>CAWCRW010000014.1:0-374902 GCA_963798035.1 uncultured Acidobacteriaceae bacterium | reverse complement strand
AATCCAGTCAATACGGGCACCGGTTCAGATACGAAACCCAGCTCGCGATGGCCTCTTTCTGCCTTCGATTCAGATGACCTTCAGAGAAGTGAACCGTGTCGCCGAATTTGAGCACATCGCGCAGGAAATCGGGCCGGTGGCTGAAGCACTTCAGAATGCCGGGCACTTTCTGCCGCCCGGACTTGCGACGCCACTCATCGTACACATCCGCGACTTCGCCGGTTGCGTCCGCGTCTTCAACAATCCTGATTTTGGTTTCGGGGTCAGCCACGGTCGAACCGCCTGTTTGAACTGGACTATACCACGGCGGATTCGCAGGCAGAGCCCAACTTTCGGAGGAGACAATTTACCGTGCCGCCGGGCCTTGTGGGGCAGCCTACAGCACCATCCGCCGGTCACCCTGCTTGCGGGTTACCCTCTCACGATCCAGATACTCAAGCAACGGGATCGCGTATTTACGCGAGACTCCGGCCAGGAGCTTGAATTGGGAGACGTCGAGCGTTTGCCCGCGCAATGCCTGGACGCTCTTCTTCAACGCGACGAGAGCATCCAGGTGAACGCACAGAGAGTCATCGCCCAGCCGAACTAGTCGGCCTTCGCGCAGGAGGATCGTGATGAGGTGCCGCATCTGATCGGGGTTGAGGCTGAGCTCAGTACCCAGATTTGCGGGCGAAGGCGACGCGAGACCGGCCTGTCGATAGGCGCTGTCGATCGCATCAAGCCTCTGCCGTTCGCGGGACGTTGCGGCTCGGTCGATTTCCGGCGGAAGAATATCTTCGCCCACGAACCTTAGCCTCCCCATGTTCGCGAGATGGTCTACGGCCAAATCAACGAACTCTGATCGCAAACGAACCCGGCTCCTCAATTCTGATCGCTTGACACTGTCGGTACCGGCCGGCCTGAGCATTCTTTCGATTACCTCTTGCACGATGTCGGATGCCTCCATCAGGGCTTCGCGCGTGAGGAGCAACCCGCTCTCGAGCGAACAGATACTCCCATTTCGCACCGTCTCCCCAAGGCGTGCGCGCATGGCTTCCGCCTGAAGGCCGGTTTCCGCGGAGAGTTCGGCCATCGTGATCCCGGCAGTTCCGCGCCGTGCCACGCGCAAAGCAAGCTGCTCTTCGGCGGTCGCAGCATGCAGCATCTGCCGCAGCCATTCGTGCGCTCTGACCTTTTTCAGCTTATGGATAGGATGAGCATCAAGCACCACTCCGCCACCGACGGTGGTGATCGGCGAACCCTGCCGCAAGACGAATCTGTCTCCGGGCAGCAGCAGGATCGGCCTGCTCAATCGCACTCGCGCGAGCCGCCGGGAATTTGGCTCGACACGTTGGTAGTCATAAAGCGAAATTGTTGCCATGCACTCCGACGCAAATGCATGGAAGTGGACACGGGCGCGGTGTTTCATTGCAGGGGCATCCGCCAAAAGAATGATCTCCACGTCCAGGGTGTCCGCCGCGGTGATTGTCGACGGGGCAACAAGCGTATCGCCTCGCTGCAGGTCCGCCGCTTCCGTGCGGCTCAGGTTGAGCGCGACGCGCGTCGCCGCAGCCACCCGGGTCACCGCATGGCCGTGTACCTGAATTCCGCGAACCTTTGTCCTTCTGTTTCCCGGTTCGACCACAAGCTCCTGGCCGACCTCGACCGAGCCGCTGATCAGCGTGCCGGTGACCACCGGGCCGAATCCCTTCATCGCAAAGGTGCGATCGAGCGGAAAACGCATCAGGGATTCCGAATTGCGTTCGGGAACGCGCTCGACGAACAAGCTCAAGGCATGCCGCAGCTCATCGAGTCCTGCTCCTGTGAATGCACTTGCGCCGATCACCGGCTCCGAAGCCAGAAAAGTTTTGGCGAGAAATTTCTCCACCGAAGCTCGCACTTCGCTCAGCCTCGAGGCATCCACTGCGTCGATCTTGGTCAGAATTGTCAGTCCGCGCTGAATGCCAAGCAGGGAGCAGATGGCCAGATGCTCTTCGGTCTGCGGCTTCACACCTTCTTCGGCAGAAATGACCAGCATCACGGCGTCGATGCCACCGGCACCGGCCAGCATATTGCGAACGAAACGGGCGTGTCCGGGTACGTCAATGAAGCTCACGCGCAGCAGCGATCCATCGCGCGCCGTGACTTCCGATGAGGCAAATCCCAAATCAATCGTGATGCCGCGCTTCTTTTCTTCAGGTAACCGATCCGTATCGACTCCGGTCAGCGCGCGGATCAGCGCCGTCTTCCCATGATCGATATGACCTGCCGTGCCGATGACGATTGTTTTCGTCGTGGAATTTAGGCCTGATTCCGTTGGAAGCGTTTCCTCGTCCATATCAACTTTGCCCGCTCGGCCCAGGTTCATCCAGCGGTGTCAGCGCATTCAATGCGTCAAGGATGTATGCATCGTTTCCAGGCTCAACGGTGCGCAGATCCAGCAGAACCCGGTCCTCTTCGATGCGGCCAATCACGGGGCGGCCGAGCTGGCGCAGCGCAGACAACAAAGCGTCTGCATGGAGCGCGACATGCTTGAGGGCGAGCGCGAAGCTTCTGACCCGTGCTTTCGGAGTTGTGCCGCCGCCCAGCAAGCTTTCCACGGCGACAACTTCGCTGGTAAGTGCGTCGTTGCGGATTGCAGAAGACATCTGCGTACAGCGCATCGCAAGCGCCTGCTCTGGAATGGCAAGCATCCTGAGGACCGGGATCTCATCCGATGCCTCGGCAAGATATTGGTGCAAGGTTGCTTCAAGCGCCGCGTAGTTGAGCTTGTCCGCTCGATAGGTGCGAAAGAGGGGGCTGTTGCGGATCGTATCCACGAGTTTCTTTTGTCCGACGAGGATTCCGCACTGGGGCCCACCGAAGAGCTTGTCCCCGCTCGCGGCAACAAGATCGCAGCCTGCGCCGATGCTGTCTGCAAGTGTTGGTTCGCCGCAGATTCCATACGGCTCGAGCGATTCAACCAGGCCTGTTCCCTGGTCTTCAAAGACGGGAAGGTTCATGCGGCGTCCCAGGGCTACAAGCTCTTCGAGGCTCGGCCGTTCGACAAAACCCTCCATGCTGAAGTTGGATTGGTGAACGCGGAGGAGTAATGCTGCATTCGGCGAAACCGCTCGCTCGTAGTCGGCAATGCGGGTGCGGTTGGTGGTGCCCACTTCCTTGAGCAGAGCGCCGGACTCCTGCAGAATTTCGGGAATGCGAAAGCCTCCGCCAATCTCCACAAGCTCGCCACGGGAGACCAGCACTTCTTTCCCTTTGGCGAGCGCGTGCAGCGCAAGAAATGTGGCGGCCGCACAGTTGTTGACGATGATGGCTCGGTTTGTTTCACCGGTGTCGCCGCGATCTGCTGTAGTCTGCAGCAATGAGAGCAGCAGGGTTTCCAGATGCACATCGCGCTTGCCGCGTTGGCCGTGTTCCAGGTCGAGCTCCAGATTCGAATATTCGCGCGCAACCTCAACGACATGTTCCAAAGCCTTCCGGCTCAAGGGAGCACGTCCGAGATTGGTATGCAGCAATACTCCCGTCGCGTTGATTACAGGACGCAAGGAGTAACGCGGACCTTGGCTTAGTTCCGTTTCGATCGATTGCGACAGCGTCCGGATACGTTCGGACACGATTTCTCGTGCCCCACCCGCAATTTCTTTGCGAATATTTTCTAAGGCAACCCGGCAAGCACGGACCACCCTATTGCGCGGGTGCGAATTGAGCAGCAGCAGCACAGCCTCTGTGAGCAGCAAATCGCTGACCGAGGGCAGTTCGCGGTAAAGATCCTCGAGAGAGGATATCTTTTGATCTGCTTTCGCCGTCATGCCGATTGCCCTTCGCTTTTAACGTATTTGAACTGCTTCAAGCTATCGCAGAACAATCCCCGGATTCCCAACCAGCACTCGCCCAATCTGCGCCGCGGGAACCCCGGCATCGTGCATTGCGCCCAGCAAATCCGCGGCCTTCGCTTCGCCCACGCTGATCAGCAAACCACCCGACGTCTGCGGATCGAACATAAGGGTGCGAAGGTCTTCCGGAATTCGACTGGACGAATCCTCGGTAACGACGCACTCCGCATATTCACGATTCGCCAGCAGCCCACCCGGGATCGCACCTTCTGCGATGGCTTCGAGAGCGCCAGGAAGCTGCGGAACCTTCGCGGTTTCAATTTCCAAAAGTACCCGGCTTGCCATTGAAACTTCGCGGCCGTGGCCCATGAGGCCGAATCCTGTTACATCGGTCATCGCATGCACGCTACCGATTTGTGAAACAACGTCCGAGGCACATTGGTTGAGTGTCGTCATCGACTTCACCGCGCCCGCAATCCATGCATCCTTTGCCTTGCCCTGCTTAATCGCAGTTGTGATCACGCCGGTTCCAATCGGCTTGGTCAGCAGCAAAACATCGCCGGGCTGTGCCGCAGCATTGGTATACACCCGCTTGGGATCGATGAGGCCGGTTACGGCATAGCCAAACTTCATCTCCGCGTCGCGCACGCTGTGACCTCCGACCACGGTGCAGTGCGCTTCTTTCAGCTTCGCGAGCCCGCCAAGCATTACCTGCCCCAGGATCTGAAGATCGGCGTCCTGGGGATAGCAAACAATGGAAAGCGCCGTGAGCGGTTGGCCTCCCATGGCATACACGTCGCTCAGCGCATTGGCAGCGGCGATCTGGCCAAAGGTGAAAGGATCGTCGACCATCGGAGTGAAGAAGTCGACGGTTTGGACCAAGGCAATATCTTCGCCGATGCGATACACGCCGGCATCATCCGATTGATCGAATCCGACCAGAAGGTTCGGATCAACTTGCGGCGGCAGGTCGTCGAGAACGGCTCGAAGGGAACCCGGTGCGAGTTTGCTGGCACATCCGCCGGCTTTAACCTGTTGCGTCAGTCTCATGGGAGTTTGGAATTGCGTCGGCACTATCCCTGCAGCCGATATTGCCGCGGTGAATTCGTATTATAGTTGGAAGGCTCTGCGGCCACGGAAGTGCCTGGGCTCCGGTGATCCTCCCGGTCTTCAAAACCGGCGGTCGTCCTTCACGGGCGACGGTGTGTTCGACTCACACGCACTTCCGCCACACTCTCTCTGCGGCCCGGCCCTTTCTGCGAACCCTGATTTCTTCCAGCCTGCTCATGAAACAAGCGCGACCGGGCCTCCGAGAATCGGTTAGGCGCGCTGATCCGAACTGATTCGCTACTAAAAAAAAGGCCTCAGCGAAAGCTGAGGCCCTTCATTATGCGCTCGGAACACTGAACTGAGCGCTGGCGTTCGTTTTCCTAGTACATGCCGTCCATGCCCCCGTTGCCGCCGGCAGGGGCCGCAGCGCTGGGTTCGGGAAGCTCGACAACCAGGGCTTCTGTGGTGAGAAGGAGGCCTGCGATCGAGGCTGCGTTTTCGAGAGCCGTACGGGTCACCTTGGTTGGGTCAATGATGCCGGCCTTTACCAGATCCTCGAACTTGCAGGTGGCCGCGTTATAGCCGAAATACGGATCCTTTGATTCGATGACTTTGGCAACAACGACTGATCCTTCCTCTCCCGCATTGGCGACGATTTGGCGTAGTGGCTCTTCAAGGGAGCGGCGCACGATCTGCGCCCCGATTTTTTCGTCGCCATGGAGCGTCTTGATAAGGATATCGAGCGCCGGAATAGCGCGAACCAGGGCTACGCCTCCGCCCGGGACAATGCCTTCCTCGACTGCCGCACGCGTGGCATGGAGTGCGTCCTCAACGCGAGCCTTCTTCTCCTTCAACTCGGTCTCGGTGACTGCACCGACCTGGATGATGGCCACGCCCCCCACAAGTTTCGCCAGCCGTTCCTGGAGCTTATCGCGGTCGTAGTCTGAAGTGGTTTTCTCGATCTGCGAACGGATTTCATTCACTCGGCTCTTGATCTTGCTCGCATCACCCGCGCCATCAATGATGGTGGTGTTCTCCTTGTCGATCGTGATGCGTTTGGCTTTGCCCAGGTCCTCAAGCTTCACACCTTCCAGCTTGATGCCCAGATCTTCTGTAATTGCGTTTCCGCCGGTCAGGATCGCAATGTCGCCGAGGATCGCGTTGCGACGATCGCCGAAGCCGGGAGCCTTCACGGCGGCGACGTTCAATGTACCGCGCAGCTTGTTCACGACCAAAGTGGCCAGGGCATCGCCCTCGACATCCTCGGCAATGATCAGAAGCGGCTTGCCCCCGCGCGCTGTCTGTTCGAGCAAGGGCAGCAGATCTTTCATGCTGCTGATCTTCTTCTCGAAGATGAGGATGCTGGGTTCTTCCAGCACGACTTCCATGCGTCCTGGATCGGTAACGAAGTAGGGGCTCAGATAGCCGCGATCGAACTGCATGCCCTCCACCGTCTCCAGAAAGGTGTGGCCTGTCTTCGAATCTTCAACGGTGATGACCCCGTCCTTGCCCACTGTCTTCATCGCTTTTGCGATGATGTCGCCAATCTCCTGATCGCCGTTGGCAGAGATCGAGCCGACCTGGGCCACAGAGCCTTCATCTACAGGCTTCGACAGCTTTCCGAGTGCGCCCCCTTCAACCCAGTTGCCATCCTTGTCGCGTGTACCGATGATCGCAGTGACCGCCTTTTCGATGCCGCGTCGCAGCGCCATCGGGTTCGCGCCCGCTGCCACCGTCTTCACGCCTTCGCGGAAGATAGCCTGCGCAAGAACCGTCGCCGTGGTGGTGCCATCTCCGGCAACATCGCTGGTCTTCGAAGCAACTTCCTTCACCAGCTGTGCGCCGACATTTTGCATCGGATCCTTGAGCTCAATCTCTTTGGCCACCGTGACGCCATCTTTGGTGATCGTAGGGGAGCCGAATCTCTTCTCAATGACAACATTTCGACCCTTCGGTCCGAGTGTCGCCTTGACTGCGTCCGCGAGTGTATTGACGCCGCGCAGGATCGCTTGACGGGAATCCTCACCGTGCAGAATTTGCTTTGCCATAACCTTTAACTCCTAAGAACGATGAACAGTAATCGCTGCTCAGTGATAAGTCGCCTGTTGCGGATAGGCGCGACCAGGAGGTCAGTAAGTGGTCGAAGGGGCGGGATGCAAGCTTGTCGAACTTCGGCCGCGGTTCATTCTTCACTGTAGTTACTTCTTGATAATGCCGAGGACTTCTTCCTCGCGCATGATCAGGAGTTCTTCGCCATCGATCTTGATCTCGGCTCCTGAATACTTGCCGAAAAGGATCTTATCGCCGGCCTTCACATCGAGAGGAAAGACCTTTCCCTCATCGTTGGATTTGCCCTTCCCGACAGCAACGACCTTGCCCTCCTGAGGCTTTTCTTTGGCGCTGTCTGGAATGATGATTCCTCCGCGAACGGTTTCGCCCTCTTCGACGCGGCGAACCAGGATGCGATCGTGGAGAGGGGTGAACGTAGTGGTTGCATGTGTGGCTTCCATTGTTGCCTCGCAGTCAACCGCGCGCCGGGGGGATCCCAGCCGCGGACTTTGGGTGGATTTGAAAGGGAGGCTTCTGATATTGCGGACTGAGCTCAAAGAATTGGAGCAGCGGGGCCCGTCAAGCAGTTCCACCAGGAGAGTATTAGCACTCTAGCCTTCTGATTGCTAACCGTAGGCTGGGTGTTCATCGTTGTCAACAAGATTCTGGTTGACTACCAAGGAGAGATTTGCGGCTTCGAAGATACGAAGTGTAATGTGAGCAATATTGCTCAGAGATTTTTCCCACAAACTGCTAAAGCTAGATAAGAGGACCACGCGGCCTGGCAAACGGGTGCTCTTCATTTCGCCGAACCTACTGATTTGAGACGGAGCCCGTGCTTCCATGTCGACGTTAATCTGTGGACCAAAAGAATCTGATGCCTCCTCAAAGACCGAACTAAGACAAAGTAAATCGAACGGACTTAACTGGGTCTTCTTTGTGGTCATCGCAACGTTTCACATGGGAGCCGTTGCGGCACTTTTTTGCTTCCATTGGTCTTCGCTGCTGATCTTTGTCGCGATGTGGATCTTGAGCCAGAATGTGGGCGTTGCCGTCAGCTATCACCGGCAACTGACCCATCGTGGCTTCACAACGCCGAAATGGCTGGAGCACGCGATGGCGATATGTGGTGCGATGGCATTGCAGGGGAGCCCGACCTATTGGGTTGCCGTCCATCGCATGCACCATCAGTTCACCGACAAGCCCGGAGATCCACACTCGCCACGCGACGGGAAGTGGTGGTCGCACATGGGCTGGATCATGCGCGGTGCTCTGCACAACGAAACCGCCATGATTTCGCGTTACGCGCCCGACCTGCAGCGCGATCGCTTTTATCGATGGCTGGCAGTGTGGCACTGGACGCCGATTACCTTCACGGGCATCGCGTTGTTCGCTTGCGGAGCTATTTTCGGTGGTTGGATGCTCGGCATTTCGTGGCTGCTATGGGGCGTACTCCTGCGGGTTGCAATTGGATTTCACGTGACGTGGCTGGTGAATTCAGCGACTCATTTGTGGGGATCGCGCCGATTCAACACCCAGGACGATTCAACCAATAATTGGTGGGTGGCCTGGCTGACCGGGGGAGAGGGTTGGCATAACAATCATCACGCCCATCCAGTATCTGCCACGCATGGAATGACATGGTGGGAATTCGACTTCAACTTCTGGCTGATCCGGATGTTGGCATTGCTCGGCCTTGCGAAAGACATCAAACTGGCGGGCGGAAAGCCTGCCCTTCGTGCGGACGCGTCGAGTCAGAGGCTATCTGCTTAGCCTTGGCCAAGCACCCGTCTCCTGCAGCCCCCAAAAGGACGGGGCCCTTCTCTATCTATCTGTCCTTACATGCCTAACATGAGCCGTGCTCAACTCCCTCGTCTGGGCAATCGAGGCCGCGACTGGATTACCGAGTCCGTGCGGGCAAGTCTTCCGATCTCGTTCGAAAAGGGGCTCGTTCCGCGATTTCTCAGCCTTCAGCTTGTTTACCTGGAAGGTCGTATCGCGGCGCGTCGTCGGCGCTGTCGTCCGGTAACTGATCGTGCAGAACGACATTCAGAAGAGACTTGTGAACTCGTATGCGGCCGTTGTAATCGATAAAGCCAAGCTTACGAAAACGGTTCATGAAGAAGCTGACTCGCGAGCGAGTCGTCCCGATCATCTCTGCGAGGGTTTCCTGCGAGATCCTGGGAATCAAGGTTTCCGGATCCCCGGGTTGGCCAAACTCCGCCATCAAGAGCAGAATGCGCGCCAAACGTTTCTCGCTGGAATTGAAGAGCTGATCGACAAGATCCGCCTGGATACGCATGCTGCGCGCCAGGAGATACTTCAGGAAAAGATCGGAAAAGGTATGCTCTTCGTGCAGCACGCGGATCATCTCCTCCCGTGCGATTTTAAAAGCGGTGCAGACGGTGGTTGCAGTGGCGCTTGCCAAATGTAGCCCGGGCGCAGTCACAAGCGACTCTTCCCCCAAAAAATCGCCTTCCGAGAGGAGCGTAATCGTGGCTTCCTTCCCCGTTTTCGAGACGACCGTAATTTTTGCGCGGCCCTTCTGAATGTAAAAAATGGAATCCGCCGGCTCGCCCTGCGAGAAGAAAGATTGCTTCGGCGCCAACTCGATGATTCTTCGTCCCAAGCCGGCCTTAATCAAAAAGGACGCGGCGTCAAACGCGGGCTTTTCCAAATCGACCATGGCGGTCCGTCCTTTTCGGATCAAGAAACGGGAACAACGGCAAGACCTGCTGCTGTTGAGAAGAGCGAGCGGCAAACGACGTGCCAGTCGACTTAGAGCTGTGGCAGGCAGGGGACGTCATGCCGGAACAGAGACTTTCACGCGATTGTTAAGAGCAGTCAGAGCTTTGCGTATGTCCATTATCGCACTTAGAGAAGAAATCTGTTCAATTGTGCACGCTTTTACGGAAAGGACCCATCTCCTAGGCATCATCGGGCCTCGCCTCCCCTCGAACCGACCGACGGGAGTGGTCTGCAGTCCTCTTTAGAGCCCAATTGCTCAGACATCGCTGCCGGTTGGAGCTAATTTGAGAGATACCTTGTGCGTCGCGGATGTGCCTGAAGCAGGCGATGTTACGCATCGGTAGAAAATGGTGAGATGCATGAAGAAGCTTGTGACATTGGTTGCAATGCTCAGTCTAGGTGCGGCAAGCGCCGCTTGGGCGGAGTCTGATCGCGAAGCAACAGCCAACCGCCTTGATCATGCGGGAAGAGTGCTGCACGAGATCATGGCCGCGCCCGATAGCGGCATTCCTGAAGAAGTTCTGGAGCACGCAAAATGCCTGGCAGTCGTGCCGCACCTGTTAAAGGGGGGCTTTGTCTTTGGCGCGGAAAATGGCCGCGGGGTCACTACGTGCCGCACAGCCAATGGATGGAGTGCACCGGCTTTCTTCGCGATCACTGGCGGCAGCTGGGGTTTGCAGATCGGTGTGGAAGGAATTGATTTGGTCTTGATCATCCAGAATGACAGGGGCATGGAGCGGTTGATCGGAAGCGGGTTCGAACTCGGCGCCGACGCTTCTGCGGCAGCTGGACCGGTCGGACGGCACGCCTCCGCCGATACGAACTGGAAGCTTGATACAGAGATTCTGACCTACTCGCGAGCCAAGGGCGCCTTTGCGGGGCTCACATTGAACGGCGCTTCGATTCGCCGCGACGACGATTCAACCGAAGCCGTCTACGGCCATGACATCTCCACGCGGAGAATCCTGCAAGGCGACGTCGCTGTACCGACGGTTGCACGTTCGTTCCTCGATGCAGTCAGGGACGCGAAAGCACAGGCTGTTGCCTCCAACTAACTGTCTTTGATGAAGTGCGTGCCGGACACCCCGGTTCAATCCCCCCGATACGGGGTGCCCGCATCACGATGAAGGGATGTATATGCTCTGGACAATTTTTGTGGTCATTCTGATTCTGTGGATTCTCGGCTTCAGTTTTCATATAGCGGGCGGCCTTATCCACTTGCTTCTTGTAGTCGCTCTGGCTGTCCTGATTTTCAATCTTGTAACTGGACGACGTCGCGGCCTCTAAGGAGACATGACCCAGAAGGGGGCAATGACAACCAGCAGCGCGGACGGCACGCAGGCAAATCAACGTGTATCCTCAAATCAGAAGTGACTCTTCCCCTTGTCTCGCCTTCGGCGTCGCTCCAGACGAGCACCATTCACGTAGAGCACTACCGCACAAGTGGAGTTGCCATGGCCCTCATTAAGAAGCGTGATGTCGAGAGTTACTTTGCGGAACGCAAGCGCAAAGGTGTGCAGCTTTTCCGATCGACAAGTCAACCCGATGCAACCGGCTTCTCGGGGAAGGATCCGGCGCTCGCGGGCGTCGAATCTAAACTTCCCGTTCAAAATGTCATCCCACTTGCCCTTGATCGCGAAGTGAAGACCCCTGCGACGGAGGCTGCACCTGCTCCCACTGATTTCTTCGGACAGACTCCTCACAGAAACACGCAGTCGTGAAGCTTCATTCGATCTTGTGATTTCGAGCCGGTAAGCCAATTGGCGCAAGATGTCCAATCTGTGCGGTACTCGATCTCGGGCGATGACAACGGCTTAACGACGCGTCCGATTCCGGAGAGGTTGGAGTCTTTAGAGATGATCAAGGGTAGGACAGCGCGACTGAATGGAGTTTGCAGATGAATGTAGAAGTGAGGACGTGGCCCGGCTGGCTGCCACGAATACTCTGGCCTCGCAGAATCTGCCCTCGCTGCAGCTCGACTGAATTCAAGCAGGGTGAGTTGCATGCCGGCGATGGTCTTCTGGGGATGTTTGCTCTGCGACCCGTTCGCTGCATGTGCTGCTGGAGAAGGTTCTACTGGTTCTCTTTTAAAGGTGCGGAATGACTGCAGTCCGATAAGGGGTCTTGCCCCCGGTCGAATCACTGACTTCGTAAGTTGAAAGAGAAGCACTCTCGACAAAGCGCCAGTTTCAGAGTCATCGTGCGATGTGCGGAGAACGGTGCGTGATGCTGGTTATCTGCGCCTAAAGCGAGCTGCCGAGATCGCTGCTGATCGTGCTGAATGCGGTCTTGATTTCGCTGGATAGGCCTTTCATCGCGGTTACTGCCCCAAAGGCGATCAACGCAACGACAAGTGCGTACTCCACCAGGTCCTGCGCTTCTTCACGGACGAAAAAGTTCTTGATTCCAAAATAAAGGCGAATGAGATACGAAACGGTCAGCATATTGAATTCTCCAGATGAGGCTTTCATGAAAGCCGTGAATTCAGCATCATATCCCCGTAAACGTAGGACAATGCCGCTTTTGCGCCATGCAATCGTCAGGTTGCAGGATCGTCGGTTACCACAAAAGTTGCAGGGGCACGACAGCCCCAACGCTCAGAGACTGGCGCAGGCACGATTCGACGAGAAACTTTGGCAGGAGACTTGAGCGTACAGATTGCCGGTCTGATTGGGAACTGAAGCCCTGATTGAACGAAAAGAGAAAGAGGGTGTTCCTCGTGCGAACACCCTCTCCATCGATAATTTCTGTCGAACTGCGGTCGCTAGTTTTAGCGGCTGGCCCGCGCCTCGCCGAAGTATTGCGAGACCGCATTCAAGAACGGCCGCGCAACTTCAGGTGGGGCTACGGCTCCGTGCAAGATCTGCTCAAACGTGTGTTGAGTGCCGTAGATATCGTCAGTATCCGCTCGATTCTGGCTCACGGAGACACCATTGAGATCAATTCCGGCGAATACGCCGCGGCTGCGTGACCATGTCAGCAGTTCGGCTCTCATGCTCAAATCCGTCGACGCCTGCGCATCCCGGCCCACGGGGCCGGCTGCAGCCGACGCGTCGCCGCCGATCTTGAACTTGTCTTTGAGTAGATCCTGAAATCCTTTGTCATTTACCGCCACGAGAACCAGGTCGGTGCCTTGTCCGCCGGCCTGAAATCCGAAAGAGCCGCCGGCCAAACGAATAAACACGGGAGCGCTCCAACCGGCCCCCGTACGGCATGTCACAACGCCCTGGCCGTACTCAGCGCCCAGGATAAATGCGCCTTTGACGACGCCAGGGATCACTGCCACACAGACAGCCTTCCGTGCAATTCCATCGGGAACGGCTTTGTCGGGAACGGACATAATTGCATCGATCGTGGTGCGCGCAGCTTGCAGGCGCGAATCGATCTTCTGCTGATCGTCCGCCGCGCGGGCAAGGGGCATCGATCCCGCAAGAATCAAAAAAATGCCGAGCAACTTTTTCATGGAAATCCTCCTGAATTGTTGTTTTCGTCGGTGTGGTGGCGGATCAAGCGCCCGGCACGACCTACTAGCTTCAATGTCATCCGATGCACTTCTGAGGGTTGAAGTTGACTTGGCGTCGTCGAAAACGTTGCAAAGTCTGCAAATCTCCTGAATTTCGGCTCCGTTGAGAGGTTTGAGAGATCAGTTCGGCCGTCTGCTGTTTGAGGCTCCGATGCCCGCGGTCAAGGATTTTTTATCTATCCGCAGAGCTTGCGCAAAAAAATGAGAATTGAGTCGTACCGTTCGGGGCGGGACCGTGAGAAGCATTGAAGATAGAGAACGAATTCGCTTCATTGTGGTTGTCTTAAGGTCCCAAGAGGGGCGCCTCTTCCGTCGCAGTGGGTCGTGCCTCGCGGAGGCATGACGAAAGTATGATTTTGCCTCTTTTGGGTGATCCATACTAGGAATTAGCCCCTGCTAGACTTTGCGCTTAAGGAGATTCCCAGCAGTCGGAGTTCGCCTGCCTGCCGGTAAGCGACCGGGGCGTGCGATGGGCGCAAACCAACGAATACCTTGAAATTAGCGGTCGGCCGAACCGGTGTGTCCGATCGACAGATTTCCGAACCAGCTCCACATGGCATGCGGTCAAGTGCCTGGCTGCACAATCGAGCGTCGTTTCTTCACGCGATGAAGAGAAAGCTTTCCGCTTCCGGTGTTTTCTTTGCTGCCCTCGCCTTGGGGTGTGCGGCAGTGGCTGGAGCTGCGGACCAAAAGACCCTGACCAGTTTGCGGGAACTTCACGTCCTCAGTAATGACGAGGCGAGTCACGGCATCCCGGTCGCATTTGAGGGGTCAGTCACTTATTACGAAGACGGGAACGTCGATCTGTTTGTGCAGGATGGCGACGCGGCGATCTACGTCGAAGCCAATCCAAAGGCAAAGCTGCAAACCGGGGATCGTGTTCTGGTGGTAGGGAAGACGCGTGCCAGCTTTCGACCCGAAGTCAAGGCCGATAACGTGATCTTCCTTCGCCATGGTCTTCCGCCCGTGCCGGTGAGAGCCGATTTCAAACAATTGATCCGGGCCCAGTTCGACTGTCGAAGAGCGACGGTTCGTGCCGTCGTTCGCAGCGCCAACGTCGTTCTTGACGCGGGCGTAACGAATATCTATCTGCAATTGCTCATGGATGGCGGGAACATCGACGCAGAGATGATTGAGCGCGGCCCTACCGATTTGACGGGATTGCTGGACGCCGAAGTTGAACTGACAGGAGCGGTCGCAGGAAAATTCGACAACAAAAACCAAATGACCGGGATTCTGATGGAGGTTCCTTCTCTCTCGGATGTGAAGATCATCAAGCGAGCCGGGGCAGCTCCCAATACATTACCGGTTACCCCGATGGATGAGGTTCTGAGTGTCTACAACATCCAGGATCGGACCCAGAGAGTGCGGGTGCAGGGAACTGTGACCTATGCCCAACCGGGGGCTGCCATTGTGCTCGAAGACGGCGCCAAGAGCTTGTGGATCGAAACACAGTTTGAGCAGCCGGTGAAGATCGGCCAGGTGGCCGACGCCACGGGATTTCCCGATGTGCATAGCGGCGCATTGACGCTGACCCGCGGTGAAATCGAGCTGAGCGGGAAGCCCGCTTCCATCGTTCCACAGCCTGTTGCGGCTTCCGATCTGGCGTTGGGGACTCACGCATTTGACCTGGTTTCTGTCGAAGGACGGCTGTTGATGGCCGTTCGAGAAGCCGGGCAGGATGAATACGTTCTCGTTTCCGGCGGCCATCTTTTCTCGGCGGTCTATCGACACCCGGAGCATGGGGTCAACCTGCAGCTTCCGCCAATGAGGCAGATTCCGTTGGGTTCGAAGGTAAGAATGACGGGAATCTGCATCCTGGAAGATTTCGACAAGTTTCAGGGGCCGATTGCATTCGAAGTACTCCTTCGTTCCATGGATGACGTGGCGCTGGTTGCCAATCCGTCGCCGTTGAGCGTGCGTAATCTCACTCTTGTCGTGGGCCTGCTGCTGCTCGTGGTGATCGCGGTGGGTGCACGAGCCTGGCGCGTCGAGCGGCGGATCCGCCACCAGATGGCGGACTCGGCGAGATTTGAGCAGCGGCGCAGCATGATTCTCGAAGACATTAACGGTTCGCGCCCGCTGGCGGAGATCATGGAACAAATCAGCGCCCTGGTGTCGCTCAAGCTGCAGGGCGCACCGTGTTGGTGTGATTTGTCTGACGGCGGTCGAGTCGGGCACTCCCCTGAGCAGGCAGATGGTCTGCGGATTCTCGAATGCCCGATCCGGGCGCGCTCTGGAGCACAACTCGGTGTGATCTTTGCCGCTGTTCCATTCCATGTAGACGTCGTCAAGCTGGAGTCAGAATCTTTGTCAATGGCAGCCGAATTAGCCGCGGTCGCTATCGAGAGCCGAAGGCTCTACTCCGACCTGCTGCATCGATCGGACTACGATCTGCTTACAGACATTCACAATCGGTTCTCTCTCGAGAAGCGCCTTGATGCTCTCATCGAAGTCGCCAATCGAAATGGCTCGATCTTTGGGCTCATCTATGTGGACCTCGACGAATTCAAGATGGTCAACGATCTTTATGGGCACCGGGTCGGCGATCTTTATCTGCAGATGGTGGCTCAGCGCATGAAACATCAGATTCGTCCCGACGACATGCTGGCCCGCATTGGCGGCGACGAATTCGCGGTGCTTGTTCCCAGTGTCCGAAGCCAGGAGGATGTGATCGAAATTGCGGCTCGCCTGGAACGCTGTTTTAAGGAACCCTTCGGCATCGACGGGAACCAGCTTCATGGATCTGCGAGTCTGGGTGCCGCGATTTATCCCGTCGATGGAAACTCGAAAGACAGCCTGCTCAACTCCGCCGATGCGGCGATGTATGTGGCCAAGCACGGGAAACGTAAAAATGAGAACGAGCAGCCGGACGACATGAATTTAGAGGACCACCCGCGTTCACGCTCAAATCGAGGCCGATAATTCCTGGGCTTCTCGCGCGTTGCCCAATGAGAGCGGGATCGCGGCGGGTAAAGTATCGTGCCATCGAAGTATCCATGGGACGAAGATGGACGAGCTTCCAAGCACATCAAAAGAGCCAGGAAATAAGAGCCTTGATTACTTTTGAGATGACACCAAAGTGGCACCGACGCCAATCGCAGAGATTGTTATTCTTTGCTTAGACACTCAACGATTCTAATGAGAAGAAGACGTTCGCACTGATTCCCCGTAACGCGGACCCAGGCCCCAGCTTCACCCCAAGCAAGAGTAAGACAACTGACATCCTGGAGAACCCCGGTGCTGACGGGTAGCTACAATCCATGGCTTGTGATCGCTTCGTTGCTCGTAGCGATGCTCGCGTCTTATACCGCCCTCGACCTGGCCGGACGTGTGACGTCGGCGCAAGGGCGTTCGGCGCGTTGGTGGCTCACCGGCGGATCAATTGCCATGGGCATTGGCATATGGTCGATGCATTTCCTCGGCATGCTGGCTTTTAGCCTGCCCATTCCGATGGGCTATGACCCGGCAGTTACCACCCTTTCCCTCCTCCTTGCCATTGCCTCGTCCGCCTTGGCCCTCTGGATTGTCTGCCAAAAAGAGCTTTCCTTGTTGCGCTTGTGCTGCGGCGCACTCTTGATGGGAGCGGGCGTCTCGAGCATGCACTACACGGGGATGGCGGCGATGCGTATGACGCCTGGCATCCGGTACATTCCTTCGCTGCTCATTCTCTCGATTGTGATCGCGATTGTGGCGTCCGGAGCGGCGTTGTGGATCGCATTCCGACTGCGCGAACGCTCAACCCATGTGAGGGCCTGGCGTTCCGGCGCATCCGTTGTGATGGGTCTCGCCATTGCGGGGATGCACTACACAGGGATGGCGGCAGCACAATTCCCGTTGAACAGCACGTGCGCAATGGCGCGTGGAGGTGTGTTCACCAGCATCCTGGCGCCGCTCATTCTTGTTTTGTCGGTCGCCGTATTGTCCATTGCTCTTCTCACCTCGCTTCTCGATTTGCGTCTTGAATCGCGCACCGCAATTTTGGCTTCGTCGTTGGCCAACGCCAACCAGGAACTGCAATTCCTTGCACTGCACGACAGTCTTACCAAGCTCCCCAATCGCGCTTTGCTTGTCGACAGGCTAGAGCAGGAAATCCAGAATGCAAAACGTCAGGGCACGTGCTTTTCAGTTCTCTTTGTGGACCTGGATGGATTCAAGCAGATTAATGATGCCTTCGGTCATCATGTTGGCGACCTTCTGTTAGTCGAGGTCGCTCAGCGGGTGCGGTCAATCATTCGTGCGCGCGACACGCTGGCTCGAATGGGTGGCGATGAATTTGTTGTGCTGGCGAACACCAATGAGCCGGCGGATGCCGCAAGCCTCGCCGATAAACTGGTTGCTGAGATCGGACGCCCCGGCATCATTGCCGGCCAGGAATTACGCGTCTCCGCAAGCATCGGAATTGCGATGTACAGCAGTTTGAATGGAGAACAGCAGGATCTTCTCAAGAACGCGGATGCGGCGATGTATCATGCCAAAACTTCTGGCCGCAATGGCTACTGCTTCTTCGACGCGTCGATGAACGACGATGCGCAAAGACAGATGCAGGTGCTGCACGATCTACGCCTCGCCCAGGGGCAGCAGGAACTGGTCCTTCATTACCAGCCAAAATTTGATGCACGAACGGGAAGAATCATCGGAGCCGAAGCGCTCGTTCGCTGGAATCACCCGACGCGCGGCTTGGTCCCTCCGGATCAGTTCATTCCCATCGCCGAAAAGACGGGCTTGATTGTACCGATCGGAGAATGGGTGCTCGACGAGGCGTGCCGGCAGATGAGCGAATGGCGCGAAGCGGGTTTTAGCAGCTGGACGATCGCAGTCAACCTTTCAGCGATGCAGTTCAATCATCCGGGGCTGATTCAGATGGTGCGCGATACATTGGAACGCCATTCCCTCGAACCGCGGTGCCTCACCCTCGAAGTGACCGAATCGACCGCCATGCGCGATACGCAGGCAAGCATGTCGATCTTGCAGCAGCTGCACGAAATGGGTGTTCGCATTTCGATCGATGATTTCGGCACCGGCTATTCGAGTCTCCTCTATCTGAAGCGGCTGCCTGCGAGCGAGCTCAAGATCGATCGCGGATTCGTTTGCGACCTCGCCCAGGATGCGGACGATGCTGCAATCATTTCGGCCATCGTGGCTCTTGGGCGCACTTTGAATTTGAAGATTGTGGCAGAGGGTGTCGAAACCGTAGCGCAGCAAGAGTTCTTGACGCGCCTCGGCTGCAGCGCTTTGCAAGGATTTTTGTTGGGAAGGCCGATGGCCGCGGAAAACTTCCTTAAGGCCGCGAGCGCCAGCGAGGTCGCGAATCCGAGCAGCGAATTAAGGCGCATGGCGCGAAGGACGGCCTAAGGGCCTCGATCCGGCTTGCGGGCGCTGCCAACCCCATTGACGGGCGTGCATCTCAAGACTGCTACCTCACCGTAGAAAGCACTTCCGCGCGTATCACTTCACGGTGTAGGGAAAAATCGCGCGATAACGCTCTTCTTCGAGTTTGAAACAGTCACATTGGTGTTTAAAACCCTTCAGAGAAGCAATCGTTTCGAGAAGCGTCGCTCTCATCGAGGTAGCACAGCGCTCGAGGTCCAACTCTGAAAGCATTGCCACATCCAAAGGGCGCAGTCCCTCGCCATAGTTGAGCACCATCATTACTGTGGCGAAATGAATTCCTGCCTGTTTTGCATAAACGATGTAGGTCCCGTCGAGCGTGCAAGTCACGTCCGCACCCATCGTCCTCAGCATCCGAATCTCAGCAGGTGTTTCCCAGCGGTCTGTGTGTGTCTGCGACATGGTTCCGCCATAATGGACTCTTGCGAAATGGTGCACGAGAGCCTGGTCGTAGAGAGCGCTTCGGAGATCCGGACAGAGGACCGGGTTCATGCGCGTGCCCCAGCGCTTCCATGCAATGTCGGCTTTGCCCTTGAAAAAGTAGGGTAAAACGGACTGCGGATGGTTCGGCTTGAGATCGATGAAGTCGTCAATGATCGCAGCATCGGCCATGGCGAACTCTGGATTCACCGACCCGATGAGATTGCCATGCAATACGTTTCTCACCCCCAGGGTCATCCATGTGACCCATATCTGAACCGAACGCTGGCCAGGAAAGTCTTCGTCGTCGGTGGCGGCGATCTCTCCGGAGTCCGCGTCGCCGTACCGGGGAATGTAATAGAACGGCACCGACTTGTATCTGAGCTTGCGGATCAGTGGACTGGGACCAATGGGTGTATCGATCTTGAAGCTTTTCTCCAGCGTCGCTTCCGATTCCAGATTGAGCCATTTGCGATCGCGATTGATGATGCCGATCTCCACGCGTTCATCATCCGACGTGGACGTGTCCGTCTTGGCGAAGGCGCCGATACCCGCTCCCGTGGCAAGAAAAGCCGAGCCAGTCAGGCCCATGCTCAGCGCCTGACGGCGCGTCAGTGAAAGCGGAGATTTGGAATTGGGCGGATCGTTCGACATGGTTCGAGTTGGCTCCTAAGAACGAATTCTTCCATCGAGACGGTTGGTGCGGAAGAGATTGCGTGCAGGGAAGTGCCCAAGGGGCTGTTGAGGGTAGGATATTACACGGCCGCGAGAGGGCGGTGGGTCTCATAACATAAAAGGTCGCTCTTTTGGATCGGGTGCATTGCGGTTATTCTTCGAGAGACATTGTTTTTCCCAAGTGTTGCAGCGCGGTCTCAATTTGTGGACATGCCATGTCCATCCTCCATGAGGAACCTCATGCCTTCCCGATTCTTCTCGCTTCTTTCGCGAACCCATGCTCTGTTGTGTTTCGGTGCGTGTATCGTTTGGCCCATGCGCGCGCAGACCATCACGCCTGAAATCCGCGCAGAGCGAGCCTTCCGAAAAGCTGCATCGAACCCTCTGGAATTGCGCGCTTTTCTTGCGGGGATGCCCAAGGGCGGCGATCTGCATTTCCATCTCACCGGTGCCGTGTATGCGGAGACCATCCTCCGAGATGCAGCCGAGGACGATCTCTGCGTGAACCTGACGTCCCACAGGCTTGAGGCGAACAAAGGCATCTCCGTATCGGGCGCGCCGCGGGTGACTTGTGCCGCAGGATCGATCCCCGCCGCCGAACTGCCTTCAGATCAAAAGGAATACGACGCGATGGTCGACGCCTGGTCGATGCGGTCTTTCGTTCCTTCAAACGGGATCAGCGGGCACGATCACTTCTTCTCCTCGTTTCTTCGCGCTGGAACGAGTCGCCGTCACCTCGGGGAATGGCTCGATGAAGTTGCAACGCGCGCTGCCGCTCAAAACGAACAGTATCTCGAAGTGCAGGTGGCCACGCCGTCCGGGAATGCTCTACGCGCCGCCGACCAGGTTGGCTGGAGTTCTGACATGGCCCAAGTCCGTGGGGCTTTGCTGGAGCACCATTTACGCGACGATGTTGCGGTCGGACATGCAGATCTGGACCAGATGGAGGAGACGCGCAACGCGCGCGAGCATTGTCGGACTGCTGAACCGGCGTCCGCATGTCACGTTCTGGTGCGGTTCTTGTTTGTGGTCGGGCGTGGGAATTCGCCGGCAAGAGTCTTTGCGCAGGCGCTGTTGGCATTTGAACTGGCAAGCGCGGACGACCGCGTAGTGGGCATTAATTTCGCGCAGCCAGAAGACGGATTCCTTGCGATGGCCGAGTACCATCGGCAGATGCAGATGCTTGATTATCTGCACTCGGTCTATCCGCGGGTTCACATCTCGTTGCATGCGGGCGAGCTTGCGCCGGGGATGGTGCCTCCGGAAGGACTGAGATTTCATATTCGGGAGGCGGTGGAGATCGCCCACGCGGAGCGAATTGGGCACGGTGTCGACGTTATGTACGAAGACAATCCGCAACAACTGCTGAGGGAAATGGCGCAAAAGCACATCATGGTGGAGATCAATTTGACCAGCAACGATGTAATCCTGAACGTCGCGCGCAAAGAACATCCCTTGCCGCTCTATCTCGCTGCTCATGTCCCGGTCGCACTCTCTACCGACGATGAAGGGGTATCACGGATCGATTTAACCCACGAGTACGTCCGGGCTGCGACAGATTTCGGTTGGTCCTATCAAGACCTGAAACGGTCAGCGCGTACTTCGATTGCGCACAGCTTCCTGCCGGGGGCCGATTTCTGGGCCGCCCCGGACGACTTCACGCGTGTCGTGCCGCCGTGTAGCCGACCCACTTCCGATGCGTGTTCGGCATTTCTCAAAGGCAGCCTCAAGGCCCAGCAAGAATGGGAATTGGAGAAGCGATTCGCGGCATTCGAGGCGCAACAGCCATAGCGGGCACCGCACCGATCTGTTACCGCCAGCGAAAAATGCGGAGTGATACAACAAATGTGATCGCCAGCCAGACCAGAAGAGTGGTAACGGGCAAGATCATTTGCGTAAGGCCCATGCCCTGGAGCATGTTTCCGCGCAAGGCATCGATGGCTGCGGTCAGCGGAAGGGCGCGTACGAAGGGCTGAATCATGGTCGGGAAGCGAGTGGCCGAGAAGAACACGCCGGAAAGAATCCACATGGGAAGCATCGCAAGGTTCATCAACCCGGATGCGGCTTCCATGGTCCTCGCGCGCGAGGCGATCAGGAGGCCGAGCGCCGAAAACGACAGAGACGTCAGCACGCAAAGAACTGCCAGATCCCAAAGCGATCCACGGAACGGCACGCCGAAGACGAGCCGCGCGAATCCGAGAAAAGCAACAACCTCGATCACCAGCAATGCCAGGCGCGAAAGAAGAAACGATGCAAGGTATTGCCAGCGTGGCATGGGCGAAGCCACAAAACGTTTGAGCAGTTTCTTTTGCCTCGCTTCGACGATGGAAAAGCCGAGACCCCAGATTGCCGAACCCATAAGGTTCATCCCCAGAAGGCCGGGCACGACAAAGTCGATGTAACGCGCTCCGGTTTCGTGTATCAAGTCGTTGGAGGAATGCAAAGCTTCCTTTTGTCCGGCTGCCTTTTGAACCGCAAGGTCCGCCAGCAGTCGTGCCGATCGCGCATCCGGGTTTGTGTCGTCGTACTTGTACACGACACCGTTCGGTTGCTGGATTGCGAGTAACAGAATCCTTCCCGTAGCCAATTCGTGGGTGCCCGAAGATTCGCTGATTGTGATCGCCGTGAGACCCTTATCGCTGTTGAGTGCTTGCGTCAGTTGCGCGCTTGTCGCACCCACCTGCAGAACATCGGGAGGCCGATTACGAAAGGCGATTCCCAATCCCGCGGCGAGCAGGACAGGGAAGATGAATACCCAGAAGAGAGCTTCGGGTTCGCGCAGAAAAAGGCGGAAACGTGTTGAGGTGAGTTGAAAGAGCGAACTTTCTGACAAGCTACTCATCGCGCAGATTCCTTCCTGTCAAGCGGACAAAGACATCCTCCAGCGTCGCAGAATGGGTGCGGAATTCGCTCGGTTGGAGGCCCATCTGGGCGAGTGCAGAGAAGATGCGCGGCACTGTCGTGTGCAGCTCCGTTACGGAGAGTTGGTGAATGCTCGCATCGACCCTGTGGGCCTGGACTCCCGGAATCCCCGTCAGCTGGCCCACATCGACGGAATGGACGGCCTCATTCGAGATGACTGCAAATTCGACAACGTGATCTCCACCTACCGAAGAAATCAATTGTTGCGGAGTTCCAAGCGCGATGATGCGACCGTGGTCCATGATGGCGACCCGATCGCACAGACGTTCTGCCTCATCCATGTAGTGGGTGGTCAGAATGATCGTTCGTCCCGCGCTCCGCAACCCGTCGACCAAGTCCCACAGATGGCGGCGAGCCTGGGGATCGAGCCCGGTCGTCGGCTCATCGAGGAACAGGAGGTCCGGATCGCCAACCAAAGCGCAGGCCATCGCAACCCGTTGCTTCTGCCCACCAGAAAGCGTCCCGATACGAGCGCGGCGTTTCTCCTCGAGTTGTGCCATGCCGATGACTTCCTCGACGGGAATGCCGCGACGGAAGAAGCTGCGAAAGAGACGAAGTAGCTCCTCGACGGTGAGCTTATCGGGGAACTGAGTCTCCTGCAATTGCACGCCAATGCGCTGGCGAAGTTCTGTAGCAGAAGTTTGCCAGCCGAGTCCCAGAAGGCTTACGCTGCCGGCGTCCGGTGTCGTCAGCCCCTCGCAGATTTCAATGGTGGTCGTCTTGCCGGCGCCATTCGGCCCGAGCAGCCCAAAACACTCTCCCCGGAGGACCTCAAGATCGATGCCATCCACCGCGACAACCTCGGCAAATGCCTTCCGCAAGCCAATCAAGGAGAGCGCTGGGCCCTTTGTCTCAGTTGTGGATGAGACCGAGGCAATGGGGCTCGAGAGGGTCAAAGCGGTTCTCCTTTCAGATAGGCTAATGTACGATCCCTGCCTGCGTTTAAGCGAACCGGCGCCAGTACCTCACAGACCCGTGTAGATTTGGAAGGGCGCCCAGAAAAATGGCTTGCTAAAACTGCTCTGCGAGTGAAGAAGCGCGAGTTTGGCTTGGCGGAGCGCGGCACTGGGCGGCAGCCCGGATTCGACGCCTTCGTAAAGACTGTCCATCAGACGCGGGGTGGACTCGTCGCTCACTTCCCACAAGGCGCCGATTACGTTGTGCGCACCGGCGCGGAGGAAGGCCCACGACAAACCCACCAATCCTTCTCCCGCATAAGATCGGGTGCCGCTGCCATAGCAGGCGGAGATAGTCACGAGCCGTGCATGGATCGGCCGCTGGATGATCTCGCGGGCATAGAGCTTGAACGAATCCTCGGCACTGCTGGTTCGCGAAAGAATGATAGCCGAGTCAAGGGGATCGGTGCGGCTGGAAACTCCATGCGCGACAAAGTGAATGTAGGAATATTGTTGCGGGGCGCTGGACATGTAGGCATCGGGACTTGCCTGCTGGCGCGCGATGACCGTCGTCTCTTGCTCGGCGAAGTGCTTCCGGATCTGTCGCACTTCGAACGCCGCCATCGGCAGTTCCGGATAGTCCGCGCTGGGAGAAACTGCATCCCCGATCAAAAGCATTTTGCCGCCCGGGTTCTGGGAGGGGCGCGCAGAGGCGAGCATGGACAAAGAGGGAGCCGAGATCAATGTCGCATCCTCAATCCAGTAGTGCGGATTCGTTCCCGGGACAATCAGTGTCTCAAAGTTGAGTTGACTCAAAACGCCATCGCTCAGGATCGCAACCGTCGAGTCAGGAGGGATCATTTTCCTTGCGGGCGCGATCAGGATTTGATAAAGCGCGTTGCCATCAGCGTTGCCGAGGTCGACGGCGTTGTTCGGTCCAAGCAGAGCCTCCCGATACCGCTCGATTTTGGGCATAAGTTCGCTTTGCGCCGGAAGGGGGAAAAGCGCAGTCTTCGTTGGCGTAATTGCCCAGAGATAGGATTGTTTTTGCCCTAACCAATAGAAGAGAAGTGTAGCCCCTGCTTTTTGTGCGACATTCCCCGGCTGCAATGCAGTGCGATCGAAAGCCCGCGTGTTCGGGGCAAGCCCGAGGCCCTGTGCGAGTGTACGCGCCCGGCTCTGATCGGCGATTTCGAGAGCCTGCGCCGTCTTGCCGTGACTCACAAGAAAATGAATGTAATCGTCATAGATGCCGGTGGCATTGGCAAGGAACGGCAGCTTGGAGTCTTCATGTTTGAGCTGCGCACGAGTCGACTCAAAAGTCGACAAAGTAGTTCGATACATTCTGTCCGCATCGATAGCGTCGCCCTGCACTTCGGAGAGTCGAGCGAGCTCGTGCTCGGCGCCGATCCGCATCGAGCTCTGACTTGCCGGGTCGGCTTCGACCTTGCGAAAAATCTCTTCCGCAAGTCGGTCTTGACGCAGGGCGGCCGCTAAACGGCCTTGCGCCAAAGTCATATCAAGCGCATCGAGTCGACTCGCATTCGCGCGCAGTAAGGGAGCAAGCCGCTGAAGATATCCGTTTGCATCGCCTAACTGGCCCGCGTCAATTGAAGCGTGTGCGAGATCTTCAAGTAGATCGACCGAGTCCTCCCGGCTGTCAATTTGCGCCGCCAAGTCGAGAGCCTTGCGATAGGACTGGGTGGCTCGGCCGATGTCCTTCAAATTCCAATACACATCGCCCGCAGTTGTCAGCCATTTGACCTGAAACAGTGGATTGCCAAGCCGCGCAGCACTTTTCTCCGCTTCGACAAAACACTCCAAGGACTTTTCCATATCCCCAAGGCCAAAGTATGCCCACCCCACGTTGCCCAGAGATCTTTCTTGAAGATCCTCTCCTCCGAGATCGATCGAAGCCTGATGCGCGAGCTTTGACCAATCCAGTGCTTCGTCGTAGTGCTCGAGCTGAAGGGAAGCGGTACCCAAATTCAAGAGCGCACTTGCTTCCAACCATCGGTCATGGTGCAATCGCGCGAAATCGAGGCTTTTTAGAAAAAAACTCTGAGCTTCTGAAAACTCTCCTCGTTCGACTGCCAGGACGCCGCGTGCCCTCGGTACCCCGCCGCATACGGTCAGAGGGTTGGCCGCGCAAATGCTCTCAGCGGCGCCTAATCTTGCAGCTGCTTCGGAGAATTGCTGTAGATGGGCGAAAGCCAAACCTTCGAATGTCAATCGTTCAACTGTCTCATCCGGATCTTTGAGGGCGGGAGAAAGAATCGCGAGGATGCGAAGTGCATCTTGATACTTGCCGCGCAACACCATGGATTCGGCCTCGACAAGGCGGAGTCTGGAAGCCCAGCGATCATCGTACGTCCGGAATCGCTGGTAGCCTCTTTCGGCCTCTTGTTGGCTCTCTTCCAGGTTCCCTCGCAAAGAGAGCTCCTTGGCGTGATCATACGCAGCGCGCGGATCGACAATGCGCTCATCGCGAAGTGGCACGAGAAAAACCAATCCGAGAATTCCAAGAATGAAGGTGATTGGAAGTCTGATCGCGCGCCCTTGTCTTTCACGCCAAGCCATATTGCCTGCTTCCAAGTTGCATGTGGAATCGGTCCACGAACTCAAGGTGCGGGACTCTGGCAACCTGGATTTTACAGGATTCTTCTTGCAGGGAGGTGGGCTGCGGACGTCTGGAGCCAAGGCAGTCGGCCAGAAAGATGCGAATACGGTCACACGAGCATTGCTGCGTATATCTTCACGTTTCTGAACGCAGTCAGGCAATCCTTGTCGCGTCGGAACTTTCTATGGATAAGTCCCCCCGTTTGTCTTGCCATTCGCAACTCCCATTCGTCCCGCCCCCACGCAACCCATCTCCAGCTCGATCATGGTCAAGCTGATCAGCGTCTTCTTCGGGATCCCGGATCCCGGCTGGAAGTCCGACTGTTCCAGACGCAAGGCAGCCAGGTAGATCTTGCCGAAGTTTGGAACGTCGATCACGTGCCCGAAAGATCGCCCCGGATAAGAACCATCCGCCTGGTTGATCAGTGAGCATTCGAGCAACTCCTGGTTGGGGGCGACCGGGAGAGGTTGCTTGTAGCGTTCGGGAATTTCGGCCGGAAGATTCTGGTGCGCGTGGATGCGCTCATACTGACTCGTCACACGCTGCACAAATCCCGGATCACTGGTATAGGGCGCGTCGTTTGGCGGCTTCGAACCGAGTATATGCGGATCGAGGTCGAGCTTGACCGGGTGTCCGGCGATACGCAAGTTCTCGAAGCGGGTTCCGAGGAAGGTGACGGATGGCACGTAGCCGGCAAGCGGGTGTTCCGTAGAGATCTGCGCGACGACCCGATCGGCCGTCAATACATCCAGCACATTCAGGCCTTCAACCACAGAGGTGGTCAGGGTGCTCCAGCCATGGTCGGGCTTCACATCCCGATTGCCCGCAACCTGGGTATAGGCGGAACGAAATGAAATCACCCCTTCGAGCCGGTAATTCCCGGCATGCTGGGACAGATATCCGCCCTTCTCGGGGAGCTTCGCATAGGCTTGCGGTTTAATCGCCTGCTCAAGGGGCAGTTGCAGAATGCCGGAAAGGACAGTAGCTTCGGCGTGGTAAATGTGCTCTCTTGCGACGTTGTTCGGCATGGGGGTGCCTCTCTTTCAGGATGCAAGTCTCTAATCGTCAAAGTGTATTTCAAGAACCCGCCGGTCAATCTCTGCGCGTCCCCCTTCAGGGGTTACTCCAGTGATGACGAGCGTGTCGGTTCCTTCACCCATTCCGGAGCCGGGAATCAGAAGCGAAAGCGACGTTCCTCCTTCGTTGTTTGCATTGGATGGGGTGACCGTCTGGCTCCAGAACCGCTTGTTCTGAGCATCGTACAAGCTGAATGAGTAGGATGTATAGGCCGGATTCTGGGGCAGGTCGAGCAGAAGAGCCGCACCTTGGGCACGATCGGCCTCGAGCTTGGTGGGTGCAGCACCCCGCGTCCCCACATGGAGGGAGGTCCAAGGCAGAAGTCGAGGCTCATCCATCTTTGCACGCATCCCGGGGATAGTGGCCACATTCTGATAGCCCACCACCGCCAGCAAAGCAGCGAACGCAGGGATCGCAAAAGCCGGCTGTCGCCAGAAAAACCAATTGAATTTGTTCGCTGCTTTCCAGTCCGGCGCCGGCGATGCATGTTTCGCGGGAACGCCCGTCAGTTCTGGCAATTGCGCCTTGACCTCGCTCAAAAAAGAGGCTTCGGCGCGGAGGTCGAAGGCACACTCCGGACAATCGAACATGTGCTCCTCAAAAGCATCTCGGAGCTCCGGCGAAAGTTCGTCGAGCAGATATCGCTCCGCCGCCATTTGTTGTACCGCTTCGCTATGATCCATCGATTTTCTTCCCAATCGGTCCGCTTCGTGAAATGGTGTAGCAGCCCGCTCAATCGTTTCAGTCTTTCTTCATCGAGCCCGCGCCCATTTGTTTCAGGTACTCGGTCTTGAATTCCTGTTTCGCCCGAAAGACGAGAACCCGGAGATATTCCCGGTCCACACCAAATTCTCGACAAACCTGGTCTCGATCTTTTTCATCAAGGAAGACGGCCTTCAAGAGCGCGCGGTCCCGGTCCGGCATTTCCAGCAGAATCGCACGGACCTTCCCCTTGAGCTGCCCCGTCATCACAATGCCCAGCGCATCGGCCCCAGCGAATGGAATCTCCGGCTGCCCTTCTTCATCGAGAGACTGGCTGCGAGACGAAGAGCGGTAATGCTCGAGCAGTACATGGTTGCAAACAGTGTTGACGAAGGCCCCGAGACGGTCGGGCTGACGCAAAGCGCCCTCTTTGCGGATCGTTGTCAGAACGCGCGCGAAGGTTTCCTGGCGCACATCCTCGATGGCGTCCCTCGATTGCAGCCGGGAGCGGAGTTTCAGGTGCAGCAACTCGGTGAAATAGCCGACAAAATGCGTCTGCGTGGGTAGGTCGCCCGAGCGCAAATTCTCGATGTAAGTGGTATCGAATGTATGAAATTGCAAAGCCGGCTCCGCAAACCCGAGAGGACGCAAGTATAGCATCGGCTTGGTTTGCGAATTGCGGAGCGTGCACTCGTGATTCAACGCACGAATTCCTTTCTTCGTGCCGGGGCCGGCGCGTCGCGCGAGGTTTTGAGCAGAGAAGGGGATCATCATCGTTTCGCCGTCAACACCGGAGGAGCGTCCACTGCGCAGAGATTCTGCTTCGCCAGGCAGGACACGCCGCATATGGCCCGCCACTGGACAAATAATCCGACCCAGCCGCTGCTGAGCCAGATCGACAACGGAAGAGAGAACCAAAGGCAGATCAAATAGAAATGTTGCAACCATCGGCCCAGGAGGCCGACGCAGAGTCTTACGCCCTGGAACCCTGTCGAGCTCCAGAATGCATCCGTGTTGGCAGAGAGGAAGTCGAATCTCCAGACTGAGACTGCGGTGAAGGTGTGACGCAACATGAATGTCTTGCTCCATGGTGAATCGGCGATGCTCTTTGAGCGCTTGCAACAGAGCACCGGGTACCGCGATCCCCGCGCCCGTTGGGGCCATTCTCCGTTGCGGGCTAATTGCAGTCTTGAAGAGCGAGTCGAGTATCTACAGGGCCAAGATCCCCAGCGGCGATCATGGGGTTGAAGGCGCCATCGGCGATTGAAGAACAGCACAGAGCCAGCAGCCGGGCCTGAGCCTCTGTTCGCAAAGGTGTCAACGTATTGCGCTCGAAGTCATCGACCTCAATCTCCGTATCGACGACATTGCCCCACAGGGGAGTCCAGTGCGGAGTACCAGCCGGGGGTGGGGAGTTCCAGGAGAGAATCGCTCTGACCCGCGCGAGATTCTCAATCGGGAAGAATTCATGCGTCGGGCTGATTTGCAGCGTTACGGGATACTCGAGCGGCTTTTGACCAGGCGTATCGAAGACGCGGACCGTGCGCAGCCCCTGGTCCTGCCAGGTTGCTCCTCCATCGCAAGTGACGTAAAAGCGTATGTACTCCTCCGATCCCGTTGCGGAGACGTTGCCGGAGTAGCCGCGGCTCTGCTTGATATAGAGAGTGGCATAGAGCCTCTCTAACTGCGGGTCGTAGCCGACGCGAGCGAGACTTTCAAAGGTCGTGTCCCTCTGTATGTTGAGTACCGCTTTCAATGAGTTCGCGGTGATGTTGCCGAAGTAGTGAGGGTCGGCCAACAGGAGTGCGCGGAGATTTTGTCGCGCCAGATCAGGGGACAATCTAGCCAGTGAAATCAATTCCAAGGCAGGCTGAGCTGCAGGAGCGGTGGGTCTTTGCATGGGGGAGTTCATAGCACTTCGATCCAATCCTCTCGATTCATCAAGAATGTTTAAATCAAAAAACGTAGAGTCCCAGCCACGGGACAAGCGCGCTGTCTCGATCGCACACCGTCTTTAATAGGCCGAAATCCGGCTTTCGCTTACTGGGGGATAGTGCGAGTAGGCGCCCGGCCGTTTCAACGCGAAGCAAAAATTATTTTTAAAAAGGTCTTACCGCTCGCCGGCGCAGCCGAAAGTGCCCAGGGGGGCCTCAACGCAGCGACCTATGAATCACGTGTTCCGCCGGAAAGGCATGGAATTCAAGCCATGACGACGCGCAACGTCGCGAGTGTTTGCGATCCCAGTCCGATGAATGTCTCGGGTTAGGCCGTACACAAGCGGCGCCGTCCAGGGCCGGGGATGGCAACCGAAAGGGGCCCAAAACCTTCACGATTGTGGACCTGCCAGGCGGTTTTTAAGTGCGTCCACCTTATCGGTCGCGATTGGGGGGTAGCCAGAAACGCAATGTGCAGATCACGTTCCGCAGAAGGTCCGAGTGACGAGCTCTTCGGGGCGGGCGGGCATCTTGTACCGCTGCAGATTCGGTCGGTCTTCATAGGGCAGCAATACAACCTCCAGCAGATCCTCGAAGGGCTTGTAATCCTGGCGCTCGACAGCGGCATTCAGCGCCGCCTCGACGAGATGGTTGCGCGGAATAAAGGCTGGATTCGAAAGTCGCATCGATGCGGCGCGCTCTGCTCCTGAGCCGGGTTCCTCTTCGAGGCGCTGTCGCCATCGTGTGGCCCACGTATCATAGCTGCCGACGTCGGCGAACAGGCTGCGTACGCTGGCGTCGCCCTCCGGGCCCTCTGCGGCCTCGCACAATCGGCGAAAGGTAAGCGTGAAGTCGGCGCCGTTGCCGAGCATCCGCTCCAAGAGGTCTTCCGCCAGGGCCGCATCGCCCTCCTGCTCCCTGAGAAGGCCGAGCTTTCGGCGTAGGCCGGCAAGCTGAGCCGCTTCATATTTCGGCGCAAACGCGGCGAGCGACTCCTGCGCCGAAACAAGCGCGGCTTGTTCGCTTCCTTCCTCCTGCTCGAGGATGGGCAACAATGCTTCGGCGAGGCGAGTCAAATTCCATAGTGCGATCCGCGGTTGGTTGCCATAGGCGTAGCGCCCATGCTGGTCTATCGCGCTGAAAACGGTGGCCGGATCGTATGCCTCCATGAAGGCGCAAGGGCCATAATCGATGGTTTCGCCTGAGATCGACGTGTTATCTGTGTTCATCACGCCGTGGATGAAGCCGAGGAGCATCCAGTGTGCGACGAGCTGCGCTTGTCGAGCGATCACGCTATCCAGGAAAGTGCGATACGGACGTTTTTCCTTTGCCGCTTCCGGGAAATGACGCGCGCTTGCGAAATCGGTCAAGATGCGCAATCCATCGGTGTCTCGTCGTGCGGCGAAATATTCGAACGTGCCTACGCGAATGTGGCTTGCGGCGACCCTTGTCAATACGGCTCCCGGGAGAGCGATCTCACGCAGCACCCTTTCCCCCGTAGTGACTGCGGCAAGGGCTCGAGTCGTCGGTACCCCCAGGGCAGCCATCGATTCGCTCAGAATGTACTCACGCAGGACAGGGCCGAGCGCAGCCCGCCCATCCCCGCCACGAGAAAACGGAGTCCGGCCTGAGCCCTTGAGCTGGATGTCGTAACGCACGCCGTTCCGCCCTACCACTTCGCCGAGCAGGTTGGCGCGTCCGTCGCCGAGCTGGGGCACAAAATGCCCGAATTGATGTCCGGCGTAAGCTTCGGCCAGAGGTTCGGAACCTTCCGCGACTCGGTTACCTGCCAGGATCTCGACGCCCTCCTCGCTCGCAAGTGCACCGGGATCAATCCCCAGGCTGCGAGCCAGCTCCTCGTTCACCTTCACAAGGCGCGGAGCCGCCGCGGGTGCGGGGTTCAGACGAACAAAGAAACGCTCCGGTAGCCGGGCATACGTGTTTTCGAACCCCCAATGAACGATGCTCCGGCTCTTAGCGGAGGGCGTGGGGACCGCCGATGTTTCCTTTGAACTCATGCTTCCTTTGATGTTCGCATGCCCGCACTGGACTCGCCTGGGGAATGCGCGACACACGGTCTCTCGTAGGCGACCCGTTGCCGGCAGTGGAATGGCTCACCGAATCCGCCTCAAGTTGGTCATCGCCGCACCGACCAATTTCTGACTTCTTAAATCGTTCGGCTTTGTACCATAAGAAGGGTCTGCACAAAACGATGAGCCATCCTAAATTCCTGTGCGCACTGACCGCATTCCTGTTCGCGCTGCCCATCAAGCTCGCCCTCGCGCAGGCGCCGACTCCGGCCGTGTCCCCCGACCTTCAATCTGCCGGACCTCTTGGCGAAGAGCTTTACCTGCAGTCCGGTTCGACCGGCATGGTTCTCGTCGTGGTGCGTGACAATCAAGTCTTTTTTCGCGGATATGGCGAGACCGCGCCTGGTTCTCATCAGCTCCCGACCCAGGATTCGGTGCTGCGACTCTGTTCGCTCACGAAAATCTTCACCACCGACGTCCTCATCAAACTTGTAGGGGATAAAACCGTCCGGCTCGACGATCCGCTCCAGCGCTTTGCTCCGCCACGCATCGTTGTACCCAAGCGCGTCCTGCCCATCACCCTCGCCGATCTCGCCACGCACACGTCAGGCCTCCCACGGGAGTTGGGCAATCCTCCTTTGCGAACACCGCATTTCACCTACCCTGACTACCGCACACGCTGGCACTGGCTACCGAACCAGCGTCTCCGGAGCACTCCAGGCACCAACGCCCTGTATTCAAATATTGCCTTCGACTTCCTCAGTGACGCACTTCAGTCGGCGACAAACAAGCAGTACGCAGCCCTGCTTGCGGAGCGCACCCTCAACCCGCTTCATATGCAGAACACAACATTCTTCCCCAGCGCCGAGCAATGCCGTCAGCTTCTCATCAGCGCTCACGACGAAGGGCTGTGTTCTGTCACCGAGGCTACCGCCGGTAGCTCCGGTCTCTATTCCACCGCGAAGGACATGTCGATCTGGTTAAAGTATCTGCTCGGGAGTGGCGGTCCAGGCATGCCCGCACAAGACCCGGGTGCGCAGGCCATCTTTCTGCTTCCCTCGAGCCTACGAAGTCAAAAGGGCCTTGACCACGCCGGTGAGCCTACCGGGGTCGGCCTGGGCTGGATTCACATCCTGCCCCTCGATTCGTCCTCGCACATTATCGAAAAGACAGGTGGCGGCGCGGGATTCGAAACCTATATTGCCATCAACCACGCACGCCATACGGCTCTCTTCATCGCCGCAACCGAAGGTCCAGTCGATACCCACTTGAATCTTTTCAACGCCGCGAACAAGCTTCTGCTCGCTGTGGCTGGTCTACCGCCGCTTCCGACTCCGCCGCCTGAACCTGCATTCAAACGCAGGCACGGAAGGCGCCGGCACTGAACTACAAGAATCGCGTCGATTGCATCCCCGGGACGGCAAGGCGCCGTGAACGACGCTGAAGGTTAGTTAAGGTTTCAGCAGAGTTTTCAGCAGAACAGAGAGTCCGTTCCACGCAATCTGGACGCCGATGCAGAGCATGATAAAAGCGGTGACCCGCAGAATTCCGTGGGCCGTGGTCTTCGAAATCTTGGTGGTGACGGTAGGTGCGTACGCATAACAGAAATAAACCAGCAGGCTCACGATCACGACTGCTCCAAAGATTCCGGCATGGCCGAGCAGACTGGCGCTCAAAGTGGGGCTCGCCATGTGGGCACTGAGTGTCAGCATCGTAACCAACGTTCCGGGCCCGGATGTGATCGGAAACGTAAAAGGATAGAAGAGTTTCTCCTTGAGATTGTGGAATCTCGAAGTATTGGCCTCTGCAGACTCTTCCTTCTTGCGTCGCAGATCCGCGCTGGAATCATTCTCATTCAAAACGCCCCAGGCGATACCAGCGATGACCATCCCGCCGGCCACCTGAACGATGGGAAGCGAAATTCCAAAAAAGTTGAGGATTGTCGATCCCAGAAGCTCGAATGCTCCAAGGAACAAGATGTTGTTCGCGGCGATGCGGCGGGCCAGAGAACGATAGAGTGCGGGGGGAGCCTCCCCGACGAGACCGAGAAAGACCAGGGCGGACCCGAGCGGATTGATGATCGGCAGAAGAGCACTGAAGGCAAGCAGAAATGCTGTCCAGGCGGTCACATGTGGCTCCAATGGTAGCCAGTTTACGGCACGACGTCGCTGGATTTTCCGGATTCACCACTGCCGGCCCGCGTCGAACTAATCCTGCATGTTTCCCAGATTGACCGAGCTTCTCTCATTTCGAGTTCTGAAATTCGATTGGCCTTGTTTATTCCGGTCGAAAGGCCGACACTTGGACACGGGGATAGGACAGGTCGCCGCGAAGAGCCCTTCTTCGATCGCCTCCCCTGCCGGCGGTTCTCCCCAGGCGGGAGTTCCAATGAAAGTTCTGTTGATCTATCCCAAATTTCCCGATACGTATTGGAGCTTCAGGTACGCGTTGTCGTTCCAGGGCAAGCGTGCCGCCCAGCCACCGCTGGGTCTGATGACGGTCGCCGCTCTTCTGCCGCACTCCTGGAGCAAGCGGTTGATTGATACCAATGTCGAACGTCTCAAAGACGCGGATCTTGCCTGGGCTGACGTTGTCCTGGTCAGCGGGATGCACGTGCAGCAGGCCGATCTGCTCTCGATCGTGCGCCGCTGCCGTGCCCGCGGTCTCCGAACAGTTGTCGGTGGACCGATCGCAAGCAGCTTGCCGGCCGTGGAACTCGAAGCCGATCATGTCGTCATTGGAGAAGCCGAAGACTTGATTCGTATGCTTGCTCAGGACCTCGAAGCGGGCGCCGCCCTCCCGGTCTACGCGTGCGGCGAACGTCCCTCCATGGCGCGGAGTCCGCTGCCGGACCTGAGCCTGATCCGGATGAAGCGCTACAGCACCATGACTGTCCAATTCTCCCGGGGCTGTCCATTCAATTGCGAATTCTGCGACATTATCGAGATCTACGGACGTCGCCCGCGAACCAAGGCGGTGGCGCAGGTGCTCGCCGAGCTGGATCAGTTGTATGCGGCGGGATGGCGCGGCCCGGTTTTCCTCGTGGACGACAACTTCATCGGGAATAAAGTTCGGGTTCGGGAACTACTTGCATCCATGGCCGAGTGGGGAAGGGAACACAGGTTCCCGTTCCGTTTCATTACCGAAGCCTCTCTCAATCTGGCAGACGATCCCGATTTGCTCCAGGCCATGAAGGATGCAGGTTTCAGCTCGGTATTTCTGGGCATCGAGACTCCCGACGAGTCGAGCCTGGTGGCCACGCACAAGCTGCAAAATACACGCCGCGACCTGCTCGAGAGCGTTGCTCAAATTCAGAAGTATGGGATCGAAGTGATGGGGGGATTCATTCTCGGCTTCGATACCGATCGCGAAGATGTCTTCGACAAACTCGTCGAATTCATCCAGAAAAGTGCGATTCCAGTCGCGATGGTCGGGTTGCTCCAGGCTATGCCGGGCACCCAACTCTTTCGCCGTCTTTCCAGAGAGGGACGCATCCTTCATAGTGGCGGAGGCAATAACACCGGATGCGAGCTGAATTTCTTGCCCCGGATGAGCGCCGCAAGACTAGTGGAGGGCTATCGGTCCGTACTCAGCCGTATCTATTCCCGCGAGGCCTATTACGAGCGGGTGCGCGAATATCTGAAACGCTGCCGTCCGCATACGCGTGCGCGACTCAACTTCGGCAATCTGCGCGCAATGGTTCTTTCAATCTGGCTTCAGGGAATACGAGGAAAAGCCAGATTTGCCTACTGGAAATTCCTGCTCTCCGCGTCCACCCGCTATCGGCATTCTTTCGGCTCCGCCATGACTCTTGCCGTGATGGGGTATCACTTCCAGCGAATGACGGAGCTCTTGGCGCGCATCGACGTATGACGAAAAAAGCCTTCTCAAAACGAATTGAGAAGGCTCTCTTGGCAGGTACGAAGTGTGGGCTGTTCAGGCAGCAGGCGTAATGAGAAGGGCGTCGATTGTGGGCGGCGGCACGATTTCGGGGAGCGCTCCAATCACCTGGCGGCTGTTGGCCACCTCCACGAGCACGGTGTTGATCGTGTCTTCTGTCCGCGTCGAGTCGACATGCAGCTTCCGGACCGCAAGCATAATCGTGGTCGCCAAAAGGAAGCGGTTCTCAACTCGGAGCCCAGCGGTATAGACCAAATCAGATCGCATTTTGCCTCAATTCCAGGTTATGCAGAGTTTGCTTCGACGGCCGGCTTTGATCGGGGCACCCGAGGAATGAATTTCTTTGCGCGAATCTTCCCCAAGCTGGCCGGAAATGAAGATAGGAGAAGCCCGATGCTCCAGAGTGGATAAGTCAGAGAAATGAGATCCAGTCCTCTACGTTGAGCATACGCCGTTCAGTGCGTTTCGCCTAATTTATTGATGGGTTTTAGGTTCAAGTGAGCCGCGAAAAGTAACCAGTACGATACCGGCCGGGGAGGCCGGCCCATTCACTCGCAACGACTCGAAATGTTCCGTGGTGTGTAAGCTCTGTTTCTGGCGCGATTACTACATCGCGAGTCGATTCCCGGCACAGCTTTTGCTCTAGCGCACCGGGAAAGATCCCAAGGATCGCAGCAGATTCCGGCCTTCGGTTCTCAGGCGCGTACCCGAAGCCCTTGTTGGGATGGCGCCGCCTTCTGTGCCAGGTAACGATCGACCGCCGCCGCAGCCTTGCGGCCCTCGGCAATCGCCCAGACGACCAACGACTGACCCCGCCTCATATCCCCCGCCGCAAAAATGCCGTCGACCGATGACAGATGGTCGGTGGTCGCCACGTTGCCGCGCGGGTCGAGAGCCACGCCAAGTTGTTCAACCATGCCGTTGCGCACCGGCCCCAGAAAGCCCATCGCCAACAGGACAAGATCGACGTCGAGGGTGAACTCACTGCCTCCAATGGCTTCAAATTTCGGAGGCGCTCCGACGCGCACTGCGTGCAACTGCTTCACATTCCCGTTTTCGTCGCCAGTGAAACGAATGCTGTTGATACTCCAGTCGCGCGTGCCCCCTTCTTCGTGCGAGCTTTCGGTGCGGAGCTGCAGCGGCCACAGCGGCCATGGCGTGGAAGCCGCGCGCTGATCGGGCGGCTTGGGCATGATCTCGAATTGATGAACACTCAATGCGCCCTGCCGGTGGCTCGTACCCAGGCAATCGGCGCCTGTGTCGCCGCCTCCGATAATCAGAACGCGCTTGCCTTGCGCGCTGATCGCAGCGTCTGGATCGATGAAGTCGCCCTCATTGAGCCGGTTCTGTTGCGGCAGAAATTCCATCGCATAGTGAATACCCTTCAGCTCACGACCGGGAATTTTCAAGTCGCGCGGTTGCTCCGCGCCGCCGCAAAGCAGGATCGCGTCGTAGTGGCCCGTGAGAGCGTCGACCGGTACGTTGACGCCTACGTGGGCATTGGTCAGAAAGGTCACGCCTTCTGCGCGCATCTGTTCGATGCGGCGATCAATGACATGCTTTTCAAGTTTGAAATTGGGAATGCCGTAACGCAAAAGTCCGCCAATGCGATCGCTCTTCTCAAACACTGTGACCGAATGCCCGGCCCGCCTCAATTGTTGTGCCGCAGCCAGTCCAGAAGGGCCGCTGCCCACAACGGCAACGCGTTTTCCGGTGTTTTGCTCGGGCGGCTCAGGGTGAATCAAGCCTTCATCCCAAGCGCGTTCCACAATGCTGCGCTCAATCAACTTGATGGACACGGGCGGCTGATTGATTCCCAACACACAAGAGGCTTCGCACGGGGCTGGGCAAATGCGCCCCGTGAACTCGGGGAAATTGTTGGTGGCATGCAGGCGGCGAATCGCGCTCTGCAGACGCCCGTTATAAACCAGGTCGTTCCAATCGGGGATGAGATTGTTGACCGGGCAACCCGTGTGGCAGAAAGGCACGCCGCAATCCATGCAGCGCGCGCCTTGTTCCCGCTGCTTCTCCTCCGGAAACGGCTCGTAAATTTCGAACCAGTCATGGATCCGTTCTTCCGGCTTGCGTCGTGTCGGCTGTTCGCGTTCGATCTCAAGAAACCCGGTTACTTTACCCATGCTGCACCTCCTCGGCGGCTGTGACTGCAGTCGTCTGAGAGGAGAGGGGAGGCGTATAGACCGACTCAACCCGCGGCACACCCAGCACACGCTTGTACTCATGCGGGAAGACCTTGATGAACCGCTGCTGCGCGTCTGCCCAGTGCTCCAGGATCCACGCGGCGCGCGGGCTGCCCGTGAGGTCGCGATGGCGCTCGAGCAACCCTCGGACCTCGGCCACGTCCTCGTCGGCAACCAGCGGCTCGAGATCGACGCTGACTTTATTGCAGCGCCGCGAAGAGAAGTCGCCATGATCGTCGTAAACAAAGGCGCGGCCGCCGCTCATGCCGGCGGCAAAGTTGCGGCCGGTTGTGCCGATCACCACGACGCGGCCATTGGTCATGTACTCACAGCCGTGGTCGCCCACGCCCTCTACCACCGCGGTTGCGCCGGAGTTGCGCACGGCAAAGCGCTCGCCGGCGATGCCGTTCAGGAAAACTTCGCCGCTGGTTGCGCCGTAGAGGACCACATTCCCGACCAGAATGCTTTCTTCCGGCAGGAAGCTTGACGTCTTCGGAGGATAGGCAATCACGCGTCCGCCCGAAAGGCCCTTGCCCAGGTAGTCGTTGCTGTCGCCTTCCAGTTCGAGCGTGACGCCGCTGGGCAGAAACGCGCCGAAGCTCTGCCCCGCCGAGCCGTTGAATTTGAAATGAATCGTGCCGTCGGGCAGCCCTGCCGAACCGTAGCGCCGCGCAATTTCGCCGCCCAGCATGGCGCCCACAGTGCGGTGCACATTGCGAATCGCGAAATGATCTGTCACCGCTGTTTTTGACTCGAGCGCCGGCATGGACGCCTTGAGGAGTGCATGATCGAGCGCCTGTTCGAGGCCATGATCCTGGCCTTGCACTTTGCGGCGTGCCACGCGCGAAGGCACCGTGGGCACATAGAGGATCTCGGAAAGGTCGATGCCTTTTGCCTTCCAATGCGCGTCCGCGATCGATGCATCGATCTTGTCGACGTGCCCCACCATCTCGTCCACGGTGCGAAAGCCAAGCTTCGCCATGTGCTGCCGCATCTGTTCGGCGATGAAGAAGAAGAAGTTGATCACATGCTCGGGTTGTCCCTGGAACCGCGCACGGAGCACCGGATCCTGGGTCGCAATGCCGACCGAGCAGGTATTCAAGTGACACTTGCGCATCATGATGCAACCCATGGTGATTAAAGGAGTTGTTGCGAATCCAAATTCCTCGGCGCCGAGCAGTGCGGCGATCACGACATCGCGGCCGGTCTGCAGCTTCCCATCGGTCTGCACACGGATACGGCCGCGCAGATCGTTGAGCAGGAGCACCTGCTGCGTTTCGGCGAGTCCGAGTTCCCACGGCAACCCGGCATGCTTGATCGAGCTCAGCGGCGAAGCCCCGGTGCCACCACTGTCGCCGGAGATCAGCACCACGTCGGCATGCGCCTTTGCGACACCCGCAGCCACCGTGCCCACACCCACTTCAGAAACCAGTTTCACCGCGATGCGCGCCTGCGGGTTGACGTTCTTCAGGTCGTAGATCAGCTGGGCCAAATCTTCAATGGAATAAATATCGTGGTGCGGCGGAGGCGAAATCAAACCCACGCCGGGGATGGAGTGCCGCGTCTTGGCGATCACTTCATCGACCTTGTGGCCGGGCAACTGGCCGCCCTCGCCGGGCTTTGCACCCTGCGCCATTTTGATTTGCAATTCATCGGCGTTGACCAGGTAGTTGGTCGTGACGCCGAAGCGGCCGCTGGCCACCTGCTTCACCGCGCTACGCCGTAAATCTCCATTGGCGTCGCGCGTGAAACGTTCTTCGTCTTCGCCGCCTTCGCCGGTATTTGACATGCCCCCCAACCGGTTCATCGCGATTGCCAGCGTCTCGTGCGCCTCTTTGCTGATGGATCCGTAGCTCATGGCGCCGGTTGTGAAGCGCTTCACGATTTCCTTGGCCGGTTCCACTTCTTCCAGCGGGATCGGCTCTTCGGCATATTTCAGCTTGAAGAGGCCGCGCAGCGTGCAGAGGTTGCGATTCTGGTCGTCGAGCAGATCGGTGTATTCCTGGAAGGTCGCCGGATTGTTTTGACGCACGGCATGCTGCAGTTTGCTGATGGTCTGCGGATTCAGCAGGTGATACTCGCCGCCTTCGCGGTACTGGTAGTGTCCGCCCACAACCAGTTCCGTTTCCGACTCGGTGAGGGGCTGGAAGGCATATCCATGCTTCATCTGCGCTTCGCGTGCCAGCACGTCGAGTCCGACGCCTTCAATACGCGAAGCGGTTCCCACGAAGTAGGCGTTCACGAGCGATTGGTTCAACCCGACCGCTTCGAACACCTGCGCGCCGCGATAGCTTTGCAGCGTGCTGATGCCCATCTTCGAGAACGTCTTGAGCAGGCCCTTGTTGATGGCCTTGATGAAATTTTTCTCGGCGTGATTGCCGGTGATGTTATGCGGCAGAAGACCGCGCCGCTTCAGATCGAGCAGCGATTCGATGGCCAGGTAAGGATTAATGGCGCTGGCGCCATAGCCGATCAGAAGCGCAAAGTGCATCACCTCGCGCGGCTCGCCGCTCTCGATGATGAGCGCGACCTGGGTGCGCGTTTTCTCGCGCACCAGGCGATTGTGTACCGCCGCCATTGCCAGCAGGCTGGGGATCGGCGCATAGGTCGGATCGACGCCGCGATCGGAAAGGATAAGCAGGGTGTAGCCCGACGCCACGGCGAAGGCCGCGCGGTTGCTCAAGTCCTCGAGCGAGTGGCGCAATCCCGCTTCGCCGTCGTGGGCGCGAAACAGCGCCGGCAGCGTCGTCGCCAGCAGGTCACCCGATGAAACGCGGCGCAACTTTTCGAGGTCGCGATTGGTGAGCAGCGGGTGGGGCAGCTTCAGCGTATGGCAGTTGTCCGGCGCTTCGTCCAGGATGTTGCGCTCGGTGCCGATGTAGCTGATGAGCGACATCACCAGCTCTTCGCGAATCGGATCGATGGGAGGATTCGTCACCTGCGCGAAAAGCTGCTTGAAATAGTTGAACAGCGGTTGCGGGCGATCGGAGAGGCAAGCGAGCGGCACGTCGGTGCCCATGGACCCAATCGGCTCCTCCCCTTTAGCTCCCATGGGGCCGAGCAGAATGCGCAGGTCTTCTTCGCTATAGCCAAAAGCGCGCTGACGCCGCAGCAGAGTCTCGGGATTCGAAGCGATGGTCCGCGAAGGCTCGGGCAGCTGTTCCAGCAGCACCTGCTGTTCTTCAAGCCATTTGCCATAGGGTTGACGCGCGGCGAGTTCCTGCTTGATTTCTGCGTCGGAGATGATGCGCTTCTGCACCGTATCGACGAGGAACATGCGGCCGGGCTGCAAGCGGCCCTTCTTGCGCACGTCTTCGGCGGGGACTTCGATCACGCCCGCTTCCGAAGCCAGCACGACAAGGTCGTCCTTGGTCACGATGTAGCGGCCGGGACGCAGTCCGTTGCGATCGAGGGTTGCGCCGATGACACGCCCGTCGGTAAAGGCAATCGCGGCAGGACCGTCCCAGGGTTCCATCAGCGACGCGTGGTATTCGTAAAAAGCGCGCTTGTCCTCATTCATGTCGGGATTGCCGGCCCATGCTTCGGGGATCAGCATCGCCATGACGTGGGGCAGGGAACGGCCCGACTGATAGAGGAACTCCACTGCATTGTCGAGCGACGAGGAATCGCTGCCTCCCGGGGTGATCACGGGAAAGAGGTGACCGATTTTTTCCGCATGCAGCGGGCTCTCGAGAACGGACTGGCGCGCATTCATCCAGCTCACATTGCCGCGGATGGTATTGATTTCGCCATTGTGCGCCACATAGCGATAGGGGTGCGCAAGCTTCCAGCTGGGAAATGTGTTGGTCGAAAAGCGCTGGTGCACAAGACACAGCGCGCTGGTCACGAGCGGATTGGCCAGTTCGAAATAAAACTTTTCAATTTGCGGGGCCAGCATCAGGCCTTTGTAGATGATGGTCCGACAGGAGAAGGACGGAATGTAGAAGTCGTCTTTGCCTTCGATTTCCGATTCCGCCATTTCATTCTCGGTCCGGCGGCGCACCCGGTAGAGCAGGCGCTCAAAAGTCTCCTCATCCATGTCTTTCGGCCGGCCGGCAAACAACTGTTCGATATACGGCTGCGATGCGCGGGCTTCGCGACCGATGGCATCGCCATTCACCGGCGTATCGCGCCAGCCGAGAACCGTCAGGCCTTCTTCCTGTGCGATTCGCTCGAACACGCCTTCGCATTGCAGCCTGCTGTGCTTGTCCACCGGCAGGAAACACATGGCCACACCGTAGGCGCCCGCTTCCGGCAGCTGGATCCCAAGCTCGCCGCATTCGCGCGCAAAAAAGACGTGAGGAACCTGGATCAGGATTCCCGCGCCATCGCCCGTCTCCGGATCGCATCCCGCGGCGCCCCGATGGGTAAGGTTGATAAGAACCTCGAGGCCCTTCTTGATGATGTCGTGGCTTTTTTCGCCACGAATGCTCGCGACGAGGCCCATGCCACAGGCATCGTGTTCATTGCGCGGATGATAAAGACCCTGCGGCTGCGGTGTGCTGGAGCGCTCAAATGTTTGCATGGCAACCTTCTGGATGAAGAATCTTCCGGCCCGGTCAGGAACGTACTCCGGGAATACACTTCCGGCTTGACGGTTCGCGGTTGGAATCGTCAAGAAAACCTCTGAAGAAGCCCATGGTTGTGGGCCTCACTGCGCGTGGGGCTTCGCTGAACTCTTTACTATAAATGAAAATCGTTTGAGCCGCAGAAGTCTTTCCAAGGAAGGGGTTTCCTCGCGACCCTCAGAGGCGGCAAATCAACAATTCGCGCTCGTAGATCATCTCCGGCGGCAGGTGGTCGTGGAGATTGATGAATAACTCTTCGTGCGCCATCACTTCCTTGCGCCAGGCTGCGCGATCGACGGCCATCAACTCGTCGAATGCCGCGCGCGGAAACTTGAGCCCCATCCAATCGATGTCCTCGTAGCGCGGAACCCATCCAATCGGAGTCTCACGGCCTTGCGTGCGACCGTGCACCCGGTCCACGATCCACCGGAGGATGCGCATGTTCTCGCTGAAACCGGGCCACAGATATTTTCCATCCGCATCTTTGCGAAACCAGTTCACGTGAAAGATCCGGGGCGTCACCGCCAGGTCGCGCTGCATGCGGATCCAATGACGAAAATAGTCGCCCATGTGATACCCGCAGAAGGGAAGCATCGCCATCGGGTCGCGGCGCACCTGGCCCACGGTTCCGGTGGCTGCTGCCGTGGTTTCAGAACCCATGGTTGCGCCGGCATAGACTCCGCTCGACCAGTTGAACGACTGATAGATCAGGGGAAGCGTTGTCGACCGCCGTCCGCCGAAAATGATGGCGCTGATCGGCACCCCGTCCGGCGACTCCCATGCAGGATCGATGCTGGGGCATTGCGAGGCTGGCGCCGTGAAGCGTCCGTTCGGATGGGCCGCAGTGCGCCCGCTCTGTTTGCCGATCTCCGGCGTCCAGCGCTCGCCGCGCCAGTCCAGGCACTCGTCCGGCGGCTTGTCCGTCATGCCTTCCCACCAGACGCCGCCATCGGGAGTGAGCGCGACGTTGGTGAAAATGGTGTTCTTCGCCAGCGTCGCCATGGCCATGGGGTTGGTCTTCGCACCGGTGCCGGGCGCGACGCCAAAGAATCCTGCTTCCGGATTGATGGCGCGCAGATGACCGTTCAAATCCGGCCGAATCCATGCAATGTCATCGCCGACTGTCCAGACTTTCCACCCCTTCATCGATGTGGGCGGAATCAGCATGGCGAAGTTGGTCTTGCCGCAGGCCGAAGGAAACGCGGCGGCTACATAGGTTTTTTCGCCTTCGGGATTTTCTACGCCGAGAATCAGCATGTGCTCGGCCATCCAGCCTTCGTCGCGCGCGATGTTGGAGGCGATGCGCAAAGCAAAACATTTCTTGCTCAGCAGGGCGTTGCCGCCATAGCCCGAGCCATAGGACCAGATTTCGCGGCTCTCGGGAAAGTGCACGATGTATTTCGTATCGTTGCAGGGCCACGGAACGTCTTTTTCGCCCGGCTTGAGCGGCATGCCGACGGAGTGCATGCACGGAACCACGCGCTTTTCGTCCTTGTCGATTTCGGCGAACACCGGCGCGCCGATGCGGGCCATGATGCGCATGTTGGCTACCACGTAAGGTGAATCGGTGAGCTGCACGCCGATCCCCGAAAGAGGCGACCCGATTGGCCCCATGCTGAAGGGCAGCACGTACATCGTGCGTCCTTGCATCGAGCCGCGGAAAAGCTGTTTGAGCTTTCGCCGCATCACGTATGGATCTTCCCAGTTATTGGTCGGACCGGCCGCGGTGCGCGAGAAGGAGCAGATGAAGGTGCGATCTTCCACCCGGGCCACATCGCTGGGCACAGACCGCGCATAAAAGCATCCCGGCCATTTTTCCTGGTTCAGTTCGACAAATGTTCCGGCGTTGACCAGGCGCTCGCAGATCTCGTCGTATTCCGCTTTGGAGCCGTCCACCCAGTGGATGGAATCCGGCCGGCAGAGATCGGCCATCTTTTCAACCCACCGAATCAGGTGCTTGTTTGTTGTGAGGGGCGTCGCGCCACGCAGCGGTTCACTTGCATACGAGGAAGGTTTCATACGATCGGTGTATCTCCTGGGGGTGTAACCGTCCTGTGCCGCCCTTGCCGTGCATCTCAAAAAGCAAACTCCATCAAGATACCAGCATTTCACGGGGTTGTAGAGCCTCTTGCGCCGTGTGTTCTGCTTGCGAACCGGGAGTGCATTTGTTATGAAGGATGCGCGCGAACTCTGTTCTGGAAAGCAGTCTGTATGTTGCTTCGTTGTCGTCGAGACCGCTGTTTGGTTCGTGCTCGCAGGTTCTTTCTTGGCGTAGTGTTCCTCGCTTCCTTCGTCCTTGCAACTCGAAGCGCTCCAGCGCAGTCCTCTGCCGGTACGGGGATGGAAGCGCTGCATCGCAGCTTTCTTCACCCGCCGGATACAAGCCGGATCATGATGCGCTGGTGGTGGTTCGGTCCCGCGGCCACGCATACGGAGATCACCCGTGAACTGGAGCAGATGAAGGCTGCAGGCATTGGCGGCGTCGAGATTGCCAACTTATACCCGCTCGAGCTCGATGATCCCGCCACAGGGTTTCACAACACGCCGTACTTGTCTCCAGAGCATCTCGATGCCCTTCACTTTGCCGCACAGGAGGCGCGCCGTCTCGGTTTGCGCGTCGATGTAACGCTGGACAGTGGCTGGCCCTTTGGCGGTCCGCATATTCCGGTGACACAAGCTGCCGGCAAGCTGCGTGTCGAGCCGATTGATGTAGCAGCGGGATCAACCTTCGCGCTGGCGCCGTATCTTGATGCAGGCGAGGAGCTGATTTCCGCGTTTCTGATCCCGACTGCAGCTTCAGCGGAGGAACGGGCGCACGCGGTTCCGCTGGATGCGCCTATGGCGGGCAGGTATTCGTTCTCCTCCGCGGATCAACCGCGAAAACTGCTCTGCTTTATCTCCAGCCGCTCCGGCATGGTCGTCAAACGTCCGTCGATCGGCGCCGAAGGATTCGTACTCGATCACTACGATCGTGCCGCGATTGAAAACCATCTCCACGCCGTGGGCGATCGGCTGCTCTCGGCGTTCGGCGATCAGCCTCCTTACGCGGTTTTCAGTGACAGCCTGGAAGACTACGCATCGGACTGGACGCCCGCTCTGCTCGCGGAATTTCAGCGGCGGCGCGGCTACGATCTGCGTCCGCATCTGCTGGCGCTGACCGCGGATGTGGGACCCCAGACAGCGGCGATTCGCCACGACTGGGGACAGACGCTGACCGAGTTGGCCAATGAGAACTACCTCAAGCCTATCCATGCCTGGGCGGAGGCGCATCACACAAAATTCCGCTCGCAAACGTACGGCTATCCTCCCGTGACGCTCTCAAGCAATCGCTTTGAAGATCTTCCGGAGGGCGAGGGCAAGGCGACCTTCGAGATGTGGAGAGAGTTTTCCGATACGCGCTGGGCCGCATCGGCAGGGCATTTGTTTCATCACCCGGTTGTCTCGTCGGAGACGTGGACCTGGCTGCACTCGCCTGCCTTTCGCGCCACGCCGCTGGACATGAAGGCGGAGGCCGACCTGCATTTTCTGCAGGGCATCAACCAGCTTGTGGGGCATGGCTGGCCTTATTCTCCGCCGTCGACACCGGAGCCAGGCTGGCGCATGTACGCGGCCGGCGCCTTCAACGCACATAACCCATGGTTCTTTGCGATGCCCGATCTGGCGGGCTATCTCGAACGCGTCAGCTTTGCGCTGCGCCAGGGAGACCCTGCCAACGATGTCGCTTTACTGCTGCCGAATGACGATGTGTGGGCTTCGTTCAAGGCCGGGATCCACAAGCGCCAATCGCCTACATCGGCGGCTGGCTTCGATGAATCCGGATCGAACGTCAGCGTCGATGAGTCAATGGACAAATTCCTGGGCAAAGAAGTCATCGCGCAGATCCTGGATGCCGGCTTCAATCTTGATTTCATCGACGCGGATGCGATTGACAGTATCGGCATTCCCTATAAAGTGCTCGTTCTCCCCGGCATCGACCGGCTGCCCGTGGCGACGTACGAAAAGATCCTGGCTTTCGCGCGCAAGGGCGGAATCGTGATAGCCACGCGGCGTCTGCCGGCCACTGCCCCCGGATTGCTGCATGCGGCAGATGAGTCCGCGCGGATTGCGGAAGTCTCGCAAACACTGTTCCACGGCGATAGCGCGACGGGGCATTGGGTTGAGGACGAAGCACAACTCGGCCCCGAGTTAGCGAAAGATGCGGCGCCGGACATGATCTTGTCTCCGCATTCCTCTACGATTGGCTTCCTTCATCGCAAGTTGAATGCAGGCGACTTGTACTTCGTGGCGAACACCTCGAACCAGACACAGCACGTGCGGGCGAAATTCCGCGATACGGCCCAGCGCGCAGAAATGTGGGATGCCTTTACCGGAACGGTTACCGGCCTGCCCGATCCGCACGACATCGCGCTCGACCTGGCTCCCTACGAGTCACGACTGATCTTCTTTTCGGATCGGGCCGAGCCTGCAAAGCCCGCTGTCGCGCGTCGCGAAGACGTCCTAGCCGATATCTCTGAGCATTGGAAAGTCACCTTGGGCGCATCGGGCAAGTCAACAACGGTGGATCGGCTTGCTTCGTGGAGCGGCGATGCGCAAACGCAGTACTTCTCCGGCCAGGGGACTTACGAGAAGAGCCTCGATATTCGTCCAGACCAGATTAAAGCGGGCGCGAGACTTCTGCTGGATTTTGGAGCGTCGACTGCGGAACCCATCCCATCGCCGCCCGGCGAACTCAACATGCGCGCCTATCTCGATCCACCGGTTCGCGAGGCAGCTGAAATCTATGTGAACGGCAAGCGCGCCGGCGTGGTCTGGCACCCACCCTACCGCATCGATGTCACGGCATTTGTGCATGCGGGAAGCAACGATTTGCGGATCGTGGTCGGCAACACGGCCATCAACGAATTGGCCGGACAGTCGCTTCCCGACTACCGGCTGCTCTGGGCGCGTTATGGGATGCGCTTCGTGCCCCAAGGCATGCAGGACCTGCATCCGCTGCCCTCGGGACTACTGGGCCCAATTACCCTCGTCGCCTCCGTCCCGGCTCAATGATGCGGGCGGGGAGACCGCCTTCTTCCGGTACTACGAGAATTCGTAAACAAATACTTGCGGCAGAATCTTGCCAGCCGCTAGACTCCTCGGCATGACTAAGCTGCGTCGCTTCCCCTGGTTCCTCGGCGTATTGGTTTTCTCCGTCGCAACGTTCGGCCAGGCGCAGGATTGGGCCAAGGCGCGTCTCGATGCGTCGCCCCGCCATCATGAATATGTCACTCTCAAGCACGGCGCACGCAGCCTGCAGGCTTTTGTCGTCTATCCCGAAGTCAAGACGAAGGCTCCGACGGTCGTCCTGATCCACGAGATCTTCGGCCTCAGCGACTGGGCCAAAGAAATGGCCGATGAATTAGCCGCGGAAGGTTTCATCGTCGTCGCGCCCGATTTGTTGTCGGGCTTCGGTCCCAACGGTGGCGGCTCCAGCGAATTCCCCAGCCAGGACGCCGCGGTCAAAGCTGTGTCCAGCCTGGATCCTGCAGGTGTCCTCGCCGATGTTGACGCCGCGGCGGACTACGCCAAACACATTCCGGCGAGCGACGGCAAAATCGCGGTGGTCGGCTTTTGCTGGGGCGGAGGCAAATCCTTCGCGTTTGCGGCCCATCGCAAAGACCTTTCCGCGGCATTTGTTTTCTATGGCCCGGGTCCAGCCGACGTCACGCCGGTGACTGCGCCGGTCTACGGCTTCTATGCCGGCAACGACGCGCGCATTGGCGCGACGATTCCCGACACAACCGCAGCAATGAAGGCGGCAGGGAAGTTCTACGAGCCCGTGACGTATGACGGCGCGGGGCACGGCTTCATGCGTGCCGGAGAAGACCCTTCGAATACCAATCCCGCCAACAAGACTGCCCGCGAACAGGGCTTTGCCCGCCTGGTCAAGCTGCTTCACGCAATGAAGAGTGCCCAGTCCGCGAGCGTGTCTCCCGCATCTCGAACCAACGGCGCGCGTGCTGTGCCTGAGAAAGTCTGCCACGATGCCGAGCACCCCGGTTCCTAGACCCGCTTCCGTATCCTAAGAAGACACGAAGCGGATCTCGTTTGAGCCCGCGAACCCGAAACTTGCCGCGACGATGTGCCTGCGGCCGCCAATGCCATGGAAACCATGAGACCCCGACAAGCGGATTTGAGAAGGGAACTGCGCGCCATGATTGCGCTCGCGGTTCCCGTGGTGCTGAGCGAATTGGGCTGGGTCGCGCAGGGCGTGGTCGATAACATCATGGTCGGCCGGCTGGGCCCTGAAGCCATTGGTGCCGTGTCCCTGGGCAACGCGGTCTACTACACACCGTGTCTCTTCGGCATCGGCTTGCTGCTGGGCCTCGACACGCTCGTCTCCCAGGCTTACGGACGCAACGACCACGACGAATGCCACCGCTGGCTGGCGCAAGGCGTGTACCTGGCCTGCATCATTACGCCGCCGCTGATGCTGTTGTTGTGGTCTGTGAGTTACGGCTTCACCCGATTCGGAGTCATCCCCTCGGTCGCCGCGCCGGCCAGCAGCTATCTACGCATTCTCACCTGGAGCACGCTTCCCTTGCTGCTCTACGGAGGCATCCGCCGCTACCTGCAGGGGGTGGGCCAGGTTCGCGTCATCACCGTCACCTATGTTCTGGCTAACCTCCTCAATTGGGGCGGAAACTGGGTGCTGATTTATGGCAAGCTGGGATTCCCCGCGCTCGGTGTGAACGGATCGGCGATCTCCACCTGCGTGGCACGCATCGGCATGGCCGTGGCCCTGCTCGGTTTCGCCTGGCGCTACGAACGCAAGCGCGGCCATCCGCTCTTTCGGCACTGGGCCGGGCCGCAAACGGCTCGTCTTCGAGAACTGGTGCGCCTGGGGGCTCCTGCCGCCGGCCAGATCCTGCTCGAGGTCGGGGCATGGAACCTGTCGACATTTGCGGCCAGCTACCTCGATCCCGTCGCCCTGGCTACCCACGCCATCGCACTCAACTATGCCAGCATCTCCTACATGGTTCCGCTAGGGATGTCGGCGGCAGCAGCGGTCAGCGTCGGTCATGCGATCGGGGCAGGCGATCCGGGGCGCGCCCGCCGTGCCGGGTGGCTGGCACTCGCCCTCGGTACCGGCTTTATGCTGCTGGCGGCTGTTGCCTTCCTGGTCATTCCCAAGCCGCTCATTGCGCTTTACACCACCGATCCGCGCGTCCTGCTGGTGGGGCCGAGCCTGCTCTGGATTGCCGCTGCTTTTCAGGTATTTGACGGCATCCAAACCGTCTGTACCGGGGCGCTGCGCGGGTTGGGCGAAACACGGGTCCCGATGATTGCCAATTTTGTGGGTTACTGGATTCTGGGTCTGCCCTTGGGGCTTACCCTGTGCTTTGTGCTGCATTGGGGGATTTATGGCATGTGGATCGGTCTCACGCTGGCCCTGATTGTGATCGCTTCTTCGTTGCTCGTCCGCTGGCGCAGGGATTCGGCGAGGGTCGCGCTCCAGGCCTGAAATCCAACCCTCGGAGATCAGACATCCGGAACAAGCCGAAATCCCTGGTTTTCAGCCTGAAATGCACCGTCCCGGCAGCATTTCTAAAGACTGACCGCGCTACGTTATACATCCGGTTACCTTAAGGCAAAGGCCGTGTCCCTTGGCGGTACGGCCCAACTCGCAAGTGACTATAATCACAACGGAGAGCAAAAGTTCGTCTCTTCCAAGAATTTACCTGAAGGGAATCCCGCCAAATGGCGACAGGAGACCTGGCCCTGGGTCAAGAACAGGGCGCACTCAGTGCGCAAAAGCGCATAGCCAACGACTTCAGCATAATCGTAGCAACGGTGAACGGTTCCGGCTCGCAATCCGCCAATAGCGTTCTGCTGAAAAGCATCTTCGGAATGGGCGTTCCCGTCAGCGGGAAAAACCTCTTCCCCTCGAACATCGCCGGCTTACCCACGTGGTACACCATTCGCGCCAGCAAAGATGGTTATGTTGCGCGCAGGCGTGGCTCTCAAATTCTGATTGCGCTCAATCCTGAAACCGCCAAGCAGGACATGATCGAACTCGACGCGGGCGGCGCTGCGATTTACGAAGAGAGTTTCAAGCTCGAACAATACCGCAACGACGTTGCGTGCTACCCGGTCCCCTTCGACAAGATCACCGCTGCCATCTGTCCTGAAGCCAAGCTGCGCAAGCTGGTTCGGAACATGGTCTACGTCGGTGTAATCGCACAGTTGCTCTCCATCGATCTGACGGTCGTCGAAAGCGGGCTCAAGAAGCAGTTTGCAAAGAAACAGAAGGTGTTCGATCTCAACTTCGGCGCCGTGAAAGCGGGCTTCGATTACGCGGAGCAGAAACTACCCAAGGCCGATCCGTACAAGATCGAACGGATGAACCAGACCGCAGGCAAGATCATCATTGACGGCAACGCGGCCTGCGGCATGGGCGCAGTCTTTGCGGGTGTCACGGTTGTTGCGTGGTATCCAATCACGCCCTCCACCTCGCTGATTGAGGCCACGGCCGATCTGCTCAAGAAGTTTCGCGTGACGCCGGAAGGGAAAGCCACCTTCGCTGTGGTCCAGGCGGAAGACGAACTCGCTGCAATCGGCATGGTTCTGGGCGCAGGCTGGGCAGGCGCGCGTTCCATGACTTCGACCTCCGGCCCCGGCATCTCGCTGATGGCCGAATTTGCAGGCCTCGGCTACTTTGCTGAGATTCCCGGCGTGATCTTCGATGTACAACGCACCGGTCCTTCCACGGGAATGCCGACGCGCACCTCGCAAGCCGACCTGCTCTCGACCGCCTTTCTTTCCCACGGCGACACCAAGCACGTTGTCTTGCTTCCCGGCACGGTAAGGGAGTGCTTCGAGTTTTCGTATGCCGCGTTTGATCTCGCCGAGCGCTTGCAGACACCCATCTTCGTGCTGACTGATCTCGATCTCGGCATGAACAACTGGATGTCGGAGCCGTTCAACTATCCCGACAAGCCGCTTGATCGCGGCAAGGTGCTTACGGCGGAAGATCTGAACCGCCTGGGCGGATTCGCGCGTTATCGCGATGTGGATGGTGATGCGATCGGTTGGCGCACACTCCCCGGCACGCCGCACCCCAAGGCTGCCTACTTCACGCGTGGCTCGGGCCACAATGATGCCGCCGGCTACACCGAGAAGCCTGACGAGTACCTGGCTGTGATGGACCGCCTGACGCGCAAGTTTGAAAACGCGCGCAAGCTGGTTCCCGCACCGGTGGCCGTCAAGAACGGTACCTCGAAAGTCGGATTCCTGGCCTACGGCACGACGGATTTCGCGTTGCGCGAGAGTCTCGACCAGATCGAAAAAGAACACAAATTGCCGGTCGATTACATGCGCATCCGCGCGTATCCGTTTGCCCACGAGATTCATGACTTCGTGGCCTCGCACGAGCGCGTCTACGTGGTTGAACAGGACCGCGACGCCCAGCTGGCCAGCCTGCTCAAGCTTGATTTGCCGGCCGACCAGGTGGTCAAACTGCGCAGCATTCTCCACTACAACGGCTTGCCGGTCGATGCGCGTTCCATCACTGAAGAATTTGTCACCAAGGAGGGCCTCTAAATGGCGACTGCAACTCCTACCTCAACGCCAGGCCCCAAGGTCAATCACATCGGCCTTCCGGTCATCGAATATCGTGGCGGCAAGTCGACGCTCTGCGCCGGTTGCGGCCACAACGCCATCTCCGAACGCATTATCGATGCCATGTTCGAAATGGGCGTCCAACCCGAACGCGTGATGAAGATGAGCGGCATCGGCTGCTCTTCGAAAAGTCCGGCTTATTTCATGAGCCGATCGCACAGCTTCAACAGCGTGCACGGGCGCATGCCATCCGTCTCCACAGGTGCGATTCTTGCGCAGCACCAGTTGACCATGCTCGGTGTTTCTGGCGACGGCGATACAGCCTCCATCGGAGTAGGCCAGTTCATTCACCTCTTGCGTCGTAATCTGCCGATGATCTACATCATCGAAGACAACGGCGTCTACGGCTTGACCAAGGGTCAGTTCTCCGCGACCGCCGACATCGGATCGAAACTAAAGACAGGTGTCATCAACGATCTTCCGGCTATCGATACATGTGCGCTCGCCATTCAGCTGGGCGCCACTTTTGTCGGTCGCTCGTTCTCCGGCGACAAGAAGCAGCTGCTCGCGATGCTCAAGGCCGCCATCGCGCACAAGGGCACGGTGATGCTCGACGTCATCAGCCCCTGCGTTACCTTCAACGATCACGAAGGATCAACGAAGAGCTACAAATTCATGCAGGAAAACGACGAGCCCATCAACGAGATTGGCTTCGTCGCCAGCTTCGAAGAGATCGACGTCGACTACGATTCGGGCCAGGTGTACGACGTGCAGATGCACGACGGTTCGAGCCTGCGCCTGCGCAAACTGCACGAGGACTACGATCCGACCAACAAGGCCAATGCGGTGCGTACCTTGATGGAAGCGGAGCAGAACAACGAAGTCCTGACCGGCGTCTTCTACATCAACACCGAGAAGCCGACCTTTACCGACTTGCTGAATCTCGTCGACGAACCTTTGGCGACGCTACCCGAGTCGCTCACGCGCCCTCCCAAAGAAGCCCTCGACAAGCTGATGGCTAACCTGCAGTAGCGCCACGTTTCAGCTCCCACAAAAAGCCCCGCTTTAAGCGGGGCTTTTTATTTCCGCATTTGTCTGCAGGGCGTCTCGCACGCGGATCCCTCAGTCGCAGAGATCCGATCCTGACGAGGGAAGTCAGTCTCGAGGGATACTCCTCCGTCGATCGCGTTTATACGCCCATGCGCGCCGAGGCACGCGCGAATGTATACGGACCCTCCGGCACGAGGGTTACGCGCGCCCCGCTGGGCAAGCCGTGCAGGACGGCTGCAAGAGCTTCTTTGAGATTGTTGAAGGCGCGCGCTCCGAGCCGGCCCAGTTCTTCTTTTGCAACTCCCGGGAGATAAAAGTAAAGTTCATTTTGCACCCCGGCCAGCGCCAGCTTTTCGACCTGCCAGCGGTCGACATCGACGGGCAGGTCCCGTACTTCATCGAGATACTCGGCAAATTCCCCCATGTTTCGGATCATGCGCGCGAACTCCGCCGAACCCATGCCCTCTGCACATTCGGCAATCACCAGAATCCTGCCGCCCGGTTTCGCAATGTGGGTGGCTGCGGTGACGCCTTTGACAGATTGGTAAAACGTCAAGTCGAGCGGAAACCCGGCCGCGCTGGTGATCACGACATCGGCCGGTTCGTCGATCTCCTCGAGGCACGCGCGCTCCACGAAGTCGACTCCGGCCGCATGAGCCCGGACCGGATCCCCCGCAAACACGCCGGCAATCTTTCGCTCCTGCGTGAGCGCTACGTCCACGATGAAGTCGTGCCGCACCATGCGCGCACATTCCAGCAGCTCCTCATGCAGCGGATTTCCGTCGATGGATCCTTCCGTCGCAAGCGGTTCGCGGATGAACCGCGGGGAGTGAATCACCTTGATGGTTTCCTGTGCCGCCAGTCCCGGAACAATCAGCTTGCGGCCGCCCGAGAAGCCCAGCATGAGGTGCTGTTCGATAAAGCCGAGAGTGATGTGCAGGTCAGCGGACACAAAACGCTCATCGACATAGACCGGCGTGCCACGGCGCGTATCGCCGACATGCCGGTGTTCGCGGAAAGCGCGTGCGTCGTGATTTGCGACGCGATAGCCTGCTGCAATTTCCGGTCCGACGATGCGGTCGATTTCTTCTTTTGTCGCCGCGCGATGAAGACCGGTGGCAATCAGGATGAGGATGTTTTCTCTCGCAATGCCGGCGCTATGCAGGCGGGCGAGCAGCGGAGGCAAGGTGATTCGATTGGGAGCCGGCCGCGTGATATCGCAGACTGAAATCGCCGCGGTCTTCTTCCCGCGCGCAAGCTCAACCAATGGTTTAGAGGCGATCGGCTGATCGAGAGCCCGACGGATCGCCCCGCTCTCATCCTCGACGGCAACCGTCTTCCGGCTTCGCACCTCATGACAGTCGAAGGTATCTGCCACCTCGACTTCAATTCCGTTCTTGCCAAAGAAGAACAACGATTTCATCCGGTTGGCCCTCCACCTGATTCTCTCAGACCGCAATTGACCCAGAAACCGAAAAGCGCTGCTTTTCGGGCGCCAACGCAGGAGGCGCACGCGTTGAAGTTGCAAGCTCGTTGCGCAGAAGTTTGAAGCAGAATCGTGCAGGGATTGCGGAAGTGAAGGGACTCAGCTTGCAGTGCGGAGGGCGATACGAAGGAGGTGGGGGAAGAAGAGAACGACGGCAACGCGCGGGTATGCGCAGACTGCGCGAAATCTAATGTGTCGTCGAAGCATTGATGCGTACGCCCATCCCGTTTAGTTTTGCGCGTGCCTGTTGCGCTTCTGCAGTCTGGGGATGCCGTTGAATCAAGGAGCGCAGCTCATGCACTCCAGCGTCGCGCTTGGTTAATTCGATGAGCGAGAATCCCTTATGCAGCTGCGCTGCCGCGGCCTTGGGGCTGCCGCTGAACTGTTCGAGCACGATGTTGTAATCCTTCACCGCCTCGTCGTAGTTCCGCTGATGATAGGCAATTTCGCCAAGGTAGAATTGCGCGTTGCCCGCCATCGGATCCATCGGGTAGTAGTGAATGACATCCTGGAATTCGCTGGAGGCGAGTGAATACTTCGCCGCGTTGAAATCGCTCAGTGCCGCTTGATAGGTCTGCTCCAGGGGCGGCGTCTGGCTCATCGGGGGAGCCGAATTCATCGCTCCCGGTCCGGAACCCCCTGGAATCGGAGCTGGGGCAGTTCCCCCCGGCATGCCCGGCGCGCCTTGCTGGGGTTGGACGTTCTGCAACTGGTTTTGCAAATCCTGAATCGACTTTTCGAGCTTGGCAATGCGCGTCTTCAACTCATCGACGGAGTCGTTCAGCGATTGCACCTGTCCGGAACTGGTGTCGAGTTTTCCATTCAGGGAGTCGATCTGCGTATTCAGCTTCTGCTGCAGCGCGGTCACCGTCCCGTTCATCTGGGTCGCCTGGTCGGCAGTTTGCTGTGCCAGATTCTGCAGCACCGCGAACCGTGTGTCCATGGTCGTCTGCAGACGCTGCACCATATCCAACAGCTGCTGGATCTGCGTTTGCATCTGAACCGTCTCTTTGGAGACCGCATGCGCGCGAAGCGGCGCAAGACTGACGCACAGCGCAAGCATCGTCGCCGCGAAGAGCCCGTTCCGATTGAAGCGTCTTTTCAGCATCACTCACCTATAAGGGAAGGCTGTCGGGGCCTCGGTTTTGCGCGGCCGCGGCAGGAGTGGGAATCCGATTGCACCTGGCCTGTTTTCTTCGCTCGAATGAATGTTTTCCGAACGATGGCCAGGCACAGGATTAAAGGGCGGCATCTTCATGCGCGATGCCGCCCGACTCACACTTACTGGTCGAGAGAGAAGCCTGCGCGGCGATTCTGCTGCCAGCATGCCTCGGTCGATTCAGAGCAAAACGGCTTTTCCTTGCCATAGCTGACTACCCGGATGCGATCGGCTGCAATTCCGGCAGTCACCAACGCGTTCTTGGCGGCATTGGCCCGGTTTTGCCCGAGTGCCAGGTTGTATTCGTCTGAACCGCGCTCGTCGCAATAGCCGCCGATCACGATCTTCAGATTCGAATGGCTTGCCAGGTAAGAAGCATCGTGCGAAAGCGTCGATTGCGCATCGGCGCGAACGTCGTAGGTGTCGTAGTCGAAGAAGATGTCCTGAACGTTGGCGCGGAACTCCTCCTCGGCCGACATCGAAGTCGCCGGCGCTGAAACCGCAGGAGGCGCCGTCACCGTCACATGGGCGCTCGCATCCGCGGTGCCCGAGTCGCCGCGCGCCACCAGGTGATAGGTGGTCGAAGCGCTGGGCGTCACCGACTTCACGCCGTTGGTGGGCACATCGCCGAGCCCGTCAATCGAGGCACTGGTGGCGTCTGTTGTGTGCCAGGTGAGGGTCACCTGATCTCCGGCCGAAATCTGGCTCGGCGTCGCCGTGATCGTTGCGGTCGGATTGGGTGTCGGTGGTGGCGCAGTAGCCGCTGGAGGCGGTGCTTGTTTCTTCTTGCATCCTGCTACGGCAACTAAGACGATCAGCAATGCGACTGGAACAATGGCTCGAAAGCGTCGTTTCAATTCGTGGCTCCTTCTGAGATTTCCTGATGACATAACCATTTTATGCCTGAGTTAGCGTGCCTGACCTCTCACAACTTCGTCTGTCCATCAGGCTTTGTTGAGAGGACATTCTTTGGAAATGCTTCCTGATCTGGCGGGTCCCGCAACGGATTCGTTTCGTACTCGCCGATTCAGCTTCCCGATTCGTGCATTCTCCCTGCAGTGCTGCAAGCAAGAGGTTGTCTCAACGTTCATCATGATAGTGCCAACGTGCTCACGTCTTCTGTGACCTGCTTCACTTCCAGCTCCAATTCGGCATGAAGTTGTTTCCCGAATGCGTCAACTGGTGCTGATCTGTTCCATCGGCAAGCATCGACCAGATCTCGGTAGACCTGCCCATCTTGCGCTCGAACACGATGTGGCGCACGTCGGGGGCCCACGAAGGGAAGTCATTGGTCCCTGCATCATGGGTCAATTGCTGCCAGCGCTTGGTCGCAATGTCCATGATGTAGATGTCCTGGCCACCCGGCGCGCCCGGTCCGTACTTGCGATTCCAGCTGAAGGTCAGAAATTGTCCGCTCGATGACCACGATGGCGAAACAGCGTACCCGCCATCCGTCAGGCGCTGCACGTTGGCGCCATCCTGATCCATGGTGTAGATCTGCGGCAAGCCTGTTCTTCCGCTCACCCACGCAATCTGCGCATTGGTGCGCGGATTCCACGTCGGCGCCACATCAGGCCCCTTGAAGTAAGTAATCCGGCGTGCATTCCCGCCGCCCGCATCGGCAACCCAGATTTCCGGATCACCCGTGCGGGACGAAGAGAATGCGATTTTGCTGCCGTCCGACGACCACGCCGGTGATTGATTTGCGCCGCCTACCGTGCCGGCGGGAAAACTCACCAGCCGACCCAGGTCGAGCGAGAACATGCGAACATCCCAGCCTTCGCGGCCGAGCTCCGCAAAAGCCACTCGCGAATTGTCTGGGGAAATGCGCGGCGAAAGAGAAATGCTGCCCCGGTGCGTGATGGGATGCTGATTGGCGCCGTCATAATCCATCACCCAGACTTCCTTCGATCCGGTGCGTGAGCTGATGAAGTAGATCTTGGTTTCGGCGATGCCGTTGATGCCCCCACCAAGCCGGGCAATGATCTCGTCGGCGAAACGATGCGCGATCGTCCGCGCCATGTCCTCGCTGGCCGCTTCGTTATATTGCTTGCCGAGCACCTGAGGATTTGCAGTATTGCTGGTGTCGTCCAGCCAACCGTAGACCACCAACCGGCCGCTCGTCACCGAGAGCGCACCGAACGCGACCATGGCGGCGCTTGCCGGAGGAGCTGACCACTGCGAGAGAGTTATTTCCTGAGGCGAGCCGGGTGTACCCGGTGGTGCGAAACTCTTCGAGACAAGTTCAAAGATGCCGGCATTACCCAGGTCACCATACAGGGTCGAATCAAAGACGGCTTTCAGTGACGGCGTCTGCGGATCGCCGCCCACCGGCTTGAAATCCGCGGCCGCAATGCGAATCTTGGCATTGCCAAGGTTCGAGCCAATGCGTACCCAGTCCTGCGCACTTAAAGGGAGACAAAGCAGGCTTGCCGACAGCAGAAGTACGGGAGAGACAAACCAGAAACGAAACTTCATGCAGTGCGCAATCCTTCCTCATTGGAGTCTCGCGGGCAGCCCTATGGTCTACCCCGCCTGTGGATCGCCCCATATCTGCAGGCGACAAGCAGGGGTGCTGCGAAGAACTCCTCTCTATTTTACTTGGATGATGTCCGCAGCATCTAGTATTCGCAGTAATACGAAACCAATAAGGTACTTTGGTTGTAACCTGCCGGGAGCGCGCCAAATGTGTCCACACGCTCCGCCGCCCGCATGCAGGAGCTGTCCAGCGTCGGGCTGCCGCTCGAGCGGTCCAGGCGCACATTGCTGACCGAGCCGTCCTTGGCAATGGTGAAATCAATGTAGGAGCGCGCGCCACGCGGCGTATTCTGATCGACCAGTGCCTTATACCAGTTCGACGACATTTTGCGGCTGATACCGTCCACATACCAGCCAAATCGGCTGCCAAAATCGCCGTTGGTCACGCTCGTAGGACCGTTGGACAGGCTCGGTTGAGCCGCCCGCGGAATGTTCGATCCGGCCTGCTCGCCATAATTCGCCCGATTGGTCGGTACAGGTTCCTGCTTTTGCGGAGGCGTCTTGTGAGCTGTCTCTTTCTCCTGCTTCTTCTGCTTGCCTGAAATCGGAATGGCCGTATCGTCCTCAGCCTGCTTGGCCTTGGGCGTTGGGGGCGCCGGAGCCTGGCTCGGCGTCTCCGTCGACAGCACATTCTGGTTCACGGGCTGATTCGACGGCAGGGGAATGGAGCTGCTGACAAGATTTACCTGGATGGCGCCGCCCGTCCCCGGACTGCCCCAGAAGTTGTGATGGAAGAAGCCACCGAGGATGCCGTAGAGCACGATGCCTGCCGCCAGACCCAGGTGCAGCAGGATCGATCCCGTCGCCGGTGCCGCAATCCGCTCCGGCGTCAGTTCCTGCTCCAGATGCTCCGTGCCTTCCAGCAGAACGCTCATCGCCGTCTCGTCGATCCGTGCATCGCTGCTCTATCCGTCACTCGCCGCTGTTCCCGGCGCGGCCCTTCGTGTCCAGAGGCTGCGTCACGATGGAGATGTTTGTAATCCCCGCCTGCTTTACAGCGTCCATCAACGAAGCGAATGCGCCAAAGGGAACGCGTTCATCGGCGCGCAGGTAAATGACCTTCTTCGGCGAATCGTCGCCCATCTGGCGCAGCATCTGCGGCAGCTGATGAAGATTCACTGCCTTGTCGCCAAGGAAAACCTGCTGGTCGCGATCGATCGTCAGAACAGTTCGCTGCTCGGTGATTTCCTTGACGGTCTTGGTCTTCGGCACCGCAACTTCAATGCCCGACTGCAGCACCGGCGCCGTAATCATGAAGATGACCAGCAGCACCAGCACCACGTCGACCAGCGGCGTGATGTTGATATCCGCCAGCGACGATCGCGTTTGCCCGGAACTGGTCGTAAATGCCAAGGTGAACCTTTCAATTTCCGGACGGCGCGTCCGCGAATGCTAGCGAAGAATGCCGCGTTCCGATTCGTGAGCAGCTTCCATGGCCACGTTGCGCTGCGACCCGCTCGGCGCGCGATCGGGGATCTCGTCAAACGAGTTCAGCAATTCTCGGCAAAAGTCGTCGGTTGCCGAAGCCAGGACCCGGATACGCGCGGTGAACTGGTTATAGGCGACGACCGCCGGCACAGCCACGAAGAGGCCTGCGGCAGTCGTGATCAGCGCTTCGCTGATGCCCGGTGCAACGGCGCGCAAGGTCGCTGCTCCCGCCGTGCCGAGTCCGTGAAATGCATCGACGACGCCCATCACGGTTCCAAACAAACCTACAAATGGGCTGGTGGCCGCAATCGTGGCCAGCCATGTCATACGCCGTTCCAGGTTGGTAATCGATTCGCTCGCCGCAGTCTGCGCCGAACGCTCCAGCGCCGTGATGTTCCGCGGTGGCCCGGAGCCTCCGGTCTGCCGCTTATAGGTTTCGTAGACTTCCAGAAAGACCTGCGCCAGAGGGCTTGCTTTGTAGTTCTCGGCCGAAGCCGAAATCTCATTGAGGCGCGTTGCTTTGCGGAAAGCGCGAAGAAACTTGCGGCTCTCCCCGGTCGCTTTGCCAAACGTGCCCATTTTTCCGAAAATTACTGTCCAGGAGTAAAGGCTGGCAAAGAGCAACAACGCAAGGACCGCGAGCGCGACCCCACCGATGTTGTTCATCATGTCCATCAGCGCGCCGGTACCCTGGGCAACCGGTGCACTCGCCGGGCCCGATGCGCCGTCAGCCTGCATTGCAAGGGCGATAGCAACGTTAAAAATCGCGATTCACCTCAATCTTCACGGTAACAGACGCTTAAGCGCCTTCCAAGTTATCGATCTGGTCCCCGGTGCCGTCGACAGGCGCACCTGTGAGAGGCTGACCAGACACCGTTCATGCTATGCTGCGCTCGGGTCGTCAGGGTTGAACCCCTGCACTTCCAATCTCTTACTTCACGACCGGTTCAAAAAAGGGTCGCACCGAATGCTCGTCGAGCTGCGCGCCGAGAATTACGCCGTCATCGATCATGCCATCGCCACCTTTGGCTCCGGCCTGAACTTGCTTACCGGCGAGACAGGCGCAGGCAAGTCTATTCTTGTAGATGCCTTGGCGCTGCTAATGGGTGGCAAGGCGTCCACAGATGTTGTGCGCCATGGCGCCGACAAGGCCGTCGTGGCCTGTGTCTTCGAGTCCACACCGGGCGCCGAGTCCGTTCTTGAAGAAAATGGCCTGGACTCCGAAGGCAACGAAATTATCCTGCGTCGGGAGATTCTTTCCACCGGCAAGGGGCGCGTTTTCGTCAACAATCAGCCCGCCACCGTCGCCGTTCTGCGCCAGCTGGCCCCTGAGCTGGCCCTGGTGCATGCCCAGACTGAAACCCTCTCGAGCTTCGACCAGGCCCAGCAACGCATTCTGCTTGACCGCTTTGGCGGAATTTCAACTGATTCAGCAGCCGAGGCGCACACCCGGTGGCGCGAAGCCCAGGCCAAACTCGACGACCTCCTCCAGGGCGAGCAGGATCGCCTCCGCATGGTCGATCTGTGGAGCTATCAGCGCAAGGAAATTGAGGGTTCGCGGCTCGAATCCGGCGAAGATGAAAAACTTGAAACCGAGAAGCGGGTCCTCGCCAACGCTGAAAAACTCTACGCCGCGTCGATGAGCGCCTACGACCAGCTGTATGAAGGCAGCGCCTCTGCGGAAGGCTCGCTTCGTTCTGCCCTGCGCAGCCTCGAAGAAATCGGCCGCTACGATGCGCGCTTTCAAGAATCGGCACAGCAGCTGCAGTCGGCCCGCGCCGTGGTCGGCGACGTGAGCTCGACCCTGCGCGACTATGCCGAAGCCATCAACGCTTCGCCCGAGCGCCTCGCTGAGATCGAAGACCGTCTTGCCCTGCTCGATCGTCTGAAACGTAAATACGGCCACACGGTCGCCGATGTCATCGCCTTTGGGGAAGACGTGGCCCACAAACTCGCCGAGGTCGAGGACCGCGACGGCATTCTCAAGACGCTGCGCGGGGAACTCGAGAAGAGCGCGAAGGCCTACGCCGTAGCCGCGACCACGTTGAGCGCCGAGCGCAAAACCGCGGCCGACAAACTGGCCAGGCTCGCCGAAACGCAGATCAATTCACTGGCCATGAAAGTCCGGTTTGAAATTGCCGTCACGCCGAACGAACAGGAATCCGCCTGGACGGCCCATGGTCGGGACGAAGTCGAGTACCGCATCGCAACCAATCCGGGAGAGCCGCTCAAGCCGCTCCATGAAATTGCTTCCGGCGGCGAAATGTCCCGCGTGATGCTGGCACTCAAAGTTGCGGTCGAAGAGAGCGCCGCCAAAACCCGCAAGAAAAATCCGACCCCGCGTACCCTCGTTTTCGATGAGATCGATATTGGCATCGGCGGCCGCGCGGCCGAAGCGGTGGGTCAGAAGCTGAAGACCCTCGCACGAGGGCAGCAGGTCTTGTGCGTGACCCATCTGCCGCAGATCGCGGCCTTCGCCGGCCAGCACCTCGTGGTCGAAAAGCGCGAAGACCACGGGCGCACGAAGACGCAGATCCGCGTCCTCGACGACCGCGCCCGCACCCACGAAGTGGCGCGCATGCTCTCCGGCGCCAAGGTCACCGACACCAGCCTGCAGCACGCCGCCCAGATGATTGCCGCCAGTCGTTGACCTGAGCGGTTTCAGAAGACACGTGGTCATTGCCGTGCGGTGAAGAACATTCCTTTCCCGAAGATTGAGCCACGCGCATTCTCCTCTTCCGTCTGTGCCAATTCGATAGCCTCCCGGATTCTGCCTGTGGTATCGTTCGACGTAATTGGCGTCCCCCCCCGCGCCGAACGTGCAGTCGAGGACAATTCCATGTCCGCAACCCTTGTCACGCAGCCTGCCGCGACCAAGCCGATGAAGGACTCGCTTCCCGCGGCCGTTTCAGTCCCCCCGCGCAACGTCGCGGTCGACGCCTACCGCGGCCTCGTCATGCTCCTCATGATGGGCGAGATCATGAAATTCTGGGCGGTCGCGCGCGCCTATCCCAACAGCATTTTCTGGCATATTCTGGCTTGGAACCAGACCCACGTGGAATGGGCCGGCATGAGCCTGCACGACACCATTCAACCAGGATTTACCTTCCTCGCGGGCGTTGCCTTGCCGTATTCCATTGCCAGCCGGACCCGGCAAGGACAGAGTTTCGCCCGCGGTCTTCTGCACACCGTTTGGAGAAGTCTCATTCTGATTGGGCTCGGGATCTTTCTTCGCTCGACACACAGCTCCCGGACCAACTTCACGTTTGAAGACACGCTGACCCAGATCGGCCTCGGCTACACCTTCGCTTGGCTTCTCGCCCACTGCCGTCCGCGCTTGCAGTGGCTTGCCTTTGGCGCGCTGCTTTTCTCCTACTGGCTCGCCTGGGCGCTCTATCCGGCGCCCGGTCCAGGATTCAACTATGCGGCGGTCGGCGTTCCCGCGGGATGGCACCACAACTTCACCGGTTTCGCTTCCCATTGGAACAAAAACAGCAATCTCGGCCAGGCATTCGATCTATGGTTCCTCAATCTGCTTCCGCGTCCAGCGCGCTTCTTGTATAACGAGGGCGGCTATCTCACCCTCAGCTTCATTCCCACGCTCGGCACCATGCTGCTTGGACTCGTGGCGGGCGAGTGGTTTCGCGCAACCGCACCAAAAATTCCCATCAATCGCTTTCTCCTCGCGGCTGTGCTCCTTTGCGGCGCGGGACTGGCTCTGCACTTCACCGGCATTTGCCCCATCGTCAAGCGCATCTGGACGCCCGCCTGGACGCTATGGAGCGGCGGCATCTGCTTCCTGTTCCTCGCCGCCTTTTCGTGGATCATCGACGTGAAGCACTATCGCCGCTGGGCGTTCTCCCTCATCGTTGTCGGCATGAACTCCATCGCCGCTTACCTCATTGCCCATCTGTGGGAAGACTTCATCGTTGAGAACCTGCACATCAATCTCGGCGACGGCATCTTCCGCATTTTCGGAATGGGGCTGGAGCCCTTTATGGTCGGCGTGGCCGTGATGCTGCTGTATTGGCTGGTGCTTTATTGGATGTATCAGAAGCGGCTTTTCCTGCGTATCTGAGCAAGCATGGCCATGGATAGCCGGCGCATTCAGACACAACGTCGCTCAATTTCACTTCGGAGCGCTGCGACCACGCTTAAGCGTCTGCATTGTCACGATTCCGAGGCAAGAGATCCGATACCGTGTCGAGGATGAAGGTGGGATGAAGCGGCTTGGCGAGAATGTCGAACGAATGCCCATGCGATTTTGCATCGCTTAAAAGCTCCGCAGTCGCCGGGTGGCCCGAGATCAGAAGCAGCCGGCAGGCGGGATAGTTTCCTTCAATAATGCCGGCTAGCTCAATCCCGTTCATCTTTGGAAGCATCACGTCAATCATTGCCAGGTCCGGTTGCCACTCGGCAAGGATCTCCACGGCGTTTTCGGCGGAGTAGACTGCACGAACTTCGAAGCCGCGCCGCGACAGGATGAGTTGGAGCGAATCAGCAACCGCTACCTCATCATCGACTACGAGAATCCTGCGGCCCGACGGGACGGTTGGCATTGAGGCACTGCTCCTGCCGTACATGGAGGTTGAATGTCACGCATGGTTGTCTTCCGGCCATTCGCTTGGCACCAAAGCTTCAGAGTCTTCTCTTCTCCTTCGCAGTCCAGCGGCTTCGGTTCGGTGTCCAAGGCCATAAAAACCAACAAACTCTAGGATGCAGAAATCGCTTGAGCCGTGAGTCGACCAAAGGCGCGTCGGCGCAAGGATCACTGCAGGATTTTTGGGTCATGAACACCGGGAAGGCTTGAGGGGCAACCCCCTATAACGGATGTACCGAATGCACCGTAGAGTGGGATGGGCGTATCGCGATAAAAGATGCCCGGATGCGGAAATCTGCCAGTTCGCCGCAATCTCCTGCTGCAAGAGAAGATGAACAAAGCTTCATCCACGCCATGTCTGCGCGCTCCACGCTCAACCTATACCGGGTCACGCAAAAAGGGACAAAACCATTCGTCCAGGCATGGCAGGAGAGGCGTTGATGAAATCAAACACAGCAAGGCTTGTCATTCCGGCGACCGGTGCCGATTTCAAAATCTACCGCCCTAGATTTCTGACTGTGCCGATTAAGAATGAAACCCCCGTCCGCATCGACCTAACCTGGCGCCCAAGGTGAAACGCTGTTCCCTCGGCGGTCGAATCATGGCACAACGCAAATTAGACCGGGCGGATCGGTCCGGCCGCGATAACTCCAGAGCGCGGGCGCACGGCTTGATTTCCCGTGACGGTGAGTCGCTGCAGAACGGCCCTGCCCCAGGAACGTTGTAGAGTCGAATCACTCTTTCGTAATCAGCCATGCGCCGAATCGCTGTGGAAAAGCTGCTACGATGTCGGCAGTGAATTCCAATCAGGAGATTGAGCCGTGCGTCACTGCGGTCATGCCCGTCTATAACGAGGCGGCGACCGTTGAGAATGTTGTTGCGCATGTGCTTGCGCAGCGCCCTGTCCGCGAACTCCTGATCGTCGATGACTGTTCGCAAGACGGCACCTGGGACCGGCTGCAGGCACTCGCCGGGCGCGAGTCCCGCATCAAGCTTTTTCGTCACGAAACCAACCAAGGCAAAGGCGCAGCCCTTCGCACCGGGATTGCCCACGCCACCTCCAGCATCGTCATTATTCAGGACGCCGATCTTGAATACGATCCGTGCGAATATTACCGTTTGCTCGTTCCAATTTTCAGCGGAAAGGCGGAAGTGGTCTATGGTTCTCGCTTTCATGCCGGCAGCGATGCGCGTCGCGTCTTGTATTTCTGGCATTCGATTGGGAACAAATTCCTGACCCTCTGCTCGAACATGGCAACTGACTTGAACCTTACGGATATGGAGACCGGCTATAAGACTTTTCGCCGCGAGATTATCCAAAAAATTCATATCGAGGAGAACCGGTTCGGCTTCGAGCCGGAGATCACTGCGAAAATTGCTCGCGCCAAGGTTAGTATTTACGAGGTCGGTATATCTTATGCCGGGCGGACTTATGCGGAAGGCAAGAAGATAGGCTGGCGGGATGGATTTCAGGCTTTGTGGTGCATCTTCAAATACAACTTCAGGAATAACCAATGAGTCAGCCGAATGCGATCGCGGAGAATGCCAACTTCGAGTTTGAGGCACTGCGCGAGGCCGAGAATTATCGCGCCGCTCTGATTAAGGATTTTGATCCTTACCTGCGAGGAAACGTTTTGGAGGTGGGCGCCGGCGTTGGGCAATTTACCAGGGAACTTCAGCGGCGTTCCAATATTCAGCGCCTGGTTTCGATTGAGCTGGATCCCACTTTTTGTTCAGCATTTCGAACCACCCTCCCCTCACGAGAACTCGTAGAAGGCACCGTGAATGATTTACGGTCGGCGACGGATTGGAATGCAATCTTCAGCGTGAACGTCCTCGAACATATCGAGACCGACTGCGAGGAACTGGAGACTTACTGCCGATTGCTGAGACCAGCGCAAGGTGCACTCTGCCTCTTCGTCCCCGCGCGACCGGAAATTTACGCACCCATCGACAAAGACTTCGGCCACTTCCGCCGCTACACCCGGCGCGAATTGAAAACTAAGCTTGAGAGTGCCGGGTTCACCCTTGTCCGATTCCGCTATTTCAATTTTGTCGGTTATTTCCTATGGTGGCTCACCTTTTGCTTGCTAAGAAAACGGACATTTGACGTGTCCTTAGTCCGCTTATTTGATCGCGTAATCTTTCCTGCGGTGCATCGCTTTGAATCCAACATATGCGCCCCGCCCTTCGGCCAAAGCCTATTTGTGGTAGCAGTCGCTCGCTAGGCTGGGATTCCCCTGTCTGTCGCGGGCTACGTTTATGCGGATCAGCCAAGACCTGCCAGTCACCACAACCGACTCCGGTTGCGAAGATGAAACCGCCAACTGCTTCCACTTCTTCTCTCTCCCGCAAGAAACCGGAGATCGATCCGCATCCGCAGCGTGAATTCCGCGCCCCGGAAGATCCCTCCTGGAAGCCATTCACGTCCTCCGTGCCTTAAGCGTAACGTCCGCAAGTTGACCGCTTGCAGGTATACTGTTCATGTGACGACTTCTGTCTTTCAACCCACCTCAAACCGTAGCCAAAGCGGAACTTCCCCCCGCGAGAAGCGCGTGTTGCTGCTCAAGCCCCGGGGCTTCTGCGCCGGTGTTGTGCGCGCGATCGACATTGTCAAAATCGCTTTGGAAACCTTTGGCGCCCCGATCTACGTGCGCCGCGAAATCGTCCATAACCGCTACGTTGTCAATGAGTTGGCGGCAAAGGGCGCAATTTTTGTTCATGAGATCGATGATGTGCCCAACGGCCAGCGTGTCATTTACTCGGCGCACGGGGTTTCCCCGGCCGTCCGCGACCGTAGCAAAGGCCGTGGCCTCAAGGTGATCGACGCCACCTGCCCGCTGGTCACCAAGGTTCACATTGAGGCCGTAAAGTTCGCAAAACAGGGCTACTCGCTGGTTCTGATCGGCCATCGCGATCATGATGAAATCGAGGGTACCCTGGGCGAGGCGCCCGATGTGACCCAAGTTGTTTCGAACGTGGCTGAGGTCGAAGCGCTGCAGGTTCCGGATCCGAATCGCGTCGCCTACCTGACCCAGACGACGCTTTCGCTTGACGAGGCGCGCGACATCATTCACGCCCTCAAGCTCAAGTTTCCCAATATCGTCGGTCCTCACTCGCAAGACATCTGCTATGCCACTGAGAATCGGCAGGTCGCGGTCCGCAACGTGGCCCACGATGCAGGTCTGGTTCTGGTTGTTGGCTCGACCAATAGTTCCAATTCGAACCGCCTGGTCGAAGTTTCGCGGAACCTTGGCACCGTCGGGTATCTCATTGATAACTCCCACGCCATCGATCCCAAGTGGCTTGAAGGTGTGTCGACCGTGGCAGTCACCGCGGGTGCCTCGGCCCCTGAGATTCTTGTCGAAGACGTCGTGAACTATTTGCGTCAAAATGGCTTTTCCAGCGTCGAAGAAGTTGAAGTGATGCCGGAAAATGTTCGCTTCGGACTTCCTCCGGAAATCATTCAGGCAATCGGGAACACGGGCGGCGGAGAGCCGGTACCCGTGCGCTAGTCAAAACTGGCCCATGGTCTCTGGTTCCCCGCAGGCCTCAGGACGGGTTGGATTCTTGTTGCCATTCAAAATCTTTGCGATAGAGTGGCGAATGAATGAAAAGGCCTGATGGATAGATCATCGGCCTCGCATGGTGCATCCCAAAGGTACCGCCGCTGCAACGGAGCAAGCTCCTGAGCATCGGTTCTTCCCAACGAAGAGTTTCGCGCATGTCTTCGAACATGGGGCACGTGTACTGAGGAATTTGGATACGCATGAGTTCACCGCAATTGAAATCGCATCCAGCAGCACCCAGGTTTGGTCGCATCGATGCAGACCTGACGGATGTCGAGGCTGGGATCCTTCACTCGCGCGAGTACCTGCTCTCCAGGCAACATGCAGACGGCTTCTGGTGCGGCGAGCTTGAAGCCGATGCCATGCTCGAAGCCGATTACATCTTTCTCCACACGCTGCTGGAGTCGGGCGATCACGGACGCCTCATGCGCGCGCTTGCCGAGATCTGGCGTTACCAGAATGAAGACGGCAGCTGGAGCATTTATCCCGGCGGTCCCGGCAACCTTTCCCTCTCGGTCAAGTGCTACTTCTCCGCCAAGATTATGGGGATCGGGGCGGAGGATCCTCGTCTTGTGAAATGTCGCGCGTGGGTGCTGGCCCATGGCGGAGTGGTTGAGTGCAACACATTCACCAAGATGTACCTGTGCGCGCTCGGCCAGTACGATTACGACGCAGTCCCAGCGATTCCTCCCGAGATCGTTCTCTTTCCCAATTGGTTCTACTTCAACATCTACGAAATTTCTGCGTGGTCGCGCTCCATTCTGGTGCCGCTTGCGATCATCTACGCAAAGAAGCCTTTCAAGAAGATTGCGCCGGAGCAGGGAATTGACGAGCTCTTCGTCGGCGGCCGTGCCAATTCAATCCTGCGCCTGCGCATCAACCGCAAATCTCTCCTCTCCTGGCGAAATATCTTTCTGCTCATTGACCGGGCCTTCCATATCGTGGAGGCCGTCCATCTCCGTCCGCTGCGCACATTGGCTTTGAAGCGTGCGGAGAAGTGGATGCTCGAGCGCCTTGAGATGACCGACGGCCTGGGCGCCATCTATCCGGCCATGCTGAACGCAATCATCGCGCTTCGCTGTCTCGGCTACTCCGAAGACGATCCGCAGGTGATTCGCGCGCGCGACGAATTTGAAAAGCTCGGCATCGAGCAGCCGGCTACCCCGGAAATGCCGGTGCCCTCGTTTCGCATGACGCCGGCCGCATCGCCGGTCTGGGATACGGCACAGGCGGTCTACGCACTTGGGGAAGCGGGCGTGCCGCGCAACGATCCGCGCATGGTCAAGGCGGCAGACTGGCTGCTTTCCAAAGAAGTGCGTCACAAGGGCGACTGGTCCGTGAAGGTGCCGAAGACCGAGCCCGGCGGCTGGTACTTCGAGTACAACAACGAGTTCTATCCCGACACCGACGACACCGCGCAGGTGCTGCTGGCCCTCAACAAGGTCGACAATCCGCGCGAGCGCTATCAGCACCAGGTCGCGGAGCGCGCCATCGACTGGGAATTCGCGATGCAATGCCGCAATGGCGGTTGGGGCAGCTTCGACAAAGACAACACCAAGATGATTTTCCAGTACATCCCGTTTGCCGACCACAACGCGATGCTCGATCCGCCCACCGTCGACATTACGGGACGCATGCTGGAAATGCTGGCCTCCTATGGCTACACCCGCGAAGACAAGCGCGTACAGAAAGCCATCAAATTCATCCTCAGCGAGCAGGAACCGGACGGCAGCTGGTTTGGCCGCTGGGGCGTCAACTACATCTATGGCACCTTCCTCGTGCTGCGCGGTCTTGAGGCCATTGGCTTCGATCAGCATGAACCGCAGGTGCAGCAGGCTGCCGAGTGGATTCGCATGGTGCAGAACCCTGACGGCGGATGGGGCGAAACCTGCGGCAGCTACGACGATCCGGACACGCGCGGCGTTGGTCCCAGCACTCCCTCTCAAACCGCATGGGCCCTGCTCGGCTTGCTCTCGGCCGGGGACGATCGCTCCGACTCGATTGCCAAGGGCATCCGCTGGTTGCTCACTCGCCAACAGCTCGACGGCAGTTGGGATGAGTCGATGGGGGAGGGACCCACGCGCCAGGGCATGATTACTGGTACCGGTTTTCCCAAAGTCTTTTATCTGGCCTACACCATGTATCGCCAATACTTCCCGCTGCTGGCTCTCACCACCTACAAGCGGGCCATGGAACGTGCATCGGTGTAAGTTGTACTTTTTTGATATGTCATTCTGGGCGGAGCTTGCCTGGGGCCCTCAAACGCGTGAGCGCTTGTAGGGAAAGCGAAGCGAAGGATTGGCTTCTGTTTTTTGGAACGGGCATGACTTGGAGTCGTGCCGAAGATCGCAAGATGGACGGGGCTTCAGCCCCTGAGGGAAAAGACGAACTATGGCTGTTCCGATTTCACAGATGTGGACAGTTGCAAGCTATGTACTGAAGAAGCGCCTCAACGGCAACAAGCGCTATCCGCTTGTGCTGATGCTCGAGCCGCTCTTCCGCTGCAACCTCGCGTGCGCCGGCTGCGGCAAGGTGCAATATCCGCCGCATATTCTCAAGAAGCAGCTCACTCCCGAGGAGTGCTTTGCGGCTGTCGAGGAATGTGGCGCGCCCATGGTTTCAATTCCCGGCGGCGAGCCGCTCCTCCATCCGCAGATCGTCGAAATCGTCAACGGTCTCATCGCGCGCAAGAAGTACATCTATCTCTGCACCAATGCGCTCGAACTCAAGCGCCGCTTGCCCGAGTTCACGCCATCGAAATACCTGACCTTCTCCGTACACCTCGACGGCGATCGCGAACATCACGATTTTTCCGTCTGCCGCGAAGGCGGTTATGACATCGCAGTCGAAGGCGTCAAAGAGGCCGTCAAGCGCGGCTTCCGCGTTACCACCAACGCCACCTTCTTCGACGGCACTGACCCCAACAACGTGCGTGCCTTCTTCGACGACGTGATGGCCATGGGCGTCGAAGGCATTGTCCTCTCGCCGGGCTACAGCTATGAAAAAGCGCCCGACCAGAATCGCTTTCTCGGCCGCGCCCGCGTGCGACGGCTCTTCCGCGCCATCCTGTCGAATCGCAAAAAGACGTGGAAGTTCAATATGTCTCCCTTGTTTCTTGAGTTCCTGATGGGAGATCGCAAGTACGAATGCACGCCCTGGGGCTCGCCGGCCTACAACATCTTCGGCTGGCAGAAACCTTGCTATCTCCTCCAGGATGGCTACACCGAGACCTTCAAGGAATTGCTCGAAACGACCAGGTGGGAAGAGTACGGCGTCGCCTCGGGAAATCCAAAGTGCGCCAACTGCATGGTCAGTTGCGGCTACGAGCCATCCGCGGTGATCGAGGGCTTCGGTTCCTTGTCCGGCTTCTGGGGCATGGTCAAAGGCACATTCAAGAGCTACAAGGATCAGCACGCGCTGAATCTTCTCAACGAGCCGGCGCCGCATGGGCCTTCCTCGCTGGTGCAGATCGAGGAACCCGCGCGCGAAATGGCCAAGCTCTAGAGGATCCAATCGCGCCGAAGAGGAACCGTAGCGGTTTTAGATATGGAACAGCGCATGACCTTGGTCGTGCCACCACAGGGATTCATTTGGAAGTGTCATCCGGAGCGAAGCGAAGGATCTGCCCTTCAAGCCATCTTCCGCAACGACGCACGAATAGAGGAGACGCATGACGGCCGAAGTTGCCAAGTATACGATCGAACAGGTGGAAGCGCTCGAGCTTGCGCCCGGCACGGAACATCAGCAGCTCGAAGGCTGGGTGCCCGAGTTGGCATCGGAACAGGCCCTGAAGCAGGCGCTCGAGAAAGCCTTCGACTATCGCGGCGATGTGACCCTGACGATGAAATCCGGCGAAAGAATCGACGCCTACATCTTCAATCGCATCTCCGGCACCACGCTGGCAGATTCTTTTGTCCAATACTTCACGCCCTCCGCAGCGGACAAGCGAAAGGTAAGCTACGCAGAGATTGCGCGTCTTGAGTTCAGCGGCAAAGATCGCGCCGCCGGCAAGCACTGGGAAGATTGGGTCAAGGCCTACAATGAAAAAAAGGCCGCAGGCGAAAAGAACATTGCGCTTCATCCCGACTCTCTGGAATAAACGATTCGCTGAGACCTACGTTGTCTCTGCCTCCGATCAGGCATGACACAACTCGCGCCGAACAAAGGTCTGGAAGACTGTGGGCTTCACGCATTTTTGAGGTGAGGGACCGTTTAACTTCCAGATTGATCCCTGGCCCCTGTTTCCTGATCTCTGGTTCTATGAAAGTCTTCCTTACAGGCGCGACCGGCTTTGTGGGCCATCATGTGGCCCAAGCCCTCGCCGCCGAAGGCGCGAATCTCCGTCTCCTCGTGCGCAAGACCAGCAATCTCAAAAATCTCGAAGGCATCGACGGCGATACGGTTGTGGGTGATTTGGCCAGCCCCGCGTCCTACGCGCCCGCCCTCGCGGGATGCGATGCAGTCCTGCACGTGGCCGCGGACTACCGTCTTTGGATTCGCGATCCCGACACCATGTACCGCGCCAACGTGGACGGCACGCGCGATCTGATTCGTTTAGCACGCGACGCCAAAGTCCGGCGCGTGGTCTACACTTCCTCGGTTGCCACCATGCATTTTCGAACCGACGGCATCGTGATTAATGAGGACACGCCTGTTTCCCTTGCCGACATGGTGGGCCATTACAAACGATCGAAGTTCATGGCCGAGCAGCAGGCTATCGCTGCCGCGCAGGACGGACAGCAGGTGATCATCCTGAACCCGACCACGCCCATCGGTCCCAACGACGCGAAGCCCACACCCACGGGCCGCATCTTCGTCGACTTTCTCAATCGCAAGTTTCCTGCCTACGTCGACACGGGCCTCAACCTGGTCGACGTTGTAGAAGTTGCTCGAACTCACGTCGACGCATTGACCAAAGGCAAACCCGGACGCCGGTACATTCTCGGCGGAGAAAACCTGACCCTCAAGCAAATCCTCGACAAGATGTCGGCGATTACGGGCATTCCCTCGCCGACCACGAAGATCCCATTTGCCGTCGCCGCCACCTACGCCTTTTTTGAGGAGCTCCTCACCGGCCGCATGCGCGGCAAGGAGCCGCGAGCGACACTCGAAGAAGTCCGCATGGGCCGCAAAAAGATGTTCGCCTCCTCCGCGCGCGCGCAACAGGAACTCGGTTTCCGCATCGTTCCGGTCTACCCCGCAATGCGCGCCGCCATCGAATGGTTCCGCACCAACGGATACGCGCCATGACTTCGCAATTGAAGCTATCGACCTTCCAGATCGGCACGCCTCCGCAACCCAGGCAAGGGCTGCGCATCGGCGTCACGCGCCATCCGCCGCGTGGCGTGCCCAAAGCCCGGTGGGTCGCCGATGGCTATTTCGACGTGTGGCTTCCAACCCTCGCGCCTAACGCCAAGCTGGTGGCGCAGATCCGCGCCCTCGAGCCCGAGAAAATAGCGGAGCGCAAAAAACTATTTGACCGCTACGAGCGCGAATTGCTCGCCGACGCCGCGGGGCGTCAGACCGTGGAGCTGCTGGCTCAAATCGCGTCGCGCACACCCATCAGCATCGGATGCTTTTGTGAAAACGAAGCCGCTTGCCATCGCTCGCGGCTGCTCAAGATTCTTCAGCAGCACGCGGGGGCAGCGCCGCAATGACCCGGACCGCCCTCATCGCCGCCATGCCCGGCGAGCTCAAACCTATTGTCCGTGGCTGGAAGCGCGAATCCCGCAACGGCGTGGATGTGTGGCAGCATCGCGACGAAAATCTCTGGGTCGCGGCCTGCGCAGGGGCTGGTCAGCAAGCCGCCACGCGCGCCTTCGCCGCCGTCGAAGAAGACGCGCCCATCGACCTGGTTTTTTCTCTTGGCTGGGCCGGCGCTCTTCGCTCCGATATCGCCACTGGCTCTGCGCACAATATGGCCGGCGTCATCGATGTTCGTTCGGGCGAGCGCTTCCGCTGCGATGCGGAGGCCGGCGATCTTTGGCTGGTCACCAGCCCCAGGGTCGCAGACCATGCCGAAAAACTTCGCCTCGCTTCCACCTATACCGCCGCGCTGGTCGACATGGAAGCCGCAGCCGTTGGCCGTCTGGCCGCGATGCGCGGCATCCCCTTCTATTGCATCAAGGGGGTCAGCGACGCTTTCGACGCCAAAATGCCCGATTTCAATCGCTTCATTGCCCCCAATGGCCGGTTTGAAACCGGCAAATTCGCACTTTATTCGCTTCTAAGACCTTGGTACTGGCCCGCACTCATCAAGATGGGCGAAAATAGCAGTAGGGCTTCCCAAGGCATTGCGGAGTCGCTGCTGAGTTTCTTGGATGAGCGAGGTCACGTCGAAGAAGAGAATGGCAACCCAAACCTCAAACCCTGAAAGCCTGGTGGAAACCAAGGTCCCCTCCACCATGCGCGCCGTGGTCTATCGCGGCGTCAACGACATGCGCGTGGAGACGGTTCCAGTCCCGCGCATCGGGCCGGGCGAGCTGCTGGTTAAGGTGGCAACCTGCGGCATCTGCGGCACAGATCTCAAAAAGATTCACTTCGGCTCCCACTCCGCGCCGCGCATCTTCGGACACGAAATGGCCGGCACGGTCGCAGCTATCGGCGCCGATGTGACCGATTTCGAAATTGGCCAGCGGGTCATGGTCTTCCATCATGTTCCGTGCAAGGAGTGCTACTACTGCCGCAAGGGCACACCGGCACAGTGTCCGCTCTACAAGAAGACCGGGGTGACAGCCGGCTTTGAGCCCTCGGGCGGTGGTTTTGCCGAGTACATCCGCGTCATGGACTTCGTCGTCAACAATGGCGGAGTGGTGCGCATCCCCGACGGTGTGCCATTCGAACAAGCAGCCTTTGTCGAGCCGGTGAATACCGTCCTCAAGGGCGTCAAGCTTCTGAACCTCGCGCCCGACGATACCGTTCTCGTCATCGGACAAGGCCCCATCGGCCTGATGCACGCTGTTCTTACCAGCCGCATCGCCGGCAAGGTGCTCACCTCCGATCTCTATCCGGAGCGCCACGCAATTGCAGCCAATTACGGTTTGAAGCATCCAATCCGTGCGGGCACCGAAGATGTAGTGGAACGCGTGCTTGCTGAGACCGAGGGTCGCGGTGCGGACGCCGTCATTCTCGCCGTGGGGGGTACTGCATTGATTCGTACAGCGATGGATGCGGCCCGTCCCGGTGGTAAAGTGATGCTGTTCGCACAAACGCAGCACGGCGAAGCAACCATTGATCCCGCGGCTGTGTGCGTCGACGAGAAAACGCTGCTTGGCTCCTATTCATCCTCCTTCGGCATTCTTGATGAAGTAACCGACCTTGTTTTCGGCGGCTATCGCAAAGGATTCGATCTTACCCGCTTGATCTCGCACCGTTTTCCGATCGACGAAGCGGTAGAGGCAATTGAGGTGGCTTCGCACCCCAAAGCGGACTCGATGAAAATCATGATCGAGCCAACGCTTGGGATGGGAGCAGACTAGGAGGCCTGATGGCAACGACCATGAGGGCCGCGGTTCTCCACGGACGCGAAGATGTTCGCATCGAAAGTGTACCCGTCCCCGAAGCAGCGCCAGGAGAATTGATCGTGCGGGTGGGCGCTGCGCTCACCTGCGGAACTGACTTGAAGGTCTTTCGCCGCGGTTATCACGCGCGCATGATCGTGCCCCCGGCGCTCTTCGGCCACGAACTGGCCGGAACTGTCGTTCAGGCTGGTGCCGGTGTCGCCGATTTTGCAACAGGGGACCGCGTCGTTGCCCTCAACTCGGCGCCCTGCGGGCAATGCTACTTCTGTGAGCGCGGGCAGGAAAACCTTTGCGACGATCTCCTCTTCAACAACGGTGCCTATGCGGAGTTCATTCGCATTCCCGCGCGCATCGTTGCAAAAAATACGCTGCATGTTCCCGATCACGTTCCCCTGGAGCATGCCGCGCTGACCGAGCCGCTGGCATGCGCGGTGCACGGCTTTGAGGATTCGCATCCACGCCCCGGCGACCTGGTTGCCGTCATCGGCGGCGGTCCGCTCGGCCTCATGATGCTCCATGTCGCATCGCTCGCTGGATGTGAAACCATTGCCGTCGTGAAGCACGATGGCCAGGTGGAAGCTGCAAAGCAGCTGGGCGCGGCGCATGTGGTCCAGGCGAGCACCATCCGCAAAGCCATTCGCGAAACCCGCGCCCTCACGCCCAAGAGCCGCGGCGTCGACATCGCCATTGAAGCGGTCGGCGTTCCCGACGCGTGGGAAGAAGCGGTCGAAATGGTGCGCAAGGGCGGGACTGTGAACTTCTTCGGCGGGTGCGCTGTGGGCACGCGGGTCAATCTCGATACCAATCGCATTCACTACAGCGACATCACGCTGCGTGCCACGTTTCACCACACGCCTGCTATCTGTCGCCGGGCGCTCGACCTCATTGCCGGCGGCCGCTTTCAGGCCAGTGCGTTTATCACCGGGCGCGCGCACCTCTACGAATTGAATCGCGTCTTCGAAAAATTGATGAAGCGCAGCAGCGAAATCAAAACCGCGATTGTTCCCTGAGGCGCCTCGAATGACGACCACCATTGTGCACCCGGACAACGATGCCTTGTTGAGCCGCGGCTGGGCCGCACTGCCAGCTTCGTATCGCATGCCCGCAGTCGCGCCGACACTTGAGGAAGCGCGTGCCTGGTGCAAGCGGCTGGCGGAAACCCACTACGAAAATTTCCATGTCGCCACCTGGTTTCTGCCCAAGGCGCTGCGCCCGCATTTTCATTCCATCTACGCATACTGCCGCATCTCCGATGATCTTGGGGATGAAGTGGGCGACCCTTCCGCCGCTTTAGCCTTGCTCGATTTCTGGGGCACGGAGTTGGATGCCTGCTATGAAGGGCGCGCCCGGCACCCGGTCTTTGTTGCCCTGGCGGAAACCATTCGCGCCTGCGCCATTCCCAAGGAGCCATTTGCCGATCTGCTGATCGCATTCCGCCAGGATCAGACGGTGACCCGCTATCGCAGCATGCGCGACGTCCTGGACTACTGTCGCTACTCCGCGAGTCCGGTGGGCCGCCTGGTTCTGTATACCTGCGGCTACAGCGATGAAGAACGCTTCCGCCTCTCCGACGCGACATGCTCTGCGCTGCAACTGGCCAATTTCTGGCAGGATGTACGCGTCGACTTTGCCAAAGACCGCGTTTATCTTCCGCAGGAAGACATGCAGCGTTTCGGCGTCACCGACGAAACCATCGCCGGCGGAATCGCGACGCAGGGCTTTCGGGCACTTCTCGATTACGAAGTTGATTTTGCCCGTCGACTCTTCGAAGAAGGGATTCCTCTCATCGGCATGGTCGACCGCGACCTGGCCGTGGATCTCGATCTCTTCAGTCGCGGCGGCCTCGAAATCCTGCACGCGATTGAGAGCCGGGACTTCGACGTCTTGAGCGCGAGACCCGCGATTTCCAAACGAACCAAGCTGGCGCTGGTACTGCGCGCAGTCAGCACCAAGTTTGCGCCTTTTCTGCGCCTCGGGCCGCGTTCGACAGGGAAGGGGTCTTGACCCAAGCACCAACATTGCACGAAGCCTACGCCATCTGCAGGGCCATCGCGAAACGCGAAGCGAAAAACTTCTACTACGCATTTCTCACGCTGCCCCCGGAGCGGAAAGATGCGATCTGCGCGATCTACGCCTTCATGCGCAAGGCAGACGACCTTGCCGATGACGAAAGCGTTTCGCTGGAAGAGCGCCGCCGTCAACTCGACACCTGGTTGGGAGCCTGGCGCGCCGCGAGCCAGAAGGGCGAAACGCTGGATCCGGTCTTTATTGCCGTGCGCGACGCAACCCAGCGATTCTCCATTCCCCTGAGCCTGCTCGACGAATTGGTCGCCGGCACGACAATGGACCTGAAGGCTTCAGGCGGCAACACTCCGGATACCTATGCCACGTTTGCCGACCTTTACCAATACTGCTATCTCGTCGCGTCGGTCGTCGGGCTGGTCTGCATTCGCATCTTCGGATACAACGATCCCAGTGCCGAGAAGCTTGCGGAAGAGACGGGAATTGCCTTTCAACTCACCAACATTCTGCGCGATGTGCAAGAGGACGCAGCGCGGAACCGCGTCTATCTTCCCTTGGAGGATCTCGCAGCCCACGATGTTTCTCTGGATTCAGTTTTGCGTCGCGCGCCGAATTCTGCGCCGTCACCGAACGAGCGCGCGCTGTTGGCCGCGATTGCCCAGCGCGCCGAAAACTACTACCGCTCGGCGGATGCGCTGCTGCCGCTGATTCTTCCCGAAAGCCGGCCGGCGTTGTGGGTCCTCGTTTCCATCTACCATGCGCTGCTGAAGCGCATTGAAGGCGCCAACTACGATGTATTCACGCATCGCGCCAGCGTGCCGCTCCTGCAGAAGCTCTCGGTCCTGACCTTTGGTCTGGCGCGTGTTGCCGCGGCACGAGTATTCGGATGATGCGACAGAGAACGAAAGGTTGAGTTGATTGCGGCAGGTGTTGAACAAGAGCGTCACGGTGATCGGCGGGGGAGTCGCCGGCATCAGCGCGGCCTGTGCGCTTGCCGAGGCCGGCTTCCAGGTCCACCTCGTTGAGCGGCGAGGCTACCTCGGCGGCCGCGCCTCTTCCTACTTGCATCCCGGCGTCGATGAGATCATCGATAACTGCCAGCATGTGCTCTTCGGCTGCTGCACTAATTTGATTGGCTTCTACAAGCGCATCGCCGCTTCCGACAAGGTCCGCTGGACAACGGAAATGACAATGATTGAGCCGGGCGGGCGCCGATCGATCCTCGGACCTTCCTGGCTGCCGGCTCCGCTGCATGGCCTGCCAAGGTTAATGACCGCGAATGCTTTTACGTGGTCCGACAAGCTCGCGCTCGCGCGTGCATTTCAAGCAATGCTCCGGCCCATTCCAGCCGAATCGACCGAAACTCTAGCGGAGTGGTTGGTGCGACATCATCAGACCGGCGGCGCGATCGAGCGCTTTTGGAAGCTCGTGATTGCCAGTGCCCTGAATGCTGAGATCGAGTGCATCGCGCTGCCCTATGCGGCCAAGGTGATCCGCGAGCTCTTCATGAACTCCGCCGATGCGGGCGCCATGGGCATCAATACCGTGCCTCTCACCGAACTCTATGCCGGCGTGCAAACGTTCTTGCAGCAGCGCAGCTCCGCTCTCCATCTGAACAGCAATATCGAATCGGTGGAATGGGACGAAGAGACGTCGCAATGGACTCTCGGCACGAAGGACGGTCCACTCACCACGCAGTTCCTGGTCCTGGCTCTTCCTTTTGAGGCGACCGCTAAACTCTTGCCGAAGATGCCGCCGGCGGAAGGAGCCGAACAACTTGCGCGGAACATCGCGCAGCATGAACATTGGCCGATCTGCAGCGCCCATCTTTGGTTCGACCGTGAGATTACCGAGCTCGACCATGCCGTGCTGCTCGATCGCGAGATTCATTGGCTCTTCAATCGAGGGCGGCTGCAGCCGGGACGCAAACAGAAGGGAAGTTACATTGAGGTCGAGGTAAGCGCCTCGCGTGTCTTTGCGGCTCGCGAACGCAACGAAGCCATCGCCCTCACGTTGCGGGAGCTTGCCGAATTCTTCCCCGCCGTCGCCGAAGCAAAGTTAGTGAAGTCCGCCCTGGTGAAGGAGGTCCGCGCCACCTTTGGCGTGCCTCCCGGAATTGACGAGGCCCGTCCGCCCGCGCAATCGCCCTGGCCCAACTGCTTTCTCGCCGGCGATTGGACTCGAACCGGCTGGCCCTCCACGATGGAAAGTGCCGCCCGCTCGGGTCACCACGCGGCGGAAGCTCTTTGCGCCGCAGTCGGCGAGCCGAGGACGATCCTCGTCCCCGACCTGAAGCCTCAAGGCTTGATGCGGTTCGTGAAGACCGTCAACCGCCCCTAGTTTCCAGGCACAAATTCCGGAATGGCCGGCTGGCGCCAGCCCGACGCCTTAGTGCGCCAGAAAATAAACGCCCACGCAGACCAGGATTGCCGCGGTCCAGCGCCGCCGGTCCACATTCTCTCTCAGGAAAAATCGTGCCGCAATTGCGTTCGTCACCAGCGTCAGCGATGCCGATGCCGGCGCTACAAGGCTAAGGTTCAGGTGATTGAGTGCGAAGAGCAGCGCAAAGAACGCAAGTGCGAGAAAGCCGACCCCGCCGAAAAACAACGGACTGGTAATCACCGCGCGAATTGCTCCCGGCATTCCCGCGCGCGCGCGAATCTCATCCAGATCGCCGATCGACTTCATCGCCGCTGCAGTCATCACTTCGCCGGTGGTCGAACACAAAATCACGGCAGCGATCATCAGCGCCGTGGTCCATGCGCTCACAGGCGCGGAAGGCAAGGGAACTGTCATCGCAGTTGTTCCTCCCGCTGTCCCGCCGGGTCTTCTGCATTCTCCGCAGATGGCGCCGCAGGCTTTTCCGTAAGCGAAGGTCCGTTTGCTACGAATCCCACCCCCAGCGTGATCAGCCCAATCCCGATCCAGCGTTGGACGGAGATCGGCTCATGCAGCCAGAATCGCGCAAGAAACGCCACGATCACATTGCCAAACGCAGTTGCAGGAAGAACAAACGTCAGATCGGCCCAGGAGAGAGCGGTGAGATAGCTGGCAAAAAATCCGATCAGCAGAACGATCCCCGCGGCAATCCATGGCGTGAAGACTGCGGCCACGAGGCTTCCCGGATTAGCCAGAGTAATCGCCGGCAGACTCGTCATGCCCCGCGAAAGGCATGTATCCCCGAGCGGCGCGCTGAGCGCAACCAATCCGAGAATCATGTATTGTCGCGGCGTAAGGGTAGGGTGCGCCATCGGCGAGTCTGCTTGTCCGTTTTTTAGATGCGACGAAAAGAAGGGCGGACTCATCGTGAGAGCGCCGCCCTTGAACTCTTCAGTTTGTCTTTACCTAAGCGCCTGCGCTCACCGGTGCCGGAGGATCGGCCTGATGGCTGCGCGCTTCCTTCACCATCCGGTTGCGCTGCGCACGCAACTTGAGGAACGCCTTTGCCTCGGTATAAAGCCGCGGAACGTCGCGATTGATAACCGCCTTCCAGACCACGCGGAACGCAGCCTTGGGACGGAAATAGTATTCGTCGTAGAAACGATGCACCATCTCCATCACGTAGTCGACCGGCAGCCCCGGATATTCGATATGCGCCATCTGGTGGCCGCCACCATCTTCCATCTTCTCGTTGGTGATGAAGCCATTCACCTTGGCATAGTCGTAAAACTCCGTGCCTGGGTAAGCGTGCGCGATCGAAACCTGAATCGTTTCCACGTCCAGCGTCTTGGCAAAGTTGATCGTGTTGCGAATCGATTCCTTGGTCTCGCCGGGCAGTCCGAGAATGAAGTCGCCGTGGATGGTCAATCCCAGGTCGCGGCAATCCTTGGCGAAGGCACGTGCCCGCTCGACTGTTGCGCCCTTCTTGATGTTTTTCAGGATCTGCGGATCGCCCGATTCAAACCCGACAATCAGTAATCGGCAGCCTGCATCCTTCATCGCCTTCAGCGTGTCGCGATCCGTAGTCACGCGCGAAGTGCAACTCCAGGTCAGTCCCAGCGGCCTCAGCTTTTCACAAAGCTCGATGGTCCGCTGCTTCTGAATGTTGAAGGTGTCGTCGTCGAAGAAGAACTCCTTCACTTCGGGGAAATTCTGTTTGGCCCATGCCAACTCGGCGGCTACATCATCCGTCGAACGCTTGCGCCACGCGTGCCCGCTCAAGGTCTGCGGCCACAGGCAGAAAGTGCACTGCGCCGGGCACCCGCGCGTCGAGTACAGCGCGATGTAGGGATGCAGCAGGAACGGCACGTTGTACTTCGTCACATCCATGTCGCGCTTGTAGATCTTCGTCGCCCACGGCATGGCGTCCAGATCTTCCACCTGCGGCCGGTCTGGGTTGTGCAGAATCTTGCCGTCCTTCTTGTAGCTGATGCCGAGGATTTCATTCAGCGGTTTGCCCTGGGCAAACTCGACGACGGAGTAGTCGAATTCGCGGCGACAGATGAAGTCCAGCACCGCGCACTCATTCAGCGCGCGATCCGGATCGGTCGTCACCGGAGGTCCAACGAAGGCGATGCGAATCGTCGGGTTCGCTTGCTTGATCGCTTCCGCCAGGCGCTGATCGCCCTCCCAGCCCACCGTGGAGGTGAATAGCACAAGGAACTCGAAGCCCTTGCAGATCTCGATGGTCTCCTGCGCGGAGACGTGATGCGGGGGAGCATCCAGCAAACGCGAGCCCTCCAGCAGTCCGGCCGGATACGTGAGCCACACCGGGTACCAATAAGACTCAATCTCGCGCGTGGCTGGCCAGCGTGAGCTCGCTCCACCATCAAAATTCTCAAACGACGGTGGGTTCAGAAGCAGTGTTTTCAATGGCATAGACATCCCTTCCATTTTACCATTCTTCCTGTTTTTGCTAGTGACTAAAGGGGTTACGCCGCTATTTCCCGTGCAGTTCGTGGAGCCAGTCATCCATATGCCCCAGGGCCCTCAGCAGTCCCAGCCTGGCTTTCGCCAATTCGAATCCCGCTTCCAGCGCTTCCTCCGCTCGCTGATCTTGTTCGATCAGCGCAAATTGTTCGGCCTTGGGCGAAATCTGCGGCACAGATCCCGGACCACTCCCCGTGCCGTTGCCCACTTCAAGCTGAGTTTGCACGGTCTTCAACTGCTCGCTGGCGATCTGCTGCTTAAGACTCGCAATCTCCGCAAGCGTTTCCAACTCACGCAGGCTTCCCGTCAGCTCGGCAATCTGCAGATCGTTCTGGCGCTCTGCCTGTTCCGCTTCGACGGTCGAGCGCAAGGCGTCCGCCGCAGATTCGTGCGCCTTGGCGCGATGCACCATGTCGAAGATGGGAATCTGAATATTAAATCCCGAAAAAATGTTGTTCGCCGGCAAAGGGCGCGCGAAGTAAGCATTGACGTTGTTCAGGATTGTCGTATTGCGGTTGTATTGAAGAAAGAAATTCAACTGCGGAATGAGATTGAAATCTTCGTCGCCTTTCGCCGTGCGTTGCTTTGAGAGCGCGATCAACCGCGCAGACTCGATCCCCGCTAGAGGCTTCGTCGTCACATCCCCATTCACTTGCGGAATTTCCGGGATGCTGGAGTGCTGCGGCGTAATCGAACCGAGCGGAAGGCCTGTCAGCTCTGCGAGTTGCTGCGCAAGCACGCCTGATCGTGCCTCCAGATGAATGCGTTTCAACCGGACATTTGCCCCAGTCAGCCGCGCCTCCAGTAGACCGCTCAGCGGGTCAACACCTGCCTCCGTACGCTGCTGCTCAATCTCCACCAGCCGCGCGGCAGACCCGTCTTGCTGCTTTGCCGTTTGCAACTCCTGCATCACCATATCCAGCTCGACATAGGCTGAGGACGCGTCGAGTGCCACTTGTTCGCGCGCATCTTTCTGCCGCGCGATCGCCGCATTCATCCCCGCACGTGCAGCCTCGATATAGTGCTTCTGCGGGATGCTGAAGACCAGCGACTGAATGGTCGCAGTCCATACCGACGGTGGAGAACCAGTGAAGCCCTCTTCCGGTAGCGCCGGAATTCCCGTTCCGAAAGTCAGCGAGGGGTACACGACATCCTTGCTCTCCGAGAGCACGGCCTGCGCTTTGCGCACGTCGGCATCTGCGATGCGAACCGTTGTACTGTTTTTCTGCGCAAGGTCCACCACGGTCGCCAGCGAGACCTGTGCGCAAAGCCGCGCGCCGCATGCTGCGAGAGAGGCGCCAAGCAGAACGAGAGCCCTGAGTTTTCGCGATGTGTTTCCGATCCTCAAATATCCCGTCCCGAAATATCCCGTCCCGGCAGAAAATCAGTTTCTGAGCGGCTCTCAGGCCCTCGAGAAAAGCCAGCCTTCTGGCGGCTCTTCCGTGCGCGTCGTTCGATCCACAAGCCGGACGCGACCCCGCGGCTCACTGCACTCGGTTGATCGGTATGCCCACCTGCAACGGCTCTCCCGTCGTGGTTCCCGTCGCCACTTCGTCGCCTTCTTTCAGTCCGGCAAGAATCGCGGCTTGTGTCAGATTGGTCGTCCCGCGCGTAACCCAGGTCCTCTGCAGTTCTCCATTCACCACTTTGAAGACGTAGGGCTTTCCATTCTCTACGTAGAGGGCTTCCCGCGGAACACTCAAAACATCCGACTCCGACGACGTCGTCACCGTCACAGTGACATCTGTCTGCGGCAGCAACTCTCCATCGCCTCCGTCGATCGTGATCAGCACCTCGCCGACGGTGCGCGTGGTGTAAGCAATCACCGTGATCGGTACGCGCGTGATATGTCCATGCCATGCCTGGCCCGGCTTTGCTTCGGACTTGATCTGAATCGCTTGCCCCACCGCCAGGTACCCAATATCGGGTTCGTCGAAGTACGCCCGCACATGTTCGTGGTGCAAGTCCGCCATTTGCAGCAGCGCCTTGCCCGCTTCCGCGAATTCAGTTGGCTTTGCATCCAGCGTGTAAACGGTTCCGGCAATCGGAGCGCGGTAAATCATCTTCGACACAATATCGCGCGCTGCCGCTTCGTTAGCCTCTGCATCGTGCAATGCTGCCTGAGCGCGCTCCAGGTCCACCGAGCCATAACGCTCTTTCGAACTCGTTTGCGCAACGTTCAGGTTGGCCTGCATTGCGGCCAACTGTTGACGCGCGGCTGCCACTTCTGCCGCAGAAGCCGCGCCCGATGTGTTGAGCCGCGTCAGCGCGTCCAGGTTGTGTTGCGCCTGCTGCACATCCAACTGGTCGCGGTCAATCTCAGCCGCTGAAGCTTGCCGCTGTTCCTGCGTTCCATTGTGCGTGACGGCGTCGAGAGCGGCTTGCGCGGTCTTCACGCCACTCTCGGCAGTGGCCAGTCGCGCCTGGGCCTGCACGTCATCGAGAACGATGAGAACCTTTCCTGCCGGCACCGAATCCCCCGGCTCTACATACACAGCCTTCACCGTGGTCGCCAGGGGACTGGTGTATTCGTAGTTCATGTCCGGCTCAACACGTCCGTTGGTGCTAAGCGTGCTCGCCAGGGGTGCGCGTTCCACCGTCGCGATGCGGACGGGAAGCCGTTGGCGCGTGAGACTGCGTACCGAAAAATAAACCAGAACCAGAATGACCGCTGCGCCCAGCCAAAGCCACCTGCGGTCCAATTCCTTTCTTTCTCTAATCATCCAGTTAACCTGAGTCAGTATATAGGACGTTGCAACGAGGCTGAGGGAGCGGGAAAATTCCGGGCATGGGTCTCCAAAATGAACAGAAGATGACGGAGGTCGTCTTGAAATAGTTGACGACAGCATGTAAAGTGGTTGCCGAAGGATGGATCCCGCAATGACCCTTCAGCCAACTTCCGTGATCGACGCATCCGTCGATGCGTTTCGCCGTTTCAATCGCTTCTATACGGGGTTCATCGGGCTCCTTGATGAAGGCCTGGTCCAAAGCGGCTACTCCCTCACCGAGGCCCGCGTTCTTTTCGAACTCGCGACACGGTCTGCATGCGGTGCCACCGAGATTTCAAATGCACTGAGGCTGGATGCGGGTTACCTAAGCCGCATCCTGCGCAAGTTTGAGGAAGCAGGCCTGCTTGCCCGCGCCCCTCTGCCGGCGGACGCGCGTCACTCGGTTTTGCGCCTCACCCGCAAGGGCAAGTCATCCTTTGCCCACCTCAATCAGCGCTCCGGCGATCAGGCACGCACAATCCTGCAAGCGCTCACCCCTGCCAATCGTGCGGCCCTGCTGCATGCCATGGATACCGTGGAAACCGTGTTCGCTCCACCGGCCAATGCGCGAGCGCCCTTTGTTCTGCGTCTGCATCGTCCCGGCGACATGGGCTGGGTCGTCGCGCGCCATGGGGCACTGTATGCTCAGGAATACGGCTGGGACCTGGGTTTTGAAGCACTGGTCGCGAAGATTGTGGCGGACTTCATTGAGCACTTCGACGCGCAACGCGAACGCTGCTGGATCGCCGACCGCGACGGCGAATCGCTCGGCTGCATCTTCCTCGTGCGCCATCCCGAAGACGCCGAAACCGCCAAACTCCGCTTATTGCTCGTCGAACCCAGCACCCGCGGAATGGGACTCGGCAAAGCACTGGTCTCCGAGTGCCTTCAATTCGCGCGCTTGTCCGGATACAGGAAAGTGACGCTCTGGACCCAAAGCATCCTCCACGCTGCACACAAGATTTATCAGCAGGCAGGCTTTCAACTGGTTGCCGAGCAGCCGCATCACAGCTTTGGCAAGGACCTCAACGGGCAGACCTGGGAACTGATTCTGTAGGCTGTGTGGCTGATAGATCCTACCCGCTAAAATATCTCTATGGCTGTTGAGACCCCTCGCTTCACCGACGACCACGCCAAGGCCGGACTCGATTTCAAATTCCCCGAGATCGAGACGTGGCAAAACCAGTTTCCCGGTTACGAGATTTCCATCGACGATCCGGAACTCACTTCCGTCTGTCCCAAGACCGGTTTGCCCGACTTCGGCACGCTGAATATCCGCTACATGCCGCGCGAGCGCTGTCTCGAGTTGAAGTCCCTGAAGGAGTACCTCTTCAGTTACCGCAATCTCGGTATTTTTCAGGAAAACATCGTCAACCAGGTGCTCGAAGACGTGGTGAAAGCCTGCGATCCGGTCTGGGCCGTCGTGCGCGGCGAATTTCGTCCCCGCGGCGGCATCGCCACCAATGTCGAAGCCCGCTGGCCCCGTCCCAAGGGGTGAGGCTCCCCGTGCTCTCCATGCCACAAGAGAAATTCAGAACGTAACTGACGGAAGCCACGCGCCGGCCGGCTCGCTATAAAACCCCATGCTCATCAGGGTCATCGGCTGAACGACGCGCAGTCCATTCGCAAGGCACCACCGGAACAACGCGCTGTTCCGCGAGGGCACCAGGATTCCGGGCCCCCCAAATGAATCGGCCGACGCGATGAGCGCCTGCAGGTCCACATTTGTCTCCGCAGTAGAGTGCCCGAAGAACGCCAGATTCGTCGTGTATCCGGTGACCCGTTCGCCGCGCTCCACCACGCGCGCTGTGCCTTGCTCTATACCTTCCGCGAGCTCCGCACCTCGATCGAACCCATGCACGCGCCGCGCCAGGGCATTGCACGCTTCAAGATCCCCAGCCGTCGCTTTTCGTACCAGGCAACCTGGGACCGACCGCTCGATCGTGCGTCCCTGCATGCACGAAAGAGGCTCGCGAATGTCGAAACCGAGCGACGTGTAGAGCGACAACGATCGATTGTGAAAAGCTGCCTGCACGAGCCGAATCCCAGCCGCGCCCCCTTCCTGCGCTCGATCAAGCACCGCCTGCATCAACCTGCGGCCGGTTCCGCGATTCTGCACAGCGGGATCGATGGTGATGGGGCCGATACCTCGAATCACCGAGCGCTCATCGAGCACATTGCTGCCGACAATCTTTCCGTCCAGCTCCGCGACCACACAATAAAGACCGGCACTCGAAAACAGCATCGACATCAAGCCAACAGCCTGCTCGGCGGCCGGAAGATCGCAGGGAAAATTGTGTTCCCCGCTGATTGTCGAGAATGCTCTGAAGCAAATTTGCCCGCAAGCGGCACTATCCTCCGGCTTGGCAGAACGCAGGATCAATTCCGAGGTCAGTGTCGGCGCCATGGCTTTTTTCATCCTTCCTTTTTGCCGGAAGTGTATCAGCCGGTAATGGACTTACGACAATGGGCGGAAAATGGCTTGGAGACAGCACACGCGCGGTCGTGCCGACTTCTCTATGGCATAATCGGGTGGCTTCCGAATTCCATCCAGCGAGCGAGACTTTTTGACGAATTCATCCCCATCGGCTCGCGCCCCGATCCATCCCGCCCTGGGCACGTTTCTGCTGCTTCTGGCGTTGAATCTGCTGAACTATATTGATCGCTACATTCTTCCCGGTGAAATTTCGCTCATCCAGCGCGAATTTCATTCGACCGATCAGCAAATGGGGGCGCTTACCACCGCGCTCTTCATCACCTACATGCTCGTTGCGCCGCTCACGGGCTGGCTCGGCGATCGGTACTCGCGCAAGCCGCTCATCATCTTTGGCGCGGTGCTCTGGAGTCTGGCCACCCTTGCCACGGCATGGGTTCACAATTATCCGACACTTTACATTCGCCATGCGCTCGTCGGCGTCGGCGAAGCCACTTTTGGAATCTTCGCGCCTGCCGTGATCTCCGACTTCTATCCCGAGCGCGATCGCAATCGAGTGCTTTCCATCTTTTACATCGCGATTCCCGTCGGCGCGGCTCTCGGCTACCTGGCGGGCGGCGAATTCGGCTCCCATTGGGGCTGGCGGGCTCCGTTTTTCATCTGCGCCCTGCCCGGCATTGTCGTCGCCGCACTCTATCTTTGGATCGGCCGCGAACCCCAGCGTGGCGCGAGCGATCAATTGAAGCCAACCCCGAACCGTTCTACCGTCCTGGGACTCTTCCGCAATCCTGCGTTTCTGGCCGCGACTTTCGGCCTCGCGACGCTGACCTTCGCCATGGGCGGCATCTCCGCCTGGGTTCCGGAGTTTCTTCGTCGCTCCGCCGGGTTCTCGGTCGGCAAAGCCAGCCAGGTGGTCGGCGCCATCACCGTGATCGACGGCATCGCCGGAACCCTCATCGGCGGAATGATTGCGCAACGCTGGCTCCGCACCAATCACCGGGCGCTCTACCTGCTTTCCTTCTGGTCCGTGGCTCTCACTTTGCCCTGTGGCGCGCTCGTCTTCTTTGGTCCTCCCACCTGGTCGGTCCCCGCCCTTTTTGCCGCAGAGTTTTTCCTTTTCCTCAACACCGGCCCCCTCAACACCGCCATTTTGAATTCCGTCTCCGGCAAAGTGCGCGCGACCGCCGTCGGCATGAACCTCTTCATCATTCACTGTTTCGGCGATACGTTTTCTCCGCAAATCATCGGAGCCATCAGCGACCGCACCAATCTCCGCATGGGCCTCGGCGCGACCCTGATTTTTCTCGTTCTCTCCTGCGGGATACTGCTTGCGGGAGCCCGCGTCGCCCCGCTGCTCGAGGAAGATTCACCGGCAGTCGCTCAGTAAGTATCCCCCGGCAAAGCCGGGGGCCTTATTGTGTGAGCCGCTCAAAGCGGCTTGAGCGGGGACGCTAACGCGGCCCCGGCTACGTTGGGCCACCTTGACGGTGGCAGGTCACTTCCATAGGTTGAGTTGGTCCAATCGCTTGTCCTCCTGCTCCTGGTTGCGGATGTACTCGCGGATCACGGTTTCATCCCGCCCTACCGTGGTCACCATGTATCCCCGCGCCCAGAAGTGCTGACCAACAAAATTCTACTTGCGCTCTCCATAGACCCGTGCAAGGTGAATCGCACTCTTGCCTTTGATGAAACCCACCACCTCTGACACCGCGTACTTGGGCGGAATCGAGATCATCATGTGCACGTGGTCAGCCATCAGATGGCCTTCTTCAATCCGGCTCTGCTTCTGCTCGGCGAGGCGCCGGAATACCTCGCCCAGGTGCTGCCGAAGCTCCTTGTACAGTGTTTTGCGACGGCATTTGGGAATGAAAATTACGTGGTATTTGCACTCCCATTTGCTGTGGCTTAAACTTTCGTATTCGTCCATCCGAGATCTCCTCCTCGTGTGCTTGGCGGCTCACGATCTGGAGTTTCTTGGATGGACTCCCGCAAATGTCAAACTTCTACTGCCACCCCGCCAGAGGCGGGGGGCCTCCCATGGGTAGCTAGAGCATTTCTAATTTAAGTATCTACATTTTATGCGATAATCTCCCCGTGGGTCGGAGGGAGGTTCGGATGCAGTCGTATTCCCAGGATTTGCGGGATCGCGTGCTTCGAGCGCTGGCGCGGGGAGAGGGGCCATCGGCGATCGCGCAGCGCTTTGAGGTCAGCCGTTTCTATGTCTATCAAGTGCGGGACCGGGAGCAAGAGAGCGGGGTACGCAGCAGCTTCCAGATTGGTGGCCATCGCCGCTCTCGACTGGAGGAAGCAGAGCCAACCTTGCGCCGGTGGATTGCGTCCGAGCCTGGGCTGACGCTGGAGCAATTGCGGGAACGGCTGGCCTCGCAGCATATTGAGATTAAGACTGGGGCTCTTTGGCACCAGTTGAACAAGTGGAATTTAACCTTTAAAAAAAACGCTGCACGCCAGCGAGCAAGAGCGCGAGGACGTGCAGGCGGCGCGGCTGGCATGGAGTGAAGCGCAGCCGACGATGGCCGTCGAGAACCTGGTATTCATCGATGAAACCGGGGCTGCGACCAACATGACGCGAAGATATGGCCGTGCCCCCAAGGGTTGTCGATGCGTCGATTCGGCGCCTCTCGGCGATTGGCAGACAACCACCTTTGTTGCCGGTCTGCGCCACCATCAATTGACGGCTCCGATGGTGATCGACGGCCCCATGGATGGAGAACTGTTCCTGGCCTGGGTAGAACAGTTTCTGTGCCCCACACTGCAGCCCGGAGACATCGTTATTCTGGACAACCTCAGCAGCCACAAAGTGGAAGGGGTCCAGCAAGCCGTCGCCGCAGTGGGCGCCAAGGTGCTTTATCTGCCGCCCTACTCGCCCGACCTGAACCCTATCGAAAAGCTCTTCTCAAAACTCAAAACACTGCTCCGCAAAGCCGCGCCGCGAGCCACCGAAGAGCTGTGGAAGGAAATCGGCGCTCTCCTCAATACCCTCACCACCAGCGAATGCGCAAACTACTTCACCTCGTCTGGATATGTAAGTACTTAAATTGAAAATGCTCTAGGCTGATGGCCGCTTCACTTCGTCAGCCGGGTTTCCCGATTGAGCGAATTCATGAAGGCGCGGTGTCCTCCATGCGGTCTCAGGTTCGGATCGCTCACCGGCGGACGTTCCACGTCCCCCGCAAAGCCTCGCACCAGCCGCGGATTCGGCCTGAATTTCGGCGGACCGCCGGAGAATTGCCGCGCATGGCTCAGCACCATTCCCGCACGTCCGTGCATGGGCTCAACCAGGCCCCGGATATGGACATCCATATCCCGATACCGCGTCAGCTCTCCCACCGCATCGCGGTCTGCACGCAGGCTTACCGCCGTAAACCGGCACTGCTCGTCCGCAGTCTCCGGAGAGCAAACGTCCATATAGCGAGTGCCGTCCGAAACCTGCACCACATCATAGATATGCGCGGCAATGCAAATGTCTTTGTTGAGGAAATTCGAGGCGTCGTCAGGGGCGATGCAGGGCTTTGTTGCCGCATTCGCGAATGCCCGACAGATCAGCAGCACGATCAGCGAAGCTCGCAATAACCTGTCAGGTTTTCTTCCGGGCATGACTCGAAAGGGTACGCCGACCGGCTCAGAAGTCAGTGCCAGCGCGCACAACGGAGCCCTATCGGATCGCGGCGTTTTGCATACGCGTTTCAGCGAGTCTGATCGAAAACCGGCCTAAGGGAACGGGGACTCCTACCGCGCCCCTACCAGTTCCTCGCTCTTGGCCCGCTTGCCGTAGTGGCTTTCCACATAGTGGTCGAGAATCAGCTTGAACTCCGCCACAATCGTGTCTCCACGCAGCGTCGAGTGGAGCTTGCCATCGACATACACCGGCGCAACCGGATCTTCAAAGGTGCCGGGCAGACTGATGCCGAGGTTGGCATGCTTTGATTCGCCGGGACCGTTGACCACGCATCCCATTACCGCCAGCTTGAGCTCTTCCACACCGGGATATTTCTTTCGCCATTCCGGCATCGACGTGCGGAGATAGCTCTGAATTTGCTCCGCCAGCTCTTGGAAGTAAGTGCTTGTCGTGCGGCCACATCCGGGGCAACTTGTCACCTGGGGCATGAAGCTTCGAATCGAGAGCGACTGCAAAATCTGCTGCGCGGCCAAAACTTCCTCGGTGCGATCGCCATTCGGCTTGGGCGTCAGGCTTACACGAATGGTGTCGCCGATCCCAGCGAGCAGCAGCGGCGCAAGTCCGGCCGTCGAAGCAATCACGCCCTTCGAGCCCATGCCGGCTTCGGTCAATCCCAGGTGCAACGGATAGTCGCAGCGCGCGGCCAGGCTCGTGTAGACGTCGATCAAATCGCGGACGCCCGAAACCTTGGCCGACAGGATGATCATGTCGTGACCCAGCCCGTAGTGCTCGGCTGCCTTCGCCGAATCCAGCGCGCTCACCACCATCGCTTCCATCATCACGTCGCGCGCCGGCAGAGGATCGGGGCGGCGGCTGTTCTCATCCATCATGCGGGTCAATAACGACTGGTCCAGCGATCCCCAGTTCACCCCAATGCGCACCGGCTTGTGATTCTCGACCGCACACTCCACCATCGTCCGGAAGTTGTCATCGTCCTTGCGTCCAATCGACACGTTGCCTGGATTGATCCGGTACTTCGCCAGCGCCTTCGCCGTTGCCGGATATTTCTTCAGCAGCAGATGACCGTTGTAGTGGAAATCGCCGACAATCGGCACGCGAAGTCCGCGCTTTTCCAGCCCATCGACAATGTGCGGAACCGCCGCCGCAGCAGCTTCGTTGTTCACCGTCACGCGCACAATCTCGGACCCCGCCACGGCCAGTGCCGCGACCTGCTCAATCGTGCCGGCCACGTCCGCCGTATCGGTGTTGGTCATCGACTGTACGACGACGGGGACTTCCCAGCCCACGCGAACATGTCCAATTTTGACGGTGCCCGTCTTCCTGCGCTGAATATCCGGCATAGCGACCTCACCTCTAGTTTACCTTTTCCCGTAGTTTTCCCGGAAATCATTGCGAATGAGAGCCTTTCTCGGAAATAGCGGCAGCTCCCGCGACCTCCTTTGCCCGGGCCTTGCGGGGTATCAAAGCCTCCCTCGGCCCCGGCGGCTGCCCCCTCGCGCCTTGCACCAACAAACAGATACAATCAGGAATTATGTTGTGCCGCCGTGTTCGCTCCATTCTCACCTCCGTCCTCGTCCTCGGATTTGCCGCAGGGCTCTCCCTCTTCGCACAGGATGCACCGCACCGCGGCCGCAAATACAAGGCGCCTCCACCGACCTCGCACATCGACGTAACGATTCTGCGCAACGAGGATGGAAAGCCCATTGAAAACGCCGCCGTCGTCTTCCAGTTGGAAGGCGACAAGGGCAACATGGAGTTGAAGACCGACGAAGACGGGAAGACCATGATCGATGTCCTCCCGACCGGTTCCAAAGTCCTGTTGCAGGTGATCGCCAAGGGATTTCAGACCTACGGCAGCGACTACACCATCGACAAGGCGCAGATGGCCGTCGTGGTGAAGCTCAAGCGCCCCGGCCAGCAATATTCGATCTACGACAATCATCCCGAGACAGCGGACGCGGACAAGGGCACCGACAAGGACAACTCCGCCGACGCAACCAAGGAAAAGTCTGCGAAGGATTCGAGCCAGAAGGATGCTGCTCCAAAGGATGCGACAAAGAGCCAGCCATCCGATCCGCCGAATCCACCGAGTCCGAAGCCCGATAGCAGCCAACCCCAGTAGGTTTACACTGGCGAGATTAACGACAGACACATTCCAGAAAATCTAGCCATGTCTAAGCTCGCCCTCCATGGAAAAACGACGCTGGTGACTGGAGGCGCGCGCCGCATTGGCCGTGCCATCGCGCTCGCCCTCGCCCGTGCCGGCGCAGACGTGACCATTACCTACCGCAACTCCCGTTCAGACGCGGAGCAGACCGTCCTACAGATTCAGGGTTTGGGACGGTGTGCCCAGGCGATCGAGTGCGATGTGCGCGCGGAAGCATCGGTGCGCGCTGCGGTTGCAGCCACTGCAGCCTTCCACGGTGGCATCGACATCCTCGTCAACAATGCAGGCGTGTTTGAAACCGCGCCCCTCGACCAGATCACGGTTGCGGAGTGGGATGCCGTTTTCGAAACCAACACCCGCGGTCCATTCCTCTTCGCCCGCGAGGCTCTCCCGCACCTGCGTGCGGCGCACGGCAGAATCATCAATCTCGGATCCCTCGGAGGTCTGCGGGCATGGTCGACGCACGGCCACTACTGCGCCTCAAAGGCTGCGCTCCATATGCTCACCCAGGTCATGGCCAGGGCTTTTGCGCCGGACGTCGCAGTGAATTGTGTTGCGCCTGGTTGGATCGACCAGGGCGACAAGCCCCAGGAAGCCTCCGCCCACTACGCTGCCAAGACACCCCTGCAGCGCAACGGAACCGCCGAGGATGTGGCTGAGTCGGTTTTGTATTTTGCGGCGAATGCTGCCTTTGTCACCGGTCAGATTCTCCCCATCGATGGCGGCCTCGGCCTTTACTAGTGTCCTGTCCCAGAATCTGTGAGCCTGAGGTCCCGCGCGCGGCTTCTGAAATGTATTTCAGGGACACCACACGAGAGGCTAGGAGCTAGAAGCTAGTAGTTGGATCTGCTTTTCCGGACCTCGGCCAATGTATTTCTGGGACACCACCTCGGAGCCCAGCCTTCAGCTCGAGAACAGCCGCCGCCAGAAGCTGCTCTTTTCCTTCCCATTTCCTGCTTTGTTTTTTCCGTTCCCGCGCGGCCCCGTCTTTCGGCTCACGCTCTGCGCATCGAATCGTAATGGCACGCCTTCCGCAAGCCCGACGGGTTCCGGTTGCGCCGGCCACGCCTCGCCCTCTACAGCAACGCGCGGATTGGTGACGTACAACCGTTCTGCGGTTTCCTTACCAGCCCGCTGCGCCACATACTCATACCCCTTGCGCAAGTGCGGCGGACGCCAGCTTGGATGATGCGCATCGCTGGCAATGAAGTGAATCCAGTTGCGATCGAGCAGGGCATTGGCAAACGCCGCCGCCGTCCTTCCAAACCGGCCGTAAAGAGAGGCCGACGTGACCTGGACCAGACACCCCGCGCGCATCCACTCGGCGAGGACTTCCGGGTCACGCCCGAATGCCGAATTCCTTTCCGGATGGGTGATGATCAACGTATAGCCTGCTTCCTGCAAGCGCGCCCGCGCCTCCGTCAGCTCCGGAGGAATGATCATGTCGGGGAATTCGATCAGCAAGTAGCCCTTGTCGCCGATCGAATAGCGCAGCGGACTTGCCAGGGCCGCCTCGATGTTGGCCGCGTTCAAATGAAAATCGCAACCCAGGCTGAGCACCACCACGTCGCGCAGCTTTTCGCGCAGTTCGGTAAAGCGTTCCGCCACCAGCGCTGGCTTGTAGGGGTATTCATGGCTCGAATGCGGCGAGCAGACAATGTGCGCTACCCCTTCGGCCGCTGCCTCCCGCGCCATGGCGAGAGAAGTCTCCAGGTCGGGCGAGCCGTCATCGACTCCATAAATAAGGTGAGAATGAATATCAATCATGGCGCGAGCCCACAACCGGTCTCATCAATGCCAAACAGCCAAGCTGGGTAAGGTGGGTCTCAACGACAAGGCGGGTCCCACGCGGTGAACGTGCCATTGAATCCGGTAGATGAGACAGGTTCTCGACTGCCTTACAAGAATCTCAGTGCGTCGCCAGCACGTCAATCATCGATGCAAAAATCTTCCATCCGTCGGACGACCCCAGCAGTTTTTCGCTCGATCGATCCGGATGCGGCATCATGCCCAGAACATTGCGCTTCTCGCTGAGAATGCCTGCAATATTTCCAAGGGACCCGTTGGGGTTCGCTGCGGGTGTAATCTCGCCCGTCGCGGTCGCGTAGCGAAACGCAACCCGATCCTCCGACTCCAGCCGATGCAACTCCTCGGGAGTGCAGAAATAGTTTCCCTCCATATGGCCGATGGGAATCTGCAAAACTTCACCTTGGGTCAGCTGGTTTGTGAACGCGCTGTTGGTCGTTTCCACGCGCAAATGGACTTGCTTGCAGATGTACTTCAATCCAGCGTTGCGCATCAGTGCCCCGGGAAGCAGCCCGGATTCAGTCAGAATCTGGAAGCCGTTGCAGATCCCAAGCACCAGGCCGCCGCCGTCCGCAAAGCGCTTCACGGCCTGCATCACCGGCGAAAAACGCGCGATGGCTCCGGTACGCAGGTAGTCGCCATAGGCAAAGCCGCCGGGTACCAGGACCGCATCCACGCCTTGCAGATCCTCGGAGTCGTGCCACAAAAAAGTGACGGGCTGATGGGCGATTTCAGCGATCACGTTGTAGGTGTCGTGGTCGCAGTTGGATCCTGGGAAGACCAGCACGCCGAATTTCATGCCTCTAGGGTATCAGCTCAGTAGGCCACCTGCAGCTCCAGCCCTTTGCCGTCGTCCGGTACCAGCGCTGTGAGGCGGTGATGCTCCGTGTCGAATCCCGTCGACACCGGCGTCGCGCTCGAGCCATTGAGCACCGAGGTGGTTACGTTGGACGCCGGCTTGTTTGCGCCGTAAATCTCTACAGAAAATTGCCGCCACCATGGAAGGAAACTTCCTTCGCGCGGAGCGACCGTCAGAACCAAGCCCTGCGCACTCAGCCTGCAGCTGAATTTCAGCCGCAGAAAAGCGCCCTTTTTGAAGTCGTAGCTGACGCCATCGTCCAGGTAGAGCGTCCCGGAGCAATCGTTGCCGATCGCCGTCGGCGGATACACCCGCAGCGTAAGCGGTCCCTCCGGCTTCTCGTCCGTGCTTTGAACGAGCGGCTGTTCAGGCACGATCGCGCCGGCGCGCACAAAAACCGGCAGCGTGTCGAGAGTGCGATGAATGCGCACTTCCGGCTGCACGATCGCCGCGTTGTCAATGCCTTTCCGTCCCGTGCTGGCATCCACGCGCGCGCCTGTCCAATAGTCATACCAGCCCACCGGTGGCAATCCGACCGTATAGTCGTCTACCTCATCTGGAAACGGACTTTGCGCGACCAGCAGATCCGGCCCGAAAAGAAATGCCCCCGCATTGCTCAAGTCCAGTGGCTGTCCATCCACCGCGCCATGAGGAAACTCGAGAAAAAGCGGCCGGTCAATGGGCAACCCCGTGCGGCTCATCTCCTCCGCAGTTGTGTAAAGGTAGGGAAGCAGCCGGTAGCGTTCTTCCACATAGCGGCGGCGCAGGTTCACATCTTCCGGCGTTCCGTTTTCCCATGGTTCCTGCGGGCGTGTACCGGTCGCCGTGTGATCGCGATCGATGGGCTGAAACGCCGCAACTTCAAACCACCGCGTCAGCAGCTCGGCTTGTGGCGATGCCGCAAATCCGCCCACATCGGCGCCGGCCATCGCAAAGCCGCTCAGCCCCAGGTTGAGCAGTTGCGGAACCGTCTGCCGCAGATGACTCCAATTGCTCGAATTGTCTCCGGTCCACGTTGCCGCGTAACGATTGCCGCCCGCATAGCTGGCCCGCGTCATGACAAACGGACGCAGATTCGGCTGCAATTTCAGAAGGCCCTCAAAGGTGCCCCGCGTGTTCTGCATTCCAAAGATGTTGTGGACTTCAAGATGGGTTGCGGTGCGCGTCACAAATCCCGGCTCTTCGATGCGATGCTGCACGTCATCCGGCATCGTCTTCGAAGGAACCAGAAAAATCGCCGGCTCATTCATATCATTCCAGAAACCCGCCACGCCCTTGCCGACAAAATCGGAGTAGAGCGTGCCCCACCAGTCCCGCGAAACCTTCTGCGTGAAATCGGGGAAGACCGCCTTGCCGGGCCATACGACGCCCACATAGGTCGAACCGTCGGGGTTCTTGACGAAATGATCGCCGGCCGCGCCCTCATCGTACGGTTTGTAGCCCGCGTTCGGCAGATCGGCGATGTGCAGATCGGTAATCACCACCGTGCGCAGATGCTCCGCCTTCAAATCCTTGATCATCTGGTCGAAATGCGGAAAGCGTTCCGGGTCCACCGTGAATGGGCGGTTCTTCAACTGGTAATCGATATCCAGCCAGATCACGTCCGCAGGAATGTGCTCGCTGCGCAGTGTGCTTCCAATGCGCCGCACTTCCGACTCCGGATAGTAGCTGTAGCGCGATTGCTGATAGCCCAGCGACCAGATGGGCGGCAGCGGCGTAGTCCCCGTCAGCCACGCCCACGTCTCAACCACGGTCTTCGGTTCCGGGCCATACAAGACGTAGAAATCCAGCGGTCCGTTTTCCGATCCGAACGAATACGCGTCGCGATATTCCTTGTTGAACTCGAAGCTCGCACGCCACGTGTTGTCGAGGAAAATTCCCGCCGAAATTCCCTGGCGAAATGTCAGGAAGTAGGGAATTGATTTGTAGATTGGATCGGTCGACTCCTGCCATCCGAAGGCATCCGTATTCCAATCGGTGAACGCTTCGTTGCGCCGGTCCAGCGGCCCCGGCTTATCGCCCAGGCCAAAATAGTGCTCATCCTCAGGCGACTTCATATACATCCGAAACGCCGTGCCGTTGTACTCGATCGGCCGCCCCGGTAGCTGCTCCGCAATCACACGCCCGTCCATGTCGGTGATCGTCAATTCCAGCGGATCTCTGCGGATGGACACATGAAGCTTGGCCGTCTTGAAGCCGACCGCCGATCCACTCGACTCCGCCGTCACCGGCACAGAAGCCGTCCTCGAAGAAGGCAACACAGCCCACGACGCATCTTCGGGCAGTTGCCCAGTCGGACCGACGCGCACGCGCACCACGTCGTCACGCAGCGCGCTCACCACCAACACGGCGCTGCCCGAGTGAATCTCAATCCCGTTCGGAGTGGCGCGCGCAGCAGTGACCCTGTCCATGCGGACAAAGCCTGGCCTCTGCTGTGCCTCACCGGCTGGAATCCATTGTGATGTTGCGGCGAAAAACAAAACTACAAGAACAACAAACAGGAAATTTCCTGTCTTCTGCACTTAGCACCTCATTGGGAGCCATTTTGATTGTCGCCCAACAGCATATACCCCGCGGTTCACGGTCGGATACCCGCAAGCCGGTTTCATCCGTGCGCTTCGATCGCCGCCACGCGTTGGCGCGCGTCGGCAACAAAGGCCGCGTCCTCGGCAGAGTCCTTACCGAAGGAATCAAGGTTGATCTTTACATTGGCCAATGCACCCTCAACGGCCGCCTTCGCCAAGGCCAGCGACGTGGTCAGGTCTGATTCCATTCTCGGATTCGTGATCGGCTTCAGTTCGGTCGCAATCCGGCCCACCTCCGACGCTTTCTCCGCCACACTCAAAGGCACGCTCGTCGCCTGTCGCAGCGCGGCGCTGATCAAGTTGGCTGCAACGGCAGATTCCTTCGCCGCTTTGTAGGCCTTCATCACCACGGCATAGGATTCGGCGTCCGCATCAATGGCCGCCTTCAACTCTTCGCGCAGCACTGCGAGTCGGGCAAGCGCCTCACTGAGCGGGTTCTCGTATTGCACATAGGCCTTTTTCCCGCGCGACATCCCCGCGACCATCGTTGCCAGTCCCGCGGCCATCGCGCCGCTTGCGGCTGCTGCGCTACCACCTCCGGGTGTTGCCGTGGCTGCGGCCAGCTGCTCAATAAAAGGCTCGATGCCTGCGCGCAGTCCGCCCACAGCCATCTTCCCGCTCATCACCGCCGCAAGCCGGTTCTCAAGGATCAGCGACGAATCAAAATTCTCCACCTGCAGGAACCACTCCGCCGCCTGCTCCAGGGCCAGCTTCGGAATCAGCCCGACAATCTCGCTTGAAACCGGCACTGCACCGTAGCGCGCAGCCTCGCGTTTCACGAATTCAAAAACGCGATGAATCGGCGTCTGTTCGAAATCCGTCAGGTTCATCGACACTTGCGCCATGCCGCGCACCAGGAAGCCCGCGCCCTTCACAAAGCGCAGGCCGCCGGTCGAGAACCGCACCGCCTTGGCGATCTTCTTCGCGATGTCTACATTGGGCGTGTTCAGAAAGACGTTATAAGCAACCAGAAATTTACGCGCGCCGACAACCGTGGCTCCCGCCGTCGGATGCACCCGCGCCTCGCCGAAATCGGGCTTGCGCGCTGGATTCGTCGCGATCTCCGCGCGAATCCCCTCAAACTGGCCGCGACGAATGTTTTCCAGATTCTGCCGCTCGGGCGTCGCCGCTGCGGCTTCGTAGAGATACACCGGAATCCCGAAGCGGCTGGCAATCGCAGCGCCGACATGCTGGGCCATCGCCACGCAATCTTCAATCGTCACGCCGTCGATGGGGATGAAGGGAACCACATCGGCTGCGCCCATGCGCGGATGTGCGCCCTGGTGCTGAGTCAGGTCAATCAATTCAGCGGCCTTTCCCACGCCGCGAATGGCCGCTTCCTGAATGGCTTCACGCTCGCCAACCAGCGTAATCACGCAGCGGTTGTGATCGGAATCCATCTCCCGGTCCAGCAGGAACACGCCGGGAACCTTCATCGCCTCGACGATGGCATCGACTTTGGCTTTGTCGCGGCCTTCAGAGAAATTCGGTACGCATTCAACAAGAGTGTTGGGCACGAAAAGAAGGATAAATCAGCGCCTGCGGTCGGAAATCCGCAAATGGGAGCTCCGCAGTTCGAGACCTCGGACGCAACGAGCGGCGCTACTTGCAAAGCACGCTTTCTGGGGTGACTTATTGCGCCACGATCTTGTCTGAGATCCGGTCAAATTCCGTCCCGCTCACCACGTGCTTCTTCACCAGGTCGCTGGCATCCCCATAAGGCCGGTTCTCAATAATCTTGCGCGCGTGGACGCCATCGATGCCCGGCAGCGTCTGGAGATCGTCCGCAGATGCCCTGTTGATGTCGATCGCCGCCCTCTTATCGGGCGAGGTTTTCTGCTGCTTAATTCCGTCCGCCACGCCTTTGGCCGCAGCCTTCACATCTTGAACCGTCGTGCTGGTCGCCTTTGCCGCGTCCTTCCGAATTTGTTCCGGGGTCGGGTTGGACTGGGTGCAGCCAACAATACAAAGCAACGCGAGGGTGCCGAAGAAGAAACGCTTCATGCAGATTTCGATGCGGGTTTCGCGGCCCGCGGAGATGAAAAGTACAAGAGGAATTTAGACTGCTGGCCGAGGCAACCCCTTCGGCGGTATCGTCATGGTCAGGAGACCCCCCTATGACTCTTGCTGCTCCGACGATCCGAGCGCCTCGCGGGACCCAACTGCGCTGCAAAGGCTGGCAGCAGGAGGCAGCCCTCCGCTGCCTGATGAATAATCTCGACCCGGAAGTGGGCGAACGCCCCGCGGACCTGGTGGTCTACGGCGGCATCGGCAAGGCCGCGCGCAACTGGGACTGCTTTCATGCCATCGTGCACGAGCTTGAGCAACTTGGAAACGAAGACACACTCCTCGTGCAATCCGGCAAACCCGTCGGCGTTTTTCCCACCCACGAGATGGCTCCCCGCGTCATCATCGCCAACTCCAATCTTGTCGGCAAGTGGGCCAACTGGGAGCATTTTCATGAGCTCGATCGGAAAGGCTTGATGATGTATGGCCAGATGACCGCGGGCAGCTGGATCTACATCGGGACCCAGGGCATCCTGCAGGGCACGTTCCAGACGTTTGCCGCGCTCGCCGAGCAGCACTTTGGCGGAACCTTGAAAGGCAAGCTGGTCGTGACAGGCGGCATGGGCGGAATGGGCGGAGCGCAGCCCTTATCTGTCACCCTCAATGGCGGAGTCGTTCTGGCCATCGATGTCGACCGCAGCCGCATTCGAGCGCCGTGTCGAAACCCGTTACTGCGATACGGTGACCGAGGATCTCGACGAGGCGCTGACCCTGTGCGAAGATGCACGTCGCGAAGGCCGTGCCCTGTCCGTCGGCTTGGTCGGCAATTGTGCCGACGTCCTTCCGGAGATCATCCGCCGCGGCGTGCAGGTCGATGTGGTGACCGATCAGACCAGCGCGCACGATCCGCTCAATGGCTATATTCCGCACGGCCTTACTCGGCCCGAATCCGCACGTCGCGAGCGACGCGATCCGCTCGCCGCTGCCTCTGAGCTGCGCCATCGCGACCCTGAAGAATATGTGCGCCGCGCCACTGCATCCATGGTCGTCCATGTCAACGCCATGCTTGCCCTGCAGCAATCCGGCGCCGTCGCGTTCGACTACGGCAACAACATTCGCCGCTTTGCCTTCGATGCCGGTTGTGCCGACGCATTTCTTATCCCCGGTTTTGTGCCCGAATACATCCGCCCCCTCTTCTGCACCGGCGCTGGCCCCTTCCGCTGGGTCGCGTTGTCCGGAGATCCCAAAGACATCGCGCGCACCGATGAACTCGCCCTTGAACTTTTTCCCGAGAATGAAATCCTCACCCGCTGGTTTCGTCTCGCGCGCGGCCGCTTCGCCTTTCAGGGATTGCCCGCACGCATCTGCTGGCTCGGCTATGGCGAGCGCGCCAAGATGGGCCTGGCCATCAACGAGCTCGTGCGCACCGGAGAAATCTCCGCACCCGTCGCCATCGGCCGCGACCACCTCGACACAGGTTCCGTCGCCAGCCCCTATCGTGAAACAGAAAAAATGCTCGATGGCTCCGACGCCGTCGCCGATTGGCCGATCCTCAATGCGCTTCTGAACACCGCTTCCGGCGCGTCTTGGGTCAGCTTCCATCACGGCGGCGGCGTGGGCATGGGCTATTCACTGCACGCCGGCCAGGTCACTGTTGCCGACGGCACCGACAATGCCGCCCGACGTATCGCCCGCGTTCTGAACAACGACCCGGGCATTGGCGTGGTGCGTCACGCAGATGCCGGTTACGATCTCGCGCGAGAAACCGCCCGCGAGAAGGGCATCCGCATCCCCATGCCGGGTAACTAGCCATGCCCGGGACAGTCGCCGTCGTGAACATCGGTCAACTCGTCACCCTTGCGGGTCCTGCGCGCCCACGCGTCGGCGCAGGACTTCACGAATTGGGCCTCATCCGCGATGCCGCCATGCTCATCGAGGAAGGCCGCATCGCAGCCGTTGCTCCCTACACACAACTCCTGCCTCAAATCCCGCTCCACGCCTCAATTGTCGATGCCGGCGGAAAATGCGTCACGCCGGGATTCGTCGACGCCCACACCCACTTGGTTTTTGCCGGCAACCGTGCCGCAGAATTTGAGCAGCGCATCGCCGGAGCAACCTACCAGCAAATCGCCGCGGCCGGGGGCGGCATTCTTCGCACCGTTGCGCTTACCCGCGCCGCCACAGTGGACGAATTGCTCGCGGCCGCCCGTCGCCATCGCGATTGGATGCTCCGTTCGGGAACCACAACCATCGAAGCCAAGTCCGGTTATGGCCTCGACCGCGTAACCGAAATGCGCATGTTGCAGGTCATCGCGCGCGTCGACCTCGAAGGACCTGCACGCATCGTTCCTACGCTGCTTGCGGCCCACACCGTTCCCCCCGAGTTTGCCGACAAGCGTGCTGAATATGTCCATTGGATCGCCGAGGAATTGATCCCCGAAGTCGCCAAGGCCAAGCTGGCGCGTTACTGCGACGCTTTCTGCGACGATCACGCCTTTACGGTCGACGAAACACATGTCGTCCTTTCCGCGGCGCGCCGCCACGGCCTCCGCTCGCGTATCCATGCGGAGCAGTTTCGCCCCGGCACCGGGGCTGCGCTCGCAGCAGAACTCGGCGCCGCAACGGCCGATCATCTGGAAACCGTCACCGAACCGACGCTGCATCAGTTGCGGGTCGCCGGCGTTCAGCCTGTCCTTTTACCGGGCTCGGTCTTTGCCCTGGGACGAACCAACTATCCACCCGCGCGCAAAATGATCGAGCTGGGCCTGGCCATCGTCATCGCCACCGACTTCAATCCCGGCTCCTCGCCCATCGCGTCCATGCCGTTTGTTCTTTCGCTGTCGTGCCTGCAGATGGGTCTGTCTCCCGCCGAAGCACTCACGGCGGCCACCCTCAATGCGGCGTGGAGTCTCGATCTGGGCAACAGCCTGGGCTCGCTCGAACCAGCCAAGGAAGCCGACTTCGCGATTCACGAATTCGACGACTACCGCGAACTGGCCTACTACATCGCATCGCCGGCCCGGCCGCGGGTCTTCATTGCCGGCAACGAAGTTTCATCCTAGCGACAGCGTGTGCCGGCGCGCTTTGCGTCTCTCCGCCACGAACACGGCCACGCCAATTCCGATCAGCACGGCGGTTCCGCCTAACACTTTGGCCACCGCCTGCAATTTGTTCGGCTCGTCCTGCCCAGGAATGGTGCAGAGCACAATCGTCGCCGCGGTGCTAAGCAGGCCCAGCGAAGCGAGACCAATGGCGACGGGCCGTCCCCCAGGCACGCGCCGCACTTCCGGACCGGCTGGCTTGCTCTGCAACCGAATCATCGCCGAGAAGAGAAAAAGATAAGGCAGAAAAAGCGCGATCACGCCCATGCTGACCAGCACGTCATACGCGCCCCGCACGGTAGTCCCCGCCTGCCCCAGGAACGCCACCACCATCCCCGATCCTCCATACACGGCAATCGCGACCCAGGGTGTGCGATAGCGAGGATGAATCCACCCAAAGGCGGACGGAAGATAGCGATCGACACCCGCCACAAACGGCAAACGCGCCGTCGAAGAAAGATTGCCCGCCGCACCGCCTACAGCATTCAGCGCCACCAGCAAAGCGACGGGCGCCATCAACCATCCCACGCCGAGCCGTGCGCTCAACCTCTGAATTCCGTCGACAAAGCCGTCCGGGCCGCCCACCGCGTCGCTCGGCAGAGCGATCAGCAGCGCCGCTGTTCCACCGATATAGCCGACGGCCAGAATGCATCCCGCCACCAGCAGAGCCCACGGAATCGTGCGTCGCGGATGCTGGATTTCATCGCCCATGGCAGACACGGATTCGACCGCACTGAAAGCGAAGAAGACGCTCGACCAGAACACCGCATTGTTGAGCGACCAGTGCGGCACAAAGCTCGACACCGGATAACTCACCGCCGGCCCAAAGCGTGCGTATGAGACCGCGGCCAGCCCGATCAGCACGGTCAACGGAACAAGGCTGCCGAACGCACCTATGTTGTTCAGCCACTTGCCCGCGTCCACGCCCACAATGTTGATCAGCGTGATCACGCCCAGCCAGAACACTGCAAATGCCATGAAGTACAGCGGGTTCGCATTCAGCGCCTGGGCCCGCGGTCCAAACGCAAACAGTGCCGAGGCCGCGCCAAAGTAGAGCACGCTCGCAAAGAAGGGCAGGTTGCTCATCCAGTAGGTCCACGCCGCGATGAATCCCGAGAAATCTCCGAATGCCTCGCGCGTCCACACGTAGATGCCGCCCTCTTCGGGATGGCGCGACGACAACTCCATCACGCTGGCTGCCAGTGGGATAAAAAAGCAGGTCAGCGCCGCAAGCCAGATCACCAGGACACTGGGACCAGCCGCTGCGGCCGTCGCCGTCCATCGCACGCTGAGCACGATGACGACGTAGAACAGCACGAGGTCGCGAAAGCGAAGGCTTCTCTTCAGCGCTGGAGCCGCGGGCATGTGCGTCGCAGCATAGCAGAGGCTTCGACGAGCGAAAAGCTAAATCTTGCCCGTGTCTTTCAAGACAGCCATCGCCGCGTTGCGTCCGTTGATGCCGATCACACTGCCGCCCGGATGCGTGCAAGCGCCGCACAGGTAAAGGCCCTGCATCGGCGTGCGCGCAGAGAGCCGATTGGCCCACATGTAGGGCGGCAGGCATTCGCCCTGAAAAATGTGTCCGCCCGTCAGCCCCACCTTTTTCTCAATGTCGGGCGGCCCAAGCACCTGCGCATCCAGCACCGCCGAATCTGCGGATCCGATATTCGAACAGAAACGGGCAAGGGAACTGAGGGCCAGCTTCCGCACTTCATCCCGCCGCTCATCCCATGTGCCGCGCGCAAATTTGTAGGGTACGTACTGCGCAAAGATGCTCATCGTATGCGTGCCCGGTGGCGCCACGCTTGCATCATGCACGCTCTGGAAATAAAGTTCGCACCACAGGTGCTCGGGCAGCTCGCCGCGCCGCGCAGCCGCAAAGCCAGCCTTCCACTCGTCCTTGGTCAGCGGAGCGTTGATCTGGCCGTAGTGGTGCGGCCGATCCGTTCCGGGACGCGCGGTGAAGTTGGGCAGTTCGCGCAGGTGAACATTGAGCTTCACCGTGCATCCCTCGATGGGGACGCGTTCCACGCTTGTACGCCATGCCGGGTCCGCCGCCTCGCCTAAGAGCCGCAGCGTCGCGCGCGGATCAGCATTCGAAATCACCGTGCGCGCAGCTATACGCTCGCCAGCTTCGAGCAGCACACCTTCGCCGGGAAGAATCTGAGCCACAGGCACACCCGACACCACCGTCGCTCCCGCCTCCCGCGCCGCATCACAGAAATAAAACGACACCATCCCCATGCCGCCCTGCACATAGCCCCACATGCCCGGCATCCCACCCAGCCGGCCCGACGCATGATGAAAGCGAATCGACGCCGTCCCCGGATCGAACGGGCTCGCGTTGGTGCCGATCACGCCCTGGCCGAGATAAGCCACCTGCAAACGCTCGTCGCGTAGATAGCGCTCCACAAACTCCGCCATCGACCAGTCAAACAACAGCGCGCGCGCTTCCTGATCGTTGCCCAGCCGCTCTTCAATTTCGTCCCGCGTCGGCGCATCCCCGATCCACGCATCCCGTGCCGACCCGCGTGCATCCCCATCACCGCTGGGCGCAGGCCGCAGCGCATCGCGCAGCCGCCGCACCACATCGCCCATGGCATTGAATCCGTCCACGTCCCCGGGCGCCAGCTTCCGGACTTCATCGACACAGCGCGCATCCTCATCCCAAAGCTGGATACTCGAGCCGTCGAGAAAGGGAACAAAGAGCCCGTTCACCGCCGGCGTCCATCGAAAACCCCGCCGCGCCAGATCCAGTTCCTTCACCACCAGGGGATGCAGCAGGCCGGCAAGATACGCGCACGGCGACATGCGTACCCCAGGAAAAGGTTCTTCGATGGTGCAGGCGCCGCCCACCCGCGTGCGACTCTCGATCACCAGAACGCGCTGCCCGGCTTGGGCGAGATAAGCTGCACAGGCCAGCCCGTTGTGCCCCGCGCCGACAATCACCACGTCCCAGGTTTTCGCCGCCAGTGCGCGCAGAGGTTCCGGCAACCCGATTTCACCCAGCACGCTGGCCGTAGGAGAGCTCATATGCCTTCCACGCTAACATCCGCCTGGCACCCTGCCGATCACACAGCACTTTCCGTCGACTCTCTCCGGGCGCGGGCTCCTCATTTCACGTTGATAGCACCGTCCGCATCCACCACCAGCTCATCGCCCTCAATCTGGATCGAATGAATCTTCAGCTTCTCGAGCGTCACCTGGTACCCCGAAGTAGCCGTCGAACCGGTCAGCGCTTTCCGCAGCAGTTCCGCCGCATTCACTTTCATGCTCGAAGGCACCTGGTGGCTCATGAAAGGCGCCAGCAGAAAGTTCAGTTCCCGGCGATCGCTCACTTTCACCATCTGCGCGTTGCGGAACCCGATGGTCTCGCCCTCGCCGTAGGGCTCCATCGAAACCTCTGATGTCGGTGCAACCGATATGCCGATGCAGGCTCCGCCCACAGCCTGGCCAAGCCGCGCATGCGTTTTGACCCGCACCAGGATGCGGTCCTGGGTAAAACTCAGCTGCGCGTCGTCCGCATAGACCCAGCATGCCGATTGCGCGTTCCCTTTGAGGAAATAGCGGCCGCCCGGCCCGCTGAAAAGCTGGTCCCGCAAGGTGCGCTGCAACGCGTCCCGGCTCACTCTCAGCTCGACCGCGCGGCTCGGAACCGGGCTCAGGGCAGCGCAGAGCCCACAGACCGTGACAAGCCTCCTGAATGTTGTCATACTAGTAATCCTTGCACGCGGCGGGAGTCCGCTGCAGGTTTTGCACAACTTTTGAGTTCTTTCAGTTCCGGATTTGGACCCCAATGGCCGTACCTAAGTCATGCATTATGAATAAAATATGCCGTTTCCGTCCGGGTTAAACAGCTTCCTGCGGAAATGCCTCAAAAACATCGATTTACTATTGATTTTTGGAGAAAAAATCCTTAAAATAGAACCATAAGTTCTCCTCCGGACCGAGAGGATCCCCAGCCGCCGACGGAGGATGTTCGAAACAAACCACTCCTTCTTTAAGGACAACAAAACCAATGGCAAAGCGTCGTGGAAATCCGAATTGGGGCAAACCTGAGCCCATCGGGCCGGTTGTGCCCACTGTGACCTCCTTCGAACAAATCGTGAAGGAGTTCAAACTTACCCCGGACCAGTACATCCGCTCCACCCGTCTTCGTGAGTGGGCGCGCCGGAACAAGAACTCAAAGTATATCCCCGAGGCCCTCCTTGAAGCCTGGGGCTTCGAGATCGAATCGACCTTGTAGAGACTTCTCGGCCCATTCGGGAAAAGCGCCGCCCTTGAGCGGCGCTTTTCCTTTGTAGGTACCTGCTTTTGCCGTCTGCTTCCGAATCAGTCAGAATAAGACTACCTATGCCAGAGAGCCCACGCCTCTTCGAGTCCCCCTTCACCGATGTTCCCGGCGCGTTGGACGATATCCGCGCGGGCCGCATGGTGGTGGTGGTCGACGACGAAGATCGCGAGAACGAGGGCGACCTCACCCTGGCCGCGGAACATGTCACCCCGGAAGCCATCAATTTCATGGCTCGCTATGGCCGTGGTCTCGTCTGCCTCACCCTCACCGAGGAACGCGCCGACCACCTGCGCCTCTTCCCCATGACGGCGCAGAACTCCTCCCGCTTCGGCACCGCGTTTACCGAGACCATCGAGGCCCGCGAAGGCGTCACCACCGGCATCTCCGTCGCCGACCGAGCCCATACCATCCGCACCGCCATCGCTCCCGAATCGACCTACAGGGACCTCGCGCGCCCCGGCCATATCTTCCCCCTCCGCGCGCGCCGCGGCGGCGTTCTCGTGCGCGCCGGCCAAACCGAAGCCTCCGTCGACCTGGCGCGTATGGCAGGCCTTAACCCGTCCGGCGTGATCTGCGAGATCATGCGCGACGACGGCGCCATGGCTCGCATTCCCGACCTGATTCCGTTTTGCAAAGAACACGGCCTGCGCATCCTCACCGTGGCCGAACTCATTCGCTACCGCCTCCGTCACGAGCGCTACATCGTGCGCGCCGGCGAAACCCGTCTCCAGACCCAGCACGGCGAATTCCGCATGATCGCCTACGAGAGCGAGGTCAACGGCGGCGAAAGCCATATTGCCCTGGTGCGTGGCGACCTCTGCCCCGGCTGCCCCGCTTTCCACGAAGGCCCTTCCGGCTCCCTGACTGCCGACGGCGCCGCGCGTCCGCCTTGTTCCCATCCCGTCCTCGTCCGCGTCCACACCCGCTGCACCGCTGGCGAAGTCTTCGCCGCCGATTGCCGCTGCCGCGAAGTCCTCGACCAATCAATGCGCATGATCGCCGAAGAGGGCTGCGGCGTCATCCTTTATCTGCACAACACCTCACGCGGGTTTCAGATCGATCACGCCCCGGTGGGTGAATCCACATTTGAACCCGGCGGAGCCGTCATCCCAGCCAAGGCGCCCGACGAGCACACTGCGCGCATCATCCTGCACCAGGAAATGCGCGCCCGCGAAGGCTCGCAGGCCCGCACCGGCCGCATCCTGCGCGCCATCGGTCTCGGCGGCCAGATCCTCTCCGACCTCGGCATCCAGCGCATTCGCCTCCTCTCCAACACGCCCATGCACATTCCGGCGCTCGAAGGCTTTGGCCTCGAAATCGTGGAACAGGTTCCCATCCCCGTCGAAGAATGCAGCCGCGTGGGCTGAACCCACCGCCATTCCTCCCCCGCAGCTCACCCCGGTCGGAGAATTGGACTGCCCTGTTTGAGCATCCGGCAAGACCCTCTAACGCAAATACACAGGACTTGTCTGCCCATTGCTGGACACGATGCCCGATTTATTTCGTCATTTCCCCCAAAACATACATGCGCCTCTGTATGATGAGGGGCGAACTCCAACAGGACGCCTCGCGGCTGGCAATCTCGCTTTTTGCGTAGACGCTCTACGAATCCACCGCATTCTCATGTGCCATTACCCTCGCACGAGGAAAGGCCGGATTCGATGCGCGTCCACCTTGTAAATCCCAGTGACAATTCCTTTGGTACGGCTGTCATCACACCGCGATGGCTCTTCGTTTTAGCAGCAGCCACGCCCCGTACCGCCGGAGATCCGATTCTCGTCGATGAGTCCCTCGAACAGATCGTGCCCGAGACAATCCAGCCCGGCGATATCGTCGGCATCAGTGTGCATACCGGCAATGCCCTCCGAGGCTATCAGGTGGGCCGCATGGCACGCAGTCGCGGCGCCTGGGTGGTCTACGGCGGAATCCACGCGACCCTGTTTCCCGAGGAAGCCCTCGAGCGCGGCGAAGCGCATGCCGTCGTCAAAGGTGATGGAGACCTCGCCTGGAGCCGGGTCGTTGCCGATTGCCTCCTCGGCAAGCCCGAAAAGATTTATGAAGGCGGCCGCATCGCAGGGACCGAATTTCTCTCCGCGCGTTGGGACCTCATGGCCCCCGACAAATACATGTGGGCCTCGGTGCAAACCATTCGTGGATGTCCCAAACACTGTTCCTTCTGCAGCGTCTGGCGCACCGACGGGCAAAAGCCGCGGCAGCGCAGCCATCAGCGCGTGATTGACGAAATCATCGACCTGCGGCGCATCGGCTTTCGCTTCATCGCCCTCGCCGACGACAATTTCTACCCCGTTACCCTTACAGATCTGCGCCTGGCCCGCGAACAGAACAACCTTGCCAAGGTCGAAGAACTGACCGCCATCCGCCGCGAACGCTTCCAGTTGATGGAAGAACTCGCCAAGCTCCCCAAGGACATGGTCTTCTTCACCCAGATCACCATGGAGGCCGGCGAAGACGGCGAGTATCTCGACGCCATGCATAAGGCGAACATCAAGGGCGCCCTGGTCGGTGTCGAAGCCGTCACGCCCGAAGGCCTGAAAGCGATCTTCAAGGATTGGAACTACTCAGGCGAAGCCCTTGCCAAACAGTTGCAGACCTTCAAGGAGCATGGCGTTCACGTCCTCGGCTCGTTCATCTTCGGCCTCCCCACCGATCGTCCAGCCACCTTCGACGCCACCGTGGCCATGGCCCTCAAGGCGGGCATCACCTTCGCGCAGTTCGTCATGATGACGCCCTTCCCGGGCACCGTCGATTTCACCCGCTGGGAAAAGGAACAAGCGCTGGCACCCACCATGGTCGCCGACGTTCCCATCACCCGCTATTGGCTGATCCCGACCGAGGTCCGTCCCAAAATGTTCACCCCGCATCCCACCATGGGCTCGGACGAAATACGCGAACGCACCCAGAAAGTGTGGGACAAGTTCTATACCTGGAGCGCGATCTGGGAACGCTCCGCCTGCACGCCCACTTTGCGCGCACGGCTTGGATTCATCTTCCTCTCCAAGCTCTACCGTCAAATGTATGCAGGAACCGGCATCTCGACCGACAGTGCGCGGCGCAAAAAATCCAAGGCATGGGCGCGTTGGACCGCGCGCCAGTGCAAGCGTCTCTTCCGTGCCCGTCCCATGCCGGAACTGTCTTCGCCTGTCTGGGATATTGTTCCCGGCACCGTCGCCAAAGCGGCATTCGCGGGAGCTGCCCAGGTTCAACTGCCCGGGCCCTTTCTCGTGATCCCGAAAGAATAGCCGATCCTTCACTCACGAAGGCGACCTCCAGTGTTACTGGTCGCCTTCTCCCGCATCGGGACCACCGGTCATCACAGCCATTGCCGCCGCAAAGGGCTTCATTGCGTATTCGACCGGCGGAGTTCCTCCTGCCAGGTAGCGCACAAAATAATCCCAACGCCGCCGCGTCATGTACTGCGATGCCTCTGCATAGCCGTGGTTCGCGTTCGGGATCATCAGAAGATCGAAGTCCTTGTTGGCCTTGATCAGTGCATCCGCCACCAGCAGCGTGTTGTCCGGCGGCACATTCGTGTCCATCGTGCCATGCGCCAGCAGCAGGTGACCTTTCAGGTTTTTGGCAAAGTTCTGGTTGGCCTGCGAATCATAGTTGCTCGTCCCATCGGCATTCTTCACTTCGAGCCCCGCCCACTTTTCAGCCCAGTCGTCTTCATAGTCGCGCTGATCGTGATTGCCGCTTTCCGCGATTCCCACTTTGAAGAAATCAGGGTAATGAAACAGCGCGGCCGCAGTGGCGTTCCCGCCCCCTGAATGCCCATACATGCCCACGCGCTCGAGATCGATAAAGGGATACTGTTGCGCCAGATCCTTCATGCCCGCAATCTGGTCGGGAATCGTGTTGTCGCCGAGATTGCCGTAGTACGCCTCGTGAAAGGCCTTCGACCGCCACGGCGTGCCCATCCCGTCAATGCACACCACCACAAACCCAAGCTCGGCCAGCGCCTGCATGTCATAGTGCGACGCCCTGAAGCTACGCCCCCCGCACGAACCGGTTTGCGGCCCCGGATAGACGTAATTCACGATCGGATATTTTTGAGCCGCATCAAAGTGGGACGGCTTGAACAGAAACCCATACAGGTCCGTCGTTCCATCGCGGCCCTTCACCTTGATCGGCAGCGGAGGCACCCAGCCCGCGGCAAGAAGCTTTGTAATGTCCTGGTGGGCCACATCCATCACCGTCTTGCCCTCGTGATCGCGCACCACCGTCACCTGCGGCGTTGTCGGGGTCGAATAGGTATCCACGAAGAACCGCCCATCCGGCGACATCTTGATCTGGTGATCCGCGTCCTCCGGAGTCAGCAGGCGCAGACCGCTTCCATCGAAGTGCACGCTGTAGAAATGCTCGAAATAAGGATCGCGCCCCTCCTCCTTGCCCACGCCGACAAAATAGATCACACGCGCTTTTTCGTCGACGTGCAACACCTGCGTCACGTTGCCCGGCCCATGCGTGATCTGGTTCTTCAGCTTCCCCGTCGTGAGGTCGTAGAGATAAAGATTGCCCCAGTTGTCGCGCTCGCTGAACCAGAGAATCTCGTTTGATTCCGGCAGAGAATGCCAATTGACCTTGTCGTTGCCGCTCTCATAAAACTTAGGCGCCGTCTCCGTCATTACCTCGCGCACATCGCCGGTCGCGGCGTCCGCAATGCGCACCCACTCCTGCCGGTGATCGCGCGCTGTCGAAACAAACGCCAGGTGCGACCCGTCCTCGCTCCACTCCACATCAGACCAGTTGGTTTCACCGTTGCAAACCACATCGTCGCAAATCGTAGACCGGTGCTGATCGGGCGGCATCTTCAGCCGAATCACCTTGCGCGCATTTACGTCGAGAATCACCCGCTCAATCATGGTCACGTGGACGTCACCCACCAGCGGATACTTCCATGCCTTCAGCTCCGGATGCCGGTTGGTGACAGAAACCAGGTACATCTCACCGGTCTTGCGCTGATCCTGTTGAAACGTCGCGATCTTCGTTGAATCCGGCGACCACAATAAAACCGCCGCGTCCGAATTTCTCCATCCCGCGTTATCCGTTGCATACCCGTAATCCTTCACCCCATCGGTGGTCAACTGCGTCTCTGCGCCTGTTTCCAAATCCCGCACCCACAGGTTCCAGTCCCGAATGAATGCGCCCAGTTTCTTGTTGGGCGACACTGCGATCGGGGGCCCCCCTTTGTGCTCCGGTCCGCCGCGTCCGCCTCCGATCGTCCCAATCGCTTTGCAGGCATCGGAACTTGACCCAAGATTGCAGCGGTAGCTCACCCCGCGTGCTGTAAAGCTCAGCGTGTGATCTCCATCCGCCAGCGAAATCTCTGAGAGCGCCAGGTGCTGCGCATCCATACCGACTGCGCCGCTGCTTGCGGTCTTCAACAGCGCGGCCACCTTCGCCTGGTCAAACGCCGGCGCCCGCGTCCCCTTGGCTGGATCCACCACCATGTAGGTGATGCCGCTCTCGTCGACTGCCCGATACCAGAAGCGCCCGTCGTCCATCCATTGCGCATTCACCTGTCCCTTGAAGGCCAGGGGATTCACGTTGTACGACATGAATTTTTCCGCGGCCGCATAATCCGCATCGGTGTACTGGCGCTGTTGTGTCTGCGCCGCAACACAGATCGCGGCGAGAGCCACGGCGGCCCCAGCCGGCCTACTTAGAAAAGAGAATTTGAGCATGGTGCAGGATCCCCTTGATCGCGGACGCACCAACAGGGGAGGACGGAGAATAGCCACTCCGTTGCGCAGGATGCGACGCGTGGGCCCATTCTAAATGCCGCAGCAGGCAAATCGAGGCGAACCGGCCAGAATCCTCGAGGCCGATTCGTCCCTATTTCACGCCCCGGAACCGGTCGCATCGGTGGCTTTGGAAAAGGGCATGAGTTCAAAAGTTGCGGAAAACTCGATCCGGAGGGAGGCGGGGGGTTTAACCCCCGCTTAAAGCCGACAAATCTAGCGCGGGCTTTTGCCCCTGAGGGACGCTGTCGTAGACCATTTATGAGCCAGCTTCTTGCATCCCCATCGGGCCGGCAACTACCCGCTGGAGCTGGTAGCGAGAAACGCCCTCTATTGTCCCAGCACGTAGGCGAAGATCAGCGGCGCCACAATCGACGCGTCGCTTTCGATGATGAACTTCGGCGTTGTCTCCCCCAGCTTGCCCCACGTGATCTTCTCGTTGGGCACTGCGCCCGAATACGACCCATAGCTGGTCGTCGAATCCGAGATCTGGCAGAAGTACGCCCACAGCGGCACATGGTCGCGCCGCAAATCCTGGTGCAGCATGGGCACCACGCAGATCGGAAAATCGCCAGCGATCCCGCCCGCAATCTGGAAAAATCCCAGGGGCGCTTTCGCAGTGGTATTCGTGTACCACTCGGCAAGTTCCATCATGTACTCGATGCCGGTCCGTACTGTGTGTACCTTCTTCACATCGCCCGAGATGCAGTGGCCGGCATACATATTGCCCAGCGTCGAATCTTCCCAGCCCGGCACAAACATGGGCAGATTCTTCTTCGCTGCCGCCAGCAGCCAGCTGTTTTTCGGATCAATCTGGTAGCTCTTCTCAAGATCGCCCGAGCAAAGAATCTTGAACATGAACTGATGTGGAAAGAATCGTTCCCCTGCCTGATCGGCGCGAACCCACTCCTTCAACACCTCGTTTTCAATGCGGCGCATCGCTTCCATCTCGGGGATGCAGGTATCCGTCACGCGATTCATATGGCGCGCCAGCAGCTTGCCTTCATCGGCAGGCGTCAGATCGCGATAATTTGGAACCCGCTCGTAGAAATCGTGCGCCACGAGATTGAAAACATCCTCTTCGAGATTCGCGCCCGTGCAGCAGATCCCGTGAATCTTGTCCTGGCGAATCATCTCCGCCAGCGACAGCCCCAGTTCCGCCGTGCTCATCGCGCCGCCGATAGTCACAAACATCTTGCCGCCGTCGGCCAGCAGCTTGTTGTAGCCCTCTGCCGCGTCCACAAGAGATGCGGCGTTGAAATGACGATAGTGGCGCTTGATAAACGAAGTGATTGCAGACATGATGCTTTTCTTAACTCCCGTTGAATACGCTAACACAATCAAATCAGCGGAAAATGAATGCAAAACTCTCCAACCCTGCGAATTCAGGCCCTCCCATCGTTTAGGAAACGCATTCCCGTGCTACCCTCGTCGTAGCGCAAAAGGGCGCTTCCGGTCCGCGGAAAGGACAGAAGTCCACCTGATCGACCAAACCGCTTTGCGAACTGACTTTCTGCCCAACAGATGCGGACTTGGGGCCACGAAAGGAAGTTCGTTATGCCCGTAAAACGCCTCCCGCCCAATCCCAATCTCGACCACCTCAAATATCAAGCGAAAGATTTGCTTCGTGGGCTTGCCGCACGTCATCCCTCCGTCGTGCAGCAAATTCGCGAATTCCACCCCGATTTCTCCACTGCATCCGACGCGGAGATCTTCAATGCAACGTTGAGTCTCTCCGCAGCCCAGCTCACCATCGCGCGTGCTTATGGATTTCCGAGTTGGCCTCGCCTCAAAGCCCACGTGGAATCCCCCGCGCTTGCAGCCCGACTCAACCTGCCCTTCGAGGAACGCATCGACGATCCGGCGTTTCTCCGCGCAGTCGATCTCCTCGATGCCGGGGATGCCGACGGCTTGCGCCATCACTTGAAGCAGCATCCGAAACTCGTGCATCAGCATGTGCCCTTCGAAGGCGGAAACTATTTTCGCAATCCAACTCTGCTCGAATTCATTGCCGAAAATCCAATCCGGAAAGGAAGGCTTCCCGCCAACATCGTTGAGATCGCCACGGTCATTCTCGATGCCGGCGCCACTGAATCCGCAATCGAAGAAGCGCTTGGCCTGGTCGCCACGGGACGCATCCCGCGCGAGTGCCGCGTGCAGGTCCCGCTCATCGATTTGCTCACCGATCGCGGTGCAGATCCGAACGGCGCCTTGCAGGCAGCGATCGCCGAGGCCGAGTTCGATGCGGCTGAAGCCTTGATCCAGCGCGGCGCTCGCATGACTTTAGCGGCCGCCGCCGCAATGGGCCGCATCGACGATTTTCTCCGCCTGCTTCCGACCGCAAGCAATGAGGATCGCCACCGAGCCCTTGCCTTGGCCTCTCAATTCGGTCACATCGAAATCGTGCGGATGCTTCTCGATACCGGCCAGGATCCCAGCGCCTTCAATCCCGTCGGCGCCCACGCTCACTCCACCCCGCTGCACCAGGCCGCCTTGGCAGGGCATGAGGAAATCGTCCGGCTTCTCCTGGCCCATGGTGCAAATCCAAAGACGAAAGACTTGCTGTGGCGCGGCACTCCCGCCGACTGGGCGCAACACCAGGGCCTCTCTTCGCTCGCAGCGTCTCTGCGCACCCACGAAGAAAGATCCATGCAACAGGAGAAAGCGCAATAAACGATTTCGCTACTTTTTGCGCGCCGCGAGCAATGCGTTGACGCGTGTCAGCACCTGGAATGCATCCGCAATGTAGACCACGTCGGCCTTGCCGCGCGTCCATCCGCAGTTAGGGTCGAGCGAAATCGCACGCCGCTCGCTTATGAAGCGCCAGCCAATCACGTGCGGCTCCTCCCCGTGGCAGCAGGTCGACAAGCCTTTCGCATGGCGCGGCGTCGAACCCGTCTGCCCAATCTGGTTCATATGCGAGAGGAAGGGAAGTACCGGCTGCCCGTCGCCTCCCTGGTCTACCAGCGACTTGCTGCTGCCCAGCGAAGCGCCCGTCGCGTGAATGAAGTCGAGAATCAGTTCTCCCGCTTCGGCCGCGTGCGTCTGTCCGTCCGACTGCTTCTTTGTCCAGCCTGCCCCTGCAACCAACAGCATCTTTGCATCCGGCCGAATCGTCTGTTCGCTCTGCTGCGGCGCAAGAAAACCGGACACCGTGGTGCGCATCTCCGGCAACGCAACCACAACGCGCTCCACCTCGACCGGTCCCGGCGCACCCGTAAAGGCTGCATGGGTTCCGGCATCGAGCAGCAGAAACCATGGCCGCGCTTTGCGGCGAATCACCGCTTCAATCCGCTGGCGATAGAACCAGCGCGTCGCCTCGACGTGTTCCGTTCCGCCAATCGACGTAATGTGCGTATCAATCGCGCCACCCATTCGATGCGCCACTCCGGCCGCCACGCGCGAGAAACGCGAGCCTGCGGAGACAAGCACCAGTGTCGGTTGCGCCGCGCGGCACAAAGCCTCGCACGCCGCAGCGTCGCTCGCGTAGCGCTCCTGCGCAAATGCCTCGCCGCCAATGCGCAGTATTCGCGCGTCGGCGGATGCCAGCGAGTTTGCAACGTCTGTTGCGCGCACACCCACAATTCCGATCGTGAGCGGAGCACCAAGGCGCGTCGCCAGCTCCCGGCCTGCGGTCACAGCCTCCAGCGAAGACTTGGTCAATTGCTCGCCGCCTGTTTCGCAATGGACCAGAACAAGGATCGATTCCATCGTTATTTCGCTCCCATCCACGCAACCAGCTCTTGCGCGATTTCTTCCGGCGCAGCGTCTTTCACCACCCGCGTCGTTCGTTGCTGTTTCGGCAGGTGCACCGAGACCCACTCCAGCTCGCTCGCCGCCAGATTTGCCCGCGCAGCCCTCTGCAGTGCTGGCATCACTGTGCGCATGTTCACCATACCCACTTGGGGATTATTCCGCGGCTCAGGAAGATTGCCCGTTGCCCAGCCAAGCACGGCCGGCGCACCGACGCAGCGCGAAACCTGGTGTCTTCCTCCTTCAACCCGCTCCAGCACTTCGAAAGAACCGTCCTCCCGCGCGTCAACGTGGTCCACGCCTTGAAACTGATCTGTAATTCCCAACCGCTCGCCGACCAGTTGCAGCGTCACTCCCGCGCCCCGCGTGGCCGACTCCCACCCACCGAAAAGAAGCATCCGCCTTCGATCGAGTCCCTGTATTCCTGCAATCGTCGCCGCAAGAACGTCCGCAAGCGCAGGCGCATCGATAAATCCGCCGATCGGTCCGTCCAGCGCTACAAGTTCAAAACGCACCCTCTGCGCGATGGTCATCATCACCTGTTGCAGCTTGGCTTTCGGGCACAGCGAAACCAGCCACACTCTGCTGTCCGGATTCCCATCCGCCAGGTGAGCGGCCTCATACAGCGCGCTTGCAGCCCACGGATCCAGCACCGCCGGAAGCGCCATCTCGTTTTTGATCCCCGGCCCACCCGGCCCGGAGGACGGTTCAAGAAACTGCAGCGGATCAGGCGCAATCCCGGCACAGACGACGATGTGAAAAGCAGTGGACATGAATCTCCCTTAGTCAGTTGCGTGAACCGCGAATGTTTCGTCCTTCAGTTTTCGGCGGAGTGCAATCCCCCGGAACCGGCCCCAAACGCGACGTTGCTGGACTCGCCTTGCGGCGCATGGGCGCAGTTCCAAACGCACGCCCCGCAATGAATGCACTTCTCGCGCTCGAAAGTCGGCAGGCCGTCTCCCCCAAGCGTGATCGCCTGTCCGGAGCACATCGCAATACAGGTCTTGTCTTCGCAATTGAGGCAAAGCGCAAAGTCGCGAAATCGCACATGGCCGGCAAACCCCGGCATGGCCTGCACCTTGCCGCCCAGCAGAAGAGCATCCTGGTGCGTCATCAACAGGTGGCCGTCGAAAGGAATCTCCGGCCAGCCGCGCGCCGTCATCAGCGCATCATGCAGCGGTCGTCCGTCTTCGATGGCGAACGTCGCTGCCGCCTTGCGCCCAAGCTTCTCCGCCCGTGAATGGTGCACTTGTGGTGTACGGTTCAGAGAGCGCTTGCCATGCGTGAATCCGGCCAGCGCCATCCCGATCAGTCCGCGAATTATGCCGCCGTGGAATCCATTCCGTGCATTCTTTGCTTCCTGCGCCCCGCGTGCGACCCAGCTAGAGCGGCGCTTCGCTTCATAGGTAGCTTCTAAATTGCGTTGCGTGAATTGTTCTTCCGTGCGCAGCAGCTCGATCGCTGCCTCTCCCAGTTGCACGCCGGTCGTCCATGCTTCATCCACGCCCGAGCCAGTCAGCGCATTCGTTGAACCCGAGCCTTCGCCGATCCGCGCATAGCCATCGCCGCAAAGAAACGGCTCGCCGCGCACCCCTGACTCCTGCAGCGACTTCGCGCCCCACGAACGCAACCTGCCATCTTTCAAGGCGCCCCACAACACCGGGTGTTGCATGTAGTGCTGCAAATACCGATAGGCGGTGCGCGTCGGGTCATGAAGCCACGAGGGAACAAAGATGCCCACCGAGACAAGCCTCTCGGGATGCACATAGAGAAATCCAAAAATTTCCGGCTCCGGAAATCCAAACGTGTGCCACACCGTGCCGGCCGCGAGTTCGGTGTCTTCCGGCAGTTCGATCACGAACTTCATCCCCAGCGCCCATTCATCCTGTGCCCGCCCCTCGGGAAGACCCAACCCCTCGTCGATGGCACGTCCAATCGTTCCGACCGGCCCATCGCCAACCACTGTCAACAGCGCGCGCACATCCATGCCCGGCATGAATGCGTCGGTCGGTTCTCCATCGGGATCCACGCCCTGATCCGCAAGCCGTATCCCCGCCACCGCGTTGTTCTCAAACAAAGGCGCGCTTACCGGTGTTCCCGGCCAGATCTGCACCAGGCCCGAAGTCATCAGCTGCGATGCCACCCATTGGTTGAATTGCCCGATGCCCAGCACCATCCCGCCGCTCTTGTGCAGGAATGCCGGCGTCCACGGCAGCTCAAACGCGTAATCCTTCACGCCTGCGATGCGTCCCAGCGTGCGCAACGCGATATCCCCGAGCCTTAGAGGCAAACTCCGCCTGCTCGCGCCCACCGGATCCAGCAGATAAAACACCTTCTCCTGTCGCACTGCGGCCGCCATCGGAATCTCGGCCGGATTCAAGTCAGGAAAGCTGGCGCGCATGCCTCTCGCACGTGTCACAACGCCGCTCACCCCCGCGCCAAGATCATCCGCCCGCTCATAACACATCACCTGCAACGGCATCCCCGGTTCAACGCGACTTTGAAACGCCGGATCAGCGGGATTCTCATTCCACGCCTGGCTCAATGTCGTCAGAAAACCGCCGACCGCCGGACCAAAACCGACACACGCAATATCGACGTCGATGGAAGGACGATCCTCCGCCTCGACCACCGAACTGCACTCCTTCGTCGCAGGCTCGGACTCCGCCGCTTCGGATCGTACCGACGGTGCTTGGGTCCTCATGCGGGATAATCCAGCGCTTCGGGAATTACGACCTTGCTCACCGCATCCGCAGCCCTGTCCTTGGCCAGGCGCGAGCCACTCAGGCATTGAGACAACCGGTTTTGCAAACCAAGGAACGCGCCGTTCCCGGCACAGCCGGCGCACGGACCGGCCTTCTCCGGGTGTCCTCCATTGCTTGTCACAACGTCGAGGGCGAACCCGCAGATCCCCGGCATGGTCTCTTCCAGCTCTTCCAATTCGGTCGATGAAAAGCAGCCTTGGCAGCCGGCCGCGTCCCACGCCGGATGCTCGTTGTAGCCGAAAACCAGCTCGGCGCAAATCCGCGACACTTCGCCGGCAGCCTGCGCCGTTTGCGTATGGCAGAGGTCGCTCAAGAATTGAACCGTGCCCGCCAGATCTTCCGCTTCGACAGAATCACACGCGCCGTGCGCTTCAAGCGCAAGCACGTCCAGAATCTGGCAGCGCGAGGCCAGCAGCCAGCACAGCGCGTCCGCCATCGCAAACGTCACTCCCTGCCGCTGCCCGTGATAAAGCTTCGCTCCATCCGCATCGGTGGCCGTCTGCAGAGAGTTCAACGTCCACGTCCACATTTGCATCGCCGACGCCAGCGTACACGCACCGGTACCCGGATGCCTCGACGCGATGTGCCGCATCTCCTTCGTCCACAGACGGAATTCCGCAAGAAAAACTTCCGCCGTCATGGTCACGGTCATCTGCCGACGCTGCACAGCCTCCGGCCCTTCATACGTTGCCTCAAGCTGCGCATCCATCCACTTGCTGGCAAGAAATCCCGGGCAGTCCCCCGTAATCCCGTACCCTCCCATCAGGCTCACAGCTTCGCGCATCATGTTGGCGCCGTGCCCGGTGTTCCAAAGTTTGGTTGCCGGACACAGTACATTTGCCTCTGCATCCTTCAGCACAAACTGCACCAGCGGATCGGCCTCCATTTCTGCACGCCGTGGATCGTCCGGCCCAAGGTTGAGCAGTTCCATCGCCCGCAGTTCGCTCGCGCGCAGTGCCTTCAACTCCGCCCGTCCGCCCGCAACACCACGTTGCTTCAGAATCGCCGTCTTCTGCTTTTCAATCGGATCCAGCTCATCAAACAACCGGGCCGCCGCAAATCCCAGCGACGCGGCTGCCTCGCCGGTAGCCCAGATATCCACTAACCGATGCAGCGCGTCTTCCCTCTGCTGGATCCCTTGTTCATACCGGATCGATCCCGGCCTCGTGCCGTCGGCTCCGCGAAAACGCCCACGCTGGTAACGAATCACCGGCTCGATGGCCGACAGCAGCTTCGCCGCGGTCATCAGTCCCACAGGGACGCGGGTACGGCGGAACACGGCTTCGATGATTTCGGCGTGGTTGTAGTTCGGAACCACAACGCCGTCCTGGATGGTGTAGCCCCCGACAATGCGGCTCGCCGGCACTTTGAGGCTGAAGATCGGATCGCCGGTCGACGAAAGCTGATGCACAAGTTTCTTCGTAGCCGTCCCTCGATCGAAAACTCCTTCGTCGGTCTCTTCCAGGATCACAATGCAAGTGCCCTTGATCCGCTCATCGTCGGAAGTGACTGCAGCCGTTACAAAATTCGCAAACGCGATGTTGGTGATAAACCGGCCGCGCTTGTCCACCTGCAGCCAGGGCTCCTGCCCATCCTTCCATCTTGAAATGCGCATCTTCCCGCTCAGCATTCCGGTGTCGACACCGACGTAGGGAATAGGCTCCGTCAACACAAAGGCTCCGCGCCACGGTTTGCGCTGTTCTCCCGGCTGCGGCGGTGCGGCCAGTGTCTTGTAATGGCGCGACTGCTCCGCTGTGCCGCGTTCGTGAATTGGCGCCAGCGCCAGAAATCCCGCCAGGCTCGCCGTGGCCGCGCCTCCGTCCACCCACGCCAGCTCGAAAGCGGCCAGCGACAGCGCTAGATTCTTCGGCCCTTCGATGAATCCGCCTTCGCCTGGCTCCATGAATGCCGCCGTAATCCCCGCCCGGTCGAACGCTTCCAGCATCTCCTGCTTCGCCGGAGTCCACTCGTGGTTGTTGCGCTCACCGGCTGCAACCATGTGCGCCACCGTGCCCCGCGCTACGCTGCGCGTCGACTGCACCAGCATCTGCAGGTCATAGCGATCGGCGAACCGCCATTGGATCTGGCGGAGCGCATCGCTGGGAAGCGTGCGCATGAATCTGGGTTGAGTTCCTGCAAATGTGGCCATCAGAGGCACCTCGAGCGGCGCCCCCATTTTCCCTGAACGGGAAGACCACAGCATGTGACTCGCATCACGATGACCGGCGCGACGTCACAAGGATTGCAATAGGAAGAGAAACGCCACAGCAGCAAGATCCAGAGCGCCGTTTCGCGCGATGTCAACTGCGCCTCCCATCGGTCCTGAATCCTCGCCCATGTGCGCTAAATCATTCCGTCAACAATTCGGCCGTGATTTACCGGCGTGTGGAATTGTGACACCTATCACTGCGAGTTTCTTCTCGGAGGTCTTTCCTCAAAGCTGCGCTCCCCGCGAGATGAAGTTGAAAAATGTGGAGAAATCCGCCGCGGAAGAGTCATGCGCCCAAAGCGCAAGCTGGTTGAACCTTGAGGAATGAAGAAGGCCGAATGGCTGACGCCGCAAACATGGCTTTGCCCTGCTCAATAGATTCGAACCATCTCGCTGCCCGCCGGGAGAGAACCCCCGCTTCCATTCGCAAATCCCGGACAGCAAAACAAGGGGCTTCCAGGCAAAGAATCTCTGCAGCATGCATTGTGCTTCTCGCCCTCCTTTCGCTGCCTGCCGCGCTCCATGCCCAGACCGACTGCCTCGCCTGCCATGGCGACAAAACCATGCAGGACAATGCAGGCCACAGCATCGCTGTCGATGGCAACAAGTTTGCGTCGAGCATTCACAGCAGCCTCGGGTGCAATGCTTGCCACGCAGACATCAAGGGTTATCCGCATCCCGACCACATCGCGCCCGTGGCCTGTAATGCCTGCCACGCGGAGCAAGCCGCCGGGCTCGTAGGAAGCGTTCACGCTTCGGCGAAAGAGCATCCCTGCACCAGCTGTCACGGCGACGCTCATAGCATTTTCCCCAAGACCGACGCCCGCTCCGCCGTCTATCCGCTCAACATCCCTAAGACCTGCGGCGCCTGCCACAGCACCGGCGGAATGGCGCAGAAGCACGGACTCGCCAGCGTCTATCCCAATTACATCGACTCCATCCATGGCTTCGCGCTCAGCAAAGAAGGATTGCTGGTGGCCGCGAATTGCCAGAGCTGCCACGGCTCGCACCACATTCTCAGCCACACCGATCCAGCCAGCCCAACCAATAAGGTGAACATCCCCAAGACCTGCGGAAGTTGCCACGCCAGGATCGACGCAGACTACGAAAATGGCGCCCATGGTCATGCCGTCATGTCGGGAAACTTGAAGGCCCCTGTCTGCACCGATTGCCATACGGCCCACGCGATTCTCTCGCCCACGGAATCAAAATTCCGCATGCAATCCACGCCGATCTGCGGCTCCTGCCACAAAGACAAACTCTCGACCTACCGCGACACCTTCCATTCGCAGCTCGGGTCGCTGGGCGGCTATGTCGAAACCGCGCGCTGCTGGGACTGCCACGGTGCGCACGAGATTCTGCCGGCCTCCGATCCCCGCTCTCCCATCGCTCCAGCCAATCTTGTCGCTACCTGCGGCAAATGCCACGCCGGGGCTAACGCAAGTTTCGTTCAATACCAGCCCCATGCCAACGCGCACGATCGCAAACTGAACCCCGCGCTCTTCTATGTCCGGCTGTTTATGAATCTGCTGCTGGCCAGCGTGCTGACCTTTTTCGTGATCCACACAGTGTTGTGGCTGATCCGCTCGCGTTTCGATCAGGTGCGAAGAAAAGCGAAAAACGGAGGGAACCATGCCTGATCTGGAGCAACCTACAGCCGCACCCCCAAACCCTGCCCCGCCCGCCCCGGGCCGATTCTTCCGGCGCTTCACCCCGGCCCAGCGTTCCCTGCACGCCGTCTTGTTCAGCACGTTTCTCGGATTGGCGGCGACCGGTTTGCCGCTGCGCTTCAGCGAAAGCCTCTGGGCGCGCGGCCTGGCCGCCGCGGTGGGCGGCTTTGGCGCCATTCTGTTCTTCCATAAATTCTGCGCGCTCGTCCTGACCGTTGCGTTCGCGATCCACGTTAAGGAGGTCTTCACTCGCGGCTTGTTCCATCGCGAGAAAGGCATCTTCTGGGGATCGACCTCCATGGTCGGCAACTGGAAAGACGTCAAAGACCTCTTTGCCCACATGCGCTGGTTCCTCGGTCTCGGGCCCAAGCCGCAATTCGAGCGCTACGCCTATTGGGAGAAGTTCGACTACTGGGCCGTGTTCTGGGGCATGATCGTCATCGGCTTTTCAGGCTACGCCATGTGGTTTGCGCCGTTCTTCGCGCGCTTCCTTCCCGGCTGGGCGCTCAATGCAGCCCTCGTGATTCACAGCGAAGAAGGACTGCTTGCGATCCTCTTCATCTTTTCCATCCACTTCGTCAACACCCACCTGCGCCCCGACAGCTTCCCCATGGACATGGTGATCTTTACTGGCGTCGAGAGCGAAGAGGAATTCCAGCACAAGCGCCCCAGGGAATATGCGCGCCTGGCGAAAGAGGGAAAGCTCGGCGAACGGCTCGGCGACGCGCCGGCACGCTGGTTCGTCAATTTCTCGCGCATTGTCGGCTTCACCGCGATCTTTATCGGCCTCACCCTTTTGGTGCTGACCCTGACCGCGTACTTCAAGTAAGCTCAGATTCCGCGCGAGCGATTGCGTGAGGCGCAGAGTGCTGCATATTCGCGTGCTGCACTTGCAACGGCTTTGTATCAGGGCGCAACTTGGAGGATGCAACAAACTCGATCCGGAGGCAAGCGGGGGTTTCAACCCCCGCATAGAGCCTGCAAAACAAGCGTGGGCTTTAGCCCCTGAGGACGCTTTTGCTGTGCGAGACCCCGCATCTCCCGCACCTCGTGACTCCGGTCACGGTAATATTTCTCGGCTTGGCGTCTCCTTGATGCGTGAAATTCTCGAGCAGAATCTTGTTCTCTACGCTCCTCGTTCTGCTCGGCTGGGGCCTTGCAGCTCGCGCCGAACATAAGCTGAAGGACGAAGACTGCCTCGCCTGCCACTCCGATTCCACCCTGACAACCGATCAGAACGGACACAAGATCAGCTTGTTCGTCGATGCGAAAAAGCTGCAGCATTCCGTCCACGGCTCCATGTTCGCCTGCGTCGATTGCCATAAAGATGTAAAAAGCCTGGTCCACGAAACCACGCCGAAAAAGATTGCGTGTGCCGACTGCCACGCTGATGCACAACTGGCCTATGCGCACAGTCTTCATGCCAAACCAACCGCCACCGGAACCCCGGCGGCCACATGCGAAGACTGCCACGGAAACGTCCACCAGATTCTCTCTGACGACGATCCCCAATCGCCCGTGAGCCATGTCAACATCCCCACCACCTGCGGCCGCTGCCATGGGCAAAAGTTCCTGATGGAATCGAATGGCGAAAGCTCGCAGGCCTTTGTCTCCTACCAGGAGAGCGTGCACGGTCGCGCGGTTGAAAAGGGATCGTTGAAGGCTGCGGTCTGCACCGACTGCCACGGCTCCCACCAGATCCTCAAAGCCAACGACGCGCAATCATCGATTTCGAAGTTCAACGTACCGGCAACCTGCGGCAAATGCCACGCCCAGATCGCGCAAACCTACAACACCAGCATTCACGGCCAGGCCATCGCGCGCGGCAACAGCATGTCGCCCGTGTGCACTGACTGTCACGGCATCCACTCCATCCTGTCGCACAAAGATCCGAACTCCTCCGTCTCCGACCAGAACATCTCCCGTGACACCTGTGCGCGTTGCCACGAAGGCGTACGCCTCTCCAGCGAATTTGGCGTCCCGGGCAACCGCGTCTCGAGCTACATGGATAGCTACCACGGCCTTGCCACCGAAGGCGGTTCCGTCGTCGCCGCCAATTGCTCCAGCTGCCATGGCGTGCACGACATCCTGCCCTCCAGCGATCCTCGCTCCACCATCAGCCACGCCAACCTCGAAGCCACCTGCGGCAAATGCCATAAGGGCGTCACACAGAAGTTCATCCTCACGCGCGTCCACCTCGAAGACGGGAAGCACCCCAACGACATCGGCTCCTTTGCGGTGCGCTGGGTGCGCATCCTTTATGTGGCTCTGATCCTCCTCGTCATCGGCGCCATGTTCCTGCACAACGCCATCCTCTGGCGCAGCAAAACCGTCGCGCGTCGCCGCTTGCAGAATCCAATGATGGTGCGCATGACCGTCCATCAGCGCTGGCAGCACCTGGTGCTCCTCCTGAGTTTCATCATTCTGGTCATCACAGGATTTGCGCTCAAGTTTCCTGACTCGTGGTTTGCCGAGTTGCTCGGCATGGGCGAGCATCTGCGCAGCGTCGTGCACCGTGTCGCCGGCGTGGTGCTCATCGCGGCCGGCATCTATCACGTCTTCTATCTCGCCGCCGCGCGCGAGGGCCGCCGCCTCCTGCGCGATCTCGCCCCGCGCCCCAAAGACGCCTTCGATGCGCTCGGCACCATGCTTTATTACCTTGGATTGAGCCGGCAGAAACCCGCGTTCGGCCGCTTCAACTACGCCGAAAAAGCCGAATACTGGGCCCTGGTCTGGGGCACCGCGCTCATGGGCCTCACCGGCATCATGCTCTGGGCCAAGGTCTGGGTCGGCGACCTGCTCGCGCGCTGGTGGGTCGACGTCGCCACGGCCGTCCATTACTACGAGGCCATTCTCGCCACCCTGGCCATCGTCGTCTGGCACTTTTACCAGGTTTTCTTCGATCCCGATGTCTATCCGATGAACTGGGCCTGGTGGGATGGCAAAATGCCCGTCGAACAATACAAGCACGAGCACCCTCTCGATACCGACTCGCTGCCCCAGGATCCATTACAAAAACCGCCAGCGGATCCGCCAAAGCACTAGCGATCAGCCAGGTCGTCCATCGCATTCCATCAACGAAGGTGTCATCCTGAAAACCCGCGCTTCTGGGGCCCTATGAACGACGAAGTCGCTCATGGGGTTAGCGGGGCGAAGGATCTGCATCTCGAGGGTTTTGCGGCTGAACGATCGCCGAAAAGATGCTTCATACGCGCCAATCGTCTGTGCGCCTCTCTTAATATTGCCAGTCCCTCCATCCAATCCGACCCGCCGACCGTTCTCAATTTAGGGCCGCATCCGTCCGCAAATGGGATAACCTGACGGAGCCGGCAAAGACCATCAGCGGAACCCGCCAACCCTTCGCAAGGAAGTCCAGACAATGCAGCCAGGAACAGCCCAGCCCCTCGAGCAACTGGAACTTGTCTCGGTTCTGCGTGAGTACCAGACAGAATCGGGGCGATCGTTGCTCGAGGTCGTCGACCAAGCGCCCGTCCTGCTGATTTTTCTTCGCCACTTCGGTTGCGCCTTTTGCCGCCAGGCCCTCGATCAGGTTTCGAAGATCCGCGACCAGATTGCAGCCCGTGGCGCGCAGCCGGTCTTCGTCCACCTCGGCACATCGGAACGAGCCAGGCTTTATTTCGATTACTACAACCTCACCAATGTTGAACGCGTCGGCAACCCGGACGCCTCTTTATATCAACACCCGGTCTTCGCTCTCACGCGCACCAACCCTTTTCTGCATTTCCTGAATTTGAACGTATGGCGCGGCTGGCTCTCCGGAACCTTGCGCAACTACGGCATCGGCATGATTCACGAAGACGCGCATCAAATGCCGGGCGTCTTTTTCCTCAAGGATCGCAAGATCGTCGGAGGCTTCCGTTACCAAACCATCGCCGACGAACCCGACTACCTGAAACTCATCGGCCCCGCCTGATCGAAACGTCCGCGAGCCCGGGTGCCTAAAGCTAGGAGCTAGCGGCTAGAAGCTAGAGGCTGACAGCCAGCAGCTGCCCTTTCACACCCGCCACTCGTCCGCGCGCCAATCCTTGATTCGTTCCTTGATCTGCTTGCGATTCAGATTGTGCTCCAGCGCATGCTTGGCCAACTCCACCACCTCATCATCCGCGGCAAACCGCAACCCGATGAGCTGATCCTCGCTGAGACGGTAAATCTGCGCCTGCCACTCTGCCGGGGCCAGCGCCTGCAGCCGCAACCTCTCCTCCAGCCGGATCACCCGATCCTGCACCTTCAAAGGATACGAACGCAGCCTGAAAAGCAAGACCATCGCCGCGAACGCCAGCACAAACATCCACCAATGCAAAAAGTCGTGCCGATGCACCAGGTGCACGATCGTGATTACCAGGTTCGCAAGCAGGATCGGTGCAAGGAAAAAGTGAAAGAAGGGATCAAACCTGCCGTGGCTCTTGGCACTCTGCGGGGCTTTACTCATGCTCTGCCATGACTTCCTTCAGGTCTGAGTGGGCTGGGTGGGCTGAAAATACCGGCATCTCCGCGTAGCCGTTCACAGCGGCGCTTGGGGCCTGGACGTGGGCGCTCTCCGGATTCTGCTCGCGCCAGTCGACCGATGTCAATGCCGCAAGATCCTCCGGGCCCAGCACCTCCGGATGTTTTGGTATCAGGTGATAGCGCCCACGCACCAGGTAATCCACGAATAGACCGCCCGCCAGGTAGGGATTGAAAACTGCGATCGGCACCGCGTATACCGTCGTGATCAGCGACTCCGAGATGCTCTTGTTTGCCCGGCTCAGGCGCCGATATCCCGGGATCTGCGGAATCTCGAACACCGTCACGTCCGTCCCCGGATGCTTTTGTCCGTAACGCGTCAACTTATACGTGATCTGTTTCGGCGTCGTCATCCCCGCGTCCGGAAAAATGCTGCGCTTGAAAGTCCCAGGAAAATATTGGTTCAGAATCTCGCGCGCAAAGTCCGAGCAGTTATTAAACAAAAGCTGAAAATGCGAGTGATTTGACTTGTCGTTCATCCGCGCGATAAAGGCATCATCCTGCTCTTCCGTAGTTTCAAAGCGAAAGGCAAAAATCCGCCGCTCATAGGCCACGCCGATCAGCTCCGTCCAACCGCCATGCAGCAGACTTCCCGCCCGCACATCGTCGCCCAGGTCGAGCAAATGCTGCTCGTGATAGCGTGCGCGCATGCGGTTCACCATCTCCCGATTCACATGCTCAGGAACCGCCTTGGCCTCCTCTACCGAATAAAGGTAGGGAATCAGCGGGATCGCGACCCAGTCATAATTATTGATTCCTTGATATCGCGAAACCACGGCGCCCATTTCCCCGGCGCGGCAGCGGCGCAGCTTCACCGGCGTCTCGGCACAGATCCGTTCAAAATAAATTGCGGTATGCCCCGTAGGATTGACGGTGCCAAAAAATCCGTAAGGCTCTTCCATCAGCAGGGCAGCTTGGGCATGGCAGCGCAGGCAATCGAGCGACAGCAGCGCTACGGCCATGAGAGCGAACGCAACTGTGCGTAGGGTGCGCATAGAAGCCATTTGTCTCCTGGTCAGTTTGTCGATCTTGCTTCCAGTATGCCGGAACACTTCATAGGCGAAATTCTTGTGTACCGCAGACTGGAATCCTTCCTGTTACGTTCGATTTCTTTTCCAAAAAACGCGTCCAACCTCAAAGGGCGCCGAAAAAACGAATCAATCGAACCGAGGCACTCACTTAAACGCAACCTTCGGGAAAATGTCGCCTTGACCCAAAGAAAAAATGAGCTTTACGGATCGCCTGACGCCCTCGCGTCCGCTTTGATACCGTTAACCTTCGCAAACTTTCCGTCCTTCCACGTCCCGAAAGATTTGCGAAATCCGGTACCCCGAGGATTCACCGTGTCATTACGACTGCTCCTTCTACTTGCTTTGATGCCGAATACGGCGTTGCTTGCCCAAGTGACGCTACCCAGGATCCTTGCCAGCCACATGGTGATCCAGCGCAACCTCCCGGTCCACGTCTGGGGAACGGCGGCTCCCACGGAAAACGTCACCGTGACTTTCCGTGGCGAATCCCGCAGCACTCATGCCGATCGTCTCGGCCTCTGGAGCGTGTTTCTCGCGCCCGGCTCTGCAGGCGGCCCCTTCGATCTCAAGGTAGAAGGCACATCCGCGGAACTCTCAGGCGACAACACCGCCCCGCGGACCATCGTCCTCAACGACATTCTTGTCGGCGATGTCTGGCTCGCCTCCGGTCAGTCCAACATGGAGTTCCCGATGAGCCGCGCCGCAACCGCCGCCCAAGATCTGCCCCATGCCGACAATCCCCGCATTCGTTTGCTCATGGTCAAGAAGCGCGCTTCAGAGTATGCCGAGACAGACCTCGACACCGACGGCTGGACCATCTCCTCGCCCGAAACCGCCAAAGATTTCTCCGCGATCGGATGGTATTTCGCGCGCGACCTGGAGCAACGCGAACATGTGCCCATCGGCGTCATCGACTCCACCTGGGGCGGCACGGTCGCCGAATCCTGGCTGCGCCTTACAGCCATCGGCGAAGACGCATCTCTCGCTCCGCTTTTCATCGCGCGCGGCAAGATGACCGACCACGGCTCGTTCGATGCGATCGAAGAAAAAGACGAGCAGCGCCAACGCGACGAAGCAAAAGCCGAAGGCAAACCCATTCCCCAATTCAAATGGCATCCGCCGCTCGCCAGCTGGGGACCCGGCCTGCTCTGGAATGGCATGATCGCGCCCATCACGCCCTTCGCAATCCGCGGCGTGATCTGGTATCAGGGCGAGAGCAACAGCGCCCTCGAACGCGCGCCGCTCTACAACCACATCTTCCGCGCGCTCATCGAGGACTGGCGCCGCCAGTGGGCCATCGGCGATTTCCCCTTCCTCTATGTGCAGATCTCCAATTTCAAATCCACGCCGGCGGAAGATTGGGCGGTTCTCCGCGAGCAGCAGCGCAAGACCCTCGAAATACGCAACACCGCCATGGCCGTCACCATCGACATCGGCAATCCCGACGACGTGCACCCGACCGACAAACTCACCGTCGGCCTGCGCATGGCGCGCGCCGCACGCGCCCTCACCTACGGCGAAGCCGTGGAGTACGACGGGCCGCTCTACCGCCAGGCAACACCCGAGGGAGCGTCCATCCGCGTCTGGCTCGATCATGCCCGGGGGCTCAACGCGAAAGGCGGCGAGGTCACAGGTTTTGAAGTCGCCGGATCCGACGGCAAATTCTCGCCGGCAACTGCCAAGATCGACGGAGAAACCATCGTCGCCACCAGCCCCTCCGTCGCCGAACCGATATCCGTTCGCTACGGCTGGGCCAATAGCCCGCAATGCAATCTCTTCAACGGAGAAGCACTGCCGGCATCCCCCTTCACATCGGTCCACTAACGAGAAAGGGCAGGGAATCGATCCCTGCCCACTTGACGTGCCACATCCCTCATCCAAAGCTTTGCGGAGCGCAGCTCCTCAGCGAATCGCTTCCAGCCGCTCCGATGGGTAGTTGCAGATGGCGCAGTTTTCGCTATTTTTGTGGTCCGTAGTCGCTGCGCACACCGGGCACACATAGAAATCCCGCGCTTCGCCAACCCACGAATTCGGATGCGCTCCATCCATCAACGCAATCGCTTCCGTATAGAGACGCGCATGGGTTCGCTCCGCTTCCAGTGCCCAGTCGAACGACCGTGCGGCCGTTGCATTGATGTGGGCGCGCGCTTCTTCAATGAATGCCGGGTAAACGGTATTGATTTCGAAGTTCTCGCCCGCCAAGGCCGTTCTAAGATTCTCGAGCGTACTCCGCACGTTCGTCGGCTCGATCTGCGCCGTCGCCTCGCCGCCTAACTGGCGAATCGCGCGCGCCTGGTTGTTGGCGTGGATCTGCTCCGAACGCGCCGTCGCACGAAACAAGCTGGCAATCCCCAACTGCCCCTCTTCGTCTGCACGCGCGGCGAACTTCTTATACCGCGCCTGGGTGTTCATCTCGCCCTGGTACGCGGCCAGCAGATTTTGGATGGTCTTCTCGTTCCCGTTGACGAAGCCCAGCGTGGACATAGATAGCTTTCCAATCTTCCGCACCAAGACTACGGACGATCCGGCTTTCAGACTGTGACTTGGCTCACGAATGACTGGAAGGTCAGGAGCTTCCCGCGAGGTGCCAATCTGCTTGCAAAGGTGCTCTTCTCAATTCTACGCGTGATCCGTCGGGGACCCGGCGGCGCGCGTATAGCGAATCATCTCAACGCGCGATGTCGCAACCAGTCCCTCCTTGACCGCTTCATCCAGGAAGGGAAGCAGCATTGCGATCTTCTCCTCGCTGTCGATCACGCTGATTTGAATGGGCGCATCTTTCGAGAACGTCCAGTGCCCCTTGCGCCGGATACGGCTTCCCGAGCCGTATCCCTCGATGCCGCGAAACACGATGGCCTCGGCAATCTGCAGCTCTTTGCACCGGGCCACAATCGCCTCGTGCAGCGGCTTGCCTTCCCAACGGTCGTCCTCGCCGAAATGGATGCGGATCATGCGGCCCATGAGCTGCTCCTTCATCCTTCAGCCTCCCCCTCATTTAAGACGCGTTTGCCGGTTCGCATCTACGTCGCGTCTCCGGCATCCGGCGTGCGCTGGGCGTATTGGATGATGTCCACGTCCGAGAACACCACCAGCCCTTCCTTCACCATCTCATCCACCATGGGCAAAAAGGCGTGCAGCTTCTCTTCCGTGTCGACCGCCGACAGCATCACCGACGCCGGTTGCGATCCATGCCGCTTGTCTTTGTGATGCCGGTCTGCGCCATAACTGAGAATGCCGCGATACACCGTAACCCCGGCAATGTCATTGGCCCGCATCGCCTCTACCAGGGCCTTGTGAAGCGGCTTGTCGTGAAAGCGATCGTCTTCGCTCAGGTAGATGCGCATCATCTGCGCTTTGCCCTCAATCTTCAGATGCTCCGGAAGCACCGGCTTGCTCGCTTTCGATTCCCGCGCCGGCTTCGCAACCATCGTCTCCTGCACTTCGATCAGTCCACTGCCGGCCATCTCTTCCAGCTTGGCCAGCAGCCCATCGACCTTCTCGCGCGATTCGATAAATTCAATTTTCAGCGGGAGATGATCCGAGACTTCGACCATGTTCGCCGAGTGCATATGATGATCGGCGCCGAATCCGGCAATGCCCTTCAGAACCGTCGCCCCGGCCACTCCGCGATAAAACAGAAAATCCAGAATGTTCGAATAGACAGGGACGCCGTGATGCGTCGCGCCCTCGCTCAGGTAGATCGTCACCTTCACGGCTTTGCCAGGCTGCAACATGCGCTCTCCGCTCCAGGCCATTGAGGATTCTAGTGCAATCGACATACTCCGTCGAGGAGCGCCTACGAAACTGTGTCCGCCAGCACGACCCCAAGCCACGTGGCCACCAGCCCCAGTACCAGGCTGCCCAGCGCGTAAAATGCCGCCAGTGCAAACGCTCCCGCACGCAATGTCGAAAGCGTCTCCCACTCGTAGGTCGAAAAGGTGCTATAGGCGCCGATAAAACCGACAGGGATCAGGTACCGCCATGCCGGGTTCAGCTCCACACGCTTGCTTAAATACGTGAGCGAAAACCCGATAATCAGGCAGGCAGTCAGATTGATGACAAACGTCCCGTACGGAAAGCGCGTTCCCATGCGCCCCGCCACCGTGGAGCCAATCCAATAGCGTGCCATCGATCCAAGCGCACCACCGACCGCGATGAGTAAGTATTTCTGCAACGCGATTCTCCCTCCAAGTCAGACAAAACAAAACCAACAGGCAAACAGCGCCCCATTCCTGGCAGGACACTTGCCGCATGCAGGAATTCGTTTCTCAAATTTGCAGGGATCTTGCCGGGACATGACTCCGCGACAGGATTTCCTGTCAGGAGTCATCATCTGTCCGGCCTATCGGATAGGACAGCGGTTGACGGCATCTCTCAACGCCGTACGGCGAACTCCATCGCCGCTGATTTCAATTACATCGCGAATTCATCCGCCGGTCAATCAGAAACCGCCGCACACCCTCACAGGTAGAATCACCTTTGGTAAGGATGAAAACCCTCGCCAATCCGACCGATCGGGACCAGATCCTTCGCCGCCTCCAAACCGTCCTGCCCACCAGCCCGCGCCGCTGGGGAGCCATGTCGGCCCACCAGATGATCTGCCATGTCACCGATGTATTCCGCTCCAGCATGGGCGAAAAAGATGTGAGCCTCGCACCGCGCATCCTCCCGCGCCTGCCCATGCGATACGTCGCCTTGTGGCTCCCATTCCCATGGCCACCCGGGGTTCCTGCCCGTCCCGAGTGGGATCAGCAAATCGCCGGCACCGCGCCCATCGATTTCGAAGAGGATCGCCAGGAACTCTTGAGAATCTTGGCGCGCTTTACCGGGCAGCCGCTCGGCTTTGCGTGGCGCGAACACGCCATCTTCGGCCGCATGAGCCATGCCGAATGGCAGCGCCTCGGCTATCGCCACATGGACCACCATCTCCGCCAATTCGGCGCTTGAGGCCCTCCGGGGACTGCTCGCACGCGTGATTGGACAACAGGAAGCTGTGATTCTGTGGTAGTTTATAAACTACACGTTGCGCAATGGTCGAGTTCAAACAAACTGAGACGTTCCGGAAGTGGCGCATACGTCTAAAAGACCAGCGGATACGCGTTCTAATCGCATCGCGACTTGATCGCGTGGCCTTCGGGAATGCTGGAGATGCAAAGCCCGTGGGGCAGGGAATCAGCGAACTTCGCATCGACTACGGACCCGGCTACCGAATCTATTTTATGAAGCGAGGAAATACCATCATCATCCTGCTCTGCGGTGGAGACAAGAGTACGCAGGCCAAAGATATCCAGACAGCTAAACGACTGGCAAAAGAATGGAGAGAAAGAAATGCCAAAGAAAGCCAAGCGTGAAAAATTCACAAACTATGATCCTGCCGAGGATCTAGGATCCAACGAAGCGATTGCAATTTTCATGGCGGAAGCATTCCAAACCGACGACGCTGGCTACATAGCGCATGCCCTGGGGGTCGTGGCGAGAGCGAAAGGGATGGCGCAAATTGCCAGTCAAACCGGCCTGTCCCGGGAGCAGCTCTATCGCTCATTCAGCGAAAAGGGAAATCCGACGCTGAAGACAACGCTCACGGTCATGAAAGCTTTAGGCGTCAAGCTGACTGCGAAGATTCCTTCTGCAGCTTGACGATAAGTACAGCAACGGTCCCGTCCCGCCGCAGTTTCTTCCTCGAAGAGCGCCGCAACAACAGGGCGGGCCCTTCTGATTCGCTGATCGACTTCCCAATCATCGACGTTTCAAGGCCTTCGTATCGCTTCGCGCGAGGTCCTAGTTGTGCTTGCCCTTCCACTCTTCGTAAGGACCGTGGAAGTCCTCGATCCCGCCGTCATGGAAATTCCACAACCGCGTTGCCACTTCATCGATCAGGTCATGATCGTGGGTCACTAGCAGCACCGTGCCTTCGTAGCGCTGCAGCGCGATGTTCAGCGCGTTGATCGACTCCAGGTCAAGATGGTTCGTCGGTTCATCGAAGATGAGAATATTCGGCTTGGTGAGAATCAGCTTGCAGAACACGAGGCGCGCCTGCTCGCCGCCGGAGAGCGCTTTCGTCGGTTTTGCGCCTTCCTCACCGCTGAAGAGCATCTGCCCCAGAATCCCGCGAATCTCCTCAATGTGCGCCGCCGGATTCCAGCGATGCAGCCACTCGGCCACGTTCAGTCCGTGCTCGATCGTCGCTCCCACATCCTGCGGAAAATAGCCCACCTGCGCTTCATGTCCCCAGAACACGGTTCCCGAATCCAGCGCGAATTCCTTGTCCGCCAAGCCCGGATAATTTGCCAGCAGGCTCTTCAGCAGCGTCGTCTTGCCTGCGCCGTTGCGCCCCATCAGGCAGATCTTTTCGCCGCGCAGCACATTGGCCGAAAAATCATCGATCACTTTCAGCTCGTCGTAGTTCTTGCGCAGGCTCTTGAACTCCAGCACATGCCGCCCACTGGGCCGCACCTGGTCAAACTTGATAAACGGCCGCTGAATGTTCGAGCGCGCCAGCTCATTCGTCTGCAGGCGCTCCACTTCCTTGCGGCGACTCGTCACCTGCGATGACCGCGTGCCGGCCGCGAAGCGCGCGATGAATTCATTGAGCTGTGCAATCTTCTTTTCGCGCTGCGCATTTTGCGACTCCAGCGTCGACCGCACCTGGGTCTTCGCCATCACCATGTCGTCGTAGCCGCCGGTGTACGTGATGATGGTTTCGTAGTCGATATCCGCCGTGTGTGTCGTCACGCTATTGAGAAAATGCCGGTCATGCGAGATCGTGATCAGCGTTCCGTCATAGTTCAGCAGAAAATCCTGCAGCCAGTGAATCGACTCAAGGTCAAGATAGTTCGTGGGCTCGTCCAGCATCAACGCCGCCGGCTTGCCAAACAACGCCTGCGCCAGCAGAACACGTATCTTCTGTCCACCCTGCAGCTCGCCCATCTTGCGCTCGTGCAACTCATCGGCAATGTCCAGGCCCTGCAGCAAAACGGCCGCATCGCTCTCCGCGCTGTAGCCATCCTCATCGCCGATCACGCCTTCCAGTTCGCCCAGCCGCATCCCGTCCGCATCGGTCATCTCCGGCTTCTCGTAGATGCGATCGCGTTCTTCGAGAGCCGCCCACAGCGGAGCATTGCCCATGATGACGGTATCGATCGCGCGGTAGGCATCGAAAGCAAACTGGTCCTGGCGCAACACACCCATCTTGCGCGGACGCACCACCGTGCCCTTCTGCGGTTCGAGCTCCCCCGTCAGGATCTTCATGAATGTCGACTTGCCCGATCCGTTCGGTCCCGTCAATCCATAGCGGCGCCCCGGCGTAAACACGGTGCTCACTTCTTCAAATAAGACTTTCGCGCCGTAGCGCATGCTCACATTGCTGACACTGATCATTCGTTCTGTATTCCTGGGCGCAAACCACAACGGCGTGTCGGCGCAACGGGCCGCGCTTAGTTTGAGTTAACTTGAATAGTTTGGGCGCACGCGCTGGGGCTGCCCACAAAAGACCCGATCCAACGTCTATTGTCTCATAGGGATTCCGCGCGTTCGGTCGCACCGCGCGGACGATGCAACGGCATGCGTGAGCGGATCCACATCCCGCGTCGCGTCAGAAAACGTTTGCGCTCTTCCGCCAGTCGCGATGCGGGATAAAACGCTTTTCTTTGGCAGAAAAAAGGAAACCTGCGTAAAGCGGTTTGCATCGAAGCAGTGGATCGAAAGCAATTCAGCACGTGGCAATGACGGCTAGAGTCTCTGAGGTGTGCCTTCATGCGGACCACGCAACCAACGAAAAACTGTCTCATGTTTTGGGCTCGGATGCGCGAACAACGCGGTGTCTTACGGACCGTCGCAACGGTATTCCCGTCCCATAATTCCCCATATCCCACGAAACAATTTCTAGGGCTGGTTCGCGGAATAGCGCGTCCAGGCGTGTGTGTGTAGCTGGATCGTTCAGGCATTCGTACGTTTTTTAGTCTTTAGACACACAAGCACGGCACGAGACCGGGTTAGACAACCGGTCGCTCGCACTTGCATAGGACTGCCGCGGCAGGGATGCCCGCGTACGGAGTGTTTCCGCGCGCTCGCGGAACTGTTGTCTCAATCGCTCCTTGAGGGCACCCGCTGCGAGCAGCACAAAACCAACAGCAAGCCGAAACCCGCACGACCCATTCATCGTGGAGGAACCAATGATGCTTGCCAGACGCATGTTCGGCGTTGTTCTCCTCGTCCTCTTTTGTTTCGTCTCTGCAGGGGCGCAGGAAAACGCTGAGTTAACCGGGACGGTCACCGATCCTACCGGCGCCGTCATTCCCAACGCAACGATCACTCTCACCAATCCCAGCACCGGCGAAATCCGAACCGCCACCAGCAACGGTGCCGGCCTCTTCAATTTCCCCAACCTCAACCATGGCACTTACAGCATGAAGGTTGAGGCCAACGGATTCACGTCCTATCAGAAATCCAACATCATCATGAACGTCGCGCAGACCGTGCAGGAAAACGCTGTCCTCCAGGTCGGCGGCGCAGCGCAAACCGTCACCGTCGAAGCCGATGCATTGCACCTTCAAACCGAAACCAACGAAGTCAGCAACCTGATCACCGGGCAACAAATGACGCAGCTCGCCACCAACGGCCGCAACATGGTTTCGCTCACTACGTTGGGAACCGGTGTGTCGTCCATGCTGCCTTCGTTCAACGGGGTCACCGCGCAGGGCAGCAACTTCGGCCTCAGCTTCAACGGCATGCGCCCCGATCACAATGACTGGCTCATCGATGGCGGCGAGGCCTACGATCGCGGCAGCGGCGGCAAGTTCGACCTCATGCCGTCCATGGATGTCCTGGCGGAATTTCAGACCCTCAGCAGCAATTACAGCCCCGACTACGGCATCAGCTCCGGCGGCACCGTCACCATGGTCCTCAAATCCGGCACCAAGCAGTTTCATGGCGGCGTGTGGGAGTTCAATCGCAACGATGATTTCGATGCCAACTACTTCTTCTCCAAGCAAAACGGCTCGGCCATTCCCGAACTTCGCCTCAACATCTTCGGCGGAGATATAGGCGGCCCGGTCTTCATTCCCGGGCTCTATCACAAGGACGTCAGCAAGACATTCTTCTTCTGGAGCGAAGAATGGCGCCGCTTTGTTTCCGGCGTCAATCCTTCTCCCACCAGTACCCCGCCCGCTTCGGATTTCCCCACAGCAGGCTCTGCTCTCGCCTACCAGCCGTGGAACGAAGTCTCGGCCGGTGCCTTGTCGCCCGGCGTTTGCAATGCCGGAGTCGCCCCGCCTTGCGTGCCCCAGACCAGCGATCCTGCCAAGCTCGCTCTCTACGCCGCCGATGGGTTAACCCCCGGCAATCCATTCCCCGGGAATGTGATTCCGGCCAACTTGATCGATCCCAACGCGGCCTTGTTCATGAGCACCGGAGCTCTTCCCAAGCCCAACGCCGGAACCGCCACCAATCCCGAGTATGTTGCCTCGCCCAAACAGCCCACCGATGTGCGCGAAGACGTCGCCCGCATCGATCATGACGTTACGTCCAAAATGCACCTGATGGGTCACTGGATCCACGACCAGATGTCGCAAACCTTCATCCCCACCCAGTGGAGCGGGGACAGCTACGACACCGTCGGCGATGTCTTCGCCAACCCGTCGTGGGCGTCGGTCATCAAGCTCACCGACACACTCTCTCCCTCGCTGCTCAATGAAACCTCCTTCGACGTCAACGGCAACACAATCACCATGACGCCCTCAGGCGTTTATGCCCAACCCTCCGGGTGGAGCGCCACCGGGTTCTTCTCCGGAAACAATGCTGACAATCGTCTCCCGCAAGTGGGCTTCGCCGGACCCTTGAATACCACCTACACCACAAACTACACGCCGTGGCACAACGCGTTCCTCGATTACCAGGTCCGCGACGACCTGTCGTGGAACCGGGGAAGGCACGGGTTCAAATTCGGCGGCTCCTACATGCGCGTCGACAAAAATCAGCAGCTCCAGGCCGACACCCAGGGCAACTACAGTTTCGGCACCGACTTCTCCGGGGACTCTTACTTGAACTTCCTGTTGGGATTCGCCGACTCCTACCAGCAGCTACAAAGCTTGAACACCGAACATTGGCTTAACAACACCTATTCGGCCTACGGCATGGACAACTGGCACATCCTCCCCCGGCTCACGCTCAACATTGGCTTGCGCTACGATGCACTGCCGCACGTCTATGAGAAAAACAACCGCGTCTCCAACTTTGTTCCTGCCGATTTCTCGGCGGCCAACGCGCAGGCGCCCAACAGCTCCGGCAATTTAAATCCCTCCGGTCCCGGCTTCAGCCAGCCCGCCGGCGCTGCCGTTCCGTATTACCTCAACGGCATCGAGCTTGCCGGCGCCAACGGCTTCCCCCGCGGCATCGTCAACAACGACTACATGGGACTTCAACCGCGTATCGGTTTCGCCCTCGATCTCTATGGAAATGGCAAAACCGTTCTGCGCGGCGGGGCCGGCATGTTCTTCGAACGTGTCCAAGGCAACGACATTTACGGCGCAGCCACCAACCCTCCGTTCGCCTTCCAACCCTCGTCCAATGACGTCACGTTCTCCAACCCGACCACCACCGTGAATGGCGTCGTCGCACCGCCGGGAGCGCCCACCGTTCCGGCAAGCCTGACCAATCTCAACTACTACTACCCCAACCCCGCCACCGCGCAATTCAGCCTCGGCATCCAGCAAATGATCGCTCCCGCGGTCGTGGGAATTATCCAGTACGTCGGATCCACAGGCTGGAATCAGTCGGATCAGCGGAATATCAACACCCTGCCCTTGGCCAATCTGACGGCGCGCGAAGCTGTCGCCAGCGGCACCGCGCCCAACCCCTACCGCATCTTCCCTGGATATGCCGGGATCACCCAGGTCGAAAGCGGAACCAATTCCAACTACAACTCGCTGCAGGCCGGCTTCCGTATCGAGAACAAGCACGGTCTCAACACCCAGCTTTCCTACACCTGGTCGCATGAGATCGACATCCAGAGCGGTGACCTCGGATCCACCAACATCTCCGGATCTAGCGGCGCCGTCTCCGATCCCTTCAACCTTCGCTATGACCGCGGTTCGGGCGTGCTCGATCGCCGTCATATCTTCAGCGCAAATTATGACTACGCCATGCCCTTCTTCAAGAGCGCCGGCAATCTGCTGGAACATGAGGTACTCGGCGGTTGGGAAATCTCTGGCGTCACCACCGCCGAAGCTGGCTCGCCGACCAACGTGACCTACTCCACCGACACACTCGGTCTCGGTGGGGGAACTGTCAACCGTCCCAACCTCGTCGGCGCGCCTGGTGGTCCCAAATCGCAATTGCAATGGTTCAATACCGGCGCGTTTGCGGCTCCATTGGCGCCATGGCAGGGAGGCGTAAACCAGGGCTTCGGAAGTTCCGGCAAAGATGCCATCGTCGGTCCCGGGCTCTTCAACTGGAATATCTCGCTGTTCAAGAGCATTCCACTTAGCTCTCACGAAGGGCCTCACGTTGAAATCCGCTTCGAGTCCTTCAATACCTTCAACCACACCGAATTTCAGAACATCGATACCGGTTTCACCGACTCGAAGTTCGGACAGGTCACCAGCACCTACGATCCACGCGTGATGCAGTTCGGCGGGAAATTCCTCTTCTAAACATTTCCGCCGAGTAGGAACAATAAGAGCGCATCGGCATCCCCGGCCGGTGCGCTCTCTCTTTTGTAATGAAGTACAGGTGCTTATAATCGCTCCATGCGACGATTTGGAGTCCTGCTCGTACTCATCCTTCTGATGCAGGGCTTCGTCGCGCCCTGCGCAGGCCATTGCGCCTTCAGCGGCAATCTCTACCCGCATCGCTGCTGTCCGCCGACAACTTCCAATGCGCTGCAAACCACGTGCTGCCGCATACCATCCGCCGCTGACCATGCGCTCCCCCCGCGATTCGAGACAAACCCTCTGTCTCTCCACGCGCCCTGCCTTTCCCTTCTTGCCCCCATTGCACCGGCCAACACTTCCGAAACGAGCGTTTCGTTCCGTCCCCAACGACCCACGCCGCCTCCTCTGATTCTTCGCATCTGATCCTCCGCGCTGATCGCATCCCGAATGTCTGCATGCAATAGTCTGTTTCGACCGTTGCGTCCCGATCCCATGCGCATCGCTGGAGGTTCCCTTGAAGTGTCGTTGTCTTTTTCTTGCTTTCATCTTCGCGATCGCCGCCCGGTCTCACGCCCAAATGTCGATCAACATGGGCGGACCCGCGGATGCATTGATCCCCAACATCCTTCGTCACGACGGCTCCGGCACTGACTTCGAACCCGCATCCAGCGTTCCGCCGATGTTCATGCACATGACGCAGAACAACTGGATGCTCATGCTGCACGGGTTTGCAACCGCCGCCGAGCAGCAGCAATCCGGTCCCCGCGGCCACGACAAATTCTTCTCGGTGAACTGGTTCATGCCCATGGCCCAGCGCTCCGCAGGCGCCAACCAATTCACATTGCGCACCATGCTCAGTCTCGAACCCGCAACCATCACCGGGCGCTACTATCCGGAACTCTTTCAGCAAGGGGAAACTGCCTTCGGCAAGCCCATCGTTGACGGACAGCACCCCCACAACCTCTTCATGGAAATTGCCGGAATGTACGATCGGAAACTGGGCGCGCACGCGCTGCTCAGTCTCTACGGCGGCCCGGTAGGCGACCCGGCGCTCGGCCCCGAAGCCTTTCCCCATCGGCCCTCCGCCAGCGAAGACCCGCTTGCACCCCTCGGCCATCACCTCGAAGACTCCACCCACATCGCCTACGAAGTCGTAACCGGCGGCGTCAGCCTCGCCTCGCATCGCTTCGGCGCGCGCCTCGAAGGCTCCGGCTTTCACGGCCGCGAGCCTGACGAGAATCGCTGGCACATCGAGGTCGGCGCTGTCGATTCGTGGGCCGCGCGCCTTTCCCTCCAGCCCGGCCGCGATTGGACCGCGCAGTACTCCGTCGGTCGCCTGCACTCGCCCGAAGCCGTGCATCCTCAGGAAGACGTGTTGCGCCAGACCGCTTCCGCCAGTTACCACCACGCATGGTCGCCTGCATCGCTCAACGCGACCATGATCTGGGGACGCAATCACACCGTCGGCTCCACCGAAATTGCCAACGGATATCTAGCCGAGGGAACCCTGCGCTTGAAAGAGAAGCACGCAATCTGGATGCGTATCGAAAATGTCGATCGCACCTCGGATCTTCTGGGAGCCGCAGCCCCTCCCGAAGAAACCGTGATCGGTCGCGTCCAGGCATACACCGGTGGTTACGCGCATCGACTCTGGCACTGGTCCGGCGGATCGACAGAGTTGGGCGCGCAGTTCACCGGATACACCACACCCTCTCCATTGGTGAGCCTCTACGGACAACATCCATTCGGCGTTGCCACCGTCTTCAAAGTGCAATTGGGATCAGGAGAGAAGTAGCCCCTCGAGTATCGTGTCCCCGAAGTTGGTAGCAAGAGAATCTATCGGTTCGGCTCAAGAGAGTCTGTCAGTTCGCATCAAGAGAATCTGTCATTTCGTATCAAGAGAATCTGTCATCCTGAGATCCCGCGCGTTTGGGGCCCCGCGAACAACGTCCGTTGTTCACGGGGGCAGCGGGGCGAAAGCCTGCCCTGAGCGAAGTCGAAGGGGATCTGCTTTTCCGGGACCTCGGCGAATGCATTTCTGGTACACCACACCAGAACCAGCCACCACAAATGGCTTCGCATGCCGCAAGCGTCATCCATAGCTTTGTAACAGGGCACGACTTTCAGTCGTGCCGCAAACAGCCCCTCGTGCGATGCCAGCTTTTAGCGCAGAAATGCCATTGTCACGTGATTCACCACGAACGCAGCTCCATAAGCCAGCACCAGCATGTACGCAAACTGGATCGCCGGCCAGCGCCAGCTGTTCGTTTCGCGCTTCACGACAGCCATCGTTGAAGTGCACTGCATCGCAAATGCGAAGAAGATCATCAGCGCCAGCGCACCACCCAGCGTCATGTCGTGATGCAGCGCCGTCTGCAGGTGCATGGACTGCGTTTCCGGATCAGCTCCGTAAAGCGTTCCCATGGTGCTGACCATCACCTCGCGCGCCAGCACACTCGACAGCAGGCCGATGCCGATCTTCCAATTGAACCCCAGCGGCGCAATCGCCGGTTCGATCAAGTGCCCCAGCCGGCCGATCACGCTGTCCGCCAGTTCCGGCGCAGCCCACGAGCTGTTGCCCACGTGAATCGGCGGAATGTGTGCCAACACCCACAGCGCCAGCGTCACCATCAGGATCACCGTTCCCGCATTGCGCAGGAAGACGCGCGACCGGTCCACCAGCCGCATCACCAGCGAGCGCAACGTGGGCATCCGATATTGCGGCAGCTCCAAAATGAACGGCGTCTCACTCGACTTCAGAATCGAACTCTTCAGCAGCCACGCGGTCGTCATCGCCGCGACAAATCCCGCCACATAAAGCCCCAGCATCACCAACGTGCGCAGGCCGAGGACGCCATGCAGGTAAGTGATGTTCGGAATGAACGCCGCAATCAGCAGCATGTAAACAGGCAGCCGTGCCGAGCAGGTCATGAATGGCGTCACCAGAATCGTCGCCATGCGATCGCGCTTGTTTTCGATGGTGCGCGTCGCCATGATGGCCGGCACCGCACAGGCATATGCCGACAGCAGCGGGATGAATGCCTTGCCGTTCAGCCCCGTCGTCCGCATCACGCGATCCGCAATCAGCGCCGCACGCGCCAGGTAACCCGAGTCCTCAAGCACGCCGATAAACAGAAACAGCAGCAGAATCTGGGGGAGAAATACAAGAACCGACGAAATGCCTTTCCACGCACCGTCGAGAACCAGCGATTGAAGCCATCCGGCCGGCAGGAAGGGCCGTACAAGATTGCCGGCATGCGCAAGAATGTCTCCGAACCCATCCGAGAGCGGCTGACCGATCGAGAAGACCACCTCAAAAACGCCGACCACAACGACCAGGAAGAGCATCGGTCCCCACACGCGATGCAACAGCACATTGTCCAGCTTGCGACTGCTCTCTGCCGACAGCGGAGCGCGGTAGTCCGTACGCCGGCTCACCTGCGCAGCCCACTTGTGCGTGCTCGCGGCATTGCCCAGGATCGGCAGCGACAAGCGATGTTCGACACCTTGCGCGGCGCGCGGCACCGCACATTGATTCAGGAACAATGGAATGGAGTCGATGCCCGTCCCCCGCACCGCGCTGATCTGCGCCACCGGTGCGCCAAGCTCCCGCGCCAGCTTCAGCGTGTCGATGTTGCCCCCGCGCGACTCCATCAGGTCGCTCATGTTCAGCAGGATCAGCGTGGGCAATCCCAGCGCCAGCACCGGCGCCGCCAGCATGAGCTGACGCGTCAGGTGCAGGGAATCGAGAACCAGCAGCACCGCATCCGGCTTCGGCGTGCCCGGCATCTTCCCCTTGAGCACATCGATCGAAACCCGCGCGTCTTCTGAATAAGGTGTGAGCGAGTAGACCCCGGGAAGGTCGATCAGCGTCAGATCGTCCCGTCCCACTCCGGCCATGAGTCCCATGCGCTGTTCCACCGTCACGCCAGGGTAGTTGGCCACTTTCTGGCGCAACCCCGTCAGCCGATTGAACAGCGTCGACTTGCCAGAGTTCGGAGGTCCGATCAGAACAATCGTGCGTAGCGTTCCCTGCGCCGGAGGCTCTACAGGCGGAACAAACGCCGGCGTTTCGCAGCAAGCGTTCATTGCGCGGCCTCGGCCACCACGGTCTTTTGAGAATCGGCAGCGAGCGTTTCACGAAGGCGGATCGATTGCGCCGTTTCAACGCGAAGAGCGATCTCCATCCCGTCCACTCCGTAAACCGTCGGATCCCCGGCCGGGGCGCGCCGTAGCGCAGTCACGTGGGCGTCCGGCACAAAGCCCATGTGCATCAGGTGATTCTGCACGGATTCGGGTAGATCGAGCGCGACCAAAACTCCACTCTCGCCGATCTTCAACTCGCTTAGCACGCTCAACCGCCGGACTCCCGAGGATCGCCAAAACCGCAGGATCCTTAAACTGCGACCGGAATAGTCTGAATTCAGTATACGACCGATTCGGTCTGAGTTGCAAACACCGTCAATTACAGGCTCTACCGGCTTCGGTACCATGTTGCTGACCCCTGGGGAATGACCCGGGCCGAGCGCCACACCTGCCTTTGCCCGTCGAGGAATCCGAAGATCGCTTCCGGATCGTCAAACCATTTTTAGCCGCGGATTCGTCAGAAAGATGTGACTTGAATCACCCAAATCCGACCACCTCGCGGCCCGCAAGATGGCAGAATGCTGGCAGGAGTTTTCACCTGGAGTCTTGAATGGATGCGAAACAGTTCCGCGCGACATTGCAGCAGCAATTTCCGCCCGATGGCCTCTCGGCTCCCCTCGCCGCCCTGTGGTGGGATGCCAAGGGCGAATGGTCCCAGGCCCACGGCCTCGTCGACGAGATTGAAACCGGGCAGGCCATGGCTGTCCATGCCTATCTCCATCGCAAAGAAGGCGCTGCGTCGAACGCCGACTATTGGTACGCACGCGCCGGGAGCACCTATCGCCGACCCACCCTCGAAGAAGAATGGGAGGCGCTCGTAGAGTGCTTGCTTTTGAAAAACTAGAGAGGATCTAGGGACAACGAAGGAGAAATAGGCTCTAGGCCGGAATGGGCCGATGGCTCTGCGGATCCACCCCTTGCGAAGCCGGCCGTCTCTGTCGACAGCGTCTTTCACCCCTCTTCTCGAGGCCTTTCCTTTCGTTTGAGCGAGAAGATCTTCGTTCCCACACTGAATCCCCGAGATCCCAGGCGTCCCGCACGCGCCGCTTCGATGGACTGGCGCTCCGCGGGTTCAATCACCATTTCCGGTCGGAAGAATTCATAGTTCTCCCGTCCCTTCTTCTTGGCGTAATACATCGCCGTGTCCGCATTCTTGATGAGTGCCTCAGCATCCTTGCCATCCCTGGGATACACACTCACGCCAATGCTCGCCGTGATGCGAATCTCCTGCCGGTCAATCAAATGAACATCGCCCACAGCTTTCAACAGTCTCTTCGCCGTGCCCGCCGCATCTTCTGGGTTCTTTAGCTCCTGAATCAGCACGACAAATTCGTCGCCTCCCAGCCGGCTCACCGTGTCCGGCGCACGCACACATGCCAGCAACCGCAGCGCGACGGATTGAAGAAACTTGTCCCCGACCAGATGTCCCAAAGAGTCGTTGATCTTTTTGAATCCGTCCAAATCCACAAACAAAACGGCGGCACGGCCTGCATTGCGCCGCGCCAGAGCGATTGCCTGGCCAATCCGGTCATTGAGGAGCATTCGATTAGGCAGGCCGGTGAGATAGTCGTGCTCCGCCGAGTGCGTCAACCTTTCTTCGAGGGTTCGTGTTGCCGTCACGTCGCGAAAAACGATCACCGCTCCGGTCACGCGGCCTTCGCGGTCACGGATCGGGGCAACGGAGTCTTCAATGAAAACTTCGTATCCATCCCGGCGAATCAGAACACAATTCAGGGGCAGTTTCCCCTTCCGATTCAGGGATGTTGCCTTGGCCATTGGGTCCGTGATGGTCTTGCGGGTGACCGCGTCGACAATCTGAAAGGTCTCAGCCATTGGACGGCCGGCAGCATCTTTGAGCGACCAGCCAGTCATCTGCTCCGCGACGGGGTTGAGAAAGGTGATGTTGCCCGATGTGTCCGTGCAAATTACGGCATCTCCGATGGAGTCGAGCGTCACCTGGGCCCGCTCCTTCTCCAACAAAAGATCTTCTTCGATCGCTTTGCGCGCCGCCGAATTGACAAGAGCACGGCACAGCTCCCGGGATTCGAACTGACCCTTGATCAGATAGTCCTGCGCCCCCTCTTGAACGGCGCGTACTGCAGTCTCTTCTGCGGCTGCCGTGCACAGCAGAACAATCGACACGTGCGCCGCAGCCGAGCGAACCCGCCGAACCGCTTCGAGTCCAGGCGAATCTGACAACCCCAGGTCGACCAGGACAATATCGACCGATCGCCCGGCCAGATATCTTTCTGCGCTGCTCAGGGACTCCACATGAGTCGACTCAAAATCGCACGCGATCGAATCGCCCAGCATCTCGTGGATCCGCCGCGTCTCCGCGAGGTCGCTTTCAATCAGAAGAACCGTCTTCGTTGGTATTTTATCCATGGCTCGCACCTCGCCCGGCCAGTCTTACTCTCCGGAATTCAGGAGTCCTGGACGTGTGCATGGATTCTTAGGCATGCGTACGGAATCTATTCTGCCCATGCACTTCAACTTGTTCATCGGTTCGCAAGAAGATGAGTGCTACCTGGCCGCGCATTGAGCGCCGTATGCAGGCGAGGATATAAAAATGCTGCCACCCGACGGGGGCGAAATCTGTTCAATTTTGCTCACCTGTCGAGGTATTTGCTTGATTCGCTGTGGGGAGAGGGCGCTCCGCAATGCTCGCCGCGCCTTGTGCAATTGCGACTTCGAAGTACCCATGGTGCAGGATTGCATATCGGCAATTTCGCGGTGTTGAAACCCTTGAACATCATGCAGCAGGTATACAGTTCGATATCCGGGTGGAAGAGTCGCCACGGCACGACCGAGCGCCAGACGGTCTACAACACCTTCTTGGGCCAGATCCCGAGCGCCAAAACTGCGGACGATCTCTTCATCCGGGGCTACGGTTATCATCACGCCATCGAGTGAGACAACAGGCAGCACACGCTTGCGCAGGCGCATCAGGACGATATTCACCGTCATCCGGTGCAACCAGGTGGTGAAAACCGATTCCCCGCGAAACGATGCGAGCTTTCGGTGCAGTTGAAGAAACGTTTCCTGTGTGAGATCTTCGGCAGTCGAAAAATCGTGCACCATGCGCATGCAGATGGAAAAGACGCGCTTCCTATGTTGCTGATAAAGTTTTGAGAAAGCATCGGAGTCCCCAGCCTGCGCCTTGGCAAGCACATCGTCGGGGCTGCACCTGGCTTGGATTGCGACCTTGTGATTGCTCCGTAAGTCCGGAAGACGCTCCGCCTTGAGCAGCGAAATGGGAAAGTGAGGGTTCACCACGATGCCTCCCGGGCACTGCAATGGGCGCCCGTAAACTTGCTGCTTGGATCTGCTTTGCTCAAGGGGTGAGCGAAGCATTCGAGTGGCTGAGCTTTCGCGGCTATGAGAAGGACCCTTGCGCTGTCAATGTCGATCAGCAGGTCCGCGCGCGTTCCAACATTGCGATCCGCAATGAGAAAATCGCATCGATCTCCTGTATCTTCCTACTTACTTTGCGGATGCGTCTGAGCCGAAGTGCTCTAACTACGGCATTTGAGTCGGCGCTTCCGAAGCTATCCGCCCCAATGCTTTGGAAGGATGGGGCGCTCCCACGGAACATGCGCCTGTTTCTTCCCGCTCGATCTCTCTATCGTTTGAAATCATGGTCGTCCGAGAGCGACAGCCGAATGAGTTCGGCATCGGTGGCCGCAGGCGCATCCGTGACTTCATCCTCAATTGCCCTTACCAGTTCCAGCTTCGCGATGCGGCCTACGAGGATACTTTTAAGCTCAGCCGTTGATCGCGGGTCGCGGGTTTTATCTGTCGATTGTTCGAGCTTTTGCAGGGCAACATTCAGAAGTTGCAGGTTATCGGAACGCATTGCACGCCACCTGAGCCACTCTGATGCAGTAATCCCTCTGAAGGAGGCCAATAAGACCCGCACATCCTGAATCATGCGACTTCCCTGAATCCTGCAAACAGGAGTGAGCAGAATTGAACAGACAGCGCCGAAGAATAAGTCTAAGAGTGAAGAGTCCGCCGTCCCCCGAGACGCGGGATATGCCTGCCCAATCCGGAGGTCTCCATGTCACTCACAGTCCTCCTCGCAGTTGGCTTGGACTCGTCGCTTTTCTATAACCAACAATCCGCCTGGCAAGCAGCTGGATACTGCATCACATCCGCAGGCTCCGTCCGTGAAGGTCTCGCTCGATTTCACCAGGGCGACTTCGACATGGTCCTCCTGGGTCATTCACTCCCCGCCGAGAGCCGGGAGAGACTCGCTTACTTGATTCGCGCCGCCGGCTCGCGAACTCCGGTGATCAGCGTTTCAGATTCCACGGGGGGCTCCGACCCTTTCGCGGACGCCACCATCCGCGTTGGGCACGACAAACTCCTGCAGGCAATTCAGGATCTTTTGGAGAAGCGCAAAACAGTGGTCTTGGCGTCTGAGGCCACCTGAGAACCCGCGGCACGGCCAACGGCCCTCCACCATGCACTGCGCCGCTCTCTCGAACCCCATCCTCTCGTTCGCCATGCGGTCCAGCGAAAGTACACGAGGAAGCTCGATGCAACCCTTGAACCAGATCGACGGCCAGAATCGTAGCAACATTTTTCCTATTCGCAGAACAGACTTCCACGAAAGAAAGCTCCCCATCCGCGGAATATGCGGAACGGCGGAATTCCCAACGCCGCCCTCCTCGGAATTCAATCGATACGCTTCCGCCATGCCGCATGAAAATGGAGAGTTCTTCTTTGGGATGTCGCCCAGCGCGCGGCGCGACTTTGAGTCTTTGGCAACCCCCGTTCAGTGCTTTTCCGCCAAACTGCTGATCGTGGAGCAACAGAAGCCCCGCAACATCCTCTTCTTGCTTGAGGGCCAAGCGAACATTTCAATGACTTCGCTGAATGGAAAGCAATTTCTCCTGGGCGTCGCCCACGCCGGTGAAATCCTGGGCCTCGCTTCGGCCATTTCCGGCGACCCCTCCGAGATCCGAGCGGTCGCCCGTCATCCCTGCAAAATCGCATTCCTGCGACGACAGGACTTTCTCGACTTCCTCCTGCGCTACCCTCCCGCGTCCAGATACATCGCCCTTGAGCTGAGTCTCCTTTGCCGGCGCATCAGCGAGAGGTTGCGCATCCTGGGACTTACAACCTCCGTGCGCGCAAGACTCGCCAGCCTGTTGCTCGAGTGGTGCCGGGAAGGCCGCCACACCGAGCAAAGAACGCACATTCCTTTCTTCCTGACGCATGGAGAAATCGCCGACTGCATCGGATCTTCGCGCGAATCAATCACGCGCACAATGACAGACTTCAAGAATCAGGATTTGGTGCGCGTGCACGGCGCAACCTTGATCGTCCCCAGTCAGCCCGCTCTCGCAATCTACGCCGGCATCGATCCACGATCCAACCGGCATGATCCGGCGCCCCGCGCATAACTCATTTCGATCGCTTGGTAACAGGGCACGACTCAAGAGCATATTGAAAACAAATAAGTTATTGATTCTTCAATGTCCTAAAAAGCCGAGAAGTCCACAATGCCCAAGTCATTAGCACAAATTAGCACAAAAAACCGGCACTGAACGGCTTGAAGCATTGTCCGAAACTTCCGAGTTGGCGACAAGAACGAAGCCGCAGGCGCCGCGGCCGCTACGGTGTTGGCCTTCGAGTAGATTTTCAGCCGATGTAGGGTATGGGTCACAAGGAGGTACTTGTGACCCATTTACGCAAGATCATGCTGGAAGAACTCCAGCGCCGCAACTACTCTGACGGAACGATCCGACGCTACCTGCACATGGTGGAAGACTTTGCCCGTCACTTCGGCAAGTCGCCGGACAAGCTGGGCCTGGAGCATTTGCGAAGCTATCAGGCCTACCTGCTGAAGACGCGCAAGCTGTCGGTCGGCAGCGTTGTTAACCACGTTGCTGCGCTGCGCTTCCTGTACGTGCGCACGCTGAGACGTCAGGAGTTCCGCGAGTTCCTGCCCTATCCGAGAGGGCATCGGCGATTGCCTGGCATTCTGAGCAAGCAGGAAGTCGAACGGCTGATCGATTCCAGCTCCAACCTGTTCCGGCGCACCCTGCTGATGGTTCTCTACGGCACCGGCATGCGCCGCAGCGAAGTTGCGCACCTGAAGCTCGAACACATCGACAGCCAGCGCATGATCATCCGCGTAGTCGAAGGCAAGGGCGGTAAGGACCGCGATCTGCCGCTGAGCCAGACATTGCTCGAGACACTGCGGGCCTACTGGCGCTGGCGCAAGCCACTGGAGTATCTGTTTCCATCGCGTCACGCGAAGGAACCTCATCAACCTATCTCCGACAAGGCGGTGTGGCTTGCCTGTAGAGAAGCCGCGCAAGAGGCCGGTATTCGCAAGCGCGTTACGCCGCACACGCTGAGGCACAGCTGGGCAACGCATCTGCTCGAAGGCGGAACCGATCTGCGCACCATCCAGATTCTGCTCGGACACGGAGATCTCAAGACTACTGCGAAGTATCTCCATCTTTCGCAGAAGCATCTGCAGCAGGTGCACAACCCGCTCGAAGATCTTCGCCTGTCGAACGTTGACGACAGCCGCCGCGCCTTCCGGCGTACCGATAAACGATGATCCGACCTGCCCTCGAGGTGGCAGACATCCTTCGTGCGTTGCGCAACCGGTTCCTAAAACGCTTCAAGTCCAGCCGCAGCTATCAGCAGCTGAAGGTATTTCGGGCCATCGAGCGTTGCCGTACCGCGGCTCTCGGCGGACACAGGGACAAGTGTGTCGGCTGTGAGTACGAAGCGCCTTTCTCCTATAACTCCTGCCGATCGCGATGCTGTCCCAAGTGCCAGGCACGCGCGCGACAGCGATGGATCGAGGCACGGCAAAGGGAACTGCTTCCCACCAACTACTTCCATGTCGTGTTCACCGTGCCGCACGAACTCAACGGGTTTGCACGCACCAGCCCCGTCGCATACTACAACCTGCTGTTCGCCGCCAGCTCCGAGTCACTGCTCGAAGTGGCCGCCGACCCGAAGCGTCTCGGCGCCGAGATCGGCTTCTTCTCGATCCTCCATACCTGGGGATCGAACCTGCTTCTCCATCCACATATCCACTGTGTGGTGCCCGCCGGCGGATTATCTCCGGACCATCAGCGCTGGATACACACTTCTCATCCGCTGTTTCTCGTGCCCGCTCCATGCCTGCGCATCGCCTTCCGCACCAGGTTTCTCGAGGGGCTTGCGCACTTGTATAACAAGGGACTGCTTGATTGCCGCGGTCAAGCATCGGATTTTAAGGATCCCGATGTGTTCGCCGCGACCATCGGACAACTGAAGAAACAGCGGTGGGTCGTCGACATAAGACCGCCCTTCGGCGGTCCTGAACAGGTGCTGCGCTATCTCGGCCGCTACACCCATCGCATCGCCATCTCTAACCACCGCCTGGTCAGCTTCGACGGCAAGCTCGTCCACTTCCGCTGGAAGGATTACGCCCATGGCGGCAGGCGAGGCATCATGAAGCTCAAGGCAACCGAGTTTCTGCGCCGCTTCTTCCTCCACGTGCTGCCAAAAGGCTTCGTGCGCATCCGCCACTACGGCCTGCTGTCCAACCGCTTCCGCAAACAGTGCCTGCCCCTGGCGCAAAAACTGCTCGCCGCCGAGGGTCGCTATCCGCTTCCCAGGCCCGCGCCGAAGGATCCAACTGAAGCCACTCCACTCTGGCACTGTCCGAAATGCGGCCGACCCATGCGCGTGGCAAGAAGATTTACCGCAGCGGAATTATCCCAGGGCAGAGATCCCGACTCCTCATGAGGCTTGGCTCCATCACGGACTGCCGACTTGCTTTCCGCACGCCTGCGCATGCGTGTGTTCAGCACGCCATACCCGGCCATTTCATCGATTCTCCCTATCCATATATAGTGCTCAACAAGCGACAACTCGCTTCGCTTCACATCTCCAACCATCGCCGTCGGCTCCGATTCATCCCCCTGAAGCACTCACGCCCAACACAGACAGCATTCAATACCCATAATCCCTGCATAACTCACCGCGTCCGCTAAGTACGCCTGCGGCTTCCTTCTCGTGCGTTAATCGAAAACGCCTCGGAGAAGCAATGCAACTCTACGCTGCATCTCGGCCGAGGCGTTTCCGATCTAACCTAGCTACCATCCAGGCACAACTCCATCGATGGGCTCTTGAGCGTTTATCATTTACCCCCATGAACGATCCGCTATTCACCAAGATCGATTGCCTGATGCTCAAAGTCGATGATCTGGATGTTGCCTTGAGGTTCTACTCCGAAGCTCTTGGCCATCCCGTTCTTTGGCGAACGCGGGAAGCAGTGGGGCTGCGGATGCCCGAAACGGATGCAGAGCTTGTCCTTCACACTAACCTTGGCCCTGAAGTGGACCTTCTGGTGGCAAATGTTGACGAGGCGCTTACACGATTCAACGGAGCCGGCGGCGAGACCATCACCGGTCCCTTTGACATCCAGATTGGCCGTTGCGCCGTCGTTCGCGATCCGTTTGGGAACGCCATCGTGATGCTTGACCAAACTAAAGGCCACTTCGTCACGAACGCAGCCGGAGAAGTGATCCGGGTCGAGAAGACCTGATTCGGGCATCCCGTCATATCAGAGTTCCCGTGCCCCCCGTGCGTTTGCACAAATCGGGCCCTTCTTTTCGCAGCATCCCATCGAGCGATGATCGGTAGAAGGTGGCCGGGGCGGTTGTGTGGCGATAGTGCGGCATCCATCCCCGCCTAGATTGATTTGGACCAGAAGCAATCCCGGAAATGGAGTTCTGTCCGGTTTGGCGACGATACGGGCGTTACTGACCGAAGGGCCATCCAGCCTTGCATGAAGCCCGTGCAGATCTGTAGCGTTGACAGGATTGAGAAAGCCCTCAAGAAATGAAGGATCGCAATGCTAGCTGGTTGATCCGAGCAAGAGACGCGCTTTGCGCTCTCTACCTGATTCTCTTTGCCCTCTTTGAGACATACTCAGCAGCAGCAACGGCTCTCGACGATACCCACCTATTTCCTGCTTGGGAAACAAAGCTAGGATGGTGCCTGTTTGTTCTTCCATGCCTGCTCTTGACTGGGTTGGTTCTTCTGCTTCGTGGTGAGCGGCAAACCATCGGCTTCTCTATGATTGGACTAAGTGCATTGCTCTACACGGCATTTTTATTGCTAGAGGATAAGATAGGCCCCGAGCCCATGGGCCGAGGGGACTCGGTGTTCACCGGCATCTGGGTAATAGTTTGCTGTGTTGCAATTGCGGCGGCTTGGCTTCTGAAACGAAGGCTCAGATCAGAACCGAGCGGATGACCGGCGATTCGGAAGTTTCGATTGCACGATCTTGGGCTCACGGTCTTTGCAATCGCTCGTAGCACGGAATTAGCACAAGAATTTCCGAGCGATCTGTCTGCCCATGAATCTGAAGGGGTTCTGGACACCGCTTGGTAACAGGGCACGACTTCAAGTCGTGCAGAAAAAGCTACCTTGCGCGGTCTTCAAAAAGTCTACGTCTACTCCGAAACTGCTCTAGCGCGTACTGCGGAAATTCCTGATCAGCACGGCATCGGTCGTTTCCGTTCCGCGCGCCAGTGCCAGCCGCCCATCGCGGGACCATTGAAAATTGAAAAGCTTGTCGGAAGCAAAATGCGTGATTGCCGTTGCCTCCCCGCCCGCTACCGGCTGCTGCCAGATGTTCCCCACGCCATCCACATCGTTGATGAATGAAACCGCCCGGCCATCCGGCGTCCAGGCAAGCGGCGGCGGTGTAGCCGTCTCAGGCAACGGAAAGATCTTGACCGGCGGCCCTCCTGTGATGGGAACGATCGCCAGGCTCGCGCGCTGATTCGGGTGCGAAATATAGGAACATGCGATCCATTTGCCGTCCGGCGATACCGACGGATAGTCCGCATCGTAGCCCGTCAGTGGGATCGCCCGACCGCCTTGGCTTGAAACCTTCATCAGCACAGATTTGTCGCCTTGCACACTGGCATACACCACCCACTGACCATCAGGCGTAATCGATGGAGGGAAGTCCTGGGTTCCGTCCGTCAAACGTTTCTCGTTCCCGCCATTCATGTCCATGCGCCAGATGTTGGCCCTGTCGTGTTCAGTCCAGCGCGTCACCGCAATGAAATCCCCGCGAGGCGACACCGCTAGGCTTGAAAAACGACCGTACTGCGGACCCGAGAAGTTCAGACGCCGCGGATTTGAACCGCTGCGATCGGTTTCCATCAGCTCCGAGCCCTGTTCGAATCCAGATGGATAAACGATCTTTCCATCCAGCGTCCATGCCAGGCCTTCCACACCCTCATAATTCTGATTCTCCGTGCTCAACGGACGCGCCTCCGATTCGTTCATTCCAGTCCGCGGCGCAAGCACTTGGATATTACTCAGGGTTAGCCCCTGCACGCTCAGCAGAGACTTGCCGTCCGCGGTGGTGCGGATCGTCATGTAGCTGGAAAGATCGTGCGAGATCGGATGTACCTTGCCGTCCGCCAGAGAAACTTCGACCACCTGGCGAAGCGTCGATCCCCCCAACTGGCCGGCCACAATCAGATCGCGGCCTGGCGGCAAGTTCCAGAGATCGTCGACGCTCGTCCATGAATCCCCCTGCAACTTCTGGGCTGTGCCGCCGCTCGCGGGGATCACCATCAAATCCGACACCAGCGGATAAACCAGCGATCGCCCATCCGCCGTCCACGCCACTCGGTTGAAGTGGATGCCCGGTGCATCATAGGTTGCCAGGGTATTCTCGCCCGTGCCATCCAGGGACGCCGTCACAATGCTGTCTTTGCCGTGTGTCACCAGCGTGCTGCGCACGAATGCGACCGACTTTCCATCCGGAGAAATCGCCGGCGCCCCGGAAATGCCATCCAGCATCTTCACCGGACTGCCGCCCAGAAACGGGACCCGGTAAAGTGCGCCGCTCGCTCCCAGAAATTCCTTGCGCACGAAGTAGACATAACTGCCATCCGGAGAAAATGCGAGGCCCGGACACATGAAAGTTCCCAGCGAAGCCAGCTGCAGAACGCGATCCGTGGCCAGCTGCTTCAGCCACAAACTCTGCTCCCCTCCGGTTTCACGCACATAGGCCACATACTTCCCATCGGGTGAGATATCGGCAAATTGAATGTCCCCGCTCCGGGTCACTCGATTCATTTCGAGCTCAACTTGGAGAACAGTTCGCCGAAGCCGAACGAAAAAAACGCCAACGGCCACCAGGACCGCGATGCCGCACACAAGGACGAGAATGCTTGTCGTCTTGCTCGGGCTGAATTCCCGGCGGCCTGCTGCGCTCGCTTCAACGCCGGCAGCGCCCGGCCGCGCCGCCTCCGTCAACAGGATTGAACCTTCCTCGCGACCCAGCGTCGGCCCTTGCAGAATCGGCTCCAGCACCGACAGGGAAGGCGGTTCGATCTCTGCAACCTTGGCAATGAAGCGATAGCCGCTCCCGATCACAGTCTCTATATATTTGGGTGCTGTCGGATCGTCGCCCAGCTGGCTGCGCAGATGATTCATGGCGGTGTTGATCCCGGTGATCACATCCACCGCCTTTGTATCGGTCCACAAACAGGCGGCAATCTCTTCGCGCGAAACCAGCTCGCCGCGGCGCTTCACCAGCAGCAGCAGCAGGCGAATACGCGACGCGGGAAGCTTGAGTCGAATGCCGCGCCGGCGCAATTGCTGCTGAGCGGGATCCAGCTCAAACGGGCCAAACTCGAAAGTTCTGGCTTTCATGCGCGACCGACCCAGGACGGGATCTGCGGGGGGAAGATTCCGAGGAGTTTTGACTGTTATAAGTCTATCAAAATCATGACTCTCGATCTTAATACCGATTTTATGTCGATTTTAGGCGGGATCCCTAGCCCATCGCCACACGGGAACAGTACAGTCCGCCATGAAATCCGGCTTCTTCCATGGATCGACCCCTGAGGCGTGCGTCGCTCCTCCCGCCAGCGCCTGAAACCTGGTTTCCATCCGTGATCGACGGCGCGCGCATGCGAGGTCGCCCCAACGCGCGTTCGAAAACAACCGGCACGACAGCCCGCAGACTCCGATGCATTCCAGCACCGGAGATTGAAACGAACCAACAACGTTGCCTCGTAACCTCGTGTTCTTCAGCATGTCCAAGGAGAGAATTCCAATGAAACGACGCGTCATTTCCCCGGCCGCCGGTCTCTGTTTTCTGTTCGCAGGCCTCACCCTCAGCACAGCGCCCGCAGCCATCGCCCAACAGGAAGCTGGTCAGGCTCACAGCCCCAGCAAATACCTTTACGTGAACAATGTGGAGCTCAAACCCGAACAGTCCGGCGCCTTCGGAAAGCTTGAAGGCGAAGAGGCCGATGCCCTGCGCGCCGCCGGCGCTCCCAGTCACTACGTAGGCATGTGGTCCATCACCGGCGGCACGCGCGTCGTCTACATGCATGGCTTCAATTCGTTCGCCGACCTGCAAAAAAATCACGACGCAACGATGGCCATGACCAAGCTCCAGGACACGCTCAAGGCAAACGATGCCCAGGAGGCCGCTCTCATTGCCGAGCGACGCAGCAGCATCTATTCCTATGAGAAAGACCTCAGCCTTGGCGACCCCATCGACCTCTCGAAAATGCGTTTCATGCGCATTCTCCTCTTTCACGTCCGTTCCGGCCACGACCAGGATTTTGAGCATGTCGTGAAACTCTTTGCCAAGGCTTATAAGTCGTCCATTCCCGAGGCGCGCTGGGCCATGTTCGAGAAAATGTACGGCATCGGCAGCGACAACACCTACATCCTCGTCACGCCCATGGAGTCTCTCTCCGTGGTCGACGACATGCACGACGGCAACAAGAAGTTCCGCGACTCCGTCGGCGAAGACCAGCTGCAGGTCTTGAGAAATAACCTGGACGCCTCCGTCGAATCCTCCGAGAGCGACCTGTTCGCCTTCGGTGCCAGGATCAGCTACGTACCCGATTCGTGGATCAGCTCTTCGCCCGACTTCTGGGGCAAAAAGTAAACCGCTCCCACACATCCATCTGCAAACAAGAAGGCCCATTCGTTACGAATGGGCCTTCTTCGCATCAGTCCAAATGCCCTCAGGCGCCCCCCTGCAGAACCGCCTGCGCCAATATGTGCTGCGACCGGCAGGGCGAAAGAGACAAGTCAGCGCTGGTTGGGGATACTGCTCATCCTCGCTCTATCGGTTTCGCTCGTTTCCACCGGCATCTGCCTGGTGGGCCGTAATGACTGAAACTTCCTCATCGCCAGATGGCTAAGTTTCTGATGCGTGGCTCACCTGCGGAATACAGTCAACCCTGCCACTCAGGTCCCCGTTTTTCCGCCGCCCACTCGGACATTGAGCTGGCAGTCGCTGCACTGGAATCCTGCCATGATGAAATCGGGAGATTAAACAGCATCACCCACGCCGGACGCGCGCCCGAGTGTTTACCGAAAGTGTTACTGACGGTAGAGGTTCATACGACCGGAGCGCACCAAGATCAAATCAGGATCTTCCAATTTCGGTTCAACGAACAACGTGGAAAGTGCGTTTCCAACGCGTGTCTGGGAAGAAATGCACAAGTACGTGGCCGATCCACGCGAGCTTGTGACCGAATCCTGTTTGTTCAAGTTGCCCGTCTGCGGCCTCGATCGACCAATAGTTGAAAAGCGGACGGCCAAGTATGTTAGCGCGCGGCACGAAGCCCCAGTAGCGCGAGTCCAGGCTGTTGTGCCGGTTGTCGCCCATCATGAAATACATGCCGGGTGGAACCACCAGGTCGCCGTCCTGGATATAACTCGAGAAGTTCACGGCCCACGACTCTGTTGCCCCAGGCACCTCGGCTGGAGGTACTGCGGGGAAATCGTCGAGGAACTTGTTGAAGTTATCCGTCGTTGTCGGCTGCGCAAATCCCACCGGCTGTGCAACACCATTGACAATCACAATGCCGTTGCGTAGATGAATATGATCTCCCGGCACGCCAATCAACCTCTTCACCAGGGGAGTGTATTGTGGTGTTCCGTCGGCGTCAGTAGCATCAATGCCAGGCTGATTGACGGGCTTGTGGAAGACCACAATATCGCCGCGTTGCGGTTCGCGGTAGTGAACCAGTGGCATCCACTTGGCCGATGGGGCCAGCGTGATGTGCTCAACCAACAGGTGGTCGCCCACCAACAGGGTCTTCTCCATCGATCCCGAAGGAATTACCATGTTCTGACCCAGAAATGTGAGAATGAACAGGCCCACCACCAGGACAGAGCAGGTGCTGGCTATGGCCTCAAACGGGGTTTCTTTGACAACCTCGGAAGCCTTGTCCCGAAGATCTAAGGGGCGAGAATTCCGCGCAGCGGCGACATTGTTTCCCATTGAAGAAACCTTGTTTCTTGGGCGAACCCCATTTTTCTGCTTCAACCCAGATCATAATGCGTCGGCCAGATTGCGGGATCTGCGCGGCCGATGACGAATTGGGAGAGGTTCGTGGCCCATCCGTCAGTGTCGTTAGCAAGTAGAAATGTCCGCTTTTGAGAACAAATGAAGTGTCCGGATTCATAAGTTCGTAGCCGTCGAGGCGGTGGGAAAGTGTGAATCCCGCGTAGTTTGCGGGATTTGCAAGTTGAGAGGGAAAGTCTGTTTTTGGATTTTTCCTCTCAACGTCTTTTCCACGGCCTTGATTTGTTTTTGGCTCAGCGGCGTCAGCAGTTTTCCTTCCGCGCTGTAGTGTCCGATGCGATGTCCACAGATCATGAGGGTCAGTGTCATGTCCAGATGCTGATGGATGATCGCCTTGCATCCGGCGCATCCGTTGACCCGGCCGATCAGCAGTCTGAAGGACCCGAACGGAATCGGGGCGGCAGAAAACCACGATTGCGCGTGGCAACAAAGCACCTGATTCAGCTCAGCCAGCAGTTACAACTCGTCCCCGCCTACTCCCCAAACGGCATCCTCGACGCCCCCGTCCAAAACCGAGTGCTCGCCCGCCCCAACGGACCCGGCGCACGTCCCGCCAACCGCCCCCGCGCTTCGTGATACGGACCGACAAAACGCAGGAACCCAGGCAGCTGTCGATACAGTCTCGGCAGCCGACGCTGCGCTTTGATGATCGCTCGTTCTTCCGCCGGACCGAATTGCAGTCCAAATTCCTCGCGCAAGCGCGGCGGCAGCCATGCCGTCGTCAACGCCCGATACCAGCGCGGCGGATGAATCCACGATCCCGCTCCCGCCAGCAGTCCCTGGGCCATCGAGCGCGCATGCGCGTCGACACCAAGCTCCTCCGACGCGCACATCTTCTCCACATAGCCGGTGAACGCCGCCCAGTCCGCCGGCAGCGCATCCCCCGGAATCCCAAAAAATCCCGCCAGCACCTTGCTCTCGGCGTAATACGCTTCGCGTTCCTGATCGGTGAGTCCCGGCATCACGCATTCATACGCCAGCACCGCCGACTCCACCAGCGTTGCGTAAACCCACCGCAGCGCGGGAATATGATTCGCCTCGTACCGGGAACCTAGCCCGTAACCCCCAACGGCCGAGGGCAACTCGCCCCCGATGCGCGTGTGCAGTTGATGCAATCCCCGCGCCGCGGCGAAGGCCTGCGCTCTCGATCCGAAGATCATCGTGAACACAATCCGAAACGTGTTGTGAAACCGCGCAATCGGATCCGCGAGCAGGGAAGAGTGCTGCCTCAGTGCGGCCGCCACCCACGGATGCGCCAGTTGCAGCAGCGCCGCCCGCCCCGCACCAAGAAACAGCGCCGATTCGCGATTGATCCGCCACGAAATCGACTCCGGGCCGAAAATCCCCGCACGCGTGTCGCCGTTCCGGCTCTCGAGCGTCGCGAGCAGCAACTCGAGATCGTTCCGCGTTACCAGCTCGTCCGTTTTCGCGCTTCCCGTCTCCATCTCTGTATTAGATAGGCAACGTACCGTAAGTGCACAGCCCTCACAACCGCTCTGTTTCCCCTAAACCCTCCGAAGTCAATGTTCGTCATACGCAATCAAGTACCGCAATATGAATTTCGGATACCTCCTTGTGTCCTTCATCACAGCGGCGCAAACCCTTACCGATGAGACTCGCGGTAGCGGTTTTTCTCCTTTGGCCGCGCTATGAGGCAATGCGAATGAGTGAACACAAGATGGTGATTATGGATGGGAACGAGGCTGCCGCCGCCGTTGCCTATCGTCTTTCTGAAGTGGTCGCGATCTACCCCATTACCCCCTCGTCCCCCATGGCCGAGTGGGCAGATCAGTGGCGCTCGGAAGGCAAAAAGAATATCTGGGGCGCATTGCCCGTTGTCGAAGAGCTCCAAAGTGAAGGCGGCGCGGCTGGCGCACTCCACGGTGCCCTCCAGGCCGGCGCATTTGCCACTACCTTCACCGCCTCGCAAGGCCTCCTCCTGATGATCCCCAACATGTACAAGATTGCCGGTGAGCTCACCCCGGCCACGATGCATGTCACGGCCCGCACCCTGGCCACCCATGCTCTCTCCATCTTCGGGGACCATTCAGACGTCATGGCGTGCCGTTCCACCGGCTGGGCCATGCTCGCGTCCAATTCCGTGCAGGAAGTTGCCGATCTCGCCCTCGTCGCGCAAATCGCTACCCTCGAATCCCGCATTCCTTTCATTCATTTCTTCGATGGTTTCCGCACTTCGCACGAAGTCGGCAAGGTTCTCCCCATCTCCGACGAAACCATCCGCGCCATTCTCGACGACAAATTCGTCATCCAGTTCCGTCAGGGCGCCCTCAGCCCCGATCGCCCCATCATTCGCGGCACCGCGCAAAATCCCGACGTCTTCTTCCAGGCACGCGAAGCCTGCACTCCATTCCATGCCGCCGTCCCGGGCATCGTGCAATCGGTCATGAATCGCTTCGCCGCTATCACAGGCCGCGCCTATCACCTCTTCGACTACGTCGGTGCCCCGGACGCCGAGCGCGTTCTCATCATCATGGGTTCCGGCGCCGAAGCCGTCGAAGAAGCCGTCCTCGCCCTCAACAAGCAAGGCGAAAAACTCGGCCTCCTCAAAGTGCGCCTCTATCGTCCATTCGACGCCGGCGCTTTCCTCGCTGCGCTTCCCGCGACTGTCAAATCCATCGCGATCCTCGACCGCTGCAAGGAACCCGGCGCTGCCGGCGAGCCCCTCTATCAGGACATCGTGACCGTCCTGGCTGAAAACTACGCCAACCTGCCCTTCGCCAAGCCCATCGTGATCGGCGGCCGCTACGGCCTCTCCTCCAAGGAATTCACGCCCGCCATGGTCAAGGGCATCTACGACGAACTGGCCAAGCCCGCGCCCAAGAATCACTTCACCATCGGCATCGACGACGACGTCAGCCACACCAGCCTCACCTACGATCCCAATTTCTCCACCGAAGATCCCAAGACCGTGCGCGCTCTCTTCTACGGTCTCGGTTCCGACGGAACCGTGGGCGCCAACAAAAATTCCATCAAGATCATCGGCAGCGAAACCCCCAACTACGCGCAGGGATACTTCGTCTACGACTCCAAAAAGTCCGGCTCGATGACCACGTCGCACCTTCGCTTCGGCCCCAACCCGATTCACTCCACCTACCTCATCACCCGCGCCAGTTTCATCGCCTGCCACAACTTCAGCTTCCTCGAGAAAATGAATGTGCTTGAGGCCGCCATGCCCGGCGCAGTTTTCCTGCTCAACTCGCCCTATGCGGCGTCCGAAGTCTGGGACCAGCTGCCCAGGACCATGCAGCAGGAGTTGATTGCCAAGAAAATCGAGTTCTACGTCATCGATGGCTACAAGGTGGCGCGCGATGCCGGCATGGGCACCCGCATCAACACCATCATGCAGACCTGCTTCTTCGCTATCAGCGGCGTGCTGCCCCGCGACGAAGCCATCGAGCAAATCAAGAAAGCCATCAAGAAGACCTACGGCAAGCGCGGCGAAGCAGTCGTGCAGAAAAATTTCGCCGCCGTCGATCACGCCCTCGCGCATCTTGAAAAAGTTCAGTTGCCCCCTGCCGCATCCTCCCCCTTCGATATCACCGGCGTCATCTCCGACAAGGCGCCGCAATTCGTCCACAACGTGCTCGGCAAAATCGCCGAAGGCAAAGGCGACCTCCTGCCCGTGAGCGCAATCCCCGCAGGCGGTGCATTTCCCACCGGCACCACCCAATGGGAGAAGCGCAACATCGCGCAATTCATCCCCGTCTGGGACAAGGACCTCTGTATCCAGTGCGGCAAGTGCGTCATGGTTTGCCCCCACGCCGTCATTCGCTCCAAGGTCTACAGTGCAGATTTAGGCGACAAATCGCCCGCCACCTTCCAATGGGCCAAGCCCAAGTGGAAAACCATGGAACAGGATCGCTACACCCTCCAGGTCGCTCCGGAAGATTGCACCGGCTGCGGCGTCTGCATCGAAGTCTGCCCCGTCAAGAGCAAGAGCGACGCCAGCCACAAGGCCATCAACATGGCGCCCCAGGCTCCGTTGCGCGCATCCGAGCGTGAAAACTGGGACTTCTTCCTCTCCCTGCCCGAAGTCGATCGCAACAAGCTCTCCCACGGCCAGGTAAAAGATCTGCAGCTTCTGCAGCCGCTCTTCGAGTTCTCCGGCGCCTGCGCAGGCTGCGGCGAAACACCCTATGTCAAGCTCCTCACCCAGCTCTTCGGCGACCGTCTTTATGTCGCCAACGCCACCGGCTGCTCCTCCATCTACGGCGGCAACCTGCCCACCACGCCCTACAGTTCGAACGCCCAAGGTCGCGGACCCACATGGGCGAACTCGCTCTTTGAAGACAACGCGGAGTTCGGCTTCGGCATGCGCACCGCCCTCGACCAGCAGAAAGTCTTCGCCGAGTTGCTCGTCACCCGCCTGACCTCCGAGATCGGTCCCGATCTGGCCGCATCGCTCATCAGCGCGCCGCAAAAAACCGAGTCCGAAATCAACGCCCAACGCGATCGTGTGCAGGAACTCAAAACCAAGCTCCTCGCCCTCGACTCTTCCGATGCCCGCAACCTGCTCGCCATCGCCGACACCCTGGTCCGCAAGAGCGTCTGGATCCTCGGCGGCGACGGATGGGCTTTCGACATCGGCTTCGGCGGCCTCGATCACGTGCTCGGCTCCGGCAAAAATGTGAATGTACTTGTCCTCGACACTGAGGTCTACTCCAACACCGGCGGCCAGGCGTCCAAGGCCACGCCGCGCGGCGCAGTCGCCAAGTTCGCCGCCAGCGGCAAAACCAACAGCCGCAAAGATCTGGCCATGGAAGCCGTCAGCTACGGTTCGGTTTACGTGGCCCAGGTAGCTCTGGGCGGCAACGACACCCACGTCGTCAAAGCCTTCCAGGAAGCTGAAGCTCACGAGGGACCGTCCCTCATCATCGCCTACTCCAGTTGCATCGCCCACGGCTACGACCTGGTCCACGGCCTCGAGCAGCAGAAGCTTGCCGTGCAATCCGGTTACTGGCCGCTGATGCGCTACAACCCATCCCTCCGCAACGAAGGAAAGAATCCCTTCCAGCTCGATTCCAAATCGCCATCGATCCGTCTCAAGGAATACGCTTATCGCGAAGCGCGCTACACCATGCTCGCCCGCGGCAACCCCACCCTGGCTGCGGAACTGCTCAAGGAAGCGCAAGACGATGTGGAGCGCCAGTGGCGCGTCTACTCCGCACGTGCCACCATGCCCGGCCGCGGTGAAACCCCCAACATTGCACCCCTCGAAAAGTCCGAAGACAAACTGGCAGGCACGCCCGCCGGAGGCAAACAATGATCGACTTCTCAACCCACTACCTCGGCCTCAAGCTGAACGGGCCCATCGTGGTCTCGTCCACACCGCTCTCTGAGTCGCTCGACAACATCCGCCGCATGGAAGACTCCGGCGCCTCGGCCATCGTCCTCACCTCGCTCTTCGAAGAGCAACTCGCTCTCGAGTCGCGTGCTCTCGATGAAGATCTGTCGCGCGGCACCGAGTCCTTCGCCGAGTCGCTCGACTTTCTCCCCGAGCAGGATGACTACCGCATGACCCACGAGGTCTACCTCGAGCATCTGCGCCGGGCCAAGGCCGCGGTCAATATCCCCATCCTCGGCAGCCTCAACGGAACCACCGTCGGCGGCTGGGTGCGCTTCGCCAAGGAAATGGAATCAGCCGGAGCCGACGCCATCGAGCTCAATACCTATGCCATCGCCACCGACCGCAGCCAGACCTCCAACGAAATCGAGCTGCAGCTTCTCGAGCTTGTCGAGAGCGTCTGCCACGCGGTGAAAGTTCCGGTCTCCGTCAAGCTCTCCCAATCCTTCACCAGCCTCCCCCACCTCGTCGCGCGTCTTGAAGATGTAGGTGCCCGCGGCGTGGTTCTGTTCAACCGTTTCTATCAAGCCGACTTCGACATCGAAGCGCTTGAAGTTCGTCCCACCCTCCACTTCTCCACGCCGTCAGAATTGTTGCCCCGTCTCCATTGGGCCGCCATCCTCTACGGCCATCTCAACATCGACCTCGCCATCACCGGCGGCGTCCACTCCGCTGAAGATGTGCTCAAATGCATCATGGCCGGCGCCAACATGTCGATGATGGCCTCGGCTCTGCATATCCACGGCGTCGAACACATCGGCCGCGTGCTCTCCGACATGCGGTACTGGCTCGAGAAGCAGGAGTACGCGTCGCTGTGGGAGACACGCGGATCCCTCAGCCGCCGCTCCGTTCCCGACACCTCTCCCTTCGACCGCGGCAACTATATCAAGACCCTCAGCTCCTACAGCCTCCGCCAGACCGTAGCCGCGTTTTAACAATCAGGAGCGAATACATGGAGGGAGCCGGGGCCTTCAGGCGCGTGCGAAACATGGAAGGAGCAGGGGCCTTCAGGCCCCTGAATACGAGTCCATAAAGAGAAAGGGGCTTTAGCCCCGGACACCTCCGCATCCACAGCACTGTCATCCTGAGAACCTGCGCGTTGGGGGCCCCGATCGCACGTTCGTGCGATGGGAGCAAGCAGGGCGAAGGATCTGCTTTTCGCCAAGCCTCCATCCCAACGAACTTCAAAACCCAATGACACCACAAGCGCCGCAATTGGAACGAGTGATCAAAAAAGAACAGACACTCCGCTGCGCGCCGGAATAGGTTAGACCTATCAGCAAGCCCCTTTCACTGCACGAGGGAAGGCCCGTTTTTTTGTTGACGGGCTCTCTCGCCGTACTCCGCGATCGCGGATCAGGGAGCAGGGGATTGGATCTCTTCCTGGACCCAGCGGGCATGTCCGCAACCACAAACGCGGGTCGCAGCAAGTGCTTCGGGATGCCGCGTTCCCACCTTCGGTTTGAACCTTCGGAGTCACGACCTTGAGCTTGATGCAATTACCCCACCCTGCACATTCCGCCATAATGAAGAATTTGACCCGAAAGAAGGAGAGCTTCAGAATTCCTTCCAATTGGGTTTACAAAGGATCCACGTCTTGTCTCGACACAATTCAAGTGAACACGCTCAGGTCGTTGATTGTGACTCGTCGCACGGAGATGAAAAGTGTGGAGCAGGAGATTCAAGCCCCATCGACGACCCTGAATCGGAAAGACGCGGCAATAGCCCGTCATTCCTTTCTGGAAACAGAACTCCGCAAGCTCAAGCGCACTCTGGACTCTCTGCAATTTGGCCCCTGAGCGATCGTGCGAGGGATTGCAACCGGGCGAAGCGCCGAGTTGCCGCCCCAACGTCGGCGACATCCTCCAGGGATCCATCGCGCGGCTGTGCGGCCGCTATTCCTTTCGGCAAACCGTCATCGATCGTGGGTCGCCCCTCTCCGCCCCATGATTGAAAGGACGTCAACCGCCGGCACCCTCGTCTTTCGCGCCCTCATAATGCGACTTCCACTTCATCCCTGTGATTGCGGATATGGGAAGTTCGTTATTTGACCGGAATCAATTGCAGGGGCAAAACCGGTGATAGATGGCGTTAAACCGCACAGTGTTCAGAACATGCTTCCATAATCTCTGAGACCACAAGCTTGGGAAAACAGTTAGTCACACCCCGCACCGCTTCGCAAGGTTCAACGAGGATTGTCGCCGCATGATTATGGCGGTCGAAGCTCTGTTGGCGGTTATAGCGATAGAGGTCCGCACCCAGGTAAAACGTGCCAGGCGCCATGTTCAGCCGTATCTCAAATGTGCAACGATAAGAACCGCCATTCCCCAGGGAAATCTGATGAGAGCCAAGTCGCTCGGTCGATGTATTAAAGATTTCGTATTGCGCTTCGTCGGAAAACCATATCACCACCGCGAGTCCGTCCTTCGCTTCGCGAGCCACAACCTCAATGTCCACCCATGCGGTTTGGCCCGATTCGAAGGATGTCTGTTCGCCTCTCCCGTCGCGAATCGCAATCTTCGAGAGACGGACCGTCCTTTCGCTTTCATCAGCTTCCGCCATCGTCCCAAGATACCTTCGCGCAACTACATCCGTCTCATCTATCGTAAGCACTTTGCCGCGTTCGAGCAGCATTGTGCGTTGGCAGATCTGCGCAACGGAATTCAGATTGTGCGACACAAAGAGAACCGTCGTGCCTCCGGCAATCACAGAACGAATGCGCTCGATGCATTTTTGCTGAAAAGCATAGTCGCCCACGCTTAGCACTTCATCGACAATAAGAACCTCAGGCTCAACATGCGTTGCCACCGAGAATCCAAGCCTCGCATACATTCCCGAGGAATACCGCTTCACCGGCATGTCGATAAACTCTTCAATGCCGGAAAAAGCAATGATCTGATCCAGCTTCGATCGAATCTCCCGTTTGGTCATCCCCAGAATCGTTCCATTGAGGAAAATGTTCTCCATCCCCGTCAGATCGGGATGAAAACCAGCGGCCACTTCAAGCAATGCCGATACCCTGCCGTTCACAACCATTCGTCCACGGGTCGGTTTCATGATGCGGCTGAGGATCTTCAGAGCAGTGCTCTTTCCTGCTCCGTTGTGTCCAATGATCCCTAAGGCTTTCCCACGTTTGACTTCGAATGAAATATCTTGCAGCGCCCAGAATTCGCGCCGATCTTTGGGGTCCAACTCATGTCCGCGAAAGATCTTGCCTGTCAACGCAGGCAACAGATCCCGGAGCGAGTTGTACGTCTCTCCTTTGCGGAATTTTTTATAAACATGCTCCATGCTGAGCGCGATTTCTGGCATGTCAGATCTCGTTCAAATTCTGCCGGCGCAAGCAGCCTTTAAGTCGACAGGCGAAAGGCGAAAGGATTTAACCAGAAGATTTGAAGGCTATCGCAAGGTACCGCCCAACACGACATCCCTGACCCTCGGCTAGACCGGATTCAACAGAGAAACAACTCCACGACGAAGTTGAATCGTGGATGCGGATGCGCGGTCGACTTTTCGCGCTGAAGTAAGGACGCTGATTCTAGCCGAGCATACTGGAACGAAGCCGTGATCATGGTCACTGGAGCGAGGTATGATCCTGAGTATCTGAGTTCTCAGTCCTGCCTGAATAGAAACCCCCGTCGTTTGCTTCCAAGGCCGGCAACATCGAAGGACCCCGATACCTCCCCGCGATTGTTGATGCTATAGGCGTAAGTTGCTGTCGCATTGGGAACATCGAGGATAGTGATGTTTCCATTCGGATCCGCCACGAACCCACAAGTCTTGCCACCTCGGTTCGGATCGCCAAAAATGCCCACAACATCTCCACGATCATTGATACCGGTTACTTCTGGGCTGGGGACCTTGAGATAGATAATCTCGCCATCGCGGTCCCGTACAAACCCGACGATTGAGCCATGGTTGTCGCTGATTCCTGCGATGTCCCCGCGGTCGTTGATACCGGCAACCCACGGAGTTCCGTTGTGGATATCGAGAAAGGTAAAACTCCCATTCCGATCCCGAAAGTAAATCCGCTGCTTTCCCCCTTGAGTCCAATCCTCAAACGTCCCAACAATGTCTCCACGGGCAGTTATCGCGGAAACAGCCAGGTCCGAACTGTTGGGAAGGTCGAATGTAGTGATGTGGCCTCTTGAGTCTCTTACGTAACCATGGTTTGCACCATCCGTCTTACCCTTGAACATTCCAGCGATGTCGCCGCGTGCGTTTATACCAGACACGAAGGTATCTGTGGAATCTGGAGCACCAAAGAGAGTGACGCTCCCTTTCCTGTCTCGGATAAAAGCGCCGCCCTCGGCTGTGCCCGCAATCTCCCCTCGCGCATTGATGCCCACGGGTTCTGTATCCATTGCATCAGGCGTAGCGTCGATGACGGTGATCTCGCTGTCCGCATCTCGCAGAAAACCGTGAATCCGGCGGCTTGCGTCGAAAAAGTTCCCCGTCAAAGTGCCGGGGTCGTTTATGTTGACCGCGCTTGTGTAGGTGGCGTCGGGGGCATCGAAAATCGTGTACTGTTGTCCTGCTTTGCTCCCCGCACCGGCGAGTCCAACGATTGAAATACCAGCCAAAACAGCCAGGAACAATCCTGCGGTTGATAGCGAAAACTCGAGGTGCTTTCTTCTCACTGGAATGCGCGCTCCGAACATATGCCCTCCTGGATCGAACAAAATAATTGACTAGGTCGTTGGCCTCGGCTCCCGGGAGGTTGCGCACCCCGGCAATGCGAGGCAGCTGGATTCCTAAACGCAGTCCTTCTATATCTGGTTGCGCGCTCAGGCGATTGATCGAGCAAAACGTCGAACAAGCCTATAGAAGAGCAAGCGGCGATCTGCAATGAGGTCGCTTAAGAGGTCGAACGAGACAGGGCATCCGCAGCGAAATGGCCATCTTCGGTGAAGCTAGGCGTTCTCACAGCAAATTGGCTTCCCGATGCCGCGTTCGTCGAGTGGGGCAGCGACCGCACAACAGCAAACTCCAGATTGAAGTATGCCCATTTAGCACCTAGAACCTTAGCTGTACCGTGACGTGTCTCACGACCCTATGTGACATGTTTCTGCTTGTTGATGGGTGGCTGGCCAGGCCCTATTCCTCTGAAGCCGGCGGCACACAGACGGGGTGCCCTGTGCCCGCGAAACACCTTTCCGGCTACAACCGAAACAATGAGACCGGTCGCGAAAAAATCAATGTGCCAAAAGAGAAAAGCGCATCCAAACCTACAGGAACCGCGAGGACGAAGGTCGAACCGGCGGTCGAGAAAAGATTCGAGCCCTGGTCCATACGAAGGTATCGACCAATACGTTTGTCTGATGGAACCAGCCTCGCCGTTCTGGCTCAATCACAAGCGTGGGCATCCGAAAGCAACTCATCCGCATGAATTGCCAGGGAGGAGACCAATGCACGAACAACCTTTGGAGACAATGACCGCTGCGAATGTCGAGGAATTCGATGTTTGGGTATTCAACGCGCGCAATCTTGTGGTTGCCGTCTTGCCGGTGCAGGCTCCCTGGAATGCGGCAACAGAGAATTACGAAATCAATCTGTCCATCGAGTGAAGAATCGCAGAACAGACGACGGAGCGCCTGCGTTCTAACCGCGGTCGCACCAAGATTCACGTCGAGCGCTCCTTGACCCCGATAAAGGCGCGTCGCTTTCAACGCAAAAACCGGATCGATGGTTTGGCCTGGCCAAGGCCACCGATTCGCTTCGCGAGTTTGCAGATCATTTCTCCCTCCCGCCGCACAATAGAACAAGAGAACTGAAGACCAAAGCCGCAATCGGAAGACCTTCTGCTGCGGTCCGCTTCTAACTCATTGCCCCAGACGAATCTGCGGCCAACTCCAATCCGCACAGGAATTTAGCGGCACTGGCATCTCGCAACCCCAGCAGAATGAGGAATTTCTACCCAGATTCCGGGTGGGGGTAGGGTCCTCGCCTTGTCACAGAGAACACCCGTCCTCGCCCCGCAACCCGAGATCCGTCGGTCACGCCTCGTATCATGCATGTGAATTCTCTGCGAGGCTTTGAATGAATCGGAAACGCTTTGCCCCCCTCCATGCTGCAGCCCAGATTGCTGGATTCGAGCTCGCTGCATGGTTGATCGCGGCCGCACTCTTCTCTCTTGCCGCACCGTCCTTCGCGCAGGCTCCCGCGAAATACGAGCCCACGCTTGCATCGCTCGATCGCCATCCTTTGCCCGACTGGTACGCCGGCGCAAAACTCGGCATCTTCATTCACTGGGGCCTCTACTCCGTTCCCGGCTGGGCGCCGCTCTCGCATCCCAATCACGACTTCACCTCGGCCGACTACATCAAATACAACCCATACGCCGAGTGGTATCTCAACGTGATGCGCATCCCCGGCTCGCCCACCCAGGCCTACCACAAGGAACACTACGGCGCGGACTTCGGCTATTACGATTTCGCGACGGAGTTCAATCGCGAGTCCAAGAAATGGAATCCCGACGCGATGGCTTCCATCTTTAAAGAGGCCGGCGCGCGCTACGTTGTCCTCACCAGCAAGCATCACGAGGGATTCACGCTCTGGCCCAGTACGACGCCGAACCCAAGCCCCAGGTTGAAGCCACGCCAGCTCCACGCCGAGCGCGATATCGTCGGCGATCTCACCACCGCAGTGCGCGCGCAAGGATTGCGCATGGGCCTTTACTATTCGGGCGGATACGACTGGACCTTCAACACCGGCCCCATCGAAACCGAAGCCGACTACCAGGCCGTGAAGCCTGAAAGCGAAGCCTACGGTAAATACGCCAACGCGCAGATTCACGAACTCATCGATCGCTATCATCCGTCCGTTCTCTGGAACGACATTGACTGGCCCAAAACCGGCGATGCGCTCGGTGTCGAGGCTGACTACTACAACGCCGTTCCCGAGGGCGTCATCGACGACCGATTCGGCATTAAGCACGCCGACTTCACCTCGCCCGAGTACGAGAAGCTCGACAAGATCAGCCCGAAAAAGTGGGAAGAGTGCCGCGGCCTGGGCCGTTCCTTCGGCTACAACCGGGCAGAAGGCGAAAATGAAACCATCGCTCCCGCCGAACTCATTGCGCTGCTCGTCGACATCGTCAGCAAAAACGGCAACCTGCTCCTAGACGTCGGACCAGAAGCCAACGGCACCATTCCTCCCGTACAAATGGAGCGCCTCAAAGCCCTCGGCGCCTGGCTCAAGCAGAATGGCGAAGCCATCTACGACACCGTTCCCTGGACGCACGCAGAAGGGAAGTCCGCCGAAGGCGACGACCTCCGCTTCACGCGCAAAGGAGACGATGTCTACGTCACGATTCTGGGCTCACCGAAAGGCCGAACTCTAACCTTGGAGAAGGGCACTGCGGCCTTCACTTCGATCACGATGCTGGGCGATTCGAAGCTGCTCGCTTTTCAGGAAGTGGGAGCGAGCCTGCGTATCGCATTGCCCGAACATCTCGTGGGCGACTACGCCTACGTCGTCAAACTCGCCGGCTTTGCCCACTGAGCCGATTTTTTCGCAGATGATCAATCGACACGACCATAGGTGCCAAGGTCTGGATTTTCAGCCCTGGCAAAGGCGCCGAACGAACTGTCATCCTGAGAACCCGCACGTCTGGGGCCTCGATCGCACGTTCGTGCGATGGGGTAAGCGGGGCGAAGGATCTGCATCTTTTTTCGAGATGATCAATCGGCACGACCATTGGTGCCAAGGTCTGGATTTTCAGATTTGGAAGGCATCCGATTCAACGCGAAATTACGCGATCAATGGCCGAGAATCGTTAGCACAGCCGCTTGTAATTGCGCGCAGGCCTCGGGCAGCGCGGCCTGCACAGCCGTGCTGAACCCCTCGCGCAACTCCAATGATCCGGCACCAACGGTAAGCAGCAGGGAAGTGCGCGGCGTCGCGCCATAGAGTTCTTTGCTGAGCGAAAGCAGTTCCGCCGCGCCTAGATGATGGGTTGCAAAACCGGGCTCTGCAGCGGCCGCATCCACAGGCACAAGCTTCACTGCGCCGGGCGCGCTGTCGACGGCGCAATCGACAAAGAGCACCGATGCAGCCTCGGCGATGTCGAGCGCCAACTCCGGCGTCCATTGTTGCCGGCCAATCAACGACACACGTGCGTCGCCCCGAAATCGCTCTTCGGCCCACGCCAAAAGCCAAGGCCCAACGCCATCATCCTCGCGCAGCGGATTCCCACACGCGAGAACGAGGCATTGAGCCCGAAGAGACATCATGATTTCAACGGTACTCTACCGAATCGCCTGATCCACCACTTCGCCGTCCGCCGAAATCAGCGAAATCGCCAGCGGCATCTGCCCGAACGCATGCGTCGAGCAACTCAGGCACGGGTCGAAGGTACGAACCACGGCTTCTACGCGGTTGAGAATTCCTTCGGTGAACTTGCCGTTCTTCACATAGTGTTTCGCAGCCTGGAGCACGCCTTGATTCATCGCGTTGTTATTCTGGCCCGTCGCAATCACCAGGTTCGCCCATGTGATCAACCCGTTCTCATCCACCTTGTAGTGATGATGCAAGGTTCCGCGCGGAGCTTCCGCCTGGCCTGCGCCTTCCAGCCGGTTGACGCCGGCGATCGCGCGCACATGTTTGTCCAGGATGAGCGGGTCCGACAGGATAAGCTCGATCTTCTCGATCCCGTGCAGAATATCGATCAACCGCGCGTAGTGATAGTAGAAGGAACTCTGCACCGGCCCGTCCGCCAGCTGTTTGAATTCCTTCAGCTCGCCATCCGCGAGCGGCGTGCCCATGCTCTTCGCGATGTTGAGTCGCGCCAATGGGCCCACCCGATAGCTGCCTTCGGGGTATCCCAGCGGCTTGTAATATGCAAATTTCGTGTAACTGTACGGTTCAACCGCTTCGCCGATGATCTCAGGGAATTGGCTGGCAGTGATCCCGTCCGCAATCACGTCGCCGCGCGCATCAATCAGGCGCAGCGCACCATCGGTGAATTCGATCGATTCGTCTTCATTGATCAGCCCCATATAGAGCGATGCAAAGTTCGCGAAGACCTCAATCTCCGGCCGAAACGTATCTGCGACCTGCTTGTACCAGGTCAGCGCCAGCTTGATATGCGCGTATGCCTCTGGAATCATCCCCAGAATCTCGTCCCGTTTCGCGGCTGCCAGCGGTTCCGTCACTCCGCCCGGAATCACCCAGCCGGGATGGATCCGCTTGTTGCCCAGCAACTCAATAATGTGTTGGCCAAAGCGCCGCAATCCTACTCCGGCGCGCCCCAGCTCCGGCTTCGCACCCACCACGCCGAAGATATTGCGCATCTTGGGATCCGACTCCATGCCCAGCAGCAAGTCCGGCGACGAGAGATAAAAGAAGCTCAGCGCGTGCGACTGCACCATCTGCGCCAGGTTCAACATGCGGCGCAATTGCGCAGCCGTGTGCGGAATCCGCACCGACATGATCGCTTCGCAGGCCTTCGCCGACGCGATGAGATGCGAGACCGGGCAGATCCCGCAGATGCGCGCCATCAGGCTCGGCATTTCGTAAAACGGCCGGCCCTCTGAAAACTTCTCGAAGCCGCGCACCTGCGTGACGTGGAAGTTCGCGTTCTCCACCTCACCCTGATCGTTGAGTTGAATGGTGATCTTACCGTGTCCTTCGAGGCGTGTAACAGGATCAATCGTGATCGTCTGACTCATGGGGCAAGCTCCGGTTTCTAGGCTCCAAATCGCGTGAGGGCTGGAATATCCAGCGGTTCTCCCGTAACCAGCGCCGTCAGCGCCGCGTGAAAGGTATCTGCCGAGGGCGGGCATCCAGGTAGAAAAACGTCGACCTTGACGAATTCATGAATCGGTCGCACCACGCGCAGCAGTTTAGGCACAACGACACAGGGAATCTGCTGCTGCAGATCGGCGTTCTCTTTGTAGGCGCGGTCGAGAATCGCTTCGGGACCGATGGGATTGCGCATCGACGGGACATTGCCGGCCACGGCGCAATCGCCCATCGCCACCAGCAGCTTGGAATGAGCCCGAATCTTCTTGATCTTCTTTTCGTCGTCGACCGAAGCCACCGCACCCTCGACCAGCGCAATGTCGACCTGATCCGGAAACTCCTTCGTATCCACAATCGGGCTGTAGACCACATCGACAACTTCCGCCAAGGCGATGAGCCGTTCATCCATGTCGAGGAACGACATATGGCACCCCGAACAGCCGTCCAGCCACACCGTAGCCAGTTTGAGTTTGCTCATTTCGCCTCCCTCATCAGGTTCAGATACGGCAGAAAATCTGGATATTTCGGATGATCCGAACCGATCTTTCCCTTGTCAAACAGCGCGCCTGTGGGACAGACCTGCACGCACTTCCCGCAACGCGTGCAACTCGAGCTTCCCCAGTCCTGGTGCAGATCCGTAATCACCATCGAATTAATTCCGCGGCCCATCACGTCCCACACATGCGCGCCTTCCACTTCAGCGCACACGCGTACACAGCGTGTGCAAAGAATGCAGCGATTGTGATCGGCAGTGAAGCGTTCGTGCGACGCATCCACGGGCAGCTCCGGATTGCGATAGGGAAAGCGCACGTGTGTCACGCCTTCCTGCTGCGCCAGCGACTGCAGCTCGCAATGTCCGTTTTGCACGCAGACAGAACAGATGTGGTTGCGCTCAGCAAACAGAAGCTCGAGAATCGTGCGCCGATGATTCTTGAGCCGCTCACTCTGCGTCGTCACGTCCATCCCTTCATAGACCGTGGCTACACAGGCCGGAAGCAGCTTGTTGCTGCCTTTGATTTCGACCAGGCACATGCGGCATGCGCCCACATCGCTCAAGCCGTCGAGATGGCAGAGCGTCGGAATTTCAATATCGTTCTCTCGTGCGACTTCGAGGATGGTCTGTCCGCGACTCGCGCTGACTTCCTTGCCATCGATGGTGAGGGTTTTGACGTCCACGGCTTCGCTCATGCCAACACCTCCACCGGAGCCTGAATGTTGCAGACGCCCGCCGTGCATTTCTTGTGCACGATGTGATCGATATATTCGTGCCTAAAATACTTCAGCGTACTCAGCACCGGGTTCGGCGCTGTCTGTCCCAGTCCGCACAGGCTGGCTTCCTTTACTGTGACGCAGAGACTCTCCAGCAGCTTCAGATCATCCATCGTGCCGCTTCCATCGCAGATGCGCGACAACAGCGTAAACATCTGTGCTGTGCCCGCCCGGCAGGGAATGCACTTGCCGCACGATTCGGTCATGCAGAACTCGATGAAGAAACGCGCCACGTTCACCATGCACGATGTATCGTCCATGACAATCATGCCGCCCGAGCCCATGATCGACCCGGCTGCCAGCAGCGCGTCGTAGCTTACGCCGATATCGAGCATCTCCGCCGGCAGACAGCCGCCTGAAGGTCCGCCGGTCTGCACCGCCTTGAACTTGTGTCCGTCGGGTACGCCGCCGCCGATTTCCTCAATGATCTTGCGCAACGAGATCCCCATCGGCACTTCGACCAGCCCGGTGTTGGAGATCTTGCCCGTCAGCGCGAAAACCTTGGTGCCTTTGCTGCGCTCCGAGCCCATGCTGGCAAACCAACGCCCACCCTTGCGGATGATCGGTGCGATGTTGGCAAATGTTTCGACATTATTGATCAGCGTCGGCCTACCCCACAGACCACTCACCGCGGGATAAGGTGGCCTCGGCTTCGGTGTCCCTCTCTTGCCTTCGATCGAGGCAATCAGAGCCGTCTCTTCGCCACATACAAAGGCTCCGGCGCCGAGGCGAATCTCCACGTCAAAGTTGAACGGCGTATTGCCAATGTTGTTGCCCAGCAGTCCGCGGCGCCTCGCTTCGCGCAAACTTACCGTGAGCCGGCTGACGGCCAGAGGATATTCGGCGCGCACATAGATGTAACCTTTGCTTGCACCCACGGCATAAGCCGCGATGGCCATGCCTTCAATGACGCGTTGCGGATCGCTTTCCAGAACGCTGCGATCCATAAACGCGCCCGGGTCGCCTTCGTCGCCGTTGCAGATTACGTATTTCAAGTCGCCTGGAGCTTTAGCCACCGTGCTCCACTTCAGTCCCGTGGGATACCCGCCGCCCCCACGTCCGCGCAGTCCGCTCTCGGTAATCTGCCGTATGACTCCATTCGGCGTCATGTCATTCAACGCCGTCAGCAACGCCCGATAACCATCGCGTGCAATGTAGTCATCGATTTTCTCCGGATCAATCCGGCCCGAGTTTTCGAGCACTACGTGCACCTGCTGGTCGAAGTGTTCGCGCAATTCGCATTGCAGCTCCGCCAAGGGCTTGCCGCCCAGGCTGGCCGCCAAGGTCTCCGCGTGGCCGGCGTTCACATGTTGATAAAGGGTCTCGCTTGGTTCAAGCAAAACCAGCGGTCCCGCCGCGCATAATCCCATGCAGCCAGTGCGGCGGACGAGCGCATTCTTGCCCTGTGCCGCGACAGCTTTGGCTAGTGCTTCCTTGAGCTGGTCAGAGTGCTGGCTCATGCACCCTGTGCCCATGCACACGCTGATCTCCTGATCGAATTTCGCGTTTTCCGCCTGCACCGATTTGGCGATCTGATCCAGTTCTTCGATGGTCATTCCACGGCCCACCTTTCCAGCTGTTCGATCATCGTTGCGCCAATCATCTGGCCCTGCAGCTCGCCATCCGTCAGAACCACCGGCGCGCGGCCGCAGGCGCCGACACAGCGTGCCGTCATCAGGCTGATCTGGCCATCTTTGGTCGTCTGGCCCTGGCTGATTCCCAGATGCTTTTCGGCAGCGGCTACCAGCTTGTCGGTCCCCTTGATGTAGCACGCAGTTCCCGTGCAGATCGTCATCGTGTGTTTGCCCGGCGGCTTGAGGCTGAAGTAGTGGTAAAACGTCACCACTCCATAAGCCTGACTTAGCGGCACATGCAGCGACTGCGCCACAAAGCGAATCGCATCGTCGTCGAGGAACCCAAACGAAGACTGCACAGTGTGGAGCGTCTCAATCAACGCATGGCGTGAAAAACCGCTCTTGCGCATGGTGCCGTTCACAATCTTCCATCGTTTGTCGTCGCTGGGAAGCGGCGGAGGTGTAAGTGCAGGCACAATTCCTCCTAAGGCAGACTCACGTGGAGACCTCAAGTCTGCGTTGCGATTTTCGCGTGCGTCTAGTCTAGTTCTAGAAGGGGGTGTGCATATCCATTCGTGACCACCGTCACCCCACCGGAATTGCATCCCACGCTGTGGCACCCCTCGCGGCCTATCTGCCTGCAATAATGGAGGAAAGCGGGAGGAGGCGCTGCACGATTCGCCCGCTCAACCCGAAAACGTAGCCGATATGATTTTGCCGCCACGTTGCGGGACTCGGAGGGGTCGGGAATGAAGGGTGTCTTCGTCGTGGGAGCCGGGCCTGCCGGCATGTTTGCTGCCCGCCAAATTGCTCTCGCCGGCTACGAAACGTTCATCTTCAATCGAGATATCCGGCCCGGCGGACTCGCCCAGTACGGCATCTACCCTACCAAGACAAAGATGAAGTCCGGTCTGCGCAAGCAATTCGTCCAGACCCTCGATCTTCCCAATGTGCACTACTTCGGCCATGTGCAGATCGGCGCTGCATACGATATTTCCCTCGCCGAACTCGAATCCTTTCATCCCGCCGCCATCGTCTTTGCCTCCGGTGCCCAGGGCGCCAAAAGCCTCGGACTTCCGGGCGAAAACGCCAGGGGCGTCTACGCTTCAAAAGACTTCGTCTACAACTACAATCAGCTCGAATCCCACGTCCCGCGCGATTTCTCCTCGCACCGGCGCATTGCCGTGATCGGCGTCGGCAACGTAGCCATTGATGTTGCCCGCTGGCTTCTTCTCGACAAGCCCGCCAAGCACACCGAAAGCGTCGTGATCGTTGCCCGTCGTGGCCCCTATGAGGTCAAGTTCGACAAGAAAGAAATCGAGCACGTCGAACCGCATCTCTCCCGTGACGAACTCGCAACCGAACTCGAGCGCATCAAGGCACGTTGCGCACAGGCCGGCCAGGACGTTTCGCCCGAGAAGATCTTCGCCATGCACTTCCCGCGCCTGAACAATCCGGCATTCGCCTCTGTCCCGCCGCGTCTTTCCTTCCGTTTCCTGTCTTCTCCCAAAACTTTCCTCGCCAACGCCGAAGGCCGCGTCACGCAGATGGTTGTCACCGAAAACGACCTCGCGCTCAAAGCCGACGGCTCCACGTCGGCCCGCGCCACCGAGGCGACCTCAACCCTCGATGTCGACACCGTCCTCTTCGCCATCGGCGACAAGCACGACCCGCAGATCGGCCTTCCCATGGGGCCAGACGGCTACGCAACACGCCCCGATGCCGGCCAGCCGGATACCGCTTCGTTTGAAGTGTGGGATCCCGCTGGCAACACTGCGCGTCCCGGCCAGTTTGTGGTCGGTTGGGCGCGCAAGGCCAGCACCGGTCTCGCCGGACTCGCGCGTCACGACGGGGAACTCGGCGCCCGTCAGGCGATTGCCTACGTCAAAGAGGTCCCCGACCCGGGCACGCTCAACGAGGCTGAAATCCGCGCACAGCTCACCGGAAAAGGCTTGCGCATCGTCGACAAAATGGACCTCACCTTGCTTGCCCGCGCCGAAGGACGTGCCGGCCCCATTCCATCTCCTAATTCCTTTCATTTCATCGAGACAGGAGCCATGTTTCATGCAATAGACGAGGAACGCCAAAGGTCCGTCAGCGACGAAAGTACCTCCGCCGTTTCTGCGGATTAATCTGGATCCATCGCTTCAATTTACTTTTGGATCTAACTCAGCGACGGTAGTTTATCTGAAATTCCAAATAGGAAAATCAGACCAATCACGCAGCTGTAGATTGCGCCTGTCCACGCAATGGCGTGATAAAACCGGGGATGATGTCCGGTCGCCCGGAAAGCTCCACCCATCGACGCGGTCATCAGGGCATTCATCGTCACCAGACCTACCGAGAAGGCCGCAAGTCCCATCATCCCGCGCGAGGTGCCACCCAGGTTGGCAGTCAGGAAGAACAGAGCCAATTGGCTCGGCGTCTCTGCGCCCACACCATGCAACATCCCAATCAGGAAGACCGACTTGCCGTTGTACATCCACTGAAAACGCTCCGGCTTCGGTGCTGTCGGATTACCCATCCGACGCACCCTCCACACCATCCATAGCAGTCCGTTGATGGCAATCGCCAGCCGGCTCTCAATGCGGCTATGGGTGTGGCCGTGCGCGTCCTTGCGCAGAATTCCCGCCACCACGCCAACACCCAGCAGGATAAGAGTCAGACCAATCAGCCGCTCCGTCCAATGATCCAGCCCCTCGGGCAAGCCCATGTGAAGTTCCAGCACCGCGACTCCCAAGGCCGCCACAGTAAATGCGTGCCCCAGGGCGTAGGTCATCCCCAGCCGCAAACCCGTCCACCAGTTCTTCTGCACTGCCGTGATGTCGCTGATCGCCGCCAGATGGTCGTAATCGAAGCCGTGCCGCAGCCCCAGCAACAGGCAGGAGCCGAGCGCGGCATCGAGCTTCCAATCCCCAAAGAACGGCGTCACGCTGCCCAGTATAGAGCAGCCGCATTCCAGGTGGAGTGGCATTTGTCACTCAATTCGTTCGCGACCCGAGGCCCGGCTCATCCCCGTGTCCCTCCTCAACCTCGCTCTCACACATAGCTTGTCTTTACCCTCAACTGCCCGGCCGCCGCTCAATGTTGTAGTTGGTGTAGTCGATCTTGACCACCGTCCGTCCGTAAAGGAATGTGCTCGATTCGCCGCGTGCATGCATTGCCATGGCAAATCCGCCGATATTCGCATATTGGCGCAGCATATGCGTTTCCCCCGCGAAGACCGAGGGCGCTTTAGACGCCGTTCCCTCCAGCCGGACAATGGTGTAGTTCTTCGCATCCACCCAAAGATTTCCCACGATCAGATTGGTCGCCTTCCGCTTCGGATTGATTGCCAGCACCAGGCAGTCCCGTCCATCAACTTTCTCTGTCCCGGGCTTCAGCGTCATCACGTAATTCGCCGACGTGATCCACGACTGTTCCACGTTGGCCGGCAGATTGATCTCTTTTTCCCGCTCCAAAATGGGGTCGAGACCCATATGCCGCACCAGCGCCGAACCGCCCTCCGACACAATTTCGTAGCTCTTGCCCGTATCCCTCCGGTAGGTCGTCTTCACGGTTCGATCGGCAACAGAATGCGTTTCATCCTTCCCGCGAAAAACTGCGTAGTGCTCTGTAACCGTGTATCCGGCAATGCTGTTCACACGAGAAAAAACCGCCGCGTCAATTCCTCGCACAACTGCGCCCGGGTCCAGCTCCGGAGCAGCGGGACGCGCGGAGCCAAGCGCTGCGACGAAAAATACCGCCCCGGCGACGCGCAATCTCCTCGACCTCTTCAAGCCAACCACTCGATTGCCCTCTCTCTTCGCCAAGGAGCTCTTCTAAGACTAAGCTCCCTGCATACAGTTGGATGCAAAGGGAGCGACAGCCCGCCTGCGCTATGCTTGACAGCGATACGAGGGTGCCTGAGCTTGACGGAACACGCGACTCCAAAACAGGAAGAGCACACGGTGCCCCCGTTGCGCCGTAGCGTGCTCGTCCACGGAGTCGTGCAGGGCGTCGGTTTCCGTCCCTTTGTCTACCGGCTCGCCACCGAAGAGCATCTGGCCGGCTCCATCGGTAACGACACCGACGGCGTCACCATAGAAATCGAAGGACCGCCTTTCAACATCGACGCTTTCCTCGCGCGTCTTCGCACCGAAACGCCTCCCCTCGCGCGCATCGATTCGGTTTCTGTCGGTGAGCTGCCTCCCACCGGACAGGCCGGATTCCACATCTTCTCCAGCCAGGTCCTGGGCCAGGTCAGCACCGGAATCCCGGCCGACGCCGCCACCTGCGCCGACTGCCTGCGCGAGTTGCTCGATCCCGCCGACCGCCGCTACCGTTACCCGTTTCTCAACTGCACCAACTGCGGTCCGCGCTTCACCATCACCCGCCACATCCCCTACGACCGTCCCCAGACTTCGATGGCCGCGTTTCGCATGTGCCCCGCGTGCCAGGCGGAATACGACGATCCGCTCAACCGGCGCTTTCACGCCCAGCCCAATGCCTGCTCGCAGTGCGGCCCGCGCGTATGGCTTGAATCCCCCGACGGCGCAGAGCTTCCCGCAGAGGATCCGGTTTCCGTGACAATCCATCGTCTCCTTGCCGGCAAGATTCTGGCGATCAAAGGTATTGGCGGATTTCATCTCAGCGTCGATGCAACGAATGAATCAGCCGTACAGCGCCTGCGCCAACGCAAGCACCGCTATGGTAAGCCGCTCGCCGTCATGGTTCGCGATCTTGAAGCTGCCCGCGCCCTCTGCGCGCTCACCCTCGAAGAAGAAACATTGCTCCAGACAACCTCACGTCCCATCGTGCTGGCGCGCGCACGACCCAGCAACGGCATTGCTCCTTCCGTGACGCCCGGAATTCCATGGCTCGGCATTTTTCTTCCCTACGCGCCCCTGCAGCACCTTCTCTTTGCCGACACGCGCGTTCGAGCCCTGGTCATGACCTCCGCCAACCTGAGCGAAGAACCCATCGCAATCGACAACAAGGAGGCGCAATCACGTCTGGGCAACATCGCCGACGCTTTCCTGATGCATGATCGCGAAATTCTGCAGCGTTGTGACGACTCCGTCGCTGCCTTGGTTGACGGCGCACCTCAACTGATCCGCCGCGCGCGCGGCTACGTGCCCCTCTCCATCGATCTTCCCTTCGAAGCGCCACCGCTGCTCGCGGTCGGCGGTCACTTGAAGAATGTCATCACTCTTGCCCGCGGACGCTTGGCTTACCAGAGCCAGCACCTCGGCGATCTCGAAAATCTGAACGGCTTGCACTTCTTTCGCCATTCTCTCGACCACCTGATGCGCATCTTTGAAATCGAGCCGCAGATCGTGGTCCACGATCTTCATCCCGGCTATCTCTCCACATCGTGGGCGACTGATTGGGCAGCCGAGCGCGGATTGCCTTTGCTGGCCGTGCAGCATCACCACGCCCACATCACCGCATGCATGGCAGAACATGCGCTCGCCGGTCCCGTCCTCGGACTCAGCCTCGACGGCACCGGCTACGGCACCGACGGCCGCATCTGGGGCGGGGAAGTGCTCGTCTGCAGCTACGAAACATTTGATCGATTCGCACATCTAGCCGATGTACCGATGCCCGGCAGCGAAGCCGCCGTTCGCGAGCCGTGGCGCATGGCGCTCGGCCATTTTGAAGCTGCCGGAATCGACTTGCCCGATCCGTCGATACGAGCGCTCCTCGGAGCCTCAGAGAAAGAAGTCTCCCTGCTGCGCCGCATGATCGAGCGCAAAATTAATACGCCTGAAACGTCGAGCTGCGGCCGACTCTTCGATGCCGTCGCGGCCGTCCTGCTCCAGCGGCGTACCGTCGATTACGAAGCCCAGGGAGCTATCGAACTCGAAGGGATTGCCGTCGACCAACCGGACGAGCCGGGCTACTCGTTCCAGGTGACCGCCGGCAATTGGGAACTCCGGAAACCCGCACAAATCGCCACCGCAACCTTCTGGAAAGAAATGCTGGCCGACCTTTGCGCCGGCGTCGACAAGGCACGAATCGCCGCCCGCTTTCATCAAGGCGTCGCGGACGGATTCATCGCCGCCGCAATTCGTGCGCGCGAAGCAACCGGCATCGCGCAGGTCGCACTGAGCGGTGGGTGCATGCACAACCGTCGCCTCGCCCGGCTCTTCCGCACGGGACTTGAAACGGAAGGCTTTTCTGTTTTTCAGCACCGACGCGTGAGCCCCGGCGATGGCGGCCTCAGTTACGGGCAGGCCGTCGTCGCAGCCGCAATCGTTCGAGGTCAAATTGCAGGCCACACCCCGAGGAGGACATCAGAATGAATGTTCGCGGAAGAATTTGGCTGTTGCTGAGACTTGCTGCCGGTCTATCCAGTGCGTTCGTGACCCTGCATGGGCTTTACGGGATCTATGGCCTGGACTTCCGTCGTGACACAATGGTGTCCACACTTTACTGCATCTTTCCGATTCTAAGTTTTTTCATTTTTCTCTTCGTCAAAGCGCCAAAGCTCGAACTGAGCCTGCACCTCGTCATCGCCATCGGCTACCTGACAACATTCTCGATGCTGAACTGGAGAACCTGCGCCGAGATGGGTTACTGCAGTTCCGTCGCATCCACGGTGCTCGAAACTATCTCAACGAAACCGATGCTTGCGGCATTTGCCGTGGTCCTCTGCGCCCTGCTCGCGATCCTCGTCGGCTCACGCCCCGAGAAAACTTCCGTACCGTCCGCGCGAAAAGTAATTGCAGAATAATGCAAAGTCGATTTTCGATTGTTCCACGTGGAACAATTTTGGCTGTAACTCGCTGATAAACGCGCAAAGCAACGGGATTGTAGACATGCAAATCCGGCCGTATCGACGCGAGAGTCTGGACGACCAGTCCCTAATCGCCTGACAGACGCACTAGTTCCTGCGCTTCGCGCTTTGGTCCGAGAATCGAAATGCGAGGAATCCGCCCGCGCACCATCGCCACTTCATCGCAGCGGTGCAGCCGCGGGCAGCTCTGGCAATCCTTGAAAATCTTATCTGGCAGTTCCGACTTGTCTTCCACGGTGCGAAAACCGAACTTGAAAAAGAAATCCGGAATGCGCGTAAACAGGCAGACCGACTGAATGCCGTGCTCTTCGGCTTCTTCGATCAGCGCTCCCAGAATTCGCCCGCCCGCCCCCTGGCCTTTGGCTTCCGGCTTCACCACGATCGAACGTACTTCGGAAAGATGTGGTCCGTAAAGATGGAGCGCTCCGCAGCCGAGAAACACGCCGCCATCCGATTCGGCGACGGTGAAATCGCGGATATTTTCGCAGATTTCTGCAAACGCGCGCTTCAAAAGCGTGCCGTCGCCCGAAAGCGAATTCACCAGATCGTACACATTCGAGGCATCCTGCAGCAGAGCTTTACGCACCAGCATGGACAACCTCCCCGGCGAGCGCCTCGGTGCGCGCCTTCGTTTCGATCAGAGCCTGCCGCACGCGATTGCGTGCCGTTCCTCCGATCACATCATGGCAATCGAGCGTCGCATCCAGTGTGATCGCGTCGTAAAAGTCTTCGCCAAACTCTTCGCCGAATTGGCGGAGTTCCTTCATTGAAAGCTCTTCCAGTTCGACGCCTTTCTCCAGCGCGAAACGCACGGCGTTGCCGATCTTTTCGTGCGCGGTGCGAAAGGGAACGCCCTTATGCACCAGGTAGGTTGCCGCGGCCATCGCGTTCAAATATCCCGACTGCGCAGCGGCGCGCATCCGGTCGTTGCGGAAACGCAGCGCGCGCGTAAAGTTGGGCAACAATTGCAGCATCAGTTCCAGCGTATCGCTCACCGCAAACACCGGCTCCTGCGTTTCCTGCAGATCCTTATTGTAGGCAAGCGGCAGGCCCTTCAGCAGCGTCGCGAGCGTGGTTGCCGCACCCAGCAGGCGGCCGCTCTTGCCGCGCAGCAATTCGGTCATGTCCGGATTCTTCTTCTGCGGCATCGCGCTGGAACCTGTCGAAAATGCCTCGGCAAGATCGATGAAGCCGAACTCGGTGGTCGCGAATAAAGTAATCTCTTCGGCGAAACGGGAGATGTGAATCCCCAGCGTAGCCGCGCACTGCGCGAACTCGAGTGCGAAGTCGCGATCGCTGGTTGCGTCAATGGAATTCGCCGTAGGCCCCGCGAACCCAAGCTCGCGAGCGGCAATGGTGCGATCGAGCGCGAGGGTTGCTCCGGCCACTGCGCCGGAACCAAGCGGGCACTCGTTGAGCCGCGCCGCGCAATCGCGGAAGCGCGACGCATCGCGCAAAATCATCTCGGCATACGCCAGCAGCCAATGGGCCACGAGCACAGGTTCAGCGCGCTGCAGATGGGTATAGCTGGGCATCACGGCGTCGCCGGCGGCTTCGGCCTGCTCGACCAGCGCCCCGGCCCACTGCGCCAGAGCCTTGAGGATCACTTCAACCTGATCGCGCACATAGAGGCGCAAATCGGTTGCGATTTGCTCGTTGCGGCTGCGCCCAGTATGCAGTTTCAGGCCAAGCGAGCCGACATGCTCAACCAGGGACAACTCAACAAAATGATGAATGTCTTCTGCCGTTGGATGCGTACGCACCAACTCCTTGCCCGCATCGGAGGCATGCTTCGCCGCGATCGAGTCCAATGCCTTACACAGAAGAGCGGTCTCCTCGGTAGTCAGAATGCCCGCCTTGCAGAGAGCCGACGCGTGCGCCTTGCTGGCTTTCACTTCCTGGGGCAGCAGCCGGCAATCGAAGGGAAGCGACCGCTGCCAGGATTCAAACTGCGGATCGAGCGGCTCGCGAAAGCGGCCGGACCACATCTTGCCGGATTGTTGTTCGTTCGACATTTGCTAGGCGCTCCTCATGCTATTGTTTCTCTTGCTCTCGCTTGGGGCCGCTGCTGAGCTGGGGCATTTCGCTGCCATTGCTGAGCGTGAGGAGGCCGGTTTTGGCGTAGATGAGGACCTTTTCCCGGGTGTCGGTGATGTCGAGGTTGCGCATGGTCAGTTGCCCGATGCGGTCGCGCGGGGAGAAGGTGGATTCGGTCTTCTCCATGCTGAGGCGCTCGGGATGAAAGGTGAGGTTGGGCGACTCGGTGTTGAGAATGGAGTAGTCGTTGCCGCGGCGCAACTCGAGAGTGACCTCGCCGGTGATGGGCTTGGCGACCCAGCGCTGCGCGGATTCGCGGAGCATGACGGCCTGGGAGTCGAACCAGCGCCCCTGATAGAGGAGACGGCCGAGCTTGCGGCCATTGTCGCGGTACTGCTCTATGGTGTCCTCGTTGTGGATGCCGGTGATGAGGCGCTCGTAAGCAATGAAGAGGAGGGCTAAGCCGGGGGCCTCATAGATGCCGCGGGACTTCGCTTCGATAATGCGGTTTTCAATCTGGTCGGACATGCCCAGGCCATGGCGGCCACCGATGCGATTGGCCTCCAAAAGAAGCTCGACGGCGTCTTCGAATTGTTGGCCGTTGAGCGCGACGGGCATGCCTTCTTCGAAGCGCACGGAGACCTGTTCGCGCTTGATCGCGACATCGTCGCGCCACGAGGCCACGCCCATGATCGGGGCAACTATTTTGATCGAAGTCGAAAGGTGCTCCAGGTCTTTGGCTTCGTGGGTTGCGCCAAGAAGGTTGGAGTCGGTGGAGTAGGCCTTTTCGGCGGACATCTTGTAGGCGAATCCTGCCTGCTGCATGAAGGCGGACATCTCGGCGCGGCCGCCGAGCTCATCGATGAAAGCGGCATCGAGCCAGGGCTTATAGATCTTGAGACTTGGATTGACGAGCAGGCCGTAACGGTAAAAACGCTCGATGTCGTTGCCTTTGAAAGTGGAGCCATCGCCCCAGATATGGACGTCGTCCTCTTTCATGGCGGCGACCAGCATGGTGCCGGTGACCGCGCGGCCGATGGGGGTGGTGTTGAAGTAGGGAACGCCGGCGGTGGTGATGTGGAAGGCGCCGGCCTGGAGTGCCGCGATGCCTTCGCGCACGAGTGGGCCCCGGCAGTCTATGAGGCGTGCCTTTTCAGCACCGTATTCGAGAGCGGCGCGCGGGATGGCATCGTAGTCGGTTTCGTCGGGCTGGCCCAAATTAGCCGTATAGGCGTAGGGGATGGCGCCCTTCTGCTTCATCCAGTGCAGGGCGGCGGACGTGTCGAGCCCGCCGGAGAAGGCAATGCCAACCTTTTGGCCGATGGGCAGGGATTCGAGAATTACGGACATGCTTACGAAAACCTCGGAATAGCAGTGAACAGGTGACAGTGATCAGTTTGTCCTTGCCACAGTTTGCCGTTACGTTGATCCATCAAGAGCGCGTTTTGCTTCCACTGACCACTGAATTCTGATCACTGAAAACTCGGTACATTGGCCAACCCGCCCAGCAACAGAAGCAGCAACGCTTTCTGCGCGTGCAGGCGGTTTTCGGCTTGATCGAAGACGATGGACTGCGGACCGTCGATGACTGCATCGGTTACTTCGTCATTACGCCGCGCAGGTAAACAGTGCATGAATACGGCGTTGGAAGCAGCTTTCTGCATCAATGTGTCATTCACCTGGAACGGACGGAAGATAGGCGCGCGCTTGGTCGATTCATGCTCGAATCCCATGCTGACGCAGACATCGGTATAGACTGCGTCGGCGTTTTCAGCCGCGGCCTGCGGGTCCTGCACTAGGCGCAGCTCGCAGTGATTCGCCTCCGCTTTTTCGCGCGCGATGGTCACGATCTCAATGTCGGGCGAGTAGCCGCGCGGCGTTGCCACGGTGACATTCGCGCCAAGCTGTGCCCCGGTGAGCATCAGCGAGTGGCATACGTTGTTGCCATCGCCGACGTAGGTGAAGTTCAAGCCTTGCACGGTGCCGAAGTGCTCCTGCAACGTCATAAAATCGGCGAGGGCCTGGCAGGGATGCTCGAAATCGGAAAGTGCATTTACGACCGGGACGCGGGCGTTGGCCGCCATCTCGGTGATGGTGTCGTGGGCGTAGGTGCGCAGCACGATGATGTCGACCCAGCGCTCCACATTGCGGGCCACGTCGGAGATTGACTCACGCTCGCCCAACGGTGAGTTGGTGTGATCGACGAAGATGGCGTTGCCGCCCATGGTATTGATGCCCGCCTCAAAACTCATGCGGGTGCGCAGGCTGGCTTTCTCAAACATGAGGACCATTTGCTTCGCATCAAGGGCGTGCCGATACTCGCGCGGATTGCGCTTTACATCGTGACCGAGTTTGAGGATCGCTCGCACTTCGGCGCTGGAGAGGTCGGCGACCGAGCACATGTCTTCGCCAGCGAGACGGGCCGCGGCGGCAAGGATGTCGGGATCCTGGTGGACGGGAACCGTGGACTCCCGTTGTTCGATGGTTGCTCTGCTAGCCACGCGTGTGTCCTCCTGCAGATGGGGTAGCTGCCTGTGCGGCTTGTTGAGTGAAGATTTCATCCAGCGCTGCAATGGCCGTGTCGACGTGTTCTTTTTTCAAGATGAAGGGCGGCAGGAATCGCAGCACGGTGTCGCTGGTGCAGTTGATCACGATGCGGCGCTTCAACATTTCGGCAACTGTGAGCTTGGCGAGATCGGCGGAGTCCAGCTCCGCGGCGATCATCAGGCCCTTGCCACGCACGTCGACGATGGCCTCATGGCGCTTGGCAAGCGCTCGAAGCTGCTGCTGGAAATAGTCGCCGACCTGGGTGGCGTTTTCGAGCAGGCTTTCTTGTTCGATGACGTCGATGACCGCGATGGCGACTGCGCAGGCCAACGGTCCGCCGCCGAACGTGGTGCCGTGCATGCCGGCGTGAATGGCACGCGCTGCTTCTTCGGTGCAGAGTATCGCACCGAGCGGGATGCCGCCCGCAAGAGGCTTGGCCAGCGTGGTCACATCCGGCTGAATACCGTAGTGTTGATAGCCGCACCATTTACCGGTACGGCCCATGCCTGCCTGAATCTCGTCGACAACGAGGAGCGCGCCGGTAGAGCCGGCAAGAGCGCGTGCTTCGGCGAAGAACTCCTGGGTGAGCGGGCGGATTCCGCCTTCGCCCTGAATGGATTCGACGAGGATGGCGCAGACTTCATTGGAAAACTTTGCGCGCAGGTCGGCAACGTCATTGAAGCGGACGAAATCGACGCCGGGTACGACGGGGCCGAAGGGCTCGCGGTACTTGGCCTTGTAGGTGGTGGAAACGGAACCGAAGGTGCGGCCGTGAAAACTCTGTTCGAGGGCGAGGAACCGGGTGCCGATATTCTTTCCCTCACTGCGCAGCAAACCGGCGTGCGCGCGAGCGAGCTTCAACGCGCCTTCCCAGGCTTCCGTGCCGGTGTTGGCAAAGAAGACGCGGTCCATGCCGCTGCGCTCGGTGAGACGCAGCGCGAGTTCTGCCTGCCCCTCGTGAAAGAAGAGGTTCGAGGTGTGAATCAGCGCCCGGCTCTGGCGCGCGATGGCGTCTTCGATTGCCGGATGACGGTATCCGAGCGCGTTAACGCCGATGCCGCTTAAGAGATCGAGATAGCGGTCGCCCTGTTCATCAACAAGGTGAACGCCTTGGCCGCTGACAAACAGAATCGGGTTCCGCTCATAAGTCGAGAGCAGAAGCTTTTCTTCGGCAGCGCGAATTTGTTCTAGTCTTGACACTGTATTCCCTCCTCAGGCCACCATCACTTCGGTGCCGTAAGCCACGCGCGAGCTGCACAGGTCGGGCAGGGAAGCAGCAGCCTCCGCGGGCAGGATCCTTACACGTTTTACGCCATTCAAGAGCGCTTCGCGACAGGCACTTAGCTTGGGCAACATGCCTCCGGTAATGATGGCGCTCTTGGCCATCTCTGCAATTTGATCGATGGAAAGCCAGCGCAGCACTTCGCCATCAGAACCTTTGACGCCGGGAACGTCGGTAAGAAAGACGAGAGCGTCGGCGCGACAGGCCGTGGCGCAGGCTGCGGCCATTTCGTCGGCATTCACGTTGTAGTATTCGCCGTCGAAGCCGAGAGCCATGGACGAGATGACGGGGACGCCGTTGAGCTGCCAGATGGCGTCAATCCAGCGGGGGTCGCTCGCCACAATTTCGCCTACAAAACCGAGATCGGGCACAGTACGTTTTTTGCGAGCGCGGAAGATCAGGCCGTCTCCGCCAGACATGCCCACGGCGGGCTGACCTAACGCGCCGAGCGCGGCGACGAGGCTCTTGTTCACCTTGCCGGCGAGGACCATGAGGGCCACGTCGCGGGTCTCCGCATCGGTCACGCGCAGGCCGGCGATGAATTCGCTCTGCTTGCCGAGAGCCTTGAGCGTCCGCGTCAATTGGATGCCGCCTCCGTGGACCACGGCCACCTGATGGCCATCGCGCACGAGCTCGGCGATGGCACGCACGCAGCCCTCCAGCAAGGCAGGGTTCTCGAGGCCCGCACCACCGAGTTTCACCACGTACTTCATTCGAGGCCCTCCGCTTCGTTCCATCCGAGCATCACATTCAGATTCTGGACAGCCTGTCCGGATGCACCTTTCAGCAAATTATCGAGACAGCTGACGACGACCGCGCGGCGACCGTCGGCAGCAAGTTGAAAGCCTATGTCCGCATAGCTGGTGCGCACGGAGTATTGAATCTGGGGCAGCGCCGGGTCGTAGAGACGCACCATGGGACTCGCGGCGAAGAATTGCTTGTAAACCTGCGCGACATTCTCGCGCGTCTGCGGCTCGCGAAAGCGCACGTAGATCGTAGAGAGAATCCCGCGCGGAATCGGCAACAAGTGCGGCGTAAAGACAAGCTGATCGCCGGCGATGCCGGTTTGCTCAAGGATCTCGCCCGTATGCCGGTGCGTGAAGACGCCGTAAGCGGAGAGATTGTCCGCCGCATACATATAGTGCGTTTTTGCGGTGGGCGCTTTGCCGGCGCCGCTCACGCCGCTCTTGGCGTCGGCGACGACGCCGTGCTCGAGATCGACGAGGCCCGCTGCGACGAGCGGACGAAGCGCGAGGATGATGGACGTGGCATAGCAGCCGGGGTTGGCGACGAGTTGCGCCGCGGAAATTTCAGCGCGGTGCAACTCGGGCATGCCATAGACGGACTTCGCCTGGACCGCGGTTGCAGTCTGCGAGCCTTCGTCCTCGAAGCAATAGACCGCGCGGTGGGCCGCTTCAGTGAGTCGCCAGGCGCCGCTGAGGTCAATGACGCGCAGGCCGCGGTCGAGGGCATCGGGCACCCAGGAGCGCGACTGCTCGTGCGGTGTGGCGAGGAACAGAACCTTCACGTCGCGTTCGGCAAGCAGCTCCCACGAGAACGGTTCGAGGCGAAGGGAAGCGGAGCCGTTGTTGTCGGCGAGTTGCGGGTGAACGTCGGTGAGGGGAATGCCGCCGCGCTTCGCTTCCTTCTCATCGATGCGGCCGGCGAAGACCGGCGGCGTGCCTTTGAGACGCGGATGATGCAGGAGCAGCCGAGCCAGTTCTGCGCCTGCGTATCCAGTGACCCCAACCACCGCAGTTTGCACGCGCTGTTTCATGACTCCAACATCGTCCTTAGTTTTAATTCGACTTCGGCGGCTTTCTTTTGGTCGGCGCAGATGACGAGCACTGTATCATCTCCGGCGAGGGTGCCCACCACTTCGGGCCATTCTTCGTAATCGAGGGAGGCGGCCACGGGTTGCGCGCCGCCCATCACGGTGCCGACGACGACCTGGTTCATGGCCTGGCGCACACGGAGGCCGAAACTTTCGATCATCTCGGCGACCGCGGGGGGCGCATCATCTTCGACTGCGACGGACGTGCCGTTTCCGTGACTGCTGCCGTTGGGTAGGGAATAGCCGCCGGGGCCCTTGGACAGGCGCAGCTCGTGAATGTCGCGCGAGAGCGTGGCTTGCGTGACCTCAAAACCGCGGCGACGCAATTTGCGGCGCAGTTCGTCCTGGTTGGCCACCAGCGAATGGCTGATCAAGTCGCGAATCGCATTGTGTCTCTGGAACTTCATCGCTTGTTTCAGACAAATTGAAAGCGCGGCTGCAATGTGCGGCCGCGCTTGCATAAATATACGACAGAATTGTATAAGTATGCAAGGCGTTTTGTCTGTCTTTTCAAGAAGAACTCCAAGAAGAAATCGAGGATCTCGATCGTGTGCCACCGGCTGAGAAACCAACTCTCGCGCCGAGAGGGCCGCGGAGCCCGATTTTCAAGTCGTTTTGGGCTGAAAACGTCTGGAAAAGCGATCGAAGCCGGCTGAAAATCACACGCAAAGGTCGTATAGTTACTCATGGGCTACCCCGCGCCTTTCTCTCGTAGGTCTACCAATACTTCCCAGCCGGAATCGCAGGGCGGTTGTGCCTATCCGAAGCTGCCTTCGTATCTCGAAAACAGCCTGGTCGATCCGCGTTTTGACTTTGATTCGTGCGGCGTTGGTTTCGTTGCGCGGTTGTCGGGCGAACCTTCGCATGACATTCTCGCGCGGGCACTGACGGCGCTGGCGCGCCTGGAACACCGCGGGGCGGTGGCGGCCGATGGAAAATCGAGCGATGGCGTAGGGGTTACGACGGTGATTCCGCGCGCCTGGTTCCTGGCGCAGACCGGGTTGATCCTTCCAGATTGGAAACCGCTGGGCATTGGCGTGATGTTTCTTCCTGCGGAAGATGCGGCGCAGCGAGCGGAGATGGAGAGCGCGCTCGCAGCGCAGGGAATCGAAACGCTCCTGTGGCGCCCGGTGCCGGTGCGTCCGGAAGTTCTGGGCGAAATTGCGAACTCGATGCGCCCGGAGATCTGGCACCTGCTGGTCACGGCGGACGATCCGACGGGATTCAATCGCCGGCTCTTTCTGGCGCGGAAGCAGTTTGAACGTTCGGGACTGCCGGGCTACATTGCCACGATTTCTTCGTCGACGATGGTCTACAAGGCACTTTGCGCGGGACGGTTGCTGGCGGAGTTCTATCCCGACCTGGCGGACGGGGAATTCAAGACGCCGATCGCGTTATTCCATCAGCGGTATGCGACCAACGTGCTGCCGTCGTGGGATCGCGCGCAGCCATTTCGCACCTTGGCGCACAATGGCGAGATCAACACCATCTGGGGCAACCGCTCGAATATGGAAGCGCGCGCTGCGACCATGGCTCTCGACATGCACCCGGTGCTTTCGACGGGCGGTTCGGATTCCACTTCGCTGGACGAGATTGTCGAGTTGCTATCGCACAACGGGCGCACGGTGGGAGAGTCCGTTCGGATGCTGGTGCCTCCGGCGAATCCCGGCAATCGGTCGTCCTTTCTGCAGTATTGCGGGGATTGCATCGAGCCTTGGGACGGTCCTGCGGCGCTGGCTTTTACCGATGGACGACAGGTGGGCGCAATTCTCGATCGGAACGGTTTGCGGCCGTGCCGCTTTGCTTTGGACGACCAGGGACTGGTTTACGCCGGTTCGGAGGCAGGGCTTGTCGACATGGACCCGGCACGCATTGTGCATAGCGGCCGGTTGGGGCCCGGCCAGATGATCGTGGCCGATCTCGACTTCAATCGCTTTTTCGAGAACGATGAGATTCTGAGAATCTACGACACGAAGCGGCACTACCAGGACCTGATTCAGCTCGATACGCCACTCGAGAATTCAGACGAAACGCCGGCGCCGCTCGCGCCCGCGGAACTCAATCGTCTGCAGCACCGCTTCGGCTATACGCGCGAAGACGTGCGCATGATCCTGCAGCCGATGGCGGCGGAGGGCAAGGATGCGGTGTGGTCGATGGGCGACGATACAGCTTTGGCGCCATTGGCTCGTGCGCCACGCCCACTGTATGCGTTCTTCCGACAGCGATTTGCCCAGGTGACCAATCCGCCCATCGATCCGCTGCGCGAGGCGGTGGTGCTGCAGATGCACACGCGGCTGGGCCCCTGGCCCCATCTTTTGGAGCTGCGCGAACCGTTGCCGGGTCTCTCGCTGCGCTCCCCGATTTTGACCCTGGGGCAGATGCATACGCTGCGCCATGCGCATCATGGGCAGGCGGAGAAGATGCCGCATGCCGTATTGAAGTGCCTCTATGCGCCGGACAGCACGCTTGAAGTTGCTGTGGACATTTTGGCGCGGCGAGCCGTCGACCTGGTGTCCGAAGGTGCGTCGCTGCTGATCCTTTCCGATCGCGACGCGTCTCCAGAGGCGATTCCGATTCCGATGGCCATGGCGGCAGGGGCGGTGCACATGGCATTGGTCCGCGCAGGGGTGCGGGCGGAGGTTGGCGTCGCGGCGGAGGCAGGCGATTGCCGCGAGATTCACCATGTCGCAGTTTTGCTGGGCATGGGCGCAGGAGCGGTGTGCCCATGGCTGGCGCTGGAGACGGCGCGGAACCTCAATCCGGGAAAAGGCGAAGAGAACCTTCTGCATGCGCTCGAACTGGGGCTGGCCAAGGTGATGTCGAAGATGGGCATCAGTGTTCTGGACAGCTACTGCGCGGCGCATCTGTTCGATGCGATCGGGATCAACTCTGCCGTGGTCGACAAGTGTTTCGCGGGCGTGCCGGCGCCGATTGGCGGGTTCGGGTTCAACGAGATTGAAGCGTACGTGCGCACGCTGTGGCTGAATGAGATTGCTGCGGATGAACCGACGGATGGCGATGCGGCGGTGGTGTCGGCGACCAAAGTGCGCGAATTGCCGGATTACGGATTTATCCGCTTTCGCAAGGCGGATGAAGCGGAGTCGCACGGCTGGCAGCCACAAATGGTGCGTGCGCTGCAGACCGTGGTTGGATCGACGAAGCAAGGCGCAGCGCTGGCGCTCACGCCGTTTTCGAGCTTTGCGACGCAGGTGGCGGAAGGCGATCCGACGAATCTACGCGATCTGCTGGAGATTCGACCCGCCGGTCCGGAACTGGTGCTGGACCAGGTGGAAGCGACGGGAAATATCACCAAGACATTCATTGCCAGCGCCATGTCGTTCGGTTCGCTGTCCCCCGAAGCACACCAGACGATTACACAGGCCATGAACCTGATGGGCGCGCGGTCGAATACGGGCGAAGGTGGAGAGGATCCTGCCGTCTACGCGCCGGGCATGGGAATGTCGAATGGCGATGCGCCCATGGAGGGCGCGCCGTCGCTGCTGAACAACAAGATCAAGCAGGTTGCCAGCGCGCGCTTTGGCGTGACGGCGGAGTACCTGGCGCACGCCGAAGAGTTGGAGATCAAGATCGCGCAGGGCGCCAAGCCGGGGGAAGGCGGGCAGCTGCCGGGGCACAAGGTGACCGAGCTGATTGCGCGTCTGCGCCATGCGCAACCGGGCATGCAGCTGATTTCGCCGCCGCCCCACCATGACATTTATTCGATTGAAGACCTGGCCCAGTTGATCTACGACCTGAAGCGCGTGAACCCGCGTGCTGCGGTGGGGGTGAAGCTTGTTTCCGGCTGTGGAGTGGGGACGATTGCTGCGGGTGTGGCCAAGGCGTATGCAGACTACATTGTGATTGCCGGGCAATCGGGGGGTACGGGCGCATCGCCGCTTTCGAGCATCAAGTATGCCGGCAATCCGTGGGAACTGGGACTGGCCGAGGCGCAGCAGGTGCTGATTCACAACGGGCTGCGGGGACGGGTTCGTCTGCGCACGGATGGCGGATTGCGCACGGCGCGCGATATCTTGATGGCCGCCCTGCTGGGAGCGGACGAATACGCATTTGGGACGTCGGTGCTGATCGCACTGGGCTGCGACATGGCGCGGCAATGCCATCTGAATACCTGCCCCACAGGGATCGCGACACAACGGCCGGAACTGCGCGCAAAATTCCGTGGCAAGCCGGAGCATGTGGTGCGCTTCTTTGAAGAGCTTGCGTCGGAGATTCGGCAGCTGCTGGCCACGCTTGGATTGTCGTCGCTGGCGCAAGCCGTGGGCCGCACCGATTTGCTGGAACAAGTCCGATGGGACGCGGGACTCGACCTGAAGCCGTTGCTGGCGGCGTCGGCGATTGCCGCAGAGAGTGGCGGAGCCGTGCGATGGCAGGGTGGGCGGAATGATCGGCCCGAGGCGCGCGAGCCCATCGACAATGGCTGGGTTGCGCCGGCACTGGAAGCGTTCAAGACGGGCAAACCGTTTCGCCTCGAGACGCACATCTCGAACGAAGACCGCACGCTGGGCGCGCGCCTGGCAGGGCAACTGGCGCTCTACAAAACGCAGAATCCGACGGCCACGGGATCGAACCTTACCTTCTCGATGAATGGAGTTGCCGGGCAGTCTTTCGGAGCCTTTGCGGTTTCGGGAATGACGCTGCAGCTGGAAGGACTGGCCAACGATTTTGTCGGTAAAGGTCTGTGCGGCGGGGAACTGGTGCTGCGCGGACAAGGGCGTGCGGCACGGGAGAGCGAGAAGCACACGCTGCTGGGGAACGTGGCCCTTTACGGCGCTACAGGCGGGTGGCTGTTTGCGGCGGGACGCGCAGGAGAGCGGTTTGCCGTTCGCAATTCCGGAGCGTTGGCGATTGTGGAAGGCGTGGGCGATCACGGATGCGAATACATGACCGGGGGACTCGCGGTGGTGCTGGGGGCAACGGGCATCAATTTTGGTGCGGGCATGACCGGTGGACTGGCGTGGATCTACGACGAGGACGGCAGCTTTGCGGGGGAAAACCGCTATCACAAGGGATTTCTGCAGCCAGAATCGTTTGGCGTTCTTGACCACACGGCACGGCAATCGATTCGCGAGCTGGTGGAGCTGCATGCGACCAAGACAGCGAGCACACGCGCGCATTGGCTGCTGGCGAACTGGGAAGCCGAAGCGCGGAAGTTCGTGCGGATGACGCCCTGTGCACAGGCGTAGGATTCAGACGCGTTGCACGATTCAGCCGACGGCGACCGAGTCATCGACCGCGATCTTCTTGCGGCGCTTTCGCTCATACATTGCCTGATCGGCGCGATCCACCAGATCCTTCAGAAATTCAAATCGAAACATGGACGAGGTTGCGTAGCCGAGGCTGAGGCTGAGCGGAGGGTTTTCTACGCAGTCGGCGGATCGTTCGGCGACGGAGTCCTGCAGGCGCTGGGTTGAAGTTGCAATGGCTTCGTGGCTGAACTGACCGGCGACGATGAACTCGTCTCCGCCGATTCGCGCAATGACGTCGGCATCGCGAAACGTGGTGTAGAGAAGCTTAGCTGTTTCGACCAGCAGCGCGGAGCCCACGTTGTGGCCCAGGTCGTCGTTGATGCGCTTGAGGTCGTCCACATCAATGAACAAGATGGAGAAGGGCAGCTTGGCGCGCTGCGCCAGGCGCAGAGACTGTGCGGCGAGCAAGTTGAATCCGCGCACGTTGTAAAGGCCGGTGAGTTCGTCGCGCAACGTCAGGTCTTGAATCGCGGTTTCCATCTGGTTAATCCGTGAAACCACGAACAGAAGAAGGCCGAACGAAACGATGGTCGCGACCGAAGCCAGAATCGCAGCGGCGTAATGGGGTGAGAGCACCTGCGCATGCACGAGGCGTGCGCGGCCGGCTTCGCGGATGATCGGCATCAGGAGGAGGAAAGGCGTTAGCCACCGCGCGATGCGTCCGCCGATGCCGGGCCCAAGAAAAATGGAGAAGGCTCCGCTTTCAGCAGTGTGCAGAACCACGGCCATGGTCAGGAGCACGAGACAGAGGAGAGTGGCAGGCGCAGGCAGGCCGTTGAGGGTCGAGCCAGGGATATGCAAAACCGCGTAGAGACATTCAGATCCGAGGGCGAGGACAAGCAAAGAGAGGCCGGCGGTGGCAAGGTCTGCAATGCGGACGGCCGTATTCGAGGGGGAGCGGGCCAGAAACAGAATGGTGGCGATCAACAGAAGAGCGAAGCCGTCAACCCGAGGCGCCTCGGGTTCAAAAAAGGACGCGAAGGCGGCGATGCCGGTGAAGATTGCGAAGACGCGCGGCAGCATTTGCCACGGCTTGGAACGATCGAGGTCTGAGACGAAAAGGCTGGCGAAGGAAAAGAGCGCAGCCAGGGCGAAGGACGGCTGCATCTGGGCCAGGCTGGCGGGCAGGACGCGAGCCACCGGGGCAATGAAGCGAGCGCAAAGCGCGACCACAGTAATCTGCACAACCAGAGCCAGGCAGACCTGCTGTGTATAAAACACGCGATGGAGCAGCTCCGGAGACGGCTGGCTGGGAGAGACGGGAGTGGGTCGAAAGCGCATATCGATCAGTCGGACAGCGGCCGCGTGTTCCGGCAAATCGGACGTCCGGGGACTTGCTTGATTTATAGCAAGTGCGGATGGGGCGCGGAATGCCACTTTGGTCTTTGGAGTGATAGCATCAACCGGTCATTTCTGCTCCGGGACACAGCACTTAAGTCACTGAGAATTGAGATGTTGCAGCATGAGCGGGAAGGATCGGCCGGGGGGGCTGAGGAATGTGCTCCTTGTGGCCCCTGATATATACTTGGCCGGGTTCCTTTCAAACGCAGAATGACAACCTACGCGCCGCTTTCCACCGTCAATGATCTGTTTCTTCGCGTCGCCTCGGCGGGCAATCCCCGTGCCGTGTTGTGGCAGGACGAGTTTGGGCAGTGGCAGCCGATTTCGTCGAATCAGATCTACCAGCGGGTCTGGAAGTTGGGGGAAACCCTGCTCGACTGGGGAGTGCGGAAGGGCGACCGGGTCGCGTTGATCAGCGAGAACCGGTGGGAGTGGGCGATCACGGATTTTGCCACGCTGGCCATTGGCGCGGTCAATGTGCCGATTTATCCAACACTTACCGGGGAGCAGATCGCGGTACTCATCAAGGATGCCGATTGCCGAGTCGGGGTGCTCTCGACCCGGCAGCAATTCGACAAGCTGAATGTGGTGCGGGAGCAGACGCCCCTGCAGCGGATTCTGATGATGGATTCTGCCACGCCGGCGTCGGGCGCGATCGCCTTGAGCGAGGTACTGGCAGGGGCCGATGCACGGGGCAGCGAGCGCGACCCGGTTTTTGACGCGCTGGCACGGTCGGCTCAACCACGGGATCTGGCCACGCTGATCTACACCTCGGGCACGACGGGCGAGCCCAAGGGTGTGATGCTGACGCACGGAAATATCGCGGCCAATCAGAACTATGCAGCGGCCGATTTCGACTTCAATGCGACCGACGCCTGCATTTCGTTTTTGCCGTTGTCGCATATTACGGCGCGGGCCCTGGACTACGTGATGTACGGACGAGGGGCGCAGGTCGCCTACTGTTCACAGTTCGACAAGCTGCCGCAGGCCATGCGCGAGGTGAGGCCGACGGTGTTTGTCGGCGTTCCGCGTGTTTACGAAAAAATTCGACAGGCAGTCGAACAGAAGTCGTCGGTTTCGTCTTTCAAGAAGAAGATGCTGGGATGGGCTCTCAACGTCGGGGCGGGGCAGCGGGAGTTTGTGTATGCGGGAACGCAACCCTCGTCGGTGCGCTGGAAACTGGCCAGCAAGCTGATCTACAGCAAGGTACGCGAAGCCTTCGGCGGGCGGGTCCGCTACTGGGTTTCGGGAGGAGCGCCGCTGGGAATCGACACCGCGAAGTGGTTTGCCGATGCGGGGATTCCTGTCTGGGAAGGATATGGGCTCACCGAGACAGCACCTGTGATTGCGTTGAACAATCCGGTGAGCCAGAGGATGGGTGCGGTGGGAAAGCCGCTGCCCAATGTCGAGCTGAAATTTGCTGAGGACGGAGAACTGCTGGTGCGGGGGCCGTCGGTTTTCGCGGGTTACTGGCAGAAGCCGGAAGCCAATGCGGAGTGTTTCGATGCCGACGGATGGTTTCGCACCGGCGATATCGCGCACCTGGACGAGGATCGCTTTCTCTACATCACGGACCGAAAGAAAGAGCTGCTGAAGACTTCAGGCGGCAAGCTGGTGGCGCCGCAGCCGATCGAAAACAAGCTGAAGAATAGCGTTCTTGTGGCTCAGGTGGCGCTGGTGGGCGACAAGCACAAGTTTGTGTCGGCGTTGATTTCGCCAAACTTTGCGGCCTTGGAAGACCTCGCGAAGCGGCAGGGAATTGAAGTGAAGGACCGCTTGGAACTGGTGGCCGACAGCCGGGTGGTGGCGATTTACAGCGAGATTGTGCGCAACGTGAACGGCGGCCTGGCGAATTTTGAGACGATCAAGCGATTCCGTCTTGTCGCCGATGAGTGGTCGCAGGAGTCGGGCGAGTTGACGCCTTCGATGAAGCTCAAGCGGCGAGTGATCACTGGGAAGTACGCGAAATTGGTCGACGCACTCTACGCCGACGAAGCAACCGCACGCGCCGAATAGGCGGGGTGGTGTGCGTGAGTTCGCGCCGCAGCAGCACGCGCTTCATCCACATGGTCTGGAGTGCGCGAAAGAAGGGTGCACCCCATGCGCCCATGCAGAGAATGCCTCCGAACAGAATGACGGCGTCGATGCTGAGTCGGCCTGAGCTGGACCAATACGCGTCGGGCTCCAAGTTGAGCCAGAGAGCGAATTCATCGAGCGTCAGCGCGGCACCCACGCCATAACTCACCGACATGAGGCGGCTGAGAAAGATGGAGGTGGGGGAGTGGGACCGTCCTAAATCGAGCAGCCAGCCATAGCCGACAAACAGAAGGATGAGAATGCCCCACACGAGGTGGTGAATATGGCGGCCTCGCACCATGACCCATTCGAAGGGGCCGTGCTGATGAATGACGAGGCTGACCAGGAGACGAACGCCGAGAAAGGTGATGAGGAAGGATACGGAGGCGATGAACATGCGGCGGCGGGGCCGGTCGGGAATGGTGGAACGGATAATGAACCCGAGCCGTGTGAGCTGAAGGAGCACCAGCAGCAGGACGACGACCAGGCTGGCGAAGACCAGCAGTAACAGGGCTCCCGTTCCGGGCATACCTTATTGAAACATTCGCGCACTCAATTCCCAACCTGAATTTTCAGGGCAGCGAAGACCGCCTGAAGTGAGGGCGATCACGATTTCTCTTTACAGGGCCGGAGTACACTGGTTAGGGTCGCGGGTCCGGCAGCGTCAGCGGGCTTCAACCGCCACCCCGGGAGAGAATCCCGATCGGCCTCAGGGGTCGAGAACCTTCAATCAGGAGATTGTTCATGCGAGTTGCATTGTTGACCGGCGGCGGCGACTGCCCCGGCTTGAATGCGGTGATTTATGCCGCTGTGCGCAAGGGAATTCAAACGTACGGCGACGAACTCATCGGTTTTCTGAATGGCTGGCGCGGGGTCCTCGACAACAGCTGGATTCCGCTGACGCTCGAAAGCACGGATGGGATCCAGTTGCGGGGCGGGACGATCCTGCATTCATCGCGTACCAACGTGAAGAAGATTCCCGGCGGCATTGAAAAAGTGCAGGAAGTGCTGAAGCTCAACAAGATTGATGCGCTGATCGCACTGGGCGGGGACGATACGCAATCTGTAACGCTTTTCCTGAGCGAGAACGGCGTGCCCAGCGTCGGTGTGCCGAAGACCATCGACAACGATATCAGCGGAACCGACGCAACCTTTGGATATGATACCGCCGTGTCGATTGCCACCGAAGCCATCGATCGGATCCACACCACGGCCGATTCGCACAATCGCGTGATCGTGGTCGAGGTGATGGGGCGCGACGCGGGATGGATTGCGTATGCCTCGGGAATTGCGGGCGGAGCGCATGTGATCCTGGTTCCCGAACGCGAAATTGATATCGACCATGTGTGTGCGCTGCTGAAATACAACTACGATCATGGCAAACATTATGGCGTGGTAGTGGTGGCCGAGGGCTGTCATCTTCCCGAGGTGGGCCAGGTGGTTGGATCGACGGAAGTCGACTCCTTCGGGCATGCGCGGCTTTCGGGCATTGGGGAAGCGCTGTCGGATTTGATCGAGAAGAAGACAGGCTTCGAAACGCGCTCGGTGAACCTGGGCCACACCCAACGCGGCGGTGTCCCGACGGCTTACGATCGCCTGCTGGGCCAGCGCTATGGACTGCATGCGATCGATATGGTGCACGAAAAGAAGTGGGGGCGCATTGCCGTGCTGAAGGGCATTGAGATCACCGACATCACGATCAAGGAAGCGATTGCCGCCAATCGCCGTCTGGATGAACGATTCTTCAGCGTGATTCGTGACCTGGAAGCGAAGGTATAGGCGGGGCAAGATTCACGAAGAGTTCAGGCGGATACTCGGAAGGGCTGCTCAAATCGAGCGGCCCTTTTTGTTTTGATGATGGCCGGTTGGGGAAATGGAGTTGTCCGCGGTCGATCTCAACCCAACCCGTTGAGCTTCGGTCACAATCTTTGATTGAAGCACGGTTCAGAAGTGCAGGATCGGTCTCGATGCACCTAGAATGTGGCTTTGAATCTCGTTCCATATGTCGGATGGCCGGAAAGCAGAGCTTCGCTCAGGATGACAATTTTGTGAGACGAGGACCTGTCATCGGGTGACCGACGAGCGAGGTTCGCTCAGCGATGGCGCTGCTTTGGTTCGGCGAGCTTTAGAGACACAAAAGTAAAATAGGATTTATTTCTGATTGCCGGGTTGGAGGCTGAATGAAGCGCGCATGGCAGGCCGTTGTATTCGTTTTTGCTCTGGCGGTTGCGGGCATCGCGCAGGATAAAACAAAGGTGAGTGACCTTGCGTGGATGGCGGGGGATTGGACCGCGACTGTTGGAGCGAACACGGCGGACCGCAGTTGTTCGGAGCCGGTGGGCGAATCCATGATGTGCATGATGCGGGTGATTGCGGACGGTAAGGTCGTCTGGCTGGAGTTTTCGGTGCTGCGCGCCACGCCCGATGGCATCGTCTTGGACACGCGGTTTTTCTCTGGAGATGCGCAACCGGCTCCACCTTTGTCGAACGAGCTACGACTCAAGAGCGCAACCGCAACAGTATGGACATTCGAGAATCCAAAGGGAACGCAGCCGAAACTGGAGACCATCACGCGGGATGGAGCGCGGGCGATGTCTGCGCATGCGGAGCTGATCGATTCGCACGGGAAGGCGAGCTCAATTGATTCCAAGTGGCAGCGCATTCACTAGATCGGAATCCATGAATTACCGCCTCTATCAGCCACACGATTTTGCGGCTCTCTATGCAATCGAAGAGGTCTGCTTTCCGCCGCCCTTTCGATTTGGGCGGCGGTATATGCGGCAGCTCGTCGATGGCCGGAACGGGGCGACGTGGATTGCGGAAGACGCCGGAAAGATGGCGGGATTTGCGATTGTGGAATGGAAGCTGCGGCCCCTGGCACCGAGCGCCTACGTGCAAACGATTGAAGTATTGCCAGAGATGCGCGGACGCGGCGCTGGGCGAGAACTACTGGTGCGCGTTGAAGGGTCGGCTACGGATGCAGGCGCAGCGTCGCTTTGGCTGCATGTCGATGAAACCAATGTCGCGGCCATTCGCCTCTATGAGGCGCACGGTTTTCTGCGCGCAGGCCGGGAAGAGCACTACTATGCCGAGGGCCGAGGGGCGTTGCTTTATCGCAAACCGCTGGGCGAAACACTTCAGGAAATTCAGTAGCGCCAGCTTGTCAGGTCTGCCCCCGGAGGCGCAGTTTTCTGGATGCGCTCGAGGATTTTGGGCAGGTACTGGGTGTTGTAGTGGAGCCGCGAATAGGCGTTGGGCAGTGTCGGATCGCCATTCCAGCAATGCTCGGCGCGCGGACCGTAAGTGACTTCGCCGCCGTAGGGAGGATTCTTCGTCGAGTCGAGAAAATCCTGCATTCGATAGACGGCGTCGTTGAGAAAGTATGTGTCGTCGGAGCCGACGTAGATGTGGATTTTGCCTTCGAGCTGCGGCCCCAGGCGGGCCCAGTCGCGTTCGAGGATTGCCTCGAGATCGTAGTGTTGCCGCCAATAATCGGCGACGGAATGGTCGATCTGTCCGGTGACCTTATCGAAAATCGGCTTGGGATAGCCGTCGTCACCGACAGGTCCGTAGACAGCCTGCCAGATGTCGAATTGTTCGCCGCTGCGGCCATGATCTCCTAGCGCGCGTTCGTAGGCATTGATCTCTTCGGTGGTGATGAAGGTGTGACCGAGGTAGTCGCGCATGGCGGGCTGTACGACGCGTTTGTGCGCGCCGGTGAGATAGAACGCGTTGGCGTCGTCATAGAGATCGATGTTGGTGAAGGCGTGAAAATCGATGGGATCGGGACAGGCTGCAAAGGCGCCATTGTAGTGATCCGGATAGAGAACCTGCACGGCCAATGCTTCCCAACCGCCGGTGGACCCGCCATAGGCGAAGCGTGCCCATCCCTGGCCGATTCCGCGAAACTGCTTCTCAATGGCGGGGATTAATTCGTTTTCGATCGCTTCGCCGTAGGGGCCCACGTTGGCCGAGTCGACCGCATAGGAATCGTCGTAATACGGGTTGGCGTGCTGGATCTTGATGATCAGCACACGCGGGAAGCCTGGCGAAATCCACTGCTGATAGAACTTGTACGCCTCTTCCTGCTGAATGCGGTTGTAACCAGCGAGGTGAAAGCGCTGGCTGTAGTCCGGCTTCAGATTGGCATCGGGAGGGGTGGTGCGGAAATCGTCGAAGTCGCTCGCGAAGTGATCGTGAAAGATGATCAGCGGGAAATGGGCCTGGGTGTGCTCGTCGAATCCTTCCGGCACGAGGACGATGGCGCTCAGGAACATGGGCCGTCCCCAGAAGCGGGTGAGGGCCTGGCTTTGAATGCGTATGTGGCGAATGTACTTGGTGTCGGCGGGGGCGAGGATGGGCGGAATGATCTCGGTGAGGGCGATCGCGAGGGGCGCGCTGTCGGACCCGATGTGAACTTTGGTGGGCTTTGAATAGAGATTGCCCGGAGAGCTGTTCCAGTGCTGGCCTTCGCCCTGGTCCATGTGGAGCTTGATGGTCTTGCCATCCGCGCGCTGAAAGGTCTCGTACTTATTGAGGACGGCCTGCACGATGTAGTCGCCGGGGGGAACGTCTTTCAAGCTTCGAATCGGGTAGCCCGTGGCATGGCTGTCGACGAGCTGGGGCTGATCGGGATGCCATCCGTCGACGGTGAGGCCGAAGACGATTTGGGAACGCGGCGAGTCATCGATCTGGTTGCGCGGTTCATCGCTGGGGTCGGTCGAAAGGAGAAGCAGCAGCCGGCCATCGAGAGGCTGCGGGCCCAGACGGCTTGGGAAGCTGACGGAAAACGATTGGGCGCAGGCAGCAGAGGCGCAGCAGGCGAGCAGGGCCAGGGCGATTCGTTTCATGCTGGCTACTATACAAGGCGGGAAGGGTCGAGACGACATCGCCCCGGTTCTCATTGCAAGAGCCGGGGCGAGGTCATGTCGAAGGGTGCTGAAGCCTACTTGCTGTCGGCCTGTGTGTCGTGAATGAAAGCGGCGACGCGGTCGTGTAGCTGCTTGAGGCTCTCGTCGCGCACATAGACCATGTGGCCCGACTCGTACCAGGAGAACTGGATGTTCTTGGCAAGAGCGGCGGAGATGGGCAGATGCTTTTCTTCGTATTCGGCAGCGTAGAACGGCGTGGCCAGATCGTAGTAGCCGCCGTTGACCATAACCTTCAACTTTGGATTGGTTTTCATGGCGTTGGCGAGGTCATTGGCCACGTTGAGATCGATGGGGTTGCCATGATGGACCAGATCCCACTGAAAGGTGCCGAAGAGCGCTTCGGGAAGATAGGTCTGTCCTTCGCCATATTTCAGGTCTTTGCGCACGTAATCGTTGAAGAGCGATACGTAGGCCGAAGAAATCGCCGAGCTTTGCGGATCGTATTCGGCAGTTTCACTGAGGGGATTGAGCGACGGTCCTGAGAAGCGCGTATCGAGACGGCCGGTGGTCAGGTCCTGATCGTCCTGAAGGGTTTTTTCGAACTGGCCGCCGGAGACGCGCAGGTTTGCCTTGAGCAGGTAGTCAACGGGAAGCCCGATGTAGTCGTGAAGTTTTTGCGCCACCTGCTGCTTCTCGGTATCGCTGACATCGGTGCCCAGCGCCAGAGCGTGGGCGTAGGGTCCCATGGAAAAGTCTTCAACTTCTTTCAGAAAAGGTTCAAGGGCCGTCGGCTGCTGCGGGAGCTTCTTGTGATACCACGCGGTTGCGGCGTAAGTGGGCAACGCCAGTTCATAAGGCAGATCGACGCCGGGATTCTCGCGCGGTGCGTCAATATCGGTGGTGAAGTTGAAGATCTGTGACAGCAGAATGACACCGTTGATGTCGACGCTGTGGTCATTCTCAAGGACATTGGCGAGGACAGCAGAACGGGTAGTGCCGTAGCTTTCGCCGAAGATATATTTAGGCGAATTCCAGCGGCTGTACTTGGTGATGAAGCGGGCAATGAAGCGCGCGAAGGCATTGGCATCCTCATCGACGCCCCAGAAGGATTTTTCGGCATCTTTGCCCATGATGCGGCCGAACCCGGTTCCCGGCATGTCGATGAAGACCAGGTCGCTGACGTCGAGCAATGAGTATGCGTTATCGACGAGCTTGTAGGGCGCGGCGGGAAGGTGCTGATCGCTCCCCGTCATGACATGCTTGGGACCGAGGGAGCCCATATGAAGCCAGACGGTCGAACTACCCGGACCTCCGTTGTAGAAGAAGGTGATGGGCCGCTCTTCTGCCTTGGCGTCTTTCTTGAAGTAGGCAACGTAAAACATGCGCGCGGTGGCTGGTGCGTCTTTCGGCTCTTTTGGCTCCGAGAGGGCTAGTTCGCTGCCGGGCTCCGGTTTTCCATCCAAGCCGAGTTGCGCATCCTGCGCGTCAGACGATCCGACGGTGAGCGTGCCTGCGACGGCGGTGTAGGCGATGTGTTGTCCGGAGATATCGATCGCGCCTTGCGTTGTCGATTCGGTAGCGGGTGTCTTCTCTGTTGTTTTCTCGGTGGAGGGAGATTTCGTCGCAGGAGCGTCGTCGGCAGAACAGGCGAGAGCCGGCAGCGCCAAAAGGGAAACAGCCAGCGCCGAGCCGGACAGGCAGCGGAAATGAAGCATCAGGAAGTGTCTCCAGTCGGGGGATAAGTTGAACCGTCAGTATATCGTTCTGCAGCCTGGAATTGGCCGAAAAATTGCCCATCGAAGCGAGTCGGCAATCGTCCGAATTGACGCGGGACTGGTCTCATCCGGCGCAACGATCAGGCGATCGCCGGGCGCGTAGCGGGTTGGCGGACATCTACGATCCCGCGGGCGCTCCGGCGTGTCGAGAATTTCTACTTCTGCGGCTTATCGAACGGCTGCTTGTCGGTGATGCGGGGACGGTTCTCGGCCTGGAGCTCCTTGCTAACCTGCTCGACTTCGCGGAAGACGCGGAGCAGATTGCCGCCGAGAATCTTGCGACAGTCTTCGGCGGAGTAGCCGCGCTCCATCAAGGCCGCGGTAATCTTGGGCAAATCGGCAGGGGAGTCGAGGCCTGCGGGCAACTGGCCATTCACGCCATCGAAGTCTGAGCCGAGGCCCACGTGATCGACGCCGGCAACCTTGGCGATGTGATCGATGTGATCGATGAGGACGGAAAGCGGCGGGCGCGGAATGCGGTCGGCGAACTGGCGCTGCAGTTTTTCAATCTCCGCCGAGGGAGCTTCTTTGCCTTCGGCTTTGTACTTGTCCTTCAGATCCTGAACCGCTTTATCGACCTCCGGCTTCATCGCCTTTTGCGCGTTGCGATAGTCCTGCGAGAGGAAGGCGGAGTAGTAGTTGACCTGCACGACGCCGCCCTTGGAGCCGGGCCCGCCGGAGTTGGCAACGGCACGGAGCATGTCATCGGTCATGTTGCGCGGCGCATCGCAGAGAGCGCGGGCTGAAGAGTGCGAAGCGATGACAGGCGCGCGCGTGATGACGAGGGTGCGATAGAAGGTGCGGTCGGAGACGTGCGAAATGTCGACCATCATGCCCAGACGATTCATCTCGTAGACGACATCCTTGCCGAACTCCGTAAGGCCTTCGCGGGTGTGCGGTACAGCGGGGTCGTCGATGTCGCCGGAGCTGTCGGCCCAACCGTTGGAGTTGGACCAGGTGAGGGTCATGTAGCGAACGCCAAGCGCGTAGTAGTCGCGGAGGAGGGCGAGCGAGTCCTCAATGGAGTGGCCGCCTTCAATGCCCATCAGAACGGCGAGTTTATGTTCGCGGTGGGCCAGTTCGATGCCTTCGGAGGAGGTCACGAACATGGTCTGGTCGGGATGGCGCGCGACCTGCTGCTTGACCGAGTCAATCAGGATCAGCGTGCGGCGGGCGAAGTGTCCCGCATTGGCGGCTGGATCGACCCAGATGGAAAAGAACTCGGCGCCGAGGTTGCCCTTGCGAACCGATTCGAGATTGAAGTTGCCGCCGCCAAGCGGATCGCCGAGGTCGAAATTTTCATCGACGAAGCGCTGCGGGGTATCGGCGTGGGTGTCAATGACGATGGCGGATTTATGCACCGCTGCGGCGGTCTGAGTTTTGGGAGTCATTTTGGGAGTGGGAGAAGTGGCCGGTTCCTGTGCGAACAACAGAACGGGAATCGCGAGAAGCAGGGAAGCAGGCAAGGCAAGCAAGGCGCGGGTCTGCATAGGCTTGGCGTAAGTATAGAGCAGATGCCAAAGAGGGTGGTCCTTGGCCGGAGCTTTCGATTGCCGCGGCGAGCGGGGTTCCTCCCTGCCGGCCGCGACAAGGCGCGTTCACTGGATTTGTGGTGAGGAAAAAAATCTAGTGGCGATTTGCGTCTTCGGCCGCAGCCTTCAGTTCGCGATTTGCCTGGGCGAGCAAGTCTTTGGCGCGGGCCGCGTGGCCGCCCATGTCGAACTCATTGGCTTGCTGCGCCGCATCGATTCTGCCGGCAGCTTGATCGATGAGCCGTTGCGCGGCGGCGAGATTCGGGTGGCGATGGGGGTTTATGTTTTGGGCGATGGTAACGCCGCCTGTGAAAAGGCCCAGGCAAAGAGCGCTGCCGAGAACCACGTTGCGAGTTTTCATGCGGAGAACCTCCGGCCAACCAACATATCAGCGGGAGGTCAAAGTCACGCAACAGAATTATCGAGGGAATGGTGACGATCGGAATGCCGTCGAGGGCATGGGCCGGAGCGCAAAAAGAATCAGAGGCGCGATGGACGCCGGTCCATCGCGCATCAGTGGCGGAGAAAGCTCCGCATCTGGAGCGGTTCCTTCTGTTGGGGCACCTCGGGCGGATCGAGCACAAAAACATCGCCAGCCTTGTGCCATTGTCCAAGCTGCTGCAGGCCCCCGCCATCGATTGAGATCTTGTAGGCTCGAGTGCCGTCGGAGCTGGTTGCGCTTGCCATCACGAAACCGTTGTAAGCGGTGCCTTTTTCAGTGATTACCGTGACTTCCTGACCGACCTCGATCATCGCGATTCTCTCCAAAATCGTGCGGATAGATGCTCTCTGCATGGATAGATGCATTGGGCAGGCGCGCGGTTGGGGAAATTTTGACTGTTTTGATCAATTGGGTGGCGGGGCGAGCGGGTTGGATGGCAGGAATTTCCGTTCGAAATGCAGATGCAGGTGAACGGCGAACCCGCGCACAAAAGCCGATCACGGCTCTCGCCAACATCGTGCTGAACGGCTCTAGCGCAGCGTCAAAGACGTGGTTTCTGGCGCAAGAACGGGGCACGGCTTGAGCGGATCAGAAGCGGAAGTGAGCACACCGCGCCTGTGGCGACAATCCAAGGAGGATTGGTCTCTTTCAGAATGCGGGCGCGGGTACTGGTCAGTCGACCGAAACGGGATCGCCAACGGGCGGCTTGGGGGCCTTGGGAGTTGCCGCTTTTGTAGTTTTCTTCGCAGGATCCTTCGGTTTGGAGGTCCTGGATTTGGAAGTGGTCAGCTTAGGGAAGACAAAACCCGGCGACGGGGGCTGTCCATGGTGTTGCGCGAAAGACTTAAGTATTTTCTTTTCACCGCTTTCGGCGTAGTGAATGACCCAGTAGGTTCCGAGGTCGTTGATGATCTGTCCACGGCCGTAGGCCTGGTGCTCTACCCAATCTGATACTTGAAATCCCATACACACATGGTACGCCTTCGGGAGAAAGTGCGCTCGTTAAAGGTTGACGGAGATGCCGCCCCAGCTTTCGGGCTCAATGTCGGCGAGGGTCTGGGTGAAGTCCCACCGGTGCCCGAAGAAATCTTGCGCGTTGTATTGGCGCTCGCCATATATGTGGTCTGTGGGCCCGTCGAGGATGATGGCGCCGTTGGCTCTGGCGCGCTCGCAGTGGGCGAAGGCGTCTTCGACCCGGACTTGGATGACGTGGGACTTTTCGGGGGTCACATCGCCTTCACCCACGGTGAGGCAGCCTTCGCCGACGCGCATCTGGACGCGGTGGTTGGCGATACGCAGGCGCACGGTGAACCCGAATGCCCTGGAGAGCCACTCGGCTGCAAATCCGGGGTCGGGATAATAGAGCACGGGAATGACGGGGCAGGGCGGGACCGAACGATTGAAGCGCATGAGAACCTCGCAGGGGTAGGGACTGCGGGTTCAGGGTAGCAGGGTGAGTTGCTGGTTTTGAAGTGTCGAGATTCGAATCGGAAGCTGCAGCTCAGCGCTTGGCGAGAAGCGCGACGATCTTGTAGTTCTCCGATTCTGTTTTGCGGCTGTCGGCGTCGAAGAGCCATTTCAGCTTGGCGTTGCGGCCGTTGAATTCGGCTTCGACGTGCTCGACGAGGGGCATGGCGCAGTTGCGGTGCAGAATGGCGGTTCCCCTGGCTGCATATTTCGTCGCGCAGTTGACGACCGCGACTCTTCCATCCGGCAGCAAGAGGGAGAGCGTAGTGCCCACGACGTTAATGGAAGGCGCCCCGGGCGCAACGGCCGTGTGAGCGGAATTGGAACAGGCTTCGTTGGCGATATCGGCTGCGCAGTCGAGGAGGGCATCCGGGTTCGAGGTGGTGTATCCGGGGATGACGGGGCTGTAGTTGGTGTCGCTGTTCTGCCGGTAAAGCACGGTGGTCTCGAGTTTTTGCGCGAAAGCCGGGCGCACCGAAAATGCGAGTGACGCGATTGCCAACCCTAGGGCCAGTCGAAACGACTTGCTCATGCGCGAACCTCTGACAGCGGCTGTTTTTCCGAGTTTACGAGTGGGTGAGGGAAAGCGGAGTGCCGTGCGCCAAAGGTGAATCGCGAAGGTAACGTGACAGAAGGGGTAGTGGCGGAGCGGTGTGGTGCCAGCGCTCCCCATCCTTCCGCGAAGAGCTGATTGGAGATGCACGTTTTGGACAGGCGACTTTTCTCTGCAGTCTGACGAATGGTTTGGACCATGGTTTTATCAACACCAATGCGGGCCTTTCTGTTTCGATTTCCCCCCGTAGATTTCTATCTATTTTTCCTCAGGCTATCCGGACCGGGCCGGACAGTTGGCGCGTCTTTGCGGGTTGATTCCCGACTAGAATCAATCTAGACATGTCTGAATTCACTCACTTGCATTTGCATACGGAATACTCGCTGCTGGACGGGGCGTGCGACGTCCACAAGCTGGTTTCGCGCGTGGCCGAACTGGGCCAGACCTCGGTGGCAATGACCGATCACGGAAATATCTACGGGGCGGTTCATTTTTTCAATGCGGCGAAGGCGAAGGGGATCAAGCCGATTCTGGGTTGCGAGCTTTATGTGTGCAAAGCCAAGGACCATCGTGCCGAGACGCCCAACGACCAGTACAACCACCTGCTGGTGCTGGCGGAAAACGAGGAGGGCTACCGCAACCTGATCCGGCTGACGTCGGAGGCTTCGCTGCATGGCTTCTATCGCAAGCCGAGGGTGAGCAAGAAGTATCTGGCGGAGAATTCAAAAGGATTGATCGGTTTCTCGGGCTGCCTGAGCGGCGAGTTGTGCGAAGAACTGATGGCCGGCCACTATGAGAAGGCCAAGGGCGCGGCGATGGAATACCAGGACATTTTCGGTCGCGGGAATTTCTACCTGGAGATCCAGGACCAGGGGTTGGAGCAGGAACGAAAGATCCAGTCAGGCCTGTTTCAGTTGGAGAAAGAGCTCGACATTCCGCTGGTGCTGACGAACGATTCGCACTATCTCTGTGGCGAGGACTCGCATGCACACGATGTGATGCTGTGTGTGCAGACGGGCGCGAAGATTCACGATGCGGAGCGGTTCCGATTTGATTCGGATCAGTTCTTCGTCAAGTCCGCGGACGAGATGGCGCGCTTGTTTCCCGATTCTCCGGGCGTGATGCAGCGAACGATGGAGATTGCGGAGCGCTGCCATTTCAAGATGCACCCGGTGGACAATCCTTTCCCGGAATTTGCGGTGCCGCCGGAGCTCACGATCGACAGCTACTTTGAGCAAGTGTGCCGTGAGGGGTTGAAGAAGCGCCTTGACACCGCGGTGCGGCAGCTCGAGGTGCGCGGAGTGCGCCGTTCGACGCCGGACGAGTATGAGTCGCGGCTGAATTATGAGATCGGCATTATCAAGCAGATGAAGTACTCGGGTTACTTCCTGATTGTGTGGGATTTCATCAAGTACGCGCGGGATAACGGAATTCCTGTAGGCCCGGGAAGAGGTTCGGCGACGGGATCACTGGTGGCGTATGCGATGGAAATCACGAACATCGATCCGATGCAGAATGTGCTGCTGTTCGAGCGGTTTCTGAACCCCGAGCGTGTGACGATGCCGGATATCGACGTGGACTTTTGCCAGAACCGGCGCGGTGAAGTAATCGACTACGTGACCCGGAAATACGGACGCGAGCAGGTGGCGCAGATCATCACGTTCAACACCATGGCGGCGAAGGCCTCCATCAAGGACTGCGGGCGGGCGATGGACATGCCCTATGGCGATGTGGACCGTATTGCCAAGCTGGTGCCTCCGACGGTCGGAATGACGATTGACAAGGCTCTCGAAGAGGTTCCCGATCTGCGCAAGGCCTATGACAACGACAGGCAGATCCGCGAGCTGATTGACACGGCGAAAAAGCTGGAGGGGCTGGTACGCGGGGCCGGGGTTCATGCATCGGCGGTGGTGATTGCGCCGCGTCCGCTGACGGAGCTTGTGCCACTGAATCGGACCAAGAACGACGAAATCGTGACTGCCTATGACATGAAGGCCGTCGAAAAAATGGGCCTGCTGAAGATGGACTTTCTAGGCCTTGCGACCCTGACGGTGATTACCGATTGCCAGAAGCTGATTGAGGAGACGCGCGGAGAGAAGCTGGATATCGACCTTCTACCGCAGGACGATCCAGAGACGTTCAAGAAAGTGTTTCACACGGCGCTGACGTCGGGGATTTTTCAGTTTGAGTCGAGCGGAATGCGGGACATTCTGCGGCGCTACAAGCCGGACACGGTGGAGGAGTTGACCGCATTGAATGCGCTGTATCGGCCCGGTCCGATGGACATGATCGACGACTTCGTCGAGAGGAAGTGGGGAAGGCGCAAGGTTGAGTTTCTGCTGCCAGAGCTTGAGGGGATCCTGAAAGACTCGCTGGGCGTGATCGTGTACCAGGAGCAAGTGATGCGGATTGCCAATGTGCTGGCGAGCTATTCGCTGGGCGAGGCCGATCTGCTGCGTCGCGCGATGGGAAAGAAGGATCCAAAGGCGATGGCGGAGCAGCGCGACCGTTTCATGAACGGGGCTGCGGCGCTGGGACTTCCGAAGGCGCCGGTGAATGAAATCTTCGACCAGATGGCGAAGTTCTCCGGGTACGGATTCAATAAATCGCACTCTGCTGCTTACGCACTGGTCGCCTATCAGACTGCGTATCTGAAGACGCATTACCCGGTGGAGTTTATGGCGGCGCTGCTGACGTCGGAAACTTCGAAGCCGGAAAACGTGGTCAAGTACATCCAGGAATGCAAGGAGATGGGCATTCGCGTAGAGCCACCGGATGTGCAGGCTTCGGGAGCGCAGTTTACGCCCAACGCGGATGCCATTCGTTTCGGGCTGGCCGCGGTGAAAAATGTCGGCGGCAATGCGATTGAGTCCATCAAGAAAGCGCGCGAGGAGTTAGGCGGCCGGTTCAGGAGCTTCTGGGAGTTCTGCGAGAAGGTTGATCTGCGCGTGATGAACAAGCGCGTGATCGAATCGCTGATCAAAGCGGGTGCGCTGGATTCACTGGGCAAGCGCGGACCGCTGATGGCCGCTGTGGATAAGGCGATGGAGCGCGCGCAAAAGGCGCAGCGCGATGAGGCGCACGGGCAGACGGGATTGTTTGGGCTCTTCAATGAAGCTCCGGCGCACGGACACGGCGGCGATGAATTGCCGCACACGGCGGATTGGGAAGAGGGCGAGCGGCTGGCGAATGAAAAAGAGGTGCTGGGCTTTTTCGTGTCGGGACATCCGCTGGACAAGTATGCGGAGAAGTTGCGGAATTTGCCGGGCGTGATCTCGGTGGCGGAGGCACTGGAACGCAAGCCGCCGGAGAAGCGCTGGGGCAAGGATGTAGATCCCGCAGACGAACTGCAGGTGGCCGGCATCATGCATGGATTGCGCGTGCAAAAGACCAAGCGCGATGGAAAGCTGTATGCGCAGGCGGGGCTGGAAGACGCGACGGGGAAGATTGAGTTGATCGCGTTTCCGCGAGACTATGAGAAGCTTGCGGAGCAATTACAGATTGAAGCGCCGGTGCTGATTCGCGGCACGCTTTCGGGCGATGAGGATGCGGCGCCGAAGCTCTCTGTCAGCGCGATCCAACCGCTCGAGGGAGTGCAGGTGAAGCTGCCGAGCGGGATTCGGATTCGTCTGAATCTCGATCGCGCGACTGAGGAGATGATGGCTGCGTTGAAATCGGCTGCCGATGCGGCGCCGGGGCCGGGCAAGGTGATGCTCCATCTCGAAAAGAAGGGCGAATACGCAGTGATCCTGGAGCCCGAGCAGATGAGCGTGGCTGCGGATAAAGGCTGGGTGGAGCGCGTGGAAGAACTTGTCGGCAAGGGAACGGTGCAGGTGATGAACTAGCGGCAACCGAGGGATGGAAAGCAAAAGGGCGAATCTCCGAGGAGATTCGCCCTTTGCAATTGAATGCAATTAGCGCAGGAAGGCCTCTGCAAGGCCGCCGTCGACGGGAATGATGTGACCCGAGGTGCAACGCGCTTTGGGGCTGGCAAGAAAGAGGATGGCCTCGGCACAGTCGGTCGGATCGATGGGTTGATGCGTCAGGGTGCGTTCGGCGTAGAACGAGGCAAGCAGGCCGCGCAGCTCTTCTTCGGTGAGTGATTCGTCGAACGGGATGTTGTATTTGAGCAGGGAGGCGCGCACGCGGTCGCGGGGAAACATGGTTGAGCCTTTGACCACGGTTGCCGGGCTGATCCCATTCACGCGAATCTTCGGCGAGAGGGAAACGGCCAATTCGCGTACCAGGTGCGACAGGGCGGCCTTGCTCACGTCGTAGGCTTCGCTGCCGCGCTTGGCGACAACGGCATTGGCGGAGCTGGTGAGGACGATGGAGCCATCGAGATCCTGGTCGGCAAAGATTTTGGAGGCTTCATCGCCGAGCAGGTAATTGCCGGTAACGTTGATGTCGAGAGTTGTGGCCCACAGCGCATCGCTGATGACGCCGTCCGTTGAAGAGGGAAACATCGCGGCGGTGTTAATGAGGATGTCGACTCCACCGAACGCGGCAATCGTCGCTTTCAGCGCGGCGTGGATGGTATCGCGCTTGCAGATGTCGACAGAAGTAGACGCCACGAATTCCTTCGATGTGACAGCCTTCAATTCATCAACGACATGGGCTGCGGCAACCTCGTCGCGATCGGCGATCATGACATGCGCGCCGCGTGCTGCTGCCAGCGACGCCACCTCGCGGCCTATGCCGCTGCCGCCGCCGACGATGAGGACGATGCGCCGGCCGAGTTCTTTTTCAGGCGGCTGGCGGCGAATCTTGGCCTCTTCCATGGCCCAGTATTCGATGCGAAACGCTTCGAGCGCGGGCAGGGCAACATAGTTTGAGCAGGTCTTGAAACTCTTGGGGTCCATGCCGTCGCCGACCTGCGGAAGGATTCCTTTCACTTCGCCTTCGGCCAGAAGCGATGCTCCCTCCATGACATGAATGGCATTGGTATAGAACTCCCCGACGATGCGCGCTTCGGTTTTGTTTTTGCCAAAGCTGAACATGCCCAGGCCGGAAATGAGAACGACGGTCGGGTTGGTGTCGCGGAGGGCAGGCGAATCCTGCGTTGCGAACTGGTGATAGTAGGCGCGGTATTGATCTCGATATTCGGCAAGCGATGCGCCGATCTGCGTTTTGAGGGCATCGAGGGAGGCGCCGGCATCCCAGGAGATAAACAGGGGGCGAATCTTGGTGCGGATAAAGTGGTCGGGGCAGCTTGTGCCGAGGAACGCGAGGTCTCTTGCGTGAAGGGAACTTACAAACTGCAGCACGTCGGGTGCGTCACTGAAACTGGCGATGAGGCGGTTCTGGGTGCTGACGCGGCCTCGCAGACAAGGGGCGATCGCGATGGCGAGTTCTTTGCGGTCGGCGCGCGGGGGGATGGCTTCTCCGCCGAAACGAATGGTGCTCTTCGCATGGTGGGCGATGAACTGGCCGATCTGATCGATGAGGGTGATGGTGTTGAGATAGCATTCGCGCTGCGTTTGTCCCCAGGTGAACAAGCCATGCCCGCCGAGCACGATGCCATCGCATCCGGGGTTCTGCTGGATGGCGCGCCGCATCATGAGGCCGAGCTCAAAACCGGGACGCTGCCAGGGAATCCAAACCAGCGAGTGGTTGAATTCGCGATTGAACTGTTCCATCTTGACTTTGCCATTGGCGGAGGCCGCAAGTGCGATGCCCCAGTCGGGATGAAGATGATCGACGTGCGGGAAGGGAAGGAAGCCGTGGAGAGGCGTGTCGATCGAGGCGGCAACGGGATTGTTGCGGAAGGTGCACAAGGGATACATGGCGACCATGTCATCTTCCGTGTCGACGCCCTTGTAACTGCGCTCGAGGGCTAGCAGCTTCTCCTGGTAGAGAGTGGCGAAGCCGGCGCGCTTCATGCTGCCGAGGTCGCCGCCCGAACCTTTGACCCAGAGAACTTCGACAGACTCGCCCGTGAGGGGATCGATCTCCTTGATTTTGGAACTGGTGTTGCCCCCGGCGAAGTTGGTGATGCGCAGATCTGAACCCAGCAGGTTGGAGCGATAGCGCAGCAGTTCCGGCTCATCAAGTTTTGCGGCAATCTGGGCATCCCAGCGATCGTCGAGGAACTGCAGAGTCGGTGCGGCAAGAGTCGTTTGCATCATAGGCAACCCCGGGCAGAAAGATTTCGAGCCTTTTCCATGATATATGGCGGAAAATGAGCAGGCCTCGAGAGCCAATCCTGCAGCATCGGTCGCTCAGGCGTAGCTGCTGACGGCTGAGTTTCTGCTGCCGCGTTCGCGGCCGATGCGCTCCACGTAACCACTCTCACGCAGAGCGGCCAAGGGGTCCGTCGGAAGGCTGCGGGCTTCGCGCCAGGCATGGAGCAGCGGCCGAACGTCTCGCCAGAATGCGCCCCGGAAGAGTTCCTCTGCCGCGACAAGGTCGCAGGATTGCTGGAGGGCGGCGAGCTGTTCGTGGTCGAGCAGCGCCGCCTTGAGCCAAAGTTCCTGGGCGGTCATGATGGTTTGGACGTTGGCTTCGATCTTGCCTTTCAGATTGTGACTTTGATCGATCATGAATGCGACTTCGTCGAGGGTTGCAGGTGGGGAGCTGAGAAGCTCATGGAAAATCCGAAACACCTGGTAGGGATCGATGGAACCAAGGGTCAGATCGTCGTCGGCATAGCGACGGTCGTTGAAGTGGAAGCCGCCGATGAGTCCGGTGTGCAGAAGCCAAGCCACGATTTGTTCAATGTTTTGCGATGCGTAGTGATGCCCGGTATCGACGAGGACGCGCGCCTGGGGACCCGCGTCGCGCGCGAGCTGCGAGGACATGCCCCAGTCAGCAATATCGGTGTGATAGAAGGCCGGTTCGAAAGGCTTGTATTCGATGAGGAGCCGCTGATTGAGACGCAGGTGACTGTGAATGGTGCGCAATGCCTCGGTGAGCCAGTCGATGCGCTTGCGGATGCTTTGCGTGCCGGGATAATTGGAGCCGTCGGGGAGCCAGAGTGAAACGTCGCGCGCGTCGAGGTGCCTGGCGATTTCGATGGAGTCGAGAACGTGAGAGACTGCGCGCTCGCGGATTTCAGTGGATGGGTTGCAGAGCGATCCGAATTTGTAATCCTGGTCTTGAAAGAGATTGGGATTGATGGAGCCCGCGCGGACGCCAAATCGCTTCTCAAGGGCCTTCATCTCGACGACATCGCGCACGCCTTCCGGCAGATCCCACAGGACGTGCAGCGCGAGGGTGGGCGTGGCGCCGGTGAGACGGTTGACTTCGGCGGCATCGGCGAACTTTTCTTCGAGCGTGGACGCGGCTGCGGCCTGGACAAACTTGCCAAAGCGCGTGCCCGTGTTGGCGAACCCCCAGGAAGGAATTTCAATTTGGAAATTGTCGAGCGTCTTGAAAGCCAGGTCGAGAATTGTCGTATCGGGAGGATTCATACGAGAGCTCCGTTCAGGTTCGCTGCGGTTGTGTAATCGGGCGTGGGTTGATCATGGACCAGAAGGACGTTGAGAAAACGAGGACCGTGCACGCCCTTGATGCGGGTCATCTCGATGTCGGCGGTGGCGCTGGGGCCGGAGATATAGGTGGCAAGGGATGGAGGCTGCGCGCAGCGATCGAAATATTCGGGCAAGGTTTCAACGACCTGGCTGGCGCGCAGGATGCACAAATGCCAGTCGGGAAGAAGCGTGAGAACACGCCTGCCTTCAGCGGCGGAGTGATGGAGAACGATGGTGCCGGAGTCGGCGACTCCACAGAAGGATGTGGTGACGACGCCATCGCATGCTTCAATTTCACTGGGACTGAGGCCAGTGTCAATCTTCCACGTAACTCCAGGGGCCAGCCAGCCCGGCGGCAGGCCAGGGGGCGCGACGAAGATGTGTCTACCGCTGGATTGAAGGCAATCGGCAATGCACTGGGGAAGGTTTTCCGGCGCGCACTCCACCACCTCAGCATCGTATTCGCGCAGGCGTTCGATCATTTTCCCAATGCGCTGTTCCGGCTCTAGACTGCCATGACGGATGTAGGTGGGTTGCGCCTGCTGTTTTGGATCGGCCGTGGGCACCGCGGTGGCTGCGCGGATGCGGTCGAGAATGAGCTGGCGGGATTGCGCGGGAGAATTCATGGCCTCTCCTCAGGGCGGGACGCCCACCATTCGCGAAATGTCTGGCTCGGCAGTCCACGCAAGTCGCGGCTCATGGTCCATCGTGCGCCGAGACTGGGCAGCTTGTGAATCCACCCATCTTTGCGGGTAAACGGGCGCAGACCGAGGCGTGCGACGCGCTGCGCCCAACGGAAGCGACCGGCGCTTGCGAAGATGCTGTTGGCGATGCGCATGCCGATGTACATCAAATCGAAGGCGCGCGCTGTTTGCTCGCGTTCCTGGTCGATCACTTGCGCGCGCAGTTCGATGAGCACTTCTGGAATGTTGATTTTGACGGGGCAGACTTCGTAGCAGGCGGCGCAGAGAGAAGAAGCATAAGGCAACGACTGGGCGTGCTCCATCTTCATAAGCTGCGGAGTCAGGATGGCACCGATGGGACCGCCGTAGACCGAGCCGTAGGCGTGGCCGCCGGTTTGCCGGTATACCGGGCAGGTGTTCTGGCAGGCGCCGCAGCGGATGCATCGCAGAGTCTGACGCTCGACGGGCCGCGCGAGAATGGACGAGCGGCCATTGTCGAGCAGCACGACGTGGAAGTTCTGCGGGCCATCCCCGGGTGTGATGCCGGTCCAGAGAGAAGAGTAGGGATTCATGCGCTCGCCGGTGGCGGAGCGTGCCAGCACCTGCAGCATCACTTCCAGATCGCGAAAGCGTGGGACGATTTTTTCAATGCCCGCCAGCGTGATCAGGGTGCGGGGCAGGGTGAGGCACATGCGGCCGTTGCCTTCGGATTCGACGATTGTGACTGCGCCGGTTTCGGCGACCATGAAATTGACGCCGCTGATGGCAGCGTCGACGCTGAGGAATTTCTTGCGCAGGTAGGCGCGGGCCGCAGCGGTCAACGCCTGCGGATCATCGGAAAGATCGGCGAGGCCCATGCGTCGCGTAAAGATGTCGCGAACCTGGCGACGATTTACGTGCAACGCAGGTGCAACGATGTGCGAGGGCTCGTCGTCGCCGAGTTGAAGAATCAATTCGGCGAGATCTGTTTCGACGGCTTGAATGCCGGCAGCTTCGAGCGCGGGGTTGAGATGAATCTCTGCCGAGGTCATAGTCTTGATCTTGATGACCTCGGTCGAGTTCTCCTGGCGCAGAATGTCAAGGATGATGCGTTGCGCCTCGACTGCGTCGGAGGCCCAATGCACATGGCCACCGGCGGCGGTGCAGCGCAATTCAAATTCGACGAGATATCGATCGAGATTGGCGAGGACGTCGTCCTTGATCGCGGCGGCAGCCCTGCGCAAATCCTGCCAATCCGATTTTTCGGCGACAAGAAGCGCTCGCTTGGCCTGAATGACATCTGTTGCATGGGCCACATTTTTGCGCAGTTGCGTATTGCGCAAGATGGGAAATGCGGCCTCGGGAAAGGGCGGAGCCGTGCGCGGGTCGAGGTCGATGCGGCTGGCAACTTCGGTGCTCATGCGAAACTCTCGGCGGCTATCGTCTCGGTGCTGGCGAGAATTTGGGCGAGATGAACGGTTCGCATGGAAGCCGATTGACGGTGGAGCGCCCCGCCGAGATGCATCAGACAGCTATTGTCGAGTGCTGTGCAATATTCGGCGCGGGTGGAAAGGACGTCAACAAGCTTGGTTGTGAGCATCGCCGTCGAGACTTCGGCGTTCTTGATCGAAAAGGTTCCGCCAAAGCCGCAGCAGCGATCGAGATTTTCGAGCGGAACGAACTCAAGACCGCGGACCTTGCCGAGCAGGCGAAAGGGTCGATCGCCGACGTGCAGTCCTCGCAGGCCGTGGCAACTCGCGTGATAGGTTACGCGATGCGGAAAGAAGGCGCCTACGTCTTCGAGGCCCATGCAATCGGACAGGAATTCGCTAAGCTCATAGATGCGTGGAAGCAGGGCATCGAGTTGTTTGCGCAGGGCTTCGTTGCCGAGTTCCTGAAAGAGCCCCGGATACTGATCGCGAATCATGGCTACGCATGAAGTCGAGGGAATGACCAGCGCTTCCGCATCCTGAAAAAGGCGCACAAAGCGCTTGGCTTGCGAAAAAGCCTCGGCACGGAAGCCGGTATTGGCGTGCATCTGGCCGCAGCAGGTTTGCTGGGGATTGAAGTCCAATGAAACGCCGAGGCGCTCGAGCAAGCGCACCACCGCACGGCCTGTCTCCGGAAAAAGTGTGTCGTTATAGCAGGTGATGAACAATGACGCGCGCATGGGCTAGTCCCGTCGTAGCGGTCGGTGGCGGAAAGGGTATGGTAGTTGATCGAAAGACCCGTTGTCTAATGCGGTGCGGTTCGCGGATGCCCGGGCATTCGTGGAGCCTTTCGTTGGCCGATTGCCGCTGGAAGGGGGGATCAACCTAGATCAGGCAATCGTTTTGCGGATGGGGCCGCGCGACGGCGACGCCGCAAAAAAAAGAGGGAGAGGGAAGGACCCCTCTCCCATTCCAGGGGAAGCCACTTGAAGAATTATTTTGCGAGCTTGTCGAGGTCGAGGTTGAGCGCGAGCACGTTGACGCGCGGTTCCCCGAGAAACCCAAGTTGACGACCGGTGATGTGGAGCTGGATGAGCTGGCGGACCCGGTCTTCGCTCAGGCCGCGTGCTTTGGCTACACGCGATACCTGATAGAACGCGGCATCGGGCGTGATGTCGGGATCGAGGCCTGAGGCAGAGGTGGTGACAAGATCGATTGGCACTGGCTTGCCAGGATTCTCTGCGGTGAGCTTGTCGATATCGCCCTGAATGCGCTGTACGAGTTTGGCGTTGGACTGAGCGAGATTCGAACCGCCGGAGGATGTGGCGTCGTAGCCATTGCCGGCAGCCGATGGGCGCGGATGGAAGTAGCGATCGGACGTGAAGCTCTGCGCGAGCAGTGCGGAGCCGATGACCTGACCGTCCTTCAAAATGAGGCTGCCCGCTGCCTGGTGGGGAAACACGACCGAAGCGATGCCGGTGACCAGGAGCGGATAGGCGAGGCCGCAGAGCAGGGTCGCGAAGATCGTGAAGCGAATCGAAGTTCCCCAAAGCGAGTGGGAGGTCGCTGAGGCTTGTGCTGTAGCGGTGACCGGCATTGTGGATGTGGAATGCACTTTCATTCTCCTTGGTTAGGCCAGGTGCAGAGCGACGATGAGCATGTCGATGGCCTTGATGCCGATGAACGGCACGATGACTCCGCCGACGCCATAGATCAGCAGGTTTTGCCGTAGCAGCGCTTCCGCGGCTTTTGGTTGATACTTCACGCCTTTCAGAGCCAGCGGAATGAGCGCCACAATAATGATGGCGTTGAAGACGACGGCGGAAAGAATGGCCGACTGCGGCGAATGCAGATACATGATGTTGAGCGCGTTGAGCACCGGGAATGCGCCCGCAAACATGGCCGGTATGATGGCGAAATACTTGGCGACGTCGTTGGCGATCGAGAAGGTGGTGAGAGCGCCGCGGGTCATCAGCAACTGCTTGCCGATCTCGACAATCTCAATGAGCTTGGTGGGATTCGAGTCGAGGTCGACCATGTTGCCGGCTTCTTTTGCGGCCTGCGTGCCGGAGTTCATGGCAACGCCTACGTCGGCCTGGGCCAATGCGGGCGCATCGTTGGTGCCGTCGCCGGTCATCGCTACCAGCTTGCCTTTGCCCTGTTCGCGCTTGATCAGGTCCATCTTGTCTTTGGGTTTGGCTTCGGCAAGGAAGTCATCGACCCCGGCTTCGCGCGCGATCACAGCCGCGGTCAGGGGATTGTCGCCGGTGATCATGATGGTGCGAATGCCCATGGCACGGAGGCGGGCAAGGCGCTCTTTCAAGCCGCCCTTGACGATGTCCTTCAAATAAATGACGCCCAGTGCCGTCGAGTTTTCGGCGACGACCAGGGGCGTTCCGCCGAGGCGGGCAATCTCTTCGACGTTTTCGCGCACGCGCTTGGGGAGCGATGATCCTTGATCTTCAAGAAAGCGGGCGATGGCATCGACGGAGCCTTTGCGGATACGCATTCCGGGCAGGTTGACGCCGCTCATGCGGGTCTGCGCGGTGAAGGGCACGAACTCTGCATGAATGCCGCCCAGATCGCGGCCGCGCAGGTTGTACTTCTCTTTGGCGAGAACGACGATCGATCGACCTTCGGGCGTTTCATCGGAGAGCGAAGCGAGCTGGGCAGCATCGGCAAGGCGTTCGGCAGACACATCAGGCGCAGAACGAAATTCGGTGGCTTGACGGTTGCCGAGGGTGATGGTGCCGGTCTTGTCGAGCAGCAGCGTGTTCACGTCGCCGGCGGCTTCGACCGCGCGACCGCTCATGGCGAGCACGTTGTATTGCACGAGCCGGTCCATCCCGGCGATGCCAATGGCGGAGAGAAGTCCGCCGATGGTGGTGGGAATGAGGCAAACGAGCAGCGAGACGAGAACGAAGATGGTCTGCGGCGACTTGGAGTAGATGGCGAAGGGCTGTAACGTGACGACCGCAAGGAGGAACACGATGGTCAAGCCGGAAAGCAGAATGCTTAGGGCGATTTCATTGGGTGTCTTCTGCCGGGTTGCGCCTTCGACGAGGGCAATCATGCGGTCGAGAAACGTCTCGCCGGGATTGGAGGTGATGCGCACCCGGATCCAATCGGAGAGCACCTTGGTTCCACCGGTGACCGCCGAGCGATCGCCGCCGGCTTCGCGGATTACGGGGGCTGATTCACCGGTGATGGCGGATTCGTCGACAGAGGCAACGCCTTCGATGACTTCGCCGTCACCCGCGATGTATTTTCCCGCTTCGACGTAAATCACGTCGCCGGCGCGAAGCAGACCGCTGGGGACTTCTTCAAATGTGCCGTCGAGTTTGTAACGCCGGGCGATGGTTTCGCCCTTGGCTTTGCGCAGGGTGTCGGCTTGTGCCTTGCCGCGGCCCTCTGCCATGGCCTCGGCAAAGTTGGCAAACAGGACGGTGAACCAGAGCCACAGCGTGATCTGCAGATTGAAGCCGAATCCGACACGATGTTGCGCCGTGTTGTCGATGAGCAGTGCCGTAGTAAGAACGCTGCCCACCTCAACGACGAACATGACCGGGTTCTTGACCATCCAGCGCGGGTCGAGCTTGCGCACCGAATCGACCAGCGCCTGACCAATGATTTGCGTATTCCAGAGACTCTTCTTTTCCGCCATAACTGTTCGTCCGTCCTCGTTAGAAAAGCTGACCATGCTGCAAGAGCAGGTGTTCCAGGATGGGTCCCAGGCTCAACGCAGGGAAGAAGGTGAGTGCGCCCAGGATCAGGACGACTCCGATCAGCAGCACGGTGAACAGCGGCGTGTTGACTGGGAATGTGCCGGGCGAAGGTGGAACGCTTTTCTTCTGGGCAAGGTTGCCGGCAAGGGCCAGCACCGGAACCATCATGAGGAAGCGGCCAATGAGCATGGCCCATCCGAGAGAAACGTTGTACCACCACTGCGTGGTCGGGTTGGCTGGTACGTTGAGACCGGCGAAGGCAGATCCGTTATTGCCCACTGCGGAAGTGAAAGCGTAGAGGATTTCAGTGAGCCCGTGGGGGCCTGTGTTTGTCAGTGCCGGGAGCCCGATGGTCGGCGAAAGCACAAACATCGCGGTGAGGCCGAGCACGACAAGAGGGAAGATGAGCACATAGAGCATGGACATCTTCACGTCGAAGGCTTCGATCTTTTTGCCCAGGTATTCCGGCGTGCGGCCCACCATCAGTCCTGCGATGAACACAGATTTGACGACGAAGATCAGCATGCCATAGAGGCCGGCGCCCACTCCGCCGAAAATGACTTCGCCGAGCATGATGTTAGTGAGAGGGACCATCCCGCCGAGAGGAGTAAAGCTATCGTGCATGCTGTTGACGGCGCCGCAGCTTGCATCGGTGGTGATGGTGGCAAAGAGCGAGCTTTCCGCGATGCCGTTGCGCACCTCTTTACCTTCCATGTTGCCGCCGGGAGCCGTGGCAGTGCCGATTTGCGCCGCGTTGTGGATGAGCGGATGAGGATGCGACTCTGCCCAGTAGACGGTAGTGAATCCGGCAGCAAATAAGACAAACATGGCTGCGAAGACGGCCCACCCATGTCCCGGCGAGCCGGTCATGCGGCCCAGGGTATAGGTGAGCCCGGCGGGGATGATGAAGATGGAGAGGATCTGGAGGAAGTTCGAGAACGGAGTCGGATTCTCATAAGGGTGGGCGCTATTGGCATTGAAGAATCCGCCGCCGTTGGTGCCCAGCATTTTGATGGCTTCCTGTGAGGCGACTGGTCCCTGCCCGATGGTCTGGGTCTGATTTTCAAGCGTGTGCGCGATGGTGTAGGCGTGGAAATTCTGCGGAACGCCTTGCGCCACGAGCAAGAGCGCATAGAGCAGAGAGCCGGGCAGAAGGATATAGAGCAGCGTGCGCGTGGTGTCGACCCAGAAATTTCCGAGGGTGCCGGAGCTGGTGCGCTTGATACCCCGAATCAGAGCGATAGCCACCACGATGCCGATTGCCGCGGAGAAGAAGTTATGTGTCGCGAGAGCGGCCATCTCGGTGAGATAGCTCATTGTGGCTTCGGGCGTATAGGACTGCCAGTTGGTGTTGGTCGTGAAACTCGCAGCGGTGTTCCAGGCGAGATCGGGTCCGACGGCGGCAAGGTGTTGCGGGTTCCAGGGAAGAAGGGACTGGATGCGTTCGATGACGTACGTGAGCACCATGCTTACGGCCGAGAAGCCCAGCATCGCGAAGGCATATTCGCGCCAGTTCATCTCGCGCTTGGAGTCGATCGCACAGAGCTTGTAGGTCAGCCGCTCGATGGGTCGCAGAAGTGGATCGAGCCATGTGCGTTCGCCTTCGAGGACGCGTGCCAGATACATACCGACGGGGCGAACGGTCAGAATCAAAACGATGGAGTAGATAGCGAATTGCAACCAGCCATTGGCAGTCATCAGAATTTCTCCGGATAGAGCAGGGAAATGGTGAGGTAGGCCAGCAGCAGAATGGAAAGAATGAGTGCGACGGTTGTGATGAGATCCATGGACTACCTCAACTTCTGGCAGGCCTTGACGTAGAGAAACGCCAGGACGAAGAAAGCCGCCGTGAAAGATAACATCGCCAAATCCTGCATCGTTGAACCCTCAAAGGCTTATCGCAGTGTCGGTGTCCGTGAGGACCGGACGACAGCGACGCGCCCAAAAGTGATTCTGGAGGATGCTCCGTAGCGGGGCCGGAAGGGAGATGTAAAGAAAAAATAAAGAAGGCTGGAGCGAAGTAACTCCTTCGAGTGTCTAAATCTACTCTTCGTTGCCAACCCAGCCTTCGGGTACGAAGCGATAGCCGACCCATGGTTCTGTCTGAATGTATTGGCGGCCGGTTTCGCTTTCGAGCTTCTTGCGCAGCTGGCCGACGAAGACGCGCAAATATTCCGGCTGGTGCGCGGATTGGGCTCCCCAAACAGCGGTCAAGAGGGCGCGATGGGTCATCACTTTCCCGGAATTTCGGGCGAGATGCAGCAAAAGATCGAACTCCTTGGGCGTGAGGTGGATCGGCTTTCCCTGGACGGTAATGGTGTGCGCAGACCCGTCGACCACAAAATCCCCGGTCTCGATGGCCGTCGTGGTGCGCTCGGGGGCGCGGCGCAGATGGGCCCGCACCCGCGCCAGGAGCTCTTGAATGTTGAAGGGCTTGGTCACATAGTCGTCGGCGCCTGCATCCAGCGCTTCCACCTTGGAACGTTCGTGATCGCGCACGGAGAGCACGAGCAGTGGCGTCGACGCGATTGCGCGGATAGCACGGCAGACGTCAACACCGCTGAGCCCCGGCATCATCAGGTCGGTGATGACCAGGTCAGGAAGCCACTCGCGAAAAACGCGCAGCCCTTCTTCGGGATCGTTCGCCGTGCGCACGTCGAAGCTCTGCGCGGTAAGAGCGGCACGCAGGACGCGCGTGATTTGCGGCTCATCGTCGATTACCAAGATTCTGCCGGGCATCTCAGGTCTTTCTCCCTTGCACTTCGCAATATGGATTCCGCACAGAATGGGTTTGACTCTCGCCTGTCGTTGCAAAACCAATGCGAGCTCGCTCACGCTGGAAGAAATCCGCCGCGCGGGGCTTTCTTTTTCGAGTTCCGAGATTCGAGCATCGCAGAGACTCGTGTTCCACCCGAAGCTTATATCATCCGGTCGGGCCGTTATCATTCCCAGTGAGACCCCTATGACCTGGAAGGCCAGCTTCGGGATTACTGCTCGATGGTTCGGTGCCACGTTGATCGTCGGGATCGCGACTGCCGTCATGGCCTGGGCAGGCGCCACCTCCACCACGGCGGGATTGATCTTCCTGGTGCTGGTAGTGTGGATGGCGACGCAGGCGGGCCTGGCCGTCTCTCTTTACGGCGCGATTCTCAGCGCGCTTTTGTTCGATTATTTTTTTCTGCCGCCGTTGCGCAGGCTGTCCCTGGCCGGAACGCAGGAGTGGATCGCCATGATCTCGTTCCTGGCGAGCTCGATGGTGGCGGGCCGAGTTGCTGAGCGGGCGCGGCGCCAGGCACAGCAGGCCGAACAGCGCAAGGAGGACGTGGAACGACTGTATCTGCTGAGCCAGGAGATGATGCTGCATGACGACGCAGCCGGATTGATGCGGGCGTTACCGCACGTGATCCAGCACATTTTCGCGTTGGAAAGTGTGGCTTTGTACTCCCGCGAAGACGACACGGTTTATTCATCGGTCGAGCCGACAACCGAGCTGCCGATGAGCATCCAGGCAAGCCTCAATGCCGTGAGCCAGGGACAAAGCCCGACGCTGGCATTGCCGGGAGAGATGGCGGCGATGCCCCTGATGGTCGGCATGCGCTCCGTGGGCGCGCTCGGCTGGCGGCCAGCGACGCTTTCGAGGGAATTGTCCACGGCCGTCACGGCGCAGGTGGCGATTGCACTGACACGGGCCATGGCCATTGAAGCATCGGCGCGCTTGGAAGCATCGCGCGAAGGCGAACGATTGCGGACCGCGCTGATTGACTCCCTGACACATGAGCTGCGGACTCCGCTTACATCGATTCGCGCGGCAGCATCGACGCTGCGGCAGGGGGAGGGCCTGGACGAGGAAGCGCGTCTTGATCTCAGTGCCATTGTGGATGAGGAGAGCGCGCGACTCGACGCCCTGATCGGCGAAGCGGTGGAGATGGCTGAGATCGACGCCAATGTGGTGAAGGTGCATGCATCGCCGCAGCACACGCGTACTCTTCTGGAGCATGCCGCAGACAAGTCGCAGGCTGTGCTGGCGCCGCATCGGGTTGTCCTTGGCGTAGAGGAGCCGGACGACCTGGTATGGGTCGATCCACATTTGCTGGAGCGGGTGTTCCGGCATTTGCTCGAGAATGCTGCACGGTATTGCCCGCCGGGCAGCCGCATTGCATTGCGCAGCCGCCGCGTCGGAGAGAAGCTGGAGTTCAGCGTGGAGGACAATGGACCGGGAATCGATCCTGTGGATCTACCTTTCATCTTTGAAAAGTTTTATCGCGGCAAGAAAGGCGCCAGCAAAGGAAAGGGAACCGGCATGGGCCTGGCTATAGCGCGGGCGATCGTGACCGCCCATGGAGGCGCCATCGATGTGAGCAGTTCGCCGGCGCAGGGAACGGTATTCCGGTTCTGGGTTCCGCTGGTAGAGACGGAAACTGCGAGCACGCAGTGAAGATTGATCTGCTTATACTGGGGCCGCGATCCAGTCGCATTCCACGTTGCGATGGGTCTTCGAACTTTCCTGCGCCCACTCCAGCAGGCGCGCGGTGCGCCAGGCATCGATGGCTGCCACCGGCGGTTTCCCGTTTCCCAGCAGAGCGTCGCGGACTCCTGCATAGAAGAGGCGGTAGTCTCCAGGGATCGGTTGAACCGGTTGCGTCACGATGTTTTCATCGGTTTCGACGCGCAAGGTGCCCCAACGATCGGGAGGCTCGGTGCCCCAATCGGGTGAATCGACGCGCGTGATTTTCCCCAGAGCGTCTTCCTGAGGATCCAACCCCCACTTCAAGTAGTTTCCTTTGGTCCCGCGCAGATGGAAGCGCGGTCGGGGGATCGATGAGAGGCAATTCGCGCTCAAGGTTGCGGTAAAGCCAGTGAGGTAGTGCAGCCGTATCGTAAATGAATCGTTTCCGCCCTCCCCGTTGCGCTCCCGCAGCACCTCGGCGCCGATGGAATCCGGTTCGCCGAAAAGGGTGAGGGCCTGATCGACGATATGCGTGCCGAGGTCCAGCAGAGTGCCGCCCTGATCCGCATCGTCTTTCCAGGCGCGCGAGGATGCACCGGGGCGCCAGCGATCGAACGTGGATTGGTAATGAACCAGGTGGCCTAGAGACTTCTCAAGTAATACTTGCTGAATTGTTCGAAAATCACTGTCCCATCGACGGTTGTGGAATGGAATGAATTGGAGGCCGATGCCCCCTGCAAGCTCCATGAGCTGCTGGATCTCGGACGATGTCACGCCGGTTGGCTTATCGACGACGACATTCCTGGCCGCTTCAAGAACGCGCAAGGCGACTTCGAAATGGGTGCTGTTGGGAGTGGCCACGACGACGAGCTTGATGGATGAATCGCCGAGCAGCTCATCGAGGCTGCGGCACGTCTTAATGTTTGGGTAGAGTTTTGCGGCATTGTCGGAGTTGCGCTCGACGACAGCGGCCAGCTCCAGCCCTTCCACGGACGAGATCAGGGGGGCGTGAAAAACGCGCCCTGCCATGCCAAAACCCACCAGTCCGACTCGGATCATCGTTCGCTCCCCGGGCAGAAATCTTTTCCCAGATTGATGTAATTAGCCTTCGAGTTTATACCGAGTTTCAGCCAGTCGATAGAGCCGCCGCCAAACTAACCGATTCATGGTAACCACCATGAGCGAGATGAAGATAGTGGCGAGCAGGAGGATGGGAAAGCGGCCTGCATCGGTGGCCGCGCTGATTTGCGCGCCGAGGCCGATGGTTTGGAGGGTGCGGTCGGGCATCCGCGAATATTCGGCGAAGACAGAGGCGTTCCAGGCGCCTCCGGAAGCCGTGACCATCCCGGTGATGAGGTAGGGAAAGATGCCGGGAAGAATCAGGCGAGTCCATCGTTGCCACTGCGTGAAGCGGTAGAGCGAGGCAACTTCACGCAGGTCCGACGGGATGGACATGGCTCCGGCGATCACGTTGAACAGGATGTACCACTGCGTTCCCAGAAGCATGAGGGCAATCGACCCGATGCCGAGCCCGCCGCCTATCTTCACAAGTCCGATGAGGAGGATGGGAAAGAACGCCGTGGCGGGGACCGACGCGAGGATCTGCGCGAGGGGCTGAATGAAGCGCGCAAGTTTTGGATTGAAGCCGATGGCAACGCCGACCGGAATGGTCCAGAGCGCGGAGATCAGGAGCGAAGCGTTAACACGGAGGAACGTCGCGACGGCACCTTCAAGAAGCAGCTTCAACTCAGGCCAGGTGACGGTCCGCAACATGAGCACGGCTTGCAAGGCACCCCAGGCCACGACGGTCAAAGCGACGGCGGCCAATGTCCAGAGGGCCGGGGAGATTCCGGTCCGCGCGGGTCCCTCGTCGAGCGGCCGCACGAAGTGGGTCTTCTTGGAACGGGCGAGGCGGCGAAAGATAGGCTCTTCGAGGCGCGCCCAGATGTTTCCCGGCAGGGAACTGAACAGCGACGATCTTTGGAGCAAGGCGAGAATAGGGGATGCGACGCGGTCAGCGGATTCGACCTGCTCAAATTTGAACTTGTCGCTCCACGCAATCAGGGGGCGCCAGAGGAGTTGGTCGGTGGCGACAACAATCAAGATGACAACGCCGAATCCGGTCACGAGGGCGCGCACGTCGCCTGAATCGGCCGCAGTTTGCAGATAGCTGCCGAGGCCGGGCAACTGGAAACTGCGCGTACCCATGGTGAACATCTCGCAGGCCATCAAAGCGAACCATCCGCCGGCCACCGAGACAATGGAATTCCAGACCAGGCCGATGGTGGCGTAGGGCAATTCGAGTTCCCAGAAGCGTTGCCACGCGGAGTAGCGATAGATGCGCGATGCCTCGAGCATTTCCCGGGGAATGCTTTTCAGCGAGGTGTAGAAACTGAACGCGAGGTTCCAGACCTGTCCGGTGAAGATGAGCAGGATGACGCCCATTTCGATTCCCATTTGATGGCCGGGAATGAGGGCGACCATAGCCAGCACGACGGGCGGCAGAAAGCTGAGCACGGGAATGGACTGCAGGATGTCGAGCACCGCGATCATCCATGCTTCAATGCGCGGATTGTAGGCGGCGGTATAGCCGTAGCTGATGGCGAAGACGAGGCTGAGAAAGTAGGCGATGCCGATGCGGATGATGGAGTAGAAGGCATACGCCGGCAGGGCACCGATCGAATGCGAAATGGGAACAACGGGAATCGGCTTGCCGAGCCAGTACTCTCCAGTGCTGACGAAGGAAAAGAAGACCGCCAGTGCGCACGCAGCGACGCCTACGTCGATGACGAAGGGCCAGGTGCGCGCGGTGACGAGGGTCCGCGCCAGTGCGTGGAGTTTCACTCAACGCCCTCGCTCGCCGCAATTTCTTCCTCCAATGCATCGGGCATGACGAAGCGGCGGCGGGCAGCGTCGAAGTCGAAGAGCTCGGCGTAGCGGCCCCAGTTGACCGCCGTCTCCATCTGGCGCTGCGATTCCTCGTCGCTGAATTGCTCGTCGAGCATGTCGAGGAAGAAGTCCTCGGGCACTGTATGGTCGCTCTTGGCTTCCAGGGCACGACGGATCTGGCGCAGCAACAACACATGTTCGACGGCGGCGTCGCGGAAGAGCTCCTTTTGGCGAAGAATCTCGGAGTTCGCGTATTGGGAGCCCGGGTCGGTGATCGACACGTCGCCTTCCTCTACCTTAAGGAATCCCAGCAACTGGGCGGCGTCGACAATGGGCAGCAGGTCGTCGATTTCGAAGGCCAGATCGTCGGCCAGGCGATAGATGTCGTCGCGGCCGCCCTTATCGAGGAGCAGCTCGAGGAGGCCGGCGATGCCGCCCGGGCGTGCATGAGGCAGCATCTGGTAGTGCATCTGGCGCTGGTCGCGGGGACGCGGACCGGGGTGCTGATGGTCGGGGGCCTCGGTGGGGACGACGTCGGGGCGGGTCAGCACCTTGTAGATGTAGTCGACGAGCTGGGTGAAGTTCTCGGATTTGCGATCGCGGGGCTGAGGGATCTGCACGTGAAAATCGGTGCGGATATGGCCTGGATTGCGGCCCAGCACAATGATGCGGTCGGCCAGGAGGACTGCCTCTTCAATGTTGTGGGTGACGATGAAGACGGACTTGGTCGGCATGGTCTTCTTGGCCCAAAGTTCCAGCAGCTCACTGCGCAGGTTTTCGGCCGTCAGGACGTCGAGGGCAGAGAAAGGCTCGTCCATGAAGAGCACTTCTGGCTCGACCACGAGGGCGCGCGCGAAGCCGACCCGCTGGCGCATGCCGCCGGAAAGCTCTTTGGGGTAGGCGGATTCAAAGCCGTCCAGTCCGACGGTGTCGATCATCTTCATGCTGCGTTCGTGGCGCTCGGCGGGGAGGACGCCACGGGCTTTCAGGGGCGCTTCGACGTTTTCGAGCACCGTCATCCAGGGGAAGAGGGCAAAGCTCTGGAAGACGATCGAGACGTTGATTTCGGCGTCGGCAATGGGCTTTTCGTGCCAATAAACCTGGCCGGCCGAGGGCTTGGAGAGGCCTGTGAGCATGCGCAGCATGGTTGATTTGCCCGAACCGGACGGCCCCAGGAGAGCGACGATCTCCCCCGGCACAACGCTAAGGTCGGTCGCCGAGATCACCTGGATGCGGTTTGCGCTGGGCTGCGCGTAGTATTTCTCGATCTTTTCGGCGCGGATAATGGCGTCGGTACGAACGCCTTCGGCCGGGTTTTGGAGGGCCACTGCCTGCATGCACGAATCTCCGATCCGGTTTCTGTCTTTTCCTGGGGCCTGTTGACAGGCTCCGTGCGGGGTGCTGTGTTGCAAGTCTATGTTTAAAGGATTTCTGGAAGATGAATCCGGAACGAGTCCAGAGCTCGCCCGTTTTCCAACTGCTTTTCGGGACTCCTCTGATTTGTGAATCCGCACGTTTTGCAATTCAAGACGAATACGGGCCAACTTATTTCCAACTGCCGTCATCAACCCGTACAATGTCTCAGTTTCAGGGCTCCACAGGGAAGCTTGAGTAGAGCGTTACTCGAAGCTGGAGCCGGACACAGAGCGTATCATGAAGGATGAGTCTGGTTCCTAACAGCTTCTGCACGCGGTCTTCTCCGGTCACCGCGATTGGCATGACTGATATTCATTGAAGGAATAGCATTCAGCGTCTAGGAGAGTATGCACGAAAATCGTGTCAAACCCAAGGTTCTCGTTGTTGACGATGAACGTGTCATTGCCGATACGCTGGCGATGATCCTTAACCAGAGCGGGTTCGATGCCAAGGCCGTCTATTCTGGCGAGAAGGCTGTGGAAATGGCCTCGACGTTTACGCCCGACATGCTCATCACAGACGTCATCATGGCCGATTTGAACGGAATCGATGCGGCCATCATGATTCGCGCTCTCTTACCCAAGATCAAGATTCTGCTCTTTTCCGGACAGGCCGCCACGGCGGACTTGCTGGAAAAGGCGCGGGCCAAGGGCTATGAGTTTGAAATCCTGGCGAAGCCGGTGCATCCCCAGGATCTGCTGAGCCGACTGCAGGCCTGAGAAGAAAAACGGATGGAAGCGGCCTTCGCTAGAGGTCGCGGCGCCCCTCGATGGCTCGGGCCATTGTCACCTCGTCGGCGTACTCGATGTCGCTGCCTGCCGGGACGCCAGTCGCAATCCGGGTGATCCGCACCGGTGATCCCCGTAGCATTCCTGCCAGCCAATTTGCCGTCGCCTCGCCTTCAAGGGTCGGGCTGGTGGCAAGGATAACCTCTTCCACTTCGCCGCGCTCGACGCGGTTGACCAGAGAGCTTATGCGCAGCTGGTCCGGCCCTACGCCATGCAACGGGGAGAGCGTTCCGTGCAGGACATGGTAAACACCGTTGTACCCGCGCGTGCGCTCGACCGACTCGATATTGGTTGGTTCTTCCACAACACACACCAGGCGCTGATTGCGCGAAGGGCTGGCGCAATAGGCGCAGGGATCGACATCCGTGACGTTGTTGCAGACGGAGCAAAGGCGCAGACTCGCCTTGAGCCCGCGTACGGCGTCGGCGAGAGCTGAAGCATCGTCGTCGGTCGAACGCAGAATATGAAAGGCGTAACGCTGCGCAGACTTCGTGCCGACTCCCGGCAGTTTCCTTAACTCTTCAATCAGCCGCGCCATGGGCTCGGCATAACGGGTCACAGCGCTTGCCTCCTAAACGGTTCGATAACAAATGCCGACGAACTGGTCGGGCGTGAAGGAGCCCTTGTTCCAGATCGGGTCAAGGTCGGCGGTTGGTTTTTTGGCGATGACTTCCGGCTCGCTGGCGCCGCCGGCTTTGAGCGTAGCCACCCTGTCGCGCACCGTCGAGAGCATGTCGTGAAACTGCTGGAGCTGAGACTTGTCTCCCAGGGGCCCATGGCCGGGAATGATCTTGGTGTTCGGACCGGACCGCGCGAGAGCCTTCTTGTTTGCCTCGACCATGCCGCCGATGTTGCCTGCGCTGCTTTCATCGATGAAGGGATACATTCCATTGAACCAGGTGTCGCCCACGTGGAGGACGTCGGCATTCTTGAAATGGATGAAGATGTCAGTGTCGGTGTGGGCGGGATCGAAATGCTGAAGTTCAAGCACGTCGCTGTTGTGCCAGAGTTGCATGGTGTCGTCGAAGGTGATGGTAGGCCAGGAGCCCGCTGGATCGGGCGGCACGGTGATGTGGAAGAAATCGACCACCTGGGGTGTGGACAGGCGCTCGCGTGTTTTCGTATGGGCAAGGATCTTGAAACCCGCGGCATGCATGCCTTCGTTTCCGTCGGTATGGTCGTAATGCCAATGCGTGTTGATCAGGATGTGAGGCGTGCCGCTGCTGACCGCGTTGATGGCGGCCAACACTTTCTGTACGGACGTCGAGAAGCTGGAATCGATAAGGATGTGGCCTTCCGGGCCCGTCTGCAGAATCATGTTGCCGCCGAATCCCTGCAACAGAAAGACATCGTCGGCGAGGCGCGTGGTCTTGATGGGAGTGGTTTCGGCAATCTTGCGGCCATCGGCAATTCGCTTCGGAACCGCCGCCTGGGCCGATAGCCAGCGAGGAGCCAGAGTAGCCGCACCCGCAGCCAATCCAAACTGCATAAAGTTTCTACGATTCAATGCGTCCAACACTGCCTTGACCTCCGCGCAAACGCTGCGGGTAATCTGTTTGACCGATTATCCTAGCCCGGGGAGTTTGAGGCCGCCCAGCATACCCTGCACGCTCGACTGGATCGCGTCTTCCGCCCTGCGTCCGGCTTCGTTGACTGCAGAGACGACAAGGTCTTCGAGCATCTCGACGTCGGGCTGGCCGCCGGTGAGGCTCATGACGGCTGAAGGCTCGATGTGGATTTTGAGGAGCTGCTTCTTTCCGTTCATAGTCGCCGTCACTGCACCGCCCCCCGCGGAACCTTCGACCACGGTTTGGGCGAGCTTGCGCTGTACCTCTTCCTGCATCTGGTTGGCCTGGGAGAGGAGTTCGGGAATCTTCAGCGGGTTGATCATGCTGCCTCCTTGGATGCCTTTTTGCGCGTGCTACTTTGCGCGTAGATCGACGACGCTGCGAACTTCGGCATTGAAGATTTCTTTGGCCCGTTGGACGAGCGGATTTTTAAGCGCGTCTTCCTGCGCGCTGCCCAGGATTGCGGTCGGCTGGGCCGAGGTCCCGGACCCGTTTGCAGCGCCGGGGACGATGAGGAAACGCGCAGAAGCACCGAGCTTTTGCAGTTCCTGGCGAATGATCTTCTCTGCGGCCGCATTCACGGTGAGGCTCAGCATTTTCTTTCCCATTCCTGCGACTTCGATGCGCAAGCTTGCAGCGTCGAGTGTCCAAACCCCGGCGCCCAGTAATTGGGAGGCGGAAACGTGGCCTGCAGTTGATAGGGCCGCACAGATCGCCGCGCGGGCGGCTTCGGCTGTGGGCGCGCTTACGGAGGCGTCGTTCTCAGGGACCTTGGCCAACGAGCCTTCCGTGATCGCTTCGGCATAGCCGTTCGATGGGCTCGGGCTCGATGCAACCGGGAAGGGTGTGGCAGCGCGGGACGGCGCGGCAACGACGACTTCCTCGACCGTCTCGACCGCTACGGCGCTCTGCTTCAATGCAGGAAGACTGCTTCGCGTACTGGCCGCAGTAAAAGGCGACATCGCAGGCGCGGACGAGGAAATGGGCGCAGACGGAGCCGGCGGAACTGCTGCTCTTGGAGACGGTGCTGCTTGTTTCGGAGGGGCCGCGGCGCGCGGGCCGGTGGTTCCGGAGACGCTGCTCAAAAACTCTTCGAGCGGGAGCAGGCGCTGGACGTGGATGAGTTTCAGCAGGCCCAGTTCAAGATGAAAGCGCTGCTCCTGGCGGTAATTCAGATCGTCGAAGGTGCGCAGAACAATCTGCAGGTTGCGCGTCAGGTCTTCTTCGCCAAAGAGCAGGGCAGTGCGTGCGGCGCGCGCGCGTTCATCGGCGGAAATCTGCAGCAGCTCGGTTTGCTCACCACCCAACTTCGCCATCAATGCATTGCGCAGGTAGCGCACCATCTGGCGCGCCAGCGATGACGGGCTGTGTCCGGCATTGAGCAAGAGGTTCAGCTGTTCCATGAGCTCGACGCTTTGGCCCGCGGCGACGGCTTCAAGGAGCCGCTCGAAAACCGCGTTGGGCACGGAGCCCATCAACTCGCGAATCTGCGCTGTGGATAGAACGGGGCGGTTCTGGGCATCGCAAGGCGCGGAGGCAATCGCCTGGTCCATGATGGAGAGCGCGTCGCGCATGGAACCGTCGCCGGCTTCGGCCAGCAGGGCGAGTGCCGCTTCTTCGGCTTCGACTTGCTCCTGTGCGGCAATGGACTTGAGCTGCGCATGGATGTCGTCGAACTTGACCGCGTGAAAGCTGAAGTGCTGGCAGCGCGAACGAATGGTCTGCGGAATGTTTTCGGGCTCGGTGGTCGCCATCATGAAGATGACGTGCGAGGGCGGCTCTTCGAGGGTTTTGAGCAGGGCGTTGAAGGCTGCTTCGGTAATCTGGTGGGCTTCGTCGAGAATGTAGATCTTGTAGCGGTCGCGGGAGGGAGCGTAACGGGCTGCATCGCGCAACTCGCGAATCTCATCGATACCGCGATTGGTAGCCGCGTCGATCTCGATGACGTCGACCGCATTGCCCTGGCGAATCTCGATGCACGAATCGCAAGTGCCGCAGGGCTCGGGCGTCGGACGTTCGGCGCTGCCGATTTCGCGGCGGCAATTCAGGGCCTGGGCCAGAATGCGTGCGATGGTGGTTTTGCCAATGCCGCGGTGTCCCGAAAAGATGTACCCGTGCGCGATGCGGTTCTGGGTGAGCGCATTCAGAAGGGTGCGTGTCACGTGGTCCTGGCCGGCCACGTCGGCGAAGCGTTGCGGACGATATTTTCTGGCCAGAACCTGGTAACCCATGCGGATGCGCGCTCCCTCGACCGCTGCGAAACACAGACGGCCTAGGTGCGATTGTAACGTCTGAGGGCAGGGAGGACCCTGGTGCGAATTTCAGGACGATTGCTTCGCGGCAGCGTCCTTATTGGGACTCCAGTTGATGACGTGATAGACCGCGGGCACGGCGCCGACATTGCGAAATCCGTGCAAGCTGTTGGACGCGTTGAAGACCACCGAGCCGGGCCCAATCTTGATCCAGTTTCCATTGGAGAGGGTTTCGCACTGGCCTTCGCGCAGGATGATCAACTCTTCATTTACGTGGCGGTGCGGCGGGTGCGATTCCATGCCTGGATTCAAGGTGGAGACGTGCATCTCCAATTGGTCGACTGTCGCGGTGGGCTGTTTGCAGAGCGAACGGACTTCACCTGTGGCGGTCTTGACCGGCTTCATGTCTTCCCACTTGAACACCGTTGGACCGAGAATCGGCTTTTGTTCCTCGGCTTGAGCGAACGCGTTGAACACGGCCGGCAATGCCAGCAGGCCTGCCACGGCATCTCGTCTTGAAATCTCCATCGGGACCCCTCGTTAGAAGCGGTTTGAAAGTTCGATGCCAGGTGAAGCTGTGCGGAGCGTTCGCTACTCCTTCAGCGTGACGACCTTTGCGGCCCTCTGCGCCTTGATCACGATTTCCGCAGCCAGAAGGCATTGTTCCTGATCTTGCGCGATGTGGGTGCGATTGACGATGTCTGCGACGAATTCCGGCCCGAAGGGAAGCGGCATCTGGTTGCAATCGATAGAACGGGCCTCGTTCTTGTCGACAAGGAAGAGATTGTTACCCTGATGCTTTACGGCGACGTCGATGTACTTGCGGACTTCGATATATCCGTCGGTGCCGAGAATGAAAAGGCGGCCATCGCCCCACGTGCCGAGACCATCGGGCGTGAACCAGTCGAGGCGGACATACCCGAGGCCGCGATCGCCGCGGAGCACCATGTCTCCGAAATCCTGAAAGCGCGGACGATCGGGATGACGCACGTTGGCGATCTGCGACTCGACGACGTCGGCCTTGGTCGAGCTTGTGTAAAAGAGGAACTGGTCTACCTGGTGCGATCCGATGTCGCAGAGAATGCCGCCGTATTGGTCGGGATTCCAGAACCACTCCTGCCGGCTCGCTGCTCCGCCCGCATCGCCGCGGCCCTGGATGATCTGGTGCGGAGCGATGTTGATGGTTTGAATTACTTTTCCTATGGCGCCCTGCTGGATTAATTTGCCCGCGTAGACCGCGGCTTTCACTTCAAGCCGTTCGCTGTACATGATGGCGTAGGTCCGTTTCGTTGCAGCGATTGTCTTGCGCACTTCGGCGAGTTGTTCCAGTGTGGTGATGCCGGGCTTGTCGGAAAGATAGTCTTTGCCGCTCTTCAGGACGCGAATGCCCAGCGGCGCGCGCTCATTGGCGATCTGCGAACTGAGAACAAGCTGGATTGAAGGATCGCCGAGAATCTCTTCCTGCGTCTTGACGATCCTGACCGATGGAAAGCGTTTTGAGAAAGCTGCGAGCTTGTCATTTTCGCCGCCCCATGCCGCGACTAACTCGCCGCCACCGCGTTGCACGGCGCCGACCATGCCATAGATGTGGTCGTGGCTCATGCCACAGACGGCAAACTTGATGTGGTACTTCGGAGATTCACTGGAAGTGTCGGATTGGACAGCATCTTCGATGACGTTGGCGGCGGGTACGCCGAGAGCCATCGACGCTTGGGTCAGGCCCGCCATCATGGCCATCGAGCCAATGGAACTGGTCTGGCGCAGGAAATCGCGGCGGCCCAAGGGTCTGCGGTTCATCAATAACGTTCCCCCTGAAAATTGAATTTGGATCACCGCGCGCGATCGGATGTGAACGCCCAAGTGCGCAGCAGACTCGGCGCGAAACTGTCGAGGCGATTGTAAAACGATTGGAACGGGGTCGTGTACAGCCAACGGCAGATCACTTGCCAGCGGAAAAAAATTCGGGCCGGATTTTCACCTTTCGCCCTTCAGAACAAGAGGTGTAGATGGCACGCACCAGTTGGAGCGCGCGGAAACCTTCGATGCCGGAGGATTGCGGCGGACGTCCGCTGCGGCAGGCCTCTCCGAAATCGCTGAATTGCCGTTCAAAGGGGGTCAAAGAAATGGCCATGGGATCGGAAGCGCCGGAGGCGGATTGGGCGGCTAGAGGCGCCGGATCGCCCGCATCGTCCTGGACGTTCCACGTTGTCAGTTGATCGCCCGTCACGATCGCAGTTCCCTTGATGCCATGAATCTCAAGCCGCTCAGGAGTGCCGGGCCAAAGCGCAGTCGATGCCTGCACGACTCCGGTAGCTCCCGATTCATAGCGCAGCACGGCGCAGAGTACGTCTTCGGCCTCGATGCGGTGGAGCGCGGCCAACTGCCAGTAGCCGAAGACTTCTTCGACCGGGCCGTTCAAGTGCAGCAATAGATCGATTTGGTGAATGGCCTGGCTGATCAGTGCACCGCCGCCTTCCACGGACCAAGTTCCCTTGACCGATCGCGCGTAGTACTCAGCGGAGCGGCACCATTTGACGTACGCATCGAACTCGAGAATACGGCCGAGTCGCCCCTCGCCGAGGGCTTTCTTGAGGAAGAGGATTGAATCGTCGAAACGATGCTGGCTTACCACTCCGAGCTGAATGCCGGCTTTGCCCGCGGTAATGACCATCTGGCGTGCGGAAGCAAGATCGACGGCCATCGGCTTCTGGACGAGAACGTCTTTGCGCGATGCAGCGCAGAGCTGGACGGCGGCGAGGCGATAGACCGGGAAGGTGCAGACGTCGACGTAATCGACATCGGGCCGACGACAGAGGTCTTCGGGGGTGGAAACGAACGTAGCCCCGGTAGCCTGCGCAAACGTGCGTCCACGATCAGCGGTCCAGTCGGTACAGGCCGTGATCGTGTAGCCAATGTTGTTGTATGCCTGCGCGTGCTTTCCGGCGATGGCGCCTGTGCCGATGATGCCGACTCTCATGAATGGATGAAGACGATACGAAGCTTCTCCGTCCCACGATCATACAAAAGGTCCGACGGAAACGGGCATTGTGGAAGAGATTTTGCGCTTTTTGTCCGAAACCGGGCAGGAAGAATCGTCAAATCTGGCTGCGGATAGCTTGGATTAGGAAAGGGCGGGAAAGAGCTGTTGCAGCTTCCTGAGAGATCGGTTCCACAGTTCGCTGTGCCATCGATATTCGCCTTCCGAAAAGTACCCGGTATGGGACAAGCAAAGCGTGCTTCGGGCAAAGTCGCCGTAGAGTCGAATCTGTACTGCGCTTTCAGGAAGGAATTCGGAACCATCGAGCGCCCGGCTTTTGCGCCACGAAAAGAACATTTTGCCACGGCGACAAACTCTATACGATCCCGAGATACTCAGGTCCAGACCGTCCTCCGCATAGTGATCGAGACGATACGAGCTGTCGGCCTGCGACGCGATGGTGAGGCACCCGGTGTGTGCGCAGGGAAGCGAGAGCCAGGTCTCGATGTATTCGGGCAGCGTCAATGCATCGAAGATCCTGCGCCGGTCGGCGGCCACGTTCACCTGCAATGCAATGCGCTGTTCTGACAACCGCACGCGGGGCTTGGTCTTGCGCGTGCGCGGCAAGATTGTGTCCGGAGTCAGATATGCAGTTACACTCATGAGGCAGCCAGTCCTGTTTAATGGCGTGCAATTCGTGGTCCCAAGCGGCGAGGCTTCAAGGGTTTGTGACGGCTGAAGGGTCGGTGGGATCAGGCGGTATGAATCGAGGACAAACATTTCGCGAGGCCGAAATTGGGTCGAGGCGTGTTGCCGTAACTATGAATGCCGGGAGATTGGGGGAGTAGAGCTTTGTTCCTTCATATCCGGGACGAGTAACTGCGGAAAGGGATGAGAAGCGGGCCAAATAATTTGAAAAACACAATCTCGCCTTTCGCGCGGGAATGGAAGCTTCGGGAGTCTACGAAAAACAGAATGTTTTCGAGCAATCTGTTAGTACTACTGTGTTATAAACTTCCGTGAAGACAGCACGGACAACGAGGCAGCGAGCGGACGAGGTGGGTTGCGATCTGGCGTCGCAGTGTAGCGATGGATTGAGGATTATGCCGTTCTGTTCTTACGGGCAGCGCCGCGGGGCGTGTAGTTGGATTGCATTGCGGGTATTTGAACTTGGATGTTTTCTGCTTCGACAGCGCTGCGAGTTGGCTGAGGGGGGAAAAGGCACCGCTCCAAAACCAGGAAGCCGTAGGCTGCAATCGACAGAGTTGCATGATGATGAAATCCGCGCCAGTTCCGACCTTCGAAATGTCCCAGGCCAAGTTCCTGCTTCAGTTCTTCGTAGTCGCGCTCGATGCGCCAGCGCAGTTTGGCGATGGCAACCAATTTGCGCAGAATGATCGAGGCGTTTAGATTCGACAGCCAGTATTTTGTTGGCTCCTTCTCTCCTGCCGGCCACTCGATTAACAGCCATTGCTCAGGATGCGGTTCTTTGCGCCAGTAGTCGCGATGGGCTACGCGAACACGAACCGCGGCAAAGCGTGAACGCATCATGCCGCGTGTTCCCTCACGCCAGTTCACCTTGCGCAAGTCAGTAGTACTCAGGCATAAAGCAAGGTCTTTCGCAGAGAGTGGCTGATGTTGTTCATCCCTCCGCAATAGCCGCGGCGGACGGCCCATTTTTCCCTTCGGCCGGGGCGGCAGCGGCATGATGCCCGGGGGCCAAAGCGTGGTCGAGGACTTGATGCCAACCGCATAGCAAAGCCCCAGTGATACGAGTCCTTCGCGAAATCCACTATCGTCGCCGTAGGCGGCGTCAGCCAGAACCACACCACGTGGTACATCTTCGTTAACCAGCGAACGGATCTGCCCAAGCGCAATATCCGGCTTGGTTTGGAAACTTATCTCCTTGGGTACGCCGGCTTCCTTGCGCCGCTCCTTGTCGTTTGCCCACACCTCGGGAAGATAGAGACGGTAGGCCGCGGGAATACTTGCCTCTTCGGTGGCAAGCGATACACTCACCGCCACTCGGCAGTTGTCTTGCTTGCCCAACTGCCCGCAATACTGACGGGTGACTCCAACCGAATGAGTACCTTTCTTGGGGAATCCCGTGTCATCCACAATCCAGGCCGCCAGTGCATGTTTCCGCGTCATGACGGGAAGCACTTGGTTGCGAACTTGCTTCAAAAGCGCGTCATCGCTCCAGGCTGCATCGGCAACGATGTGATGCAATGACTGATGCATCTGGCGTACGTTGCCCGGAGCCAGACGTGCCGCCATCGGCTCCACGCTCTTGCGCTCGATCGGCAGCATGAGTCCCTTCGTATAGTTCTCGATAGGAACCACGCGATCAGCATGTCCGGCGGCTTCTGTCAGTCCATCCAGATAGACCTGCAGACGCTCCCCTTGACGCGAGAAATCCAGTTGGCGAGGGCTCATTCCATCAACGTACTACCCGACAAATTACACCGTCAGAATAACCGAAGCAGAGGTATCCACTTTATAACACAGTAGTATTAGTGATGAAGCCAGTCCTGAATCCGAGCGCGATAACTTCGGCTCATGGGTATCTTTTCTCCGCTTATGAGCAGAACGGTTGATTCGCCCTCTGTATCGCTGCGCACTTCCTTCACGTATTGCAGATTCACGATCGAGGAGCGGTGGACGCGCAGGAACATTTCAGGGTCCAGGCGTTTTTCAAGGCCGGCCATGGTTTCGCGCAGCAGATGCGTTTCCGCGGCAGTGCAGATGCGCACATAGTTCTCCTCGGCGCTGATCCAACGGATGTCTGTCACCGGTAGAAAGAGAATGCGGCCTCGGGACTTAAAAACGATACGCGTAGTGTATTGAACGTCGGTCGCATGAGCCTGCTCTTCCTGTGCGGCGGGTCCCTGGCTCGCAATGCGCTCGCGCACGCGCTGAACGGCCGAATGCAAGCGCTCGGAGGTGAAGGGCTTGAGAAGGTAGTCGATGGCGTGAATCTCAAAAGCGCGGACGGCGTACTGGTCATAGGCAGTTGTGAAAACAACCTGCGGCATGGCGACCTGTTCGCGAACCGAGAGCGCACCGAGCACATCGAATCCGTCCATATCGGGCATGCGAATGTCGAGGAAGAGGAGTTCGGGATTGGTCACCGTGACCAGCGCAATGGTTTCAGAAGCCGTGGCGCACTCTCCCACGATTTCAATGTCCTGCTCCTCGCGTAGCAACTGACGAAGTTTCTGGCGAGCCAGGACTTCGTCGTCGGCCAGAACTGCGTTGATCATTACGCACCATACCTTGCCGCAGGCTCTGCATGCCGCTCAGCGATCTGGATAGGGAGGCGGATAGTCACGCGCACGTGCCGGGGGTCGACCTCGACCAGAGAGAGGGACCATCCTTCGCCGTAGTGCAGCTTGAGGCGGCTCCTCACGTTCGTAAGGCCCACACCGCGTCCGTCGGTTCTTTGCACCGGCGAGGTCGGCAGGCCTTTTCCGCTGTTGAGAACGGTGATAAACATCTGTTTGCCGTCTCGCTGGGCTTCGATCGACAAGAGCCCATCCGATTCGACTTTCGACAAGCCGTGTGCGAAGGCATTCTCCACAATAGGCTGCAAAAACATTGCCGGAACCAACGCATCATGCAGTTCCGGATCAATGGAAACGGTCTGGCGAATTCTGCCCGCATATCTCCGTCCCTGCATGGCCAGATAAACTTCGATGAATTCGATTTCTTCGCGCAGAGGGATGAGTTGAACGTTGCCGCGTTCGAGGGTGATACGCAAGAGGCTGCTGAGTTGTTCCAGCATGGTGTCGGCGGCGTCGATGTCGAATCGCATTAGACTCGAGATGCTGTTCATGGTGTTGAACAGGAAATGCGGGTTCAACTGCATCCGTAGCGCGGCCATCCTGGCGTTCACCAACTGGACCTCCAGTTGCGCCGCCGCCTTCTCCTTCTCACGGAATTTCTGGTAGTAGCCGATGCCGCGGAACAAAAAGAAGGAACCCCAGAAGGACGCCATACTGTTGGTGACATCGGCTTCGAGGTTCATCTCCAGCCTCTGCCAGTAAATCAAGTTGGGCCGGTTGAGCGGCATTTTAGGAAACATCAGGAGCCATGCGACCTCCTGCACCATGCAAAGCGCGATGCTCAGCGGAACATAACGGGTAAGAATCTGAAGAACAGTGGCGCTTTGAATGGAAGGGCGCAGAAAAACCCACAACGTCCAGCAAATGGCGCCCCAAAGAAAATAGAAGGCTATGTATTCTGCAAACGTGGTGACTGCCGAAAGCTGATTGCTCCACTGATAGACCCATCGGCGAATGTAGACCCACTCCTGCAGGGCAAAGAATGCCCCCACAACGGCGAAACCGCCGATAAAGATTGCCGGATGCATAAACACCGGCTCGTTGCGGATTGGATCCTTTCCCATTCTGCTTTGTTCGTCGTCCTCCACTTTCTTTTAGACCGGCGAGCACCGCGATCGCTTTCGCCGGGTACGGCCGCTCGGCTAAAACGAGCCGCTCGGAATCAATTGGCCTGCATATACGCCGTCTTGCGGAGTCGCGAGCGCGTAAGCCGGAAACTTCTTCCAGTATTCGCCGCCTTTGTAGATGAATTCTAGTGCCAGCGGATGTTGTTGATGCCAACTGTCGGCTTGCGCGTCGATCGTCGCAACATCCTGCGGACCAAGCTTCTCCCGGAGGATCTGAAGATCCTTCGCGAGGTACGTGAGCGCAGCTTCGCCGCCCTGCAATGTTGCGAGACGGAAATGGTAGTAGGCGTTCCGGCTGTCCGCGGGAACGAAGTGGCCGTCGCGCGCGAGAATTCCGAGCGCAGCGGAGGATCGCCAGTTGCCGGCTTTCGCCGATTCATCGAGCATCTTCACGCCTTCATCGGGACCCCTGGAGAGGGACGGATGATTCGCCAGGAGCAGCCCCAGTGCATGCATCGAACGGACATATCCCGCGTCTGCCGACTTTCTCAGCAGGTCGGCAGCGCGCGGAAGGTTATAGGAGCGGTTCTCGCGTTCCGAAAGGAGAAACGCAAGGTCAAACTCCGCGCGTGGCTCATGTAGTTTCACGCCTTTTTCATACCATTGCTCGGCCGTTGCTTTGTCGACTGGGCCATTCATTCCCGAGACGTAGACGTCGCCGAGATAGCACGCGCCGAGGCCACTTCCTTTTTCTGCCGCTTCTCTGAATAACTTCATCCCCAGTTCCACGTTTCTGGCCACGCCGACGCCCCATACGTAGGCTACGCCGAGGTTGACCTTGGCGCTCAGCAATCCGCCTGCGGCCGCCAACTGATACCAATGGAATGCCCGTGCCGAGTCCTGCGGAACGCCCAGGCCGATCTGGTAGAAGTAGCCGATTTGCTTTTGGGCTTCAGGATCGCCTGCCGCTGCAGCTCGTTCATACCAGTAGGCGGAAAGTTTCTCATCCTGCTTGACGCCATGCCCGGTGAAGTAGTCAGCGGCCAACTCAATTTGCTGCTGAATGGAAGCTGGTTCCGGAGCGCTCTTTGCCGAAGGAATATCCGGCTCCGCAGCCTTTGCTGGAGAAGCAGAGAGAAGCGCAACGAGCACACCAAGCAGAGCAACGATGTGCGCGTTTCCGATGGGTGTCTGAAAAATACCTTTCATGAGGTCCCCCGATCGGTTGAAGAAACTTTCACCTGTTGACCAGGAAAAGTTCAAGGAAATGTTGCTGATCCCTAGACTCGCTTGAATACGCACTTGTCATCGAGCGGTTCCCGCATTTGCAAGGTCTCGGAATCGCCGAATCGTCGGAGTAACCGGACATCGGACCGGTTGGCCCTCCGAACGCCGCAACTCGTCACAATTCGAAGAATGTTTCGGGAGAGGGCAAAATCGCTTCGATGAAAACTTGGGGAGAGAGTCAGAGAGTATCCGCGCACGCATTGGATAGCGGGCTTTCATCGGAATGAAACTCGCACATAGGCGGCGAGTTCAGCGCTCGCCGCCTTTGGGGCACGAAGTCCGGTGGTTAGTTTTAGAAGCGTATCTTGCCGCCTAACTCGATTCTTCGCCGGTCGATTCCAGAGAAGACTGAGTTGGTTTGTCCGCCGCTGTCGGGATTGAAAAAGGTATTGGCGAACGCCCCGCCAGCTTCGGTGAAGTTGCCGAAATCGATATTGACGCCAGGTGTTCCGCGGTACTGGCGGTTCATCAGGTTGTACGCGGTTCCCCGGGTCTCGAGTGTGATACGCTCGTTGATCTTGAAATTCTTCAGGATCGCGAGGTTCGCATTGTTGATGGTGTCGCCGCGCTGCTGGTCTCTTCCGCCGCCGGCGAAAGGCGTGCCGAAGTAGGCGGCCGAGGTGTTGTCGTTGACGATCCAGTGCACGTTCTGCTTGGTAATCGCGTTGCCGGTGTAGTAGTCCACAAGGCCGCAGTCCGAGGCCGTCGCATCGGTGCATTGGCCGACCATGTAAAGCGGTGCGGTTCGGGTTGCAATGATGGGCCGGCAGGTTGCCCCGGCCGCAGTTTCGGTGGTCTCTGTCGGATCGCAGAGCAATCGATTGGGGGTCGTGTTCTCCAGCACCGTGTAGGGCTGGCCGCTGGCAAAGCGCCAGACGGGATTGACCTGCCATCCGCCCAGAAGCCTGCCGGCGAGCGTGTTCTGATTGCGGAAGACGGGAACCTCAAAGATCATGTAGACCGAGGTCAGTTGCGGATAGTCAAGGCCGCTGACGCCGCGCTCTGCATGGGCCAGGTCAAAGGGATTCTGCGCGAAGCTGTTGGTGTTGCCGCCGGTTCCGGTTGCGTAGATCTCGGAGATGTTATCGATGTCCTTGCTCCAGGTGTAACTCAGGCCGGCCGTCAGTCCATGCCAGTGCTCAATCGACAACCGGGACTGAAGCCCGTTGTAGTTGGAGTAACCCGTGTTGCCGAGGGTGATGACATTGGTCCGGTTGCAATCCACGAATCCCGCGGTTGCTCCGGGAGCGTTGACGGTGGTGCAGGGAGTGAGTCCGGAAGGAATAACACTCTGAAAGCCCGCAGCAATGAGCGGGGCGAGGGCTGGATTTCCGTTGCGCACTTCGAACTGGCCCACGCCGTGATTTCCCAAATAGCGGATTTCGCCGACGATGTGCGAAGTGACGGCTTGCTGCACGCCGATGGTCCATTGTTCGGCATAGGGATTGTGCAGGTTCGGATCGGTATTCTCTTCGGCGCGCAACCCCGGATTGACTCCGAGAGGGACTTGGGGATTGATAAGGCCGCGCAATGTGGAGGCTTCGCCGTCGGAAGGGATGCAGGCATTGCAGGTTTGTAATTGCACGGCGTTCACGGTCGGCGTGGTCTGCGCGATGTTCGAAAAAGGATTGTTGAAGGTGGAGTCGTAGCCAATGTGGAATCCGCCACGCACGACGGTCTCGCTGCGGCCCCGCGCCAGCGGCTGCCAGGCAAATCCCACCACCGGACCAAAGTTATGTTTCACGATGGGCAGGGACTGTACTGTACGCAAGTTGAGTGGCAAGGTCGTATCCCAGAAGGCCGTGGATGCGTTGGATTCCCGTTTTACGGTGATGTCGTGGAGGCCATTGATGGGCTGACTTTGGAGTTCGTAACGGAGTCCAAGCGAAAGGGTCACTGTAGGCGTGGCCTTGAAGTCGTCCTGGAAATAAAGCGCCCCGGCGTTATAGGTGAGGGGATAAGTGGAAGGACCTTCCGCGTAGGCCGTGAGTTCAGAATTGCTCTGGATAAAGTCACCGAAACTGGCGAAGGTGAAGAATCCGTTCAGGTCCGGGATGCCATAATCCGTTTCGGGGAAGTGATTGAATTCGCCGCCGAACTTGATGCTGTGCCGGCCCAGTTGCCATGTGGCGTTGTCCTGGATCTGTGAGCTTTCGACGAGTCTTCCTTGTGGCCAGAAGTTATTCAACTCCCCGATGGCGAGATCGGTAGAATCGGCGAAACTGGCGCGGATGGGGCAGCCGGAGAGAACGTTCGCACCGGTGCAATTTGGAAAGCCTCCGCCTCCGAACTCGCTGGTGGCGTGCGAGTAGCTGTAACGCGCCTGGTTCAAGAATCGATTGTTGAAGGTGTGCGACCAATCCGCACCGACGAAGTGACTGGAACCGCCGACATTGACGAAACTTCCCGTTACATTCTCGGTGGGCGCGAAGTAGTTGTAGTCGTAATAGAACGACTTCTGGTAGATGTAGCGTCCGAAGACGCGGTCTTTCGAAGAAAGCTGATAGTCGATGCGTCCCATGGCTTCGTTGTCATTGAACGGCGAGGGAACAAGGCGCCGGGCAGTCGCAAACTCAATGGGCACCCCGAGAACGTCGACGTCGGTCGGAGTTCCAAAGCTCAGGCTTCCAGTCTTGATTGTCGTTGGTCCGATGGCTGCCAAGGCTCCGACGGCAGCGTTGTTTGGAAATGCGGACTGAAGCTCGGTGATGCCATTCGGTGTTGGCGTGACAAAAGGAGCGGACGAGGAAGGCGCGGCACCGGTCTTCTGGCGTTCGAAGTTACCCGAGCCAAAAAACCACAAACGATCGCGCTTGATGGGCCCACCACCCGTTCCACCAAAGCGGTTGTCGACATAGCGGGGGATTGTGGGTACGGCACAGCCGGAGGAAGGATCCTCACCCGGGGTGCAATAACCGAATATCGGATTCTTGTCCTGGTTGGCGAGAGAATCTGCCCAACTGCCGTTGTAGAACTCGTAGCCGCTTCCATGGAACTGGTTGGTTCCGGCCTTGGTGATGTAGTTGACGACGGCTCCGCTGTTGCGGCCATATTCGGCGCTCTCTGCGGTAATGACCTGGACTTCGGCAATGGCGTCCGCGTTCCCAAAGAAGACGTTGGGGCCTCCTATATTGGTATCGTTGTTGGCCTGGCCATCCAGCTGAAAGTTGTTGTCGCGATCGCGAATGCCGTTGGTGGAGAACTCAGCGCCATTGGTATTGGTGAAGAGATTGCCGCCCGAAGGAGCAACGCCCGGGGTGAGGAGCGCAACGATATCGAAGCCGTTGCCAATGGGCAGGTCCTGTGTTTTTTCCGTGTCGAATTCCTGGCTGATCTGTACGGAGTCGGGCTGCAGGATGGCAGAAGCCGCTTCGACGGTAACAGCTTCGGAAGCGCCGATTGTGAGAGTCAACACGCCGAGCGGAGTGGCTGTTCCGGCCTGGACGATGACATTCTCGACCTTCATTGCCACAAATCCAGGAGCCTCGGCGGTGACCATGTAGCGTCCAACGGGAAGCCCAGGCAGTTGAAAGCTGCCCGAGGTGCTGGTCGCACTTTTGAAATTGGAGTTGGTTCCCGCCTGCACAGCGGTGACGGTTGCGCCCTGAATCACGGCGGAGCTTGGATCCTGCACAGATCCGTCAATTGACCCGGTTACGATTCCCTGGCAGAAACTGAGATTTGTCGCAAGGCAAACGGCCAATGTGAGCACTGCGTGCGCGAGCCAACGATGGATTCTGAGCATGGTCCACTCCATTCCGGGCGAGATATCACCGTCGCTTGCGAAAGAGCATGCACAAATCCAATTGAGCGCAATGGTTGATGCGAAGTGACCGATCGCGGGAGCGTGGGACAGGTTGCATGGAACGAGGGAGCAATCTCGTTGGAGCGACAGAATGCAGAAATGCCGCATTCGCATTCCGCGCGCGTTCTTCAGGGAATGAGAAAGGAGGGGTTTGCTCGTACCGAAAGCCATATTCAGGGACGAAGGGATGGAAGGCGTCGGCGAGTTGCGGGTCCGTGAGGACGCATGGAGGATGTGCGAGAGAGTTCGCAAGAAAGGGCTATGAATTCCCGGATTTAGGGATCTGGGACCAACGCCGGAATTCGCGCGGTCAGCGGGGCGGCTCGCGCAGCGAGTGTCCAGTTTCGGACAGGAGATGGTGAAAGTGGACACATCCAGAACGGAACTAAATGGATGGGACATGCGTAACGTATTGATTCGGCGATCTCGCGAGCCATTTTGATCTTGGCAGTGTGCTTGCGATGGAGAGTACAGGGTAGTTTCTGCCGCGCACTGGGTTTCGTCACAACCAACCAGAATCGAGAGGCATTGTGATCCAAACGCTTTTGATCGACGACGAATTGCTCGCACGACGCAAGATGCGGCGGCTTCTCAGCGACGAACCGGAGATTGAGATTGTGGGAGAAGCATCTTCGGCCGCAGAAGCCATCGAGGCCATCAAGACACTTTCGCCCCAACTGTTATTTCTCGACGTACGCATGCCAGGAATGGGCGGCCTTGAGTTGATCGACAAACTCACAGCCGATGATGGCATCGCGATGCCCCACATTATCTTCACGACGGCCTACGACCACTATGCGCTCCGAGCCTTTGAATTGCGCGCGGTCGATTATTTGCTCAAGCCGTTTACGCCAGAGCGTCTGCATTCCGCGGTGCAGCGCGCGAGCGACCAGATCTCCATCGCCGCAAAGACTTCGTGCCGGCCGCAGACGCGGGCCGTGAGTCGCGACTCTTACACTGCGCGCATTGTGTTCAAGTCACGGGGCCGGATTCTATTCCTGCCGGTGACGGACATTCGGTGGATTGGTGCGGAAGAGAACTACGTTCGCATCTGCACCGAGAAGGAGACCCACCTGCTGCGCGAAACCATGACCGGCATCGAACAGAAGCTCGATCCGCAAATGTTCCTGCGCGTGCATCGATCGGCGATTGTGAATCTGCAGTTCGTGAAAGAAGTGCGGACGGAGTCGCAGGGAGACTTCGTTGTGTATCTCGTGAATGGGCAGCGACTCTCGATGAGCCGCAGCTATCATTCGCGGCTGGGTGACTTACTGGCGCGCCGCTAGGCTAAGCAGCAGTCAGTTTTTTCTTCCTTTGAAGACGGGTCGTCTTCTTGCGATTTTTCGTCGGCCGGCCGGTCGCCTTGCGATGGCTTGCTGCCTTGGCTATCCGTTTCCGCCGGCGAATTTCCTCTTCCGAATACATGGTGCCGCGACAGGTAGCGGCGCCACAGTTGCAGACGGCCTCGTCTTCATCTCCGTCGTAAAGGCAGTAATCGTAGGTGATCTCTTCGCCCGGGGAGATGTCGCGGATCGCCTTGATCCAGACGCGGCCATTTCTTTCGTGCGTCTCACAATTCGGGTCGCAGCTGTGATTGATAAACATGGCCATACAATGGCCATCGATCACGATTGTGCCGTCGCCCAGTCCAAAAAGGTAGGTAATGGGCTGCTCGTCATAGCATTTGTCGGCCTCTGCCTTGCTGAGGCGTGGCCCGGTGTACTCGGCGACACGAGATCCTTTGCGAATGGCGGCGGTGGCATAGCAGCCGGCAGCGTGAATGGCGGATGAGCGGATGATGAGATCCATGCAGGAATGCGTTGCGCTTTCAGGGGACTTGAGTGCTTACTGCCTCGCATCCTAACATGGAGAGGCAGCACGCGGGCCATTGAAGAGTTGATGAAAAACTGGACTCAAAACAGGATCGGGCGGATGGCAGGCGTGGCACTGTTGTGCGCTGGGTATGTTCTCCTGTGCACGATGCCTCTTGGCGCGCAGACTCCTGCAAGTTCTTCGCAACAGAATCAAACGGCGCCCGGCAATCCTGCAGCCCCGCCCAATCCCCAGAAGCCGAAGGCGGGGCAGGATGCGAATCCGTTTCCCGAAGACACCAACACGGTGCCGGTGCTGCCTTCGGCCAATTCGCCTGGCACTGGCGCACCTGCGCCGGATGCGGTGGACTATGGGACGGCTCCGCTACCCGGAGATGGCGATCCGGTGCGGAGCCCCGAAGATGCGGCGCCCGCGGCAGAAGACTCCGGCGCGAGCTCGAGCAGTGCGGGGCTGGACAACCTGTTGAAGCCGCCGCCCGAACCAAGTACCAACAAAAAAAACGAGAAATTAGAAGAAGACGATGGGATGCAGCACGACAGCGCCAAGGAAGACGAAAACGTAGGCAGCTACTACCTGGACCAGAAGAACTGGAGGGCGGCGCTCTCCCGCTTTGAATCCGCCATGGTGCTGGACCCGGAGAACCCGGAAGTCTATTGGGGGCTGGCGGAATCGCAGCGGCATTTGAACAATTTTGCCAACGCCAAGGCAAATTATCAAAAGGTGATGGAGTACGACCCGGACAGCAAGCACAGCAAGGATGCGAAGAAGATCCTGAAGGAGCCGGAGATGGAGAGCGCCAAAGCTATCTCTTCGAGCGCCCCTGCGGCGCGACCGCAGCATTAACGGCTGAGGCCGGACCAGCGCAGATAACCGGCGAGAATCTGCGGACCCCAGAGCGCGGCGACGATCCCACCGATACAGAGGAAAGTGCCCAGGGGCAGCCTGGTGAGACCCGCCGACTTCGCGTGACGAGACTTGGGCATGCCCAGAATCGCGACACCCGCAAGAGCGCCCAGAACAACCCCCATCACAAACGACAGCAGAGCCCCGGGAAGCCCGAGCCAGGCGGCCAGGAGAGCCATCAGCTTGGCATCGCCGAGGCCGATGCCTTCGCGGCGGCGGATGAGCCAGTAGATCCAGCGGATGAGCAGGATGATGCCGGCAGCGATCAGGATCGCGAAAGCGAGATTCAGCAGGCGGAGCAAGATTGGAGTCGAGGGGTTGGGGCTTTCAAACAAGGATTCTCCGCGAAAGGTGCAGACTGCGACGCCAAGCAGAATGGCAGGGAGAGTCACGATATCGGGAAGCCAGAAGTGTTCCGCATCGAGAGCGGCGAGGCCGACGAGCAGCCAGACGAGGAGCATCCTGGCGCCGATGGTGGTGGCGCTCTGGAGAATGTAGAGTGCGCTGAACGACACGATCGGATAGGGAAGAGCAGCGTGTGCGTTCTGGAAATGGTGGATTGCCTGGAAGACGATGGTTGCCCAAAGGGCTCCCAGGGCAAGTTCGACGATGGGATAACGAATGCTGATCGTTCCGCCGCAGGTACGGCAGCGTCCACGCAGGGCAAGCCAGCTCACCAGCGGAACATTTTCCCACCACGCGAGTGTTCGTCCGCAGGCGCGGCAGTGCGAACGCGGCTTGACGACGCTCTCGCCCGCAGGCCAGCGGCTCAGGCACACATTGAGAAAGCTGCCGAAGGCCAGCCCGAGTAGCCCCGCAAATACCGTGGCCAGGATGGGAAACATGTGCGGGTTTGAGTATACGAGGCGAACCGCGCAGCAAAGGCCGTCCGTGCTTGGCAGAGGGGCTGGATCGTGCAAGGGAATGGGCGACGCGGATTGCGCATCCTGGGAACACCGGGCTGGTGGTGGGTTTAGACTGGAGCCGATGGACGTTGCACGAGACGCAGACAGTCCAGAATCGTCTTGCCCCGCTCCCAGCCTCGATGTGAAAACTGATCCGGCGCGGGCGGCAGCTCTTTTTGAGGAAGCCGCAGCGATTATGGTGAGGTTGCGCGCCCCGGGTGGATGCGCGTGGGATCGCGAGCAGTCGTTCGACTCGATTCGCAAATACACGCTTGAAGAGGTCTACGAGGTCTTTGACGCCATCGAGCGCCGCGATTTTCCGCATCTTGCGGAAGAACTCGGCGACTTGCTGCTGCAGGTTCTTTTCTATGCGGAGATGGCAGCCAACGAAGGCCGCTTCACAATCACGGAAGTGATCGATCATCTCAACCGCAAGCTGATTCGCCGCCACCCTCATGTTTTTGGGGAAGAGGCGTCGCGGGTGGCGGGAAATGCGGCAGTCGTGGATCTGCAGGTGGAAGGGTCGGCGGCGGTGTTGCGCAATTGGGATGAGATCAAAGCCGCTGAACGAGCATCGCATGCGGCTGAGTCCGAGAACCCTGATTCGAGGCTCGACACGGTACAGCGGGCCATGCCCGCGCTGGCCGAAGCAGCCAAGCTGGGTTCGAAGGCAGCAAAGTCCGGTTTCGACTGGCCTCATTGGCGCGACCTGTTGCCCAAGTTGGCGGAGGAAACCGCGGAACTGGAAGTCGAAGCAGTGCGCGCCGAAGAAAACCCAAGCGAGGCAATCCATCACGAACGCGTTGAAGCGGAACTCGGCGACCTGCTCTTTACGGTTGTGAATCTGGGACGGCATCTGGGCGTCGACGCGGAGATGGCGTTACGCGGCTGCAATCTCCGCTTTCGTCAACGCTTTCGTCAGATGGAAGGGATGTCGAAGCGGCCGCTGGAGGATCTCGAGCCGGCGGAACTTGAAGCGCTTTGGGGCGAAGCCAAACGTCAGCTTGCAGCCGAGCCAGAGAAGACTTCGGCTCATGGGCTCGGATCGGTGGCTGAGCCATGATCCTGATTCGCAGCTGCTCGGGCTTCGATGAGTTTGAAGCATGCGTTCAACTCCAGATCGAGACCTGGGGTTACGACGATAGCGACGTGATTCCGCGAAAGGCGTTCCTCGTCAGCAAAAAGATCGGCGGTCAGGTGATCGGCGCCTTCGATACCGAACTGCACGGGGCCGGACCCGAAGGCAGTCCGGAATCTTTGGTCGGATTCGCCATGTCTTTGCCGGGCATCAAAACTGGAAACGGGCAGCCGCGGCCTTATTTGCACTCGCACATGCTTGCGGTGCACTCGACATACCGCAATCGGGGACTGGGCGCACAACTCAAGCTGCAACAAAGAATTGAGGCGCTTGCGCGGAATATTACACACATGGAATGGACGTTCGATCCATTGGAGATAAAGAACGCGTATTTAAATATCCACAAGCTGGGAGCGATTGTTCGTTGCCACCACGTGAATTTCTATGGTGTATCCTCAAGTCGACTGCAGGGAGGGCTTCCCACGGATCGACTGGTGGCCGAGTGGCATCTCGATTCGCCCAGGGTAAAAGCCATCCTTGAGGGTCGATCCAGGGCTCCATTCACGATTCAGGAACGCATTCAAGTCCCGGCATCCATCTATCAGTGGAAAGCATCCGAGAAAGACCGGGAGCGGGCCATGGCAGTGCAGTTGGAGAATCGCCGCAAGTTCCAGGAAGCCTTTAGCCGCGGATTAGCCGTGCTCGGATTCGTTCGTGACACGGAAGGGAATGGAATCTTCGAGTTGGGTTCCCCGACCCAGGCGGAGATGGATTGAAGAAGAATCATCAAAGCTCAACGCTGAACTTGAATGAAACAACTTTCAATTCATTGCTGATGTGCCAAGGAACCGACTTTTTATGAGAATCGATGGAATTGTCCTTCGCGAACTTCATCTTCCCCTCGTGCGTCCCTTTGAAACCAGCTTTGGCGTGACAACGGATCGCAGAATCTTGCTGGTTGAGGTCCGTTCAGAAGGGCTGATTGGCTGGGGAGAGTGCACAGCAGGGGAGCGTCCTTTCTTTTCTGCCGAGACCACAGACACTGCCTGGCAAGTTCTGATGAACGAGCTGGGTCCGATGGTGGCAGCGGAAACTCCGGAGCATGGCGGCGACTGTCCGCGCCTCTTCAAGCGCGTTCGCGGCAACCGGATGGCGAAGGCTGCGCTGGAGAACGCCGTTTGGGACTTGGAAGCGCAGCGCGAAGGTGTCTCGATCTCGATGTTGCTGGGAGGCGTCCGCGAGTCCATTGCCTGTGGAGTCTCGCTCGGCATCCAATCGTCGATTCCCGAATTAATGGACATCATTGAGCGCGAACTGGCGGCGGGCTATCAGCGAATAAAGCTGAAGTGCAAACCGGGGTGGGACGTCGAGGTATTTGAGAAGGTGCGCAGCCGCTGGCCTGACATCACGCTCAGCTGCGATGCGAACTCGGCCTACAAGCTGCGCGACGCCGATCACCTGGCCAGTTTCGACGCATTCGACCTGCTGATGATTGAGCAACCGCTGTGGCATGACGACTTCTATTACCACTCGATGCTGCAGAGGCAATTGAAGACGCCAATCTGCCTTGACGAATCGATCCGGAACCGGCGTGATGCGCTGGCGGCCATCGAGATGGAGTCGTGCCGCATTATCAACATCAAGCTGGGACGCGTAGGCGGATTCTCCGAGGCCATCGCGGTGCACAACGCAGCGCAGGAGCGCGGCATTCCCGTGTGGTGTGGCGGGATGCTCGAATCGGGTATCGGGCGGTCGCACAATATTGCCCTTTCAACCCTGGAAAACTTCACCTTACCGGGGGATGTCTCGGCTTCGGCTCGTTACTGGAAAGAGGACATTATCGAGCCCGAGGTGACTGTCTCCTCCGAAGGCGAGATCGCGATTCCGGACACTCCGGGTCGGGGCTATGAGGTCCGCTACGACCTGATTGAGCGGCTCACGGTGCGCAAGGAAGCGGTACGGGCGTTCGAACTGGTCAGCTGATTCCGGGACCTGGAACCGCCCGTTGTAAGTCTGCGTACTGAGATTCGGCGGTGCAACTTTGCCCGCGTGATTGCGTCTCAATCCTGAGGCGCGGCATGACGAGCAAATCGACGGCCGCCGGAGGTTAAGTCCTTGACTCCCCAGGAAGAACAGCTTCTGAACTCGCTCATCGAGCGGGTAAACCAGACACAACTGCAGGAAAAAGATCCAGACGCCGAAGCGCTCCTGAACAGGTCGCTGGGCGTGAACCCGGATGCGCTCTACATCCTGGCGCAAACGGTCCTGGTGCAGAACATCGCGCTTGAACAGGCCAAAGCGCAGGTTGCGCAGTTGCAGCAACAGGCGCAACAGCCACGGCAACCGGCCCATGCGACGAGCTTTCTAGGCAGTCTGCTGGGGCATCGTGATCCCGAGCCGGCCCCGGTGCAGGCAGTGCCCCCAACTTCTTATCAGCCTGGGTATCAACCGGTAAACCCGGAATATGCTCAGCCGGCGCCGCAGCCCTATTATGCCCAGCCTCCTTACCAACAGCCGCAGTATGCTGCGGGGCCTCCGAGCTTTCTTCGTGGCGCGATGCAGACTGCGGCTGGCGTCGCTGCGGGCGCGCTGGCATTTGAAGGGGTCGAGTCCGTGCTGCATGGATTGGGCGGCCATCCCGGATACGGTTGGGGCGGAGGCGGGTTTGGGATGGGGCAAGGCCTGATGGGTGGCGGATTCGAACGTCCCGTTGAAGAGACGGTGGTCAACAATTACTACGACGACGCGCAAGGCGGTGAGCATCGCGGGCTGGAACAGGGCGGCGAACGGCATTTCCACGAGTCCTCGGATCGGGATTCGAACCAGGGCGGCGCGCAGTTTTCCGATGCCAGTTACAACACCCAGGGCGACGATCGCAGCGGCAACGACGATACCGGCAACTTTGATAACTCGTCGGACTTCGACAGCGCGAACACGGATGATGGATCGGGGTTCGATGACTCCGGCAACTTCGGCGATGGCGGCGGGAGCGGAGGCGACCTGCTTTAAGGTGTTTTCGCGTTTCGCCCTCTGAATTAGTTGATTCGTCACAACGAGGCGCCGGCTTCTGCACGGCGCCTCGTACAATTAGGAAGATTCTGCGCGTGCCGCGCCGATGTGCCCTCCCCCACTTCAAGTGCTTGTTGTTCGAGTCTGTAATTCAGGAGACCGCATGAAACGACTCCATCGGACCTTCGCGCCTTTGTTTTGTCTTGGAATCTGTCTCACAGCCGGGCGGGCAGCCGCAGCGCAGGCAAGCGACCCTACTCCCCGCGTGGAACTGCTGCCGGGCTTGGACAAGACCCTGATCGACACTTCCGCAGATCCGTGTGTTGACTTTGCTGCGTATGCCTGCGGCAACTTTCCGAAGCTCCATCCAATTCCTGGAGATAAATCCAGTTATGGCACTGGGGCCATGGTCTATGACTACACGCAACAGGTGTTACACGAGCTGCTGGACAAGGTAGCCGTCGACGATCCGAATCGCGGGGCCAATGAAAAGAAGGTGGGCGACTTCTATGCAACCTGCATGAACGAGGATGCAATTCATGCAGAGGGTCTGAAGCCGCTTCAGCCAGAACTGGACAGTATCGCCGCTTTGCACGACAAGAAGGAGTTGACCGAGCTCCTGGCACACTTTCAGTTGATCAATGCCAACGCATTCTTCAGCTTTGGACAAGAGCAGGATTTCAAAGATGCGCGGAAGCAGATTGCACTTGTGGATCAAGGCGGCCTTGGACTTCCCGAACGCGATTACTACCTGCGTGCCGGCGACGCGGCCGAAACGACGCGCAAGCAATATGTGGAGCACATTGCAAAGACGCTGACGCTGATGGGCGAATCTGCTGACCAGGCAAGTGCGGAAGCGCAGAAGATCATGGGCCTGGAGACGGCGCTGGCCAAGATCTCCATGGATGTGACATCGCAACGCGATCCGAACAAGATTTACCATCTCGAGACGGTCGAGCAGCTCAGGGCGCTGACGCCGGCGATTGACTGGCCGCGCTTTTTCTCTCTGTCCGGGGCGCCCCTCTTTACGAATTTGAACGTGGCCAATCCGGACTTCTTCAAGGGGCTCGAGCCGCTGATCGAATCCACGGACCTCGATACCATCAAGGCCTATCTGCGCTGGCAACTGATCCTCTCGGTCCCCGGCTACGCGATGCCGAAGGCGCTCGACGAGGAGAATTTCGACTTCTTCGGGCACAAGCTGCGCGGCACACCCGTCCAGGAGGTGCGATGGAAGCGCTGCGTGCAGGCAACGGATGGCGCACTGGGAGAGGCGCTGGGGCAGGCTTACGTAGCCTCTCAATTCTCGGCGGCCAACAAGGCATTCACGCTGCAGATGGTCCACGACATCGAAGATGCGATGAATCGAGAGATCGATACTCTCGACTGGATGAGCCCTGACACCAAGATCAAGGCGAAAGCCAAGCTGCACATGATTGCCGACAAGATTGGTTATCCAGATCGCTGGAGGGACTATTCTGCGTTGCAGATCGTTCGCGGGGATGCGCTTGGCAACGCCATGCGAGCCGTCGAGTTTGAGAATCATCGGCAGCTGGCAAAGATCGGGAAGCCGGTAGATCGCGGCGAGTGGGGCATGTCTCCATCCACGGTCGACGCCTACTACAACCCCTCGATGAACGACATCAATTTTCCGGCTGGGATTCTGCAGTCGCCGCTCTATGATCCGCATGCGACAGACGCGGAGAACTATGGCCACATCGGGGGCATTGTGGGGCATGAACTGACGCACGGATTCGATGACGAAGGCAGCCAGTTCGACGGCAACGGAAACCTGTCCGATTGGTGGACGCCGGAGGACAAGAAGAAGTTTGAAGCAATGACCGATTGCGAAGTGAAGGAGTATGGCAATTTCACCGCGGTCGACGACGTGAAGCTCAATGGCAAACTGACGCTCGGAGAAAATACGGCGGACAATGGCGGACTTCGGCTGGCTTACCTCGCATTCCTCGAGGATGCCAAACGAAAGAACATTGATTTGTCAGCCAAGCAGGATGGCTATTCGCCGATCCAGCAATTCTTTTTGGCGCATGGACAAAGCTGGTGCGGCGTCGTGCGGCCGGAACAGGTGAGGTTGCAGGTGCAGACCGATCCGCATTCTCCCCGTCAATTCCGCATTGATGGCGTGGTTCAGAACATGCCGGAATTCGGAAAGGCATTCAACTGCAAGACAGGGCAGCCGATGATGCCGGCGAATGCCTGCCGCGTCTGGTAGCTCGCGCCTAATTCAGCTTAGCGGGTTCCTGCGACGGCTAGGACCTTACTGGCCTTTGCTTCGTCCCCAGTCGAAGCGGCGGCCGACGATGCCCTTGATGATCCAGTGGTCGGTTGCCGCGGTTGGCCCGATGCCTACGCCGAAGTTGATCTCCCATTTCGGAGACACGTTGAGGTCGATCGCAGGGAAGAATTGCTGCTGCTGGTTGTGCAGGCTGGCGATGTTGGTGATGCTGCCGTAGTCAGCATAGTACTCAAGCCCGCCGCTGATTTGTTTGGTGAAGTCGTAGCTGAATTTGGCCGCCGGCGAGAATCCAATCCCGAGATTCACATCCGGTCCATGCCAGGTGCGTTCGAGGGCCGGATTGACCGCGAAATACCAGCGGCCCAGAGTTTTGTCGACGATGGGGCGAATCTCCCAGGTCCAGGTGTCTGGCGAGAAGAACGCGCGTTGGTAGCCGACCTCCGTAGAAACGCTGACGCCGACGGGCCAACGCCAACTGTCGGGTACACGCACACGCGGCCGAATATGATCGCCGACCCATTGCACGCCTGTCCCGCTTTGCTCGCTGGTGAAGATGTAGAAGCCCACTTCGGACCAACTGTTGATGCCCTGCGTGATTTCGACCGTTTCGTGTTCCGCGTGGTTGGTCGGATCAACGCCGTCGATGAAACGCTTTTGTCCATCGGCTGTGTAATTGGAGTGCAACTCCACCATCGTGCTTCGAGGAGCCACTGTATCTGCGCCATACACCTGAATCTCGTAATTGCCCTGGGCATGGGCTGTTTGCAACGAGAGGACAGGCATTCCGACTGCTGCGACGGCAAAGAGAAGGTACTTCAAGTCTGCTCCTTTGACGATTTTGATCGACGCTCCGATTCCGGCGACAGAGAAAGTGTCACGCATAGCGAAATAGTGCCATGAATCCTGAGTCCATGTGATCTTGCTGATGACAATGGAAGAGAGTGTTTCCGGGATTGTCGGCAACCAGGTCGGCTTCAACCGTCGTTCCCGCCTCCACAATCACAACATCTTTCCGAATTCCGCTCGTGGCTGCGCCTCGAATTGAAACCAATTCGAAGGCATGCCGGTGCAGATGAACCGGGTGGTCGTCGGTGCTTGGATTGTTGAAGACCAGGCGATGACGGAGACCCGCGTGCAGAATCACAGGGTCTGTGTCTGGGAATGATTTTCCATTGATCCTCCAGCGCGCCAGAGCGCCATGTCCCTCGAAATGCGAGGTGAAAATCAGCGGCACGGTGACGTCTGATTTGTAGCTTGCCGGAGACAACGCTCCGAACTGGCGATAGTCCCACTGCAGATGGGATTCAGGCGGGCTTTGCGGTTTTCCAACCCTGTTTGCGTACTCAATGACGATACCCATGCCGGCGTCGCGAAAAGCGGCGCGCGCTTCGCCAAGGATATAGATGCCGGGAGCGCTCATCGTCACGATTGCGCTGATACGTTCCGCCGGCCCGAGTCGCAGCATGTCCACCTTGGCCTGCCTAGGCACGGGACGTCCATCGAGCGCGATCACTTGAAACTGGTGTCCGGGAAGCGAGAGCCAGTGAGGCTCCGTTGCGCTGGCGTTAAGGATATGAAAGAGGACTCGCTGGTTCGCTGTCACCTGAAGCGGGTCGGAGTGACCAAGCATGCGGCCGTTGATGGACGCAGTGACGTAGTTGACCATCTGCGAACCGTCATCGCTGTTCACGAAGTAGGGTTCCCAATCGTGCAGGGCGAGGAATTGTTCCTGGTCGTAATTTCCCGGCTGGTCGCGGCCTTCGACCAGCAACATCCCGAATTGTCCGCTATAAAGGCCAAGTTTCAGATCGCGGTGGGCCGCAGTGTGGGTGTGATACCAGTGCAGGCCCGAGGGCCTCGGTGTGAAGGTGACGCGCGTGGTTCCGCCCGCGGGGATCATCGGCGAACCTTCTTCCATGGCGCCGTCGACGTCGGACGGAATCCATTGACCGTGCCAGTGCACGATTTCCGGCCGGTTGAGCTTGTTTGCGATCTCAATTGAGACTGGCTTGCCTTCGGTGACGCGGAGCAGTCTGCCCGGAATCCGGCTGTCGTAAGCAGAGGTGCGGATCTTTTTCTTCGGCGATAGTTCCCATTCGACCTCGCTAATTTCGATCGTGAAGTCGGGCGGGTTGACTGGACCGGGCAGGGAATTGGGCGATTTGGCTTGCGGCAGCGCGGCTGCTCCGCTGGGCCGGGGAAGCGAAGCGGTAACGGAAGCCATGGCGACACCCTGGAGAAAGTCGCGCCGGGAAAGGATCCTTCGGGATGCGGAAGGGAGAAGACTCTCGGGCGGCGGGTTCGCGATGGAAACCTTCACAGAGATCTATTTTCTCCTTTTTCAAGGTTTGGTGCAGTTCGCCGCTCCCGGGAGATCACCGAGATTCGCACCACGTTCCCGGTGGTATACTCACAGGGGCAGAGCGCCCTAAACGCCTGCATTTTCACTGATCCAGAGGTTTCCATGTCCGGCCATTCGAAATGGGCCACAATCAAGCACAAGAAGGGCGCGCTGGATGCCAAGCGCGGCAAGATCTTCACCCGCCTGCTCAAGGAAATCGCTGTCGCCGCAAAGGGCGGTGGTAACCCTGACACCAATGCTCGGCTCCGTACTGCGGTTCTGGCGGCAAAGGCCGAAAATATGCCGCAGGACAACATCAAGCGAGCCATTCTGCGCGGTACAGGTGAATTGGAAGGCGTCAGCTACGAGGAGATCACCTTCGAGGGCTATGGCCCCGGCGGCGTCGCCATCATAGTCGAAACGACCACGGACAACCGCAATCGCACCGTGAGCGAGATCCGCCATACCTTTTCGAAGAACGGGGGAAACCTCGGCTCGACGGGTTCGGTGTTGCATATGTTCTCGAAGAAGGGTGTCATAGCGGTCGAAAAATCGGCGGCCAGCGAAGAGAAGCTGATGGACATCGTTCTCGAACATGGCGGCGAAGATCTGAACGACGAAGGCGATACCTGGGAAGTGATCACGGAGCCTGCAGCGTATGAGGGGGTTCTTGCGGCGATCAAGGCTGCCGGGATTCCGACCGTGATGAACGAAATCACCATGGTTGCCTCGACGTATACGAAGCTCGAGGGCCCGGCTGTGGGCCAGATGCTCCGCCTGCTCGAGGCGCTCGAAGACTTCGACGACACGCAGAATGTCTATTCGAATTTCGATATGACAGCTGAACAGATGGAACAGGTCGCCGGCTGACCCTGATCCAACGAAAACGACCTGGAGGCCGACCGGTTAGGGTCGGCCTTTTTGTGAGACCAGAGAATTCAACTGCAGAAGGGAAGAAGTTTGATTCCGAGCGCGAAATTTTTCTCTTTCGTCCTGATGGCCGCTGCTTTTTTCCCCAACATTTCTTTTGCTGCAGACGGAGCAGCGGCCGACGCGCACGATGCGGCCGGCAATCCGGTAGCAGAAGTGCGCGATGCGCGTAGCTGGGAATTTGGGCCCTTCGTCAATTGGGGCACAGGCGTTGGCAATCGCGACAATTTCAAGTTCTTTTGGGCCGGTATGCAGCTTGCAAAGCCGCTTACCCCGGTGATTCACGCGGGCATTTTCAGCGGCCAGTTTGAATACGGTGGAAACATCATGCCCCTCTGGCTTGGCTTTACGCCCGCGCCGCACAATCAAACGCTTCTCTACCAGGGCCAGGTGTATACGCAGCCAGTTGGCGGCGGAACCTATAAAGGGGTCAGCCTGACCCCGGTTATTTTCCGCTGGAATTTCCTCACCAAGTCGAGGCGGATGCAACCGTGGTTTCAAGCGGCAGGCGGCCTGGTTTACACCACGCATAAATATCCGCCGGATGTATTGGTCCCCCACGGAACGCCGGGTGGCACCTCTGTGTGGAATTTCGCCCCGCAGGGCGGGGCCGGCATCCATTACTTTGTGCGCCCCAAACGATCGATCGATCTGGGCGTCAATGCCGTGCATATTTCGTCGGCGTCGCTGGGCGACCATAATCCCGGAGTGAACGCCAGCGTCCAAATTCAGGTGGGGTATACGTTCTGGAAATGAGCAAGAAAGAAGCAGTCGTCGAATGCGTCCCCAACTTCTCTGAGGGCAGAGATGTAAAGCATATCGAAGCTATTCTCGGCGCGATGTGCGTTGAGGGAGTGCGCTTGCTCGACTATTCGATGGATGCCGATCATAACCGGTCCGTGGTGACCATTGCCGGAACACCGGCGGCGGTGGTGGAGTCAGCCGTGCGCGGCGTGGGCAAGGCATGCGAACTGATTGACCTGACCCGGCAGCAAGGGGTGCACCCGCGCATCGGCGCAGCAGACGTCATTCCCTTCGTTCCCATTTCCGGCCTCAAGCTCGAACAATGCGTCTTGCTGGCGCGCCAGGCGGGTCAGGAGATCTGGCATCGCTTCGGTGTTCCTGTGTATTTTTACGAAGCCGCGGCGGCTCGACCCGATCGCGCCAATCTTGACGATGTGCGCCGCGGCCAGTTCGAGGGTTTGCGGGACGTGGTCCGCAAAGAGGCAGCGCGCCGGCCGGATCTGGGAGGACCGGGGCTGCATCCCACCGCAGGTGCTTGCGCTGTAGGAGCGCGCAAGTTCCTCGTCGCCTACAACCTCTACTTTGACTCCAGCGACGTTGCTGTTGTGCGCGCAATCGCGCGCGAAATCCGGGCCAATTCGGGCGGTCTCCGAGGCGTGAAAGCCATGGGCGTCCTGGCCCACGGCCGTGCGCAGCTTTCCATGAACATCACTGACTTCGAATCCACGCCGATCTCACAGGTCTATGAGGCAGTCTCACGGCTGGCTTTTCGTCACAAGGCATCGCCGGTGGAGGGTGAAGTAATCGGGCTTGTTCCCGAGGCGGCCTGCGAGCGCGACAGCGAGTGGATGCGTCAATTAACTTGGTTCGATCCAGTGACCAAAATACTGGAGAGCCGGCTCGAAACTCCTTTGGATTGGCCTGGAGAAAAGTAACCTTGCCGGCGTTCTTCAACCGCTCGAGAAAATTGCGCCAGAGTAAAATGAACGAAGTAGGAATACATACGTTTGCGTGGCCTCGGTGAACGCAAAGAAGTGCCTTCTGGTATTGGACATCGCTCACCAACCTGCGATCTTCCAAGTCTGACCAAGCGGGCATTGCCGGAGCGAAGGGTCGAAGACAAGCCTGGAAGTTCAGCCCGGTTCACTGTGTCCGCTGCCGCAGGTATTCCTGGAGGATGTTCGTGTTCAGAATGTTTGTTCGAGTTTCAATTGCGGCTGGGATTTTGGCCGTTACGCTGCCGGCTTTCGCCGCCCAGCTTTCAAGTGATGCGCGTTCTGCGATTCCACACGATGTGCAGCAGCTGGTGGTCGTCGATTACCGCGCCATGCAGAACTCCGAATCGGCTATGGAATTGCGCGATCGCGTGATGCCTCCCGACCTGAGGCAATTTGACGAAGCGCTTCAGAAGTCCGGCATCAACGACAACCACGATGTGGATAGCCTGGCCTTTGCGCTGTATCGCGTTTCCGCATCCGGCGATCAATTGGAGACCTTGGGTGTCGCGCAAGGCCAATTTGACGTTGAGGATTTGATGGCGAACTTCCGCAAAGCGAAGGTTCGCCCGAGTGTGATTCGCACCAACCGCATCTACCCGATGGGGAAGACCGGCATGGTGCTTTGCTTTGTCGAGCCGTCGACCATGGTGTTTGGCAGCTCCGAAGCCGTCAAGCTGGCGCTGGATGTTCGAGACGGGATGGCGCCTAGTATGTTGACCAACAACCCGATGATGGACGCGATGAAGACCGTCGACGCGGAGCCCCTGTGGAGCATTCTTGACCAGAAGGGCACTCAGACCATGATGCGGCAGATTCTGGGCGAGGCCGGTTCTGTTACGGATTACGATTCTGTGCGCAAGCGCATCCAGACCTCCTGGTACGCGATGAACTTTCAGCATGGCGTGCGGTTCGACCTCACCATCTCTACCGGCGATTCATTTGCGGCGGCAACGGTGTCGTCGTTGCTGAATGCGGCAGTGATGTATCGGAAGATGAGCGGCTCGGAAGCGGAGAAATCTGCGCTTGCAGCCACCGATGTATCTTCCAACGCGGGTCTGCTGAACGTGCACTTTCAGTCATCCGATTCGGATTTCAACAGCTTGATGAAGTCGACGCTGTTTCAGAGCATGGTCCGCTGAGCTGCGCTTTGAGGAACGACCAGCACGGGTCCCGGGTTCGTTTCTGGCGATAAGCTGCAGGTACGGCGCCGAGTCTTCAGCCCGCTTGTGACAAGGCGGCGGCATGACCGTCAGCGCCCGCGTTGCAAACGTGATTACGCCCATTCCGCTTGGCTTGATAGAGTGCATCGTCGGCTCGCTGCAAGAGCGCGACAAGCAGTTGACCATGTGCCGGAACCACGGTTGCGCAGCCTACCGACAGTGTGAGGTAGCCGAGTGCATTGCCACTATGCGCGATCCGCAGGTTGCAGACTGCAGTGCGTACGCGCTGCGCGACTTCCATCGCCCCTGCATTGGGAGTATTGGGCAGTACGATTGCAAACTCTTCGCCGCCAAAACGCGCCACCAGGTCGCCGGGCCGCGAGACCACGCTGGCTGCGGCCTCGGCAATCTTTTTCAGACAACTATCGCCGCGCAAATGCCCATAGGTGTCGTTGTACGACTTGAATAGGTCCACATCGAGCAGGAGTAGAGATAGAGGCTGGTGCTCCCGGGTGCATCGCTTCCATTCGACGACAAGGCACTGATCGAGACGGCGGCGGTTGGCGAGGCGGGTGAGCGGGTCGGTGACCGCGAGCTTTTCCAGAGCGTTGTACGCGGTGCTCAGCCGTGCTTCGGCCGCTTTGCGCTCCGAGATATCGCGAAGGATGGCAAGGATACCTGAAGTAGCGGACGCAGCGTTGCCGACGATGAGGCGGAGGCTGCCTTCCACCCAGGTATATCCGCCGTTGCGCTTGCAGATTCGATGCTCGACGACAGCGCTGTCTGCCCCTGGACGCAGCCCGCTCACGACGCTTGCCACGTGCTCCAGATCCTCGGGATGGATCATCTCGGCGAATCCGAGGCTGGAGGTCTCCTCCGGCTTCCAGCCGGCCAGTTTCTCGATCGCCGGCGATGCGTAGATGGGATGCCCACCGGAATCCACCATCAGAATCGCATCCCGGGAATTCTGTGTAACTAACTCGTGGAGTGCCGCGATCTTTTTGAATTTCCTTTCCGTTTCGCGCAGACTCTCCATGACCGACGATGCGGCAAAGATCATGAACATCCCGGAGGCTATATAGAGCTGCAACAGGCCCATGGGACCGAAAGAAGCGAAAGAGCCTTCATGCGCGAACGGGCCGAGACCGCGCACCGTATACCAGCTGCCGATCGTGGCAATAAACATTGCAGCCGCGGCGGCCCATCCCAATCCGAACCGGAACAGGATCAGGGCCACCAGCGGATAAAGCACGTACAGGACTGGAACGTGGGTCTGCGAGAAGGCCGCAATCGTGGCGGCGACCAAAAACAGGGGAATGAGCCAATTCGACTTCCATTGCACCGAGAAGTTCAACCGAGGTAGAAAAATGGCGACGCATGCCGGCGACGCAATCGCATTTCCGAGCCCATCGGTCGTGACCCAGGTGATATAGGCGTGACCCGGAGCAACGTGCATCCAGAAGAAATAGATCAGCGCGAAAATTGCCCCGGCGACCATGGGTGCGGCGAGGACTCCGTATGCGAAGAATCGAAATAGGTACGATCTGTCTGTGAAATTGGGAAGCTCTGTGGATTTGTGCCGGATAAGAAAAGCGGCCAACGCCACTTCGAACATGTTTAAGAAGGCGAGCGCCAGGTAGGTGCTGATTTGCCGCGGATGGAGAAGCAAGCCGCCAGCCAGCTCCGCCGCGAAGCCCACGGCCAGATATGGCATCCAGCGCCAGCGCGGCGCCAGAAGAAGGTAGGCGAGCACGATTCCGTTGGCTGGCCAGATCTGGCTCCCGCTATCTTCAAGACCCACCAACGCCGTGGCAGCGAACACCACGGCGAAGCAGGCTGCGAGATTGAGAGGGAGTCCGCCACGACGCGCCCAACGCGATCGGACCGGCCAGCCGAGGTGTGACTGCGCGTGTTCCACCCTCCCGCCTTTTCAACCCTATCGGCATCTTAGCGGCAGAATCCAGTTGGCTTTTGTGTCGCGGGTCTCACCTGTAAAGGAATCAACGCGGGGAGGGGCATCACCTTTGGGGAGTGAGATTTGGCTGGAATTCGATTTTTCCGCCGGGCAGCAGCACGATTTCCAAATGGCCCTCTTGCCGTTCCGAGATCTCAGGACCGCTTGCCTGGCGCACCTGGTGGCTGGCGCTTTCGGTGTATTGCACTTTGACCGGTCCGCTGCCACGCACTTGGAAGCGATAATGATACTCGGCGCCGACATTGAGCACGTCTGAGCCAAAGCTGGCGCTGGGATAATCGACTTCGAGTAATTGAATGGTTGTGCCCGTGCGGTTCTCCACCGTCGCATCGATGCGGTAGGAATGGCACCCGCAGACTGGGGGGAGGATCGAGAGAAAAATCACGGATTTGGCTATCGTCGATGAATTCATGGACGGCCGCCGTCTTCGGCGTCGGGCACCTGGAGTGCAGCGACCTTCTTTTCTACGCGGTCGAGGCGCTTGAGCAGCTCGGGCAATCGCTGAAAGATGGTGACGGCGCGCAGCCAGATACGATTCTCGAAGCCGGGCGAGCCGGAGATCATCTTGCCCGGCGGAATATCGTGGCTCACGGCCGACTGCGCGGTCAGGATGACTCCGTCACCCACCGTGCAATGGCCGGCGATGCCGGTCTGCCCCGCGAGAATCACGTTGTTGCCGACGATCGAGGAACCGGCCAGACCTGTCTGTGCGCAGAGCAAAGTATTTTGCCCTACCTTCGATCCGTGTCCAACCTGGACAAGATTGTCGATCTTGCTCCCGTCGCCAATTTCGGTCGCGCCCACGGTGGCGCGGTCGACACACGCGTTGGCTTGGACATCGACGCGGTTTCCGAGACGCACCGGGCCAGACTGCGGAATCTTTTCCCACTCGCCGCGTTCATTCTTCGAAAACCCGAAGCCATCGGCGCCCACGATCGCCCCATTTTCAAGCGTCACATAGTCACCCAGCACGCAGCCTTCGCGTACCACGGCATGTGCATGCGCGAAGAAATGATCTCCCACACGCACGCCTGGATAGAGCACGACATGGGGCAAGAGGGTCGCCTGCTCCCCGAGCTGAACACCGTGCATGACCACTACGTACGCGCCAATATGCGCCCCAGGGCCGATCTCTGCGGTCGGATCGATCACGGCCGTTGGGTGAATGCCTTCGGGATAAGCCGGCGGTTGGTAGAACATTGCCAAGGCCCGGGAGAAGGCATGATAGGGATTCTCGATACGCAATGTGGCCGCGGCGATCTCTGGAAATTCCGGCTCCACCAGCACCGCCGCTGCATTTGTTTTGCGTGCCAACCCTCCATAGCGGGGATTGGCCACAAAGGTGATCTCGGTTGGCCCTGCTTCCTCAATCCCTTTCACGCCTGTAACTTCCAGGTTCGCATCGCCGCGCAATTCCGCGCCTAACCGGTTTGCGAGCTCGCCAAGTTTCATCGAAAGAATTGTACCGGAAGGGGATAACCGGGCCGAACAGCGGCTTAGGGTGTATCGAGGCTAGTCGGGAAAAGCTCCGGCTGCGAAGTGCTTGCTGCGGCCCCCCGTTTCCCGCGCCCGGCGCCGATCAGGCTGACCACTTCCAGGGCCTGGATCGATCCGCGCGGGACGTAGATGCGCTGCGTATTGGATCGGGTGTCGGGCGGGGTGAGAAAGAGCCCAGTGCCCTCGATCAGCGAGCGGTCGTTGGCGGCCAGTCCTTCCAACTCGTCGCTGTCGGTCAGAGTCATCCGCAGCCACAGCCCAGCAGCGCGGGGTTTCACCGCAAACTTCTTCTGCAGAAGCCGCTCGGGGTTTGCCTGGTCGCCGGAAGGGAAATCGCGCACATAACAGACCCACTTCACGGCCTCCCAGGCGATTGTGAGCACTTTTCCGCCCGGCTCAAGGATCTCGAGGGCGGTGGCATCCTGGCCAAACAAGGCGCCCGCGTATCCCGCCACCCAGTCGCGAGAGAACTTGCGCACAATCACGGGTTTACGCGGCGATGCCATTGCTTTGGATTGTCGCACGCTTGAGGACTGTCCGCGAGGCTGAAAGCAGCGGTTTCAGTGCAGATCGCTCTAGCCAACAGGTGTCATTTGTGTTAAGGTACTGGTTTGCAACATCTCCCAAAGCGCACTGTAAGCGCAACCAGATCAGGTATTTGGACCGAGGTTCGGGAGACAGAAGCAGGACGGAATGCCCGACTATATTTACCTTCTTGAAAACCGGCTCTCAGCTGACCAACGGCAGGCTCTCCACCATCTGCGCGAGGTGGCCCGCGAAGCCGGACTTATCCTTTTTCTAACCGGGGACGCGGTCCGGGATCTAACCAGCGGACATGCCGTACGCGATATCGAAGTCGCTCTTCACGGAAACGCACTGAAGCTCAAAAAGCCTCTGGAAAAGCTGGGCGCCAAAATCTGGGGCGAGGACGAGACAACTCGGTCCCTTTACCTCTGTTTTCCGGGCACAGTCCGCGTCGACCTGGTCAGCACGCACAGGACCGAATATCCCAAGCCGGGAAAGCCGGTGATTCACCCGGCCTCCATTCAGGACGATCTGCGTCGCCGCGATTTCACAGTCAATGCGATGGCGATCTCGCTCAACGAAGGGTCCTACGGCCTTCTGATGGATCCCCTCAACGGGGTCGCCGATATTGAAGGGCGCACACTGCGGCTGGTCTCGAACTATGGCTTCCTGGAAGAACCGGCTCTGTTGATCCGGGCTACGCGCTACCGGACGCGCCTTGGCTGGGACCTCGATCCACGCACCCAATCGCGCTACGACAATGCCAAAGAAGAAGGGGTCATTGAACACCTTTCCGCGCATGCGCGCAGCCAGGAATTGGAGCAGATCGGCCATGAAGACGACGGCCTGAAAGTCCTGACCGCGCTCGAAGCAGAAGACTGGATGAAAGTGCTCTTTCCGGGATGGACCACGGCGAAAGTGGACCAGGAGAAGCTGAAAGCACTGCACGATCTCTCGGCCGAGTTGCAGATTCAGGGCGTTCATCCGGACATGTCGGCGGCACAAATGCAGCTCCTCACCGCCAAGTTGCCGTCGAAAGATCTTGCCGCGCTGAAGAAGCAGTTGCTGCGCCCGGGGTTTGTGGAAGAGTGGAACAGCCTGGATTCGATTGCCGCGGGATTTTCCAAGGTCTTGCTGGCCAAGCAAAATCAGACGCCGTCGGCAACCTACAAGTTGTTCACGAGCTATGATCCAGAAGCCGTTCTCTGGCTTGGGTTTACTTCTAATGCTGCAGCCGTCAAAGAGCGCTACGAGCAATTCCTGAAAGTATGGCCCGAGGCCAAGCAGCGGATTCCGCACGTGCTCTTGCAGGAGATGCGGATCACACCGGAGCTTCCAACGTATAACGAGATCCTGCACAAGATCTTTTTGGAACTCATCGACGGCAAGTTGACCACGCCGGAGGAGACGCGTGCTTTTCTTGAGCCCTATTCGCCGCCGGCTCCGCCGCCGCAGGTCACGATTAAGCGTTCGCGTGCCAAGCGCGGCGCCGAGACGAAGATGCGTGAGCGTTCGTTTGACGACGAAGACGAAGCAGGTTCGGAGGACGACGCGGATCTCGACGATGTTGGCGGCGATGACGACGAGATCGACTTAGGGCTTCCCAAGGGAGACCTTGAAGCCGATCTAGGCGACGAAGACGAAGCAGGGGACGACGGGGAAGATGAGGAAGATGCTGAACCTGCGGCAAAGCGGGGCAAGAAGGGACCTCCCGTAGCGCCCGCGAAGCCCGTCGCTGTGAAAACGGTCAAAGATTCAGCCAAGCCGGTTCCGGCCCCGAAGCCTGAGGCATCGGGCAAGGCCAAACAGGAAGCAAAACCGGCTATCGCGGCAAAGCCTGCCGCAGCAGTAAAACCGACCGCGGTGGCAACCGTGAAGCCGGCCGCTCCCGGAACTGCCAAGTTAAAGCCTGAACCCGCATCGGCAACCAAGAAGCCGGCGCCAGCTGCTGCTCCAGCCAAGACGGCAAACGCCGCGGCGGCTGCCAAATCGGCGACAAAGAAAGTGCCTGTGAAACTGCCGGTCAAAGCTTCTGTGAAGAGTCCGGCAAAGATCAAGCCCGTCGCAAAGCCGGTGCCGACGAAACATGCGCCGGTGAAGAAAAAGCCGTCGCCGGCACCCAAGTCGGCCAAGCCCACGAAACCGGCGCCGAAGAAACCTGCACCCAAGCCTGCGAAGAAGCGCTGAAACGCGTCGAACCCGCTTTAGCGCTTGCGCGATTTCCGAGCCGGCATGGTATGTTCATGGAATTCCGGGGGAATTCCTGATGGCTGGTCGGCTGCTTCGCGCGGTGTTCGCTTTTCTGTTCTCGTCAACAGTGATTGCTGGATGCAGCGCATACGCGGCTGCTCGGATCCACGCATCCGATTCGCATGTATCTGCGGGAGCAGCCTACCGTTTCGAGCGCGGCGGATGGACCTACGTGCACCTCGAGGGCACGCCGGGCGAGATCGGTTACCAGCACGGGCGATTGCTGTCGGCCGAAATCGCGGACATGGTCCAGGTGGACAAGCTGGAGAGCGCGCACTCGACACATCGCGACTGGGATTTCTATCGCGAGACTGGCCGCAAGATGTTGTGGCCACACATCGAGGCCGAGTATCAGCAGGAGCTCCAGGGAATCGCCAAGGGCGTGCAATCGGAGGGCGTGAAGCTCGACGTCTGGGATATCGTGGCGATGAACGGCGCAATCGAATTGCCCCAGTATTACGTTCCGTGGCTCAACAAGCGCACGCACGCCGCCAACGCACCGCACATCCTGCCTGAAGGGCGCTGCTCGGCGTTTATTGCCGCGGGCAGTTATACGAAAGACGGCAAGATCGTCATCGCGCACAACAACTGGTCGAGCTACGCAGAAGGCGAACGATGGACGGTGATGTTTGATATTCAGCCAGCGCATGGCCATCGCATCCTGATGGATGGCGCACCGGGGTTGATCACGAGCCAGGATGACTTTGGCCTGAACGACGCGGGCCTGATGATCGCCGAGACGACGATTACGCAGTTCGAAGGCTGGAATCCGGATGGAATTCCTGAATTTGTTCGCTCCCGGAAAGCGTTGCAGTATGGCGGCTCAATCGATGAATATGTGTCGCTGATCAAGGAAGGGAACAACGGCGGATACGCCAATGACTGGTTGATCGGCGACCGAAAAACCGGAGAGATCGCCTATCTCGAGCTGGGGTTGAAGAACACGCCGTTGTGGCGGACCAAGGATGGATACTTTGTCAGCTCCAACTTCGCCCGCGACCCAGCCGTCCTCAAAACCGAGACGCCGGAGTTTCAACCGGCCAATCTGTCCAGTTCGCCCAACGCACGGCGCGTGACGTGGGAGAAGAAGATGGCAGAATCAAAAGGCCGGATCGACGTGACCATGGCCGAGGAGTTTTTGGCCAGCCACGACGACAGCTTTACGGGAAAAGTGGATGCAGATGAACGCACGCTTTGCGGTCACGGGGACACAGTGAAGCGAGGAATTCCGGAATGGGATTGGGCACCGTATTATCCCGGCGGCGCCGTCACCGGCAAGGTCACGGATTCAGACCTGGCCGCCCACTTGTCCCTCATTGCACGGGCGGGTCACCCATGCGGAGAAGACTTTGTCGCCGCGCCCTTTTTCGCCGCTCACCCTCAGTATGACTACCTGAAGCCGATTCTCAAGGACATGAAGGCAGGGCCGTGGACGGCTTTTTCTTCCGGGGAAAAGGAATAACTCAGACCGTCACTTCAACGGGCTGCGCGCTGACGGCTGAAACCACCGCACGAATGGAATCGACGACCATTTCCGGCTGATCAAGGTGGATCCAGTGCGCGCTCTTCGGCACCACCACCTGGCGCACGTTGTCGGCAATGCGATGCAGGCACTTCTCCGACAGAGGAGTGGATTTTTCCGGCGTCAGGACGAGGACCGGGATGTCGTGAATCGGAGCGGCCTCCATCATTTCGCGAACTGAAGCGGGCACTGCCGTCACGTGGCTTCGCACCCCTTCGTAGTAGTCCGGGCGCGACCAATGGGCGGCCACGATGGGCCAGACCTCCCGTGGCATTTTGCCCACCTCTTCCGTGACCCGTCGCAGGACATGCCGTGGACCTTCTCCACCGGCGTCGGCTAGCCATCGCGACACGCGGCCCGAGCGGCAGAGCAGGGAAGTTACGGCAAGGCGTGCCAATCCGCAGCGCGCGATCGGAATGGCATAGCCGGACAACCTTCTGCCTCGGTCGACCGACGCCTGTTTGCCTGGATTGGCAGGTGGCCAATCGTCACAGCGCATCGGGTCGACCAATACCACGCTCGCAACGTCTTCAGGGTGCATCAGCGCAAAGCGCCGCATGATCAAACCACCGAAAGAGTGTCCCACCAAGACGTACGGCGGCTTGATGCCTGCGGACAGCAAGAGCGCATGCAACTCGGCGGCAAGATTGCCCGGAGTCCGCGCGCTGCGGCAGGGGCTGCTCCAACCCAGGCCGCCGCGATCGTACGAAGCGGTTCCAGTAAAGCGAGCAACATTTTCCTGGATGTGGAACCAATTGAGATTGGTCGCCGCTATCCCGGCTTCGAAGATCACGGTCGGGCCGCCGGATCCTTTTTCAAGCAGGTAGAGCTTGCGGCCGTTGCCGATGTCGACACATCGTCCGATGCTCGCGTAGCGACGCCGGTCGCGGCTATCGCCGATTTGTTGATACAGAAAGCCCAACAGGACCAGGCCTGTCGCCGACGCCGCGAGAAGGGCAATCCAATTCATAAGCCCCCTTGGAAATGGATCATCGATTCCGGACTGAAATCCTTCGCGCCAAGATTCGCTTTTGCGGATCCACGATCAATGATGAAAAGCGTCGACCCATCCTTGCCGGCGACTTTCGCTTCCACCTGGCTTGCGGACCAGATTCCACCGTCATGACGAAGTCCGTAATAGGTGAATTGCTTGATCACGCCCGAGCCTTTCCGCGTTTTCTCTGCGTACACAGGGAACCCGATCGTCTTGTCGAGCCATGTCTTCTCTTCGGCATAGTGGGTGCGATCGATGGGGCCTGGCGCACTTTTCACTACGCTGCAGTCGCGTGCTCCACGACGCGCCGGGGCCAACTCGATTTGCACAGGCCAGAAATATTGTGGTTCCAGAAAATCCTCGTAGCTGAAGGTGCCGCCCAGAGGACCGTCGTCCCATCGGGCAAAGGGCAACGGTACGGGCGCATGGTCACCGGGGTGAGCTATGAAAATTGTATCTTCTCCATCGGGCCGCATCTCCAGCAGGACATGTTCACGCGCTTTGGCCGGTGCATTCACATCCACAAGAACCCGCAACACCCCGGGAAACCAATGGGCCTTCACCGTGACGTTCTCACTGGTACGGGTTCCGTTTGCTTCTACGCGCACCAGTCTCCCCGTAATGCGGTAGTCCGCGGTCTGAATGCGATCGCGCGATGCGGATAAGATCTCGTGCAGGTCGGCGGTCGATGCGTGAATTGACGGGACGAGAGCTGCGACCAGCACCCACTGAGCACTCCGCTTCAAGCAATCCTCCCATCGCGGATGCGAATGTGACGCGGCGCTGATTCGGCAATTTCGTTTTCATGGGTGACGATCACCATGGTCATGCCGCGCTGCTTTTGGATCCCTGTCAGCACATCGATAATGCGGGCGGAATTTTCGCTGTCGAGGTTGCCCGTGGGCTCGTCGGCCAGCAGAATCTCAGGATCGTTCGCCAGTGCCCGGGCAATGGCCACACGCTGGCGCTCACCGGCGGACAACTGGTTCGGATATTGCTGCACGCAGTAGCTCAGGCCCATTTCGCCTAGAAGCGCCTCGGCCTTTTGCCGACGGCCCCCCGGGATGTCCTTTTTTGCAAGCATCGGCACCTGCACATTTTCGAGCGCCGTGAGCGTGGGGAGAAGATAAAAAGCCTGGAAGATGAATCCCACGTAACGGGCACGGTAGTCGTCAAGAGTAAGCGCGGTCCCCAGCTGCGCGTTCCGCAACAAAACCCGGCCTTCGGAAGGGCTGTCCAGTCCCCCCAATAGTTGCAACAGCGTTGACTTGCCGCTCCCGCTCGGCCCGCTAATGGCGACAAAGTCGCCTGCCTCAATCGTCAAATCAACGCCGCGCAGAGCAGCGATGCGTCCGTTGTCGTAGCTTTTGCGAAGCCCCTGCACCTCGAGCAAAGCATCACTCATGGCAGAGTACCTTGTTGGCCAGGGCCGATTGTGCTCGCACGTGAAGGGGGAGTTTGGTTGCCATTGCAACGTGTGTTCGCAGGGGATGCGGACGCCTCTGCCGATTGCTCTTCCAGGCAAACCATAGGTGGAACAGGGAAGCGGCCATGAGGTTATAGGAGCCCTAGGATCGAACGATAGATTGGGAAGGGAACCCCTTATGCAAAAGTCTATCGGTCCCCGGGCTGCCTGTCCATCTACGAATCATAAGTTGCATTCGCCCTGCGGCTGCGGCCAGAAATGTCATGCAGGCCAGGGAGGTAAACCCACCGTCTTACGAGCATGCAAAAGGGGCGGAAGATCCGCCCCTTCGAATGAGATTGACTTGAGGCGCCGAGTCTCGTACTCCCGTTTTTGACGCTGAAATACTCTCTCGGAAGAAACGCCTGACTACTATGCTTGCTGAGTGAGGGGAAGCGTGAGGCTAATAACGACCGCGTCCGCGCGAAGCGCCGCCACCACCACCGCCACTGCCTTTGCGCGCCTGGTAGCAGTCCCGGCAAAAAACCGGGCGATCGCCGCGGGGCTCAAAGGGAACAGTGGTCGGCTGGCCGCAGCCCGAACAGATGACAGGCGTACCCTGTGCAGGAGCCGAACGATATCCGCTGCCGGAACCCCCTTGATCGTTTTTCTTTGCCATACGGCAAGGCTTGCAGCGTTTTGGGGTCGAATAACCGCGTTCCTGAAAGAACGCCTGATCTGCAGCGGTGAAGGTAAAATCCTGCCCGCAATCGCTGCACGTGAGCTGAATATCTCCGGCCATGGTTTCCTCGTAGTGAAGCTAGTGGAGTGATTGTACAGCCCATTTGTACTTTTGCGAATAAGGATTCCGTTTAGATCGTAAAACTTAAATATGAAGGTTTCGCTTGTTACCCTGACTTAGGGGCCCGGTTCGGATACCCTTCGGGAAAGGTCCGGAGGGGATGTTCACTGGCGGAAATACACCGACTCGGTTCGACGCATCATGGCTGCAGCAAATCCAGAATTCGAAGCCGAATGTATCCGCCGGATCCTGGCCGGGGAAAAACAGCTTTTCCATGACCTGATTCGGCCCTGCGAACGCGGTATCTACCTCCAGCTTTTTTCCCTTTTGAAAAACGAAGCGGAGGCGGAGGATGCAGCCCAGGAAACCGTGATCAAGGTCTACCTGAACCTGCGCCACTTCCGCGGAGAATCGCAGTTTCGGACCTGGGTGCTTTCGATTGCGCGGAATGAGGGACTGGGCCGCCTGCGCAGGATGAGCACGCGCCGCGAAGAGCCACTCGATGGCGGAAGCGATGACCAACGGGGCGACTATACCCCTGCCATCCTAACCAGCTGGCGCGAAATTCCTGTCGACGCGCTGGAGCAGAAAGAACTGGGTGCGATCCTCCGCAAGGCGATCGAGGGACTGCCGGAGATTTACCGTAACATTGTGCTCCTCAGGGACATCGAAGAGATGGATATCCGCGAGACGGCAGCCAGCCTGGGCATTAGCGAAGGGGCGGTCAAAGTCCGGCTGCACCGGGCTAGGGCCATGCTTCAAAAAGAGCTGGCGCCGCAATTGAAAGCGTTTGCACCCAGACGCAAAGGATTCTTTTGGGGGCGCACATGAGGCTGGATTGCAAACACGTCTGGCAATACATCTCCGCCTACATCGAGGGGGATGTGGACTCAGCTCTGCGCGCGGAGATCGACAAGCATCTCGAAACCTGCGAGATCTGCTCGGCCGTTCTCGACTCGACACGCAACGTGGTCATCCTGATGGCGGACGACCGGGTCTTCGAACTGCCCACCGGGTATAGCCAACGACTTCACGAACGGATTGAAAGGGAACTGGCGCAGAGCTAACTGCCGCGATTCCCGGTGCTAGTCCTGCTGAGAATTGCGGATATCTCAACGCCGGTTGTGGTTCGGGTATTTATAAAGGAATCAACAGGGACGTGTCGAATGAAGAACCCTTTTCCTCGCCCTGCTTTCTTGACACCGACCGGGATTCGGGGGATAGTTTCTCCACTTCTTCGGATCCGAGGAACTAAAGGTTTGGTCCTGGCTGACTCCGAAGTGAATCGAGGAGGCTAACCTTGCACCGCATCCCCCGGTTGCTGGCAATTGCATTCGGCCTGATCGCCCCGGCTCTACAGGCGCAGGATTTCAAAAAGCAGGTAATCTACCAGATCGTCACGGACCGCTTTTCTGACGGCGACACCAGCAATGACAACCCAGCCGAAAGCCTGGGGTTGTTTGACTCGTCCAAGGCAAACTGGCAGGCCTACTGGGGAGGCGACTTAGCCGGTATTCAGCAGCAGCTTGCCTACATCAAAGGGTTGGGAGCCACTGCCCTATGGGTCTCGCCGGTTGTGAACAATGAGAACCTGAACTGCGCGAGCAGCGGAGCTTCTGCGCCCTATCACAGTTACTGGACGCGTGATTTCATGGACATCGAGGAGCACTTTGGAGATAACTCGAATAGCTTCGCGGCATTCGACAGCCTGGTGACTGCCCTGCATGCCAACGGCATGAAGATCATTGTGGACGAAGCCAATAATCATTCCAATCCGGATAACTGTGGGGAAATGGGGTCGCTCTATAACAATGGAACCTTTATGGCCGCGGCTAACAACGATCCCAACAGTTATTTCCATCACAATCCTGACATCTCCGACTTCAACAATCGCTACCAGCTTCAGTACTACACGCTTGAGGACCTGACAGATCTGAATCAGGAAAATCCAACCATCGACGCGTATCTCAAGAGCGCAGCGGCCCAGTTGCAGTCCCATCAAGTCGATGCGTTCCGTCTTGATGCCATCAAGCACGTCACCTGGGGTTGGGAATATTCCTTCGCCAATTCTGTGTTTAGCAACGGGTCGAGCTTTCTGTATGGCGAATGGATGCAGACCAACACCAGCGACCCGCTCTATGCCGACTCATACAAATTTGCCAATTTGAGCGGCATTAACTTACTCGACTTTCCATTGAATACCGCACTGCGCGACGTCTTTGCCAATAACAGCAGCTTCTCCGAGATAGACTCGACGATCAACGCCGAGAATGCAAACTTTGCCTATCCAAACGACCTGGTCACGTTCTTCGACAGTCAAGACGAATCGCGCCTGCTGACTTTGAATAACAACCAGAATCGGTTGCAGGAGGCTATGGCTTTCATCCTGAGCGGTCGTGGGATTCCGATTATTCTTTACGGCGACGAACAATATCTCTTCAACAACACCAACGGCGGCAATGACCCCTATAACCGGGTCTGGATGTCGTCCTTCAGCACCACCACACCCGCATACCAACTCATCGCCAAGCTTGCCGCCCTCCGTCAGTCCAATGACGCCATCGGCTACGGTACCTGGAAGCAGCGCTGGCTCAACAGCGATGTCTATATCTACGAACGGCAGTTTTTCAATGACGTAGTTCTGGTCGCGATTAACAAGAACGACATGACCGCCTACCCTATTTCCGGGCTCTACACCACGCTGCCTGCCGGCACTTACACCGATTCACTGGGTGGTTTGCAAGGCGGCAGCGGCCTGACTGTCAAAGCCGGCAGCGGCGGTAACAATCCTGCGAACAGCTTGACGATCGCCCCACACAGCGTTTCCGTCTGGCAGTACCAGGTCGCCGCTTCAGCGCCGGAGATCGGCTCTATTGGCCCGCACGTGGGGCAGCCGGGGATGACCGTCACGCTGGCAGGGGACGGATTCGGGTCCACGCCGGGCACTGTACTCTTTGGGACGACCGCGGCGACGATTCAATCGTGGAGCAATGCGTCTGTCGTCTTCACCGTGCCAAGCGTTGCAAACGGTGCCTACAACGTACAGCTGAAATCCAGCATAGGAACCCCGGCCAACACCATCCCGTTTACGGTTCTGGCGGCCAAACTCGTTCCGGTCACCATCACTGTGAATAATGCCCATCCGACCAATCCCGGCGATTCTATTTTCATCACGGGGAACACGGTGGAACTGGGGAATTGGGGCACGACCTTTCAAGCCGCAATCGGTCCTATGCTCGACCCCAACTATCCCAATTGGTTCTTGAATGTCGCGTTACCGGCAGGGCAGACGGTGCAATTCAAATTCATCGACCTTCAGGCGAATGGCAGCGTAGCGTGGGAAAACGGCGGCAATCATAGCTACACGGTACCGACCAGCGGAACGGGCTTTGTCACCGAGAATTGGCAATACTGAGGTTGTGGTTCGTGGGGGGAAAGGATGCGCTTAGGAGCTAGACCGCTGCAGCACGGAGGGGGCGCTTCCGTTCCGATGGACCATGGGATGGGTCCACGTTTCGAGCCCTACCAAGACCAGAGTCAGGATTGCCATTGCCACTTGGAGCCTCTCCGACCGTATCTCCTTGGAAGTTCGTTCACGCCGACGCCATTGTGCCGCTGGCCGCGCGCGCAGGTGGCGAATCCAGGCCAAGACGGCCAGGTTCAGAATGGCTCCGGCGGTGGCCAGGATCAGCATGGGAACGCGGATCGCATCCTGGTGAAATCCCCTGGCGGGGGCGTAGATGCCGCTGGCTGCGGCCAGTGCCGAAAGCCCGATCGCTACGCGAATGCCGCTGATCGTCAACACTGCGGTGCAAAGACTTTGTGCCATAGCCACAACCAGACTGGCGCCGCCAAGGGCACTCCACCTGCGTGAGTTCACCAATCACCTCCAACGGCTGGCGCAACGACGCCCCGCGGGCATGGGCTTTCTCAGCTTAAAACAACGAGGCGCCCCTACCAATCCAAATGCCATCGAATCCCGTTTATCAAATAACGGGTCCGGAGCGAAGAATTTCATTTTCACTTCGACCTGTTTCCCTGTAACCTTTCGCCCGTGCAGCCACTCTTTGTGTGCGTGCCACGGAAAGTGCGGGATTGCTTCTCCCTCGGTCCCGCGTCGTCGCAAACGGCGGAATGGCTCCGCCCCAAACCCCAAGCGAGGTCAATCCAAATGAAGAACCAATTCAATGCGATGCTGCTCACCGCTGCTCTTGCCGGTCTGATGGGTGGAACGGTTGCGGCCCACGCGGCCACTACCGGTACGACGGCGAAGGGCACCTCGGCCAAGGCACTCAAGGCCGGCCTGCGGTATGCCAGCCAGGACACTACCAAGCACTCCTGTAAAGGAAAGAACGACTGTAAAGGCCAGGGCGGCTGCAAGTCGAGCGATAACGGCTGCAAGGGCAAAAACAGCTGCAAAGGCAAGGGCGGATGCGCCACCGACGGCTCCAAGATGCCGAAGCTGGTCTAAAACCGTCTGGGACCGGCAAAACGGTCTTCGACGCTTCACGGTGTTGGATTCTGGTCTTCCGGTCCCAATTTTCTTTAAGGTCTTGTTGTAAAGACAAACGTCGCTTTCGGCGCTCGATCTGATGCGCTGATCCCTATTCCGCGCCCAATCATCCCTATTCACCGAGAAATCTCCTTCATGGCTGGCAATCGTTTCAACGCGTTTTCGAATCACGGCATCGGCATCGGCCTGCGGATTCCCCATTACCGGCACATCTTTTCGCGCAAACCGGTGGTCGACTGGTTCGAAATCATCTCAGAGAATTTCATGATCGATGCGGGCCGGCCCCTTGCGGTTCTCGATCAGATTCTCGAGCAGTATCGCGTCGTTCAGCATGGGGTCTCGATGTACTTCGGTTCGGTGACAGAACCCGACCCCGAACATTTGCGCCGGCTCAAAAATCTCGTTCGTCGCACGAACACCCCCTGGCTGAGCGATCATCTCTGCTGGGGGTCCGTGGACGGCACCTATACGCACGACTTGCTCCCGCTGCCTTATACGTGGGAAGCGGTGGAGCGCACCGTCGAACGAGTCAAAGCAGTGCAGGACTTCCTAGAGATCCCGGTCGCCGTCGAGAACGTGAGTTCCTATGCCGCGTTCACCGGCTCGCAGATGACGGAATGGGAGTTCCTGGGCGAAGTCGTCGAGCGCGCCGATTGTGGCATCTTGCTCGACGTGAACAATATCTATGTCTCGTCGGTGAACCATGAGTTCAACCCGCTGGATTATGTAAACGCCGTGCCCGCGCATCGTGTCGCACAGATTCATATTGCCGGCCATTCGCGTTATGAGAAGTACATTCTCGACACCCACGATCATCCGGTGATCGACCCCGTATGGCAGCTCTACGCCCGTGCCATTGAGCGTTGCGGCCCCACACCCACGCTGCTTGAGTGGGACGATCACATTCCAACTTTTGACGAGGTGCATGCCGAGGCAAAGAAAGCCGAACGCTACCTGCAGCAGCATTCCGGAGAATTGCTCGAGGCGACCAAGTGACCGCGTCCTCCATGAGTCTCGCCGAACTGCAACGGGCCATGGCGTCGGCCGTGATGCAGCCGTTGACGCCGGACGAAAACATGCGCGCGACATCGCAGGATGGACGAGCCATGGAAGAAGTGGCGGCATCGTTCATCGCGCCCAACAGCAAACTAAATCCGTTCGAGCGTCTTGAAATTTACAACCGGCAATACTGGTTCCGCGTCCTGGGCGCAATCGCGGAGGATTTCCCGGCGCTGCGAGCCGTTGTGGGCGCTCGCGCCTTTGAAGCACTCTCTATCGCGTATTTGAAAGCGCATCCTAGCCGTTCGTTCTCCTTGCGCAATTTGGGTTCGATGCTCGCGGATTGGCTGCTGGCGAATCCGGCCTTCGCAGGTCGCCGGTCGCGTCTTGCCATTGATGTTGCCCGGATCGAATGGGCTTTTATTGAAGCGTTTGACTCCGGCGAGCGCACGCCTCTCACTCTGGACCAGATCGCGACCCTCGATGCTGGGTCGCGGCTCGCCCTGCAACCTCATCTGCAGCTGGTTGCTCTCGATTATCCGGCGGACGACCTGGTTTTGGGGCTCCACAAACGGGAGAAGCGCCAGACCAGCGAGGCCGGCGTTGATCACGACGATGCGAACGAGCCGGCCGTGAAACTGCCCCGTTTGCGCCCCAGGCCGACATGGGTTGCCGCGCATCGCGTCGACAATTCGGTCTTCTACCTTCGGCTCATCCGCGAGGAGTTTCTGACGCTTGCAGCGATCCGTCAGGGACTGCCGTTGGCGGATGCGCTTGAAACGGGATTCATCGGCTCGCGGGTTCCATCGCAGCGTCGCGCGGCGCTGGTCCAGAAGTGGTTTGGCGCATGGGCAGAGCTAGGCTGGATCTGCGCACCGGACCTCGAGTCACTGATCAAAGCATGAAGGTCAAAGGATGAAGTTCTGTAGATGAAGGTCAGGGGATCAACTTTTGGGCCCGAGCAGCAGGGAATCTTGAAGTCTCAAACCACCTCTCCCAGGAACGGAACGTTATGCAATCAATGGTTGCCCTCTACGCCCGCGTCTGCGCTCTTCTCGATCGCCTGCGAAGCCCCCTGTTGCTGGCCATTCGGCTTTACTGGGGCTGGCAATTCATGCAAGACGGCTGGGGAAAGCTGACCCATCTCGACAAGGTGACGGAGTTCTTTACCTCGCTGAACCTGCCCGCTCCCCACACCACGGCCCTGCTGTGCGCATCGGTCGAGTTCTTCGGAGGCATCCTTTTTACGTTCGGTATCCTGTCGCGCCTCACTTCGCTCGTGCTCTTCGTCAACATGACGATGGCGTTTTTAAGCGTGCCTGACGACCGCGTCAACTTCTCTCACATTCTGTCGAAACCGGAGGAGTTTTACGGGGCAAGCCCCTATACCTATTGGTTCGCGGCACTGCTCATCCTTATTCTAGGTCCCGGCATCTTCGCCGTCGACACGCTCCTCAAGCGCCGTGTTGCGGGGCACAGCAAGAACTGAAACGCCGCGCTACCCTCGTCCCAATCTGAATCGAGCGGGAAAGCGGGACGATGCGCATTGCCTACATGCTGACGTCGCTGGGGATGGGCGGGGCGGAGCGCCATGTCGTGGCACTGGCCGAGCACATGGCGGCTCATGGGCATTCCGTGCTTCTGATCGTGCTCCGCGAACGTCAGCTGGAGGAATGGCCGACCGCGCTTGAGGTTGTTTATCTAGATCTTCGCAAGACTCCTGGGAGTCTCCTTGCCGGTGTGATCAGAGCCCTTGCTTTGCTGCGCACTTTCCGCCCCGAGCTTGTACACAGTCATACCTGCCCGGCGAATCTTATGGCCCGATTGCTCAGGGGCATGGGTGGACCGCAGGTGGTCTCCACCATTCACAATGTCTTCGAGGGCGGCCGGCTGCGCATGCTCGCTTATCGCTTCACAGACTCGCTGGCGCTGCGTACGACTGCGGTGAGCGAAGAAGCGGCGCTGCGCTTTATTGAGATGAAGGCCGTTTCTCCGTGCAAATGCACGGTCCTCACCAACGCGATCGACGTGAAGGAGTTTTCGCCGCAACCGGCACGGCGCGCATCGATGCGAAACGAATTGGGAGCAGGCGACGCTTTCATCTGGCTTGCCGTGGGACGTGTTGTTTCTGCCAAGGGATTTCTCAATCTACTGCAGGCCTTTGCTAAGGTGTGGCCCGTTTTTCCGCGCACGCAATTGTGGATCGCCGGGCCTGGCCAACCGGCGTCCAGGAAGCGAACGCACTATTCAGCAATTCCTGTGGCCAAGGGCACGATGGAACGTGTGCGACGGCTTGGCCTCGAGCGTGACATGCCTGCGTTGTACGATGCCGCGGACGCATTCGCGCTCGCCTCGGCCTGGGAGGGCATGCCGCTGGTCCTGGGCGAAGCCATGGCCATGGAGAAGCCGATTGTCGCGACGAATGTTGGGGGTGTCCACGAATTGCTGGGGGCCTGCGGAGAGCTTGTCCCGCCAGGGAACCCGGAGCCGCTTGCCCAGGCGATGCTCCAAGTCATGCGGCAGTCCACCGAGACACGCGCCTCTGTCGGTCGGGCCGCGCGCATGCGCATTGTGAATCACTTCGACATCGCGACTCGATTTTCCGAATGGGAAGCCTTTTACCGCGGACTGCTCGCTTGATCTTCGTGTCATTCTGGCGTGATGCTTGGCGCCTGCGGTCGAAATTGAGCGTGATACCCTTAACAACGGATTTTTCGCCGCCCTCCGGGTCCTTGTCACTCTTGCGGAAGGCGTGGAGGAAGTGCGATGGGTCGAGTTATTCGCGGCGTTGGGCTATGCCTTGGATTGGCTACGGTCTTCATGAGTCTTCAATCGATTTCCGCCAATGCGCAGGCCGCTCGCGGTCAGAATGCGGCTCTCGCTCTGGATCATGGCTGGCAATTTCGGCAGATCAGCGCAACGCCTCAGGACCCGGAGACCGGTTGGTTGGCCGCAACGGTCCCAGGGGACGTGCATCTTGATCTGCTGGCCAACAAGGTGATCCAGGACCCGTTCTATCGCGATAACGAAGCCAAGCTTCAGTGGATCGAAAACGCCAGCTGGGAGTATCGCGACAGCTTTGATGTTCCGGCCGCGCTTCTCTCGCGCGCCAACGTCGATCTCGTCTTCGACGGGCTCGACGCTGCGGCACAGGTTTATCTCAACGGCACACAAGTCCTCAGCGCGGATGACCAGTTTCGCATCTGGCGTGTTCCTGCGAAAGTGCACCTGCACGCCGGGAGAAATCTGCTCCGCGTCGTATTTCAATCGCCTATTACCGCGGCGCAACAAGTGGCTGCAACGGACCCCTGGCAGCCGCGCACCAAAACCGAGCCAAAGACCTACATCCGCAAAGCCGCCTATGAATATGGATGGGACTGGGGACCGCGATTCGTGACCAGCGGCATCTGGCGGCCGATACGCATCGAGGCCTGGGACAAGGTCCGAATCGCCGATCTCGCCATTCGCCAGCGCGACGTGAATAAGGCTGTCGCGCACCTCGACGCCGAAGTCACGGTTGAATCTTCTTCGAATGAATCAGCGGAAATCAACTTGAAATACAGCGGCGCCGGCAACTCCGAGACCCTGACCAAAACGGTGGCTTTGCATTCAGGTGAAAACGTCATTGACGTTCCTGTCGAAATACGCGAGCCGAAGCTCTGGTATCCGGCGGGTTACGGGGAACAGCCCCTTTACGAATTCACCGCACAGGTAAGTACGGCGGGCTCAGTTGCAGACCATCGCTCCACCAAGACAGGTCTGCGCTCGATCGTGCTGCATCGCGCGCCTGATCAATGGGGACGGTCGTTCGAACTTGTCGTCAATGGGATCCCGGTCTTCGCCAAGGGAGCCGACGTGATTCCGTTCGACAGCTTCGCCAATCGCGTAACGACCGCGAATTATCGCCGCATTCTCGAGTCGGCGCGGGACGCGAACATGAACATGGTGCGCCACTGGGGCGGCGGCTATTACGAAACCGACGAGTTCTACCAGATTTGCGATGAATTGGGCATCATGGTCTGGCAAGATTTCATGTACGGCAACGACTGGCAGCCTGGCACATACGCCTTCAAACTCACCATGGAAGCAGAAGCGGAAGACCAGGTGCGCCGCTTGCGCAATCACCCCAGCATCGTGGTGTGGTGCGGCAACAACGAAACCGAGGAGGCACTGGGCTGGGGCCCGCGCGACAAGCTTCCCCTCGAAGTGAAGTACCAGATGTGGCAGGACTATCTTACGGAGTTCAGCGGCATTCTCAATCGTGTCGTTGAACGGCTGGACGCCGAGACGCCCTATTGGCCCAGTTCTCCCAGCTCCGATTACGAGGAGTTGAGCGACAAATACCAGAGCGGCGATGCGCATATCTGGGATGTGTGGCATGGGCGGGTCCCGTTTTCAACCTACGAAACCCATCATCCTCGCTTTGTGACGGAGTACGGATTCCAATCCTTCCCGGAAATGAAAACGATTGAAGCCTTCACGCAGCCTGAGGATCGCACCGGCATCTTTACCCCGGTGATGCTCGCGCACCAGAAGAACAATGAAGGCAATGCGATCATTCACGACTACCTGCTCAAGGACTATCCCGAGCCTAAGGATTTTGCCAGCTTCCTCTATGTCAGCCAGGTGCTGCAGGCGGAAGGAATCAAAATCGGAGCCGAGCATTTTCGCCGTTCACGTCCTGAGACCATGGGCTCCATCTTCTGGCAGCTGAATGATTGCTGGCCAGTTGCGTCGTGGTCGAGCATCGACTACTACGGCCGCTGGAAGGCGCTGCAGTACTATGCGCGCCGTTTCTATGCGCCGATTCTCGTGTCGCCGCATGTTGAAGCGGGATCGGTGCATGTCTACGTTGTTTCTGACAAGACCGCGGCGCAAGCGGCCACATTGCGGGTGCGGTTGATGGACTTCGACGGCAAGGTGCTGCTCGAAGACAACCACGACTTGAGTGTCGACCCACTCTCGAGCAAGGTCTATCTCGATTGGCCGCTTGCCAAACTAGCGATGGCAGGCGCGTCCGATACATCGCGCGTTTTTGTCGTCGCGGAACTGTCTTCGGGCGATACCCCGATCTCGCGCAACCTCGTCTATCTCGCGCCGACCAAGGAAGTGCATTTGAAGCCTGCAGGCCTCACGGTAGAAACCTCGGGCGCCACCGGTAAATATCTGATCCGTGTAACATCGCCCGTGCTGGCTCGCAGTGTCTATCTATCATTTGGCTCCATCGATGCCACGGTGTCGGACAATTACTTTGACTTGCTGCCTGGGGAAACGCGCGAGATTACGGCGACGAGCAATGCAACTCTTGAAGAGTTGAAAGCGCAATTGCACGTCATTTCGCTTACCGATGCGTTTGCTGCTTCTGCACCCGCAACGGTGTCGGCGGCGCGGTAAGCAGAGAGTCAAAGGGCCGAAGCATGTGCCTCGGCCCCTCGTTGAATTGCGAATGAGGATGCGCTGCTCACGGAGATCAGCACCCCGAGCTCAGAACGAGAACTCCGCCTGGAAGAAGATTCGGCGAGCCGCCGAGCTGGTGGGCGAAGCAAATATACCTTTGGCCAGGCTTAATGAGCGGCCGAAGTTCGTTCCGGGCGTCGTTGCGTTGACGGTGGAATCATAGGTCGGAATCACAGCGCCAGTCGGCGTCCCATAGTCGATATTGTTGAAGAGGTTCAACGCCTGTGCGCTGAAATTTAGGTTGTATTTCCGCCCGGTGCTTCCGCCCCCAAACATGCCGCGTGGCGGGCCTCCACCTCCGCTGAGTCCTCCGGGGCCTAGACCCCCGCCGGGACCACCTCCGCCCGGACCACCTCGCCCACCGCCGCCAGGACCTCCCCCTGGGCCACGGCCGCCTTCCTGCGGATTCGCTGCATTCGACTCGAGCCGCGGGCCGATCCCGAATGACCGGCTCAAACGCAAGTTCAGCGCCACTGCGGAAGGTCCGTTGGCAAGGTTCATGCCAACCGGCGTGTAATTGGCCGCCGGCTGCGTATCCAGGCAACCGAACGAAGTGGAGACGTACGGCGTCGTGTTGCCGGTCGAGGAGCAGGAAGAGCTATCCGCGAGCTCGGGTCGATTGTTGAAGAAATTGTCGCCGGTCAGATCGTTGTTGGTCACGATGTTATAGGGCTTGCCGGACTCTGCGATGAGAAACGGATTGAAGCGAATCGCCCACGGGCCCGTGTAGTTGGCCATCATAAAAACCATGTTGGTGGATGCGAAGGAGGCGCGGCCGAAGTCCTGGCTTATGTTGTAGGAATTCGAGGCTGTGGAACCCGCGCCGCCATCGCTTTTGGCGTCGGTCCAGTTGTAGAAGCCGAATATGCTGAATTTCGGGGTAATGCGCGCGTTTACATTCAGGATCACCTGATTCTGCTTGAAGACTGCCTCGGGATAGAGCTGGTCTACGATTCCCAGCGATGGATTCGGTCGAACGCCCGTCAAGGTCGCGTTTCCATATTCGTAGGTGCCCGGGAGATATGCATTCGAGTCGCGTGTCACCAGCTGATGCACCCCGAAAGAGCGGAGATAGGTGGTCGTAAAAGTGATAGTCTTCGTCACCTGGCGTTCGATGCTGGCTCCGATCTGTTGCGTGTAGGGCGATCGATAACCGGGCGAAATCTGCACGAGAGTGTCAGAACTCGAGGTGGGGGTGCCGCAGGTTGCGAGGTCGATGCTGCTCAGGCTGGTGGCTGTAAAGCACGTTGGATTGGTCACCGTGATCTGCGATTGACTGTTGGCAGCGCCGCTCTGCCGCACGGCCGAGAGCAAGCTGCTCAACGCAAGACGGTCATAAAAGATCCCGTATCCGCCGCGCAAAACGGTCTTCGATTGTGCGCCTTTCTTGTGTCCATCGAGAGCATAGGCAAATGCAGCGCGCGGCGCCAAGTCATTGTGATCGGCAATGTGATTTTGCGATTCCCAGCGGATACCGCCTGAAATTGTCAGGAATCGGTTGGCTTTGTAGTCGTCCTGCAGAAACAGTGCCGCATCGAAAGTATTGGCAGTGGCCGGCAGCGGCCCGGTGGTATAGGTCAGCTTATTGGGAAGTCCGCAAGCCCCTGCGGTGGTCGACGAATTGGTCGCGGTGCAGTTGGGATTGGCGGCAATCTCCGGAAATGTCTCGCCCGCGGCAAGAGCGGTCAGCATGGCCTGGTAGTTGGCGTTTCCGGCAAAGCTGAAGGTACCGTTGAAATTGGCGTTAGTCGAATTGGAGTCGCGATAATCCCGCAGCCGTGTGCCGAATTTGAGAGCATGCGCGCCGGCCGACATGGTGGTCTCGTTCCACAGCTCGTAGTGATCCTGATGATCGTTGGAGAACTGAGCCGACGAGCCACCGCCGACGAAATATCCCGGCACTTGTACCTGCGGTGCCGCGCTTACCGATGTGTCGGTGCCGGTGTCGCGAAGATATTGAAATCGGGTCTCGTTCACGATATGGTCGTTGATGATTTCTGCATCGCTGATCTGCAGCGTGTTTTCGTATGAGACGGAACCCGTGGCCTGCGTGGGCAAATCAAATTGAAAAGTATTGCCGCCCAGTACGCCGCTTTCGCTGTCGCGCCATAGCTGGTAGCGCATCGTCAGAGTGTTCTTCTGCCCCAATTGCAAATCAATTCGCGGAGCGATATTGGTTCGAACGCGCGGACTGAAGACGCCGCCGGATTCTTTACCGGTGGGAAGTGTCGCCGTATAGATGTAGGCGTCAGAGGTGTTGCGCTGCTGGCCGCTCAGGAAAAATGAAGCCCACTTCGAAAAGGATCCGCTGACAGATCCGTTGAACATGTAACTGTCGTATGCCGGAATATCCGGAGTGAACGGGTTGCCAGTATTGAACGACTTGTCGTTCCCCATGGCGAAAAATTGCCCGTGGAGCTTGTCGGTGCCCGGCTTGGTCAGGATCTCGATGCGCCCATAACCGAGTTTGTCGAATTCGGCGGAAAATGGATTCTGATTGATGCGAATTTCGCGAATGGCCGATTTGGGCGGCAGTTGCCCGCCGGTAAAGCCGTCGATATAGATCTGTCCGCCATTGGGCCCAGCAGATGGGCCCGCCAATGCCTGCAGTTCGTTGGACAATTCATCGGGATCGTCCGAGAGAGCATCGAGATCCTTGCCTTTGATCACAACGGAATTTGCGTTGCCGCTGGCCTCGACATTCACCGTCGGCGAGTCATCGGTCACCACGACATTCTGGTGTTCCACCTCGACAGCCATGGCTACATCGACGCGTTTCACCTGTCCTGGAGCCACTTGAATGAGCTGAGACTGAAAGGGCGCGAAACCAGAGAACGAGACCTGAACAAAATAGCCGCCCGGAGCAAGTCCGTGGGCTTCATAGGCGCCGCTCGCATCGGCTCTCATTGTCTTTACCGGAACACCCGCGGAGTTCGCGATCGTCACCTGCGCGCCCGGAATCAACGCTCCGGTCTGATCCGTGACATGACCGTGCAGGCTTGCGGCACTTTCAGGAACAGATGACTGTGCCGAGGAATTCGCCAGTGCAGCCGGCGCCTGGACCGCCGGTGTTGCGGTCTGCGCGCCTGCGGCAAGCACCGCGGCCGCGCCCACTATCCATGCGACAAAAGTATGAATGACACAATGAGATCGCAGATACACTTCTACCTCACTTCTTCTTGATCAGATTTCGAATGACCTAATTCTCGGACTCGGCTCCGCCGCCTGCACCGCCGCCGGAACCCATGCTCCAGTTTGAAAGCAGATTCCTGCTCGCTTCGGGAGCCTCGAGGAGCGGCTCGACGCCGGTCAACAAGGTGATTGCGGTGACGTCTGAACTTCCCGCTGTGGCAACCAGCATCACGGCATCTCCCTTCTTCAGGTCGGAGAAATGAATGACCGGTGTCCGATTTAACATTTGCTGCATGTCACCGCCCTGGCCGCGACCTTGGCCGCCCGCATAGCGCGATTGAGTGCCTGCGCCGCTACCGGGCCCACCAGCGCCGTTTCCCGCGGGTGTCGTGCCTTTGAGGCGGGCTGCCACCGCGCGGGCCATCATTTCCGGCAGCGCGTGCATCTGGGCGTCCGGCGTGATATGAACTGTCACCTGTTTCTTGGTCAACAGATCCTTTACGACAAACGAGGTGGCTGACGTATCCAGCGATGCGATTGTGCCCGAGATATTGCGAAAGCTCCCCGAAACCACCTCGACAGCTTCTAATTCGGTGCCATCGGCGTTCCTGGTGCCGCGCGCGCGCAATTGATCTCCGGGTTGAATTGCGTCGATGGGCCCAGGCTTTGCCAGGTCGAATCGGATGGAGGCCGGCGCGTATCGTTTGAGCACCGTCGAGGAGGTGACATGAACCTTGATGACCTTGAGCGAAGAGCCGGAACCGCTGGTCAATACAATGACGCCTGCCGCCGGGTCAACGCTCTTCACCAGGCCTCCCAATCCACTGCGCGCCCAGTCTTCACGCTCCTGCTGCTGCTTTTGCGCGACATCCGAAGCCTTGATGGTGACAATCTGGGCTGCCTGCGGCGTGTCGCCGGCGCCGCTTGGATCGATGCGCACCAGCACTCGATCTCCAGTGGCCAGATCGCTCAGCTGGATCGTAGCTGCCAAGCTCAGATCCTTCTGTCCAGGCTCGACACGCTTCAGCGCCGCGGTCGATGGAACTTGGACCTGCTGCACATCGCCGGTGTCCGGTTTCACGGTTAGAACGTCACCATTGATGGCCGTGATGGTACCGACGAATCGCCCTGCCGCCTGGGCCGTCGCGGTGGGCGTCGCAAAGGCCAGCAGGAGAGACAGGCCGAGGACCCCAGGAACAGTGGCCCGAAGGTGAATCGATTTCTTTCTGGTCATATTTTCAATCCTCGGGTCTGCCTTACCGGCCGGAAGCAAAGCCTTTTCCATTTCGGTAGACGAATCAGAGCCCTAAAAGGTTGAACACCCGTATCTCATTCGGAATCATTCACGCCCAAGGGTCCAAAGGCTTTCTCTCCTCTGTTTATCTTGACGATGGGAACCTTAAGGCAATCTGAATAGGCTGAAAACCCTACTGGCTTAGGTCTGCAGTCTCGAGAAACGTGTAGCTCCCCGAGGGGGTTGCCTGCACGTGGGTCAGGCGCCGATTATGCACAATCACGCTATCCACATACCAAAGGTTAAAGGCGGGCAGGTCTCGGGCCAAAATCTGCTGGGCTTCCACATAATCGGCCCGGCGCTTCGCGATGTCGCTGTTCGTCATTCCATCGTCGAGCAGCGCGTCTAAACGGGGGTTTGAATAGTGGCCGCGGTTGGCGCCTTTGGGGGAAAAACGTGCCGTCGAAAAAGCGTAGCTGAAAATATCCGGCTGCTCATTGCCGCCAATCCAGCGTAACGAATACATCTGGAAGGCACCGCGGGTCACATCGGAGTAGAACGTGGCGAACTCATAGCTGCGCAAATCGAGCGCGATCCCTATCCTGGCCAACTGTTGCTGCAGCACCGCCGCTACCAACCGGGTATTTTCGTCAGTGCTGGTCTTCATGGTCAGATGAAACCGAATACCGTTCAGGCCCAGGGGGTAACCGGCTTGGTCGAGCAGCTTTCCTCCACGGGCTGGGTCGTATTCGTAGTGCATCGTATTATCGGTCCAGGCCCAATGACCGATGGGCAAAAGGCTTCCTGCCGGCCGCGCATAGCCATGCAGCAGCGCATCGATGATCGTCTTTCGATCAATGGCATAAGCAATCGCCTGACGTATACGCGCATCCTTCAGCAGCGGGTCGCGCTCGTTGAATGCCAGATACTGAACCACGGTGCCGCCAGTGGATGCGATTGCGAGGTTCGGCCGCAGTCCAAGTTCGTGAAGAGCATCCATGGGCAGGGAATTGATGGCAACGTCGCCCGAACCCTTCTCCAATTCCAGAGACTCGGTAATCGCATCGGGAACAACCGCGAACCGCACCCGTTGCAGCTTCGGGGTCAACGACCAACTGAGCGGATTGCGCTCCAGCACGACATCCTGATCAATCTGCTGGCTCACGAAGCGGAAAGGGCCTGTTCCGATGGGATGGTGCCAGAATTCGCGCCCACTCCCTTCAGGAACAATTCCCATGGCCCCAGTCGACAAATTTGTCAGCAGAAAGTTATCGGGCCTCTTGAGATGAAATACGACGGTTCGAGGGTCTATGACTTCGATTCGGTCGACGGACGCATACGAAGCAGCGCGCGGTGAAATCACCGCGCCCGTGAGCATCGAGTTGATCGTCCAGGCAACGTCGCGCGCAGTGAGCGCGCGCCCATCGTGGAAGCGAACATCTCCGCGCAAATGAAAAATCAGCGTCCGTGGATCGGGCTGCTCCCATCGTTCCGCCAATGCTGGAGCGAATCGAAATTGCGCATCACGCGCGACAAGTCCATCAAAAATCAAGCCATCGATGCGCTGCGACTGGGCGTCGATGCCGATCCGCGGATCGAGATTTGCCGGACTACTTTCAATGAGGAAAACGACCGTGTTGGGATCGCGCGGCGTCGAGCGACAACCGGCAATCAGCAGGATGGCCAGAATTGCGAGCAGTTTAGGGCGCATACGTCACTTGTCCTAGAATCACAGGCCGCGTGGCACCGGTGGCCGACGGCACATTGCCTGGCAGGTGATGCCATGTGAGCCACGCCATCAGCGCGAAGGCTGCGGCTTCCTTCGCTGCTGCGGGCATTCCGAATGCTTCGCTGGTGATGACGGTGCATCCCATTGGCTCAAGGCGTCGTGTCAGCATGCCCATCAAAGTTGCATTGCGTGCACCGCCGCCGGAGACGATGTAATCGACGGGCTTCCCGAGCATCTTTCGCCGAACGAACTGTGCGTAGCTTGCGGCAATGCTCTCTGCAGTCAGGGCCGTGGCCGTCGCCAAGGCATCGGCAGGATTGCTGCTGTGCCGGCAACAGTGCTTCAGGAACTGCGCAGCGAATTCGCGACCATATTGCTCGCGTCCCGTGGAACGGGGTGGTTTGAGCTTGAAATAAGGGTCGCGCAAGCTCTGCGTGAGGACGAGCTGAATCGTCGATCCACGCGCGGCAATGGCACCGTTGCGATCATACTTTTTCCCAAACAGTTGCTGCGCCAGGGCATCGATCACCATATTCCCTGGTCCGGTATCGAAGGCCATTACCTGCTTCTCGTCGCATCCTGCGGGAATCGCCGTGAGATTTGCAATGCCGCCGATGTTTTGCAGTACACGCCCGCGCTCTTTGTCGGCAAACAAAACGAAGTCAAGCAGGGGTACCAACGGGGCGCCCTGTCCGCGCGCGAACATATCGGCCGGACGAAAGTTGGATACCACAGGAACCTGCATGGCTGCCGCGATCGCCGCCGCCTCGCCCAATTGCCAGGTGCATGCGAACCTCTCGCCCGCGTAGCTTTCGGCGTGCGCCTGGTGATAGAGCGTTTGCCCGTGGCAGCCGATTAAATCGAGATTCGCGCGATGCTTTTTCGCGGTGGACTGGATTGCCTCGGCATAGGCCAAGCCAAGTCGCCAATTCAATCGTGCCAACTCTGCCGTTGACGTGGTCGCAGCATTCATGGCCGCCAGCACTTTTCGCCGCAGAGCCGCAGGATAAGGAAAAGCTTCGTGCGCTACGAGCGTCAGCGCCGGCCGCCCGCGCATGGTCGCGATCTTCACGACGGCTACATCAATCCCATCGGCTGAAGTCCCGCTCATCGCACCCGCGACTGTCATCGGTCTCGGTCTCATGAGACTTCCGCCGGAGAAATCGCTCGCGGCGAAATGGCGTCGTTCTGGGCGCTGGCCGCGATGCGATCACTGAAGCGCTCGATGCTCAAGCGGAGCGAGTCCAGTTGCCTGGGGTTGAGCGCCCGCGCGACCCCTTGAGCGTAAAGCTTCGCTTGCTTCTTTGCTACGTCGCGCGCTCGCGTAAGCAGAAGCGCGCGAAATGCCGCTGATCGTTCGCCTTCTGCAATCAGCGCCTCATAGCTGCGCAGGATCAGCTCCGCACTATGACAGATTTCCAGAAGATCGCTTCCAGCACGGACTGCCGCGACGGCAGCTTCATCGACGGATAAGAACTTGAGGATTCCGCCCATCTCCAAATCGTCGGAGAGAATGATGCCGCGATAACCGATCCGCTTCCGCAGTACCGTTGTAATCCAATAGTCCGATGCGCTGGCCGGTCGATTTTTTCCAGGCGTCGCGGGATAGGCCGCATGATTCATCATGATCATCGGCATTTCCGCATGCAGTTGCCGGTATGGAACCAGGTCCTCGTTCCAGATCTGCTGCTCTGTCCGCTCGATTTCAGGCGTGACAAAATGAGTGTCGCCCGAAGCGCCGCCCAGCCCTGGAAAATGCTTGCCGCAGCCCGTCACCCCATGCGCCGCAAGTCCTTCGAGGTAGGCCCGCGCATAGATGACAACGTCGTTCGCATGCGCTGCGGGGGGACGCGATCCAAGCACTTCGGCGGATTCGGGAAACGCCAGATCCACGACGGGAGCCAGGGTCGTATTGAATCCGAATGCCTTCACGGCGCGCGCGATGAGCTCGCCGTGTTCGCGGGCCAACGCCGGCTTACCAGTCTTGACGACGGCCAATCCCACCGCCTGTGCCGACGGCAACGGTGCCAGTGCATCCCGCAGCCGATTGACTGTACCGCCTTCGACATCGACGCAGCGAACCGCATGCGGCGCACCCAATCCAGTCACCTCGTCCAGAAGCGCACGAGTCTGCCGGGAGTCGAGGATGTTGCGCTTGAAAAGAATGACGCCGCCCGGACGCACCAAGCGTAGCCATGCGCGCTCCAGGCCCGTCAGCTCCGTACCACCTAAACCCACGACGAGCAAACTTCCCGCGGCCTGCCGCAATCCGTTCTTCATATTCCTCCGAACCCCTTGTCCGCTAGCTTTGTATTCCCTTGCTCTTTAGTTCCTGTTGTAGCTCTTCCAGCAGATTCAGTGCCTGCAGTGGTGTCAAAGCATTCACGTCCACGGCTTCGATGCGATCGACGATGCGCTGCGAGAGCGGAGTAAAAATTGTCATTTGCAGCGGCTCTGGCGCAGTTTCCTGTTGCACGCTTTGCCGCTCCTGCTTTTCGTGTTGCTTTAATACGTGTTTCGCGCGCTCGATGACAGCAGACGGCAATCCGGCAAGCCGCGCGACTTCGATGCCGTAGCTCTTACTTGCGGCGCCGGGCTCGATATTGTGGAGAAAAACAATGCCGGACGCCGCCTCCTTCACGCCGACGCGCAGATTGCGAACCCGCTTCAGCTTCTCTGCCAGCATTGTCAATTCGTGATAGTGGGTCGCAAACAGTGTGCGCGCGCCTGTCTCCGCATGCAGAAATTCCACCGTGGCCCACGCCAGGCTCAGCCCGTCAAACGTCGCGGTACCGCGCCCCATTTCGTCGAGAAGAATCAGAGAGCGCCTGGTTGCGGTATTCAGAATCGTCGCGGTCTCCGTCATCTCCACCATGAAGGTGGACCGGCCCCGCGCAACGTTGTCGCTGGCGCCAATGCGTGTATAGATGCGGTCCACAAGTCCCAGGCGCAGACTCTGCGCGGGCACAAAGCTCCCCATCTGCGCCAGCAAGACAAGCATTGCCGCCTGCCGCAGGTAGGTACTCTTGCCGCCCATGTTGGGCCCTGTGATCAGCAGCAGAGATGGGCCGTCCTGGCCGGCGTTCAAGTAGAGGTCATTGGCGATGAAGCGCCCTTCGCGCGTCTCCTCCATCCAGTGCTCGATGACCGGATGCCGCGCGGCGACAGCCTCGAGTACCGGCTCTTCGACCAAGGACGGGCGGACGTAGTTTCGGCTCGCCGCAAGATGTGCAAAGCAAGCGAGCAGGTCGGCTTCTGCAACTGCGGTGGAACTGCGTTTGATGCGGCCGGCTGCTTCCAGGACAAACTTTCGCAGTTCTGCGAAAATGCGCTTTTCAATCTCGATCGACCGGTCGTGCGCGGTCAGAATCTTGCGCTCGTACTCCTTCAGCTCGGGTGTGGTAAACCGCTCCGCATTCACCAACGTCTGCTTGCGTTCATAGTCCGCGGGAGCCAGGGCCTGGTTGGCCTTCGTGATTTCGATGTAATACCCGAATACCGAGTTATAACGGACCTTCAGCGAACCGATTCCGGTGCGTTGGCGCTCGCGCTCTTCGATCGCAGCGATCTGCTGACGTCCTGTGGTCGAGATCGTGCGCAGCTCGTCGAGTTCGACGTCGACGCCTGCAGCGACCGCGCCGCCATCGGCCATCGTCAGCGGTGGTTCGGGCACCAGTGTCGTCACAATGCGCGCGGTGACATCGTCCAGGACATCGAGCCGCGCCCGAAGATCGCGCCAAAGCGGTGCTTTCATTATGGTCAAGGCAGTTTTCAGCTTGGGCAACCGACCCAGGCTTGCTGCCAATGCACAAACGTCCCGCGGGCCGGCCGAGTCAAGACTGAGCCGCGCCAGCAATCGTTCGAGATCGAGAATTCCCCCGAATGACCGCCTGACGTCCTCGCGCTTCACCAGGTCGGCGTGGGCTTCGCTCACGGCCTCATAGCGTGCTTGAATCGCTGCAGCGTCCACCAGCGGACGCAGGATAGTCGCACGCAACAGCCTCTTGCCCATGGGTGTCTGGCAGGCGTCCAGGGTGTGAAAGAGAGTGGCGCGATCATCCTGACCCGCAAATAGAGGCTCCACAAGCTCGAGGTTCCGCACCGTGACTTGATCGAGTTCCAAGGCTGTCGAATGCTCCTGGAATCGCAGCGAGTCGATGTGCAGTGCCTCGTTTTTTTGAGTCGTGCGCACGTAGTGCAGCACAGCTCCGGCGGCGATTACCGCGGCCTCATGCCCGACCAGGCCAAAGCCCTCAAGCGAGCGCACCTTCAGTTGCCGTTCCACCAGGGGTAGGGCGAAGTCGCGCGTCCAGACCCAATCTTCAACACGCGTGCGCGCGGCAATGCGCTCGAATGCTGTGGGAATTTCCGCGCTGGTCGCGAGTAGAACCTCGCTGGGGGAAGCCAGCAGCAACTCCTCGATCGCCTGCTGCCGCGCTTTGGCGCCGTCGCGATCCGTGGTCCGGTACTCCGCCGTTCTGAATTCACCTGTCGAGACATCGAGCAGCGCAATCGCACAGACCGGTGGACCGTCACGCTGGTCTTTCGGAATCACCTCAAAATACGCGGCGAGAAAGTTGTTTTGCTCCTGCCCAAGTCCTGCGTCGAGGGCGGTGCCGGGCGACAAAACGCGCGTCACCTCGCGACGCACTATCTTCTTGGTGAGTTTTGGGTCCTCCATCTGGTCGCAGATGGCGATCCGATAGCCCTTGCGCAAAAGGCGGGTAAGGTAGCCCTCGACCGAATGGTAGGGAACCCCGCACATGGGGACCTGGCGTTCCCGGTCTCGGGCGGTGAGCGTCAGCTGCAACTCGCGGCTCGCGACAACCGCGTCGTCATAAAAAAGCTCGTAGAAGTCGCCCATGCGGAAAAACAAGAGCGCGTCGGGATTCTCCCGTTTGGCGGCTGACCACTGGCGCATGAAGGGGGTGAGTTCGGGCTCACGAGGAGCAGCTTTTCCTGTCTGAATGTCGGCTTGCGGCGTCTCCTGATTCCCTGGATCAGCAGTCGCACCCTCCGTCTGATTCTTTGACACGGGCGCACTGGCGCCGTTCCCTGGGACGGCGTCCTTGAGCAGTTCTGTCGGAATGTCTTCTCGAATCACGTTCAATTCCAGCTTATCGCGGACAACCCCGTCCAGGTGCCTCGGCCTTAACATGGAGGAATGAATCATGGATATGCGCGCAGAGACGGTCAGATCTTCCTCTTTCTAGGCTGTCTGATTTTCTTGGTGTCCAGTGCGATTCTGCTGCGGGTAAATCGCACCCCCCTCAGAGATTTCCGGATGGTCTACTCCGGTTCGCGGTGCCTTCTGCACGGGTCTGACCCCTATATCCAAGGGAATGTTTTGCGCGTTTATCGCGAGGAAGTGGATCGTCAGTCCACAGATTCCGAAAGGGACCTGCTGGTCGTGTCGCGTATTGTCTATTTACCATCGGTCTTCGTGGTTGGCCTCCTTTTTGCGGCGCTTCCATTCGCTTTGGCGCAGACGCTCTGGGCCGCCGCGCTTGCTGCCTTGTTCATGGTGGCCGCGTGGATGGTCTGGGACCTGGCCGCTGACTCCTCACCCATCCTCGCCGGAATCGTTCTGTGTTTCTGCTTGGGGAATAGCGAGTCCATCGTTCTGTTCGGAAATCCCGGAAGCATTGCGGTGAGCCTCGCGGTTATCGCCGCATGGTCATTTCTGCGGCACCGCTTTGTCCCGCTTGGCATCTCTTGCCTTGCTATCGGCCTGGCAGTCAAACCCCACGACACTTTCTTTCTCTGGCTTTGTTTCTTACTGGCGGGAGGCGCTTTTCGATCGGCAGCTCTCAAGAGCCTATTTCTTTCTCTTGCAGTAAGCCTGCCAGTCACGCTGTATGTCTTTTACCTTGCTCCGCACTGGGTGCCTGAACTGCGGGCCAACCTGCAAGGATTTTTTGCTCCAGGATCCACCAATGATCCCGCAGGGTTTCACGGCACCTGCGCCATTACATCGCTTCAGGCGATCACCAGCTACTTTTGGCCTGACCCTCGCGTATACAATCTCGTTGCCTACTTCCTTAGCGCTCCGTTGATTGTCGTATGGGCATTCATCACGTTCCGGTCGCGTCCAACCCTAAATGCCGCAAGGTTCGCTCTCGCGACCATCGCTCCTCTTTCCATGTTGCCGGTCTATCACTGTCAATACGACGCAAAACTCATCCTTTTGGCGGTTCCGGCACTTTGCCTGCTCTGGCAACGTGGCGGCAGAACGGCCTGGGGCGCCTTAATCGTGTCCGGGTTCGCTCTTGTATTGAATGGGGATCTTCCGTGGTCCTTGTTGCTGATGGAGTTGAATAGGCATTCACAACTGCCGACGGACTCGGCCGTGCGGCCAATCAATTTTCTTTTGAACGCCCCAGTTCCGCTTACCTTGCTCGCAATGGGCGGCTTCTATCTTTGGGTTTATGCCCGCTCCAGCATTCAGCAGAAAGAAAGCAATGAACAAATCGCGCTGGGGGGATCATGAAACGGACAGCCCTTCGCTCCGAAGGCGCCATTTCCTTGGACATTTTAAGCGCTTACGTGCCTTTTGAATTACTCACGCCTGCTTCACTTTTCTGTAAAAATGCTGTTGTGCTGAAAGCAACTGTTCCGCAGGTGGCTGTGGGATAGGCAGACAGCCTGGTTAGGTTCCCAGAGACCCGAGAATTCAAACATGATCAAAGCTCGCAGCGACGGCTTTTTCCTGATGCTGTTCGGATGCGCTGCCTTTCTTGCTTTGGGCTTTTTGATTGTGACCGTCGGACGGGCCCCACTGCTGGATTTCAAAACTGCTTACTATAGCGGTCGATGCCTTCTCCATTCCTGTGATCCCTACAGTGAAACCGAGATTGAGCATCTTTACTCCCGAGAAGTTCCAGCGCCGGCGACTTTCGATCCAAACAGGATCGTCGTCACTCGGGATATGTACCTTCCGCCTGTGTTTCCTATGACTGTGCCACTCGGATGGCTGCCGCGATTGCCGGCCCTTGCGATCTGGCTCAGCCTGATTGCAGGAAGCTTTGCGTTCGCCTGTTTTGCAGTGTGGAATGTCACTGCCAACTGCGAGCCCCTGTTGTCGGCGGCTCTTCTCTCCTTCTGTCTTGTCAACAGCATCTTGCTCTTGAATTCTGCAAATCCCGCCGGCTTCGTCGTCCCTCTTTGCGTGTTGGCTGTGCTCTCGTTCGTCTATGACAGGTTTGTTCCCTTGGGAATCGCTTGTTTTGCGATCAGTTTGGCATTCAAACCGCACGACGGCGGCCTCATCTGGCTCTATTTTCTGCTTGCAGGCGGACTTTATCGCAGACGCGCCCTGCAGACCCTTGCGGTGGTCGCGGCCTTTGGCGTGCCGGCGCTTCTCTGGGTCATGCACATTGCGCCAAATTGGCTGCACGAGCTTTCTGCAAATATGAGCGCCTTTTATGGACCTGGCGATATGAATGATCCCCGAAGCTCTCATGGCGCCTGCATGATGACCAACCTGCAGACCGTCACTAGCTTTTTCTGGAACAATCCGCGTACTTATAACTTCGTCGCCTATCTGGTGTGCATACCGCTCCTGCTTGGGTGGATCTATATCACGCTGCGCGCAAAGCGAACCAACGCCAACGCATGGTTTGCGCTCGCGTCCATTGCGGCATTCTCCGTGCTTCCGATTTATCACCGGCAATATGACGCGAAACTCATCATTCTCGCGATTCCAGCATTGGCCATTCTCTGGAAAAAGCGTGACCGGCTTGCATGGGCGGCTCTTGGCATTACTGCAACCGCATTTTTCTTCGACGGAGACTTTCCCTGGGTCATCTTCTTTCAATTTGCGAACAAACTGCACCTGCTAGCCCCAGGGACAAACCAATCCCTCGGTATCGTACTCGCAGACTTCCCCGTGCCGCTCAGCCTTCTGGCGATGAGCGCTTTCTATCTATGGGTTTATGCTCGCAGCGGGCTGGGAAATCAAAATCTCGACACCACAGAGAACGCAGACGTTGCCGCGAGGCAGGCTATTTCCGCAACCTGGATTCGCAACGGAGGCATGCAAATCCCGTCGGTCTTCCCGGCTTCGCGGGACTCATGAGGGACCGGCAAGATAAAACGCCAATCGCCCTCCGCTCGCTGTACAATCGCTGCGGCTTCCCCGCCGATTGATTTTCGTTCCGATCGGAACCGGCTCTCCCCCAGCCAAGATCACAAAGGAGAAACTCTGATGAACAAATCTGCGCGGATTGTTGCATGCGTTCTCGCCGCGGCGTTTTCCATTCCCGCTCTAGCGGTTGCGCAATCCCCATTCGATGGGACTTGGCATACCGATCTCGGCAAAGCCAAGCTCTCACCCAAGCCCAACGTGTTCTACCTTAGCCAAGGCTGGTATCACTGCGTCAGCTGCAACCCGGCCTACGACGTAAAAGCCGATGGCACCGATCAACCGGTGACCGGACAGGCATATGACACCGTCAGCGTGTCCGAAGTCGATCCAAAGTCGATTTCTGTCACAGCCAAGAAGGCCGGCAAAGCCGTGTTCGAACAAACACGCTCCGTCTCGGCAGATGGCAAGTTGCTTACCGTCAAGACCACCTCTCATCCAATGAACAGCGATCAGCCGATTACCACCGAAGTAACCGCCAAGCTTTCCGGGGTCGCTCCGGCCGGGGTGCATGCAACTTCGGGTTCCTGGGTGATCGACAAGCTCAAAGAGAGCGACAACGGTCTCGACATGACGCTCAAAACCAGCGGCGATGAGATCACCATGACGGAGCCCACGGGCGAAAGCTATACCGCCAAGCTCGACGGTACCGATGCTCCCTACAAAGGCAGTTACAACACCGACACGGTTTCCGTGAAGAAGATCGACGCTCACACCCTTGAGGAGACTGACAAGCGCGGGGGCCAGGTAATAGAAGTCGACAAAATGACGGTTGCCGGTAAAAAGTTGACGGTGGTGGCGACGAACAAGCTTACCGATCGCACATCTACCTACATCGCAACCAAAAAGTAACTCCCCATCGATCGACGGTCGCAACGGGGCACCCGAGGTTCCAGGCGCTGCATCGCTGGAGTTGGCGCACGCAGGATTCACCCTGGAACTAGGGGATAGCCTCAAAGCCGGAGGGATGCGCGCATGCTTCCCTCCGACCCTGCACAACGCCGATCTCTCGCCTCATTTTTGGTGATTTGGGTCACAGTATACTGGTGCATAAGGCCTTAGGATTGTGTTCGGCATGCATCTGCTCTGGCTCCGAGTCGCGACGATTCTCTATGCGGCAGCAAGTGTCGCCATTTTTCCGGCCGTTCTCTTTTCGATAGAGCGCTGGCGCAAATGGTGTGTGCATCTTGGCGGCCTGGCGTTCTTCTTTCACTTCGTTTCCCTCGTCGAAATGCTGGTGCAGGCCCATCGCTGGGTTCCCGTCGGCGCGCGTGAAATGGAATCGCTTCTGGGCTTCGCGGTTGCCGGCTTGTTTTTCCTGGCGTGGTGGTTCTATGGCGCCATCTCTCTTGGAGTCTTTGCTTTACCGGTCACATTTTTTCTGGTTTTTGTACCTGCGCTGGGCCTGACCCCCTACATCTTTCCGTCACAAGGCGTTCGTACCAGCTGGCTCGTGGCACACATCTCCGCGCTGCTGCTGGCCTACGCGGCTTTGGGATTCAGCCTGCTGGCCTCGGTCCTCTATCTGCTGCAGGAGCGGCGTCTCAAAGCCAAACGCAAGCCGCAAGAGGAATCCTGGTGGGCGCCGTTCGACTGGCTCCCTCCGTTGGATACGCTGGAGCGCATCGCCAACGCGATGCTGCTCTTCGGCTTTCCCTGCATGACCGTCGGCCTGCTTCTCGGTGCCGTCCTGGTGCAGGAACAGGCGCTCGGTGCTGCCTATTTTCTCGATCCAAAGGTTTTGGCGTCGTTTGCAATGTGGGGCGTCTACATTTTGCTGCTGTTCCTGCGCAGAACGGTAGGCCTCCGCGGGCGCAAAGCCGCCTATCTTTCCGGTGCCGTGCTCGCCTTCATGCTCTGCGTCTGGGCAGCCAACCTTGTCAGCCACGTGCACAGGTTCGGTGCCCAATGACGCTCGCGCTGATTGGAGTCAACCACAGAACCGCACCTATCGATCTGCGTGAACGCATCGCCATCTCCCGTGAAGAGCTGCCGGAGACGACGCGGGCGCTGGCGGCGGTTCCCGGCGTGGCTGAGTGCATGATCGTTTCCACCTGCAACCGCGTGGAGATGCTGGCCTCCGTCGATTCGTCGGAAGTGGATTTAAGCGGCTTCCTGCATCTTCAATTCGGTCTTGATCCCGCGTTGCTGGCGCCGCACATCTATCGGCATTACGACCAGGACGCCGTTCGCCATCTTTTTCGCGTTGCCGCCAGCCTGGATTCAATGGTGGTAGGCGAACCGCAGATTCTTGGCCAGGTGAAGGAAGCTTTCGCGGTCGCTCGCACGAGCGGCACCATCGGCGGTCAGCTGGACCATCTGCTTCAAAGCGCCTTTGCCGCCGCCAAGCGCGTGCGCACCGAGACAGCCATCGGCTCCAACTCTGTTTCGATCGCGTCTGTGGCCGTGGATCTGGCTCGCAAGATCTTCGGATCGCTCCAGGGTCGTACTGTATTTCTGGTGGGCGCCGGCAAAATGTCGGAGCTCGCCGCGCGGCACCTGGTGCAGCAGGGAGCGGGCGCAATCCTCGTAACCAACCGCACCCAGGAGCGGGCGCGCCAGCTCGCGGAGCCGTTTCAAGGCCGCGTCATTCCTTTCGAATCCCTCTACGACGCCGCCGTCGAAGCCGATATCGTCATCAGCTCGACAGGCGCGCCGCACCCCATCTTCCGCCGCGAACATGGGCAGGCCTTCATGCATCGCCGCCGCAATCGTCCCATGTTCTTCATCGACATTGCGGTGCCCCGCGATGTGGACCCCGCGGTCAATCAGATTGAAGGCATTTTTGTATACGACATCGACGATCTGCAGCAGGTTGCAGCGGCACACATCGCCGAACGCCAAACCCAGGCCGGCGATGCGGAGTCGCTCATCGCTGCCGAGGTGGACCGTTTCCATCAACGCCGCCGCGCGGTCAATGTGGCGCCGGCGATCGTCACCTTGCAACGCCAGGCCGAGGAGATTCGCCAGTCCGAGCTGAAGCGCATGCATGCCAAGCTGGGAACGATGACCGAAGAACAGCTCGCCGCCGTGGAAGCGCTCACTCGCGGATTGGTCAACAAATTCCTGCATCCCCCGATGCAAGCTCTGAAGCAGGCCGCCCGCGAAAATGATCCTTCGCGCGTCGAGGCTCTGTGCGATGCCTGGTCGCTGCCGCCCGTCGCTGAATCCTTCGTCGAGAAAGATGAAGACCCCCATGTGCCGGCGGAACCTGCCGCACCCATGAAGACAGAAATCTCCGAACGCTCGCGCGAGAATGTAACCAGCGCAGTCGGTGGCAAATGAATCTGCGCATCGGCAGTCGCGGTTCGCTCCTGGCCCTCTGGCAGGCCAACCATGTTGCGGACTTGCTCCGTGCCGAAGGCCATACGGTCGATATCGAGATCATCAAGACCACGGGGGACCGGCTGCAGGAAGTGACGTTTGCTCAGGTTGGTTCCAAGGGCATGTTTACCAAGGAAATTGAAGAGGCCCTTGCCGAGGGAAGAATCGATCTCGCGGTGCACTCGCTGAAGGATTTGCCGACCGAACTACCAGGGCTGTTTGAACTGGCAGCAACCCCGGTGCGAGTCGATCCAAGAGACGTCTTTGTTTCAAAGAACTACCCGACTCTCGCGTCGCTGCCACCGGGTGCAAAGATCGGGACCAGCAGCCAGCGCCGCAGGGCACAGCTGAAGGCACTTCGACCCGACGTCGAAGCTGTTGAGTTTCGCGGCAATGTCGATACGCGTTTGCGAAAGCTGGCTGAGGGGCAAGTTGACGCCATTCTGCTGGCTGCTGCCGGGCTTGATCGACTCGAAAGAAGCGATTGGATCCGTGAACGGCTCGACCCCTTTGATTTCTGTCCTGCCGCCGGCCAGGGGTCTCTGGGCATCGAGACGCGGAGAGGCGATAGGAAGACAATTGCAGCGCTCGCGTTTCTAGACGATGCAGACACGCGGTATGCGGTGACTGCGGAGCGTGCCGCGCTGGCTGCGCTTGGCGGGGGCTGCCAGGTGCCGATCGGCGTCCATTGCCGTCCCTACCGCGAGCCTGCCCATGCCTCGCTCGACGGCGGATGGGATGAGATCTTTGCCGTTGTCGCTTCGCCGGAGACGGGCCAGGCCGTGCGTATTCTCCATCGTGCGCCGCGGAAAGAAAGTGATCCGACGATGTTCGGGAAAGTCGCCGCGCAAAAATTGATCGACGCCGGCGCCGGCCCGCTGCTCGAGGCTGCAACCCAGCCGCCCGCCGGAGCCTCTGCTTGACGCAACTACTTGCCGGCCGTCGCGTACTCGTCACGCGCAGCACGCACCAGGCAACAAAGCTAAGCGATGGATTGCGCGCTCTTGGTGCTATCCCCATCGAAGTGCCTATTCTTGAAATCGTTCCGCCGGAGAATTACGAAGCCGTCGACGCCGCGCTCCACAGTCTCTCAGACTATGACTGGTTGCTTGTGACCAGCGCGAACACCGTGCGCGTGCTTTCCGAACGCGCAGCGGTCTTGGGCGTCTCTCTTAAAACGACGGGTTCGCTGCCGGAGATTGCAGCCATCGGCAACGCAACAGCACAGGCTGCCCGCGAAGCTGGTTTGAGGGTGAGTGTTGTCCCGGAATCGTATGTAGCAGAGAGTCTCGTCGCGGCAATCAAAGACCAAACCACCGGGAAGCGCGTCCTGCTCGCACGCGCTGCAATGGCCCGCGACGTGATTCCTGACGCACTCCGCAAAGCCGGAGCTACCCTCGATGTTGTCGATGCATATCAGAATGTGCTGCCCGAGGATGCACCGCGCCAGTTGCGCGTCGCTTTCGCCAAGGGCCTGGACGCCGCAACCTTTACGAGTTCCTCAAGCGTGACGCATCTTGAAGAAGCCGCGCGCGCCGCGGGCCTTGCATTCCCATTGAAAGATGTTCCGGCAATTTCGATTGGACCGATTACCAGCCAGACACTGCGCGAACTCGGATGGCCTCCTGCGGCAGAAGCCGAACCCCACGACATTTCCGGATTGGTGACAGCCGTGGTCCGTCGGCTTGGCCGCTAAAGTGCGAACGCGACTCCCTCGTTCTTGATTGAGTTGCTGCTCAGAGCACTTTAGCTGCTCCACGTCTTGTCTTTCGAGTGACAGAGCTGTTCCAGGTTGCACTGGTCGCACTTTGGCTTGCGTGCCATACAAATCTGCCGACCATGATGAATGACCTGGTGCGAAAATCGAATCCAGTGATCCTTGGGCACCACCTGCATGAGTTCCTGTTCTACTTTCTGTGCGGTGTCACCTTGGGCCAGGCTGAGCCGATGCGCGATGCGGAAAACGTGCGTGTCCACGACCACGCCTTCGGCTTTGCCGAAACTCACGCCGAGAACAACATTGGCCGTCTTGCGTGCCGCGCCGGGCACGGTGATCAGCTCTTCCAGAGTTTCGGGAACCTTGCCGCCGAACACCTCGGTGATCTTCTTCGCCGCGCCTTGAATCGACTTTGCCTTGTTGCGGAAAAAACCAGTTGTCCGAATCAAGTCCTCAAGCTCAGGTAGCTTGGCTTTGGCCATCGCTGCCGGAGTAGGGAAGCGGCTGAACAACTCGGGCGTGACCATATTCACCCGCACATCGGTGCACTGCGCGGAAAGAATGGTTGCCACCAGCAGTTCCCACGGCGTGCGATGGGTGAGCGCACAGACCGCGTCGGGATATGCCTCATCGAGAGCCTTGAGAATGGCTGCGATACGTTCCGGGGCAAGGTCGCCACGGGTCGAGTTCCTGCGCGTATCGGAATTTCTGGCAACCGAAGACTTCTTCTGGCTGGAAACCTCTTTTGCGGAAACCTTCTTCGCTGCCATGGTTCTCTCCAACATTGCGGACCCAAGGAATCCGCATCTCAGCTGCTCATGCCACAAGAATTCTAGAGCTTGCCGCTCAACCATCCGCCCAGTTTCTCGACCGGCAAGCGCACACCAATAAAGAACTGGCCGAAGAGTGCGTAAACCGCGCTCACTTCGTCGAAGCGCATCTCGTAAATCAGTTTCTTGAAGACGACAGGATCCTCTGCAAAAAGATCGACGCCCCACTCCCAGTCATCCATCCCAATCGAGCCGGAGATGATCTGCTTCACCACATCGCCGTAGCGCCGCCCGATCAGGCCGTGGAGGTGCATCATGCGTTGCCGCTCGGCAAAAGGAACCGTGTACCAGTTCACCTGCTCGCCGCGCTTGCGGTCCATGGGATAAAAGCAGATGTATTTCGTATCGGGCACGGCAGGGAAGAGCCGCGGCTTCATCGCTTCGGCGCCGCGCTGGAGCGACGCCGCAATCTCCGCGTTCCACTCCGGCGTATGCGCCGCAAAACCCTTGTCCGATGCGGCTTCATAGGTCTTGCGGCTCGACTCGTACAGACCCAGCTCGACCACCGAAACGTAGGAATGCCGCAGATCCAGAAAGTCGAAGAAGTGGGTCTGCGCCAGATCCAGTTCAACCTGGTTCAGCGCTTCGAGCGAATCGCGAAAGTGCACGAGGATCAGGTCGCCCTTGTGCCCCAGTTGCGAAAACAGCGCACTGCGGATGGGCCCCTCGGCTCCTTCGCCTTCCAGCCTCTTGAACGCCGCTGCAGCTTCAGCAGCAATATGCTCGCGATCGCCAGCAAGGGTTGTCCGCCATTTTGCCCAGTCGAATCGAAAGAACTGGTGAAGCACCGCGGAACCTTCAAGCGTCAACGGAACGGGAGGAAACTCGGCCAACTTGCCACTCCTTGCTCTTCCTGGAACACCCCTCATCGTACCAAAGGCTCCGGCGGCGTTTTTGTTCCCATACCGAGACGTTAATGGTGCCGATGCTCTTTGATCGCGATCGCATGCCCAGTCCCTTATTCGGCCTATATACTGGGTTCTGCCCATGAGTGAACGGATTCTTGCTTTTCTAGTGCAGTTCATCACGCACGTCATCGACATGGGCGGATATGCCGGCATTGCCGCATTAATGGCCATTGAATCGGCCTGTATCCCGCTCCCCTCTGAGATCATCATGCCGTTCGCCGGCTACCTCGTCTATTTAGGCCGCTTCAACCTGTACTGGGCTGCGACGGCAGGTGCTATCGGCTGCAACCTGGGTTCCGTGATTGCGTATTGGATCGGCGCCAAGGGTGGCCGTCCGCTCGTGGAACGCTACGGACGCCTGGTCCTGATGAGCCATCACGACCTCGATCGTATGACGTACTTCTTTCAGAAATACGGTTCGATTACTGTCCTTGTGGCGCGACTCATGCCGATAGTCCGGACATTCATCGCATTCCCGGCGGGCATTGCGAAGATGCCGCAGCTCCGCTTTCACATCTACACCTTTATTGGCTCGTGGCCATGGTGTTTCGCGATTGCTTACGCGGGCATGAAGCTGGGCGAAAGATGGCACACTGATCCGCGCTTTGAGCAAGCATTTCATCGTTTTCATCTAGCGGTTGAGATCGCTCTGCTTGCGGCGATTGTATGGTTTGTCTGGTCGCATATAAAGCGTGGGCGGCAAACAGTCTCCTCGCTCGGTCCGCAAGAAGATTGACGTCATCGGCGGGCGTACACTGTCTCGTCTCCGATTTTTTGAATGGATTCCTTGTGAATCCACAGCAACCCAAAGGAAGGATAGGCAAAATCGATGAACACCGAGCAACAAGGCGGCCCAAAGACCGCAAAAGTTGCGCCCGCAACGGGCAAACTGGGAGTGATGGTGGTCGGCCTGGGCGCCGTGGCCACGACATTTATCGCCGGAGTTGAGGCCGTTCGCCGAGGATTAGCCAAGCCCATTGGCTCGCTTACGCAGATGGGCACCATTCGGCTAGGCAAGCGCACTGATAACCACTCGCCAAAGATTAAGGACTTTGTTCCGATCGCCGACCTGAACGATCTGGTCTTTACCGGCTGGGACATTTTTGAAGACAACGTCTACGAGTCCGCGGCTCACGCAAAAGTGCTGGACAAGGACCTGATCGAGGAGTTGAAGCCCTTTCTCCAATCCATCAAGCCGCTGCCTGCGGTCTTCGATCAGTACTACGTGAAGCGCCTGCACGGCACACACGTCAAGAAGGGCAAGAACAAGCGCGACCTTGCGGATCAGGTCCGTGCGGACATCCAGGCATTCAAGAAAACAGTCGATCGCGTGGTGATGATCTGGTGCGGCTCGACCGAGATTTTCCTCGAGCCCACGGCGGTGCATGCGTCGCTCGAAGCATTCGAGAAGGGCCTTGAGTCCGACGACATCGGCATTGCGCCGTCACAGATCTATGCGTACGCCGCCCTGAGTGAGGGCGTGCCGTTTGCGAACGGAGCGCCGAATCTCACCGTCGATATTCCCGCGCTGATTGACCTCTCGAAGAAAAACGCGGCTCCTATTTGTGGCAAGGACTTCAAGACCGGCCAGACTTTCATGAAGACCGTACTTGCGCCGGCCTTCAAAGCGCGTTTGCTCGGCGTGTCGGGATGGTACTCGACGAACATTCTGGGCAACCGGGATGGCGAGGTGCTCGACGATCCCGAGTCGTTCAAGACCAAGGAAGAATCGAAGCTCGGTTCGCTCGAATACATCTTCCAACCGGAGCTATACCCCGACCTCTACAAAAACATCTTCCACAAGGTGCGCATCAACTACTACCCGCCGCGGGGCGACAACAAGGAAGGCTGGGACAACATCGACATCTTCGGGTGGCTCGGCTATCCGATGCAGATCAAGGTCGATTTCCTGTGTCGCGATTCGATTCTGGCAGCGCCGATTGCTCTCGACCTGGTGTTGTTCCTGGATCTGGCAAAACGTGCTTCGGAGCTGCGCTCGATCGGCATTCAGGAGTGGCTGAGCTTTTATCTCAAGTCGCCGCAGACCCGCGAGGGGCTGTACCCCGAGCATGATCTGTTTATCCAGTCGATGAAGTTGAAGAACACCCTGCGCCACATCATGGGTGCCGATCTGATTACCCACCTGGGGCTCGAGTACTACGACTAGCACCTGCGCTGCGCCCAGACGCCTCCCGCTGGTCGGCAAATCCATGCAAAAGCCCCATCGAAACGGATGGGGCTTTTGTTTTGATCAGCGATTGAGGCATAGCCCTGGTTGTCTGCGGGCCGTCTTGTCTTACTTGGATTTTGCAGGCTGGTTGGCGATGATCATGCCGGCGATCTTGGTGTAGGTCGCTGCGGGCACGATGCCTTTGGTCTTCAACTGGGTCTTGTTGGCGTAGGGACGGCCGGCAATGATCTTCTTCGAATAGACATCGCCCACACCCGGCAGCGCCTTCAGCTGGTCAGCGGTTGCCGTGTTGATGTCGAGAAGCTTTGCAGATGATGCCGTCGTCGCGGCCTTCGGAGCTGCGGTGCTTTGCGCGGAAACGGCCGGCAGAACGCCGAGCAATGTGCAGGCCACCAGGCCCAGAACGGCAGATGCAAAACGAGTGATTTTCATTTTCTTTCCCTTTCGTTCTCTTCAAGTGTTTTGGTTGAACCTGTCAGCCGGCATGGAATGGCGGACTTGTAGCTCTGGCCGCCGCTCCATATTCGTCCGCGTTACTTCGCGCCGAACAAGCTCTCGGCGGCACCCAGCAGGCTGCCCAATTCGCCCGCAGGAGCAGGCGTGCTGCCATCGGATGAAGTCGCACCCTGGCTCGTGCCCAGAACTGAATCCAGGATGCCCTGGAACTGGGGCGGAACCTTGGATTTTACGAGGTCGAGGATGGCGCTTTCAGCTTGTTGCGCCTGATCCGCGCTCATTCCGAATCTCTGCTGCAGTAGCTGTGAAATCTCATTCATTGTCTTGCTCTCCTATTGCGCTTTCTCAGTTGGACATTGAATTGCAATGGCAGTGAAAAAATACCAGGGTAAAAGCATATGCGCACGGATCCCGCTTTTACGGAGGTGCGCGGCGTGCCGGGACCAAGGAACGCTGAACGACCGCTCGATTGGCTCGATAAGGATAAGGCTTGGAAGCCGAGGATTGGCAAGAGATTTAAACCGAAATTAAATCTTTCTTCGAAGATTGATCGGGCTGCGCTCGCGAGTTGGCAGCGCATTCGTCAAGTGCGCGGCACGAACCGGTCCTTAGGCGTGACAGCGAGAATTCTTTCTAAGAGTCCCTTTGCCCGTGGTCGCTCATCAGCTTGAGTGACCGGCCACCCAGAATCACTTTTTCTCCCAAAGACACTTCGACAAACGGGTCTTCCAGATTCTCAGTATCGACAAGTTGGATCCACGGCCGTGAACTCGGCGAGGCAGGCAAGGTAAACTCCACGCCTTCGTGTGCGGCGTTCACGAGCAGCAGGAAACTGTCGTCAACAATCCACTCCCCGTCCTCGTTTGAGACCTGCAGCGTTTGCCCGTTCAACAACAGCGCGATGGCGCGGCTCCACTCGGCACCCCAGGCTTCGTCCGACACCTCATTGCCGTCGGGATTGAACCACGCGATATCTTTTACGACGCGCACCAGGGTGCCATCGCCTTTTTTGCGGATTTCCCGATCCTGAAAGAATTTGCGCCGGTGCAGATTGGGGTGTGCCAGTCGAAATCGAATCACTTTGCAGGCGAATTCCGACAGACGCTTGCGCGGTTCGTCGAGGTTCCAATCGAACCATGCCAGCTCATTGTCCTGGCAGTAGCAATTGTTGTTGCCGCGCTGCGAGCGGCCCACCTCATCGCCGCCTGCCAACATTGGCACACCCTGCGAAAACATCAGCGTCGCCAGAAAGTTGCGCATTTGCCGCTCGCGCAAGGTATTGATGGCTGGATCGTCGGTGGGACCTTCGGCGCCCATGTTCCACGAATCGTTGTTATCACTCCCGTCCTTGTTATCGTCTCCGTTGGCCTCGTTGTGCTTTTCGTTGAAGCTAACCAGGTCGCACAACGTGAATCCGTCATGCGCGGTAACAAAGTTCACGCTCGCGTATGGCTTGCGCCCATCGAACTGGTAGAGATCGCTCGATCCGGTCAGGCGATAGGCGAAATCGGAGAGCTGGCCTCCGTCGCCTTTCCAGAAGCGGCGCACCGTGTCGCGATACTTTCCATTCCATTCGGCCCAGAGAACAGGGAATTGTCCCACCTGGTAGCCGCCATCGCCCACATCCCACGGCTCAGCGATCAACTTCACTTCGGCGAGGGTAGGATCCTGGTGAATCGTGTCGAAGAACGACGACAGTTTGCTGACGTCGTGCAGTTCGCGCGCCAGGGTGGCGGCCAGATCGAAGCGGAATCCGTCCACGTGCATCTCGGTGACCCAGTAGCGCAGCGAATCCATGATCATCTTCAGCACCTGAGGATTGCGCACATTCAGCGTGTTGCCGGTGCCGGTGTAGTCCATGTAGAACTGCGGATTGTCTTCGACCAACCGGTAGTAGGTCGTGTTGCAGACGCCCTTCCAGCTCAGAACGGGACCCAGATGATTGCCTTCGCAGGTGTGGTTATAAACCACGTCGAGGATCACCTCGATGCCCGCGTCATGAAGCGCTTTCACCATCCGCTTGAATTCGCTGACCTGGCCGCCTCGGTCGCCGCATGCGCAGTAGCGGGACATGGGAGCGAAATAACTGAGCGTGTTGTAGCCCCAATAGTCGCGCAGGCCCTTTTCCACCAGATGGCCTTCATCAATGAAGTGATGAATGGGCAACAATTCGACCGCTGTGATTCCCAGGTTCTTGAAGTATTCAATGCTCGACGGGTGCGCAAGCCCGGCGTAGGTGCCGCGCAGCTCTTCTGGCACTGCCGGGTTCCGCATGCTGAAGCCTTTGACGTGCACTTCATAAATAACCGAATCAGGGAGCGGAATGTCCGGTGGACAATCGCCGCCCCAGTCAAAGATTCCGTCGATCACCACTGCCTTGGGAACGCCGGCCGCGTCATCCTGCGTGTCCATCTTAAGGGGATCGCCTGCGGTGAGATCGTAGGGGAAAATCGGCGCCTTCCAATCCACCTGCCCGGAGATTGCCTTGGCATAGGGATCGACCAGCAGCTTATTGAAGTTGAAGCGATGCCCCTTTTCGGGATCCCAGGGGCCGTCGACGCGATAGCCGTACAGCTGTCCCGGCTTGATGTCACGAATGTATCCATGCCACACGAACGCCGTGCGCTCCCTCAATGTCACACAGTCAATCTGCTTGCCGTTCTCATCGAAGAGGCACACGTCAACGCGCGTAGCAGCTTCAGAGAAGATGGCAAAATTGGTTCCTTTTTTGCGAGCGGTAGCGCCCAGAGGGTAGGGCTTTCCTGGCAGCAACGTTCGGGTCATACCGATACGATGCAGCTGATCCTTGATTTTGTTGTATTTAAGTGTGGTGAATGCGATGAGGATGGACCGCCCGGCAGGAGCGCAATCCGTTACCATGCGGAGAGTACGATGTCGACCGTTCCTCGAATTCCCGCAACCGCTGTGCTCAGCGGCTCCGTTCTGGTGTTGATCCAGTTCGACGTCTCGGAGGAGTTGCGGCTCGACCAGTTGCAGCAGGCGATCAACGCTCGAACCATGCAGCAACCCAGCATGAAGCACGCGGCGCCCTCCTACGTCCGCTATCATCGGCCGCCGGTGATCGGACCACTCGAGCCGATTGTTCTGGATACCGGCGAGCGCCTCGAAGGTGAAGTGAAATACTTCGACTATGGCGTCGCCAGTGTTGTCTACCAGTTGCCCTTCTCCGGCGATTGGGACAGCCTGGTCAATCTCGCCAGCCGCTGGGTGTGGGACCTGGATTTTGCTTCGCGGGTCGAGCCCCTGGTGCGGCAGAAACTCGAACACATCGCGAGTGCCATGATCAAACCGTATTCCCGCTGGCTTAGCGAAGACTACTTCATTTTTCATGTACGCGAAATGACCGGGGCGCCCTCGTCTGCCGACCTCACGCGGGATCACGGCCGCCAAATCGCCCAGGTCGTGCGCGGCGACAAACTGACCTTGTCCGATGGCGAAATCAAAGAGGTGCTAAACTCACAGGTTTCTTACTACGCCGGAGACGTCGCGGTGGTCGGCTGGAATGCTGCTTTCCTTTACGACAGCACGTCCGGCGCAGAGACTTCGATTCAATTGCTCGAATACGCCAACTCCCAGCTGCTGGAGTTTCGGCACTATGATGAGCTGCTGACCGGCATCCTCGATAGCGTTTACGACTTGCTCGGGCGGAAAACGGGTTTCTTTGCGCGCTGGGGACTGGCTCGCTCCGCCACCAGTCTGCATACCGTTCTGCTTGACGTCGCCGAGCTGACCGAGCGTGCCGATAATGCCATCAAGTTTCTAAGCGACATGTTTGCCGCGCGCCTCTACAAGCTTGCCGCGGCGAAAGTCGGCGTCCCAGACTACAAAGACCTCGTCGCACAAAAACTCAAGACCGCAGACGACCTGCATCACGACATGGTGGAGCAGTTCAACCAGAGTCGGACATTCTTTCTCGAAGCCACGGTGGTCCTGATCCTGCTGATTGAGTTGTTCTTCCTGTTTAAGGGAAAACCGTTCTGAATCGGGTCGGGCGAATTGCGGGGGCGAATGTCTACGCCGCAGCCATCACCTCGGCGAGACGCCGCACAGTCAACACCGTGATGTCGTCTTCCTGGCCGAACTCCTTCGCCGCATCTGCAATGTAAAACGCCGACTGGTTGCTGAGGTTGTGCACGCGGTCAAAACCGAAAAGTTCTCCGGTAGGTCTTCGCGCTTCAACCACGCCGTCGGACATTAACAGCAGTCGGTCGCCGGGATGCAGATAGAGCCGCACTTCATCGTACGTCTCGTTGGGAAGCGCACCCAGGGGAAGACCGCCGGGCAGGGTGATTTCCTGGCTGTTAAGGTAGGGTGGCAAGTGACCTGCATTCGAAATCACCAACTCGCCATCCCGGCCAAACCAGATCGCCTGGCAGGTGGTGTAGCTTTCGCTGCCCATGACGACGCGATTGAGCGATTCGAGGATCTTCGCCGGTCTTCTCTCCGGAAAACGGCGCAGTGCACCCATTAACATGGACACGTTCATGGCCGCTTGCAGGCCGTGGCCGGCTACGTCGCCAATCACGACCAGGATCCCGTCGTTGCCCTCGGCTTGCACATGGAAGAAATCGCCGCCCACCTCGTTGGCGGGCTGGTACACGGAGTCGACTTCGTAGCCGGGCGTGTCCAGTTTTTCCTGCGGAATCATCAGCTCCTGAACGCTGCGGGCGGCAGCCAGTTCGCTCTTGGCGCGTTCACGATCATGCTGGATCCGCAGGAAGCGTACGAAGATGATGAGCACGATCGCAAGCAGGCCGGTGAAGTCGGCGATCGAGGCGAAGTGAATCGGCACGGGCCCAGCCTGGATTGTCAGCGGCGAGCGATAGGGATGTCCGGAGGAATCACTCAGAAGGCTGGTCATGATGGGCTCGGCGATTCCGATAATCGTCAATACCAACGGAATCAGCAGCAGGCCTGCTTCAAAATTTCTCCGGATGGTGGCCGCGATCAAGGTGACAAAGATAAACAGAAACCATCCAATCATCCACAGCAGACTTCCCATGTAGACGATGACGAGTGTCATGACGATCAGCCAGCCATGGCCTCCCAGCAACAGCACGGCTGGGCCGACGCCGGCCAACAGAGGCGCCGTCCAGCGCAGAGCCGTAATCGTCCATCGTTTGCGCAGCGACAGAAAGGCGATCAAAAACTCAAAATAGAGATAGGCCGACATGGCCACCAGCTCCAACACCAGCGCCGCATACCAGAGCTGGTCGACCCGGGCCAGGCTGCCGGCCAGGTCGATAAAGCCAATGGGAGCCTGCAGGATTTCATGCAGGGCAAGCCAAAGATATTCGACGTGCCCGCGCTGGGTGAAGTACAGGGCCAGCAGGAACAGGGAAAGAACCATTAACAGGATTGCATTGACAAGCCGCGGCAGCCGCTCGAACAGGCTATGCATGAACCACAGGTCCCATGCGCGTTGCAGATCCTCCGGGTTCCCGATGCGCAGGGTGCGCTTGGAAAAAAAGGACGTGTACGCGTAATAGCCGACAGGGATGTAGAGGGTTCGAATCGCAAGGGTGAGATTGGTCTCGTTGGGGTCGAGGTTCAGGCGATAGAGGCGCGAGATTTCCTGGTATTTGAAAGTTTCGTCGCCGTGTGGTCCCTCGGGCCGAATCTCCCTGCCATTGGCGAAGACGTCCAAACCGGGGCCGGAGGTGCCAAGGGACATGTTGGTGTTTTGGGTGACAGGGAGCTCGATCAACAGGGAAATCGGCCCCCGGTTAGGCGCAAGTTTCAGATGCAGCCGAAACCATACGTACCGGTGTTCATGGCCATCGGGTCGGTCTGGTTCGTCGCTGCCGGGGATATCGGCAATCGACTCTTGCGCATCCCGGACTGCCCAGTTTGAGTCGTCGAAGTCCGGGTTCGCGGCAGCAGGATCGGAGGTGACTCCGAGCCTCCACCCCTTGTCGAGGATTCGCGGGGAACCGAGGTTGGTCGCATCGATGACGGTGGGGTGGTCGGAAAACGCGCTCTCGTCGGCTGGCGGAGCCGGAGGACGATGAAACGGGAAGCCGCGTGGGGGCCCATGGGGATGCACCTGCTGCGCAACGCCTTGCACGGCCAGTATTGCTATCAACGTGACCGCGATCAGGAACGCCCTGCGCACAAACCCTCCCGGTTTCTACGTGCTCTTCACTTTAATTCACCGGGGGGCCCGCTCCAAGCGACAAACTTGTGCGGCGAACCGGGCGCGCGCCGTGAAAAGAGGGGTATAGGAATTGCATTCCTGTGACAATTCTTTCGATTTCCGCTTTCGCTTGGATGCCATATAGGCGGATACTAGCGTCTAAGAGATCGAGCGAAGCGAAACAATCCCGTGTAGGACGTGTTCGGGCCGGAGGATTCATCATGAGAGCAGCTTGCAATGGGCTCAAAGCGGGCGTACTGGCCGGGCTGATTATGGCAATGGCCGGCACACTCAGCGCCCAGTCTACTTCCCCAACCGGCACGCCAAGCACTCCTGCCAACCCTCCTTCCAATACACCCGCCAGTGCGCCAAATGGGCAGTCCACGCCTGCTGCAACGGCGCCCGCGAATACTCCGGCATCCCCGCAGACCCCGGCGGCCAATACGCCGGCGGCACAGCCGGCACCTGGAACGACGCCCGTGGCCGGGGATACATCTGCCGCACCTGCACCTCAAGCTGGGAACGATTCGAAGAAGGACAAGAGTTCGAAGGACGACCCGGCGCCGGGGACCGCGCCCGTCAAGGGAGATGTCGCGGCAAAGGACGTTGACCCGGACAAGGTGGTTGAAGTCGGCAGCCAGCCGGTCAAGGTCAAGCCGGGAAGCATCGAAGATGTCAACGCGGTTGGCAATCGCGATATCGGCGCGCGCGGCATGGGCAACTGGTACTCGACCGACAGCGAAATCAAGATGGGCAAGTCCTATGCCGACCAGATTGAGAAAAGCACGCGGTTGATCACGGATCCGGTCATTGTGGAATACGTGAACCGGATCGGCCAGAACATCGTGAAGAACTCCGACTGCAAGGTGCCGTTCACGATCAAGGTCATCGATTCCGACGAAATCAACGCGATGGCCCTTCCCGGTGGCTTTTTCTACGTCAATTCCGGCCTGATTCTGAACGCGGACGAAGAAGCAGAGCTTGCCGGCGTCATGGCTCACGAAACCGCCCATGTCTGCGCGCACCACGCGGCCCGCGAAATGACGCGCATGAACTATGCGCAGCTCGGCACCATCCCGCTGATCATGCTGACGGGGTATAGCTGGACCGGGTACGGCATCTATGAAGCGGCGCAGCTTGCCGTACCGATGACCTTCCTCATGTTCTCGCGCGATTTTGAGGCGCAGGCCGACTACCTCGGTGTGCAGTACATGTACCGCGCAGGGTACGATCCACAGGCCTTTATCAGCTTCTTCGAGAAGATTCAGGCGCTTGAGAAACGCAAGCCCGGATTGGTTTCGAAAGCTTTCTCGGACCATCCGCAGACTCCGGACCGCATCCTGCACTCGCAGGAAGAGATTGCGCGGATTCTGCCGGCCAGGGACGAGTACACCGTCACGACCTCTGAGTTTGACGACGTGAAGGCCCGCCTTGCCCGCATCGAGAACAAGCGGCGCCTGCTCGACAACAAGGACGGAAAGAAGCCCTCTCTCCGTCGTGCTAGCAATACACCGGATGACAATGGCAATACGCAGGCCAGCGATTCGGGTTCAAACGGCGACGACCGCCCGACGTTGCACCGCCGCGAAGACCAAAACTAGTCGCTTTCTGCCAGATTCCTGAAAAAGGGCACCCTCCGGGTGCCCTTTTTGGCTTTTGAGCTAGTTTTCCACAGGGTCTCAGCCGTCTCGCGGCCCTACTGCACCATCCGTTTCACTGGCCCAAGCACTTGCGATGGCAGGACTTGAGGTCCCCAACCAGTTGAAAGCCAAGCGCCGTCACGCCTCAGGAGCCCTGCCACCGGTGACCGGAAAGCCTATAAATTAACTACAACTTCCTGAAAAACCTTGAAGCGACAGGTGAAACCGCGTTATATACAGGAGTACCGGTTCTGCCCGCCGGAATTTACCCTGGGGCGTTCGCCTGCCAGGGAGGGGAATTATGCGCAACGCCGCTGCCCGTTCCAACCTGCTCGTTCCTGAAATTCGCGAGGTCATGGACATCCGCCAGGCCTCCGACTACCTTGGCATCTCTCCGGACACCCTTTACAAATACGCCTCGGAAGGTTTCGTGCCGGCTTTTAAGCTGGGCAACCGCTGGCGCTTCAAGCGTTCGCGACTGGATGAGTGGATGGACCGCCAATCGGACCTGCAGGCGGCCGACTCCGAGCTCGATCCGCACTTGAAGAAGCCTGTCCGGCCGGCGTTGTAAGCTCTGTTCCAAGGAATCAGCTCATCGTTCCCAGCGGGCCTCTGCGGAAAGTCTGCATGTCCGCAGCTGACGCGATCCTCACGGTCACGGGGACCATAGGGCGGCAAAGCGACTCCGACCCGGAGACTGTGAGCCGCTTCCTCGTCGTATATCCTTGGTCCGATGGACCACTTCCGCCGCATCGGTCAGCTCCGCCGTCGCATGACACGCGCTGGATTGCACGGCCTCCTAGTCACGCATCTTCCCGACGTCCGCTATCTTTGCGGGTTCACCGGCTCCAGCGCGGCTTTGGCTGTTACGCGACGCGCGGCCCGTCTCTTTACGGATGGCCGCTATACTGCACAAGCTGCCGAAGAAGTGCGCGCCGCGAAAGTACAAATTGTCGCGAGCGCTCCTTTGACCAATGCCATTGAATGGCTCGCCGCGCAACCAGGGGTGAATCTTGCCGGTTTTGATCCGGCGCGGACCTCTGTCTCCGATCTCGCCCGGCTGCGTGCAGCGCTCCCCTCGCACCTTCGGCGAACCTTTCTCGCCCCGCTGGCCGCACCCCTGGTAGAACCACTCCGCTGGATAAAAGACGACGACGAACTGGCGATTATGAGAGAAGCGGCGTTGCTGGGATGCAAGCTCTTCGAGCACATTCTCCATTTTCTCCGCCCCGGAGTTGCCGAGTTTCAAGTCGCTGCTGAACTTGAATACAAGGCGCGGCAACTTGGCGCCGAAGCCATGTCGTTTGAAACCATTATTGCCTCAGGCACACGCTCGGCTTTACCACACGGGAGGGCAACTCAGGCGCTGCTCCCGCGGAAGGGGTTTGTAACCCTCGACTTCGGTATAATCCGTGAGGGCTACTGCTCCGATATGACGCGTACTGTGCACTTGGGCAAACTGACTGCAAAGGAGCGGCAGACCTACGAAGCGGTGCTCGAAGCCCAGGAATCCGCGGTTGCAGCCGTGAACGGCGGAGCGCGTTGCGGCGATGTCGACGAGGCGGCGCGAAGCGTACTTCGCAAAGTGGGGTTGGCAGACGGCTTCTCGCATTCGACCGGTCACGGTGTCGGCCTGGAAATTCATGAAGCGCCGCGCATCGGCTCCGGACAGGCGGCGCGGCTGGAGCCTGGCATGGTCATCACCATTGAACCCGGCGTGTATTTGCCGGGCGAGTTCGGCGTACGCATTGAAGATATGGTTGCAGTGACGCGGTCTGGTGGGCAGGTGCTGACACCTGCACCCAAAGCCCTGATCGAACTTTGATCGATTGATCCCGCCGGAAGTGCGGGAGACAAGGAACGAATGAAACAACAAGACATGCAGGATCTGAAAGAGCTGATCGAATTCCTCAGGCAATATCAGGTTGCAGAGTTCGACCTGGATCGGGGAGACACAAAGATTCGGCTCAAGTTCAATCAGCCGGAGACTCCTTCGGTGGGCCTGTCGGAATTGGCCCGTGCGCTTGCATCGGCGCCGGCGGCCGCTGGAACTTCGGCCCCACATCCGCCAGCATCTCCTTCTTCCTCTGCACCCCCTGTCGCACCCACCCCTTCCGTCGCCGCAGAAGAGCTGCATATCGTAAAGTCCCCGATCGTTGGCACGTATTATGGTTCACCGTCGCCCGGCGCGCCAGCCTTTGTGGCTCCCGGCGATCACGTCGAGAAGGGGCAGGTGATCTGCATCGTCGAGGCGATGAAGCTGATGAACGAAATTGAGGCCGATGCATCCGGTGAAGTCGTCAAGTGCCTCGTCTCCAACGGCCAGCCCATCGAGTTTGGGCAGCCGCTCTTTTCTATCCGGGTGAGTTAGTCTCAGAAGCGGGGTTAGCATTGTTAGCGGAGTTCGCGGGATCAGGCATCGACTGCACGGCAGTATTCACCCAAAGCTTGGTTGATAACACAGCAAACTTCAAAATGAGCAGAAGTACGATTCCTCCTAGCTCCGTTCACGTTCCCAGCAACACTCACTCCGCTCACTCAAGGGTCCAGCATGTTTCGTAAGGTTATGGTTGCCAATCGCGGCGAAATTGCGCTGCGGGTTCTCAATGCGTGCCGGGAACTCGGCATTCGCACGGTCGCGGTTTACAGCGAGGCCGACCGCAACTCGCTGCACGTTCGTTTCGCCGATGAGGCCATTTGTATTGGTCCGCCGCGGCCCGCAGACAGCTACCTTAACGTTCCTGCTGTGATCTCCGCCGCGGAGATCGCCAATGTGGATGCGATCCATCCTGGCTACGGGCTGCTGAGCGAGAACGCAAACTTTGCAGAAGTCTGCCGCGCCTCGAACATCAAGTTCATCGGCCCCCCGCCTGAAGTGACGCGCCTGATGGGCGAGAAGGAAAAGGCGCGCCAGACCATGAAAGAGGCGAAGGTCCCGATCCTGCCCGGTTCAGACGGGGTGATCTCCACCGCAGAAGAAGCGCAGGAGGTTGCCGCGCAAATCGGATACCCGGTGATTCTCAAAGCCAAAGCGGGTGGCGGCGGCCGCGGCATGCGCATCGTGCGCAGCAACGACGAGCTTCCCAACCTCTTCCATGCAGCGTCGACCGAAGCCGCGAATGCGTTCGGCAATGGCGAACTTTACATGGAGAAGTTCATCGAGCAGCCGCGCCATATTGAGTTCCAGATCCTGGCTGACGAGCATGGCAACGTGGTTTCGCTGTTTGAACGCGAGTGTTCAATTCAGCGCCGCCATCAAAAGCTGATTGAAGAAGCGCCTTCGTTGCAGGTGACGCCCCAAATGCGCGACGAAATCGGCCGCACTCTCGTCCGTTGCCTCACCCACATCGGTTATCAGAACGCCGGCACTGTCGAGTTCCTCATGGACGAAGACGGCGCACTCTATTTCATCGAGATGAATACCCGCATCCAGGTCGAGCATCCCGTAACCGAAGCCATCACCGGCGTTGACATGGTCAAAGCGCAGCTGCGTATCGCCGCGGGTGAACGGCTCGACGCGATTCTACCTGCCAAGCTGGAAATTCGCGGACACGCGATTGAGTGCCGCATCAACGCGGAGCATCCCAAAAAGTTCACCCCTTCGGCGGGCAAGATCACGGCATTCAACGTGCCTGGCGGCAACGGCATTCGCGTCGACACGGCACAGTATGCCGAGGGAGTTGTGCCGCCGTATTACGATTCGCTGATTGCGAAGCTGATTGCCTACGGTACCGATCGTTCCGAAGCGATCGCCCGCATGGAGCGCGCGCTCTCGCAGTTTGTGGTGCAGGGAATTGAGACCTCGATTTCGCTGCATCAGGCAATCTTTCAGGATGAGGATTTCCGCGCCGGAAAATTCGACACCAAGTTCATGGAGCGGTTCCTGGCCAAGACCGCCGAATAAAAGTGCGCTGCGGTACGCTCGCTTGCGCAGTTCAAACGCACAGAATGGCACGCGGAACCCTTCGTTCCCCTTGAAAGTGCCGATTCGGCTCCAACAGTGTTCTTTTTCCCGGCATCCAACCCTGTATGACCCAAAACCTGAAACCAACGCACACGCAGCCCGGCGGATTCATCGAAAAGAACCCGAAGGCGGACGACGGGGTCGTGAACGACTCCCTCGGCACGGTAGACATCGCGGATTCGACGGGCGTCGATGAAAGCAAAGAAACGGGCGACGCCAAGAAAAAGAACAAGAACACCCGCGAAGACTAACGGCAATTGAGCTGAGCAGATTCCGCTGCTCCTGCGCCGGTCGCTGTGCGACAGTGTGCCCCGCCGTGTATTCTTGACCAGCTTTCGCCAGGGGGCTCGCCGCGCAGATGTTGCAACGATTGTTCGCGGGTTTGGTCCGTCTCATTTTCTTTAGCGCGCTCTCTGTCGCGGCTTGTTGTTGCGCTCAAAGCGCGATCGATTGGCCCGCGTATAACGGCGGCCTGGACGGCGACCACTACTCCAAGCTGACGCAGATCAATCGGGCGAATGTGCATCGCCTGCGAGTTGCGTGGACCTTTGATACCGGAGAAAAAGGCCAGATTCAAACCAACCCTTTGATCGTGGGCCGTACGCTCTACGCCTACACTCCGTCGCAAAAGGTGGTCGCACTCGATGCCGCCACGGGCGCGCTGCAATGGAAATTCGACTCGGGCATCAAGGGCACGCAGCCGGCGCGCGGATTTGCTACCTGGACCGACGGGCACCAGCGCCGACTCTTCGCCGGGGTGATGAATTTCCTTTACTGCCTCGATGCCGAAACAGGCAAGCCGATCGAGTCGTTCGGCGAACAGGGCCGCATCGATCTGCGCAAGGACCTTGGTCGCAACTTTGAAACCCAGTCCATCGCGCTTACCGCGCCCGGCGTGATCTACAAGGACCTGATCATCGTTGGCGGGCGTAATCCTGAAACTCACCCGGCGCCTCCGGGCTACATTCGCGCCTACGACGTGCGCACCGGCCAGATTCGCTGGACATTTCACACGATTCCGTTGCCTGGAGAACCTGGCTACGAGACTTGGCCGCGGGACGCATGGAAGACGGCCGGCGCTGCGAATAACTGGGCCGGCATGTCGCTCGATGTCCAGCATGGCATTCTTTACGCGCCGACCGGCTCTGCAGTGATGGATTTTTATGGCGGCGATCGTGTGGGGAACGACCTCTACGCGAACACGATACTGGCACTCGATGCCGAAACCGGGAAACTGTTGTGGCATTTTCAGGGAGTGCATCACGACGTTTGGGATCGGGATTTTTCGTCTCCGCCGGCGTTGTTTTCCATCGAGCGCAACGGCAGACACATCGACGCACTGGCACAATGCACCAAGCAGGGTTACGTCTACGTCTTCAACCGCATCACCGGCGAGCCGCTCTTCCCGATTCGCGAGATTCCGTATCCGTCGAGCATAGTTCCAGGTGAGGTCACGGCCCCGACGCAACCCAAGCCCGATCTGCCGGAGCCGTTTGCACGTCAGAAACTCAGCGAAGACATGCTGACAACGCGCACTCCCGAGGCGCATGCCTGGGCACTGAAGACGTTTCGCGAGTTCCGCAGCGACGGGCAGTTTATCCCTCTGACGGTTGGGCAGCAGACAGTCGTCTTTCCCGGATTCGACGGAGGCGGAGAATGGGGTGGGCCCGCGCTCGATCCGGTGTCGCGCGTGCTTTTTGTCAATGCAAACGAAATGGCTTGGACGGGCGGCCTCATCCCAGCGGCAAGCGGCGACAACCCGGGGAAGCGAACATATCGGCAGCAATGCGCCGTCTGTCACGGTGTCGATCGCGGCGGATCGCCGCCTGCTTTTCCTTCCCTGGTTGAGGTTGATAAGCGGCTCACCGCGCAAAAAATCACCGACACGATTCGACAGGGAACCGGCCGCATGCCTTCGTTCCCCAACATCGATGCCGCGCATTTGGCAGCCCTTCTCGACTACCTTCAGAACCCCGGCGCCGCAGCGTCGAAGAAGGAGATGAGTGCTGCGCCGACTCCGGATCGTGCGGCACAAACGTCGGCAGATGCGGCGGGAGCCGCCGTGTATCGCGACCGCTGCGCCATCTGCCACGGCGATCATCAGGAGGGGATTCCTCCGTCGTTTCCCATGCTCATCGGACTGGGAAACCGGCTTTCCATCGCGCAGACAAGCGAACTGATCCACAACGGCAAGGGCAGAATGCCGCCGATGCCGGATGTGCAGGGCGCTGCACTTGACGCGCTGCTGCGCTACCTGGACGTCCATGCGCCGAGCCCGGAGCAAACAGCGTCGGAAGGGGAGGACCGCTACACCTTCACCGGCTATCGAAAATTTCTCGATCCGGACGGTTACCCGGCCGTCGCTCCACCTTGGGGAACCCTGAATGCGATCGACCTGAAAACTGGCCAATACTTGTGGAAAATTCCCCTGGGCGACTACCCCGCGCTTGCCGCGCAAGGGACGAAAAACACGGGCTCGGAAAACTACGGCGGACCGATTCTTACGGCCAGCGGGGTCCTCTTCATCGGCGCAACCGTCTATGACCGCAAATTTCGTGCCTTCGATACTCGAAACGGCAAGCTGCTGTGGGAATATGAATTGCCGTTTGCCGGAATGGCGACGCCGAGCACATACAGGATCGACGGTCGCCAGTTTGTCGTCACCGTTGCAAGTGGTGGCCGCGATCCGAAGTCGCCGGTCGGCGGCTCCTATATCGCCTTCAGCCTGCCGCATGAAAGGCTGTGGAAAAAACGCCTCAAATAGTATCGCTTTTTGTTCGCCTTTCGCTTTTATTTCGTTTATGCTTTCTTCGCAACGGGAGGTTGCCTGAATGGACTTTCAAAAAGAACTCATCGCGGAGTATGACCGCGAAACAGCCACGACACGCAAGGTGCTCGAGGGAATTCCGGAAGACGCCGATTTTGCCTGGAAGCCGCACTTGAAATCCATGGCGATTGGAAGATTGGCCGCCCACGTCTCCGACACCAATGGAGACTGGGCCCTGCATACGCTGACCGTGAACAAACTGGAGTGGAAGCCCGAAATGAACCCGACAGATCCGACCAACAAAAAGGATCTCCTCGCGCGCTTCGACAAACAGACTTCTGAGGTGAAACCGCACTTAGCGAAGATGACCCCGGAAAAATGGGACAGTAACTGGAAGTTTGTTGCCGGAGATCAGGCCTGGATCGACGACACCAAGTACAACGTGTGGCGAACCTGGGTCCTCAATCACCTCGTTCATCATCGTGCCCAGTTGGGCGTCTACCTTCGCTTGCTGGATAAGAAGGTGCCGGGATGCTACGGCCCATCGGCCGATGAGATGTAAGCTTCCGGCCTGATAGCGAGCGAAATACGCCGAAGATGCCGGCCTTCTGCAGCAATGAAGCCCTCTCCCGCTTCATGCCCCAGAAGGCTGGTTTGCGGCGCCCAGACAGGCGGTCGCAGCGCCTTGTAGGCTTGTTGCATGGCCTTTGATTTTCCAAAGATTTATCCCATCCTGGACGCGTCGATCATTCCAACAACCGGCAGGGCAGAGTATCTCCGCCAGCTTGGCAGCTCGCTCTCTGATGCCGGCGTGACCCTGCTGGAATATCGAAACAAAACCGGCAGCGACGCTGAGATCATCGCGGATACTGCAATTCTCCGGGCAGCCATGCCCGAGAAAAAGATCAAGCTGATTCTCGATGATCGTCTTGATCTCATAGAAAATCTGAACTTTGATGGCGTTCACGTGGACCTGGGGGACGCGCCCCCAGCGGAGGCGCGAAAGCTGCTGGGAGCGACCCGGATCATCGGCACTTTCGGCGGCAGCGAGGACCTTGTACCCGGAATCCTTGACCAGCCAGCCGACTATTTCTCAATTGGGCCCGTCTTTCCCACCACCACGAAACACACCATCAAGCCAGCCATCGGACCCCAAGGTGTGCATCGCTTGCGGGCCCAGGCCGGCGTCAAACCGGTCTTGGTCGCGGTGGGAGGAATCACGCTTGAGACGGCGCGGGCCGTTCTCGCCGCCGGGGCAACAACGATCGCTGTCGCCGCCGGAATTTTTCAGGCCCAGGATCCAGCCGCTGAATTCCGTCGGTGGCGCACGGCGCTCGAATAAATCGAACCAGCCTGCGTCGTCCACCGCAAGGCAAAAAAGAGAAGACATTCTTGTTTATTTCCGGTAAAACCGTGCAAGGTGACAACGACAAGTCGCACGCCTCAAAGGAAGCCTGCCGCAACCGCAGATGCACCTAAGATGGTGCAGACCCTCGGTCTGTTCAGTTCCACCGCGCTCGTTGCCGGATCCATGATTGGGTCCGGCATTTTTCTTGTGGACGCGGATATCGCGCGCGGCACCAATTCGCCTGCGCTCTTTCTCGCCGCGTGGGTCGTCACGGCAGTCATGACCATGATTGGCGCTTTGAGCTATGGCGAGCTTGCGGCGATGATGCCGAAAGCCGGCGGTCAGTACGTCTACCTGCGCGAATCGCTCGGTCCGCTTTGGGGATTTCTCTACGGATGGACCCTGTTCCTCGTAATCCAGACCGGGACCATCGCCGCTGTGTGCGTCGCCTTCGGCAAGTTTCTCGGCGTGTTTTTTCCTACCATCTCAACGACCCATTGGCTTTGGCATATCGCGCATGTGCCTCCGATTAGAATCGGACCGATGGTGCTGGGCAACATGGAAATCGGCGTCAACACGGCAAATCTTGTCGGCATGGTCGTCGTGCTGCTTCTGGCGGTTGTCAATATATTTGGCGTCCAGCTCGGCGCCTTGATTCAGAACGTGTTCACTTCGGCCAAGGCGCTTTCTCTGGCCGCTCTCGTGTTGTTGGCATTCACCGTGGGGCGCAATCCGACGGCGTGGAATGCAAACTTCGGAGAAGGCCTCAGCCAGTTTTGGAAGAACTCGGGCTGGAGTTCGCTGCACCCGGTCCAAGTGGGTATAGGTGGACCAATCGTTCTAGTGAATCTGCTGGTGATTCTCGCGGTGGTCCAGGTGGGCTCGCTCTTCTCAGCGGATGCCTGGAACAACATCACCTTCACGGCGGGCGAAGTGAAAAATCCAAGGCGCAATATTCCGCTTTCGCTGGTTCTGGGAACGGGATTCGTGCTCACCGTCTACTTTCTCGCATCTCTCGGGTATCTGCTGGTGCTGCCGATGCACGGCGATCCGCATGGAACGACCGCTTTGGCTCGAGGCTTGCAGTACGCCGCCGAAGATCGCGTGGGAACAGCAGCTCTCGAAGTGATCTTTCAATCGGGCGGCGCTTACTTGATGGCCGCCGCGATCCTGGTCTCGACATTCGGCTGCGCTAACGGGCTTTCTTTGGCAGGAGCGCGCGTGTACTACGCGATGAGCCAGGATGGACTCTTCTTCAAGTCCGTCGGCAAGCTGCATCCGCGCTATCGCACACCGGTCGCGGGCCTTTTGGTGCAAGCGGTGTGGACAGCCTTTCTCTGTGTTTCGGGTTCCTATAGCCAGTTGCTCGACTACATCATTTTCGCCGTGTTGGTCTTCTACATCCTGACCATCGTGGGCCTGTTTGTTCTTCGCTTCAAAGAGCCGGATGCGCCGCGTCCGTACAAAGCACTTGGTTATCCGTTTCTTCCCGCCCTCTACATCATCATGGCGATTTGGATTTGTATCGTATTATTGCGGTACAAGCCCCAGTACACCTGGCCGGGCCTTGTGCTCGTATTGCTCGGTATCCCGGTCTATCTTCTTTGGTCGCGGCACTCTGCGCGCGCAAAGCTGCAGATTTCCAATCTCAATTCCTGAGGAGGACGCTCCGCGTACATGTCCAGGCTGCTTCGTATCAAACCGATGTCGATGCTTTCGCAGGAAGCGTGTGAAGAGGGCGAACACACCCTGAAGCGCTCGCTCAGCGCGCTCAACCTCATTACTCTCGGCATTGGGGCAGTCATCGGCGCCGGCATCTTTACGCTGACCGGACAGGCCGCAGCTTTGCGCGCCGGACCGGCCGTGGCCCTCAGCTTTGTTGTCGCTGGAATCACGTGTGCCTTCGCGGGACTGTGCTACGCGGAGTTTGCTTCCATCATTCCTATCGCCGGGTCCGCTTACACGTATGGCTACGCCACGCTCGGCGAACTTGTGGCCTGGATCATCGGCTGGGATCTTTGCCTGGAGTATGCGTTCGGCGCCGCAACCGTTGCCTCAGGATGGGCCGGCTACTTCAACAGCCTCCTGCAGCAATTTCACATCTATCTCCCGCCGCAGATCACCGCCACCACCGGCACTCCGCTCGTCTTCTATCACGACCAATGGATGCAACTGATGTCGCTGCCGCCCGGCGTGAGCGATCTTGGACTGCCACATACAACCGGCGTCGTCAACCTGATTGCCGTATGCATCGTGCTGGTCATCACCACCATCCTGGTGATCGGCATCAAGGAGTCGGCCAATTTCAACTCGGCTGTCGTGATTATCAAGGTGTCGATTGTCGGGGTCTTTCTCGTTGTCGGCGGCTGGTATCTGTTTACGCATCCCGCGGTGGCAAAATTGAACTGGCATCCCTTTGTGCCGCCCGCGGATGGTCACGGCAACTTTGGGTGGGGAGGCATTCCCACCGCCGCGGCATCGATATTCTTCGCCTACATCGGCTTCGACGCAGTTTCTACCGCCGCGCAGGAAGCCAAGAATCCTAAGCGCGACATGCCCATCGGCATTCTCGGCTCGCTGGTCGTCTGTACGGTTCTCTACATCCTGGTCTCGCTGGTCCTCACCGGCCTCGTCAGCTATAAGACGCTCAACGTCTCGGCCCCTGTGGCTTTGGCGATCGACGCAACCGGCGTGGGCTGGGGATCGCTCCTGGTCAAGATCGGCGCCGTCTTCGGTCTCGCCACCGTGATGCTCGTGATGCTGCTTGGCCAGACGCGCGTGTTCTACTCCATGTCGAAAGACGGACTGCTTCCAAAGTGGGCGTCGGCCGTGCATCCGAGATTCCGTACACCCTGGATTACGACCATCGTCTTCGGCACGTTTGCCGCAATTATGCCGGCGTTCTTCAACATCGATATCCTGTCCGAACTCGTAAACATCGGCACCTTGCTGGCCTTCACAATCGTTTCGGCAGGCGTATGGGTACTGCGTGTGCGCCATCCCGAGATGGAGCGTCCGTTCAAAACTCCATTCGTGCCGCTGGTACCCATTCTCGGCATTCTCTCCGCGGTCTACCTGATGACCCGCCTGATGCTTTTCACTTGGGAAGTGATGATCGGGTGGCTGATCATTGGACTCGTGATCTATTTCAGCTATTCGCTCAAGCACAGTAAGGTGCAGGCAATGCCCGTCACTGCGGAAGGCGATTGACAGAAAGTTTCTGCCAGACAACAAACGGCCTCCCGCGGGAGGCCGTTCTGCTTGTTGCGCACGAAGTGAAAATCAGGCGGGGGTCTTGGCGCAGAACTGATTGAAGACGCGCACCAGCTCCCCGGCAATCTGCTGCGCCGTCGCTTGTTCGATCACGAAACGCTGCATCAGATAGGCGAGCTTTCCATCCCGCAAAATGGCGACTGCGGGCGATGTCGGCTCATTGCCTTCAAAATAGCTGCGTGCACGCTCGGTGGCTTCGCGGTCCTGCCCCGCGAAAACGGTAATGCTTTGATCCGGACGATTGGTTGAATTTGCCAAAGCCATCCTCACGCCTGGACGCATCTTGCCGGCCGCGCATCCGCAGATGGAGTTCACAATCAGCAGCGTGGTTCCGGGCTTGGCAAGGGCCGCGTCCACTTCTTCAGGGGTGCGTGTCTCGGCGATTCCAGCATGCACAAGCTCTTCGCGCATCGGAATGACCATTAGTTCTGGGTACATGTATGCCTCCGGCGAAGGAAGTCGCCTCCATTCATTTTATCTGAAACTGCCGGTGTAGCCTTGAAGAGATGTTCCTCGAAGAAAACAAGCCGCTTGCGCCCCTGACCACGCTCGGCATCGGGGGACCGGTGCGGTGGTTTACCCGGGCTGCTACGGAAGAAGATGTAGCCGACGCATCGGCCTGGGCACGCCAACGAGGCAGCGCGCTTTTCGTCCTCGGCGGTGGCAGCAATCTTCTGGTTGCGGACAAGGGATTTGACGGACTGGTACTGCACGTAGCGTTGCGGGGAATCCAGGCTTCCCGCGATGCAAATTCGGCTCTTTATCAGGTTGCAGCCGGTGAAGTGTGGGACGGATTTGTGCAGCGGAGCCTCGAGGATCATTGCGCAGGCATGGAATGTCTGGCCGGGATTCCTGGGACCGTGGGCGGCACTCCTGTGCAGAATGTCGGGGCCTACGGGCAGGAAGTGGCGACCTGTGTCGAACGCGTGCGCGCATTTGATTTAGCCACCCACGCATTTGTTGAGTTCTCCACCGACGAATGCGGCTTCGCCTATCGACGCAGCCGGTTCAATACGACGGATCGCGGGCGCTACGTGGTCACGCGCGTGGACTACAGGCTGACGCCCGGCGGCACTCCGAGCTTGCATTACGCCGAGCTGCAGAAGTCGTTTCCCGAGGGTGCGACCCCAAGCTTGCTCGAAGTTGCGGAAGTTGTGCGCCACATTCGCCGGTCCAAAGGCATGCTGCTTGTCGAGGGAGATCCCGATTGCCGCAGCGCGGGAAGCTTCTTCAAGAACCCTGTGGTGAACCGGGAGCGCGTCGCAGATGTCGGAGCCGTGAGTGGGAAGGCACCGCCGTGCTTTCCCGCAGGGCAGGCAGCGGAGAAATCGAATCAAGTGAAGGTATCGGCTGCATGGCTGATTGAGCAATCCGGATACTCAAAGGGATTCGCTCGCGGCGCAGCCGGCATCTCATCTCGACACACTCTGGCGCTGATCAATCGCGGCGGGGCGACCGCAGCCGAGATTCTTACATTGGCCGACGAAATCCAAGCTGCGGTCGAGGCAAAGTTTGGCATTCGGCTCGAGATGGAACCGGAGCTGCTCGGATTCGAGAACGCTGCGGGCTAGTTGCTCTTCAAGCGCTCCATGATGCGGGCTCGTTCGATGGCCAGCGCAATGTCCGGCGGTCCGACAGCGACGACTTGACCTTCGCGCAGCAAGGCAACTTCGGCGCCCGCGGCGTATGCGTCTGTGGCATCGTGCGTCACCAGAACTGTCTGCACGTCGTGTGCTTTAAGCCAGGTTTGCAGCCGGGTGAGAAGCGCATCGCTGGCAACCCCATCGAGCGCCGCAAAAGGTTCGTCGAGCAAAAGCAATCGAGGCAAAGGCGCCAGTGCACGGGCAAGGGCGACACGCTGCGCCTCGCCTCCGGAAAGATCCTGAGGCCGTCGGCGGGCGAGATCTTCTGCTCCAACGAGGCGCAGCATCTCGGCGACGCGGCCGGCCCGTTGGTTGCCGCCGATGCCGCTGAGCCCGTAGGAGACGTTGGCGTTCACGGTCAGGTGAGGGAAAAGCGCGGGTTGTTGCGCAACGAGAGCAATGCTCCGGTGTCCCGGCCTGGTGAAGATACCCCGGGACGTATCCGTCAGGGTTTCGCCGTTCAGTGCGACGTATCCATGATCGGGTCGATCCAGTCCGGTGAGCAGGCGCAGAAGCGTACTCTTGCCGGAGCCCGACGGCCCAAAGATCACTGTCCATTCCGAAGTGAAACGACACTCCATGCGGAGATGGAAGCTGCCGCGCTGCGCATCGAGCGCGAATTCAAGCACGCCGGCCTCCGCGCGGGCGACTGCCCACGTAAATGGCCACCAGTGCGGCAACGCTCAGGATCAACAACAGCGACGCCGTACGATTGGCTGCCGCGTAATCGAAATTCTCCACCTGGTTGTAGAGCAGGATAGAAAGAGTACGGGTTGATCCAGGGATATCGCCACCCAGCATCAGCACGACACCGAATTCGCCCACCGTGTGCAAAAAGCTGAGCACGGCGGCAGCGAGCACCGACCGCCGTGCCAGTGGAACAAGCAGGGTGAAGACGATGCGCGGCGGGCTCGCACCCAGCAGACGCGCTGCATCTACCAGAGCAGGCTCGACCGCAGCGAATCCGGCGACCAGGGGCTGCACGGCAAACGGAAGGCTGTAGATGACCGAGCCGATGACCAGTCCATCGAAGGAGAACGCGAGAGGATGTCCGAGCAGCGCCGTAATCCCTCGGCCGATGGCAGTGCGCGGACCAAGCAGAACCAGCAGGAAGAAGCCGAGCACTGTCGGCGGCAGGACGAGCGGCATCGCTGCGAAGGCTTCAAGAATTGCGAGCCAGCGGCTGCGCCCGAGCGCAAGTAAAGCAGCCAACGGCACGGAAACAACCAGAAGGAGGCCAGTGGTCACAGTTGCGAGTCGAAGCGTGAGCGAGAGCGCTTGCCAATCCATTGCGGGGCGTGCCTTTATTTCACCGGCGTAAGTCCGCTCCTGGCAAGTTGAGCCTGGACCGGCGCGGAGAGAAGAAAGTCGAGCAGTTTGTGGACTGCTGCCCGCTGTGTTGTTTTACTGACGATCACTGCGCCCTGTTCAAGCGGAGGATAAAGGTCGCGTGGAATGACAAAGTATCTCCCAATTGCGGAGAGTCGCGGAGTGAGAGCCGAGGTCAACGAAAGGAGCCCCGCATCCGCATTTCCCGATTCGACAAATTGCGCGGCCTGCGCAATATTCTCTGCGGTCACAATGCGCGGCTTGAGCTGGTCGTAGAGCTTAAGGCTATTGAGAGCTGCGACGGCGGCACGTCCGTAGGGCGCTCGATCCGGATTCGCCATCGCGAGACGTTTCAAAGCCGGGCTGCGCAGAAGATCCAGAGACGGCGCAGGCAGACCGGAGTCATTGCGCGTCCAGAGCACGAGCGTTCCCTTGGCATAGGTGATCGGCGTTGACGAATCGGACGAGCCTGCGGCATCGGCGAAACCGGCGTCAATCAGGCGTTTGGGAAAACTCAAATCTGCCGAAAGGAATAAATCAAAGGGTGCGCCGTTTTGAATCTGCGTTGTGAGCATGGCAGACGCCTGATAGGTTGCTTCCACCGAGATCCCGGTGGCCCGTTGAAACTGTTCGAGGAGCGGGGGCAACACTGGTTCAAGATCGGCGGCCGCAGCGACGCGCAAGGGTGCCTGGGCAAGAACGGCGGGCACAAGGAAAGCACCAATCCATGCAAAAAGAACCCTGCGTACCATCGCTTGTGGTTCCTCCACGGCGCGAGCAAAAATCGCGTCACGCTGGTAGGCTAACACCAAGGATGAACGATAACCTGCATCTGCTTCGCTGCTTCGGTTGCGGCGAGCGCATCTCCGGTTCCGAGGCGCTGCCCGATTTTCGCTGTGCTCAATGCGGCGACCTGTTTGAAGTGGAATATCCCGGCTGGAGCCTGCGGCAGGGCACCAACCGGCCCAATCCCGGTGCCTTGAAATGGCTGTGGCGCGAACGCCGCTGCTCCTCGGAGGCCCTGGATCAATCCGGTGTGTGGCGTTTTCGCGAGTTGCTTCCGATCCTGGACAACTATGGAAATGCAGTGACTCTGCGTGAAGGCAATACGCCACTCTACCCATTGCCGCGCGCTGCACGCGCCTTGGGAATCGATCAGCTGCTGGCCAAGCACCAGGGTATGAATCCAACCGGGTCGTTCAAAGACACGGGCATGACCGCGGCATTGAGTGTCGCCAAAGAGCGGGGATTCGAGTGGGTTGCTTGCGCCTCCACAGGAAACACATCGGCTGCGATGGCGGCGTATGCAGCGCGCGCAGGGCTGCGCAGTCTCGTGTTGATCCCTGAAGGCAAGATCGCGTGGGGCAAGCTGGCCCAGGCCATGGACTATGGGGCGGTGACCTGCCAGTTGAAGAGCGACTTCGACGGCTGCGTAAAGGTGCTGGCGGAGATCGTACGCAAGGAACCGATCTACTTGCTCAACTCGGTAAATCCGTATCGTCTCGAAGGGCAAAAGACGCCGGCCTTCGAGATCGCCGAGGCCCTCGATTGGATCGTGCCCGATCATCTGATTGTTCCCGGCGGAAATCTGGCCAACAGCTCCGCTCTCGGCAAAGGGTTCCGTGAGATGCGCGAATTGGGCCTGGTGGCGCGCCTGCCGCGCATTTCAGTGATTCAGGCAAAGGGCGCGAATCCGCTGGTGCGCAGCTTCGACAAAAACAACGGAACTGCGCTGGAACCGGTAGAAGCACACACCCGTGCCTCCGCGATTCGCATTGGAAATCCAGCATCGTGGCGTAAAGCCGTGAAAGTGATCCAGGAGACCGGTGGTTGGTGCCTCGACGTGAGCGAGACCGAGATCGCGATTGCCAAGGCTGAACTGGGAGCCGAAGGACTGGGTTGCGAACCTGCCTCGGCAGTGACGCTGGCGGGTTTAAAGAAGCTGCGGGCCGAGGGTAAGGTTTCAGCAACAGATACCGTCGTCCTTTTGCTCACCGGCCACACTTTAAAAGACGCGGACTATACGATCGACTTCCACAGAGGAACGCTTCTGAAGGAAGAGGAACTCGCCGGCAACGAAGCAGCCGTGGAGGCTTTGAGACACAATGCTCTTGCCGTGGATGCAACCCCGGGAGCGGTTCTCGCCGCGATGCGAGGCAACGCTGGATGAGTGTGAACTCAACGGGATTTCGTCTCCGTCTTCCGGCCACTTCGGCGAATCTTGGCTCCGGGTTTGACGCGGTCGCGGTTGCGCTCGATTTCTATCTCGAAATTGAGGCACAGCGAGCCCATGAATTCTCTATTGAGGCGACCGGCCGGGATGCCGAACGCTGTGCCCAGATTGAGGACAATCTCATCCTCGACATCTATCGCCGCGTTCTTTCGGAACACAACAAACCTGAAATGCCTCTCGCCCTGCGCATGTCCAACGATATTCCCCTCGGCATGGGCTGCGGTTCGTCGGCCGCGGGCAGGCTTGCCGCAATCGCCTTGGCGGTTCGTTTCGGAGATCTCGGCTGGAGTTCTGAGCGCATCCTGGAAGAAGCAAGCGCACTCGAGGGCCACCCGGATAACGCTGCCGCTTGCTGGATGGGTGGCTTTGTCGCCACGGCATGCGAGGGCAAGACGGTCCACGTTGCGCGGGTGACTCCGCCTTCCAAGTGGCGTGCGATTCTCGCGCTGCCCGAGACGCCTCTGGCAACCAGCAAGGCGCGCGCGGTGCTGCCTGATGCCTATTCCCGGTCTGATGTGGTGAGCAACCTTCAGGCGGTTTCGATGCTTGGCCTGGCTTTCGCTCAAGGACGCGGGGATCTCTTACGGGTCGCAATGAACGACAAGATTCATCAGCCGTATCGTGCACCAATCTGTACTTTGCTCGAGCGGTTGCTTCCGTTAGCAGGTCACCGCGGCGTGCTGGGTGTTGCACTAAGCGGGGCCGGCCCCGCCGTCTTGCTTGTGCTCGACGAAGAGAAGAGCATTGAACCTGTTGCGCAACTTATCCGCGAGGCGTCGCAGGGGCTCGTCCAACCCGAAATTCTTGCCTGCGGTTTTGATCCTGCCGGAGCCAAATCGTTTCTCGAATCGACGCCGACCGGGCTCAATTCGTAGAGGCGGATGGAGACGCGGATTAGGTTCGCCAGGCAGTTATACTAAGTACAAATCTTGCTTCGTTTCAGGTATCTATCTTGCAAATCACCAGTCGGTGATTACTCCTTGGATTACCTAAGTTTGCTTGCTATTCGGCCGTGGAACCCCTACATTCGCACCGTGGGCAGTTCTGGGGGAGGGCTGCTCTAGCGCCCGTGATCCTTACTGGGATCCGGGCGCTTCTATTTGCCGGCAAGATTCTCCGGAACGAACTGCGTGCCTACAGTATGTTCGGCAATTGCTCCCATCAATCCCCATCCTATCCGCAATCGCTATCACAGTTTGGAGACCTTCAGCTACGGGGGCCGCCTCGATTGCGACCTTCGCGGCCGTCAAGCATCTCATGAGGTGTGTAATTTCGATTAGACTAGTTACACGGCGTGGACGAGGAGGAGCATGGCAGGTCTGGGAGTTATGGAAGTAAGCGACGCAACATTCGATCAGGAAGTGCTGCGCAGTGAACAGCCCGTATTGGTGGACTTTTGGGCGGTTTGGTGCGGGCCCTGTCGCGCGATAGCGCCGATGGTGGATAGCCTGGCGACGGCATACACCGGGAAGTTGAAAGTTACGAAGATGAATGTGGATGAGAACGGCGCGACGCCCTCGCGCTACGGGATTCGCGGGATTCCAACCCTGCTGTTTTTCAAAGGCGGCAAGGTTGCCGATCAGGTCGTGGGATATGTTCCGCAGAACGTGATCGAAGAGAAGGTTCAGCGTTTGCTGGCCTAGGCAGAGACGCTCAAAGCCGCACGTGACGAGGCCCGGCAGCAAGCCGGGCCTTGTTGTGTCTAGGCGCAGAATTCACGAGGCAGGCGTTCAGCGGTACTTGCGCAGGACTCCGAGCACCCGGCCTTGGATCGCAACCTGCCCCGCAGGAACGTAAATGGGCTCCATCTCAATGTTGGCGGGCTGCAAACGCACGATGTGCCCTTCGGAATAGAAGCGCTTCAGCGTGGTTTCGGCTCCGTGGACCAATGCGACCACGATCTCCCCCTGTCGCGCGGTACGGGTTCGTTCCACCAGCACGTAATCGCCATTGATAATATGCTCGTCGCGCATCGAATCGCCCCGGACCTCGAGCGCAAAAACGTCTCGGTTACCCACTACATCATGCAGAGAGATGGTCTCCGACGCTTCGATCGCTTCAACCGGTAGTCCGGCCGCAATGCGACCAGCCAGCGGAATCCGGTCGGTCACCCGGGTTCGCGACCCGGGGGGAAGCACGTCGATGGACCGGCTCCTGTTATGGGTCCGATCCAGCATTCCCTTTTTTTCAAGATTAGTGATGTGCTTATGAACCGTGGCCAGGCTCTTCAGACCAAGGCCACGCGCAATCTCCTCAAAAGAAGGGGAATAGCCCTTGCGAGCGACGAATGACTCCAGGAAATCCAGGACTTCTTTTTGCCTGCGTGTAACAGCCATGGGCGCATTATAGCGAACAAAAAGCGAATCGCAAGCCCGAATTCCGCAGGCTTCGAAAACTCTTGACCCAAATCGGTCAACTCCTTGGCGGAAGAAGGCAAATGTCAATAAAGTTCGACTGGCCTGAGGGCAGAGCATCGTGCTTTTGCTTTTCCGAGGGATTCGGCGATGCACATTCCTTCTGTTTAGATCTCTCCGCCCCTTCCCAAGTTGGGATCTCCTTCGGATCTGTTCTCTTTCCGGAATGCCCTTCGTCTATTTCTTCTCAATCGTCTTGAGTTCCCCCTCCATTCGACGCATCGTGAGAAGTGCCGCAGGTTAGGGAACACTCAGCCGAACGGCAGAAACGAGCAGTCGCCGATCGCGGGATCTGCATCTAGGAAGGCCGATATGAGATTACTGGTTGCCGAAGACGATCCGGCGCTGGGAAGATTCCTGCAGCGTGGCTTGGAGGCGGACGGATATTGTGTGCGCCTGGCGTCGAATGGTGCCGCCGCGGTCGACGCGTTTCGCGAGGAATTGCCGGATCTGACGATTCTCGATCTCAACTTGCCCGTGATGGACGGAGAGCAAGTGCTTCGCGCGGTCCGGGCCTTGGACGAAGACTCGCCTGTCCTGGTGCTCACCGCGCACCAGGAAATTGACACACGCGTGCGCTGCTTCGACACGGGCGCCGACGACCTGATGGTGAAGCCATTCAGCCTCTTCGAATTGCGCGCGCGGGTTCGTGCCTTATTGCGTCGCAAACGCGAAGTTCGTCTCATGTTGCGCGCAGGGGACTTGGAAGTCAGCCGACTGGAACATAGTGTCTGCCGCAATGGACATGCGATTGAACTCACCAACAAGGAATTCGCACTCCTGGAATATCTTCTGTTAAACCGCGGACACTGCGTGTCGAGACTCGAGCTTCTCGATTCGGTATGGAAGATGGAGCCAACCCAGACTACAAATATCGTGGACGTCTACATAAATTATCTGCGCCGCAAACTCCAGGATGCGGCTCCGGGAAAACTCATCCAGACGGTTCGCGGCCAAGGATACACCATTCCCGCAGCGACGGAGCATGCACATATCGCCGTCCCCTCGAACGTGCTTTCAAACGCTGTGCCCGTCCAAGCGACTTCCTGATCGTGAGGAAATTTTCATCGCGAGCCCCGAGCTATAGGAAGTCCGTAAAGGAGAGATTCCATGCAACCGTTCGCACTTCGAGTTATTCCAGCTAAGTCCCGAGTTCGGAACCGCTCCGCGGTCGTTGCGAGCGCCGATGGCAGTCTTCGCCAGCGGTTGAATGAGATTCTGACCGGTCTCCGCTGGCAAGTCCGCGAGGCCGAGGGCGGCGCAGATGCATGGACAAAAGTGGAGGAGGCGGTGCCCGAAGCGATGATCGTGGATTCTTGGCTTCCCGATCTCAGCTGCGCCGAGTTCATGAAGGATTTTGCGGCCACATTTCCCGAGGTCGCCCTAGTCAACGCCGAAGGAATGATGACCGAGAAGACTGCGCACACTCCGCATCGTGAAGAACTGCTCTACGCCCTGCGTCGTATGCAGGAAACCGACGGCGCAGCATGGAATACTGCGCCCGATTTCTCGCGGAGGTCTGTTGATTCTTTCATCCCCTCCCGTGTTTTGAACACCCCGGCCTGTGATCCAGAGTCCTCACTTCAGGAAGCCCTGCCCCGCGGACAAGAACAAACCGACAAGAATCCTCTCCCGCCAAGATACGCTGCGTTGCCCTGCTCCTCGCATCCATACACTATGGAAGAACCTTCATTGGTGGCCTGCGAACGGTTGCCGGAACTCATCGGGAGCGCTCCGTGCATGCTTGAAGTCAGCCGCCGCATCCGGTTGGTGGCCCCGCGCTCGACGCCCGTGTTGATCGAAGGACCGACCGGTTCAGGCAAGGAGCTGGTTGCCGAAGCCATTGCACCGGTTATCGAAGCGAAGTGGCAAGGCGTTTGTAGCGATCAACTGTGCTGCAATTCCCGAGGATCTGCTCGAGGCGGAACTCTTCGGCCACACCCGCGGTGCTTTCACCGGTGCGGTACAGGGACGTGTCGGCCGGATCGAAGCTGCCAATGGAGGCACGCTCTTTCTCGATGAGATCGGAGAGATGCCGCTTTCCCTGCAGGCCAAACTTCTGCGGTTCGTTGAGAGCGGGGAACTGCAGCGCGTGGGCGATAACGAGACTGTGAAAGTGGATGTGCGCATTGTAGCGGCGACCCATCGTCCTTTGGCACAACAAACCCAGACGGGAGCCTTTCGCTCTGATCTCTACTACCGTCTCGCCGTTTTCCTGATTCGCACTCCCGCGCTCAGCGAGCACCTCGAAGACCTGCCCCGCTTCATCGAGCACTTTCTCGAATTGTTGGGTCGAACGATGCCAATGAAGCGGATCACTCGAGAGGTGATGGCCAAGCTGGCGGCCCATTCCTGGCCAGGAAATGTCAGCGAACTCGAACACGTTCTGGAGCGCGCAGCGATTCTGGCCGGCGATGCACCGACGCTGACTCTCCAAGAGATCGATTTCGGTACATCCGTCAACTGAGTTTCGCAAGAATTGGTCCGACGGTCTGGACATTCAAGAAGGTATTCCTCCATGGAGATGCAGGTTGGAACCAGGCTCAGCGAACAGATTGCGCGATATCTGGATCTCGCCACCAGCGAAGCCAAGCTGACAGCGGCGAACATGGCCAACATCGATACACCCGGCTATCGCACGGTGGGCATGGACTTCGAAGGAGAGATGCGCGAAGCCGTTCATGACCTGGATCAGGGGCATGGAATGAGAACCGCTCGCGTGAAGACAGTTGACGGGCTCATCGCGCGTCCGGACGGCAACGATGTTTCGATGGATCGCGAGAGCCTGAATCTGGCCGAGGCGCAGTTGAAGTTCAAAACCGGCGTTGCCCTGCTGCGCGAGGAATATCAGCGCATCATGGACGCCATCCATGCCGACAGTAAGTGACACAGGGTGGTTTGCCCAGGATGGAGTTGAGAACCATGAATCTCTTTGGGTTGATGGAGACTTCGGGTTCGGCGATGCAGGCCGAGCGGATGCGCGCCGAGGTGGTAGCGGCCAACATGGCCAATGCGGAGACCACGCGCACCGAATCGGGCGGTCCCTATCGCCGCCAGATGGTCGTCTTTGCCGCCAACAATCCTGACAGGACCGGCTTTCTGAATTCGTTCAACGCTGCATCGCAAAACGGAGAATTCGCGGACGGATCCAATCCACCTGTGCCGGGGCTCATGTCTGCTGGCACATTTTCGCCAGGCGTCCACATCGCGCAGGTCGTCGAAGACTCCGCAGCGCCGCTCAAGCGCTACGAACCAGGACACCCCGATGCAGGGCCGGACGGATATGTCTCGTACCCGAACATTAATCCGCTCACAGAGATGGTGGACCTGATGGGGGCGACGCGTGCCTATGGCCTGAACGGTTCTGCCGTGCAAGCCGAGAAGGGCATGATCGCGTCGGCGCTGGAGATTGCGAAGCCATAGCAAAAAGCAGGGAAAGAACCAGGCGACCGGAGCGGAAGAGGTGAATTCAGAGTGAGCACATCGACGCTAATTGGGGTCATCGCATCGAATCTTGGTGAGGTCTCGCAAGGCATCGCTCAAAGCGGCGCTCAGGCCGTTCGCTCCGCACCGTTCAGCAGTTTGCTCACCGATGCCGTGGGACAGGTCAATGCACTTGAAAAGGAGGCGCGCACAGCTGTGACCGGGATGATGACCGGCTCCGGCGTCGATGTGCATCAGGCGATGATCGCCACGCAGAAGGCCGAGATGGCCTTCGAGCTAGCGCTGTCTGTGCGGAACAAGGCCGTTCAGGCCTATCAGAGCGTGATGGGGATGCAGTTCTAGAAATGATCGCGAAACTGAGAAGACATGGCGACGACGGCATCACAAATTGAAAAGACGACGCAAACGGCGGCAGTCGGCTTGCTGACGGCTCAACTCGCCACCGTGTGGACCCGGGCGCGAATGAGGTGGGCAATGCTGCCGGAGCGCAGCGACGCTGGAGAGTCGTCGCTGTGGGCCTCCTTCGCGCTCTTATCGCAGGGCTCTTCTGGTACGGGCTGCGCACCGACTGGCGCACCCTCTATGCCGGCCTCGATCCGGACGACGCGCGCCAGACCGGTCTAGACGCTCACCCAGGCGCAGATTCCCTTTGACGTCGGCGCCGACGGCACAGGGATTCGGGTTCCGGCGGCGCAGCTGGACAAGGCGCGCCTGGCGACCGCGGCCAAGGGCGGCGTGAAGAGCGGACGGCTGGGCTTCGAGATCTTCGACAAGCCCAACTGGGTGGGCTCGGAGTTTGACGAGCAGGTGAACTATCAGCGCGCCCTCGAGGGCGAGCTCGAGCACACCGTCGGCACGCTCGCCGATGTGGAATCGGCGCGCGTGCACCTGGTGCTGCCGCACGACTCGCTCTTTCGCGAGCAGGAGCGGCCGGCCAAGGCCTCGGTGGTGCTCAAGCTGCGCCATGCTTCGCTGGCCGACGGCGAGCCGGAGGCGATTCGCAATCTGGTGGCCTCGGCCGTCGACGGGCTTGACCCGGACCACGTGGTGTCTGGTCGATGCGGCCGGGCAGCCTGCCGCTCGGGCCGAAGACCCCCGAGGCAATGCGGCTGAGCGCCGAGCAGGCGCTTGAAGAAAAGCTGGTCGCGACCCTCGAGCCGGTGACCGGGGCGGGCAACGTGCGCGCCTCGGTGACGCTGGACTATGACGAGGCGGCTCACCGACGAGACCGACGAGACCTACGATCCGGACCAGACGGTGACGCTTTCGATGCAGCGCACCGAGCAGACGCACCGGCGCGCAGCCGGTGGCGGCGGCGTTCCGGGCGCCGCCTCGAATGCGCCCAACACCGCAGGCGCTTGCCCGTCTATCCCACAGCAGACCACGCCGCCGCAGAGCGGCGAAGACCGAGTCGGGAACCTACGGGGTTTCGAAGACGGTGCGGCACGTGGTGGAAAATCCCGGGCAGGTGCGGCGGATGACGGCGGCCATCGTGGTGAACGACCGGCTGGCTGCAGGCCGCGCCACAAAGGAGCGTCCGCGCGGTGTGGCAGCCGCGCGTCGGCCGACGAGTTGCGCAATCTGACCGCGCTGGCCCAGGCCGCGGTGGGCTTCGATACGACGCGCGGCGATATGGTGACCGCTTGAAGATCTGGCCTTTGACGAGCAATCGCCCGCAACCGCCAGTCGCCGTGCCGGCCCGATTGCTGAGCGGCGACAGAAAACTCGCCGGTGCTGGTCAAGTACGCGGCGCTGCTGCTCGGCCTGCTGGTGGTGGTGGCCTTCGGCGTGCGTCCCGCGCTGCAACCGGCGCGCGCTGGTTCTACGCGGGTCGGTGAAGCGCAAAAACGCAGTGCCGGGAGCTGCGCCTGGAAGCGATCACAGCAGACGGCTATCGGAGCACCCGAGCCCCGCTGAACTCGATCCGGAGCGGCTGCGCACGCAGGAGATCTTCGAGCAGGTGACGGCGCATCTCAAGCGCGAGCCGACGCAGAGCTCGCGGCTGCTGCAGAGCTGGATTCACTCCGAGTGAGAGCAATGGAGCAGGGACAAGACGCTCGTAGAACGCACTGAAATGGAAACAAGGTGAAACAGTGACCATGGCGGAGCAGGCAGATACGAGTGGGACCGAGAAGCGATGGCATTCGACGGGCCTCAGTGGAGCGCGCAAGGCGGCGGTGCTGCTGGTGGCCGTGGGCGAGGAGCTGGCCAAGGAGATTCTGCGCGCGCTGCCGGAGGCCGACGTGCAGCGGCTTACCGAGGAGCTGGCCGACCTGCGCGGCATCACGCCGGAGCTTTCCGCGAGATGCTGGAAGAGTTCTGGGAGCTGCTCGAGACGCAGAACTTCATGGTGCACGGCGGCCTGGACTATGCCAGCCGCTGCTGATCGAGACCTTCGGCAAGGAGCGCGCCGACGATCTGCTGATGCTGGTGCGCCGCTCGCAGGAGGCCGCGCAGGGCAACCTGGCCAAGCTGCAGCGCACCGATCCGCAGCAGCTGGGCAAGCTGCTCGACTCCGAACATCCGCAGACCATCGCGCTGGTGCTGGCGCACCTCGATCCGCGGCGCGCCTCGATGGTGCTCGACAACCTGAGCGAGGAGCACAAGGTGGTCTCGATCCAGCGGCTGGCCGAGATGCGCCAGTTTTCGCCGGAGATGGCGCAGAAGGTGGCGCATGATTCTGCATCGGCGGCTGGAAAGTGTGGGCGACACGGCGCGCAAGAGCTACTCCGGCTTCAAGGCCGTTGCCGACCTGCTCAACCGGCTCAATGCCGAAGAGTCGAAGAAGATTCTGGAGACCATTGAAGAGGGCCAGCCGGAGCTGGCGCTGAGCATTCGCAACCTGATGTTCACCTTTGAGGATCTGATCACGGTGCCGCCGGCGACCATTCGCGAGATTGTCTCCGGCGTGGACAAGCGGCAACTGGCGCTGGCCCTGCGCGGCGCCAATGAAGAGCTGCGCGCGCAGATCTTCAAGGCCATGAGTCCGCGCGCCGTCGAGATGTTGAAGGAAGACATGGAAGTGCTGGGCCCGGTGCGCTCGCGCGAGGTGGCGCAGGCGCAGCAGGAGATTCTGAACCTGGCGCGGCGGCTCGAAGCCGAGGGCAAGGTGATTCTGAAGCTCGAAACCGGCGACGAGATGCTGGCGTAGGAGCCGCGTAACGACCGCGTGGCTTGCGGTAATTGATCGAGGCCTCCGCCGCGCTCCAGGGACAAATTTCATGAACGGATGGGCTACGGCATGAATGCGGAACCGCAAGCAACGACGATGGTGGTATACGAATATCCCGCGAGTCCGCTGCCCGCTGGACCTCAAATCTGGGGCGATCTGATCGAACTGAACTCCGACAGCTTGATCGAAACTCAGCCGAGGCAATCGGCTCCCATCGCGCCTGCCGGGATGGAGGAAGAGGCCGCGCGTGTCAAGGCTGATCAGGAAAGGGTAGTCGACCGGCAACGAAGTCTCGAGACAGGACGCCTGAAGGGTGTGGAAGAGGGACGCCAGATCGAACGCGCGGCGCAGGCCGGAACCCGCCTGGTCGAGGAGAAAAGGCGCGCGGAGCAGACGGCCGAGCTCCTTGAAAGATTTGCCGCAGAACGCGACAAATACCTGCACGATGTCGAACAGGAGGTCGTGGAGTTAGCCTTGGCGATCGCCGCTCGGATTCTACGGCGAGAGGCGCAAATGGATCCTCTGCTGCTGACCGGCGCCGTGCGCGTCGCTCTGGGACAACTGTCCGATACCACCAGGGTGACTCTTCGCGTTCCAGGAAGCGAATTGGATCTCTGGAAGAAGCGATCCCGCTCATCCCGAATCTGACGCTTCGGCCATTGGTTGTGGCCGGCGAAGGCTTACTGGCGGGAGATTGCCTGATAGAGACAGAGTTGGGTTCGGTAGATCTCGGGATTCGCGCTCAACTGGGCGAGATTGAGCACGGGTTCTTCGATCACACGCGCGGCAAAGGAGCCGAGAAGGCCCCTTCTGCGCAAGACGTGGGGCCCCTATCCTCCGAGGTGCGATCGTGATGCAACTTCTCAGTCGCTATCAGGCGCAGCTTCATCGCGGACAACCATGGAAGTGGCGAGGCCACGTGGTGCAGTCCGTGGGGGCGACCATCGAATCCACCGGGCCTGTCGCCGAGGTAGGGGAGTGCTGCGAAATTGTCGATCGATTCGGAAACATTCACCTGGCCGAGGTCATCGGATTTCGTGGCACTACGGTCTTGTCGATGCCGGTTGAGAGCGCCGACGGCATTCGATACAGAGATCCGGTTGCTGCGCTCAATGTTCATCCGGAAATCCAGGTCGGATCGAATCTCATGGGCCGGGTCCTGGATGCGATGGGCAAACCAATTGATCAAGGGAAGCCTATTCTCGTGACGAAGGCGTCGCGTCTCGAAGGAACAGTGCGTTCTCCGCTGGATCGCGTTCCCATCCGCACCCCGCTCGGCACCGGGATCCGCGTGATCGATGGGCTCTTGACCGTGGGTCGTGGTCAGCGCGTCGGTATTTTCGGAGGCTCCGGTGTCGGCAAAAGTACTCTGATCGGCATGATGACCCGCAACACCGAAGCAGACATTACCGTCGTGGGTTTGGTTGGAGAGCGAGGACGGGAAGTGGGCGAATTTCTCGAAGACTCCCTCGGTGCAGAAGGCCGGGGACGATCTGTGGTTGTCGTCTCTACTTCGGATCAGTCTCCGCTGAAGCGCATGAGGGCCGCACTGACTGCCACCACGGTGGCTGAGCACTTCGCTGCAGAGGGAAAACATGTGTTACTGGTACTGGATTCTCTTACGCGCTTTGCGATGGCGGCGCGCGAAATTGGCCTGGCAGCCGGAGAACCGCCAACGGCGAAAGGTTACACGCCCTCGGTATTTACGCGGCTCGCACGGCTGGTGGAGAGAACGGGAAACTTTCGCGTTGGGTCAATCACCGCCTTTTACACCGTGCTGATGGAGGGCGATGATCAACAGGATCCATTGGTGGACGCGGTGCGCTCGCTGCTCGATGGGCACGTCGTTCTCTCGCGCGCTCTGGCGTCCGAAGGCTGGTATCCACCTATCCAGATTCTGGACTCGATCAGCCGATTGATGCCGGCGGTAACTCAACCGGCACATCGCGAACATGCCGCACTGATTCGCAAACTGATCGCAATTCATGCGCGCTCCGAAGATCTGGTTCGCATCGGTGCATATAAGCCTGGATCGGACCTCGAACTCGACCGGGCGCTGAAGGCTCGAGAAGTTTTGCGAAGTTACATGACCCAGGGATCGAAAGAAGTCGTTCGGATGGACAGCAGCCTGCATCGTCTTGAAGCCTTGGCCAATGAGATTTGATCGATGCCCGTTTCCAGTGCAATGCGGCGCCTACTCGGAATTCGGCAGCTTCTCGAGGAACACGGACATGGGCTGCTGACCGTTGCGCGTGCAGAACTCAGTCGGTTGGAGAATGCAATCGCTGCAACGGCCCGCCGCGCCCAAAGAGGGCGGGAACTCGTTGGGACCAGCGCACGCAGCGGCAATTTGGCCGACCGTCTTGCCGGGTTGGAGGAGACTCTCGCGGCGAAGCGTTGGGTCGAAGCGCTGACAGAGAAGCTCATCCTCGCAAGGGCCAATGTCAACGATCTCGAAATCTCTCATCTCAAGCAACGAATGGAACGCCGCCAGGTGGAAACGTTGATTGAGGAAGCCGCGGCAGAGGACGCGGTGCAAGCTGCGCGGCACCGTCAGCGAACCTTGGATGACTGGTATCGGTCGAGGGCGCCGAACCGGAAAATTCAGCTGGACAAAGAAAAACGTTGAAGAGCGTTGGGAGATTTTGAATGCGGATGGGATCTACGCGCCTGGGCCGAACGGGCTTTAGTGAAACTGTGACGCTCCCGTGACCCCATTCCTGAATCGAGAGCCGAGGGTCGATTCTGACACTCCTCTAACCGATTCCCATCCTTTTTGGCACGCGCACTGCTCAACAGAGAGGCATGAACAGTTCGTTGGTCTCCGGGTCGTCGGGCAATGAAATGCAGATGTGTTCTGAATTGCCTGTGGCTGAAGACGGGCACGCTGCTTTGCCGCTGACTGCCGTTCCAAGCACCGAGGCAATTTCAAAGGAAGCCGACGTTTTTGCAACCTTTCGAAGCTTTCTCATTCCCGGCGGGTCGCTCGAAATCCGGCCCAACGGAAACGATCGCGGTGGGGTGACGGGCGGCGCTGGCAATGATCACAGGGACGTTTCGCTTGATCTAACCAAAGGCGCGCACGCAGGCGTGTCAGCCGAAGAGTCCTTGCGACCAGCGAAAGGGGCAAAAATCACGCAGTTGAAGCAGGGAGAGACGCTACGGGCGATCGAGGCTCGACGAAACAGGAACCATTCCGAAGAACTGCCAACAATAGCGGCATCCATGCCGGCCAATGTCTTCCCGGCGAATCTCGGGACCCCGGCTCCAAGTTCGTTGCAACTGCAGGCGGCTGGGGATCTTGAAAAGAAGACGGAAGCCGAGTCCCAACTCTCCGTTTCACGAGTGTCGAAGAATTCGGGGGAACAAGCTTTCACGAAGCGAATGGAGAACCGCGCCGGGGAGTCGGACCCAGAGAGGGGTCCCGGTGCACAGTCCTCAGGAGCCGAACTCACGCGTTCGAATGCCATCGACTCGCCCGGACATTCCAGTGCCAGAGACTCCCTTGCGCGCTCGCCCAACGCTAGCGAGGGCAGCGATCCTCGATTCGCAACAACCGTTGAATCGGGGGATGTCCGAGGGACGACGGCAAGCGAGAATCCGGACACGCATGTCTCGTCTCTGTTCGATCAAGTTTTGACGTCGGGCCCCGCGAATGCAGGGAAACTTGGAACCGCGGACCTTCGATCCGAACGTGAAATCGCTCATCTTCCACGGATGTCTCAGTCCCAGAACCCGGTCGCCAGTCCAGGACCTTCCACCGCCATCACCCAACAGGTCGTTAGCGCAAAGATGTCAGGATCTTCGCCTTCGGAAGCGGTAAACGATGCGCTGCCTGGCTTGACCGCTTCGTTTTCTACGACGGAAGGGCCTCCTACGGGGAAGAGGCTGGCCTCCATATTAGACGGGAATTTCATGAGCCGGCGCTCGTTCGGCCTGGATGGACCGGGCGCCGTCGCCGGTCCGATGGGCCCTGATCCTTCGCAGGACGCTGCCCTTGCGCATCAGCTATCGATCGCTTCGTCTCTAAACCACGCAAGTCCGACCACGGTTTTGCATGAAATCCCCGGTACCGCGCCGCTGCAGGAGCCCTTTGCCGTGCTTGACTCCGGGGCTGGTTCTGTCAATCCCACCTGGATCCACACCGCGGGGCATGTTGCGGAAGCTGGGTATCAAGACCCGACGCTGGGATGGATCGGTGTGCGTGCATCGACGGATGCGAGCGGTTTGCATGCATCCGTGGTGCCCAATTCCGAGACCGCAGGCCAGACGCTGAGCGGCCACCTGGCAGGTCTCAGTTCCTATCTTGCAGAGCAGCACATTCCGTTGGGAACAATCTCCGTGTCCGCACCAGAAAGCCGATCCGAAGGGCAGGGAACTCCCTCGCAATTCGGAGATGAGACCGGGCAGAACGGAGAGCAGCAGCAGAATGGGCCCCAAGAACATACGCGCGGCGGGGCGACGGATTTTACCCTGCGCGGACCGAAACAGGGGATCCTCGCGGTTGCTGAAACGCAATTGTCGCAGATCGATCGTGCGCGAGGAGGCGGCTCTATCTCGCTGATTGCATAACGCGCGTGGTGGCGGAGCGTCATGATCCGTTTGAACCACGTATCTCCAATCTGCGACGAACGTGGATTGAAAAGATACAAAGGGAGGAACAATGGCAACAACCACGGGAATCTGGAACCACGAGACCGCGGGAACTGCGTTTCCTGAAATGAAGGCAATGGATAGTTCGACAACCAGCTCAGCCGGAGACTCCAGCAGCAATTCGGCGACAATTTCGGCCAACGATTTTCTGACTCTGCTGGTGACCGAGATGCAGAATCAGGATCCGACAGCCGACACGGATCCCAACGAATATATTAACCAGCTTGTGAATGTGAATAGCCTGGAGCAGTTGATCAGCATCAATCAAACGCTTTCAACGGCAACGGCGGGCACCACGAGTCCCGTGCCGACCGGAGGCACAAGCGGCGTGGGCGCGACGGCCGACAGCGTCTCGAGTCCGAGCTCGCCGCTGAAAACGACCGCACAGGTTCCCGGCATAGCGACCGCACCTTCTGCAACCGGACATGCAGCGCAAGAGTCTTCCGCTCGACATCTTGCTCCTGGCAACCTCAGCGTACCGCAGGCAAATCCATCGGCATTGCGGGTCGCGCAATCCCTCGATGGCCGTTAGGCAAGACCAGATGTCGAGCCGAAACGTTTTCCGTGGCAGACCGACGGCCAGGTGACGAAGAAGCCGTCCGTCGAAACGAATTTATAAGGAGATTCTCCAATGGCAAGTTTTTCAATTCCGCTCACAGGTCTGAACGCTGATTCCACCGCGCTGAATACCATCGCCAACGACCTGGCCAATATGAACACGACCGGATTCAAGTCCCAGTCGGTAAATTTCTCCGATCTTTTCTATCAACAGCTCGGATCGACTGGTTCGGGCGATCCGATCCAGAGAGGTGCAGGAACCCAGGTCGCTTCGATCGAGACGGATTTCTCGAACGGCTCGCCAAACTCAACCGACGTCGACACGGACGTTGCCTTGCAGGGAAACGGGTTTTTCGTAGCCAGCGACGGCAGCTCGCAATTTCTGACCCGAGCCGGCAACTTCTCGACCGATTCCAGCGGAAACCTCATCACCTCAAACGGTCTGAGTGTCATGGGATATCCGGCGGTCAATGGCGTGGTGAACACCAACGCAACACTCAAGCCCGTGAATATCCCGATCGGACAAGTGGAAGCGCCCAAAGGCTCGACGAGTTTCGGCATGGCAGCGGTGCTCGATTCCTCCGCAGCTGTGGGAAGCACGATTTCCGGCTATGCGCCTGTCTATGATTCTCTTGGGACTCAATACCAGGCCACCGTCACCTATTCCAAGACGGGTACCAATGCTTGGACTTATAACATCTCGCTGCCGGATAACTTGACGCCGAACACGAGTGCTGCGGCGGGTGTGTCGACCATCAACTACAACTTCGGTTCCAGCGGCGCAACGCTTGCCACCGTGAATCCCGGAACCAACCTGACGATCACCGGACTCAACGCCAGCGGGGTCTCGACGACTATTGCGGCGCCGGCTGTTACAGCGGGTGAAACAGTGAGCGCCTACGCGACAGCTCTGCAAGGGGCTTTGACCGCGGCGAATTTCCCCATTACAACAACAGCCACGGCGACGGGCGGGCAGTTGTCGATCAGCGGCCCCAGCATCACGACTGCGGGTGGGGTCATTCAGGATCCTGTCGCTTCCGCCAATGCGACGGGGGCGCTTTCGTTTGACGCGAATGGAAACCTGGTAAGTCCGGCTACCAATGTGAGTGGTATTACCTTTGCAGGGCTCTCGGATGGTGCGTCGAGCATGAACATGACGTGGGATCTGTTCGGCACGAACGGCACGGGGAACGTCAGCCAAGTCGATGAAACTTCTTCGGTATCGAACTACACCGGAGATGGGTATGCCAGCGGGACGTATTCGGGCTTTACGATCGGCTCCGACGGCACGGTCACAGCCACCTTCTCGAACGGGCAGAATCTGAATGTCGGCCAGCTTGCATTGGGGAACGTTGCCAATCTCCAAGGACTGACGGCGCTGGGCAACGGAGACTATCGAACTACATTGGCCAGCGGAACGGCCAGCATTGGTACATCGGGAACTGCCGGCCTCGGCACCATGGAAGATGGAGCACTCGAAGCTTCGAACGTGAATATTTCCGCAGAGTTCTCCGATTTGATCATTGCGCAGCGCGCCTTTGAGGCGAACTCGAAGACCGTCACCACATTCGATACCGTAACCCAGGACACGATCAACATGGTTCATTGATGCAACGAAGATGCTCGTAATCGCAACTCGCGCGCGCCGTCCAGGTTGTTTGCAAATTGAATCGCAAACGACCTGGCGGGGGTGAAGGGGATACCGCGCATTCGTTCCATGTCTTGCAGGTCCATGTACACTAGCCTCACCGCGGATTCAAAGTACCTCGTTCTTTCTGCTCCGGAGGCGATAGTTCTTCATGGCAGCCGACGCCGTGCATTCCACGAGTTCAACGCTTCGGCCCCCGCTGCGGGATCCGTTGTTGCTGGGTCAATGGCTTGCCATCGCATGGTCGCGCGAGATCGAGCCGGGAACTCTGCTCGGCCGACGCTTGATGGGCCTGGACCTGGTGCTTTGGCGTTCGGGCGAAACTTTACATTGCTGGCGCGATCTTTGTATGCATCGCGGCGCACGCCTCTCGCTGGGAACAGTTCGAACACCGACTTCGGAATCGAATGAAACGCCCGCAATTCAGGATTGCCTCGTCTGTCCGTACCATGCATGGGAATATGCGCCTTCAGGGCAGTGCGTTCATATCCCGGCACAACCTGGTTTGACGCCGCCGGACAAAGCCAGGGCAACGACCTACTCCGTGAAGGAACGTTACGGTGTGGTCTGGGTCGCGCTCGATGAGCCGCGTGGTCCGCTGCCCGATTTTCAGATTGCCGAGGAACCAGCCTATCGCACGGTTCTCGCCGGCCCGTATCGTTTTTACGCACAGGGGCCTCGAGTGATTGAGAATTTACTCGATGTGGCACATCTCGGATTTGTGCATGCAGGCCTGCTTGGCGATCCACAGCGCGGCGAGGTGGAAGACTACGAAGTCACCGCCGGCAGCGAAACGCGCGGCCCCGAAGCAAGGCAAATCCGCATCTGGCAGCCCGATCCGGATGGCACGGGTTCGTCCGCACTTGTGAATTATCACTATTGGGTGCATGGCCCTCTGACTGCGGGTTTCATCAAATCGCACGGGCAGCACAGGTTCGGCATGCTCGCCCAGGTTGCCCCCATCGACGAGGACACCTGCGAATCAAGGCTGATCATGAGCCTCAACTACGGAAGCGACATCGCAGAGGATGAGCTGATTCGCTTCCAGGATCGGGTCACGGAGCAGGATCGCATTGTCGTCGAATCGCAGCGACCCGAATTGCTCCCACTGGATCTGCAGTCGGAACTGCATCTTCGGTCGGACCGCATGGCGATTGCTTATCGCAAATGGCTTCGTGCCATCGGGCTGCAATACGGAACTGCATGACCCAGGCCGTGATGCCCCATCCCAATCATTCCCGGAACGCACTGCCCTGGTTCACTTCGGGCGACATCGACGGATTCTTTGGTTTGTTCTTTTCCGGATTTCCCGACCTGCTGCTGATCGTCGGTCTCGCTCCCGTGTGCGGTCTCTCCGCGGAATTTGTTTCCAGCCGCGTGCTGCCTGGGGTCGCGATGTCGGTTCTCGTAGGCAACCTGTTCTATGCATGGCAGGCGCGGCGGCTTGCAGCACGAACCGGGCGCGACGACGTCACTGCCATCCCGTTCGGGGTCAATACTCCCACAATTTTCGCCTATGTGTTCCTGATCATGGGCCCGGTATACACGCGCACGCACTCGGCTTTCGATGCATGGCAAGCAGGCGTCTTTGCCAGTTTCATCAGCGGGTTGGTTCAAACGGGAGGCGCGTTCTGCACCGACTGGTTGCGGCGCCACACACCGCGCGCAGCGCTTTTGTGTCCGCTGGCCGGATTGGCGCTCGCCTATCTTTGCCTCGGATTTGTGTTCGGGGTCTTTGCCCAAGCGGCCATTGCACTGCTACCGATGATCGTCCTGTTTACGCTTTACGGATCGCGGCTACGGTTGCCTTGGCGCGTTCCTCCCGGTCTTCTTGCGATTGGCCTGGGCGCAGTCCTCGTCGCCGTACTGCGTGCGCTTCATCTTTATAACGTGCCGTTGCCTCCCGTCGAAGCACCGGCGTTACACTTGACGCATTCCGTCAACATCCTTGCTCTCTTCAGCCAACGCGAGTGGTGGAGTTACCTGACCGTCATTCTGCCCCTGGCATCGCTCGATACCCTGGCCTCTCTACAGATTCTTGAGAGCGCGAAAATCGCAGGCGACGACTTCCACACCAGACCGTCTCTGTTGATGAATGGTGTGGGCACGCTCGCCGCGGCAGCCCTTGGCAGTCCATTTCCCACTACGCTCTATGTCGGGCACGCCGCACACAAGGCGAACGGCGCCCGATCAGGATATTCCGCTTTGAATGGGCTGTTCACTCTGATCCTCTGTACAACGGGATTGTTGCCGCTTGTTCTTCGCGTGATCCCGCTGGAGGTCGCTGGTCCCGTCATTGTCTGGTTCGGTCTGGTAACCGTGGGGCAGGCCTTTGTAGAAGTGCCGCGCACCCAAATGATTGCCGTTGCCCTTGGCCTTATTCCTATGCTGGCGCAATGGGCAGCTGGCATCGCCGACACCGTTGTGCGCGCGGCAGGCAGTTCGCTGGCAACAATCCTTCCCCGGATGGGCACAGAACTCCCGCTCGCCGGATTGCTTTCTCTCGGTCAGGGCGCACTGCTCACATCGATGTTATGGGCGGCAACTATGGCTCTCGCGATCGAACGGCGATTCATTCAGGCGGCGGCCTGGATGAGTGCTGCTGCGCTTTTCTCGTGCGTCGGCGTGATCCACGCCTACACATTGACTTCTGCAGGGATTGAAGGACGTGTCGGTTGGGGCGCGGCTCCTGAGTTTGCCCTCTCCTATGCCGCGGGGACTGCCTTCCTCCTTCTGTGCGCGTGGTACAACAAGATCACAAAGCAGGGAATCGGCGCCTCTACAATTCGATGAGCGACAAGGTGCACAGTCGCTGCATGCAGTGCAATCAGGTTCGCACCAGAGAAACGGATGCATGGTTCATTTCCCGCGTCCCGATCACCAGAACGAGGTCTCAAGAAAACTTCAGGAGGAGAAACATGAGAGTCATCCCTCTCGCCATCGCTGCGCTTTGCCTTTCATCCGGCTTGGTTGTTGCACAGTCCGTGCCATCGGCAATCTATACAGATCCCCCACTGGATGCGGCCCATCCCGCAGGCATGTCCGTCCTGCACATCCCCACCCACGGTGTCCTGATCAATGGGCTGATTTACAGTCCTCCGGGAGAAGGTCTCCATCCTACTCTGGTGATTTGCCACGGCCTTCCCGGCAACGAAAAAAATCTCGACCTGGCACAAGCAGTGCGCCGTGCCGGTTGGAATGCCGTCACCTTCAACTATCGCGGATCGTGGGGAAGCCCGGGAACGTTTCGGTTCACGCAGAATCCCGAAGACGCCGATGCCGTGCTCGCCTATCTCCGCGATCCTGTGAATGCCGCAAAATTCGCGATCGACACGAAACGCATTGCGATCGCTGGACACAGCATGGGTGGCTGGGTCACAGCGTTGACTGCGGCGCACGACCATCAACTCAGCGGTGCCATCCTGATCAGCGCGGCAGATATGGGTAGCTTTGGGGCACAACCGCACGAACGAGTCGTCAAAGAAATGGCCGACGACATGGAAAGTCTGAACGGAGTGACGGCAGAATCGATGGCCAATGAATTAGCCTCGATCCGCAACAGGCTTAATTTCGATCAAGCCGTCGATGGACTGGTTCAAACCCCTTTGCTGGTGCTTTCTGCCAACGACGGACTTGCACCCTCTACGGATATGCTGATCAACGCGATCAAGGCCAAGGGCGGGAACAATATTACCGCGATCCATGTTGCGACGGATCACAGCTGGTCAGACCATCGCATCTTCTTGGAGAGCTCCGTCATCACATGGCTCGCCGGCCTGCATTGAAACATGCGCTCCCAAGCCATGGCCGCAGGCCTACTGGGATTTCACTTCGACGAAAAGGCCTTTCCCGTTGGCGAGGGCTTTTCCCGCGCCGTCCAGAATCTTCGCTTCTGCCCAGTGCTTGCGTCCGTCACTTCGAACCAAGATTCCTTCCAGCCGAATCGGCGCCCCGGAAGGCACAGGGCGGCGGTAGTCAATCTCCATGTGTCGCGTCATCGCGGTCAGTCCCTTGGCGCGCACCGCTTTGCTCATGGTCTCGTCCAGCAGGGTAGCAATGATCCCGCCATGCAGATAACCAGGATGGCCTTCGAACGCGCTCGATATGTTTGTGGGGCAGACCAACGTGCCATCCGGTGCAAGAAAGAACTCTAGCTGAAGTCCGCCTGCATTGGCCTTGCCGCAACCAAAGCAGCGATTCTGGGCCGAGTGCGCAAAAGGTGTGAGGTTGTCGAAATGCGGGATCATCGGCCGGTCTCTCCAAGCAGGACCTGCGCAAACACCGACGCATCCACATTGGCGCCGGTGAGAACCATGCCGATCCGCCGCCCTCGATGCAACGAGGCCTTCCGCACAATTCCCGCCAACGCCGCCGCAGCAGCACCCTCGGCGAGATTGTGCGTGTCCTGATAAAGCGTGCGCATCGCATAAATGATTTCATCGTCGGAAACCTCGACAATGCGCGCAACATTCTGCCAGATGACTTCCATCGCATCCGCATTCGGGGTACGGCAGGCAAGCCCATCCGCAACCAATGTCATCGAAGGCGCTTCCACGATCTTGTGCTGCTCGAAACTTAGTGCGTACGAAGGAGACTTTTCCGCCACTACACCAACAATCTCGGTCTTCAGCCCCAGCGCATTGCGCACGGCCGATACTCCACAAATCGACGAACCCAGCCCGATGGGCACATACACCGCGTCGAGCTGCGGCGCACCGCGGAAGAATTCCAGCGCATAGGTCGACGTACCCATCACCAGGCGTTCATGAAACGAATCGACCATGGCGAAGCCGCGATCCGCAGCAACCGTACGGGCAAACTCGAGCGACTCCTGAAAGTCGCGACCCTGCTCCACGAGTTCGACTCCTTGCGCCTGCATCGCACGATTCTTGTCGGGACTGTTGCCTTGGGGCACAACGATCACAGCCTTCAGGCCCAGTAGCCGCGCGGCCATGCCGACACCTTGCCCGTGATTGCCGCGGGTCGCCGCGACCACGCCACGGAGTTCCGGCTGTGTTTGTTTGAGCCATTCCATGTACACCAAGGCGCCACGCAGTTTGAAAGCGCCGACCGGCGTATGGTTTTCGTGCTTGATCCAGACTTCAAATCCGAGCCTTGTATTGATGAGGGGCCATGTGTATTGGGGAGTCGGCGGCATGTAGCGATACACAATCGCTTGCGCCTCCTCGATCTGGGACAGGGTTGGCAGAGTCATGGTTCCAGCATATCGAACGAGAGGCTCGGATTTGCGCACTGCGTGGTAGATTCTGCCTATGGACTTCCGCATCCGTCGCGGGGAAGAACGAGACGCACGCCCAATCGGACAGGTCCAGGTCGAGAGCTGGAAAAGTACCTACGCCGACATTGTCCCCGATGATTTTCTGGCCTCAATGGACACCGATTCCCGTGCCGAGAGGTGGAGGGAACTCATCGCTGCCGGAGATATGCACATTTTTGTCGCCGAGGATGAAACCGGGGTCTTCGGGTTTGTCAGCGGAGGCAAACTCCGGGAACCGATCGATGGATACGATACAGAGCTTTTCGCGATCTATCTGTTGCAGAAAAATCAGGGCAAGGGCGTGGGGCGACGTCTGTTCGGCGAGCTCGCCGCAACCCTGCGCTCCGAGGGCCGCATCGGCATGGCCTTGTGGGTCCTGAGGCAGAATCCTGCGGTTGGGTTCTATCAACGCATGGGCGGAGTCGAAATTGGGCACAAAACGATTCAGATCGGTGGCGCCGCTCTCGAGGAGGTCGCCTTCGGCTTCAACCTATCCCTCGATCCAACGCAGCCTGTGGCCGTACAGTGAATGCATGACCGCACGGCACTCGCATCGAGCCCTTCTTATTTCTTTTGGAATCTTTTCGTGCACAGTCTTCGCCGCTACCGGCTGTCACCAGGCACCGGCGCTCACCTCCCAAGAGGCGGCAGGGAAGCATCTCTACGCGGTGCGGTGCGCGCATTGCCACGAGGACAACGATCTCGCCCTGAAAAAAGTTCCGCCCGATCTGCACAGCGTCTTTTCGCGAACGACGCTGCCCAGTGGAGCACCCGCAACCGACGATGCAGTGAAGCGGGTCGTCCTCGCCGGGAAGGGAATGATGCCGTCGTTTGCCGGACGCTTTGACGACCAACAAATGAGCGCGCTCCTGGCTTATCTGCACACCGGATTGCGCTAATTCTCCAAAGATCTCATTCGCTCGCGGACCCTTACTCATAGCGGATCGCCGTCATGGGGTCCACTCCAGCGGCACGCCGCGCCGGAACCATGCACGCAATCGCCGCAACCATCGCAAGCACGCACGCCGAAGCGAGCAGCATCAAGGGATCGCGCGAACTCTCAGCAGCCCAACTGGCCAGCACCTTATTCAGTGCCACCGTCAGCACAATCCCCACGAGGATGCCTCCTCCGACGCTGATCAACATCGACCGAAACACGATCCCGAGCAGATGGCCGCGCTGAGCCCCGAGAGCGACACGGATGCCGAACTCGTTGGTTCGCTGCACGACCGTATACGACACGACACTGTAGAGTCCAACCGCGGCTAGTGCCAGCGCCAATGCGGCAAAAGCACCAAACAGCCACGCCACGAGCTGTCCGCGCGCCCACTCGGGCATGCGCGTAATCCAATGCTCCAGATCCCGCACATCTCCGTTGGTTTGCTGATCCTGGTCGACAGAATTGACTTTGGCGCGAATGGCGTGCAGGAGTGTCAGCGGCGGAACTTCGGAGCGAACCAGAATTTGCGTAAACATACCCATAGCCACGGTGTAGGGAGCGAATGCTTCCGGAAAAACTGGCTTCGAGAGTCCGTCATCGAGTTTGTCTCCCACGACTCCAATGATCAGAAGTCCATTCTGCGCATCGGGCGCTGTGAGCAGAAAGGGTGGCTGTGGTTTGAGTTCGGGTAACTTGATCATGTGCCCAATCGCATCGCCGCTGGGAAAATAGCGGCGCGCCAGCGTCTGGTTGACCACAATAACCGGTGCACCGCGATGATTCTCTGCTTCGTCCCAGGTGTGTCCTTGTAGAACGGGTATCTTCAACACCGGAAAATAAGATTCGCTCACCATATTGAAGCGCAGAGACTGATCCTGCCCCGACGGTTTTCCAATGATTTCGAACTTCGTATTGAATCCATTATCAGGCGGCGTTGCATTGTTGGAGACAGCCGTCCGGCTGACACCGGGAACTTCGGCCACCGCGGCATGAAGCTTCTCGAAATAGGTGACGCGTTCGGGCCATGTCTTGTAGGTCCCGTCGTGGATTGGGATTCCAACCGACATGACGTTATGCGGATCGTAGCCCAGGGGCGTGTGTGCGACGCGAAGGAACCCTTCGATCGCCGCTCCGGCGCCGGCAAGCATCAACAGCGTGAGCGCGATCTGCGCACCGATCAGCGTGTTGTGGATCCTGCGCCCACTTACATCGCTGGTCGTCTTGCGGGTGTTCGATTGCATGATCTGGCTGACAGCCGGCCGTGAAAGCTGCAGCGCCGGCCACAGTCCAAAGAGCACTCCTGTCCCAACCGCCGCGGCGATGCTGAAGAGAAGAACCGGCAGATTGATCCGGATGGCCGCTTCATGGGGGAAAGAATACTCAGGCAGGTTGGCCACGATCAGGGCCAGCGATTTATACGCGAGAGCGAGCCCGATTGCGGCTCCGGTAATCGAAAGCAGGAGTGCTTCGGTCAAAAGTTGCCGGATGATGCGTCCCCGGCTGGCGCCGATTGCGGAGCGCACGGCAAACTCATGCTGCCTGCTGGTTGCACGGGCAAGCTGGAGAATTGATACATTTCCGCAGCCAATAAGGAGCAACAACGCGACTGCGCCAAAGAGCAGGTACAGCGTCCCACCGAGTTGCTTGATGAAATCTTCGTTGAGGCCGACAACATGCAACTTGAGTTTGTCGGTCGGGAAGTGCGTGGGCGTCTCCTTACGAAATTGATCGATCAGTGGCCCCAGGGCCGCGTTCGCCTGCTCGTGTGAAACTCCGGGCTTCAAACGCACGCCCGCGTAGTAGTTCCGAACCTGGTCTTGTGTCACTTTCAGCGGAAGATAGACATCTCCATCGCCCCAGGTGAAACGCGAGGCCGCCACGCCGACAATGGTGTAGTTCTTTCGAACCATTTGCATGGTCTTGCCGATCACACTCGGATCGGAGTTGAAATGACGCTGCCAGAATTTGTAGCTGAGCACGACCACGGGTTGTGGGTCCTGTCCGTTCACGGCATCGGACGGCTGCAGCCCACGGCCAAGAAAGGCTGGAACGCCCAGGTAGTTGAAACCGTTCGAAGTGAGATAAACGCCTTGTACATCCTCCGGCACGTCGCTGCCCGTGACGGTGAGGCTCCAGTCATCTTCAAGAAAGGAGTCTTCGACCACAGGAGATTTGAGCAACTCCTGCCATTGGGTCCCCGTCACTCCGAATCCTCGCAGGCCGCCGCTGGGCGCAAGCAGGCGCATGTGGACCATGCGATCTGGAGCGGCGTACGGGTAAGGATCCATCAGGATCGCGTAGACCACGCTGAAGACCGCCGTCGTCGCGCCAATGCCGAGAGCCAGGGAAACGATAGCCGTGAGCGAAAATCCCGGCAGCTTGGTCAGTTGTCGAAACGCGTAACGCAGATCCTGCAGAATGGTTCTCATCATTCGCTCCTTCAAGGGGACGATGGGTCAGGCCTTCCACTGGAAACACAGACCGTAGCCGTCCGGGTCGGTGAGATAAAGCTGCTTCATCCCGTACGGCGCAACAGTCGGGGGCTTCACATCGATGCCTTTGGAAAGCAGGAATGCGTAGGCGCCGTCGACGTCCGGGCATCCGAAATAAATACAAGTGTCGGAGTGACCGGACCAACGCGCCTGATCGGGTGACGCTGGCTGGTCGTCTGGGTCATACGCGGTGTTGAGCATGACCGTCGAATCGTTGAGTTCGAGCATCGCCCAGTTCACATGATCGGGATTGTTTGAAAGCGCCGGGGAACTCCCCGTGACCCTGAAACCAAGTATGTCGCGATAAAAACGGAGGGCCACCCGCATGTCGAATACGCTCAGCAGCGGGGCAAGTCCTCGGACGTCAAGGGTCATGTGCGGAATCCCTTCGTGCAGACGCTCTCGATGCTTTATCTGCACGCGAGTGGCCACCGGCGAACACTCCAAACCGCAGATTCTAATGACCGGATACACGAGACACGCCGATTGAAATGTCCGATTTCGCCGCCGCGATGTTCAGAAGCGAACACCAGGCCGCCGTCGGTTCACTCCTCCGTCACGTTATACTCAGGATTGCCATGGCTTCCGAAAAAACCTTCTATCTAGAGACCTTCGGTTGCCAGATGAATGCCCATGACTCGGAGAAGGTGATTGGCACACTTCGGCAGCAGGGCTACCGGCAGGTTGAAACGGAAGAAGACGCCGGGCTGATCCTCTATAACACTTGTTCCATCCGCGACAAGGCCGAGCAGAAAGTCTTCAACCGCCTCAACGACTACAAGAAACTTCACAAGCAGGGCAAGCGCTTTGGCGTTCTCGGGTGCGTCGCGCAGCAGGAAGGCGAGAAGATCTTTGAACGTGCGCCTTACGTCTCGCTGGTCTCAGGCTCGGCTTCGTATCGCAAGCTTCCCGAAATGTTGACGCGTCTAGAGGCCGGAGAAAATCGGATCACCGGGCTTGATGATCGCCAAACCGAAGAGACCTTCGAAACGGAATTCACGGCGAGACAGAATCCTTATCGCGGCTATATCACCATCATCGAGGGCTGCGACAAGTTCTGCTCCTATTGCGTCGTCCCCTACACGCGGGGCAAAGAACGCAGCCGGGGATCGACTTCGGTGCTCGCCGAGGCGCGGCGCATTGCAGACCAGGGCTACACCGAGATTCAGTTGCTGGGCCAGAACGTCAACAGCTACCGGGATCCGGAAGGGAAGTCGAGCTTCGCCGAACTGCTGGCTGCCGTCGGCCAGGTGCCCGGAATCCGCCGGGTCCGCTTCACCACCAGCCACCCGCGCGATTTCACGCTCGACATCGTCGAAGCCATCGACGCGTTCCCCACACTCTGCGATCACGTGCATCTACCCGTTCAGTCGGGTTCGTCCCGCGTGCTCAAATTGATGGCCAGGGAATACACGCGGGACTGGTACCTCGAACGCATTGCATGGATCAAGGCGGCCCGCCGTCCGATCTCCCTCTCGACCGACATCATTGTCGGCTTCCCAGGGGAGACGGCCGACGATTTCATCCAGACCATGGATCTGCTGGCACAGGTCGAGTACGATTGCGTTTTCGGCTTCAAATACTCGGCCCGGCCCAACACCCCGGCGCTCACCATGATCGACTCAATTCCGGAAACCGAGAAATCGAATCGCCTGCAAGTCTTACTAGATCGTCAACGTGAGATTCAAAGGACAAATTATTCCAGGCATATAGGGCAAGTGATGGAAGTGATGGTTGAGAATCCAAACTCCGCCCGCGGACAAATTGGCGGGCGCAGCAGCCAGAACAAACCAGTCAACTTCACGAGCTCGCAGCCCATCGCTCCTGCTCCAGGCAGTTATGCGCAAGTGAGAATTACCGCAGCTTTTCCCAACAGTCTCGTAGGGGAAGCCGTCTAAAAGAAGGATGGCTGAGGAGAGACTCTATGGATGTTGAAGTTCGGATTCGCGGACTCATGATGGACCCGGCAACGAATATGCCGATCGTGGTCCTCAAAGATGTCGCTTCGGATACCGTCATGCCAATCTGGGTAGGGATTTTTGAAGCCAACGCCATCGCCATCGAGATTGAAAAAATGGCAGCTCCCCGGCCGATGACCCACGATTTAACCAGAAATCTCATCCGCCACTTGAATGGATCTCTGGAACGCGTTGTGATCACAGAGCTTCGGGACGATACCTTCTTCGCCGTGCTTTGGGTTCGCCAGGACAACGAACCGATCACCATTGATGCGCGCCCGTCCGATGCCATTGCACTGGCGCTGCGTGCGGATTGCCCAATCTACGTCTCCGAGCAGGTCCTGCAGTCAGCCAAGCTGAATACCTCTGGGCCGCCTGAAGGCCCGACCGCTGAGCAATTGCGAGGATGGCTTGAAGGACTCAACGACGAAGACATGGGCCGTTACAAAATGTAGATGCGCACTCTGCAGGGAAGCGGCGATCCGTGAGCAGACGCTCAAGAAGAGCACCGCTTTCGGCCCTCTCAGTTTTAGTTAACAGAATATCTGTTATCAGACTTCTTGGTACTTATCCAGGTGTTGCGGTAAAACCGCTCTCAGTCCCTCCATATCGATTACGTAACATCGCAGTTGTCTGCAACTGCACCGTTTACAAATCACCTGGCATTTATGCTCCGTTGCTTATTACCGAGCAACACGCTCGCAGTTGAGTTGACTGCCGAACGTGATTTGCATTCATACGGCAAAGGTGGATCAGGCGAAACAAATGCATCCTTGCGCGACCAGAAGGAAGAACACTCTGCCGCCCTCGCCGGTCGCTGAACAACTCCCCCGCATCCCATGGGGCGTCCTTGATGGCCCGATTGGCATCAAGGACACCGCCACTCGGTTGAAGAAACCGTGCCCCCGCAAGGCAGGAGACTCCGAGAAAATCTCCAAGTGGCAGTAAAACCGCCTTCCCTGTCGGGGTCGCATCCGGCAAATCCAAGTTGATGCGAAGGCGACTTTTCGCTCAAGTGAACTGCTGCAGAAACCCTTCTCGAAGGTCCCTTCCCGGATCATGTTGTCGCCACTTTTGCCACCGCTGTATGGGCTCCACGAGGACCGGAGGAAGATTTTGTTTCAGGTTTCCGGTCGAATGCGTCCAATGCGCGGGACTGCCATCAGCGTGATTGCGACCAGGCAGATAGAAGCTGCGCTATACCCAAGGTGACCGTGGCGAAGATCTTCAGCTACCAGCTTGATGGCCAGAAATACTAAAACCGCAAATCCGAGCCGGGTAAGTTCCAGACGACGCCAGTGCGCGCCGATGAAGGCGAGCCCGAGGGCGACTGCGCAAAGCGCTAACGTGCGAACTAATGCCAGATGGTGTGCTGCAGGATTCACGACGAGAGATGCCAGGGTAGTCAGGCCTTGGAGCAGCAGTGCGGTGACCCCTAGAATCCCCAAACATGCGGAAACGAGATGCAGAGTCTTTGGTTGCCATGGTTGGCTTCGGTCAGAGCGCACGGTTACATAGCAAATGACGGCACACGCAGAGACTAGATCGATGCCCCATGGAGGCGCCTCTTTGGGCATCTCTGTTGCTACTCGCAAAACATAACCCGGCAAGCCGGATGCAACTCCAGCTGCCAGCAAATAAACGGTGCCGTGAAGCTCTACAGCCAATCGACGCATGCGTGAACCGGCGAGAGTTGCGGCGATTGCGGCCAGGCTCAAGCTCGCCGGCATCCATGCTATTGGAATACAAAACCAATTTCCGGCCAGAAAAAGTGCAGCGCTCCACGAAGCGACAACGGTCGCATTGAATGGCTCGCGCATGCACTCGATTTGCCTTAAAACCGCCAGATAGCCGGCAAATGATAAAGCGAGGCAAAGAACTCCAACAATAATTCTGCTCGTCGGTGGCCCGCACAAAAGAAAACTGTACGCGACCATCGCAAACACAACAGTGGTCTGCAGAGTCTCAAAAGCCGTTATCTTTCCGCGCCACAAAATACTCCGGGAAAAAATGCTTATCGCAAAGATCGAGAAGAGCGCGATTCCGGGAAGGAGCAGCCAGAATGGCTTGATCGAAGGGTAATCCAGCCGGGTGCTTTGCGGAGACGAATAAATGAAGAGAAGTACCCATACGGAAAGATCGGCCGCGAAAGCAACGAATAGCCGGGCGCCCGAAGCACGTTCGCGGCTCATCGCATATTCGTTGAAGGCAGCTATGAGAAGCAGCACCCCGATGAAGGGCAGTGTCGCGTGTGTCGCAACTGCCAGGGCCAGAGCGAGTGATGCCGCAGCGATATTGGCAATTCGAAGCAGATGTACTTGATCTGGCCTGCGCGCCAAGAAAAATGCCACGCTTGCGAACACGGCAACTGCACACGCGGCAGTCGACGCCGACATGACTTTGAAGCGCAGCGTCAGCTCCCAGAGCATGGGAGCTAGAATCAGGGTTGAAGTGCACGCGTACAGAGAGCTCGGAAACCAGGATTCAGCGCGCGTACGAGCGGCCCAAACCAGCCAGGTAATTGCATAAGCGACCGCGACGGCGGCAACTATTGGTTTCGGGAGCAATTCCGATTCAGCCATGGCACGCAGCAGGTAAGCGCCTGCGATGCCGAGCATAGCTCGGCCCACCACTGCAAAAATTCCGCTCCCCTCTGCTATCGGGCTTGTTGGCTTCGGTGACGCGGCTGGAACTGCGGGTGGTTCAAAAGCAAGAGCAGATGAAAGTGCAGGAGAAGAGTGCTCAAGCGCAGTGACCCGCTGTTCGAGTGCATCGAGCCGCGCAATCAGTCGACTTAGTGATTCGGGGAGATCTCCCATCATTCCACCCGATCTTGTGCGAGCCTTATGCTTCTCAGTCTCCCGGCGCCGGCGCGGGCAAGCTCTGTTCAGGCCATGGGGGTAGCAATTTCACTAAAATCCACAGGAAGACAAGCGGCAGGATCGTCAACCCGATCGCTACCAGCAAACCTTCGCGAGTCACGAGAGCCATTTTGTAAGTCGTGTACCCGAGAAAGCTCTTCGAAAACAGCTGTCCGCCGATCACCACGTTCCAGCGCATCGCAAAGATGCCAATCATTGCCAGAGAACCTGCAGTGGCGTCGATGCGTTTTCGCACGACCTCTGGCATCTTCGCCACCTGCGTCGAAAAGAGCAGAATTAGCGGAGTCAGCGTTCCGAGGAAAATTTGAATGACGACATGCGGGAAATAGAGTCGGGTATGAACCATGAAGTTGAGGCTGCGGAAGGACTCGTCGGCTTCATAGATGCGGTGAATCAGGTCCAGCATTTCCAGGCTGAAATCGATAATGAATATATAGAAGAGATACATCGCGATGGTATCTACGCAACGCATGTCGATTGCTTTGCCGCGCAGTTTGGTCAATGACATGTAGAGCAGCATCACCGCTGCAACTCCCGAAACCATGGCCGAGAAGATGAATACGACAGGCATGAGCGGCGACGACCACCAAGGGTTAGCCTTGATCGAGCCGAAGATGAATCCCACGTAGCCATGCAGCAGGAAGGCTGAAGGGATGCCGATGAGGGTGACCACCCATCCCACTCTTTCGTCAATTGCCAGCGATCGTGGGCTGATATTACTCGACCCGAGCGTCATCACCTTGTAAACCAGACCTAGCAGGCCTTTTGATTGTTGCGAAAGGATGACGATGTCGCGACGATAGTCCAGCCAGATTTCCAGCACCAGGACGGCCATCAAGTACCACAGGTACACGTAGCCAAACATCGCCATTGCGGAGGTGCTGTGCGGCGTGAAATACATCTCCGGCGAGCGTTCGGGGTGACCCAGGTGCAGTTGCAGAGGCAGCGGCGCATCCAGCAAAAACGCAAGGGCCGTTAGCAAGGCTAACCGGTAGGTTGGTTTCACTGCTTCAACTCGAAAGACACGCTCGAGCGACGCCAGAATGAACGCACCCGCCACCAGTCCTGTAATGAACGGATAGAGAACGATCAACACGCTCCATTGAAGCTCAATCTCGTTTGGATACATGAAACCTTCAACACCGCTCATACGTTCACCTGTATTCCTTATCCGGATCGCGTTCGACCGGCCGTGCTAACGAACCGATCCATCCAGCTCGTTGTAGTAGACTTTCGCGCCTGTTGCCATCTGCGGTTTCAACACCTGTACACTGTGGGTCTTCAGAAACGCGTGGATCGGATCGTTCGGGTTCTTCAAGTCCGCCAGTTGCCGCGCTCCCGTCGGGCAGGCCTCGCAGCAAGCGGTCGTGAGCCCCTTGGTGATCCGGTGGTAGCACAGCGTGCACTTTTCCGCGACTCTCTTCTCGGGATGAATGTAGCGGCAGCCATAGGGGCAAGCCTGCACGCAATAGGCGCAGCCCAGGCAATACTTTTGATCGATCAGCACCACCCCGTCCGGACTCACGAACGTTGCGCCCACCGGACACACCTGGGTGCACGGAGAGTCCGCACAGTGGTTGCAGAGTTTCGGAATGAAGAAGTACTTGCCGACGATCTTCTGTGGCTGTTGGAAATCCTTCCTTGCCCCCGTTGGGCGAGATGACTTCCGGACTCGTCATGTTTTCGTCTGCTACGTGGTAACGCTCAACCCATGTGCGAAAGTAGCCGTCCGGGACGTCGTTTTCGCTCTGGCAGGCGCGCACACAGTTTCCGCAGCCGATGCACTTCGGAATGTCGATCAACATGCCCCACCAGTGCTCGGACATTTTGTAGTTCGGCGAGGACTCCGGCGTTCCCGCCAGCACCGAATCCCATGCAATAGCAGCAGCCGGCAAAAGAATCAGTACTTCGCGTCGAGTCATCTTCATTTCGCACCTCCACCGTCCATTGCTGGACTGTGGGGATTGTGGCAGGTCTCGCAGGGAACACCATTCGAGTGATCGGCCGGATTAACCTGCGGAAAGCCTTTGGGCTTGGCGCCGCTCGCGGTATGGCAGCGGGCACATAAGACTGCTGTATCCGGCTTGGTCGGAGTTACCGATGTTGGATCATCGGCATGTCTGGCCAGCGCGCCGTGGCAGGCTTCGCAGTTCACATGTGCATGCTTGCCCTTCGTCTTCACATCGACGATGTCCGTGTGACAGTCTTCACATGCCTTGTGGCCCGCAAATTTGATCGGACGCGCAGCAATTTCGCCCAACGCCGCGCCGCGATAGTGTCCGTACTGGCCAAAGGTCTTCGGCACCACGTAACCGCGGATCAGGAGAAACGCGAGAAAGGCGAGAACAAAGAGTCCAGCGAATCGGAAAAGGTGCCCTGCATCCTTGAATACGCCCATCGACTTGGACTCCTAAGGCTGCGCCAGAACCATTCAACATCGTCGTCAAAGTGATCTGGAACATTCGTGGGACGGAATCTAGAAGTACGTCACCATAGCTGTATGTGAGTTCCGGCACTACACGATGTGATGCAAAACACTATCCGCGACGAATTTTGATGGGGCCGTAATCGGTCGATATTGCGTTGAGCGAAATCTCAGACGGAGCTGGATTTGACTTCACTTTTGGGGATGTCAAATGAACATTCTGCTTCGACTCTTTCATCGGCAGCGGGCTCTTCGCTGCCCCCGACACTCCTTGCAAAATGTCGGCCATTCTTCACAAGTCCGGTTGCCTGAACGTAAAGCCGGCTGCTCGGACCACCGGATTTCCGCAAATAAATCGCGAGAAGTGCACCACCCTTTAACTCACTCGGCAAGAACTCATGTGCTCTAAGTTCGGAGTTCGGTATCGCGTCGCATCCCGCATGTGGATATAAAGAAACGACAAGACTTAGTCCGAGTGTTGCGCGAGCGCGGAAATCGAACGCAACAAAACGAACGAATTGGCGCACGCAACGGGAAAACGGCCGGCTTTATCGTAAAGGCAACAATATCTCTGGCTCATCAAGGCTTTGGGGGTGAGCTATGATTAGCAATCCCCTGGAGAGAGATATGGCAGATGCTGTTAATTTGGACGCGCTCATGATGCGCGAACAGTTCGATAGCGAAGAGGGAGTAGCGGCGGGACAGAGCGGGAAGAATGTAGTCAGTAAGACCGATCTGACCAAGGGCGAGAGTTTTTATATGACTCTCCGGAAGCCCGACTTTCAACGAGAGACAGCCGCCTGGAGTCCAGAAGCGGTCTGCAAGTTCTTGGCCTCTTTCATTGACGGTGATCTGATTCCTGCGGTCATCTGCTGGCAGTCAGCATCAAGGCTCACATTTGTGATTGACGGAGCGCACAGAATTAGTGCGGTCATTGGTTGGCTGCTCGATGATTATGGTGCGGGTGATGAATCGGTGAAGTTCTATAACAACCGCATCCCTCCAAACCAACGAGCGGTTCACGACAAAACTAAAGCAATGGTTGATAAGGAGATCGGCTCTTACAAAGACATAATGGCCGAAACAAAAGTCCCCGGCTCCAATCCTAAACTGTCAGCCAGAGCGCGATCCCTGGGGAACGCCACGATTCCCCTTTTATGGGTTCCCGGCAATGACTCGGTGAGAGCAGAACGAGCATTCCTTACCATCAACCAATCGGCTGTCGAGATTGATCCGACCGAATTCACCATTTTGAATTCAAGAAACAAGGCGAACGCTATTTCGGCGCGGGCAATCGTGCGGAATGGCACTGGTTATCGATACTGGAAGGACTTCTCTCCGTCTGGTCAGGCCAAGGTAGAGACTTCAGGAAAATCGGTATTTGCAGCCCTATATAGCCCACCACTTGATCCTCCAGTCAGAACTTCCGACTTGCCTATCGCTGGTCATGGATATGGTAGTCAGACGCTTCCGTTGATTTTCGACTTTGTGAATATTGCTAATGGAATTCAAGTTGTGGATGCTTCAAAAAAGAACAAGCGAAATCTGGAAGTCTTGAGACAAGATCCGAATGAAGAAGAGACGCTTTTCTGTCTTGCAGCCACCCAAAAACTCACGGACAGGTTGACGGGGACTGATCCCGCTTCGCTTGGACTCCACCCCGCAGTGTACTTTTATGCAGCGAACTCAAGACACCAACCGACTACCGTCTTGGCGGTTGCCGCTTTCCTCAAAGGTATCCGTCTGACCAACCACATCTGTTAAGTATGTCTCAGCTGTGATGGACTGTTTTCATGAGCGGAGAGACTGGAGTGGTGGTTCGTCGTCGTGGTCGGGCAGAGATTGCACGAGTGGCAAGTTCGTATCGAGCGAGCGGGTTGGGGCGAAGCGAGTTTTGCCGGCGTCATGGTTTGGCATTGAGCACGCTAAACCGTCATTTACAGAGACAGTTTGAGGAGGAAGCCCGTCGAGACAGCGATGTTGTTCGACGTGGTCCTCTAGTCGAAGTGAAGCTGGCCGATGTCGTAAATCCTGTTTTCGATTTGGATCGGCCATCATCTCTGAAGGTGTTGTTGTGCAACGGTCGCAGGGTGGAAGTCGGTGATGGATTCGACGATCAGACACTGCGACGTTTGGTCGCTGTTCTTGAGAGGTCATAGCGTGTTCGGCTTAGGCGCTGCGACGCGCATCTATCTAGCACCCAATGCAACCGACATGCGTAAATCATTTGATGGCCTCTACGGGCTTGTCCGCGACCAGTTGTTGTGCGATCCGTTGAGCGGTCATCTGTTCCTGTTTTCAAACACCAGGAGGAATCGACTCAAGATCATTTTCTTCGATGGAACCGGACTCTGGGTCTGCTCGAAGCGAATTGAAAAGGGACGGGTGCACTGGCCTTCTGTGGATAAGGATCAGCGCAAAGTGGTGTTGAGTCAGGAGCAATTTACGATGCTTGTTGGGGGTATCGATCTTACCCAGACACGAGAACGCAAGTGGTTTCGCAAGCCCATCGCAGAAGAATCATCGGAGTCACGGAAAAGCGCATGAACACTGTGCATTTCACTTGTTCATCCAAAGGTATTTCTGCTATTAAATACGCATCGTGAGTGCGAACATCGATCCTTCCCGAACGTCTACTCCGACCGATGGTTCGTCTTCCCGCACCGACCTTCTCGAACAACTCAAAGCCCGACTTGATCCATCGCTTTTTGCCGCGGTGAGCGGCAAGTTCAACTCGTACGAGTTCCAACTGCAGAATGCTCAGTTGAAGGTACAGGTTCTTGAAGAGCGGTTACGCTTGGCGCGAATCGCCAAGTATGGCCCCGGCAGTGAGAAGCTTAGCAGCCTGCAGTTGGAACTGTTGGAGCATGAACCTGGCGTTAGTAATGTAGAAGTGGCTGCCGAGAGCGAACGCGAGACACTGCCCGGTTCTTCGCAGGATGTGAAGAAGAAGAGGCGTCCGCATCCTGGTCGCCAGACACTACCTGCCGATCTGCCTCGCGTCGAGAAGATAGTTGCGTGCACGCCGGAGCAGTGCAGATGCGGAAGCTGCGGCGCTGAGACGAAGGTAATCGGCTACGAAGTGAGCGAAGTTCTCGATGTGAAACCAGCCGAGTATTTCGTCCACGTCATCAAGCGTGAAAAGCGTGCCTGCAGCAAGTGCGAGGAGCAAGGAGTAGCCACCGCGCCGATAGCCGCGAGGATCATCGACAAGAGCCTGGTGTCAGACGGCATTATCATCGACACAATCATTTGCAAATACGGCAATCACAGTCCCCTCTATCGTCAAAGCGCCATCCTACTGCGTGACGCGGGCATCGACATCAGCCGCGCCACGATGTGCGGCTGGATCATGACTGTCGGCGAAATGCTGGCGCCAGTAGTGGGTGCGATGCGGAACCAGTTGCTGGCAGGCGACTACATCCAGGCTGATGAAACAACTGTCGATGTGCAGACGCATGATCGTCGTGGCAAGAACCACCAAGCATACTTGTGGCAATACGGCTCACCAGGGAGTTCTGTGGTGTTCGATTTCCGCATGGGCCGCGGACGCGAAGGCCCAGCGCGCTTCCTTGACAAGTTCGAGGGCATTTTACAGACGGACGGCTATGTGGCCTACGAAAGTGGTGTAGGCGGCCCGAAGATGGTGCATGCGGCATGTTGGAGCCATGCGAGGCGGGGCTTTGTCGACGCGATCAAGGTAAACAAACTGGATGTAGCCTCGATAGGCATCGTGGAGCTGATGGATAAACTGTTCGCGATCGACGCTGGTGCTCGCGAGGAGAAGATGGATCATGCTGCGCGTCATGCCCTGCGCCAGAAAGAGGGTCCGCCTCTGCTCGAGAAAATCCACGCCCAGATCCTCGAGCTGAGCAAGAACGTGTTGCCGAAAAGTGCGGCGGGGGAAGCCTGCGGCTACACGATCAAACTATGGAAGAAACTCTCCTGCTTCCTCGAACATCCGGAACTGGAGCTTAGTAACAACCTGGCTGAAAACTCCATGCGAGGCATAGCGTTGGGCCGAAAAAACTGGACCCATATCGGCAGCAGGCAGGCCGGACCGCGTGTCGCCGCGATCCTCTCCGTGCTCGAAAGCTGTCGCAGGCTCAAAATCCCGGTTCGTGAATACCTGAATGAGATCCTGCCCGGCCTTGCCAATCGGTCTATTCAGCAGCTGGACGATCTCACACCGGCGGCATGGATCGCAAGACACACTCCTGATAGCCTATAAAACCGAACACCGAACCTGGTCAACCATGTGCTTGGTCGCACGCATACCCTCAAAGAATTGAGCGTAAGAGATGCGTTCTTGCAATTCACAGATGTTCGCGCCAAATTTGAAGACTTTCTAATTGAACACAAGATGTATGTGAATCAATTAACTGTCAAACACGGGAGCATGGCCAAGGGGTTTCGGCAGATTAAGGACCTCTACTTGTTCATTTTCGAGTGTTTGATGAAGAACTACTCAACTGAACAAATTGAAGAAGCTTTAAGGGCACATGATAGATTTCAAACTCTCGTAAAAGAGCGTCCGACTCTGACGACGAAAAACAAGAAATTCTCAGGCGCGTTGAAAGACACTGTCGTTATCTCTGATGTGCTTGCAAACGCTTCGTTGTGCGAACTATGCCATGCTCGAATAGATCTCAAATCGGTGCATGTAGATCACATACAGGACCGTAGCAAGGGCGGCTTAGGGACAGCCGCCAATGCACGATTGCTTCACCCTTTTTGCGACAGCACCTACAAATACTATTTAGAGAAGAAAAATGCGTTATTATCATAAAGAATGAGACACTCCGTAGAATTCACGGCGTTCACTAAAACAGTGGACGCCGTTTTGTCTGTTTCTCGCGAAGAGATGCAACGGCGCGAAACTGAGTACCGCGCACAAGTAGATGCAAACCCAAAGAGGCGCGGTCCTAAGCGCGGATCAAAGCGGAAGCTCAAGCAGCCTTCCGCCTCCCCCGTCCCTGCCGAATCGCCTCTCGCTTAGAAAGCTTCCGGTTCTTTCGCCTCCTTCCCGGTCAACTCTGTATAGGTCAATCTCTTCCCTACGATCTGCGTAACCGCGAGACTGAAGCGGTCGGCGTCAGTCAGCGGATTGTCGCGAGTTGCCCGGTTGTTATACCGGAATACTTGCTCTCCAATGTAGCGGTCAAGGTGAAACGGCTCTACGGCAACGTATGTACCCCTCAATCCCCTCTTGAGTAGGGACCAGAAATTCTCGATCCCTTGCGTGTGAATCTCGCCTCTCACGTACTCTTCGACGTGATTCACAGTCTGATGCAGAAAGCCATTAAGCAACAGCCTGTCATACCCTGGCGCACTGTCAGTGTAGACAGTGGAGCCAGTCTCAATCGCGTTCAGAATCTCCGTCTGTAACACGTCCCGACGAACATTGGGAACAACCTTCGCCCGAACCTTCCGCAGGTCGCGGTCGAGCATTCCCATAACCGGAGTCTTGGGACGAGCAGAAAGTGCGCGGTACCGAGCTTGCCGCTTGTCAGCGTGCATCTTTTGGGGATTAGGACCAATGAAAGTCTCATCGACTTCAACCGGCCCGCTGTCCTCTCCGCCCATCTTGCCCTTGAAGGTATCGCCCAAAGCGAGACGGATACGGTGCAGCACGAACCATGCCGCTTTCTGTCCGATACCCAAAGTCCGGTGAATCTCCCACGAGCTAACGCCATTCTTGCAGTTGGTAAGCATCCACATGGCCATAAGCCACTTGTCGAGACCGATTGGAGACTCTTCAAAGATGGTTCCGACCTTGATGCTGAATTGCGCCTTGGGGTGCCGAGTCTTGCACTGCCACACGCGGCGCTTTGCCACATAGGACACGTCCGCACGACCGCAAGTAGGGCACTTCACTACGCCGTCAGGCCAGCGCCTATCTACAAGGTAAGCAATGCAGTTATCGGGGTTATCAAAGTAGAGAATTGCTTGCTGTAGCGTCTTGGGTTCCTGTGCCATGACTAAACACTATAGGAGAACTTCTGATGAGTCAAGGATATTATTGCCATCGTAAATCATTGAATTTAAATAACAAATTAAACGCAACACAGTCCATATATACCAAGAATCAGACATAAGACA
>CAWCRW010000013.1:0-12401 GCA_963798035.1 uncultured Acidobacteriaceae bacterium | reverse complement strand
CTCCCAATCCGCCCGCAGTCTCACCACGGCTTGTTCTCGGCCTCGAGGCGTTCCCACTTCGCCGCGTCAATGCGCGCCAGAAATGTGCGCGCCAGCCGTGCTTGCCGAGATGGCTTTCTCCATGAATAGTGCAGAGATGAGAAATTCATCGCAAAGCGGATCGCGCTCGCCATCCGGGTTCCGGATCGCCTGCAGGGAAAATGCCAACGCACGCACCTGCGCGGCCTCAGGCCAGGCATGGCTTTCGGCTTCATCCTGCGCCATTTCGACACCTGACAGACACCTCGCCTTCCTTGTGCGCATTCTTCCAGGCACGCCCTCAGCTGGCCGGCGAACACGCCACCCATCTCGTCGAGTTGTTCTGAGCCCATCGCCATCTCCCTCATCCACCTCGTTGACTTTTCACGCATCGCGGCTGCCACGTTCGCCGTGCGGGGCAGCGCCGCATCCAGATCATTCAGCTTGCCGCCGGCCCCACCAGAAAATCGCATTCAATCCGAACACCGATCTTCTCCTCTGGAATATAGACTTCCGGCTCGACGTCAAGATCATGCCTGGCTTCAGCACTGCGGGACACACCGCCGGGTCATGCACCTCGATGGCAACCATATGCCCCAACCCGTGCAGCCACTACCTGCCGAGCGGCCCTTCGTGCAGATCCAGCCATGCGCGTTGATGTAGCTGAAAGCCGCAGTGTCGAAGAATCCGGATCCTTGCGATCGCGATCGTTGATCGTCGATTTACGGGAAACAAAAGCATCTATGGGCTCCCGCTGTGCGTCCAGCACGACATCGGAAATCTCCCGCTGCCGCGCCGGAGCTGGCCGTTCGCCGACATCTTGCGCGCGATATCCAAGGCATACATCGAGTATTGCAGGCTGCATCCACAAGCACAAGACTGCCGTCTTTTACTCGTCGCGTATCGGCGCTGCAGGCAGCGTCGTGGAATTCACCCCTGAACCGAGAACGGCGACGATGGCCTCCCGCATCCTGACGAAGCCACACTTCGTACATGGCCCGGCCAGAGCCCGTTGCGTCACTCCCGGCTCCACTGCCCGCATCATCGCAAGCTGCGCCGCAATCGAAGCCCTGCTGGCCTTCTTCAACAACTCGATCTCCCCCGCATCTTTCTCTTCCCGCAACGGAGTCGTCAGCCGTGTCACGTCGTTTGCCGCATAAGCCGCGCCCAGGCCCAGCGTCGTTGCATTGAATTCACGAGCCGCTTTGGCCGGCTCCGAGCCCGGCTGTGTCCAAAGATTGGTAAGCAGCCCGCGATTCTCCGCGACCACTCTGTCCAGCTCGACCGGCACTTCCGTCATCGCCTCGACACTCTCAACGCCCGTAGCTTCGATCACGTGCGGTGTTGCCGCATCCATCTTCACGCCGGTGTAGAGTTCGGTGCGCAGGTTGCGCGTGGGGAGAAAGAGAATCTCCCTGTACCCCTGCGACGACTTGCTCGCCCCCACCACCATCAAGGCTGCACCTGGCTCGTTCCATCCCGTCAGGTAATAGAAATCACTGTCCTGTCGATACGGCATGAAGTCGAGAACCGGTTCAGGCGCCGCAAACAGAATGGCCACGCCGCCTTGCAGCTTTGCACCCAGGGCTTCGCGCCGAACACGATATGCGCTGCTTGGCTGCTTTTCAAGAGCACCCGCGTTCGCAACCAACACAACCAATCCAAGAAAGGCGAAGACCCACCAGCGCATCGATTTCATTCCGCTATTGTCGCTGTTCGCGCTTTACGGCGCAAAATGAAAAGCACTCGAATGGATTGAGATTCAGAAGAGCAGTGCGAAATCGAAGGGACTTGCAGAAGATCAGGCCGCAGGAACAGTCGAGGCGAATGCGCCGACGCTCTCAAGCGACTCGTCCACCGCGGCCTTCGACTCCTTTTCCTTCAGCGCGCTCAAGAAAAGTTCCGGCGCCACAGGACGACCAAAGAGCCAGCCTTGCGCAAAGATGGCTTGTTTGGCCTTGGCGAAATAGAGGGCCTGTTGCGGCGTCTCGATCCCTTCGACAATCACGCGCAGTCCAAGGGTCTCGGCCATCGTCAAGATCTGCGGAAGGATAGTGACCGTCACGGCATCGGTGCCGATCGCCTTGGTGAAGGCTTTGTCGATTTTGACTGCGTCGACCGAAAGATCATGCAGGTAGGCGAGACTCGAGTATCCGGTGCCAAAATCATCGATATGGACGAAGTGGCCTCTCTGGCGAAGCCGAAGGATGGTTTCTTTTGCCACTTGCTGCCGAGCCGTGTAGCTTTCCGTGATCTCGATCCCAATGCTTCCGGGCTGGACTCCCGCTTTCGCCAGCGCTTCATCGAGCATGGGCAGGAACCCGGGATCGGCGAGATCGGCGGCCGCAATATTCACATTGACCCGAAAATCGGACCGCTCGCGAAGGATCGGTCCGAAGTCCCGCAGGACATGCCGAACCACAAGCTTCGTGATCTCTCCGACAAATCCGCGCGATTCAGCGACCTTCACAAAGTCGTCGGGGCTGATCGAAATGTTGTCGTCATTGGTCCAACGCGCCAACGCTTCCGCTTCCACAATTTTTCCGCTTTCAAGGTCGACGATCGGCTGATAGACCACGCGGAGTACATCTTTGCGGATCGCCCGCAAAAGCTGATGCTCAAAGCCCTGCTTCCGGCGATAGATGATTGCGCATACAAAACCAAGCAACGTCCCGGTCAGTGTGCCGCATGCCACAAAACCCCCAACCTCAATGCGGTTGGTCGTCAGCGCATGCGAAACCGGCACATGCGCCGCCGCACAAACCATGCCGTCCGGCGAGCAGTGGGTGCCATAAAGTGTGTCGCCATCGCGGAATTGGCCGTTGGTCACGAGAAATGCACCCGCCGTCGTCGCCACATCGCCCGAAAGTCGCCCCGCCTTGCTTGTCGGAGCATCCAGGTCTGTGACCGTGATGGGCGTGTTCGTCCCCACCAGGGGCTTGATGCTGAACTCGCCGTACACAATAAACGAATCGTCGAGCTGAATCGCAACTACCGGCTCGCCTCTCGCTCCGAATAAGGGCAGGTTCCGATACATCAGCGTCCCATCCCGCTGGTGGATGTCTGGTTGATAGCTTGCTTCAGTCTGCTTCGTACTGCTCCCGAAACTTGTCGAACATTCGATGTGGCCTTGCCGCATGCGTCCGGCTGCCCTCAAATAGACCGATTCGAAAACCAGCTTCCGAAAGTATCCGACCTCCGCATCCGAGCACATCGGATAGGGAGAACCATTCATCGCCGCCAGCACCTTCCGGGACTCAACGGTCGCATTCTGTCCTTCGTCGATCACCCGTGCCGCTAACTGCTCCAACCGCGCTTCGGCTTGCTGCAATGTGATGACGCGCCCCAGCAGGTAGCCGGCTACTGCTCCTCCGGCGGTGCCGAGAAGAATCGCCAAAAGGGCGACCCAGGTGCGCTGTCTAAAGGCAGGCATGTTTAGAAACCTATCTTTTCTCGAAAGTGGCACTTACGGCAATCCCCTTTTTGGGCCATCGAACATAGTTCACTACCCTGCCTCGGACCAGATCCAACCGCAATAACCCCCAATTTTCCTGCAGTTTATCCCGCCCCTGGAAATCGGGGAATCTCGGTCCACGCCCCCAAACCTCGCCGGCTGGCACGTTCTACACCCTCTGGGTGATTTGCAGTGCCGCCCCGGAACCCCACTTTTCTCCCCAAAAGCCGTGAGATCCTGGACAATCTCCGCGAACGGGCGAAAGAACCACCTAACCACGTTGAGTTTCCCTGCGATTCGCAGTATTCTAGAGATGCGAACGAGTTTGTCCGCTGCTTTTGCCGTGGGTAGACCGGCTGGCGGAGAGATGAGTGGGCTTATAGCCCACTTTTTATTTGGGGCAAACTCCAGACAAAAGCGCCGATTTTCGGCGCGTGAAGCGAAGTCCCAGCGAAGGGCTCTCAGCGAGCAGTTTCAATGCTTTCTGGGAATCGAAATATGTCTGCAACGCTGGGGTGCAACGATGACTACGGACCTGGATCAGATTCGGCTATCGGCCCAGCGAGTGGCCGCCTCGCACGGGCTTGACGTTGTGGATGTGGAGTTCAGCGGCCGGGGCAGCGAACGGATTCTGCGCGTGGCGTTGGAGAAGGATGCGGAGGGCCGCGCACAACTGAAGGCGTCCGTCGCCGCGGGTGTGGAAGGGCTTCCGGAGCGATTGGCCGAGGGCAAATTGAGCGTAGAGCAGCTCTCCGGCATCACACATGAGGACTGCACCGCATTCAGTCGCGATTTTGGCGTTTTGTTGGATGTAGAAGACTTGATCCCGGGCGGCGAATACACGCTGGAAGCCAGTTCCCCGGGGCTGGATCGCAAGTTGACCAAGCCGGAAGAGTTTCGTCGTTTCGCCGGCAGCCTTGTCAAAGTGCAAACCTTTGAGCCGGTCCGAAACAATCGGCACTGGCAAGGCAGAATGGCGGCCGGAACAGACAACACGATCACTCTTGACCTTTCCGCGACGCGGCAGAACAGCAAGAGCCGGAAGGCCGGGGTGAACACAGTAGAAATTGCGTTGGCCAACATCGAGAGGGCGCAGCTGATACCGGAGATTTAAGCGCGCCGGCCGACGAATCGATGGGAACGGGGACAGGCTTCGGCTTGCTCCCTTGAAACAAAATCCAAATGAACCTGCGTCCGTCGAAAGACCTTCGCTGTGTGCGCAGCACCTCAGAGAGTCAGCAAAGCTATGGCGAGTGCGTTGTATCAAAGTATCGAACTCCTCAGCCGCGAAAAGGGCATCGAGCCTCAGATCGTGGTCGGCGCCGTGGAAGAGGCCATTGCCCTTGCCACACGCAAGTACTACAAGACGCAGGAAAACATGCGCGGCGAACTGAACAAGGACACCGGGGAGATCACGGCCTATATCTACAAAACGGTCGTTCCGGATGAAGAACAGGTCGAGGATCCCGTCAACCAGATCACTCTCGCCGAGGCCAATGAACTCGCCCCGGGCGTGGAGGTTGGCAGCGAGATCCGGCTCTATCGCGACACCAGCCCGCTGGGTCGCATCGCTGCGCAACTGGCCAAGCAGGTCATCTTCCAGAAGGTCCGTGAAGCCGAACGCGATACCGTCTTCCAGGAATACGCCCATCGTGAAAAAGAAGTGCTCAACGCCACCGTGAAGCGCATCGAAGGCCAGGACGTCATCTTCGATCTAGGGAAAGCCGAAGCCCGCTGCCCCAAGCGCGAGCAGTCGCGCCTCGAACAATTCACCGTGGGTGAACGTGTGCGCGTGGTTCTCCTCAAAGTAGACCGCGCCGCGAAGGGACCGCAGGTGATCGTCTCGCGGGCCGCGCCCGAGCTGGTGCAGAACCTCTTTCAGTCTGAAGTCCCTGAGATCTACGACAACACCGTCGTCATTCGTGCCATCGCGCGCGAGGCCGGAGAACGCACCAAGATTGCCGTGCAAAGCCGCGACAAGGATGTGGATCCTGTCGGTGCCTGCGTGGGCATGAAAGGCATGCGTGTGCAGTCGATTATTCGCGAACTGCGCGGCGAAAAAATCGACATCATCGAATTCAGCGAAGAAATCACGACCTTCGCCGAGAAAGCTCTGCAACCCGCCAAGGTCAGCCGCGTTTCGATTGCGGACTTGACCGACAAGCAGCTTGAAGTCATCGTCGACGACACACAGCTCTCCCTGGCCATCGGCAAGAAGGGCCAGAACGTGCGTCTTGCCGCCAAGCTCCTGGGCTGGAAAATCGACATCAAGAGCGAAGAAGAAAAGCGTCAGGAAGTTGAGCAGCAGATGCAGGCGCTCTCCGGCGGGCCCAACACTCCCATCGAACAGGTCACCGAGCTGGGCGATGGAATCATTCAGAAACTGGTCGCCGCCGGCATCACCACGGTCGAATCCCTGGCCGACATGACACCGGAGCAGCTCGAAGAAATACCCGGCATCGGCGAAAAAACATTGGAGCGGATCAGCGTTGCCGTTCGCCACTACTTCGGCCACTTCGAAGAAGGGGAAGAGCCGCCCGCGGGAGCCGCTGAACACAAACCTGAAGGCGAAGCGGAAGTGCAGACGCCCGAAGCTGCCGTCGCAACTGCCGAAGCGGAATCGGAAAACGCACGGGAAACCCTGGAAGAAGCCGAAAGTGTCCATGCCGCTGCCGCAGAAGAAGAAATCTCGGCTGCGACTTCACCGGAATTGGAAGCGAATGAAGAATTGGAAGCTGAAACTGCAAGCATGACCGCGGCAGAGATTGCCGTCGAGGACGTCCCGCCAGCCGATGAAAACGAAGTGGCTGAGCTGGAGCAGGAACAAAACGAAATCGGTAAGACAGACGCCGATGAACCGGCTGTCTGACGCAATGGGTAAGATCGGTCGCGATTTTCAAGGCAATTCAGGCGATAATGGGAATTCAACATGCCAATGCACTGAGGTAGCTATGAGCGACTAAGGGCTTTGGGTAAACATCGAAAAGAGGCGGATGAGTAAGGTTCGAATCAACGATCTCGCACGCGAATTGGAAGTGAAGAGCCGCCAGGTTCTTGACGTACTGGCGGAGCTTGGCCTGGGCGCCGGCAAAACCCACTCCAGCTCGCTTGAGGAGGATGAAGCCGTAAAGGTCCGGGCGCAGTTTGAACGCGCGGCGCGTTCGTCTGGCCACGCCGGCACATCTTCTCGCGGCCCTCAGGCAATTGCACCGAAAATTGATCTTTCGCACGTCTCGAAGCCCGGCGACGTCATGAAGGCCATACTCGCTAAGAAGCAGGAAGAAGAGGCCGAGGCCCATAGACCGCACCTGCGACCAGCTCCCCCTGTCGTGCCCCAGGCTTCCGCCGTCAAATCGGCCCCGCCCGTCGTGGCCGCCGCGCCTCCGCCCGCTGCGCCGGCTCGCCCTGAACCCCGAAAAATCGTGCCCGCGGTCAGGCCTGCGCCTCCTATCGTCACCGCCCCGCCCGTGCAACGCGCCATCGCCAGCAAACCACCCGTCGGCCCCGTCATCGCCAAAGCTCCAATGGGCGCTGTGCCCCCGCGCCAGGCGGTTGCCGTTGTCCCGCCCGCCGTCACCGTGGTCGTAAAGCCGCCAGCTCCTTCCCCGGCGGCTACGGCACATACGGCTGAAGCACCGGCAACGTTGAAGCCTCCTGTCGCCCCTTCGGCTCCGGCTGCGCAAACGGCTGCTCCGGTGGAATCCGCTGCGGCTCCGGTCGCGCCCGCTGCCGAACCGCCCGTCGCAAGGCTCCCGGTTGCACCAGCAATGGAAAAACCTCCGGTTCCCGCAGCCCCTGTGCCCGAGGCACAACCGGTTGCGGCCCAGGCTCCAGCACCCGTCGTCGCTGCCAAACCGGCCGAGCCAGTCCCAGAACCACCGGCTCCCCCGATTCGAAGAGTAGTCATGCCGCAAACCGGGCCACGCCCCGTGTACAAGGCTCCGTTCGTACCACCCGGAGCCCCTGCACCTGCCGCGCAGGCCGGTGGAATTCAGCGCGGAAAACCGATCTTCGATCGGCGCCCCTCAAGCGGCCCCGGTCCTTCGGGAGGATTCACCCAGCGTCCCATGGGCGCTCCCGGCCAATTCGCTGGCGGACCACGACCCAAACATCCGACCCGCACTACGCCGGGTAGCTTTACACCCGGTGGCCCCGGAGGTCCAGGCGGACGTCCAGGATTCGGTGCACGTCCCGGCTTTGCCGGACAGCGTCCCGGTGGATTCGGCGGACCTCGGCCCGGCGGCTTTGGCGGCGCCGGTGGCACACCGCCCCCGACGGAAGCACCCCGCGCCCAGCGCGCAAGCTCCGCCAAGGGTCGCGGTGGACGCCAGCAGTATCCGAAGACCAAGGAAGGCCCGATGAAGGGCTTTGTGCCGCCTCCACGCTTCGGCGGAGCGACACAATTCAGCAACGAGCCTCTGCCGATCACGCGTGAAATCACCGTGACCGAAGGCATCAGCGTGAAGGACCTGGCCGAAAAACTCGAAATTCGCGCCAAGGACCTGATCGCCACGCTGCTCATGCGCGGCGTCTTCGTCACCGTGAACCAATCCCTCGATGCGGAAATGGTGAAGGATGTCGCGGCTCGATTCGGCGCCGGCGCAAACGTCATCAGCTACGAAGAAGAATTGGAAAACGAGGCGATCGAAGAGGTTCTGGATGTCGACAAGACCGACGTTGTCGAAGTGCCCCGCGCCCCTGTGGTCACGGTCATGGGACACGTCGATCACGGCAAGACTTCACTGCTCGATGCCATTCGCGAGACCGACGTGGCAGCAGGCGAAGCCGGCGGCATCACCCAACACATCGGCGCCTACAAGGTTCGTTTCAACAAGGAAGGCTCTCCTGCCTCGGGCCGCGAGATCGTGTTCCTCGATACGCCCGGTCACGAAGCATTTACCCGCATGCGTGCCCGCGGCGCCAAGATCACCGACATTGTGGTGATCGTTGTTGCCGCCGACGACGGCGTCATGCCGCAAACCCTCGAGGCCATTGACCACGCCCGGGCCGCAAACGTTCCCATCATCGTTGCCGTCAACAAAATCGATAAGCCGGAGGCCAATCCCGATCGCGTGAAAAAACAGCTCGCCGATCGCGGCCTCATCCCCGAAGAGTGGGCAGGAGGCGGCGAAGGTTCAACCGTCTTCGTCGAAGTCTCGGCAAAGAAGCGCCTGAATCTCGACCTCCTCCTCGAAATGATCTGCCTCGTCTCCGACATCCGCGCGCCCAAGGCTACCCCCGGCCGCAAGGCTGTCGGCTCGGTCATTGAAGCGAAGCTCGATCGCGGCCGCGGCGCCGTCGCCACGGTCCTCGTCCAGGACGGCACGCTGCACATCAACGAGAGCTACATCGTGGGCAACACCTTCGGCAAAGTCCGTGCCATGTTCGACGATCGTGGCCGACCCCTCGAAGAAGCAGGGCCATCCTCCCCGGTCGAAGTCCTCGGCCTCGAGTCCATGCCCGATGCCGGCGACACCTTCCTTGTGGTTGCCGATCGCGATAAGGCCAAGGGCATTGCACAATATCGCAAGATGAAGGAGCGCGAAGCGCAGCTCGCCAAGAGTTCGCGCGTCACACTCGAGAATCTCTCCGAACAGATTCGTCAGGCTGGCGTGAAAGACCTTGCCATCATCCTCAAGGGCGACGTCACCGGCTCGGTCGAAGTGCTCGCCGACTCCCTGGTGCGGATGTCTACCGACAAGGTGCGCATCAAGGTGATTCGCTCCGGCGTCGGTTCCATCACCGAGAGCGACGTACTGCTCGCCGCCGCGTCGAACGCCATCATCATCGGCTTCAACGTCCGCCCCGAGCGCAAATCCGCCGAGCTGGCGCAGCAGGAAGACGTGGACATTCGCCTCCATTCCATCATCTACGAGTTGCAGGACGAAATGCGCCTCGCGATGATGGGCTTGCTCGAGCCGACATTCAAGGAGAACTATGTCGGCCGTGCCGAGGTCCTCAACATCTTCAAAATTCCAAAGGTGGGCACCATCGCAGGTTGCCGTGTGCAGGACGGCGTGATTCGACGCGATTCTGAAATCAAAGTGATGCGGGACGGCGAGCAGGTATTCAAGGGCAAGATTGGCTCGCTCAAGCGCTTCAAGGATGACGCGCGCGAAGTCACGAACGGCATGGAGTGCGGCATCGGCATCGCCAACTTTGCTGACTTGAAGGAAGGCGACCTGATCGAAGCGTTCTCCACCGAGAAGATCGCCTCCGATCTGGGTCAACTCACCTCCGCCAAAGCATAAGCCACCTTCAGCTAGATCCTCTACCGGCCCGCTCCTCACCCGAGAAGCGGGCCGCTTCTATCTGTGCCTACAAAAATCGAGAGCGTTTCGAACCCGCACCTGGCCGGTGGAAAACGGCCGTTTTTAAGGCTGAAACGGCCGCTTTCCTCTGCGCCCATCATGCTATCCTTTGGCATTCCCGGATGGGATGGATCCCAGATTCCGCCGCTTGATAACAAGTACAAAGGAGAAGTTCATGGGCATACTCGAAGAAGCAGCAGGAGCGTTCGCCGCCGTAGAAGGCGTCAAGAAGCTCGACCCGAATGCAGGCATTCTCACCGAAGGTGTCGCCGCCATCGCCGGCTTTGAAGGCACCGAAGCCATCACCAACTTCATCGACAAGAAGGAAGAAGCGAAAACAGACCAGCAGAGCTAGATTTCTCCGCCGAGGCCCGCTCCCTCGGCCGAACTGTTGATTGGCGGCCCATCCTTTCGCAAACATTCCGACGCAAACATTCCGACAGGATGGGCTCCAAAATAAATCCATCAAATCCCGCACCGTCTGCCCCGACCTCCTTTAAATTAAATCGATCTGCTGCCCGATCCTGCCTGGTTTCCATTCTGCCAACCTGAACGCCCAGCCGCTCTCCGCTGCCTCTCTCCTGCAACCGCTCTTTTCTGAAGGCATGCGACGACGCAGATTTCAGAGGCTGCACGCACAACAGTAAAAACTCTGAACACTCCTGTCCCAGTTGCCGTCTTTGGGTGCAGAGGCCGCCCAACTCCGGCGGCTTCCATGCATCGTGGCGCCGCCAGGGAGAGCACGCGAATTTTGAGCACCGATTCAGACGCGGAATTCGCTGCCCTCGTTGAACGCCAGTCGCGCTTCGTCTTTCGGGTCGCCTATGCCGTTCTGCTCAACTCCCACGACGCCGAAGACGCGGTACAGGAGACATTCTTGAAGCTCTATCGCAATCGTGGATGGCAAAAAGCACTGAACGAACGTGCCTTTCTGGCGCGCGTCGCATGGCGCATTGCCGTCGATCTGCGTCCCCGTCCATCGCGATCCGCCAATGCATCCACCGAGTCAACGCCGGGCCTGAGCGAGAGAATGGACGCGCCTTCTCCGCATCCAGGCCCTGACCAGGTACTCGAATCCGCCAATCAACACGCCATCGTCCACTCCATGGTCGATGCCCTGCCCGAAGAACTGCGTATCCCGCTTGTGCTTTCCGCATTCGAGGAACTCAACTCCCGCGTCATCGGCGGCATCCTTGGCATACCCGAAGGCACTGTGCGCACAAGGCTCCAACGCGCGCGCCAGTTGCTTCGCCACAAGCTCGAATCTCTTTGCCCCCGCACGGAGGAGAATGACTATGCGTGACAACGACGAATTCGATCGCATGCTCCATGCGGCCCTTTCAACCTATGCCGATCCGGGTCCCGGCTCCGGCCTCCAGAAACGCATCCTCGCACGAATCGACGCTGCATCCAGGCCCACGCTGCGCCGGAATCGGATCCTTGTAGCCCTCGCTGTGCCGGCTGCCGCTTGCCTCGTCTTCCTCATCACTCTGCCGAAAACTCAACCGGTGCACACTCAGCGCCGCACCCGCCCTCGCTTCCCGCGCCCGTGGTTCGCGGCGCACCACGCGTTGCTCTCTCCCCCGTTCCCCCGCTCCCTACCCGCCTGCCCCTGAGGATCTCATCTTCTGCGCGGGACACAGTCCGCGCCGCAGCGCTGCCGAAACGCGATGTTTTTCCTTCCCCGCAGCCACTCACCCCGGGCGAGAGAGCCCTGGGAGAATTTGCGACCCAGGTTCCATTGGTGCAACGTCAGGCAATTTTGCAGGCGCAAATGCAGGATGAGCAACCCCTCCGCATCGCCGAACTCGATATTCCGTTCCTCGAAACGCCCCATCTGGGCAAAAACTAAGGAGATCCATGCGCAAAATCGCTCTCATTGCCTGCCTTCTGCTGCTCACCCTCTCTCTCCGGCCACAGGCGTTTTCCCAGGACACATCCAAGGCGCCCGACAACGCCAAAGCACCCGAACTCGCTCCACTACTTTCACCTTGTCTTTGTGGTTCAGGAAATGGGCGCGGACTCGAAACCCGTGAATAGTCGCACCTACTCCACGACCGTGAGTACCGGCGATCGCGACTCCGCCTCCATTCGCACCGGGTCCCGCGTTCCCATTGCAACGGGGCCTTCCTCCGGAAATGCGAATGTCCAGTTTCAATACATCGATCTCGGCGTGAACATGGATGTGCGCAACGTCCGGGAGCTGGATCGTCAACTCACTCTCGATCACCACCGAAGTCAGCAGCGCAGCCGAATCCACCGATCCAATCCTCCACCAATGGCTCCGGCAGACAAATGGCATTCCGTGATCCTCATGCCGATCGGCAAGCCCACCGTCGTCTTCAGCTCAGACTCGGTCGACGGCAAAGGCAGTATGCAGGTTGTGGTCACCGCGACCCCGATCGAGTAGCCTCAGCGTCGCACAAGTGCCGAGACGCCCTCAAGGAAGCTCTGCATAAGTTCGCTTTGGAACAGGACACGACTCAAAGGTGCAAGATATCCAAGGAGCCCGCATCGTTAGCACAAAACTCGCAGGATAGGCGGCATGCTAAACCTCGGCCGAGACTTCCCATCGCGACAGGAACGAAGGGAAAGCACAGGATTGCTGGCGATAAGCC
>CAWCRW010000012.1:0-157473 GCA_963798035.1 uncultured Acidobacteriaceae bacterium | reverse complement strand
CCCTGACTTGCCCCTGTGACTCTGGCAGTCTCTATCAAGTCGCGCATATAGCTGACCAGTGGCGAAGGGTTTCGCAGGCGGGCACCGAAAATTCCCTTCGCCACTCCTGAAAACAGAGGGGGAGACAAATGAAATTTTGGCATCTCATCGTGGTCGTTGTGATCGCCTTCGCTTGCATCTGGGCATCGAACAACGTCGCGTTTATCGGCAACGTCACCGGAAGCAACTAAGCCGGTTTTGCCGCTCGCTTTTTCCTGCGATCCCATCCCATCGCACGCATTCACTCTCAAGCGTATTCGCACGGCGGACCCGGCGAAGGATCGTGTACATCGTGGCATTTGGCGACAAGAAAAATCGGCTGACAACGCCGTTTATTCCTGATTCAAAAATCATTTTCACTCTGCCTCTCGGGGGCAAAATCCTTGAGGGAAAAGTTGTACTCGTCGGACAGGTGGTACTGTCCTCGGGCACGACTTCAGGAACCGTTCTCGGTGAAGGCGGACCGGTGAATCTGGTCAAGCGCATCATCGTGAATGCGAACCCGGCGGCAGGCTCCCGTTACCCCGGCGGCAAGGTTGCGGATATCACCCCGCGTTCCCTGCTTCGCTTTGCGGGCATCCAGAACACATCCGGCAAAGTGATTCTGGAGCAGTCCGGTTCGACGCTGGGCAGCGGTGCGGCAGGTACATACAACATCTACCTGTCGATTCCCATCTACTTCGCCGATGCCGTCCTGCGCAACAATGTGCAGACCGCATTGAACACGGACCCCGGCACATACGCGAGCGTCCAGGTTGAAGTTGATACAGGCGATATCGATACCTGCTTTGCGGGCAATGACCGCACCGTGGTCTATAGCGGCTTGCAGGTGCAATGGGTCGATACGCGCGTCGGACTCGCGGGCGATACAAACGTCCTTTTCCAAGAGGATCATGTGTTCCTGATCGCCGCGACACAGCAGCGCGCCTTTGGATCTCGCCATGCCGCAGGATGGCGCCTTCCTCTCGTGGCTCATTCTGGCAGAGCAGAGCGCGGACTATACCCTGTCCGATGGTTTGCTTGTGCGCGTCCAGGTCGACGGAACGCCAATTTCGTTCGACAAGTACATGCAGGATATTCGCCAGCAAATGCTTGATGACGGATGGATCGACCCCGCGCAGACCGCGACCGGCATGAACTTCATTGACTGGACCGATGGAAGTCTGGGCAATACGGTTCTGGCTTCGTCGCTGCAAACGCGATTTCAAGTCATCAATGTAACCGGCGCGAATCTCGACGATTTGCTAATCAGCACTCGTCGCGTCTTCGCTCCGGCGGCGCAAGCTAACTCCACGCCGATGCGCTGGATTCTGCTGATTTCCGCGTTCGCACTGCTGTGGCTTCTCTTGCGAAAGGGAAGCTTCGGCAGTGTGGCCGTGGCAGATCAGGATGAGACGATGCCGGACCAATCCACGAATCCCGGAACTGCCGATTACGGCTCCCCGTCGATAGCATCGCGCAAGCGATCTACCAGTTTGAGGGCGGCTTCGATCAGAACTCCCGGAACGTGGTGAATAACAATCCCGGCAATCTGCGCAGCGGTCCGGGGCAGACGGGGAGCGCGGGCGGATATGCAATTTTCGGAAGCTTTGGGGACGGATGGAATGCTCTCGTGACATGGATCAAGAGTCACGCCGCATCGCATCCCGATTGGAATTTTGCCGACATGATGAACGTCTACGCTCCGGCGGGCGATAACAACAATCCGGGAGCGTATGCCGATTACGTCGCAAACTATGTGGGCGCTGATCCTACGCAAACAGTTTCAAGCTTTCTCGCTGGAGGGCAAAGCTAATGTTGGAAGGACCCTTTTTACCACCGGGTTATGCGGGCGGCTCTGGCGGTGGCGGATATGTCGGCGGTCGCAAGTCCGGCAGTGCCACGATTCCTCCATCGCAGCGGGCTGCTCCGGCGCAAAACATCAACTGGACGTTTCAGGTTGTGCTTGCGGCAACGGGCGCGCCTCAGTTAGCGCCGGGTGCGAATGTTCCGCCGGGGTCGACGTGCCGAGTGCGCGCGAACAATGGGAGCGGTACAGGCAATGCGCACATGGTGTATGTGGGCGCAAGTCGTGATGCAGTTGTTCCGGCGGGCAGCGGAACGCCCCTCGCACCGTTGGATGATATCGCGTTTCCCATCGGCAATACGGGGCGCATCTGGGTTAGCGGAATAGAGGGCGATGGCGTCGTGGTGAGCATCATCAACAATGCGGGGAACTACTAGGGGGAGCAATGAGTCTCTTGAGCAAAACGAAAAAGGCCTTGGGAATGAGCAAGCCCCAGGCGCAAAAAGAGAAAGACTCCCGGGCGGACCGCGAGCGGGAGATTTCGGAAGCGGAGTTAACGGTTGGGACTGATGAGGGAGAGCAAAAAGAACATGGCGATGATGATCGCGACACCGAATAGCGTATCGCGCACCGAATGGGACAGTCTTTTTCTCTTCCCTTCGGTGATTGTCACCGTAACTCGTCTTTGTCGGCTCATCGAAACATCGTGTTGTATAGGTCGACGCAAAGCGAAGCCAGTACAACGAGCGAGATGCCAACAAGTCCCGAAAGAAAGATGGTTTTGAGGCGCTTTCTCATGACGGGAAGTATATCGCGAAAGGAGGGCTGAATGTCAGTTACGAAGGATGTAGAAACAATCGGAATCTTCGCCCTCATCGCGGTAGGAATCGTTCTACTCGCTGGCATTTTCAAGGACGAGTTGGCGGGATTTGCGAAAACGCTGGGAGGCATTGTCCCGGGCGGTACTGACATGTCAAATGCGGGTACCAAAGCGGGACAGCAGATCGCCCAAGGGTTGCAGAACTTGGCGGCGGGCGTAGGGGGTGGCCTCGGAACGGCGGCGGCGACGGTTCCGCTGTCAACTGCAAACGGGGCCGGGGATACGTTAGGTGATTGGCTGTGGAACGGAGTTACCACAATTTTCCCGTCGCTTGATAAGACGACGGCAGACCCGTCCGAGTTGAATTACGCGAACGCGAGCGAAACATCATTCGCGCAGGGTTTGGCTCCAGTGCCGCAGGATGACGGGACGGGCATCGAACCGGATGCCGATTTCACTTGGAACAATGAACCATGAAGATATCGGACGCGGTTTTCGATGCGGTCGCAGTGATCGGATTTTTCGTCATCGTCGCGCTATTCGTTAAGGCGGGGATGCAGGGGAGCGGGCAATGAATGTAGGCAAAGCGGTGGAATGGGCAATTATCGCAATCGTCGCGTATCTCGGTTTCCGTTGGCTCTCAAATGCATTTCAGAGCGACACGGGGAGCGCGCCATTGACGCAGACATGGCAACCCGGCTTCTATCCGCCACAGATCGGCGGCGGACTCGTGTACCTGTCTCCCGGATTGACATACGGCGGGCGGAATCCTAATTGGCCTGGTAGTAATTCGGGTCGCAATGGTGGCGGTCGCGGGCGCAGGGGCTAAGGAGTCATCAACGTGGCAACGCAGAGCACAAATCGAACCTTGATCGTTCTTGCCATCATCGGCGTGGTGATCTTCGCCGCGTGGAAATTGATTCCCGCTTTGGCTAACAAGTTTGGCAGCGGGAGCGCGCAAAATTCAAGCGTCGGCGGCGGCGGCGTTTCAGGCGACGATGGCGAAGACGAAGGATATTACCAACCCGAACAACAAAGCGGGTTGGGTAGCCTTCTCAATTCCTTGTTGGGCATGTTTGGCGGCGGCTCCAAGGGCTCCGGCTCCGGCTCTGGCTCCGGCGGCGGCAATTCGGGCGGCGGCGGTACGGGCGGATTTGGTTCCGGCTCAAGCGCGCTTTCCGGCATCGGCGGAAGTGACCCCCTTAACTCAATCCTTACCGATCTGGATTTGAACTCCGGCTCTCCTGAAATGTATGGGACGGATTCGAGAGCTTGGTGGTAGCTCGCTCGACTATTACACGCAGGATTCATCTGCGGGCGCATTGGGCGGGTATTCGATCGCAAGCGAGCCGCTACAGGATTTGAGTTTGACCGGCATCCCAAGCGCAAGCGGCAATGTGGGCAGCGACTCATCTGCGGATATTTCGCAGTCGACGGGTCTTGTTTCTCAGTCTCAAGGTCTGGCGCAGGACTATGCCGACACGACGAACTATGTCGACGATTCCGGCGGAATCCCGGATGAGGGCATGGCGAGTTACAACTTTGATTCGAGCGCATCGGCGGATGACTTCGCAGATAGTAGCGATGGCGGCGACGATGGCGGCGATGATAGCGGCGATTGATCGATAGATCAGGGAAGGGGTAAAAGGTGGAATCGAAAATCTTGAATTTGACGGCACAGTTGGGCCTCTTGGCTCTGGTCATCTGGGTAATTGCGGCGCTCATGGGGAAAAAGAAAGAGGTAGTCATCACGCGACCCAAGAGCAATAACCGCATGAACCGGAATAGCCCTGTATGGAATCAATCGCCCGTACAGGCTCCAAGCGCATCGGCGGGGTTGCTCTTCGCTCCGTCGTTCGTGATGAACCCCGGCGAGGCTTGAGGCGCAGATGGGCGAATATATCGCAATCGGCGTAGGTGTCGTTGTGAACCTATTGGCGCTCGCTTACTTCCTCGGCGGATTGAAAGAGACGGTGAGGCAACATGGGCACGATATTCGCGATATTAAAAAGGCTCTGGGTTGGGACCATATCGCGGCAAAATCTGGCGACTGAAATTCAACAAATCGAAGTGGAGGAAAAGGAAATGGCGAACAAATTTGTTAGCGTGCTCGATCACATCGGAACCGGGCTTAAAGACTTTTTCGAGAATCCGGTAACCGAGGAAGTTGCCCAAGGCGGCATCTCGGTCGCGGAACTTGCGTTTCCCGAATTCGATACCTTACTCGGCGGTTTGAGCAAATCGCTTGCGGTTGCGCAGGCTCTTGCTCAGGCTGCGAATGTATCGGGCGATACGACCGCGCAGGTTACGGCACTCGCGCTCGCGGATGGTCAAACCATCTTCAATACATACCAACAAGCGACGGGTGTAACTCTCGAAACCGCGCAGCAACAGGCAATTGTTGCGGGCCTCTTGAATATCCTCAAGCTGCTCCCCGCTCCTACGTCGGCGGCTGCTGCTCCGGCTCCTGCTCGCTGCTCCGGCTCCTGCTGCTGCTGCTCCCTCGCTGCTTCTGCTCCTGCTCCTGCTCCTGCTGCTCCTTCCTCTCCGCTCCGGCGGTTGTGGCGAGTCCGGGCCTACAAAGCGTATTCGCGTCGTAAATTGAATCGAAGCGCGCCTCACTCCTCGCGAGTGGGGCGCGCATTCCTCTGAGGGGCAAATGAAAACACGCAATCTAATCGCTCTGAAATTGCTCTTTCTAGCTGCGGCTTTGGTCGCACAGCAGCCGGATAATACGGTCTATGTCAAGTCTTTCTACTTTTCGGGCGCAACGGTGGGGCAGATGGTTGCGCGCGCGAGGCTACATGTAATCCGAATGCATCGATTCCCTGCTTTGTCGTGATTGACCCAACACTAGTCACATACGCGACCGGCACGATGCCGAGCATGTGCGCTCAATGCACGCTGATTGATTATCGAAATGGGGACTGGCCGGGTCCGCTGAAATTTATAAATGGGATTCCGCAGGCGGATCAGTTTTCGGGAGCCGATATGTGCGCAAAAATCCGCGCAGCTGCTACCTATGCGATAGCGAATGGAATAGGGATGGTGGACGCCACCCATTTTACCGGGGTGCAGGCGTGCGCAACGGATATGCTTGGAAGCATTGCAGCCTACTCCACAGCGAATCTTAATTTGATGGTGGACTTGGGGGCGGTGCATATTCAATCCAGCGTGGAACAGACGATCACGAACAATGGAGTGACGCTTCGCGGAATTGACCCGATGGTTACCCAGATCGAGTATACGGGGGGCACTCTGGTCAATGCCGTGCTGGAAGTTACGGCGGTGCCTGCATCGCCGACGATGGCAGATGCCCTGGACAATGTAACGGTGTCGAATATTTTTCTCTACGGCGACAATGCAAACGTGACGGATGGACTGTTCGGCGTGATTGTGCATCATTCGCAGTTTTACAATGTTTGGGCGTGGGGAACCGTGAACTGCGGAATTCACACAGAATTTGCAGTGACAGATACTTTCTATCGCCCCCGCGTGAGCGGATGGGATGCGACAACGTTGGGCATTTATAGCGCGTCGCACACTACTCCCAAGTATGGAGTCTGCTTCGATCAATTCGGCGATGGCTATCAGACCACGAGCGGAACCGTCATCGACCCTGCCGTAGAATTCACGAGCAACATCGGCCTTTGGTTAAAGTCGGCGGCGACGATGATTCTGTATGGCGGCACTGCTGAATCAGTAGGAACAACTATCGGAAGCGGGCAAGCCTCGGCGGGGGTTGGAGTCCAGGTGGACGCCGCGAGCGGGACTAATTCCCTGATCGGAATCGATCTGGAAGGAAATGGCACAAGCGGCGGTGACGTGCTGGACAACGGCTCGCAAACAATGCTCCTTAATGTTTTAGCCACATCGAACAGCGTGAACGCGATTGAATTGGGTTCGACTTCAACGCGATTCTCGCTTTCGGGCGGAAACATTCGCTCTGTGCAATACGACGCTGGGGCGAGCAGCTATAACCTCTGCGTCAACGCAGCATGCACACAGACGGGATTCAGCGCGGCGTCATCGTACAACGTGTGGGATTCCGCCGGGGTATCGCATAATACGGGCAGGACATGCAATGGAAGCGTAGGGAGCTTTTCCTCCGGTACGACTGCGATTAGTATTTCGAGCTGCGGGTTTACGGCGCTGTCTTCTATCGCCTGTCATGCGTGGGATGCAAGCGCGACTTCGACGCGCGCGGCAATCGCAACATCGCTATCGAACATTGACATTTATGCGACTGTGAACGGTAACGGCGGTGGCTGGAGTTGTACCGGCTGGTGAAGGGGGAACGGATATGCTTGGACTCGGATCATTGATGAAAATTGCCAAGGGTGGCCTCAGCGAGAAAGACTTAATGGCGGTCCTCGCGGGGATGGGCATCAGGGCGGAACTCGAAGAAATTCCGATGGATGACGCCGCGCATGCGTTTCGGAATGCGGCTATTCTACTGAGTAAGGATGGCGCTTCCCTCACCGCGCCCGGCTCCGCACTCAGGACGGGTCACAAATCACGATGTTACTTATTTTGTTACCTTTGTCATGTGACCCCGAAAAAATAACAGTTGCAAAGCCAGGCCTCGCTGCTGTAGGCTCCACAACATAAATTAGTGCCCGCTTCCGGCCAACTCGTTTTAGTTAACAGAATATCTGTTATCAGACATAAAACATACGTGGATCGTAAATAGCGATACCCGGGTCCGTTTATTTTCAGCCCGCGGTTCTTGATGAGCCCTCGCCTTAGAACCCGACATTGCTCTTTGAGCGAACGCGGCGCCACTCAGCCCCGTTGTACCTTTGCACTTTCGCCTTCGAAGATGCCCACAAACTCGCGGTAGTGTCCGGCAATCTGCGCCACTGCTTCTTCCCGGGTGAACTTCCCCGCGCGCCAGCCTACCAGCGGATCCCAGAAGTCAGTACGGCCCACGGCGAAACCAATGAACCCATCCACGCCGGCAGCGATCCTGAGCCACTCGCGGACTTGTTCTTCATTCTCTCCCCTCCCCAGAATGATGCAGCCAACGTGATCCCGTCCGTTCCGCCGGGCAACTTCGACGATCTTCTTACAGTCCTCGCGACGGTCCAGTCCTTCGATCTTCCAGATATCGGCTTCCACGCCGGCATCCTGCAGTTCGCGGATCGCTTCCACCATGAGCTGCGGACGAAGTTCGTGATCGTAGGCCTTCTTGTCGCCTTGGAGCTTGTCGAGTTGCGTTTTCTCCGCGGGTACCAGGAGCTCAAACATGAATCGGCTTTTGCCGGCTTTCTGCAGATACTCTGAAAGCCTGGCGAGTCGCGCCGCCTGTTCCCGATTGATCCCGGCATCGCCGCCAGGGTTGTAGCGCACGAGCACTTTGCAGAAGGTTGGATGAAAGGTCTCAATGTGTGCTGCGAAATCCTCCCCATACTGAAAGTCGAACTCGTCCTGGCCGCTTTTTTCTGCCGGACACGCCGTATGATAGCCCTGCGAAGACGCATCACGCAGGATTGCAGTCGCCGAACTGCTCGTCTACCAGGATGCCGGCTTTTTCCTTCGGCACTCCTGCGGCAACGGCCGCCTTGAATCCTTCGTAAATCACCTGCTTGGCGGCAGCAATCTGTGCCGTCTGGTCTTGCGAGAGCGGCTCGTGCCATCCGAACATCTTGGTCTCAAACGATCCGCGATGATCGAATGGCAAGACGTACAACGGTTGATCGTATCCGCGCGGTATCACGCGCCCTCCTTGGTTCTCCGATACCGCTGGATGAGGTGATTGGTCGAACTGTCGTGGTGCAATACCGGCTCGCTGGCGTTTTCAAGCTCGGGAATGATGCGCTGAGCGAGCGCCTTCCCTAACTCGACACCCCACTGGTCAAACGAGTTGATTTGCCAGATCGTGCCCTGGGTAAACACGCTGTGCTCATAGAGGGCAACCAGCTTGCCCAATACCTCCGGTGTGAGCCGATCGACGAAGATGGTATTGGAAGGGCGGTTTCCTTCGAAGACGCGATGCGGCACCAGCCATGCCGGCGTTCCTTCGGCCTTCACCTGTTCTGCGGTCTTTCCAAACGCGAGCGCCTCGGCCTGTGCGAGCACATTGGCGATCAAAATGTCGTGATGCCGGCCAAGCTTGTTAAGCGTCTTCGAGAACGCAATGAAGTCGCACGGGATCAGGTTCGTTCCCTGATGAATGAGCTGGTAGAAGGAATGTTGACCGTTGGTCCCGGGCTCACCCCAATAGATCGGCCCTGTTGAGTAATTCACCGGTCCCCCCCGAGGGTGACATGCTTCCCGTTGCTTTCCATCGTCAATTGCTGCAGGTACGCGGGAAAGCGCTTGAGATATTGCTCATAGGGCAACACCGCTACGGTCTGCGCGCCAAAGAAGTTGGTATACCAGACCCCCAGCAGCCCAAGCAGGACGGGCAGATTGCGTTCCAACGGCGTGGTGCGAAAATGTTCGTCGATCTGGTGAAAGCCGCTCAGCATCGATCGGAAGTTCTCGGGGCCGATGGCCAGCATCGTCGAGAGTCCAATGGCCGAGTCCATGGAATAGCGGCCGCCCACCCAATCCCAGAATCCGAACATATTGGCCGTGTCAATGCCGAACTTTGCCACTTCAGTCGCGTTCGTCGAGACCGCCACGAAGTGCTTCGCCACCGCCGATGGATCGCCGCCCAGCCCCTGTAACGACCAGTCGCGCGCCGTGTGCGCATTGGTCATCGTCTCCAGAGTGGTAAATGTCTTCGAAGAGATCACAAACAAAGTTTCCGCTGGATCGAGATCCTGAACGGCTTCGGCGAAATCCGTGCTATCCACATTGGAGACGAAGCGAAACGTCATCGACCGGTCGCTATAGTGCCGAAGAGCTTCGTAAGCCATCACCGGACCGAGGTCCGAACCACCGATACCCACGTTCACCACGTTGCGAATCCGCTTGCCGGTATGCCCCTTCCATTCGCCGCTCCGCACACGGTTGGAGAACGCAGTCATCTTGTCGAGAACTTCGTGTACGCCGGGCACAACATCCTGGCCGTCAACCAGGATCGACTCGCTCTTCGGCGCCCGCAGCGCGACATGAAGAACCGCGCGTTTCTCCGTTACATTGATCTTGTCACCATGGAACATCGCATCGATCCGATGCCGCAGACCCGACTCTTCTGCCAACTTCAAGAGCAGCTTCAAAGTCTCATCGGTGACCCGATTCTTCGAGTAGTCAAGAAACAGCCCAGCGGCTTCTGCCGTCAAGCGCTCGCCACGCGACGGGTCTTCCGCAAAGAGAGTTCGCAAATGTGTCGCGCGGATCTGTTTGTAATGTGCCTGCAATTCCTTCCAGGCCGGGCGCCTCGTCAAGATCGGAACCTTTGCGCTCTTCGCAGGTTTTGTCATGGTTGTTGCCATTGTGGACTCCTCTCATGCGCAGATCAGATTGGAGAGAATTTCCTGCGGAGCATCTCCCCCTGGTTGGGTCGGAATTCTTTTGAACGCCCGTCATACCATTCGCATAACGACTGGTAAGAATAACGCACTGCCGTAAAAACCGCTTGAAAGAGGTCGTCCCGTCTGCGCTCGGTCCAGCCCACCGCACCGCCTGCATTTACGATTCCTTTGCTACGGAAAGGTTTCGCAAAAAGCAGCTTCTCTTCAGCGACGGAATCGAGAGACAAGATACAAAATCAACGAAAGCAAAAAGCTGATCAAAATCGAAGTGCCCAGCGGAAAAAACACCGACACATTCTTTCCGCGGTAAGCAAAATCCCCAGGAAGCCGGCCGAAAGGCAGCCCTACACGCGCAGCCAGCAACAACAGCGCGCCGGCAATCACAAGGAAAAAGCCAATCCCGGGAAGCACTTTTCCCAGTTCACTTATGGATTGCATTCTGGAATCGCTCCTGTTCCGCTAGGATACTGGGAGAGGGCCTGACTCCATCAAGGGTTACGGTTCTTCTCCCTGGAGGCCGGGTGCGGATCGTCACTCTCATCGCAGGATTCCTCTGCGTCGCCGCTGTCTTGCTCGATGCGTTCCAGACCATCATCCTGCCGCGTCGCGCGACGGGCCGATTTCGCATCACGCGCATCTTCTACATCCTCACCTGGCGCCCCTGGGTCTTCCTCACAGCGCTAGTGCACGACCTCCGCAAACGCGAGGCACTCTTCAGCTTCTACGGCCCCCTTTCCCTCATCCTGCTCCTCATTGTTTGGGCCTGCGGAATGGTCTTTGGCTTCGCCCTGATTTTCTTTGCGCTCGGAAGCCCGTTCAAAGATCCGATGCTGCAGGCCGGCTTTCGTACCGACATCTACGTGAGCGGGACCACCATTTTCACCCTCGGGCTGGGGGACGTCACTCCGGACGAGGCGTGGTCGCGCGCGCTCACCATTATCGAAGCTGGGACAGGATTCGGCTTTCTCGCCGTCGTGATGGGCTACTTCCCTGTCCTCTATAGTGCGTTTTCCCGCCGCGAAGTCAGCATCTCCCTGTTGGATGCGCGAGCCGGCTCGCCGCCCACCGCCGCGGAGTTGCTGCGCCGCCATGCCTATGAAGGTGCGGATCAGGCACTGTCTCTCTTGCTGGTGGAGTGGGAACGCTGGTCGGCCGAGCTCCTGGAGAGTCATATCTCCTATCCCCTGCTTTGCTATTTCCGCTCGCAACACACCAATCAAAGCTGGATCAGCGCCCTCACCGCCATCCTCGACACCTCTGCATTGCTCATCGCCGGGGTGCGCGGGCATGAGGCCCGCCAGGCACAGTTGACTTTTGCCATGGCCCGCCACGCAATGGTCGACCTGGCACAGATCTTCACGCTCAAACCCTTGAATGGTCGGCCTGACCGGCTTCCGCCCCAGCGGTACGAAGAACTGTATGGGCTGCTTTGCCAGAGCGGCGTCAGCGTTTGCCGCGATCAGGCCTCCTATGAACGCCTGGAGGACATGCGCAAACTCTATGAGGGATATGCGGAAGCTCTCAGTGCTTATTTCCGGATGCCCATGCCGCCGTGGATCTCCACACAGCCCCATAAGGACAATTGGCAAGCTGTCGCCAAGGTGCGCGCGAAGACAGAGGCAGCCAATCCGGCACCGCAGCTGGCAAAATCAGGCGAAACCTCGCAAGTTAGCGTTCCCCTGATCGACCACCATCACGACTTTTGATGCTGGGCACATACCAAGGGTCCGCCACCGGTCTAAATTACCCCGCCGGCGAAACTCAGTTCCGAATCCCGGCCAGCAGCGCCTCGACCTCATTCTTTTGTGCCGACGTCAACGGCAACAGGGGCAAGCGGGGCTTTCCACCATAAAATCCATTGAAATCGCACGCGTGCTTGACTCCGGCGATCCCCAGTTCTCCTACGATGCGCTTTGCGGGTCCGACAATCCGTTGCTGCTTTTCTGCGGCAAGTTTCAAGTCGTGGTCTTTCCAGGCGAAATAAACCTCCTGGCATGCCTGCGGAGCGCAGGCACCGAAACCCAGAATGGTTCCCGATGCGCCCGCCTCCAACGATTCCAAAAGCGTTCCGGCCGCCCCGGTCAGAACCTGAAAGCCGACTTCCCTGCTGCGCGTTTTAATGGGCGCCTGAGGCGGCGCCGAAGCCAGCGCCACTCCTCCGGCCAGATCGCTTGCAGCGACAAATGTGGAAGGCTCCGGCTCCGCAAGCGTGGGCATTTTCATGCGCTCCGTGACTGCTTCAAAAACTGTGGTGACGGTTGTAGTCCTTCGAGGAGCATTCCGCGTTGCATCGATCAAGGCTCGAATGCGTTCGATATTTCCGCTGGAATCCTTGATGCCGATGACGTTCGGATGCTGTGCAAGGTCGGCAACCAGATCCACGGGCATGTCGTAGGGAACGAACTTTGGAATGTTATAGAGCAGCACCGGCAACGGCGATCGGTCTGCGACGCTTGAAAAATAAGTGTGGACGGCCTCCCGGGTCATCTGCGGGGCATAATAGGTCGGCGTCCGCACAAGCACTGCGTCATAGCGCCACTGCGCGGCCTTCTCGGCAAGCTCCACCGTGGCCTTCAGGCTTTGTCGTCCGACGCCGGCGATCAGTACCTTCTCGGGAGATGCGGCCTCAGCGGCCGCGTGCAGGAATGTGGCCGTCTCCTCATCGTTCAAGGAAACCGCTTCGCCCGTCGACCCCAAAAGGACCATGCCCGACAACAGGCTGCGCGAATAGTGGGCAATGTTTGCCTCGAGTTTCCGGAGATACAACCGCCCGTCCGAATAAAACGGTGTCGTGACAGCCGCAAAGACGCCTTCGATCAGCATCTCTTCATTGTAGAACTGGCACTGCCCCGTCGGAAAATCTCTGCCCCAGCGCCTATCTTAGGTCGTTGCGACACTCGTTGCAGCATGCAGCGCCTGCAGTGCATAGACCGTCGTCTGCCGCCGCTGCATCGCGGCAATGCCTTCCACCGCGGCTTGTGCTGCAGCAATCGTCGTGATGGTTGGGATGCGGGCGAGAACGGCTGCGCGGCGAATGGCCTTCTCGTCAAACAAGGTATCCTGCCCGCGCGGGGTGTTGATGATGAGCTGGATGCGCTCGCCCTTGATCAGGTCGACGACATTCGGTCGCCCTTCCTTTACCTTGAAAACTCGTTCTACGGAGAGGCCCGCATGCTCCAGCACGTTCGCGGTTCCTTCCGTCGCGACAAGATGGAAACCGAGATTCACGTAGCGTCGCGCCAGATCGATCGCTGCCGGCTTATCGTGGTCGTTCACCGTGAAGAAGACAGTCCCCGTCGTCGGCAGCACCTGTCCCGCGGAAAGCTGCGCTTTGGCAAAGGCTTCACCAAAGGTGGCTGCCACCCCCATCACTTCACCCGTCGACTTCATTTCCGGACCGAGCACCGTATCGACGCCGGCAAATTTGGACCACGGGAAAGACGGGCGATTTCACATAGAAGTGGGATCCGGTCTCCAGGTCTTTCCCTTCGGCAAGCTGCTCGGGCAGCAACTCGCGCAAGGTGCGTCCTGTCATGAGTCGGGACGCAATCTTCGCCAGGGGAATTCCGGTTGCTTTCGAAACATAAGGCACGGTGCGTGAAGCTCGCGGATTCACCTCAATGACGTACATATGATCGTTCCCGGCCGCATCGCGCTGAATCGCAAACTGCAGATTCACGAGTCCGACCACCTTCAGCGCCAGAGCAAGCTTTCGCGTGTAGGTGCGCAGCGTTTTGAGCGTCTCTTCGCGAATGCTGACCGATGGCAAGACGCACGAAGAGTCGCCGGAGTGAATGCCCGCTTCTTCAATATGCTGCATGATCCCCGCGATAATCACATCCTGCGAATCGCATAGAGCGTCAACGTCGACTTCAACCGCACTTTCCAGAAAGTGGTCGACGAGCACCGGCCGCTCCTGCGAGTACTCGACGGCTTCGCGCATGTATTGCGCCACCGACGCCGCATCGTACGCAATCACCATCGCGCGGCCGCCCAGCACGTAGCTGGGCCGCACCAGCACCGGGTATCCGACTCGCTCTGCCACAGCGAGCGCCTGGTCTACGCTGGTCGCGGTTCCCCCCGCTGGTTGCGGAATTTCAAGATCCTCCAGCAGTTTCCCAAATTGTTTGCGATCCTCGGCAAGGTCAATCGATTCCGGCGATGTGCCGATAATCGGCACCCCCGCCGCGCGCAGTCTCTGCGCGAGATTGAGCGGCGTCTGTCCGCCAAACTGGACGATCATGCCGATCTGCGCGCCCGACTGCGCCTCGTGGTTGTAGACCGCCAGCACGTCTTCCAATGTCAGCGGCTCAAAGTAAAGACGGTCGCTGGTGTCGTAGTCGGTCGAGACAGTCTCCGGGTTGCAGTTCACCATGATCGTCTCGTAGCCGTCGTCCTTCAGCGCGAAGGCCGCATGGCAGCAGCAGTAATCGAATTCAATTCCCTGGCCAATGCGATTGGGACCCGAGCCAAGAATGATGATCTTCGGCGTCTGCGTCGGCGGCGCCTCGTCTTCCTCGTCATAGGTGGAGTAGAGATACGGCGTCATCGACTCAAATTCCGCGGCGCACGTGTCGACCAGTTTGAAGACTGGCCTGATCCCCTTGCTCTCACGCAATTCCCTCACCTGCTTCACGCCGTCATGGCCCTCCAGCTTCCACTGCGTGGCGATGCGCTCATCGCTGAGGCCCAGCCGCTTCAATTGACGCAGCTGTTCGCGGCTGATCTTCTCCGGAGACGTATTCGCAATCTCCATCTGTGCCAGCGTGATCTCGCGAATCTGGTACAGGAACCACGGATCCATCGTCGTAAACCGCGCAACTTCGCGCACACTCATGCCTCGCTCGAAGGCGAAGCGAATGTAGCCCAGCCGCTCCGGCCGCGGCGTCACCAGCATCTGCGTCAGTCGGCGCGGGTCCAGAATTTCCGCGCCCGTCTTCTTGCCCGTCTCCAGCGCCCGCCAGGCCTTCATCAGCGATTCTTTGAAGGTGCGCCCAATCGCCATCACTTCGCCGACCGACTTCATCTGCGGTCCCAGCGTGTCGTCGGCGCCGGGAAACTTCTCGAATTGCCACTTGGGAATCTTCACGACCACGTAATCGATGGTCGGCTCAAAACAGGCTGGGGTTTTCCGCGTAATGTCGTTCGGAATCTCATCCAGCGTGTACCCCACGGCAAGCTTTGCGGCGATCTTCGCGATGGGAAACCCAGTAGCCTTCGAAGCCAGTGCCGACGAACGCGAGACACGCGGATTCATCTCGATCACCGTCATCCGCCCATCGAGTGGATTGATGGCAAACTGCACATTCGAGCCGCCGGTTTCGACGCCGATCTCGCGCATCACGGCGATGGCCGCATCGCGCATCTTCTGGTACTCGCGATCCGTCAAGGTCTGCGCCGGAGCCACGGTAATTGAATCGCCCGTGTGCACACCCATCGGATCAAAATTCTCAATCGAACAGATGATGATGACGTTGTCGGCGAGATCGCGCATCACCTCGAGCTCGTACTCTTTCCACCCCAACACGCTCTCTTCAATCAGGCACTCGTGCACGGGAGAAAGATCCAAACCGCGTGCCAGAATCTCCATCAGCTCTTCGCGGTTGTATGCGATTCCGCCGCCCGACCCGCCCAGCGTGAAGCTCGGCCGGATCAGGACCGGAAACCCGATCTTGCCCGCAAAGTCGAGACCATCGCGCAGATTGTTCACCAGCGCCGATTTTGAGACCTCGAGCCCAATGCGAATCATCGCGTCTTTGAAGAGCAGCCGGTCTTCCGCTTTCTTGATGGCTTCGAGTTTCGCGCCGATCAGCTCGACGTTGTACCGGTCAAGCACACCGGCATCGGCGAGATCGACCGCAAGATTGAGCGCAGTCTGTCCGCCCACGGTCGGAAGCAGCGCGAACTTGCCAGCGCCTGCTCCGAGCATCGCAGCTTCGATGCGGATGATTTCCTCCACGTATTCGCGCGTGAGCGGCTCAATGTAGGTCCGGTCCGCAAGTTCGGGATCGGTCATGATCGTGGCCGGGTTTGAATTCACCAGCACCACTTCGTAACCCTCTTGCCGGAGTGCCTTGCAGGCCTGCGTGCCGCTGTAGTCGAACTCCGCCGATTGGCCAATCACAATCGGCCCCGAACCAATCACCAGGATTTTCTGAATGTCATTTCTGCGTGGCATGTTTCGCTCTTCAACCTTGTTCTGAGACTCTCTTGTGTCTCTTGCGCTCAAAAAACAGCGGAGCCAAAGCCCCGCTGCATTTGCCAAACTCGTCTTCCCGCACGTACCTCATCCCTGCCACTCCTCCATCAGGTTGCGGAAGTCGCGGAATAAGTAGTGCGAATCATGCGGCCCCGGTGCGGCCTCGGGGTGATACTGCACGCTGAAAAGAGGCAGCGTTTTGTGGCGCAGGCCTTCGAGCGTCTGGTCATTCAGATCAACGTGCGTCAGCTCCACTTCATTCGCATTCACTGAATCCGGATCGACCGCAAAGTTGTGGTTGTGCGCCGTGATCTCCACCTTCCCGGTCAGATTATTGCGCACCGGATGATTCCCTCCGTGGTGCCCAAACTTCAGCTTGTACGTGCGTCCGCCCAGCGCCAGCCCGCAGAGCTGATGGCCGAGACAAATTCCAAACACAGGCACGCGCCCCATCATGTCGCGAATCGCCTTTACCGCGTAGTCGACGGGTTCAGGATCACCGGGGCCATTCGACAGGAACACACCATCGGGCTTCAACGCGAGCACGTCTTCCGCTGTGGTTTCCGCCGGCACCACCGTGACCCTGCAGCCCTCCCGCGTGAGCATCCGCAGAATATTCTGCTTGATGCCAAAGTCATACGCCACCACATGAAGGAGCTTCTGCTCCTTTGCATCTTGGACGTGTGTCGTGGCAAGCAAAGGATTGCCGGTCTGATTGCGGCTGTCGCTCGAATCGAAATGATAGACCGTCTTGGTCGATACAACTTTCGCCAGATCCGTCCCATCCATCTTGCGAATGCCGCGGGCTCGCGCCACCAGTACGTCCGGATCGGACTCGGTGGTCGAGATCACGCCGCGCATCACGCCATGGGTCCGCAGATGCCGCACCAGGGCGCGCGTGTCGATCTCCGCCAGCACCGGAACTGAATAGCGCTCCATGTACTCGTCCGTCACCTGTTCGGAGCGCCAGTTGGAACTGATCGCGGAGAATTCGCGGACAATGAGGCCTTCAATAAACGGCTTCGATGCCTCGTTATCGGCTCGGTTGGTCCCGTAGTTGCCGATCTGCGGGTTTGTAAGAACGACGATTTGCCCGGCGTAGGAAGGATCGGTGGCGATTTCCTGGTAACCGGTTAGGGATGTATTGAAAACTACTTCACCCTGGCATTCGCCAGATGCGCCATGACCTTGGCCGAGGAAGATGCGCCCGTCTTCGAGCGCAAGAATTGCCTGCATTGCCGCTCCGGGGAGTGGATTCAATCGATTTTAGCAGGTTCTGGACGCCGGCACTCTTCCGGGCCCGCGATTGCTGTGGAATATCCGTCCGCATTGAAGGCGACGCAGTGATATGCGACGAGATTCGTCCGTGCGGCGCGGAATACCGCGCGTTTAGCGGACGACTCCCGCATCCTTCGCCGGCCAGTAAACAAACACCGCTTTGCCATAGATGAGATCACGCTCGACAGGCCCGAATTCGCGGCTATCCGACGAGATCGATCGATGATCCCCCATCATGAAGTAGCTATCTTCGGGGATCACCATTTCTGCCATGGAGCGGGAATCGCGGAACCGCTCCGGCACATAGTTCTCACGCTGCGGAACACCGTTGACCCACACCTGGCCGCGATCGATCCAGATCCGGTCGCCCGGCAACCCGACCACGCGCTTGATGTAGCTCTTCTCCGGGTCGCGCGGATAGTGAAAGACGACGATATCGCCGCGTTGGATCGATTCGATGTGGTAGACAAATTTGTTGATGAACAGGCGGTCGTGGTCTTCAAGGCGCGGCAACATGCTGGTGCCTTCCACGCGCACCGGCTGGTAAAGAAACGTGATAATCAGCACGGAAATGCCGGCTGAAATCAGCAGATCGCGAAGCCAGAGTCCGATGCCGCTCGACTTGGCAGCAGGCACAATCGCAGGAATAGCCCTGGGAAGGTTCTCAGGCAGGGCGGCGTCCGAGGTTTGCAGATCGAGGGTATCTTGAACAGGTGGTTCCATTTCTCTCAGTCTAGGGTCAGCCTCTTATTTCACTCGCAGCCCAGCCCTCCCGGCGGGCAAAGGACGCGAGCGCGATTGGGCTTGTCCACGGGACGTGGCTGGTTGGCCGCAGGAACCAGGTTCGGAGCACTGCCGGGTGCACCGACGCCGGCAAGGTTCTCCTCCTCCAGAAGCAAAGGTCTCTGCAACACCATCTCCACTTGTGTCCCACTTTCAATATTGACATCCGCGCCTCTGGTAAACAAGGAGACCAGTCCAACCGTGGCAAGTCCGGCTCCGATGCCAGCGATGCCGCCCGCCAGCGGATGACCCGAACTGAGTCCGCCAATAGAGCCAACCGTCCCCCCCGTCGGAATCGCGATCTCCGCGGTCTTACCCGCGTTCCGCCCCTTGTCACTGTCCTGCTCGATGGTGCCCTCCCCGTCGTCTTTCACCGTTTGTTTGTGGGCGCCCGGAAGGCTGTTGACCATGCCGGGAATCTCAACGACGCTGCCATTGGGAAAGATGATCGAAGTGAAGTGCATGTCGAGCTGCGCCTTCCCTTTCACCCGGCCTGCACGCTCTACGTGATCCACCACGCCCTGTACGTAGACGCCTGCCGGAATCATCACCCGGTTTCCCACCACAACCGGGAAGGTGGAAGCAAGATACACGCCGTCTCCCGCACGCGCGCTCTTTGTGTTCACGGCGCTGCGCAACTGCAGCAGGACTTTTGTGCCCGCAGGAACTGTATAGGTTTTCTTCGCAGGGGCGGCCGGCGGAGTTGCGACCATGGCGTTTTGCGGCGCATCGGCTGCCGTTGCGGGAGCCGGTGCTGCAGCGGATCCACTCGGAGAGTTCACCGGATCTGCCGGCGTCTGCGCTGCTCCCAGTCTCACAACGCCGAAGACCAAGCCACAAAAAAGCGCAGCGCGCGCATTTCTTCCCCGCAGACGCATGTCTCCTCCGTTGAGCCCCTACAAGCATAGACGCGCGGCCCGCATTCAAGGGTAGCCCATTCGTTCTTTCCCGCGCGAAAATCCTGTGCACCGCCCCACACGCAGGAAAATGGATGTACGATGCAAGACAACGATGAAGAGTGAAGCCATCGCGCCCGAAGCAGCCGCCATCGCTACCGGCCAGTTTGCCTCCGCCTATCGGGTTCTCAACGATGCCATCGCGGCGCACGCGTTTCCGGGCTGCGCTTTCGGAGTTCTTGCGTCCGATCGGATCGTCGTGCAAGATGCACTGGGCCAATTTACCTATGACGACGGAGTTCCCTCGGTCTCAGTGGGAACTGCTTACGACGTTGCAAGCATCACAAAGGTTCTTGCCACCACGGCCGCAGCGATGCTGCTCTACCAGCGCGGAGTGCTCGACCTCGACACGCCGCTCGGCGAACTGCTTCCTGGATTCGTTGTAGGTCGGCCGTCCGAAGAGGGTGCGCGCCACGTGACGATCCGCCATTTGCTGGCGCACAGTGCGGGGCTTCCCGGCTACGTGGAATTGTTCCGTAGCGCGACCACGCCGGACGCGATCTTGCGCGCCTGCCTGCAACTGCCCCTTGAAGCCGAACCGGGAACGCGTGCTGAATACTCTGATATTGGCTTCATCCTGCTTGGCAAGGCTCTTGAAGTGCTGACGCGTGAATCCCTGGCCACATGGCTCGAGCGAGAAGTGTTTCGCACCCTCGGGCTCAGCACAACGGGCTTCAATCCCGCTCAGAGTGCGCGGGCTCTCATCCCTCCCAGCGAAGAAGATATCTCCCTGCGCCAAAGGCGCATTCAAGGGGAAGTGCAAGACGAGCATGCGTTTCGTATGCGGGGTATTGCAGGACACGCCGGCCTGTTCTCGAATGTTCCCGACTTGCTGCGCTTTTCGAGGGTGATTCTCGCGGCGGGGTATTCCGGCGCGAACACAGCCGCGGACCCCTTCTTTTCACGGAACACGGTGGAGCGTTTCGCAGAAAGACAGGATCCTGAAGGCAGCTCGCGTGCGCTTGGCTGGGACACGCCCTCCAAGGATTCCTCGGCCGGCCATCATTTCTCACAACACTCCATCGGGCACCTCGGCTACAGCGGGTGCTCCCTCTGGATCGATCTCGATGCCTCGATTGCCGTCGTTCTATTAACCAACCGCACCTGGCCGGATCGAAAGACGCAGTTGATCCGTGAGGTGCGGCCCGCCTTCCACGACGCAATCCGAGAAGCACTGGCCTCGTCTGACGTTTCCTCTTGAAGCGGTCCTTAGGATCACGCAGCTCCGACCCTCAAGAGTTCAGTGCACGATGCTGCTCGCGATGAGTTCTTTCCCGCGATTACTCGCAAGTGTTCGGGCCGGCCAGCGGAATCGTCGGTCGCGATGCCGTCTTGATCTCTTCGTTTACATGGGCGCCATCGTGCCAGTCGGCAAGCCACCGGACCAGAAGACGCTTCAGCTCGATCACGCCTGGGTCATCCGGACCGAGCTCAGAGGTGAGCTCGGCCTGCTGAATGGTCTCGCGAATAATCTCTATAACTCGGGACGAACGGGGCCCCATATCAGGAGTCCACCTCCAACATGGTGTATTTCGTGCGCTCGAATCAGGTTCAGTCAGGGGAAGTGAATCTAAGTTGCTGCAATAAGCCGGTGCGCATTACGTTACATGCTGCAATGCCGATTGCGCCGTAGCTCCAGTGACGGAACGGATATCACCTAGGCCCGGTCGACATAACCATCCTTTCGCGTACGATGACCGGTTTGAACAAATCGTTGCCTGAACGCGCGGATTTTGCACCCAAAGCTTTTATCTCTTCCAGGGTTGATTTTGGGATCGCCAGGTCAATGTGCCGAGGGCTGCCGACGCTCGTTCTTAGTCATGGATTTATTCCCCGCCCAATGGCACGAAAGTGGTGTCAACGGAACCTTCTCCACTACCAATTTGTGCTATGGACTTGCCGGGAATAGGAATACAATCAGAGGCTGGGGACAGACTCGATGCTTACCAGCACCGCGACGCAGGATGTGAGTGAAGCGCATAAAAAAGAAGAGGCAAAGTTCGACCCAGCCTCTTTACTAGAACACCTGATCACCGAGAGCCAAAATGAGGCTTCTCAAGGGTTTGACACCAAATCTGCACTGGAAATCGCGCGCATTATCAATCACGAAGATGCGAAGATTGCAGCCGCAGTCAAGAAGGCAATCCCTGAGATCGCACAGGTCATCGACCAGGTTGCACGATGCCTCCGCGATGGCGGCCGATTGATCTATATTGGCGCCGGTTCCAGCGGCAGAATTGCAGCCCTGGATTCGTCTGAGTGTCCTCCCACTTACTCGACGGCTCCCGGACAAGTGCAGTACATCATGGCCGGCGGTCCGAAGGCCCTGGCATCTGCTGTCGAAGTCAACGAAGATTCCGAAGAACTTGGCCAACGGGACATCGCCCGCCGCCGCCCGACCCGCAAAGATGTAGTGGTCGGGCTTTCTGCTTCTGGGCGAACCCCCTATGTTGTCGCTGCCGTCGCCTACGCGCGTGCACGCGGCGCGCACACCGCCGCCGTTACTTGCAATCACGGCACGCCCTTGGAGGCAGCCGCGGATATCGCCATCGTTGCCGAGGTCGGTCCAGAGGTCATCTCCGGCTCAACTCGCATGAAAGCCGGTTCCGCCCAGAAGATGGTGCTCAACATGATCACCACCGGAGCCATGACCCGGCTCGGCTACGTGTATGAGAACCTGATGGTCAACGTACACATGCAGAATTCCAAGCTGGTCGAGCGCGGCATTCGCATCCTGATGTGCGCTTGCAAGATCGACCGCCCCACGGCCGTTGATACCATCAAGAGTGCCGGACGCAGCGTGCCCGTGGCGCTCGTCATGCTCAAGGCAAAGGTCGACAAGCCCGAAGCTGTGCGCCGGCTCGCAAAATCCGACGGCAATGTGCGCCTGGCCATCGAGGACAACGTCCTCGAACTGTAGCACCCGACAAATTTCCACGCGGCTTCTCCGACTCCGCCTCTTCTGCCCCGATTTAGACTAAGGGGCAGGAGTTCTGCATTTATTCATGGACAAGTTTGTCATTCGTGGCGGGAACCCCCTCGTCGGAACCATCCGCGTTTCAGGCGCCAAGAATTCGGCGCTCCCTTGCATGGCTGCGGCAATCCTGACGCAGGACAAGGTCACGCTCGAGAATCTTCCGCAGGTGCGCGACATCTCCACCGAACGCCGTCTGCTGGCCTCGATGGGCGCCGAAGTCGAAGCGGGAACCGGCTCTCATGCCGACCGCATCACCATCGATTGCCGCACTCTTTCCGATCCCGTAGCTCAATACGAAATTGTCAAAACCATGCGTGCCAGTTCCCTTGTGCTGGGTCCCTTGGTTGCGCGTGCTGGCAGAGCGCGCGTCGCTATGCCCGGCGGCTGCGCCATCGGGGGCCGTCCCATCGATCTGCACATCAAGGGCCTCGAGAAAATGGGCGCAACCATCGTGCAGGAGCATGGATATCTCGAAGCCCGCGCCGAACGGCTCAAAGGTGCGCACGTGGTCTTTGACAAGATCACCGTCACCGGCACGGAAGATCTCCTGATGGCTGCAGTACTGGCCGAAGGCGAAACCGTGATGGAGAACTGCGCCCGCGAACCGGAGGTGACAGACCTCGCCTCGCTCTTGATCGCCATGGGCGCGCAAATCGAGGGCGCCGGCACTTCGACCATTCATGTGCAGGGAGTGACCAGCTTGCGCGGCGCAAACTACCGCATCAATCCAGACCGCATCGAAGCCGGAACATTTCTGATCGCGGGCGCGATCACTGCCGGCGATCTGACAGTCGAGCGATGCAATCCCGATCATTTGGGGGCCGTGATCTCCAAGCTCGAAGAGGCGGGAGCAAAGATCGATATCCTCTCGCCGGAGTCCGTGCGGGTCCGGGCCGACGGACACCTGGTGGCTGCCGACATTTCGACCGAAGAGTACCCCGGTTTTCCCACAGATATGCAGGCACAATATATGGCGCTGACAACTCAGGGCGAAGGCGTCAGCCTGGTGAAGGAAAACATCTTTGAGAATCGGTTCATGCACGTGCAGGAACTGGTGCGCATGGGAGCCAATATCAAAGTCGATGGGCGCGTTGCCACCGTGCGCGGCCCTTCAAAGCTTTCTGCCGCCGCCGTAATGTGCTCGGACCTGCGTGCTTCCGCGTCCCTCGTTCTCGCGGCCCTGGTCGCCGAGGGTGAATCGATCCTCGACCGTGTCTACCATATGGATCGCGGCTATGAGCGGATTGAGGAAAAGCTTCAAGGCGTGGGTGCAGAAATCAAACGCATGGGAAACGTATTCCCATCCAAGGAAGCCGAAGCGTTTGCCGACTGACAACGGTCTACAGATCCTGGAATATTTAGCTCGACATACCCTGGGGTGTATCGACATACCCTAGTGCCAACTCGCTGCCAAATGCCAACGGAGTCCACGCTGCGCCGTCTTCTGCAGCACCTGTTCGTACTCCCTCAGCTCCGACAGCACAGCCGTCGTTTCAGAGCCGAGAGCCACAGGACTGTTTATTAGCAAAGTAATCAATGCTCGAACCGTCGCCAATCCGTCTTTCGGCACATACCATTGCGGTTCCGGCAGATTCGGGATCCATTCTGGGTTGCCTGTTCCCTGCTCCAGCAGCAGCGCCATCGAGTTCTCATCGGCGGAGAAGAAGTCCAGAAGTGGGCTCACTCTCAACCTCGCGGCTAGGCGATCGAGCGCCTCTTCATTGCGCGCTAGCGCCCGGCCGTTCACGAAGGTGTCAAACCCCGGATCCTCACCCTCCACGACAATGTAAAGGCTCGCGGCCATCAACGCGAGTTTAGAGCATCGCGAAGAACCCTCCAGGGAAATCGAAGCCCCTGTTATCCAACCAATTACGGGCAAAATGCTCCGACATTGTTACGCAAGTTTCCCCCAGCCCAAAAGGAAATTGGCCCGAAAGAGCTATATCGAAGAGGGGGCGAACCGTTCTTAAATTAATGCTGAGCGACTTCAGCCCAGAGGTACATGTGTTCGATTGGACGAAACTTCCCGATCTGGCGGCAGTCGCACTTCTTACGTGCGCTTTCGCCTCGGTCGCGCGCCGCGGGCAAACACCCATTTCACGCCTGTGGCTGATCGGGTGGGAGTTGATCGCCCTGCACTTCGGCTCCCTGATTTTCGCTCCAGTCCCCGGCCTCATCGGCAATCTCGCGGGAGACATCAGCCTCGTGGCGCTGGTCGATGCCGGCGTCCTCTTCATGTATGCTTCGGTTGCCCACCGCGACGAACGTTCCAGCCGATGGATGCTCGTTTCCCTCCTCACGACAAATTCGATCTATGCGTGTCTCGTCAGCGTGAGTCCAGCGGCGGACTTCGCTCTCACACCGACGGCCATTTTCTTCGGCGCCCTGCCAATCGTCGTATCCTTCTTTTCCATCCGGCTGTTTCGAAGTTTTCTGCGCTGGTTCATTGTGGCGCTTTATTCCTCTCTCTCAGTCTTCCTCTTGCTGGTGCAGCATCATCCCGGGAATGGCGTCGATCTCGCCCTGAATGGAGTGCTCTTCACGGTCTACATTGGCTGCTGCTTCCATTTCTGGTTCAGCTACCGGCGTGCCACCGCCGGTGCCTTCATCACCATCGCCGGATTCCTTACCTGGGCATCCGTCTTCGTTGTCGCGCCCTTCCTTGCGGCGTATTACCCCGACGTCCATCTCGAGAGCGAGGTCTGGAACCTGCCCAAATATGTCGTGGCCGTTGGCATGATTCTTCTGCTGCTCGAGGATCAGCTTGAACACAACAAATATCTGGCTCTTCACGACGAGTTGACCGGGCTGCCGAATCGGCGTCTCTTTCAGGACCGACTCGTTGTGGCATTGGAGCGCGCGCGCCGCACCGGCACCAAGGCCGCGTTGCTCGTGGTCGACCTCGATCGATTCAAACAGGTGAACGACAGTTTGGGCCATCACGCAGGCGACCTCTTGCTCCAGGAAGTCGGGAAGATCTTCATGGGACGGGTTCGCACTTCGGACACGGTTGCCCGCACCGGCGGTGACGAGTTCTCGGTAATTTTAGAAAACACCGATACCCGCGAGAGCGCTCAACAGGTTGCCAACACCCTTTTGCGGTATCTCAACGAACCGCTTCTGGTTCAGGGAAAAACCGTGTGGGTGGGCGCCAGTATCGGCGTCGCCCTCTTTCCCGAAGATGCTGTGGATGTCGAATCGCTTTGTATCGCGGCCGACCTGCGCATGTACGACGAAAAGAACAGCGCCCGCGATCTCGCCCGGCCTCGCAACCCCGGAAAAATCCTGCCTCACTCCGTCCACGGCGAAGCGATCCACGCCGATTTTCGCGTGGCCCCCGAACGTATCAGCGTCTAGTTCACGCTCAAGCTGAAAAGAGCCCGGGACAAATCCCGGGCTCTTTTCCTTTCACAGTTTGCAGGTAACGCTAGCTCTGTCCGGGCCCGCTGCGTCCGCCACGACGGCGCCGACGACGACGATTATTGTTGGCTCCCGCCGCCGGTCGTGGTGCACCGTTCGGTGCGGTCCCAACGGCTACCGGGGCGCCCTCGACGCGGTTGAAGTTTGGCTCATTCTCTTCGTCGATTTCTTCCCCTTCTTCCTCATCAAAGTCGTCTCCACCCTCGATCAGGATGGTGCTTTGGTTGGAATGAGGCTGCCGTTCATCGAACTCGTTGCGCGGTTTCGAAGGCGCTGGTGTCGGCGCGGCAACAACGGGCGCGCCTTCGTCCTCACCTTCCGGTGCAGGCGATGTTTGGGCCAGCTTCGCGCGCTGTTCCTTGATCAGCGCCTTGCGGCTCAGCTTGATGCGATTGCCCTCGATTGCCAGAACCTTGACCATCACCTGATCGCCTTCCCGCAACTCGTCCTTCACTTCCTTCACGCGATGTTCCGCGATCTCGGAGATGTGCAACAAGCCATCCGTGCCGGGGAAGAGCTCGACAAACGCGCCAAACTCGGCCAGCCGGACAACCTTGCCCAGGTAGGTCTTGCCGATCTCGGGAACAGCGGTGACGTCGTTGATCATGGCCAACGCCCGCTTCAAGCCATCGGCATCACTGGAGGCAACGCTCACCCGTCCGGTATCGTCCACATCGATCTTCGCGCCGGTCTGCTCAACGATGCCACGAATCGTAGCGCCGCCCTTGCCAATCAGATCGCGAATCTTGTCCGTGGGAATCTGCACCGTCTCGATGCGCGGTGCATACTGCGACCGATCCTGATGCGGACCGGAGAGAACCGCATCCATCTTGTCGAGCAGGAAGAGCCGTCCGCGCCGCGCCTGCTCCATGGCCTGTTGCAGAATCTCGCGCGTCAAACCGCCGATCTTGATGTCCATTTGCAGGGCGGTGATGCCCTTGCGCGTGCCGGCGACCTTGAAATCCATATCGCCGTAGTGGTCTTCTGCGCCGGCAATGTCGGAAAGAATCGCGTAGTCGTCGCCTTCTTTCACCAATCCCATCGCTACGCCTGCAACCGCGCCCTTCAGCGGAATGCCCGCATCGAAGAGCGCCAGGCTTGCACCGCAAACCGACGCCATCGAGGACGAACCATTCGACTCCAGAATGTCGGAAACGATGCGCATCGAATAAGGCGATTCATCCGTGCTCGGGAGCACCGCCGAAATCGCGCGTTCGGCCAGGGCGCCATGGCCCACTTCTCTGCGGCCCACGCCCGTCATGCGGCCTGTTTCGCCTACGCTGAACGGTGGGAAATTGTAATGGAGCATGAAGTTTTTCTTTTGCTCGCCTTCATAACTCTCCAGCCGCTGGCCGTCATCGGCCGTCCCCAACGTTGCGGTCACCAGTGCTTGCGTCTCACCGCGTGTGAAAAGCGCTGAACCGTGCGTCCGGGGCAGTACGCGGGTCTCGATCGTGATGGGCCGAATCTCGTCAAAGGCACGACGATCCGGCCGAATACGATCCTTCGTCACCTGTTCGCGGAAAAGCCGTTCCGTCAAATGCTCGTAATAGGTAGCCAGCTTCTTCTTGGCGTTCGGATCATCCGCGGGAAGCGCCGCAGCAAGTTCGTCCTTGATCTTCTTGATCAGCGCATAGCTTTCCGTTTTGCCGTGCGTCTTCGTGTCCTGCGCATCCTTCAGCCGGTCGCCAGCCTTCCCCTTGAGTTCCGCATAATAGGCCTCGTCGAACTCCGGTGCGGTAAAGGCGCGCTTTTTCTTGCCGGCCTTGGTGGCCAGTTCATCGATCACTGCAACAATCTTCTTGATTTCGCCATGCGCGAACTCAATGGCTGCCAGGATGACCTCTTCGGTCTCTTCCTTGGCGCCGGATTCAATCATGACAATACCGTCTTTGTGACCCACAACCATGATGTTCACGGTGGTCAAAGCACGTTCCGCATAGGTCGGGTTGATCACGAATTCGCCATCCACGCGGCCGACACGCACAGCGCCAACAGTCGCGCTGAACGGAATGTCGGAAAGTGCCAGGGCGGCGGATGCTGCGTTGATCGCCACGACGTCTGGGTCATTCTCTTTGTCGGCCGAGAAGACCAGGGCGATCACCTGCGTCTCATTGCGGAAACCATCGGGGAACAAGGGACGAATCGGTCGATCGATTTGCCGGGCGGTCAGAATTTCTTTCTCGCTGGGACGGCCTTCGCGCTTGATAAAGCCCCCGGGAATGCGTCCGCCGGCATAAGTGTATTCGCGATAGTCCACAGTGAGGGGGAAGAAATCAATACCTTCTCTTGGATCCGGAGAGGCAACTGCAGTGGCCAGCACGACGGTTTCGCCCGTCGATACCAAAGCTGCGCCGGATGCCTGCTTCGCCATGCGGCCCGTCTCAAAAACCAGCCGCTTGCCGCCGGCAAGCTCGACAGCTACTTCATGCTTCGTAGACATAGAGTCCTCGTTTCGTTTTGTTCGCTTGGGAAACTTGTAGGAAAGGGTTGGAGCGCTCCCAGGGACCGCCGCACCAACAAGGCGCGGCTCGCGGAGGCTGCCCTATGGGAAGGAAGCGAATCATCGACTCGATCGCGAGTCAGACTCGAGCTCCAGGACTCGCACAGCCGATAGCGGTGCGACTGCCCTCGCGGCAGGTTCAATGCGTCAGGTACACTTTGGCCCCAGATCCTGTTTCGAACGGGGGCCGTGACCAGGCTTCGGTCTGGGCGCTTCCGGTTCAAGGTTTGCTTTCTGGCTACTTCCGGAGTCCGAGCTTGCTGATCACGTCACGATACCGGTCGGAATCGTGCGTCTTCAGGTAGTCCAGCAGACGGCGTCTTTTGCTGACGAGCATCAACAGACCACGCCGGGAAGCATGATCCTTCTTGTGGGTCTTAAAATGCTCGGTCAGTTCGCCAATCCGCTCGCTCAAAATCGCGATCTGGACCTCCGGCGAACCGGTATCCGTCTCGTGGGTGCGGAAGCGTTCAATTAGGTCGGTTTTCTTAGCAGTCGCCAGCACGGCGTGTGTTACTCCTCTTGCGTTCTCAGTCCACTCTTAAGTGTCTGTTGTGAGATTACCATGAATGGGCCCTGCACGCCATGGAACAGCCCTGAATCCACTCCCCACAAACCCATGATGGGCCGTAGTTTGGCATCAGGGTTCGGATTGGAACCAATAGTTCGCGCGGGCCACGATGCGCGCACCGTAGTCTTTCGATGTTTTCACTCGGATGGTATGCAGTCCCGGCGTCGGATCCGACGGGCTGAATGTGATCAGATAACGGTTGCGCACATGTTTTGCGGCATCGACGACCCTCTGCTCAAATCTCTTGTCCCCGGTAAATGTGGTGTACTCTCCACCGCTCTCCTGCGCGATCTCTTTTGAGACATTCCTCTTGAACGCCTTCACCGCCATCACAAGCGCCGAAACCATGCTCATGGTGCGATCCTCGCCCGAGTCCTTCACGTCATGCAGAAACTCCGCGCGCGCCGGAGAAAACGAAACGCTGAGGACCAGAACATCCGACCTGCCAATCTTCCGAATGAGCTGCTCCGGCTTGGTGTGCTTGCTCCCGTGGTCCCTCTCTTCGCTGATGAGGAGCAGAACCCGCCGATATTCCTTTGGCTGCGTTTCCAGCAGATCGACCGCGGAGCTGATCGTATCCAGGATCGCTCCTCCTCCATCGCCCTGCTGCAGGTGCTCGAGTGCGTCGTTCATATCCTCGCTTGAATGTGTGTAGTCATGGATCAGGTGCGGTTGGGAATCAAACCCCATCAAGGCCCCTTCGCTGCGCGGGTCCGACAAAAAAAGATCGAGCAATGGGCCAAGTTTCGCGATCTTGCCAAACTCCAGGGCGCTCACTCCCCCTTGCTCCACTGCCACCACCAGCGCAACCGGCGCTGTGTCCATCTCCTCCTGTACATGAATTTTCTGCGGCACGCCATTGTCCTGCAGAATGAAATCCGCCTGCTTCAATCCGTAAAGGATGCCTCCACCGGACTTCTCCACCAGCGTCGGAACCAGCACTTCGTTGGTGGTCACGCGCACCGTCGGCGCTGTGTTCTCGGAGCCGGTGATGGGCTTGGGCGGCTCCGCAGGCGGCAACTGCTGAGAATGTGCTATCCGCGAGCAGACCAGCAGGGCGCACAAAAACAGGGCCGACACCGGAAACAATTCGCGATCCCTGTAAATCAACACCCCGGTCCGCGTCCGGTAAGTCGATCGCGGCCGCCGGTCCTTCACACGCGCGTCAACCACGCTTACGCGCCTCTTTTTCCATGCGACCCGTCCAAACCAGGAAACTCAGCAACTCCCAGCGCGAATTCCACATGAACCCAAAAACATCCCTCACTCGAAGGCTGTCTGCCGGCATTCCGGAATAGGTTTCAATGCGCCAACGAAGAAACTCGCTCCGCCAGGGAGCGAGCCGGTGTCCCCGAGTTGCATTCCAGATAAATCGCAAGGAAGAGAACAAGCTTGATCCTCTGCCTCTAAGTATAGATTGAGTCGCGCGCGGAACGTGAGCCGCGGAGGTGCCGAAAGCTCGATCGACGCTCCCAACGACTCAGGAGATCTTATCGAACAGGCTACCTGAGCCCAGTTGCGACATCACGTCTTCGAGAGCCGTCTGCTGCGTCTCCGCAAGCGAGAGTTTAGTCGAGATTTGCGGAAGATCCGCTTGCATCAGGTTCGCCTGTGCCGTAGTCAATTGCAACTTCTCGCCCGTAACCGCATCTGTCGCCGCCGAAAGTCGCGTGAGCGAATTGTCGAGCGTGACCCGTTGCTGCGAGACAAAATTCAGAGCGCTGTTCAGAGACTGCGTGTCGTTGACAGCCGTCTGCACACTGGCGCCGCCGGCATAATCCGCGATGAGGTGGTTCAGTGCCTGAAAGACACTGTTTGTGCCGCTCGTTGCAAAAATCTGATCTCCCGGCATGTTCAATTGGATTGTTTGTCCATTCGGCGTTTGCAGCGAATTCACCGTCTCGTCGCCGTTGTAGGTTGTCATCGCCGGGGTCGATCCATTGGAATTCGTGAACGGTGGCGATGAAGTCTGGCCCCCTCCAAAGATGTACTGGCCCTGGTAGCTCGTGTTGGCGAGTGATGTTACCTCGTCCCGAATTCCCGAGAGTTGATTGGAGATTGCCTGCAACTGGCTGGTGTTGAGCGTCCCATTGTTGGCCCCGGTTGCGATCGCAATGGCCTCTGTCAGCTGTGTCACCACACTCCCCATCGCCGAGTCCGCGACTTGCAACTGCCCCTGGACCAGGCTCGACGATTGCGTAAACGAATCGTCCCTCTGCATTTGATTCAGAAGCAGAACATTCTCGCCGGCCGCAACTGGATTCTGACCTAGAGAGGTTACCCCGGCCCCGCTCGACAGTTCGCTCGTCAATTGCTGTTCAGTTGATTGTGTCTGATCCAGCGATCCGGCCAGATTCGAAACATAATATGGGTCTACCCGCATTTTCCTCCTCCCCTTCGAACCCCGAGCTTCTGCTTTGGTACGCCCGTTCTGTATCCCCTGCTCGCACTTTAGGAAACCGCCGTTTCAACGCCAAGATTCAGCGCCGACGCCATCACCGTGTTCAAAATCGTGAATACCTGGGAGGCTGCCTGATAGCTGCGCTCGAACTGCTGCATCGCAGAAGCCTCATCATTGAGACTCACGCTCGAAAGAGAATCCCGCTGCGTTTGCAGCTGCGTCACCGAAGCGCTTTGCCCCGTATTCTCGGACTGCACCTCCGAAACCAGGGAACCAACCGTGCTCACGAACTGCGAGTAGAAATTCGACGGTGTCTGCCCGTTTACGATGCCCTGGGTTCCTAGACTCGCCATCGCAAGCGCGTTCGAGTTATCGCCTGAACCATTTCCGAGTCCGGCAGCAGCAATCTGGTTGGGATCGGTCATCGCCACATTCATCGACAGGGCGCTTCCCCCCACCTGACCCGGTTCGCTGAAGATGTAGAGGGGCGTACTGCCGGTGCCTGTTACACCGGCGGGATTGGTTCCCGTCCCTTCGACACCGTCCATGTCAGTTCCCGAATTATTCTGGCCATTCGCAGTAGTCGAGATGTTGTATGCCAATTGGTCGAGTGCCGAAAGCGCCTTCGGGATGTCTTGATCCCGTGCCGTCAAATAGCCTCCCAGCGAACCGCCCCCCGCTGCCAGTTGAGACGTGACATCCGTCGTTCCGATAAAGAAATGCGTGACGCCGCCCGACATGCCGGTCGTCAACGGCATGTTGGTCCCATCGGAGACCAGCAACTGCCCTCCCGCGGTCGTGATGGTGAGACCGCTGTTTTCCGTGGGTACCTGGTTGATTCCGATCAGCTGCGAAAGTTGAGAGATATCCTGCACGCGTTGATCCCCGAGCGTGCCTGCATCTTGCCCCGCAGGAACCGACTGAATCTCCTGATTCAACTGGGCAATGGAGCTCGTGAGCGCATTGACCTGGCGGGGGATGCCAGCCGCTTCCTGATCCAGCGCGCTTTGTTGCGAGTCCAGGCTCGCCGCCGCATTCGAAATATCGCCAGCCAGAGTCGATGCGGTCGAAAGCACTTGCTGACGGAGCGCGTTGTCGGTGGGATTCGCCTCGAGCGAAGAAAAAGAATTATAAAAACTCGTGATATCGCTTCCAATATCCCCCGCATTGGAACTCGAAGATCCGGAGTCCGGAGTGAACAGTGCCTGAAGGGTATTCAGAGCGGTAAGCCGCGCGCCGGATGCCGAAGCCAGCTGCTGCTGCTGCGCCACTCGCTCGTCAAGCACCGAGTCACGGATCGAAGTCGGACCCGTTTCGGAGACACCCGATCCGTACGAAACGCCGTCAACTTCGATCGGTGCGCCTTCCTGCCAGTTCGGGATCTCCCGTGTATACCCTGGGGTGTTTGCGTTCGCCACATTGTTCGCGACAATGCTCAGCGCAGACTGGTCGGCATCCAGTGCCGAGGAGATCGATTCAAAGGCTGCGCTAATCGTTCCCATGGTCGATCTCCGCCCTTGTCCAGAAATGCCCCGGCGCGGGGCCGTATTCCCACTCCCCCTCCCGCAATTCAGAAAGTCGCCGCAAGACTTCGACGTTCGCCCGGGTCGCATCCAGAACGCGCGCGAAAACTGCCATGTCCTGCATGGATTTCTGCGCTTCCTCGGCCAGGTGAGCTCTTGCTGCCTTCTCGGCGAATGCAAAATCGCGATTCAATGCCAGGCAGCGCAGCGCCAATTCTTCGAGCCGGTCCGCATCCAACCCTGCCAACGCTTTCGATGCCTCCCGCACCAGAGCCTTCAAGTCCGGAGATGCTCGGCTCCCTATCCTCTGCTCCACCCGACACTTCCTCTTCTGTTTGGAGACGCCATTAACTGCCGGACGATGAGCCGCCCAACATCGAATCGACAACTTTACTGGCAACAGCAGAAGCCGGGACGTTGTAGGTGCCCGCCGCCAAAGCGGCCTGCACCGCCGCCACCTTGTCCATGCGGATGTCGGGAGCGGACGCACTCTGCGAAACCTCTGCGCCCGCATTGCTCAACGTAGCCCGATCGCCAGCGACCGAATTTGTGGTCGCCGCCGACTCGCCTTTCGCCTGCTGCGTTTGGGCAGAAGCCGCCGGTGCTGCTCCCAGAAGTGCTTTCAGTCCGTCTACGCCGCTGCGAATGTCCATGCCCGTTCCCCCTCATCTTCTATATCGACGCGATCATGAATCACTCTAGTCAATCGCCTCTCCTGACGGTAGTATCTTTGCGCGTTTTGACGTTCATTCTTTCGGATTCGGCGTCATTCCCGGGTTGGGAAAGATCTTTCAGGATACTGTTTGCGATGCCCAACCCGCCTGCCTCGCTCAACGCACGGCCCAGTGTCTCCGACGCAAACTCCCCCAGAGCACCAGAAGAACCAGAGGCCTCTGCTTCGTCCTCGTCGCTGTTCAGCGAGCCGCTGCTCGTCAATGGTTTCAGCATTTCCTTCATCATCTGTGCCTCAAATTCGTGCGCTGCGCGCACCAAGCGTGGCTGCGGAGGTGCCGCGACCAGGCCCTCTTGCGGCGAAAGTGCGCCATGTATCCCATGCATCACAACACCTCCACTTCGGCTTCAAGTGCCCCAGCTTCTTTCATTGCCTGCAGGATCGAGATCACATCCCGCGCGCCCGCCCCCGTCCGCTGCAGTTCCTGCACCAGGTCTTCGACCGTGGCGCCTTCCTTCAAATCAATGCGATTCACGGCTTTGTCCTGCGCCTGCACGGCGGTCTGCTGCACGACTTCCGTATTCCCGCCCGAAAGAGGACCTGGCTGCGAGACCTCGGTAGTTGCCGTTACATTGACAGACAGTCCCCCGTGGAGAATCGAAACCGGCTGCAAACGGACATTGCCTCCGATCACCACGGTCCCGGTTCGTTCATTCACAACCACCTTCGCGCGTGGGAAAACCTCAACTTCGACGCCTTCGATTTTGTCGAGCAAAGACGCGATATCTTCTTTGGGCTCGGCTCGGATTTCCACCCGGCGGCTGTCAATCGCGTGCGCACGCGGCGCACCCAGGGCTTCGTCGATCTTGATCGCCATTCGCTCGGCGGTGTGAAAATCAGCATCGTTGAGGATCACGCTCACCGTCTGCATGTCGCGTAGATCGAATGCCACGGTGCGCTCCACAAAGGCGCCCCCGGGTATGCGGCCGGTTGTGGGGTGGTTCACCTGGCGCGAGCTTCCGCCTCCCGTCGCAAGATATCCGCCCAGGACCAACGCTCCCTGCGCCTGGGCATAGATCTGTCCGTCGGGCCCATAGAGCGGTGTCATCAAAAGAATTCCTCCTTCCAGCGAGCGCGCATCTCCTGCCGAAGAAACAGTGATATCGATGCGGTATCCAGGCCGGCTGAAAGGTGGGAGCGTGGCTACCACAAAAGCAGCAGCCATATTTTTCACTTGCATATTGCTGGCACTGTTCGATCCGGTCTGGGGCACGGTGATGCCCATACGCTCCAGTGCCGAAACCAAAGTCTGCGCCGGAAAGACGGTTTGTGAACTGTCTCCCGTCCCTCGCAATCCCACCACCAGTCCGTAGCCGACGAGTTGGTTGTCGCGTATCCCCTCGATGGTCGCTACGTCTTTGACCCGAGCGGAGTGACCCGCGCTTTCTGCCGGGCTGGGCAAATTGCATAGCCAGAAAAGAATGGCGAGGACTCCGGCGCAAAGGGACCCGCAACGGGAAAAACTCCTCGAAATGGAGCAGCGATTTCTCGAAATGTGCCGGTCTCGATGATTGATGCCGATTTCTTCCGTTCTCATTGGAATTGCCTTCGCTCGAATCAAAACACCACCAACTTTTCCAGGAGGCGCACCAGCGGGTTTTGTCTGTATGTCGAGTCGTTCACAATGCCCTTGCCTGTGACCTCGAGTTCCAGATCGGTCATTGCGGTGGACTGGACCTCATTTTGCGCGCTCACGTCCTCCGGCCGCACCAGCCCCCGCAGCTTGATCAGCTGCGTCTGTTGCGAAAAGGTGATTTGACGCGTGGCCTGTACCACGAGCATTCCGTTGGGGAGCACATCCACGACTTCCGCGCCAAACGTGGTGGCCAGACTGGAATTGGTCGTGCTCTGTCCCTGCGCCGTCAGTCCTGACGCGGAGGTTTGTCCGAGAAGATTCTGCAAGGCGTTCGAAGCCTTCAATGCGCCGAACAATGCGGTGATGCTGGAGCTGGCATTCGATGCCCGCGAGTTCTTCACCTGCCCGTCCGTGGAAGCAGCCAGGCTCTCACTCACCACAACGGACACGACATCGTGCAATCGAACCGCTTTGGCATCGGTGCCGAGACGCACCAACCTTCCCTCGGGACTCCAGATTGAGCCCGGGGTCTTCACTTCCGCAGCCTGTTGTGCACGTACACGGGCGATATAGGCTCGCAGGGCAATCTCTGGAGGTGTGTCCTTTGCAGCGTCCGCATCTTTCTGTCCCTTGATTGCGGCTTGCGCCGAGATCAGTGCAATGATCAGCACAATGGGGAGCGCAACTGAGGCCCGAATCCGGCAGACATTCATGGTCGCTCCTGGGGCAATCCTGCCAAGGTTGCTTGCCCGGGAGCCTGTGCCACCGCGCGCACGATATGCCCGTTTGCCTTTAGTCGCGCCTCAAAAACCTCACCGCTCGCGGCGGGCATGAGGGCAACGGCGTCAAACTCGGCGTGGATCTTGGGCGTGTTTTGCTCTACGATGATCCGGTCACCGCCATGAACGACAGTGGGCAAACGCAGGTCCGCCGTGGTTTTTCCCGGCGTCTGTGCCTCGCAACCCATGCCTCGCTTCGCTACAAACCATCCCGGCGCGCCGGGTTGCCGGCTATTTCGCAAAAGCATCCAGCACTCTCTCAGACTGCGATCTTCGATGGCACGAACCGCTTGCTCTTCCGTACCGATGGATTTTCGATCCGCACCGCTCGCCGCAGCACAACCTGGGACGACCAACACAGCCAGCGCGACAAGGTAAGAGAGAGCCGCCCATTTCGCCATTTTTAGCTCTGTCAAAAAGCAAGTCATACATCTCGTCTCGGACTACCGTGTCATGTTGTTGACCTGTGAATACATGTCGTCTGCGGCCTTGATAACTTTGGAATTGGACTCGTAGGCCCGCTGGGCCAGAACCATCTGCACGAATTCCGTCACCACGTCTACATTGGAGTTTTCGAGATATCCCTGGTTCAGCGTTCCAAGCCCTTCGGTCCCGCCGGGGTTTCCCAACACCGGATCTCCGGAGCTGAGGGTTGCCTGCAGAAGGTTCGCTCCCATGCTCTCCAGTCCTCCTGGATTGGGAAATGTCGCGAGTTGAATTTGTCCCAGTTGCGAAGGATTTTGCTGGCCCGGGAGCGTCGCGTTCACCACCCCGTATTGGGTGATCGTGATGGCCGTCGCGTTGGCCGGAATCGTGATGGTGGGGATCGTCGGGTCCCCGTCCGTGGTCACGATCGTTCCCTGGTTGTTCAAGTGAAACTGACCCGCGCGCGTGTATGCGTTCGTTCCGTCCGGGCGCTGGACTTGGAAAAAACCGGTTCCCTGAATCGCAACATCGAGCGGATTGTCGGTTTCATTCAGCGCGCCCTGGGTGTTGATCACCTCGGTTGCCGCCGATTTCGTGCCGAGTCCGATCTGCAATCCTGCGGATACAGTCGACTGGCTCTGCGCCGCCCCCGGAGTCACGAGATTCTGATACACCATGTCCTGAAACTGCAGACGGAGTTGGCGGAAACCCGTTGTCGAGGAATTGGCGAGATTGTTCGCAATCGTATCCAGATTCATTTGCTGTGCGCTCATTCCGCTGGCAGCTGTATACAAGGCTCGAATCATCTTTCTTCCTTTCTCGTACCCAGCACGACACAACCCGCCTACACGCGGGGCAGGTCCTCGGCAGCAAACTTGTTGAACTCCGTGTGAAAAACCGTGAGCGCCTTCTGCATCATCTCCGCCTGTCGCTGCATCATGAGGAGATCCATGGTCCCCTCGACGACATCCTCATTGGCCGACTCCAGCGCTCCTTGATGGACCGTGGCGCCGGTGGCCAATTGCGGCTGGACTTTGCTCGGTGCGACGTAGCGGTTGGAACCTTCCGGCGTAAGGTCGGTTCCTGATTTAAATGTGAAGATTCCGAGACTCGCCACGACACCGCCTGCCACCGAAAGAACCCCGTCTCCGCGCACGGAAACCTCGCCCGGCGGAATCGAAATTGCCTGGCCGGCGGGGGATAGAACCGGTTCTTCGGCCTCGGTCACCAAGACTCCCTTTTGCGAACGGTGAAAACCTCCATCGCGGGTATAGCGCAAACCATTCGCCGTCTGCACCGCAAAGAACCCCTGTCCGACCAGGGCTAGATCGAGCGGGTTCCCGGTTTGCTGCAACGTACCCTGGGCCAGGCTGAGGCGGTCGCCACCCAGCAAGCCATAGTTGTTGACGGTCTGTCCTAACTGCGAATCTTCCGCATCAGGCCCCAGTAACGCGGAACGGAAAAACTCACGTTCAGCCCGGTAGCCCGGCGTCTGTGCATTGGCAAGGTTCGCGGCGGCGGTATCAAGTGCCTGGCTGCGAGCCACCAATCCAGTCATCGCTGCATAGTATCCAGAATCCATGCATGCTCCCCTTCACGCATGGAATCTGCAGTTGAAAGACCCTACTCGCATTGCTGCCATGAGAGCCCTCTCAGAATCGGTGCGAAGAAGATCGCAGGTTCCCTCAGGGAGGAGTCGATTCCAATGAACTTTCGAGCGCAGAGCCCAAATCGAGTTCACAGGCTCCGTGCTGATGTGCTATCGCGAGGGAAGGGATAATCTTCCCGCGATCTGAAAGAAAACGTGCCCGTTGCAGTTCGCGTCCCACAGGCAGGCCAGCTCTTCGAGAGGCTGGCTATTGCAGGTTATCGCACACGATGGTTACATCAAACGAGACATCCTCGAAACTGTAGAAATGATGCAACTCGAATTCAGGCGATTGCACGTGCAGGTTGTAATCGTGGCCGGTAATGACGGCGGGAACGGATAATCCACAGTTGGCCGCGAGTTCCGGAACCTTCCCTTTCCAGGCTCCGGCAAGCATATTGCAGATCTCGCCAACGCCATCCTTCACCGTGTCGTCAATCTCTTCAAATTCCATTCCTGTCATCAGTGCCGCCACGCGCATGGCAGTTTTCGCTTCACAGTAGAAGACGCAGGCGCCGCTCAGTAGGCCGCCGAATCCTACCACAGCGGTCACAGACTCCTTCTCCCGCATGTCCCGCCGCGCGGAATTGTCTGCGAAGTGTTTGCAGTTCACTCCCAGCATGAGGCGAAAAACTTCTTCAACGGACGCATCCAGATTTTTGGGGTCGGAAACCAGATGTATGGAATCCCGCAACGAACACTCCATGGCTCGCTCCATTCCGACGATGCTCTTTCTCAATGCTGAATTGTCTTGAGTCCGTACTCCGTTCAACAGCATGTCGGATCTCCTGGGGGTTACGCCGCATCAATCAACGGCAGGACCCTCTCCTTTACTTGTTCAGCGGTGAACGGCTTGCGAATATAACCGCGTGCGCCGGCCTCAATTGCCTGCTTCACATGCTCTTCACTTGACTCGGTCGTAATCATGACCACCGGCACACCCGGCGCAAGATTCTGTCCACGGATCTGGCGCACAAACTCCAGGCCGTCCATCGATGGCATGTTGATATCAGAAAGGATCAGGTCCACCTGCTTGGTGCGCAGAATCTCCAATCCTTCTCCACCGTTGGCGGCCTCGTGCACGACCAACGTGTCAAGACCCGCCTGCCGAAGAGCCCGCTCCACAATCTTGCGCATCACCGAGGAATCGTCCACGATGAGAGTTCGCACTTCGCTCATGCTTTGACTCCTGTGCTGTTGTGTCTATCGGCGCTTTCGCCCCGGCCTTCAGTCCAATCGCCGCTTGGTCCGAGCCGTACCACACGTCCGACGCTCTATTGGATTTTTCCAATCGAACAGACGACATCCCGCACTGATCCGAGTTCGGGCAAGGGGCCCGTCTGTATTCGAAGCCACATGCGGAGCCAGAGACAGTCATGGACTCGTACCAGGCGCGAGGCGATGGGCATTGCACGCTCCACGGAATGGGACAGTGCATGCGCGGCAGCCTCATGCGAGACAGCCTCGACGAGCTCGACCGAGGGGAACCTGGCTTGCAGAGTTCGCGCGTGCGCTGGACGGAAAGAAGACTCGGGCACAATTCCGCTTTCCACGCGTAATCCGCTCATGTGTTCGACGGCCAGTGCCAGCGCGGAGTCAAGGCACTCTTCGAATCCGAGGTAAAGCACCTTCCCTGCGGCGACGCGGAGCGGCAGCGCCCCGAAAGCATCGACAAACAAGCGCGGCATCGCTGCGGTGAGCGTCTCACGCGCGTTGCCGTCGCAAGGCAGCACCGGGCAGCTCCACTGCAGACTCAGTGCGCGGGTCACTCTCTCTTCATTGGTCGAGCCCTGGCGGATCAGCCAATGCCCGAGACGTCCCGCCCCGCCTGCTCTTTGCTCATGAAGAGCTGCACGCAATTGGGCCGGTGAGATCCATCCTTGTTCAAGCAACAACAACCCCAAGGGAACGCGGTGCCGATGGGCTTCCCGGATCTCGCCCTGCCCGGACATCTCCCGCGCGACCGCATCCCGAAGACGTTCCGCCGTACATTCCGCAGAGCACGTCCATCCATCTTCAAAGACCGGAACGGACCGCTTTCTCCATAGATGCAGCCAGCCGGACCGACAGCCTTGATTGGCACACGCCTCCAACCATCCGGCACGGAATAATCCGGCGCTCCGATCCGGAAATTCGGCGCTTAATCTGCGATCATCGCCCGGGGCAATCAATTCAAGCGGAATGCCGGTGTCCCGATGGGCGCCCTTCCGTGCTTTTACTCCTCGTGTCAGAAAAGGCATCGAATGCTCTCCAGCCGCTTGCGCGGGGCAGCCACCTGGGTGACTCGAAGACCGAAGTTGCCATTGATCAAGACCACTTCTCCGCGAGCCACAATCTTGTCCGCAACGATCAGATCCACAGGGTCGGCCACGTGCCGATCCAGTTCCACCACGTCCCCGGGGCCCAGCTCCAGAATTTCGCTGAGCGGCAACTCCCTGCATCCAAAACGCAAGGTCGCCTCCAACTCCACGTCGAAAAGCAACTCAAAGCCCGAGTTCCCCATCGATGTTTCTGTTTCTGCGCATGACTTCGAACTCTGTCCCGAAGGGCGCGGCGCCGCGACTTCGTCCCCCTTTGCCTGCACCTCGGTTTGGTCGGTCACCCGAATGACCCAGGCTCCTTGCGGGGACTTCAGTTGCAACGATCGCGAGGCGGCCTTTGCGCTCGACACTTGGGAGGTCGCATCGATCCTGCATTTCCTGCCCGTCCTGGCAAGAAGCTCTCCGACGGCGGAGTCGGCCACCTCGCGTAACAATTCTCCCCACGCCGCCTTCTGGTCGACTCCTTCGCCCATCAGCGGCGATTGAAAAACCTTCGTGTCGAGCAGAACAGTGAAGTGCCCTTTCTCGTCCCCGGAAAGCGCATAAACGAATTCAAGCGTGTCCTCCGCCGCAACCCCAGAAGGAGCGTCAACCAGTTCCGGCTCCCCCGCGAGGGCCTGCGCGAACAGGGCGGATGCGACTCGAATCCAGCACTCGAGAAAGTGGTTCACCGGGTTTCTCCTTGGAGGTCGGCTTCAATCCTCGCCGCGCGATGTGCGCCTTGCCGGATTGCCTGGGCGCGCGCCATGCGCTGCCCGCCCACCTGCCATTCGGCATGGGTTTGGGCGGAAATACCGAGGCGCAGGACCGTTCCCGGCTCGAGAGCCTCAAGAGCGCTGGCCCGCAAACGGACCGCCGGCAGCTGCAAAGTGCCGCCAAATCGTATGCGTTTGACCAGCGACTCCATGCGTTCCAAGGCATCGGGAGCGTGTCGCTTGCGCCGTGCCCACTCTGAAGTGAGACGGCGCAGAATGGTGTTCGATACGACCGCAGGAAATGCCAGATTCAGCAACCCCGAACAGTGCGGCATGCGAATCTCGAAGCTGAGACAAAGAGTTTTTTCGCTGACCGACATAAGCCGCGCCACCTGCGTCTGCATCTGACGGCGCTCGAAGTTGAAGCTCAGCCCCACAGGCTGCCAGGCGGCTGTCAGTTCCCGGCAGATGATCTCGACCACGCTGGCCAGGATCGACTCTTCGATATCGGTGACTTCGCGCAGCGGGCCATCTCTTCCCTCCCCGCCCAGCAGCAGGTCAATGATGGGCGGGGCCAGCGCAAGATCCAGTTGCAATACTGAAATGGCGCCGAGGGGTTCGAGACGAACCGAGGAGACGTAGCTGATCTCGGGAATGCGCAGAAGAAATTCATTGAAGGGAATCTGTTCGGCCGAAACCAGGTTGACCTGAAAACGAGTCCGGAGCCACGCCGCGAGATTGTGGGTGAGGTTCCGGGCAAACAGATCGTTCAACATGCTGATGGCGCGTAATTGTTCATTCGAAATCTGTCCCGAAGTGGCGAAATTGTAGGGAACGATGCGGGCTCGAGAGGCCGCATGCGACAGTTCCGGTTCCGCGTTTTGTGCCGCTTGGAAAAGGGCGTCAATTTCGTCCTGTTTCAGTATTTTTTCCATCTTCGCTTACCTCGCCCGGCCGGCACGGCCTTCGGTATACGCTGGTGCCGTCAAAAACGATCCCGCTGCGCGTCCAGCGGCAAGGTCCTTCAGGGCTACGCGCAGATGCAAGACTGCGGATGCGTGAATTTGGGATACCCGGGATTCGACTACGCCTAACGCCAGTCCGATTTCGCGCATCGTCATCTCTTCGTAGTAATAGAGGGTCATCACCATGCGCTCGCGCTCGGGCAAATGCGCGATTGCTTTGGTCAAATGCTCTTCCAGTTCCCCGCGCAGGCAGCGGAAGAGAGGATCATCGTCAGGCCGTCCAGGTACATAGGCAAGCTCCTCCTCGCCAGAATCTTCGTTGCGCTCCAGGTGCAGGGTGCCAATCTCGAGACCCTTCAGGTCCCCCAAGAGCTGCTGGTATTCCTCAAGCCCCAAGCCCAGTTCAGCGGAGATTTCGGCTTCTCCGGGAGGTCGTCCCATTCGCGCGGTAACGATACGGATAGCCTCTTCGACGGCGCGCCCCTTGCGGCGCAGTTCACGCGGACTCCAGTCGAGAGTGCGCAGGCTGTCCAGGATCGCGCCCCGGATACGGAATTGCGCGTAGCTGCGAAACTGCACCTTCTTCGCCGGGTCGAACTTGGAAAACGCATCCATCAGCCCCACCACCCCCGCCGATACGAGGTCTTCGATATCGACGTGCTGAGGCAGGCGTTCATGAATGCGGCGAGCGAGAAAACGCACAATCGGCAGGTGTTCGAGAAGCACTTGCTCTTGTTCTCGATTGAGGCCGACGGAGGTATCCGCAGACCCGGGGGGATAGCCGCCCGCTTGCTTTGCACGACGCCGAGACCCTTGATTCCCCACCAATCCTGTTGCTTCGCTCCCCATTTCCACCTCTTCCCGGAATCCTCCGGCGCTGCTCTTCCGCAAACCCCTCATGCTCCTTCAACAATTGCTTCACCGCACCGTACCGACAACACGCAATCGGATCTCGGGGGGAATCTCTCCCGCGGCGAGAACCGAAAGCCTGGGAAGCACGGGATCCAGCCACCGCTTGACGTGATATCGAGCCGGACTGGGACAAAGCAGCACGGGAAGGGCCGCTGCCGACGATGCGCCAATGAGTTGTCTCAAAGAATCGAGGAGCCGGCGGACGATCGGCGTTCCTTGCGGAGTCGCCGCGCTCAACAACCGTTGCCCGGTCTCCGGCGCAAGCGTTGCCAGAATCTCCTCCTCCAGCGCAGGTTCCAGCAGCAGCACCGGCAGCTGTCCTTCCTCGTCGAGCAGTGGCTGCACCAACCGTCGGCCCATGGCTTGGCGGGACGCTTCCACCAGAACCACAAGATTCTTGGTCAGCGGTGCCGTTTCGAGTAAGGCTTCCAAAATCGAGCCCAGATCGCGGATCGAAACCCGCTCGCGCAACAACTGTTCCAGCACCCTTCCCACTTCGCCCAGCGTCAGCAACTTGGGCACCAGTTCTTCGATCAGCTTCGGATGGCTTTCATTGAGCGCGTCCATGAGCCGTTTTGTTTCTGCGCGCCCCAGCAACTCGCCGGCGTGGCGCCGGATAAGCTCTCCCAGGTGTGTCGTGATCACCGTGACCGCATCGACCACGGAGTAGCCGGCAGCGATGGCCTGGTCCTGCAGCGCCGGTGCGATCCAAACCGCCGGAACTCCGAACGCGGGTTCGCGGGCTTCGCGCCCGGCCAGGGGCCGGCGATTGGGATCCCCGGACACCGCGAGCAGCTGCGTGCCTTCGGTTTGCCAGCGTCCGATCTCCATGCTGCGCAGAGAAAACAGGTATTCGCGCGGCCGCAGGCGCAGATTGTCCGAGATGTGCACCGGCGGAACCAGAAAGCCCAGCTCGCTGGAGAGGTGGCGGCGCAGCGTCCGCACGCGACTGAGCAACTGGCCGCCTTGTTTCTCGTCGACCAGGGGAATGAGCTGGAATCCTATTTCGAGAGTGAGGTCTTCGAGCCGCAGAAGGCCTGCCAGGTCCGCCCCCTGCGCTTGGTCCGCTTTTTTCTTTTCTCCCGGGCCTGTCTCGATGGCGGAAAGAGCGGGCGGAGCGGCCGCAACACGGCGCCCGGTCCAATAAAGCCCCGCAGCGACCAGTAGAAACGCCACTTTGGGCAATCCAGGAATCAGGCACATGGAGGCGGATACCAGGCTGGCCAGGTAGAGCGTAGCCGGACGCGCCAGCAGCTGTTGTCGAATCTCCCCGCCCAGCAATCCGGCCGAATTGGCTCGAGTCAGAGTGATGCCCCCGGCAACAGAAACCAGCAGCGAGGGAATCATGGTCACCAGTCCGTCGCCCACGGTAAGAATCGTGTAGGTGCGCACCGCCTCACTCAGGTCGATGCCCTGCTGCAGCGTTCCGATCAGAAGGCCGGCAATAATATTGATCGCGGTGATGAGAATCGTTGCCAATGAATCGCGCTGGTTGAATCGAGCCGCACCGTCCATCGCGCCGTAGAACTCCGCCTCGCGCGCAATCGCCTGACGGCGCCGCCGGGCTTCTGCTTCGTCAATGAGTCCGGCGTTCATGTCCGCATCGATCGCCATCTGTTTGCCCGGCAACGCATCGAGCGTGAAGCGCGCGGTAACTTCCGCAGTGCGCACAGCGCCGTGCGAAACCACCAGAAACTGGATGGCGATGAGGGCAAGGAACAACACGAAGCCGACAACATAGTTGCCGCCGACCACGAACTGACCGAAAGCTTCAATCACTTTCCCGGCGGCCGACGTGCCTTCAGAACCGTGCAGCAGAATCCGCCGGCTGGAAGCAATGTTCAGGGCCAGCCGGAAGAGAGTGAGCAGCAGGAGCAAGGTGGGAAAAACGCTCAGTTCCACGGCTCGCCGAATCTGTACAGCGGAGAGAAAGACAATCACCGATGCGGCCATCGACAGGGCCAGCAGAAAATCCAATGCGACCGCGGGCAGCGGGATCAGCATGACAAAGATCACGCTGATCGCGGCCAGAGGCAGCACATACTCGCGCAGAGATTGCAGAACCGACCGCGGGCTGTGCGCGGTGGCGGCAAGAGCGGCCGTGCTCATCGCTTGTCTCCTTCCATTGGTCGATTACCGGCAAGAGAGGATCCAGGCAGGCCCGCCGCCTTTCCCCGCGCAGCGACGTCCCGCGCACGCTGATCCCGCAACTCCTGTTCCACGCGTTGGCGGTAGAGATAGGCGAGGATGGCGGCGACTGCCGCATACAAATCCACGGGAATCGCCTGGCCAACCTCCACGGCACGATAGAGCGAGCGCGCCAGCGGCGGGTTTTCGATAATGGGCACACCGGCCCACCGCGCCTCGGCCTTGATCTCTTCGGCGAGAAGATTGCGCCCCTTGGCGAGGACCTTCGGGGCGTCCATGATTGCAAAATCGAAGCCCAGGGCGATGGCGAAATGCGTGGGATTGGTGAGCACCACGGCCGCCTTCGACACGTCGGCCTTCACTTTGCGCTTGCGCATCTGCCGTTGTAGCCCGCGAATGCGGCTGCGGATCTGAGGACTGCCTTCCGTCTCCTTGAATTCCTGGCGCATTTCCTCGCGGCTCATCATCAAACGCGATTCACGGCTGCGCCACTCCACCATGTAGTCAATCGCCGCCCAGGCAAACAGCAGCCATGCCGCCGCCGTCAATAGACCGTAGACATCCTTGCCCAGCAACTCCAGGCGCGCTGTCGAGAAGGGCGGCAAGCTCAATTGACGCCCTATCCGCTGCACCGCAAAGATCGCGAGGAGCGCCGCCGGCAGCAACGATTTACCCAGACGCGCGGCAGCGCGGAGAGAGAAGAGATTTTTCACGTTCGAAACAGGATTGATGCGATCCAGACGAAAGCTGATCGCACTCACGGAGAAGTTGACTCCGCCGGTTTGGATCATTCCGATGACCAGCGCAGCTGCGGCTACCGCACTCATCACCATCGCCGAAGGAGCCAGAACCGAGAGCGTGATGCGCCGAAAGGCAAAAAGCGTTGGTTCGATCTGCGCAGGCTCCCAGTGTTCTGCGCCGCCCAACTCGAGAAATGCGCCGAACCCTTCTCTCCATGACTCAACGGTCCTCTCCGCAAAAAGGCCGAGCGTCATCACGCCTGCCAGGGTGCCGGCTGCGGCCGAGAGTTCCCGGCTGTGCAGTAGGTCGCCCTCGCGGCGCGCATTTTCGCGGTGATGCTGTGTTGCCTGTTCGGTGCGCTCTCCGGGCATCGCTATCCTCCCCCGGCGGGGTGTGCGGCGATCAACTTCTCTGTGAAGTCGAGAAGACCGGCGAAGCGGGCCTCGATGAACCGTGGCCACAATGCCAGCGATCCCATCAGCAAAACGAACCCGGTCAGAGTTTTCATCGGCACAGTCAATGACATGACCGGCAGTTGCGGACTTAACTTGCCCATCAGCGCGACCGCAATCTCTACCAACAGCGTGGCGGCCAGCACCGGTGCCGCCAGTTCAACCGCAGCCAGAAAAATCCCACTCGCCGCCCGCACCAGCCCGATCGAGGTGATGGGAGTCATCGCATAGCTTCCCATGGGAACGACGCGAAAGCTGCGCACCATCGACGCCAGAAGGATTCGATCGAGGCCGGCCGCCAGGAGCACCAGCGTGCCCATCAACTGGAACATCTCGCCAAGAAGCGGGGTCTGGATCGACGAGGCGGGGTCCATCAGATTGACCAGCGAAAAACTGAATTGCAACCCGGCAATCTGTCCGGCGAAGAGAAGCATCTCGTTCAGCAGCGCCAGAGCGAGCCCATACACGAGTCCGACGGCCAACTCGCCAAGGAGCGAGGAGAAATTGATTTCTGCACGCGCATTGGGCAGCGCCGCGACCAGGGGAGCCAGAAGATAGGACACTGCGAGAACAAACACCGCCTTGGCCCGCATCGGCAGGGCCGTCGAAGAGAAGAAGGGCGCGAATGCCACAATGCCGCTCGTGCGCACAATCGCAAGGGTCATCGCGCTCAAAAACTGGCTCCACTCCGGCATGATTTTCCTCGTCGATTAACCGATATAGCGATGCAGATCCGTCAAAAGGAACCGCGTATACGCGGCCATCCGGCCCAGGAACCACGGCATGCCAACCAGCAGAATCAGCGCTACTGCGACCAGGCGCGGTACGGTCGTGAGCGACTGATCCTGCAAACTGGTAAGCGTCTGCAGGAGGCTCAGCACAAAACTCAGCAACGCAGCGGCGATCAGAACCGGCGCAGCCAGAATCAACGCCTCTTTCATCAATGCACGCAGCAGTTCGGCAACCAGGTCGGGCGTCACTTCAGGTCTCCTTAGAAGCTCTTCAACAGCGCGTTTGCCAGCAGATTCCAGCCGTCGATCATGACGAACAGCAGAATCTTCAACGGCGTCGACACCACGACCGGCGGCAGCTGAAACATCCCGATGGACGTGGTGATGGAAGCGGTCACAAGGTCGATCAACAAGAAGGGCAGGAACAAGACCGCGCCAATCGCGAAGCCGGCTTTCAATTCGGAAAGAATGTAGGCCGGAACCACAACCCGCATGGGGAGATCGTCCGGCGTATTGGGACGCGCCACCTGCCCCGCCACCGCAAACACAGCGAGGTCCTTTTCGCGCGCGTAATGCAGAAGAAAATGCTTCACCGGTTGCGAACCCTGGTCGATGGCCTGCCAACCGGAAATCTCACCGGCGCGATACGGCTCCACGGCTTGCTGGTCCACCTGATTCAAAACCGGAGTCATCAGAAACCACGTCATCATCAACCCCAGACCCAGCAGAGTCGGGTTCGAGGGAGCAGTCTGCGTGCCCAGGGCCTGGCGCAGAAAGTGAAACACCACAAGCAGCCGTACCAGAGGCGTCATGCACATCAGAATTGCGGGCAGGAGTGTGACCAATGTCAGGACAAAGAGAATGGTCCACGGAGTCGAGTCCGAAGGATGCAGCCGCGCATTCAAGTCAGGCAACAAGGGCGCATGGGCCTCGAGAGCACGCGCGGTTGCTGCCACGACGGCTAACATACATAACCCTCGAATGGAATCGAAGCAGAGAATCGGCAAGCATTCGCGTTCTTTCGGCAGCCGCCATCAAGGGCATAAAACGCCGGAGCGGCTTCTGGCGAAGTAGCTACCAGCAGGGTGCGACCCTCTGCTTCCACCAGGGCCAGCGACTGTCGCGGCGCGAGCGTGATTCGTTCAAGCAGCGTAAGTCGCGGTTTGCTCTTTGTGGATCTGCGCAGGCGGCCGAAAAGCCATCCAACCCACCCACCTTCAGTCCAGGCGGACGGCTCCGCCTCCCGCATCTTGCTCTTCATTTCAACGCCTCTCTCTTTCTTCGGCAGGATCTTTTTGCGCATTCATGCCAAACGGGTGACGCGTCCTGCCAGCCGCGTATCGATGACTTCAAACTCGATCCAGGCCAGTTGCACTTCTCCGGCGCTCAAGGGCAGATCGTCTCCGTTTTCCCACTGGCTCTCGATCACTTGCCCCGGCTCGAGCGCTAGAAGGCTGCGCACTCTGAAGTCGCGCAACGGCACCGCCACCTCAAGTTCCACAGGCAATCGACCGATATTCAGACCAAAGGGGCTCGGCGAATGGTCCGCGGAATGCGCGCCTGAAGGCAAAGCTTCCGCGCCTGCGCCACGCAAGCCTTCAGACCCGCGAACCAATTCAGTTGCTTGTGCCGCCTGGGAAGATTCACTCGCCATGCCCTGGGAAACCAGCAGTCGAGAAACCAAAATAGACCCGATCACATTGGAAAGACCTTAGACATGCGCCCGGGACTTGGAGAGACCCCACCCTCCCGTGCCCCGGCTTACCCGCCTCGCTGCTACACTGAGATATAGGCCGAAGTGCCATATTTCCACGAGCTGCACGGCTCGTCTGCAGTCTTCATACGAGGTCGATCGACATGTCGGAAATGAACGGAAACAAGAATCTTGGAAGCACCAGCCTCCGTCTCAAAATCGGGCTCGCGGAGATGCTGAAGGGCGGCGTCATCATGGACGTGATGAACGTGGAACAGGCCCGCATCGCTGAGGAAGCCGGTGCCACCTCCGTCATGGCGCTGGAACGCGTACCTGCGATGATTCGAGCCGAGGGCGGCGTCGCCCGCATGGCGAACCCCAAGCTCATCAAGGAGATCATTGCGACTGTCTCGATTCCGGTCATGGCCAAGGCGCGCATCGGACACTTTGCCGAAGCTCAGATTCTGCAGCAGCTCGGCGTCGACTTCATCGACGAAAGTGAAGTTCTGACCCCCGCCGACGAAGCCCACCATATCGACAAGCACGCCTTCACCACTCCGTTTGTGTGCGGTGCCCGCAACCTGGGCGAAGCGCTGCGTCGCATCGCAGAAGGAGCCGCCATGATCCGCACCAAGGGCGAGGCTGGAACCGGCGACGTGGTTCATGCTGTGCAGCACATGCGGCAGATCGTCAAGGAAATGAAAGCCCTTACAGTCCTTTCCGACCAGGAACTCTACGCCGCCGCAAAAGAGCACCAGGCGCCTTACGAGTTGGTGCGCATGGTGGCGCAGGCCGGCAAGCTGCCCGTGCCCAACTTCTCCGCCGGCGGCATCGCCACCCCCGCCGACGCTGCCTTGATGATGCAACTCGGAGCGGAAGCCATCTTTGTCGGCTCCGGAATCTTCATGAAGGAGCGCGCCACGCCGCTCGATGTGGAACACAACGCCAAAGAGCGGGAAGAGGCTGTCTCCCGTGCTAAAGCAATCGTCACAGCGACCACGCACTTCAATGATCCGAAGATCCTGGCCGAGGTCAGCGAACAGGTGACCGGCACCATGAAGGGCCTCGCCGCGGCCGCGCTCGAAGAATCGCAGCTGTTACAGACGCGCGGCTGGTGAACTAGCCGTTCCGGCAAACGCTCGCTTTTCGCTCGCATGACCATCCTCAATTGGACGACGCCCTGTCCTTCGCTTCTTTCTCGCGGCGGGCAGTCCTCCTGCGAGCCAACAGCTCGCGTCCGCCCCACCGCAGGTGGTTTGCACATAATTACGCGCATCGGTGCACAATGTTTGTAGGGTCGGCAGGATTTCGAGAGCCACGAGGCAAAAGGTAGGCAGGGGTACCCCCCTCCCCCCCTCCTACCCACCCCCCCACGGGGATTTGCGCAGTGCCATCGGAACCGAACCACACCGCAACACGCGCGCACGGCGCACAGGAGAAGAAGATTGGCTCAATCCATCCGACCACGCATCGGCGTCCTCGCCATTCAGGGGGACTACGCAGCACATGCCGAAGCGCTATCCGATTCCGGGGCAGAGCCATCCGAAATCCGCAAGCCGGAACAACTCGCCGACATCGACGGCCTGATTTTGCCCGGCGGTGAGTCGACCACGATGCTTAAGTTTCTCGAAAAGGGCCACTTCTTCGACGCACTGAAAGATTTCGCCGCGCACAAGCCGGTCTTTGGGACATGCGCCGGAGCCATCCTTCTCGCCCGTGAAGTGCAGCATCCGGCGCAGCGCAGCCTGGGTGTCCTCGATGCGACCGTGGAGCGCAACGCCTACGGACGCCAGATCGACTCGTCCATCCAGGTTTCCGAGACTTCCCTGCCAGGCGGTCCGCTGGAAATGGTCTTTATTCGCGCACCGCGCATCTTGGCCAGCGGCCCTGCGGTCGAAGTGCTTGCCCGTCGCGATGGATTCGCCGCGCTGGTCAAACAGGGGAACGTCATGGCGGCTACCTTTCATCCGGAGCTATCAACAGATCGTCGCGTGCACAAGGCATTTGTCGACGCAGTTGCCAATACGATGGAACGATAAGAAACCTCTCATCCTTCTCCGGAATCTACTTTCCAAAGGTGAGAAACCTCTCATTCGTGCCCGGAACCGACTTTCACGATGGGAAACCACCCGTTTCTTTGCACATGCGTCCAAACAAAAGTCGGAGTATGCTCTTTTTCACAGAGGATCGAGAATGCCCGCTACCTTTACGCACTCCCCAGCGGAAACGGAACGGAAAGAGCCGGGAATCGGCGGCAAGCCTCCCGTCGATCGGCGCCCTACCGGAGGCGGAGGCGGCGGCGGTGACGACGACTGGCGGCATGAACGACGCGGTCCGCGCGAATTGCTGCATCGCATCCGCTTTTTCGTCTTCTTCGGTCTCGCCGGCGACATGATGTTTTTCGCCATGCTGGTCGTGCTGTTTTTCGCACGCCAGGCGGGTACTCATATGGATCCGCGCTCCCACGAGCAGATCGGCGACTGGCGCCCAATTCTTCTGCCCCCGATTCTTTTTCTGAATACCGCAGTTCTGATTCTGAGCAGCCTGACGATGGAGTTTGCGCGCCACAATATCTTTCGCGAGTTCGATGTGCTCGAGGAGTGGCTCGGACTCGGTCGTCCGGCCCTGCATCGGACATTGCCTTGGATTGGCGCAACCCTCGCGCTGGGAGCACTCTTCGTGGCGGGCCAGTGGACGGCGTGGCGGCAACTGACTGCGCAGGGATTTGCTTTCGATCGCTGGTCGACACCGGCCAGCTATTTCTTCTACCTGATCACCGGCCTGCATGCGGCCCATCTTATGGTGGGGCTGATCGCTCTCGGGATCTGCCTCAGCGGGATGACTCTTCTGAAGCGCGTGGAACTGCGCCAGATAGCGGTGGACGCGACCGCGTGGTACTGGCACACCATGGGTCTCGCTTGGGTGATTCTTTTGGCCGTCCTGACCATCGGGCAATAGGTCTGGCTTTTCCGGCCTGGCTCGGCACTCCTGTTTCGACGTCCAGGCAATCGCACCGCACCGCGATCGGCCAGATTCCGCCATGCTGAATACAGGCGCGCACCGACCATCCTGCCTGGGCGCACCGATAATCCCCCTAAGGAAAACCATGTAAATCGGTTTCACTTGTTTCCATATCTATATAATATCAATAGCTTTAATATCGACGACCTTTCGGCCCGGATGTGAATTTTCCCCATCTGGCGCTATCAGCGCGTACCGCAAGAACGAACGTGCAGCTTTTCTGAAAATGGACCTACGCGTGGCGGGTGATGCGGATCACCGTGAGGTCGTCGTTCTGGCCGTGTTGCTGTGCAGAGTCAGCGATTGTTCCTGCCGTGGCGCCGCCTCGCAAGAGAGATTCAACGCGCGAGAATCCGAGCAGCTCGCCCTCCGCGTTGCGTGCCTCGGCTACGCCGTCCGTTAACAAAACGGCGACATCTTTCGCCTGCATCTCCAGACAGGTTTGCTCGTAGGAAGCATCTGCAACCAGGCCCAACGGCGTTGAACCTGCGAAGGAAAGCTCAGTCGCGTTGAGATAAGGCGGAAGATGGCCGGCGTTGGCGAGGACCATCTTTCCTTGTTCCTCAAGGCGAACGGCCAGACAGGTGACAAAACCGCCGTGGGTGCGGCCGCAGAGACGGCGATTCAGTTCAGAAAGAATCTCAGACGGTTCCTCGGTAAAGCTGCTTACCGTGCAAAGCATGCCGACGATCATCGAAACGATCATGGCGGCCCGTAAGCCTTTGCCGCTCACGTCGCCGATGACGATGAGCGTCCGGCCGGCCGCCAGAGGAATGACCTGAAAGAAATCGCCGCCCACTTCGGCGGCAGGACGATAAACGCACTCGAGTGTATAGCCGGTGATCGGCGGCGGATTTGCCGGCACCATGAGGCTCTGGACCTCGCGGGCAGCGGCCATCTCGCTTTCGAGTGAAGCCTTCTCGATCTGGCTCCGCGCATAACGCCGTCCTTCGCGGATGGAAACAAACACGAACCCCGCGTACCCAACAAAGACGAAAACGATGACCGCGAGGCCATCGAACGCGAACCGGCTTTGAAGGCGCGCGGTTTCTGCGGCATCGAACTGGACCCGCTGGGGCCCGTCCGGCAGCCTATTGCTCAACAACCCCATGGAGAGAAAGTGCAAGACGAATAAAGGAAGAAATACCTTCCAGGACTTGCCGCGAAGCGCAAACCCACTGGCGGCATAGCCGACTGCAAAGAGTCCGGAGAGCGTAACCGATAGGCCAAACCGCAAAAGCGGCTGGCGACCCATGTCAACGATGTCGCCCGCAAACCCGAGACTGGCGAAGAGGAAAAAAACGGCGAGCAAAAAAATCAGTTTCGACGAACGGGGACTTGAGCTCCAGTGGCTCGGAGCTTTCGTGGAACCAGGTGCGTCCGTGCGCATCTTAATCGCGGGGCCTCAAAGTGTCGTTTCGCCTGGATTGTACTCCGCAGGCTGTTCGCCTTGACGGGATGAGGGTGAAAACCTAATCTCAAGCTAGCGGCAATTTGCGTCGGGGATTCTGCCTGGTGCGTCCGAATTGGCAATTCCTTTCCAACCTTTTGAGATAGGGCTCACGATGATTCCCTACCACTGGCAGTATCTTCCGTTGCTGATGCAGATTGTTGTGGCGCTGGGGCTAGCGGCAGGCATGGTCGTGGCCTCCAGCTTCATTGGGCGGCATCGCAACACGAAGGTGAAGCTGAGTGCGTACGAGTGCGGCATTGAGCCGGTGGGCGATGCGCGGGGACGCTTCAGCGTCCGCTTCTACATGGTGGCGATGCTGTTCATCCTGTTCGATGTGGAAGCGGTGTTCATGATGCCCTGGGCGGTGATCTACCGCAAGCTTCCGGGGATCACGGGCAGCCGGTTCTTCGGCTTTTGGGAGATGGTGGTTTACCTCGGGTTCATTGCCGTCGGCCTTTATTACATCGTGCGCAAAGGCATCCTGAACTGGAGCCAGGACAAGGCGGATCTTTGATGGCGAGTGAAGTGGTGAAGACAACCTTGCCGAACAAGGCTGCCGTGCTGGCTGCGATGCCGGAGCATCCGGCGGTGAAAGCGCTGCTGTCTTGGAATGCGGATGGGTTCGTGGACGCGCTCTTCGACCGCGACGAGTTGACCTTGACCGTGGCACCTGGAGCGATTGGAGCCGCGTTGCATGCACTGAAGGCGGGCGGCTACAACGCCTTTGAAGATATGACCGCGGTGGATTGGTTCCCTTCTGAGCCGCGCTTTCAGCTCTCGTATCACATCCTGTCGCACGCATATAAAGAGCGGATTCGCCTGCGCGCCTTGGTGAGCGGTATCGATCCGGTGGTGGAGTCGATCACGCCTCTTTGGCCGGGTGCGAACTACTACGAGCGCGAAGTTTTCGATCTATTTGGTGTGCGCTTCGAGGGGCATCCGAATCTGCGGCGCATCCTGATGCCGGACGAGTGGGTGGGCCATCCCTTGCGCAAGGACTATCCCGTGGAGGGCTACCGCTAATGGCTGATTTTGACGTCGGAACGCCCATCCTGGAAGCCCCGATTGCCGAGGGCTCGAAAGATCAGCACATGGTCCTGAACATGGGACCGCAGCATCCGTCGACGCATGGCGTGTTGCGCCTGGTTCTGGAAGTAGACGGCGAGATCGTGGTGCGGCTCTATCCCGAGATCGGATACCTGCATACAGGAATCGAAAAGACCTGCGAGGCGAAGTTTTATCAGCAGGTGGTTCCGCTGACAGATCGCGTCGATTACCTCGGCCCAATGGCCAACAATCTCTGCTACTGCCTGGCGGTGGAAAAGCTGCTGCAGTTGGAGATTCCGGAGCGAGCGCAGTGGCTGCGCGTGATGTTCACGGAGCTGACACGCATTAATTCTCACCTGATCTGGCTGGGCACGCACGCGATGGATATCGGTGCGTTGACGGTTTTTCTTTACACATTCAGAGAGCGCGAAGAAATTCTGCGCATCTTTGAGGAGGTGGCCGGGCAGCGCATGATGACCAGCTATTTTCGCGTGGGCGGACTTTCGATGGAACCGCCACTGGGACTGCTGGATCGCGTCCAGGCGTTCATCAAGACCCTGCCGGAGAAGTTTGACGAGTATGCAAACCTGCTGACAGGAAATCCTATTTTTCGCAGCCGGTTGATGGGAATTGGCCACCTGTCGGCGGAAGACGCTATTGCGCTGGCGGTGACGGGTCCGTCGATGCGAGCCTCGGGGATCGATTTTGATTTGCGGCGGGACATGCCCTATTCAAGCTACGAGAAATTTCAGTTCCAGGTGCCGATTTCAACGGGGTGTGACTGTTGGGCACGGTACGAAGTGCGTTTGGTCGAGATGCGCGAGAGTGTGAAAATCGTGCAACAGGCGCTGGATGGAATGCCCGAGGGTCCGGTGAAGGCCGATGCGCCGAAGATTGTGCTGCCGGATCGCGAGAAGATGAAAACCCAGATGGAGGCCCTGATCCATCACTTCAAGATTGTGACCGAAGGTTTTGCCGTTCCAGCAGGTGAGGTATACCAGGGGATTGAATCGGGGCACGGACAGATGGGCTACTACGTGGTGTCGGACGGAACAGCCAAGCCCTATCGAGTGCACATGCGGTATCCCGGGTTCGCCAGCTTGCAGGCATTGGAAACGATGTGCAAAGGACGCATGCTGGCCGACGTGGTGGCGGTGATCGGGTCGATTGATATTGTGCTGGGAGAAATTGACCGGTAGGGACAAAGGGACTTTGCTGTTGGTGCTATTTGAACAGGCCGTCGGAGTTCGTGTGGATGATGATCAACTCTATGTCGAGCTTTGGGTGAGTCTGGCTTCCCTGCTCCGCAGCTACACCGCCGCGCACGGGTTGAATGGGGATCGGCAGGCTACCGTAGAGCTGGGCGAGGAACGCATCACGGTGCGGCATGGAGACCGGTGGCTGGATTTGAAGCGCTCGCTCGCAGAAGTGATTTGGCTGCGCGAGAATGGGAATACGGGAGTTCTTGAACTGACTGAGGCTGGCAGTTTGCGATCAAGCATTGAGCGAAGAAGAGATGGATTTGGCGGCTGAGGCGTGGGCACGGGAGTTGATGCGATGAGCACGGGCAAGGAAACCATGTCGGTCTTCTCACCGCAGCTTTCGCAACGCTTCGACGCGCTGGCGGCCAAGTATCCGGTCAAGCGGTCGGCTTTGGTGCCGATGCTGCTCTACGCGCAGGACGAAGTGGGTTATCTGTCGGACGCGGTCATCGCGGAAGTGGCAGAGCGGATCGGCATCACGCAACTCGATGTGCGCAACGTCGCGACGTACTATTCGATGCTTCGCTTCAAGCCTGTGGGCAAATACAACGTGCAGGTGTGCACCAATATCAGCTGCATGCTGCGCGGGGCCTACGACCTGTTTGAGCGCTTCCAGGACGAGTTGGGCGTTGGTCACAAAGGAATCACCAAGGATGGCCTGTTTTCGCTCGAAGAGGTCGAGTGCATCGGCGCCTGTTGCTGGGCTCCGGCGATCCAGGTGAACTATGCCTTTCACGACGATCTGAGCCCGGATCAAGTGCCCGAGATTCTCGAGGAATATCGCGCCAAGGCCAGCGCAGGCGGGACGGCGAACCATGCCTAGGCTCGTTTCCCATCCCGACGAAGTGAAGATTGTGACGCGGCGCTTTGGCCAGGGCGCGGCCAACATCGACAAGTACATCGAGCTGGGTGGCTACGAAGCAACGAAGAAGTGTCTTGCCCAGGGGCCTGACTGGATCATCAACGAGATGAAGGCCTCGAATCTGCGCGGGCGCGGAGGCGCAGGCTTCCCCACCGGCATGAAATGGTCGTTCGTCCCCAAGCAGAGCGCAAAGCCCAAGTACGTTTTGGTGAATGGCGACGAAAGCGAACCGGGAACGTGCAAGGATCACCTCATCTTCCTGCACGATCCGCACGCGGTGATTGAAGGCACCATCATTGCCGGACTGGCCATCGGCTCGAAGCTTGGATTCATCTATCTGCGCGGCGAGTATCGCTACCTGATCGAGATCATGGAAAAGGCCGTTGCCGATGCCTATGCGAAGGGCTTCCTCGGCAAGAACATCTTTGGATCGGATACGGAGTTTCAGATCGTCACGCAATCGGGCGCCGGCGCCTATGAAGTTGGTGAAGAGTCGGCGCTGATGGAGTCGCTCGAAGGCAAGCGCGGTGTCCCGCGCATCAAGCCTCCGTTCCCTGCCGTGGTGGGACTCTATGGCGGACCCACGGTCATTAATAATGCCGAGACGATCGCGACAGTTCCCCATGTGATCACCATGGGCGGCGAGGCCTATGCCGCAGTCGGCACTCCGCGCAATGGTGGCACGCGCCTTTTCGGCCTAAGCGGCCACATCGAGCGGCCGGGCGTATATGAACTGCCAATGGGCTACAACCTGAAGAAAATGATCTATGAAGTGGGCGGCGGTGTGCGCGGCGGACGCAAACTGAAAGCGGTCGTCCCCGGCGGGTCGTCGACACCCGTACTGCTGCCGGAAGAGATTGAGACCCTGGGCATGGATTTTGACCAGGTGGGCAAGGCTGGGTCGATGCTCGGGTCGGGCGGTGTGGTAGTGATCGACGACCAAACGTGTATCGTCGAGTTTGCCCTGCGCACCATTAGTTTTTATCAGCACGAGTCCTGCGGGTGGTGCATCCCTTGCCGCGAGGGCACAGACTGGCTGAAAAAATCGCTCACACGTTTTCATGCCGGGTTCGGGACAGCGAAGGACATCGACAACATTCAGTACCTCGCCGACAACATGATGGGGCGCACCTTCTGCCCGCTGGGGGATGCAGCGGCGATGCCCACGCTTGGATTTGTAAAAAAGTTTCGCAAAGAGTTTGAAGCCCACCTGGACGGCAAGCCTTGCCCGTTCGCCAAACACGTAGAATTAGCAGTGGTGTAGGAGCGCAGGAGACGGATGCCGGACGTAACTTTTACAGTCGATGGGAAAAAGCTGACTGCCCCGGCGGGCACGCTGCTGATTGAAGCTTGCCGCAAGGCGGGCATTGAGATTCCCGCCTTCTGCTACTACCCCGGGTTAAGCCTGCAGGCTGCCTGCCGCATGTGCGTGGTGCGCCAGGAAAAAGTGCCGAAGCTGCAAACTGCATGCACCACGACAGTCGCCGAGGGCCAGATTTTTGTTACCGAATCACCGGAGATTGCGCAGGCGCGCAAAGCGACGATTGAGTTGTTGCTCGGGAATCACCCGCTGGACTGCCCCGTGTGCGATGCCGGCGGCGAATGCGAATTGCAGGACATGACGTTCAAGTACGGAGCGGGCGAGAGTCTCTACACGGAGGCAAAACAGCACCGCGAAGAACAGCAGTGGTCGCCGGCAGTTTTCTATGATCGGCCGCGCTGCATCCTGTGCTATCGCTGCATCCGCATGTGCGGTGAAGGCATGGATGTCTGGGCGTTAGGCGTGCAGAATCGCGGCGCTCGTTCGGTGATCGCGCCGAACAATGGCGATCAGCTGGACTGTGAGCAGTGCGGCATGTGCATTGACGTGTGTCCCGTGGGTGCGCTTACCAGCGGCAGCTATCGCTACAAGACGCGGCCCTGGGAGATGAACCACGTTTCCACCGTCTGCACCCATTGCGGCGACGGCTGCAAAGTGACTCTGGGCATCCGTCAGTCCAATGACGGGTCAGAAATCATTCGCGCCGATAATCGCGACAAGAGCGGAATCAATGGCGATTTTCTCTGTGCAAAAGGCCGGTTTGGTTTCGATTTTGTCGAGAACCCGGATCGGATGACCAAGCCCCTTGTCCGCAACGCGGCGGGAAAGCTGGAGCCGGTGACCTGGGAATACGCTCTGCGTTTCGCGGGAAACAGGCTCAAGGAAATTCGCGACGCAAAGGGCGGCGCATCCATCGGTGTGATCGGGTCGAACACCACGACCAACGAAGAGAATTATCTATTGCAGAAATTCGCGCGCACGGTTCTCAAGACCAACAACATCGATCACGTGCGCACCGCGGATTATGCGACGTTTGCGCGTGCCATCGCAGGACAGTCGAACCGCGCTGCGAGCCTGCGGGATATTGCAAATGCGCCGGCCGTTCTTCTGGTGGGTGGTAACTCGACGGAAGAACATCCTCTGCTGGCATGGGAGATTCGGACGAACGTTCGACTGAATCGCGCGAGGCTTTACGTCGCGAATACGCAGCGCATCAAGCTTGAGCGTCAGGCGAAAGCGTCGCTGTGCCTTCCCGCCGACGGCTATGCGAAGCTTGCCGGTTATCTTGCCGGAAGCGATGCGAGCATTTCAGACACCGCGTTCCGCGATGCTTTGCTGGCCGAGGAATCATTGATGGTGGTGATTGCTTCGGAACTTGCCGGAGAATCTCTCGAATCGCTCATCGCGTGGGGTATGAAACGTGAGAAGGTGCGCTTCGCGTTCCTCGGCGACCATGCGAACTCTCGGGGAGCCGCCGATATGGGACTTCTGCCCGATTTGCTGCCGGGTTATGTTCCTGTCTCGGATCACGCGGGCAGTTTTGCGTCTGAGTATGCGGGGATGCCGACAGAGAAGGGCAAAACCCTGGCCGAGATGATGAACGGCGCAGCGGCAGGCGCGTTGCTCGTTGTCGGGGCCAATCCCGCAGCCAAGCACGGCGTTGATCCAACAAGACTGAAAGACACGTTCGTTGTCATACTGGACCTGTTTATGACAGAGACGGCGGCGCTCGCCGATGTCGTCTTCCCCGCGGCCAGTCTCTATGAAAAGACAGGTACCGTCACCAACACCTTCGGCGACCTGCAACTGGCCAAGAAAGCTGCTGATCACGCGGGTGTGAAGCCGGACTTTGAAATCATCGTTCGTCTTGCCGACGCCATGGGTGCGGACGTTAAGAAACTCGTGCCCTTCGGCAAAGGGGGGACCGTTGGGGATCTCGGCCAATCGCGCGGCGCGCAGTCGGGCGAAGCAGATCGCCATGCTGTGTGGCTCGCAGCCAATGGACTGGAGCCGAAGCTGAATCCCTTCGATCCGCTAGCAGTGCTCGACGAGATCGAACGACTGGTTCCGGCATACAAGCTCGACCGGCTCAATCTTTTCGGAGGCAATGATGTGGCGACTGAGCCGGGATTTGTTCCGGTCTCGGCGATTGGCGCAATGGGACCCGTAACGCCATCCCACGACGGACTCTTCACTTCGGGAACGCTGAGCCATTACAGCCCGGGGCTCAAAGAATTGCAGCAACACCAGAACTCTGTACCCGCGGTCGCGGTAGGCGATTGACGCGAACGAGAATCCGGAGATTCCGGGTTCCCATCGGAGAGGCAAGAATTCCGTGACGATCCTGCAGTTTTTTCTGTGGAGCTTGCTCAAGATCATCGTGGTGACGGTAGTGATGCTGATGAGCGTCGCGTACACGGTTCTGCTTGAGCGCAAGCTCGTTGGGCGCATCCAGAATCGCTGGGGACCGAGCCGCGTCGGCCCCTTCGGCCTCCTTCAACCTTTGGTGGATGGCGCAAAGTCTTTCCTCAAAGAAGACATCATTCCCACCTCGGTCTACCGCCCGCTTTATTTGCTGGCTCCAATCATTGCGCTGACTTGTGCTTTGGTCTCAATTGGCGTGGTGCCGTTTGGTTCGCCCGCCGTGATGGGACCCGGCGGATTTCACATCTTCGAAATATCCGACGTCAATATTGGTCTGCTGTTGATCCTGGGGATCACCTCAATGAGCGTCTACGGCGTTGCGCTGGCCGGCTGGTCCTCGAACAACAAATACTCCTTGCTCGGTTCGCTGCGCGCTTCGGCGCAGCTGGTCAGCTATGAGCTGGCCCTGGGCTTGTCGCTGGTCGGTGTGGTGCTAAGTTCCGGGACTCTCAACCTTCGTGAGATCGTGGAGCACCAGGCAACCCATGGGATGCTGACCTGGAACCTATTCGGCGGTTTGCAATTTGTTGCGTTCTTCATTTATTTGATGGCCGCCTATGCCGAGACAAATCGATCACCCTTCGATCTGCCGGAAGCAGAGAGCGAGCTGGTGGCGGGCTATCACACCGAATACAGCTCGATGAAGTTTGCCATGTTCTTCATGGCCGAGTACGCGAACATGATCAATGTGGGTTGCGTGGCGACGCTGATTTTTCTCGGTGGCTGGACGAGCCCCTTCGGCGATCTGATTCCGATGCCGCAAAACATCATCTTCCGATCGTTGCTTCCAATTTTCTGGTTTGTGCTGAAGGTCTTCTCATTCCTCTTTCTGTATGTCTGGGTGCGGGGCACCTTACCTCGCTTCCGCTATGACCAACTGATGAACTTTGGCTGGCGCTATTTGATGCCGCTTGCCATCCTCAACATTGTTGCCACGAGCCTTTGGGTGGCATATAAGTGACCGAACGATGCATCTGATTCTGTTTATCGTGTTTGCCGGAATCTGCCTGGCCGGCGCCGTGAATCTGCTTCTGCAGACGCATCCCATCAACAGCGCCCTCTCGTTGATTGTGGTGATGACGTCGCTGGCGGTGCTCTATCTGCAACTGGGCGCCGAGTTCCTGGCCGCCGCGCAAGTGATTGTCTACGCCGGCGCAATCATGGTTCTATTCACCTTTGTGGTCATGCTGCTGAATGCCGGCCGCGAAGAACGTACACGGGGCAGTCGCGCCGCAGTCCTAGTAGGATTCCCTGCAGTGGCGGCGCTGCTTGCCGTTGCGGCTACAGTGCTGCAGCATACTCCGAAGCTCGGCACGTCGGCGTTTGGCGATACGATGTCAAGCCAGCCGGGCGCCACCAATCTTGAAGTTTTGAGCGGAGTCCTCTTCACCAAGCTGCTGTTGCCCTTTGAACTCACTTCGGTGCTTATTCTGATCGCGATCCTGGGCTCCGTTGCCCTGGCGCGCTTTGGACACGGCGAGAAAGGGGCTGGCCAATGAGTGCCGATTCCATTCGATTCTTCCAGCAAGAGGTTCCGCTGTCGTGGTATCTGCTGCTCAGTGCAGTGCTGTTCTCCCTGGGAGTTGTCGGCTTCCTGATCAAGCGCAACCTGATCACCGTCTTCATGTCGATTGAACTGATGCTCAATGCGGTGAATCTTTCCTTTGTCACTTTCGCGCATCAATGGCATGCGGTGAAGGGACAGATCTTTGTCTTTTTCGTGATGGTTGTTGCCGCGGCAGAAGCTGCGGTCGGCCTGGCGATCATTATTGCCGTCTTCCGCGCCCGCTCCACGCTGGCCGTTGACCGAATCGATCTGATGAAACTATGAACGGACGTTTGCTGTTTTTGCCGTTGATTCCGTTAGTGCCGTTCCTGGGCTTCCTGGTGAATGGAACGCTGGGGCGCAAGCTGCCGAAGGCGCTGGTCTCGACCATTGCTTTGGCAGCTCCTCTCGCATCGTTTTTGATCGTTTTGCATGCCGCATTTCTGGTGTGGACGGGATCCGTCACCCTGCCGGTGATTGAACATGGAGCGCCGGTTTGGATCTCTGCCGGTGCGGTGCACATCGATTTTGGGTCGGTCGTCGATCCGCTCTCGCTCGTGATGTTGCTGATCATTACCGGCGTTGGATTCTTAATTCATGTCTATTCGGTCGGCTACATGGCGGAAGAGGACGGTTACTGGCGCTATTTCGCATACCTGAATTTGTTTCTCTTCTTCATGACCGTGCTGGTGCAGGCCGGGAACATCCTGCTGATGTTTGTTGGCTGGGAAGGCGTTGGCCTCGCATCGTATTTGCTGGTTGGGTTCTGGTTTCAGAAGACCTCAGCCGCCGACGCCGGCAAGAAAGCATTCATTGTCAATCGTGTTGGAGACTTTGGATTTCTGATCGGTATCTTTTTGCTGCTTGCGAATTTCGGCACACTGACTTTGACGGAGATCGCAGCCAGGATTGCGGCGAATCCAGGGATGACAGGCGGCGTCCTCACGGCCATCTCCCTTTGCCTGCTGGTGGGAGCTACAGGTAAAAGTGCACAGCTTCCTCTCTATGTCTGGCTACCGGATGCGATGGAAGGTCCCACACCCGTCTCCGCGCTGATCCATGCGGCAACGATGGTGACTGCTGGCGTTTACATGATTGCGCGCACGCACTTCATTTTCGATCGCTCGCCGCTCGCGTTGACGGTGGTGGCGATTGTGGGTGCGGCCACGGCCCTGTTTGCAGCGACCATTGGCCTGGTGCAGACGGATATCAAACGGGTGCTGGCTTACTCGACCATCTCGCAGCTAGGCTATATGTTTCTGGGCTGCGGGGTTGCAGCCTATTCTGCGGCCGTCTTTCACCTGATGACGCATGCCTTCTTCAAGGCCCTGCTGTTCCTTGCTGCGGGCTCGGTGATTCATGGGCTTGGCGGCGAGCAGGATATGCGCAAAATGGGCGGGCTGCGCAAGCATATGCCGGTCACGTTCTGGACCATGACCATGGCGGTTCTGGCTATCGCCGGTTTCTTTCCGTTTGCCGGATTCTTCTCCAAGGATGCGATCCTTTATGCGGCCTTTGCGCAGGGTGGGCTCGGCACGGTGCTTTGGTTCGTCGGCCTCGTCACCGCGCTGCTCACGTCGATTTACATGTTCCGGCTCTGGTATCTGACATTTCTGGGTGAGTCGCGCGATCCGCATGCCCACCCGCACGAGAGCCCGTGGTCGATGCTCGGTCCGCTGGTGATCCTCGCACTGCTTTCAGTTTGCGGTGGCTGGATTGGCGTGGGCCGTTTCGGTGCTTTCCTCGCGCCAGCCGTGGGCACACAAGCAGCAGAGGGCGGAGGAGCAAGCCTCGAGATTTGGCTTAGTGTTCTTGCGGTCGCGGTTGCGGCCCTCGGTTGGTTCCTTGCCGATCGTCTCTATCGGCAGCGTCCTGGAAGCGCGGCCCAAATTGCGGCTGCCGTGCCGGCCGGTTACAGCCTGCTGGTCCACAAATACTACGTCGATGAGATTTACAGCATGTTGATCGTGAAGCCTCTGCTGGCTCTCTCGAAGTTTTTCCTCGAGTGGGTCGTGGACATTGCGATTCTCGGCGGTCTCGCATGGCTTCTCGGCGGAGTCGCCCAGCTCGGCGGCGCGATCCTGCAGCGGTGGCAGTCGGGCAATCTGCGCTCTTACGCGGCATGGCTGACTCTCGGCGCCGCGGCATTGCTGCTGTTTGTGCTCGTACCCTGGACGACCGTGCTGGCCGGGTTTGGCCTTCACATTGGAATGGTGGGGCACTAGATGAACGACTCGATTCTCACCCTGATCCTTTTGACCCCGCTTGTGGGAGCGGCCGTGATTGCGCTGCTGCCCGACCGTGGAAAGCTTCCCGGATGGCTGGCGCTGTTCACTTCCCTCGTCAGCTTCGGTCTGACGCTGCACCTGCCGGCGCACTTTGTCCAGGGCCGCGGCGGATTTCAATTCGAAATCAATCGCCAATGGATTGAGAACCCAGCCATCTTCTATCATCTCGGCGTCGATGGTCTGAGCCTCTGGCTGGTCGTCCTCGTGGGGCTTCTGGCGCCGGTCGGCGTGATTGCCAGCTGGAACTCCATCAAAGAACGGCGCAAAACCTTTTATCTCCTTTTCCTGGTACAGCAGACGGCCATGTACGGCGTCTTCATCTCGCTCGATCTGATGCTCTATTACGGTTTCTGGGAATTGTCGCTTGTACCGATGGCGATTCTTATCGCTATGTACGGACGCAAGGATGGCCCGAAGGCCGCGATGAAGTTCTTCCTCTTCACTTTTATTCCGTCGGCCCCGCTTCTTGTCGCAATTCTCTGGCTCTACGCGAAGACCGGCACATTTAACTTTGCCGATTTGCGTACTCTGATTGAAAGCGGCGCCTTGCCTGCTGCGCCGCTTTTTTGGGTCGCGCTCGCATTTCTTTTTGCATTCGCGGTCAAAGTTCCTGTTTTTCCGCTGCACGGATGGCTCGCGGATACGTTCAATGAAGCACCCGTGGCGATGGCTATGGTGGTTGCGGGCAAGCTTGGCCTCTACTCCATGATCCGGTTCCATGTCGGGCTCTTCCCTCTTCAATCCCGGCAGATCGCGCCGCTTCTGATCGCCCTGGCAGTCGTCGGAATTCTGTATGGAGCATGTCTTGCGTTGGTACAGCGCGATTTCTGGCGTCTTCTCGCATTTGCAGCGCTCAGCCACCTCAGCCTGATTGTCCTGGGCATTTATGGACTCACGTTTACTGGGTGGGATGGTGCGATTTACCAAATATTGAATCACGAAACAATTGACGCTGCGCTCTTTGTGCTCTTTGGCGCTCTCGAGCTTCGCTATGCGACAAGCCAGATCGCGGCCTATGGAGGATTAGCTGGCAAACTTCCGCAGACGGCGACACTATTCGTCTTCACCTCGCTGGCCATGATTGGATTGCCATTGCTGAGCAGCTTTATTGGGGAGTTCTTAATTCTGTCGAGCACGTTTGCGGACGTTAGCCGGGGATGGGCCATCGCCGCCACACTGGGCGTCATCCTAAGTGCAACCTATATGCTCTGGCTTGTGCAGAGGCTCTTCTATGGTCCGGAGAGCGATCTGGCAAAATCAAAGCCGGCTGTAGATCTGCGCTTCGGTGAGCTTGCCGTTCTTTGGCCGCTCGCGGCACTTATGTTTGTAATGGGCGTGGCTCCGTCGTGGTGGATCTCTACGATTGAGAATCGCGTCGGGTCGCCGGCCGCCCAAAGCTCGTCGATACCATCCTCGAACCCATCAAGCGTTGTGATCGCCGGAGAGGGGCGCCCATGAATCCTGGCGACATGGCCCGCATTCTTCCCGAAATTGTGCTCACGCTGACGGGCGTGCTGGTGATGCTGATTGACGCATCGATCCCACCCAGTTGGCCCCGCCGTGCCCTCGGATGGATCGCGGCCCTTGGCACCACAGTCGCACTCTGGACGAGTCTCTGGCAGCTTTCAATTCCGGCTGGAATGGGGTTCTATGGGACGGTTGAGACGAGCGCCTTCACCGTCTTCTTCCATGTGCTCATTTGCGGCATCGTGCTGGTTGCGCTACTTCTAGCGCTCGATGCGCTTCCTGAGGACAGCCATCACCAAGGCGAGTATTATGCTCTCGTCGTCTTCGGCGCAGTCGGCATGTGCCTGATGACCAGCGCGGTCGAACTGCTTGTCGTCTTCATTGCGCTGGAGATCTCTTCAATTTCCACTTACGTTCTCGCCGGATATCGCAAACAAACGGGCAAGGGTCCGGAAGCCGCCATCAAGTATTTTCTTCTCGGCTCCTTTGCGACCGCATTTCTGCTTTATGGGATTGCTCTCATCTTCGGTGCAACGGGAACCACGGAGATCTATGAGATCGCGAATGCCTTACGCCCCACAATCCATGAACCACTTGTTCTGGCTGCCCTAGCACTGATGCTGGTGGGGATACTCTTCAAGGTATCCGCTGCCCCGTTTCATGTATGGACACCGGACGTCTACGAAGGCGCGCCGTCCCCGGTGGTCGCGCTGATGTCAACCGCTCCCAAGACGGCGGCGTTTGCGGTTTTGCTGCGTGTCACCTACGAAATCTTTCCCGCTGAGCGCTCCTATTGGGCGCCGCTCTTATGGGTTGTGGCGATATTGTCTATGACCGTGGGCAACCTGGCCGCATTGAGGCAACAAAACGTGAAGCGGATGCTGGCCTATTCGTCGATCGCGCATGCCGGGTATCTTCTGGCAGCCTTTGCGGGACTTGGGTCGAGCGGGATTGCGGCGGTCAGCTTTTATACCGCTGCGTATTCTGCGATGAATGTCGGCATCTTCGCGGTGATCTCGCTGGTGAGCGGCTACGACGAGAAACTCCCGCTCCTGCAAGATTTCAGAGGACTCTTATATCGGTCGCCACTGCTGGGTGGCTTCTTGATTTTCTTTCTGATCTCGCTGGTGGGTATTCCTTTTACCGGCGGATTCTTCGGCAAGTTTTATGCGTTCTCTGCCGCGGTTGGCGGCGGTGCGGTCTGGCTTGCGGTGATCGGCCTGCTTAACTCCGGATTGGCCGCCGGCTACTATTTGCGACTGGCGTTCGCAGCCGCACAGCGTCCTTCGGAAGAGAGCGCAGCTTCGCAGAGCTCTCTGCCGCAGGTTGGCGTTGCCGTTGGAGCCGCGCTTCTTTTTGCTGCAGCCGCCACGTTTGTTCTTGGAGTTGTACCCGGCGAGGTCTTGCGGTCGGCACAAGAAGGTGCACACACCCTGCAAACTCCTGTGAAGATACAGGAGACGCCGCCGGTCACCGCGACAGAGCAGCCCAATCCATAACCGGCGGCTCGCTTGACGCGCTGAATTCGCCCGGCTTAAGCAAATCTCGGTAGAAGACCTCCGTCAGCTTCCGGATGCGCCGATCGAGAAATTGTTCCAGAACCCAGGCACGCCCGGCTGTGCCCATCTGCTGTCGCTCATTTGCGTCGCGGAGCAATCGCATGATCGCGTCAAACAACGCGTCTCGATCGCCGAAACGGACTAAAAGGCCAGTCTTGCCGTGTACGACTGAATCGCGAGCACCGGTTGAAAGCGTGCTGATGACGGGAATCCCCGACGCAGACGCCTCCAATACGACATTCGGAAAGCCTTCGCGCATGGACGGCAAGACCAGCAGGTCCATGGCTTGATAGCAGGGTGCGGCGTCGACCACAAAACCAGTGCAAACAATATGCGGATTCGCGAGGATGCGGCTCCGCAATTCCCGCTTGAGGGCGTCTTCCGCTTCGTCAAACCATCCGACCAAGAGGTGATAAACATACGGCATCACCGGAAAGATCCGCTCGAAGGCATCAATGAGTTCGGGTATTCCTTTGTCGCGCGTCAACCTCCCCACGAAGCCGAGAACTCTGGCCCCCTCCGGGATGCCAAACTGCTTTCGCACATCACTCACGCCAGGTCGGAAACGCACGGCATTGATCCCGTTGCTGCTACCAGGGCCCAGGATATGCAGCTTTTCGTCGGAGGCGAGACCAATCTCCAACGCTTTCTTCCTGAGGCTCCCACTGTTGCAGAGAACAACGTGTGCGCAGGCCGCGGCAGCGCGTTCGGTCAAGAGCAAGACGAGCCGTCTGATTCCATGCAGGGATTCGAGTTTGAGGCCGCGTAAGAAGTAGACCCGGTGCGGAATGCCGGCTAGGAATGCCGCAATCATGCCAAGGAACCCGGCCTTCGGCGTGCTGAATTCCACGACGTCGGGCTTGAGTTTGAGCAGGAGACGCCAAAGCCGGTAGAGCGAGAGCAGATCCGCAACCGGAGCGATTCCTCTTTGTATAGGGACGCGGAGGGTGGCGACTCCTTCGTCATGCTCCATGAGATCGAGAAGGTCGCCGGGACTGGAAAGAACAGTGACGTGGAAGCCTGCATCCAGCAGGGCGCGAATTCGCCCCGAGAGAACAAGGCAAGTTTGTGCGTTGGTGATGCCGATGACGATGCGCGGTGCGGGCCCAAGCCACATCGGCTTACCTACTATGAGCTCGGGCGATTCGTTACAGAGCGGCAAGACCCGTACTCCTATTTATGCGCAATCTCTGGGAGGGTTTATCTAAGATAGGAACGAATCAATGTAACACTATCGGACACGTCGGCATGTGCCTTCTGTCACTTCCGGTTGTGGCATCGATCCGCTATTTTCTCAACATATCCATCCATACACTCAAGATAGCGATTGCTCGATGCCTACCCGGCCCATGATTCTGCTCTTAATTTCCCATCTTCGGGGAGGAGGTGCGGAACACGTCACGGAACTCTTGGCCCGACATTTTTCGACGAAAAAGCACCAAATCCATTTGGGATTGATTACGCAGAGCTGCCGCGAAACCTTTGAAATGCCTTCGCATATGACGGTGCACGCAATTGGTGCGCGCCGCGTACGATACGCTGCTGTGCGATTGGTTCGCCTGATTTGGCGATTGCAGCCCAACATCATTCTCTGCAGCATGGTTCACCTGAATTTTCTTGTTCTGCTGTTGCGGCCAGTACTTCCGAAGAAGACACGGATCCTGGTGCGACAGAATGGCATCGCCTCCGCGATGCTCGGCGAAACAAACTGGCCGGCGCTGACGCATCTTCTTTATCGCGCTCTCTATAGGCGCGCGGATGGTGTGATTTGCCAAACAGCGGTGATGGCGGAAGATCTCCATCGATATACAGGCGAATCGAGCGAGACTATCTCCGTGCTGCCCAATGCAGTTGATTTCGATGTGCTTCGCTCGACGATGGAGCAGTCGTGCGAGCAGTGGAGTGGCCCAGGCCCTCATTTGCTTGCGGTGGGAGGCCTTTCGCGAGAAAAGGGATTCGATTTGCTTTTGAACGCCCTGTCTAGACTGAAGCACTCGTTTCCTTTTATTGATTTGACGCTCGCAGGGAACGGGTCAGAAGAGGCGTCACTTCGGAAACTGACGCGCACTCTGGGATTGAATGAGACCGTGCGATTTCTGGGGAGAGTGGCCCGGCCTTCCATGCTTTTCCAAGGTGCAACACTCTTTGTTTTGTCTTCGCGGCACGAAGGTCTGCCCAATGCTCTCCTCGAAGCTGCGGCAGGCGGATTGCCCATTGTTGCTACGCCTGCGGTGGGCGGGATAGAAAATTTGATTCGCGAAAAGGCGGGAATCTGGATGGCGCGTGACGTTTCGGCCGATGCGCTGGCAGATGCATTGACTGCGGCACTGCTGGCGTTGCGTCCGGGGGAGCGCTTCGGACATGACTGGGTCGAAGCCTTTCGATTAGAGCTGGCCTTGCCTGCGTACGAGAGCCTGATTGACGCGGTGCTGGCGAAGGGTCGCCCATGAGCCGCATTGCCGTTCTCATACCGACGCTCGATCGTCTTGGCGGGGCAGAGCGACAGGTGATGCAACTCGCAAAGGGCTTGGCCCGACGGGGGTGGTGCGTGACCGTACTCGCACTATCCGGAACAGGCGGTGCCGCGGCACAGGAACTCATCGACGCGGGTGTGGAATTTATGAGTTTGCGCATGCGCAAAGGTCTTGCCGATCCGCGGGGATGGTGGGGCTTTCATCGCTGGCTTGTACAGAAGAGACCAGCCTTGGTACATGCACACATGCCGCACTCCGCTTGGCTGGCTCGCTGGTCGCGCCCTCTCGGACCTTCTTTCGCGCTCGTCGACACAATCCATACGTCATCGGTTGGTACGCTGGGTTGTCGACTGGGATATCGTCTCAGCGACCAGCTCACTGACCAGGTGACTGTGGTGAGCCGAGCGGCAGCGACGTCGTACCTTGATGCGCGTATGGTCTCAAAACATCATCTACAGACATTGCCCAATGGAATCGACACTGAACATTGGCGCCCGGACGCTACGCTTCGTTTCGCGATTCGAAAAGATCTTCGCTTGAAGGATGAATTTTTATGGCTTGCGGCGGGCAGACTCGAAACAGTGAAGAACTATCCCATACTGCTTCGCGCATTCCAATCCCTGATGCGAGAAGCACAGCTGGTGATTGCAGGTGCCGGGTCTCTGGACGGGGCTCTTCGGAAGTTGGCACAGGAGCTGGAGATCAGTAATCGCGTTCATTTTCTCGGCTTCGAGACTGACGTCCGTCGCTGGATGCAGGCCGCCGATGGATTTGCGCTCACATCGCTTTGGGAAGGTCTGCCAGTGGCGCTTCTCGAAGCCGCGTCGTGCGGCTTACCCGCGGTGGCCACCAAAGTTCCTGGGAGTTGGGAGACGATTGAGGATGGGCGAACCGGCTTGCTGGTGAACACCGGAGATGCAGACGCTCTCGCCGGGGCGATGATGAAGTTGATGGACACGCCCAGCGACCTTCGCCAAACAATGGGTGAATGCGCGCGGCAACGCGTCAAGGAGCTCTATGGGCTGGAACAGGTTCTCGACAGGCGGGAGGCCCTCTATGCGAGGATCATCGACGGGCGCTCGTCCCGGAGATGCAAGTTAACGCTCAACAGAGCTCTGCAGCGCAACCTTTACGGGCGAGAATAATGGGCGAATCACGCGTCTCAAAAACATGAAGCGCCAGAGTGCGCATTGCGCGTAAAGATTTTCCTTTAAATGAAGGGGGCCTGGCGATTGTTCCGCTGCGACGCGATCGAATGACATGAATTCCGCAGCGTGCGCTCGCATAAACGTCCGCAGAATCTTTACCGACTCATCGCTTGCGGTGTTGCTGTGAACGCAAATCGTCCAGAGACAGGTGGTTTTCTCAACTGGCCGCCATAGTTGCTGAGGAATCCATACCAGGCCATCGCGTGTGAAGGGTATCCGCGCGAAGCTGTCGGACAGATATCCAATTCCCTCCGCGCGCAGTGCATCTAGGGTGGCGCGATCGAACCCGTGGCGCGGCGCAACCCAGAGACGAGGGGCAAGCCCATGGTTTCGGAGGATCTCGAGGCCTCGTCGAATCCAGGCGCGCTGAATGCTCTTCGGGACGCCGGCAAACTCGGAGCGGTCGCACAGAGGAAGCAAGCCTCTAGCTACCCTGTTGCAGCGATGACGGTAGCCGTGCATGGCAATCGAGGCGCCGGCCGCCTGCCGAGCTCTTATCCGCTGCCAAAACGCGGGATCGGAAGGCTCGGAGATGAGATCGGGATCGTGATTTTCGGGAACCACAGCAAGGATCGGCTGGACACGAAATTCGTCGATGAGCCGTTCAAAGCGTGTCCAGTGCTGGCGAGACATGGTGGGGCAGAGGTCGTCGAAACGTAGCAGATATTGAGCGGGATGCGGAATCAAACCACGCCTCCTTCGGCTGCACGGAGAACGCGCTGCGAGGCGATCCAGAGAAAGCAAAATGTGCTCGCCGTCCACAACGACGTGGCCAGTGCTATGCCGGCCACTCCCCAAAGGCGCATCAGGATGAGATTCAGTGCGATGTCGAGGATGAGATTGAGAAGCCCGCAGTAGAAGATGAGATCCGTGCGGCGCAAGGCAATCAAAAGACGATACGAAATCCGACTGCATACAAAAAACGGAATCTGAATCGCGCTCATAGCCAGAACTGGCGTCACCGCGGCCGTATCCCGGACGCCAAAAGCCCCGTGCTGAAAAGCAACGCGAATGAGCAAGTGAGCGCATCCAATCAACATTGCAGTCATTGGGATGGAAATCGCGGCCAGAAGCCGAGTCCAATAGCGAAGCGTGGCTTTGCACTCCATCCAACTCTTTTGTGCCACCAGGTTCGCAAAATAAGGCGTGACTGCCGACGAAATCGTGCCGGCCAAAAGAGTGATCACTACGCCTACAAATCGGCCCGCGTAGACAAGAGCCGAAACGCTGCCGGCAGGAAGCATCGCAGCCATCGACTGATCTACAAGAAGACCCCCCGAAGCAACTAGGCTGCTTAAGAGCACCGGCACAAACTGCCCCGCGACTTCACGCGTCGACGCGTCCCATCCGTACCAGCGTAATCGGAAGCGATAGGCCTTTCGATCCATCAGCCGTGCGACCCAGAGTGTGTGGATCAACGCACCTGCCAGCGTGGCGTAAACCAACGCCCAAACTCCGCACCGTGTGCCGAGAAGTTCCGCACCCAACAGCACCGCGAGCGGGGTTGCGACGGGAGCGATTGCCGGGATGCTGAAATGCTCAACGGAGTTGAGAACTGCTGTACACGTCGAGGCAACTCCCGTGAGCACGACGACAGGCAACAGGGCGTAGAAGAGATGGATCGCCAGGCTCATTTTCGGAGCGGCGAAATGTGAGGCGATCAAGGGAAAGAACGCATGCGCCGAAAGTCCCATGCAGATGGAAGCCGCCGCAAGCAGAAGGCACCCCCAGAGGAAAGCGTTGGATAACAATTGCTGTGCGGAGGTGTGGCCTTCGCTTTCTCGCACGCGCACCAAGGTAGGCATGAGCGCCTGGTTCATCGACTCCGAAATCAGGTTGATCAAGAGCCCGGGGATCAGAAATGCCGCAAGAAACGCGTCCATGGCATCGGAGCGCCCATATACGCCCGCAACCGCGAATTCCTTCAACGTAGCGACAAGCTTTACGAGTAGGCCCGCCGAGGTGACCGCTGCGGCTGCGTTTAGAATGCGGCGATTTGTGCCGCCCGCGGCGAAAAAGGTCGACCCCGCACTCATCGGTGACTCCTCAGCTTGCCTCGGCGGGTGTCGCGTTTGGGGACAGTGATACCTTCGCCGAAGTGGGTCGACGAGGCTCCGGTTCGGAACGGATTGCGTGAAGTCGTGCCGCCGATGCGATCACACCAAACATGAGCCAGGTAGTCCGGCTCTCCGCCACGCTGCCGACGAGCGATGAGACGATCCACGTGAACAACAAAGTCAGCAGCGCCGGCCGAATTGTTTCGGGGGCTTGAACCGCGGAGTGTATCGAAACGATGAGAATGGCAAAGGCCAGCATAAATCCGAAGACTCCCGATTCGACGCCGATGGAGAGCGCTGTGTTGTGTGCGGTGTCGAATGGCGCGAGGCCCGCGGCGTTGACAAACGATCCAGCTCCATGGCCGAAGAATGGCGCCTGTGCGAATGCACGCCAACCCGCTTCCCAGATGTTCAGGCGTTGATTGAGGTCGCCACCCTGCAGCGAATCGCCGATCGTCGACAGTCGCATGAGTGTTTCCCGAGGGATGACGAACCAGAATCCGGCCGCGATCAAGGGTGAGGCGAGACCCGCAGCCAGGACTCCGCGTGCTTGATGACGCAGCAGCAGCGCCCCGGACCCAACCAATGCGACAAGGGCCGCAACAACCCCGCCACGCGACGCGGTCAGCAACACGGCTGCCAAGCCAAGGGGAAAATATCCAAGCGCCAACAGACGCCAGGGTGTGCGGACTTCCTTGTGCGAGAGCAAAGCTGCGATGGGGAATCCAAGGTCGAGAAAGCGCGCGACGTCATTTGGATCCTGACCGATCGCGGCAAAACGAACCTGCCCTTCGGCGAGCGTCAGGGCAGAAGACAGATTCGCTACTGTAAGCGCCGCCAGTATCCAGGAGCCTGCGAGCCAGGCGCGAAAGATCGATTGAAGATGGCGCTGCGATTCCGCGAATTCCCAAATCAACCAGACGATCATCGCTTCCTGCGCATAGCCGGGCAGTTTCTGAAGAGTTTGCGGCAGATCTATCGTCCAGAAACAGGTGCAGCAGAACCAGAGCAAGAGAACAAGAGTGAGTACCTGCGCTCCGCCAAGGGTGCGGATGCCGCCGGCCTGTATTGTGGCGGGAATCGCGACCAGAAGCAGCACAAGTCCGAGAATGCGCGCCACATTGCCGAAGGGATCACCCAGGTCGAGCGAGTATTCCCACGGAATCGCGAAGACATACAGCAGCAAAACAGTCCGGACGGTCTTGCGCATCTTCAGAACCTCTGCGAGTAGACAAGACCCGCATAGATGCTGACGCCGGCCGCGGATTGCACCACTGATTCCATGGTGCGGTTCCACAGATTCCTGGCCGCGGAATCGGGCACAAAGAGGATGTCGCGGTCCTGAATGGCGAGGTCGGGATCTTCGCCGCGGAGAAGGCGCTTCAGGTTCAAGGTGGTGAGGGTGCGTCCGCCTTTTTGCTCGCGAATCAGGAGAGCCTTGGTGAGCGCTGCGTTTTGCGTCGGTCCCCACGCCAGTGTGAGCGCCTGCACAACTGTGAGCCGCTGGGTTGGATCGATAGGAAAGCCGCCGGGGCGGATCACATCGCCGATCACATAGACCAGGCCGGCGTGGCGAACTTCGACCGTATCGCCCGGCTCAAGCTCGGGATTGTTATTCACGCCTCCATTGTTGAGCACCACGGCGAGAGGGAGCTTCCGATTGTCCCGCGGGGAGATGGTCACGAGGCTTCCGGCACCCGGAGCCAAGCCCGATGCAGCCGAGATCAGATCGAGAAGTCTGTGGTGCACTGCGAAGGGGTAGACCCCAGGCCGCGCGACCTCTCCCAAGATGCTGACATCGAGACCCGCATAGGCGGTGACCGTGACGACGACCTGCGGATGCAGGAGCATACCGCGTTCGACCAGCACTGCTTGGATCGCGCGGGCTGCAGATTCCGGGGTCAACTTGTCGACGGTCACTTCGCCAATTAGTGGGAGCACGAGCGTTCCTGTCTCAGAGACCCGGACCGTGGAGTGAAACTCCGGCATGTGGAACTCGGAAACCTCCAGGAGATCTCCCGGACCCAGTGGGGCGGAGATGGGCGAGATTGAGGGGTTGGATGGGTTCTCAACTGTACCGGCCGGATAAGAAATTCCCCAAATGGCTGGCGCGTCTTCCGCATCCGGCACGCTCCTGACTTCGATCGATTGCGGAATACGCGCTACGCCCGTGGGCAATCCTGAGGTGCTTGGCGTGGGCGCCTGGCCGCGCAGGAGCGGAACCGCAAACAAGAAAAAGAGCAGTAGAGTCTGCGCGGTGTTCCGCAATGAAGGCCGAAGCGATTCGAGCAAGAAAGCACCTCCGATGGCAAGCCAGAGGCTCACAAAAAGCGTGATTGCTAAGTACACAGGCAGGTCAGGCGCGACTGGCTTCACAGGCTGCCGGGCGAAATCAACGACTTCTATGTTTGAGCCGCGTGCGCCGGCTGCGAGCCTTGCTTCTTGGACCTTCTCCAGGCTGCGAATATAGAGATCATGCGTCGCATTCGCTTCCTGGCGCATCGCCGCATACTTCGTGACTGCAGCATTCAACTTCATACCCGTCGTTGTGCTTCTGTCGAGGTTTTGACGGAGAAGCTTCTCGCGCTCGGCCGCAGTTTCCCAAGCCTCTTTGAATTGACCGACGAGCTTTGCATCCTCGATCGCGGCCTGACGGTCGAGATCGCGCAGCTGGGAGCGAATCTCAACCACGCGTGGAAAGCTAGGCCCGTGCTCGGTGCTGAGCTGGCTTGCTTCCTGTTCCAGGTCGCTGTGGCGCGCGTGCAGCTGCTGCAGCAGAGCCGTGGCGAAGGTGCCGTTTTGTGACTGCAGGTGTGGATCCGACGAGACAACCAGCTCCGGATTTCCGCGTAGGGCCGAGCGATACTCCGCTTCGCACAAAATGCGATCGCCTGTCGCGCCAACCAATTCCCTGTTCAGGTCGTCGATCTCTGCGAGAGCTGCCGTGTGCTGCACATCGGTGGGCTGGCCGTTCGCCAGTGTTTCCGGTGTGTTGAGGAGTCCATGGTCCTTTTGGAAAGCGGCGAGTAGCGTGTCATCGCTGTCGACGCGGGCCTTCAAACCAGCCAGTTGGTCGTTGAGTAGGTCTGCGGACTCGGCAGTCGCACGCACACCCGACTCTGCGTATTGCTGAATGTAGGCTTGAATCAATCCATTGACTACCGCCGCCGATAGAGCCGGATCGCTCGACCGAAAACGAATCTGCAATATCAGCGTGCGCGGGAGCGTTCGCACGTAGAGGCGCTGCTGGAATCGCTCCAGGAGATAGGCCTGCGCTTCCGGTTCGGGCGCATCGATGCGGAATGAGGTGAACTTGCGGGCCAACCGGCCGGCGAATCCCGGGGCGCGATCGAGCCGCTGGGTCACGATGACAATCCACGCAAGCCTGTCGCTGCGAAAGATGTTTGCCAGGGTCTCCAGCTGCGTCTGTCCGGAAGCAAACGAGGCAGAGTTGCCGTCACTTCCTTCACCGAGATTCAGTTCGCCGGCGGGGGACGCGCGCATAGCGATCCTGGCGCTGGCCTCATAGTCGTTGGGAGCGATCAGGCAGTAGGCGAGGCAGGCCAGCAAAAGACCGCCTACCACCTTGAAGACGAAACGACGGCGGTCGACAAGAACCATGGCCACAGAGTAAAGAGAGGTGGAGGAACCGGAGAGGGACACGCGCGCGCGCTGCTGAGCTTCAGCAGAATTCGACAGGTTGGGCTCGGTGACAGCAGCTTCCGGCAACGGTCAGGGTTCCTTTTGAAAACCCCTCCGACAGGGCAATCCCTTGGCCATCGTTCGCGACTGCGGCTGTGGAGGCTATCCCCAAGTCTCAGCAGATTGGCCGTAAAACGGTTGTGAGACGTGTCACGGCACGAGGCAATTCCGCACGCTGAGGTAACTGCAAGCAGAGTCAGCCCTTGGATGCGGTCTCCCGGTACCACTCCACAGTGCGCTGCAACCCCTCGCGGAAACCGACGATGGGCTTATAGCCCAGCAGCTCTCCTGCGCTATCAATATCCGCGAGGGAGTCGCGAATGTCTCCAGATCGCGCTGGGACGTAGGATGGATCCCCTTTATATCCAGTCAATTCGCGCACAATATTAAACGTCTCGTTGAGAGTGACACGGTTCCCTGTTGCGGTGTTCATGACCTGTCCGCTGACTTTTGCCGCCGGCGCCGCGGCAGCCAGCAGATTGGCGTGGACCACATTGTCGATGTAGGTAAAGTCGCGGCTCTGCTCTCCGTCGCCAAAGATTGTCGGCTGTTCCGACGCCAGCATCTTGCGGCAAAAAATCGCCAGCACGCCAGAGTAGTGGGAGGTCGGATCCTGATAGGGGCCGAAAACGTTGAAGTAGCGGAGGACTACTGTTTCTAGCCCGTAGACGCGGGCGAACGCGCGCATGTATTGCTCGCCGGCGAGCTTTGCCACCGCATAAGGCGAGATCGGATTGGGCAGCATGGTCTCGACCTTAGGCAAGGTCGGCGTGTCGCCATAGGCGGATGACGAACCGGCGTAGATGACGCGGCGTACGCCCGCAGCGCGAGCGGCGACGAGGACGTTGAGCGTAGCTGTCACACAGTGCAGGTTGGTGCTGACTGGATCGGCGACGGAACGCGGCACGCTGGCCAGGGCCGCCTCATGAAACACGATCTCGACGCCTGTGCAAACGCTCTGGCACACGGCAGGATCCGTAAGATCGCCTTCGATAAACTCCATTGCCTCGAGGCCGGCAAGATTTTCGCGCTTGCCCGTAATCAAGTTATCGACGCCGCGCACCGATTCGCCCCGCTTGAGAAGAGCCGCCGCAATCGAGCGGCCGATGAATCCCGCGGCTCCAGTAACCAGAAACTTCGCCAAAGTCTTCCTCCGCCGCCTGCGCATCTCTGTTGCGAGAGATCGGGGGCGGCAAACGACAGGATACAAGAGGCCGACCGCTGGACGTTCCAGCGTTGGGCAATGGCATAGAATTTAGCTATGGCCATTGCCGCAACCGGCTCTCTTGCGGAGCTGAAACAGAAGATTGAAAGCCGCGAAGCCCGCGTGGGCATTATAGGGATGGGCTACGTCGGATTGCCGCTGGCGCTGCTGTTCAGCGGGGAGCGCTTCCAGGTCACAGGATTCGACATCGCGCCGGACAAAGTCGCTACGTTGAATCGCGGCGGATCCTATATCGTGCGCATTCTGCCGGAGATGATCCAGCAGGGACAGAAAAGCGGCTTCCGCGCGACCGCAGACTATTCCGAAATCGAACAGATGGACGTCGTCATTATCTGCGTCCCGACGCCCCTCAACGACTTCCATGAACCCGATCTGAGCTATGTCACTGGCACGGTTGAGGCCATCGCGCCGCATGTGCACAACGGACAGTTGATCGTTCTCGAAAGTACCACCTATCCTGGCACCACCGAAGAGCTTGTTGTCCCGCTACTCGAAACAGGAAGCCCGCAGGCCTTGAGGGTCGCTCGAGGGGAGGAGCTTACCGGCATGCATGTCGCGTTCTCCCCGGAGCGTGAGGATCCAGGCAACGAAACGGTGGCTCGTCCCGACATTCCTAAGGTCGTGGGAGGCTGCGGCACGGTGGCAGCCGAGCTGGCGGGCGCGCTGTACGGCTCGATCTTTCGCCGCGTGATTCCAGTGAGCAGCCCTGCCATCGCCGAGATGACCAAGCTGCTCGAGAACATCTACCGCTGCGTCAACATTGCGCTCGTCAACGAGCTCAAGCAGCTCTGTATGCGCATGGGCATCGATATCCACGAGGTGATCGACGCGGCCAAGACAAAGCCGTTCGGCTTTCAGGCCTTCTATCCTGGACCGGGGCTGGGTGGCCACTGCATTCCAATCGATCCGTTTTATCTCTCGTGGAAGGCTCGGCAGTTTGACTTTCGCACTCGGTTTATCGAGCTGGCGGGTGAAATCAACATCAACATGCCGCGCTTTGTGATCGACCAACTCGCCGACGGTTTGAATCGCCAACGGAAGTCGATCAACGGGTCGAAGATTCTCATCCTCGGGCTGGCCTACAAGCGCGACATCGACGACCTGCGCGAATCGCCGTCGCTCACAATTCTGGAGCTGTTGCGCGAGAAGGGCGCCACCGTGGCCTATAACGACCCCTACTTTCCAGCTGTAGGACAGGGTCGCCACTACGCGTTGAATATGACCAATACCCCACTGACGAACCTGGGCGAATTCGACGCGGTGATGATTGTGACCGACCACTCCACGTATGACTACAGGGCAATTGTGGAGCAGGCGCAACTTGTCATCGACACGCGGAATGCGACCAAGGGCATCGATTCGCCGAAAATCGTTCGCTGCTGATCGCAGGGCCTAAGCTCCGAACATTCAGCGAGTAAGCCGAAGCAACGAGAACCAAATTGGAACCAGATACCCCGTCTCGGTTGAAGCCCATAACCCTCACGTAACAAAGAAGATCCGCAGTGTGCAACTCTAACGTAAAGCTCGCGGCATAATGGGAGTGTGCCCTTTACGCTTGCCCACGGTGCTGCAGCCCTTCCTTTCCGACGCACACGCCTGATCCCATCGGCGCTGGTGGTAGGAACTTTTGCCCCTGATCTCGAATACTTTTTGCGGCTCAAACCGGGCGGCGGGTATGGCCATACTTTGCCAGGCGCGTTTCTCCTGTCGCTTCCCATGGCCCTAGCCACACTTTGGATGTTCCATCGCGTAGTGAAGGTTCCGTTCACGCTCCTGTTGCCGATCCGCCTGCAGCGCAAGTTGGCCCCTTTTGTGGGGGAGTTTCGCTTTCGAGGTGCGAGGAATTTTGCATGGATCGTCGTTTCGATCCTTGTGGGGATTGCAACCCACATCCTTTGGGACTCGTGCACCCATCACGACTACTGGCTTTACGATCATTGGGCGCTGCTGGGCCAAACCATTCGCATGCCGTTCGGCCGAGTGTTCTATTACTTTCAGCTCTTCCAATATCTGAGCTCGGTGCTGGGATGCGCAGTGCTCCTGCTGTGGTTCGTGCTCTGGTACCGTAACGCAGAGGAGTCTGAGCCGCCGTTCAAAACTCACCTTTCTGCGTTGGGACGGAGCACCATTCTGATCTCGGTCTTCCTTGTCGCTGTCGCAGGCGGCCTGGTGCGTGCATATCTGGAGCTCGGGTTCCCCGGACAGAGGTTCGGAAAAAATGATTTTGTCGGGCAGGCGCTCTGCGCAATCGTCGCCCTGGCATGGTGGCAGCTTTTCGCCTTTGGCCTGCTGGCATCGCGCCTGGTGCGATCCGAGTCCCGCGAATACACCCAAATGTGACAATTTCGGCCTCGTTCGCTTGAGCGGCGCGTTGCATCGAATGGAGCACGGTTTCGGACAATGTTGTTGGGACTGATTCCCGGAATCACCGAAATAAAATGCGTTCTCTGCGAGGTCGTACCATGCCCAGCTTTCCAATCCCGCCGCCCGCGACGGATACAGGCGCGATCCTGTATTGTTGGTTCGTTCGATCATGATCTTCGTCTCCCCTATTCTGGCCGAGCCTCAACACTTTTCTCTCGTTGAGAAGGTCCTGTTTTCCGCCTTGACCGTCAGCTCCGGCATCGTGTTTACACGGCGCATTGAACCCATTCTCGGCAAGATTCTGCGATCGAAAAAGGACGCCGATTTCCATCTCTTCCCGCTTGGCCGCCGCATCTGGGATTTCGTCTGGGAAGTGATATGCCAGGCAAAGGTAATTCAACAGCGACCGCTGCCCGGAATCGCGCACGCGTTTGTATTTTGGGGATTCTGCGCCTTCGCGCTGGTGACCCTCAATCACTGCGCGGTCGGCCTGGGCATTGGCTTTCTTGACCCGGCTGGATGGTTTGGGCGGCTCTATTTCTACCTGGCTGCGGCTTTCGCAGTGACCTGCGCTGCGGGCATACTCGGCCTGTTTGTCCGCCGCTTTCTGGTGCGTCCCAAATGGCTGGGCGAAAAGCTTTCGTGGGAGTCGGGCTTCATCGCGCTGCTCATCTTCCTTCTGATGGCGACCTATCTCGCCGCATTTTTCGTTTCCGATTCCGACCCCGCAGCGCGCTGGCTGTGGTGGTTGCATACACTGACGCTTCTCCTCTTTCTGCCCATCATTCCCCACACCAAGCATCTGCACCTCGTGCTCAGCCCGGCCACTGTCTTTCTCTCGCGTGGAGCCTTCAGTCGCATCCCACCGTTGAACGGCGATGAGGACTTCGGGCTGGTGTCCGGCACCGATCTGACGCAGCTTGTCAGCCTCCAGGCATACTCCTGCGTGGAGTGCGGCCGCTGCACCGAACACTGCCCCGCAAGCAACACCGGGAAGCTGCTCAACCCCAAAGAAATCGTGCTGGGCGTGCGCGGTTATCTCAACGAATTCGGTCCCAAGTCGTCGGAACCGCTGCTGGGAAAATACAACTCACAAGAAGCTGTGTTTCAGTGCACGACGTGCGGGGCGTGCGAATTTCAATGCCCGGTAGGAATCGAGCATCTCCCCATCCTCATTGGGATGCGCCGCGGCGCAGTCAACACGGGCGCATGGGAAGACGATCACGGAGCGAAATTGTTTCTTGCCCTGGAGCGCGGATCGAACGCACTGGGGATGAGCGCGAGCGAGCGCGACAAATTTATTCAGAAGCAGGAATTCCCGATTTTCGACGGGACGCAGGAGTACTGCCTGTGGCTGGGATGCATGGGCGGCTACGATCCGAAAGGCCGCGAGATCGTGGCAGATTTCGCCCGTGTCATGAAGTATCTCGGCACAAGTTATGGGGTTCTGCGCAAGGAAAAATGCACAGGCGATCCAGTGCGGCGCCTGGGCAATGACTTAGTCTTCCAGCAACTCGCCGAAGCAAATCTCGAAACCCTGACGCAGGCCAAAGTGAAGAAAATCGTCTCCATCTGCCCCCACTGTGTGCGCACGATCCAGGAAGATTGGAAGGACTATGGTTCAGCCCCGCAGGTGGAGCATCACAGCGAGTTTCTGGCCAGGCATTTGAGCCGCCTTCCCTCTGCGGACAGCGGAGACAAAATTGCGTATCACGATCCTTGCTATCTGGGCCGCTATCGCGATGTTTACGACGAGCCGCGCGCGGTGATCGCGTCGGCCGGCACGCTGGTTGAAGCGCCCCGGCACCGTGAACGCAGTTTTTGCTGCGGAGCGGGTGGCGGGCTCGCTTTCCTCGGCGAGGAAACCGGCCAGCGCGTGAGCCATGTCCGCGCCGAGGAATTGGCATCAACCGGGGCCGCGACCGTGGGCACTGCCTGTCCGTTCTGCAATACGATGTTTCGCGATGCCTTTGCAGCCCAGAGTTCGGCTGCGCCACAGCTCATGGATATCGCGCAGATCGCCGCACGCGCCTTGCCTAAATCCACGAATTAGAAACCAAGAGAGAAACCAATGAAAATCATAGTTGCGATCAAACAAGTCCCGGAGCGCGATGCTCATGTCGCGATCAACGCTGCCGGCAAGTGGATTGAGGAAGCCGATCTGCAATGGGCGCTGAATGAGTCGGACGCTTATGCGCTGGAAGAGGCGCTGCAGCTGAAAGAAAAGCACGGTGGCGAAGTGATCGTGCTGAGTGCTGGGCCTGAGCGTGTGGGGTCCACCATCCGCGAAGCGCTGGCGAAAGGCGCCGACCGCGCAATTCACGTGGATGCCGAGGACCTCGGCACGCGGGACGCGCTGGGAGTGGCACAGCTGCTCGCTGCAGCGATCAAGCCGGAAAATCCTGATCTGGTGCTGACCGGCCTGCAGTCGGATGACCTGGGCTATGGACAGACAGGCGTGATCCTGGCCGAATTGCTGGGCCTTCCTCACTCGTCGCTGATCCTGCACGTGGAGACGACCGATGGCGGCATCACGGTAAAACGGGAACTCGAAGAAGGCTGGTTCCAAAATATTGATATACCCCTTCCTGCCGTGTTGACGATTCAGTCGGGGGGCAACAAGCTACGCTACGCCACGCTGATGGGCATCAAGCGAGCCAAGACCAAAGAAATGCGCCGTGTAACTGCGGCCGAATTGGGCACAACGGTGCAGCCTGTAGCAACACTGGAACGCCTTGCGTTGCCTCAGAAGCAGAAGTCGACGCAAATTCTTCCCGGCTCGCCGAAGGAAGCTGCCGCGGCGCTGGTAGAAAAGCTGAAGTTTGATGCGAGGGTCCTATGAGCGGCGTATGGGTGGTGCTGGAAGAACGGAATGGGCGCATGAGCCGCATCAGCTGGGAAGCGGTTGCGGCCGGACAAAAACTTGGCCGGCAACTCAATCTATCGGTCAGCGCATTGCTGCCAGGCGCGCAGACGCAGTCCCTCGCTGCCGAAGCAGCGACGAAGCAACTTGCCAAGGTGATGCGCCTGGAGCATCCGTTGCTGGCCGCCTACACGGCCGATGGTTTCACGATCGCGCTGGAGCAGTTCATGCGCAGTGAGAACCCGGATTATCTTGTGTTTCCGCATACCTACCAGGTGCGCGACTATGCGCCTGCCCTCGCAGCGCGATTGGGACAGGTTCTCATCGGCGACGTGGTAGCGATTGCAGACGGCCCTGTGTTTCTCCGGCAATTGATGCAGGGTCGATTGAGCGGCGAATATCGGCATGCCGGCGCCGGGACTTGCTTTGTCTCGGTCCAGTCGGGCGCATTTCGAGCGGACCAGATCGCGGCAGGCACGGCGACGATTGATACCTTCACGCCCACCATCGAAGCAGGACAGATTCGAACCAAGCCGAGTGAGCCTTTCCGTGGATCGGCGCAGACGGTCGACCTTGGCTCAGCACAACTGATTGTAAGTGTCGGGCGCGGCATCAAGGAAGCCGACAATCTCAGCCTTGTGCAGGATCTCGCCTCTGCTTTGGGTGCGGAACTGGCTGCCTCGCGCCCCATCTGCGATAGTGGGTGGCTGCCCATCGAGCGCCAGGTCGGCAGTTCCGGACAGACTGTCTCCCCCAAGCTTTATCTTGCCGTCGGCATCTCGGGAGCCATTCAACATCTGGTCGGGATGAAGGGCTCGCAGTGCGTTGTGGCGATCAACAAGGATCCCGACGCCCCCATCTTCGAAGTTGCGGATTACGGCATTGTGGGCGATCTGTTTGACGTGGTTCCAGCCCTGACAGAGGCCGTGAAGGCTGCAAAGTCTTAGGTCACCGGGCGGCGTTCTCACGCTCGCTTGCACATTTGTAATTTGCACGGAGGCAGCCAAAGACGTTATGGTTCCCCCGTTACCGCACAACGCTTCTCTACATGGGGGCAATGGGGATGTTTCTTCCTGAAACGTATCAGGCGGCGCTCCTCCTGATGCTGCTGAGTATGCTTTGCTGGGGCTCGTGGGCAAACACGCTCAAGCTCTGCCCGGGTTATCGCTTTCAACTTTTCTATTGGGACTATGCGTTGGGAGTGATGCTGGCAGCGCTGCTGCTCGGCCTCACGCTGGGCAGCCACGGATCGGCCGGAACGCCCTTCCTCGCGGATCTTGTCGAGTCGCCGCTGCGATCGATGGAACTGGCCGCCGCGGGGGGCGTGGTCTTCAACGTGGCCAACCTTCTGCTCGTCGCTGCCATCGAGGTCGCCGGCCTGGCCGTCGCATTCCCGGTAGGCATCGGGCTCGCACTGATTGTGGGATCCGTATGGAGCTACATCGTCAGCCCCAAGGCGAACCCGATTCTCCTTTTCGCCGGCGTTTCGCTCGTCACCCTTGCAATCGTTTTGGATGCGGCAGCATATCGCAGCCGCGAAAAAGCAGCAAAGGCTGCGACCTCCCGCGGGATCGTGTTGAGCCTTGTGGCCGGGCTCCTGATGGGAAGCTTTTACCCTCTGGTTGCGCGCGCAATGACAGGGACCATTGGAAGCCCCGCTCCCGGGCCGTATGCGATCGCGACATTCTTCGCCGTGGGCGTTCTTCTTTCGACGTTCCCCGCGAACTTTCTTTTGATGTTCAAGCCGCTCGATGGCAAACCACGAGTGAATGGCTCAGAGTATTGGGGAGCACTGTGGCGCTGGCATTTCGCAGGCATCCTTGGCGGCATGATCTGGTGCCTGGGCGCGGTTGCAAATTTTCTTGGCTCGGGTGCGCACAAGGTCGGACCTGCGGTTTCCTATTCGATCGGCCAGGGTGCGACGATGGTCTCAGCCTGCTGGGGAATCTTCGTATGGCATGAGTTTGCGGGTGCGCCGGCAAAAGCCCGCATGTTTCTTATCCTGATGTTTGTCTTTTTCATATTGGGGCTGAGCTCCATCGCACTCGCACCACTTTACTAATACTGGTTTCCCGCATGACTGCTCCGCAAAAACCCATCGTCGTGGTCGGCAGCATCAACATGGACCTGGTGGCAAGTACGCCGCGGATCCCCCTTGCGGGCGAAACTCTGATTGGCACGAATTTCACGACCACCCCGGGAGGCAAGGGCGCGAACCAGGCTGTCGCAGCTGCCCGGCTTGGCTTCTCGGTACAAATGATCGGCGCCGTCGGCGAAGATGTGTTTGGTGAAGCGTTGCTTGAGAATCTCCACCAGTCCGGCGTCGGCACCGATGCAGTGGCACGGGTTCCCGGCGCCTCTGGTGTCGCGACAATTCTTGTCGCGGCGAATGGAGAAAACAGCATCGTGGTGGTTTCCGGCGCCAACGGCAAAGTGACGCCCGAACTGATCGACCGGCATGCGGATCTGATCGCCGGGGCAGGAATGGTACTTTGCCAGCTTGAGATACCGATGCTCAGCTTGAGCCACACACTTGAACTTTGCGCAAAGGCCGGCGTTCCCGTGGTGCTCGATCCAGCGCCGGCGGCGGATTTGCCGGGGACGGTCTGGAGTCAAGTGACCTGGTTTACGCCCAATGAAACGGAGGCCGCTCGCTATGTAGGCGAATCTCTCCCTGCTGAAAGCGCAGCGAACCGCCTGCTGGCGCGTGGCGTGCGCGGCGTTGTCCTGAAGAGAGGGTCCGAAGGAGCCTATCTGGCCCCTTCAGGAGGCGAGGCAAAATGGGTGCCCGCCTTTCCCGTCAACGCCATCGATACCGTAGCCGCGGGCGACTGCTTCAATGGCGCATTTGCCGTGTCGCTGCTGGAGGGACGGGCCCCGTGGGACGCCGCGCGATTTGCCGCAGCGGCCGCGGCCATTTCCGTGACCCGGCGGGGTGCTCAAGCCTCCATGCCCTCAAAGACTGAGGTCGACAGTTTCCTGCGTCAAAGAGGATAAGGAGTCGCTCCTCCCCATGATCGACAACTCGATTCAGCCGATCAAAGGCCTGCGGTTCATGGTGCGGACAGCTTATTCGCTTCGTTCAGCCGGTCTCGGGTTGATTCTCGCCTGCTGCACCTCACCAGCATTGGCACAGGACACGGCCTACGCGCCCAGGGGTCAACAGATTCCGCCCCCGGCTTGTATGAACCTGCACAATGCGTGGGAAGGAAACCAGGGCGGGTGCCCTCCGTTCGTGCACGTGAATTGGCTCAGCGACCTGCAGCACTGGCGCACCGAGCGGCTGATTCGGATTGCCTACGATCCATCGCGTTACGAGCTTCCGGCGCTGCGGTGGACGCAATCGAGCTTTATCCAGCCGCAAATGATGGTGCAGGATCGCTACTTCTACGATCCCGTCGCTGGGCGTTATACGGTCGACCGATATGTAGACGATCTCGAAAAGCGCTATGGCGGCATCGATGCCGTGCTGGTGTGGGCTACATATCCCAACATGGGCGTCGACGATCGCGATCAACTGCAAATGGTCGAATCGATGCCAGGCGGCGTAGAGGGCGTTCGTCAGATGGTGGCCGACTTTCATCGTCGCGGCGTGCAAGTGCTCTTCCCCATGATGATGTGGGATGAGGGCACCCACGCGCCCGAACAGCCCTGGCCGGATGCGATTGCCGCGCTGATGAAACAGATTGATGCAGACGGCATCAACGGCGACACCCAGGACGGCGTGCCTCTCGGATTCTCAACTGCTGCAGAAAAAATCGGACATCCTCTGGCGTTCGAGCCTGAAAGCAGCCCAAGCGATGAAGCGCTGAGCTGGAACGTGCTCACGTGGGGACAATATGCCTTTCCCTTCATTCCGATGGTCGATCGATACAAGTGGCTCGAGACACGCCACATGGTAAACATCAGCGATCGTTGGGACAAAGACAAGACGAGCGATCTGCAATTTGCGTTCTTCAATGGCGTGGGATGGGAGAGCTGGGAGAACATCTGGGGCATCTGGAACGGCATCACGCCCCGCGATGCGGAGGCGACCCGGCGTGTGGCGGCCATCGAGCGGGCCGTCGCGCCGTTTCTCATCAGCAAGGACTGGGAACCGCTCTATCCCATGCATGCGTTCGGCGTTTATGCGAGCCGGTGGCCGCTGGCAAATGAAACAGTCTGGACCATCGTGAATCGTCTGGGATCGAATTTTGATGGCCCCCAGATGAATGTGGCCGCCCCTTCGGGCATGCGCTACTTCGACCTCTATCACGGAACTGAACTCAAGCCGGAGACGGTGGGTTCCGACACGGTTCTCAGTTTTCCCATTGAGGCGAACGGCTTCGGTGCCGTGCTCGCCACTCCCGGCGAACCGAGCGACACGATCAAGAAGCTCATGCAGCACATGGCAACCCTCGCCGGCAAATCGCTCGCGAGTTATTCCCATGAGTGGACAGTTCTGCCGCAGACCATGACCGAAATCCCCCCGACGGAACCTGCTGCGCAAGCTCCCTCCGGCATGGTGCGTATCCCCGGCGGGGCTTTTGTCTTCAAGGTGCATGGTACTGAGATTGAAGGGGAGGCCGACCCCGGAGTTGATGTGCAATATCCGTGGGAAGATTCGCCGCGGCGCTTCCACGAACACCGGATCGAGATCAAGCCTTTTTACATAGACACCTTCCCCGTCACAAATACCGAATTCAAACAGTTCCTCGACGCCACGCACTACGCGCCGCGCGACAAGTTGAATTTCTTGCGGGATTGGAAAGATGGAGACTTTCCGAAGGACTGGGATCGCCGTCCAGTAACGTGGGTGTCTCTCGAAGATGCGCGCGCCTATGCGAAATGGGCGGGAAAGCGCCTGCCCCATGAGTGGGAGTGGCAGCATGCAGCACAGGGAACCGACGGACGCGTGTTTCCGTGGGGAGATGTTTGGAATAGCACGGCCGTTCCATCGCAGGATATCGGCCGATCGATGCGCGGTCCCGACCCTGTGGATGCGCATCCCGCTGGTGCAAGCCCCTACGGTGTGATGGATATGGTGGGCAATGTGTGGCAATGGACCGACGAATACACCGACGAGCATACGCGCGCGGCGATTGTGCGCGGAGGCGAATACTATGCGCCGCAGGGTTCAATCTGGTATTTTCCACAAGCCCATCGCAACGACGAGCACAGCAAGCTCCTGCTGATGGCTCCATCTTACGATCGCTCCGGCGGCATCGGCTTTCGTTGCGTTCGAGATGCAAACTGATGCATCCAATGGTGGGGCGCATTTCGTCTACCTTCAATAAGGGGTGATGCGTGGGAGAAACCGTAAAAATCAAGGCTGTGGATGAGCACTTACTCAACTTGTATGTGGCGCGACCCACAGCCGAACCAATCGCGGGCCTGGTTGTGCTGCAGGAAGCCTTTGGCGTGAATCGGCATATTCGTTCAGTCGCCGACGGGTACGCGAAAGATGGCTTTCTTGCTGTCACTCCCGCGCTTTTCGATCGCGTGGAACCGGGCGTGGAGCTGGGATACGAGGGTGCGGATGCCCAGAAAGGAATGGCCCTGCTGCGTCAACTTGACCTTACCAAGGCGCTGGCCGACGTCGACGCTGCAATCGGATTTGCCAGCAACGAGACCCACAAAAAAGTGGGAGTGATCGGCTACTGTTTCGGCGGATTGCTTGCGTGGCTAAGTGCGACCAGGCTGCACCCGGAGGCGGCCGTCGGGTATTACGCGGGACGTATCGGCGATTTTGCCGCAGAAACGCCCAAAGTTCCAATTCAGTTGCATTTCGGCAAGCTGGATACACATATTCCCGCCGAACAGGTCGAGAAGGTGCAAGCAGCGCATCCGGAGGTAGAAGTCTACTGGTATTCGGATGCAGGGCACGGCTTCAACTGCAATCTGCGTGCGTCCTACAACCCGCAAGCCGCCGAGCTGGCCAGGAGTAGGGCACTGGCGTTTCTCAAGAAAAACCTTGGCTGACGGAGAGCGCGCTGCAATTCACGCCACTTCATTTTCCAGTGTGCCGATCGGCTCGATGGTGATGCGGATTTTGTCTCCGCTGGCCAGCGTGAAGGAGCTGGGAGGCACGATTCCAGTTCCCGTCATCAAAAAGCAGCCATGAGGAAACGTATTGTCGCGCAGCAGATAGGAGACAAGCGTGACCGGATCGCGTTTCAATTGTGTGAGCGAAACCGAGTCGGAAAATTCGACGCGGTCGTGGCGAAGAATTTCAAGTTCAATCTCGGTTGAATGCGGAAGCGGGCTGTCGTTCACCAGAATGCATGGCCCCAGAGCGCAACTGCCGTTGTAGACCTTGGCCTGGGGGAGGTAGAGCGGATTCTCGCCTTCAATGTCGCGCGAGCTCATGTCGTTGCCCACGGTATACCCGATGATCCTGCCCTTCGGGCTCACCACCAACGTCAATTCCGGTTCTGGAACCGACCAATGCGCATCCGTGCGAATGCGAACCTTGGCCCCGTCACCGACCGTCCGGCTGGCGGTCGATTTGAAGAAGAGTTCGGGTCGCTCGGCTGAATAGACGCGATCGTAAAAATCGCCACCACCCGCGTCCTTCGACTCTTCCATGCGCGCACCGCGGCTGCTAAAATAAGTCACTCCCGCGGCCCACACTTCCTGATGCTCGATCGGCGCCAGCAAATCCGCAGTATGGAATCCCTGGTCGGGCACAATCGTCTGAAGCAGTCCAGGCAGAAATTCCGGCAAATCTTCGCGGGCCAACAACCAGTCGAGCGTGTGGCCATCGAGGCGATAGTGCTGGCCGTCTTCCTCAATCACGCATCCTGCAGCAGTTCGAAACAGCTTCACTTCGGCAGATCCTCCTGCTTCGCCTTTTATGGTACAAGGCAGGACTTGAAAGCAGAGGCGCAAATTTCAGCTTGGGCAGAAGGTTCGAACTATGCGCACCAGGAGTCAAATTCTCCCTGCCGGATGGCTGCAGCCATGGCATCAATGTCCGTTGCAAGGACGCGATCCTTCTCGAGTCGCGGAACGATTTTGCGCACCGCATCATAGGCACGTTCAATCTCTACGCTCGGACGCAGCGGCCTCCGAAATTCGAGCCCCTGTGCAGCACACATCAATTCGATGGCGAGAACGCGTTCCGCATTGTCGACGATCTGTCGCAACTTGAGCGCACCGGTCATTCCCATCGAGACGTGATCTTCCTTGCCTCCGTCCGTGGGAATGCTGCCGGTTGAAGAGGGATGCGAAAGCACCTGGCACTCGTTGATCAGCGCCGCAGCGACAATTTGCGCGATCATGAATCCCGACGACAGGCCGGGGTCGCTGGAGAGAAAGGCCGGCAGACCCTCGTTGATATCCGGATTGAGCAGCCGATCGATGCGCCGTTCGGTGATGCCGGACAGATCCGTCAATGCCAAGGCAGCGTAGTCGAAAGCATACGCTAGCGGTGCTCCGTGGAAATTCCCGCCTGAGATCACTGCCCCACGGTTGCGCGCTTGGCTCGATGCATCCAAGAAGACCAGTGGGTTGTCTGTCGCAGAGCCCGCTTCAATCTCCAGTACGGATGCCACATGCGCCAATACGCCGCGCACCGCGCCGTGGACTTGCGGCATGCAGCGCAGACAATACGCGTCTTGCACGCGGGGATCGTGCTCGCGATGCGATTCGCGAATCTCTGAGTCCGCAAGCAGATGAATCAGATGGGCAGCGGAAGCCATCTGTCCGGCATGAGGGCGCGCCTTGTGAATGCGTTCATCAAAGGCCGCAGGCGTTCCCATCAGCGCCTCCAGCGACATGGCGCCTGCCACATCGGAGAGTTCCGCCACCCGCTGCGCCCGCGCCACCGCGAGCGCGCCAACGGCCGTCATGGCCTGTGTTCCGTTGAGTAAAGCCAGACCTTCTTTCGCGCCTAATTCGACAGGCTTCAAGCCTGCAAGACGCAGTGCTTCTCCTCCGGCTATGCGGTTTCCCCGATAAAATGCTTCGCCTTCGCCGACCGCCACGAGCGCCAGGTGGGCCAAGGGCGCCAGATCGCCGCTTGCACCTACAGAGCCCTTCTCAGGGATGACCGGATGCACCCCGGCATTGAGCATGGCAACCAGTAGATCGGGGACGACCGGGCGTACGCCGCTGAATCCCTTGGCGAGTACGTTGGCGCGCAATAACAGCATCGCGCGCGATTCCCCTTCACTGAGGGGCTGGCCCACCCCGCCTGCGTGACTCCGCACAAGGTTGATCTGAAGTTCCGCCAGCTTGTCGGGTGGGATGCGGACGTCGGAGAGCTTTCCGAAGCCCGTGTTGACGCCATAGACGGTCTCACCCGCTGCGAGAATCTCCTCAATGAACGCCCGGCTTTGGCGCACACGTATCTGTGCCTTCGGCGCAATGCTTGCGGGGCGCGCATGGAGCGATACACTTTCAATCTCTGCGAGGGTGAGAGCCCGGCCATCGAGTGATAAAGAGTCCATGTGCCCGATGTTAGGCGAGGCGCGGGGGAGGGTACAGGCTGAAAATACGGTGGAATTTGTCCGCGATGCAGAAAACGGCTATGCTAATGCTTTATTACGATGGATTCCACGGCTCTGATGGATGTTTATGGTCGAAAGCTTCTCGAAGAGCTGCAGGCGAACGCGCGCCTCAGCCGGGCGGAATTGGGTCGTCGTATCGGCTTATCTCCCACGGCAACCGCGGAACGGCTCAAGCAGATGGAAGAGACAGGCATCCTGCGCGGCTACACGGTGGAGATCGATCGCGAGACGCTGGGGTTGGAAGTAATGGCCTTCATCCGCATGAGCTGTGGCGGGCAGCAATACCATCGCCTCCTCGATTACGTGCAGACGCTCGAAGAAGTCCGCGAGTGCCACCACCTGACCGGCGGAGATGACCTGCTGTTGAAAGTGACAACCACCAGCATGGCCGATCTGGAAGCGCTCATCGAAGCCCTGTTGCCTTTCGGGAATCCAGTGACGAGCCTGGTTTTGTCTTCGCCGGTGGAACATCGAAGGTACGCAATCACCGGCAAGCTTGTGACAGTGACGAAGAAGCACGCGCGCCGACGCTAGATGCGGCAGGCTCCGCGCAAAGATCGGCGTGCATAGCGTCAAACGGCGGCAAACTGACTTCCCTTTTGAGAGCGTCGGAACTAGCATGATTCTCTAGACACGGAGGGGCCCCTGCGCCTCGCTGAACCAATATCCTGCATAACCGCAAAAAAGATGGAGCACACAGAAATGGATCTCACTCGAAGAGAGTTTGCGAAACTTGGCGCCCTGGGATTCGCCGCGCGTATGTGGCCGTTGCTCAACGCACAGACAGACGCGAGAAAGACTGGCTATGCGGTGATAGGCCTGGGCCGGATTGCGGGCCACTTTATGCCTGGAGTACGCAACAGCTCCAACTCCAAGATTACGGCCCTGGTCAGCGGGCATCGGGACAAAGCCGAGCGCATCGCGGCCGCGTACGGAATTTCAAAGAACTCCATCTACAGTTACGAGGATTTCGATCGCATCGCGGAAAACAAAGCGGTGGACGCCGTCTATGTTGCGCTGCCCAACTCGATGCATGCGGAGTACACGATGCGCGCGGCAAAGGCCGGAAAGCATGTTCTCTGCGAGAAGCCCATGGCGATCAATGTGACCGAATGCCAGTCAATGATAGCCGCTTGCAAGGCGGCAAATGTCAAACTGATGATTGCCTATCGTTGTCACTATGAGCCCACAAATCTGAAAGCAGTGAAACTGATTCGCGACGGAGCAGTGGGCAAGGTGCAAACGATCGAGAGTTCCTTCGGCTTCGACATGAAGCCCGGCGAGTGGCGCCTCAGCAAAGCGCTTGCAGGGGGCGGACCACTTTTCGATGTTGGAATCTATTCATTGAATGCCTGCCGTTATTTAACCGGAGAAGAGCCGCAGGAGATCGCCGCTTACACCTCGGTGATTGACCACGATGGACGATTTAACGAAGTCGAAGAGAACGTCTCGTGGACCATGCGCTTCGGTTCAGGTGTTGTTGCAAGTTGCACCACGACCTACGGCGCCCCGATGGAGGGATATTTTCGCGTCCACGGTTCAAAAGGTTGGTTGGAAGCCAGCCCGGCGTTCGTTTATGAGGGGCTTCGCCTGCGCGGGGAATTGTCCGGAGCCAACTTGGATGAGCCGAACCCGGCGCGCGATCCTTCGCAGTTCCAGGCGGAGGCCGAACACTTTTCTCATTGCGTCCAGAACGGACTGGAGCCCCAATCTCCAGGCGAAGAGGGCCAGCGCGATTTGCAGTACATTACACGGATCTACCAGTCAGCAGGCATCCGCATTTAGGAAACCAGATTGACTGCGCCGCAGGCTGGCGTTTTGGAACCTGCAGCGCATTGGTTCGCGAGAGCGCGGCTCACTCCTTCTTGTCGGGAGCTCCCCACGGTCTTGCTTCAGGTTGGGGCAGTGGGTCCAGACCGAGGATCTTTCGATTCGTTTCTTCATCGGCGCCAGAGCCGGCGAAATCGTCGAAGGCGCGATCCGTGACGTGAATGATCCGGTCGCGAATGAAGATCGCGCCCTCGGTTGCCCCGGCTTTCGGATTCTTCAAGCAGCACTCCCACTCGAGTACGGCCCAACCCGGATAGTCGTACTGCGCCATCTTACTGAAGATCGAGTGGAAATCGACCTGCCCATCCCCGAGCGACCGGAAGCGTCCCGGCCTGTCAATCCAGTCCTGATAGCCGCCGTAGACGCCGCTCTTTCCGTTGCGGCGAAACTCGGCATCCTTCACGTGAAATGCGCGCACGCGCTCATGGTAAAAGTCTAGGAATTCCAGATAGTCCATCTGCTGCAGGACCATGTGGCTCGGGTCGTAGAGAATGTTCGCACGTTTATGCTGATTCACCTCGCCCAGGAAACGCTCGAAGGTTACGCCATCGTGCAGGTCCTCGCCGGGATGAAGCTCGTAACAAACGTCGACGCCTACGTCGTCGAAATCGTTGAGGATGGGCAGCCACCGCCGACCCAATTCCTGAAATGCCTCTTGAATGAGCCCTGCAGGCCGCTGCGGCCAGGGATAGAAAAATGGCCACGCCAGAGCGCCTGAAAACGTCGCGTGCGCATTTAATCCAAGATTGCGGCTGGCCTTTGCAGCCCACTCCAGCTGCTGTACGGCCCACGCCTGCGCTTCTTTGGGATTCCCGGCAAGTTCCTTCGGAGCGAATCCCTCCAGCAGCGTGTCATAAGCGGTGTGGCTGGCCACAAGCTGGCCCTGCAAGTGCGTCGACAACTCGGTGAGCTCGACGCCCGCTTCGTGGAGGACGCCCAGAATCTCATCGCAATATGCCTGGCTTTCCGCGGCCGCCTGTAAATCGAAAAGCCGGCTGTCCCAGGTGGGAATCTGGACGCCCACGAACCCCAGTTTTTGAGCCCAGATCGCCAACCCTTCCAGGGTGTTGAATGGCGCATTGTTGTCTGCAAACTGCGCCAAAAAAACTCCTGGCCCTTTGATGGTCCTCATTTGCTATCACCCCTGTATTGCAAAACTACCGCGTTAAAATTCGATCCAACTTTGGCGTTTGCTGCTCTCAATGGCTCGATCGATGAACCGCATTCCGCGCACTCCGGCGACGATCCCCGGCAATGTCTGAGGCAGCGAATCGGACTTTCCGTCTTTCCAAGCTGCCAATCCGTCGGCAAACTCACGATAGAGTACCGCAAAGGCTTCCAGATACCCCTCGGGGTGGCCACCCGGCAGGCGCGTGACAGCTCGCGCGCTTTCGCCCAGGTAGCTGCCCGCCGCGTGGCGAATCTCTTCGGGACGATCAAGCCACTTCAGTCGCAGTCGATTCGGGTCCTCCTGTTTCCAATCCAGTGAGCCCAGCTCACCATATACGCGCAGGCGCAGTCCATTGCCTTCCCCAGCCGCGATCTGCGACGTCATCAAGATGCCCTGCGCCCCGTTCTCGAGCCGCAGCAAAGCGGTGCAGTCATCATCCACGCGCCGACCCGCCACGACCGAGAGCAGCGTCGCATTCAGCTCCTTCACCCGAAGTCCCGTCACGTATTCAAGCAGGTGAAAAGCATGCACGCCAATGTCGCCGATGCAGCCGCCAGGGCCGCTCAGCGCAGGATCTGAGCGCCAGGCTGCCTGCTTCTGGCCGGTGTTTTCGATGGGCTTGCTGAGCCATCCCTGCAGATACTCCACAGCCACTTTGCGAATGGGGCCAAGTTCACCCTTGGCAAGGATCTCGCGCGCCTCGCGCACCAGCCCATAACCGGCATAGGTATGGGTGAGTCCATAGGGCAACTTCGAAGCTGTGACCTGTCTCTCAAGCGCGAGCGCTTCGGCATAGGTTGCCGTCGCCGGCTTGTCGCTCATCACGGGGAAACCTGCCTTGAGAGCGGCTTCGGCGACGGGAAGATGAAGATGATTGGGAGTCACGATGGCAACGAAATCGATCGCGTCGGGACGGCCGCGCTCGGCTTGAATCATTTCCTGGAAGTTCGCATAGGCTCGCGACGGATCAATCTTGTAAGATTCGCCCGCCGCACGCGAGCGCTCTGCCGATTGGGAGAACGCTCCGGCGACGAGTTCGATCTTTCCATCCAACTCAGCGGCGATCCGATGCACCGGACCGATGAACGCTCCCGGACCTCCGCCGACCATTCCCATGCGCAATTTTCGTTCCGCTGTCATCTAACCCATCTTCTCCTGTTACGCACTACCAGACGAAAGGCGCCAGGCGGTAGCGCACCCGCTTTACGTACTCTTCGTATCCCTTTAAATGCCTGGCAAGAAACTTCTCCTCGTCCAACAGACGCAAGACAATTGCTCCGGTCATCACACCGATCAAAATCAGTCCCCACCACGAGCCGAGACTTAGCGGAATGCCTGCCAGCATAATCAGGGAACCAAGGTACATGGGATGGCGCACCAGCGCATAGGGCCCTGAAGTAATCACTTTTTGGTCGGCTGCAACTTCGATGATTCCCGAGGTAAAAGAGTTCGCTTTGAATACCCAAAAAACGAAAGAAAAGCCAGTCAGCATCAGCGCATCTCCGAGGAACTCGAAGCCGACGGCCATGGTCGACCAGTGAAGACGGTGATCCAATGAGGGCACGACAAAGATCGCGACGAAAACCACCGCCGCGATTGTCTGAATAAGCTTCTGGCTCTTTTCTCTTTCCGCTTGCGCGCCTACCTTCATGCGGCGCTCGAGCAGCGCGGGGTTGGCTTGCACTAAATACACCGTGATGACAGTGACCGACGTAAAGAACACCAGGAGACATAGCCACGCTTGCCAGTATTGTAACGTCCATGCAGGAACAAAAATGAATATTGCCAGCGAGAGAACCAAGCGCAGCAAGCCAACCCATGCATTGCGATTGACCTCTTTCATCGCGCGGCCTCACTCCTCGGGCAAGGCACGTTCAAGTCCTGGTGCCAGCGTACGCAAAAGGAGCAAGGCAAGTAAATATGCAGACCCTGAAAAAAGAAACAGGAGGACAAAACTGTGCGTGAATTGCAAAATGTGCCCGGCCACGGGCTGGAAGATCGCGCCTCCCAGAGCGCCGGCAACCTGGCCAAAACTCACGACTGTCCCCACGTGTTCTCCGGGGAACATGTCAGACGCAGTGGTAAAAATATTCGCCGACCATCCTTGATGCGCCGCAGCGGCGAGGCTCAACAGGCCCACTGCGAGCCACACGGAATGCAATCCTCCAGCCACCGAGATTGGAACCACGAGACAGGCACAGGTGAGCATAGCTGTGAGGCGCGCCTGCTTCAGCGCCATGCCCAAATGCATGTAGCCGCGCGGCAACCATCCGCCAAAGACACTGCCGACGGTCGAGAAGAGATAGACGACGACCAGGGGCAGCCCGATGTGAGAGAGATCGAGCTGGAAGCGTGAGCTGAAATACTGCGGCAGCCAGAAAAGAAAGAACCACCACACTGGATCGGTGAGGAATTTGCCCAGCATGAATCCCCAGGCCTGCCGATAGCGCAAGAGACTCCACCAGGCGGCAGCAGGCGCCCTTCGAGGAGCAACGGGCGCGGTTGCGCGGGCAGAACGGGTCTGATGAGGCGTGCGGTAACGCACGGACCACCACACGATCCAAATCGCGCTGAACAATCCAGTGATGAGAAACGAAGCACGCCATCCAAAATGCAGTGCGACCCACGGCACGGCCAGGGGAGCCAAAATGGCTCCGACACTGGCCCCCGAGTTGAAAATGCCTGTGGCGAGTGCGCGTTCTTTGGGCGGAAACCATTCGGCGGTCGCCTTGACTGCGGCAGGAAAATTCCCGCTCTCCCCAAGCCCAAGCAGGAAACGCGCCACACTGAATCCCAGCACGGAGTGGACGAGCGCGTGGCCCATGGCGGCCAGGCTCCACAGCCCGGTCACGATCGGATAGCCCCTGCGACAACCCAGCCTGTCTACCAATCTGCCGGCGAAGACGACGCCAAGGGCATAGGCCACCTGAAAGGCCGCAAGGATGTTGCCGTACTGAACATCGGTGAGCCGGATGGACGCTTCGACGGTGGGCCAGCCTGGCAAAAGCGGCTGTAGATGGAGAGTACTGCCGGCCAGCACAGGCTTCAGAATCGAGAGTACCTGCCGATCAACGTAGTTGATGGTCGTCGCCACAAACAGCATGGCGCAGACGGTCCATCGCCCCGCGAGAGGCTCTATTTCATCCGGCTTTTGCGTCTCCGCGGTGGTTTTGCTCATCGGCTACCAATCCGTCAGCGTTCCATCCAACTTGCGATTCACGGGCAAATAGGCGCGCTGATAAGGATATTGCGCCGCGCATTTCTCGTCGAGATCGACACCCAAACCGGGCCCGTCCCCCGGAAACATATTTCCGTTCTTGAAGAAATACTCATGAGGAAACACAGCGTCCGTTTCGTCGGTGTGCGGCATGTGCTCCTGAACGCCAAAATTATGAATTGCCGTGCCGAAGTGGAGTGCCGCAGCCATGCACACGGGGGAAAGATCCGTTGCACCGTGGCAACCGGTGCGCACATGATAGAGCGCCGCAAAATCGGCCACTTTCTTCAAGTGGGTGATGCCGCCTGCATGCACGAGAGTCATGCGGATGTAGTCGATCCATTGGTTGCGGATGAGATCTTGGGCGTCCCAGATCGAATTGAAAACTTCGCCGACGGCGATCGGCGTCGTGGTGTGTTCACGGATGACCTTGAACCCTTCCTGCAGTTCCGCCGGGGTCGGGTCCTCGATCCAGAAAAGATGAAACGGCTCCAGTTCTTTGCCCAGGCGCCCGGCCTCGATCGGCGTCAGGCGATGATGACAATCGTGGAGCAAATGCAGCTCTTCGCCGAATATCTCGCGGACCTTGGCAAACAGCTTCGGCACGTGGCGCAAGTAGGGCTCGCTCGCCCATTCGTATTCGGAGGGCAATCCGCGTCCTGCAGGTTCATAACGGCCTGGCGTCTTGGTTACACCATAGGTGCTGGAAAGCCCGGGGATGCCGCTTTGCACGCGAATTGCTTTGTATCCCATCTCCTTGTGCCGAGCGACATCCTCGAGCGCATCGTCGATGTCTTTTCCGTTGGCGTGGGCATAGACCATCAGGCCCTCACGACTCTTGCCACCCAGCAGGTTGTAGACAGGCGTCTTGAACGCCTTGCCTTTGATGTCCCACAGGGCAAGATCGACTGCAGCAATGGCCGCCATGGTGACCGGCCCGCGCCGCCAATACGGTCCGCGATAGAGATACTGCCAGGTGTCCTCGGTCTGAAATGGGTCGCGTCCGACGATGCACGGAATCACGTGATCGGTGAGATAGCTCGCGACCGCCAACTCGCGGCCGTTGAGCGTGCCATCGCCCAATCCGTAGATTCCCTCGTCGGTCTCAACCTTGAGAGTGACGAAGTTCCGCCCCGGCGAAGTGATGTTGACATAGGCCTTGGTGATCTTCATCGCTTCAAACTTGAGCCCTCCGAACGGGGAGTGACGACTGAATATGAACGGGCGTTCTCGCTTCCACTTGCAAGTGCGCGATCCTACTGATTCACTCCGCTGGCCAGGAAACCCCCGTCGACCGCGAGGATTTCGCCGGTAATGAACGATGCCGCTTCGGACGCGAGAAAAATCGCTGCACCGGCAACTTCCCTGGCTTCGCCAAACCTGCGCATCGGGGTACGCAAGACCAGTTCCTCGCCGCGCGGCGTGCCTTGAATAAGCGAGGCATTCAACGGAGTGGGAAAGACGCCAGGGGCGATGGCATTGACACACACGCCGGACTGCGCGAGTTCAACCGCAAGCGTTTTAGTGAGCGACGCAACTCCGGCCTTGCTGGCGGCGTAGGCAGCCACCCGATAAAACGCGACAAACGATGTGAGGGAGGCAATGTTGACGATCCGCCCATAGGCTGCACGCACCATGGTCGCCCCAAAAATCTGGCAAGCACGCAAAGTTCCGGTCAGATTGGTATCGATTACACGCGCCCAATCCGCCTCATCGGCTTCTAGTGTTGCGGACTTTGCGGTCACTCCCGCGGCATTGACCAGGATATCGACCTTGCCGAACTCCTTGAGCACGGCGTCGTGCAAAGCCTGCAGGGATTCCCTGCTCTGCACATCGCTGGTGACGCGCAACGAACGGCGTCCCAGCCCCTCGATCTCCGTCGCAACCTTTTTTACTTGTTCGATACGCCGCGACGTAGGAATGACGTCGGCGCCGGCGCCGGCGAGCCCGAGCGCAATCGCATATCCAAGCCCGGTGGTTCCACCGGTAACAACCGCAACTCTTCCGTGTAGATCGAAGAGATCCTGCGCCATGAGTTCTTCCTCTGAATGATTCCCGGCAATTTTAGCGGGTTCCTACGGCGGTGGTCTGACCTTCGCCGTCTGCCCCCAAAACTGTATCACTTCGCAGGGTGGTTCTGTCCCGCCCGGCGATACCAGGCGACGGACCTCGAGCATGAATGCCGGCGATTTGCGTTAAAGTGTGTAGGGACGATTCATCTCATTTATGAACTCAATCGTGATTCCCGATGGCGCGCGACGCTGGGATTGTCTGAGCTTGGGCGAAGTGATGCTTCGACTCGACCCCGGGGAAGGTCGAACGCACACGACACGGCATTTTGAAGTCTGGGAGGGCGGCGGCGAGTACAACGTGGCGCGCGGGTTACGGCGATGCTTTGGACTTCGTTCCGCGATAGCGACCGCATTGGCCGATAATCCAGTCGGCCGGCTGGTTGAAGACTGCATTCTGCAGGGCGGCGTAGATATGTCGCTGTTAAAGTGGGTCGCCTTCGATGGTGTAGGGCGCACGGTTCGCAATGGTCTCAATTTCACCGAACGCGGTTTTGGAATTCGCGCCGCTGCCGGGTGTTCCGACCGGGGTCATACGGCCATCAGCCAGGTCGAAGCCGGCGACTTCGATTGGGATCGCATTTTCGGCGACACGATGGGTGCACGCTGGTTCCACACCGGCGGCATCTTTGCTGCTCTTTCGGTATCAACGGCGGCGGCCGCGGGTGAGGCGATGGATGCGGCGAGGCGTTACGGCACTCCGGTTTCGTATGACTTGAATTTCCGCGACTCGCTTTGGAAGTCGATCGGCGGAAAGGCTAAAGCTCAGGAAGTGAACCGCGCGCTGGTGCGCAAGGTCGACTTGCTGCTAGGAAATGAAGAAGACTTTACCGCCATGCTTGGCGTAAAGATCAAAGGCGTCACTGAGGATTTTGCAGAACTCCCAATCGCCGGTTACGAGGAGATGCTGCGCGAGGTCGCTGCAGCCTATCCAAACCTGAAGCTCATTGCCAGCACATTGCGCACAGCCCACTCCGCAAGCCGCAACGGATGGGGCGCCATTGCTCTCTACGAAGACAAGATTGTGCACGTGCCGCAGCGGGACATCGACATTCTCGACCGTGTCGGCGGGGGCGACAGCTTTGCTTCGGGGCTTATTTATGGCTTGCTCGCTGGAAAACCCATCGAATGGGCCGTTCGCTGCGGTGTTGCTCATGGGGCGTTGGCGATGACAACACCTGGCGACACGAGCATGGTGAGTCTGGCTGAGGTGGAACGCGCCATGAAGGGCGGCTCGGCACGTATCGCACGCTAGAAGGATCTATGCCGGAAAAGACGCACGAAATCATTGAACGTGTTGGGTTGATTCCCGTGCTGCGGGCCAAGTCCGCGGCCCAGGCACATGCTGTCGTCGATGCCATGATCGCTGGAGGCGTCACCGTCGTCGAAGTCACGATGACCGTCCCCGGGGCGATTGACCTTTTGGCGGAGTTGAAGCAGGAATATGGATCGAAGCTTCTTCTCGGCTCCGGCACCGTGACCACGGCAGCGCAGGCAGAAGCGACAATTCGAGCCGGCGCGGAATTCGTCGTCAGTCCGAGCTTGCACACCGAAGTCGTCTCGGCGACAAAAGAGAATGGAAAGGTGTCGATTCCCGGTGCGCTGACTCCGACGGAAGCGATCACTGCGTGGGAAGCTGGCGCCGACTACGTGAAGATTTTCCCGTGTTCGGCGGTCGGAGGCGCAAGCTACCTGAAGGCCTTGCTGGCGCCATTTCCGCATTTAAAGCTGATTCCCACGGGCGGCGTGACGCTTCAGACCGCCGAAAGCTTCCTCACCGCGGGTGCAAAGGCATTGGGAATCGGAAGCGACCTGGTCAACCTGTCAGCGATCGACGCAGGCCACCCGGAAACCATCACCCAAACCGCCCGGGCCTATCTGAAAGCGATCGCAGATTTTCATCATCGAAAACACGCGGCAAAGTAGGCAACGATCGAAAACTCAGCGTGTGGATGCTTCGATCGGGCCTAGAGCTTATAGGCCTTGCGCACGAGGCCAACGGTCAGGTCCTGCGCCAGTTCTACAGCCTCATCCTCATCAAGCCGGTGCTCTGCGACAAGTTGCGCAAGGAACGCTGCGTCGACGCGGCGCGCGACGTCATGCCGCGAAGGGATGGAAAGAAGCGCGCGTGTGTCGTCGTTAAACCCGACCGTGTTGTAGAAACCTGCGGTCTCGGTTGCCTGCTCGCGAAAACGGCGCATCCCCTCCGGACTGTCGTGAAACCACCAGGGCGGTCCCAGACGTAGACAGGGATAGTGTCCCGCCAAGGGAGCAAGTTCCCTACTATAGGTTGTTTCGTCGAGCGTGAAGAGAATGATGGTAAGTCCTGCCTCGTTGCCAAAACGACTCAAGAGCGGCCGCAGGGACTCGACATAATCCGTCCGGGCCGGAATGTCGGCTCCCATATCGCGACCGTATCGCTCAAAAAGCTGGACATTATGATTGCGCACCGAACCTGGATGGATCTGCATGACAAGGCCATCTTCTAGACTCATGCGCGCCATTTCGGTAAGCATCTGCGCACGAAACGATTCCTGCGCCGCAAGACTTGCCTTCCCTGCCAGGACCGTAGCGAAAAGCTTTTCGGCCTCGGACGCACTCAAGTCTGCTGTGAGCGCGGTGGGATGTCCGTGGTCCGTTGCGGTTGCACCGAGCGACTTGAAAAAATGACGGCGCGCGGAGAGGGCGCGCAGATATCCGCGCCATGTCTTCGTGTCTTCGCCGGCTAAAGCGCCGAGGGTCTCAATCCCTTGCTTGAAGCCCGGGAAGCCGGGATCGACGACCGCATCGGGTCGAAATGTGGGCAGGATCCTTCCCTTCCAACCGGAATCTCGAATGGCCGCATGATCGGCTAGAGAATCGAGCGGTGAATCGGTCGTAGAGAGCACTTCAATCCGGAACTGTTCGTAAAGAGCGCGGGGCCGGAACGCAGGCGTGGCCAGCTTTTCTTCGATGACGTCGTAATAGGCATCGGCGGTCGACGGCGAGAGCCGCTCAGTAAGTCCAAACAGCTCCTGGAAGGCATAGTCGAGCCACAAGCGGGTCGGCGTTCCACGAAAAAGATAATAGTGTTTCGCAAAGAGGCGCCAGACTTTGCGCGGATCGGCGATGGGCGCCTTGCCGATTTCGATTTCTTCCAGGGAAACTCCCTGGCTGTAAAGCATCCGAAAGACGTAATGGTCCGGCTGGACGAACAGTGCAACGGGGTCGGGGAAAGATTCGTTTCGTGCGAACCAGCCAGCCTGGGTGTGCCCGTGGGGGCTCACAATCGGCAGGGTTCGAATCTGGCCGTAGAGTCGCCGTGCGATGGCCCGGGTTCCCTCGTCTGCCGGGAAAAGCCGATCCTCGTGAAGCAACGCCAATGCAATCCCCTCCTGCTCTTTCTCACCAGTATTATCCATCCCAGCGGCGGGCGGTATACTTCGGCTGCCCAGCAAAGCGCTTTTACTCGCAGATCGAGACTCGATGACCACGCTCCGGATTGCCCTCCGCAATTACAGTGACTTTGAGAACGCTCTTGGCGAGCAAGCGCGCCTCTTCAACGCGAGCCATCCAGACATCACGGTCCAATTGGTTTCATTGGGAATTCACGAGCTGTACCAATCTGCGTTGAACGAGGGAGGCTTGCGCAACGGCCGTTACGACCTGGCGCTTCTCGTGACGGACTGGCTAGCCGAGGGGATGGCTTCGCGCTCGCTCGAAGACCTGCAAATATGGCAGGACCGTTTGCCAATCCCCGATTGGCCGGAGGGGTGGCCTCGCTCCCTCGTCCGCCCGTTAATCTTCGACGGCAACCTTTCCTCCCTGCCTTGGCACGACGGGCCTGAGTGCCTCGTCTATCGCAGCGACATCTTCGCGGATCCCAATCGCCGTGAAGGTTTCCTTGCGCAGTTTGGGCGCGAACTTGCGCCGCCAGTCACCTGGCAGGAATTCGAAGAGACTGCGCAGTTCCTGACAGATAAGGAGTCTGGTCTATATGGCACGGTCTTCGCGGCGTTTCCCGATGGACACAACACGCTCTATGATTTTGCATTGCAGCTCTGGAGCCGTCGCGGAGAGTTTCTCGATGCACGCGCCGTGCCTCAGCTGAATTCTCCGCAGGCCGTGCAGGGCCTCGATTTTTACCGCCGCGTGCTTCGCGATGCTGCAGCTTGCCACCCAAAATCGCCCCAGCTGGACTCAACGCAATCGGGCGATCTCTTTCTCGCCGGAGAAGTGGCCATGATGGTCAACTGGTTTGGATTTGCGGCACGCTCCGATCGCGAGGGGTCTCCATTGCGAGGTAAGGTTGCGATTGCCTCCATTCCTTGCGCTCCCGGATGCTCTCCCGTTTCCCTCTCCGTCTTCTGGGCGCTTGCGATGGGCGCCGGATCGCGTAACAAAGATTTGGCCTGGGAGTTCCTGCGCTTCGTTGCCGGATCGGAGCGCGACCTGGGGATGACAAGGCACGGTACCGTAGGGACGAAGCTCTCCTCGTGGCGCGATCCCGCGTTGCAGGCTCGGATTCCCGCCTATCGCGAGATTGAGTCGATTTCACTCGGTGCGCGCCGGTTGCCGTCTGGCCCGCAAATGGCCTCGTTCGCAGCAATCATCGACAAGGTGATCACCCGGGCAATTACGACTACCGACGCCACAGACACTATCCTTGAAGCAGCGCAGCTTGAGATCGAACACAAAGGAATCACACTCACATGAGCACTGCGAAACTTTCCTCGGACGCGAAGTCTCCCTTTCGACTGGATGGGCGGCATGCGCTTGTCACGGGAGGAGCAAGTGGCATCGGCGAAGCAACTGTGAAAGAGCTGGCGCGCGCGGGAGCGTTCGTCTGGATAGCCGACATCAATGCTCCAGCGGCCGAAGCTCTCGCAGAATCTGTTGGCTCGGCGCAGGCGCTTGAGCTCGATGTCACCAAGCCGGAATCAATCGCAGCAGCTCTGACGCAGGTCAGCCGTCTCGACATCCTTGTCAATAATGCGGGCATCGGGCACGTAGGCTCGATTGAGGCGACCGAGCCCGAGGATTTTGATCGGCTTCTCAACGTGAATGTACGCGCGGTTTACCTGGTCACGCGTGCGTTCTTGCCTCGCCTTCTCGCCGCAGAAAAAGACGCCGCGCGCATAGGAACGATTGTGAATCTTGCCTCCGTGGCAGGAATGGTGGGCATTAAACAGCGATTCGCCTACTGCACCACCAAGGGAGCAGTCATCGCCATGACGCGCCAACTCGCAGTTGAATATCCAAAGACACTGCGCGTCAATGCGATTTGCCCCGGCACAATCGAGACCCCGTTTGTCGAGGGCTACCTCGACAAGTTTCACAAAGACAACAAGGAAGAAACCCGTGCGGAACTGCGTGCGCGACAGCCTATTGGGCGACTCGGTCAACCCGAAGAGATCGCATCGATGGTGCGCTATCTCGCGTCGGACGAAGCTGCATTCATTTCAGGCTCGCTGTTCACCATCGATGGCGGCTGGACCGCCGCTTAACCCACCCGACCTATTTCTGATTCAACCTCGGAGGGCTTTCATGAAGCTTGTTTCCTTTTCTGCCGGCGATGGAAAGCTACGTCCCGGCGCTCTGGTCGAAGAAGGTAATGTGGTTGTCGATCTCGGGGCCGACTACACCGATACGCTCGCAGTCGTGACCGCGGGAATCACCGACGTGGACCACCGCGGATCTCGTCCGACATATCGCATCGGCGATGTGCGCTTGCATGCACCGATCACCAATCCGCCGCGCCTCTTCGCCATCGGATTGAACTATCGTGATCACGCCAAGGAATCGGGCATGGCGATTCCGACGACGCCGGTGGTCTTCTTCAAGCTGTCAACAGCGATCGTCGGGCCGGGCGAAGCGATCGTCCTGCCAAAGAACTCCGCAGAGCCCGACTACGAAGCTGAGTTCGCCTTCGTTATTGGAAAGGGCGGCTACCGGATTCCTGCCTCGGCATGGCGTGAGCACGTCTACGGCTATACGATCGTGAACGACGTGAGCGCGCGCGATGTGCAGTTCGCTACTACGCAGTGGTCTCTGAGCAAGAGTTTCCCCACCTTTTGCCCGCTGGGCCCGGCAATCGTGACAGCCGATGAGATCGCCGACCCGCATCAACTTGCAATCGGGCTTGCCATTGACGGCGAGGTCTTGCAGAACTCAAACACACGCGAGCTGGTCTTCAAAATTCCTGAGTTGATCGAGTACGTCTCATCGATCACGCCTCTTCAACCCGGGGACATCGTCTCGACGGGCACGCCGCCCGGAGTGGGGCTTGGCCGGACTCCGAAACGCTGGCTCAAACCAGGCGAAACGGTGACAGTCACGGTCGAGGGTCTCGGTTCGTTGATCAATCCCGTCGTCGCAGAATAACAGTCGGAACCGTGCATTCGAATTTTGCATCCAAAATCTCTTCGCGGAATCTTCTCACGTAACCAGCATGGGCAACATGCGGGATAATCAATAATGACGATGGAACTCACCGGACAATCCTTTCTCGCAGGTCGACGCGCCACGGGCGCCGGAACCATTTTTAGCGCCGTGAATCCCGCAGACGGCAGTCCATTGAAACCTGCATTCGTATCCGCAATCCCGAGCGACATCGATGAGGCCGTTCGACAGGCAGCAGAGGCGTTTGAGGTCTATCGTCTTGCCGGCGGAAAGGCCAAAGCTTCGTTTCTGCGTCGCGTGGCAGATGGCCTCGATGCACACAAAGATGAGCTGGCGAGTCGGGCGCACCTCGAGACCGCCTTACCTATGCCTAGGCTCTTGGGCGAAGTCGGCCGTACCTCCGGGCAGCTACGGCTTTTTGCCGGCGTGGTGGAGGAAGGATCGTGGGTGAACGCCCGCATCGATCCGGCACTGCCCGATCGTCAGCCCTTGCCGCGCGCGGATATCCGGTCGATGTTGCGGCCACTCGGCCCGGTTGCCGTTTTTGGCGCAAGCAATTTTCCGCTGGCGTTTTCAGTAGCCGGAGGTGACACAGCATCGGCCCTCGCGGCCGGATGCCCGGTGGTCGTGAAAGCGCATCCGGCACATCCGGGTACAAGCGAAATCGTGGCACAGATTCTGACGGAGGCAGTCGCAGCGGAAGGATTGCATCCCGGCGTTTTCTCGATGGTCTTCGATGCAGGGATCGAGGCCGGCGCAGCCCTTGTCCGCCATCCTCTGATCAAGGCCGTCGCATTTACAGGGTCGCTTCGCGCAGGCCGCGCCCTCATGAACCTCGCAGCGGCGCGCCCCGACCCCATTCCGTGCTTTACCGAAATGTCGAGCGGCAACCCCCTCTTCGTGTTGCCCGGCGCGCTTCGCAAGAATCCTGCAGAGTTGGCAAAGGGGTTCTTCGGGTCGTTCACGCTTGGAGGGGGCCAGTTCTGCACCAAGCCGGGCATCGCTCTCGTCGCCAATTCGCCGGAAAGCGAATCTTTCGTGGCCGCGCTGCGAGCACTTGTCGAGAAGGCTTCGCCTTTCGCTCTGCTCACGCCGGGGATTGCCCGCGAATATGCACGGGGCACAACGGCACGGGCGGCGCAATCCCAACTTGCGGCGCATGCGGCCGGGCCGGAAAAGAACGGCAGCCGCGGTGCGCATGCGCAGCTCTTTACAACAAACCTCAACAGTCTGTTAGCCAACCCGTCTCTGGCAGAGGAAATCTTCGGACCCGACACGCTGCTCGTTCGCTGCGAAAACACCAGCGATTACCTGCGCGCCGCGCATGCTCTGGACGGGCACCTGACTGCGACAATCTTCGGCGATGAGGCCGATCTTGCCGCGCATCGCGAGTTGATTCAGGTCCTGGAACAGAAGGCCGGAAGGCTGATCTTCAACGCATTTCCCACCGGCGTCGAAGTCGGCCACGCCATGGTGCATGGCGGCCCCTACCCGTCGACCTCCGATCCGCGGTTTACCTCGGTGGGCAGCCTCGCCATTTATCGCTTCGCACGCCCGGTCTGCTTCCAGGGATTTCCGCAGTCGCAGTTGCCGCCGGAGTTGCAGGACTCAAATCCATTGAGGATCCGGCGCCTCGTCGACGGCAAGCCGGAGACGTTATAGCACCTTGGCCAACCACTGACCGGTGTGCGACAACAAGTTGGCGGCAATCTCTTCCGGCGTTCCTTCAGCAACGATTTTTCCGCCGCCTTCTCCGCCTTCGGGACCGAGATCGATAACCCAATCGGCGCTCTTGATCACATCGAGATTGTGCTCGATGACAATCAACGACCCGCCGCCGTCAATGAGCTTGCGAAACGCGGTGAGCAGTTTCGAAACATCATCGAAGTGCAGGCCCGTGGTCGGCTCGTCCAGGATATAAAGGACGCGACTGGCCTGCGACGGCTTGGCATTCGCATTGGCAGAGCGCACCTGGGCCAGATGTGCCGCCAACTTCACGCGCTGCGCCTCCCCACCCGAAAGGGTCGTGGCCGATTGACCCAGGCGAAGGTATCCAAGGCCAATTTCGTCGAGTACCGCAAGCTTCTCAAGCAGGCGCGTCTGGCCCGCGAAGAAGCGCAGAGCCTCCTTCACGGTCAACTGAAGGACTTCGTGAATGTTCTTGCCCTTGTACTGCACCTCAAGGATTCTGGCCTGGTAGCGAGTACCGTTGCAGTCCTCGCACGGGAGTTCGACATCGGCGAGAAACTGCATTTCGACGGTTACGCTTCCGTCCCCTTCGCACGTATTGCATCGCCCGCCAGGCACGTTGAAGGAAAAATGCCCCGGAGTCAGCGACAGCCGCTTCGCTTCCGGCTGGGATGCAAACAGTTCACGAATCAGATCGAAACCTTTGATGTAAGTAATCGGATTGGAGCGCGGCGTGCGCCCAATGGGAGTCTGATCCACAAGCACGACGTCGTTCAGTCGTTCCACGCCTTTCAAGGACGCGAAAACCCCTGTTGGATCGCTGCCATCGGTCTGCCCCAGCGCGCGTGCCACCGCTCGATACAGCACCTGATGCACCAGTGTCGATTTGCCTGAACCGGAGACACCGGTGATCGCGACAAGCATGCCAAGCGGAATCTCCACGTTCAATCCATGTAGGTTGTTGGCCTCGGCGCCGCGCAGCACCAGCCGCTCGCGTCCTGGAGCGCGCCGGCGAGTCGGCACCGGGATTGAAATCCTGCCGGACAAATATCTTCCTGTGAGCGAATTGGGATTCGCCTCGATCTCCGCCAGGACCCCTTCGGCCAACAGCTTCCCGCCAAATTCTCCGGCGCCCGGCCCGAGATCGAGCAGATGATCGGCGGCCCGCAGTACATCGGCATCGTGCTCCACGACCACGATGGTGTTGCCGAGGTCGCGCAGTTCTTTCAAGATGCGGATCAGGCGTGCGGTGTCCCGCGTATGCAGTCCAATCGACGGCTCATCGAGTACATAAAGCGCGCCCACCAGCCGCGACCCCAGCGATGTTGCCAGCTGAATGCGCTGCGCCTCTCCACCAGATAGCGTCGAGGCCAGCCGGTCGAGCGTGAGATACTCAAGCCCCACAGCATCAAGGAAACCCAGCCGTTGGCGCACTTCTTCGAGGATCGGTCCGGCAATTTCCTCCTGCATCGGCGCCAGCTTCAAAGAACAAAAGAACTGCTTCGATTTTGCAATCGTGAGGGCAGTCGCCTGGCAGATGTTGAGCCCGTTCAGCCGCACCGCACGCGCTTCCGCGCGGAGCCTTTGCCCCCGGCAATCCGGACATTCCGCATAGCCGCGATACTTGCTGAGCATCACGCGCACATGAAGCTTGTATTTCTTGCGTTCCATCTGCGCGAAGAACCCGTGCACCCCCGCAAAGCTTCCCTTGCCGCGCAGCATCGTTTCTCGAGCCGACTCAGGCAGCTCGCGCCAGGGCACATCGAGAGGAATCTTGAGCTCCGAGGCTTGCTTGCGCAGATCCGTGAGCCAGCTGCGATACTTTGGCCGGTTCCATGGATCAATTGCGCCGTCGTTCAGGCTCAATCCCTTGTCAGGAATCACCAGGTTCAGATCGTAATCCACCGTATTGCCGAATCCCTGACAGCGCGGGCACGCACCGAACGGATTGTTGAAACTGAAGAGACGCGGTTCCGGCTCTTTGCCGGGCCGATGACAGCTCGTGCACTCGAACTCTCCTGAAAATCTGTGTTGCCGTCGCGCTGCATCGTCGTCGCGGGGAACCTCTTCGAAGATCACCTCTCCCGCTTCGCGATAGGCGATCTCCGCGGCATCCACAATGCGGGCGCGATTCTCTGCATCCACCACAATTCGGTCCACAAGGACGAAAACCGGCGCATCGAAATCCAGGTCGAGCAGCGACTCCGGCGTGGAGAACTCGAAGATTTGTCCGTTTTGGTAAAGACGGTTGAACCCCGAGCTCCGCAACTCCATCAAGCGCGCCTTCAGAGATGCAGTGAGCGGTTCTGCGGTAGCTGTTTTCGACGCAGATTTAGCGCCGGATTTTGTGGCCTTCTTGGTGCCTCGCGGAGTCTTCGCAGGTTCTGCCGCAGGCGCCTCATGCTTCACCGGGAACAGAGCATGGAGACGCGATCCCGGCCCCAGCGCAAGCGTTGCCTCGGCCACCTCGTCGATCGATTCGCGTTTGACCAGCCCATCGCAATAGATGCAATGCACTTCGCCGCAGCGCGCAAACAGCAGGCGCAGATAGTCGTAGATCTCGGTTGCGGTTGCCACGGTCGAACGCGGATTGCGCGTGGTGTTCTTCTGCTTAATAGCGATGGCCGGTGCAAGACCTTCAATCTCATCCACATCGGGCTTTTCGATGCGCTCGAGGAATTGCCGCGCGTATGCCGAAAGCGATTCCACATACCGTCGCTGTCCCTCGGCATAGATGGTGTCGAAAGCGAGCGACGACTTGCCCGACCCCGATACGCCGCTGACCACCGTGAGCAAGCCATGAGGGATCTCGCACGAAATGTTCTTTAGATTGTGAGTCCGCGCGCCGCGGATCACGATCGCGTCGTTCAATGCGCTCAAAGGGAAGACACCGGAATAGAGATACGGCTGCCGCGTCACTGTCTCCTCAGGGAGGCTCAGGACGCAAACATCCAATATTGATTATAGGCGCAGATCGAGGTCGGCACTCAGCAAGCGTGCATTGCGTTTTCAGGGCGGAAGAAACCTTCCGCGGGGGCCGGCCTAGCTGACGCCAGGCGCTCGGCCTCATATTCTGGACAGGCGACAAGCCCGAGACTACCGGCATGCCTTTGGAGACGGGGTCTCTGAGCGCGTGTCGGGACCGCCGTTGCGCACCTCTCCTGCATGCACGACGGGAAAACAAGTATTTTCAGCAGGCGCTAAGCTGCGAGCGCCGAAGCGTGAGACCCCGCAAAAGTAAAGCCGGCTAGAGGCATTTCGGCTTCAACTTCATTGCGGTTCAGGACACACGCTAAATTCAACAAGGCAGTAGAGGCGCACGCTGGGCAGCGTGTCGCAGAATTTCCAACGCAATCGCAATCCTGGCAAAGGTAAGCTGATTCCAACGGAATGTGTTGCAGCATTGGGGAAGTCATTGTTATCACCTATCTGGTTCGGGTTGAACTGGATCGGCAGGTGTCGCGCGATTCATTCGTTGCTCGCTTAACACGCCCTAATCGGTTGGATGAACCCAAAAGCGGAAGAGTTGTTTCTATGAAGGCCAAAATGCCTTTCGCCTTGTGGATCATCTCTCCTCTTCAGTCTCGAACTTCTGATATTTAGGTTAACGAAATCGGACCCCAGTTTCCATTCCCCATTGTGGTTAAAAATATAGTTACTTTACAGCTCTGAAACATACCGAGATAGTCACCACTCAATGTGATTACTAACGTCAAAATCAAGCAGAAGCGACCGAGTTTTCCACAGCCGAAACCTCTTCCCAAGTCCATTATTTCGACCTGATTGTATTGCTTTTGATCGTATGTCTGCTCGGTCTTCGCGACCTTGCGTGAGGCTTCATTCCTGGCCTCTCTAGGAGGGTGCGCACCGCGGTCCCAGGTTTGGTGATTGTTTGCAATCTTGGTTCAGGTCTGCGTTCGGACGCCTTTTCGATGTGCGGACGACGTGTGGAAATTGGAGCGATTCGATGCGATGTTGTAAACCGCGTGATTCTGCACACTGCGACTGCACTGAACACCTTTGCACCGCGCATCTGATCTAGGCGGAAAGTCGATTCGAGGCGACAACACGTGCGTATCACAAACCAGAGTCCTTTACAGTCCTCTTTTGACCGCGGAAATCCACGTAGGTGAGTCCGCAGCGTAGGCTGTAGCCGTCCGTCCATTCGAAGTTGTCCATCAAGCTCCATGCGTGAAACGCGCACTTTTGCGCCGTCGGCAATGGCGCGCGCAAGTTCCGCGAGAGTGGCGTGGAAGAATCCTGTGCACCCCTCATCGGGCACTCGGCCATCTTTCCGGACGCATCGCTCGTAGCGGCGCTACCCTGCTACGGGCACTGTCATGCGACGACTAAAATAACCGTGAGGTATAGCGTGCATCCTTCGGCTGTTCATCTCTCCGTTGTTCTTTTGCTTGCCACCACCGCCCCGAGCATGATGGCTCAAGAGCAGGCCCAGCCCGACGCGGAGAAGACCGTACCACCTGTGGTGCCGGCCAACCAATCCGGCGCAGACTCAACCGCCATACAACCGGTTGCCGATGCCGAAGCCGCTATTGCGAAAGCTGACTGGAAGACCGCCGAAGCCAAACTCGACCCGTGGCTCGTCTCCCATCCATCCGACGCACGTGCGCTCTTCGACGCCGGATATGTCGCGGACGCGCAGGGACGGCTCGACGATGCCGCCGGTCTCTATCGCCGCGCTAACAAAGCAAATCCCCGCTCGCTTGAAGCACATCTCTCGCTCGGATTGCTTTTGGCGCGACAAGGCAAACTTGAAGAGGCACGTCCGGAGCTGATAACGGCAACGAAGCTTGATCCCGGCGAAGCTGGATCTGCATTAAAGGCGCGGGCATGGCGCGCGCTCGCTCGAGTGGACAAGCCGGGCCCGGGGAATCCCGGCGACCCGACTGAAGCATCAGCGGCTTTACTTGAGGCGCTGAAGCTCAGTCCCGAAACGACAGAGGACACACTCCTCGCCGCGAATCTCGCGGAATCTGCCGGTCAGCTTGACGCAGCGGAGGCTGCTTACCGCCGCGTCCTTGCCAAAGACCCGAGATCAGGCGAAGCCAATACCGGATTGGCCCATCTGCTCATCGGGAAGAAACAATATCCCGAGGCGGAAACGCTGCTTCGCTCGGCATTGGCCCAAACGCCGGACAACCTTGCCCTGAACGCTCAGCTCGCCACCGTGCTCGCCGCCCAGGATAAAGCCGAAGCAGTTCCCCTGCTGCAGAGTCTGCACGACGCTCATCCGCAAGACGAGAATCTCGCGCGCATGCTGGCGGACGTGCTGACACAGGCAGGCGATATCGCGGGATCCGACAGGCTCTATACGGCGCTCCTGGCTACCCATCCTCAGGATCCCGACTTGCTTGTGGCGCATGGTCAGAATTTGATTCGGCTTCTGCGCTATCCCGCGGCCCTCGCAGCCTTCAACAAGGTGGTGCAGATCGACCCCTCGAATGGAGATGGATGGAGCGGTTTAGCGTTCGTTGCTTCAAAAATAGGTCAACCCGCTGTCGCACTGCATGCCCTTACCATGCGGTCAAAGTATTTGCCCGAGGTACCTTCTACGTACTTTCTTTGGGCGACATCCTACGATACGATGCACGACAAAGCCCGGGCTATCGCGTACTACCACAACTTCCTGGACTCGGCGGCAGGCAAATTCCCGGATCAGGAATGGCAAGCGAAGCAAAGGCTTCTTTTACTGGAGAAAAGGAACTGACTCCGTTGATGATGCTTGGGAAGGGTCTTGAACGTCTCTGGGCTTGAAATTGGCGTCGCGGCGACTAGGAAGTAACGAGGTGGATTTGCAATTTCACTTGCATGTCGTGCCAAATTGCTCCTATTGTTACGGCGTGGGGTAGGGCGGCTTATCCACTTATCCAATGGGTCGACCGCTCGGGTGTCCGCAACCGCGGGGGTTCCTCATGCGCAGTCAGTTTTCGTTGGCGGTCCTTGTCCTCCTTCCTGCACTCGCAATACCAGCTTGCGCCTACTCTCCTGACGAAAAAATTCCCGATCAAGACAGCATCGCAGCTTTGGAACTGCGCGTTTCGCAGGCGCAGCCGAAGGAGCAGTGCTTTCTCTACGCCGAGTTGATCCACCAGATGACGGAGTTCAGCCTGCGCGAATATGCAGCCGGCAACGTCGACAAGGCGAGCGATCTACTCAAGCAGATTCAGCAAGTTGCGCACCGAGTTCATCTCTCGGTCGCGGACGACAACAAACGCCTCAAAAATGCGGAGATCCTGCTCCGCCACACCGCATTTCGGCTCAATGAGATGCTGCATTCGAGCAGCTTTGAAGACCGTCCTCTGGTGGCAGAAACCTTGTCCCAGGTGAACAAGGCCGAAAACGAAGCCATGCTGCAGGTTTTCAAAAAATAAGCCCCGCCGGTTCCCCCCCAAATAAACTCTCCCCCTTCCTTCGTTCCCTGATCGGAGCCGCGCGCCTTTTCTGCGTGCTTGAACTATGCTTCAATGGTCTGCGTCCTCGAGGTAAACGCCATGCGTGTAGCGCTCAATCCAAGATTTCTTCTGCTTTTTCTCTTGGCGCCACCGCCTCTTTCCGCCCAGAAGGAGCATCGCCAGCCGCTCACCGAGACCCAGGTCGAGCAAATCCGCGAAGCGGGCATCGATCCCGGGGAACGCGTTAAGCTCTACACGAAGTTCCTCGGCGAACATGTCGACGCGATCAAGGGATTGACGAATCGGGCGCACTCCGCCTCGCGGAGCAAACGACTGGAGGATGAGTTGCAGGATTTGACGGCCCTCATGGACGAGCTGGGCTCAAATCTGGACCAATACGGAGAACGCAAAGCCGATATGCGCGTGGCGCTCAAAGCGCTGAACGAGGCAACGCCGCATTGGCTCGAAGTCCTGCACGCGCTACCCAGCGAACCCGGGTTCGATCTGTCGCGCAAGGAAGCCATCGACAGCGAAAAGGATCTGACCGACCAGACGGCCCAGATGCTGAAGGAGCAGACCGATTACTTCAATCTGCATAAAGACGAGAAGGGGCAGGATCGCGCAGAGCCAAAGCCTCAATGATCTGCCGACGAAAGGGCACGCCAAGACAAGAAGCGTCTAAAGGTGCGACAGTGGATTGAGGGTCCTGGGTGTATGCGAGCGTTACAAAATCCTGTTTCCCCTGTGCTACCCTCCATGATGGTGAACGTCGATTTTGCGTCCATGTTTCAGGAGGAATACCGGGCCATTCGCCCGCGGGCACCCATTCCGCCTATGATGGTTCGGTTCCGCCGTTTTACTTCGCTGAACAATACGATCCGTCTCCGCGAAGGCAAGATCGTTGCCAGCCTTTCCGATCTTCTGGAGGGCGCACCGGAGAGCGTTCTTCGCGCCATCGCGCACATCTTGCTCGCAAAGCTCTACCACAAGCCGATCGATGCCACGCACAATCTGCGCTTCAAGCGCTTCGCATCGAGCGCGGCGGTAACACGTCAAAGCGAACTCATCCGGCATGCACGCGGAACCAAGCGCTACTCCGGGCCGGAGGGTCGCTACTACAACCTTGAAGAAGTGTTCGACACGCTGAACTTCCGGTTCTTTGGCGGTCTTCTCGGCCGGCCCGAATTGACCTGGAGTGAAAATCTGGCGCGCCGTTCCCTGGGTCACTATGACGCTGCGCACAACACCATTGTGGTGAGCCGCGTTTTCGACCGGCCCTCCAGTCCGCGCTACGCCATCGAATACCTCCTGTATCACGAAATGCTCCACCTCAAGCATCCCGTACGCATGCGAGGATTGCGGCGCTGCGTTCACTCCTCGGCCTTCAAAGCCGACGAACGGCAATTCCCGCAACTCAAAGAGGCGCTGGCGTTCATTAAGCGTATCTAGCCGCGGCGATGCTGCTCGGGTTTCCTCTGAGTCTCTTTCCAGCAACTTTGAATCAGTTATTTATTCTCCGGACGCAGGCGCAGTACCGACGAGAAGGATCGGCGCCGTCGGCGTGGCCGCTCCGCCCGCCTTCTCCAGGGTCACACCGAAGGCCTTTGCCGCTATGCCCACGGGAAGCGACGGCAACACGACGCTGGCATTGCCTCCTGCATCCGGACGGAAAAGGCCTGCGGGGATTGGAGCCGAGCCGTCCGCAGGAATCACCCACAATTCGTAGGTCTTGTTTTGCGCCACCTGGACAAGGTTGTTGGCTTGGAAGATCAATGCTCCGCGCGCGGCAAGATAGACGGCGCGAGCGCTGGGCGCCGGCGGAGTCTTGGCGGCCGTGAGCAGAACACGCTGCGCATTCGGCGCCGTCAACACATCCAGAACTTCCTGGGCATGCGCGGTCGTCGCCGCCAACTGCGCGGTGCGCCCTGCCTCAATTTTCAGCCTGGTATCGAGCCGCTGCACCTGCACCTCGAGCGAAACCGCAAGGGCGAGCAGGGCCGCGACGGCCACCCAGGGAATCCAAATCACAGCGGACCGAACTGATTTTCGATCGATCGGGATCGCGGCAGTACGCGCTAGCCCCGGCGCATTCGCCGGAGAGATTGCGATCCTTTCGAGGAACCGCGCCCGAGCCCCCGCCGGCAGCGGAGTGCGCTCGACGCTGAGAGCCACAAAAGCAAGGTCGCCCGCGACGGCAGCCAGATCGTCGCGACAAGTCGCGCACTGCGCCAGATGCGATCGGACTGCCGCGTCCTCTTCGGGCGACAGCGCCTGCATGGCGTGGAGCGTTAGATCCTCCTGCGAGATGTGGCCGTTCGTCACGCTTCGATTCCCTTTCGCAAACTTATCAAGGCTGCTCGAATCCTCGTCTTGACCGTTCCCAACGGATCTCCGGTGCGGGCCGCGATCTCTGAATGCGACAATCCCTCAAAAAACGCGAGCTCCACCGACCGCTGCTGCTCTTCCGGCAGCTTCTTCATCACTCCCCGCACTTTTTCCATCATCGCTCGCTGTTCGAATTCCGAAGCGAGATTCGTTGCGGACGCCAGCACCACTTCGTCGCAGGACTCGGTCGGCCGCCGCTGCCGAAGCACATCGATGGAACGGTTGCGCGCGACGACAGCCAGCCACGCCCCAAGCGATCCGCGACCGCGGGTAAAACGATCGGGCATATTCCAAACCTGCAGCAAAATTTCCTGCATCACGTCCTCGGCTTGGGCAGGTTCTCTCAGAACGCGCAGCGCCACCGAATACACCATGGTTGCGTAGCGATCGAAGATCACGCTCATCGCCTTCTCGTCTTTCGCCCGCACGCGGTCTATCAGGGCCTCGTCGCTTGCCGCGGCTGCTCCAGTCACTTCGATCCTTTCGGACGTCTCTTGAGTAGAACGAATCGGAACGCGGCTCGGATTGGGGGGATTTTCTGGCATCGATTCCAGGGATGCAAGGGCAGTCTGATTCTAGAGCAGTGGACGAAGCGCTGTGTGCGCAGAAAAACTAATTTCATACAATCCGTTTGCCCCTCTTCCCCGTTCCTGACTCGGCGGGAGAGTCATAAGTGCGAGAAGCGGGACCGTCGAAGGCGTTCTTCCTCGGAAATCTGCGGAATGAGATGGAGGAGTTTCGTGCCCTGTCTCTCCCGCATCCGGTTACTGCTGCATTACTTCCTCCCCCACCCGCTCGCCTTTCAGTGACCGATTTTTGCAATAAAAAACAACTTGGTCATATCGCGATCCTTCGCGCACAACTAAACCTATAATCAAGGCGTCTTCAGAAGCGTGGAACAGAAGTGCGGGACTGCCGGGCGGTGAATTCTCCTGCATTCCAGAAGCCTCCGCGAGTTGCGAAAAACATTCTGTAACCATCTAACAATTGGACGGAGGTCCGATGCACGCACTGGCTTGGTTCTTTCCCTTTTTCCAGGGCTTGCTTCTCGGGATTATTGCAATGGCATTTCACGAGGTTGGCCACTTGATTGCGGCGCCATTGGTGGGAATCAAGATCAAAACCGTGGGATTACGCTGGAAGGGGCTCTATACAGTGCGGGAAGCCGGGCCGCCGGACAAGAACCTCATCGTGTCGCTGGCCGGACCGGCCGTCAACCTCGCTCTGCTTACATGCTGGCCGTTGTCGCATCAGTTCGGCTTAGCAAATTTCTGCTTCTTGTTCTTTAATCTGCTGCCGATAGAAGGCTCAGACGGGGATCGTGTCTGGCGATGCTGGCGACAAATCAAACGGGACCGGCAAAACGCCGCGGATCCAAAGCCGCCGAAATCGCACCCCGCACCCTCGGCCGGGAGTATTCCGGCCGCGAATTACTCTTCCTTGGCGCGTCAATCGCAGCGCGCTGGAGACTGAAGAAAACCGTGGCCATAAGGTCGGCAACTCACGAAAACAGCTAAGCGACCTTGCCCGCTGGCTGGACGGCTCGTTCAGGCTCAGGGAGTCGGTGCCTTGCAGCCCACCAAATCAGCATGATTCCAACCAGGACAGAGCCCGCGCTTGCCAGCTGCGCATTGGAAAGGCCGAAGGCGATTTTTGGATTGCGACGAATGAATTCGACTAGAAACCGGGACGTTCCGCTCAGTAGAAGATACTCACCCAGAATCCAGCCCGTTGGTCTGGCTTTTCCTCCCCTGAACCAGAGCCAGGAACCAATCACCAAACCCGCTGCAAGCTCATAGAGCGGGGTGGGGTGCACTGGAACAAACGTCGGCTCGAGTCCATTGGGAAAACGCATTCCCCAGGGCAGCGTGGTCGGGATACCGTAGCATCCGTCGCCGGAAAGGAAACAGCCGATTCGCCCAATGCCATAGCCAAATGCCGCCGCCGGAGCGGCAAGATCCAGCGTTCTCAACGCTCCGATTCGCGCCCGCGAACCTTGCAGCAGCAACGCCCCAATTCCAAACACGAGGCCGCCAAACCAGGCAAAGCCCGCGGAATCCCATAGAACGCGCCAGCCGATTTCGTGAAACTCCGACGGGGTATCGACTACATGCCAAAGCTTGGCGCCCACGATGCCTGCGACTACTGCGACCGCCACCATTCCAACGGCGTCTGCGTCGACGCCTGCGCGACGGAAAGAACGATCCATGATAAAGGCGGCAACAACTGCTGCACACCAGAGCATGAGCCCAAATGTCGGTATGCTGAAGCTCCAAATGTGCAGATAGGGAATCATCTCAATTTAAGTATATAGACCCTGCGCAGTTCCGAAGATCCTCTCTGGACACGGACGCGATTTTCACAGGGTGAAGATGCCGTAAGTCGTGGATTCGGGAGATACTATCTTCATGGCAACCATCACTTACAGAGGCCTGGAAGTGCTCTATACCCGGCAGCAGATCGCGGAGCGCGTAGCCCAAATGGGCGAGCAGATCACCCGCGATCTTAACGATGAGAAGGCAGTGATGGTGGGTGTGTTGAAGGGAGCAGCAATTTTCCTTTCCGATCTCGCTCGAGCCGTCCAGGTCGATACCACATTCGATTTCGTTGCAGTCTCCAGCTACGGCAAGGGACAGCGTTCTTCCGGCGCTGTAAAGCTCATCAAGGATCTCGACGAACCGATCGAGGGAAAGAACGTTCTCCTTGTCGAAGACATTCTCGATACGGGCCTCACCCTCGCTTACCTGCGCAAGATCCTCCTGCAGCATCATCCTAAAACTCTTCGCATTGCGACGCTGCTCGATAAACCTTCACGCCGAATCGAAAAAATTGACGCAGACTACGTTGGCTTCTCCATTCCCAACCTCTTTGTGATTGGCTACGGCATGGACTATGCCGAACGCTACCGCAATTTACCCGACATCTGTTTAATGGCACCGGATCACCCCGAATAGCATCTATCCATCAGCGGGGATCGAATGAGCGACGAGAGAAGAACGGCCGACTGGGCGCTGCTTCGGGGGGCCTATCGGGATTTTAATGAACGTCGCATGGACGATGTGCTCGCGCGCATGCATCCGACCGTCGAGTGGGCGAACGGAATGGAGGGCGGACACGTCCATGGGAATGAGGGAGTGCGGGCGTATTGGACACGCCAGTGGGCGATTCTCGATCCCCACGTCGAGCCGGTTGCAATGGAACTGGATGATCAAGGCCGCTTGATCGTCGAGGTGCATCAGGTGGTCCGCAACATGGAAGGAAAAGTTCTGGTGGATACGATTGTTCATCATGCATATCGGATCGTGGATGGGCTGATTCAACGTATGGATATCGAATAAATCCTCAGGATGAAGATACCGCTTTCGTAACTGTGATCCTGTTACTTGGCCCAGGGGTCAGACAGGCTCTATACTCATTTCCCGGATGCTCATCAGTGAGCCGACGAGAATAACGGACGCGCATGGAAAGGAGCACTATGAATGCTATTACGCCCATGGGCGAGGCCGATCTGGAGTTCGATCACGGTAGCTTCGATTCCGCTGAATTTACGCGACAGGCGATGACCAATTGGCAAACATTGGCCGCGGTCATCGACCACACGCTCTTAAAGCCCGATGCAACGCGTGACCAGGTGGAAAGTCTCTGCGACGAGGTCATTCGATATCGCTTTGCTTGTGCGATGATTAATCCCATTTGGGCTTCGACGGCTGTCGGCATGCTCTCGGGCACCGGTATTCCTGTCGGTGTCGTGATCGGGTTCCCCCTGGGAGCGTCCCTGGTTTCAACGCTGCGGCAAGAGGCAGCAGCGCTGGCGCGTATGGGTGTACGTGAACTCGACATGGTGATCCCCATTGGCCAACTTAAGAGCGGCAATCATCACGCTGTGGAGCACGCCATCCATGCAGCTGCTACCATGGCCCACCATCACAATGCTCTGTTAAAAGTTATCCTCGAGACCGCTTTGCTCACCGTGGAGGAAAAGTTGCGCGGTGCTGAACTCGCCATTCATGCCGGGGCAGACTTCCTGAAGACCTCGACCGGATTCGCTTCAGGCGGCGCGACTCCAGCCGATGTGGCGCTGCTGCGGGGAGTTGCCGGGGGACGGTGCGGCGTGAAAGCTTCAGGTGGCATCCGCAAGCTGGCCGACGTGCAGACTATGCTCGAAGCCGGGGCAAATCGGATCGGCGCCTCTGCCTCCGTTGCTATTGTGCAGGAGCTGGGAGCGGAATAGAAACAACGAGATCCTCGAATATCTCTGCGGCCGCCGGCCTTGCGAGCTGCGAATCGTATCCGATTATCGCTCGAGAAGCATGCCAGTGCCGGACGCTGTCGACGTTGGACTCACTTTCCCCGCCGCTTCAGCTATCATTCCCTTCGACGCCTATCCATGCCATCCAGTCCCATAATTCCGCGCGAAGAGCCCGAGTACGAAGGCGACTATCGTCCCGCTGACGCGGAGAACCCGCACGCACACCTCGATCCGCTCAACGTCCGCGTGGAGGCGACAGACCTTACCTACCTGGTACAGATGGCGGATGCCCTCAACACTACGCTCGATCTGCAGACCCTGTTGAGCCGCACCTCTGAGCTGGTACAGGCCATCATCCACTACAAGATTTTCGCCATTCTCCTGCTGAACGATCGCACCCACGATCTTCGTGTGCGTTTCCAGATCGGGCACGGTCCGGAGATTGAGCGGATGCGCTTTCCCCTCGGCAAAGGCGTCGTTGGACAAGTTGCCCTGACTCGCCAGCCGATTCTTCTCAATGATGTCACCCTGGACAAAAATTACATCGCCTCCAATCCTGAGGTGCGGTCCGAACTCGCTGTTCCATTGATCGTGAAGAACAGGCTGATCGGCGTGATGGATATGGAGAGCGATCAAGTCGGCTATTTCCGTCCCGAGCATTTGCACCTGATCACGCTCACGGCATCGCGCATTGCGCAGGCAATTGAGAATGCGCGACTCTACACGCGCGTCTCGCGCCAGGCGCAAACCCTGACGGTTCTGAACGAGATTTCGGCAGAGCTCACCTCGATTCTGGACCTTGATCCGCTGCTGGCCCGTATCGGCCAGCTCCTGCGCCGCCTCATCGATTACCAGATGTTCAGTATCATGCTGCTCGATGACAAAGGCGAGACGCTGATTACCCGCTACGCGTGGCGGTTTGGCTATGCCCATGCGCCCTTGCGCCGTATTCCCATCACCAGTGGTTTGGTTGGCACGGCGGTGCGGGAATGGCGGCCGATCAATGTTCCCGACGTGCGCAAGGATGCGCGCTATCTGCCCATGAACGCAGAGACCCGTTCAGAGCTGATTGTGCCGCTGTTTCATAAGGGACGGATCATCGGCGTGCTCGACCTGGAACACACCCGCACAGGCTTTTTTAATGAAGATCACGAGCGTGCGTTAACCACCATGGCGGCGCAGGTCGCCATTGCGATCGAGAATGCGCGGCTCTATCAAGCCGTGAGCCGGCAGGAAAGACAACTGGAACGCGATATCGCCATGGCGCGCGAGGTGCAGCTAAGGCTGCTGCCCACCGCTCCGCCCGAACACGCCCATGCCGGATTGGCTGTGCGCTTTTTGCCTGCGCGCACTATTGGCGGCGATCTCTACGACTTCGTGGAGTATGGTCCGGGCGAAACGGCCATTGTGCTCGGCGACGTCAGCGGCAAAGCAGCGCCGGCCGCTCTGTTCGCCGCGCTCGTGAGTGGCATTATGCGCTCCGCCGCGATTCAGAGACCCAAACCCGCGCAAATGTTGTGCGCGCTCAACGATGCTCTCCAGGAACGAAAGCTCGATTCGCAATATGTCACGATGCTCTTTGCATTATGGAACGATGAGACCCGCATTCTTCAGGTGGCCAACTCCGGCGCGATACAGCCGATTTTTTGCCGCGAAGGGCAATCGTTGACAGTGAAAGCCGAGGGGTTTCCTTTGGGATTGTTTCCCAACGTGACCTACGACGAAATCAGCATCGTGACGCAGCCGGGAGATGCAATTATTTTTGTCTCCGACGGAATTCTCGATGCTGAGAATCCGCAAAACGACATGTATGGACCGGAGAGACTCTCGGCCGTACTGTGCTCCAATCGCGAGCAATCTGCCAACCAGGTCGCCGATGCCATCATGGACGACGTCACACGATTTCAGGACGGAAAGGATCGCTTCGATGACGAAACGATCATCGCGTTGCGCGTGAAATAAAAGCGGGATGGATTGGGAGCACCCGGTTTCTGTGTACCTTTGGGGAGTCGCGATTCCATCAATCCGGCATCGGGCTCCTTGCCGAACTTTTCAAGCGGCGTGGAATCGACAAAAGGATTTACCCTGCTGGCGGAACGATCCCAGGATCGACGCGCCTATTCTCGCGAATCGCTCTGCTGCTCTCCGTTGATGCCGGGCGTCCCGAGAAATAGACCAGACGAACGTCCGGTACACTCTAAGTGGATTTCTTCACGGAGCGCTTTTGGAAACCGCAACTCAGGATCGCCTCATTCGTCCGGCTCAGAATATCCTGGGCAGCCTTCGCCTGCCTGGCGACAAATCTATCAGCCATCGCTACGGGATGCTGGCAGCGTTTGCCGAGGGAACTTCGCACTTTACCAACTTTTCCACCGGCGCAGATTGCGCGTCCACTTTGGCTTGCATGCAGGATCTGGGCGCTGCCGTGCGCAAACTGGACGATGGCACAGTTGAAGTGACGGGTGTGGGTGGACGAGTCACGCCGTCGAGCCGGTCTCTCGACTGCGGTAACTCCGGCTCGACCATGCGCATGATCTCGGGCCTGCTTGCGCCGCAGCAGGGCAACTTCACGCTGGATGGCGATGCTTCACTTTCGCGTCGGCCGATGGAACGCATTCGCAAGCCGCTCGAATCCATGGGAGCACGACTGACGCTTACCGAGGGACACGCGCCGATCTCGATCGAGGGCACGATGCTGCGCGCGGTCGAATACACCACGCCGGTTCCCAGCGCGCAGGTAAAAACCTCCATTCTTCTCGCCGGGCTGCAGACCTTCGGAACAACAACTGTCCGCGAGTCGGTTCGAACGCGCGACCACAGTGAACTGGCGCTGCGTGCCTTTGGCGCCGAACTCTCCCGCACCATCGACTCGGTGTCCATCCGGGGACCACAGGCGCTTCGCGCGATCGATGCTGCCGTGCCCGGTGACCTTTCTTCCGCTGCGTTTTTTCTCTGTGCCGCGGCAATTTTCCCGGGTTCATCGCTGGTCCTTGACTCGCTCGGACTCAACCCGACGCGCGCCGCGCTGCTTGACGTGCTGACAGCACTGGGCGCACACATTGCGGTTCTCAATCTGGAAGAAAAGCACGCCGAGCTTGTCGGCACCGTCCAAATCACCTCGCCCCGCGAAGGTTTGCGGTCCACCGAAATCAGCGGCGCGCTCGCGGCACAGTTGATCGACGAACTCCCGGTGCTCGCGGCCATCGCACCCTACACCTCCGGCGGGATCCGCATTCGCGATGCGAAAGAACTGCGCGTGAAGGAGTCGGATCGGATCGCCCTGGTGGCACAGAATTTGCGGGCGATGGGCGCGGAAGTAGCCGAGTTTGAAGACGGGCTTGACGTGCCGGGCGGCCAAACCCTCCACGGTGCAGCGATTGACTCAGGCACCGATCACCGCATTGCCATGGCCTTCAGCGTGGCTGCGCTGCGCGCCAAGGGAGAGACCCTGATTCAAGGCGCGAACTCAGCAGCCATCAGCTTCCCTGAGTTCTTTGACCTGTTGGATCGGGTTGCGGACAGGTAGAAGATGTTTTCTGCCCGCCTTTCTCGTCTTCGGCTTTATTGCAGAACAAAGGCCCGGCGCTAAGCCGGGCCTCGTTTCTTCGCCCTGTCTTGATCAGTTTGTTGCCGGAGTAGCCGTTGGCGCAACCGTCGTATTGGTCGCTGGCTGCAGACCTGGTATCACGGGAGCCGATCCCACCTTGCCGGTCGCCGCATCGTTCAGGTCGATGCCGTAGTGCTGCAGCGTCGACGCCAGCACCTGGTACAGTAGCGCACGATCCTTGGCATAAGTAAGGTTCGCGGTAATGCGGGCGTTTTCAGCATTGGCCAGATTGCGCTCCTGCAAAAGCACATTGGCGGTGATCGATGCGCCGAGGTTCAGCTTCTTTTGTTCCGCATCGAGGCTCTGCCGCGCATAATCTTCGGCGGCAATTGAGGCCTGCACCTGTGCACGGTCGTTGGCCAGCGCATACTGCTGCGCGACCACCTGCATGCGAACCTGCGTGTAGAGCTGCTCGAGGTGCATCTCAGCCTGCCGGTATTCGATCAGTGAGCGGACCTGATCGGCCTGCGCGGTGCGGTTACGGATCGGGATCTGGAAGGTGAATCCGATACCCTTGTCGGGCGAACTGCTGTTGACCAGATTACCCAGCACGTCAGAATAGCCGCTAGCTGCGAAAGGGGTGCACGGTTCGCCGAAAGCTACCGCTATCTGGCAGGATGCCGGGTTGAATGCGCCGCCGATGCCTTGCGCGCCGTAGTAGCCGAAAACATCCAGCGTAGGCAGCAGGTTCTGGCGCGCACCGCGCAATGTGATTTCGTCTTTCTTGATCGAGAGCACCGCTGTCTCAAGTTCCGGGCGATTCTTGAACGCAGCCTGCGCGAGCTCATCGGGACTCTGCTTCTCTTCCGGCAGCGGGTCAAGGTTCACGCGATCGGTAGGGATGATCGGTGCCGCGACCAACGCGGGATCGTTCAGATTTCGGGCGATCGCCTGCTTGAGAACGAGCTGCTGGTAATTCAGGTTGCTCTGTGAACTGATCAACGCCTGCTTGTCGGTCGCGACAGTCGAATCGGCGTTGACGACGTCGAGCGGGGCCATCGTGCCGATATCGAGTTGCTTGCGCGTGTCGCTATCCAGCTTCGTGCTTTGCGCGAGAGCCCGCTCCTTGGCTTGCACGTCTTCGTACGCGCTCACCACAACCCAATAGATATTTTCCACCTGATTCACGGTCGTGAAAATCTGCAGCCGGAACGTGGAGTCGGTGATGCGGCGATTAAGAATCGCTTCATAAAAGAAGCGGTTGTTGACCCAGATGCCTGCTCCCTGGAGCAAGTGCTGGGTCACCTTGGCGTTGAAGCTCGATAACAGCTGTGGGCTGTATGAGCTGAAGAAATTCGTCGTCGTCGTGCGGCTATTGTTCCAGCCCAGGTTCAGCGCCGTGCCGGTAACGAAGCCCTGGGCGAAGGTAAAGTTGTACGTATCTGTGTTCGTGAACGAACGGGGAGAGAACGAACTGGTTTGCGGCGATTCTTGCCGATCAAACTGCAACGAGCCACCTACGACGGGGTCGCGCTGTTCAGGAGTGGGACCGACGCCATCCGTAGTAAGAACAATGCCCGCGCTGCCTGTGGTAGCGCCGCTGACGGTGCCAGGGGCGCCGCTCTGACTGAGCGTTTGCGATGTGCCACCCTGCGTATTCTGCAAAACCGTCGCGCCAACGCCGCGCAGAGACGATCCAGCCTTGGCGCGCAGGATATCGGTGTCTGCAATGTCGAGGTAGTACCGGGCAATGGCGATGTCGTAGTTGTTCTCCAGGGCAAGCGCGATGGCATCGGAAAGGCTCAGATAGATCTTGCCGTCCTTCACCAGATCTTGCAGTCGAACTGAGTTGTTGAAGTCCGCTTTTGCAATCTTTGTTGGGCGATACATATTGATTGGATCGCCGAGCAATCCGCTCGCAGGTTTTGAATAATCTCGTGACGACTGACGCAATGTCAAAGGCTCAGTCCGGGTCGGCACAGGCGCCGACGGAAGCGTCGAAGCCGCCTTATTGGTGGACTCGGTTGGTGTCTGTTGCGCATAGCCCGAAGGCACACAAGCCGTCAGCGTCAACATCACTGCGGCCAGCGCGCGCAGCCGACTCCCCAGCTTTATCCTCTTTTGGCGCTCAGCCACATCCTGCTTTTCAAACACACGTATACCGGATAAATGCATGATTCCTCTCCGCGAGTTGCTAGGGCATGTGGGGTGCCATTCTTCAAGACGCCCGGAAAACTCCCCCGGACTCACTTTGTGAGGCCTTCAGCCGCGAATTGCCTCGTGCCAGCGTCGAAATAGGCTCACTTTTTAGACAGTACGAGCGCACAGCACAATTCGTTCCCTTGCTGGATCCTCAGGATTCAAAGCACAGCTGGCAAGCATTGCTATGAAAAGGTGAGTATATCGCAGAGCCGCTCTTAACTTCCTCTGCCATTTCGGTCAATTACCCTGTTATCTATATTGATTCCCAAAGGATGCCTCATGTCTGAGTCTGCCCAATTCGAACCGCCGATGCAAACCTGGAAAGTCGTTCTTGCCTATGACGGAACAGACTTTCATGGGTGGCAGATTCAGCCGGGCGAGCGGACCATTCAAAGCGAACTCCAGTCCGCATTGGGCCGCGTCACAGGGGAAGCGCCTTTGCCGCAGGGGTCAGGACGCACGGACGCAGGGGTACACGCTCTGGCCCAAGTCGCCAGCTTCGCGTTGAGCGCACCGATTCCCGCAGAAAGCTTGGTGCGCGCGCTCAATCGCACCCTGTGCTCGTCGATCCGGGTGCTCAATGCCAAAACGATGCCCAGTCTGTTCCACGCGCGCCACTCAACTGTTGCGAAAACCTATGAGTACCGGGTCTGGCTTCAGACCTCCGAAATGCTGACCATCTGCTCGCCTTTCGTCGCGCGTTACGTGCTCGCCTACCCGTGGCCCCTCGACAAGTGGTCCCTCCAGAAAGCAGCCGATTGCTTCGTTGGCGAGCATGACTTTCTCAGCTTTGCTGCAACGGATCCAGATAGCTCGACTCGAAGCGGAACGAGAGAGACTTTTGCGGAAGGGTCCCAGGAACCCTCTACAATTCGTAAAATCTTTTCGTCGCGATGGGAGGATCAGAAATCAGAGACCGGCGATCTGCTCGTCTATCGCGTCCGTGGCAACGGGTTCCTGCATCACATGGTTCGAAATCTCGTGGGCACGATGCTCGATGTTGGCCGCGGGTATCGAGAGGTCGAGGATATTCCTGGGATTCTGGCAGCGCGTTCGCGTTCTGAGGCAGGACCAACGGCGCCGGCTCGAGGGCTTTTCCTGCATTCGGTTGAATACGCCGAACTCCCTTAAGTACGAATCAATCTTTATGAAACGAGACTCGCCCGCCGCACGATAGACAAGCCAACGAGATGAGCATCGGGCGCCCTGCTAACCTGAATCCACGGGTATGGTGCTCTTTTCGCGTAGCGCAGCATTCTCCAAGGTCACCGCGCTTGCCGCGCGGCGGCCTGTTCATGCCGCGTTTTCATGGATGCACAATAATCCACGCACGATCATGGACTGGCAGACAAAGTTGGTTGCGATCCCTGCGCCTCCCTTTGGCGAAGCGACGCGCGCGGCATGGACGGCAGAGCGCTTCGTGGAAGCGGGGCTGTCCGCCGTCGAGACCGATGCAATTGGAAATGTCGTCGGTATTTTGCCGGCCGCGCGTCTTCCCCGTGAGAGCAGTGGACCGGTGGTTGTGCTCTCGGCTCACCTCGATACCGTCTTCCCGGAAGGTACCCCGATCAACCCGGCTGTGACCGACGCTCAAGGATGTCTGCGGCTCGAAGCCCCGGGTGCATGCGATAACGGAGCCGGCCTGGCGGGAATGCTGGCACTGGTATACGCGCTGATTGAGGCGCAGGTCGAAATCGCAGTACCGCTCGTGGTACTGGCAAACGTGGGCGAAGAGGGTGAGGGGGACCTGCGTGGTGTCCGCCATTTCTATAGCCAATCGCCACTGGCAAATCGCGTGGCTGCGCATGTCGTGCTTGACGGCGCAGGAGCAGACTCAGCCGTAACCCAGGCACTGGGGAGCCTTCGATTTCAAGTCACGATCAACGGCCCAGGCGGCCATAGCTTCACCGATGCAGGCACCCCCAATCCGATCGCTGCACTCGCGGCGACGCTTGCAGTTTTGGGAGAAACGCCGCTTCCCGAGGAACCGCGCACCACCTTGAACCTTGGCACCGTTCGAGGCGGCACCAGCGTGAATTCGATTCCTGAGAGTGCCATGGCCTCCATTGATTTCCGCTCCACCAGCGCAGAAGAACTACTGCGGCTCGAAGTCACACTGCACCGCTTGGTCGAAGACGCCGTGGAGCGCGCCAATGCGGCGGCGAAGGCTCTCCCCGGCCGCAGTCGCGGTCCATTGAGTTTCTCCATCACCAGGATTGGTGATCGGCCTGCCGCACACTTGCCCGCCGATTCGCCGATTCTTGAAACCTTGCGCTCTGTGGATCGACACCTGGGTTTGCGCACAGATCTTCGTCTGGGTTCTACAGACGCAAATATACCGATCGCGCGCGGAATCCCCGCCCTTTCGATGGGCGCAGGCGGCGACGGAGGCGGCGCACACACAGTGGCCGAGTGGTACTCCGACAAGGATCGCGAGTTGGGACTGCGACGTGCCATGTTGCTGACGCTCGCCATCGCGGAATGGGCCGCCGACCAATAGCGAAAAGTCGAATACGCATCCGTCCCGGAGTACGGCAATTCGGATCAAGCTCCGGCAATGCTCTGATAGACTCCGCCCATGCGCGTACCCTGCTTTTTCCTTTTTGCGATCTTTACGTCAGCTGCGTTTGCCGCTGCTCAGGCCGGATCTGCAAACTCTTCTGGGCCGAGCCACCTAAGCTCCAAACAACGCGCGGCGGGGACTGCTCCGGAGATGATTTTCTTCAATGGCGTGATTTACACCGGTGTGGGGTTCGCACAAGATAAGCCCCAGAAGGTGCAAGCGATGGCAATCGCCGATGGGAAAGTGATCGCGGTCGGAAAGAACGAGGAGATTACGCGTTTGGCCGGACCGAAGACCATTCTGCGCGATCTGGACTCAGCGAATACCAGCACATTTGTTTTCCCGGGCTTCAACGATGCGCACACCCACCTCGGCGGTGCAGGGCAAACCAAGATCAACCTGGACCTGACCGGAGTCAAGTCCCTCGACCAAATGCTTGCCAGGACGAAGACCTTTGCAGACGCAGCGCCAGCCGGACACTGGCTGACTGGCGGCAATTGGGACCACACGCTCTGGGCATCGAAGACGCTGCCGACGCGCCAGGACCTGGACAGAGTGACGGGGGAACATCCCGCATTTCTCGATCGCATTGACGGCCACATTTCCATCGCCAACACGGCTGCATTGAAGGCGGCGAACATTACCGGCGCAACGAAGCCACCGCAAGGGGGGGCCATCGACCTCGATGCAAACGGCGAGCCCACGGGCATTCTGCGCGAGTCAGCACAAGGCCTGGTCTACAAAGTCATTCCGCCGCCCACGCGGGAGGAGCGGCGCAAGGGCGATGAGCTGGCAATTGCGGATGCTGTTGCGCATGGCATCACCAGCGTGCAGGATTTCAGCGAGTGGCAGGATTTTCTGATCTTCGAGAACATGGAAAAAGAGGGCTCCCTCAAGATCCGCATCTCGGAATGGCTGCCTTTTCGAGATCCGCTCCCCGACCTGCTGCGGATGCGCGCGCATCACGACACGAACGATCCAATGCTGCACACCGGCATGCTGAAGGGCTTCATGGATGGTTCCCTGGGATCGCGAACCGCAGCGATGAAAGAACCATTTGCCGATGATCCTAAGAATACGGGCCTGCCGCAGTACACACAGGAGCAACTCAACAAAATGGCAACGGAGCGCGCAAAAGCCGGATTCCAACTGGGCTTTCATGCCATTGGGGACAAGGCCGCGGCCATGGCTCTGAATGCTTATGATCAGCCTGAAGTCTCGCGCACGGCGCGCAATCGCATTGAACACGCGCAAGTGGTCGATCCGGCTGACATCCCGCGCTTCAAGAAACTTGGAGTGATCGCGAGCATGCAGCCCAACCATTTGCTGACCGACATGAATTGGGCCGAAGATCGACTCGGCCCTCAGCGCGCTGCCTATTCCTACGCATGGAAGGCGTTTCTCGATGCAGGCGTGCCGCTCGCCTTTGGGACCGACTATCCAGTCGAGCCGATCACACCCTTCCGCGGCCTCTATGCCGCGGTGACCCGCATGAATGAGAAAGGAACGCAAACATACTTCCCGGAAAACCGGATCACGCGAGGCCAGGCCCTTTATGCCTACACACAGGGATCGGCCTACGCGGAGTTCGCCGAGAAAAACAAGGGCAAGCTCACTCCAGGATATGACGCGGACTTTGTTCTCGTCGATCGCGATCTCTACAAGGCCACCGCACCCGCAATCCTTTCGACCGAAGTGCTGCAGACTTACGTGGGTGGCAGGATGTCGTACGCCGGAAAACCGGGCTCCAAGTGATTAATTGAGGTCGTTAATCCAGGCGATCGACTGAAAGAATCAAGATCGATGAAACTGCGCGCCTACTTCCTGATGTTGTTTGTCGTCGCGGTGTGGGGTTCGACCTTTGTGCTCATCAAGGGCGCGCTGGCCGATGCCACCCCCGCGGCGTTCAATCTAGCGCGCATGTCACTGGCTTTTGCGCTGCTGGCGGTCATTTATCACCGTTCTTGGCGCGGGATCCGTCGCGGTCAACTGGCGGCGGGAGCGGTCGTTGGATTCTTTCTTGCTGCCGGATATCAGTTCCAAACCATCGGCCTGGTGCGCACGACGCCTAGCAAATCGGCGTTCATCACAGGGCTCGTCGTGGTTCTCGTTCCATTGTTCTCTTCGATTCCAGGCGTACGGCCAGCAGGAGCGCTTCCGCCGCGCTGGAATGCCTACATGGGTGCGGCAGTCGCGTTTGTGGGGATTTTACTGCTCACTGCGCCGGCAGCGAATGGATCGAGCGGAATTGGTGGGTTGATCCCTGATCTGTCGTCGGTGAATTTCGGCGATGTACTTACGTTCGGGTGCTCCGTCGGTTTTGCGTTCCACTGCCTCGCTCTAAGCCACGCTTCACCCCGTATTCCGTTTCAACCGCTGGCATTGCTGCAGGTTGGCTTTTGCGCGGGCTTCATGGCCATTAGCCTTCCGCTCATCGAACATCCGCACATCCATTTCACTACGCGGCTGTGGATCGCGCTTGGAATTGCAGCGGCACTGGCGACCGCCGCGGCATTCTCCATTCAGAGTTGGGCCCAATCCATCCTTCCATCCACGCATATTGCGTTGCTGCTAACAATGGAACCGGTCTTCGCGTGGATCACATCTTTTCTGTTCACCGGCGAGCGGCTTGGCTTGCGGGCCGCTTCCGGGGCCGTGCTTATCCTTTTCGGCATCGCCATGACTGAACTGATCCCACCGCCGCACGTTCCCACCGCCCACGAAGCTTGAAACTTCAGGCGGGACGGCCAATTACAATTCTTCCAATCCATCTCTCCTTCGACGCAGCGTCCGGCACGGACGAATTTGCGTCAAATAAAAAGACCCATGGCAAAACAAAGTGCGGGCATCCTGCTCTATCGCCGCAAAGGAACTGAACTCGAAGTGTTGCTCGTCCACCCAGGCGGCCCGTTCTGGACGAAGAAGGATCTCGGCGCCTGGTCAATTCCCAAGGGCGAATACGCTTCAGGTGACGACGCGCTGTCGGCGGCGAAACGGGAGTTTCAGGAAGAAACCGGGTTCGAATTGCAGCCAGGAAAGTTGCATTTCCTGGCAGAGGTTCGGCTGACGTCCGGAAAAGTCATTACCGCATGGGCCATCGAAGGAGAGTGCGACGCAGACGCGATCCACAGCAACATATTCTCGCTTGAATGGCCGCCGAAATCCGGAAAAATGCGGGACTTTCCCGAGGTAGACCGTGCCGGATGGTTCACTCTTGAAGTCGCAACCCGCAAAGTCCATCCCGCGCAGCGCGCATTCTTCAGCCGCTTGACGCAATTCCTCCGCACCCAGGAGACCTCTCAACCCACGGCCTGAAACTCGGTTCTGGGAGAAGGGTGTTATACCTGCGTTAGCGCGGCGCCGCTTCGGCCGAGTCAGCCAATGCATACGCCAGCACCGCCATCACCGCCGCATTCTCGTTCAGATGCTTAGGGTCAATCTTGTCGAAAGTGTCAGCTGCGGTGTGGTGGTAGTTGAAATAGAACCGGCTGTCCTGGACCGGAGCGAAGCTCGGCACGCCATCTTCTGTCATGTGCGCAATGTCTTCACCTGTTTCGGGCGCGCTGATCAGCGTCTCCGCACCGATCGGGTCCAATACCTGAGAAACGGGCCTCAGCCAGCGTCCCAAGTCGCTTTTGCCGGCATAGTAGATTCCCGATGGATGATCTGCGCCTAGATCCGACTCGATCGCTCCGACATGATCGGGCATCGCGTCTTTGTGATCCATCATGTAGGCCGCTGCCCCCTCGGACCCTTCTTCCTCGCTCATCCACGCAATGAACCGCACGGTGCGTTTGGGACGAATACCAAGATCTTTCAGCAGATGAATCGTCTCCATGGAAACCACCACCCCGGCTCCATCGTCGATCGCGCCCGTTCCCAGGTCCCACGAATCAAGATGTCCCGACACAACAACCAATTGCTCTGGATGCTCGGTTCCCTTCCAGTCGGCAATGACGTTGTAGCTTTGCGCGTCGGGAAGCGACTGTGTTGTTAGGGTCAAGTGAAGCCTCACCGGCCCCTGACTTGTGAGGCCTTTTAACAGGTCCGCGTCTTCCGCCGTCACAGCGGCAGCTGGGATCTTGGGAACGTCTGGCGCGTACTGCGTCATCCCGGTATGCGGTAAGCGGAAGTCTGCCCCACCCACAGAGCGAACTAACACCGCGACTGCTCCGGCTGCCCCCGCCGCGATGGGGCCGCCACCCCGATAAACCACCCCCCCCACATACGCATTCAGTCCATCTCCCTGTGCAGCCAGTTGTTTGTCGAATTTGTGGTTGAAAAGCAGGATCTTACCCTTTACAGCATCAGGAGGCAAAGCATGAAACTGCTGCCAATTGTCCACCACTACAACCTCGGCAGTGATTCCTTCCGGAGGGGTCGCGGTACTTCCGCCGAGCGCCGTGAGCACGATCTTCTGCGTGGTTCCAGCAGTCTGGCCCGGCCACTCGGTCAACTCGCCCGTTTCTACTCCCCTGACCCAATGCGGCACCGTTGCCTTTTCCAATGTGACCTCGGCGCCTAGTGCACGCATCTCGCCCGCGACGTAGTCCACCGCCTGCTGGGCTTGCGGCGAACCGCTCAGGCGTGGCCCGATGTTGTCTGTCAGGTGACGCAGTTCGTTGAGGGCATAGGGATCGCTCATCGCCGCATCGCGCACGCGCGCCATGGTTCTGATCTGGTCCGGCGTCCAGGCGCTCTTGCCCCCTTCGATCATCGCGTTCAGGCGGTCCATTATGCTTGGCGCTTGGGAGGATTTGGGGGAATTTGAGATCTGGCCGAGGGAAACCGCAGGCAGAGCAGCCCCTGCAGAAAGCGTAGCAATGGCAATAAGTGCTTTGTATCTGGTTGGGATTTCCATGTCGGATGTTAGCACGCTGACGAACAGACACTTTCCCTAGAACCTGCGTCTAACCCCTTGATATGCGCCAGAGCCCTCGCACGAACATTGCGTTTTGCATCAGGATTGGGTGAGCGCCGAGAGGAAATCCGCTCGCCCTGCCATTGGTCACCGAGGCGAGCGGGGTCGCCTGCAACTCGCTATACTGTAAATAGGCAAATCGAACGAACCGGCCTTAAATGGCTGGTTTTTCAAAGAGGTCATCGAATTCATGAAATCGATCTTCGAACGGCTGCGCGCACGCCGTCTCGCTTCGGCATTTGTGGTGCTTGCCACGCTTTCGGCTGCAATTGTGGCCGGATCTTTTGTTGCGCACGGAGTACGCGGTCAGGAAAAGCAGAATGACAGCACCGATGCTACCCCATTGAAGGTCGTCAACTCCTCCGTCGCTCCCAACGAGTTTGTCCGTATTGCGAAGGAAGTCGGCCCGGCAGTGGTCAACATCAATACTGAGACGTTGCCCAAGCAATCGACCAATCGGCGCCGCAATCCTCATGGCGGTTTCCAGCAGATGCCGCAGAATCCAAATGGCGGCGAGGGCGACGACGACCAAAACGGAGATCAACAGGGGCAGGGCCAAGGGCAGGGCCAAGGTCAGGGGCAAGGTTCGGACGACTTTCAGAACTTTTTCAATCGCTTCTTCGGCGGACAGATGCCCGACCAGGACGGCGGGGATGATGGCCAGGTGCGGGAATCTTTGGGTTCCGGCTTCATCGTCGATTCGAAGGGCTACATCATTACCAATAATCACGTGATTGAAAAAGCCGACAAAATCTATGTGAAGCTGTCGACCGATCCGGATAGCCAGGACCTCGGCCGTCCAGCCCGTGTCATAGGAACCGACAAGGCGACCGATTTAGCCGTCATCAAGATCGACACCAACTCTGCGTTGCCGACAGTGAAGCTTGGAAATTCCGACTCCACCCAGGTTGGCGATTGGGTTGAAGCAATTGGCAGCCCCTTCGCTCTTTCGCAAACCGTGACGGCAGGAATCATTTCTGCGAAAAACCGTACCATTGAGCCAGGCGCGAGCGGGCAGTTCCAGCACTTCATCCAGACCGACGCAGCAATCAATCCCGGAAACTCCGGTGGCCCCCTCTTGAACATGACCGGCCAGGTGATCGGCGTCAACACGGCGATCTTTACCCAGTCGGCCGGCTACCAGGGTATCGGCTTTGCCATGCCCTCCAATACGGTCGTCTCGGTTTACAACGACCTCATCAGTCCAAGCCATAAAGTAGTCCGCGGCTCGATCGGTATCCAGTTCCGGCCTAATCTATCCGGGGCAGTCAATCGCATTTACGGATTCAAGACCGGCGTCCTTGTCCAGCAGGTACAACCTGGTGGTCCGGCCGATAAGGCTGGGCTGAAGCCGGGCGACATCATCACGCAGGTGGATGGCCGCCCGATCAAGGACGGAGATGACCTGGTCAACGAAATTGCCAGCCGCAAGCCGGGCTCAAGTATCCGCCTTGGCTTTGTCCGCGATGGCAAGCCGACGGACACCACTGTCACGGTGGGTGACCGGGACAAGGTCTTCGCCGAATTGAATAACCCACAATCGATGTCCGCTCCCAGCGAAGAAGGCGATGCCGGCGAAAGCAAACTTGGCATCGTGGTGCGCGAAGCGCCGCCGGCCGTGGCCAGTAAACTCCACGCACAAGGAATGGCGATCCAATCCGTTCGCACCGGGTCGTTCGCGGACCTGCAGGGGCTCGAACCCGGCCTCATCATTATCCGAATCAACAAACAACCAACGAGCAACAAGACGCAATACGACGCCGTCGTGGGCCGGCTCAAAACAGGCGACGATGTTGTGTTTGAAGTGATGGATCCGCGGCGTCCCGGCGACGGGATCAACTACATAGGGGGCACCCTGCAGTAAACTAGTTTCTGCGTGGGTTAGGGACGATCCCTTATCGCCCCTAACCCAAAGATCTAGAGACAGATTCGGCGAAAAATTGCATTAGAACTTGAGATTGATTGTGGTCTTGATTTCGAAACCTCGGTTGAAGATTCCAAGTTACGATTGAGAGAATTCTTCTAATTTCTTGATGCTGAACAAGTTTTGATTGTTTAAGATCGACTGATTCGTTAGAATCGCCGGAAGCAATCGCGAAGTGTTGAATTCTGAGAGGTACGCCAGCATGCTTTCATTCCGAGCAAGCCTGGGCTTTCTTTTATCCTCGGCCCTCGTTGCCGTACCAGCTTTTGCCTCCCGTGTGCACAAAGCTTCCACGAGCACCCATTCCAATTTATCCGCCGGCAGTCGCAGGTCCAAGGGACACGTAGCGTCGAGCAGGCATCGTTTGCATGGACAACAGGCAATTGAGCCCGCGCGCGTCACCGAGATTCAGCAGGCTTTGATCCGCGAACACTACTTCAATGGCGAAGCCAATGGACAGTGGGACGCGTCGACACAGGCGGCGATGCAGAAGTACCAGTCCGATCAGGGCTGGCAAACGAAGTTGATGCCCGACTCGCGCGCGCTGAAGAAGCTTGGTCTCGGAGCGGATTACTCCACCGCGATCAATGCGAAGACTGCAACGTTCGCCGAGCCTCCGCCGATTTCAACCATTCCTGCACCGCAAGCCGCTGGTTTCGCCGCTGCGTCGGGGACGGATCACGATCTGGGCGTTGCCACAAAGACGAATTAGCCATCATCTCCTAAGCGCAAAAAACACGAAAGGCCACCTCCGGGTGGCCTTTCGTGCGTCCGCATACTCGGAACTAAAACCGCATTGGAGGAATGCCTGCGAGTAGAAAATCATAGCGAGCACGCAGCGTATCCGGACCCGCGGTAATCGGATCGTTGAGATGAATGAGAGCGTCGTCGCTGCCGAGCTTAGGCCATTCCGGCAGGCCGGCACCATTTGGATCGCCGTTTTTGGCGAAGTTCGTCCAGTAACTCATCATCTCGTCGCTCAGTTTACGATCCTCTGGCCGCACGGCCCAGCCGGGTCGCGTGTCGAGTGTGCCGAAGACGTATTCAATGTCGTCGGAATGGAAGGCAAACGTACCGGGATGAAACTTGCTTGGCGTTGCGGCAAGTTCAAAGTGGTAACGGTAGACCGGCGACTCTCCGGTCTTCTTCTGGGCCTCGAGCCATTTCCAGGTTCCAAGGGCGATGAAGTTGTCGCTTCCGTAATCGATGGCCGAGCGCAGTGCCTGCGCGTCGGTCTCCCCCGGATACAGTTTCAGGAATTCGGCAGAGCGGTCCTTGAAAAGGCCATCCGCCATGGCACTCCACTGCACAGCTGTCATGCCTCGCATCGCGAAAAAGCTGCCTTCATCGGCGTTCCACCCCGCCAGCAGAGGCACATGTGCCTGCTTTCCGGCAGCGTAGGTGTCGGGCACCGGTTCGGTCAGCAGCCGGCCATCGACCACAGGCGAGAATCCAGCCGGCGTCTTCTTCCTTACGGCCTCCAGAACCTGGTCGGTAGGCATGGCGCGAAGATCTTTGATCGACTTTGCACCGATGGCGTCCATCCAGGCACCGTCTGCCTTGGCCCGCTCAGCCACTGTGTCGCCGCCCAATGCCACGCCACCGGGGAACGCTGCACCGCTTTCGCCGATGGCTTTGGCGAACAGCCCCTGCGCCAAAGGTGAAGCCATCAGCGTGCTGACTGCAAACGAACCGGCGCTTTCGCCGAAGATCGTCACGTTGCCGGGGTCGCCGCCGAAATTCTGAATGTTGCCCTTCGCCCACTCGAGCGCGGCAACCATATCCAAGAGGCCGTAGTTCCCTGCTGCACCGTTGCCTTCTTTTGCAAGCTCATCAGTCACCAGGAATCCGAAAACACCGAGCCTATAATTGATCGTGACCAGAACCACGCCTTTGAGTGGAAGAAAATCTCCGTTGTGTCGTGGCTCCGAACTCGCTCCCCCCGCGTAACCGCCTCCGTGAATCCAGAACATGACGGGCAGTTTGCTTTTGTCGGTCGCATCGGCGGGCGCGTAGACGTTCAGGAAGAGGCAGTCCTCGCTGGGTCCGCTGTCCTGGAAAATCATGTCGTCGAAGACGCGCCCCTGGGCGCAATGCGCGCCGAACTTTGTTGCATCGCGCGTGCCCTTCCATTTCGCCGCTTGCTCTGGAGCCTTCCAGCGCCGCTCACCAATAGGAGGTGCCGCATATGGTAGGCCCAGAAAAGCTTTCACCTTGCCATTGTTGATCATCTTTCCCTGTATTTTGCCTTCCTGTGTCTTGACCTTGAGAGAATCGGCGGTCAAACCCACCGAAAACCCGAGAACCAGCGCAACCAGTGTCGCCAGACGCACAACGAGCGTACGACTTCGCATTCAAAAATCCTCCGCGAAATACCTTATCAGGACGCACGAGCTCTCGTGCGAGTTGCATTAAAGACCTAATCCATCTAAATGTTCAATATTTGGCCGTAACCAATTCAGGAGCCAAAAGATCCGCAATTGTCTCACGTCGCCGAATGAGACGGGATCTTCTTCCCTCGATGAGAACTTCTGCGGGACGCAGACGCGAATTGTAGTTGGAACTCAGCGCCATGCCGTAGGCTCCCGCGTCGAGGAGAGCAACAAGGTCTCCAGGCTTCACAGGCTTCAAAAGACGATCGCGCGCGAAGAAATCCCCCGTTTCGCAAACGGGTCCGACGATGTCGACCGGGAATTCCTTGCCTGCACGGGGTCGAACCGGAACAATCTCATGGAAGGCCTGGTAGAGTGCGGGACGAATCAGATCGTTCATGCCCGCATCGGTGATAACGAATGTTTTTGTGCCGTTCCTCTTCACGTGCAGCACGCGGGCAACAAGTGCGCCGGCCTGGCCCACCAAGAAACGCCCTGGCTCGAGGAGCAAGCGGCCCGGAAAGTTGCCGAGAGCCTTTTCAATGGCGACTGCATATTCGCGAACTTTGGTCGCGGGATCGAAATCGTCATTGTGGTAATCAATGCCGAGCCCGCCTCCGGCGTCGATCGCGTTCAGTGCCACGCCGGCGCTCTGCAGTTGACGCGCAAGTTTTGCCACGCGCTCCAGCGCGGAGCCAAAAGGATCTGCGGAACGAATCTGCGAGCCGATGTGCACGCTCACGCCGTGGGGTTCGAGCCATCGATTCCCCGCGGATTCCTTGTAAATGCGCAAAGCGCTGCGAATATCGATGCCAAATTTGTGCTCACGCAGGCCGGTGGAGATATAGGGATGCGTCTCGGCAAAGACATCGGGATTGACGCGCAAGGCAAAACGGGCCTTGGTCTTTAGTTTGCGCGCACGCGCAGAGAGAAGCTCGAGTTCGGCTTTGCTTTCGACGTTGAACTCAAGAATTCGCGCAGCCAAAGCCTTGTCCATCTCTGCGGGCGTTTTGCCGACCCCGGAAAACACGATGCGGCCCGCAGCCTTGGGTGCCGCGCGAAGCACACGCTCCAGTTCACCCCCAGAAACGATATCAAAACCCGCGCCGCGTTCGGCGAGCAACCGCAGAATCGCGAGCGTCGAGTTGGCTTTGACTGCGTAGCAGACCAAGTGTTCCCGTCCGTTGAATGCCTGTTGAAACATTTGCAGGCGTTCGACGATTTGATCTCCCGAATAGACGTAGAGGGGCGTTCCGAATTGCCGGGCAAGCTTTTCCAGTGAAAGGTTGCCGCAGTGCAATGCGCTTTTCGCATGGGGATAGTGAAAGGGGCGGGCCGATCCGGTCTGAACTGTCGTCAATGTGGTTTCCAGAAATGGATTACTTTACTGAGGCTATCGCATTTCTGCCACCTGGCAGGCATTCAATGCGAGCTTCGATCCTCAGCGGCCGAGCGGCTTCAGCCAGTCGGCGATGATCCCGGCGACATTCTCCGGCTGTTCATACGCAGCGAAGTGTCCGGCATCGGGAAGCAGGTGAGAGACGCATCCGCCGGGTGCTTCGCGAAACGCTTCCATCTCGGCGGGAGATACCGCGAGGTCTTCGCCGCCCGCAATGGCCAGCACTGGAACCGTGATGTTGCGGATGGTGGGAACAGAGTTGGGTCGCGCGGCAAGGCCGGCCTGCACCGAGACGATGGCCTGGGCCGTCATCGTCATGCGTATGCGCAACTCCTGCACAATCTCCGGCCGTAGCGCACGGGCCGTAGCGCCAATGGATGTTTGCGCCATGCTGTCAAAAAGCGCGTCTCTTTCGCCAGCGCGGGCTTTGGCAATGGTGTCGGCGCGTTTCGCGAAATTTGCATCCACATCCGGCTGCGGCTTGGAGCAGACAAATCCAAGACCGCGCATGCGCCGAGGAATCCTGCGCACCAACTCCAGCATCACGTAGCCGCCGACGGAGCAACCAATGAACACGGCTTGCCGCAGGTTAAGACGGTCGAGCAGCGCGACCAAGTCAGTGGCGAGTTGTACCATGGTGAGTACTGGGGCATCCGGCACTCGCGCAAAGGCACCCAGGGGAAGACCTGCACCCAGTTCGGATGCACCATGTCCGCGAAGATCCGGAGTGATCGCGCGCACGCCTTCGAGGCGGTCAACGAGAGGTATCCAGTACGCATGATCGAGTGGCGTCGGGTGGAGGAAAACGACCGGCATTCCACTGCCGGTGTCCTGGTAGGCGAGCCGGACATCCTCGACGGTATAAGTCTGCAGGTTTGTCTCCTGAGGTGCTCAGGAGCATTCTAAGCGGGTAGAGTCCCATCGAACGAATCCGGACGGCCGACTACCCGCGAAATTCGATTGAAGGCCGAATTTTCTGCAAAGCAGGCTCAAGGGTGGGGAGGATAGGTGTTCGGCGGATATGCGCCCGACATCGGAAACGGTTCCTCTGGGATCCCGATCCATCCAGCAAGATACGCAACTGCAACCAGGCCTCCAGAAAAGAAGAAACCGACTACGGCCAGGATGCGCACAAGGCTCACATCCCACCCGTTCGCCTGGGCGAGCCCGATACAGACACCCGCGACCTGACGGCCGATGATGGGTCGGACCAGCGGCCTGCCGGGCATGGACTGAGCTGCCGCCACAACCGTCCCGCAGTTTGAGCAGAATCGTGCCCCAGCCGGCAAATTTGTTCCACATCGATGACAATAGAACGCCACAGGAACCCTCCGCTTTCCTACTCCTTCGCACTCATCCTGAATCTACGCAAACCCTGGCACCGCGGTTCCCGAATCGACCTGCACCGCTTCCGCTACGTTCCGTGGTAGGGACTTTGCACACGTTTGCGCGCAATGTCCGCACGGGAGGTGGTCGGCCCCGCTGCAATGGCAGCCTGGTAGTCGGCAATCGCTTTTTGTCGTTCGCCATTCAGATCACGGCATTCGCCCGCTGCTAGCCACGAACGGATCCTGAGTTCGGCGCCGGCATTGCTTGTCGCAGCTGCCTGCTCATAAGCCTGTGCTGCTTCGGCATAGTGCCGCTGGCCCCGCAGGGCGTCGCCGAGGCCGAAATACGCCAGCTCCAAACGGGCTTGTGCAAAATAGTTGGGCCGCGCACTCTCGCTCAGAATCTGGCGGTATGCATCGACCGCATCCATGCCTTCTCCCGCATCCTTGCGCAGATTGGCCTCCTCGAGGCAGAAAAGATAATCGCGCGGATACTGGTTTTTCAGCGAGCGAACAACCTGAATTGCTTCTCTATAACGGCCTTCCCGGCGCAGAAAGAGGGCGATGACAGTGCGTGCTTCGACATTCGTAATCACGCCCCGATTTCCATCATCCCGCAGTAGGTCTAAGCCGCCGCTTTTTGAACCACTTATACCGGCAAACCCAATGAGAAACTTAAAGGGCCAAGGCAGCGCTCCGACGACATATTCATAGACCCCCACGACCAGCTTCGCATCGACATAATCCGGGTCAATTTGGAGCACCCGCGCTTCGTCATCTTTGGCCTTGGTCGCCTGCCGAAATCCCTGGCCGAAACTGCGCTCGACCATCGCGAAATACGCACAACGCAAGCTGCGCACCCAGCCGCGGGCGAAGAGCGCGTCCACGTCGTTCGGGTTTCGGCCAATGCGCGCGTCCGCCTCATGGACGGCCTCATCAGACAAGGCGAAGATGCGATCACGCGCCTGAGGATCCTCCTGGGTGGCATGACGGCCGGTGAGAAAACCATCATTGGCATAGAAGGTGGTGTCTAAAAGATCAAGGCGATAAAGCTCTCTAAAGATTTCAGCGTTGAGCAGCAGCGCCGTCGCCTGCGGATCACCCGGATGCGCGGCATGAAAACGCTGAAACCTATCCACGGCGCCCGGAAAATCAAGATTGTAGAAGTGCTCGTAGGCGTCGACGACGAGTGGTTCTCGATTCAGCGGGTTGGTATGCACGCCGGAGGCCCAGGCAACAGTCCCGATCGCCAGAACCAGTCCGGCAAAAACACCTTTCAGCCGATTGCCCATGCGCTTGCTCTGAACCCGCAACCCTTCATCCCTTGCCGGCACCGTTACGACGTCGATCCTGCGGGTACCCATCTTCCCCTATTGTCCGTCATCTGCCGGAGACTCAAGGATCGGATTCAACCCCAAAAGGAAACCGACCGCCTTTCTCGTTAGAGCAAAAGAAGCACCTCATTGGAGTTGGCTCCTTCCCTCCCACGACACGGTATTCATGCCGGCAGAAGGATGAACCCGGCCAAAAAGGGAAACCTGCTATGAATCGCACAGACTTGTTGCGGCTTCTGCTCAATCAGGCCCAGTTCAATGGCTTCGAATTTCGGCGCTGGTTCCAAACCCACATTCAATCGGTATGGCCGGGAACTGAACCGGCTCTCGCCCTCCTGGCGACCGAGGGACGCTACTACGCGATGCTCTTTTCGCATGATTTTGCCCGCTGTTACTGGAGAACGGGTGCGCGCATCAGCTTCATGGTTCCGTCGATCACCTATCCACGTGTCAATCGCCGCGGAGAAGTAGTGACGGTCACACGGAAGCCGTTCACCCGCCGTACGATCAAGCCCGATGTGTGGAAGTATCATCTGCGCCAGATGGCAGCGAGCGAAGATCCCATCGCGTATCTGCGCCGCTTTCTGCCGGTGCCCGATGCCCTGGACGAAGCTGCTGCACATGCTGTAGCTCCGTAATTGGGCGCTGATTTCGTAACATTCGGGATACGATTAAGCCATGCCTATTCCCGATCAGCTGCCCCTCTCTGCTTCCCCCGTTCGCCAGTTGGCGCTGGACCCGATGGAAGAAGCACGCAAACGATTGATCGTCGCGCTTGACGTACCCAGCGCAAAGGCCGCGACCGAGCTAGTGAGCCGACTTGAAAACAGCTGCAAGTGGTTCAAAGTCGGCTTGGAGCTCTTCGTCGCGACAGGACCGAAGCTTCTCGAATCACTAACCGCGGGCGGACATTCAGTTTTCCTGGATTTGAAATTTCACGACATTCCGAATACAGTTGCCGGCGCAGTGCGATCGGCTGCGAGACTGGGCGTGCGCATGATGACAGTGCATGCCTCCGGCGGTCCGGAGATGCTCAAGACTGCGTGTGAAGCGCTCGACGGAGTTACGGATCCACCTGAGTTGCTGGCCGTCACCGTTCTGACAAGCATGAACGCGGCTGAGTTGAAATCCACCGGGGTCGTTGAATCGCCTGCCGAACAGGCGGTTCGACTGGCACGCGTGGGAATGGATGCTGGCTTCCGAGGGTTTGTTTGCTCGCCGCAGGAAGTGGCTAGCCTCAGAACTCTCACCGGGCCAGAAGGTGTGCTGGTGATCCCCGGTATTCGCCCAGCAGGTGCAGAGATCGGCGATCAGAAACGGATTGCAACGCCCGCTGAGGCTTTGCGCCTGGGGGCAAGCTTCCTGGTAGTAGGACGGCCTATCACGCAGGCGGCGAATCCGGCTGAGGCCGCAGAGGCAATTTTGCGCCAGATGTCCGGCGCCCTTGCGCACTGAGATCCATAACTACCAAGGCCCGGCGACTCGCCGGGCCTTGGATCGAATCGAAACTTCGATGAACCCTTAAAGTTTCTCGTAGAACTCGCACACAGAACACGAGATATAAACTCCACCAGGAACACCCCGTTCGCGATCCTTGACGCGCTTGACGATGCGCGTTGGCTTGCTGCACTTGGGACAGTCGGTCGACTTCGTCGTGTCCATTACTTTTTTGCGATCACCTGTTTTGGCAATTTTGGCCATGACTCGGGTGTTTCTCCTTCTTAGGGTGTCTCTGCACACACGCACAAATGAGACTGCACGCGGCTTCAACGGCGCGGTCTGGCACTTCACCTTATGCTGCGATTGCACTGCCAGGAGGAAGCGGGACTCGCTGTCTCAAGTTTACCCCAATGTGCGGTGCAGCGTCATTGAGGCGCAGGACTCGTCTCGGGCTGCTGCGGCTTGGCAGGTGCGGGAGGTGTTGTGCTCGTTTGCGGAGCAGGCGTCGTACTCGACGTTTGCGCCGGCGGCTGCGCCTGGCTCGGCGGCTGCGATGCATCCGACTGACTCGCGGGATGCGCATTCGGTTCGTCGTCGGGTTCCTGCTTGGGGAACTGAACCGGCTTCATCACACCAACTCGGGAGTCTTTGCTGTTGTCGACCGGCAATGTCTCCCCAGGCTTGCGCAAGCTGGGCGGCGCGGCCGGTGCCTGTTTATCCGGATCGCGATCCACATCGCCCATTTGGACCGTGTGCTTGTCGGCAGAATCCCCCGGAGTCAGCGGCGTCCCATCGGTACGCATCATGCCTTCGACTTCGTCCTTGGTAAAAATTACGGGAGTTTTTCCGATCTTGGCAATCTCCACGCGAATCACGCGATTTCCGTTGATGCGGACGAACTCCACATCGCTCGGCGGGCGGCCGTAGATCCATTCTTCAAAGGGCATCTGGCCATCCATTTCGCGGATCTTGTCATGCGGCTGGCCTTTCGCAAAAAGCACCATATCCGTGTTCATCCCCACCAGGACATCGTGGTCGAGAATTGCCTCTTTGAGTTTCGGCGGCAGGGTGTCGGTAAAGGCCTGGATAGGCGTTTTCACTTCAAACGAGATCAAAGGCGCGAGAAGGGCTTCTACCTGCTTGCCCGTTAACTCCGGAATGTGGTTCTGAAAGGTGAGGGTAAGACGGGAACCAGCAGGCCCCTGTCCGTCCTGATCCGTATCCTGAACGACAGGACTGGTGTCGGGTCCGGCACCGATCTGGACATGGCGCAAAAAGCGGTGCTTTGCGTCGGGTCCGCCATTCAAATCGAAAGTCATTTTGGAATGTTCGATTTTGACATCGGTGATCACCAGCCGATCTCCGGGCTTGGCAGAAAGACCAGCGGCGGTAACCATGGAGAGGTAGGCTTCCCCTGCCGGCTCCAGCTTTCCGTTCGCGACCAACGTCAGCCCCCGGTGCCCGCGCGGAAAGGGACGCATCGCGAACCCCTGGTCTGCCTCGAGAAAACGAATCAGTTCAAGACGCGTCTTGGGGTCTAGGACGCTTGCGGGCAGGTCAACGTGGGTAGGTTGGATCTGTGTGTAGCGACGATCCACGGTTGCAGCTTGACCCGAGGCGGTGGCCCTGCCGCTTTGGTCAATGGTGATGACCTGTGCCGAGCAGGAGCAAACAGCAGTCACAATTCCAGCTACTGCGCAACACGACAACACGAACCGCAAAGCGCTGTATGGCTTTGGACTATGGGACGTTTTACCGCTCTGTGCGGGGACAGATCTTTTCATGGGATCCTCCCATGGCTGCTGCATCCAGCATTGCCCAAACGATAGTTCGATTCAAGCACAATGGTCAAATTTGTTGTGAACCGGACAAAGTTCCCAACTCGTCTCCTCATCCGATAACAAGGCTGGTCAGCTAGGCTCTTGAGAACTCGCGTCAGAAGCCTTTTCTGACGGCTTCGATGCTGCCGGGGCGGCAGGAAGAATCTGCACGAACGCGGGCGCGGCTGGTTCGGCGGATCCCATGGCAGACTCATGTTGAAGGCGAGCCGCGGCATCGAGATCGACGGGAATTCCGCCGGGGACGATGACTGGGGCGTTGTACCGGAAATCCAGATCGCGCGTAACGCGATAAACCACGGGTATCGCCGCAAGCAGCACAAAGAAAGCGACCCAGCTGCCATCGAGGCCGTAGCCTCCCCCGGTGAGCCAGAAGGGACCCATCGGATCGCCTTCGACCACCGACGAGTGGCTGCTCACTCCGCTGACCGCGAGCCCGAAGACAAGCGCGCGGCTCGCTTTCCACCCAAAATTCAGTCCCCAACTGAGCCACAGGGCGCCTGTGCGCAAGTACGCCGTGGAAAGGACCACGCCAAATAGGACGGAGACCGCGATGCTCAAATGGCTCGATCCGGGTTGCAAGGCCTGCACAATCGCGTAGAACGCCGCAAATCCGACGGTTGCGCCAGCAGACCCGACGACACCGCGGAACCGCTGGAATCCGTAGCCCCGGAAAGCTACTTCCTCTGCAAGCGCCATAAGGGCGAAGAAAAGCGTGTCCACGAGCAGCCACGCCCAGGAGGAACTCTGCGGGGAAAGAACGATTGCGATACCACCCGCGATGGCCAACGGGAGTACACACGCGAGAGCGACACCCCAACCCACGGCGATGCCCATGCCAGCTTCGTGGCTCCAGCCCGGACGAAGCGGCAAGCCTTGTTCGGCGACAGGGCTCTTCTGGCGGTCGAAAAGTTGACCAAAAAGTGCGAATCCAAGAATCAGCGCGAAGACAAGCACGGCCTGTTCGGCAAGTGGATACCAAGCCTCACTGGCAATGCCGGCCGCAGCATGCCTGGCCATCGAGCGCGCCAGAAAGAAATAGATGACAGCGGCGATGAACTCGAGATACGCGCGAAGGCGGCCGCCTGTCTGCGGTGCTGTCGTCACTGCCAACTCCCAGCCGCCGCAGGTTGCAATGCAGCGAGGTGCACCGTCTCTGCCATCGCGGAATTATGGTGGAAGAAGCCGACCGCTTGAAAGTGGCGATAAGCCAACAAATCTAACCTTCCGTGTAGAACTGAGCAATTTTGCGGAATTTTTCCTGGCGAGCGGCGACGATGTCCTCAATGGGTGTGGCCTTCAATCCATCAAGATGCTTGCGCAACGCCGTACCGAGAACACCCGCGCCGGTCTCATGATCGGTATGTGCGCCGCCGGGCGGTTCCTGCACAATTTCGTCGACGCAGCCGAGCGCAGCCACTTCGGGTGCGGAGATCCGCATCGCCTCAGCAGCCAGTTGCTTGTTATTGGCATCGCGCCACATGATGGCGGCGCACGACTCCGGCGTGATCACAAAGTAGAGCGCGTTCTCAAGGATCAGCACGCGATCGCTAACCGCAAGAGCGAGCGCTCCGCCCGAACCGCCTTCGCCGCTGATCACAGAGATGGTCGGCACGCGCAGGCGCGCCATCTCGCGGATGTTGCGCGCAATCGCTTCGGCCTGTCCTCGCTCTTCCGCACCGAGTCCGGGATAAGCACCGGGCAGATCAATGAGGCTGATGATGGGCCGGCCAAACTTCTCGGCAATTTTCATGCAGCGCAGGGCCTTGCGATAGCCCTCGGGATGGGGCATGCCAAAGTTGCGGCGCACGCGTTCCTTGGTGGTGCCGCCCTTGCGGTTTGCGATCAGGAGCACCTCGTCGGTGCCGAGCCGGGCCATGCCGCAAGCCACGGCTTCGTCGTCGCCATAAGCGCGGTCCCCGTGAATCTCGCTGAAATCCGTAAAGATCCGCTCGATGAAGTCCATGGGATACGGCCGCTGGGGATGGCGCGCCCTCTCGATTCTGCTCCACGCAGGCGATACCGGCTGCGGTGGATTGGGTGAACCTGATGCGTGTTCGGTCATTGGTCGTTTGCGTGCGCAAAGCCGAAGATAGGAGGCCTAATCCGTGGCTCGTCGCACTAGGGTGATTCTACGGGTCCGGACCCCTTGCGACAAATCGATGCTTAACCCAAGTCAATCCTGGATCAAAGGAAGGCGTGTGGAGGCCGATAGTATAGTTTCCTAATCGCGCTCAATAGAGGATATAGAAAACAGCCATGACCACTTCGCGGAGAGATTTCGTCGCGCTTGGATCGCTCGGTTTGCTTGGAACCGCTCTTTCCGCACAGACGCCGAACGCACAAGGTCAGAGCCAGACACCAGGAGCTCCAACTGCCTTCGGCACAGCGCCGCCGGTTGGGCCCGAGGTTTCGGGGGCAACGTTCAAGGAAGCCGGGAAACTTGTGCAGGTTGAGATGAAGCCTGCCGATTTGCAGGAGGCAGCACAGAACTGGCGCAAGCAGATGGCTCCGCTCTACGAGCGAAGGACCGGTCCGCACAAGATCGAGCTGGAATCGAAGCTGGCGCCTGCGACACAGTGGAATCCTTCGCTGCCCGGAATTGTGAGCGGAATGCCTGCGGAGAATCGGTTTGTGCGCAGCGCCGATCCGCACACGCCTTTGCCGGCCGACGAAGCGGACATTGCGTTCGCGACGGTGAGCCAGCTTTCGCGATGGATGGAGCGGCGCGAGCTCACGTCGGAACGGTTGACGGAGATTTACATCCGCCGCATTGAGCGCCTCGACCCGAAGATTCGCTGCGTGATCACGCTCTTGCGCGAGCATGCATTGGAGCAGGCGCGCAAGGCCGACGCGGAGATTGCTGCCGGACATCTTCGCGGGCCGCTGCACGGAATTCCGTGGGGCGCGAAGGACCTGCTCGATACTGCGGGCATTCCGACAACTTATGGAGCGGAACCATTTCGGGATCGTGTGCCGACCGTGAATGGCGCTGTGGCTGAGCGGCTCAACCAAGCCGGCGCTGTGCTGGTGGCGAAGTTAAGCATGGGCGCGCTTGCGTTGAATGACATCTGGTTTGGCGGGCAAACCATGAATCCGTGGCTGCTCGAAGAAGGTTCGTCGGGATCGAGCGCGGGGCCGGGCGCGGCGACCGCTTCGGGCCTGGTTGGATTCGCCATTGGCAGCGAAACCGGAGGCAGCATCGTGAGCCCGTCGATGCGCTGCGGCGTTACCGGATTGCGTCCGACGTTTGGGCGCGTGCCGCGGACCGGAGCGATGACGCTGTGCTGGTCGCTCGACAAGCTCGGGCCGATGGCGCGAGGCGTCGAAGACACGATGCTGGTTCTGCACGCGATCAGCGGTCCGGATTCTGGCGATCTGGCGAGCGTGCCGAGCAAGTTGTGGTTTGACGGGAGTGCTCGTGTTGCCGGACTGCGGGTCGGCTACTTTCCAGCCTGGATGCACGAAGCTCCGGCAACGGATGTGGATCGCGCGGCGCTGGAAACGGCGCGAAACCTCGGCATGAAACTAGTCGAAGTCAAGATTCCCGCGTGGCCTTACGATTCACTCAATCTGATCCTGTTTGCCGAAGCTGCGGCCGCGTTTGAGGAACTCACATTGAGTCATCGCGTCGATGAGTTGAAGGCACAGGTTCCGGATGCGTGGCCGAATATTTTCAGGCAAGCGCGCTTTCTGTCGGCGGTCGATTTTGTGCAGACCGATCGCCTGCGTCGCAAAGTCGCCGAGGAGATGGCGCGCGTGTTTTCGGAGGTCGACCTGCTGCTGGTTCCATCGCTGCGGGACGAGATGCTGGTGATCTCGAACAACACCGGCCATCCTTCGCTGACGCTGCGCGCAGGATACGTGGAAGTCGCAGAGGCACGGAGCGACTGGGCCCCGGATCCGGCACATCCGCTGCCCAAGTTTTCTCCGCCGCGGCGCGTGCCGCATGGAGTGACGTTGATCGGACGCCTCTTCGACGAGGGAACCCTTGCGCAGGCGGGGCTGGCGCTGGAGAGGGCGTTCGGTGTGGCCGGCGAGCGGCCGCCGGGATTCTGAAAGCCGTGCCGGCCTGCGCTTCTCCTTTGCGACAGGTCCATGGCAAATCACCGGACGGGGGTAAAGGGGTAGGAGGAGGAAGCGGGTACTACCCTCCCCCCCGGAATCTGGGCGCAAATTCCTCATTCTTCTTGGTTTGGCGGTGGGCCTCGCCGCCAAATTCCTCTCATCAAAGGACTTGCTCGCAGATTCGTCTGCCCTCAGGAGTTACGGGCCTTCCTGCACCTCTTTTTGAATTCCCGGTGGTTTCGGGCGCGGGCGCACCCTTCCGAAAGACGGGACAAAATCTCCTGGCCATTCCCATTGTGCGCCAAGAGCAGTTAATTCTCCGCACAACTGCTGCTTGTGAAAAGACGGAGATCGTTGTCTTTTTTTTGTCTATCGATGGCCGCATGGAACGGGCGGGGATCCGCAAAGTCGCTTTCTTCGAGGAATTCCGATTTGCGCTTTCCCACCGACTCTATGGCTACTAACTTATGAATCCGGACACTTCATTTGCTACGAAACGCGGACATTTTTACTTGCTAACGACGCAGACGGATTCTCCACGATTCAACCGCAACTCGATTCGCGGATGCTGAGGCGTTTCAGGGTACCTATATTTCAATCAGCTCGCAATCCATTCTGCACGAGTAATTTGGCCATCTGTTGTCACCGTCGGAGACTAAAGAGAGCGCGAACGGACATACAACCGACCTCGTGAGGAGCTTCTGCGATGGATTGCACATTCTTATTGACTGTCTATAAGAGTGGTGCTAGTGTCTTATAGACGGACTATAGGAGAGTTTCATGGCTGCCCCTCAATCCGATCTCCTGCAAGGCACCCTCGATCTCCTCATCCTGAAGGCCCTTGCTCTCCAGCAGCTGCATGGGATGGGTGTATCGCGGAGAATCTCGCAAATCACTGGCGGAGCCTTCGACGTGAAAGCCGGATCCTTGTTTCCCGCCTTGCACCGCATGGAACAGGCCGGCTGGCTCACATCCTTCTGGGGCGAATCGGAAACCAACCGGCGCGCGAAATTCTATTCGTTGACCAAAGCCGGCAAAAAGCAGCTTCACACCGAGTCGGAGCGGTGGGAGCGAATATCCCTTGCGATGGCGACTGCCTTGCGCACCACGTAGGAGGCTTTGTGATCAGTCGACTCCTCGCGCTTTGGAACAATGTGTTCCGCAGAAAACAACTCGATCGCGACCTCGATGAGGAACTCCAGGCCTATGTGGAACTGGTATCGGCCGAGAAGGTGCGGACAGGCGTGGCTCCTGAAGAGGCGTATCGCTATGCTTGTCGCCAAGCAGGAGGGATCGAGCAGGTCGTACAGAACGTTCGAGATGTTCGCGCGGGAGTCTGGTTGGACGGGCTCGTGCAGGATGTTCAGTACGGTCTTCGGACGCTCGCGAAGAACCCCACTTTCTCTCTGATTGCCGTAGGCACTTTGGTGCTGGGGATCGGCGCAAACACTGCGATGTTCAGCCTGCTGGATCAGGTGGTTCTGCGGCTTTTACCGGTCAGTCATCCCGAGCAAATTGTGATCGTCAGAGAGACCGGCAACCATTACGGCAACAGTTACGGCCCTAACACCATTTCCTGGCCGATGTTTGAAGATCTGCGCGACAACAATCAAGTCTTCTCCGGTATGTTCTGCCGATTCCCAACTACGGTGACTCTCGGCTTCGGCGATCACGCGGCGCAGATCAGTGCAGAGTTGGTCTCCGGCGCATATTTTCCGATCTTGGGCGTCTCGGCGGCAATGGGCCGAACCATTGCTCAAGACGACGACGACGTTCCCGACAAGAACCCGGTCGCGGTGCTCAGCTACAGCTTTTGGCGAAGCTACTTCGATGGTGACCGCAAGATTGTCGGTCAAACCATCTCCCTCAACGGTCACGCGATGACCATTATCGGAGTCGCGCGGCCAGGTTTCGATGGCGTGGAATTGGGAGCACCTGCGAAAGTTTTCGTTCCTATCATGATGAAAACGGAGATGACGCCTCACTCTGACGGGCTCAAAGATCGGCGCCGTCGACTGAGTTGGGTCACTGCATACGGACGCCTCAGGCCGGGCATCGGCTCGCAGCAGGCACAACTTTCGTTGCAGCCGCTTATGCACGGCATTCTCGAAATGGAGGTGCAGCAGCCTGAATTCGCCAGATCCGCAACGGCTTCGGACCGGCAACTGTTTCTGCGAAATGGCGTTGAACTTTTGCCAGGCTCTGACAACGGGCTCCGGGAGTATATGCGCAGACCGCTATGGCTTTTGTTCGCGCTCACAGGAGCGGTGCTTCTTCTTGCCTGTGCCAACCTGGCGAATCTGCTGCTGGCGCGTGCCACAGCGCGAGAACGGGAGTTCGCTGTTCGTCTGGCGATCGGGGCCAGCCGCGCTCGCATCGTTCGCCAGTTGCTCATCGAAAGCCTGCTCCTCTCCGCAGTTGGAGCAGTCGTGGGACTGGCTCTGGCCTTTTTGGCGGATCGCATTCTGTTGCGCATCTATCTGCCCGCGGATGCGGCCGCCGAGTTTGTCGTCTCTACCATTCCGGATGGACGCGTGCTGGCCTTTGTCGGGGGAGCAATGCTTCTGACCTCAGTGGTCTTCGGACTCCTGCCCGCGGTTCGCGGCTCCCACACTGAAATCACGCTCGCGCTCAAAGACAGGTCCGGCATCCTCTCCGCTGGCGGCATTTCCCTTCGCCGCATGCTGGTTGGCGTTCAGGTAGCGTTGTCGCTCCTGCTGCTTGTCGGTGCGGGTCTTTTCGTTCGTACTTTGCGCAACCTCGAGAGCCTGGGGCCGGGGTTCCCTACCGATCATCTTCTTACCTTCAGAATTGACCCTTCGCTCAACGGGTACTCCGACGAACAAACCAAATCGTTCTATGCACGACTGAACGTCAACCTGCAAAACATGCCCGGTGTTACGTCGGTTGGATTCTCTTCCATGCCGCTCTTGAGGGGTTACGCATGGCAGAATGCAATTCTGGGCAAGGATTTCGAAGGCGCGCCGATCGAACAACAGCCGGTTCTTAGTCAAGTCGGACCCGGCTACTTTGCTACGCTCGGTATTCCTCTCGTCGCCGGGCGCGAGTTCACCGCGCAGGACGTGGGGCCGAGGAAATATGCGGTCGTCAATCAGAGCTTTGCCGAGGAATATTTCCCGGGCCGAAACCCGATCGGGCAGCGCTTCGGGCTCGTGGACGATATGCAGCCAGTCAGCCCGGACATTGAGGTCATCGGAGTGATCCCCGACAAGAAATACCGAGATCTGCGCGAGACTCCTCCAGCGCAGGCGTATTTCCCGTACTTCAATGATGTCCATTTCCGGTTCATGAACATCTATTTGCGCACGCAGTCCGATCCGCGCCTAATCGAGGATCAACTTCGCGAACGCATGCGCCAGTTCGATCCTCATGTTCCGGTCGTTGGACTCGAAACCATGAACGAGCAGATCGGATTCTCGCTGCGGACCGAACGGCTGGTCGCCAGCCTCTCTGGAGTATTCGGCGTACTTGCCACTTTACTCGCCGTCATCGGGCTCTACGGGGTCATGGCTTACGTGGTGATGCGGCGGACGCGCGAAATTGGCATCCGCATCGCGCTCGGAGCCTTGCGTAGCAACGTCATCATGATGGTCATGCGCGAAGTATTTCTTCTCATCGGCGCCGGCATTGCTGCCGGTTATTCGCTGGCGCTGGTCCTCGCCGATCTGATCCGCAGCCAACTCTATGGATTGAACGCGCGCGATCCATTGACGTTAATTGGCTCGACGATCGTTCTCACCTTCGCCGCAGGTGTTGCCGGCCTTTTACCCGCCTTGCGCGCAAGCGGTATCGATCCGACAACCGCACTGCGGCAGGAATGATCCGGTTCGAGATGAGGCTTGCCCCCTTTGCGCGCGAGCGTGACAATTGTCGCCAAATCGAAGCACTCACCGAGGGCACGATTACTCCCGCAAAGTCTTAGTGCTGTATCTGGAGCGCCCGACTCAATAGTGGGCGTATGACAGGAGTTCAAGTGGGCGCTTCAGATACAGCGACTTGAAGGAAGCCGCCCCGATGGAAGCCTATGTATTTTGAATCGGTCTAAACAGGTGCAGAGGGATCAGGCACAGAGCGAGTTGGGTAGCGTCCGATGATTGAATGGCGGGATGAAGCAGCATGTTGGTTTGCCGAGGCCTTATGTAGGCGCTGGAGAGGCTGGCATCCCAGGGGTTTTGGCAGGAAGAGACAAGGGGTCCGCGTATGCGCCGAAGCGCGGTCAAGGGTCGAGGATGTTGATAGAGCTTCATGCGGCGTACCGGTCTTGCTGAGGTGGAGAGCGAAGCAGGAGCTGCGCGGCGGTGAGCCGTTCGACGACGCGCATGGAGCCGCCGCAGACGGGGCAGTTCCAGAGTGAATAGTTCTTATCTGTTGACGTTGATGCCGACGGAGCTGTGTTCTGCAGTGATCCGCCGAGCAGCCGCCGGCACAGCGGCAACAATGCAGCGCGGTTGCGGTTGGCGAGGAATCCGAAGTTGCGGATGCGCACGAAGCCGGGCGGCAGCAGATGGAGCAGGAAGCGTCGCAGGAACTCATCGATAGCCAGCGTCATGAGCCGTTTCTTGTTGCCGTGCGCGGAATCGCGCCAGCGGAAGGAGACGTTGCCATCGGAGAGGGCGACCAGCCTGGAGTTGGAGATGGCGACGCGATGCGTGTATGCGCCGAGATAGCGCAGAACATGCTCCGGACCGCCGAAGGGCTGTTTGGAATAGACAACCCAGTCGTGGCGGAACAGTACTCGCAGCCATGCGCTGAAAGCGCGTGGTTGGGCAAGAGGCAGCAGGCTGCCATGGAACTGGAGTTCACCGCGATGGAAGGCGTTGCGGAGTCCTTGGACGAACTTGCCGCGGAAGACACGGCCGAGCACGCCGATGGGAAGGAAGAAAGATCGCCGAGCGGAGATCCAGCTTGAATGATCTGGAGCCAGACCGCCGGCGGCAATGACACAGTGGGCGTGCGGATGAAACTGCAGGCGCTGATTCCAACTATGGAGCACGCTGAAGAAACCGATCTCGGCGCCGAGATGGCGCGGATCGCGAGCGACCTCAAGCAGGGTCTCGGCGCTCGAGTGAAAGAGCAGGTTGTAAATGAGCCGCTTGTTCTGTAATGCGAGCGGAGCCAGTTCGCGCGGCAGAGTGAACACGGCATGGACATAGCTGGTGGGCAGCAACTCCCGTTCGCGCGCCTTGAGCCAGCGCCGGCGCGCGTTGCCCTGGCACCGTGGACAGTGGCGATTTCGACACGAGTTATATGAGATGGTGGTCGTATGTCCGCAACCGGTGCAGCGATCGCGATGTCCGCCCAACGCGGCGGTGCGGCAGCGCAAGATCGCCAGCAGCACCTTCCGGTGTTGCCAGTTGATCCACTTGCGGCTGTGTTCGACAAATGCCTGTCCAGCACAGCGAACAATGTCGGCCATCTCCACGAGAGGCCTGTTGTTCAACTGAGCTTGTGCCCTCCCTGCGAAGAGAATGTGAGCGCATCGAGAGGGCTGGCGGTCGCGCTGAGATGCCGCTGGGACAGATGCAGGTAGACGGTTGTAACTTCGAGGTCGCGATGGCCGAGCAGGATCTGAATGGTGCGCAGGTCCGCTCCGGCTTCAAGAAGGTGGGTCGCGAAACAGTGGCGCAACGTGTGGGGATGAATGCGCCTGTTATCGAGACCAGCGCGTTCGGCGGCGAGGAAGTGTCCGCGATTTTGTGTAAACGCCGTTCCTTGGTTATGGCCCGATGGTCAGGGCGAGTCCGTTTTTGCTTGTTACCTGATGCCCGGATAGTTGGAATTATTCGGCTGTCGAGGACCGCCGTCAAGGCCGAGCTTAGCGAGTTCATCTTGAGCCTTGACGGCGGCCGCAGCCAGCCTTATGGATTTCATCCGGGCATAGGGTGACAAGGATTACGCTCTGGTCGCGATCTGTATCCGGTCTTCCCAGAGCAGGGTGAATCGGATCAGGGCCGCTTTCCAATTTAATGGAGACTCCCATTTCTTGATCACATTTCGAAGCGCCAGGTACATGACTTTGAGCGCAGCATCTTCACTGGGGAAGGCAACTCTGGTCTTCAACGCTTTGCGCAGGGACATGTTCAGCGACTCTACCGCGTTGGTCGTGTAGATCACTTTGCGGATCTCGGCTGGAAACGCGAAGAAAGGAATGACTCGTTCCCAGTTTCTTTGCCACAGCGCCGCGATGGTTGGGTATTTTGGATTCCATCGTTCGGCAAAAGCAGCCATTTGCCGCCGCGCTTCTTCTTCTGTGGCGGCATGGTAAACAGACTTAAGATCCTGAGCTACCTGCTTGCGTTCCTTCCAGCCTACGTAGTTCAGGCTGGCCCGCACCAGGTGCACGATGCACAACTGTACTTGCGCCTGCGGGAAAACTGTCTCGATAGCCTGAGGGAACCCCTTCAATCCGTCAACACAGGCGATAAAGATATCCTTCACTCCGCGATTGCGCAGATCGGTCAGCACCTGCAGCCAGAACTTGGCGCCCTCGTTGGCCGAGGTCCACAGGCCCAGTACATCCTTGCGTCCATCCAAACCAATGCCGATGGCCACGTAGACAGCGCGGTTTTCCACCCGGCCATCGTGCCGCATCTTCACCATCAAGGCATCCAGAAACAAAATCGGATAAAGCGGTTCAAGCGGCCGCGTCTGCCAGGCCTTTAACTCCTCGATCACCGCATCGGTGACTTCAGAGATCAGCGATGGCGAAACTTCAACGCCATAGATCTCCTGCAAATGGCCCTGGATCTCCCGCGTTGTCATCCCCCGGGCGTACATCGACAGAATCTTGTCGTCGAAGCCCGTGAAGCGCCGCTCATGGCGGGGCACGATCTGTGGCTCGAACGTGCCGTTACGGTCCCGCGGAACCTCGATCTCCGCTTCTCCGAAGTCGCCCTTCAGCGTTTTGCGACTGGTGCCGTTGCGTGAGTTGCCACTTAGTTGGCCGGCAGGCTCATGCTTCTCGTAGCCCAGGTGGTGGGTCAGCTCGGCGTTCATCGCCCGCTCCACCAATGCCTTGGTCAGTTGCTTAAGCAATCCCTGCTCGCCAATAAGGTCCTCCGGACCCTTGTAGCCAGCCAGCAACTTGTCGATAAGCTCCTTGTCGATTTCCATATGCTCCTCCAGTATCGAGGAACAAACGCTTTACACAAAATTCAAAACACCCTCGGCGGCGATCTGACAGGCACTCCATAGGACCTTCGTGGTTACAGGATGGCTGGATGTGTGCCAGCGGTTACCGGGAAACAACCACTCCTTCGGCTTGCGCCGGAGGCCGCGCCAATAAGTGCGCAACTCTTCGAGCAGCTTCGGGCTGAGCATGACATCGCGATCCTTGCCGCCCTTGCCTTCGCGGATATGAACGACCATCCGCTTGCTGTCGATGTCGCTGACCTTGAGATGGGCCGCTTCCGCGCGACGTGCACCGGTGGCATACATCGTCATCAGCAGGACGCGATGAAAGGGGGAGTCCGCCGCCTCAATCAGTTGCGCGACTTCTTCCTGACTGAGCACCCCTGGAAGATGACGTACCTTCTTCGGATAGGGCGTCTCGGCGATGCTCCAGTTGCGCTTCAACACGTGGATATAGAAGAACCGAAGAGACGACAACCGCACAATTACCGTGTTCGGGCTGTACTTCAACTTGGTGAACAGCATCGCCTGATACTTGCGAATGTCTTCAGGACCAAGTTGATCGGGCGGACGGCGAAAGTACCGGCTGAAGTGCGTCACGCCGTGCAGGTAGGTGCGGATGGTCGTCGTAGCGAAGTTGCGACGTTGCAACTCCTCAAGCATGAGCTGACGTAGATGGTTCACAGAGAATCCTCCTTCTCTGCGAATCAAGCTACCCCGGCAGCCTCAAAAGCCAGCCCGGTCGCACGCGGAAGCGTCCGCCGCCGCAGCGGCTTCGTTCAAGTCGGCATGGCGACCGGAATCTGATCGGCGTTGCGTGGTTGGAGTATCGCAGTCGCAATGGGC
>CAWCRW010000011.1:0-109104 GCA_963798035.1 uncultured Acidobacteriaceae bacterium | reverse complement strand
TTCGCTTCTTCCTTCTTGTCGATGAAGTTGGTGATGGCTTCGGTGCCTTCAAAGCCGGCGATGGCGGCGACACCTTCGGTGAGAATGCCTGCATTGGGGTCGAAGCTTCTTGACGCCTTCTACGGCGGCGAACGCTCCTGCTCCCTCTTCGAGTATGCCCATGAACTTCTCCTTTGTACTTGTTATCAAGCGGCGGAATCTGGGATCCATCCCATCCGGGAATGCCAAAGGATAGCATGATGGGCGCAGAGGAAAGCGGCCGCTTCAGCCTTAAAAACTGGCTGTTTTCCACCGGCCAGGTGCGGGTTCGAAACGCTCTCGATTTTTGTAGGCACAGATAGAAACGGCCCGCTTCTCTGGTGAGGAGCGGGCCGGTTGGTGAGGCTCTAGCTGCATGCTTATGCTTTAGCGCGACGTGAGTTGGCCGAGGTCGGCGGCGAGCTTCTCGGTGGTGAAGGCTTCGATGATGTCGCCTTCTTTCAGATCGGCGAAGTTGGCGATGCCGATGCCGCACTCCATGCCGTTGGTGACTTCGCGGGCGTCGTCCTTGAAGCGCTTGAGCGAGCCAATCTTGCCCTTGAGGACCTGCTCGCCGTCCCGCATGACTTTGATCTCCGCATCGCGACGAATGACGCCGTCTTGCACGCGGCAACCGGCGATGGTGCCCACCTTGGGAATGCGGAAGACGGTGAGCACTTCGGCGCGGCCGAGATAGTTCTCCTTGAACGTGGGATCGAGCAGGCCCATCATGGCGAGGCGCATTTCATCCTGCAACTCGTAGATGATGGAGTGCAGGCGAATCTCCACGTCTTCCTGTTGCGCCAGTTCGGCGGACTTGCGCTCGGGGCGGACGTTGAAGCCGATGATTATGGCGTTGGAGGCTGCGGCGAGCAGGACGTCGCTCTCGGTGATGGAGCCGACGCCGGAGTGGATCACCTTGATGCGCACCTTCTCGGTAGACATCCGGACCAGCGAGTCGGCCAGCACTTCGACGGAGCCGGTGACGTCGCCCTTGATGATGAGGGCAAGGTCTTTGACGCCGGCATGCGAATCTGTTCGGCGAGGCCTTCGAGAGAGACACGGGAGCTCTTGGCGAGCTGCGCTTCGCGCTCCTTCATCTTGCGGTATTGGGCGATGCCCTTGGCCTTGTCGCGATCGGCGACGACGAGGAAGGTATCGCCGGAATCGGGCATGGATTCGAGACCGAGCACTTCGACCGGGGTGGAGGGCCCGGCTTCTTCGATGGCTCGGCCGCGATCGTCGAACATGGCGCGGACTTTGCCGAAGGTGTTGCCGACGATGTAGCTCTCGTTGACGTGCAGGGTTCCGTTCTGGACGAGGACGGTGGCGACGGCGCCGCGGCCGCGATCGAGCTTGGCTTCGAGCACCGTGCCGACAGCCTTGCGGCCGGGCGTGGCTTTGGGCGCCTTGATGTCGGAGACGAGGCAGATCATTTCGAGCAGCTGGTCGAGATCGATGCGCTTCTTGGCCGAGACTTCGACGAAGACGGTGAACCTTCGCCGCCCGCCCACTCTTCGGGAATGAGGCCGCGATCGGCGAGCTGCTTCTTCACGCGTTCGGGATTGGCTTCAGGCTGGTCGATCTTGTTGATGGCCACGATGATGGGAACGTTGGCGGCCTTGGCGTGGTCGATGGCTTCGAGGGTCTGAGGCATCACGCCGTCGTCGGCAGCGACAACGATGACGACGATGTCGGTGACCTTGGCGCCGCGGGCTCGCATGCGGGTAAAGGCTTCGTGACCCGGCGTATCGAGGAAGACGATCTCGCGGCCGGAGGCAGGCGAGCCTTCCTTGGTGAACTTCACCTTGTAGGCGCCGATGTGCTGGGTGATGCCGCCGGCTTCGCCTGAGGCGACGTCGGTTTCGCGAATGGCATCGAGCAGTGACGTCTTGCCGTGATCGACGTGGCCCATGACGGTGACCACGGGCGAGCGCGGAACTTCGAGCTCGTCGATGTTGTCGGCTTCGAGGATCTCTTCGATGGCCTGGTTGGCGATCTCTTCTTCGTAGCTGATGACGGTGGCGCCGGCGCCGAATCGGGCGGCGACATCCTTGACCATCTCGGCGTCGAGCGACTGGTTCACGGTGACGAAGACGCCGCGCATGAGCAGCGTGGCGATCAGGTCCTTGGCGCGAATTTCGAGCTTTTCGGCCAGATCCTTGACGCTGATGCCTTCGGTCACGGTGATTTCGCGGGTGATCGGCAGCGGCTCGTTGCCCAATGTACGCACCGCCGAAACGTGGCGGCGGCACAAAGCCCTTCATCGGGCCTTCTTTGGTCTTGGGATACTGCTGGCGGCCACCGCGACCCGGCGGTGCTGGCGCGCTGTGCGCGAGGCGCTTCCGGAGGCGGTGGGCCGCCGGGGCCGCCAAAGCCGCCGGGACGTGGCGCCGAAGCCCCGGGACGCGCGCCAAAGCCGGGACGTGCGCCAAAACCGGGACGCCGCCTGGACCACCGGGTCCGCCGGGTGTAAAGCCCCGGGCGAGTGCGGGTGGGATGCTTGGGGCGAGGACCGCCGGGGAATTGACCGGGAGCGCCCTGGGACGCTGGGGAACCGCCGGAAGGACCGGGGCCGCTTGAGGGGCGGCGATCGAAGATCGGCTTGCCGCGCTGAATGCCGCCGGCCTGCGCGGCAGGTGCAGGGGCACCGGGTGGTACGACGGAGCCTTGTAGACGGGGCGGGCCCGGTCTGCGGCATCACCACGCTTCGGATCGGGGGAGCGGGCGGATCGGGGACTGGCTCGGCCGGTTTGGCAGCGACGACGGGTGCTGGAGCCTGGGCCGCAACGGGTTGTGCCTCGGGGACAGGGGCTGCGGGAACGGAGGTTTCTCCACTGCTGGTGCAACCGGGAGCGGTGCGACGGGCGGTTCGGCAGCGGGCGCGACCGGAGCCGCAGCGGTTCCACCGGAGCAGCCCTTTGCGCCGCCGGAGCCGAGGGGCGACGGGAGGCTTCAACGTTGCCGGTGCTTCAGCCGTATGTGCCGTAGCCGCCGGGGAAGGAGCGGGGGGCTTGACCACCACGGCGACGGGGGCGGGACAACGGCAACCGCCGGGCGCGGCGGGACAGCGCCCACGGGAGCTTTGGCGATGACCGGGCCGACGGGTGGTTTGCGGGCGATGGCGCGTGTACGGGCGGGGCGGTGACGATGGGAGGCGCCGGCCTGACGCGGGCATGATCTTGCGGGGTTCGGGGCGAGCCGGCGCAGCGGGCGGAGGCGCGGCGGCTACGACGGGCGAGGCCGACTTGGCGGCGGACGCCTGGGGCACGACAGGGGGAGCAGGTCGCAGGTGCGGTCTACGGGCCTCGCCTCGTCTTCCTGCTTTTTGGCCAGAATGGCCTTCATCACGTCGCCGGGCTTGGAGATGTGGGAGAGATCGATTTTGGGTGCGATTCCCTGAGGGCTGCGCGAAGCCGTGCCGGCGTGGCCTGACGGCGCGCGCGTCAAATTGCGCGCGGACCTTTTCGGCCTCATGCTCTTCGAGCGAGCTGGAGTGGGTCTTGCCGGCGCCCAGGCCAAGCTCCGCCAGTACGTCAAGAATCTGGCGGCTCTTGACTTCCAACTCACGCGCGAGATCGTTGATTCGAACCTTACTCATCCGCCTCTTTTCGATGTTTACCCAAAGCCCTTAGTCGCTCATAGCTACCTCATGGCATTGGCATGTTGAATTTCCATTATCGCCTGAATTGCCTTGAAAATCGCACCGATCTTACCCTGCCTCATTCAGCCTCTTCATCGGTTTCGGTCTTGCCGATTTCGTTTTGTTCCGCTCCAGTTCAGCCACTTCGTTTCATCGGCTGGTGGGACGTTCTCGACGGCAATCTCGGCCGCGGTCATGCTTGCAGTTTCAACTTCCAATTCTTCATTCGCTTCGAATTCCGGTGAGTCGCAGCCGAGATTTCGTCTTCTGCCTCAGCGGCACGGACGCTTTCAGCTTCTTCCAGAGTCTCCTGTGCGTTTTCCGATTCCGCTTCGGCAGTTGCGACGGCAGCTTCGGCCGTCTGCACTTCCGCTTCGCCTTCAGGTTTGTGTTCAGCGGCTCCCGCGGGCGGCCTTCTTCCCCTTCTTCGAACTGGCCGAAGTAGTGGCGGACGGCGACGCTGATGCGCTCCAGTGTTTTTTCGCCGATGCCGGGAATCTCTTCGAGCTGCTCGGGGGTCATGTCGGCCAGGCTTTCGACGGTGGTGATGCCGGCGGCAACCAGCTTCTGAATGATGCTTTCGCCCAGTTCGGTGACCTGTTCGATGGGAGTCGTGGGACCGCCGGAGAGCGCCTGCATCTGCTGCTCGACTTCCTGACGCTTTTCTTCTTCGCTCTTGATGTCGATCTTCCAGCCGAGGAGCTTGGCCGCGAGGCGAACATTCTGGCCCTTCTTGCCGATGGCGAGGGAAAGCTGCGTATCGTCGACGATGACTTCAAGCTGCTTGTCGGTCAGGTCCGCAATCGAAACGCGGCTGACCTTGGCGGGCTGCAAAGCTTTCTCGGCGAAGGTCGTGATCTCTTCGCTGAATTCGATGATGTCGATTTTTTCGCCGCGCAGTTCGCGAATAATCGACTGCACGCGCATGCCTTTCATGCCCACGCAGGCACCGACAGGATCCACATCCTTGTCGCGGCTTTGCACGGCAATCTTGGTGCGCTCTCCGGCCTCGCGCGCGATGGCACGAATGACGACGGTGTTGTCGTAGATCTCAGGGACTTCGGACTGAAAGAGGTTCTGCACCAGCTCGGGCGCGGCCCGCGAGACGATCACCTGCGGTCCCTTCGCGGCGCGGTCTACTTTGAGGAGAACCACGCGCACGCGTTCACCCACGGTGAATTGTTCGAGGCGCGACTGCTCGCGCTTGGGGCAGCGGGCTTCGGCTTTCCCCAGATCGAAGATGACGTCCTGGCCTTCGATGCGCTTCACGGTGGCGTTGAGCACTTCTTTTTCACGATGGGCGTATTCCTGGAAGACGGTATCGCGTTCGGCTTCACGGACCTTCTGGAAGATGACCTGCTTGGCCAGTTGCGCAGCGATGCGACCCAGCGGGCTGGTGTCGCGATAGAGCCGGATCTCGCTGCCAACCTCCACGCCCGGGGCGAGTTCATTGGCCTCGGCGAGAGTGATCTGGTTGACGGGATCCTCGACCTGTTCTTCATCCGGAACGACCGTTTTGTAGATATAGGCCGTGATCTCCCCGGTGTCCTTGTTCAGTTCGCCGCGCATGTTTTCCTGCGTCTTGTAGTACTTGCGTGTGGCAAGGGCAATGGCCTCTTCCACGGCGCCGACCACGATCTGAGGCTCGATGCCCTTTTCGCGGCTGAGGAGTTCGATACTTTGATACAACGCACTCGCCATAGCTTTGCTGACTCTCTGAGGTGCTGCGCACACAGCGAAGGTCTTTCGACGGACGCAGGTTCATTTGGATTTTGTTTCAAGGGAGCAAGCCGAAGCCTGTCCCCGTTCCCATCGATTCGTCGGCCGGCGCGCTTAAATCTCCGGTATCAGCTGCGCCCTCTCGATGTTGGCCAACGCAATTTCTACTGTGTTCACCCCGGCCTTCCGGCTCTTGCTGTTCTGCCGCGTCGCGGAAAGGTCAAGAGTGATCGTGTTGTCTGTTCCGGCCGCCATTCTGCCTTGCCAGTGCCGATTGTTTCGGACCGGCTCAAAGGTTTGCACTTTGACAAGGCTGCCGGCGAAACGACGAAACTCTTCCGGCTTGGTCAACTTGCGATCCAGCCCCGGGGAACTGGCTTCCAGCGTGTATTCGCCGCCCGGGATCAAGTCTTCTACATCCAACAAAACGCCAAAATCGCGACTGAATGCGGTGCAGTCCTCATGTGTGATGCCGGAGAGCTGCTCTACGCTCAATTTGCCCTCGGCCAATCGCTCCGGAAGCCCTTCCACACCCGCGGCGACGGACGCCTTCAGTTGTGCGCGGCCCTCCGCATCCTTCTCCAACGCCACGCGCAGAATCCGTTCGCTGCCCCGGCCGCTGAACTCCACATCCACAACGTCAAGCCCGTGCGAGGCGGCCACTCGCTGGGCCGATAGCCGAATCTGATCCAGGTCCGTAGTCATCGTTGCACCCCAGCGTTGCAGACATATTTCGATTCCCAGAAAGCATTGAAACTGCTCGCTGAGAGCCCTTCGCTGGGACTTCGCTTCACGCGCCGAAAATCGGCGCTTTTGTCTGGAGTTTGCCCCAAATAAAAAGTGGGCTATAAGCCCACTCATCTCTCCGCCAGCCGGTCTACCCACGGCAAAAGCAGCGGACAAACTCGTTCGCATCTCTAGAATACTGCGAATCGCAGGGAAACTCAACGTGGTTAGGTGGTTCTTTCGCCCGTTCGCGGAGATTGTCCAGGATCTCACGGCTTTTGGGGAGAAAAGTGGGGTTCCGGGGCGGCACTGCAAATCACCCAGAGGGTGTAGAACGTGCCAGCCGGCGAGGTTTGGGGGCGTGGACCGAGATTCCCCGATTTCCAGGGGCGGGATAAACTGCAGGAAAATTGGGGGTTATTGCGGTTGGATCTGGTCCGAGGCAGGGTAGTGAACTATGTTCGATGGCCCAAAAAGGGGATTGCCGTAAGTGCCACTTTCGAGAAAAGATAGGTTTCTAAACATGCCTGCCTTTAGACAGCGCACCTGGGTCGCCCTTTTGGCGATTCTTCTCGGCACCGCCGGAGGAGCAGTAGCCGGCTACCTGCTGGGGCGCGTCATCACATTGCAGCAAGCCGAAGCGCGGTTGGAGCAGTTAGCGGCACGGGTGATCGACGAAGGACAGAATGCGACCGTTGAGTCCCGGAAGGTGCTGGCGGCGATGAATGGTTCTCCCTATCCGATGTGCTCGGATGCGGAGGTCGGATACTTTCGGAAGCTGGTTTTCGAATCGGTCTATTTGAGGGCAGCCGGACGCATGCGGCAAGGCCACATCGAATGTTCGACAAGTTTCGGGAGCAGTACGAAGCAGACTGAAGCAAGCTATCAACCAGACATCCACCAGCGGGATGGGACGCTGATGTATCGGAACCTGCCCTTATTCGGAGCGAGAGGCGAGCCGGTAGTTGCGATTCAGCTCGACGATTCGTTTATTGTGTACGGCGAGTTCAGCATCAAGCCCCTGGTGGGGACGAACACGCCCATCACGGTCACAGACCTGGATGCTCCGACAAGCAAGGCGGGGCGACTTTCGGGCGATGTGGCGACGACGGCGGGTGCATTTCTCGTGACCAACGGCCAATTCCGCGATGGCGACACACTTTATGGCACCCACTGCTCGCCGGACGGCATGGTTTGTGCGGCGGCGCATGTGCCGGTTTCGCATGCGCTGACGACCAACCGCATTGAGGTTGGGGGTTTTGTGGCATGCGGCACACTGACCGGGACGTTGCTTGGTTTTGTATGCGCAATCATCTATCGCCGGAAGCAGGGCTTTGAGCATCAGCTTTTGCGGGCGATCCGCAAAGATGTACTCCGCGTGGTCTATCAGCCGATCGTCGACCTTGAAAGCGGAAAAATTGTGGAAGCGGAAGCGTTGGCGCGTTGGACCAATGACGACAACATTTCGATCAGCCCCGACGACTTTGTGAAGGTCGCTGAATCGCGCGGATTTGTCGGAGAGATCACGAAGCTTGTGGTTCGGCATGTCCTGCGGGACTTCGGACCGATCCTTCGCGAGCGGTCCGATTTTCGGGTCAATGTGAATATTGCGGCCGCCGATCTCGCCGATCCCGGGTTCCTGCCCATGCTCGATGAAGCGCTGGCGAAAGCGGGAGTCCAGCCCGGAAGCATTGGGATCGAGATCACGGAAAGCTACACGGCTCGGCAGCAAGTGGCAAAAGAAACCATTCTTCGGCTTCGCCAGAGAGGCCACTTCGTCCATATCGATGATTTTGGCACCGGATACTCGAGTCTCGCCTACCTGCATGATCTTTCGGTCGACGCAGTCAAAATCGACAAAGCCTTCACCAAGGCGATCGGCACCGATGCCGTGACGGTCACTATCCTTCCGCAGATCTTGACGATGGCCGAGACCCTTGGACTGCGCGTGATTGTCGAAGGGATCGAGACGCCGCAACAGGCCCTCTATTTCGCCAAGGCCAAACAAGCCATCTTTGCGCAAGGCTGGCTCTTTGGTCGTCCTGTGGCGCCGGAACTTTTCTTGAGCGCGCTGAAGGAAAAGGAGTCGAAGGCCGCGGTGGACGAGTCGCTTGAGAGCGTCGGCGCATTCGCCTCGACTGTTCCTGCGGCCTGATCTTCTGCAAGTCCCTTCGATTTCGCACTGCTCTTCTGAATCTCAATCCATTCGAGTGCTTTTCATTTTGCGCCGTAAAGCGCGAACGGCGACAATAGCGGAATGAAATCGATGCGCTGGTGGGTCTTCGCCTTTCTTGGATTGGTTGTGTTGGTTGCGAACGCGGGTGCTCTTGAAAAGCAGCCAAGCAGCGCATATCGTGTTCGGCGCGAAGCCCTGGGTGCAAAGCTGCAAGGCGGCGTGGCCATTCTGTTTGCGGCGCCTGAACCGGTTCTCGACTTCATGCCGTATCGACAGGACAGTGATTTCTATTACCTGACGGGATGGAACGAGCCAGGTGCAGCCTTGATGGTGGTGGGGGCGAGCAAGTCGTCGCAGGGGTACAGGGAGATTCTCTTTCTCCCCACGCGCAACCTGCGCACCGAACTCTACACCGGCGTGAAGATGGATGCGGCAACACCGCACGTGATCGAAGCTACGGGCGTTGAGAGTGTCGAGGCGATGACGGAAGTGCCGGTAGAACTGAACAGAGTGGTCGCGGAGAATCGCCGGCTGCTTACCAATCTTTGGACACAGCCGGACTCGGAGCCGGCCAAAGCGCTGGTGAACTTCAATGCAACGACGCTGGGCCTGGGCGCGGCTTATGCGGCAAACGACGTGACACGGCTGACGACTCCGTTGCGGGAAGAGAAAGATGCGGGGGAGATCGAGTTGTTGAAGAAGGCCAGCAGGGCTTCGATTGCGGCGCAGCTTGCGATGATGCGGGCAGTGGAGCCGGGAGTGACGGAACGGGCTCTGGCGGGGAAGATGTACGAAGTGTGGCTTGATCAAGGATGCGAGAGGCCGTCGTACGCGCCCATTGTCGGTTCAGGGGTGAATTCCACGACGCTGCACTACAGCGCCAATACGCGAACGGTAGAAGACGGCGATCTTGTGCTTGTGGATGCAGCCTGCGAATACTCGATGTATGCCTCGGATATCACGCGCACGATGCCGGCGAACGGCCATTTCACGGCGCGGCAGCGGGAGATTTACGATATCGTGCTGGGCGCGCAGCGGGCGGCCATCGATGCTTTTGTTTCCGGTAAATCGACCATCAACGATCGCGATCGCAAGGATCCGGATTCGCTCGACACTGCGGCTTTCAACTACATCAATACGCATGGCAAGGATCTGCACGGAGGGCCGCTCGGCAAGTACTGGCTGCACGGGTTGGGGCATATGGTTGGCATCGACGTGCATGACCCGGCGGTGTATCCCGCAGTGCTGAAGCCGGGCATGGTGTTTACGATCGAGCCGGGAGTCTATATTCCAGAGGAGAAGATCGGTGTTCGGATTGAATGCGATTTTCTGGTGGGGCCGGACGGCAAGCTGATTGATCTGGATGCGGCGCTGCCCCACACGGCCGATGACGTGGAAGCCGCGATGCGTGAAAAGTGAACGAGATGGATGAGCGAGATGGGATGGGCTCAGAACAACTCGACGCGATGGGTCGCGTATTCGCCGACCAGCTGAGGGCGTGCCTGGAAGAATGCGCGCAGGGAAGGCGAGGTCTCTTTTCAGATCTCGAAATAACGCAGGATGAAGACGAAAGCCATGCCTGGCCTGAGGCCGCGCAGTTGCGTGCGTTGGCATTTGCCCTGCAGGCGATCCGGAACCAGGATGGCGAGCGCGATGCGCTTTGCGATGAATTTCTCGATCTGTGCACTATTCATGGAGAAAGCCATCCGGGCGAACCACGGCTGGCGCGCACATTTCTGGCGCGCATTGAGCGCGGCGAAGTGGGAACGCCCACCGAGGCCGAGAACAAGCGGTGGTGAGACTGCGGGCGGATTGGGAGCTTGCGGGGAATTGATTGGAGAGAACTGACGAATCCCATTCTCTCTGCGGGGGGAAGCGGAAAGAACGGGATTCAACTTGGAGCCAGCTGCCTTACCAGCGGACGCCGAAGGTCACAGGGATGATCTTCGTATCGGAGCCCACCGAGGTTGTCCCGAGACCGTTGGGTGAAGTTGTGATCGAGGGGCTGAATACATCGAGGAAGCGTGCTTCGGCGAACAGTTTTGCCTTGCCCTCTCCGTACATGCCGCCGAGCCGGTGCTGGAAGCCGCCGCCGATGTTGTATCCGCCCTGGTTACTGGAGAAGTGTCCGACGACTGTGTTCTCATAGGCCACGCCGCAATAAAAATAGGTGCAATATTCCGCCGGCTCGGGGTCGGTAAAGCTGGTTACTTTGCGATAGAAGCCGCCGCCCCCGGTCACGTAGACGTCATTGGTGCTCTTGGGGAATAGATCGACGACGGGATCGACTGTGAACGACCAGATATGGTCATAGCCGCCGGTGGCTCCAGCTTCCGCAATCAAGGTGCCGGGAAGCTTCGAATCGACGAACTGGTATTCCAGGAGCGCGCTCACTCTTTGCGAGAAGCGGTAGCCTGCGCCGACGGTGATATTCCCGCCCCAGGTAATGTCGTTGGAGGAACTGCCCACGGGTCCGTTGAAGCCTCCGCCTGCCTCGAAAGTGAGGTGGCTTCCAAGGCTGTGGCTGTGATAGCCGTGTCCGTAACCGCCGCTTTCCTGACCTGCAGCAGAACCTGAGGGCGAAGGCTCAGAGGGCAACGCATCGGCGCTGGTGGAGGATGCGTCGTTGCTTAGAAGCGTGCCGGCGCTGGAACTCGATTCGGACGAGGAAGCTGCCGATTCGTCCGATGTGTTGTGAGAGGGTACGATCTGTGCACTCGCGGTGCCAAATGCAAACGCAGCCGCAGCCGAAAGAATAGAAACATGCCGCATCAGCGACATCGAACGGAGAGATGACATGTCCGTACCTCGATTTCAATTTTTAGAAGCTAGAAGCTAATGGGAGAAGCTTGCCTTGCCCCCGTAAGAACTTAGACACGTTTTGCTGTGGGAAGTTGCACCGCGGGGAGCAGAAACAGCAAAGCCGGAACGCGTATTCCGGCTTTGCCTTGTTGGACTTGGAGGCAGATTACCCCTGGATGTCGAACTGCTCCGGGTGCAAAGTGGCATCGCTCTTGACGAGGATGTTTTTACCCGTCAACTCCTCGAAATCGGTAAGCCAGCGGGCATTGTTGGATTTGAGCGATTTGACGGTTTCGGGGTGCACACGCAGGAGCACGTCGCCGTTTTCGAAGTGCTTGCGCATCTTGCGTAACTCGGTGAAGATCTCGTTGCAGACGGTGGCAGGGCTCTTGACCATGCCTGTCGCCTGGCAGACGGGGCAAGGCACACTGAGAGTGCGCTCCAGCGACTGCTTTACGCGCTTGCGGGTGATGGCGACGAGGCCGAAATCATTAAACTGCAGGACCTTTGTAGGCGCGCGATCATTTTTCAGCGCTTCTTCGAGCGCGGCCATGACCTTGAAGCGATTCTTGCGTTCATCCATGTCGATGAAGTCGATGATGATGATGCCGCCAAGATCGCGCAGGCGGATCTGGCGGACAATTTCAGGAATCGCATCGAGATTGGTTTTAACGATGGTGTCTTCGAGGCGCGCCGTTTTGCCGACGTACTTGCCGGTGTTGATGTCGATGGCAACCAGGGCTTCGGTTTGATTGATGACAATGGAGCCGCCGGATTTGAGCCATACCTTCGAGCGCAGCGCCTTGGAGATCTCGTCCTGAATCCCGAAATGCTCGAAGAGAGGGGTCTCCTTGGTGTAGAGCTTCACGCGTCGCACCAGAGAAGGCGAGAAGCGATTGAGGAAGCGGACAATGCGCTCGTAGTCGGCTTCCGAGTCGACCCAGATCGATGAGAAGTTTGCGCTGACCTGGTCGCGAAGGATGCGCTCGATCAGCGAGAGATCGTGATAAATGAGAGCCGGGGACTTGGAGTTGTCGGAGCGTTGCTTGATTTCGTTCCACAGGTGAATCAGGAAGCGCAGGTCGGCGCGGAGTTCTTCTTCGGATGCGCCCTCGGCGGCGGTGCGCACGATGAATCCGCCCGAAGCTTCGCCGCGCTCGTGGGTAAGAATGCGTTTCAAACGCTGACGTTCTTCGTCCGAAGCGATTTTGCGGCTGACACCGACGTGGGTGACCGTCGGCATGAAGACCAGGAAGCGGCCGGGCAAGGCGATATGGCTGGTGATGCGTGCGCCCTTCTTTGCGATGGGTTCCTTGGCGATCTGGACGAGGATTTCCTGGCCGGGTTTCAAAAGGTCAGAAATGATCGGCAGATCGGTAGCTTGCGCCGAGCGGCGGGAAGGTCCGCCGCGTCGATCTCCCGGGCGAGGGCCGGCCCCGCGATCTCCACGACCACGCCGACCGCGGTTTCCCCGGTCGCGACGCGGTTGAGCCTGGCCTTCCGAGGGAGGATGCCCCTCCGCAGCTACGGGCTCTTCCTCGTCCTCTGATTCGAGGCCTTCGTCTTCTTCCTCATCTGCGACTGCCTTGTCGTCAAAATTGAGTTGAATCTTGTGGTCTAGATGCGCCTCCTGGAGCATTTCGCCAAGCTCGCCGGAGCGAATCTGGGTCTGGAGGGTCTCTTCTTCATATTCATCGAGATCGTGCTCGTCGTGCCGGTGGGTTTGGCGATGGGCGGGGGCGTCGATTTCCTCGCCTTCGATCATCTCTTCTTCCACGAGGCCATTGCCTGGCGAAAAAGTCGATCGGGCAATGGGTGCCGCAGGGGCCGATTCTTCTACGCGATGCGCGACTGGGGCAGGTGCGGAGTGTTCATCTTCTTCCTTCTTCCCTTTACCGCCGAAACCGAACAGGCGGAAGCCGCTGGGGGGAGTCGGATCGACACGGTGGGAAGCGCTGGCATCGGCGTCGGGTTCGTCGCTGGTTTCGGTCGTCTCAGAGAATGCGAGGTCTTCGGCATCCGATTCATGAATCCCCGCCGCATGGGCTGTTTCGCGCAGAGTTGTGGGCTCAGAATGCACGACTCCGTAAGCGCCGGGCGTCTCATCGGGGACGGTGGTTTCTGCCGGAAGCACGTGCTCGTCCACCAGCGTTTCTTCGATGAATTCCTCGTCTGGCTGAAGGCCTTCTCCGGCGTGCAAATCAAGCGGGTGCGCCGCGCTGGCCGTCTCCGGCAGATGGCTTGAGGACTCTTCGAACAATATTTCGTGAGTCGTGGTCTCGTGTGTAGCGGTTGCGTCGGAGAAGGAGCCCTGCGGCTCGGCGTGCACTTCAGGACTTGGATCGGCTTGACGCGTGCGATGGCGCGAGAGCGATTCGCCTGGAAGCAATCCGCTTCCGTCCCATTCGATTGGCTTGTCGACAAGTGTGGATGGGCGCGAAGTAATCGCGGGACGGCTGGAGCCTTCCGATTCGGCGAAGGATTTTTTCTCGGACTCGGCTGGGACGGCTCCGTATTTTGACAGAGCTTCTCCGGGAAGAACGAAGGGGGTTGGCGTCCGTTCGGCACGGGGGCTACTTTCAGTTGCCGAGGAAAAGTCGCGTGCTCCCTGCGTTCTTTCGGGCACGGCTATCGGTGCGGCTTGTGCCTGCTCCGTTGTTTCTGCCTGGCCTTCGGGTGCGCCCGGTCCACCGCGACCGCCACGGCGGCGGCGGCGTCCGCGCCAGCGTTTTGCCCCGGGGTCGCCGGTTTCTTCGTGGGGTGCATCGCCTGGTTCGCCGGCGGCTTTGGACTCGGGTGCGATGAATGCTGTTTCGCTGGTGCCGCGATCCCCTTCGGGGGCTGGACGCGACTCGCGCTCGGGATGGTCTTGCCGCTGGCCATTGCGCGCGCGATCATGGCGCACTTCACGGGGTGGTTGGTTGGGGCTGCTGACCGTGGCTTTTTCGAGTTCGTCGGTTTCTTCCTGGTCTTCGAGTTCGAGGAAGTCGGTGACATACAGGAACGCGTCGCGCTCGAGGCCAATGTCGACGAAAGCCGACTGCATGCCTGGCAGCACCCGTGTGACGCGGCCGTTGTAGATCGAACCGGCTAGAGTGTATTCATTTTCGCGTTCATAGTAGATTTCCGCGAGTTGATCGTCTTCAAGAATCGCAAGCCGGGTTTCATGCGGCGTGCTTGAAATGCAAATTTCCTTTGCCATCGTACCTTTCCGCCCAGCGGCGCTCGCCTACTGGGGCCTGCGGCAAGGCCAGATGGAAACGCGCGGAACCGGTGAGGAAGGAGATGGGCAAAAGGGAAGACCTGGCGGGTCCGACTGGACCAGCCTGCTTGCGGCGAAGGGAGCCTGTTTTGTGGGTGCCCCTCGAAGAGCGGCGTGCGTCTTTGCAGGCGAGCCGCGCTGTGCGGAAATCCTTTTGCAGAGAGTTTGTGACCAACGAGGCCGAGACATTCGACCGGGTCGTTTCGTCGCTGGCGCTTGCATGGCAGAACCGCGTGACCGGGGCAGGGCAAAGTCGCCCATCCGCTCCCTCGCGATTCGCGCAATTGATATGCCGCCAACGGCTTTCCCGTCTCTGCGAGCTCATGAACTCAATCCTGCCGGGCCTGCTGTCCATTTGTGACCTGGCCGGCGTAATGACTTCAAATCTATTCCCTGTGATTCCAAGATCTGCGGCAACTCACAGGAGTTGAACTTATCGATTCGCGCCCGGTGCTTTCAGCCAGAGCGCTTGCGGCAATTCCGGGAGGTCCTTTGTCCCCGGAACAGTCTTAGTTTACAAACCGGCGCATGCGAACGTTCATCGCAACGCCCAGCGCGAGGAAGGTAAACAGCACCGAAGATCCACCATAACTCATTAAAGGTAAAGGGATTCCGGTGACGGGCATAAACCCGATGACCATGCCCACGTTGACCGCAATCTGGAAGGTCAACACAGCCACAACGCCCATGATAATCAGGGAGCCGGGCAGGTCTGCGGCTGTTTGAGCGTTTTGAATCAAACGCATCAATATAAAGAAGTATAGCAGCAGCACAAAGATCGCGCCGACGAAGCCGTGCTCTTCACTGAAGGCGGCGAAGATGAAGTCGGTGTAGGGGATGGGCAGGAAGTAGCCCTGGGTCTGGGTGCCTTTGGTTGCGCCTTTTCCCCAGATTCCCCCGGAGCCAACGGCGATGAGGGATTGACGGATCTGGTAGCCGGATCCCTTGGGGTCGGTATCGGGATTAATGAAGCTGGTGAGGCGCGCTTTCTGGTAAGGCTTGAGTCCCTTGCCGCTGGACCAGGCGCCGACCGCAACCACGCCGGCGACGGTGATGAGAATGAGAGCCTGCTTCAAGTTGATTCCACCCAGAAACAACCCGGCGACCAGAATCGGCGCGTAGATCAAGGTTGTGCCGAGGTCGGGTTGAATGAGGACCAGGGCCATCGGTGCTCCGACGAGGGCGAGGGCTTTGAAGATGTCGCGCCAGGTGAGATTGCGTCCGCCGAGATTGGCGAAGTAGCGGGCTACGGCGAGGATCAAGACCAGTTTGGCCCACTCGGATGGCTGGAACTGGATGGAGCCGATTTGAATCCAACGGCGCGCGCCCAGAGCTTTGTGGCCGACGAGCTTCACAGCGATGAGCGCGACCAGACAGACGCCGTAGGCCCACGGAGCCCAATCGAGGAGGCGGTGGTAGTCAATTTTGGCAAGGATGAACATGAGCACGAGGCCGGCCACGATAAAGAAGACTTGCCTCGTGTGAAAGCCGGAGAACCGGGTGTGCAGGGTCGCCGAATAGATTTCAAGGACGGAAATAGTGCAGAGCACGAGAACCATGCCCAGCAGTCCCCAGTCGAAGTCGCGAAAGCTCAGGAAGCGGCGCATCGGACTCATGGTTGACTGATCCGACGGGTGGGAGGGGCGGGGTCGAGCCGGGATGCCTCCGCGAGGGGAGAAGGCTTCTCAGGGTCGGAATCTTTGCCCGGATTTACGAAGAATGTTCCTGCGTGAAGGCGAGCCGTTTGACTGCCGGGATTGGCCGGGTCGGGGGTGGTCCAGACCGCGCCAACTTCCGCCGGTTTGGCGGGCGTTGCGGCTTTTTGGGGTTGCAGATTGTTGGCCAGGCGGCGCTGCTTTTCAACATAGGCAGAGACGATGCGGGCACCGATCCGGGCAGCAAACCAGCTCTTGTTTCCGTTCTGGAAAAGCACGGCAACCACAAGTTCAGGATTTTTAGTCGGGGTTACACCCACGAACCACACGTTGGGATTCGTATTCCGTCCTTTGGCGGTCTTGTCCAAAGCTGCGTGACTCATCAACTGTGCGGTTCCGGTCTTACCGCCGAAGTCGATACCCGGTAGGCCCTCTGCGCTGGCGGTGTGGTAGAGGCCGGGCTGTGTTACCTGATACATGCCGTTGGTGATGATCTGCCAGTTTTCGGGATCGATGGGAATGTCGACCTTGCCGGAGCCTGGATAGGTGTCCTGCAGGGCGCGGCGAAAATCGTCCGGCAGTTCATCGGGGAAGACAGAGTGGGGGCGGACGAGATGGCCGCCGGAGGCGATGCCACCGATGATCCGTGCCAGCTGGATCGGCGTGGCCTCGACTGCGCCCTGGCCGATGGCGACGTCGAGGGTCTCGTCGGGATACCACCTGTGGTGGTAGGTCTTCATGAGCCACTGCGCGGACGGCATGAGGCCGGCCTGCTCGCCGGGCAAGTCGATGCCCGTCTTTTGACCATAGCCAAACTCGGTCGCGTACCTTGCAATCCGATCGATGCCCAGTTTGTCGCCTAGCTGGTAGTAGTAGGTATCGCAGGAGTAGGGAATCGCGTTGTAGATATTCACGGCGCCATGTTTCTCATCGCAGTGATGGAAGAAGCCGTAGGGTCCCCAACCGCCCGCGCAATTCACTTTCAAGTTTTGCGCAATCCCTTCCTGCAAGCCGGCGACTGACATCAGGATCTTGAAGGTAGAGCCGGGCGCTAACTGGGCCTGGATGGCCTTGTTCATCAGGGGATGTTCAGGATCCATGAGGAGCTTGTTCCATTCAGACCGATCGATTTTCACGGCGAAGGCGTTGGGATCGAAACTGGGCCGCGAGACGAGGGCCAGAATTTCGCCATTGCGTGGATCCATTGCGACGATGGCGCCATTGCGATCGCCAAGGGCCAGTTCGGCTGCGCGCTGCAGGTCGTTGTCGATGGTAAGGCGCAGATCTTTTCCCGGCACGGAGTGCTCGGTGTGCAGATAGCCGACTTCGCGCCCGTGGCTGTCGACGATGACATCGCGGGAGCCATCCTGGCCGCGCAATAACTGATCGTAGGTCTGCTCGACACCGGCTTTGCCCACGACATCGCCTGGCTCATAGGCGGCATAGCGAGGATCGTTCAGCATGTCTTCGCTGACTTCGCCGACGTAGCCGATTAAGTGGGAAGCGAAGCCGTCGCGCGGATAGAGTCGGCGCTCCACGTCGATGGTTTCGAGTTCAGGCAGCTCGTTGCGATGGGCCTCGATGAACGCCTCTTCGTCCGGCGTGACTTCCTGCTTGATAGGAATTGGCTGGTAACCGGGCGCGGCGCGGTAGTGGCGCAAGGTAGCCTGCAACTGCTCGAGGTCGAGATGGAGGCCGCGGGCGATGGCGGGCAGATCGGCATCGACGTTGTGGCCCTGCTCGCGCACCAGGAAGCAGGAGACTGAGGGGTAGTTGTCGACGATGAGACGGTTTTCCCGGTCGAAGAGCTTGCCCCGCGGGGCGAGCATCGGGACCTTGCGAATTCGGTTTTGGTCGGCGAGAACGCGAAAGTTGTCGGCGCCGAGAACCTGCAGACGCCACAGGCCAGCGGCCAGCGCCAGCATCATGAGGAGAATGCCGTACTGCACCGACGCCAGCTTGAGGCCGGAGATTTTTTCGCCGCGTGTTGCCCTGTCAAAATTCATGGTCTACGCCTTTAGGATACAGCGATTCTTGGTTCGTCGACGGAGCGGTTTGGAAGCGTTGTTTGTACTTTGGTGTCTCAAATCCGATTGGACTCCCAGTCCGTTTTGAGAAGCAAGTAAGTTGGCTCGAATATTCCGGATGGGGCATACCATTCCTCGCCTGCGTACGCGAATCCGAGTTTATCCAGGACATGTTGAGACGCGGCGTTGGAAGGATGGTGGCCGGCAAAGATCGCGACCAGGCCGAGCTTGCGGAAACCGTATTCGATCACCGCGCGAGCGGCTTCGGTGGCGAGGCCTCGTTCCCAGAAGGCTGGACGGAGGTGAAATCCGAGCTCATGCATCGGCTGATTTTTGAGTTTCGCGGGGCGGAGACCCGCACAGCCGACGTGCTCCTGATTCTCAAGGAGAAACAGGGGCCAGTACTGGACGCCTGTTTCCGTTTCCTGGCGGATTTCGTGCATCAACCGCGCGCGCACGGCCTCTGGTGAAAACGGACCTCCAAGCCATGCACTCACTGCGGGATCTCCCCATAATGTTTGTGCCAGGGATAGATCCTCATTGGTCCAGCGAAGAAAGCCAAGTCGATCGGATTGGAGGAAGAATTCCATTTTCTAGAAACCTTCCAGCGGGCGTCCGAGGGAAGCTCGCCGCGTCAACGGACGGGGTACTGGGAAGAAGGGTGGAATCGCGATGCCCGACTCAATCCCGAAGCTGAAAGCGGTCGAGAAAGGGAAACGCCACCAGCGCAATCGCGGAATTGCCCAGCGCGATGAAGAGTTCGCCAGCCCAGCGAACTTCGAGAACCAGGCCGAGCAGAAAGCGGTTTACGAAGACGTAAAGCACGCTGGAAAGTAGCGAAAGGAGGAAGATCAGCCCCACGCGAATAATGCGATTTTCGACGTCGATCCGCACGCCGACGGAAGCCGCCAGGAAGCCGTCGATAGTCTTGGCGATGCCATTGATTCCGATGGCATGATGGGTGAGCGCATCTTGAAAAAGGCCGACAATGCAGCCCAGGATCGTTCCCTGGATGGGGCTGCGGCGACCTAGTGCGAAATAAACGGTGACGACGAGGGGAAGGTCGAACCAGGCATATTGGCCGAGCAAACGGGGCAGCCAGGCCTGCAGCACGAGGGCCACAAGCGGCACCAATCCGTAGACCAGGACGGGGTATCGATGAATCTCAAGATCGCGGCGTGCATCCGCCATCAATACCGACATGGTTACGGGTTCCTCTGCGGGGTGGATTCGTGATTCGGCTTAGGCGCGGGTTTCTCGGGGGACTTATTGGTTCCAGTGGTTGGTGTGGGCGTTGACTTCGGGGTGGTTGCGGGAGGAGCAGTCTCGCTCGCGTCGCCCGGACCCGCAACGGGAGCCGCGCCGGGTGAGAAGCGGTCGGGGTGCAGCGGCATCGGTGGACGCGAAACCGGATTCGGGTTCGATGCGTCATTCAGCGGTTGCTGATCGGGAGGCACGTTGGGTTCCATCAATCCGGGCAATCTCTCGGCGAGCACCTCTGAGGCTTTCTTCTGAGCCTGTTCTTCGTCGGCCTCTGCCTGCGGGCCTTTCAGGGCCTCGCTGGTGGCCATGTCCTGTTGCTGGTCGGATGAGAAGCGGGGCTGGACAGAGGTGATCACGAGCGCTTCATCGAGACGATCGAGATGCGCGGCCGGTTTGATAATCACCTTGATGAAGCCATCCTGATCGGGGTCGGGGATTACTTTTTCAACCACACCAACCGGGAGTCCGCGGGGAAAGATGTCGTCGCCGCCCGCGGTGAGCACGCGTTCGCCGGGCGTGATGCGGCTGTCTGCCATGAGCCCGACAATTTGCGGCTGCCCGATCGCGTTGCCGCGCAAAATGCCGCGGATGCGCGTGGTTTCGAGAATGACACCGGCCCCGCTTGATTGATCGTTGATCATGAGCACCTGAGCCGAATGAGGAAAGACATCGCGGACCTTGCCCACGATGCCGTCGGCGGTGACGACCGCCATGTCGCGCTCCAGCTTGGCATCGGCGCCTTTATCGATGTAGAACAAGCGCGATTGCTCGCTTCCGCTGGTGCCGATGACCTGCACCGCTAATGTTTTGTAAATGTATCGTTGCTGGAAACTCACCAGCTGCTGCAAGCGTTCGCCCTGGTGAGCGTCCTCAAGCAGGGCAGCCTCCTCGAGGCGAAGACGGTCCACAGTTTTCTGCAGGTCTTCATTTTGCTGCCGGACATGGCGGAGATCGAAGTAGTTCTGCCAGAGGTACGACGTACTTGCCCCGATGGAGTGGAAGAACCGTTCGGGAGGGGTGACGAAGGAGGTGGCCCAGAGGCGAATGAGTCGCACGCCTTTGCTATCGCGCGCATCGAGGCTCATGCGTCCTGAGTCGCCGCGATGGACCTGCATGGCGAGGCCGACAATCTGCACCAGCAGGAGTATCAGCAGCACCATCAGGTTTCGATAACGTTCGAAAAGCGATTCCATGAAAAGAAGGTCTCAGGGATCAGGGTACAAGGGTCAGCCAGAAAGTGCGGTAGAGCGGGCGACTTCTGATCCCTGATCGCTGAATCCGGACCCCGGTGTTAGTCAATCTTGATTTTGCGCAAAAGGCGAAAATCGGACAGCATCTTTCCGGTACCGAGCACGACTGAAGCCAACGGATCGTCGGCGACGGAGACGGGAAGGCCGGTTTCTTCGCGGATGCGCTTGTCGAGATTTTTGATCAGAGCGCCGCCGCCGGTGAGCACGATGCCGCGGTCCGAAATATCGGCAGACAACTCGGGCGGTGTTCTTTCCAGAGCCACGCGGATCGCGTTCATGATGACCGCGATGCACTCGCCGAGGGATTCGCGGATTTCGCTGTCGTCGATGGAGATGGTCTTGGGAACGCCTTCGATGAGGTTGCGCCCCTTGATTTCCATGGTCAACGGCTTGTCGAGCGGATAGGCGGAGCCGATTTCGATTTTGATTTGTTCGGCGGTGCGTTCGCCAATGAGCAGGTTGTATTTGCGCTTGAGGTAGTTGGTGATGGCCTCATCCATCTGGTTGCCGGCCATGCGGACGGAACGGGAATAGACGATGCCCGAAAGAGAGATGACAGCGATATCGGTGGTGCCGCCGCCGATGTCGACCACCATGTTGCCCGAAGGCTCTGTGATGGGCAATCCGGCGCCGATTGCGGCCACCATGGCCTGCTCCACGAGATAGACTTCGCTGGCTTTTGCGCGGTAGGCGGAATCCTCGACGGCGCGCTTCTCCACCTGGGTAATCTCAGAAGGCACGCCGATCACAATCCGGGGATGGACCAGCATTTTGCGGTTGTGCGCTTTCTGGATGAAGTAGTTGAGCATCTTCTCGGTGACTTTGAAGTCGGCGATCACGCCGTCTTTCATCGGCTTGATGGCGACGATGTTTCCCGGAGTGCGGCCGAGCATGTCTTTGGCTTCTTTGCCGACTGCTTCTACTTCGCCGGTGTTCTTGTTGATGGCAACAATCGATGGTTCGTTGACCACGATGCCCTTGCCGGCTGCAAACACAAGCGTGTTCGCTGTGCCGAGGTCAATGGCCAGGTCACTTGAAAACATGCTGAACAGCGAGCGCAGGCTATGTGTCCGCGAATTGCGGGATTGAAAACCGTTCAATGACATTGAAAGTGGGTCTACCTCACGAGTATTGTACGGCCATCCGGGAATATTGGGATCAAATGCCCACCGTTGGTAACGGGTACCTGCGTCAGGTCTGAAGGGTGCGGTACACTCAGGTGTTTGCAGGCGTGCGCAGGCCGTTGCGATCCTGCTTCGGGAGCCGTTCGCGAGACGATTCCCGACCTTAAACCACCAATCCCTCGAACAAAGAACAGAGAATTGAACGATGACATTTCCGACGTATCACAATTTGATTGGCGGAGAGTGGGTTCCCGCCGCCAGCGGCAGAACGATACTGAATCTCAATCCCGCGGACCATTCGGATGTCGTAGGCGCCTTTCCGTCGTCGCATGCCGAAGATGTGGACGCTGCGGTTGCCGCGGCGAAGAAGGCATTTGCCAGCTGGCGGCTGGTGCCCGCGCCGAAGCGCGCCGAAATTCTCACCCGCACCGGGATCCTGCTGCAGGAGCGCAAGGAGAACTATGCCCGCGACATGACGCGCGAAATGGGCAAGGTGTTGGCCGAGACGCGGGGCGATGTGCAGGAGGCGATCGACGAAGCGTTCTATGTCGCCGGCGAAGGCCGTCGACTCTTCGGTGTCACCGCGCCATCGGAGCTCAAGGACAAGTTCGCCATGAGCGTGCGCATGCCGGTCGGGGTCGTGGGGCTGATTACGCCATGGAACTTTCCGATGGCCATTCCAAGCTGGAAGCTGTTCCCAGCGCTGGTTGCGGGAAACACCTGCGTGATCAAACCGGCGGAGGACACCCCTCTTTCGACATACAACCTGGTGCAGACTCTGATGGACGCGGGTCTGCCGCCGGGAGTGGTTAACATTGTTGCCGGCCTTGGACCCGATGCGGGAGCGCCTCTGGTGGAGCATCCCGGTGTGCGTGCCATCAGTTTCACCGGCTCAAGCGAAGTCGGTTCCCTGGTTGGCCAGCGCGCTGCAGCGACTTTCAAGCCGGTGTCTTTGGAGATGGGCGGGAAGAACGCGCAGATTGTGTTGGACGACGCGAATCTCGAGTTAGCCCTCGACGGGGCAGTGTGGGGGGCATTTGGAACCACGGGGCAGCGTTGCACAGCGACCAGCCGCATTCTCCTCCAGAGGGGAATCGCCGCCAGGTTTGCCGAGAAATTAGTAGCGCGCGCCAAATCCCTGAAGGTTGGGAATGGTCTCGATGAGTCGGTGGAAGTGGGCCCCCAGGTGAATCCGAGCCAGATTGAAACTTCCACGAAATATATTGAGATCGCGCGCGGAGAAGGCGCCAGGATTCTTGCGGGCGGCGGGGCGCTTACGGATGGGATCCATTCGAAAGGAACGTTTTTTGCGCCGACGGTTCTGGGCGGCGTCGATCCGGCGATGCGCATCGCACGCGAGGAAGTGTTTGGCCCGGTGGTGAGCCTGATTGAATTCGACACCTTCGAGGAGGCAATCGAAATCGCCAATTCCATCGACTACGGTCTTTCGACGGCGCTTTACACGAAAGATGTGAATCGAGCCTTCACCGCGATGCGCGATCTGGAGGCGGGGATCACCTACATCAATGCCCCGACGATTGGAGCCGAAGTGCATTTGCCTTTCGGGGGCGTGAAGCAGACGGGGAACGGGCATCGCGAAGGCCTGGGCGCGATCGACTTCTTCACGACGTGGAAGGCGGTGTATGTGGACTATTCCGACCGGCTGCAGCGCGCACAAATCGATAACGCGGAGTAGTTGAGGCGGGAGGCGCTGGAGCGTAGCCGCGGTTATTCGTTCATCTTTCCGAGGATGATCGTCGAGCTTCCGGCGCGGCGCAGTGAGCAGGCGGCATGCTGGTCGCAGGTGTAGTGAACCAGCGAAGAGTCGTCGGCCCAAGCTGCGGCGGTGGCGACATCCAGGGTTCTCACCACGGTGAAGCTCTTTCCGGGTCCGATGGTCAAAAGGTTTCTCCCCGGCTCAAAGGCTGTCGCACGGTCGTCGCCCTCCATATAGAACGCGGACTGCGGCTTGGGAGGAGCTTTGTGTCGAGCGGCCCTGGGGGAGGCGTGTTCGGAGTATCCCTGATCGGAGTCCGCGGATCCACTGGTGTGATGACGGCCGAGCAACTGGTCCTGCTCCGCAAGGGTCGGGAAGTTTGTGGAAAGGTCCCAGTAGTCGAATCGTTTGTATTGATCGGGAGAGCAGGGAAGATCTCCCTGGGCCCATAGGCCCTCGACCGCGCCGTCCGATCCCAGGACGTTCTGAAACGTGTCGTTCCCGATTTCGCGTGACTTCTCCTGCGCCGTGACGCGTTCCAAGTCGGCCTGCCGCAAGATGGCGAGATTCTCCGCTTCGTCCTTATTTTTCGGGGCCGAGGAGCTGACGTGGCTGGATCTTGCCGGATCGTAGTGAAGGACAATTTCTTTGCCGCACAAAGCAAAGCCCGAGGAGTCGAGCAAGCGGATGTTGATGTAGATGGGGCCCGGAGGATTGGCGGAGACTGCTGCGAAGCCGTCGTTCTCCCGGGGGTCGAGCGGCTCGATTTTCAGCATGTATTGTGCTTTGCCCTGCCAGCGGGTGACGAGGTGGCCGCGCAGTCCGGATGCGTTGGCAATGCCCGCGCCCAAATCGTCCGAATCGATGGGCGTTTTGGGTTTGTCGGGATTTTTCTGGGTGAGCATGACGAGCGCACCCATCGCCAAAACCAACAACCCGAACAGACCAAAGATCAACAGCCCCGAGGACTTTTTCTTTGGGCGCAGAGCAAGTCCAGGGTTCGGAGGGAGCAACTCGATTGCTCCAGTTGCCTGAAATGGTTCCTGGTTGCCGACATTGACCGGCTCGTCGCCGGGGTTTTGCTGATCAGGTCCGCTCATCGCTCAGCGCCTTCTCTAATTACGTTCGAACCTTTATTTTTAGGCACCATCGCCGCAAACGTTCGGCGGGTGGTGAACACAGCATTGCCGTAACCGTATGTTCTTCGCGTTCTCCAGGACATTGCCTGATCGGAGAGCGGTCTGCCGATGGAGCCGGCAAGCTGCTTTCCGAGTCACGCCATTGCAAGGCCCAGGACGCACGGCATGCGAGTGTAGGTGTAAGGCTACCCGTCTCCGCAGGCTGCGACAAGTTATTCAGGTAACGTGCCTTCTGTGTGATTTTTAGCCGCGGGGGCGGAGGATTCGGCCTTTGCCGGCGCGGTCACAGGTTCCGCCGGGAGGGACGGGTGGTCGAACACATAGAGCTCATTGAAGAGGTACTTATAAGTCGCGTGCGATTGTCCACGGAATTGCGGCTTGAAGCCGAAAAGCACAATGCGGCCTTTTCCATACGCAAGTTCCATCGCGGCGGCTTTGCCTTCGATGGCTTCGGGGTGGAGAAGCAATCCGCTTTCCAGGGGATTTGTTTCCTTGGGATAGCGCGCGAGAGCGACTCCGTGAAAGCCGGGAAGGGGTTGGAAGGCCGGGCCATTCTGGAACATGACGACCGGGGCATCCGAGACGCCATAGTTCGCCGGCATCTCGGCATGTTCGGTTTCGACCCGCAGCAGCGCCCCTGAACAGAAGAACTTGTCGCTCTTGGCGCCTTCGATTGCGTTTTCGACGGGGAGCGACATTAGCGGGATCAAGCCGCTCGCCGTCCGGTTCAGGGCAAGCAGGGTTCCGCCACTGCGCGTGAACTCACGCAGATTCTCCAGACCGTCGTCGCCGATGCCGCCAGCATATTGGCCCGGCACCACACCAATGCCGAATCCATCGGTGAGTTGTTTGGACGACATGTCGGGCAGAATGATCACGTCGTAACGGCTGTGCAGATCGGCCGAACGCATGTCGGCGTTGTAGATGCTTTTGGGCTCGAAGCCGTAGTTCTCCAGGATCCAACGGGTCCATCCCTCGTCAATCGAGGGCGCCCAGGGTCGATAGAGTCCGACACGTGCTTTCTTGATCGAAAGGGTATGGGCAGGTGCGCTGACTGCGGCTGCGGACACGGCGTATTTTTTGGCGAAGTCGGCGATTGCGGAGCGGCTGACGCCTCCGATCAGGAACGCGCCTATCTCTGTGCCGGCTGCGGTCTTCACCGGGTCTTGTGCCAGCGAAACACTTGCGCCTGCTTGCAGCGCTGCATTGACCAGTTGAAAGGAAGCGTTGGCCTTGTGGCTCACGGCGAATATTGTGCCGGTTCCGTCCACCGAAGATTCGGGCAGGTCGACCTTGTCGATCTTCGCCATGAGGGCGCGCTGCTCGGGCGGCAGCGGATCGGACACAGCGTCGACACTGACCCCCATTTGCAGGGGAAGCGTCCAACCGGTCACGTCATAGGGCAGATCGACGGCTTTGGCGGTTCCGTTCTCGAGTGCATCGGGATAATGCTGCCGCTCGAAGAGTTCTTTGGCGAGCGCGGAAAACGGCTGGTCCATGGGAATGACCCACGAGCCGGCGGGATAGGAAACTCCGTTGACCTTGAAGCCGTTTTTCGACGCGTAGACATCCAGGCCATTGTCGATCATCTTTTGCGCCAGCAAGCCGGCTTCGGGCGTGTCTGCCTGCTTGTCGCTGATGACGTAAGCAAATGGCGGCTCCTTGCTGAAATGCTGGATGTTGTCGCGCGCCGCCTGGTAGCGGTTATAGAGCAATGTTTCGCGATTCTTGGCAGCAATGTCGAGCACGGACATGGAACCGCCGACCATGTAGTCGACCGCATCTTTCAGACGCCACCAGCCGCCTTCCCATGGTGTGGAATACATGCTCAAGGCGCGCAGATCCTGGAAATTCTTAGGAAAGTCGCGCACGGTGTAGAAGTGCGGCGTTGCATATTCGTAGAGCGCCGTCTCGGTGAAGAAGGAAATTTCGTTACGGAAGACATGGGCCCAGTCGGTAAAGCCCGCGTACCAGTTGTCGAAGCGCGATTCGGAGATGGAGCCAGGCATGTTGTGCGCGTCGAGGTAGGCCGTCATGTTGGCGCCGATGAGATTGAGCCAGCTGCGCACCAGGGGGCTGATATTGCTTGAGATCGGATCGGAGAACGGGGGAATCCAGATGCGTGCCGGAAAGGGAGCTGTCTGGTGCTGGCAGTAGAAGATTTCCGGACTGTACTCCAGCTGGGTCTTCACCACCACCTGCTCTTCTTTCATATTCATCATGTAGCCGTCGCGGTTGTTGTCGTGGCCCACATATTCCTGGTAGAGCCAAGGCATGGGGCTGACTTCGTATTTCGTTCCCACATTCTGCCGATACCAGTGCACGACCAGGTCCTGGCCATCGGGATTGAGCGTCGGCCAGAGCACAAGGATGACCTGGTCAAGGATCGCGTCGATTTGAGGATCGTTTTGGGCCGAGAGCAGTTTGTAGGCCAACGCCATGGTGTGCTGCGGACCGGCGACCTCGTCGGCGTGGAGGCCGCCGTCGATGTGCACAATCACCTTTGAAGTACGGGCCAGGTCCTTTGCCTGGTCGTCGTTCAAGTTGGTCGCGTGTGCCAGCCGGCCGGCGATTTGCTTGTATTCGTCGAGCTTGGCCAGATTCTGCGGTGAGGAGATCACGGCGATTTCGATGTCCTTGCCTTGTGTCGTTTTCCCCACCGTGAACATCTTGATGCGATCGGAAGAAGCGACCAGGGCGTGGAAGTAGCGGACGGTGTCTTCGTAGTCGGCGAGATAGAAATCGTCTCCGGGATTGTGGCCGAGCACGGAGATCGGTGTGGGTACCTCGGCGCGCAACAGACCGGTCGCACCGGCAAGGCAAACGGCAACTCCGCAAACAAGACGGGAGCACAGGCTCAGCTTGAACGAAGACATCAACTCTCCTCTAAGGTCGAACACTGCAGATGCGATCAATGGGAAATCGGATGGAAAGCGCAAGCGCCTACGGGAGGCGCCGGGGTCAAACTGTCGCGCGTGTTTCCAAGGGTAACGCACCGCAATGGCAGTGCAAAGTGCGATTCGCAGACCTGGCGCGAAATTCCGCAGAGCTCGGCGGCAAAACGCGCCCAGCAAAATGGAATTTGAGGGAGGGCGAGCCGTGAGCAGCTAGGTTTTGGATTTCTCCAAAACATCGCGAAGGGCAAAACTTGTTTCCAGGCGTGTCACGCCGGGGAGGCGCGACAGTTCGTTCTGGTGGAGACGGCCATAGTCTTCGATATCGGCAACGCGCGCCACGAGCATGTAGTCATATTGGCCGGCCATCAAGTGGCAACTTACGATTTCGCGACACCGGCGCACCGCGGTCTCGAAGGTTGAGAGGACAGCGGCGGACTGTCTTTCGAGAGTGACGCGAATATAGACCGTCATCTTTCGGCCGAAGAAACGGTCATCGATCAGGGCGCGGTAGCCGCGAATCGCGCCAGCGGTCTCGAGGGCAAGGATCCGCCTTGACGCTGCAGAGGCCGAGAGTCCGACGGCTTCGCCGACTTCGTAATTCGTGGCTCGGCCATGGTGCTCCAGCTGGCGCAGGATCGCAGTATCGAGCTCATCGAGCCTGCTTTGAGCGTCGGTTGCGGGCATTTCTTGCTCGGAGCGCGCATTTTTCTCACGTTTCGTTCCCATTGCGCAGTTTTACCACGAATTTTGCACACATTGGAACTGGTTTGCGCCGTAGGATTCTTGCTGTTGGAAGACCAGTGCGCGAGCGCGCCGGAACAGCCCTCCCCGACCGATACTTATCCGGCGCGCGATCTTCCACAAAAGCCCTCCCCGGACGTGCGTCAATCCATAGAGGAGTCCAGCGATGATCATCGGTGTTCCCAAAGAAATCAAGGACAACGAAGCGCGGGTTGGCATTACGCCGGCCGGAGTGAAAGCACTCACCGAAGGCGGCCATCGAGTGCTGGTCGAGACGCTGGCGGGCACGCTCTCAGGATTTGATGACGCCGAGTACCAGGATGCAGGCGGCGAGATGGTGGGAGACGCCGGTTCCGTATGGGCAAAGTCGGAGATGGTGGTCAAGGTCAAGGAACCCATCGAGAAGGAATATGTCTTCTTCCGCGAGGGCCTGGTTTTGTTCACCTATTTGCACCTGGCTCCGTTGCCGGGCCTCACCGACAAGCTACTCGAATCGAAGGTCATCGGGATCGCGTATGAAACCGTGCGTGATCGCCAGGGTACGCTGCCGCTGCTGACGCCTATGAGCGAAGTCGCGGGACGGATGAGCGTCCAGGTGGGCGCAAGTTATCTCGAGAAAGAGCGTGGTGGCCGCGGGATTCTGCTGGGCGGCGTCCCCGGCGTACCTCCGGCACACGTCACCATTATCGGCGGAGGCATTGTGGGCACCAACGCCGCGAAGATTGCTTTAGGATTTGGAGCCAAAGTCACATTGGTCGATGTGAACCTGAATCGTCTGCGCGATCTCGATGACTTGTACGGCGGACGCCTGTACACGCTGGCCTCGAACAGCTACAACATCGCCCATGCGACGCGCGAAGCCGACCTTGTGATTGGCGGGGTACTTATTCCCGGAGCGACTGCTCCCAAACTTGTGACGCGGGCCATGGTCGCGCAAATGAAGAAGGGTGCAGTGATCGTGGATGTGGCTATCGACCAGGGTGGCTGCGTGGAGACGGCGCGTCCCACATCGCATTCGAATCCCAGTTTCGTCGTCGACGGCGTGGTCCACTACTGCGTGACCAACATGCCGGGAGCGGTCCCCCACACCTCGACGCTGGCGCTGACCAACTCGACCTTCCCGTACATATTGCGCCTGGCAAATCTGGGCGCGCGCGAGGCGCTGAAGCAGGATGCAGGTCTGGCCGAGGGGCTGAACACGTGGATGGGCACACTGACCTATCGTGGCGTGGCCGAGAGCCAGCATAAGCCATGGACAGCGGCAGCCAGCGTTCTTGGCTGATCGACGCGGGTTCCTTTCAAATCGCACCTGAATTCAATCCGCGCCTATAATCGCGGCATGCCTTTTCTGCGCGATCCGCGGCGCCGTTCGATGGTCCTGCTGGGGGCCGGGGCGCTCCTTTTCTTTGTGTCGCTGGGCGCTTTGCAGTGGTGGGATACCTCCCACGTAACTTTTCTCAATCCGGAGACGTCTGGCGAGACGCTCGCGTTTACCGGGCTTACGGTGGTTGTGTTCCTGCTGCTGATTGTGCTGTTGATGCTTCTGCTCAGGAACATTTTGAAGCTCTACGCGGATCAAAGCAGCAGCGCGCTGGGAGCACGGCTGCGCACGCGCATGGTGCTGGGCGCGGTTCTGATCGCGCTTGCCCCTGCGGTATTCATGTTCCTTTTCAGCTTTCAGCTGATGAATCGCTCGATCGACCGATGGTTTTCGCCGAACACCTCGCAGTTGCGCGAGGACTCGACGCGCGTGGTGCTTGAGCTGGCACAGTACGTTACCAGCAACGCGCGGGGGGAAGCGGAATCGATCGCAGCCACGGGCGCGGCGGAAGGCGACCCGGCGATGCTGCAGAACGTTCTGGGATCGCACCGGATTACGCTGCAGGGTGGTTTTGCTCTCGTTTATGGAAAGGACCGGCGCGTCATCGCCAGCTACCAGGCGCCCCCTGAAACGAGCGTGGCGAGCCTCATTCCGTGGCTCCCGGAAAGAACGGAAGCCGAAGCCAGCGAGGCCGCAATTGCGCTGCGAGGTCCTCTGTCAGCGAATTTGCTGACGTCCGCACAACATAATGACGAGCCAGTGATCCGAATTGCCGGCCAGGACTATGCGCTGGGGATGTCGGTGACGGCGTCGGGAAAAATTGTGGTTGCGGCACTGCCGATGCCCCAGGGCCTGAGCCAAACGACGGCTCGGATTCGCGCCGGCGCAGACGAGTACTGGCGGCTTTTTCGTTCGCGTCACCAGATCCGCACCATTTTTCTGTTGATGCTGTTGCTTATTACGGTGTTCGTGTTTTTCTCCAGCGTGTGGCTGGCGCTTTTCCTCTCCAAGCAAATAACGCGACCTGTTGAAGCGCTGGCGGACGCGATGCACCAGATTGCCGCCGGCAAATACGATCACCGCGTGGCTCTCGCGACTACTGGGGAGATGGCGGAACTGGTACAGTCTTTCAACCACATGGCCGCCGATCTCGAGGCAAGCCGTCAACTGGCAGAAAGCTCGTCGGCGCAGGTGACGGCTGCGAACCTGGCGATTGAAGAGCGGCGGCGCGAGCTTGAGACGATCGTGGAGACGATTCCGAGCGGCGTTGTGACTCTCGACAGTACGGGACATGTGCTGCAGGCCAATCGGGCATTCGCCGTTTTAGTGGGGCAGGCAGAAGACGTGGAGCTGCGCGGGCATCGATTGGAAGCACTGCTGCCACAAGATTGCGTTGACGATGTGGCGGGAGTCATTCGTCGCGGACAGCGGATGGGTGCAGCGTCGACTGAAGTGGAGTTTCACGCGCGGGGTCGCACCATGCACCTGGCGGTGACCAGCGCGCGGCTGGAACTGGCGAGCGGAAAGCCCGGCACGGTGCTGGTGATTGAAGACACGACGGAGTTGCTGCGTGCGCAGCGGCAGTTGGCATGGAAGGAAGTTGCACAGCGGGTGGCGCACGAGATCAAGAATCCATTGACGCCGATTGCGCTTTCCGCGGAGAGAATCGGGCGCCATCTCGACCGTAGTCAGGCGGACTCCCCGAATATTATTCGTAAATGCACCGAAGTGATTTTGAGTTGCGTGCGAACGATGCGCACACTGGTCGATCAATTTTCGGCACTTGCACAGTTTCCTGCACCGCAGCCGCGCGCCTGCGATTTGAACCAGGTGGCGGACGAAGCGCTGGCCTTGTTTGCGGGGCGTCTCGATGGAATTACAGTTCGACGGGATCTGGGTGCAGGGCTGCCGATGGTACTGGCGGATCCCGAGACGATTCGCCGCGCGCTGGCGAACCTGATCGACAATGCTGCAGAAGCAATGCAGGGAAGTCTTTTGCGAGTGCTCGACATCAGGAGCGGGCTGAGCGAAGATGGCACGGCGGCCGAGATTGTGGTCGCGGATACGGGACACGGGCTCACCGATGAAATTCGCGAACGCCTCTTTCTACCGTTTTATTCGACGAAGAATCGCGGTACGGGGCTTGGTTTATCGATCGCTGCCAAGATTGTGCAAGAACACGGCGGCTCGATCCGCGCGGAGAGCAACAGCCCCAAAGGTGCGCGCTTCCTGGTGCGGCTTCCTTTGATGGAAGCGGTGGCGCCCCCTGCGGCCGAGACCGTCGTTCCTGAACCTTTGACGAAAGCGCATTCATGAACCATATCCTGGTGGTCGACGACGAATCAGAGATTCGTACGTCGCTCGAAGAAATTCTGCGCGAAGAAGAATACGGTGTTGCCACGGCGGCGACGGCCTCGGAAGCGCTGGTGCTTGTGCAGGATGCACAGTACGATGTGGTGTTGCTTGATATCTGGCTCCCCGATCGAGACGGCCTCGAAGTGCTGGCCGAGATTCACGCGCTCGAACCACAGTCTCGCCCGGAAGTGGTGATCATCTCGGGACACGGCACCATCGAGACGGCGGTCAAGGCAACCAAGCTGGGGGCATTCGACTTCCTTGAGAAGCCTCTTTCGCTCGATCGCACGCTTATCGTGATCAAGAATGCGGTCGAAGCAAGGCGATTGCGCAATGAGAACCTGGAGTTTCGTCGCCAATTTGGCGTTGGATCGGTGCTGACAGGGGAGAGCGTTCCTCTCAAAGCGTTGCGGCAACAAATTCGATTGATGGCTCCGACGAACGGCCGGGTGTTGATCTATGGGGAGTCGGGCACCGGGAAGGAACTGATCGCGCGCGCGATCCACGCAGAGAGTCTTCGGCGTGACCGGGTGTTTGTCGAATTGAACTGCGCGGCGATTCCGGAGGACCATATCGAGGCAGAGCTGTTTGGCTATCGGCATGGAGCACAGCCGGGCGGGCTGCCGGAACAGCGCGGCACCCTGGAACGCGCCGATGGTGGATCGCTCTTTCTCGATGAAGTAGGCGACATGAGCCTGAAGACCCAGGCCAAAGTGTTGAGCGCTCTGGATGACCAGCTCTTTACTCCCGTGGGGGGAACGCAGCCACTGCGCGTGGATGTGCGTTTGATCGCATCGACGAACAAGGATCTGGAAGAAGAGATCGCCAAGGGAAATTTTCGTGAGGATCTGTTCTACAGGCTCAATGTGGTCCCATTTTTCGTGCCGCCGCTGCGCGATCGCAAGCAGGATATTCCGCTCTTGGCGCGGGAGTTTCTCTCGGAGTTTGGCCGCCAGTATGGCCGTCCTCACATGGAGATCAGCGAGGAGGCGCTCGAAACGCTGGGGAAGTATCACTGGCCAGGAAATGTTCGTGAGTTGAAGAATGTGATTGAGCGGGTGCTGATTCTGAACCCACGTACGCTGCGGATTGAGCGCAAGCATCTGCCGCCGCTGACGCACAAGAGCGGCTCGCAGTCCACCGAGGAATTTTCGACTTTACAGCAGGCGCGGGACGCCTACGAGCGGGAATACATCCTTAAGAAGGTCGAAGAAGCGCGCAACAACATGAGCCGTGCGGCGGAGTTGTTGGGCTTGGAGCGGAGCCATCTTTACCGCAAGATGAAGACGCTTGGAATCGGCGTCCGCGAATAGAAAGCCGCCTGCTCCGGCTGTCCGGGATTGGACAGTCGATTGCAGAATTGGGCGAATTCCTGGACAGCGCGAGTCTGTGCGCCGACAAAAAGATCATGATTTTGAATAAGTTATGGTGTCGAGGCTCCCTCCGAGGATTGGTTCCTGAATTGCTTGTTCACCAACCAATTGCAATCTGGAGGCGGCGAGCATGGCGTACTTTGAACGGATGCGCGATGTGATTTCGGAACCGTATAGCCCGGAAGTGATCCGGCAACGGGCGGCGGCGGGATGGCAAATGGTGTCCATCGAGTGGCGGCGTGAGTTGCCCGATTCGGAAGCCCCACCGGACCGCGGCTTCAACGAAGACATCCCTTTCGGTCTGCGCATCTCGGACGACTGCCAGCGACTTGAAGTTGACCCCCATGAGAACCAGGTACTTCTGCTCATGATGGACCTGCTGGCGCAGGACTTTTCTTATGCCAGCATCGTGAGCGACTTGAATGAAAAAGGATTCCGGACGCGGGAAGGCAAGCCTTGGAGCCGTGTTGCGGTTTTTAATATGATGCCGCGCCTGATTGAGGTGGGGCCGCGCATCTTTTCGAGTGCGGAATGGGAGAAACGCCGCGTGAAGATTGCACGGCGTGAGGCGCCCTAGGCTAGTTCGAGGGTGCGCCGTCTCTATTGGGTCTTGAGAATCGGGCCGATGGAGCCGACGTTGTCTCCCTGACGCGGATCGACGCGGAAGTCCCAGACGGACTGGTTGATGTCGGAGGGCGAAAGAATCTCGACCAGGGCGTACTCGCCGATGGTCAGGGTTTGATTGGGCGTGAGCTTAAGCCAGTGCTTGCCCGGCATCACTTCGGATTTTGCCGGAATCACGTCCTCGCTCTGGGTGATTGTCCCGGTCGGGCTGATGTGAATGCCTCCCACGATGCGAACGGCTTTCCGTTCGTCTACGCGCACGATTGCGAAACCCGATGAAGTCGAATGGGCGCCGTGCTTGCCGTTTGCGACGTCTTTGGCGCCGGTCGTCTGCACCGTGAAAGCGTGGGTCGTGAGGGCAGGGGGTTCACCGATCGAATCAAGAGACAGATAAATCTCCGGAGCATTGACATGGAGATGGACCTTGGCGTGTGCGCCGTCCAGCTCGATGCTCGCGCGCTGGCCCGCGAGCGGGTTCAGCGTGCTGAGGCCGTGCTTGGTTTTCTGATTCATGCTGAGGTCTGAGGGCAGGAGCTCGACCAGCTCCGGCGTGCCCCGGAACGTGTCGAGGACAAAGACGCCGTCCTGATCGGGTAGTTCCAGGCCGGTCGCGACTTCCGGCATGCGGGCCTTCTGGTCGGCGCGAAGAGACGCCTCTTCCTTATCGAGTTCTTCGGCTTCCTTCATGGTGGGAGAAGCGTCGTCAGGTGCGGGGCTGGCATGGTCCCGCTCCCACTTGCGGGTTGCGTCCCAATCCACGAGGTCGGAAGGCATCTCTTCCCAATCCCCTCGCTCCTGCGAGAGATAGCGGACCCGGTCGCCCACGACCTGATATTGGCGCACAACCTGATAGCCGCCGTCTTTGAGGATGAGGCGGTGATTCGAGCCCGTTCCTGGCACACCTTGGGGCGGAGACTGGATTTGCTTCCGATCGGAGGTCTGCGCACCGGCAGCCGCGAGAAGGAAAACCGACAGCCCGATCCCGAGCAGGCATCGTAAATAAAGAGGTTGTTCCATGGCCCCAACAGTTTAGACGAAGCTCGAAGACGAGGGTTTGAGCGAAAAGCACCGCACTGTCGTACTGCTGGGGCGGTTCCGTCTTCATTTCCGGCATCTAATTCCGTGTATTCTTGAACTCGAGGACGTTTGTTTACCCAATTCCAGACGCGTTCGGACCAGCATCCCGGAAGGCCCAAGGCATTCACGGCGGTTGCGGTTGTGTGTCTGGTTCTTTTGGCGCTACTGGCAGTTGCGCAGGTTGCGCATACCCACCAGGAAGTCAGCGATGCCGATCATTGTCCTTTGTGCATCGTGATGCACACGGCCGCGCCCGTTCTGGTGGCGGCGGCCATCATCGCACTCGTCGAAATTGCGGTGGCTGCGCCGGTCCTTGAGACCAGGGCCATTTCTCGAAAATGGCACGAAGAACTCTTCATCCGTCCGCCCCCAATCGCCTGCTAGGCATCCTTCCGTTTTTCTTCATTTCGATCGCTATGGCATAGATCCCGCGCTTCCAGTGGCGGGGATCAGGCGTATCTCGGATAGAGCAAGACACAGCGGAACGATGTCCCCGATTGCATTGATGACACCTCGGTGGGTACGCCGCGGTTCACTTTTCTTCATTGCAACCATGATTCGGAGGCACCCTATGCCGTCAAGAAACGGCACGATTTTTCGCATCCTTCCCCTTTTAGCCCTGTTCTTGGGAGTAGGCGGCGTTTACGCGCAAGGCAACGCCGGCACGATCCATGGCACGGTCACGGACCCAAGCGGAGCCGTGATTCCAGGCGCAACGGTGCAAATTGCGAACACCGTCAGCGGCCTGAATCGGTCCACGACCAGTGACCCGACCGGCCAGTTCTCTTTCACGAATGTCCCCTTCAATCCCTACCAAGTGAGCGTCTCGGCCAGCGGATTCTCGCCGCTCAAGCAGAATCTTGAGATTCGTTCGGTTCTGGGTACCACTGTGAAGCTTGTCCTTCAGGTGGCGTCGTCGTCTTCTACGGTGACGGTCGAAGCCAACTCGAGCGACCTGATCGAAGATGATCCGACGTTCCACACCGATGTGGACCGCGATATGTTCATCAAGGTTCCGTTGGAGAGCCAGTCTTCTTCGCTCAGTTCCCTGGTCACGGCGACCACGCCTGGTGTTTCAGCCGATTCGAACGGTCTTTTTCATGGTCTCGGCGATCATGCGTCGAATTCCTTTTCAGTCGATGGCCAATCCATCACCGACCAGCAAAGCAAGGTTTTCTCAAACCAATTGCCTTCCAATTCGATTCAATCGATCGAAGTCATCTCGGGTGCGCCTCCGGCAGAATATGGCGATAAAACCAGCCTGGTGATTGTGGCGACAACGCGGTCGGGCCAGGGCGTCAAGCGTCCGACGGGCAGTATCACCAGTTCCTATGGCAGCTTTGGTTCCGCAACGGGCGGATTTGATCTTTCCTATGGCGGCGACTCGTGGGGCAATTTTCTGGAAGCGGACGGTCTCGACTCCGGCCGCTTTCTCGATCCACCGGAGTTTGCCGTTTTCCACGACAAGGGAAATGAAGAGAACTTCTTTGACCGCATCGACTACAGCTTTAACGCGGCAAATTCGATGCATCTGGACCTGAACTACAGCCGCTCATGGTTTCAGACTCCGAACTCCTACGACAATCTGAATGTGTCAAATGTCGTCAGCGGAGGCGCGAGTGCTGCTCCCGTTTTCGCGAATGTAGGCGATGCCGATCAACACTCCAAGATTGGTACATTCAACATTTCGCCGACTTATACGCATGTGATCAGCAACAACTCGGTGCTCAATGTGGGCGCGTTCGTGCGCAAGGATCTTTACAATTATTTCCCCAGCGGCAACCCACTTGCCGATTTGGGTCCGGCGAACCTGCAGACATCGTCTATTGCGCAGATCCGTACGCTCATGAACGCTGCGATTCACTCAGACCTGACCTATACACGGGGGGTTCACAACATCAAGGCCGGCGTCCAATATGGACAGACCTTCCTGCGTGAGAGTGACAGTCTGGGTATCGTGGATCCGACGTATTCATTCAGCGCGCCCTGCCTCGATGTCAACGGGAATCCCGCCGCTGGATTCGACGGGTCTTCGATCTGCCCCTATGGCGCAAATCCGAATTACGATGCGGTGCTGGCTCCTTATGATCTGACGCGGGGTGGAAGTTTCTATAACTACCAGGGCCGTGCCGATGTGAAGGAACTTTCGGCTTTTCTTGAAGACCAAATCAAGGCCGGTAACTGGAATTTCAACCTGGGCCTTCGCGAAGACCTCTACAACGGTCTCACGGATGCGAACCAGACAGAGCCGCGCCTCGGGGTTGCCTACAGCGTGAAACCGACCAATACGGTGCTGAGCATCTCCTATGCCCGCACGCTGGAAACACCCTTCAATGAAAACCTGGTGCTCTCGAGTGAGGGATGCGAGAACGCGGTGTTGTCGCCGCTGCTGAACTGCAGCACGGGTGTTTCAAAGACCATGGCGCCCGGATTCCGCAACGAATTCCACGCCGGCCTGCAGCAGGCATTCGGCAAGAGAGTTGTGGTCAGCGGCGAATATATCTGGAAGTACACGCATAATGCCTTCGACTTCAGTGTGCTGGGCAACACGCCGATCACCTTCCCCATTGACTGGCACAACTCCAAGATTCCCGGATACGCGCTGCACGTCGAGGTGCCGGAATTTCATGGCATCAGTGGTTACTCGGTCATGTCCTCGGTGGCGGCGCGGTTCTTCCCACCGCAGGTGGCGGGCGCCGGCGCTACCGTTGGCCAGACTGGCCTTCCCTTCCGCATCGATCACGACGAGAGGTTCAACCAGACATCGCACCTGCAGTACACGCTGCCGGGCCACCATTTCGTGGGCGGACTCTGGGGGGGCTTCAACTGGCGTTATGACTCCGGGCAAGTCGCGGGCTCCGCGCCTTGCTACGGCATTACGGACCCCAACAGCCCGTGTCTGGCCTCTTCAACCATGCTGAACGGCCAACCCGCCATCGCCATGGTGGACGCCACAGGCATAGCGCTGACTGCGGATGAGGAGTTCGAAGCCGGATTCACCTGCAATGGGCTGAAGGCTACACCCTCGAATCCGTTGCCTTCGGTTTGCCCTGCTTCGGAATTTGGCTCGACCCTTATCAGCATTCCGGCTCCCAACGCGGGAGACAATGACAAGAATCCGCAACGCATCGCTCCGCGCAATCTCTTCGATGCCACCCTCGGCAAGAACAATATCTTTCATGCCGATCATTACAAGGTGGACGTCGATCTGACGGCGATCAATGTGACGGATAAATACGCGCTGTATAACTTTCTGTCGACGTTCAGCGGGACGCACTATGTAACGCCGCGGGCGCTGACGGCCAAGGTGACTTTCAATTTTTAGTGTTGATCGGAGGTTGCAGGTCAACGCGAGAATTCAAAACCAGAGATTAAGACAGACTGTCGCCCGAGGGTTCGAAAGAATCATCCCCTCGGGCGGGTATGTGGGGAGCGCGTCTTCTAAAAAGTTCTCGGCGAACGCTTCGAGGACTTGCCGCACACTGCCCGACAGAAAGCAGAGTTCTGAAAGAAAACTGACGCGCGTGCACGCTTTTGCTATACTCAGCACAATTCTTTTTCTCCCCCGAAACTGCACTCTTGATGCGGTACCTGCTTCCTTGCCGGGAGGAGATATGGCTACTTTCTCAGAAGTTCGCCGCGACGCTTATCACACCAATCGCATTAGGGAAACTGGAGGAGATGTATGCCTAGAAGACTTCTGTTCGCGTTTGCTTTCGCAGTTTGCCTTGGTTCGAGTTGTTGCGCAGCTGGGGCACAACAAGTGGTCCATGCCCTTACCGGCACGGTAAGCGCGATCGATCCTGCCGATAAAACGATCACCGTGTTTCTCGACGGCGGTTCGCAGGACGTTTTCAAGGACCTGACAAACTCGAAGGTGCCGGGTTCGCTGGACAAACGGATTCTTGCCGATTCGACGGCCGTAGATGCTTTCAAGAAAAAGGGAGCGTATGTGATCGTGTTCTATTTTGGCGGACGAGATACGCGGACGGCGGTTGCACTGCGGAGTCTTGGCCCCGGACCGTTTACAGCGGTAGACGGAACCGTCGCAAAATTTGAAAGTCACGATCACTCGATCTCCGTCGAAGACAAGTCCGGGACCGTGCAGACATTCAAAATTAGCGGAGATACAGTCGCAGAGGGGAATCTGGGTGCGGTCGACGGACTCAAGTTTCAGGTCCAAAAAGGCGATCATATGCGCATAGTTGCCGCCAACGAAAATGGGAATGCCACGGCCCTGTTCCTAAGCCAGATGTGATCTTGCGGCATTGTCTTTTGACGGGGCCTCCATTCCCATTACTTCTGCTACCAGGCACGCGCATCGAGTGCTTGGGACCCGTTCGGGATGAGTGTGTGGGGTGACGACGGTCATGAAGCGTGCAAAACGCCTTCCCTCGCAGCACCGTGGGCTGATTTGCAACGTTAGACAAGAGCTGTCGAAGCGGAGATTTAAGGCACGTGTTTTCCACATGGCTGCCGGCCGAATCAGCGCCTCTTAAGTCTGCAAGTTCCTTAATCAAAACTTTTTAGATACCGCAGCCGTAACTCTGTCAATTCGATTGCGAATTTTCTGTTTTTTCGCGATTGAATGTCTGTCATACTTGATCGTGCCCACCAGGTACGTCCAATCAGCACAATCTAATAGCGAGGTTGCATCGATGTCGGCAAAGTATGTCTTTGTGACGGGCGGAGTTGTGTCTAGTTTAGGCAAGGGTCTTGCGGCAGCTTCGATCGGCTGCCTGCTCGAGAGCCGTGGCCTTCGCGTGAACCTGATGAAGTTTGACCCGTATCTGAACGTCGATCCGGGAACGATGTCGCCGTTTCAGCATGGCGAGGTATTTGTCACGGACGATGGCGCAGAGACGGATCTTGACCTGGGTCACTACGAGCGATTCACCCATGCGCCGCTGTCGCGCGACAACAACCTGACCACCGGCCGCATTTATGAACAGATCATTTTGAAGGAGCGTCGCGGCGATTATCTGGGCAAGACGGTCCAGGTGATTCCGCATGTGACCAACGAGATCAAGAACGCCATGCGCAAGGTTTCGGCGAATGGGGCCGATGTAACGATCGTCGAGATTGGCGGCACGGTCGGCGACATCGAATCGTTGCCGTTTCTAGAGGCGATTCGGCAGATGCGGCAGGAACTGGGCCGCGAGAATACTGTTTTTGTGCATCTGACGCTGGTACCGTGGATTGCCGCGGCGCAGGAGCTGAAGACCAAGCCGACGCAGCACTCGGTGAAGGAGCTGCTCTCGATCGGGATTCAGGCCGATATTCTGCTTTGCCGTAGCGACCGTACCCTGAGCCGCGAGATGAAGCAGAAGATTGCGGCTTTCTGCAACGTGGAAGAAAAGGCTGTGATCGGGGCCAAGACAGTTTCCACCATTTATGAAGTGCCGTTGGGATTCGCGCTGGAAGGCGTGGATTCGCTCATCTTGCGGTATCTCCACAAGGAAGCGCCGGAGGGCGACCTGAGCAAGTGGAGAGAGCTTGTGGATCGATGCCACAACCCCAAGGATGAAGTCTCGATTGCGATCGTGGGCAAGTATGTCGAGTATGAGGACAGTTACAAGTCGCTGAAGGAAGCGCTGACGCATGGCGCAGTCGCGAAGAGTCTGAAGCTCAACGTGACGTGGATCGAGGCCGAGGGGCTGGAATCGAAGAGCCCGGACGACAGGAGCTACGAAGCCCAGCTGGAGGACTTCGACGGCATCCTGGTTCCAGGCGGCTTTGGCAAGCGCGGCATCGAGGGAATGCTGAATGCGATTCGCTATGCGCGCGAAAAGCAGGTGCCTTATTTCGGAATTTGCCTGGGCATGCAGACGGCGTGCATAGAGTTTGCGCGGAACGTGTGCGGGTTGAAGGACGCGAACTCGAGCGAGTTTGATCCGGCGAGCCAGCACCGCATCATTTACAAGCTGCGCGAGCTGCTCGGCGTAGAAGAGATGGGCGGGACGATGCGGCTTGGCGCGTGGACCTGCGTTCTGCAGGAGGATTCGCTGGCCTATCGTGCTTATGAAACAACCGAGATCAGCGAACGCCACCGCCATCGCTACGAGTTCAACCGCGAATACGAGGCGCTGTTGACGGGCGGGGGATTGCAGATTACGGGCACCACACCGGACTCGACGTACGTGGAAATCGTCGAGATTCCCGGGCATCCGTATTTCCTGGGCTGCCAATTTCATCCGGAGTTCAAGTCGAAGCCGCTGGAGCCGCATCCATTGTTCCGGGATTTTATTATCGCGAGCTACAAGAACCGTCTGGGGCGGAAGTCGACGGAAGCGGGCGCCGAGGCCGCGCATCGATCGATCCTTGTAGAGGGGCATTGAGGTAGAGGGGCATTGAGGTTGAAGGGCATTGAGCCCGGCCACCAGCAACCCATTTCCAGCGAATCTGCATCTCAAGCAAAGTTCCGCGAGGAGCCGCAGCGCTCTAGCGACCTTCACTTGTCCGCCCGCAGTGGCTGAGCGACCGCATCCCCCCTTCGTACCTAGTACCGGTGGTGACCAGTCGTGCACTACTCGGCTATTGACAATGGAATTTTGCAGGGCCTATTGTGACTGGGTTTTCATCGTACGGAGGACTCTTTAGAAATGGCTCCCTTTGAACTTCAACCCGAAGAATCCGAGCTACAGCAGTTTGCCGAGCAGTGTTGGCAGAAGGCCGGAGAGCGTGAGCATCAGCTTGAGATGGAAGCCTATGAGGCGGGCGCAGCGATACGGAATGGCGAGTATTCGCTGGCGAACCTCGAGGCGATTGTTCGTTGGAAATCAGAACGTGTCGTTCACTACCTGATCGGCAACAGTGAGGCGAAGATCAAAAAGGTGCTGGCCGTAGCTGCGGCCCCCGACAGCTCCACCAGGAAGGCTGTCGAGGCTCTGTTGGAGCTGCGCGGCGTCGATTTGGCGATCGCTTCGGCCATTCTTGCGGCGATCGCGCCGGAGCGCTACAACGTTTTGGACTTTCGCACTCTAGAAGCGCTGGGACACGCGCGGCACGATGTGGAGTTTTATGCAGAGTATGTGGCCTTTTGCCGCAGATTGGCAGAACGCGGCCTGGTGAAGCCGCAAAGCGATCTGCCCGGCGCCACGCCTTTGCATGCGCTGGAACGGGCGCTGTGGGAATGGTCGAGGAGCCGCGCCGAGCAGCGAGTGCTGGTTTAGAGCCCGCGCGTCGAGCGGTTTTGGAGCGAGTCGGCGCAAAAGCGTGATTCTGTCGGCGGCGCAGATGCCGTAGAATCGCACCCGTGAGAGCCTCCTTTGAAATCGGCCCCGTGCATGTGGGTGCGGGGCAGCTGTTCTTGATTGCGGGTCCGTGCGTCATCGAATCGGAAGCGCATGTGCGGCGCATGGCGGAAGCCATTCAGCGCGTGGCCAGCGACCTGGACATTCCCTACATCTTCAAAGCCAGCTATGACAAGGCCAACCGGACGAGCGTGAAGAGTTTTCGTGGGCCGGGGCTCGCGGAAGGCGTGCGTATTCTCGGGCGATTGGCGAAGGACACGGGCCTGCCGGTGCTGACCGACGTGCATGAACCGGCGCATTGCGCAGTGGCAGCCGAAGCGGTCGATGTGCTGCAGATTCCTGCGTTTCTTTGTCGCCAGACAGACCTGCTGGTGGCGGCGGGCAAGACGGGCCGCGCGATCAATATCAAGAAGGGACAGTTTGTTGCGCCATGGGATATGAAGCACCCGGTAGAAAAGGTGCGATCGACGGGGAATGAACGCGTGTTCCTGACGGAACGGGGGGCGAGTTTCGGCTATAACACGCTGGTGGTGGACATGCGATCGCTGCCGGTGATGCGGGAGATGGCGCCCGTGGTGTTTGACGGAACGCACTCGGTGCAGCAGCCCTCGGCGGCCAACGGCGTGAGCGGTGGGCAGCCAGAGTATATTCCGCTGCTGGCGCGTGCCGCGGTGGCGGCCGGCGTGGACGGATTGTTTCTCGAGATTCACGACGACCCGGCCAACGCCAAGTCGGACGGCGCGAATGCGCTGGATCTGAAACTGCTGAAGCCGCTGCTGGAAAAGCTTCTGGCGATTCAGAAGGCGGCGGGATAGGGAAACAGTGAAAAAGTGAAGCCGCGAAATAGAGAAATATGGAAGCGGAAATAGAGGAGAAGAAGAACGGTTCGTTCGCCAGCCTTGCTGGAGGTCAAGTTCACGGGTCAGCGGCTCTTCGGTTTCGTGTGGACTTGAGGGGTCTTTGCCGGTTCGCGAATCACGATGGTTTCGGCGATGCGGTCGTGCACGCAGGTGTGGTTTTTGTAGAGAAAGTATTGGATGAAGCCGAAGCCGCCTTCGAGGGCCGAAGCGCCGTAGCCGAGCGCACGCTCGACGGCCTGCCAGCGGGTGATGCGTTCGTGGTCAAGCGACACGACGCGGATGTGCAGAAGGCGCTTGCCGGGGGTGAGCCCATTGGTCACCCGCACAGAAAAGCCGAAGTAGGCCACCAGGACGACTGTCCACGCAAGTTCGAGCGTTCGTTCTAAATCGAAGCGCACGTCGGTGGTCGCGTGTCCATGGGTTGCGTGATAGATCTCCTCGCGGATATGGAGCTTCTGCTGGATGAGATATTGCAAGCCCATCTTGGCGGGAATCCAGAGAACTGCGATCAGGAGGAAGTCGATGAGTATGGCCACAGCGCGCTGCCGAAACGTTGCGAGAGGAGCGCCGGCCAACGCCTGCGCGCGGGCAGTGCGGTGGGGATCGAAGGCGCGATTTCGCTTGTCTGTGAACATGAGGACACTATAGAGCGGGGTCCGTCGAGCTTCGAGCAGAATCAGCGGCCCGCGGTGAAATTTTGTAGGAGCCGGAGGCGTGCGTCTATTCTTGGTGGTTGCCTTGGGAGGCACGATGGACAGACGCAAGTTTCTCGCGAGCGGGGCGGCGGTTGCAGGCGCGATCGCAACCAATCGACTGGGAGTGGCCGACACGATGGGTACCGCGGGGGAGTCTGCGATGCCGCAGGTGGATCTCAACCGGCATCGCTTCGGAGTCAATTACACGCCGTCGCACAACTGGTGGTTCTGCTGGAACGACTGGAATGCGGATCCGATCAAGCGCGACCTGGACGCGATTGCCGCGGTGGGCGCCGATCACATGAGACTGATGCTGGTGTGGCCATTTTTTCAGCCCAACCCGAAGTGGGTGAGCCCGGCGCACCTCGATCGTCTAGATCAACTGATCGGGTTGATGGGCGAGCGGCAACTCGATGCGCTGGTGACAGTGTTCACAGGGCAGTTGAGCGGATGGTTTTTCCTACCCTCTTTCAATCGGCTGTCGGATGGGTTTTACACGGACCCAATGATGTGGGACGCACAGGAGCTCTTCGTTCGCGAGCTGGCGCGGGTCATGAAGCCGCACCCGAATGTGATTGGGTTCGACTTTGGCAACGAGCTGACCACGTGCTGGCAGGGTCCGATTGAAGCGGGAGACGCCTGGATGCGCAGGATGTTTGCGCTGATGAACGAGGCGTTGCCCGGCCATCTGCATGTGAACGGTGTGGACCACCGGCCCTGGTTCACCGACGACACATTTTCGCAAAAGGACCTGGCGGCCGCGCGCTTTCCGGTGACGCACTGTTATCCCTACTGGTCGGGCGCGGTGAAGTACGGCGGGCCCATGGATCCACCCAGCGTGAAGCTGCTGGCGGCCATGGCGGCACTGATTCGAGCGTATGCGGGAACCCAGGAAAAGCCGGTGTGGGTGGGCGAGTTCAACACCTGCATCAAGGAGCTGCCGGAAAAGGGACAAGCGGAGTGGCTGGAGAAAGCGGTGCTGGCCGGGATTGAGCAGGGGGTGAGCTGGTTTACCTATTGGGACAGCCACGATGTCGACCGGAAGTTCGAGTTCAATCCACTGGAGTACAGCCTGGGCCTGCTGACCAATGATGGCCGCGTGAAAGAGCAGGGGCGAGTCTTCAAGCGGCTGGCGGAATCTTATCGCGGCAAGCCGGTAGTGTTTCCGAAGAGCAGCGTATTGCAGCCTCCGACGGATCGAACGCAGGATGGAACGTGGCGCTGGGTTCTGGATTGGCTGGAGTGGAAGGCACCCGGACGGCCCGCCTGAAGGGTACATTGAAATCCGCAGGCAACAGACGGGACGGGTGAAAAGGCCATATTCTGCCTGCTACCATTTCCGCATGTCACTTTGTTTCTCCGCTGGGAATCTCCAGCTGTTCACTCGTCTTGGCATTGTTCTTGGCGCTTTATCCATCCCGTGCATCGCTCCGGGCATTGCTTCAGCTCAGAGCGGGACCGGGAGCGCTGTGCCCAATCGCGCGGCCATTGAGGAAACACTCAAGAACCTGACGCGGGGGCGGGGAATCGCGGAAGTTGCGATCTCCCCCGATGGCAAGCGGCTCGCATGGACGGAGGGAGCGCGGGGGGCAGAAGAGATTCTGCTGGCCCCGCTTGACAATCTGAGTAAGACAGAGCGCCTGACTGCAGCTGCCAAGCCGGGCCAGCATTGCCACGATCGCGAGATTGCCTGGGCGCCGGACTCCAAGGCGCTTGCATTCTTTTCCGATTGCGCCCAACCGGGAGCGGAAGCGGATCTTTACTTGTCACGGCTCGATGGCAGCGCGCCTCGACGTTTGACCGAACTCAATGGATACGAACAGTCGCCAGCCTTTTCCCCAGATGGAACGAAGGTGGCATTTCTCTACGTGCAGGGCGCGACCCGGCCGGCCGGCGCTCTCGCGGCCATGAAGCCCCCGGCTGGAGTGATCGGCGAAGACGGGGTCGAGATTCAGCGAGTCGCCGTTGTTGCGGTGAATGGCGCCGCTCCTGCGGCTCCTACGCAAGTGACGCCCGCCAATCTGCATGTCTACGAATTTGACTGGTCGCCCGATTCCAAGGCACTCGCGTATGTGGCTGCCGACCCGCCGGGCGAAAACAACTGGTGGGTGGCGAAGCTTTATGCGCAGCCGCTGGATGGACCTGCGCACGCGATTCTGGCACCCGCGGAAGTGGCTGGGCCGCTGCACGGACTGCAGATTGCGGTGCCGCGCTGGTCGCCGGATGGGAAAGCGATTGCGTTCATCGGCGGGCTGATGAGCGACCAGGGCTCCACGGGCGGGGATGTCTGGATCGTTTCTGCGCGGGGCGGGGCTCCGCAGGATTTGACTGCGAAGAGGCCGACATCGCCGGCATGGATCGCGTGGGGCGACGACGAGCATCTTTTTGTGAGTGAGCGCGCGGGGGGCAATTCTCAACTGGTGCGATTCCGGCTGCAAGGCGATAAGACCAGCGGAGGTGTCGCCACGAGTTTTGGGTCGCCAATTTTCAGCGTTCCGGCTGTGGTCGGAGATGGCGGTCCTTCACTGGGGCTTTCTGCCACGTTCGATCACTCGATGTTTGTCTTTCGCGCCAGCACGTTCGATCATCCGACGGAGATCTATGCGGCCAAGCCGGGCACGGTGATGACTTCAGGCCTGGAAGGATTGATCCAGTTGACGCATCTGAACTCTGGGGTTGAACCTGCGTGGGGCAAGTCGGTTTCGCTGTCGTGGAAGAGCGATTCGTTTCATGTGCAGGGCTGGCTCATGTTGCCTAAGGATTACGATCCTGCGAAGAAGTATCCCCTGATCGTCGAGGTGCATGGAGGGCCCGCCGCTGCGGTCGACGCGCAGTGGGGATCCCGGGGCGGGATCTCTGCGCAAGCTTTTTCGGCAATGGGATATTTTGTGCTGCAGCCGAACCCGCGGGGGAGCTTTGGCCAAGGCGAAGAGTTCACGCAAGCCAACCGCAAGGATTTCGGCTACGGCGATCTGCGCGACATCCTGGCAGGGGTGGACGCCACGATTGCGAAGTATGCGGTGGACCCCAATCGGGTTGGCTTGACGGGGTGGAGTTATGGCGGGTTCATGACCATGCTGGGGGTGACGCAAACTCCGCGGTTCAGGGCGGCTGTGGCCGGAGCGGGCATCTCGAACTGGCTCAGCTACTATGGCGAGAATTCCATTGACCAGTGGATGACGCCCTATTTTGGGGCATCGGTTTATGATGACCCGGCGGTATACGCGAAGAGCTCGGCGATCAACTTCATCAAACAGGCACATACGCCTACCCTCTTGGTGGTCGGCGATCGGGATGGCGAGTGTCCGGCGCCCCAATCGTTTGAATTCTGGCACGCCCTGCGGGATGAACATGTGCCGACCCAACTGGTGGTTTATCCGAACGAGGGACACGGGTTTGTGGACCCTGTTCATCGGACCGATGTGATGGAGCGGACCCTGGAATGGTTTGGCCGTTATATGCCGCCGTCGTAAGCAATCTGGCTTGCTCGCCAACCCCAGCTTCCTCAGTCTATTGAGATATCGGGGAACCTTGCGGTGGTTGGGGCCATGCAGTTTGACCGTTTTGCCCTGATACACTTTTCTTTGGAGTAAAGATAGGGTGTGTACCGTTGACCGGCCGGATGGATCGCACGCTTCCAGGCCTGATTTTCCGAGGGGATTCTGCCAAATGCCGGCGCGTTCCTCGGATATGTTGACGGGCAGCCTCAAACCCATATTTTTTGATGCAATCGGAAAGACCGTTCCGCGGTTCGGAGAGTGGGACGGGGAGGATTCATGCGGCGGTTTTTAACGCTAGTTTTCATGCTGTGCCTGGCCATTCCAGCTGGAATTTCCATTTCCGGCTGCACCCGTAATCCGGCCGGGAATTATTGCAACGGATTGGGCTTCGGTCTAAAGATCACGGATGTGGACACCATCGATCTGGAGCCGAGAACGACCGGGGTTTCGATGGCGTTTGGCCAGACGCGCCAGGTCACGGCACCGACCGCGAAGACCTGCAAGGGGACTACGGCGAGCGTCGCAAACTATACCTATGGCACCACCAATAACCAGCTGGTGGACATTTCGCCCACGGGAAACATGTGTGCAGGATTGTGGAACCGCAACTCCGGCGGCGGTATTGCAGACTATACAATCTGCAGTCCTCCCAGCCCCCTGCCAAGTACGGGTGGTTTACCTTACAACACCGTCTTTATCACGGCATCGGCCAACGCCGTAACCTCGAATCCTGTCGAGGTGTATGTGCATGCGCCTGTTGGCTCCATTACTTTGTCTCTGCCAAGCACGCAGGCATGTTATTCCCAGGGAACGATTGCCCAGCTCGATTCGGAAGCGTGCTTTTCGAGCAACGGAGTTCAGTACGAGTTCTGCGCGCCTCCGACGGTGACGAGTTACTCCTGCCAGGGTGGATTGCCGCCCGGCGTGACGTCCGTTCCCGATTGCACGGCAGCCATTGGCGTTGCGACCTACACGGTGGGGACGAGTTCAGTGGCCTCGATCAATCCCGAGACAAACCAGATCACGGCGGAGTTGCCGGGCACAACAGCAATTACCGCTTCGGTCGCGCAATCGGGTTCGTCCGCCGGCTTCTTTTCCACTTGTGCACCGCAATCCATTTCCGTAGCGCTTGCCAATGGCAGCACAACCGGTACGGTCACGCAAGGCGTGCAGCAGAACTTGACGACATCGGTTATCGACACGCTCGGAAATCCGATCACCGGACTCACGTTGGACTACCAGTCGACCAATCCCATCGACATCACCGCAGGAGCGGGGGGCGCAATTGCTGCCGCGTTCCCAGGTGCGGCATCAGTCTACGCGATCTGCCAGCCGGCCACCTGCAACCCATCGCCGATCAACGAAATTGGAGCAGGGAACGGCACGGGACTGTCGATTTCCAGCAACCCCGTCAACATCACGACGCCAGGAACTGCAAGCGACTATATGTGGTTTTCTGCGCCGGGCAAGTCGCAGTACTTCGTGCCAATCGAATTGCTGAGCACCACGGTTGGATCGACGGTGCGGTTGCCGTATGTGCCGAATTCGATGGTGATGGATCAGACGGGCACAGATCTTTACTTCGGATCCTCGCACGAGTTGATGATTTACGGCACGGCTTCCAACGCATTAACCAAGCAGGACCCGACCGTCCCGGGCGTTGTGCTGGCAGTCGCTCCTAACAATCAGACGTTGCTCATCAACGATCAAGTGCGGCAGGTGTTTTACATTTATGCGGCCGCTGGAACTGTGACGGCGACCTTTGGCGGCATGGGGACCTCGGCACAGTGGACTCCGGACTCCAAGACGCTTTACATCACGGATACGGCGGCAGCCGGAGCGGGGCACACCAATTCGGTTTACGTCTTCAACGCAAACACAGGCTGGACGAGCTGTTCGGAAGGTCAGCCGTGTGCAGCCAACTTTGCGGGAGCAGAGCACCTGGCGGTCATGATCCCCGGCGTGGGCGCATATTTCAGCGGCAATCCCACAGTTGCCCGGACATGGTGCCCCTCGGGTACGGAAGGCAACTACGCCAACACAATCTTCTATCCGCAGGGGGACTCTGTCGCCGAACAAAACGACGTTTTGGCGTCCACGCCGGATGGTTTGCATATCCTTGGCGCGGCCTATGCGGGCGGAGGCGTCACGCTCAACGACCTTTCTGTGGCGATTCCTGCGAATGCCAGCTTAAAGACTCCGGCTCCGTGTCCGGTTTCGTCGACCGGTGTGCTTTCGCCTCTCACGATCAAATCCACGCCCAACCCTCCCCAGACGCTCACTTTAAGCGCGACGGCGGTGAACCAGGTGATCACGTCGCCGGCATCGGTCACACAAGGGACAGCAGCGTCGTCGACAATGTTGAGTTTCGTGACCTACAACGGAGCGACTCCCGGCGCCACGCTGCCGTATTACACGCAAGGCTTTGGAACCGGAGCGGCGGGCACGGTCGGGTACATCACGCTCAACGGGGCAGCGGTCATTACAGCCCCGGTAGCGGGCGCCTTCAGCTCGGATGGCACGCTCTTTTTCGTGTCTACCGCGGGCGACAACCTGGTCCACTACATCAACACGCAGACTCTGACGGACACGCAACAGATCAGCCCGAATTTACCGGCGTGCACACCCGGCTCCGATCCGGACTGTACGCTGACCACGCCGCAAACGAGCCCAGTTCCGGCGACTGTCATTGCCGTCAAGCCTCGTTCCACGACGTAGCAGGATATTGTGTGTATGGTGGGCCTCCACCGGAGGCCCGCTGTGCAGCGCGTTCCGGGACCACTCGATTCCAGCACGATAAAATCAGAGCATGATCAAAGGGATTTCGTTCCTGCGCCCTGCCGGCAGCGCTGAAGTCTATGAGCGTTTGTCGAGCTTCTTCTCGGCGCTGGGATTTGCGCCAGGCAAAGGGTGGAAAGAAGACGGGAGCCGCGGGGTTTCTTTTCTGGCGCCTCTCGGAAATCTCGAATTCGTCGATGGCAAGTTTCCGTCCGTCGCAGATCTCATGATCGAAGTGACTTCGCTCGATGCGGTGCACCAGGCCGCGGCAGCCTGGCTTGGCGCGCAGGGGGACGAGGCTGCAGGCAATCGACTTTCCATGATCTCGGAGACCGAATGGAAATCGCGTCTCTTCACGGTTGAGCCCGAGCCGGGCTTCGCGTTCAGCTTTTGGGCATGGACCGATCCGATCAAGGGCAAGCCGGTTGCGATCGAAGGCGATCTTTCGGCCCGAGGGCTGAAGTTCGCCATTGTGGTTGCGCGCTGGAATGCGGTGGTGACCGATCGCCTGCTGGAGGGTGCGCTGGAAGCATTGCTGCGCAGCGGCGGGCAGCGTGCAGATATCGAAGTTGTGCGTGTACCGGGCGCGTGGGAGATTCCCGCTGCCGCACGCATGATTGCGGAGCAGAAAAAAGTGGATGCCATCGTGACTCTGGGTTGCCTGTTGCGCGGAGAAACAGCGCACTATGAGGCGATTTACAACGAAGTGTCCCGTGGTATCGGGCAGTCGCAGCAGGAGACCGGCATTCCGCATAGTTTCGGCGTACTCACCTGCGAGACTCTCGAGCAGGCTTTGAACCGGGCTGGTATCAAGGCCGGCAACAAAGGATTCGAGGCGGCAGTTGCGGCGATCGAGATGGTGAGCCTGAAGAGCAAGCTCGCGGAACGAGGACACTCTTGACCGCCGGGACGCGGCGCAAGTCACGCGAACTTGCGATGCAGATGCTGTTCCAGGCGGACATTGGCAAGCAGACTCCCGAGCAGGTGCAGGCAACGTTCTGGAAGGCGGGAGACGAGGTCACGCCCGAGGTGCGCGGCTTTGCGGAGGACTTGTTTCGCGTGGCCACGGCGAACCAGGAGAAGATTGACGCGCTGATTGTCGCCAATTCGCAGCATTGGCGGCTGGAGCGGATGCCTGCCGTCGATCGCAATCTGCTGCGGATGGCGGTGGGTGAAATGCTCGGCTTCAAGTCCACGCCGTTTCCAATCGTGATCAACGAAGCGCTTGAGATTGGCCGCCGCTACTCCGCCCCGGAGTCGATTAATTTCCTGAATGGCCTTCTTGATGCAGTGGCGCACGAGCTTCTTCCGAAGTGAGCAAAGCTGCATAGAACCGGCCTCAGGAGCTGCTTCTTCCGTTCGATCTCCATCGAAAGTACGAGTTGGCTTTCAATCCAATTCCGGATGCCTCGAGCCGCTTCCGCCCGTTACGGTTAGGAACGGAGCACGGCAGAGATACGCATCAAGCGGAACGCGGCGGGCTACAGGCACGCCGACGTTCGTTTCTTCCCGCAACACGACGTCCTGCGTGCGACCCGCAAGTTGTCCAAGATTGGAGAGGTCAAACGCATGCAGAAACATCACTCCAGAGGTTGGAGTGTCCTCGGGATCCATGTCGCTTCCCGGATTCTCGCAAGGACATTCACGGGCCAATTCATCGTCGTTCTGGTTTCGCTCTGCGCATCGATGGGATGGGCGCAGGGGTGCATCCTTGCGCGATCGCCTGAGCAAGGCTTGCCCACCGGGCAGGGTGGGATCCTCGAACCGGGCCACTTTCAGATTTCAATCGGCGAACGCCACCAGTTCTCTTACCAGCACTACGTTGGCGACGTGTATCAGGAGTACAGGGCGCAGCAAAAGACTCAGGTGGAGAACCGGATCAATCTCATCACCGCCAACCTGACCTATCAGTGGACGCCGCGTATCAGCCTGGAAATCGATTCGCCCTTCCTTTTTGCATCGCGCAAAAGTCAGAATTCACCCATTAAATACGCGTCCTCTGGAATTGGCGATACGATTGTTGGCGCCAACGTCTGGGTGCGCAACCCGGAGCATGCGTCCAGAGGAAACGTCTCGCTCGGCCTGGGCGTGTTGATGCCCACGGGCAACGACGATGTGACCAACACAGTGAATACCAACACAACCGGCACCGGCTCTCCCGTCGAAGTGACGTCGCCGGTGGACTACTCCATCCAGCCCGGCAACGGAGGCTGGGGCATGGTCACGCAATGGGCCGCCTTTGGACAGTTGGGTCATTCACTCGTCTTCTACACGGACGGCGACTACATCGCCACACAAGGCGGGACGAATGGTGTGCAGCGAAGCGCCACGCTCAGCACGACTCAGCCGCTGAACAACTACGCTGCGATTTCCGATCAGTACCTCATGGAAGGCGGTGTGCTGGTTCCCATCCGGCCAGAGAAGGGCCTGTCCGCCACATTTGGACCGCGAGACGAGGGTGTTCCTGCGAAGAACTTGTTTCCCAACAGCAACGCCGGGTTCCGGCGGCCAGGCTTCGCCGTTACTGTCGGACCAGGCATGGAATACACGCATGGTTCAAACATGCTCACGGCGGGGGTCTATAAGGCCGTTCATCGTGATCGCACGACCAGCTATCCCGACTCTGTCTACGACACGCACGGCGACGCGGCATTCGCACAGTATGTGTGGTTGGCAACCTGGACGCACAGGTTTTAGAGCACAATCCGGATTCGCTGAAGGCCCAGCTCGTATGTTTCGACGGGCGGGCCTTGGCGCGAGAGACTCCGCACGGCACATCCTCCTTGAGGAACGAAAATGAAGTTCACGCTGCACCTCCTGACGGCGCTCGCGATCTGTTGTTTACTTCAACCTGCGCAGGCCAAGCGCGCACCCAATCTTGAATTCAAAGACGTTTCAGGAAAGACCCAGAAAATCGCAGATCTGCGCGGTGCCATTACCGTTGTCAATTTTTGGGCAACCTGGTGCGGGCCTTGCCGCGAGGAGCTACCCATGCTTTCCAGGCTGGAGAAAGAATATGGGCCGCGGAGGGTTCGATTCATTGCCATCTCCGCGGATGAGGCCAGGGGCCGCAAGAACGTCGACAAGTTTCTCAGCGCCAACCCGATCGAAATGGATGTTTGGCTGGGAGCCAGCCTCGCTACACTGGATCGTGCGGAACTGGGAAACGAGCTGCCCGCTACGATGATTCTCGATGAGCAGGGTGAGGTGGTGGCGCGGATTCTGGGCCAAGCGCGCGAAGAGGACCTTCGCCGTCCGCTGGATTGGATGTTAGCGGGAAAAACCGGACTGGCTCCCCAGGCCGTCACGAAACACTACTGAACAATCGTCGGGTTCAGCGCGAATCCTCTGCCGTCTTTGACATTCTACGAAAAGGTTCTCGGCGTATCGCCCTACTCTCGCGTATCGCGCAAGCTTGCGTCCAGTGTCCAGCCCGCTTACAACGCAATGCCTCTGGCATGCGTCCAATGCATGGGGCTTTCACAGGGCACTTTCCTCAGGGAGGGCTCGAAGCGGGCCACGGATTCACCGGCAGGGCGGGGATTTGCACTGCGGGTGGGGTTTGAGGCGTACCATCAAATCTGATACGCTCAGTCTTTCTTTGGAAAAAGGAGAACGTCGTCATGGCAGAAGACAATAGACTTCAAGGGCTTGCCTGGTTTCTGGCGGGACTCGGCGTCGGTGCACTGGTAGGGATCCTGTACGCGCCCAAGAGCGGACGCGAAACGAGGGAAGACATCGCGCAGGGTGCGCGCGAAGGCACGGAATATTTGCGTGCAAAAGGGAAGCAAGCTGCGCGCCAGGTCGGCACCATGGTCGACAAGAGCAAAGAGCAGCTTGGGGATTATGTCGACCGCGGCCGCGAAGTGGTTGATCGTGGACGGGCCCAGTGGGAAGAGTTTGTGGAACGCGGCAAGAGCCTGGTAGGCGATCAGACAACTCGCGTGGCAGCAGCTGTCGATGCCGGCCGCGAGGCTTACCGCACCGCTTCGACCGAACCCACAGAGTAAGCGCGGACTCGAATCGGATCGCGCCGGTTCGAGATGCGATTTTTGCTGAGTGGAGCGGCCGGCATTTCAGGATGATTCGGTTTGCCGGTTGCTCTATCGAGCATGGGCCTTGCTGTTGCGGTCGCACTCCACAACGATGGGGCAAGTCCGCCGTTGTTCTGTGCGTGATGATCCCGGTGACAAATATGAACAACGAAACACTCCTGCTCGTCTTTGTTGCCTGCACCGGGGCCGCTGTGCTGATGCAGGCGTGCGTCCTCCTGGCGATGTACATCGCGTTTCGCAAAGCGATGAAGATGGCCCAGGAACAGATCGACGAACTGCGCACGAATGTGTTGCCGCTGGTGAAGGATACGAAAGAGCTATTGACCAACGTAGGTCCCAAGATCGATTCGCTGGCAGGGGATTTCGCGGCAATTACGCGTAGCCTGCGGACCCAGGGCACTGTGTTCAAGGCTTCAGCTTCGGACATTGTGGGGAAGGTCAACCGCCAGGCCAGTCGTTTGGATATGATGCTCACGAACCTGTTGGACGTGGTGGATCGTACGACTGCCGTGGTTGCGGAAGTGATTAGCGTGCCGCTGCGGCAACTATCCGGGGTAGCGGCTTTCGCGAGAGCGGCGATGGGCACGTTGCGCGCAGGTCCACCGCAATCCGAGCCACAACCCACGCACTCCGCCGCGGACAAGGATATGTTTGTCTGATTGTTGTTAAGCGGGACTTGAATCGAACAAAAAGGTGGGCCGGGAGATTGGTGCTCCCGGCCCACCTTTTTGCGTCTTTGGTATCCTCTACTGCTTGTCGATTTGAATCACCTGGATGGAGTAGCCCGGCACCGTGTGATGGAAATGGTTTCCCACGTTGTGCAGGGTTGAGTCAACTGGAATAATCCGTTCCGGATCGGTGATCGAATTGGTTTCCCGCATGTCGTGCGCATGCAGGCTGACGAGCTTGGCGGTGTTTGCAAGGCTGGCGCCTTCGAGATTGATATCGATCGGCTGCGCATCGGAAGAAGCGTTGACCAGCTTCAAGTAGAGTTGCTTTTTCGCAGCGTTGGCCGTGATTGAGTAAAACAACTTGGGACCGGCTCCTTCGAGTTTCGATCCCAGGGTGTGATCGCCAAGATAGGACGCGAAAAGCACCTGTGCGAAATAGGCGGGCGAGCCGTAGCTTTGCATGGCGTTGTAGCCGATCAGATTGGTCTCCCACTGCATGCCGCCCGGATCGACGCGCACCAGCAGCGGCGCGTAGCTGGCCATCACAATGATGTCGCTGTTGCGCTCGAGGCCGGTCATCCACGCGGCATCGCCCAGAGCCGCGCCGAAATCCGGTGTAGGGAAGCCTTCGCGCGTGGCCCATTCGCCAACGAAAATTTTTGGGCCGTTGCGGTCGGTCTTGTCATAGTGCGTCGCGTCGTGGAAGTTTTGCGTCGCGTGAACGTAGAAGTGCTCGTCGAGTACATCCATCCGGGCGCTTTTGACGGGGGCGGTGGCGATGAGCTGCAGAGTGGGATACTTTGCCTTGATGGCGTTGTAGAACGGTGGGTAGCGTTCCTCGTAACTCCCGGATTTGTCGAGCCAGTCTTCGTTGCCAATTTCGACATAGGTGAGTTTGAACGGCGCAGGGTGGCCGTCTTTGATGCGCTGGGCGCCCCACTTGGTGTCGGGACCCCCGGTGACGTATTCGATCTCGTCGAGGGCGTCCTGAATATAGGGCTGCAGCTGATCGGCGGGGACATGCTCGCCGCGCAAAGAATAGCCGGCATAGACGGCAAGCACGGGGTTCATCTTCAGGTCTTCGCACCACTCGAGAAATTCGAGCAGGCCCATGCCGTCATCCGAGTGGTAGAACCAGGGACTTGGGTGCGTGGGGCGGTCGACGAGGGGGCCAATGGTTTTCTTCCAATCGAAGCGGTCGGCGATGGTGTCGCCCTCAAGATAATTGCCGCCGGGGAAGCGCAGAAAGGTAGGCCGCATCGCGGCAAGTTTTTCCATCAGGTCGATGCGGTTGCCGTGATCGCGGTTGAGATAGGTCGGTGGAAAGAGGGAGACGAGGTCGAGCCAGAGAGTTCCGGGATGGCCGATGGAAAGAACGAGGTGGTTGGAGGAAGAAGGTTGGATCGCGCCGGTCTTGATCGTGAACTCGTACTGCTTCCAGTCGGAGCCTATGGAGGAGACCGTTGCGTCGGCGACGGTTTTGCCGGTGTCGTCGCTGATGAGGCTGATGGTGACAGGACCGAGGTCGGTAGAACCGGCTTTGGCGTAGAAGGAGCCTTTGTACGTGGTCTCAGGCCGCAAGGCAAAGCCCCAGTAACCGACGTTGAGCGCACCGGCCTGATTCTTCGGGTCGGCTTTTTCGACGTTGAGGCGCAGGCTTGCGGGCAGGGCCTCACTTGGTCCGGTGGTCTTATCCAGGTCCATCTTCGCGGCCGCGTCGCCGTTCTCGTAGAGATACCAGTAGGGGACGCCGGACCAGTCGCTATGGAAGGTGCGGTTGCGAACCATCTCGGCGTAAAGACCACCGTCATAGGAGTAATTGATCTCCTCGGTCATGAGGCCGTAAAGGGTGGGGCTCACGTTTGTGACGGGCTGGTCGGCATGGATGGTGAGGGTTGCCGCTTGTTGCGCCTGCGCCAAGCCACACGTGAGAACAGCAGCGGCCAGGATCGCCACCGGAGCAAACGTTTTCTCGAGCATCTGAATTTCTCCCTGATTGCGGTGCCGCGCCAGTATAACGCGCTGTGCCTCCGTGTGTTGAGGGAGTTGGGAGGCTACAGGATCCAGCCGCCGCCTACCACCTCGTCGCCGTCATAAAAGACGGCGGACTGACCGGGGGTGACCGCACGCTGGGGGTCATCAAAGGTTGCGAGCACGGAGTCGTCCGGCGCGGAGGAACCTGAATCTTTCGGAGTCGGGGAGGCAGGCTCGAGAGTGGCCCACGCGGGCTCGTGCCGGTGGCGGATCTTGATCTTTACGCGCATAGGACCGGTCAGCCTTGGAATGCTGATCCAATTGAGACGGCCGGCGCGCACTGTGCGCGTGGCCAATTCCGCGTCGGCGCCGACGGTGACGCGATGGCTCGCGGGATCAATTTGCAAAACGTAGAGTGGCGACGGCGAAGCAACGCCCAGTCCCTTGCGTTGTCCAACAGTGAAGTTGGAGACGCCCTCATGGCGCCCGATTACCGCGCCGGAAGAGGTCACGAGTTCTCCCGCGGTCTCCGCGATCGGCTCGCCCTGCTCCTCGAGGTAAGCGGCCAGGAACTGCTTATAGTCGCCGCCGGAGATGAAGCAGATCTCCTGCGAATCGGGCTTTTCTGCAAGCGAAAGTCCGCGTTCCCGGGCTACGGCGCGCACTTCGGGCTTGGTGAGCCGGCCGAGAGGGAAGAGCGTGTGGGCGAGTTGCTCCTGGGTCAGGCCGAAGAGGAAATACGTTTGGTCCTTGGCAAGGTCTGCGGGACGCTTGAGGATCCAACGGCCCCGCTTCGGGTCGTATTCGTTGACGGCGTAATGGCCCGTTGCGATGGAGTCGGCACCAATGCTGCGCGCTGTCTTTAGAAGTTGATCGAACTTGAGATGGTTGTTGCACAGGGAACAGGGAACGGGGGTGCGGCCTGCGAGGTACTCGCTGACGAACGGACGCACGACGTCCTGCTCGAAGCGCTCTTCCTGGTTGACGACGTAGTAGGGAATTCCGAGATGGGTGGCAACGCGGCGCGCGTCGTAGACGTCGTCCAAAGAGCAGCAGCGACCAGCCTTCGGCGCTTCAGGAATCCCATGTTTGCCGGCCAGCCGAGTTTGGTCCCAGAGCTGGAGCGTGAGGCCAACGACGGTCTCACCGGAGTGGGCGAGGATCGCCGCCACTGTTGAGGAGTCAACTCCTCCGGACATGGCAACGGCGATGGTGTTGTGCGAACTCATGCAATTCCTTCAATCGGATGCGTCATGCGCCGAATCGACGGGAAACAAGGTGTCTTCAGGCGAACCAATTCAAAGTTTCTGCGCCGAGCAAGTTAGCCCAGGGCTTCGGCAGTCGCGGGCGAAAGGGCACGGAGCTGTTCGACCGCGCTGGGGACAACGCGCAAGACGTGCGCGACATCCGCATCCGTGGCCGTCTTCAAAAGGCTGAACCGAAGGCTGGCGCGCGCTCTTGTTTTGTCGAGGCCCATCGCCATCAGCACGTGACTTGGCTCGGTAGCACCCGAATGGCACGCAGAACCGCCGGAAACAGCGACCCCCTTCAGGTCGAGCGCGATCACGAGCGCTTCGCCTTCGATCTGGTCAAACCAGATATTGGTGGTGTTGGCCGCGCGGGCAACGGGTTTTCCATCCGCTCCCGCGCCATTGAGACCCGTACCAGGAATTCGAAGGATTTCCGTCTCAAGCCGGTCGCGGAGGGCCGCCCATCGATCGATGGTTCCATCGGCGAGAGAGTGCATGGCCAGTTCGGCCGCTCGCCCGAGGCCCACAATGCCGGCTACGTTTTCGGTTCCTGCGCGACGACGCCGTTCGTGGCTGCCGCCGACTAACAGCGACTCTACGGGAGTTCCGCGGCGCACAAACATGGCGCCGACTCCTTTGGGTCCGTGCATTTTGTGCGCGCTGATCGAGAGCAAATGGCAACCGATGCGGCGCACATCAATCTTGACTTTGCCTGCGCCCTGCACCGCGTCGATATGGAAAAAGACGCCCGTGTCGGCGGCAATCCTGCCGATATCTTCAACGGGCTGCAACACGCCGGTCTCATTGTTCGCCAGCATTACGCTGATCAGGCGAGTCTCCGGCCGAATGGCGCGCAGAATGTCAATCGGATCGATCAGCCCGCTGGGCTGCGGAGCAACGAAGGTTGTTTCGATGCCGCGGTGCGCCAACCGCCTGGCCGCTTCAAGAACCGCGGAATGCTCAATCGACGTCGTGATGAGGTGATCGCCGGGGTGCAAAAGGCCATAGAGTGCAGTGTTGTCTCCCTCGGTGCCACCGGAGTTGAAGACTACTTCCGCGTCATGGCAGTTAAAAAACTCGGCCAGCGTCTCCCGCGCCCTATCGACGGCCGTCCGGGCCTGCTGCCCGTGCAGGTGGATCGAGGAAGCGTTGCCAAAATGTTCCATCCAGAAGGGGCGCATCGCCTCGAATACCTCGGGCAGGAGAGGCGTGGTGGCGTTGGCGTCCATGTAGACGCGGACAGAAGCTGCGTTTCCGGATTGCATTCAGAATGACCCTATCCTCAAGGCTACCACAGGTGAAGTTGAGTTTTGCGGAGCAGTGAGCGCATCCAATGCGCTCACAACAAAGGACATGCAGTGCAATGAGACAGGAGTCGGAGCCATGTCTTCGGAGAGGGCCTTCTCGCGAACTCCCCGGTGACGTCAGGGGCAGGTTACGTCCGCATACTACTCAAGCACCGAAAGTTACTCGACCGTCAGGCGGGAAAGCAGATTCTTGATTGTGAAAATGCACACTTCGGTTATCTTGGAAGCAAGCTTTTGCCGGTGCGCGTATTTCTGTATTGCTCGCGATGCAAAGGTGCGCTCGTTCTAGAGATTTCGTTAACTTTTTTATATGGAGCATTTGAAATGACCCAGAAATCTGAATCCATCACTATTGCCGTTGTTGGCTCTGGTTACGTAGGCCTGGTCGCATCGGCATGCTTTGCCGAGATAGGGCACCGCGTCATTTGCGTGGACAATGATGAAGCCAAGGTGCGCAAGCTGCAGGCTGGTGGAATTCCCATTCACGAGGATTATCTGCCGGAACTCCTGAATCAGCATCGCGGTGGACTTCTGGAGTTTACGACCGATCTTCGCAGTGCGGCGCAGGCCGCGCAGGCTATTTTTATCGCAGTAGGAACGCCACAGAGCCGCACGGGCAGCGCCGATCTTTCCTATGTGGATGCGGTTGCGAGCGAGATCGCGCGTTCTGTCGACTCCTACAAAGTCATCGTCGAGAAGAGCACGGTTCCGGTGTACACGAATGAGTGGATTCGGCGCGTCATCGAGCGGAATGGAGTGCACAAGGATCAATTTGATGTTGCTTCGAATCCAGAGTTCCTGCGGGAAGGAACGGCAGTGGTGGACTTTCTGCATCCCGACCGGATCGTGGTGGGCGCGGCGACCGAGCGTGCATCTGAACTGCTCAAGGCGATCTACGCTCCGTTGACTTCCGGTGACTACTATCGTGGCGGGAACCGGATTCCGGGGCCTCTCAATGAGAATCAGCCGCCGCAGCTCTTGTTGACTTCGACCAAAGCGGCAGAGATTATCAAGCATGCTTCGAATGCATTTCTCGCGACAAAGATCTCCTTTATCAATGTGGTTGCGAACATTTGTGAAGCGGCGGGAGCGGATGTGGAAGAAGTGGCGCGCGGAATGGGCTTGGATTCGCGCATCGGCAACAAATTTCTTCGCGCGGGCGTGGGCTATGGCGGCTCCTGTTTCCCCAAGGACGTAGCTGCTTTCCGGAATGTTGCGGAACTTGTGGGGGTCGAATTCGGACTTCTGCACGAAGTGGAAAAGATCAACGAGGAGCAAAAGCTTCGATTCTTCCAGAAGGTGCGTTCCGCCCTGTGGACTTTCCGCGGCAAGAAGATCGGTGTCCTTGGCCTGGCGTTCAAGGGAGGAACAGACGACATTCGTGAGTCTCCCGCATTGGACATTGTGACAAAGCTGCTGAGCGAGGGATGCATCATTCGCGCGTACGATCCTGCGGCGGAAGCACGGACCAGGGAGATCATTCCAGAAAGTCCGCAGATTAGCTATGTCGATAGTCCTTACGCGGCTGCGCAGGACGCGGATGCTTTATTGATCTTGAACGATTGGAGCGAATTTGCCGAGATTGACTTGGCGCGCCTGCACTATACCTTGCGCTATCCAATCATTATTGACGGACGTAACTTATTTGATCCAGCGGCGATGACCGAGCAAGGGTTTACCTACCTCAGCGTCGGCCGCCCGGGGCTAGCTCAGCCGATTGATCCAATCGCTGTTTTTCATACTCCGAAGAAAAGAGGGACGGCCTAGTCGAACGATCGACTTTGTTGTTCCTGCCCACGAAGGTGCGCGTTTGCGCGGAAAGCGTTGAAGCGAACCTCACTGGGCTTGAAGATGAGATAAAACTGGCGAGACTCTAGAGAGAAAAACTACCTCGAGCTTTCCTGATGCTGTGGCAAGACTTCTAAGCTCGTTGAAAGAGAGCAACCTATTGATGCGTGTGCTGGTGACCGGAGCGGCTGGGTTTCTTGGTTCTCACTTGACGGACGCGCTGCTTGCCGAAGGACATTCGGTCATCGGTGCAGACAATTTGTGCACGGGCTCGCTCAAGAATCTGGAGCACCTGACGAGGGAGCCGCGATTTGAGTTTCTCCAGGCAGATATCAGCTCGGCCTTTGATCCGGGGCGTGTCGATTACGTCTTCAATTTTGCTTCCCCCGCGAGCCCTGTCGACTATTACCGGCTGGGCATCGAGACCCTGATGGTGGGGTCGGCGGGAACGCGGAATGCTCTGGAGATTGCGAAGAAGAATGGCGCGAAATTTCTCCATGCTTCCACCTCCGAGTGCTATGGCGATCCGTCGGTGCATCCTCAAACTGAGGAATATTGGGGCAATGTGAATCCCATCGGCATACGATCGGTGTATGACGAAGCGAAGAGATTCTCGGAAGCCCTGGTGACGGCCTATCACCGCTACCACAGTGTCGATACGCGCCTGGTTCGAATCTTCAATACCTATGGACCGCGTCTTCAGAAGGCCGATGGCCGAGTGATCTCGAATTTCATGGTGCAGGCCTTGAAAGGCGAGAACCTCACGGTGTATGGCGAAGGCGAACAGACACGTAGCTTCTGCTATGTGACCGATGAGATCGCGGGGATCCTGGGGCTCTCACGCACTAACGAGCACATGCCGGTGAACGTCGGGAACCCAATTGAGTGGACAATCCTGGAATGCGCCAAGGCTGTGCTCCGCGTGACGGGCTCCAAGAGCGAGATTACCTATTGCCCGCTTCCGCAGGACGACCCAATTCAACGGCAGCCCGATATCGGCAAGGCCAAGCGCCTCTTTGGCTGGGAACCGAAGATTGATCTCGAGACTGGATTGAAACTCAGTCTGGAGTACTTCAGGTCGTGTGTCGAGATCCCTGCCTAACCCAAAGGACGAGTGCGGGACTGCCTCGGCAGGTCTGCCGCGCTAAAGGACGGATGATGAAGCGAGCGCTGATTACCGGCGTGACGGGTCAGGATGGCGCCTACCTGGCAGAATTTTTGTTGTCGAAGGGATATGAGGTTCACGGAGTCAAGCGGCGCAGCTCTCTGTTTAATACCAATCGCATCGATCATATCTACGAAGATCCACACCAATTGGGACGACATTTCATTCTGCACTACGGCGATTTGACCGACTCCAGTGGTCTCATTCGCATTGTGCAGGAAGTGAAGCCGGACGAGATTTACAACCTCGCCGCGCAAAGCCACGTAAAAGTCTCGTTCGAGGAGCCAGAGTACACAGCGAATTCTGACGCGCTGGGGACGCTGCGACTACTGGAAGCGATTCGCGTTGTCGGACTGGAAAAGACGACGCGCTTCTACCAGGCGTCTACATCGGAACTCTACGGTCTGGTGCAGGAGATTCCGCAGAAAGAGACCACGCCCTTTTATCCCCGGTCTCCCTATGCCGTTGCCAAGCTTTATGCCTATTGGATCACGGTAAATTACCGCGAAGCTTACGGAATCTACGCCTGCAATGGCATCCTGTTTAACCACGAATCGCCTCAGCGCGGTGAAACGTTCGTGACGCGAAAAATTACGCGCGCACTGAGCCGCATCAAGACCGGACTCCAAGATACGTTGTATTTAGGAAACCTGGACGCCAAGCGAGACTGGGGCCACGCGCGCGATTATATCGAGATGCAGTGGCTAATGTTGCAACAGGACGAGCCGAAGGATTATGTGATTGCCACGGGCGAACAACACAGCGTACGCGAGTTTGTCGATAGCGCAGCCGGCTTCCTCGGTATGAAGATCCAATGGGAAGGCGAAGGGCCGGAGGAGCGGGGATTGGATGCGAATGGAAAATTGATCGTGGCAATCGATCCACACTACTATCGACCTACAGAGGTCAGTAGCCTTCTGGGAGACGCGAGCAAGGCGAAACGGGAGCTCGGGTGGCAGCCGCGCGTCACTTTCCACGAACTGGTGAAAGAGATGGCGGAAGAGGATTTGAAAGCTGCAGAGCGCGACGCACTGATTCGGAAGCACGGGTACACTGTTTTCAACTTCCACGAGCTTTGAATCGAGAAGAGTCCGGGTTCAAATGGAAAAACACAGTCGCATCTTTGTTGCAGGACATCGTGGTTTGGTGGGATCTGCTCTCCACCGTGGCTTGGAGCGTCGAGGGTACACGAATCTCTTGCTCCGCACCCGTGCGCAACTGGATCTGACCGACACGGTGGCGGTGCGGGCTTTTTTTGAACGCGAGAAGCCAGAATTTGTGTTTCTAGCCGCGGCAAAGGTAGGCGGTATCCTCGCAAACGAGACCTACCCGGCGGATTTTATCCGAGAAAATCTCGAGATCCAGACAAACGTGATTGATGCGAGTTACAGGAACGGAGTCGAACGGCTTTTGTTTCTGGGCTCGAGCTGCATTTATCCGAAACTCGCTCCCCAGCCGATGAAAGAAGAGTACCTGTTGACTGGTCCCCTGGAGTCGACCAATCGCGCCTATGCCCTGGCAAAGATCGCTGGAATTGAGATGTGCTGGTCTTACAACAGGCAATTTGGAACGCGTTACCTTGCGGCGATGCCAACCAACCTGTATGGTCCGGGCGATAACTTTGATTTGCAGGAATCACATGTTCTGCCTGCATTAATGCGCAAGGTGGTTGAAGCCAAGATGGCCCATGAGCGCAAGTTGACGGTATGGGGAACCGGGAAACCGCGGCGCGAGTTCCTCTATAGCGACGACCTGGCGCAGGCATGTATTCATCTCTTGAGCCTGCCGGAATCGACCTTCGATGGCATGATTCTCCGCGATGAGGCGCCGCTGGTGAATATCGGTACGGGCATGGACGTGACGATCCGCGAGCTGGCCGAAGGGATCGCGAAGGTTCTGGATTTCGATTGTGAAATTGTGTTTGATACAACTCGACCGGACGGCACGCCCCAGAAGCTGCTCGATGTGAGTCGAATTCACTCGCTTGGTTGGAAAGCCACAACGACCCTGGAGGAAGGCATCCGCCTAACCTATCAGGCTGCGCGGACCGAACTCGAATCGGCTGCACGCTAAAGTCCGCATTCTTTTGGTCTAAGAATCCTAAATATCTCAGCTCGTTCCAAAGTGGGACTGCTCTTGGTTGTCACAACGCTCCATGACGACGGGCACTGCTGCGCGCCATCTCAAGATGATCAGATACGAACTTTGATCAACTCAATCGATCTTTTCAGCGTGCAGGCTTCCGGAGTCAGAGGCGCTTGTGCACTTCACGCGTATCTAGGATCACAACCGAATCCTGCCGCGATGTTTATCTTGATTGAGTGATTTTCTGCGCAATAATCTGTCCTTCGAGCAAACGGCGTTGTTAGAAACAAAGACAAAACAGGTCGTTCAAGTTTTCTAGTTGTTCATGATTTTAAGAATTTCTATCGAGTGACATTCTTTCGACTCACATTGATCCATTTCTCCTCGGAATAAATGCGCTTGTATCTAAATATTTGATGAAGGGCCTTAGAAGAGCGGACTGAGTTTGTTCTGCATTCTGCCTTCGGCGGTTCAGGCCATGCAATGTAACGGCAGCACACTTTGAGTGATACACGGTAGCCGCGCGACTGTCCGCTTTGCGGTCACGTCGAGTGGCTCCTCACGACGTGTGCCTGCAGGCATGGCACGGAATCTCGGTATGTATTCGTGCCCTTGAACGAAGGGCAACGATTCGCCCAGTGGGCATGATGCATTCTTGCTACGGCTCGCGTGTTGTGAGCGATTCGAGCTCATCGCGCCAAGAGAAATTCGTTTTTACAAGGGAGATGGAATGAGTTCGATGGGTGTTGAAGGTTCTCATGTTCTTCTTGAGACTTCGACTTACAGCGACGTACCTTCGGAGGCCGAACGACGCAGTGCACGGCGCTATCGATTTGAATGGGCCGTGACCGCGATCGAGATCGCCGGGGATTGGTTCGCGGTTGTGCTGGCCGTCCATGGAGCTTACTTCGCTTACAACCTCCTGTGTCTTGGCAATCGGCTACCGCACCCTTATCGGCCCATTGGTCTCATATCTTTAATAGTGGCGGCACTGGCCGTCTTCCTATTTGATTGCGACGGGGCTTACCGTTCAGGGAGCGGCCTGCTTGGGATCACGGAAACCGCGCGATCGCTGCGCGTTTCGTGCCAGGCTTTTCTTCTCGTGCTGCTGGCTACAAATATTGAGAGCCCTTGGTTTTCGCGATGGGTATTTGTTTTCGCGATGTTGAGTATCCCGCTGCTTCAGCCGCTCGAGAAGCATGCGCTCTACGCGGCGGTGCGTAGCCTGAGAGCGCGCGGTGTCGGCATGCAGAAGGCGCTCATCTATGGCGCCGGCCCTGACGGGCGGCGGGTTTTCTCAGCGCTCGCGAGGAGTCCAAAATTTGGCCTGAATCCGGTCATTTTTGTCGACGACGATCCAGAGATGAAGGGGCAGCGGATTTACGAATCCGGCTATCGAAGCAGGCACTCGGCCGAAGTGGTTTCTGGACCTGTTTCGGAGCAACTGATTGAACGCTATGACTGTGAATGGTTGATTCTGGCAAATCCTGGCTCGGGATCCGAGACGCTGTTGGGCGCAATGAAAGCCGCACATGCCGCCGGGATTCCCTATGCATTTGTGCCGGAGCAAACGGGCATCTCTTGCGATTCCGCGGAACAGGTCGATATTGACGGCGTGAAACTCTGGCTTGTGAACAAGCCCCAAAGGGACTGGTGGTACGAGGGAACGAAGCGAGCGACCGACATCGTCCTCGGGCTTCTGGTTCTCATTCTTTCATTGCCAATTCTGCTGGCGGCAGCGCTCCTGGTTCGCCTCGATTCATCGGGATCAAGCCTGTTTTGGCAACAGAGAGTGGGAAGGTACGGATATCTATTTGATCTCTGCAAGTTTCGCTCGATGCGCGAGGACGCGCCGAAATACAGTTGTTCGCCCACGAATCCAAAAGATCCTCGTATAACGCCCTTCGGGCGCGTATTGCGTCACGCCAGTTTCGATGAGTTGCCGCAGCTTTTCAATGTGCTGAAAGGCAATATGTCGCTTGTGGGGCCGCGTCCGGAGATGCCGTTCATCGCGCAACAGTACAACGCCGAACAGCGGAAACGTCTTGACGTGATCCCGGGCATCACAGGGCTCTGGCAGCTGAGCGCCGATCGGGCCTCCGCCATTCACAAAAACATCTGCTACGACCTCTATTACATCCGGCATCGAAGCTTTTTCTTGGATATCGCGATCTTGCTTCACACGCCCGGTGTTCTGATGCGGGGAGTCTAGCTCGGTCGAAGGTGCGATAGAACGCGCCAACAAAACCGCTCAAAATCTTGATGGACGTTTTCGACGCTGGACTGTGAGGATTCTTGATTAGGTTGGGCATCGCAGAAATGAATAGGCCGGAGCGCGCCAACCCGCCGCTTCTTTCCCGCGCAAACGTTTTGGGGGTTGGTATCAACGCCACCAATATCGGGGCCGCAACTCTCTTGAGCGACACGCTCATTCGCCAGAATCGCCGCGCCTACGTGTGCACGGCCGACGTGCATACGATTATCGAAGCGCAGTCGGACCCATACCTGAGGGAGGTCTTGAATGCTTCTTTTATGACGGTACCCGATGGGATGCCCTTGGTATGGGCTGCGCGAATGCAGGGATTCAGGCAAATTCAAAGGGTATATGGCCCGGACTTCATGCTGGCACTCTGTCGATTCGGCGTGCCACGCGGATATCGGCACTTTTTCTGTGGAGGCAAGCCGGGAGTCGTCGGTAAATTAAGCACGAATCTGGTCGCGGAAATCCCGGGACTGCAGGTAGTCGGCACGTACACTCCGCCCTATCGTGCGCTCAACCCCGCTGAGGAAGCTGAGCTTGCAGGAAGAATTGCAATCTCCAGACCCAATGTGGTCTGGGTCGGGTTGGGCTCGCCCAAGCAGGATCGGTTCCTTGCGCAGTATTGCGGCCGGTTTGAAACGAACTTGATGGTTGGCGTAGGTGCTGCCTTCGACTTCCATGCGGGTGTTGTGAAAGAGGCTCCTCGCTGGATGCACAAAACTGGATTGCAGTGGATTTACCGTGTCGTTCAGGAGCCGCGCCGTCTATGGAAGAGATATTGCATCTCTGTGCCAAGTTTTCTTTGGAAAATAGGATTGCAATTTTCCGGTTTACGCGCATTTAGTTCGAGAATCTCCACTGATTGCGAACCAATCAAGAGCGCTCGCAACTGATTTGAGAAGGAAGGCATCGAGAATGCCGGTGGGTTCCGCAGCACTGCTCGCGCGCGTTCCCCAAGGGACACGCTCATTTGGCTGCTTGCCGAGTCCGAATGCAGATTTGGACCTCCGGCAAATGGTGCTGATCCTCCGTCGACGAAAAGCTGTCGTTCTCATTTCGATGGCACTTGGCCTGGCGCTCGCTCTGATGCAAGTAGCGGTGGCCCGGAGGCAGTACAGTGCAACCGCGACGATAGAAATCAACAAAGCGGGTGGCAATTCTCTCGGCATGCTCGATCTGTCGGCAATCGCAGGCAGCGAGGGGCCGATGGACATGGATCTGCTCACGGAACAGGCCATCATCCAAGACGACACGACGGCTCTCAACGTGATCGAGGCGCTAAAGCTAGAAAGCGTTCCACCCTATGCGGTTCCACAATCCCAGCAGGTCGGGCGCTTGCCGTTCACGTGGCACAGATCGACTTCGTTCGATTTTGCATCCGATCGCCACGGGAGAGCCCTCGGCATTTTTCGGGCGGGCCTGCATGTGAAGCCGGTCAAAGGTACGCGTCTGTTGAATGTCACATTTACCGACACTGATCCGGACAGGGCCGCTTCAATCGCCAACGCCATCGTAGATGTCTACCCCAACGAATACACCCAGGCACGATCTCGAGCCTCAGAGAAGGTGTCTTCGGCGCTCAGTAGTCAACTGGCCGACCTAAAAAGCAAAGTAGAGCAAACCGAGGCCAAGGCCGCACAATTTCAGCGGGATTCGGGATTGACGGGGATGGCGGTGCATGCGTTCGGTGATGAAGGTGGAAAAGGCCGAGCCACATCCGACGATATACCCCTGGAGCGATTTGTCGAATTGAATCGGGACCTGACCCGCGCGGAAGTTGAACGTGTCGGGAAGGAAGCGATCTATCAGATGACGGAAACTCAGGACCCTGACATCGTGCTTGGGATTGGATCGAGCCCGATAGCGAGCGAGCTAGGGCAGAATTCGTCCGTTGCTCCGGGAAGTGCGGATCTGGTTCTTCTTCAACAACTCCGCGAGCAGCAAGCCCAATTGCAGGTCAAGGTCGCGACGTCGGCTGCAAAATACGGCGCCAAGAATCCCTTTATGATCCAGCTTCAAAATGAGGAGGCCGCATTCGATGCGCAGATCCATTCCGAGCTGGACCGAATTCGAAAGCGGGCCAGCAACGATCTTGCTGTTGCGACCCTGTCGGAGGATGGCCTTCGCAAGCGGGTCGCGGCGCAGGAACAACTTGTGGATCAACTGAGCGAAAAGGCCGACAAGCTCACATTGCTTCAGGAGGAAGCATTTTCTAACCGTGCCATCTATCAGGATCTGTACACGAAACTAGAAGAAGCAAGCATCACGGCGGGGATGAAAGCCTCGAATATGACGGTCGTAGATCCGGCTCGTGTGCCAGTTGAGCCCGCATACCCGAACAAGAAGATTACGATCGCTGTTGGCTGGTTGGCGGGCTTGTTCCTTGGGCTCATTGCGGCCTTCTCGTGGGACTACTTCGACGATTCTTTAGCGTTTCCGGAGCAGGTCGAGGAGCTCATCGCGGCCCCGCTCATTGGTATCATTCCAGATTTTGCGCGAAAGCGCAGCATGGCGGCACGATACGGGTTCGCGCCGCAGGAACAAGATTCACCCGCGGCCTTGTCCGATCCGTGGGTTTTGCGGGCGCCTCAATCGCAAGCAGCAGAAGCTTACCGCAGCCTCCGAACAACGCTACTGATGAGTCGTGCCGGGAAGCCTCCGCAGGTTGTGCTGGTCATGAGCGGGTCGCCGGGGGAGGGAAAGTCGACAACGTGCCTCAACACTGCGGCTGCGTTTGCGATACGAGGCGATCGGGTTCTCTTCCTAGATGCGGATCTGCGCAAGCCGCACGCACATTGCCTCTTTAGGTGTGCCAACGATGTTGGCCTAAGCAACTGTCTGACGAGCGAAACGGATTTTCGCGAAGCATTGCAACGCCACCCGAACATAGAATCCCTCAAACTTTTACCCGCGGGGCCGAACGCGCCAAATCCCGCAGAGTTGCTTGGATCGAAGCGTTTCGCTTCGCTGCTCGAAGAGCTCAGAAGACACTTTGACTTCATCTTTATTGATAGTCCGCCCGTTTTGTCTATATCGGACGCTCTGTCACTTGCGCCGCTCGCGGACGGGAATGTTCTGGTTTTGCGATCCAAGAGTACTTCAAAACGCATGTTGCGCGGATGTCTGGCACGGATGCGAGCATCAAATTCGCTGCCACTTGGGATCGTGTTGAATGCCCTTGATGTTCGGACGGCGGCTTACTCGGATTATGGATACGGCGACACAGGGAGGGGCTACTTTGCCGGCGAGAAAAGCTGACTCTTCGAGGTTTGGGAAGAATCTCGCGATGCTGTTTGGGGTTTTGCTGAGTTTCGATCCTATAGCCAGCAGTGCACAACAGGGAATCGCGTTGGACGCAAACGTTGAAAACAGCGCCACCGTTTCGGTGACGCATCCGCAACCCTCGATTTCATTCGCTGTGAATGCGGTGCCTGAAGGGTTCGAGAACTTGAAACTCGCACCGGGCTTTCTGCTGCAGATGGATATCTACGGCAATCCGGAAATGTCAACAAAGTTGCGCATCGATACCTTGGGCAACGTTGACATTCCGTTGATCGGGGCGGTCCACGTTGAAGGCTCATCAGTCTCGCAGGCACAAGAGGGGATTCAGAAAGCGCTCGTCGACCGGGAGATTCTAAAGAACCCGCAGGTAATGCTCATGGTCCTCCAGTTTTCGAGCAGGAACATTTCGGTCATGGGCCAAGTGCAGAGCCCGGGGCGCATTCAATTGCTGGCTCCGACACCTCTAGGAGATGTGCTTGCCCTTGCCGGGGGCGAAACCGCGGCTGCTGGAAACGAGATCGAAATTCAACATCACAACGCAAATGGTGAGTCAGCGGAGCGCCATATTCGGTATGCGCAAGGCGCTCCGCCGACGACACTGCAAAGCATTCTGATTGAGCCTGGCGACACCGTCATTGTGCAGAAGGCCGGCGTTATCTATGTCCTCGGGGCGGTGAACCGTCCCGGCGGATACCTGATGTTGAACGGAGGTTCTCTCAACGTGGTGCAGGCGATTGCGCTCGCCGGTGGTGAGACATTGCAGGCCGATATGCGCGGTGTGTTGATTGTGCGCAGGAAAGGCAGCCAATTCGAACAAATCAAGGTGCCTCTGAAGAAGATCGAGAAAGGAAGCGCGATTCCCATTCCGCTCGAAGTCAATGATGCGCTGTTCGTTCCAACCAGCGCCTGGAAGTCGCTCGTCTTGAACGGCTCGAGTGTATTGAGCGCTGCTGCTGCGGCGTCAATCTATGCGGCCGTGAGTGCACCCTAGGATCTGCATGAAAGATCACCCAAGAAATAATGTCAACTTGCCGCGCAGCATTGGAAGGCCATCGAAGTCGCTGAACTTCCGACTGAGGCTCAATGCAATTCGCTCATTTCGATTTGCCGTTTGTCCCGGTGTTGCGACGGAGAAAACGGAGAACAAGGTGCGAGTGAAATGAATCTTGGTATTGCTACACCCGTTTCATTGCACCGCTTGCGCTCTCTGGTGGAGGACGGCGACAAACTGCCCCAGGGCTATTTGTTTGCCCCCGCAGCAGATTGGGTTATGGAGTTGATGGAGCGAGGACACCAGGTGACTCTCTATACGACCGCGCGCGAGATCGACTCTCCGACGACATTCTGCGGGAACGGTCTTAGGATTCGAATCGCAAAGCTGCGGGCATGTGGTACGGGCAGGGATTTCTTCAGATCGGAACGAGATCAGTTGACACGGATGATGATTGAAGATCGATGTGATTTGATTCACGCACATTGGACCTACGAATTCGCACTTGCCGCGATTGCTTCACGCATTCCGACTTTAAGCACGATTCACGATCACCCCTGGACAGTTTTGAGCCACTTTCGCGATGGTCATCGTGCTGCACGGCTTCTGATGGCATACGCAACTGCTTTTCGCGGAAGTCATTTTACAGCGGTCTCCGCGGGGGCAGCATTGCACTTTCAACGTTTCATTCGACCGGGCATTCCTATTGATGTCGTCCCCAATGGCTTGCCCAGCGGCATTTTTGCTCTCGGGTGTCGGTCGAGGTGTGAAACAGGAGACGCCGTGAGATTCGCGACGATTCTGCGAGGTTGGTCGCGTCTGAAAAATGCTGTTGCCGCTTTGAAGGCCTTCCATCTTCTGCGGCATGAGATTCCTGGCGCGAAGCTTGATATGTTCGGCATCGACTATGAATCGAGTGGGCCGGCGCATCGTTGGGCGATTGCGCACAAAGTGGCAGAAGGAGTCTCCTTTGTCGGTGCTTTGTCCTACGAAGAACTTTTGCAGCGTGTCAGTTCAGACATTGATGTGCTTGTGCATCCATCGCTGAACGAGACGTTTTCGATGACCATCCTGGAGGCCATGGCGCTGCGAAAAGCAGTTGTTGTCGGGGATCGGACTTCCGGCATGCACGAGATGCTTGGCAGCGAAGATGGCGGCGTCTTTGTCGACGCAGCGAATCCAAGTGCGATCGCCGGAGCCATGTCGCGCCTGGCACTCGATGCAGGTTTTCGAACTCGACTGGCGGCGCGAGGATTTCAACGAGCTTCAAGCATGTACCGGCTTGACAAGGTGATAAGCCACTACGAACAGATCTACGCGAGTGTTCTGAACGCCTGATGCGGAGTCAAGGGAATGCGATCGTTGGTTGACAAGTGCTACGTCTTTCTCGTGCTTTGCTTGGCATCGGGCGTCATTGCCAGAGTATTCGAGGGGCGCGCCGCACTGCAATCAGGCGTCGATGCTTCATTCATATCGGGCGGCGACAGGGATCCAGTCCTGCTGGCTTTCAATCTTCTTCTTGGATTCGCTACGCTCGTTCTTGCCTATCCAAAACTCCCTCGGCTTTTCGAGATGTCGAAAGCATTTTGTCCGCTTCTCATGCTTTACGCCTTAGCCGCCTTCTCCATTCTCTGGAGCGTCGACCGTTTGATTACGTTCAGGACGGTCGTCTACCTTTTTCTCTACCTTATCGCCTCCTCTTATATTGCACTCTCCTTTGAGTATGAAGATCTCGTCCGGCTGATCGGAATGCTTGTGTCGTTTCTCGCGCTCCTAAGCATCGCGGGGCAGTTTTTGCTGCCACCCATTCATTACGCCAATGGAGAGTGGGCCGGCGTCTTCCTGCATAAAGATGGCCTGGGGGTCGCGATGGTGGTGGGGATCCTGTCGCTGATTGTATCGAGCAGGCCATGGACTCTATTTCGATTCGCTTCGGTTTTACTGTGCTCGGTCCTGCTTTTGTTGTCCGGCGCTGCCGGTGCTTATCTATGGGCGCTCGCAGGGATCCTGGCGCTGGCGTTTCTCGGCCTTCGCGGACACCTTCGGGTTGTTTTTTCACTTTCCGTTCTCGGTGTGCTCATCGAAGTGCCGATGGTGATTCCGGACTTTGTATCTTTCGCGACAGGCCTGCTCGGCAAGGATGCATCGTTCACGGGTAGGACGGATCTTTGGGCAGTCGCGATCAGGATGATCATGGCCCATCCGTGGCTTGGATATGGCGAGGCAGCCTTTTGGAATACAGTGGGCCAGTCCGTCGGAGAGTTACTGGGTAACTGGCAGCCGCAACACGCACACAACGGAATTCTCGAAGTCTGCTTGAACCTTGGCTTGGTCGGTCTCGGTTTGATGGTTTTGACGTTGATTGATTGTTTTCGAAGGATGCGGCGCGTGATCAGTATTGCCGGGAAAGGTGCGCGCAAGTGGTGCATCGCGATTTCCGTCGTTCTTATCGTGCAAGCCGCAGATGAAGCAACCTTTCTGCAGGTCAGCTGTTTGTGGTCAGTATTTTTGATCGCCCAGTTCGCGATTTGGAATGCGGAGCGCAGGGATGAGGAGGAAGCTCTGAGGGAATTTGCTGTACCTCCGCTTGTTGAATTTGGAGATCCAACAGCCGCTTCCACCGGATTGACGGCGGCCTGCGACGCGGAAGTCACACCTGAGATCACGCGGAGGCCTCAACGAATTCGAGTGCGGCCAGACTTCAGCAGTACGAACGGATGAACATCCATCGGAAAGTGCCGTTTACGACCATCGCCGTCTTAATGACTTCGTTCAACCGGCGCGACCAAACGCTCGCCTGCCTGGCGGCCCTCTCCGCACAGCGGGACATCGAAGGTATCACGGTGACTGTCTTTCTGGTCGATGACAACTCTACGGACAGTACAACCGAGGCAGTCCGAGCGCGATTCCCAGAGGTAAATCTTTTGCATGGCGACGGATCGCTTTTTTGGAACGGCGGAATGCGGCTGGCATTTGCCATGGCGATGCAGAGGGGATTTGACGCCTATTTCTTTCTGAACGACGACACCGTGCTTTACGAGGACGCAGTCCGGCGTCTGATCGATTGCGCGGTGAGCGACAAAAGTCTCGGGAATCCGCCGATCGTTGTAGGCAGCACTCGTTCGTCGATTACGGGAAAACAGAGTTATGGCGGATTCACCATGAGAGGGAGGGGACTGAAAGTGCATCTTCGCTTAGTCTCCCCTCATCCTTCCCACGCAATTCCATGCGATACGATGAACGGAAATTTTGCTTTGATCCCTGCCGTGATCGCCGAGGGCATTGGTAATTTAGAGAAGCGGTTCCGTCATCAATTTGGCGATATCGATTACGGATTCCGCGCGCGTCTCGCAGGGTTTGATGTCGACGTGGCCCCAGGGTTCGTGGGGGAGTGCCAGGAGAATTCCGAGTGCGGCACCTGGAGAGACACGAGTTCGACGCTCGCCGTCCGATGGAAAAATCTTTGTTCGCCGAAGGGCGTCCCGCCGCGGGAATGGCTGCTGTTCGTGTGGAGACATTTTGGCTGGAGATTTCCTCTCTATGCGATTTCTCCCTATGTGAAAACGATCGCATCGGCCTTGTTGGCCAGAAGACCGCATCGTGAGCCGGTTCCGGGATGTATCTCGGAAGCGGTGATTGGAGGCCCATGCAAGAGGGCCTGACGAAGTCGACCAGCAAGGCGCTGAGCTGGAGTTATGCCGGATCCTTTGTGCGTCTGCTCCTCACCTTCGGAGTCAACATCCTGCTCACGCGTCTTCTCGGTCCAAAGCCGTTCGGTTTACTTGCAATCGCGATGCTCTTGTTCGGGTTGGGCAACCTGCTGGCCGGCATAGGAGTGACGACTGCACTCATTCAAAAGCCTGCAATTAGTCGGCGTGATATTCGTTTCTGCTTTTCAGTCCAGACGCTTCTGGGATCCTTCGCTGCCCTCATCCTTTTCCTGAGCGCACCGGCAATGGCCGCTTTTTTTCGGCAACAGGAATTAACCCAGGTTCTTCGCGCTCTTGCGCCGCTCTTTCTGTTGCAAAGCTTCGGTGCAACCGCATCGGCTCTGCTGAGTCGCGAACAGAACACTCGCAGCATTCAAATTGCATCGATCATCTCCTATCTTGTTGCTTTCCTGGGATTGGCTGTGCCGATGGCCTTGATGGGATATGGCATATGGAGTGTAGTCACCGCATATCTTGTCCAGGCACTGATCAATAACATCCTGATTTATGCGATGAAGAGGCATTCGCTCGTGCCCCTGCTCCACCGCGATCAGATTGGGCTGCTGAAGTTTGGAGTCTCGAACTTTGGCGCCAATTTGTCGAATTGGGGCATCAGCAATCTGGACAACACGTTTGTGGGCAGAATGTCAGGTCCCCTGGCGTTGGGCTTCTATAGCCGGGCATTCACGCTTGCATCATTGCCCGCCGAGAGTGTTGTGATGAATCTACTTCAGGTCCTGTTGCCTGCCTTTTCGCGTGTTCAAGCGCGAAGCGATTGTCTGCGCAGAACCTATATTGCCGCAGTGGGCCTGGTGGCGATTGTCTTGTTGCCGGCATTCTTCGGAATGGCCGCCGTTCCCGGAGTTGTCGTTCTCGGCTTATACGGCGCGAAATGGGCTGGAGCGGTCCGCCTGTTCCAGCCGCTTGCCCTTGCGATCCCTGTCAATGCGCTAATGGCCTTGTCGGGCCCGCTGCTGGCGGCGCGCGGAAAGCCGCACGTCGAGATGAGTCTGCAATTCGCCGTCGTTCTGATTGCCGGTTATGCGTTCTGGTTTAGCGTAAGTCACTCGGTGCTGTGGCTAAGTTGGACCGTCCTCTTGATATACCTTCTCCGCTTCGCGCTTTTGACCAATGCAGCGCTTCGCGAGATTGGCGCGCGCTGGAACGATATCCTCCGCAGTATCTGGCCAGCGCTTGTCCTCGCGGTTTTCGCAGCGAGTCTGGCATCGGCGATCGATGGTGCGACACCGCCCATTGCCTCGGGCGCTCGACTGGCGGTAGTCGTCGGCGGCACCGCAATTCCGACTCTCCTGCTTCTGGTTCTTGGGAGAAACATCCTATTGCGTCCTGTCTTGCGGAACATGCCCCAGTTCGAGGATTTTCTTCGTACTCGACGCGCTCACTTCGCTCCGGTCCCTCCTGTGGAGGCAGTGCGATGAACAGCACGATCCAGTATTCCGCTGCTGATCCGGCCCCCGTTATCGTGGTCTCATTGATGCATCGCCGCGGAGAAACCGGAGTTCAAACGCACATCAACGACGCTCTTCAGTACCTGGAAGAGCAGGGATACAATCCGCAATTCGTGGGGCCGGAAGTGTGGCGCCGAAGGAAATCGTATTACGCGATTCGTATCCTAAGCCGGGTGTTTGGGCGCCAAAACCGATTGACAATCTATCTCTCCGAACGCATTCTGGCTCGCGTCCTACGTGCTGAGCTACGGTCTCGACTGCAGGGCCACTCGTCCTGGACGGTCTATGCGCAAGACGCAGTTTGCACACTTGCAGCACTCTCCATCAAAGCGAATCAGAATCAACGCGTTGTGCTGGCAGTTCATTTCAATCTCTCGCAGGCGGACGAGATGGCGAATCGCGGAATGGTGAAGTTCGGCGATTGGTCTTATCGACGCACACAACAGCAGGAGAGGGAAGCTTTGACGCGGGCCGATGGGGTCCTCTATTTTTCGAGGTTCATGAAGGAACAGATTCGGCTTCGAGGAATCATCCCGCGCAGCTCGATTGTCATTCCACATTCGACAAGGGTTCCCAAGGCAGAGCAAGAAGCAGAACCTCGCGATCTGATCGCCATTGGCACGTTGGAACCCCGAAAGAACCAGTCTTATCTTGTTGAAGTCCTTTATGAGGCGGCGCTGCGCGGACATCGTTATCGTTTGACCGTAGTCGGGAGCGGCGAAGACAAGGCACGATTGGAAAAGCTAGTTTTACTGCTCGGACTGGAGCGTCAGGTGGTTTTCGTCGGCACGCATCCGGTCGCGGCTTCATTACTGCCTTCGCATCGGTTGTTTGTTCACGCAGCGAAAATGGAGTCCTTTGGAATCGCCCTTGTGGAGGCACTTGCGGCTGGTCTCCCAATCCTTGCCCCGAAGGTTGGCGGAATGCAGGAAATTCTTCGCGACGGTGTCGAAGGGTATTTCTGGCCTCTCGATAGCCCGAGCAGAGGCGCCGATCTGTTGATTTGCCTATTGGAAAACGACTTCCTCTGGAAGCAAATGTCACGCGCTGCTTCTGCACGATTCAGGACCAGCTTCGATCGAGACTCAATTAGCCGGAGGTTGGTTTCTTATATTTGCTCGGGCGAGTTGCCGCCGGGAAAACGCGATTTCTGTGCGGAACGATGTGCCAGAGATGCATTCGCTGCTCAGACAAGTGGTTCGCGTCACAAGAAAGACACTTCCAACCATACATAAAGGAACGCAAGGAACTCTATGAGTTTGACGGGAAGCGAAACGGTCAACCGGGATCCCCGCGCTGTTCGGGTGGCTCTCTTGACAAATTATCTCAATCCCCATCGGCTGCACCTGGTAGAGCTGGTGGCAAATCAATTCTCGAGAATTCGCATCTTCCTGTCCGGGCTTGAGGATAAAGAGCACGGCTTTTCTCCGTCCTGGAAGGATTTGGATGTGAATGTTCAGAGGTCACTGCATTGGACGCATAGATTTCGCAATGTAAACGGGTATCAGGACGCGAGCGAAATCCATTTTCCCTACGACGTTTTGTTCGAACTGTGCCACTTCCATCCCGACGTGGTTTTAAGTGGTGAGTTGGGAGGAAGAACGATCCAATCTTGTATCTATCGGATTCTTTTCCCTGGCACAAAGCTCATTGCCTGGACTGCACTGTCGCAGCACACGGAGGCCACGAGGGATTGGCTCCGGCGAACGATGCGAAGCTGGATCGTGCGTCATATCGATGCCGCATTTGTGAACGGGAAAAGCGGGGAGGCGTATGTGCGCAGCCTCGGTTTTGACGGGCCCGTGTTTACCGTTCCCTACGCGATCGAGGAAGCGCCATTTTCGTCGCAAGACTACATGCCGACGCGAACGACGCGTCGCATGCTCTATACGGGACAACTGATTCCTAGGAAGGGCGTCCATCGTTTCTGCACGGTTCTGAATCGGTGGTGTGAAGATCACCCGGACATCCGCGTTCACTTCAAAATCATAGGCGGGGGGCCAGAGCGGAAGCTACTCCGATTCTTTCAACCGACAGCAAGTCTCACACTGACGCTTCTGCCTCGGCTCGCCCAGAAGGATTTGGCAACCCATTACCGTGAGGCGGATCTTTATGCGTTTCCGACCCTAGGCGACGAATGGGGTGTGGTGGTCAACGAGGCAATGCTGGCGGGCCTTCCCGTGTTGGGAAGTATTTACAGCCAGGCGGTCGCGGAGTTAGTCGAAGAAGGGCAGGCCGGATGGACATTTTCACCAAACGACGATGAGAGCACCTACAAGGCGATCGGCCGCGCGCTCACAACGAGCGTTGAAAGTCTGAAAGCCATTTCTGCTCACGCAAGAACTGTCATTGCGCAAATCAGTCCAGCTATCGTCGCGAAGGAAGTTGTGCGTGCAATAGGTGCCGTCTCCCGGAGATTTCCGGCGGACATCGCGGGCTTGGCGACGAACCGTGGGAATGCGTTTCTCGCCCATGAGTGATGCACCCGCTGGACCATGCTCAAGACGCAACGAGCTTCCAAATAAACGAGTCTCTATGTGTTAGTGAACGGATAAATTAAATGAGAGTGCTTGTCGTGCATAACCGCTATCAGCAATCGGGCGGTGAGGATAATGTCGTTAAGGCAGAGAGTGATCTGTTGCGGGACATGGGGCAGGATGTCGAAGTCTGGGAGGAAGATAATCATTCGATTGTTCGGTCCAGAGATGCATGGATAACCGCCTTGCGGTGCATCCACTCTTTCGAGTCCGTACTTCAAATGAAGGAGAAGATCGCTCGATTTCGGCCCGATCTGGTGCATATTCACAATTTCTTTCCACGACTCTCACCGTCGATTCATCGGGCATGTTTTCGTGCGCATATCCCGGTAGTTCAGACATTACATAATTTCCGCCTGCTTTGCCCTGCAGCGACACTTCAGCGAAACGGGAAAGTCTGCGAGGATTGCCTGGAAAAGCGCATACCGTGGCCTTCGATCCGACATGCATGTTATCGCCACAGCAGGGCCGCAAGCGCGACGGTGACGAATATGTTGTCGATCCACCGGCTTGCTGGAAGTTTGGATCGCTTCGTCACTCGCTATATTGCGCTCAGCGAATTTTCGCGCAACAAGTTCATCAAAGGCGGAATCAATAAAGAAAAGATCGCGGTCAAGCCTAACTTTGTCGACACGGATCCGGGCATGGGGCCCGGCGCTGGTCGATTCGCGCTTTTCGTTGGAAGGTTGAGCGAGGAAAAGGGGATTGAGACGTTACTCAACGCATGGCGTCATATGGCGCGCCGTCCTCCATTGAGGATCATCGGCGATGGACCCCTCGCTCCTCTCGTGGCAAGCGCGGTGGCAACAATGCGTGAGATCGAGTGGTTTGGATTGCGCAGGAGGAAAGAGGTTCTGCGGGCCATGGCGGAGGCAACCGTCCTGGTATTTCCATCGACCTGGTATGAAGGTTTTCCGCTCGTCATTGCCGAGGCATTTGCGACAGGGTTACCTGTGATCGCTTCGCGCCTTGGAGCGATGGAAGAAATCGTCGAAAGTGGCAAGACCGGTCGACTGTTCAATGCGGGCGATTCCGAACAGCTTGGGAAGTGTGTGGAATGGGCGTTTTCTCACGATGAGTGGATCGCGCGGATGCGTCGTGACGCCCGGTTTGAGTTTCTGCAGAAATACACGGCGCGCGCAAATTTCCCGATCCTGGAAGAAATCTACCAATCTGCGATGGAGGATTGCCGCAGCAACGTATTCGAGGGCGTCCTGCAACCCGGGTATTGATTGTCGCCCAGGTCTCAGAGAATTCGGGCACACCGTGTTTCGACACTCGACACACGCCTGCCTGCCGTCCGAAAGCGATAGGATGTTTGTCTGGGGAGAAAAATGGCGCGAGTCCTGGATGGTGCGGCGATCGCCGCGGTAATCAAGAAAGAAGTAGCAGAGGAGGTGCGAGGTCTTGCTGCACGCGGCGTACGCCCGGGATTGGCGGCAGTGCTGGTTGGCCATGTCGCGGCATCCGAAATTTATGTGCGCAGCAAGGTGCAGACGTGCGCCGAGCTTGGTCTTTATAGCGACCTCATTACTCCGCCCGACACTGTCACGACCGAGGAGATGCTCGACCTTGTAACCGCCCTCAATGGTCGCGACGACGTCGACGGAATCCTGATTCAACTCCCATTGCCGAAACAAGTGGATGCCAAGGCGCTTCTCGATGCGGTGTCGCCCGGCAAGGATGTCGATGGTTTCCATCCGGTGAATGCGGGGCGGTTGCAGGCGGGACGGCCGGCTTTGGCGCCTTGTACCCCGGCTGGAGTGATTGAGATTTTAAAGCGCAGCAATCTGCCCATCAGTGGTCAACATGCGGTGGTGGTTGGGCGCAGCGACATTGTGGGAAAGCCGGTTGCCATGCTCCTCCTGCATCAAAATGCGACGGTCACGATCTGCCACTCGAAAACGCGCGACCTGGGTGCTTTGACGCGTGAGGCCGATATTCTTGTTGCGGCCATCGGCCGGCCCGGATTCATTGAGCCGCAAATGGTCAAGCCTGGAGCGACGATCATTGACGTGGGGATTAACCGTGTGACGACGCGCGAAGAGTTCGACCGCTTCTTCTCCGGTGATGCAAAGCGGGAGGCATCGTTTGCGAAACGTGGCTCGACCATTGTGGGCGATGTACATCCCAAGGCATTTGAGGCCGCCGGCGCCTACACTCCGGTGCCTGGCGGCGTTGGTCCGTTGACGATTGCGATGCTGATGGCGAACACGGTGCGAGCCGCGAAAATGCGCCGAGGTCTGGAGTCATGCTGAGGGTTGGACTCACCGGAGGTCTTGGTAGCGGCAAGAGCACCGTCGGAGCCTATTTGCATGAACTGGGTGCGGCCGTGATTGAGGCCGACGAAATGGGTCGTAAGCTCATGCAGCCGGGCCATGCTGTCTTTGTCGAGATTGTGCGCACCTTTGGGCGCGAAATCCTCGAAGCGAACGGCTGTTTGAACCGCGCTCGGCTGGCGGAGATCGCTTTTCGTGGAGGCCGCCTTCAGGAGTTGAATGCAATCGTTCATCCGGCAGTGATTGAGGAGCAGCGCCGCTGGATGCGAGAGGTCTTTGCGCGCGATTCAGCTGCAGTCGCTGTGATTGTGTCGGCCCTCATCTTCGAGGTGGAGCGCGATGCGCGCGCGAGGGGGGAAAAGGACAGCGTGCTTGCGGACTGGCGTCGCCGCATGGATCGAATTGTGGTGGTCACGGTGCCGGATGAAGTAAAGGTTCAGCGGTATGTAGCACGCCTCGACCTTTCGGGCAGTGAGCGAATTGCTGCCGAAGCCGATGCGCGTTCCCGGTTGGCGCACCAGATCCCTGACGCGATCAAGGTGGCCCGCGCAGACTATGTTCTGGAAAATAAAGGAGATACGCAATCGCTTCGCGCGCAGGTGAAATCCCTCTGGGAGAGGCTTGCCGCCGAGAGCAACAAAGATCTCGAGGGTGGTTCTCTAGAATAGAACGGAATGCCGCAATAGCCCCAAGGCATGGAACTGCGGAACGGCCCGGCCGTATCTGCATGGAGAGGCTCTCTAGAAAGCGATCATGAAGCTGCGTCACCTTTTCTTCATTGCACTTTTCGTCGGCGGGTTCTGGTACTTGACCTCGCATCTCCCATCCCACCTCAGGGATCTCTCGCTGGTGCGGAGCATCCGCGGTTCCGACTCGGCCCTGCAATTGACAGAAGCCGATGCTGCGCCCGCGTTTGACGCTGAAGAGCAGAACAACATCAGCGTCTACAAACGCGTGCTGCCTTCGGTGGTGAACATCACGTCGCGACAAGTCGTCTTCAATTTTTTCTACGGCGCGGTTCCCCAGGAGGGCCAGGGATCCGGATTCATCCTCGACCGGGCCGGCCATGTGCTTACAAACAACCACGTCATCGAAGGGGCCAATCGCGGGGTCGATGTGCAATTGAGCAACAAGCGTCACTACGCGGCGAAGGTTATCGGCACGGACAAGGTGCACGATCTCGCGCTGCTGCAGATCGATGCGTCGAATCTTGAGCCAGTCACGCTTGCCGATTCAAGCCAGCTTGCCGTGGGACAAAAAGTTTACGCAATCGGGAACCCTTTTGGACTGGGCGGCACCATGACGCGCGGCATCATTAGCGCGATCCGCACCCTGAGCGGAGGAAACGGGGCGCACATCGACGACGCGATCCAGACCGACGCAGCGATCAATCCGGGCAACTCCGGCGGTCCGCTGCTGAACTCGCGCGGTGAGGTCATCGGCATCAACACGATGATCGCTTCGAATGGCGTAGATCAGAGCTCGGGCATCGGCTTCGCAATTCCGATCAATACGGCCAAAGCCGTGCTTTCTGACCTGACACGGTTTGGACGCGTGAAGCGGCCCTCGCTGGGAATTGTTTCCTACGCTATCGGACCTGAACTTGCACAACAGATGGGGCTGGCCGCGGACTATGGCGTGCTGATCCAGAGAGTCATCCCCGGGGGGGCGGCGGACCGGGCGGGCCTGCGCGGCGGAAGAGAAGAGGCGTACGTCGGCAATACGCGCATCCTGCTGGGCGGTGATCTGATCGTGGCGATTGACGGCCACGAGATTTCAGATCCGCAGGATATTGCTTCTGTGCTTGAAAAGCATCAGGCTGGAGATACGGTGAGTATCACGATTCTTCGGGACCGTCGACAGATGACCTTGAAGTTGATCCTGGGCGAAGCGCAGCCGACCAACACTTAAGAACGATCTTCCAGCAAGGAAGTAAAGAGGTCACGTCCATTTGGGCGTGGCCTCTTTTCTTCTGCTTGAACGAGGTCAAGTGTTCTCGTAATCAGAGCTTGACGCCGAGGGTCTTGAGAAATGCTTCAAGTTGCGGCCACACTGCTTTCAAATCGGCGACCGTCTCAACGTCGAGCGGAATGTTCAGCGGGTTTGCGGCCGCGCCGGCCAACTCCGACAGCGGTTTCTCCACTGCGCCAATCAAAGTGGCAAGCGCTGCCACCACCGCTGGTGCCGCCTGTAGTGCTTTGTTCGCGCCGCTCAGCCATCTGAGGGCGTCTTCGGCTCCAATTTCAATTCCTTTTTCGATATTTACCAAGACATTGGCCATCGCGATTGATCCTCTTTCTTCGTCCGTTGCCGGCACGATCCGCACCGGGCGGGTTTCTTATTACGGCTCCTTGCAGCGGCACACCGTGGTTGCGGCGTCGCTGCTGAAGGGCTCGTTCCGCCAGCAAACAGCAGTCTTGCGCAGCGACGCACAACAAGTACGCGTCTCGCGAAGGCATTCAGTTTGATTGGCTATGTCTCAAGGGTAAGGGATCGGAGAATAATCTTCGGCAAGAAGCACGACGAGAGTAAAAGGCGTCGCTTGAGGAATTTGCAACGCTTTTGGAAGAAGGTTTGCTTGACAATGAGTGATGGAACGGGCTGCCGAGGTCTTCGCTCAGGGTTGCGGAGCTTCCCTCTTCACATAGCGCCGTCCGCGAATTTCCCATTCTCCGCTGACCACACGCGCGATGGATTCGGTGTAGGCGATATGCTCTTCCGCCAGGATCCGTTCGGCGAGCGAATGCGGGTCGTCGTTCTCGAGAATTGGAACGGCACGTTGCAGAATGATTGCCCCGTGATCGAGGTGCTCGTCGACGAAGTGGACGGTGCACCCGGTCCACTTCACGCCATAGTCAAAGGCCTGCTTTTGCGCATCGAGGCCTGGAAACGCCGGCAGCAATGAAGGATGAATGTTGAGGACGCGGTTCGGAAAGGCGGTGATGAACTGCGGCGAAAGCAGACGCATATAGCCTGCGAGGCAGACAAGGTCGACATCGTGCTTGAGAAGGCAGGCAATGAGGTCGGCATCATGCTCGGCGCGGGGGCGGCCTTTTGAGGGAAAGACGGCAGTCTGAAAATCCAAGGCTGCGGCGCGCTGGATTCCTTGCGCGTCCGGCACGTTCGAGATCACGATTGCGATCTCTGCATTGAGTCTTCGGTGAAGGACAGCGTCAGCGATGGCGAGGAAATTGGATCCACGGCCGGAGAGGAGGATTCCGAGGCGCATTTTTGGATTTATCCCAGGTGTGCCTTTGTCCCGGATAGGTTCCCCGGGTTCGGCGTCTTGAGACGTCATGTGTACTGCACTCGGTGCTCGCCCTTGGTCACGCGACCGATCAGGTAGAACTTTTCTTCGGCGCGATCAAGGAGTGACTTGGCTCTCGTGAATTTCGCAGCAGGAACCGCCGCAATCAAGCCGATTCCCATATTGAAGGTTCGCATCATTTCTTCCTGCGGAACCTGGCCGAGATCGCGCAGGTGGTCAAAGATCGGCAGCACGGGCCACGAACCCAGCTCGATCTGTGCCATCATCCCTTTGGGCAAAATGCGCGGCAGATTCTCGGTAATGCCTCCGCCGGTGATGTGCGCCATTCCTGTTGTAAGGCCCGCGGTCACCAGCTTTTGAATCACATGCAGGTAGCTCCGGTGTGTTTTCATGAGCGCTGCGCCAGCTTTTTCCTTGATCGCCGTGACATACTGTGTCGCTTTATAGCCGGCCACCTCGAAGAGCAGCTTGCGGGCCAGGGAATAACCGTTGGTGTGCAGCCCGGTCGAGGGCAAACCGATCAGCACATCGCCAGGCTTGATCCCGACGCCGGTTACCATCTTGTCCCGATCGACCGCGCCGACGATGAAGCCGGCTAAATCGTATTCGCCGTCCGCGTAGAAGCCGGGCATTTGCGCAGTTTCGCCACCGATCAGCGCACAACCGTTTGCTTTGCATGCTTCCGCAAGGCCGGTGACCACACTCTCCGTCACTTCCGGGTCGGTTTTTGCACTGGCGAGATAGTCGAGGAAGAAAAGAGGTGTCGCGCCCTGTACGGCAATGTCGTTGACGCAATGGTTCACGAGATCCGCGCCGACAGTCTGGTGGAGGCCGAGTTCGAAGGCAACCTTGAGCTTTGTGCCCACGCCATCCGCTGAGCTGACCAGAATGGGATTCTTCCAGCGTTGCGTATCGAGCCGAAAAAGAGCACCAAAGCCGCCGATTTCGCCCAAAACATTGCGGTTAAATGTCTTTTGCGCCAAATACTTAATGCGCTCTTTGGCGCGCTCGCCGGTGGCGATATCGACGCCAGCATCTGCGTAGGTTACGGGCTTTGCTTTGGGTTCGTTCGGCACGAGGGACTTTCTCCACCCTCGCGACGGAAAGCAATCGCCAGGGATTCCCGGATTCGATTTTCGGGGTTACATCTAGATCATTTTCCGAAATCAGACTGGTCGGAAAGGTCGATTCTAGCAGGGTTTGCAGGGGGTGGTAGGTGGTCCACCACACCTTCGAGTGTTCAAAACTTGAAGATTTTCTTTCCAAGATGGAAAGCTTGCTTGACATCCGAGAGCGATCCAGTTATCGTGAAATGGAAAGCTGAGCTTGACATGGAGCCTGGCATCCGAAACTGCGTGAAGGAACTGCGCTCGACATTTGGGTGGACGCAGGAACAGCTTGCCCAGGCGGCGGGTGTCTCGCGCCAGAGTATTAACTCGATTGAGCGGAATCGCTATGTACCGAGCCTGGCTTTGGCGCTTACTTTTGCACGAATCTTCCGATGTGCAACCGACGAAATTTTCCAACTGGAGCGTGAGCCATGAGTCATCCTTTGAGCCGGGTCCCCTTTTTCGGCAAATTTGTCGACGAGCGATTTCTTGAACACCGACGCCGCTCAACGAGCGTGGCCGCAATCATCGGCGTTTGCGCGGCCGGCGGCTTGTTTGAATACCGGCTGATTTTTCAGCACATTTTGAGTTGGGATCTCTTCGCGGTCGTAGCTGTCATGGCGCTCGTCAAGGTCGCGATGATGATCTGGTATCGGCTCAACGATTGAAGAGACGAGGAGAGTGGCTATGTGCATTCCGATCCAACGGCGCAGCAGGCGAGATCGAGTTCTGGTGGCGGTCGCCAATTTCGCTCTTTTTGCAGGGATTGCTTTGTCGTACGCAGTTCACTCCTTGGGCACGATCGAGAAAAACTGGTTGGAGGCCTTGCGCGGCTTTCTGATCGGATTGTCCGTCGGTATCAATCTCCTGGTGATCAGGTTTGGACGCGGCTGCGGCCGGTCCAATGCAGAGAATGCTTAACGGGGCAGGGCCGCGCGCTGCAATCCTCCGCGTGCCGGCTTCTATACTGAACGGGCGATGAGTTCAAATGTACCGAAACCTGCCCGCACGCGATCCCATGTTTTGCAGGAGCGGGCCGAGCGCTACTTTCCGGGCGGCGTTAATTCGCCGGTGCGGGCCTTTCGCGCGGTGGGCGGCGCCCCTCCCTTTGTCGAACGAGCCGAAGGCGCCTGGTTGGTCGATGCGGATGGCAACCGCTACATCGACTATTTCGGTTCATGGGGGCCGATGATTCTCGGCCACTCCTTTCCTCCGGCGGTTGAGGCGATTGAGCGGGCTGCCCGCAACTCGGCCAGCTTTGGAGCCTCCACAGCGGCTGAGGCTGATCTGGCGGAGCGCATTGTTGCGTGCTATCCCGCGATCGAGCGGTTGCGCTTCGTCAGCTCCGGCACTGAAGCAACCATGTCGGCGATCCGGCTGGCGCGCGCTGCGACCGGTCGCAAGATCATCGTCAAGTTCGAAGGCTGTTATCACGGCCACTCCGACGGTCTGCTGGTCAAAGCGGGCTCCGGCGTGGCCACCTTCGGAATTCCCGGCTCGGCCGGGGTGCCTGAAGAGATTGCCCGACTGACACACGCACTGCCCTATAACGATCTTGCCGCTGTGGACGCGGCATTTGACGCGCACGAGGGGGAGATCGCGGCGGTGATTCTGGAGCCGGTGGTGGGCAACGCCGGATGCATCCCTCCGGCCCCGGGCTACCTGGCTGGATTGCGCGAGATCACAAGGCGTGAAGGCGCTTTGTTGATCGTCGATGAGGTGATGACGGGTTTTCGCGTGGCCTTGGGCGGGGCTCTCGAGCTCTACGGATTGGACGCCGATCTCGTCACCCTGGGAAAAATTGTAGGCGGCGGTTTGCCGGTCGGCGTTTTTGGCGGGAAGCGCCGCTATATGGATATGCTTGCGCCGCTCGGATCGGTCTATCAGGCCGGCACGCTCAGCGGCAATCCGCTGGCGATGGCTGCCGGCCTTGCGACGCTCGGCTATCTTCAGGAGCACGCGGTCGAGGTTTACCCGCGTCTCGAGATGACTTCAAAAGCTGTTGCCGAGGGTGTCGCAGCAGAGGCTGCGAAGGCGGGCATTTCTTTGACGCTCAACCGCGCAGGAGCAATGTGGACGTGGTTCTTTGTTGCAGATCCAGTCACGAACTACGACGACGCGGCAAAGAGCGATACCGCCGCATTCGGGCGTTTTCATCGTGCCATGTTGGAACAGGGCATCTGGTTGCCGCCGTCGCAATTCGAGGCCGCATTTTTGGGGACTATGCACGGAGATGCCGAGATCCACGCGACGATCGAAGCTGCGCGATCCGCATTTGCGATTATGCAAGCGGGCTGACGGCGTTTTCTGCAGGCACCCACGCCTCGAACGTGACGAACTTATGACTTGCCCGATAGCGTGCGAGCAACTGGCCAGCCGCAGCGACGGATGGCCCGCGTTCCGCGCCAAGTCCATGGTGGCTTCCATCATGCAAAACGATGTTGCTTGCCCAATCCCGCTGTACATTCTTCTCGATCTTGGCAATTAATTCCGACGCAATTTTGTCGGCAGAAGGATCGCTCCAGTCGGTGGTCATGGCGTTCCATGTCACGGGTGTCATTCCCAGATCTCTTGCGGTGCGCAGCACGAAAGGTCGACGCGCCCCGTACGGGGGACGAAAGAATCGAACGGGCCTGCCGAGGATCTGCTGCAGCGTATCGAGAGTCTGCTTGAGCTCTTCATGAATGCGGCTTGAAGAGCTGCGTGCCAGGTTCGGATGGCTCCACGAATGATTTCCGATCAGGTGGCCCGCCGCGGCAAGGCGCCGAACGAGCGCCGGCTCCGCCTGTGCAAAGCGGCCGACCATAAAGAACGTGGCGTGAACGTTGTGTTCGGCGAGGACGTCGAGGAGTCGCGGTGTCCAAGCTGGATTGGGGCCGTCATCGAAGGTGAGCGCTAGTTCGTTGGGCCGACGCGGCGCGATCAAGGTACGCCCAAAGATCTGCGAGGAGGGCCACATGGCCGCATAGGCACTTCCGCCGACCGCAAGACCCGCGGTGCTGATCGCACCTAGCCCTGCGTAAATTCCCGCGACTAAAGGAGAAAGCATGCTTTTGAATAGTGTGCGTCCGCAGGCCCAGGAATCGCAAGAACCCATTGCGGCAAAAGCCGAGTGCTTCTCAATGCGGGATAGCGGTCAGAGGCCCAACCGAGCGGGGCGTATACTCACAAATGTTCGGGTCGCATCCTGGGTTGACGGAGCGGCACTGGAGACGATCATGAGTTTGACGAGCTTCTCGACCGGCGGAGCTTCCCCCTCCGGTTCCCCTGTCACAAAAGTGACCATGCCAGCACTGGCCGAGATGAAGCGCCAGGGCAAACCCATCTCCGCGCTCACGGCATACGATTACGCCACAGCGCGGCTTGTCGATGAGGCCGGGATTGATCTCGTGCTGGTTGGCGACTCGCTGGCCATGGTCGTGTTGGGCCACGAGAATACCTTGGCCGTCACGGTGGATGAGATGCTTCATCACACGCGGGCCGTTCGTCGCGCTGTACGACGCGCTCTGGTCGTTGCCGATATGCCCTTCGGCAGCTATCACGGCAAGATTTCCGAGGGGATTGCCAACGCTGTCCGCTTTGTGAAAGAAGCCGGCGCCGAAGCAGTCAAAATTGAAGGGTCTCGGGTTGATTTGGTCCGCGCACTCGTCGCCAGCGAGATTCCCGTTGTTGGTCATCTGGGACTCACCCCTCAAAGCGTCCATCGCATGGGGGGATATCGCGTGCAGGCCCGCACCTCCGAGGATGTATTGCGCCTTCGCGCCGATGCTCAGGCTCTCGCCGATGCGGGAGCCGGCGCCCTTGTCCTGGAGGGAGTGCCTCGCGAAGTTGCCGGACAGATTACGGCAGAGTTGCCGATTCCCACTATTGGCATTGGGGCTGGACCGGATTGCGATGGTCAGATTCTTGTGTTCCACGATCTCGTCAATCTCACCTTCTCTCCGGCGGCAAAGTTTGTACGCCGCTATGGCGATGCGGCTGCGTTGATTCACGCGGCGGTGGAACATTATCGAGAAGACGTGGAGCATCGCATGTTTCCATCCGACTCTGAGAGCTACCATCTGCCTGTCGGTTCAAGGAAGAACGTCGTCAGCGAGTTCGACGAAGAGAACGCGATCGTGAACCGAGACGCGCTGCAGGATTGGGAGAGCTGAGACGGGCCGCATGGAGATTGTTCGCACTGTTGAGGAATTGCGCCAATGGTCTCGCGCACGCCGAAAGCTGGGAGACACTGTTGGACTTGTTCCCACCATGGGCGCCTTGCATGCGGGGCACAGTTCCTTGATTCGGGCGGCAGCGAAATCGTGTTCTCGTGTGGCTGTCAGCATCTTTGTAAACCCCACCCAGTTTGGGCCGAACGAAGACTTTAGCCGGTACCCGCGAACCTTCGAAGCGGATTGCGCGCTGGCCGAGCAGGAAGGCGCGCAGGTGATCTTTGCGCCGCTTGTCGAGGAGATGTATCCGCAAGGGGCCACGACTTTCGTCGATGTGGAAGGGTTGAGTGAACGGCTCGATGGTCACTCTCGACCAGGGCATTTTCGTGGGGTAGCCACGGTTGTGACGAAGCTTCTGGTCGCGGCGGAAGCCGATCGAGCATTTTTTGGTCAGAAGGATGCGGCCCAGGTCGCCGTGCTGCGGCGGACGGCGGCCGACCTGCGACTCAGCACGGAGATTGTCGTTTGCCCGATCGTGCGCGAACCGGATGGGCTGGCTTTGAGCTCGCGGAATGTGTATCTGAGCGCGCAGGAGCGCAAGCAGGCGCTGACGTTGAGCCGGGCGGTACGGCGCGTCGAGGAATTGGCAGCACAGAGCGAACGCTGCGCAAACGTTCTCGTCGGGGCCGCCCGTGCAATCTTCGAGACGGAACCTTCCATCTGCGTGGACTACGTTGAGCTTGTGGATTGGGCCACGCTCGAGCCGGTTCAGGTCGCTTCTCCCGGCACGCTTTTCGCAGTTGCGGCCAGGGTAGGGGCAACGCGTCTCATCGACAACACGGTCTTCAGTTGAATCTGCGGAAGATCGCTCTTGCCACGGGCCGCGTAACAATTGCACTCTGATTGCAATGCCGGAGCTTCCAGACATCTCCGCTTATATTGCCGCGCTTGAAGAGCGGATTCTCGGCCAGACGCTCGAACAGGTGCGTCTTGCGAGCGTATTTCTTCTGCGCACTGTTGAGCCTCCAATCGCAAGGGTCGAAGGTCGTCCGGTGGAAGGAATACGGCGAATCGGAAAGCGCATCGCGGTTGGTGTGGAAGGCAACCTGTGGCTGGTGCTTCATTTGATGATTGCGGGCCGCTTGCATTGGAAGCCTCCGCAGACCAAGCTCGCCGGAAGAAATGCACTCGCAGCCTTTGATTTTCCCAAGGGGTCGCTGGTGTTGACGGAAGCTGGCTCAAAGCGCCGCGCTTCGCTCTATGTAGTTCGGGGCGAAGAGGGATTACGCGATCTTGATCCCGGTGGGGTCGAGATTTTCTCGACGGATCTCGACGGCTTTCGCGCTGCACTGATCCTTGAAAACCGAACTCTGAAACGCGCGCTCACCGATCCGCGCCTGATAAGCGGCGTGGGCAATGCGTATTCCGATGAGATTCTCTACGCGGCTCAACTGTCGCCGATCACCTTGACGCACAAACTTAAACCGGATGAGTGGGATCGGCTTTTTCACGCGACGCGCTCAATGATGACATTATGGATAGACCGACTGGTGGGAGAAGCAAGAAAATCCTTCCCTGAAAAAGTTACGGCGTTCCGGCGGGAGATGGCGGTGCATGGGCGCTTCGGTCTTCCGTGTCCGCGCTGCGGAGAGAAGGTGCAGCGGATCCGCTACGCCGATAACGAAACCAATTACTGTGCCCGCTGTCAGACCGGCGGCAAAGTCCTCGCGGATCGAAGTCTTTCGCGTCTGCTTGGTTCCGATTGGCCTCGCACGCTCGATGAATTGGAAGCCCTGAAGGGCCGTTAGGGTTGTGACTGTGCCGTCGCACCGCGGGTTGACACCCCCGCCTGCATTTGCGAGACTCAGAGTTGCTGCCTGTCAGGTGAATCTCACCAGATATGGGTCCCGTGCCGAAGTGGCGGAATTGGCAGACGCGCGTGGTTCAGGTCCACGTACTCGCAAGGGTGTGGGGGTTCGAGTCCCTTCTTCGGCACCAAATCACTTAAAAAGGCGGATTTACCTATCCGCTTTCTCGCGTTTTAATTTTAGTCGGTATTTGCTTGCACTTTCTGGCATGCGTTCATTTCAGTTCATCGTTCCACAGCTAAGCGGCGCGCTGAAGCCGTTTTGAGTTCTGCTGTCCACTGCGGGATCCTTGCAGGGCAAAGTCCCAACCGAGAGCAATATTAAACCCATCTTGTGTGCCGAACAGAGCAGGTGCTCTGTGTGACCGGACGCGAGCCCTCTTAGTCGTTTCGCAGTGCAACCATCGGCTCAACACCGGCAGCACGGCGCACAGGAACCACCGATGCCACCAGCGCTGCCATCGCGAGCAGCAGGGTTGCGGAGGTCAGCATCGCGGGGTCCCATGGAACCACCTCGAATAACTGGTCTTTCATCAGCTTTCCGGCCAGAACGGCCAGGGGAATCCCGAGGCCCAGGCCAATGCCGACCTGCCAAAGTGCCCCTCGCAGTACCATCGCGATTACGTGTTTGCGCTCAGCGCCAAGAGCCATCCGTAAACCGATCTCATTGGTGCGTTGTTCGACCGTGTAGGCCATCACGCCGTAAAGACCGATGGCCGCTAAAACAAGGCCAAGCAATCCGAAGAGAGTGGTGAGAGTTGCAATCATGTTCTGCTGTTGAAAGTCGGAGCTAACCAATTTGCTGTATGGGTCGACGCTATTGAGAACAAGGCTCGCGTCGACGGTAGCGAGCGCTTTCCGCACGCGCTCTTCCATGCCCGGAGGATCGCCAGGAGCCCAGAGTACGATGTTGTAGAGGAAATGCGAATATTTCTCACCGTCGGAGAAGACCGGATCGTCATAGTGAACAGTCTGCTCTTCTGACACCCAGAACATGGGCCCCACGGGATCTTTGTAATCCCACGTCATGTAGCGCATGTCTTTCACGACGCCGATGATTTCGTAGGTGGAGGCATACCGGAGGCGATCGATTCCGAAGTGCTGTCCAATCGGGTTCTGGTTTTTGAAGAACCGCTTGACGAAGGCCTCGTTGACCACCGCGACGTTGAGTGTGTTCGCGGTGTCGCTCTCGGTGATGGGCCTTCCCAGCAGCATCTTGGCTCCGAGGGCCTCGAAGAATCCGGGCATCACGCGCGCCCAACCTGCGCCCGTATCTTCTTTCGGTGGCGGTTCTGGACGGCCCTGGATACGAATTCCTTCGTTCCAACTGTCGCCGGTCATGGGGGCATAGAGCGCAGGCGCCGCCATCTTGATTCCAGGAGTCTGTTCGAGGCGGTCGTCGATCTCGCGGAACAGCCGCTCCATCTGTTCCGGCTTGTAGTTGCTGATTGCGGGATTGATGGACGCGATATAACGGCCCTGCATCTCAAATCCGAAATTCTGGTGCTCGAGATTGCGCAGACTCTGCGCGAGCAATGCGGCGGCCGAGAGAAGCACCAGTGACATTGCCGCCTGTACGATGACCAGCGACTTCTGAGCCCATGAGCGGCCTCCCCCCACGGAGCGGTTTGCTCCGCGGAGGGCTTCGACGGGATCGGCATGGGAGGTAATCCACGCTGGAGCCGTGCCGAAGAGGATTCCTGTGAGAATCGAAATGCCCATGGTAAAGAGCAGCACTGGCCAGGATGGGGCGGGACTCACGGGAACGTAGTGATTGGGGCCGCCCATCTCGAAGGCGAGATAGAGAATAAGGCGGGTTCCGGAATACGCCACGGCAATTCCAATGACGCCGCCGATCACGGCAAGCATCACGCTTTCCACGAGGGCTCTGCGCACCAGGCGGATGCGGGAGGCGCCCAGCGCAACGCGGACGGAGACCTGCGTCCGGTTTCTCAAACCGCGCGCCAGCATCATGTTGGCGAGGTTGCCACAGGCCACCAGCAGCACACATGCCGCGGCGATGAGCAGGAGCTTGAGTCCTGCCTGATACTCGTCGCGCATGGCTGCGACGCCAGCTCCGCCGGGGATCAAGTGGAGCGTCTGTTGCTGCCAGAGCTGCTTTTCACCCGGCTCCATGTCCTGGACGTGGCTAGCCAGCCAGTCGTGAAACTCCACGCGCAGCCTGGCTTCGAGCACTTGTGGATTAACGCCCGGACGGACTCTACCGAGCAGGTCAAGATAATTTTCGTTGGCCCTCTTGAGCCGCGAGACGGGACCGGCGAGTACATTCTCGGAGGTGATCGGCAGCCAGAAGTCAGGCATACCCCAGCCTGCGAGCTTGGCGCCATAGAATCCAGGCGGAGCGACCCCGATGACGGTAAATGTGTGGCCATTGATCTGGAAACTTGCCCCGACAACGGAAGAGTCGGATGCATACTTCGTTTGCCAGACGCGATAGCTCATAACTGCAACCAGTGGCGCGCCCTCCCGGTCGTCAGCATCGGTCATCACTCGCCCGATCCATGGCTGGACGCCAAGGGTACGGAAAAAATTCCCGGAGACCTCCTGCCCATTGAATGTGTCTACCGCCGCCGCCGATCCAGCGCGCCGTACGCCGAGGGGAGCATTTCCGGCCTGCAGGGCTGCGAGGTCGACGAACTCTGGAGTATGCTCGCGGAAGTTTTTGAAGGCTTCCCACGAGAAGAGAGCAAAATCGCCGTCATCCCCCTGTGTGTATCCACCCCAGTTGCAGCAGCGGATTTTGTCCCCAATCCGCCATAGCTCATCCGGCTTTGCCACTGGTAGCGACTTGAGCATTACCTGATGCACCAGCGTGAAGATAGCCGTTGTCGCTCCGATGCCCAGGGCCAGCGTGATCACAACTGTCGCAGTAAACCCAGGTGCTTTCCGCAATCGCCGCATCGCGTCGCGCAGGTCCGCCAGCATACGTTCCCTCCATCAACCGGGTTTAACGATCTTTTTTAAATTCGCTCTCAGGCACGTGAACGCACGAAGCTCGCAGTTTTCTTCTTGGCGCCCTCTCCGGTCGCACAGAGGATATGCGCCAGTACAACCGCAAGGGAATATTTCCCCGGCGTTGCGATGCTCAGTAAACGTGAATGTCGCCGGAGCCTGTCTGCGCGCGGACGATGGGGCCACCGCCGTTCAGACTTCCGGTGATGTGATGGTGATCGAAAGATCCTTTGACCAGCATCTCGTGATCCGTTGTTACCGAGCCCGAGCCGGTGGAGGCGTCGAGGGTGAGTGGTGCATTGTTCGGCCAGAAATCGATGTTTCCCGAGCCCGTCTCCAGTGTCCACGGGGCGGACGGCGTGCCCGTTGCCTTGATATCGCCCGAGCCGGTTTGCGCACGGAAGCTGCCGTGAATGTCCTTGATCTCGATGTTGCCTGAACCCGTCTCGGCTCTGACATCTCCTGCACCGGTCTGCTCCGCAGTGATATTTCCGGAGCCGGTTTTCACCAGGAAGGGCCCCTGCAGACCACTCGCAGTGATATCTCCTGAGCCGGTCTCGAGCTTGGCGTTCTGTCCCACGCCCTCGTCGACGATATTGCCCGAACCGGAGGAGGCGCCGAGAAGAGTTCCTGGCGGAGCTTCAATTTCATAATCGATGCTGATGTCATGCCAGTGCTCCTCGTGAGGACCGACGCGCACCACATTGCCCTCTTGCTCGATGGGTGGGTTCGACGCAATCGCATTCACTTCTTCTTGGCTCGCGTGGCGGCGCGCATGGATCTGACCATGAATGCGAATCTGGGTTGCTGAGCCGTGTGTGAGATGGATGTTGCCCGAACCAGTCGAGACCATCAACTGGACATCACCGCTCACGGAGAGTGTGCGGTCGAACGACCGTGTGTTGTCCTCATCGGAGCTTCCGGCGGCAACAGGCGCGATGGCCGCAACCTGGAAGAGTGACGGAAGGGGCAGGGCGGCGGCAATCTCGGGCAACGCCGCTGCCTGAGATTCGGGCTCGGGCGCAGCCGATGGGCTCGCCATTGCTGTCAAAGCAGTACCGTCCAAGGCAAAGTCGCTTACTTGCCGATCCTCCGCTATTTGTTGTTCGGTGAGGTCGGCGGCTTCCGGCTGCGGCGCCGGTGAGAGCACCGCCAGACTGGCAGCGGAAGCAAGCAAGGCCTTCTTTGCGGAATGCGCGACGGGTGCGGCTTCAACGCGCACCACAGCTGCTGCGGCGAGCAATGCGAAGGGAACCAGGACGATGGCGACGAGCGCGCGCCGGCCACCGGCAAAGGACTGGCGGAACGCGTGGTCGTTCAGGAAACGTTCGATGCGGCGGGTAAGACTTCCAGGACGTGCCATGGCAACTCCAATTGCGGTGGGGCGCGGCATGGCCGCGAATTCAAGAAGGATCTGCGCATACGAGGTTCGGCTTCGAGCCGCCTCGATTCCCGCACGATCGCTGATGGCCTCGCCGAGATCAGCCAATTCGCGTTTCAGCCACCAGCCCAACGGGCTCATCCAGACCAGGGCGGCGTAGAGGCCGGCAAGCAATTGAAGATAAAAGTCGCCTTGACGAATGTGCGAGCGTTCGTGGGCAAGCACGATGCGAAGCTTCTCCGTGTCCCACGACTCATAATCGGCCGGCAAAAGGATCGCCGAACCAATGGTGACGGGGGAAAAGACTCTGGAACTGACCCGGACGCGCAGCCGGACGGGGAAGCGAGAGACAGCTTCCCCTGGAATCGCGGCGGCCGTGACCCAGAGGCGGAGCGTCGTTACCAGTCCAAGCAAAAGTCGAAACACCAGAAGCGCGGCTATTCCCAGATAGAGCACTAAAGCCAGGCGGGGAAAAGACTGAAGAACGCGCGTGCGATGGGACGGAGTGTGACTCAACGCCGCGAGGTTCACTTCACGTCGCGCGGGGGCTGCGGCTCGCTGTTTCTGCTGGGCACGCGCAGCCTCCGGCGCGGACACCTTGGCATCGGGATTCTGCGCAGGACGCGGAACAGAGATAGAGGGCTTTTCTGCCCAAGGACTGTTGCCTTGCGAAACGCTCACACTGCGAGTCGCCGCCTTCGAGCCGGAAGGGGCATCCGCCAGAATCTTTGCCTGCAATTCTTCCAGCAGGGTCATCGGATGGGCCGGCATCAGGATGTTTGAGCCGGCGGGCAGAATGTGCCACCGTGCCGTGATGGGCCGCAACAGAGGCATTGCAAAAGCTGCAAGCAGAACCAGCCCCCAGGCGGCTTTTTGCGCCGGAACATTCCGAACTCGAAAGACGCGAAGACCGATCGCAACGACCAGTCCGACGAGAAGCGAACGGAGGGCTGCTTCGATGAGGATGGAAATCATTGAACCCCCTTCTTTCCGATTGGAGCATTTTGCCCGGTGCTGATGTGCTCGGCGAGACGCTGCAGTTCGCCGCGGTCAAGGACCTTGGAATCGACCATGCCGACAAGCAGCGCTTCGACGGATCCCTCGCAGAGCCAGTCGAGGATGCGTTTAACGGCTCGTCCCGCGACGCGTTGTCGGGATTGGACAGGACGATAGACGAACGCGCGGTCTTCGATGCTATGGGCCAGATAGCCCTTCTTCTCGATGCGGCGTAACACGGTACGCACGGTGGAATCTTTCAGCGGCCGGTCGAGTTCCTCGCGAACCCGGTCGGCTGTGACAGAGCCGAGGCGCCAGACGACGAGCAAAATGCTTCGTTCCAGTTCGCCTAGTTCGGCCGGATCGTGCCTCGAATTCGTGCCCGCATTCATAGTGTTACAGACTGTAACACATAAGTGGGGCTGATGCGCAAGTGAATTTTCCAATCCGAGGAAAGCCGACAGTTTCCGGCACCAGCGAGCTTCCAGAAGAATGGTTCCTGTTGCAAGTGGCTTATCGCCAACCCTTCCTATGCTTCTGATAGATGCCGAAGCTGTCGGAAATCGCCTCGAATTTAAAAACTTGAGGCTCATCGCTGGAACTTTGAATCAGTGCGTCAGCGATTTGGCATCGACGGAATCACAGCCGAAAGGCAAAGGCACATTCTAATTGCGCCCAAGGTTGGTGTGAGCCGCGTTTCATTATTCCGTCCTGGGCGCCCGGCGCACGGAGCTTTTCTTGGAGCGATCACAGTTTAGAAATAAATTCGTGCTATGCCGACTGTCCTTCGAAGTACGCTTCGATCTCCTCGAGCGTTTTGCCCTTTGTTTCGGGCAAAAGAAATACGGCGGTCAGGAAATAAATGACCGTGAAGCTGGCGAAGAGGAAAAAGATCGAGGAGTATCCGTGCTTGCTGACGAATGGAAGAAAAATCCCAGCCAACGTGGTCGAAACCAACTGATTGATGACCAGCGCAATGCTCATGCCATTGGAGCGAATGCGCGTCGGCATCAACTCTGAAAGTGCCAGCCACACGCAGACGCCCGGCCCCATCGCATAAAAGGCCAGGAAGCTGTAAAGGCCGAGCGCGACAAGCCATCCATGTCCCTCGTCGGGAACCGCACCGATCAGGGCTTTATCGATTCTCAAGGGCGCCGTGCGAGCTGCCTCGAGGTTGGCGAACGGGTTCTTGAAAATTGCTTCGACGCGGTTGGCCGGCACGCAGCTCTCGCGGGTGATGCTGAGCGGCGACGGACTCGGATCGTCCGACCGAACAAAGCTGGTCGACGCAGTGAAGTCGCCATAGGAGTAAATCACCGCAAAGGAGGCGCGCTCGGCGCGAATTGCGTTCCCATCCGGCCCCGCAGAGGCGAGCAATCGTGTGGCCTGCGCCTTATCAAAGTGCACCAGAAGCGACTGATCGGGTCCGACTTCAGCCTGCAAAACGCCGTGGCAATCCACACTACGCTTTTCCGTGCTCAGGAACATGACACCCACGATCACCAGGGAAAGAATCACGCCGCTGGTGCCAATCACAAGCAGAAACTTCCGACCCTTGCGATCAACCAGCGACAACCCCACGATGGTCATCAGAAAGTTGACGAAGGTGAAGATGACGTAGCCCCAGTGCGCCTGCAGGTCCGACAAGCCGCTCTGCAGGAGAATGCCTGTGTTGAATCCGATAATCGAGTTGATGCCGGTGGCGGTGTTGCAGAACAGGATGATGCAAGCCAATAAAAATGGGATGACATACTTTCGCCGCAACAGCGAATCTCCGACGGTTTTGCTTGCGTTCCCATGCGCAGCGGCATGCGCGGTGGCTTCCATCTCGCGCATCTCAATCGCGACCTGTTCTGCTGTGCGCGACCGCAGCAGCGCGGCTTCCGCTTTTTCTTTGCGGCCTCGCCGGAAAAGCCATCGGGGCGATTCGCTCACGAATAGACAGCCCACGACAAACACCAGTCCCGGGGGCAGCGATACCCAGAAGATGTGTCGCCACGCCTGGTCCTTGAATGCGAAGAGAGAGACGACGTCGCCAGTCTGTGCCACAGCCGCGACGCGATAGCTGTAGTAGATTCCTACCAGCGCAGCGGCAACGATTCCCAGGGTGAGCATCCACTGAAAGATTCCAGTTCCTTTGCCGCGGCTCGAAGCCGATAGACACTCTGCCAGGTAAAGCGGAACCACAACGCCGATGAATCCGCCGCTCATCCCTTGGAGGAGCCGACCAAAGAACAATGGCCCATATCCCTGCGAAAGTGCGATGACCGGGATACTCAACACAAAGGCAAACCCGCTGAGGATCATGAGCGGCTTGCGTCCCATCCAGTCTGCCAGCAACCCCGCAAAGAGCGTAGAGAAGACACTGCCCAGCAGAACGGCAGCCACAATTGCCGACAGTTCCGATGCATTCAGGTGCGACGTTGCTTCAAGGTAGGGAAGGGCCCCGCCGATGATGCCCACATCGATGCCGTAGAGGAGCCCTCCCAATCCCGCGACCAGCAGGAGGAACAGGTTGTAACCGCGTTTCGATGAGGAATCGGTCTTCAGTTGAGCAAAACCTTCGGCGCGAGCTGTCACTTGAGGTGGACCTTTGCGCAGATTACGCTGCGCGGCAGTTCCGTGGCAACAGGATCCGCGTTCTCGCCTACGCCGGAAGCACCTCAAACGGCCGCATCATCTCATTCGCCGCGTGCCCCGTAGATGGCAATGCCATACATAGCGCCCTGGATGGCCTTTGAACGGAATGATAAAGCGGATCGACAGATCGCGTAAGCTTGTTCGGTTGAAGCCACGGCCGTGTCGAAGTGGCCTCTCTTGCGCTCGACCGATCTTGTCCCATACCGGGCGTTCCCGGCATCGCAGGCTCCTGTGCACCAAGGAAGCGAGGATGCAAGAACCCGGACTTACCGGCCGCAAGGGAAGCCATGAGGCGCGCGTCATTTCCAAGAGGAGTACGACGCTGATTGAGGGCTCTCCTCAAAGATACTTTGCAAATGTTTCAATCTGCCGCGCGTGATATTCGCGTCGTTCTACCGTTGAGGACAAGACGGTGGAAGTCGAAGTTGCTCCAAGCGCCGACAGCTTATCGATAAATGCTTCGAGGTGCCGAATGGAGACGACATGGGCTTCAATTACGAAGGATTCGTCTCCCGTGATGCGATGGCATCGGCTGATTTCAGCCATTTCCTTGATCGCTGCGACGGTGCGGCTGATCTGTAGATCACCGCCGGGAATCGTGAGTCGGACGAGCACGCGAATGGGGATCCCGAGCTTGGCCATATTCAAAGAGGCATGGTAGCCAGTGATCACTCCCGCATCTTCGAGGCGGTGGATGCGCTCGGAGACAGCGGGAGTTGACAGGCCAACCTTCCGGCCCAGTTCGGCAAACGACAGCCGTGCGTTATGTTGCAGACTCTCAATGAGTTTCCATGCAATCGAGTCCAGTTCGAGAATGTTGGGTGCGGTCTTATGGGCCATTCGCAATGCATCCTTAAGCCAATTCTACATGGCGCTTAATCTTCTTAAGTCCGACGTCGCTATTTCATTCGAATCAGCCTGTTCAGCGTTGTTCGAGCAGGCCTATTCTTTCGCCTAGTCGGAAGCATTTTCCCTTGCGCTTCAGCATGCTTCCGGTCCCGGAGGTGCACCCATGAACGCTGTCCCGCGTTCTATCTCATCTTCTTCGACTTCGCATGCAGTACTCGAACATCCTTCGACGGATCAGGATTTTCTTCCGTTGCTCGGAACCGACCATGTCGAATTCTATGTAGGCAACGCGCGGCAGGCGGCTCACTTCTATCGCACGGCGTTTGGTATGTCGCTGGTGGCATATGCGGGGCCTGAAACCGGCCAGCGCGATCGCTCGTCCTACGTGGTGCAGCAAGGCAAAATTCGCTTTGTGCTGACCACGCCTTTGCGCAGTAGCGGCGCCATCGCCGAACACGTCCAACGTCATGGCGACGGTGTACGGGTGATTGCTCTCTGGGTGAAAGATGCTGACCGCGCTTGGCGCGAGACGACAAGCCGGGGCGCTGTCAGCGATGACGAGCCGCACGCCATGTCGGATGAGCATGGCCGTATCGTGCTTTCAAGTATTCGCACCTATGGCGACACGATTCACACCTTTGTGCAGCGTGATGATTATGATGGTCCCTTCCTTCCCGGGTATCGCGCGGTAGAACAGGACACGCTCTCGCGCCCTACCGGTCTTCTTCACATCGATCACATGGTGGGCAACGTGGGCTGGCACGAAATGGATCAGTGGGTCAGCTTTTATGAGCATGTCATGGGGTTCAAGCTCTACCAGCACTTCGACGATAAAGACATTTCGACCGAATACTCATCGCTGATGTCCAAAGTGATGGCCAACGGAAACGGCTATGTGAAGTTTCCCATCAATGAGCCCGCGGAAGGCAAGCACAAGTCGCAGATTGAGGAGTACCTCGATTTCTATGCGGGCCCTGGGGTGCAACACATTGCGCTTGCGACAAACGACATTCTGCACACCGTGAAAAGCCTGCACGCCCAGGGGATCAATTTCCTCCACGTGCCCCACACCTACTACACCGAGTTGCAGGATCGCGTGGGAAAGATTGATGAGCCTGTCGAAGAGTTGGAAGAGCTGGGCATTCTGGTCGATCGCGACGACGAAGGCTACATGTTGCAGATATTCTCGCGGCCCGTGGAAGATCGGCCGACGCTGTTCTTCGAAATCATCCAGCGCAAAGGAAGCCGCAGCTTCGGCAAAGGCAATTTCAAAGCGCTGTTTGAAGCCATCGAACGGGAACAGCGCGAACGAGGCAACCTTTAACCGAGAAGGAGGCAACCATGAATACTGCAACCTTGTCGGCGGCTGCGCCGTACATCATCCAGCAGAATTACCCGGCTTACACGGATGAGCAGCACGGCGTTTGGGCGGAGCTGGTTTCGCGCATGCTGCCCGAGCTGGAGAAACACGCAGCGCGCGAGTACCTCGATGGATTTGGGATCATTGGCTTGCGGCGGGACCGCTTGCCGGACCTGTCGGAAATAAGCGCGCGCCTTAGGCCCAGGACAGGCTGGAACTCGACGCCCGTAAGCGGATTCCTTCCCGCTCCGGCATTTTTTGAAATGTTGGCCAACCGTTTGTTTCCGACCACGACCTGGCTGCGCAGCCGCGACTCAATCGAGTACACGCCGGAGCCCGACATCTTTCACGATGTTTTCGGGCACGTTCCGATGCATGCACATGCCGTGTTCGCGGATTTTCTGGAACGCTATGGTCGGGTCTGCGCCGCGATCGACGATACCGCGGCGCTTGAAAAGCTCGGCCGTCTTTTCTGGTACACCGTCGAGTTCGGACTCATTCGTCAAGGCGATGAAATCAAGGTGTACGGCAGCGGCTTGATCAGTTCGCATGGTGAATGCCGCAACGTCATGGAAGGTCATTGTGCCATTCACGATTTCTCACTCGACGAAGTGCTGAGCACTCCGGTAAAAGTGGACGAGCTGCACAAGCTGTTATTTGCGGTGAGCAGCTTCGACCAGATCTATGAGGCGATGCAGGAAGCGGAGCTGCTCGCTTTGAGTCGCAGGCTGTGAGAGAGGAAACCATGTTGGCAGAAACTCAATACCAATCCGGCTTCGGCAACGAGTTCGCTAGTGAAGCTGTTCCGGGGGCGTTGCCGGTCGGGCAGAATGCACCGCAGAAGCATCCCCTCGGCCTTTATACCGAGCAGTTCAGCGGCACGCCGTTTACCGCGCCCCGCGCCACCAATCGGCGTACATGGACCTATCGGATTCGCCCTTCGGTGACCCATCGGCCTTACGAGGAGATCGATGCGAGACTCATTCGCAGCGGACCGTTTCTCGAGGTGCCCACTTCGCCGAATCAGCTGCGTTGGGATCCATTGCCTCTCCCCAAAGAGAAGACAGATTTCGTTGACGGAATGGTTACTCTCGGCGGTAACGGAGACCCAGCGATGCAGGTCGGCGTCGCGATTCATCTCTACGCGGCCAACGCGTCGATGAAAGAAAGGTTCTTCTATAGTGCTGACGGCGAATTTCTGATCGTCCCGCAGTTAGGAAAGCTGCGGTTCCACACGGAACTGGGAATTCTCGACGTTGCTCCGGGTGAGATCTGCGTGATTCCGCGTGGTGTGAAGTTTCGAGTCGAACAGCTCGAGGGCAATGCGTCACGTGGCTATATCTGCGAGAACTATGGCCTGCCGTTTCGTCTTCCGGAACTCGGCGCGATTGGCGCCAACGGTCTCGCGAATCCGCGCGACTTTCAGGCTCCCATGGCGGCATTTGACGATCGCGAAGGGGAGTTTCACATTACGTCGAAATTCATGGGACGCCTCTGGTCGGCGTTCATCGATCACTCGCCCCTGGATGTCGTCGCATGGCACGGCAACTACTTCCCCTACAAATATGATCTGGCTCGCTTCAATTGCATCAACACCGTTTCGTTCGACCACCCGGATCCCTCGATTTATACGGTGTTAAGTGCGCCTTCTCAAGTTCCCGGCACGGCGAATTGCGATTTCGCGATCTTTCCGCCGCGGTGGATCGTGGCGGAGCACACCTTTCGACCGCCTTGGTTTCACCGCAATCTGATGAACGAGTTTATGGGCCTGGTATTCGGCGCGTACGATGCAAAAGCTGAAGGTTTCGTCCCCGGCGGCGCCAGCCTGCACAACTGTATGGCGGGTCACGGTCCCGATGCAGATACGTTTGAGCGGGCCAGCAATGCGGACCTCAAGCCCCAGTACCTCGACAACACACTGGCCTTCATGTTTGAGACGCAGCTCGTGGTGCGACCCACTGAATTCGCGATGAACGCCAGGATTCTGCAGCATGAGTACTTCGAATGCTGGCAGGGATTGAAGAAGCGGTTCGTCTCCGGGAAGAGCGGGCATGTGGCGAAGAACGGGAAGACGGCGGCATCCGCGAAAAAATGACCGCGATGGACAATCTAGTCGAAGGCCTCTTTGACTATGCTGGCTTGTATCCTCCAGCCAGCCTTGATTTGCAATGCGTGGCCCTCAACTATCTGAATTATTGCCGGGACGCACATGCGCAGGCGCTCGCACGCCTCGTCGTCGATCTTGATCGAGTGGAAAAATTGCGCGAAATTGCCGGCGATCGCTTCAAAGAAATGCGGCTGACCGTTGTTTCACAACCCACGAGCCAATGGCAGAAGTTGCATCGCATACTCGACGAAGGCGCGCCGATCGAAGCCGTGGAAATAAAAGTCGCTGCGCCTTCTGAAGTCGATTGCATTGCGCGGCACTTACCGATGGACCTGCCGGCGTACTTTGAAGTGCCGTTCGATTCGAGCAAGGCCGAGCTCTTGAATGCGGTTTGCACAGCCGGCGCAAATGTCAAGCTGAGGATGGGAGGAGTGGGCGCGGAGACATTTCCGTCCTCTCAAGCTATCGCCGACATGTTGCAGGCAATCGCCGAGCGCCATCTCAGTTTCAAGGCCACAGCTGGGTTGCACCATCCCATTCGTTCGCAACATCCCTTCACTCATGAACCATCCAGCGCATCGGGGATGATGCACGGATTCGTGAATCTGTGCTGTGCGGCTTCATTCGTTCATCTTGGCGGCGAGGCAACAAATGCAGCGCAGATCCTCGAAGAGGCGGACCCGCAGGCATGGCAGATAACTCCTGAACACATCGCATGGCGTAACTTGAAGTGGAGCGCCGAGCAGCTCCATGAGACGAGGCGGGAGTTCTTTAGTAGTATTGGGTCCTGCTCCTTCACCGAGCCAATGGAAGACTTGGAGACATTGGGATGGCTGTGAGTCAACAAAGCTGGATTCCCTCAGCCAACGAGCCTAATTCCGATTTTCCGCTGCAGAACTTGCCGTACGGAGTTTTCCGCCACGATGGGCAGACTTCGATCGGCATTGCCATTGGCGATCAGATCCTGAACCTGAAAGCCTGCGCCGATCAGGGACTTCTTCGACCGCTGCCAGGTTTGATTGTGGACGCCCTCCGCGCAGATACAATGAATCCGTTCATGGCTCTCGGAGCGGAAGCATGGAAGGTGTCGCGACGACATGTGACTGAAATTCTTGGTGTGCAGAAGTCGGGCACGCAGTCTTCGAGTATCCTCGCCCCGCTTCTTGTTCCAATGGCAGAAGCCGAAATGCATCTCCCTGCGCAGATCGGCGACTACACCGATTTCTATGCATCGATTGATCACGCCACCCGCGTAGGCAAATTGTTTCGCCCTGACAATCCGTTGCTTCCGAATTACAAATATGTTCCTATCGGTTATCACGGGCGCGCATCGTCGCTTACGGTGAGCGGTCACAAGGTCCGCCGGCCTCGGGGACAAATCAAATCCGGAGACAGCGAGCCTCTCTTCGCACCAACGCGTTCGCTCGACTACGAACTGGAAGTAGGAGCACTCGTCGGATCAGGAAATGCGCAGGGGCAATCTATTCCGATCGCCGAAGCGGAAGAACGCATCTTCGGACTTTGTCTTGTGAATGACTGGTCGGCGCGCGATATGCAGGCGTGGGAATATCAACCACTGGGGCCATTCCTGGCGAAGAGTTTCGCGACGACAATTTCGCCATGGATCGTTCCGATGGAAGCGTTGTCGCCTTATCGCGTTGAGGCACGAGAGAGACTTGCCAGCGAACCGGCGTCCTTGTCTTATCTCTCCTCACCATTTACAGATCGGGACGGGATCGATCTGCATCTCGAGGTGTCCTTGCAGTCCAAGAGGATGCGCGCAGCGGGCATGGATCCGTTTGTTGTTAGTAGAAGCAACTTGAAAGATCTGTACTGGACCCTCCGGCAGCTGGTGACCCATCATGCGAGCAACGGCTGCAATCTGCGCACGGGCGATCTTCTCGCAACCGGCACTGTCTCCGGCCCCGGTGATGGTTCGGAGGGTTGCCTTCTCGAGATGAAGCATCGCTCGACATCAGTGAGTCTGCCGACTGGCGAAATGCGCACATTCCTTGAAGACGATGACCACGTAGCTTTTCGAGCCTTTGCGTGCAAAGAAGGATTGCCCAGAATTGGATTTGGAGAATGCAAGGGAACGATCGTGGGCGCGGATGCAGTCGAGCTTGAATCGCCCCCGATGCCTTGATCGCCTCAGCGTCTGTTGGCAACGATCTTATTTCGCACAGTTGAGCATCAGCACTGAACAAGATGACTCGGCTACAGCCTGGCGATACTCCCGATTCCATCGCATTCATTGCCTGTGCTGCGGGCCGCAAATTGGCTGTTTCCCGGGAGAAAAGACAGAAGAACTCCTTCGGCGAGGTTGTCGAGGTCTCGAAGTTTTATGGGCTTCACGCTGTGGATTGAACTAGCATCAAAGGGCGGGAATCCTCTCAACCGAGCCGACGAATCTTATGAATCAGACAGCCTTCACTGACCGCGCCGCCATTCTGATTACCGGCAACAGCCAGATGGCTAGTCGCATTCGCGCTTTTGACTGGTCGAAGACCCCACTAGGTCGAATGGAAGAGTGGTCGGAGACTCTGCTCGCAACCGCGAACCTGATGCTCCATTCTCCCTTTCCCACCATCCTCTCATGGGGCCCGGAGATGGTGTTTCTCTACAATGACGCAGCCATTTCCACCTTGACAATGAAGCATCCAAAGGCCCTTGGAGGTCTCTATCGCGAGGTGTTTCATGAAGCTTGGGACTTGGTAGGCGGTGATCTAGAGGCCTGCCTCTACCGGGGCGAGACAGCGGTGCGGGATAACATGTTCATCCCAATCCTTTTGAATGGAGTTCTTGAAGACCACTATTGGAGCTATTCTCTGATTCCCGTCTATGAAAACGGTCAAATCGGTGGCGTTTACGACGCTTTCCGTAATATGACGGCGACCGTTGTGGGGGCGCAGCGGCTGCGCGCGAGCGAGGCGAGGCTCAAACTCGCGACCGAGGTCGCGAATCTCGGAGTTTTTGTCTGGGACACCATCGAAGACAAAGAGAGTTGGGAAAACGATCGCATGTATGAGATTTTTGGTCGGAGCCGCGAAGAGGGCGCGGTCAACGGCGCAGAATTTCTTCGCGAAATCGTACATCCCGGCGACCGCGATCCGTTCCGCCAGGCAGTCCAGCGGACAGTGCAAGAAGGTGAGCCGCTCCAGTATGAAGGGATGATCTATCTCCGGGACAGAACCCTTCGGCGTATCGAAATCAGGGGGCATCTCCAGCCTGAGTCGGAGGGCTTCAAAGGACGAATTCTGGGTACGGTTCGCGACATAACCGAGGTTCGGAGGACGGAAGCGGCGTTACGAGAGAGTGCCAAGCACCTCGGCGAACTCGCGGCGATCGTCGACTCGTCCGATGACGTGATTTTGAGTAAGGATTTGAATGGAATCGTTACGAGTTGGAACGCCGCTGCGACGCGGGTCTTCGGATACACCGCAGAAGAAATGATCGGGCAATCGATTCTCAAGCTCATCCCCGAGCACCTTTATTCGGACGAAAAAAGAATCATCGAAAACATACGCGCAGACAGGCGCGTGGAGCACTTCGATACAGTTCGATTGACGAAGGACGGCCGATTGATCGATGTGTCCCTCACCGTATCCCCGATCAAAGACGCGGATGGCCGAATCATTGGCGCCTCGAAAATTCTGAGAAATATCTCGGCTCGCAAGCAAATGGAGCAATCACTTCTCCTGTCGGAAAAAATTGCGGCGACAGGGCGCATGGCCGCAACCATCGCCCACGAGATCAACAACCCTCTCGAAGCAGTTGTAAACCTTCTTTTTCTTCTGCGCCCCATGGTCACAGGCCCGGAGGGCGCCAATTATCTTGCGTCTGCGGAAAGCGAGTTGGCACGCGTCTCGCATATCGCTAAGCAGACCCTGGGGTATTACCGCGAGCACGCCTCCGCAAGCCGCGCATATCTTAGTGACATAGCGGAACATGCCATCGCGATTTACGAGCCTCGCTGTATAGCAACCGGCATCACCATTACAAAGTCACTTGAATCCTCGCGAAAGATCATGCTCCGTCGAGGCGAAATGATGCAGGTGATTTCGAATCTCATCACGAATTCCATGTATGGAATGCCCACCGGGGGCACTCTCTCGATTTCTGTGAGCGACACCGAAGATCCAACGGTTGGAGTCGCTCTGACAGTGGCAGATGATGGAGTGGGGATTGCGCCCGAAATCCTGCCTCGAGTCTTCGAGGCCTTCTTCACCACGCGTTTTACGGTTGGCACCGGGATCGGGCTGTTCATCGCGAAGCAATTGGTCGAAGGACACGGGGGCAGAATTGACCTCTTGAGCAGTAATGAAGCCGAAAGACACGGTACGACCGTCCGAGTGTTTCTCCCGGTTCATACCGCCTACGAGCAATAAGGGAGATGAGTGCCACGCTTCTAAAACCTGGGGATTGGCGAGTCAGTGATCGATTCCGCTTCCATTGGGTACGGTTGCTTGTGCGTTTCAAACCCGAAATCGCCCAGAATCGGAGAATTGAATCGACCTTGGGCGTCCTTAGTCTTGAAATTTGGCATCTGAGACCGAAGGAGAGTCGAGATGCCGTCAGCCTATCTGGATGAGCTAAAGGTCGCCCTGCAAAAGGTCGAGCAAACACCAGATGCACGCCGAGGCCCGGAAGCGTCAGAACTCAAAAACGTCCTCGTTGACCGAATCGCCGCGCTCGAACTCGATAAAGCAATCAAATCGGCAAACGCACCTTAGCCTTCAGAAGTAGAAGTCGTCTATCTTCCCAAGAGAGACGATGAAGAAATAAACTGACGAACGCGCGTCTATAATCTCAAGGCGAATCGGCGAAATCCTCGCGGGGAGCAGCGAACCTTGACCGGGACCAAACGGATAGCTTTTGTGGTGGACAATGAGAACATCATCGCCTCAACCCTTGAACTCATTTTGATAAGCCGTGGCTTTGATGCTCGATCCTTCGTCGATCCGTTCGACGCATTAAGTGCGGCACGATCTGCGCATCCGGATCTCCTTCTGACTGATGTCATCATGCCGCAAATGAGCGGCATCGAATTAGCCATTCAGATAAAAAACAGTTGCCCTGATTGCAGGGTGCTTCTCTCTTCTGGACAGCCAGCAACGACTGAATTGTTGGCCGCGGCACGACGAGCGGGGCATCAATTTGACATCCTTCCCAAGCCTATGCACCCGGAAACCCTGATCGAAAGGATCGAAGAGTTGTTTCGCGAAAGTGTTCGCCCGAGTTGACCGCATTCCGCATTGAGCAATACACGGCAACGTTCGGCCAAAACGTCTTGGGGTCATCAGCGCGCGAAACAATCCCTTTGTACTTTACTAAGCAATGTCCGGTGAGCGTGAAAATCAGCGTCACTGACATTAGAACGATTCCCTAATCAGGAACACGTGGTGCAGTGCCATTAGGTAGCCAAGCCGGTACGACGCGACACCCATGCGATCATGCTCTCAGTAAAAGCGGCGGTGCGCTAACGTACGCACTTTCTGCGCGCGAAAATGCTTGCTGAAGATGACCCCTTGGCGCATACTTTTCAGTACCGGGAGATTTGATGTAACTGCTTGATTCTAAGA
>CAWCRW010000010.1:0-48360 GCA_963798035.1 uncultured Acidobacteriaceae bacterium | reverse complement strand
TTCACCGGCGTAGCTGTACCATGCGCCCGACTTCTCCACGATGTTGTCCCACGCCCAGGCCGAGCACATCGCCCTCGCGGCTGATGCCTTCGCCGTAGAGAATGTCGAACTCCGCTTCGCGGAACGGCGCGGCGACCTTATTCTTGACGATCTTGACCTTGGTACGCGAACCGACGACAGTATCGCCTTCCTTGACCGCTGCGATTCGGCGGATGTCGACGCGAACGGACGAGTAGAACTTGAGGGCGCGGCCACCGGTGGTGGTCTCAGGGTTTCCGAACATCACCCCGATCTTTTCGCGGATCTGATTGATGAAGATGAGCGCGGTGCGGGACTTGGAGACCGTACCGGTGAGCTTGCGCAGGGCTTGCGACATGAGGTGGGCCTGAAGGCCCATGTGGGACTCGCCCATTTCGCCATCGAGCTCGGCCTTGGGTACGAGGGCAGCGACCGAATCGACCACCAGGACGTCAATGGCACCCGAGCGGACCAGGGCCTCCGTGATTTCAAGGGCCTGCTCTCCGGAGTCAGGCTGCGAAACGAGCAGGTTGTCGATATCCACGCCGAGCTTGCGTGCGTAGGCGGGGTCGAGAGCGTGCTCGGCATCGAAAAAGCCGCCAGGCCACCTATACGTTGCGCCTCGGCAATCACCTGGAGAGAGATGGTGGTTTTACCGGACGATTCCGGTCCAAATACCTCGGTCACGCGGCCCGGCAGGCCACCCACGCCCAAAACTGCGTCGAAGCTGATGGATCCAGTGGAGATAACGGTGATCGGCAGCAGGGCCTCTTTGGAGGCGAGGCGGACAATCGACCCTTTGCCAAACTGCTTTTCGCTTTGTGAAAGGGCTAGTTCTACAGCTTTTGCGCGTTCGTCGACAACTGCCATGGCGGATGCTCCTCAAAGAATTGCTCGCCAGGCGCGACCCTTGGTTGTGGAGAGAAAACACGCGGCGGCTTCAATAGATTCGAGGGGATTGTAGCAGGATGGGACAGCGGAAAAACAGGGAAAAAGCGAAGAAAAAGAGAAAATGATAAACAGGTGTAGTCGCTGTCACACCATGCGTAGCGGAAACCCTGTCGGCAACCTTTGACGGCTCTGCACAGTCTCCTTATCGAGAGGAACACTTGCATTTGATTTCGCGCTGCAACCAAGGAAAGTCTGCAGCCTTGGCGATCCTATTTGGAACTGGGCTGGGATGCCTGTCCAGCCTTGCAAGTGCGCAGGAGCAAAAACCTGCAGTGCAACCGCGGCCGGTGCAGGCGGCGCCGAGCGACACATCCGCTGCCGGCAACCAGATCACAATCCATGTCGCGGTGACGGACAAACTAGGTCACCACGTGGACGGCTTGCAGGCGAGCGATTTCACCGTTCTCGACAACAAGGATCCGCAAAAGCTGATCAGTTTCCGCGCCAGCAGCGACAGGACCGCGCCGGCTGAACCTGTCCATGTCTTCATTCTGCTGGACATGATCAACACCGACTTCAGCGAGGTTGCGTGGGAGCGGCAACAGTTGGACGAGTTTCTGAAACAGGACAACGGCAAGCTGGCCAATCCAACTTCCGTTGCGTTCCTCGCCGACGGCGGCGCGCAGATGCAAAAGCAGGCGACCCTGGACGGCAATGCTTTGCTGGCTGCGTTCGACAAGTCGCAAACTACTTTGCGCACCATTACCCGGGGCTCCGGTTTCTACGGAGCCGCGGAACGATTGGAGATGTCGCTGGGCCAGCTGAGCCAGCTTGCTGCGATCGGAGCCTCGCTGCCTGGCAGGAAGCGTTCCTGGTGATCAGCGGGGGTTGGCCGATGCTGCCGCGCGCGGGCGAACAGGAGGACGAGAAACAGGGCAACTGGGTTTTCAACTCGATCGTGCAACTGACGAATGGATTGCGTGAATCGCAAATCACGCTCTTTTGCCTCGATCCCTTCGATTTGGGACGGAGCAATCCTTTTTATTACCAGGGCTATCTGAAGGGTGTTGCACTCGCCAAGCAGGCGCAGTATCCCAACCTGGCGTTGCAGGTTCTGGCGGAGCACTCCGGCGGAGAGGTGCTGATCAAAGGGAAGGACATCACCGGAGATTTGAAACTTGCAGTACGGGATGCGAATGCGGGATATGATCTGACCTTCGCGGCAGCTCCTGGCGATCGACCGAACGAGTATCACGCGCTGCAGGTCCAGGTGGACAAGCCCGATGTGAAGACGCGCACCGTGTCCGGCTACTATGCGCGGCCACAGCCCGTAGGCGTGAAGCATTGAGTGAGGCGCAGTTCGGATGGTGCTTTCCGGATACCTGGTCGCGTAAGCCGTGAGCCGCTCGACTAGGCGGCGTAGGTGCCGATACGGGTTTCGCGGCTGGTGAGGTCGTCGCAGGCGCGATCGAGGGTCTCGTATTCGGCATCGTGATCGCGGCGGAAGGCGCGGTAGGCTTCTTCGCTTGTCCATCGATCGATGGTCAGATACTTCCCCGTAACGTACGCATCGCGCAAAAGCTCAGTGCCCTTGTAGTGGGAGGAGAGGCGGAAAAGCTGCGCCCACGAGCCATCGGGGCAATAGGCAGCTTCAAATGCGGCAATCTTTTCCTCGGCAACTTCAAACTGCCAGACAACGACAAACATGCGCGGCCTCGGTGAATGAAGTTCTATGGGAGCGCAGGGGGATGGCCCGACCGGGGATGCCCTGTTCGATCAAAAAAGGCAATCCCGCATCATCTCTCGATTCCGCGCGCCAGCACTTCGGCGAAGTGGAGAGCGCGCCGCTGGCCGAGTTGCGCAATCTGTTCGCGGCAACTGAAACCATCGGCGACGATGATCGTATCGGGGCCTGCGGAGTGAACGGCGGGCAGCAGACCATCCTGGGCGATGGTTTTGGAGACTTCGAATTTTTCGGCCTCGAAACCAAAAGGGCCGGCCATGCCGCAGCAGCCTGCTTTGATCGCTTCGACACTTGCTCCCGCGCGGCGCAAAGCCGCAATCTCACTTGCCGATCCGCCGAAGACCGCCTTGTGATGGCAATGGCCGTGCACTAGAACCTGCGCGCCCTCCAGGCTGCCTGCTCCGAAATCAGGCGCATACGCACCGAGCCAATCAGCGAGCAGCCAGACCTGTTCCTTCAAGCGTCGGGCACGCGGGTCGTTGGGGAACAGCTCGCCAAGCTCGTCTTTGAAAACGCTGGCGCAGCTCGGTTCAAGGAAGATGAATGGCATATCGGCGTTGATTTGCGGCGTCATGCGTTCGAGAACGCGTGCCAGATATTTTCGCGCCGCGCCCAGCAGGCCAAAGTCGTAGAGAGGCCGTCCGCAGCAGATGTGGCGCTGGATGGTCTGCACGCTAAATCCTGCACTGGAGAGGACCGATTCGGCGGCAGCGAGGGTCTGCGGATGGTAGTAGTTGTTCCAGGTGTCCGGCCATAAAAGGACCTGCTGCGAGGCCGGTGCTCGACCAGCGGCAAAGGCCCGATTTTCAGGTTGCAACTTCCGGGCTCGACTGATCTGGTGCGCTGCGACAAAACTTTGCGCTGCAAGTTGCGGGAACGCGCGCTGCGCGGCGACGCCGGCGATGCGCTTGATGAGCGGACTCGTGAGGGGACCGGTGAGAACGGCGTTGGTGAACGCGGGCGCGAGCGATCCCCAGCGCGCAAGTTTGTCAGCGAAACCGAAGACGTAGTGATGCAGGGGATGGAGGCGTCCGTTGTAGCGCTGCGCGAGGAACTCGGATTTGTAGGCGGCCATGTCGACCTGCACCGGGCACTCCGTCTTGCAGGCTTTGCAACTGAGGCAAAGGTCGAGAGCCTCGTGCACAGCCTCGCTCTGGAATCCTTCCTCCTGAAGAGCCCCCTCAAGCATCTCCCACAGCAGGCGCGCGCGGCCGCGGGTGGAGTGCTGTTCCTGGCCTGTGGCGCGATAGCTGGGACACATGACGCCGCCTTCTGTCTTGCGGCAGGCGCCTACGCCGACACAACGCTCGGTGGCGCGGGTGAAGGAGCCGTCGTCCTTCGCAAATGCGAAATGCGTTTTCTGCTCTTCGTCGGGAACGCCGAATTCCGCATTCTCGGGATGCGTTTTCGGTTTGGGTGGTGCGGGCTGGATGCCGTGGCGAAGATTCTCCACCGGATCGTAGACGCGTACCGCATCGATCAGCTTGCCGGGATTCATGCGGTTGTCGGGATCCCACAGCGCTTTGAATTCGCGAAAGGCCTGCATCAGCTCCGGCCCAAACATCTTGGGCAAGAGAGCGGCGCGCGCCTGGCCATCGCCGTGCTCCCCGCTGAGCGAGCCACCGTAGTGAAGAACGACGTCCGTTGCACGGTCGAGGAAATCGCGAAAATTGTGCAGCCCCTGCTCCGAGCGAAAATCGAAATTGATGCGCATGTGGACGCAGCCTTGTCCATAGTGGCCGTAGAGCGGGCTGCGATAGCCGTATTCGTTCATGAGCTCCGTGATGCTGCGCAAGTAAGCGCCGAGCTTGTCGGGCGGAACGGCCGCGTCTTCCCAGCCTTCCCAGCGATCGGGCTCGCCGGGCACAAAGACCACGGCACCGAGCGCGGACTCGCGCACATACCAGACGCTGGCAGCCTCGGCCGCCGTGCAGATGTGCGCTGCCGGCGCGACCGGCCAATCGTGGCAGTCGTGGAGCAATGACTCGGCTTTGAACTGGGCTTCTTCGGCAGTCCACGCGCCGAATTCGACCAGCAGAAATCCCACGCCTGCGGGAAGCTGATCGAGTTCTTTGAGCGCCAGGCCTTTGCGGCGCATGAACTCGACAAGAAGGTGATCGAAGCCTTCAAGGCCGATCGGGCTGTGAGCCAGGGCCAGCGGAACCGCGTCTGCGGCCAGGAAACCATCGGGAAATCCGAGCACTGTGAGCACGCGATAGGGTGGGCTGGCCGTAAGGTTCAGCCGGGCGGAAAGCACAGTCGCGCAAGTGCCTTCGCTGCCCACCAGCGCGCGGGCAACATGGAAACCATTTTCCGGGAGAAGCTCGTCGAGGTTGTAGCCGGAGACCCGCCGCGGGATGCGCGGAAACTTTTCGCGCACCAGATCACTGTAGCGATCGCGGATCCGAGCCAGCCCCGCGTAAATCTGCCCGATGCGGCCGCCGGCGCGTATCAAGTTGGCGAGCTGCTCGTGGCTGGTGCGGCCAACGGTCATGCGCGTGCCGTCGTAAAGGGCGATGTCGAGGGACTCGACGTTGTCGACCGTCTTGCCGCCGAGAAGGCCATGCACACCGCAGCTGTTGTTGCCGATCATGCCGCCGAGCGTGCAGCGTGAATGGGTCGCGGGATCGGGAGCATAGGTGAGATGGTAATGCTCGGCCGCATCGCGCAGGCGGTCGAGGACGATGCCGGGCTGCACCGTGGCCAGCTTGGCGCCGGGATCGATGGCATCGAGACGGTTCATGTAGCGGGAGAAATCGAAGACCACGGCGACATTGGTGCATTGCCCCGAAAGACTGGTGCCTCCGCCGCGGGGCAGCACCGCCGCCCCCGTGGCGCGACACGCCTTCAATGCGGCTTCGACATCGGCCGCGTCCCGCGGATAGATGACACCGATGGGGAGCTGTCGATAATTCGACGCGTCCGCCGCGTAGAGTGCGCGCGAACCAAGATCGAACAAAACATCGCCGCGCAGCGAGGCCTTGAGCTGGGATTCCAGATCGCGATGCGCGGCGAAGCGTTCGTGCTCAAGGGGGGTGAAGTTGTTGAGGATTGAAAAGGCGGAAGTGCTCACGGGGCAATAGTAGCGCGTCCCGTGCAGGTGTGGCGGAACGGAAGCAGTGGCTGCTTGCACCGCACCCAATGACGGAGGGAACACAGAAGGAATTTCTTTTCGCCTTAGCGGCCCGGCCACTCTTCGACAACCACGCCCAGATCGTTTAGCTGCTGAATCGCGGATTCGACGTTGCGGCGCATCTTGGCGCGGTCTTTGGGGCTGGCGCCGGGAGCCTCGGCCACGGCAATCACGCGTCCGTAGCGCCATGCGCTTGCTGGAAGCGCGACAATCGCTGCGGCCAGCTCGGCCGGGCGCAATTGCACTTCCTGGCGACGCGCTGCCGCGGGCCGGAGCATGGTTCCCTCTCCGACCGGACTGGGGTTGGGGTCGGCAAGGTTGACGCGCAGATTGAGCGTATCGGCTTCAACGGAGAGGAACGGGTTGGCCCAGTTTCCAGGCTCGTGAATGTCGATGTAAAGGCTTTTGGTGGGCAGCGGGATGCGGTCCAACTCGGCACGCTGCTGGTCGCGCAAAGTGGCAGTGGCCTGCGCCTGGCGCTCGGCATTTTCGGCCTTTTGCGCGACGCCGACTACGGCCTGCTCTTCCTTATGACACGCGGTGACAGCCACCAACAGCAGCAGGGCCATCGCCAATAATCCCCTTGCGCGGACATCTTGAATCACACATCAAGGATACCAGTCAGGCTAGTTTCTCTGCCACGCCGGTTTGCGCTTGGCCAGGAAGGCGGCGGTTCCTTCGGCCTTGTCGGAAGTGCCGCAGAGATAGCCGAAGCGCGCCGCTTCGCGGAGCAGAGCAAGATCGAGGGACAGGTCGAGGCCCTCGTCGACCGCGCGGAGCGTCTCTGTCACGGCAAGGGGCGCGTTGGCGGCAATTTCGAGGGCCAATGCCTCGGCGCGTTCCATCAGCTGCGCGGCCGGAACGACTTCGTCGACGAGGCCGATGCGCAACGCTTCGTGCGCGTCGATCACTGCGCCGGTGAGCAGGAGTTTGAGTGCGGCCCCGCGGCCCACCAGGCGGGGGAGGCGCTGGGTTCCACCATAGCCGCAGAGGAGCCCGAGCTTCACTTCAGGTTGGCCGAGACGTGCGTCGTCGGCAGCCAACCGCAAGGTGCAGGCCATGGCGAGCTCACAGCCGCCCCCGAGCGCGAATCCCTGGATGCAGGCGATCACCGGTTTTCCGAGCGTCTCGATGCGGCGAAAGATTCCCTGGCCGCGCAGGGAGAATGCCTGACCTTCTTCAGCGTTCCGGTCGGCCAGCTCGCGAATGTCAGCGCCCGCCGCGAAAGCGCGTCCACCAGCACCGCAAAGAAGGATCACGCGGATCGACGTGTCCTGCGCAAGGTCGGCGAAGGCTGTTTCGATTTCGCCAAGGGTGGCGGAATTGAGTGCATTGAGAACATTGGGACGGTCGAGCGTCACCGTGGCCAGCGGAGGGCGCTTTTCAAGGCGAATGTTGGTGTTTTCCATGCGAAGAGAAGGCTAGCAGAGGGGGCGCGCTCGGAACACAACGCGCCGTGCATTTAGATTCTGCAGGATTTCAGGCGGAATTCTCGGGCCGCGTCGAGCGTGCAAACGCGGACATCCCATGCTCATCGATGTGGAAAGATCGGAGAAGCCTTATTGCAGCAGGCTGGGCTCGATCATGCCGTAAATCTCGTCTGAGGCATTGCGAACCTGGTTCACGATGTCGCGCAGTTCGGTGGCATCCATCACGCGGACGTTGCCATCGATGCGGACGGAAAGATCTCCGTCGCGGTCATAGCCGACCTTGACGCGATCGAGTTCGTGATTCTGCTCGAGCAAGGTACGCATGAAATCGGTGGTGACCGGCATGCGCTGGTTTTCGACCAGGGTCACGAAAACGACCATGGTGGAGTCCTTGACGGTCACGACAACCTTAATGTCTTTCAGGTGGTCGCCGGCAAAACGAATCATCCAGACGGCAGGCGACTTGGTGTTTTGAAAGTTATAGCTGTCGGCCTGCATCAGGCTGACGACTTTGGCAGCGCTGTCGTTGGTGGTGAGCCCAGAAACGTGCGGGGCGAGAGTATCACTGGTAGTCGGAGTCGCGGCAAGCGAACCGATTGAAAAGAGAACCAAGGCAAACAGCCCAAAGCACGCCAGGCGCGCCTGAAAATGACGTCCCATAGGAACCACCCCTTTGACGGGTAATGTGCTAAGGGTAACCGGGGGGCGGAACGACAGGAATGCCACAAATAGGGGAGGGCTGGCCAATGGTCACGCTGGAGTTCCAATTCAGGAATGGGAGCGCCGGTAAGTGGCTGAAAACGCAGACAAAAGAAAAAGGGTGGCATCCGTGTAGGAGCCACCCAAAAGTCACATAAGGTCTTGTTCAGGCCAATCAGGAGACAAACACAGCGTAAGACGGAGCGCAAAGGCTGTCTTGGGTCCTTTGGGCGAAGCGGGACTCCACCCTTGGGTGGAGATGAGCTCGCTCAGGCCGATCGAAGCAAAGGACTTGAGTGCATTTTCGCGCCAGTCCGATTAGTGTGGGTATGCAAAGCATTTGAGGCAGGCTTCGGCGCCCTTGATCGACTCCCAGCCCAATCCGGGTTCGCAGCTGCCGCGCGGCGCGATGCCAAGACGGTTCAAAAGACGTTTTCGCGGCGTTTTCGCCGGAATTTGCACGATCGGCATTTCCCTGACGTGTTCGGCGCTGGAGCCAGCCACGCCCCTGGCGGAATTCGGACGCCAGTCGTGGGTCATGGAGAACGGCTTGCCGCAAAACAGCGTGCATGCCGTGGCGCAGACGCGGGATGGGTTCGTGTGGCTGGGCACGGAAGCCGGACTGGTCCGTTTCGACGGAGTGGGATTCGCGGTCTTCGACCGCAGCTCGAAGCCGGCACTGCCGAGCGGCGATATCCGGTGCCTGCTTGCGGGCAAAGACGGGGCGCTTTGGGTGGGAACGGCGGAAGGGCTGGCTCGCCTGAAAGATGGCGTGATGACCATGTTCACGACGGCAAATGGGCTTGCGGCGAACCGGATCCGCGAGATCGCAGAAACCACGGACGGCACGTTGTGGGTGGAAACAGAACAGGGCCTGGCGCGGTTTGAAAGCAACGGCTTCGTCCCCGCAGGGCAAGGCCAGCCCGCAGGAACCGTAAATGCAATCGCGGCTGACAACGCGGGCGGACTGTGGGTGGATACGCCGGAGGGGCTATCCCAGTGGTTTCAAGGGCGGTGGCATGGGCCGAATTTTGCGAAACAGCTGGCCGGGGTCGACGCGAAAATTGTCCGCGAGTCGGATGCCGGCAGTTGGCTTGTCGCCACGAACAGCGAAGTCCGCTTGCTGAAGCGAAGCGGTGAAGAGACGGTCTTCAAAATTGGCCGCGAGCTGCCTGGAAGCCGCGTCCAGACTGTTTTCGCCGATCGTCAACGCTCTCTTTGGATCGGCACAAACGGTGGATTGGTGCGCGTGATCAATGGCCAGGTACAGAAGCTGCCCGTCACAGATCCTTTGTCGAGCATTTCGATCCTGTCTTTGATGGAAGATGACGAGGGCAATCTGTGGGTGGGCACCGAAACCGGGGGCCTGCATATTTTGCGCGACACACGGTTCCGGAACATCGATACGCGCGAGGGCCTTTCGTCGGACGCTACGACGACGGTGGTCGAAGACAATGGGGGAACACTGTGGGTGGGGACCGCTGGCAATGGCCTGAACGCGGTGCGACGCAACGGCGACGGCACCTTCAGCACAAAAATCTATTCAGTGCGCGAAGGGCTCATCAGCGACATTGTTCTCTCGCTGGCTGCGGCGCCCAATGGCGACCTGTGGGTGGGCACGCCCGACGGGCTGAACCGGATTCGCAGTGGCAGGATTGACTCGTTTACGTCGGCAGACGGGCTGCCCGACGACTTTGTCCGCTCGCTGCTGGTAGATGCGGATGGTTCGCTGTGGATTGGCACGCGGCGCGGACTGACACATTGGCGACATGCGCCGGCAACCGGGCAAATGGATATCTACACGCAGGCAACCGGACTGGGCAGCGACCTGGTGGGAGCGATGACGCGCGATGCGCATGGCAATCTCTGGGTCGCGACGCTTGCCGGGTTGTCGCGGATCACGGGCCGCAGTGTTGCTAATTACACAACCGCGAATGGTCTTTCAAGCGACGTGGTGACGGCGCTGCTCGCGCGGAGCAACGGAGCGCTGATGGTGGGGACCCAGGATCGCGGATGGAATTTGTGGAATGGCACGAAGTTTTCGGCGGTGCAAGAGGACGTGCTGCGCACCACCAGCGTGCACGCAATTCTCGACGATGGATTGAATCACTTGTGGTTTGCGACGGGAAATGGGATCGCCCGCTGCGACTGCACGATGACAGCCGATTGCGCGCACTGGATGGAGTTTGGACCGGCGGATGGATTGCGCAGCCGTGAAACCGCCATCAACAGCCATCCCTCTGCATGGCGATCGCATGATGGACATTTGTGGTTCGCGACGCCGCGCGGTCTGGTAGAAGTTGATCCCGCACACTTCCCGGTCAATTCCCTGCCCCCGCCGATTGCCGTAGAACGCTTTGCGGTAGACGATGTCGACGCGTTGCAAACGGGGAATTCTTTGGTCAAGATTCCGGCCGGACACAATCATTTTCAATTCGACTACGCCGGATTGAGTTTTGTGGCGCCGCAAAAAGTTCGCTACCGCTACATGCTTGAGGGATTCGATCATGACTGGACGGATGCAGGCGCGCGGCGCGTGGCCTACTATACGAACATTCCGCCGGGAACCTACACCTTTCGCGTGCAGGCGGCGAACAACGATGGTGTCTGGAACTTGCAAGGCGCGATACTGCAGTTCGAGCTGCTGCCGCATTTCTACCAGACGATCTGGTTCTACATTTTTCTTGCATTGGCAATGGCTGGGCTGGTGGCGTTTCTGCTGCGCCGGCGACTGCTGGTGGCGGAACGCGAGTTTGGCGCGGTGCTGGGAGAGCGCAACCGCATCGCGCGCGAGATTCACGACACACTCGCGCAGGGATACGTCGGGATTTCGGTGCAACTGGAAGTGTTGGCCGAATTGTTGCGCCATCACAAGGTAGAGGAGGCAGCGAAACAGCTCGATACCACGCGTGGTCACGTGCGCGAGGGTTTGGCGGAGGCACGTCAGTCGATCTGGGCCTTGCGTTCGCAGGATTCGGGAGAGAGGACTCTGCCGGTAAATTTGCGCCGCATCACCGAGCAGGCTCAAGGCCACGGCCTTGAATCGAACTTCAGCGTGCATGGAGCTTACCGGCCGTTGTCGCCTGGAGTGGAACGTGAAATCGTGCGCGTGGCACAGGAAGCCATCCATAATGTAAAGAAGCATGCCGCGGCGGAACACTTGTTTGTGCAACTGAATTACGGGCCTGCAGAGATCGGGCTGGAAGTGAGAGACGACGGGCTTGGCTTTGAAGCCGATGGTGCGTCGCATGCGCCACCGGGACATTTCGGACTCATGGGAATGCGCGAACGTGCAGCTGCAATTGGCGGCACGCTTGAAGTAAACAGCGGGCCGGGTACGGGAACCACCGTGAGGCTGCATGCGCCCGCGCCAAGAGAGGCGGAATAAGAGTGGGACAGGAAACGATTCGCGTTTTGGTGGTGGAAGATCACCATGTGGTGCGCCAGGGGCTGGTGGCCCTGTTGAAAGTTGTCGAGGGCATTGAAGTCGTGGGCGAAGCGGCGGACGGCGTCGAAGCCATTGCGCAATTTCGCAAATTTCTACCGGACATCACTCTGGTCGATCTGCGCCTTCCGCGTATGGGCGGTGTCGATGTGATTCAGCGTGTACGCATGGAGACTCCCCAGGCGCGCTTCATCGTTCTCACTACGTATGACGGGGACGAAGACATTTACCGCGCGCTGCAAGCCGGTGCTCGCGCGTACCTGCTGAAAGGCATGACGAGCGAGGAACTGATCTCCACCATCCGCACCGTGCATGGAGGCCGATCGCATATCCCTCCGGCCATTGCACAGAAGCTGGCCGAACGCATGGGGACGGAAGAACTGACGCCTCGTGAGTCGGATGTTCTGGAACAAATCGTTTATGGCAAAAGCAACAAAGAAATTGCGACAGAACTCGATATTTCTGAAGCCACAGTGAAGACTCATATCAATAGCCTGCTGGGCAAGCTGGGCGTCACGGATCGCACCCAGGCGGCAACCGCCGCGATCCAGCGCGGGATTGTTCCGCTTGAATCGCTGAGGAAGCCCAAGCCATGAGAGTCCTCTTGATGGCGGCACTTTGTTGCGCGTTGATTCTTCCCTCAGCGCAGGGCCAGAAGGCGACATGGCGGCAGGCAACGGATGCGGAGCTGGCCTCGCTGTTGCCGGCGCGCGCCCCGGTCGAGAAGGAACACATCGAAACGGAAATGCGTACGGCAAGCGGCATCGTCAATAGCCATGGGCGTTTTATTGCCGGGGTGGTGCTGATTACAGCGGGATACTCCGCAGACGGTAAGTATTCACACTACCTTGTGGTGCAGGCCCCGGTGAATATTGGCGGCGTCGCATTGCGGCCCGGCGAATATGTGTTTGGGTGGGTGCGCGATGGGGACGCTCTGAAAGTGCACTTCAACCAGGCGGGGACAGGCGAGCTTGTGGGCCACGCAGAGGCTCATCTGATCGCGGGACATATGCGCGTGGAGAGTCTGCGCATCTGGCCGCCGAACGATCGCGAGATTGTGCAGATCGGGCGGTTCGCAATTCCGTATGAGCTGGGGGAGAAGTAGAGACCAGGGAGGAACGGGAAAGGCCCGCCGGGTGCGGGCCTTTCCTTTTTTGAGGGAGGGTGCTTCTCTTCTCTATTTCTGCGCGGTGAGTACGGGCCTTGCTCCACTGGCTGCCGGCGGGTTGACTTGCGCATTGAGAAAGTCGGTAAGATCGTCGATGTCCTGCTGCGTACCGGCCATGGGCGGCATGAACTTGCGATAGGGCGAGTCGGCTTTGTTCTCATGCAGCATGACGATGAAGTTGCGGATGTTGGCTCGGTCGCGGCCGTCAAGCAATTCGCGCAAAGGTCGATAGCCTTCGAGCGTGTGGCAGGAACCACATTCGCCGCGGAAGATGGCTTCGCCGCGCGAGTAACTGGACGGGGCAATGCCGGTACGCGTCCAGATCCAGTTGGAGTTGGCCAGGTAGCCCTCGGCGTTGATGCGGCTCACACTCGGAACGCGCACGCCATTGGAATACATCCAGCGGCCGATCACGAAGGGCTTGCGCAGCATTTCGCGGCTGTATTCGCCTGCGCCGGTGGCAATGAGCGCGAGGAGCAAGACTGCCATGGCATGGGAGAGATTAAAGTCGGTGGGATTGCGATAGGCCAGAAAATAGGCGACTCCGATGATGGTGGCCGAGGTAACGATGATGACCAGAGCCATCCGCGTCACGGTAGAGAACGTTCCGGAGTTGATGGTGTCGATGCCCAGTGTGAGCAAAGCCCGCTGCGAGGCAGGAACCATGAAGAGATACCACACCATGAGGAAGGGCGTGGCGACGAACGAGGGCACAAGCCACGCGACGCTCCACTTCACCATGCTGGTCTTGAGAGCGGGTTCCTTGTCGCCGTCCATGCGGCTCGAGGTGATGAGCGCCCACACGCCCGCCAGCGAAGTGCACACACCAGCACGCAGCAACAGGCTGGGCCAGTACGTCGGATTGAAGAAAGCGTTCCAGAATTTGCTGGCTTCGCGGCCCGTACCGGCAACCGCAATCCACGTATCGCCCGGCGTAAGCATGAAGGAGAGAATGCCGTTGATGATGATGAGGGTGCAGACCGAAGCGCCGGCATAGACCCAGCCCACTTTCAAGTGGAGCTTGGGGTCCACGCGATCCCAGGTGTAGTAGTAGACCGCAATCGTGGTCAGCTCGACCATGAAGAAAACCCACTCCATGGCCCACCCAAAGACGAAGTTGTGAATCAGCGTGCTGGTGGCCTCGGGATGCGTCAGGCCGATGGCGAACCAGATTCCCACACCGGAGACTGTGCCGAACACAGCCGTCAGGATCAGGAAGAACCGGGAGTGGCTGGCGATTTGTTTGAGCCACGCGGCACTCATCTTTTTATCGGTCATGCGCATCGCTTTGCGTTCGGCCATGGGCAGATAGAAACCGCCGCCCACGGCAAACTGCGAAATCATGACGTGAAAGATGGCGATGATGCCGATGACCCAACCCGAGCCAAGATGCGGAATGTACCAGAAGGGATAATTCACTTTGTAGCTCCTAGCTTCTAGCTGCTAGCTCCCAGCTTCTAACCCATTTAAATTGCCGACCGCTTCGATCAAGCAGAGTGGGCCAAAAGCTACAGGCTAGTAGCTAGGAGCTGTCTCATCGAATCGTCCAATAACCGATGGCCGTGGTGGCCAGTAATGCAAAAACTGCCAAGAGGCCAAAATAATGGGCGGTGCGCCCGCGCCGCCCCGATTCTTTCGTCGTGTCGTAAAACGGGATGAAAACCCAAAGCGCGATGCCCAGAGTGAAAATCAGAAGGCCCGCGATTTCTCCGGCTGCGCCGGGCAGGAACGAACCAAGCAGCTTGAGCATTTCGAAGGGACTCATGAAGTACCACTCGGGATGAATGCCCATGGGCGCAGGCACCAGCATGTCCGCCGGCTTGCCCAGCGACCAGGGAAATACCGAAGCCAGCAGTGCAATGATGTTCAGCGAGATAAGCCACATGGCCAGATCTTTGCGCAAGAAATTCGGAAAAAACGGCATCGTCTTGCGCAGCACTGCGGGCTTGGCTTCTTCGGCAGGAGGCATCGCATTGCCGTGCCGCTGCACCAGCCAGAGGTGGAAGCCGAGCAACGGCAAGAACAGAGCCGGGAGCACCACGACGTGCAGCGCGAAGAAACGCTGGACGGTGAATTCGTTGACTTCGACTCCGCCGCGCAGCATGTTGCCGATCATGGGGCCGATCCACGGAATGGCTGCGGGGATCTCAAGGCCGACCTTGGTGGCGAAGTAGCTGAGCTCGTCCATGGGCAGCAGGTAGCCGGAGAAACCGAAGACTGAGGCCAGGCCGAGCAGCGCCATACCGCTGAGCCAGCCGAACTCGCGCGGCTTGCGATATGCCTTCATGAAGTAAACCGAGAACATGTGCACGAGGATGGAAAAGATCATCAGGTTGGCGGACCAGGAGTGCGCCGAGCGGATGAGCCAGCCAAAGTGCATCACGAAAGTGATCTGGCGAACCGATTCATAGGCGTCGGCGCCGGGATGGTAGTAGACCAGCAGCAGCACGCCGGTGAAGCATTGGACAAGAAAGAGAAAGAGCGAGATGCCGCCCCAGTAGTACCAGAAGGACTGCGCGTGCACGGGAACGGTCTTGTGATGCGCAAAGGCGGCCAGCTCCGACAGTCCCAGCCGCTCGTCAACCCAGTCATACGCCGAACTCGTGATGGTTTTGGATGTCATGCCGTGATTCCTTCAACAGTAAGCAGTGGAAAGTGAACAGTGGTCATGCGCGAGAAACATTGACGCCGGTTTCCTGCACGGCGACTTTGAAAAGCTTGAGCGGCTTGGGCGGCGGCCCGCTGACGTTGGCGCCGGTGTAGGCGTTGTAGACGCCGCCGTGACAGCCGCAGTGAATGCGGTCGGCCTGCGGCTCATATTGCACAGTGCAGCCCAAGTGGGTACAGACCGCCGTAAGAGAGATCCAGCGGCCGTCTTCGTGATGAATGAGCATGGCCGGCGAGGTGCCGAATTTGAACATGAGCACCGAACCCGGCGGGAGTTTCTGCGCGTCCTTCAAGGTGACTTCCGTGACCGCCGTGGCGCTCGACTCCATCTCCTCGGGCGATGCCAGGTAGCGATAAATGGGGTAAGCCAGCGCCGCCGTGTAGCAAAGACCGGCAGCTGCCGCGGCAACGAGGAAGCCGCGGCGGGTATGTTGCTCGCCGTTGACCAGGGATTCCGAAACGATGTGCGGAGTATTGAGAACTTGGCTCATAGTTTTGCGCCCGTTCAGGCTGCGCCCTCCATTGGTTTTTGTGCCCGCGCCACAACCGACACGAGCCATCCGACAACGCCGAGGCCGGCAATGAACAGTGCGAGGAAGAGGCCGACCACCGACCAATTCGTAACCACCACGCGATCCCAAACGTCGTATCCCTTACTGAGCAGCGTGAGATCGCGCACAGCATCGCGGTAGATGGTGAACAGGATCTCGACTAGAAGAGCGACGAGAGCGCCGGCCCAGCCCAGCCACCCGGCAGCACGTTTGCCAAAGCCGGCCACTGCCGCGAGAAGCACCGCGACTGCCACCAGCGCCAGCCAACCGTATCCGGCAAAAGCTGCGAAGTGATACAGCGGATGCGTGGCCAAGCCGGCCTTGACAGCATCCGGCTGCACGCTCGAGGCCCAGATACCAGCCCCGAGATACACAATGCCGAAGACCGCTGCGACTTTGCCGCCGAGTCCGGCCAGAAATTTCTTTTCGTCCGCATTGAAGGTCGAACGGCCGGCAAGATAGACCAGCCACAATCCGCCGATGAAGAGGCCTCCCGCCAACATAAGCAGCCAGCGAGGTGTCAGCGTCGGGTCGCCCGTGGGCAAATAAACGCCGGCAGCGGACGCGGAATACATGTCGCGCCAGACTTCGGGCCGCAGCATCAGGGTCATGTTGGTCGAGAGCAAACGCGCGATGAAGCCGGCAAGAAGCCAGGCACTGAGTCCCACCCACCAGGCAGATTTGCCCGCATCGAGACGCGCTGAAAACTGGTAAAGCAGCCAGTAAGTGGCCATCAGGATGAAGACGATGGAGATCCAGTAGACGCCGATCAGCACGCTGCTGGTGTAAAGCGCCCGGCCATAGAGCACTTGCGCGAACAGAAGTGGCGGCACGCCCAGGTTGATCACGTAAGTCATGACCACGGTGAGGCGGTGCGCGATGGCACGAGCGGTAACGCGGGAGAGTGCCGAATCACGGAAGAGGCTGAGCAGGACGGCAAGCAGAAGGCCGCCAAGCAGCATCTCGACCGCAACAAAATGCAATGCCAGGGTAACGATATGCAGCAGCTTGAAGAGCCATATCGGCGCCGGCAAAGGGATGGGATCGACTGCGGGAAACGGATGCATGACGCCTTGAGAATTCCTTTCTCTTCAGAGAACGCCTGATTGCTTATCGGCGGATCTCCGCGCTTCATCGGAATTGGCCGGGACCCGTCTCTGCCTGGCATCCGTTTACGAAGAACGGAGAGCAAAGAAGGAGAAGAAACTCGTGCCCAACAATTCGGACCGCTTCTCTCCAATTTCAATGGAACGGTCAACGAATATCCGATTGGGTAAACACAGGTCTGTGACACTGCGCACAATCGTTTGTGACTGCGTTGGATACTCTGCGGGAAAGCCAGCCGAAATTGGACCGCCAAGGTGCAGAATTTTGCGGGCAACCGTGATCGGCCGATTTGAGGCTCGATGCGCCGGCTGGATCGGCTCATCGCCGGAGCAATCCTTCTATGCGGCACAAGTGCAACTGCTCGATGCAACTGACGCGCGCCGCCGATTATGGCGTTCGCGTGATGATCCACCTGGCGACTCTACCTCCCGGGGAACGCGCGCTCCTTCCCGCACTGGCAGCGGCCACCGATGCGCCTTTAAGTTTTCTGTCCAAGGTCCTGCAGGCCTTATCGCATGCCGGGCTCATCGTTTCGCGGCGCGGGAAAGCAGGCGGATTTGTCATTCTTCCGGAAGGCCGCGAGGCATCGATTTATACAGTCGTCGAAGCAATCGACGGGCCGATCTGTCTGAACGCCTGCCTGGTGCCGGGCCGGTCCTGCGGAAGAAAATCGTGGTGTCCTGCGCATCCGGTCTGGGCAGAAGCACAGAAGGCGATGCTGGACGTGTTGACGCGCAGCGTGATTGCCGATCTGGCTCTTCAATCCAAGCTGCCCGTCGAAGCGGTGCCCCCGCCCGTGTCCGTCCCGGGATTGGAAATCCTGCACACGGCATTGACCGTCGGCAGCGTCTAAGACAATCCTCGCTCTATTCGGGCAAGATCGGCCGTACGCTGGCGCTTTACGCATCCAACCCTCTGAGGTGATCAAAGGATGCGACGTACGGCGACTGTTTTGGTCTTTCTGGGCGGGATTCTTGGCGTTTCTGTAGGGTGCCACACAAACAATGTTGACAAGGGTGCCTTTAAAACTGCAATCAACAGCTACTACAGCGGGCGGCAGGACTGCGTGTGGCCGACACCTGTCAAATTTCCGGCGCAGGCGGATACGAAGGACGATCTCCAGACCAGGGGCTACGACGCCCTGACAGACGCCGGGATGCTAACCCGCAAATCGGCGGAGAAGAGCCGGTTTCTGATCGGGTCAAAGCAGGTGAATGACTACGACCTGTCAGACAAGGGGCGCTCGACCTGGGTCGCCGACCAGGCACAGCCGGGCTACGGCAATTTCTGCTTCGGCCATCTGGCAGTGAGTTCCATCGACAACTACACGCCTGCCGACCCGAACGCGGTGCAATACAGCGTGACCTACCACTACAGCCTGGGCGCGGCGCCTGACTGGTCCACTTCGGCCGAGATGAAGTCGGCATTTCCAAAGATCGCCTCCGACAGCAGCGGACAGCGTGTGGCCACGGCCAATCTGACCAAGAGCAACAACGGTTGGCAAGTGGAGAGCGTGCAATCCTCCTCGGACAGCGGCTCCTAGCACGCCTCCAACTTTGGATCTAGTTCGCGACCGTTTCCGGCTCGTATACTGGCACCCATGTTCGAGGCATTGCGTGCGACCACTCTCGGGGCGCTGATGGCCGCCGGAATTCCGGCTTTTGTCTGCGCGCAGAGCGCAGCTCCCGGCGCTTCTCAGGCCACAACAACTCCGGTACAAACAGCGCCGTCGAGCCACGCCGACACGGCGGATTCGCCGCATCCCGTGCAGATGGATGCACAGCATCGGCCCATCACCGCGGGCGGATTCGTCAAAACCGGGCCCGTGATTTTCGAGGACATTTCAGAGAAGGCCGGCTTGACGAAGTGGACGCACAGGATGGGAACCCCGGAGAAAACCTACATCGTCGAGACTAAAGGCTCAGGCGTTGGCCTGATCGATTTTGACAATGATGGCTGGCTCGACATCTATGTCGTCAACGGCTCAACTTTCGACGCACTCGACGGCAAAGAGACGCCGCCGCACGCTGCGCTGTTTCGCAACAACCACGACGGAACGTTTACCGATGTGGCGGCGAAAGCCGGCGTGACCAACGATCGCTGGGGCATCGGCGTGGCCATCGCCGACTATGACAACGATGGATGGCCGGATATCTTCGTGTCGAATTGGGGCAAGAACCGCCTCTACCACAACAATCACGATGGAACCTTTTCCGATGTCGCAGAGAAGGCCAAAGTGACGCTCGGCAACTGGTCGTCGGCAGCGACGTGGGGCGACTATGACGGCGACGGGCGGCTCGATTTGTTTGTTGCCGGATACGTGCATTTCGATCGCAACAACCTTCCCGTTGCGACCCAGAACGGGATCCCCAACAGCTACTGCACGTTTCGCGGCGAACAAGTCAGCTGCGGACCTCGCGGGTTAAAGGGAGAGCCGGACCACCTTTTTCATAACAATGGGGACGGCACATTTACCGACGTGAGCGAGAAGGCCGGCGTGGCAGACAAGCCCGGCTACTACGGACTGGGCGCGGTGTTTGCCGACATCAACAACGACGGCAAGCCCGATCTGCTGGTGGGCAATGATTCGACGCCGAACTATCTCTACTTGAACAAGGGCGACGGGACATTCGAAGACGTGAGCTACGCGTCGGGGTTCGCAGTGAACGGCGTGGGCCAGGAAACAGCGTCGATGGGCATTGCCGTGGGCGACTACGAGAACAACGGAATGCTGGATGTTTTCGACACCACGTTTTCTGACAACTACAAGCCGCTCTACCACAACGAAGGCGACGCCAACATGACCGACGTGAGCTACGAGATGGGACTCGGCGAGATCACGGTCCCCTTCCTCAGCTGGGGCGATGCCTTCATGGATTACGACAACGATGGCTGGAAAGACCTGCTGATGGCGGACGGACACGTGTACCCGCAGGCCGACAAATATAACTGGGGCACGAGTTGGAAAGAGCGGCCGATGCTCTTCCACAATATCGGCGGCAAGAAGTTTGAACCGGTTCCCGCGGTCGAGGGTACGGGACTGGCCGATGTGATTGCCGGGCGCGGGATGGCGGTCGGCGACCTCTTCAATGACGGCAAGCTCGATGCGGTCATCAACGTGATGGACGGGCATCCGGTGTTGCTGCGCAATGTAAGCGACGACCACAACCATTGGCTGGAGCTGAAGCTTGTGGGTGGAGCGAAGAGTCCGCGCGATGCCGTGGGAGCGACGGTGTATCTGACAGCGAATGGCATGAAGCAGCGTCAAGATGTGCTCAGCGGCGGCAGTTATCTCTCCACCAACGACCCGCGGCCCCATTTTGGCCTGGGGCAGGCAACGCACATCGAGGACATCGAAGTGCATTGGCCGAGCGGCAAGGTGGAGCACTTCACGGTGCCTGGCGTGGATCGGATCGTGACAATCAAAGAAGGGGATGGGAAATAGGAACTCGGGAGCTCGAGGGACTAAAGACGCCGGGAACAGAAAAGCAAAGGCCACAGGGATTTTTTCCTGTGGCCTTTTGTGTTGTTCGTTGCGCTCAGAAGATGATGCGGCCAGTGACTTCGAGGCTGCGCGGACCGGCGCCTTCCGCAGTCTGCAGCGCCGTGATGGAGCCGAAGCCGCTGGAGTCGACCTGCATGTTGGGCGGCTCATAATTGCGATGGTTGAAGACATTCGCCGCTTCAGCGCTGAGCTGCAAACGTGTCTGCTCGTGGAGCTCGATGCTTTTCATCAGCGACAGCGAGAAGTTGGCTGTGCCCGGACCGACCACTCCGCCGACAGGCGCGTTGCCAAAGCGGCCGATGCCGATGCCTGCAGAGTTTTGCAAATTCAGATAAGGAAACGCTGCGGGGTTGAGCCACTGCGTGGTGGTGCGCTGCGACGCGTAGAGCGAGACCCCGCCGAGTTGATCGGGACGTGCCTGCCCGACGGTGGTGAGGATGTTGGTATTCGCCGGATCGACCGATTGCTGATAAGGCGTGAGGAACGGGCCGGACTGCAGAATCGCAACGCCCGCCAGCTGCCAGTCGCCCACGAACCGGTTGAGAGCGGAAGCGGAGTTGAGCCACGGCTGCCCCTTGCCGAAGGGCAGATCGTAGAGCCACGTGGTGAGGAAACGATGCTGGCGATCGTAGATGACGTTGCCGTAGTCGAGGCTGGGATGAAAACGGTCGGTGAGATAGGTGCCGCCGGCCACTGCGAAAGCGTTCGGTGTGGCGCCGCCCGCATTGGAGAGATCGCGCGTCCAGGTGTAGCTCGAGTCGAAGGTGATGCCTTTGCCGCTGTGCCGCGACACTTCTACCGTGCCGCTGTTGTAGTTGCTCTCTGCGGCGTTGGCCACGCTTTGAAGAATGCTCCAATCCGGGTAAGGGCGATTGGCCTGGACAGCCGCATAGCCAAGCGTGTTGGGTTGAACCTGATTCAGGTCAACCATCGCTTCGAGGTTCTGGCCGTGGCTTCCACTGTAGGAAAGGCGCATGCCGATGCTGTGGCCAAAGTCCCGCTCGAGGGTCAGGTTCCACTGCTGTACAGCGGGATCGTTGTAGTGCACCGGAAAGGCGTAATAGAAGCCTGCGGTGCCTGTGGAACTTCCTGCCGCGGTATTGAACGGATTCATGAATGAAAGCAGCGGCGAAACTCCGTCGGATTGATAGTCCTGGTTGTAGGTGCCCACGTAACTGGACGCGACCGCCCATCCGGACACCAGCGAAAAGCCCAGCGGCGACTCGATAAACCGGCCCCAGCCGCCGCGCACCACGGTGCGGTCGTTGCCATAGGGGCGCCATGCGAAGCCGAGGCGCGGGCCGATGTCGGAGTGGTCGGTGTAGCGAAGAGCCGAAGGGATTCCCGCCTGCGCAGCCGTGAGAATCGGCGTGGGCGCGATGGCGGCAGCGAAATCCTGAGACGCATTTGCCGCAGCTTGTGTGTTGGACACAACAACGGCGCCGCTCACCGGTGTCGCGCCGTCCGTGCCGGTTCCAGACCACGTGGGCAAAAACGCCGCGGTATTGGAATGTGTCTCACGCAGCGGGGGGTGCAGCTCGTAGCGAATCCCAAGGTTCAGAGTCAGGTTGGGTGTGATCTTCCAGTCATCCTGACCGTAGAAAGCGTAGGCGTAGCCGCGGCCGTCCATGGTGGGGTCGTTGGTCGAAGAGACCTCGGTGTAATCGGGATAGCCAAGCAGAAACGCGGTGTAGGGGTCGCCGATCGCCGAACCCACGTCGGACGAGCCATCGAAGACGTACCAGCCCGAGCGGTAGTTGCCGAAGACATTGTCGTCGTGGTCGGTCAGGCGTTTGAAATCGGCGCCGAATTTGAAGTTGCTTTTGCCGTGCGCCCAGGTGACGTTATCGAGAGCCTGGATAATCTGGCCGCGCTGGGTTCCCGGATTGCCTGCGCCGGTAGACATGAAGCCATTGATCAGGACCTGCGGTGCTTCAGACCAATCCGTGTCGGGCTGCGGAACGGTGGTGATGCCGGTTTGCGCCAGCAGCGCGTTGGTGGAGTAACTCTGCGTCTCCGACGTATGCTGCGCGTTGAATCCGGCGCGAAATTCGTTGAGCAGCCGCGGCGTGAAGACGTAATTGTGCGCAAAGGTTAGCCCTTCGTCGATCTCCGGGGTGTTGTAGGCACCTTGGAGCGGGCTTCCCGCCTCGGCGCAATAGGTGAAAGTGCAGAGCGCCGAAGGAGCGGTCAACACTTGGCGATTCTTGTAAGAGAACCGCGCAAACAACGACTGCTTGTCGGAGATGTTTTTGTCGAGGCGCACGTCGCCCTGGTTGGAGGAAATCGGCGAGGGGAAATTGACCTGGTAGTTATTGGCGTAGGAACTGGATGGCCCTACATTGGGCACGGGCATGAGATAGGTGAGCAGGTTGGCGGAGATGGGGCTCACGGGAACCGCGGACGGATCAAGAGGTGTAACGCTGTCCGGCTCGTAGATTGCCACAACACCCTGGCCGGCCAGATAGTCGGTGAGATTGCCATTGCGCATATCGACCGACGGAACGCTGAGAACCATCGGCGTTTCGCGGGGCAGTCGAAGGCCCTCGTAGCTGATAAAGAAGAAACCCGGATTCGCGCTGCTGAAGAGCGGGCGAAGACGAAGCGGGCCGCCCAGCGTTCCGCCAAAGTCGTTCATGATGATCTTTGGCTTGGTCAGCGCAAAGGGATTGTCGGCGTTGAGAACGGTGTTCTCGTGATTTTCGAAGAGACCGCCGTGGTAGTGAATGGTCCCGGCCTTGGAGACCGTGGTGATATCGGCGACGCCGGAGAATTCGGCATTGTTGTTGGACTCGCTGACGCGAATCTCTTCGATCGAATTGAACGACGGAAACATTTCGTTGACGGGGCCGGAATATTCGACCCCCACGCTGGAGATGCCGTCGACGGTGACGCTGAGCAGCGCGGCGGTGGTGCCCAGCACCGCGAGGTTGCCGGTATCGTCGGTCTGCACGCCAGCTTCCGTGGTGAGTGTGGAAATGGGGCTGGTGGAACCCGTCGAGCGCGAGTAGATGGCAACGGGAAGCTCGACGAGCTCGTCGCCGACCTTTGTCTCCGCAAGATTGGAAACGTCGGTGGTGATAACGGGCGCCGCTGAGTCATCGAGAACGACGACCGTTTGCGTTTCGCCAGTGAGCTTGAGTACTACGTCGAGCCGGCGCGTTTCGCGCGCAGTGAGCGAAACCACCGGTAGGGTCTCGCTCTGAAAACCCTGTGCGGTGATAGCGATCTTGTAGGCGCCGACGTCAATATTGCGGAACGCGTAGTTCCCGTTCTCGTCGCTGACGGATGTACGCGTTGCGGTCGTGCCGGTGTTGAGAAGCGTGACTTGCGCGCCTGTCACCAGGGCTCCGCTCGCGTCGTGCACGGTTCCGAGGATCGTCCCGAAAGTAGACTGTGCCGCGAGAGGACCGGCCAGAAGCGCAACGAGAGAGCCAAGGAACATTGCGCGAACGCATCTGTTGAGGAAGATAAAAGCTGGAGAAGGAAATCGGTGCATTCAGAACCCTTTTCATCTGGAATTGACCGAAGAATCGACGTTTCTTCGCTATTTGTTGGATTACTTTCCAATGTATCGCCTGTTGAAGCGCAAGTGAACGAGTTTTCGAGAGAATTTTGGAGGGTAGGCCGGCGCAATGCGCGGCAGACAACGCGTGATAGGCCAAGCGTTCGCCAGATGGCCCCGCGATGCGTGATAGTCTGCCCGTGTGCAAGCCCCAGACCCGACTCCGGACAACAATACTTTTTCTCAATCCCCTGCGCGGGCGCCGTTCACGGCGTGGCATGGAGCGACGATCGCTCTTTTGGCGTTGGGGTACTCGGGCTATTATTTCTGCCGCTCCAATCTGTCGGTGGTTCTGCCGGACCTGATTCAGGATCTCGCGCGCCATGGAATCAGCGCCAGTCAAGCGCAGGTGCGGCTGGGATTCATCGCATCCGCGGGGACGATGGCGTATGCAGTGGGCAAATTTATCTCCGGTTCTCTGGCCGACATGTTCGGCGGCCGGCGCAACTTCCTGGGAGGCATGGCAGGATCGATCCTGTTTACGCTGCTGTTCGTGCTGGGCGGCGGATTTCCCTTATTCACACTGGCATGGATCGGCAATCGGCTGTTTCAGTCGACAGGCTGGGTGGGGCTGGTGAAGGTCGCCTCGCGCTGGTTTTCCTACTCCACTTACGGCACGGTGATGGCCGTGCTCAGCCTCAGTTACCTGTTTGGCGACGCAGCCTGCCGATGGATCATGGGACGCCTGATGGCGGCTGGACTTGGATGGCGCGGCGTGTTTCTTGCGGCTGCTGGATCGCTGGCCGCGCTGCTGCTGGCGAACCTGATGTTTTTGCGCGAAGCGCCGGAGGATCGCGGTTTGCCGTCGCCCGAAGCGAATCCGCTGAACGTGTATGCCGAAGACGGGCAAAGCGGCGCCAAGCACCCGGGGCTGGCGGCGATTCTGCGCCCCCTGCTCGCTAGCTTTCCTTTTTGGCTGGTGTGCCTGCTGTCTTTGGGAACGACACTGCTGCGCGAGACATTCAACTTTTGGACGCCGACCTACTTTGTGCAGTACGTCGGCCTGACCAGCAGCGTGGCAGCCGAACGCAGCGCGTTGTTCCCTTTCTTCGGTGGCATCAGCGTGCTGGCGGCGGGCGTGCTGAGCGACAAGCTCGGACTGAATGGACGTAACGTTGTGCTGGTGGCAGGTATGGCGGCGAGTGCGGTATGCCTGCTGCTGCTGGCGAGAACGCCCGATCACGCGAACCCATGGACACCCGTGGTGCTGGTGACGCTGGTGGGCTTTCTGCTGCTGGGTCCCTACTCGTACCTGGCCGGCGCGATGAGTCTCGACTTCGGCGGCAAGCGCGGAGCCGCAACGGCCGCGGGCATCATCGACGGCGTGGGCTACCTGGCAGGATGGCTATCGGGCGACACCGTGGCACGCATTACAGTGGCCTTCGGATGGAAGAATGCGTTTCTGATGTTGGCGGGTGCGGCATTCTTGACGGCACTGGTTGCGCTTGTGCTGTTGACCCATCAACGCGTGCGAAAAATAGCAACGGCTGAGGTTTGAGAGCGAATGCAACAACTGGATTCAGTCGACGCGGTCTTTCAGCTGTTAGCAGCCGGCGGCGGCGAGGCCTATTTTGGCGAGCCCGTCACAGTGCTGGAGCACAGCCTGCAGGCAGCGTGGTTTGTGCAGCGCAAAGGAGCTGAGGACGCGCTGGTGGCCGCGGCGCTTTTGCACGACCTGGGCCATTTGCTGCACGATGCGGGCGAAGATGCCGCACAGCGCGGGCTCGATACCCAACACGAGGAGCTAGGGGTCACAGCGATTCAGAATCACTTTCCTGCAATGGTGCTCGATACGATCCGGCTGCACGTGGCGGCGAAGCGCTATTTGTGCCACGCCGAGCCGCGCTATTTCGCTTCTTTGTCCCCGGCTTCGATAGAGAGCCTCGCTTTGCAGGGTGGTCCCATGTCAGCGAAGGAGGCAGCGGCGTTCCTCGCGCTGCCGCATGCGCGGGAGGCAATCACCGTGCGCCGCGCGGATGACGCGGCGAAAGTGGAAGGTCTCGCTGTCCCGGAATTGAATACCTATCGCCCGCTTGTCGACTCGCTGTGGCGTTGATCTGGGACGCGTCGTTTTACAAAATCGGGTTCGAAGTGTTTCAATCTTGTTATTGAAACAGGGGTGCCCCAGGAAGTGGGGCTGAGAAGATACCCTCGAACCCGATCCGGATCATACCGGCGTGGGAAGTTTCCGAAGTCAAGCGGCCTTCTCGTAGAACGAGTTCTCCTGTTTCACCAAGTTGGAGCAAGGGGAACCCATGAAGTCGCCCGCAACCGCTGCCCATCCATTTGCTCATGCGCGTCGAACCGTTGCCCGCACTGATTCCACGTGCCCGGCGAAACTGGCCTGCGGAATTGTGCTTCTTCTTGCGACCTGTGCCGTTCCCGGGCGAGCCGGCGCGCAAAACACAGCCCCGACAACAAATGCACCGGCGAACGCGCCAACGACGGCACCGCCGCAACTGCCCCGCGTGAATACGACAGTCGTGGTTCATGGCGACGTGAACAGCGAGTACCTTCCTGAGAGCATCACGGTGGGCACTTTAGATGGGATGCCACTCGAAAATGCCCCGCTTTCGGCCACCGTGGTGACACGCGACCTGATGAACAACCAGGTGGCGCGCCTGCTTTCAGACGTCGTGAAGAACGATGCGTCGATCGGCGACGACTATGTGCCGGTCGGTTATTACGGCGTGTTCGAGATTCGCGGATTCCCCATTGACCTGGCCACTGGGATTGAGATCGACGGCATGACCGTGGCCGGCGAGCAAGATGTGCCGCTCGAAAATAAGGAGCGCGTCGAATTCCTCAAAGGCCTCGCGGGCGTCGAGAGCGGCGTTGCTGCGGGAGGCGGGCTGATTAATTACGTGACGAAACGACCGGCCACCGTTGCTGCGGTGGATGTGGCCACCGATCAGCGCGGCACGGCCTACGCGGCTGCGGACCTGGGACGGTTTTTCGGGAGCCGCAAGCAGGTCGGCACGCGCGTCAATCTCGGATTCGAACGGATTGAGCCCTATATGCAGGACACGCAGGGCTGGCGCGCTGTAGGTGCGGGTGCTGCCGACTGGAAGCTGAGCCCACACGCCGTCCTGAAGGGCGACTTCGAGTATCAGCACAAGGTGGAACGCGACGGCAGCGGCTACCAACTATTGGGCGGCACCACCGTGCCCGACATTCACCAACTTTATCCGTCGACAATGCTTGGCGACCAGTCGTGGAGCATCCCCGACACCTATGACGTGTTCAACACCGGCGCTCGTCTCGACTACACTTTTTCCCCGCTGTGGACGGCGTTCGTCGCGGGAAGCTTCAGCCATTCGCTGATCAACGACAACGTGATCTACGCCTATGGCAGTTCGTTCGATCCCATCTCCGGTGCGGTGAATTGCCCCAACGCACCGGATGCTCCGGCCTACTTCTTCTGCCCCGACGGGACCTACGGCATCTATGACTATCGCGACCCCGGCGAACTCCGCATGGACGCTGAAGGGGGAGCGCTGGTCACAGGCCATGTGAAGACCGGGAAGATTGCGCAGGACCTGACCGGGGGCGCGGAGCTTTTTCTCCGCAGCGTGCAGCAGCCCGGTTTCTCCACCACCGACAATCCATATTCTGCCGATGGTATCGTGCAGGATGGCGCCGTGTATGCATACGTGGGCGCGGAAAACATCTATCAATCCATCGCGCCCCTTCCCATCGAGGATCCGCTGCAATCCGCAGGCCCGCGACGCCTGTGGGAAGACAGCCATCAGTCTTCGGCAATCCTTCAGGATCGGATTCATTTGCCTGGCCGCATTCAGTTGATCGCAGGTGGGCGCTATGACTCGCTGCGCGATCACAACTATTCTCCGTATGCCTCGTGCACAGATTTTACTGACCCCAGCAACTGCGCGCCTACGTTCACCGACAAACCGGTTTGGCTACCACAATTCGCGGCGATCGCAAACCCGGCGGCAAACCTCACCTTCTATGCCAACTTCGGCACGCTGCTTTCGCTGGGCCCGCAGGCGCCCTGGTGGGTCGACAATGGAAGCCAATTTCTGGGTCCTTACAACACGCGCCAGGTGGAAATGGGCGCGAAGTACGAACCGGGCCGGCGCATTCTGCTGACCGCCGCGCTGTTTCGCATGCGCGCGCCATTCTTCTATCCCAAGGTGCTTCAGGCGGCCGACAATTTCTGTTCAGCGAGTGTGTTTGCGGGGCCCGACACGCTGTGCTTCGAGGCAGAAGGTCACGAGACGCACGACGGCATTGAGCTGAACGCGGAAGGCAAAGCAACGAATTGGCTGCGACTCAGCGCCTCCGGCATGGCGATTCAGGCGCAATCGAGCGACACCGGAACACCGGCATTTGATTCGAAGCAGGTGATCAATGTCCCGCGTGTGCACACAACGGTCTTTGCCGATGTCGCGCTGCCCCATGCGCATGGAATCTACCTGATGCCGGGATGGAGCTACAGCAGCCGTAAAGAGGCTACGCGCGACGACCTTGTGAGCGTGCCGAGCGTGAACCTATTCAACCTTGGCGCGCGTTATACGCCCGGCGGCGAGCAAGGCAAGCTGACGCTCAGGCTTTACGCAGCCAACGTGGCGAACAAGCGCTACTGGTCCGACACCGGCGCGAGCTACGGAGACTCGTTCCTCTGGCTCGGAGCGCCCACCACCGTGCGCCTTTCGGCGCACTACACGTTTTGATTGGATGACTGCAGCGAATGACCGGCGGAGATCGACGATGAGCACGGCGGCAAAAACGCATGGGATGGATGGAACCCTGGTACCGCCCGACTGGCCGCCGCTGGTTCTCGGAGAAGTGCGCGCGCTTCTCCAGCGCTATCCGGGATGCGCTGAGCCCATTGAGATCTTGTCCGTCAGCCCGAGACCATTTTCGGCCGCGAGTGTAGTAGCCACGCGAGGCGGTCGTGTCTTCATCAAGCGTCATCACGGGAAAGTGCGCGATCGCGAGGGACTGATGGAGGAGCATCGCTTCCTTGAGCATCTGTGGACCCGGGGAGCGGAAGTGCCACGCGTGCTGGCTTCGGATTCGGGCGAGACCGCATTGACAGGAGGCGAATGGACCTATGAAGTTCACGAAATTCCGCGCGGTGTGGATCTCTATGAAGACGCAATCTCGTGGACGCCGTTTCTGTCGGTGCAACACGCGCAGGGGGGCGGTAAAGCACTGGCCCGGTTGCATCGTGCGGCACAAGGGTTTTCCGCTCCTCCGCGGAAACCGCGTCCGTTAGTGGCCAGCTTTTCGATTTTTGGATCGGAGGATGCGTCCGCCGCGATGCAACATTATCTCGCGCAACGGCCGGCACTGGCGCACGACGAAGAGACGCAGCGCAATTGCCAACGGGCGCTGAAATTGCTCGCGCCTTTTCAGCAGGAGCTGATGCCCCTGCTCCCGGCACTGACGCCACTTTGGACCCATAACGATCTACACGGGTCGAATCTCTTTTGGAGCGTCGCAACCGACAACGCGCAACCCACCGCGATCATCGATTTCGGCCTTGCGGACAGGACCAATGCGGTCCACGACCTGGCGCATGCGATCGAACGCAATATTGTCGAGTGGCTGACGCTGGTCAACGATCCTGCTCATCCGGAAGCTGTCGCCGTGCACTTTGATCATCTGCACGCGCTGCTCGATGGCTATGAACAGGAGCGGCCGCTTTCTGCGCAGGAAGCCGCAGCGTTGGCGCCGATGACGGCCTTGTGCCATGCGGAGTTCGCGCTGACCGAGACAGATTATTTTCTCGGCGTGCTCGATTCGCCAGAAAAGGCGCGGATGGCGACGGAGGGCTACCTTGTTGGCCATGCACAGTGGTTCCACAGTGCGGCGGGTTGCGGGTTGCTGGATGCTTTGCGCGCAAGGGCCGTCGTCCAGAACCAAGGCGTGCGAGAGAAGGCCCGGCCATGACCTACCTGGTCGCAATCGCGCACTATCTCGCCGCAAATTGGGTGGAGCTCGCGGGATTCATCACAACCGTGTTGGGGATCTGGCTCACTACACGGCGCTCGATGCTCTGCTGGCCTGTGATCCTGGCAGCCGACATTTTCTACCTGATCGTCTTCTATCGCGCGCAGCTGCTCTCCGACGCACTGCTGCAGGTCTTCTTTTTGGCTTTCACGCTGTATGGCTGGGCTCACTGGTGGCGCGGGGTTCGGGAGGAGGGCGAGGTTCGCGTGGTTCCGCTTGCGCTGCAGAGTTTGATAATCGCGGTGCTGGCAGGCGTAGTGGGCAGCTTTGTGCTCGGAGAGCTCGCGAAGCGCCTGCATGCGGCGCTTCCCTTCCTCGACGCCACGCTCACCAGTTATAGCCTCGTGGCAAGCTGGTGGCAGGCACGCAAGCACACTGCGAGCTGGTGGTTGTGGATTGTCGTCGATCTGACGTATATCGGCGAGTATCTCTATAAAGATTTGCGCGCGACCGCGCTGCTCTACCTTATCCTTGTAGCGCTCGCCGTGCTGGGTCTGCGCGACTGGAAGCGCGCCGAGGCAGCTGTTCAGAGGCCGGCCTGAACCACGTTGCGCAGCGGCTCCCCGGCGATGTAGCGCCGCAGTTCATCGTCCGCCGTCTTGATTGCGCGCGGGGCGAACTGCGGAGAGGAACCGCCAATGTGCGGTGAGATGTAGAGGTTTGGGCACTTCCAGAGGGGATGCCCCACCGGCAGCGGCTCAGGATCGGTAACGTCGAGCGCGGCGCGGACGCTCCCCGCATTGAGAGCATCGACCAGGGCCTCTGTGTGAACGATGCCGCCGCGCGCCGCATTCACCAGCAGTGTTCCCTGGCGCATGAGCGCGAGCTGACGCGCACCGATCAGGTGATGCGTCTCCGGCGTCAAGGGCAGAATGAGAACGACAATATTCGGCTGCGGCAGCAGTGTGTCGAGCGCGTCCATGGCATGGACCTTTGGATTTGCTCGTGCGGTTCGAGCCACGCGCAACAACTCGACGCGGAATGGAGTGAGCAGACGCTCAATCTCCTTGCCGATGGCTCCATGCCCTACCAAGAGAACTGTTTTTCCGGTCAGCTCTTCCTGCATCACCGGCGGATAGTGGGCCCGTGAATCCCCCGTAACGCGCGCATAAAGCGCGGTCGCGTCAAAGCGGCGCTTCCATTCTCCCGACCGTTGCACATCGAGATAAAAAGGAACGTACTTGAGCATGGCAAGGATTGCCGTGAGTGTCCATTCCGCGGTGGAGATGTTGTGTGCGCCATGCGCGTTACAGATGGTGACGTGCGGCCCCATCGCCCCCGGAATCCATTCCGTCCCGGCCATCAGGGACAAAACCAGGCGCACGCCGCGCAGGTGAGGAACGATGCGCTGGGCGCGCGCCGGGTAAGGATCGGGAATCCAGACGTCGATCTCGACATCCTTGTCGAGCTTGTCAGACAGGGGTATGAGCTCGACTTCGTTGGGGAAGTCGGCGAAAAGTTCAGCAGCAATGGTTGCGGGGTATCCGACTCGTAGCATAGATCTCGCAGAGTCCTGTATGAGCAATCCATTTCTATGCTACACGGGACTGTCGCAGTCGCTCTCGCAGCTTGATACGGCATAGAGGGTGCGGAATTGAAGGGCAGTCGCATATTCTGACAACGGACGCCAATCATGCGATTCAAAGCAGATCCAACCTGGTCGCAACAACAGCTTGCCGTCAAGCTGCAGGTTGATCGCCCGGAGCGCTTTCCCTGGCTTAGCTGGGAACATCGCCGGCTATTGATTCATGCCGCAAAAACAGCGCTAGCGGCCGGTCTCTGCTGGTGGCTCGCCATGCGCTTTGGACTGCATGACGGCTATTGGGGCGCCATCAGCGCGATTATTGTGCTGCAGTCGAACTTTGGGTCGACCATCACAGCCTCACGCGATCGCTTGCTTGGCACGTTGATTGGCGCGCTGTTTGGATTTGCATTTTCCTTGTTCGGCACGTTGCCCTGGAATTACATCCTTGCCGTTCTCGCGGCGGTAACTGTCTGCGGATTGCTTGGATTTCGCAGCAGCTCCCGCCTGGCCGGCGTGACCATCACCATCGTCATGCTGGTGCAAAATATCAGCTCGCACTGGGCGCTCGCACTGGATCGCGTGGGGCAGGTTCTGCTGGGGATCGTGGTGGCTCTGCTCGTGTCTACTTTTGTCTTCCCCGACCGGGCGAGGCTGCGCCTGCGCGACGGGCTTGCCCAGGAATTCCTGGTGCTCGGCACCTTCTTTGAGGAAATTCTGCAAGGCTTTGGCGGCGTACCCGCCGAAAGCCTCACGACTACCCGAGACGGTGCACTGGCCTTTTTGCGCGCGAATCAACAACTGCTTGATGAAGCGCGCAATGAGCCGTCCGGCGGGCCGGGATGGCGCGAGGGCCTGGGCATGCTGGCTCAATTCGGGCGCTCCATTTTCGATGCGCTTGTCGCGCTCGAGTTTGCCGTACGCGATAGCCACGAAGACAAGTACGTGCAGCAGTTGGACCCGGCTCTGGGCCAGCTCGCCAAGGACATTCGCAGCGGGTTTCACTATCTCGCAAGCTGCATTCACGAATGGCGGTTTCATATTCCGCCGAAAGGATTCGATCTCGAGGAAGACATCGCGCAGCTGGAGGCGCGCATGGCGGCGGTTCGTCCCACTGCATCGCAATTCGCGCAGGCCGAGATTTTGCGCGCCTATGCGGTGCAGTTGCACTTGAAGCAGATTGCGCGATTTCTGCGCGCATCGCGAGTTGAGACCAGCAGCGCCGTCGGGGAAGCGCGGAAGTAGCTTCGGCTACTAGCCAAGAAACCGGCGCAGCGCTTCGACGCAGTCTTCGATCTCCTTAACGCTGATGGCGTAACCGAAGCGCAAGTGGCCTTCGCCTTGCGCACCGAAGACCGACCCTGGAATGGTGGCGATGTGCGCCTTCTCGAGAAGGATCTGTGCCGCGGTCCGACTGTTCTTGTTAATCTTCTCGACGTTAGGAAAGGCATAGAACGCGCCCGCGGGGGACGCGCACTCCAAACCGACTTCGTTCAGGGCCGAGACCAGCAGGTCGCGTCGCTTGCGATACTCTTCGCGGTACGCGGCAATCTCCGACTCGGGCGTGGTGAGCGCATGGATCATGGCGTATTGCACGGGCGTCGTCACGCCGTTGGTCGAGTAGAGAACAATCTTGCGCAGCGCAGTCATGAAAGGCTCCTGCGCAACGGCGTAGCCGGCGCGCCAGCCCGTCATGCCGTATGTCTTCGAAAAAGTGAAACAGGTGATCGTTCTCTCAAGCATGCCGGGGAGGGACGCGATCGAGACATGATCGCCGTCGTAGACGAGGTCCTCATAGGCTTCATCGGCAATGACTATGAGGTCGCGCTCGCGGGCAAAGGCTGCAACTTCTTCGGCCTCGGCGCGCGTGAAAACCAGCCCGCTTGGATTTTGCGGCGTGTTGTAGTAAATGGCGCGGGTCTTCGGCGTGGAGAACTGCTGCAGCGTCTTTCGAATTCCGTTACGGCGCGCGGTAATCGTCGGCACCAGCAAGGGCCGCGCCTGCGCGCCCGTGACCAGGTCGCCGATCGGCGTCCAATAGGGCGAGAAAACCAGAGCATCATCGCCGGGGTCAAGCACGCTTTGAAAAGCTCCATAGAGAGCTTGCGATCCGCCCACGGTCGCGATCACCTCGTCGGCCGTGACATGCAGTGAGTTCTTGGCCGCCAGCTTGGCAACCAGAGCCTTTCGCAATCCGGGGAGCCCGGAGGAAGGCGCGTAGTGAGTCTGATTTTCAACCAGCGCGCGCACCGCCGCGAACTTGATGCTGTCTGGAGTCTCGAAGTAGGGCTCGCCTCCGTGCAGCGCATGCACCTGCAGGCCTTCAGCGCGCATCCCCATCACCTTGTTGCGAATCTGAACAATGTCGGAGAAGCCTACTTCATCCAGCCGTTTCGCCAGCCGGATTCCGCTTTTCGTCAATGCCATGCCTGATCTCCTTCGCAGGTGTGGGACGGGTTTTCTTTTCAGGATACCTGATGGAATTCGATTGGTACGCAGAGTTCCTGCGCGCCGTGCGCAAAAAACTCGCATGCATTACACAGCGAGAAGGTTTGTATAAACCGCCATACCGACGACGGCGTCCGCGCCCAGCGCGTGCAATGCATCAATCTCCTGCTGGCTGCGGATCCCACCGGCGACGATCAGTTGGCGCGTCGTGAGCTTGCGCAGGCGAGCTGCAATCTCGATGGGGAATCCCTGTAAAAGGCCTTCGCCATCGACGTGCGTATAAAGAAATCCGGAAACATAAGGCTCGAGACTGGGAATCGCTGCATCGGGCGTTAAGTCGATTTCGGCCTTCCATCCCTTCACGGCGATGCGGCCGTTTTTGGTATCGATGCCGGCTACGATTTGTTCTGCGCCGATGCTCGAGGCAAGCACACTCGCGACATCTGTATTCACGCGGCCGCCTTCAGCAAAAAGCGCGGAGCCGATAATGGCGCGCTTTGCGCCCGCGTCCAGAACTCGCTGGGCGTGATCGACGGAACGGATGCCGCCGCCCACCTGGCACGCCAGGCGCTTCGCAATTTTTGCCACGAGCGCAGAGTTGTCCCCCTGGCGCATCGCGGCATCGAGATCGATGAGCTGAACGAGCGGGTATCTTGCAAACTTCTCGATCCAGTACTCGAAATCGTCAAAAGCGAGGCGCAGCTTTTCGCCTTGCACAAGCTGAACAATGCGGCCGCCCAGAAGATCGATGGAAGGGATTAACATGGCAGCCTCACGGCAACTCCGGCGAGAGCCAATTCCTGCTTGAGAGAGCGCGCGCTCGAAACGCCGAAGTGAAAAATGCTTGCAGCCAGTGCCGCATCTGCTTTACCGCGCGCAAAGACATCGGCGAAATGAGCGACCGTTCCTGCGCCTCCCGAGGCAATCACCGGAATGTTCACCGCCGTGCTCACGGCTTCGGTGAGTTCGCAATCGAATCCCGCACGCGTGCCGTCAGCGTCCATCGACGTGAGCAGGATTTCGCCCGCACCGCGGGCTTCGGCTTCGCGCGCCCACTCCACAACGCGACGACCGGCCGGCTTGCGACCACCTTGCACGAAGACCTGCGCGTCGCGCACAGGATCGGCAGCGGTTGGGTCGCGGCGCGCGTCGATGGCGACGACAACGGCTTGCGCACCAAAACTGCGGCCGATGGTGTCAATCAATGTGGCATCCGCGAGCGCTGCGGAATTGATGCTGACCTTGTCTGCACCAGCGTCAAAAACCTGCTCGGCATCGCGAGCACTGCGGATGCCGCCTCCGACGCAAAAAGGGACGAAGAGCTCGCGCGCGGCGCGACGCACGGTGTCCAGCAAAGTTTTGCGGCCTTCGTGCGTGGCCGTGATGTCGAGCAACACGATTTCGTCGGCGCCCTCGCGGGCGTGGCGCGCGGCTAACTCGGCGGGATCACCGGCATCCACGATGTCGACAAACTGCACGCCCTTGACGACGCGGCCGTCGTGGACATCGAGGCATGCGATGATGCGCTTGGTCAGCACGGCTTGAGCTCCAGAAAGTTGCGAAGGATTTTCAGGCCGGTGGCGCCCGATTTTTCGGGATGAAACTGGACGCCGAAGACGTTGTCGCGCTCAACGGAAGCGGCGAAGGGCCCAATATATGCCGTCGTAGCCGCCGTGGCGGCGGTGACCGGGGCCCTGTAGGAATGGGTGAAGTAGACGCATTCACCGTCGGCGACGCCTGCCATCAAACGCGAGCCACTGCGGGGCTCAAGCGAATTCCATCCAACATGCGGAACCTTGTCGCGGCCCTCGGCAAAACGCGTGCACCTCTCGGAAAAGTAGCCAAGGCCTGGCTGCCCCGGCTGCTCTGTTGAACCTGCGTAGAGCCACTGCATCCCGACGCAAATGCCGAGGAAGGAAACGCCACGCGTGATCGCTGCGTGGATCGCGGTCGTGAGACCGGTCGTATCGAGTCGCCCTGTAGCGGCGAAGTGGCCCACGCCCGGCAGGACGATCCTTTGCGCGGATTCGACAAGCGCCAGGTCGCCATCGGTGACGATGGTCTCGGCGCCCAGGTGGCGCAGCGCCTTGAGCACCGAGGTCAGGTTACCCGCCTTGTAATCGATCACCGTCACGCGCATCAGAGGAGCCCCTTGGTAGAAGGCAGCATCTCTCCAAGCTGCTTGTCGCGCGAACAGGCTACGCGCAGGGCCCGCGCAAAGGCCTTGAAGATGGCTTCGATCTTGTGATGATTCGAGCGTCCGTACATGGTCTTGACGTGCACATTCGCGCGCGCGCCGCGTGCGAAGCCCTCGAAGAAGTCGGTAACAAGCTCGGTTTGCAGCTCGCCCACCAGGCGCGTGCGGACCTTTGTGTCGACAGCGTACGCGGCGCGCCCACTCAGATCGACGGCCGCGATAGCGAGCGTTTCGTCCATGGGCATGAGGAAATAGCCGGCGCGCAGAATTCCTCGCTTATCGCCAAGCGCGCGATCAAACGCCTCGCCGAGCGCGATGCCGACATCCTCGACAGTGTGGTGCTGGTCGACATCAAGATCGCCCGCGCACTGCAAATCGAGATTGAAAGCGCCGTGACGCGTGAAGAGTTCCAACATATGATCGAAGAAGCGAATGCCCGTGGAGACCTTGTATTGGCCGCGGCCTTCAATCGTGAGTGCAATGGCGATGCGCGTTTCCGTGGTGTTGCGTTCGAATTGCGCGCTGCGCGATTTGCGGGTAGATGGAGAGTGGCTCCGCTTTTTCTTTGAGGTCATTAGGCCTTTTCCCCGGCTTTCATTGCTTCGAGAGTCTCATGAAGTGCGGCCGCCGCGTCTTTCATTTGCTGCCGCGTGCCGATGGTGATGCGCACGCAACCGTCGCATCCTGGATCGTTGGACCGATCCCGCACGAGCACTCCTGCCTTGTGCATGTGGCGCACAAACTCCGCATGCCGCGCGCCGATTGCGATGAGAACAAAATTTGCACGGCTGGGCCAGCGACGGATTCCGGCTCGATCCACAACGGTTTCGAACTCAGAACGCGCAGTGACGACCTCAGTGACGTACCACTCAAGATAGGCTGCGTCTTCCAGTGCGGGTGGGAGGCAGGCGAGCGCGAGGGAATTCACGCTATAGGGCGAGAGAACGCGACGAACCCAACGCATCAGTTCGACGGGCCCCGCGAGCAATCCGAGGCGAAGGCCAGCAAGCCCATAGGCCTTCGAAAACGTGCGCGCCACAACCAGATTGGGCAGCGTTCCGACCTGGCCGATCACGGTCTCGCAGTGAAAATGGTAGTAAGCCTCGTCCACGAGGATCACGGCCTGCGGTGCGCGCCGTGCCAATTCGAGCAGTTGTGCGCGCGACGCGACGGAACCCGAAGGGCTGTTGGGATTGGCGATGGCGATGACCTTGGTGCGTGGCGTGATGGAAGCAAGCAGGCGCTCGTAGGGGAACTGCAAATTTTCGGCGGATTGCACGGTGACGACGCGTGCGTCGGTGGCCGATGCGTAGACCTCGTACATGGTGTAGGTCGGAACCGGAAGAAGCAGCTCGTCTCCCGCTTCGAGAAACGTTTCAAAGAGCACGTGAATGGCTTCATCGACGCCGTTGGTGAGAGCCACCTGCTCGGGCGCGAGATGGAGATGCGCGGCAACCGTGGCTTCGACGGGTTCGCGCTCGGGATAGCGCGTGAGCTCGCCTGCGGAGATGCGGCCCAGCACCTCACGCACCATGGGCGAACAGGCCAGCGTGTTTTCGTTGAAGTCGAGCCGGAGAGCGTCGCGGCTGCCGAGCGGAGGATGATACTCCTTCATCTGCAGAACGCGCGCGCGCGGAACAGGATGCAGTGCAGTTGCGGGTTCAGCCACGGGGCCTCCTCTTGTGCAGGCGCGTGCGGATGGCATCGGCATGGCCGACAAGACCTTCCGCTTCAGCGAGCAATGTGGCCGGGGGACCGAGTGTGCGCAGTGCTTGCGCTGAATATTCTTGTACGGTGATGACCTTGACGAAGTCGTAGACACTGAGTCCGCCGCGGACACGCGCCATTCCGCCTGTGGGCAACGTGTGGTTGGGCCCGGAGATGTAATCGCCCAGCGGTTGCGCAGACCATCGACCAATGAAGACGGAGCCGCCATTGCGAACCCAATCCAGATCGATTGTCGCATCCACTGTGAGATGTTCCGGCGCGATGCGGTTGGTGATGGCGTGCGCTTCGTCCACACTGGACGCAACGATGGCCAACCCGTTGCGTTCGAGGGCCTCGCGCGCGATGGGATTGTCGCGGCTCTGCCGCTTGGCTTCGGCAAGAACCGCCGAGGCAAGAGAGTCCCTCGTCGTAATAAAAATTGCCAAGGCTTCCGGATCGTGCTCAGCCTGCGCCACCAGGTCCGATGCAACCTCTGCGGGATCGCCGAGTTCGCTGGTGACAACAATCTCTGTCGGGCCGGCGAGCATGTCGATGGCGCAATCAAAGGCCACGAGTCGTTTGGCGGCAGTGACATAAAGATTCCCTGGCCCGACGATCTTGTCGACGCAGACGAGTGTCTCGGTTCCATAGGCCAAGGCGGCGATAGCGTGCGCTCCGCCGAGCCTGTAGAACTCCTTGATGCCGAGCAGATGGGCTGCGGCAAGCGTTTCACGGGCGGGCTTGGGCGAAACGACGACGATGCGCGCAACGCCGGCGACCTGCGCAGGAATTACAGTCATGAGCAGGGTGGACGGGAGCGGATGGCGGCCGCTGGGTACGTAGCAGCCGACAGCATCGAGGGGGCGCACGCGCTGTCCGGTGACCAGGCCCGTAACCGGGGAGGAACTCCAGGAAGCGGGAAGCTGGCGGCGGGCGAATGCGCGGATCTGGCGTGCAGCGGTCGAAAGCGCATCCCGCAGCGCGGGGTCGGTCGCATTCCAAGCCGTTGCCGTTTCTTCTGGAGTGACGCGAACCTGCGCGGCATCGGCGAGTCCGTCAAGCTCCGTCGCATAGCGAAACAGTGCATGATCGCCGCGTTTACGCACGTCAGAAACGATGCGCTTAACGGCGGGTAGAACCGAATCGAGAGCCTCGGCGCCGCGCGTCTCCAACGCGTCAAGGATTGCAGCGGCGGCGCGTGCTCCTCGTCCTGTGGTTCGAATCAGCTTCATGGTTCGCCTTGTTTAGAGGACTACTTTGTTGAGCGGATATTCCACGATTCCGGTAGCCCGGGCAGCTTTGAGCTTGGGAATGACGTCGCGCGCCACGCCCTCTTCGACGATCGTATTTACTGCAACCCATTCCGAATTGCTGAGCTGCGAAACGGTAGGCGAGTTGAGTGCGGGCAGCACCGCGAGAACACCCTCAAGATCGGAGCGGCGGACGTTGAGCATCAGGCCCACTTGCGACTGTGCATCGATGGCTCCACGCAGCATGAGTGCGATCTGGCTGATCTTCTCGCTCTTCCAGGGATCGGCAAGTGCGGATTTTCCGGCGATGAGATGGGTCTCGCTTTCCATCACCGTGTCGATGATCTTAAGGTGATTGGCTTTGAGCGAACTACCGGTTTCCGTCACTTCGACAATGGCGTCAGCAAGCATCGGCGGCTTCACTTCCGTCGCACCCCAACTGAATTCAACTTTGACATGGACACCTTTGCCGGCGAAATAACGCTTTGTGACCTCCACAAGCTCAGTGGCAATGATTTTTCCTTCGAGGTCTTCCGCCTTCTCAAATCCGCTCGCCTCGGGTACGGCGAGAACCCAACGCACCTTGCGGCGGCTCTGCTTGGCATAGGTCAGGGTGGTGACGCTGGTGACATCGAGGCCGCTTTCGACCACCCAGTCGATGCCCGTGAGTCCCGCATCGAGCACCCCATGGTCCACGTAGCGCGCCATCTCCTGCGCGCGAATGAGCATGCACTCGATGTCGCTGTCGTCAATCGATGGGAAATAGGAGCGGCCGTCGGCGTAGATATTCCAACCGGCGCGTTTGAAGAGAGCAAGGGTTGCATCCTGCAGGCTGCCTTTGGGCAAGCCGAGTCGAAGTTTCTTAGCCACGAGGTGCCTCCGTCGGCACGGTGGATGCCGCGATGGGGCGCGTGAAACAACTGACGGTGCCTTCGTGACACACCAGCCCGTCGCCCTCGACCACAACGCGAAACAGCAGCGTGTCGTTGTCGCAATCGGTTGAAGCAGCAACGATCCGCAGACGGTTGCCACTGGTTTCGCCTTTCATCCACAGCTTCTGGCGGGTGCGACTCCAAAACGTGACGAAGCCGGTCTCCAAAGTCTTGGCGTAGCTGACGGAGTTCAAGAAGCCCAGCATCAGGACTTCACCAGTGCCTGCGTCCTGCACGATGCCCGGTACCAGCCCGTCCATCTTTTCGAAGTCGATTGATACAGTCGAGTCACTCATCTTCATTCCTGCCCTAACTGGTTGATTTGCGCAGCAAAAAGCCCGCCAGCGGATTCGCCGGCGGGCTTCGATGTTTCTGATCTCTCTGGCCGTTTATCTCAGGCCATGGCAGTCCGCCGGCATGGTGGTCCCATGGTGAGGATGGTGACCGTGATGGCGGTGGCTCTGCATCTGCAACCAAGGTACGGTCAAAACCCCGGCGGTGTCAACCTTGAACTTGAGTGGGCCAACATTGCGGCACGAGCTAAGCCTTGCCCACCGTCTGGTTTTCTTCCGCGGAAACCGGTTGGCGCAACAGCTCAATGACGCGCTGATACAGGCGGTTCCGTAACTCGAAACGATCGACCGCGCGAGTCACATAGCGCACCTGCGCGTCTATGCCCGAACCGGTTGGCCTCAGATTGACGACCGGGATGGCATTGAACCGGCTCAGGCCGACTCCATGCGCGCTACGCTTCCACTCCTGCTCCGCGAGACGGGTATTTTCTTCCGTTTCCTTGAGGACGGTTGCGTGGATCTTCTCGACGAATGCGCCGGTATCGGCCGATGCGGGAATGGTCACAGAGATTTCGTCCCACATCCACTGCCCGCTGGTAGAGAAATTGAAGTACGTGCCGCGAATCGCGTAGCTATTCATCAACGCGATGCGCCGCCCTGTCGGATGCCCCTTGTCTTCAAGAGCGCCCGTCTCGAGCAGAGTGGTTCTGAAAAGGCCTACCTCGATGACCTCGCCGCCCACGCCGTTGATCTCGACCCAGTCGCCCACGTGCATGCCATTCTTGCCGACGAGGATGAACCATCCGAGGAAGGCCAAAAGGAAGTCCTGCAGGGCGACGGTAAGAGCGGCGGTCGCGAGTCCGAGGATTGTCGGCGTCTCTTTCGGCGTTCCAAAGATGACCAGAAGGATAAGCACCACGCCCAAAACCTGAATCGCCAGTTGGAGAATGCTGCGTAAAGTCTGCGCTTGCCTGCGATCGAGCCCGGGATGCTCCATCAACTTGCGCACGATGGCATCGCAGATCAGCATGCAGATGAGGATAAGAACAATCCACGCGAACGATTGAAGAATCAAATGCAATACGATGCCGTGCTGCAGCATCACCTGGGTCGCCCATTTGCCGTAGACCCCAGCCAGCTGTTGCTCCGTCTGGATGCGGTCGTCATAGATGCTGAGAATCTGGCGTTCCGCGCTTCGGTCTCTGATGTTGGCAAGCCGCGAGTTGTGATCTGTCGTGGTGTTCAAAGCGCCGGAAGCAGGCGCATTGGCCTTGGCCTCAAGCGCGTTATGCTCGGTGGTCAAGGTGGCCGCATCATGCTGCGCCTGTTGCTGGGCCTGCTGAATCGAATGGTATCGATCGAGCTGGCTGAACCAGGCTCTGATGCGGCCTGCCAAAGCACCATGTTGCTTCGCAGAGACCACCGCAATCTGGCTTCCCTTCTGCGCGGCTTTGTCGTACTGACGCATGGAGGCTTCGTGCGCAGAAAGTTCTTCTTGAATTTGCGCACTGTTATCGCCGGAGGCGCGCTCGAGATCGCGCTGAGCGTCGGCGAGTTCATCGGAATCGAGGCCGAGTTGTGCCTTTGCGACTTCCAGATCATCGCTAGTGCCGGCCCCAGCTGGGCCCCCCGGCTTGGCGGGCGCCGCCGATGCAGGGGTCAGGCTCTGGACCAGCGCCTGATCCTGCGCAATGAGTTGTTGCAGCTGCGTAACCCTTTGCGAGAGGCCGAGGGCGTCGCCGGTAAGTGTGCGATGCTCCGCCTGCAATCTTGCCTGGCGAAGAGCCGAGGCGAAAGCCTGATCTACTTCATGATCGGCGAGCCGTTGGGCATCGCGTGCGTCTTCGGTCTCCTCCGCGGTGACCGCGAGCGCCGCGAGCGCTTGCGCCGTTTGCCATGGACTCACGTCTACAAGCGATTTCTTGCCCAGGGTGGCGAGCGGTGCCCCGCCTTTCTGCCTTAGAAAAGAAAGATTCTCCATGGCGCCGCGCGTGGTCCAGAGAAATACGAAGCAAAGAACCAGAAGCGCCGTGAGGGCAAACAGGAGAATCGTCCGGGTTTTCCCGAACGCGCTTTTGAGGCCGGTCTCGACCGGTGGGGGAGCAATTGGGGGGATTGCCATACCAAGCATTCTTACAAAAACGACGGGTTCTGCAAACAAATTGGTGGACTGCGCTGTACGTCCGGCCCTCGTTTGCTGTGGACGCGCAAAAGAGCAGACAATGCCTCTATGCCCTCCCGGCGACAATTCCTGTGCTCTGCGGTGGGTGCTGCGTTTGGCCTTGCGCTGCCTGCGCTCGCGCAGACACCCCCAAAATCACAGCTACCGCCGCCGGAAGAACGCGCCGATATCAATCACGCCAGCGTGGAAGAGCTCGGGAGAGTGCCGGGAATGACACGAACATGGGCGCTGCGGATCGTGCGGTTCAGACCGTACCACGCGAAGAACGATTTGCTCGACCGCGGAGTTCTACCGAGCGAGGTCTACAGCCGCATCAAGGACTACGTGATCGCGCACCGCAATGCGCAGTGAGCGATCACTCAATTATGCGGGCGCTTTCTCTGAGACTGAGACGTCCCCACGCCCCAGCAAGCGGCTCAACAGAACGTAGAGGACAGGAATAAAGATCAGGTTGAGGATTGTCGAGAGCAGCATGCCACCGACGATCGTGGTTCCGACCGAACGCCGTCCCAATGCGCCTGCGCCGGTGGCAAAGACCAGAGGCATCACGCCAAGAATGAAGGCGAACGATGTCATCAGAATCGGGCGTAAACGGAGCTCCGCGGCTTCAATGGCGGCTTCCGCAATGGTTCTGCCCTTGCGGCGCAGCTGCTCGGCAAACTCGACAATCAGAATCGAGTTCTTCGCCGAAAGACCGATCAGCATGACCAGTCCGATCTGGCAGTAGACGTCATTGGACAGTCCGCGTAAAGAGACCAACCCAAGCGCGCCGAGAACTGCCATCGGTACGGCAAGCAGAATGATGAACGGCAGCGCAAAGCTCTCGTATTGCGCCGAGAGAGTGAGATAGACGACGAGGATTCCCAGCCCGAAGATGAGCAGAGCTCTGCCGCTCGATTCGATTTCGTCGAGCGTCAAGCCGGTCCACTCATAGCGCATTCCGGGCATCATGACTTGTTTGGCAAGATCTTCCATGCCCGTAATTCCCTGCCCCGAGCTGTAGCCCGGCGCGGGCGATCCATCGATTTCGACCGAGCGGAAGAGATCGTAATGAGAGATCACCGGCGGCCCGGAACTCTCTGCCACCGTGACGAGATTGTCCAGCGGAACCATCTGGCCGGATCCGGAGCGAACGTAATAACTATGCAAATCGCCTGCATTCATGCGGAAATGCTGGTCCGCCTGCACAAACACGCGATAGGTTCGGTTATTGAAGTCAAAATCGTTGATGTATTGCGAGCCCATGAATACGCCGAGCGCGTCGGTGATCTGCGAAAGCGGTACGTTCATCGACTTGGCCTTCTCGCGATCGATGGTCACCAGCTCCTGCGGATCGTTGGCAGAAAACGTCGTAATGAGACCGGTGATATCCTTCCGCGCACGGCCTGCACCGACGATCTGGTGAGCAACTCGATCAAGGTCCGACAAGGTGTTGCCGCCGGAATCCTGAAGCACAAATTGGAAGCCCCCATAACTACCGACACCGTTGACCGCTGGAGGTTGAATCACTGCCACCAGGCCGCCATTGGGAGCAAACATCAGCGAAAAAAGTTTGGGCGAAAGGTCGGCAACAATGTCTGCAGTGGAATGCCCTTTGCCGCGGCGTTGATCGGCAGGCTTAGTGCTGATAAACATCAAACCGGCATTGGACGCGCCGCCGGAAAAGCTGAACCCCATGATCGAAAATGCGCCCTGGATGTCTTTATTGGAATAAATAATGGCTTGCGCCTTCTCTGCCAGCGCCGAGGTATAGGCCAGGGAGGATCCCGGGGGCGCCTGCACGATGCCGATCAGAAAGCCTTGGTCCTCCTGCGGAATGAAGCCTGTCGGGACCCGCTGATAGACCCAGACGGTTGCGCCGAGGCCCACGAAGAACACGAGCAGGAGGACATAACGCAGCTGAAGCGCTACGTGGATGATGCGCGCATAAGTCCTCCCCAGCCAGGCAATGAAGGCGTCTGCGCCATGAATGAAAGCGGCGAAAGCGCGAGATACCGGCCGGATATGGAGAAAATCGAGCTGACGCGGACGCGCTTCTTCCCCGCGGAGGAAGAGCGCCGAAAGCGCCGGAGAAAGGGTGAGCGCATTGAAGGCCGAGATGGCAATTGAGAAGGCGATTGTCAACGAAAACTGGCGATACAGAATGCCCGTCGTGCCGGGGAAAAACGAAACCGGCACGAACACCGCGATGAGCACGAGCGAGGTGGCAATGACCGCGCTCGTGACTTCGCCCATGGCGCGCGACGTGGCTTCGTGCGGGTCGGAGTGTTCCATTGCGATATGGCGCTGCACATTCTCGATCACCACGATGGCGTCGTCGACGACCAGGCCCGTGGCCAGGGTAATGCCGAAAAGTGTGAGTGAATTGATGGAAAAATTGAAGACCCGAATGAATGCGAAAGTTCCAATGAGCGAAACCGGAATGGTGACCGCGGGAATAATGGTGGCACGCCAGTCGAGCAGGAAAAGGAAGATCACGAGGATGACGATGATGATGGCTTCCGCGAGGGTGACCAGGACTTCCCGGATGGAATCGCCAATGACGGTCGTTGAGTCGAAAGCGACGGCATACTCGAGACCCGGGGGAAAGCTCTTCGAAAGTTCCTTGAGCGCGGCTTTCGCAGCCGCGTCGACCTCAAGCGCATTGGCATTCGAAAGCTGCAGTACGCCAATGCCCTGCGCCGTCAAACCGTTGTATTCGAGGGAGGAGCTATAGTCTTCGGCGCCCACTTCAGAGTGGCCAATGTCTCCGAGAAGAACCAGCCCATTGGCATTGTTCTTCACAATAATGTTGTCGAATTCCTTTGGGCTGGTCAGGCGGCCCACTACGCGCACTGGAATCTGGAAAGCCTGCGACGCATCGGATGGAGGTTGACCCAGCTGGCCGGCGGGGATCTCGACGTTTTGCTCTTGAAGGGCACTGACTACATCGGTAGCTGTCAGGCCGCGTGCTGCCATCTTCGACGGATCGAGCCACACGCGCATGGCGTACTTCCGCTCGCCAAAGATCTGCACATCGCCGACGCCGGGTACGCGCTTGATGGCGTCCTTTACGTAGACATCAAGGTAATTCGAAATGAATTCGTGCGAGTAGCGCCCATCGCGGGTGAAAAAACCGGCGCCGAAGACGAAGTTGCTGTTGGCCTTGCTGATCGTGATGCCGGTTGCGTTGACCGCTGCAGGCAAGCGGCCGGTCACGCTGGCTACGCGGTTCTGCACATCGACGGCGGCGATGTCGAGGCTGTATCCGGTGCGGAAGGTCGCCGTGATCTGGCTGGTCCCGTTGTTGGTGCTGGAAGAGCTGATGTAACGCATGCCCTCCACGCCGTTAATCGCTTCCTCCAGCGGGATGGTCACTGCCTTTTCGACGGTGTCGGCGTTGGCCCCAACGTAGTTGCAGGTCACGCCGATTTGCGGCGGCGCCAGCGTGGGATACATCGCTATCGGAAGGTTAGGAATGCAGATCGCTCCGGCAAGGATGATGAGGAGCGCGCAAACAGTCGCGAAAACAGGCCTACGAATAAAGAAATCGACAAACAAGCTGAACCCTCTTTCCCCTTTTCTCCCGGTGAGCGCAACTTCGTCGGCGGCTAGCGGTCTTCGCCGGAGTGCAGCCTCAAGAGAGCTTTCAGGCGCCTAGCGGCATCACCGGCATCCCATTGACCAGGAACTGTGTGCTGGAGACGATGACCTTGTCCCCGGCGGCAAGCCCGGATGAGATGGAGTAGGTGTTTCCAACCGTGTCCCCCAGAACGACAGGAGTTTGGGTGGCAATGAAGTGACCGTTCTGCTGACGCGCAACGAAGACAAAGCTCTGGCCGCCCTGGCGCGTGACGGCAAGAACCGGAATGACCGCCATGGGCTTGGTATTCCAAATGACTCGGGCTTTGATCAGTTCTGCGTTGCGGACCATGACGGCTTCAGGATGTACCGGAGCCTTGACAAGAATTCCCTGCAGCGTGCTGTCGACCTGGGGCGAGACAAAATCAACCTTCGTCTTCTCCAGCAGCTTGCCCGACGTGTCGTAGAGCTCGACCGCCAGGCCGGGACGAATTTCGCTTGAGCGCTCGGTGGGAATGTAAATGTAAGCCTCGAGATCCTTGTTTTGATCGACGGTCGTGAGCACCGTGGTTGTGGAAACATAGTCGCCCACGTGCACCGGCACGTCGCCCACAATTCCATCAAACGGAGCGCGGACCGTGTAGTAGGCAAGCTGCTCTTCCTGCGTTTTGCGCAGCGAAACAGACGACTCGTAGTCCGCCTTGGTATTGGCATACGACTGCTGCGCCTGGTCCCACACATCGCGGCTGATCACGCCGGCGTCGAAAAGCTTGTGCTGGCGCTCAATTTCGACGGTGTTGTAGTCGTAGAGGGCCTTCTTTTGCCGCTCGGTCGCGCGCTGCGCCTCCACGGTGGCCAACTGCGGCTGAGCATCGATCTGCATCATGACCTGACCTTGCTGCAGACGATCGCCGGATTTGACCTGAATCTGCGTCAAGCGCCCGCTGACCTGCGGCTGAATCGTGGCCGAACGACGCGACATGATCGTGGCCATGTATTCACTGCTCTGCGCAACCGGCGCGAGAGTGACTGCCACGGTCTTGACCGGCATGGCCTGCATGCCTGCGCCCGCAGCGGGGGCGGGAGGCTTCTGTTGACAACCGATCATCCCGAGGCCCAGACCAACTGCTAAACCTAAATGAAAAATGCGTCTCAAAGTGAGATCCTCATATGCCCGTCGCATGCCGCAAGGAACAGGCTGCGCACGTGGCCTTGAATGGAATGCAGCACTCATCCTACAACCAGCTGCGCGGGGCGGCTGTGAGCAGTGAACAAGTGCTCCTGAATCAGAAGAAAAACGTTTGACGAAGCTTCCTATCGGACGCGCCACAACCTCTCATTGTCGCAAAAAATTCGCTCGACGGGCCGGTGCTTGTTGCAGACCGGTTCAGAAGGGTGTCAGGCCTTTTCGCCTTGCCAGGCGAACGGGTTGAAATTGGTTCGCCGATCGTAGGCATCCACCCCTTCGGCCCGCTTGAGCCAGCCGACAACGAGGTAGGTGAGCGGCGTCGCCACCACTTCCACCGCCACCTTGATCAAGTAGGACGAAAGAACCATGCGCGCCAGCATCTGTGGGGCCTGCGAACCGGCAAACGCAACCACGATGATCACCGTGGTATCTACGGCCTGGCCGGTCACGGTCGAACCAACCGTGCGGGTCCAAAGCCAGCGACCTCCGGTGAAAAGCTTGAGTTTCGCCAGGGTGTAGCTGTTGGTGAATTCGCCGGCCCAGTAGGCCACCAGGCTGGCCAGCGGCGAAGCGCGGCACCACGCCGAAGACGGTGGCAAAGGCCTCCTGGCCCTTCCACTCCGGCGCCGGCGGCAGCGCGACCGCCAGCTGGCCCATAGCCGCCAGCAGCGCCATGGCGAAGAAACCCAGCCAGATGGCGCGCCGGGACGAACCGTAGCCATAGACCTCCGTAAAGACATCGCCACAGATATAGGTGAGGGGAAACAGGAACTCGGCGGCGCTGGGCGCAGCGGCCCAAGCTGGCAGATCTTTGGGCCGACCAGGTTCGAAATCAGCAGGACGACCACGAACCCGATCGTCAGCAGATCAAGATAGCGGAAGCGGCGCATCTTTTGAGAATAACGCAAGGTTAAGTGCTTCTGCGATTCCATGAGGTGGGCGGAGAATGCGGAATTGCCAGGCGGCGTGCGGTATGCCTTCAGGACGACAAGCGACAGATTGCCTGCAAAACGGCTTTTTTTGACACGCCATCTGCGAGTTGATAGCCTTCATAAGGGCGCATACGGCCATCCCCGGTCGTTCCTGCTCTCCCAGAGCGTCCCCGTCGTCTAGCCCGGCCTAGGACACCGCCCTTTCACGGCGATAACACGGGTTCAAATCCCGTCGGGGACGCCAA
>CAWCRW010000009.1:0-570936 GCA_963798035.1 uncultured Acidobacteriaceae bacterium | reverse complement strand
TCAGTCCCGCGAACCCGGAAGAATGCGGCAAAACCGGAAACAGGATCGCCGCAATCAGGAGAATTGAGAGCAGCTGAATGCCCGTGATGTAGAAGTCTTCGCCGTTCTCGGAAACAAACCGGCGCGTGCGGTCCTGAAGCGGCGGATGGAATCCAATCTCGCTGGAGAGTTGCGGAAATCCCTTGTCGACGAGATAGTAGCCAATGTGGCTTCTGCGCCGCTGCATGCGCGGGTCTTCGCCTTCACGCACCGTGGCCTCTTTCGCCAGCCGCAGAGCGACTTCCGCCACCTCGGGCTCGCTGCAGTCGGAGTAGCGCGCGACAAAGGCGATTCGCTTCCGATACAGTTCGCGTGATTCAAAATTCATTTGTGTGTAGGTCCGCGTTGGATCCTGTTGCAGCGTCTCGTCCAACACAATCAGCGGCTCAATCAAATAAACCCAATCCGTGTTCGTGACGGTGCGCAGACTCTTCAGGCGGAGCGATAGCTTCGATTCGCTGACAGATTCAGGCGAGTGCAGCAATGCTCGGGCTTCGTCGAGAAGCATTTCCAGCAGGACAAACTTCAGGAACGGCGCAACGTACCATAGCTCATCGACCGTGAGTGCTTCGCGCACCTGCAGTCGTTGCAGAAATGCCGAAAGAGTCGGACCCGAAAATATTCCATCGACCGCGCGCAGATAAGCCGCCGCAATCGCTGCCACACGCGGCTCCTCCTGCTTCTGCTCTAATACCACCCGAGGTAGCCCTGCCACCAGGCGCGGACGGTCAGAAACAGCGCTCACCGCCGTGCGCAGCGAGCGCGGATTCCCGCGCAGATCCAGCAGCTCCGCATGAAATGGAATCTTCTTCGGCGAATCGGATACCGAAATCGGCAATTGCGCCAGCTCCCCTTCAAGCCGCTTCAGCGCTTCGCGCCGCGCATCGACGCGCATAGGAAAATGTCCTTTGTTCTCGGGTCGATGCAGAACGTCCCAAGCCTCCGCATCGCGCAAGGCTTCCCGCAGGCTCTCAGAAAGCTTGTCATCAACCGGAACGGGCTGGACGGTTTGCGTAGGCTCCGGAGCTGGCGCAACAACAGGCTCACTCGCGATGGGGATGGGATCAGTCATGATTTGCACTGCTTCACTCATGTCGGTTTATCTGTAACTGGCCGCCTGCATTTCAAACATGGCGGCGTAACGGCCCCCGAGCGCCATGAGTTGTGCGTGACTGCCTTCTTCCACAAGCTGCCCGGCCTCGAGCACCACAATGCGATCGGCCATTCTTACCGTGGAGAAGCGATGGGAAATCAGCAAAGCCATCTTGCCAAAAGTGAGTTCCGCGAAGCGCTCGAACACTTCAAGTTCGCTGCGCGCATCCAGCGCCGCCGTTGGCTCGTCGAGAATCAGCAGCTGCGCGTCGCGCAGATAAGCCCGCGCCAAAGCCATCTTCTGCCATTCTCCGCCGGATAGGTCGACGCCGCCTTCAAAACGACGGCCAAGCATCTGGTCGTAACCGCCTTCGAGCTTCGCCACCACACCGGACGCGAGACTTTTCTCTGCCGCGTATTCGATCTCTTCCGGCGCATGCGGCACTTCGATGCGACCTACCGCGATGTTTTCCCGCGCCGTCATCTCATAGCGCATGAAGTCCTGAAAGATCACCCCAATCTCTGAGTGCAGGTCTTCCAGGTCGTATTCACGCAAGTCGACGCCATCGAGCAGAATCTCTCCCTCGGTCGGATCGTAGAGCCGGGTAATCAGCTTGACGATCGTCGTCTTACCCTGCCCATTTTCGCCAATTAGGGCCACGCGCTCTCCCGGGCGCAATGTGAAGTTGAAGTCCTTGAGAACCCGCCGAGCCGTCCCCGGATACGCAAACGAAACATTGCGAAACTCAAATCCCCGCACGATGGGCCGCGGCGTGCGCACCCCGTTTTCTTTCGATTCCACGCGCGGCTTCATCTCAAAGAAGGCCAGCAGGTCCGTCAGGAAAAGTGCCTGGTCCGCTACCCCCGAGGCCGTTGAAAACGCCATCTGAATATTGCCCATGGCCTGCATGATCGCCGTCGTAATCAGGGTGAGATCGCCAATGCTGTACTGTCCCTGGATCGTGCGCCAGATGCTGTAGCCATAGGCACCGTAGTAGCCAAGCTGTCCGAGAATCGCCAGCAGCCCTCCCCAAAACAAGCGCCGCCGGTTGAGCGCAACGTTCTCCTCGAAAATCTGCTGAGAGAGCAGCGAGAAGCGGTCCGTCAGATACTTGCTCAGGTTAAAGAGCTTCAGCTCCTTCGCGGCTTCCTTGCTGCCTCCCACCTGCCGCAAATAATCCATCTGCCGGCGGATGGGCGTTTGCCGAAAATTTTTCGCATACGTCAGAAATGCAAAATGGCTCTCTCCCAGGAACGCCGGAACCACTCCCGCCACGAGAAGAAACAGCAGAAAAGGCGAATACCAGACCAGCAAGGCAGAAAAGGCAATGGCCGTCACGGACTGCTGAATCAGCCGACCCATCTGTTGAATCATCGCCAGACGGTCGGTCGCCTGCACGCGGGCCCGCTCCAGCCGATCGTAGAAAACGGGATCTTCGTATACCGTCACATCCAGCGCGGCCGCCTTGCGCATCACCTCCACGCTGACGTGATGCGTATAGCGATCGGCCAGAAGATTGTCAAAGTAATCAACAGAGCGCGACAAGATGCCGGTCAGCACCGCAAGCGACATCTCACCGCCCACCAGCCACCAGAAGTTCGCGGGCAAAGGCTGATGGTGGCTGATGCGATTCACACCGTCAATGATGTACTTGGCGATGATGCCAATCCCCATCGGGAGAAACGCAACCACGATGCGGATGGTGATGTTCCAGAAAACCACCGCCGGACCGGACTCCCACACAAAATGAAGCACCGGCGGCACGTTCTTGAGCGCGCGTAGACGATCGCCCCAGGCATTGCCCGGGCTCTTCGGGGCGTCCACTGGCTTCGCTGCGGGCTCTTGTCGGGATTCGCTGTCGGCCCGCACGCCGTTCAAGGTTGAGGACATGGCTTCCTTCCGGGCTGCCCCAAAGTGCAGGCACGTAGGGCACGGGCAGACTGCACGCCGGACTCCTTAACCAAAGTGAGGTTTGCGACGCTCTGCACTCGGCGTCCTGTTTCTTCTGTGCTGCTAGTTGCGATGCAGGTCCGCTGAACTTCGTTGTTTGCTCTGATCGCAAGGGGGACAGCGGCGCACACTCGAATGCTTGGGGAGATCCGAGTTGCCGCGCAGTTTCATCGAAGCCGCTGATCGACCGCTTCTGGTTGCCCGCCGGCGACGGCCTGGTACGGCTTGAAACCGGCCGCATCCATTCCGCGTTTCGCTTCAGGGTTCTTCATAAAAGTATCCCACACAAACCCTGTTCGCGCATTTTCAGCCATTAGCATCGTGATCCCCGTGTCGATTCCCACAACGTCCGTGTCATACCACTCCGTCAGCGGGTTGAAAGCATCCACAAATCCATACCGGCTCCAAGCCTGCGGATAGTGATCGTGAATCGTCCGCAGCACCCGCATGGTCGCGCTGGGCAGGAACGGCAGCGAGCCCCCAGCCGCCGCCGGTACCACCGTCCCGTCGATCGGCCCCATCGCCGGCGGACCGCCCCACACCACATAGCCCCGTTGCGAGTCCGACGCCGTAATGCCCCACAACGCATTGCTGTAGTCCGGGAATTGCGGGTTCAGCTCCACACAAAATCGCCGATGCACATCCGTGGCGATGATCGAGTTCTTGAAATAGTCCGCATAGCGGTCGCGCTTTCCGCGAAAATCAAACCACGCCTGCGAATATTGGTGGACGAAAAGCGGGGCAAACGAGCCGATGTAACGTAACCCGTCGTATTCAAAAACCGTCCGCTTCCACGCAAACCACGCATCGCTGTTCAAAGGATGCGACGAAGAACCCATTCCCAGCAGATACATCATCATCAGCTCGCTGTACAGATCCCAGCGCGAAGGGATGAAGCCTGCCTCCGGCGTCCATCCGTGCGACAACAGCGTCGTGTCCTCCGAAAGCCACGTCCAGTCCACTCGGTCGAAAATGGCATGCGCCAACTGGCTGATGGCGGAGTCTTCAAAATGCGTCCGGCACATCAACACGCCGCACAACAACATCGCCGTATCCACCGACGAAGCCTCGGAATCCCAAATCCGCTCCCCGGTGTTGATGTTCGCGAAGTGGTAAAAGAACCCGCGATGGGTCGGCAACTTGTGCCATATGAATGACAACGACTCGAGCACGCGCAGGCGCGCATCGGCCCGGCTCACAAATCCCCGCTTCTCGCCAATACAGATCGCCGATAGCCCGAATCCCGTGGAAGCGATGCTCGCCGCCACGCTCGTGTCATTCACCCGCACATTGCAGCGATCCTTCGTCAGCCCGGTATGGGGATTGCCCTGTTCCCAGAAAAACAGGAAGTTTGCGTGCTCCAGGTCGTTCAAAAACTGGTCATCTTCGGGGGAAAGAACCGTCGGTTCCGGAGGCGCTGCCGGGCTCGTGTGTTGCTCCTGGCCCTGTCCTGCCGGACTCTCTCCAAGCAGCGGAAGCATTCCCGCCCCGGACATGGGAAGGCCGAGCGAGAGCGAAGCCATCTGGCGCAGCAGGGTTCGGCGCGACGCAGCAACGGGCTGGCCATTGGCTCTCTTGCGAATCGGCATGTCCCCTTTCCTGATGAATCCAGACCCCATCCGGACCCCGTTCGCGCCCGCCCAGGTCCCACCCATCCTCAACGGCTACCGATTATAGATGCAAACACATCCAGCCCTCAGACCCGTCACTGATTCGGCGCCGAAATCGGACACTGTAAAATGGCTTCCGGACGGTTGAAGCATTCATGCGTTGGAAATGGATCGCGCTTTCGGCCATCATCGTCGCCATCGCAGCGACCACGGTCACTGTGCTCATTGTCCGCTCCCGCCGCTGGAACACGACCCTCATGACCATCCAGGGTGCCGTGATCCGGCGCGATCAGGATACCGACCGCCAGTTGCCCATCGCCGACGCCCTCGTGACCGCGACTCACGGCAGAAGTGTCGTGAACACCCGCTCCGATGCCGCTGGCTATTACCACATCAAATTTCCCGAAGTGATATGGCCGGGCCAGAATGTCGTCCTCAGCTTCACTCATTCCGGCTATCTTCCCCTCGGCATGACGTTGCACATCCAGTTCCGCTCCATGATGCGCCGCCTATTTATCGCTGCCATGGAACCGGAGCCCGTTGCCGTGCGCACCAGCGCAGAAGCAGGACGGCCCGTGTCCGTCGTTTCCAACATTCGCGTGCGCTACACCGAGAACTTCCAGACCGATGAAGACATCGGCAGCGCGGTCCGCACCTTCCAGGTCGTCAATCACGGCAACATCCCCTGCCGCCGTCAGGCTCCCTGCTCGCCCGACGGAAATTGGAAAGCCACCAGGAATTCCCTCACTCTCGACGCCGGAGTGGGCAACGAATTCCGCAATGTGCGCGCTTCGTGCATCGCCGGCCCTTGCCCCTTTACCCGGATTGACTCCAGCGGCTTTCAGCAGCCGGGCCGCACCATCACCGTCAGCGCGGAGGATTGGTCCGATACCGCGACCTGCTTGCTCGAAGCGGAGGTCGTCCACACCACCATCGGCTCCAGCGTGCGCCATTCTTATCCCGTCATCTTCGACCGCACCCTGAACTTCACCGTGCCCCCCACCCAGGAGGGCGTCAGTCTCGAAGCCGAGATCAACGGCGCCCCCATGGTCTTCCCCATGGGCCCCGATCTCTTCCTGAGCTGGGCAACCTGCACAGCCAACACCAGCGAAACAGAAAAATCCACCGCTTACCGCTGCGAATTGAAGCCGGGTTACCGCTTCTAAGTCAATCCTGCGGACGCTCCGTGCTCACGCGCAGTTCCCCTGTGCTGGCTCCTCCGGTTTGCGCCGACAACCAAGGATCCTGCACGGTAACGCTATCGGCGTTCACGCGCAACTCCTTCAGTTCCGCGTCAATCTCGCTGTTGATCTCCGCGCCCACCAGCAGCATCAACCCCGTAATGTAAAACCACATCAACAGGATGATCACCGCGCCCAGCGAACCGTACGTCATGCTGTAAGTATTGAAGTAGTGGAGATAGACGCGGAAACCAAGGGAAGTTATCAGCCATCCCAGAATGCCGAATCCCGTGCCCGGTGTCAGCCAATGCCACCGCCGCACTCTCCAGTCCGGAGCCCAGTAGTAAACCACCGCGAACGACAAGGCCAGCAGCGCCGTCGCGACCACCCATCCAGTCACCCGGCTCACATTGGCCGCCGCCAAAGCCATCAGGGGATCAGGCAAGTGCCGATCCGCCAGCGCCGCCACGAAGTCTCCGCCAAACATGGCGCCCAGGGTCAGGCTCCAGATTAGCGTCAAGAGCAGTGTCAAGCCGATCGCGTAAATCCGCGCAACAAAGTACGATCGCCGCTCCTCCAGCTTGTAGACCTCGTTCAGTGTCTCCTGGATCGCGGAAATCCCCACGGAAGCCGACCAGATCGCCGCAATCGATCCAAATGTCAGCTTGCCTGAGCTGGCCGCTGCGGTGGTCTCATTGAACGTGCTCAGTACCGTGCCGAGAGCAGACGTGGGAATGACCAGCGCCAGATAGTGAAGCAGTTTGTCGTAGATCTGATCCGCCGAGCGCGCCGCCAGGCCAAGAATCGAACCGGCGCAAAACAAAGTAGGGAACAGCGCGAAGAGAAAATAAAATCCCAACTCCGCGGCGTGCCCGAAGAGATGATCCTCGATGACCGCTTTCCAGGTGCGCGCAGCAAGCACACGCACTGAAACTCCATGCAAATCCCAAAGCGACCGCAAGGGGAAATTCGTCATCCTGCCCCAGAAAGGCCTCCGGGGCCGATGCGCTCGCAACCAATGGCTGGCATCCGCACTGGGAATGGTGAAAACTCCTGCGTCGGTCGCATGGCTCGCGCCCACGCTGAGCCAATAGATGCAGCGCGACGCTCCATCGGCCACTTCGGTTTCACTCCATCCAATCAAACACCGATTTCTGTTCGCATCGCTCCAACCGCGCGGACCCTCCGTCTGCATCAAACCAACCGGAAACACACCGCATCAGAACGCAGCAGGGTGCGATGCAGTCTTCATGCTTTCTCTCTCTCTGCCTGTCCTCGGCGTACCGCGCACGGTCTTCGCGTGTTTCGCGCCTCTAGCTCCGCGCTCGCAAGCGCGATTTGCCTTCTGCTTCTTGCTCCGCCCTTGCGCGTTCCCGCGCAGGAGCAAAACACGCGCACTCCCCCTGCAGCAACACCCGCTACTGCCTCGCAGCAGTCGCCCGCGTCCAGCCCGTCGCCGGCCACACCCCAGATTCTCTCTTCCTATGAAGGACAAACAGTTTCCAACATCGACCTCGCCGGGCATCCCGATCTGGACACGTCTCAATTCAAATCCTCCCTCATTCAGCAACAAGGACAACCCTTTTCCAGAGAGAAGGTCGATCAGACCGCGGCCGCGCTCAAAGCAGCAGGCAAGTTCACCGACGTCCGCATCAACGTGCAGCCGGAAGCGAGCGGCGTACGCGTCGAATTCATCCTTGAACCCGCCCTTTACTTCGGCATCTACCAGTTTCCCGGCGCCGAACGCTTTCCCTATTCGCAGTTGATTCAAGTGGCGAGTTATCCGATCCAGACGCCGTTTAATTCGGTAGACCTCAATCGAGGGCTCAACCATCTCACCACATTTCTGCGCCAGGATGGATACTTCCAGTCCACGGTAAACCCCGAAGTGCAGGTAGATGCGGCACACGGAATCGCCAATGTGGACTTCCGGGTCACGCTGGGTCGCAGAGCCCGCTTTGGATCGATCGTCATCGAGGGCGCGCCTCCCGCCGATCAGGCGCAACTCCAGCACAAACTGGTCACGCTGCTGGCGCGTGTGCGCGACGCCGCCATTCGCCCCGGGAAAACCTATCATCACTCGACACTCAATAAAGCACAGAAGTATTTGCAGGACCTTCTGCAGAAGCAGGGTTTCCTCAGCGCCCAGGTCAAGCTCACCGGCGCCGAATATCACGCCGACACGAATCGCGCCGACATCCACTTCAATGTCAAACCGGGGACTCTCACGCAGGTGCAGATCCAGGGAGCCCATCTTTGGAGTTGGAACAAAAAAGCGCTTTTGCCCGCGTACCAGGGCATCGGCGTTGACGATGAGTCTGTGCAGGAAGGTCGTCAGGCGCTGATCTCCTTTTTCCAGGCGAAAGGTTACTTCGAGGCGAAGGTCGATTCCGCGCTGACAAAGAACGCGACCAGCGATACCGTGATCTATCGCGTCGATAAAGTGAAGAAACACAAAGTTACATCCGTCCAGTTAGCAGGGAACACGCACCTGCCTTCATCGCAGCTCACCCCACAAATCACCGTAAGCAAGAAGCACTTCTTCAATTCCGGAAAATTCAGCGACCAGCTGGTGCGTTCGAGCGTTGCAAACCTGAAGGCGGTCTACGAATCTGAGGGATTCAGCAGCGTGCAGGTCGCATCCTCAGTGATCAACCACGGGGGCGACATACAGATTAGCTTCCGTGTGACCGAAGGACCGCGCGACGTCGTCAATTCCCTCACCATCGAGGGCGCCGACACATTTCCTCAGGCACAGTTTGCTCCCGGCGGCCTGAAACTCGCGGTGGGTCAGCCCTATTCGCAGGCCCACATCAAAGAAGACCGTGCCAACATCGTTGCCCACTATCTCCAGGCCGGCTATCTCAACTCCAGTTTCCGCGAAACGGCCAAAGCGGTGTCGAAGAACGAGCCACATCGCATCAACGTTGTCTACCACATCGATGAGGGGCCGAGAGTCTTGACCGGCGAGATCGTCACGCTCGGGCGCGTGGACACCCGGCAGAAGTTCGTCAATCGCGAAGTCTCCGTCCTCAAGCCGGGACAGCCTCTGAAAGAATCAGACCTTCTCACGGCCGGCAGCAGACTCTACGATCAGACCGGCGTCTTCGATTGGGCGGAGCCCGATCCTAAGCGCGACATCACGACGCAAACCAGCGAAGATGTCCTCGTCAAACTGCACGAGGCAAAGAAAAATGACTTCACCTATGGCTTCGGTTTTGAAGTCATCAATCGCGGCGGCAGCATTCCCAGCGGAACCGTTGCCCTTCCCAACCTTCCCCCTGTCGGCCTTCCGTCCAATTTCACAACCAGCCAGACCACCTTCTATGGCCCGCGCGGAACTCTCCAGTACACGCGCAACAATTACCGCGGCAAAGGAGAGTCTCTTTCTTTCACCGGCTTCGCGGGCAGACTCGACCAGCGCTTCGCCGCCTATTACATCGATCCGCATTTTCGATGGAGTGCGTGGAAAGCCACTACTTCGTTCTCTGCGGAACGCAACGAGGAAAACCCGATCTTCTCCTCGCAGGAAGAAATCGGCAGCGTTCAAATGCAGCGCCCCCTCGATTCCGCACAGAAAGACACCCTGTTTCTGCGCTACAGCTTCAGCCAGACAGACCTGACGCGTGTGCTGATTCCTGCTCTAGTCCCGACAGACGATCAGCACGTGCGCCTCTCCACGCTCGCCGCCAACGTAACCCGCGACACCCGCGATAACGCCCTCGATGAACACAAGGGCGTCCTGCAATCGCTCGAGCTCGACTTCAACACCACCAAGCTTGGCTCCAGTGTCGACTTCGCAAAACTCACCGGACAGGCCGCCTACTACAAAGAGAAGTTCCACCACATCGTCTGGGCCAACAGCATCCGCATCGGCTTGGCCGAACCTTTCGCCGATAGCCGCGTCCCATTGAGCGAAGCGTTTTTTACCGGCGGCGGCAATTCCCTCCGCGGTTTTCCCCTCGATGGAGCCGGTCCCCAGCGGCAAGTGCAGGTGTGCAGCAGCGGGTCAAGCTCCAACTGCACCTTCATCCAGGTGCCCAGCGGCGGAAACGAACTTCTCCTTCTCAATGCCGAGGCCCGCATTCCGCTGCCTCTCAAAAAAGGCCTCAGCGTTGTTCCTTTCTACGACGGTGGCAATGTTTTCCCTGATGTCGGATTTCATAACTTTGCGTCTCTCTATTCAAACAACGTCGGACTGGGCCTCCGCTATGTAACACCCGTCGGGCCCATTCGCATCGATCTGGGACAGAACCTGAATCCCGTGCCCGGCGTGAAGGCAACGCAATACTTCATCAGCATCGGCCAGGCGTTTTGACGGAGGTAGGCTGTGGCTATTCCGAACCCTAATCCCGATCTTCCGGAACCGTCGAATCCTGGACGTGGGCCACAGTTGACCACCCCTCCTGTTCGCCACCGAACTAAGTCCGCCCGCAGCATTCCGCCCATCTTTGCCTGGATCGGCGCCGCCTTCATCATTCTTGTCCTGGTCCTCGCGATTGCGCTCACAATGCTGATCAACAATCCCGGCTTTCATCGCTACGTGATTCGCACGGTTCAAGACCAAGCCGCCAAAACTCTCGGCGTTCCGGTTGAGCTCCAGAACTTTGCGCTGCACCTATCCTCGCTCAGCCTCGACCTCTACGGAGTCACCGTGCACGGGGCAAGCCCTTACGCCAATCCTCCGTTATTGCAGGTCCAGCACGCGGAAGCAGGCATCCGCATTGTGTCTCTCCTGCAGCGCAAATGGTATTTCAGCGAAATCCGTATCGATCATCCCGTCGTGCACCTCTTTGTCGATAAAAACGGTGCCTCCAATCTTCCTCGCCTCAGCACCAACAACAACACCAGCGGAAACACAGGCGTCTTCGATCTCGGCATTCGCCACGCGATCCTCGATCACGGCGAAGTGTTTTATGACAATCAACCCGCCGCTCTCGCCGCGGACTTCCACGACTTCTCTTACCAGGGATCGTTCGACCAACTTCTCCAGATGTATTCGGGACACTTGTCCTATGCCGACGGCCGGCTTCAATACGGCTCCTATCGTCCCTTGCTACACGACTTCGCGGCATCGTTCAACGCGACGCCCAGCACGTTTCAATTGACTCAAGCCAAAGTGGCCAGCGGCACTTCTTCCATTGCCCTCACGGCGACCGTGAACAACTACACGAATCCCATCGTGCAAGCCAACTACGATGCGTCGCTCGATGGTGCTCTCGTCAGTCACCTGCTGCAAAGCGCAAACATCCCGACGGGGATGGTGCACGCCACCGGGACACTTCAATATCAACAAGCGCCCAACCAACCCTTGCTCCAAGCTCTTACGGTAAACGGGAACCTAACCAGCCAAAAGCTCGCCATGAAGACTTCGAGCTTCACTGCCGGCGTTGATCACCTCGCCGCTCACTACTCGTTGGCCAATGGTGACGCTATCGTGCACGATCTCCGCGCAGACATCTTTGGCGGTCAACTCACCGCCAGCGGCGTCCTGCACGATATCGGTGGCAAATCACATTCCAGGGTTGACGCGGCGCTCCATCGGATTTCACTCGCTGATATGCGCCAGGCGCTCGGTCGCGCCGCGGCCTCGACCAATCTTGGCCTCACCGGTTCCCTCGACGCGTCAGCCTCCGCGACCTGGGGCGCGACTCTCGATGATCTCGTCGCGCGCGCCGACGCCAATCTTAGCGGTCAAGTCACCAACCGGCCTGCATCGGGCAAAGCGATTGTGGTCCAGACCTCCGCAGCGCAGCCTGCCGCGCCCCCGCCGCCGGCCACCATTCCCATCACTAGCGTCCTGCACGCCACGTATTCCGCCAGGTCGAAACAGGCTTCCCTCGCGCAAAGCTTCTTGCGCACGCCGCAGACCAGCCTGACCATGAATGGCGCCATCGGCGATCAATCGAGCCTGGCCCTCAACCTCCAGGCCAATAACCTGCGCGAAGTGTCAACAATCGTCGACCTTTTCCGCACGCCACAGCCCGGCCAATCGTTCGACCTCGCCGGCACGGCCTCCTTCCAGGGCAACGTGCAAGGCAACACCAGCGCACCGCATCTCACCGGCCAGCTCAACGTCCAGAATCTCCGCCTCAACGGCACAACATGGAAAGTTGTCCGCACCGGCGTGGATGTCTGCCCATCACAAGCGCGCCTTCAAAATGCCGACCTCGAGCTCGCATCGCAAGGACGCATCCGCCTGAACGCGAGCGCCGGTCTCACCCGCTGGTCCTTCACAGATACGAACCCCATCCAGGCCGACCTCAACGTCTCGCAAATCAACCTCTCCGACGTTGAGAAATTGGCCGGCCAGGATATACCTGTCACTGGAATCTTGAATGCCAACCTGCACGTCCATGGTTCTGAACTCAATCCGCAAGGGAATGGAAATATCTCGCTCGTAAATGGCGTTGCATATGAGCAGCCTTTCCAATCTCTAAAAGCAAATCTCTCCGGCAATGGCGACGAAGCCAAAGCAGACTTGCAAATCCAGACTTCCGCTGGCAACCTGCAAGGTCAAGCCACAGTTCGCCCCAAACAGAAGAGCTACATCGCTCAACTCGCATCCAACGGCGTTCATCTCGATCAGCTCCAGGCCTTGAAGACCAGAAACATCGATGCCTCGGGCGTCCTTTCTCTCCACGCAAATGGGCAGGGAACCTTCGACAATCCGCAACTCAACGCAAGCTTGCAGATTCCCAACCTCACAATTCAGAAGCAAAGTATCTCCGCCATCATCCTCCAATTGAATCTAGCCAATCACATCGCCGACGCAAACCTTACCTCTTCAGCCGTGAATACCTCCATCCAAGCCAAAGCAAAAATCAATCTGACCGGCGACTATCTCGCCGACGCCTCGTTGGATACGCAGAAAATCTCTCTGCAAACCTTGCTCGCCACCTACGCGCCCGACCAGGCCGATAGCGTTTCGGGCCAGACTGAAGTCCATGCCACTCTCCACGGCCCACTCAAAGATCGCAATCTGCTCGAGGCGCACATCACCATCCCGGTTCTCAACGCTACCTACAACAACACGATTCAACTCGCGGCAGTCAAACCGATTCAGGTTGTCTACAAAAACGGAGTCATCAACCTCCAGCCCGGCTCCATTCATGGCACCGACACCGATCTCCAGTTCCAGGGGTCAATTCCCACCACGTCCAATGCGCCCATGTCCCTGAAAGTACTCGGCACCGTGGATCTGCAACTCGCCCAGCTCTTCGATCCCGACGTGCGCAGTTCAGGCCAAATGAAATTCAACATCGACTCCAGCGGTGCCGTCAGCGGAGCCGATCTAGGCGGCGAGATCGACATCGTCGATGCCAACTTCGCATCCTCCACGTCGCCTGTGGGACTGCAGCACGGCAACGGCGTTCTCACCATGACCCGCAATCGAGTGAACATTTCCAAATTTGAAGGCACGGTCGGCGGCGGAACGGTGACCGCGCAGGGCGGCATCGTCTATCGTCCCGATATCCAATTCGATCTCGGACTCGCCGCCAAGAACGTGCGCGTCCTCTACCCCGAAGGCATGCGCGAGAGCGCGGATGCCTATCTCCGGCTTACCGGCACCACGGAGAGCGCGCTCGTCGGCGGGACAGTCAACATTTCCGATCTCTCCTTCACCCCCGCCTTCGACCTCAACAACTTCATCGGCCAGTTCTCCGGCGGAGTCATTGCGCCGCCTTCCCAAGGATTCAGTCAGAACGTTGCCCTGAATATCGCCGTGCATTCCAGTAGCGCCGTCAACCTCGTCAGCCGTTCTCTCAGTGTGGGTGGGTCGGCGAATCTGCAGGTTCGCGGAACCGCAGCGGATCCCGTCCTGCTCGGCCGTGTAAACCTCTCCGGCGGCGACATCATTCTCAACGGCAATCGCTTCGTGCTCACCGGCGGCACCGTGCAGTTCATCAACCCGTCCGAGACCGAGCCGGTGGTCAACCTCACCCTCACAACAACCATCCAGCAATACAACATTAACCTCCGTTTCAACGGACCATCCGATCAGCTGCGAACCCAATACACTTCCAATCCAGCGTTGCCCACCGCGGATATCATCAACCTGCTCGCCTTCGGAGAAACCACTGAAGCCGCAGCCAACAGCCCCTCCTCCGCCAACCAGGCCGCTGAATCTCTTGTAGCCTCGCAGGTATCCAGCCAGGTCACCAGTCGCGTCTCCAAGATCGCTGGCATCTCACAGCTTTCCATCAATCCGGTCCTCGCCGGCAGCAGCTCGCAGGGACCTCCGGGAGCCAACATCACCATCCAGCAACGTGTCACCGGCAATCTGTTCGTCACGTTCTCCACCAACGTGGCCTCCACCCAGAGCCAGACGATTCAGGGACAATATCAGGTATCCCCGCGTGTCGCCGTCAGCGCGACTCGCGATCCCAACGGAGGCTTTGCCTTCGACACACTCATCAAAAAGAGTTGGTAGTCACCGCTCCAGACAAAGGTCCTCCACCATCAAGACGCACGCCGGCAACTTTTCCGCGTGCGTCGTGGAAAAATCCCGGAATGCATCGCTTTCTCAACGCTGATTCATTTTCCGTTCACCTGAGATTCATGAGCTGTTGAAGAAATGCCCCTACGCTCGCTGCATGACACGAAACCAGACCATCCGCGTGGCAGTCATGCTTCTAGGCCTGTTGATCGCATTTTCCAGCACCACGGCGCGTGCGCAATATGAAGATGGCAGCCTCATCGGCACCATCCGCGACTCTTCGGGCGCAGTCATCGGCAACGCCACCGTCACCGTTACCAACACCAGCACCGGCATCGTGACGCGCGTCTCGTCAAGCAACTCTGGCGACTACGAGGTCCCGTCCTTGCGCGTCGGCGTCTACACCATCGAAGCAGAGGCATCCGGCTTTGCCCAAGCCGAGGCCAAAAACATCACCATCTCCGTGGCAGGTCGCCAGCGCATCGATCTGACATTAAACGTCGGCCAGGCCAACGCTACAACAGTCGAAGTCAGCGACGTCGCCCTGCAGCTCGAAACCGCCACCAGCGAGCGCGGCGAAACCATCTCCGGCTATCAGACCGAGTCTCTTCCTTTGGTCAGCCGCAATTACTCTGATCTGCTGGCCCTTGTGACCGGTTCGCGCCAGGCGCCCACCGCAGCCACCACCACCGCCGTGACCAGCCTCGTCCGCGCCGGCTCTTACAACGTCAACGGACAGCGCAGCATGTTCAACAACTACATGCTCGACGGTCTCGACAACAACGCCTACGGCGAGAGCAATCAGGGCTTCGATAACCAGATTATCCAGCCGCCGCCCGATTCCATCTCCCAGTTCCAGGTGGTCACCAACAACGAGAGCGCGGAATATGGCCGCTCTTCCGGCGCCACCATCAACGTTGCCTCGCGCAGCGGTACCAATGAGTTCCACTCCACGCTCTACGAGTTCATTCGCAACACAGACCTCAACGCCTTCGGTTACATCCACGCCGTCAGCGGAACTCACCAATTCCCCAAGCCAGGTTTCAATCGCAATCAATTTGGCGCGGACTTCGGGGGACCTATCCTCAAAAACAAGCTGTTCTGGTTCGTCGATTACGAAGGCTTCCGCCAGACCCTGACCCCGACCGTCGTCCTCACCGTCCCCACCCAGAATGAAATCAACGGCATCCTCGCCGTCGACGTGCAGGATCCCTACAAACCGGGCACCTACTTCAAGGCCGGCACTTCCATCCTTACCTCGGGCGACATCAGTCCCATCGCCAAACAAGTCCTGGGCTTCTGGGGCAAGCTCCCCGCGCAATGCCAGATTCCAGCCGGATCACCGCTCATCACCGCCAGCACCGGCATCGCTACAAACGACTGCGCAACGAATGCGCCCTTCACCGATAATGCCGACAAGGGCGACTTGCGCCTCGACTATCAGCAAAGCCAAACCAGCTCCTGGTTCGTGCGCATCAGCGACCGCAAAGAAACGGGCATCAACTATCCCACCTTGCCGCTCCCCCTCGACGGTCAGACCAACGGCCGCATCAAGATTCTCGACCGGCAGGCTGTCCTCGGCTATACCCACGTGATCGGCTCAAACAAAGTGCTCGAGGCGCGCCTCGGACTCTCCGGGACCCAAGCCGGAAAATACACCCTCTCCATCGGCGATAACGCCATCGTGATTCCCGGCCTTCCCACCGACCCCACCGTTGCGGGCGGCCTGCCTTCCATCGGCATCTCTGGAGGCTTCAGCGGCTTCGGTCGGCAGAGCACCAATCCCCAATGGCAGAATCCGTCCCTGCTCGATCCCAAGGTGAGCTTCGCCTGGGCCAAAGGCAGACATTCGCTGAAATTCGGCTATGAGTATGAGCATATCTGGATGGAAGTCCAGGACTCCAACCCGCTCTTCGGTTCCTTCACCTTCGGCAAAGGCTACAGCGTCTGCCCCGCAACCGCAGGTACAGCCTGCGCCAGCACCGCGCCCGCAGCCGATACTTACTGGGCCGACTTCCTCTTCGGGACCAGCAACGCATATGCCCTGGCCACCTACTTCAAGGCCCACCTGTTGCAAAATATGGACAACGTCTACGCCCAGGATGATTGGCAGGTCTCGCCCAAGCTCACTTTGAATCTCGGCGTTCGTTGGGAGTACGGCTCGCCCTATTCCGAAGTGAATAACAACCTATCCAACTTCGATCCCACTACCGGCACCATGCTCACCCTCACCAAGGGGTATGCCGCGAATAACTTCATCGCTCCCTACAACGGCGGCGGCGTCTATGGCAACACGCTGGTCAATCCTTCCCTCGGCGACTTTGCCCCACGTGTCGGCTTTGCCTATGCCGTCACCCCGGATCTCGTGGTGCGCGGCGGATTCGGCACCAGCTATGCGCATTACACCCGCGCCGGATCGGGCGATATCCTCGCCATCAACGCGCCCAACGCCCTCTTCGTTTCCGTCACCCAGCCATCCGCCGCCACAGCCGCCGGCTATCGCACTCTCGATCAGGGCTACCCCACGGGACTTGCAACCAACTTCAGCCCCGGCACCGACAACATCACATACATCCCCAAGGACACCAAAGACAGTTACGTCGAAAACTTCTTCCTCGATGTGCAGAAATCCCTCGCCAAGAACACGCTGATCGATATCGCGTATATCGGCAATCACGGCCTCCGCCTGCAGGGTTTCCTCAATGAGAATCAGGGCAACCCCGCTGCAGGACTACCCGCATCCCCCAGCACCGCCTGCACTAGCGTCGTCAGCGGATTCGCGCGCCCGTTCCCCGGCTGGGGCGGATGCGTCGGCACTACCTGGGACTATGGCGATATCACCGAGGCCCTCAACGAATTCTGGTCCCACTACAACGCCCTCCAGGTTCGCTACGAGCAGCGCTTCGTCGACGGCTTGACCGTGTTGAACTCTTTCACATGGGAGCATTCCCTCGACAACGCTTCGGCATCTCTCGAAGGCAACACGCCCAGCCCGCAAGATGGCAACAACCTCGCCGCAGATTACGGGCAGTCCGATTACAATCTGCCCCTTGCCGACGTCCTCAGCCTTGTCTACGACGTGCCCGTGGGACGCGGCCGCGAGTTCCTGTCTACCGCCAATCCGCTCGTGCAGGGAATTCTCGGCGGTTGGCAGATCAGCGCGATCAACACGGCGCAAGCCGGGACGCCTTTCAACCTCACCTACACACCGAACTCGGCCAACGTAGTCTCACCGCAGATTTCCGCAACCTATCGCGGCGCCAATGAATACCGCCCCGACACCGTCCCCGGCCAGACATTCAAGCTTTGCCATTCGGGGCATTCGTGCCTCAACGAAAGACAATCCAACGGAACCATCCAGTACGTCAACTGGGCCGCGTTCACTCTGCCTGCCGCCAAAGACGTCAACGGAAACCTGCTCAGCCCCTTCGGCGATGCACCGCGCAATCCCAGCCGCACGCCGAACTATTACGAGACCGATCTCGACCTCAACAAGCAGTTCGACACCCCCGGCGATCGCCTCAAGTTCGAGTTCCGCGCAGAACTCTACAACATCTTCAACCACACAAATCTCTATTTGCCCGCCAGCGGTTTCTCAGGAACCGTGTCGCTCGCCGGCGGTACCCCAAACCCCACAGGCGGTGGCGCAATCTCCGGCACGTTCGAGCCACGCATCGTGCAGTTTGGCCTCAAAGCAATCTTCTAGGCCTCCTGACCCCCACCCCTGCACAGCCCGCGCATTCTTTGCGCGGGCTGTTCTCTTTGCGACCCGCCACGTGCGCGCCGTACCATGCAATGGAGAGGTACCTCGACTGATGTTCACGCCGCGAGCCATAGGATTTGTGCAAACCCCCTACACCCAAACGGCCGCAATCCCGAAAGGCTTAGGCGCGAAGCATGAGGCCGAAGGAGTCCTCAAAATCCTGCCCGAGTTCGAGGCCGGCCTGAAAGACGTGGAGGGTTTTTCGCATCTCTTCATACTGTGGGTTTTCGATCAGTCCGAAGGCTTCGACCTCGTCGGCGCGCCACCCGTCGACCACAAGCCACACGGCGTCTTTGCCACGCGCTCCCCGCGCCGCCCCAATCCAATCGGCCTCACCGTCGTCGAACTGTTGCGACGTGAAAACGGCTTACTCTATGTCCGCGGTGTCGACATGCTCGACGGCACGCCCATTCTCGACATCAAGCCCTACATGTCGACCATCTCGCCCGACAAACTGCGTCGCGGCTGGCTGGCGGACGCCGAATTAGCCACCTAGCTTTATTCAGAACTGTCAGCAAAAAGGTTTTCATTCAATCGCTTCGAGACTGGCAGTCCTCTCCGCACGCGCTACGTGCGCCGCGGTTCAGCCCGCCCCCTGGAAACGGCATGACCCGTATGGTGCTGCCTCCAGGCCAAAGGTTTTCCGCGCAAAGCCTGGGGAGTCGAATTCTCCTCAAGAGCTACCACCAATAGATGGTCAGGTTGTCGAGATACACCTTCGCCGAACCACCTGTGCCCCCATCCACCTGGAAGTTAGTGAGCAGTGTCGGACTCCAATTCAGCGCAAACGCCGAAGGAACAATGATATACAGGTCACTTTCCACGTTGTCGAGCCAGACGGATTTGTAGCAGACGTTGCCGTATTGGTCCCTTGAGTAGCTGATTTGGATGTGGTGCCACGTATTCGTCGACCACTCGCGCGGATTGCATTCCGAATAGGAATGGCGCCAGATATCATTCGGCTTCTGGGCCGTGCCCGAGTTGACCGTGTAATCCCACGTCCCCGAGTAGCCGTCGCACTGGAATCCGAAAATGACCGTCTGGCCATTGGCCATCACCTGGTTGACATCCATCTCCAGGTTCGCGATCTCGCTCGACGGATTCGCGAAATTCACCCAGCCATCGTATAGAAAATTCTGCGCTGTCGGGTCCACGCCAAAGATCGCGTCATACCGCTCTCCACTGTAGTTGGAGAACGTCGTCGTGAATTCACGCGCATAGCCGGTCACCGAAGGGGTACCAACGATATTTGTGATTCCCGTCGACACGCCGAGTCCCGTAGCAACATCGTCCACAGCACTCCACCCGCCCATCGTCTGCACCTGGCTGGCTTTCCCAGCCCAAGAAGGAACCATCGAGGTCGGCGGCGGAACCACCGTGAGATTCACGTCCGACACGCACGAGGCGCCCTTGTTGCCCCACGACTTGATATGCAGCACATGACCGCCGGTTGCAAACCCGATCACCGCACTGATCGAGGTGCCGTTCACAATCGTCGTGTTGCTGCTGTCGTCGAACGAATAGCCCATCGCCGCCACCGGCTGCGACGAGCAGGGACTCGCCACCGCAGACAGCCAGAACGGCGAAACGACCCTGGCATTTTCTCCAGGGCTATAGACGGTTACATTGGCAAAGGCGGGCGCCGCGCACACCAACAGCGCAAGAAGAAGCAGACAAAAGAAGACCTTCATGAATAAGCCGCAACCATCCGTCCCAAACAGCAAACGAGGATCTACGTGCGGCCACAGCTACTGATCAGGAATCGAGTTTGAAATGAATTTGCGCCAGCATACCAGAGGAATTGCGCGGCTCTGCAATGAAAATCGCATAATTTCGAACATTAGTAAGAAAACCTGGCCCGCAACCTCAGCATCAGAGGTTGAAGTTGGTGTGTGTCGCAGAGATAAAAAGAGTTATTTCGATTTGCATATGCTGCGTTGAATCGCGCTCGAGTCGCGCAAATTGATCGCGCGTTTCGCATTGTGAAAGAAGCCGGCGAAGATCCGCGAGAAGGCATCCTGAACAGGATGCCTTCTCTTGTGCGTCGGAGGCTGCGAGAACTTCTCAATGCACGTGAGGCGTGTCGTCATTCATTGAGAACACGTCTTTGACATCGTCCTCATACGGAAAAACGTGGATCATCCACGTAAACACCGACGGCATGAATTGACCGTGTTCAGCTTCGCACGCCTCCTTGGTATGGATCGAGCCAAACATGCCGAACTTGGGGTGAGCACCCATGTACTCCTTCACGCGATCTGCCGGTGCTGCGCAAAAGTTGATGTGCTTATGCCAGTGGGCAATGCTCAGGGGGATGCGCTCGTTCAGCTCATCTTCCGTGGCGTTGGGGCGCGCCGTAAACATCACTCCTTCCAGCTTGAACTTTTGCGTGGGCGTCTGCCGATAGAGCAGGGACGTTGGCTTGGTTGGATCGAAATGCAGGTCGGCCTCCTTGGCGTTGGCCTCGTTGGTGAAGTGGTACTGAGGCTGGGTCACATCCGGGTTCCCCTGAACGTATCCGTCTTTCTCGGCCTTCTTGTAATCCCGATACTTTTCCATCGTGGCGCTTACCGCCGCGATCACCGCTTTTGCCTTTTCCTCATCGCCGGGCTGCAGGGCGCGCAGCGGGGTCACATACATGTGGCAAGCCATGGCCGCCATGCTCGGTCCCATCGCGCTCATGTCGACACCATTCATATCGGCCATGCAGCTCATGTCCATGCTGGCCATTCCATCTTTCTTCTTATCTCCATGCAGCGAGGCCGACAAAAAAGCTGCAGCCGCCAGCATCCCTGTCGCAACGCGGCAAATGTGCCCATAACCATGCGGTTTGATTCGATCGAGTCGGCTCAGCATAATGAATCAGGTTTGAGAACGTCGGTTTCCCTGCGTCTTTACGAACGCATCGTTCCGGAACACCGCATCTCACGGTACGTCAGGCACCAGCAAAACTCAACGCCCGATTCAAACATGTTTCGAACAGGTCCCGTTGCCAGCTAAACAGGATGCAGCGGCAGTGGTCTCGGCGAAGATCAGAAAGTCGTCATGAACCGCAACGAGTAACTGCGCGGCGGCCCGATGGCATTCCCTGAGAAGAGGCCGCCGAAGTCGATCACATCGAGAACATTGTTGAGATTCTGGCCGTCCACCTGCAATTGCAGGTTCAATCGATCGGACTTGTAAACATCCGCGCCTGCCGAGGCATTTACCTGGAAACTGGGATAGATTCGGCCCCGGTCGAAGTTGATGCGGTTGAGCACCTGCTGTCCATACTCGGCAAGCACTGTATCGGGGTCGCCGTCGAACTCAAAGGGCAGTCCGGTGTCGTATTGCACTCCACCTGCGAACCAGAATCGCGGCACGACCTGGTAGCGCGCACGGCCGCGCACGGTATTGCGCTGATCCTGTGAATCGGGAAAATGACCGCTCAGCTGCGTTTCGGCAGCGGCAGCATTATCACCCAGGAACAATCCGCCCGTCACGGGAAACCAGACATTGCCCACTTCGTACGAGTAGCTTATGAAGCCTGAGAACTTGTGCCAGTCCGGTACTTCGAGCTTCCCCTCCGCGCCGTAGATCACCGACTTGCGAAAAGCAATGGGGAAGCTGATCGTCGTGTTGTCGATCTGATCGTCGTCGGCATAGTTGCCGACATCGCGACGGAAGTAATTCGCGTCAAGCTTTACCTTGCCCGCGAGCGCCTTGCTGATCCCAGCCTCGTAGTAGTTGCCTTGCGAGGGCTGCACTGGCAGTCGCAGAAAACTGGTATCCAGCGAATCGACCGCCGTCGAGCTCGAGAGCAGGATGTTTTCAAACGACGGCGTTTGAAACACCCGGTCGTACGAGACATGCGCCACCAGTCCAGCCCCTGCAAAATAACGGGCGACCGATACACGCGGATCGAATGCCTGCTTGTTCAGCAACAATTGATAGTGATCCCAACGCAACCCGGCATCGACCGTCCATTTGCCAAAGTGCATATGGTCTTGCGCAAATGCAGATTGTTCGAGATCGGGCCGCTGCCCCGCGAACGCAAACGTCAAGGGAGTGTCATCGTCGAACTGGGTCGGATCCGTAATGAGGTAGCTGAAATTCTCGTGCAGAAACGTGTTGTCGGTCTCCACGCCGAACTTGAACTCGTGCCGGCCCTGTGCCGTGGTGAGATCGGCTTTCACGTAGCCTTCGCGAAAACGGTTATTTTGGAACACCTCGATCGGCGTCGATTCCGGGTTCGAATTGAAGTCGTTCGCGTTGTCGCGCACCATGCCCCGCACATCGAGTGCTGTCCGCGAGGAAAGGCTGTGCTGGTAGAAGGCGACGCCCATCGTCTCGATGTTGTCTGCCGCCTGGCGCTGGCCCGCCGCTTGCTGCACTTGCTCATTGGGAATGTCGTAGCGCGAAAGCTCATGGCGCACGATCAGACCGATGCGATCATTAGGGGTCAGAACACGCTCAAAATGTCCCGAGAAGTCCGCCAGTGTCCCCGTATTTGAAAAGTTTTGCGGAACCACGGGATTGAGGTAGTGGTCAGTCCTGCTGCCACTGACGCTTGCGCCCAGCGTGTTCGCTCCCCATGTGTCCTGGCCACGCGCGAACCCGCTCGTCGTGCGGAAGCTTCCGCCTGCCAGCACCACTTCTCCATGGAATCCCTGCTGAACATCTTGAAGGGTATTCACTTCCACTACGCCCCCCATCTTGCGGCCATATTCGGCGGGGATCCCGGCGGTGTAGATGCTGATGGAATCTACATCATCGGCCTCGATCTCCGGCCCGAAGCTCGGCGAGCGGTTGTCCGTCAGCGGGATGCCATCGACGACAAACTGGGTTTGGTACTCAGACCCACGGGGATGGAGAACCGCGTTTCCTTCGTAAAGCCATCCAGGCTGCGAGTTGATCAAATCCTGAAGGGAGCGTCCCGGAATCGATCCGAGACGATTCTCGATCTGATCCGCGCCAATCTCGTTGACCGACCCGGCTTGCTCCGGATCGATCAGGGTTGAGTCTGCCTTGACTTCGACCGACTGCGTCACCGAGGCGACTCTCAGCTGAAAGTTGCGCGAGAGGGGCAGCGAACCGCGAATCGTAATCGACTCGGCGATCGGCGCAAACCCTGGCTGCATAATCTCGACCCTATAAATCCCATAAGGCAAGCGCTGCACGTCGATGTAACCCTGTGCGTTGGTCTTGAGGGTGGTGCGATATTGATTGGCCTCGCTTTCCACCTGCACTGGGACCTGCACACCGATGCCGGAGGGGTCCGTCACCCGGAGTTGGAGCTCCCCATGATTGCTTTGGCCAAATAACGGGGAAACCAATGAAAGGAAAATTAGGGCTGCCCAGCGTCTCATCAACACGCACCCTCTAACTCGTTTACTTTGCAATAGATAACCTTGACAGTGGCCCCGACCAGTAAACTTTGCGGCCGTCGAATGGAATATTCCCTTTCACCAGGTTCTGTTCAGCCTTTCTTGGTTAGTTCCTTGAAAATACCCTGAACAAGACGCAACCTGGGCGAATATTAAGGAGAAGGGATCTCAACTGCATGCCTCCCGCGGACTCATTCGACGGAATTCGATGGCCCATGGCTGGCTTCGCCGGCACGTCCGAAAAGCCGTCCGAGATCGAGCGGGAAGTGATGAGGCATTTCGATCAGTTCCGGAATCCCATGCTGCGCTACTGCCTTTCTTTAGGAATACCCATCCACGACGCGGAAGAAATCATCCAGGACGTCTTCCTGCACCTTTTCCGGCACTTGCAACAGGAGCGGCCTCGAAGCAATCTTCGCGGCTGGATCTTCCGGGTCGCGCATAATCTGGCTCTGAAGCATCGAGCGAGCGAAAAGCGAAAGAGAGAACGGATCGGGACCTCCGAAACCCTCGAGGAACAGCATTCCGATCCCGCGCCAAGTCCGGAGGAGCGCCTCCTGATGGTTCAGAGGCGGCACCGCTTGCTCGACGTCGTCTATGCGCTTCCTGAGGCGGATCACGATTGCCTGATGCTTCGCGCGGAGGGCCTGCGTTACCGGGAGATCGCCGACGTGCTCGGCATGTCCCTGGGATCGGTTGCAAACTCGCTTGCGCGAACCCTGGCGAGGCTTTCCCGCGCCGATGGGAGGTGAAGCGATGCCACACGAAGATCCACGCATTTCCGGCCATATTGACGATCAGGAGCTGCTCTTGACTGCGGACGGCGAGAGCTCAAACAATCGCGCTTCCCAGGTTCGTGCACATCTTGAACACTGCTGGGAATGCCGCGCGCACATGGCCGAATTGGAATCAACAATCGTGAGCTTTACGCGCACGCACCGCCAGACTCTTGATCCGCAGCTTCCACCGATCGCAGGCCCGCGCGCATTGCTGACCGCGCAAATGAGCGAACTATCTTTCGCGCAAGACCCCGCGCACAATCGCTGGCTTCCCCATTTCAGCTCGCTTGCGAGCGTGTTCGTGCTCTGCGGCTTTCTTGTCGTCGGTGGATTGGTCGGCGTCTTCGCGATCCGGAGCTTGTGGACGCGCGACGGCAGCGCACGATCGGCGTTGGCAGACCAACCTGTGAAGCCCAATCACGCTCTCACGCCCGGGGCAACACGACCGGTCTCCATGGGCGATGTGTGCTCAATGCCTCACGAAGAAGTGGTGAAGGCTGTTTCCACCGATCTCCGCGCCCAGGTCTTTGCAGAATATGGAGTCGCTCCTGCCCATGCCGGCGACTACGAAATCGATTACCTCATCGCTCCAGGTCTCGGCGGTTCGGAAGACATTCACAATCTGTGGCCCGAACCCTATCACTCATCGGTCTGGAATGCGCGCGTGAAAGACCAACTGGAAGAACGGCTGCATCAACTTGTCTGCGCTCACATGCTCGATTTGGATACGGCACAAAAGGACATCGCTACAGACTGGATCGCGGCTTATAAAAAATATTTTCACTCCTATAGACCGGACCTCCGGCAATCTGCCGTGCTTTCAGAACAGTCTATGAAGGAACGCCAGCCATTGAACGGATGGAATTCTGGAGAATGGCAAAGTTTGAGCGAATAGGAAGTTTGGCGTTGCCGATTCAACGAAACCGGATTCCCGGCCCCAGAAAAGCGACAAAAAGAATCAGAATTGCAAGCGCAGCGACGATCCAGCCGACGCTGCGCTGAACATATGCCGAAGGCTCACCCACAGGATGGGGAGCGGTCGCCGCGGAGAAGTGATCCAGCTGCGTCAGCCCAAACGATGCTGCAGCCGCCGGGACGGCCGCGGTGAAGAGAACTTTCCACCCCGCAGGATTCGGTACCCCGCCAAGAAATGCGGTGGCAAGGGCGGCCATATACGGGATCAACGTGATGCGCTGCAGCCTCCGCAGCGATTCCGGCTCGCGCGCGCTGCAAAACGGATCAATCGCGTGTGCAACAAGAATAAGGGACTCGAAATGACATCCGGCCTGCACCTGGCCGTAAATCGGGGATGAGTTCGGGCTGGGCTGGGGACCGCGAGTGAACTCACTCTCAGTTCTGTTCTGCCTCATCGATCGGAAAAATGTAAACGGGGCTCTTCGGAGGGGAGGGGACTCGGCAGGTAGCGCTTGGAAGAATCGCTGGCGGAGAGAGGGGGATTCGAACCCCCGATAGAGCTTTTGACCCTATAACGGTTTAGCAAACCGCCGCCTTCAGCCACTCGGCCATCTCTCCGGGTCTCAGTCGGATTATACCGGGAAGTCCGAATTCGCGCGATTTTTCTCCCCGTCCCCGCGGTCGTTTCGTAACCGTCCCTGGCCTTCGTTCTCACCCAAACATGCCTCGCTCGCAGCATGCGTCCGATCCCGCTGACGGTCTCCAGCTACCAACCCGCGCGTATCCGAAAGCGATCTGCTCGTCGTAAATTCTTCTTTCTGAGCGCTTCAAATGTTGCTAGATTCACAAGTATGGTCTTGGGGCCAAAGCCCAGCAGGAAGCTCCGCATCCTTCCGCTCGTCGCCGCCACCTATTTCATGGTGTCGGGTGGGCCCTATGGCATCGAAGACATCCTCGGTGGCGCCGGTTTTGCGCGCGCCATCTTGATCCTTCTCGTCCTGCCGATTCTCTGGTCACTGCCCACAGCCCTCATGATCGGCGAGTTGGCCAGCGCTCTTCCGGCCGACGGCGGCTTTTACATCTGGGTGCGTCGCGCCCTTGGGTCTTTCTGGGGCTATCAGGAAGGTTGGCTTTCCCTCTCCGCCAGCATCTTTGATATGGCCATCTATCCGTCGATCTTCGTTCTCTATCTCGGCAAATTCAATCCCGCCCTCACCGCCGATTGGCATGGCTACGCCTGGTCGCTTGCCGTCGTGATTTTGTGCTGCGCGTGGAATCTTCGCGGCGCACCGGCCGTCGGCGAAGGCTCTGTCGGCCTCTTTGTCCTTCTCCTCGCCCCCTTCGCCATCTTCGTTGTGCTTGGGCTTTGGCGCGGCATCACGCTACACCCCGCCATCCAGTGGAGCGGCCCTGCGTCCGATTCCGCGCTCTCCACGGCCGTCCTGGTCGCACTGTGGAACTACATGGGCTGGGACAATGCATCCACCGTCGCGCAGGAAGTCGAAAATCCCCAGCGCAACTATCCGCGCGCCATGATCGCCGCCGCAGGACTCGTCGCGCTCACCTACATCCTCCCGCTCTTGGCCATGGCCCTTTCCGGCTTGTCCTCTTCTGGGCTCTCCACCGGCGACTGGATGGCCGCGGCTGTCGCCATCGGCGGACCCTACCTCGGCCTGGGCGTCGTAGCCGGCGGCGTCATTTGCGGTTTCGGTATGTTCAATGCGCTTGCCATGAGCTACACACGGCTTCCCATGGCCATGGCCGAGGATCACATGCTGCCCGCGGTGCTGGCACGACGCAACGCGCGCGGCGTGCCGTGGGTCAGCGTTCTGCTCTGCGGATTTGCCTGGGCCCTCGCGCTCAAGCTGCCCTTCGAGCGCCTGATCTCCATCGACCTGATTCTCTACGGATCGAGCCTGCTCCTGGAGTTTGTGGCCCTCATCGTTCTTCGCATCCGCGAGCCCCAGCTCCATCGCCCCTTCAAAGCAGGCAATCTGGCCTTCGCCTGTTCGCTCGGCGTAGGACCTGCAGTTCTTATCGGGTATGCGCTCTACGCGTCGCGCGCCGAAAAGCTCGCCGGGTCCACTTCGGCCCTTGCTTTCGCTCTCGCAGTCGGCCTGCTGGGTCCGGTGCTTTACTGGATCACGGCTGCTCCGCTGGCACGCCGCCGTCTGGCCGCCGCCCAGGCCGCAGACTAAATCTAAGTCAGAACCCCGGACGCTTCATCCTCGCGCAGTCGCATCGCGCGAGAAAAAGGAATCGGTCGCCCCGGCATCTGGCTACGCCGTCTTTCCTGAAGCCGCCACCTTCACCGGTTTCACCGCGTGCTTGATCTTGCTTTCATCAAACATCTTCACCGCGCGGATCACGCGATCGCGCGCATACGCCGCATCGTGCCAGCCCTTCACTTCCACTCGTTTACCCTCGAGATCCTTGTAGATCGAGAAGAAGTGCGTGATTTCCTTGATCATGTGCGGATAGATATCGGTATAGTTCCACACGTTGGTGTAACGCGGATTGTTCTTCCCCACCGCGATCACTTTCTCATCCAGCACGCCCTGGTCCAGCATCTCCAACAGGCCAATCGGGCGCACCTCCTGCACACATCCCGGAAAACTCGGCCCCGGCACCAGCACCAGCACGTCCAGCGGGTCGCCATCGTCGCTCAGCGTCGAGGGAATAAATCCATAATCCCCCGGATAATGCACAGGCGAGTGCAGGTTGCGGTCGAGCTTGAACACGTGCAGCTGCTTGTCATATTCAAACTTGTTGGTTGCGTCCTTCGGAATCTCGATCACCGCACGAAAGACCTCGGGGGAACGGTCGCCGATTGGCAACTCCAGATAATTCACCATCACGCTTGCTTCTCCTTATTCGGTAGGGAAAAATGGCTCGGCTTGCGGAAGCCGTAAGAAAGGATGACTGCCCTTATATAATCATCGATCATGAAGGCGCATGTCTATGTCACTTTGAAAGCATCAGTCCTCGATCCTCAGGGCCAGACGATCCAGAACGCCCTGCGCAAGATTGGCTATTCCGACGTTTCCGGCGTGCGCCAGGGAAAATACTTTGCCCTCTCCCTTGCCGACGGGCTGGCTCCCGACGCGGCTCGTTCCCAGGTCGAGAAAATTGCCCGCGAAGTCCTTACCAATCCCGTCATCGAAGAGTACACCTACCGCATTGAGGAATAGATGCGACCCGCGCGATACGTGCCGTCGCCCTGGTACAAAGTCGTGATTCGGCGGGAGCAGGAGGCCTTCAACCCCTGTTGTGTCACCTCATCCTTGATCCCTTGACCCCTGATCACTGACCACTGATCCCTGTTCCCCCGTTACCTTTCGGTCACAGACTCATGCGCCTTCCTCGCATAAAATCCCACTATGTGCGGAATCGTAGGCTATGTCGGACCCAAGAAGGTGGTCCCTGTCATTCTTGAGGGCCTCAGGCGCCTCGAATATCGCGGCTATGACTCCGCCGGCATCGCCGTCGGCAGCCCCGGTTGTTCTACCCTCCAGGTCGCCCGCGCTCCCGGCAAGTTAGCCAATCTCGAAGAGTTGCTCGACGTCCACCCGCTCACAGGCACCTTCGGCATCGGCCACACCCGCTGGGCTACCCATGGCCGCCCCACCGAAGAAAACGCCCATCCCCATCGCGACTGCACCGGCCGTATCGTCGTCGTCCATAACGGCATCGTCGAAAATTACCTCGATCTCAAGCGCGAACTCACCGCGCAGGGGCACAAGTTCGTCACCGAAACCGATACCGAAATCATCGCTCACTTGATCGAGCAGATTCAGAACGACGCTGCCGCCGCCGGTACTCCCCTCCTGCTCGAAGACGCGGTCCGCCACGCCGTCAAACATCTCAAAGGTGCATTCGCCCTCGGCATCCTCTCCGCTGCGGAGCCCGACAAGATCATCGCCGCGCGCAGCGGACCCCCCGTCGTCATCGGCGTCGGCGAAGGCGAGTCCTTCGTGGCCTCCGACGTCCCCGGCATTCTCCACCACACGCGCAACATTTACTTTCTCGCCGACGGCGACATGGCCATCCTCACTCCCGCCGGCGTCCAGCTCACCGACTTCCACGGCAAGCCCATCCACCGCGAACTCACGCGCATCTCCTGGGACCCCATCCAGGCGGAAAAGGGCGGCTACAAGCATTTCATGCTCAAGGAAATCTGGGAGCAGCCGCAAGCCATCCGCGACACTACCCTCGGCCGCGTCTCCCTCGACTCCGGCAAAATCTTCCTCGGCGAAATGGACATCGATGACGACGAACTCGCCAGCGCCTCCAGCATCAACATCGCCGCCTGCGGCACCAGTTGGCATTCAGCCCTCGCCGGCAAATACATGATCGAGCGCCTCGCCCGCCTGCCTGTCGATGTCGATTACGCCAGCGAATATCGCTATCGCAATCCCATCCCCGATCGCAATGCCCTCGGCCTCCTCATCACCCAGTCCGGCGAAACCGCAGACACCCTTGCCGCGCAACGCGAAATGAAGTCCCTCGGCTCCAAGACCGTCGCCATCTGCAACGTCGTCAGCGCCATGGTCGCGCGCGAAGCCCACGGGGCCATTTATACCCACGCCGGCCCCGAGATCGGCGTCGCCTCCACCAAGGCCTTCACCGCGCAGCTCACCGCGCTCTTTCTCCTCGCCGTCAAGCTGGGACAACTCCGCGGCCGCCTCGACACCGCCCAGTCTGTCAGTCTCATCGAAGAACTGAGCCGCATCCCCGCAAAAATCGAAGAAGTCCTGCGCGCCCGCTCCGCGCAATGCGAACAGCTCGCCAAGGACTTCGCCAACGCGCGCGACTTCCTCTACCTCGGTCGCGGCATCCACTTCCCCATCGCTCTCGAAGGGGCACTGAAGCTGAAAGAAATTTCCTACATCCACGCCGAGGGTTACCCCGCCGGAGAAATGAAACACGGCCCCAACGCGCTCATCGATGAAACGCTGCCCGTCGTCGTGCTCGCCACGCGCGACGAAGCCGACCCAGCTTCGAAACTGCGTTACGAAAAAACTCTCTCCAATATTCAGGAAGTCGCCGCACGCTCCGGTCGCGTCATCGCCGTGGCCACCGAAGGCGACTCCACCATCGGCAGCGTGGTGGAGCAGGTCATCTATATCCCCTCCTCGTTCGAGCTGCTCTCGCCCCTCGTCGAAATCGTCCCGCTCCAGCTACTCGCCTATTACATCGCTGTCCGCCGCGGCTGCGACGTCGACCAGCCCCGCAACCTCGCCAAATCCGTAACCGTCGAATAGCCGCGCTCTCGCTGCACGGTCGTCGTCGTCGTCGCAAAGTCACGTTTTTTGCTGGCCGGGGATGATCAACGGGATGGTTTTCGACGTCGGCACATCGACCAACGCGCTCATGGAACCAGGCTCATCTGCGTTCCCGCATCAAAAGAAACGCGGCAACCCCCGCAGGATTGCCGCGCAAGACCCATCAACGCATTTAGAAGTTAAAACGCCCGCTGAATTGCAGCGACCTCGATCCCTGCGTCGGAGAGTACGGCGGCCCGTAGCTGGTGATCAGGCCAAACGTTCCGTAATTGCCCGACGCAACGTTCGCCGCCGACGGAACCGTTGTGTTCGGGTTCGTCAGCCACGCATGGTTGAACACGTTGAATGCTTCAAAGCGAAACTGGAACTCCGTTTCGCGATAAATATGGAAGGCCCGGAAAAGGCTGGTGTTGAAAATCGATTGTCCCGGGCCGCGAAATCCGTTGCGATACGTGTTCGGCAGATTCGGCGGCGCGTTATCAGGATTTCCTGCGACGCTTGCCGTCGGCTCCGCAGGAGTTGCAAGCACGCTGGGATCAAACCACGGCTTGCCCCCTGAAACAGCGGAATTGCCGAATACGCGGTTGTGGCCGCTCTTCTGTTTATACGGCGCAACCAGTTGCGCATACGTCGCGCCGAACCCAGGCGCAAAGTTGCCCAGCAGGTTGCTGTTTCCGCTCACAGAAAAGGGCGTGCCGCTGTAGTGGCTGAATTGCCCATTCAGTTGAAAGCCGCCGATCACCTCGGCCATCAACCCGTGATTCGCATAACGCTGACCATAGCCAAAAGGCAAACTGTAGATGCCCCAGACTTGCAGGTTGTGCTTCTGGTCATACCCCGCCGTTCCGCGGTTGAGAGAGTAGAAGCCGGGATAGTTGAACACCGTGCCTCCCGATCCCGATCCAGCACCGTTGTCTTCGAAGTCGATCGAGTGCGAATACGTGTAGACCACACCAAGCGAAGCATTCTTGCCTGCGTTGCGCGTCAATTGCGATTGCAGTGCGTCATAGTAGGAATCCCAGAGCGGTTCATTCACGGTGATGCCGCCCGTGTTGTAGCAGGCCAGGTTCGTCGTTCCCGTGCAGAACTGCTCGTTCACAATCTCGTTGTCATTAAAGCTGCACCCGCCCGTCAACCCCGTCGACGGGTTGTACTGCCCGTTAGCCATGCACGGCGTGCTCCCCGAAGGAAACGGGGCCGCATTCAAATAGCCCACGCCCACCGGCTGGCGCACAAAGCGATTGCCGACATACCCCACGTTCGCCGTCCACTGATATCCAAGATCCCGCTGAATAAAAAGATTCCAGCTCTCCAGATAACCACGGCGAAAATTCTGCGCCACCGTGTTCGTCGATCCGGAGATGGGCAGCGAAGCAAAACCGGATGAGTAGTTTGGAACTGCCGGTACCGGGATACCATACGTGAGCGTCATCGGCTGTCCGCTTGGATAGGTTGAGGTGTTTGCCGGATCCACAGCGATGGTGCCGGTGCCGGTCCCCACGTAGACCGGTGCCAGGTCTTCGGGGAATGCATCGCGCAAATAGCGCATGCTATCCGGATCGGTCGTAATGCCGAACCCGGTGCGCAGCACGGTCTTGTCATTCAAGCGGAAATCGAAGCCGATACGCGGCACAATCATGCCCCATCCAACCTTGATGCCCGCGTTCTCCGGGTTTCCGCCCACGCCGCCAACTTCCACATTCGCGCTCTGCGGCAACGAGGGAACCAGGACGGAAACGCCGGTGTGATCGCGATACGGCGCAGGGTAGCGTTCAAAGCGTATGCCGAAGTTAACGGTCAACCGCGGTGTCACCGACCACTGGTCCTGCGCAAAAGCCCCCAGTTCTGTCCAGCGCAGCGAATTCGGGTTGAAGACCTGCGACGGTTTCGCGACCGCATAACTCGTCCCGTTATTCGGCAAGCCCAGCAGAAAATCGGCGAGCATGTTGTAGCCGTTCACTCCGCATGTCGACTTGCTCGTCGCCGGGGTAATGCCGCAGGTCATTCCTCCGCCAAACTCAAAACCGCCGCGGGGAACATTGATATTCGCGCCGCTGGTCGGCTGAAAGTGATTCAGGTCGAAGTGATAGTACGTGAAGCCATACTTCATCGAGTGCTTTCGCTTCACCCAGCTGAGGTTCACGTCGCCCGTAAACTGGTTGTCGCGGAACAGAAATGGGTTCGAGCCATTGGTGTTTCCGAGACCCGTAAACGTAGCCGTGCCGCCGGAGTTGAGGAAGTCGAACGCAGGCTGCCCGACATAGTTCTGACCTGCGCCGTTCGTGCCCGGAATTCCCAGCACCTGCGTGCCATAGTCGCCCAATCCAACATCCACCGTCGACTGCGCGCCGGTCACTTGCCGCGTGTAGCCGAAGTCCGCGTCCGCCACCAATGTGCTGGTGATGGTGTGGCTCATGCCCAGCCCAACATTCTGGATTCGGCCCGCCGAAGCCCCCGGCTGACCTCCGTCAAACGTTCCCCCGCCTGCCTTGCCCAGTTCCTGCGGATCGTCCAGCGAAAAAGGCTCGATGCTGTACTTGCCGAAGATCTGCGTCTTTTCCGACGGAAGGTAGGTGATCTTCGAGTCCGACGTATTGCGGTTGTACGCCAGGGTTCCGGTTCCAAAGACATCGTTCGCCAGATCGCTCGAGAACGATGCCGCCGGCTGGCCTGATGTGCCCACAAGGGCGGCCAGCGGCTGCAAGTCCGTCATCATGATCGACGAAGCGTTCGCAATCCGCGAGGTCGGAATCGTGTTCACTGCGTTGCCCGTCTCTCCGTACTCGTTCGTGAAACTTGGGCGGCATGAATAATTCAGGTAGCCGTTGGTGTAAGCCAGCGTCGGGCACAACGCTGGATTGATCGTCCCGATCCATTGGCTCGAAGGAATCACCGGCTGCGGATCGTAAAGCGTCGCATAAGCCGACGCCTCAGAGAAGTTGCCGCCGATCATGTTCGTATCCGGGACCGTCAGATCGCCGCTGATCAGCTGGCGCCGCGTCGTTCGCTCAAAGTTTTCAAAAAAGAAGAGCTTCTTCTTGCCCGTCAGAATCTTCGGAATGTAAACCGGACCACCGATGTTGAAGCCAAACTGGTCGAAGATGTTCTTCGGCACAGTTGAAGTCGACGGAGTCGTATACGGCTTGGCATTGATCGACGCATCCTGGTAATACCACCACGCGCTCCCATGAAGATCCTTTGTCCCGCTCTTGGTCGTAATCTTGATCGTCGCGCCGCCCGCCTGCCCCTGCTCGGCGTTGAACGCGTTGGTCGTGAAGCTGACGTTCTCAATCGAGTCCGCCGGCGGCACATACGCAATCAGGTAGGGCAGCCACCCGTAGTAATTCACCGCGCCGTCGATGCGCGTCGTGTTCCCGTTGTACGAGGCGCCATTCACATTCACTGACATGGACCGCGACGGGTTCGAAGCTGTCGAGTTCTTCTCCTGCACACTCGCCGCGCCGGGAATGATCGTGTAGAGGGCCTGGTAGCTGCGACCCTGGCTCGACGTCACCGGCAAAGCGCTGATCTGCGTCTGATCAATTTCGGAGTTCACCTCCGCCGTTTCCGTCTGCAACTCCGGCGGCGCTTCTGTCACCGTAATCTGCGATGTCACCGATGCCGGCTGCAGAGCGATATCCACGCGCACCTGCCGATTGGCCTCTATCTGCACGCCCTTTTCGGTGTACGCGCCAAAGCTGCCCTTCGAGTCCACCGAAATCGTGTACGTCCCGGGCAGCACGTCCAGCAGCACATACGCACCCACCTCGTTGGCCATCGCGCTGCGCTTATCCCCGGTCCCTTCATTCGTCAACAGCACCGGCACATTCGGTATCAATGCGCCAGTCTGGTCCGTAACCATGCCGGAGATCGAGCCGTAGAGAACCTGGGCAATAGCAGCATTCGGAACCGAACACACTGCCAAAAGTGCGATCGCCATCCCAAAAATCCTGGCCGCACAGGAGCGAACCCCGCACGCGATTGCCGTGCTGCCTACCATAATTGCCTCCAAAAAAATCGGGGTCTGCTGAGCGGATGAACTCCCCACATCGGCCGGGATAAAAGTGCAATCCGCCCCAAAAAACAAGCTTGTCGAACAGGGAAAAGTCAGCGGCCTATTTAATTTGCGACACGAACTATAGGAGCGTCGCAAATCCATTGTCAAGATATAAAAGCGATTTAGCCTTGCATTTGATGAATTGACCGGCCTTCTAAACCACACCTATGCCAGCTCTATGGTCCAACTTATGTGTTTTGTTTACCTTCCAAATTTATCCGGATCCGGGTCATACGACAAAACCATTTTCCACTCCAGCACCGTCAAGCCCGCCTTCGAAGCCCGGTCTTTCACGCCCTTGCTGCAGCCGGTATCTGCTCTGACCGTTGTCTGCCCTGCGCGCGACTTTCCGAGCGTCGCCCCCCATCGCCCGAAGTCCGCCGTTGAAACACAAGTGCCGCTGCTCCCCGCAACCGCGCCACGTCCCCATCATGCGTCGGTAGAATCCGCGGAGGCGTTCCTCCCAGCGTTTGCTCCGCAACTTCCCTTTCAATCAGCGGGCCGAAGCGATGCCATGCCGACGTGATATCGCCGGCAATCAAGATCACCTCTGGCGAAAGTCCTGCGATAATCATGCGCAGACCGCGCCCGATCGATACCGCCTGTTGCGTCAGCGCCTGGGCTGCTGCCTGATCGCCATCCTCGGCGAGGTTCAACAGCTCGTGAAACGTATTCGCGCGCCCGCGCGGGTCCAGCTCCTTATAAAAACGCAGTGCCGCCGTGCACGACGCAAAGGTCTCCCAGCATCCCATGCGTCCACAACCGCAGCGCACCCCCGATGCATCCAGCGGAACATGCCCAAACTCGCCCGCCATGCCATGATGCCCCACGATCAAATGCCCGCGCGCAAAGACACCAGTGCCTACTCCCTCCGATACAGTCACCAGCACAATGTCGCGTACCCCATCGATGCGCCGAAATGTAATCTCCGCCAAAAGGCACGCCGTCGCCGCATTTTCCATCTTTACTGGAAGCTCCATCGCCGCTTCCATCGCGCCCTTCAGGTCAAAGTCGGACCAATGTAGATTAGGCGCGAAGATCAGCCGCTGCGATTCGGGATCCACACGGCCCGGCAGGCTGATCCCAATTCCTTCAATCGATTTGCGTGGAATCGCGCGCCGCATGCGCTCGATGCAATCAATCATCAGGCGCGCTGAAGCCGCCGGATCCGACGTAATCGGCACGATCGACCGATCCAGCAGGCGTCCGTTCAGGTCCACCGTCGCAACTGTCGCTTGTTTGGGATGCACATCGACCGCGATCGCTACCAGGTCTTCGTTCAGGCCCAGCATCGTCGGTCGGCGTCCGCGCGGCGGCGAGGCAACCGCTCCCTCGCACACCCATTTCTCTTCGATCAGCTGTTCCACAATCTGTGAAACAGTGCTTCGCTGCAATCCCGACAGCCGCGACAGATCCGCCCGCGAAATCGGTTGATTTCCCCGAATCAGTTCCAGCACAATGTCGCGATTGATGCGGCGTGCAGTCTCACTCGATGCAAGCTGCACCTCGGTCAGATCGATTGGCCGTATCCCGCGCGCGTGCTGTCGTACTCTTGCCACGAGGTCTCCTCCGCACGCTCGGCCATGCTGGCCCTACGCACGCAGATATTCTGTCATTTCTCTTCGTAAACACGCACCATATCACGGTTCGCCTCATCGCAGGCAAGCCTTTGCCGCGGGAATCTACCTGTGCGACGACCCAAATTGCGCGTCCAAAATCATACTCAAAGAGTGCGATTGCGTTTTCCACCCAACCGGAACCCAAATATTTTGCCGCGTTTGGAGCCATCGCAACCAACGCGGAATCCCATCGCAGCCCAGGCTCCGATCGAGCCTCCTGGTTTTTTCACCGCGCGTCGGGGTACGATTCCGCTGTGACACGGATTCCCTCCGCGTACGGCGTTCCCGCAAACCCGAACGTCTTCGCATACTTCGACGAATCGAACAGGTAGGGCGAGCTGTTCTGATACAGCATCTCGTAGACTTCGCCCACCACCGGGTTGAACCAGCCAACCATCCGCACCATTCTCCTGCTCAGCACACGATACTTCGGCTTGCGTCCCATCTGCCGCGCCGCATGCACAATGAACTCGCGCCCCGTCAACGGCCTCGGCGTCGTCGGCACATGCCACGTCTGATTCCACGCCGCCTCACTCGCAGTCAGAGTCACAAGTGCCCGCGCAGCATCGGGCGTATAGGTATACGAGTGCGGCACCCCATCACTCACCAGGCACATCGGCTTCTTCCCTTTGCTCAACGGCTCAAAAACCATTGCGTTCGGAATTCCGTTGCTCGCATGAGGGCCATAGAAATCTGCTGCCCGCGCAATCATTCCCGTCAGGTTCCCCGCTTTCCACTCGTTGATCAGCGCGGTCGCAATCTGCGCGCGAGTTTCGCCTTTCTTGCTCTGCGGACGAAATGGCGTCTCTTCCGTCATCGCTCCGATCACTTTGCCGTACATGTACACGTTGTCAAAGAAGACCAGCTTCGCGCCCGCTCGTTTGCAGGCTTCGACCGTGTTGTCCATAATCTGCGGCCACATCTCCGCCCAGAGCTTGTGGTCATATTTCAAGCCGGCCAGCAGATACACAACGCTTGATCCGGCGACCGCTCGCACCGCTTGCTCTCGGTCTGAAAGATCGGCCGCAACCGTTTCCTTCGCATCTGCCGACATCGGCGCACGCCGGCTCACCAGGCGGAACGCTTCCTTCCGCGCTACCAGCAGTTTCACCAGTTCATTGCTGATCGCCCCGCCCGCTCCAAGAATCGTGATCATTCCCGCTCTCCGCGTTCTCGTCGCCCGATCTGTACTCTCGATCCTGGCGGACCAAATCAAAGTTGCTCACAATCGTCTGCCGTCACTTGAACCGCAGCTCGTTGCCTCGCCGCACGACCGGTTGCGGCAGGGTATGCGCGACGTGCGCAGCCGATGGATGGTTGACCTTCGATCGTCGGCCTTCCTGCAAAATCCGTCGATGAGCATCCTCCCACGCCGGCAACGCGCCGCTCGCCTGGCTCCAGTGCACCAGCGCTGCTTCGTCGCACCACTCCAGCAGCTTGCGCATCGTTGGCCCGTGCGGCTGTGCATGCATGAATGCCCGCATCGACACTTCGCTGTCCCAGCTTGTCCCCGTCCAAAACACATTGCGCCGATCACGCAGCACCTTCACATCGAGACTCCCCGCCGCTTGTTTCGCTTGCCGCGCAATGCGCATTGCCGCGACAAAAAACGAAGGAAGGTAGATCCAGGACCGAACCCGTAGTCGCGTGATCGAGACGAACGGCATGCGCCTCCTGAACGGCACGAATCCTCAAGCACAGTCTAATAGTCCAAACGCGCACCGGCCTCTCTCATTCGTCACATCCTGCTCCGCACAACCAGATGCGTCCATCTCGTTCTCCCCGGAATGCAGCGATCAAGCGATCCATTGACTTATTCTTGAATCGGAGCGCACAAAACCGCATGCCGCCGATCGCTTATCTCGAATGTTCTCGCTGCCACGCTCATCTTTCCGCCGAAACTCCACAAACCGTCTGCACCCAATGCGCACAGCAGCCCGCTGGCTCCCTGTTTGTCCGCTACGATCTCTCCCACCTCCGCGGTACCACAGCGAACGAGATCATCGCCAAGGACGGAGCCGGTCCCTGGCGCGGCATGCATCGCTATCGTTCCGTTTTGCCTGACGCTCAACCCGTCACCCTCGGCGAAGGCTGGACGCCGATGCTCCCCAGCAAGCACCATCCCGCGGCCTTTGTGAAGGAGGAAGGCGCGAATCCCACCGGCACCTTCAAGGCCCGCGGCCTCGCTATGGCCGTCACCATGGCTCGTCATTACGGTTTGCGCAAGCTCGCGGTTCCCTCCGCAGGCAATGCCGCAGGAGCGCTTGCCGCCTATGCGGCCGCCGCCGGCATCGAAGCCCACATCTTCATGCCCAAAGACGTGCCCTTCGCCAACTATGTCGAAGCCATAGCCTACGGTGCCAACGTCGTTCTCGTCGATGGCCTCATCTCCGATTGCGCCCGCATCGTCCAGGAGCGCAAAGCGCACGAGGGTTGGTTCGATATCTCCACACTCAAAGAGCCCTTTCGCGTCGAAGGCAAAAAGACCATGGGCTACGAACTCGTCGAGCAACTCGGTTGGGAATATCCCGATGCCGTGTTTTATCCGACCGGCGGCGGCGTCGGTCTCATCGGCATGTGGAAGGCCTTCGAAGAGATGGAGCAGCTCGGCTGGGTTCGTCCCGGCAAACGCCCCAAAATGATTGCCGTCCAGGCTTCGGGCTGCGCTCCCGTTGTGCGCGCCTTCGACAACGGAGCAACCGCGAGCACCATGTGGGCCAATGCATCCACCTTCGCTGCCGGCCTGCGTGTGCCCAAGCCCTACGGCGACTCCATCATTCTCGACGTCGTGCGCGCCTCCGGCGGAGTCGCTCTCGCCGTCAGCGACGAAGAGATACTCGCCTCGCTTCTCGACTGGGCACGCAACGAGGGCATCTTCCTTTGTCCCGAAGGCGCAAGCGTCACGGCTGCGTATGACCGCCTGCTGGCCACTGGATTCCTCAAGCCCTCCGATCGCGTCGTACTGTTCAACACTGGCGCGGGTCTCAAATACACCGACGTGACTGCGGAAGCCATGCAGCTCAAGCGCCCCGTCGTCGAATCGCAACCGGCCTGACCTGCGCACGCTCTCCTCATCTGCCGCGGCTCAATCGTCGCGGATTGCATTGAATTCGTCCGCCCGCAAGCCGTAGTCTCAATCCGATGCCCCAAGCCACTGCAATCGTAGCGGGGAACAAAAACAGCTTCACTCTCATCGCCGCGTCCGTCGGCGGCGTGTTCCTGCTCGCAGGCATCGCAGTTGCCGCCATGGGCCATGCGACCGCCGGCATCACCCTCCGATCGATCGCCGTTGCATGCTTCGCCGTCCTCACCGCGCGCAAACCATCGCTGATGTCATGGACATTTCTCCTCATGCTGGCCGGCATCGAAATCGGACTCGATGCGCCCCATATCGCCACCCAGCTTCGCTTGCCCGGTGATCTCTTTCTGCGCCTCATCCGCATGATCGTCGCGCCCCTCATCTTCAGCACCATCACCACCGGCATCGCGGGCCACAGCCAGTTGCGTTCCGTCGGCCGCGTGGCCGTCAAGGCCCTCATCTATTTTGAAGTCGTCACCACCGCCGGCCTCCTCATCGGCCTCGTCGCCATCAACCTCTCCGGCGCCGGCTGGGGCGTCGCCATCCCACCCTCCCTCGAATCAGCCGCGCCCCCCTCCGCGCAACCCATCGAAACATGGCAGCAGATTGTGCTCAATCTCTTCCCTGAAAACATCGCCCAGGCCGTCGCGCAGGATCAGATTCTCCAGGTCGCCATCTTTTCCATCTTGTTCGGCTCCGCAATGGCCATGCTCTCCGCGCCCAGGCGCGCACCGCTCGTGGCCATCCTCCAATCGCTAGCCGACGTCATGTTTCAACTCACGCGCTTCATCATGTACCTCGCTCCGCTCGCAGCTGGAGCGGCCATCGCCTACACCGTCGGCAGCACCGGGCTCGCCACCCTCGTCCCACTCGCCAAGCTGGCCGTCACTTACTACATCGCGCTCGTCGCTTTCACCGTCCTGATCCTGCTGCCCATCCTTCTCGCGTTTCGCATTCCAATTGGAAAATTCATTGCCGCCGTCGGCGAACCCGCAGCCATCGGCTTCGCCACCACCACCTCCGAAGCCGCGCTCCCCCTGGCCATGGAGCGCATGGAAGAGTTCGGCGTTCCCCGCTGGATCGTCTCCTTCGTCATCCCCACCGGCTACAGCTTCAACATGACCGGCTCCAGCGTCTACCTCTCCATGGCCGCAGTCTTCGTCGCGCAAGCCGGCGGCATTCACCTCACCATCGGCCGCCAAATCGCAATCCTCGCCATCCTCATGCTGGCCAGCAAAGGAATCGCCGGCGTGCCGCGCGCAGTACTCGTCGTTCTGCTCGCGACCGCCAGCGCCATCCACATTCCCGGCGCCCCCATTCTGCTCATCCTCGGCATCGACACACTCATGGACATGGGCCGCACCATGATGAATGTCGTGGGCAACTGTATGGCCAGCGCGGTGATCGCCCGTACCGAACGAACGTTCGATCTACCGGGCCAACAACCCACAGAACTGCCATCCTGAGCGGAGCAGCAAGGTGCCCCGTCGCGCTCACGCGATGGGGTAAGCGGAGCGAAAGCCTGCCCTGAGCGAAGTCGAAGGGGATCTGCTTTGGTTCTTTCGCGAGGCTTCAATAACCACCAAGCCGGGTGCCCCATGTCTGGATTTTCAGAAATGGGAAAGCAAACCAACCCAACCACACCCACTTTTCAGGTCGCGCGAGACCGCTCACCGTCCCGAACTCCCAAATCCCTTCCCCGCCCGCGCCGACTCTTCCAGCACCTCCACTTCCTCTACAACCCCCGTCAGCACTGGCACCGGAATCATCTGCGCAATCTTCTCGCCGGCCTTCAACTCCACGGCCGACGCGCCCAGATTAGTCATCAGCACCAGGATCTCGCCGCGATAACCCGCATCAATCACCCCGCCGGTCGTCGCAAGTCCGCGCGCCGCCATCGATGACCGGTCCCGCACCAGTAACCCCAGGGCCGCACCCGTCTCCGGATGCCGTGCTTCCACGGCGATTCCCGTGCGCACCCGTACCGTGGCCTGCGGCTCCAGCACCAGCGCTTCCAGCGCAAACAGGTCGTATCCCAGATCCTCGCCCGGATGCGCCACCACCGGCATCCGCGCACCTTTTTCCAGCAGCTTCACGCGCAACATCCCTCGATGCTACCGAAGCCGCCTACCCCAGGTGCAATCGGCCCAGTCCAGCGGCCCGCTTTTTTGCCGCGAAGGAGGGCAGGGAACTTGAAACCCCGGCGATCCATGAAAACCCGGTCCGATCCCGCATCGTCGGCCCCTAAAAAGGGCCAGCCCTGGCTGGGGTTCTCCCCACCAGGGCTGTCGTCTTTAAAACTCCACCGGCAAAATCAGCCCGGCGGCGTCTTCCCATTCGGCAAAAGGACCCTGTAAGCCGAATTCTGTTGTTGGACCTGTTGCCAGGCCCGCATGCGGTCATTCCTCTAGGCGCCGCGTTACCGCGGACACTCATCAGCGACCTACCCGGAGGTTCCGGCACTTGCTCGAGCCGCCTGGGCGCATCGGGCCGATACGCAACACGAGCCTGGCTCTTGGCCCGCGCTTCCCTCCCTATTTGGTCTTGCTCCGTGTGGGGTTTACCCTGCCCCCGGCTTCACAGCCGGAGCGGTGCGCTCTTACCGCACCTTTTCACCCTTACCGGGACCAGCCGTCCAGGCTTACGCCCCTCTGGCCGGCTCTGCACCTGCCTAAGCTTGTGCAGACGGCGGTATGTTTTCTGTGGCACTGGCCGTCTGTGGGTCTTGAAACCCACATCCCGGACGTTATCCGGCACACTGCCCTGCGGAGTTCGGACTTTCCTCCCCCGGCGACCCGGTCTCCCCGGCCTCCGGCAGCGACCGCCCGGTCCCCCTGCCAGCGTTAGTGTACCGCGTTTCCTCTTCCGAACCCTCTATCCCTCCCGGCCCACAATCCATTTACATCGAAAGGCATGGCTCCACCCTCCAGAGGATTACGAAAGAGGTCTCCCCCGCGCTTTTCGCCGTCGTACTTTCTTGCATCTTTAGCCGTAACCGCTTTAGCCTTAGGCACCCCGCTCCACCATAAGGAGAACTCAATGAAGATTGCTGCGATCATCGCCCGCTACCTCCTGGGCCTGATTTTCTTGGTTTTTGGCCTGAATAAGTTCCTCAACTTCATCCCTTCCGGCCCTTTGCCCCCGGGCGTAACCGGCCAGTTCATGATGATTATGGTCAGCACCAAATACCTCATGATGGTCGGCGTCTTTGAGGGCGTTGGCGGCCTGTTGCTGCTCTTCAATCGCTTTGTGCCCCTGGCCCTCGCCCTTCTCGCCCCCGTCATCGTCAATATCCTCTTCGTCAATATTGTGATGATTCCCAAGGGTCTTCCCCCCGCATTCGTCGTCACCTTCTGCTGGGGTCTGGTCTATTGGCGCCACCGCGCAGCTTTCGCACCACTCTTCCAGCAGCGCATGCCCGAGTAACTCCTTACCGCAAAGCGCTGCATCCCCGGACCCGGGCCGGTGCAGCGCGCCTTACTGCTTCGCCATCTCCAGCATCTTGCGCATGAACCCGTCTTCGGGGAACAACGCGACATAGCGTTCCATCGCCGCGGTCGCCTTCTCATACTGCTTCGCGGCAATCAGCCGATCGATCAACGCCTTTTGGAATAACGCATTGTAGGGCTCAAGGCTCACTGCCCTTTCGCTCGCCGCCCCGGCACTCGATTCAGGTGCACAAGATCCGGCAATTCAGGCGTGGTCTGCTCGAATGCCTCCTCCGGCCACGGTTCCCCCGGCCGCGCCAGGACAAACCCGGAATCTGTCCCGATCGAAGCAGCAAGGCCTCGTCCCGCTCACGCGATGGGTAGCCTGCCCTGAGCGAAGTCGAAGGGGACCTGCTTCTATCTTTCGCGAAGGGCCCACAATCACGATCCCGGGTGCCCCATGTCTCGCGTCTGAGACATGGGTAAGCAACCAACCCAAACCGATACAGGGCACAGCCCACCCCGACCTTCCCGGATCCCGCCGCCCTACAATGGAGGCAGCGCGATGATCCAGTACCTCTATCTCGGCCGCGTAGCCTACGACGAGGCCCTGCTCCTGCAGGAAGAGTTAGTCGCGCTGCGCCTCGACGGTCGCATCGACAACACGCTTCTGCTCCTCGAGCACCCGCCTGTCCTCACCCTCGGCCGCAACGCCAACCGAGCCAACATTCTCGCTTCCGATCAACTGCTCGTCAGCCGCGGAGTGACCCTCCACGAAATCAATCGCGGCGGCGACGTCACCTTTCACGGCCCCGGCCAGCTCATCGGTTACCCCATCTTCGATTTGCGCAGCCTCACGACCGCGACCGGAAACCGCCTCGGTCCCGTCGACTTTGTGCGTCAGATGGAAGAAGCACTGATTCGTCTCTGTGGCCTCTACGGCGTGCGCGCCGGACGCATCGCCGGATTAACGGGCGTCTGGTGCGGTCTTTCCTCGTCGCAGAGCTCATCCGAGACCGTGCCGCCCGCAGGCCCAGAGCGAAAGATAGGAGCCATCGGCATTCACGTCGCCCGCGGCATCACTTCCCACGGTTTCGCCTTCAACGTCGCCACCGACCTCGATTTCTTCCGCCTCATCAATCCCTGCGGCATCACCGATCGCCCCGTCACCAGCCTCAAAAGGGAAGTCGCGAACGCAGCCGAATTACCCGATCTCGCATCCATCTCCCACCAGGCAGCCAGCCAGTTCGGCCAGGTTTTCAGCCAGCCAACCCTGACCATCGCAAGTCTCGCCCACCTGCGCGCCCAGGCAGCGCAAGACACGCCCCTCCAAATCCCTCGTGAAGTCGAGCGCCTGCACGACCGGCGTGAGCGCCCCCTCCGCACCTGAACTCCACACTCCAAAGCCTGCACCACAAATCCACTGTCATCCGGAGCGGAGCGGCTTGGGCCCCGCGAACGGAACCGTTCGTGGGGTAAGCGCAGCGAAAGCCTGCCCTAAGCGAAGTCGAAGGGCACCTGCATTGCGCGAGGTCACAAGAAGGCGCCAACTCCGGAACACCGCGCCAACCACCACCCCGCAATCCCGCGATTTATAATCCGGCAGGAACTGGAATCGCCTGCAGGCGCGGCTTCGCGGAGACTACGATTCATGCCTACCGACGTCATCATGCCCCAGATGGGCGAATCCATCTTCGAAGGCACCATCACCAAGTGGCTCAAAAAGGCCGGCGATCCGGTAGCCAAAGATGAACCCCTTTTCGAAATCTCAACTGATAAAGTCGACGCCGAAATCCCTTCCCCCATCGCCGGCGTACTCGCCGAAATCAAGTTCCCCGAAGGCGCCACCGTCCAGGTAAACACCGTCGTCGCCGTGCTCTCAGAAAACGGCACTCCCGTCGCCAGCAGCCCAAGGCAAAAAAAAGGGGCCGCCCCACCCGTGACGCAAGAGGAGCCGGCAAAGCCCCAGTCGGCCCCACCGCAGGTGGTCGTCATGCCGCAGATGGGCGAGTCCATCTTCGAAGGCACCATCACCAAGTGGCTCAAAAAGGTCGGCGATCCGGTCCAGAAAGACGAGCCGCTGCTCGAAATCTCTACCGACAAGGTCGACGCTGAAATCCCTTCGCCGATGGACGGCGTCCTCACCGAGATCAAGTTCGAAGAAGGCGCGACAGTCCAAGTCAACACCGTCGTCGCCGTGCTCGGCCGCGCCGGTTCCGCAGCCGCATCTGCGCCGCAGCCGCAGTCGCCCTCAAAAAGTGCGCAATCCCAGCCAGCACCGCAGGCCGCCCCGTCGCAGCCAGAAGCACCGCAAGTCCCGCAGGAAGGACGCCGCTCCTCGCCGCTCGTCCGCCGCATCGCCAAGGAACACCAAGTCGATCTCGTCCACCTCTCCGGCACCGGCTCCCACGGCCGCATCACAAAAGACGACATCCTCGGCTATCTCAGCCAGCCCGCTGCACAGCGTCAAGCGGCGCAGACGCAAGCGACCGTCGCGCCTTCGGTCCGATCCACTCCACCTCAGCCGCCCGCCCCCGTCCAGCCCTTAACAAGCGACCTCGTACCGATGACCAAAATGCGCGCCATCATCGCCGCGCGCATGGCCGAGAGCGTGCACACCATCCCGCACGCCCACACCGTCTACAAAATCGACATGACGCGCATCGTCCGCCTCCGCGACCGCGAACGATCCGCCTTCGAACAGCGTCACGGCTTCAAGCTCACCTACATGCCCTTCATCGCCGTGGCCGCCGTCGAGTCGCTGCAGCGGTTTCCCGTCCTCAACGCCTCGCTCGTCGAAAATTCCATCCAGTACCACGGCAACATTCATCTCGGCATCGCCGTCGCCCTCGAGTGGGGACTGATCGTACCCGTGATCCGCGCCTCCGAAAGCCGCGACTTCGTCTCCATCGCCCGCGCCATCCACGACCTTGCTGGCCGCGCGCGCTCCAAAAAACTCATGCCCGACGAAGTCGGCGGATCCACCTTCACCCTCACCAATCCGGGTGTCTTCGGCGGCGAATACGGCCTGCCCATCATCAATCAGCCCGAGTCGGCCATCCTCGCCATCGGCGGCTTGCGCAAGGAGCCCGTCGTACTCACCGATGCCGAGGACAACGACACCATCGCGATTCGCTCCGTCCAATACTTCTGCCTCGGCTTCGATCACCGCCTCATCGACGGCGCCGACTCCGGCAAATTCATGACCGACTTCAAATCCCGCCTCGAAAACTGGAACACGCCCATCAGCTGATCTTGCGTCTCTCGGATCGCAACCCAACCCGATCACCCCTTCTCCTTCCTTTCCGTTACACTCCCCATGACGCCCGCTTCCCCCGCGCGGCACCTACGGAGCTTCATGCAGTCCTCGCCGGCGCACCCCCCCTCGCAGCCCCTGCGCTCCCCGCCGCCATCGCCCGCGTGCGGCGCCGCCTCGCGCCCTACATGATGTTGCTTTACGTGGTATCGTTCCTCGACCGCGCCAACATCAGCTTCGCCAAGCAGGCCCTCGCATCCTCCGTCGGCATCTCCGAACGCACCTATGCCCTCGCCGCCGGCCTCTTCTTCATCACCTATTCGCTCTGCGGATTTCCCAGCAACCTCATCCTCCACAAAATCGGCGCCAAGTTCTGGCTCTCGTTTCTCATGGTCGCCTGGGGACTCGCCTCCATGGCCACCATGTTCGTCCGCGGCAGCGTCTCTTTCTACCTCCTGCGCATTCTCCTCGGCGTCTTTGAAGCCGGCTTCTTTCCCGGCGCCGTACTCTATCTCACTTACTGGTTTCCCAATCGCGTGCGCGGCGAAATCCTAGGCCTCTTCTACCTCGGCATTCCCATCTCCCTCATCTGCGGCGGACCTCTCTCCGGCTACCTGCTCGACATGCATCCCCTCGCCGGCCTCCAGGGATGGCAAACCATGTTTCTCGTCGAAGGATTTGCGGCCGTCGTCCTCGGCATCTCAGCTTTCTGGATCCTCGACGACAAACCCGCCGACGCACGCTGGCTTCCGCCCGACCAGAAGCGCGCTCTGACCGATTGGCTCGCGCACGAGGAATCCCAACGCCGCACCATCGGTCCATCCCACCTGCTCCGCATGTTTCGCGACCTGCGCGTCCTGCGCTTCGTCCTGATTTATGCGCTCATTCAGATCGGCACCTACGGCGCCATCTTCTACCTGCCCTCTGAAATTTCCGCGCTTCTCCATCGCTCCGCCGGCTTCATCGTTGGCCTCGTCTCCGTCCTTCCGTGGCTCTGCGCGCTCGCTGCCGTCTATCTTCTCCCTCGCGCCGCAGACCGCTGGCATACCCATCGCGTCTTCGCCGCTATCACCCTCCTCTGCGCCGGCTGCGCCAGTTTCGCTTTCCCTACCGCGGGACCGCGCGTCGGACTGCTGATGCTTGCGGTGGCCGTCTCCGGCTTCATCGCCGTGCAGCCGCTTTTCTGGACCTTTCCCACCGGCTATCTCGCCGATCGCGCCGCCGCGGGCGGCATCGCCCTCATCGGAACCGGCAACATCGGCGGCTTCCTCGCCCCCAACCTCAAAGTCTGGGCCGACGAAACCTTCCACTCACCGCGGGCAGGCTTGTATCTCCTCGCAACCCTCACCGTCCTCAACGCTGGATTGATCCTGTCCCTGAATCCCCGCCCCAAACAAAAGCAAGCCCCCGTCTAAGACTGTCCTCCTGAGCGGACCAGCAATGGGCCCCACGAACGGGATCGTTCGTGGGGTAAGCGCAGCGAAGGACCTGCTTTCGTTTTTTGTTTTCGTACAGCGCAAATCCCGGATCATGCGTTTGAGGCTTAGCGAAGCGCGACCTCCAGCCCGGTCCAACGAGCGCCGCCTACGCTACCCGCACTACCGGCTCCGTTCGCGCCTGGACCTCTTCCAAAGTCACACCCGGCGCCAGTTCCACCAGCTGTAGCCCGTCCCGCGTCACATCCAGCACACTCAGCTCGGTGATGATCCGGTTCACGACGCGCGTCCCCGTCAGCGGCAGAGTGCACACTTTCAGAATCTTCGCTTGCCCCGATTTCGCCGAGTGCTCCATCAGCACAATCACCCGCTTCACACCCGCCACCAGGTCCATCGCGCCGCCCATCCCCTTCACCATCTGCCCGGGGATCATCCAGTTGGCCAAATCTCCGAACTCTGAAACCTGCATCGCACCCAGAATCGCAACGTCGATGTGCCCCCCGCGAATCATCGCAAACGAATCGGCACTCGAGAAAAAACTGGCGCCAGGAATCGCCGTCACTGTCTGCTTTCCCGCATTGATAAGGTCCGCATCCACTTCCTCGTCCAACGGAAAATCGCCGATCCCCAGCAGCCCATTCTCCGACTGCAGCGTTACATCCATGCCCGCGGGAATGCATCCCGCCACCATCGTCGGCATGCCGATCCCGAGATTCACATAGTAGCCATCGCGCAGCTCTTGCGCTGCACGCTCCGCCATCTCCTTGCGCGACCACGCCATCAGGATCTCTCCCGCGTGATGCGCTTTTCGATGTGCTTCTGCGGATTTGGGCAATGCACAAGCCGGTCAATATAAATGCCCGGCGTGTGCACCTGGTCCGGATCGATCGTACCCACCGGCACTAACTCTTCCACCTCCGCCACCGTCACCTTCCCGCACGTCGCCGCCATCGGGTTGAAGTTCCGCGCCGTCTTGCGATACACCAGGTTCCCGCGCGCGTCCGCTCTCCACGCTTTCACCAAAGCAACATCGGCCCGAATGCCGTGCTCCAGGATGTGCACGTGCCCGTCAAACTCGCGATGATCCTTGCCTTCCGCAATCTGCGTGCCCACCCCCGCCCGCGTATAGAATCCCGGAATTCCTGCGCCGCCCGCCCGCATCCGTTCCGCCAGTGTCCCCTGCGGACAAAATTCCAGTTCCAGCTCGCCCGACAAATACTGCCGCTCAAACTCGACGTTCTCTCCCACGTAACTCGAAATCATTTTGCGGATCTGGCGCGTCTCGAGCAGCAGACCAAGTCCACCACCGTCCACCCCTGCGTTGTTGCTCACCACTGTCAGGTTCTTCCTGCCGGTAGCGCGCAGCGCCAGGATCAACTCCTCCGGAATCCCGCACAGGCCGAAGCCGCCCACCGCCAGCATCATGCCGTCTTCAATCAATCCATCCAATGCGGCCGCCGGGCTGGGAAAGACCTTATTCATCGACGCTGCTTCCTATCTCTGCTGCTGAAATCCAACCGCGCCACTCGATCGACTTCCCCGCCCGCACCATGCATAAGAAATTTCCCGTGCACCCTCAATGCCGGCGCTCTGCATCTCCGTCTCGCAGAAAACAAAACAAGCATCGCAAGATGCGGCAAAGCATAACGCTCCACGCGCCAGTCAATCAACTCGCCCAACTACCCACTCATCCCCTAGGCCCGAGTCCCTCCGTCCCCAGCCCCCTGTCTTCTTCACGCCGCCCTCGTCTGAACGCCTTTCACCAACCCCAGCCGCAGCAGGCTTTCCGCCGTGGCCACCACCGCATCCTCCAGCGAACGTGGCTTCCATCCCAGCATCCGTTGCGCCTTCGCGCTGGTTGCATTCTTGTGTTTTCCCAGCTCCGGCAACACTTGTTTCACCGCCGGATCCTTCAATGACGCCAGCCGCACCAGCCAATCCGGCAACTCCCGCGTCGGCACCCGCTTTGCCGCTGCACCCAGCCGGCTCTTCAACATCCGTCCAATCTCTACGAGCGAAACAAAGTCGCCCGCCACTGCCAGGAACCGCTCGCCCTGCGCCGCCGCATCCGTCATGGCACGCAGATGCAGATCCGCCACATCGCGCACATCCACGCCGCCAAACTCGAGACGAGGACACCCCGGCATGGCGCCGCCCAGCATCTTCTGCACAATTAGGATCGACGTCGCATAATCCGCGCCCAGCACCGGCCCAAACACGCCCACCGGATTCACCGTCGCCAGCTCCATCCCGCCGCCTTCCCGCGCCATCAAGTCCCACGCCGCCCCCTCCGCCAGCGTCTTCGACTTCACATACGCGGTCAGCCCTTCGCCCTTCAAATTCGTCCAGCTCGTCTCGTCAAAAGGCGCACTTTGCTCTGCATGCCCATATCCAACCGCCGCAAACGACGAAGTCAGCACCACGCGCTTCACTCCCGCATCCCGTGCCGCCCGCAGCACCCGCAGCGCTCCCTCCCGTGCCGGCACAATCAATTCATCCTCATGCTTCGGCACCGTGGGGGGAAAAGGCGACGCCACATGCAGCACAAACTCGCATCCGCTCGCGGCCTCTTTCCAGCCCGCATCCTGCAACAGATCCGCCGCAAAGAATCGCAGCCGCTCGCCGGGCTCCGTCCCGTCTTGCTTCAGAAGGGCGCGCACCTCCGGCTCCCGCTTCAGATCACGCACCGTGGTCCGCACCGCGTGCCCCGCCGCCAGCAGCTGCAAAATGATCTGGCTGCCGATAAATCCCGATCCACCCGTCACCAGAACTGTACTCATCAAGAACCTCCGCCCTCTTCCCTCGTCCCCAGTTCCTAGTCCCTAGTCCCTAGTCCCTAGTCCCTAACATTAGATCGAACGTTCATTCTATTCCACTCGAAAACCTGCCCCCGCGGCTACCCATGAAATCCAGAATTCCCTTGAATCCTCGCAGCCGCGGTACGCGGTTCTATTCCACCGCAATCGCCTTCCATACCGTTTCCGCGATGTCCTTGAGCGTTTCGCGCGAGAACTTCTTCGGCGCCCTCGCTAAGCTGGTGGCCAGCCCCAGTGTCAGGCTGTCAATCGCTTCCGGCGGGAGATCTTTCAACACGCCACCGTGTTTTTTGGGGCGCAGCCATTTCACAACCCGCTTCATCACCGGATCAGGGGTCTCGTCTTCCTCCGCCGCCTTGCAATACCCTGAATTCAGATACTGATCCAGAAACCGTGCTTCTTTCTTGTGCGTGCGATAGAAATCATAGGTATTCAGCCAGATCTGCAGCAAGGCCTCGCGCGCACTCATGCGCTCGGAATAGCCGCGAAAACACGCTGCATGCTTGATCGCCGCCACCCGCTGATAAACGGCGTGAATCAACTCATCCTTGCTCGGAAAATAGTGATAAATGACGCCGGGACTCGCGCCGGACTTCTTCGCCAGTACCGACATGGGCGCGTCGTGAAAGCCCCGCTTCACCACCAGGTCCATCATCGCGTCCAGAATTGCTTCTTTTTTGTCGATCTTTTTCGCCATGCCGCTCGCCCGATCAGACTAGAACGATCATTCTAGCACTCGCGCAGAGGGTCGGCGGCGTGTGCTCAAGCCGGGGGGCGCCGTTCTGCCGTCGCCCGCCGCAGCGCCGCGCGCGCCAGCAGCCGCGTCGAATCCAGCACCGGCAGCGGGGAATTCCCATCGGTCATAATGAGCGGGATCTCAGTACACCCCAGCACCACCGCATCGCAGCCCTCGTTCTTCATCCGCTGGATTACCTTCTGGTGGTAGGCAATCCCCTCGGGCTTCAGCACGCCCTGTACCAGCTCTTCCATGATGATGCGATGAATTTCGTTACGCTCTTCCACGGTCGGCCGCACCGCATCCAATCCGAGTTCCCGCAGCTTCTCCGGATACATGTCGCTCTCGACCAGCCACTTTGTCCCCAGCACCCCCAGCCGCTTGAACCCGCGCGACCGCGCCTCGATCGCGACCACCTCAACGATGTGCAGCCAGGGCAGCGGCGAACGTAATTCCACAAAGCGCAGCGCCTGGTGAATGGTGTTGTCTGGGCAGATCAGGAAATCGGCTCCGGCTCTGGCAAGCTTGCGCCCCGATGCAATCATCAGCTCGCCGACCCCTTGCCAGTTGCCACGCTCAATCAGCCGCATATAGTCCGCCAGCGGCAAAGTATGCAGCGTTACCTCGGGATGCCCGTGCGAGCCCAGCCACTGTTCGCCTTCCAGGCAAACCGTTCGATAGCAGAGCGCAGCGCCCTCCGCGGAACAGCCGACAATTCCAATGTGTTGCGGCATGGCTCGATTCTACTCATGCAATGAGGGCCCACTCTGCAAACCCGTGTTCGGCTTGCATCACTTACTCCGAATGGGAAATGATGCAGCCTTGTTGGTCAACAAAATTCTCCTTCATCTGTCGAAAGCACGGTCTTTCAATCGTCATTGGGGTAACGGACCAGAAGCAGCGTCCGTTCGCAACCCGGCAAGGAGCCCTCATGCAGTACATCCTCATGGACTACGTGCAACACAGCGGCTGGCAGCAGCTCACCCGCGAAGAGCAGGAGCATTGGCTCGGCTCTTATCGCGGCTTCATGGAAGCCATGAAGACCGCGGGCATTCTCAAGGGTGGCGCTGGCCTCTATCCATCGACATCCGCCGCGACCGTGCGCGTACAGCAAGGTCAGATGCAGGTCATGGATGGGCCGTACGCCGACACCAGGGAACAGCTCGGCGGTTTCCATCTGATTGAAGTGCCCGATCTCGACGCGGCCATCGCCTGGGCTGCCCGCAGCCCCACCGCATTGCACGGAGTTGTCGAGGTCCGCGCCGTCCGCGAAGGCTCCATGGTCACCCGCGACATCGCCGAATTCCTCGATTCCCTCTGAAAGCTCGCGCCCACGTTTCTAAAACAAACCACACAGGAGAACCTCATGCGAAATCTCATCGTCTTCAACCACATCACCCTCGATGGCTACTTCGTCGACGCACAGGGCGCAATGAGCTGGGCCAAGCCCGGCAACGACGATCCCGAATATGCGGCCTTCGTCGCAGAAAATGCCAGCGGCGGCGGCACGCTCGTCTACGGCCGCGTCACCTATGCCATGATGGCCAGCTACTGGCCTACGCCCATCGCCGATCAGCACATGCCCATCGTTGCCAAAAGCATGAATGCCGCGCCCAAGGTCGTCTTCTCGCGTACCTTGAACGAGGCCACGTGGAACAATACCCGCTTGCTGAAAGACAATCTTCTCGAAGAAGTCCGCAAACTCAAGGCCGAATCCGGCCCCGGCCTGTGCATTCTCGGCAGCGGTTCCATCGTCGCCCAGCTTGCCGCACACAATCTCATCGATGAATACCAGATGATGATCGATCCCATCGCACTCGGCGGCGGACGCAGCATGTTTCACGGCATCCCCGCACCTCTTCACCTCAAACTTTCCAGATCGCGCACCTTCAAAAACGGAAAAGTCTTCCTAAGCTACCTCCCCTCTTAAGCTGCCCCCTCGGCCTGGCCTCCTGAGCGCAGGAGCAAGAGGCCCCGCGAACGAATCGTTCGCGGGGCAAGCGTAGTGAAACCCTGCCCAGATCGAAGTCAAAGGGAATCGCTTCTGTCTTTCGCAATGTTCAAACCACCAACCCCGAGGGTGCCCCCTTGTCTGGATTCTCAGACGTGGGAAAGCAACGAACCCAACCCGCCCGATCCGGGCAGCGCCTCGCCATCGAAGTCCCGGTCCCCGGCACCGGTCGCCCCTGACCACCGCTGTTTCACCGCTTCTCCACTTCACTGATCACTGACCACTTCCTTCCACCGTGCTCCAACTCCAACCGCTGTCCCGCTCCACGGGAACCCTGCTCCACCCGGCCTGTACCTGCTCTCATCCGCGTATTAGCATGGACGGGGCGAAAATCTGTTGCCTTGCAGAGCCGCCTGCGCTTTCAACGAAATCCTATGCACGCACCTGTGCCGCTCGATCGCACATCCAGAGGAGGAAAGATGGTCACTCGACGTGAATTTCTCGACACCCTCGCAGTCGGAGCCGCAAGCCTTGCGATCAGCAACACCGCCAAAAGTTATGGCCAGATCATGGGCTCCAATGAGCGCCTCAATTTCGCCGTAATCGGTCTCAACAGCCGCGCCTACGCCCACCTCTCCAGCCTCCACGCCAACCAGGCCGCGGCCCGGATCGCCTACGTCTGCGACGTAGAAACGAACATCATGGCCCGGTTTGCCAGCGCTACTGAAAGGCAGATGGGCACGGCTCCTAAAACTGAGCAGGACTTCCGCAAGGTTCTCGCGCTCAAAGATATCGACGCCATCACCATTGCCACACCCGATCACTGGCACGCGCCCCTGGCCATCCTCGGCCTCCAGGCCGGCAAGCATGTCTACGTGGAAAAACCCTGCAGCCATAATCCCGCCGAAGGCGCACTTCTCGTCCGTGCCCAGCAGAAATACGGCAAGCTCGTCCAGATGGGCACGCAGCAGCGCTCTTCGCCCCACACCATCGAGATTGTCGAAAAGATCCACAACGGATTAATCGGTCAGGCCTATTTCGCAAAGGCCTGGTACAACAACACCCGCAAATCCATCGGCGAAGGCAAAGATGCGCCGGTGCCCGCCACGCTCGACTGGGATCTCTGGCAGGGTCCGGCGCCGCGCCGTCCTTATAAGGACAACGTGCAGCCCTACAACTGGCATTGGTTTCGTATCTGGGGCACCGGCGAAGCCCTCAACAACGGCACCCACGAAGTCGACGTCTGCCGCTGGGCGCTCGGCGTCGATTTCCCCAACCGCGTAACTGCTTCCGGCGGCCGCTATGCCTACCGCGACGACTGGCAGTTCTACGACACCCTAGTCACCAGCTATGAATACGCCGACAAGATGCTCGCGTGGGAATCCACCTGCTGCAACGGCATGCGCTATTTCAATCGTGGCCGCGGCTCCCTCATCGAAGGCACCGCCGGCACCGTCATGGTCGATCGCGACGGCTACGAGGTCTACGACCTCAAGGGCAAAAAGACCGACGACTTCAAGGTCCCCTCCACCGGCCAGACCACGACCGCCGATCTGGTCGGCGCCGACTCCATGACCGACGCGCACTTCGCCAATTTCATCGCCGGGGTCCGCACCGGGGCCAAACTCAATGCGCCCGTCTCCATCGGTAACGTCGCCGTCACCATGCTCCAGCTTTCCAACATCGCCTGGTTCGTCAATCGCGAACTCAATCTCGACACGGTGGACGGCAAAATCAAAGATGATCCCGAAGCCATGAAGTTCTGGGACCGCACCTACGAACCCGGCTGGGAACCAAAGATCTAGTGCCGCTTCGATTTCTCCATGCCGCGTACGTCCATGGAGGCCAAGAAAAACCGTGTCAGGGCACGACTTCCGTCGCCCCGCCACGATTTCTCAGAACCGCTTGCATTTCTGCGTGCCGCTTCCATTTCTCAGGGGCCCGCTTCGATCCATCAGGGCTTCATCAATCGCAACCCGGTCAAAGCTGGGCTTGCCGACACGCCCGAACACTACCCATTTCTTTTGCATTTCTTAAGATTCGAAAACAGACTTCTCACGAGGTACACCCATGACCCATCTCACACGTCGCACCTTCCTCCACTCCTCGGCCCTGACCGCCATCGCGATTGCCGCCCCATCCGTCTCTGCAATCGCCGAGCCCAAGCCCCTCTCCGGTCCACCCTCGCCCATCAAGCTCGGCCTCGCCAGCTACACGTTCCGCAACTTCGAACGTGCCCAGGTCATTACCTGGATGAAGCAGCTCCAACTCACCGGCCTCAACGCGAAAGATGCGAAGGACCATCTCCCCATGGACCCTGCCGCTGAAGCGCAGGCCCTCTCCGACTACGCCGCCGCGGGCATCCACCTCCACGCCGCCGGCACGGTCTATTTCCCCAAAGACGAAGACGACGATATCCGCTCCAAATTCGAATACGCCAAGCGCGCTGGCATCCAGGTCATCGTCGCCGGCGATCCCGCGCCCACAACCCTCCCGCGCATCGAAAAATTCGTCAAGGAATACGACATCCGCATCGCCATCCACAACCACGGCCCCGAAGACAAGATCTACCACTCGCCTCTCGACGTACTAAAAGTCGTCGGCTCCATGGACCCGCGCATCGGCTGCTGCATCGATGTCGGCCATTGCGTTCGTGCCGGCACCGACGTCGTCGAAGCCATCCATACCGTCGGCCCGCGCCTCTACAACATGCACATGAAAGACCTCACCAGCTTCACGGACAAGGACAGCCAGGTCGCCGTTGGCCAGGGCCGCATGCCCATCCGCGAAATCTTCGAAGCCCTGATTAAGCTCAAATATCCAGGCTGGGTCGATCTCGAGTACGAGGTCCACGGCGACGACCCCATGCCCGGGGTCACCGAGAGCTACGCCTACATGCGCGGCGTCCTCGCGGGCATGGGCTACAACCCCCACGCCTGATCCAGGCACCACAATGGACGACCTGTCATCTTGAGTGGAGCGGCTTGCCCCACAAACGGAATCATTCGTGGGGTAAGCGAAGCGAAAGCCTGCCCTGAGCGAAGTCGAAGGGGACCTGCTTTTGTCGCGGCAGCCACCCAGGAGCGCACGGCTCAGTCCCCAGCCGCCAGCCCCAGCTCCCGCGCATCGCGGCGTACCGGTGCCGCCATGCGCCTGCTGCGCGCCACGCCGACCCGGCGCGACACCATCCGGTGCAACAGCCGCTTCCCGCGAAAAACGCGCGACTTGACCGTTTCTGTCCGCACATTCATCGCCTCCGCCGCTGCCATCTGCGAGTGCCCTTCGAGAACGCAAAGCTCGATCGCTCTCCGGCAGCCCCGGCTCAGCTTCGCGATCTCCGTGTGCACCAGCGTTTCCACTTCCTTGCGTGCGCAGCTCTGCTCCGGCGTATCCCGGGTGTCCGCGAAGTCCTGCGCCACCACGTCTGCCCCGTCCTTGCCGACATACTCAATCGACAGAAACACCCGCCCTTTGCGGCTCCGCAGGTATTCGAGCGCGGTATTCTGCACGATCGCGCTCAGCCAGGTCGACATCTTTGCTTCACCGCGAAACTTCGGCAGCGCCTGGTAGGCCTTCAAGAACGCGTCCTGCAGAATATCTTCCGAATCCTCGCTCGAGTTCGTCATGCGCCGCGCCATGTGCAGCAGCTGCGCACGGCGTTGTTCCGCCGTCTCCAAAAACACGTCCAGTCTGTCTTGCAACGTCAATGGATCCGGTACAACACACTCTGAAATCCCTGTACTTGCCATAGCTCCAAACCCGCCCCACCGGGTACGACCTCACTTTGCGCGCTGCGCAAAGGAATGTGAGAACGCCGCATCCGATTCCAGAATTGCTTTGGGTCCGAAGTGTCGCCTTGCGAAGTCAATCCGGCTCACAAATTACCGGCAACCCTGCAGACGATCCGGGAGAGAGTCCACCCCACTCTGGAATCGTCGTCGGCACCGGGCGACACGCGCAAACCGTCCGCGCGCCACTTTGCCGACTACATCAGGAGGAAATGGAAGGAGGGGGGGAACGGAACGGAATGAGCGCGCTTGCCGTGGCCGCGCCGTGCGCGCTTCCCGACAACAAAACGCCTCTCTCTCGTTCCAGCCGCAGCAACATCGACGGCGGAACAGGAAGCGGCAGGGAAGCCGGCAGAACACGGGGCTTGACCTGTGACTTCGCAACTGCAGCCACAGCGGAGGAGTCCCGGTGCTGCTCGATCCACAACTTGACGAAAGGAATCTGCGAAGAGTGACTGCGCAGATGCTGGTAGAGAGAAAGCCGATAGGCCGTGCCCCACAACGCCACGACAAGGGCCAACAACGTGAATCCCGCGACCGACGGCTTGCGTTGACCAAAGAGGAACGAGAAACGTCGATGCCCCTTCGCTCCGCCGCCACCCTGCGTCGCTGCCACCACCCTCGACCGTGGAACCAGGTAACCCAAACCGTTCAGCGCTCCTTGCTGTTGCGCGGCAAAGGCAAATTCACTCCGTTAGACTCACGATCGCTGCGGAACGTCGTTATTCTTTTTGACTTCCTCACCCGCCGCCGCATGCCGGTCCTGAAATGATTCCCAGGACACCGATCCACTCCCAAGTCCATCGTCCTCAAAAGAGGGGCCCAACTGCCTCTGCATGAAACCGGCCAAGATGTACGACATAGCGAGATGATTAGCGGATTGGATGACAAAACCGGCATCCGCGTTGCCCGATCCTCGATTTTTTCTGCTCTGAAATCCGCCGCACGCCCAGGGGAAACCCCACCGGGTCTTCGAGCAAACTCCAATCCTTCGCCACCCGCTGCGATGCACTCGAAAGTCCTCGGAAGTCTCCCGGCGAATTTAGAATTTGGGATATCTCTTCGAACTGGTCGGAACCGGAATTCGACCCCTCCTCCAACGCGCCAAGAACTAAACCCCGAGCCGATTCTGCAGATTTATCTGCGGTTTCCGGCAACTTCGTAGAGCCCGTCTCCTGAATTGATCTGGCCTGGCGAGTTTGCTAGAGTCGTCGTCATGTCCGAGCGTTCCGTTGAGCAAAGACTCGAATGCCTCAGCCGTTCTATCAAAAAGTGTACGCGAAGGGATGAATGCAATCCTCGTCCGTTTCGTCTGCCACTTTGACCTCGCCCAAGAAGGGACGCACCAAGCCTTCGCCGTTCGGCCCAGCCGATATTGCTTCAAACCACAACCACGAGTAAGCACAGAGAATCTTGTAGGAGAGAATCCCCATGCCAAAAGTTCGTGTCGCAGGATTCGGCGTAACCTTCGACGGTTTCAGCGCCGGGACAGAACAGTCCCTGACTGATCCACTCGGCAAGCGCGGAACCGAAATCTTTCAGTGGTTCTTTCACACTAGGTCCTTCCGCACCATGCACGGCCAAGAGGGCGGATCGATCGATCTGGACGACGAATTCGCCCACCAGGCCATGGACAACTTCGGCGCCTTCATCCTCGGCCGCAACATGTTCGGTCCCGTCCGCGGCCAATGGCAGGGCAATGCGTGGAAAGGCTGGTGGGGCGACAATCCTCCCTACCATGCGCCCACTTTCGTTCTTACCCACTACGAGCACGAGCCAATCGTCATGGAAGGCGGAACCACCTTCCACTTTGTGACCGGCGGAATCAAAGAAGCTCTCGAGCTCGCGCAGAAGGCCGCAAGCGACAAGGACGTCAAGATCGGAGGCGGGGTCTCGACAGTGCGGCAGTATCTTAGAGCTGGACTGATCGACTCCCTTCATCTCGCGTCCGTGCCGGTTCTCCTCGGCCAGGGCGAACCCCTGTTCGCCGATCTCGACCTGCGCGCACTTGGATTCTCGGTAACCAGCAGCAGGGCTACCGAATTCGCGACTCACATCATGCTCGAGAAAGATATATGAGGCAGCCGTCGTTGCAGGAGAAAATCCGGCGAGACGATCCTAAAGACAACCGAGGCAGTCCACCTCGTTTCTTACTGCATCCACACAATTTCGAAACTGCTCTACCCAACCCGCCTTCTTTCTCCCCTTGCGTTCCTCCTCCGTCGACCCTCGTCGAGAGCACCGCGTACTATAAATTCCGAAAGCAAACATGGAGCGACCATGTCCACGGAATTGCTGCGATTCGACAGTACTCTTGAACGCGATCCCGCCATCGATGCCTGGATGAAAAACCATGCCGGCGAATTGGGCGCCATCGCGCAACAGTGGTTTCAGGTCATGCGTGCCTGCGGAGACGAAGTCCGCGAGCTCCTCCACGACGGCTGTCCCGTCGCCTGCCTGGGCGATGTGCCCTTCGCCTACGTCAACGTATTCACAGCGCACGTCAACGTCGGATTCTTTCAAGGCGCATCGCTGCGCGATCCGGCCCACCTGTTGCAGGGCTCCGGCAAATTCATGCGCCATGTCAAGCTGAAACCGGGAACAGCCATCGACGTCGCATCTCTCCGCAAGCTCATCGAGTCCGCGTACTCCGCCATCAAGACGCGCGTAGAAAACGATTAGGCCAAAAACGCCATTGGGAATCAACACCGCGTCGAATATCTACAGTTTAGCTGTACAGATAAACTGTAGATAGGGCATACTGGATTCTATGAACGCTCCGGTGAGCCCTTCCCCGGCCGAGCGCGCCTCTGCACTTGCCGCCGAGCTGCGGGCAATTTCGAGCAAACTCAAGCGGAAGCTCCGCGAGCAGGGGGGCCGCAGCGATTTGAGGCCTTCGCAGGTCTCTGTTCTGCTTCGGATCGAGAAAGACGGTCCTGCGGCCGTGTCAACCCTGGCTCGTGCGGAGGGCATGCGCCCTCAATCGATGAGCGCCATCATTACCTCGTTGCTCGATGCCGGATGGGTCAGCGGCTCGCCCGACCCCCACGACAAACGCCAGACCTTGATGGCCCTCTCCCGGAAATGTCAGAAGTTAATGAAGGAAGGTCGCGCCGCAAGACAGGATTGGCTCACAACAACAATCCAGAAGAAGCTCACCTCGCAAGAACAGGAAAAGCTTGCTTCAGCCGTCCACCTGCTCGCGCGTCTCATCGAAGACTGATACCTTCGCGTACAAACATGCAGATACCGTCGAGGAGAAGAACCGAATGCCCCTGACCACGCTTGATCCGAAGACCGCCCTCATTGTCGTTGATCTTCAGAAAGGCATTATCAACTCAACCTTTATCCATCCCGTCGCGGACGTCATCGCGCAAACCCGCGCTTTGCTTCATGCCTTTCGTCAGCGAGACCTCCCCGTCGTTCTGGTCAATGTCGCTGGCAGTGCACCAGGTCGCACCGAGCAGCCGCGCCGTTTCTCCACATTTCCCGAGGGATTCAGCGATCTGATTCCGGAGCTCGATCGCCAGACGGACGATATCGTCGTGACCAAGCGGACTTGGGGCGCGTTTGCGAGTACCGATCTGGAGGCGCAACTGAAGGCCAACGGAGTCACGCAGGTGGTTGTCACCGGTATCGCAACCGGAACCGGCGTCGAAGCCACGGCCCGCCAGGCGCATGAGCAGGGATTCAACGTCACCCTGGCTCTCGATGCCATGACCGATGTGCGCCCCGAAGCGCACGCATACAGCCTCGCACGCGTCTTTCCCCGCCTCGGAGAAACGGGCTCAACCCAGGACATTCTTGACCTGCTGGCGACGAGGAGCGCCTCACGATGAACTGGCTTCATCTGTTTTCGTACTTCTTTGGTGGACTTTTCCTGGCCAACGCCATTCCGCATCTTGTCAGCGGCATGATGGGACGGCCCTTCCAGTCTCCCTTTGCAAAGCCACCCGGCAAAGGCCTTTCCTCATCGACCGTGAACGCTCTCTGGGGTTTCTTCAACGTCGTCGTCGCCTACCTTCTCATCGTGCACGTGGGCAGCTTCGATCTGCGATCGACAAGCGACGTTCTTCCTCTTGCGGTAGGCGCACTGCTGATCAGCTTCCAGTCGTCGCATCACTTCGGCCAGTTCCATGGAGGCAATTCTCCGCAACGTCCATGAAGAATCCAGCAGCGGGCCCTTTCCGCGCTCTGAGCATCTTCAATTTTCGCGTGTGGTCCGCGGGCGCCCTGGTTTCCAACATTGGGACATGGATGCAACGCGTTGCTCAGGACTGGCTCGTCCTTACGCAACTCACACACCACGATGCTTCTGCCGTGGGCATCGTCATGGTCCTGCAGTTTGCACCGCAGCTTCTTCTCTTGCCCTGGACCGGATTTGCCGCCGATCATCTCAACCAACGCAAGCTCCTGATGGTCACCCAGGCGACGATGGGCCTGCTGGCGCTGGCCTTGGGAGTCCTCACCATCACCGGCAACGTTCACCTTTGGCAGGTCTACGTCTTTGCATTCTTGTTTGGCTCGGCCGCCGCACTCGATGCTCCGGTGCGCCAGACCTTTGTTGCGGAACTGGTGGGGGATGAGCACCTGCACAATGCGGTCGCGCTCAATTCGACATCGTTCAATGCCGGCCGCATGGTCGGTCCCGCCGTTGCCGGGCTCGTCATCGCAAAAGTGGGAACAGGCTGGGCGTTTGCGATCAACGGCCTGTCCTTCGCCGCTGTCCTGATCTCGATGTCCCTGTTCCGCGTATCTGAACTCTATCCAAATACCAGGGCTCTCCGTACCGCCGGAGGATTTCTCGAAGGGTTCCGCTACGTCGCGGGGCGCCGGGATCTCCGGGCAATCCTGGTCATGCTGTTTCTGATCGGCACCTTCGGACTCAACTTCCCGATCTTTACTTCGACCATGGCGGTCAACGTCTTCCACACCGATGCGCGCGGCTTTGGGCTCCTGTCCTCCATCATGGCCATTGGCACCATCTCCGGAGCCCTGATCGCCGCGGGACGCGAACAGCCCCGATTCGGAACCTTGCTGATCGGTTCCGCAATCTTCGGGATTGGATGCACGTTCGCTGCGCTGGCCCCCAGCTATTGGTGGTTTGCCGCCGCGCTCGTGCTCATCGGTGTCGCTGCCTTGACGCTCACCAACGCGACCAACAGCATGATGCAGCTCTCGACCGAGCCCGCCATGCGCGGCCGCGTCATGGCTCTTCGCCTCGCCGTCGCCCTCGGAGGCACGCCCATCGGCGCTCCGATCGTGGGCTGGGTAGCCAACCGTTTCGGTCCCCGTTGGGCCCTGGGCGTAGGCGCGTCCTCGGGGTTCGCCGCAGCCCTCGTTGCGATCTATGTCCTCACGCGACAAACCCGACCGACCCCGCCTGATAAGTTCAAAGCGCCATCGACGACCTGATCATCGCTGACGGTACCTTCTATCGAGGGCGACTGATCTCGCCGACAGCTTCATCCATTGATCCGAAGAGGAGTGCATCTCACGGTCCTCTTGACTTCCATACTTAGATATCTATATAAAGACAACTGAATATGGCCAAGACCGATTCCCTGCAAGGTTCTCTCGATTTGCTGGTGCTCAAGATCCTCTCGCGACGACCGCGGCTTCACGGATATGCCATCATGGCGGCCATCGCCGATACATCCGGCGAAGTGCTGCGCGCAGAAGAAGGCTCGCTCTACCCCGCGCTCTATCGGATGGAAGAGGCCGGCTGGATTCGCGCCGAGTGGGTCAAGAAGGATTCTGGCCGTCGCGCCCGGATCTACGAACTGACCGCCGCCGGCAAAAAGCAACTGGGCGCAGAGGAGTCGCGCTGGCAGGCCGTCAGCGTGGCCATCAATCGCGTTCTCCGGGAGGCATGACATGTCGTTGGGTTCGCGTATCTCGAATGCCTTGCACAGCGAGCGTCTGAACAGCGAGATCGAAGAAGAGCTGCTGTCGCACATCGAAGAAGCCATTGCCGCGGGACGCGATCCCGACGAAGCACGCCGCACCTTCGGTTCGATACTGCGCCAGCGCGAGGTTAGCCACGGCATTCGCACGGCGGGGTGGCTTGAGTCGCTTCTCGCTGATGTAAGTTTCGGCTGGCGCCAGCTCTGCCGAAACAAGGTCGCCTCCGTGGCTGCTGTGCTTTCCCTCGCCCTCGGCATCGGCTCCTGTGTCGCCGCCTTCCGTCTGCTCGACGCCCTGCTTTGGCGACCGCTGCCCATCGCCAACGCGGATCGCCTCTACGTCCTCTCCCACAAGATGACCGGCCTGTACGGCAAACCAGTCGAGGACAGCTACTGGGCCACGCCGGACTTCAAGCTCATGCGCGATGCCGTCCACACTGACCTGAAGGACCAGGCCGACCTCATCGCCATCAGCGACAGCGACCGCACGGACATCACCTGGTCTACCGACGACGACATGGAAAAGGCCCACGTCGCGTATGCCTCCGGCAATATGTTTCCGCTCTTCGGGCTGGAGCCCGCGCTCGGCCGCCTGCTCGCTCCCGCCGATGACCGCGACCTCGGTCTCAATCCCTACGCCGTTCTTTCCTGGGACTATTGGAATCATCGCTTCGGCCGCGATCCCCATGTCCTCGGCCACTCCCTCCACATCGGCGACCAGACCTTTGAAATCATCGGCGTTGGCCCTCGCGATTTCACCGGAACCGAAAAGGGAACTATCACCGACATCTTCCTGCCCCTCAGCATGAACAGCGCCGCCACCCAGGACAGAGCCGACTGGCACCACATCTTCCTGGTGTTGAAACCCGGTGTCCACGCGGCTACCGCCCTCGAGCCGATGCGGGAACACCTCTCCGCCGTCAACCATGCTTTTGGAAGCGCGTCTTCCACGTGCTACCGCGGCGAGACCCAGGCGTCCATCGACCGCTTCCTCAATCAGAAGCTCGTCTTTCAACCCGCTGGCGCCGGCATCTCCGACCTCCAAAAGGAATATCGCCGCTTCCTCGGGATCCTCGGCCTCCTCGCCGCCCTCGTTCTCCTCATCGCCTGCGTCAACGTCGCCAACATGATGACCGCCCAGGCCGCCGCCCGCTCCCAGGAGATGGCTCTCCGCATCTCGATCGGCGCCGGCCGCCTCCGCCTCGTTCAGCTCATCCTCTCCCAGAGCGCGCTGCTCGCCCTCTTCGCTTCCGTCCTTGGCGCACTCTTCGCAGCCTGGTCGGCGCCCTTTGTGCTCAGTCTCATCAATCCGCCCGACAACCCTGCGCGCCTCGCGCTTCCCGCCGACTGGCGTGTGCTTCTCTTTGGCTTCGCGCTTATCATCCTCGTCGTTCTATTGCTTGGCTTGCTTCCTGCTCTCCGTGCCTCGGCCGTCCGCCCCGTCGCTGCCCTCAAAGGTGGAGAAGATCCCCACGCCTCACACAATCTCATGCGCGCAGCCATCGCGCTGCAGGTCGCTTTCTGTTGCCTCGTCCTCTTTCTGTCTTCGCTCTTCGTCGCATCCTTTCAGCGCCTCCAAAATCGCCCTCTCGGTTTCTCCACCGACCGCCTGCTCCTGCTCCAAACCGTTGCCGGCAAAGGCCAGCTCCCCGTCGTCTGGAATCAAACCGCCGAGGCGCTCCGTGCCGTCCCCGGCGTCGATTCCGTCGCCATCGCGGGCTGGCCGCTTCTCGGGCGCATCAAGATCAACAGCGAGATCTCCATCAACGGCGCGCCTCCCGGTCCGACTCCCACCTTCTTCCTGAACGTTTCCCCTGGCTGGCTCTCGACGATGAAGATCTCCCTGGTCTCCGGGCATGACTTTCGCCCGGAAGACACCGCGCCCGGAGCCGCCATCGTCAACGAAACCTTCGTCAAGACTTTCTTCCCCGGACAGAACCCCATCGGCCGCACCTTTGCGCGCGGCGCCCATCAACCCCTCAACAAGATCATCGGCGTCACCCGCGACGTCCCGGACCACGATCTGCGCGAGCCCAACCGCGCCGTCTTCTATGTCCCCTTCAATGCAATCGACGACAAATCCGCCTTCCAGGCCGTGGGCTTCGCCACCTTCATCCTTCACACCGATGCCCCGAACCCGCTCGCCCTCTCCGCCTCCCTCCGCCAGCTTATTGCCGAGCGTCACAACGGCCTGCGCGTTTCAAACATCACCACGCAGCTCGATCTGGTGCGCGACCAGACCATTCGCGAGCGCATGATTGCCATGCTCGCCGCCTTCTTCGCTGCCGTCGCCCTGCTCCTCGCCGGCATCGGCCTCTACGCTGTCCTCAACGACTCCGTCCTCCAGCGCCGCCGCGAGATCGGCATCCGCATGGCCATTGGCTCGACGCGCGCCGGCATCGTCCGCCTTGTGACGCTCGATGTCTTCCGGATGATTGCGCTCGGAGGCTGCGCAGGAGTCGCGCTCGGATTCGGTGCAGCGCGTTATGTCGCGTCGCTTTTCTACCAGGTCAAGGCAACCGACGCGCCGATGATCGCCTTGCCCGCATGTGCCATTTTGTTCACGGCTCTCGTTGCCACACTGCCCGCCGTGCTGCGCGCGCTGCGCACAAACCCCACCGAGATCCTGCGCGCGGAGTGAGAGACAGAGTTCCACGAATCCCGAACTCGCAAAAGCATCGAGCTAGCCAGACCGCGCAACCGGACACCCGTTCTCGCAACCAATGCCAACTCGCCAGGCAGCCTTACTCATCGGAGCCTCGGCGCGACAGTCCCTTTCCCGAGACCTCCGCTCCCGGGGGTTCACGGAACGGTTCCACAGCAATGCGCTCGTAAGACACGTCCAGCACCGTCAGGGATTCGGTGCCGGCCGGCGCTTGAAGAACGACGCTGTCCCCCGCTGCCGACTTCATCAACGCGCGCCCCAGGGGAGACACCCAACTGATGTGGTTGCGGTTCAGATCCACCTCGTCCGTGCCCACGATGCTCACCACGCGCTTCGCTCCCGCCGCATTCGCATAGCGCACCGTCGCCCCAAAGAAGGCCCGCGCCTCCGCCTGCCTCGATCGCGGAGCTTCCGGGTCCACCACTTCCGCGGCTTCAATGCGCTTGGTGAGAAAGCGAATGCGCCCATCGATCTGCCGCAGCCGCCGCTTGCCGTATTGATAATCGGCGTTCTCACTGCGATCGCCGTTGCCGGCAGCCCACGCCACCACCTCCGCCACGGCCGGACGTTCTCTGGTGAGCAAAAACTGGTGCTCCTCTTTCAGGCGCTGCAGCCCGGCCGGAGTGATGTAGTTCTTGCCGTGCGCCCCGGGCTCGTCCGCTTGTGGCCTTCTCGTAAACCCCTTCCGCATCTCCTCGTCCTCCCCGCGCGCATCCACCGGCTGCGCTCCATGAATGCGCAGGAACGCCAATGGAAAACACTCCAGTTCCTCCATGCGCACGCGAGTTCATCTGCAACCCTGACTGATTTTTTCACGTCGTCGCGCCTTCGTCCCTGTCGTTCTATCGTCAGTGATGGACTGCTGACTACATGGGCGTTTCCCTGGATTGATCAAGAAAAACGCCCGCAGCCGGCTGCGAAGCTCCTCCTCCTGAAGAAAAATCCAACTGAAAGAAATATAGCTTCTTACCGCAGCCTCGACCGCATGGCTCAGCTTATTGGCCGGTTATCTCCCTGAATGCGTCAATCGAGAATAAATGCCCTCATCGAAAAGCTGCCCGTGTTCAGAACCGTGTTCCGCAAGAGCCCATATTCGGGGCTGTTGATAAAGCGTGACTGACTGACGGGCGGTAATTCGCCCAGTTGGCACCTGATCAGCACCCTGGTCGCGCCGAAGCGTTTCAAGGCTAGCTTGGCACCGACTCCGCAGAGAATATAGTTAAGTTGTCGCGTGATACGATGGAAAATTTTCAAGCTGCCGTCACACCAGAGATGCGGGAACAAGGAATCCGACTTGCAAATATCATGATGCCGTATGCCATGAAGCAGACGCGCGAGTTCTTCCAGAGGGAACCGGGCCAAACACATGGACGCCTCGTTCACTTCACAACAGCAGAGGCCGCCCTCAACATAATCAGAACGAAACGATTCTGGATGCGTAACACCAACTGCATGTCGGACTACCGCGAAGTACAGCACGGCTTTGATATCTTCAGTAATTTCTTTTCTGTCGCCGAGAAACACAAATCATTTACCGAGGCTCTGGACGATTGCGTTCCCGGCGTTGCCTCTGAAGCAATCGCTGTGTTCAACAACTCTTGGAGCGACATTCGGCTGAATTCGTACATCGCATGCCTGTCGGAGCATCAGGACAGCGAAGACTCAAACGGGCGACTCTCAATGTGGCGTGCATTCGGCGGAACTGCGACCCGAATTGGGATTGTGCTCAGCGTCCCGCACAGTTCTCTTTCTACCCTCGCCCTGAACCTCACGTTCAGCCCTGTTGCATACCTGTCGGAATTCGCGGCGCACAAGGTCCTGGAAGAAGTTATTGGGAACGTTTGCGCTAATCGCGACTTTCTCCGGACGATCGGTCGTGATGCCCTTGTCAGGTTAGTTTTCATGACGATTTTGTCGGGCGTGCTTTGTTTGAAACACGAGGGCTTTCATGAGGAGAGAGAGTGGCGCGCTATCTACTCACCGAAGCGTTGGCCATCTCGACTTATAGAGACATCGATCGAAGTCGTCGCCGGGGTGCCACAGGTCGTTTACAAGGTTCCACTTGATGTGTCGGTGTCAGATCAGATCACAGACTTGGATTTCACCCAGATATTCGATCGCCTTATTATTGGACCGACTTCGTATCCGTGGCCTATCTATGGCGCATTTGTGGACGAATTGACTAAGGCAGGAGTCGCCAATTCCGCGGAGCGAGTGCTAGTTTCAGGGATTCCGATTCGAGGCTCATTTTGGAAACGAAAAGATACCATCCGCTGGGTTCTGGGCGTGTGGTCGCACCACTCGTCCCTTTGACGCTCTTCGCTTCTGCTGTTGGGGAAGAGTGGTCGCGCATCCGGAGATTGATTTTTTAACAGACCTTCGCGCTCGAAGTCGTCTACGAACGATTTATCGTCGACTCACTGACGGAGGTCGATTACTCCCGATAAGGCTTATGCCCAGGGACTTGCTGGCTCAATACCGTCCAGGCGCGGGCGCATTCTGCGGGACAGCACTTTTGAGCACTTCCGAACAAAAAACGACATTCTTTGACACGTTTTTTGAGAGCTTCAGCGCATCGGCAAACCAGCAAATCCGGCACCAAACGGACCATCAAAGATGCAGGTCCACTGCCCACTGATCACTGACCACTGTTTACTGATCACTGACCACTGTTTACTGATCACTGATCGCTGTCTTCTGATCCCTGATCACTGTTCCCTGATCCTCCCCGCCAGCGTCTCCAGCAATCCATCAAAATCGGCCAGATCCCCGTACTCGATAATCACTTTGCCCCGCCCCCTGTGATCCTCGATCCGCACCTTCAGCCCCAGCGCCCGCTGCAGCCGCTCCGCCACTTCCTTCACATTCGGATCCACCGGCGCCTCCGGCTTCGCTTCCTTTTGGTGCTTCTCCGGGTAGAGCAGCTTCTGCACCATGGTCTCTGTCTGGCGAACAGAAAGCGAAAGAAAGCTTACCTGCTGCGCCGTCTTCTCCAATCCCGGAAAATGTTGCAGCGCCAGCAGCGCCTTGGCATGCCCGAAACTCAGATCTCCGGTCTCGATCATCGTTTGAACAGATATAGGTAACTTTAACAAACGAATATAGTTACCTATCTGTGTGCGGTCTTTCCCCGTACGCAGCGCGATCTGCTCCTGCGTCATGTGAAACTCGTTCGACAGCCGGTTGAACGCCCGCCCCTGCTCCATTGCGTTCAGGTCCGCCCGCTGCAGGTTCTCGACAATGGTGATTTCCATCGCCTGCTCATCCGACACCTGCCGCAGAATCGCCGGAATTGTTTTCTTTCCAGCAAGTTCCGACGCCCGCCAGCGACGCTCGCCGGCAATCAATTGGAACCGGCCATCGGTCAACGGCCGCACCAGGATCGGCTGCACCACCCCGTTCGCCGTGATCGATGCCGCCAACTCCCCAAGCTGCCCTTCTTCCATCTTCGACCGCGTCTGGTAGGGATTGGCCTCGATCAAATCCAGCGGAATCTCGCGTGGCTTACCCCCCTCCGTCTCAGCCGCAGGTGCAGGTGCGGCGGGTGCAGGTGCCGCTGGCGGATGCACCCGCGGCAGCAGCGAATCGAGGCCCTTACCCAGGGCACGTCGTTTGGGGTCGGTAGCAATCGTCGTCATCAGGATGACCTTCATGTCCGGCATCGTCGGCCGGAGGTTTGGATGGTTTACAGGGCGGAGCCGACAAGTGCAACGGCTTCAATCGCGGGCAATCAGGAGTAAGGCCAGAAACGTACCTCAGCCTTCGCTGGCGCCTCTTCCACCGCAGCCTTGCGCTCCTTGCTGCGGGGGCTCTCAATGTTGTTGCGCGCCAGAAATTCACCCGTCAGCTCGAAATAGGCTTCTGTTCCGCGCGAACGGCCGTCATAAAGCGCCACCGGCTTTCCGTGGCTGGGCGCTTCCGCCAACCGGATATTGCGCGGAATCACCGTCTTGTACAGAAGTCCCTGGAAGTACTCGCGCAATGTTTCCGTAACCTGCTGCGCCAGGTTCGTCCGGTCGTCGTACATCGTCAGCAGAACGCCTTCGATCTTGATCTCCGGATTAAACGATCCTTGCACGCGTTCCAGCGTCGAAATCAGCTCAGAAATGCCTTCCAGGGCGAAATATTCGGCTTGCATGGGCACCAGAAGGGAATTTGCGGCGACTAAAACGTTCAAAGTCAACAGATCCAGGGCGGGTGGGCAATCCAGAATCACCAAATCGTACTTATCTTTCACCGGCTCCAACGCCTGCCGCAAGCGATGTTCGCGGCCCTCGGCATTGGTCAGTTCGACATTGGCACCCGTGAGGTTTTTTGACCCTGGGAGCAGCCACAAGCTTTTCAATTCGGTGGGCAGAATCACCTGTTCGGCAGGAACGTTGCCGACCAGCACGTCATAGATGGAATGGCGGTTATCGTCGCGCTGAACGCCGAGACCGGAAGAGGCATTGGCCTGGGGGTCACAATCCACTAAAAGGATATTCAGGCCCTCGATTGCAAGGCAGGCGGAGAGGTTAATGGCGGTGGTTGTCTTGCCCACCCCGCCTTTCTGATTGACCACTCCTAGAATCTTGCCCATGGTCATTCAGGTTAACGGGTCAGGGTGGTTACGCGCAGGGAGTACTGGCTGTGGAGAAGTGGGTCCTCTTGTGGAAAGCAAAAATGCACTCCCTGCCAACGCCCTGCAAGCGTATGAATGGAATTGGGTTAGAGAATCTTCGAAATCCAGGCAACCCGAAAAGAAATCAACAGGCGAGGCAGAAAAAATGCAGAATCTTTTGGCGAAACGAGTCGCAGGAGAGGCAATTTGAGGCTGATTGTGCGCGATGCGGAAGGGAAATTGTTCCACGTGGCGCATTCCGGGGAGTGGGGGTGGCGGTGGCAAATTGTTCCACGTGGAACAATTTTTGGCCTGTCTGGGGGGATGGGAGGGGGTAGACGCTCGTGCAATTGTTCCACGTGGAACAATTGTGACGGCGAATACGGTTCAATGTTCGGTGTGCGAGGAATTTAGCTGTTCTGTGCTATTCCTTTCGCCTTCTGTGCAGGATGACAAGTCTCTCCGGGGCTAAAGCCCCAACCCATTGCTTTGCACTTTTCAGAGGCCTGAAGGCCCCTGCTCCCTCCGACCGGAAACTCAGTGTCGGCAAGGGAGCGTGCGCTCCCACCCTTCCGCAAAAGACGCGGAGGGCATTGGGCACCCGTGGTCGTGCTTCTTGCTGAGCTCAGAAGCAAAAACAGATCCTTCGCTCCGCGTACCCCATCGCTGGCGCGACGGGGCCCCTTATTTGCTCCGCTCGGGATGACAGGTTGAGGAGAAGAAGTAGAAGAGCCGATCCTTCGTTGCACATCGGGCCTGGATTGACCAGTCTTCTCCTGGGCTGAAGCCCTCCCCGTTGCTTCGCTTTTCTCACGGGCCTGAAGGCCCCTGCTCCCTCCGACAGTTCATGGATTGTGAAGTGTGGGGGGCCGGCGGGGCCGTGAGAGCTGAAGTCCCCGCCCGTTATGACTGGGCGGGTTTCTGCACCTTGGTGAGGCGCTGGCCGAGGGCGAGGATACGGTTGTCGCTGCCGGGGAGGGAGACCGGCGCGGCCCAGGAAAACTGGGGGCCAGCGACGGCGCGAATCCCCGGCAAGTCAGCGTGCGTGGTCATGGCGGCGAGCCAGCCGGTTGGGCTGAGCAGCTCGACTGCCGCGGGCAGGGCGCGCTCCATATGGTCCACGGCGCGCAGCGTGATGCAGTCAAAATGCGTCTGGAGAGTCTCGGCGCGACCGGAATGGACACGAGCCGCGATGCCGGTGACGCGAACCGCTTCCTGCAGGAAGGCAGCCTTCTTGCCTTGCGACTCCGCAAGGGTGACGGCGATCTCCGAGCGGATGAGCGCAATGGGAATGCCGGGGAAACCAGCCCCCGAGCCGAAGTCGAGAAGGGTGGCAATGCCGGAGGGGAGGGCGCGCGCGACGGCGATCGACTCGACGAAATGGCGCGCCAGGATGCCTTCCGTATCGCGGATCGAAGTGAGATTGGTGCGCGCATTCCAGCGAAGAATAAGCGAAAGATAGTCAGTAAATCGTTTATTTTCTTCGGCTTGCAAGGAATCCTGACCGACGGCACGGAGCAGCTCAACGAGACGTTCGCTGGGGTCGTCGGTCATAGGAGAAAGACCAGTGTAGACGAGCCTGGCGGCGATCCGAGCGCACCCCATGATGAGACCGTCGCCTAGTCGCGGGGTCTTGAGCAGGCGCGGAGATAACTGCTTGCGAGGAAGGCCAATTCATTCCGCAATTTCCCGTAGTCGGCTTCCGGGGAGGACGACTCGAGCAAGCGGCGGCTGACTCCGGCCATGGCTGCCTGGAGCATGGAGGCAACCAGCTCCGGATCGGCGGTGAGCTGGTTGCTGGCGGTGGCCAACAGGGCGACGATGGATCGATTGGCTCTCAGTCCGGCCTCGCGCGCGATTCTTGCGCCATCGATGTCGGAGCTGACGGCATAGAGTGCGAGACTGGCTTTGACATTTCGCATCTTGGCTTCGAGGAAGCCGGTCACAATGGCGGTTGCCATGGTCTCGAGCGAAGCGCCGGCCTGCTCACGGCACACGGTCTCGAGAGCCTGCACGACTTCATCCATATGACGCTGCAAGGCGGCGCGCAACAACGCGCTTTTGTTGGGGAAGTACTGATAGAGGGTCCCGACCGAAACGCCGGCGCGGGCGGCGACGCGGGAGGTGGTGAGGCGCTCTTTGCCGAATCGAAGCAAAACCTGAATCGTGGCCTTGAGAATGGCTTCGACACTGGCGGTGGAGCGGGCCTGGACCGGCGATTTTCGCGGCTCCAGCGTGGTTTGCAAGGCCCTCGGCAAATGCGAACTCCTCACCTGAAGCTTTCTTCATCCAATGATTGCAAAGATTGAGTTGCAGAACAAGCAGCAGAAAATGCGAAGGAGACACATGGCGGAACGATCAAATCTTGGTGGCGTATTCAACTTTCCCAAAACAGCGATGCACGTCAAGCGGATGGGTTATGGCGCCATGCAGCTTGCGGGGAGGGAGGGCAACAAGATGGTGTGGGGGCCTCCGCGCGATGTTGCGGGTGCGATTGCTGTTTTGCGCGAGGCCATCGAGGCAGGTGTGGATCACATCGATACCAGCGACTTTTACGGGCCCCACGTGACCAATCAGCTGATCAAACGGGCGCTTCATCCCTATCCCAAAAACCTGGTGATCGTGACCAAGGTCGGCGCACGCCGCGGGAGCGATGGCTCGTGGCCGCATGCTCGTTCACGGCAGGAGATTCTTGATGCGGTGCACGACAATTTGCGCAATCTCGGGCTGGATGCGCTGGATGCAGTCAATCTTCGTCTCGGCGGCTTGACCGGGCCGACGGATGAGCCCTTTGAAGAACCGCTGAGTGCGCTTGCCGAGCTGAAGCAGCAGGGGCTGATCCGACACATCGGACTGAGCACGGTTTCTCCCGAGCAGCTGGCGAAGGCGCAGGCGATCACAGAGATTGTCTGCATCCAGAACTTCTACAACCTGGCGCAGCGCAACGACGATGGGTTCATTGATGCGCTTGCGAGCCAGGGCATCGCATATGTGCCGTACTTCCCGCTGGGCGGATTCTCGCCGCTGCAGTCCTCGACGCTGAATGCCGTGGCTGCTTCGCTTGACGCCGCGCCGATGCAAGTGGCGCTGGCATGGCTTCTGCAGCGATCGCCGAACATCCTTTTGATTCCGGGCACGTCGTCGGTCGAGCATTTGCGGGAAAACCTCAAGGCGGCCACACTGGAGCTGCCCGCGGAAGCACTGGCGGAGTTGAACGGCGTCGGTGCGCAGGTGGCTTAGATGTTCTTCACCCAGCAAGGGCGTTTCGGACGGGACACGATTCGAAGGGGGCGTCCTTCGCATCCGCCGTTTGCATCCCTACTTCGCATCTTGGATCAACCATCCTTGCCAAGACCTCCGGCCTGGTCTCTCGTTCCCACCGAACAACCCGGGGGGCGCTGCGGAAGTCGCGCGTTCTTTCCCCAGGTGGGATGCGCAATTTTCTCTTGACAATCCATAACCGTCTGGTTATGGTTCTGGTCATGCCGAACGCCGCAGACAATCTCTTTCGAGCCCTTGCCGATCCGACGCGACGAGCCATTTTCGAACGGCTCACCCGCGACGGAGGCCAGACCGTTCATGCTTTGACGGTGGGCGCGGGTGTGTCCCAGCCGATGGTTTCGAAGCATCTATCGGCTCTGAAGCGTGCCCGGCTGGTTCGCAACCGCCGCAAGGGGCGGGAAACCCACTACCAAGCCAGGCCGGAGGCTCTCGCGCCGCTCGTCGACTGGATCGGGCACTACAGCGCCTTCTGGCAAGACAAATTTGACCAGCTCGAAAACGTTCTGGAGAGGATGGACAAAGAATGACTGCTGAAACTTCGACTCGTTCGGTGATCGTGGAGAGGGAGTTCCCTCATCCGCCGGAGAAACTGTGGCGCGCGCTGACGGAGAGCTCGCTGATTGAGCAGTGGCTGATGAAGAATGACTTTCAGCCCGTTGCGGGGCACGGATTCCGCCTGCGCTCGACTCCCGTGCCGAACTGGGACGGCGTGATCGATTGCAAAGTTCTGGCCGTGGAGCCTCACAAAGGTCTTTCGTACACGTGGGGGACGATGGGCATGGAAAGTGTCGTGACATGGACGCTGACGCCGACGGCTACAGGTACCCATGTGCGCGTGGAGCAGGCCGGCTTCCGTCCCGATCAAGAGGCCAACTTCAAAGGTGCGCAGTATGGCTGGAGAAAGTTCATCGGCGACCTGGAGCGCGTAGTCGGAGAGATGAAATAACTTCGGACAGGCAAAGGAGACTTGACCATGAAAACAAGGATTTCTATGCGTCTGGTTCTGCGTTGGATTCATATCGTCGTCGCCATACCGATCTATGGCTACATCTACAGCCCGTTCGAGAAGCTGCCGCAGTATGCGCGGCCTACGCGGTTTGTGTTTTTTCCGCTGATGCTGCTGACGGGGTTGTTGATGTGGAAGGGGCATCTGCTCTGGCGCCTGTTTCGAAGAGACAGGCCGCTGCGGGCGAATGCTTAGGGCAATGTGCCGGCTGCAGACTCAGGGCCGGCACACCCAAGATCGGAAAGAAACGACGCGGCACGTCGCAGTTTCTGTGAACCGCAACGCAATGCTTTGCGAGAGTAGGAGGAGTCCATGAAAAACATTGAGACCACGGGGTCCGCCTTCATCGACGAGAAGATCAAGGGAATGGGAGACTGGCGGGGGAAGACGCTCGCGCATGTCCGTCAACTCATCCACGACGCGGACCCGGCCATCGAGGAAGAGCGGAAATGGGCAAAGTCCACGAACCCGGGGACTCCGGTCTGGTCGCATGACGGGATTGTCTGCACGGGGGAATCGTACAAGCAGGTGGTGAAGCTTACGTTCGCACGTGGCGCCTCGCTCGAAGACCCCAAGAAGCTTTTCAATGCGAGCCTGGAGGGGAATGTGCGGCGTGCGATCGATTTTCGCGAAGGGGAGAAGATTGACGCAACAGCCTTCAAACAGCTGATCCGCGCCGCGGTGGCGGCTAATTCCACGGTACGCACGGCACGGGACGGCAAGAAGAAGTAGGGGCGGAGTTGGGTTGCGCGAGGCTCAGGATTCTGTCTGGGGCTGCGGGCGGTCCTTCGGCTCGACGCTGTAGTGGGCGATGACGCGGGCGACCTTTCCGTGCGCGGAGAGCTCCATGAACTCGGCGGTGCGGGTTCCCTTCTGGTTGGTGTAGTAGAGGACGACGCTCTGGATGCCGCAGAGCACATTCTCCAATTGAAAATGGAGTTCGGGGTAGGCTTCGAGCCCGCGCTGAAAGTAGGCGTGCAGGTTTGCTTTTCCGACGACTTTGCCTCCGGGCGCGCCAAGCAACTGGGCGGCCGCGGGCGAAGTTAACTCGACGGCTTCTTCATAGTGGGAGAGGATGGCGTCGAGATCGTGCGCGTTCCATGCCGCGGCCCAGGCCTGGGCAAGTTTCTCCATGTCTTCTTTTGTCACTGTGGACTCTCTCCCGGAAAAATTGCTGTGCTTCTTTGTGGATTGTACGCAGGGGGGCCTCCTGGGGTTGGACCGACGGGCTTAAGCGTGGTGGGCCGGGTGCGCCGCTTCAGTGCTTTACCCAGCCGTGCATTCCTGCTTCGAAGCTACGGCGATCGAGACGCGGGAGGGCGCTTGCGACCTTGTGGGGGAAGAGCGGATAGTGTTTTGCCGCGATGAGGAATTCCGGGACGCACCAGACGTCCTCTTCTGCGGTCATCCAGTGGAGGCGATCGAGACGCTGCAGATTGACCGGGCGCGAGTAGGCGCGCAGGGTACGTTCGCCGCGCAGGTTGTAGTAGTGCTCGACATAGCTCAGGGCGAGTTCGCGGGGCGTGCGGTAGACAGGCGCGCGAAAGCGGAGGCCGGCGAAGTTCGACTTGGCGATGCTGCCCCAGAGACCCTGTTCGCGATAGAGGGCCAGGACGTGATCGTCGTCGTGCACGGCTTCGAGATCCATGAGCAAGGGCGGATGGCCGTGAATGCGCAGGGCGGCTGCGGCAAGAAGAGCTCCTTCGAGGCAGTGCCCTTTGCGCTCGCGCAGCACGCGTTGCGGAGACCAGGCGGTGTCGGCATATTGATAGGTGAGCGCGTCTATGAAGCGCTGGATTTTTGTCGGCGTGTTGAGCGCCCGCAGTGTACGGAGATCCTGCGGGGACAGGCCCCCATGGTTGTCTCGCTGCGTTCCGTTCTTCGGCAATTCCGGATCCTTCAAAGATGAAGCCTCAACTACGCAGGGAAGTTGGGGTGATTATACCGAGGTGTGGGAAGGCTGGCCGCGCTGAGCGGGTTCGCGAGCGGCCACGAGAGATAGTTGCTAAAGGCAACGATCACGCCCTAGACTGACTGGATGAGGTGATTGACTGGATGAAGGCGGTCGGCACAATTGAGCCGGAGATGGCGCAACAAGTTTCCGCGGTGCGCGAGTTCAATCGCTTTTACACGGCGCGGCTGGGGCTTCTGCGGCGGCGGCATCTGGATGGAGAGTTCTCGCTGACCGAGGGCCGGATGCTCTATGAGATTGGGACTCATCCGCGGAGGACGGCGTCGGCGTTGTGCGGGACATTGGAACTGGATGCGGGCTATATCAGCCGTTTGTTAACGGCGCTGACGAAACGAAAGCTTGTGCGGCAAGCGCCGTCGGAAGCGGACGGCAGAGAGAAGCTGCTAAGTCTGACGGCCGTGGGAGAAAAGGCTGTGGCGCGCTTGAATGCGCAATCGACGCGGCAGATCGAAGGGTTGCTGGCGGAGGTAAACGCCGCAGAGCGGGCGGTGCTGGTTGGATCGCTGGGCAAGGCACGCGCGATTTTAGACAGCCGGGGAAAACCGGCGGTGCGGATTGTGCGTTTGACCGCGGTGCAGGATGTCGCCTTGGCGATTTTGCAGGAGTATTTCGAAGCGGTGCAGGTCGTGCAGCGGGACAAGCCGGGCGACCTCAGAAAACTGATGATGGAGCCGGCTTCGGGAATGTGGGTGGCGTATCTGGACGACGCAGTTGTGGGGTGCGTGGTGCTGCGCAGGCTGCGCTCGATTCCGCATGCCAGCGAATGCAAGCGGCTGTACGTGAAGCCGGTCGCGCGGGGGAACGGGATCGCCGATTTGCTGCTGGATGCACAGGAGGATTTTGCGCGCGGCCACGGAATCGACTGGATCTACCTGGACACCTACGACGATCTGAAGGCGGCGATTGCGCTTTATGAACGGCGGGGTTATGCGCGCTGCGCGCGGTACAACGACAATCCGCAAGCGACGCTGTTCATGCGGAAGCGCATCGTGCCGTAGAGATCCGCGGATCAAGAGGGCAATTCTGTCGGTCGGGGTTCATTGCTTTCCCACGTCTGAGAGGCGAGATCCTTCGACAAGCTCAGGACAGGCTCCGGGGCACCCGCGTTCGCGCTGATTCATGGTTTGCGCGGGACAAAAACAGAAGCAGATCCTTCGCTCCGCTTACCCCTTCGCGTGCACGCGATGGGGCCCCAAGCTGCTCCGCTCAGGAGGACAGGTCGGTGGGGGAACGGCGGATCCGCAGGCTGGCCTAGTGGTGCATAGGGGACGGCAAGCGCAGGACAAAAATCGGGGAATCGTGATTTAGTGGAGGCACGGCATTGGTGCTGTTCCGTCTAAACCTCATCGGACATCGAGGATTTGCCATGCGCAGAGCCCTTTCTGATTTGAAACTGGTTTTCCGGCAATTGTGTCTGTCGCCCGGATTCACGGCGACGGCGGTGTTGATGCTGGCGTTCGGCATCGGCGCGACAACCGCGATCTTCTCCATCGTCGATGGTGTTCTGCTGCGGCCGCTGCCATTTCCCAACGCAGACAGGCTGGTGACGCTGGGGGACCAGCTGAGCGGGACGGAGTGGGGAAAGCATGATTCAGGTCCGGTGACCGGCCCGGAAGTCGTGACGTATCCGCGGGACACGCGCTCGTTTGGGAGCCTGGGCGGTTTCGGGTTTACGAGCTACGAGCTTTCGGGCATGGGCCAGCCGGCACAGATTGTCGGGGCGCGCATGACTCCTGCGGTCTTCACGACCCTGGGCATCGCGCCGCTGCTGGGAAGAACCTTCACGGTGCAGGAGGATCAACAAAGGGAGCTGGTCGCGGTGTTGAGTTACGGAACGTGGAAGAGCCGGTTCCAGGGCGACCCGGATATTTTGGGGAAAAAGATTCAGCTGGATCGGAAGTCTTACCAGATTATCGGGGTGATGCCGCGCGGATTTGAGTTCCCGTTAAACCCGGGGCGGATCTACCGCTGCGAACTCTGGGTTCCGATGAGCCTGCTGCCGCAGGAACTTGGCGCCGAAGCGTCGTCGAGCTGGTATCTCGGATTAGTGGGCCGGCTGAAGCCAGGGATCACGCTCACGCAGGCCGAGAGTGACGCCAATCGCGTGGCGGAGCAGATCATGCGCAACTTTCCGCCCGATGCGGCAAACTTTCGCATTCATGCAGTCGTGTATCCGCTGCAGCAGATCACGGTAATGCAGACGAAGCCACTGCTGCGCATGCTGTTTCTCGCGGTGATTGTTGTTCTGCTGATTGCCTGCGCCAACCTGGCCGGGCTGTTGCTGGTGCGCGCGATTCGCCGGCAGCGCGAAACGGCGGTGCGGCTGGCGCTGGGCGCGCCGGCGATGACGTTGTTGCGGCAAATGATTGTGGAGAGCATGGTGCTGAGCGTTGCCGGCGGGGTGCTGGGGATTGGGCTGGCCGCCGTGGCGCTGGCGGTGGGAAGCAAATTCCTGCCGGAGACGTTGCCGCTGGTTGACAGCATCACGCTGAACTGGACGGTGGTGGGTTTTGCGCTGGGACTGGCTGTGCTCACCGGCTTCTGCTGCGGACTGGCACCGGGATTCGCGGCATTGCGCACCAACGTGAATGCCGCGATGAAAGAAGGCGGACGCAGCGGATCTGCGGGCGGCAATCATGCGCGGCTGCGTTCGGCGCTGGTGGTGGCGGAGATTGCGATTGCGCTGATCCTGCTGTCGGCTTCCGGATTGCTGCTGCGCAGTTTCAGCAACATGAGTTCTGTGGATCTGGGCTTTCGGCCGGACCACGTAACCACGGCGGCGTATGCGCTGCCGCAAAAGCAATACTCCACGCAGAGCCAGATCGACAACTTTAACAACCAGCTGCTTCTGAAACTGCGCGGGCTACCGGGTGTTGCCTCCGTCGGCATCACCAGCAATCTGCCGACGACCGGCGATGGCATCGAGGCTTTTGTGGTGGAGGGTTACGTGGATCCGCGCGGACCTGATCAGACAGCGGCGGGGCCATCTCAAGTGATTGGCGATTACTTCACCGCAATGGGAGTCCCGCTGTTGCGCGGGCGGCTCTTGACCGAGTCGGACAACGCGAACAATCAGCTGGTTGCGATCGTGAACCGCGAGTTTGCACAACACTACTGGCCGAACCAGGACCCGATCGGAAAGCGCATGCGTGTCGGCACGCTGAAGTCGCCCACACCCTGGATGACGGTAGTGGGTGAAGTGGCAGACGCCAAGCTGAATTCGCCGGACGAAGACGCGCGCGAGCAGTTTTATCAGCCGGTGGCCCAACTGGAGAAGGATGCCGGCGTGATGGCACAGCCTACCGATTTGAACGGCAACGGCGGGTACGTTGTGCTGCGTTCAGCGCTGCCACCCGAACAAATGGAGAACACCCTACGCGCGACGGTGCGTTCGATGGATGGACAGTTGCCGCTGACCCAAGTGCAAACCATGGACGAGGTTGTGGCGTCGAGCGAGGCGCCGCGGCGCTTCAACACGATCATCATTTCAAGCTTCGCACTGGCGGCAGTGTTGCTGGCGGTGCTCGGCATCTACAGCATCCTTGCGTTTTCAGTTGCTTCGCGGGTGCAGGAGATGGCGATCCGGATGGCTCTCGGATCGCAGAAATCGCATATCTTGCGGCTGGTGCTGCTATCGGGACTGAAGATGGCGGCAGTGGGCAGCGTGCTGGGCATCGCGGGAGCGGTGGCGGCTGCCAATGTGCTGCGCTCGTTTCTGTTTCACGTGAGCCCGTTCGATCCGGTGGTCCTGGTGCTGACATCGATCGCGGTATTCGCGCTGGCCCTGGCGGCGTCTGCGATTCCGGCGCGACGCGCGACCGCCGTGAACCCCGTACAGGCTTTGCGCGGAGAGTGACGGCGGCTTTCGCGGGAAATGTGACGGTCCTGATGAACGAAGCAGGTGCGGACGCAGGAATTCTTTTGCTATAGTGGAGGCTGCAAATCAGGTTGCACCCCGTCCGCGGAAAGGGATGATCCCACCTGACCTACCTTTGAGTTGCGCGTAGTGACTTCTCTTTTGCCCGTATTGGCGGACACCGGGCCCAAAAAGAGGAGTTATGTCTCGCGAACTACCTGAAAAGCCAAATCTTGCTTATCTGAAAAAACAAGCCAAGGAACTGCTGCGCAGCACGCAGCAGGGCAAACTTGCGGACGCGCAACATGCGCTCGCACAGGACTACGGCTTTGCCAGCTGGGCAAAGCTGAAGGTGCACGTGGAGTCGCTGGGGCTGAGCCCAGCGGAATCGTTGAAGGCCGCGGTGTGCGACAGCGACGCGGCGCGGGTGCGCACGATCCTGAAAGAGCATCCGGAATTGAAGGGGCACATCGACGATCCAATGCCGGGCTACGCTTTCGGACAACAGGCGCTATTCGCGGCAGTGCAGCGCAGCGATCGGGAAACGATTGAGGTGATGCTGCGGGCGGGGGCAGATATCCGCAAGCGCACGGAGTGGTGGGCGGGGGGATTCGGCGTGCTGGACGACTGCGACCCGAGCATGGTGGAGTTTCTGATGGAACGCGGCGCGTTGATGGATGCGCATGCGGCGGCGCGGCTGGGAAAGATGGAAGAGCTACGCGCGCTGGTGGCGAACGATGCAAGCGTGGTGCACGCTCGCGGGGGAGACGGGCAAACGCCGCTGCATTTTGCTTCGACAATCGAGGTGGCTGAGTTCCTGCTCGCGCACGGCGCCGAGATCGATGCGCGCGATGTGGATCACGAATCGACGCCGGCCCAATACATGCTGCGCGTAGACCAGAGGCGGCACTACCCGCACGATCGGCAGGATGTGGCGCGATACCTGGTGGCGCGCGGGTGCACGACGGACCTGCTGATGGCTGCGGCGTTGGGCGATCTCGAATTAGTGCGGCAGCATCTGGATCGCGATCCCGCGTGCATCGAGACGAGCGTGTCGGAAGAGTGGTTTCCGAAGAGGGATCCGCGGGCGGGCGGCTCGATTTACATCTGGAAGCTGGGAGCTCATCGCACGGCGCACACAGTGGCACGAGATTTCGGGCATGAAGATGTTTTTCAATTGTTGATGGAGCGGACGCCGGAAGAACTGAACCTTGCGCTGGCGTGCGAACTGGGGGACGAAGCGGCGTTTCACGCGTTTCTCGCGAAGAACCCCGATGCGGTTGCGCAGTTGTCGGAGGCGCAGTTGCGCAAGCTGCCCGATGCGGCACAGAACAACAATGTGCAGGCGGTGCGGCTGATGCTGGAGGCGGGGTGGCCGGTGGATGCGTGCGGCGATGCGGGGGCAACGGCGTTGCACTGGGCGGGATTTCACGGCAATGCGGAGATGGCGCGGGAGATTTTGCGATTCCATCCGACACTGGAATTGAAGTCGCGGGAGTATGAGGGAACGGCGGTGAGCTGGGCGGTGTACGGGTCGGGAAACGGATGGCATCGAGAAACGGGCGACTATGTGTGGACCGTGCGCGCGCTGCTGGAGGCTGGCGCGACGCTGCCGCCGCACGCTGCGGAACTGGAGCCGAGCGATGCGGTGCTGGAGATGTTGCCATGAACACAAGCAAACGGCCGGTGGCGGTGTGGATCGTCGCAGTCGTGTATCTCGCGGTGGGCGTGCTCGGCCTTGGCTACCACTTCCGCGAGTTACTCGCGATGCAAAAAGACAGCGTATGGGTGGAGACGACGGAGCTTGTGGCGATTGTCTGCGCCGTGTTCTTGTTGCGCGGACAGAACTGGGCGCGGTGGGTTGCGGTGGCATGGGCCGCGTTCCATGTGCTGATCAGCGTGCTGAACGCTTATCACGGAGTGGTGGTGCATAGCGTGCTGCTCGTGGTGATCGCATGGCTGCTGTTTCGGGGGAAGAGCGCGGAGTATTTTCGGGGCGGGCGGGTTGAGGAACGTGTCCCTTAGTGTTCCCACGGTGGGTCTGTGCTGATTGGGTCCGGATCACAATGGGTTGGGCTCGTTGCTTTCCCACGTCTCAATTGCGAGACATGGGGCACCCGGCGTTAGTGGCAATTGAGGCTTTGGAAGGCAAAAGAGGACGATGGGAACCGGGGTTGTCGTCCGCGCGTAGTTAGATATCGTCCTACCTATAGGTACGGCAGGACTGGAGCGGCGGGCTTCCTGCTCAGAGAGCTGCTCCGAAACATTCCCTTCGGAGGTTGATCGTATGGCGTTCCGTTCTTTTCGGTTTGTCGTTTTATGTCTCACGATGGGTTGTGCGGGATCGGCCCTGGTGGCGGCGGCAGCGCAAGCGGGCGAACCGGCCATGCAGGGGACCAAGGTTGCGAGCGGCGGCATGGCCCACATGGCCGGGCATATGTATATGACGACGCTGCGGCCGATACAGCCCGGGGATCAGGCCAAGGCCGATGCGGTGGAAGCCGCGGCAAAAACGGCCATGGCGCCGTATCAGGACTATCAAAAGGCTCTGGCGGACGGGTACAAAATCTTCCTTCCCAATGTGCCGCAGCCGATTTATCACTTTACCCAATATGACAACGGACGCGAGGCGGCGCAACGCTTCGATCCTCTGAAGCCGACGTCGCTGCTCTACAAGAAGACGGCGGACGGATATAGGCTGGTGGGCGCGATGTATACCGATCGAGTGAGCGCCAGCGAGGACGAGTTGAACGGGCGGATTCCGCTGAGCGTTGCGCATTGGCATCAACACATCAATTTCTGCAAAGCGCCGTTGGGACAAGGCGCGGCATACTTTGGTCCTGATGCGCGATTTGGGCTGCTGGGCTCGATCACGACGAAAGAAGCGTGCGATGCGGCGGGTGGAGTGTTTTTCCCGCATGTCTTCGGGTGGATGGTGCATGTCTATCCCTATGAGACGGACCCCAAGAAAGTCTGGGCCGTGGACGACGATGACGAGGGACACGACAACATGAATCACATGGCGATGCCGGGGATGAAGATGAACTAGGCCCGGTACTGCGCGACGGCATTGCGGACGCGGCCGATCATGGGCGCCAGATATTCCATCAATGTCGTTGTACGGCGAACGACTTGGACATTCTGTTCGGTCATGGCGGCGACATGCGAGATGTTGGCGCCGATGTCGTTCATTGCCTCGGTCTGCTGCGACGAGGAAATGGTAATTTCAGAAACCTTGCGCACGGCATCGCCCATGAGGCCATTGATGCTTTGGAGGGCCTGCTGCGACTCGCGCACCAAGGCAACGCTGCCGGTGACGCCAGTGGCGCCGGCGCGCATGCCGGCGATAGCACGATCGCTGTCGCCCTTGATTTTGACAATGAGAGCGTCGATGGCGCCGGTGGCCTGCATGGTGCGGTCGGCCAGACGGCGCACTTCGTTGGCAACCACCGCGAAGCCGCGGCCTGCTTCCCCGGCGCGTGCAGCCTCGATGGAAGCATTGAGGGCGAGGAGATTGGTCTGGTCGGCAATTTCGCGAATGACGCCGGCAATCTGGCCTACCTCGGCTGAGGTGGTGCCGAGGGCTTCGACTTCTGTCGAGGCATTCTTGATGACTGCGGCGAGTTCCTGAATCGTGGCGCTGGCCTTTTCGGAGAGGCTGGCGCCCTCGGTTGAGCGACGGCCGGAATCGGTGACTGCGTCTTCGGTCGTTTTAAGATTCTGCGACATTTCGCGAATGGTGAGGCCCAGTTCGGTGGCGGCTGCGGCGACCGAGGCAGTGGCAGTGTTCTGCGAGCCGGCGGCTTTGTCGATCTCCTGAATGCCCTGGAGAAGCTCTCCGGTTGCGCTCTCGACCTTGCTGACTGCATCGCCGATGCATTGGACGGTGGAGTGGATCCAGCTCATCATGAGGGCGAGCCGACGGGCAAGGATGGCGGAACGCCCGTGCTGATCGAGTGGGAGAGAAAGCGCAAGGTCGCCGGTGGAGAGAACGCTTTCAAGATATTGACTTATCACCTTGAGATCGCGTTGCAGATGGGGAAGGGTTTGCAGAAGGACGAAGAGCGCCGCTGCCGCATTCAAGAGCAGGGCGGCTCCGTTGAGCGAACGCAGGAAGGGATGGGCGGCGCCCCAGGCAAGCGAGGAAAAACCGGAAAGCGCGGCGATGAGCGCCAGAGAACACGCACCCGCAAATTGGGTACCCGGCTGGGTGAGGAAGCGCAGCCACAGGGAGTGGACGCGCACGACCTGGCCTTCTTCGACGCAGCGCCGGGAGTTGCCGGCCTTGATGCTGCGGTAGGCTTCTTCGGCGGCGCGCACCATTGCGCGCGAGGGCCGCAGGCGCAGCGATTGGTATCCGACGATACGGTCGGACTCGCGCACCGGGGAGACATTGGCCAGCACCCAATAGAATCCGCCGTCGCTGCGGCGATTCTTGACGACGCCGCGCCAGGGACGCCCGGCTTTGAGAGACTTCCACAGATCGGCGAAGGCCTCTTTGGGCATGTCGGGATGGCGCACCAGGCTGTGGGGCTTGCCGATCATCTCGTCCACGGAGTAGCCGCTGATTTCGGCGAAGACTTCATTGGCCTCGGTAATGCGGCCTTTCAAGTCGGTTCGCGAATAGATGAACGCGTTCTCGGGAACGATGGTCTCGACACTGATGAGTTGCACACGCGCAGCCATGACGCCTTCTTTCCGTGCCCTGCGGATGAGGGCGCCGCTTCGCAATCCGCCCATGAGAAGGTGAGCAGAGGAGCGTGTCCTCGCAGAGATGTCCTCTTTTGTTATCGTCTGGAAACGGCCGCTCATGAGCCGGGCGAGGACTCAGTGGGCGACGGACTCTTCGACGCGGCAGGGCTGCCAGGCCTCGGCCGCGTGGGCGAAGGCGGCGAAGAGGGCGCGGGACAAGGCGCTGACGATGCACGTTCTTTCAGGGTGCCATTGCACGGCGACAACCCAGTGATCGGGCGCATCGAGTTCGACGGCTTCGATGACGTTGTCGGCGGGCGAGATGGCGGCGATGCGGAGATTGTCGCCGAGCTTGGAGACGGCCTGGTGGTGGCTTGAGTTCACCAACTCTGGACCGGGTGGATTGTGCGATGCGCTGGATGACGATGGAATGGATTTGGCAATCGCGGCCAGGCGGGAGCCGGGGGTGATGGTGATGGGATGAGCCTCGGTGACAGCGCGGCCGGGCTGGTGGTTGACGGGCGTGTGGAGAACGCTTTCGAGATCCTGGATGAGCGTGCCGTTGCGCCAGACGTTGAGGGTCTGCGCCCCGTGACAGATGGCGAGAACGGGCTTGTGGAGGTTGAAGGCGTCCTGGAGCAGGAGTTCGTCGACGGTGGTACGAGAAGCGTCGGCGGGGCCGCATGCGGGAATCGGCTGCTGGCCATAGCGCAAGGGATCGACGTCGAACCCGCTGCCGGGAAGCAGAATGCCCTGGGTATTGGAGAGGAGTTTGGCGACGCGGTCCGGACGCTCGTGAAGGGGAACGACGACAGGTGTTGCGCCGACCGCGTGGAGGGCGGCGAGATAGGGCGGAAGGGCGCGCTGGTTGTAGTCGGTATCAGTGGAAGTGGGCTCGGGGATCGCAATGCGCAGAGACATGGCTGAATTAGTGTAAGCCTCGAAGCGGAGGAAGGGCGACGGGGATGAGTTCCTGGAAAGCAAAGGTCTTTTGGTGGAGCAGATTCGGCGCAGGCGTGGGTTCGTTGCTTTCTCTGCGCTTACCCCACTGCTCCGGATGACAATTCTGAGGGTGATACACTGCGGGCGCTGTTCGAACAGTTTTCGACGTCCGGGTAGACCTGACTGTCGGTGCCGGGTTACTTCTTTTAAGAGGAAGCAGCACGCGGGCGGGCTTGCGGCCTGTACCGATGTCGAAACTGCAATCGTCTTCAAACCCGGAGGTTCCTTGTGTTGTCCTCTCGCCGTGGTCTTGTGTTCCTTGCTTCTCTCTTCCTGATGGCGACCTGGGCATTTGCGCAGGGCGCGCCTGGATTTCATTTTCCTGAACCGCGCGGCCCGGAGGATGTGGGGCTGAAGGTGGTGGATCAGTACGACAGGACGCGCGTGTTTCGCGGGACCACGGATGAACTGGGGAAGCCCACGACCGGGGAAAGAGCGCGGCCGCTGCAGACTTTGATCTGGTATCCGGCGGGCAAGAATGGCGGAACGCCGATGACGATTGGGGATTATGTACAGCTGCGGGCGACGGAGACGGCATTTGGCAACACGCAACCGGCTCCGGATCCGAAGGACTCGGGACTAGGCACTGTGCTGGGAGAGCGAATGTGGTCGGTGCGCGATGCGCCGATGAAGGCGGGGCTTTTTCCAGTGGTGATTTACGCGGCGAGTTTTTCGAGTGAATCGTGGGAGAACGCGGACCTTTGCGAATATCTGGCGAGCTATGGATACGTAGTGGTGGCGAGCCCGGATTTGGGCGCAACGACGCGAGACATGACGCCGGATGTGCCGGGGATTGATGCGCAGGCTCGCGACATTTTGTTTTTGATTGGCTACGCGCAGTCGCTGCCGGATACCGACATGCGTGAACTTGCGGTAGGGGGCTACAGCTGGGGTGGCATTTCGAACCTGTTTGCGGCGGCGCGCGACAACCGCATTCGCGTGCTGTTTGCGCTGGACGGCAGCATGCGTTATTTTCCGGCGCTGGTGAAGAAGGCGGAGGTGCATCCGGACAAGCTGACGATTCCGCTGTTGTATTTCACGCAGGGCGAGATTTCGCTGGAAGAGCAGGCGCACATTGGAGAGGAAGCCGCGGAGCTCGCACCGAACGTGCTGAACGAGTGGACCCATGGAGACCTGATCAAGGTGCACATGATGGGCATGAACCACGGGGAATTCAGTTCGATGACGCAGCGCAGCGAGCGCTTCTGGAAGAGGTTTCCGACCATGCAGAAGGCCGATTATGGGCGTGCGGACGGCATGGCCGGGTATGGCTGGGTGGCACGTTACACGCTCCGCTTTCTCGACTCGTATTTGAAGCACGATGCGGGTGCGATGGAGTTTCTGAAGAAAACACCGGCGGAGAATGGCGTGCCTCCGCATTTTATTGCGGCGAGTTTTCGCGCCGCGTCCGGGACAGTCGTGTCGCTGGACGGATTTCGCGAGGAGCTGAACCGGCAGGGGTTCGATCATGCGGGAGAGATCTATGCGACGATGCAAAAGCAGGATCCGAGCTTCAAGCTCTCGGAAGACTTCGTGAATGGGTGGGGCTACGACCTGTTGCTGAGCCAGCATCTGCCGGAGGCGATCGGCATCTTCAAGCTGAATGTGGCGCAGCACCCGGACTCGGGCAATGCGCTGGACAGCCTGGCGGAGGGATATATGAAGGCCGGCCAGAAGCAGCAGGCGATCGAGTTCTACAAGAAAGCGCTGGAGAAGGATCCCTCGAACGACCATGCCAAAGAGAAGCTGAAGGAGCTGGGGGGATGAGGACCAGGGAACTGGGACTAGGGACTAGGGACTAGGGACTAGGGACTAGGGAGAGCAAATGCTCTTCTCGTTGAATTTGCACTGAAAATGCTGCAGTGACGTTTGTGCCGTTGACGCTTGTCGCAAACTGCCGCAAACTTCTCGCATATATCCAAAGTTTGCGATTCAAGCAAACGGGTTGGTCTGCGCGCAGACCGCTGAGCTGCTGGTGTGCCAGACAGGTGAGCAAACCACGGGCTGGTGGACCGTTGCTTGCGATCCGCGTGAAGCGAGAAGGGCGCACTCGTGAAAGCATTTGGCGGATTTCTGCTGGCGGCCCCCTTGTGCGCGATGCCGATGCTCATCGGCTGTGGTGCAATGACTTATAAGGTTCCGCAGAATCAACCTTCTACAACGACGAGCGGGTCGGGAGGCTCTGGCACATCAAGTGGGTCCGGGGGTTCCGGCGCCTCGGGCGGGTCGGGTGGGTCAGGGGGGTCCAGTGGAACGGGTGGATCCGGGACCTCCAGTGGCTCGAGCGGATCGGGGAGTTCGACTTCCGGGGCTTCGATTCCGGCGAACGCGATCGCGTTGAGCGGGATTCAAGCACTGAGCGGATGGCTGGCCATCACGGATACCGGCGCGGCCTCGGGTTCTGCCCAGGGAGCGACTGAGATTGTGGGACAGCCGTCGAAGAGCGGATCGGCACGGCAGTTTACGACGACGTTTTCGAATGACGGCGACGAGCGGTACGACGTGCTTTTCGGGGCAGACACGCAGGCAAGCAATTTTGTGTATGACGGGTGGATTTACATTGGGAGTCCGGCGGCCGATGTCGGCAACCTGGAGATGGATCTGAACCAGGTGATGGCCAACGGGGAGACGGTGCTCTTCGGGTTCCAATGCGATGGATATTCGGGAACATGGGACTACACCGAGAACGCGGGGACGGCGCAGAGTCCGACAGATGCATGGGTCCATTCCGGTGCGGCATGCAATCCCCGGACATGGACGGCGGACGCGTGGCACCACGTGCAGATCAGTTATGCGCGCGATGATGCGGGGAATGTGACGTACAACTCGGTGTGGCTGGATGGGACCGAACAGACGATCAACGCGACGGTGCCTTCGGCGTTCGCGCTGGGATGGAGTTCGTCGCTGGTGACCAACTTCCAAGTGGATGGGGTGGGATCGGGCGGATCGTCGACGGTGTACCTGGATGATTTGACCGTGTATCGCTGGTAGCGCGGTCCGCGCGCAGATTTCCCAAAAAACATCTGGATTTTGGCCGCAAGAGGCGGGAATTCCGTGCGGATCGCGGCATCTGCTGCGCGCCGCGCGTTTGCATGAGGCGCAGCCGCATCCGTATGATGCATGACACTTCCCTTTTTGTGGTTGTGAAGGAGGCCCATGCAACGCCGTTTGTTTTTGCGTGCTGTGTCGACGGTGATCCCTGCAGCGGGATTGCACGATTTGCTGGCGAGTGCGGCGCAAGCCCAGGTTGCGGTGCCACCGGTGAAGCCCGATCTCCACATTGTCGGCGCGGGCGAAGACCGCTACGGGCAATCTCACACCATGGGGGTCAGTCATCTGCTCTTTAAAGTGAGTGGGAACGAAACCGGCGGGGGGATGTTTGTGTTGGAGCATCAGCATCTGAAGCCGGGCGGTCCGGCGCTGCACCTGCACCTGAACCAGGAGGAATGGTTCTACGTGATGGAAGGCGCGGTGATGTTCCAGGTGGGCGCGCAGAGAATGACACTGAAGGCGGGCGAATCGGTGCTGGCGCCGCGACGCGTGCCGCATACGTTTTCATCGGTCGCCGAGGGTGAGAGCCGGATGATGATTGCGTTTTGCCCGGCGGGCAAGATGGAGCAATATTTCCGCGATGCCGCAGATCCTAAAACGCCGGAAGCCGAGGCGGAGTATCTGCGGAAATATGAGATGGAACTGGTGGGTCCGTCGCCGTTCTGGAAGACGTAGCGCATTTCGCAAAGCACATTCCCAAAGTCACTGTGTGCGGGGCTGCTTGCAGGCGGTTTTGGCGCCGGCAGAATTCGAAGGGACGGTATACTGGGGCTACCCAATTCCTCTCTTCGTGGTGGCTGTTGTTTTTGCGCTGGCTTAAAAAATATTCCGAAGTGGTTGTCCTGTTTGTCACGACTGGCGTTCTGGCCGGTGCGAGTGAGTTTGCGCTGCGCTGCCATATAGAACAGGACCGCATGCGCAAGATGGCGGCCTTTCAGCTACAGCAGCGACAGGCATGTTTGGAACTGCGCTGGCGCTGGGAAGCCGATGACCAGCTGCATCAATATAGAGGGAGCAGCGCGGGCACGCAGGTGACGGTGGGACCGATCGCGGGATTCGTGATGGACGTGACGGAGAACGAGTACGGGCACGCCGTGGGGCAATGCCACGTGGAAAATGCTCCGTATATTGATTTGATTTCAAAGTACTGAAGCATGCTTAAAAACGACGAGTTTGTCGGTTTGGGTTCGCTGCCTTCTCACATCTGAAAATCCCAATGTGGGGCACCCGGCTTCGTGGTTATTGAAGCCTCGCGAAAGAACAAAAGCAGATCCCCTTCGACTCCGCTCAGGGCAGGCTTTCGCTGCGCTTACCCCATCGCGAGAACGCGACGGGGCTGCTCCGTTCAGGATGACAAAGTGGGGTGGTGGTCGCCCTCTCGGGAGCCGGAAGCGCGCCCTTTACCTTGCGCCCGCGCTTACTTCAAGCCGATTCGCTCAGGTGACAATTCTGAAAATGACAACGCGTCTTACGGGAGATCGCGGACCCAGATGTTGCGGAAGCTGAGGGGCTCGCTCTTGTCGCCGTGGGCTTGCAGCTTGATAGGCGCGGCGTCGTAGGCCTTGTAGAAGGGCTGTCCGATGTAGAGCGTCTGCCCTTTCAGCTCAAAGTGATTGTCGACGAGGACGCCGTTGAGAAATACGGTGGCATAGGCGGGCGTTTTGACGGTGCCGTCGGCGTTGAAGGTGGGAGCGGTCCAGGCAACATCGTAGACGTTCCACTCCCCGGGCTTGCGCATGGGATTGGCTAGGGGAATGCTCTGCTTGTACAAGCTGCCGGCCATGCCGTTGACGTAGGTCTTGTTGTTGTAGGAATCGAGAACCTGCAATTCGTAGCCCGCATCGCCGGGGCCGGTGGAGGCGAGAAAGACACCGCTGTTGCCGCGCGCCTGACCGCTTCCGGTGATGCTTTCGGGAATGCGCCACTCGATATGGAGCTGATAGTTTTTGAACCTGCGCTTGGTCTCGATGTTGCCGACGCCGTGCTCTTTGCTCACGGTGAAGACGCCGTCGTGCACAACCCAGCGTGCGGGCGTGTGATCCGCCGCGGAGACCCATTGGTTCTGATTCGTACCGTCGAAAAGGATGATCGCGTCCGAGGGCGGCGCACCCAGGGTCGCGCCGGGCGTGACCACTTTGGGTTCTGGCTGCCAGACTTCTGTGTCTTCGGGTTTGGGCTGTGCGGCTTGTTGTGCGGGGAGCAAAACGGAAGCGGAGACGAGGGCGGCCAGGGCGAAGAGATGCGGGAAGCGAAACGTTTTCATAACGGAAATGAGAATACACCCTGGCCGCGGGGTGCCGCATAGCCTGCGAGGGGGCGCTGGGAGAAGCGGGATTTCTGGGCGATGAAAGGAGAGCCGGATTATCCACAGAATGCACTGGGGTTGAACCTGTGGAAGAGGCAGCGCGTCCGGCGAAAATAGAAAACAAACAACGATGCCGGAGACTCGTTTGCCTGGAAAGCTGGAAATGATTGTGGGACCGATGCGGAGCAACAAGACCGCAGAGCTTGCTGCGGCGCATCGAGATCAGGCGGCAGTATGCGAAGCAGTGGGTGATGCTGCTGAAGCCGAGTGCGGATACAAAGGCCGCGCAGGGATTGGTAGAGAGCCGGAACCAGAACGGCTGCGGCAAGATGCAAGCCGTGGAGTTTACCTCGAGGGATCCGTGGAGCGTGCTGCCGATGCTGGCGGAGACCGAGCAGCGGATCGGCAAGCGCGTGGAGTGTCTTGCGATTGATGAAGGCCAGTTTGTCGCCGACCTGTTTCTGTTTACGAAACGGCTGCGGCGCTCGCGATCGCTAGGGGTGCGGGTTTGCTTTGTTTTGTTCCTGGAGCCAGGTGTAAAGCGGGGCGAAGTAATCGATCATGGCCTGGGCGTCGAGGTGGTCGGTTCCCGTCATTTCTTTCAGGGTCTGCTGCCAGGGCTGGGACTGGCCGGCTTCCAGCATGTGGTTCAGCTTGTCGCCCGCGGCTTTGGAGTCGTAGAAGCTGCAGCGGTTGAGCGGACCGGTGTAGCCGCTGGCATCGCACATGGCTTTGAAGAACTGGAACTGATAGATGCGGGCGAGGAAATAGCGCGCATAGGGAACGTTGGTAGGGATGTGATTTTTGGCGCCGGGATCGAAGTCGGCTTCGGTACGATCGACGGGCGGCGCGACGCCTTGATATTTTTCGCGCAGAGCCCACCAGGCCTTGTTGTAGTCGGCTGGTTTGATCTGCCCGGAGAAGACCTGCCAACGCCACTGATCGAGAGCCAGTGCGAAGGGCAGGAATGCAACCTTATCGAGCGCGGTGCGGAGCTGCAGAGGAATGTCGGCGTCGGCGGGCGGCTCGGTGGTGGTGAGGCCGAGGGTCTTTAAATACGCAGGGGTGATGGAGAGCGCGATGGAGTCACCGATGGCCTCGTGAAAGCCGTCGTTGGCACCGTTGCGAAACAGGTAGGGCTGCTGGTTGTAGGCGCGCTGGTAGAAGTTGTGGCCCAGCTCATGGTGGACGGTGGTGAAGTAATCGGCGCTGACTTCGATGCACATTTTGACGCGGAGGTCGTTGGCGGCATCGAGGTCCCACGCGGAGGCGTGGCAGACGACTTCGGCATCGCGGGGATGCACGAACTGGGAACGCTCCCAGAACGTTTTGGGAAGCGGCGCGAAGCCGAGGGACCTGAAGAAGTTTTCGCCGTAGTGCACCATGTCGTGCGCGGCGGCGAGCTGGGCGGCATGTCCAGCGTCGGAGCTGAGGTCGGCGCCGGGAACGAAGGCTGGCGCGGCGGCGGGGTCTTTGGCGGCGATCTGCTGCTTGAGCGCGGCCTCAAGATCGAGTGGCTTGAACTGCGCGAGTTTCGGATCGATGGGCGCAACGATGTAGTAGATGTTGCCCCACTCCTGGGCCCACATGTTGCCCAGGAGTTGGGCGGGGATCATACCATCGGGGCGGTCGGCAGCTTTGCCATATTGGGCGACGAGGCGAGCGCGCACATAGTCGTGCAGCGCGCGATAGAGAGGCTCGAGCTGTTGCCAGGCGTGCTCGAGCTCGGCGGAGAACTGCGCGGGGGTCATGTCGTAGCCCGCGCGCCAGAGTTCGCCGGTATCGTGATAGCCGAGTTCTTTCGCGCCAATGTTCTGCAGTGCAATGTAACGCGCATATTTATCGCGCATGGGGGCGCCGATGGCGTGCCAACCAACCCACAGACGCGTGAGCTCCTGCGGATCATGGGATTTCGCCATGAGGTCGGAGATCTCGTCGATCCCCATGCATTTTGCGCCTGGCGCGGGCGCCTGACCCACTTGCGTGTCTGGGCAGTACTTTCCTTTGCCGTACATGCCGGTCAATTCCGCCGCGAGCTGGGTTTGCTCAGCAAGAAGCTTTGGATCCTTGGGCGCAGCGGGCGTGTTGAGCTGCATGAGCAGAATCTGACGGCGCAGGACAGGCGGAAGCTGGAGATGATCGAAGCGGTGGCTCTCCTCGGTGAGGGCAAGGGTGCGCGCGGTGGTCTGGGCATCGAGCAACGCGACGGTAGCCTCGGTGTCTTCGGTGATATCGGTATCCGCAATCCACTGGGCGCGTGCGTCGTCGGTGCTGATCTTGAGCAACTCGGTGCTGGCGCTGCCGATGAAGGCCTGGGCGTCGGCGACGGTGGGCGCGGCGGGCGTCTGGGCAAGAGCGGCAGGTGCAGCGAGGGCGAAGGACAGGGCGTAAGCGAGGCAGGTGCGCATGGCGGAAGTATAAGTCGGCACCAGCGAAGGGGCGCAGCAGAAATGTGACGAGCTTGGGTTGACATCCGACCCATGGAGTGGAATTCTTGGGTCGGATGACTACCCACAAAAGTAACGAAGAGCGCATTGCCCTGTTGCAGGGAACGCTGGACCTGCTGATTTTGAAAACGCTGGTGCTTGGACATCGGCATGGACAAGGAATCGCGCGGGCGATCCAGCGGCAATCGGAAGAAGTGTTTTTTGTGGATCATGGATCGCTGTATCTCGCGCTGCAGCGGCTGGAAGATAAGAAATGGATTTCGGCGAAGTGGGGCACGAGCGAGAACAACCGCAAGGCTCGTTTTTATTCTCTGACGGCGCGGGGACGTGCGGAGCTGGTGGAGAAGACGAGCGAGTGGGAGCGGCTGACGCGGGCGATGGCATTGGTTCTCGGAGTGGGGACGAGCGGCGAGGAGGCGTGACGATGTTTGGACGCAAACGCAGCGACGAGGATTTTGCCGCGGAGATCAAGGCGCACCTGGAGCTGGAGGCCGAGGAATTGAAGAGTGAGGGTCTGAGCGAAGGGGAAGCGCGGAGGCAAGCGCGCGCGGAGTTCGGCAATGTGCGTGTGGTCGAAGAGCGATTTGCCATGCGCGGACGCGCGATGTGGATTGCAAACTTGCTGCGCGATTTGCGCTTTGGATTGCGCGCACTGCGGCAGAGCCCGGGATTCGCAGCGACTGCGATCTTGACGCTGGCGCTGGGCGTCGGCGCGAACACTGCGGTGTTCAGCGTGATGAACGCGGTGTTGTTGCGCTCGCTGCCGGTGAATGATCCGGCACGACTGATTTACCTTCGGACATCAGATCAACCCAATCGCACGGGCACGATCGACACGCACGAAACATTTTCGTATGCGGTCTACGATGCGTTGCGCAAGCAAACGCATGCACTGTCGCACTTGATCGCCTATGTTCCGCTGTCGGCGAGCAAGGTCGCGGTGCGCGTTGGCGCAGAGCCCGAGGAAGCCGAAGGAGACATGGTCAGCGGCGATTTCTTCACGGGGCTGGGCGTGAAGTTGCTGCGCGGTCGGGGATTCAGCGAGCAAGACGAACAGGACAATGCGCCGCTTGCAGTGATCAGTTTCAACTATTGGACGCGGCGTTTTGCGCGCGATCCCGCTGTATTGGGAAAGACGTTGTATGTGAACGGTATTCCGTTGAACGTTGTGGGCATTACGGCTGCAGGCTTCGAGGGACTGGAATCGGGAAGCTCGACGGACTTCTGGATTCCGCTTCAGAACCGGTCGGAGTTGAACGCATGGGGCAACCCGCTGGAGGATGGAAAGACTTATGAGCAGAATCCGAAGTGGTGGTGCCTGCGGCTGCTGGGACGGCTTGCCCCGGGGGTGACGCAGACGCAAGCGATGGAGCAACTGCAGCCGGTCTTCAGCACCGCGGCCTACATCGGCCTGGGCGGCCCCGAAGCGGGAGAGCGGATCCCTGTGCTCAGCGCGCAGGATGCGAAGAGCTTTCCGGGCTATGAAAGCGAATATGGCAAGCCGCTGAAAATTCTGATGGGAATGGTGGGGCTGGTGCTCTTGATCGCGCTGAGCAACGTGGTGATGTTGCTGTTGGCGCGCAACGCTTCGCGGCAGCGCGAATTCTCAGTAAGGCTGGCGTTGGGCGCGGGAAGGAAAACGCTGTTCCGCCAACTGGTGACGGAGAGCGTGCTGCTGGTGTCCGCGGGAGGCGCGCTGGCATGGGTGTTTGGCGAGTGGGCGACGAAGGCGCTGGGGGCGTGGGCGCGGATTGAGTCGAGCCTGGCGCCGGACCAGACGGTGTTGCTGTTTACGCTGGGGATTCTTGTGCTGGCGGCGCTGCTTTTTGGATTGGCGCCGCTGCGGATTGCGCTTTCGGCGGGTCCGACGCTGGCGCTGCGGACTTCGGCGGCGACCTCAAACGCGGACGCAGGCAAAACGAGGACGGGGCGAATTATTGTGGCGATGCAGATGGCGTTGTGCCTGGTGCTGCTGGTGGGCGCATGCCTGCTGGTAAGGACGCTGCAGAATTTGAAGAACACACCCCTCGGATTTTCGACAGATGGTCTCGTGGTGTTTGGTGTGAAGCCGAACTTCCACTCGGTGCCGGAGGGTATTGCGTTCTATCGGAACCTGATGGAAAGAATGCGCCGTCTGCCTGGCGTGCAAGCGACGACGATCATGGAAGAACGCATCGGGTCGGGCGGATCGAACAACAGCAACATGCTTGTCGATGGGAAGTTGCCGGAGGTCGCGGCAGGCGGCTCAAGGACGGTGCGGAGCAATGTGGTGGGTCCGGATTTCTTTCGCACGCTGGGAATTCCGGTGATGCAGGGCCGCGATTTTTCCGATTCGGACACGGCGACGTCGCCGCGCGTGGCGATCATCAACGAAGAATTTGCAAAGCGCTTTCTACCCAACCAGAATCCGCTGGGCCATATTGTTGGGCCGACCGGCATCGACTTTCGAATGACGATCGTGGGCGTGGTGCGGGACCACAAATACCGCAGCATCGTGGAAGCGCCGATACCGATGGCGTGGTACATGTATGCGCAGATTCCGGTTCTTGGTGGGATGGATGTTGAACTGCGCGTGCAGGGCGACCCGCTGGCGATTTTGCCTTCGGCGCAGAAGGCGCTGCAACAGATCGATCCCAATCTTCCGTTGATCAATCCGATGACGCAGCGCGCGCAGTATGACGAAGGGATCGCGCAGCAACTGCTGTTCGCGCGGCTTGCGGAATTCTTTGGGCTGCTGGCGACTGTGCTGGTGGCGACGGGGCTCTATGGAACGCTGGCGTACCGCGTAAGCACGCGGACGGCGGAGATCGGCGTGCGGATGGCGATGGGTGCGCGGCGGGGGCAAGTGGTGTGGATGATCTTGCGGGACAGCCTGCTGCTGACGGCAGGAGGAGTGCTTGTCGGAGCGCCCTTGGCGGTGCTGGTGGGGCGTGCGCTCGAATCTTCGCTTTATGAAGTGAAGCCGCTGGATGGCTTGAGTTATCTGCTGGCGGCAGCGGGAGTGGGCGTGGTGGCGATGGCGGCGAGTGCGCTGCCCGCAAGCCGCGCGGCAAGCGTGAATCCGCTGACGGCGCTGCGCACGGAGTAGTTCAACTGCACAACGTTGAATTTTGCCAGAGGCGCGTGAGCCAGGCGCGAGGAGAGCTTCGATGTTCAAGCAGAAACGCAGCAGAGAGGATTTTTCCGCAGAAGTCCGCGCGCACCTGGAGCTTGAGGCCGCGGAGCTGAAGGCGGAAGGTCTGAGCGATGAGGAAGCGCAACGGCGCGCGCGCGTGGAATTTGGGAATGTGCCCGCGGCGGAAGAGCTGTATGCATTGCGACGGCGCGTGCGTTGGCTCGAAAACATTGTGCGCGATGTGCGTTATGCAGTGCGCGGGCTGGGACGCAACCCTGGATTCACCGCGGTGACGGTGGTGACGCTGGCGCTGGCGATCGGAGCGAATACGACGATCTTCAGCCTGATGGATCAAGCGATGCTGCGCGCGCTGCCGGTGGCCGATCCCGCGCGGCTGGTGGTGTTCAGTTTCGCCGGCGCCCATCCGGGACACTGGCATTCGGAAGGTGGAAGCACGCCCGGGCATGTGCACGAGTTCTCGTACCCGATGTATTTGGATCTGCGCGCGAAGAATACGGCGCTACGCGGACTGATTGCGGCCGCGCCGACGAGCGTGGGCGTGACGTGGGATAACCGCGCAGAGTCCGTTGGGGCGGAAATGGTGAGCGGGAATTATTTTGAAACGCTCGGCGTGCGGCCCGCCCTGGGACGGCTATTCGTGGATGCGGATGAGACGGCAGTGGGCGCGAATCCAGTGGCGGTGCTGAACTTTGACTATTGGAAGACGCACCTTGCCGAAGCGCCGGTGGTGGGACGAACGTTGCTGATCAATGGATCGCCCTTCACGGTAATGGGCGTTGCGGCGCCGGGATTTCACAGCATGGTGTGGGGGCGGCAGCCCGCGGTGTATGTACCCCTGACGATGCAAGGCGTGCTGGAGCCGGATTTTTCGTATCTCCAAGAGCGGCAGTCTTACTGGATCGAGCTGATGGGTAGGCTGCGAGACGGCGTGACCGCGGCGCAGGCAACAGCTTCGATGAATCAACTATTTATCTCGCTGCGCAAGGAGGAGTTCACGCAGCTGAAAGATCAGTCGGCGAAGGAGCACAAGGATTTTCTGGAGACGGCGCACCTCAACGTCGATGAAGGGGCGAAGGGATTTTCGCCGATGCGCAACGATGTGCGCACCCCATTGACGATTGTGATGGGCATGGCTCTGCTGGTGATTGCAATGGCGGTGGTGAATGTCGCGAGCCTGCTGCTGGTGCGGGCAGCGACGCGTGTGCGGGAATTCTCTATCCGGTATGCGCTGGGCGCGACGGGCGGGCAGATCGTGCGCCAGCTGCTGGTGGAGGGCTTGCTCCTGGGGCTTTTGGGAGCAGTGCTTGGCGTCGTGCTGGCGCCGCGCGCTCTGAGCTTGTTGATTCACTGGATGTCAGGACAGTCGCCGGATCAACCGGTGTTTGCGCCGACGCTGGACTGGCGGGTACTGGCGTTTGCACTGGGCGCAACGGTCGCAGCGAGCTTGATCTTCAGTCTCGCCCCGGCGGCGCAGTTCTGGAATCCGCGACTGGCGGAGGTGCTGCGACAGACGGGAAACGGCATCAACTCGTCGATGAAGTTCCGTCGCTCGTGCGTGGCACTGCAAATCGGATTCAGCCTGGTGCTGATGATTGCGGCGGGATTGTTTGTACGGACGATCGAGAACCTGCGCGCGGTGGATGCGGGATTCGCGACCGAGCGGCTGCTGGAGTTTGACCTGGCGCCAGAGATGGCGGGGTACGGCGCGACGGCGGTGGCTCCGCTTGAACAACGCGCGCTGGATGGGCTAGCGACGCTGCCGGGAGTGAAGTTGGTGGGCGCGACGAACGATCCGGACCTGGCCAATGTCGACCGGACCGGCGATGTGGTGGTGAGCGGCTATGCGCCGAAACCGGACGAGGAATTTGACATAGAGCTGCCATGGGTGAGCTCGGGCTATCTGCAGACCTTGGGCGTGCCGCTTGTGGCGGGGCGCTATTTTGCGGCATCGGACACGGCGACGGCAACGAAAGTGGCGATTGTGAACCAGAGCTTCGTGCGCCACTACTTCGCAAATGTGAATGCCGCGCTGGGGCAGCATGTGAGCCGGCCGAAGCATTCCACGGACGCGATCATCGTGGGCGTAGTGCGCGATGTGAAGCACGAGAATGTGCGGGAAGGGGCGGTGCCGACCTGCTACATTCCGTTCGCGCAAGGGGATAAGCCGACAGGACTGCGGTTCTATGTGCGCACATGGCAGGCTCCGGACGCAGCGGCGAACGGCGTGCGCGCGATGATTGCGCAGCTTGATCCGAAGCTGATTGTGGGCCATTTGAGCACGATGGCCGAGGAGATTGACGACAGCATTCTGCAGGAGCGGACGATTGCGCTGCTGGCGACGGCGTTTGGGGCGTTGGCCGCGGTGCTGGCGGGGATCGGGCTCTACGGGATCCTGGCGTACTCGATTGCGCAGCGAACGCGGGAAATCGGCATTCGCATGGCGCTGGGAGCGCGGCGCGGAACGGTTGTGAGCCTGATCGTGCGCGAGGTGATGATGCTGGCCGGTGGTGCGGTCCTGGTGACGATCCCGCTGGCGATTGCGGGGTCGGCCGCAGTGCGCAGCCAGCTGTTCGGCGTTTCGATTGCCGATCCGCTGATTTATGGAGCAGGGACCCTGGTGATTGGCATCGTCGCCGCGCTGGCTGGATTCATCCCTGCGCAACGTGCGGCGAGCGTGAATCCGACAGAGGCGCTGCGGGCAGAGTAGCGCGGACTGCGGTGTGAACGCAGTTCAAGTGATCGAACCGCAGGAATTCTCGATCAACGGGAACAACTGGATGGAGTTTTGACGCCGGCGATGACGACCCAGCCGTTGTCGGCGCCGGGGTGCGTGGAGCAGTGCACATCGTGAATGCCAGCGGACCAGAAGCCGTGATCGATGTAGCCCTGGCCATAGGCAAAGACTGGATCGTTGGCCTCGGCGGTGACGGGGCCATCGAGATCGTCGTTGGTCACGATCTGGACATTGACAGAGCGTCCGTTGGGCAAGGGAGCCGAGATGGTGGTGATGTGATGACTGCCGTGCGGACCGCCGCGATGGATGCGTGTGCGTTCGATGGCAACGCCGCAGGCCATGATGTTGTCGACGTCGCGGCGGGTCCCGGATGCGATGAGGTCGGCGAGCGACTGATTGACGGCAGGCGTGCAGCGCGCAGGGACGGGAACGTTGCGCGCGGCGCGCGCAGAGCAGCCGGCGACGAGAAAGAGCTGGCAGAAGGCGGCGGTGAACAGCGCTTTCATGGGGACTCCGTTGGACGTTGTCATTGTAAACAGGACGGTGCGCCCAGGGATGGTAGAGGATCCATCGGGTGTCAAAGTGATTGGTTTGGGTTCATTGCTTTCCCATGTCTCAAGAGCGAGACATGGGGCACCCGGAGTTGTGCGGATAGATGCTTTGTGGAGGCGAAGCTGATTCAGCTTCCGGCGATCTGGGAGATGGAAGAGGGACAGGACTCGGCAGCACCAGATGCAGATCCTGCGCGCAGTGCGTCGATGGCGGCGCGAAGGCGGGCGGTGAGCACGTCGGCCTGGCGGATGGTCATGCCGGTGGTGAGAATTGGTTCGCCGACGCTGAGGGTGAGCGGGCAGGGATAGAAGTGGCGGGTATGGATGGGGAGCAGGTCGTAGACGCCGCTGAGGGCGACGGGCACGAGCGGAACCTGGGCGCGGATGGCGAGAAAGGCGGCGCCGGAGAGAAAGGCCTGCAGTTCGCCGGTGGGTGTGCGGCCGCCTTCAGGGAAGACGAAGAGCGGCATGCCGGCACGCAGGGCACGCGCTCCCGCGCCGAGGCTAGAAAGCGTGGCGTGGGTGTTGACGGTGTCGATGGGGATTTGGCCGGATCGGTTGAGATGCCAGCCGATGAAGGGGATGGGCCATAGCTCTTTTTTGGCGAGGATGCGGAACTGAAAGGGAAGGGCCGCGAAGATGACCGGCGTATCCATATAGGACGTGTGATTGGCGGCGTAGACGGCGACGGGATGTTTGCGCAGATTCTCGGCGCCGTGGATTGCGAGGCGGCATCCGGAAATGGAGACGCAGCCGCGGGCCCAGCGTTGCGCGATGCGGTGCTGGAGGCGGCCTGATTTTTCAAAAAGAGAAACCAACAGGGAAAACGAACCGCAGAGTGCGGTCCATGCGCCGAAAAGGGGGGCCTGGAGAATGTTGGTGCGCCAGCGGTGAAGACGCGGGAGGGGATCGCGGGGGCGAGTCATTGCCTGGTTCCGGCGCAGAGGTTGGAGCTGGCGCGATTGAGGAGGAGCGGGCGGATTTCGCCAACGAGGTATACGGACCCGGCGACGACGCGGAGAGCAATCCTCGCGGCGCGCGGGTTCGAGGGGAGCGTATTCGAAGCGATTGGGGCGGCTTCGGTCCATTCCAGAGCCTGGGCTACGGAATCGGCGGCGCGGGCGGGAGTTCCGGTGGATGCGGCCGCGGCGAGAAGTTCAGACATGGGCGTTGCGCGGGAGCTGTGGATGGGCGCAAAGATGACCTGGTCGAAGAGGGGGAAGAGGATCTGCGCCATTTCGGTGACGGGTTTATCGCGCAGACAGCTGAAGATCAGCGTTGCGGGTGGGGCATCGGGTTCGCCGAGGTGCTGGAGGCTGCGCAAGGCTGCGCGCAAGGCCCACGCGCCGGCGGGATTATGTGCCACGTCCAGAATGTAATCGGCGATGGGGGTGGAAACTCGCTCGAGGCGCGCCGGCCAACGGGTTTGGCGAATGCCGGCGGCGATGGAATCGGGTGTGATGGGGACAGAGTGTTGCGTAGCCAGTTCAGCGGCGGCGGCGATGGCGAGAGCGATGTTGCGGTGCTGATGCGCGCCTTGCAGGGGCGAAGCGATTTCGATCGTAGAGCCGAGGACTTCGACGGGATAGGAGTCTTGCGTCGCGATTTCGCGCGAGGAAGTTGCGCGCCCCGGAGCGGCGTGAGGCACGGTGGCCGGCATGTAGGGAACGGCGCTGATGGCGCGCACATTGAGTTCGGTAGCGACTTCTCCGAGAATCTGGTTTGCCTCGGGATGCTGGGGAAGGGTGATGAGCGTGCCGTTGGTATGCAGGATGCCGGCTTTTTCGCGGGCGATGGCGGCAATGGTGGGGCCGAGCCACTCCGTGTGATCGAGCGAGATGTCGGTGACGATGGAGAGGAGCGGATCGACGATGTTGGTGGCATCGAGGCGGCCGCCCATGCCGACTTCGAGGACCGCGAGGTCGACGGTTGAGCCCGGAGTGGATTCGGCGAAGTGAAGAAAGGCCATGGCCGTCAGGGTTTCGAAGAAGCTGGGGAGTTGGGCGAGTTTCGGTTCAGAAACAAGCTCCTTGCGGCCCACGGAAGACGACCAGTTGGACGGGGCGGCTTGCAGACTTGAACTTCCGGCGACGAGGCGCTCTCCGCAGTCGTGGACGCGGAAATAGAGGGCGGCGAAGTCGTCGTCGGAGATTTCAACGCCGTTGATACGGATGCGTTCGTTGGGACGGGTGAGGTGGGGCGAGGTATAGAGGCCGGTGCGCAGGCCGGAGGCGGCAAGAATCGAGGCGAGCGTGGATGCGGTGGAACCTTTGCCGTTGGTGCCGGCAATGAGGATGGAACGGAAGCGCCGGTGCGGGTTGCCGAGGGCGTCGAGGAGCGTACCGATTTCAGCGAGGGAGAATTTGCGACGGATTTGGCTAGGCTGGGTGTAGAGCTCAGGCGTCATGGCGCTGAGCTGATCGATGGCCGCGGAGTAAGACATGGAAAGACAAGTATAGAAGAGCGGGGATGGCAGTCTGGGTGAGGGATGCGATGTGGAGGGCAAGGGTCGACCGATACAATGAAGGCTTTGGATGGAGGGGGCGGATCGAGTCCGGAAGTTTGGGGCTACGCGGATGGATCGAAGCGATCTTGTTGCCACACTTGGCGATAGAGGGATTCGATCTCGTCCGCGGTAGGGATGCGGGGATTGTTTTGAGGTGATCCGGAGGCGAGCGCCTGCGCGGCCATGGTTGGGATGAGGGCAAGATATTGCTCTTCCTCGATGCCATATTGCTTCGGAGTCGGAACCTCGAGCTCCGCATTGCGGCGGTAGAGCGCGCGGACCAGCTGATCGGCTGCAGCCTGGGCAGATTCGCCGGGCTGCGCAATGCCCATGGTGCGTGCGCATTCTGCGTACCGGTCGATGGCTGCTTCGACGGAGAATGCCGTGACGGCGGGCAGCAGCATGGCGTTCGAAAGTCCGTGCGCGATATGGAAGTGGACTCCGAGCGGGCGGCTCATGCCGTGGACGAGGGCGACGCTGGCGTTGGAAAAGGCGATGCCCGCCTGGGTGGCGGCCAGCATCATGGCCTCGCGCGCACGCAGGTTGCCCGGGTCGCGGACGCTGGACGGAAGCTCATGCCAGATCGTTTTCATGGCCGCGAGGGCGAGAGCGTCTGAAAACGGATTTGCCTTGCGGCTGACATAGGATTCGATGGCGTGGGTGAGGGAGTCAGTGCCAGTGTCGGCGGCGAGGCGGGCGGGCATAGTGAGCGTGAGTTCATAGTCCACCACGGCGGCAGTGGGCACAAGGACGCCGCCGGTGATCAACATCTTCTCGCCGGTTTCGGTATCGGTGATGACCGTGAAGCGAGAGACTTCAGAGCCGGTGCCGGCGGTGGTGGGAATGGCGACGTGGGGCGGTCCGGAAAGCGGAATCGCATTCGGCACTTTGTAGTCGCGCAGCTTTCCGCCGTTGGCGGCGAGAATGCCGATGGCCTTGGCGGTATCGATGGGGCTGCCGCCGCCGAGACTGACGAGGCTGTCGTGGCCGCCTTCGCGGAAGACATGAACGCCGGCCTCGACGACTGCGGATGTTGGATCGGCAACGGTTTGATCGAAGATTGCGCAAGTCAGGCCTGATTGCAGGATCTGGTTCTGCAGAGTTTCGGCCAGCTGAGTCTTGCGCAGGAACGGGTCGGTGACGATCAAGGGCCGCTGACATTGAAGGCGGACGAGCAACGCGCCGGTTTCGGTAAACGCTCCTCCACCAATGTGGAGGATGGACGGGACGCGGATCTCAGTCTTCATGGGCATTCAGGGTTCTACGACGCGAAGGTCGGAATGCTGCGTTGGATGATTCTGGCAGAATCGCGCACAGGCTGAACCCCGGTTGTTCCGCCGTCAAGGGCCAAGACCGGACCAAGTGCGGAGCAACTCGCCAGGGATGCCGTATGCTGCTGCCGCGCGAGATTCTAGCGCGGGAAGATGGCGCTGAGGAAGAGTTTTCCCAGGCTTGGGATCCAACGCTGGAAGAGAGGACCTGGGTTGTTGACCGGCCGGAAGAAAAAGGCGTCGGCCCAGCGCATATAGCGGACTGAACAGGCTCGGCATTTTTGTGCGACGGCGCGCGTCGAGCGAGCGAGAGAAGCGGTCAGAGTTGAAAGGATGGGCCGCTTGGGCGCAGGTGCTGAGACCTCGGGCTCGAGCGCGGCGGGAAGCACGTTCGTTGTGGAGGCCGGGAGAGCGTTGGCGAAGGCAGCAACGGGGCTGACGGAGATCGAAATCTGCACGCGCAGGCGCACGATGGAGCGCAGGAAGCGGAAATGGACCCAATCCTTGTCGGGGACCTGGGAAGAGGGAGCGTCGGTCAAGGCGGATGGGGGAAGGGCGGCGGGTGGTTCCGTGCAGCGCAGGTCTGGTTTAGAGAAGGGCAGATTTGGTTCCGAAGAGTGCAGGGCTGGGCGCTCCGTTTGAAGCAATGGAGTGGCCGCGAGCGGGATGGCCTTGCACAGAACGACAGGGGAGACCGCCGGCGCGGCGGATTGTTTTGGAGCGGCGCTGGCTGGCTGCGCAACCGCCGTCGGATCGGACGCGGGCGGTACAGGTGGGCAATCCAAATGCTCGGTGGCGCAGAGAATGACCTTGTCGCCGGGGTGGCTGTGGGAAGCGGAGAAGCTGTGAATGGGTAGAACGAGGGCACTGGTGGCGTGCCCGTCGAAAGGCGGCGCGTCGTCATCGGCAACCAGTGCCATGCCCTGGACGACGCGGCATTCCTTGTCGAGATAGACGAGGTCGTAGGAAGAGAGCCTGGGGACGGTGGGGATGTTTCTTAAAGGATTCAACCAGAGGCCGGTTTCCGCATTGGGCGCAAGGCCTTCGATGAGCACTTTGACGGCTCTCAGCGGATCGGACTTTGTATCGATGAAGGTGACGCGGGAGCTGAGAAAGTTTTCGCGCGTCTCGTTGTACACGCTGTATTCCTTGGTTTGCATAAGCCCTCGTTGATTTCATACAGCCGACCGCAGGGGAGGCCGGAGAGATTGCTCTCCAGCAGGTATCAGGCGACACGAGTCACAAGGCAAAGATGCGAACGAGAGGGAAGCAAACGAACGTCCCAGTGCGGGACAGGACGGACAATGTTTGAGCTGCTTGCTCCCGGGTTGGGTAGACCCGAGTAGCGAATGTATTTTGACAGGTCAGGCGGGGTGAGGCCAACAGGGCATAAGTAACTGAAAAGAAGACGTCAGTAACACGCGGGACGTTCCTGTTGGAGAAAGAGAGCGGGATTACCGAGGAGAATCAGGGGATAAGGGACAGAGGCGACGAATCGGGGCTGAGGGGATGAGATGCGGGCCGCGAGGCGGAGCGCTTAAATAAGACGGCGAGGTTCACGATGCTCATCAGCAGGAGGGCCAGAGGAACCGGCCGAAAGAGGGTGATTCTGAGTAGGGCTCCCGCCAGCCCCGTCGCGGAGAGGTGTATCCGGTCGGAAAGGTGGAGGAGGAGAATGAGCGGAATATCACCGGTCAGGACGAGTGCTCCGACGTTGATCGCGAGCGCGAGTCGTGCAACTGCGCCGCGTTTTGCGAGGAGCATCGAACACGCAGGGACGGCAAGCATCAGAAGCCTGGCATCAACGGCCCGGTGATAAACCGGGAGCAGGGTCAGGGACACAATCGGTGCTAGCGCGAGCAACGCCATCGTGTGGGAAGGCCGGACGCGGAGCGTGGCGATGACCCAGCAGAGCAGAAGCGTTCCAATGATCAGATAGGCCACCGGGTTGTAGACGCGAGGATCGTCCCGGAAGAAGCTAATTTCGGTCTGCAGATCGATAATCGCACTGGCCGTACGCGCATAGGGAGCGTTTGGCCCAGGATCGTCGAGACCGCTCTGCAGATTTTGGGCGAGGTTGGCGCGCATCTCCGGGAACCATCGCGGGGCGACAGGCGATACCCAAAGCGTACCGATAAGACCCAGGACCGTACTTATCGCGAGGGCTTGGAGCGCACGCTTTTTCTGGGCGCCTCCGGAGAGCAAGAAATAGAGCCAAACGAACCCGGAATCGTGAGGTTTGAAGACAAGACTTATCGCGAGACAGACGGTGCCCGCGGCAAGACACCTCCCACGCAGGAAACTCCATGTCGCGATCACGCAGAGGCTCACCGCCAAACCTGCAGGATTGCCGCTGGTGAAGAGAACCATACTGTTGATGACAAGGAAGCCGATGAGGCAAGCAGAGAAGACTGGTGCAAACTCCGAGCCGAGATCCCAGGCGCAGAAGGCGGCGAGGAGGAACGCGGCCGCTGCAAGAGTGATCCAAAGTAAGTGCGCTGGCCCCCAGGCAAGACAGGCAAAGGGCAGTGTGACAAGAAAGGTGCCTGGAAGATAGATCTGCGCCATGACGAATGGGCGGTCGGGATCGTCTGGAGACTCGGGCGGCTCCGGGGGCCGCTGCCATGCTTCGGCTCGGTAGATCCGACGGACGTCGCTGACTTTGTACGGATCGGCGTGCTGGAGGAGGCAGCGGGTGCCGTAATAGATTCCCTTGAAGTCAGGCAGGGAGCTGTCGGCGCTCTCAAAGAGGAAACCAACGCCGAGAAAGATCGTGGAGGCCAAGACGAGCAAGAGAAGGCCGTCGCGTCGTGCTTTGGTCATGGGAATCTCTAGATTCGTTGCCAGAATAGCAGCGCACAAGGATGGAACAGAACTGGATTCAACGGAGGAGGAGGTGGAGGGCGTGGCGGGCGGCTTCGAGGCATTCGCGGGCTTCGTCTTCGCCGAGGAGACCCTGGTGGACGGCGCGTTTGCCGGTGTCGTTGACCTGGTTGGCGACACGGGGAAAGTCGGGATCGAAGCCGGTGAGCTGCAGGTTGTTGTTGACCTCGTGGAGGAGATTCCCAAGCGTGGCCGCGTTGCGGTAGCGGGTGCGGATGAGGCGGGCGAGGGGCGCAGGCATCTTCTGCTTAATCGCTTCTTCAAGAACAGATCGAGACATGACGGCGCAGGCGGTGAAGAGGCCGTAGAAAAAACAGCGCGTGGCTTCGTCGAGATAGCGATCGGCTTCTTCGGAACTGGGCGCGGCAACCACGCACTCGCGCAGAGCTGTGGCGCGCTGCACGGCGGGCTCGACAAGGTCGAGCAACTCGAAAACGAAGGCCGCGCGGAGCAGATCATTTTGCTGCGCGTCGAGCGCGCGCTGGATCAATTGCCAAGCGGGCTCGGCTGTGGCGCGGCAGGCGGGCTGCAGACGGGTGAGCGAAGTGAGACGCGCGCGCGCATGGAGGATAAAGCCCTGGCGCATCTGTTGCGCGAGGCGGCGCCAATCGGCGACGAAGGCTGCCGGATCGCGACGGTAGCTCGTGCGTAGCTCATCGTAAACGATGACTGGGAGGATGGTGTGCAACTGGGTGAAGCGATGAGTGCGCGCGAGCTCGGCGATAGCTTCGCAAAACTCGCGGCCCGGGGCGGCACTTTGGGTTTGATCGAGGAGGTGCTGTTCGAGTTGGGCGATGTCGATCGGCATGGAGGTACGTGGAATCGAGCGGTCCACCGCACAGCTTAGGGCTGGGCGGAGGACCTGTGCCGTGATTCGCGGCTGGAAATGGACTGGGGTGTGCAAGATCGGGATCGAACGCAGCCGCGAAGCGAGATTGGGAATCGCCGCGAAGATGCAGAAGGAGCAAAGGGACTAAAGCGAGTCGAGAAAGCCGCGGATGGTTGCGTTGAAAGCGAAGGGGTCTTCGAAGTGGAGGACGTGCCCGCCGTCGAGGGTGGCGAGCGTGGTGTTGGGGCGGCGCTGGGCCATCTGCTCGATCTCGTCGGGATTGGTGACGCGGCTTTGGCGGCCGCGGACGAGGATAGCGGGGCAGGTCGTGGCGAGCCAGTCGTGCCAATGATTGCCGATGAGTTGATTCTGCGACGCGAGCATCTCGGCGGGTTCGAAGGCGAGACGCCAGCCGTCCCTGGTGTGCCGGAAGGAGTCGGCGATGAAAGGGGCGAAGCGCTCTCCCACCTTGGCGGCAAGGGCTTCGCGGGTAGGAAAGGTGCCGGCCCAGTCAAGGATAAAACGGATGTCGTCAGAGACCGTGGCGCCGATGTCTTCGATGATGAGCGCAGTGACTTGTTCGGGATGGAGTGCGGCGAACTGGAAGGCGTTGACGCCGCCCAGGGAGTTGCCGAGAAGGACGGCGCGGGGAAGGTGAAGGTACGCAAAGAGGGCTTCAAGGTCGGCGAGGTAGTCGGCTCGGGTGTACGAGGAAGCGTGATCGGTGTAACCGTGGCCGCGCTGATCGAGGGCGACAACACGCCAGTCGGGTGCGAGCGCCGCAGCCAGAGGGGCGAAAGTTGCGGCCTCCATGAGATGAGCATGGAGGGCGATGAGGGTGTGGTCGCCAACGCCGGAATCGAGATAGGAGAACGTGAGCCCGGCGTGCTGGAACGTGTGGCGCTCGAAGTTCATGATCGCTCTGATGGTACATGGGACGGACGACGCAGACACAGGGAACAGAGGGACTGCGAGACGAAAATTTGAACGCGATGCGTGCAGAGATTTCCTCATCCATCGGGGAAAGCTGTGGAGAGTGTGGAAGAGCAGGTTGATGTGGAGAACCGAGGTTGAGCAAGTGGTTGAAGATCGAGAGGATGGAAAGGCTCTCCACAATCGGTGCGGGGTTTGCACAGGGAATTTTGCTTGGGGTGTGAATGGAGTGGGAAAGTTGGGGGGTATGCAAGGGGATGAGAGAGAGTTTTCCAAATGTCCTGAGACGCACAGGCGAGATTTAGAAAAACTGCCTGCTGGTTATCTGCTGTGAAGTAAAGGAGTAGGTCTGAGAATCCACTTTTCCTATGCGAACTACGGGTACTACTGCTTTTAATTAGATCTTTCTTCCTTTTCTAACCCCCTCTAACCCGTCGCGTCGAAGACAGCCTGATCCGAGGCGCAAAGTTGCGGTTGTTTGTGTGTACCTGCAGACGCAAGGCGCCTATAGAATCTCTGCAGCCTGATGACAATCCTTTCCCCACCCAGAGAATGTTTGGAGATGACGAGAAGAGCGTTGGTGGCCCTAGTGCGCAGGCCTGGAAGGTTTCGCGCCGGGTGGGTGGTGCTGCTGTTTTGTTTCTTCTCTTCGGTGCTCCAAGCCGGGCTCCAGGCGCAGATCGTGGACGCGACCCAGTGGACTTCGGGCACGACGGACCTCAATCAGGGTTGGCGGACGCAGGGGGGAGATGAACCTGGTTGGGCGCAGGCGACGTTTGACGATAGCGGCTGGAAGACGGTGGAGCTCGATGAGATGGGTCCCGCGCAACCGGGATGGCGCTGGTTTCGACTGCGTTTCAAGCTGGCCCAAGGACATCCGCATGCGCATCTGCTGATTGCAGGTGGCGAGGGCGTGTATGCCTTGTTTGTGAACGGACAGCAGCAGGAAGATGCGCAACTGAAGCCGTGGTATGCACTCAAGAGGCCGGTGGAGCAGGTCTTCCCACTTTCCGACGATCAAAGCGAATTCATCCTGGCATTGCGCACGCACACGGTTGCAGCCTACACGCCGGGGCATTTGCCGCTGTTTTTGACCGTGGCAGTGGGATCTGCGGATGCGATTGACAACGAGCGCGCGGCCATGGAGAGCCAGCGGCTGTATACAGCGGTGCCCTCGATCGCCATCAACCTTGTGCTGATTCTCGCGGGTTTTGGGGTGTTTGCGCTGTTTCGAAGCCAGCGTGCACACCGGGAATATCTGTGGCTGGGCCTCTATTTGTCTTTAGTTGGATTCTCGAATGGGCTGCTTTTTTGCGCAGCCACGGGCCTGTTGCCGGTCGCTTGGAACAACGATGTGGGCGATCCACTGATCTTCGTGTACATGATCGTGCAGATCGAGTTCACATTCAGCTTTGCCGAACGGCGCAGGAGCCGGGTGTGGCGCGCTTATGAAGGGCTGCTGCTGTTCTCATTGGCGGTATGCGCGTTGGGCGTCTTCGGGGTGCTGGCGAGCGGAGTTTATATCGCCTACGAGGCGATCGTGATTCTTCCCGCAGCGCTGCTGCTGCCGGTTCTGTTGCTTGTGTGGTATCGCAAGGGAAACCGGGAAGCGGGCTGGCTGATTTTGCCGAGCTTGCTGCCCGCGGCGGCGGCGGCGCTATTCGATATCGGGACAGCCTCGATTTATCTGAACTGGGTACGCGCGGATTTTCTAGCCAACTCAATTCCGCTGGGACCTGTGCAAGTGCAACTGGTTGATTTGGGCGACCTGTTGTTTTTAGTCGCGATCGGGGTCGTGATGTTCTTCCGGTTTACGCGTGTGAGCCGGGAGCAGACGCGGGTTACGGCGGAACTGGACGCGGCACGCGAGATGCAGCAGAGGCTGGTGCCGGCGATGTTGCCGCTCGTCACCGGGTATGCGCTGGATGCAGCATTTTTTCCGGCAACGGAAGTCGGCGGAGATTTCTACCAGGTGCTCGACGGAGGCAACGGCGCTTCGCTGGTGGTGGTGGGCGATGTGAGCGGCAAAGGACTGAAAGCAGCGATGACGGGCGCGCTGGCAATGGGGGCGCTGCGCACGCTGGCCAGGGAAGGATTGGAGCCGGCGGCTGTGCTGACGCGGCTCAACCGGCAACTGGTGGAGACCGCGGATGGAGGTTTTATCACGTGTGTCTGCGTGCGCCTTGGCGCAGATGGTGCGTTGACGATTGCGAATGCAGGCCACCTGGCTCCCTATTGCAAGGGCAAGGAGTTGGCCGTTGAAGCAGGGTTGCCGTTGGGCATCGTGGCGGATGCGGAATACGCGGAGAGGACGTTCAAGCTGGAGAGCGGCGATTGTTTGACGCTGCTCTCCGATGGGGTGGTGGAAGCGCGGGATGCGCAGGGAGCGTTGTTTGGATTTGAAAGAACGCTGGCTTTCAGCAAGGAGACTGCGGCGGCGATCGCGGCGGCGGCGCGCGCACATGGACAGGAAGATGACATCACGGTGGTGACGGTCGAGAGAAGGTGAGACGAGAAACGGTGAAGCAGATAGAGAGTGAATGAGCGAAGCAGTGAAAAAGTGAAATAGAGAGACGGACGACGTGAGTGGGTCAGGCCTCGGGAAAAGCTAAAGGTCCAGGAATTCCAAGAAGATGACAGGTTTTCCACGGATACAGGCGACGAAAAGGTGAATACAATCAGAGGCGAGAGACGGGGTCCGTTTCGCGGGGCTTGGTGCGTGATTTAGAGTGGGGCCAGCGCGAGCGGGCAGAAATCGGGATGATCGAACCGCGGGATTTGCTTGAGGGACGGGGCGAAACTCGCGGGAGATGAGGGGTGGACAATGCCGATGGTGGAGACTGAAGTCGAAAAGCCGGCCGTGCAGGGGGCAGCGATGGAGATAACCGTAAGCCGCCAGGAACTGGTGAAGGAGCTGACCGCGACGCAGAGCGTGGTGGAGCGGAAAACCACGATTCCCATCCTGTCGAATTTTCTAATCGAGGCGGAAGGCGACCGCTTGAACATCACGGCAACGGATCTGGACCAGGCGATTCGGACGAGCGCGACGGTGAAGGTCAAGAAGCCCGGGTCGTGCACGATACCCGCACGGAAACTTTACGACTACATCAAGCTGCTGCCCGACGGCGACATTTCGATCAAGATGCTCGAGAACCACTGGGTGCAGATTCGCTCGGGCCGGTCGAACACGAAGATGGTGGGCATGGCGCGCGCAAATTATCCGCAAGTGCCTGAGTTTCCCGTCGTGACAGCGACGAGCATTCCCGCCGCGGCGTTGAAAACGCTGATTGCGCGCACGATTTTTGCGATCTCGAATGAAGAGTCGCGGTACACGCTGAATGGCGCGCTGCTTGTGTTGAAGGCGGAGTCGCTGGCGATGGTGGCGACGGATGGGCACCGGCTGTCGTTTGTCGAGAAGCCCGGCGAGCTGATGGAAGGGATCAGCGGCGAGAAGCGCGTGCTGGTGCCACGGAAGGCGCTGCAGGAGCTGCAGCAGCTGCTGGCCAATAGCGATGCGGAGCGGGTGGAGTTTGCCGACGACGAGCATACGCTGTTCTTCAAGGTGGGGCATCGGACGCTGAGCACACGGCGGCTGTCGGGACAGTTCCCCAATTACGAAGCGGTGATGCCGCGCGACAACACGAAGTTTGCGGTAGTGCGGTCGAGCGAGTTGTCGGCGGCGATCCAGCGTGTGGCGCAGTTTGCCGATGAGCGGTCGGGAGCGATCCGGCTGCGGCTGGAATCGAACGAATTGAAGATCAGTTCGCAATCGACGGAGAGCGGCGAGAGCGAAGACACCATCGATACGCCTTACTCGGGCGATCCGATCGTGGTGGGATTCAACTCCTCGTACATCATCGACTTTTTGAAGTCGTTGGGGAACGAGGGCGAGGTGCGGCTGGAGTTCAAGGATTCGCAATCGGCGGGACAGATCAGGCCCGAGGATCCGGATGCGGAGTACAAGTCGCGCTATGTATTGATGCCGATGCGGATCTGACAGGAGACAAGGATCAGGGGTGGTTTTGAAGGAACCAGTCTGGCCCGGCCGAGATGCCGGGCCGTGCTATTTTGGCGCTCTGCCAAAAATGTTTCGAAGCCTCTGCCGCCGTCGCGATAGGGGCCCTCTGTGCAACGCGAACGGAAATTATCATCGGGTATTGATTGGTTACTCGCTTTGGGCTCTCTCACTCTATCGCACGAGAGAAACGACCCTAAGCGCCGACTTGGAAACCGGGAAGAGGCACGCGACGAACATATTGTTAAGGGTGCTGCAAGTTCTTGCCGCGTTTCTGTTCGGATCGTCGGGCGTCATTGGCCGATATTGAGCCGGGGAGAATCTATTTCGACTGCGCCCCGCGCTGCCTTCCACTACGAGATCGAACAAACCAAGGACGCGAATGACTTCAACCTCGCGATCGTCAGCGGAGTGCATTTGCACCGCCCTTCCTAGTGAAAAACGATCCGGAAGAGCTGGTATGGGGACCCCGACGATGTTTTCCCAACTGCAGCCCATTCATTCTATTAGCCCTATGGGCGATAAAACTTTCGATACATGGGCCCCCTTATGTTGTATTCCAAATGGAATCGAAGACTGCGATCATGGATCATCTCAACTGTGCTCTGCTGTCCAACACAAAAGATCATCCAACAGGAGGAAAGAGAAATGAATAGCCTAATCCTTAAATTGCGGTCTCTGATCGAGCGCGAAGAGGGCCAAGACCTCGTCGAATACGCTCTTGTCGTCGCCTTGATTGCTTTCGGTGCGGTAACAGCGATGAAGGGTCTGTCCAGCGAAATCAACACCGCGTTCATGACCATCAGCAGCGACCTCGGGTCCTCGCTCTAGTTTCCAGGCAGCAAAACTCCGGGCATCCGAGGCTTCTCTCCCCCTGGATGCCCGTTGCTGTGCCTGAAAACCTGCCATATGCGTTCCCCTGGCTTGCCTAGAGCCGTGAGGACGGTGACTTGCCCGAGCTCCCCATGCATTGTGGGGGCGTCTCTTCGCATCTTCGTGCAGTCGTCTGTGGTTCCGGATCGAGTTTCTGTGCGGCCACCTCGGCCACTTCCTTTGGCCCGGTCTGCAGTGCTTTGCGGAACGCTCGCTGCACTCAGTTTCTGCTGCCTCCCGCTGAAAATAGACATGGGAAATTCGGCTCGCTCTTGAACCGACGCGCGCTACGTGACGGCAACGACGCCCGGCAGGCAGGCCTGCGCAATACTTCGTGGAGATCTTGAAACAGAGCCAGCCGAAGATTTCGCGGCACCTGGCGTATCTGCGCAAGGCCGGCATTGTGCGCGCGCGGCGCGAGGGCAAGTGGATGCACTACAGCATCGAGTTGCAGGCGCATGCGGGGGCGGCTGCGATTCTTAGCGTCACGTTGAAAACCTTGGAAACCGAGGGCGAGATGCAAGCGGACTTGGCGCGCCTGCGCACGGCGTGCTGCGAGCCGCGGCGGTTTGTGACGCTGCAGGGCGCTCCGACTCCGACGCAAGTGTTGCAAGAGTGCACATCAGGGGAGTGGCTGGCTTCGGCGCTTGCGGAATGTGCGAAGCAAGGCGACGATCAAGGCAACGGGAGCGGCGAACAGAAGAGCGTAGACGAGCACGTTGGCTAAGATCTCGATGAGCAGAATGAAGCCTGTCTGCAGGAGGCCTGCCTGGCTTACACCCGCGCCCGCAGTGGCGGCGGGCCAGAGAAGAATGAGCACGCCAGACGGGTCGTTGGGGTGCAGAAGCCCTTTGACTTCGATGGTCATGGCGACAAGAAAGCCGACGAGGGCGCCGAGGAGGGCCGCGGTGCGGATGGGATGCGCGCGCCAGGCTGATCTTGCGGTCTCCGCCATGGCCTTATTCTAGCGGGAGCGCATCGGGGTAGGGGGCCCACTCGCTGCAACCGAAGGTGCAGCGACCTATACAAATGGCTAGCGGTTTCGGCTGGCCTCGAGCGGAGCGTTGGCTTCGATGCGGGAAGCGATTTGCGCCACACGCTGATAAGAATCGAGGCGCGCCGCGAGGTCCCAGGTGTCGGTGACGATGATGATTTCGTCGGCTGCGGTGGACGCGATGAGGCGTTCGAGGCCGGCGCGGACGGTGTTTTCCGAGCCGACGATGGCGGTGCGGAGTTTGCTTTCCACTGCGGCGCGCTCCCTCTCGGACCACAAGCCGGCCATGGAATCGACGGGCGGCAAGAGCTCGACGGGCTGGTTGCGGATGAGGCGCAGAAAGCGCTGTTGCGGCGTGGTGAAAAGCTTTTGCGCGGCAGAGTCGGTTTCGGCAGCGATGACCTGGACGGCGACGATGAGGTGAGCCTGGGGGAGGGTATCGTTGGAGTGGAAATTCTGGCGGTAAAGGCGCGAAGCTGCATCGAGCATGTCGGGCGCGAAGTGGGCGGCGAAGGCGAAGGGAAGTCCGAGAGATGCCGCCAGGCGCGCGCTGAAGTCGCTCGATCCGAGGAGGGTGATGGGCACATTGCTGTTATGGCCGGGAATGGCTTTGACGGACTGGCCGGGCTTGTCGGGACCGAGATAGGTGCGCAGCTCTTCGAGCAATTCGGGAAAGTCGTCGCCGGATTGGGAGAGGCTGCGGCGGAGGGCGCGCATGGTGAGGAAGTCGCCGCCGGGGGCGCGGCCGAGGCCGAGGTCGATGCGGCCGGGATACAAGGCTTCGAGGGTGCCGAACTGTTCGGCGACAACCAAGGGTGCGTGATTGGGGAGCATGATGCCGCCGCTGCCTACGCGGATGGTCTGGGTGGCTCCTGCGACGTGGCCGATGAGGACTGACGTTGCGGAGCAGGCGAGGCCTTCGATGGAGTGATGCTCGGCCAGCCAGAAGCGGCGGTAACCCCACTGCTCGACGTGCTGGGCGAGTTCGGTGGTGCGGGCGATGGCGGAGGAGGCGGATTCGCCGGGGCGCATGCCGACGAGATCGAGCACGGAGACGGGAAGGCTCATGGACATTGGATGAATGAGCAGGGAGAAGGGACTCGGGACTGAGGGTCTAGGAGGCTTGGGGCTCCTGGTTGGCTACCAGGTGAGGGTTATGGTTTGGGTTTGGAAGCCAGTGCCGGGAGGGAAGTGGATGGTTGCATTCTGAGGAATCGGCAATGCATTCGGGCCGCGGCGCGCGACGGGTTCGGATAGGTCAGCGCCTTCGGCATGAACGGTGATTCCGGCTGGGTAGACGAAGAAGGCGATCTGCGCCTCGGTTGCGGCGAGACCTTCGACAGTGAGTGTGAGTTTGCGGTCTCCATACTGGGCCTCCAGGATGCGCGCCGATTGGGTGCGATCGCCGGGCAATGGGGCATGAAAGATGGGCTCCACTTCGACGGCGTGGCGGGGAATGCTGATTCCGTTGCCGGGGAGAGATCTCGCATTGGGGAGCGTGCTGCGGATCTGGATGCCGGAAGCATTGCCTTTCAGCTGAATCAGCGTCTCGCTGTTGGTTTGAACGAAGGTTAGATCGAACGTTCGTTCGGCGACATGCAAGTTCCGCAGAACGGCGTGGTCCCAGCTTGCGGGCAGATGGGGATTGACGGTGATGGTTTTGGATTGGGCATCGATCGCAATTCCAAAGAGGCCGCGCAACGTGGGCGTGATGACCATGGCGCTGGACCAGAGTTGATGGGAAGTGCTGCGGCCCAAGGGAACGAAGAAGTCGCCGCTCAGCAATTCGGTATCGGCGCCGAGATCCTGGGCGCGGGTGAGGTTGGCATTTTCCATGAGCAGCTGATAGCCGGCGAGAGGCTGGTTGGCGCGGTACTCAGCGAGCGCAGCCCAGCCGGTGAAGAGGGGCCAGACGGAGCCTTGGTGATAGCTGAGGCCGTCGTAAATGGGTTCGGTGTTGGCGACGTCGCGGAGGCCCCAGTCGGTGTTGAAGGCGGCGCCGGCAAAGTGCCGCAGGCAGGCGTCAGGGTGGGCCAGGATTGACTGGCCGTTGGCTGAGTCCCACCAGGCGAGCGCGGGATAGACCGTGGTGGTGCGGTCATTGGTGCCGTCGGCGTTGTGGCTGAAGTCGTAGCAACCCTTGGCGGTGTCGGCATATTCGGAGTTGATGGTGGCGGCAATTTTTTCGGCGCGGTGCTCCGCGGATTCAGCTTTGGAAGAGTCGTTCAGTGCGCGTTCGATCCAGCTCATCGTGGACGAGGCTTGCTGATCGAGAAGGGCGAGGTAGATCTCCTGGTGGGGCATGCCGCCGGGCCAGCTCTCGACCCAGCCGGTGCCCTGCGAGTTGTCGTAGATGCCATCGTGGTCGGTGTCGTGGGCGGGATCTGTTTCGAAGGCCCAGGCTTTTTCGATGGCATCGCGATGCTCGGTGAGGAAGGCGGTATCGCCGCTGGCGCGGACATAATCGGCGACTGCCAGCAGGAACAACGGAGTGGAGTCGGCGGCCGCATACATATAAGGAAAGGCCTGCCAGTCGATGGCGGCAGCGGTCTGCGAATACTCGTGCATGATTTTGCCGTCGGCGCGTTGGCGGCGGATCAGAAATTCAAGTTCGGATTTCGAGAGTGCGAAGTCGCCATAACCGTTGACGGCATAGAGGGTGTAGAGGGCATCGCGTCCGAAGAACCAGCCAAAGCCGGGGCGGGCGGAGTCGGCGGAGGTGAAGTAGCCGGCGACGAGAGCGGTTTCATCGGGGGCTGAGGCGTGGTCCGGCGGGGAGCTCTGGCCGGCGATGGTTCTGGTCTTGAGCTGCTCGATGGAGAGGACCGCCCATTGGAAGGCTTCATTGAGAGCCTGGTCGGGAGTTTGGATGGAGGTGGAGTGGGCGAGAAGACGCTTCCAGGATTCGGCTTGCGATTGATAGAGAGCGGGAATCGCGTTGTTGAGCTGGGCGAGGGTCGCACCGAGTGCCGCGTTGGTGGCGGTGGCGGGTGAGATGCCGGCGGCCATGAGGAGCGGAAAGAGGCGGGCATGATCGCGCGCAGGATCGATGTGGAGGCGGAGCTCGACGGGATGGACCTGGGGCCGCTCCTGATAGGGCGCGAGGATGCCGGGCGCGGCGCCGGGGATGGTGAGGGCGGCGGCGAGATTGGGATAGTCGGCGTGGAGCAGGTAAAAGCCCCCGGGCGCGGTTGGGTTGTGTGGGTCGGGCGAGACCCATTCGGGGCTAGGCAATCCTTCATTGCGCTCGGGCCACATCCATTTGAGTTCCGGGGTGAAGCGGAACGTGAAGTTAGTGGGGTGGAGACAGTCGAAGGCAAAGAGGACGATGGGACCGGTGCCAGGGGGCGCGTCGTTGGCCGAGAACATGATCTGGCGCACGGTGAAGCCGGGATGGGAGTAGGTGATGACGGTGCGGTCGGGGCGGACTTCGATCGCGGCCGATTGCGCATTGACGTCGATGGGAACGCCGTAGCCTTCGATGTCGGCTTCGATGGTGAGGTGGGAGAGGATTTTAACGGGAAGAATCCAGGACTCGAGGACTCCGTCCTGTTGACCGAGGAGGACGCCTTGTTCGCCGGCCACCGTGAAGGGTTTGGGCGTCTCGGTATTAGCGCGGAGGACGGGGTCGGCGGAATCGAATGAAATTGCGGCGATGGGGCTGAACGTGGGGGCGGGCGATTGGGCTTGGAGAGTTGCACAGAGGGGGACCACGAAGGAAGCGAGGGCGAGGCAGGGTGATAAACGACGATACATAGTGTTTTCCTTGGGTTGCAGCTCGAAGCGACCAGTGTAGGACATTTCGCTGGGAGGGGGAACCAGTTCGGAAGAAGAGCCGGGAGACCGGTATCCGAGGGTTGTCAAACTACGCCATTCCATAGGTATCTACAGAATTTCGAGAAATTCATAGGCCGCCCCATGGCCGAATCAGTACCAATCCGGAATGCGGGTGTTGTAACACTGGCGCAATGAAGGGGTTGCGACCCTATGAAATATCAGGACAATTTGGCTCCAAAATTGCAAATTAAAAGGTGTCCGCTGAGCCATCCCGGCTCTAAGTTGAAGCTCTAATTGCCGTTTATTTGATTACGAAGGCTTCAAGTGCGGCGTCCGTTTGCAAGACCTGGAAATTTGGCAAGTGCAAGGTACGCGTTTTCTATGGGTTTTCCCCTAAACGTAGAAAAGGAGCAAGCCATGCATCGTTTGAGCAAGCCTTCGAGGTCCCTCTTCAGGGTTCTCACCGGCCCGGCATTCGCATGTCGCGCAAAGCGTGAACACGCTGGGATGCCAGGGACGGTGGACCCACTTTCCCACTGACGCAAGCGGTTCGTTGACTTCAAGAGTCGGCGAATGTCGATGCCAAGTCCGCGCGAATTCGGCGGCCAGAGCGGGTTGAAGAACACTCCCTTCTGCTTTCACAAAAATATTTGGAGGAGTTGAATGCGATTTTCTCGGTTGCAGAGCGTATTTCTACTGATGAGCCTTTGGTTTGGTGTGGGCCTGGTGGCTATCAACAATGCCCCGACCGCATTGGCGCAGGTCACGACGGCCGCGATTCACGGCACGGTCACCGATTTGACCGGGGCAGCTTTGCCGAACGCGAAGGTGACGGCGACGAATACGGCCACTGGAATTACGACGGCCACGACCTCGAATCGGAGCGGTTTCTATACATTTACAGCGCTTCAGATCGGGCCGTACAAGGTCGATGTGGAATTGACGGGATTCGAGCGGTTTGAGTCGAGCGGCATCGCGCTGACGGCGAATGCGGATTTGGAAATCAACGGCAAGCTGAAGGTGGGCGCCACGGCAGAAACCGTGACGGTGGATGCGTCTGCGATGCAGGTGGAGACGGCCAACACGCAGTTGCAGCAGACGATCGGGGATTCAGAGATCGAGAATCTCCCCATGCTGGGGCGTGACGCGGCATCGCTGCAGAAGCTGGCCCCTGGTGTGGTGGAATCCTCGGACCGGTTCGGCGGATTCTCAACCAACGGCAGCCAGACGACGAGCAACTCGTATCTGCTGGACGGTGTGGACAACAATGACGGGCCGCTGCAGGATGAAGGCTTGGTCATCAATCCCGATGCGCTGGCCGAAGAGAACATTATCACCAGCACGTTGAATCCGGAATTCGCGCGCAACGGCGGCGCGGTGGTGAACCAGGTCATCAAGTCGGGCACAAACAAGTTTCACGGCAGCGGCTTTGAATATTACCGCGATACGTTCATGAACAACCGGAACTACTTCTCGCAAGCGCGCCCGCCTTTCCATCAAAATCTCTATGGCGGCACGGTTGGAGGACCAGTGCTCAAGGACAAGCTTTTCTTCTTTCTGGCGTATCAAGGCCTGCGCAACAAGACAGGGCAAACGGAGGAGACGCCGGTCTTCCAGGGCGGCATTCTCTCGAGCGGGGACTTTACGACAGAAAACAACGTGGCCAATGACGGACCCAACGGGACGGTTGGTTTGAGCACCAATCCCATTCCATTTACGATTACGACGCTGACCGGCACCTGCGGTCCGACGTCGGCCAACACGACATGGGCGGCCTGCTTCCCGGCGGGCTCGGCGGTGGTAATTCCCACTTCAAACTTCAATTCGATTGCCTCTGGTCTGGCTACGAAGTATGTGCCGGAGGGTAATGCCGGCACGGCAACGGCGCCGGAATACAACTTCAACACCGCGAACTCGGGCGCGGCCGACCAGGGGATCATCCGGGCCGACTATCACATTGGCAGTTCGGATCAGATCTACAGCACCGGAATTTTCCAGTCGAGCCCCTCGACCGCAACCCTGGGCTTTGGTGGCGCCAATCTGCCTGGCTTCGGCACCATCCAGGCGGAGCATTTCAAGATTTTCTCGGTGTCTGAAACGCACACGTTTAATTCGAACAACCTGAATGAGCTGCGTGGCGGGTACTTTCGATTTAACTTCGCGGCCGTAGAACCCGCCCAAGTTGTGGCTCCCAGCAGCCTGGGTTTCGCGATCAGCCCGAATAACCCGTCTTCAGGCGTACCGTTTATGAGCCTGACGGGTTTGTTTGATCTTGGCTTCACGCGGGAAGGGCCGCAGCCCCGCAAGGACACGAACCTTCTGGCAGGTGACAATTACACGTGGATTCATCACAACCACAGCTTCAAATTCGGCGGATCGTTTGAGCAGTTCCGCGTAAACAATCCGTACTCCGCCGATAACAATGGCGACTATGGATTTTCGGGCGCGGGTGCTTACAGTTCGGGTGACCCTGGCATCGATTTCCTGCTGGGCATCCCGGATACGTATCAGCAGACGTCCGGTGGTTTCACCGACACACTTGCTTACGAGTACTATGCCTTCGCCCAGGACAGTTGGAGGGTATCGAGCGATCTGACTTTGAATTATGGGATCGCGTGGGACGTGGAAACACCCAACAACAACGATCAGTTCAAAGGAGAGGGCATCACCTGCTTCGAGGTAGGCGGACCCACATCGAACATCTTCCCCGGCGGATTTGCCGGTCTTCTCTTCCCTGGAGACCCCGGGTGCAACCGGGCGGGCAGCGCAACCACGAAGTGGAACCATTTCGGACCGCGGGTAGGCATCGCGTGGTCACCGGGCAACGGTCCGGCGGGGCTGATCGGAGAGCCTGGAGCGCACAAGCTTTCTGTACGTGCAGGCTTCGGAATGTATTTCAATCGTGACCAGGAAGAAGGTCAGCTGCAAAACCTGGGCGACACGCCGAACTTCAAGAACTCGTTTGGCGCGGCAGACGTAGGGGGAAGCCCGGGTTTCACGAATCCTTTTGCGGACGTCACGGGAGATCCCACAGTTTCCGAGGCGAGTCCCTTCCCGTATACTCCGCCGGCTCCCGGTTCGACGCTTGACTGGTCGATTTACACGGGGCAGGACACGAGCTCCATCGATCCCAACTACACAGTGCCGTACATTTACAACTTCAATTTGAATGTGCAGCGGCAGCTTTCGAACACCATGATCCTGCAGATTGGCTATGTCGGCTCGCTGGGCCACAAGCTGGCTACGGCTCATGAAGCGGATACGATCACGCCTGCCGGTCATGCTGCCTGCCTTGCGGATCCGGTTTGCACTGCAAGTCTGCCTGAACTTCATCTTTTGTACCCGCAGTATTTTGTGCAGCCGACCGTGTTCGGGGGCGCCCCGGCATACCTGAGCATGGGAGAACTGTCGACCACGGCAAGCTCGAACTACAACGCGCTGCAGGTGAGCTTGAACAAGAATTATTCGCATGGGCTTTACGGCACGCTCGCTTACACCTACAGCCACGGGCTGGACAATGCATCCGGTCTGGAGAGTTCGGGCTTCAATGGCCCGGGAACGAACTTTATTCCTGGATTCACGCACCTGAGCTACGGCAGTTCGGACTTTGACGCACGCCATCGCCTGGTGGCTGGATACGACTACGGCGTTCCGCTGCTGAAGTCGATGAACGATCAGCCGGTGGTGAAGGAGATCCTTGGCTCGTGGCATGTGGCCGGCTTTACAGTTCTGCAAACCGGCTTCCCGGTTGTGATCACCGATGGCGGTACGTTCAACTCGGGCTATTGCGACGAGTTCAGCTATTACGCGTGCCCGGATGTCCCGATCACGTCCACGTACAATGTTCCGAAATCCAATATTCGGAGCACATTCCAGTCGACCGGTACGGCGACCTATTTCAGCAATGCGCCGTTTTCACAGGAGCCGATCGGCACATTCGGCAACGTCGGCCGCGGCCTGATCCATGGACCCGGCTATAACTACACCGACCTGAGCCTTTACAAGAACATCCCGCTGGGCGGGGAAGGCGCGCGGTCGCTGCAGATCATGCTGCAGGCGGCGAACGTGTTCAACCATGCCAACTTTGCGCAGCCGGATGCCAACTTCAACGATGGTTCGTATTTCGGAACGGTCACCGGGGTGACAGCGTCGGCAGATTACAACGGCGATCCGTATGGCGGCAGAACCGCGCAACTGGTGGCGAAGATCCGCTTCTAGGGAGAACCGGGTGAACATCGGGGGTGCTCGCTTCGGCGAGCACCCTTTGTGTTTTTGGGGATGTCGATTGGGAAAGGTTCAAGTTTCCGACCCTTGCATCGAAGAAGGATTGGCGGATGGGCACTCTGGACTAGCTAGCTGGCATGAGCATCGCGAAAAGCAGGTCCTTTGCAGTGCTCAGGAGGCGAGGGCGGGGGCTTTGAGGAATTCGAGGGCGCGGATGAGGTAGTTTTTCAGGTCGCGGCGATGGACGACGGCGTCGAGGAATCCTTTGTCGAGGAGGAACTCGGCACGCTGGAAACCTTCGGGAAGTTTCTGGCGAATGGTTTGTTCGATGACGCGCGGGCCGGCGAAGCCGATGAGGGCGCCGGGTTCGGCAATGTTGAGGTCGCCGAGCATGGCGAAGCTGGCGGTGACACCGCCGGTGGTGGGATCGGTGAGGATGCAGATGTAAGGAACGTGTGCGTCGTCGAGCTGGGCGAGGGACGATGAGATTTTAGCCATCTGCATGAGGCTGACGATGCCTTCCATCATGCGGGCGCCGCCGGACGCGGCGATGACGATGAGCGGTTTGCGCTCGTGGCGGGCGCGATCGACAGCGCGGGTGATGGTTTCGCCGACGACTGCGCCCATGGAACCGCCGATGAAGCTGTACTCCATGGCGCTCATGACGATGGAATGGGGCCCGAGTTCACCAAGAGCGTTCAGAATCGCATCGTCAAGGCCGGTTTCCTGCTGAGCCTTACGCAAGCGCTGCTTGTAAGGCTTCAGGTCAACGAAGTTGAGCGGGTCGGTGGAGCGGAGGCCGCCGTCGACAACCTGATAGCCGGGCTCGAGGAGCAGGTCGAGTCGCTGGCGAGCGCCGATTTTGAAGTGGTACTGGCACTTGGGGCAGACGTTGAGATTGGCCTGCAGATCGGGGTTGAAAATGGCCTGGCGGCAGCCGGGACACTTGGTCCAGAGGCCTTCGGTGCGGACGCGCTTTTCTTCGTCGCCGTTGCCTTCGGGGCCTTCGAATTCGCCGTTCTCGCGCTTGAACCAGGACATAGGACCTCAGACATTATAGAGGCAGGGGTCAGGGGACAGGGGTCAGTAAACAGCGGTCAGGGGTCAGTGAACAGGGATCAGGAAGACAGGCACTGGGAGCTGCGGACTAAGGGACTGAGGGGTTAGGGGCTTACGGATTTGGGCTCGAGGAGGGCGACGACGCTGTCCTGGTGCATCTGGCGGGCGTGGTCGAGAGCGGATCGGTTTTGCTTGTCGAGGATGGAAGGATCGGCGCCTGCACGAAGAAGGAGAGTGACGATATCCGCCTGGCCTGAGATAGAGGCGTGAATCAACGCGGTGATTCCCTCGCTGGATTGGACGTTGACCGGGACATGGAGCGCGAGGAGGATCTTCACGGTCTCATAGTGGCCGAAGGCGGCGGCGTTCATCAGCGGGGTCACACTGATTCGGTCACCCGCTGTAGGAGAAACGCCGCTCTCGAGCAGGCGATGGACGATCTCGGGATCGTCCATGTAGATGGCGGATTGATGGAGGGTGGATACCTGGGCGATGTTGGGGAGGGTAGGATCGGCGCCTGCGTCGAGCAGAGCCATCACCGTGGATTTGTGGGTGCCTTTGAGGGCGAACATCAGCGGCGTGTCGTGAATTTCGTCATAAGCATTGATGTTGGCTCCGTGGGCGAGGAGAGCTTTGACAGCGGCGGTTTGTCCGTTGAGTGCGGCGGCCATCAACGGGGTGACCCCGCGCGCGAAAGGCCGATTGACGTGCGCTCCTGCAGCGAGCACGCGTTGGATGCCTTCGGCGTCGCCGCTGGAGGCACAATAGAGAAGCTCTTCATCGGGAGAATTGAATTTTGCGCCGTGATCTTGAAGGAAGCGGACCAGCGGCAGATCGTTGTGGAGCGCAGCGGACTGGAGCGGGGTGGTGCCGCTGTTGGTGGGGAGGTTGATATCGGCTCCGTTCTCGATGAGGAGCGTGAGGATCGCAAGGTTGCGATGGTTCAGCGCGTGAAAGAGTGCAGAGTCTCCACTGGGTTGAGAAGTCTCGTTGGGCAGCGCTCCGTGGGCGAGAAGATAACGGATGAGGTCGACATGGCCCCACTCGGCTGCAGTCATGAGAGGAGTGGTCCCGCCGCGCCAGGCCTGATTCACATGGGCGCCGGCCTTCAGGAGTGCGGTGACAGAGTCGAGATCATTGAGCTGGCAGGCCATGATCAGGGGAAATCCAATGTAGTGTCCGTAGCCTTCAGGGGAGTCGCCTGCGTCGAGCAAAGCCTGGAGGGTTTTGTGATCGCGGGTGATGACCGCTGCGTAGACGCGCCAGTGCGGATCAGTGCGCATCTGATCGAGCGGATGGATGAGGGGCGCGCTCCAATCGGGCTTGTTGGGGGAGGCACTTTGCATCGTGGCAGGCGACGGATTCGTGGGTGCGGCGCCTGGCGGGAGGTCCAGCACCTGGGCGGGAACACCCAGCGCGCTTGCGCTGATGGGAAGAAGGAAGAACGCACCTGCGCTCGCGATTGAGAGAAGGCGCGGGATGCGCAAGGAGTTTCGCGCTCGGATCGTAACGCTGTGGCGTGGTCTCATCGCGTGCTTTGCCTGATCGGAGTTCTTACCAGGAATAACGCACCGAGTAGGTCAGTGTGGATTCCCCTTTCGAGGGAACCTGCAGCGGGAACTGCACGGTGCGGCTGTCGATTTTGGTGTAGTCGGACGACTTTTCGGTGATTTCCCAATTCGCGCCGCGATAGAGGTGTTCGACGACCGCGACGTTGACGGGCTGTTGCTTCTTATTGGTGATCTTGATTTCGAAGGTCTCGTCGAGGGTGCGGCCGTTGCGGTCGATGTGGAAGTCGGTTTGGCGCCGCGCGCCCTTCACATCGAAGGCGCTGCCGGTGACGAGCTTGACGGTCTCTTCGGCGGGGGTGTGGTTGATGAGGCTTTCGCCGACGAATTCCATCTGGCCGTCGGCGTCGCGACGATAGAGGCGGACGCGGCCGGCGGGCAGGGGCATGCCAAGATGATTGGCTTCGCTGTTCTTGATTTCCTCGACCAGCGAAACCTTGTTGTTGCCGTGGTCGAGGCCATAGCCACGCTGCTCGTTAACGTTGCCATTGTCATAGGCAGGTTGGAGCTGAGCGGAGCCGTCGTAGAGGTAATCGCGGTGGACGGAGACATCAGCGGCGTCGATGAACTCGATCTGCTTGGTTTCTCCATCGCGCAGAGAGACGGTGCGGTTGAGGTCATAGAGATGGAAATCGTCAAAGGGCTTTTGGGTGACGGAAGCCTCGGCGTCCACGGACTGCGCCGCGGCAAACATCAGGGTTTTTCTCGGATAACCGCCGGCCTGGATCTTGGCGACGTCGCCGGCCATGAGCTTGATGCGCGCCTGGGGAAACTCCGTGCCGCTTAGATTGTGGATCGTAACCCAGCCCAGGAAGTCGGCGTGCTCATCGCCGGTGACGTCGGCGGAGGATGGAACGACCACGTTATACGTCGCTTCCCAATTGAAGCCGCCGGTGATGTACGCGAGCTCTGCGGGGAAGCGGTCGGCTTTGTCGGAATGGATTTGCCAACGGAGGGTGGGCTTGAGGAGCAGTCCATCGATTGCGGCGGGAAAAAGGGGAAGTCCGGGAAGCTGGAACTGCATTTTGCCATTGACTTCAATGAGAGGCTCGGCGCTTTGTCCCGTGAGTTGCTGGCCGTCGAAGGAGTACTCCATCGGGCGTTGAAAGCCGGCCCGGATGATCTTGCCCTGGACCGTCTGGATTCCCTGCGGGGTGTTGACCTGGAAGTCGATGGTCTTGCCTTCATACTTCTGCAGCAGCCATTCCTGATTCACGATGGCGGCGTCGTAGTTCTGTTCGACCACGCGGATGGGCCGCTTGCCGGCGGGATCGAGCAGGATGACGGAGTCGGGCTCGAGGCGGCTGGTGACTTCGGTCGCCGTGACTTCGTTGAGGCCGGGGTGCAGATCGAGGTCGATCGCGGTGCGGGCAACGGCGAAGTCCTGGTTATAGATGGTGAGCGCGACGGGGACGGGCTGCTGGGCCGAGGAGAGAGAGGCGGCAAGAAGAGCGACGACTGAGAAAGGAGCGATGCGCACGAGAGTCCTCCTGGCAAACAAGGAACGCGAAGGGCCTGGAACTTGCGGGTTGGACGGTAAGAAACCGGCATCAGTCAACAGGAAATCCCGTGCGGAGTGTACTGTGCTGAGGCGAGTTTGTGCAGTGCGCGGGCAGGAGGCGGAGCGAAATTAATATTCAATGCCGCGCTGGGCGAGGATGCCTTTCTGGTAGGCGTGTTTGACTTCGCGCATCTCGGTGACGGTGTCGGCAAGCTCGATGAGGAGCGGGTGAGCGTTGCGGCCGGTGAGGATGACGTGGACCATTTCGGGGCGGGTGCGGAGAGTTTCGGCGACGTTTTCAGGCGCAAGCATGCCGTAGCTGATGGCGTAATTGATTTCATCGAGCACAACCAGGTCCCACTCGCCGGAAAGGATGGCTTCCCGGGCCTCGGCCCAGGCGGCTTCGACGAGACGGATGTCTTCGGGGTCGGTTTCGGCACCGCCGACTTTCACGAAGCCGCGGCCCATCTGCTTGAGGACGAAGTTGTCGCCGAAGGGAAGCACGGCGTCGAGTTCGCCGTAGTGCCATGAGCCTTTGAGGAACTGGAGCACAAGGACGCGCATGCCGTTGCCGACAGCGCGCATGGCAGTGCCGAGGGCAGCGGTCGTTTTGCCTTTGCCGGGACCGGTGTTGATGAGGACTAAGCCGGTGCGGGAGGGAGCTTCAGGGGTCACGAGAACGAGTATAGGAGACGGGACTGATTGAGGGACTATGGATTAGGGGCTGCTGAGGCACTAAGGGGCGGAGACTTGGGCTGGGAGCTTATTGGCGGGACGGGGAGTCCTCAATGGCCGGAGTGGTAAGGATGGCCGGTGAGGATGGTTGTGGCGCGGTAGAGCTGTTCGGCGAGAACCAGGCGAGCCAGGGTGTGCGCTACCGTGAAAGAACCAAGCGAGAGCAGCAGCTTCGCGCGGGCGCGGGCGGTGTCGGACCAACCGTCGGCGGGTCCGATGGCAAGAAGGATGTGTTGCGTGCCCTCATCGCGGCGCGCACCGAGCCAGGCCGCGAAAGCTTCTGAAGTCAGAGACCGGCCGCGGCTGTCGAGCAGGACCGGCACGGTCGCGGTGCGGCCTTGCGGACGGTCGAGGCTCTCGAGCAGCGCGGCCTCGGTCTTGAAGGCATGGGTTTCGCAGCGAGCGACAGGTGCGCAACGGCCTAGATAGAGCTGGACAGAGGCGTCGAAGGGATCGCGTGTGCCGGAGCGAGCGCCGATGTGGGCTAGAGTCCACTGCATGGGGAGGAGGATACAGCAGTGGGAGCGGGCCGAGCTCGAATTGGAGAGAAATGGTCCAAAATGAATAACTTAGCAGTTTATGGAAGAAATCTATGGTTTGTCATAGATCTGCGTCAAGAGGAAGATTTCAGTGGTTCACTTAAACGTTTGACTACAGGGTATTAATGCGTTTTTCAATGAGTGGCTACGGTTTGGCACGTCATCTGCAAGGTACTTAGCAACTACCCTTCTCTTTTAACTGGCAGACTTGTAGCTGCGTGGGTGAACCACGGAGGCGAAGTCTACCCATTACCGTTTTCGTGCAGTCCTCGTTTCTAACCGATCAAACCGCGCAACGGCTCGTTCATTCCCCAGCCAGTCCGGTACGCCGAACGTTCTGCGGACCGTGGGGTTCCCACCTGGAGCCTACCCGTCCTCCGCCCGGAGGAGTTTCGATGCGATATTTCCGGTTTTCTACGAGGCGATTGTTGCCCGCTGCCAAATTCTGGGCCGGATCCGGTCAACGGGGTTGGGGATGCAGCCTGGCAAGTCTCGTGTTGTTGCTCTCATTATTTGTGGGTGTGGCTTCGGCGCAGGTTGAATCGGGCCAGATCTCAGGCGTGGTCCTGGACCAATCGGGAGCCGTCATCCCGGATGCGACAGTTTCGGTGAAGAACCTTGGCACGAATGCCGCGCGCAGCACGATCTCCAATACGGCTGGTTATTATCAGGTCACCGGACTGGCGCCGGCGACTTACCAGGTTTCCGTCACTTCAGGAAGTTTCAAGGCATTCAACGCGAAGGTGGAAGTAACGGTCGGGGGCCATGTGACGCTGGATGCGCGCCTCTCGATCAGCACCAGCGTGACGGAAGTGCAGGTGATTGCCGAAGGCGGCGCGCAGGTGAACACGCAGTCGCAGGAGCTGAGCCAGGTTGTGGATTCGGAACAGCTGGCGCAGTTGCCGAGCTTGACGCGCAACCCGTACGACTTCGTCGAGATTTCGGGAAACATTTCGAATGGTGATGCGGGATCGTCGGGAAGCGCCAACGGCAGCCAGAACGACAGCACCCGCGGGGTGGGATTCAATATCAACGGACAGCGCTCCAGCGGAACGGAGATTCTGCTTGACGGTGTGGAGAACGTCGCGGTTTTCGGAGACGGCATCGGGACATTCGTTCCGTTGGATTCGATCCAGGAATATCGCGTATCGACGAGCAACTTCGAAGCACAATTTGGGCGTGCGTCGGGCGGCGTGGTGAACGTCTCAACCAAAGCGGGCACGAATGTGTTTCACGGAGATGCATGGGAATACAATCGCTTGTCGGCGTACACGTCGAACACGGAGACGAACGATCAGCTGGGTGTGCCCAAGGGCACATATACGCGAAACCAGTTTGGGTTTGCAGCCGGCGGCCCGATCATCAAAGACAAGCTTTTTGTGTTTGGCAGCACGGAGTGGATCCGGGTGCGCAGCGCGGCGAACCTGACCGCAGGCGTGCCGACCCCGCAGTTCCTGTCCACGGCGGCTCCTAATATTCAAAGCTTCTTCAGCACCTTTGGCGGCGGCAAGACTTTCAATTTTGCGCAGACTTACTCGGCGGCGGACATCTATGGTGCGACCGTGCCAGCGGGACTTGATCCGACGACCCCGGTTTTCGGAACGGTGGCATTCAACGCGCCGGAAAACGCGGGCGGCGGGATTCCGCAGAACACCTATAACATCGTGGCGCGCGGGGACTATAACCTGGGCGAGAAGACGCAGATGTTCGGGCGCTTTGTCGAATACAAAGAGACCGACCAATCGGGCGGCGACTTTGCCTCGCCTTATGCGCAGTTCAACGTGGGCGGAACGACAGACAACCAGGCATACCTCTACAGCCTGTCCCACGAGTTCACCCCGGCGCTGGCGTCGGCGACGAAGCTGAGTTTCAGCCGGTTCAACACCTTCAACGCATACGATACGAAGCTGCAAAATGCGCCGACGCTGGATGTCTCGGTGAATGCGACGATTCCGGGGACGGGCGTCTACATTCAGCTTCCCGGCTTCTACGATACGAACCCTGCCAACGGCGGCCTGCCCTATGGCGGACCGCAGAATACTTCGCAAGTCAACCAGGACTTGACCTGGCAGAAGGGCAAGCATTCGATCCAAAGCGGCGCGCAGCTGATCTACATCCAGGACAACAACGCGTATGGAGCCTATGCGCAGGCAGTGGAACAACTGGGCAACAGCCGGTCCGCGGGCTTGCAGAATCTCTATAGCGGGAATCTCTTTGAGTTCGAAGCGGCAGTGAATCCGAATGGAGCGCTGCCCTGCGTCAAGAATCCTTACACAGGTGTGATGACGCAGACGGCGGGCTGTTCGATCAATCTGCCTGCAACGTCGCCGAGTTTCGCACGCAGCGAGCGGTTCCGGGACTGGGCCGCGTATTCCCAGGACTCTTACAAAATCACGCCGAGCTTCACGGCGAATTACGGCGTGCGGTACGAGTTCTATGGTGTGCAGCACAACAACAATCAAAACCTGGATTCCAACTACTATTACGGGACAGGCTCGAGCATTGCGGAGCGGGAACGGAATGGCCAGGTCTTCACGGTGCCGAACAGCCCCATTCACAGTTTGTGGAAGCCGACGTATGGCGCGGTTTCGCCGCGTGTCGGGTTCGCATGGGATCTATTCGGCAACGGCCGCGACTCGATCCGCGGAGGCTACGGGATCGCCTACGAACGCAACTTCGGCAACGTGACGTTCAACGTGATTCAGAACCCGCCGAACTATGCCGTGGTTGTCGTCAACAACGTGACGGTGACGAATTCGAATGCCGGTCCGCTGGCGGGCGCATCGGGCAGTGTGCCGCTGCCGCCGACCAGCCTTCGTCATGTGGATCAGAACATCCGGACGGCGCAGACTCAATTCTGGAGCCTTGCTGCGGAACATCAACTGAACCACAACACCATGGTCTCGCTGCAGTATGTCGGCGCGCGCGGCATTCACCTGTACGACATCAAGAACTACAACGGACTGGGCAGCGGCAATGCGATGCTGGGCGATCCGGTGGTCGATCCGGTGTCTGGGCTGACGGGGCTCACGCGACTGAACCCGCAGTATTCAAACGCAAACAATCGCGGTTCGGAGGGCGATTCGTATTATCACGGAATGAATGCCGAATTCCAGTCGACGAATTTGCGCCAGACCGGATTTGGGGTGGTGGCGAATTACACATTTGCGCACTCGACGGACGATTTGAGCACGACCTTTTCCGAGACCAACAACGCTTTCAGTCTTGGTTATACGAATCCATTCAATCCAGCGATGGATCATGGCAACGGCGACCTTGACGTGAAGCAACGCCTGGTGATGGCGCCGATCTACCAGGAGCCGTACTTCAAGAACGCGCACAATCTGGTAGGCGAAGTTCTAGGTGGATGGGAAGTCGCGGGCATTTACCAGCTGCACTCCGGAACGCCGTTCTCGTACTTCGACTTCACCAACAACTATTCCGGGTACAACGTGGCGCGTTATACGCCCGACGCACCGCTGACGAAACGCACGTTTAAGTCGATTCCAAGCGGCGTTACAGGAGGCGGGAGCAATCTCTACCAGATCGGCTCACTGCCGGGAGCGAATTCATGGGGAAACCCGAATCTGCTGGGCATCTCGGATTGGGGTCCATGGCCGTCGACGATGACAGCGCGCAATGCGTTTCGCGGGCCGGGGATGTGGAACCTCGATGCATCGATGGCCAAGACATTCCCTATTCGTGAAAAGCTGAGCCTGGAATTCCGCGCGGAGGGGTTCAACATTTTCAACCATCACAACCTGTTCCTGCAGGAAGCATTGAACGATGTTTCGAGCAACTATCTGACGGATGGCAGCGGCAATGCCATTCTGGATGCGCAGGGGAACTATCAACCGCTGGTGATGGCGTCGAAGGGCGGTATCGGCAACGGCGGCGGCGCGAACGATGAGCGGCGGTTCGGGCAATTCTCGCTCAAGGTGAATTTCTAGAGCCATCCATCGCGACGTTATTGAGGGGGGAATCCTAAGGGATTCCCCCCTCTTTTGAAGCTTTCCGCCGTCGAACCAACGAAGTCCCCAAAAAGCAGAGACACATTCGCTTTTCAGGATATTCAGCAAACATTCTCCATCTTTTCATAGAGTGTACAACCTTCGAGTAGGACCAACTCCCCCCTAAGTACTTAAGTTTCAATTACTGACAAAGATTTGAAGGTTGGTCGGAGATTGGCAACCGTCATGCAACCTCCACTGCATTGTCTTCCCACACTTTCCCGGTGTCGCGTGCAAAATCAGGCGAGTTTCAGGACTTTGGAAGGAGTTCCTGCCCTCAGTAAGAGTCAGCTTATAGTTTCTCGCATTTGAGGCGCGAATCGGCACTCCCCCTTCACCGCCGGGACGCAAGCAAATGAATCGAATCGAGGAGTTCAGTCTGGACTTCCGGTTCTCATTGAACGGTTTTGGAGGAGTCGAATGAAAGTATTTCGCTGGAAAGGTCTGGCCGTCTTTTGTGCAATCGCGCTGGCGCTGGGCTTCACGCTGAGTTCGCCGCAGGTTGTTTCCGGTCAGGAGACGACGGGTGGTATGCAGGGAACGGTCAAGGATCCCTCGGGCGCCGTAGTGCCCGGTGCGAGCGTGACGGTGACGACGCCGACGCTGGTGGGCTCCAAGGTAGTGGATACGGATGCTTCCGGCTACTATCGCTTGGCCAACCTGCCGCCCGGGAATTACACGATTCTCGTCAAAGCGCAGGGATTCGATACGCTCAAGCGTGAGAACGTCAATCTCGAAGTCGGGCACCTTCCCACCATCAACCTGACGCTCAGTGTGGGCGCGGTGAACACCGTGGTTGAAGTGAAGACCGAAGGTCCGATGATCGACGAGACCACGACCACGACGCTGACCAATATTCCCCAAGAGACTCTCCAAGACATTCCGCACGGCACGTCTTTCCAATCTGTCATTCAGTTTGCTCCGGCAGCCCGCAACGAGCCCCTCGAAGGCAGCAACATGCTGAGCAACGGCAGCGGTTCGAGCTCGCCGGGCAACGGATCGAACGGCGGCGCTTTTGGATTCTCGATCGGCGGCGGCGCCGACTCGGAGAACTCCTACCTGGTCGAAGGCCAGGAAACGGCCAACATCATCGGCGGCTACTCGCACACCAACGTTCCGATGGACTTCATCCAGGAAGTGCAGATGAAGACCTCGGGCGTCGAAGCCGAATATGGTGGTGCGCTGGGTGGCGTGGTCAACGTGATCATGGACAAGGGTACGAACCATTGGCATGGTTCGGTGTTTACCAACTTTGAAGATGGCGCGATGAATGGATCGCCAAATCCGACCCTGCGTTACGATCCGAGCTCGAGCGGCACGACCACGAGTTGGGGCGCGATCGATCCCACGTCGCAGGTGTATCAACCGATTCGGCCGAAGACGAGCGATTTCTTTCCTGGCATCACGATCGGCGGACCATTGATGGGCTTGTTCCCCAAGGTCGTGGCCGACCGGATGTACAACCGGCTGGAAGACCGAATCTTCCTCTTTGCCGGTTTCAATCCGGAATTCAACGCATATGAGCAGTCGTTGAACTACGGCCCCAATGGCGGCGAGGTCCCGTTCAGCCAGAACACGCACACCTACTACGCCACAGCGCGTCTGGATGCAGAGGTGACGAACAAGATTCGCGTCTTCGGGTCATGGCTCTACCAGGGGCAGAAGCAGGCCGGCGAGTCGTTCCCGGTGGCTGATTCTGTGCAGGGCTACTACAACACGGTGACTGGCTGCTCTGGGCGCGGATCGAGCCTGACGTGCAGCGGCAACTTTGTTGCACCTTCGACCTATGCGCACACGCTGGGCTACTCGGCGCCGGATCTGACGCTGAACACGGGCGCGGATATCACGCTGACGAACAGCCTGGTGGCGACGTCGCGGTTCGGCTACTACTTTGAGAACTACCACGACTTCGGTTATCCGCAGACGGGTGCGATCGATGAGTGGTTTGCCAACGGTGGCGCGCCCAACACCGACACAACTGGGGCGCCGTTGCCTCCTGCACTGGCGCAGAGCACGGGCTTTCTCAACGAGGCGCTGGACGGAAACTTTACCCACTTCAACGCGAACAAGGCGATTCAATTCGACCAGGATGTGGCATGGTTCCACGCCGGCCGGTTTGGGACGCACAACTTGAAGTTCGGCTACCAGCTCCACCGGAATTCGAACTACATCTTCCAGGGCTACAACGCGCCGCTGGTGCAAGTCTATCCGGGCGTGACAAATCCTTATTCGCCGCAAGGCGCGGTTGGCGAAGCGAATTGCGCGGCGGTGGAAGCGGCGACAGGGTATGCGAATTGCGTGGGAACGTATGGCACGGTGAACGTGAACGACTTTGGCAGCGGCGGAGCCGCGGTTGGATTCAATCACGGTTTCTACGGCCAGGATGCGTGGACGGTCGGCAAAGGTCTGACGGTGAACTACGGACTGCGCATCGAGCGCGAGTATCTGCCGGCAGAGAACCAGCCGAGCACGGCGAAGATCACGCAGCCGATCAACTTCGGCTGGGGCGACAAAATTGCTCCGCGCGTCGGCGCTGCCTGGGACGTCTTCAAGAATGGCAAGATGAAGGTGTTCGGGGGCTTCGGCGAATACTACGATCAGATGAAGCTGAACGTGGCGATCAGCTCCTACGGCGGACAGTACTGGCAGGAATGCTGGTACGCGCTGATGGAACCGAGCGTCGCGAACATCCTTCCGGCATTCAACAGCAATAACCGTTACTGCGTTGGACCGGACTCGACGAGCACCGCAAACTGGGGCGGCGCGGCACCCGCCGGTTTGACATTCCTTGAGAACCAGAACTTACGCGCCTTCCCGACCACCTGCCCCACCTGCAGCACGACGCAGGAAGGCACGGCGCCGGGATTGAAGCCCTACGCGCAGCACGATTCGACCGTGGGCGTGGATTATCAGATCTCGCCCAACATCGCGTTTGAGGCACGTTGGGATCGCAGGCGCCTGGACCATGTGATCGAGGACTCGGCCATTTACAATCCGGCGGTCGGTGAGACGTTTGTGATTGTGAACCCCGGACAGGGCGTGAACAGCACGTTCACGAACTTCTACAACTTCCTCTACGGTGTGGCTCCGGACTGCACGGATGGCTGCCCGCCGAACAAGACGATTCCCGCCGCCCGCAGCTACGACGGCGTCGAATTCCGCATTACGAAGGGAGTCGCGCAGCACTGGATGGGTATGTTCTCGTACACCTACAGCAACCTGCGCGGCAACTATACCGGCCTGACCAGCTCCGACGTGGCAGACGGTGGTGGCGGCCGCAACGCACCGAACAACAGCCGTTCGTTTGACGAGCCGTATTTCTCGTGGAACGACAATGGCGGTTCTTCGAGCGGATTGCTTCCAACGGATCGGCCGAATGCAGCGAAGGGTTACGTCTACTACGATCTGCCCTGGCTGCGGAAGTTCGCGACCGACTTCGGGGTATTCCAATCTGCGTATAGCGGCAGTCCGTTGACCAGCTATATGGACATTGGTTATGCGTTCCCGAGCGCCTTCCCGACCGACATCGTCAATCGTGGCAAATGGATCGATGTGGCTCAGGATCCGACCAGCGGCGCGATTACAGCGACTGCGCCCACTGTCAAACGGACCCCCGCATTCCTCGACACCGACTTCAACCTGAAGCAGTCAATGCATATGGGCGAGTCGAAAACCCTGTCGTTCGACGCGACCTTTACCAATGTTCTGAACCAGCACTCGGTCACGTCCTATGGCCAGCAGGCTGATTCCGGTTACGCGGTGAACTACGCGTCTCCGCAAACGTCGGGCTGCCTTGCCTACAACACGGCCAACTATGCCTTGCCCAGCTCAAGCTGCTGGATCGGCGACGGACCGGCGTTCTATGCCGGCGCGATGACACCGTACAACGCAATTGCGGCGGCAAACGCGTCCCCCCTGGGAAGCACCGCAGGCGGGCCGATCACAATCAACAGTCAATACAAACAGCCTTACCTGTACCAGGTGAGCCGGAACATTCGCCTGGCGCTGCACTTCACGTTCTAAGGCAATCGGCAACAGCAAGCAAAAAGGGGATCCGCTGCGGCGGGTCCCCTTTTTTTTGGTGCGCCCGGCAGGGCGCACTCACTAGGAGGTGTAAGTCCTCTACACACCCGGCAAGGGGAAGTGTTAGCCGAACAGCAAGGGTGTTCATCGCGAGGTGGGATCCGGAGGAAGCTGGAGGCAAAGCGCTGCTCTGACGAACAGCCAGCGGATAGAGGCGACGCAGTGGGGTGAGCAGGCCAATGGATGCAAAGCCCGATACTTGCACGGACGCTGCGGCGTATATCCGACAGAGATAAGCGTGAAGGTGAGTGCGTAATACCCGGGGAGATCTGGTGGTTTGCCTCAGGGCTACCGGCGTCGTGAGGCGTTGGGATGAACCACCAGAAGTCAGCAGCGGCCATATTAGCTTCGCGAGAGCGGAGTGAAGGGCCAAACGTGAAACACGGGAGTAGGACAGCAGATCTCGATGCGAGTCAACGAAGCAGAAGCTTACGCAAGTAAGGCCGGCGCGGAGGTAGACGGGCGGAACCTGTCGAGGATCGTGTCTGGTGCTGAGACTCGTACGGCGACTGGTGGAGAAACGAAACCGGAAGCAGCGCAGGGACTTTTGGAAGCTGCGCTGGAACGCAGCAACATGCTGTGTGCCTACCAGCGGGTGGTGGAAAACAAAGGAGCGCCGGGAGTCGATGGGCTCACGGTTCTGGAGTTGAAACCCTGGCTTGTGGCGCACTGGCCGAAAATCAAGCAGTCTCTGTTGGTGGGCGAATACATGCCTCAGGCAGTGCGCAGGGTGGAGATACCGAAGCCGCAAGGCGGGGTACGCATCCTGGGCATTCCTTGTGCGCTGGATCGGCTGATCCAACAGGCACTTCATCAGATACTGCAACCTCTGTTCGATCCCGGGTTCTCGGAGTCGAGCTACGGTTTTCGTCCCGGACGCAACGCCCATCAGGCGGTGAATGCCGCACGAGGGTATGTTGCCGAGGGTCGGCGATGGACCGTAGACCTCGACTTGGAGAAATTTTTCGACCGAGTGAACCATGATGTGCTTATGGCGCGAGTGGGACGCAAGGTGAAAGACCCCGGTGTGTTGAAACTGATCCGGCGCTATCTGGAAGCGGGACTGATGGAAGGTGGGGTAGCGAATGCACGGAGCGAAGGGACGCCGCAGGGCAGTCCTCTTTCCCCGTTGTTATCGAATATCCTGCTGGACGATCTGGATCGCGAACTGGAACGACGGGGTCATCGTTTCTGCCGATACGCCGACGACTGCAACATCTATGTCCAAAGCGATCGGGCAGGACAGAGGGTCAGGCAATCGATCACGGCGTTTCTGGAGCAAAGGCTGAGGTTGAAGGTCAATGCGGCCAAGAGCGCAGTGGCGCGACCGTGGGAGCGGAAGTTCCTGGGCTACAGCATGACGTGGCACAGGAAACCGAAGCTCAAGATCGCATCGCAGAGTCGTGAGCGCCTGAGGGAGAAGATCCGTCTCGCGCTACGGCGGGGCCGCGGGCAGAGCATGCAGCAAGTCATCAAGGGGCTTAATCCCGTCCTGAGGGGCTGGCTGGCCTACTTCCGACTCACCGAAGTAAAGAACGTGTTGGAGGAACTCGATGGCTGGCTGCGGCACAAACTGCGGACTCTGCTATGGCGGCAATGGAAGCGTGTCTATACACGAGCGCGAAATCTGATGAAGGCTGGGATAGATAAGGTTCGGGCGTGGAAGTCGGCCACCAATGGGCGGCGAAGTCGAACGGGAGAAGCTGGAGATAGAAATCGAACGGCCGTGGCTGTGTGGCCTGTGCGCGAGAACGCTTATTTCTTGGCGCGGGGTTTGCGGACGGCGGTCTTCTTGGGCGCGGACTTGGCTGGAGATTTGGGTGCCGCGGATTTCTTTGCAGGAGACTTCGCGGTAACAGCAGATTTTGCCGGCGCCTTTTTCGGCTTGGACTGAGCCGGTGTTTTTGCGGCACGGGCGGCGCGGGTCTTGGCGGTCAGTGCAGCCTTCAGCTCTTCGTCGAACTCGGCAGGGGTGAGCGGACGCGCGGATTTACGCAGGCGTTCGATGTCGTAGAAGGCGCGCTTGTCCCTCATAAACACGTGGACCACAAAGTCAACGTAGTCGAGGAGGATCCAGTCGCCCTGGCGGCGACCCTCGACCGAGGTGGCATAGACGCCGTGATCGCGCTTGAGGACGAACTCGATTTCGTCGCCGATGGTTTGCGCCTGGCGCTCATTGAGGGCCGAGGTGATGAGAAAGAAATCGGCGAGGCCTGAATCGATGGAGTCGAGTTCGAGGATGCGGGTGTCTTCGCCTTTTTTGTCTTCACAAACGCGGGCTGCGGCTTGAACAAGGATGCGGGTAGATTCGTGGGCGTGCGAATGCGTCATTCGAGGGAATCGGTCTCCATGGGTGATGGTACCAGTGGAGAGGGAACAGTGAACAGGGATCAGTGAGCAGGGGTCAGTAAGACAAAGAGACAGTTGTGCATTGTGAACTGTGCATAGCGAAGTCGCAGCTGTTTTACCGGTAGAGGTTGTGCGCGGCGATGTAGTCGAAAACGGCGTCGGGGAGGTCGCTGTGGTGGCCCTGGCCGGCCGGGATGCGTACGGCTTCGCTGTGCACCTCTTCGCGGATCGCGGTGGCACTGATGTCGATATGGAGGCCGGGAAGCAGGTAGAACGGGGTGGTGGCTCCCGTCGGGTTGCGCAGGGTGCAAGATTGCAAGTCGAGGGAAGCGGCCGCTGGGGCCGGAGCGCATTCTTCGGCGAGAGAGAGACCTTCGGGGAGGATGGCGGCGAGATCGGCGAAGCTTTGGCCGGGGCGCGAGGCGACGATGAGCGGCGCGATGAAAGGGAGTTCGGCGCCGCGGTGCCATTGACGCAGGGCGAGGAATGAATCGGCGCCCATCAGGCAAAACAGAGTGGCGGTTGCGGGGAGTTGTTCGCGCAGAGCCAGCAGCGTGTGGATGGTGTAGTTGGGCGAGCCGCTGGTGGAGGGCGCGTCGGCGAGAGTGACGACGAAGCCGGGTTCATCGGCGATGGCGAGGCGCGTCATGGCGACTCGGTCGTCGAAGCTGGCCGTTGAGCCGCGAGGTTTGAGCGGCTGTGCGCCTACAGGAGCAAAAAGAACTTCATCCAGTTGCAGCGCGGTCGAGGCAGCGCGCGCGATGGTGAGGTGGCCCCGATGAGGCGGGTCGAAACTGCCTCCAAAGAAGGCGATACGGGGGCCATCGAGGCGCAGATCGGGCATGGGTTCATGGTAAGGCAGGGAGCAGGGGAGACCCTGAAACAGTGAGAAAGCGAAGCAGAGAAACAGTGAAGCAGTGAAAACAGGCAGGATGCGCCGGGACGAAGTGCATGGGCGTGAACCAGAGTGTGTCCGGCATCATGGTTTGCGCCTAATACGCTGATAAACTTAGAGGCAAGGCATGTTGAAGAAGAGATACACGCGCTGGATGTATGACTGGGAATATCGGCTAACGACGCGCGACGAGAATCGCGTGGTGCGGCCACTGGAATGGGGCTTCGAGTGGGTTGAGCCGTTCCTGGAGGCGCACGGGTTTGGGGCGGTGCTGCCGAAGCCGGAGATGCTGCGCGATGACCGTGCTGCGGAAGCCGCGATGGTGCGCGTCAACGAATGCCTGATCCGTCACAGCGATGTGTTTTTCGGGTATGAGCGGCCGACGGATTTTCGTCTGGAAGAGCGCTACCCGATGCTGTTTCCGACCAACGTGCGGCCGGAGACGCTGGCCCAGGAAGCGGAACTTCGTGAGCTGGCGGCGGATGGAAAGATGAAGAAGGCGCAGTTTTTGCGCTTCACATCGCCGGAGCGGACGCCGTATCCCGAGAACGACTTGGTGAATGCGCGCTGGTATCCCGCGCCGGCGCACAAAGATCCGAAGCGGCCGAAGCAAGCCATCGTGGTGCTGCCGCAGTGGAATGCCGATGGGTTCAGCCATAACGCGCTCTGCACCATCTTCAACAAATTTGGGGTATCGGCGCTGCGGTTGTCGAAGCCGTACCACGATATTCGCAGGCCGAGCGAGCTGGAGCGGTCGGACTACGCGGTGAGCGCGAACATCGGTCGGACGATTTCGGCGTGCCGGCAGGCGGTGGTGGATATTCGCTGCTGCATCGACTGGCTGGAAGAGCAGGGGTACGAGCACTTCGGCGTGCTGGGGACGAGCCTCGGCTCGTGCTATGGATTTCTGGCTAGCGCGCACGACAAGCGGATTCGCGTGAACGCCTTCAATCATGCGTCGACGGCATTCGGCGATGTGGTGTGGGCGGGGCAGAGCACGCGACATATTCGCCAGGCGCTCGAAGAAGCGCATCTGACCCAGGATCGCATTCGCTCGCTGTGGTCGGCAGTGAGCCCGGTGAGCTACTACGATCGCATCATGCGACCGGAAGTGGATGGACCCGCGAAGAGGGTGCTTCTGGTGTATGCCGATTACGACCTGACGTTTCCGAAGGAGTATTCGCTGCAGGTGGTGGAGGCGTTCAAGCGCGTGGGACTGAATTTTGAAGCGCGGGTGCTGCCTTGCGGCCACTACACCACGGGCGAGACGCCTTACAAGTTTATCGATGGCTGGTATCTCGGGTCGTTTGTGCATCGTGCATACAAGGCGCTGCGCGCAGAGAAGGCAGCGGGCAAGGGCGCGCCGGTGCACAGCACGCAGAAGACGGAAGAAGAAGTCGCCACGCTGTAGAGGCGCGGCCAGTGGCCAACGCGCGTTTGGCTTGCGGTAGGATGAAATTCCCTTTGGCTGGGAGGTCTCCATGCAGAGTGTTCCCAAGAAGGCGAAGCGCCGCCCCGGATCGATCGTCCTTTCCCTTGTGCTGCATGGTTGCGCTCTTCTGCTCGTACTTTGGGGAGCGACGCTTTCCGACTTCAAAAAGAGACCCCCGGAGGCCGTGGCCAGGATCGAAGTGGCGGGGGAATCCCACGCGGTGAAGCTCGCGTTGCCTCGGATGCCCAACGCCGGCCTTGCTCCCAAGGCCGCACAGGATCCGGCTACACAGGCCAAGCTCGTTTTGCCGGTGAAGCAGAAGCCTCCGCTCAAGAAGCCTGAGGGTGGTGCGCCGGCGACTCCGCATCACGGCGACGGGACGGGTCAAGCCGAGACCGGGAACGGAAGCGACGACAAGAACGCCAGCCCGGCATTCCCGGTATATTCGCCGCGTCCGCCGGTCAGCGATCGATCGCTGCTGCCGGCCACCGAACAGAAGATTGTGGTGGATGTGAACGTAGATCCGCTGGGCGCGGTGGTGAGCGAAGTTCTCGTCAAAGGGATGGGGACCAAGCTGGATCAGATCGTTCTGGACACGGTAAAGACGTGGCGTTTCCAGCCGGCTCTTGAGAATGGCAAGGCTGTCCCGACCCAGGCGGAGTTGATTTTTCCGTTCAACCCCAGTTATCCGATCACAGTTTCGTAAAGAGAGTGTTTCCTTGATCTGCCTTCGCAGGCGGAGGAGATTAAGAGGATGCGCCGAAGGACTGTGCGCCGAGCAGATGGTAGGCCTGATTGATCGCGATCATACGGTCTGTGGCGATGCGCCGTTCGTCGTCACTGCCTTGTTGGACTCGGTCAGGATGATAGCGGCGGACTAGTTGCCGATAGGCGGTTTTGATCTGCTCTCGGGTGCTGGTGAGGGTGACGCCGAGCAGCAGGCATGCACTTTGCACGGCGATGTCCTGATTGGTTTCGGGTGCGGGGATGGACGACTGGTCGGCCGGGACTGCTTTGCGTGTTGCGGACGCAGCGCGATCCGAAGACGGCGAACCGCTGACGCCGTAGGCCTCCCGGAATGCGTTGGTGAAGCCCGCATGCGTGGACGAACGAGGATACGCATCCTGCGTCGATTCGTTCACGAAGTTGAGAGGCATCGAAAAGTCAAAGGGACGGGACGCCCATGGGTCGGAGACGCGGACCTGCTGGCGCGCCTGGAAGCTCTGGGCTGCAGCCGCAACGCCAATGGTCCAGCTATCGACAAAAAACAAAGGATCGGGCTCGGAGATCTCGCCGAAGAGCTGTTCCATCTGGTTGAAAAAGGATGGGCAGGGCTCCGGCGAATCCCAAGGGGCGGTGGATGCGGACTCGAGGGATTCCGTCGCTGTTGCATAGGAACCGCGCTCGACCGGAGAAGAATATTCCAAATCCCACCCCCACCTGCACTGTCTCTATCGGCAGTTTGGCGTTTTTCCTCTATGCCGATGGAGAGCCAGAGTGAAGGACCGGAAATATTCGCAGAGTTTTCGCCTCTGTGCTTTCCGAGTCAGCGGACCCCATTCACCCGATCGAGAAGGGCGAGGATATAGGCTCCGGCGCCGTAGCCGACCATGGGACGCGCGCTGGTGGGGTCGCCGATCTGGCCGGGGAAAAGCGGGCAGGGGACGGCCACATACATCTCGGGAATAATGTTGTGATCCACGGCCGCCTTGTTTGTTATGCGCTGAAGCAGGGCGGCGCTTTCTTCGGTGCGGCCCAGACTGCGCAAGACCTGGGCGAAGCTGATGTCGACGAAGAGAAATTCCTGGCGCTCATACCAATACTCAAAGATGGCGGGATCGGTGTAGGTGCTGCGGACGCGCCGGTACCCGCCCGAAGCGACCTTGAGCAGTTCCATGCGTTCGACGATGTCGCGTACGATGGCGGGATCGGTGACGATGCCGAAGTGAAGGATCGGGAGAAGCGCTCCGTCGATGTCGTTCTTAATGCCCGGTTCGAGGGTGCCATGCAGTTTGCCGTCGCGGATGAATGCGGCGTTGAATCCTTTCTCGAGTAGGGCGACGTGCTGGAGCACATCGGTGCGCGTGGTCTCGTCGCCGGTGCTGCGCGCGATGCGTGCGAAGTCCTGCAGCCCCTTGATGGCGATGGCGGTCGAAAAGGCGAAATGCTTTTTATCGACCTGGTGTTCCTCCCAAATGGAGGTGTCGGAGGAAACGATCAAGCCGCCCTTGTAAGTTTCGAGGTTGGCGTAGAGCGGCTTGACGACGTAATCCCTGGCGCTCTGGTAGAGAGGGCCGCGCGCGGTGGCAGTCGCGGGCAGCGCGGGATCGTTGTATCGCCCGAGATATTCGCCGAGAGCCCAGAGCACCTCGCCCCAATCATCGAACTCAATGTTGGTGTGGCCTTCCATGGTGAAGAAGGGTTCTTCGGCGCCGTCGCCGAAGTAGCGCACGACCGAGACCTGGTAATCGGCGCCGGCGGTTTGCGCGCGCATTTTCCCCGTGGGCTGCGCGTTGAAGTAAGCGAGGAGTGCCGCGCGCGCCTCGTTGCAGTGGCCCATGCGGGCAAGCGCGACGGTGGCCCAGGCCATGTCGCGCACCCATGGCGTGAACCATACGCCGTCGGGAAGGCTGGCTACGATGAGGCCATTGCCGTGCCGGTCGGGGCGGTTGGGCTCGCGACTCTGCGCCATGCGCAGCATCACTTCGCTCTGACGCCAGAGATGCCGTTCTTTCTCACTAGCGAATGAAACGGAGGGTTGGACGCGCCAGCGATTGAGCTGGGCGATCTCTCGCTTGACCAGCGCTTGCGGGGCGAGGGAGCCGCGCCACTGGTTGAATGCGCGCGCTGCCGATTCCAGCTCGTCTTCGTTTTCGAGGGAGACGAGCGCCCATGCTGCATGGCCGGAGAGAGGCGCTTCCGTTGTGACAGGGAGCTGCGGCGGATCGAGGGGGATGAGAAGAAGCGATTCTTCGATTTCATCGAATTTGAGAAGCTGCAGGTCGACGCCGGCGCTGTGCACGGTGCGGCGCGACAAGAGTGGCCGATTCCATTCGACCTCAAATCCGCTGGACGACGTTGCTGCGGATGTTGTCCAGGTGAGGATGAGCGCCGGTCGATTGAAGCCGAACGGCATGAAGAAGAATCCTTCGCCGGAAGGCGTGCGGGCATGAATGATGTGCGAGTCTTCTTCGTATTCGGCTGAGGCCCCGTCCGCGGCGGTGTCGGTCGAGCGAAGGGTCTTGATGAAATTTGCGGTTTCGATTCCTTCGCCGGTGGGATTTTGAGGATCGGGCCGCGTGAAGCTGTACGGGTGCGCATAGAACTTGGTCACTGCGGCTGTGTCGGGCGAGACGACGGCGAATCCAAACCCGTTGCCGGTGACAAGATTGGTCGCCGTGGCCGGGAGGCAGGACGCGAATGCGCTGAAGAGAGCGGCTAGTGAAAAGACAAATTTCATGACCAGCAAGTGTCGGCTGCGGCGCCTGTGTTTCGCAACTGTGATGCGCACACTGCGGCGGAAACGTGCGTGAATGCGAAGACCAAATTGAACAGTTTCGATCCCGACTTTAGTGGACCGACGTGAGGTTAAGGCGGAGGAGCTTGGCGGGATCGAGGTAGGCGCCTTGCCAACGGACAGCCCAATGTAGATGGGGGCCGGTGACGCGTCCTGTGGCTCCGCTGAGGCCGAGGCGGTCGCCGGCGGAGACTCGTTGTCCTTCGTGAACATCGATGCGGCTGAAGTGCATGGAGATTGTATAGAGGCCGAGGCCGTGATCGATCACGACGCAGTTGCCTTCGTAGTAGAGCGGGCGAGCGAGAACCACGATGCCACTGTTGGCGGCGCGCACGATTGTTCCCATGGGCGCGCGAAAGTCCATGCCCTTGTGAATGCTGGCGAGCTTGCCGTTGAAGGTGCGACGGGTGCCGAAGCTGTCGGTCGGCGCGGCGCGCACCGGTACGCGAAAACTGCCGGACCAGAGCGGCGTGTCGGCTGATGTGGCAAAGACATTCGCTTTGATCTTGCTGTCGGCACCGATTTGTTTGAGCTCGTCGGGGCCGGGCGCAACGAATTTGGGTTGAACGGTGAGGACGCCGGTGCGGTAGTGCGCGGGGTGGATGTCGATGGATTGGGTGAAATCGCGTGTGGCGTTGTCGGCGCGGTGCACGTGGATCTGAAGAGTCGAGGGCGCCGTTGGCGCTTCGACGTCGACCCCGGCGAGAGCAAACCAGATGCGGTGGTCGCGGCTGGGGAAGAATGCGATCTTGCGCCCGAGCCATTCGCCATCGATGGAGATGGCATCGGGCGTGGTGATCCGCAGCAGCTCGGGAGAACCAGCGACGACGGTCTTGGGGGTGAGCGTGAGGAGAGGTACGGTAGCGGCGTGCGGCTGGGCGAAGACTGCGTTGCAGAGGAGAAAAGGAGCGAGCCGGAAAAAGCGAAAGCCGGTCATGCGATCAGCATAACCGGCTCCCGTGCTCTGGGGGAGAAAACGCTATTTCATTGATTAGACGCGTCGGAAGCGTTTAGGGCCCTTGCAGCCCTGTGCACGTGGCCGCTCCGGAGGTTACGGGTCTGCACGCGCGGCAGGCCGGATCAGCGGGTTGGGAGGCCGTTTCGTTGCCGTGCGGTGGCATTCGCTGGAGCCGGCGGGTAGGATGAGAACCGAGTGAGGCAGGGACTTCCCCAATGCAGAGAAGCCATAGTTTTTTGGTGCGTGCGGCGCTGGTTGCGTTTGCAGCTGGATCTTTTGCGGTTCAAGGAATGGGGCAAGATGCGAGGCAGCGCAAGCCGGTGCTGGTCGAACTATTTACGTCGGAGGGGTGTTCGGATTGTCCGCCGGCGGACCGTTTGCTGGGAGAACTTGACCAGAAGCAGCCCATCGCGGGCGTGCAGGCGATTGTCTTGAGCGAGCACGTGACGTATTGGAACCATGACGGCTGGACCGATCCGTTTTCTTCGGAAGATATGACGGCGCGGCAGCAGGAGTATGTGGACCGGTTCAAATTGAAGAGCAGCTTCACGCCGCAGATGGTTGTGGATGGGTCGACGCAGTTTGTGGGCAACGATCCGCGCGCGCTGCAGGCGGCGCTGGATAAAGCGGCATCGCAGCCCAAGCAAGAAATCACAATCGCCAATGCGCAATGGGACAAGGGCGGGGCGCAGTTTGCGGTGCATGCGAAAACGGACGCGAATGCGCGCGTGGTTGCGGTGCTGGCGGCAAACGAGGCGCAGGAACGCGTGTCGGCGGGTGAGAATGCAGGCAAGACGCTGGAGCACGTGGCGGTGGTGCGGGTGATGAAGTCCTTTGGTCCGGAGTCTGCCGATGGCCGCGCTCTGCACCTTGGCGGCGGACCGCTGACCCACAAGGACGAGGCGCAAGGTCCGGTGCGGCTGGTGGTATTCCTGGTCGATCACAAGACCGGACAGGTGATGGGCGCAGCAGAACAGGCGCTGCAAAGATAGTGAACAGGGTTCAGGCGTCAGTGATCTGTGATCTGTGCGAGAAGCGGATCCTTCGCTCGGCTTACCCCATTACGAGCGCTTCACCGAATGAGTCAACGCTGGTCGAAGACACCCTCGCACAACGACATATCGCCGCGGTCCCCCAGCGGACTAAAAGACGAGGACTAAGGCATTGAGGGGACTGAGGGTGGAGAGTTTCACAGGCTGGAAGGGGCCGGGGTTGCCGTAAAATTCAAAGTATGACTGACCGCATGGCTCTTTCTCTCGCCCAAGCCGATCCTGACGTTGCCGCAGCCGTGGACCACGAAACGTTTCGCCAGCATGAAGGACTGGAGATGATTGCCAGCGAGAATTTCGTGTCGGAGGCGGTCTTAGAAGCGGCGGGATCTGTTTTCACCAATAAATATGCGGAGGGCTATCCGGGCCGACGCTACTATGGCGGGTGCGAATATGCCGACGTGGTCGAGAACCTGGCACGGGACCGTGCGAAGCAGATTTTTGGTGCCGAGTTTGCGAATGTGCAGCCGCACTCGGGATCGCAGGCCAATGCATCGGCGTATATGGCAGTCCTGCAAGCGGGCGACACGATTCTCGGCCTGGATCTGGCGCACGGCGGGCACCTGACCCATGGGCACAAATTGAGCTTCAGCGGGAAGCTGTATCGTCCGACGTTTTACACGGTGCGGCGCGATACGGAGATAATCGACTACGACGAACTGGAGGCGATTGCGACCCGCGAGAAGCCGAAGGCGATTATCGGAGGGGCGAGCGCCTATCCGCGTCTGTGGGATTTTGCGCGGATGCGGCAGATTGCCGACAAGGTGGGCGCGATTTACATCTTTGACATGGCGCATATCGCGGGCCTGGTCGCAGGCGGGGCGCATCCTTCGCCGGTTCCGCATGCGCATATTACGACGACGACAACCCACAAAACACTGCGCGGGCCGCGGGCGGGACTGATCCTGGCGGGCAAAAATTATCAGCTAGGCGAGAAGCCGGAACAGACCATCGGCAAGGCGATCGACATGGCGGTGTTTCCGGGACAGCAGGGCGGTCCGCTGGTGCACATCATCGCAGCGAAGGCGGTGGCCTTTGGCGAGGCGCTCCGGCCGGAGTTCAAGACCTATGCGGCACAGATCGTGGTGAACGCCAAGGCACTGGGCGAGGCGCTGCGGGCCGCGGGGTACCGGCTGGTTTCCGGTGGAACCGACAACCACCTTCTGCTGGTGGATGTCTTTGAGAAGGGCATTCTTGGTTCGGAAGCGGAACTCGCTCTGGGCAAGGCCGGAATCACGGTGAACAAGAATGCGATTCCGTATGACAAGAATCCGCCGCTGAAGCCTTCGGGGATCCGTGTGGGAACGCCGGCACTGACGACACGCGGCATGAAGGAAGCGGAGATGAAGCAGATTGGCGCTTGGATCGCGCAGGCGCTGGAGCAGCGTAACGACGATGCAGCGCTGGAGCGGATTCGCGGCGAAGTTGCGGAGATGGCCAATCGATTCCCGCTGTATGCGGGGCGACGCGCGCCCGCGGCCGTGGTTGCCTGACAGCCAGCAACTTTGGTTCCGTGGAAGCCTGATTCCTCTGCATGCCGCCCTAAGTGATTGACTTAGCGCGAAGATTTTTACATATACAACTTGCGCGATCAAGTAGGGTTGCATCTACTGTAGTTTGGATGTCTTTTCCGAGCTACGAGCAGCGCCTTCTGTAGGGCTGTCGAGCTTGGATGCATCGAGGAGGAAGACTTATGCGCGCAACACATCTTGCATTGACAGCATTGCTCGCTTTTTCAGTGCCAGTTATCGCTCAGCCGCACGGGGGAGCACATATGGCTCCGCCGCCGCGCGGGCCGGCAGCCTTCCACGGAAACCCGAAACCGGCGGAGCCGCAACGTAATTTCAGCGATAAGCCGGGCCACCCCAATGCTCCGCACGTGGACGGAAAGAACTGGGTTGGACATGATAGCGGTCCGAATGACCCGCGCTATCATCTCGATCACCCATGGGAGCACGGCCACTTCACGGGCGGGTTCGGCCCGCGCCACGTGTGGCATCTGGCCGGTGGCGGACCGGGACGGTTCTGGTTCAACAATTGGTATTGGAGCGTGGCGCCGGGCGACGTGGCATTCTGCGACGGATGGTTGTGGGATTCCGATGAGATCGTCATCTATGACGATCCGGATCACGTGGGATGGTACCTTGCGTACAACGAGCGCCTGGGAACGTATGTGCACGTGGAGTACCTGGGAGCCTAGCGACCAACGAGCTTGTGTCAGTGCAAAGGGCCGGCCCGAGGGGGCGGCCCTTTTTTACTGCGTGATAGGTTTGAGCGCGCGCGAAATATACAGCAGCAGGCGCGGGGCGATAAGATGGCCAGTCTGATTGAAGCGGGTTTCGCATGGAATGAAATGCGGATCTCATTCTAGAATTCCTATTTCAAATGAAAGAGGTTTCGGGATGAAGACGTCCTTTGCCCCTGGAGTTGCGCGTGCAGCTTCGATGAGTGCTATGTTCAGCGTGCTGTCTCTAGCGGCCGCAGACGGGATGGCGCAGGCGACGAGCGGAACACTTGTGTTGACAGGAGCCGACCGGCGGCCTGCGACAAGCCTCAACGGCGAATGGGCTTCGATTGTCGATCCCTATTTCGCCGGATTGTTCAGCTTTCATCATGAGGAAAAGAAGAATGGCTGGTTTTTGAATTCCAAAGGCAAAGCCCGATGATCCGTTCCCGACAGAGTATGACTATGCGAAGGCGCCGAAGCTGAAGGTGCCGGGGGATTGGAATACGCAACGGGAGTCGCTCCTGTTCTATGAAGGTCCCATGTGGTACGAGAAGGATTTCACTTATCAGCCAAAAGAACATACGCACGTATTTCTGCATGTAGGTGCGGCGAACTATCACTCGTGGTTCTGGGTCAACGGGAAAAAGGTTTGCGAACATGAGGGCGGATATACGGCATTCAATTGCGAGGTGACTACCGCACTGCAAAGCGGCAGTAACTTTGTGGTTGCGGCGGTCGATAACACCCGCCACGAGGACAATGTTCCGACGCTGGAGACAGATTGGTGGAATTATGGCGGGCTGACCCGCGAGGTTTCGCTGATCGAAGTGCCGGAGACATTCATCGATCAATACGATCTGCACCTGGAGCGCGGAGAAGGCTCGGCGATTGCGGGATGGGTGCATGTCGTGGGAGCACATACGGGTGAAAAGGTCGAGGTAGAGATACCGGAGTTAGGCGCCCATGCGACAGCGTCGGCTGGAGAAGACGGAAAAGCGGCAATTCATTTCGAAGGGAAAGGATTAGAGCGCTGGTCGCCAGAGACGCCGAAGCTTTACAAAGTTACGATTCGCGCCGGCGCGGATTCGATTGATGAACTTATGGGGTTTCGCACCGTGGAGACGCGGGGCACAGAGATTCTGCTGAACGGCAAGCCGATCTTTCTGCGCGGCGTTTCGGTGCATGCCGAAGCACCTTACAGGACGGGGCGAGCGTATTCAGACAAAGATGCCGAGACGCTGCTCGGATGGGCGAAGGAACTCGGTTGTAACTTTGTGCGGTTGGCGCACTATCCGCATGATGAAACCATGCTACGTGCCGCGGACCGCATGGGTTTGTTGGTCTGGTCAGAGAATCCGGTTTACTGGGCGCTTGAGTTTGATAACCCAAAGGTGCTGGCCAAAGCCGAACAACAACTGGATGAAGAGATCAACACATCGCGGAATCATGCCGCCATTGTGTTGTGGTCGATGGCCAATGAAACCCCGAACAACCCTGCACGCACACAGTTTATCGAAACGCTTGCCGGTCGGGCGCGCGCGATGGATGCGACGCGTTTGATTACAGCGGCGTTACTAGTCCGTGCCCAGGGAGCCACGAAGATTGTCGATGATCCGCTGGGCCGCGCGCTGGACGTCATTGGAATCAATGAATATATCGGATGGTATGAGGGACATCCGGAGAGTGCCGATGTTACTGAGTGGGATATTGCCTATCAGAAGCCGCTGATTGTGAGCGAGTTTGGCGCCGACGCGAAGGCTGGTCTGCACGGGAGAGACGACCAACGCTGGACCGAGGAATACCAGGCCAATGTGTTTCGCCATCAACTACCGATGTTGAACAAGATCGCGCAACTTAGGGGCATGAGTCCCTGGGTATTGATGGATTTTCGCTCGCCGAATCGGCCTTTGGCTGGGATTCAGGATGAGTTCAACCGCAAGGGACTTGTCTCGGACCAGGGGCAGAAGAAGCAGGCTTTCTTTGTATTGCAGAAGGCATATAAGGACGGCACAGTAGGAAAAGCCGACTAAGACACCGGGGCTGATCCTTGAAGATAAGTGAAGAAAGTTATCACGAGAAGCTGTGAAGGGGGCGAGGAATTGAGTTATTCTCGGGGTATGACGATTGATTCGATTCTTTCACAACTTGACACCGAGATTGCACGACTCACTCAGGTGCGCTCCCTTCTTGCCAATTCTGCGAAGTCTTCGACCAAACTCACTGTGACTAAGGCCGCGAAAGCGCCGACCAAGCGGCGCAAGAAGCGGGTGTTGAGTGCGGATGCGCGGAAGCGCATTGCCGACGCGCAGCGCAAGCGCTGGGCTGCACAGAAGGCTAAGTCGAAGTCCTGACCGTTTCATCAGAGGCTTATCTTTCGGCTCGCAGGAGTGTTGTTTCTTCGTGGTCTCTCGCTCTACGGCGATGTGGCCGCAAGTGGGGATGGGAGTTGGGACGGGCCGGCCTCGTACGAATCCTGCGCAACAGCTGAACAACGCGCGACAATCCAGCATGCGAGCGATGATACACGGGCAAGCGCCAACGCGTGCGCGAGGTCGATTGCGCGGCGTGGATCTGCGCGAATTTCATGAGCCGATCACTGCCGGCGGTGATCCGGTGTCTGAGACTGATTTCTGCGCGTGTGCAGGGGATGAGAATCCGTCGCGAAGATTCAGCTGTTTCGGAAGCGACGCTACCAGGTTTCGACGGCGAGGATATTCGGCGGGCCCGAGTGCCCTTGGATGACCTGGGTCTCGATCACAGCTTCCATATTTTTCTTTTCCCAGTCCGCCGGAGCCTTGGCGAGAAGTCTGTCGAGGTAGACGGGGTTATAAAGGATCTCGCCTGCGGCTTCCGTGCCTTCTTCCGAAATGCCGGCGGCGATGATGACCGGTTGGCCGGTGGTGCTGTCGTGGATGCGCGCGACGATGGCGTAGTCGCGTGAAAGTTTTTCATAGGGCAGATCCCACGCGGTGGCCCATGAGCCATTTTTCTGGCTCTTGCGATCGACCAGGGTTGCAACCCCATCCTTCGATTCAAAACCGAAACGGAGTTTCTGCGTCACGCGCAGTGTCCATATGTTGTCGAAGGCGCCGATCAGGACGATGGGTCCTTCGCGCAACTGGGAGAAGGTCGCTTCAGAAGCCGGCTCGACACGGAAAGTCTTGTGCCGAATCTCGAGCTGCGCTGCAACGCGCGTCAGCGTAATGACGTCGGCGAGGGCGAGGTTTCCGGAGTAGTGCAAACGGACGTACAGTTTTTCCGGCTCGGGCTTGCTGACGGGCGCTTCAAAGTCGTTGATGGAATCGGTGTCGAGGTTCTTCGCCGGCTCTCCAAGACAGAAGGTTGCGGGATCAGCGCTGGAGGTGAAGGGCTCCCAGAATCGATCAATGTTCGAAGGCGGAGGAATCGGCTGCGTGGGGTGGTAGCGCAGGCCGACGCCGAGGCCCAGTGCACCGGCAAGGACAATGAAAACGCCCGTTGCGACCCAGGGGAAGCGCCTGTGATCGGTTGCGGGTTCCTCGGACGGGATGGGGGCTGCAGGAAGTACAACCTGGTCGGCCACAAGAGGGCTGGGAGCCACTTCGGCCGGCTGGTCCGGCGCGTGGAAGACGGGCACGTAAGAACCGATGGGGAGCTCGACGACGAGTTCTCCCTCGTGAGCCGAGTCGTAGTAGTACTGCGAGAGGCGCTTGCGGACCTCACCGGCGGTAATGCGGACGACCGGGTCCGCGTTGGCGTCATAACTTGGCGAGCGGCCGAAGACCTCGATCCCGATGCTGCGCTCTTTCAGATCGGCGGCGCTGCCGAGAAGCGTTTGCTCGACCACGTAGGCGAGAAGGGCGGGATACCGTTTGCTGTTGGCAAAGAGAGGGTGTGTCAGAAGACGGTCAACCTGCTCGCGGACGGCTGCCGGATCCGGGACAGACGCGGGGCGGTCCATCTCCTGCATGGATTTCGGCGCCACGGGCATGTCCAACTCCTGATTCGGCTCAAAGCCCCCAAGGGGGCGAAGCATTCACGAAATGCACCGACGCGCCAAGATCGATCTCCCGCTCCAGCTGCAACACAAGCTGCAAGCGCGAGGTCCAAGGCGACAGCCGAGAGACCGGTCAAACTGCCGGCCCTTCTGTCGGAGCTGCCTGCAAGTTAGCTGTGGGGGAATCAACACGGCTTCAGGCGTACACTCACTCTGCATTGCGTATCATACGTCCCCAAAAAGCGATTGTCTACGAGGAGCTAACCCTTTTACAAGCATCGTCTAACACTAGAAAGGTTCCCTTGGTACCCGATGGAACCTATCAGCACTTCGAGCGTGCACCTATATTTCACGACGGTCCAGAAAATGTGCTGAACGTGTGCCTCTGCGATCGATGTAACAGTCTATTGCGTAGGTATACCAAAGGCGCCTTTTCTTGTGATTGCGGCTCCTCGCCCCTCCGGTTTGCCAGACCTGGAATGAATCCAGGCAGGGACATTCCGGGGGGCGCTTTTTTTTGCAATGGAGCCGCGCCGAACCGGCAGGGCGGTTCTCGCCACCCGGTCAACGCACCTTGATCGCTCCCGGAGTGGGGGCGCCCCTACCGGATTCACACCTCTATAGAGGTACGACCTGACGACGCCGGGTTCGATGCACTATGCTGTTCCGTTCAAGAAATGCAAAACGAGTTATGCATAGGGAAGGATTTTCGAGGCATGTCCATGTTCCGTTTTCTATTGATAGGTTGCGCCCTGGCGTTTGTAGCCGGGAGCGCCAGCGCACAGGCCATCTCGCACGAAGAGGCACATCGTAGGGCAGAGGCTCTGCTGAAGAAGATGACGGTCGACGAAAAGGTGGGGCAACTGAACCAGTCGTCGGGCGTGGTGATGCCGATGTTGGGCGGTGAAAAGCCAGACGATCTGGTCAGCCAGGGGCGCGTGGGTTCGATCCTGTGGCTGATCGATGTGAAGGAGATCAACCGTCTGCAGCACATCGCAATGGAAAAGTCGCGGCTGCGCATCCCGATTCTGTTTGCGTTCGATGTGATTCATGGCTACCGGACGGTATTTCCGGTTCCGCTGGCGATGGCTTCGTCTTGGGATCCGAGCGTGGAAGAAGCGGCGCAGCGGCTTGCGGGACAAGATGCACGCGCGGCCGGGATCGCATGGACCTTTACGCCGATGGTGGATATTGCGCGCGACGCCCGCTGGGGGCGCATCGTGGAGGGCGCGGGCGAGGATCCTTACCTCGGCGCGGCGATGGCGCGCGCGCAGGTGAAGGGATTTCAAGGGGACTCGGTAGGGCCGGACAGCGTGCTGGCATGCGTGAAACATTTCGCCGGCTATGGCGCGGCAGACGGCGGAAGGGACTACGACTCGTCTTATGTCCCCGAAGAATTGATGGAGAATGTGTACCTGGTGCCGTTCCACGCAGCGGAGCAGGCAGGCGCGGCCACCTTCATGAGCGCCTATATGGATTTGAACGATGTGCCCGCAAGCGGTAACAAGTGGCTGCTGACGGATGTGCTGCGCAACGACTGGGGGTTTAAGGGATTCGTAGTGTCAGACGCATTTGCCGTGGGAAGCCTGGTGACGCACGGATTTGCCCGCGACGGAGAAGACGCGGCGCTGAAGGCATTCACGGCAGGAGTGAATATGGACATGGCCAGCCAGACTTATACCAAGAATCTGGCGAAGCTTTCGGTCGATGGCAAGGTGAACGATGCGCAGTTGGATGCGCTGGTGCTGCCGATTCTCGAAACCAAGTACGAGTTGGGCCTGTTCGATCATCCCTATGTAGACGAATCGAAGGTGGAGGCGACGTTGACGCGTCCGGAAGGGTTGGCGCTGGAACGCAAGGTAGCAGCCCGGTCGATGGTGCTGCTGAAGAATGACAAAGCGATGCTGCCTTTGGCGAAGAGCGTGAAGAAGGTTGCCGTGATTGGATTGCTTGCCGATTCCACGCGGGATATTGAAGGCGGATGGACAGTGGAGGGGCTGTTTGGCACGGCGGGCAAGAGCCACCCTGTGACGGTGCTGGCAGGCATCAAGAACAAACTGGGCGCCGATGCGCAGGTTACGTATGTGGCGGGACCGCTCATGGGCCGCGTCTTTCCAGGGCTGCTTGAACAAATTTCGGGGACAAAGCAGCCACCGCCGCCGACCGCCGAGGAAGTGACAGACTGGCTGGCGAAGACGAAGGCCGCGGCGTCGGATGCGGACATCGTGATCGCGGTCCTGGGTGAATTGGCGTCGATGAGCAGTGAGGCGTCGTCGCGCGCCACGCTCGATCTGCCCGGAATCCAGGAGCAGATGCTGGAGACGGCGGTGGCCACGGGCAAACCCGTGGTGCTGGTGCTTGAGAACGGCCGGCCTCTCGACATTCGCTGGGCATCGGAGCATGTGCCGGCAATTCTGGAAGCGTGGTATCCGGGAACCGAAGGCGGCAACGCAGTCGCCGATGTGTTGTTTGGCGACGTGAATCCGGGAGGAAAGCTGCCGGTAAGCTGGCCGCGCAGCGCCGGACAGGAGCCTCTCTACTACAACCACAATCTGACCCACGAACCGGAGGATCGGCCTACGTTCACTTCGCGCTACTGGGATTTGAGCAGCAAGCCGTTGTACCCGTTTGGATACGGACTGAGCTATACGACATTCAAGTTCGATCACCTGAAGCTGAGCCGAAAAAGTATGAAGGCAGACGAGGCGACGGAGGTTTCGGTGGAGGTGACCAACGCGGGCAGCGTGGCCGGGGATGCGGTGGCGGAGGTCTACATTCATCAGCGGGCGGGGTCGGCTTCAAGGCCGGTGCGGCAGCTGAAAGGATTCAAACGCGTGACGCTGCAGCCAGGCGAAACGCAGACACTGAAGTTCCCGCTGGGCAAAGACGAGCTTGAATTCTGGAGTCCGCAAACCAAAGCTTGGGTTGTGGAGCCCGGAACGTTTGATGTGTGGGCCGGCGAAGATTCGACCACGAGCCTGCATAGCGAACTGGTGGTGGAGTGACGAAGACAGGGATGAGGGCCTAGAAGCAGTCTCATAGATGCCTCAAGAGGATCACCGCGCAGCCAAGTTGGACCATGCCGAGGAAGTTGGTGGCGTATCGTTCCCATCGGCTTGTAAGTCGGCGGAAGTTCTTCAACCATGCGAAGAGTCGTTCGACCTTCCAGCGGCGCACAGAGCGGCGAAGAGGTCTTCCGTCTTGAGTTTTCCTTCTTTTGCGTCGGTTGGGAGCGATCACCTCGATGCCGTGCAGTTGGCGGAGCCGCGCATCCAGCGGATCACTATCATATGCCTTGTCGCCGATCAATCGCTGGGGGACCGCGGCGATATGTCGTTGTGCGAGGGTGTCTTCGACCAGCGTTGACTCATTCGGTGAAGCGCTCGTAATCCGGATGGCGATAGGAAGACCGTGGCTGTCCACGATTGCCACGATCTTGCTCCCTTTGCCGCAGCGCGTTGGACCAATGCGATCGCCCCCCTTTTTGCCCCGCGAAGGAGGCATCAACAAACGCCTCCTCCAAGCCCAGTTCTCCGCGTGCCAGAAGATCCTCGCAAAGCTCCCACAAGATTCCCTCCAGCACCCCCGAGCGCTGCCACTGCTGAAAACGGCGGTGACAGCTCTGATAGGAACCATATCGCGAGGGAAGATCCTTCCATGGAGCTCCGGTACGCAGAATCCAAAGAACTCCATTCAACATGCGGCGCCCGTCACCCCAACGTCCGCCACGACCATCCGGCCTTTGCCTAAGCTCCTGATCCCACTCAATGAAAGGCCTGATGTGCTCCCATTGCGCTTCATTCAGATCGGACATGACTTCTATTTGCAGCACATACTGATCGAAAGCAAGCGTTGATTAGCTCGATTCATTAGCGAGATAGGTTCTAGGGACCAAGGGACTCAGGGACTAAAGGAAGGCGGAGAAACTCGAGGTTAATGGCGGGGCTTCGTCGGTTTCTTTAGCCAGTCCGTTTTAGCGGCTTGTTTGGGATCGTGGGTGGATGGCGCAAGGTTGGCACGCCTTTAGAACACCCGGACAGTCAGAATTACCGGCCAGAAGGCTGCGGCTCGTGTTGCCGGATCATCTGGATCACAACGGTGATCATCCATAGGGCGACAGCGAGGATTGCGATCGCCGCAAGCGCGCCCCAGGGAGCGGAGTTGGTAATCGCTAAGAACTGTTGCGGGCCGTTCGCCATGACAAAGGGAACGAGGGCCAGGCACAGACATGCGCCGGTGTACCCGATCCAGATCGTCGCGCGCGGGAAGGCGCGACGGGCCTGGGCGATGTGACTTCCAGCCGCCAGAAGGAGGGCGCAAAAGAGCAGTCCGACGGTGCCGAAGAAGGGGTAGCGGCCCTGCAGGAATACGCGAAGGAAAGAGGGATCGGGCTTGGCCGAGAGAGCGTTGACGGCCGAGGCGGCCTGGAGCGCGTCTCCGAACAACGTGACGGCAGAGTAGACGACGCCTGCGCCAAAAACCTGGGTGGCAATCCACATGGAGTCCGGCTGTGTGTTGCCGATCATGCGGCGAAAGCCGTCAAGGAAGATCAGAAGCAGGGCGCAGATGACGACGTCCATGAGCACCGTGGCGAGCATGTTCCATGCGTTGTGCGTCGCATAGGCGATGAGACTCGCGGCCTCCTGGGAGGGAATGGGTCCGCGCAGGATGTAGAGCGGGAGCTCTGCAAGCATGAGGACGATGGAAAGCAGGCCGCAGACACCGGCGGAGCGGTAGAGGTTTTCGTTGCGCATATTCACACCGCCTTTAGGAAATCTTCATCTCGGTGAAGTTCTTATACTACGAAGCCCATAATTTCCACGGGGGAATCAGCGATTCGGGCCCAGAATTCCCGAAGAACCGGCACACCAGGCTATAAAGAAACCTCTCCTCAAGGAAAACCCAAGAGTTTGATATCCAAAGGCGGTCTGAGAATATCGCGCGCGCAATGAGCTGCCTCCATTGGTCTCCAGGATCGTTACGTCATTTGCATCGGCAATCAATACGAAATCGCAGGCGTCCCTGCGGGCTGGATCCTGCGCATGGGCTGCGCAACGACGGGAAACCTGGCGTGTGCCTAAGTTTTGTGAATTGGGGGCGGGTGCACTCGATCCCGCGTGGGAGAGCTCAGACCGATCCGGACTAAAGTAACGTGACCCGAGTTTGGATCGAAGGTAACACGCGTTCCAAGGTGCTCACGTTACCACGGTACGATGAACGATACCAATAGATTCCTTCAGGAAGAGGGAGCAACAACGTGGGCGCATTTGAAGAGACCAAATGCAGGCGGAGCATTGTCTCCGACACCTTGCAGGGCCTGACGGAACAAGCCAGACGCTGGCGCGAGAAGATTGATCTGCTTGAAGCAGGACAGAGGCTGGATCGGGAGGAAACGGTCGCCGAACTGGGACGGCTGTTGGACGCCTGCCAGAATCTGCGCGATGCAATCCTGTCAGAAGATAGCGGCGCGACATGGAAGACGAAGACGGAACTGCAGGCGCTGGTGGTACGGCTGGATCAGGTTGCGGAGAAACGCAGCCGCTATCTGGACCTGGCGCAATTGCTGTCGGCCGGCACGGTTTCTCATCGCCGCGAGCGGACGAAACAGGAGCGGCTGCGGCAGCGCGACGCTGCAGTTGCGGAGTTGATGGAGATCTCGGCAATGATCGCGCCTCCCGATCTTCCCGGGCCGGCTGCCGAGGAATGGCTGAATTGGGCATGCAGTCTGGACGACAGCACCAACGACCCCGATTTGGCGCAGCTGAAGGCGCATTTCCCGCGGGTCGACGATTTTGTCCGCCAGCTGGAAATCGAGATGTGGCAGGACGGGCCCGTCTCCAATCCGGATCACATGCCGGATCACGTTGTCGAAGCGGTGCCGCAGTATAAGGCGGATTCCAATGGTCCTTCCGGCGCGTCTTCGACGCCCATGATTTCCGAAGCTCCCTCTTCGACGGAAAGCGAGACTGTGCACGCGGAAGCGGAAACGAGCACCGCCGTCGTGGAGCCGGAAGCGGAGCAGGCGTCCATCGTCGCAGAGGCGCCCCAGACCGAAGAAATCGCACTCCCGGCACAGCCGGTGATGCACGATCTTCCGGAAATCGGTGAGCGCGGCAAGGGAAGACTCTCTTTCTTCGATGAAGAAGAAGTGGAGTACTTCAAACGCTACATGGACGAGGCAAAATCGGAGCCGAAAATTGCGCGCACGGTGCGGGCTCTGCTGGCAATCTCGCAGTGGCTTCTGCCGGCCGATCAGAACCCGGTCTTGCACTCGACGCATGGAATTCGAGCGAAGATTGGCTACAAAGGCAGCTCCGACCTGCTCGCGGTTTCGCCCCAGGATGCGGCTCACGCCATTGATGCGGAGAATGGGCTGCTGTTGTTGACCGGTGGCGCAGACCTGTTGCGGTGGAGCATCGCGCAACGGGCCGAGGGGCACTTCGACGCGATTGCGCCGATTCGACGTTTGTCGATGGAGCAGATCAAGGGATGGTTCAGCGAGGTCTTCAAGATTGAACTCGCGGAGCCGCAGGTACTCGATGTCTACAAACTGACCAGCGGCATCCCGTTGCTGGTGGGGGAACTGCACCGCCTTATCCTACCCAATCCGAAAACCCCGCCGACCTGGCTGGGCTACGCAATCTGGACGAATGTGAAGACCAGCTTTGAACGCCGGTTGCCGGTGCTGGCGCGTGAGCTGCGCAACGGATCGGCTGCGGTTCGATTGACGGAGCAGGAGATTCGGGTTCTGAAGATGGTGGTCATCGCCAGCGACGACTCGATGCCGGAGACGATCACGAAGAATCTGAAGGAAGAGTGGGATAAGTATCGCAGGCCGGAGATCCAGGCACTGACGTCGAAGGACGAGCCGCGCGTGCGTTTGCTGCAGAGTCTGGGACTGTTGCCGATGAAGCCCGGCTACGGGCTTGGTCCGATGCAGGCCATCCTTCCGGTGGAACGGGAAGACGCGCTGCGCCAAATCGTGAGTTATTTATAGCGGGGAATTATAGTAGGACGGCGGGGCGGCCTGATAACCGCCCCGCTTATTTTTTGCCCTTCAATTGGCGCGCAGCGCAACGAGCGGGCTGATGCGCGCAGCACGACGGGCAGGGATGTAGCCGGAAACACCAGCCACCACCAGCAAGGCCGCGGCCATCAGGACATACGTCGCCGCATCCCAGGGCGATGTGGCGAAGAGCAATGAGGCGAGTAGGCGGGCGGTGGCGAGCGAAGTGACAGCGCCCAGGACGACGCCGATGAGCGCGAGGCGCAGCGTGCCGGCGAGCACCTGGCGTTCGACGCGTGATGCGCTGGCACCGAGAGCCATGCGAATGCCGATCTCCTGCGTCTGGCGCGTGACCGAATAGGAAATGACGCCATAGATGCCGAGCGCGGCGAGCAGCAGGCCGAGAGTTGCAAACGCCGCGACCAGGAGCATAAAGAAGCGGCGCGGCGAATTGGCATGATCCACAAGACTCTGAATGGGGCGGAACTCGGCGAGCGGTTGCTTGGGATTCATGTCGCGCAGGGTGCGGAGCACGGTATTGGCAAGTGCGGCAGGAGGAAGAGTGGTTCGAACCACAAGCTCGGCGCCGCTGGGAGTGGCCTGGGTTGCAGGATAGTAGATCTGCCAGCCTGCGTCGCCATCGATATTTTCTTCGTGCACATCGTCCACTACGCCAATGACGCGCAAGTCGTTGTTGGGGCCGCCGGAGAGAAGCTGCCCGACGGCATCGTTGTTGGGCCAGTGGGCGTACCCGGCGAGAAAGCGTGCGTACGAGTCGCTGATCATGACGGCGTTTTCGCTCTTTGGGCCGTCGGACCAGTTGAAGTCGCGGCCCCGCAGCCGGGTGCCCATGGCGTGGAGATAGCCCTGGGTGACGACGTAGACTAGCGGCCCGTTATCGATTCCCTCAGGTCGCTTCACGCCCTTCGGGAAAGGCAGGCCCCAGGCGCGATTCTGGCTCAGGGGAAGGTAGTCAACGATGCCTGCGCCTTCGATCCCGGGGATCGCGGTGACGCGTGCGAGCACCTGCTGAAAGATCGCGCCCCGCTTTTCCGCAGTAAGCGCGCCGGTTTTGTCGTTGGGAACGTTGTCGTCGTAATCGACTTTCACAGCGGCGGTGCGCTCGGGCTGGAAGCCAAGGTCGACGTCGAGGACGTGGAGGAAGCTGCGCAGCAGAAGTCCTGCACCGACGAGGAGCATGCAGGCCAGAGCGACCTCGGAGACAACGAGGACCGAGCGGATGGTCTCATGTTTGCGGCTTTGCCCGGAGCCGGCACTCGTGTCTTTCAGGGTTTCATGCAGATTGCCGCCTCCCATGCGCAGTCCGGGCACCAGGCCAAAGACCAAAGCGGAGCTGACCGCGATGAGAACGGTCCAGCCGAGGGCTGCGCCGTCGATGCGCAATGTGCTGAGAAGAGGAAGCGCGATCGCGCCCTGGTGGGCGAGCCACTTGACGAGAGTGATGGCGAGCAAAAGGCCGAAGACTGCGCCCGTGCCGGAGAGGACCAGGCTTTCAGTAAGGAGCTGGCGAACGATGCGGCCGCGGCTGGCGCCGAGAGCGCCGCGCATGGCGAATTCCTTGGAGCGCGAAGCCGAGCGCACCAGCAGCAGGTTGGAAAGATTGACGCAAGCGATCAATAGGATGGCCGCGACGGCGGACCACAACACGACCAGCGAACGGCGCAGTTTACCGCTGACATAGTCTTTGAGCGGCACCGGAACGACAGCGCCTTTGTAGTCGCCGCAGGTTTGCGGGTTCTTGTTGTTCCAGCACATCGTCGGCGCAACCCGCTCTGCATCCTGCCGCGCCTGCACCAGGGAAATGCCGGGTTTGAGGCGGCCGATCAGGGTGATGATATTGCCCCAGTCGCGCGGCGGACCGTAGAGATTGAGGGGTGTAATGGCGTCGATTTTGGTACCCGGAGCGAAGACGGCGCCGAAGTCAAAGGAAGCCGGGAGGACGCCGATGACGGTCGTCTGGTGGCCATTGATGTCGAAGGCCTTGCCCACGATGCCGGGGTCGGCATTGAACTGCCGTTTCCACCATGCGTCGCTGAGGAGGATGACGGGGGAAGCACCGTTGCGTGCGTCGTCGGCGGTGAAGGTGCGGCCCATGGCTGGCTGGACGCCGAGCAGCTGGAAGAAATTGGCGATGACATCGATGCTGGTGGCCTGGATGGGCGCGCTGCCGAGACTGAGGCTGAGATTGCCGGGGCTCGAGAAAGCGAAGTAGCCGGTGACATCCTGATAGGGGCGGCTGCCGGAGCGGAACTCATCATAGGCGTCGGTGGAGTAAGTCGCGCAGGAGAGACCGCACTTCGTGGGCGGAGGAGCGATCCACACCAGCTGCTGGGCGCTGGGAAAAGGCAGCGGACGCAGCATCAACTGGTTCACGACGCTGAAGACGGCGATATTGGCGCCGATGGCCAGGGCCAGGATGAGGACGGCGATGCAGGTGAAGCTGGGATCGCGGGCCAGGGTGCGGATCGTATATTTCAGGTCCTGAAGAAGAATGTCGATGTTCATAATTCCACGTGTCTCCCGATGGATTTCTCTGGCTTGCTGAACGCCGCCGAATTCGATGAGGGCCCGGCGGCGGGCCTCGTCGGGTGTCATGCCGCGCTCGATGTATTCGTCGATGGCGATGTCGATGTGGGCTGCGAGCTCGGCATCCAGTTCGTCGTCGCGGCGTGCGCGGAAGAGGAAGGCGCGCAGGCGCCCGAGAGCGCGAAGTATCTCGCTCATAGAGGTTCCTCGCCGGTGTCTTTGTTCATCGTGAGCACGCGATCCATGACGCTGGTAAGGCGCTCCCAGTAGCGGGCGTCGGCAGCAAGCTGGCGTCGGCCGGATTTGGTGATGGAGTAGAACTTGGCCTTGCGGTTGTTGCCCGATGTGCCCCACGCAGAACCGATCCAGCCGCGCTGTTCGAGGCGAACCAGGGAGGCGTAGATGGTGCCTTGATTGAGCAGGACCTGGTTGCCGCTGACCTGCTCAATGCGCCGTGCGATGCCGTAACCATGCAGAGAACCCATGGCGGCGAGGGTTTGCAGGACCATCAGGTCGAGAGTTCCCTGCAGGAGATCGAGTTTGGAAGACGATTCCATCGAGCTGGCTCCTGTGGCGTACGCACATGAGAATATCGATTCCCTGTGCGGTGGCCACAGGAATGTGACGAACGGAGTTAGCCGGACTCTCTCGCAGGGCACCGGAGAAGATGGCCGGTCTCTGCAGATTCGGGCGTACAATGCGCATACCGAGAGTGCGAATCGCCACATCGCGCCCGAAATGGATCGACAACTTCCCATGAAGACTGGGTTTAGCCCGGAGGCTCAACTGCCCGCTGTGTACCGTTCAATTTCGCGCAGTCTATGCGTGTGTTTCTGCGCCTGCGCATCCTTTGCCTTGCCCCTCCATGCACAGAGAAACCTGGTGTCAGGACCCTCGGCGCCGGGGCCGGATTTGCCCGCGCAGGCACAGGCCAATCCCGACGAGGTCCTGATCGACCTCGTGGTGCGCGACAAGAAAAACAAGCCGGTGACAAATCTGAGCTCGGCGGATCTTGCCGTAAGCGATGGCGGGAACGCAGTCAAGCTGGACGATCTTCACCTGGTGACTCCGCAATCGGGAGCGGCGACGACGATCGCGCTGGTCTTCGATCGCATGTCGGCCGAGTCGGCCAAGACGGCGCGTAGTCTTGCGACGAGACTGGTGGCGATGGCGCCGGAGCGTAGCGCGATCGCGGTGCTGGGCGTGGATCGCGGGCTGCGGCTGCTGGCGAATTTTACCGACGACCGTGGCTCGCTTCCGGGTGCGGTCGATGCCGCGCTTGCCGACATCCCGCAGCATCAACTTGCCGATGCCGAGAAGCAGTTGATGTCAGTGGTGCAAACCGGGTTGACGCCCGCGGGGCAGCACGCGAGCGTGGCCGAACGGGCGACCGCGCAAATGATGATGTCGGCGCTGGAAGAATCGCAGAAGATTGCGCAGGAGCAGCATGCCCCGGCGACACTCGCAGGTTTGCTGGCGTTAAGCAAAGCGGAGCAGGGAGCGGGCGGGCGCAAAATCATCGTGTTTTTCTCTGAAGGGCTGCGCACCGACTCGAGTACCGAGAGCCTGACGAAAGAAGTGGTGGAAACTGCGAATCGCGCGGGCCTTTGCATCTACACCGTCGACACCAACGCGGTGGATGCCAAGGGATTCGACATGCTGACGATGATGTACCAGTCGGGTGGGGGATTGCCGGTACGGAATTCGCCGGGAGTTGCGGGCATCACGATGGCGCCGAACATGGGCCGCATCGAGACCATGCAGTCAACGACCGAAGATGCGAAGTCGGTCACGAGCCTGGACCGCGACCGCAGCGAGACCAAGGGGAACTCGCTCGAATTTCTGGCCAAGGGGACAGGCGGGTTTTCGATCCACGGAGACGAAAAGTCGAAAGAGCAATTGCAGCGGCTGATGGGAGAAATTGGAACCTATTACGAAGCCTCATACACGCCGGTTCTGAAGGACTATGACGGGCAGTTTCATTCGCTGGAGATTGAGCCGGTACGCGCGGGATTGACGATTCGCTCGCGAGCGGGCTACTTTGCGCTGGCCCCCGATGCCAAGGGCGCAATGACCGTGCGGCCGTTCGAGACCCCGATGCTGAAGGTTCTCAGTGGTGCGGCGCTGCCCGCAGAGGTGCTGTTTCGGCAATCGGTGTTGAACATGGGGGCAAAGGCGAATCAGACACTGAACGAGTTGGCCATCGAAGTGCCGATAGCCCAGGTGAATTTGCATGAGGACCCCAATACACAGTTGTACGCGGGGCATGTTTCGATCCTGGCGCAGGTCAAGGATTCATCGGGTGTGGTGGTGGAACGGTTCAGTGAGGATGAGGTGCGCAAAGGCGCGCTCGAGACGATCGCTTCAGCGCGCGGCGATGTGATTGCCCTGCAGAGGCATTTTGCAGCGGCGCCCGGCAACTACGTGGTAGAGGCCGTGGTGCTCGACCGCAACGGGGGGAAGTCCGGAGCGCTGCGCACCGAGTTTACGATTCCGGCCCCCGCCGAAGGACCGTGGCTAAGCGATGTGGCACTGTTGCGGCGCATGCAGGCATTTGCCCATGGACCGGACCCATCCGAACCGCTGCAATATGGCGGCAAGCGCGTAGTGCCCAATCTTTCGCGCGAAGTTTCCGCAGGCACGCCACAGATCTCGTTTCTCTTCAGGATGCGCGGCAATCCGAATCTGCAAGGCGGAGACGGCAAGCTGGACGTGAATGTGGAACGGAACGACAAGAGCGTGTCTCACTCCTCGATCGCCGTGTCGCACGGGGCAGGCTCGGAAGAGCACTTGAACCTGGCGACGATTGATGCCAAGTCTCTGAGCGCCGGTCCATATCGCGCGGTGTTTACGTATGTGCAAGGCGAGAAGAGCAGCACGCGCACCTTTGACTTCACTGTAGTGGGAAAAATTGGAGAACACGCGGAGCCGGATGCGGATGCAGAGGAAGACGCGGGTGAGCCCGTGGGGACGGATGCGGACCTGGAATCGGGTCTAGGCCAATATGTCTCGCTGTCGGGGCCAGGCACTTTGCGTTTGCGCGACGAAAAGCAACGCGATGAAGTGCTCGCGGGAGCGCGCGAGCGGGCGTTGGGCTACCTCGACACGCTGATGAATTTCAAATGCGTCGAGTTGACCGACCGCTATCTAGACCGCAAGGGCACGGGAACCTGGACCAAGCATGACAAGGTCGCCGAACTCGTGACCTATGAGAATCACGAAGAGACGCGCAACGTGCTCGAGGTGAATGGCGACCCGGGAAACACCACGCCCGCGGATCTGAAGGGCGGCCGGCTAGATGGCGAGTTTGGCGGAGTGCAGGAGATTGTCTTCGGTCCGTCCTCCAAGGCGCAATTTCAGTGGAAGGAACGCGGCAAGCTGGATGACAACCCGGTGGAGGTCTTCACGTATCACGTGGAAGCGAAGAATTCGAAGTTCTCCGTGACCGCGCTTCCCGAGACGCCGATTTTCGTTGCTTACCACGGGCTTGTCTATATTGATGCTGCGACGCGCGGGGTTCGCCGCATCACGATTGAGGCGGAAGGGATTCCGGAGAATTCGCCGGTGCACGCTTCGGCCATCACCATCGACTACGACTACATCGGGATCAACGATCATGACTACCTGATGCCGGTGCGCGGGGAGATGCGGATGCAAATCGGCAAGCGGGAAAAGATTCTGCATCGGATCGAATTCCGCGACTATCACCGGTTTGGATCACAGGTGCGGATCGTCGGCGTGGAGCAGAAGTAGAGAGGCCGCCATTGAAGCACGACGGGGCTGCGCTGCATCCTTCGCCGTGGGCGCGACACAGCTAAGTGAGAGCGCGATCGAGGTGAACGTAGCCGCCATCGACGATCAGGTGCTGACCTGTGGTGTGCGTGGATTGCGTGGGTGAGAGCAGGAAGACGGTCGCGGCCGCGATTTCGGACGACAATGTCATGCGATGGCCCAGGGGGATCTTGTCGGTGATGCGCTTGAGCTCAGCGTCGGGATCGCCCAGTGTGTCGAGCCATCGGCGATAGAGCGGCGTCATTACTTCGGCGGGCAGGACGGCGTTGACGCGAATGTTGCAGGGCAGCAGTTCCGCGGCCCACTCCCGGGTGAGTGCGAGTTGCGCGCCCTTGCTGGCAGCGTAGCCGGAAGTGTTGCCCTGGCCGGTGAGCGCGACCTTGGAGCTGATGTTGACGATGGCGCCCTGGGTTCGCTTGAGCGCAGGCAGCGAAAAATGGGCAAGCGCGTAGTAGTGGATGAGGTTTTTGTGGAGGCTTTCAATAAAGCGCTCCACCGAACCATTCTCCAGTCCGACTCCGTCATTGACGCCGGCGTTGTTGACGAGGCCATAGATGTCACCGTGGCGTTCCAGAATTTCAACGATCGCGGATTTGCAGCGTGCTAGATCTTCGAGGTGCGCTTCGACGAAGGAGCACCGCGCGTGCCCCGCTTCCATTTCCGCGAGGAAAGCCTTCACATTTTCCGAGAGGCGTCCGAGGACGATGACGCGGGCGCCTTCGTCAAGGCACGCGCGCGTGATGCCTGCGCCGATGCCCGCGCCGCCGCCGGTGACAACGATGAGTTTGTCTTTCAGTCCGAGATCCATGGTTGATCCTTTTAGCTGAGGCCGGAGAGGACGAGCATGCGCGGCTCGGTCATTTCTTCGATTGCGGAACGAATGCCTTCGCGGCCGATCCCGGAATCTTTGACGCCGCCGTAGGGCATGGGATCGAGGCGCCAGCTGGGCGTATCGCCGACGATGAGCGCGCCGACTTCAAGTTCGCGATAGGCGGTGAGGATGCGGCCTGCGTCGCGCGTGAGAAGGCCCGCCTGGAGACCGTATTTCGAGTGATTGACCTGGGCGAGGGCATCTTCGAAATCCTCGTAGGGCTCGACGAGAATAACGGGGCCAAAGACCTCTTCGTCGCGAATCTTCATGCCGGGTTGCGTTGCGGTGAGGATGGCGGGCGTGACGATGGAGCCTTTGCGTCCACCGCCGGCCACGAGCTTGGCACCGCCGGCGAGGGCTTCCTTGATCCAGGCTTCTATGCGTTCGGCTTCGCTGGCGCGGACGAGCGGACCGACTTCCGTGGCTTCGTCGGATGGATCGCCTGGAACGAGTTTCGCGGCAATTTCGACGAGCTTCCAGAGAAAGGACTGGAAGATACGGCGCTCGGCAAAGACGCGCTGGACGCTGATGCAGGACTGTCCGGCATACCCGAAGGCGGCATGGGCGGTGCGCAGCGCAGCTTCATCGAGATCGGGCCAGTCGCCGTGGATCACCAGCGCAGCGTTGCCTCCGAGTTCGAGCAACACACGCTTGCGCCCGGAGTGGGCTTTGAGTTCCCAGCCAACTTTTGCCGAACCGGTGAAGCTGACGAGCTTGATGCGGTCTTCTTTTTCGGCGAGCCAGGCCGTGTCGGCATTGGACAGGGTAAGGATGGCGAGTGCTTCTTCAGGCCAGCCCGCCTTGAGGATGATTTCGCCGAGAGCGAGCGCTGTGAAAGGCGTTTGTGGCGCTGGCTTCAGGATGAGCGGGCAGCCAGCGGCGAGTGCCGGCGCAACTTTGTGGGCGACAAGATTGAGCGGAAAGTTGAACGGCGTGATGGCGAGAACGGGGCCCACGGGAAAACGCTGTACGAGGCCCCAGCGATTTTCATTGCCTTCGGTGAGATCGAGAGGGATGGTCTCTCCGCCCAGGCGCACGGCTTCTTCTGCGGCCGTCTTGAACGTAAGCACTGCGCGATCCACTTCAGAGCGGGCGAGACGGATGGGCTTGCCGGCTTCGGCGACGATGAGCTTGGCGAATCGCTCTTTCTGCTCGATGAGGGCGGCGGCGATGTCTTCGAGGATGTCGCGGCGCTTCCAGCGTGGCAGAGCGCGGGTGCGGCGCAGGCTGGCGACGGCATGATTGACGGCGGTGCGTGCATCGGCGCGGGTGGCGACGGTGACGCGGCCGACGAGTCCATTGTCCCAAGGCGAGCGGACCTCGAGGGCTTCGCCGTCGATCCATTCTTTGCCGCAGAGAAGAAAGCCGGTTTGCGTGCCGGGACGCATTTTCATGGGACGGAGAGCTCCTGAGGCTGCATAGAGAGATGGTACTAGGACGGGGCGCGGCCGCCGGTTGAGGCGCGTCCGCCCAAAAGGCTGGGGTTGGACTTCCAGCTGCGCTGGGGGAGTTTCTCTGTTGGTACGGCGCGGACGTACCGGTAGGCTGTGCGCGTGTGCTTCATATACTGGCGGTGCAGGAGATTCCAGCAGAGGAGGGACTGGCCGTGAAGGGGAGACAACGAACCGGTCTGCTTCTCATTCTGGCAGGAAGCCTGGTTTTCGTTCTTTGGGGCTCGTCGCTAGCGCGCGCAAAGCCTCTGGGAGGGCTGGATTTCAGAGCGCTCTATGAAGGGTCAGGTTGTCTTCTTCACCACTGTGACCCCTTCAATCCCAGCGAGATGAGAGCCTATTACAACGCAACGGGCGACGCCCGATTGTACCCGGAGTGGGCTCTCTATACGTTGTCGCTGCTGGACTACCTGCCGACTCTCTATCCATTCACCGCGGCATTCGCCATGTTGCCGTGGAGTATGGCGCAGCCGCTTTGGACAGGACTGACCGCGGTCAGCTTTCTGCTTGCGGCGTATGCCATGTGGAGGGACTCAAAGGACAATGCGCCGCTTCTCGCGGGATGCTTGATTGGCTTTTTGCTCGCGAATAGTGAAATCACATTGAGCGGCGGAAATGCCGCGGGATTTGTGGTGAGTTTCTGCGTGCTGGCCACGTGGTGCTTTTTGCACGACCGGTTTGGGTGGGCCGGTGTCTTTTGCCTGGCGGCGAGCCTGGCAATCAAGCCGCACGATGCGGGCCTGGTTTGGCTCTACTTTCTCGTGGTCGGTGGAAGTTTGAGAAAACGCGCGGGCCAAACTCTCGCTGTGAATGTACTGCTCGGGATCGCGGCGATTATATGGGTTTCGCTGGTGGCTCCCCACTGGTTCACGGAGATGCGCTCAGTCATGGCGATCTACGTGTCCCATGGTGGCGCAAACGATCCGGGGATTCTCGGCGATCCAAAGAGCTCATTCCGGAACTTCGGTTTGGCAGTCTATCCAGGAATGGTGTGCGACCTCCAGTCAATTGCGGCTGTATTTCGGGACGATCCGAAGTTTTACAACCCCTTCACTTATTTCTTTTGTGCGCCGTTCCTTGCGATTTGGATTGCTGCGACATTGCGATCGTCTTTCACACGTGACAGGTGCTATCTCGCGCTGGCCGCGATCGTCCCTTTCACATTGCTGGTGACCTACCACCGCACGACCGATGCAAAGCTATTGTTGCTTGTGATTCCGGCCTGCGCCCTGCTTTGGAGTGAGGGCGGCGCCGTGAAATGGGTTGCCTTGGCGGTGACTGGCGCGGGGATATTCATCACAGGCGATATCTCCCTGGTGGTCCTTGGTATTCGCGCTGGAATTCCCGACTGGGCACATGCGGAACTTTTAGGAAAAGCACTTCTGGTTCTTGAATACCGTCCAGTTCCCCTGGTGCTGCTGGCGATGGGAATTTTCTATTTATGGGTGTATGTGCGAAGTGCGCGGATTCGGCCTGTCTCATCGGAACTTGCCGAGCCGTTGTCGATGAAATCAGCGTCCGCAACAAGGTGAAATTCAAGCTCATTGAGCCGCTGTCGGGACGCGGTACACTGATCGCCTATGGCGCATGAGAGCCGGACGCGCAGGAAGCTGCCTTTTGATGCCGCGGAGGCAGTGGCGCACCTCAAAAAAAATGACCCGAAGTTGGGCGCGTTGATGGAGCGTGTCGGCGAGTTCAAGCTACTGCTGGATGCATCGCCGTCGCCTTTCGAGTCGTTGCTCGAAGCGATCCTGTATCAGCAGCTGCATGGGAAAGCCGCAGCGACGATTCATCGCCGGGTGCGCGAGTTCTTTGGCGGCGATCCGACACCGAAGCAGTTGCTGGCGGTGCCCGATGATCCGCTGCGCGCGGCGGGTGTCTCAGGAAACAAAATCAAAGCAATGCGCGATCTGGCGGCGAAAACGCTGGATGGAACGGTTCCGTCGCACGCCGCAATCATGAAGATGCCTGACGCGGATATCGTGGAGCGGCTGACGGAAGTGCGCGGCATCGGATCGTGGACCGTGGAGATGCTGCTGATTTTCCGGTTGGGACGGCCGGATGTGTTGCCGGTGACCGACTACGGCGTGCGCAAGGGGTACGCGCTGACGTTTCTGAAGTTGCCCAAGTCGCGTCCGGTAGAGGCCAAGGATCTTCCCAAGCCCGATGTGTTGTTTCGACGGGGACGGAAGTGGGCGCCCTATCGCTCCGTGGCAAGCTGGTACCTTTGGCGCGCGTGCGATCTGGCCAAAGGGACTGCACCAGCGGACGAGCCTAAAATAAAGCTTTAGCAGTTGCACATCGTCCGAATTCCTTCGTGATTGGAATCTTTGATGCCCCCGAGTCAACGATTTGTTTGTATCCATGGCCATTTCTATCAGCCACCGCGCGAGAATCCGTGGCTGGAGACGGTAGAGACGCAGGACAGTGCCGCTCCATACCATGATTGGAACGAGAGGATTTGCGCGGAGTGCTACGCCACCAATGGCGCGGCGCGCATCCAGAACGACAAAAACCAGATCACGCGCATCGTGAACAACTACGCGCGCATCAGTTTTAATTTTGGGCCGACGCTGCTGAGCTGGTTGCGGGACAACGCGCCGCGGACGCATCGCATGATTGTGGACGGCGAGCGCAGGAGCCGGCGGAGTTACAGCGGCTACAGTTCCGCGATGGCGCAGGTTTACAACCACATGATCATGCCGTTGGCGAACGAGCGCGATCGGATGACGCAGATTCGCTGGGGCATCGCCGACTATCAATATCACTATGGCGCGCCGCCGGATGGCATGTGGCTCGCGGAGACCGCGGCCGACACGGAAACACTGCAATTGCTGGCGGAGAACGGAATCAAGTTCACGCTGTTGGCGCCGCACCAGTGCAAGCGCGTACGTCCGCTGAGTCCCGCCGTTGCGGGCAGCTCGAAGAAAGCGGAGGAAAACTGGACCAGCACACCTGGCGCTTCGGTGGATACGACGCATCCTTACGTGATGCGCTTCAAGTCGGGGCATTCGCTGGCCGTGTTTTTCTACGACGGGCCGACATCGCGCGCGATTGCCTTTGAAGGACTGCTGAATTCAGGCGAGAACTTTGCCGCGCGGCTGAAAGCCGGATTCAAAGATGGTTCGCAGCCGCAGCTGGTGCATGTTGCCACCGATGGAGAATCGTATGGGCACCATCACAAGCATGGGGAGATGGCGCTGGCTTATGCATTGCGGCTTCTCGAACAGGACAAGACAGTCAAGCTGACCAACTATGGAGATTTCCTGGCGCAGTTTCCGCCGGAGTATGAATGCGAGATCGTGGACAACACGTCGTGGAGCTGTGCGCACGGTGTGGAGCGATGGCGGTCCAATTGCGGATGCAGCAGCGGAAAGCCAGGATGGAATCAGGAGTGGCGCGCGCCGCTCAGAGAAGCGCTGGATGAATTGCGTGACGCGATTGGTCCGCTGACCGAGGAAGAGGGCGGAAAGCATTTCACGGATGTGTGGGATGCGCGCAATGGCTATATTCCCGTGATTCTGTATCGCAGCGATGATTCGACGCAGCGGTTCTTCAACGAATACCAGAACCATAAATTGACCGCAGAAGAACGCGTGCGCGCGCTTGAGCTGATGGAGATGCAGCGCAATGCGCAGTTGATGTACACGAGCTGCGGGTGGTTTTTCGACGATATTTCCGGCATTGAAACGGTGCAGGTGATTGCTTACGCGGCGCGCGTGCTGCAGCTGGCGCGCGAGGTATTCGGCGAGCGAGCGTCAGGCCTGGAAGCCAAGTTTGTCGCGCGACTCAAGGAAGCGAAGTCGAACGTGGGGAGCGCGGGCGATGGCGGGCGCATCTACGATGAAAAGATTCGCCCCATGGAACTGGGCCTGGAGCAGGTGGCGGCGCACTATGCCATCAGCAGCGTGTTTTCTTCGTTTGCCGAAGAGACGGATTTGTTCTGCTATCGAGTGCGGCGCATCTCCTATGACATTTACACGTCGGGGCGCGGCCGGTTGGCCATGGGGCGCGCGCATGTGGCGAGCGCGATCACCGGCGCGCAGCAGAGCTTCAGTTTCGCGGTGCTGCATTTTGGCGATCAGAACATTACCGCGGCCGTGAAGCTTTACGCGGAAAGCGATGCGGCGGAGTTCGACGAATTTGCCGCGAAGGTTGCAGAGCAGGTGCAGAAGGCCGATTTTCCCGATGTGATTCGGCTGATCGATCGCTTCTACGGCCATGTGGACTACTCGCTGACTTCGCTCTTCAGCGACGAGCAGCGGCGTATTGTGCAGCTCATTCTGAATTCGACATTGTGGGATATCGAGAACTCGCTGACGAACATTTACGAAGATCATGCCAGCCTGCTGCACTATTTGTCGCAGGCCGGATTGCCGAAACCGCCGGCGCTGACCCTGGCGGCGGGGTTTGCCATCAATGCTGGATTGCGCCGCGCCTTGGATTCGGACCCGATTGACGTGGCGACGATGCGATCGTTCTTACAACTGGCCAAAGCGGACCAGGTGCCGCTGGAGACGGCGACTCTGAGCTATATCGCAGACCAGCGCATGAAGCGCGCGATGGTGGAACTGCAGCTCTCGGCGGGATCGCTCGAGATGCTGGACCGCGCGGTGACGCTGGCGCGCACGCTGACCGAGATGCCGTTTGAGCTGAACCTGTGGCAGGCGCAAAACATCTGGTACGAGATTTTGCGCAGCGCCAGTTACGCGCTTACGGCGCTCGAAGACGAAGAGCGGCCGAAGTGGGAAAAGGATTTCGGCGAGCTGGGCCAGTGTTTGTCGATCGACACCAAGGCGATCAGCGAACAGGATCAGCTGGTGGAAACGACCGGCGACTGAGAGGAGCTGCCTCAAAAAGAACCCCCTTCCCGGTGAAGGGAAGGGGGAGGAAGGCCACATGAGCGAGTTATGAGAACTTGCTCGCATGGCGGCGACAGTGCCGCACTGAACATTGGATACGAAGCGCGGGCGGATTTGGTGCACGAAAAGTTCAGAAAAAACTTTGCACTGCCATGATTTGCTCCTTTTGCGGTGCTTTTGCCGCAGCGGATCGGGCACCGCGGGGTTCTGCCCATCCTCTTTCTGTCTGGCCTGCTAAGGCTGGGGCAGCGGAACGTCTCCGGACAGAATGCGGGAGTCGGAGCGGAACAGGTGATAGTCCGCGAAGGTGACGTCATTGAGCAAGGTGGCGTTTGCGACTTGAGCGGCTCGGCGGCCCAAGGGGACTAATCCGCCGGAGAGTCCGGCGTCGTCGAGCGAGATCGACACGCTGCGGACGGGGCAGGTGTAAAGCTTGCCGCCGATGTCGACTGGAGCATACGCCACCATGATGTCGGCCTGGAATATGGAAGAGCCAAGCGGCGGATCGGCCTGCACGGTGAGGCGCAGAATGGCACCCGTTTCCGGATCGATGGCCACTTCGCCGTGATAGCCGGTCGCATTCTCTCCCATGTCACTCGATCGACTGGGGAATGCCACTGCATAATGCGATTGCTGATCGGGTACGCGGTAGCGAAACACTGCGAGGGTGCCGCCGCTTCCGCGCTCCCAGCGGGCCCAGGTCGTCGAGCCATGCGCGGCGTCGACAATCACGGTCGAGAGGATGGGGCCGAAGGTGCCTCGGGTGATGAGGCCTCTGGCTGGCGGATGCGCAGTATGCTTTGCGTCTCCCTGAGGATCGACTACCTCTTTGCCGTCGCGATACTGGACGATTCCCTGCGCGCGATCGACTTCGCGCCAGGAGGAATCCTCGGCCTGGATCTGTCCGCGGCGTTTCACGGTTTGCGGGTCGCCGTCATAGCGAATGGTGGTTCGCGTGGCATAAAAGTCGGGCAACCTGGGGAGCGTGTCGCGGAGATATTCCACGGTCAAAGCCACCATGCGCCGCTGTTCGCTCAAGCCGGGAGGAGCTTGGGGCAGCACATCGGCGGGCGCGGGAGCGAGAAATGCGGAGGCATCGGCCAAGGCCCGCAGCGCCGAGCGGCTCTTGAGGCCGGGAGCGTTTTTCTCGAGCGACTGGAGCGTGGCATCGCTCATGCGTTCGGTGAGGACGAGAGCCGACAAGCGGCGCGCGACTTCCGCATCGGGTACGCCCGTGGCCTTTGTGAGCAGGCGCTGCACGTCGTCCCCTTTCACGCCCAGCTGGCCGGACTCATACAGCGGGCGCTGGGAGGCGGAGGTCGCCGCCGATGCAGCATTCGCCTGAGGCGCGTGGAGGATTGGGCTGCCTGAGGCCAAGCCGACGGCGAGAAGGGAAACGACTCGACTCCACGGACGGAGGGCCAGGCGCGTTGAAACGGTACGGCGGAAAGATCCGGTTAATGCGTTCAATCCGTTCACCACTCAATCCACGCAACCCAATCATCCATGAGACGGGGCCGCGTGGGCGGGCGGGGGCAATTGCTTTTGCGCGATGTAGTCCCGAAGGGCTGGGTATCGGCCCCACGGCGCGTCCTGCTGCCCGCCTCGGCACGGGGCATGGCGCGGATACCCTCCCCCCGGAATCTGGGCGCAAATTCCTCTGTTGGATGGGGTTAGCGACGGGCCCTGACGCCAAAAGGCGTTAATATACTTGGCAAAATGAATAGGAGAAAAGAATAGAGTGGGATGCCTTTTGGAGGCGAGTCGCTTAGTGCTTTAGAGTCTTTCGAGTCTTGCTTCTAAATCCGTTACGCGGAGTTTGGCTTTCCGTATTTGGTCCCCAAGCGAAAGCATGTCAGTGAAGATCATCGCTTTTGCGTACCGCTCGGGGAGTGGGATCACATCGAAGCCATGATGGATGCTTCTCCCCGATGAATAAATCTTCACCTCTGGAGAGGTTTTCAGCCATTCGGCTAAATTCGCGAGTGAGTCACTGTGGTAGTTTGCCGCTTCTCTAAGGCTTCGATAATCGGCGTTCGCTTCTTCTAAATCCACAAGGAGCCTAATCTTCTGCTCCCGCTGATCCTCTGGGCTCATATCCTGTTCTCCTTCTTCGGGCCGCTCCTTTCCTTGCCAAACCTTGCTTGTGATTCACTATACAATCAACCGCATGAATCGCCGCAAATTCTCGCTTGCACTGGTCTCGTCGGTGGTCTTTGTCAGTGGTTGCGACAACGACCAGAAGCCATCGCGCACCGCAACCGCTCTTAACAATGGCGAAGTGCAGCGCGCGCTCCAAACTCTTAGTTCGGCCATCGGCACACTGGAGAATGCTACGGCGCAATTTGAAAATGAAGACTGGAAAGATGTAGTGCCAGAAGTCCAAGGTGCCGCATCGGACGTGCAGAGTGCATTTAGCGGCCTACGGCAGGCGCTCGGTGTGAGCGATTTTTAGTTCGGCCTATAGCGTGTGGTGTTTTGTTCCCATGAAAACTAAAAGATTTGTATAGTTGGGTTGGCGTCCCTTTTTCTTCAGCCACTCCACATAGTCTTTGCTCCCTTGCTCGAATTTTTCAATTCTCGCATCGCGAGCCGCGCCTAGAGATTCGAAATACCCTTCACTGAATGGCTCTATAAAAAATCTTCCGGTATTTTTAAGTACCTCCCACGATTTGCGCGGGGGTCTCTTGACTGGACCCAAAATGTTGTCGATTGTTTTCATCGATTCGCGCGCCAAAAGATCGCCAACTTGAACGCGGGGATTCTCATCGGCCTTGATAGAGGACAACTCGTCGGCCAGTGATTCTTTCCACCCCGGCAGGCTATTGCGCAAGTTCCCGTAAAGCGTCAATGCGTTGAAATCGCTCTCTACCCGAGAGGCGAACGTCAGTTTGGCGATTTCCCCTGCGCAATTCGCAGTTTCTTGTATCGCATCCAGAATGTGCCAAAAGCATCTGTAGTAGGCCGAATCAACAGCAGCCGGGAAATACTTTCGGGCTGCGACCAAATCCAATACCGCGCTATATCCAAAGAGACCGCTATCGGCCAACAGAATCGTCAAGTCCTTGTAAAGTTCTTGATTCTTCCGATGATTCTCTGGGTCGCCTGGATCTTGATAAAGCCCCCAATCACTTTCGCAGTTTTTGGCATGGAAGGGCTTGTGATCGTTTCTCAAAGTCCACTTTTGTTCTAGAGATGCCCATTGAGTTTCGGTGCCTACAACGCCAGATAGTGCGCAGACGCGCTCTGTAGTTTCGTCAAAGCTTTCGTCGCCGTAGACGAGAATCAAAAGGGCACATACCCTTTCCATGCGCGATTGACAGGCAACAGAAATTCCCCTACCCTTCTCTCTAGCGAGAGAAAGGAATCATGGCGAATGGTCCCACAACCCCGGCCAAGGATGTAGTGGGAACGACCGCCGCTCTCGATCAATTCACGCGCCGCATTCTTGCTGTTCCACACAGCAAAATCAAAGCGGCATTGGACGCGGAGAATGAAGCCAAACGAAAGTCTAAGGCTTCCTCTTCCCGCGTCCCTGTCGTCTCTCCAAAAAGTGCCACTTAGAACGGTTCTTGGGGCGTTTCTCCCACCTTGCCGGTCAGCTCTGCGTAAGTCAGTCTCTTCCCTGAAATCTGCGATACTGCCAGCGTGAACCGATCCGCATCGGTCAGCGGATTGTCTTTGGTCGCACGATTGTTGAAACGAAAAACCTGCTCCGTCACGTACCGGTCAAGGTGGAATGGCTCAACCGCAACATAGGTGCCATTCAATCCACGCTTGAGCAAAGACCAGAAATTCTCAATTCCCTGAGTGTGAACCTGACCGCGAACGTACTCGTTCACGTGGTTCACGGTGTCATGCACGAAGTCCTTGTGTGCCAATTCATAGTACCCGAAAGCGGCGTCAGTGTAGACGGTGGACTTCTTTTCGATGTTTTCGAGAATCTCCGCTTGCAGGGTGACGCGCTTCACGTTGGGGATCACCTTGGCACGAACGCGGCGAGTCTCGCGGTCCCGCATTCCCATCACAATCGCTTTGCCCGATATGCCGCCAATCGGTGCAATGGCCGCTTTAGCTTCGCGCTTGCCCTTGTGCATGTTCTTTGGCTTGCCGCCGATGTAAGTCTCATCCACTTCGATGGGGCCGCTCTCGGGGCCTCCCATCTTCGCGGGCATCCCCTCCTGCATCGCAAGGCGAATGCGCTGAAGCATGAACCATGCCGACTTTTGAGTGACGCCAATGGCGCGGGACAGCTCATAGCTCGAAATGCCGTTCTTGCAATTGGCGAGTAGCCAGAACGCTGGAAGCCACTTGTCGAGACCGATGGCAGAGTCTTCCATGACGGTGCCGGTCTTTAGGGTGAACTGGGGCGCTTCATGCTTCGCGCGGCAGTGCCAGCGGTTGTACTTCTCAAGAAACAGCACGTCCTTCGATCCGCAGCGCGGGCATTCCGCGCCATTCGGCCAGCGGTTCGCCAGAAGGTATTCACGGCACCGGATCGGATCGGAGAAGTAAACCATCGCGTCTTGAAGGCTGACCAGTTTCATGTCTTCAAGGTAATCTCAGTAATCTATTTTGTCAAGTATATTATTGCCCGCCAAAATCCTCTGCCCCTTGAGGTTAGCCGCAGATTCCTGGCAGGAAAGAGGTTAGAGCGATTCTTTCAGGGGGCAGGGGTCAGGGGTCGGCGCGGAGGATCCCGCGCATTTCTCTTTCCTTTCCTAGTATGGCGAAAGGCGAGAAATAATCTGCAAAACGCGCAGAGCTACCAGCGCCGAGCGGATCTTAATTCCCGGAGCGCTTTTCTTCAGCGACTCAAACGTTGCATCGCTCATTCGTTCTGTGAATTTGGAACTAGATAGTCGGAGCGCGATTTCGCGTCCGGTTCTTTCGTGTCTTCGGTGAGCAGGCACCACACGTCATCTACCGTGACGTCCAGCAGGCCAGACTCCGCCCCTAGGATCTGCTAGTCGGCCTCCGTTAAACTTCCAAAGCCTTCTGGAATGGCCGCATCCTGGATTTTCATACCTATGAGTCCAAAGATGTTAGGCCCCGGACGACTGAATACTTGTCCTTTCCGCACATAGCTCCCAAGCGATCCCACCAGGGATACTCTCGTATTCTTCGTATTTTCCACACCTATTGCAGCGAGAATTTCACTGATATGCATGGGTGCGCCATTCTTTTGAATTGCGTCTCTCGCTCGTGATAGCAAGCTACCAGCACGAAGATCAGCAAATGCCTCCTCCGTGTTTCCCGGAGAAGGAGATTCTCTCGGTAACGCTTTGATAGAGTCTTGAACGGCTTGAAGATACGCTCTAGCCATATCAATCTGCCGCTCTAAATCCAGTATCTCTTGCGACTTGCGATCAGCTAGACGTTGCAAGCTCTCTCTTGCACCCATATCCATTTCTCCTTGCCCTAAGGTAGATGGTGAAAAGAGAAAAAGCAATAAGGAGATGTGGGAGAGAAGATTTTCGTACTATGCTTAGAGCGGGAGCGAACCTATGTCTGACACGAACAACGTTATTATCGAACGCCTTAAGGCCATTGAAAAGCGGAGCAATAGAGGCACTCCGTACTGGATGGCCAGAGAGATTATGGGAGTACTTGAATACAAGGATTGGCGAGATTTCCTAGAAGTGGTCCAAAGAGCGAAGGCATCTTGCGAGAATGCAGGGAATTTCGTGGCTAACCATTTCGTGCTGGTCCCCGAATTGGTCGAGATCGGAAGTGGAGCTAAGAGGCAAAGAGATAATTTTGCCCTCAGCAAATATGCTTGCTACTTAATCGCAATGAATGGGGACACTGCAAAGCCAGAAATTGCCACTGCTCAAGCCTACTTCGTTGAGCAGACATATCGTCAAGAGAGCCAAGAGCAGCTAAGCGATGCAGAGCGCCGCTTGCTTCAGCGTGAGCGAGTAATTGACGCCAATCGCAAGCTTGGAGGGGCGGCCAAAGAGGCGGGGGTGCGAAGTAAAATGTTCGGAATTTTTCAGGATGAAGGATACAAAGGACTTTATGGAGGGATCGGCGTAAAGGCTATCAAGCAGAAAAAGGGGATTGCGGAAAAGGACAATTTACTTGATTGCATAGGCAGAGCCGAGCTTGCGGCCAATGAGTTCCGAATCACACAGACCGAAGAGAAACTTCGGATCGAAGGCATTAAGGGTGAACAGCGTGCGATTGAGACACACCACGCGGTCGGCAAGAAAGTACGCAAAGCCATCCAGGATATCGGCGGCACAATGCCTGAAAAGCTCCCTGCTGAGCCGTCGATAAAAAAACTTGCTGCCAAAAAAGCGAAGGCCTTAAAGGCTCCGGTCGAATCGAGCAATGAAGGTTGATAGAGATAAATTCGACTCGCTTCTCGGTCGTCTTCTGAAATAGACGCGGGCGATAAAGGGCTATATTACCGCAAACCGCGAGAGCCAATAGACCGCGCTTTAGTTAGAAGGTGGAAACCCGATTCAACGGTGTTCGTATGAAAACCTGTGCGGTGTTGGCCGGATGGCGCGTACTCAGCCTTTCGAGTGCTCAGGCTTTGTGGACGACACGGATGTGGAGTTCCTTGAGCTGCTGGTCGGTGACGGATGTCGGTGCGTCGGCCATGAGGTCAATGGCTTTGGCTGTCTTGGGGAAGGCGATGACTTCGCGCAGGCTGGCTGCTCCGGTGAGGAGCATGACGATGCGGTCGAGGCCGAGCGCGATGCCGCCGTGGGGGGGCGTTCCGTATTCGAGCGCGTCGAGGAAGAAGCCGAAACGCTTGCGCGCATCTTCTTCGCTGATGCCGAGCGAGGTGAAGATCTGCTGCTGCACATCCTTGCGATGGATGCGGATGGAGCCGGAGCCGAGCTCGAGGCCATTCATGGCGAGGTCGTAGCAATCGGCGCGGACGGATGCCGGATCGGTGAGGAGGTTGGCCATGTCCGCCTCATAGGGCGCAGTGAAGGGATGATGCGCGGGCATCCAGTGACCGCTGGCCAGGTCGTACTCGAACATGGGGAAGTCGATGATCCAGATGGGATGAAAGGCGGCGGAGCCATCGATGGGTTTGCCCCCGCTGCGTGGGGCAGCAGTCTGGACGACTTCGTCGGTGACGTGAAAGGCCTTGTGCTTGTCGGAGTACTTTTTGGCGAGCTCGGTGCGGAAGTTGCCGGCGGCGGAGTAGACGTTGATTTCGCGCTCGGAGAGACGGCCGGAAAACTTGGTGTCGCTGGCCTTGACGGGATGGGCGGGATCGCCGGCGACGATGATGACGAAGTCGGATTCGGCAGCGCCGGCAAGTTCGCGAACCTTGACGGCGGAGTCGGGGAAGCTTTTGGCGAGGCGCTTGAAATCGTCGATGAACTTGGCGCCCTTCTTCTGATCGAAGAGGGGGTGATTGTCTTCGCGCTCTTTGCGGCTGAGTTCGCCGACCGCGGGAATGCGCATGGCGACGACGGGCAGAGCGGGATCGATTTGCAGGGTGGCGAGGGCGTCGGCGGTGAAGGCGGGGCGCACGTCGGTGAGGCCGGGCAGACGCAGGTCCGGCTTGTCGGAACCGTATTGACGCATGGAGTCGTCGTAGGTGATGCGCGGGAACGGCGTGGGCAGCGTGACGCCGGCAGCAGCCCAGGCGGCGGCGCAGAATTTCTCAACAACTGCAAACACGTGATCGCGGCGCGGGAAGCTCATTTCCAAATCGACTTGGGTGAACTCGAGCTGTCGGTCGGCGCGCTGGTCTTCGTCGCGGAAGCAGCGGGCGATCTGGAAGTAGCGATCGAAGCCGGAGATCATGAGGATCTGCTTGAAGATCTGGGGCGATTGGGGCAGCGCGTAGAATTCGCCGGCATGGATACGGCTGGGGACGAGAAAATCGCGGGCGCCTTCGGGTGTGGACTTGTTGAGGACGGGGGTTTCGATTTCGAGGAAGCCCTGGCCGGAGAGGCTTTCGCGAATGGCGCGCGTGATTTCGTGGCGCAGCCAGAAGTTGCGTTGCATCTCGATGCGGCGGAGATCGATGTAGCGATATTTGAGGCGGACCTCTTCGTTCTGGATGGCTTCTTCGGCGGGCGAGAAGGGGGCGAGACGGGTGTCGTTGAGCACGCGGAGCTCGGTAGCTTCGATCTCGATTGCGCCGGTGGGCATTTTGGGATTGATGGCGTCGGGCGCGCGCAGGCGGACTTTGCCGACGGCAGCGACGACATATTCGGGGCGCACCTGCTCTCCCTTGGCGTGGCCGTCGGGGACAAGCTCCTTATCGAGGACAACCTGGGCGATGCCGCTGCGGTCGCGGAGGTCGAGGAAGATGAGGTTGCCGTGGTCGCGGCGGCGGTTGACCCAGCCCATGAGGACGACGGGCTGGCCTGCGTCGGCGGCGCGGAGATCGCCGCACATGTGGGTGCGTTCGAGAGTGCCTAAGAAGTCGAGCAATGCGTGGATCCTTTGTTGGATATGGGCTGATGATCCTCAGGGGATCAAGGCCCATTCTGATAGAGCGCTGTTTGGGCACGACTGAACAGTTTGCGGAAAAACTCCAATGCAACGTTGCAATGAAAATGCCGAGGCTAAAGCCCACTGATTTTTGGGCCGTTCTTCGTGGGGGTGAAGCCCCACGCTCCCTCCCGACCACAAAACCGAGTTTTTCCGCAAGCTGTGAAGTCGTGCCCTGTTACAAAACAAACTACAAAAGCATTACAAAACAATCTACAAAAAGCAGATCCTTCGCTTGGCTTACCCCATTGTGTGCTGCGCACGCAACGGGGCCCCAAGCGCGCCGAGGCTCAGGATGACACGATTGAAAGTTAGGGGTGAGCGTGATGTACGGACTCAAGCCCGTACCCTTCAGCGGTTTCTCTTCGATCAATCTCTGCCCTTTTGTCACTTTGCCAGGAACGCGACCAGTTCCGCGCGCGGGACTTTGGTCTGTGTGCCTGAGGCGAAGTCTTTCACTGTCAGGATACCGGATTGGAGTTCGTCTTCGCCGAGGATGACGAAGCGGCGGGCGACCTTGTCGGCGGCTTCGAAGGATTTTTTGAGGCGGAAGCTGCCGTCGCCCAATTCGATGGCGAGGCCCGCACGGCGGAGTTCGCGGGCCAGGGCCAGGGCGGCGGGGTTGAGGCTTTCGCCGAGCGGCGCGATGTAGGCGTCGGCCTTGATGGGATCGGCCTGTTGCTGCGCGAGCAGCGTCAGGACTAGGCGATCTTCGCCCATGGCAAAGCCGATGCCGGGAGCTTTGGGACCGCCGATGGCTTCGCTGAGGCCGTCGTAGCGGCCGCCGCCGAGGAGAGCGTTCTGGGCGCCGAGTCCGCCGTGGGTGAATTCGAAGGTGGTGCGGGTGTAGTAGTCGAGGCCGCGGACCAGGCGGTGGTTGCGGGTGTAGGGAACCTGGGCTGCATCGAGGGCGGCGAGGACGGCGGCGAAGTGGGTCTTGGAGGCTTCGTCGAGGGAGTCGGTGATTTTGGGGAATGCGTCGATGAGGGGCTGGTCTTCGGGGACTTTGCAATCGAGGACGCGGAGGGGATTGGTGATGGCGCGGCGCTGGCAGTCGATGCACATTTTTGGCGCGACGGGAATGAGGGCGGCGCGGAGGACTTCGTTGTAGCGGGCGCGGTCGGCGGAGGAGCCGACGGAGTTGATTTCGAGGGTCCAGCCGGTGATGCCGAGCGCGTCGAGGAGGGAGGCGAGCATTTCGAGGACTTCGGCATCGCGGAGGGGCGACTCGCTGCCTGCGGAAGGGGGGCCGATGACTTCGGCGCCGATCTGCGAGAACTGGCGGTAGCGGCCTTTCTGCGGGCGCTCGCGGCGGAACTGGGGTCCGATGTAATAGAGCTTCTGGAGCTGGCCGGTTTCGCCGAGCTTGTGTTCGATGTAGGCGCGGACCACGCCGGCGGTGTTTTCGGGGCGGAGGGTGAGGGACTGCGGTTTTTCGGATTGGGCGCGGGCGCGATCTTCCCAGGTGTACATCTCTTTGGAGACGATGTCGGTTTCTTCGCCGACGCCGCGGGCGAAGAGGGAAGTGTCTTCGAAGACGGGGGTGCGGATTTCGCCGAAGTTGTAACGGGCGAAGACCTGGCGGGCGGTGGTCTCGATGCGGTTCCAGAGAGAGGTTTCGGGGGGCAGCAGGTCCCTGGTCCCGCGTACGGCTTTCAGAGTCGACATGACCTTTCAGTTTAAACGGTGCGGTTCCGCTAGCCGAGGATGGAGCGGCCGAGGTTGAGCCACCACGAGGGTGCTCCGCGGTAGAGCGTTGGAGATTCAGGCGGGCAGGAGGGAAGATTCGGTGAGGACGACGCCGGAATGGCTGAATTGGGTTTCGATGGCGGCGACGGAGCCGTGGAGATCGATGGCGCGGCAGGCGTCGCGGATGATGAAGGCGGGCAGACCGAGGCGTCGTGCGTCGAGAGCGGAGTAGCCGACGCAGTAGTCGTAAGCGAGGCCGGTGAAGAAGACGCGGTTGAGGTCGCGTTCGCGGAGATAGCCGGCGAGGCCGGTCGGCGTGGTGCGGTCGTTCTCAAAAAATGCAGAGTAAGAGTCGATGGCGCGGCGAAAGCCTTTGCGCAGGATGAGCTCGGCCTGCGGGAGATGCAAGGCGGGGTGAAACTCGGCGCCGTGGGAACCCTGAAGGCAGTGATCGGGCCATAAGGTCTGGGAGCCATAGGGCATGTCGATTTGCTGGTAGGGATGTTTGCCGGGATGACTTGAAGCGAAGGAAGCATGGCCGGCGGGGTGCCAATCCTGGGTAAGGACGATGTGGGGGAAGTGATGCGCGCAATGGAGGATGGTTTCAATGACGCCGCTGCCGTCGGGCACGGCAAGCCGTCCGCCGGGGCAGAAGTCATTTTGCACGTCGATGACGATGAGGGCGTCGTGGGGAGTGATCTGCATCGCTTTGGACGATTACCCCTGCGCACGATTCTAGAGGCAGGGGGCCCTGAGAAGAAAGCTGTGACGTGGGGGCTCAAGCCCATGTTCATTTTGCGGTATTTCTGCAAGGGCCGGCTCATTGTTTCTTCGATGGTTCGAGGCGGAGGAAGCTTCTGGATGCTCTGCGCAATACAAAAGCGGATCCTTCGCCCCGCTTACCCCACGCGTTGCGCGGGGCCCAGGCGCGCGGGTTCTCAGGAGGACAGGGAGAAGGCTGGGGCACTGCGTGGGCGGCGGATGGTGATGACAGTGAGTGGGGCGGCGGACAGGGATGCGTGGTCTCTAGGCGAAGAAGCGCTCGACGTCGGTGATGGTGGTGGTCATGCGGTAGGGCGGGAGGCTCTGGAGGAAGGTCTGTCCGTAGCGCTGGGTGCGGATGCGGGGGTCGAGGAGGACGAGGACGCCGCGATCCTCGAGGGAGCGGATGAGGCGGCCGAAGCCTTGTTTGAGGGTGAGGACGGCGGAAGGGACCTGGTAGTCGAAGAATGGTTTGCCGCCAGCTTCCTCGATGGCGCGCATGCGGGCCTGGACGATGGGGTCGTTGGGGACGGCGAAAGGCAGGCGGTCGATGATGACGCAACTGAGGGCTTCGCCCTGCACGTCGACGCCCTGCCAGAAGCTGGAGGTGCCGAAGAGGACGGCATTGGGCGTGGTGCGGAACTCCTCGAGCAGAGCTTTGCGCGGCGCGGTGCCGTGCAGAAGGATTGGGAAGTCGAGGACGGGCAGGAGGCGCTCGTAGAGAGCACGCATCTGCGCATAGCTGGTGAAGAGACAGAAGGCGCGGCCGCGGCTGAGGGTGAGTACGCGGCGGATGCATTCGGCGGCGGCTTCGGGAAAGTCGGGATCGCGGGGATCGGGCATGTTCGGCGGCAGGTAGAGGAGAGCCTGTTCGCCGTAGCGAAAGTGGGAAGGCACGACGAGTTCGCGGGCTTCGGCAAGACCGAGACGTTTGCGCACGTGTTCGAAGCCGCCCTGCACGGTGAGGGTGGCCGAAGTCAGGACGACGGTGGGGATGGTTTCGAAGACCAGCTCGCGGAGCAGCTCGGAGACATCGATGGGGGTGGCCTGGAGGAAGGTGGTGCTGCGCGTTGCTCCGCGGCCGGCGAGTCCGGCGGAAGGCGCTTGCGGGTTCGAGGAAGATGCGGATCGGTCGGTGAAGGCGGCGCGGCGTTCGAGCCAATAGACCATATTGCTCTGGTTGGATTCGAGCAGGAATTCGAGTTCGGAGCGGAGGCGGGCGACGCGTTTACGCAGGCCGGGGGCTTCGTCGACGCCGGTGAGGCGATCCATTTCTGCTTCGAGAAGCTTGAGCGAGGTGCGAACGCTCATGTAGAGATCGCCGGAGGTTTCGAGGAACTGTTCCCGTTCGGTGAAGGGCTGGCGGCCGTCGGAGCTCATGGGCAAGCCGGCGAAAAACATGCGGGCGCGTTCGCGGAGCTGCTGGGTGGCGGCGGGCATTTTGTCCGCGCCTTCTTTGCCGCGCAGAAGCATGTCGGTGTCGCGCGCGAGTTCTTCAAAGCGAATGTTGGAAACGGACAAGCCGAAGTAGCTGGAGGCGACTTCTTCGAGCTCGTGGGCTTCGTCGAAGACGACGGCCGCGGCTTCGGGAAGAACGCCGGCGTCGGGTGCTCCGGAAGCTTCCTGCTTGACGGAGAGGTCGGCGAAGAAGAGGTGGTGGTTGACGATGATGATGTCGGACTCGAGGGCGCGGCGGCGCATCTCGGTGATGAAGCAGCGGCGGTAGTCGGGGCAGTTGGTGCCGAGGCAGGCATCGGAGCGGGCGTCGAGTTTGTGCCAGAGAGCGCTGGACTCGGGCAGTCCGGACAATTCGGAGCGATCGCCGGTTTCGGTTTCGCGCTCCCACCGCGCGATCTGCTGATACTGGTCGATCTCTTCGAGGCCGGAGAGAATGGGCTGATCGCGCAGGGCGGCGAGTTTGTGGCGGCAGAGGTAGTTGGAGCGGCCTTTCATGTAGCAGACGCGGAGAGGGCCAAGGAGGGATTCGAGAAAGGGGACATCGCGGAAGAAGAGCTGGTCCTGGAGGGCCTTGGTGCCGGTGGAGATGATGACGCGCTGGCCGGTGCGCAGGGCGGGCAAAAGATAGGCAAGGGTTTTGCCGGTACCGGTGCCGGCTTCGACGATGAGATGGCGGCGATCGGCAAGGGCACGTTCGACGGCTTTGGCCATTTCGAGTTGGCCGGGACGGTATTCGTAGGGCAAGGGGGAGCGAGCCAGGATGCCGCCGGGCGCAAAGAATTCGTGGAGCGTGGGCAGGGAGCGGGTTGGGGTTTCGGTGGAGGCCATCGGGACTGTTGCTGATTCCATTCTATTGAGGCGGTGGCCGGGGTGGTGTGAGCAGATTTTGTGTGCTCCAGCTGTGATGGCTGTCACAATCGGAAGCTTAGGCAGAGCCGAGGTAACCCTATGGTTTTGAAAGTGCTCTCTTCAGTAACCATGGATAGGTTTCCCTCTTTTGCGCTATATCGGCGGACGTTGGAGTTGATAGAAAATGAGGGGGTACGGGAATTGTGCAGTTGGAATTCGAAAGCTTGATGGAAGCGTAAACAGCGTAGGCCGTCGAACTGGACAGAGGCGGATTTTCAAGAGCAGAAGGGTTGGCTTTTTGAGGATTATGGAAGCGGCAGCGGAAATTTCCCCGGCAATGCGGCCGCGAATTTCTCCCCAGCGGACCCTGGCGTATGCGCTGTGGGTTGTCGTGGGGATTCATGCACTTCTATTCATTGTAGAGCGGACGCAGGAGGTTGTGGCGTCGCGCTCCTTGACCGTGGCCGCGGCGGTGCTGGCGACGCTGTGTGTTTACTGGCGTGCGGAGCAGATTCCAGCGAAGGAGCGGCCGACGTGGCGCTGGGCGGGCGCGGGGATGTTTTTGTGGGCGCTGGCACACCTGGTAGAGACGCTGCTGGGGCATTCGACGGCGGCCAGCGTTCTGGCGGTCGACGCTTCGGATTTTATTTACTTGATTGCGGCGTTTCCGCTGTTGCTGGCTTTGTCGACGACGCGGGAGACGGCGACGATTCGCACCGTCTTTTTTCTGAACATCGCGCAGATCGGTTTGGCGCTGGTGCTGACCTACTTCCGCCTTTACCGCATGGAACTGGCCTCGGATGTGTCGATCACGGTGATGGGAAGGATCTATGGAGTGGCGTGCGTTCTGCTGGCGGTGCTGAGCGCGCTGCGCCTCTTCACCTGGGAGACGGCGGAGGAAAGGCGCGGGATTGGGCTGGTTTTCGTTTTCTTCTGCACCTATATGCCGATTGAGCTGGGGATGGATTATGCCACGGCCCATTGGAAATTGCAGGCGGGGCACCTATTCGATCTGGCGTGGAGCATTCCGTTTGTGATTGCGGGATGGCAGGCGCTGCATCTGCCAATCGACCAGGAGCGGGAAGTTGCGGAGACGCGCACGAAGAAGAGCCGGCTGCTGGTGGAGACGCTGTGTCCGATGTTGATTACGACGGGCGTGTTTGCGATGGCGGCTTCGATCACGAGCCAGCACCTGGTGCTGGGATTGTCGGCAATCTTCATGCTGCTGCTCATTCAAGGGCTGCATGCGGGCGTGTTACAGCTGAATTACGTCACGGGGCGCGTGTTGCTGCTGGAGCGGGAGCGGGAACTGCGCACGGCCAATGCGATGCTGCAGCAGTTGTCGCTTCTGGATCCGCTGACGCAGATTGCCAACCGGCGACGTTTCGATGCAGCATTGGATGCTGCGTGGCGTCGCGCGACGCGCAAGAGGCAGTTGATTGCGCTGCTGATTATCGACGTGGATTTCTTCAAAGGCATCAACGACAAACATGGGCACGCATATGGCGACGAGTGCCTGGTTGCCGTGGCGCGGGTGGTGGGCAAGCAGGCGGGGCGGCCGGATGACCTGCTGGCGCGTTATGGAGGCGACGAGTTTTTTCTTCTGTTGCCGGACACCAACAGCGAGGGAGCCGCGGTGGTAGCGGAGCGGATCCATGCGGCCATCGCGGCGCAGGCCGCACTGAATCGCGCGTCGCCGATCGATGCCCACCTGACGGTGAGCATCGGCGCGGCGGTGATTGATGGGAAGACCGGCAAAGATCCTGCGGCGCTGGTGGAGACGGCCGATAAGGCGCTTTATGAAGCGAAGCGCCTGGGCCGCAACAGAACCCACCTTGAACACGCGTAAGTTGGAACGGAATTTGGTGCGGAGACTTCGGACTAGCCTTCTGCGGTGGTCGGATCGATGATGCTTTTTACTTCGGCGACGCTGTTGGCGGGGAAGCCGCCTTGCTGTGCGTGCTCGCGGACCATGGCTTCGTTGGGCGCGTTGTAGATGCAGTAGATCTTGTTGTCGGTGACGTAGCTATGGACCCACTGGATCTGCGGTCCGAGGTTGCTCAAGACTCCACAAGACTTTTGCGAGATGGCTTTGAGTGTGTCGGCGGAAGCGGCGCCGATATTTGGAATTTCGCGTTCGATGACGTACTTGGGCATAGCGGTCGTTCTCCTTGCAGACGGGTAGTGTAACTGCGAAAGGCGCGGGCGGCGAGAAAAAAGCGACTGCGCCCCATAAGATAGAGAAAGCCCTCTTGTTTGCGCGCAGTGCCTTTTGGAGGGACGCGCAGAGAAGCGATGGCTGAGAATGCAGGCGGGGACGCGCGCTGCTGGAGATGGAAATTTGCCGACGTATCGCAGATCGGTTGTGCCGGCCAAAGCGGGCGCGGAAGCGCTGCCCCTGGTGGCAATTGTGGGCCGGCCGAATGTCGGCAAGTCAACGCTTTTCAATCGGTTGACGCACAGCCGCCGCTCGATTGTGGGCGATGAGCCGGGAATCACGCGGGATCGCATTTATGGGGAATATGAGTGGGCAGGACGGCAGTTTCGGCTGGTGGATACGGGTGGCATTGTGCCCGACGATCCGGAGCTGATTCCGACGGAAATCTACAACCAGGCGAAGGTGGCCTTGAAAGAAGCGGCAGCGCTGGTGCTGGTGATTGACGCGCGCACGGAGCTGGCGCGGCCGGACTACGACCTGGTGAAGCTGTTGCGGGAAGGCGGCAAGCCGGTCTTTCTGGCGGTGAACAAAGTGGAAGGCGCGGCGATGGAACTGGCGGCGGAGAATTTTCGCCAGCTGGGAATTCGAGCGGTGTACCCGATCAGCTCGGAGCATGGATTGGGGATTGGCGAGCTGCTGGACGCGATTTCAGAGGCAGTGCCGGCGACGGAAACCGAGACCGAAGAAGAGCAGGCAGAAGAGGACGAAATCTCAGAAGGCGGGCCGCTGGAGCCGGGCGAACAGGCTGAGCCGGATGCGGAGAATTTGTCGGATGCGAAGGCCCACCAGCGAACGCATGGGGAGTTTGAACAGCACGAGACGTCGGTAGCGATTATCGGCCGGCCCAACGTGGGGAAATCGACGCTGCTGAATACGCTGACTGGAACGTCGCGTGCGATTGTGTCTCCGATTGCGGGGACGACGCGAGACGCGGTGGACGAGGTGGTGGAGTTTGAAGGCGGCCAGTTGCGGTTCGTCGATACGGCGGGGATTCGGCGCAAGGGCAAGACGCACCTGATGGCGGAGAAGCTGAGCGTAGTGATGGCGCGGCGGCACCTGGAAGCGGCGGATGTGGCGCTGCTGATGATTGACGCGACCGAAGGCGTGACGGCGAGCGATGCGACCATTGGCGGATACGCGCATGAAAGCGGACGCAGCGTGATCATCGTGGTGAACAAGTGGGACGCGGTGACGACGAAGCGCACGGATGGCAAGCCGCCGGCGGATCGTGAAATTTTTGAACGGCAATTGCGCTCGGTGTTGAAATACCTGAGCTACGCGCCGGTGATTTTTCTTTCGGCGCTGGAGGGGACGGGAGTCGGGCAGGTGTTGCGCGAGGTGAAGAAGGTGGCCGCGGAACGGCGGAAGCGCGTGACGACGGGGCAGATGAACCGGTTCCTGGAGAAGATCGATTTTCAGCGAGCGCCGGTGCCGATGTCGAAGCGCATCCGGATTTTCTATATGACCCAAGCCGCGGTGGCGCCGCCGACGTTTGTGCTGTTTACGGATCGCTCGATCAAGCTGCATTTTGCATTTGAGCGGTTCCTGGAGAACCAGATTCGCGAGGCGTTTGGGTTTGAGGGAACGCCGATATGGTTCAAGGTGAAGGCGCGGAATGAGAAGAGCCCTCGAGGCTAGCTTTTAGCTGCTAGCTTCTAGCTTCGGGCAGGATTGCGTGATGGGGCTCCTGGATTCGGGCGCGGGTTGTGCCGATAGACTAGGGACCACGTTTGTGCCTGCTCTTCCCCGGGCGGGTGACGCTCAATGGACTTGAGTGGCGCGGCGAATACCGGAGGCCGACGGATGGGGGAAACGCATGTCGGAAAAGTACTCCGGGAAGAATGGCAAAGCTGGGAACTCGGCGGTTCTGACACCGCATGAGGCAGGGAACGGCGCGGTGCCGCCGGACCTCTCCAAAAACAATCAAGCGGTGCGACTGGGCAAGGACTGCGACTACGAGAAGGAGCTGCGGCGGCTGCAGGTGGAGCTGGCGAAGCTGCAGGAGTGGATCCGGCACGAGGGCATGCGGGTGGTGGCAATCTTCGAGGGGCGCGACGCGGCGGGCAAGGGCGGAGCGATCAAGAGGATCACGGACACGCTGAATCCGCGCATCTGCCGCGTGGTGGCGCTGGGCACGCCGACGGAGCGCGAGAAGGCGCAGTGGTATTTCCAACGCTATGTATCGCAACTTCCGGCGGCCGGAGAGATGGTGCTGTTTGACCGGAGCTGGTATAACCGCGCGGGCGTGGAGCACGTGATGGGCTTTTGCACGGAGGCTGAATATCTCGAGTTCATGCGCAGCTGTCCGGAGTTTGAACGGATGCTGGTGAGGTCGGGAATCCTGGTCGTCAAGTACTGGTTTTCGGTGAGCGATGAGGAGCAGGAGCGGCGCTTTCAGGAGCGGATGAAGAATCCGACGAAGCGGTGGAAGCTGAGCCCGATGGATTTGGAATCGCGCAAGCACTGGGCGGAGTATTCGCGGGCCAAGGATGAGATGTTTGCGGGCACGGATATCAAGCAGGCGCCGTGGTACGTGGTGAATGCGGACAGCAAGAAAGCGGCGCGCCTGAACGTGATCCGGCACCTGCTGTCGTTGATTCCCTATCGAGACTTGACGTCGAAGCCGTTGCCGCTGCCGCCGATCTCGAAGCAGAACTACACGCGGCCGCCGATCAATGAGCAGACGTTCATTCCCGAGGTGTATCGGTAGGGGCGGGGAACAGGGGTCAGGGGTCAGTCAGAGGCCAGGGGTCAGGGTAAGCGGATCCTTCGCTCCGCTTACCCCATGAACTGTGTTCATGGGGCCCCTTGCTGCTCCGCTCAAGGATGACAAGAGCGGGGACTAGGGACTGGGGACTAGCCAGGGACTTGGGACCAGGAACCAGCCAGGGACTTGGGACTGAGGGAAGTTATGGGTGCCCCCCATCCTTACGCGAGTCGCTGCGCTCGGATGGGAGACCCGGCTCAGAGAGCGCGGAAATTCTTTTTCAAAACAATCGATCAATCGGCGCCGACGGGTTGGCGGATGGAGGAAACTCTGTAGCCCTCGTCGGCGAGGTGGCGGCCCATCTGCGTGTACACGTCGGGGTCGGTGGGCTGCAGGGTGCCGAGGCCGTCGACGTAGCGGTTGTACATGGAGAAAGCGGCGGCGATCAGGACGGTATCGTGAATCTCCATGTCGGTGGCGCCCTGCTGGCGCGCGCGATCGACATCGAGAGGGGTAACGAGCTTGCCGTCCTGCTGGACCTTGCCGGCGATGGCGATGAGGGCCTTGAGCTTGGGGCTGATGGGGGCCTCGCGGAAATCGGCCTTCACGCGTTCGACGATAGAGGGGTCGCCGAGATGCGCGGAGGCGGCAGCTCCGTGACTCAACTCGCAAAAGGTGGTCTTGTTGCGTGAGGAAACGTAGGCCGCGATGAGTTCGCGTTCGCCCCCTGTGAGTGAGTTTGGCTCGTGAAGCAGGATGTGGGCCAACTCGCGCATCGGCTTCGCGGTTTCGGGGCGGAAGTTGAATCCGGCAACGATGCCGGGTGCGCCTTCGGGAAGATCGATGTGGGGCATGGCTACCTCCAGTGGTCAGTGAACAGTGGTCATGGAAACTGTGAACGAAACAGGTCAGTGCAATAGTGAAGCGACCGACCTGCTTCTAGTGTGCGGCGTTGGCGTGGGCGGCCAGATACTCTTCGCTCACGGTGACGTAGCCGTCGCGGGCGACGCGGCTTCCGCGCTCGCGATAGAGGGCTTCGTCGTCGGGCTGCACGGTGGCGAGGCCGTCTACATAACGGTTATACATGCAAAACGCAGCGGCGATGAGGACGGTGTCGTGGATCTCGAGGTCGGTCGCGCCTTGTTTGCGTGCGGCTTCGACGTCGGCGGTAGTGACAAGTTTTCCGTCCTGCTGAACTTTGCCGGCGATGGCGAGGAGGGCTTTCAGCTTGGGGCTGACGTCGGCCTGGTTGAAGTCGGTCTTGACCTGCTTGACGAGAGCTTCGTTGCCGCCGAGGTGTGCGGCAGCGATGGCGCCGTGGATGCTGTGGCAGTAGTGGGTGCAGTTGCGGCTGGAAACATAGGTAGCGATGAGTTCGCGTTCGCCGCGGGTGAGAGTGCTGGGGCCTTGCAGCAGCACTTCGACGAGGGCGTTGAGGGGGCGCGCGGTTTCAGGGCGAAAGGCCATGGCGCCGCGGATGCCGGGAAGGTCAGGGGGTAGGGCGATGTGGGGCATTGGATTCTCCGAGAAACAGTGGACAGTGATCAGTGGTCAGGTTTCGGGATTCAGAGACGCGGATTCCGCGACGGAAGCAGTTGCGATGGTTTGGTTGCGAGTGAGAAGCCAGCGCGCGGGGAGGCCGGCGAGGACGACGGCTGCTCCGAGGAGCGAGGGCCCCAGGCTGTGCATGAGGAGCATGAGCGCCAGAACGCCGCTGCCGCCAATGAAGACGAGGGGAGCGAACGGATGCCACCAGCGCCGCACGGGGGTGATGACGCGGAAGAGTGTGGCCACGGTGAGCGCCAGGAACACGACGGCGGAGAAGATGATGAAAGCCAGGATGCGATCGAAGGCGCCGAGGGCGAGGACGGCGAGAGCCATTGCGGTTTGGAGCAGCACGGCGTTGCCGGGGACTCCGGTGCGCGGATGGAGACGAGCGAAGACGGCGAGAACCCCTTTGTCGCTGGGGTCTGATTCGGCGCGGGCAAGGACATAGGTGACGCGGGGGACGGCCATGCTGAGCACCATGAGTCCGCCGAAGACGCAAACGATGACGCAGGCGGAGAGGACGCGTCCGCCGGATGGCCCGAAGAGCGCCTGGCCGAACTGGGCGACGAATGCGGTGTTGGATTGAATCTGCTGCATGGGCACGACGGCCACGAAGGCCAGGCTGACCAGCATGTAGAGCGCGGTGACGACGAGGACGCCGCCGGCAAAGGCGATGGGCAAGGTGCGCTCAGGATTGCGGACCTGTCCGGCGATCTTGCCTGCTTCCCACCAGCCGCCGAAGCAGAAGAAAGCGCTGATGGCGGCTCCGGCGATGGCTTCGATGAGGGGATCGGAGCCGGCGCGGCGGAGGGTGAGCGGCGCCAGGTTGGCCATGGTGGCGTGACCGGCAAAGATCGCCCAGCCGACCAGCGCTGCCAGCACTGGAACTTTCAGCCAGTTGAGGGTCGCCATGACGCCGCTGGAGAGGCGTGTTCCGGCGTAATTGAGAGAACCCAAGGCAAGAAGAAGAAGGGCGGGCAATGCTGACGCGAGGGCCGGCGGAATGGGAACGAGCGACTGAATATATGGAACGGTGCCGACGCAGAGAGCCGCGGCCACACCGGGATACATGACGAGGGCGGCCATCCATCCATACAGGAAGGCCACGCGGCGGCCGAAACCGCGACGGAGGTAGAGGTATTCGCCGCCGTCTTGCGGGTTGCGGACGGCCAGCTCGGTGAAACAGAGGGCGCCGGCCAGCGTGAGCACGGCCATGCCGCTCCAGACCGCGACGAGAAGGGCTGGAGAGCCGAGCGATCGTGCCATGCCTGCGGGGGTGAGGAAGATGCCGAGCGAGATGGCCTCGCCGGTGACGACGGCGGTGGCCGCCCACACGCCCATCTGCCGTCCGGATTGTGGTTCGGCCTGCATCGTTCGGTTATGGTACGGAGGGCTTGCGCTGGAACGCATCCCCCTTTGGGTGGAGTTTGCGGAGAGGAGCTGGGGTGTGGAGAGAGTGGTTCAGGATTGCGGCCTGAATCCAGATCGCGGAAACGCGACGCGAGGGCACTGGAAGAGAACTATTGGGGGGGCGGTTGGGTGGAGGAGGAGGAGGAGTTGGCTGGAGCGGATTGCGCGGGGGATGGCTGGTCTGTGGGCGGCGGAGCGATGTTGGAGACGTGGATGCTGGCCTGAATTTCGGGAACTGTGCCGTCGTTGAGCTGGACCTGAGTGGGCGGCCCGAGAACGACGAGGCGTTTGACGGCACGTCCATGGGCGGGCACGAAGATGGTATCGGTGACGAAGTTTTTGGCGGTACGCACGGTGAGAGGGACGTCGGCTGCGGCGTAGCCGGTGTTGATGACATTGACGGCGACGAGATAGGAGCCGGCCTGGGCGGCATTGGGAAATACGTTTTCGATGGTGAGGTCGGGAAGACCTTTGTCGGCGTCGACCCAGTCGGCAAAGAACCACGCGAGGTCGCGGTTGACTCCGGATTGCTTGAGAAGAGGTTGCAGAGAGGCGGCGGTGCTTTGGTTGGGTGGTTCGGCGACCCAGGCACTGAGCGCGCGGCTGAGCGCTTCGTCGCTGGTGAGATCGCGGAGCATCCAGAAGACGTAGGCGGCCTTGGTGCGGTAGTAGACGGGGGCGATGGCAGCAGGAAGGGGAGTGCCGGCGCTCTCGCCGGGGCTGGATGGTTCGACAAGGGCCAATGCCGAGCGATCGTTCTCGAGCATCTCGAGGGCGCGTTCGCGGCCATGGTGTTTCTCGACCCAAAGAGATTCCATAAAAGTGGCCAGACCTTCGTTGAACCAGGCCGGTGTGGGATTGGATGGCGACAGGATGTAAGCGTGGGTGAAGGCATGGACCAGGGCGGAGTCGAGTTGATCGGCGGGCCCGGAATGAAGGCTGGTTGCGAGCAAGGCGCCGGTTTCAAAGGGCGCGTCGCTGGGGTCGGGCAGGTCGAGAAGGTTGAGCTGGGTGCGCGGTTGATGTCCCAGCCAGCTTTGCAGGAACGGGGTTACGCCGGCGGCTTCGTCGAGCCAGGACTGCATGGAGATGTCGTTCTCAGGAACGGTGAACGCGGTGACGTTGGAGCCGGAATGGGGGGTGCGCACGGCGACGAAGAGGCTGGGGGCGAGGAAGCCGATGGATGGGGTGTCGATGGAGGCGGTGGCGATGCCGGCGAAGTCGGGGTCTGGAACCGGGGACTCGCTGACGGTGAGCGGCGCGGGAAGGCCGTTGACGAGGGCCACGGTGGGAGGCTGGCCGTGGGGGAATTCGACGGTAAGGCGGAGGCGGAAGTGGGCGTGGGACAGGGCGAGCTTGTGGCGGCCGATTTCGTCGAAGAGGCGCGAGCCGTCGCCGAGGAAGACGGGGACGGAGGCGACGGGATACCAGACGACATTGCCGAAGCCGCGCAAGCCGGTGAAGGCGGGAGAGATTTCATCCCAGTCGGAATGGAGGGCTACATCTTCGGGGGTTCCGAGGGAGACGAGACGCTTGGCTGTGAGCTCCACGGAACCGGAGTAGGCGACATCGAGCTGAAGGGTAGCGCCGGGAGCGAGGGGCGCGGCGAGGGGGACAGACGCTTCGTGGAGCTGGCCGGTGTGGTCGGTGTCGGAATTGAGGGTGGCGACGGTGAAGGGGATAGTGCGGCCGGCGATGCGCATTTGTTCCCATTGGAGGGAAGACGAAATCTGGAGGGGAATGCGCGTGAGGGGCGCTTTGCCATTGTTGCGCACGGTGACAAGGGCGCGCACGGCGATCTGGCGCGCGGCAGTCTGAAGATGGACGTCGAGGTCGAGCGCGGTGAAGGCGACGGCGAGGCGCTCGGCGTCGGTGGCGGTGGGTGTGCCGGTGGTTTGTGTGGCGGACGGATCCGCGGCGGGATCGACGGTGGTGGTCTTGCCGTTTTCGTCGGTAGAGCGGGAGAAGATGACTGTGCCTGTGGACGCCGGGGGCTGGGCGTTGGGCGGAGTTGTGGATTGCGGAGCTGACGCGGGCGTGGTCTGGCCGGATTGGGCGCTGCAGGACAGGGAGATACCGGGGATAACGCACAGGCCGGTGGCAAGGAATGCGGATGCCGCCGCCCCGGAGGGGAGAAACTTCATGAACCGAGACCTTTCTGGTGCTTCACTTTAGACGGCTTGGCGCCGGATGCGGCACCGGCCATGCGGGTGCCTGTGGCGTCGGGTCGCAAGGCTTTCAGGCGGCGCTGGCGGGCCGCTTCATAGAGAACGACGGCCCCGGCGGTGGAGACGTTCAGGGAACTGACGCCGCCGGCCATGGGGATGCGCAACAGGTGGTCGCAGGAGCGACGGACGAGATCGTGAAGGCCGGCGCCTTCGCGTCCCAGGACGAGGATGCAGTCGCCGGTGAAATCGAACTGATCGTAGTCGGTCGTTCCGCGTTCGTCGAGCCCGATGAGCCAGAGGTTGCGGCGCTTGAGGTCCTCGAGTGCGCGGACGAGGTTGACGACGCGGGCGATGCGCAGGTGCTCGGCTGCGCCGGCACTGGCCTTGATGGCCACCGGACTCAGAGGCGCGGAACGCCGTTCGGTGAGGACGATGCCATCGACACCGGCGCCGTCGGCTACGCGGAGGAGGGCGCCGAGGTTTTGCGGATCTTCGACGCCATCGAGAGCGAGGAGAAGGCGCGGTACGGAGGATTGATTGGAGAGGGGCTCGTAGAGGTCTTCGAGGGTGAGCAATTCCTGGGGACGCACGAGGGCGACGACGCCCTGGTGGGTGGGGGTTCCGGCAAGCTGCGTGAGTTGATCGCGGGATTCCTGGCGCACGCGAATGCCCGCCTGACGGCAGTCGGCGACGAGGCGAGCGAGGCGGTCATCGTGCCGTTCGCTGGAGACGATGACGTGATCAAAGCGGCGGCGGCCGGCCTTGAGGGCTTCCTCGACAGGATGGAGGCCGTACAGAACTTCCATGAAGCTAGTTTAGATTGTTGGTGACGTTTCCCGGGGGGCGCAGGGAGATTGCGCGCGGGGCTGGTGCGGCGTTTTCGTTTTTCTCATGGGCAAGAAAAGCGCAAAGACGTTTCGGGCGGTGCTGGAGCGGGCGGGGACGGGTCCGCACTGGGTGCTCGCACGTGTGCCCATGGACTTGAAGAAAGCGTGGCCGGAGTGGAAGACGCGGCGGGTGCGGGGAGCGGTGAATCAATTCGAGTTTCGAACGGCCCTTCTTCCGAGTGCAAAGGGAAAGGGATACGTGTTGATCGTGAACAAGAAGATGCAGAAGGGCGCGGGTGCAGAGGCGGGAGACGCGGTGACGATCCGGCTGGAGCCCGACCTGGAAGGACAGGTATTCGCGGAGCCGGTGGAGTTGACGAAGGCGCTTCGCGGGGACCGGCAGCTACGGAAGTGGTTTGACGCGATGAGTCCGTCGATGCGCAAGGGGTTCGGGTTTTTTGTAGACCAGGCGAAGGGTGCGGAGACGCGACAGAAGCGCGCGGAACAGATGGCGGAAACGGTGATGCTGGCGATGGAGGGCGAAGTGGAGCCGCCGCCCATTCTGCGCATTGCTTTTGAGCGGCAGCCGTTGGCGCGGCAGGGATGGGAAGCGATGACGGCCAAACAAAGACAGCGCCATCTGCTGGGAATTTTCTATCCGCAAACGGTGGAAGGCCGCGCGCGACGGGCAGCGAAGGCGGTGGAGGAATGCTTGTGGGTGGCGCGCGCGAAGGCGCCGAAGGAATGAGCCCGATCGATTCGGATTCGAACGCGATCGGGCAATTGGTTATTTCATGAGCTGCATGGACAGGTAGGTGTATTCCTCGGCAAAGGTGCGCGCGGCCTGCTTGTTGTCGGCCCCGGCGCCGTGGCCGCCTTCGGTGATTTCGTCGTAATAGAAGGGCTCGTGAAACTCTTCCATGCGGGCGGCGAATTTGCGGGCATGGACGGGGCCGACGCGATCGTCCTTGGTGGTGGTGAAGATGAGTGGAACGGGATAGTGGGCATCGGGTTTGAGCTGGTTGTAGGGCGAGATTGAGGCGAGGAAGGCTTTCTCGGCCGGCACCGACACGGAACCGTATTCGCCGACCCAGGATGCGCCGGCGGACAGATGCTCAAAGCCGAGCATGTCGAGCAGCGGCACCTGGATGACGACGGCGCCCCACATTTCTGGGTGCTGGGTAAACTCGACGCCCATGAGCAGGCCGCCGTTCGATCCGCCTTCAATGCCGAGTTTCGGTGTGGAGGTGATCTTGCGCGCGACGAGATCCTGGGCGACGGCGTAGAAGTCGTCATAGATGCGCTGGCGATGGGTCTTGAGGCCGGCCTCATGCCATGCGGGGCCGAACTCTCCGCCGCCGCGAATATTTGCGAGCACGAAGACGTTGCCGTGCTCGAGCCAGAGCTTGCCCATCACTCCGTCGTAGCGGGGGGTATTGGAAATCTCGAAGCCGCCGTACGCGGTGAGAAGAGTGGGATTGTTTCCGTCGTGGGGCATGTCTTTGCGATGGGCGACGAAGTATGGGATTTTTGTGCCGTCTTTGGATGTTGCCTCAAGCTGTTCGACCACTTCGCTGGAAGCGTCGAAGAGAGCTTTTTGAGCCTTTGCGAGCTTCAACGATCCATCGGCTGCGTCGCCCAGCCACGCGGAGCTGGGCGCGAGGAATCCGGTCTCCGCGAGGAAGAAGCGGTCGTCGGACCAATTGGTGGAGACAACGGAGATGGTCTGGTTGTCGGGAACGGGGAGTTGTTTGCGGGTCCATTTGCCGTTTTTGCCATACGCGTAGGCATAGGCGCGGCCCTGCACGTGATCGAGGGTGGTAATCAGGACCTGGCTGCGGGTGGTGCTGACCTGCTGGGCGAATTCCTCGGCGGTGGGGGCAAAGAGGACGGTGGGCTTGAGAGAAGCAGGGTTCCTTTTTGCGGCTTCGGCGTTGAGAGCAATGATCGAGCCTTGTTTATAGGTTGTGGCCTGGCCGGCGGGCGTCCAGTCGTCGACCAACGTAAACAGGAGCTGATTCTGGGCAAAGCCCTCGAGCTCGGTCTTGGGAGGGAGATCCAGTTTTTGCGGACCCTTGGGGGAGAGCAGGTAGTATTCGTGCTCAAAAGTTGAGCGATTGCGTATGATGCCCGCCAGACGGTGGCCCAGTGTGTCGTCGAGGACAAACGGATTGTCGCCGTAGCCGTTGTCCTTGGTGTCGCCGCGATAGACTTCCCTGGCATTTTCGAGAGGCTCGCCGCGTTTCCATTCCTTGATGACAATGGGGTAGCCGGCTTGGCTCATAGTGCCGGGACCCCAATCGCGGCCGACGAGGAGGGTATCTTTGTCGAGCCACGCGACGCGTTGTTTGCCGCGCGGCAGGGCGAAGCCGCCGTCGACGAATTTGCCGGTCTTCAGATCGAATTCGCGAAGAGTGACGGCATCTTCGCCGCCGGCCGAGAGGGCTGCGAGGCACAGTTCATCTTCAGGAGCGAGGCACATCAGGCCCTTGCCGACCCAGCTTTGTTTGTCCTGTTTGGAGAGCGCGTCGTAGTCGAGGACCGTTTCCCATTGTGTTTCGGGGGAGAGGTAGCCTTCGAGGGTGGTACGGCGCACGATTCCGCGCACGTGGTCGGCATCGCGCCAGGTGTTGTAGATGAAATTGCCGCGAAATTCCGGGAGTGGAAGGCGCGTGGGGGACTCGAGCACCTGGAGCGCTTCGGCCTGCATGGGCGCGAAGTGCGGATCTTTCTCGAGCACGGCGGCCGAGCGCGCGTTCTCAGCTTTGACCCAGGCGAGCTGTTTGTCGCCGTAGATATCTTCGAGCCAGGTGTATTTATCGGGCTGGATGGCGGGTGCCTGGGCGAGTCCGGCCGGCAGGGAAGCAAAGGGCAGAATGAAGGCCAGCGAGACTGCGGTGCGCGAAACGGTGTTCAAGATGCGCGAAATGAGCAAGGAAAGACCTCCCGAAGGATTACTGATTGTGGGGGGGAGAGAATGGCGGTGGTGACGCAAGCCGCGCATCCAGTTTCCCACACGGGAGTTGGTTGTCGCCGAGAATTGCAGGATTGGCAGCCTCTTTGCCCATTTTGGGCGGGGGATATAGGGTCCATTTGAGGTGGATCCGACTTGCGAGGGGGATTTCATGAACTTGCGAGCCGGTTTTTCCGTCTAAGCAATACGATGAGTCCGACTGCTGCAATTCGCTCGATCTTCGCTTCAGGTTCGGGGTTGGCTGCTGAAGAGCAGACCCGCCGCGAGAACCTTGCTGTTGCCGAGGGGCTGAAACGCCAGGAAGCGGGTCTGCTGGATGAGCTGATTGTCCGCTACCAGCACCGCTTGTTGCGCTACCTGCTGTTTCTTACGGGAAACCGGGAGATGGCCGAGGATCTTTTCCAGGAAGTATGGATGCGCGTGCTTACGCGGGGCGGGCAGTTCAACGGGAAGGCTCGCTTTGAGACGTGGCTTTTTACGATTGCGCGCAACCTGGTGATCGACCTGCGCCGCAAGCGAACGATGTCGAGCCTGGACGAGCTTTTTGAGACGGGCAACGACGATGATCGTCCCATGAGCTTTGAGGTAGCAGACCAGCAGCCCACGCCGTTTGAAAGCTTCTCAAGCGTCGAAGATCGGGAGCACATTGCGGATGCGCTCTTGCAGCTGGATACACTGTATCGGGAAGTGTTGTTATTGCGGTTCCATGAAGAGTTGACGCTGGACGAGATTGCGAAAGTGACGCGTGCGCCTTTGTCGACGGTAAAGTCGAGGCTCTATCGCGGACTGGCGGCGATCAAGCCCAAGCTGGAACGTGCCCAGTCGCGGCATGTGGAGATGATGGAATGACGCCGGGTGCAGTGACGGGGACGGGCGCGGACACGAGGACTCCCCGTGACGGGGTGATGGCTTTTGCCGGAGCCTCGGCGGATCGGGACCGTGAAGTCGCGCAACGAACCCGGCGCGTGGTGATGGCGTCGCTGGGCGTGATTCAAGAGCGGAAGGCCGGACACAAGCGCAATCGCGCGGTGGCTTTGGCGGCCACGCTGGTCATATTTTTCGTGGTGGGGCCGCCGATCTGGTGGATTGCGGACATGTTGATTGAAGAGGAGCGGCTGACGAGCATCGTGAGCGAAATCGCGGTATGGAGCTTCTTCATGAGCACGGCACTGCTGGCCTCGGCGCTGCTGGCCGGTTGGATGCGGCGCAAGTCCTGATTTTCTCTCCTGCGCCGGAAGCACAAAGGTACCGGCAACTTCTGGAAACACCTTCTCGTCCATTGCAATAGCAGTTAAGCTAGACCTAAATCCCTATGGATTCCCAGAGGACGGGAACGGATGTATGCAGAATCCTCAGTCTATTCACGCGAATGAAGATACGCGGCTGATTCCGATCTGGTCGATTGTGACGGCGGCGGCAGTCTTTGTGCTGGTCGAGTACTATTTCTGGATCGTTTTTCCGAATCAGCAGCACCACGTGCCGCCGCTTGGCTTGCGCGTGTACATGAATCTGTCGTGGGGGCTGCTGGCGTCGCTCTATTTCCTGATGATCGGATTTGTGAGCAAGGACGCGCCGCGGCGCTCGATGAGCGCGCGGTTCTGGATGCTGATCTGTTTTGTGATGCCGGGAGGGATTGGCGCGGTGCTGTACTTTCTGCTGCGGACCCCGCTGGTTTCAAGCTGCCCGGCTTGCGGAACGCATGTGCAGGACGATTTTCATTTCTGTCCGCAATGCAACTATCAGCTGACGGCAAGCTGCGGAAACTGCTTCCGCACGGTGCGGGCGACGGACCAGTTCTGCACGCGGTGCGGGCATGAGCTGGCGCATGACCACATGCCGGCGCGGCTGCGCGTGCTGGGAGACTAGGCCTGCACTGGCCTGGGGCGGCGTAAATCCGGGCCTGAAGGCGCCGCGATTTGTGCTGGTGTTCAGGGGGATAAATCCCCCTGCGCCCTCCGCGGGGTGACAGTGTCTGGGCAGGCTCCCTACAATCAAAGACTCCAGCGGGACTCCGGCTGGGATTCCGGCCCGTATGACTCTTTCCGCGCTCATTATTGACGACGAACAGCTGGCTCGCGAGGAGTTGAAGTACCTGCTCGACCAGATGGGCGGGGTGGAGGTGGTGGCGCAGGGGAGCAACGGGATTGAGGCTGTGGACCTGATCGAAGAGCATCATCCCGATGTGGTGTTTCTCGATGTGCAGATGCCGGGGCTTGATGGGTTCGCGGTGATCAAGCGGCTGATGGATCGGCATGGACCGAAGGCGGGCAAGGATGCCGAGCCGATGCCGCAAGTGGTGTTTGCCACGGCGTACGACCAATATGCAGTGCGGGCCTTTGATGTGAACGCGGTGGACTATCTGCTGAAACCGTTTGATCCTGCGCGCGTGCAGCAGGCGCTGGAGAGGGTTCGCGGACGGATGGCGGAGAGCACACAGGGCACGCTGCCGGAGTCACAGATTGAAGCGTTGCTGAAGCTGCTGAATCGGCCGCAGAATGGCGGGCGCCCGGCGCATTCGGCGAAGTTGATTGTGCAGGCGCAGAGCAGGCTTCTGCTGGTGGACCAGGCGGAGATCTGTTTTGCGTCCATCGACGAAGGCGTCATCCGGGTGGTGACGCAGGGCTTCGAAGGCCAGTCGAAATGCCGCACGCTGGAGGAGCTGCTGGAACAGCTGGATGGGGAGATGTTCTGGCGGGCGCACCGCGGATTTGTGGTGAACATCAACCATATTCGCGAGGTGGTGCCGTGGTTCAAATCGACGTATCAGCTGCGCATGAACGATAAGAAGCAGACGGAGATCCCGGTGAGCCGCGCCCAAACGCGACGGTTGCGGGAGCTGTTCAAGCTGTAAGAGGGCCGTCTGGACGCGGAGCGCGGAAAAGCGCGAGCGCGACAAAAGATCCCATCACAAAAACGGAGACGAGCGCGGAGGCATGCGTGATGTCGGCGACGCGCCAGAGTTTGCCGGTAGGATCGGCGACGAGGGCGGGATCTGGACGGGGGAGAATCTGCAGAATATTGCAGATGGCGCAGAGCGCATAGAACAGCACTGCACGGCGCGAGGCAGGGATACCTGGCGGGGCGACAAAACGCGGCGCTCGGAAACGCAGATAGAGCGCGAAGAGCACGTAGATGAAGAAAACGGTGGCGAGCCATCCGCAATAGTTGGAGAGGGGCACGCCGAACCACGCGCCGCCGTCGCGCCAGATCCAGCCATGGAGAACGGTAGCCCAGACGGGGTCCTGGGCGAGGTCCCATGCGGTCATGATGACGCTGGCGAGAGCGGGCAGCGCGAAGAAGCGCGGACCGGTGAGGAATGCGTTGGAGCGCGGGAGGATGAGGCAGGCGATGTTCCACGCAACGTAGGCCATGCCGATGTAGGCGAGGCCGAGGAGGATGGGCACGTGGAGGATCTTGGGGCCCATCAACTCGACGAAGTAGTAGCGGCCGAAGGGGAAACCGGTGGCGACGCCGATGTTTTCAACGATGTTGCCGATGACCGTACAAATCGCTGCGAAGACGAGGATGACGCGGAGGCCGTAGTGGCGTGTGCCGTCGACGAGGGCGAAGGCCAGGGCAGAAAAGACGTCGAGGGCAACGATGGCGGTATGCGGGATGGAAGGCGGGGAGACCTCAAGAATACGGGCGCAGGTGTAGCAGGCGAATATGCAAATGAGCGCGAGGCGGAGGGAGGCGGCGCGGCGGTCTACGCACGCGGGATTGGCAGTTGTGGACATCGTTGGCGTAGATGGCCTGCTTGAAGACGATGCTTGCATTGCCGGCTTCAATCGTAGCGCTCGAAGATGATCTGTTTGCGATGCCAGCCCTTGGATTTCAGCAGGTCGCGGACGGAGTTGATCATATTGCTGAGGCCGCAGACGTAGGCGTTGATGTCGAAGCGCAGCTCGGCCGGAGGGATGCCGGGATCGGGGGGCGGCGCGGGCAGGGGTTGGCCGAGTTGGGCGGCGCGGTTGCGCATGATTTCGGCGACATGCTCCTGGACGTGGCCGCGCAGGCCGGTCCAGGTTTCGGGCGCGCGGCTGAGTGTGGGCAAATAGTGGAAGTTGGAATGTTTTGCAGCACAGGCTTCGAATTCGTCGCGGTAGTAGATCTCGGATTCGTAGCGCGTGCCATACACCAGCCAGATTTGTTTGCCGTTGCTGCGGTCGGGACCTTGCGCAGGAAACAGACTCTGCAGAAAACTGCGCATGGGCGCGACGCCGGTGCCGGTGGCGATGAAGATGGAGTCGGTGATGGGATCGCGGAGGGTGAAGAAGCCGTTTGGTCCGTAGACCTGGATTGTGCCGCCCACGGGGAGATCGGGAAGATCGGCGAGAAGGTTGGAGAAGAAGCCGCCTTCGACACGGTTCAAGCAGAGATCGATGCGGTTCGTGTGGGGTGCGGAGGCGAGGGAATAGGCGCGCGTCTGCTCTTTGCCGTCGGAATCGTAAGCCACCGCGGAGACAAATTGGCCGGGGAGGAAGGAGAAGGACTCCGTCTCATCGAGGGCGAGTTCGAGATGGTAGGTTTGTGCCGCGGTGGAAAGGCAGCGTTTCCTGAGCAGGCGTGCGGCGTAGAATTCGCGATCCAATAGGGATTCTCGCTTCCCGGAATTTTCAGTCCCTGTGGTACTGATGCGAGGTACAGGGGTCAGGGTACAGGGTACAAGGTACAGGGGTCGGGGGTCCGGGTGCAGGGGTCAGGAAATTCTGCTCGGAAGGACAACGCGAGTTGTTGAGGTTCGTGGTTTCCCATGTCTCAGAGGCGAGACATGGGGCACCCTTGGTCTTGGTGGGGATGCTTCGCGGAAAACTTCTTTGAACTTTCAATACTGGAGAGCGGGAAGGCAACCCGGCTCGAATTAGCTGCCGGTTTTGGCCAGGGCTTGCCAGCAGAGTTGCATGCCCAGGGCGAAGAGCCACAGGGAGAGGGCGAGGCGCATGGCGCGTGCGGGGATGCGGGGGGCGAGGCCGGTGCCGAGGAGCGCGCCGAAGACGCCGCCGATGATGAGATTGGTGAGCAGGGTTGCATCGACTCCGCCCTGGCTCAAGTGCATGCCGCCGCCGATGAGGGAGAGGCAGAGGCCAAAGGAGAGATCGGTTCCGACGATGCGCGGGACGTCGAGGGCGGTGAGGCCGAGGAGGGAAAGGGTGCCGAGGGCTCCGGCTCCCGAGGAGGAAAATCCCACTTCCGCACCGACGGGAAACATGGTGGCGGCGAGCAGCCAGGGATGGTTCTTCTGACCGCTGCGCGCGGTGGTGGGGCGGAAATGCCGGTAGATATGCCATGCCGAAGAGATGGCAATCATGATGCCGAGAGCGAGGTAAAGCCAGAGCGTGTGGCCCTGGATGCGCACCATGCGCTGAAAGATGAGGGCACCGAGAATGACGCCGGGGACGCCGGCGAGCAGCATGACGGCGAGGGTGCGCCACACGACCTGGCGACGCCAGATCTGGATGGGCACGACGACCAGCTTGACGGCCGCGGAATAGACGAGCGCGGTGCCGATGGCTTCAGGGACGGGGACATGCAGAAACAGGATGAGCAGCGGGGCCGTGACCGTGCCTGCGCCGACGCCGGTCATGGCGATGAGTGCTGCGATGAAGAAGCCGAGAACTAATTCCATGGCAAATCCGAGTCAGGAAGCCTGTATGTGGATACCGCATTCGAGTTTGCGTCCGGACCAGCGGCCGGAGCGGGGATCGTTGGCATCGAAGGGCAGGCTGGTACAGGGCGCGCAGCCAATGCTGGTGTATCCCTGCTCGTAAAGCGGCAGCAGCGGGATGTTCTGCGCTTCGGCGAATTGCCAGACGTCGCGCGTGGACCACTCCGCGAGCGGACTCAGCTTGGCGAGGACCTGGCCGGTGGGAAGGGTGAAGGATTCTTCGGACTGCAGGTTGGCGCGCGACTTGGATTGTTCGCGGCGGAGGCCTGTGACCCAGGTGTCGTAAGGCGCCAGCGAGCGGAAAAGGGGTTCGACTTTGCGCAGGCCGCAGCAACGATCGGGAGCGGATTGGTAGAGGATGCCGAACTCGGATTCCTGTTCTGCGACGTTGTGCGCGGGGAGCACGTTGACCAGATTCAGATCCCACTCAGCCGCGATGCGATCGCGATAGGCAAGGGTTTCAGGGAAGTGATAGCCAGTCTCAAGAAAGAGAACGGGAATGCGCGGAAGGAGGTTGCGGACCATCTGGAGGACGACGACGTCTTCGGCCTGAAAGCTGCTGGTGACGCAGGGATTCTGGGCGCGGTTGAGGTGTTCGCGGAGAAACTCCTGCGCGGCACGGGCGCGTGTGTCGTCTTCATTGCTGAGCTGGGTTGGCATCGGTGTCTCCAGGGGCGATCACGTTGAGTCGTTTGAGTTCGGCGAGGATACTGGCGGAATTCTCTATCGCAAGGGTGCGGGGAGCGGCGTTGGGTGAGTTGGTCAACGAAAGCGTGATGGGATCGTGCGCGTCGCTTTCGATGAGGACGACGGCTCCGGTGCGCGCGACGGTGAGGAGCGTGGCGTAGGCACGAACGCGTGTGCGCAGAACCAGGGCACGGGCCTGAAGCAGCGATTTTTCGAGGTCGGCGGCGAGATCGGAGCGCGAGCCCAGTTCGAGGATGGCGCCGGTTGGCTGCGTGGCGCCGGCGGCGGTTTCGTCGCCATCCAAAAAGCCGCGGATCATTCCCGCGCCGGCGGTGGCGTTGTCTGCGGCATCGATGAGGATGAAGCTGCCGGTGGTGCGGTTGTCGCGATAGAGATCGGCGAGCAGCGGACGGCTGACCTCGAGGACGATTTCGCCGATGTCATTCAGTGCGAGCTGATCTGCGGAATTTTCGGCGAGGTGTTCGACATCGATGCGGTGGCGGATGGCGGCGACCTGGGCACGCACGGTCTGGGTGGTGTGTTTGAGCAGGTAGTTTGCGCCGGGGAGCAGCGGCTTGGCGTGCATCCAGACGAGGGTGGCCTGGAAGCGCGTGGTTTTGTGGGGCAGCGCGGTGGCTGCGGCGATCATATCTCCGCGGCTGAGATCGATTTCGTCTTCGAGAGTGAGGACGACCGATTGCGGGGCGTGGGCGGAAGGGAGCTCGCCTTCCCAGGTGGTGATGGAGCGGACGCGACTGGTTTGTTTGGAAGGCAGCGCGACGATGGGGTCGCCGGGACGAACGGTGCCGGCTGCGATCTGGCCCGCGAAGCCGCGAAAATCCTGATGAGGCCGGACGACGCGCTGCACGGGAAAGCGGAGGCTCGACTGGGAGCGCTCGATCGCAAGAGGAACTGTTTCGAGAAGTTCGAGGAGGCTGGGGCCGGTGTACCAGGGAATGCGCTGGCTGCGGTGAACGATGTTGTCGCCTTCGAGGGCGCTGACGGGAACGGCGATGAGCTCGGGGATTTCGAGGCGCTGGGCGAGAGCCTGGAGGTCGTGCTGATGACGCGCGAAGACTTCCTGAGAGAAGTCGACGAGATCCATCTTGTTGACCGCGGCGATGACGGTGGGAATGCCGAGCAGCGCGGCGATGCAGGTGTGGCGGCGGGTCTGGTCGAGGATGCCTTTGCGGGCGTCGACCAGAACGATGGCGACATCGGCGGTGGAGGCGCCGGTGGCCATGTTGCGCGTGTACTGCTCGTGGCCCGGGGTGTCGGCGATGATGAATTTTCTTTTGGGGGTGGAGAAGTAGCGATAGGCGACGTCGATGGTGATGCCCTGTTCGCGCTCGGCGCGTAAGCCGTCGGTGAGCTGGGCGAAGTCGATGGCCGCGTTGTGAGTGACGGAGCGGATGTGGTCGTCGTAGACGTTGCGGGAATCGTAGAGCAGGCGGCCGATGAGGGTGGATTTGCCGTCATCGACGGAGCCGGCGGTGGAGAAACGCAGGAGGTCTTTGGCGCGGTCGGCGGCGAGCTCCTGCTCAATCTGCGCGTCGATATGGTCGGGCAGAGGAACGATCGGCGTTTCGGCGGGCGTGGGGTCAGCGGTGAGCATCAGAAGTAGCCCTCGCGTTTCTTGATTTCCATGGAGCCATCCTGATCGTGATCGATGATGCGGTTGGCGCGCTCGGAATTGCGCACCTCCATGAGCTCGGCAATGATTTTCGGCACGGTGTCGGCGTCGGAGCGGATGGCGCCGGTGCAAGGGCTGCAGCCGAGGGAACGCAGACGGCATTTGACCCACTGTTCTTCGCCGGGAAGGCCTTGCACGAAGGGCTGTTCGACGGGAATGAGCGAGTCGCCGCGGACGAGCATTTTGCGTTCCTTGGCGAGATAGAGCGGGACGATGGGAATCTTTTCGAGATGGATGTAGTGCCAGATGTCGAGTTCGGTCCAGTTGGAGAGGGGGAAGACGCGGATGCTTTCGCCGGGGCCGATGCGGCCATTGAAGAGGCTCCAGAGCTCGGGACGCTGATTTTTTGGATCCCACTGGCCGGCGCTGTCGCGGAAGGAGAAGATGCGTTCTTTGGCGCGGGATTTTTCTTCGTCGCGTCGCGCGCCTCCGAAGGCGGCGTCGAAATTGTAGGCGCGCAGGCCGTCGAGGAGGGCCTGGGTCTTGAGCAGGCCGCAGCAGCGCTGGGTGCCGAGGCGGATGGGATTGGCTCCGTCGGCGAGAGCCTCTTCATTGCGCCAGACGAGCAGCTTGAGGCCGAGTTCGGCGGTGTAGCGGTCGCGGAATTCGAGCATCTCGCGGAATTTGTAGCCGGTATCGATGTGGAGCAGGGGAAACGGAATGGGCGCGGGGTGGAAGGCTTTTTGCGCCAGGCGCAGCATGACCGAGGAGTCTTTGCCGATGGAGTAGAGCATCACGGGGCGCTCGAATTCGGCGGCCACTTCGCGAAGGATGTGGATGCTTTCGGCCTCGAGAAGCTCGATATGGCTGAGGCGCCGGGTGGTGAGGCTGGATTGCTCGGCTGTGGCGGTGAGTGTCATGGATCTCCGGATCTTGGTGGGCAATAAAAAACCCGCGGCGGCAGGGATTCTGCAGCGCGGGCTTCGGGGGTGTGTACTTTGCTTAAGTCTGGTTTACCCCACAGGCCGGCGCTGTGCGCAACAACATGCACAACAAGTGGCCGGTGTGGAGGAGAAACTCATCGAGATCTATTCTATAGAGCCTCTGGAACGGGGTCAAACGGAGAGTTGTGGCGTGGCGGGAGGAAGGGATGTGCTATGCTCCGGCCATTCTGTGGTTCCCGAGGCCTTTCCTTTGCTGAAGCTTCTCTCTTTTGCCGCCCTTTTTACGTGTGTAACTCTTTTAACCGCACAAATTCCGTCGCATGCGACGGGGCTGGTTCACACGGCGGATGTGGATCTGGGCTATGAGACCTTTGGCGCGCGAAATGGGCATGCGTTGCCGGTGATCGCGGTGAATGGTGGACCGGGGCTTTCGCACGCGTACATGGTGATGAACGACATGTGGGAGAAGGTGGCGGTGAACCGGCTGGTGGTGTTCTATGACCCGCGGGGGACGGGAGCCTCGAAGCGTCTTGCGCCGAATGCGCGGCAGGACATGGAAGCGCAAATTGCGGATCTGGAGGCGGTGCGCGCACAGCTGAAGCTGGAGAAGGTTGCCCTGGTGGGGGATTCGTTTGGGGGGCTGATTTCGATGGCCTACGCGGTGGCGCATCCGGAGCATGTGGGGATGCTGGTGCTGTCGGACTCGGCTCCGCCGGCGTGGAAAAGCATGGTGCACCTGATGCCGCAGACGTTTCCGGACATTGAGCAGGAGGATGAAATCGAGGAGAAGAAGTTGGGCGCAGGCAGCGATGCCGCCGCGCGCGCCGGGCTGCACAACCATTTGCGCATGATTTTCTATTCGCCGGAGAAACGAGACGAGTTCATCGCAAAAGTCGGTGCTATGGGCTTTGAGCCGGCAGTGGGGGACGCGGTTTCGAAAGCAACGGAGAAGATTGATTTGACCGCGGACCTGGCGGGATTTCACTTTCCGACGCTTGTGATCAGCGGCAGGTACGACATGAATGTTGCGCCCTTGACGGCGTGGAACATGGCGCATGCCATTCCCGGCGCGAAGCTGGTGTTCTTTGAAGAGAGCGGCCATCTGCCTTCGTTCGAAGAGCCGGAACGCTATCAGAAGGTGCTGGAAGATTTCCTGAACGGGCGTGGAGTGGAGAGTGCATCGCGATGAAGGTTCTGCTTTTGATGCTTGCGGGTTTTTGGTTTGCGGGAACGGCGTTGGGGCAGGCCGCGCCCGCGCAGACCGAGCCGGTGGAGCACTCCTTTGTGCTGTACAACTTTCGTACGGAGTCGGGCGCGGTGCTTCCGGAGGCGAAGATTGTCTATGGAACGTACGGGAAGCTCGATGCCCAGAAAGACAACGCGGTTTTGCTGCCCTCGCACTACATGGCGGAGATGCACGGGTATGGCTGGCTGATTGGGCCGGGAAAGGCGCTGGATCCGACGCGCCAGTTCCTGATTGCGACGGAGCTTTTCGGCAACGGGCGATCGTCTTCGCCGAGCAACACGCCGGAACCTTTCCACGGACCGCGCTTTCCGGTGACGACGATTCGGGACAATGTGAAGGCAGTGCACCAGCTGCTGACGTCGGAGTTGGGGATTCCGCATCTTCAGGCGGTGATCGGCTTCTCGATGGGCGCGCAGCAGGCGTTTCAGTGGGCGGTTTCGTATCCCGATTTCATGGACAGGGTGGTGGCGACTTCGGGGACGGCGAAGACCTATGGCCATGGCATTGTGCGGCTGGAAAGCGAGATTGCGGCGTTGACCACGGATGAAGCATTCAAGGGAGGCGACTACACCGCGGAGCCAGTGAAAGGGATTCAGGCGTTTTCGATTGTGTGGACCGCATGGCTGTATTCGCAGGAGTGGTGGCGGCAGGAGCTTTGGAGAACGGACGCTCCCGCCGGCACAACGTTTGCGCAAGTGGTGGAGCAATATCGCACAAATTTCATCCCGGGCGCGGACGCGAACAACCTGATTCTGCAAATGCGGACGTGGGAGCAGCACGATGTGGGGGCGACCGCGGGATTCGGTGGAGATGAAAAGAAGGCGCTGGGCTCAATCAAAGCGCAGGTGCTCTACATGCCTTCCGAGACGGATCTTTATTTTCCGGTGGGTGATGCGCGGTATGAGGCGCCGTTCATTCCGCACTGCATCCTGTTGCCGATTCCGTCGCTCTGGGGCCACCCGGCGGGCGCGGGCGCGAGTCCTGCCGATGAGAAGTTTCTAAACGAGAATATCGGCTCGTTCCTCAAAGGGGATCTGCACCCCTGACGAGTCGCAGTTCAGGCCTTTTTGCTGGATGCAGCGGCGAGGTCGAAGTCCTTGGCCGTGATGCCGCCGGCATCGTGGGTGACGAGCGCGAGGCGGACGCGGTTATAGCGAATGTCGATGTCGGGATGATGACCGGCCTGTTCGGCGAGTTCTCCGACTTTGTTGACGAATCCGAGAGAGGCGCGAAAGTCTTTAAAGGTGAAGGTGCGGGTCAATGCGCCGGATTCGATTTTCCAGTCGGGCAAGGATTTGAGGCGAGTGGAGATTTCGGTGTCGGAGAGGGAGGGCATGGTGGGGTCTCCTGGGCGGGTCGCTTGCACGTGGTTCATGGTAGCAGTGCGGGCGGGTGTTGATGAGGGGGATTGGGCTCGGTTGGGCGGAGGACAAGTCTGTGGGTTGAGGTGGTCGCTTTCCCAGGTCTCAGAAGCGAGACCTGGGGCACCCGCGTTCGTGCTTATTCTCGTTTTGGAAAAGATAAAAGCAGATCCTTCGCTAACCCAGGACAGCGTTCGCTGGGCGAACTTGTCCTGGGCTCATGTCGTTGGCCCCTACGGGGCCCGGTCGCGGCGCTATCAAGCTGGGGCACCCGGGTTCTTGCTTTGTGACGCTTTGCGGAAGGCTATTTGCCGGCGATTGCGGTGGAGGATGCGGGGATGGGCTGGGGACGGATGTGGGCCAGCATGGGATTGATTTCCGGATTGGACATGAAGGTCTTCCAGATGAGGCCGGTGCGCTGGTTCTCGATCATCACGACGATGGGCGCCTGATCGAGACCGAGGTACATGGGTGAAAACCAGTTCTTGCTGAGATTGAAGGCGTCGGTGGGCCCGTAGACGCCCCAGAGGCGATCGCCGAGGGTGCGGTAGAAGTATTTGAGTGCGGCCATGGATTGGTCGGGAGTGTAGGGGAAAGAGCCGAGCGCTCCGGTGGGCGCGATGGTGCCGTTGTCGCTGGCGGCATTGGGCGCGTGCGCGGAGTAGCCGAAGGGATCGAGGCTCGCGGTGAGCCCCCAGGCGCCGGGGCCGTAGCCCTTGAAGTGGCCGGGATTCTGCTGGCAATAGCGGTAGTCGATGAGGGCGATGTTGCGGTTGTTGTCGTAGTAGTCGGCGTATTTGTCGCGGATGAAGTGCGGGTCGGCGGCCATGAAGGAGTACTGGGTGAAGAACAGCGGACCGCCGTTGCCCACGCCGACGTCGAGCTTGATGCCCTGGTAGGTGTTGCCGTTGCCGTACTGCTGGCCGTCGGCAGTGCCGGACCAGGCGACTCGGTATTGCGCGGCTGCGGGCGATTGACTAGCCCATCCCGCGTAGTAGGTGCTGGCGGGAATGCCATGGGTGGGCGATGCCATCGCGAGCAGATAGGCAATCATGGTTTCGTTGAAACCGGTGAGGCGATGATCGATGCGCCAGGACCATTGGGGCGACCAGTGCCAGAGGAGCGCGTTGGATCCGGGCTGGCGCGCATACCAATCCCACTCCACGGTCTCCCAGAGGTGGGTGATGCGGGCAGACAGGTCGCGCTCGGAAGGAGCGGGGCCGGAGAGATATTGGCGGGCGGTGAGGAGGCCTTGCATCAGGAAGGACGTTTCGACGAGATCGCCACCGTCGTCGAACATGCCGAAGACGGGCAAGGTGCGGCCGGTTGAGCCATCCATGAAATGGGGCCATGCGCCGTGAAAGCGCTGGGCCTTCTCAAGAAAACCAACGATGCGTGTGAGGCGTTCAATGCCCTGCGCGCGGGTGATGAAGCCGCGGTCCATGCCCACGACGAGGGCCATGATGCCGAATCCGCTGGCGCCGGTGGCGACGATGCGCGGATCGCCGGGCACGCTCTCGAGGGCCATGCCGGACTGGGGATGCGAGCCGCGTTCCCAGTAGTAGCGGAAGCACTCTTCCTGGAGCATGGTGAGCAGTTCGTCGTCGGAGAGCGGACGGGTTTGCGCGGTGACCGGATTCGACGGAGCGGACTGCCGGTACTGCTTGTCGACGGCGACAATTTTGTAGGTTGCCTTGATGCCGGGCGCACCGAGGAAGTCGGTAAAGCGATGGAGGCCGGGCTCCTGAATGCCGATGGCTTTGAACTCTTCGCCTTTGGTCGAGCGGGAAATGAGGTAGTAGGCGAGACGATCGGATTCCTGCGCCTGCCATGCGAGATCGACGTGGCGCTCGAAGGCTTCGGCGAGGAGCGTGTGCGGAGCGGCGAGGGGGCGCGTGTTTTGTGCGTTGGAGGACGTGAGATTGTCGATGCGGATTTCGTCGAGGAGGAGGGTGTGAGGCGCGTCGTCGTCGGCGCCCTGCGCGAGGAAGACGGAGTGAAGCTGGTGTGGATCGAAGGCGTGCAGCGATTCGGCGGCGAAACGGCGCAAGGGAATCTGCACGTGCTTCCACTGGCCGGCTTGAAGGTCGCCCGCGAATTCTGCGAGGGCGAGACGGTCGGTGAAGTTGTGAGCGTCGTCGGTGAGTTGAAGCTGGGGCAGATCGGCTGCGGCGATGGGCTGCGGCGCGTAGCACCAGAAGGAAAGCACGCTGCCGCGGAAATCGGCGGGGCGGTTATCGAAACTGACGGTGCGGATTTCGGCATCCCAGCTGCCGCCCTCGACCGAGCGCCATTGGAGCCGCAGTGCATTGGGGGGCGTGAAGAAGACCTTGGTTTCGACGGGGAGGCGGCCGTCGGATGATTCGAGCGTACTGGGGGCGACGGCGCGGGCGCCGGTGTAGAAGTCGTTGTCGGGAGTGGGGCTGTTGGTAAACACCAGGTGGTTCAGGTAGTCATCCTGGGCACAGGCACACGCGGACAGGGAGAGGAGTGAAGCGACAGCAAGGCAACGAAGGGCGTGGTGCACGATACATCCTTATCTGGAAAGTCCAGCGGGGGATCTAGATTTTTGTGCTCTCTGGCACTCTCTCGAAAAAGCTATCTATATGGTCCTTTTGCAGATCGGTATGGGTGAATTCTCTCACAATCTGTGGAAGACATCATCTGTTTGCGGCAGTGAAGAGGACGCGGAGGAGACCGAGCCTCCTCGAAGGTGGTATTGCGGAATTGGGGGGTGCGAGGGCGCTGCACAGGAGGACATGGCGTCGGTTGGGGTTCGTTGCTTTCCCATGTCTGAGAATCCAGACATGGGGCACCCGGGGTCGTGCTCGTGGATGCGTGAGGATAGAGCGCACGCCGGCGGACCTCCCAGATCGTCCCCCAACGATCTGAAAAACACCTAGCCGGCGTGCTGGACGCCGCAATTGAGCCGGTGGGCCAAATCGCAGCGTATGTCGAGGCGCGCTATTCGACCGCGCGACGGTCGGTGTCCTTGGTGCGGCGCGCAGTGGTGCGGCGATCGCGGGAACGTTTGCGGCGGTCTTGACGGACGGTCATATCGGGCATGACCACCATGTGCTCCGCGAGGGTATCGAGGCGCTTGGCGAGACTATCGAGCGGCGTCACGGACGGAGGCTCGTTAACGACGATCGGCGCTCGCGGGGTTTCGTCCGCGATGGTGTCTTCGGTGCCTGTGGTGAGCATCTTGTTGAGAACGGGAATATGGATGCGCTGAGTTTCAACGAAGTCGACGCCCTCCGCGGTCAGGGTGAAGTCGGAGTTATCGGCGCGTGTGATGTAGCCCTTCTTGAGCAAATACCAAGTAGTGAAGTCGAGATAGTCGCGCGGGAAGCCCATCTGCTTTTCAATTTCGGCGAGGCCGACTTCGGGAGCATAGGGATTGTTGCGGCGGCGATAGTAAAGCACAGCGAGGACGGCGAGACGGCGGTTGAGTTCTCCCTCCATGCGATCCATGAAATCAACGGTGGTGGACAGAGGAGTGGTTTCAGGCATTTCGCGCTGATAGCTGGCGTCATATTCCAATCGCTGCGCGGGATCGGCAAGGACGTCGTAGGCACTCTTTAACTGGAAGAATTTTTCCGGGTCGCCGGTGGTTGGGTTGTCGGGATGGAAGCGGGAAGCGAGAAAACGGTAGACGCGATGGATGGTGTCGGGATCGGCGTTGGGGCTGATCTGGAGGAACTCATAATAATCCAGCTTCTTCATCTCTAACATCAAGGAAACCTCGAACTATGGATATAGGGACCAGCGCGGCGAGACGGGAGGATTTGCGCTACTGGGTCGAAGTGTAGCTTTGGGGAAGATGAGGGGCAATGCCACGGACGGGGCGTTTGGTGGGCCCGTTGTAACCGCGAAAAGGGTGACCGAAGTGTGAGGGGGGGCGGGGTCTATTCCCGGGCAGAAAACGGGGAGGAATCGGGAGGGGCCGGCAGACAGGTCGCGCACTGAGAAGACAGAGCCGGAGCGATCTCGACGATTTTGGCGGTATTTCTTTGGGGGAGAACGGCTTTTCGCGGCAAGGGGCGAGGCTCGGCCTGCAGCTTTTGCGGATTGATCACGGGCTGGCGGCTTTGGTCGAGGAGGGTCTGGATCTCCGCGAGCCAAAGAGAGGGTGGCGTGAGGATGGGAACGATGAGGTCTACGCCGGAGCCGGGGCTGTTGGACTGGGAATCGCAAAAGAGGATGAGAGGCAGGGCGGAATGAGAGCCCAGGAAATCGATGGCTTCGGGCACGTCGTTTCCGCTGTCGGTAAGAAGGACGGCATCCGCTTGATCGAGGGTTAAGGCGGCGTGGAGTTGCTCGACGGAAGTGCAGTTCTCGATCGTATAGCCGGCGTTGCTCAGGATCGGGAGCCGGTGGCAGGTATCAGGACCGAAATAAATGATTCTGGCGGCCATGTTTCTACTCCGGAGCGGTTGCGTGGTGGTGGAGTGATCTTGGCGGCAACTTCAAAATGGAGTGTGACTCCAACGGGGAATTGCAATGGGCAGAAACTTTCCGGGAGCCGGATATTCATGCTTTTCGGACCTTGCTTTCAAGGTCGCTTTCATCCCGAGAGGGGACGGAGATCGTGTGCTATTTCGTTCGACACGAAAACCGAGGCAAGGTTGCGCTTTTCGGTGGAGTTTCTGTGGGGCATCGAGAGGTGCGGCGGGGACAGGTCTGGGGCGCGCGATTGAAATGATGCAAAATGTGTGCAATCCCGCAGGCAACGAGCCGGTTGAATGGTAACTCGTATGATTTCTTGTAGAGGCGAGCGAGAATCTGCTCCGTCTGTGGGCGAGTTTATTGAAGTAACTCGAAGGAGAATTCTTTTTGAGTTGGGATCGGCGCGGGTTTTTGAAATCGCTGTCACGGACGGCGATGGTTTTATCGCTTGAAGATGTCTTGAGTTTGTCGCGGCCGTTGCGGGGGCAGGGTGCGCCGCAGAAACCGTCAGGGAGTGCGCGCCAGTCGTATGAAGCGCAGGCTCGGCCGGCTCCGAAGGGCACGCCGTCGCCGGTGACAGGAACTCCGCTGGGCTTGCAGTTTGTGGACGTGGCGAAGCAGGCGGGGTTGAACGTCGAGACCATTTTCGGGGGCGAACACCGGAACAAATATTTATTGGAAACGACGGGATGCGGCGCGGCTTTTTTTGATTACGACCAGGACGACTGGGTGGATATTTTTCTGGTGAATGGCTGGAGGCTGGAGGGATTTCCGAAGGGACACGAGCCGGTTTGCCATTTGTTCAAGAACAATCGCGATGGAACCTTTACGGATGTGACGCTGAAGGCGGGCGTGGCGCGGAGCGGATGGGGGCAGGCGTGCTGCGTGGGCGACTACAACAACGATGGATGGAACGATTTGTTCGTGAGCTACTACGGGCAGAACGCGCTGTTCCGCAACAACGGCAATGGGACATTCAAGGACGTGACGAAAGAAGCCGGTCTGTTGCAGGACAGGTTGCGGTGGAATTCGGGCTGCGCTTTTCTGGACTACGACAAGGATGGGCGGCTGGATTTGTTTGTGGGGAATTACATTGACTTCGATGTGAAGACTGCGCCGGCGCCGGAAGATGCGAACTGTACTTACAAGGGCATTGTGGTGGCGTGCGGTCCGCCGGGGCTGGATGGCGGAAAGAACCTGCTGTATCACAACAAAGGCGATGGGACGTTTCAAGACGTGAGCGAGAAAGCGGGAATGTGGGGGACGCTGGGGACGTATGCGCTTGAGCTGCGGCGTGGCGGATCTGGATGAGACGGGCTGGCCGAACATTTACGTGGCGAACGATTCGACGTCGGCGACGTACTACGTGAACCAGAAAGATGGCACGTTCAAGGACGGGGCGATTGAGGCGGGCGTGGCGTATTCGCCGGACGGGAAACCGCAGGCGGGGATGGGCGTGAGCATCGGGGATTTTAATCGCGATGGTCTGCTGGATATTGTGAAGACCAATTTCGCGGGCGACACCGACTCCTTATATATGAATCTCGGGGATGGCTCGTTTGACGATAGGACCTACCAAGCGGGGCTGGGAATCAACACGCGGCTGCTGGGATGGGGCGTGAGCTTCATCGATATGGACAATGATGGATGGCTCGACATTCTTATCGCGAACGGGCACGTGTATCCCGAGGTGGATGGGACGGAGGTGGACGCGAGCTATGCGGAGCGCAAGTATCTGTATCGGAATTTGCGCAACGGGCAATTTGAGGATGTGAGCTTGACGGGGGGCAGCGGCATTACGGCGGAAGTGAAGGCGCGCGGATTTGCGATCGGCGACTTTGATAATGACGGCGATATGGATGCGGTGGTGAACTGCGTGAATGCGGTGCCGCAGTTGTTGCGCTGCGATTCGAAGTTGAACCGGAGCTGGGTGAAGATTCGACTTGTGGGGACGAAGTCGAACAAGACGGGAATTGGGGCGCGGATCAAGGTGACGGCGCGAACAGGGACAGTGGTCAGTGGTCCGTTGTCCGTGGTCAGCCGCGCGGCAGACGCAAACACTGCGAGCTCTCCATCGGCGGGAATCAAGGCGCTGACGCAGATTGAGGAAGTGCGTAGTTGCAATGGATATTTTTCGGCGAGCGATCTGCGGATTCATTTCGGTTTGGGTGAAGCGAAGAAGGTGGACCTGGTGGAGGTCAAGTGGCCGTCGGGGATGGTGGATACGCTGAAGGATTTGGATGTGAATCGGCTGTACGTGGTGGAAGAAGGCGGAAAGATTTTGAAGACGTTGGAGATGGCGGGAGTGAGGAAGTAGCAGTTGGCTCATTCGAACTTTAGGGGGTACCGCGACGAGGGCGGTGCCCGACCCGCGCCATCGGCAAAGGGCCAGGGCAAACCGTCCGGGTTGAGCTGTTGGAGCGGCTCCGGCGCGAATCGCATGCGAAGAGCTAACTGAGCGATTTCCCGGCGGACGGTCAACCACCGGTTACATTTTCAGCGATTATCGAATCGATTCGAATCTCAATCCTTTGCTCAAGCAGTCGAGTTAGAAGAGTCTCGGCGTTTTTTCGTGGTCGAGGAGCCAGCGTTTGCGTTCGATGCCGCCGCCGTATCCCGTAAGAGAGCCGTTGGAGCCGATGACGCGATGACAGGGGACGATGACGGCGACGGGGTTGGCTCCGTTGGCGAGTCCTACGGCGCGGACGGCGGCGGGTCGACCGATGCGCCGGGCGAGTTGGCCGTAGGAGGTGGTGGTGCCGCAAGGAATTTCGCGCAGGGCCTGCCATACTTCGCGCTGGAATGGGGTGCCTCCTGTCTCCACGGACAGCGAGTCGAGGATGCCAAGGTTGCCGGCAAAGTAGCCGGCGACGGCATCGGTGAGGCCGTGCGGATTGTGCGCGGGTTCGAGAACGAATCCGTTGGGACCATGTTGCTGGCATAACTGGCGGCGGACAGGTTTCTCGTCTTCGTCGAAGAAGGCTACGCGGAGGTTGCCTGCGTTGTCTGCGACCAGGATCATCTGGCCGATGGGAGTGACGAGGCGATCGAGAAGCAGGTGCAGGCGATCCGTGTTGGACGGTGCTGCGGGAGCCATGGGCGGATTTTCTCATGGGGGAAGAAAGTGAGTTGGAGGGAAGGTGGAACAGTGAGGCGGTGAAGAAGTGATGCAGTGAAGACGTGAACTTGTGAAAAAGTGAGGCGACAGGGAGAGGGCGGAGAAGGGGAACGGTCTTCGTGACCAGGGTTAGAGGCTGCAGTCGTGGCTGATGTCGATGCTGCAGGGATAGCTGGCTAAATACCAGGAGCTGAGGAAGAGGATGGTGATGCCGGCGAGGGCCCAGAAGAAAAGCTGGACGGGGAGCGTGGACGTGAGGGGTTGATGGGCCTGGCGGCGGGCGCGCGAAGGCCACGAGAAAAGAATTCCGCTGGAGAAGCAGAAGCACGCGGCGAGGCCGAGGCGCAGAACGGCGACGGTGAAACGGTCTTCCAAAGTGCTGCCGGGGACGAAGAAGGCGCTGATCGTGGCCCAGTAGAGGGACACGATGCTGAGGATGAACGTGAGAGCTCGGGTGAGGTCGAGGAGCATCGCCGGGCTGCCTCTGGGGGTGATTGTAATGCGAATGGCGGGGTAGGGAGAACGGTGAATCGATTGGGACCGAGGGACGGGGGACTGAGGGGCTGAGGGAAAAGGAAAAGCAGATCCTTCGCTCCGCTTACCCCACTGCGTGGGGCCCCAAGCTGCTCCGCTCAAGGATGACAAGAGCAGGGGCTGAGGACTAGGGACTGGGATTGGGATTGGGACTAGAGACTTGGACTTGGGCTGGGAGCGCGCGGGGCGCGGTTACATTGCTGCTACGAATTGCGGGAGGGCAGGAGATGCGCTGGCTTCGAGGAGCTGGGTCATGCGCGCGGCCATGCCGGTATACATGGAAGCGGCGCGGAAGGCGTTGAAGCGGACGCTTTCGCTGGCCTGGCTGACGTGGCATTGGGCAAGGGTCATCAGGGTGCAAAGGCGGATCTGAATCGCGTCGGTGCGCAGGGTTTGGAGAAGGACCGGGTCGATCGAGTCGCAATGCAGGGCGGCGTAGTCGGCCAATTCAAGCATGATGCCGGCATTCTTGTGCATGGCCCAGAGACCGCGTGTCCCATGGATGTGTTCCCAGGTTTCGTCGGGAGTGGAGCTGAGGCCCTCTTTCCAGAGGAAGTGCTCGCTGAGCTGGCGCCCGCTCCAACCCGACTGGAGGCGGGAAAGGATCGATTCCCATGATTGGTTGTTGCGACGCCGCATGGTGGTCCGCAGATAGCCGAGGTAAGCGGCTACGGGGACGACGGCGGCGATTTGGAGAACCATGATGCTCATTCAGTATTTGCCCGACTCGCGATCCTGTTTGGTCATCGGAGTCTCTTGTTACCAGCCAGCGTAAGGGAACTGAGAATTCTCAACAATGCTACTTCATGGGGATATGGGCCGGATGGCGGGGGGAGAGAAGCAAGGAAAGGGGTTATGACCAAAGGCACGTGTCGAATTTTGGATCAGGCTCGATTTTAAGTTATTGACTATAAGCGTTTTATCTTCATCGGCAAAACAGGCGTCCAGGTTTGCTCGATTGAGATTGCGATGCGTTGCTCCGACTTCACGGTACTTTAGGCATGTTGCAAGGCTGAGGGGACGAGGTTGCCGGAGGCTCGGGCGGAGGAGAGGCCGGGAGGGTAGAAGTGCAGAACGGGTGAAATCGTCAACTCGGCAGGGCTTTCATCCGTCAGACACGACAAAGCACGACTGAGAACGGCAGCGATTGCTCGCAGGGTGTTAGGTCTGTCCCTCTTCCGGTACGTGAGTCTAGGTTTTTCGTTACTTGTCGCTGGGAATCTGTTGTGGACTGTGGTGCGGACGGAGAGTGCCGTCGCCGCAGAAGGAACACGCGACCCCGATGCGGCTTGTGCGCCCTGCCATCGGGAGATTTACGAGCGCTATCGACGAACTCCGATGGCCAATGCGAGTGGGCCTGCGAATGAAGGATTCATTGCCGCGGATTTCGAACACGCGGCGTCGGGGATTCGTTACCGCATCGCGCAAGAATCCGGACAGGTCTGGTTGAGCTACGAGCGCAACGATGACGCGCGCAGGCTGGATGGGCGGCAGGAACTTCGGTATTTTCGTGGGATCCGGCAAGCGAGGACGAACCTATCTCTTCGAGCAGGAGGGGTACTGGTTCGAGGCGCCGATTAACTGGTACGCGAAGAAGCAAGTGTGGGACATGGCGCCTCATTATCTGGAGGCGCGCGAGATGCCATTGTCGTTGCCGGTGGATCCTGGATGCCTGCATTGTCATGCGTCGGGAGTGGCTGCGGCGTTGCCGGATGCGCGCAATCATTACGCGGGCGAGCCATTTGAAAATGGCGGAATCACATGCGGAGCATGCCACGGCGATGAGAGTGCGCATCTGGCATCGGGCGGAAAAGCGCACATGCTGAACATCGATGATCTGGAGCCGGTGCGGCGGGATTCGGTGTGCCTGAACTGTCACCTGGAAGGGCAGGCAGTGGTGGAACGGCTGGGCAAACCGATTGAGACTTTCAAGCCCGGCGATGATCTTTTCGAGTATGCGCAGTATTTCTGTGTACCGGGGTGAGAACGGGTCGGGAGGACGGGCGACGAGCCAATGGGAAGCATTGTTGAAGAGCGCGTGCAAGCAGAAGTCGGGGGATAAGCTGACGTGCACGACGTGTCATGATCCGCATGGTTCTCCGGCGCCGGAAGAACGTGTGGCTTTTTATCGGCAACGTTGTCTTGGGTGCCATGCAGGGTCAGAGTTTGCGGAAAGGCATCACCCGGAGAACCCCGACTGCACGGCGTGTCATATGGCGAAGCCACCGGCCAATGACATCGCGCACGAGCAGGTGACGGACCACTGGATCCGGAAGCGGGTGAACGAGGAGCGCTTGCCGTTGGCGACGAGCGGGGAGCTCATGGCGGTGGGCGTGAAGTCGGTGAGCGAAAGGGATCTTGGCCTGGCGTATGCGCAGATGGCGGCGCGCGGCGACCAGGAAGCGGGAATGCGGGCGATGGATCTGTTGCAGCGAGCGGAAAAGCGGAGTGCGGAGGCAGGAAAGGATTACGAACTGCATGCGCAACTGGGCTTTCTGGATCAGATTGAAGGGAGAATGGACGAGTCGGCGTACGAATACGAGCAGGCGTTAGCGATCAATGGATTTGGGGAACTTGCGGCAGGCGATCTGGCACTGATTGAAGTGAAGCGTCACCATGTGTTGGAAGCGGTACGGCTGTGGCACGAGGTGGTGGAGCATGATCCTTCGCAATTCCAGGCAGGAATGAACCTGGCGCTTACGGAGTGTGCGGAGGGGGAGCGCAACGCGGCGAGCGCGACGCTGGAACGGCTGCGGGTGTTTGCTCCGGATGCTCAGAAGGCAAGGACCCTGGAAACGGAAATCGAATCAGGAAAGCAAACCTGCCGGGGCCGATGAGGCGCAAAGAGCGATGCGGCATCCCCGCAGTCAACAGGGGGGGAGTGAAGCCCTGGCTCGGCGCGGAGAATGTTATATCCAAGCGTCCGAAGAATTTAGGTTGGGGTCCAGGGACCGGCGGGAAAGAACGGGGTGAAGGCGGGACGATTATGGGCCGGTATGGCCGGGCTGCTGCCTCTCTCGGGGAAGAATCGGGTTTGTCTTCACCCCACGAATCGGGCCGATAACTCCATCATTCGGCTGAGATTCAGGTCCATCGAAGGATTTCGCACCGCGGCGTCTTCGGGGTGGGACGGGTCGCTTGTACGCCTCGATGTCCGGAGAAGCAGCGATCACATATATGTATATACATTAAAACAGCAATGGCGCAGCAATGTCTCATCTGAATTGCAAGTGGAGGCGGATCGGGCGGGAATTTGAAAAGGATCGATGGGCATGCGAGAAACAGCGGGAAAACTCAGTAAATCGCTTTAATTATGGATGTTAGCCTCAAGGCATTGAGGAAAAAGAGTGAGCGGGCAGGACCGGGAAAGGCGCGTTACGGCGATCTGGACATTGACATGTCCTTTTTGGTAAAGCCGGTCGAAGATTCTCGCATTTGCACGTTGACAGGGCAGGCAGTCTTTGGGTATGGTTTCGATTTGCCTCAGGCGTCGCCATTTTAGCTCTAACGAAAGTTGCGTCATTGCAGAGCAGCGGCACGAGGATACTTAGCGAACCTGCCACAGCGGCGGGGGAGCATTGCAAGCCGGACTAGCCGAATCGCAAACCCTGCCAGCCGGCAGATCAAAACAAGTTGAGAGAAGAACCAAGCTACTTTTTTCAGGAGACCGCATGAACAGAAACCTGCGTACAGCGCTTGCGCTGGCGATATTCGCCTGCGCGAGTTTGCTCCTCAGCGTGCCCAGCAGTGCCCAGTCGGTCTACGGATCGCTGTTTGGCACTGTGACCGATTCCACCGGGGCAGCAGTTCCAAACGCCACAGTTACGGTAAAGGACGAGGCCAAAGGCATCGTTGTTACCGCTACGTCGAATGGATCGGGCGACTACAGCGTTCCACACCTTATCCCTGACGTCTACGACCTGAAGGTCACGGCGAAGGGGTTCAAAGCATTCGAAGCCAAGGGCATTTCGGTAGAGGCCGATACCGCGCCTCGCATCGACCCCACTCTTCAAGTGGGAGCCGAGAATACAACTGTTGAAGTCAACGCGGATCAAGAGCCGGAGTTGAAGACCGATCGCGCCGACGTTTCGACAGTGTTCGATCAACAGCAGGTCTCGAGCCTGCCCATCGGCGATCAGAACTTCACCAACCTGCAATTGCTGGTTCCGGGTGCACAGCTTCTGGGCTGGTCGCACGCGGCGGATGAAAATCCTCAAGGTTCGAAGCAGATTCAGGTGGACGGCCAGGCATTTGGCGGCACCGCCTTCGAGCTGGACGGCACGGACAACCAGGATCCGATTCTGGGAATTATTGTCATCAACCCCGCGATGGACGCGGTGACGGAAACGAAGATCACGACGCAGAACTTCGATGCCGAGTTGGGCAAAGCGGTTTCCGCGGTTGTGACTGCACAGACGCGGTCGGGCACGAACACCTTCCACGGCAGCGCGTACGACTTCCGTACGGGCAACGCCAACGTGGCGCGCGATCCTTACAGCCAGGCGCCTTTGTCCTACACCAACGCGAACGGCCTGGCTCCCTCGATTCCCGCGGGATTGAAGAGCCGTTTCGGCGGTTCGATTGGCGGACCGATCAAGAAGGACAAGGCATTCTTCTTCTTCAACTACGAGGCACAGCGCCAGAAGGTTGGCACCTCTGCGACGGATACACTGCCTACGACAAACCTCACCGAAAGCGCTTTGGGCAATGCGGTTGGCCCAGGCTTTGACGGTGCTAACACTGTGGCCGGCGCGGATTTCGGCGAGTATGAAAAGCAGTTCGGTGCGGCGGGCATCATTTATAACAACACGGGCGCGACGTCGACTCCGTTCCCGGATAACGTGATTCCGGCGGCGATGGTCTCTCCGCAGACCCAGGCCCTGCTGAAGATTCTCGAGCCATTCACGAAGGGAATTTCGCCCAATTCAACTGGCTCCGAAGGCAACCTGGACCAGAACTTCCACGAATCGGGCACGGGGCTTTTCAACAGCAACCAGTGGACGGCTCGCGGCGACTACACGCTGAGCGACAAGGCCCATGCATTTGCGCGCTTCTCGCGTTTCTGGGACACACTCTCAGGAACCGTGATGTTCGGTGCAGCGGGCGGTCCGGGATTCGGCATCAACAACTATGGCGGCAACTCGAACGGCGCCAACGACAGCCTGGCTTCGGGCATGGATATCGCGATCAATCCGAAGCTGCTGACGGACTTCCGGCTGGGGTACTACCGCTATAACGTGATCGACTCCAAGCATGACCAGGGCACGGAGTTTGCCAATCAGCTTGGCATTCCGGGCATCAACATCGGCGGAACGATTACCTCTGGCGCACCGGGATTCAATATCACCGACGTGCCGGGCGGTTCGGGCGGAACGAACGGAACAGTTTACGGGGACGGCCTGAACGTTGACCGTTGCAATTGCCCGCTGATTGAGCGCGAAGACCAGTTCCAGATTGTCAACAACTGGACCCGCGTAATTCGCAATCACACCGTCAAGGTCGGCGCGGATCTGCGCTACGGCCGCAACCTGCGCGTACCATCGGACAACGACCGCGCGGGCCTGATGAACTTCAACGTGGGACCCACCGAGAACCCCGCTGCTGCAACCCCGGGCGGCCTTGGATTCGCGTCCTTCATGCTGGGCGACGTGACCAGCTTCAACCGCTACGTCTCCACATCCACCAACGCCAAGGAGTTCCAGAAGCGCACGTTCTTCTATGGACAGGACACCTGGCGCGTGACCCACTCACTCACCCTGAACCTTGGACTGCGCTGGGAGCTTTATTTCCCGGAGACGGTCAATGGTCCGGGCAACGGAGCGCTGCTGAATATCAACGACGGTTATCTGCACGTCGCCGGTATTGGCGGCAATCCTTCCGACTTGGGATGGGGCATCAAGAAGAGCAAGCAATTTGCTCCTCGTATTGGTGTCACCTATCAATTCGATCCGAAGACGGTGGTGCGCGCCGGCTATGGACGCAGCTTTGACACCGGTGTATTCGGCTCGATCTTCGGCCACACGGTGACGCAGAACATTCCGGTTCTCGCCAACCAGCAAATCAACTCGCCCTCGACGACCACGGAAGCATTCACGCTGGCGGTCGGGCCGACTCCTTACACGCCGGTTCCGGTTCCAGCCAACGGTCTGTTGCCGAATCCGGGATCGACCATCAGTTCCAGCGCACGCCATGACCCGCTCAACTTCCCGTCGATCGATGCCTGGAATCTGAGCGTGCAGCGCGCTCTCACCGGGACCATGTCGCTGACCGTGGCTTATGTCGGCAACAAGGGAACCCATACTCTTGGGGACGGCGACAGCAACGGCACCAATCCCAACGAGCAAGCAATCGTACTGCCGCCACAGTACAGCGTGAACGGCCAGACCCTGCACTACGATCCAAGCGTGGCTCAGAACACGATTGGAGCGGATGGCGGAGTCCAAACCGGGAACCTGCTGCAGCGCTATTACGGCGGCTCGTTGCCGGCTTGCCGCGATGCAGTCTACACAACTCCGACCGAACCGCTGGTTACGCCAGGCATGTGCGGCTGGACCAACAGCATTGCTTACAGAGGCGATGATCAAAACACCGAATTCGATGCTCTGCAGGTAACGCTGGCGCAAAACATCACGAAGGGATTCGCGTACACGGCGAACTACCAATGGGCGAGCGCCTTCGGGGAGACAACGAACTTCTACACCTGGAGCCACTCGATTACGCATTTGCGCGACAGCCAAGTGCGCGATCAGCAGCTCACGACGTACGGCAGCTATGACCTTCCATTTGGCAGGGGCAAGCAGTACATGGCCGGCGCCAATCACCTGGAAGATCTGATTGTCGGTGGCTTCCAAGTGAGCGGTGTTTCAACCTGGGGTGGCGGCTTGCCGTTCACTGCCAACTACAACGAATGCGGAGCCAACATCGGCGACGTGCCGAACCCTGCAACCAGCAGTGGTTGCGCACCGAGCGTGGTCCAGGGGCGTCGCATGCAGACGAGCCTGACCAGCTATGTGGCGAACGGCAAGGGCACGGGCAACCGCACCTTCTACCAGACGCAGATTCCGGGTTCCTTGACCAATCCGGCGAATGTCGCTGCAGGCACGGGCGTCTTCCTGAATCCGGGACTGGATACCTTTGGCAACTCGGGACTGAACACTTATCGTGGCCCGCGGTTCTTCTCGACCGATCTGGCCATCACGAAGTCGTTCAGCATCTGGGAGAGCGTGGTTACCAAGTTCCGCATGGATGCGTTCAACGCTTTCAACCACATCACGTCGGGTAACCCGAGCGGCGCGATTGAGTCTACGGGCACGATCTCAAGTGAAGGCGGCGGTTGCGGAGTCGGCAACGACTGCGGACCACGCCAGCTTGAATTCTCCCTTCGCGTTCAGTTCTAAGTTCGCGCAGGAACCGCAACAAACTCTGAGGGGAGCTAAATGCTCCCCTCTTTTTTTTAACTTGCATGAGCCGGAGGCGCTGTGCGCCGGTCTTGCCAATTCTGATTCAAGCAGGCAAAGAGTTAGACTTCAGGAAGCAGAATCCTCATGTATCGCTCCTTCTTTTTAGCATCGCTCCTTGTAATTTTCGTTGTGGCGAGTTACGCGCAAACGACGCGATCGAGTGCTCCGGCCGGGACGAACGGCAGTGCGGCCGCGCCAACTTTTGATTCGGCCAAAGAACTTGCCGGCAAGGGACGACTGGACCAGGCGTTAGCCCAGCTTGCTCAACTTGCGGCGCAAACGCCCGAAGCTGCGGGTGTGGAGCGGCTGCGCGGGATCATCCTGTATCAACGCGAAGAATATCCGGAAGCGATCGAGGCGTTTACGAAGGCTGCTGCGCAAGATCCGTCCGATAAGGATTCGATTGAGATGCATGGCGTGATCCTGTTTCGACAGGGACGGATCCCGGAGGCGATTCCGTTTCTTGAGCAGGGACGAACGGCGGTGGAGAGCGCGAATATCGATCCGAATTATGTGTTGGCGCTGTGTTATGCCGATGTGCAGCGGTATGACGATTCGCGGCATGCGTTTGCGGCGCAATTCGGCTTTGCGCCCGATTCAGCGCAGGCGTATTTGCTGGCGGGGCGTCTGTTCCTGCGCCGTGAGCTTCGCGAAGAGGCCGGCGTGGAGACAGCGAAGGCGTTGGTGTTGGACCCAACATTGCCCCTGGCGCACGAGCTGCTGGGCGAAGTGGCTTTGGCGCGCGGAGACTCGACGACGGCAATTCAGGAGCTTGAAGCGGAGCGACAGATCGATCCACTGAACCCAGATCTCTATGACCGGCTGGGCGACGCGTATGTGCGTTCCGGGCAGTTTACCCAGGCCCAGGAGGCGCTGAACCGGGCGGTGCTTCTCGAGCCGAATTCGACCGGGCCCTATATCCTGCTGGGCGAGACATTCTTAAAGCTGAAACAGCCGATCGTGGCGCTGCACTATCTTGACCACGCCGCCAAGATGGACCCTTCGAATTACATCACGCACAATCTGCTGGGACAGGCGTACAAGGCGACGGGTCAAGTGGAGGCGGCGAATCGAGAATTCAGGATGGTTGTGGACCTGCAACATCCAAACGATCCCAAGCCGGCGGAGAAGTAGGGAATGCGGTTGAAGTCGAGATCGCAAATCGCTGGTTGGGTTTTCGCGCTGATTGTTTCAACGGTTGAGTTAGCCGCGCAAGCGCCGGGCGCCGTCGAGGCAGAATCGCTGAAGCAGGCAGATGCTGCGTTTCATGAAGGGTTCGCCGCGCAGCAGAGCGGCAACCTGGAGCTGGCGCGGAAAAGGTATGCCAAGGTCGTGGAACTTGCCCCGGCTATTCCGGAAGGGCACGAAGCGCTGGGTACGATCCTGGTGGAATTGAACCGGGCGGTAGAAGCGATTCCAGAGTTGGAAGCGGCGGTTCGTCTCAAGCCGGGTGATGCGGGGCAAGAGTCGAACCTGGCGCTGGCGTATGTGCAAACAGGGGACGCGGCGAAGGCGATTCCGCATTTTGCGGCCGCGGTAAGCGCCGAGGGTCCAGGGAAGCCGAACGCGGCATTTTTTGACGCATACGGTCGCGCGCTGGCGGCGGTGGGGAAGTTCGGCGAGGCAATCCAGCAGCTTGTGACGGAAGAGGAGCAGACCGGCCCACGGGCTGATCTCGAAGATGCGATCGGATCGCTCTACGCGCAGCAGAGCCAGTGGGCAGAGGCGCGGGCGCGCTTTGAGCACGCGATTGCACTGGATGGATCGCTGGTCGGCGCGCGCGTGCACCTGGGAGTTCTGTTTCGTCAACAACAGGATCTTGCGGATTCACTGACGACACTGGAAGCAGCCGCGCAAAGCAATCCGCTGGACGTGCACGCGGCGCTGGAATTGGGGCGCACCTTGACGGCGGCGGGCCGGGACGATGAGGCAGTGAGCCAGTATGAGCGGGCGCTGCAAGCGGATGCGCAGCTGGCGGGAGCACCGCTGGAACTTGCCATGGCGCTGCAGAGACTGGGACGTCAAGAGGAGGCGATCCCGTGGTTTAAGAAAGCAGTCGTGCAGGAGCCGGAGAATGCGAGCGCGTTCACGAATCTCGGGTTGGCACTGACCTTGACGGGAAAAGCGAAAGAAGCACAGGAGAGCCTGAAGCGCGCGCAGGTATTGGATGCGCAGAATCCCGTGGTGTGGAAGGACATGGGGGTGGCGCACGTGCAGTTGTCGGCATTCGATGAAGCGATTGCGGATTTTGAAAAGGCGCTGACACTGGACCCCAACGATCCGCAGCTTCATTATGATTTGGGGCTTGCGTACAAGTTCAAAGACCGGTATGACGATGCGATTGCGGAGTTGAGCAAAGCCGGCCAGATGGACCCCACGCTGCAGGATCCACCGTACACCTTGGGCATTCTGCTCATGCAGATGGGCAAGCTGGACGATGCGGTTGCGCAGTTGAAGAAGGCGGTAGCGCTACAGCCCAGGAATGGCGATGCATGGGCGATTTTGGGCAGCACGCTGAAGCAGGATGCGCGATTGCTCGAAGCCGCGGATGCGTTGCGCAAGGCGATTCCGCTATTACCGGGACAGCCGGGGCCGCGGGTGACGCTGGCCGGCGTGCTGGCGGAAGAAGCAGGCAACTTTGCGACCGAGGCGGATGCTGCAGAGAGTGCCGGCGACTCGGCGAAGGCCATGGAACTGCGCCGGCAGATGGCGGAGCTGCGCGGTGAGGCAACCGCGTTGCGGAAAGAGGGCGCGGACCTGGCGCGCAGCGCGGTAAGCCGGCAGAGGGCCAACTTCGCCATGAATGCAGGGAACCAGTTAATGCTCCGAGGCCAGATCGCGGAAGCGATTGCTCGCTATCAGGAAGCGATTGCGGCCGATCCTACCTTTGCCGATCCGCATAATCAGCTCGCGATCGCCTATGAGCGACAGGGGCGGGTGGAGGAAGCCGCAGCGGAGCGCGAGAAGGCGCAGCATGCGGAGCCGGCGCCGACGGCGCAACACGATTGAAAGAATTTGATTTCGCCGGAGGCGGAATTGCGCTGCGCGATGTCCTCCTTGTTGCGCCGGAGTGGCGGAGCAGGACATAAGCGATGCGCGGAGTAGAATTCTCTTTCGTTGCAAAGGAGCGGCATGGACTTATTTATCTGGAGAAGATGTCGAATCGTGGGGATGCTGGTGGCAGTCGCTGCTCTTGTCGCGGTTACGCAAGGAGTGAGCGCGCAGCAACGATGGAGCGAGGAGCAGGCCAGCGCCTGGTATGCTCAGCAGCCATGGCCGGTGGGGGCAGACTTTTTGCCATCGACGGCGATCAATGAGTTGGAGATGTGGCAAGAGGATACCTACGATGGGGCGACGATTGACCGCGAGCTTGGATGGGCTGAGGCAATCGGCATGAACACGATGCGCGTGTTCCTGCACAATCTGCTTTGGGAGCAGGATGCGGCAGGATTTCAGAAGCGCATGGACGATTTTCTGACGATCGCGGCGCGGCATCATATTCGCCCGGTGTTTGTGCTGTTCGATTCGTGCTGGGATCCGTTTCCGAAGCTGGGGCCGCAGCATCCGCCGATTCCGGGAGTCCACAACTCAGGGTGGGTGCAAGCGCCAGGGGCAATGGTGCTGGCGGATGCGGCGCAGTATCCGAAGCTGGAGCGGTATGTGAAGGGCGTGGTGGGCGCGTTCGCAAATGACAAGAGAATTCTGGCGTGGGATTTATGGAACGAGCCGGACAACGGGAACGACAGCTCGTATGCCAAGGGCGATCCGAAGAACAAGAACGAGATCATTGAACAACTGCTGCCGCAGGTATTCGCATGGGCGCGCGCCGCACGGCCGTTACAGCCTCTGACAAGCGGCGTGTGGCACGGGGACTGGAGCTCGCTCGAGAAAATGCCGCCGGTGGCAAGGATTCAAATCGAACAATCGGACGTGATCAGTTTCCACGATTACGGATGGCCGGAGACGTTTGAAGCGCACGTGAAAATGCTGGAGCAGTTTCATCGGCCGTTGATCTGCACGGAATACATGGCGCGGAATATCGGGAGCACTTTCGATACGATTTTGCCCATTGCGAAGCAGCATCACGTGGGTGCGATCAATTGGGGCCTGGTGGCGGGGAAGAGCCAGACGTGGATTCCGTGGGACTCGTGGCAGCGGCCGTATGTGAGCGACCAGCCGATGACGTGGCAGCACGATGTGTTTTATTCCGATGGAAGGCCGTATCGCGCACGCGAAGTGGAGATCATTCGCGACCTGACGAGCGGGAAACAGATGCCGCAGTAAGACAACTGTGTTACGGGCAGATCTGAAGCTGCCGGCGGCGCGGTGGAAGTTCGATGCCGACGGCAACCGAAGCAGCGCGAAAACAGCTAGACTGTTCGCGAGATGATGCGCAACCCAGGCAAGAGATTGCGATGGTTGTTTGACGGACGTGACGGCCCGGCGGACAGGTTGGTACCGCGCTGGATTTTTCTGCGCGCGCTTGCCGCGATCTACTTTTCTGCGTTCTATTCATTGCTATTCCAGATCAAGGGACTGATTGGACCGGAGGGAATACTGCCGGCACAGCAGTATCTGACTTCCGTGGCGCGTGCAATGGGGGGAGCGAAGTATTGGTACGCGCCTTCGCTGTTCTGGATCTCGTCGAGCGACCGGATGCTGATGGCGGTCACGTGGATTGGACTGGCCGCGGCGATGGTCGCCTTCCTGAACCTGTGGCCGCGCTTGAGTTTTCTGGTTTGCTGGGTCTGCTTTCTGGCGTTTGTGTCGGCGTCGGGTGAGTTTTCGGGATATCAATCGGACGGAATGCTGCTGGAGGCGGGATTTCTGGCGCTGTTTTTTGCGCCGCGTGGATGGATGCCGGGATGGGGCGCAAGTGATCCGCCCTCGCGTGCGAGCTTTTGGCTGCTGCAATGGGAGTGGTTCCGGATTTATTTCGAGTCGGGCATGGTGAAGCTTCTAAGCGGCGATGAGCAGTGGCGCAACATGACGGCGATGGACGAGTACTACCAGAATGGACCGCTGCCGACGTGGATTGGCTGGTACGCGGAGCATTTGCCGCACTGGTTTCATGCCGCTTCTGCAGCAGGCACGCTGGTGATGGAATTGGGCGTTGTATGGATGCTGTTCTTTCCGCGGCGGGTGCGGCTGATTTGTTTTTGCATTGTGACTCCGTGGGAGATTGGTGTGATTCTCACGGCGAACTACACGTTTCTGAATTACCTGGTGCTTTCGCTGGGGTTCCTGCTGCTGGACGACGGGATGCTGCGGAGGTTTGTGCCGCGGAGATGGAAGCTGCCGATAGTGGAACCGCAGGATGAGGGCGCGGTGGGCGATGAGACGCTGTCCATCGTGACGAGGAAGGGAGACAGTGCGGAGGAAGCTGAAATTGCGACACCGAATGGCATCGGAGAGCGCGCGGAGGCAGCCGGGAAGCGTAGGATTACACGGCAAGCGAGGATATTTGGACTTGCAGTGAGCGCCGTTCTGCTGACGTGGATTGCGTACGACACAACGGTGGAGATGATCGGGATTCCGTTCCGTGCGATTCCGCTGCCCACGGCCCCGGTTGCGTGGCTGGATCCTTTCCGCATTGCGAATCAGTACGGGCTGTTCGCGGTGATGACGCGCGGCCGATACGAGATTGAATTTCAGGGATCGAATGATGGAACGAACTGGACGCCGTATCTGTTTCGCAACAAGCCGCAGGCGTTGAACGAGGCACCACGAATTTATGCGCCGTATCAGCCGCGGTTCGATTGGAATTTGTGGTTCGCATCGCTGGGGGATTGGCGCCAGAATGACATGGTTCCGTTGACGGAGGAGCGGCTGCTGGAGAATGACGCAGATGTGCTGGCGCTGTTCAAGAACAACCCGTTTGGGACGCCGCCACGGTTGGTGCGTGCTGTGCTGTGGCGTTATTGGTTTACGACCCTCGACGAAAAGCGGCGCACGGGGAACTGGTGGCGCAGAGAGTTCCTGGGACTTTATGCGCCGGTGATTACGCGAAGCGCGGGCGGGCGATTTGGGGTGGTGCAATGGCCGGAAGAATTGGCGCCGCCTGTATATGTCGATACACCCTAGGCGAGAAGGATGACACGATGACACGCGCGCTGGTGATTGGGTCGGGACCGAATGGGCTGGCTGCGGCGATTACGCTGGCGCAGGCGGGGATGCGCGTCGAGGTGTATGAAGCGGAAGCGGAGGCGGGCGGAGGCGCACGCACGCTGCCGCTGACGCAGCCGGGGTTCCTGCATGATTTTGGATCCGCGGTGCATCCGATGGCGGCGGGGTCGCCGTTCTTCAAAGCGCTTCCTCTGGAGAAATACGGACTGGAATGGGTGCATGGTTCCGCGGTGCTGGCGCATCCACTGGACGATGGGACCGCTGTGATTCTGGAGCGCGACCTGAGCACGGTGGATCGCGTGCTGGGCATGGATGGCAGGCGATGGAGCGCACTGCTGCAGCCGCTGGTGGAGCACTGGGAGGATTTCCTGAAGGACTCGCTGGGGCCGCTGCTGCGAGTGCCACGACATCCGTTGCGCATGGCACGTTTCGGAATGAGCGCGCTGCAGCCGGCGCGCTGGCTGGCGCGTAACGAATTTGAATCGGTGCGGACGCGCGCTCTGTGGGCGGGGATCGTTGGGCATTCAATGCTGAGTTTTGATCGGCCGCTGAGCTCGGCGGCGGGTCTGGTGCTGGCTGCGGCGGCCCATGCCGTGGGCTGGCCGGTGGCGCAAGGCGGCTCCGGGGCGATTACGAAGGCGCTGGTGGCTCACCTGAAGAGCCTGGGGGGATCGGTACAGACCGCGCGACGGATCGATGCAAAAGGGTGGCGGGAACTGGAGGGCGAGAAGACTTTGACGTTGTGCGACACGACGCCGCGGACCTTGGCGGAGATTGCAGGCGGGCGCGCGACGGCGCAATTTCGAACGGTGGCGGAACGGTTCAAGGCAGGACCGGGCGCTTTCAAGATCGACTATGCGTTGTCGCAGCCGGTGCCTTGGAAGGCGTGGGAGTGCGGGCGCGCGATCACAGTGCACGTGGGCGGCACGTTCGAGGAGATTGCAGCGGCGGAGGAGGCAGTTGCGCAAGGGAGATGCGCGGAGCGGCCGTTTGTGCTGGTGGCGCAACCTTCGCTCTACGACACCACGCGGGCGCCGCAGGGGAAGCATGTGCTGTGGGCCTATTGCCATGTTCCCAATGGGAGCAAGGCGGATATGACGGAGCGGATCGAAGCACAGATCGAGAGATTCGCCCCGGGATTCAAGGATTGCGTGCTGGAGCGGAGTGTTTTGCCGCCGGCGATGCTGGAGGGGATGGACGCGAACCTTGTGGGCGGAGATATCAGCGGCGGCGCGATGAACCTGGGGCAATTTTTCTTTCGGCCAAGCCGGCATTTTTATCGAACGGGAACGCCGGGATTGTATTTGTGTTCGGCGTCGACGCCGCCGGGCGGAGGGGTGCACGGGATGTGCGGCGCGAACGCGGCGCGGGTGGCGCTTCAGGAGTGGAAAGGGAATTAGGTCGGCGTGGTGGGGCGGGAGGATCGGGGTTCAGGCCGGGGCGCTGCTGGTGTAAGCTTAAAGGAGACCCCATGGGCCGGCTCTCCTGAGCCGGCTCGCCTGTGTCGGGACGTGGCTCAGCCTGGTAGAGCACTCGCTTGGGGTGCGAGGGGTCGGCAGTTCAAATCTGCCCGTCCCGACCATTCAAGTTTCCCCCTTCCAATTCTGTATTGCGGGCCGGAGGTCTACCGGCCTGTGACGCCGTGCCCGTCGTTTTGCACGGAGGCGAAGGAGTTGCGCGGCGCCAATTCAAAGCTTGCCGGCACAAATGCGGAGAACGTTCGAATGTTGTGCAGAAATGCAAAAAGGCAGGCTGGTGGCCTGCCTTGCGTGGGAGTTGCTTTGCTTGCTTGCGCCGTTGCGCGGGGTTAGCGCCAGAAGTAGCCGGCGTGGCGGAGCAGTTCGACTTCGGCGGCGACGCTGATGCCGAAGAGGAGGAAAGCGATCATGGCAATGGTGAGGCGCGGAAAGCGCTCTGTGAAGGCGACGCGGTCTCCGGTGGATTGGGCGAAGAGGCGGCCCGGAATGGGTGCTGCGTTGCGCAGGATGGTGGATTCCGATTCGCGACTATAGACGGTTCCATCTGTGACCGGTCCGGACTGGCCAACGGGAACTGCGATCCAACTGCTCTTACTAGTCCTCACCAAGCTGAAGTATTGCTCCGATGTACTCATTTTTTCCTCTTAACTTATATGTTTGATGCGGGGAATGTTTGCCGGCAACGCAGAACGCAGACAAGGTCACACAGCCCGAGGCTGAATGAATCAAAAGTATCCCGGAGTGCACCTCGGAACAATGGCGCAAAGGTGTACAAAATGGGCACTTTCAGTAGCCCATCCGGTACATAGTAAAAACGCAATTGGGTAATGAATTCCTGTTACCCGGGAACGGGGAGTAACAGGCCGAATTTTTGCGCGCGCGTGAATGCGCGGGACGGCTTGATCAAATTGCAAATATGTCGTGCGCGCGGCCATGCGTAAGTTGCGCATTGCGCTTGAATCGAGCAGAAACAGAGGACGATGGAGTGAACGCGCGACTCCCCGTAAAGTAACGAGTCCCTGCCATTACCATTGAACGCCGCGGCGAGGAAATCTGTGATGAGGGAGGTTGCCGCGCGAGCTTTTTGGCGCGATTCCTTGGCGATTGCCGATTGCTGGTTGTGGAAAAAGAGGTCGAATGGCGGGGCATTGCGCGGGCCGGGGGAACCTAGAAAGATACTCCGCGGGGATGCTTTTCTTGGGTGCGCAGCGCGAGAAGGTCTGCGAAGAAGGGCGTGGAACTGCATAAGCCACACTCGATGCTGGTGCGGCGAAGGGAGTATTCGTGAAACTCGCTCAGGATGGGAAGAGCGACTGCGTGGATGCATGGAGGCCGGTCATGCGCGGACGACGACGTGGCGAAAGGGGCTCGGGAGAAGAGAGCAGGCCGGCAATTTCGCGCAGCTCGGCGCGCGCGGAACCGATGACGGCAGCGGCTTTATCGAGTCGCTTGCCGGGTTCGCCGGCAGCCAACGGAAGGCGCGGCTGAGGATCGGTGCGGCGCGCTTGACCGAGCGCATGACGGGCTCCGGAGAGCGTATAGCCTTCACCGTGCACGAGGCGTTTGATCTCGAGAGCCATCTCGACATCGCGACGACGATAGAGTCGTTGGCCGGTGCCACTCTTGCCAGGTTTGAGTTGAGGGAACTGCGACTCCCAGAACCGCAGGACGTAGGTTTCGACTTTGCAAATGCGGGCTACGTCGCCAATTTTGAAATAGAGACGGTCTGGAATCGCGGGCTGTTCGTGGACGCGCTTGGGGGAGAGTTGCGTGGCCATAGGCTTCAATGCAGGCGCGCAATGAAGCGCGCCACCTTTGCTACTCGCAGTATAGGCCATGCGACGCGAGTTGAAAGCAGGAAATTCTGACTTCGTGCCGCGCGTCTTATGTCCTCTCTACGGGCGCACTGGCTTCTGCGGACTGGGGTCGAAGTATTGCGGAGCGGGTGGGCGAATGCGACGGCGCAGCGCGCAGATATTGCGCAGGCCAAGATGCAGTTTCACCGAGCGCGGCTGCTGCATGGAGAGGCCAATAAGGATCGCGCAGCATTTCGCGGGCGAGGAAGACGAAGTCGGCGTGACCTTCGGCAATGATGGCGTCGGCCTGTTGCGGGTCGGTGATCATGCCGACGGCGGCAGTGGGGACTGCGGCCTCGGCGCGGATCCGCGAGGCGAAGGGGGTCTGAAACGCGGGGCCTACGGGAATCTTCGCGTAGGGAACCTGACCGCCGGAGGAGCAATCGACCAGGTCGACGCCATGGGCGCGGAGATGACCCGCGAGGGCAACGGATTCATCGATCGTCCAGCCGCCGTCGGCCCAATCGGTGGCAGAGATACGAACGAAGAGGGGCAAGTGGGAAGGCCATGCGGAGCGCACGGCGTCGACGACCTGAAGGAGCAGGCGTATGCGATTTTCGAAGCTTCCGCCATAGGCATCGGTGCGTTGATTCGCGAGCGGGGAAAGGAATTCGTGGAGGAGGTAGCCGTGTGCGGCGTGGATTTCGACGAAATCGAAGCCGGCGGAATGGGCGCGATGCGTGGCCTGGGTGAAGGCGCGAACGATGGCGTCGATGCCGGATTGATCGAGGGGTTGAGGCACCGCGTATTTGTCGGAGAACGCGATGGAGCTGGGACCGACGGGTTGCCAACCGCCTTCGTCGGCATGGAGCAAACGCTCCCCCGTGAACGGGGAAGACATGGAGGCTTTGCGGCCGGCGTGGGCGAGCTGAATGCCGGTGCGCACTCCCTGCGCGTGGATGAATTGAGCGATGCGCGACAAGTTGGGAATGTGTTCGTCGCTGTAGATGCCGAGATCGGCGGGTGTGATGCGGCCTTCTGGGACCACGGCGGACGCCTCAAGGAGAACGAGGCCTGCTCCGCCCTGGGCGCGGCTGCCGAGGTGGACCATATGCCAGTCGTTGGCGAAGCCGTCTTGCGAGGAGTATTGGCACATGGGAGAAACGCCGATGCGGTTGGCGAAATGGACCGAGCGAAGTTGAAAGGGCGCAAAGAGAGGATGGCTCATGATGGGTGGGGCCGTAGGTTGCGATGGGCCTATAGGAATGGATGAGCGAGCGGCGGAAGGGATGCAAAGCTCGCAGAATGAACCTGCAGGGTGAGCCAGGAGCGCGGCAAGATTCGGCGAGGGAATCGCAGAATTGAAGAAGATCGCGGGAAGAATGCCGATGCTAGAATCCACGCTATGTCAGTTCAACTCTGGATGCGGATGCGGTCCTGCTTCTGCGCGGCGCTCATGATTTCAGCATTTGCAACGGCCGGAGCGCAAAGCTCGGCTGCAATGCTTTCGCCGACAGAAACCACGATGGTGCGCGCCATTGACGCGCATGTAGAGGCGGACCTGACGCTGCTGGAGCAACTGGTGGACATCAACAGCGGCACGATGCATCCGGCGGGCGTGGAGGCGGTGAAGGATGTGGTGGCGCCGCGTTTCGAAGCGCTGGGCTTCAAGGTACGTTGGGTTCCCATGTCGGCACAGACGGCGCGGGCAGGCGACCTGGTGGCAGAGCACCTGTGTGCGGCGGGAGAAGGCCAATGCGGCAAGAAGTTGCTGCTGATCGGTCATATGGATACAGTGTTTGAACCGTCGAGCTCGTTTCAGAAATACGCACTGGTTGCGCATACGGACGGAAAGATCGCGACGGGACCTGGCGTGGCGGATATGAAGGGCGGATTGGTGGTGATGCTGGCTGCACTGGAGGCCATGAAGGAGGCTGGGGTCCTGGAGCATTGCGAGATTCGCGTGGTATTGAGCGGGGATGAGGAGAGGGTGGGCGACCCGATTGCGGTGGCGCGGCGCGACCTGATTGATGCGGCGAAGCAGAGCGATGTGGCGCTGGAATTTGAGCCGAGCGTGCGCTTGAATGGGCAGGACACGATCAGCATTGCGCGGAGGAGTTCGACGACATGGCGGATTGAGACGACGGGGGTGAGCGGTCACTCGTCGCAGATCTTCGGCGAGCGGCTGGGGTACGGAGCCGTGTACGAGTTGGCGCGGATTCTGGATGCATTTCGCAAGGAACTGCCCGAGGAAGGATTGACCTATAACGTAGGCATGATTCTGGGCGGTGCGACGGCGCAGGTGAACGAAGACAATACCGGCGGTACGGCGACGGGGAAAGCGAACGTGGTGGCTCCGGCGGCGAATGCGACAGGCGACCTGCGGACCCTGAATGACGAACAAACGGCGCGGGTGGAAGCGAAGATGCGCGCGATTGTAGCGGACCATCTGGCAAGGACGGGTGCGACGATCACGTTTACCGAGGGCTACCCGGCGATGGCGCGTACCGACGCCGGGGTCCGGCTGCTGGGCGAGTGGAATGATGCGAGCGCCGCGTTGGGATTCGGGCCGGTGATGGAAGGCGGGCCGATGACGCGCGGGGCGGGCGACATTTCCTTTGTTGCTCCCTACGTGCCGGGGCTGGTGGGTGTTGGGATCCTGGGGGAGGGTTATCACGCCGAGGGAGAGACGGCCTACCTGGATTCATTTGCACGCCAGGCCAAGCGCGACGCTGTCCTCATGGAACGGCTGAGCCGTCAGCCCGCAGGGCACTGATTCTGATTTGAAACCATGCGGGAGGGGAAGCGCACTGAATTCCGGAAGCCCATAGATGGCTTAAGTAATGAGGGCACGCCACTTAAGCGGCTGAATCAGGGGAGTGGCGGATAAAATGAAGGCTCATGAGCACCGCGCTGATTACCGGCGATTGGGTAGGACGAGTGGTCGACGGGCGGTTTGCCCTGCTCGAATGGCTGGGCGGCTCGTTGACCGGCGGTGTTTTCAGGACGGAACTGCAGCAGGCCATCCCCAAGAAAGCAGCGATCAAGCTGATTCCGGCGGAAGGCGCTGAAGCGGACGCATACCTGGCTGCGTGGTCAAAGACGGCGCTGCTGTCGCATCCGCACCTGATGAAAGTGTTTCGATCGGGGCGCTATCAATTCGGCACCATCGGCATGGTGTACGTGGTGACGGAGTATGCCGACGAGGTTTTGTCGCAGATTATTCCGGAGCGGCCGCTCTCGACGAGCGAAACGCGGGAGATGCTGGACCCGGTGCTGGATGCGCTGATCTATCTCCACGAAAAGGGGATGGTGCATGGGCACGTGAAGCCGGCAAACGTCATGGTAGTGGAAGACCATCTGAAGCTGGCGTCGGATAGTTTGCGCGCCACGGGTGGCGCGTGGCATCGGATGGTCCAGAAAAGCATCTATGATGCGCCGGAGGGATTCGACGATACGGTAGCCGCGGCTGCGGATGTGTGGTCTGTGGGCGCGACGATGGTGGAGGCGCTCACACAGCGGCCGCCGGTGTGGAGCCGGACGACGTATGGCGAGCCGGTGTTGCCCGAGGGGATGCCGCCGCCGTTTGCGGAGATTGCGCGCGATTGTCTGCGGCCGAATCCGGCGCGTCGGTGCACGATTGACGAGATCAAGGCGCGGCTGGTGCCGGGACGGCCGATTGAGTTTCCTGCTTCGCGCGTGAGTGGGCCGGAGCCGTCGAAGTTTGCATGGACACCCCTGTTGATCGCGCTCGCGGCGGTGGTGCTGGCAGTGATTGGGATCGTTGTGTTGCGCGGGCACAAAGCGCCGAGCGGGGTCACCAGCGCAACGCAAAACCCGCCAGCGCCGGTGACGGGAGCAGATACTTCGGCAACCCCGAGCGGGAGCCGGGTGTCGGCAAGAGGAAGCGTGGTGCAGCGGACGATGCCCGATGTGGCGTCGTATGCGAGCGCAACGATCCATGGCACGGTGACGGTGACGGTGAATGCGGCAGTGAACGCAAGCGGCGAGGTCACGAATGCGACCCTGAAATCGGCCGGGCCCAGCCGGTATTTTGCAGATCGGGCGCTGATTGCGGCGCGGGGATGGAAGTTCAAGCCGGCGCTGAAAAATGGGCTGCCGGTTGAAAGCGCATGGACGATCCATTTTCGATTCAGGCGGGACGGCACTGAAGCGGCTGCCGCGGAAGACACTCCTTAACGAGCGCTCGCTGCCTCGAGCATGGTTGAGACGAGGGCGAGAGGCAAACCGACGACATTGGAATAATCACCGGTGATGCGCGGGATCCAGCGCGCCGCGCGGCCTTGGATCGCGTAAGCGCCGGCCTTGTCCATGGGCTCGCCGGTAGCGATGTAGGTCGAGATTTCTTCTTCGGACAAGGTGAGAAAACGGACGCCGGTCACTTCGGCGGCGACGTCGGTGCGTTGCGCGGTGACGAGGGCAACGCCGGTGACGACGCGGTGGGTGCGGCCGGAGAGCAGACGGAGCATGCGGGCGGCGTCTGCTGCATCGATGGGTTTGGCGAGGATTCGATTGTCGACTGTGACGGTGGTGTCGGCGCCGAGGACGACCTGCGGTGGGGGCACCTGCGGTGCAGCGGGGGCTCGCTGTTCGCTCGCGCCGGCTCTTGTCAATTCGGCGAAGACGGTTTCAGCTTTTTGACGGGCGAGGCGGACAACGTAGGCGATGGGGTCTTCGTTGGGGAGCGGGTCCTCAGGGATGTGCGCTGGGTGAATGGTGAAAGTGTAGCCAGCTTGGGTGAGGAGTTCACGACGGCGTGGGGAAGCGGAGGCGAGGACGAGGCACATGGCGTTCTTCTAGGGTAGCGCGGACACCTCCAAGAAAAAGATCAGTGCGCGGCGGGCGAACGCCTTGTAGGATGAGGGCGCGATGATCTTTGCGAACAAGGAATTAGCGCGGCGGCTGGAGCGCGCCGAGGGATATGCGTGCATGCAGTTTGCAGCGGCGCGGAAGAAGGTGTATCCGGAGTGTGCGTCGGCGTGGGTGCGCTGTGCGGGTGCGGATGTGGTGTTCGATGGCGTGGATGCGCCGACGACGCAGACGTTCGGGCTGGGAGTCTTCGAGGAGGTGACGGCTGAAATTCTCGAAGAGATCGAGGAGTTCTTCCAGGAGCGCGGGACGGCAACCATGCACGAGGTGTGTCCGCTGGCGGGGACGGCGGCGCTGGACTTGTTGTGTGCGCGGGGCTATCGGCCGCTCGAAATCAGCAATGTCCTCTTTCGGCCAGTAGAGAATCCGGCAACGAAGGGCCGAGATGGCATTCGCGTACGTGTGGTGGGAGCGGATGAGGCGGAGGCCTGGAGCCGCGTGAGTGCGCGGGGATGGACGCATGAACATCCGGAGCTGACGGAATTCATGGAGCAGATGGGAGCGTTGATGGTGGCGCGTGCACAGAGCCCTTGTTTTCTGGCCGAGGCGGATGGTGTGGCGGGAGCGGCGGGGGGATTGGTTGTGCACGAGGGCGTTGCGCTTTTTGCGGGTGCAGCCACGGTTCCGGAGATGCGAAGGCGCGGAATGCAGACGGCGCTGCTGGAGGAGCGGATGCGGTATGCGCATGCGAAGGGTTGCGATCTGGCGATGATGGTCACCGAAGCGGGAAGTGAGTCGCAGAGGAATGCGGAGCGGCAGGGATTTCGGGTGGCGTACACGCGGATGAAGTGGAAACGGGACTGAGGGCTAGATGGCGAGGCCGGTGTGGAGGCCGCCGGGAGTGGCGACGCCCCAGGCCATGGCCGGAGTATTGTGGGCGAGGCCGAAGCGGCCGTCGGGACCGAGAAGAATGATGCCGCCGTGCCCGCCGAGGCGGTTGTAGAGGTAAGAGATGGCTTCGCGGGCGGCGATTTCAGGAGCAGTGCCGGAAGCGACGCGATCGGTGGCCCACTTGCCGAGCACGAGTTTCATGATGGGTTCGCCCCACCCGGTGAGAGAGACAGCGGCGGCGAGATTGTCGGCGTAGCAGCCGCAACCGATGAGGGACGAATCGCCGACGCGGCCGGGAGTTTTGTTGAGCGTGCCGCCCGTGGAAGTAGCGGCAGCAAGATTGCCGCGCGCATCGAGAGCGACGGCGCCTACGGTGTCATGGCTTTCCGAGGACAGCGGATCGTCGTCGTCCCGGAATCCCGAGGGATAAAGCGGCTGGGGGGAATTCACCGCAGTGGTGGGGTCCTTGTCGTCCTGGTGACCGGAAAAGGTGGCGTCGGCGAGGCCGGCGGCGTGGCGCGTTTTGGCATCGGCGAGACGGATGCGCTCGCGGTCGAGAACCAGCTCGGCGTTGTCGATGAGGGGCATGCCGTGGGCGTGGGCGAACAGCTCGGCGCCGGGTCCGACGAAGTAGACGTGGGGGCTTTTCTCGAGAACGAGGCGCGCGGCGTGAATGGGATTGCGCAGGTGCTCGACGCAAGCGACGCCGCCGGCTTTCATGCGACCGCCGTCCATGAGGAGAGCGTCGAGTTGCACGCGGCCGTCGGAGGTGAGAAAGCTTCCGCGACCAGCGTCAAAGGTAGGGTCATCTTCGAGGATGGCAACTGCTGCTTCGACCGCGTCGAGTGCGGAGCCGCCACGGGCGAGAATTTCGTGGCCGGTGACGAGGGCGTGTCGCACGCCTGCCTCGTGGGCGGCTGCCGCATCCGCAGGAATAGCCCAGGCTCCGCCATGGACGAGGAGGGTGGGGTCGTGCGTAGCGGGAAGCGTGGTCACTGAACAATCGTAGTTCATGGGAAGAGGATGTGGGCGCGAAGTTATCCAGATGGGGTACGGGATCCATGTCCGACAAAGGCGACGCGTGTCAACTTAGCGGTTTGATGTTGGTGCGAGCAAGTCGTTGAAAACAAGAACGCAGCCGAGGCGCAGCAGGTTTGCGAGAAATTCTTGTGTAATTGGCTAGACTGAAAACACTCATAACGAAACCAGGGATGGAGAGCGAGTGTCGCTCTTCTCTTTTCTTTTGGACTCTCTGCGCAGATTGGCGCTGCGGGGCTGAGACAGAAGAAAGGAGCGGATCGGCGGTGCGCATCGGACGGAGCTGCGCGCCGCACGGTCTGCGGGATGGAAGGGACCCGCAGGAAAGCGCGGGTTGGAATCGGAGATCGATGGGAGTCAGGAAAAAGAAGGTTGTGGATGTCGATGCGCCACGGGAGAAGAAGGCGAAGTACGCGAAGGGATACGGAATCGACGTACTGCGCAAGGCGGTGGACAAGGAAATAAGGAAAGAGGGCAAAGAGCTTGCGGTGGCCCTGATTCAGAATTTCAAGGAGGGGCACGTGGCGAGCGGGAAGTTTGCGTGCGAATTGGCGGAGGAAGAGAAGCTTTTGGGTTTAGAGAAAGCGCGAAAGACGCAACCAAGTTTGGCTTCGCAATGGGCGAATGAGCCGGAGTGGAAGGACGCGCCGGGTGAAGGAAGCGCGGAGACGGGATGCGGGGGCGTGGAACCGGAGTGAGTGCGGGACAGGCGGTTTCAAGTGGGATCCAAGCATCCTTGAAGAACAAGCATTGAAAAACTGGCATTGAAGAACTGACCGGGAACGCGACCCTGGTTTCAGAGCTGTGCGGAGAGGGGATTCCGCGCAGGCGGAGAGCCACGTCGTACGCGAGAAAGAGACACGGATGAAACAGGCGAGCAAGAAGTGGTTCGACGTTGCACAATGGATCGGATGGTTCTGGATTGTGGGGGGACTTGCGTGGTGCGCGGGGGCGCAATCGTTGAGCACAACAACGGTGCAGGGCACGGTGTATCTGGCCAACGGCGCAACGGGGTCGGGGACGTTGCAGTTGAGTTGGCCGGCGTTTACCACGGCGAACAATCTTGCGGTTGCTGCGGGCACGCTGCATGTGACGGTGGGAGCGGACGGCTTTGTGAGTGTGAACCTGGCGCCCAACCTGGGCGCGTCGCCGGCGGGGTTGTTCTACACCGCGGTGTATCACATGAGCGATGGCTCGGTGAGCACGGAATACTGGGTGGTGCCGGCGGCTGCGCAGGCGACGATTGCGGCGGTGCGCGCGCAGGTGATGCCGGCTGCGCAGGCGGTGCAGGCGGTGAACAAGGCGTACGTGGATCAGGCGGTGGCCTTGATCCAATTGGGAACACTGACGCCGGCAGGTGGGACACTGACGGGTCCGTTGTATCTAAGCGGCGATCCGGCACAGGCATTGCAGGCGGCGGACAAACACTATGTGGACGCGAGCTTCGCAAGCGCAATGCCGCTGACGGGCGGCGCGGCAACGGGTGCTTTGACGGGCGTGCAGATTGGTGCAGCGAACCAGGTAGATCAGTTTGCGGGCGCGGATTTTGGGGCAAAGCTGCAGGCGTGTTTGACGGGGTTGAGCGCGGTGTATGGAGGGACGTGCGACGCGCGGAATTTTACGGGCACGCTGGCGATGAGCTCGAGTGTGACGGTGTCGACGGCGAACGCGACGGTGTGGCTGCCGTGCGCGACGATTGCGACGGCGAACCAGATCATTGTGACGGCGGGGACGCGGAACGTGATGCTGCACGGATGCGCATTGCGCGGGGCGAGTACGGCGAGCGGCAGCCAGGGCGGAACTGTGTTTCTGTATTCCGGCGCGGGCGCGATGGTGCAGGTGGGCGATGCGACGTATGCGGCGGATACGCCGGGTTTTCAGCTCGACGATGTGGTGATTAATACGACGGGAGCAAACGCTTCGTCGGCGCAAGGTGTGGTTGCGTATCGAACGCAGGAACTCGATTTGAAGAGCCTTTATCTGCTGGGGAACGCGAACCAAGTGGGGATGACGCTGGATGGGACGGGGAATTATACGGGCGGAAGTTTTTACGACATCGAGATCAGCGGATTTGGAACGGCGGTGCGTGCCGTTGGACACCAGGTTGCGAATCCGGCGACGACGGATTGGATGAATGCGAGCACGTTTGTGCGGCTGCATATTGATTGTCCAACGACAAGCGGCAACCCGGTGAGCGGGACCTTCGGGATCGATTTGCAGCAAGGCGATGGCAACACATTTACCGGCGGCGATGTGGAGGGATGCGGGACGGCGTTGCACCTGGGAGCGAACGCGCAGAATAACTCGATCTTCGGTCTGCGGAATGAGAATTCGCTGCTGCAGGTGGTCGCCGATAGCGGGAGCGCGTACAACAGCTGGATCACGGGCGGAACGATGTTCACCGGGAAGTTCACGGACAACGGAACGCGGAACAGTTTTCTTGATACGTTCCATCGAAGCTTCAACGGGATGAACGGCGACTGGTATGGGAGCCAGCAGGACGCGACGGTTACGAATCATTTTCGGTTGGGTATCGGCAATGGAAATGAACGCGGATTGCTGGACCGCTATCAGACCGATTATGGATACAGGTGGACGCTGGGGTTGAGCGATGCGACGGCGGGCGAGCAGTTTTTCCAGGTGCTGGATGAGTTGAACAGCGTGTACCGACTCTCGATCGGGCAATACAACAACGGGCAGGCGAGCACCAATAACCAGACGGTGTTGAACGCAGCGGGCACGGGCGCGGTAGTGCTGAACGGATCGAACGGATCGGGAACTGGCGGCGTCGTCTTTGGGTCGGGCGGCGCGAACGAGACGACCGTTGCGACTATCAATAACGCGGGGAATGCGCAATTCAATGGGACGCTGCAGGTTGGCGGGACTTCGACGTTCACGGGATCGACGACGGTGCGCAACGGAGCGGACGCGGAGATCGATGCGTTTTTGTGGGCGGGCGCGACGGCGAATCAGAAAGAGTCGTTCATTTACAAGGACTACACGGGCGCGAGTCAGTGGTACCTGGTGAAGGATGCGAGCAATAACTGGGCATTGAATTCAGCATTGAGCGGGCTCGACAGCTTCAAGGCTTATCAGAGCACGAACAGCGGCGACACCTATGTGGATGCATCGAACGCAGCGGGCGTGGTGCGGGTGAACTACGAGACGGGCGCGGGGACGCAATTCAAGGTGTACGGAGGGAACTCGAGCAGTCTGTATGCGGCGTTCACGGGGACGACTTCGATTCAGTTTCCTGGATTGGCGGCGAGCAGCGGACATGCCTGTCTGCAAATTGATAACTCGGGATACATGACGAATACCGGTGCGGCTTGTGGATCGGGCACGGGCAGCGGCACCGTGAATAGTGGGACCACGGGGCAGATCGCATTTTATGGTGCGAACGGGACCACGGTAAGCGGGGAGACGGCGGTCCCCGTGAGTGCGGGGGGGACGGGGGCGAATACAGCGGCAGCGGCGTTGACGGCATTGGGTGGGGCGTCATTGACGACGGCGGGGGCGCAGGCATTTGCAGGGCCGGTGACGGGAATGCAACTCGGTGCGGTCTACATGGCGGATCAGTTTGCGGGTGCAGACGCGAGTTTAAAGATCAACGCATGCATTACAGTTGCGATCGGAGCCGGTGGGGGAACATGCGATGCGCGCGCGCTGACCGGGACGCAGGTGATGTCGCAGACGATCAATGTGGGCACGAGTGCAGGCCCGAATAATGGAGTGATTCTGCTATTGCCGGCGTCGGGCGTGTGGGAGTGGGGCCTGACGAATGGAACGAGCTGCGGCATCGAGCAATTCACGGGGACATCGATTGTGGGACTGGCAACGGCGGGATGGGGTGGCGATGGTTTGCTGCTGGAGCCGTTGAATACCGCGACGAACATGGACAGCCTCTATTGCACAGATGCGAATCCGCCGGGTGGCGGGGGCTATTACAGAGCCTCGGGATTTTTGGCGGAGAACCTGGGCAGCGTGCACGGCGTGTTCGCGCATGGGCTGGTTCATGTGCGGGCTTTCTACGATGAGAGCACATGGTCGTATATCCAGGCGCAGAACCAGTACGGAGACGCGTGGCACATCGATAGCGGGTGCTGCGGTGCGAGCTTCGATCACATTGCTGCATCGAGCTCGGCGGCGAATGGAGTGCCGAGCGCGAGTTATGGCGGTGTGCCGCTGACGGTGGGAACGGGAGCGTGGATTCCGAGCGCAGCGACGACATTGAACAGCAACGTGGTGACGGGAACGCAAACGAATTTCACGAGTGCGCTGGTGGGGATGTATATCGCGGGTGCAGGGGTACCGGGGGGGACCACGGTGACCGCAGTGAGCTCAGGGGCGACGCTGACCATGTCGGCGAATGCGACGGCGACTGCAACAGGCGTGCCGATGACGGTGAATGCGAGCAATGGGTATGGGCCGGGTCCGTCGGGGATTTCGATCAGCGATTCATCGATCAATTCGCCGGAGATTGGCCTGCCGCATATCCAGATCTTTGGCGGGTACTCGACGGCAAATGTGACGCTGAAGAATCTGTATATGGAGAATTCTGGAACCGATACGACGACGCCGTTTGTCTACATGGCTGGCGATGTTTCAGGAGTCTGGTTCAACGGGGTGTGGGCGAACGCGAGCAATAATCCGACGACCAAGTATGCAATCGAGAGCCATACGGTGCGGCCGTGGGGCGTTTTTGGTCTTTACACGCCGGCGGGCATCAACGATGTGGGCGACGGAAGCGTGATTGTGCCGAACGGATCCGCAGCGCTGCCGCAGTTTCAAAACATCGGGTACTGGAGCAACTACAACATCCCGAACCAGACATTCAATTTCAACAATAATCTGGACGCGGGCTTCAGTCCGATCGGTTGCCAGGCGGGCAAGACAGCAAACCAGGCGTGCAGTTTTAACTGGTTCAACTCCACAGGCGGGCAGGTGTATTCGATTGGAACGGATTTCGCCGCCTACAACTCGACGGGTGCGTGGAAGGTGCGAAGCAGTCTGACCGGCCTGGACCAATTCGTGGTGTATTCAGGCGGCATTCGAGTGATTCTGCCCGCGAGCGGGGCGTGGCAAGTGCTGAACCACACGGCGGGCACGTGGGTGGCACAGATCAACGAGTCGAACGGCGCGCTTTATGCCAATGCAGACACGACGGATGTGATCTACGCGTCGCTGGCGGGGACCACGGGCAGTATTGGCGGTTCGTCGCTTGGCGCGGGAGCATGCACTTCAGGCACGGCGACGATCGCGAACTCGACGAGCAGTATGGTGGCGGTGGCAAGTCCGATGACGTATCCCGGCGACAGCCTCACGTGGCGAGCGTATGTTTCGGCCGCAGGGACGGTGACGGTGAAGGTGTGTAACGAGACTGCGACGGCAGCGACGCCCACTGCGAGCACCTACAAAGTGCGTGTCATTCAATAAGAAAAAAACAAGCTGCAGCGTGAACAGCCAGGCCAGGGCCGGGATGCGGCGATGCAGTGTGCGCAAGGCGCCGGCGCGATGACCGGCGTGGGCGCGCGCCTTGTCCTGGATGCGTGTAAATCTGGAAGAGCGAGTGGGGAGCGAAGGATGGGAACAGCAGGCGTGGAGCTTGCGGTGAAGCCAGAGCTTTGGTTCCCGAGCCTGGAAGAACTGGACATCGAAGAACTGCAGCGATTGGGGCTGGTTCTCGACAAGCGTCCGCTGAGTCTGGGCGGACGGACTGTGGCTGAGGAACTAGCGGCGCGGATGCTGCAGGTCAGAACGCGGGGAGGAATCACCAGACCGCTTGTGGCTAACGCCGTGCAGGAGCTATTTGAGCGGCAGCGGGGACAGCGCAATATTGTCCTGAAAGCCCGCCAGGTCGGACTCACGACGTGGGCGGCGGCGCGTTTTTTTCTGAAGACGATTACGAGGCCCGGCACGCTCACGTTGGAAGTAGCGCAAACGCGCGAGGCGGCGGAGGAGATTTTTCGGATTGTGCATCGGTTTCTGGATTGCTTGCCGGACTCGCTGCGCAGAGGACCACTGAAGACGTCGCGCTCGAGTGCCTGCGCGATTGCATTTCCTGCGTTGGATGCGCAGTATCTCGTGGTGTCGGCCGGGGAGAAGAATGCCGGACGCGGATTGACGGTACAGAATCTGCACTGCAGCGAAGTGGCGCGGTGGCCGGGGGACGCAGCCGAGACTCTGGCAGGACTGAGGGCGGCGCTGGCGCCGGGCGGGGAACTGATCCTGGAGTCGACCCCGGACGGAGTGGGCGGGTGCTTCTATGAAGAGTGGCAACAGGCGAGCGAAACGGGGATGGCGCAGCATTTTTTTCCGTGGTGGATGGAGCCGCGCTATCGGGCACAGGCAGTTGTCGAGGGGAGTTTGACGGAAGAAGAGCGTGCGCTCCGGGAGCGGTACGCACTGGATTTGGAACAGATCGGGTTCCGTCGGCAAATGCGGAGAGACTTTCGGCAGAGGTCGGCTTACGAGTACGCCGAAAATGCGGAGACGTGTTTCAGGGCCAGCGGAGATTCGGTGTTTGAGTTGAAGGCCGTGGAGGAACGACTGCGCACTGTGCCGCAGGCAGTGGAAGTGCGGCGGAACGGGGAATTGGAGATCTGGCTGCCACCGGTGAAGGGCAAGCGGTATGTGGTCGCAGTCGATCCGGCGGGCGGAGGGTGCGAAGGGGACTATTCAGCCGCAGAGGTGGTGGAATTGGAGACGGGCTTGCAGTGCGCGGAGTTCGCCGGACATGTGGGTGGCGTGGAACTGGCGAAGCTGGTTACAGCGCTGGCTGCGGAATACAACCAGGCATGGCTGGCGGTAGAACGCAACAACCATGGGAGCGGCGTGTTGGCGGTGGCGGACGCAGTGTGCCGCTATGAGCGGATCTACTGGCAGGATGGGAAGGCAGGGTGGCTGACGACCTCGGTCAGCAGGCCCGCGATGCTCGGAAAGCTGGATGCGGCACTGGTGGAGGCGCCGCAGTGCTTTCTAAGCAAGAAGCTTCTTGCCGAATGCAGGACGTTTGTTCGCATGCGGGATGGCAGCACGGGGGCGCGGCCGGGGACGCACGACGATCGGGTGATGGCGCTGGCACTGGCCCTGGCAGTGCGCGCGGAGATCGCGGGCCACAACCGCTGATGCTGGGATGACTCTTCTCCACCGGGAGGATGAACAAGCCGGGAACAGAGAGAACGCCCATGTTTGAAGCGGAGTTTGGAAACGGGAAATTTGAGGCCAGGATCGAATCACGCGCAGCCGGAAGCTAAGTGTCGCCTTGCGCGCTTAGAATCTGAGTGGCAATCCATTGCATGCGAGGAGACGGGCTTGGCGGTTCTGGCAGTGCAGCATATCCGTCGGATGCGGGGTGGAGCGCAAGGCCAGCTGATGCTGGGCGGGGACGGGCATGCGTACGTGGTGAAGTTTCAAAACAATCCGCAGCATGCGCGGGTGTTGGCGAATGAGCTGCTGGCTTCACGGCTTGCGATCGCGGTTGGGCTGACGGCGCCGGAGTCGCAGCTGATCGATGTCTCCCCATGGCTGGTGGAGAATACGCCGGAGCTGGAAATCGAGCTGGGGAAAGCGCGCGAGCCGTGCCGTGCCGGTCTCCAGTTTGGCTCGAGATTTGTCGGTGGATTGATGCCTGGACAGGTGGTCGATTATCTTCCCGCGGAGAAATTGGTAGAGGTGCGGAATCTGGAAGAGTTTGCAGGAATTCTGGCCCTGGATAAGTGGACCGGCAATGCGAACGGGCGGCAGGCAGTGTTTGCGCGTCGACAAAGGGAAAGGCGTTATCGAGCGGTGTTCATCGATTTTGGGTATTGCTTTCACGCCGGGGAGTGGAGATTTGAAGACGCTCCGCTGCGCGGTGTGTACTACCGCAACGAGGTATACCGCGAGATTCGGGGTTGGCAGTCGTTTGAGCCGTGGCTTACGCGGATGGAGACATTGGCTGCAGAAGTGGTCTGGGCCGCGGCGAGCGAGGTTCCACCGGAATGGTACGGCGGTGATCTGAGCGAGATGGAGGCGCTGGTGGAAAAGCTATTGGCGCGCAGGAGCCGGATTCGAGAATTGATTGAAATGTTTGGGCGGTCGGATCGAAATCCGTTTCCGAAATGGAGTGTGGCGGGGGACGATCCCGCGGAGCAGAAGTGGAAGGACGAGCGTTGGGGAGGAAAGATGGCGGGCAGCCGGCTGATGTAGGCGGGGGGAGATGCCGATGAGGAGTGCAGGGCCTTCAACACCGGGAGCCACCGCTGCGAGAAAAGATCCTAACGAGTCGTGGATAGCCTAGGGGCGCGAATTGAGAGGAATCAGGTGCGCAAGATTTTGGATTCCAGGGGGCGGCGAAGATTGAGCAGTGGCAGCGCGCGTTTGACGGCGAAAGTTGAAGAGAAGGGACGCGCTTGATGTTGGGTTCTTTGCGTGAACCCGGAGAAGCGATCGATGGCGAGCGTGGAGTGAAGCCGAGATGACCGACGACGGTGGACGGCAGAAGTGCGAGTTTCAGTTGTTGCGATATGTGCCGGACTCAGTGCGCAACGAGTTCGTGCACATTGGAGCGGTGTTACGCGCGACGGGACCGGACGGCGCGGCTGGGAAGACGGAAGTTCGGTTTACGCGCGATTGGCGGCGTGTGCGCTGCCTCGATCCGGATGCGGACATCGAGGTGCTGGAAGCGATGGAAAGCGAGCTGCGGCGGAAGCTCGGCGAAGAGTCGGACGAGAAATTCAAGCGAATCCTGGACGAATCGCTGTCGCTGAATGTGCAGATGACGGAGCCCAAAGCTTACCTCGCCGAGAGCGTTCCGGCGGGAATGGAAGAGTTGATGCGCATGTACGTGGATCCGCCGAAGCGGGAGCGGACGGAGCGTCTGCGAGGAAGAGCGGCGATTCATGCGAAGATGCGTGCGGAGTTTGAGCATGCCGGCGTGTGGGACCTGATGCGCAAGCGGATTGCAGCATCTGAATACACGCGGCCGGGCGATCCGCTGCGCATTGACGCGGGCTATCGGCCGAATGGCGTGATACGAATGTTTCACGCAGTGAGCCTGGAGCCGGGCGTGGAGATGGCCAAAGTGTTGGCGTTTTCTGCAGCGGGCCTGCGCGCGGGTGTGGAGCGCGTCGAGAAAGCTGTCCTCGAACTGACCGCGGTGATTGAGCCTGCGGCGAAGCTTGGCGCAACGGCAGACGAACCGGAACGGCTGGAGCTTTACCGATTTGGCGTAGAGACCATGGAAGAGCATCAGATTCGAGTGCTGACGACGGCGGACCTTGGGCGTGTCGCCGATACGGCTCGTTTAGAACTGCGAGTGTGAGAAAGACGCTTCGAGATTTCAGCTCGTAACTAACTCTCGACTCATAAGTCGACTTACGCACGACGGTAAGTCCTTCTCGCCGTTCTTGTTCAGGTTGGAAAAGTTTGTTGAAGAAAGTTTGCAGATCATTTTGTGGTGTTCGTGTAGGATCGGATTTGTAAGTAAGCCAAGCCCTCTGAGTTAAGTTAGCGATGGTTCGTTGAAGGATGAAGGCGCAGCCTGCCAAGGTTGCGCCTTTTGTTTTTTGCGGAGGGGTGAAGGAAGGTGCACGTGAAGGTAGCGGAGCAATTGCGTGAGATATGGCGGCAGGCGACCGGTCGCGAGCCAGGGACGATCAAGTCGGCTATGGAAGCTGCGGCGACAGCCGATCGGAAGACGCTTGCACTGCCTGCGGTCTTGAGCCCCGTGCAGTTTCCGGGAAACCTGTTGCCCAAGCCATCGCCGATGAATCTTCGGCGTTTTGCGGAAACACCGGTGGTGCGGCGTGCGATCAACGTGATCAAGGATCGGATCGCCGCGATGGACTGGCAGGTGCGGGTGCGGCGAGGCCATATGTCGGGAGAGATTGAGAACGCGGGGAAGCGAATGGCGGCCTTGCGGCGCGCGCTGGAAGAACCAAATGCGGTCGACAGTTTTCGAACGCTCATTGAGCAGGTGATCGAGGACGCGCTGACAGGCGGGTTTGGCGCGATCGAGATGGAACCCACAGGCAATGAGGAGCGGCCCGCGCTGTTATGGCCTGTGGATGGCGCCACGATTCGCGTTAATGCAAAGTGGGATGGGCAAGCAGAGACGCCGCGCTATGCGCAGGTGATGACGGGGCAGATGGACGCCATTGATTTGCGCGATGACCAGCTCATGTATATCCGGATGAACCCGCGCAGCTTCACCCCGTTTGGGCTGGGGCCGCTTGAAGTGTCGTTCGAGACAGTGAACCAGTTCTTGAGTGCGCATCGTTTTGCGGGGAAGTTAGCGGCGAATTCGGTGGCGCAATATGCGCTGTGGTTGAACGAGGCGACGCCGGCACAACATGATCGGCTGATTCGCTGGTGGCAGGACGAGATTGAAGGAACGGGTCGCGTGCCGCTGCTTTCAACGGAGCAGAAACCCGAGGTGCTGCGGTTTGCGCAGGGCACAGATGCGGATCTGCGATTGGCATGGCAGGAGTTTTTGATTCGCATGGTAGCGAATGCGTTTGGGTTGCCTCCGCTGCTGCTGGGCTTGGAGAGCGATGTGAATCGTTCGACTGCGGCGGAACTGGCGGATGAGGCATTTCGTGGGGCAATTGCGCCGCTGGCGCACCTGCTGGCAGGGCATATTACGCGCGACCTGTTTGCAAAGTGCATTGGCTGGCGGGAGTTTGAGTTTGTTTTCAATGATCTGAGTGCGCGCGATGAAGAGACAGAGCTTGCGGTGCAGGTTCAGCTTTTGCAGGCGGGCGTGCTGACGGTGGATGAAGTTCGCGGGATGCGTGGTCTCGCTCCCCTGGCAAAAGACGGCGCCGGGCAGTTGTCTGGCGAAGCGGACACGGCAATAAATCGATAGGTGGGAATCCGATGCGATTGGAAGCGATGGCGGTGAAGTTTCCTCATGTGGACAGTCATCCAAACAGGGTGACGTTTGAGGGGATATTGACGGTGGTGAACCTGGCGAGCGATAAGGCGCCGGCCGGCGCACGCGGGCACCGCGTGATCCTGACGCGCGAAGCAGCGGAGAAAGCGTTACCCTCCCTGCTGGGGATGGGGGTCGATTACAGACCGGGTTGGGACGGGCATGATGCGAGGCGCAAGATTGGTTTGTTGACGGAGGCAAACCTGGTGGGTAACAAATTGCAAGTGCGCGGATACATCTATGCTCGTGATTTTCCCGAGGTCGCGGAGACGATCCAGGAGCAAACAGCAGGAGCGATGGGCATGAGTTACGAGCTAGCCAATGCGCGTGTTGAAGACATGCGCGCAGATATATGGAAGCTGACGCGGGTCACGTTTACGGGCGCCGCCATCCTGCTGCGCGAAAAGGCAGCTTATCGTGAGACGAGTTTCAGGTTGGCGAGTTAGTAAGTCAACACTGGAAGAAGGGTGAGAACTGAGTGGGCTCCGGCAATTGGAGCTCTTTTCTTTTGTAGTGGACAATGGAGCGCTCGGTTGAGAAGCGGGCGGAAAGGTGCGGAATGGAACGGAACGACACAAATATTGCAGAGCGTCTCGAAGCTGCAGCGACTTTGCTGGAGAGGGCGCTGACCTGGCTGGAAGAGCGTCAGACTGCGCTCACGAGTGAGGTGGATCGAATCTCGGCAACTGTGGAGCAGAACCAGCGCGAGGTGGAATTGGCCGAGAAGCTGAACGCAGCGGAACGAGAAGTTGCCGAACTGAGGGCCGCCGGTCCGCAAAGTGTGCTGAACCCACTTCGCAAAACGATGCCCGCAGCGACTACAGAGATGCTGGCCAAACGCGGTGTGGGCGATGGGCCGGTGGATGTACGTACGCTGGATGCGGCCTTGGCAGGGTTGAGCCTGGAGCAACGCATTGCAGTGAAGACCCAATTGCTGCGAGCGGGCGCGATTGCGTAGCAGCTGCCCCTAGCTAAAGAAAAGCAGCAAGCCACGGTAGGTCGCGGTCGATGTCCATCTGCGCCCTCGCGTCTCTGATGACAGCTACAAAGCCTGCGCGAGTTATGCGCAGCTTCTAGACAAATGGCCCCATGGAGGGGGCGGAAAGAACTTATGAGCGCATCCTTTACTGACATTCATGCAGCAGCCGACTTCATCGGGCCGGGAGCCATTGAAGTTCCGCTGTATCAAACCGAAATCTTTGATATTTGCCGGCGTTCGAGCGCATTCGGGCAGCGCATCAAGCAAGTCCCGGCGACGGGACATCCTTCGCGATTTTTCGAAGAGGCAGCGATTCCGAATCCTGGATCTGCAGGCTTTGTGAATCCACGGAGCATCGCAGCGCCGGTTGTAAGTCCGACGCGTGTAGAGCGCAGCGTACCGCTGAAAGCGATTGTTGCGCAGATCAATTACAACCTGTTCGATATCGAACTCGGCAACCAGCAACAGCAGTTTGCCTATCTACAGGCCAAGGACCTTGTGGACACGGTGAGCGGTGTAATGGTGGCGAATGACGTTGCCCTGTGGAACGGCAACGACACCAGTCTAAGCACACCGACGACCACGCAGTACATGGGCGCGAGCGCGCAGATTGCTGCTGGCGGCAATACAGTCACCGTGACTACATCGATGAAAATCGTGGATACGCTGAAGACAACGGTTGCGCAGATGGTAGCCAGTTCGGGATACCACGTCCGGCCGACTGCAATTTATGCGAATCCGGTGCTGCTGGATCTGATCGATCAGGAGATGAAATCAGAGTTCAACGTAGTTCTTGATTCGGATCAAATCACCAGCGGCTTCCGCGTGAAGATGTTGTCGACACAAGCCGGCGACCTTCCCCTGATCCCGGATTGGAGTCTAAGTTACACGGGCACCCCAGGGTCGGGAACCGCCGTATTGCCCGCCTACATTGTGACGGAGGACCTGATCGAATATCACTGGTTAGGCGATCCTACACCGCGCATCTTCCAACTGGGCTTGCCGAATTCGCTGACTTATCAATATGTCGCCGTAAAGTTTGGCGCGTTGGTGGTGAAGGGCGCGAATTACGCGCACTACCAGGTGTTAGTCGACCGCTAGACAGCGCCGGGGACAAGGGGATCGGGATCAGGGAAGAGGACATTTGTCTGGATTGCTTTGCGCAACGGCATGGCGGCTTTGCAATCCCCTCGTTCTCTCATCCCACCCCGTATCCCTGTCTTTTTGAAAGGACATCATGGTTTATCTAGAGCCCGCGGATTATGCGAATTATGGATTGCCGCTGGGTACGACGGCGGATTGGATTACCGCGGCCACTGCACTCATTAACAGCTTTTGCCGACGGCCAGACTTGAACGTTAACCAATACACCGAGCGTTTGCGCGTGGTCGGCGGTTCCCGAACGGTGCACTTGAGTTATCTTCCGCTGGCACCCCTGGGCACCGCATCCTCACCGCTGGTGACACTGCAGGCTCGCTATGCGAAGCCGCGGCGCGGGGAGTTGGCAGATAGCGCGCTCACTGAGGTCGTATGGGCGTTTTCGCTGCCGGGACAATGGACTTCGATCGACCCAAGCAGTGCGGACTTTGATCCGAGCACGGGAGAGCTCACGCTGCCCTGGAATGTGCTGGGACTGCCTTACAACGAAGTGATGGTCATTTACAGCGCGGGCTTGACGACGATCGGCGATGACGTGAAAGCGGCGTGCGCGCAGATTGTGCGGAACGCGCAGTCAACGCCGGCGCTGAACGCGAGCCACGCAAAGATCGACACCATGCAAATGCAGTACTTCTCCAGCTCGCTGGTGGATGAGACGGTGCAGGCATGGTTGCGTCCCTACGTGGCGAGCAGGCTGGGGTGAACGATGAGCGATACAGCGCCGCGTAATCCAACCGGTGCGCCACAGATGCTGGCCGATGCTTTGTTGCGGAGTGTGTCGGGCACATCGGCGCAACTGCGAGTGACGGGGACAGGCACAGATTCGAGCCAGTCGGAGATTGGAATCAACGCAACAACATTTTCCGAGATCGTTGTGAGCCCGGTCCTGATGAGGAAGCTGCGGCCGCAGTGGCAGGAGGCGGGGCAGTCCAAGTGGGAACTGCTGGTTTCGGCTACAAGTGTCGAACAGCAAGTGAGTGATCTTGACCTGGCGTCGGCGCAGGCGTTATTTGCGATGACACTCGCCGTCGCGGTAGGCGGACAGGATTATTTGATTGAGTCGATCGCTGCCAACGAGGCGTTTGGCCAAGTCTATTTATATCGGCTGTTAATGCGTGAAGCCCGTCCACAGGGTGTGTGAGCAATCTCAAGTGTAAGTCGCTTCGGACTAAGTTCGAGTGACTTGCGCGGAGAGACTGTCGGCCACTGGATTGTTGTCGCATCTACGAAGTATCAAGGAAGAAATCCATGCAAAATGCAAAAGATTCGTTCTATTCTGCGCTGCGTTCGCGCCTCGCGGCTCTCAACCCGGAGCGGACCATTCTACTTCGCGGCGCTGTGCGCCCGGGAATCTTAGTCGAGGAGGCAGAGGCGCCATTCAACCAACTGCCCAATGACGTATTTGTCTTGCGCTGGATTGGGCTCGGAACCGATGCCGAGCTTGTTGCGACGATGGTGGCAGAAGAGTGTGAAGTGCTCTATCAGACTTGCGGAACGCAAAGCTTCGGCGGTCTGGATCGGGGACGAGCACTCAGCGCCATGGATGAGGAGTTAGCTGCCTTGTTACAACCGTTCTACACGCCCAAGTTCAACTACACCGTACAGCCACCTGCGGCGATGCTTACAAATGTCTTCTGGGATGAACCGGTATTCGCATCGGTAACCGTGCAGCGGGACCGGCTGAGCAGGTCGGCGAAAGTTCTGGTTTATAGCTACCAGGAGCAGGGGGATTAATGACTGCCAATTGGTTTACGGCACCTGTGCCCGTTTCGCGGCGAGTGCGTGCCTACTTTGCGCCCGTGAACCGCGTGACCCAGACGCCGGTCCTGTTCGATGCGTCGCAACAGGCGGGATTTTCCCTGGATGCTCCGCCGAGCCCTTGGATCGACCTCGGATGGGTCCGCGGATTCCTGCGGAAGGCGACGAGCAAATCGAATGCCGTGCTCGCGGGGATTCCATCGGCTCCACTGGAGCAGGTTCGGGAGACACTCGGCGCTCAAGTGAGTTGCGAATTCCTCAGTTGGACCAAGTTGACGATGGCGTTGGCCACGGGCTCGCAGCATATGAATTTGCTCGCGCCCGTTAGCGGAGCGGAGATGGCCGCCGATGGTGCGCAAGCTGCGCCGGCCGTCGTGGTGCAAAGCGGATCGACCGCGACTGCGATCACCTTGGCGTCGAGCGACGGTGCGAAATTCGCGGGCGGTGCGCTGGTTGCGCTGGATGCGGATTACGCCGGGCAGACGGGGTATGTGGGCTCGCCGGTGGCGGGCGCGTACGTGCGGCAGCCATTATCGGATGTCGACTATATCCGGCGCGTGACGTTTAACGTGGCGTTTGTCGCGCAGGTCAGTGGGGCGACGTTGACCTTGGCGCATCCCTTGCCGGGCGGAATCCCCGCGCCTAGTGCGAAGCTGCAGGCATTGAGTGGTTTTGTCGATCGCGAAGGCGGAAGTTTCTACCAGGAGTGGTCTGCGCTCTTTGTCCAGCAGGGAAGACAAGGCGAGCGAATCTTCTTTCACTATCCGCGGCTGCAGTCGGCGGGCGGCGCCGAGGAAGTCATGAACCCACTCGACATCAAGCGCGCGGGCGGCATCGAAAATACTCTGGAGCGCACCTTGCTGCGGGGGCAATTTGTTGCGCTGCCGGTGACAGACCCGCTCGATGGAGAGCGCGTCGTGTGTTATCGCAGCTTTCTACCCGCCGCGCACGCGCTGATCTAATCAACGACCTATCGATACAAGTAAGTGGTGACTTAGTTCATGAAGATAACAATCCACGGCCAGGATTACACGGTGGCGCTCGATGCGGCGCATCCATTGACGATCGAGCGCAAGTTGAACGAACCCTCGGTGTGCCGGCTCTGGCTGAGCCTGCCGGCGGATGCTTCCCTTGCTCCACCGGGGCGTAATCAGCCCCTGATTGTAACCGGGGATGATGGTACGAGTTACTTCACGGGCTACATCGCGGTAATTCCGATGCCCGAATATGCAGGAATGGCAACCGAGGGACCGCGTTATCGGTTCGCGATCGAGGCAATCAGCGACGAATTGCTTCTGGACCAGGCCGGTATGACGGTGAGCAAGTGCGTCGCGGGCGAGACTGCCGGCGCTTTGCTCGCGACCCTGGTGACACGCACAGGAGTGGCGACGCTTTCGACGCGAGGGTTGACGTTGAATTCGGCTGTGAATGACTTTGTTCCGGAGCCCGGCGCTCCGTGGAGCAAGAATGCAGGCGAGGTGGCGAGTCAGTCGCGCGCCGCTTATCGTGCGGTGAATGGTGCGCTCGCATTGACGTCGGTGCCGGGCGCCGTGCACGCGTTGAACGAGACAGATGGAAGTCTCGCGCTCGCGAGCCTGTCGTTGACGGCAGCCGTGACGCGCGGACTCGCCAACGATGTCACGGTATGCGGCGCGCTCGAGCCGGTGGCATATGTGACCGAATACTTTCTCGGTGATGGGATGACGACGCAATTCAATCTCTCCGCAGGTCCGTTTTGCTTACCTGCTTCGAGGGCCTCGATCGTTCACGAACTCTTCAACCAGGGTGCGATCGACGCTCGTGTGTGGAGCGTTTTGGGAGCGAACGGTGCTCTCACGGTTGGTTTCGGCGGTCTGGCGATGCAGGGCGGCAACGGCATCGATGGCGACACGCTGCTGACATGGCTTGATCAGGTGGAGATGGGCGGCACGCTGCTGTTAGAAGCTACCGGGGTGACGCTGGCGACAGGGAGCGTGGGAATTCTTTCCGGATTCTTTGTAGGCATGGAGACGCAGGCCGCGTGCTCCGCGGGATTTCAAGTGACGGCGCAGCAGGGTACGGGTGCAGTAACTGTGCAGCCGTTGATTGAAGGCACAGCGCAAGGGTCGACTTATGCGATCAGTACGGCGAATCAATATGCGCTGCGCATCCGGATCCATTGCAATGAGAACGAGCGGGCGCTGTCGGTTTATAGATCCTGCGGCGATAGTGGAGCGATCGCTCTTGGCGGGCAGACGAATCAAGCCGGAGGGTACGTGCAATTCGAGATTCAGGAATTCGTCAATGGTGTTGCGGGGATGCCGGTGACGCTGTATGACGGGTCGGTTGCGAGTCTGCCTGCCGCGTGCATGGTGGTCGCAGCGAGCAGCATCCATCTCAACGGAACCATGCGCGGGTTGAACCTCACGAATCTTGGGTCATCATGGGTGGTGAGCACGCCCGCGAACGGTGTTCAATCGACACGAAGAGTTGGAACGACCGCACAGGCCGCAGAGTGCCACGTGGAGAGCACGGGGAAGCTGGTGTTTTACACGGGGTATGCGCCGCCGGTGGGCGAACTGATCGCCGTGACTTATCGGACAACCGGCAGGGCCGTCGGACGTTCTGTGAGCGTGGCGAGCCAGCAGGCGCTGGTGCAGGCAGGATTGCCGCAGGTTTCCGCGTGGATGGGAAGCGTGACCAGCCCCACGGCTCGCAGCTCGCAGGACTGCCGCAATGCTGCCCAGGCGACTGCGCAGGCGGCGACCAGCGAGAATGCATTGTGGAGCGGGACTTACAAGGCGTCGCGCGCGAGTTTCGCAACGGACGTATGGCCCGGCGACGCTCTGCAACTGAATGCACCTTCGACCAATCTGAATGCGCGGGTTGTCCTTCGCACGGTGAACCTGAGTTATCGGGGCAGTTATCCTGACTTAGTCGAGTATGCACTTACCTTCGCCAACGATTGGGCCGATGATCTGGCGATCAAGACGAGCGCGACGGTGCCTGCGGACACCTGGCTGCCGGCAGTTGCGAATTCAACGCCGTTGCAGAATCTGAATGCACTGACGGTGACCGCCATCATCGGGAATGCGGTGACGATTCAGGCTGGAAGTTCGGCGCCTCCAGGCGGTGGATTTGAGATACGGCGGCGCGACTTCGCCTTTAATCCTGGCGAAGATTCGGAGCTGGTGATGCGTGGGGCGCAGCCAACAATGACGTTCACCCGGGTATCGGCGAGCGACCGCTTCTATATAAGGATGTTCGATGGGGCTACGCCGCCGAATTACTCGGAGTTTTCGGCCGCGCTGATCTTCAACTTGCCGCTGGCATCCTGAGTAGTTATGCAAAGAAGAACGAGAATACGGAGTCGGTTGCATGCGGATGATGAATGAGTTTGAAGCACAGGTTTTGAGTGACCTGAGCGTGCTGAAGGCGCAGATGAGCGGGCTCATGGGGGATGGAAACGGTGGGCGCATCGCGGAGTTGGAGCGACGCATGGACCGGCACGAGCAGAACTGGCAGCGCGCCAAGGGATTTCTGGCTGCGGCAAGCGTGCTGTTCGCGGTGATCGAGGTGGCGGTGGAGGCCTGGTTCCGGAAGTGACAGACCGCCGAATCTCCTGGTGCTTCCCCGTATAATCGGCGCATGAACGAGAAGCCGCTGGTGGGCGTGGTGATGGGTTCGAAGAGCGACTATGAATCGCTTTCCGCCGCAGTGGAACTGCTGCGCGCGTTGGAGATTCCGCACGAAGCGCGGGTAGTGAGCGCGCATCGAACCCCCGACTGGCTCTTCAAGTACGCTGAAACGGCAAAGGAGCGCGGGCTGCGTGTGATTATTGCAGGCGCAGGCGGCGCGGCGCATTTGCCCGGCATGCTGGCCGCGAAAACGCTGGTGCCGGTGCTGGGCGTACCCGTCGCTGCGACGCAATTGAATGGGCTGGATGCGCTGCTTTCCATTGTGCAGATGCCGAAGGGCGTCCCGGTCGGAACCCTCGCAATTGGCAAGCCGGGCGCAGCGAATGCCGCGCTGCTGGCGGCGGAAATCCTCGCGATCACGGATGCCGCTTTATATGAGCGGCTGGCCAAGTGGCGCACGGCGCGGGCGCAGGAAGTGCTCGATCAGAAACTGGATCTGGAGCTGCCTGCGTGAAGTTTTCGGAACGCTCCTCTCCCTCCCTTGTACAAGTTGTTCGACCTGGCGGATTGATTTCGATCCTGGGCGGCGGGCAGCTCGGCCGCATGACCGCGATGGCGGCGCGGACGATGGGCTATCGCGTGCGCGTCATGGATCCTGAAGCGAAGTGTCCGGCGAGTTTTGTAGCCGACGAGACCATTGTGGGGGGCTGGGACGATGTAGATGCGGCACGGCGGTTGGCCACCGGTGCGGACGCGGTGACGCTTGAGATCGAGCAGATCGATGTGGATGCGCTGACCGAAGTGGCGTCCCTTGCGCCGCTGCGGCCGGGCGTGGAGCCGATACGCCTCATCCAGGACAAAACTCTTCAGAAAGTGTGGCTCGCAGAAAGCGGATTTCCTGTGGGACCGTTTCGCGTGGTCGAAAGTGAAGTGCAGCTTCAGGAAGCTGTCGCAGCATTAGACGGCAGCGTGTTCCTGAAGATCGGCCGCGGCGGATACGACGGGCGCGGACAGGCGCGCATCGGCATGGGTGCACCGGCAACGGAAGAGTCGATTTCGGCAGCGTGGCAGAGTGTGGGCGAACTGCCTTCGATCGCGGAAAGAGCGTTGGACCTGGAATGCGAGATCAGCGTGATGGCGGCGCGCAGTCCACGCGGCGAAGTGTGCAGCTTTCCAGCCGCGCGCAATCATCATGAGAACCAGATCCTGGCCTGGAGCGTGCTTCCGGCGGAGGTTCCCGCGCATCTGGAGTTGCATGCGGAGGGGTTGGCCGAGGCGATCATTTCGAAGCTGGAGATTGAAGGGCTGCTGTGCGTGGAGATGTTTGTGACGCGCGGCGGCGAGTTGTTCGTGAATGAGCTCGCGCCGCGTCCGCATAACAGTTATCACCAGAGCGAGCGCGGTTGCGCGACCAGCCAGTTTGAGCAGCTGGTGCGGACCACATGCAATTTGCCGCTGGGCGACACGTCGCTGCTCACGCCGGCGGCGATCGTGAACCTGCTGGGCGAGGTGTGGCTCGATCGCGAGGGCGAACCCGACTTCGCTGCGGCGTTGGCGGTTCCGGGTGTCCGGCTGCACCTGTATGAGAAACACACGGCGCGCCGCGGGCGCAAGATGGGCCACTTGTCGGCGGTGGGCGCAACCGCGGACGAAGCGCTGGAGCGCGTGCTGGAAGCGAAACGGCGGCTTGGATAGAAACCGGCTCACTTCGCGATTTACTTACCCGGCTATACTGCATCTTTCTTGGAACATCCCATGAGCACGCATTCTGAAATTGCTACTACCTCCGCGCAGGCCGCAGAGCCGTTGGGGAAATGGCTCACCGGCGCCGGTTTCGCCGTCGTCCTGCTTGCGGCCGTCAAGCTCGCGTTGCACCTCTATGCGGGCCGGGGATACGGCTATTTTTGCGACGAGCTCTACTACATGGACTGCGCCCGCCATCTCGCCTGGGGCTATGTGGACCAGCCGCCGCTGATCGCCCTGGCGACATGGATGGAGCGCCTTGTCCTGGGGGATTCCCTTTCCGCCATTCGCCTGCTTCCTGCATTGGCCGGCGCGGCAATGGTGTTGATGTCGGGCTTGATGGCTCGTGAACTGGGAGGCGGGCGCAAGGCCCAGGCATTTGCCGCGCTTTGCGCCTTGCTTGCTCCAGGCCTCTTGGGCATTGATCACTTCCTCAGCATGAACTGCCTTGAACCGCTGTTCTGGATGGGATGCGCGTTGCTGCTGATCCGGATGATTCGCACCGAAGACGCGCGCCTCTGGCTCTGGTTTGGAGTGTTGGCGGGTGTCGGACTCGAGAACAAATACTCCATGGCCATCTTCGGCTTTGGGCTCATCGCGGGGCTTCTTCTCACTGCGCAGCGACGGCTGCTTGCCACCAAGTGGTTCTGGATTGGCGGGGCGGTGGCCGTCCTCATTTTCCTGCCCAACCTTCTCTGGAATCTCCATCATCATTTTCCGTTTCTCGAACTGCAGAAGAACATCCAACGCAGCGGACGCAACGTAGCGCTTTCGCCTCTTCTCTTTTTCAAAGAGGAGATCGAGGCCATGGAACATCTGAGCCTGTTTGTCTGGCTCGGTGGACTCTGGTTCTTCTTGATCCGGCCCGAGGGCAAGCCGTTTCGCTTCCTTGGATGGACCTGGATCGTCACGGCGCTGGTCATCGTTACAGTGAATCCGCGCATTTACTATCTCTTTCCGGCGTTCCCCATTCTCTTCGCCGGCGGTGCGGTGTTGTGGGAGCGCCTGCTCGATCAACCTCGTCGCCGATGGATCTGGTGGAGTTGGGCCACGGCGATGGTGCTGCTGAGCGCACTGCTGGCTCCGCTCGCCTTTCCGCTGCTTCCGCCCGAAGTCTTCATTCGCTACACCAGGGCCACTCACTTGATCCCGCCGCCCATCGAGCACCACCAGATGGGACCGCTGCCGCAGCTGTTTGCCGATCAATTCGGCTGGCCGGAGATGGCGGCGACGGTGGCAAGTGTCTATAACAGCCTGCCCGCAGAGGTCCGCTCGCGGACCGCGATCTTTGCACAGAATTACAGCCAGGCGGGCGCGATTGATTTGTTTGGCCCGGCTCTAGGGCTTCCCCAGGCAATCAGCGGGCACCAGAGTTATTTTTTGTGGGGGCCGCGCGAATATACAGGGGAAAGCGTGATCGTGATGGGCGATTCCCGCGCCAAGCTCGAGACGCTTTTCGCTTCGGTGGAGTGGAAGGCGCACCTTGACCACCCCTACTCCATGCCCTACAACCACATCGATATCTACTATTGCCGGGGATTGAAGCAGCCGCTCGCCGAATTCTGGCCGAACGTGAAGAACTGGAACTAAATCCAAACGTCGTTGGGCGCGGTACGCTCGCCGCCTTCGTGGCCGGTGTTGCGCACGCCGCACGGCTCAATCAGCATCAGCTTCACTTCGTGTTCGGCGAAAGGCTTGTGTTCTTTTCCCTTCGGAACCACGAATAGCTCACCCGCGCCAATGTGGACTGCCCCATCACGAAAATCGATGCGCAGAGTGCCTTCAATCACGAGGAAGGTTTCGTCCGTGTCTTTGTGGTCGTGCCAGACAAAGTCACCCCTGAGCTTCACAATCTTGAATTGATAATCGTTCATCGCGGCAATGACTTTAGGTTGCCATTGCTCGGCAAAGAGGCCAAACTTCTGCTGAAGGTTGACGGGGGAATACTGCATCCACAGCCTCCTGGTCGGATTAGGCGTCCACCTTTTCCCAGCGCTTCGGCCTGCGATTCGCCTGCAGAACCTTTTTGCGCAATCGCAGCGACTTGGGCGTGACTTCCACCAGCTCGTCGTCGGCGATGAACTCGATGGCCTGCTCAAGATTGAGCGCCCGGTAGGGCACCAGGCGGATCGCTTCATCGGCACTGGAGGCGCGCATATTGGTCATCTTCTTTTCGCGCACTACGTTGACGTCGAGGTCGTTGTCGCGCGAGTGTTCGCCCACGACCATGCCCTCGTAAACCTCTACGCCCGCGCCGAGGAACAGCACGCCGCGTTCCTGCAGGCCGTTGAGCGAATAGGTCGTGGTGAGCCCCTGGCGATCGGCGATGAGCGCGCCCGTGGGCCGCTGCGGTATCTCGCCCTGGTAGGGAATGTAGCCGTCAAACAACGCGTTCATCACGATGGTGCCGCGGGTCTCGGTGAGCATTTCGCTGCGCAGCCCGATGATGCCGCGGCTGGGAACGCGAAACTCCATGCGCACCCGGCCCGATCCGTGATTGTGCATCTTCGTCATCTCGCCCTTGCGCGGCCCCAGCTTTTCAATCACTACGCCGGTGTGGATTTCAGGCACGTCAATCGTGAGGTGTTCCACGGGCTCCATGCGCACGCCGTCCACCATCTTGGTCACGATCTCGGGACGGCCGGCCATCAGCTCGAAGCCCTCGCGGCGCATCATTTCAATCAGAATCGCGAGCTGCAGTTCGCCGCGGCCGAGCACTTTGAAGGTATCGGGCGAGCCGGTTTCTTCCACGCGGATCGAGACGTTGGTGAGCAGCTCGCGCTCCAGGCGTTCGCGCAGGTTGCGGCTGGTGACGTATTGGCCTTCGCGCCCGGCGAAGGGGCCGTTGTTGACGCTGAACTGGATGGCAATGGTTGGTTCGTCGATGATGATGAGCGGCAGCGGCGAAGGGTTTTCGATGCTGGTGATGGTCTCGCCGATGGTGATGCCTTCGACCCCCGCAACGGCCACGATATCTCCCATGGTGGTCTCGGTAGTCTCCGTGCGCTTGAGGCCGCTGAAGGTGAAGAGCTTGGTGATCTTGGTTTTTTGCAGCGTGGTGTCGCGCTTGCTGATGTTCACTTCGTCGCCTGCGTGCAGGGTGCCCTGGAAGACACGGCAAATCGCAATGCGGCCGAAGTATTCCGAGTAATCCAGATTGGTCACCAGGATTTGCAGCGTGCCTTCGGCGTCGCCCGTGGCGGCCGGAATGGTGTTGACGATGGATTCAAAGAGCGGCTGCAGATCGACGCCGGGCTTGGCCAGATCGGTCGTGGCGGTGCCTGCCTTGGCCACCGCGTAGAGAACGGGAAAATCCAGCTGCGACTCTTCTGCGTCGAGATCGATGAAAAGGTCGTAGATCTCGTTCAGCACTTCCTGCGGGCGCGCGTCGGGGCGGTCGATCTTGTTGATTACCACGATGGGCTTGAGCTTGGCTTCGAGTGCCTTGGCCAGCACATACCGCGTCTGCGGCAGAGGGCCCTCGGCCGCGTCCACCAGCAGCATGACCCCGTCGACCATCTTGAGAGCGCGTTCCACCTCGCCGCCAAAATCGGCGTGGCCCGGGGTGTCGACGATGTTGATCTTTCCGCCTTCGAAGTTGATGGCGGTATTTTTGGCCAGGATGGTGATGCCGCGCTCACGCTCCAGCTCATTCGAGTCCATCACGCGGTCGGCCACCTGCTCGTTGGCGCGGAAGGTGCCGGCCTGGCGCAGCATGGCGTCAACCAGGGTGGTCTTGCCATGGTCGACATGGGCGATGATGGCGATATTGCGTATCGTCTGGGTCACGGAGGCGGTATTCCTTTTCTCTATGGATGCGGCAGCTTAGGCCGGCGGGTTGGAACTGAAATGAAGATGAAAGGCCGCGCAGTGCGGCTCCAGTCTATTTTAGCAGTTGTGCTGCACAAGCCGCCGAATCCGGTGTTTCCCGCCGCGCGCCCGGTCGAGTACACTTTGGCGATCATGAGAAACGCCGGCTACGATCGCCCCGATCCTTTGTTTTCCAGGCCAAACCTGCCTCGCGCGCCCCGGTTCTCGCCGCGGTGCCTGATTTTCGGCGCATTCGCTCTCGCGCTGGCCGGTTCGGTTTCAGCCACGCAGGCACAACCCGACAAGGGGCAGCTGGTCATCTACACCATTGACGTGGAGGGCGGCCAGGCCACCCTGCTGGTGTCTCCGGCTAAGGGCACTCTGCTCGTCGATACGGGGTGGGGGGACAACAACGGCCGCGATGCCGAGCGCATTCAGGCGGCCATGAAAGACGCCGGCATCTCGAAGCTCGACCACGTGCTGATTACGCATTTCCACACCGATCATGTGGGCGGGGTGCCGAATCTTGTCGAGCGGGTGCAAGTGGGCGAGTTTCTCGACCATGGCGTGAATCGCGAAGACTCCGACATCACCCGCCACGATTATGCGGCGTATCTGAAGGCCATTGAGGGCAAGCGGCGGCGGGTCGTGCACCCCGGCGACACGATCGACATTCCTGGCTTGAGCACGATTGTGCTTACCGCCGACGGCGAGCACATCGCGCGGGTGCCGGGCGTGAAACCGGAGCCGAATCCTTATTGCGCGAGCGAGCCGCATTGGGACCTCGACACCACCGAGAATCCCCGCTCCACGGGCGTGCTGGTGCGCTTCGGCAAGTTTCGCTTTCTCGATTTGGGCGACCTGACCAAGGCCAAAGAAATTCCCTTGGTGTGCCCCGAAAATCTCATCGGGCATGTGGATCTCTATCTCGTGAACCATCACGGATTCAACTTGTCGAACACCAAGGCCTTCGTCGACGCCATCCATCCGCGTGTCGCCATCATGGATAACGGAGCCAATAAGGCGGGCAGCCCCGAAGCCTGGCAGACGGTGCACGAGAGCCCTGGACTTGAAGACCTCTACATGCTCCACACCGCCGAGGGATCCGACGCTGCGCACAACAGCGCCGATCGGCTGATCGCGAACCTCAAGGGCGGCGCCGATGGCGGGTACTTTAAGGTTGTGGCGAGCGCGGACGGAGCCTTCAGCGTGACGAATTCACGCACTGGGCACACGAAGGACTACCCAGCCCAGAGATAGCAGGGCATTTTGTCCCCGCGCCGTGCGCATTAAAATCGAAAGACACTCGGAGCCTGCGCGCTGAGCTCCATACTGAGGAGCAATCGATGGAATTATCGCGGCGCAAATTTCTCGCTGGAACAGCGGCGGCAACGATGTTCGCGGGCCTTGCCCGTGCGGCCGGCACCTGCCCGTTTCGGGTGGCCGTCATCAACGACGAAATCTCGCAGGACTTCGACCACGCCTGTTTCGTGGCTGCGCACGATTTCGGCCTGCAGTGGATCGAACTGCGCGGCATGTGGAACAAGAATCTGACCGAGCTTGACGCCAACCAGATTGCCGAAGCGAAGACGATCCTGGCCAAGTACAACCTGCGCGTGACCGACATTGCCAGCCCGTTGTTCAAGGTGGATTGGCCTGGCGCGCCGGTGTCGAAAAGCAGCGAGCGCCGCGACCAGTTCGGAGCCAATGCTGCCTTCAGCAAGCAGGATGCGCTGCTCGATCACTGCATTGACCTGGCGAAAACCTTTGGCACCGATCGCATCCGCTGCTTCGATTTCTGGCGTCTCGACCATGTGAAGCCCTACCGCGAGCCCATCAATGAAAAGCTGCGCGAAGCGGCCCGGCGCTGTGCGAAAAGCAACCTGATTCTTCTGCTCGAAAACGAGATGTCGTGCAACACGGCCACGGGGGTGGAAGCGGCCGATACGCTGGGCGCAATTTCCGAACCGAACTTCATGCTCAACTGGGATCCGGGCAACGCGGCCACGTTTCCCGACAGCAGGCCGTATCCCGACGGTTATGACCTGCTGCCCAAGGACCGCATCGGCCACTGCCATGCAAAAAACGTGGTCCGCAAGGGCTCGGGCAAGTGGGAGTGGGCGCCGGTGGGCACGGGCGTGGTGGATTGGGTCGCGCAGCTGCATGCCCTCGCGCGCGATGGTTATCATTATGCCGTGAGCCTTGAAACGCATTGGCGCGGGGCCGGCACCCCCGAAGCCTCAAGCCGCGTCAGCATGCAGGGATTGAAGGATGCTCTGGCCAAAGCCGGAACCGGCTGCTGAGGCCTGCGGCTCGTTCACACACTGTTGTGAAGGGGCCATAGAATAGTGTCACGCGGTCTGTGCTTTCCCGGCCGCGCCAGGCTGATTCCGCCACGATCCTTGAGGTGCATGAACCATGAGCGCAACTGCAATCGCTGCCACCGAACGTACGCATGAACAGAAGCTGGACCTGCTGGCGGAGGTTGCGGTCCAAGTCGGGCTGGGACTGAAACCAGGCCAGGAACTGGTGATGACAGCATCGCTCGAATGCATTCCGCTGGTGCGGCGCATTACGGAGCACGCGTATCGAGCCGGTGCATCCCTGGTCACGACTCTCTATGCGGATGACGAAGCGACGCTGATGCGTTTCCACTTTGCGCCCAACGCAAGTTTCGACAAGGCTGCGGCGTGGCTCTATGACGGCATGGGCACGGCCTTCAAGAGCGGTGCAGCGCGCCTCGCGGTCGCCGGCGCCAATCCGTCGCTGCTGTCGAATGAGGATCCCGACAAGGTGGGACGCGTGAATCGCGCCGTCTCCACTGCCTACCGCCCCGCCCTCGAACTGATTACGCGGCATGCCATCAACTGGACCATTGTGGCCAGTGCGACGCCCGCATGGGCCGCGGCCATGTTTCCCCACGAGCCCCCCGATGCCGCGATGGCCAAGCTTTGGGACGCAATCTTCGAAACCACGCGTATCAATCTGGACGATCCGGTGGCCGCATGGAAACAGCATGATGCACATCTGCAGAAGAGGGCGGCGCAGCTGAATGCGAAGCGCTATCTGGCGCTGAAGTATCGCGGCCCGGGAACCGATTTCCGCCTCGGTCTCGCCGACGATCATCTCTGGCTGGGCGGCGGAACCACTGCGGGTAACGGCAACTATTGCATCCCCAACATGCCTACCGAAGAAGTTTTCACCACGCCCCACAAGGATCGCGCTGACGGCACGGTCACCGCCACCAAGCCGCTTTCGCACCAGGGCACGATGATCGAAGGCATTCAGGTGCGCTTCGAGAAGGGACGCATTGTGGAGGCGCATGCCTCACGCGGCGAAGAAGTGTTGCAGCGCCTGATTGACACCGACGATGGCGCGCGGCGGTTAGGCGAAGTGGCGCTTGTGCCGCACTCCTCGCCCATCGCCAGCAGCGGCAAGCTTTTCTTCCACACCCTCTTTGATGAAAACGCGGCCTCGCACATCGCGCTGGGGCAAGCTTACTCTTCCTGCCTGCGCGATGGCGACAAGCTGACTCCCGATGAACTGGCTGCACGCGGCGCCAACGACAGCCTCATCCATGTCGATTGGATGATCGGTTCCGACAAGCTCGACATCGACGGAGTGATGGCCGATGGCGCGACAGAACCGTTGATGCGCCAAGGCGAATGGGTGTAGCGAGGAACGCGTGGAACGCGGTGCGAATGCCCGTTCCCCCCCCGCACCTTCCGTCGCTACTGGTTGCTTGAGATTTCCTTGTTTTTCCCTGCAACGTCGACGTTGTGATTCTTCGCGACCTGTTCAATCAACTGCAGGTGCTGCGAGATTACGCTGGCGCCCTGTTGTGCGATCTGCTTCACGTTTGGATTCTGTGTCATCTGCGATTCGTCTTTGAAATCCTTCAGGTCCTGCTTGTGATCCTTCACCATCGCCTGGATATACTCCGCGTCGAATTGCGGGCCCGACAGCGTCTGCAGCTTGGCGATCAGCTTTCTGTCCTTTTTGTCGGGACTTTTGGGTTCTGCCACGCCGAGTTCCTTCGCCTCAGGCTTGAACCATTTGTCGCCCATCTGGGTGTGATCGGCAACCATCTTCTGGGCAAACTGCTTCACGTCCTGGCTCTGGGATTGCTGCTGGGCGAGCTTGCCTAGTTCCACTTCCGCTTCGCCGCCGGCGAGCGCCTTGGCGACAAACGACTGATCGCCGAATTGCTGGGCGGTGGGCGCAGTGCTTTGATCTGTACCCGGAGCACTCATGCCTGGGTTATTCGGCTGGCTGGGCATCGGCTGCTGCGGCGCTCCGCCCGGACTTTGCGCCAGTGCCGTGATGCCGGCCAGCAAAGCGGCGGCGGAGCAGGCGCCGAATTTTCCAAATCTTCTTGAAGTCTCCTTCATCAATTCCTCCCGTCCGTTTCTGTCCGGCTTCGAAGTTATTTGCTGCGCCGGACTCACGTTCAATCAACGTCCGATGCACCGCGGCAGACAGGGAGTTGCCTTCGCACAACCAACCCAGGCGGAACGATACAAATGCCGGCGGAATGCTGGTGCGGGATCCGTTTTCGATGCAATGGTTTTCGATCGTATGCAATCGAATGACGCGGGAATTTTTGGAGCAGCAGGGAAGCGCAGATCGTTTAAGTCTGCGGCGATTCGAATGAAAGGACATTCCACGTCATCGCATTCGATTCGTGACGCGCGGCAACCATCGGCTTGCCGGTGAAGGCGCGGAGCGCGCGCTCCCAGAATTGCAGTGCTGCGTGATTCTGCTGCATCACCCGCACTTCCCACAGGCCAGGAAACAGCCTGAAGACCTGGTGCGCCGCCTGCGTGCCTGCACCGCGCCTGCGGCCTTCGCGCACGATGAAAAACTCCGCCATGTCCCAGACGGAAACGTCCCCCACAATGCGCGATCCTCGCTGCACCAATGCGAAACCCGCTGGTTTACCATCAAGATGAATGAGAAATGGATGCCGGCCTTCCTCCTGCCAATAGAGGGAAAGCGCGGGATAAATGAATCGGCCATCGGGGCCTGGTTCGATGGCATGAAACTCGCGGAAATCGTCTGCGTAGAGCTGCAGCAAATTCTCGAGAATTGGTTTTTGTTCCGACGTTGCGCGAGAAAGTGAGACTTGCGCTACCGGCATTTTCATTGCACCGCGACTTGCCCGGATTGCGCCTTGGCATGCAGGGCTTCCAACGCATCGCATGCGGTCTTTACGCCGTCTTCGCCGCTTATTTGTTGCGCGATCTGTTGCGCGCGGATGGCGTAAGCGGGATCGTCGAGCATTGCCTGCAGCTTGCGCGCCACGCGCGCCGGTTGATAGCCGTCTTTCTGAATCGTGCGCGAAATCTTGAGGCGGCGCATGCGGCGCGCGTTGTCAGGCTGATCATGCGAGTAGGGCATGATCAACATCGGTTTGCCGGCGCGCAGGCATTGCGCTGTTGTCCCCACCCCGCCTTGATGAACAACCATCCGCGCGCGCGAAAACAGTGCCGAGTACGGCGCATATTCGGCGACACAAATCGAAGCGGGCAGTGCTTCTTTGGGGCGGTTTCTCGGGTCGTCCCCGATTAACAACACGCTGCGCAAACCGAGGCGCAGCGCAGCCTTGGCGCTGACTTCGTAGAAATCGCCTGCCGCCAGCACCGCTGCGGAACCAAGTGTAAACACCACCGGCGGCTCACCCGAGGCAACGAACTTTTCAAGGTGCGGGGGCAGCGCGGCATTGCCAGCGTCCGAATCATAAAAACAGAATCCGGTGATGAGCGTGTGCGGAGGCCAGTCCTTTTGCTCCTCGCCCAGCACATGGGAAAAGAGCGCGAGCACCAGGTCAGGGGAGTGCTTGGCGTCGAAGAGCGGGTTAGCGCCAGGGGGCAGGCCGAGCTCGCGCCGCAAGGCGTAAATGGGCTCGGGCCACTTGCGCGTGGTGAAGCGGGCCACCCGCTTGATCACGCGGCCAAATCCGGTGAGCTTGTCGGCGCGCGCCAGCTTGGGATAGGGCGGCAGCACCGGCGGATCAAAAGCGGAGAAGAACGACAGCGGCGCGAGCACATAGCTGGCCCATGGGATGCCGGTGACTTCTGCAACCAGCGGACCCGCGTAGTTCAACTCGCCGAGCAACAGCAGGTCGGCCCGCACAGGCTCGGTGGCCGCAGCCAGCAAGTCGTCGTAGGTCTGGCGAAGCACGGGAAAAAGAAATTCGCGCAGGCCTGTTTCCGTGCCCTTCTTCACGTCGTAGACCATGGCCACAAGTTTGCTGTTGGTGGGGTCGATATCGGGCCGCACCGCATGGAACGCGAGGCCCAACGGCTCGATTTTGGTCCGGTAGATATTGGGTAGAGCAAGCACCGGCACGTGGCCGCGACGTTTGAGTTCGAGAGCGAGGGCGACCAAAGGATTAATATCGCCAAACGTGCCAATGTTCGAGAGGACAATGCGCACAAAAAGTCCCGTATCTGGGATGAGGCTGCAGCGATTAGAGTAATCCATCGGAGGCGTATCAGTGGAGGATTCGCGATGAAGGCCGTATTTCGTCTTGCCTTGATAAGTGTCTGTCTCTTGTTGCTCGCAGACCGCTGCCGTGCGCAAGCAAGTTTGTCCCCGCATTGGGAAGAGCTGACCGGGCCTGACTTCATTGCCGCAATTCATCAATCGCAGGGCGTGTGCGTGCTGCCGCTCGGGATCATCGAGAAGCACGGGCCTCATTTACCGTTGGGAACAGACTTGCTCGACGTGCGCTTCGCCGTCAGCAACGCAGTGCAGCAGGAGTATGCCGTCGTGTTTCCCGCCTACTATTTTGGGCAAATCTTTGAGGCGCGCCATCAGCCTGGGACCTTGGCCTACAGCCTGCAAACGCAGCTCTCGCTGTTGCAGGAGACTGTGAGTGAAATGGCTCGCAACGGGTGCAAGAAAGTCGTCATCGTGAATGGCCACGGCGGCAATGAGTATTTGTTGCCGCTGTTCGCCCAGGCCCAACTGGCGACTCCGCGCGATTACGTGGTGTACGTTTTCGGATTGCCGAATTTGAAGGTCGCGGGGCGGCCGGCATTGAAAACTCCCATGGATATGCACGCGGGCGAAACGGAAACGGCGCACATGCTGGCGGCACGACCCGACCTCGTCCACCAGGACCGCGCCGCGCAACAATCCGGCGCCGACCAGAACCGCGACCCGCTGCCGGAGTCGGTTTATACCGGCATCTGGTGGTATGCACGCTTCCCCAATCACTACGCCGGCGATGGCGCAGCGGCGACCAAAGAGCTGGGCGAGTTCGATCAGAAAGAATGGTCGCGGCAAATTGCCGAGGCGCTCAAGGCCATCAAAGCCGACGACACCAGTCTCAAGCTGCAAAACCAGTTCTACGAGCAGGCGCAGCACCCGCTTGATACCAGGCAATAATCAGCCTACGGAACCAGCCGGGGACGGGAGGCGAGTCCCCGCGGCACGCCGTCCCTGCGCGCCAACCAGAAGCTTTTCAACGGCGAGAATCGTACTTAGAGTGTCCGGCCCATGAAAATCGTGCTCATCGTCGTCGTGGTGCTGCTCGTCATCGGCTCGTTTATCGCCGACTATAAGTGGCGCAAATGGGTTGCCGACCGGCGGCGCGACCGGCACGATTCGTTACCCTGAGTTCCTCCTGCACCCGCACCGGCCGCGACTTTCCTCGAACTCTGCCGTTACAATAGGCAGCAGGGAGCCGTCCAAGACTCATGTTTCTTTCCTTCGTCTTCCCCGTTTTCGCTCGACGCAACCGCGCAGGCTTGCTGCCTCTTTTTGCTGTCGCCGCGTTGCTGATGACCGTCTCGAACACGCAGGCGCAGTTTGCCCCGCCTTCTCCGGGCACGCAGGTGCACGACCCTGCCGCGCTCAGACCGCCCGCCGGGGCACGCGTGGCGATCGTCGAATTTGAAGACATGGAGTGTCCCGATTGCTCCCGCGCCAACCCGCTGCTGCGCGAAGCTGCCGCCAAGTACAACATCCCCTGGGTGCGCCACGACTTCCCCTTGCCCTTTCACCCCTGGAGCATGCAGGCGGCCGTGAATGCGCGCTGGTTCGACACCAAGAGCAAGAAGCTCGGGGATGAATACCGCGACGCCGTTTTTGCCGCCCAGCTTTCTCTGGGCGAAGATCCAAACCTGCTGCGCCAGTTCACTGAGAAGTTTGCCGCCGACCGCAAAATCGCGCTGCCCTTCGCCATCGATCCGCAGGGCAAGCTTCAGGCCGCGGTCAAGGCAGACTATGCGCTCGGCCAGCGCGTGGGCATCGAACACACCCCCACGATCTGGGTGGTCACCGCCAACAGCAAAGGCGCGCCGTTTGTGGAAGTAGTCGATCGCAGCAAGCTGTTCCAGATGATCGATCAGGCGCTCGAAGATACAAAGGGCGCTGTCACTCGAACCGCTCACCAATAAAATCGGCCTCGGCAAAGAGACCTTCTCCTAGGTTTCTATCGAGGGCGGATTCCCAGTTTTCGATGGAGATCTCCGCACCACTCCCGCGCATCGGATCCGTCCCTGAACAAGTTTGCGTGCAAAGTCTGCAAAGAAACGCTTGCGTCGTATTAATTTCTTCGCTATTGTTGAATTAATGACAGACCGCGGCTACCTTGGCGAATTTGAACTGATGATTTTGCTTGCCGTGATTCATCTCGGCGAGGAAGCCTACGGCGTGCCGATTTCGCGCGAACTCGAAGCGCATCGCGGGCGAGGCGTCGCCGTGGGCAGCGTGTATGCGGCGCTGGAGCGCCTTGAAACCAAGGGGCTCATCGAGTCGAGCCTGGGCGAACCGACTGCCGAACGCGGCGGCAAAGCCAAGCGCTATTTCCGCATTACCAAACAAGGATTGCGCCAGGTGCACGAGACGCGCCGCGTGCTGTCGAAGCTGTGGCGCACGCTGCCCGAGCCCCAGGGAGAGCGCCCGTGAAGCCGAATGAGCCGCCGCGCGTTGCCCAATGGCTGCTGTTGCACTGCATGCCTCCGGGCCGCGACGAAGCGCTCGCCGGCGACCTGCTCGAGGAGTATCGCGACGGCCGATCCTCAGGCTGGTTTTGGCAGCAGGTTCTCTGCGCCATCGGGATCGGCTGGATGCGGGTGCTCGGCGCGCGCGGCATGCTGCTCCTCTTCGCTGCGCTGTGGTCTTCGCTCGCGCCTGCATGGACAGCGCTGCTCGATCACGCCGTGAGTCGCCCCAACCCATCCGAGGAATTCTGGCGCATGGACGCGCCGTTCGCGGGTCTTGGGTCGTTCGGCCTGTGGCTTCTGCTCAACACAAGTTTCCTATGGGCCGGCATCCTGCTCTACTTCGTCTCCCACACCAGTTTTGCCAAAAGCTTCAGCCGCAAAGACGTTGTGCGGGCATTCCTAAGCGCTGCGCCCATCTTTCTGCTGGCATACTTCGGCACCTTCGTCGCCATGAACCTGCTCTTCTATCCCGGCCCGACGCTGCCCCGACGCAACATGACGCCGCTCGGCGAGATTTTCGATCTGCGCGCCGGAGCCCTCGCCTTGCGCGTGCCCTACTTCGTCACCTTGATGTGCGCTTTGTGGGAAGCTCGGCCACGCTTCGTGTTCGGTTCGCGCGATGCGTTTGAAGCTGCGGCATTCGATCCTGCTCCGCATCCCGCTCCTGCGATGTTCGCCGGGGACCAGGGCGATCGCAGTCCCGCCAGCGTGGTGCGCTTACTCGTGATCGCGGGTTTAATCAACGCATTGATCGTGGCCGTTCTTCTCTGCCGGCTGCCCGCGACCCACACGCCTTCGCTCACCGGGCTCCTCTTCCGCGCCATGGCCTACGTTGCGCTCGGAGCCCTCGCCGGCACCGTGGGCACATGGATTTACTGGCGGCGCGCCACATCCTCCGGCGCGCCGATGCCGTTGCCATTTCGCTTGTTTGCGCTCACCTGCGCTGCGGGATGGGTGTGGGTGCCGGCGGTTGTGCTGCTGGCCGCGCAAGACGCGCCCGCCGCCGCCGCCATTGCCGCACTCGGCGCCGTCCTGCTGGCCGTGGGCTTGCGCCGCAGCCTGCCGCTGCTCCACGAGCCTCTACCCTCCGATGCCGACGACCGCGAACTCTTCGCCGCCACGCTGCGTACCGCGCCCCGCGAAGCGCAGGGTTACGTCATCGCGGTTTCAATTTATCTGGCCGGCTTCGCTCTCAACGATCGTGCCCATCTCTTCGCCAGCGGCCTGCTCGCGTTGTCGGCATTCCTTTTCGCGTGGCAGCTCACGCTGGCGCCGCCGCGCATGCTCCAATCCCGCTTCGGCAACGCCCGTGCGACACGGCGTTTGGCGCGTACGGCGATTCCCGCGGTTTTAGTGACGCTGTGGGCTCTGCTCGACGGCGTAGCCCATCGCGATCGCGCCGGCGAAGCCGACACCGCATCGGCCCACGGCAACAGTGCCAGCGCCGGTGCCGACACCAACCGCAAGCACGCGCCCAACGACATGTCGGCCGCGCTCGATGGCTACGAGAGTATCGTGCTCTGGCCGGAGCCGCCTAAAAAAGAAATCATCGCGCCTGTGCCGCTTGCCCCCGTGCCGCGCGCCCCGCGCCTCAGCAAGCCGATGGTTTTCCGCTTCAACGGCGCCTACTGGTATTTCCAGCCGCCCAGCCAGCACCCCGGCCCGCATGCCCACGTCAGCCACGGCAGCCCGCTCGCGGTCGACATCCACTCCACCACCTTCATCCCTCTCACCATGGAAGCGCATCAGAACCTCGCGCGTCTCTTGCGCCTCAACTGTTGCGGCTCCATCGAAGTCGAGATCAGCAATCGCGATAACCGCCTCGGCGCACTCGCCTTGGCCATGATCCTGGCCGACACCACCGCACCCGGCAAGCCATCGCTCTATCTTGGACAGCAGCCCATCGTCTCCAGCCAGCCCGAGCGCTTCCGCATCAAGCCGGTGCCGGTCACCGAGACCCTGCGCTTCGTTCTTCCCGCACACGCGCCGCTCAAGCAATTCGACGAAATCACCCTCGTGGTCATGTCCGATCCATTCCGCATCGACATGGGAGCCCGCATCGCCATCGCGCAGTTTGAACTGGAGCCACGGTAGTAGCGATCAGTGTTCAGTTGTCAGTTGTCAGGGGGCCGCAAGGTCCACGCGGCGCGTCAATCATTTCTTTAGCTAGAAGCTGGAAGCTAGCGGCTAGGAGCTGCCTTTAACTGGTCTGTATATTCACCAGCGTTGGCGCACCCGCGCCCTCGCCGCCCGGCGACACCGTCCGCGTCTGCGGAGCGCGCCAGTGGTCGATGTAGCTGATGCGGTGGACGCAGCCAATGGTGCAGTTGGGCGCGCACGACTTCGCCGTTAGAAATTCCCGCTTCACATCGGCGGTGGTGTAGTCGGCGATCGGCACGCCGGGATAGCCGCGCTGCTGGCTGCAATAGTGCACCAGCCCGTCCTCGCAGATGTAGAGGTAGCGCGAACCGGCACGGCATCGCCAGTCGTTCGGCCGCCCCTGCGCAATCGCCTCCTGAAACTTGTCGAATTGCGCGTAGTTGGTCTTCTTCCGATTCGTCATGGCGAAGTAGACCTTGGCTTCATCTTCTTTCAGCGCCTTCAGCTGTCCGTCGCCGTCGTGAATGATGCCGATGGTCGATTCAAACCCCAGCTCCAGCGCCCGCCGCCCGATCACCAGCGCGTCGTTGGGATCGCGAAAGCCTCCGCCCACCACGGAGTTGATGTTGACGTGAAACTCCGCGTGCTCGGCCAGCATCTGCAGCTTCTTGTCCAGCACCTTGAGGCTCTTCTTCGAGATGTCGTCGGGCTCCAGGTTATCGATCGAAATCTGCATGTGGTCCAGGCCGGCGCGATTCAGCCGCTCGATCCGGTCCACGTTGAGCAGGTAGCCGTTGGTGATCATCCCCGCAATGGCGCCCGTCTTGCGCATGCGTCGGATAATGTCGTCGAGCCCGGGATGGGTCAGCGGCTCGCCGCCCGAGATGCCGATCATGGCCGTGCCCAGCCGGCCCAGGTGGTCGATGCGCCGCAGCATCTCGTCCAGAGGCACCGGCTCCGACACCTTGTCGTACTCGTTGCAGTAGCTGCAGCTCAAGTTGCAAAAGCGGTTGGGGACGATCTGCGCCAGCACCGGGTGGCTGGTCGAAGCCAGCGCGCGCGCCACCATGGCGTATTCCCGCGCCTTGCGCGTCGCCGCAATCCGCCGCCCACGCAGCGTCGCTCGTCGGGGAATCGGGGAAGTACCCATCTTTACTATTCAATCACAATGCACCGTGACAGGGGCACCCAACGTCCGTTTAGGAAACGTGGGGCACTGAGGATGCAGGACTTCGCGCCCGCCCTCAAACCGCCAATCAAAAGGCGCTGTCCCTCCTGGTTTGAACGCCCCGAAGTGCTCAAAACCAAGGCTGGTTTTATGCGGGCGTCGAGGGAAGACGCGGGCAGTCCCGACAGAATTGTCGTCCTGAACGGAGCGCGCCTGGGGCCCGGCAAAACGAGACTTCGTTTTGTGGGGTAAGCGGAGGGAGGGATCTGCTTGTCGAAACAAGCGAAACACATGTGCGGTGCATACGGAATGCGCGTAGCATCAAGGATGGAGTGTGGTTTCTCTCCCTCCTTCAGATCCTCTGAACTAAGGCAGTTTGTCTGAAGTCTCCCCGGTCTTAGCCCTTGATACGCATGAGGGGCCCCATGATTGTTTCGAACCTTCCCAAAAGAACAAAGCCGTCAGAAACAAAGCCCGCAGCGGTTGCCGCGAAGACCGCCGCGCCCAGGAAAGCCGCAACGCAGGCGACGCGCGTGCCCTCCGACACGATCCAGATGCGTGCGTATCAGATCTTTGCCAGCCGCGGCTACGAGCATGGTCACGACGTGCAGGACTGGCTCCGCGCCGAGCGTCAGATCCAAATGCCCGCGCAATAAGAGAACCCAAGCTTCACCACCGAGTGCCCGGCCTGAAGACCGGAAGGGACAACTATGCCTTGCTTAGTCTGCCGAAACCTGGAACGCGCGTTTGAGAGTCGCAGCAGCGATTACCGCAGGGCGCGCACTGCAGCCTACTGCCGTGTCAGCACCCAATTTGCGGCCTATCAGGATGTCGAGATGGAGCGCGCCAAGAGCGATCTGCAGGAGCATCGCTTCGGATGCGCCGCCGTCATCGCCGAAGCAGCCAGGGCCACCCCTCGAGCGGCGTGAGTCGCATGGTGACGCATCGGTGTTGCGCGAGAGCAAATCCTTGCCATCGCCGAGAGAGTCATTTGGGTACTTGCGGGACATTCAGGCTGCGGGTGCGCCCCGCCGGGCAAGTTCTGCAGAGGATCCAGGCTCTCGACCCCCACCGGACGCCCATGACCAACTGTTCTCGATTGCAGTAGTTTTCTACTGCAAAGCTTTCTCTTCGATCGGAGTTGCGCCGCAAGCTGCTCACGTTCTTTTACGTGAACCGGAAGGCGCGCGTGTATGTACGGCAACTGGCCCAGGCGTTGCAGGCCGATTCGACCAACCTCTCGCGCGAGTTGGCGCGGCTTGAAAAAGAGGGCCTGCTGCGGTCGGAATCGGAGGGCCGCCAGCTCTATTACAGCCTCAACCACGCCTCCTCCTTTCTGAAGCCCCTGTTCGCGCTGCTGCGAGGCTCCATCGGCATCGTGCCTGCGCTGAAGCATGCGCTCGGGAAGGTCTCCGGCATCCGGTCCGCATGGGTCTATGGGTCGTTCGCAAAAAACGAAGCCGATGCCGCGAGCGACGTGGACGTGCTGGTGGTGGGCCAGCCTGCCCCGGCCGCGCTCGCCGCAGAGATGCGGAAGGCCGAGAAGGCGCTTCACCGGGAGATCAACTACACTGTTCTCTCTCCTCGCGAACTGGCGCGGCGTCTCAAAGCGCGCGATTCGTTCCTCACGGATGTGTGGAAAGGCAAGCGAATCCTGCTGATCGGCCATGATCAAGACGAAGCCGCAAAAAGTCGATCCAAAGCAGGTTAAGCAGTTTCTGGCCGATGCTCACAGAAAAGCTGCCGCGGCGCGCAAAAATCCGGTCATCGATGAAGAGACCGCGTACCAGGCGGCTTACCAGGCCATGATCAAGGGCTCACGGGCGCTGATGTTAAGCCATGGTCAGCGGCCGCGCGTGCAGCTCGGACACCACATCGCCATCATCGAGTTTGCGCAGAAGTCACTCGGCCCCAGCCATTCCCCCCTTCGGATGCCCCAAAAACTGTGCAAACGAACCGCAATGCGCGCCTCATCTGCTTGATTCAAAATGCTTTGAGAAGATAGGGAAGGGTGGTAGACAAGCGCGGCAATTCACTCCGCTCTGCGCTTGCTGGGGATGTTCTGCGCCACCGCGAGCGCGCAGGCCGCCGGGAACCAAGTCACCAGCAGCGCGGTCCACGACATGCGCGGACTGGGCGCGCCGAAGACAGACTGCACATCCGTATTCGGTCCGAAGAGGAGGGCAGGAACCCAGATCAGCAGCGTATAGATCCAGAGCTGCGCCGCTTCCGCATACGCAGCCACGCGCGGCAGCACGTTGAAGATCAGCCCCAGTCCGCTGGCGATCTGTCCCGCTCCGGTGAGGTAGGCGAAGAAGAGGCGGTTCGGAAGCCACGTGGGAATCAGGTGCACCGTCGCGCTGCTGTAGAGAATGTGCGAGACGCCGATGGGAATAATCCAGACGCCGAGATAGATCTGCGCAAGGCGCACCGAGCGCTCGCTGGTGAGAAAGGCAAGCGGCGAGCCCGCGCTGAGATCGGCGAGGCGCGCAAAAAGCGTCCATCCGCCGGCCAGCAGAATGGCGGTTTCGCCGAAGCCGAGATAGACGCCTTCTACCGCAGGCGCTGCGAAGATATCCGGCACCTTGAGCAGCTGCCAGAGCACCAGTCCCGGCAGCAGAATGCGGACTGCCCAGGCAACCGTCGCCGGAAAGAGCAGGCCGAGCGCGACCGCCACTTCGAGCGCACCGGTGAGATAGGCCAGCGCAGTGCGCGCCGGAAACCACGCAGCGACGGGCTGCCACACGAGGGCAAAGTCGCCGCACACGAGCGTCAGGACGCCGAGTCCAAGGAGTCCGACAGCGCAGAGCAGAAGCGCGGGCTGCTGGGTCGGTCGGAGCGCAACGGACGGCGCGGCGTGGGGAGCGACCTGGAGCGTTGGCTGCGGTTTGTGGAGTGTCGAGTTCATCAGGACTTGAAACGTAGCGTGGAGGCGGCGGCGCGTCAACGGAATGGTGTCAATCCGTCGCAGGAGAATGCGAACCGGCTTGCAGAGGATGGGATTGGTCCCAATCCGGCGATTCCGGCGGGGCTGCGGGACGCAGAGCGAAGGTATACTTCCGGCATCTCGAAACACTCCGGAGGCCTTCGATGTTACGTCGATTTATTTTCGTGCTCGCGTTGCTGTTTGCTGTTGCCGCACAGGGAGAGGATAAGAAGCCGCCTACGAACTTGCGCGGCGTGCTGCTCGAGCAGCTGCGCACCACCCACAGCGACGAAGACTGGTTTGTGCCCGCCAACATCGCCGTAGCAGGGCTGACAGCGGATCAGGCCATGTGGAGTCCGGGGAAGGGCAATCACTCCGTGGGGCAGCTGGCATACCACATCTGGTATTGGGATGCGCGCGCGCTGAACGACTTCAAGGGAGTGCCGAATCCAAAGTTTGACGGAAACAACAACGAGACTTTTGACAACTTCACCGCCGCGCAGTGGGACGACCTGGTGAAAAAGCTGAACCAGGTGATGACCGACTGGGAAGCGGCAGTGCAGGCTGCCGATGACCAGAAACTGGCCGACAATGCGTCGCTGATTGCGCACGTGGGCGCGCACAACGCGTATCACATCGGGCAGATTCTTTACGTGCGCAAACTCCAGGGCGTGTGGGATCCCAACAAGGGCGTGAAGTAGCGACGATCCCCGAAAACAACACCGGGTCCTTCGGGTAGGGGGCCCTTATACTGGCGGGATGAAACTCCCTGCGAGTGAACTTGTGGCCTTGCTGGTGGCGGTAAGCTTCGCCGCGGGGCTTAACGTGTACGCGACCGTGGCTACGCTGGGGCTGTTGGCCCACACCAGCCTGCTGGAGTTGCCCGTCCATTTGCAATTGCTGGCAAGCTGGTGGGTGATCGGCGCCAGCGGCGCGCTGTTTGTCGTGGAGTTTTTCGCGGACAAGGTGCCGGCCTTCGATCTGATCTGGAATGCGCTGCACACCTTCATCCGCGTGCCCGTCGCGGCCTTGCTGGCGTATCAGGCGAGCGCTTCGTTATCGCCGGTGGAGCAGATGGGCGCGACCCTCGCGGGCGGGTTGATTGCGCTCGCGGCGCATGGCGGCAAGACCGCGGCGCGGGCCGCAGTGACGCCTTCGCCGGAGCCCTTCAGCAACATCACGCTGAGCCTGGGAGAAGACGTGCTCGCGGTCTTCCTCACCTGGATGGCCACGTGGAAACCGTATGTGGCGGCGAGTATCGCGGCCTGCCTGGTGCTGCTGATCCTTCTGCTGGTGCGCTGGGTGTGGCGCGCATTCCGCGCACTGTTTCGCGGCGCAGAGCAAGCGATCGAGGCGTAGACGCGCCGGATTCGTGGCGAGCGAGCGATACAACTCGAAAGCCGGAAACATCCTTGGCATTTCGGTCTAGTGGGAAGCGTGGCGGGCCGGCATGCGCCTGAGCTGCAGAATCACTTCGGTGAAGAGCAGCGGGATCGCCCAGCAAGCCCAGATGGCGGCGACGGTGCGGTCGCTTTCCGGCTGCAGGCGCGACGTGGGGCCGAAGTCGTGAAGGATGCGGAAGGTGACGAAGGCGAAGGTGACTACGTAACTGCGCACCATCCACTCCTTGTGAATGGGGATCTGGCGGCGCAGGATGGCGTAGTAGGCCATGCCGGAAGTCGTGACCCAGGCGACGCCAAGCATGGCGACACCGAAGCCCCATGCCCAACCGTCGGTGGTGGTGAAAGCAAGCTGGAAGGCAGCCAGAGCGCCGCCGGCGACGGCAATGAGATAGACGCGGCCAGTGAGGCGGTGCAGCGTGAGATATCGTCGGCGCAGCCGTGTGGAGAATTGCCATGGGCCTGCGAGCACCGCGACCATGCCGCAGGTGATATGCATCAGCAGAGTTCCGCGACGCGGCCAATACACGTCGAAGCCGGCAGGATTGTAGTTGAGGTAGTAGTGGAAAACGTAGATGCCTACAAAGGCAACTGCGGTTGCGAGGACGGCGCCCAGGGCAATCACTTTGGGCAGGCGTAGAGCGGCTGGTGCGGTGACAGGTGCGGATGTGGACATGCGACCTCCGGGAGAATGGGGAGGATCTCCGCAGGCAGCGACTCCGAGGATCGGCGGATGACGAGAGTGTACGAGAGCGAGCGCGCGAAAGAAAACTAAATTCTCCGTGCGGGGCAACAACAGATATCTGCGGAAAGGCCCGGACAATTTCAAAATCCCATCAGACACCCGCATCCTGTCATTCGGTGCCGTGCACCATCGAGGCTTGATCGCCTTGTTGTTTCAGCAACTCGTTTTCGGCCTGCTGCAGCGAAATGTCCGCAGGGAGCGGCTGGAACCTAGTTTTCACGTCATCCTCTTCCTGCGAAATGTTTTTGAAGAGCAGCGCCGTGCCATGAATGTGGACATGGGTCGCAACGATCTGCCAGATTGAAGGACCGATCGCGCGGCGCTCGACATCGAAGGTTCCTCCGGCCGAGAGGCTGCCGCAGAGTCCGCCGCAAAAGCGGACATCGTGCACCAGTTTGCCGCGCAGGCTGACGATGCGGTGTTGGGTCGAATCCACTTGCATGTCGCCTTCCATGGCAGCGAAGACGCGAGCTTCCCAGGAGGGTGGATTGAAGCCCGGATCCGGTTTGAAGTGCAGCAGGATCACGTGGTCTCGTGTGCCGCTGACGGACCAGGTGAATGCGTCGGGCAGAAGGCGGAGCATGTCCGCGGACTGGCGATCATCATGTTCGCCCGATTTGCGCTGGCGCGCCTGCGCACTGGGATCGTGGATGAAGCGCTCCATCCCATTGCGCTGCGCAGCCGGCGCGAGCGTCCGGCCCTTTTCGGAGAGCACGCGTTGCAGAGAGCCGGCACTCGTTTCAGCGACCCATTGCGATGTAGTTTCGCCGGGCTTGCGATCGACGTCGTAGTAGATCCAGCGCGAGTGGTCATTCTGACTGGCCACAAGCTCGGTTTGAACCGCTTGCCGGACGATCGCTTTGGCATCTTGCGCCAGCGCTGTGAAACCCAGCGCAAGGAGAAACAGGACGGCGAGAATCGTGTGTCCAATGCGCATGCGGAAACCTCCGCGGATTAAACCTCAGGGCACAAAGGCGCGGAGCACGGCCCCGACAACTTAGATGCAGGAAGAATGCGGGGAAGCCACGCTGCTCAGGCGCGGCCTTGGAGCAAAGATTGCATGCGTGTTGCGGCTTCGGCGACCTGGCGAATATGTGCGGGACGGGTGCGGCAGCAGCCACCTACGATCTGCGCGCCCGCCGCGAACCAGGCCATGGCCTTGAGGCCATAGGCTTCCGGATCGCTCGAACCGGTCCAGCAGCGGGCTCTTGCGTCCCATCCTTCGCCAGAGTTGGGATAGACGTTGATGGGTTGTTTGGAGGCGGCGCGGAGTTCGCCGATGAGGGGTGTGATGAGGGAAGGGTGGGTGCAGTTAACCCCGATCGCTACGGTCTGTGGCAGCGTTGCGACAAACGCGGCGCAGTCGCGCAAGAGCTCACCGTGGGCCACGTGTTGCGCGTCCTTGCAGGTGAAGCTGAACCATGCAGCGCACTCCGGCCATGCTGAAAGTGCTTTCGCGATGGCTTGCGCCTCGGCGAGCGACGGCAAAGTTTCAAACGCGAGCAGGTCGGGGGATTCCGCAGGCGAAGCGCTGACAAGAACCTCGATGCGCTGGCGATGGAATGCGACCAGGTCGCTCTGGGCGCAGTCGTAGTTGCCGTGATATTCGGCGCCATTGTGGCGCGCTGCGCCGTAAGGCCCGAGAGACGCGGCGATGCGTATGCGCCGTTCGGGGAATTCGCCTGCAGCGTTGCGGGCGAGCGCGACGGCACGGCGGAGCGCGGCATCGGCCCGGTCGGGAGCGAGGCCAAACTCGGCGTAACCCATGCGCGAAACCTGGTAGCTCGCGGTCTCGATGCAGTCCGCACCGGCTTCGATGAAGGCGCGATGGACCGCGACGATCTTTTCCGGCGCGTCTTCGAGAACGTGCGCCGACCAGAGGGGACCGTTGATGTTTGCGCCGAGATATTCGAGCTCCGAAGCCATGCCGCCATCGAGCACGTGGATATCCTGCAGGATCGAATTGCGCGCCGGGTTTGCCGCGTTCATAGAGACGTTCCGTTCGTTGGGTTCAACTGAAAACTTTCCAGAAGAAGACGAGATAGATGAGCATGCCGCAGACGATGCCGTTGAGGAACCACTCGATCCAGAAGAGCCATCGCCATTGCGCTCGCAATGCGGCAAAGATGCTGATTGCGAGCATGACGAGGGCCACGGCGAGTTGCTTCTGGTCGCTCACAAAGGCCGCAGCGCCGAGAGCGACGGGCCCCTGGGCAAGATCGCGGAGATAAGCCAGGCAAAGAAACGAGGGGAACGCGACCAGGAGCCAGCAGGCCGCGTGGGGTTTCCGTGCAAACCTCAGGCCGGCAGCTGCGAGGAGAAGGGCGAGCACGATGACGGAGAGAATTGCGCCCATAGTAAAAAGGTCAACTAGATTTTTTGGGTACGTTGTACGTCGCGGACGCCGCTGACACGGCGCAGGCCAAGGACCATGCGGCTGAGGTGGCGCACGTCTTCGGCTTCGACGATGAATTCGATGATGGCTTCGCCGCTGTCGTCGTGGCGAATGTCGATGTTGCGAATATTGGTGTCGTCGTCGGAGATGACAGCGGTGAGCTCTTTGAGCATCCCGGTGCGGTCGTCGCAGAATACGGTGATCTTGACCGGGTAGCGCTGGGCGTTTCCGTTGTCTGCGTCGCCGACACGCGACCACTCCACGGCAATGCGGCGATCGCTCTCGTAGAGGAGGTTCTGCACATTGGGACAACTGCGCGCATGCACGGCAACGCCTTTGCCGCGGGTGACGTAGCCGACGATCTCTTCGCCGCGAATGGGATTGCAACATCGCGCGCGGTAGACCAGCAGATCGTTCTGACCTTCGACCTGGAGCGAATCGGAGCCACTGAGGTGCAGCTTGCGCACCGCATCGGACATGGGCGCTTCGCCGGACTTGTTCTCGGGCGCAGTCTCAGGCTCGGGCTGGTTGGAATAGCCGGGCGCCAGCTTGTTGAGCACCTGGTGCGCAGAATGTTTGCCCTGGCCGAGAGTTGCCAGCAGATCGGCAGCGGTGGCGACGCCGTATTCATTGGCGATGCGGCCCAGGTCCTGATCATCGATCTGGCTCATCGGCACTTTATGTTTGCGCGCTTCTCGATCCAGAAGTTTGCGCCCGATTTCGACGGCGCGGCGGCGCTGGTCCTCATTGAGCCAGTGCTTGATCTTGTTGCGGGCGCGCGGACTTTTAACGAAAGTGAGCCAATCGCGGCTCGGCTTGTGATCTTTCTGGGTGACGATTTCGACGATGTCGCCGGTGCGCAGCTTGGTGCGCAGCGGAACCATGCGGCCATTCACCTTGGCGCCCACGCAGGTGTGGCCGACTTCGGTGTGAATGGTGTAGGCAAAATCGACAGGAGTGCCGTCGGCCGGAACCACGACAACTTTTCCCTTGGGCGTGAAGGTGTAGACCTCGTCGGGATAGAGGTCCATCTTCAGGCTGGAGAGGAACTCGTTGGGGTCCGTCATCTCCTTTTGCCATTCGACGAGCTGGCGAATCCAGTTGAGGCGCTCTTCGTCACGGGCGTTTACGGTGCCGGCGCCAGCCTTGTATTTCCAGTGGGCGGCGATGCCTTCTTCCGCGATGCGGTGCATCTCTTCGGTGCGGATCTGCACTTCGAATTGATGGCCGCCTTCGCCGATGACCGTGGTGTGGAGGGATTGATAGCGGTTGGCGCGCGGAATAGCGATGAAGTCCTTGATGCGGCCGGGGACAGGACGCCAAAGGGTGTGGATGAGGCCGAAGACTGCATAGCAGGAGGCGACGTCCTGGGTGATGACGCGCACGGCGAGGAGGTCGTACACCTGCTCGAACGAAATCTTGGAGCGCTGCAGCTTTTCGTAGATCGAGTAGAGGCGCTTGATGCGCCACTCGACGCGCGCTTCGATATTGTTTTCGCGGAGCTGTTCGACAAGGGTGTCTTCAACACCGTGCAGGAACTGCTCTCCCTCGATGCGGCGGGCCTCGACGGCGGCGGAAACTTGTTCGAAGCTGACGGGATCGGTATAGCGAAAGGCCAGGTCTTCGAGCTCGCCGCGCACTTTGCCCATGCCGAGACGGTGGGCCAGGGGGGCATAGATGTCGAGCGTTTCGCGGGCAATGGCTTCGCGGCGCTCGGGCCTGAGGTGCTCGAGGGTGCGCATGTTGTGCAGGCGATCGGCGAGCTTGATGAGGACGACGCGCACATCGGAGACCATGGCCAGCAGCATTTTGCGTACGTTTTCGGCTTGCCGGTCTTCGCGATTGGCGAACTGGATTTTGTCGATCTTGGTGACGCCTTCGACGATGTGGGCGACCTGGTCGCCAAATCCGGATTCAATCTCTTCGTTGGTGGCGGGCGTGTCTTCGACAGCGTCGTGCAGCAGGCCGGCGGCGATGGCCGTCGAATCCATCTTCATCTCCGCGAGAACTTCGGCAACTTCGAGCGGATGGATAATGTACGGCTCGCCGGAGGCGCGCATCTGGCCCTGATGATGCTGGACACAGAATTCCCAGGCTTTGCGGATGAGGCTAACGTCCTCGCTGGGGCGATTGGCCTGCACCTGGCGGAGCAGGGCTTCAAAGCGATCGTCGATAGAAAGGGGATCTGGGGCGGTCAGCGAACGCGCATTGGTCTCCGGGCCAGAGGGGCTGGCGTGGGGAACATCGGCCGGAAGCTGCTGCCGGGCTGTCGCCATGCTTCATTATAGGCCGGATGCTTGTCACCATCATCAATCGTGGCCTGGAACGCGTGTCACCAAGGTACATTGGATGATTCAGAGCCGACTCGAACGATCAGCAGACAGGGAGGCGGGAAACAGGGAGATGGCGATCGGGCTGATTCGGCTTAGTGACCAAGCTTTCCGGACAAATTCTGCACGATGGGGTAGCACTCACAGGCGGCTGCCTGGAGCCGGGCGCGGTCGACAATGCGAATATTGCCTCGCCGGTACTGGATCAAGCCGCTTTTTTGCAGGGACGCGGCCGTTGCGGAGACGCTGGTGCGGCGAATCCCAAGCATCTCGGCGAGGAATTCCTGGGTGAGGTAGAACTGGTCGGATTCAACCCGGTCCTGGACCATCAGCAGCCAGCGCGAGAGCCGTTCTTCGATTTCGTGCTTGCCATTGCATGCTGCCAGCTGACTGAGGATGAATCCGTTGCGCTGCACAAACTCAAGGATGCGGGACTGGAGCGGTCCGGGGACTAGAAACTTCTTGCGCAACTCGGCAAAGCGCATCCGCAACGCCGTTCCCTCGACCTGAATAAAGGCCGTTGTCGGGGGACTTGCCGGCCCCAGCAGGTTGACTGCCTCGACCAGGCCTTCCTTGCCGATCAGACCGACCTCCACGCCCGAGCCGTTGGCCATGAATGTCACCACGGAGGCGATGCCTGAGGTCATGAAGTGAGCGAATTCGGGCTGCTCGCCGGTACGGTAAAGGATCGTTCCGGAAGGGAGCTCGATTTGCTCCATAGAGGCAACCAGTGTTTTGCGTTCACCGGCAGGAATCGAATTTAACAGCAGATTGGAAAGTACTTGCACCAAGGATGGCCTTTGCCCTCAGTTCGCAAGGAATGGCCGCCCAAGAGTGGCGAAGGCAATTGCGCTGCTGGCGTGCATGTCACTTCGAAAATTGAATTCCGAACCGACTATATCTTTTTTCTACCTAGAGATCTGTTCGGTATTGCACATAGTGCCAGGCCTACCGGGAGGCCGTTCGACCGACCGGCGGCAGTGAAACCCGGAAGGCGGTGCCGTTTCGTCCGGGGCGGGTAGTGCTGCGGCTGCGAATCCGGCCATGGTGCTTTTCTACGATGGCTTTGGAGATGGCGAGGCCCAGTCCTGTGCCTTCTCCGTGCTTGGTGGTAAAGAACGGTTCGAAGATGCGCGAGGCGACGGAATCGGGGATTCCGTGCCCATTGTCGACGACCAGGATGGTCGTTTCCTTTTTGCGGCTCGTGACGCGGAGGTGGAGTACGCCATTCACGGGGAGGGCATCGACCGCATTCGCAATGAGGTTGGATACCACCTGCAGCATTTCGCCGGGATTGGCCAGCAAAATCGCATCGCCGGAGTAGCGCTTCTGCAGCCGGATCCGCTTGGCCAGGATATTGCGCTGGTGCACGCGCAGTGCCGCGTCCACCAACGCGGAGGCGGCAATCTCCTCCATTTTCGCGATCGGATGGTAGAAGCTCAAGGTCTGCTGCGCGATTCCAATGACGGTCGAGACCTGTTCATCGATCATCTGGCAGTACTTGCGTACCCGTTCGGGATTGGCCGAGTCCAGCTTGAGAAGGTAGACGTAGTTGGCGACCGCTTCGAGGGGATGACTGATCTCATGGAGGACTTCGGCGGCATATTGCCCCGCCAGCATCTGACGCCGGCGCTGAATCTCCTCCTCACTCATCCACTGCTGGTTCCCGAGTACGAAGCGGTCGACCATAGGATCTCTCTCTATGCTCTGGAACGGATGTCATGGAGACGGCATCGCGCACCTGGAGAGAAGCTTCTCCACGGCCCAGGGTGTGGCTTCAGCAGGCAAGGTGGATTGGGAAGGACATCCCACTATGTCCGGTAATAGACATAGATAGCTAAACCGAGAAAAAGGGTGCCTTGACACTGGAGTTTATTTGGCCCGTCCACGAACGTCCTCCAACATTGAAGAACATGGAGAAGACATTCACTCGGTATGTCAGATAGCGGACTGACGGGCGGAGTGGAATGCGCATTGAATGAAAGCGAGCCCTCCCTCATTCTGCGAAGAGTTCAAACGAATCGGTCAGAGCTGTTTCGGAATACGAGTTGATTCTTTGAAAGCTGCATACGATGGCTTTTCTTGACGAAAGAGCCACTCGCCTGCGTGCCTTCGATAGTTGGCCCACTCCGAGACTTTTCCAGCGAAACAAAGCTTGTTCCAGGAATCCGAGGCCAAGGATGACAGCAATCCTCTGTGTAGGCAAAGACGTTCGGCTTCTCGAGTCGCGCGGCGAGATCCTACGCCAGAAAACCGGCGCTGTGGTGAAACTGGCATCGAGCAAGGAAGCCCCTGCGGTGATCCGGCGGGAGAATTTCGACCTGGTGGTGTTGTGCCACACGGTGGACGCGGTGGAGGCGGAGCAGATTTCGGACGCAATCCGGGAACTGGGGACGGAGCATGAATCTGCGCCGCTGGTCCTGGGCCTCTCCCCGTTGTGGAACCCAGACCGATCGGACAAGAACCTTCGATTCGATGGATTCAGCAGTGCAGAACCCACCTCGCTTGTGAACGCGGCGGAAAAGCTGCTGCAAGCGAGAGCAGAACTTCCGGAGAGCGACGTCTCCCGCCGCTAGCGGTCCTCCGAACGCGGCTGACTGACCTCGAGTCATCGCACAAGTCCTCTCTTCTCGCCTGAGACATATCTCGTCGCCCGAAGATCTTCCTTCGCCGCGCCTGCGAACGCCTGATTCGAGCGGATTCGGGTTAGAGCGATTGCGGAATTGCGGCCGGGTCTTGCCGCTTTCCCAGCGCATCCGCCCAACCATTTCAATCTCGTTGACCTCTGCGGGGATGGGCTCAAGTCGAGGGGGGAGCTATGCGGGTTATGCCTTCAAATCCTAGCCCTGCTTCGATGGGTACGTCGGTGTTTTGGGACGCCTCACAATGTGTTGGCCATCACAGCTAGGGATACCTGAGCAAGGAGTAGATTCCCCTCCGGAACAGAGGTCCAGAACGGAGTTACTTATGTTGAAACACGTATTAGTTACGACCCTGGCCGCGGCGTTCGCCGTGGGCGTGGGATATGCAGATCAATCCAGTTCGAAGGTGACGATTGAGGTCAATAAAACCTCGCCGACAAGCGGTAAACAAATGTTTACGAGCTATTGCGCGCCATGCCATGGCGTGGATGGTCGAGGACAAGGACCCGCAGCGTCTGCTTTGAAAGTGGCGCCTGTCGACCTGACTGGATTGGCAAAGAAGAACCACGGATCATTTCCAGACACCCATATCGTTTCGGTGCTGGAGTTTGGCGCATCGGTCCCGTCGCATGGATCGGCAGAGATGCCGGTTTGGGGCACCATCCTTGGCAGAATGAACCCGTCAAACGCTCAAGACAAGCAGCTCAGGATCAGCAATTTGAGCCGTTACATCGAGAGCATGCAGACGAAGTAAGCGAGAAGGTCCGGCGGCCCGCGGGGGTCTATGATTCCCCTAGACGCCAATGACCAAGCCCCGCACAACGCACCCTGCCACGAACCAGAAGGCGCGATCGGCGAAGAAGCCGGTAGCGCCTTCTTCGCATTTGGCCAAAGATACCGGGGCACGGGAGCAAGCTCCCAGTGCGCCACGCGCCCGAAAAGCGGCCTCCCGCCCACCCGTTCCTGCGAGTCATGATCAGAAAGCAGTGAAGGCGGCCTTCGGCGCACGGATCAGCCGCCGGGCTTCCGACCGTTTGCGCAGCGGGCACCTGTGGGTCTACGCATCGGATGTGGAGCATTTGGACGCAGGAGAAGGCGATGCGCCGGCCTTGCTGCCGGTGGCCGACAACCGCGGAATACTGCTGGGGACGGCACTTTATAGTCCGTCGTCCCAGATTGTGCTGCGGATGGTGGCGCGGGAAGCGGTCGACGAGAAAGCATGGCTGAAGCTGCTGGAGATGCGGCTGCGCGCAGCGATTGCGCGACGACGGCCGCTGCTGAGTGCGGAGACGGACTCGTGCCGGCTGTGCTTCAGCGAAGCCGACGAGCTGCCGGGGCTGGTTGTCGACAAGTATGGCGACCTGGTGATCATGCAGAGGCTGGTGAAGGGGTTGCTCCCAGGAGATGTCCGTGAGGTATGCGCGCGGGTCTTGCGCGAGGAGCTTGAGCCTGCGGCGATCCTGGAACGGCCCGATCCAAAGATGCGCGAGCTGGAGGGGCTGGCGGCGCCGGATTTGGGGCCCGTGTGGGCCGTGGATCCGCAGGCCCCGAAGATGAGCACGCTGTTCCGGCTGCATGGAATGGTTTTCCACTTCGATGCCAATGCAGGACAGAAGACGGGAGCGTTTCTTGACCAGCGCGCGAACTACGAAGCGGCCCGGGAATGGGCGCAAAGGCTCGGCACAACCGACCGCGCTCTCGATGTGTGCTGCTACCAGGGAGGGTTTGCGCTGCACCTGGCCCAGGTGTGCCGCACCGTGACGGGCATCGATGCATCGCATTCGTCGCTCGAAGTGGCGGAGCGGAACGTGGAAGCGAATCGTGCGCGGCTCACCGCGGCGGTGGACTGGGTGGAGGCCGATGCGTTTCAGATTCTGCGGGACTTGTCGAATGCGGGAGAGAAGTTCGATGCGATCGTGCTCGATCCTCCTGCGTTTGCGAAGTCGAAGCGCGCGGTGGAAGGCGCTCTGCGCGGTTACAAGGAACTGAACCTGCGGGCGCTGAAGATGCTGACGCCGGGTGGATTGCTGGTGACCTGTTCGTGCAGTCACCATGTGAGCTGGGCGGATCTGGAAGGCGCGGTCGCGGCGGCCGCAAACGATGCGCACCGGCGGGTGCGTCTGCTGGAGCGGCGCGGTGCGGCCCTGGATCACCCCGTGGTGCTGAACCTGCCGGAGACGGAATACCTGAAGTGCCTGGTGCTCGAGGCGGACTAAGCGTGCGCGCCACGCGTGTACGGATGCAGGCGCGGAAAGAAGTGCCAGCGCCGGGCGTGCGCGGGTGGGTTGGCCTCGGTTTCGGATGGTTGAGACGAGTGAGTTCCGACGGCCGGAGCGGACCGAAGCTCAGCCAGTGTGTCTTTGACCTGGGCGCGTAAGGATTCAACCTCAAAAATGCAGGAACGCAGGTAGGCAGAGACGGTGAGGCCGGCGGCAGCGGCGCGCTGGCGCAGTTGCACGCATTCGGCGGAGTTGAGCCGGATTGTGATGCTCGAGGATTTGCGCGACTCGGCGAGGCAGACAGGAATCGAGGCGGGTCCGGCAGCGGCGGTCGCTTGCGCGGAGGCCGCGGCCGGTGTCGGGAGGCGGGAGCCCGGCGAATCGAAATCCGACGGGATGGGTGGGCTGGGGGGACGGAAGCGGGTATGCGTGCGCAGCGCTTGTTCGTAGCTGAGCGTGGCAATATCGTCGGCCAGGGCGTCGTCGTTCCAAACCTCTGCTGAGCTTGCGGGTGCGGTGAAGCGGGCCAGAAACGCGGCGAAACTGGAAGCGGCGGGTGCGGTGCGAGTTTCCGCGAGAGCGGGCATGGACGAAGTGTAGGGGAAGGATTGGGGGAGTTGAGGGGAATCGAAGTGGGTGCAAGGGCTTGAATTCCCAAAGGGGCACGGCGTGGCGTGTTGTGCCGAAACGGGAAGTTTAAGGATGGCTCAGGCGGAGAGTTTTGCGAGCTGTTGGGGCTCTTCGATTGGGGGAAGGATGCGGCCGGGAAGGCTCAGAAGCCGGCTGACTTCGATGGCGGGCAGCGGCGTTGCGAAGAGGAAGCCTTGTCCGAAGCGGCAGCCCATCTGGCGCAGGAGATGGTACTGCTCCGGGGTCTCGATGCCTTCGGCGACCACGTCCATGCCTAAAGCTCGGGCGAGATCGATGATGGTGCGGACGATCTGGCGCGGCGGTTCGCCCTGGGTCATGCGGCCGACAAAGGAGCGGTCGATTTTGAGCACATCGAAGGGGAAAGCGTGGAGATAGTTCAGCGAACTGTACCCTGTGCCGAAGTCGTCCATCAGGAGCGAAACGCCGAGGGCGCGGAGACCGGCTAAGACATCGACCGCGGTATTCATGTTGGGAATCAGGCTCGATTCGGTCATTTCGAGGCCGAGCTGGCGGCTGGACGCGCCGTATTCGAGAAGCAGGGAATGAACGTGGTCGGCCAATCCCTCGCGCGCAAACTGGCGCGCGGAGAGATTGACGCAGACGCGCAGAGTGTCATTGTCTGCGTGATCGCGGTTCCAGGCCTGGATCTGCCTGCAGGCTTCGGCAAGTCCCCAGTCGCCGATGGGGAGAATCATGCCGCATTCTTCTGCCTGCGGGATGAATGCAAGGGGAGGGATGATGCCGCGTTCGGGGTGGATCCAGCGGATGAGAGCCTCAACGCCGACGATGCGCCGGGTGCATAGGTCGACTTCGGGTTGATAGTAAAGCACAAATTCCTGCCGCTCGAGGGCGCGGCGGAAGTCGGAGCAGCGAGGCCATGCTTTTGCCGGGTTTATGCTTGCGCGAGACCGGCGCGGTAGCGGCTTGCGCGCGAGGCCGGCCTGAAGCTTGCGCAACTCGAGCTGGTTGGCCACCATCTCGGCGAGGGTTTCGAGGGTGCGGACCTCATCCGCCGCAAGGCCGCCGGGGCGGGGCTCATGGGCGTAGACGATCAAAATACCAAGGATTTTGCCGTCGGGCGTGCGCACCGGGGCAGCAGCAAAGAAAGCCGCATGGAGGATGCTGGACATCAACGACGGTCCGTGGAACGAGGGACATTGAGCAATATCAGGAATGACGACAGGCCCATTTTCGTTCAGCACCAGGTCAAAGATCGAGTTTGCGCGGGGAATTTCGCGGGCGTGCTGCCCACAGCTGGATTTGATCCAGACGCGGCTCTCGTCCCCGAAGGCAAGGCCGGCAGAGTCGGCCTCGAAAAACTCGGCCGCAAGGCGCGTGATAGCGTCGAAGCCCGGCTCAGGCGCTGTATCGAGGATTTTGTAGGACGCAAGCGCGGCGAGGCGGGCTACTTCCTGCCGGCATTCAGCGTCATGGGTCTCGTCGGCCGCTGTCCTGTGCTGCATCACAACTCCAGCCGGGAAGCCCATTACGAGTGAGGGCGTCGCACCGGTCTTGTGATTCGTTTATCGGAGAGATTCGGGCAGACGTGAACGGCAGGCCTGAATTCGGACCGAGAATGCCACGCCTTTAGTGCACTTTAGGTTTAGAACGCGCAGCATTTCCCGATTCGGTCCACAGGAAGCTCAGCTGGTCGGCATCGTCCTGCACCTTTTGATCGACACTCACCCCGGCGGAGTGGCCTCCGGCGAGACTGTAGTGGAGCACGATGGGACGTCCGCTCGTCGAGGCAGCCTGGAGCAGCGCCGTCATCTTGCGGGCATGCAGCGGATCGACGCGGGTGTCGCTGTCGCCGGTGAAGAACATGACGGCGGGGTAGGCGGTACCGTCCTTCACGTTCTGATAAGGCGAGTATTTGCGGAGATAGGGGAACTGGGTATCGTCATCCGCGGAGCCGTATTCCGTGGTCCAGTGGGGACCCTGCAGGAAATGCTGATAGCGCAGCATGTCGAGAAGGGGATAGCCGCACCATACGGCTGAGAAGAGCTCGGGATGCTGGGTAAACGCAGCTCCCATGAGAAGGCCGCCGTTGGAGCGGCCGGAGATGGCGAAGTGCTGCGGCGAAGTGTACTTGTTGTCGATCAGAAATCGAGCGGCAGCGAACCAGTCGTCGAAGACGTTCTGCTTCTTCTCGAACATCCCTTGCTGGTGCCATTCTTCGCCATATTCTCCACCTCCGCGCATGTTGGGCACTGCGAACCAGCCGCCCTGCTGAATCCACCAGGCCCATGCGGGATTCCACTCGGGGGTGATGCTGAGGTTAAAGCCGCCATAGCCGGTCATCAGCAGGCGTTCGGTGCCGTCCTGCTTCAGGCCCTTTTTGCCGGCGATGAACATGGGCACCCGGGTGCCGTCTTTGGATTTGAAGAAGACCTGCTTGAGTTCGTATTGACTGGTGTCGAACGGGACCTTGGGTTGCGCGAAAACATCGCGCTTGCCCGTTGCGGTGTCGAGGCGGTAGATGGTCGGCGGTTGAATGAAGGACTCGAAACTGAAAAAGCCGTAGCGGTCGGTGGTTCTGCCGTAGACGTCGGAGGCGGTGCCAATGGTTTGGTAGTCGATTGTCCCGGCGGGCTGACCGTCGAGGGTGTAGATGTCGGTTTCGGTTTTTACATCTTTGAGGCGCGTGACATAAACCTTGCCGCCGACGATGGAGAAGCTGTCGATGACATCGGAGGATTCGGGAGCGATGGTCTTCCAGGCGGTGGGGTCAACGCCGGGATCTCCGCGCAGGACGCGGTATTTCGGAGACTTGTAGTCCGTCTTCACATACCAGGCGCCCTTGGCGTAGATGGCTTCGAAGCGGGATTCAATGCCCCAGACGAGGACGTTGAAAGGCGACTTGGGCTTGGTGAGATCGCGAAAGACGATGTCGACGCGCTTGGCTGGAACTCCGCGTTCGATGGTGACGACCAGGTAGCGGCCGTCGTCGGTGATGGAAGCTCCAAAGAGATCGATGGGGCCGAGCGGCTCGTCGTAGAATTCGTGGCCGAAGATCAGCGTGTCGCGGGCGATGCGCGTGCCGAGAATGTGGAGATAGAGCAGCGAGCCGTCTTTATTGGTGCGCGTGTAGTAGAGGCCGGCGCCGTCGGGGGTGAAGTTAATCGAGTAGTACACCGCACTCGGAAGCGTGTCTTCGAGAGTCTTCTTGGTTTTCAGGTTGTAGACACGGACGGTGGTTTCGTCCGCGCCGCCTTGGCGTACCTCGTAGGCGAGCAGAGAGCCGTCGCGAGAAACATCGGCAAGATCGATGGACGTATTCGGATCGCGGCTCAAGACAGCAGGATCGAGAAGCCGCTCGTCTTTACCGGTCCAGCCACGGCGAAGATAGATAGAGGATTGCCCTTCATCGGAGAGGCGCTTGCTGAAGTAGTAATTGTTGCCGCGCTGGATGGGGATGCTCCACTGAGACACCTGCTCCAGTGACTCAAGATCGTCGACGGCCTGCGAGCGAATGCGCAAGGATTTGAGATAGCGCGCGGTGTAAGCGTTTTGGGCGTCGATGAAGGCCCGGGTCTCGGGGCTTTTCGCATCTTCAAGCCAACGGTAATCGTCGGTGATCTTGGTGCCGTGGTAATTGTCGGTCACCGGTTTGATGTCTGCGGCGGGCGGAGGGCCGAGGGGAAGGCCGTCGCCGGTGTGGATGGACTGGCCGGCTGAGGCCGCCGCGGCCAGCGTGAGGAACAGGAACACCGGACCGATCATCCGCTGCATGCAAGATCTCCCTGAAACAGAATACTCGGCGATTGTAGACGGTGAATGGCGGGATGAGGCGCGGCAGTATCTAATGCGCGGCGCCTCTCCTTGGTAACCGCGCATCGAAGCGCATCCCCGATAGAATCGAGTCCAGTGACAGGGACACCCTCCGCTCAATCCGGTCCGCTTTCGCGCTGGGCCCGCGTTCTGCGCGTGCTGCGGCCGTCGCACGCGCATTCGGCGTTCAGCGCGACCGTCGTGCTGATGGCGTCGACGTTTCTGTCGCGCATCATCGGGCTGGTGCGGATCAAGTACATCATGTGGCTGTTTGGAAGCGGTGTGCAGGCCGATGCGCTCAACGCTGCATTCCAGTTGCCCGACATGATCTCGTACTTCCTGGTCGGCGGCGCGGCTTCAATCACATTCGTCACGATCCTGACGCGCTATCGCGAGACGGGGCGCGAGGCCGAGGGCGAACGATCGCTGTCGGTGATTCTGACGTCGATGTTCCTGGTGCTGGGCGCGGCCATTGTGCTGGCGGAGATTTTTGCGCCATGGTTTGTAGGCTGGTGGTTCAACGGCTTCGATGCAACCAAGGCGGCGCTGTGCGTGAAGCTGACGCGGATCCTGCTACCGGCGCAGCTCTTCTTTTTCGCAGGCGGCGTGTTTGGCGCGGTTCTGCTGGTGCGGAAGCAATTCAACGTGCAAGCGGTGTCGCCGCTGATCTACAACCTGGGCACGATCGTGGGCGGCATTCTTCTGGTGAAAGTGCTGGGCGTTTCGTCGCTCGCGATCGGCACTGTCGCGGGCGCGTTCCTGGGACCGTTTCTGCTGAATGCGGTGTTTGCGCGGCGGGCCGGCACGCACTATCGACCGCTGCTCGACTGGCACGATGAGGGATTGCGCGAGTGGGTGAAGCTTTCGCTGCCCCTGATGGCGGGAGTTTCGCTGGTGACCGCAGACAGCTGGATTATTGCGCATTTTGCGTCGAAGATCGGCGGGGCCGTCTCGTTGTTCAACTACGCAAAGCAGGGATTCACGGCGCCGATGGCGATGCTGGCGCAGGCTGCGGGCGCGGCGTCGATGCCGTTTTTTGCCAGCCTGTGGGCGAAGAACAATCGCTTCGAGTTTGCCAGGGTGGTGGCGGATTCGGTATCGCGCGTGGCCTGCATGGGACTGCTGGTGGGCTCGGCCATGGTGGTGCTGGGTGCGCCGTTGATCGACCTCGTGTTTACAGGCGGGCGCTTCTCCGCGGCGGACTCTCGCTTGTGTGCCGCGTACTTCGCGGTGTTTTCGGTTTCGGTTTTTCTTTGGTCCGCACAGGCGATTTATTCACGCGCATTTTTTGCAGCAGGCAATACGTTTACGCCGATGGTGGCCGGAACAGTGGTCACGGTGATTTCGCTGCCGATTTATACGGTGCTGTTTCACGTGTACGGTGCGATGGGTCTCGCGGTGGCGTCGGATATCGGCATCGCGCTGCAGACCCTGACGATTGCGTATTTGCTTCACCAGCGGCGGATGGTTTCCCTGGCGAGCCTGGACTATGCGGAACTCGGACGCTGCCTGCTGGCCGCAGCTGGGAGCGGCGCCGCGGTGTGGGGTGTGTCTCTTTGGATGGGTGGGAGGGCGGCGCGGCACTTGTTTGTGCATGGACGCGCCGACCAGCGCGCGCTGGATTTGATTCTCCTGCTTGCCGGAACGGCGTTGTGGCTTCTGCTGTCCGATTGGATCCTGAGGAAATCCGGATCAGCGCTGCCAGGCGTGGTGCGCAAGCGGCTGGGTGTCCGAACTGTCGCATAGGCTGCTCAGAACATCTTGTGGTCCTGCAGATCCTGATACTGCTCAAACACTTTGAGACTCTTGAATTCGCCGTCGACCGTGGCGGCATCGAGGTGCCGGAGTGCGGCAGGCGCGTCGGCAAATGCATACGCGGTGACGCCCATAACCGCGACGCCGAGGTTCAGGTCGCGCGGATCGACCTTGTCGAAAGTATCGCTGGGCTTGTGGTGAAGGAGCCCGTACTTTTCGGTAGCGGTCCAGAGGACAAAGGATGGAACGCCGTGCACGAGGAACGGAGCTTCGTCGGTCTGAAAGGTGTGGAGGCCGTCGTCGGTGGTTCCGCCCGCGTCGAGCGAGCTGAGCAGCGGCGAGAGGGGTGCGAGGGCCTGGATTTCGTCTACGCGGCCAAACGTGTACCAGCCTTTGGGGGCTTCGGCGCCAGAATCAGAGACAAAGACGCCTACGCATTTGGCCAGCTCGTCCGCGTGGTCGCGCGCATAGTGGACGGAGCCAAGCAGGCCCTCTTCTTCGCCGCCGAAAAGGACGAAGCGCATCGTACGGCGTGGTTGCAGACCTGCGGCCTTTACGGCCTCGGCGACCGCGAGAACGGCGGAAGCGCCGGTGCCGTTGTCCTGCGCGCCGGTGCCCGGATTCCAGGAATCCAGATGGCCGCCCATGAGGACGTACCCCCCATTCGAAGCGCGGCCCGGAATTTCGGCGACGACATTGTCGACCTTCACGTTTTCGCGCACGCGGTTTTTGAAGCTGAATTCAACTTCGACTGGACCCGCCTGCAGCAGGCGTTTCAGGAGGAGCGTGTCTTCTTCGCCGAGATTGCCGCAAGGGACATTAGCCAGGATGCCTTTGAAATCGGCGTTCCCGATCAAGCTGGGTGCGTTGTTGGTTGTGCCCAGGCCGAAGATGAGCCCGCGCGCGCCTTCGTCGCCGATCATGCGCAGCGCGTCAAAGACGCGCCCGAAGCGGAGGGGCCTCACGGAAGACAGAGAAACTCCATCGACCAGTACGATGGTGTCCTTGATTTGCGCGGCGTCGGCCCGGACGGCGTCGGGGTTGAGATCCTTCAAGTAAAAGATGGCGCCGCGCACGCCGCCTTCGGGCGTCGAAGGGCTCCAGCCTTCGCTTTCGAGATGGAGGCGCTGCTCGTGCGGCTTGAGCATGCGCGCCGTCGCGAGAGTCTCGGGTTCCCAGGTAGCGGGGATCACCCACGATTCGCGATGCACGTTTTGGAGGCCGAGACGGTTGAACTCGGCTTCGGCCCACATGGCCGCCTTGCCATAGTTTTCTGAGCCGGTAAGCCGCGGACCGATGTCGTCGGCGAGGTGACGGTCGTATTCGTAGGCCTTGCCGGCCATCATGAGTTGGCCGCCCAGCCGCACCAGGGTGCTCTGTTCTTCAGGAGAAAGTGGATTGGCCGGGGTTGCGGGATTGCTTTGGCCGAAGGCAGGCAGCAGAAAAACAAGGAAAATTCCAACGAGGCCGAGCTTCATGGGGAGATGGTATCGGACAGTCCGGCGAGAGCGGGGAAAAATTAACCAGAGCGGCGTTCCAAAAACGGCACAGGGCAGCCGCGCAAGTTTCGTGCGGATCTGCCCCATCGTGTTTTGATCGTTTGCCTGGCGGTCAAGACGCTAGACGGCGATGGGCTTGGGAGCCTCAGAGACGGACGATGATTTCCCATCGGGCTTCTTGATGTCGATGCCGCCCTTGAAGAAAGCGCCGTCTTCGATGCTGATGCGCGCTGCAGCCACGTCGCCGGTCAACGAACCTTCGGCGCGGATGTCGACGCGATCGGTGGCCGCCACGTTGCCGCGTACCTTGCCGAGAACGACGATTTCGCGCGCATTGATGGAGGCATTGACTTGCCCATTGCGGCCGACCGTGAGGCGGTTGCCGGGCAGGTTGATGGTGCCTTCGATCTTGCCGTCAATGTACAGTGACTCGGAGCCCGTGATCTCGCCTTTAATGAAAAGACCCTTGCCGATGGTGGCCTGTTCTCCGACCGAAGATGAGGAGGAAGTAGCGGCGCGCGCGGGCTCAACGGGAGCCGCGGGCGTCGGTGTGGGACGGATAGGCTCCGGGGTGGGGGTGGTGGAGGGTTGTCCGGACTGAGTTGGTTTCCACATAGCGCTCAAAATGTTTCCTTTTCTGTCCTGGTCGGACGGGGTTGCCAAGGCAGGTCAGACAAAGTGACCCAGATATTTCCTCTGAATTGTGTGTGCGGAATTTCGCGTGAGACGCCCGCGGAGCTTCCGCATACTTCCGCAGGTATGATGTTAGTCCTGCTCGGCGACCCCAAGCATGTCTTTGCGGTTATTTTAAGCCGCAATTGCTCGAATGAACGCGCATAACAAATCTTTGGTACTCGCTGGTAGTCGATTGTAGCAAGAGGCAGGGGGCTGCGGAAGCCTGAAACCGGGGGCCGGGCCCGTTCCTGGCGGAGAGGGATCAATGCATTCAAGAGGGCATTCGAGAGGAACAATTCTGCTGGCAACCCTGGTCGTGGTGGCGGCCGGAACCCCGGGCCACGGACAGATCGGCGTGCACGACAAGACGCCGTTCGACGTGGTGATCGCGCATGGGCACATCGTCGACGGAACGGGGTCGCCCTGGTACTCGGGCGATGTGGGCATCCGCGACGGCAGAATTGCCGCGATTGGAGAGCTGGCGGGCCGAGCGGCGAAGCGCACCATTGATGCCCAGGGCAAGGTGGTGGCGCCGGGATTTATCGACATGCTGGGGCAGTCGGAGCTGACGATCCTGGTGGACCCGCGGCTGCCGTCGAAGATCTACCAGGGCATCACGACGGAAATTACCGGCGAGGGCAACTCGGTGGCGCCCGTGAATGAGGCGATGCTGGCGGCCGATCGCGCGGAGTATGAGCACTACCACCTGACGCCGGACTGGCGAACTTTGCGCGATTATTTTGCGCGGCTAGAAAAACAGGGGATGGGCATCAATCTTGCGACCTATGTAGGCGCTACGTCGGTGCGACGGATGGTGCTGGGCGATGCGGATGTGCAGCCGACGCCGGAGCAATTGACGCAGATGAAGGAGCTGGTCGCGGACGCGATGCGCGATGGTGCGGTGGGTTTGTCGACCGCGCTGCAGTATGCGCCGGCCCCCTACGCGAAAACGGACGAGCTGATTGCGCTGGCAAGCGTGGCGGGCCAGTACGGCGGGATTTATGCGACACATATGCGCAGTGAAGGCGATGACGTGTTGCAGTCGATTGACGAAGCGGCGCGCATCGGGCGCGACGGACATCTGCCGGTGGAGATCTGGCACCTGAAGGCCGCGGGCAAAGCGAACTGGGGCAAGATGCCGCAGATCGTGGCGAAGATCGATGCGGCGCGCGCGGCGGGTGTCGATATCAGCGCGAACACGTACGCTTATACCGCGTGGTTCAACACGTTTTCGGCTTTCATTCCGCCATGGGCGCATGACGGGGGCGATGCGGAACTTGTGACCCGGTTGAAGGATCCGGCCACGCGGGCGCGCATTCGCAAAGATATGACGACGGCAGGAAAGGACTCGGCCGGCGAGACTTGGGACAACGAGTGGCAGGAGATTCCAGGACCGGAGGCCATTCTGGTGGCGGTGGTGCAGGATCCGGAGCTGGTGCCGTTGCAGGGGAAGCGGCTTTCCGACGTGGCGGCACTGTGGCATGAGGACGCCATCGATGCGTTGTGCGACTTGCTGATCAAGGACAAGGCATTCACCGAAGTGGCGGTGTTTGGCATGGACGAGCCGGACGTGGTGCTGGCGCTGAAGCAGCCTTGGGTTTCAATCGATAACGACTCGCAGGGGACCTCGCCGGAGGGGCTCTTGGGCACGGAGCATCCGCATCCCCGCGCGTATGGGACGTTTCCGCGGATCCTGCGGAAGTATGTGCGCGAAGAGAAGGCTCTGACGCTCCCCGATGCGATTCGGAAATTTACGGCGCTGCCGGCGCAGCGGCTGCGGCTGACCGATCGCGGCGTGCTGAAGCTGGGTATGGCAGCCGATGTGGTTGTGTTCGATCCGGCGACAGTGACCGACAAGGCGACGTTTGAGAATCCGAACCAGTTGTCGGTGGGAATGGAGTACGTGCTGGTGAACGGGGTTCCGGTGATTGCGGAGGGCAAGATGACGGGGGCGTTGCCGGGACAGGTGCTGCGAGGGCCGGGGTATGTGCCGTAATACTGGCCTTATGGGCAAGATTGATTTCATCTGCGGCGATTGGGGATTGACGCTCCAGGGCGGCGCGAATTTGTGCGCAACCATAGGCACAATTTGAATATTTTTGAGAATCGTCATCCACAGCGCTCATCGTTCTTCGCTTTTGCTGGGCGAATGCGCATGCCCTAGTCTTGAGCTATGACGGATCGGGAACTGGTGGCGCGGATTGCGCGCTCGGCGGGGGGCAAGGCCGGCTACAAGCAGCTGGTGCTGGAACTGGGGCTGGGCGGCGGACGGGAACGGCGGCTGCTTCTCGAGCAACTGGCGCGGCTGACGGTGCGCGGCGCGCTGACCAAGCTGGATCGCGATCACTGGAGCATTCCTAGAAAAGCTGCGAATTTCGGCGGCGGGCGCGACAACCTGCTCGCAGGCCGGCTCGATCTGCATCGCGATGGGTACGGTTTTGTGCGGCCCAATGCGCGGCAGGCCTCGGGCGTGACCGACGACATTTTTGTTCCTCCCAATGAAATCAATGGAGCGATGCAGGGCGACCAGGTGCTGGTGGAAGTGGAGCCGCCGCGCGCCGATGGGCGCCTGTCGGGTCGTATTGCGCGCGTTCTGGACCGGCGGAACCCCACGGTTGTGGGGACGTTTCACTACAGCCGCGGCGAGCGCTACCCGTTGAATGTGGTGATTCCGTTTGATGAGCGGATGACGCAGCCCATCGTGATTCCCGAAGGTGCAGAGGTCGTCGAAGAGAAGACGGAGGCCACGCCGCATCGCGTTCTTGGACGCGAAGCCAAAGCCCATCCCAGGAGTGAAAACGCGGAGGGCCTGGAAGGTTTGGTGGTGGATGTGGAGATCACCAGCTGGCCCACTCCATTCAAGCCGCCGGTGGGACGGGTGATTGAAGTGCTGGGCGACCCCGATGATTTCGGCGTCGATGTCGAAATGATGATTCGGAAGCATCAGTTGCCGCGCGAGTTTCCCGAGAACGTGCTGCAAGAGGCGCGCGCGGTAGCAAAGCTGGACAAGACAAAAAGGAAAAAGCAGATCCTTCACTCCGCGTACCCCACCGCGTCCAATGCCGCGCCGGGGCCCCAAACGGGCTCCGTTCAGGATGACATTTCTGTTGAATTCATTGAGGAGTTTGTGGCAGAGCGGCAGGATTTTCGCGGGCTACCCATTGTGACCATCGATGGCGAAACGGCGCGTGACTTCGATGACGCTGTTCTGGTGCGTGAAAGCGCCCACGGCGCCGGCTATGAGCTGCAGGTGCATATCGCCGATGTGGCAGAGTATGTGCGGGACGGCACGGATCTCGACCTCGAGGCACGATTGCGGGGGACGAGCGTGTACTTTCCGGATCGCGCGATTCCCATGCTTCCGCAGGAGTTGTCGACGGATATCTGCAGCCTGCGTCCCGGCGAAGACCGGCTGGTGTTGAGCTGCGTGATGCAGTTGGACGCGGAAGGGCGGATCAAAAGCTACGCGATCGGCGAGGGTGTGATTCGATCGGCAGCGCGGATGACTTACACCAAGGTGCACGCGATTCTCGAAGGCGATGAAGCGGTGCGGGCACAGTATGCGGATCGGGTGGAAGACTTCGAACGCATGAAGCGGCTCGCCCTTTTGATGAACAAGAGGCGCGAGGAGCGGGGGAGCATCGATTTCGATTTGCCGGAGCCGGTGATCGAGTTTGACGAACAGGGCCAGATGCGCGGCGTGACGCGCGCGGAACGGACATGGGCGAATCGATTGATCGAGGAATTCATGCTGGCGGCGAACGAGTGCGTGGCGACCTGGCTTGAAGATCTTGGCGTGCCGTCGCTCTATCGAATTCACGAGAAGCCGGAAGCGCGGCGTGTTGTCCAGTTCGAGGAGATGGCGGCGAGCTTCGGCTACTCCCTCGGACTCGGTGCGCTGCCCGTGAAGCGGATTCAAACGCGCGGCGATCGGCGGGATGCGCAGCGGAGCGGCAGACAAGCGCGCGTCCACGAGGTCGCGGAAGACATTCCAGTGACGCCGAAGATGTATCAGCAGCTGGCGGCAAAGATTGAAGGCAAGCCCGAAGAGCGGATCCTGAGCTACCTGATGCTGCGTTCGCTGCGGCAGGCGAAGTACTCCGAGAAGAATGAAGGGCACTTTGCGCTGGCGGCGCCCTCGTATACCCATTTCACCTCGCCGATCCGGCGGTATCCGGATCTGATTGTGCATCGGATAACGAAGGCACTGCTGCGCCGGGGCGTAAAGGGGCGCGGCACGGTGGCAGAGGGACGGCATAGCTCGCCGTGGCGCCATGTGAATGAAGGCGGTGCGGGCGCGTCCGGATTTGTCGCGAGCGCGCACGGCGAAAAGCAGCACCGTCGCTCGGACGAAGAAAACCGCTCCGCTCAGGAGGAAAAATCGATTCTGGAGCCGCCCATTGCAGAGGCGGAGCTGGCGCAGATTGCCGAGGAGACGAGCCAGACGGAACGGCGTGCGGCCGAGGCGGAGCGCGAGCTGGTGGAGTGGAAGAAGGTGCGCTTCATGCAGGACAGAGTCGGCGAGGAATTTGCTGCTCTGGTGTTAAATCCTGCGAAATTTGGGCTGTTTGTCGAACTGACGGATTTGTTCGTAGAAGGGCTGGTGCCCATCGACAGCCTGCGCGATGACCGCTACACGTGGCGCGAGAATACGCACGAGATTGTGGGTGAACGGTGGGGACGGAGGTTTCGCGCGGGGGACCAAGTGCATGTGGTGCTTGACCGGATTCTGGCGCAGGAGCGGCGGCTGCAGTTTTCCATTGTGGAGGACGGGATTCCGCTCACCGGAAAGAAGCCGGCCAGACCGGCCCCCAAGGCGAAGAAGGCGCGGAAGGAGATTGCGCACGGCGCGGGCGTGCGCAAAGGAAAGAAGGGGCGCGGGAAGAGACGCCGGTGAGCCGTCAACGTGCGGGCAATATTTGAAGCTGCACAGTCTCTGAGTTCACTCCATCTGCAGGATCCCCAAGAAGCAGATCCTTCGCTCCGCTTACCCCACGCCTTGCGCGGGGCCCCGAGCTGCTCCGCGCAGGATGACAGATCGTGGACACAGGCGTGGTCGGCCCGGGATGGCCCCGCATCGATGGCGCGAACTTCAGAGGCAGGCAAACTAGTTGCCGGCCTGCTGGGCAGCGTATTTGCCGATCAGGGGCAGCTGGAAGCGTTCGCCCTTGAGCGCCTTAAGCAGCAGGATGATCCAGATGACAAGGAACCCGAGGGAGACGAAGGGAACCAGGATCCAGCCGATGACCGGGATCAGGGAAAGCACCAGGTGAACCGCAAATGCGGCGATGCAGAAGAAGATGCTTTGCCACGAGTGAAACTTGACGTAGGAGTTTTTGTTATACGGCTCGACGATGAGGAAAATGATCGCGGGGATGATGGTGACATAAGCCAGGGCTCCCGCGGCGGTGTCGGAGAGGCCGCTTTGCGCGGAGGACTGCGGCGGTTGCGAGGGCTGGGGTGGGATTGGAGTGTATTGCGGCGCGTCTGACACGTGGGCTCCTTTGCGGTTGACCGAAATGGTGGATTGGGGATGGACCAAGTACCCGTACACCTACCGAACGCGAAAATCTGTGTGGGCCCTTTTCTTCGTGGAACACGAGCCAACTGAGGCGCAGCGTTCTGTCATCGGCTCGTCCAGCAAATCAGCGGCCGGCTTGCTTCTCGGCGAGATCGCCGAGGATGGGCAGTTTGAACCGCTCTCCGTTGAACGCCTTGATCAGCACCATGATCCAGAGAATGAGCATTGCCAGCGCAACCAGTGGATAAAGGCCGAAGGCAAGCAAACCCAGGAACGACATGAGGTGCCCACAAATCATGATGGCGATGTCGATGACAACCCACGCGACCGCCATGAAGATGCACTGCCACGCATGAAAGCGGACATAGGAGCTTCTGTTGTAAGGCTCGGCTATCAGAAAAACGATGGCCGGGATGATGGTGATATAAGCGAGGCCGCCAGCTGCATTTTCAGAGAGGCCCGATTGTGTCGTTGAAGGCGTCGGTGTTGGATCGTTCATGAGTTCTCCTTGCATCCCCACGCCGGAGCCCGCTATACGCCTGGGTTAAGGCGGGTCGCCTGAGTGGATCGGAGCCGGACGCGGACTCGATTCCGCGCAGATCGGCGACGGACACACGGATAGCCGTGGAGAATTCGATTCGTCCACAGGAAAATCCGAAAACGGATGGTTGTCAAGAAAATTCGCTGCCGGCGCGGGGCGCGCGCGGAATCTCAATCGAAGAGGCCCGGGGGGTCGGTGTCCGGTTGGGCTTCGGCAAGGAGATCCGGGGCGTCATTGCGTACATTGCCAACACGGTCGCTGACGGGCCAGGCGCGCATCTTTTCAGCGGGATAAGGGCGGAGCAGGTCGGTGGGCGGCTGGGCTGGATCGCCGGCCTCGAGCCAACGATCGTAGTCTCGCGGCTCGAGGATCACCGGCATCCGATCGTGGATGGGTTCCATCAGCTCGTTGGGATCGGTGGTGAGGATGGTGAAGGTCTCGAGGGCCTCGCCTTCTTTAGGTTTCCAGCTCTCCCAGAGGCCCGCGAAAGCATACGGCTCGCTGGATCGGAGAGCAATCGCATAGGGCCGCTTGGTCTTTTTCTTTTTGCGGTCGGGACCCAGGCTCTGCCACTCATAGAAGGCATCGGCGGGTACCAGGCAGCGGCGTTTCTTGAAGGCTTCGCGGTATGCAGCCTTGGAAACAACCTCTTCGGCGCGGGCATTGATGGTGGAGTATCCGAATTTGGCGTCTCGAGCCCAGAAAGGCACCAGGCCCCAGCGGGCCAGGGCAAATTCGCGCCTGGCGGAGTCGCGGCCGAGACGAAGGATGGGCTGGGTGCTCTGGGGCGCGGCGTTGAAGGTTGGCGCAAACCAGGGCATATCTTCCAAGGCCACGCCGAACCAGTCGGCAAGGACTTCCTGGGTGGAACGACGGGCGAAGCGACCGCACATAGAAGGTCAGAATAGCGCGCGCACAAGCGCCGAAATTTTCGAGGGAGATTCTGCGGGTCCCGTCAAAGAGCGGATGTCGATTCTGGCATCCACGGCGTCCGGCTGCCATCCAATACAATATTCACGAGGGCTTGACGCATGGCGCACATGGTTTTTTGCGTTCGCAATAAGAGAGAGATGGAAGGGCTGGATGAGCCGCCCTTTGACTCTGAATTTGGCCAGAAGATTTATAAGAACGTGTCGAAGGCGGCGTGGGGCGAGTGGGTCGACCGGCAGAAGATGCTGCTCAACGAGTACCGGCTGCAGCCGTGGACTCCGCAGGCGCAACAATTCCTTGTCGAACAGATGGAAATGTTCTTCTTTGGCGAGGGCTCGGCCCTTCCACAGGAATACGTGCCGCCATCGCACTGAGCGCGATGGGGAGGGCCGCAGCTGGCAGTTTCTCCCCGAACTTCCCCCACTGAAAACGGAATTCTTACTCGGCAATTTGCAAAACAAGCACGGCGGACGCGGCGGCCGAAGGCACGCTGTGCCCGCACGGATGCATTCGCGCGCGAGAAAGCTTGGGTTGATTGCTACAACGCTGCGCCCTGAGTTTCCGGAAGCAGCAGACCCAGGAGAGCGGCGGCCGCGAAAGCAATAGCGCTGGCGCCGAAGGCCCAGGAGAGCCCATATCGCTCGCTGAGCGCGCCGATGGTGAGCGGGGCGAGAGCGCTGAGCCCGCGGGCGACGTTGTAGGAAATTCCAAGAGCCGTAGCGCGGACCTGCGTCGGAAAAAGCTCGCTGCCGATGATGCTGGAACCGGTGAAGAAACCGGTGCCAAAGAAAGCGACGATCGAGGCGAAGAGCAGAATCCACGCGGGCTGGCGCGCGGCAGCCAGAAGCGGCACGGCGCATGCGGCGGCAAACAGGTAGACGACAAAAGTCGTGCGGCGGCCAAAGCGGTCGGCCGCAATGCCGCAGAGCAGGTAGCCGGGCAGCATCCCCAGCAAATTGACGGTCACGAGGAATCCCGTGAGGCTCAGGCTCGTGAATCCGTGGCCGCCCTGTGCGATGGGCAGGATGAGGTAGGCGGGAATCCATGTGAACAGGCCCCACCAGGCAAACATGCCGAATGTGTTGGCCGCGGTAAGGACAACGAGCGGGCGCACGCATTGGCCGAGGGTATGGATTTCTTCTGCGGAGTTTGCCGCGTGCGCGCGCTCCCAAAGGGGCGGCTCGGGGACATGGTGCTGGATCCAGAGAACGAGGAAGGCGGGCACGATGCCGGCGAAGAAGACCCAGCGCCACGAAGCATGCGCAAGAATCACACCGGCGACCATTGCGGAAAGCGCGTAGCCAACGGCCCAGCTGCTCTGCACGATGCCCAGGGCGCGGCCGCGCCAGGCGGCAGGCCAGGTTTCAGCGACGAGAGCCGCGCCGGTGTTCCACTCGCCGCCCATGCCGAGGCCGAGCAGAAAGCGGAAGACGGCGAGCGTGACGATCGAGGTGGAGAGACCGCAGGCAAAGGTGAAGAGGGAGTAGGAGAGGATGCTGGCGGTGAGCATGCGACGTCGTCCGAAGCGGTCGGCGAGCATGCCGAAGAGGAGCCCGCCGAGCGCGGATGCCACGAGCGTGAGTGCGTTGAGAAGGCCAGCCGTGGTGCGGCTCATCGCGAAGGCGCGCATGAGCGTGGCCAGCACGATGGAGTAGAGCATGACGTCGAAGGCATCGAGCATCCAGCCGAGACCGGCGGCGATGACGACGTGGCGCTGCGCGGGCGTAGCGGCGGACCAGCGAAAGGATGGCGCAGACGATTCGACGGGGCTCATGCGATCAATGCTTCGGGAAAGTACAGGTGAACTCCACTGTCTCATGGAGGGTGTTGGGGGTCTATGCAAAATTGCGGCGCACTGCGTGAGGCGGGTCTCGAGAACAACTGATATCGTGACAGTGAAATGGCTCAGAAACGCGCGGCGCGATTCACAATTGCGATCGATACGGGCGGGACGTTTACCGATTGCGTGTATCGCGTGAACGGGCGGGCCGAGGTGGTGAAGCTGCTCTCGACGCCGGAAGATCCGGGACGCGCAATCCTGGAGGGAGTTGCGCGGATCGTCGAGCGCGTGGGCGCGCGAGCGATCGACGTACGCCACGGAACGACAGTCGCAACCAATGCGCTGCTGGAACGCAAGGGTGCGCGGGTGGCGTTTGTGACCACCGAAGGATTCGAGGACACGCTGGCGATCGGGCGGCAGGCGCGCCCCACCCTCTACGACTGGAACGTGCATCGGCCTCCACCGCTTGCCGAATTTTGTTTTGGCGTAGCGGAGCGGGTGGGCGCGGATGGAACCGTGCTGCGGAAGCCGAATGCTCGCGTATTGGCGGAATTGCGGCAACGGGTCAGCGAATCGGGAGCGGAATCCGTGGCGGTTTCGTTGCTGTTTTCCTTTGTGCATCCGGAGCATGAGAAGGCGGTGGCGGCAGCATTACGCAGTCTGGGCTTGCCTCTTTCGCTGTCCCACCAAATCCTGCCGGAGTTTCGCGAGTTTGAACGGGGAGCGACGGTAACGCTCAACGCCTATCTCGCGCCGAAGATGCAGGGTTATCTGGGCGAGCTTGAAAAGAAGCTTTTGTCGTGCGGTGCGCAGTTGAAAATCATGCAGTCTTCAGGGGGGATTCTGTCGGCCCAGGCTGCTGCGCGCGAGCCGGTGCGCACGATTTTGTCGGGGCCGGCAGGCGGTGTGATTGGAGCGCTGAGCGTGGCGCGGGCGGCGGGAGTTGAGCGCGTGCTGAGCTTCGACATGGGCGGAACGTCGACCGATGTCGCCTTGCTGGACGCGACGCGCGAGCCGGAGACAAGCGTCGAGGGCGAAGTGGCGGGAATACCGGTGCGCGTGCCGATGCTCGACATCCACACCGCGGGTGCGGGCGGTGGATCGCTGGCGTGGATCGATGCGGCGGGCGCTCTGCAAGTGGGGCCGCAATCGGCGGGAGCCGATCCCGGGCCGGCGTGCTACGGACGCGGTGAAGGCGCGACGGTGACGGATGCGAACCTGGTGCTGGGGCGGCTGCATGAGGAGCACTTTCTTGGCGGTGCGGTGAAGCTGGATGCTGCGCGCTCGCATCGTGCAGTGGAACGTGTGCGCGCTGCTGCGAAGGGATTTGCCAGCGTGGAAGATGCGGCCGAAGGCATTGTGCGCGTCGCGAATGTGCGCATGGAGAGTGCCCTGCGGCGTGTGTCGGTGGAGCGCGGCCATGATCCGCGGGACTTTGCGCTGCTGGCGTTCGGCGGCGCGGGGCCGCTGCACGCATGTGCACTGGCTACGGCCCTTCGCATGCGGAAGGCTTTGGTTCCGTCGGCGCCGGGAGCGCTGTCGGCACTGGGAATTCTGGATGCGGATCTGCGTCGCGAGTTTTCGCGCACCGTGATGCTTGCGCCGGGGAGCAGCAGAATCGCGAGCGTCTTTCGCGATTTGGAGGCGGAGGCCCGCGCAGTGTTTCACGCCGAAGGATTGCACCCGGTGCTCACGCGTTCAGCAGATTTGCGCTATCACGGACAGGGATTCGAATTGCGCGTGGATTGGAGCGCAGATACAGCTGCGCGCTTCCATCAGCTGCATGCGCGGCGGTATGGGTATGAGGACCCGGCGCGGCAGGTAGAGATAGTGACGCTGCGTGTCCAGGCCGTGGTGCGAACCGAAAGGCCGCGGGTGGCTGGGCCGAAGCGCGTGCGGGCTGCTCTCGGGAATGCCCGCATTGGAGCGCATCGTGTTTTTGAAGACGGCAGGTGGCGGGCGGCGGCTCTCTATGATCGGTCTCTGCTGCGGACCGGCGATCGCGTGACGGGGCCGGCCGTGATCGTGGAATTGAGTGCGACGACCTATGTGGCACGGGGATGGAAAACGGCGTTGGATGCGCAGGGAAATCTTGTTCTGACGCCGGGGAAGACGCGCGCGGAGACCCGCCAATGAAAAAAATTGCGCTCGATCCAGCGGCGATCGCGGTTGTCGGCTATGCCCTGCATTCGGTCGCGGTGGAGATGGGAGCTGCGCTGCGCAGGACCGCATTCTCGCCCAATATCAAGGAGCGGCGTGATTACTCTTCGGCAGTTTTCTCGGGCGATGGCGATTTGATCGCGATGGGCGACGACATGCCGGTGCATCTTGGATCGATGCCCATGTCGGTGCGTGCAGCCCTCGATGCGATGCGCTTGGTGCCGGGCGATGTGGCGCTGCTCAACGATCCCTATCGGGGCGGGACGCATCTGCCGGACATCACGATGGTGGCCCCGGCCTTTGTGGCGAGGCATACGCGGCCGGCATTTTACGTTGCAAATCGCGCCCACCATGCGGATGTGGGCGGGATGCATCCGGGATCGATGGGCCCGTGCCGCGAGATCGCGCAGGAAGGGATCCGGATTCCCCCGGTGAAGCTGGTGCACGCGGGAGAGATGGATGCGCAAGTGATGGCGATTTTGCTGGCCAACGTGCGCACCCCCCGCGAACGCGAAGGCGACCTTACTGCCCAGCTGGGCGCATGCCGCACCGGGATTGTCCGCATGCAGGAGCTGGTGGAGCGGTTCGGGTTCGCACGGTTATATCAGGGTGTGCATGCCATGCTCGAAGGCTCGGAACGGTTGATGCGCCGCGTGCTCGCTGATCTGCCTGAGGGGAAATGGAGCGCGGAGGACTTTCTCGACGACGACGGCGTGCGTGCGCACCCTATTGGGATTCGCGTCTGTGTGGGCATCGATCCGAAGCGAAAGCGCGCGGTGGTCGATTTCACCGGAACCGACACGCAGGTTGCGGGGAATATCAACGCGGTGTATGCGATCACGTGGTCGGCGGTGTTCTATGTGTTTCGCTGCCTGCTGCCGGCCGAGGCGGTTGCAACGGCGGGCTTGATGCGGCCAGTGCGCGTGATTGCGCCGGAGGGAACCGTGGTGAACGCGATGGCTCCGGCTGCGGTTGCCGGCGGCAACGTGGAGACGTCGCAACGCATCGTGGATACACTGCTGCGCGCGCTGGCACAGGCGATTCCCGAACAGATCCCTGCAGCGAGCGCGGGAACAATGAATAACCTGACGATCGGCGGCATCGATTCGAGATCCCGCGCGGGCCATGGAAGTGCCTACACGTATTACGAGACGATTGCCGGGGGGCTCGGCGCGTCGCCCCAGAGCGCGGGCGCAAGCGGCCATCACGCGCACATGACGAACTCGCTGAATACGCCGGTGGAGGCGCTCGAGTATGCGTACCCGTTTCGCGTGGTGCGCTACGCACTTCGGAAAGATTCGGGCGGAGAGGGATTGAATCGCGGAGGCGATGGTGTGGTGCGCGAGATTGAGCTGCTGGGCGATGCGCAAGTGACGATCCTGGCCGACCGACGTACGACACGTCCCTGGGGACTGCGGGGCGGCGAAGACGGGGCGGCAGGGCGAACCATCCTGAGCAAGGGGAGCGCAAACGAGAATGGCGGAGAAGAGACGCTGCCAGGCAAATGCACGCGCGAATTGCAGGCAGGAGCGCGCCTGCGCATCGAGTCCCCGGGCGGCGGCGGTTGGGGTGAGAAGCAGCCTGGGTGAGCCCGATTAGGAGCACCTCCAGAGCGCGAACGACTCGTGAAATCAACGTACACAGGGGGTTGAGGAACGACTGGTATTTACTCCCTGATCAACGCAAGCCCATTTCCCGTTGCAAATTCTCCCTAATTGCTCGAATTCGCAGAAGATCGCGCCCCCAAAGCGAATGCAGAGAAGGCTTTTGCGGAGGCGAAGTGGCGCCTGTTCTTTGCTATGCTGGAGAGCAGTGATGCAGATCGGGACAACGCCCGTTTCTGAGCCGTTCTGGTTTTCCTGCTCTGCACATTTGTTGATGCCGTTTTTTGGAGTTTTGAAGGGTGTGAGCTTCGCGACCCTTTCCTGGACCGTGTTGCATAAGTGAGAAGGGTTTAGTTCAGAATCCAATCACTCGGTCGAGACGCATGGCGCGTGACGGCAATTTCGCACTTCGTTCCTCCCCTGAAGTCTCGCGTTCGAAATGCGGCGTTGCCGGAGTTTGACATGCAAATGGCGAAAGCTCCTCTTCATCTTGTGTGGTACTATCCCGTCTTTCAGGGATTCGTTCTAGGTCTTCTGGCGATGCTGTTGCACGAGGCTGGTCACCTGCTGGCCGCGCTTGTGCTGGGGATCAAGATCAAGAGCGTCGCTCTGCGCTGGAAGGGGCTGGCCACGGTTCGCGAGGCGGGCCCTCCCGACAAAAATCTCCTGGTTTCGCTGGCCGGCCCGTTTACCAATGTGCTGCTTCTGCTGCTGTGGCACTGGTCTCCGCGATTCGGGTTGGCGAACCTGTGCTTCGCCGCTGTGAACCTTCTGCCCATCAATGGCTCCGACGGCGATCGGGCTTTGAATTGCCTTGAGATCATGCAGACGGAGAGTTCCAGGCAAGGGTGACGGAAGCAGAATTATTTTCCGATGCAGAAGGTGGAGAAGATCAAGTTGAGAATGTCGTCGGAGGTGGTCTGGCCGGTGAGGGAATCCAGCGCCCAGAGAGCCCGATAGAGATCGATCAGGATCATCTCGTGCGGAATATTTTTGAGATTGGCCTCTTCCGCATCGGTGAGGGCGGCGCGCGCCGTGGCGATGGCCTGCTGATGACGCAGACTGGTCAGCGGGCCTGGTTCTGCGGCCGCCCCGCCTGTCGCTAGAGCCACGATCCGCGCGCGCAACGCGGCGATGCCTTCTCCAGTGAGCGCAGAGGTGGGCGTCGCCGCAAGGACTGCGGGTTGGGCGTCCCCGCGATCAAAGCGCGGAGTGTCGGCTGCTGCCAGATCCCACTTATTGATCGCCACCAGCGCGGGGCGCCCCTCGATAGCAGACAACAACGCATGCTCTTCGTCGTTGAGCGGCTGAGTTGCGTCGAGAACGATAAGCACCATGGAGGCATCGGCGAGCGCTTCGCGGCTGCGTGCGATGCCGAGTTGCTCGACTTCTTCAAAAGCTTCTCGGAGGCCCGCGGTATCGACAAGTTCAAGCGGAATGCCTTCGATCGCGATGCGCTCGGTGACCAGATCGCGCGTGGTGCCGGGCGTGGCGGTGACAATGGCACGATCGCGTTCGACGAGTCGATTGAAGAGGGAACTCTTGCCGGCGTTGGGCCGGCCGACGATCGCCAGGGTAAGGCCATCGTGGACCACGCGGCCGCGCGCATAGGAGGCTTCGAGCGTGGCGAGCGGCGCAGTGAGTGCGCCGATGCGGCCCGCGATTTCTGCCTGGTGTGCGACGTCGACATCATCTTCAGCGAAGTCGATGCCCGCTTCAAGAAGCGCGATGAGTTTGACCAGCGACTGCTTGAGCGGCTGGACGCGGCGGCTGAGTGCGCCGCCCATCTGGCTTGCAGCCTGGCGGGCCTGGGTCAGGGTCTGCGCTTCGATGAGATCGCGGACGGCTTCAGCCTGGGTGAGGTCGAGCTTGCCGGAAAGAAACGCCCGTTGCGTAAACTCGCCGGGTTCGGCCAGACGCGCGCCGAGAGCAAGAGCGCGCCGAAGAAGCAGATCGAGCACCACGGGTGAGCCGTGCGCCGCGATCTCCACCAGATCCTCCGCCGTGTAGGAGTTAGGAGCGGCAAAGAAGGTGACGACCGCTTCGTCGATGCGCTCGGCTTCGGCGTCCTCGGCATCAAGCACATCGGCAACCCGCACCCGCGCATGCTCCAGCGGATGATGCAGCCGGACGAGTTGCTCCGCAATGGCTGCTGCCTGAGGTCCGCTGAGCCGCACAATGCCGATACCGCCGCGGCCGGGTGGTGTGGAGACGGCAGCGATGGTATCGATTGCGACGTTCTCCGCGGGCGGAAGGTGAGGGGTAGTGGCCATGCGTATCTATCCATTGTAGGGAAAGTGTGTCGAGGGGCACGAAGTCGAGCGCGAGGCGCCGAATTCCCGAATGGAAGCGGGAAAGCTTCCCCTCCCGTTTTGAACCCAAGTACCGCGAGCTCCCTTGCAAAAAGGTTTTAGCAGCGGGCTCGCAGGTATAATTTGGCGATTACGACGAATGTTGTGATTAGACATGTGGACTGTCTTCTTCCATACCGCGTAATAGAAGCTAAGGTCTCTTTTCCGTGAAAAGAATACGTTCTCATTCGTATCAAGTAAGCTTTTTGGGGCTGTGCGCAGTTCTGAGAATTTTGTGCGTGGGACTGGCGTTGCTGGTAGCCGGCAGTGCGGCCCTTGCAGAACAAGCGCAAGCAATGTGGGAAGGCATTTTGCGAAACACCGCGGGCGCCCCCATTGCCGGTGCGAAGATGGCGTTGGCCGCGAAGGGGGTCAAGGCCGAGGCCGTGACCGGAGCGGATGGCCGCTTTCGCTTGAGAACTCTGCCCGCCGGAACCTACCGTCTGACGATTGAGGCGAACGGGAGCAGGACCGAATACGCGCAGCCGATCGAGGTTGCGCGTGCGGGTCCGGCGATGGCAATTACTCTTTCGAGCCGTGGCGAAATCAGCGTCGCTGTCCTGCCCGAAAAAGAAAAGACCGCGACCGGCGGAGAAGAGCTGTCGAGCCAGGCGGTGAGCGAATTGCCGCTGAATAAGCGCGACTTCAGCTCGCTGTTGCTGCTGGCTGCCGGCACCATGACCGACACCAACGGTGCGACCAATTTCACTGCACAATTTGCGATCAACGGGCAGCGCGGCGTGGAAGCGACGTTTGCCATGGACGGCGCCGACATCAGCGATCCGGAGATGGGCGGGTCGACTTTCTCAAACTTCAACGTCGATGCGGTCGAGGGCATCGATTCGAGCTCCGGATGGATGCCGGCGGAGATCGGGCGCGGGGCGGCGGGCTTTACCAACATCCACACGCGTTCGGGCGCAAGCGGATTCCATGGGTCGGTCTTCGAATTCGTGCGCAACTCGGCGTTTGACGCGCGCAACTACTTCGATCACGCAACACCTGCGTATCCGGGCCGGATTCCTCCCTTCCGCCGCAACGAATTCGGATTTACGAATGGCGGCCCGGTTTTTTTGCCCCATGTCTATGACGGTCGGAAGCGCACCTTCTACTTCGCGCAGTACCAGGGATTTCGCCAGGTTTTGGGAACGACCCAGGTGATGCCGGTACCTACCGCGGCAGAGCGCGCTGGAATCGATACGGTGACGTATCCAGACGGCTCGACAGACACGCTAACCGTGCCCGTCGATCCGGGCATCGCGGCGGTTCTTGCGCGCTATCCCATGCCCAACGATCCTTCGGGAGCCTTTGCCGGTCGCACCTACGCCACCGCGTCGAAGGTGGCAACGGATGCCGACCAGTTCTCCGTACGCCTCGATCATAAGTTCTCGTCGCAAGACCAGTTCCTTGCCCGCTTTACGATGGACAATTTGACCGGGCCAACCACGAATCCGGATCAGACGGCAGTCGATCCAGCGTTTGGCGTGCAATATATTGACCGCCAGCGGAACGTGGTGGGCACGTACACGCGGAGTGTTTCGCCGCGCCTGATCTTCGAATCCCTCATCAGCATTACGCGCAGTACGCCTGGTTTTCCGACGACCGACTACACGGACTCCGCAGTCAAATTCGGGGACGGTCTCTACGAAGCTTTCAATAGCGCGGCAGGCTCGGTGATGCAAGCCTATGGCAATCTCTTCCAGGGCAGGCAGACCGTTTCGTTCAATAAGGGAACCCACGCATTGAAGGCCGGCTTTGAAGCGCGCCTGAATCGCGATACTACCTATTTCGGCATCAGCCCGAACGGCGAATACGATTTTGGCGGCGGCACTTCGTATGCCACGGAGGCGATTCCTTCGGCCAGTGGAACCCACAACGTTGCGGTCGGCGATCCGCTCCCCGATACGCTTTCCAGCTTTCTCTCGGGCAGTCCGTTTGCTTATACGGTTGCCATCGCTCCGAGCTTCATTTCGGACGGACCCCATATCGGGCCCGCGGCGATCAACCGCAGCGGCTACAGCGTATGGGCGCAGGACACGTGGAAAGTCACTTCGCGCTTGACCCTCGATTATGGACTGCGCTGGGAACTCTATACCCCGATCACAGAGCGAGCGCGGCGCACCGGGGGATTTCTAAATGAGAACGGCACTCAGGAATACGTCATCGATCCTCAACCTGGTTATCAGACCAATAAGGATGGGTTTGGCCCGCGCGTGCAGGCCGCCTGGCAAGTTTCCGACAAGCTGCAGGCGCATGCAGGCGGCGCGATCACGGTGATTCCTCCGAATATCTGGCAAGATAATTTTCTGACCGGCTCGACGCCGTTTGCCATTTATCCGCGCCGCGTCTCTTCCTCCACTTCACCGTTCGCGTATGGATACAAGATCACGCCGGCGCAGCTTCCGACGGTTTATACACCGAGCGGGCAGGACATCTTTGCCTCAGGCCGCACCAATACCGTTGCTCCCAACACGGTGATGGATGTCGATCGCTTTGAGAAAGACATGGCGAATCTCACTTCAAGCGGCGCCGTCAGCGCGCTCAATCTAAGTGGCATTGATCGCTCTTTTGGCAATGCAACGCTGTTTACCTGGACGGCCGGACTGGAACGCAAGTTCGGCAATCTGACCGCAGATGCGAGCTACGTAGGGACGGCGTCTGAGAAGCTGCCGCGCTATGGTTTTCCCAATGCCTATCCCGGCGCCAGCCCTGGTTTCGCGCCGCATACAGATTTTGACAGCTCCGGCAATGTGACGGGCGGCTTCGGCGTGGAGAATGTCATCTTTGCCGACGCACATTCGACCTACCATGCGCTGCAGACTTCGCTTTCCGGAACCGTCGGCCACGGGGGGCCGGGCGTGCAAGCCAGCTATACCTGGAGCAAGTCGCTGGATACGACCAGCCTGGTGCTGGGCGGCACAGGATCAACGGGAGCGGTAAGTTCGGGCTTCTCGCAGGATCCCTATGACACGCATCCGGAGAAAGGGCCGTCCTCTTTCGATGTGACCCACGGCTTTGGGTTGAGCCTGGCGCAAGACCTTCACTTGGACAGCGCGGACTTTCTGCAAGCCTTGAGTAAAAAGGTCACCTATGGCTGGGAACTCCTGAGCATATCGAGCATCAGCTCCGGTTCGCCGTTCACGGTGTATTCGGGAATTCAGCAAACCGGTTATGGATCGAACGGAGTGGACCGGCCCGACCAGATCGCGAAGCCGCAACTCTCGACGGCGCGCGCAAATCGCGAAGACTATTTTGGCGAAGGCGCCAACAACGCGACGGACTTCTTTTCCATTCCGATTCACCTCGCGGGCGGCACAGGGCCAAACGAGGGACGCTTCGGGACATTGGGGCGCAATTCGTTTCGCGGTCCGGCTTTCTACAACTTTGATTTTGCTTTGATCAAAGACACGCCGTTTGGCGAGCGCAAAAGCGGCGCCGAACGGGTTGACGTGCAGTTCCGCAGCGAGTTCTTCAACCTGTTCAACATTGTCACCATGGGGCTGCCGGCCAATATCCTCAATGGCTCCGGCTTCGGCGAGATCAGCAAGACAGCGGGCAACTCGCGCCAGATTCAATTTTCACTCAAGTTGATTTATTAGCAGGACGCACCTATAGGGCCCCGTGTGCGCCTCCTCGCGCGCGTCTGCTATAAAGGGTGCGTCATTCCGGCCAGGATTCGTGCGCTTGCGATCGACGATGATTCCCTGCGATCTTCGCGCGCGCCGCCGGCCCCGGGGGCTTTTATGAAAGTGGATCTGATTCGCGCTCGAGTCGGCGGAAGTGTCGCGGTTTTCGTCCTTGTGCTGGGAACTATCGTTTCTCTGACGCAGCAATCTCCCGCGCAGGAGCCAGCGCGACACACGCTCGATATGACCGTGGTGAAACCCGAGACAGAGGGTTTCTCATCGGCGCGCCTGGAGAATCTCCATGCCTTCCTGCAGCGGGCCGTGGATCAGAAGCAGATCGCCGGCATCGTGACCATCCTGGCGCGCCATGGCAAGGTGGTGGACTACCGCACCTATGGCGTGAGCGACCTGGCGAGCGGCAAACCAATCCAGAAGGACGCGATCTTTCGCGACTTTTCGATGACGAAGCCGGTCACGGGCGTGGCCATGATGATCCTCTACGAACAGGGCAAGTGGCTGCCTTCCGATCCCATCTCCAAATTCATTCCCGAGTTTGCCCATCTCAAGGTCTACAACGGTGTTGACGCTGATGGAAAGATGATTCTCGTCGATCCGGATCATACCCCGACTATGCGCGAATTGATGAGCCACACGGCGGGATTCACGTACGGGTTCTTCGGCGATACGCCGGTGGACAAGATGTATCTGCAGGCAGATCTGCTCGGCTCAAAGAACCTGCAGGAGTTTATCGACAAGCTGGCCAAGATTCCCCTGCTCTACCAACCGGGCAAAGGCTGGACCTACTCCATGTCCATGGATGTCGAAGGCTACATTGTCGAGAAGCTCTCCGGCCAGACCTTGCCCGACTTCATCCGTGGCCACATCGTTGAGCCGCTCGGCATGAAAGACGCGGGCTTCTACGTGCCCGATGCCAAGCGCAGCCGTTTCGTCACCCTTTACACCACGGGTCCCAACGGCGAATTGGTGGCCAGCGATTCTGTCGGAACTGTTACCCGCGACTACGCGGCGCAGCCCACCATGCCCTCCGGCGGAGGTGGGATGGTGTCCACGGCCGAGGATTACTACCGCTTTGCGCAGATGCTTCTCAACAAAGGCGAACTCGACGGCAAACGCATCCTCGCGCCTGCCACGGTTCAGCTCATGACTTCGAACCACGTCCCCGCCGAGTTGCTGACCGGCAAGTTCGGCATCGGCAATGCAGTCATGCGCCCCGGCTTTGGCTATGGCTACAACGGCGCCGTTGAATTCGACCCGGCGGCGGCCAATCTTCCCGACGGGAAGGGAACTTACCAATGGGACGGCGCGGCGGGGACATGGTTCTGGATCGACCCCACCAATGACCTCGTTTTCATCGGCATGATCCAGCGACGGCTCGGCCCCGCCAGCCCCAATCTCGAATACGGAAGCCGCACTGTTGTCTACAGCGCTTTAGTCGATCCTGCAAAATAGCTTCACGAGGGCAAGCGCGCGACCCGTCCCTGTCTTTCGCCAGTCGCTTTGGCGGCCCTGGACTCGTGTCCTGTAAAGGGCACGCCGCGGCCAACGGCGAAGGGCGCGGGATCGCCCTTGCCCCAGTTTCTCCTTCTTCCATTCGTCACAAAAATCCGATTGCCAGAAAACTTAACACTTCTTCGTATTGCGTCCCCATAGGACCCGGTGTATGCTCCCTCTATTGGTTTGCCATAGGAGGACGGGGATGGGCGGAAAGACCGATGTATGGCAGGGCACCCTGGCACTGATGGTGCTGAAGACGCTGCAACTGATGGGACCACAACACGGCTACGGCCTGGCGCGGCGTATTGAGCAGACCAGCGGCGATTTGCTCGAGCTGAACTACGGCACTCTTTATCCGGCGCTGCTGAAGCTTGAGCAGGAAGGGTATATCCGCTCGCGCTGGGGCGCCTCCGAAAACAATCGCAAGGCCAAGTTCTATGAGCTGACGAAGGCCGGCGAGCGCCAGGTGCGCAAGGCTGCGGCCGAGTGGGAGCAGGCTACCGAGATTCTGTCGCGCTTTCTGGCGCCGAACGCCGAAGCGTAAGAGGAAAGGAGACGCGTGATGGATGCTTTGCGAGCAAGGGTGCGGTCGTTGTGGATGCGCGCATTCGGCGCGAGACAGAGGCTGGATGAGTTCGACGCCGAGTTGCAGAACCATGTTGCGCTGCACACGGAAGACGGCGTCCGCGCAGGATTGAGTCCCGAGGAAGCGCGGCGGCAAGCGTTGATTCGTCTCGGCGGTGCAGAGCAAACGCGCCAGGCATATCGCGATCGCCGCACGCTTCCGTGGATCGAAGAGTTGCTGCAGGACCTTCGCTTCGGGCTGCGTATGATGGCGCGCAATCGGGGATTTACCGTGGTGGCCGTCCTCACGCTGGCCATCGGGATCGGCGCCACTGCGACTGCCTTTACCTGGATTGATGCGGTGCTGCTGCAACCGTTGAGTGGCGTGAAAGAGCCGAATCGGCTCGTCACGGTCGAGACTGTCACTTCCAACGGCGAATGGGTGCCGAATTCCTATCCCGACTTCATCGACTTTCGCGATCGGCTCAAGCTTTTCGACGGCGTAGCGGTGACGCATGTGTCCGCGTTCAGCGTCGGCAAAGAGAATCACGCCGAACGTGTGTGGGGCGAGCTCGTTTCAGGGAACTTTTTCGCGGTCCTCGGCGTCAAGGCCGAAGCGGGGCGCATGTTCCTTCCCGCCGAGTTCGGCGATGTGCCGGGAGCGTACCCAGTGGCCGTGATCAGCGATCGCTATTGGCGTTCGCACTACGCTGCGGATCCGTCAGTAATCGGCAGGACGATTCGCATCAATCAACATGAGCTGACGATTGTAGGCGTGGCTTCGCCCCAGTTTCACGGATCCATTCCCGTGACTTCGTTCGACATCTGGGTGCCTTACATGGAGCAGTCGGTGCTGAATGGCGTTCAATTGTGGATGCTGCGCGACCGGCACGATCGGAACATGCTGGGCATTGCGCGGCTGAAGCCGGGAGTGAGCTTTGAGCAGGCTCGGCTTGAATTAAAAACGCTGGCCGACCGCATGGCGATTGCGAATGCCAATGTGAGTGAAGGGATGAGCGCCACGCTGATGCCGCTGTGGAAGTCGCCGCACGGTCCGCAGGGATTGCTCATTGGGCCGCTGCGTATCCTCATGGGGGTTTGCGTGCTGGTCCTGTTGATTGTGTGCGCCAATGTGACGAACCTGCTGCTGGCGCGCGCGACCGTGCGAGAGAAGGAGTTTAGCGCACGCATGGCGCTGGGCGCGGGGCGAGGACGGATTGCACGCCAGGTGCTCACCGAAAGCCTGATGTTGACCGGATGCGGCGCGGCACTGGGGTTGGCGGCCACTCCGTGGATGAGCCGCGCCTTGCGCACGCTGATGCCGCCTAGTCCGATGGCCTCGCTGGTCTCGACGGATACGCGGCCGAACCTGACTGTGCTGGCGTTTACGGTCGGTCTGTGTGTTGTGGCGGCACTGGCGGCCGGCGTGGTTCCGGCGTTGCAAGTGGGACGGCTCAACCTGAGCGCGAAGCTGAATGCGGGCGGACGCGGCGGAAGTGCGGGACGCGCGCGCAATCGTCTTCGCTCGACGCTGGTAGCTTCGGAGGTGGCATTGGCGCTGGTGGCCTTGGTGGGAGCGGGATTGTTCACGCGCGGATTTCAGCAGACGCTGCGCATCGACCCAGGCTTCGATCCGAATCACGTATTGCTGAACCAGTTTTATCTCTCCACGAATGGATACAACCTCGCGCAGCGCAGAGAATTCTGCCGACGGCTCGGCGAGCGGATGTTGGCGGCGCCGGGGGTTACCAATGTCGCGTATTCCGATGGCGTGCCGCTGGGCTTTGAACCGAGCTGGTGGGAGGAGTTGAAGATCGAAGGTTACGCGCCACGTCCCAACGAAAACATGAACATCTTCCGCAATGTGATTTCCCCGGGATACTTGCCCCTGATGCACATTCCCATGGTCGACGGACGCAACTTTACCGAGCAGGACAACGAGAATGCGCCGGCAGTGATGATCGTGAACGAAGCCTTCGTGCAGCGGTTTTTCGCCGGCCACAGCCCCATCGGAAAAAAGATCCACGGATGGGGTAGCTGGTTTCGCGTGGTGGGCGTGGCCAAAGATTCGAAATATCACTATCTCGGCGAGTCGACCCCGGCCTACTTCTACGTGCCTTTCCGGCAGGTCTTTCGCGAAGACATGAATCTGGCGTTCTACGTCCGCTCGCAAGGCGATCCAGACAGCGCATTGTCAACCCTGCGAACCCAGGCGCGCGCGATCGACCCGAATGTGACGGTCTTTGATGCCGCGCCGCTCAAGGAGTTTATCGGTGCGTCACTGTATCCACAAAAAGTGGCGGCAAGCTTGATGACGGTGTTGGGTTCGATTGCGATCTTGTTGGCGGCGGTGGGGCTCTACAGCGTCATGGCGTACTCCGTGGCGCAGCGCACCCAGGAGATCGGTGTGCGCATGGCCCTGGGAGCAAATCCCGTGCGCGTCTCGTGGATGGTGGTGCGCCAGGGACTCGGACTCGCGGCGGGCGGGCTCGTAGTAGGAACAGCTTTGGCGATTGCCATGGCGCGCGCCATCGAGAGCGTCTCGTTCACGAACTCAGCCATGGGTGCGAACGCGAGACTTCTGGGAAGCGGCGCGAACCATCCGTTGATTTACGTGGGGGCAGCGGCGTTCCTCAGTGTTGTCGCCGTGCTGGCGTCCTACTTGCCGGCGCGGCGCGCAGCCTCCGTCGATCCCATGCAGGCACTGCGGGCGGAATAAAGGGGAAGAATGCGAAAGCTTCGGGCATTGTGTTTGCGTATGCTTCGCGCACGGCGCTCGCAGGAGGCATGGCCTGCATGGATGAATGAGTTACGCGGTGAACCGGGGCGCGCGGGAGATCGGAATGTGCTTGGCACTGGCGTGCAATCCGGCAACGCACGCCGGGCAGCATCGATCGACCCGATGCAAGCGCTTCGGACGGACTAGGAGAAATGGTATGCGAAGTCTGAGAGCCTTATGGATGCGCCTCTTTGGCGCGCGGCACGCACAAGACGAGATTGAAGCGGAACTGGAGAGCCACATCGCGATGCACACGGAAGAGGGTGTGCGTGCCGGCTTGGGGCTCGAAGAGGCACGGCGCCAGGCGTTGATTCGACTCGGCGGCGAAGAGCAAGTCCGCCAGGCCTATCGCGATCGCGCTACGCTGCCACCCCTTGAAGGCGTGCTGCAGGACGTGCGTTTTGCGTTACGGCAAATGCGCAAGGCTCCGGGATTCGCAATTACGGCCGTTTTGACGCTGGCGCTGGGCATCGGCGCGAACGCTGTGATCTACACGCTCGTGGATTCGATTCTGCTGCGCCCGCTGCCTTATGCTCGGCAGGATCGGCTGATGCGGATTACGGGAACCACTGCACCGGTATTTCCGAAAGGATGGATTCGCGCACTCGGCGAAAATTCCAAAGCATTTTCGTCGCTGGCGGGATATGGTGCGGATGCCGAGTCGAACGTCTCGGAGAATGACGTGTCGAATCGCGTCTTTGGCTCGTCCGTGACCGTGAGTGCTTTCGATACGCTGGGCATTCATCCGGCACTTGGCGACTTCTTCAACGCAGACGATGCGATTGCCGGGCAGGATCATGACGTGGTGTTGAGTTACCGCTACTGGCGACAACATTACGCAGGTGCGCCGGACGCGTTGGGTCACACGATCCGGATCGATGGCGTCTCGCGAAGGATCATCGGCGTCCTGCCGGCGGGTGTGCATTTTCCGTATGCGGATACACAGTTCCTGATCCCGGTATCGTATCGGCGCGGAGATCCGATGGACCCGTGGACGGTCCTCGATCTTCAATTCTTTGGGCGCTTATCCGACGGCGCGACACCGGCGCAGGCTCAAGCCGAATTGCGGCAACTGCATGGCGTGCTGCTGCCGCTGTTTCCCTGGCGTATGCCCGACGTGTGGGCGTCCGATATGACGGTGGTGCCCTTGCTTGAAGCGCAGACGGGCGCGATGCGGCCGCGGTTATTGTTGCTGTTTGGCGCCGTGGGTTTGATCCTGCTGATCGCCTGCGCGAATGTGGCCAACCTGATGTTGGCGCGGGCCACGGCACGCGAGCGGGAGATTGCAATTCGCGGCGCGCTCGGCGCATCAGGCCGGCGGCTCATCCAGCAGTTGCTTTCAGAGAGCGTCGTGCTGGGCGTGACAGCCGGCGTGGTGGGCCTTGCAGCGGCATTCGCGAGCCTGCGCATCTTTGTTGGTCTGCTGCCTGCAGACACGCCGCGCATTCAAGATGTATCGCTGCATGGGAGAGACGTTCTGTTTACCCTCGGCGCATCGCTGCTGGCCAGTCTGCTGTTCGGGCTGATTCCATCCATCAAGATGGCCTCCCTGAATTTGCTGGCCGCGTTGCGGGTGGGAAGTCGCGGCGTGATGGGCAAAGGCGCCGGTTTCGGCGTTTCGATGGTGTTGGTGATGGCGCAGATTGGTCTGTCCGTCATGGTGATTACCGCGGCGGGTTTGATGCTGCATAGCCTCTATCAGCTGTCGCAGGTCGACCCGGGGTTCCGCACCGTGGGGACCGTCACTGCGGAAGTCGCGCTTGACGCTGCTGCTTGCAATGAGAAAGGCCGTTGCCAATCGTTTTATGCGACATTGCTCAATAATGCGCAGAGCATCAGCGGCGTGGAAGGCGCGGCGCTGACCGATTCATTGCCCCTGAGCGGACGCGACAACAACTATGTCTACGACGCCGAGGGTTACCCACGAGACGCGCGGCAGGGCGCATCGCTGGCCACGGGGCGCACCGTTTCACCTGGTTATTTTGATGTGCTGGGGTTGCACCTGGTGCGTGGGCGTTTGCTCACAGCAGAAGATGCATCGGGTGCAAGCCGCGCCGCGGTGATCAACGAACGGATGGCGCAGCGACTCTGGCCGAACCAGGACCCGATCGGAAAGCACCTGCTCGACGTGGACGATGCGCCGGCGCCCGCGGTCTGGGATGTGTCGAAAGCGTCGGTAGTCGTAGGCGTGGTGCGGAATGCGCGTGAAGGGAGCCTGGAGGGCGGATTCAACGACGAAGTGTATCTGCCGATGACGCCGGGACGCGAATCGCCCGTCATGTATGTTCTGCTGCGGTCGCACACGACGCCTTCCGAAACGGCCGCGGGCTTGCGGCGTGTGGTCGCGAGCATCGATTCGCTGGTCCCCGTGACGCGGGTGCGTTCGATGGACGAAGTGGTGGCGACATCGGTGGCCGCGCCGCGCGCCCTGGCGGTGCTGCTGCTCGGATTCGGCGGGCTTGCTGTGGTAATTGGCGCGGTGGGCGTCTACAGCCTTATTGCTTACATCGTCAGTTGGCGTACACAGGAGATCGGCCTGCGGCTGGCACTGGGCGCGCAACGCTGGCAGATTCTGCTGGCGGTGATCCGCCAAAGCCTGTTGCTGGCCGGAGGCGGTTGTGCCGCGGGCCTTCTGGGAGCCCTGGCGCTCGGCCGCACGCTGCGCAGCTTTCTTTTCGAAGTGAGCGCGCTCGACCCGATCACGTTTTGCGCAGTGCCGCTCCTCATGGGATTCGTGGCGCTGGCGGCTGCCTGGATTCCTGCGCGGCGTGCTGCTGCTGTGGACCCGATGGTGGCGCTGCGCGGAGATTAGGAGGACCTGTGCTTCGAAAGCTCAGAGCGGCATGGATGCGTCTGCGGCATGGCCGGGACAACGAGATCGATGCAGAGCTCGAGAGCCACGTGGCGATGCACACGGAAGACGGCATGCGCGCCGGCCTGAGCAAAGAGGAAGCCCGGCGGCAGGCGTTGATTCGGCTCGGCGGCTCGGAGCAAACGCGACAAGCGTATCGTGAGCGCGCGACGCTGCCTTGGATGGAAAGCTTTTGGCGGGATGTCCGCTACGCACTTCGAGGATTCGGACGCAATCCGATCTTCACGATCACCGTGATTGCGACACTGGCGCTCGGCATTGGAGCGACCACGGCAGTGTTCAGCGTGGTCGATCGCATTCTGTTTCGAAGCCTGCCCTACGCACACGATGACCGCCTCGTTTCGTTCGGCCTTTCGCAATCGCTTGAGAAGCAGGAATTCACGCTGGGCGGATTCTTCTATGAGTGGCGCGACAACCAGCGACCGTTTGAGGCGGTCACTTTTGAGCGGGGCACGAACGAGTGCAACTTGACCGAGACGCGACCCATTGCGCTGAAGTGCGCGAGCGTGGCGCAGAACTTCCTTTCCACTCTCGGAGTGTCGCCGAGGCTAGGGCGCAACTTTCTCGCCGAGGAGGATCTTCCCAACGGCCCCAAGGCCGCGCTTCTTTCGGATGGGCTTTGGCTGAGCCGCTACAACCGCGATCCTGGCGTGCTCAACAAAGCGATTCGCATCGACGATCAGTTGTATCGCATTGTGGGTGTGCTGCCGAGCGACTTTGAGATGCCGCGCCTGCAGGCTGTGGACGTGCTTCTTCCGGCACAGATGGACATCGCGGCACAGCATACGGTTAACAGCGGCATCGGATATCCGATGTGGGCATTTGCGCGGCTCAAGCCAGGAGTAAGCGTGCAAGAGGCCGAGGCCGAAATGCAGCCACCCTTTAAACACACGCGGTTATGGATTCCTGCAGAAATTCGTCAGGATTTTCATCTTCGGGTTCGTTCGGTGCGCGACCGCCAGATGCAGGATGCGTACACGGCCGCGTGGGTGTTGCTGGGCGCAGTGATTGCTGTGTTGGTGATTGCTTGTGCCAATGTGGCAAGCTTGTTTTCAGCGCGCGGCGCGGCGCGAGAACGGGAGTTAGCCGTGCGCTCGGCGCTGGGGGCGAGCCGCGGACGGCTCGTGCGGCAAACGCTGACAGAGGCATTGTTGCTGGCCCTTGCCGGAGCGATGGTCGGATGCGCAATGGCAGAGATTCTGCTTCGTGTTTTTATCGCGATTGCCCCAACGGGCATCCCGTTTCTCGCCGAGGCACGGCTCGACCTCCGCATCATCGTATTCGCCGTGCTCACAGCGCTTCCATGTGCCGTGTTGCTCGGCATCCTGCCTGCGCTTGAAAAACCTCGGGCGGCAGCGCTGGTCGCGCGAACAACCAAATCGGGCGCACCTGCGCGGCTGCGGCGCGTTCTGGTTGCGGCGCAGATTGCGATCAGCGTGGTTCTGCTCTCAAGTGCAAGCCTGCTGATCAAGAGCTTCAAAAACCTGGAAAATCAAAACCTGGGCATGGCGACGGACCAGGCCATGACCGTACACGTTGCTCTGGATGGAGCACACTATGCAACAAGCCAGGCTTACATGGACTTTTATCTGCGCGCCGAAGCCGCTTTACGGCACGTGCCCGGCGTGACCGCGGTCGGTATCAGCGATTCGCTGCCGCCAGACGCAGACCACTGGCACAATGGAATGCGGTACGCGGAGATCCTTATCTCGGGAAGGCCTCATATGCAATCGGGAGCTGGAGGCACGGTGGTGATCCGCTCAGTGACGCCGGATTATTTTCGCGCGCTACAAATTCCGATCGTGAAGGGGAGTAGCTTTCGCGAAGATGAACGGAGCGTGAACGGGAATGTTGTGATCCTGAGCAGGCTGCTCGCCGCGCGTCTCTTCCCCGGAGAAGACCCGATCGGGCAGCATATGCAACGGGCAACGTTCAATCCAAACTTTACCTTGGATGGGCCGAAGTACACGATCGTCGGCGTGGCGGGGGACGTGAAGAATGAAGGACTCGCGGACGCCTCCGAGCCGGAGTTCTACACCTTGCGAGGTAATCAAGCCGACGCATGGAACGGCCACTGCGAGATCGTGCTTGAGACCGCGCTGCCGATTTCGGTGGTGGCGCCGTGGGTGCGATCGCAGATTGCGCAGATTGACCCCATTGCTCCTGTCGAAGTGGAATCGCTGAGCCATGCGGTCGATGCGCTGGCTGACCGGCCGCGTTTTGAAACAGCGCTCCTTGGATTCTTCGCGTTCATGGGGCTCACGATGGCGTTGATCGGGCTCTATGGCGTGATTGCCTTCATCGCCACGCAGCGCACGCAGGAGATCGGCGTACGCATGGCGCTGGGCGCAACCCACGCGAACATTCTGCAGTTGATTGCCGGCGAAGGCGTGCGCCTGATTGTGCTGGGAGGGGCGTTAGGGCTGATTGCGGCTCTGGGTGCGGCGCAAATGCTCAAGAGCCTGCTGTTTCAGGTCGGACCCCGCGACCCAATCAGCTTTTTTGCAGTTGCACTGCTGCTTGGAATCGTTGCTTTGCTAGCCACGCTGATTCCTGCCCGCTCTGCCATGAAGACGGACCCCATGGCGGCACTGCGCTGCGAGTAGAGCCACGAACCCTGGCCTGCGCCTGGTGATACACTCCTCAAGCGAGAATGGGAGCGGAGTGGTCTGTGAAAGCAAGTGCGATTGAGTTTCGCCTGCGCATGCCGATTAACGCAGCGATTATTGTTTTGGGATTCTGGGCGCCTTGGATCGATGCGTGGGGCATCGGGAATCGTATCTCATTGCTGGAATGGCTCGCGCTCGAAATCAGTCGGACAGGGTTGTTGCGCTTTACTGTGGCTACGCCCGTTGTGATCCTCACCTCCGCGCTGATTGCAGGAGTCGCCGCGGTGCTGCGGGTCTGGGGTACCGCCTATCTCGGATCTTTTACGGTGCACAGCCTGGGGATGAAAGCGGTGGGCGTGATCGCGGATGGTCCCTACCGCTTCGTGCGTAATCCGCTCTACCTCGGATTGTGGGCGATGACGGCGGCGTTGGCGTTTCTGATGCCGCCGACTGGCGCTCTGGTCACGATGACTTTGCTGACAGTTTTTCTGTTGCGTTTGATTCTGGCCGAGGAAGGATACTTGTCCGCGCGACTCGGCGAGCCGTATCGCGCCTACCTGCAGAGCGTTCCGCGTCTTGTTCCGCTCCTGCGAAGCTCGATTGCGCACGGCAGCAGCAAACCGGACTGGCTGCGCGGCGTTCTCACAGAGTTGCTGTCAATCGGCGTGTTTATCACGCTGGCATTTCTGTCGTGGAGTTACGACAACCGGCTCATGGCACAGGCGATTCTCATCAGCTTTGGAATCTCGCTTGTCGTGCGCGCGCTCATCCCAAGTGCTTCAAGGGAACAGCACGACATCACGAATGCCTGAACGCGAGGGCGAGAAAGATAGCGAAGGCAAGGAAGCACGCGATTGCCGCGGTCGAGATGGTTCTGTGCCAATTGGTCAGACGGCTTTCAGAGTATTGGGTTTCGTGTATGCGATGAACTTCGGAGCCCCAGAAGGACCGCGCCCGTGAAAACATCGCATAGGGTTCTAAATCGGGTCGAACCAGATGCACCGCCTCTACGATCTGCCAGCGCAAGTCGTTCTCATATAAGCCGAGCCCGAAGCCCGCAAGCAGGCAAAGAGCAGCTAGCACACCATAGAAGATCATTCCCCGCTATTTTACGGCGATTGTGGGTCGCTGCCCCGGTTGCGACCAATCGAAGGTCACAAAGACTTCTGCTTGCCGAGGAGGCCGAGATGCGTCCAGCCAAAGCCGTCGGAATACTTCAGGCCGTATCCGAGGAAACGATCGACGCCAATGTGGTTGATCCAGATGAGCGCGAAGGGCCATAGCATGTCGGCGCGAAGCAGCATTGCGGAAAGACCAAGCGCTGCGGGAACAACATAGGAGTGGACCGCGTTGTAGACGCGCGCGCCCCAGCAGGGACTGTGCAGATAGCCGAGCATGGAAAGATCGGGCGAGAGCCAGAGCGCTGCAAAAAGCCACCAACTGGCACCGGTGCGGGCATAGAGAACCAGAGAGAGCGCTGCAACGGCCAATCCCCTCAAGCCGCAAAATCGTGAGGACGGAACCGCGCACAGCAAAGCCGGAGATGGATCGATTGAACGCTGGACTGGAGCTTGCCATGCTCCATTGGATGTTCGGCTGTGCGCGCAGTGTCGGAAATATTGCTGCTGCGACCGCCCAAGAGAAAAAGGGGAGAAGCACGAAGCTTCTCCCCTTTCGGGTTCAGTCCGGAATGCTACTTCTTGGGGGGGGCAATGACGTCCTTTGCAGCCTTGGCTACACGGAACTTGACAACGGTCTTGGCCTTGATCTTGATGGCCTCACCGGTTTGCGGGTTGCGGCCGATGCGGGCTTTCCGCTCAGCTTTTACCAGGCGGCCGATGCCGGGAATGATGAAGACGCCGTTCTTCTTGGTTTCTTTAATCGCAGTCTCTGCCAGCAGGTCGAGAAAGGCAGCCGATTGCTTGTTGGTCAGTTCGAGCTTCTCAGCCAGGTGCCGGGTAAGAGCTGTCTTGGTGAGTCCAGTTGCCATGTGTTGTTCTCCTTCTGATATTTGTTGCCTGGGTTTCCGCCGCTCGGCACCTTCACAAAAAAGTTCGAAGAAGCCATCAAGCGTACCGCATGGAGGGAGTGCGACCGAGGCAACGTTTGCACGAAACCCCTGTATTCATGCGGGTTCGTACAGAACCCTGTCGTTCAAAACAATGCGGCCTGGGGGTGGGCAAAGTCAATGGAAAAACAACGGATTTCCACAGTTTTCTTAGGTTTTTGTGCCTATAACGTCGTTTTTGGGCTGAAATTGCCGGTTTTTGGCCTTTGGAGCGGATCAGTAGCCAGAAAAGCCGCGAAAAACAAGGCTGCGACAGAGGTCAATGCAGCCCGAATAGCACCTTCTTTTTAGGAGCCAACGCTGCGGCAATCGGCGTGTTGAGCGCGTCGACGATCGGCGCGGCGAGCCGGAAGTGGCGAATGACCACGTCGGCGAATTTGCGATCGAGCGCGGTTTTCGTGGGCAGGGTCGCTGCCAATCCCCATTGGCGGCATTGAACCAGATCGAGAGCGGGATGATCGCTGGGAAATCCCTTCGGTGGACGCGTGAGTGGGTTTCCTTCAAATTCCGAAAAGGCCTTCCGAATCTTTGCCGTCTGCAAGACTTTGCGAAACTCTGCGTGGTGATCGAGAAGCCAGTGACGAATGGCCGCCAGCTGCTCTTTCTCAGGCATGTAGGCTCCGGCGGCGATGATGACTTCCTTCGCGCTGATGTGGAAGTAGTACCCGGCGCCGGAGGTCTTTTGCAGCCCCTGGTGCGACCACCACGCAGCCACGTGTGTCTTATAGGGGCGCTTGTCTGAGGAGAAGCGCGTATCGCGATAGATGCGGAAGAGGCTTTTCTCTGCGGGTCGCACATGGTCCGGGGCAAAGTCGAGCATCGCATCGGTGATCTTGCGGACGATGGCCAGCATCGGCTCCTTGAGCAGCGCTTCAAACTGCGGCTTGCGCGGCGTGAACCATTCGCGGTCGTTGTGCTTGGCGAGGTTGCGCAGAAAGTTCAGCGCCGCGGGGCTTAGATAGGGTAAGGCTGCGACTGGAGCGGATTTTACTTTTACGGGCATCTCTCGAAAGTCTAGTGCATTTCGTGTTGCGTCGCGGCGGCGCGAGCTGTGCAAAGAGCCAGTTTTCTGAGGAAATCCGCTGCTATGGACGTTGCGGACGAAACGGCGCGAGTCGCATCTACCGGATCAGCTTCAGCGCCCCTCGGAACAATCCATCGAAATCCGCGGCCAATGCTTTGTCTTTGGCCACGGCCTGCTCAATGGCTTTCTCCGCAGACGGTCGCTGGTAGCCGAGATTCACGAGTGCCGAGAGCACGTCGTCCACTGCCGGTCCTTGCACGGTCGACGGGGTTGGAGCCACGGCGAAGTCGTCGAGCTTGTCTTTCAACTCGACCACAAGACGCTCGGCCAGCTTCTTGCCCACACCAGGAATGCGCGTGAGCTGTGCGTGATCCTGCGTGCGAATCGCCTGGACTGTTCGTTCCGACGAAAGCCCGCTCAACATCTTGATGGCCAGCTTGGGGCCGACTCCGCTCACGGTAATCAGCCGCTCAAAGAGCCGCTTTTCGTCCTTTTCGAGAAAGCCGAAGAGCGCAATCTGGTCCTGGCTCACCTGCGTGTGAATGTAGAGCGAGGCTTCGGCGCCGACGGAGGGCAGAGAAGTGAAGGTTGGCACCGAGATGACAACGTCGTAGCCCACGCCGGCAGCCTCGACGATGGCCTGGCCGGGTTCCTTGTGAATCAGCTTGCCGCGCAGATGAGCAATCATGCGACTCCCGCGGGGAGGATGCCCATCTTCTTCGCGACGCGCGTGAGTGTTTCCAGCGCCTGATCGAGCTGCGCGCTCGTGTGCTCGCTGGTGAGGATGAGGCGGATGCGCGCCTTGCCTTCCGGCACAGTGGGAAACGCGATGCCCGTCCCCATCACGCCTTCCTCAAAGAGAGCGCGGCTAAACTCCATGGCCGCGCGGCCTTCGCCGACAATGATCGGAGTGATCGGAGTTTCCGTGGCCGGCGTGTTGACGCCGCCGATGTTGAATCCCGCGCGCTTGAGCTCGCCCTGAAAATAGCGCGTATTGGACCAGAGGCGCGCGATGCGATCGGGCTCGTTCTCCAGAATGTCGAAGGCCGCAATGCAGGTCGCCGCGACCGACGGAGGATGCGATGTGGAGAACAGGAAAGGCCGCGCGCGATGATAGAGGTAGTCAATCAGGTCTTTGCTTCCGCACACGTAGCCGCCCAGTGCGCCGATGGCTTTTGAAAGCGTGCCCACCTGCACATCGACGCGTCCGTGCATTCCAAAATGATCAATGGAGCCGCGGCCGTTGCGACCCAGCACGCCGGAGGCATGCGCGTCGTCCACCATCATGATGGCGCCATATTTCTCTGCCAGCGCAGCCAGCTTGTCGACCGGGCCAATGTCGCCGTCCATCGAGAAGACGCCGTCTGTGATCACCAGCTTGTGTCCGGGCTCGTGGGCGATTTCCTTCAGCAGCTCTTCGCAATGCGCAGCATCCTTGTGGCGGAAGACCTTGATCTTGGCGCGCGAAAGCCGTGCGCCGTCGATGATGCTGGCATGGTTGAGATCATCGGAGAGGATGAAGTCGTCTTTCCCGAGAATCGCGCTGACGGTTCCGGCATTCGCGGCAAAGCCGCTCTGGAAGACGACGCAGGCCTCGACATTCTTGAAGCGCGCAATCTTTTCCTCGAGCTCCATGTGAATGCGCATGGTGCCGGCGATGGTGCGCACTGCGCCCGACCCGACGCCATAGGTGCGCGTCGCGGCAAGCGCCGCCTCAATGAGCTTAGGGTGGTTGGCCAGGCCCAGGTAGTTGTTGCTGGCTAGGTTGATGACCGCGCGCCCGTCATAATGGCACACCGGCGCCTGCTGGTCGTCGAGAATGCGCAGCTTGAAATGGGTGCCCTTGGCGCGAAGTTCGTCGAGGACAGCGGTCAAATGAGCGAGTTGCGGGCGCGTCGCGGTTTCCGTCATGGCATTGCACCTCAAATAGAAAGGATAGCGCGGAACGGTACCGGGCCGAGGGGCCTGGCCGACACCACAACTCCCGGCACCTGTTGCACGTCTATAGAAGAGAGGGTGGAGAGTATTGTGCGGAAATCTGCTTTGTTTCTTATTGCGGGATTGATTGCATGGGTTTCGGCTGTTACAACCGCGCGCGCTTCAGCGCAGGAAGCGGCTTTTACAGTAAGCCAGCACGGAAAACAGGTGGGCACCGCGAGCTTTCAATTGAAGGCGACGCCGGACGGATACGATTCAACCTCTCTGGTGCGCGTGACGATGCAGGGGCTGGATTACGCGCTCTCGAAGAACGAAGAACTTTCATCGGCCAACGAGCTGAAGCATGTGCAACTCAGCGCAACCGTGAACGATGAAGCCGTGAATGTGACGGCGAAGCCCGATGCAGCGCAACTGCTGATGAATATTTCAGCCAACGGGCGCAGCACAACCACGCGACTCGACGCGCACAGCGATGCAGTGTTTCTTCCAGATTTTGATCCTGGAGCTTTGGAGACCCTGCTGACGCTGGCGGTGAATCACAACAATCGCGACTTGTGGGCCATTGTCCCGAAGCAAGCTGGTTCCGTTGCGCCCATCAGTCTGTCGACCTATCCCGATGAGCAGGGCACGCTCGACGGCAAACCGATCGCAGTGCATCACCTCGTGGCAACCATCGCGGGCTCAAGCACGGACTTGTTTGCCGGGCCGGAAAGCCAACTGTTACAGGCCGAATTGCCGCAACAGGGTTTTGCCCTGGTGCGCAAGGGCTTCGTCCTGAAGCCTCCCGCGAAGCCAGTGGTGCCCGCGGAGTAGCACGGAGCCGGCGAACGACCGCAAGATGGAAGACGCCGCAATGCGCAAAGCGATCTCCGCATAGGCGCGGATCTCTTTCCATTACAGTGCGCGCCCCGCGGCCACAGCGGACGCCCACGCCCACTGAAAATTGAATCCCCCTAGATGACCGGTGACATCAACAGCTTCGCCAATGAAGAAGAGGCCAGACACAGAGCGCGCTTCCATCGTACGGGAGTTGAGATCGGCTGTATCGATACCCCCGGCTGTCACTTCGGCTTTCGCGAATCCTTCGGTCCCCGCGGGATGAAACTCCCAGTGATGCAGACGCCGTTCACAGGCATCGAGAGCTGCACTGGTCCATCCGGAAGGCGCGCCGGTATCGGCGAGTTGATCGGCCAGCCGCTGCGGCACAACGTTTCGCAAAGCCTGCCGGAATGCCGCCGTATCGCGGCGTGCGCCCGTCGCGCGCAACGAGGCAAGAATCTCAGCGTCCGGCGCAAGATCGACGACCAGGGGTTTGCCGGCCTGCCAGTACGAAGAAGCTTGCAGGACGGCGGGGCCGCTGAGGCCGCGATGGGTGAAGAGGAGTTTTTCGCGGAATTTTGCATGACCGGCTTGCGCAATGACCTCTGTTGAGACGCCTGCGAGCTCCGTCCAGGAAGCTTCCTCGCCGGAGAGCACAAATGGAACCAGCGCCGGCCGCGTTGGCACAATACGCAAGCCGAACTGGCGCGCCAGGTCGTAGGCTAGACCGCTGGCGCCGAGCTTGGGAATCGAAAGGCCTCCCGCGGCGATGACCAGTGCGGGTGCCGTGAACTCTCCCTGCGACGACGCAAGGCGAAAGCCTCCACTATCGTGCTCCACCGCAATGCCGCGCGCGTTGAGGGTGACCTCGACACGCCCCTTTTCGCATTCGGCGAGCAGCATATTCAAAAGGACATGCGCGGAACGATCGCAGAAGAGCTGTCCAAGGGCTTTTTCGTGCCAGGGGATCTGGTAGCGCTCGACGAGTTCGAGAAAGTGATGCGGCTGGTAGAGCGCCAATGCCGATTTTGCGAAGTGCGGGTTCTGCGAAAGAAACCGGTCGGGAGCACAGTGCAGGTTGGTGAAGTTGCAGCGGCCTCCGCCGGAGATGAGGATTTTGCGCCCCGGTGCAGCGTTGTGTTCAAGCACAGCCACGCGTCGGCCGCGCTTTCCGGCGACGGCTGCGGCCATCAATCCAGCTGCGCCCGCACCCACCACGAGGACGTCGAACTGGCGCGGCTGCGAAGGCATGGCTCCTGTTCAGAATAGCGGCTGGGGGACGCGCTCATGCAGGACCCGATGCGCCTTCGAGCCCGCTTCTGCCCATCAGAGTGCGAGCCCGCCAAATTCTGCGATGCCAGACGTGGCCGAGTCATCGACGTCCGCGGTTGTGATCAACCCCGCCTATCCTTCGTCGTCCCGGAACATTGGATGCGGGATCAGGCGGCGATAATCCTCTTGCGTGGCGCCGTCGAGACAGGCCTCAATAATGCGATGGCCGAGAGGATCGAGATCGGGAACCTGAAAAAGCTTAAGCTCGTGCGCAAAGAATTCACGCCACTGGCGCGCGCCTTCTTCGTAAACATCAGGGCCGCCCTGGATCTGTTCTTCCACGCGCAGGAAGACGCGGGGAATCATGGAGCCTTCAATCTTGAGCTGGCGCGGAATGTAGCCAAGCAGCGGGAAGGCCGCCTCGTCGACCTGTTCGCGGCCAAAGCGCGCGCTCCCGCGCCGGGCCAGATATTCGCGAGCGATCCACTCTGCCATAAAGCCGACTCTCCACGCGCCTATGTATTGGTTCGGCAGTAAAACATAGCGTGTCTCCGGGGTGGCGACGATCTGCTGCAACAGCAGATTCGCCTGGTCGACGCGTCGGCCGGTGGCAAACGCCCAGTAAGATCCCACCCCCTCGGATTCCATGGCGGCATTGGGGCCGAGACTCTCATCCAAAAGTCCGTCCCCCTGCAAGGGATCTTGAATGCTGGGATTGGCGTGCCCCCGCGGAGCAACTAGGCGCCAGAGCCACGCCAGCGCGGGGCTGAGCACATGCATCATCGAGAGGATGCCGTAAAGACGGCTGCCGTGATGGGTGGGTGGGCAGCGTACGCCAAAGCTGCGCACGTCGACCGCGCGCGGGCCACCGGCAATATCTTCAATCATGCAGCGCGGCAGAATCACGCGCGGATTGGGGCACAGCTTTCCAGGTGCGTCTTCAACGTGTTCCCAGGTGAGGCAGGTGCCTCCGGGGACGATGTAGTGGTTGAGGAAGAGCAAAGGTTCGGGCGGATCGATGCAAAGGCGCTCGAGATTCGGAGCCGTGCCGTAACTGTGGATGTGGTCGACGCGGACGAACCAGGCATTTTCGGCGTCCGCAACGATGAGTCGCTTGCTCGTGCCCTGGTACCGGGGGTGCGCACAGGCCATGTCGTCGGCGATGGGACGCAGATGGCAGGCTTCGGGCAGGCTCAGAGTGCGCTGCTCGTGGGTGACAACGTTCTGGCCGAGGAGCAGCCGACCATCTTCCATGCGATGGATGTGCTGCGTAATTTCGCTCTTGCCGCCCCCCGAGGCTCCCTCGTGCATAAGGACGAGCTGGTTCTCGTACGGGGTGACAACGGCAACCACGGCGCAATGATTGGTGGTCCAGTCTTCGCGCTCGCCAATGTCGAGCAGCATGGAGTAGACACCCTTCTTCGCGCTCGGGCCCGGGTAGAGGTTGTAAGCGAAGATCTCCTGGTGCGTGGCGCTTCGGTCATGGACGACAATCTGACGGCCGCCGAAGTGTGTATGGCGAAACGGCGGCGCAACGAAGAGCACGCCACCGGTGATTTTGAAGTCGGCTGGAACCTGGCTGCGCGGAATCATGCCCTGCAGATCGGCAAGCGCGGCGGCAAAGAAGGCGGCCTGGCGCGGAACGATAAGCAGCGAGCCGTAGCCCAGCGTGTCTGTGCCGGCGTAGAAGGGCATCGCGACCAGTTCCTGCGTTTTCAGCCAATCGAGCGTCTGCTGCCGCGTGCCGTCGAAGGGTTCCCCAAAGCGTTCTTCATAGCGAGGCTTGTCGGTCGGTAGCGAATCGCCAATGAGCATCGCGTCTGGATCGCGGCGACGCATGGCCGGGTCGGGGAAGTTGATGGCGAGGCCGTTGCGGGCCTTGGTGATGACCGCTTCCACAATGCGGCTGGTGCCATTGGTTCGTCCCGGCAGATGAAAGACGGCTTCGTAGACGCCATGGTCGTCGCGGTTGCCGAGGGTCCAGTCGGTCGTTCCGGTGGACCGGCCCAGCGCCCAATCAAGCAGCTGCGAGCGGTTCTCAGGGGTCTGCACCAGCGGTGCGGCGGCCAGGACCTCGCCCACGTGCGGGGGCAGATCGAGGTCGGCCCAGTTGGACTGGAAGTCGAGAACAGGATCGCTCACGGCGGCGGGGTGCATGGGGTCTCGCTTTCCGGGGATGGGATGGGATGCCACAGGTCAATCGATGCCCGAAGGCGATGTCCGAAAGATCCAAAATTCTTTATCCCATGGACCGGATGAGTTGGCAGTGCTCGTCGTCACTGATGAATTCAAGCTTTAGTGGGGAAAGAGTTTGTGCACCAGCGCAAGAGCATCGTCGGTGGTGTAAATAGCGCCCTCCAACTGCGCATCTTCAACCGCATGCAGCATGCGCTGGAATTGCGGTCCAGGCATGTAGCCGGCGGAAATGAGTTCACGCCCCGAGAGAAGCGGCTTTGGACGGACAACCTCCGCTGGAGTCGTTTCGAACCGCTCGCGCACAAAATCGTAGATATCGAGATTGCCATGCGCGGCAAGACAATCCATGCGATGAAGCGCGAGATGCTCGTCGAAAGAGTCGAGGCGAAAGAAGCGCTTGAGCGTCGAAGCTTTCATGCGCGGCGCATCGGCAAAGCGCATGTGATTTTCGACCAGGGCAAGAATCTGACGCATGTCGTCGTTGGAGAAGCGGAAACGTCTGCAGATGTCGGCAGCCATGGCGACGCCGACCTCGACGTGGCCGTCGAACCGGATGCGGTCCGGTGCTTCCCGAAAGGTCGGCGGCTTGCCCACATCGTGCAGCAGAGCACCCCAGGCTAGCGTGGGCGAGCAGCCCGGTTGAAGTTGCTCCAGCAGAAGCAAAGTGTGGATCCATACATCGCCTTCTGGATGAAACTGCGGAGGCTGCGCAACGCCCTTCATGCGCGCGACCTCGGGAAGAACCTCGGCGAGGAGTCCAGACGAATCGAGCAACTCAAAGGCGCAGCGGGCGCGGCCCTCGGTGAGCATCTTGGTCAGTTCGTCGCGCACACGCTCGCGGCTGACGGCGTGGATGCGCGGGGCGAGAGCGCGCATGGCAGCAAAGGTTTCTGGCTCGATCGTGAAGCCGAAGCGCGCCGCAAACCGCACAGCGCGCAGCAAGCGGAGCTGATCTTCCTGGAACCGGCGCGCGGGCTCGCCGATGGCGCGCACCACGCCCGCGTCCAGATCGGCGAGTCCGCCGACGTGGTCAATCGTGGCCGTACGAAGCGCCTCAGGCCTCTCCCAAATGTCTCCGGCCCGCAGCCCGTCGAGCAGCAGGCCGTTGATGGTGAAGTCGCGGCGCTCGACGTCTTCCGCGGCGCTGCGAGTGTAGCGGACGTCGGCGGGATGGCGGCCATCCGAGTAAGCGCCGTCCGATCGAAACGTCGCCACCTCCACCTTCGCCACCTGCGGTGGGGCCAAGCCTTCGGAGGAGTCTTCTGGCTCGTCGGCCACCAGCACCACGCCGAAATGTGCGCCTACAGAAAAGGTGCGGGGAAACATGTCGAGCACGATGTCGGGAGTGGCCGAAGTCGCGACGTCATAATCCGAAGGTTCGCGCCCCAGCAGCAGATCGCGCACACAGCCACCGGCGAGGTAGGCTTCATAGCCGGCCTCGCGCAGCGTGCCGAGGATCCGCAGGGCGGAGACGAATTGGGGAGACGCATTCGACATTGCTGTTTCCGCTATTGTCGCGCGCCCCGGGGCCAAAGGGTGCAACGGCGATCCAGCTACACTAAAAAGATGGGCGAACGCGGCCTCATTTTAGGTATCGAATCCTCCTGCGACGAAACCGCTGCCGCCGTCGTGGAGCGTGGCGCACGCACGCTGTCGTCCGTGGTCGCGTCGCAGATTGCCACCCATGCCAAATATGGAGGCGTGGTGCCGGAGCTCGCCAGCCGCGAGCATCTGCGTGCGATTGTGCCCGTGGTGCGCGCGGCGCTGGCCGAGGCAGGCGTTACGCTGGCCGATCTCGACGCCATTGCGGTAACCAGCGGTCCGGGCCTGGCGGGCGCGCTGCTTGTGGGCATCACATATGCCAAGGCCCTGGCGTTTGCGCAGGGTTTGCCGCTGATTGCAGTGAATCACCTCGAGGGGCACATCCACGCAGTGATGCTTCAACAGCGCGAAGATCTCCAAGGTCAACGGTCGACCGCGCAACCGCTCACTGCAATGCAGCGCAACCCCTCGAATGCGCCGGTCGCGGGCGCCTCTCCGGACGCGCAATCCTTGGCCCTTGTCGTATCGGGTGGACATACGCATCTCTATTTGGCGACACCGCACCAGGGCACGTGGACGTACGCGCTCGTGGGCCGCACCGTGGACGACGCGGCAGGCGAAGCTTACGACAAAGTCGCCAAGCTGCTGGGATTGGGTTATCCCGGCGGACCGTGGATCGACGGGCTGGCGCAGTTTGGCGATCCACGCGCAGTGCCCTTTTCGTTTTCGCAGATCAAAACCAAAATTCACTTGCGCGGCAAGCCGGCGCGGACCAAGGCGGCAAAGACGGCGCCGATTGCGGCGCTTGACCCCCACTTTCTCTTTTCGTTTTCGGGAATCAAGACAGCGGTGTTGCGTTATGTCGAGCTGCACAATCTGCGTCCCGAAGCGGAAGCAAGGCGCGAGGCCCTGTTCACTGGGCCTGACGCGCCGGCAAAGCCGACCATCGAAGAAGCCATGGCCACCTGCGACCCGACCACCCTCGATCTCATCGCAAGCTTTCAGCACGCGGTCGTCGGCGACCTGATGAAGAAGACCTTTGCCGCGGCCGATGCACTGGATGCCGAGCGGATCCTGGTAACCGGCGGCGTGGCTGCCAACCGCGAGCTTCGCGAGAGATTTACGGCGGATGCGGCGCGCCGGCGGATCAGCGTGTCGTTTCCCACGCTGGCCTTGTCGACGGACAACGCAGCCATGATTGCCGCGGCCGCTTGGCCACGCTTTGTGGCCGGCGAGTTTGCGCCTGCGGATCTCACCGCCGATCCATCGCTGGCGCTCGGCCGGTAGCGTGGAACCGCGCACGATTCAGAACGATCTTTTCTGGGAATCTGCCTCTTGGCTCGATCGCTCGAAGAGTCTTGAGTGAACTCAAACTGCGCTGGCTTTGGCGCCGCCCGGCTTGCGGAAGGTGAGGCAATAGAGTTTGCCGCCGGCAATTTCGCGGGCGCGAATCTCCTCCATCTCTTCCGGAACAAGCTCGATGGGGCAGCGTACGGCTTCGCTCCCGGGCGGGAAGTAAGCCTTGGTGATGGGGTTCTTCTGGTAGTGGTCGCGGACCACCTTCTCCGTCTCATCGACAATCACGATTTTGGTTCCCGGCTTGGCGACCCAGATCATCTCGCGCATGGCGCGCGCGGGATCGGAAAAGAAGTTGATGCCGCCCACGTGAAAGACGCAGTCGAAAACTTCCGCGCGGAAGGGTAGGCGGCCCGCTTCCGCCTGGAAAAGGTGCGCGGAGCGATTCCACTTCTTCAGGTTCTTGCGGCATTTGTTCAGCATGCCCCAGGAAAGATCTACGCCAAAGAAGTCGATGTCGGCGTGCAGATAGCGAAAATTGGCGCCGGTGCCCACGGCAACTTCGAGCACCCGCGCGCGGGTGGGAATCTCAAGCTCGCTGAGATATTCAAGCCGGTAGTCCGGCCTTCGCGTAAACATCCGGTACAGATGTTCCGCCAGGTCATAGCCCGGTGCAATGCGATCGTAGAGCGCCTGGTATTTCAGATTAGGCCCAGTTAAAGTACTGACAAACAAAGGGATGCCGTCGCGAATCGGATAAACACGACCGGTCGCTGTATTGCGGAGCGTGTTTCCTTCCTGCTCGAATTCGTAGCGCGTGTCTGGATCACAGAGATGAGACAGTACTTCGCTATCCATAGCCTTCCGGGCCCATGATCAATGTGGTTTTCTTAAACAATCTATACACCAATGCAGGGTCGGTTGTTGCGGGAAGTTCAGAGAAATCGCGATATTTTGCGCTGCTACAATCAGATAGGCTCTGCGCCAGAATACTTTGTGACTTCGAGCAAGCAGTTCGACGAATGACCCTCCGCCTTTTCAATACTCTCTCGGGAAAATTGGACGAACTCGTCCCGGCAGACGGCAAAGCGTTGCGCATGTACGCCTGCGGCCCCACCGTCTACGACTATGGCCACATCGGCAACTTCCGCACCTTCCTGCAAATCGATGTGCTGCGCCGATTTCTGAAGCTGACAGGCGTTCCGATCCGCCACGTGATGAACATTACCGACGTGGACGACAAAATCATCCGCAATGCTGCGCAGCGCGGCGTCGCGATTGGCGACTACACAGCCCAATATGTCGCTGCATTTTTTGAGGACCTGGAAGCGCTGCGCGTGGAGCGGCCCGAGGTGATCGCGCGCGCCACCGAACACATTCCCCGTATGGTGGAGCTGGTGCAGAAGCTGGCGGCAGCGGGTGCAGCCTACAAGGTCGACGATGGAAGCTGGTATTTTCGGCTCTCGGCGTTTCCTGAGTACGGAAAACTGAGCAAGAAAGACCTGAGCGGCATGGAAGACGGCGCTCGTGTCGATGTAGACGAATACGAGAAGGATTCGGCGCGCGACTTTGCGCTGTGGAAGGCCGCCAAGCCGGGCGAAACCTCGTGGGACACGGCAATCGGGCGCGGCCGCCCTGGCTGGCACATCGAGTGCTCGGCGATGGCGATGGAGTTTCTTGGCGACAGCTTTGATCTCCACGCAGGCGGCGAAGACTTGATGTTTCCGCACCACGAAAACGAAATTGCGCAGAGCGAAAGTGTGACCCACAAGACCTTTGCCCAGCACTGGATGCACGTACGCTTTTTGCTCGTCGATGGTCGCAAGATGTCGAAGAGCGAGGGGAATTTCTACACCCTCCGCGACCTGCTGCTCAAGGGATACAAGGCGTCGGCAATTCGGCTGGCGCTGATCTCCGTCCCCTACCGTCACCAGCTGAACTTCACCTTCGAAGGGCTGACAGAAGCTACCAACGCAATCGAGCGGCTGCGGACATTCCACCAGCGGCTGACCTCTGGAGCATTTCCGGCGAACAAGGAGTCCGCGACCGGCCAGGACTCTCCGATGCAGGCTGCCGCCCAAAAAGCGCGGGCCGATTTCATGGAATCACTGGCCGACGACTTGAATACCGCCGACGCACGCGCGCCAATCTTTGAGTTGGTCCGCGCCGCAAATACAGCCATCGATCGAGGCCACTTTTTCGCCGAAGATCGAGAGGCCATTCTTCGCGTGCTCGCTGATTTCGACGCGGTGTTCGAAGTAATCGAAGATCGGGATGCCGAGCCCACACGTCGAGCACTTGCATGGGCCGAGCAGGCGGGCCGGATGGCGGACGTTGCGCCGGAATTGTTGGCGCGTCAGTCCTTGAGCGACGAGGAAATTGAAGCCCTGGTTCAAAAGCGGCAGGCGGCCAAGAAGCAGCGCAACTTCGCGTTGGCCGACCAGGTCCGCAACGAGCTGGCAGCCAAAGGCATTGTGATCGAGGATTCGAAAGAGGGCGTGCGCTGGAAGCGGAAGTAGCATTGCCATAGCGCCAGAAGGCAGGAGGTCTTGCGATGGAAGCCAACGAGGCACAAGAGTTGCAGGAGCATGCGGAACACGGATCGAGCGAGCCGTCGCTTCGGCCCGTTGCCTTCACCATGAGCGTGCTGGCCGTGCTGGTTGCCGTAACGACGGTGCTGGGGCATCGCACGCACACAGAAGCCGTGCTGTCGCAGAACAAAGCCACCGATCAATGGAATGAATACCAGGCGCACAAAATCCGCTCCAACGACACGGCTCTTACCATCGATCTGCTCAACGTCGTGACAATTACCGACAAAGTTGCCGCGCAAAAAATGGCCAAGTCGTACGCCGATCATCAAGCCAAGTGGGCAGACGAATTGAAAGAATCGAAAGACAAAGCAGAAGAATTCGAGAAACGCGTCTCGAAGGCCGAGGCCCGCGCGGATCGATTCGACCTGGGGGAAGCGCTGCTGGAGATCGGACTCGTGATCACGTCGGTGACCCTGCTCACGCGCAGTCGCATTTACTGGTATTTCGGGATGGTTTTTGCCCTTGCGGGAGTTGCTTCTGCAGTCTCCGCTTTCTTTCTCGCCTAGGCGAGACGATCCCGAAAATGAGAACTTCTCATCTGGCAGCTTTCAATTCGTTAAAACTTCGTATGGATGTGTAGGAAAGTGGTTACTAAAGCCTCATAGACGTATGGCACTTTCGCGCCAAAGTCGCCTGAATTCTGCGATTTCGCTTGATTCGACCCTGATTGAACGCTAACGTATAAACATTAATTGGGGAACAACCTTCACAACCAACCAGGACCAGTATTTGGGGTCTGCTTGCAAGCCCGCCACTTCGCAATGGCGGGCTTTCAAGTTTTTGGACGCTGATCACATCCCGAATTCGCCTCGGACTTCATGCCAAACCCATCGGCTCCTCCTCGTGCAAAGTCGTCGCGAGACGATCGATGCCGGCATGCAGCAACATGGTAGACTTGCCGCGAAATGAAAGCTCAATGGATCGGTTCTTCGTTGCTGCTGTGCTGCGTGGTCCTGGTGGCGCAGGCGCCGGCGCCCAAGCCGAAAGCGCAGACCAACGAACTGGGGTTCAGTTACTCTCTGCCAAGCGATTGGGAAGTGGTGAATGCGGCTCCCACGCTTTCCGATGTCAAACAGCAAGCGCAACAGAATGCCTCTTCAGACGATGAGAAGAAAGGCGTCGCCTGCGTGCAGATTGCCTTCACTGCGCGCCATGGGGATCCCGCATCGGTCGTCGTCGTCGTCGAATTGCCTTTTGAATGCTTTGGTCAATCAATGAGCGAAAAGGATCTGCCCGGATTTGCGCAAGGTGCAGCAGAGGGCATCAAGCAGAGCTTCGACATTTCCGATCCCGTGAATAACGACTACAAGCTGGGTACCCACGGCATGTGGATCGAGCGCACAAAGGGAACGCCGAAAGGGCATCCGGAAGTTCCGCCTTATACCGTGGAGATTGCCTGTACCCTGCTCAAAAAGGGCGCCGTGTGCTGGATGGCCATGGCCTCGAACGAGGATGCGCTGAAGACCTTCGAAGGCGGCGCGGTTGTGCTTGAACAGGACAGCCCTACAGCGCTCGTTCCCGCGAAGGCCTTCATCAAGAACCCGGCTTCCTGATAAATCTCACTTTATCGTGACGGTCGAAGCAGAGCGCCTCTCATGCGTGATCGAGTTGGCCTCACTCGCAGTCATGGGATGAATTCCATCGTAGCCCGGCCTGCGTGCCGAGGCTTCCCGCTTCTTGCGAATTCTTGTGTTTCTGAGCCATCGTGGCGCGGAAATCTGAGCCCATGCTATGCTCAAAGCCAGCGGGACCTCTATGCAAAGGCCATCTTCCATCGCGATTGACCATGTGTCAGCGACCAAGCGCTGGTCGCGTTCGCGCGCCCGTTGCATTTGCCCACGCCGCCACCTGCGCGTGTTGCCGACCCGCACACGACCTAGCCTCTTCGGCGGCGATTAGTTCGGGACCGCCGAAGTTCCTCGCCTGCTTTTCGGATCCACCCCGGGTCCGCAGAACTGGACGACCCTTCCCCGAGGGTCCGTGGCCGCTGTCCCTCTTCTTCAGGGCCGGCCTCTCAACCAAATCTGCCGAGGAGATGAAAATGAACAAGCAAGAAATGCACGCAAAGTATGGGCCAAAGCTGGTTTGTCCGGTGCCCGGACCCAAGGCAAAAGCGGCCGTCGACGCCGATACGCGCTTTATTTCGCCGAGTTACACCCGCTCCTATCCCCTGGTGGCCAAGCGTGGCCGCGGGGTTCGCGTTGAAGACGTGGACGGGAACGAGTTTATCGATTTTGCGGCGGGCATCGCGGTCGTCTCCACAGGGCATTGTCATCCTGAAGTTGTGGCTGCAATTCAAAAGCAAGCTGCTGAACTGATTCATATCTCTGGCACTGATTTCTACAACGAGCCGCTCACCGACCTGGCTGCGAAGCTCTCTTCGATCGCGCCGATGCGGGGGCCGCACAAGGTTTTCTACGGCAACTCCGGTGCCGAGGCGATTGAGTGCGCACTCAAGCTGGCGCGCTACCACACCAAGCGGCAACACATCATTTCGTTCTTTGGAGCCTTTCACGGGCGCACCATGGGCGCTCTCTCCCTCACCGGTTCCAAGCCGCAGCAGAAGCGGCGGTTCGCACCGTTAGTTCCGGGCGTCACGCACATGCGCTATCCCAACGTCTATCGCGACTGCCCCGGCGATGCGAAGGAGCAAGAGGCCTACAGCCTGGGTTGTGCGCGCTATCTCGAAGAAAAGATCTTCAAGACCATCGTTCCTCCGGAAGAAGTTGCGGCGATCTTTGTCGAGCCCATCCAGGGCGAAGGCGGCTATGTCGTCGCTCCCACAAATTTTCTGCAGGAATTGCGCGCCATCTGCGACCGTCACGGCATTCTGCTGGTGGCCGACGAGGTGCAGAGCGGTGCCGGGCGCACCGGAAAATGGTGGGCAATCCAACATTCCGGAGTCGAGCCGGACATGGTGTGCATGGCCAAGGGTATTGCGTCGGGCATGCCGCTGGGCATCTGTTTGACGCGCTCTGAAATCATGGATTGGGTTCCCGGTTCGCATGCCTCCACATTTGGCGGCAATCCGATTTCGCTGGCTGCGTCGTTGGCGACAATCGATATTCTCGAGCGCGGAGCCATTGCCAATGCGGCGCAGGTTGGTTCGAGGATGATGCAGAGGCTCGAAGGTTGGAAGCAATCTCATCCGCTGGTGGGCGATGTGCGCGGCCGCGGCTTGATGATCGGCATCGAGCTGGTGAAGGACAAGGCCACCCGCGAGCCTGCCGGAAAGCTGCGAGACCGCGTGGAGACCGTAGCTTTCGAGCGCGGCCTTATGGTGCTGGGTTGCGGAGAGAATACGATTCGGCTTTGTCCCCCGCTCATTGTGAATGAACATGAGGCCACTGTCGCGCTCGACATTCTGGAAGATGCCTTGGCGCAGGTGGAGAAGGAACACGCGCATGCCAGCGAACCGGCCGCAGTGACCGTCTGAATTTCACTCAAGGAAGCGCCGCAGTTTTCGCCGCTGCACTTTTGATTGGCGGGCTGCGGCGTTCCTGTTTGCGCAGTCCTCCGCCAGGGTAGAGAATGAAAGGCCATGGGGAAATCTGGGCAGTTCGCCACAGTGCTGCTGGAGCGTGCGCTGGTGGGGCTGGACCGGCTCGCTGAGAAGCGAGGCTCGACGCAACAGGAACCTGCGCATCTGGCGACTGGGTTGGCTGGTGAAGATGCGGCCTTCTTTTATCTGCGGCGCAAGGGCTACACGGTTGTGGCGCGGCGCTGGTCCTCCGGCGATGTGCCCGGCGACGTGGACTTGATCGCATGGCAGGGACCGATGCTCTGCTTCGTCGAGGTGAAAACGCGCACAGCGCGCGACAGCACTCCTGCCGAATCCGCAGTCGATGGACACAAGCGCGCGATTCTGCGACGGCTCGCTCGGCGCTACGTGCGGCAGCTACCACAAGCTGCGATGCCGTCGATTCGCTTTGACGTGCTCAGCGTGTATCTTGTCCCCGGACAGGATGCCGAGTTCATGCACTTCGAGGCGGCCTTTGGCTCGAGCGAATTTGATCGTCAAGGCTGAAACAGAGAGCTAGCCTTTCGCGTCTTCGTACTCTTCGTGCCACGCCATCTGGATGGCTTCGAGCCGCGACTCATTCGATTTTGCAGGATCGTCGGCGAAGCCTTCGAGCTCGATCACGTAGCGAAGCAAGTCGGTGAAGCGAACAGTGAGCGGATCAATGTCGGGAAACTTCTCCTGCAATTGAATGCCAATCTCTTCAGAGTCAGTCCAGTGAATCTCGCGCGCCATCGGAGCTCCTTACTTCGAATCGAGCATGGTGATCAATTCCTGCTCGCCGTCCAGTAGATAAAACGCAATGAAGGTCAGCGGCACACCGTCCGAAGCATTGCCAAAATCCGCAATCACGCGATCCGCCGGCTCGTAGAAAGCCGATCCAACCGGCAGCAGTTCGGCGGGTTCTCCCTCGATCTGGCAAAATGCAGTGCCGCTTGCGATGTACCCGACGACGGGGCAGGCATGCAAATGGCGTCCCGATTTCTGGCCCGGTTCCAGCGTGATCCTGCGAACATCCACCGCGCTTACATTCCGATTGCCAAGCGCCGCGGCAAGCAACTGCTTCCGCTCAATGCTCGATGGACTCATGGTTCCCGCGCTTTGTTTACTTCGGTTCGGCCAGGGCCAGCGGCTTGCCTTCCGAAGTGTAGTTGCGATTCCACTTCGGAATCTCGACGACGTAGCTGCCAGGCTTGGTGATGACGGCCTGGCAGCCGAGGCGCGAGTTCAACTGTTGATCGGCAGCCATGTCGAGGCGGTCGAGTTCGTCGTCTTCCGCTTCGCTGATGCCGTTTGCGCCGTCCTTGACCCAGATGTGGCAGGTGGTGCAGGCACAGGATCCGCCGCACGCGTGGTCGAGGAAGATGTCGTGATTCTCCGCGACGTCGAGGAACGACATCGGCTTGCCGTGATGGTCATAGGGCATCGTGCCGAATTCGAACTCGACCACCTTGCCCTCGGGCTCGAAGGTGACGCGGACGAGTTTGTCAGGCGGAATGTTCTTGTGGGTCTGTTCGCTCATATTCGTTTCTTTCTCAGCGCAATTTGCGCATTCTATTGCTATTTGAACTCCGCCGGAGCCATGGGATGCGGTGCAGTCACTTCATCCCCGAGCTCTTCGCCGGCAGCGTCCATCGTCTTGCCGCGAATCGCGGTGGTGACCGCGGCATCCATCATCAACTCGGCAAGCCGCTGCGTGGCGCGATCGAGCGCCAGCGTCGCATCGCGCAGAGCTGCCAGGTTCGTCGCCCAGTTTGACCGATGCCAAATGGTCGCGGGCCGCATCGATCGCGGCAATCTCTTCGCCCGTCAGTTGCCCCCATGCGGGACTGGTGCGCGCCTGTTCCACTTTTGAAAGAATTGTCTCCGCTTCATTGCGGGCTTCAATCAGCAGGCGCTTGGCAAAATCTTCTTCCGCGTGATCGAACGAGTCGAGAATCATCGACTCGACTTGCTCGTCGGTGAGGCCGTAGGTCGGCTTCACTTCGATCTGCGCTGCCTTGCCGCTGCGCTGTTCGCGCGCTGAGACTTGCAGAATGCCGTCGGCATCGATCAGGAATTTCACTTCGATGCGCGGCAGTCCGGCGGTCATCGGCGGAATGCCCTTAAGGTCAAAACGCGCCAGCGAGCGACAATCGGCGGCCAGTTCGCGTTCGCCCTGCAGCACGTGAATCGCAACATTCGTCTGCCCGTCGACGCCGGTCGTGAAATGCTCAGTAGCCGACGCGGGAATGGTGGAGTTGCGCGGAATGATGCGCGCCACCACGCCGCCCAGCGCTTCGATGCCCAGCGACAGAGGCGTCACGTCGAGCAGCAGCATCTCTTCAGTCGTCTTCGACGCGCCGGCCAGGATATCGGCCTGGACCGCAGCGCCCAGCGCAACCACTTCATCGGGATTCAACTCCGTATGCGGCTTCTTGCCGCGCGCCGCGAGATGAAACAGGTCGTCGACCAATGCGCGCACTGCGGGAATGCGCGTCGAGCCACCCACCAGCACAACTTCGTCGACCTGTTCCGGCGTGATGCCGGCATCGGCCAGCGCCTGCTTGCACGGGCCGGCAGTTCGGTGCGAGCACCGGCTCGATCAACTGCTCAAAAACTTCGCGGGGAATCTCGCGCTGGTAGCGGTCCCCGTTGGGCAGCTCAATATCGAAATGCGCAGCGGACTCGGACGACAGCTGAATCTTGGCGTCGATCGCGTTCTTGCGCAATCCCTGCACCGCGCCGGGATGCGCACGCAGATCCACGCCGTGCTCGGCATGAATCTCGTCGAGAGCGATCGCCAGCAGCAGATTGTCGATGTCGTCTCCGCCGAGGTGCGTGTCGCCGTTGGTGGATTGCACTTCGAAGATGCCGTCGCGCAGCTTGAGAATGGAGATGTCGAACGTGCCGCCGCCCAGGTCATAGACAGCGATGGTGCCTTCCTTGGCGCGGTCGAGCCCATAGGCCAGCGCCGCCGCGGTGGGCTCATTCACCAGGCGCAGCACTTCGAGGCCCGCCATGCGGCCTGCATCCTTGGTTGCCTGGCGCTGCGCATCATTGAAATAAGCAGGCACAGTGATGACGGCCTGCGTAACCGGCTCGCCAAAGAACCGCTCCGCATTGCGCTTCAGCTGGCGCAGAATGTAAGCCGAAATCTCGGGCGGCGTAAACCGCAATTCGCCAAGCTGGATGCGCGGTACCTCGCCAGCCTCCACATCGTCTGCAAGTCGGAAAGGGAAGAACCTCAGCTCCGTCTGCACTTCATCCAGGCTGCGGCCCATCAGTCGCTTGACCGAATAAATGACACGTTCCGGCGTCTCGATCAGCGCGCGGCGCGCACTGTTGCCCACGGTCACCGTCGGACGTCCGCCTTCAGCCGCAATGGGGTCGAGTGCGACCACCGACGGTACAAGATTCGAACCATCGACGCCGGGAATCACGACCGGCTTCTCGCCCTGCATATAGGCGACCAGAGAGTTTGTGGTTCCGAGGTCGATGCCGACTACACGTTGTTCCGCCATGCTTCTCGTTTAAGCTCCAAGGGTCTCAGTTACGTCGCGGACGAGGTTATTGAGATAGCGTCGTCGATCCAGCAGCGCGATCATGATTTTTTGCGCAGCGTTGCGCGCGGATGCATCGCCGTCATCCCAGGCTTTCCACTGTGCGCGCAGATCGCGATCGACGTCATCGAGCAAGCCGTCGAACTTCTTCTTGGCGTCCGTAAGGCTTGTCTCGAGTTCGGGGTCCTTTTCACCCATCTTGCGGGCGGCACGCATTTCTTCCAGCTGCATGTTCAGATCGAAGACCTCTTCGAGCAGGTCCGCCGGCACACGCGATGGATCGCGGCGATCTTTGCCGCTGTGTTCTTCGCCGATCTCCGCGCCGTGCAGCTTGAGTAGATACTCGGTGCGGCGGATCGGCTCCCTCAGCGTGCGATAGGCGTCATTGAGCAGAGCCGTGTCCGCCAGGCTCCACTCCTTTTCGTTTTCCTGTGCGCGCGCGAAGCGATCCGGGTGCAGCTTGCGGCTCAGTTTGTGAAACTCATGCTCCAACATCCCCAGGTCGAGATCGAGCCGCGGTACGAGCCCAAAGACAGAGAAATAAGTGCCGCCCGGGGGCGGCTGAATCTTGCTGCAATGCGGACAAAAAAGTGTGGACTCATTGTGAGCCACGGAGCATGACCAGCATGCAACCGGAACTGCGGAATCGAGGACGTTCAACATGTGGGAACTCCAGCGGCCGGCTTACGAGGAGAACGACGATCCGCAGCCGCAGGAGCGCGAGGAGTTCGGATTGATGAAATTGAAGCCCTGCCGCATCAGTGTCTCTTCGTAGTCCAGCGTCATGCCGTGCAGGTAGAGAAACGACTTCGGATCGACGAAAACGCGCACCCCGTCGAAGTCATACACGCGGTCCCGTTCCCGCGGCTGCGTATCAAACTTGATCGCGTACGACAGGCCCGAGCAACCGCCGCCCGTCACGCCCAGGCGCAGTCCACCCTCGGCCGCCGAGATGCCTTCCTTGGCCATGGCAAGGCGAACGCGCTGGATGGCGCGTTCCGTCAGCTGAAGCCCCTGCCCCGATGCTGCGGGCGCGGCCCCCTGCGGCTTCGCAGCGGAGGCTCCCTCGGCCGGTTTCGTTTCGATTGTCACCACGTCCGACATGTTTCGTTCCAATCCACTTTCAATCGTGGTGCACCCCTTCCGCGCATCCCGCGGAGTTCCAGGCCACACCATCACGTGCCTTACTGCGCTGAGTTCGCCGTTTCGGTAACCGTTTCAGCGACGCCGTTCTTCTTCTTCCAGTCGCCGATCGCAGCGCGAATTGCATCCTCGGCCAGAACCGAACAGTGAATCTTCACTGGCGGCAACGAGAGCTCCTTGACGATATCCGTGTTCTTGATCGTCAACGCTTCTTCCACCTTGCGGCCCTTGATCCATTCAGTCGCCAACGACGAACTGGCGATTGCCGATCCGCAGCCGAAGGTCTTGAACTTGGCTTCTTCAATGACCTGGGTCTCGGGGTTCACGCGGATCTGCAGGCGCATTACGTCGCCGCATTCCGGTGCACCCACCAGGCCTGTGCCTACGTCGCCGGAGCTTTTATCGAGCGTGCCCACGTTGCGCGGATTGTTGTAGTGGTCAACTACCTTGTCGCTGTATGCCATCGTCCATTCTCCTCGCGCGGGGAAGCCGCGTGTACTTCCTGTTGGATTCGGCAGACCAGCCCGCCGATGCTTCTCAAACTCTCGACAACCTCGTACCAGAGGCCCCGCCGTCTCACCTTGTGCCGAAGGCGGTTCATGCCCCCACCGCACGGGTTTAGTGCGCCTGCCACTCAATCTTCGTGAGGTCGATACCTTCCTTCACCATTTCGTAAAGCGGTGAAAGCTCACGAAGTTTCTTCACAATATCGATAACCTTGGCGGCCACGTAGTCCACCTCAGCCTGGGTGTTGAAGCGGCCCAGACCAAAACGAATGCTGCTGTGCGCCACATCATCGCCCAGTCCCAGCGCCTTCAACACGTAGCTGGGTTCCAGTGTGGCCGAGGTGCAGGCCGAACCACTAGAAACCGCAACGTCGTTAATCCCCATCAGCAACGACTCGCCTTCCACGTAAACAAAGCTCATGTTCAAGTTGCCAGGCAGGCGGTGTTCCCACGAGCCATTCACGTGAACGTAGTCGAGCTCCGACTCGAACTTTGCCTTCAGCCGATCGCGCAGCCCACGCAGATACGCGGCTTCGTTTTCCATCTCTTCCTGCGCAATCGCGCAAGCCTTTCCCAATCCGACGATGCCGGGAACATTGAGCGTTCCAGAGCGCATGCCGCGCTCGTGGCCGCCGCCATCAATCTGCGCGGCGATCTGCACACGCGGATTGCGACGGCGCACATAGAGCGCGCCCACGCCCTTGGGCCCGTAGATCTTGTGACCGGAAATCGATGCCACATCGACGTTATCGGCGATCACGTTGAAGGGAACCTTGCCCACGATCTGCACCGCATCCGTGTGGAAGAGCACACCCTTCTCATGACAGATCTTTCCAATCTCGCGGATCGGCTGCAGCACGCCGATCTCGTTGTTGGCGGCCATGATCGTCACCAGGATGGTCTTGTCATCCATGGCGCGTTTCAGATCTTCGAGATCGATCAGTCCGTCGGCCTTCACCGGCAAATAGGTGACGCGATAACCATATTTCTCGAGGCGTTTGCAGGTATCAAGAATGGCTTTGTGCTCCGTGACCTGCGTGATGATGTGGTTGCCGCGCTCGCGATACATCTCCGCGATGCCCTTGATCGCCAGGTTGTCGCTCTCCGTGGCCCCCGAGGTGAAGATAATCTCTTTCGCCGATGCGCCGATGAGTTTGGCAATCTGTTCACGCGCCACTTCCACGGCCTGCTCGGCTTCCCACCCAAACGAATGGTTGCGGCTGGCTGCATTGCCGAACTTCTCCGTGAAGAAGGGCATCATCGCTTCCAGCACCCGCGGATCCAGAGGGCTGGTCGCATGATTGTCCATATAGATCGGAAGCTTTACGCCTGCCGGCACTTCAACTTGGCTGACCACTGTGTTCATCTCGAGATCTCCATCTGCTTGTTGTGGCTCCTGCCCTTCTCGTTGCGGAGCCGGAGGGGGAAAATTCGCTTACAGCGTCAACGAAACCAGCGCATTGGCATCGCGAACCTTGCCTGTCGGATGCTCGTGCTCGGCGAGGTCCTGAATGCTAATGCTCTTGAGCACGCCGGCGATGGTGTCATTCACACGCGCCAATGGCTCTTTGATCGTGCAACTCGGCGTCAGGTCGCAACCTTTTGCTCCCTTGGTGCACGAGGTGATGAAAAACGGGCCATCGATGGCCAGAATCACTTCATAAGCCGAAATGGCACGCGCCTCTTTGGAGAGCGCATACCCACCATTCATCCCGGCATGCGATTTCAGCAGACCCGACTTGGTGAGTTGCTGCAGGATCTTGGCCAGCAGCTGAGCCGGAATCCCATAGGCGTCTGCAATATCCTTGGCGCTCAACGCAACGGTCTCCGGGTGCTCGGCCAGGTATTTCAGGGCCATCAACCCGTAATCGGCTTTTTTTGTTAGTTTGAGCATGGAATATCCGACTGCTTAGGTCCGTGTTTAGTATACGACCGCTTCAGTCGGGGATTCAAGCCCCAGCCCAGATGTTTCGCGGGTCTCAAAAAGGGGACCGGGGACCCCGAAGGCATGCGCCTCTTGCATTTTGCCGCTTGAATTTGCAAAAAAGGCCGCTACAATCGGCGGAAAGCGCATCATATTCCAACTGAAACCGATCCGATGGCAACCGCCTGCAAACACCCCAGGGTTCGAATCGTTTCCAGACACGAAGACACGGAGTTTGTCGAGTGCCTGGAGTGTGGCGAAGTCTTTGACTCCGAAGAGTTTCACGATATGGCCATTGAGGAGACCGTGGACCAAGCCAAAGACCAAGCGGACGACGAATGAATCGCCTGCCGCTCAACCCCTAAAGGCTTCATCACAAATTGGCCATGGAGCGCCGACCCACTCATGTGTACCGGCCAGGGTGTCCCCATGCCCCTTTGCAGATCTGGACGGGGAGTGCGAGCCAGCCCATCGTTCAAGGCCGGAATCGCGGGGCTAAGTTTATTATTTTGTGCAAGTTCTTGAACAACGTGCTCATGCCTTTCCCGCAGGATGCACCGACGCCGCCGGTTTGTGGGCCGCGATCCAGGCATAGTGAAGTCCAGAAACCACCGTCAGGATCATGGTCGCCCAGAGAGCAAACGAGCGTAGCGCCACAACCCAGGGCGCGTGGGTAAGCTGGTGCAGCAGAACGACGGCGACAGCCAGCACCTGCGCCAGCGTGTTTCCCTTGCCAAAGACGCTCGGCTGAAACTCGCGCCGCCCCGCGGCCGCATAAAGAATCGCCGACACCAGCAGGATGCAGACGTCTCTGCCGAATACCAATACCGTGACCCGGAGCGGCATCAGGCCCTCGTGCATGAGGACCAGAAACAGTGTGCTGAGTAGCAACTTGTCGGCCACGGGATCGAGATATTGCCCAAGCACCGTGCGCTGTTGCAGCATGCGGGCCAGGAGCCCATCGAGAGCATCGGTAAGCCCTGCCGCGACAAAGAGAATAAATCCGACTTCAAATCGGTTTTCAAGGATAGCGGCCACGAGGAATGGCGCCATGCAGATGCGGAGCAGCGTGAGGAGGTTCGGTGCCGAGCGAAGAGGATTGAGTCTTGGTTGCGAGACGTCCGTCATGTCACTTTCAGGAGCCAGGCCCAGATCAGCCCGATCGAGCGATCGATGCTCGTCACAGATGGTACAGCAAACGAGAAAGGGCGTGCCTCCCTCATCTTTGCGCGCGACGCTGAGGCTGCTAGACTACTCTCTGTTGCAGTGCAGGCGCGTAGCTCAGTTGGTTAGAGCGCTTCCTTGACACGGAAGAGGTCGCTGGTTCGAATCCAGTCGTGCCTACCATATACCGCTATGGTCTTTGGTCCACTCTCCTGCGGCCTCCATCCATCACCTTTCCAGCGGCAATTCACTGAGCGTGAGTCTCCGGCCTCATTTCGCCTCGTCTCGCCTTTTGTGAACCAAACGACGTTATTCCTCATTGGCAATTCCTGGATAAATGACGCGGCGGTTGGGAATTCCTGCAGAGCTCGAACGAGCGTGGACCTTTTGCGGGGCTCGGATCGCTACCTGTTTGAGTTCCGCGCTCATTTTCAATTCCCGCCATTCTTCGTATATAAGCTATTTATAATCAATAACATACAATAGGCTCACGCGCGTCGGAAAACGCGGTCGTGCATCCTTCGTAATCGGATCTGCCCTTCCCAAGGGTGCCTAAGCGGAGTAACCACCGCGCGCCAAACGGATACCGTGGGCATGGGTGAAACTGGCCCTGTCCGCCGATTTTCGTTCAAGGTTCAATGTTGATTCAGTTACGTTGGGATTCCAGCCGCAACTGATGGGCTCATAAAAAAATGGAACGCAATTGAACTTATAGGAGATCTGGATGACGAATCTAATGCGCAACGTATATCTCACGGTGCAGTCTCTCCTCGCCAAAGAAGACGGCCAGGACCTGGTTGAATACGCCCTCGTCGTGGCCTTGATCGCTTTTGGAGCGGTGACGGCGATGCAGGGTCTGTCCAGCGAAATCAACACCACATTCATGGCCATCAGCAGCGATCTCGGTTCCTCGCTCTAGAACACCGGGAACCTCCTGGCCCCAAGGCAAAACCGAACTCTCTGCTTCGGCAGAATCGGAAACGGCTGCACGTGAGCGTGTGCTGACTCCCGACGTCTCTCCGGCGTGATCAGCACACGCGCCGTTATCCCGAGCAGATCGGAATCGCGGCCGAGTGGATCCGGGAGAGAGGAGGCCGCGCGAGACCTCGACCTCGTGGACCGCGTGCTTTTTCTGAGCGCGCAAAAATCTCGGCGAGGTAGCCGCGAACGCGATTGCCAGTGGTAGGACCACCTTTATTTTCTCGGGTATGATGTTTTGGCACGCGACGTCTCGTCGCTGCGGAGCCGAAATGAAACCACCGAGATTTTCCCTGAAACATACCGTTCTTCTGCGCATCCTCACCGCCGCATGCGTTTTGAACGCGGCCGCCATACTGCACGCGTCGACGAACTGCGATCCGCGCAGCTATGGCGCGAAGGCCGATGGTACGACGAAAGATACGGCTGCAATCCAGGCAGCCATTGATGCGTGCGCGAAGCGTGGCGGTGGCGTGGTGCACTTCAGCGCCGGCACATACTTGACGGCCCCCATCCTTTTAAAAAGCGACGTCGCCCTGCAATTAGACAAGGATGCAATCCTGCTCGGCTCTGCGGATCATCAGGATTATCCACCCCACGGTGAATTCCGTTTGCCCGACCTGCAGCCGCTGGTCAGCGCCGTCCACGCCGAGAATATTGCCATCCTTGGCGAGGGTGTGATCGACGGAGCGGGCGAGAGCTGGTGGCAAGAGGCGCGCAGCATCAAGGATCACGGCGTTCTCGGTACAGGACATCCACGACCCAAGCTCATTCTCTTCGATCACTGCAAGCACGTGCGCGTGGAAGGCATCACCGTGCAGAATTCGCCGATGTGGCAAGTGGTTCCGTACTATTCCGACGACGTTGTGCTTCGCAATTTGAAAATCTTGGCCCCAGCCCGCTCTCCCAACACCGATGCCATCGATCCATTCTCGTCGTCCCACGTCGTCATCGATCACGTGGTTTCAGATGTTGGCGACGACAATGTGGCCATTAAATCGGGTGCCATCAATTCCACCGGACCTGACGCACCAAGTCGCGACATCACGATTACCGATTGCACGTTTCTACATGGGCATGGCCTTTCAATCGGTAGTGAAATTGCCGGAGGCGCGCAGAATATCCGCGCTGAGCGCATTCACTTTGATGGAACCGACAATGGGATCCGCATCAAGGCCAATCGGGATCGCGGAAACGATGTGAGCCATCTGGTCTTTCGCGATATCGAGATGAACAATGTGAAAAATGCAGTGATCATCAGTGAGTACTATCCGGCCGTTCTCCCGCCAGATCAGGACAAGGCAGAGCCCGTCACGCGTCTGACGCCGCACTTCCACGACATCACATTCGAAAACGTGACCGCGGTCGGCAGCGAAACAGCCGCAGCGATCGTGGGATTGCCCGAATCACCAATCACCGGAGTCAGGTTGCAAAACGTGAAGATCAACGCCCGCAAAGGAGCAACGATTGGATACGCTGAAGTCTCGGGCGAGCGCGTCGTGATTCAACCCGAAGAGGGCCCACCAATCAACCAACTCGTGGGCGCAAAGGTTACACTCCGCTGAAGCTGTCCTTCGATCTGCGTGGCGACGGTCAGCTTTCGATGCTCTTTCCAAGAAACACGGGCGCGATGTGCCGATCGAATAGATTCTCAGTGACGTTCTTCGCGATCACGCTTTCGTTGCTTTCGAGCAAACCAAGATAACGCGTACCCATCTTTGCCGCGACCTTGAATCCAACATGCAGCAGCTGCCGGAGACTGCTGTTGTACTCTGAGGCGCCGCGCACGTGACGCAGAGCCGAGGTGTATTGCTCTGAGGTCCAGCCGCGCACTTCATTCGGCGAAGGGAGTTTGCTTGCATCGATGTCGATGACGGTTGCGTAGGGTGCGCAGAGTTCCTCACTATGCGCATAGGCGTCCGCATAAATATCTTTCGCCAGCACCAGGCCGTCGCCGCCTGCTTCTGCAAGGCCGATCAGCTCTTCGAGCCAGGTGGTCCCTGCGGTTTTTAGATGTACGCCCGCATTGAAGCGCTTGATGGTCGCATGGATCGCGGGATAAATCGAGAATTTGTCGCTGCCCGAGTGCACGCTCAGCTTCAGATTTGCGGGAAGTCCGAAGTGGGCGACCGCATACGCGATGGCGGCGATGTCGAGTGCAAATTCCCGCTCAAATTGCGCCACATCGCCCACGTAGTCCACACCTTTGTTGAAGCGGCCGCTGAACTTGGGTGCAATGGTCTCTATCGGCACGCCCTCATCGGCAATGGCCGCCAGGATGATCAGCAACTCGACAGGCGTCTGCGCAGAATTGGTTTCGTCCATGGAGATTTCAGGTACGAAATTGCCATTGCCCTTGGCCTTCGCGATCGCGCGATAGACTTCGCCGGCCTTCTTGATCGCGGCGAGAAACTTCTGTGCAGTTTCCCGCAACGCCTCCTCCGTAATTTCGAAAGTGTCATCAATGCCTTCGAGCCGGATGCGCCCCAGCAGTTCCGGATGCCTCTTCACGAAGCTCTCAATATCTGCGGGCGATGCGGGCATGCCGATAAAATCCGCAACGTCGATGGTGTAAAAATCGCATGCAGAGAGAAAACGGCTCACTGTCTGCAAGGTGATGTGGTCGGCGTCGCAGAAATATGGATGGTTCCAGTGAAGCGCTTTCACCGCTGCGTCCGCAGCCTGCCGAACCGACGTTGGTTCTGAGCCAATGATGGTGTGTTCGCGGTTCGATTTATTCCAGACCGGAATCACTTCCACGCCCTTTTCGAGAGCTTGAACGCATGCCTGCAATTGCGCCTTGGCCTGGTGGGCAAACCGGTCGCCGGTGCCCACCGAATATTTTCCCAACTTAAATGAGTGGTGATCCATACTTCACTCCCATCTTTCGTAGTCTTATGCGCACGCACCAGAACACCAATGCGTGAGATGGACGGCTACAAGCGATAGGCCTCCTTGACCAGCCTGTATGTCAGATCGTGCGCGACTTCAAAAGCTTCGCTTTCATCAAGCCGATGTTCCGCAACCAGGCGTGCCAGAAATGCGCAGTCGATGCGGCGCGCCACATCATGGCGCGCAGGAATCGACAGAAAAGCGCGCGTGTCATCGTTGAAGCCGACCGTGTTGTAGAAGCCGGCCGTTTCCGTCGCCAATTCTCGAAAGCGCATCATGCCCTCGGGACTGTCGAGAAACCACCACGGCGGTCCGAGACGCAGGCAGGGATAGTGGCCCGCGAGCGGGGCTAGTTCACGGCTGAATGTCGATTCGTCGAGCGTAAACAAAATGATGGTGAGGTTGGGCTCATTGCCGAATCGGTCGAGCAGCGGACGAAGCGCGCGCACATAGTCGGTGGGCCGCGGAATGTCCGCGCCTGTGTCGCGACCATATCGCTGATAGAGCGCGCGATTGTGATTACGCACCGCGCCGGGATGGATCTGCATGACAAGTCCATCGTCGAGGCTCATGCAGGCCATCTCTTTGAGCATTTGCGCGCGGAACGTTTCCTGCTGCTGGGCATCGGCCTTCCCGGCGAGCACGCGGCCAAACAAATTCGCGGCGTCCGCTTTCGCAAGATCCGCCGTTTGTGCCGTGGGATGACCGTGGTCCGTCGCGGTGCAGCCGAGTTCGCGAAAACGAGCGCGCGCCTTGCGCAGTGCATTCAAATAGCCTTGCCAGGTGGCCGTGTTCTCCCCAGTCTGTTCGCCGAGTCGCGCGACGGATTCTGCGAAGCCCGGAAACTCTGGATCGACCACGGAATCCGGCCGAAAATTCGGGATGATGCGCGCCTTCCATCCTGATTCGCGAATCGCCGCGTGATCGGCCAGCGTATCGAGTGGAGAATCGGTCGTGGCCAGAACTTCAAGATTGAATCGTTCGTAAAGTGCGCGCGGCAGAAACTCCGGCGTCTGCAATTTTGCAGCAATGGTGTCGTAGTAGAGGTCTGCGGTCTTTTCCGAGAGGCGCTGCTCGAGGCCGAAGAGTTCCTGGAACGCGTAATCGAGCCAGATGCGCGTCGGCGTTCCGCGAAAAAGATAGTAATGACTGGCGAAGATATGCCATACCTTGCGAGGATTCTTGATCTCCACTTGGCCGATCTCCAGCTCGTCGAGCGAGATTCCCTGGCTGTAAAGCATCCGGTAGACATAGTGGTCGGGCTGCACAAACAGTTTCGCGGGATCGGGAAACGGATCGTTCTTCGCGAACCACGCGGCTTGCGTGTGCCCGTGCGGACTGACAATGGGCAGCGATCGAACGTGTTCGTAAAGAGCCCGGGCAATCGAGCGCACAGAAGGCTCTGCGGGAAACAGGCGGTCTTCTTGAATCAGCATGGCAGCGCGGCCACCTCGCGATGCAGAATGGTCTGATTCGGGTAAATCCGGAGGTCAGACCACGACAAGTATACACATCCGGTGAATTGTTGTCCGAAGTCCAGCGCGTCAAATTTTCAGATCAGCCCTCGGCCAACGGTGTTAATCTCGTGGTGCTTTTTGATTTCAATGTTTCCCTGAAGGTGCCTGCCCGGTATGCCGCAGAGGGTGCAAGACGCGTCCAACAGCCATCGAACCATGCAAGTGGTCGACCACGTCCGCTCCCTCATTGAGAACGGGACTTTGCAGCCGGGAGACAAGATTCCGCCGGAGCGCGAACTTGCGCGCTCGCTCAAGATCAGCCGCGCCAGCCTGCGCACCGGGATTGGTTACCTTGCGGCCATGGGTGTCATGAAAATCCGGCACGGCGTGGGGACGTTTGTCGCCGATGGCCCGCCGGATTTCGGCAAGGCGTCGCTCAGTCTAATGGGCGCGCTGCACGGCTTCCAAACCTGGCAAATGTTCGAGGCCCGCATCATTCTCGAGAGCAGCCTGGCAGCCCTGGCCGCCGAGCGCGGCAAAGAAGAACACCATGCCGCGATGTCGGAGGAAGTTGCAGAGATGTTCGCGACCCTCGGCACCCCGGTCGATTACCTGATCCATGACGTGCTCTTTCATCGCCTCATCGCCCAGGCCTCAGGAAATCCGATTCTTGCCGCTGTCATGGAGACCGTGACTTCGACGATGTATGACAAGCGCCGCAAGACGGTCGAAAGGGCGACAGATCTGCGCGAGTCGGCGGAGATGCATCGGGAGATTTATCGGGCGATTCGCGCAAAAAAGCCGGAAGAGGCACGCGACTTGATGGAGAAGCACTTGCGTATGGCGCAGAAGGCGCAGGGTGTCGAGCGTCCCGCCGATCGCAAGTCCGCCGTGGTCGCCCCAAAGACACAACGAACTCGATCGAAGATGGCTCTTTCCAGATAAGAAGTCGTCGAGCGCGCTCTCCACCTGGGGCAGCTCTCCTCATTGCACACCATCAATTCGCCGTCCGCCCCATCGCAAAATCTTACGGACGAGCCTCGCGCAGCGAATCAATCGGCGTGGATGTCTGGCTCAAATCGTCTGTGCCACTGAGAGCGTCGTGGACTTCAACCCGCGAACCCAATGCTTGAACCAGGTCGGGAATGTCATAGCGGAGCAAGACGCCGGGGACGATGTCTTCAGGCGCGCCGATGGGAAGAGGTGCCTCCACCAGGCTGCGATAGCTTGTAAGCACATGGTCGACGGTCGCATGCCGGATGCGCGCATCCAATAGAGCCGCGTGTAGAAGCACAAGGCCCATGTGTCCGCTCGCTTCCGCCGAGATGCGGGTTGGATCAACATCGGGGCGCGCAACGAGTTCATCCATGGCGCGGATCACGTCGTCTACGCGCATGCCAGCCAGTGTGCGTCCGACCAGATCGGCGCGAAGACTGAGCAGGTAAAACGTCCCCAGCACCGGCGCCTTCATGCCTTCGTTTCCAGGCGGCGACGGGCGTGGGGTCACAGCCAGGACTACATTTCCGGCGTCCACCAGCGACTGAACGCGCTCTCGATTTCCCCGAGCGATCGGGCCCGCCGCATCCGTCGAATCGGGGACGAGGAAGAGAACAGCAGGATGCCGACCCGCGCCCTCCGGACGCACGAAATCGCAGCGCAACGAAAGACCGTCGGCCGTCGGAAGCTCGAACTCCCCTGTCGCCGTTCGCTGCGATTCATTCGGCTTGAACGCACCGGGCATTGCTTCGGAAGCGATGGTCGCGCGGACGGATGCAGCGAGCGCTTCGCGGTTCAGGTTCGGGCGGCTGGCGGACAGAAGTTTGTGGGCGCGCAATCGATTCAAGGCGAACACCGTCGCGGCGTCCGGGTAGCTCGTCGCCACTTGCCCCGTCGGCGTTACCTGAAATGCTTCCTTGGGAAGGCCATCCAAGCCCACGTTTATTCCCGAGCGGGGCGAGACAAGTGCGTCGGGCAGAACAGGATGATCTGCATCCGCACCCGGCTCGAGATTGCGAAGAAAGAATCCCAGGATTTGTCCCAGGATTGGAGCAAGCGCCGCGTGTCGTCCAGGTCCAGTGATGAACTGCAACCGCGCCGCTGGCGAAACTTCATGGCTCGTGTCGATGTTCAACGCCGGTTGCGTGGGGGTCGCATCCGTTGCAGGCATCGCCCGTTCCGCCGATGTTCCGGCGCTCGCAGTATCGAACAACGCATAAAAGCGGCGTGCCTCTGCCACGCTACCCCGCGCCCCGGCAAATGGAAACATGTCGTCGTACGTCGAGATGACCGCGTAGGGACGAGGCGCTGCGGCTTCGATCAAATCCGCGAAATCAAGACCCGACGAAAGGAAACGCGGGCTCGATTGTTCGGCGTCCTGGGGGCCGAGCGTAGGCAACAGTGCGTTGAAGGAGGTGATGTAGCAGGCCACTCCGCTTGCGGCAATCCTCGTATCAAGCGCACTGGTCAGCGCTGTAACCGTGCCCCCGCCAGAACAGCCAAAGGCTCCAATGCGGTGCGGATCCACCTCGGACAGCGCGGCAAGGTAATCGACGCCGCGCATCGCATCCCAAATCTCGTAGCGTGCGAATGTGTCTCCAAGCAGCATCGGTTGCAGGCTTGCTTCCGCGTGCTCGCCGGTCGCTCCCGGAACCAGCGATGCGCCGGGGTGCGCTGGATCAGGATATTGCAGGCGCTCTCCCTGGCCGATCGGATCGTACGAGAGAACGACGAAGCCATTCAGTGCAAACAGCGCAGCTGTCCGGATGTCGCCGCCCTTGCCGGGAGGGTAGTGACCGGGCGTCATGAGGATCGCCGGCCGTTTGAATGCCGCCGTTTGGCCGTCCGGTACGTAGAGCAGCGCCGTCACCGGGAAATTGGGCTGGCTGTCAAAAATCACTTTACGAATGCGAAAACCTTGAGCCTGTGTTTCCCAGAGTATCTTCGCGTTCAATGGGGTGCGCTCGGGCATCGCTCCAACGAGCGTTTCCAGCTTTTGCTGAACGATTGCCTGTCGTACTTCAGCGTCGGCGCGGGTTTGGATTGCACCCACGGTCTTCGCGCGCTCCGCGGCAAAACGGGCGGCGATTGCATCCAACCAGGCATTGAGCGCATCCCGTCCGGTTGCAGTGTTGCCGGAATCCGAACTTATGTGGGTCTCCGCGCCGTGAAGAGGAGAGGGCGGAAGCGACGGAGCCGGGGCCTGCGCGCAGGCAAGCTGCGTCACCAGTTCAACAACAGCCAACCAACGCAATGCGCCCACGAGAGCATCCTCCATTTCCAATTCTTGATACGCTCTGGGCGCGCTCGGGTCAACCAGGATTCGAGCCGGACTCGAGCCCAGTCCAAGAGCTGTCCTGAAGGACTCGGCAGGCCACGTGCTTCAAAGGTCGGACCACTGGCAGTCGCGCTGTTTTGCCAATCCATGATCGTTTGCTCCGAAAGATTTGGGGGGAATTCCGTCAAATAGCCCTTGACAAAGCAAGATTGCACCTGCAAATATTCATCCGGAATTGGAGAGGTCCGACCACTCCAGTTAAAAAGTTTCCCCGGGATTAGAAAAAAGACATCATTTTTGGAGGCTTCAATGCCATACATGCGCACGAGGGCACATGGAATGGTCGCTCACTGTGCAGCGCTTTTTGCCTGCGCAGGGGCGCTGCTATTTCCTCTCCAGGGCCACTCGCAGATCGCCGGAACCGGCAACATTCAGGGCACGGTTACCGATACCACGGCCGCCGTCGTGCCTAAAGCCGCGGTGACCTTAACCGACGAATCGACGCATGTGGTCCGAAAAACCACCAGCGACAACGCTGGCGTTTACGTCTTCCCCGGCGTCCCCATCGGTAGGTACGACATCGGGGTCCTTGCCCCAGGCTTCAAGACCTACGAGCAGAAGGGGATCGTTCTTGAGGTGGGCAGCAGCATCGCGATTAACGCCAGCCTTTCCGTCGGCACTGCGGAGATGAAGGTCGAGGTCCAATCCGAAGGCCTTCAGTTGCAGACCGAGGACGCGACCTTCAAACAAACCATCGATCAGGAAGCAGTGACCGAAATGCCGCTCAACGGGCGCCAGATGACGGGCCTGATCACTCTTTCGGGCGGCTCCAACATCGCGCCCGCCGGCGACTTTACCGGCAGCAAGTATTCTTATCAGACAATTTCCGTATCGATTGCGGGCGGCGGCGGGAACACGACGCTTTGGCGGCTGGATGGCGGCGACAACCAGGACTACATGGGCAATGGCAACCTGCCCTATCCGTTCCCCGATGCCGTAAGTGAATTCAGCGTCGAGTCGACCGACCTGGGCGCACAGGATGGCGGTCACGTGGGCGGCATGGTCAACGTCGTGACCAAGTCGGGAACCAACAGGTTCCACGGCGAGGCCTTCGAGTTCATCCGCAACAACTACATCGATGCCACCAATTTCTTCTCGGCGACCCCCGACACGCTGCACCAGAATCAGTACGGCGGCACCTTCGGCGGTCCCATTTTGCGCAACAAGCTGTTTGCTTTTGCAGCCTATCAGCGGTGGGTGGCCGATCAGTCGCAATCCAATACCCAGGCCACGGTGCCCACCGCACAGAACCTAACCGGCAATTGGTCGGCCACGGACGGCGTTCCAGGCGTCACCGGCAGCAACCTGTGCAACTCGAGCCATGCGCCCATTCAGCTTGTCGACCCGCTCAACGGCACGAAACTGACGGGAAACCAGTACGCGACCGCGCCCACCTACAACGCGTCGGCGCTGGCGCTGCAGGCGTACCTGCCGGCCATCAATCCGACCCTGGATCCGAATAATTGCGGGTTTGTTTTCTATGCCATTCCGTACAAGCTGACCGACAACCAGTTCGTCACCCGGGTCGACTATACCGTCAGCCCCAAGCAGAACATCTACGGCCGCTACTTCATCGATGGGTATCAGTTCCCGGCATACTTTGACAAAAGCAATATTCTGACCACTACCCAATCAGGCAACATTGAACGGGTTCAGACATTCACACTCGGCGACGCCTATACCTTCAGCTCCAAAATCGTGAATGCCGCGCATATCTCCATTCTTCGCCGCGTCAACAACCGCGGCTACGCACCCGACGATATCAACGCTGCCTCACTCGGCGTGAATGTCTATCAGGCGGTTCCCAACGGACTGCAGATGTCCGAAGGCAAATTCACCATCGGCGGCGGAACGAACTCGGTTGCGCACTTCAACGACAATACCGGCTCCATCGATGACGACGTCACCTGGATCAAGGGCAAACACCAGATTGCGTTCGGCGGCGAATGGGTACAGAACCAGCTCAATATCGGGAACGCCTACGAGGGCAACGGTATTTTCACATTCAACGGCGAGTACAGCGGCAGCGGCCCCAAGGGTGGTAACACCATCGGCGACCAGAATCTCGATTTTCTGATGGGAACACTCGGCTCGTCGAGCCCTTTCCAGCAGAGCAAAGAGCAGCAGAACGCACTGCGCGGGCCGATCCCCAGCCTCTATATTCAGGACACGTTTCACGCCGCGCCGCGTTTGACCCTGGTCGGCGGTCTGCGCTACGGGCCCAATATCATGCCGCACGATTACTTCAATCGCGGCGTAGTGTTCAGCCAGGCCGACTTCATTGCCAATAAAACCAGCTCGGTTTATCCGAACGCGCCCGCAGGTACCCTTTACTACGGCGACCCGGGCGTCACCCGGCAGTTCACGAATAACTCCTGGGGGCAGCTCTCGCCCAACGTCGGAATCTCGTTTGATCCCGACGGGAATGGCAAAACTGTCGTTCGCGCTGGCGGCGCTCTCATGTTTGATAACCCCGCCTTCTTCACCAGCCAGCGCAACCAGCAGAACCCACCCTTTGCTACCGCTGTGACCAACACGCAGACGTCTTCCTCGGGTCCGGTTCTCTTCAGCGATCCCTGGTCTCAAGGCGCCATCACATCCAGTCCATTCCCGCAGCCCGCGGTTCCATCGCCCTCGCAGGCGCTGTTCTTCGCGCAGTCGCAATTCATTGTCATGCCTCAGCAATTCAAGCCGGCATATACCCTTCAATGGACCCTCAGTGTTCAGCGGGAATTGAGCCGCGGCTGGCAGGCAACGCTCGACTACATCGGCAACACCACGCGGCACGATCCGGTTGGCTATCCATTCGACCCGGCCGTGTTCATCCCCGGCGTGTGGGGTCCTGGCGGAACGGGTTGTGCGGGCATCGTGACCACCGGACCGGCTGCCGTCAAGCCGGGTGCAGTCAACGCCAACTGCTCCACAACCGGGAACGAGACCTCCCGCTTCCTGCTCACCACAGAGAATCCGGCGGGTACGAACGCGGCGGGAAAAGCCACCGGCGGGAACCAGTATGAGGGCAGCGGAAGCGGCTCGGTCATCGTCGACGACGAGGCCACCTCCAACTACCACGGCTTGATCGCTTCCATTCAGCACCGCATGTCGAATACCTTCAGCCTGCTCGCCAACTGGACCTGGTCGAAGTGTCTGAATATTGAAGATGCCCAGGGCGATCTGGCCGGTACAACCGTAGAAAATCCCAACAACCTGGCCATGGACTACGGCCCGTGCGGCTCGGACTACCGGCATATCGAAAATGTGGTTCTTGTCGCCAAGAGCGGCTTCAACAACCATTTGAACCGTTTCGAGAAGCTGGTCGTCAATGACTGGGAACTGGCGCCGCTCATCCACGTTCAAAGTGGCCAGCCCTTCACCGTCACCGCCGGCCAGGACAATTCGCTGACCGACGTGGGCAACGACCGTCCGAACCTTCTGCCGGGCATGAATCCCTATGCCGAGGCAAAGTTTCGAAAGCCCGCCGGTGAAGCCAATCGTGAATACTTGAATCCCGCAGCTTTTGCCCAGGTCACCGCGACCTGCCCATCGACCACGACCGGAGCCTGCCCATTCCTCGGCACCTACGGAAACATCCGCAGGAACTCGTTCCGTGGACCGGATGCGCTGCAATTCGACGCGCAGATCTCGCGCATCTTCACGATCCACGAGAGCATGTCGACGACCTTACGCCTGGAGGCATTCAACGTGCTGAACCATCCTGACTTTAACCCTCCATCCGGCGCTACAACCGGATCTCTTGCCGCCAGTAGCGGAAGCGCCGCAGCGCTGACGTCATCGACATTTGGCCAGGTTGCCTCAACATTCAATCAGGCCCGCGTTTTCCAGGGCAGCATCAAGATCAACTTCTAACCTCGATTGACCCGAGGGCCTGTTCACCGTATCGGGGCGCTTCGATATCCTGATCGAGGAAGCGAAGCGCCTCAATTCGTTTGGCTTCAACTCTGCACTTAGACCTTTTATCTTTCGCCGCCGCGCGAGCAAGAACCACCGAACCACAAACTCCAAGGGTGTGCATCATGGAATCGAATCGGAATTATCGCAGGGAGTTTTTGAAAACAGGCAGCGCCGCTTTGGCTGCCACGGCCGTTTCATGGAACGCCAGGAGCTATGCGGCGATCGTCGGAGCCAATGATCGCGTGCGCGTGGGCGTGGTCGGATGCGGCGACCGAATGAAGCAAGCCCTGATTCCAGCCTTCCTCCAGCATGCCCAGGAAATGAACTTCCAGTTCGTCGCCATCTCCGACATCTGGAACCGCCGTCGCGAAGAAGGTGCGGCTTACATTGAGAAACTCGGCGGCGGCAAAGTCGATACGGCGCGCAACAACGAAGAACTCTATGCGCGCAAGGATGTCGACGCCGTGCTTGTGGCAACGGCCGACTTCCAGCATGCCTTGCATGGCGTGGAAGCTGTCGAGGCAGGACGCGACGCCTACGTAGAGAAGCCCACCGCGCACACCATGGACGACGCGCGCAAGTTCCTGGCCGCCGTGAAGAAGACAGGCAAGATTGTCCAGGTGGGCACACAGCGCCGCAGTACGCCGAGCTACCAGAAGGCCGCCGACTACATCAAGTCGGGTCAATTCGGCGATATCGTGATGGTGGAAATGACGTGGAACGTGAATCAGCCCGGACGCTGGCGCCGGCCGGCCGTGGTTCCGCTGCTCAAGGAAGAGGACACCGACTGGAAGCGCTACCTGCTCAATCGGCCCCACGTGCCTTTCGACGCGCGCAAGTATCTTGAGTTTCGGTTGTTCTGGCCCTACTCCTCCGGCATTCCCGACCAATGGCTTGTCCACCAGATCGACACGGTGCACTGGTTCACAGGCCTGCCGCATCCGCGCAGCGTAGTCGCGAACGGGGGAATTTATTTGTGGAAGGACGGCCGCCAGAACTGGGACACGATGACCGCTGTGTTCGACTACGGCCCGCTCGACGACCTCACCAAGGGTTTCCAGGTGCAATACACTTCTCGCTTCACCAACTCCGCCGGCGGCGTGAAGGAGCTCTACTACTCCAACGGCGGCATGATCGACATGGACAAGCAGACGGTGACGCCAACCGGCGGACTGAGCGCCAAATCCGCGGCCGAAATGGGCATGAAGCCAAACCTGCTGCAAAGCTTCTCCCTGGTTGAAAAAGCCGAGAGCGTTTCGACCGACGCCGACACTCACAGCGATCCGCAGACCTCCGCCAACATGCGCAACTGGATGGAGTGTGTCCGCTCGCGCCAAACCCCCAATGCGCCAATCGAAGCCGGATACAGCCACTCCATCGCGCTCTGCATGAATGTGGCGGCGATCCAGACCGGACAGAAAGTGACCTTCGACGACAAGACACAGCAGGTGATGGTGGGAGGCAAGGTGTATGCGTAGCCTGGGCCTCTTGGGAGTCCTTGCCCTGACCATGCATGTTTCTGCTCATTCTTCGTTTGCTTCCAGCGCATCCGGCGTCCAGGTGGTTGCCAACGAAGCCCAGCGACGCGTTGACATCACCATCGATGGGCAGCCATTCACTTCGTACCTCTGGCCCACATCGCTCAAGAAACCGGTTCTGTACCCCCTAATTACCGACGACGGCATCACCGTCACGCGCGGCTATCCGCTCGAGCCGCGGCCTCACGAGCGCGTCGATCATCCCCATCACGCGGGGATGTGGTTCAACTACGGCAACGTCAACGGATTCGATTTCTGGAATAATTCCGACGCCATCAAGCCCGAAGATCGCGTCAAGATGGGCACCATTCTTCAAACAAAAATCGTTGCGACAAAAAGCGGCGCCGACCGCGGCGAACTCGTCGTCGATTCCGTTTGGGTAACCGGCGAAGGCAAACAACTGCTCGATCAAACCACGCATTACATCTTCCAGCGACGCGATCACACGCGCATCATCGATCAGATCATCACCCTCAAGGCCCTCGATCACGCAGTCTTCAACGACGATAAAGAAGGCGTGCTGGGCATGCGCGTCGCGAGCTGGCTTGAATCGCCGGACGAGAAAGGCGGCATTTTCCTCGATGCAAACGGGAAGCCGACCAAGGTCGATTCCGTTGAGAACAGCGACGCCACGGGCGTTTACCTCACCAGCGCAGGCGTGAAGGGCGGCGCGGCGTGGGGAACGCGCGGCGCCTGGTGTTCGCTTACCGGCCACACGGGCGATCACTCGGTGACCATTGCGATTCTCGATCACCCCAAAAACCCCGGCTATCCAACCTATTGGCACGCGCGCGGCTATGGGCTCTTCGCCGCGAATCCGCTGGGGCGTAGCATCTTCGACCCGAAGCAGCCCGCCTTCAAATTCACCATGGAAAAAGATCAGACAGTCACGTTCCGCTATCGTGTGCTTTTGATTTCGCGCGCCGCCGCAGCGGAGGAATTGAACCGCGACGAACAGCAATTCGCTTCGGCGTATCGATAGGACTCGCACGCATAAGCGATCCGCGCTTCGGGTACGCGCGGAACATCGCATGAGTACCGTGACATTCTCGACCGGAGGAGCTTGGAATGAAAGCGTTCGATCGCATGCGGCGCGATTTTCTGCGCAACGGTGGCATCGGGATGGCAGTGGCCGGCTTCCCGGCTGTTTCGCTCGCAGCCGCGGCGCAGGAATCTTCAGGCGCTGCGACTACAGCATCCTTGGGCGTCTTCGACGTGCGCAAATATGGCGCAACCGGCGATGGAAAAACCCTCGACACATCGGCCGTCAATCGTGCCATTGAGTCTGCGGCCGCGGCGGGCGGCGGAGTCGTGCTGTTTCCCGCGGGCACCTATCTCTGCTTTTCTATTCATCTCAAAAGCCAGGTCCATCTGGTGCTGGAGCAGGGAAGCACGATCCTTGCCGCGGAATCGCCCAAGCCCGGTGAACAGACCGGCTACAACGGCGGCGCCTATGACGCGGCCGAACCCAATACCGCGTGGGACGCTTATCAGGATTACGGGCATAACCACTGGCATAACTCGCTGCTGTGGGGCGAAGACTTGCACGACCTCAGCATCACAGGCCCGGGACTGATCTATGGCAAAGGGCTCAGCTTCGGCGCCAATCGCGCCGCCCGCGGCAACTATCCGATTTACGTTGCCGAACAGGCAGGCGTCGGCAACAAGGCCATCGCTCTCAAGAACTGCCGCAACGTACTGCTGCGCGATTTCTCTATTCTCAAAGGCGGCCACTTCGGCCTGCTGCTCACCGGCGTCGACAACCTGACCATCGACAACCTCAAGATTGATACCGACCGCGACGGCATGGATATCGATTGCTGCCAGAATGTGCGCGTCTCGAATTGCACGGTCAACTCGCCGTGGGACGACGGCATCTGTCCCAAGTCGAGCTTCGCACTGGGGTATGCGCGCCCCACGCGCAACCTGACCATCACCAACTGCTGGGTCACCGGCTACTACGAACTCGGCTCGATCCTCGACGGGACGTTCAAGAAATTTGCGCCCGACGTTCATGTGCCGCGCACTGGCCGTATCAAGTGCGGCACCGAATCCAATGGTGGCTTCATCAACGTCACCATCTCCAATTGCGTCTTCGAGGGTTGCTGCGGCTACGCACTCGAGTCTGTCGATGGTGCACTGCTCGAAGATTTCGCCATCACCAACACCACCATGCGCGATCTCGTGGCGCCCCCCTTCTTCATGCGTCTGGGCTCGCGGCTCCGCGGTCCGAAAGAAAGCACCAAGGTGGGAACGCTCCGGCGCATCCTGGTCAGTAATCTCACCTGCTTCAATGCGCCCCAGCGTCAGGGGTCGATCATTACCGGCATTCCCGGCTTCGCGATCGAAGACCTGAAGTTCTCCAACATCTATATAGAGACGGCGGGCGGCGGGACCGCCGACGACGCAAAGGCCCAGCCCACGGAGCAGGAAGACAACTATCCCGATCCGGGGCGGTTTGGTGTGATCCCGGCCACAGGATTCTTCCTCCGCCATGTGCGCAACGTCGAGATGAGCCACGTCGAAATTGCCAATACAATTCCCGACGCACGGCCGGCCTTTCACTTGCACGATGTCGATCAGGCAGACTTCTTCGCGGTCACCGCTCCCCGGGGCGCCGACGGAGTTTTCTCCCTGAACAACGTAAAGGATCTTCGCATCGGTTGGAGCCGTGCGGCCGCCGATGTCTCTCTCGCGAGCATCGACTCAAAGAGCCTTTAGATCCCAGGCCGCCGGTCCGAAAAACCTCGTCCCCGCGCCTCGTGATCCGCTTGAAGCGCCCGATTTTCGCCCGTCTTACACCCTCCAATCTGCTCCAAATCGACGCCTAACCTATGTGTCAATACGCACACAGTGTGTGTGTCTTGACACGTCCTGTCCGATTTTATCCTCACTTAACTTGTTTGCAATCAATCGCATTCAGTTGGCGCACCGGTTGCACTCTGTCTGGGCGCAGGCGATTTGAGGCCGGGGTTCAGGGGGATGCGATGACAGGGTTCATTCTCAGCAGGTTGGCGATGGTGGCAGCGGTAGCAGCGTTTCTGGCGGCACAGGCGATGGCGCAATCGGTGATTCCGATCACTCCCAAAAGGACGATCGTGGTCAGTCTTGAAGACCGCAAACTGGCCCTCCTTGAAGACGGGCAGGTCAAAAAGGTCTACACAGTTGCGGTGGGAAAAACTTCCACCCCGAGCCCGGTAGGGACCTTCGTCATCGAGCGCCGGGTAATGAATCCCACCTACACCCACAACGGCAAAGTGGTGCCTGCCGGTCCGGGCAATCCGGTGGGTACCCGCTGGATGGGGCTAAGCATTCACGGGTATGGCATTCACGGGACCAACGAGCCGCGTTCGATCGGCAAGGCTGCCTCCCACGGCTGCATTCGCATGGCGAAGGCCGATCTCGAGGAGTTCTACCCGCTGGTTCATGTCGGCGACACGGTGGTCCTGATCGGTCAGCGCAACGAGCAAACGGCGCGCCTGTTTGGCGACGGACCGAAGCCTCTCATGGCTGCACCGCAACAACTTGTGCTGACGGCGGCGCAAGCGGCGCCGGCGCCGCGTGTCGAGGCACCCAGCACAGCAGCCACGGACATTGCGGTCTCTACAACCGGTACTCGATAAGGCGGCGCGGCAATGAATCTCTTTGCAGATGCAATGAGCGGTTTGGGCGCGGTTCTGTTGCCGGTGGCTGCGGGACTGTTGCTTGAGGAGTTGACCTTCGGGGGACTGGTTCGGCTGTTGCTGGCTCCACGGCCGCGCACTGGAAAACGAATTGAGCCCAGGCACGCAAGGGGAGGCGCGAAATGCTCGCACTGAAGATGTTGTTGACCGTCGCGGGGTTGATCTTGCTGACGACCGCGTTTGGAATGCCGCTGTATGCACTTTGGCTGCGTATCAAGAATGCGCGGCGCAAAGCCACCGAAGACGAAGCAGTTTTAGAACCCGAGCCCATTGCGTGGCGCGTTCCCGCGGTTTTGACCATGGCGGCGTGCCTGCCGTTGCTCGTTGCCGGCAGCATCGTGGTCGTTCCCAGCGGCATGGGCGGCGTGTGTATCAGCCAGATTGGCGGCACACAACCGCAGACACTCTATCCCGGCGTGCATTTCATCACCCCTCTGGTAGACACCGTCGAGATGTTCGACTTGCGCGATCACCTCTTCACCGCGGGAATGCCAACCGACGGGAAAAAGGCCGATTCGCAGAAAAACGGTCTTGACGTGCAATCGCGCGAGGGCCTCAATATCGGGCTCGGCGTGACCGTGCGCTACCGGCTCGATCCGCGCATGCTGGCCAGCGTGCAGACCCATCTGCCGCAGCCCGCAGACAAAGAACTCGTGCCTCCGGTGGTCGCCACTGCCTGGCGCGACCTGGCGCCTGAGTATACGGTGCGCGAGATCTTTTCAACCAAGCGTGAAGAAGTGAGGTCCAAAGCGGCGACGGCCATTACACGCAAGCTGGGCGCAGACGGCATCGTGGTGGAAGAAGTGATGCTCTCCGACGTCAAGTTGCCGGAAGAATATGCGAAAGGTCTCGAAGGTCTGTTGCTCAAAGAGCAGCAGGATGACCAGATGAGTGTGGACACCGACATTCAGCAAAAACAGGTGAAGATTGCCGAGCTGCAGGCGGAAGCCGAAGAAGTGCAGAAGCTAAAAGGAGCCGAGGGCGATGCCAAGTCGAAAGTGGTGGAGGCAAAAGGCGAAGCCGATGCCATGCAATACACGCTGCCGCTCAAGCAAAAGCAGATTGAGCAGAGCAAGCTTGAGGCCGAGGCGCGCAAAGAGGCCACGATCCAGAATGCAGAGGCCGATGCGGAAGCCAAGGTGATCGACAGCAAGGCTGAGCTGCAACGTCGCAACCTGCTGGCAGACGCCGAAGCGAGCCGCATCAAGCTGATCGCCGCGGCTAACGCAGAACGCATGACCAGCGAGGCGGAACTGCTCAACAAGTCACCCCTACTCATCAACAAGATCGTGGCCGAGCGGCTTTCGGACAAGATCCAGGTCATGATGGTTCCATCGGACGGCAAATTTTTCTTCGCCAACGACGTCTTCAAAAACATGGCGAACACACCAGTATTGAAGCAGGAGATGGATTCCGAAGCGGAGCCCGATACGAAGGGCGGCGGACACTGAGGCCGCGCGGGGCGAGAGACCCATCTCTCTCGCCCCGCCCGCATTCTTCGGCAGGGTCAATCGCAAAGAAGAAACAGCTTGAAACGATATAATCCGCCCAAACGTGCAACGCGCAGAAATGATGAAATTCATGAAGCTGATCTGGTGGTCTGCAGCGGCGATGAGTATGGCGATGGCCGCGACGATCGGTGCCGCACAAGTTCCCGGTGCCTGGGATCAGCCCACCGCAGCATTGGCCGACAAGGTTGCCGCAATGCTCGGGCCGGGCCAGGCCCGCCTCACGCTTCGCAATCTCTCTACAATCTCCGCGCAGGAGATTCCAACAATTCGCAAGCTCCTCGAAGAGGATTTGACACAGCGCGGCATCGGCAGCGCGGGCGACGAAAGCGCCAACGCGATCCGCGTAACATTGAGCGAAAACGCGCGCCAACGCCTCTGGGTTGCCGAAGTCATCGAAGGTAACGTCACGCAGGTGGCCATGGTCGAAGCGGGAACAACGCTCGGACAACGTGCCCCCGCCGCGGGCGGCCTGTCGCTGCGCAAGCAAACGCTCCTCACCACGCACGAGCCGGTCCTTGCCGCGCTGGAGATGGCCAACAGCCTCGTCCTCCTTGAGCCCGAGCAGGTGGTACTTTATACGCGCACGCCGGATGGATGGCGTGAGTGGAAGCGCGTAAGCATCGGGCAAAAGCAGCCGCTTCCCCGCGACGCGAGGGGCAAGGTGAACCCCGATCCCGACGGCACAGCCTTCCACGCATGGCTTGCCGGCGCACAGTGCACGGGTTCGGTTTCCGCCGGAGATTGGACTGTAAGCTGCCACCCGAGCGACGATCCGTGGCCCGTCGTCTCGGCCCAGAATGCAAATCGCGCTCCAGGTCTCAGCGCTTTCTACAATCCGGCCCGCAATTATTTCACCGGCGTGGTCACTCCGAATCTGGGCGTTGATTTGCCGCGCTTCTATGCGAGCGCTTGGATCCCGCGCTCTTCGGGTGCCGTTGCCTACATGGTGGGCGGCATCGATGGAAAGGTGCAGATGCTCGAGAATGCGACACTCAAACCAATTGCGGGCACTCGCGACTGGGGCAGTGATTTCGCTGTTCTCGACTCCGGCTGCGGCATGGGATGGCAGATCATTGCATCGGGATCAGGCCAGGCTGCCAGCGATAGTCTGCGCGCTTATGAATTGCCCGCGCTCGAGGTCATTCCGGCAAGCATGCCCCTCGAGATAGGCGGAGCGGTGACGGCGCTGGGTCCGTCTCCCGATGGAAAAAACGCTATCGCGATCGTGCGCGGCACAGCGGATTCATACGAGGTGGACCGTGTTACGGCGCTTTGCAATTAGCTGCGTTTTAATGTTGCTGGCGCTCCCGCTAGCGGCGCGCACGCGGCCTCATTACGGAGGATCTCTGCACGTCGAGACCGAGCGTGACCCATGGCAACGGCCCGACGGCATCGCGCGGCGCCTGGTCTTCGACGGCCTCACGTCTCTTGACGCCGGCGGACTTGTGCGGCCCGCAATCGCAACCGAGTGGGCCGCCGCAGATGCGTATCACCGCTGGCAATTTCATTTGCGGCCCGGCGTCCATTTTCACGACGGCACACCGCTCACCTCCGTCAACGTTGTCGCGTCGCTTAATATCGCATGCCCGTCAAACTGTCCATGGTCCTCAGTGCACGCGCTGGGTGCATGGCTGGTGTTCACAAGCGACGCGCCAATGCCCAACCTGCCCGCTCTGCTGGCGAGCGACGAGTTTTTGCTCGCGCTGACCATCGCGGCCGACGGAAAGATTCCCGCCGGCAATGTCGGGACGGGACCATTCCAGGTGGCAAGTTTCAATAACGGCATGCTCTTGCTGCAGGCCAACGAAAGCTGTTGGCAAGGGCGGCCCTTCGCCGACGCGATTGAGATTCGTGCCCATCGTGCGATTCACGATCAGTGGCTCGACCTGAGCGTGGGCCGCGCCGATATGGCGGAGGTTCCTGCGGAGATGGTGCGGCAGGCGCAGCAGCAGAACCTCACCGTGATCGCGTCCGCCTCCATATCGCTGCTTGCCTTGCAGGAATTCCAGTCGGGCGCGTTAGCTAACCCCTTGATCCGAGCGTCCATCGCAGCGGCAATCGATCGCAGCGCTCTCTCCAACGTCATCTTTCAGAAACAAGGCGAAGTCACTGCCAGCCTCTTGCCGCAGAGCTTGACCGGCTATGCCTTTCTGTTTTCAACCGACCGCGACCTCAACAAGGCCCACGAGCTGCGCGGCGGCCTTACGGTTCCACCGCTCACGATGGCCGTCGATGGAACCGGCGCAATCCAATTGGCTGCCCAGCGCATTGCGCTCAATTTGCGCGAAGCCGGATTCAACGTCCAGGTCAGTCCTGGAACCAATACGCAGCGCCCCGATCTCCTGCTCCGGATGCTTCCGCTCGGAGACGGCGCGCCACCGGCCGTATTGGAAAACCTGCTGCGCAGTGCGGGTCAGCCGCTGCCGGCTATAGCCGACGCAAACACCGCATCGCTCTACAAAGCAGAACGCGAAATCCTCGACCGGCATACGTTGATTCCCCTCCTCGATCTGCCCCGCGTTTACGCGGAGAGTGCGCGGATTCGCGATCTGCAACTGGACGCCGACGGTTCCCCGGATCTTGCCGACGCATCGCTTGAGGATGCGCCGTGAGCCTGCGGCAAAAGCTCCTCCTCCTCTTTTCGCTCACCGTGGCGGCTGCGGTGGCTGCGGTCGCATGGACCGTCCTGGTCCGCATGCGCCAAGTGTTCGAAGAACGCGATCAGCAGGAAACCGCGTTGTTCGTGAGCCAGTTTCAACGCGAGTTTCAGCATCGCTCGGCTGAGGTCGCGGCCGCGGTCGATCGCCTCGCCGCCAGCGAGCGCGCCCGCAACATGGCATTTGAAATTGTTCAGTCGGGTGACGCCGCGCCATACCTGACCGAAGCGCAGACCATGGCGCAGGATGCGCAGCTCGACTTTCTCGAGATCGTTGGCACCGATGGCAACGTGGTGAGCTCCGCGCAGTGGCCTGCACGATTCGGTTACGCGGAGCCTGCAGCAGCGGCAACCGGGCAGGCAGCATTCCTCAAGCGCGAAGAGCTGCCCGATGGCAGCAGCGCGCTTGGCCTATTCGCGGTGCGCGCCATTCGCAGCGCCGAGCCCGCAGTGCGCCTGGTCGGCGGCAAACGTCTCGACCAGGGCTTTCTCGCCGATTTGCCTGTCGCTCCGGGTATGACCGTGGCGCTTTACAGCGAAAGTGCACCGGCGAAAGACCCAAGCGGCGGCACGGATTCGAGCGCGCCGGCAGCATTTGACCCCAAGCGACTCGTAACGACAAACGGAGACCTGCTCGGAGCCGAAAAGTATCAATCGCTCATCGAGCGCGCGCGCAAGACTGGAGAGCAGACAAGCGACATTCTCTATCTGACCGCGAAGCGCGAGGATAGTGTCAACGCAACGGCGATACCCTTGAAGAATGCAGCCGGCCAGGTCATGGCCATCTTGACCGTGGCCATATCACGCGAGGGCCTGATCGAGGCGCAGCAGCATATTCGCGCGATTGCGTATGGAGTCGCCTCCGGTGGCATCGTCCTTGCCATCGTGTTCAGTCTCTGGATCGCGGCACGTATTTCAAGCCCCATCGAGGAACTCGCTCGCGCCGCCGAGGACGTCGCCGGCGGCAACTGGGGAGCGCGTGTGCCCGAGCGCGGCCGCGACGAGGTGAGTCAGCTGGCGCACAGCTTCAATCACATGACGGAGCAGCTTGCCAGTCAGCGCGAGCAGCTGGTGCAGAGCGAACGCGTGGCCGCATGGCGCGAGTTGGCGCGACGACTGGCACACGAACTGAAAAACCCGCTCTTCCCCTTGCAGCTCACCGTTGAAAACCTTGTGCGCGCCCGAGAATTGTCTGCGGAAGAATTCGACGAGGTTTTTCGCGAAAGCACCGCGACTCTGGGCATGGAGATCGCGAATCTGAAAACCATCATCGGTCGCTTCAGCGACTTCAGCAAAATGCCGAAGCCGGAGCTGGAGAGAATCGATGCCAAAGATGTGATCGAGCGCGTTCGCGCGCTCTATGAATCGGCGGCGGTCCGGGCGGAGCCATCGATTCGTTACAAAGTGGAAATCGCGTCAGACCCCATGCCGCTGCTGGTCGATCCGGAACTGCTGCACCGGGCTCTCTCCAACCTGGTGTTGAACGCAATGGACGCGATGCCCACCGGCGGAACCCTGACCCTTGCGGCGAGACCCGTCGACGGCAAAATCGAGATATGCATCGCCGACACCGGTGAAGGACTCACGCCCGAAGAATGCGAGCGCCTCTTTACCCCCTATTACACCACCAAGCAGCACGGCACAGGCTTGGGATTGGCAATCGTGCAGTCGGTCGTGGCCGATCATGGAGGCACAATTGCCGTCGAAAGCCGCACGGGCGGCGGAGCGGCATTTATCATTACGCTGCTGAGGGCGGACGCATGAGCGCGAAAGCCAACATCCTGATTGTGGACGACGAGGCGAACACTCTGGCCTCGCTGGCCCGCGCTTTTCGCCTCGCCGGTCATGAGGCAGTTGTCTGCGACAACGCGGCGCGCGCGCTCGAATTGGCCCAAAACCAGCCCTTCGACCTGATTCTCAGCGACGTGGTGATGCCGCGGCGCGATGGGCTCATGCTGCTCGAAGATCTGAAGACCGCGGGTGTGACTGCGCCGGTGGTCATGATGAGCGGGCAGGCGCATATCGAGATGGCGGTGCGGGCCACACGTCTCGGCGCCCTCGATTTCCTCGAGAAGCCGCTCTCCACAGAAAAGCTTCTGGTCACCGTGCAGAATGCGCTGAAGCTGACGCGCCTCGAGACCGAAAATCGCGACCTTCGCTCGCGCCTGGGCAAGAACACCCTGGTATGGACAGGCGAAACCATGCGCCGCGTGAAGTCGCAGATTGAACACGTCGCTGCGAGTGAAACCCGCGTCTGCATCTATGGCGAAACAGGCACCGGCAAGGAATTAGTAGCGCGCACGCTTCACGAGAAGAGTCCGCGCGCCTCAGGGCCTTTTATCACTCTGAACTGCGCGGCAGTGCCAGCCGACCTCATCGAGAGCGAGTTGTTCGGTCACGAGAAAGGCTCGTTCACGGGCGCAGCGCAGCGCCACATCGGAAAGTTTGAGCAGGCACATCTTGGCACGCTGTTCCTTGACGAGATTGGCGATATGCCGCCGGCAATGCAGGCCAAGCTGCTGCGCGTCCTCGAAGAAGGCGAAGTCGAACGGATCGGCGCGGACAAGCCGATCAAGGTCGATGTGCGCGTCGTCGTGGCAACCCACCGCAACCTCGAGGAGCTGGTCGAAGCGGGCGGATTCCGCCGCGACCTTTATCATCGCGTCGTCGTGTTTCCCCTCGAACTGCCCCCATTGCGCAAACGATGCGAAGATTTGCCGGCCCTGGCAGAGCATTTTGCGCGCCAGGTGTGCGCGCAGAACGGATGGAAGCCGGCAAATTTCACTCCCGACGCGATCGAAGCACTGAAGGAATATGCGTGGCCTGGGAATATTCGCGAGCTACGCAACGTGGTGGAGAGGTTGCTCTTGCTGGCGGGCGCAGAAGTCGATCGCGAAGCAGTACGCCAGGCATTGCCAACAGCGCGAACCGCAAAAGTTGCATCGGCGCAAAGTGGAACCGACGCGGAAAACGCGGGCCCATTGGCGCAGCGCGTGATGACCTTTGAACGTGCGACCGTCTTGGCTGAACTCGAGAAAAACAGCAGAAACATTACGCAAACTGCGAAAGCGCTGGGACTCGAACGGAGTCATCTCTACAAGAAATGTCAACAATTGGGAATCGATTTGCATAGCCTCCACGGGCGCACGGAATGAATCAAAACTTCTTCGAGCACTACGCACGGCGGATCACACGTTGAGCGAATCAACATTGCAGAGAGCGGCGAAACTGCCGCGGCGTAGCTGGCAGATCGCCGGCTTGCTCGGCCTTGGGGTTCTGGTCAATTATTTTGACCGCGTCAATCTCTCCGTTTCACACGAATCCCTCATCGCGGCGTTCGGCATTTCCAACATCGCCTTCGGCTATCTGTCGAGCGCCTACAACTGGACCTACGCCCTGTGCCAGTTACCGGTAGGCGTGCTGCTCGATAAATTTGGCGTGCGGCGCGTCGGACGCATCAGCACGTTCATTTGGAGCGTCGCGTCCTTTTGCGCCTCGGTAGCGCCGGGAATCCCCAGTCTCTTCGCGGCGCGTTTCCTGCTGGGCGTGGGCGAGGCGCCGACATTTCCCGCAAACGCCAAGGCCATCGGCCTGTGGTTCCCTGCGCACAAGCGCGGATTCGCGACAGCAATCTTCGATTCCGCGGCAAAGTTCTCGTCCGTCCTCGGCGTGCCGATCCTCGGCATCATTCTCCTCAAGATCGGCTGGCGCTGGAGTTTCGCTCTGACCGGCCTGATCAGCCTGCTCTACTTTCTGCTCTTCTGGAAGGTCTATCGCGACCCCGACGACGACCTCACGCTCACTGCGGAGGATCGGCAACAGATTGGTGCCACTCCAGAAACGCCTGATTCCCTCGTCGCTCCGAGCAGCGAGCCGGAATCGCTCGGCTATTTGCTGGGCCAACGCAAGGCGCTCGGGCTGGCCATCGGATTCGGCTCCTATAACTATGTCTTCTATCTCCTGCTGGCTTGGTTGCCGAGTTATCTCACGCTCGCTTTACATATCGATGCGTATCACTCATTCCTCTACACGAGCCTGCCGTGGCTGGTGGCGACTTTCTGCGACCTGGCGGTTGGCGGGTGGCTCGTCGACACGCTGATCCGTCATGGCTACGACGCGAGCCGCGTGCGCCAATTCGTCCTGATCGGCGGCACGATGTTCGGACTCGGCATCCTCGGTGCAGCCAAAGCCCACACCGCCACGCAGGCCTTGTTCTGGATCAGCATTTCGATCGGCGGGCTTTCGGCCGCTGCGCCCGTGGGCTGGTCGGTGCCGGGTTTGATCGCCGGCAGAAACAATGTGGGCCGCGTAGGCGGCATCATGAATTTTTCTAACCAGGTTTCTGGAATCGCCGCGTCGACCATCACCGGATATTTGTTTGCCGCGCACCAGATCGCGTGGGTCTTTGGCATCGCCGGAATTTATCTGGCCGTAGGAATTGCCGCATACATCTTCCTGCTCGGAAGAATTGAGCCGGCGTCGCGGGAACGAGTTGCCGCGCAGACGTAAAATGAGAGTTCGGTAATTTGCGGATCGCGCATTCATCGCTTCGCAGCTTGCGATCCAACGGAGAAGGTATGAAGGCGCTGGTGCTTTCCGCGTACAAACAACTCGACATCGACGACCTGCCCGTTCCCAAGCCAAAGGACGATGAACTGCTGATTCGCATCAAGGCCTGCGGCATCTGCGGCAGCGACGTCCACGGATACGATGGCAGCACCGGCAGAAGAATTCCTCCCATCGTGATGGGGCACGAGGCCGCGGGCGTCGTCGAATCGGTAGGCAGCAGGGTAACCGGCTTTCGAGCGGGCGATCGTGTGACTTTCGATTCAACGGTGTATTGCGGCAATTGTTTCTATTGCGAGCGCGGGCAGGTGAATCTCTGCGAAAACCGCGAGGTGATTGGCGTTTCCACTCCACTGTTTCGCCGCATGGGTGCGTTTGCCGAGTATGTCACCGTGCCCGCCCGCATCGCCTATCAGTTGCCCGAGAGCCTGCCGTTTTCGCATGCGGCGTTGATTGAAGCCGTATCGGTCGCAGTGCACGGGGTGTCTCTGACGCCGATTGAGCCTGGTGATACGGCCGTGGTGGTTGGCTCCGGAATGATCGGGTTACTCACGTTGCAAGCGGTACGGCAGGCCGGCGCAGGACGCGTATTTGTCGTGGACGTGGACGACACGCGGCTCGAATTGGCGCGCACTCTGGGCGCAACCGAGACCTTCAATTCGAAGAAACTCGACGCGGTCCGCGAGATTCAGGATCGGACCTCGGGTCGAGGCGCCGACGTTGCTTTGGAGTGTGTTGGGATCACCGATGCGATTGCATTGGCGGTAGAAAGCGTGCGCAAGGGCGGCGCAGTGACGTTGGTGGGCAATGTTGCCCCGAAGATCGAGCTGGCATTGCAGTCAGTCGTTTCGCGTCAAATCCGGCTTCAGGGTTCGTGCGCATCCAGCGGCGAGTATCCGGAGTGCATTGCGATGATGGCGCGCGGCGATATTCGTGTGCAACCCTTGGTGTCCGCAACTGCGCCGCTCGAAGAGGGAGCGCGCTGGTTTGAACGCCTCTATGCCCGCGAACCAGGATTGCTGAAAGTTGTGCTCGAGCCCTGAGAAAAGAACCCCGAGAAAGGGAAGAATGAGCGACGGATTATTCGATTTGTCGGGACAGGTTGCGCTGATCACCGGAACAAGCCGCGGCCTGGGCCAGTATTTTGCGCGCGCTCTGGCGCGTGCCGGCGCGGATATCGCCATGACCAGCCGCGACAAGAAAGCCCTCGCCGATTTCGCCCGTGAAGTCGAAGCGCTGGGACGAAAATCGTTCTGCGCGGATCTCGATGTACGCGATCACGCCAGCATTCAGCGCTCAATCGCCGCCGTTGAGAATCATTTTGGCAAGATCGATATCCTCGTGAACAATGCGGGATGCAACATTCGCAAGCCCGCCCTCGATGTGTCGTGGGACGACTGGAATACGATTCTCGATACCAATCTTCGCGGCTCGTTCTTTGTGGCGCAGGCCGTTGCACGCGGCATGATTGCACGCGGCTATGGGCGCATTATTAATATCGGATCGGTCACCAGCGTCGCCGGATACGCGGGGCTGGCGCCCTATGGAGCGAGTCGCGGCGGCATTCGGCAGCTCACCATGAGTCTCGCCGATGACTGGGGCAAACACGGAGTGACCGTGAATTGCCTCGCGCCCGGCTGGTTCAAGACGCGACAGAACGAGGTGCTCTACGAGAATGCCCCGTGGGTCGAATACATCACGGACCGCATTCCAGCCAAGCGCCCCGGACGCCCCGACGATCTCGACGGCGCCGTCGTTTTTCTTGCCTCGGAGTCAAGTCGCTACGTAACGGGCCAGACTTTGCTGGTCGATGGAGGCATCTCCACGGGAGCAGCGAAGGCGACGGTTTGAGTCGGCAAAAATAATGCGAGACACGCTCACCCGGACGCCAGGGCAGCTTCCGGCGGAAGCATCGAAGAAAGCATGCCGATGGCAAGACCATTGCCGACAAATTGGCGGCGCGCGACCGGCATAGATATCTAACCTCGCTTCTTGCGGTTCGTTTCCTGGAAAGTGCCACGCGAAGCTTTTTCAGGGTGCATCCGCCGGAACACTTTGGAGACCGCGGATGCTGACCGCCCAGTTGGTTGGCACTTGCTGCAGATCCAGACCACGTGTCCCGCTGCTTGCGCCTGAGAGCAGCCGTTCGAGCGGCGATTGCGGCCCCCCGGCTCCACGAGTGCCCACGCCCTTGAAGCTCAGGATGTAGGGGTCCGAGAGCGGCTCGCTGGTGCTGATCATCAGAATCGTGTCGAGGCCAAACGGAGATCCCACTTTGAGAGTTGGTGCGCCGGGTAGAACGATCTGACGCTGATCGTTCGCGTCATTGGGAAATCGATTCTCAGAGTAGTCCAGCGGATAAAGTAGATTGCCTTCGCCATGGCAGTCGATGTCCAGCACGTAGACCCAGCGTTTCTCGAGCACGCGCGATGACGCATTGAGGACGACCTTCAGACGATCGCCCTGCCGCACGGACTGATGGTCGCCAAGAAGCGTCTGATCGGAGACGCGCATGAAACCGAGATGATAGTAGGCATCATCCGAAGCGCCGGGACTGGAAGGCAACCGCAGCCAGCCTGCGAGTTTCGCCAGGCGTGCCGCATAATCGCTGAGTTTGCCGGCAGCGTCCGGCAACGACGCGGCGTCGGCGATACCGACCCAATCGGTACGCACAGGATAGCTTGACGTCGAGGAGCAGCCGGGACTATGGCGCGGCGCATGGGGGTCCGGTGGGCCCTTTTCGAATTCGGCTTTGTGATACCAGGCCCAGGCAGGTCCGTCGCTGGTGAGCGTCCCGGCGAGAACATAGTCCGCCAGCGCCGCGTCGGCCACGCCTTGCACCATGCTGTCTTTCTCCTGCAGATTGAGCTTTCCGCCCAGTTCCTGCGAGGGCGGAAGATTGACCCAGACCTTCGCGCCTGCCGGCACATTCTGCTTGAGCGCGTCTGCGGTCAACTTCCATCCAAGCTCAACTGGCTCCGTGGTCCCGGCGCGCTGCAGAATCCAGTGCGAGCTATTCCAAAGCAGGATGTGCGTCCAGGGTTGTTCGGCCGGATCGGCAACGGTCTCGATTCCCGAAGCGCGAACCTGCTCGATGGCTTTCCGCAATTCCGTTTCGGCAATCGTGGTCGGCCACGTCCAGAAGTGCAGTGGATCGGTCGGCACGGGCGTCCACTTGTCGATCTCGAAGACTTGACCAACCGCAACGTGCGCGCCGCTCGGAGAGACAACGGTGGCCTTCGAGTGGGCGATGCCGTCGAGATCCGTCACTTTCAACGTAATCATCTTGCTCTTATCCGGCGCTCCAAACGAAATAAACGTTGTCCCCGGACCGATGCTCGCGAGACGGCCGGTATCGAGAACCACGTTGCCGTCGTCATCGATGGAGACGATCGCGGCTCGCAATTTTCCCATCCGTTCAGGGACTCCGCCAAAAAGCGGCTGCTGCCGTCGCGATCCAGCCGCGTCGAGCGAAGGCGTTTGATCCGCGATCCCGTTGCCTTCGAGCTCCGCGTTCACCTGCTGATCGACGACAGACGCCGGAGCATCCGCGGGGAGAACCTCCAGTGCCTTGATCAACGCAGAAGTGAACGCTCCGTGCGGCTCTGCAACGCTCGCCGTCGTGGGCGTTTCCTTCGCTGTCTGGTCCTGCTGCGCCGCCGAAAACACCAGCGCAGGATTGTCCGTGCGTTCGGCGGGTGCCGGCTTCGGCTGGCCGCCCGCGCCCGTATCCGGCGCCTCGTGGATGTCGCGTGGATCATAAGGAAGCATGCGCTCGCGTACCCTGGGGCTCAGCGGAATGCCTCGAGTAAAAGCGCCGCTGTGACAGCTGTCGAGAATTACCGTGAGTTTCACGCCCTTGTCAAGCGCGGCGTTGAAGATGCGCGTCATCTCGCGGTCGCGCACATCGTAGCCGCCGGTCCAGGCATCCGCCGGAACAAGCGTGCTGTCAGCGTGCGTCTCCTTGCCGTCGACCATCAGGCTTAGCTTGTTTCCCAGGCTGTTCAGTCGCAGCGATCCATGCCCGGCGTAGTAGAAGACCACCGTGTCTCCGCGCTGCGGCAGGTCGACGAGATACTTCTGCATCGCAGCCACGATGCCGTCGTGGGTGGTTGCGCCCGCCGGAAGCGTGGCATAGGACAATTGCGATCCGGGCAGCGTGGGATTGGTGAGGACGGTAACGGCATTGGGTGCGAATCCGAACTTCGGGCTGACCAGCAGGTCGCGCATAGCCGCTACGTCGTTCAATGCGCCCTCGAGATTCTCAAAGACAGGCAGATCGCAGCGGCCGCCCGTGCAGCCCGCGGGATGTTCCGCCGTCGTGTGCGCCGGCTGATACGTATTGATGCCGATCAGGAGTGCGCGGCGCATCTGGGCGCAAGAACTCTTCGCAGCGGTAAGGAGAATCAGCGCAACCACGACCAGGGATCGAATCCGCATCGGAGGGAAAGCTCCAGTTGGGTGAACCAGAGTTTAACGGGCGCGGTAGAGGCGGGTGAAGAACGAAGTGGTAACGGGAATGGTAACCGCACAAAGACTGAACCGCGCGTTTCTCCTGTGAGTCGGCATATTCCATGAAAAAAAACGGCGTGGACAGAAAGCCCACGCCGTTGCAATTGCAGAGTTTCTCGCGCTCAGAATTCGATGCGGGCCGCGACTTGTCCTGTACGAGCCCCACCGAAGTCCGATCCGATGCTCGTCGCGACGAGACCAAAGCTGGGCGAACTCAGGTTCATGTTCGGATCCCCAAGGTTGGTGTGATTCAGAACGTTGGTAAACGTTCCTTCGAAGCGTACCCTCAGCCGCTCTGTGATCGCGAAGCTCTTGCTCAATCCGGCAGAGAGATTCACCAGGCCAGGCCCTTCTACCGAGCCGACCTGGCTGTTGCCAAAGCGGCCGATGGGCAGCGGACTCGCGCTCAACGGCGCGCCGGTCGCCGGATCGAAGCCCGCCCCCGTGGTGCAGTTATTGCCCACGGACCAGGTAGGATCGCCAGGGCAGGCGAACGCTCCCGGATTTGTCCAGTTCAGCCGGGTCTTCCCCGTGGGATTGACGCTGATGCCTCTCAATTGATCGGGATGCTGTGCACGGTGGCCACCATCAAAACTGCCGGTGCCGTTGCCGAATTCGCCGTTCATGCCCGAGCCTGTGCCCGACGGGTCTCCTTCGCCACTGGGGAAATAAGGAGTCTCATACGCGCCGGTTTGCACGGTGAGGATCGAAGAAAGCCGCCAGCCGCCCGCGACCAGATCTGCGATGCGCGACATGGACGACCCGACAAGCTTGCCACGGCCGAACGGCAGATCGTAAAGCGCCGTCGTGTTCCAGCGGATCCGCCGGGTTCCATAAACATTGCCGAAGTCCACATGGCGATCGAGGACAGAGGTCGAGCGCTCGCCTCCACCTTCCCCGGCAAACCCGTCTCCGGTGGCAACCGAGCCATAAGGACCTTGGTTGTCAGCAAGCGACTTCGCCCACGTGAACCCGGAGTGGTATTCGAGTCCATGTTGCAGCCGATGGCTGGCCTCGAGCTGCATCGAGTTGTAGCTCTGGTTGGCGCCCGTCGCGCGCGTGTTGATGCGGCCCCAGTTGGGGAAGAGCCGCGAACTGATCGGCGCGTTGAATGCCGGCACCGTCGTGGAGAAGGGCAGCGTGTTTTCGTCCGGTGCCCAGACCAGTTGATGCGTCTCCGAGCCGATATAGGACATGCGTGCCGCGTAACCCGAGCCGAAGTCGTGCTCGACGCCTAGGCTCCATTGCTCGGTGTAGGGATCCTTCCAGTTGGTGCTGTTGGCCGTGCCGAAGTAGTCGGTGCCATAGCACGTTGTGCAGCCGTTGCCCCCTGCGCCCTGGTCGATCTGCGGCCATTGATAGCCGATCGCGTGGGTGGCTGAGTTGTAGGTGTTGGTGAAGTTCTGCGTGTACGCCTGCACCGTGCCGGTAAGCGAATAGAAGCTCGAGCCCAGCATGTTGATGTTGTAGATGCCGTAGCCGCCGCGGATTGCCCACTTGTCGTTGCTGAATGGACGGTAGGCGAAACCAATGCGCGGCATGAAGCGAAGATGAGGATATTTCTTGAGGCCGGACGGGAAACCCGCCGTGCTGTTGCCCTGGACCTGCATGCACGGCGCACCATTGACGTTTGCCGAGTTCGACGCAGTCACGCCGTCGGGATCGCAGGCGTTCGCGCTCGCCAGAAAGCCCTGCGCCAGCAAGTCCTGTTTGCCTTGTGGGTAGATCACCCGGCCCGCTAGACCGACAGTGGGATCGAAGTTTCCGATGTCGCCATAGCGATCGAAGTATCCAGGATGGAGCTCGTAACGCACACCGTACGAGAGGGTCAGCTGCGGATTGAGACGCCACTCGTCCTGCCCGTAGAAATGGTAGTGGTTTGAGAGGCCGTCATTGTCCTGGCGAACCACGTCGTAGAACGTCTGGTTCGGCAGCCCCAGCAGGAAGTCCGCGAAATCGACGCCCGTAAACATACCGCCGCTGCCGCTCGAGTTGAACTGGTAAGTGCCGTAATTGTCGGAGCCGTTGAAACCAAGCGGCGTGATCGCTTCCAGATGCTGAATGTTCAGCCCGAACTTGAGCGTGTGATTGCCCTTGGTCCAGATCAGCACATCGCTGTAATCGTAAGTGAACGACCGCGTCAGGCTGGTCAGTCGGTCGGCGTTCAAACTTTGAATGTTGTTGAAATCCATCTCTGGAATGCCGTTGTAGAACAGGTTCTGCAATCCAACCCATCCCTGCGCATTGGTGAACGCCAGTCCATTGAACCCGTTGCTGCTACCCGAGGTATACCGGGTAAATCCGAAGCCCCCTTCGTTGATCAGATTCGGCTTGATCGACCAGTTTGTGTCGACCTTCATCGCGCGGTTCTGACTGTTGTTCAGCCCCGATGGAATCAGGAGTTTCTCCGGGTTGCTGATCGGAAAGTTCTTCCAGGTGAACTTGCCCCACAGCAGGAATTTCTGGTTTGAACCAAAATACTGATCGCCGCGAATGTCGAACTGATCCGAGTGGCCGCTGTCATCCACGTTTTTCTGCCAATTGGCAACGCTATCGTCTGTGTAAGCAGTCGGATCTCCGATATTGGGATCAGGATAGAACTGCTTCAGCGTGTTCAATGCAATCGTGCTCAGATCGCCCGACGGAATCGCAGTGCCGAAGCTGCCGCCCGTATACGGATTGTTGAGTCCCGTAAACCCCGCCGCGCTGTACTTGGAGAAGTCCCCCTGCTTCATGAGAGTGCTGGGAACTTTTTCCAGCAGCGTTTCCTGCGCAGGATGGCGCCAACCTTCGTATGTGCCGAAAAAGAAGCTCTTGTTATGCCCGTTATAGAGGTGAGGAAAAAGCACGGGTCCGCCAACGCTTCCGCCAAACGTATTTCCGTGCACACTCGGTTTACTGACAGTGGTCGGAAATGTGTAAGCGATGGCATTGAAAGCCGAGCTCTGGTAATACCAGAAGCCGGTGCCATGCAAGCTGTTCGTGCCCCCTTTGGTCGTGACCACGACCTGGCCGGGATCGCCGAATTCGGCATTCGCCAACACCCCGTCGGCGCGAATCTCAGAAATGGATTCGGTCGACGGAAAGGCATCCCCAATAAAACTGCCGCCGGTCGCGCTCTTGGTCGTGACGCCGTCTACGGTCACATCGATCTGGTAGGGCAGGGAGCCCTGCAGCGAAATGCCGGAGCCGTCTGCCTGGACGCCCGGCAGCGCGCCAAAAATCGCGGAGGCGCTTGTGCCGCTGAAACTGGCGCGCGTATTTACCGGCAAGTTATCGGCATCGTCGGTGGTGAATGTTCCGCTAATGGTCGGCGAGTCGGTCTCGATGGCAGGCACCGAGTCGCCGGTGACCTTGACCGACTGCTGGACAGCTCCCACCGCGAGAGCCGCGTCGATGCGCAATTCCTGGCGCACCTCCAGGGTCACTCCGGTGGCAGTCCACTTCTCGAATCCCGTTGCTGCTACTTCCACCGTGTAATGGCCGGCCTTCACGTCGAGAAAGCGGTAATCGCCAACGCTGTTCGATTTGCCGATGCGCACTGTGCCTTCGTCCACGTTGGTGAGGGTCACACTCGCATTGGGAATCACGGCGCCGGCTGCGTCTTTGACCGAGCCAATAACGGCGCCCTGCGTCGCTTGTGCATGGCCGGGCAGCGAAGCGAGCGCAAACATCAGGAAGAAGCCGAGAGCCGCCAGCCCGGATTGTTGAAGCGTTTGCCGCGAGAAACGGTTGCGTCGAAACATAGGTCGCTGTCTCCTGAAAAATGCTGCATGCGTGAATTGTTGTTGGAATGCGTAAAAAAAAGATGAAGTGGCTGGAAACGACCCGCCGGGAACGCAGGAAAAAACTTCAAAACGCAGAAATCAGTGAGAAGGACGCCATCGCAACAGCGTGCCCTCTCGGGGCCCTGCGGGACTGGATGCTGAACGGGGAAACATCCAGCTCCGGGGACATGGAACCGCACAGTTCACGGTCGTTTGCCGTGTTGTCGGATGAACTGTGGTGTTGTTACACGTTCAGGCTAACTGCATTCTGTTAAAGCGGCGAAGGAAAAATGTTACAGAACGATGAAAATGCAGAGATGGGGGACCGCAGTCATGCCCGGCATTCTCAATGGAACGTGAGGTTTCCGTTGGACTCGACCGTCCAGTTTGGATTCCATGCAATCTCCCATGCGAAGCCGTCAGGATCGGCAAAGTAGCCCGAATAACCTCCCCACTCGGCCACGCGTGCGGGCTTCAAGATCGTTGCACCGGCTGCCTCTGCCCGCGCCAGCAGCGGGTCGACTTCCGCTTTCGAGCGGACGTTGTACCCCATGGCCATGGCCGCGCGGCCAAATGATGTCGAATCGGCATTCAAGTCCTTGGCGAGTCCCTCCTCCCGAAACAAGCCGAAGACCATCCCACCGGCCTGAAAGAAAACGATCTCTTCGTTTTCAAAGACCGGCTTCCATCCCAGGCCGACATAGAACCGCTTGGAACGTGCCAGGTCCTTCACACCAAGCGTCAAAACACTCAGCCGCTGCTCCATCGCGGTCGCTCCCTTCCGTCAATTGTCGTTCGTCGGCTTGTGCAATCGGCCGGCGGACTTCTCGATCTCCTTGCGAATCTCATCGGCGTCGTCGACATCGCGCAGCGCCGCGGCTTCCTCCTTCGTCTTTGGCTTGGCGAAACGGGCTTTCGCGGCGACAAACACACGCTTATCCGAGGGCCGCACAACAAACGGTTCGAGATGCGGCTGCGTATCGAAGACCCCCGCGATCTCTGCCGCAAGCGCATCTTCCAGATTCAATGATCCCAGGCCCAGCAGCTCGTCCATGGTGCGGGTAATCGAGCCCATGCTGGTGTGTTCGTGCGAAACCGACCCGGGCCTGACCCACGGACTCGCAATCAGAAGGATACTGCGATGCGCGTCCACATGATCGACGCCGCTCTGCGCATCATCCTCGGTCACAAAGACTGCGGAATCCTTCCACAGCGAAGTTTTCGATAGGAACGCGACAATCCGGCCAAGCGCAAGATCGTTGTCCGCAACATACGAAGCGCGATAGGGATAGCCGTCCGTCGGGCGCGGCTCCATGGTGTGATCGTTGGGCAGCCGAATCACGATAAGCGCCGGAACTTTGCCGGCCGCCAGCTTGAGCTTAAAGTCGCGTTCGAACTCCGCAACGCGAAACTGGTCGGGGATGCCGAGATTGAACGTGGGATAGCGGCGATCGGTCGCCTCGAAAACGGGCCGGGGCAGCGGCGCATTGAGAAACAGCCGCTGGCCTTCAGGCTCCGAACCCGGCAACTCCGCATTCCCTTCAATTTCCAGACCCTCTCCATAGTTGAGGACACCCTTGCCGCTGGCCGCGATGTGTTCCCACAACGAGCCGAATTGCGGCTCGTCCTCGGGCATGGGCGCGTCGGACCCGCCGAAGAGTGCGCGGCGGCCAGGCTGCGCAGCGCCCGCGAAATCGTGACGGCGTCCTCCATAGCCGGAAGTCCACGCAGTATTGAAAAACGGCGTGGGGTTGATCCCCATCAGCCACCGATGCCCATCGGCCGACACATCGGAGTCGACATAGAAGTTGTCGCTCATGGCAAACCGGCTCACCAGCGCGTGCAGATTGGGCGTCACCTTGAGATGGGTTGCCGACTCCGGGCCCAGCGGCGTCGTCCTGTGCGTACTCGCCCCGGATTTCTCCTCGGCCCATCCATCCATCCCAAAACGTGCGAGGCTCGGATCCCCGTTGGCCCCCGCCACATCGCCCAGCACTTCGTCGTAGGTCCGGTTTTCGCGGATGACGAAGAAGCAGTGCTTGAGGCTCGGCAGGGCTGGCCGATTGACGACCGCCGCGGTGTTCGAAGCGATCACCGTACGCGTCAGCTCGTTGGCCGCAGGCAGTGTTGCCAGCGGAATCGCGCTCACACTTCCTAACTCGAGTGACCCAATATAGGTCGGCGCCTTGGGATCGTGTCCCGCGCCTGCGTTGGGCCCTGCCCCTTTTCCCTTGGTATTGACGGCGTAGAGTGTGGCGCCATCCGGCGAGAACGCAACTGCCGAAGGATTCCATCCAACCGGGATATGCGCCACCACCTGCATGGTGGCCGCATCGACCTCGCCGATCGCATCAATGCCCGACTCGGCAACGTATATCCGCCCAGCGTGCGCCGCGAGACCGCTCGGCATCACGCCGCGTAGCGGTCGGCCCTGCGCATCCTGAAAGCGCGCACCCGTAAACGGCGACAGAGCGGCCATGGCCAGCAGCTGCCCTCCGTCTGCACTGACTTTGGCAACCGCGTCTTCGTGGGCCAGCGCGACATACACCGCCTCCTCAGTGGCAGCCACGCCCGTGGGTGCCGCACCGCCAACCGTCTGACCGCGCGCCTCCGTGATTTTTGCGCCCAGGCGCAGCTTCGCGGAACACACAGGATGTGCGCGATCCCGCACATCGTAGGTCCACAACGAACTGCCCCGCTCTGAGTTCTCCGCGCCAAGACCTGGAATCTTTTTGCCTTCGACGACGGCGCCTTCCCGTGCTGCTTTGGAGGGATAGCCATAGGGAGGAAAATGCAGGCCCGTGGCAAGCGGATTCTTCGCGTCCGCGCCCGGAACTGTCGAGTATTCGAACAGGCCGGTATTGGTGACGTAGAGTTTCTTACCGTTGGGCGACAGGGCTAGCCCGAAAGGATAGGCGCCGGTCGCGATCGAGGCGATGCGCTCCATCTTCGCGGTATCCACAAGCACGACCCGCCAATTTCCCTGATCCAGCGCATACAAAGTCTTGCCGTCGGCCGAGACTATGAGTGTCGCTGCAAAGCTCCCGGCATAATCACCGCCGGCGGTCTTGCCATCCAGCGGAACTTCCCCTGCCGCCTTCCAATCACTCGTCCCGTAAGCACGAATCTTTCCCGAATCGCCCGTTGCCACGTAAAGCAGCGCGCCATCGGGAGAGTACGCCAGGCCGGCATGCGTCTCGATTGCCGGATCGTTCTCCGCCCCGCTGGGCATGCGGCGCACCTGCGGGCTCGTGCCTGCCGGATCATCGATCACATTCAGCGCGAAAGGAAACCCGATGGAAGGCACCGCGATCTGCGCGCCATCTGGACGAACCGCCAGCGCAAACGGATACGGTGCGACGGGAATCCAAGTACCGGCTGGGTGAATCGCGCGGCCATTGGGCAGGACGGCCCTCACGCCCGCCTGAGAAAACGCGTCCGGCGTCGACAACAAAGCCGTTGCAATGAGGAGATGGGTAAACACGCGCATGCAAATCATTCCACCCAGTATGCATGCGAAACATCAATCTGCGGTTGCAGAAGCTGGAAGCATTCACGGGATTCGCGCCCCGCCCACCCGATCGCTTCTTACCGCGAGTCTAGCGCTCGACGACCGCCTTCGAAAGATTTCTCGGCCTGTCCACGTCCACTCCATGCTCCAGCGCCATGAAGTAGGCGAAGAACTGGAGCGGCACCACTTCGAGGATCGGCAACAGGTATTCGGAAGTCGGCTCAACTTCCACGCAATCGCTGACCCGCGACCGGACTTCGTGATCACCCACGTTGGCAATGGCAATCATGCGCGCGCCCTGCTGCTTCATGTCATCGAGAAGCTGCAGTGTCTTCTCATAGCGCACCACCGAGGGTTCGAGCGCGCGGTCGACCGTCGCCAGCACAACCAGCGGCACACGGTCGCTGACCAGCGCATTGGGTCCGTGCTTCAACTCACCTGCAGGGTAGCCTTCGGCATGCACATACGAAGCCTCTTTGAGCTTGAGTGCGCCTTCCCGCGCAATGGCGTAGTGAATGCCGCGGCCTAGAAAAAGAAATGTATTCGCCGATTGGTATTTGTGCGCGAGACTCCGCATCTGCGCGCGCCACCCCTCGAGTTGCGCGGCCAGCAACCCGGGCAACGCCTGCACACGGGCCACATTCGCAGCGAGGGTCGACGGATCCATCCGCCCCAGGCGCTCGGTCTCATAAAGTCCGAGAAGAAAGAGCACCGCCAGTTGGCAGGTAAAGCTTTTGGTCGCCGGAATCGCCTTTTCAATGCCCGCTGCCAATGGCATCGACACCTGCGCTTCGTGGGCCATCGTGGACAACGCGGCATTGGTGATCGCGAGAGTCGTTTGACCACGCAGGCGCACTTCATTCAACGCCGCGAGCGTGTCCGACGTTTCCCCCGACTGCGAAATGACAATCACCGCAGGTTTGCGCGGATCGCTTCCCCCACGCAGGCTGTATTCGCTCGAATATTCGACGTCCACCGCCAGGCCGCACAAATCCTCCAGCAGGATTTCCGCGGCAAGCCCGCTGTGCCGGCTCGATCCACTCGCGGCGATCAGCACCTCGCCCGCCGGATTCGCCCAGCCGGTAAGCTTCTGGCCGACCTCCGGCTTCAGCTGGTTGTGGTCGAGATACAACGCAAGAGTGCGCTTCAGCGCCTCCGGCTGTTCGAAAATTTCACGCAACATCTCGTGGGGAAAGTCTGCCATCGCGTCTATTGTAACGTCTGGCGTATCCATGCGGCAGGTCCAAAGTCTGCGTAAAAAACGTTTGAATAGCGCACCCGGTCGCTACTCGTCGGCGTTGTGAATGAAACACTCATGAATCGCGTCCAGCGGAGCGTTGCGCCATTTGGCGTGGATCAGGTCGTCTTCGCTCAGCTCGTGCAGCACAAAATCGATTGAGCCGTCCGATAGAACCGACCCCTGGAGGTAGCCGTAGATGTGAGTTTTTGCGCCCGGCTGCGCCGTTTTCGGAAGCAGGTACCGATGCGCCCCCGCCGACCCGATGATGACTCCCGGGACAATTTCGTTCGAGTGTTGCTTCCAGTAAGGAGTGTTGAAGATGTTGGGCGAATAGTAGTGCGAGTGGCTGGCGATCAGGTAGACATGTTTGCCTGCCGCCTGCGCGTCATAGAACCAGGTGTAAATCAGCTCGCCCGTGCGCTCCCCAAGATCCCAGTCGTCCATCGCGTGCTCCGAGCCGGTGGAGTGCGGCAACGCTTCGTGCATGCCCGCAACAATCGCGCGGATGCCGGAGTTCGGCTGCAGATCATGGTCCAGAACGCTGCGCAGCCATTTGAGCTGGGCGTCCGAAAACTCATCGTGCGAGGAGTTGTCGAGGGTAATGAAATCCACCCAGCCCTGCGTCCAGTGATACCAGGGACCAAGCGGCGCAGCGGAGGCGCCATCGGTGACGCGTTGGGCAGCAATCTCCGGGCGATCGAGAAAGCTGGAAAATTTCTCGATATACCCCTCGCGGGTCATCGGCTTCACGGTTTCGTGATTGCCGCGGCCGAGGAAAACGGGAAACGATCCGAACGCCGCCATCTGGTGCGTCAGGAAGTCGTCCCACGCCACCTTCACATAGTCCTCTTTGGCAAAGGGGTTTCCCCCGTGTTCCAAAGCGATCAGATCCTGATCCGGTTCCGAGATCCAGCGAAAATCGCCGAGATGCCAATAGAACGAGTCCTTCTCCGCCTTGACCTTGGCCGCGATCGCCGGCATCGCGAAGTCGCCGCAATTGCGGCTGTCCCCTGAAACCGCGAAGGTCCACACCGGCGCAGCAGCCTGACAAAAAGAGTCGACAGGCGCGAAACCGATAAACGCGAAAAAGACGATTCCAGATAAAAGCCGGGCGAAGCTGCGCATGCCAACAGCATACCCCGTAGCGTTTCGGTCAATGCGCTCGCGCGCAAACGGAGGACCAGGCTTTCGGTTGCATGGCATCATCTTGCCGAAATCGATGGGCTCAAAGTGTCACACCACGGTTACAGCCGCGTTGAGATCGGTCCCCTAGGTCATGAGATGGATTCCTCCTGCCGTGTGATTCGAGTCACGACGACAAAGAGCCCAGCCTCGTTAGGCTCGATCATGAAGGGACACTGCGGAATGCAGGTGTTCCAGGAAACGAGGAGCAATTTCACCATGGCTTATGTAGTCACGGACGCCTGCACCAAGGACTTTGTTTGTGTGGCTGAATGCGCCACCGCGGCAATTGCGCCGCAAGCCGGCGACCCCAACGCCGGAACCGTGTCGCAGGTATTCATCAACCCGGACGAGTGCATCGACTGCGGAAACTGCGCAACCCTTTGCGCCCAAAACGCGATCTTCGCCGCAAGCGAGTTGCCCGCGGACAAGGCGCAATTCGCCGACAAGAATCGCGCCTACTTCGCATAGTCTCTCGCTCAACGGCGGGGCGGTCGCTCCAGCCGTCAGAAGCCAGGGTTAGGTTCCGGGTCGAGCCATCGCCCCGTCTTCATCGTGTACTAAGGGTGTACACCGGTGGATGCGGTAGAGGGCTGCACCTGCGATTGCGGCGATGTTGCCGGGGGCGCTGGAGCTTCGGATCCGGGCTCCGCTTGCGGCGCGGCCGGGGACTCTTCCGGCGACGGCACCCTTGGCGGCGCCATGGTCGCCGCGCTCATGGGGAGAACCGGCAGCGTCACCGTCTGCACCGTGGCCGGGTCGTCGCGCAATTTCACATACAGCATTCCACTCGATGCATGGGTCACGGTCAGTTGCGTGCCCGTATAGTCCGGGGGCACATCCGTCGGGTTGCTGAATTCGGGAGTGGACGCGACCGCCGTGGCAAGAAAAAGATTGCTTCCGGTGAGCGCACAGGGCTTCGCAACCGCGCGCGGGCAATGCAATTCCTTGAAACCCGGCATGCGCACCAGCGTTCCCAGTGGGAGCCAGTCCCCGGCAACACCCGCCGCAGAAACGGCACGCGCTTCGACCGGTCCGAACGCCGAGGGTCCGAAGCGGGCCAGCGGCTCAACCACTCCAAGGGCCGTGTTCGCGTCCTCCAGAATCAGGCTGCCATCGGCCAGCGAAAGAGCCGTATGGAAACTGCCGTCCGCAGCCGAGACTTCAATCTTTTCGTCGCGGGGAAAGCTCGCCGGCACTTTGGATTTGAGGAAGAAAACGAGCTTCTTTTCAACCGGTAAGTCGTCGGGGCTTCCGAAGCGGACCGGTGCGGCCGGCTCCGTGGCGCCATCCTGCGTGTCTTTGCTCAGCAGGGCAATCTGCGGGCGTGGCGTGTCCACGGTGACATGCACCTTCAGGTCCCGTCCGTCGCGCAGCTGCACTTTTGCCTGGTAAGACGCGCCCGGTTCCAGGGCTGCCGTCGAACCGTCCGTATGCAAAGCAAGATGGTCCACATCCTGGACACGGCTGAGCGTGCCGGGAGACCACGTAACTCCGTCCAGCGTGGCTTTCGCGACTTCATCCAGCCGCTTGCCGGTCAGCACCGCCCCCGCATCTCCGGCACTGAGGGAGAGCCGTTCCAGCGACGCAGCCTCCGCGTACGCGTTCAAGCTCAGGGTGTCCGGCTTGCCCAGTCCGAACTGCCAGATCTCCACTTTGACCGGCCCCGGAGCCGCATTCGCCATGGGCATACTGGCAACCAGGGTCCCTTCCTGGGGCGATTTCCAACTCAACGGGAGCGCGTTGCCGGAGTTCGATGCTTCCACCACCTTGTCGACGCAGAGATGGCTGCCGCCTTGAAAATGTACGGTGTCTTCACGGCCCACAACCAGGGCCAATTGATCGCTCTCGGCAACATTCCATTTGCCCGACTGCGCCACGCGTAGGCGATATCTGGGCCCTTCCCAATCGTCAAATCCCCATTTTCCCCGGACGATTCCCGTCACTTCGTCGACAGGCAAAAGCGGCACAGGCTTGTAAAGAGCCAGCCCGCCTTCTCCGGGATCCGCTTTGACCGGCAGATCGATTGGCCCTTTCTTGCTTTCGATGTGCAGCACTAAATCGTGTGCCAGTTGTGTCGACAGCACCAGCGGCGCACCCTCCGCAGGCAACACCAGGTCCGGCTTCTGGGCGCAAAAGAACTGGGTCGGATCAACCGGGTGCAGCGGCGGCAGCTTCGGCGGACCCACCGGCGGCAGCGCCACTACCACCACAGACTTTGGATCGCGAAACGACGGCGGCACATTCAGGCGAAGATTCAACGTATCTTCGGTCGGCAGTGCCAGCGCGGGAATGTATTGAAAATGGGCGGTATGCAGAGAAGAAAGGATGCGTGCCGTGTCCACGATGGCGCCAATGTACGGGCTGTAGGCGCCGGCTCCCGCCATATTCGAATAGCTGAGCTGGTTCATCAGGTCCGCAGTCGAGCCAGCCGTCAGCTGCGCCACCCGCGTTTGCGCGTTCGAGTCGTCCATCACCAGGCCTTCGGTGTGCGCCGACAGGCAAGTCGCCTGCTGGTCGACAGGCTTGTCAAAGCATTCCTGATTCACCTTGATTCCCAGGCTCCGCGCTGCCGTCTCGGCACGCTCTTTCAGCGATTTCGGATCCGTCTGGGAGGTAACTTTCACCTCCGCAAGATAGGCGTCAAGCCGCATCCGGTCCCAACTGGCCGACTGCAGATCCTGGGTGGCGCGCACAAAAATGCCCGGACGACCCCGGACCGCGTTGCGCAATGTGCTGAAATCCCCACCGGTTTCCGGCGCCAGGAAGATGACCGCCTGCTGCGCCTCCTCGGGGACAGTGACGAAAACACCTTCTTCCCGCGCCGCGCGGTTCCAGGTTTCTACCCGCGTAAACCACTCGTTGGGCGGGGGATTGGTGATGCCGCGCAGAAATGTCACAACCAGCACAAAGCGCGCCGATTGGCTATCCGGGAAGTCTGGATGAATCCAGAGTCGATCGCCGGGAAGCAGGTTGGGCACTTCCCCGATCGGCAGGGTGACCGAGCCGCGCTTGACGTGTACATCGACCTTCGGTCCGGATAGATCAAAAGCTTGAGCTTCTGAGCGCAGCCCGGGCAAGCAAAGCAATACAGCCAACAACAAATGCCGCATACGTCTATTGTACGGAGAGAAGCGGTCGAAGAAAACGACTACCGATTCGGGAAGCGTCCCTGTCAAGGCGCCCCACCCAACTCAAGGGCTTGTTTCTATGTAGCTTTGAGCCGAAAACGTATTATTATCATTTACACTAAGATTCGGTCAGCTCTTAGTATGGAATAGCTAGAGTTTCTCGGAACCTTACCGGGTTCAAAAGAGAAATCGAATACACCATCCGACTTATCAGGGACTGAGACAGGGGGAAGTCTCTCAGGGCCGTCGGAACGCCATGATTCGCCTTACACTTTTTCGGATTCGCTCCTCCCGGCTTTTGCTTGTCAGGATGCCGCATCTGCGCTAGCGTGGCTAGCATACTTTGTAACGAGATCTGTGGTCCCCGGAAATGCCGCTGCTTGAGCGGAATAGATGTTATAGGGAGAAACACCAAATGAAAGCGACGAGAGCTGCGCAAAGCAGCGTAGACGTCAGCAACTTAAGTATTCCTGACGCAGAAGAGATTATCGAAGAGGCCTTGGGCGAACTCGCATTTTCACAGGATCCCGGATTAGTGAGGGCTCTCCGCTTCCTCGCACCCCCGGGATACCAGGCAATCGTGGAACTGTGCAGCGAGAATGGTCGCAGCAAGCGACGCAATGCTTCCGCAGAGTCTTGGTCACCGGAAGAAGACGAGGTCCGCATCTATTTCGAACGCACGGACGACTCCGATGCCCCTCCGCGCGAGGTGCGCGCTCCCCGGATTCCCGTTGAACATTCCTACGAGCATGAGGATGACAGCCAGCCGAGCATGATTCCCGCGGACTTGGACGCGCGCGTCAAGGAGCTGTGCGCCGCGTTGGCCGAAGCCGAGCGAGGCGGCCACGCGTTCATCGCCCTCAAATGGTTCCGCGATTCGTTCCTGCCGCGCAAAACGTTTCGCTGGAACCAGCATCCCGAGTCCCGCCAGGCCGTCCTTGCCGAAGCGATTCAGCGCGGCGTCGTATTGACCAGCAAGATCGCCAATCCGAAGACCCCCGCCTATCCGACCACGACCATTCGCCTCAACCGCGCAGAGGCCAATATTCCCGAAGAGGCCCAGCGCTTTCATCCGGTCACCGTCAACGGGGGCGGCATTGTTGAGGTCATTGAAGAGGAGCGTGGCGCTCTGTGAGCTGCTACTTCCTCGAATCGACGGCCTTCGCCAAGCTGTTTGTGCAGGAGCCGGGCACCGATGCCCTCATCCGGCTGATGGAGTCCGTCGAAGACAATCGCAAGCTGATCGCCGCGTCGGCCCCCTTGGAGGTCTATGCGGCAATTCGCCGCCGCGCGCGCTCCGGCGGCATCAGCCCCGAAGACGCTGCCTCCGCGCTCGATATCCTGCGCATCGAGGCTGCCCGCATGGTGCAGGAACCGCTGAATCCGGCCGTCCTCGAGGCCGCGCGCCAGCTGGTCGATCGCACCGAACTGCGCTGGCCCGACGCCCTGCAACTGGGTGCCGCGATTGTGGCCCGTGAGATGTTTCAGGGCACCGAGATCATCTTCGTGTCCGCTTCGACGCACCTGCTCGCGGCCGCTCGCACCGAAGGCTTCAACGTCCTCGATCCGCTCCAGGAAGCGGTTCCCCAGCAAGCCTAGCCAGAACCTGACCAACCCCAATAAATTGTCATCCCGAGAAGAGCACCAGGGGGCCCCGTCGCGTAAGCGATGGGGTAAGCAAAGCGAAGGATCTGCTTTTCGGGCGTCCGAACTAAGCGACGAACTTCACCGACGCCGGCTACCCTTTCCGTTTCCTCAGCACCCAGGTCGTCATGCAGCGGTGATCCTGCACGATCGTCGTCTTCAGCGGATCCACCATGACTCCATTCAGATCATCGGTCAAACGCATCAGCATCGCCTCATCCACCAGGAACCACTCGGCCCCATCCCGAATCCGAAAAATGTGGCCGCGCACCGGCTCAAAATCCATGCCGATTCTCGATCCCAATCTGCAAAACAGCAGCCCGCCCGGCTTCAAGACCCTCCATAACTCCTTCAGCATGGCGAGAAAATGCTGATCGTCCCGCGCAAAATGCAGAACCGCGCTGCAAATCACCACATCCACAAACCCATCCGCAAACGGCATCTGCTCGATCGGGGCCACCTTGAAGTTTTCCGGCGGCAGACCCGTGGCCAACGCGGCCGACAAACGGCGCACATGCTCCACGCCCTCCGCATCCGCGTCGACTGCGAAGACCTCGCACCCTTCGCGCAATATGTGAACAAGGTTGCGCCCGTAACCGCACCCGGCGTCGAGCACGCGCATGCCGGGCGCGATATTCCCGCGCAGGATCTGATCGAAAACGTAGATGTCAATATGTCCGAATTGATCCTGCAAGGTCATCGTCATAAGCCCGGCTTTCTTGTTGCGAATCCAGTGCGCCGGCTACTCACGACGGAACCGATTGGCCTTGTCGAACTCCGCGCGCAGCTCGGGGGTACGCAGGTTTTCGCGCAAATAGGCGAGACGCTGCTCGAGGGCCAAGAGTGCAGCACCAATCGCTTCCGTGTTGGTGTGAGCGATGTCGCGCCACATCGAGAAAGGACTCGCGCCCAGCCGTGTCATCTCGCGCAGGCCGCGCCCGCCCACATCCTTCAACTCGGGCGCTTCGCCGACCTCGTCTTCGAGAAGCGCGCTCAAGCTGGTAGCGACAAACTGTGGCAAGTGGCTGACCCAGGCAACCAACTCGTCGTGACGTGCAGAAGGAAGATCGATGATTTTCGCGCCAATTTGCGCCACCCATCCGCGCCAGGCGCGCACCAGTTCTTCCGCAACCGGCGACCGCTTCCATCCGGGGTCGTCTGTGAACAACCACACCGCGCCGCGAAACAGGTCGGCATCGCCAAGCGCTGCGCCGCCCCGCTCTTTACCCGCCATCGGGTGACCGGGCAAAAACGCTGCGCGCTCAGGTCGATTGAACAATCGATCCGCGGCAGCCGAGATCTGCACCTTGGTGCTGCCTACATCGGTGACCAGGTGCTCCGGACCCAGAACGCCGGCCAGTTGCTCCATCCAATCGAGAATCGCGAAAACGGGCGTGGCCAGCAGAACCACCTGGCTCTCGCGCGCCATCGCGACCGCATCCTCGGCGACCGAATCGAGCGCGCCCATCGCACGCGCGAGCTCCGCCTGCTCCGGGCTGCGATTCCACCCCACGATCGTTCCGCGAAAGCCCGCTTTGCGCAACGCCAGGCCTGCCGACGTACCCAGCAGGCCCGTGCCCAGAATGGCGATGCGCTCGATCATGGATCCTTTCGAAGTGGAGTCTGCGAAGGGAGACGCACTGCGCCTGCCCGCGGCACCGTTCTTGCCTAAGCCCGCGAGCCCCGCTTCTTCACAGGCTTCTTCCTACCGCCGTAGCAATGACCTGCAGTTCTCCCATCAGCTTATCGAACTGGTCGAGGTACAGTGTTTGTGCCGCATCCGATGCCGCCTTGTCCGCGTTGGGATGGACCTCGACCAGAATGCCGTCCGCACCTGCAGCGATCGCGGCCCTCGCCATCGGCGCCACCATGTCGCGATGTCCCGTTCCGTGCGAAGGATCGGCCACGATGGGAAGATGCGAATGCTTCTTCACGACCGGAATCGCCGAGATGTCCATCGTGTTGCGCGTCGCAGTCTCGTAGGTGCGAATCCCGCGTTCGCAGAGAATTACATCGTAGTTGCCGCCGGAGAGAATGTATTCGGCCGAAAGCAGCAGCTCCTCGATTGTCGCCGCGATGCCCCTTTTCAGCAGAACCGGCTTGCGCACCTGCCCCAGCTCGCGCAGCAGGTTGAAGTTCTGCATGTTCCGCGCTCCCACCTGCAATAGATCGACGTAGGGCAGCATCGGTTCAATCTGCGCAATCTCCATCACCTCGCTGACCACCAGCAACCCATGCGCATCCGCCGCTTCCCGCATCAGTTCGAGACCTCGAATGCCCATCCCTTGAAACGCGTACGGCGAACTGCGCGGCTTGAAGGCGCCGCCGCGCAAAAAGCTTCCACCAGCGGCCTTTACGCGCGCCGCAGTTTCGAAGATCTGCTCGCGGTTCTCAATCGAACAGGGTCCAGCCATCACCACGACGCGCTTGTTGCCGACCCTGACTCCGTTGCGGAATTCGACTACCGTTCCTTCCGGTCGAAAGCCGCGCCCGGCAAGCTTGTAGGGCGAACTGATGCGGTGTACGTGGAGCACTCCTGCCAGGTTTTCAAATTTGCTCAGGTCTAATCCCGCGGTGGGTCCCACCCCGGCAAGAATGGTTTGTGTCGCTCCGGTGGTTCGATGCACGCCCACTCCGGCTTCAATCATCGCGTCGATGACGGCATCGATCTGTTCTTCACTGGCCTTTTCCTGCATGGCAACGATCATTGCTTCTTCTCAGTCTCCGGCGTCGCTGCGCCCGTTCCTTGGCCCGACGATCCCCCGCCGCGCATTGCTTCGGTCGCGGACGATCCTGCCGGATTCGTCAGGGCGTTTCTCTCTGAAGCCAGCTCATTCCGCTGCAGTGCGCGCATCACGTCGATGATCCGCTCGTAGATATGCGTCAACTCGATATCCGGCAACGGGCCTTTATTGGCTGCGCGCACATTGGCATAGATCACCTTTTCGCGCGCTGGCTCATACACCGGCAACGACGTGGCCACTTTCAGGTGACCGATCATCAACGCCGCGCGAGCGCGTTCGCTCAGCAATTCCACCAGCTGGCGATCCAAAATATCGATTTGATTGCGCAATTCTTCCAGCGTCATTCCATCCTCATATGCGTGAACTGCTAGCGACTAGCCTCGAGTTGCTAGCTCGACCTTCCTGAAGCAAACCTGAAATGCTCGATCCGCCACAGGCAGGCTGGGAGCTAGAGGCTCGGGGCTGGGGTTTACCGGGCCAGCGCCACTGCAGGTTGGCGCAGACCCCTGATAAATCGAGCCACTGCGCCGGGCGCTGTCTCGGGAGTTGAGCGTTCGATCAACTCCACAATAGCGCTGCCGACAACCGCGGCATCCGCGAATTCCGCCACCTGGGCGACGTGTTCCGCGTTGGAGATGCCGAACCCCACGGCCACCGGCAGCGAGGTCCATCGACGAATGCGCCCCACCAGCGCGGCCGCATCGGCAGCCACACTCTGCTGCTGGCCGGTGATGCCGGTGCGGGAAATGGCATAAACGAATCCCTTGCTGTGCGTCGCGATCGCCTCGAGGCGCGCATCGGTACTGGTTGGAGCTGCCAGAAACACGGGTGCGAGACCCACGCGGTCCATCTCTATGAGATACGCATCCGCCTCTTCGACAATCATGTCCGTCAGCAGCACCCCATCCGCGCCGGCAGCGGCGGCTTCATCCGCAAATTTCCGCAGTCCATAGCGCAACACAGGATTGAAATAGGTAAACAGCACAAGACCTGCATCCCGGCGGGCAGCGCGAATCTCCCCTGCCAGCTTGAGAACGTCGCGGAGACTGGTTCCGTGCGCCAGCGCTCGCTCACTGGCCCGTTGAATCACCGGACCGTCGGCCAGAGGATCGCTGAACGGCACTCCCAGCTCAATCACGTCCGCGCCCGCGTCAATGGCTTCGAGCGCAATCGCGCGCGTTGCCTCGATGCTGGGATCCCCGGCGGTGACATACACCACCAGGCCTGGCTTGTGATGGAATGCAATGGCCATCGATATTCGGGGTTATCTCTAGAGCTTGAGTTCGCGGGCCAGAATGCCCATGTCCTTATCGCCGCGTCCAGAGAGGTTCACCACCAGTATGTCATGCTCGGCCATCGAAGGAGCGATGCGGATGCACTCGGCCACCGCGTGCGCGCTCTCCAGCGCCGGCAGAATTCCCTCCGTACGCGCCAGCTTCACCACCGCTTCGAGCGCCGCGGCATCGTCCTGCGCAACGTACTCAGCCCGTCCGGAATCATGCAGCGCCGCATGCTCCGGGCCGATCGAAGCATAGTCGAGCCCCGCCGAAACAGAATGCGTCGCCGCAATCTGGCCGTTCGCGTCCTGCAGCACGTAAGAAAAGGTTCCTTGCAGCACGCCGGGCTCGCCGCCGCGAAACCGCGCCGCATGCTGCCCAAGTTCCGTTCCGCAGCCGCCGGCTTCCACGCCGATCAGACGCACCGCGCGGTCAGGGATGAATTCGTAGAACGCGCCAATCGCGTTCGATCCGCCGCCGACGCAGGCGATGATCGCCGTGGGAAAGCGGCCTTCCTTCTCGAGGATCTGCTCTTTCATTTCGCGGCTGATGCAGCGATGAAAGTCGCGCACCATGGTCGGATAAGGATGCGCCCCCAGCGCGCTGCCCAGCAGATAATACGTAGTCCGCACGTTGGTGACCCAGTCCCGCATCGCCTCGCTGATGGCATCTTTCAGCGTCTTCGATCCCGACGAAACTCCGCGCACCTCGGCGCCCAGCAGGCGCATGCGCAGAACATTCAGCTCCTGCCGCGCCATGTCCACATCGCCCATGTAGACCACGCACTCCATCCCCAGCAATGCGCAAACCGTCGCCGTAGCCACACCATGCTGGCCCGCGCCCGTTTCAGCAATGACCCGTTTCTTGCCCATGCGCCTGGCCAGCAGGGCCTGCCCCAGGGCGTTGTTGATCTTGTGTGCGCCGGTGTGCAGAAGGTCTTCGCGCTTCAGATAAATCTTTGCCCCGCCCAGTTCTTCGCTCAGGCGCTTGGCAAAATAGAGCGGCGTGGGGCGGCCCGCAAAATCCTTCAGCAGGCCGGCAAGCTCAGCCTGAAAAGCCACGTCTTCCTTCGCCTTTGCATACTCCTGCTCCAACTCGACCAGTGCCGCCATCAGCGTCTCCGGCACATAGCGGCCGCCATAGATGCCGAAGCGTCCGGGCCGCGACTCCGACGGCGCCGCGGGAAGTATCACAGATGCCATGGGGCCTCCCTGCACGCATTCTCCCCAAGCGGGGATAACCTTTTCAGTGTACTAGGGCGCAAGGAAAATCGGCCCCAGTTGCCGCTCCTTGCCGCGACGAACGAAAAGCATAGGAAGACTCGCGCATGATCGAACCAAACCAGAGAATCCCAAGAATTGCGATGGAAATGTTCCGTCCGGAAGATCCGGTCAGCCGAGGCAGTCTCATTACGCCGCGACAATTCTCTTGATCTCCGCAACCCGCGCCTCTAGGCTCGCTGCCTCGATCGAGATCAGCTCGAAGCCGCATTGGCGGTAGACATCCTCGTGGATGCGCTCAAAGCGCAGCGCCTCTTCAAAACTGATGCGCCGCGCCTCGGTGGGTGCAATGAATCCGAGATTGCGGATAGAGAAAACTTCCTTCTGAAACGTCGATTCCCGAGTGATGCGTTCCAGCGCGTGCTCCAGCAAGCTCCCAAAGGGGAAGCCCAGGTACGTTGCCAGGGCCGCAGTGCACACCACCGAACGGTCATGGAACTGAACAGCCTCCAGCTGCCTTGCGCTCCGCACTTCCCGCTGCGTTTGCAGATCGACGATGGCGTCAATGAAACTGCGATCGCGCCAGGGCTCGGCGATGCCCCGCGCCTGACGCAACGCAATTACGTCGGTGGCCGCCTCTTCCACGACGCTGAAACCCTCGAGTTCCAGTTGGCGCAGCACGACGGTCTTTCCCGCGCCGGGCGCACCGGTCAAGATGAATCTCTTCATTGCAATGTTTTCTCGCGCATCTGTCGAAGGTGAATCGATCTTCCGAGCCGACTTATTTCGTTGCCGCAGCCGCGCGCGCGTTGGCAATAAATGCCTGCACTTTCGCCGGATCTTTTCCACCCGGGGCAGCTTCCACGCCGCTCGAGACATCCACCCCCCAGGGGCGCAGCGTGGCAATGGCCTCCGCCACATTCTCTGGCCGTAACCCGCCCGCCGCAATCATCCGCTGCTCCCGCTGTGGACCGAAAAGGGAACTGCGAGCCGCCGCCCAGTCAAATGCGATTCCGGTTCCACCTACGGCGGTCGCTGTGCGCGAATCCACCAGAATGCCGTCAACGTCGACGTCGTTCGCAATGGCGGCTGCCTGTTCGACGGCATCGGCGCCAAAGTGCACCACGCGCAGGATGCGCAGCCCCGCACCGAATTCCCCGCGCAGTCGAGATGCAGTGTCTTTCCCGATCGCAGCATGCAGCTGCACGCCGGTGAGAGACCCCGTCCGCACAGTCTCGAGAATCTCATCGAAAGACGCATCGACAAATACGCCAATCTTTTCGACTGCCGCCGGCAACTGCGGCACGATCGCCGCCACTTGCGACGCCGTGACCCGCCGCGGGCTGGGCGCAAACACAAAACCAACCGCATCCGCCCCAGCGCCTGCGGCAAACTGCGCGTCGTCAAGATTCGTATTCCCGCAGATCTTGATCCAAAGGCTCACGAGATCGCCAATGCTCCCGCAAGCAACGCCGTCAGTGCCGCACCAGGATCGGCTTGGCGCATGAGGCTTTCGCCGACGAGAAATGCATCGAAGCCGGCCGCGCGCAGCCGCGCCACATCTTCAGGCGCGCCAATGCCGCTCTCCGTCACCCGTATCACACTTGAAGGAATACGCTCGACCAGCGCCAGCGACGTATCGAGACGAACTTCAAATGTCTTGAGATTTCGATTATTCACTCCGATGGCGTCCGCGCCGTCCTCCCCCAATGCATCAAGCACACGATCGAGTTCCTCCTCGGTGTGCACCTCCACCAGCACGTTGAGCGAGAGCGCATGCGCGGCTTCCGCAAAGCGCTTCAGTTCCTCATCCCTCAAGGCCGCGGCAATCAGCAGGATTGCGTCCGCGCAATGCGCACGCGCCTCTGCGATCTGATACTCGTCGACCATGAAGTCCTTGCGAAGGCAAGGCAGCGAGACTGCCCCCGAGGCCAGTTCGAGGTTATGCAGGCTGCCTTCAAAAAAAGGCTCGTCCGTCAGCACCGAGAGCGCGGTCGCACCACCTGCCTCGTAGCGCTCCGCCAGCCATGCAGCATCGAAATCGGCGCGAATCGTGCCCTTCGAGGGGGACGCCTTCTTGATCTCCGCGATCACCGCCGGACCCAATGCAGCACGACGGCGCAAGGCCGCCGCCCATCCACGCGGTTGATGCAACGCTGCCAGCGTTTCCACCTTCGCGGGGGAAACGCGACCTTTGGCTGCCGCGACAGCGGCCCGTGTGCAAGCAAGAATTTTGTCCAACTGCGTCGACATACGCTGGGTTGAGTATACGGGGATCCGCACTGCGGAATCCTGCCGCAGACAGCGAACTCTCTCATCGGCGTCCAAGCCCGCAGGCGAAATCCTGAGCGCCGCGAAGGACCTCTTTACGAAGCTGGTGGGCCCGGAGGGATTCGAACCCCCAACCAAGGGATTATGAGTCCCCTGCTCTAACCATTGAGCTACAGGCCCGGGTGGGGCGGCCAATGCAACGGCGGGCGACAACCAGCAGGCTCAATGCACGACCCGCTACGCGCCCATGCCGCAAACGCACCCCTCCAGTGTGCCACACAAGACGGTCGCGACCGTTCTGTGAAACAAATCAGCCAACGCTCAGAATTCCTTCGCGGTCCATAGCACTTTGGAGTGAGCGAAACCGATTGAATTGCCGGCGACATTCCCCGTCCCCTCCTGCACAATGGTTCGAAAAGAGGGGTACAATTCCAGCCATCTCTCAAACTGATGGAGATTCCGGGCTCCTTGGGATCAGCGGCTCGAATCTCCCCGATTCTTTCCCGGGTCCCACAACAAGCTTGGTGTGTTCGGAGGCTCTCTCCGAGAAAGGTGCCGGGATCAACCGTATGCGTCTCCTGCGTACACTCCCTCTCTGTCTATGCGCGGCTTTATCCATCAGCGGAACACTAGGGTTTGCGCAAGCCAGCGTTTCTTCCGCTCGGATCCTCGAAAAGATCGACGAAAACCAGCTCGTTCCCCTTCAAGGAAATACCCATCCCTCGGCCAATGCCCGGAATGACAGGGGGCGCGTCCGTCCCGACCTTCCGATGACAGATCTCATTCTGGTGCTGAGCCGCAGTCCCGAACAGCAGTCCGCATTTGATGCCTTTGTGGCCGCCCAGTACGACTCCTCGTCCCCGAACTTTCATCACTGGCTGCAGCCGCAAGAAGTGGGAGAGAAATTCGGCCCATCGCTCGCCGACATCGCGACCCTCTCCGCTTGGCTCGCCAGCCGCGGCTTCTCCGTCGCCGCGGTGTCAAAGGATCGCATGTCGATTCGCTTTGGCGGCACTGCGGCCCAGGTCGAAAGTGCGTTTCACACCGAGATCCACAATCTCTCCGTGAATGGCGAAAAACATATCGCCAACATGAGCGATCCGCAGATCCCCGCGGCTCTGGCGCCGGTGGTGTTCGGCGTGAAGGCATTGCACGACTTCAGGCCGAAGCCGCAATACAAGCTTGGCGGTATGGCCCAGCGGAACAAGGACACCGGCGTGTGGCAGCGAGCGGCGAGCACCACACCAACTGGCCGAGCGAATCCGCTCTTGAATGCCAGGTCGCTTCCGCAGTTCGGCATCCTCTCCGGGACCGGCGCCAACGCTTTCCAGCTCGAAGACGTCGCTCCTTATGATTTCGCAACCATCTATAACGTATTGCCGCTATGGACCGCATCGACGCCGATCAATGGCGCGGGTCAGACGATCGCCGTAACCGGAACGAGCGACATCAATCCCACCGACATCGCCACGTTTCGCAGCGCCTTTGGACTTCCTGCCGGCCTGACCCCCCAACAAGTGAAAGGCGCCAACGGTCTTGACCCGGGAATCTGCACCAGCACCAGTTCGACGGCGACCTGCACCATCGACGATCTGATCGAAAACTCGCTCGACGTCGAGTGGTCGGGAGCCGTGGCTCCCGGTGCGCAAATCGTGCTCGTCACATCCGGCTTGACGTCGTCGAGCGATGACACCATCTATGACTCATCCAGCTATGTGGTCGAGAATGTCGGGCTTCCTTCCAGCCCCGTTGCCAATGCACACATCTTGAACGTCAGCTATGGCGCCTGCGAACTCGGCGAAGGGACCGGCGGCAACGCGGCCTACAGCAATCTCTGGCAAACTGCCGCCGCCGAAGGAATCGCCGTGTTTGTCGCATCCGGAGATGCCGGGTCAGCCGCCTGCGATCAGGGCCAGGATTACGAGGCAACCTTCGGCCTGGCGGTCAGCGGTCTCGCTTCAACGCCCTACAACACGGCCGTCGGCGGAACAGATCTGAACTGGGGTTCAACCGCCTCTCCTTATTGGAACGCGGCGAACAGCACCACAACCGGGGCCAGCGCCATCGGTTACGTTCCCGAAGTCCCATGGAACGACACCTGCACCAATCCGGCAACCCTGACATTTCTCCAACAGCAGGTTGTGCCCGCCCTCCAAAAACAGGGTTACACCGTCACCAGTCCCACCGACGCAGAAACTTCCTGCCAGTTCATCCTCCAGTGGTACCAGACCGTTCAATCCGTTTTCGATGTCGACATCTCCGGATTCGTCGAGGTTGTCGGTGCGGGCGGCGGCGCCAGCGCCTGCACCACCAGCGACGGTGCCACCGTGGCCAGTTGCACCGGCGGCTATGCCCGGCCAAGCTGGCAGGCCAACGTTTCCGGAATCCCTTCAGGAACCACGCGCGATCTTCCCGACGTCTCCTTCTTTGCGTCAAACGGCTTCCTGGGCAGCGCTTCCCTCATTTGCGTTTCTGAAGTGGGCAGCTGCACCTACAGTTCCACCACGGAGAACACCGCACAAGAGGTGGGCGGAACTTCGGTGGCATCGCCCGCCATGGCGGGCGTGATGGCCATGATCAACCAGAAGGCAGGAGCGCCGCAGGGCAGTCCCAACGCGGAGCTCTACGCCCTGGCGGCCAAGCAGACGTATGCGAGCTGCACCGCCGAAACCGTCAAAGCCAGCTCCAGTTGTTATTTCAACGACATTGATACCGCCACCATCGCCATGCCGTGCCAGCCCACCACACCCAACTGCACCCTCGCGCACACCACCGATACGGTGGCCGTCCTGCCTGGGTATGCCGCGACTGCAGGATTCGACCTGGCCACCGGGCTTGGTTCCCTCAACGTGGCCAACGTCGTCAACGCATGGCCCGCCGCAACCGCTCCCGCCGGAACCACCACCGTCACCGTGACACCCTCCGCGACCAGCATCGCCGTGCTTCAGCCATTGATCGTGACCGTCGCAGTCGCCGGTGCCAGCCCCGCTCCCACAGGAACCATCACGCTGGTGGGTCCTGGATTTGCGGGAGGCGTGCAAACGGTAACCGCTAGCAACACCTTTACCATCCCGGCTTATGGCGTAAATGGCGGCGCCGACACGCTCATCGCGACCTATAGCGGCGATGCGAACTATGCAACGGCCACCGGCACTGCCAGTGTGACGGTCAGCAAACTGGCGTCGTCGTCGGCCGTGATCGCGGCCGCCAGCACGGCCGACACAGGTCAAAGTCTCAACGTGACCGCCACCATTTCGGGGAGCGCGGTTGCGCCCACCGGCACCGTGACCTTCTCCAGCGGCAACTACAGCTCCGGGCCTCAGCCGCTTTCGAGCGGGACTGTGCTGTTCTCGATCCCCGCGAACAGCCTTCCCGCGGGCTCTGACACAATCACCGCGAGCTACAGCGGCGATCCAAACTACATCGCCTCCTCCGCCACCACCAGCGTCACCATCACCCAATCGGCGTATGCGCTGGCCGCAACGTCTCCCGCCGCCGTGAGCCCAGGCACCTCCGCGAGCTCCACCGTTACCCTCAGCACATCAACTGCCTATTCCGGGACTGTGACCCTCGCATGCAAACTTGCAACTTCCCCGACGGGAGCGACAGATCTCCCAACCTGCGCGGGCTCCTCAATCTCTCTAGTCGCCGGAGCAACCAGCGTGACTGGCACATTGTCGGTGGCCACAACCGCGGCAACCACAGGTGCGCTTGTCAGGCCTGCAATGCCGGGTGCCCGCAAGCGCCTCGCCGACGCTGCCGGCGCGCTGCTCGCCTTGCTCGTCTTCTTGGGAATTCCAGCGCGGCGGCGTAGCTGGCGCGCCATGGTCGGAATGCTGGCGCTGCTGGTAGCGTTGGGCAGCCTGGCTGCTTGCGGCGGCGGTGGTGGCGGAGGCGGTGGGGGCACCAGTAACCCAGGCACGACTGCCGGGGCCTATACCTTTACCCTGACGGGCACGGGAAGCGACCCCGCCCAGACGACAGCCACGGCCACCTTCACCGTGACCGTGAACTAGAAATCAAACCGACGGAGGCAACAACCGGCCCTTCCTTTTTGGGGAGGGCCGTTTTGTGAGTAGATAAGTCTCCCGTCCCGAATGCTAGAATCTGCGAGTTTATGGGTGTGAGGCGATGGCAGAGGTCCTGAAGGTCCAGAATCAGCTGCACTCTGCGCTCGACCCTGAGTCTCCGCGGCTGAAGTCGAACCGCGCTGCCTTGCGCGCGTTGCTCGAGTCTCTGCGCGCCGAAGAAAACACCATCCGCCTCGGCGGAGGCGCCAAGGCAGCAGAGGCGCAGCGCGGCAAGGGCCGGCTCACGGTGCGCGAACGCCTCAAGCTCCTCCTCGACGACGAGTCCACCTTCCTCGAGCTAGGCCTTTGGGCCGCGCACGGCATGTACGCCGAATATGGCGGCGCTCCCGGTGCGGGCGTCGCCACGGGCATCGGCAAGGTCAGCGGCCGCCTGTGCATGATCATTGCCAACGATGCCACGGTGAAGGCCGGCGCATTTTTCCCCATGACCGCGAAGAAGGTCATCCGTGCGCAAAACATCGCCCTCGACAATCGCATTCCCACGCTCTACCTGGTCGATTCCGCCGGAGTCTTTCTTCCCTTGCAGGAAGACGTGTTTCCCGATACCGACGATTTTGGGCGCGTCTTTCGCAATAACGCCGTCATGAGTTCGCTGGGCATTCCGCAGATCACGGCGATCATGGGCATGTGCGTTGCCGGCGGCGCCTACTTGCCGGTCATGACCGATACCGTGCTGATGACCGAGGGGTCGGGCCTGTTCCTTGCCGGACCCTCGCTGGTGCAGGCGGCCATCGGCCAGAAAACGGACCCCGAGCAACTGGGCGGCGCGGCCATGCACGCCGAGATTTCAGGCACCGTGGACTTCAAAGAGCCCAACGATCATCTCTGCATCGCACGCATGCGCTCTCTGGTTGAAAAAATGGGCGAGCGGCAATCTGCCCCTGCGGTGTATTCGCAGACCGCATATCACCCCGCAGAGGACGCGCCGAAATACCCCGCGGACGAAATGTATAGCCTGCTGAATCCCGAACCCGGCGCAAGCAATGTGTATGACATGCGCGAAATCATTGCGCGTCTCGCCGATCGTAGCGAATTCGACGAGTACAAGGCCGACTTCGGCCGCACCGTTCTCTGCGGCTATGCGCGCATCGGCGGCCACGCCGTCGGCATCGTCGCCAATCAGAAGACCAACCAGAATCAGATCGTCGCCATGGGCCCGGCAGCCGGCGCCAAACGCATTGAGGTGGGCGGCGTCATCTATACAGAGGGTGCGCAAAAGGCGGCCCGCTTCATTATGGATTGCAATCAAAATTTGGTCCCGCTGATCTTCCTGCACGACGTCAACGGCTTCATGGTGGGCAAGGATGCCGAGTGGTCGGGCATCATTCGCGCGGGCGCAAAAATGGTTTCAGCCGTCAGCACCAGCGTGGTGCCGAAGATCAGCGTCATCGTGGGTGGCAGCTTCGGCGCCGGGCACTATGCAATGTGCGGCAAGGCTTACGATCCGCGTTTCCTTTTCGCCTGGCCCACCGCGCGCTACGCCGTCATGAGCGGCGCCTCCGCGGCCAATACGCTCGCCGAGGTGCGCGCCAAACAAATGGAGCGCGGCGGCAAAGTCCTGTCGGACGCTGAAAAGACCGCGCTCCACGACGAGATTCGCGCGAGTTACGACGCGCAGGCGGATCCACGCTATGGCGCGGCGCGGCTTTGGATCGATGCCATCATCGATCCCGCGGCAACCCGCGATGTGCTGATCCGCGCGCTGGAGGCGTGCGCATTGAACAAAGAGGTGCCGCGCTTCAATCCCGGCGTTCTACAGACATGACATGTGAACCCTTGTCGTCTCGAGGGATCTTGGGGCATCAGCCCCTCCAAGAACATTGCATCTCAAGAAGAAGACGCATGCAGCGAACTGCGAAGGAGCCTGAACATGAGCATTGCCCTTGAAACCGTCGAGAGCCTCTATCCGTTTGTGTTGACCGAGGAACAAGAGCATCTGCGACGCGAGATTCGTGACTTTGCAGCGCGCGAAATTGCGCCCAACGTCATGGCCTGGGATGAAGCCTGCGAGTTTCCCATGGAAGCCGTCAAGAAGCTCGGCGCCATGGGGCTGCTGGGCGTGATCTTTCCGCCTGACTACGGCGGCGCGGGCCTCGGCTATGTCGATTACGTCTTGGCCATCGAGGAACTCTCCGCCGTCGACGGTTCCATTGGGATCATTGTCGCAGCGCACAATTCCCTGGGGACCAACCATATCTTTCTTGCCGGCAGCGAGGCCCAGAAGCGCAAATATGTGCCGCGCCTCGCAAGCGGGGAATGGCTGGCCGCCTGGGCACTCACGGAACCGGGTTCAGGTTCCGACGCCAGCAACGCCCGCACCACGGCGACGAAGAAAGGCGACCGCTACGTATTGAATGGCAACAAAACCTTCATCACCAACGGCCGCTACGCCGACGTAGCCGTGGTCATTGCGGTAACCGACAAGACCAAGGGAACCCATGGGCTGTCGGCCTTTCTCGTCGAGAAAGGAACCAAAGGATTCAGGCCGGGCAAGAAGGAAAACAAACTCGGCTTGCGCGCCAGCGACACCAGCGAACTGATCTTCGAAGACTGCGAGATTCCCGCGGAAAACTTGCTCGGCGCCGAAGGCGAAGGGTTCGTCGATGCCATGCGCGTCCTCGACGGAGGCCGCATCTCCATCGCCGCCCTGGCGCTGGGCATCGGAAGGGGAGCCCTCGATGCCGCGCTCAAGTACGTCAAGGAACGGCGCCAGTTCGGAAAAGCCATTGCCGAGTTTCAGGGTATCCAGTGGAAGCTGGCTGACATGGCAACCGAGCTGGATGCCGCGCGCCTCCTCACCCAGCGGGCCGCCGTATTAAAGGATGCCGGCCGCAAGATCACGCGCGAGTCCTCGATGGCCAAACTCTTTGCCAGCGAAGTCGCCGTGCGCATCTGCGATGAAGCCGTGCAGTTGTTCGGTGGCTACGGTTTCATCAAGGACTATCCCGCCGAGAAATACTATCGCGATGTGAAGCTGTGCACCATCGGCGAAGGCACCAGCGAGATTCAGCGCATGGTCATTGCCCGCGAAATTCTGAAAGTCCACCCCTCCCGCGGGTAGCTGGCCTTTCGCGAAGCCTCCACAAGCACGAACCCAAACCCACGCCAAAGTACGCCCCAACACCTTTGCAGATTATTTCCCCCGAGGGCGCACAATCTGATGAAGGCGAATTTGGAAGGAATAAGGCGAAGTTCGAAGGACAGGACCCCTCCCTCCCCCCTCTCGACCCACACCCCCTCCCCTCGGCGCCACGCACCAGAAAATGTGCACCAAAAAGTAACCCCATTTTGAGATCGCCTTGCGAACAATTACCCTCATCTGTGAAGCGAATGGCTGAGACCGTCAAAATCATTGAGTGCCCGCGCGACGCCTGGCAGGGACTGCACACGCAGATCCCGCCGGAACAGAAGGCGGACTATCTGCGCAAGCTCATCGCGGCGGGATTTACCCGCATCGACGCCGTCAGCTTCGTCGCGCCTGCCGCAATTCCGCAGATGGCCGACTCGGAACAAGTGCTCGAACTACTGATGCCGCCCCAGCACGTGGAGATCATCGGCATCGTCGTAAATCAGAAAGGCGCGGAGAGAGCCATTCGCACCGGAGCCGTGCAGACACTGGGATTTCCTTATTCCATCTCTGAAGAGTTTCTACGACGCAATCAACATCAGACTCTGGAAGAATCGCTTGAAGCACTGGAGGCCATCGTCTCCCTGGCGCACAATGCCGGACTCGATGTCGTGGCCTACATTTCGATGGCCTTCGGCAATCCGTATGGCGAACCATGGAGCATGACCGAAGTTGTCGACGCGTGCGATCTGCTCGCCGACTCGGGCATACAGCAGATTTCTCTCGCCGACACGGTGGGCGTGGCAACCGTCGAGCGCATCCATGAAACAGTAAGCGAGGTTCTCTCCGCGCACGACGAACTGGAAATCGGCCTTCACCTGCATGCGCGTCCGGCCGACGCGGCATCCCGCATCGGCGCGGCGTTCGACGCGGGCTGCCGGCGTTTCGACGCCGCCATCGGAGGTCTCGGCGGATGCCCGTTTGCCCAGGATGCCCTGGTAGGCAATATTCCGACCGAGATTCTCGTGGCCACTTTACGCGAGCGAGGTGCCGATCTGGCAAAGATTGGTCCGCTGGATGATCTGCTCCGGGCAAGCGCCGAGATCGCCGCGCGCTTCGGAACTCCCGTGCAGTAGAACCACCGGTCGATGCGCCGCGTCCGCATCCCTCTGCGCGTCTCTGCGAAAATAGAACTCGATGCTCTCCCTGCAAAATGCCGGCAAGCGGTTCGGACCGCGCATTCTCTTTCTTGAAGCCGATTGGCTGATCCGCGCCCGGGAAAAAACCGCGCTGGTCGGCGCCAACGGCACCGGCAAATCGACGCTGATGAAGGTACTGGCCGGCCTGGAGACACTGGATTATGGCGCCATGCAGCAGACCCGCGGCATGAGCATAGGCTACCTGCCGCAAGAGGGTCTGCAGCTCGCCGGTCGCACCGTTTTCGACGAATGCCTGACGGTTTTTGACGAACTGCGCGCGATGGAAGGCGAGATCGAACGCCTGGCCGGGCAACTTGCCGAGCTGAATCACGCAAGTCCCGAGTATGAAGCCGCAGCCGAGCGCTACTCGATGCTGCAGGAACGCTTTCACACCCTGGACGGCTACGCCCTGGATGCCCAGGTGGGCACGGTGCTCACCGGCCTCGGCTTCGGCAAGGAAGATTGGCAGCGCAAGACCGATGAGTTCTCGGGCGGCTGGCAAATGCGCATCGCGCTGGCCAAGCTTTTGCTCGCCAAGCCAAACCTTCTGCTGCTCGACGAACCGACGAACCACCTGGATCTGGAGACACGCAATTGGCTTGAGGACTATCTCAAGAATTATCCCTTCGGCTACATCCTCATTTCGCACGACCGCTACTTTCTCGACGTGACCATCGATCGCACCGTGGAGATTTGGAACAAGCGGTTGACGATCTACCAGGGCAACTACTCGAAATATTTGTCGCAAAAGGACGAACGGCGCAACCAGTTGCAGTCGGCGTACAAGAACCAGCGCGATCAGATCGAACACCTCGAAGCATTCATCAACCGCTTTCGCGCGCAGGCCACGAAGGCCAAGCAGGTGCAGTCGCGCATCAAGGAACTCGAGAAGATCGAGCGCATCGAAATCCCGGAAGATGAGCCGGTCATCCATTTCAAGTTTCCGCAGCCGCAGCCATCCGGGCGTCAAGTCGTGGAAGCCGAAGGACTGGGAAAGAGCTACGGCGCGAAGCAGGTCTTCAGCGGAGCGCGCTTCTCCATTGAGCGCGGAGATCGCATCGCGCTGGTGGGTGTGAACGGCGCGGGCAAATCAACGCTGATCAAGCTGCTGACAGGCGTGGAAGCGCCCTCCGTCGGAACCGTGCGATTGGGTCATAACGTCGTCAGCGAATATTTCGCGCAGGACCAGTACAAGGTCCTCGACGGCGATGCGCGGATGCTCGACGACATCAGTCGCGCGGCCGTGAAGGTGCCGGAATCGCAGCTGCGGTCACTGCTCGGCTGCTTTCTTTTTTCGGGCGACGATGTATTCAAACCGCTCAGCGTGCTCTCAGGCGGCGAACGGAATCGCTTTGCACTGGCACGCATTCTGGTGTCGCCCTCCAATTTTCTGCTGCTCGACGAGCCGACCAATCACCTCGACATGCGCGCCAAAGACGTATTACTCGACGCAATCGCGGCGTTCAGCGGCACCGTCATCTTCGTCTCCCATGACCGCTACTTCATCGACCGGCTCGCAACGCGCGTGATGGAAGTCGAGAACGGCGCGGTGACGATGTACGAAGGCACGTACGAAGACTATGTGCGCAAGAAAGAGCAGCTCGCCACTGCGGCCGCGACTCCGGCAGCGATCGCAACGCCGCAGCTTGCCGCGAAGCCTATGCCGCCGCAAAATGGGACAACCTTCGTCATCGAAGGCGGCCCCGAAGAGAACGACGGAAATCGAGCTGCTGCAAACGGCAGCCGCGCACGTCGGTTGAATCCAATCAAGCAGCGCCAGATGGAAGACCGCTGCGTTTTTCTCGAAGAAGAGATTCCGCGCGTGGAAGCGTCGATCGCGGATACCGAGCAGCAACTCGGCGTGTTTGTCTCGGCAACAGAATCGCAGAGATTGACCGATCTCGCGGCCTCCTTGCGCGAGCAGCTCTCCGCGCTCACCGCGGAGTGGGAAGAGTTGACCCTGCAGCTCGAAGATTAGTGGTGTCTCTGAAGTTCGTAGCCTGCGCCAGGCACCGCCGTTGGGCGAGCCGATTTTCTCAGGACGGCCAAGCCCGTGCATAATCAGAAGACGATGGCACTCCTGTGGAACCCTGAGAGCTGGTCGCAACGGCTGGCGGAGCTGGAGGCACGCTCCGGCGATTTGAAAGAAGCCCCTCTGCGCCGCGATGTGCGTTCGTTGGGAACGCTGCTGGGGGAAGTCCTGCGCGAGCAGGCCGGCGAAGACCTCTTTGAACACGTCGAGGCTTTGCGGCAAGGGACCATTCGACGCCGCGACGCGGAAGCGCGCGGCAAGGACGAAGAGGCGGCGCGCCATGGAGCGAAGGCGCTGGAGCTGGTACATTCGCTGCCGGTAGAGCGCGCCATTCTGCTGACACGCGCGTTTGCGTTCTATTTCGAATTGATCAACCTGGCAGAAGCCAATCACCGCAAACGCCGTCGCATCGCGCTGCAGCTGAGCGGGGAGGCGGGACGCCAGCGCGGATCGCTGGTGGGCACCCTGTGCGAGATGCGCCGCGTCGGAATCGGCGCCGGCGAAGCCATGGAGCAGCTGAAACGCATTCTGATTGTGCCGGTGTTTACCGCGCACCCGACAGAGGCAGCGCGGCGCTCGGTGATGATGAAACGCCGGCGCATCGGCGAGTTTCTTGCGGCGCTCGATCGAGTTCCTGTGCCCGAACAGGAGCTGGCACGGCTCCAGGAAATGATCCGCGCCGAGATCACCAGCTTGTGGCAGACGGATGAAGTGCGTTCGCGGCGGCCCACGGTTCTCGACGAAGTGAAAATGGGGCTGGACTACTACGATGTCTCAATCTTCGCGACCCTGCCCAGCCTTTATCGCGAAATCGCAGAGGCATTGCGGGCGGCATACGATCTTGAGATTGAGCCGCACGAGTTGCCGCTCCTGTTGCACTTCGGTTCTTGGATCGGCGGAGATCGGGATGGCAATCCATTTGTGACGCCGGAGGTGACGCGCGGGGCGATCCGGCTGGCGCGCGGACATTTGCTCCTCTACTATCAGCGGCGGCTCGATGACCTGATCGACCTGGTGACGACAAGCGCCCAACAGCGGCCCGTCAGCGAGGCGCTGCTCGCACGGTTGCAAGCCTACGTTGCGCAGGTGCACACGCCGGAGTCGCAGGTTTTCGGCGCGCAATATGAGTTTGAATACTATCGGCGCTTTGCGATTTGCCTGAAGGCGCGGGTGCAGCGCACCCTCGAACAAACCGGCGAGCACACCGTCGATAGTCCGATGCCGGTGATGGCTTTCACGCTGTCGCAGGGCCAGGATCAACTGGCAAAGGTGCTGGCCGCCTATTGTTCCGTCGATGAGTTTCTCGACGACCTTGAGCTGCTGCGCTCCTCGCTGGCAGCGCACGAGGGGCTGCGCATTGCGCGTACGCTGGTCGATCCCCTCATCCTGCAGGTGCGCACGTTCGGCCTGCACTTGCACACTCTCGACATTCGCCAGCATGCGCGGGTGCATGCTGCGGCGTTGAAAGAGGCCATTGCGGACTCCATTGCCCCGACGCTGCCGGGAAGACTCTCCGAAGAGACAGCGGGAGTTTTGGAGACTTTCCGCGTGATTGCCGAAGCCAAGAACGGCTGCTCGCCTGAGGTGATTCGGCAATATGTGATCAGCGGCGCATCCACCGTCGACGATGTCCTGGCAGTGGTGCGGCTGGCGCGGCTGGGCGGCGTGAAGGTGGAGGGATCTGGACACGAGCCCGGACCCAAAACCGGACGAGATCCGGGAGTCATGCCAGTCCCGCTCTTTGAGTCGATTGAGGATTTGCGCAATGCGCCGGCGGTTTGCCGCGAGCTGTGGAGCCGCCCCGATTATCGAAAGCTGCTGGCCAGCTGGGACAACTGGCAGGAAGTGATGCTGGGCTATTCCGACTCGAATAAAGATGGCGGGATGCTGACAAGCACCTGGGAGATTTTTCGCGCCCATCGCGAGTTGCACACCGTGGCGCGCGAGTGCGGCGTGAAGCTGCGGCTGTTTCACGGGCGCGGCGGCACGGTGGGACGCGGAGGGGGACCGACGCATCGCGCCATCTTCGCGCAGCCCATGGATTCGTTTGAAGGCCAGCTCCGGATCACCGAGCAGGGCGAGGTGCTGAACTTCAAATACGCCGATGAGGTGCTCGCAGAGAGGAATCTTGAGCTGATGGTTGCCGCGTCCCTGGATGCGCTGGCGCGCCCGAATGCGCGCGACCCCGAAGGACACTTTACCGGGGTGCTGGAGCCGGCATGGGAAGCGGCGCTCGAAGAATTGTCGACTCTGTCGTTCGCGTTTTATCGCGAACATATTCTGGACAATCCAGAAGTCATTACCTACTTTGAGCAGTCAACGCCGGTCGGCGAGTTGGAACACGCGATGATCGGTTCTCGGCCATCGCGGCGCAAAGCTTCGACGAATATTGCCGATCTGCGCGCAATTCCGTGGGTGTTTGGCTGGACCCAGTCGAGGCTGCTGGTGCCGGCATGGTTCGGCGTGGGCCACGCCCTGAGCCGTTATCTGGAGCGGCCCGACGCGCTCGAATTGCTGCAAACGATGGCGAAAGAGTTCCCGCTGTTTATCGACCTGCTGCGCAATGTGGAGATGGCGCTGGGCAAAGTCGACCTGGCGACCGCCCGCCAATACTCGATGCTGGTGCAGGATGCCGGAGTGCGCGACCGGGTATTCGACAGGATGGAGGCCGAGTTGCATCGCACTGTCTATGCGGTCTTGGCGATTACGCAGCAAAAGGACCTGCTCGAAAACAACCAGGTGCTGGCGCGGTCGATCCGGCTGCGCAATCCGTACGTCGATCCGATGCACCTCATCCAGGTCGATATGCTGCGGCGCAAGCGGGGCGGCGAGGATACGCCCGAGGTAAATCGCGCCATTGCGGCGACGATCAGCGGGATTTCGGCGGGGCTTCGCAATACGGGTTGAGGGCCGGGGCGCCTCCGTTTGCGCAGGACGGCGATTGGATCAGATCTGACCTGACTTTTTGGGCTTTGACAACGATAAGGTGGGGTTCTATGCTGCTTCGAGCAAACGTTTACTCGAAACCGGGTTCACGCAGCGCGTGGGGAGGCAAACTTGCCGCGACATGTGTCGAATCCGGCGTCGTTACCGCGTGAAGGCCGTTCTGGAAAGGGATCTGGTATGAAGACTGTTTCGCGCAGGAGATTCTTGAAAAATGCCGGTGAAGCCGGCCTGGCGGTTGCGGCAGGTTCTGCTATCGGGCGGTTTGGGCTGGCACAAAGCGAACCGGCAACCCGCGTCGTGATCGATTCGGGACGGCCGATTTCTGCGATCGATCCGCATGTGTTCGGTTCGTTTCTCGAGCACCTGGGGCGCGCGATCTATGAGGGCATCTACGAGCCGGACTCGAAGTTTGCCGACGCCAACGGATTTCGCACCGACGTGATGAAGGAGGTCCGGGAGCTGGGCGTGCCGATCGTGCGCTACCCCGGCGGAAACTTTGTCTCGGGATATCACTGGCTCAATGGAGTAGGTCCGAAAAAGGACCGTCCCACGGTTCTGGATCGCGCATGGAATACGCAGGAGACGAATCAATTCGGCACCAACGAATTTGTAACCTGGGCGCGTGCGGTTGGGACGGAGCCTCTCTTCGGCCTCAACTTCGGAACAGGTTCGGCGGAAGATGCCGCGGCGCTGGTGGAGTATTGCAACTGGCCCAAAGGGACGAAGTGGAGCGATCTGCGCCGGGCACATGGATACGAGGCGCCGCACAACGTGAAGTACTGGTGCGTGGGCAATGAAATGGATGGTCCGTGGCAGATCGGACACATGCCGGCGCGGGAGTATGGAATCAAAGCGACCGACGCCGCGCGGCAGATGCGCGCAATCGATCCGACCATCAAGCTGGTCGCGTGCGGATCGAGCGGGCCGTTCATGCCCACCTATATCGACTGGGACCGCACTGTGCTGGAAGAGTGCTATGACGTCGTCGACGGCATCTCGCTGCATCGCTACTGGGGCAATACGGACGAAACCGGCGGGGACAGCGCGAAGTACCTGGCAATGAACCTGGCAATGGATCGGCAGATCGAGGAGATCGCGGCGGTGTGCGACACGGTGCGCGCGCGGAATCGATCGAACAAGCAATTGTTTTTGTCGTTCGATGAGTGGAACGTCTGGTATCGCGCGCGGAACGGCGACGCGGTGGACGGACACGGCAAGGCCGCGCCGCATCTGTTGGAGGAGCCGTACAACCTGGAAGACGCGCTGCTCGTGGGCGGTCTGGCCAATTCGCTGATGCGGCACTCGGATCGTGTGAAGCTGGCGTGCCTGGCACAGCTGGTCAACGTGATTGCGCCGATCATGACCAATGAGGACGGAATCCTGCGCCAGACGATCTACTACCCCTATGCCTGGGCGCTCCAGCATGCGAAGGGCAACGCTCTGAGCATTGCTCCGCAAGGGCCGACGTATCCGGTTCCCACGCTGGGGCGGCCGGTGGAAAGCATTGGCGTGCCGGCGCCGGGGTTCGGCGATGTGCCTTACCTCGACTTGAGCGTAACCCACGATGCGGAGAAGAAAACGGCAACACTCTTTGTATTGAATCGCGATCTCGAGAAGGCGCGGGATCTGGAAATTGTCTGGCACGACCTCACACCCACGGCAGTGACCGCGTTTCAAACGCTCACCGGCCGGGATTTGAAAGCGCTGAACACGTTTGCAGATCCGAAGCGCGTAGTGCCGCAGGAACTGGAGAAGCCGAAAACGGGATCGACGATGACGGTGCAACTGCCCGCGCGATCGTATTCGGTGCTGACCATCGCCCTCTGAACCCCAAGCTGTCCCGGAAGAACCGAATACCAGGCGTCGCGCCAGAAACTCCTAAAAACTTAGTTGACAAAGAGGATTCGTCTGGATTAATGTCCTAAGACTATAGGAGACGCCGTGAAGCAAGAACTGAAGAAAGTGGGCTTGACCAAGCTGGAACTGAAAATCATGCAGGTGATCTGGAGGTGCGGCAGCAGCACGGTGAGCGCGGTCCAGACAGAACTCCAGCCTTCGCTGGCCTATACGACAGTGCAAACCATGCTCAACATCCTGGAGCGTAAAGGGAAACTGAAGCGCGAACTCGATGGCCGCGCTTATGTCTATAGCGCCAGGGTGACCGAGGAGAAAGCGCTGGGGCAGGGCGTGCGCGACCTCATTGATCGCATGTTTGGCGGGTCGAGTGAAGACCTGGTGATGAGTCTTTTGAAGAATGGGCAGATCGACGCGAAGAAGCTCGCGGATCTGACCAGGCGCTTCCACAAAGAAGGGAGCAAGCCATGAGGAGTTTTGAATCCTGGATGCTTTCGTATCTTTTGAATTCGCTTTGGCAGGTCCCGCTGCTATTCGCTGCGGGATGGGCGGCGGCGCGCATTGCCAGGATCGCCGGGAATGCAGCCGAGCACCGCGTATGGGTCGGTGTCCTCTTGCTGCAGAGTCTTTTACCTGCCGGGTCCGCTCTTTCGTGGGACTCGCTGCGGCAGTCGTTCGATTGGTCACGCACTGCGGAGCGGTTCCGCGAAGCGCATGTTTCCGTCGAGATGGGGGCCGGCAGTCCGCTGGGAGGTCTCGACTTGCCGTCGTGGTTATTGACCGCAATCGCCATCGCCTACGGCGCGACGTGTCTTTATTTCCTTCTGCGCTTCGCCTGGAGATGCAGGCGGCTTGCAGTTTTGCGACGCGAATCCGTGGAGCTTTCGATCGCCGAGGACGCCGCCGATGCGTGGACGCACTGCTTGCAACGGATCGGGATCGCCGATCTGCCGGTGGCGACATCGGCCGAGGTCTTCGGGCCTGTGACCTTGGGGATCTTCAAGAAACTGGTGCTATTGCCGGTAAGCATGGCGGCCGGCTTGCCGGAAGCAGAAGTGAACGCCGTGCTCGCGCACGAGTTTGCGCACATTCAGCGAAACGACTTTTTGAAGAACCTTGGCTACGAACTGCTCGCTTTGCCCGTAAGCTACCATCCGCTGTTCTGGCTTACACGGGAACGGATCATGGAGAGCCGCGAGATGATCTGCGATCAGATGGCCGCTGAACTTTCAGATCGGGATGCCTATGCGCATTCGCTTTTGAGGCTGGCATCCCTGTTGGTGGAGGGGATGTCGATCAGGATTCCTCACGCCATCGGAATTTTCGATGCCAACACGCTGGAAAGGAGACTTATGCGACTGACGGAGAGACGAAATGAGATTCGCGGATGGCGCCGGCTGGGCATTGCGGCGGCATGCGCGGTTTTGGGCGTGGGGACCTGCGCTTCTGCCCTGGCGCTGGAGATGCACGTGGACGCGGTAGCCACGGACGGAGCGGACAGCGTGGCGAAGAAAGCAGGACCGATTGCTGTGTCTGCCAAGGTGATGGAGAGCCAATTGCTCACCAAGGTTGCACCCATCTACCCGGTCGAAGCCAAGAAGGAGAGAATCCAGGGCAAGGTCGTGCTGAACGCGGTGGTCGGAAAGGGCGGAAGCGTTGAGAACCTGACCGTGGGTTCCGGACCCAAGGAATTGCAGAAATCCGCGCTCGATGCCGTACGGCAATGGACCTACAAGCCGTTCCTTCTCAATGGCGATCCGATCGATGTGAAAACCACGATCACAGTGACGTACACCCTCGCCAAATAAGACAACTGAGCGGCGCCAGACACAAAACGAGGGCTGGGTTAACCCCAGCCCCCGTTTGTGTTTGCTAGATTCTGCCGGAATCCGGCTTAGCGGCTTACAGCGGCTGAACGTCCGCAGCCTGCCAACCCTTGGGCCCCTTCACAACGTTGAACTGCACGGCTTGACCTTCCTGCAGGCTCTTGAAACCACTTGAGTTGATCGCAGAGTAATGCACGAATACATCTTCGCCGTTCTGACGCGAGATGAAGCCGAAGCCCTTCGCGTCATTAAACCACTTCACAGTACCTTGTTCCATTTCGGTTTTGTTTCCTGGATTGAATTGCGCTGGATGAATCGGAGCGACCACTGGCAGAATCTTGCTTGGTTGGGCGAGTACTGCTCACGCCCGGTTCGGCTCTAACGCTGCAAACAGTGTAGCACTGCCTATGGAAAACCGGTCACGTATTCTGTCGGTCTTCCCGTTACGAAACGGTCATCCCGCGCGAGCCGTTTCAAAATGAACTCGCGGTAGAAAAGGCAACGCCGTGATACCGTGGAAGGTCTCTATGTCTCACGATCCATTCACCGAACTCCTGGCCCGCGCAGCGCCGCTGCTGGCGAGCGAGTTTTCCGGATTGCCTCCCTATGAGCTCGCCGCCGAAGCCGACGCGGACCCCGCGGCCATGGAGCGAGTTCTCGAAACAGTGGCCCACCGGCTCGGCAATAACTACCCCTATTTCCACCCCTTGTATGCGGGGCAAATGCTGAAGCCTCCGCACCCTCTGGCGCGCGCCGCCTATGCGCTGGCGATGGCGATCAATCCGAACAACCACGCCCGGGACGGCGGACGAGCCAGCTCGGAGATGGAGATCGAGGCGGTTGCTGCGATTGCCCGGATGTTTGGCTGGACAGAATCTCTAGGCCACCTGACTTCGGGCGGGACGATGGCCAACCTGGAGGCGCTTTGGGTGGCAGGGCAGTTAGCGCCGGGGAAGCGAATTGTCGGTTCTGCGCAGGCGCACTACACCCACGGTCGGATTTCGGCCGTGCTCAAGCTCGAATACAAAGGGGTTGCCGCAGACGACCGCGGACGCATGCGGCTGGATCTTCTCGAAGACGAGCTGCGCAAAGGCGACGTGGGCACGGTGGTCGCGACCTTGGGAACTACGGCGATCGGGGCAGTCGATGCGCTGGACGAAATTCTTGCGTTGCGCCAGAAGTATGGCTTCCGGGTGCACGTGGATGCGGCCTATGGCGGGTATTTCCGGTTGATTGCCGCAGATCTGGACGATTCGGCGCGGCGCGCCTATGAAGCAATCGAGGCTGCCGACTCGATCGTGGTCGATCCCCATAAGCACGGCCTGCAGCCTTATGGGTGCGGATGCGTGCTGTTTCGGGACCCGTCGGTGGGTCGCTTCTATAAGCATGATTCGCCTTACACTTACTTCACTTCGACGCAGCTGCATCTGGGCGAAATCAGCCTCGAGTGCTCGCGGGCCGGCGCGGCGGCCGTGGCGTTATGGGCGACCCAGCAGCTCTTGCCTTTGACCCCCGATGGGCAGTTTGCGCGCGGACTGGCAAAGGGAAGGGAAGCAGCGCTTGAGCTGGATCGAAGACTAAGAGCCGACGAGCGGTTTGTGGCCCTGGCTGCCGGCGCGCCGCAACTCGACATCGTGGTGTGGGTGCTTCAAGACTCTTCAGAGAGCGCAGAGAGAATATTTATGGCGTGCGCCGAACGGGATTTGCACCTCGCCCTTGTACAATTGCCGCAATCCTGGTTTGGCCGTGCCGATAACCCGAGAGATACGAGCGACGTTTCCGCGACCTGCCTCCGATCGGTGCTGATGAAACCCGAACACAGAGAATGGCTTGACGAGATTTGGGCCAAACTGACGGCATGCTGTGATGAGGTCTTGAGGAGCAAAAAAGGATGTCCGAGGGATGTCTAACCCGGGCCGTAAAAGAAAACGTTCTCATTCGATCCGGGGATTGTTCCGTGCTGGTGATGCCGAAGTTCGGCGGCAAAATCGCCTCCATCCGCCTGAAAAATCATGAATTGCTGCAGTCGCCCCTGGCCCCTTTGGGACCGCGCACGCGCACAATGTCTTTCGACACCAGCGACGCCAGCGGGTGGGACGAATGTCTGCCTTCGGTCGCAGCATGCAAGGTAAAGACCGACAGCGGCATGGCCGAGGTTCCCGATCACGGCGACCTGTGGCGCGTGGAGTGGGAAAGCGAACCAGGGCCGGCCCGTGGAGAAGCAGACTCTGTTACATTGCGAGCCACGTGTTTTTCGCTTCCGCTGGCGCTGGACCGGACGATCGCGCTCCAGAAGGCTTCGCGGGGTTGGCAACTGGAACTGAACTATGCGCTCACCAATACGGGTCGCACGTCCGCGCCTTGGTCGTGGGCGGCGCATCCGTTGTTCGCCGTGGACGAGGGCGACCAGATTGAGCTTCCGTCTACGATTCAATCGCTGCGGATCGAAGGGTCAGGGCGCGCACGCCTGGGAACTGCCGGCGAGAAGGTTGCGTGGCCGCTGGCGAAGATAGCCGGCAATGGCAAAGAGGACTTACGCGTGGCGCAGGACAAACAGTCGGGAGTTGCCGATAAGCTTTTTGCCGGGCCGCTCGGCGCGGAGGAGAACTGGTGCGCGTTGCGCCGGCCGCGAGCAGGCGTAAAGGTGAAGTTCAGTTTTGATTCTGCGGCGACACCGTACCTCGGGTTGTGGCTGTGCTACGGAGGATGGCCGGACAAACCAGGCCCGAAGCAGATGTGTGTCGCGATGGAGCCGTCGACGGCCCCCGTGGATTCACTGGCACAAACCGGGGACTGGTCGCGGCATCTCGCGCCGGGCGAATCGTATCGCTGGCCCGTGCGCGTTGATCTTGAGCTTCTATAGGTGGAGTTATGCATGATCCTGCGGCATTGATTTCGTTGCACCGGGCTCGATTCAAGGCCGAGCCGGCGGTGTTTGTCGCACCCGGGCGCGTCAATCTGATTGGCGAGCACACCGATTATGCAGAAGGATTCGTCATGCCCGCGGCAATCGATTTTGCCACGCTGGCTGGAATCTCGGCGCGATCGGACGGCAGGGTTGTGCTCTATTCGGAGAACTACAAAGATGAACGATCGTTCGATGCCGGCGCGCTGCCGACGCAGCCGAGCCGGCACTGGAGCGACTATCCGCTGGGGGTGTTGCAGATTCTGGCTGGCGAAGGGCACAGAATCCCCGGATTCAGCCTGACGCTTTGGGGCGATGTGCCTTTGGCCTCGGGGTTATCCAGCTCCGCATCGGTGGAAGTGGCGACCGCGCTGGCGGTTCTGTCGCTGCTCGGGGTCACTTACTCGGGTGCAGTGTTGGCGCGGCTCTGCCAGCGGGCCGAAAACGAGTTTGTCGGCGCGAATTGCGGCATCATGGATCAATTCATTTCTGCCAACGGAGCCGAACATCATGCGCTTCTGCTGGATTGCCGCGACCTGAGCTACAAACTGGCGCCGATTCCTGCCAACGTTTCCCTGGTGATTGCGAACACCATGGTGAAGCACTCGGTCGCAGGCGGGGAGTATACGAGCCGACGCGCCCAGGTGGAAGAGGCCGCCGCTGTCATTGGGAAGCACCGGCCGGGCGTGAAGTTCCTGCGCGATGCGACGCTGGAAGACCTGGAACGCTGGGGATCGGAGATGAGTCCCAACGCACTGAAGCGGGCGCGTCATGTGATCAGCGAAAACCTGCGAACCGTGGCTGCAGCGGAAGCCTTGACGCATCGTGACCTGGCGGAATTGGGGCGCCTGATGGCGGAGGCCCATGTGAGCTACAGCAAAGACTTTGAGGCCAGCTGTGTCGAAGCCGACGCCATGGTGGCCCTGGCGCAGGATCTGCCTGGTCTGATCGGCGCGCGACTGACCGGAGGCGGGTTTGGTGGATGCACGATCAATCTTGTGGAACGGGAAAAGGCTGCGGCGTTTTCCGAGAAGCTTTCGGCGCGGTATGCCACCGAGACCGGGATCGTTCCACAGATTCTGATTTGCCACGCTTCGCGCGGGGCGCATCAGATAAGTTGAGACCGCTTCGATCGGTAGCAGGAAGTTCTGGATTTTTGGGGCATTTCCAGCGCTTATCCGGACAAAAGTAACCGTTCCTCTTGGAGAACCGTACCGCGCCGATAGGCGAATTATTGCCTCAATCCTTGTTAAAATCGGTAGCAGTTTTGAAAACTGGGCTGGAAGAGATTTCGATTCCGGCCGGCATCTCTTGGTTTTTCGTTTGAGCAGAAGTGTAAGGGAATTTCAAGAGCCGCAGAGAGACCGTGATGCAATCGAATCCGAATACGCCATTTTCTTACGAGCCGTTTCCCAATTCAGGCTTGGTCGCATATTTCTCCATGGAAATCGCGATCAATCCCAACATGCCCACGTATTCAGGTGGATTGGGGATGCTGGCTGGCGACACACTGCGTTCCGCGGCAGATTTGGGCATCCCGCTCGTGGCCTTCACCCTCGCCCACCGCAAAGGCTATTTTCAGCAGCATCTGAATGGCACCGGCGAACAGAGCGAAGAAGTCCAGCCTTGGAATCCGGCAGACTTTTGCAAGGTAGAGTCGGCGCGCATCACCGTCTCCGTCGAAGATCGCGTCGTGACAGTGCGCGCGTGGCGCTACGAAATGGTCGGCCGCTCGGGACATGTGGTGCCGATTTATTTGCTCGACACCGACCTTGAAGGGAATTCGGGCTGGGATCGCGGCCTGACCGACCACTTGTATGGCGGCGATACAAACTATCGATTGCAACAGGAAATCGTGCTGGGCATGGGCGGCGCGCGCATGGCGCAGGCGCTGGGCCTGACTGTAAACGTCTATCACATGAATGAGGGTCATGCGGCGCTGCTGACGCTCGCATTGCTCGAAGGACAGCTGGGCGGCGGGCCCCTGGGCGCGGCGACCGAGTCGGACATCGCGCAAGTGCGCCGCAAGTGCGTCTTCACGACCCACACGCCGGTGCCCGCTGGGCACGACCGCTTCTCGACCGAGCAGTCGATTCGGATCTTGGGCGGCGATCGCACGGCGCGGCTTGAAAAGCTGGGTTGTTTTCAAGAGGGACTGTTGAACATGACGCTGCTGGCGCTGCGCTTTTCGCGTTATGCCAACGGTGTGGCGATGCAGCACGGCAAGGTGTCGCGGGAAATGTTCCCGCAGTTTTCGATCGACTCGATCACCAATGGCGTTCACGCACCGACATGGATTTCGGAGCCGGTGCAGCAACTGCTGGAGCTGCATATTCCGGCATGGCACCGGGACAATCTCTATCTGCGCAATGCGATCGACCTTCCCGAGCAGGAAGTTCTGAAAGCGCACAGCAGGGCCAAGGAGGCGTTGCTGGCCGAAGTGGCCTCGCGCAGCGGCCTGGTGCTGAATCCCAGAGTGCTCACGCTGGGATTCGCGCGGAGAGCGGCAACCTACAAACGCGCGAGCCTGTTGTTTACGGATCCGGAGCGGTTGCTGAAAATCGCCACCGGGGCGGGCGGTCTGCAGATTTTGTATTCAGGAAAGGCCCATCCCCAGGACTTTCCCGGAAAAGCGCTGATCCACGACGTGATTGAAACCGCGCGCAAGCTTTCGAGCGATATGCTGCGCATCGTCTATCTCGAAAACTACGGTTGGGATCTGGGCGCGCTGCTCACGGCGGGCGTCGACGTGTGGGTGAACACTCCGCGCAGACCGTATGAAGCTTCGGGCACCAGCGGAATGAAGGCCGCAATGAACGGTGTGCCGAGCTTGTCGATCCTCGATGGATGGTGGATTGAGGGTTGCATCGAAGGCGTAACCGGATGGGCCATTGAAGATGGCGCCAACGATGCGGAGGAAGCGGTTTCGCTTTACGACAAGCTGGAGAAGTCTGTGGTGCCTCTCTATCTGGGCGCTCCCGAACGCTGGGCGCGCATGATGCGGACCACGCTGGCTTTCAACGGCTCTTATTTCAACACCAATCGCATGGTGAAACAGTACAACCGGAACGCCTACTACCCGGTAAAGCTCATCGAACCGGCCCAGGTAGAAGAGGCGGCATACGCCGACTAAGCATCGGGCGCTTCAGCCCGAATAGATTGGAGACCAGCGCCGCGTTCTGCGGCGCTTTTGCTTTTTGCAGACCATGCAAACGAGTTCCTGCCACCAGGAATGCGCGGCTTGGCAACTCACTGCCCGCTCCATTCGCTTTTGAATCGCGTGTCGCGGTATGCCCCTATAATCGGGACAAAACTATTGCAGGATGCGGACGCCGCTGCGCACGGGATCTGCCGTGCCATTGAGCCAAATCGACGCTCGGCGCATTTCTGTCGGGTCGGCTGATGCAATACTGCAGCATGAGGATGGAACGCCGTTGAGCGTAGACTCGGTCGAAGTCACGAAGCAAGAGCGTCCCCTTTGCGTCGATCTCGACGGCACGCTGATCAAATCCGACACGCTCCTCGATGCCCTTTGCCAACTTGCGCGGCACCGGCCGTTGCAGATCTGGCGCGTGCCGCTCTGGCTGATGAGCGGACGCGCAAACCTGAAAGCGGAGGTTGCGCGCAGAGCGCCTCTGGATGCTTCCTTCCTGCCCTACAACATTGCGCTGCTGCGCTTTCTGCAGTCACAGAAGCGCGAGAGCCGGCCGATGTATCTGGTTACGGGAGCAGATGCCGGGCAGGCGGAGCGCGTGGCCGCACACCTTGGGCTCTTCCAGGAGGTGCTGGGCACGGATGGAAAAACCAACCTGACGCATGCCCGGAAGCTCGCCCGTTTGAAAGCGCGATTCGACGATTTCGATTATGTCGGCAATGCACGGGCTGATCTGCCGGTGCTGGCAGGGGCGCACCAGGCGATGGTTGCGAATCCAACGCTGGGGCTGAGATTGGGGCTGCGCTTGCGGCACATCCCCGTGGCGCGCAGCTTCATGGATCGGCGCCCCGCGGTGCAGGCCGCCTTCAAGGCGATTCGCACGCACCAGTGGGCCAAGAACTTTCTCCTCGCGGTGCCCCTTCTTCTCTCCCATAAGTTTTCGTCCGCTTCGGTGGGTGCGGCGGTTGCCGCTTTTTTCTGCTTCAGTTTTGCGGCATCGGCCAACTACCTGATCAACGACTTGCTCGATATCGACAACGATCGGCGACATCCGGGCAAGCGCTTGCGGCCCTTCGCGGCAGGCGATTTTTCCGTTACAGGTGGAATTGCGCTGGCCGCCGTTTTGTTTCTGGGCTCGGCCGCGCTCCTGCCCTTGCTGCCGGGCGCCTTTGCGCTCTGGCTGGGGGGCTACATGGCCGCCACCTTGACCTACTCTCTCTATTTGAAGCGCGTCGCCGTTGTGGATGTCCTTCTGCTCTCGGGGTTATACACGCTGCGGCTCCTGGCCGGTGGCGCGGCAACGGGGACAGAGATCTCCCATTGGCTGGCAGGTTTCTCGACATTTTTGTTTCTTTCGCTGGCCATGGTGAAGCGCTTCAGCGAGATCGAGAACGTGAAGGAGCGAGGCGCCACGGCAGCGCGCGGGCGGGGCTACCTGGTCGCAGATCTGGAGCAGATACGAAGCTTCGGAACCGCGAGCGCCTATGCCGCCGTCGTGGTGTTCATGCTCTATATCGCGCGCCCCGATGTCACAGACTTGTACCGGCACGCGGGGAGACTCTGGCTCATTGTTCCCCTGCTGATCTATTGGTTGAACCGGGTCTGGTTGATGGCATCGCGCGGTGAGTTGGACGAGGATCCAGTGGTTTTCGCGATGCGCGACCCGACCAGCGTTGCCGTGGGAGTGGCGGTGACTGCGGTGGCCCTGCTGGCGATTTGACTGATTCGAGTTAGGGCAAAGAAGAATCGTGGCTTAGAGCCCCTCGAAGAGCCCCGAGAAACGATGCGCAGGCCATAAAGTGTGCATCTTTCGTCCTCTTTTTTCCGTCATTAATACGTACATCTGAACTTTCTCGGACGACTAAGTTTCCGACGAACCTGTTTCTTCGTCTAACATTGACTTTTCAGCGATTTGTTGGGGCGGCCATGCAGTACCGAGAGCCGCAAGCCAACGCGGGAGCCTTAGCTCCTGGAACCCATTGAACCGCTGTCTGCCCGATTCTGGGTGCCTGGGCAATTCGTGCCCTTGAGCCCTGCACCAGCTCCAACGGTGACGGGCAAACCGGCTTTAGAGCGAGTACCCGCCCTATGATGTGGATTGTCAGGCTTGCCCTGCGCAGGCCTTACACGTTTGTCGTCTTTGCGCTTCTGATTCTGATCCTTGGCGCCTACAGCATCGAATCGATGCCGACGGATATCTTTCCGAACATCGATATCCCGGTGGTGACGGTGGTGTGGCAGTTCGCCGGTCTGTCTGCGGAGCAGATGGCCGACCGCATCGTCTTCAACAGCGAACGCGGCATGACCACGACGGTCAATGATATTGAGCACATTGAATCGCAATCGCTCAACGGCATTTCTGTCATCAAGATCTTCTTTCAGCCGCATGTGAACATTGCCAGCGCTGTGGCGCAGGTGACTTCGATCAGCCAGGTCCAACTGCGCTCGCTGCCGCCAGGGACGACGCCGCCATTCATCATTCAGTACAACGCTTCCAGTGTGCCCGTGCTGCAGCTGGGACTTTCGGGCGAGGGACTGAACGAACAGCAACTCAATGACCTGGCAACCAATACGATCCGCACACAGCTGGCCACGATTGAAGGAGCGCAAACACCCTATCCGTACGGGGGAAAACAGCGGCAGATCCAGGTGGATCTGGATATGCAGGCGCTGCAGGCCAAAGGGCTTTCGCCCGTCGATGTAGTGAGTGCGATTAATGCTCAAAACCTGATTGTCCCTTCAGGCACGATGAAGATCGATCGCTGGGAGTACGCGGTCGAAACCAATTCGGCGCCTGCGGTGGTCGATGAGTTGAATGACCTGCCCATTCGGGCCGTAAACGGCGCAGTGATCTACATTCGCGACGTGGCCCATGTCCGCGACGGCAGCCCACCCCAGACCAACATCGTCCGCGTAGATGGCAAGCGTGCCATTGTGATGAGCATTCTCAAGGTGGGCTCGGCGTCCACCCTCGACATCATCGCCGGCATTCGAGCCAAGATTGACAGCATCACTGGTCAATTGCCTCCCCAGCTGAAGATCGCTTTCCTTGCCGACCAGGGCGTCTTTGTCCGCGGCGCCATCAGCGGCGTGGTGCGCGAAGCCATCATTGCCGCCTGCCTTACAGGCGTGATGATCCTTGTGTTTTTGGGAAGCTTCCGCTCGACGATCATCATCGCCGTATCGATTCCGCTCTCGATTCTCTGTTCGCTGGTGGTTCTGTCGTGGCTCGGCGAAACCGTCAACATCATGACGCTCGGCGGCCTGGCGCTGGCGGTCGGAATCCTTGTCGACGACGCGACCGTCGAGATCGAGAACATCAATCGCAATCTGGAAGCGGGGAAAGAGATCGAGCAGGCCATTCTGGACGGGGCCGCGCAGATTGCCACGCCGGCGTTGGTCTCGACGCTGTCGATCTGCATCGTGTTCGTTCCCATGTTCCTGCTGAGTGGCGTGGCGCGCTACCTGTTCGTGCCCATGGCCGAGGCCGTGGTGTTTGCGATGCTGGCCAGCTACCTGCTCTCGCGTACGGTTGTGCCGACAATGGCGCGCTACCTGCTGCATGAGCACGATGACGCGCTGATGCAACGGAAAAAGGCCAGCCGCAATCCATTCATCCGTTTTCAGATTGCCTTTGAAGAACAGTTCGAGAAGGTTCGGTACGGGTATCTGCGCTTGCTCGGACTGTGCGTCGATCACGCCGGATTCTTTCTGGTCGCCTTCCTCGTTTTCACCCTGGCTTCGATCGGCTTTCTGGCGCCATGGCTGGGCCAGGACTTTTTCCCGTCAGTCGATTCGGGGCAGTTCAAAATTCACGTGCGCGGGCGGACGGGTACCCGTATCGAAGAGACCGCGGATCTCTGCGACCATATCGACGCTACCATTCGGAGCGAGATTCCAGCCGATGAAATTGTCACCATCGTTGACATCGTTGGTCTGCCCTATTCAGGATTGAATCTTTCCTATTCGACTTCAGCGCCGATCGGGCCGGCGGACGCGGACATCCAGGTGCAATTAAGCGAAAAGCATCATCCGACGGAAAAGTATGTAGCCCATCTGCGCGACACGCTCGCGCGCGATTATCCCGGAGTCACCTTCTATGAACTTCCGGTGGACATCGTCACACAGATTTTGAATTTCGGTCTGTCGTCGCCGATTGATATTCAACTGGTGGGGCCGAATCTCTATGGCAATCGCGCCCTGGCGGAAAAGATGTTGAACGAAGTGCGTTATGTTCCCGGAGCGGCCGATGCGCGCATTCAGCAGCCATTCGATTATCCCAACCTCACTGTGAATGTGGATCGGACGCGCGCTGAGTCGGTGGGACTCACGCAGCAGAACGTAGCGCAAAGCCTGTTGGTCGCGCTCAGCGGTAGTTTTCAAACCACCCCGAATTTCTATCTCGATCCGCGAAATGGCGTGAGTTACAACATCGCGGTTCAAGCGCCGCAATACCGCCTCGATACCATGGCGGAGTTGCAGAGCCTGCCCGTCACCAGCTCTGCCAGCGCGGCAGCGACGAGCGGAACGATGACGGGCGCGGCCTCGACGGCGGCGCCCGGAAGCGCTCCCGCCGCACAGATGGCTCTTACCGGAGCGGCATTGACGGCCGCACCGGGAGCGACTCGAGCCGTGCAGGTGCTGAGCAACCTCGCGACGGTTGCGCCGGGCGCGGAGCTGGGCACGGTGAGTCACTACGACGTGCAGCCGGTGCTCGATATCTACACCAATGTGGCCGGAACGGATTTGGGCAGCGTGACGCGGGCCATGGAAAAAATCATGAAGAATCACGAGAAAGAGCTGCCCCGCGGTTCACACATGCTGCTGCGCGGACAAAGCGAGACGATGTACAAGTCGTACATCGGATTGCTCGCAGGCCTGGCTTTTTCGATTCTCCTGGTTTACCTGCTGATCGTGGTCAACTTCCAGTCGTGGTTGGACCCGTTCCTGATTATTGCCGCGCTGCCGGCGGCCCTGGCGGGTATTACATGGTTCCTGTTCCTGACCGGAACACGGCTCAGCGTGCCCGCGCTTACCGGTGCGATCATGTGCATGGGCGTGGCGACGTCCAACTCCATCCTGGTGATCAGTTTTGCGCGGGAGCAGCTGGAGATCCTGGTCGGCGATGCGCATAAGGCTGCGCTGAATGCGGGCTTTGTCCGGTTCCGTCCGGTGCTCATGACGGCATTGGCCATGATTATCGGCATGGTGCCGATGGCGCTTGGATTGGGCGACGGCGGCGAACAGAATGCCCCGCTGGGCCGCGCGGTCATCGGCGGCCTGCTGCTGGCGACAGTGGCGACGCTCTTTTTTGTTCCTGCATTCTTTTCCATCGTGCATGGCTGGCTGGAACGCCGCAAATCGGCGCACGAACAAGCTACGGCACGCCCGACCGATGAGTTTGACGACTAGCAACCGGCCCTGATTCCTGGAGTCTCGCGTATGAACGAAACATCGAAACCGAATCCGTCGAAGCCGCAACAGAGTACAGGCCCTGCGACGGACCACGATCATAGCTCGGCACCCGAGCACGCACCGATTTCTCCGCGCAAGGCCCTGGTTGGCCTGGCACTGGTGCTGATCGTGGCAGTGATTCTGGCGATCGCAGGGATTTTGCCAAGACGCTCGGCCGAGGCTGCTCTGGAGCAGCATACCCAGTCCACGGCCGCACCATATGTGATCGCACTGCCGCCCCACCCGGGTGCGCCTGTGGACACCTTCGTGCTGCCCGGAAATGTTACTGCATTTACGGACTCGCCGATCTACGCGCGGACCTCCGGCTACCTGGTCCACTGGTATTTCGATCTGGGTGCGCGCGTGAAAAAAGGCGACTTGCTGGCAGTGATTGCGACACCTGAACTTGACCAGCAGTTGGCGCAAGGCGAAGCGGATTTGGCGACGGCCGAGGCAACCGCCAACAACGCGAATATCCAGGCCAATCGCTACAAGGGACTGGTGGATTCGAACGCCGTCTCACAGCAGGATACGGATACATTTGTGAACCAGGCGGCATCGACCTCGGCAGCGGTCCGATCGGCGCAAGCCAACGTGCAACGACTCAAAGAATTGCAATCGTTCGAAAAGGTGTATGCACCCTTTGACGGAGTCGTGACAGCACGCAATGTGGATACGGGACAGCTGATTGACCAGGGAGCGGCGAATCAGCTTTTTCACATGCAGGCACTGCAGGTGTTGCGGGTTTATACCAATGTTCCGCAAGCCTATGCGCCGGCAGCGAAGATTGGTTCGAAGATCGATATCACTTTTCCTGAACATCCAGGCAAGGTCTACCAGGCAACGCTGGTGCGTACCGCCAGTGCGATCGATCCGGTGAGCCGCACGCTGCTGGTGGAGCTGGATGTGAACAACAGCAAACGAGAACTGCTGCCCGGATCGCTGGCCCAGGTTCATTTCAAATCGCCTTCATTGGAACAGACCTACATCGTTCCGGTCTCCGCGCTGATCTTCCGCCGGCAGGGGATGCAGGTTGCGACCCTCGTGGATGGAAACAAGGCGCATCTCGCCGAGGTGACGATTGGCGTCGACGATGGTGCTACCGTGCAGATCATTTCGGGACTCAATGCTGGCGACAAGGTCATTCAAGATCCACCCGATTCCATCATCGAAGGGGAAAAGGTGAACTCTGAGGCTCCCAATAGCGACAACCATACGGGAGGCAAGTGAAGCATGGCAGTTTCCCGAAGCTGTCATCTCGGTCACACGCGCGCTGAAGCCGGCAGGATGGGCTTGAATGCGAGCAGGTTGACAGGGCCGTTGATCTTGCTGGTGCTCTTCGTTCTTGCCGGCTGCAAGCCTGTCGGACCGAATTACACGCGACCGTCGTATACGCCTCCGCCGACCTACAAGGAAACGGGTGCGCCAACGGTGATTGTTCCTCCGCCGAACCCCAATGGCGGTAGCTGGCAGCCCGCTTCGCCTTCGGATGGCATGTTGCGCGGCAAATGGTGGGAAATTTATCAGGACCCGCAACTCAATGCGTTGGAAGAGCGGATCGCGACCTATAACCAGGGACTGCGGCAGGCGCTCGAGACCTATCGAGCCGCCAGCGACCAGATCAAGGTGGCGCGCGCAAATCTCTATCCGACGCTCTCCGCGGGTCCGTCTTTCACGCATGACAAGAATTCGTCGCACCGGCCGCTCAGCGCAGCATCTACGGCCACCAACTACAACGACATGATTCTCGAAGGCCAGGGGAGTTGGGAGCCTGATTTCTGGGGCCGCATCCGCCGCACCGTGGAAGCTGCCCACGAGAATGCGCAGGCTAGCGCCGCCGATATGGCCAATGTCGATCTGAGTCTGCAAGCGCAGATGGCGACCGCCTATTTTCAATTGCGCGGTGCGGATTCGCTGACCCAGATGTTGACTGCGACCGTAGCTGATCTGGAAAGCCAGCTCGACCTCACCAAGAAGCGTTTGACAGGCGGCGTGGCCACCGAGGTCGATGTAGCGCAGGCGCAGACGCAACTTGAAACAGTGCGCGCTCAGCTGGTGGATGTGGGCCAGGCACGCGCGCAGTTCGAGCACGCGGTGGGAACGATCGCAGACTATAAATTGCCGGGCTTCAGCATTCCCTTTTCGCCGTTGAAAATTCAGGTGCCCAATATTCCGCTGGGGGTTCCCTCGCAACTCCTGGAGCGAAGGCCCGATATTGCAGCGGCCGAACGTCGCACGGCGGCCGCGAATGCGCAGATCGGCATCCAGAAAGCCGCTTTTTATCCCACCATCAGCCTGGGAGGAACGGGAGGCTTTGAAAGCACCCACGGGGGCACTTGGATCCAGGGACCGAGCGCCTTGTGGAGCCTGGGGGCGCAGGCGACCGAGCTGCTGTTTGATGCCGGCCAGCGCCACGCCCTGACAGATCAAGCGCGTCACAACTGGGAGGCGCAGGTGGCCGCATACAAAGGCGCCGTATTCCTGGCCTTTGAAGATGTGGAGGATCAGCTTTCGAGCCTGCGGGTGCTGGAGCAGGAGTCGGTGGCGGAGCAGGCAGCGGTCACTTCGGCACAACATTCGTTGGACATCTCGAACCGGCGCTACAAAGGCGGAGTGACAACGTACCTTGAGGTGTTAACCGCGGAGGCGACGTTGTTGCAAAATCAGCAGACCGCGGTCGGCCTGCAGACGCGCGAGTTTGTTTCCAGCGTGGCCCTCGTGCGATCCCTCGGCGGCGGTTGGGATACGACGCAACTGCCGAAGTGATAAATCAACGGATAGAGCGTTTTTCACCGAGCGACAGGCAACTTTGTTGAGCAATGGCCGCAGAGGGCATGTTTCTGGTCGACAAGGATGAGCCAGCGGAGAGGGGCTGGCGGACAGTCTTTTGTATTAGACGCAAGTGTAGGAGAATAAATAAGATGTGCGGAACTCCGGGGAGGCTCAGAGTTCCGCAGGTCCCGGCTGGCAATGCCAAAATGCCGGTGCAACCCCAAATCTCGAATCTCAGCCTTTCGCCTTGGCGAAGCGCTTGCTGACTTCCGCCCAGTTCACCACGTTCCACCATGCGGCGAGGTAGTCAGGGCGCTTGTTCTGGTATTTGAGGTAGTAGGCGTGCTCCCAGACGTCGTTGCCAAGGATCGGGTAGATCCCCTGGCTGAGCGGTGAATCTTGATTTGGAGTTGTAATCACCTTGAGCTTGCCACCCTGCAGCACCAGCCATCCCCATCCGGAGCCGAACTGCTTCGCTGTCGTCTCGTTGAAAGTCTTTTTGAAGGCTTCGAAGTCGCCGAAGTCGGCGGAGATCTGCTTGGCGATGTCCCCGGTCGGAGCACCGCCGCCGCCCGCCTTGGGCGAGGCCATGATGTTCCAAAACATCGTGTGATTGGAGTGACCGCCGCCATTGTTGCGCACGGCACCACGAATCTCTTCCGGCACCGCGTTCAGGTCCTTGATCAAATCGTCGACCGACTTGGCCGCCAACTGGGGATGCTTTTCAAGAGCGGCATTGACGTTGTTGACGTAGGCCTGGTGATGCTTGTCATGATGCAGATGCATGGTCTCGGCGTCGATAAAGGGCTCGAGGGCTGCGTAATCATACGGCAGCGGTGCAAGTTCGTAAGCCATTGGGGATCTCCTTCGTTGGGATTGTACTTGGTTGGGTTGGCTGCACCGGTTGTGAAAAGCAAAAGCGCATCGGAACCGGCATGCAACAGAATCTTCATCTCGCGGGACACGGCCCTGTGATTGGATGGAATTCAACTGCACTCGGTTGGATGGATGCGGCAGGGCCGCGACGGGGTGCGAAACTAATTGCGGACAATGCCGGAACCTTAACCCTCTTTAGAACATCGATTAGGGGACAGGTCCGGCAGATTGATACATCCCCTCCACAGGATTGGTAGCGATTCGTGAACGATCAGCCGCTTTATCGCTGGCTTGACCAGCAAGGCGAAGCATTCGGCGGTCCTGGCCTTGAGCCGCGCTGGACTTCGAGCGTGAAAGATGCGATTGGCACGGCCTATGCGGCGTCAAGCCGCGTGTGGTTTACGTGCTCGCACGGAATTTTGAACGAGATCTATCATCCCACCATCGACCGCGCCCAGGTTCGCGACATGGAGTTCCTGGTCACCGACGGCGAGACGTTTGCGCACGAAGAAAAGCGCGACCTGATCACAACCTTTGAATACATTCACCCTGAGGCGCTCGGCGTGCGCTATATCAACAGCGATCCGGATGGGCGCTACAGCCTGACGCGGGAGATCATCTGCGATCCGCACCACTCGGTGGTGCTGCAATGGGTAAAACTCGAAGGCCATCCCGAACTTTTGCCGCGGCTTAAAGTCTATGCGCTGCTGGCGCCGCACTTGGACGGCGGCGGCGCTGCGAACACGGCGCGTGCGGTCGACATTGCCGGGCACAAGGTGCTGCTGGCGTGGAAGAACGAGTGGTCTCTGGCCATGGATGCCAGCTGCGGGTTCTCGCGTGTCAGCTGCGGCTTTGTGGGCGCGAGCGATGGTTGGCGCGACGTGACCGACAACTACCGGATGGATTGGGAGTTTGGTTCCGCAACCAGCGGGAACATTGCGGTCATGGGCGAACTGAACCTGGGCGCCGCGGGGGCAGACGGCTCGCGTGTTTTCGTGGTGGCCATTGGGATCGGGCAGGGGCACCACACGGCACTGCAGAAGACGGTGAGCGCCTTGGCTACGCCGTTTGAACAGCATCGCGAGCGCTACATCGTCCAGTGGCAACGCGTGGCCAATCCTGAGTGGCTGGCGGCAAAATCGGGCGACGGCGGCAAACTGATGCGCGCCAGCCATAACGTTCTGCTGGCCCACGAGGACAAGACCTTCTCGGGAGCATTCGTCGCTTCGGCCTCGATCCCGTGGGGTCAGGCGAAGAGCGACGACGACCTGGGCGGCTACCACCTGGTGTGGACGCGGGACATGGTGCAGACAGCCAGCGCCTTGCTGGCCTGTGGGCGCGCGGAGACAGCGCTGCGCGCGCTGGTCTATCTCGCTTGTACGCAGAAACCCGATGGCGGATTTGCGCAGAACTTCTGGGTCGACGGACGGCCCTACTGGTCGGGCGAGCAATTAGATGAAGTCGCGTTCCCGATCATTCTTGCCTGGCGCTTGTGGAAGGCGGACGCACTCGGGGATATGGAGATTTTCCCGTTTGTCGAACGCGCAGCTGGATTTTTAGTACGCCACGCCCCCATTACCCACCAGGAGCGCTGGGAGGAGAATGCCGGCTATTCGCCCTCTACGCTGGCAGCGGTCATTTCAGGTCTCATTTGTGCGGCAGAAATCGCGCGCGCGCACGACTCGATCGAACTCGCCGCGTATTACGAAGACTTTGCGGATTGGATCGAGCACCATCTCGAAGACTGGACCGTAACCAACGACGGCGTCCTGGTCCCGGAGGTGCGACGCCACTACATGCGCATTCGGCCGCCGGAACAGGGCGAAGCCTATGCCTGCGAATCGTGTGGCAAAGAAAGGATCCACCTCAACAACCGGCCGCCGGGAACGCGCGACATGTTTGAGGCGCGGGAAATCATCGACGGCGGATTTCTGGAGCTGGTGCGCTATGGCGTGCGGCGTGCCGACGATCCACTCATGGTGGACTCCCTCAAGGTGGTCGATGCGGTCCTGAAGCGAGGGCTTCCGCAAGGGCCGGGATGGATCCGCTACAACTGGGACGGCTATGGGCAGCGTCCCGATGGAGGGCCGTTTTTGGGATGGGGCCAGGGACGTGTTTGGCCGCTGCTCACGGGCGAGCGCGCACACTACGAACTGGCCGCCGGGAAAGACGTCTCTTCGTTGATTCAGTCCTACGAGCGTTTTGCCACGATGGGTCAGATGATGCCCGAGCAGGTGTGGGATGAGCCAAACGTTCCTTCGAGGCGGCTGCAGTTAGGCAAGCCGGCGGGTTCGGCCGTACCCCTGGTCTGGGCCCATGCGGAGTACCTGAAGCTCCTGCGATCCGCATTAGACGGGAAGGTGTTTGACCGCATCGAACCGGTCTATGCACGCTATTGCGAAGCGGCGGGACGGCGGAAGGTGCGTCGCGATCTCGAGGTCTACACCGTGCGGCGTCCCATCCAGAAGATTTCAGCCGGCTCCACGCTCCGTATCATCGATGAGAATCGATTCGCCGTGACGTGGTCCTTGGATCATTGGAAAACCGTGAACACGACGCAGAGCCGCAGCCTGGGCAGCGCGGGGTACAGCGCGGATATTTCCACCGCAACGACACCCGTGGACGGTGCACTATCATGGACTCTCCAATGGACCGAGCAGGGCCGCTGGCTTGGTACCAATGTGGACCTCAAGATTGAAGCTGCGCCAAGCACGGGCACCCCGGGCAGCCGGTAGCCGGCATCACGCGGGGACCTCAACCGACGAAAGGATTGCACACAGCATGACGGCCACGCTTTCGGCACTTTCCATCGACGAACTTTCCATCGATACACTTCGCCTGCTCGCCGTGGATGCGGTAGAGAAGGCAAACAGTGGACATCCCGGCGCCCCCCTGGGCTGCTCTCCGATTGCGTACCTGCTCTTTCACAAGTTGATGAAGCACAATCCCGCCCATGCCAAGTGGGCCGATCGCGACCGATTCGTGCTGTCGAATGGGCACGCGTCTGCACTGCTTTACTCGACGCTCTTCCTGTGCGGATACAAGTTGACCATCGACGATTTGAAATCGTTTCGGCAATTGCACTCGATTACCCCGGGCCACCCCGAAGCCGGGGAGACGGATGGCGTAGAAGTGACCACGGGCCCGCTGGGACAGGGATTCGGCATGGCCGTGGGCATGGCCATGGCGGAGAAGCACCTCGCTGCGGTCTACAACAAGCCGGGCTTCGACATCGTGGATCACCACACCTACGTGCTTTGCGGCGACGGGGATCTCATGGAAGGGATCTCCCATGAAGCGGCATCGCTGGCCGGCACGCTGGGGCTTGGCAAGCTCATCGTTCTCTACGATGACAACTTGATCTCGCTCGATGGGCCGACCGAGTTGAGTTTTACCGAAGACGTGCTCAAGCGCTTCGAAGCGTATCACTGGCACGTGCAGATCGTGCAGGACGGCAACGATCTGCATGGGATTGAAGCGGCCATTGAAGCGGCAAAGGCCGAGACAGCGCGGCCTTCCTTTATCGCCGTGAGGACCGTGATCGGCTACGGAAGCCCGAGGGCCGGCACCAACAAGGTTCACGGCGAAGCCATGGGCGCGGCAGACGTCGCGGCGACCAAAAAATTCTTTGGGTTCCCTGAGGATCAGAGCTTTTACGTTCCTGAAGATGCGCTGGCCAACTGGCGCAAGGCCGGAGAGCGCGGTGCGGCGCTCGAGACGGAGTGGAAGGCACTCTTCGAGAAATATCGCGCCCAGTATCCCGACCTGGCTGCGGAGTTTGAGCGCACCAAGAAAAACCAGCGCAAAGCCGGATGGGAGAAAGCCCTGCCCAGCTTCCCCGCGGGCAAGCCGGTGGCGACACGCAACGCGGGCGGAGCGATCATGAACGCGATCGCCGAGGCGGTGCCTGAATTGTTCGGCGGTGCAGCCGACTTGACCGCATCCACCAAGACAATCTTCAAGCCGGGCGCGAATTTCCATGTCGATCCCGCAGGACGCAACGTGTTCTTCGGAGTGCGTGAGTTCGCCATGTGCGCCGCGGTCAATGGCATGACAGCGCACGAAGGATTGGTTGCGTTCGGGTCGACGTTCTTTACCTTCTCCGATTACTGCAAGCCGGCAATTCGACTCGCTGCGCTGATGCGCGCGCATTCGCTGTTTGTTTTCACCCACGACTCCATTGCCCTGGGTGAAGACGGACCGACGCACCAGCCGATTGAGCACCTGATGATGCTCCGGGCGGTGCCGGACCTGACGGACTTTCGGCCTGCGGATGCAAATGAGACAGCAGCATGCTGGCGCCTTGCCCTGGAGCGCAAAGGGCCTAGCTTTTTCGCGCTGACGCGGCAGGATTTACCGGTGATCGATCCGACCACGCACGATGTGTACGGCGGCGTGAGCAAGGGCGGCTATGTGCTCGAAGACGCGCCGAGTGCGAAGGTGATTCTGATTGCCACCGGGTCAGAAGTATCGCTTTGCCTGAATGCCAAGAAGCTGCTCGACGGCGAAGGCATTCCGACCCGCGTCGTGAGTCTCCCAAGCTGGGAAATCTTCGAAGAACAGTCGGCCGAGTACAAGGCAAGCGTTCTGCCTGCGGGTCCGAAGAGGCTCGCCGTGGAGGCGGGCTCTCCGCTGGGATGGTGGAAGTATGTGGGCCAGGACGGGGACGTGCTCGGCCTCGATCGCTTTGGTGCGTCAGCGCCGGGGCCGAAGGTACTCGCGGATCTGGGATTCACCCCCGAGAACGTAGTCGCGCGCGCGAAGGCGCTGTTCAAGAAATAGGCGATTCCTTATTCTCCCCAACTTTAAGGAGTGCAATGAAGTTAGTCATCAGCTCCGACCATGCCGGTTTCAATCTCAAGGAAGAGGTGCGCGCGTATCTCACCAAGAGCGGACATGAAGTCGTGGACCTGGGCGCATTCACGTGCGATCCACAGGACGATTATCCCGACTTTGCCGAAAGAGTTGGCGAAGCGATCCGCCACGGAGAAGCGCCGCGCGGCGTGCTGATTTGCGGCTCGGGCGTGGGCGTCTGCGTTGCTTCGAACAAGATTCCCGGCATCCGTGCGGGAATGTGCCACGATACGTACTCGGCCCACCAGGGCGTGGAACACGACGACATGAACGTGATTGTGCTGGGGGCACGCATTATCGGCACGTCCTTGGCCTATGAGCTGGTGGATGCGTTTCTCCGAGCCAGATTTATCTCCAATGAAGAGCGGTTCACCCGGCGCTTCAAGAAGGTGCTGGCGATTGAAGCGAAGTATCAACGCGGAGCCGGCTAGAGCAATCCTGCGCGGCCATCTCAAGTGATTCCGAAGCGACCGTCGGCGTAAGTCAAACGCGGTTCCAACCACAGCGAATCATCATCCCGCAAACGCGAACTTTGCGCGAATGCAAATCGAGACGCCGATGTTCCCCTTCGACGCGATCCTCTTCGATGTAGGCGGGGTCCTGCTGACCAACGGCTGGGACCATCGCGAACGGGCGATCGTTGCAGAGCAGTTTCATTTGAACCTGGCAGAATTTGAGGCACGGCATGCAGGCCCGAACGATGCGTGGGAGCGGGACGCGATGACTGTGAAGGAATATCTGGACGCGACGGTTTTCTACCAGCCCCGGAGCTTCACGCACGATGAATTTCTGGCAGCGATTCGAGCGCAGTCGCAATTGCTTCCCGATGGAGCGATGGGGATCCTCCAGGAACTGGCGACATCCGATAAGTGCATGCTGGGAGTGCTCAACAACGAGGCGCGCGCGACCAACGATTATCGTTTTGAGAAATTCGGCATTCGCCGGTATCTTCGGGTTGCGTTCAGCTCGTGCTACGTGGGATTGCGCAAGCCGGGAACCGCGATTTACCTGCGCGCGCTCGATATTCTTGGCTTGCCGCCGGCGCGCGTCCTCTTCGTCGACGATCGCGCGGAGAATACCGCCGGCGCGGAAGCTGCGGGGATGAAGGCGATTCAATTCACCGGGGCGGAAGCGCTGCGACGTGAGTTGGGAACGCTGGGAGTTCTGTAACGAATTGAAAGGGAGAGCGACATGCAACTCGGATTGATCGGCTTGGGCAAGATGGGCGGCAACATGGCGGAGCGGCATACGCCTGGGCGGCCATCAGGTAGTGGGATTTGACTTCAGCGCAGATGCGGTCGCGAAGCTTACAGCTTCGGGAAACGTCGGCGTCTCTTCACTGGAGGACATGGCCAGGAAACTCACCGGCCGCAAAGCAATCTGGATCATGGTGCCGCAAGGCAAGCCTGTCGATGACACAATTGCGAAGCTTGAGCCGTTGCTCAACAAGGGCGACATCCTGATCGACGGCGGTAACTCCAATTACAAAGACTCCCAACGCCACTACCGGGAAGTTACTGCAAAGGGTTTCCAGTTTGTCGATGTGGGCACGTCGGGCGGGGTGTGGGGCCTGAAAGAGGGCTACAGCATGATGGTGGGCGGCGATAAGGAGGCTGTCGACTATCTGCGGCCGATTCTCGAGACGCTGGCGCCGGGTAAAGACCAGGGCTGGGGCCATGTGGGGCCGGCGGGCGCGGGACACTTCGTGAAGATGGTGCACAACGGCATCGAATACGGAATGATGCAGGCCTATGCCGAAGGCTTCACGATCCTGGAAAAGAAGGAAGAGCTCAATCTCGATCTTGCGCAGATTTCGCAGATCTGGCGCTTCGGCAGCGTGGTGCGCAGCTGGCTGCTCGATCTGACCGCGGATGCGCTGGCGAAAAATCCCACGCTCGATGGCCTCGAGGCGTATGTCGCCGATTCGGGCGAGGGTCGCTGGACGGTTTTCGAGGCGATTGATTTGAATGTTTCCGCGCCGGTGATTACCGAGTCGCTGATTCGGCGCATTCGGTCGCGGGAAGAAAACAATTTCACCGATCGGATGCTTTCGATCATGCGCAACGCGTTTGGCGGACATGCGGTGAAAAAAGACTAGGGAAAAGCGAGCAGTGAACAGCAGGCCTTGCATGGGCCGCGGCATCCACGGATCACTGATCCCTGCCTCAAGGAGGTTCGATAGGTTATGGCGACGGTACAGATGAAAGTGCGGCCGGAGGATTTGACGAACGTTGCGCAGGCGCACGAACGCATCCCCGATCCCGGGATCATGGTGATTTTCGGCGCCTCCGGAGATCTGACCAAGCGCAAGCTGCTGCCGGCGCTTTTTCATCTCGAGCAGTCGGGCCTGCTGCCCAAGCAGTTTGCGATTGTGGGCGTCGCGCGGCGGCCGCTGGGCGATGAGTTCGCCGCCGACATGCGCGCCGGCATTGTCGAGTTCGGCGGAGTGGACGAGAACGACCCCAAGCTCGACGAATTTGCCAAGAAAATCAGTTATTACGCGCTGAGCTTCGACGATGCCTCGCACTACGCAGGACTCAAGGCGGAGTTGGACAAGATTGCGCAGGAGAAAGGCATCGGGCCGGATCGCTTGTTCTATCTCGCCACCGCTCCCGAATACTTTGCGCCGATTGTGGACAACCTTGGCGCGCAGGGCATGGCGCAGCCGGAACACGGACGCGTGGGCGTGGTGATCGAGAAGCCTTTCGGCCACGATCTGGATTCGGCGAAAGAACTCAATCACAACGTGAATGCAGTCTTCCATGAGAATCAGGTTTTCCGCATCGATCACTACCTGGGCAAAGAGACGGTGCAGAACATCTTGGTGTTCCGCTTTGCCAACGGGATCTTTGAGCCCATATGGAATCGCAATTACATCGACCACGTGCAGATCACCGCTGCGGAGACCCTGGGCGTCGAAGGGCGCGGGCCATTTTATGAAAAGGCCGGCGCGCTGCGCGACGTCATCCAGAACCACGTGATGGAATTGTTGAGCTTCGTGGCCATGGAGCCGCCTTCGAGCTTCGACGCGGAAGCTGTGCGCCGCGAGAAAGTGAAGGCATGGCGCGCGATTCCGAACATTCCGATTCTCAATGCGGTGCGCGGCCAGTATGGCCCCGGCGTCGTCGAAGGGAAAAAGGTCGTTGGCTATCGCGACGAGGATCGCGTGAACCCCGAGTCGGGGACGGAAACCTATGCCGCGGTGCGCCTGGAGATTGAAAACTGGCGCTGGGCGGGCGTGCCCTTTTACCTGCGTGCGGGCAAGCGCTTGAAGCGGCGTGCCACGGAAATCAGCATTCAGTTCAAGCAGCCGCCGCTGCTCATCTTCAATCGCATGCAATCGAGCGGCCCCTGCAATGATATTCAACCCAACCTGCTGACCATCCGCATTCAGCCGGACGAGGGGATTGCGCTGCGCTTTGGCGCCAAGGTTCCCAATACGCCGAACATGTCGGTTTGCCCGGTCAACATGGACTTCGATTACTCCGCGGCCTTCGGCACATCGAGCGCCAATGGCTATGAGCGGCTGCTGCTCGACGCCATGCTGGGCGACCAAACCCTCTTTGCGCACCGCGATGGCGTGGAGACGACATGGGCCCTGTATACGCCGATCCTCGAAGCGTGGGCTGCAAAGAATCCAGAAGTGTTCCCGAATTATTTTGCGGGGACCTGGGGTCCCGATTGCGCCGATCGGCTGTTGGAGCGCGGAGGACATGCGTGGCGCAACAATCTGGGCGCGAAGTGAGAGTTCTTTCCGAAATGAAGTCCCCCCGCCCGGCCGCTCATCGCCGAGCCGCTCATTCGCGGATCACTTTGACCAGGATGCCGTCGGGGAGTTCGCCCTCGATGAGATGGACCACGCCGTTCTTGACCAGGCCCTCGAAGACCTGTCGCTGAGCCTTCGGCGCGAGCGCCTTTTCTGGATTCGCTGTCGAACTTGGTCGCGCCGGGCTTCCTGAACCCTGTTCCCTGGTCCCCGTTCCCTGTTTTTTCCCCATCCCGCGGTCCATGGCCTCGTTGGCGAGGCGGTCTGCCTCCTGGTTGCCCCCGCGAAGGGTGTGGCGCATTTCAAACCGCTCAAGCCGGGCGGAGAGACGGCGAGCCTCTTCCCACAGGGGCCGCAGGCCGGGGCTGCCGACCTTGTAACGCCCTTTCATCTGGTTGACCATCAACTCGGAGTCCGACACCACGCGGAGCCGCTTGACGCCGTTCTCCACCCCCCACTTGAGAACGGCGAGCAGGCCGGAATACTCGGCGTAATTGTTCGTCTGACGACCCAGGTATTCGCTCAACCGGGCGACCACGCGGCCCTTCGGATCTTCGACAATGGCGCCAAAGCCGGCCGGCCCGGGGTTTCCACGGGATCCGCCGTCGCAGTGCGCAGTGAACCAGCCGTCCGCATCGACGGGCTCGGATTCCATTCCTGAAAAAAGGGATTCGGTCATTTGATTCAGTGTATCGAGGGATTTTGCGTTGCTCCTTGAGCGGTCCCCGGAGCCGGGTTCCAGACCATTTCTGCCGGACTGAGCCTGCAGGTTTGAATGGGCTCCGGGCCCCGTCGAAAGCCGTCTCGCATCACGGAAGTACCGGCTGGACGGCTCACAAAGCAACTTGAAAGCCGTCTACTCAAGTGCGCATACTTTGGAGCACGGAGCAGTGATTCAATGACAGTTGAAGCTGCCATCTACCCCTCCTCTCCGGCAAAGGCGCCGGGATCCATCGCTTGGCCAGCCACAAGGAGGATACAATCCTCTGCAGACATGGCTGCGAGCAGGGCAATGGACGGACCGGACCGGGCGCAGGAACGCTTGCAGGCGCGAGCTCCCGAGATGCAGCTGATCCGTGAAGCGCAAGGCGGCTCGCGGGCGGCATTCGATGCGCTGGTGCGTCAATATGAGCAGCAGGTGCTGCGGCTGGCGCTGCACCTTACCGGCTCTGAGCACGATGCCGAAGACATCTACCAGGAAGCCTTCCTGAAGGCGTTTCGCTACATCGGAAACTTCCGCTTCGAGTGCTCGTTTTACACCTGGATTTACAGGATCGTAACCAATCTTTGTTTGGATCAACTGCGTCGCCGCAAGACGCGCCGAGAAGACCAGGCGGTGCTGGTTGATCACTCCGGCGATGAGATTGACCTGTTGGCGTCAGTCTCGGACAGCCGGTCGTTTTCAAACCCGGATCGCGAGCTGGATCGCAAAGTGCTGGGAGAACGGATTCAGGCTGCGCTGGGAAAGCTTACCCCGCGCGAGCGCACGGTTTTTGAACTGAAGCATTACCAGGGTCTCCGCCTGCGCACCATCGGAGAAATGTTGAATACGACCGAAGAGACCGCCAAAAATACGCTCTTTAGAGCGACAAAAAAGTTGAGAAGTCAACTGGCGGGCCTCCGCTAACCCTGGGGTGGCGGCGTTGTTTGGACCAGATCTGTGGCACTGCTTCAACGAGGCTGGAAGGACGTAACACCATGAATTGTGAAGTTGCCCATGAAAGGATCGTGCTGGCGGCTTACGGGGAGCTCTCCGATGAGCACATTCACGAGCTCGATCGGCATCTGACCAGCTGCAACGAGTGTCGCGACGAGCGGGAGCAGTTGCAGGCCCTGAAGACGCTGGCTGCGGTATATCCGTTGGTCGATCCGCCGGCCAACCTGGTTGCGCGCTCGCGGATGCGGCTTGAAGAAGCCCTCGATGCGATACCCCCCAAACGCTGGTTTGAGCGGCTTGGGGAGCGGTTGCTTAACCACTTTGCCCGCTTGCAATCTGCCCCCGCCGCTGCCGGCCTCTTGCTGGTGATCGGCATGGGCGCAGGCAGCCTGGGCGGCTATGAGTTTGCCCAGGCCCGCGCCGCTCATGCCGCTGTAAGAGCGCCACAGATCGCAACGGCGACAGTGCAGGCGCCGGCCAGTCCGACCGACGTCGCCAATATCTCGAGCATTGTGCAGCAGCCCAATAGCGAAGTCGTCGAGGTGCGCTACAACGAGGTGGTGCCGCGCCAAATCGAGGGGTCGCTCGATGATCCCGAAATCCGGCAATTGCTGATGATGGCGTCCGAAGACGGAACTTCCCCGGGCATCCGCGACGATTCGGTGGGACTGCTGGCGGCCGAATGCCGCGCCGGGCACAGCTGCAACGCCGCGGGCATCCGCGATGCTCTCATGGTGGCGTTGCGCTACGACAAGAATGAAGGCGTCCGCGAAAAAGCGCTCAAGGGCCTGGAGCCTTATGTGGCCCAGGACATTCGCGTACGCGATGCGGTGCTCGAGGCGCTTCTGAACGACAGCGATCCGCGCATACGCACCGACGCGATCAATCTTCTTGAGCCGGTCGAGGCTGACACGACAGTGCGTCAGGTGCTGTCGACCGTGGCCACCTCCGACCAGAATCCCCAAATCCGGAACGTCTCAAGGCAAGTCCTGAGACGCGAGCCGGAGTTTCAATAGAACGAACTACCGTTCAGGTCACCGCGCCGTCCATAGAGTGCGGGCCTGAAAGGAGAAGCAACCGCAGGGGGAAGACACATGAAGTACTTTTCGAGGCCTCTCCAAATCGCAGGGCGAAGACCATTCCTCAGCATTGGAGCCGCAATAGTTCTAGTAGCGAGTTCATGGTTGGGAGCGCGCAGTGCAGCGGCGCAATCTTCGGGACTCGCGCAAATGATGGACGAGCCCAATGCAATTCTGCGCTCAAGTTCGCAGGGCTATATGGGCGTGCTGGTGGGAGATGTCGATTCAGACTCCGCCGCAAAGCTGAAGCTGAAAGAAGTGCGCGGGGCGCTCATTACGCTCATCGATCATGATGCGCCCGCAGCCCAGGCCGGCATTCGCGTGAACGACGTGGTTGTCCAGGTGAATGGGCAGCCGGTGGAAGGCGCGGAGCAGTTCACGCGCATGATGCGCGAGATTCCTGCCGGCCGCAGTGTGAGCCTGCTCATCAGCCGCGATGGAAACCTGCAGACCATCGGCGTGCAGCTGGTGGACCGGAAGAAGATGGAGCACGACGCCTGGAACCGGCTCGACAACGGCGGGGATCCGGCGGCTTCTGCACCTGGAATGGGAATTCTGGGCGGGGGCGGCGGCGATGTGCCCTCGGGCGGCTTCCACATGCCTTTTGTCGGTACGAGCACCCTGAACGTGGGTGCGATGGTCGAGCCCCTGACCTCGCAGATGGCGGAATACCTGGGGATCCAAAGCGGCCTGATGATCAAACAGGTGGCGCGCAAGAGCGAGGCGGAAAAGGCCGGACTCAAGGCATTCGACGTGATCCTCAAAGTGGGAGCAGACAGCGTCGCCACGACTGCGGACTGGGATCGCGCCCTGCGCGCCAACCAGGACAAGCCGGTGACGGTGACGGTCCTTCGCGACCGCAGGCAGCAAACCGTGACCTTGCAGGTGGACGCAAAGCGCCATCGCTCCGAGCGCGAAGAGATGTTTCCGTTCGGCGAAGAGGACTGCCCCTTGATGGCTGCGCTGGATTCGAACATCGCGGACGCGTTGGCTCAAGACATCGCCGGCGACGACTCGGCGACTCAATCGATGCCCGATCCGCTGAGTGCGGGGCTTCTCTCGATCAGCCCCGAGCAGGCCGAGCAGTTCCGCAAACAGGCGGAAGAAGCCGCCAAAGAATTCCGCGACCAATTCAAGGGTCAAGCGTTCCCGTTCGACCAGAAGCAGATGGACGAATTGAAACGCCAGATGGAGCAATTTCAGAAGCAGTTCAAAGCGGAAGACTTCAAGTTCGACCAGAAGCAGTTTGACCAGCAGCGCATGCCGCAGCTGCAGCATAAAATGGATCAGTTCAAGCGCCAGCTGGAAGAGATGCAGGCGCAGGGCTTCGATCACTTCGTTTAAGCGGGTCCTTCCGGTCCAGACAACAGCCCTTCAGCTCAATCCCTTAAGCACCAGCTTGGCGATGGTAGCCAGCTGCATGTTCGACGTTCCCTCGTAAATCTTGCCAATCTTGGCGTCGCGGTAGTATTTCTCGGCCGGGTAATCGCGGACAAACCCATTGCCCCCGAAGACCTCCACGCACTGGCTGGCGACGCGCTCGGCGACCTGGGAGGCGAACAGCTTGGCCATCGCCGCTTCGCGCACGTAGGATTCCCCTGCGTCTTTGAGGCGCGCTGCGTTGTAGACCATGAGCCGCGCAGCCTCAATCTCCGTAGCCATTTCGGCGAGCGTGAATTGCACCGCCTGGAATTCGGCGATGGGTTTGCCAAACTGGCGCCGCTCCTGGGCGTACCGCGCTGCATGGCCCCACGCGCCTTCCGCGAGTCCCAGCAGTTGGGCTCCGATGCCGATGCGCCCTTCATTGAGTGTCTCAATGGCGATCTTGTAGCCCTTGCCGCGCTCCCCCAGCAAGTTTTCTTCGGGAATGAAACAGTGGTCGAAGAGAAGCTCGCAGGTGCTCGAGGCACGGATACCCAGCTTGTCTTCTTTGCGGCCCACGGAGAGACCGGGCGTGTCCTTTTCGACCAGGAAGGCCGTGATGCCTTTGTAACCGGCCGCAGGATCGAGAGTCGCGAAGACGATGAACAGCCCCGCCTCCCGCGCATTCGAGATCCACAGCTTGCGGCCGTTGAGACGAAAGCCCCCCTCCGCCGCCGCAGCGCGTGTCTGCAATGCGAAAGCGTCGGAGCCCGACCCAGCTTCGCTCAGCGCATAGGCGCCCGCCGTATCGGCTGCCAGCCGGGGAAGCCAGCGCTGCTTCTGGCCGTCCGTGCCCCAGCGGCGCACGGCATTGATCACCAGCGTGTTGTGCACATCGACGAGAACCGCGATCGCAGGGTCTACGGTGGAGATGGCTTCGATCGCAAGGACGGAGTCAAAGAAGGTGCCGCCGGCTCCCCCGTGCGACTCGGGGATTTCGATGCCCATGATGCCCAGCGCGAAGAGCTGCGGCACAAGGCCCGGAGCGAACTGCTGCGCCTCATCCATGCTTCGCACATGCGGCTCAATTTTTTCCTGCGCGAATTGGCGGACGGTGGAGAAGAAAAGCTTCTCCTCCTCGGAGAGGTGCGTGAGCGGGGAAGCGGTGCGATGAGTCGTGGGCAAGCGGAAAGCAGCCTCCGGCCTCGCAGTGTATCAAAACGGACGCCCGCCCCGCGGGGAGCAAATCGGGAGGGATCCGTGCTGCGCGCTTTCGCATGGATCCTTTCGAGCCCGAGGCGCGCAGGGGATAGCCCCGGGGCAAGCAAAAGGGGCAAACGTCCTGCGACGCCTGCCCCTTTCACGCAACCGACTGCGGGTTAGTTGATGGTGAGCGTAAACGTGGTTTGCGCGGTGATGGTCGCGGTGGTGGAATCCTGTCCCGTCACCGTGATCGTGTAGGTTCCCTTCGGCGGATTCGCCACGGTGTTCGACACGCCGCCTCCGCAGGCCGACAGTGCCAGACCGATCGCAAGCAGGCCGATCACCGAGGCCACGCTGCGCAGTTTGCGCGACGAACCTCCCATAAAGCCCGCCAGCAGCAGGCCCGCGAAGGCGACAGCCAGCGGCGCCGGATTCGGGTTCTTGTTGCTGGAGGTCTTGACGGGGCTGAAACGATGCATGGGTTGTTTGCCGCTTTTTGCGAGAGCGCCGCTTACGCAGTCAACGGCATTGGTGTCGAGGGAGAGCTGGGTAGTCACGGCGCTCGTGCCGGCGACTGAGACCGATCCATCGCCATTGCTGAGCGTGTTCGTGAAGCTGTAGCAAAGATTGGTGAGCGCGTTGTCATTGGATGTGTCGAAGTTGAGGTAGACGGTTCCGGTGTAACCGCCCGCAGGCGTCACAGTGATGGTCGAAGTGCCCGCACTGCCCTGCGCCACGGTGACGCCTGTTGCGGCAAGGGCGATGGTGCCTTTCCCGGAGCTGGTGCCCGCGATGGTGATTGAAACCGAACCCGAAGACGCGGCATGGGTCGAGTCACCGGCATACTGGGCGACGATCGAGTGAACGCCCGCGCTCGCGAAGTTTGCAGTGTAGGTGGCTGTCCCAGCGGTACCACTTGAGGTAAGGGCTACAGTTTGCGTCGATCCGCTGCTGTTGTAGGCTGTGCCCCCGCCATCGATCGACAGGGTGACGTTTCCGGTTGGGGCGCTCGCGCCGGTGGGCGAAGAGACGGTAATTGTGACGACATCGTTCGTGCTGGCGGCGGGTGTGGGAGTCGCAGCAGCAACCGAGGTCGTGGTGCCGATCAATGTGCTCGCGGCAGGCCATCCGGTGGCGGCGGCCAGATTGGCGAGATCGATGGAGCCGAGACCAGTCGCCAGGTCATAACCGGCGCCGGCAGGGTAATCCGTTTCGGCCGCGCCCGAGCAATAGTTGGCTCCCAGGCTGGAGGGACACGCGTTGTTGCCCGTGGTCACGTCATGAAATCCCGACGCGTACGACGTGCTGTTGGCAGCCAGCGTATACAGCGTGGGATTCAGCAAGCCCTGGCCCGCCGTGTAGCCCTTCTCCTGGTTGAGAATGGCCACCATCCCGGCAAAGACCGGCGTCGCGAAGCTGGTGCCGCCGGCAATGGTCAGATCCTGGGTTGAGCCATCCCGGAATCCACTGTTGCAACTGGCTGCCTGTGCCGCCGCACCGGCGGATGCCGGCGCCCAGTCCGAAGTATCGCTGGTGCAGAAGAGGTAGCCGGGCAGGTCAGGAGACGCGTAGAAAGATACATCCGGTACATCCCGCTTGCCGTCGGCCGGGATTCCGGGGACACCGGTCTGCCAAGGGGGCTTGGTGGTATAGAGGGTGCTGACGCCTCCGCCCCCGGCGCTCAGAGACGTGGCGCCAGCCCCGATCGCAGCGATATCGTCGTTCCACACCACTTCAGGGATGTAGGTCTTCAGCGAAGTGATTTCATCCGTACTTGTCTGGCCCTCCCAATAGGTGGAGTTGGTCGAAGCATCATCGGCAGTGGTGATTTCGGTTCCGCCTACGCCCGTGGCGTACTGGCTGCTGGCGGGATAGCTGACGGCCAGCGCCTCCTGCGTAGTCAGCGGAGGCAGCCCATTCTGCGTTGTCGGGATCCCTTCATAGCATGCGGTCGAGCCGGAATCGCCAGAGGCGGCCACCACGCTTTGGCCCTGCGTCGCAGCTTGCTGCAAGACAGACTCCAGCGCCGCGGTACCCTGGAGTTGCGCTTCGCAGATGCCATAGCTGAGGCTGAGAATGTTGCCGATCTTTTCGTCGACCGCGTACTGCAGCGAGTCAAAGACGCCGAAAGTGGTGTCGCTGCCCGTGTAGATAAAGTCGATTTGGGCCCCGGGCGCAATGCCGCCGGACCATTCGAGATCGAGATCCGACTCGCCCTCATCGCCGGCAAAAGTCTGCGGCGAACCCGAACCGGGAACAATCACTTGTGTCGGATCCTTCACCGTCAGGCCGGCTGCGGATTCAAAGTTCTCAATGTCGCTGGCGACGATCGACGACTGGCCCATCACGGCGATCGTCTGCCCCGTGCCATTGGTGCCCGCGCCGATCAACGGGTTCATGTCATAGGCCACTTTCACGTCGCCGGGGGCAAGGAAGACGCTGCCCGAGACACTCGACGTAAACGAGGGCAGGGCGCGCCCCTTCTGGCTGGTAACGATCATCGGTCGAGGACGGAAATCGTCGAGATTGCGCACCCCGCTGACCACCGACACAAGCGCCGTGGGAAGCGTGAGCGCCGTCGAAGGCGCAAAGTGTTTGGCTCCGCCGACAGAGTAGTAATGCATCTGCGTCTGGAAGGCCTGTTCCACCTGGCCGGCCGTTCCCGAGAAGCGAATCACGTTCCGGCTGCGCGCGACAGAATCGATGGAGAAGCCTTGCTGTTGCAGCCAGGTCTGCACCCTGTCGAGGTCCGACTGTGCCATGCCAAAACGGGCGGCAAACTGGTCGGGCGTGAGCCACTGGTGAAACTGGGGTGACCCCGGGGTCTGCTGCGCCGCGATCAGCGCTTCCAGGTCGGCTTGCTGCGCCGCCGAACGGCTGAAGTAGAGGCTGATGCCGTTCATCCGGGTCGAAGCAGGGACGCGCCCGGAATCATATTCAGCTTTCGCCAGGGGATGCTGCGAGCCCGGAAGGACCGTCGCGGACGAGCTGGAGATCTCTGCCTGAATGCGTGGTGTGGGCGTCTGCGCCGAGAGAACCGTTGCGGCCAATGCGCAGGCAACAAGCCATCCGCCGATCTTGAGGTGCTTTGGGGTGAGGGAAGGAAGAATCGTCATAGCCATCCTTGTGCGGTGAAGCGTTGGAGTCAAGAAACACGCCCGCGGGCTGTGTAGCCCGCGTTGGACCAGAGAGCGAAGACGACAGCTTCTGCCTTTAGCAGTTCCGGGGACGCCTGGCGTCTTCCGGTTCTTTTCCGCAAGCAGGGGAGTGGAGACTGAAACGGATTGGCGCCCATCCGATGCCCATCTGGTGGAAGCCACCCGGCTGAGACCCTGCGCGGCAGCGACTTGGCGCACGTGTCTCCAAAGTTAGACTCCAATCGCCCGGCAAAGTTGTGGTGCGCGCCGGGCCCAGATCCCAGGGCACGGAATCCCAGGTACTCGTGCTGCTTAAGGCTGGGATGCGGGAATTTGGCGCTTACGAGCCTGTTTTGACGAGCCGCAGGCGCACCGGGCGCTTGCTCGGAGGAACAAAATAGCCGGCGCGCCAGGCAATGGAGAGCTTTTCGCCGTCGAGGAGCTTTCGAATCTGCCCCCGGGCATGGTCTGCCCATGGGCCGCTGCGATCGAGCCGAATATAGGCCTGCCAATGGCGCAGGGCCGACCGGCTTTCGCCGCTGCGCTCGAAGGCAAGCGCAAGGTTGTAGTGGGCATCGGCATACCGAGGCGCCAGTTCCACCGCGCGCTGGTATGCGCGGATCGACTCCTCCGGCCGGTTTAACTCGTCAAGCACATTGCCCAGGTCGAAAAAGGCCAGCACGTAATCGGGATCAGTTTCCGTGGCGCGGCGGTAGAGTTCCTCGGCCCGGCCGTAACGGCGCAAATGGAAGTTGATGGTGCCCAGGTTGATGAAAGCCGGTGCGTAGCCCGGATCGCGGGCGAGAATCTGTTCGTAGAGGGCAATCGCGCGGTGCTTCTCCCCGGCCTCTTCGGCTTGCACTGCAGAGAGAAACAGGTTTTGAACCGCCGCCGCTTCATTGGTAACCCCGGGTCTGCGCAGCGGTGCGGGCCCTGTCCCCGAAAGATCCTGCTCCAGGCGTTCGAAGTCAAAAAGCAGCTGGCGCCGAATCGGATCGACCATGGCCCCACTGCATCGGAAAGCTAGGCGAGCTCCGGTGCGGACTACCGTCGCTTCGATCAAAGGATTGGTCATGCCCGCCACCGCGCGCATCGCCACGATCGAATGCCGAATCGAAGCCGCGGACACGTCGTCCTCCCGCAAGGCGCGCAGGGTTCGCAGTTGGCCGAGATCCTGGAAGGTGTAGGACTGCAGCGGGGAAATGAGCCCCGCTCTTTCCCAACCGAGCAGCTGGCGGGAACTGATTTGCAGGATACGCAGAACATCCGGGCGGCTATAGCTGGTCACTCTTCCATGCTCCCCTGGTGGGTCCAGACCTTTGCGGAGGAAAAACAGTGCGCGTCCATCGAGATTGCGGCCGCACTGATCTTCGAAACGTAAATCGTCAACGGGAAACTCCGCCAAGGTTTCTGAACGTGGTTCTTGGAACAGCTACGTAGAAACCGCTTGCAGCGATTATGCCAAGAATATGCGTGGATAAGCGGGCGCGAATTACAAGAGGGAAAAAAGTGAGTGGATAACTAATACTTTATTTGGTTCCTTCCGAAGGTTGATCGGCTCCTTGAAGGCAAGCTTACAGAGAATCGGCAAGATACATTGGCCCTCATCAACGTCGTATCTTGCAGGGGCAGAGAATTGCGCGGCGCATCGCGCCAAGGATCCCATGGCTCCGCACGCGATCTAAGTCGCACACCGGCAGATCTTTATTGACTATGTGATAAATATCGATATTTCCTTATCGTCAGGTAAAGCGATTATGATAGTTTCTGTGCTTCCCGCAAAACTCACGCTTCATGATCCGAAACGGCGTGAGTATCAGAAATGGGCTCCGTGCTGGAAGCAGATCTTCGCCTTTCGCTGAATAAAGAGCTGGACGTTTTGTCGGTCAGCGACCGTGTCCAAGGTCTTCTCGGCTATTCCTCCCAGGATTTCCTCAATGCCAGGGTATCCATTGAGAAGCTTCTTCATCTCAATGATGCTGCCAAACTGCGCCACATCTTCGACGCGACGATCCCAAAACTATCCGGTGAGTTGAACGTGCGGTTCCGCCACGCGGATGGGCAGATTCGCTCCATGCGCTTGCGCTACGAGCGGGAAGACTCGGAAACCGGCGCGCCCATGGTGCGGGTCAGGATGCCAGATACGGCACCGCAGGAACCGGGACGGCCTGAGCACGGAGCATCCATCGATCTGCACTCCGTGATGGAGAGCATGGTCGATCAACGCGCCTGCGTGAAAGACCAGAGTCATCGCATTCAGGCAGCAAGCCCCGATTTCAGGAAGATGTTTCCCGATGCCGCAGGACAGCCCCGCGCTCTGACCGGCTTGACCGACTACGACCTTTACCCCGAGGAATGGGCGGATCGATCCTACGCGTTGGACGAGCAGGTGCTGAGCGGCGAGAGCACCCTCGACACCATTCAGGAAAATTTCGGGGCGCATGGGGAAAAAGAATGTCTGCATTTTCGCAGGTTCCCCGTGCGCGGCCCTGGCGATCAGATCATCGGCATACTCACCATGGTTTCGATCAGCACGAAAAGTGTTCAATCGGAACAAGCCTTGCGCGAGAGCGGGAAGTCGCTGGAGGAAGTGGAAAAGGTCGCCGGCATCGGACGCCTGGTCGTGGATCTGTCCGGAGGAACCTGGACTGGCTCCGCGATGCTTTACAAGATTCTCGGGCTCTCCCAGGATGCAAATCGCAAGGTCGCGATCTGGAGCGAATTGATTCATCACGACGATATGTCCGCACTCGTAGACCTCTACGGCAAAGTCGCCATGGACAAACGAGAGGACCTGGATCGCGAGCTGCGCTTTACGCGCCAGTCGGACCAGGCGGAGCGATGGGCCCACTTCCGCGCCAAACTTGCCTACGATGCGGAAGGAAATCCACGCACGCTGCGGGGAACGCTCCAGGATATTAGCGATCGGAAGGAAGCCGAGGCCAAGTTACAGGAAAGTTCCAATCTGCTGCAAATCTTCATTCACGACGCCCCGACGGGATTGGCGATGTTCAACCGCCAGATGGGCTATATCAGCGCCAGCCGTCGATGGATCGAGGATCACGGGCTCAAAGAATGGGACTACATCGGGCGCCGTCATTTTGACCTCGGTTACAAGATCCCGGATCACTGGAGAGACGACTATCGCCGCGCACTGGCCGGCGAGACCGTGTCGTTCAGTGAGGACTGGTATGAAGTTGAGGTTGGAAGCAAACGCTGGGTCAGGCGGATGGTACAGCCCTGGCTGACCGGCAGAGGCGACGTGGGCGGCATCGTCATTCTCTCCGAAGACATCACCGAGAGAAAGTTGGCGGAGGAGGCGCTGCGGGAAAGTGAGAAGTCGCTGAACGAAGCGCAAAACATCGCGCGCATTGGCAGCTACATCCTCGATATTCCAACCGGAATCTGGAAAAGTTCAGAAGCCCTGAATGACCTTTTTGGGATCGACGACCGGTATGACCGGACTGTCGATGGGTGGAAGGCACTGATTCATCCCGACGATCGGGCCATGATGTCGTCGCACCTGGCGGATGAGGTGCTGGGCAAGGCAAGTCGATTCAGTAAGGAGTATCGCATCGTGCGCCCGGCAAACCAGGGAGTGCGCTGGGTCCATGGCCTGGGAAAGCTTGAATTCGATGCGCAAGGGAATCTCGTTCGCCTCTGCGGAACCATTCAGGACATCACGGAGCGGAAACAGGCAGACGCGGCCTTGCACGAGAGCCGCGAACTGCTGCAACTCTTCATCAAGCATGCTCCGGCAGCAATCGCCATGTTCGATCGCGAGATGCGCTATGTGTCCGCCAGCCGTCGCTGGCTCGAGAGCTACCTGCTGGAGGGACAGGAACTGACAGGGAGTCGCCATTACGAGGTATTTCCCGACATACCGCAGCGCTGGAAAGAGGCGCATCGCCGAGGCATCGCGGGAGAAGCGTTTCGAATGGAGGAGGACCGATTTGAGCGCGCCGACGGCACAGTCCAGTGGCTCCGTTGGGAAATTATTCCCTGGACAGACAGCGACGGCAGGATTGGCGGAATCGTTCTGGCTACGGAAGACATTACCGCCCAGAAGGAGATTGCGGAGCGGCTCAAACTGGCGGCAAACGTATTTACGCATGCCTCCGAAGGCATTGTGATCACCCACCCACTGGGGGCGATTCTGGACGCCAACGACGCCTTTACGCGCATCAGCGGCTACGAGCGCGCGGAGGTCCTGGGACTGAACCCGCGAATCCTGCAATCGGGACGGCATGCGCGTGAGTTCTATGTGCAGATGTGGGAGCAGCTGATTGCGCTGGGCCATTGGTCGGGCGAAGTATGGAACCGCGCAAAGCGCGGGAAGATCTACGCGGAGACGTTGAACATCAGTGCTGTCCCCGACGAATCGGGCAAGACGAAGCAGTACGTCGCCATGTTTTCCGATATCACTTCGATGAAAGAAAAGGAGCAGCAGCTAAAGCAAGTTGCACACTTCGACTTGCTGACCGGGCTTCCCAATCGTGTCCTCCTTGAAGATCGCCTCCGCCAGGCTATGGCCCAGGCGCATCGCCTCCGAAGCATCGTAGCTGTTGCTTATTTTGACCTGGACGACTGGAGCACAGTGAACGATCTTCATGGCCATATCATCGGAGATCAGCTGCTGACGACGATCACACGTCGCCTGAACGTTGAGCTGCGCGAAGGAGATACGCTGGCGCGTCTTGGCGGAGACGAATTTGTTGCCGTACTGCTCGATTTGGCCGACGTCGAAGAGAGTCTTCCGCGGATTGAGCATTTGCTGCGGAGCGTGCATGAGCCGATCCAATTGGGAGATCTGACGCTCCAGGTATCCGCGAGTATTGGTGTGACCTTTTTCCCCCAGACGGAGCTCGTAGAGCCGGATCAGTTGCTGCGTCAGGCCGACCAGGCCATGTATTACGCGAAACTCGCGGGGAAGGGCCGCTACTACATCTTCGACCCCAAGCTCGATCGGAGCATACGGGGGCGACATGAAGATCTGCATCGCATGCGCATGGCCCTCGAGGCAGGAGAGTTTCAGTTGTACTTCCAGCCCCGTGTCAATATGTGCACTGGGTCGATTCTGGGGGCGGAGGCGCTGATCCGGTGGAATCATCCCGATCTCGGCCTTCTTGCGCCCGCACAATTCCTTCCCATCATGGAGGGAAATCCCCTGATCGTGATCCTGGGCGAGTGGGTTCTCCGCAATGCCCTGAGAGAAATGGAGCAGTGGCGCAAGCAGGGGCTCGACATTCCCGTAAGCGTCAACGTAGACGCGCTGCAATTGCAACAAACCGGATTTGTCGATCGCCTCAAGGACCTGTTGGCCGAATTCCCAGGCATCCCGGCCTCGCATTTGGAACTCGAGGTCTTGGAGAGTAGCGCTTTGCGCGATGTCGCGCAGGTTTCGGAGGTGATCCGCGCCTGCGGCGAACTCGGCATCGCCTTTGCACTCGATGACTTTGGAACCGGCTATTCCTCGCTCTCCTATTTGAAGCGATTGCCGGTAGAAGTTTTGAAGATTGATCAGAGTTTCGTGCACGACATGCTCGACGATCCGGAAGACCTGACCATCCTCGAAGGCATTCTCGGCCTGGCCAAGGCATTTCGGCGTCAGGCCGTGGCGGAAGGCGTCGAGACAGTCGATCACGGAGTATTGCTGCTTCGCCTGGGATGCCAGGTGGCCCAGGGGTTCGGAATCGCACGTCCAATGCCCGGAAACCAAATGCCTGCATGGGCGGCAGAATGGCATCCTGACCCGCGCTGGATGAATGTTTCGCCGGTTGAACCAGCGTATTGGCCATTGCTCTACGCCAGCGCGGAACATCGGGCCTGGATTGGCGCAGTCGAAGAGTTTATCGTCGGCAGGCGGCACACCGCGCCCACCATGGATCATCATCATTGCCGCTTCGGCTTGTGGCTCGATGCGGAAGCATCCGTGGGACGCGGAGAGAATGCCGACTTCCAGTTGATGGACATGCTGCATCAGAGGCTGCATGGGTACGCCAACGGCGTGCTGAAACGGTCCACCGAGCAGGGAGAAGGGGCGGCGCTTGCGGGCCTCAGCGAGCTCTACACCCTGCGCGACGGCATGCTCGAGCGGCTTCAGTCCTTTGTCCAGTCGTTGTGAGGGTTGCGCTCTTGCGGATCGCCGATGCTTGCTTGCGCCGTCTCGCCCCTGGCGGCAGATCTCTGCCCATCGATCGGCAGGAGACGACCCCAGGCCCGATGATAAACTTGCATCGAGTCAGCGTCCCAGATTCCCGGCAAGATGGATGATCGTGCGAAGACTGGATTTCCCTGGCCTGCGTTGTTGATTCACTTCGTCCAGCAGTTCGATTTCGTGTGGATCCCCTCCCCATAAGGACCGTGATAAGTGTGATGGATATTCGTGAAACCATCTTAGTGACCGGGGGCGCGGGCTTCATTGGTTCCAGCTTCGTGCTCCAGTGGCTGGCCAATGTCGGCACACCGCTGGTGAATCTTGATGCGCTGACCTATGCGGGGAACGCAGAAAACCTGGACTCCCTGAAAAGTGACTCCAGGTACCGTTTCGCGCACGCGGATATTTGCGACGCGGACCGCGTGGCTGAGTTGTTTCGAGAGCACCGGCCCAAGGCAATCGTCCATTTCGCAGCAGAAAGCCATGTCGACCGCTCGATTGCCGATCCCGGCGCGTTTATCCGCACCAACGTCCAGGGCACCTTCACTCTGCTCGAACAGGCCAAGCGCTATTGGCTGCAACTGGATGCTTCCGGGCGTGCGGCATTTCGCTTTTTGCACGTCTCCACCGATGAGGTGTATGGGACCCTCGGGCCCGAGGATCCGGCATTCTCTGAGACCACCGCGTATGCGCCGAACAGTCCCTATGCCGCTTCAAAAGCGGCGTCGGATCACCTGGTGCGCGCCTATCACCACACCTACGGCTTTCCGGTGTTGACCACCAACTGCTCGAATAACTACGGCCCCTATCAGTTTCCAGAGAAGCTGATCCCGTTGATGATTTTGAATGCGCTCGAAGGCAAGCCGCTGCCGGTCTATGGCGACGGGCGCAACGTGCGCGACTGGCTCTTTGTCGAGGATCATTGCGCGGCCATTCGAACCACCCTGGAACGCGGGCGCGTCGGAGAAACCTACAACATCGGGGGAAACAGCGAGCGCAAGAACATCGACGTGGTCACGACGATCTGCGACTTGGTGGACGAATTGCGGCCGGATCCGGCGATTGGATCGCGCCGAAAGCTGCTGACATTTGTCGCCGATCGGCCCGGCCATGATCGCCGCTATGCGATCGATGCAACCAAGATTGAACGCGAACTGGGATGGCGACCCGCAGAAGAATTCGAGGGCGGCCTGCGCAAGACAGTGGCATGGTATCTGCAAAACTCCGCCTGGGTCGAGAACGTGCGCACCGGATCGTACAAGGATTGGATCCGGCGGAACTATGACGAGAGGGTTCCGCAATGAAAGGGATCATTCTTGCCGGCGGATCAGGAACTCGCCTCTATCCGGTGACCAACGCGGTGATCAAGCAGCTGTTGCCGGTCTATGACAAGCCGATGATCTATTACCCGCTGAGCACCCTGATGCTGGCCGGGCTTCGCGACATTCTGATCATTTCAACTCCGCAGGATACGCCGCGTTTTGTGGAGTTGCTCGGCGATGGCAAACAGTGGGGCATCAATCTTAGTTACGCAGTGCAGCCCAGCCCCGACGGACTGGCGCAGGCCTTCGTGATTGGGCGCGATTTCATCGGCCGCGACACGAGCGCTCTGGTGCTCGGCGACAACATCTTCTACGGGCAGTCGTTCTCGCAGCATTTGCAGAGAGCGGCGAAGGTGAAGAGTGGAGCAGTTGTATTCGCCTATCCGGTGCAAGATCCGGAGCGCTATGGCGTGGTGGAATTTGATGCGCAGGGGCACGCGGTGAGCATCGAAGAAAAGCCCACATCGCCGAAATCCCGCTACGCCGTTACAGGACTCTACTTCTATGACAACCAGGTCGCGGACATGGCAAAGGCTCTGAAGCCCTCGCCGCGCGGCGAGCTCGAAATCACCGACTTGAACCGGCTCTACCTGAATGCAGGCAAACTGAAAGTCGAAGTGATGAGCCGCGGCATGGCATGGCTCGACACGGGTACCCACGATTCGCTCTTTGACGCGGGGCAGTTTATCCAGACGATTCAACGTCGCCAGGGACTCAAGATCGCTTGCCTGGAGGAGATTGCTTTTCGGCTCGGCTATATCACCGTGGAGCAGCTTGAAGAGCTCGCCAAGCCGGTGCTGAAGAGCGGCTATGGACAGTATCTGCTGGCCCTGCGTCATGAGCCGCACAATCTGCCCGAGATGGACGAGCCATGAAAGTCGAACAGACGGCGCTAGACGGCGTTCTGCTGATCACGCCGAATGTCTACCGCGATGATCGTGGCGCGTTCCTCGAAACCTGGAACCTGCGAGCCATGACGGATGCGGGACTCCCGTCGACGTGGGTGCAGGATAATTTCTCTCTTTCCACGAGAAATGTCATCCGCGGCATCCACTATCAGGTAGTCCAGCCGCAAAGCAAGCTGGTGCGTGTGACGCACGGCGCAGTGCTCGACGTTGCGGTGGACTTGCGGCGCAGCTCGCCCAGCTTCGGAAAACACGTGGCCGTCGAGCTTGAGGCCGAAACTGGACGGATGCTTTGGATTCCGGCAGGTTTCGGCCACGCATTTCTGGCGCTGACCGAGGACGTTGGATTCGCATACAAAGTGACGGACTACTATTCGCCGGCAGGGGAGCGAACCATCGTTTGGAACGATCCAGACCTGGCGATTCAGTGGCCGATCCCTACAGCCGACGCAATCGTTTCGCCCAAGGACCAGAGCGGTGCGGCATTGCGAAATGCCGAGGTCTTTGCATGAGCGACGCTCCTCGCATCCTGCTTCTGGGTTCGACAGGCCAGGTAGGTTCGGAGCTGCAAAAGACCTTCGCCGACGTTGGTGAAATTCTCACTTTGGATCGCAAAGCCGCGGACTTGGGACACCCCGAGTCGTTGCGGAAGATCGTCCGGGATCGAAAGCCCGATGTCATCCTGAACGCGGCGGCCTACACCGCCGTGGATCGCGCCGAATCGGAGCCCGAAGCCGCGATGGCTGTCAACGCGACCGCGCCAAAAATCCTGGCCGAAGAAGCTCTGCGTTCTGGCGCAATCCTTGTTCACTACTCGACCGACTACGTCTTCGATGGCACAAAGGCAGGCCCTTGGGTCGAGACCGACCCGGTGCATCCGCTCAATGTCTATGGAGCCAGCAAGCTGGCAGGCGAGCAGGCAATGACCGAGGTCGGCGGCAAGTTTCTCATCTTTCGCACCAGCTGGGTCTATGGACCCCGCGGCAGCAACTTCTTCCTGACCATGCTTCGGCTCGGTCGCGAGCGGGATCTGCTGAAGATTGTGGACGACCAGGTTGGTGCGCCCACCACTTCGATTGAAATAGCGCGCGCTACGCGCTCCGTCGTGAGTGCAGTGCTTGCGGAGCCGTCGGCCGCAACCGATGCGTGGGCCGGCATCTATCACCTGACCTGCGGCGGCTCGGTGTCATGGTGTGGGTTCGCCAAGGCAATCCTTGCGCAGGGACAGAGCCTTCTGCACGGCAAAACGCCCAAGGTGCTCCCGATTCCGAGTAGCGAATATCCGACGCCCGCGAAGCGGCCATTGAATTCTGTGCTTTCGAATGAGAAGCTTCTTGCCCGCTTCAAGGTCCAGCTGCCGACCTGGGATGCGGCAATGGAAGAAGTCCTGGAAACCGTCTCGGCTCCGCAGTCCCTGCGTTAGGAACCGAATGATCTCGAAGGGATAGCGGTTTTGAATCAGGCAGCCGCTCCTTCGACGCCGCAAACTTTCGAGTCTTTGAGGAGCGATACGTATTGGCTATACTGATCGCGGTTCACAGCGGTCGGTATAGCGTTGGACCGATGAGGCGAAAAGTGCGGGACCTATCCAAGACATTCGATGAAGGAATCTCAGAACACCTGAAGGTCATCCAGGCCCTCGTGCAGCTAAGATCCGTCTTTGAGCGGATTGCGACAGCCATGAGTCGTGCAATTCTCAGCGGCAACAAAATCCTGTGGTGCGGCAACGGCGGCAGCGCGGCAGATTCTCAGCATCTTGCTGCGGAACTAGTGGGCCGTTTTCTCAGTGAACGGCGCGGCCTGCCATCGATTGCGCTGACAACGAATACGTCGATCTTGACCGCCATCGGCAACGATTACGGATACGAGCATGTTTTCCGGCGGCAGATCGAGGCCCTTTGCGTGCGCGGCGATATCGTCGTGGGTATTTCGACCTCGGGGAACAGCAAGAATGTTTGCCTGGCGTTGGAAGCAGGCCGCGCGATGGGAGCTTTTACGGTTGCGTTTACCGGCCAGAATGGCGGCGCGATGGCTAAGATTGCCGATGAAGTACTACAGATTCCCTCCACGGCGACACCTCGCATTCAGGAAGGCCACATTCTTTGCGGTCACATGCTCTGCGATTTTGTCGAACAATGCTACTGCGAATCCAGCCCGAAAGAAGAAGCCGAATTGCCGCTCCGGTGATTCCGCGCAAGCCTCTGCACCAAGAGCATCTTCTCTGATTTCGGCCGCCCTGTGGTTTCATGGGAACGCGAAATGCGTGAGAAACGGACCATCACCATCATGACCCGCCGCGTCTTCTACCCGGCTCCCGGAGTCCTCAGGTGGCTATTGGATTATAGAGATCGACGCGGCGCCTAGAGCAAATTGGGAGAACATCTGGGACCACTCGAGCACGCTGCGCATCGCCGACGGCTTGAAGGTCTTCTCGGGAAACACAATGGTATCGCCGGGGAAAATCTGCAAATCAAGGAACTGATTTCCCCATAGCCCTTTGCGCGATTCATACCCCACCACTTCCCCGTCAGCCCGGATGACAAAAGCTCGCTTCCGATCCGCATCCTTGGTAAGCCCACCGGCCATTTGAAGATAAGCTCCGACCCGCCGCCCCGGCTTATAAAGGAAGGAATTTTGATCGTTCACGGCGCCGACCACGTTCACGCTCACAGGAACATGCGGGATGACGAACCGATCCCCATCTTCCATGGCGATGTCAGGCAAAGAACTCATGCCGCTGCTGTTCGGCCTGAATTCCAGTACGATGCGGCCGGTCGCGCGGACCTGGCGCAGGCGGTTAACCAGTTCCCGTTCGCTGTTTTGCGCGGAGGTGCCACTGGCGAGATCCTGCGCGGAGCTCACCGGGGATGCGGCAAGAGCAAGGTTGCTCCGCTGAATGCTCATATCAAGAGTCTGAACATACTCGTCGATTCTGGCCTGCTGGACCGCGCGCGTCGATTCGCGGGTGAATTCGGAGCCGTAGAGGTACGCGTTCGGAGTCAGCCCGCCGGCACGCTCCACGAGCTGGCGCAGGGTTTCTCCCGGTTGCGCTGTGTAGAGCCCGGCGTGCGTAAACTCTCCCTCGAGCTTGACGAGCTTGGTCTGCTGCGCAATCGGAATGCGAATATCCGCCTCAGAAAGAATGGATACGACATCCCCCGCCTGAAGCTCAAGGTCCTGCGATCCGTCGTGCTGCAGGACGAGCTTTCCAAGGTCGAAGGGAATGAGGACAGTCTTCAGGTTTTCCTTGTCAAGCCGCTGAATGACAGCGTAGTCCCAATCGACGTCCGGAGCATTCTGAGTGACCGTTGTTCGCGGGGAACTGCGCGCGATCCGCGACGAAATCTCAGACTGCTGTGCCGCGAGCGAAGAGCTTGATCCGCGCTGCTGGGCGGAGGGGTACTGGCCCTGCTGGCCCCCCAGCTGCCCTTGCGGCTGCTGTGCGTATGGGTCCTGCTGCTGACCGTACTGTTGTGCGTATTGGTCCTGGAGTCCGTACTGGTCTTGCTGCGATGGGTACTGGTCCTGTAGCTGCTGACCTGTCATGTCGGTCTGCGATGACCCCATTCCCGTAGTCTCCTGCGCGGGAGGGGGCAGAGTAATGGGGTGATTCTCTTGCGGCTGGCGTAGATTGTTAAATCCGCGCATGGGTTCAAACTCGGGAGCCGGAAGCCCCAGTTGTGCCCGCTTCCACCAGTAATTGCGCGTGATCAGAGATTCTTTATCCGGAATCAGCTCGCTGATCCGCATCCCAGGGTGCCATGCGAATCGGCCGGGGTTCGCAATGTTTCCGCGGAGCGTTACGGTGAGATCGTATTTGGGCACGATCGCGAATACTCTCACCAGGTCCCCCTCCGCGACAGCAGTTGCCAGGCCCGCGGAGTCATAGGCAACTTCCATCGCGTGGCGTTCGTGGTGGTCCTGGATGCGCTCGATGGAAATGCGCGCTTCCGCGGCGACCGTCGAGGGGCCGCCGGCATCCGCAAGAAGATCGGCCAGGGTTTCGTTGGCCCGCAGTTCGTAGATTGCCGGAATGCGGACGCTTCCCGTAACTGCCGCCTGGGGGCCGGCGGGAGGGATAAAAATCACGTCGCCGGATACCAGTTTCACGTCCGTCGACTTATCTCCGCGAATCAGAAACGAGTAGAGGTCGAAATCCGTGACCGTCTCGCTTCCACGGCGCAACTGAATGTGGCGCAGCGAGCCTTGCACCGAAGGGCCGCCGCTCGCGAATAAGGCATCGACCAGCGAACTGAGCGAACTGACTGTATAGACGCCCGGGCGACGGGCGTCGCCCGCCACGTAAATCTGAATTGCCCGGATCTGACCGACGTCGACTTGTAAGTCGAAATTTCGATACACGCGCCCAATGGCTTCCCGCAAATGGACGTCAAGCTCCGAAACAGGCAAACCTGCGACATGAACCGGCCCGACCTGCGTAATCGGTATATAGACCTCGCCCGACCGATCCACTTCCACGTTCGCCTGAAAGTTGACTTGCCCCCAAACCCGAAGACGCAACTCGTCGCCCGGCCCAATGACGTAATTCGGCGGCACCGGCGCCAGATCCAGAGGCGCAAACGTAGAGGGCACATTCCGAAAGAGATTGGCTCCAAAGATAGGGAGAATCTGGCCAGTCGTAGAAGCCGTAAACTTCTGGAATTCAGTCAACGGCTCGGGGGGCAGCTGTTGCGTTTGTGTCGGATTACGTGGGGTGGTTCGACGGGTCTGGGACTCAACGTCCGAATAGGAACGAGTCGACACTTGTGGCTGATTTGAAAAGCCACCGCTCGATGGCACCCGCGATCCCGTGCCGGACAGCGGATTGGTCTCGTCTGAATTCTGAGCGCTGCATTGCGATGAGCTGGCCAAAAGTGGATCGGAGCAGTCCCAGCTATTGGAATTCTGCGTCGAATCCGGTGAATTGCTTTGAGGGAGTTGCTGTGGCAACACGACCGTGGCGTAAAGCATCCAAAACGAAACGGAGAGTGTTCTCGCGATCACGCGGCTGCATAACACAATTCGGCTGGGGCCAGAGAAGGCTTTGCCGTCTCTAAAGACCCATCGGAGCTGCAAAAAGCTCATACAGGCTGAGTCTAACATGCCTATTTAGGAGGGCTTCCAGTCGCAAGTTTGTCAGAGTGGAAGCGCGAATCGAAAAAATCAGTGAGCCCTTCCAGATGGACCCCTGGGAAGAGGGTGTGGGACTAAGTTGGATAACTTGAATCTTTCTCGTTGGAGTTCTATGAAGGTTTTGCCCGAACCGAGTGACGGCGGGCTTGTTCCCAAACTTCTATTAATCGATAAGTTAATAGCAGATGCGATAACTTCATCCGAGTTTGCGTCAACTGCTCGAGGATGAAATCCGCGTCCGGCCCGTCAATTTGATGCGAATGCAACGAAATTGCGACACCAATGCAGCCATACTGTTTCGTAGTTCAAGTGACTTCGGTCACAGTACATGCGGAGTTCCCCTTTTTGATTTTTTGCTAGCGGTTATTCCCAACCTGGGTCAGCATTTAGGAGGCGATTGAGGTTTTTATCAATTTTGTAAATCTCGATCATTTGGCCTCTGCTATCCTGTTTGCAGTGCAACGCCAAAACTAGCTGGTACATTTCGGATGGCTTTCTGGGGAGCTACCTGAGACAACTGAATAACTAACCGGGCCCCCAAGAATGAAGAGAGCGAATAGTTTTGGCTGCCAATCTTATCGAATGCGAAAATGCAGCTTGCGACTTGCCTTGGTAACGTGCAAGAACGTTCTGTGACATGACTCCTAAACGGGAGCAACGGTGACTGAGGGAACCAGCCAGCCGCGAAAGCAACCTCACAGCAAGCAAGGCAAAGTTCCTCACACTGAATCGGAATAAAGCTTGTCACTCTTTGGAGGGTGAATTGAGTCCCAAGTCGCTTCCTGCAACTCTTGACCCAGCCTTGGATCAATCGACGCAGCCCAGAGTATCCGGTGACTCCGACACATTTGGACGACAGACCCCTGTTCGCAAGGCGACGATGAATACCCGTTGTTCGATACATCTTGTGCGGGAGCGAGTGAGCGCATGGTCGCGTTCAGGCGTGAAGCGTATTTTCGATTGCGCTTGCATTCTGCCCATAGCTCCGCTGCTTATTCCAGTCTTTCTTCTGATCGGGCTCGCGGTCCGGCTCACCTCGTCGGGCCCCGTTCTGTTTATGCAGAAACGTATGGGACGCCATGGTCTCCCCTTTACGATTGTGAAGTTCCGTACGCTGGAACATTGCGAAGCTCCGTCCCATCACACGGTCACGACTGCGGACAACCAGCGCTTTACGCCGATTGGTCCGTTCCTGCGCCGGTGGAAGCTCGATGAACTGCCGCAACTATGGAATGTTCTGAAGGGCGATATGAGCCTGGTCGGCGCTCGACCCAAACTTCCCGAGCACCAGATTGGCGAATTGCAATGCCGTCCAGGGATCACCGGTGCTGCAACAATCGCGTTTGCCCGCGAAGAGAACTATCTCGCGCGCCTGCCGAAGCACGACCTTGACGAGTACTACCACGAGCTGATTCTTCCTGCAAAGCATCAGATTGACATCGAATACATGGCGCGTGCCACATTCTTTTCGGATCTACGCCTGCTGGTCGATACGATCCTGCGCCGCTGGGATACTTCGGTGATGGAAGGTGTTATGAGCGGCGCCATCGAACCCGAAACAGCGAATGGCGCGCAGTTCCCGATGATGACCCATGCGCACATTTCAATCCTGACTGCAGATGGAGATCTCACATCGGAACGGCAGTTTACCGAGGCCTGAAGCAGCTTAGTGAACAGTTACTCCTCGTTTTGAAAGCTGACCAAATATACGCTGCGTGACGATCCGCTTTCCGGCTGCATTTTCCTTGTGACCAGACAATCCAGCACACTCAAACGCAGACAGTATTTGTCCAGATCGCCATTCCCTACTTTGACTTCTGCGGAAGCCACGTGAACTGGAACGTGCTTGTCGTATCATCCTGTGCGCCGGCTTTGTAGAGAGGGGCTTTCCACTCTTCGTACTGCACCGAGCCGCGGACCTCGAAGTCCCTCCTGATCCGCTTGCACACCGAGATCGCGAATGCATTCTGTGTCGTGCCGCCAGGAATGAATACTTTGGAAGCCTTTGCATTCCGGTATTCGATTTGGACCTCTTCCTGCGGGGAAACATGGTAGGTCAGCCATGCCTGACCACCCTTTCCCTCGCGTCCAACCCAGTCGCCCACCAGGAATCCTTTGTTGGTGGGGCCCTGCTTCTGAACACCCTCGTAGTAAAGAAACTGTCCCTGGTTGATCGGAGTGCCATCCGGATTGTAGTGACTCACCGGCTCGGTGTTAGCGCCCTCTAGTCGCAAATCGAGATGTTCGAATCGCGGAAAGCGCGCCAAATAGATGCCCGGATGAACGCCCGAACGACGAGGTGCGCTGATCGGGCTCACGTCGTCGTGGACGAGCGAATCCGTATAGAGCGTGATCCACCTGCTGAGAAACGGGAGCCGATAACTAAAGTCAAAGGTGCCGAAGCGCGCCCCGGGATCGCTGGCAGAAAGCTTTTCTGCAGGAGTTACGTTTTGAAAGCTGAAAAAGCTGCGCAGAAACGTATGAAGAGTGATGGGCTCATGTCCCTTCCCGCCCCAGATGACCATTCGATCAAAGCCAAATTCAAGATCCTTGGTTGGCTTGAAGCTGACTTTTTCGACATGGACCCATGGGTCGTTGGGGTAGGTATGACCTTTCAGGCTCCCCACAAAGAAGTCATAGCGAAAGGGCCCCAGCAGGTTCGACACCAGCGGAATGTGAAGCGGCTCGACGCGATTGATTTCGAAGTCGTAGATATTCTCAGCATTGTTGCTCCAGAGCATGGCTGCACCCTTGTCGGGGCCAAGCCAATGATCGCTTTTGCCGAACGAGACCTCATTTCCCAACACGTGATACGAAAGATTGGCCTCGACGACGCGCGCATTCGTGGCGGTCGCGAGAGGGCCTTCCGGAATGGTGTCCTGCACAGGGTTGGTCGCGAACGGAATGCCGTCGATCGAGTTGGAGAGAAATGCCGCGAGGGTTGGAGAGTATCCCGCTGCCGACGGCGCATATTGAGACTCGCCGCGAAAGTATAACGAGAAGCGTCCGCCTTCGACGCGCCCGCTGAAACCGCTGTAATTGTTGAAGCCCCCTTCGTAAGGCCGTCCATAATCGTCAATGAGGGTCTGCCCAAGGTGGAAACTGTCGCGGAGCGGCGTACCGCTGATGCCACGAAAAACGCTATAGACGCTTTCCAATTCGGCGCTCGGGTGATTGAGTGCACTGGAGCGATCCGTGTCCGGTTTAACTTCACTCCACACTGCCCGATAGATCCCGCGCGCTTCGTCATTCTTGGCGTCTGACTCGATGCCGTCCGCACTGAGCTCGAGCATGTGCGCGATGCTCAGGCGCGTCCAGGGACGCATGCCAAGAAAGGCGCTGTCCGCATAGCCCAATGCATGCAGCCGGTCAATTGCGGCATAAATCCAGCTGTCGACCGGCACGTAGGTCGAGCCCTGCGTGTCGCTCTCGTCCGCCGTTGAATTGGAATCTGAATCGACCGGAAGCGGGGTCGGGGCGGGATTTTGTGCGTGAACCTGGTACAAGGTCGCCACACTGAGCAGAAGCACAACCACGGATTGACGACAGAACCTCACCCGCACCTCATCGATCATGCGCTGGAATCGCTTTCCTTGGCCCGCGCTGCCCTTGCAAATGCGACGGCGCGGAGAGAGCTGGAGACAGGGGTGAGCGTCGGACAAGCGGAAGACTCAAAGGCTCACAGAGCAAGACATTGCGATTGGAATCGGTTGAGCCAGCCGCATCCCACGGTACGGAGGCGCGGGAAACGGCGGCCGCAGGACACAGAGTATATTTGTTTGATCGGACCAAGCGTGGAGCCGACGATCGGACTTGAACCGATGACCTGCTGATTACGAATCAGCTGCTCTACCAACTGAGCTACGTCGGCATACTCCTCAAAGATTGTATCGTTGTGCCGGGGTTCGGTAAAGTTGAGCAGTTCAGCGCGGCAGCTTCTCGATTGGGCCGATGCATTCTCAATGGACAGCGAAAATGGATCAGACCATACAGCTAGCGTTCAGAATTGCCATCGTATGGGCGGCTGGATTCCTTCTTGCCGTTGCCGTGCGCGCCCTGCTGCCGGACCGTGCCGGGTTCACACTGGCCGGCCAGGAAGGGAACCTCTTTATTTCCTTCAGCCGGATCGGTTTCTGGACGTGCCTGCTGGCCGCACTCACCGTCACTGCCCTGGTCGTCGGCCGCGCGCTTCTTGCCGACATTGGGTGGAGCAACTTCCGCTGAGGTCAATCAAGTAACCAGCCGGATCGGTGAAGTTCATTTGCCCGCGATGCTGCTCTGCGTCGTCCTGGATCCAGGCGGACCCTTCAGAAGCTTGCGGAACCCTTCCTCGCAAAGAGCAATGAAGAACTCCTCGAACTGGACACCGCCTGCATTTGAACGCCGGGAGGTGTCGCGATTCTTACGCCGAGGTCTGCCCTTTGACGGGTGGGGATACCGTGGGTCCTCCAGGGATGGAAATGGCTGGAAACTCCTGGTGCCAAGGGAGGGCGGGAAGCGGAAAGAGCCGCCCGGCAACAGGGCAGCTCTTTCCTTAGGGAGAATAGTTCCAACGGAGGCAAAGCCATCAGAACTTTCTGGCTGCATAGTAGGTTGGGGGGGGCGGGGTGTCAAGAATAAATCCTATACGAAATATCTATATTAATTTCAATGACTTACAGGAGTTGTGGATTTTTCAAAAACGTTCGCTTCTTCGCCCTGTATTCGCCTTTCTAAGCCCTGCGATTGCAGTTATTTCCGGGTGTTTCTTGGGGTTTTCATCCAGTTTTCCACCGATTCAGACCCGTCAATCGGGCGCAACCGGGTGCCGGCAAGCCCCCTGTGAAAAGTTCACTTCTCCAGATTCAGCCGGATGAACTCCGCTTCGTAGACCGAGGAGGCGGGTTTGCCGCGCGCGATGCGATAGAGGGCGCGACCGCCGCCGAGGAAAAAACCGAGAAGAATCGCTGCTGCCGATCCGACGATGACCAGCTCCGCGATCCCGAACAACAGTTTTCCCGTCTTATTGACCTCAGACTCGGTGGGCTGCGGGATGGAAATAAGGTCTTCCTGGAAATGAACCGACTCGAGGAGCTTGTGGCTCTCGTCCGGAATGGCGTCCCCGCTGACAAGGACAACCAGCGGTCCACTCCGACGCACCTCGAGCGAAGCCTGATCCGAGTCGACCAGCGGCTTGGGAAATGCGGGCTGAGCCTTCGCGCCGGCCTTGATGTAGTCGCGAATTTTGGATTCCTGCGCTGCGGCCATCTGGGGCGTCGGATAGTCGATAAGCGTCAGCGTGGCCGGACCCGACGAAAGCGCATAGTTCGCCGTCACAGATTCAGCGCCGCGATCGAAGCCCACCAGCTCGGCAGGCAATGCGCCTCCCGCTCCGGCATAGCCTGCCGGTCCAAGCGCATAGTGCGTGGTCTGCTTGTCGAGCGAGGTCTGCGGCAGGTCGAACAAGATGGGCGGCGCAATGGCTTTGTTGCCTTCGGCGCGGGGCAGCTGGCTGGCAAGCTCGCGCAGCTCCGCGGCCGACATCGGGCTGATACGCGAGAAAGTTGCGTCGACAACCGTCGTCCCCAACCAAAAGAGCACGCGGTTGTGGTTCGAGGTGGCGCCGGAACCAATCTCCTCTTTGGGCCACCCGTTCTGCCGATAATAGGTATAGGCGCCGTACGACCCGCTGGTGTCCATGAAGCTGAGCGCGCGAATCGTCAGCGTTTCGTTGTCGCGCTTGTAGGTGGCGAGCACGGCGTGCGTGAAGTCGTATTCCTTGAGTGCCGCTGCGTTGCTCCCATCCGCTTGCGTCGGATCCGTGATGGTCTTCGCGGGCTCGGCTGCAACCCATCCTGCGAAAGCTTCGGGGAGAAGCGGCTTCGGAGGAGGCGGCAACTCAATCTTGGTCGAAGCTGATTTGCCGGCAGAAGGCCCAGCTTGCGCAGAGACGCGGAATCCAGACATGGAGAGCGCCACCAGGCATGCGATAAATGCGATCCAGCGAGACACGGATTCCTGCTCCAACTCCAGACTACTACGCGCGTGGTCGATGCCGCTGCGCACGGCCAGTCGGCGCGACAGACCCTCTTGGATTGGACACCGCAGTTCCGAAAAGGTTCGCTCACGAGGACCGTGCTGCAGGCGGAGAAGCGTTCCATGGCGTCCATCGCGGGACCCACCGCCTGACGTTGCGGCGATAGAGCGGATACTCCAAAGGAAATGTACGCTGGAGTTTTGGTTCCTCATAGAGACGCACAAAAAGATGCATCGCCAAAGCCACCACGGCGAAATGCACCGCCATGCCGCGGTATCCAAAGAGCAATGCTTCGCCGGCGATTGTCGTGAGCACTCCAACATACATGGGGTTGCGCACATAGCGATAGAGGCCGGTCACCACAAGATGTGCGGGAGGCGCAGTGGGCACGAGGGTGCCGCGGCCGACCACAATAAACCGCAGGATCGACTCAAGCAGCGGTACGAGACCCGCTGCGATGAGGACCCACGCGGCCCCAATCAACGCGAGCGGTTCGCGATCCGGAATGCGAAAGTGCGTGATCCGCCACGGCACGTAGACGAGAAGGAGCCCCGGCCCCCCAAACAGCGTGAAGAGAGCCGAGATCGCGATGTTGCGGCCAAGCGGAGCCATTCCGTCAGGCAATCCCGCCGCCGGCGATCGGTGCCCTCGATGTCGGAGGCGGCGGGTAGAGGATGTTTCCGAGCGCCGGATAGCGGCCGCCGTAGAAGAGCAATGCGTAATTCCGGAGGGTAATGCAAAGCGGCCCGCCGAAGCTCACGGCTAAAAGCAAAGCAATGCCGGCAATCAGCAGGCCCAGCATCACTTCAACGACGGAGCCGACGGCCACCACCGGCATCGTGGCTCCGTTCAGCATGGCGTGCAGTGCAGCCAGGGCGATCCCCAGCGCACCGAAGATCAACAGGCACGGGATGGCCAGCGCGATGAACAGCGCGATCATGGCCGCGATCGGCAAAAGGATGCGGAGCACGGCGTAGAGAAAGAAGGGACCGACTTCCTGCGCGATATGTATACGCACGGCCGCCCAGGCTTCGGCGGCGGAAGCGTTTTCAAGCGCCATGTGAGGCAACATGAAATCGCGAAGGATGAGATCGACGGCAAAGGCGCAAAAAACGAACAAAAGGAAGATCGGAATCAGCGGGAGAAAGAGCCCCAGCGCGGCTGCCAGCGGGAAATGTCCCGTGAGTTGCGTATCCCGGTAAATGCGCACGAACCCAAACACAAAGGGAAGCAGGATGGCAGCAAGCACAACCAGGAAGACAAAGCCGATGGCGATGGAAAGCAGAAAAAAGCGGAGCGCCTGAAATCGATATTTGCGCCAGCCCGGCGCAATGAGCTTGGTTTGGAGAATCAGGCAATCGAAGAGCGCAAAGCGCAAGCGAACGACGACGTAGAACAAGACAATCGCGAGAACAAGGACGGCAATGCCGGCGAGCACAAACGCGAGCACCAGGCCGGGGTTGGGATGGAACGGTATAGGAGATCGATCGATATGCGTGGCTTGATGACGATTTGAAAAGTTGAAGTTGCCGGAGAATCCTTCCGTGAAAACCGCGACGGCGCATAGCTTCAGGAAAGTTCCCCATTGAAATGGGCGAAAGAGAAGGTTCCTGGTCCGCTCAAGAGCGGGCGTGATGGCTTCTGTTGCAGACAGGACAAGCATGACAACCTTCCGGCGACGGCACAGCGTACCACAGAATTACGCCATTGCCATGTCTCCGGTTCCGTAGTGCGGGCGCTCTTGAGGTCGGCGAGTGGATGTGCACGGAAGGTCGTCGAAGGTGAAAGTCCCGCGGAAGCCGGCGCGCGTCACAACAAAAGCAGGTTAAAGCTGGACATTGGAAATCGCGCGCTGCGCGTGACCGGACTCTGCCCACCACTGATCGAAAGCGGTGAGCGCGCGCTCACACTGGATGCGATGGCGCTCTTTCTTGTCGCGCACCTTTTTACGCAGTTCTTCTTCGAGCGGCTCAAGCAGGTCGAACGTGATGTTGACGGGCTGGAAGTCTTTCGCGTCGGCGTGCGTGATGTAGTGGACCAGGGAGCCCAGCGCGGTCGAGCGCGGAATCGGCGCAGGCTCTTCGTTGCGAGCGAACAATGCGGCGTAGAGGCCGGCCAGCAGTCCCGTGGCAATGGATTCGGTATAGCCTTCGACGCCCGAGAGCTGACCTGCAAACAGGATCGGAGAGCTGTCGTGAACTCCCATTTCCCCGTGCGTCAGTTTGAGACGGAGGGTTTCGTCCAGCAGAGCGGGAGCGCAGATATAAGTGTTGCGGTGGATCTGGCCATAACGCAGGAACCGCGCATTCTCGAGTCCGGGGATGAGCCGCAGCACGCGCGCCTGTTCGCCCCACTTGAGGTGGTTTTGAAAGCCCACGAGGTTGTAGCTGTCGGCGCGCAGATTCTCTTTGCGCAATTGCACCACGGCCCAGGGAGTTTTCCCCGTGCGCGGATCCCGAAGACCGACCGGCTTCATCGGTCCGAAGCGCAGCGTGTCGCGCCCGCGCCGAGCAAGAATCTCAATGGGCAGGCAGCCTTCGAAGTATTCGAGCTTCTCCCACTCCTTCGCCTCGGCGGCTTCGGCAGCGAGCAGCGCATCGAGGAAGCAGTCGTACTCCTCGCGGCTCATGGGGCAGTTGATGTAGTCGGCCGTGCCTTTATCCCAGCGCGCCGCAAAGTAGACGCGATTCATATCAATGGAATCGGCATCCACGATGGGCGAGATCGAGTCGTAGAACGCAAGATGCTCCGACCCCGTGAGCCGCTGGATCTCGCCGTTCAGTGCGGGACTCGTCAGCGGGCCGGTGGCAAGGATCGTGAGCGGGTCCGCGGCATCGAGGCGCGTGACTTCCTCGCGGATCACGCGAATAGCCGGTTCCGCAGCGATGGCCGCTGCGATGCGGCGCGAAAACTCGACGCGGTCGACAGCGAGCGCGTGGCCTGCCGGAACGGCAGTCTCATCGGCGATGCGCAGAAGAGAAGAACCCGCCCGGCGCATCTCCTGCTTCAGCAGCCACGGCGCCGTGTTCGGAGACTCGCTCTTCAGCGAGTTGGAGCAAACAAGCTCGCCGAATTCGATGGTCTGATGCGCAGGGGTAAGGCGCGGCCGACCGTCCACGAGGGCGCGCATTTCATACAGGTCGACCTCGCAGCCGAGGCGGGCCGCTGTCAGCGCGGCTTCGGGGCCTGCAAGTCCGCCGCCGATGACGCGAACCCTCATTCAGAACCGTCCGATTTTGGTTGGGCGAGGGCACTCTCGGCGCCGGCGAGTCGCAGCAATGCATCGCCGGTGACACGCACGTTCCGCCATGTGTCCATGAAGTCAGCGCCCATCGCGCGATAAAAGTCGATGGCGGGGGTATTCCAGTCCAAGACCTCCCATTGCAGGCGCGGACATCCCTTTTCAACAGCGATTGCCGCCACCCGCTGCAGCAGCGCCTTACCGATGCCGAGGCCACGAAATTCCGGGGGGACGAAGAGATCTTCGAGATACAGGCCCGGCCGGCCCAGCCAGGTCGAATAGCTGAAAAAGCACAAGGCGAACCCCGCAGGGACGCCGCCCGACTCGGCTATCAGACAGAAATAAAAAGGGTTGGGCCCGAATCCGTCGCGCAGCAAATCGGCCTCGGTGGCGGTCACACCGTCTGGCTCGCGCTCGTAGGCGGCGAGCGCTCGAATAAACGCCAGAATCTGCGGTACATCCGTCCTGGTCGCCGGTCGGATCGTGGGGGCCATGCTCCCATTGTAGGGTGTGACGGAGACCACAATTTGGGTTACGAAACAGGCGCTACATTGAAGACGAACCGCTGTGGAAGCCATTTGCAGAAAGTCCGCTATGGCCTGGCGAACAGGAGCGATTCGATCGCTCAATCAAGCATCTCAAGCAACTGTGTGCGAGACCGCAAGCGCTCGACGGCCGATGGGATGGCCTTGTCTTGGAAGGTCGATTGGATTTAACTTGGGTCCTGCTACGCGGGCGGCCGTAGCACGGGCCCCAATTCATGGTCGGCTGCTCCTGCACGACTGCAACCGGAGCGAGCATGTTGTATGCTTGCCCGTTGGTGTCTGCAAATACTGAGGCGAGATGCTTTAGATCGCCGCTGGCGGTAGGAATCTGCACTTTTGATCAATGAGCCGATGGGTCGGAACCTTTGCCCGAGCTCTCAAGGAGAAGAATCATGAAACGCAAGCTTTCACTCTTGCTGGGCGTGCTGGCATTTGCCACTCTTCCTGTTTTCGCGCAGCAGCCAGCCGCGGCGCCCAGTACCGAACCGACCGGCAATGTGCACGGACATGTCACCAATCCAACCGGCGCGCCCCAAAACGGCGGAACGGTCTCATTTAAAGAGATCACACGCGCTGCTTCCGGTCCTGGGTTGTCGGCTCAGACGGCAGATAGAGCCACATTCACCGTGGATCCGAACGGTGACTACAAGGGCGCAGTCCCGGCCGGCACTTACATCGTGATCTATCGCTCGCCGGGAATGGAAACCGACAAGCAGGCAGACGAGATTCAAAACTTCAAAGTGGTTGCCGGACAGGATGTCGCCGCCGATCTGGACATGTCGCGCCCCGACTACATTGAGAAGCTGCCCGAAGACCAGAAGAAACAGCTCGAAGAGCTGCGCAAGAAAAACGCAGACGCCCTCAAGGCCAACGAAGTGATCAAGAACCTCAACGCGGATTTGAAAGTAGTCGCGGGCGACCTGAAAGACGCGGACCAGGCCCATGCCACCGCAGTGCAACAGCTGGGCGCCACCGCAGCCAGGGCCGACGTCGAAGCGAAGACGACGGAGATCAAGACCGCAAAGTTCACCGACATCGAAACCTTGATGAAGAAGGATACCGAGGTGCGGCCGGCAGAACCGGTCCTCTGGTCCTATCTGGGGCAGGCAGAAGCTGGGTTGAAGAAGTATGACGACGCCGAGACTGCATACAAGAAGGCGCTCGAAGTCGACGGCGCTTCAAAGAAACCGAGCCCTGCGATCGAGGGCATGGCGAATGCCGGTCTGGGCGAAATCTACGCGCGCGGCGGGAAAGTGCCCGAAGCGAACGCAGCCTATGACGCGGCTGCCAAGGCCAATCCGGCGTCGGCAGGGACTTACCTGAGAAACCAGGCGGTCATTTTCTTCCAGGCCGGCAATGCGGACGCGCAGGTTGCCGCCGCGGACATGGCGATCAAGAACGATCCCAACGACGCTCTCGTTTACTACCTCAAGGGACAGGGGCTGGTCTCGAAGGCCACCGTCGATCCCAAGACACAGCGCATTGTTCTGCCTGCAGGCTGCGCCGATGCTTACCAGAAGTATCTTGACCTCGCGCCAACCGGCCCCTATGCCGGGGAGGTGCAGGCAATTCTGCAGCAGGCAGGGCAGAAGATTAATTCCAATTACAAGGCAGGCAAGAAGTAATCTGTCGATTGGCTCAAGCTGAAGGCGCTTCCGCAGTGCGGAAGCGCCTTCTGTCTTTTTGCAGCAGAGCCTGACCGGGAACCGACTGGGCTCTGCCCACTACAATCCATGGCATGAGCGCGGAGTTGCTAAGTTACGCGGAGGCGCAGGCGGTGGTCGGGTCCTATGTGCGTGGGCTTGCCCGCGTGGATCGGCCCCCAGAGCAACTCGCTCTGGCGCTGGCCACCGGCAGCGTGCTGGCGAAGGCCATCGTTGCCGATCAAGACCAGCCGCCTTTCGCGCGCTCCACGCGAGACGGATTCGCCTGCCGCGCCCAAGAGGCTTCCTCCCACGCGGATTTGCAAATCGCGGGGGCCACACGCGCCGGGCAGGCGCTCCCAGGACCTCTCCCGCCCGGTGCCGCTTGGGAAATCATGACCGGCGCGCCGGTGCCCGAGGGGGCGGATGCCGTGGTCATGATCGAGCACGTGGTGCGCAAGAGAGATCAGGTTCAACTCGCGGCATCACGCACCATCCAGGCTGGAGAGAATATTGTCGCGCGAGCAGCGCAGGCGCACGCCGGCGATGCGTTGATTCCGGTGGGCACTCTGCTCGGCGCCGCCCAGATTGCCCTCGCGGCGGCGTGCGGCTACGCGCAGATCGAAGCCTACACTCGCCCGCGCGTGGCGATACTGACAACGGGCGACGAACTTGTGCCCGTAGACCAGGGGCCGGCTCCAGGACAAATCCGCAACTCGAATGCGCCCATGCTCGCCGCGCTGGTGGCTGCCGCGGGGGGCGAGCCGCGCGTGCTCCTTACCGCAGCGGACACGGCAATGGCCCTCGACGCCGCGCTCGCAGAGGCGATCGGGGCCGATATGCTGCTCATCTCCGGCGGCGTTTCCGCAGGCAAGTTTGATTTAGTCGAGCCGGCACTTGCGCGTAAGGCAGCAACGTTTCACTTTACCGGCGTGCGCATGCAGCCCGGCAAACCATTGGTCTTCGGAGAGGTTCCGCGTCTCGACAGGCCTGCGCTGCCGTTCTTCGGACTGCCGGGAAATCCAATCTCCTCGGCGGCGACGTTTCTCCTCTTTGGATCGCGGGTCCTCGCGGCGCTCTCCGGCAGCCAGGACTGCGCGCCTCGCTTTTTAGCCGCGCGGCTTGCGCAGCCAACCGATCGCAAAGCCAAGCCTGGACTCACGCGCTTCCTGCCAGGACTTTGCGCGTTCAATTCTCCTGAGGGCGGACTGCCGCGGGTGGCGACCATTCCCTGGCACGGAAGCGGCGATCTGCCGGCCTTTGCGCGGTCGAATTGCTTTGTCGTCGTTCCCGACGACGTGAGCAGCCTGGATGAAGGAATGACGGTTCGCATTCTGATGATTTGAGGAAGACGCAATGACCAAGGCGGGAAAGCAACAGCTGTCGCATTTCGATCAAGCAGGCAAAGCCACCATGGTAGACGTCAGCGCGAAGCAGGCGACACGGCGCACCGCGACCGCGTCCGCGTTCGTGGAGCTTTCGCCTGCCGTGTTAGCAGCGTTGCCTTCAAACCCCAAAGGCAATCCCCTGGAGGTGGCGCGCTTCGCGGGAATCCAGGCGGCGAAGAAGACCGCGGAGTTGATTCCGCTGTGCCATCCACTGGCGCTGACCCACGTCGACGTGCGCGCCGAGATTGTCGATGGCGGCGTGCGGATTATCGCGACAGCAGCGACCGTGGGGCCCACAGGTGTGGAAATGGAGGCACTGACAGCGGCGGCGGTTGCAGCGCTCACGGTCTACGACATGACCAAGGCGCTCGACAAGGGGATCGTGATTCGCGCGGTGCAGCTGGAAGCCAAGTCCGGCGGCAAGAGCGGCGATTACCTGCGCCGTAAGTCATGAAGCAAAGCATAGATGCGGACGTGAATCGGAGCCGCGCAACTGCGGGGTCGGGACGGGGTTTCTACGGGCATGAGTAGTCGCGAGGTGCAACATGACACGCTTTCCCCTCTTCGAAGTTGCCATCAGCGACGCCGACCGCGCCGAAATCGAAGCGATCTTCATTGAGCTCATGCGCGAGCGCGACGCCGCGCAGCCTGGATCGGCAATCATCGCCGCCCATCCCATCGACCAACCCAACGATGCAGGAACCATTTAAGGCGGCAGCGGCTCGTCCTTGTTGCGCCAGCCTGTTCCGCGGATTCCGCGAAAAGCCATCGCAGGGCGTGTATCTGTCCACCACACTCGTGCCAGCGATTTCATTTATGCATGCCGGTCGAATAGCATTCTCCTTCCCCACGAAGGAGGAAGTATGGTGCGCTCTGTCGGTCTGGTCGTGCTTCTGGTGGCATTCTCGGTGTACGCATCGGCGCAGTCTGTCGTGACCTATCAAACTACGGCTGATTTGCTCGAGGCCATGTCGCAGCGTGAGACCCTGCATTTTTCGGCGAAGACTTCTCCCGGCACAGAACCGTTGATCACGGTCGACGATGCGCAGCACTTCCAGGAAATCGATGGATTTGGCGCGTCGCTGACCGATGCCGCAGCCTGGCTGTTTGCGAAGAAACTGACACCGGCGCAGACCGACGCAACCTTCAAAATGCTGTTCGCGCGCAAAGGCGGAATCGCTTTGAACATCTTGCGGCAGCCCGTCGGTTCGTCCGATCTAGCCGTTACCTTCTACTCCTTCGACGACTTGTGCGAGCAGACCAAAAAGGCCTGCACAACCCCCGACGGCAAGACCGATCCCAACCTCGAACACTTCTCCCTCGCGCACGATCAGGAATACATTCTGCCCCTCCTGAAGAAGGCGCTGGCGACAAATCCAGAGATGCATGTGATGCTGACGCCGTGGAGTCCGCCCGGCTGGATGAAGACCTCGGGCTCGATGCTGGGATCGAATGCGGAAACGAAGGAGTCGTCGAGTTTAAAGCCGGAGTTCTATCCCGCCTTCGCGAACTACCTGGTGAAAACGATTGAGGGGTACCAGGCAGCCGGTATTCCGGTCTGGGCGCTGAGCGTGGAAAATGAACCGCTCTACGCCCCGCCGACCTACAGCGGGATGAAGATGCTCGCAACGGAGCAGGCCACATTCTTCGGCGAAGCGTTGGGGCCTGCCCTCGCGGCCGCGCACTTGAGCCCAAAAGTCATGGCGTACGACCACAACTGGGATCGGCCCGACTTTCCGGAGACGGTGCTCAACGATCCGAAAGCGGGCGCGCTCGCCGCCGGCACGGCCTGGCATCACTACGGCGGCGATCCCAGCGTGATGACGAAAAATCACCAAGAGTTTCCGCAGAAGGGGCAGTGGGTGACCGAGTCCAGCGGCGGAACATGGCAGAAAGGCAATGTCCTGGCCGAGGAGGCGACCGAGCTGATCGCGTCGATGCGCAACTGGTCGCGAAGCTACGTGCTGTGGGCGCTGGCAACCGATCAGAATCACGGCCCGTTCGTGGGCGGATGCGACACCTGCCGCGGCCTGCTGACCATTGACCTCAGCGACCCTGACAAAGCTGCGGTCGAGCCGGAACTGGATTACTACGTCCTCGGCCACGCCAGCCGTTTCCTGGTGCCCGGCGCGACCCGCATCGCCAGCGACGAACCGGCGGGAACTTCGGTCAAAGATGTCGCGTTTCGAAATCCGAACGGGACGATCGTGCTCTATGCCGTGAATGCAGGCACGATCGGCCAGTCCTTCAGGATTCAATTCCATGACAAAACTGTGGCCACCACGATTCCCGCAGGGTCGGTGGCCACCTTTGTTTGGAAGCCCTAGACAGCCTATTGGCCGGGAGCAGCTTTCGCTCCGGCGGGCGCTTCGTGCTCATGGTGGTCATGATCATGGTCCGGCGGAGGAACGAATTCCGGCGGATCAAGATGGCCGCGATGGCAGGTGGCACACCCCACCGGCGCACCCGGATTGTCGATCTTGCTGATGTATTGGCTATTGATGTCCTGGACCATGCGATACATCAAGCGCGCCGTCGCCTTCTCCGGCTTGGAGTCATCGGCAAAGTTGAGCATCGGTCGGCCATTCGGACCCTTGCGAGTGGGATCGGCCGCGTGGCATGTGCTGCACTCGGTCCCCAGTGAGGCTTCCCACTTGTGCATCAACTCGTGAACCTGCTCGCCCGTCATAGTTTTGGGCAAGACCTGGAGATTGGTGGGAGCGGGCGCCGGCGGATGTTCGTGTGGCGCCTGGGCGGAAGCGGCCAATGCAAAAGCCGCGGCGCCTGCGGCCGCGACAAGGGCGGAGTAAAACAGGGAAGAGATTTTCAAGCGGAAAGTTCCTCGCAGTTTGGGATGGACTCTCAGAACCAATTCACGGTAACAGACCCTGCGTCGAAAAAGGAATTCTACTTGAAGACGAGGCGCGTTCCGGTTAAGTTTCTGGCTCCGGAAATACATGGGTGGCCGGGAAGGTTGAAACGCAGCGGCCAATCCACGGCATGCTTAATGCCGATGCGCACCGTCACCAATGCCTCTGTGACCGCGCAACCATCGTCGCGCACCTGCAGGCGTGAGTTCGGACTGGTGACGTCGAGACCGTTGTGCGCTTTTCTTGTCAGCCCGAGCGCCTGGCACAGCCGGCTCGGTCCGGAAGTCAGCGACCGCGGGGAAGCATCGCCCAGCAGACCGCGGTTCGCTGCCATCCTGGCCATCCCCGCAACCGGTTCCAGCGCGCGCAGAAGGACGCATCCCGCCCGGCCTTCAACTTCGCAGCTGATGTTCATGCAGAAGTAGCGGCCGTAAATGGAGTACACATACGCATGGCCGGCGGGGCCGAACAGAACCTCGTTGCGCGGCGTGGAACCACGATGGGCATGGGCCGCAGGGTCGGGCGGATCGTTGTGCGGACCAAGATATGCCTCGACTTCGACGATTCTGCCGGTAAGCGGGGGGCCACCTCGGGGCGGCAGGGCAACCAGCAGCTTGCCGAGCAGGCGCGGGGCAATCAGCTCCGGAGAGTGTTCGAAAAACGAACGCGGCAGCAGATGGCCAGGCCTGTCCTTCAACGACTTGGCAGTCCTGGCCTTTTCTCCTCCGGGAAGAAGCGAAGAGGAGCGTCCCCGCGATTTCCGGCCTATTTGTGCGCTTTTTTCCATTCCTTGAGCAGGGCCAGGACCTGTTCCGCGTGGCCTTCCGGAGTCACTTTGGGGAAGATATGCAGCAGTGTCTGGTCAGGGCCGATAATGAACGTGGTGCGTTCGATTCCCCAGACTTTCTTGCCGTACATGTTCTTTTCCTTCATCACGCCAAACTGATTGCAGACTTTCTCGTCTACATCAGCAAGGAGTGTGTAGGGCAGGTCGTACTTGGCACGGAATTTGGCCTGGTCTTTCGGCGTGTCGCGGGAGATACCAAGAACCACCGCACCGGCCGCCAGGAGTTTCTTGAACGTGTCACGAAAACCGCAGGCCTCAATAGTGCAGCCGGGAGTATCGGCCCTGGGATAAAAGAAGAGGACGACAGGTTTGCCTTTAAAGTCAGAGAGGCTTACAGTTTTTCCCTCGTCGGTTTGGAGCGTGAAATCGGCGACTTTCGCGTTCAGTTCCATAGGATTTTCCTTCGTATGCTCGATCGATTGACCTTCAGCTTGCATTATGGCCGAGCGGGGCGCCGAGCGTCATCGCACCGCAGCGGTGTCTTTCCAGTTTTGGTTGCATTGCTGGCCGTGATGCCTGCCTGCGCTCAGTATCCAGGGCAGATCACGAAGAAAGACAAAGACATTCCGGCTTTGCGCGCGGTAGCCGTTCTCGAGTGGACCGGCGACCTGGCCAAGCCCAAGACCAGCCGCCTCGTGCCTGTCACCGTCTTCGATGGCGAACAGCTGCAGGATGGCGGAGTCTACCTCGCGCGACCGCAGCCCATTGCCGTGCAGGGAGGAAACGAGTACATCCTGCAGAAGAACGGCGCGCGTCTCGGCCTCTTCGACATCCGGAGCTCCGGCCAGCAACAGGACTCGTGGGTAGGGTTTGGAACCTGGAGGCCCATGCCTGTGCCCAAACCAAAGATGCAGGAAATGGCACAGACCCCCGTTGACGACGAGGCCAGCGATCGTCCGGTCTTGCATCGCAAGAGGGGATCGTCGGGAGGCAGTTCAGACGGAGGCTCGGAATCCGGTGGGCAGGGGCCTGTCGATCCGGACCGGCCGACGTTGCACAAGAAGACTTCCGACGACGCGGGAAATTCTGGCGATGGAAATAGTCCCAGCCAGGGTAGCGGAACGACAGCGAGTTCTACCCCCGCTCCAGGCAGTACCCAGGCCAGCGACCCGGACCGGCCGCAGTTGAAACGGGGCAAGGCCAAACAGGCGCAGGAAGGCTACGTCGAGTCGTTGCCCGATGTGACCGATCCGGATCGTCCGCGACTTCTGCGCGGCAAATCGACGGGTGGCGTCGTCGCGGATGAAACACCGACACTGATTGGAATGCCGTCCGGCATGGAACAGGCCGTGGCTGTTTCCGATCCGAGAAATCGCCCTGAACATCCCTGGAATTACTCATGGTCGGACCCCGCGGACGCAGAGAAAATGAAAGCCAACCTCGAGGATCTCGCGCGCAGCGCTCTGGGACTGACGCCAATCCCGGCACCGGCAACAAAGCGGACAACGACCGCGAGGACAAGGGCAAAATCTGTGCCTCCGCCGGCTCCTGCGCCCCTGGTCGACGAAGAGTATCGCGTCTTTGAGCTCGCCTACGGTTCAGGGGCAACGCTGGTCTTGTCGGCGCATACCAACGGGCCCGTGGGACAACGAAAATTCGTGACCATGATTGCGCAGCCTGACCTCTATGGCAGTTTGCTGGTGCTGTTCAAGAGCGTGACCGACGAAGTGCACCTCGACGACAAACCCCGTATGCGCCTGGTCGACGCGGTGGACGCATTGGCCGACAACCGCGGTGAGCTGTTGTTTGAGCTGCGCGGGTCGACCCAGCGCCAGTTCGCCCTCTATCGCGTGTTACGCGGCACGGCGAAAGAAATGTTTGTGACCGGGGGAGGCGCAACCTCGCCGGAATCATCGAATTGACCGATGGCCACCAAAAGCTGCTGTGCGCCCCTTCCCAAAAATGCAACTTCCGCGATACGAAAAACTGTGACTTTCGCGTCGAGAATAAACCCCAATCGGCGATAATTTCCTGGTCTCTTATACAATTCAACAAGCAAGCGAACAAGCAAGGGTGAGCCCCGACCCCCTTCGAAGGATCAACAATTCCATGGCGTCTGTACTAACCGCACCTCCCGCCGCAAACAGCGGCGAAGCGCAAGTCGACTCAAATCCAACCGCTCAGGCTGCTCTCGGCGCAACCGGTCATACCGTTGCTGCGCGGGACCTGATTCGCATGGGCAGGGCCGCCACCGCAGGAGCAGGCGTCAACTGGATCACTCTCACGACGGTCATCCTTTTTCACGCAGGCGCTCTCGCCGCATTCTTCTTTTTCAGCTGGCAGCGCCTGGCAGTGATGGCCATTTTGTACGTGCTCGCCATCAACGTGGGAATCGGCATGTGCTATCACCGGTTGCTCACGCATCGCGGTTACAAAACACCCCGCTGGGTCGAATACCTGATGAGCATCTGCGCCACCCTGTCGCTTGAGGGCGGCCCGATCTTCTGGGTTTCGACACATCGTGTCCATCATCAGCTCAGCGACCATGAGGGCGATCCCCACACACCCCGCGAAGGCGGCTGGTGGGCGCATGCCGGCTGGATCCTCTTCGGCGAAGCGCTGCACGCGCAGACGGAAGTGCTGGCGCGCTACTCGCCCGACTTGAGCCGCGACAAGTTCCATGTCTGGCTCAGCAAGTATCACTGGCTCCCCATCACCGTCAGCGGCCTGCTGCTTTTGGGCGGCGGCTGGCTCTGGGGCGGATGGGTGAATGGCGTAGCGATGGTGCTCTGGGGTGTTCTGCTGCGCGTGACCCTCGGTCTGCACGCGACCTGGCTCGTCAACTCCGCGACCCACCTCTGGGGCAGCCGGCGCTTTGAGACCAAGGATGACTCCCGCAACAATTGGTGGGTGGCCCTGCTCACGGGCGGCGAAGGCTGGCACAACAATCACCATGCGCATCCGGTTTCAGCGCGGCACGGCCTGCGCTGGTACGAGATCGATCCCAACTTCTGGGGCATCTGGCTCTTGTCGAAAGTCGGACTGGCAAAGAAAATTCACGTAGCCCAGTACGATCCCAAGAATCCGAAGCCTGCAGGAATGTAAACGCGCAGTGAATTCAGCAATGTCGAGCGGCCATCCTTCAACGGATGGCCGCTTTGTTTTGAAGAGGTGCCCAGGAAGGAAACTTTGCCGAGCTTAAGGTCGGCTATGATGGTCGCATGATCGGCACAGACCAGGTCATCAACGGGGTCGGCATCGGACTGGTCCTGATCTTTCTTGGACTGGTGCCCGGCTTGTATCAGAGCCTTGCCGAGGGGCTCGCCAATTGCGCCAGCCTCCTCTCCACGCGTTTCGCGTTCCTCCGCTGGTCGTGCGGTGAACTCCAACAGCCGCGCTGGTTTGCTGCGGTCGGCATGGTCGTTATCTCCCTCGCATTTCTGGCCTACTACGCACGATAATTGGACTTCGCTGCATCGCACCAACGATCATCGCACCAACAATCCGGGGTCGGCGCGCGCGCTCCTTTCCCCAGACATATTCGACGCACAATACGCCGCAATCCTTTCCTTCAGACGACGTGCCTTCGCGCCCAACCAAGCCACTGTGCATTGCGTAATAGACTGGCAACGTACGCAGCGGTCGATTGCGGAGAGAGGCCATAGAGATCGATGGGCGCGCGGCAGTCGACAGATTCTTCGGAGATACAAAAGCTGCTCGCAAGAGCGGTCGCAGCACATCAGGCCGGCCGGCTCGAAGAAGCGCAGCAGCTCTACCTCCAAATCTTGGCGATCAACGTAAAGCATGCCAAGAGCCTCTATGGAATCGGGCTCATCGCTCACCAGGCGGGCAATCTCGACGCTGCGGCAAAGATGATGCAGCGCGCCATTGCGGTCAGCCCCGGCGACGCTGCCTTCCATGCGAGTCTGGGCGCAGTCCTGCGCGATCAGGGGCGCCACGATGAGGCTCTTGCGGAATACGCGACCGTCCTGAGATCCAACCCGAAGGATGAAGACGCGCACTTCAACGTCGCCGATATTTTTCGCGAACAAACTAGATTTATCGAGGCCGAGCAGCACTACCGGCGCGCACTCGAGCTTCGACCAAACTCCACTGAGACCTACCAGAATCTCGGAATCGTCCTGCGCCGGATGGGCAGGATTGAAGAAGCCGCACGAGCCTTCGGCCGAGCTCTCGAGCTCGATCCGAACAATGTTGCAGCGCTCAACAACGTGGGCAATCTGCTGCTGAGCAGCGGAGATGCTCAAGGAGCACGGGGAGCCTTTCAGCGGGTTGTGGAGCTCGCCCCGCAACGGGCAGAAGCGCGCAACGGCCTGGGAGCCGCCCTGCAGGACCTGGGCGCCTTGGATGCCGCCGACGCCAGTTATCGCGAAGCGCTGCGGTGCAAGCCGGACTATGCCGAAGCCCACTGCAATCTGGGAAACCTGGCGCGCAGGCGAGGCGATCTTGACGCCGCCGAGCAAAATTACAACCGCGCCCTTTCCTTCAATCCCAACCTCCCCGAAGCGCATAGCAACCTGGGCATGATCGCCCAAAACCGCTGCCGTCTGGACGAGGCAAGACAGCATTACAATCGCGCCGTTGCGCTGGATCCGGGCTCGCCGGATGCGCGCTGGAGTCTCTGCCTGCTCGATTTGCTGGAGGGAAAACTCGAAACGGGATGGAAGGATTACGAGGTTCGCTACGCACGAAAACAATCCGCCCCGCGTGCCGTTCCGGGTCCGCTCTGGCGAGGAGAAGCACTCAACGGCGCGCGGATCCTGCTCTTTTCTGAGCAGGGGCTGGGCGACACGTTTCAATTTCTGCGTTACGTACCGCTGGTGAAGGCCGCGGGCGGAACGATTCTGCTCGATGTCCAACCCGCAGTGCGCCGTCTCGCCGCGGAGATCCCGGGAATCACGGTTCTGACCGAAGGCGCATTGCCGGCTTTCGAGTGGCAATGTCCACTCATGGGCCTGCCGCTGGCCTTTGCGACCACGCTGCAATCGATTCCGCACCAAGTCCCTTATCTGACCGCCCCGGCTGACGCTCGCGACGCCGCCGGAAGTTTGGATTGGCCAGCGCACGGACTGCGAGCGGGGATTGTGTGGAGCGGAAATCCCGACCACAAAGAAGATCGCTATCGATCGATCCCATTGCAGTTGCTGGAACCTCTGCTTCAAGCAGAGGGCGTGCATTTTTTCTCGCTGCAGCTGGGGCCGGCGTCTGCCCAGCTGGCAGCGACGCACACGCAGGTCACCGACCTGCAAAGCGCCATTCGGGACTTCGCCGACACCGCGGCGCTGATCACGCATCTCGACCTTGTGATCACGGTCGATACCGCGGTGGCCCACCTGGCAGGAGCCCTCGGAAAACCAACCTGGCTCCTGCTGCCGTTCGCGCCCGACTGGCGATGGCTTATGAATCGCGAAGACACCCCGTGGTATCCGACCATGCGGCTGTTTCGACCGCAGGGCATCCTGCAGTGGGGGCCGGTGCTTGAATGCGTCCGCGCAGAACTGATTGCACTGGTGAGCGCGCACAGCGCACGATGAAGTACCGATGGGCCGCCCGCTAAGCCAAGCGCGCGCCGGCCATCTTCTCAAGCACAGCAATGGGCGCGGACTGGGGCGTGACCATCGCCGCCGGGTCGACAAGGAAGGTCTGCTCAAGTGCGTATTGCCCGCCGAGAACCGCGTGCGGCACCGTCTCCGTGTAGACCATCCAGCTGGAACCAGGAGCAAATTCGATTCGTTCCCGCGCGCAGCTGCTTTGGAATGCTGCATCCTCTTTCATGGCGTTGTGCAGCAGCATCATGAATTCGTCGTAGGGCGTGCGCTTCCACTGCGGAACAAGCCCAGCCAGTCCGGTCGCCTGCGCCACCTGCTTGGCAGCGCGCGTTACCGCGCTGTCGGGTTTGGGCGTTGCCAGCCTGCGCGGCGAAAAGACCCCAACCACACGCGCAAATGGATCGCCGACCACCCAATCGCGCGTGCGCGTCGGATGGATGTTGTGGAAGAAGCGGAGAATGCGCCATCCCCGCGTGGGGCGCGTCGGAAAGGCATCCGTGTGCAGAAGATCGTTGCGGCGGCGTACCGGCAAATCGCGGCCTTCTTCTTCGAGAGGACGGAAGCTCGCATAGTCCAGCCGCCAGCGGCGTTGGTAGGGCTCCAGAAATGCAGATAGAAATCTGTCCACGCTCTCGGAGTACCGGCGCATCACGGCGTGCAGCTGTTCAACGTCCCCGGGCGCTGCTGTTTTCCGATCGGCGCCGCTCAGTTGGTCGCGATCGGGCTTGTAGGCGATGTTTTTATGCAACCGGCTGCCGGACTGATGCTGCCCCAGGAGAAATTGCAGATCTGCCCCCGGAATCGGCAGCGGCGTTTGCGGAAAATAGAGAATGCCTCCCGCTTCAAGTTCTGCGCACCATGCATCGGCTTGTGCCCCGTCGCGAGATGCACCGTCAGGTTTCAGCTCCGCGAGAGGAATCGCGTGGACAGGCATGGCAAGCCCTATTTCCTTAGCTTGGCCCGGACCCAGAGTGTCCCGAAGACAGGCAAAGCGATCAGAAGCATCAGGATTCCGGCGGGGAAGCCGACAAAAAGGTAGCTGTCGGCGAAATTCACCGAGTGGTGGAGAAGCCCATTCCAGACGAGCAGCGCCATGATCGCGAGAAAGGTGGAAGCAAAGAAGGTGAAGAATGCTGAAGCGAACGCCAGCAAAAGGCTTTGGAAGAGGCTGAATCCTTCCAGGGGAAAGCCGAGAAAACTTCCCGCGCCGGTCCGTCGAAGTGGCATAGATTCCATGACGTTTTCCGTTACCCGCTCCTTCTGGATAGAATACAGTTCGATGGCCAGTAATGTGCAAATCGAGTTATGGCAGGCGGAAAAGGTCGCAACGCAGTCGACCGTCGGCCAGGCCCCCAATGGAATTCGCTATGCCGCCTGGGGCGAGACGCGGGTTTCGGAGTCGGATCTGGAGCATATGGTCGCCGCGGTGCCGGCGTCGATGTCCGCAGCGCTCGCCAACCGCGCCTATTATTTTGTGCCCCTGGCCATTGCCGATACCGGCGAAACCATGATCGCGCCGGCCTACTCGGTCGACCTGGGCGATCGTGCCATCTGCCATCGCAACGCGGCGTTCGGTACGACCGAAGCGGTATTTCTCTCCACCCGGCTGGTCGAGGATCGCTTCGGACTGGCGTTTGAATTCTTCATCAACATCGCGCACAACTTTGTGGCGGCTGCGGGTGTGCCCGAAAGCTTCTCGTCCCTGGTCTGGTCGCAGGCCGAGGCCCAGGTCCGCGGCGAGTCCAGCCAGGATGCATGGGAGACGCGGCGTCGTGCGCAGGATACGCGCGCCAAGGGAATTGACGAACGCGCCCGCAGCGGTTTCTTTGAGGCGACGTTTTCCGACGCTCTGGCGATCTATATGCTGTCGCTGGCTCTGGACTTTGATTACCACGATCTGCGCGAGCGCGAATATCCGCTGCTCGCAGCGCCGGCTTTGGCAGAACGCCTGCGCCATGTCGCCGGTCTCTTCCCGGCCAACGCGGGATACGAATTTCAGATTCATTACCGCCGCAAAGGATAGTCCGCCGCCCGGCGCGCCGAATCCGGTCGCCGACCGCTCCAAACCCACCGTTCAGTTCCCATGGAGCCCGCGCGAAAGCAAGCAGCGACGATTTCCAATTCAGCCTGAGTAGAGATTCGTGCTGAGAAATTGATTGCGGAATTTGCCGGAGGGGTCATAGCGCTCGAGCGACGCCTTGAAATCCGCGAGCTTTGCGTATTGCGCCTGCAGGCGCGCCGGTGCGATGGTGAAGAGCTTGGCCCAATGGGGCCGCGGGGCAAACGGCTCAAGCTGCGCCTCAATCAGCGGCAGGATCTGGCGCACTTCAGGCCATTCCGGCTTCCAGGTGAAGTGGATGGCCATCGAAGGACGCTGGTACGCCATGCTCATCCATAGATCGTCCGCGGCAATCGTGCGCAGTTCGGTGATGAACAGATGCGGCGTGATGCGGTCCCGCAGCTTTTCGACAGCCAGGATGGCCTCGTACGCGCGATCGCGGGGAACGAAGTATTCGGTTTGAAGCTCGCGGCCGCTCGATGGAGTGAAGTTCATCTTGAAATGCGGAAGGCGCTCAAACCACGGGCCGGGGATGCCTTGCTGCTCCGTGCATGCGTCTGCAGCATGGCCTTCGATGGGATGAAGTTTTTCCGTGGCGAGTTTGGCGCCGAAGAATTCAGGCTGCCAGTCGTTCTTCACGCCAGGCGCAAGGCGGCGCTTGATCCAGACTTGCGTGGCGCGGTGGTTCTGCCAATCGGTAAAGAGACTGACGCTATACCCGGCGCCAAAGATTTCGTCCAGGTGCTTTTCGAGGCGATCGAAGGAAAGATTGCGATAGACAGACTGCGCGACCAGATACGCCGGCTGCAGGTTGAGCGTGACCCGCGTGACCACGCCCAGCGCGCCCAGGCCGACAACCGCTCCAAGGAATTGCGCTTCGTCGGTATCGCGCGAGACGTGAATAAGCTTGCCATCCGCAGTGACGATTTCGAGGCCCGCAACCGCCGTCGCCAGGTTGCCGTTGTGCAGGCCGGACCCATGAGTTGCCGTCGCGATTGCGCCCGCGACCGAGATATGCGGCAACGAAGCAAGGTTGTGCAGAGCATAACCTCGTTCGGTGATGATTGGGGCAAGCTGTCCGTATTTGATGCCCGCACCAACCGTCACGGTATGCGCCTTGTCGTTGATATCGATGGAGTCGATGCGCTGCAGCGAGATCTGGTTGGCGTCGCTGTCGGCGATGGTGTTGAAAGAGTGCCGTGAACCAAGCGCGCGCAGCTTTGCGCACTTCCTGACCACGTCGCTGACTTCTTCGATAGACGCCGGCGTGTGCACGTGGTCGGTGCTGTACGTGATGTTGCCCGCCCAGTTCTCGCGCGGCGCGGGCTGTTGTTGAGCATTGGAAAAACGCGACAACACGCTGCCTGCCACAATCGCTCCTGAAGTTTTCAGAAATTCCCGCTTGTCCATTGCCCCTCGACTTCGATTGGAATTGCCGATAGCGGCATCAACGCAAGTTGGCCTCCGCTAGTGCACAGAACGGCCAGGTTCATGATCACAAAGTGTAGATCGTAGTGCCAATCCGCGGCTTTGTCACCCCGGGAGCCCGACTTCCCACCACTCCCCTCCACTCTCCCTCGACTACCTTGAAAGAAACAGCACCGCACCGGACGGGATCACCCCCCACCGGCCACGATTTGCCAGACAAGCTGTCTCCAGTCCGCGGAGCCCGCCGCGACCGGGCCCCGAAACCGCAAAGGGCCTCCGGTCCCTCGCCCAGATTTCGCGAGAAGGGACGGAAAGTATACATCTTAGGGGTCCTGCGGCCGCGGCGCGTTGACCAGTAGGGTGCTTTGCGGCGTCCCGCACTTCAATCTCGCTTCATGATTTTGTATCCTAGAATCGATGGCTTGCTCGTTTGCCGCCCCATCACGACGAGGAGATATCAATGGAAGAAAAAGGAACGAAAGCAAAAGCACCCAGGAAGCCGCGGGCCGCCGCAGCCAAGAAAACCGAGCCCAAAGAGGCAGCGCCCAAAAAGAGAGCCGCCAAGGACAATCTGACCCAGATGAAGGCGTCGCACGAACAAATCGCCCAGCTCGCGCATCGGTTCTGGATGGAGCGCGGCAACAAACACGGGAGCGATGCAGAGGATTGGTTCCGAGCCGAGCAGGAATTGCGCGGCAAGGCATCCTGATCCTTGGGAGTCGCAAATCCCATGGGTCGAACTGTCGAATGACCAGTTGACCTTCGACCAGAAAAGCGATCTTATTCGCTGGCGTAGGCCACACGGCCTTCGCTGATCGTCCAGCGGATTTTTCCTTGCATCGTCCAGCCATCGAAGGGAGTGTTGTGCGCCTTGGAGTGAGTCTGCTTGGCGTGATACACCCACTCTGCCTTCGGATCGAAGACAATCACATCCGCAAAACTGCCCACCGTAAGGGTGCCGCGCCCTTTGAGTCCGAGCAGTGCCGCGGGTTGCGCACTCAGAAGGCTCAGGACACGTCCCAGGGGCAGCTTCCACTCCCGGTGCAACCAGCGGAGACAAAGCCCCAGCGCGGTCTCCAGACCGGTGATGCCGTTGGGCGCGTGCTCAAACTCCACTTCCTTTTCGTGCGTCGCATGCGGCGCATGATCGGTGGCGATGGCATCGACCACTCCATCGAGAATCCCCTCGATCATGGCATCGCGATCGGCTGCCGAACGAAGCGGCGGGTTCATCTTGGCGTTGGTGTTGTAAAGGCCAACATGCTCTTCGGTCAGCAGGAAGTGATGCGGTGCAACTTCGCAGGTAACCCGCAGCCCGTTGCGCCGTGCTTTGCGGACAGCGGCTACAGCTGCGGCAGTCGACGTGTGAGCCACGTGCAGATGTGCACGGGCGTCGCGCAGTTCCGTGATCAGGCGAATATCGCGATCCACCAGGCCCGATTCGGCTTCCGGCGGCATGCCCCGCAGCCCGAGCTTGAAGGCCATCGGCCCGGCATTCATGCTTGCGCCCAGCGTCATCCGCGTATCCTCGGCGTGCTGGATCACGCTCAGGCCGACGCGGGCTGCGGCCGCCAGGGTTTCGCGCATGATGCCGTCTTTGAGAATCGGATGACCGTCGTCGGTGACCGCGACAGCACCGGCCGCCTTGAGCGCGGCAAAATCGTTCAGCGCTTCGCCCTTCGATCCACGCGTGGCCGCGGCGATCGGATACACGCGCACCTTCGCACCTCGCTCGGGCGATTGCATCCAGCGCGTCACTTCGGGTGTGTCGTTGACGGGATTGGTATTGGGCATCGCCGCCACGGCGGTGAATCCTCCCGCTGCGGCAGCTGCTGTACCCGTGGCAATCGTCTCCTTGTACCCCTGGCCCGGCTCGCGCAGATGCACGTGAATGTCGATCAGACCGGGAGCGACAATCAGGCCGGTCGCGTCGAGGACTTCGGTGCCATTGGTGGATTTCAGCTTGCCCGGGGCCGCGATTTCGACGACGCGCCCATCTTTGAGCAGAAGATCTTTGGGAGCGTCGATGCCCGCCGATGGATCGACAAGCGTACCGCCGCGAAGGATCAGAGAGGTCATGGACGGCTTCCTTTCGCGAGACCGGCCGACAGGGCCCGTTCCACGACGGCCATGCGGATCGCAACCCCGTTCTTCACCTGCTCGAGAATGGCGGATTGTGCGCCGTCGGCCACCCCGGCGGTGAGCTCGAGTCCCCGAATAATGGGACCGGGATGCAGGACCAGCGCGGAAGGCGCATGCGCTGCGAGCCGCTGACCGGTCAGCTGGTAGCTGGCCTTGTATTGCTCGAGGTCCAACTGCAAGCCGGCAAGCCGCTCGGCTTGAATGCGGAGCATCATCCCCACCTGCGAGTTGCGCAAAGCCGCGTCAAAATCGCGCTCGATGGTGATTCCTGGCCCTGCGCCGGTCGCGAGTTCCGGCAACAACTGCGGAGGGCCGCAGAGGACGACATGCGCCCCAAGACGAGGAAGCAGCAGCATGTTCGAGCGGGCAACCCGGCTGTGCAGGATGTCGCCCACGATCGTGACCGTGACCCCGGCAAGCGTGTCGGCCGCGACGGTTTCCGTCCCCGGCCGTAAATGCGCCAGGATCGTCCGCAGGTCGAGCAGCGCCTGGGTCGGATGCTCATGCATGCCGTCGCCGGCGTTGAGCACCGGCAGCCGCGTCGTTTCTTCAAGCAGCCACGCAGCGCCCGATGAATTGTGGCGCAGGATGATGGCTTCGGCGCCAAGGGCGCGAAGCGTCAGTCCAGTGTCTTTGAGGGTTTCCCCCTTTTCGATGCTCGACGAAAGACTGGAAATCAACGTGGTATCCGCGCCCAGGCTCTTTGCCGCCAATTCGAAACTGGTGCGCGTGCGCGTAGAAGACTCATAAAACAAGAGAGCCAGCCGGCGCTTGAGCAGAATTTGGTCTCGCACCAGCGGATCCATCGTCTCGAGCTCCGTCGCGCGGGCAAGCAGGTGGCTTATACCGTCAAGAGAGAGGTCCTGAATGGAAAGCAGGGAGCCGGGATGGTAAGGAAATGGGGAAGCGGCGACCGGAGGCAGGTGAAGCTGGCGGCGGACGGGTACGGCAGTTACGGCTGCGGTGATTGCCATTCTTCTTAGCCTCTGTCTACTGGCCGTTGGCTCCCAGCTCATTCCTGAAGGCTAAGAGCGGTTGTTTAGTCCACCCGCTCCACCAGGAGAACCTGTTCATCTTGATCGACCTCGCGGAATTTGACTTCGATGATCTCGCGGCTGCTGGTGGGAACAACTTTGCCGACATACGTTGCTTCAATGGGCAGTTCGCGATGACCACGATCGATCAGCACGGCGAGCTGTACCCGCCGCGGACGGCCATGATCAAACAATGCATCCAGCGCGGCGCGAATCGTGCGGCCGGTGTACAACACATCGTCGCAAAGCACCACATCGCGGCCGGCCACGTCGAATCCGACCGCCCCGGGCGTCACCACCGGGCGCACGCCGGCGGTCGAAAGGTCGTCGCGATAAAACTGAATGTCCAGGATTCCGGTATCGACCGGACGCTTTTCAATCGCGGCAATCAGCTTGCCCAGCCTTTCCGCAAGCGGGACCCCGCGTCGCTTGATTCCGATCAAAGCCAGGTCTTCACTACCGTTGCTTTTCTCTACGATTTGATGGGCCAGGCGAACCAAAGTACGTTCAATTTCCGAGGCGGACATCAGCCTGCCCTTGATGCGCAGGCTGGGATGAATTGATGCTTCGCTCATGGATTCTCTCTCGCCGGATGATACGAGGGTTGGCTCAATGCAGCAAGTGTGGAGAACTGGAACCAAAGCCAGGTTTGAAGCGACGTGTTGGCAACAGACAGTTTCGCAAACCGTCCCTGCACTGAAGCTAGGGTGTATCGACATATACAGGTGGCCAGCGACGGGAGCCATTTTTTCGCAGTTCGAGGAATGAGGAGCGACGCATACCGGGTGTCTGCGAACGACCAGGGACGAAGAAATGTGGAAAGATGGCCCCGTCCCTTCGGGTTGCGGCGAAAATCCGGCCATACTTCATTCCCGCCCTCGACAGTGGGCCCGCCACAACCTTCGGGCTCGGCCTCGTCTCCACCCCACGGACGAAGACCCGTCCGCGGGGGCCCCGGTTCTGGCCGAATTTTCTCCAGCAACGATGGCCGCCCGTATATGTCGATACACCCTAGACTTCCGGCCGCCGCGCGCGGGCCAGCAAACGCGCACCCAGTGCGCCGCCACCCGCTGCAAAGAACAGCAGAAACACGGCGTTGAAAGCAAGGCTGAAGATCTCAATGCCTGCATGTCCCCACGGCGACAGCATCCAGCCTTGGACCTGCGTCCGTAACGACTGCGCCTGGGCAGCGTCGGCAGGTTCCAGATCAGACGCCCATTGCTGCGTCATCTGCTGGCTCATATCGACCCGGTTCTTCCACTCCGAGTCAATCTGGCTCGATTGATGAAGGACGAACCGCTCCACAAAAAGGGTTCCGCCGCTGATGCTGAAGGCAAGCCACCCGGCCAGCAATCCGGTGACCAGCCCGATCCGCGCGCCGGCGCCGATCGTGATCCACGAGGGCCCCTGTTGTCCCCGGACATAGAGCACCACGGCCCACGCCGCGGCTGCAGCCATCCAGAACAAACCAAAGAGGCCCAGCGGAGAAAGGCCGCTTGAAAGCAGGCCTGCGGGCACCGCAAGCAAAAGAGCGAAACGCATCGCCGGCTTCCACTCCACCATGCTCGCGTCGCGCGCCGCTTCGGTCCATCGTTCAGCCTGTTCCTGGCCGCTGGCCGGGTCTGCCGTGTAAACCAGCTGGGGTAGACCACACGAGGGGCAAAAGCAGTCCTCCGCCTGGACGGTCTGGTGACAGCGATGACAGGTGATTTCCATTCGATCCCGATACCTGAAGCAATTCTATGCCGCAGGAGCAGCATGCGGCGAACCAATCGTGGACTGCCAGCAGTACCGAACCGGGGAATGGATCGCAGCGTGCCCGCGACGGGGATTGCAGGATTGCGTTGACTTCAAAGATCTGCGGATCGAAGAGTGCGCGCCCGTCCGCGGTCGGTTGCCATACGGTAAACGCGATGCGCATGGGCCAGCGGGGCAAAGACTCGATGCCTGCAGGTTCGACACCGGAGCGGATACTGCAGCATCAGCAGACGGCGGAGATCCGCGAAGCGAAAGCGCGAGGCTCGAAAATTCGAGAAGCCGCAACGTTTGCAGAAGATCGTCACGAAATCTTGGATGCATGCGACTGAAGCGAAGAATGGCTTCTCCGCGGGAAAAAGACGACACTATTTTCGCTTTTCGAGCAGATCCTTTTGCTCAAGCTTTGCTGCCACAATTTCTTCGGCGGCTTTCACAGCCTCCTCCAAAGACAGATTCGTCGAGTCCAGAATGACCGCATCCGACGCCGCTTTCAACGGTGAGTCGGCCCGGTTGCGGTCGCGTTCGTCCCGCGCGTGGAGCTCGCGGATGATTTCTTCGGCTTCGACTTTCGGCTGCGGGCCCAGCTGGTCAAAGCGGCGCATGCCGCGCACTTCGGGTGCCGCGTCGAGAAAGATCTTCGCGTCTGCATGCGGGAAGACGACCGTGCCGATGTCGCGCCCTTCCATGACGACGCCGCCCGCGGCGCCCATTTCCTGCTGCAGGCGCACCATCCAAGCGCGAATCGCAGGAAAGATGCTCACCCGCGAAGCTGCATCGGTCACGGTTTGATTGCGAATCAGGCCGGTGACATCTTCGTCGTCCAGAAGAACCCGATTCTCTTCTTCGCCGGGTTCAAGCCGAATCTGCGTGTCTGCGGCCAGCTCTTGAAGGGCGGGGCTTTCGTCCAGGGGCACTGACGCGCGAAGGGCTTTCAGCGCGAAGGCCCGGTACATGGCGCCGGTTTCGAGATTCAGCAAACCGAAGTGACGAGCCATGTGGCGCGCAATCGTACTCTTCCCCGCGCCCGCCGGCCCATCGATGGCGACAATGATCTTTCGAACTGGATGCACGGACTGCGATGGCCTTTCAACCGCGTTCATCCGCGCTTTTTCGTCCCTTTGCTCGGACGCGCCGTAAAGCCGAAGCGCTTACTGTTGCCCGCCTTGGCTCCCGCCGTCAGAGCCGGTTTGCGATTCCCACGCACCGCCCGGGCGTCCGTCCGTGAATCCTTGCGCGCAAGACCCGCACTGCGCTTGACGCCCCCGGCTTTGGACGCTGGCTTCGAAGTCTTGGCATGCCCGTTGCGGCTGCTCCACGTCGAGGGAGCTGACTTGCCGTTCCGTGTGGGGCTGACCTTGCCGTTCGTATGCGCCGACGTGCCGTTGGAACGGATCCCATTAGAATGATTCCCATTGGAGTGACTCTTGACGGCGTGATTCCCGTTGGTCTTGGCGCCGTTTGCAGGCCGATGCACACCCTGGCTCCACCGCGATCCTTGCGATGCTGGCCTCGCTCCATTGGTCGGGCGTGCGCTGGCTGCTCTCGAATCCGCAGGCCGGCGCGTGATCCGTGCTCCGTTTGAAGACTGGCTCGTCCTGCTCGGCGTCACTGGTTTGCGCGTCCGTGCATGCGCAGCAGGCCGGTTGAAGTGCGGCCGGGCCACCGGAGGCTTGCTGGCTTGGATCGCTGGACGCAGCGGGGCCACGGGAGCCTGCGGCGGCTCAAGGGCACGCACCGGTTCGACCGGCGCTGGTGCCGTGTATGCCGCAGGATACGCAGTCGGTGCCGGAAAGCGCGGTTCTTCGTGATCCACGCCATTCCGGTAGTAGCTGCCGGCCGTGAAACTTCCATACAACGACGGAGCGACAGCAAACTCCGGCAGCGTGCCCGCCACGTAGAAGTGAGGCGCGTGTCCCATCGAAATGGTGTGCACCTGGCGCGTCGCGACAAGCCCGCGCAGCACTTCGCGCACTTTGCTCCGTGCCGTCAGCGGAGCCAGGAAGAGCTCGACTTCTTCCATGCTCGCGGCAATGACAGCCTGCAAATAAATGGACGCGAGCACCGAGATCGCGGTGACCTGCGAGGTAGAAGCGCCTTCCGCAATGGCCTTTTGAAAGCGATGGCGGAGCAACTGCCACTTGGCTGCCTGCCCCGGCGCCGCAATTACCGGAATAATCCGCAACTGCTGCCAAAGTTCGGTGATGGCGCGAACCACCGCCGCTTCGCTGACTTCCCGCCCCAGCGCATGCTTCAACTGCGCAATCGTGGAATCGTTTGCCTCCAGCAGCTTGTAAGCCTGGACCGCCAGCGGGGAAACCGCACGCGAACCCGTCAGTTGCGGGTTCCGACGCCAATCGCGATCCCCGCGCAGAGCATACACGTAGGGCAAAACCCAGCTTGCAACCACGAAGTCGGGCTGCTCGCCCGGCTGTCCCAGAAGATTGAGCCGCACCGCAACCCCATCCAGTTCCAGCCGCACCAGCAATTCTTCGGCGGCCGCGATCTGGCGGGGCTCAGGAGTAGCATCCCGGCGCCCTCCAATCGCTTCAACAAATGAAGGAGCCACAGAGGACGTAAATTGTCTCTTCGGCAAAAAAAGGCACAGGCCGGTTTCCTCGATCCACGTCCGGGTGTCCTCTAAAGTCAATGTTCCCAGGCCGTTCTGGCGCATCCGCTCGGCGCGCGCTGCTTCTAATTGTTCCGCTGTCAAAGAAAAACCCTCGCTTCCAGGCTCGTGCTGGCCCCGTTGCCGCTACTTCCCTGAGGAAGGAGCAGTCCCCTATGGATTTTAATCCGAACTAGATGCGATGGAAAGCCCGCTGGATATCCTTCCAGGAATAGAGCAAAGCTATTGGACGACCGTGGGGGCAACTCGTTGGGTGCTCGGTCTTTGCAAGCTCCAACAATAGCCACTCCATACGAACGGGGTCAAGAGGCGTATTGATTTTGATGGCCGAGTGGCAGGCAATCGAAGCCGCAATCCGGGATCGTAGCTGCGCCAGACTCTGGTTCTCCGAGCCTTCGCCCGAGCTCGGACCCGCTTGCTCGATCACCTCCGTCAGGGTGCGTTCGAGCTCCGCGCCTTCCAGCCCGATGGGCGCTGCCTTCACGGCAAGTGTCTGTGGGCCAAAGGGTTCTACCTCAAAGCCATTGCGCTCCAGTTCCTCGGCAATCTGCGCGAACACCACCATTTGCCAGGGCCGGAGCTCGACCAGCATGGGCATCAGCAAACGTTGCCGCTGAACTTTCTCAACCGTTCGAGCGCGCAGGATTTTTTCGAAAAGCACGCGTTCGTGCGCCACATGCTGGTCGATTATCCACAGCCCGTCCTCCCCGGTCGCGAGAATAAACGACTCGCGGAGCTGTCCCAAAGGCCGCAACGTGCGCAGATGGTTCAAGTTTGCGGAAGCCTGCTGAGCCTCGATCTGCGCGGTCTGGAACGCGTCACTCGTCTCGTAAGTCGAAGAAAAAGAATGATTTGACGAGCAGCCATTGGCCGACGAAGAGTCCGCCGATTCAATCCCCGACAACTCAAACAACGCCGTTGCCGCGGCCGCCCAAGCTGCCGCGCCGCTTGCAGAATCCTTGAGCGCGCTCTGCGCAAAGTCCAGCTTGCCCGGAACAGGCGGCACCGGCGGAGACGTGAGCCGAAAATTGCCGGCTCCAGCTTCCGTGTTCTGGAACGACGCCGAATCGGAGTCGGCAGACGTTCCAATCAGTCCGTCTCCTGTCGAACCCGGCAAGGGCGAGACGGCCGGCGGCATCAGGGACGGGCTGGCCACCGGCGCAGAATCCAGCGCAGAGAGAAACCCCGCCGCGGGGCGCGCCCGAATGAGCGCTGCCCGTAGGCTGTCGCGCACAAAGTCATGCACCAGCGATTGCTGGCGAAAGCGCACCTCGGTTTTGGCCGGGTGCACATTCACATCCACCTCTTCCGGCGGCATCTCCAAAAAGAGCAGCACGACCGGAAAGCTGGTGGGCGGAATCACGTTGCGATAGGCCTCGGTGATCGCATGCATCAGCAGCCGATCGCGGATAAGGCGCTTGTTGATGAAGATGTAAATGGAATTGCGATTCAGTTTCTGCAACTCCGGCTTCGAGTAGAAGCCGCTCAGACGCACACTGCCTGGGTCGCGCGGGGCAGTATCCGGGTCCTTCTTCCACGGCGGAGGTTCCGGAAGTCCTGCGTGTGCCAGTGAGGTCTCCGCGGCAACCGGAAGAAGCTGGGCAAGCGTGTCCTTGCCGAAAATCTGGTAGATGCGCTCCGCCGTGCGCGCAACCGGCGGGGCCGAGAGCAGCGTGTGCGAGGCGGAGACGAGCTCGAAGTGTTTTTCCGGATGTGCGAGCGCGTAGTGGGTGACCAACGCGGTCACGTGCGCCAGTTCTGTCGACTCGGCGCGGAGAAATTTGCGGCGTGCCGGTGTGTTGAAGAAAAGATCCGCGACGGCAATCGTGGTTCCGGTCGGCAGTGCCGCGTCATCGACGTGCAAAATCTTGCCGCCTGCGATTTCAAGCCGTGTACCGGCATCGGAAGCCCTGGCTTCTTCGAATGCAGTTTCCAGAGTCACGCGGGCGACGGAGGCGATCGACGGAAGGGCCTCACCCCGAAAACCAAGCGTGGCGATGGAAAGCAGATCGTTCGCTGTACGCAGCTTTGAAGTGGCGTGACGTTCAAACGACAGCAAAGCGTCATCGCGATTCATGCCGTGGCCATTGTCGGCGATACGAATCAGCTTGCGGCCGCCGGCCTCCACTTCCACACGAATCCGTGTCGCTCCGGCATCGAGCGCATTCTCCAGCAGCTCTTTGACCACGGAGGCGGGGCGGTCCACCACCTCGCCTGCCGCGATCTGATTCGCCACCTGGTCGGGTAGAACACGAATGCGCCCCATCAGGGACTAGGGTAACGCAAGCCGCTGATTGAAAATTATGTGCAAAGCGCGGCTATGCGTGCACTGCATTTCCGCTGCAGTGGCTGTGCCCGCACTGGCAAACCACTTCCACTTTGTCGCCCAGCCCTTCGCAGTGAGCGCTGCAGAACTTCGAGCCATCCGGCGGAACGCAGGAACAAGCCGCATTGGCGCATTTCTTTGGGGTAGCCATAAGTCTCCTTTGGATCCAGCGTGGAGTCCGCTTCGAATCCAAGCGAATTCGATGCGAGCAGTCGACAAAGGGATGGCATCCACGCGGCGCATGGAGGATGTGTTTTGAGCGGTGGGCGCCGAATGGAATTTAAGGAGAATGAGAGAGCGCGCCAAGCCGAGAGCGCTCAAGGCAGCTCGCTCCGGAATGGCCTCTAAACAACAAATGCCGCGCAAAGGCGGCATTGACTTCACGTGAATCTTGAATCGACTTAGATGCCCATGCCAAACTCGGCGGATTGGGGCTCGGCGGCATTGGAGTAAAAATCGTAAGGCGTGCGCTGATTGAACTTGTAGCGCTTCCGCATTTCGCGGCCCACAAAGATCCCGATTGCCGCCACTGCCATGCCGATCGAGAACCAGCCCAGCACCCGCAGCGTGTTGCTGTCGTCTTGTTCGTCGAGGAGTGTGAGGCTTCCGGATTCAATGGACATGGGTAGCGTAAACTCCTAGACGCATGATAGCTCAATAACGCTTGGACTTGTCCCACATAGAAAAAGTGAGGCTACAACTTTGGTTGGATGCTTCATCTGCTCAATGTATCGGTTCGATCTTTTCAAGCCATCGATCTTTTGTGGCCTCGGGCAGAAAGCTGGCCCGAATTGAATTGGCTGCGAGCTGCTGTAGTTCATCTCGGGAAAAACCTTGTTCCAGCGCTGCCAGACGGTATTCATTCGCCACATCCGAACCAAAAAATGCCGGGTCGTCGGAATTGAGAGTCACGAGAAGTCCGGCATCGAAATACCGGCGCAGCGGATGGTCGGCAAACGAAGGACACACGCCAGTCCGCACGTTCGAAGTCGGATTCAACTCGAGACCAATGCCCCTTTCCTTCAATGCGCGTAAGAGGTCCTCGTCCTGGATCGCGGACAGCACATGCCCCAGACGTTCCGAGCCGATGGAGAGCGCTTCCCAGATAGCCTCCGGCCCCGTCGTTTCCCCGGCGTGGTTGGTGAGGCGCAGGCCTGCGTCGCGTGCTTCGGCGTAGAGAGAGCGAAACGGCTCGGAACCGGTGACACGCTCGTCGCCCCCCAGCCCAATGCCGATGATGGATGGATATTCAACCCGCATCTTCGCCGCTTTGCGGAAGACGCGTTCCGCTTCGGGCACCGTGAAGTGACGCACAGCGTCGAAAATCCAGTAGAGGGAAATGCCCAGCTCCTGCTCGCCGCGTTGCCGAGCTCGTTCCAGCCCGGCAAAGATCGGTTCAAAGCAGGCCGGGTCGTGATTCCGCCACATATAAATGACGCCGACCGAGATATAGACCTCGGCGTGGACCACGCCCTGCGCCGCCAGCGCCTGCAGCATGCGCCATGCCGCGAGTTCATAGTCGTCCGCGTGAATGAGCTGGCGGGTGACCGCCTTGAATGCATTGATGAACCCGGTGAAGTCCGTGAACTGGTAGAGAGCTTCGGCCTCAGCCAGGGAGATAGGCTGCGCGTCGTGGCGTTGGCTCAGCTCAGCCAGCGTGGCCGGCGTAATCGTGCCTTCCAGATGCAGATGGAGCTCTGCCTTGGGCAGGCGGCAAATAAAATCCCGGATGTCCTTATCCATAAAAATCAGCGCGCAGGCGCGAACTCGGAACGATGGCGGCTATAGAAGAAGTAGATCAGCAGGCCCGCAAAGAGCCAGATGAAGAACGCCGTCCAGGTCAGAACTTCGAGGCCCATCATCAGTACGATGCAGAAGATGATGCTCAGCACCGGGAAGATCGGGCCCAGCGGCGCGCGAAAAGCGCGATGCCGGTCCGGCTCGCGGTAGCGCAGAATGAGCACCGCGATGGAAACCAGCACGAACGCAAACAGCGTGCCGATGTTGGAGAGGTTCGAGACCGTACCAATGTCGAGCAGGCCGGCAGGCACGCCCACCACAAACCCCGCAACCCAGGTGGCAACCGCCGGCGTGCGATAACGCGAGTGAATCTTCCCGAAGACCTTGGGAAGAAGCCCATCGCGCGACATGGCGAACCAGACGCGCGCCTGGCCCAACTGAAACACCAGGATCGACGAGATCATGCCCAGCATGGCGCCGATAAGAACAATCAGCTCGACCCAATGCAGTCCGCCGCCCCCCGGCATCAGCGAAAGACGCTTCAGCGCATTCACCACCGGGGCTCCATCGCCCATGATCGACTGCCAGGGAACGATACCGCTTAGCGTGAGCGCCACACCGCCATAAAGCACGGTGCAGGCCACCAGCGTGGCGAGAATGCCGAAAGGCAAATCGCGCTGCGGTTCCTTGCACTCTTCGGCCGCCGTCGAAACCGAATCGAACCCGATATAAGTGAAGAAAATAATGGAACCGCCCGAGAGCATCCCCGTCCAGCCATTGGGCATGAAGGGATGCCAGTACCGCGGCTTGATGAAACTCGCGGCAGCGATGATGAACGCCAGAATCGCAACAATCTTCACCAGCACAAGAATGTTGTTGGTGCGCGCCGATTCACGGATGCCGCGCACCAGGATCACCGTCAGAATCATCACGATCAGGAATGCCGGAATGTTGAATCCGAAGTGCCATCCGGCTTTGTAGAGATCGTTGCCGGCAAGATCCTGCAGTCCCGTAGGCAGATACGCGGGCGAGATCCACTTCAGCGCGGGATGCAGCCCAAACCATTCCAGCAGCGCCTCGATATGCGCGGCGAATCCGACGCTCACGCTCATGTTCGAAAAGGCGTATTCCAGGATCAGGTCCCAGCCGATAATCCACGCGATCAGTTCCCCGAGCGTGGCGTAGGTATAGGTGTAGGCCGAGCCTGCGATGGGAATCATCGAGGCCAGTTCGGCGTAACAAAGACCCGTGAAAACGCAGACAATAGCCACCAGGACCAGCGAGAGCGCAAGGGCTGGTCCCGCACCAGGACGACCCGCCATCGCAGTATGGGTCAGCAGGTAATGGATCAGCGGCGTGTTGCTGATCTCCGGCGTATCGAATTTCTGGCCTGCCATGGCCGTGCCAATCACGGTGAAGATGCCCGAACCAATGACTGCGCCAATGCCGAGAGCGGTGAGCGACCAGGGCCCGAGCGACTTCTTCAGCGCGTTCTCGGGCTCTTCCGATTCGCGAATCAGCTTATCGATGGACTTGCAGGCAAGCAGTTGGCTTGGCAGCGCAGTTCTCCTTGTCCAGGCACCGGATCTGGCTTGAATTGAGCCTCGCCGCAGAGGTCAAAAGGCGCTAAGTGGAAAGGCTTATGCCGCAGTTTACATGAAGAGGTTTGGCGCGAAAGCGGTAAGAGCGCCGGCAGCAACCGGCTGGGGAGGGAATCTGGCGTGGGGCAGCGAGGCAGAGGTGAAATCCGGACCGGCTCATCAGAAAACCGGCCCGGAGCTGATGCGTGAGCGAGAGCGGCCGCGTCTAACGCTTCGACTGGCCGCGTGCCAACTTCTTGACCCTCTTCTTGGCGGCGCCGCGCGGCGTCGTGCGCTTGGCTTTCGGAGCTGCTTTCTTGCGCGCTGCACGCTTTACTTTCTTGCGCTCCAGCTTGTCTTCAATCTTCTTCGTATCTGCCACTGAAAAACCTCATTCCTGTGATTTGCTGCAAACCGTCCCGCGATGCGGGGATGCGAGGTTCATGGTAACAGGGTTCCTACTGCGAAGAAAGCGATTGAAAGCATGCATCGACGCGGTGGTCGCACCTATTGAGAAAGCGGCCGGACCGGCTTGCGCTGCAGCAAGGCCCGATGACGACATCGCCGTGGACCTCACCGCGGGCAAGGGTCTAGTGTGAATAGGAAGAATGTTCTCGAATCGGATCCGCGGAGCCCTCGCGGCACGTGAGTCAGGCTGTGGTTGCAACGAGCGCACAAACCGGCGAATGGATCGGCGCCACGCAGCCGGGCACCCGGTCGACCCTCGTCGGTCGACTGACGCGGCGCTGGATTGTTCGCGTCCTGCTCGCCGCGGCCGGGTGGTCCGCCCTGGGCGTGCTCTTCGCCTTGCCAAGCCTTTCCACCAGCCACTGGCATTCTGAGCTGCGCATCTATCTGGCCCAATGGTGGGTCTGGGGACTGCTGACCCCGTTCATCATGGCCGTCGACCGGCGCTTGCCGTTTACTGGGAAAGAGCTCGCCCGCCGCGTCGTCGTCCATCTCGGCCTCAGCGTCGTCTTCACCGAGATTTACTTCTATCTCTTTACCGCCTTGCGCGCCGCCCTGGGCGTCGAGACCTGGGGTTCGCTCAATCTTAAGAATCTCTTCAGCCCCTCCGTGCTCGGATGGCAGATCTGGTGCTGGATGGTCTACTGGATCATCGCCGGCGCTTTGCAGGCCTACAGTTACTACCAGCGCTATCTCAGCAGCGAACTCCGCCTGGAGCGCCTGGAACACAGCTTCGCCGAGGCGCGGTTGAATTCCCTGCGCATGCAACTCGACCCGCACTTCCTCTTCAACGCCCTCAACACGATCTCCTCGCACGTCGAACGCGATCCGAAATTGACCCGGCGCATGATCGAACGCCTCGGCGATCTGCTGCGCCTGTCGCTGGAGTCGAAAGACAAGCAGGAGGTCCCTCTGGTGGAGGAACTCCAGTTTCTGGAGCACTACCTCGCCATCCAGAAAATTCGCTTCGGTTCGCAGCTCCGCGTCGAGATGCAGATTTCCCCGGACGTCCGCTTCGCATTGGTCCCTTCGCTTTTCATTCAGCCTCTGGTCGAGAACGCAATTCGGCACGGCATCTCGCGCCGAGCGGGTGGAGGCAAAATCACTGTGCAGGCCGCCCCCGTCAACGGCCGCATTGAGATTCGAGTATTCGACGACGGGGTGGGGCTTCCCCTGGGCTGGTCCATGGAATCATCGGCAGGTTTAGGGTTGTCGATCACGCGCGAGCGGATTGCCGGGCTCCATCCCAATGGGGATAGCCGCTTTCTGGTGCGCAACCGCGAGGAAGGCGGCACGATGGTGGAAATATCGCTGCCGCTTCGTGTGACGGAGGAAGAATTCAATGGAAGCGCACGCGCCTGATCCGATTCACGTGCTCGTGGCAGACGACGAAGCGCCGGCCCGGCAGCGCCTGATGGATTTGCTGGCCAAGGATACGCGTGTGTCGAACGTGGCCGAAGCGGCCGATGGCGAAGCGGCCGTCGAGGCCATCCAGCGGCAGCAACCCGACCTCGTCTTTCTCGATGTCCAGATGCCCGAGCTCGATGGCCTGGGCGTCATCGAGGCCATTGGCGCAACGGAGATGCCTCTGACCGTGTTTGTCACCGCCTACGATCAGCACGCCATTCGCGCGTTTGAGGCGAATGCGTTGGATTACCTGCTCAAGCCCTTCAGCGATGAGCGCTTCGAAGCCACCATGGGCAGGGCCAAGGCGCGGCTCGATGAACGGAGCATCGGGGAATTTGGCCAGCGTGTCATGAAGATGGTGGCCAGCGTGCCCGCGGGCGCAGAGCGCAGGCTCGATCGCCTGGTGGTGAAGTCGGGTGGAACCACACGATTCGTCCGCGCCGTCGACATCGATTGGATCGAGGCGGCAGGCGTGTACGTCACGTTGCATGTGGCCGGAAAAGAACTGCTCTATCGCGCGGCGCTGAACGACCTCGCCGAACGTCTCGATCCGCGGCGCTTCGTGCGCGTCCATCGATCGGCACTAGTGAACATCGAAAGCATCTTGCAGCTCGAGCCGATGTCCCACGGAGAGTTTGAGGCGGTCATCAAGAATGGCTCGCGCACCAGAGTGAGCCGAACCTATCGCGCGCTTTTGGAGAAGCGTCTCGGCCAGCCCTTATAGCGCCGCGAAGGCCCTAAGGGAGCTCTGTATAAGTTCGCTCTCTAACAGGGCACGACCTCACAGCTTGCGGAAAAACTCGGTTTTGTGGTCGGGAGGGAGCGTGGGGCTTCAGCCCCACGAATAACTGGGCTGTTCATATCAAGAGAATCTGTCATCCTGAGGTCCCGCGCGCTTGGGGCCCGTGAACAACGTCCGTTGTTCACGGGGTCAGCGGGGCGAAGGATCTGCTTTTCCGGACCTCGGCTTCTGAAATGTATTTCTGGGACACCGCACTAGAGGCCCCCATTATCGCCGGTCAGAATGCGCGATTCCGAGCCGAAGCGCCGGTAATTACTGAAGACCACATCGTTCAAAAATGTCTTCGAAGGCCCCTGAAAGTTGGTCTTCGCATACATGCCATGAGGCTGGTAAACGTGCGCTCCCAATACGGAGACGCTTCGTACCGGACAGATGTAATTCTTGCCCCCGATATCAACCGGGGCGTATTCAACCACCATCCCTGCATTCGAAACCAGCTCGCGCCCCGGCAGCGCTGCCTCCAGCGTCATACGGTAGATGCTTCCATCTGCCGCATCGAACGCGATCTCGCCCTTGTAACTCGACCGCTCGTCGAAAGGCTGCAAGTCGGCCTGTCCGTCGGCATTGAATCCGTTGACGACGCAGCAGAACTTGACCCGGTAGTTCGACTTGTCTTCCGGAACTTCGTAGTGGAAGACGGCCCATCGTGTCGTCGGTCCCTGCTCCCAGCGAGCCCACGTGATTTTTCCCTTGAGCGCATCACCCAGGACTGTGCTCAAAATCGGGCCAAACTCCCCCGACGTCGCCAGGCCGCTGATGCGCGGCCCCTGCTTGCCGGCCTTGCCGGCGTTTTCATCGACGACTTCTTTGCGATCGCGAAAGGTGACCGAGGCAAGCGACTTTCCCACCACGTGCAGTGGGAGATAGCTGTAGCTCACCGTCCCCGTCGCTTCCAGCGCATCTTCCTGGGGTCGATCTTCAAAACCGGTCGTCTCCAGCGATGCCAGAAGGTTGGGTAGCTGGCGGAGCGTGGTGTTGACGTAGTTCACCAGTTTCACCAGCATCTGGCGAGTAGCCGCGGGATCCGGCTTCGGGTCGGCGGGCGACTCGTCGGCCGGCGGATTGAGAAAAACAGATTTGTCGGCAAGCAGCAGCAGTGCCTGCCGGGACTTGTCGCCGGGCAGCGAACCGTTCCATTGCGCAAGACGTCCGGAACTCAAACGTTCCGTCAGCTCCAGGCTCGAGAGTTGTTGCGCCAGCTCCGCGTCCGATTTACCCGGAGCCGCCGCGACCGCCTGCTGCAGTTGCGCCACCGTCACCTTTTCGAGAGCCGGAGGCTTCGACTCCGCGGCGGCTGCAAGGGCCGTTGCAGAGAGAACGAGCGCGATCGCGAAACATCTCATCCAGCATCCTCCAGGAAGGTCCCGCACATGGTAAGCCACGTGCCAAGCGATCGGCAAACATCTCCGAACACCGCGTGTTGGCGTCGAGACAAGCTGGCCGGCTCTTGTGACGGCGAGCAGGAGCATGGCCGCGCGAGTCGTCGTACACTCGTTCTCGCCTGGGGGGGTGACAAGTGCCGAACGACGAGAGGCGCGTGCTGGTGATCAATCCCGGATCAACCTCGACAAAGTTCGGGGTCTTCGTCCAAAACGGCGCCGAGTGGACAGGCGCACTCCATCATCGCGATGACGAACTCGAAAAATTTCGCGGCATGTCTGCGCTGGCCCAGTTGGAATATCGCGCTGTCCCCCTCATCGATGCGTTGGCCAAAGCAGGATATGCGTTGACCGGGTTCGCCGCGGTGGGCGGCAGGGGTGGGCTGCTGCCCCCGATGGAATGCGGTACCTATCTGGTGGAGGACGTCGTGGTGGAGGAACTGCGTAAAGCGCGCCGCGGAGAGCATGCCTGCAACTTGGGAGCGGTTTTGGCCCTGAAGTTTGCCCGGGCCGCGGGCGTGAACGCCTACATTGTCGACCCGGTGACGGTCGATGAATGGCAGGATTGTGCGCGTCTCTCGGGCTCGCCCCTGTTGCCGCGCTGGTGCAGCGGCCATGCGTTGAACACCAAGGCGGTGGCACGACGCTTTGCCGCGGAAGCCGGTCGAACCTATGCGTCGCTGCGGTTGGTCGTGCTCCACATGGGCAGCGGCATTACCGTTTCGGCGCACCGCGAAGGAAGAATGATCGACAACAACACGCCGGAGGAAGGGCCGTTTGGGCCCGATCGAACCGGCGCGGTGCCGGTGAAGTCCCTGATCAAGATCTGCTGCAGCGGGAACTACAACGCGAAGCAGCTGGAGCGCATGGTGTTTGGCGAAGGAGGATTGTTTGCGTATCTGGGCACCCGGGATTTGCAGGAAGTAGAACGCCGCATCGAGGACGGAGACCGCGAAGCCAAAGCCGTTCTGGACGCGATGATTTATCAGATCGCGAAGGAAGCCGGAGGGATGGCGGCAGCGCTCGAAGGGAAAGTCGACGCGGTGCTGCTGACAGGGGGAATGGCACACTCCATGCGCGTGGTGACAAATCTGCGCCAATACCTGGGGTCGATCGCGCCGATCCACGTGTATCCCGGAGAGGATGAGCTGCGCGCCCTGGCCGATGGCGTGTTTCGTGTGCTGAACGGTGAGGAGACCGCGAAGCGGCTCAGCACCGATGCGCGGACCAAAGACACCGGAAGAGAGCGCCTGGTCATCGGCTTGGAATAACCGCCCGCTGTTTCATCTGGATAATTTGTGAAGGCTGAACGAAATCGGCAGCCCGATCAGAAACATGTGAGCCACGACTCCCTGCACCAGTCCCCGCAGCAGGTACGGGCCCGTGTAGTGGAACGCACAAAGCGGCAGCACGACCAGGTTCATCGCCAGGAACACTGCGATCCCATAAAACATGCCGCACACCACCCAGTGGTCGCGCAGGAAATCAAGTTTCCGGCTGGCGAGGCAATAGACCGTTGCCGCCGAGAAGGCGATGAAAAAGTGGAGCACCACGCCCAGGATCCAGGGAAAGATGCCGGTTCGAACCGCCTGGAGGCCGATCAGCCCTGCGGCGATGATGCGCGGATTCTGCGACCCGAAGGTGAGGAAGGCCGAGGTGAGATCAAGCGCGCCGGCGATGCCGCCCCCGACCAGAATCGGTTGCAGCAGGCTCGCCTCGCGCCTGGATAGAGGGAAGGGCACAGTGGTCACGAAAGGGCTCTCCAGAAGCAGGATTCTAAGGCCCCACCGGCTCTGAAATAAGCTGTTTGGTGCGATGTGGATGCGCAGAAGACAAACCGGTTGCAACCCGGCATAGAACGGCGTGATTGCCGGGAGCATACGCCGCATGGCCTCTCTGCCGTGCGAGTCGTTTCGGACAGGGAATGGAGGCCTCGGACTTTTGTAACCTTCGCTTGCCGAAGTTGTGCGTTCAATCCCCGAAGACTCGGTTTAACATGTGCGCATGAACTTGATGGGAATGTTCTTACCGTTCATGGGCGCATTCGTCGTGCTGCTGGTGCTCTCGCGCTTGATTGTGAGCGCCGCCGACGAACACAGAAAGGCGCTTGAAACGGAGAACGGACGACTCGAATTCAATCCCAATCCGAGAGGCTATTGGGGAGTCTATTTGTTTATCGCCTGCCTGGGCTATGTTGTTCTGGCCAGCTTCCTCAACGGAATCAAGTCGGGAATCGCGCCGGCCTTCTTCTGCGCAGGGTTTATCTCTTTGCTTTTGCTTGCGTTTCCGGGATCCGTCGTCGTCGACAAGAACGGCCTCGGCCAGGTCTACTGGCTGCGCGGCGAAAAACGCATCGCGTGGAGCGATGTTGCCAAAGTCAGCGTCGACGAAAAGAAGCGCGAAATAACCATCCTGGGAAAGTTCGGCACCAAGATCGTCCACACGCGCCAACTTCCCGATCGCGAACGCCTGCTCCAGGAACTCAAATCACATTGCAGCGAAAAGCTTCCCGCCGAACTGAAACAACAGCTGGCGAGTTAAGCGTGGCCTGCCAGACGTGCCGCTAAATCCGCTGTAAATTCGCAAACCTTTCCACCAGCTTTTTCACGCCATGGCGGTTGAACATCACGGTGAGCTTGGCCTGCTCGCCGTCGCCATCCCGCATCAGTACTGTGCCCTCTCCATATTTCGAATGCCGCACACGCTGGCCCTTCTGCAGACCATGCTCGCCCGAGGGAGCTGCGATCTCCATCGCCGGCCGGGCAAATGCGCCGGGCTTCCCATTCCCTGACTTCCCACCGAAAAAGCGAGCAATATTGTCGATGGAGTGCTGCGCCGGCGGCGCTGGCGCGTTTTTCTTCCCTGCAGAATCATTGTCCGTGGACATGCGCGGCGATTGCTCCTGGCTTTCGTCTTCGTAGTTGTAGTGACGCGATTCAAATTCGCCGTGCCGATTGGCGCGATCCGCACCATAAGCCCGACGCGCCCCTGCACCAAAACTGTACGCGGGTGTGGACCATGCGGCAGAACGTCCGCCGAGGTTCTCAATCAACGCGCTTGGAACCTCTTCGAGAAAGCGCGAGGGAACGGTGCTCTCCGGCGCGTCGTTCCCATAACGCCGCCGATAATGGGCGCGCGTCAGAATCAGCGTGTTCATCGCACGCGTCATCCCCACATAGCAAAGACGGCGCTCTTCCTCCAGTTCTTCCGGGGCCATCAGCGTGCGTGAGTGGGGAAAGAGACCCTCTTCAAGGCCGGCAAGAAAGACCAATGGGAATTCCAGCCCCTTCGCGGCGTGCAGCGTCATCAGGGTCACCCGGGCCTCCGGGTCGTACTGATCCGTATCGGAAGCCAGCGCAGCATGATCGAGAAATTCGGCGAGCGTTTCCCCGCGCACTTCCGCATCGTGCGCGGCATTGGCGAGTTCCTTCAAATTCTCGATGCGGCTGAAGGATTCCGGCGAAGCTTCGGCTTCGAGGGCCTTGATGTAGCCGGTGCGATCGATGAGGAAACGAATGAGCTCCGGCAACGTGGCCGCATCGCCCGGTTTGCGAAATCCTTCCGAAGGCGCTTCCTTCTCCACGCTCCCATTCCTCGAAGCCCCATCCATCCCCGGCCTCGAAACTTCCCGCGCAAGCGCTTCCGGTGTGCGCTCCGAATCCTGCTTCGGCATTTTGAGGAAAGGGCGCTTCGGCGCGGCAGCGAAGGGCGAAAAGTGCGTCGCATCCAGCAACGGAATCTGGTCGGCATTGTCCCCAAACGCAAAATCCGTGACCGCCTCGAGCTCCTCCGCGACTTGCCGATTCTCTTCCCCAGTCGGAGTAGCAGCCCCAAACGTGAAATCCGTATCCGCGCTTTCCGCTTCCTTTTCCGCAACCTCCGCCGAAAGCTTGCCGGCAAAGTCCGGATCCATCATGGCCTGCGCGTCCACGATCAGTTGGCGGAACGACTCGAGAGCCACCAGCGCGCGCGACGAGACAAGATGATTGCGGATCGCCGACCCAATCGCTTCCCAGGTCGAAACACCGGTTTCGAGCGCCAGGCGTTCGAGCGTCGACAGTGTCGTGGCGCCGATGCCGCGCACCGGCGTGTTGATCACGCGCTGCAGAGCCATCGAGTCGTGCGGGTTGCGCACTAGGCGCAGATAGCTGAGCAGATCCTTGATCTCCGCGCGCTCATAAAAACTGAAGCCGCCCACCATGGTGTAACTGATTCCGTAACGCCGCAGCGCTTCCTCCACCAGCCGGGATTGCGAGTTGGTGCGATAGAGCACCGCGACTCCGCCGTTTTGTGTTTCCGAAGAGTCCTTTGCCCGAAGGAAGGCCTGAATCTTGTCGGCGATGAAGAGCGCTTCGTTTTCTCCATCCGGCGCTTCGTAATAGCCAATGAGAGAGCCGCCCTGGCGATCGGTCCACAGCTTCTTGCCCTTGCGGCGCAGGTTATTGGCAACCACCGCGCCCGCGGCCTCGAGAATGATCTGCGTGGAACGATAGTTTTGCTCCAACCGGATAATCTTCGCGTCCGGGAAATCCTTCTCGAACTCCAGAATGTTGCGAATGTCGGCCCCGCGCCACGAATAAATGCTCTGGTCTTCATCGCCAACCGCGCACACATTTTTCTGCTCGCCGGCGAGCAGCTTCATCAGCTCGTACTGCGGACGATTCGTGTCCTGGTATTCGTCAACCAGAAGATAGCGGTAGCGCCGCTGATAGCGTTCGCGGGTTTCCGCGGAAACCTTCAGGAGCCGAGCCGCTTCAAGCAGCAGATCGTCGAAGTCGAGCGCGTTGTTCTTCTTCAGTTCGGCTTTGTAGCCCTGGAAGATATGTGCAATGCGCTCGCTGTTGGGATCCTTGGAGTCGAGGTAGTACTCCTGCGGATCGATCATGTGATTCTTCGCCCACGAGATGCGGCCCAGCACCGTGCGCGGCGTCAGCTGCTTGGTGTCCAGCCCCATGCGGCGCATGATCTGCTTCACGATGCCTTGCTGGTCGTTCTCGTCGTAGATCGCGAAGGACCGTGTGAGGCCATCATTGCCAACCTTCAGGGCCTCGATGTCGCGGCGCAAAATGCGAACGCAAAGCGAGTGAAAAGTAGAGATCAGTGGCTTGGCGACCGACGAATGGCCAAGCAGTCGATCCACGCGCTCGCCCATCTCCGCCGCCGCTTTGTTGGTGAAAGTGACCGCGAGAATCGAATCGGGTGCGATCCCTTTCTCTTGAATCAGCCAGGCGATGCGGCTGGTGATGACGCGGGTCTTGCCCGAACCGGCGCCGGCCAGGATGAGCAGCGGCCCCTCGGTGGCTTCCACCGCGGCGCGCTGTTCAGGATTCAAATTGGAGAGGAGCGGCTGCACGGCGTGAGTCCCAGGTGGGAAGGATCCTGTATCTAGTTTACCCGCCCATGGCTTCTCCTGCAGCGAGCCCATCGGTTGCATCGAATGACGCGGGCATTTCCGCACCCAGCCAGAGCGTCGCATGTGCTTCAGCGTTTTGCGATGCGTCTCCCATTGCCGCCGAAACTGTTCCTGCGCTCACACGGCGTCGAGCCCACGGCGTTATTCTGGTGCCAGCATGACAGCAGAAGCAGGAGCGCGTCGCGTCGCGGTTTACTGCGGATCGGCGAATGGCAGCCATCCAGCATTCCTCGCCGAGGCACGAGCCTTGGGAACAAAAATTGCCGGCGCAGGTTTAGGGCTTGTGTACGGAGGCGCCAGCGTGGGCCTGATGGGCGCAGTCGCCGATGCCGCACTTGCCGGCGGCGCCGAGGTGATCGGTGTCCTGCCCGAAGTCCTTTCCGGAAGCGAAATTGCGCACAGCGGCCTCACCCGGTTGGAAGTCGTAAAGACCATGCACCTACGCAAGGCTCGAATGGCCCACCTGGCCGATGCGTTTCTGATTTTGCCCGGCGGCTACGGAACGCTCGACGAATTGATGGAGATCGTGACCTGGAAGCAGTTGCGCCTGCACACCAAGCCGTGCGTGCTCATCAATACCGCAAATTATTGGAATGGCCTGCTCGAGTTCCTGGATACCGCGCTCGCCGCCGGATTCTTGAAGGCAGAGAACCGGCAACTGCTGCAGGTGGCGCGCGATGCCCAGGTGGCTGTCGAGCTGGTGGTGAAGTAAACTCGGGGAGTGGGCACTGACGACCGTCGGTCTACCCCTCGATACTGTCCGGCTTGACCCCCCGTCTCGAAATCAAGAGCGGACTCTGCGCAACCAGGCAATTTTCCGCATTCACCACAATCGGCTTTGAACCTGCGAACGGAAGGAAACCCCCTCTGGAGCGTCCCCTGCATCTCGCTTGAAACGGTCCGCCGACAGTCCAGAACAGCAAACCACCGGCTATGAGCAGGAATCGCAACAGAATTTCACAATGCATACAGCCTTATTGCGATCTGCAAGCTCAAAGTAAGAAGACACCGGTGCGAAGAAATCATCGGTGCGTTGCCTCGCCGCCGTGCCTCAATCCGTGGTCCCGTTACGCGATCGCGCAAGCATTACCCGGACATTGCAGACATTTTGATTCGGGGTTTCCGGAGACTCTCAGTGCAGCCACTCGTTTCAATCCTTATTCCCGCCTACAACTCCGAACAAACCGTTGCCCAGGCAATTCAATCCGCGATTGGGCAGACTTGGCCGCGCAAGGAGATCATTGTCGTTGACGATGGGTCCACCGATCGCACCGCTGAAATAATGGATCGCTTCGCGTCGAACGTCCGGTTAGTGTCAAGCAGAAATCGAGGCCTCTCGGCGGCCGTCAATCTCGCATTTCAACACAGCCAGGGCGACTACATTCAAGAACTGGATGCCGATGATGTTTTGGCTTCTGACAAGATTGAGAGGCAGCTTTCCGCCCTGCGCCCCGGCGACAGCAAGCGGCTCCTCCTTTCCTCCCAGTGGGCTGGGTTCTACTACCGCACGCGCAACGCTCCCTTTGAAAACAACGCGCTTTGCGAAGATCTCTCCCCCGCCGAATGGCTCTTGCGAAAGATGGAAAAAAATCTCTATATGCAAAATGCGACCTGGCTCGTCAGCCGCGAACTCGCCGAGGCCGCGGGACCTTGGAATACACGCCTGAACTATGACCAGGACGGTGAGTACTTCGCGCGTGTGATTTCCTTCTCCACCGGTACGCGCTTCGTTCCCGGAACCGGTGTCTTCTATCGATCCAGCGGGCCCGGCAGCACCAGCTACATCGGCAACTCCGACCAAAAGAAGGAATCGCTCCTGCTCTCCATGCAACTCCATATTCAGTACCTGCGGACATTGGAAGACAGTGAGCGCGTGCGCAGAGCATGCCTCACATACCTCCAAAACTGGTATGAGAATTTCTATCTGGAGAGAAGCGATTTGGCGGCCCAAGTGCAAAAGATTGCCGCCGAGCTGGGGGGCAGCATGCAGGAACCGCGCTTAAGACGAAAATTCGCCTGGCTGAAGCCCTTGTTCGGATGGGGAACCGCCAAACGCGCGCAAATGACAATTCCCCGCATGAAGGCCTCCCTGCTCCGGTCGATCGATAAAATGATGTACACGCTGGAGAACTCTCCCAACTGATATATCGATCTGCATCCGCAGACCGAAGGAATAACCTGCGGGCCTTCAAAATACCTTTACCCGTTGCAGATAATTTCGACTGCACAGCGCACAATCATCACAGCGCACCTCAAATCCCTCGGCCGGAGCCAGACTCAGAAAGAGGCGGACGGCCACATGCCGTTCCTAACCTCTTTCCTGAGAGGAATCTGCGGCTAAGTTCCTTCGTTAGAGGAATTTGGCGCAACACCCCCTCCATAAACTCAATGAGATGAGGAACTTCCACCCAGATTCCGGGTGGGGGAGGGTCTCGTCGTCGTCGGCGTCTCGGGCGGGGCGCTGTACTCTCCGGACTGGATCGGGAGATGGAGCGTGCGCGGCGGGTTTACTTGCGCCGCGCACGCTCGCGCTGCAACTCCCGATATAGCTCGGATTTGGATTGGCCCATGGCGCGCGCCAGCTGCTTCAGCGCGTCCTTCTCATCCATGCCGCCTTCGGCCTGGAGACGCGCCACGCGCTCGGAGAGCGACTGAGTTTTCTCCGCGTCATCCAATGGCTCGCCCGCCCGTCGGATGGGTGCTTCAACCAGCAGCACGAATTCGCCGCGGATCCGATCACGCGCGGCAAGCTCCTTGCGAATCTCGGCGACGGTCCCGCGCAGGAATTCTTCGTGTACCTTGGTCAGCTCGCGCGCCGCCACGACCCGGAGCTCCGCTCCCCACACCGCCTCGAGGTCGGCGAGCGTGCCAACAATGCGGTGCGGCGCTTCATAAAAGAGGAGTGTTCGGGGAGCTTCGCGCGGCTCGCCCGCCAGCTCTTCAAGACGTGTGCGGCGCCCGCCGGCTTTCTCCGGCAGGAATCCGAGGAACAGAAACTCCGCCGTCGACAGACCCGAGGCGATGAGCGCGCTGAGAGCAGCGTTGGCGCCCGGGATCGGAATCACCGCAACCCCGGCCGCGATCGCTTCCGCAGCCAGCCACGAACCGGGATCGCTGATTCCCGGCATGCCGGCGTCGGAAACCACCGCAATCGGCTTCCCGCCCTTGATAGCCTCAATCAATTCGATAGCGCGTGCGCGTTCATTGTGCTCATGGCAGCTCACCGTGGGCGTTGTGATTTCGAAATGATTGAGCAGCTTCTGCGTCTGGCGCGTGTCTTCGCAGGCGATCCGGTCCGCGCGGCGCAGAACATCGAGAGCGCGCAGGGTGATGTCGCCGAGGTTGCCGATAGGTGTCGCAACAAGATAGAGAGCGGGCGCGAGAGGTGAGGCGTCGGAAGACATGATTCGCTTTTCACGATACCAGCGGACAAGGAACAAAAGGTGCCGTCTTGAATGACCTGCGTCTAAGCTTCTCTGCACTGAGCACTGAGCACTGAGCACTGAAAACTGATCCCTTGCAACTACTCCGCGTCTTCGCGCTCGATCCGACGCTGCTCGGCTAAAAGCGACATGGAACTCATCAGGTTTTGTACGCTCACGATGCCGACCACGCGTCCGCTCTCGGTGACAGGAATGAGAGAGAGACCGCGACCCGCGGTGAGACGACGTATGGTTGCGCCGAGCGTGTCTTCCGGTCGTGCTACCTGGAACGCGCGCGACATGACGGACTGCACGTAACCGTTCCCGTCGTTGCGCAATGCGTCGACAATGCGCTGGCGCGAGACAATGCCGACCAGCTCGGGCCCGCGTACCACAGGGAAGTCCTCCTGCAGCGAGTGCACGCAGCGACCGAGCGCGTCGGCCAGCGTGTCGGAAGGCGAAAGCGTCGCGAAGTCCGTGAGCATGACTTCGCGCATGCGCACCGTGTCGACGACCGACTGGAAGAAGACACCCTGGTCTTCAATCTGCGCGCCGATCATGATGAAGAAGCCGGCGATGATGAGCCACGGACTGTGGAGCAGCATGCCGGCGAGCATCGCAGCCAGTGCGAGAAGTTGTCCCAGGCCGGTCGCGGCGCGTCCTGCGGGAGCGATGCCGTGCTCGCGCGCGAAGCTTCCGCGCAGAAGACGGCCCGCATCCAGCGGGTAGGCCGGAAGCAGGTGCAAGAGGCCAAGCCCCGCCTGCATCCAGACCATGCTGCGGAGAAGATAAGCAGATGTAATCCATGGCTGATCGAAAAGGCGAATGTCGCCCCCCGCTCCGAGCAGCCCAATGCCCAGCGCTGCCGCTGTGGCGCAGTTGGCGATGGGACCCGCAAAGGCGATCGCGAACTGGCCGATGCCTTGGTTGGCGTTTTCCTGGCTTTCAGGATTGGCGTAGGCGAACAGACCGCCGATGGGGAGAACAAGAAGGGCGCGCAAGCGCAGACCCAGCCAGGCCGCCACCAGCAAGCGCGCAATCTCCCGCACCACCACGGCGATCACCAGCACGAAGAACAAGCCAATGCCGCGGAGCATCCCTTCCGAAGTGCTGAGGCCCAGACACACCACCGCCAGCAGCAGAAAGAAGGTGTGGACGCGCAACTCGACGCCCATCCACCGGCCCAGCGGAATTGACCAGCCTCGCATACAAGAATTGTAGAGGGTGTCTCCCCAGCGCCGAAGATCAAATGCTCCTGGGCGCGCAGAGGTACCGTTTCAGCGAGCCAGGTTGAGGTCCGTTCCGGCTTCGATATGCTGGGGATGCGATGCGCATCATTGCCGGCACGTTTCGGTCACGACCGCTGCAGGCACCAGCGGGGCTGGCGACGCGGCCCACGAGCGACCGTCTCCGCGAGACGCTGTTCAACGTCCTGGCACCGCGGATCGAGGGCGCGCGCTTCCTCGATCTGTATGCGGGATCGGGAGCGGTCGGCCTGGAGGCGCTCAGCCGGGGCGCGGTAATGGTCACGTGTGTGGAGCGTGCCGCGCCGGCACAAGAAACGTTGCGGGCGAATCTGCGGAAACTCCGAGCAGAGGAAACAATCCGCGTGCGTTCCGGCAGTGTAGCCGAGTATCTGAAGCAAGCTTCGGGTCCCTGGGATGTGGTGTTTCTCGACCCGCCGTATGATGCGGAGGCCGAATATGCGGCGACGCTGGGAGCGCTGGGCGGCGCAGCCGCAGGTCTGCTTGCCGTCGCTGCGGTGGTGATCGCCGAACATCGCCGCAAGGAAAAACTTGAAGATCGCTATGGCAAGCTGGCGCGCACGCGATTGCTTGAACAGGGCGATGCGTCGTTGAGCTTCTACCAGTCTGTCGATTCATCGGCGACCGAGTAAGATGAAACCCGTTGATCGCACGCTGGGTTTGCGCTGCGACGCGGAGTCCTTCTTTCAATGAAAAAATTCGTTGTCTTCACTGCGGCGGTGCTCTTTTGTGGCGTCGCGCTCTACGCGCAGGATGCGATGCCGTGGATGATCGGGCCGTTTACGCGGCCGGCGTCGGGAAATCCGGTCATTGCGCCGCTGGCAGCGTCGACCTTCATCGATCCGATCTCGAAAGCACCGGTCCAATGGGAAGCCCTGCACACCTTCAATCCTGCGGCCATCGTGCGCAACGGAAAGATCGATGTGCTCTATCGCGCCGAAGACTATTCGGGTGCGATGGAGATCGGCGGACACACGTCTCGATTGGGACTGGCAGAAAGCACAGATGGGATCCACTTCACGCGGTTGGCCGCACCGGTGTTTTATCCCGCGGACGATGACCAGAAGGAGCGCGAATGGCCCGGCGGCGTGGAAGATCCGCGCATTGTAGAGAGGGAAGACGGCACATATGTGCTGACCTACACTCAGTGGAATCGCCAGACGTACTCGGTGGGCATCGCGACCTCGCGCGATTTGATGCACTGGACGAAGTACGGGCCGGCGTTCCTGACTGCGGAAGGCGGAAAATATGCTCATCTGAAGTACAAGTCGGCAGGCATCGTGACGCGCGTGGTGAAAGACCGCCTGATCGCGGCACGCATCAGCGGGATGTACTGGATGTATTGGGGCGAGGGCTCGATTCACATCGCGACGTCGCCGGACTTGATTCATTGGGCGCCGGTCGAGGATCAAAGTGGCGCGCCTGCAGAGCTGCTGCGGCCACGGCCGAATTCCTTTGACAGCACCTTTCCGGAGACCGGGCCGCCGCCGGTGCTGACGAGTGCCGGTATTGTGGTTCTTTACAACGGCAAGAATGCGGCAAGCGGGGGCGATCCGAATCTCGGCCCCGGCGCCTATGCCGCCGGCGAAGCCCTGTTTGATCCGATCAACCCAATGCATCTGTTGAAGCGCAGCGACGAGCCGGTGCTGAAACCGGAGTTGCCATATGAGAAGACGGGCCAGTATGCGGCGGGAACCACATTCGCAGAGGGCCTCGTCTGGTTTCAAAAGCAGTGGATCCTCTACTACGGCTGCGCGGACTCACTGGTAGCGGTGGCGACCGCGCCGGCAATGCCTTTGGTTGATCTGCACGGGGCAAAGGAGCAATCATCGACGGTCGAATCTCAAGGAACGCAGGCCGGCGCGATGGAGAGTGCGCGGCCGGCGAATTCCTTTTATCTGAAGAATGGCGACACGGTTGTTTTCTATGGCGACAGCATCACGGAGCAGAACTATTACAACCAGTGGGTCGAACTGTATGTGGCCACACGGTTTCCCTCGATGCGGGTGCGATTCTTTGGCGCGGGTGTGGGCGGCGATCGGGTGACGGGCGGCAGCGGCGGCCCGGTCGATCAACGGCTGGAACGCGATGTATTTGCTGAGAAGCCGACAGTTGTGACCGTGATGCTGGGGATGAACGACGGCAGTTATCGCGCAACGAACGACGCGATCGAGTCAACCTATGTGCATGGCTACGGGCACCTGCTCGAGTCGATCCGCGACAACGCTCCGGCGGCGCGCCTCACGCTGCTGGGGCCGTCTCCATATGACGACGTGACGCGGAGGCCGATGTTTGAGGGCGGGTACAACGGGGTGATGCAGCATTTCGGCGCTTTGGATCAAACCTTGGCGCAGAAGTTTGGCGGCACATTCATCGATCTGAATGCGCCGGTGGTAGCGGCGATCGAGAAGGCGCAGGCAATCGACCCTGCGATTGCCAAGCTCTTGCTTCCGGATCGTGTGCATCCCGATCCAATGGCGCACTGGGTGATGGCGGAGGCGCTGCTAAAGGGATGGAACGCACCGGCGCTGGTTTCGTCGGTGACTCTCGATGCGCACGCGGGCGAGGTGGTTGCCGTCGAGAACGCCCTGGTGGATCACCTGGAGGCGAATTCCGTGACGGTGCGCTGGAACGAGTTGGAAAATGCGCTCCCGTTGCCTTTGGCGCGCGACAATGCGACGCAGGCGCTGCTGCTGGATCTGACCGACATAGAAACACAGCTCGACCAGGAGCCCCTGCGTGTGACAGGGCTTGAGCCGGGCCGCTACGCGCTGACAATCGACGATGGCGTGATTGGCACTTTTTCGGCGCAGGAGATGGACCATGGGATTAATCTTGCGGACTATCCGACGCCGATGTTTCACCAGGCGCAGCGGGTGAGCTGGCTGGTGCGGGATCGCGATGAAGCGCATTACATTCACCTGCGCATGCGGGTGCGCAAGGCGAATACGGGAGAACGTTCGGGCGGTACCGACGTGATGCAGGCGTTCGAAGATTCGCTAGAAGATTCAATCTACGCGGAGGCTGCGCCGAAGCCGCATCAGTACATGTTGCGGCAGGTGAGCCCGCAGCCCTGAGGTAGGGCAGTCGTTCCCCACGAGGACGTGCGCCGCAGGCAGGTCATGAGTGTCGGGGCCGAGTCGCTTCTATACTTACGAGTTGACACTTACGAGTTTGATAGAGGACACGATCATCGAGATTTCTCTCAGTTCTGTTCTGGAAACGCCGAACGCAAACTGGCTTGGCGTGACGACGCACGCGCCGGGGCCGGAGGGAGCGTTACCGCTCTCTGCGGAGATGCTGCTGACGGAGCCATCAGGGAATTTGTTTGGCTTGAGCCAGAACGCGGGAATGGGCTGGGATCCGACGCGACTGCTGGATCCGGAGTTTCTGATTCTCAGCACGCATGGGGGATTGCGCGCGGAGGATGGGCAGCCGATTGCGCTGGGATTTCACACCGGCCACTGGGAAGTGGGTCTGCTGGTCGCGGAAGCAGCGCGGGAGCTAAAGGCGCTGCGCGCGGTGCCGTTTGCCGGGGCCTGCACGGATCCCTGCGACGGACGGACGCAGGGCACCACGGGCATGATGGATTCGCTCCCGTTTCGCAACGATGCGGCGGTGGTACTGCGGCGCCTGATGCGGTCGCTTCCCACGGGCAAAGGCGTGCTGGGAATTGCAACCTGCGACAAGGGTCTGCCGGCCATGATGATGGCGCTGGCCTCGGCCGGTCCGCTGCCTGCGGTCTTGGTCCCTGGAGGCGTCACGCTCTTACCGGAGACCGGTGAGGACTCAGGCAAGGTGCAGACGATTGGCGCGCGGTTCGCGCAGCAGCAGATCACGCTCGAGTACGCGGCGGACGTGGGATGCAGAGCGTGTGCAAGTCCGGGCGGCGGATGCCAATTCTTGGGAACAGCTGCAACGTCGCAGGTGGTAGGCGAAGCGTTGGGGCTGTCGCTACCGCACACCGCACTCGCGCCGTCGGGCCAACCCATTTGGCTCGATGCGGCGAAGCGATCGGCACGAGCGCTGCGGCGCATGCAACAGATTGCGATGGGCGTCAACGATGTATTGACGCCAGGAGCGCTGCGCAATGCGATGGTGTTGCATGCGGCGTTTGGCGGGTCGACGAATTTGCTGATTCACCTGCCGGCGATTGCATTTTCGGCTGGACTGAAGCGTCCCACGGTGGACGAGTGGGCCGCGGTGAATCGCGAAGTGCCGCGCCTTGTGGACGCATTGCCAAACGGACCACGCGGGTTCGCAACGGTGCAGGTGTTTCTCGCCGGAGGGGTTCCGGAAGTGATGCTCGAACTGCGCGCAGCGGGGTTGCTGGACACGCGCGTGAAGACCGTGAGCGGAGAGACGCTGGACGCCTGCCTCGATTGGTGGCGCGAGAGCGAGCGGCGCAAAGACCTGCGGCAACGATTGAAAGAGTTGGACGGGATCGATCCCGACGAAGTGATCCTGGATCGGGATCGGGCTCGAGCGCGCGGGCTTTCGGCGACGGTGTGTTTTCCGCTGGGGAATCTCGCGCCGGAAGGGTCGGTCATCAAGAGCACGGCCATTGACGCGTCGCTGGTGGGTGCGGACGGAGTGTATCGGCACGTTGGGCCGGCTCGGGTGTTTGTGACCGAGACCGATGCGATCCAGGCGATCAAGGGCGGAGCGATCGGACGCGGCGACGTGATCGTGCTGATCTGCGGCGGGCCCAAAGGCGCGGGGATGCAGGAGATCTACCAGGTGACGTCGGCGCTGAAGGCGTTGCCGCATTGCAAACACGTCGCAGTGCTGACCGATGCGCGGTTTAGCGGCGTTTCGACGGGAGCGTGCGTGGGACACATTTCGCCGGAGGCGCTGGCGGGTGGCCCCATTGGGAAGGTGCTGGAGGGCGATCAGATCGAGATCGTGATTGACCGCGCAAAGCTGGTCGGGACGGTGAACCTGGTGGGTGATGCGGAGGAAGCCTTCGGGGTGGAAGAGGGGGCGCGGGTGTTGATGGAGCGTGGGCCGCGTGCGGATTTGCGGCCCCATCCGGCACTGCCGAAGGATACGCGGCTGTGGGCTGCGCTTGTGCACGTGAGCGGCGGCGTGTGGGGTGGTTGCGTGTACGACGCGAATGCAATCGTGGCGAAGTTGGAGGGGCATTCGTAGCGTTTTGCAAAAACCAATGTCGGTCGATCGCCGCGCTACCCAAGAACGAAGCGGTAGGATGACAAGGATGAAAAACGCGCGCGGAATGCTGGTGTCGGTCCTTTTCTTGGTTGTCGGAATGGCGATGGTCCGAGGGGGCCGCATGGCCCGCGGTGAAGAGGCCGGACAATCCCCGGAGAATGTTGCAACGCAGCAGCTCGTTCTCATTGACACCGACATTGGCGATGACATCGATGACGCGTACGCGCTGGCCTTGGCCCTGCGCAGCCCGGAACTGAAGATTCTGGGGGTGACAACGACGTTTGGGAATACAGAGCTGCGCGCACGGCTGCTGGACCGCTATCTGAAAGCGGTGGGCAGGACCGACATTCCAGTCGCTGCGGGACCAGAGTCCAAGACTGACAACGTGATGACACAAAGAGCGTACGCGCTGCAGGCGCCGGCCGGAGTACATGCCGATGGCGCGGAGTTCCTTCTCGACCAGGTGCGGAAGAACCCTGGAGAGATCACGCTCATTGCCATAGGCCCACTCTTCACGGTGCAAGCGGCGATCGAAAAGGATCCTGCGACTTTCCGCAAGCTCAAGCGTGTGGTGCTGATGGGCGGAAGCATCGATCGCGGGTATGACGATGGGAAAACCGGAGCGCACCGGCCGGCGGATGCGGAGTGGAATATCAACCGCAATCCTGCCGGGGCGAAGGCGCTGCTTGCTGCCGGGGTGCCTGTCTTCATGATGCCGCTCGATTCAACGCAAATCCATCTGGAAGAGGCGGATCGGGAAAAGATTTTTGCGCATGGATCTGCGCTCACGGATCAACTGACGATTCTCTACCACCAGTGGATGGCCGGAACCCCAAGCCATTCCCCGACTCCGACCCTGTTCGACCCTGTGGCAGTGGCCTACGTATTCCGGCCCGATCTGTGTCCGGCGAAGCCAATGCACATTGAAATCGACGACAAGGGGTTCACGCGCACTACCCCCGGCGAAGCGAATGCACGGGTCTGCCTGGAATCGGATGAGAAGGGATTTCTGGAGCTGCTGGTGGATCGTTTGACTGGAAGCGGGAAGTAGACGGGTCGGAAACTGCCTCGGAGTGGACCTACTTTTGCAGCTAAAACCTTTGACTGTACGCCTTGTCACTTGCAACTCCATTGACAGCAAGGGAAAGTAGGAGAAAAATGACGGGTCGATGGAATTCGAGCCGTTCGAAACGGTCTATGGAGGAAACAGTGAAACACACATTGGGCTTGAAAGCTCTGGGCGCCGCGGCGCTGTTGAGTGCGGGGATGTTTTTTGTGGGGTGCAAGTCGGCGCCGGAGCTGACGCAAACCCAGGCTCTGGCGTTGGTACAAGCGGATTACGATCATGCGCAGCCGCAAGGGGTATCAATCCTGGTCAACAACGATGGGATGGTCCAGGGCGCGCTCGCGAAGTTTTGGAATCGGACGACAATCTATCCGAACAAGTATTGGGCAGACTTCAAGCTGACCGACGCAGGCAAAAAGGCGGTTCAGCTGCCAGGCGGAGGCGACACGATCCAGTGGCGACCGGACAGCCTCGACGACAAGAACTATATGTTCCGCATGGTCACCGTGCAGGCCAACCATTTGAAAGCGCGCGACATGGGCGACATTACGGACGAAATGGTGGCAGGCGTTGATACCGCTAAGGGTGCGGACTATGTTGAGGGCGTGGATCTGACCGGTGTGCCGGACGTCTTGCAACAAATCGCGCATAATCCGGGAAACAAGCTGAGCACGAGACGGCACGTCGATTTTGCTCTCGCGAATGGTGCGTGGACGGTGCACGCGATTCAATAACCGGTAAAAAGTGCGGTCAAAAATAGGGGGCAGGGCCCATTTCATTGACCCTGCCCAGATTTCTTGCTATTGTTGAATGGTTCCGCAAGAACGCGCCCGTCCGTGTGCTTTGCGACGGAAGCGTGAGGGCAGCCCGGCCAAGGTATTGAGGCGAGGGCTGAATCCCAAGGCCGAGCGTAGTCAAGCCGGCCGGCATCCCTGGATAAGCTCTTATCTTGCGAAGGGCAAGGGATCATCGCATCGGTGCCCGCGCGTTTCTCCACCTTGGAGGGCTATGCGGGCCGGAACCGGCGAAACGGAGTCGGCCCTGCCTCGGCGGGCGTCTGACCACCGTCTCGGTTCTCGTCTGGAAGTGGAACGAAGGCAGACGCGAAGCATCAACTTGGGGCTTTTGTGTGTTTGCGCAGCGACCAGGCTGCCCAAGACCAAAACGCCTCGATCTGGTGCGCGCGCGGCTGAAGAGATTTTGGGTTTCAAGCGTTTTGGGGTAAGGAGTTTCGGTTTGCCTACATTTAATCAACTTGTTCGCAAGGGGCGTACGGCCCCCCGTTACAAGACGGCGTCGCCCGCATTGCAGGCTTCGCCGCAGCGGCGCGGTGTCTGCACCCGCGTGTATACCCAGACGCCCAAAAAGCCGAATTCCGCGCTGCGTAAAGTGGCGCGCGTGCGGCTGACAAACGGCATCGAGGTTACGACGTACATTCCCGGCATCGGCCACAACCTGCAGGAGCACTCGATTGTGCTCATCCGCGGCGGCCGTGTGAAGGATCTGCCGGGCGTGCGGTATCACGTGGTGCGCGGCACGCTGGATTCGGTGGGCGTGGCAAACCGCAAGCAGAGCCGGTCGAAGTATGGGGCCAAGCGCGCCAAGGGCGGCGCGGCGCCAGCGAAGAAGTAAAAGAAGTCAGTGATCAGTTGTCGGTGATCGGCAAATGCCTTGGTAACTGCAATCTGATAACTGACCACTGATAACTGATCACTGTTCTTGAGGAATTATGCCGAGAAAAGGGCACATTGCGAAGCGGGAAGTGGCAGCGGATCCGGTGTACGGCTCCACGCTGGTGACCAAGTTTGTGAACTCGATGATGTGGGGCGGCAAGAAGTCAACCGCCCAGGGCATCTTCTATCAGGCGATGAAGAACCTGGAAGAAAAGGGCGGCGGCGAAGAAGCTCTCAAGCTCTTCAAGAAGGCCGTCGAGAACTGCAAGCCTCTGCTCGAAGTGAAAACCCGCCGTGTGGGCGGCGCCAACTACCAGGTTCCAATCGAAGTGAATCCCGACCGGCGGACCTCGCTTGCAATTCGCTGGCTGATCACCTACGGGCGCAGCCGGGGCGAAAAGGGCATGATTGACAAGCTGAGCAATGAATTGCTGGATGCGGCCAATGGTCGCGGTGCGGCAATGAAGAAGAAAGAAGATGTGCACCGCATGGCCGAGGCCAACAAGGCTTTCGCGCACTACCGCTGGTAGGAACATAGCCGCTAGCTTCTAGCTTCCAGCTACTAGCTTTGGGCTGTCGCAGTAACGACTGGATTTGGGGCTAGATCGAGCCGCCCCGCATAGACAAGCTAGGAGCTAGTGGCTAGCAGCTAGGTTTTTAACGGCGGGCAAATTGCTCGCAAGGAAGAAGAATTACCGTGGCACGCACCATACCTCTGAATCGTTGCCGGAATATCGGAATCATGGCGCACATCGACGCCGGGAAGACGACAGCGACAGAGCGCATCCTGTTTTACACGGGCATCACGCACCGCATCGGCGAAGTGCATGAAGGCACCGCGACCATGGACTACATGGAGCAGGAGCAGGAGCGCGGCATTACGATTACGTCTGCAGCCACCACCTGCATGTGGCGCGACATCCGGATCAACATCATTGATACGCCGGGTCACGTGGACTTCACCGCCGAGGTGGAGCGTTCTCTTCGCGTTCTCGATGGCGCGGTCGCAGTGTTTGATTCTGTTTCCGGCGTGCAGCCGCAGACGGAGACCGTTTGGCGGCAGGGCGACAAGTACAAGGTTCCGCGCATTTGCTTTGTGAACAAGATGGACAAGAATGGAGCGGATTTCGAGTTCGTTCTTGAGACCATTCGCAAGCGGCTGGGCGCGCGGCCCGTCGCACTGCAGATTCCCGTGGGTGCGGAAGCCGGATTCAAGGGCATCGTTGATCTCATCGAGATGAAGGCCATTTTGTGGCACGACGAGACAATGGGCGCGAAGTACTCCGAAGAGCCAATTCCCGCGGACTTGCAGAAGAAGGCCGAAGCGTTCCGTCTGCAGCTGATTGAAGTAATCGCCGAAACCGATGATGTCCTGCTCGAGAAGTTCCTGGAAGGTGAGACGCCAAGCATTGATGAACTGAAGGCAGGCATTCGCAAGGCGACGATTGACCTGAAGATTTTTCCGGTGATCTGCGGCTCGGCGTTCAAGAACAAGGGTGTGCAGACGCTGCTCGATGCGGTGGTCGACTACCTGCCGAGCCCGCTCGATAAGCCTGCGGTGGAGGGCATCAATCCTTCGAACCACAGCGAGATCGAGATTCGCAAGGCAGAAGACAGTGAGCCGCTCTCGGCGCTGGTGTTCAAGCTGATCAACGATCCATTCGGCAAGCTGTCCTTCATCCGGATTTACTCGGGTGGGTTGAAGACGGGCGACACCATCCTGAATCCGCGCACCGGCAAGACGGAGCGGGTTGGTCGTCTGGTGAAGATGCATGCTAACAAGCGGGAAGACATCACCGAGATCTATGCCGGCGATATCTGCGCTTGCGTTGGGTTGAAGGACCTGAAGACGGGCGACACGCTGAGCTCGCCGCAGCATCCGATTGCGCTGGGCGCCATCACTTTCCCTGAGCCGGTGATTTCGGTGGCCATTGAGCCGAAGACCAAGGCCGACCAGGAGAAGATGGGTATCGCATTATCGCGCCTCGCCGATGAGGATCCCACCTTTAAAGTGCGGACCGATGAGGACTCGGGTCAGACGATCATCAGCGGCATGGGCGAGTTGCACCTCGAGATTCTTGTGGACCGCATGAAGCGCGAGCACAAGGTGGAAGCGAATGTGGGCGAGCCCAAAGTTGCCTTCCGCGAGACGATTCGGAAGACGGCCGAGGCCGAGGGCAAGTACATTCGCCAGACTGGCGGCTCGGGCAACTATGGGCATTGCAAGCTGCGCATTGAGCCCAACGAGCCGGGCAAGGGTTACGAGTTCATCAACGACATCAAGGGCGGTTCGGTCCCGAGGGAATACATCAAGCCGATCGACCAGGGTGTGCAGGGTGCGCTGGAACTTGGCATCTTGGCCGGCTACCCGATTGTTGACGTGAAGGTGACGTTGTTCGACGGCAGCTATCACGAAGTGGATTCGAACGAAATGGCGTTCAAGTTTGCGGGTTCGATCGCCTTCAAGGAAGCAGCCAGGAAGGCTTCACCGGTGTTGTTGGAGCCGGTGATGGCCGTCGAAGTCACGGTTCCCGAGGAGTTCATGGGTGTGATTATCGGCGACATCAACTCGCGCCGTGGACGCATTGAAGGCATGGAGCACGCGGCTGGTTCGCAGGTCATCAAGGCGATTGTTCCGCTGAAGGAAATGTTTGGATACGTGAACGAGATTCGTTCGTCCACGCAGGGCCGCGCGTCTTACTCGATGCAGTTTGCGCGCTATGAAGAAGCGCCGCGCATGATCGCCGATGAAATTATCGGCAGGGCGCAGGGAAAGTGAAAGAGCTAGCTCTTAGCTGCTAGCCTCTAGCTCCTAGCTTAGCCAGTAGGGGATCACGATCAGGGGCCGGAGCAAGCAGGACGGAGTTAGTGGCTAGCGGCTAAAAGCTAGCAGCTGATTTTTGGGGCTGGAGCCGGATGGCCGGCGCCCTTGGAAGCAACGTGCAGTAGGAGCTACGAAAGGGATTTAGGGCTTTATGGCGAAGGAAAAGTTTGACCGTTCGAAGCCGCACGTGAATGTGGGAACGATTGGGCACATCGATCACGGCAAGACGACGCTGACGGCGGCGATAACGAAGGTATTGTCAAAGCACAACCCGAAGATTGCATTTCGGTCGTTTGACTCGATCGACAACGCCCCGGAAGAGCGGGAGCGCGGTATCACGATTGCCACGGCGCACGTGGAATACGAGACGGCCAACCGTCACTATGCTCACGTGGATTGCCCGGGCCACGCCGACTACATCAAGAACATGATCACCGGTGCGGCGCAGATGGACGGGGCGATCCTGGTGGTTGCGGCAACCGACGGTCCGATGCCGCAGACCAAGGAGCACGTTCTTCTGGCGCGCCAGGTTGGCGTGCCGTACATTGTGGTGTTCCTGAACAAGTGCGATGCGGTAGAAGATACCGAGCTGATCGACCTGGTCGAGATGGAAGTGCGTGAGCTTCTGACCAAGTACCAGTTCCCCGGCGATGATGTGCCGGTGGTTCGCGGCTCGGCGCTGGGTGCGTTGAACGGCGAAGCGCAGTGGGAAGCCAAGATCGACGAGCTGATGGATGCGGTGGACAAGAACGTGCCGCAGCCGCAGCGTTCGATCGACCTTCCGTTCCTGATGCCGATCGAAGACATCTTCTCGATCTCGGGACGCGGCACCGTGGTGACGGGCCGTATCGAGCGCGGCAAGGTGAAGGTGGGCGAGGATGTGGAGATTGTGGGCTTCCGCGAGACGCGCAAGTCGGTCTGCACGGGCGTGGAGATGTTCAAGAAGCAGCTGGACGAAGGTCTGGCGGGCGACAACGCCGGCATCCTGCTGCGCGGTATCGCCAAGGAAGACGTGGAGCGCGGTATGGTGCTGGCCAAGCCGGGATCGATTACGCCGCATACCAACTTCAAGGGCGAGATTTACGTGTTGAGCAAGGAAGAAGGCGGCCGTCATACTCCGTTCTTCAAGGGCTATCGTCCGCAGTTCTACTTCCGCACCACGGACGTGACGGGCGTGGCGGAGTTGCCGGCGGGCACCGAGATGGTGATGCCGGGCGACAACGTGCAGCTGGTGATCGAACTGATCACGCCGGTAGCCATGGAGAAGGGTCTGCGCTTCGCCATCCGTGAAGGCGGACGCACCGTAGGCGCAGGAACGATCTCGGAAATTATCAAGTAGACGGTCACCCCAGCGACGAAGACCTGTCGCTGGGGGCCCCGACAAATGCTGGCCGCGTCGGGCGTAAGCAAGACGCGGCAAACGAAATCTGATCAATGACAACGATGCACTGATCACTGGAAAGTAGAGCCATGGTAGGTCAAAGGATACGAATTCGGTTGAAGGCATACGACTATCGCGTGCTCGACACCTCGACCGGTGAGATTGTGGAGACGGCCAAGCGCACTGGAGCAACAGTGGCCGGTCCGATTCCCTTGCCGACGATTAAGAACAAGTACTGCGTGCTGCGTTCGCCGCACGTGGACAAGAAGTCGCGCGAAGCCTTCGAGATTCGCACGCACAAGCGGCTGATCGACATTCTCGAGCCAACCCAGCAGACGGTAGACGCGCTGATGAAGCTTGATCTGCCCGCCGGTGTGGATGTCGAGATCAAGGCGTTTGAAAAGTAGCTGCGCGACTTTTCAAGCCTCTAGCTGCTAGCTCCTAGCCTCTAGCTTTATCGGGGAGGAACAGGCAGTGAGGACGGGAGCGAAGTTCTGAAGTGGAATGAGCGGACGGCCAAGAAGAGCTAGAAGCTAAAAGCTAGCGGCTAGAAGCTCGGTAAACATTCCGGCAGTGCGAGGCGTTCAAACTCGCATGATGAGGTGAGGACAAGATGGCAGTTACAGGGATTCTGGGAAAAAAGATCGGCATGACGCAGGTCTTCGATGAGAAGGGCGATGTACACCCGATTACGGTGCTGCAGGCTGGTCCTTGCGTGATTACGCAGTTGAAGACGGCTTCGAAAGACGGCTACGACGCCGCGCAGATCGGGCTTGTCGAGTTTGTGAAGGCTTCGCGAATCACTAAGCCGCAGGCTGGTCACTTTGCCAAGACCGAAGCGCCGCCGGTGAAGATCATCAAGGAAGTTGATATCGAAGCGGCCACCGATGGTTCGGCAGAGACCAAGGCCGGCGATCGAGTCCTGGTAGATATTTTTGCGGAAGCCAAGTTTGTGGATGTGATTGGTACCTCGAAGGGCCGCGGCTTTGCCGGTGTTGTGCGCAGGCATAAGTTTGCCGGCGGACCAAAGTCGCACGGTCACATGTTCCAGGTACAGGGTTCGATCGGCGCGTCCAGCTTTCCGTCGCGCGTGTTTCCCGGTCAGCGTATGCCTGGCCACTTTGGCACGGATCAGGTGACGGTGCGCAATTTGCGCATCCGGGGCATTGATCTCGAAGAGAATCTGCTGATGGTGGAAGGCGCAGTGCCTGGTCCGCGCGAGGGTTATGTGCTGATTTCGAAAGCCAAGGCTCCGCCGCGCGAGCGTCGTGGATTTGCTGGCTCGACCACCGTCGACCCGTTGAAGGCTTCGAAGAAGGCAGCCCCGAAGAAGAAGTGAACGAGCCGTTCAGGCAAAGCGTCCTGACGGGCGCGAGAGATTGAAGGGCACGAAGGCGCTTGCCGAGTGCTCGGAAGAAGAAAAGACGATGGCAAAAGTGGATGTAGTCAATTTGAACGGCGATAAGGTGGGCTCGCTCGATTTGGCCGATGCGGTATTTGGCCAGGTGAACGAGGATCTGCTGTGGGAGGCGGTGAAGCATTATCGCGCTTCGCTGCGCCAGGGCACGCACGCCACCAAGAACCGCAAGCTGGTCGCTGGTTCCGGCAAGAAGTTGTGGAAGCAGAAGGGCACCGGCCGTGCGCGTGTTGGCTCGGTTCGTTCGCCTCTATGGCGTCATGGCGGCACCGTGCATGGACCGCAGCCGCGCAGCTATGAATACGCCTTTCCGCGCAAGAAGCTGCTAGGCGCATTGCGTTCGGCGCTGGCCTCAAAGCTGGCGGATGGCAAGCTGACGGTGGTTGATTCGCTCGAGATCAAAGAGGCCAAGACGAAGCTCTATCGCGACGCGTTGAACAAGCTGGATGCGAAGCGCACGGTTCTGCTGGTTGAAAACGGCAAGACGCTTTCGCAGGCGCTGGTACTGGGCGCGCGCAATCTCAAGGGCGTGGAGCTGGTGTTAAACAACGAGGTGCATCCTTACGACCTGCTGCGCTATGAACGGGCGATTTTTTCGAAATCCGCCATCGAGCAGCTCTCCGAGTCCCTCGTGAAGTCCGTATCGAAGCGCAGAGCTGCGCACACGGAGGCTGCGTAATGCCAACTCTATATTCCGTAATTCGCCGCCCCCTGATCACCGAAAAGGGACTGGGCGTGAAGGAAACCGAGGGGACGCTGGTGTTTGATGTTGCGCCCGATGCCTCGAAGACTGAAGTGAAGCAGGCCGTTGAGGCTCTGTTCAAGGTGAAAGTGGCCGCGGTTCGTACGGCCAATGTTGCTGGCAAAGAGCGCCGCCGCGGCAAGTTCGCGGGCTTCCGCCCGGACTGGAAAAAGGCATACGTTCGTCTGAAGGCGGGCGAGAAGATGCCGGAGTACGTGAGCAACCTATAGAAGCAGCTTCTAGCTCCCAGCTTCTAGCTTGCCGGTGGCGAGAGAGAAGTGAGGAGTTTGGAGTAAGTCAGGAAGCTTGTTGAAGAGAGATCTGCTAAAAGCTGGCAGCTAGAAGCTGGAAGCTGATCCAAGGACAAAGACGATGGCGATCAAGACATACAGACCCGTCACACCGACGCTGCGGTTTCAAACCACGCTGGTGAACGACGACCTGACGACAGACAAGCCGCATAAGCCGCTGCTGACCACGCGCAAGCGCACCGGCGGACGTCGCAACTCGGGCGACCTGACCATCCGCCACCAGGGCGGCGGGCACAAGCAGAAACTGCGCCTGATTGATTTCAAGCGCGAGAAGTATGGCGTGCCCGGCAAAGTAGCGACGATCGAGTACGATCCGAACCGTTCGGCGCGCATCGCGCTGGTGCACTATGCCGATGGTGAGAAACGCTACATTCTGCAGCCGGTGGGATTGAAGGTGGGAGCGACGGTGACGTCCGGTCCCGATGCCGACATCCTGATTGGCAATGCTCTGCCGCTCAAGAATATTCCGGCCGGCACCACGGTGCATGCGATTGAGCTGCGGCCGGGCAAGGGTGCGCAGATGGCGCGGTCGGCGGGTGCGCAGGCGCAGCTGGTGGCAAAAGAAGGCGACTATGCGTTGCTGAAGCTGCCCTCTGGCGAATCGCGCAAAGTGCTGGCTGAGTGCATGGCGACGATTGGCCAGGTAGGCAATACCGACCATGAAAACATCTCGATCGGCAAGGCGGGACGCAAGCGCTGGATGGGCATTCGACCCACGAACCGCGGCGTGACGATGAATCCGGTCGACCATCCGCACGGCGGCGGCGAAGGCAAAACATCGGGTGGACGTCATCCGGTGACGCCGTGGGGCCAGCCGACACGCGGATACAAGACGCGCAACAACAAGCGGACTGATTCGTTTATCGTCAGTCGCCGGGCGAAGTAGGAAACAGCCGTTAGCTTCTAGCTTCCAGCTACTAGCTACGACATGGGCGAGAGAGATTTCAAGGCGATAGCGGGCGGCTAGCTTAGGTAAGGAAAGGCTAGAAGCTAAAGGCTAGAAGCTAGGAGCTGGATTTCATGGCACGTTCGACGAAAAAAGGGCCGTTTGTGGATGCGCATCTCAGCGTGAAGATCGAGGTGCTGAACAAGGCCAACGATAAGAAAGTCGTAAAGACCTGGTCGCGCCGCTCGACGATCTTCCCGGAGTTTGTGGGCCACACGATCGCGGTGCACAACGGCAAAAAGTTCGTTCCTGTCTATGTGACAGAGAACATGGTGGGCCACAAACTGGGCGAATTCGCGCCGACGCGCACCTTCAAGGGGCACACCGGTGGATCGAAGGCAGCCGAGGCTGCAGCGAAGCCGGCACCGGCACCGCCTGCGCGGTAAGAGAATACGGCGATTGGTTCCCGGTTGGTAGGTAGTTCGGGAGCTGCGGGAAATCGAAGAGGAAGCTGGCGGCGAAAAGCTGGTAGCTGAGTTGAGGATAGAGCAATGGCAGTCGAGACAAAAGAATACCGGGCCGAGGCCAAGTTTCAGCGCGTGTCGCCGCAGAAGGCGCGGCTGGTGCTCGATTTGATCAAGGGCCGGGGAGTGCAAGAAGCGCTGGAAACGGCGGCGTTCACCAAGAAGCGCATCGCTCCGGTGATCCACAAGCTCCTCACGTCCGCGGTGGACAACGCGAAGTATGTAGCCGGCGAGCAGGGAACTGATCTGGACGTGGACAATCTTTACGTCAAGCAGGCTCTGGCTAATGATGGTCCGCGCATGAAGCGGATTCGCCCCGCACCGATGGGGCGCGCGTATCGCTATCAGCGCAGGTTGGCGCACATCATAGTTTCGGTAGCCGAGCGCGACAACGGATCGCACCTGGTGACCAAGGCTGAGGTGCCGGCGGTAGAAACCCCCAAGGCTGCAAAGAAAGCCAAGCCGGCTGTGAAGGCGTCCGCTAAGAAGGCGAAGCCAGCGCCGAAGAAGAAGGCCAGCAAGACGGCCAAAGAGGATTGAGGTAAAAGCATGGGACAGAAAGTCCATCCTTACGGATTCCGGCTCGGAGTGAACAAGCCGTGGCGTTCGCGCTGGTTTTCAGAGCGCGACTATGACAAGCTCCTGGTCGAGGACGTGAAGCTGAAAGCGGAGTTGCGCGAAAAGCTCAAGGCTGCCGGCGTGAGCTCGGTGGAAATTGAGCGCCCCGGCAACAAGCTGCGCTTCCTGATTCGTACCGCGCGGCCGGGCATTGTGATTGGACGCAAGGGCGCGGAGATCGAAAAGTTGAAGACCGAGCTCGGCAAGCGTACCAGCCGCGATGTGTTCATCGACATTATTGAAGTGAACAAGCCGGAGTTGGATGCGCAACTGGTGGCCGAGAATATCGCGTTGCAGCTTGAAAAGCGCGTTAGTTTTCGCCGGGCGATGCGCAAGAGCGTCGATTCGGCGCTGCGCTTCGGCTGCAAGGGAATTAAGGTGCGCGTTTCGGGACGGTTGAACGGCAACGAAATCGCCCGCTCCGAGTGGTATTTGCAGGGACGTTTGCCGCTGCACACGCTTCGGGCCGATATCGATTACGGATTCGCCGAGGCGGAGACCACGTATGGCCAGATTGGCGTGAAGACGTGGATCTATCGCGGCGATATCTATGAACAGAAGCGCCGGCAGGCTCCCGCGGTTGGGACGTCGGTGTTTTAAAAGCAGCTCTCAGCTTCTAGCCACTAGCTTCCAGCTAGAGCGTGCGAAGTCGGGCTGCAGCGAGAGATATGAAGCTAGGAGCTAATAGCTAGAAGCTAGTAGCTGTCTTTTGAGGTTTTCGTTATGTTGATGCCAAAGAAGGTGAAGTTTCGCAAGCAGCAGAAGGGCAAGAGGCGCGGCAAGGCGTGGCGCGGGTCTTCGCTGTCCTTCGGCGAATATGGCTTGAAGGTTCTGGAGTGCGGGTATATTACCGATCGGCAGATTGAAGCCAGCCGTATCGCGATGACCCGCTTCATCAAGCGCGGCGGCAAGATCTGGCTGCGTTTGTTTCCCGACAAGCCGATTACGAAGAAGCCGGCCGAAGTCCGTATGGGATCGGGAAAGGGCGCGTTGGACCATTGGGTCGCCGTGGTCCGTCCGGGCAAGATTCTTTTCGAGATGGAAGGCGTAACGCCCGAGATCGCCCAGGAAGCCATGCGGCTGGCGTCGAACAAGCTGCCGCTGAGAACCAAGTTTGTGCAGCGCCCCGGTGCCGAAAAGGCAGTAGCCGCGGCCAAGTAGGAATTGCAGTGAATGGCCGCTGGAGGCCAGGAGCTGGGAGCAGGAAGAGATGGAACTCGCAAAGATCAGGAATTTAAGCGACGCCGAGCTGGAGCACCAGGAGAAGACGGCTGCGGAACAGTTGTTTCGTTTGCGCTTTCAGGTGTCGCTGGGGCAGAACGATGGTGTGAAGAAGCTGCGCCAGCTGCGTAAAGAGATTGCGCAGATCAAGACGGTGGTTCGCGAGCGCGAACTGGGAGTGCGCGGCGCACAGAAAGATACAGCGGCGAAGACAGGAAAGGGAGCCAGTAAATGACGGCGGCAGAGACAGTGCAGGGAACGGCGCCCCTTTCGCGGCGCAACGAGAAGGTGGGCAACGTAGTTTCGACCAAGATGCAGAAGACCATCGTGGTTGAAGTCGAAATGCGCAAGGCTCATCCCAAGTACAAGCGTATCGTGAAGAGCTCGAAGAAATTTTATGCCCACGATGAGCAGAACTCGGCGCGCGTGGGGGATGTCGTGCGCATTCGCGAGTGCCGGCCGTTGAGCAAGTTGAAGCGCTGGTCTCTTGAAGAGATTGTGCGACGCTCGACCTTGAGTCAGCTCGAGGACACGGCGACGCTGGAGCAGGTCGAAGTCGCCAAGTAAGGCAAGCGAGTAAGGAGAAGAACCATGGCAGTGCAAATGAGAACCATGCTCGCGGTGGCCGACAACTCCGGCGCGCGGAAGCTGCAGATGATTCTGCCGCTGGGCGGCGGTTTGGGCAAGAAGGCCGGCCTGGGCGATGTCATCACGGCTGCCGTCAAGGAAGCTTCGCCGGATGGCACGGTCAAGAAGGGCAAGGTCGTGAAGGCGGTCATCGTGCGGACCCGCAAAGAGCATCGGCGCCGCGACGGAACCTATATCCGGTTCGATGAGAATGCGGCAGTAGTGATCGACGATGCGCATGAGCCTGTGGGCACACGCGTTTTCGGACCGGTGGCCCGCGAGTTGCGCGAAAAGAAGTTTCTGAAGATTGTGTCTTTAGCTCCTGAGGTTGTGTAGCTCGGGATTTCGTGAGCCTTTAGCTTCCAGCCTCCAGCTCCTGGCTAGGCCGGTTGGAAGATGAGACGAGCAGAACGGGAATTGAACTAGCGAGTGGCTAGCAGCTGCTTTCGGAGAAACAGATGCCGAGTTTGAGTATTCATCGCAACGATACGGTCAAGGTGATCGCGGGCGCCGACAGCGGCAAGACAGGCCGCGTGCTACGCGCCTTTCCCGACAACGGGACCTTGCTGGTGGAGCACGTGCGGGTCGTGAAGAAGACCGTGTCGAGCAAGCGCGGACAACGGACCAAGGGCGGCATTGCGGAGCACGAGTCGCCGATCAACATTTCCAACGTGGTTCTCGTATGCCCGAATTGCGGGACAGCACGGGTGGGATTCAAGACCGAAGGCGCGAGCAAGATCCGCATCTGCAAAAAGTGCGGGTCTGAGTTGCCCACGAAGAAGTAGAGAAACAGCTTCTAGCCACTAGCTCCTGGCTAGTTGTGCTGGAGCCGGCGGCGAGATGGAGCTAAGAGCTAGCAGCTAGAGGCTAGCAGCTGAATTGAGTCCCTTCCGAAACGGTAAACGGATTGAGAGCAGGATCCACTCCGAGTACGGAAGAAAGAGAGTAAAGGAACATGGCAGCAAGGTTGAAAGAGAAATACAACAAAGAGATCAAGCCCTCCCTGAAAAAGGAACTGGGCATTGAGAACTCGATGGCGGTGCCCAAGATCGACAAGATTGTGATCAACATGGGCCTGGGTGAAGCGACGCAGAATACCAAACTGCTCGATCCGCTGGTCGGCGATTTGACCGCGATTACCGGACAGAAGCCTGTGACCACCAAGGCAAAGAAGTCGATTGCGGCCTTCAAGGTGCGCGAGGGCATGTCGATTGGGGCGATGGTGACACTGCGTAACGACAAGGCCTACGAATTTCTGGATCGTTTGATCTCCACGGCTCTGCCGCGCGTGCGGGATTTTCGCGGGGTTTCAACAAAGAGTTTTGATGGACGCGGCAACTACACGCTTGGACTGCGCGATCAGCTGATCTTTCCCGAGATTGATTACTCCAAGGTAGAAAAGCTGAAGGGCATGAACATCACGATTGTGACTACGGCGAAGGACGACAACTCGGCGCGAGCGCTCTTGAAGGCGTTCGGAATGCCGTTCCGCCAGGGCGCGTAAGAACAGCCTCTAGCTGCTAGCTTCTAGCCTCTCGCTTTTTCGAGGTAGAGCGAGCACCGGAGAAAAAACAATTTGAGTTTGTTCCGGTCATCTCCGACGACGAAAGGAACAAACTAAAAGCTAATAGCTGAAAGCTAGTAGCTGTCGTAAAGAGGATTCATGGCAACGACTGCAAAGAGAGTGAAAGACGCGCGGAAGCCGAAGTTCAGCTCCCGCAAGCACAACCGCTGCAAGCTCTGCGGCCGGCCGCGTGGCTATCTGCGGAAGTTTGGCGTATGCCGTTTGTGCTTCCGCGGATTGGCGCTGAAGGGCGAGATCCCCGGCGTCGTGAAGTCGAGCTGGTAGCAAGACGGGGATCAGGTGTCAGGGATCGGTCTTTCGTGCCTGGAGCCGGGACTGAGTTGATTTAGCGATTTTGTGACTGACGTCTGAGCTCTGAGTGAACCCTGTAGTGGACATTCCCGCAGGTTCCTACCGGAATTAGCGATGGGCGAACGGGGAATGAAGGAGAAGGAATGAGTCTGACCGACCCAGTAGCAGATTTTTTGGCGCGGATCCGGAATGCAATCCGGGCGCGTCATCAGAAGCTGGATGTTCCAGCTTCGAAGTTGAAGACCGAGATTGCCCGCATTCTAAAAGAAGAGGGCTACATCTCGAACTACAAGACCCAGGAAGAAGAGGGCAAGCTGATTCTCCGCGTGTACCTGAAATACGGCGGGCAGGAAGCGGCCATTCGCGATCTGGCACGCATCTCGCGTCCCGGTTGCCGCGTATACATCGGGCGCGACGAGATCAAGCGCGTGCAGGGTGGACTGGGTATATCCATCATGACCACTCCGAAGGGTGTCATGACGGGTCGCCAGGCGCGTCGCGAAGGCGTAGGCGGCGAAGTGCTCTGCGAAGTCTGGTAGGACTGGCCGTCCAGGCAGTGGCCTTCGGCGTTTCAAGGCCTGTTTGAGTTGAGATTGGAAGTTGAGTTGTCGAGCCTTCGGCTCGGCGGGCTGCAGTGGAACGAAAGAGCGAAATGCTCGGTCGGGACTCGCAAGCCAAGTGAAGGATTGATTCGATGTCGCGTATTGGAAAGAAACCGATTCCGCTGCCCGCTGGCGTAAAGTACAAGATTGAGGGCAATACGGTTCTTGTCGAAGGACCCAAGGGCAAGGTGTCCGCGCTGGTCGCCAAAGGGATCCAGCTCGAAACCAAAGATGGCACGATCCACGTCAACCGCGAAGATGAAAAGTACGCTGCCGTCCACGGGCTTACGCGTGCGCTGGTTTTCAATGCGGTGCACGGCGTCACCAAGGGCTGGACGCGGGAACTGGACATTGTTGGTATCGGCTATCGCGCGGAGTTGAAGGGCAAGGGCACGGTGGTGTTTACGCTGGGCTATTCGCATCCGATCGAGTTTCCGCTGCCGACGGGGATTGACGTAGCGGTCGATCCGAAGCAGACCCACCTCACGATTAGCGGTATCGATCGGCAGAAAGTGGGTCAGGTAGCGGCGGACATGCGCTCGTTGCGGAAGCCGGATCCCTACAAGAACAAGGGCGTGCGTTATTCCGATGAGAAGTTGAAGAAGAAGGCCGGCAAGACGGGCGCCAAGTAGGCTCCTAGCCCTAGCTTCAGCTCTTAGCTGGCCGTGCCAAGTTGAAGAGATTCAAATAGGCGAGATGAGCTAGAGGCTCAGAGCTGGAAGCTAGTAGCTGCATTTCAACCCGAACGGGACCGCAGGGCGGCTCCGCTGATAGGAAGAGAAATCGATGATTACGCAGAACAAGAGAAACGCAATTCGGCAGCGCATTCATGCGCGTATTCGGCAGAAGCTGTCTGGCACGGCGGAACGGCCGCGGCTGAACGTCTACCGCTCGCTCAATCACCTTTATGCGCAAGTTGTGGACGATCAAAAGGGCGAGACCCTGGTTTCGGCCTCGACGTTGGCGCTGAAGCTGAAAACCGGCGGGAATGTGGCGGCGGCAAAGGAAATCGGGAAGGCAATTGCCGAGAAGGCCAAAGAGAAGGGCATCAAGAAAGTGGTCTTCGACCGCGGAGGCTTCCTTTATCACGGCCGCATCAAGGCCTTGGCCGACGCAGCGCGTGAATCCGGCCTGGAGTTCTAACAGCAGTTGTCAGTGCACAGGGGTCAGTGGTCGGTTCTCTCTGCGGATATGCCGCTGAGGCAAGATCGACCGAAATGTGCTGATCACTGACTACTGTTTACTGAAAGAGACGAGAGAGCAATGACGACGACTTTCAAGAAGAAACTCGATGCCAACCAGTACAACCTGAAAGATCAGGTGGTGGCCATCAATCGCGTGACCAAAGTGGTCAAGGGCGGAAAGAACATGTCGTTTGCCGCGCTGGTGGTGGTGGGCGACGCCGCTTCGGGTGTGGTGGGCTATGGTTCGGGCAAGGCGAAGGAAGTTCCCCAGGCGATCCGCAAGGGAATTGAATCGGCCAAGAAAAATCTGGTACGCGTGAACCTGACGGAGACGACGATTCCGCACCAGGTGCTGGGACGATTTGGGTCCGGCCAGGTGTTGTTGAAGCCGGCGCCGGAAGGAACGGGCGTGATTGCAGGCGGCGCGGTGCGTGCGGTAATGACCTCGGTCGGTGTGCAGAATGTGCTGACCAAGAGTCTCGGATCGCCCAATCCGCATAACGTGATCAAAGCTACATTTGACGCACTCGTACAGTTGCGCGATCGCAGCGATGTGGCGCAGGCGCGCGGCAAGCAGGTAGAGGAGCTTTAACCATGGCAGGAGCCAAGAAGATTCGCATTCAGTATTTCCGCTCGGCCATTTCGACGCCGGTGAAGCACAAGCTGGTGATTAAGGGGCTTGGCTTTACGCGGCTCAACCAAATTGTCGAGCGCGTAGACAACGAATCTGTGCGCGGTATGGTGAAGGCCGTTCCACACCTAGTTCGGATTCTGGAAAGCTAGCTCGAAATCCGGCAACGGGGATCGGCCGCAACCATTCGCAACCGCATTGGTTGTACAACGCGAGTCGGCAGGGCTCAACCCTTCCGGCGTTCTAGCGAGGAAATCATGGCAAAGAATCTTTCAAATTTGCGCGCGCCCCGGAAGGCCAATACCGGACGCAAGCGCGTGGGCCGGGGTATGGGATCCGGCATGGGCAAAACTTCGACCCGCGGCCACAAGGGCCAGGGTTCCCGCTCGGGCTCGAGCCTGATGCGTGGTTTTGAAGGCGGCCAGATGCCGCTGCATCGGCGTTTGCCCAAGCGTGGTTTCACCAACATCTTCCGCACTGAGTACACCGTTGTCAACCTCGACCGGATCGCGGAGCTCGACGTGAAAGAGATCGGCCTGGACGACTATAAGAAGCTCGGTTTGGCCTCGAACAAGAAGGCTCTGATCAAGATCCTCGGATCGGGAGAGCTGACCTCGGCCAAGACCATTCACGCCCACAAGTTTTCCAAGTCGGCTGCGGAGAAGATCGAAAAGGCCGGGGGCAAAGCCGTGGTTGCGGGAGCTCCAGCAGCAGCTTAGGCTTGTGTGTCCTGGGACACCGCAGGGGCGAGTTCCCAGACGGCAGAATCAGGGCCTGGAGCTTTTTGTATCTAGCGACAGGTGAAACGATTCGCGCCTACAATGATCATTACCAGAGATTCTGTCGGCGGCGACGCCTGAAGCGGATGAGCAGACATGCTTGAGAAATTCCTCAATATTTTCCGAATTCCCGACCTGCGCAAGCGGGTGCTTTTCACCCTTGGCATTCTGGCCGTGTACCGTCTGGGCGCATGGATTCCGACGCCGGGCGTGAACGCGCATCAACTCGAGCTGCTGTTTGGCGGGCAAAACGGAACGTCGCTCGGCCTGATGGACCTGTTCACCGGCGGCACGCTGCGCCGCATGACGATCTTTGCCTTGGGCATCATGCCGTACATTACGGCTTCCATCATTTTTCAGCTGTTGACGGTTGTATACGAGCCCCTGGCGCGCATTCAAAAGGAAGGCGAACTGGGACGGCGCAAGATCACCCAGTGGACGCGCTATATGACGGTCGTCCTGGGCGCGTTGCAATCGATTGGCATCGCAGCCATTTTGACTCGTTCGCCAGGCCTGGTACTGAATCCGGGCATTGGGTTTGATTTGATGACCGTGCTCACACTCACGGCGGGCACCGCCTTCATCATGTGGCTGGGCGAGCAGATTACCGATCGCGGCGTAGGCAACGGCATGAGCCTGTTGATCTTTTCCGGCATTGTTGCCGGTCTCCCGCGCGGGGTAGGCGACCTGGTGCAAAAGATTCAGACCAATGCATGGGGTTCGTTTACGCTGCCGGCGGTCTTGATTCTGCTTGTGGCGATGATTGCCGTTGTGGCCTTCATCGTATTCGTCGAGCGGTCAGAGCGTCGCATTCCTATCCAGAGCGCAAGGCGCATTGTGGGGCGGCGGATGATGGGCGGGCAGTCGAGCCACTTGCCGCTGAAGGTGAACTCGGGCGGCGTAATGCCGGTTATTTTTGCCAGCTCGATTCTCTCGGTGCCGCTCATGCTTGGACAGATGGAATCGGTGCAGAACAGTCACTTTTTCCAGCCCATCCTGCAGGCCATTCAGCCCGGCTATCCGTGGTATGAAACCCTGTACATGCTGGGCATTGTCTTCTTTGCCTATTTCTATGTATCGATCGTGATGAAGCCGGATGACATTGCGGACAACTTCCGCAAGTCGGGATCGTTTATCCCAGGGATCCGGCCCGGCAAGCGCACGTCGGACTTCATCAACGACATCCTTACCCGCATCACGCTCGTTGGTGCGATCTATCTCATTATCATTTCCCTGGTGCCCACCTTCCTCATTTCGGGCATCCGCTTCGACAAGATCTGGCTCATCGGCAGGTTTTTTGAGAATTTGCCGGCATGGGCGACACACGGGTTGGGGGTCAATTTCTACTTTGGCGGCACTTCACTGCTGATTGTGGTGGGTGTGGCCATGGATACCGTCAACCAGATCGAATCGCAGCTTATCATGCGTCATTATGATGGCTTTTCCCCGCGTTCCGGTCGCATACGCGGAAGGAAAACCTGGTAAATGGCTGTTTCTGAAAGTGTTATGGAAAGTGACCGGGTAAAGACAGCAACAAAAACGATACCTGGTCCGATCCTTTTGTTAGGCGCTCCCGGCGTGGGCAAAGGAACCCAGGCCAAAGAGCTTGTGAAGTCGTGGGGAATCCCACAGATTTCGACGGGTGATCTGCTGCGAGCCAATGTTTCTCAGGGTACGGCGCTGGGAAAAGCGGCCAGAGAAGTGATGCAGCGAGGGGAACTGGTCCCCGATTCAATGGTCAACGAGATGGTTGCGGTGCGCCTGACGGCGCCGGACACGGCCCGGGGATACATCCTGGACGGATTCCCCCGTACCTTGCCACAGGCTACCTGGCTGGACGGTCGTCTGGCCGCAAATCCGGAGAATCTACCGGTTATTGCTGTCAGCCTGCATGTGGATTATAATCAGTTATTGCGCCGAATCACGGGGCGCAGAAACTGCCCCGTCTGCCAGACAATTTATAACATCTACTCGAATCCGCCCCAGCGGGCTGGTTTTTGCGATGTTGAAGGCGCAGCGCTAGCCCAGCGAGCCGATGACACGGAGAAGGTCTTTGCCGAGCGCATGCGCGCTTACCAGGCACAGACTGCGCCCGTGATCGAGCATTACCGGGTACTTGGGCGTTTTACTGAAGTGGCTGGAGATGGGCCGATTGCCGCGATTGCGGCTGGAATTGTTGCTGCCGTCGAGCGGTTGCGGAACGAGTAGGACGGGCGACGGGTTGGACGCGTAAGACGTACGGAAGGCGGGGTTAGTTGGAGTGCCTGTGGTACTGAAGTCGTCTGAAGAAATCGAGAAAATGCGCCGCGCGGGCCGGGTGGTTCGCGAGGTGCTCGAGTTAGTGCGCAGCCACGTGAAGCCAGGTGCGACGACTCTTGATCTTGAGAAGGTGGCAGAAGCGCGCATCGCCGAGCTGGGTGCACGTCCCGCGTTCAAGGGGTATCACGGGTATCCGTGCGTGCTCTGTACGTCAGTGAATAGCGAAGTCGTACATGGCATTCCTTCGAAGAAACGAGTTCTGCAAGAAGGGGACATCGTGTCGGTGGATTGCGGCGCCGTGGTGGACGGTTATTTTGGCGACGCGGCTATCACCGTCCCTGTGGGAGAGAGAATTGCTCCCGAAGCGGAGCGTTTGCTGCGTGTGACCGAGGCGTCGCTGAAAGCAGGAATCGCTGCAGTAAAGCCGGGAGCGACGCTGGGCGATATTGGCGCTGCCGTACAGGGCGTGGTGGAAGCCGAGGGGTTCTCGGTGGTTCGGGATTTTGTGGGACATGGCATCGGGGTTCACATGCATGAAGAGCCGCAGGTGCCAAACTTCGGAGAAGCGGGCCGCGGGATGAAATTGCGCACCGGTATGGTGATCGCCATCGAACCAATGGTGAACATCGGCAAACCGGAAGTGCGTGTCCTGAAAGACGGATGGACGGCGGTAACAGATGATGGAAGCATGAGTGCTCATTTTGAGCACACGGTGGCGGTAACCGACACCGGAGCGAGAATTCTGACTGAGTAGAACACTTAGTCCAAGAGCCAAGGGTGCGGAAGCATCCAGAAGCAGGAAAAAGTTTGTCAAAGGAAGATGCGATTGAGGTCATGGCGACGGTCGTGGAGACGTTGCCCAATGCCATGTTCAAAGTGAAGCTCGAAACGAATCACGAAGTGTTGGCCCATGTTTCGGGCAGAATGCGCAAGAACTTCATCCGTATTCTTCCAGGCGATCGCGTGGCGGTGGAGTTGAGTCCGTATGATCTGAATCGCGGACGAATTGTGTATCGCTACAAATAAATTTTCTGATCACCGCGTTTCAGCAAGATGCGCGGAGAAGGGCAGCAAACCATGAAAGTCCGTGCATCTGTAAAGAAGATTTGCGTGAAATGCAAGGTCATCAACCGCCGCGGGGTGGTTCGCGTGATCTGCGAGAACGCAAAGCACAAGCAGCGCCAGGGCTAATGCCCCGGCACACGCGGAAGTCTCCAACGCCTTCGGGCAGGGGCTAGTTAGCTTGAGTCAAGGCTTGCGATGAACCCCGGAGAGCCGCAATCACCCGTGCAAACCGGTGCTAGGCCGGCAGCACACCAACAGAAGCAGCAGAGGAAACAGAATGGCTCGTATTGCTGGCGTCGATCTGCCCCGCAACAAGCAGGCTCGGATCGCGCTTACGTATATTTTCGGGATCGGCAATCCGCGCGCTCTTAAAATCCTGGAGAAGGCGAACGTGGATGCCTTCAAGAAGATCCAGGATCTGGGCGAGGAAGAGGTCAACCGTATCCGTCAGGTGATTGAGGACGAAGGAGAAGTCGAGGGCGATCTGCGCAAAGACGTCTCGATGCATATCAAGCGCCTCATCGACATTCAGAGCTATCGCGGCAATCGGCATCGCCGGTCGCTGCCGGTGCGCGGGCAGCGCACCCACACCAACGCCCGCACCCGCAAGGGGCCCCGTAAAGGCACAATTGCAGGCAAGAAGAAAGCGACGTCAAAGACCTAATGGCGAAACCAGAGCAGAAGGCCGGAGCTGCCAAAACTGGCAAGACCAAGAAGTTTAAGAAGCGCGAGCGCAAGAATGTGCCGTTTGGTGTTGCGCACATTCAAGCCTCGTTCAACAACACGATCGTGACGATCACCGACCAGATGGGCAACACGTTGAGCTGGAAGAGTTCGGGCTCGCTGGGATTCCGCGGATCGCGCAAAGGTACGCCCTTCGCGGCGCAGCAGGCGGCATCGAATGCGGCCAGCATGGCGCGCGATCACGGCTTGCGCGCGGTCGATGTGCGCGTTGCCGGTCCGGGATCGGGACGCGAGTCGGCAATTCGTGCGCTAGCTGCCGCGGGAATCGAAGTGCGCTCTATCCGCGACGTCACGCCGGTGCCGCACAACGGTTGCCGTCCGCCGAAGCGGCGCAGAGTATAAGAACAGGGAACAGAGATCAGAGATCAAGGGTCAGTGATCGATGGCTGACCATGGCTTTCGGCCGGATCTCTGACTTCTGAACCCTGACAACTGAAAATGGGCCGGGAGGAAGCGCACAGCGTGTAAACCGGCCGTCATCCGAAGTCAGGAGAAGAAATGGCACGTTACACAGGGGCAGTTTGCCGCCTTTGCCGTCGCGAAGGCACTAAACTTTTTCTCAAGGGCACGAAGTGCATGTCAGATCGTTGCCCGATTGAAAAGCGTAACTTTCCTCCCGGCCAGCACGGCAAAGACCGTAAGGCCAAGATCGTGGGCTATGGCCTGCAGTTGCACGAAAAGCAGAAGGCCAAGCGCATGTACTTCACGCTTGAAAGCCAGTTCCGCGAATACTACGAGAAGGCCAGCAGAAACCCCGGCATCACCGGCGAACTGCTGATTCAGCAGCTCGAGCGCCGGTTGGATAACGTAACTTATCGGCTCGGCTTTGCCATCTCGCGGCGCCAGGCGCGGCAGGTTGTTCGGCATGGACACATCCAGGTCAATGGCCGCAAGGTGAACATTCCTTCCTACCAGGTCAACGCGGGCGACGAAATTGCGATCCGCGATGCCGCGAAGAAGATGGTCATCCTGGAACAGGCCACGCAGTTTGCGGCAGCCAATCCAATTCCGACCTGGCTGGAAGTGAACTTCGAAAACCTCTCGGGCCGCGTGTTGACACTGCCCAAGCGCAAGGATGTGAATTTGCCGATCAACGAACAATTGATCGTCGAACTGTACTCGAAGTAGCAAGACAGGGATCAGGCAACAGGGGTCAGGGAGCAGCAGCTGCAGCAAGTTTCAGCGCGATCTTAGTGACCCCCCGCATCCTGAACTCTGAAACCCAATCACGAAGGAGAACTTGCGCGGCCGCCGCAAAATGCATCGCGACGTACATGCCGTGCGGGAAACGAGACAAACGATATGCTTTGGAGAGGATTTCAAAAACCGAAGCGCCTCGCAGTTGATGCCGAGACGCTGACCGAAACCTTCGGCAAGTTCAGCGCCCAGCCATTCGAACGCGGCTTTGGCACCACAATCGGCAACGCATTACGCCGCACGCTGCTCAGTTCGATTGAAGGCGCCGCCGTGACCGCGATTCGCATCGAGGACGTGCTTCATGAGTTCCAGTCGATTGCGGGAGTTGTGGAAGATGCCACCGACATCATCCTGAACCTCAAGCAAGTTCCGTTCAAGCTTTCCGGCGACGGACCCAAGGCGCTCTACCTGCGCGCCGATCACCCCGGGGTTGTGACCAGCGGCATGATTGAAGCCGATGGCGACGTCGAGATTCTGGACAAGGACGTTTACATTGCAACCGTGTCGGAAGGCGGACGCCTCGACATGGAAATGCGCCTGAAGCGAGGACGCGGCTACATCTCGGCGGATAAAAATTTTGATGCCGATCTGGGCTTGGGCTTCATTCCGGTCGACTCTGTCCACTCGCCTGTGCGCCGCGTGAACTACGTTGTCGAAGCTGCGCGTCTCGGTCAGATCACCGACTACGACAAGTTGACCCTGGAAGTGTGGACGAATGGCGCCGTGTTGCCTGCCGATGCGATCGGCCTGGCTGCCAAGCTGCTGAAAGACCACATGAATATCTTCATCAACTTCGAGGAGGAGATTGAAGCGGAAGCACGGAGCGAAGAAGGCCGCGTGCTGCTGCGCAATGACAATCTCAATCGCTCCGTCGAAGAGCTGGAGCTTTCGGTTCGCAGCTACAACTGCCTGAAGAACGCGAATATCCAGACGATCGGCGAACTCGTGCAGAAGACAGAAGCAGAGATGCTGAAGACCAAAAACTTCGGCCGCAAGAGTCTGAACGAGATCAAGGAAATTCTCGCGCAGATGGGCTTGTCTCTGGGCATGAAGATCGACGAGAGCGGCAACGCAGTTCCGGGGCCGACGAGCATTCCGCCGGCGACAGCACTGGCTGCCAGCTACAGTCACTACGACGAAGAAGATGAGCCACTGGATTCGGTCGATCTCCAGCTGCCCACCGAAACCGAGAATTTTTAAGAGCAGCTATCAGCTCCTAGCCGCTAGCTTCCAGCTTATTTCTGCGCCGGGTCCAAAGGCCGGCGGTCATCGAATAAGCTGGAGGCTGGAAGCTGGGAGCTAGAAGCTAATCCGAAAGAGAGTTTTACCATGCGCCATCGCAATGCAGGATTTAAGCTCGGACGCAATACCAGCCACCGCCGCGCGCTGCTGCGTAACCTGGTGACGTCCGTACTCGTGGAAGATCGCGTGCAGACGACCGTAGCCAAGGCGAAGGCTGTTCGTCCTCACGTGGAAAAGATGATCACCCTCGGCAAGAAGGGTGACTTACACTCTCGCCGTCAGGCGCTCAGCTTTCTCCAGACCGACAAAGCTGTCACGCGCTTGTTTGACACGGTGGCCCCACGCTATGGCGATCGCCAGGGCGGCTATCTGCGCATCGTCCGCACGGGCTTCCAGAAGGGCGATGGCGCAGAAACGGCGTTCATCGAACTGCTGGGCGCTGAAAAGCAACTTGAGGTGAAGCGCCAGAAGCGTGCCGACATCAAGGCGAAAAAGCGTGCTGAACTCGAGAAGCAACTCGAAGAGAGCAAAAAGGACGAAGAGACCAAGGGCGGCGAAGAAGCCGCTTAGCAACTCCTCAGTCGAATCGAGTTCTCCAAATCACAGTAGGGCTCAAGGGCGTCCGTTTCAGCGGACGCCCTGTTTTATGTCCCAACGCACGGCTTGTCGACCCTCTTTTGCAAGTTTTGGGCATCTACCGGCGCGCGCACTTTCATGTCGTTATCGAGTAGACAAATACATCGCGCGACGATTGCTTTGGGACATCCGCAGCGCTTGCTTTCGTGCCGTCGATCACTTCTTTTCCGCGCGATCACGCCACGACTCGCTTTGCCCACGTGTCGATTGCCTTGATGGAGAAGACAAAATCTTCGGGTGTCTCGTTGCCCCAGCTCTGGAAACTCTTGGGCCGCTGCAATGAGTAGAACGAGCCATTCAACTCAATGCTATTGAAGTGTTGTGCAGCAAAGTTGAGCTCTTCTTTTTGGGGAAGACCCTGGGGATAGAAGGTTCCCCCCCAGCCTTCGTAGCGCCAACCCGAGATGCCGATACGGATATTCGCTGAAGTAACCATGGCCTGCATGCACTCTGTTGGATGGTCAAACGAGTGAAAGAGGAGATCTCTTGTGAAACCCCGGCATCATTCGAACAGCACTCGCGAATGATTAGCTTATCCGCAGGCTTGCGTTTCCAATGGCTGGCTTTCGCGAAGGATTCGAACATTGCAGGCACCTGTTCTCACATGTTCTTCCGCGAGATAAGCGCCGGCAAGGATGATCGCAATGCGGACAGGTTTGCGATACCGGGTGGCCTCGAACCATCGCGGAACTACAGCGGAGGCGTAAGAGTATCCGACTTCCCAGCTCGCCATCGAAGTGAGAACACCAGCCTTGCTTTGGTTTCCAAAGACGGTATTCAGCGGATTTCCCTCGGAACTGTCAGAACCGGAAGAGAGCCCACGCGCTGTCGTCGCAAAATCGAATGCAAACGCTCCACGTTCTGTTGCAAGCGTGATTTTTTGTACGCTTCCTAAGCGGGAGCGATCCTGATCGACGATTCCGTAGCCAGGCCATGCCGCGTACTTAAAGACTTTATCGATGCCGGATTCCGGAGCAGGTGGGGCGAAAAGAGGCGATGCAAGCATGTTCTGAGCCCGGGCAGTGAGCGACATGGATAGGAGCACGCAGAGGAGGAGGAAAGTTACTCTTTTCATTAGGCCGCCTTCTAGGTCTATCTATCGGAAATCATCCGCTCTAGGAGGCGGCATAGAGTCATTAACGCGAACAGGTCTAACTTGTCCTTCTGGGACACCGTCAAAAAATCTAAATGTGTCAGTCGAAGTGTTAGCGCTCACGATTCGGAATTCGCACCTTCCGGGTCGAATTCTCCTCGGAACGATTCCCATAGTACACAGGACCGGAGAAATGCAAAATGGTCGATTGGTAACTCGGAGATGGTGACTTTGCGGGAATGTTGAAGCTCTTTATAGGGGTCTAGTCTGCCACGTTCGTGACATGACTCGCATCACGAGAAGGCATAAAAATTGCATCACAACGGCGCCGCAGCAATCGAGAAGTACGTCCCAAGGGGATGAGGTGCGATTGGGAAGGAACGATTGGTGAAATTCATCACCTGTGGCGACAAGCGCTGTGCCCAGCAATGCGAGCAGCGCATCTTTGAGGAGCCCGAGATGTGGCAAGGTCATCCACCACGCGCGAAGCCAGGTCAGCGCGACGAGTCCGTAGCCCACGAAATGGCCTGATTTTCGGACGAAGTGGTGAATGTGTTCCCAGAGCGGGTTGCTGATCGAACCAAAAACATGTTCGAAGAGCCAGCGTAGCGGTCCCGATGTATGATCCGCTCCGAAAAATTCTGTGGATTCGATGGCAATGACAGAGACGGCGATGAGAACTGGGATCCAGGCACTGAGCCAAAACGTGATGCGCGGTCGATCTTCGGAGATCGCTGCCAATCCAGACAAACCTTTCCATAAGTTAAGAACAAAACGCGGTGGCTGGCGAAGCGGGCGAGCTATTCCACGTGGTAATTTGGCGCTTCGCGGGTGATGATCACGTCGTGTACGTGGCTTTCGCGCAAGCCTGCTCCGGAGATCCGCACAAACTGCGCTTTTTTCTGGAGTTCCTCGATCGAGCTGCAGCCGAGATAACCCATGCCGGAACGCAAGCCACCGACAAGTTGATAAATCATTGATTCAAGCGGTCCCCGATAGGGCACGCGGCCCTCGATGCCTTCGGGAACAAACTTGGCTAACCGGTTTTGGCCATTGCGTTCGCGTTGCACGACGCCTTCCGTAGATGCTTCGCCAACTCCCAGATCAGCGCTTGATTGAAAGTAGCGCTCACCCGAGCCCTGACTCATGGCGGTCAGCGAGCCCATGCCGCGATAGCCCTTGAAACTGCGGCCCTGGTAAAGAATGGTCTCGCCGGGGCTCTCGTCGACTCCTGCGAAGAGCGAGCCAATCATGACCGAACTTGCGCCGGCAGCGATGGCCTTGGTGACTTCACCTGAGTATTTGATGCCGCCATCGGCAATCACGGGTATCCCGCGTTCGTGTGCGGCACGAGCCGCTTCAGCAATGGCAGTGATCTGCGGCATGCCCGCGCCGGTCACCATGCGCGTGGTGCAGATGGAGCCAGGACCGATGCCGACCTTGACGGCATCTGCGCCGGCGTCGATCAGCGCCATGGCGCCCTCGTAGGTGGCAACATTGCCGGCAAGTAGACCCACCTGGGGATAGGCTTTCTTTACGGCAGTTACCGCTTCGAGCACGCGTGAAGAGTGGCCGTGCGCCGAGTCGAGCGCAAGCACGTCCGCGCGCGCCCTGATCAATTCTGCTGCACGTTCGAGGAAATCCCCGGTGGCTCCGATGGCTCCGCCGACGCGCAGCCGGCCTTGTTCGTCTTTGCTGGCGTTGGGATACTTGAGCTTCTTCTGGATATCTTTGACGGTGATCAGACCCTTGAGTTCGTAAGCGTCATTGACCACCAGCAATTTTTCGACACGGTGCTTGTGCAGGATCAGTTCGGCTTCTTCGAGCGTTGTTCCCACGGGAACGGTGATCAAGTCTTCCTTGGTCATGACATCGCCGATGGGAATATCCGTGCGGGTTTCGAAGCGAAGGTCGCGGTTGGTGAGAATGCCGACCAGCCGCTTGCCGCGGGTGACGGGTACACCGGAGATCTTGTAGCGCCGCATCACCTCGAGCGCATCGCCAATCATCTGGTCGGGGCCAATCGTGACTGGATCCACGATCATGCCGCTCTCCGATCGCTTGACCTTGTCGATTTCGCCGGCTTGTTCGGCAATCGACAAGTTGCGATGCACGATGCCGATTCCGCCGAGCTGCGCCATCGCGATGGCCATGCGCGATTCGGTGACGGTATCCATTGCGGCAGAGAGCAACGGCGTATTCAGCGTGATGGCGCGGGTCAACTGGGTCTGCGTGCTTACCTGGGCGGGCACCACATCACTGTAGGCGGGGACCAGCAGCACATCATCAAAGGTCAGGGCTTCTGGCAGATTTTTCGGAAGCATATGCGTTGATGCGCCTGGCGGCCCAGAGAATCGAATCTCCGGTACGGCAGGCGCGTAGCTCTATTGTAGCGGAGGGAACCGGTGCACCACCCATGGTGCGCGACCTACTTCGATGGAGCGCTCCAGGAGCGCAACCGTGCCTGCGGTTCCGGGCCAGTAGGGCGATCGAGCAGACCCAGGTTGCGTGCCATGCGTTCCGAGATACGCATGGGGATGCGCTCTCGATTTCCGAGGGTCAGAGACAAGTAGGATTGCCACGCGTAGGTCGTCTTGGAGATCTGGATTTCACTCCATGGAATGCGCAACGGCGGATGTCCGGCGCGGAAGAGCCCAAGGACGGAAAGATAGAGCGCGTCGTCGGCTGCTGTCGCTCGGATTACTCCCCTGTACTGGCACCAGAAGCGCATGTAGACGGGATAGAAGAACGGTCCCGCGGTACGCGTTTGCCCCAAAGGATCGGAGCGCCAAGGGAAGTTCTCCGCGAGGGTTTTCCAGCCGCTCAGGGCGCCGATGAGGGTAGAAACCAAAATCCAGAACAGGACAAATCCGATGGGAAAGAGGATTGCAAAGTAGTTGGGAAGCGAACTTGAATGCGGTTGCATCATGGGTTCTCAGGCAAATGGTGCGCGCGGAAGAGAGCCGAGCCCAGCAGAAAAGCGCATTCTCACACTCCCACAGGGTAGGGCTTGGGGCTCGACTCTTCGGTGTTTGCGCCCCCGGTGCGCCAGCGCTCGAAGCGGCCTTGAAGCAGGCTCATCAAGCCCGTGTACCAGTAGCCGACGACAAACAAGATCAGGAATGGCGCTGTGAAGTAGTTGTGATTCGAAAATGTGTAAAGAATTGCCACGAAGAAATAGGTGCCGAAGAGTAATTCGATCCATGGCGCCAGGACGAGGCGCTTGCGATATTTGGATGCCTGTGACTTCTCGCCTTTTTTGGCTACGCGATATTTTGGCGTACGCACAAATGCGCTCTTGATGCCAAACAAGGCTTCCATGACTGCCTTGGTATTGGTCACCGTAAGGCCGATGCCAAGCGCCATCAAGAAAGGCAAGTAGAGAAAGGTGCGCATCCAGGTCTTCGGGAAGAGCACACGCTGGCTGGCCACATAGAACACGGCGATGGAGAACGACGAAGCTGCGAACAGGGGCACGTCGATGAGCAGCATCTGGAACCATCCCTGGTAGAAGCGGCAGATCATGGCCGGCATCAGCAGGGCAGACATGACGACCATCAGGGGGTAGCTCATGTTGGCGGTGAGGTGGTAGACGGCCTCGATCTTGACGCGGCGCGGCATATTGGACCGGAAGATGACGGGCAACAACTTGATACTGGTCTGGATCAGGCCCTTGGCCCAGCGCGCCTGCTGAGTCTTGAAGGCCGTCATCTCGATGGGCAACTCGGACGGGCACTCGATCTCCGGCAGATATTTGAATTTCCAGCCAGCCATCTGCGAACGGTAGCTCAGGTCAGTGTCCTCGGTGAGGGTGTCGTGCTGCCAGCCGCCTCCATCCGAGATGGCTTTGCGTCGCCATATGCCGGCGGTGCCGTTGAAGTTGAAGAAGTCGCCGGAGCGCGAGCGAGCGCCGTGCTCGAGCACGAAATGGCCGTCGAGCAAGATCGCTTCGATACGGGTCAGCATGCTGTATTCACGGTTCAGGTGTGTCCAACGCGTCTGGACCAAGCCGATTTCAGGATCAGAAAAATGATGAATGACATTCATCAGCCAATCGGGCGGGGGCACAAAGTCCGCGTCGAAGATGGCTACGAATTCCCCCTTTGCCACCTCCAGTCCGGCGTCCAAAGCGCCGGCCTTGAAGCCATAACGATTGCTCCGGTGGATGTAGACGATGGGGTAGCCCAATGCGGCGTAGCGATCAACGATGCCGGAAGCAACCTCGGTGGTTTCGTCCGTTGAGTCGTCGAGCACCTGAATTTCGAGCTTTTCGCGCGGATATTCCATCGCGCAGACCGCCTCAATCAGGCGATCGATCACGAATTGCTCATTGAAGATGGGCAATTGCACTGTGACCTGCGGCAAATCTTCAAAATGGCCCATCGGATTCGGGTCATAATTCTTGCGTTTCTTGTAATAGATATAGCAAAGCGTGTAGCGGTGGATGCCGTAGATCGACAGGACAATCATGACCGCAAAGTAGGGGAGGAGGAGAGCCAGGTCGAACCAGTTCCAGTGGTAAAGTCCACGGAAGGTCTGGTCCGCGTACTGCATCTTCAGGTAGTGTCGCAGCCCAGTCTGCTGGGCAAAGGCGAGGAGCGGCGCGGCATGATGCGGCAGGAGACCGAGCAGGCCGGCAGAAAGATTCAGGCGGTCAGCGATTGCGGCAGACAGGGCGAATCCTCCCTAAAATCAATCAATTTTCATTGTAAGCGATGGGGCAAGAGCGTCGGTGACGCGCGGCATGCTTGAGTTGCAGGGTTCCGTGGGGCTGGCGTAAGGTGGGCACAGCCAGGAGGCTCACGCATTCATGTCTACGGCGGCGAGTTTGCCGATTGTTGCTGCGGCCGGCGGAAGTTTTCTTATTGAGTTCCGTACACCGGCTGAGGTGTTTACCCCTGAGGATCTGAATGAGGAGCAGCGCCAGTTTGCGGCGACCGCGGAGCAGTTTGCGCGGGACGAGATCTTGCCGGCGGCGGCGGAAATCGAAGCAAAGAAGCCGGGCGTCTTGCCTGCATTGATGCGGAAAGCCGGCGAGCTAGGTTTCACGGGGGTCGAGATACCAGAGAAATACGACGGAATGGGGTTGGACAAGATCAGTTCCACGGTGATCACGGATCATTTGTCGGCGCTTGCCAGCTTCTCGACGGCGTTTGGCGCGCAAGTTGGTATTGGAACATTGCCTCTCGTCTGGTACGGGACCGAGGAACAAAAGAAGATCTATCTGCCTAAGCTGGCAACGGGCGAATGGATCAGCGCGTATGCACTTTCCGAAGCATCTTCGGGCTCCGATGCGATGAATATTCGCACGCGGGCGACACTCGCGGCCGATGGAAAGTCGTACACGCTGAACGGCGAGAAGATGTGGATTACGAACGCCGGTATTGCCGACTTGTTTACGGTGTTCGCCAAGATTGACGGAGAAAAGTTCTCAGCGTTTCTTATTGAGCGAACGTCGCCTGGGCTCAAGATTGGCGCAGAAGAGCACAAGCTCGGAATTCGGGGTTCTTCCACATGCCCGCTGGTTTTGGACGGATGCACGATACCGGCGGCGAATCTTCTGGGTGAAGCAGGCAAGGGTCACCATATTGCATTCAATGTGCTCAACATGGGCCGATTCAAGCTCGGCGTCGCGTGTGTAGGCGGAGCGCGCCGCGCTCTGGCGCACATGATTCGCTACGCCAAGGAGCGGAAGGCATTCGGAAAAGCCATTTCCGAATTCGGGCTGATTCAGCAGAAGATTTCGGCCTGTACGGCACAATTGTTTGCTGCGGAAAGCATGGTTTATCGCACCGCGGGTTTGATCGACGCAGGCTTGGAATCGTTGGGTGAGCATTCGTCTGAACCGCGTGCGATTCAGCGAAAGATCGAGGAATATGCGGTCGAGTGTTCGATTCTAAAAGTGTATGGCTCCGAGATGCTGACGCTGGTGGCGGATGAATTGGTGGCCACAATGGGCGGTTACGGCTACGTCGAAGATTATCCAGCGGAACGGTTCTATCGCGATGCACGCATCAATCGCATCTTCGAAGGAACCAACGAAATCAATCGTCTGATCATTACTGGATGGTTGATGAAGCGGGCGATGAACGGCGAGCTTCCGCTGCTCAAGGCAATTCAAAAACTGATGGATGAAGTGACGCAACCGCCTTCGTTCGACGCTTCGGCCGAGAGCGGCGGGAGCCTTGCGCGGGAAGCGGAGATCCTGGCGGCGGTGAAGAAGATTGCCTTGTTTGCGGCAGGAGTCGCGAGCCAGCGATTCATGACCGCACTGCAGGATCAACAGGAAGTGATGGGCGATCTGGCAGACATGATCGGCCAGGTTTTCGCATTGGAGTCGGCATTGCTGCGTGCACAAAAGCTGGCACCTTCGGGCAAGAGCAGTGCGGAAACTGCGGCTGCGATGACAGGCTTGCTCGCCGACGAGAGCATGGGGTTGGTGGAACTCGCCGCGCGCCGTGTGCTCGCGGCCTGCGCGGAAGGCGACATGCTGCGCACACAGCTTTCGATTCTGCGGCGGCTGGCCAAGTACGTGCCGGCGGACGTTGTCGGTCTGGGCAGGAACGTGGCGCGGGCGTGTATTGCGGCCGAGAAATATCCGCTCTAGAGCAGGGCAGACCGTGACAGGACCCCTCCCCCCCCGGAACCTGGGCGTAAAGTCCTCTACGGCAAGGGGTTAGCGAGTGGCTTCGGCGGCAAGTTCCTCTTGTGATTGGACTTAGCCGCAGATTCCTCTCAGGAAAGGACTTAGGGGCCCGCAGTGGGTGCATGGCCGCTGCGCAGAGGGAAAGGGACGGAATTGGATGAACAGAACGAAAGCATGCGTGACTTCATAGTGCGCCTTTAGGACTTAATTCTGCGCAAAGAGCTGGATCGTCTTGGACAGGTTTGGTTGGGCCGAAACTTCCGCATAGAGGGTGATTCAGTCCTGATCGAGAAACATAACGAGAAAGGCGTTTGAACTAATCCTCCGGCGCGGCGGATGCTGCCGCATGGGCTTACTGTGGGCATTGTTGGCTGTGTAAGCCTCGGGTCACAAGGAGGCTTTAGTGACCCATCTTCGGCAGAAGATGCTGGACGAGCTCCAGCGTCGCAACTACTCACAGAACACGGTCTCGACCTACCTGCACGCGGTAGAAGACTTCTCCAGGCATTTTCACCGTTCGCCAGACAGATTGGGACCGGATCATATCCGGCAGTATCAGGCCTATCTATTTCGAGAACGCAAGCTCCAGGCAGGAACGATTGCATGCTGCACCGCGGCTTTGCGCTTTCTGTACGTCAAGACACTGCGACGGCCGTATCTGCCAGAGCACATTCCATTTCCCAAGTGTCCCAGGCAATTGCCCGTTGTGCTCAGTCCAGACGAGGTTCAGCGGGTGATCGATTCGGCAGAGAACCTGATGCGCCGCGCCATGGTGATGACGCTGTACGCAACCGGCGTCCGCTGCTCGGAACTGTGCCATCTCAAGGTCTGCGAGATCGACAGCGAACGCATGGTCATTCATGTCCACAAGGGCAAGGGCGGCCGGGACCGCGATGTTCTATTGAGCCCCAAGCTGTTGGAGACTCTGCGTGAGTACTGGCGTTGGATGAAGCCCCGGACCTACCTGTTCCCAGGTACGGTGAACAACTGGCGAGCAGATGTGCCCATTACTCCGAAGGTCGTATGGAAGGCCGTGAACGAGGCTGGTAAGCGCGCCGGCATCACCAAGCGCGTGGCACCCCATTTGCTTCGACACAGTTTCGCGACCCACATGCTGGAAGCCGGTGCTGACTTGCGCACCATCCAGGTTCTGCTTGGCCATGCCAAGATCGGCGATACCGCACTCTACCTGCATCTGTCCCGACGCCATCTGCAGGCGGTTCCCAGTCCGCTGGAAGCGATCGAGGTTTCGAGTCCTGATGAAGTAAAACGCTCCAGGAGGCTGATGAAGCGATGAGCCGGCCCACCCTCGAGGTGGCCGACATCGTCCGCGCAGTGGGCAACAGATTCTGGGAAAAGCACAAGTCACACTTTGCATGGGTGCATCGCAAGGTGCTCGATGCCATCGTACGGTGTCGTACCGCGGCACTGGGCGGTCATCGGGATAAGTGCATCCGCTGTGGCCATCTGACCGCCTCTTATAACTCATGCCGCAACCGGCACTGCCCGAAGTGTCAGGGCAACGTGCGCGCAAAATGGTTGGCCGCGCGCGCGGCTGAACTGCTGCCTGTGCCGTACTTCCACATCGTCTTCACTTTGCCGCACTCACTCTCCGCTCTGATCCTCCAGAACAAGCGGCTACTCTACGATCTGCTCTTCCGCACCAGCGCCGCCTCGCTGCTCGAACTTGCTCGCGATCCCAAGCACCTGGGAGCAGACATCGGTTTCCTCGGCGTGCTCCATACATGGGGACAGAACCTCGAACATCATCCTCACATCCACTACATCGTTCCCGCCGGCGGCCTCGCTCTGGATGGCGCCAGATGGATCGATTCCTCACCACGCTTCTTTTTGTCCGTCACTGCGCTCAGCGAGGTCTTCCGCGACAGGTTCTGCGACCAACTCCGCGAGTTGTTCCAACAGGACAGACTGCAGTTCCACGGTTCACTGCTGCAGCTTGCTTCACCTGGTGCATTCAGTGACCTGCTCCGGGAACTCGGCGAGAAGGACTGGGTCGTCTACGCCAAGCCACCCTTCGGCGGCACCGAACATGTTCTCAACTATCTGGCTCGCTACACCCATCGCGTTGCCATCTCCAACCATCGGCTCGTGGCCTTTGAGAACGATCGCGTCTCCTTCCGCTGGCGGGACTATGCTCACGGCGGGAAGAAGAAGATCATGACCGTTTCTGCAGATGAGTTCCTGCGCCGGTTTCTTCTTCACGTGCTCCCCGGCGGGCTAGTTCGCGTCCGCCATTTCGGCCTGTTCGCCAACCGCAGACGCAGTGCCGCGCTCCAACGCTGCCGCGAGTTACTCGGCGCAGTCGCATGCGCAGATCGCACCGAAACAACGAACCTGCCGCGTTGTCCCGTCTGTTCAGGAACCATGCTGGTCGTCGAACGGTTTACCAGCGCTCAACTCTACTTCGAACCAGATCGAAGCTTTACTACCCCACAGAGGTGCGGCGTTGACAGCTCCTAAAACATCCATGGCTCGCAACATCTCTAATACTGTGGCCCGACGGTATCCCTGCGCATGCAAGGCCGTCGTGTGCCGGAGATCTGTCCAAGTCCCTTTTATACGGCCATCGATTACCTACGGAAGAAGACTCTTCCGCTTATCTAGGCCCCGCCCACTGCTCCATCAAGCAGACCCCGCACCCATCGTGCTCTCAACCAACATCTCGGCGCTATTGAAAATACATAGCTAGATCACCGCATCCGCCGCATACGCCGGCGGATCAGTTCAAACGATCCTATCGAAACTGACCCGGAACAAATAACCGGGCTCAATCCACCCTCGTCGACGGGCCAGTCCCGATAGGAACCTAACGTTTATCGGTGCCTATCCGAGTTTCCGCGCACAACGTTAGCTGGATGAGTGCATTGGCCTGTTAACCGGCCAATCGGTGCCCATTTTGATGTGTCTGGAAAGGCGTGATCACTCAGCACCGGCCGATGTTGCTTCCGCCGCCGCCGTTCACAATCGCTCTGGATCACGCGAAATCTTTTGCATTAGGAAAAGTTGTAAGACGAAGCCTCGCGCAGCCATAGGGGACGAGCGAAATGCTTTCAGTCGACGCTCCGAGTTTGACTTTGTCTTTAGAGGGCAAGTTCGGGGTAAGAACGAAGTTGCCTTTGCGCGTGTACATTTGGTTAGGGTGATACCACTCCCCTCTTTGCATTACCTCAGTGGGACGATCCAAATCCCATCCGACCAACCGTCGCGCGGGTACTACAAGAGTGATCGGTGGCGAATGCCGGCTAAAAGGGTTCTGGTCTGCCCACTCATTCTCGACGATCCGGACTTCATCAGGCACCGTCTGAGCGTTGATTTCCAGCGCGTAGTTCCAAGGACTTGTGGGCGTAACATCCACTACCCTCACACCCGGAAACCGAAAGTCGAGCCAATACACTCCCAAAGCATCCTGTATCTCCTGCTCAGCTTCCTCGCGAGTCTGCCAATGTTCCTCAATTTTCAAGGAATACACAAGCGGCCCCCTCTCCACGGCAACAGATCCGCCCGGCCATTCCGTGAGCTTGACTTGCTGAGGAAGCGTCAACAGCACCTCGTCTCCGTCCTTGAAAGTTCGGTCGATGGTAACGAAGGTGCCTGATGCGAGCGACTGTTGCAGCGGTTGACCGTTGACCGTGATCTTTGGGGTCTGGCACCAGCCAGGTATCCGGAGTGTGAATGGAAATTGCGTCGCATGATCCATTTTCATGCGGAACCGGATAACGTCCTTAAACGGGTAGCGAGTTTCTTCAGTGATCGTTACTTCATTGCCATCCGCACCGACACGGTGTGTCACGGACGACGGCGCGTACATGGCTGCCACAAGGCCGCCCTTCGCATCCTTCATCCAGAGACGAGCGACGAAATTGGGCAGCATTCGATTGACATTGCCTGAACAGCACTGTGCGATGTGGTTGCCGCTGAATGCCATCGTGCGGTCGCCTTTGTAATACACATTGTGGTTCGAATGACGCGTTGCAACTACTTGATTAGGACAGGAGAAATACTGCAACGCGTTGAACTCTTCCGTCACAGCACCAGGAGCGGCATTGAACATAGCGCGCTCAATCTTGTCTGCGTAGTCAGCGTCGCCCGTGGCCATCAACACATAGCCAACGCTCCAGCAGTAATCGGTAATGTCGCAGGTTTCATGAGAAGAGAGCTGGTCGATCGGGGTGAGGCCTTCTGTCGAAGTATTCACTCCATCCACCATCGTGTGAAATTTGTCGAGCTTTCTGTAAGCTTCCTGGGAAACGTGCAGTTGTTCCGCATCTCCAGTGTGGAGATAGAGGAGCGCGCCGAGCTTTGCTGTTTCGTTATAGCTGACGCCGTGAGCGCTGCTCGGCTTGCCATCGGTAAACATAGCCGGGCCCTGGCCTCCAGGATCCGCGAAAATGGTGGGAGCATTTGGACGCGCGGGTGGATTTGAAAAGTCTTGATAAATCGTTTTCGCGAGACGAAGCAGCGCTGGATCGCCATCTCGCTCGTAGGTCCAAAGCACCGCTTCGAGCGCTGTGACATCGCGGCCTCTCTTGTATTCGTACGGCGACGAGAGGAAGTGCCGCTTGAGTGCGGCGGGAATCTGCGGGTCTCCGGTAGCGGAGTATCGAGCGGCCAGGGCCCGGAAAAATATCGTGTGAGGCCAACGGTTGGATTTCTTCAAATACTGCGGACCGAGGTACCCATCCGTATCTGGATGAGCGAGCACATAGTCGGTCTGCAAAGCAGCTTTGCCGATCAGGTCTTTGTCTTGCAGAAGGTAGCCGCAACGGGTCATGCCGTCGCACCAATATGCATTCTGCTCGTACGACCACCAGTCGGGAGGAAGGGCCGCCAGCGTAGGTCCACCCCATCCGTAGGTGTTGAAGGGAGCCCCACCGATCTCATCCAAGTGCCCTGTTAAACCGTTCTTGGCTTTAACCATGAACGCTCTGATCCAGCCCTGCGGTTGGATGCTGCTCAACGGCAGCTCGCTGAACTTGGCATGAGGTGGGTGCGGTGTTTGTGCTGGCTTCGAAGCTTCGTTCGATGCCTGCTCAGTTGTCGCGCCTGCGAGCGGCTTCGCTGCCTGCGCCAGTGGGTTTGCTCCTACCTGGGTGCCTATCAATGTAGCCGCGCCTGCACTTGCTGAGGCCATGAAGTCACGGCGCGTAATCTCTTTTGTCACTGACTCTACTCCTTACACTCATACTGTAGGGTTTATCGGTTGATACGTGTCAACCTCAACTAACTCGCGTTCTGTTTCGAGGCACAGTCGTCGCGCTTAGGAAAATGACTTCTTCACTGAAGTCGACGATTCCTCTTCCCTTCGGGGAGAAGGCTTGGCTCCTTGGTGATTGGGAGGCCAAGCCGCAGCGTCTGTGTAGTCAGAATTGTACTCGTGAGGCTAATTCCACTGGCGCGGAGTCATCCCATTTGCGATAACCAAGTCTCCCGGCTTATCACCGGTGGAGCCTCCTCCGAATTCGTCGCTCTGTAATGAGAATGAGCGTCCTATCAGAAAATGATCTGGAAAGACGCATCATCGCCATAAGCGGCCAATCGGTGCCCATTTTCATTCAGGTGGTGTGGAGTTTTCTTATCTCGGTCAGGATTTTGATGAGGCGTTTGGAGAGTCGGAGGAGCTGATTGCGAGCGCTGCCGTTTGTTAGCGATCGACGGAACATCTCCATAAGGTGTTGAGCGGCGACTAAGGCGTCGATGAGGCCGTCGAGGCCTGCCCGAACTGGTGCGGTGGAGGTTTTGGGTTGTGGAGCCAGATGCCTCGGTTTGGAGCGAGCCAACTGGAACTCGCGCTCGAGATCGGTGAGGGCGACATCGACGTAACGCATGGTCATACCTGGATCGACGTGGCCGAGTAGTTTCATCAGGACGGGGAAGCTGACTCCTGAGCGAAGCATCTCCGTGGCGTAAGTGTGTCTGAACTGATGGGGGACGATGCGAGTAGAGAGTCCAAGAGTGTGGCAGACCTGATGCAGGTAATCGCGGAGCTGAACCAGGATTGCAACTTTGCTTCCGGGTCGCGCCAGGAGCCGTCCGTCGGCCGGCAACGGATCGAGGGAGCGGAAGAAGCGCAGACGTTGGACGAGATCACGGCCGAAGGCATCGATGGGGACCATGCGCTCGGTCTTGAGTTTGCCGAGGGGAACATGGATGGCCCATTGGTTCGGCCCCGTGGAGCGCAGACAGTCATAGGAGAGATCGACGCACTCACCGATACGCATTCCGGTCGAGCGGAGCAGGAGGAAGACATTTCCGCCGAGATCGTTGCGGCGCATGAACTCCTGCTGGAGGAGTTGATCCTGTTCGGGGGTGAGCGGTCGTGGCAGAGTGTGGGGCGAGCG
>CAWCRW010000008.1:0-237632 GCA_963798035.1 uncultured Acidobacteriaceae bacterium | reverse complement strand
CGGGTCCGCAAAAATCATGTTAAGACTTGGCTGGTGTATCTACGGAGAAACCACCCTGATTATCGGTATATCAGTATATGCGATGAGCGACTTGCTGCACTTCCGGAGGATGGCGATGTCTCATCTTCTTTTCAGGCTATTACAGAGGATACGGATGAGTTACAGGCCGATGGCCATGGCGAAGAAGCACCCCATGATGCCCGTACGGAAGAATCTGCCCCCGATGGTCCCGCCGGTTCAGGAGTAAATGCGGACACCCATTCTATGATTCCGAACCTGAATATTACGGATACGGAACTCGAGCTTCTTCTGAGCCAGTTGCAGAGCTCGGCCACTCGACCTTCCAGCCTGCCAGCGCCAACAGTTCGATCATCTCCAGTTGACGAGGCATCTGGAAAAGAGAGACTCTTTGCCATGGCCTTTCCGACACTATATCCTACGGGCCAAGCTGACTTTAATGAAGGCCGAATACGGAAGGTTAGCCTTGGTGATTATGCCTATCATCTGATCAGGTTTCACGATGGGCGATTTGGGGAACATCCACGATGGCGATTCTTCGTATTCAACATGATTATGCGTGAGAAAACAAGGGCGGCATCACGTTTCTACACCTCTAAATCCCCTGAGCTCAGGAATCTCAGCCGTGATGAGCTTGTGGAGTTGTTGCAGACAGACTCGAATATCCTCCCCAATGTTGTACGACAGGGCTCTCAATTGCGGGGCACCCGTCCGTTTTGGAGGGCAAAGAGCAATAGTTTACAGGCTCATGCTCGATTCCTCTCCTCTGAGATGTCACCCGTGTTTCTTACTTTAGCGCAGCCGATGCAATGGCCTGACCTCCATCAACACTTTCCAGGTTATTCAAGGGCCGCGGATGGTGATTACCATATGTTACGGGAGTTTGTCTGGGATGGTGTTCAGAACCAGCCTCAATTATAGCCCACTACCTGCTTCTTCGGTTTGAAGCTTTTGTGGAGCATGTGTTGAAGCCTTTCCTCGGGTATGATGACTTCTGGTGGCGCTTCGAGTGGCAGCTTCGTGGATCTGGCCATTTACACTGCCTCTTTTGGATAAAAACTGCTCCTACGATGAAGGTAGACACGGACGAAATGCGAGCTCTTTTTGCACAGTACTGGGGTGAACGGATTACGGCTTGGAATCCGGACGAAACACGGAGGCCTGATGCGATGAACCCTGCCGCTATTCAACCCGATGATGTAGCCAATACGGCCGACCAGTTTGCAGCCTTTGTCAATCGGTTTCAGGTCCACACTCAGTGCAAACCGTCATACTGTCTTCGGTCCAAGAAGAACTCTTCTGAGCCACCAAAATGTCGATTCTTCTTCCCGCGGCCGCTCTTTACGGATCCAGTCATTACCAAGGACATCAACAAGAAGCATTGGTTGTTCTCTCCGGCTCGAAATCATGGGCTCATGAACCAATGTTCACCCGTGATTGCTATGGGGTGGAGGGCTAATACAGACATTCAACCACCTACCGGTCTCGGTGCTGTTCTCTCCTACATTGGGAAATACGTTTCTAAGCCCGAGAAGGCCTCTGCTTCGTATATCGACCTTCAAGCTCAGGTTATTCCGCACATCAACAGTCGTTCGCCCCTCTTGTCCTTCGTTTCTAAGATGCTCAACAAGTTGATTGGGGAGCGTGATTGGTCAGCACAGGAGATCTCTCATTTCCTTCTACGGCTTGACTTCCAACGTGCATCTCGACAATGTATTACACTTGACTGTCGTCCAGAAGAGCTTCAGAATAATCTTATGGCTATCGATTCAGATTCGGGGGAACTTAAGGCACAGCGTTCACCCACGAAACACTATCGAGATCGCGTCAAGGATTCTAATAACGAGGATCTTAGAGATAGTGTTACACTCTTCGACTGGATACAGGATTGGGATTGGTCTAAGTTTCGTCGTCGAGCAAGGGCTTTGTCAAGGGTTATTAACTACTTCCCCCGTTACTCGAGTGACCCGGAGTCCTCGAGTTACGAAGACTATTGCCGCGTCAAACTCATGTTACACCATCCCTTTGAGGAATGGGACGACCTGTTGAAAGTGGATGGTGAAGTTTACGGGTCGTATGCAGATGCCTTTAGTGTCTGCAAGAGAGAGCATACACACCCAGAGGACTGTTACACGGATCCACAGGATTTGGATGCGGATTCGGAGTCTGACATGGATGACGACGATGAGGAACCCCAGGAGGAGGATGGAGATACCACTGCTCACCCTCCTGCTGACTTTGAGGTGTTTGCTCGTCAGAGACTTGAAGGTGATGTGGATGATGCGGATCCTTTGGAAGGCTTGGGGAATCGAGAGCTCGACCGAGGTTATGATTGGGGCTCACATGTCGGCCGATATCCGAATGTGCTCCCTGGTATCTGGGAGCAAGTCAAGGGCGAAAACCCGACTCGACAAGAGGTCACGGATAGTGATACTTCACCCGATAAGTTGAACGCTGAGCAACGGAAACTGTACGACTTGTGTGTTGCCCAGTACACTCACGAGCTTTCTCATGAGCTTGATCCCGAGCAACCAATGCCTGAGCAACTTCTCCTGAACTTAGATGGTGTTGCTGGCGCCGGTAAGACTTTTGCTCTTCTCAAATCGAGTGGACGGCTTCAAGAGATTGCTGCCCTGGCTGAAAAATTGAACCCTGTTTTCCGAGCCGCCCCTACTGGAATTGCTGCCTTTAATATCGTCGGGAAGACCCTACATAGCCTTTTACGGCTTCCGGTCAAGTCCAAGAAATCGGAGCTGTCGCCCGCGACACTTCAGAAATTGCAGATGGAATTCAAGCGTTGTCGATTCCTCGTTATTGATGAGAAATCGATGATTGACCTCGAGACTCTCTCTCTGATCGACGATCGGTTACGGGCGATCTTCCCGGACAAGTCGGACATGGATTTTGGAGGTGTCAATGTATTGCTATGTGCGATTTCTTTCAACTCCCGCCGGTAGCAGGTCGACCTCTGTACTCCCAGCATGCGACAAGTCCTGCGGCACTCAAGGGTCGAGAGTTGTATCGTCGATTTAGTCGTACCATTCGATTGACCCAGGTTATGCGGCAGCAAGGTGAAGACGACACATCGATCAAATTCCGGGACGCCTTGAGTCAACTTCGAGTTGGCCAGTTGACGAAAGAGAGCTGGGAGCTTCTGTGCTCGCGTGTACGGAATGAGCTTTCTCCGGAAGAAGTCGCGAGTTTTGATACAGCTTTGCGGCTATATTACACCAATGCGGAGGTGAACGAAACCAATTTCGTTCAGTTGTCAGCTCTGAATCAACCCGTGAAGAAGGTTGAAGCACAGAACAAGGGTCGCGATGCTGGTAAGGCCCCTGAGGATGAGGCTGATAATCTGGCTCCGAATTTGCATCTCTGTATTGGGGCTCGCGTTATGCTTACAACCAACCTGTGGACCGAGAATGGACTGGTGAACGGGACGATGGGGACGGTTGAGGATATTTCGTGGGATTCCGGCCGGGACCCCGCTACCTCAATGCCATCTTTGGTGCTTGTGAAGTGTGATGGGTATGAGGGGCCAGAGTTTCCGGGTTGTGGTGGTCCAGGTATTATCCCTGTTTTCCCTATTACACACCAGTTTGAGTATAAAGGCGCTCCCTGTTCGAGAACTCAGTTCCCCCTACGACTAGCATACGCCATCACAGTCCACAAAAGCCAAGGACTTACGCTGAAACAGGTGGTTTTAAATGTGAACCAAAAGGAACATTGCCTAGGACTTGCGTATGTAGCGATCTCGCGTGTAAAGGCTTGAGTGGGATTATTTTCGAGAGTGCATTTGACTTTGATCGGTTTAAACGTGTGGATTCGATCAATTCCAGGGATAGGGACTTGGATTATAGTTATAGAACAAGAGAATTGTTATAAATCTTATTAGTCTGTGCGTATAGTATGTAGTTACATATCTCTTGTAGTGGGCTGGGGTATCGAATGTAAAAAAAGCTGCGCTTTTCCCCTCCCACTCAACAAGTTGCGTGGCCCCTCGTATACCAAGAATAATTGTTAAATAATAAAGAAAACATCAACGTTAGCAACGGTCAACCCAAAGAATCACTTGTCGCGCTGCCTCGTGAAAGTTGATCGCAGCCTCATCATGAAGTGCAATATCACAACTTATTATTACTTGAAGGCCCACACATATCATCAAGAACTACTACATAGACCTCTTAAAGTAGATGGTGCTACCGTTCTTCAAGGCCAGTGTGAAGATAGTGCCATCAGTGGCACAATCCCGATGCGCTATAATCCCTTTACGATAGCAAGGCAGCCTCCAGTCCCACCTTTCCATGCTTTTTCCTGTATGAAACCTGCAGTCAAGGAAACTTATTAGAATAAGGATCCTTCTCTTTCCATCCACATCTCCCTTTAGCTTTAATGTCGTGAAGGACACTACACTCTCTACCAGATCATCCATAATATCCGCCGGTCAACAAGGCACCTTGCTTAACTATAACTTTAACTAACGGGAGCTTTAGGTGCTGCCAATAGTGAATAGTCATAACAAACATACCGAGATAGTTAAGAGCACTTGTATACGGGGCATCCTTGGTATACGGGGAGCGACGCAATAACACCCACACCAATCAAATTTAGTTAAACAGCTGCTCATGAATAATATTCAAGCTCCAATTCATGTTCCTCCAGGCCTAGCTGAGCCCCCTTGGGGGCGATCTCTTGTGCAATGTTGTTGGTAATTGGGGCCAGCTGTACTTAGTGAACTGATTTGTGATGCATGGATGAGCGTACAAGTGGGGTCCGATGTGAGGAACTAGCCAAGAAGGGAAGTGAAGACGGGTACAAGGAAGCTTGTACACTTAGCATAAATACTGCTTGATGGACGCTGCTTCAAGGTCCCTCGTAGCAAGTGACCTGATAGTACTTAGATTCTAATCTAACAACTTGACGGTTAATCTACCATTCCCAATAGTGCACCTGTAGTTCCCTTCTCATTTTCTTATCTTAGTTCTACTTTACTTTTATTTTCCTTCTCTGATCGATATACCAGTGGTTTCCTTTAGGAATAAGCTGACGGACTGACTTAAGTTGACCCAAAAGGTTGCTTTCTATCAATCGGCCACATATTATTTTTTGCTAGAAATCATGTTTTACAGCCAATTCTTGGCTTAAAAATTAGCTTTAAATTCTCTATTAAGTAAAAGGAATTCCAATAGAACCATTTCTTAGGCATCCTAAAGCGTAAGTAAGAATTAAAATGCTAAGACCTGAAGTCGGTGGGGTTCGTGCATCTTTTGTGGTTCCCGGCTAAGAGCCTACACCCGAAGTAGCTTAAAGGCCATTTCAGACTTGTACATAGAGGCTTTGCGGACAGCGCAAAAGCCTCTACGGTGTGGATTGAGACGTTCACAAAAAACACGGGACACTAAACCCCAAACAATGAACGCTAAGCTATTTTTTGATTAATTGATTACTCAGAGCTTTGATGATCACCCAGTTAGGCTTAGTTTACCCGCGACGACGCGCGCCAACACCACGCACGCCCGCGCCACGTATCACGTATACTACAATTAGATCATCAAAATCTATAGTCTGAGATTCTGAGATAAGACAACATAGGCTTTCTTCTATGATTACAAATTCCCCATGGTACATATCATGCTTTTTACAGTCACTGTCTTGGATACTAATAACATGATAACAGACCTTCCCAAGGCTCTATCCTCCGTTTTCTTTCCCGAAGTGATACTAGATTGCCACTCCGCGGTAGCCTCCACCACCATCAAGCTTCCTACTTGGTCTGCGAGAAGGACAGTGGTAGCCTATCACCGTGTGTGCGGACTCTGTGGAGAACGTCTCCTTCCAGAATTGCACAAAAACCACCCTTTCCATTGGGCAAGTATCATTAACATACATTATACTTCTTACATTCCTGTTCCAACCGAGACTAGCCCACACTTCTGTCGTCAAGTTTGCCTAATGCGGCATTCCCGTAAAGACCTCAGGCCCCGACGGAAACACGTGATCAGCAAGGTCGCAGCTTGCTCACTAAGGACCCGACATTCTTGAATGGATTGCTAATGCGGATACTTTCTTTTCTTCTCCTTCCGCTTCGTCTTCTAAACTACTTAGGTAGGCTACATGTATGTAGTTTGACTAGTCTAGATAGCAAGGACCCCAGATCATGACGTTAGTCCTATGATAATAATACTGCCTTTCCAGCATTAGTCCAAATTGAAGCCAGCGACTATCAATATAGTGGATATATAGTACCAGTAGCTACGGCAGAAAAAGTGTGTCTTATTAATCAAGTAAAATAAAAGACAACAATATAACAAAACACTCTGCTTGCCAGGTCTTAACTATGATAGTAGAAGAAATCCGGGACACAATTGACAAGCTGCCGCAACTACGTACACGCGCACTACCACAAATCAGCGAGAATTTTAGCTGTTGTTGATTTTAATTCCAACTGCAGGGACGCGAAGTGCGAGCCATCGAAGGGGGGATAGTTGGGCAGAATGAATGGAATGGAAACTAGTGATGTGGCAGGGAAGCCACATGTATATAAAGCCTCGCATCCTGTCATGAGATTATGACTAGATATATAGAAGGAGCAGGCTTCAGTTCTCTTCACCATTCTTCATCTGGTCCATTTATAGCTCCTCTGCTTCCCGACAGCTCATCCTGTTGGCTGTTGTTACACGCATCTTTAACCTGATCGTGCGTACTATGTACCTATGATAGGTAAATTGGCCGACTTCCTCTTATTGATTATTATCGTGCAAAGACGACAGGGGTACCCACTACCTACCTAGGTAGGTAGCTACAACCTCTAATTTAAATTTCATTGGGGTTTAAATTGCTATGGAGTATAATGCAAGCGAACCAGTTTTACTAGAAATAGATTATGCAAATAATGTTATATTACCATATTCTCTTCGTAGGAGCAAAGGGGTAGTTGACCTGAACTGTCCCAATCTGTACATAGGCCCGATGACGTACTAATACGGTGAATGGAATGATAATAATAAGCCAACTGACGAGACTCCAGAAACTGTAAAATATAATTAGTGTTGCTTTGCTTATCTTCTCTCCATTGAAACCAAGAGTAGACATGCCTACTTCCTGCGGGTTCAGGGAGCCGATGAGAAGACGGTGCAGGCGCTGGTCGAAGGCAAGCTCGACGATGCGGAGCTATCGCCGGCCGAACGAGCGCTGCTGGAGTATGTGGCCAAGGTGACGGAAGCTGCCTATCGCACCACGGCCGAGGATGTTCAGAAACTGCGCGATCATGGGTGGACCGAGCCGCAAATCGCCGAGGCCGTGTATATCACGGCGATGTTCGCATTCTTCAATCGCGTGGCCGACGCCTTTGGTGTGCCGTCGCAGCAATATCTTGAATTGAACGAAATGACCAAATAGGCGGAGAGACTGGGCGATGAGAACGGCAACAAAACGCTGGCTGCTTCGATCGTGCGGAGTTCTCGTTGTTGTTTGGTTGGGCTTTGTCGGCTTTATTGACTGGGCGATGCATCAGTCGCCTGAAGTGTTTGGGCGTGTCATGATGCACATGCCCATGCCGGCCTACTTCCTTTTTCCCTTTGAGACAATGTGGACGGAAGCCCGCTTCGGGCATCTGAATCCGGGGGATACGGCACCGGATTTTACCGTCAATACACTGGGAAACAAGCTCCCCGTCCAGTTGGCATCCCTGTGGGCCGACAAGCCCGTGGTCCTGGTTTTTGGGAGCTATACATGACCGCCCTTTCGACGGGAGGTTCCCGCCCTGAACAAACTCGCCGAGCAGTATAAGGAGAAGGTCGCGTTTTACGCGGTCTATATTCTTGAGGCGCACCCCACCGACGTGTGGGAGATGCAATCCAACGTCCGCGACCATGTGCTCTTCGCCAGCCCAAAGAATGAGGGCGAGCGGTTTGAAGTGGCCGGGGCCTGCGTGCGCAAGCTCGGCATCAAGTTTCCCGCACTTGTTGACGGATTCGACAATCGCGTGGAGCAAGCCTACACCGGCTGGCCAGACCGGCTCTACCTGATTGCGCCGGGTGGCCGGGTGCTCTATAAAACCAAGCCCGGTCCGTTTGGCTTCCACCCCGAGGAACTGGCTGCTGCACTCCAGAAGGCCGGGAACTAGTTCGCGAGTTGCAGCCCCGCGTTCACGGTCCGAGTCTCAGTCTTCCTGAGGTCGGACCGTTCTATCTTCAGAAACTGAGGCGCGCTGCGAACTGAAATGCCCTCGGCCCGCCCGAACCGAAGAATCCGCCGGCAGTGCTGACAGCCGAATAGAAATTGGTCTGGACGGTCTGCGCGGGCTCGCCGTTTTGTGCCGGCTGATAGGGACCGATCGAGATGTTGCGGCCGGAGTAGTTCGCATTCGTCGTGCCCAGGATATTGGTCTCGTTGAAGATGTTGAAAGCTTCTCCCATCAAGCTCAACCGCGCCCGCTCCGCAAGGCGGATGTCCTTCTTCAGGCGGAAATCGAGGGCGCTGAACGGGCTGGAGAAGTTGAGACCTGCAGGCACATTCTGCAGGGTTCCGCCGGCAAGACAGGGGAACGCAGCGGGACACGGCGGCAGTGCATTCCAGCGATCGATCACCGCATTGAGCTGATTGCTGTTCTTGATCTCGCGACCAATTGCGTTGCGGGGCAGCAGAGGCAGGCGCGAACCGCTGGAGCCGTTGATGTTGCCGGTTCCAGGGATGAACGTATCTGCTGCCACCCCGGAGCTGAAGGTGTAGATGGGTGCAAACGAGAAGCCCCAGGGGAGTTCGGCATCGCCGTAGAGAGTCAGCCTGTGGCGCTCGTCGGTCACGGAATATCCCTTCTCAAGACGTAAATCGTTGATACCCTCGACAAGGTCCACCTGCTCATCGGCATTGCTGTTTGCAAGCTGGTCATCATCGGAGTAGTCGAAAGTTTTGGAGAGTGTGTAGCTGATCTTGTACTGGTAGCCGATACGTCCCAGCCGCGAAGGCCGATGCTCAGCACTTACCAGCAAACCGTCGTACCAAGACTTTGCCTGCGACTGCAGCAGCGTAATGTTGTCGGTAATGCCGCTCAGGGGATCGGTCAGCGTGCAGGGCTCGTTGCCGCCCGGACAACTCACGTAGGGCGAGGTGGAGTTCGTGTCGCGCAGCAGGTGTCCGATGATCTGGCGGTCGGCAAAGACATGGAGGCCATCGGCCGAGACCAGCCAGCTTCCGGCCTGCTGCTGCAGCCCTAGCGAGAACTGTTGAAACAAGGGGTGGTGCGCGTCCGGCCCCATGGCGAGGATGCCGACGCCTCCTGTCTGGTGAGGGCCGCTGAAGGGACTGGCCAGCGACGGACTGCCAGGCGCAAAACTCGCCATGGGCGCGAAACAGGCATCCAGGCTGGGCGGGCCCGGCACGTAGGGAGAGGTGCAGCTTGATCCTGCGTAGGACGAAACCGTCAATGCGCGATCGTTCTGCACCAGCTCTTCCGCTCCGGCCTCAAGGATGATGCGGTCGTAGTAGATTCCATATCCGCCCCGCAATACCGAAGCGCCTTTCCCCGTCAGGTCATAGACAAATCCAACGCGTGGACCAAAGTCCTTTTTATCTGGAGTCTTTTTGAGATCGATTTCGTTGGCCATCCAGGTGCATGGTTGCGTCGGTTGCACAGTGAGGCTGGGGCAGGGATCGTGAGCGCTGGAGTTTCCGGTCAGATTTGAGTCGTACTCCCAGCGCAAACCTAGATTTAACGTGAGTCGCGGCAGGGCGCGCCAGTCGTCTTGCGCGTAGCCGGAGACATAGCTGTCGAAGACCGTCGGGATTGGCACAGGAACGACAGGCGCACTGCTCTTGAGACCCACCGCTTCCGGAATGTCGAGGTCATTGACTTGGCCATCGCCATTCAAATCAGCGAAGCCGAAGTCGGAGACAAGAATGACGGTGCCGGAACCGAAGACGTTGATTTCGCCGCTCGCCGTGTAGTGTTGAAATTCGCCGCCCAGCCGCAGTGTATGTTTCCCCAGAATCCACGAGAACGAATCGCGAAGCTGGTTGCGATCCAGATGCGTCGCCTGCGGCAAGTTGAAGTTGGCGCCGTCCGCGAGGTCGGGGAAGATCAACTCATTGGTCAGCCCCAGCGCAGGATCCGTCGTAGGCGCATCCTGTGGAAACGGCGGAATCGCATTGTAGAAGTTGTCGAAGTGATAGAGAAAGTTGTTGACCTTCGAAGTCGATATCACCGTGTTGAGCGAAGTGATGACCGAATTGAAGCGATTGAGCGAATTCTGTCGCTCGGCGGCTGTAAATGCCGGCGTGTTCTGCGAGGGCGTGGCTTCTCCGATATCGGTAGAACGATTGAATGAATAGCGAGCCATCAGCGCGTTGCGCTTGCTGAGCTGGAAGTCGACACGCGTCGACCAGAGGCCGTCGCGCAGAGGAGAGGGTGCAGAATTGTTCACGATTTGATCCGTCGTGAAGTCGCGTTCTCCGGTCTGGATAGCGGCATTCTGATCGCGGTACTCGACCGAGCTGAACCACCAGGCGCGATCACGATGGAACGGGCCACCCACAGATCCTCCATATTGCTCACGGTCGAATGGAGGTGTGGGCAGGTTGCGGCTAAATGTGGCCGGGAGCCCCTGCAGATTCCGGTTCCGCTCAAACATGAAGAGCGAGCCATGGTATTGATTGGTGCCGGATTTGGTAACAATATTGATAATGCTGTTTCCGGAACGGCCGACCTCTGACGTAAAGCGCCCCGTGGCAATCTGAAACTCCTCCACCGAGTCTTCCGGGAAGTTCGAAAGCGTGCCGCCGACGACTTCATCGTTGTTGTCGCCGCCATCCACCGTAATGTTGCCCCCGCGGCCAAACCCTCCTGCCGAGCTCACCTCGAGGGTGTTGGTCTTGGTGGGATCAAACAATGGAGCCGGCCGATTGCCCGGAATCAAATAGGCAAGCTCAAGAAAGTTCCGCCCATTGAGCGGAATGCTCTCGATCGCATTCGAAGTGATCTCGCCCTGGATCATTGACTGTGTCTGGTCAACGCCGAGGTCTGTTGCGTCCACCTGAACCGTCGTTCCTGCCGCAGCAACTGCCAGTTTTGCATCCACGGTCCCCGCCTGGCCGGCCTCAACCTGGATTCCTTTCACTTCGCGCGTGGCAAACCCGGCCGACTCGATCCGCAGGTCATAGGCGCCGACCGGCAGATTGGGAAGAACATACAACCCGCTCGCGTTGGTGAGCGTTGCGTGTTCTGCTCCCTGGTCTTCGCTTACCGCGGTCACTTTGGCGCCCACCACGACGGCATCCTTGGCATCCGTCACACGGCCATTTAGACTTCCGTTGGGAACTTGAGCCGACGCAAGGCTGACGATGAGAATGCTCGTGCAAAATGCGGCACAACGCAGAGGAAGAGTACTGATTTTCAAAACGCCTCCTAAAGATTCGCGCTTTCAGCTTTTTGGGATCTGAGAGAAACCGGAACAGGATTTCTGATGTGGTCGAGCGTGGTTCGAAAGGATGCTATGAGACTCTAAATAAACGATAAAAAGATTGTCCTCATCCTGGAGATGGTAAGTTATGTCCGCCGAAAGATGGAGTCGCTCTGGTCAGCCGGTACAATGATCGTCTCGTGCATAGAGGCCATTCAACACTCAACCGGAAGTTCGATTTCCGCGTCATCCGATTCGCCGGAGACACTCGATGCCGCTAGCAACCAAGATCAGAGGTCGGAGCACTTTCCCGCTCAAGAGGTCACGCCGTTGAATCGTTTCTTGCAGAAGTGGCTACTCCAGTGCCGCGTGGCCCTGCTCCCCGTCTTGATCGCTGCATTTTCTGCCCACCTGGCGGTTGCGCAGAACCAACAACCGTCTCAGGCGCCTCTTTATGGCGGCAACGCTGCTTCCTCGCCGGCGCAACAGCAAGGCGGTTCGGCCACCGGGGGTGTATTTGCGCCCGTCCTCGACTCAGAGAATCGGCCCATCACTGCCGGCGGGTTTATAAAAGAAGGCCCCGTCGTATTCAAAGACATCTCCCAGCAGGCGGGGCTCACCACCTGGAAGCACATGATGGGAACCCCCCAAAAGACTTTCATCCTGGAGACGATCGGATCGGGCGTCGCCCTGCTCGACTACGACCATGATGGCTGGCTTGATATCTACATCGTGAACGGATCAACCTTTGACGCCCTGGCAGGCAAAGTCTCACCGCCGCACGCCGCGCTCTTTCACAACAACCATGACGGAACTTTTACAAATGTTGCCGAGCAGGCCGGCGTAACCAACGATCGCTGGGGATTTGGCGTTGCGGTCGGAGACTTCGACAATGACGGCTGGCCCGACCTCTATGTTGCCAACTATGGCAAGAACCGCCTTTATCACAACAACCACGACGGAACGTTCACCGACGTGGCAGAGAAGGCGGGAGTCACTCTCGGCAACTGGTCCACCGGTCCAAGCTTCGGCGACTATGACGGAGACGGGCTTCTCGACATCTTTGTTCCCGGCTATGTGCACTGGGACATGAGTAACCTTCCGCTCGCCGGCAACAAGGCTGTCGCCTTTGCCAACTGCTCCTTCCGCGGCGCGCAAACCATGTGCGGCCCCCGCGGACTGCTCGGCGAGCCGGATCACCTCTTCCACAACAATGGAGACGGCACATTTACCGACGTCAGCGAGAAGGCGGGCGTCAACGACAAGCATCGCTATTACGGTTTCTCATCGACATTTGTCGACATCGATGACGATGGCAAAGTCGATCTCCTCGTTACCGATGATTCCTCGCCCAACTACCTTTACATCAACAAAGGGGATGGCACATTTCAGGATTCAAGTTTCTACTCGGGCTTCGCGCTGAATCAGGATGCGCGCGAAACCGCGTCGATGGGTCTGGCGGTTGGCGACTACCGCAATAACGGTCACCTCGATTTATATACGACAACTTTCTCCGACGATTACAAGACCCTTTACCGCAACGATGGAGACGGCAACTTCGTCGATATCACCCCCCAGATGGGTCTTGCCGAACCAACCTATCCCTTCCTGAGCTGGGGAACCGAGTTCTTCGATTACGACAACGATGGCTGGAAAGATCTGATGTTTGTGGCCGGACACGTCTATCCCCAGGTAGACCAGCATAACTGGGGTACCTCCTGGGCTGAGCGCCCGTTGCTCTTCCACAATGTCAATCACGGCCAGAAATTCGACGTGATGCCCGCCGTCGAGGGATCTGGGCTTGCGGACGTCATTCCCGCACGCGGTGCTGCCTTCGGCGATCTATTCAACGACGGCAAGATTGACGTGGTCATCAACTGCATCGATCACACGCCGGTGCTGCTGCGCAATGTAAGCGACGACACCAATCACTGGGTCGGCCTCATGCTGCTCGGCGGGTCAAAAGGCCCCCGCGATGCGATCGGCGCTACGGTCTATCTGACCGCCGGCGGAATCAAGCAGCGGGGTGATGTAATGAGCGGCGGCAGTTTCGAGTCGTCCAACGATTTCCGTTTGCACTTTGGCCTGGGCCAATCGACGAAGGTGGACAAGGTGGAGATTCGCTGGCCGGACGGCGCAAAGGAGACATACCAGCTTCCCGGCATCGATCGCTACTATGCGATCCAGGAGGGGAAAGGGTTCGTGCCCAGTGTCTACGATGGCATCGCAACGGAAATGTCTCAGAAGAAGGCTGCCGCCAGCCACACGGGCAAGTAGATAATATCTCCAGCACCCGAGGGGCCGGCGGATGAGCCCGATAGGAGAATGCATGCGGGGGACGGCAATGAAGTTCGGAGCCTCGATTGCCGCACTATCCTTTGCCTGCGTTTGCGCGATTGCGCAAGGGCGAACCGGTGCTGCTGCACCCGGCGTCGCACCGGCCTACACGCCTGGGAGTTCCCCCGCGAAAGGAGATTCTCCCCAGGAGCGTGAGGCTCTCGCCGCGATGAAAGCCAAAGCCGAAGCTCGTCAGGACGCGGATCGCAAAGCCCACAATGCATTGATTGCGCCGGCCTATGATTTTCACTATGGGCCGAAGAATCCCTTCACTCCCGGCAACATTACCGTTCAGGGTGAGGGGTTTATTCAGCCCGGGGCTTTTCCAACGGCCGAATACTGCGGAACGTGCCATCAAGAAGCCTACACGCAGTGGCGTCAGGCGCTCCATTCAAATTCATTCCGCACCCCGTTCTATCGCACCAGCGTGAATATTCTCATTCGCGATCAGACCCGGGGGATCGCGTTTGCCCGTCATTGCGACAGTTGCCATAATCCGATCGCTGTCCTGAGCGGCGGACTCACGGCCAACTCCAAGGTCGATCGCACGTTGATGGATTCCGACGGCCTTACATGCATGACCTGCCATTCGGTGGTCAGCCTCGACTCAACCAACGGCAACGGCAGCGTCCAGGTAGGCGTTCCAGCAGTGATGACCGATGAGAACGGGAACCGGATCCCGGGCCAGGTGCCGTTCGCTGAGATCCTTCGCCATCCGGAGCGCCACTCCAAAGCCGTGATGCACGACTTTCTTCATCAACCGGAATTCTGCGCAGCCTGCCATAAAGCGAACCTGCCCGCCACGCTCAACGACTACAAGTTTGTCCGCGCTTTCACGGCTTACGACGAGTGGCAGCAATCGAAATTCTCGCAGCGCAATCCCCTCACCTTCTACACCGCCGACTTCACGACTTGCCAGGGATGCCACATGAAACGCAATCCTGTGAGCTCGCTTGAATACGGCGCGAAGAACGGCACTTTCGCCTCCCATCGCTGGCTGGCCGGCAATACGGCAGTTCCCTTCTATTACGGCTTCGATGCTCAATTGCAGAAAACCATCGACTTCCTGCGCTCAGGCGACTACCTCAACGTCGACATCTTCGGCCTTCGTAAGCTGGGCAACGACAAGCTGATCGCCCCCCTCGGCAGAGCCTCTTTCACCCTTGCCCCCAACGACGTTGTTGAAGCTTTCGTTGTCATTCAGAACAAGAACATCGGACATTCACTGATTCCCGAAGTCCGCGATCTCTACGAGGCCTGGGTCGAATTCACCGTCAAGGATTCTGCCGGGAAGGAAATCTACCACAGCGGATTCCTCAAGCCGGACGGCATGCTTGATCCGCGCGCTCACAGTTTTACCAACCGCCCCGTGACCGACGAGGGCGATTTTGCCGACAACCACAAGGTGTGGACCATTCACTCCGTCGCTTACGACAACACCGTGCAGGCAGGCCGCTCTGTCCTTGTCCGTTATCAGTTTCGGCTACCGACTGACGTCCACGGTGCCGTCTCGGTCACGGCAAAGGTCAACTACCGGCACTTGCGCCAAAGCTATCTGAACAATATCTTCGGCACGGATCATCCGGCCTACCCGGAGGTGGAGCTTGCCTCGCGGACACGTACCCTGCGGATCGGCGAAAACCTTCCCGAGCCTCCCGACCCGACGGACAACCCTGACTGGATGCGCTGGAATAACCTTGGCATCGCCTTGCTCGACCAGTTTCAATATGCTGAGTCGGTTGCAGCATTCACCGAGGTCATCAAGTTGCGCCACGACTACGCCGACGGCTATACCAACATCGGTCTCACGGAAATCGTTTGGGAGAGGTATGACTTTGCGCGGACGGCCATCCGCAAGGCGCTGACTCTGCAACCGAACAGCGCGCGAGCGCTCTACTACGACGGCCTGTTGCAAAGACGCGCCGGAAACACCGCGCAGGAGATCGCCGATTTCCGCAGGGTCGTGGAGATGTTTCCAGAGTCGCGTGATGCCCGCCGTGAGTTAGGCATTACCTACTATCAGCAGGAGGACCAGCACAACGCATTGCAGCAGTTTGAAGCCTTGCAGAAGATCGATCCGGATGATCTGGCAGCGCACTACAACCTCTCGATCCTTTACCGGCGTTTGGGAATGCCCGACAAAGCAGCAAAGGAGCAGGCCGACTTTGTCGACAAGAAAGTGGATCCCGGCGCGCCCACCTATTCGCTGAATTACCTGCGCACGCACCAGGAGATCTCTACGGAGAGTATTCCCTGGCATATCCATTCCGACCTGACTCCCGAGAATCGCGGTGCCGAACATGGCAAATAGGTTCTACCTTCCTCGACGTTTCGCTCAGGTCGGCATGATCGGTGCCTTTGTGTTTCTGCTCGCGCTGCCAGCCCGAGTTCACGCCATGAACGATTGTCCATGGATGAACGAGGCCACAGCATCAGAGCTGATCGGTGGTGATGCGACCGGCGCCTACATCCGCGCCAAAGACACGCCCGCTGTCTGCACATTCACCGAACATTTCGGCAAGGACACGCGGACTCTTACAATCTCCGTTACAACCGTTACGGATCCGCACGGCAGCTTTCTCACGACCTTGCAGTCCGGTTGCGGTTCCGCCTCCGCTCCGCTCAGCGCGATCGGCAACGAAGCAGCGACCTGCACCATCGATCGTCGAAAATCGATCATCGGAGAAAAAGCGTTGGGGCGTGTGCGCGACCAGATCTTCACCATCACCATCAGCACCACGATGAAAGACGATCCAGCACTCACGGACGTCCTTCTTAAAATGAAGATTGGAACGGCAGCCGAGCAGGTCGCCGGCAACCTTTTCTGAATAAAGCGTCCCTCCGCAAAGGTTTCGTGAATCTCCGGCGGACGGCGGTCTGATACGGAAATCCCCCCAACAAAAAGGCGTTACCCAGGAGCCTCTTCATTGATCGGTTCTTCTGAATCAAGCTTACAAAGCCTCTGGAGCCGAACCTCGTCGTTTGAGCAGACGCGCGCCATGGTTCGTCAGGTCGATGAGGCACGCTGGCGATCCAAGTGCCTCGCACTAATCACCCGCGAGATGCCTCTGTGGACTTCGCAAAACGCATGGCAGGATTTTAGGATACCAAGGTGTATGAGAGAGCGCGTTATCGCCGAGTATCAAACCGAGTTCCACCGCCGCCCGGCCTGTCGCCGGATGAGTGCTTTGCCCTGTTGTCCCCAACTGAGAACTCCCCTTAGGACAGGTCCTCGCCACTCCTGAGCAACTGGAAAAACTGGAGCAAGGCAACGGAGACATACCCTTTTGCAAGGTTGCGGTCTTGCGAAAAGGCTGGAAAGTTGCTACTCGGCGGCTTCCACCGCGACACCGAGTTGAACGGGATTGCCGTGCGGCAGCTTGATCGAAAGCATAGCGGCTAAGAAGACCATCGCGGCTGATCCCCAAAGACAGCCTTGAAAGCCTGCCCGTTGGAATATCAGGCCGGAGAGAAGCGTGCCAAGAAGTCGTCCACCGGCATTCGCCATGTAGTAGAAGCCGACGTTGATCGCTACGCTGTCTTCATCCGTATATGCAAGCACCAAGTAGGAATGAATCGCTGAGTTAATTGCAAACAAGGCTGCAAAGGCAGCCAGCCCGATCATCAATGCAACGTTCGGATTGAGGCCGGCACGGAGTGCGAAAACCAATCCAACAGGTACAGTCAACAAGATGAACGCCCAATGCTGCGCAGCCGGGCCGTCGACCTTCTCCCGGCCGACAGATCGCAGGATATCTGGGACAAATGCCTGGATGATGCCGTACCCAATGAACCAAAGTGCAATGAAAGCGCCCACGCCAGCGAATTTCCAGCCGAGTTCTGAAAGGAATACGGGGAGTCCCACCACAAACCAGACATCGCGGGCCCCGAAGAGAAATAGTCTCGCGGCGGAGAGCCAGTTAATTGCCGCGCTCTTTGAAAAAATGGCGGTGAACTTGACCTTCTTCTTCGAGCGGCCAATCTCCGGCGGCAAGGCCACGACCGTTCCGAGCAGCACGACCAAGAGCCCGGCGGCCATTGCGATGAGCGCTCCGATGAAGCCGAGGGTAGAAAGAAGAACACTGCCGACGAAGAATCCCGCCCCTTTGAGCGCGTTCTTCGAACCCGTAAGACGAGAGACCCATTTGAAGAGGGTGCTTTCTGTATCGTTCGGCACGACCAATTTTATGGCGCTCTTCGCGCTCATTTTGGTCAGGTCCTTTGCAATACCGGAGAGCGCCTGGGCCGCCATAACATATGCGACGGATAGGATACGTGCCCAGGAGGGTTGCAACAGCCCCAGCATGAGCAGCGCGAAGATCTGGAGCGCCAAACCACCGTACAGCGTGGTCTTCAGTCCGGACCTGGAGGCAATCCATCCCCCGAGAAGATTCGTAACGATGCCAAAGAACTCATAAAACAAAAACAGGAAAGCGATTGTGATGTCGCTGTACCCAAGCTTGTAAAAATGCAGGACGACCAGCATCCGAAGTGCGCCGTCAGTGAGCGTAAAGCCCCAGTAAGCACCGGTAACCAGGGCATAGCTGCGGATGCCTTTCACCGAATCGTCCTCACGCGCTAACAGGGAGCGACCCGGCAATCTTCGCTGCGAGTTCCACGAGCCGGTTGGCATAGCCCCATTCGTTGTCGTACCAGGCCAGAATCTTGACCTGAGTGCCGTCGATTACCATCGTCGAAAGCGCGTCGATGATGGATGAACGTGGGTCATTGAGGAAGTCCACTGAAACCAATGGCCGCCCCTCATACCCCAGAATGCCTGCGAGTTCGCCCTCTGCCGCAGTTTTCAGTAATCCGTTGACCTCCTCAACTGTCGTGGGCCGCTCTACCTCAAAGACGCAGTCGGTGAGGGATGCATTTAGGAGCGGAACCCTAACGGCGATTCCGTTCAATTTGCCCTGAAGTTCTGGATAGATGAGCGTGATCGCCGTGGCAGAACCGGTAGTCGTTGGAACAAGCGATGCGATCGCAGAACGAGCGCGACGAAGATCCTTATGGGGGGCATCGACGATTGTCTGAGTGTTGGTCACGTCATGAATTGTGGTGATGAGACCGTGGCGTATGCCCACCCCCTGATGGATCACCTTCACAACAGGAGCAAGACAGTTGGTCGTACACGAGGCCGCGGTAATGATGTCGTGCACCTGCGGATCATAGAGATGATCGTTGACTCCCATTACGATATTCAACGCACCTTGCTTGACCGGTGCGGCGACGACAACCTTCTTGACGCCTCGTGCAAAATATGGCTTCAGGGTCTCGGGTGTCAGCATCTTTCCGCTGCACTCAAGTACGAGATCAACGGCGGATCCTTCCCAACCGACATCGCCGGGTTGAGACGCTTCTGAAAATGTGATTTGCTGCCCCTCAACAGAGAGACCATCCTTGTTTGCTTCGATTCGCATCGGCCATTTTCCATGCACACTGTCAAACTCCAGCAAGTGCGCAGAGGTATGCGAGCCGCCTTTGACCTCATTGATATGCACAATCGAAAGATCATCGCGATCCCACGCCGCGCGAAAGGCCAATCTCCCTATACGGCCAAATCCGTTGATACCGATACGCGTCATATCACTTCACCGCCGACAACTTTAGAAAAACGCTAGCATGAACTTCAACCTCAGTCCGCCACTCTAATGAACATCGGGGACGGGAGAGTGATGGCTACCGCACCGCTCAGTGGATCAGTGAGGGACATTGGGTAAGCTTTTAGATCTTGCCTCTCAGCTCTTTCCAATGTTGTCCAGTTCCTTCTGCAGGGCGAATGTATCGAGGCTCGAAAGCGGCAAGCACAGGAAGAGGCTGATGCGGCGGTCGAGCGTGAGGAAAGCATTGGAAAAAGCCTTCTTGATGTCCTCGGGGGTTCCCTTCGCGGCCACTGGATCAGGGACACCCCAACGCGCTGTCATCGGCTGTCCTGGCCAGAAAGGGCAGACCTCACTAGCCGCTTTGTCACAGACCGTGAACACGAAGTGCAGCGGAAGCGCATCAGGTCCCGAGAACTCATCCCAGGACTTGCTGCGAAGGTTCTCCGTACTCAGGTGCGCCGCTTCGACCTGACGAAGGGCTTCCGGTTGGACAAATCCCGTAGGGTGACTCCCCGCACTATACGCAGCAAAGTTCGGAAAACCTTTGCGTTTCATGATCGCTTCAGCCATGATGGACCGGGCTGAGTTTCCAGTGCAAAGAAACAACACGTTATAGCGGGCCATATCGCGAATCCTTCCGGGAAGCAGTCAGCGGTGAGTTAACGTTGTTTGCGCATTCTTTACGAGCAGCAGGTGGATTCGCAGCAACTTTTCGCTGCTTTGACTTGTGGCTTCACGGCATACACCTTCACGCTCGCCGCTGCTGCGTTGACGTCATAATCCGCGAGCAACGTCTTCAGCTCGTCGTGCAAAGTCTCCGGTTCTTTGGAAGAGGGAGAACAGCAGGACGCCTCGACGACCTGGAGCGGATTTGATGCATCCATCTTCGGAGAGCAGCAGCCGGCCTGATTCTCGATCTTGGCATACGCATTCAGATCGGCACCGCTGTCGACGATCTCGACATGCTCGAAACCGGCTGCGAGCAAACCATTCCGGTAGTCGTCGATTAGGATTGCCCCTGCAATGCAGCCGACGTAGGCGGCGACACTCTTCGCAACAGCTTCGGGGAGTTCGCGCTTCAATGCAATGTCGCTCACTGCCAAGCGGCCACCGGGTTTCAGAACGCGGGCGATCTCAAGAAAGACGGCCGGCTTATCGGGCGCCAGGTTGAGTACGCAGTTCGAAATGACGCAATCAACCGACGCATCCGGCAATGGGATTTGATCGATGGTTGACTGGTAAAATTCGACGTTAGTGTAGCCACCTGCTTGGGCATTGGCGCGCGCTCGTTCGAGCATAGCCGGAGTCATATCAATTCCAATTGCGCGGCCTTCAGGGCCAACCATCTTCGAGGCGAGAAAGACGTCGAGACCACCTCCCGACCCAAGATCGACGACGACTTCGCCGGGACGAATGTGTGCCGTCGCGGTCGGGTTTCCGCAAGACAAGCCCATATTGGCGTCAGCCGGGATCGACGTCAGCTCCTCGGCGGAATAGCCGAAGGCTTCAGCAACTGCCTGAACCCCCGCGTCATCGTTGGATAGGGTGCTTTCTGCTACAGCTTCATATTTCGACTTGACCGACTCGAGAACCGGATTCACCATGAAAAGCCTCCATGAACATATCTGCCAAAACGACTATATGTGTTGCCATCACATTCGTCAAGGCGTATAAGTAAGTTATGGCGGCAAAAACATCAGCCTTTAATGTCGAACTCTTTTTTCAGGCCCTCGGCGACAACACTCGACTTCGCCTTCTCAACCTGATGGGAGAACAGGAGATTTGCGTCTGCTACTTTGTCGAGATTCTGGGGCAGGGGCAACCCAAAATATCCCGGCACCTGGCGTATCTCCGCCGCGCCGGAATAGTGGAGGCCCGGCGCGACGGCAAGTGGATGCATTACCGGATCGTTATGCCACCGAACATCGGTGCAGTCCAGGTTCTGCGTCAGACGCTTGCATGGTTGAAAGAAGACCGGGCGATGCAAGCAGACAGGGGACGCCTTTCAAAGGCCTGTTGCAGCCCGGCAAAGTTCTCAGCTCTTCAGGGAGCTCCCTTGCCTGTGCCTGTTGATTGCCCTATCGCGCTAGAGGCCAAATAAGTATGTCCAGCACACTTTATACGCAAGGCCAAGTCTGCGCTCCTTTGGAGCGGAAGAAGCTCTCATTTCTGGATCGCTTTCTGACCCTGTGGATCTTTCTCGCAATGGCCATTGGCGTTGCCATTGGCCATTTCATTCCCGGCTCAGCGGGATTGGTCAATCGCTTCCAAACGGGAACTACCAACATCCCGATCGCCATCGGCCTAATCATCATGATGTTTCCGCCGCTGGCCAAGGTTCGATATGAGAAGCTCACCGAGGTGTTCCGCAAGAAGCGGGTTCTTGGATTGTCGCTCATCCAGAACTGGCTGATCGGACCGGCGCTGATGTTCATTCTCGCCATCGTGTTCTTGCGCGGAGAGCCTGCCTACATGCGCGGTCTGATTCTCATAGGTATTGCGCGCTGCATTGCGATGGTGCTGGTCTGGAATGAACTGGCGAACGGAGACACGGATTACGCTGCCGGGCTGGTTGCTATCAACAGCGTATTTCAAGTGCTGTTCTACAGCCTGTATGCATGGGTCTTCATCACTGTGCTTCCCAGGTGGTTTGGCCTTCAGGGCAGCGTTGTGGATGTGAGCATCGGTCAGATTGCGAAAAGCGTCGGGATTTATCTTGGGATTCCCTTCGTCTCCGGGATGATTACCCGGTTCGTACTGATTCGGATGAAAGGTGAGCCGTGGTACAGGACCCGCTTTATTCCTCGCATCAGTCCATTAACTTTGGTCGCCTTGCTGTTCACGATCCTGGTGATGTTCTCACTGAAAGGCGACCTGATCGTGCGCCTGCCGCTCGACGTGCTTCGCATTGCGCTCCCGCTGGTCGTCTATTTCCTCATCATGTTCCTGGTGAGCTTCTGGATCGGTAGGCGGCTCGGGGCCAACTATGCGCAGTCAGCGACCCTTTCGTTCACGGCAGCGGGCAACAATTTCGAGTTGGCGATTGCCGTGGCTGTGGCCGTCTTCGGATTGAATTCCGGCGAGGCATTTGTTGGCGTAGTCGGGCCGCTCATCGAAGTGCCGGCGCTCATTGGGCTTGTGAATGTCGCCTTCTGGATGCGTCGGCGCTATTTCGCGGCGGACAATCGAGACTTTACGGTACATACGATGGAGCACACTCTGTAGGCCCCTTGTGGGTTCGGTGCTTCGATAACCTCAGCGAATTCCAGCTTGGAGCCTAAGGTTGCTCAGAGGGTCATCCGGTGACCGCGGCCCTTTTCGATGGCTGCTTCACCCTTGATTCCCATGGCCTGCTCTCGGTTAACCCTCTTTCAATCCAAATAACTCCATAACAATCATTGATATACATGCAGCTGCGAAGCCCTTGTCAGACGCGCGCAGGTGCGGCAAGTTTTGCACCATTTATGGTGATTTTGAGCATGTGGATAATAGAGATGGATAGTCAGAATCAGTATTATTTTTCCAAAATTTGGTGGAAGTTTCCACGCATGCTGGCCGATCCGACTTTGTCCTCAAAAGGTTCCTCGAAGTCCGAATCGCACCTGAAACGGCTCGACGGGATGGAAAACATCTGTGAATGCCGGCGCGGCTGTCGGCGTGATCCGAGACTCATAGACGTAGTCAATGTCATGATCGCGACGATTCAGCAAATTCAGGAATTCCGCCGAAACGCGCCAAGTCTCGCTAATTCGATAACCGACCTCTCCATTGACCAGCGCTGTTGCCTGCGAACGATCAATGCCATCAGAGGTCAAATCGCGCGGACCGAAGTAGCGCAGGCGCAGACTCGCCAACAGGCCTTTGAAGTCGGGCACACTGACGCCCGAGGCAATCACCAGTCCAACTGCTTCGGGCACACGCTTGCCGCCCACGCTGCCTGGCGCAGCATCATCTCCGTCAAGTTCAGTGAAGAGTGCTTTGGAGTTCGCAATGTCAAAGTCAATGGCCAGACTCTTCACGGGCGTGTAGTAGTTCGCCAGTTCGAAGCCATAGCGTTCGCTCGGCTGCTGGGACGCAACCGTGCCTCCGGTGTCGCCATCTTGCTGCAGCTCGGAAGCACTGTGAAGGTACCAGATCGAGAGGGTGCTTTGGAGATGCGGGATCGCCGCAGAGCGCGCGCCCACCTCCCCGCCTTTGGTGGGGATCATGGGAGGGATCGGTGTGGCGGGCGTATTGGGATAAGGGTTATCTGCTGAAACAGGTTCCACGTGAAGTGTTGTGCCACGGCCGTCGTTCGAGTGAAAACTGAATCCGCCTTGTGCATAGAATTCGCCATTGAACTTCGGGCCGAAAATCAAGCTCACTTTTGGGCTGGGCAGAAACTTGCTGGCTGTGCCGGAGTTGGCCCTAGTCACCAGGCTGGTGACGTCAAAACGATCGAGGTCGCCGCGAACCGCAGCAACCGAGCGGAATTTTGACGCCCACTGGATTCTATTCTCTACATAAAAACCGGGTTGCGTATCCGTAAGGCGATCCGCTTGGGTTGTCGCGGGCAAAGTATTGCCGGTCGAGGAATCGGTCTTGCACACGCGCACGCGATTCTCATCCTGGTAGAGACCGTTGTGAATCCAATCGTTGCGGATTTGCAGGCCGAGCGTGTTTTCCACCCTGCGGCCAAACCATTGACTGAAGATCGTATGGCGCGCGTCCAGCCCGGCCACCCAGCGCCTGTCATGCTGCTCGAATTGGTCGCCTCGACTGATGTCCGTCAGGAAGTAAGTGAAATCGGAGAACAAATCAAGGTCGTAATAGAATCCGTAGGCGGCGACTCTCGACGCGGAATCTGGACCCTGTCGATGCCCCTCACCCTGCAAGCTGTAACGCTGTGAATGACCTCCGTCAGTCGGGTTCAGCGTGCCGAAGAAACCAACCAGGGGTAAGGCGTTCTCGGCGATCTGATCGCTTGAATGCCATGTTCCATGGTAGCCGCGGGCCGTGATGCTGAAACCATCGGCGTCGCCGCCCTGGCTGTAGGTCAAGAGGCCGTTGAATTTGTAGTAATTATCCGGATGCGTCCATGGGCCGTCATCGTGATACGCTTCTCCGCCATACAGAAGAGTGCCCACATCGAGTTTTTGCGATGCGCCGAAAACGACCCGTCCATAGCCGTACATGCCGCCTTCTACCCTGAAGAAGTTCTGAGGCAGAGTCTTGAACAATTCCAGATGGGCCGATCCAGCCGAGCCATAGTTGCCGATATCGGCGTAATAAGGACCTTTCTCGAAATTCACCCGTTTCACAAATTCCGGGATGACGGTGTTCATGTCCGCGTAGCCTTCGCCGTGCGCGTGCGACGGCAAGTTCAACGGCAAATCGTCAATGAAAATTGCGAAATCCGTCCCGTGGTCGAGATTGAAGCCGCGCAGAAAATACTGGTTGGCCTTTCCACCACCGGCGTGTTGCGTGATGATGACACCGGGGACGGTCTCCAAGACCTCTCCCGATCGAAGCATCGGACGATCCTGGAGTTCCCTTGCGCCTATGGTTCCCTGAGTACCGGAGTCGGCAATTCCGATCAGGTCATCCTCTCGGCCCTCCACGCTGATGGTGGTGCTCACCGAGCCCACCGCCAGAGAAACGCGCAACGAAGCCGGTGCCTCGGTGGCTCCTATGCGGACTGGGATTTCTTTGATTTCAAATCCATGGTGAGATACAACCAGCCGATAGTCACCTGCTGGAAGCCTGGAAAGAATGAAGAAGCCGTTTCTGTCCGACTCTGTCGCCTTTTGTAGAGTCCCATCCGCGCAGAGAACTTGTACCGTCGCTCCGGAAATCACTGCGCCAGAGGTGTCAACAACGGTTCCCAATAGCTGAGTCGGGGGGGCTTGATCGCTTGCCTGACTCGACACGATTGGTGCTGCAGCCAGAAATGCGTTCAGTGCTACGAACCACGAAATCGTGTTACGCCAGACCACAAGACTTCCTCTTTCAGGAACCGCAAGTCGCATCATTGCTTGTGTGCGTGGGGTTTTCCGTTGGCGTGATGATGCGTGGATTCAGGCTGCGCAACCGTCATGACCAGCCGCCCGTGCTGCACGCCTTTCAAGCCGATCAGTCGGCCAGCGAATTCCTCGACCCGTCCGGACTTCCCGTGGACGATGAGGACTTCCAGGCAAGAATCATGGTCAAGATGAGCATGACTGGTCGAGACCACCAGGTCGTGGTTTGCGTGTTGCAGTTCGGTCAGTTTCTCGGTTACGCCGTGGGCATGATGATCGTAAATCAGCGTGACCGTGCCTACCACGATCGCATTAGCAACTGCCGTTCGTTCGGCAACCAGGCGATCGCGAATCAGATCGCGAAAGGCCTCGGATCTGTTCGTATAGCCAAGCCGGGAGATGAAATGGTCGAAGCGTTCGAGGAGATCAGAATCAATCGCAACTCCGATTCTGCTGAGGACGCCCATGATTACTCCTTGAAAAAACAGCCTCTCCATGGGAAAACTGGAGAATAGCACGACTCTATCATTCGTAGTACGCTATTACATTGGTATCACCATTCGAAGGTTGGCGTTATGACGGCCATCACAAAAAGCTGCGCCCCTGAGTGCTGTTACAGCCTGCGTGAATTCGACCTGACCAGAACAAGATTTACTAGACAGTACCGCGCGACAATCTGCTGTTATGGAAAGGTGCGATAGCGGCGCAACTCCCCAGCAAGCCAAGGAATTCCACATTTGAGTACGTCTTGATGTACGATTGTCCGAAGATGCGGCGGGCACTTTCAATTTGCTTGATCTTCTTTTTCGGGTTTGGGCCGCTTTCAGCTGCCTTTCAAGCCGACGAAGAATCGCGTCTACCTGCCTGTTGCCGCCGTCACGGCGCGCACCACTGCGCGATGTCCGATTCCATGACGGCCCGAATGCTTGAGTCCACATCGGGCAGATCGATTTTGACGGCTCCCTCGCACTGTCCCCTCTATCCAAACGGAAGCTGTGTACTAATTACTCCGGTTCACGCGCTCGCGCCCTCGACGAAAGGTCTTCCGGCCCTCCTGGCGCAGGATCACTCACCCCTTGCAGCGCGCGCCGCTGCGCGTGCGAGCCAAGCCCGCACCTGTGCTGACCGTGGACCTCCAGCCTCGTTAATTGCCTAAGAAAATCCATCGTTGAGTGCATGGCCCGATTCTCTGAATCGGCCTAGTTTTGCATTTCCCCGGACCCGCAGATTCCCAATTCCGAATGGGGAACGAGTTACTTTCCCTTGCGGACCATGCCTCAATGTTTCTCAAGGGCCAGCCCCACTTGGTTGAGCACCGTAGCTGCCACAAAAGTTCGGCCGTCGCTTCAGCATAGCTTTCCCTGGAGGTCTCCGTTTTTATGCGCAAATACATCTTTCTGATTTCGGCATTCTTGCTAGCTGCCTCTAGTCCCTCGTGGGCTACCGTCTTCGCCGACGTGCACGGCGTCGTTCATGACCCCGCTCACCGGCCCATCGTCGGCGCGGACGTGATGCTGCTCGCTTCTAACTCCTCCTTCACGCTCACCGCAAAAACCAACGCGGACGGTGAGTTCGATCTCCGCCAAGCCCCACTCGGCTTCTACACGTTGAAGGTCTCGGCCACTGGCTTTGCTACTGCCGAACAGTCGCTCACCGTCGCCTCAGGTACCAACCCGGTCGTGCATATCCCGCTCGCCGTCGCATCCGCCACCCAAACTGTCGTCGTAACCAGCGCGGGAACGTCTCTCTCCGCCGCGGATACCGTAACTCCGACTACGCTCATTTCCCGCCAGGACATCGACCAGACACCCGGCGCCAGCCGCACCATCGGCATGGAGATGATTACCGACTACGTGCCCGGCGCCTACATGACTCACGACATGCTCCACATGCGCGGCGGTCACCAGACCAGCTGGCTCATCGATGGCGTGGCGATTCCCAACACCAAGATCGCTTCGAACGTCGGTCCGCAAATCGACCCCAAGGACATCGATTCGCTTGAAACGCAGCGCGGGAGCTACGCCTCAGACGTGGGTGACCGCACCTATGGCGTCTTCAACGTGCTTCCTCGAAACGGATTCGAGTACGATCGGGACGGCGAGGTTCTCCTCACTGGCGGCAACTTCGGCACCGGTGAGGCACAGCTTTCTCTCGGAAACCACTCCGCAGCAACCGCATGGTATGCGAGCCTCACGGGCGGCCGGTCTGATTACGGCCTTGCCACTCCGGTCGCCTCGGTTTTTCACGACGCTACGAATTCGCAAAGCGCCTTCGTGTCTCTGATCCGCAACCAGACACCCAAGGACCAGTTCCGCCTCAATGCGCAGTATCGTCAGGATCACTTCGATGTGCCGTACGATCCGAGCCTCACTGACTGGCAGTCAATGAGCGGCTACTACGCCTCCTATGGCCTGCGCGACGCGCAAACCGAGCGCGACTCCTTCATCATCGCCAATTGGGTGCACACGATCTCGCCCAAGGCGCTCTTTTCCGTAGCGCCCTTCTACCACTTCAATCAGGCCAACTACGATTCGCTCTCCACCGACACGCCTGCTGCAACCACGTGGCACCAAGGCTCCAACTACGCCGGCGGCCAAGGGGACGCCTATCTCAACGTTGGCCCCAACAGCTTCTCCGCAGGAGTCTACTCGTTCTACCAGGCCGAGAACGATCTCTTTGGCGTCCAGGTGAACGACGGTTCCGCTGCTTCGCAGCCAAACACTCCCGGCAATGCAAGCGCGGCACTCGGCGAGTTCTACCTCTCCGATCACCTGCGACTTGGCCGCTACGTAACACTTCTCGGCGGCGAGCGTTTCTCCATCTACCATGGCGGGTACCAGGGCGCGACGAGCGAGTCCGCAATCTATCCCCGCATTGGCGCAACCGTTGAGATTCCACGTCTTCACTGGGCGCTACGCGGCTTCTACGGACACTTCTTCCAACCCGCTCCGCTGCTCACCGTTTCGAGTTCGGTACTGAACTATGCTGGCAGTCTCGGGGGCGGTGAGAACACTTTCACGCCTATCCCCTCCGAGCGCGATGAAGAGCATCAGTTCGGCATTCAGATTCCATACAAAGGTTGGTTTCTCGACATTGATACCGTTAAGAACAGGGTGAACAACTTCCTCGATCACTCCAACCTTGGCGAGTCGAACATGTACTTCCCCATCGCCGTTGATGGAGCTTTGGTGCGCGCCTGGGAGATGACTCTCCGCTCGCCGCAACTGGCACACATCGGCAAATTCCATGTCACCTATTCCAACCAGATCGCGGAGCAGCGCGGCAACATCATCGGCGGATTCACGTGCAGCGATCCCAACGATCAGGCCTGCAATGCCGGCGATTTTTCCTATTCGCCCGTCGACCACGACCAGCGAAACACGCTGAACACCGGCTTCACCGCCGTACTGCCGATGCATACCTGGTTCTCTACGAATGTCTACTACGGATCCGGCTTCTCAAACGGGCTCGCCTGCGCACCGATCAGCAGTTGCCCGGCCAACAACGGACCCTATGCCGGACCTTATCTGCCCGTGCACACTACTTTCGACGTTTCCGCGGGCCACGCTCTTGGTGACCGCTGGAAGGTTGCTGTCAACGTCGTAAACGTCACCAATCATCGCGTGCTCCTCGACAACTCCATCACCATCGGTGGATTTCACTACAACGATCCGCGGTTGATCTCCGGCGAACTTCGTTACCGCTTCCACTTCTGATCTCGACACACAAACCGCTCGCAGCAAAATTGCAGAGGGCATCTCAATGAATCGCAGAGAACTCCTTAAGCGTTCCGCAGCCCTCGGCCTGACCGCCGCCGGCTCGTTGACTCTACCTGCCGCCGCCGCACCATTCGACGCGGCCGCAGAAAGCGCCGCGCTCAATCCGCTTACCCCTCCGGCCAACGCGTCCATTCCGGTCGCTTTTCTTATCTCCGAAGGAGCCGTCGTTATTGATTTTTGCGGCCCATGGGAAGTCTTCGAAAGAGTCAACATTCCCGGCCGGAAGTATGATGCCTTCAGTCTCTACACGGTGGCGGAGACCGCGGCTCCCATTACTGCGGGCGGCGGATTGAAGATTACGCCGAACTACACCATCGCCAATGCCCCCGCACCGAAGGTTATCGTTATCCCCGCACAAAGCCCTGCCAGCGAGGCTACCAAAGCCTGGATTCGTAATGCGACCAAGAACACCGATGTTACGATGTCCATTTGCACTGGAGCCTTTGTGCTTGCGAGCACCGGTTTGCTTTCTGGCAAGGTTGCCACCACACATCACGGCGCGTACGTCGACCTTGCCATGCAATATCCGGATATTCACGTGCAGCGTGGAGCCCGCTGGGTTGAATCGGGCAATCTAGCGACCGCCGGCGGCCTCACTTCTGGAATGGATCTCGCCATGCGGGTAGTCGAGCGCTACTTCGGCCGGGATGTAGCGAGCCAGACTGCCTCTCTGCTTGAGTATCAGGGCCAGGGCTGGCTGAACCCATCCTCCAACGCCGAGTATGCCAAACCCATCAGGCAGACGGCAGATCATCCTCTCTGCGCCGTCTGCGGCATGGAAATCGATCGATCTCTGTCCTCGACTTACATGGGAAAGACCTACTATTTCTGCGTGAAAGAGCACAAACAAATCTTCGATGCCTCACCCGAAAAGTTCGCCGGCGAATGACAGTTCCCCGCGGGAGCTAGGCAATAGAGCGGCCTGTGCCTTCTCCCCGTTGCAACAAGTTGTCAGGGGCCATAACCGAACCTTTAACTGAAGGAGAACCATGAACCGACGCACCAGGTTGTGCCTTTTAATTACGTCGTCGCTCATATTCGCGTTCGCAGCCGTTCCCGCGGCCTTCGCGCACGCTCACCCCAAAACAATAGTGCCGGCTCCAGATTCGGTTGGACCCGCGCCGAGAAAAATCTCGATCACCTTCTCCGAGGCCGTTGAGCCGAAGTTCAGTTCAATCAAGTTAACAAACATGGAGGGTAAGTCTGCGGATCCCGAAACTTCGTCTCCTGTTCCCGGCGATCCAACGACGATCACCCTTGCTGTCCCCTCATTGCCGGCAGGCACATACATCGTGCTGTGGGTCAATGTCTCAGTCGACGGACATCGTCTCCAGGGCAGCTACAAGTTCACGGTGCGATAGGACCAACCGAAGGATGTCGGCATTCTTCCCAAGCATGCGAGTTTGCGCAGACGCGCTAGCTGACGTTGCCTATGCAGCTTTGGCGGGTGTCCTCCTGAATCGCCTCTGGTTGGGGAGAATTAGCATTTCCGACCGACCGCTGAGGATATGTCTGCGTGCATGCTCTACGGTCCTAATGCTGGATCTTCCGCTGCAATATCTCCTGCTCTCGGCATCGATGACCGGAGACACATCCTGGATCGATGCGTGGCGTGCGGTGCTTGACGTCGCCGCCACACACGCCGGGCGTGCGACAATCATGGGCTTTTTCTTTGTTCCATGCCTCTTAGTCTTTTCATTTTTGCCCACCGCTCTAAAGGGATCGAAATTCGTTTTCGTTGGCATAGCCCTTGAAGTCGGCTTCGTCGCTTGCCGGGCTCTCCACGGTCACGCTGCTTCCGACGGCGATTTCACGCTCCGCGAGGGTATTCAGTTCCTCCATCTCGCTGCAGTTGCCACATGGGGAGGAGGAATACTCGTTGCCGGATTGATCACCGTTCCCCATCTCGTGTCCGTCGCAGAACTGGACCATACGATGCAGTTTGGAAGGCGACTTTCAGGAACGGTCACCATCGCGTTGGCCGTCGTCATCCTGACTGGAATCTACAACGCGTGGAAAGGCCTTGGCGGGTCGCTCTCTCCACTGCCTCATTCAGTTTGGGGGCGCGCGCTTTTATTAAAACTGTCCCTCGTGCTCATCGCCTTGGCTCACGGAATGCTTGTGCGACTACTATTGAGGGCACAGAAACCTTGGACATGGAGTCGAACTACAGTCATGAGGCGCTTGATCCGGGTTGAAGCTTTCCTCATGCTTCTCATTTTTGTCTCTTCGGCGTGGCTTGCAAACTTGCCCCCCACCGACATGTAGGAAATGGAGCAGAAGCGGTTGGTTTAAGACTTGAGCGCACTTCCATGTACGCGCTTCAAGCTCGCTGCCGATACCAATCAGCCTGCTCGTCGCCTCAGCCCGCATAGTTGGCGGTTTAGGCATCCTGGTATATAGTCATGGCTAATTATGGCGTTCGGCGACAAAGTTCGGTCATCGAATACCCTGACTCGTATCCTGTTCGTCGCCCTTATCGCCTTTCTGCTTCTTTTTGGCACCACCGTCCAACGCATGCATTTCCACCCGGACGGTGCCGGACACGCGGATTGTGCGCTTTGTCAAAACGCGCATAATGTCATTCGGCCGTCGACGGCTCCCGCCGTCCGGCCCATCTTCGTCGTCATTCGCCGTGTCGCCCCGCCTTCGGCTCGTACGTACCGCGAACACCTCTTCTCCTACTCGCATTGGAACAGACCTCCGCCTGACCAAACTCCCGTCGCATAGAACCGTTCCGAATTCCTCTAGAGCAGCAAAGGCGCTGCCCACGTGGCTTTTCCACCATTGGGAAAGCCGCGCAGCTGTCGTCGTTGCACTTCGGCGACGAGTCAGCGAAGCATTCCGGCTGACAGCTGAAACGGAACGGTCCCACGAATGCGCACTGGATGGCGCGGAAGTTCCCACCGCGCGATCTTCCCATCCTTCAGCTAGTAAATGGAGGTCGTGATGTCGCGAGTGATCACATTCGACAAAGGCAGTAAGCGGCGGATGAAACAGATCCGATGGAAGCTACACGAATTGATCGGTGTTTTTGCACTCATGCTGATCGTTCTGGGGCTTTGCGTTTTGTTTGGATTGTGGGAGATATCTCATGATTCGGAGGAACCCAAGACCCTCCACGTAGAAGCAAGGCCTTAACGCAACTGCTCCGAATTAAGTTTCGCTAACCTGACGAAATAGCCTAACTAATTCGGCGATTCTGCGTCCAATGATGTCCACTCGGCTTCCTTGTTTGTAAGGGGACTGGTAAGAGCCTGAGGTGTTGGGACTTCCGGCACGCATCATTTCCGTGTAGACTTTTACCGAGGATGTTCCCTTGAGAAAGAATCAGGCAGGTTTACGCAACGGTTCCCACCCAAAGCAGAGTGCTTTGAGAGTGGCCACTGTCGTGTGCCTGGTCTTACTCGCGCTACTGGCCGTGGCTCAGGTAATGCACGTCCATACGTCCGCTAACGATGCCGACCACTGCACGCTGTGCGTTGCGATGCACTCGGTTGTGCCCATCGTGATCATGTTGATCACGGTTCTCCTGATCAGGATCGAAGTTCTGGCGCCAGGTCTTTTTGAAGGCCGCGTGACCACCAGATACTGGCATCCCACCCTCTTTAATCGCCCGCCTCCCGCTGACTGCTAGCGCATCTTTCCGATCTCATTTCAGTCTGATTCCTCCGCCCGTCGCACCCTATTGATGGGCGAGATCCATCTCATTCCCAAAGTCAGACCCAAAACGGAACGATGCCCCAATGCATAGAGGACTCCGCGGCAATCTCTCCCGCGGTCGGATCCCCCTATTTTCAGCCATCATTCGGAGGCTATATATGTCGTTCAATCGCGACACGATTTTCCGCATTCTCCCCATCGTTGCCTTATTCCTGGCGGCTTTGTGCGCACAAGCTCAAAGCGGCAACGCCGGTACCGTGCGCGGCACGCTCACTGACCCTTCCGGCGCAGTGGTTCCCAACGTGGTGATCCACTTGATCAATGATGTCAGTGGATTCGACCAGACTGAGACCACCACCGCACAAGGACAATTCGTGTTCTCTAACGTCCCTTTCAACCCCTACCGCATCAGCGTGTCCGCCCCGGGGTTCGCACCTTTAAACCAGAACATCGAGATTCGGTCGGCGGTCGGTACGAATTTGAAGTTGGCACTTCAAGTTACGGGGGGAAGCCAAACGGTTACGGTACAGGCTGCTGGCGACCTGGTCGAGGATGATCCAACGTTCCACACGGACGTTGATCGCGATCTCTTTATCAAGGTTCCGCTGGAGAGCCAGTCGTCGAGTTTAAGCTCGCTAGTTACGCTTTCCACTCCAGGTGTGGCGGCGGACTCCAACGGCCTCTTCCACGGACTCGGCGACCACGCTTCCAACTCGTTTTCCATCGATGGACAATCGATCACCGACCAACAGAGCAAGGTTTTCTCGAACCAACTGCCTTCCGAGGCAGTTCAGTCGCTCGAGGTGATCAGTGGCGCGCCGCCGGCCGAATTCGGAGGCAAGACGAGCCTGGTGATTGTCGCCACCACGAGGTCAGGCCAGGGTATCAGCAGGCCGACGGGTGACATCAGCAGCTCATATGGCACATTCGGTTCCGCAACGGTCGGTGGCGACCTGTCCTATGGCGGCAAGAACTGGGGGAATTTCGTTGAAGCCGATGCACTCAACACCGGGCGCTTTCTCGATCCACCCGAGTTCACGGTGTTCCACGACAAGGGGAACGAAGAAAACCTCTTCGACCGTGTCGATTACGCTTTCAACCAAGCTAACTCGATGCATATCGACTTCAACTACAGCCGCTCGTGGTTCCAGACGCCGAACGCATTTGACAACCTGAATATTCAGAATGTCGTCAGCGGTGGCGCAAGCGCCAACCCCGTCTTCGGCAACGTGGGAGACGCGGATCAGCGCTCGAAGATTAACACATTCAATATTTCGCCCACTTACACGCGGGTGATCAGCACCAACTCCGTTCTCAACATTGGAGCATGGGTCCGTAAAGATCTCTATAACTATTACCCCAGCGGCAACCCTCTTGCCGATCAAGGCCCGCCGAACTTGCAAACCTCGTCCATCTCTCAAGACCGCACACTCATGAATGCTGCGGTCCACTCTGACTTCAACTACTCCAAAGGTATCCACACCATCAAGATCGGCGCGCAGTACGGGCAGACCTTCCTGCGCGAACACGACTTCCTGGGCATCGTGAACGCTACCTACAATTCGCCGTGTGTTGATAGCAACGGCAATCCTTTGCCGGGATACTCCGATCCTACTGCTTGCGACGGTGTGATCTCGTTTCCGAATCCCGCCTATCTGTCGGTTCTTGGGCCATACGACCTCACGCGTAGTGGCGCTGAATATGCCTACTTTGGCCACACCGATGTCAAAGAGCTGGCGGTGTATGCCGAAGATTCGATCAAGGCCGGCAACTGGCTCTTCAACCTTGGACTGCGCGAGGACCTTTACAACGGACTTACCGACGCTAACCAGACCGAGCCTCGCGTGGGAGTTGGATATCACATCAAGCCCTCCAGCACGGTTCTGAGTGTCTCCTATGCCCGCACCCTGGAAACACCCTTCAATGAGAACCTGGTTTTGTCGAGCAGCGGATGCTCGAATGCAGTGTTGGCGCCTCTGCTCCTCTGCACGCCGGGCGTTTCGGGAACACTTCAGCCCGGGTTCCGCAACGAGTTCCACGCCAGCCTGCAACAGGGATTCGGGAAGCACGCCGTGGTTAGCGGCGAGTATATCTGGAAATATACGCACAACGCGTTCGACTTCAGCGTCCTGGGCAACACCCCGATCACTTTCCCCATCGACTGGCATAACTCTAAGATTCCCGGCTATGCCATCCGCGCAGAGGTTCCAACGGTTCGCGGCTTCAGCGCCTACTTCGTAACCTCTTCAGTAGCTGCACGCTTCTTCCCGCCGCAGTCAGCCGGAGCCGGGGCTACGGTGGGCCAAAGTGGATTTCCCTTCCGGATCGATCACGATGAGAAGTTCAACCAGACCACGCACCTTCAATACACGCTCTCTCATGCCAGCGTGCTGAGTGGTCTTTGGGGCGGATTCAACTGGCGCTATGACAGCGGACTCGTGGCAGGATCCGTCCCTTGTTACAACCCCACAGGCGCAAATAGCCCGTGCGGCGGAATCACCTTGCCGAATGGCGAACCCGGCGTCGACCTCAGCGGGCTCACTCCCGACGAGGAGTTCCAGGCGGGCATTGTCTGTGACGGAGTGGCGGCTACTCCTTACTCCGGCTTCACTTCGTGCGACAACGCTGGGTACAAGTCAAACTTGGTGCAGATTCCCGCGCCAAATACAGAGGATGACGACCATAACCCGCCGCGCATCGCGCCCCGAAACCTGTTCGACGCATCGCTCGGCAAGGACAACATCTTCCATGCCGAGCACTACAAGGTCAACCTCGATTTGACAGCAATCAACGTCACGAACAAGTACGCCCTTTACAACTTCCTCTCGACCTTCAGCGGCACGCACTACGTAACACCGCGCGCACTGACCGCGAAGATTACTCTCAACTTCTAACCCGACGATCTTGGCGTGGGCAGCGAGACTCGCTGCCCCGACCGGGATCGTATCCTCCTAACACGGCCGTTCCAGGTCTTTAGGTTGAACGTTGGAACGCACAATTGCCCATGGAGACATCAATGCGTCCATTCGTATTCGCGCCCGCTGGATGCTGCTTGTCTCTGTTTTTATGCCTGTCTGCCCACGGGCAGACTTCATCCAAGACGCCCTCAAGCCATCCTCATGAGGTCGTGGAGGACAAAGATCCTATCGCCATTGTTGAAATTGGTTCGGCAACAAGCTGGAACGTCAGCGGAAGCGCAGCAACATTCGCGCCGAATCTTGCGGCCGAGGTGACACCAATAGAGAACTGGCTGGAGCTTGAGGCAGGCGTGTCGCCCTTCTACGCACGCAAGTCAACGGAATGGGACACAGATCTGCTTTTTAAGAAGCCGTGGACAATATCACGAAAGACAGAGTTCATGCTTGGCGTGGGGCCCGAATGGGTCCACCTCAGGCAGAACGGGAGAGTGACCAACTCCATTTCTGGAGAGCTGGCGGGAGACTTCATGTTCTGGCCTAACGGCAAACACCGTTTCGGCTGGTTCCTCGAACCGGCTTACGACTACAGTTTTGCCGGAGGCCACCAACAATCCATCGGTATGAGTGGTGGTCTCCTCATTGGAGTTCCGTGATCGCTACAGAACATGAACCGATTGCCGCCTTACGAATACAGCCGGAGCAGCGTTTCCATCCATAGTTCACCTCGACCCCCGCTTGCGGACGATGCATCGAATGAGCCTTTGTATTCGATTAGATTGGCGCTGCATTGAGATTGGCCGGGCCGAGCAGACCTCGCAATTCGCCTTCTCAGAACTCGATTCGGCCTTGGAATGCGATCATGCGCGGAGAACTGTCCCCGCCAAGGCCGACACCTAGCAATCCAGTCGGAGGTGAGATAGTGCTTTCGAGCGTCCCAAAGCGTGCCGGAATGGAGCCGCCGGGTACGCCGGCTTCCACCTCGCTTGGCAAAGCGAAATTTGGATGGTTGAAGGCATCGAACATCTGCGCATCCAAGCGGAAAGTGATGCCTGCGTGTATCGGGAATGTCTTGCTGATGTAGATGTCCGAGTTCGTGTAATGCGGCCCCCGAACCGAATTCCTGCCAGAGTTGCCAAACTGGCAGTTCGCGGGAGAATTCCCTCCAGTGCATCCACCGGTTGCTGGATCGACGACGGAGACAAACGCATTGGGATTGAGCCATTGTTTGGTTCCTGCTACGGTTACGCCCGCAACTGGATTCCTGATGTAGGCGGGCGCCCCGGGCACGCGGTTGGCGTAGGCAGGGGCATTGAACTGGACGGTGCTCGCTCCGTTGGATTGAAAAACACCGTCGCCGTTTGCAATGTAGGGCTGGCTCAGCACGCTGAATGGAAGCCCAGAGTGCAGAATCGCGGTCTCAGAGAACGACCAGCCTCCAAATATCTGCCGCAATACTGCGTAGCTTGAATGGAACGGGGCTTGGTAAAGCGCGTAGGCTGAGACATTGTGACGCACGTCGTAATCGCAATTGGCGTACTGCCGGCGCAATTCTCCAGGCAACGGAGACATGAGGCCCTGGGTTGAAAACGAAAGCAGGCCGCCATTTGATACCTCATCGAGACAGTGGCTGAAAGTGTAATTGCCGCGTAGGGTGAGGCCGCGCCACTGCTGCGTATAAGCCGTCTGCAATCCGGCGTAGCTGCTATTCGCGTCGGTGCGGAATTCAGTCACGTTTCCGAACCGTTGGTCGAGCGGCCGCTGATAGGGGAAAGGCGCAAAGCATCCGTCGCAGACTGTCTGATAGCCGTTGAGCTGTACTTGAAAAGGCTCATGCAGTCCCCGCGTGCCAACGAAGTCGGAGCGCAGGCTGCCGCGCGTGCCGATCTGCTGTTCGATGCCGAGGTTGTACTGGTAGTAGTACGGAGTTTTGAGCGCTCCGCTTGGGAATGTATCGAGGCTGACTGCGAGTGGACAGGTCGGAGCGCCGGCCTGAATTCCCACGCAGGGAGAGCCGCCTGCACGAAAGATTGTCTGGAACGAATGGTTTGCATTCGCCGCCGCATCGACTGCACTTCCAGCGGCGCCGGGGGCGATGCCGATGCCGCCAACCTGACCACCGATTCCACCAACGAATGTCGGATCGTTAGGTGCGTTCATCGCGGCAAGATCGGCAATTTGCATGGGAATGATGTCGCTGAAAACTCCAAAGCCACTATGAACCGCCAGCCGCGGACCCAGTTGATAGGCAAAGGACACTCGCGGCTGATAGACAAATAACGGTGTGGCAGGAAACAGGTCGTGAACGTTTCCGATTACAACTTTGTTTAACGGTTCATCGCTGTTATGTGAGGCATCAAGGAAGGAGCCAGCCATGCGGGCCAAGAGATCTTTTTGGCTTGTGACGTTCGCGTTCCAGGTGACACGCATGCCATAGGTAATCGTGGCCCTTGCGATGGGCTTATAGGAATCCATCGCATAGTATTCGAGATTGCCCGTCGAAACTCGCTCTTTCAGTGAAACTGGAAAGCTCTGACTGGCTGTGTAGGCCGCGCCATAGGTGAACTGTGCGAGATCATTGAAAGTCACCGTTGGTATAGTGCCTTCCCCGAGATCGTAGTTGCTCACATCCAGGCGCCGCGTACTGAATCCGAACTTCCACGTATGCGTCTCATGCGTCCATGTCAGGTTGTCGTTGATTTGCCACTGCGTGACTTTGCGTCCCTGCGGGTAGGTATTGTCATTGCCACCGATCGTGGTGAACGGAACTGAGTCGCTGCTCGACGCTAGCACAATGGGAAACGTCGCTACCGCTTGCGAATAGTGGTTCGGTTCAAAGATGCTGGAGTACCAGCTGGCGCCAGGATTGAATTGGTTGACAACGTTCGAACTGAATACGTGAGTGTAACCCGCCACAAGAGTTCGCTGCGGCTGCGGTGAATAGGAGTTGAAAACAGGATTGACAGGATCTGTGTACGCCGCCTGGAGCCCGGTGTCCTGCTGAAAGCGATACCAGATGCTGTCCTTGGCGTTGATCGTGTGATCGATCTTCACCACAATGAGGTTCTCGCCGTCGCCATTGTTCAATGAAGCCTGGCGCTGGCTGGCACAACCATCGTTGTTTCTACCAAGTGGGCACCCGACAATCGGCACTGGGGAGCCGCCCAATGCCGGTAGCAAAGAGAACATTTTCTGGTAAAAGGGGATCTCGGCGACCTGAGCCGGAAGAGTCGCGCCCGAAACTGGGTCCGTTCCGCCGGTGGCGAGTTGACCCAGGACGTATTGCTGGTAAGCCGCCGTTGGCAGCGTAATTTGGGACACGATCGGCAGCGCGATGCGAATACCCTCATAGTGCCCGAAGAAGAACAGCCTGTCTCTACGAATGGGTCCGCCAATACTGACGCCAAATTCGTTGACTGTGGAACGGGGCTTCTTCGCGCTGCTGTCCGCCGTATCGTTCGCGTGAAGAAAGTAGTCTTCCGCGTTAAACAGCGAACCGTTCCATATTTCGTACGCGTCGCCGTGAAACGCGTTGGTGCCCGACTTGGTGAAGTAGTTCACCTGGGCTACAGCGTACCTTCCCTGATCGACGGAAAAAGAATTGGTATTGACAGTCGCTTCCTGTACTGCATCGAGTCCGATCACGAGATTCGTAGAAAGACCGATGTTCAGTCCAAGCCAGGGATCGTTCGTATCGTAACCATCGAGGATATAGCCATTCGAGGTGGCAGGCAGTCCGTTGAATTCCACGTTGCCATAGCCTCCCGCAGCCTTCGCGTCGTTGGAAGAGCCCGCCGTGTTCATCAGCGCACCCTGCGCAAATTGCGCGATGTAGGTTAGGTCCTGCCCTGGGTTCGGCAGTTTTTCGATGGCCTTCGCTTCCAGAGTCGTTGAGGTGTTTGGGTTATCCAAACTCAGCAGCCCGGTCTGCGCTATCACCTCGACGGTTTGCGATGTGGACGCAGGCTTCAAAGTGAAGTTCACCGCGATGGTTTGACCTACGGCAACCTTCGAAGGTTGCGACTCAGCCTGTCCAAATCCTTCGGCCGCCACGGAAATCCGATAGACTCCCGGATTGACCTGCGCGAAGACAAAGCGCCCTTCGGCGTTGCTTCGCGCAGTTCGTTCCGCTCCCGTGCTAACTTCCGCAGCCTTCACAGTAGCATTGGGAACAACTGCTCCTGTCGCATCGTTAATGGTTCCAGTGAGTGCACTGCTCGTGCCACTTTGCGCCCGTAAAAGTTCTGCGTTAACCGCGGTTAACATCAAGAGATTCGCGAGGAGCACTGTGGTTCGGATTCGCATCAACAATGACTCCTGACGTGGGAATGAATTCCCTTATAACCGCGTTAGTCTGGCGACCGCGCGATGGAAAAGAGTGAAGAGAATTGCTCGGCTGCCAATATTTAGGCTTGCCTAATTGTTAGGTTGACCTAAAATGGCGGAAGTGTCAACCCATGGAGGAGATATCAGTTCATGCCGCCGAGACGCCAGGTGCCAGCCAACACGGAATCCGTCGACAACTATCTGAAGGCGATCTTTGCTATAAGCGGACCTGAAGAACGGCGCGTATCGAGTTCGTCCCTGGCTGACCGTTTAGGAGTTGCACCGGCTTCGGTCACCAACATGCTCCAGAAGCTGGCAACGTCTCCGTCGCCCTTTGTGGAATACGAAAGACACCGCGGAGTTCTCCTGTCGGCAGCGGGAAAACGGCGGGCGCTTGAGGTGGTGCGCCACCATCGCCTGATCGAAACATTCCTTTACGAAGTCCTGGACTACCCCCTCGAAGAGGTTCACGAGGAAGCCGAGCGACTCGAGCATTTCATCTCAGAGCGGTTCGAGGAGCGCATCGCCGCAAAGCTCGGCCACCCAAAGTTCGATCCCCACGGGCATTGCATTCCGGCGATGGACGGGAAGATGCCCAAGCAGGCTTCCATTCCCTTAACAGATCTTCGTGAGCAAGGAACTTTCACCGTGGACAGCATCTCGGATCAGGATGCGCCATTGTTGAAACGGCTCAAGTCTCACGGCGTTATTCCAGGCGTTCGGTTAAGGGTCAAAAACGGTTCCGCCGGTGATTTTGTTCTGCGTACCAGCGCGGCTTCAAAGGCATTTCGTCTCTCCTGCAATTCAGCGGACGCCATCCGGATCCGATATCAGGACTGTTGAGGTCGAAGCCTGGCTTCGAAGCCTTCCGATCGCGAGGAGCACATGCGCAAAGATCCGCAACGTGATGTCCGTATTGTTCAATCACGCTTGTCGGTATGAGTTCTTCGATGGGAATCCAATCAGACTCGTTCGCCAGAGCGCAAAGCGGCGATCGCCTCCGGTAGTGCTCACTCCGGGCGAAATCAGAAGTCTTTTAGAAGGGCTAAAAGTTCGCGAAAGGACTCTGGCCTTTATCGCGGCATCAACTGGCATCCGGCAGAGCGAACTGTTCGCCCTGAAGTGGGGCGACATCAATCTTTCTGCAGGAACGATGAACGTGGCGCGTTCCATCGTGCATGGCTTTGTGGGACCGTGCAAAACGGAATCCTCGCAGAAGCCGGTTCCGATGCATCCGCGCGTCTGCGAAGCACTCACAAAGTGGAAGGAACAGTCCTCGTATCAACAGCCAGAAGAATGGGTCTTCGCAGGCCGGCATAGCCATGGAGAGCAACCTTATTGGGGACAGGCAATCCTGCACAAGTATTTGAGGCCAGCAGCGCGGGAACTTGGAATTGAAACACGATTTGGCTGGCACACATTCCGCCACACCTACTCAACACTCTTGAGAAGCGTTGGCACGGAGTTCAAGGTGATGCAGGGGCTGCTCCGACACTCGACTATCCGATCAACTCTGGATGTCTACACCCAGGCAATCACACCGGCCAAGCAGAATGCGCAGGCCGCGGTCATGTCGTTAGTCTTCCCTTCTGAGTGAACGCTGAAGACATATATAAGGATGCGGCGTGAGGCAGATTTCTGGGTGCAAACTGAGTGCAGAATAAACCCAAATTGCGCCCAATTTCACTGATTTCTATTCCCCAAATCATCCCATAAGTGATTTGGAATGAATGGCGTGGACGACGGGGCTCGAACCCGCGACCTCTGCCGTGACAGGCACCACCATTAGGTTTTTCAACGACTTACAAACACCGCGGGGACTGCCTAAGGACGCTGAAGTCGTAGAAGTCAGCATCAATTGTGGGTTGGACTGGGGGTTGGAACCCACCCGCAAGATGCGTCCCAATTATTTTCGTCTCTGGTTCCAGACAGCACGGAACATCAGGCAAATCATTCGACACAAGCATATATGACTAGTATATTAGTCACATATGTTGTCCTTGGCCCTACTTGCCGAGCAAATCGCTTCTAAGCGCAAATCGCTGGGTCTAAGCCAGGCTGCGCTTGCCAAAAAGGCGCGAGTCGGGCGAACCACCCTCGACGCACTGGAAAACGCGCGCCTCGGCGAACTGGGATATTCCAAGATTACCAATATTCTCTCGGCACTTGGGCTGGAGTTAAAGCTGCAGGAAACGGGCGCCCGACGCCCGACGCTTGACGAACTGATGGAAGAGGAACGCGATGATCAAGGTCTGGACCGACGCCGCTGAGGCTGGCCTGCTCGACCGTCACGGAACGCGCGGCAGCAGCTTTGTCTATTTGCCCGACGTTGCGCCGGCGCACGCCGTATCCGTCTCCATGCCGGTGCGCCTGGCCTCCTGGAACGTGCAGTTCGGACTTCCTCCAATCTTCGAGATGAACTTGCCCGAAGGCGTGTTGCGCGAAAGGCTGCGCCTCGCATTCGCCAAGGTCACCGGCACCTTCGACGAGTTTGACCTGCTGGGCATCGTCGGTCGATCGCAGGTCGGACGCCTCCGCTACACGGGCCCTAAGGAACAGCTACAGGAGGACGTGCCCTTTCAGTCCGTCAATGAAATCCTCGCGCAGCGTCGTGGCGGTGATCTATTCCGCTACCTCATCGACAAGTTCGCCGCGTTCTCCGGCATCAGCGGCGTACAGCCAAAGGTTCTAGTGCGCGACGAAGGCGCGTCCGCCACACTCAGCAAGGCGTCACACCGAATCTCTCAGAGCTACCGGGGAGCGACGCACATCGTGAAGTTCTGGGAACAGAACGAATACCCGCAGCTCGCGGCCAACGAGTTCTTTTGCCTCAAGGTCGCGGAGAAATGCGGCCTCGATGTCCCGCCCTATCAATTGGCCGAAAACGCACTGGCTCTAGTCATTGACCGCTTTGACCTGCGTTCCGACGGCACCTACCGCGGATTTGAGGATTTCTGTGTGCTCAATGCCCGCCGCACCGATGAGAAATATCGCGGCAGCTACGAGACCTCAATCGTGAGGCGCTTTGCGGAGTTCGCGAACTCTTCGCATGTGGGCGAAGACCTGGAGAGGCTTTTCACCCTCATCGCCATCAACTGCGCACTGCGCAACGGCGACGCACACTTGAAGAATTTCGGGATCGTCTACGACGATGTTCTGGGTGAAGCAAGGCTCGCCCCTGTCTACGATCTCGTGACCACTTCTGTCTATCTGCCCAAAGACAGCATGGCGCTCACCCTCAACGGCTCAACCAAATGGGCGAGCGCGAAAGAACTACAGCGCATGGGCGAAACGCGCATCGGAAGCTCCCCTGCCCGCGTCCGTGAAATACTCGAACGCATCATCGGCGCGGTGGCCGGCACCTCCGAGGAACTCCGAGCCTACATCAAGGACCACCCAAACTTTGAGGACATCGGCAATCGCATGCTCCAGCAATGGGAGCAAGGTGTCGCGCTTTCCCTCAAGGCGGCCTGAGCGGATCACATCTCTCTGCCGCTCTTGCAGTTCAATTGAGTTTCGTTAATCCCAATCAACCTCTTTTGGAATGTATGGCGGGGACGACGGGGCTCGAACCCGCGACCTCTGCCGTGACAGCGCTGCCAGACTAGGTTCTAAACGACTTACAACCACCGCGAGGGCTACCCAATAACGCGGAAGTCGTGCAAAACCACAGGAATTGTGGATCGGGTTGTGGATCGGGCAATAACAGATTCCCTACCAAACGGGCGGCCCCCTGCCCTCTCCTCGACATCGCCCATTGGGGAGTATTTATCTCTTTCATGAAAGTGAGAAAAGCACTATTCTCCCTTTCGTGAAAACGATAGTTGTTGCAAATCAAAAGGGTGGCTCTGGCAAATCGACTTCAACGGTGCATCTTGCTGTTGCAGCGGAAGAAGCCGGAGATGGGCCAGTTGTTATCTCCGATACCGACCCCCAGGGCAGTACCGGCGATTGGTTTAACCAACGCAAGCGGTCGGGAATTGACACGCCGCGATATGCTCCCCTCGCCCTCTCTAATCTATCGAGCAATTTAGACGCCTTGGCACAAGCTGGCGCGTCCTATCTGTTCATTGATACGGCTCCCTCTATCGGCAGCGTCAATTCGGACTTATTCGCCATTGCTGATTTAATCCTCATTCCGTTGAATCCAACCCCCACCGACTTGCGCGCCCTGGTCAAGGGCCTTCCTACTATCAAGGAATCTGGCAAGCCGTTTAATTTCGTGCTGGCGAGAGTACGTCCAAACTTGCGGAATAATGACGGCGTTGCGATGGCGCTTGAGGCGCTTGGCTTGGTTCTGCCTGCCCGGATGCATGAGCGCGTTATCTATGCTGACAGTTTCGCGCATGGGAAAACGGCATTTGAAATAGAGCCCAAGGGCGTTGCATCTCAGGAACTAGCCGCGATCTGGAAGTCTCTGAAAGAAAGAATTCTAGAAAAGGAGAAAGTCATAAAACGTGAAAGGGAGAATGTGGCATGAGCAAACGCCCGCCGCTTGATCTTATGTCACTCACCAGCGAACAAGCAGCGCCTATGCCAGAAGCGACCCAGCGTATGCCAGTAGAGGTTCCGAAGGCAAAGCCTCAGCCTGCGCCAGTATTGGCGCGTCCTGAAGCGGTCAAAACGGAGAACCTGGAAGCGTTGGCATTCAAAGTGCCACCCGTCTTTCGTAAGCGATTCCGCCAGCGTGCTGTCACAGCCGACCTGAAACTCAATGAGTTGTTATTTGAAGCCCTGGACGCATGGGAAGAAAAGAAGGGCCTCAAGAAATAATTCCAAGTTTATTGAATTCCCGTTTTCTTGAAACCCATAATTCTCTGTTTCACTGGTTCTCTAAATCAAGAAAGGGAGAAAAAAAGAAAGCGGGATTTATAGAAAACTGGAATTCGCACTCGCGACACTCAATCCTATGGATTCGGGTTTCGAGTGTATCGACTTTTGCAGAAGCCGATAAAAGCCGCATCCGGGTTCTTCAATTCCGGCTTGCCGCTTTCAACCCAAAAATTCCGCCATTCCATTTCCAGCCAGTGGACATCGTAGCCAGGAGCGACCGTTCGGGCATCGTGATAGGTCTCAGCGTCGAGCAGCGGAAAGATAGTGTGGTCCGGGGGCGGGGAGGGCCTTCATCGTTTTGCGGTTGGTGAATCTCACGTTGTTCGCCGTCGAATGAAACGGCGTAATCGGGCATGTGACTGTGGCTAGCATCTTCATTGCAGATGATGGTTATAAGCCTCCGGAATTCGTAGTCCTCAGAAGCCGAGCCGCATTTCTTCTTGAGCAGTTCGAGCGAGATGACCCATTCATCCTGTTGACCGCAATGCTTGCGCGCCAGTTCGTAAATGCGCCGCTCCAGGGGCTTGCGGAGCCGGAAATAATCGCGGCTCAAGGTCAGCATCTCCCGGCCGACCACCGCATTGAAGACCCAATCGGACAGGTTGATGCGTAACTCCGACATACGGCCGCTCGCGGTCTGCCGGATGATTTTCCAGCTATCGATCAGCCCGAAGCCGTCTGTGACTTCTTGCTCGCCGGTCTTGATGTTGGTCCTGATGCGGGTCCCGCTCAGGCGATCAAGCGCTCCGACTAAGCTGCTCATAGCCCCGCCCATCCGTGTTGCGGTTTGTGGAGACCAGCAGATCATAGGCTTTCAGGTGAAGCGTCTTGTGCAGTTCCGCGCCCGCGTTCATTTTGGCGACGAGCTGGCTGATGCAGTAAATCAGGATGTCCTTGTCATGGATGGTTGCCAAGCCAAGGGCGCTCGGCAGAATGGCGATCTTTACGCCCTTGTGCTCGTATTCCCGGATGCTCACGTCCGGCTTGGTTGCCAGAGAGAAGATGGGATGCTCCATCGACCCCATATCATCCTTCGGAATCGCGTCCGTGACGTCACAGATGAAGAAAGTCCTGGATCGGGTGACGATCAGGAAGGAGAGGGGAGCGGATAGCCGTTGCGTTTTCGGTCATAGATGCCATCGTGCTTTTACACAGGAATGGCGCAGCTTCGTGCTTTTACACGGAAATGTCAAGTATCGTGTTTTCACACATAACGGCTGTTTTCGTGCTTTCACACAGAGAAAGGTTTGATCGTGTATTTGCACATGAGGGTTCGTGTATTTGAACGGCTTCAATCGTGTATCTACACGTCAATGATCGTGTATTTACACGAACGCCATTCTGTTTCAGCCTTGTCTTTCAGGTGGTTGTGATATCTAAAAGACTCTGTAACACAGTCTTTAACTTAGAAATAACTTATATAACACAGCAACCCGCTGTGGATAAACTCTGGCATGATTGCCAAGATACATACCAAGCAACTGTCTCAGAGGACGCAACTGGAAGCTCAAGCCCCTTGAGGGCTTTCGCTTCCCAAGGAAGGGAAACCCTTCCTTGACTAGCCCAATGAAGCACGGCGGGGGCTATGGTGTGTTAGTTTCTACTTTCTGTCGGCCGTCAGGTCGCGCATTTCAGATCTTTCATCAAGCAATTGCGATCACGCCTATTAGTTGATTCGAGTCATGCACTGATTGCATGTTTGAAAATGCCGCGCTATCGTCCGCGCACTGATGCATCAATGAGCGCAGGGGAGGGTGGTGCAGGATCTGCAAGAAGCCTTACGGATGGTCGATACGTTTGCGAGCGTGGGCGCGACGCACTTCGACCTGACCCATACGAACATCGATGGCGAGAAACGCGGCTTCCGCCCGACGCAATCCACCAGGCAAATCAAGAATTCCCTTCCCAGGCTATTTCCCGGAGCCACCGAGCGGCAAAACAATATCATCGTGCGTCCGTTGAGCGACAAGGTGCATTTCGTGCAGCTCGATGATCTCGATGCGGAGGGATTAAAGCGGGTAGGGGAGGCAGCATTTCTGACGCTCACCACCAGTCCCGGCAATCACCAAGCCTGGCTCGCGGTATCCGACATCAAGGACGGTGAGGAAGCGAAAGACTTCAGCCGACGGCTGCGCAAAGGGGCAGGGGCCGACAAATCCGCCTCGGGAGCAACCCGCGTCGGGGGCACCGTCAACTACAAACGCGATCACGAACCTAATTTTCCAATGGTGAAGATTGACGAAGCCCATCCCGGCCGCGTCGTCACCAAAGCGCAACTGGAGGCCATGGGCATCGTCGCGGCACCCGAGCCGGAAACGGTCGCAAGCGAGGAATTCATAAAAGCCCGGCAAACCGGCCCGAGCCAATACCGGCACCGAGCCAATAAGATATTGCCGGATTACGGTATCTCACTTGCCGGTGCGCCACCCAATCGCGCCGGAACCGGTCCCGACCGTAGCATGGCGGACTTCACCTGGTGCATGACGGCCATCGATTGGGGATGGAGCATCGAGGAGACTGCAAAGAAGCTACCGGAAGTGAGCGAACGAGCACGCCAGCGCGTGCAGCAGCTCAGGGACAAGGGATATCCGTTGATTACTGCCCAGAAGGCCGCTGCGGAGGTGGAGAGAAATGATCAAAAGCAGCGAGGCAGGGCCTGATTGACCATGCCCCTTCCCGTCGAGGGGTCCGGTGCTTTACCCTTTCTGATACTTTAAAACCATTGGGAAACAGTGATTTACGGCTTTAGGGTTGCCTTGGAACATCATGATGGACAACAGAAAACAAGCCGACGAATCTTTCCAGATTGCCCGCCGCTGGTGCGAGAACAAGGGGCAGGGCTGGGGCGTCCGCTCCTCGCTTGGCAAGGGCGGCACGGCCCCGGTATATGAGGTTGATTCGCCAGAAGGCCCACTCGCCTTAAAGATTTACGACGCCAAATTTTCCGGCGGCAAAACAGGTGATGTCGAATACAAGCGCATCGAGCAACAGCTAGCGCTTAAGGGGCATGACTGCCCTTATCTGGTGCAGATATACGACGGTGGCAGAACCGCCGAGGGACGACTATTCCTTCTGATGGGCGGGCTCCCGGCAAAGAGCTGGAAAAGCGGCTCGGAGACATTCCACGCGACAAAATTCGGCAAATCGTCGATCAGGTGGCTCGCGCCGCAATGTTCCTGCGGGCGAAGGATCTGTGTCACCGCGACATCAAGGCTGCAAATATCTTCATTTCCGATGACTTCAATCACTGCACGCTACTAGATATTTCGGTAATCCGTAACATTTCGGACCCTATTGGCGTTGGGACCGACCATGAAGGTCAGTTGCCGGTCGTTGCCACGGCCCGTTACTCTCCGCCCGAATATTTGTTCAGATTGCTGGAGCCGGGTAACGACCTGTGGCACGCGCTCAATGTCTACCAGCTCGGCGCTTTACTACACGACCTCATCATGCGGGAGCCGCTGTTTGAAGCTGAATTCCAGAAATCCAGGGAAAATCGCTATCGCTTCGCTTGGATTGCTGCCACCGTCGATCCCGTAGTGCAAGCGGATGACGTGGATCGTGATTTAATGCTGATCGCTCGCCGAGCGCTGGATAAGAACTGGCAACGCCGATCTGCCCTGACACTGGAAGGATTTCTCGGCGACGCCACCGTTCACCGAACGAATGCGTTACAGATTTTGGGGGTCGCTCTCGATCGGCGCTCGATTCAAGAAACCGATGACCTAGCGGCGCGCCTTCAACGCGTGAGGGAGGTCGCAGGCGATCTGCAGAACTCCTTTACCGAGCACCTTCGGAAGAACGGCGTCACCGCCGTGCACGAGGAGCGACCAGGCCCGCACGATACATCTAGGATTATCGTCTTTAAATGGGACGCCCCCGCTGAATCGGCGGTCGTGCCTCCTAAAATTGAATTGCACGTGGAGTTACAACTGATTAGCCAGGCAATGTCACCGTTTCGCCTTGAAGATAAGGCTCGTAATGCAGCAGACCGGAACGGCTCAGTCCGTCGAAATGGCGCTTCCCGAGCTTGCCGACGAAGCGGAAGTGACGCAGCGTTTATCTGGCTATGTGGTGGATGCCTTCGGGCAATTGGCGATGGACATTACAAGCGGGAGTAGTAAAGCTGGAAAGGAATAATGGAGCACTATGGCGACGCTTTGGTGGACCAAGAAGGAGCAGTTGGACAAGCATCAGATCGCGCTGATCGAGAAACTACCCCTGCGCGAAACGTTCCTAATTCTAGGGCCTCCTGGGTCTGGAAAAACCAACGTCCTCTTCTTCGCCGAGCGCAGTTTGTCCGAGGTCAGAACATGCCGAACGTGCTGGTGCTGACGTTTACTCGCCCGCTCACCGAATTCGTTAAAACGGGCTGCTTTGATGAGCAAGGCCGCGAAATCTTTCCGCAGAGCTGTGTTACGACACTGGAGTCGTGGCAGCGAATGCTCTACAGACACCACCGGACGGATCTACCAGCAGGGGGAGGGTCGCTGACTGACTGGAAACGTCAACTTGCCGCAGGAGCTATGGGATTCCTGGCCCAAGGAAAAATTCCGCGATATGACGTACTGTTCATCGATGAGGCGCAGGATTTGCTCGCGGAGGAGGTCGCGCTCATTGCGCAATGGAGTCCGGTCGTTTTCTTTGTCGGTGATGACCGGCAGAAGATTTATGAGGATACAGAAGGACTGGATGCAGTTCGCACGGTCGTGCCGAATACGCATGAGCGCATACTTCAGTTCCACTACAGGGTCGCACCTGAAATCTGTGCGGTTGCGGATCGCATCTTGCTGCCTCCCGGCGGCACCAGCCTCGCATCGACTGCACACTACAGCGGTCCTAAACCGGCAACGGTGATTTTTCAGCCCCATGCCCTCCCGAAAGACCGCCAGCTCGAAATCACCGCTGCCAGGTTGCAAGACCAGATCCGAGTCTACGGCGATCTCATACGCCAGGGTGACAGGCTTGGGGTTGTGGTCGCTCGCAGGGACGACCGCGATGTGGTTTTCAGCTATCTTGAGTCCGTTCCAGCTCTTGCAGGCAAGTCCAAGATCATTCGGGCCAAAGAAGATAGGTCGGACAATTACGATCCTTCGTTTGACTCAGACGCCCCAATTTGTATTCTCACGGTGAAAGGTTGCAAGGGGCTTGAGTTTCGGGCGTTACATTGGCTCTTTGCGGATGATCTCGGTCACCACCATAAGCCGGAGCACTACTATACCGTCGTCACTCGCGCAAAAACTAGCCTCGATGTCTGCTACACCAATGCATTGCCTCAGAACCTCGCCCGCGCCCATGCAAGCTCAGGCGTGACGGAATGGTGAAATCTATGGATACCCGATACGAATACGCACAAGCCGACGAATCAGAACTCGATTCTCTGCTTTCCGGTCAATCAATATTAGGCACTACGCACTGGTCTCCCTGGTCAAAGCCCTCGCGGCTCAGGACGGGGACGGTCGGCGTCATCTGGCAAAGCAACAGCGACGACCGTGGAATCCGTCCCTTGGCATTGGTCGTCAACCAGGAGGATATTCGCCGCCTTTGCGGTCGATATGCGCAATTGCACAGCGATCTCTCTCCTCTGACGGCATGGTGTCATGTGGTCACGCCGGATTATTTTGAACCTCTGGATTCGCTAGTGCGCAATCCGGACTTCAATGGCCTGGAAGCTGCTTGGACAGGACTGATTATTGCGGAAGCCGTTCTGCTGGCGGACATGCCGCTTTCCCGCATCCGAATTTCGGCGTGTTTTGCCACCCATAGCTTCGCGATTGCCAGGGCACAAGGACTTTGGAGTCATGTTGGTGTCGAAAATATTACAAAGCGTCTCGATAGCGCCAACCGCCTTCTTAAGAGCGAGAGTATCGCCCAGCGAGCGGAGCAGCGTTCGGCGAGAATCCGCACATCGCTACAGCCCATCTGGGAAGCGTTGATTGCGCTGTCTTCGAGTCGGGGCTCCTATCCTTCCAGCGAGCTGGAGCCAATTGTGTCTGCCTTGCGTGGCCTCATACGTGCGAAGTCAAACAAAGACCAGCGCGAGATGTATGAACTGCTGCGGCCACTGCTGGTCTACGCTCCTGAAGCAGAACAGCTTGAACAACTCAATGAACTTCCTCCGGAAGCTCGCCTCCGCGTTTTTGACAAATTGGTGGAAGGGCTAAATAAGCCTGAAACGAGCCGAGAAAAGGTGCGCCGGAATGCGCTGGCATTGATTGCGGGCTATCTAGCGACGGTCGCTGCTGGTGGCTCCCCGAGTCTGACGCTGGCGGAAGGTCTCGCAGCCAGATGGCCAGAATTAACCGCCTGGGCCTATGTGACGGGGGGGCTGGGGGAGAGAGTGGTTTGGACCTCCAGTTTTGACGGCCTGGGTCGATTGGTTGCTCGTGAACTTATGCGTCCGCTGCGCCTCGATGAGCCGCCAACGTGTGATTTTGCATTTGACGAGGCCGCAGTACTCGCCGATCCGAAACTCGCTGATCCCTTAGTGCACCTCAGGGTGAAGCAAGCCCGACTGGTGACAGTTGAATTGATTCCCGGCGTGAATGTGTCCATTTCTATCGCAGAGAACAGCGCCCAGCCGGTCGTCAGGCCGGAACCTAATCGAACTCTTCCGGTGCCGGAACATTCGCCTCGTGATCCTTTAGGACCGCTTGCAGATGCTCTCTGGCCGTATTTCAGATCGCGGCTTGACGACTATCTCGCACAGCGTGCTCGCACTACCAATGATGATGATGAGAACTCTCAGCGTAATCGAGGTAAGAAGAAGACCGGAGGTCAGACGCAATTACCGCTTAATAATCCAAAACGATATTGAATCCACGTGATGCATTGTGCAACCTGCCCGGTGACTCGACATTGCGAGCTGGACGCTGTATCAAACCAAAATGCCGTTCAGCCGCAGAGCGGAGCTGGCTCCGCTCTTTCTTTTGCTCTGATCGAAACGAGAGGCATTTCGTCATAGGTCCGGCCATGAAGCTGACGCCCGGTCATATCCTTTCGCACACCGCCCCATTGCTTGAAGAAAAAGGCGACACCGGCGCGCGAGCATTGAGCATGGAGAGACTCTACCCAGACCGGATTCATGGGTCGCGCGCCAGGGCCCGACTCTCCCCCGACGATGACCCAATGAATATTCTTGAGAGGCAGACGAGTTAAAGGCCCTATGAGGGGCTCACACGAAAGAAATCGCACTTTTGCAGGCACGAGCGCAAGATGCCGTACCCGATCAACGACACGGTCGTCCTCAACACTGACTCCCATCCAAACATTCTTCGGCCAGCTCAATGAAGGACCAAGGTCACGCAGCCGTTCACTTCTTTTCGTCAAAATCTGAAACGTGTGTTGTGGGCACTCTCGCATTGTCTCGAACACGCTGCGGATGAATTCATCCGGCACCTCTTCTTGAAAGAGGTCGCTCATTGAATTAACAAAGATTATCCGTGGCTTTTTCCAACGTTTTGGCAGATCGATCAGGTCCTCATGCAGAGTGGGCTCAAACCCATTCCGATAGCGATCCGATCCCATCGCGTGAAGTCGCTTTGCCATACGCTCGGCATAGCAGTGCTTGCAGCCTTGACTCACTTTGCGACACCCGGTGACTGGATTCCAGGTCATTTCCGTCCATTCGATACTCGATGTCGTCGCCATATAAGACTCCTCTACAGTTTATTGATCAATCTTTCAGGATGCTTTTCGCTATCTTCAGCGCAGTAGGCGCGCCGCGTTCATTGGCCGCCGCAAAACATAAAGCAAAGAGCGGGCTCGCCTTCGAGTTTCGTAGTACAAGGCTGTCGGCCACCGCCGTAAAGCATGTGGCAAGACGCTCTTTAATGAAGCCCTGGATATTCTCGACAGTCGCATCGCGTTGAATCTCTTCCCACTCTCCAAACAAATCTTGCCTCGCCTGCAAGGTATAAAACCTGCTCTCCCAATCGGTTGTTCCAAACAGAGTGGTGAGACGTTTCCGCCAAGACTCCTCGATCTTTCCGTCGTGCGTCAACATACGAGCCACACCGAGAGGAAAGAGATACCAGAGATCTACTGCCTTGGTCGCACCCAGAGCCTCAATGGTGCTCCACTCGACCTGCATCCCGTACGGGTCAAGGAAAACAACGGCACGCTCCTTGCTCCAATCGCGCTCCTTGCACCATGCGCATAGGACTGCGTTTGCATCAGCCTTCCTGAGTTCGCAACGTGTCGATAAACTTGGAAAATCCCGCGCGATCAGGCCACCAAGCTCGCTGATACGACTTTTCGATTTCTCTATGAACAGGTATCGGTCGAAGGGGCTGCTCAGCCCCAACGCGATTTTGGCACTCCCGTCCCTATACCGGGAGCTTTCGTCGTCTTCATAGACTTCATCTACTAAGCCCTGTCCGTTTGACGGTCCATCGTTTGCCGACCGTGATCCGGTTCCAGCAAAGGCATCCACGTACCAAGTGGTGAAGTGACGGGCTTTGGCATTGCCGGTGAAGACACTTCTGTAGGCGGCCAGATATTTGGCGAGCCGCGTCAGCTTGTCCTCTGTCCAATCGCCGCCAAATGCGTGTTCGATCATTGGTAATACTCAAGACGCTCAGCGTGAGTAGCTTAAACCACTAAACTCTATTTCTGACAGCTCCAGCAAGCCGAAAGTGGCAGGAGTTCTACTTGTCGCCAACCTGAAAGATGCAATTGTCATTGAGCGGGAACAGAGCGCGTGATCATCCGGTCTATCAGGAACCGGACTGCCACGAAATTGACGGCGTTGCTGCATTCAGCAACAGAAATAGAACAAAAATGCACACGATATCTCGCAATTCCTGCAATGTGCCAACGGCCAGAGCTTTCAGATCGCGCCTCGATCTGTGTCGAATCGTCGAATGCGAACTGAACAAAGGAATGCCATAGGCCGCAAAACAAATTGGCCATACTATTACCAGTATCGGCGGCAACACGAGTACGCTGAAAATATACCAATTGGACTCTGCGTATTCCATTTTCGCCAATCGCATATTTTCTAATTTCATTCGCTCATCTTCATCGAGTGGGTCGGGAAGAGACGACAGCATAGAGAAACGTGCGAACGATGTGCCTACCAAACAATAGAGAATGATGTAGTCGTTCGAGAGGGGAATTCTGATGTGTACGAACGCCACGATGTGCCTGAGACAAGCCGCGACAGGGTAAAAGATCGATCTGTAGTAGTTGAGTACATCACAGAAGACTGCGCTTACGGGGAGGTGTTCAATGTGGGCTTTCGCGATGTTGTATAAGGATATCGCCGCCGTGATCCGGCAAAGCCAGCGAAACCAAAACGCTGTGTTGCCTCTTAGGCTTCCCGTATCTTGAAGCACCTCGTTCTGCTGTTCGGTCATGCCCCGAGCCCTAACACGGGAAAGATGGAAAAGCTGGTCACTATCTAACCTCAATACTTCACATGAAACGTCGGGCTGTCCTCCGGCCGCGTCTTGCGCCGGTCATAGAGGCGGGTCGTGGAAACGTTAGCATGGCCGAGCCACTCCTGCACCTTGGCGATGTCCGCCTCGTTTGAAAGCGCATTCGTCGCCGCCGTCGCCCGCATCGAATGCACGCACACCCCGATCACTTCGGCGCTGATGCCCGTCGCCTTCGCATACTTCATGACGATGTTGCGGTAGATGGAGCCGGGATCGAGGTGCTTGTCGAGCGTGCCGGTGCGGTTGTTCGTCACCGGCCGGAAGAGGGGACCGTCCAACGTTTCATGCTCACCCCCCCGCCGTGTTTCCCCGCTTCCAGATACTCCCCGATCAGCCGCAGCGCCATCGGGTGAACGGGAACGAACCGGATCTTGTCGCGCTTGCCCTTGATGCGGAAATGCATGACGCCCTGGCGGCTCTGCATATCGCGCAGGCGCAGCAGGCACAGCTCCTCGCGGCGGATGCCGTGATAGAGCAGGGTGGCGAGTATCGCGCGGTCCCTTACACCCTTCAGCGTGTCCGGGGCAGGGGCCTCCAGCAGCCGCCGCGCCTGCGCATCGCCGAGGGCAGGAGTGCTGCCTTCATTGTTATTCGCTAGCGGCCGCTTGACGCCATCCACCGGATTGCCGAGGACGGCATTGCGCTCACAGAGATAATCGAAGAGCGAAGACAGCGCCGAGAGCTTGCGGCGGATGCTGGCGGGCGCAGCGCGCGGGCTTCCATGTCCTTGCGCCAGGCGATGACGTGCGCCCGCGCGACGGTGCGCAGCTGCGGCAGGATTCTTCAGACCCGGTGAAGGCGATGAATTCCGCCACGTCGCTTTTGTAGGCGCGCCGGGTTTTCGCGTTGGTGATGTTGGCGAGCCATTCGAGTTCCGGGGGCACGTCGGCGAGCCCGTCTACTGCTCCGTGCAGAGTACGTTCAGTTGATACTGACAAGCTCGTTTGACACCACCCTGCCCCATTCATGGTTCCTAACTCGATAATGTATTTTATCGAGTTAGGAACCACCGATAACAGTGTTTGTCGGAAGTGACAACGGGGAATAAAGTAGGCACCGACCGACTGGGAATAATCCCGTAAGCGGTTAAGATTTGTTGGTGAATCGCTTCGAGTGATCGTTTGACATTGTCAGGCGATGCTGCGTGAATTGAGTGATGAGCCGATTCAACATGAACAACCTGCAGAGGTTGGGCAATCAATTCAACATCTCGCTGAGCCCGGATGAAGACGGCTATCTGGGACGCGAATGCCCGGTGGAGACCTGTGAAGGCTACTTCAAAATAACGCCTGGGACGGGCGTCAAGGGCCCAGCCCCCTGCCACTGCCCCTACTGCGGCCATACCGGCGAGCCCAGCACCTTCCACACGAAAGAGCAGATTGAGTACGCAAAATCGCTCGTCATCCGGCAAGTGACCGATGCCCTCTTCAAGGACATGAAGAGTCTGGAATTCGACCACAAACCCAGAGGCGGATTCGGAATTGGCCTAAGCCTAAAAGTGACGCGCGATGGGCCGCGTCCGATACGTTACTACCGGGAGAAAGAACTTGAAACTCATGTCGTCTGTGACAACTGCACGCTCCGGTATGCGATCTACGGGGTATTTGGGTGGTGCCCAGATTGCAGGTCGCACAACTCTCTCCAGATTCTAAGTAAGAATCTGGAACTTGCGAAAAAGGAGCTGGCGCTCGCCGAAACAGCCGAGAAGGACCTCGCGGATCACCTCGTTGGCGACGCGCTGGAAAACGTCGTATCGGCCTTTGATGGATTCGGCCGTGAAATCTGTCAGCAAAAGGGCGTGGACATACGGTTTCAAAACCTTGCAGGTGCTCGTCGTAACGTACAGGAGAAATTCGGATTCGATCTTGCCGACAGCTTGACTCCCCCGCAGTGGGAGGAGATTTGCCGCGTGTTTCAGAAACGGCACCTGCTCTCCCATCGAATGGGCGTCGTTGACGAGGACTACCTTCAGAAGACCAACGATCCCCACGCGGTTCTGGGCCGGAAGATCACCGTCACACGAGACGAAGTGGTCTCCGCAATAAACCTTGTAGAGGCGCTCGGTCGCAAGCTATTTTCGGGTACGCCCTCGCCGACGATATGAAAGGTCTGCCCGTCTCACTCCCCACCATGGCTTATCAGTGCGAAAATCGATGGTGTTCTCTATCAGCAGGAGGAAGCGTTGACGCAAGATGCCGGAACTCTCACCGTTAACAAGGATCGCTCAGGTCGAATCAGAGAGTTCGTTAATTGGGTGGAGGCCCATATCTCGGGAGACGAGAAGGGCGAGGCGCAGATTTTTCTGGACCGCCTGTTTCAGGGATTTGGCTGGCCGGGCCTGAGAGAAGCTGGCGCGACGTGCGAATTGCGCGTCAAGAAAGACAGCGGCGGGACTTCATTCGCCGACCTCGTCTGGAAACCCATCGTCGTCATCGAGATGAAGAAGAGAGGTGCCGACCTATCCAAATTCTATCGCCAGGCGTTCGACTATTGGGCTCGGATTGTTCCTGGGAGACCTCGATACGCCGTCCTTTGTAACTTCGATGAATTCTGGGTCTTCGATTTTGAAACGCAGATGGATAGCCCGGTCGATACGATTAAGCTGACCGAGCTTCCACAACATTACGGCCCTCTCGCATTTCTATTTCCTGGATCGGAAAAGCCGGTATTCAGTAACCACCAGGAGACAGTGACAAGGCAGGCAGCGGATCAGCTCGCCACGTGCTTTAATTCGCTGGTCAAGCGCGGTGTTCCGCGCCCGCTCGCCCAGAAATTCATCCTTCAGACGCTAATGGCCCTCTTCTCCGAGGACATCGGCCTACTTGAGAAGTATTTCTTTACCCGTCTGCTAGCGGAGTGCAAGACCAGCACAGATACCTACGATCTCATCGGCGGCCTGTTCACCGCAATGAATACGCCGGGCGGCGTGCATGGCGGCCGCTTCAAAGGCGTGTCCTACTTTAACGGTGGTTTGTTCGCGGAACCATCTCGTATCGAACTCACCCTAAAAGAGCTGGATTTGCTTCGCGAGGCTGCTAAATCTAACTGGTCGAAGGTCCGGCCGGAAATATTCGGCACGTTGTTTGAGCATTCTTCGGATAAAGAAGAACGTCACGCATACGGCGCGCATTTCACGAGCCCCGTGGACATTATGAAGATCGTGGGCCCATCAATCGTCGAGCCGTGGCGGCAGCAGATTGATGCGGCGGACACACTGAAGAGCCTCCAGGCACTTCTCAATCGCATAGAACGCTTTACCGTCCTCGACCCCGCCTGTGGCAGCGGTAACTTCCTATATATCGCCTATCGCGAACTGAAGCGGCTGGAAGCGCAGATCTACCAGAAAATGGGGGATGAGTACAAAAGCATCAATCCTGCTCAGCGGCCATTCGGATTCGTCAGCGTGCGCAACTTCTTCGGCATGGACATCAATCCCTTCGCAGTGGATATCGCCAAGGTCACCATGATGCTCGCGCACAAACTGGCGATTGATGAGTTAAGCATCACCGAGCCCGCGCTCCCGCTCGATAATCTCGACAAAAACTATCTGGCATGTGATGCGCTCATCCAGAGCGATGGCTCACGCACTCGCTGGCCCAGTGCCGATGTCATCATCGGCAATCCGCCCTTCTTGGGAACCAAACGTCTCAAACCCGAGCGCGGCGTTGAATATGTAAATGCGGTGCGGAGTGCGTATCCGGAAGTCCCAGGGATGGCCGATTATTGTGTCTACTGGTTTCGTAGGGCCAGCGACCAGCTAAGCGACTGCACGACGGACGATCCAGTGACAGGGCGTGCAGGCCTTGTCGGCACCCAAAACATCCGAAACAACGCATCCCGTGTGGGTGGCCTCGATTACATTGTGAGTGATTCAACCATCGTGGAAGCGGTTGAGAACCAGCCATGGTCCGGGGAAGCCAATGTTCACGTTTCGATAGCAAACTGGGCAAAAACCCAGGATGTGAAGCTCCTGCCCAAGATGAAGCGGCTCTGGTACGTCGCGAAGTCGGACGATACGAGGCAGGCCTCGCGCGATTCTGATCTTACTTTCCGAGAGACGCCCAAAATCAATTCATCACTATCGGACAGGACCGATGTCTCAGCTGCAGTGGCGTTACTTTGCAATACAAGCCCACAACATGTGTTCCAGGGCATTACACCAGGACACGAAGCATTCGTCCTAACGGCGGATGAACGGGAGGAATTGCTCGCCACTGATCGTCATTCGGCAGAGGTGATATTCCCGTACATGATCGGCCGCGAGCTTAGCAGCGGGGACGGGTCTCCGCAGCGGTATGTGATTGACTTCGGCGAGAAAACCATCGTTGAAGCAGCAAAATACCGAGCGGCATTCCAACGAATTCAATCCAAGGTGCTGCCCGATGTACGCAAGAAAGCGGACGAGGAGCATGAGTCCGAGAGCGCGCGCAGCCAGCATCTCGAAAAATGGTGGATGCATTGGCGTCATCGCGCTGATATGAAGCGCGCGATTCGACGGCTTAAGTGCAGATACATCACTGGTTCACGCACGCAACGCTGGCCGTTTGTATTTTCATTCGTTTCATCAGACATCTTGCCAGGAGACAAGCTGCAGATCTTCGCTTTCGATGATGACTATTCATTCGGGATCTTGCAAAGCAAACCGCATTTGCTTTGGTATCAAGCCAAAGCAGCCCGTCTTAAACACGAAGAGGACTATAACTATTCTGTCGAATCGGTGTTTGACACCTTCCCATGGCCGCAAAAGCCAAAGGCTTCGCAGATTAACACCATCGCCAGTCTCGGCCGGGAAATTCGCAGAATCCGGGCGACCTCTGAGATTGATGGAGGACTCAGGGGTCTTTATCACACGTTAGAGCTGCCTGGGAGAAACCCTCTAAAGACAGCCCACGACGAATTGGATAGGGCAGTCATGGAGGCTTACGGCTTCACGCTGCGACAGGATCTGCTGGAGCAGCTCTTGTCGCTCAATCAGCGACTCTCCCAGCCTCTTGTGTCACGCCAGGTGCCGACCGCGCCCGGAATTCCGTCCAATTATCCGCATCGCGAAAAGCTCATTACATCGGACGTAGTTGGGAGTAACGCTGTGCGAGCGGAATAGTGAATGATAATGTCCTTTATCATGCATTAAATGGACGGGCCAGATCGGCCATAACCAGCATGGTGTTTTGCGCAGCCAGGAGGCATAAAGGCAACAATGCCATTCACGACACTTACCGAGGCCGAAGAAAAAGAACTCTGGCGCTTGAATCGCTACTACTGGAAAGAAGCGAACCGTTGCGAGGAGGCCAAAGCGTATCTCGCCGGATGCGTAATGCTGGGATCAGCGCTTGAGAACATCCTCATGCTGATGATCAGCCTGTATCACGACGACGCCGACAGCACCGGCAAAGTGCCGCACGTCAAGGGCCAGCCGAAGCTGCTCATCGATTGGACTTTGGTCGAGCTGCTTAGAGTCGCGAAAGCTGCAGGCTGGTTACCGGCGGGACTGAAGCACGGCGAAGCCTGGAACAACCGGAAAGCGCGCGTCGGCGATTATGCCGAGGTCGCTCGGATGATGCGCAATCTCGCCCATCCGGCGCGTTACCTCCAAGATCATCTTCATCGCCGGGTGACAAAGAGATACCTTCAGCGGCAATTTGAAATCGTGCTCGCGTGCCGCGACTGGCTTGCTGCGCACAATAACCGGGAACTTCTCAAGGCCATCGAGGAAGAAGAAAGAAAGGCGGCGAGCGACACTCAGCAAAATGCTTCATGATTGCTTGTCGCTATTTTTCACTGGAAGAATTCTCAAGATTTACCAGGATTGTGTACGACGCCGGTGCTATTTCAGCGGCGGGATAAAGACTCGCGGCAGGACACGGTGTCAGTTCCCGTGGTTGCCCATCGCCGTCAAAGGACACCAGATAAAAGTAGTAGGCTTTGTGGTGCTCCGGTGAGTGCGACACGGTGTGCTCGTTTTCAGACAGGAAAAAACGATGCAGGTCACCCTGCTTCGATACCGCCTTGACCTCAATGAAGCGCGGGCGTTTCGCCGTCGTATGCGACAAAAAGTCGTATCCATAGCCGGGACGGTCTCGCCGGTCCTCGATTCTGTCAATCAGGTGTTCGAGCCCCGCGCCCATGAGGCGATCCTTTTCCCACTTCAGCGCGAAATCCTCCGCTCTCTTACCGATTACGCCCCTTTGATTCTGGATGTCCTCGAAGTTTACCTTTCGGTGAGCCTTCTTTCGTGGTTTCCGCGCTTCTTCGGGCGGCTTGCGCTTCTTTGGAATGTAGGTGTCCACGAGGAACCGCATGAATCTCGGATTGCTCCAAGCGTTCGTGACAGGATTCCCCGCTTTTACATCCATGAGCCTGCTCTGAATCTCGCTCCACCACTCGGTGTCTGGAAGTCCTACCTCGCCGCCAATCACTTCCAGGTGGTCCTTGCTGCAAACTGCCAGGAAGCGCTCCGGAAAATACAGGCTCAGAATCTTCGCCTTGAACATTTGCGATAACGGATTTTTGTCGATGGCGGCGAAGTCTGGGGTAGTTCGCGCTCCCTCACGCACTAGGTTCAGCAGCGCGGCCTTGACCGCCGTAAACGCCCCTTCTGCAGTGGTTCCGAACTTGCGGGTCCATTGATATTGCTTATTTGGATTTGGCTTTCTCAGGCCAAAATAGATTCCGAATTTGAACGCGGGCGAGCCTTGGATCGCGGCCCAGTATCGCGTCTTCGCTTCGACATATGAACAAAATGTCGGAGACTGCAACCCGATGACGTATGTCTCAATAGTCAGGTCCTGGAGTCGCTTCAGCGGGAATGCTTTCAGGAAGGCCCCTCGGCTCTGAAGGGCGAGGTCCTCACGCGAGGTGTCAAAGGCTGCCTCGAAACTGGCCAGCGCGGCCCTCTTGAAAGGCGTGCCTCTTACCATCAGTACCTCTCTATGCGGATCGGATGGTCACATTATCGCTCAGTTACCCTGCCGAAGCTCACATGCTTTGAAATTCACTATCCCGAGCGGGAATCATCAGCAAGGGCATTCGTTAACAGACATGAGAACCGACGGAGCAAGCCCGCGCTTTCAAAAGAGCGCCGTAGGGCCTTGCGGAGTCGCCGTTAGGCGCGATCCTTTCCAAACAGCAGAAAAGCTAAGGGCTCCGCCCTCGCGTGCGTCGGGTGTCCGTCCGTTGCAGCTCTACTACACATCCTGTACACCCAGATCCAATGCAAGACCTCGCAACGTACCTGAAACTTTATTCCCCGGCGCTATTCGCGACGGCTCTAATACTGTTTGCGTTCCTGCTGTCGGTGTGGCGCAAGCCGTGGCGTATGCGCCTCCGCCGAAAGCAACTCATGACCCCCAACGAAGCAGAGTTTTTTCGACGCCTGGAGCGCGCACTGCCCACTTACCGCGTGTTCCCGCAGGTGTCCTTCGCCGCTTTCCTCACCGATGACGGCACGATGTCCCAGCGGCGGCGCTGGTCCGTGCGTGCCCGCTTTGACCGCAAGATTGCGGATTTCGTCGTGTGCGATGGCAAGACCCTGGAGATTGTAGCGCTCATCGAGCTTGATGATGCGACCCACATCGCCCGCGCCGACCGTGCCCGCGATGCGCTGACAAAGACGGTCGGATACCAGACGTTCCGTTTCCAATCGAAGCAGAAGCCGACCGTCGCCGAGATTGCCGCGCTGTTTCAACATTCGCAAGCATGGACAAGTAAATAGACGGAGCAAGCCCGCGCTTTCAAAAGAGCGCCGTAGGGCCTTGCGGAGTCGCCCGGCATGAGCGGGAATAATGCCGCTTGATTACTGCAACGATAATCAAGATGATGCTGATCCAACCACGAAACACCCATCATGGCCCCCGCTCGGTTTTCCCATTTCCACAAGCTTTCCGTCTGGCGAGACTACCGACTGCAGATGCACTGCTGCCGTTGTGAGCAGCGCAGTACATACATCGAGGTTGCGGGGCTGATACGCGGGCATGGCGATAAAACCTTTGCTGAGATCCTGCCGCGTCTGCGTTGCATGTTCTGCAAGCAGCGTCCTACATTCCTATCCCTGGCCGCATTGACGCAGCGCGATGCGGGCGACATGCAAAGGAGCACCTGGGGCCTTCTGCTTGCATGCGGAGGTGGCGACCATTAACGCATCCGCTGTTCGGTCCAACGCGAAGATTGCCCCCGCCGTGCTTCCCGCTATTGAAATCGCTTGAAATCTCAATATCTATGGCTAGAGTGGGGAGACTTACCACAATAGGTAGAGTTAAGGCGCGATGCCATACGGCTCCCACCATCAGGCAGCACCATACCGGCAGGCATATCACAAGCCTCACACGTCGCTGGGAGCTGCCGGACACTACATCAGGGAAGCAGGAATACTCGCTCCGCTCGTCATCAGCGAATTCGTGAAAGACCCCGGCAAGCAATGGAGGTACATCCGCATCGCCTCTGTGGTAACAGCGTTGTTCTCCGAAGGCATGCATACCGCGAAGCTTTACCGCGAACGCGAGGCCGCGCGAGAGCGCGAGGCTGATTGCCGAAGTCGGGGCTAAGCCTCCCTCGGATCTATCGACGGCATCAGACCCCGATATATAGACATGTCCCCGTGGGGACATGGTTGCGGAAGGGCTGCAACCGGAGAAAAACAAAGCCAGTGAAGCACGGCGGGGGCGGAATGACCGCCTGGCGGACACCGCTCCGAAACGTGAAGCAGATCACAAAAAGTTCAATCGCCGCAGCTTGACGGGAATAATCCCGGCGCGTAGCATCCCCGACCGCCCCCGCGAAATTTCTCGCGGGCGCGAACCTTGGGGAGATTCTTTTTGTGAACATACATGCCCTTGCCCCGCAAGCGCGGGGTGCGACCGGCATACCGGTCAATCGTCCAAGCCTGGCATCGCGCCGGGCTTTTTTTTCACCTTTAATGTTGTTAGCGCTGCTATTCAGCCTGACAATTGCTTTTGCCGCGCACGCCGAAACGGTGACTTATAACGTCCCGACCCAACCATTTGTCGAAGGCAATGGCTATGGTCCTTTTGGGACTTTGATTGGCGGGACAATCACGGTAAATATTACCTATCCGCCGCCAGTTGGCGGTGTAATGCAGCAGCCCGTCGGAACGGTGGTCTCGGCGAATTTCTCTACTACGCCGGATCCAACGTTCGGGTTCGGTCCTGGATTTGTAGCCGCGACATATACCGCCGCAGGTGGGACAGCCTCATTCCTTTGGGGCATGAACTCCTTCTCATGGCCAGGCTCCGCAGTCTTCACACTCCACGATTCTGTATCGGGACAATCTCTTGGATTGTTCTCACTGGATAACTTCAATCCTGGGTCGGGCAGCAATGCTTTCAAAATTAACGAAGGTGTAAGCCCGGGGTGGTTTCGTGATACAGGAAGCACCCCTAACCCCGCATATGCGGGTGCTCCGGGAAAGAATTTGGGTAAGAGCAAGTGCGGCTGCGCCATGGACTCACGAGGGTCGGCGACGCAAGGCGATCCCGTGGATGTGTCCTCCGGCAACATGTCATATGAAATGACCGATTACACGACGGCGGGGCCGAATCAACTGGCATTTACGCGATATTACAACAGTTTTGGTAGCGGCTTGACGACGCTTGCCGCGTCGCTCGGACCCAATTGGCGCTCCAACTACGATCGTTACATTCAGATCGGCAGCAGTCAGGCTATTGTTGAGCGGGGAGATGGGCAGCAGCTTACATTTACTCTAAGCGGCACAACCTGGACGCCGGACACGGATGTGGATGCAAAGCTCTCGCTTTCCGGAACCACTTGGACATTCACCGATCACGACGACACGGTGGAAACCTACACCACAAACGGTGCGGGCACAGCGGCGCTTCTGAATTCAATCAAGCTCCGTAATGGATATACCCAAACCCTCACTTACACTGGTGTTCAGCTCACCACGATCACCGATTCTTATAGCCGGACGCTTACGCTCACTTACTCAGGGACCAAACTGCATACGATGGTCACTCCAGAGAGCAACAGCTTTACTTATTCATACAATTCCAATGGCGCGCTCGCGTTTATGGCCTCGCCTCTCGACCAGCCGAGCAATTACACCTGGAGCTATGCTTATGGCAATGCCACTTATCTCAATGCGCTGACGGCCGTAAACGACAGGTACGGAAATACTGTTTTGTCGTGGAATTATGATGGCCTTGGGCGCGCCACAGAAAGCTTTGGCGGCGGGACGAGCACCTATGCTAATAACACATACCTCGCATACAACAGTAACGGCACGACCACTGTCACCAACGCTTCGGGTGTAGCTGATACCTACACCTTCACAGGTTCGCAGCTCGGCCTAAAGCTATCCGGCATTAGCCGTGCTTCGACTTCCACCACGCCTGCCATGTCACGCACGTTCGGCTATGACAGCAACGGATATCTCAATAGTCAGACCGATTGGAACGGCAATAGCACGACTCGCGTCAATAACGCCCACGGCGATCCGACGACCATTAACGAAGCGGTCGGCTCATCTGTCGCGCGCACGACGACGATCACCTATGACACGACTTGGGTACATCTGCCTGACACGATTGTCACGCCTGGCCTCACGACCGGCTTTACCTACAGCACGAGTGGCAATCCGCTCACCCGGAAGCTCACGGATACCACTAGCCAGACGGTGCCATATTCCACCAACGGGCAAACCCGGACGTGGACATTCACCTATGACAGCACCGGGCATATGCTTACAGCCGAAACGTCGAACCTCCATACAACGACGTTTACATGGACGGCGGGGACCCTCACCAAAGTAAGCAATCCACTTTCACAGGCTACCAATATCACCGCCTACACTGTCGGCGGCTATCCTAAAACTGTAGTCGATCCCAACAGCGTCAGCACTGCACTCACCTATGACGCGCAGATGCGCCTGACGAATAGCGCTCTTACGACCACGGCAGGCGTGCTTAACACGCAATATGCCTATTGGGCCGGGACTTTCCTTTACGTAACCACTCTGCCTGACACATCCAGCTGGACGCGGCAACCAGACGACGCGGAGCGAATGAAAACGTTCAGCGACTCTTACGGAAATCACATCAGCTATGGACTGGACAGCTTCGGCAACTGGACGTCGCACGACATTTATGATCCGAGCAATAACCTCACGTCCTGGCATTACAGGTCCTATGACGCGCTTGAGCGTCTGCTGACGGACACGGGTGCAAACAGCCAGGTGACCACGTTCACCTACGACCATAACGGCAATGCGCTGACGGCGGAAGATGCGCTTTCGCATACGACGACCAACACGTATGACGCACTAAACCGGCTTTACACCAGCACGGATGCGAATTCCGGTGAATTCATTTACACCTATGATGCCCATGACCGTCCGCTCACCGTTGAGGACAAAAACGGGAATACGACCACGTATGTCTATAACGGTTTTGGTGATCGGATTCAGCAGGCCAGCCCGGATTCCGGGACAACGGTCTATCACTACGATAGCGACGGCAACCTCACGAGTAAAACAGACGCCGCAAGTGTGGTGACCAACTACACCTATGATGTGCTGGACCGCCGCGCCACTGTCGCTTACCCAGCTGACGCCACTGAAAACGTGACTTTTACCTACGACCAGACGGGGCATGGCTCGGGGATAGGCCGACTCACGAGCGTTACCGATGCGGCCGGTACTCTGAGCCGTACCTATGACCAACGCGGCAATATTCTGACGGAAGTGCGTATCACGGGCGGAAATACCTATACGACAACCTATACCTACGACGCGATCTCGCATGTGGCATCCATCACTTATCCTTCAGGGGCCTCTGTCCCGATCCAGCGCGACCTCGACGGCAATATCGCAGAAATGGACTTTGCAGCGACGGGCAGCGACAGTCAGGGTACGGTGGTCTATGGTGTTACGCATGCGCCATTTGGCCCTGTAAATGGCATCGGATACGACAACGGCGATTCCGCGCAGCTCTCTTATGACGGGGACTATCGACCAACGCTCCTAAACTATTTGGACGATACGGGCACCGCCTACAATTCATGGAGCTATGCCTATGACAATGCCAACAACGTGCACACCATCACGGACAATTTCACCCCCGCTAACAGCCAAACTCTTGGCTACGACGTTGTAAACCGCATCACGAGCGCCGCCGCCAACGGGGCCTATGGTGCGCAGTCCTGGACCTACGACAAGAACGGTAATGTGCTCACATCGCTCATTGGCGGAGTTTCCTACACCATGACGCCGACGACAGGCACAAATAAGCTGGCGACGACGACGTGGACGGGCAACAGTGAAAGCTACGCCTATACGGCCACCGGGAATTTGAGTGGTATCACCAAGAACAGCACTGCGCTATTCACGCTCGGTTATAACAAGGCCAATCGGCTGATAACCGCGTCCGGTTCCGGTGTTTCTCCGTCCATCACGGCGATGGCTTACGATCCATGGGGCAAGCGCATCACAAAGACCGGCAGCACAACTTCGGTCTACACGTATGATCTCGACGGCAATCTGATTGAGGAAAAGAACGGCACTACCGTGACCGATTATTTTTACCTTGATGGGATTCTTGTCGGGGATTGGGCACCCAGCCAGGGCCACCTCTCTATACGATTAATTTCGACAATCGGGGCGTGCCGCTTATTGGCCGGGATGAATACGGACTTATCACATGGGAAGCGGCCTCTTCGAGTCCTTACGGCACGATGAACATTACGCAGACTACCGGTGCGTTCACCGGCCCTATGACGGAGAATACCCGCTTGCCTGGGCAGTTCTTCGACAAGGAGACCGGCATGCACCAGAACGTGATGCGTGATTACATGCCCGGTTTAGGGCGGTATATTCAGTCGGACCCAATCGGCTTGGGGGGAGGGCTAAATACTTACCTTTATGCAAATGGAAATCCGCATAAGTATATTGATAAAAATGGGCGTAACCCGGTTAGTGAAGCGTCACTACTTCTCGTCGAATTGTATGCCCTTGAGACCTGGTACAAGTTTGAATACCCGCAGCAGTCCTCACCCCAACCCCAGATGACGTCTGTGCCTCTTAGTTATTGGAACTTTCCTGGTGCCGACAATCTGCCATCCAGTTCATTTAGCAATCCGGGAACATCGTGGGGACAATGCACCGTGAAGGACCAATATGGAACCGACAGCGATAACAGTGGACAAAGTCTAGGTAACGGCAACGGGGAATCGGGCAGCCCGGAAAAGGAGCCGATGGATCTGCCGGATTTTGCAGATCCGACGGAAACGTATGATCTTCCCGCACCGTCCAACACCCGGCCGTTCCCACAGACAAGGATACTTCCCATTGTAGGCGTCAGTAGATAGGGCCTGGCCCACGACATAAAGCCTCCTCAATACGTTGAGGAGGCTTTTTTCTGGCTGCAGCTACTGGTCACTATTCAATAGGTCTTGCACGCGGCCAACCGGCCACGAGTACCGCACCACAAAAACTTGTGACGGCAGCGCCTACCATAGATGTCATCGCATCAGCACCGTGAGGGCCATGCACCAGAGTGTAATTGGAGAAGACAAGAGGGAGATTGTTGATCAGAAACCAGAGGCCAACAAGGCAGCGACCGACCGGAAAAAAAACGAGAGGGTTCATTGGTTCTTGGGCGGAGGGTATAGCGTCGCCATCACGCAGGAGGGTGCGCGCGATTCTAAGCGGAAAGCGGTATGCGTTGTATGCAATGAAAAAGACGAGAGCCGTAAACCATATCTCAGAGATCGAAAAGAAAGAGGGGTCTTGCAAAGAAATCTGAACCTCAAGCCGCCGCGCTAGCGCGTCTATCATCATGATCAGACCCCAGATCGCAGAGAGACGAGTAAGGACAGCCAGAAAATGCAAAGAGAAATTCATGGATCTTACTAGCAAGGATGCCGGACCGCCGCAACGAAAAAATCGGTTTGCGCATCAGGCACTTGCTTATCGGCGCTAAGACCAAGGACTTGTTATCGCACTGAATTTACCCGATAATGCCCACCCTTATCATCATTTCGCAGGAGCAAATCATGAAAATTGAAGAATGGCGACCAGAGCCGCGCCCTTCTCTGCCGCCTCCTAAACCCGCGAGCAAACGGCGCACAGTCCTCACCAACACGCTTATCTTCATGGGAGCATTTCTGGTATGCCTGGCGGTGGGGGCCGTGAGTCGTCGGATACTTTGAGCAGTCCGCAGAGAGCCCGCCGATCAAGCGCGGAGGCATCAGCAACACGTCCTTTGTCGGAAATTGCCGTTGCCTCTGCCGTCCTCCCCCCGCCAAACTCGGATCAAGCCGCAATTCGCTCGCTACCGGCAGAACCAGCAGGACAAGCGCCCCGAAAACCTCGCCCGCTTCCAGCGTCTGCGCCGATACGATTGCCGGAAGCGATCCCACCCGTGGTGGACAGACCGTTGCCCTAACGTGACTAGGATGCTTCCGCAGGAACGTTCGTGCCAAGGAAGGCCATAACCGAGTAGACGCGGATCGCCTACGGTTTTGCTTTCGTTAATGACCCCTTTGCTGGCCTACCCCGTTGCCCGCTAATGGCGACCTTCACGCCGACGGCCCCGGCCAGCTCTCTTATTTTCGCTATCGTTTCCTGTTTGCGGCGCTCTGTGCGCGCTTTTACCTCCGCCTGGCCCCAAAGTATGACCTGGGCCAGATCGGTGTCTGTTAGCGCTCTAATCGCTTCCTGTGTCATTCCGTCTCCTCTTCCGTGATGTGGATTCGTTCTACCTGGAAAACTTCCTGCCTGTCCTGCAGCAACTCCGTTTCCGAACATTCGCGTATTTCATCGGCGCGGTGGAGGCGGACCGCTTTCCGTACTCTCAAGGCCCCGGCCCTCTACCACGACGGTTTCGCCACTCGTGAATTCCAATTTCAATGTGCCTCCGGGCTCGAACCTCACCGCTTAAGATATGCGTAGCAAGGCTTTCCACATCCCCTCCCGGAACGCGAAATCGAGCATCGGTGTCGGGACGGACCCGCGTATCGGCTTGGGCGTGCGTTCCGCGTTCTCGGTTTCCGGCTCATGCTTTGGCCCGACAGTGGCCATCATCTTTTCGATGATATTCAGGCCGCTTTGCGACGTGATGCTTAAGGCTCATGCCTCCCTGTGGAATGATGGGGATGACTGATTCCCAGCATAGGCCGCCATGCGTTCACGGACCGCGGTATAGGCGCGCTGGATAAAGCCGGTACGGATAAGGCGCTGCATAAATGAGGAGTTGGCCTTTAGCTTAGGCGGGGCGGACTGCATCAGTTCTGTTGCCGAAAGCCGCGCAGCGCTGCCTGTACCGCGTCCATCATTTCGGCCTTGTCATCGTGTAGAGCCGCACCGCTTCTTTGCCGCGCGACACTGACACATAGAACTGTTCGCGGTTCGCCGCCGAGAAACTTTCCTGGCCGAGTGCTACCAGCGAGACATCGACCGTCTTGCCCTGGCTGGCGTGTGACGTGACGACGTAGCCGTGTGTAATGCCGCCGTAATTCTGGGGAATAACGAAACCATTGGTGAGCCTTATATCGCCGCCTTTGGTAAATCCCTCGACCTGATAAATCGCGCCGTTATCGATCCTGTCTTTGGCCTTTCTGCCAAACACCCCCGCCGTGCTTCCCGTTCCAAAAACCCGTTCATGGTGACGCGGAGCTTGTCGCCCGCCGCGAGCGCGACCTTATTCTTGCCATAAATCGCAAATTTCTTGGCCTCATTCAGCGGCAACATATCGGCCGAGCCATCGGCCCGCGTGATGTGTACGCCCTTGTCATCGGAGCCGGTGACCTGCACCCGTTCGCCGCGCGTGAAGCCCTTGCCGTTCTGCATAAACTGCACGACCTCGCCGCCGAAATAGGCCCGCTTGTCGCCGCGTTCCGCTTCTGTCAGGTTGAGGGGGCGCAGTGACAGGAATTGCCGTTCATCGTCGCCGATGCGTCCTTCCGCCTTCAGCTCATCGCGTATGGCCGCACTAACCTTTTCCCCTTCCTTATGCGTTGGGGAAATCACCAATGCGGTCTTATACCCCCCGCCGTGCTTCCGCGTCCCTATCACCTCGGCATAGTCGGCGGCAATCCTGCGCTCACGCGTATCGTCTGGCAGCTCGATAATCGCGCCCATGTCATCAAGCTTTTTAATACCGTCCTCAAGGCGCGTGCCGCCGTTTGTACCCGACGCATCACCTTCGCTGATGGCCTTGACCGCCGCCCGGTAATCGTCATTCGTCTGGCGTCGGATATCCTTCAGCGTGGCGGTTTTCATGCCCGTATCCTGTTCGAGGAGGCGCAGCGCATCACCGCGCGTGACGCCGTGATGCTGTGCGGAGTCACCCACCAGAATCAGGCGGGCGTCCTGTTGTTTGGCGACATCGAACAGGCGTTTCATATCCTTCACCGACAGCAGCCCCGCTTCGTCAATAAGCAGCACCTGGCCGCGCATCTTGCTTTGCATCTCCGGGTCGATAAGCAGGCGCTCGACCGTCGCGGCTTCGCCGAATCCTTCCTTTTTAAGCTCGCTTGCGGCATCGGCGGACGGTGCAAAGGGATGCACTTCCTTTCCCGTCGCCTTGATTGCTGCCGCGGTGGTGAGGAGCATTCTGGTTTTTCCCGTGCCGGCGCCGCCCTTCAGTGCCGTCACGGTATCGCGCGAGCCGAGGATTAGTTCCGCCGCCTCGCGTTGCTCAGTGCTTAATTCCGGGTCAAGCGTCAATGGCTGGTAGCCGCCGAGCTTGACATGCTTGCCCCTGCCCTCGCGCACAAAATCCCGTGTGGCGATTTCTTCCGCGAGCACTTCTTTCGTCGTCGCATAGGTGATGCCGTTTTTAGAGCGGCGCAGGATAGTGGGCCGAGATAGTTCCTGTGTGATATCGGAGACGCTTGCCGCGCCTACGCTATGAATTAGTGCCGTCTTGAGCAGTTCTTTTTCCGTGACGGCGGAGGAGCGCTCGAAACTGTGCGTCAGGGCGTAATCCATCGCGGCGGCAGGACCGGGCGACGTGTTTTCCTGCCCGAGACGCGCCTTGAAGATCGCATTGCGCTCATCATCCGACAGTCTTTCGGTCCAGAGCGCGCGCAGTTCACTGATGCTCATTTGTTCCGGTGATTTTGATTCGCGTGTCGTCCTGCCAAGGCCGCGCCGGTCTGCGGGGTCAGTGATGCCCCGGCGCAAGGCTTCGGCGTCGATAATCGCGGAGCGCCGTGAGAATTTTTCGGTGGTTTCCGTATCGATACCGACGAGCCGGAAGCTGTTGCCGTCGCGCTCGATGCCGTAGCCAAGATCCGACAGGCGCTTTGCCAGCCTGCTATGGAATGCGGCCTGATAATAGCCCTTGTCCCTGACCAGATTGGAGAACTCCGCCGCTTTCCATTTGTTCTCTTCCGTATCGAATGTCGCATTGAAGGCGACGGCATGACAGTGCAGTTGCGGATCGGGTAAAGAGATGCCGTTTTCGTCCGTGACGGGCCGGGCGGTGCGATGAATGAATTCTCCCCAGATCATGTTGGAGGTGGCGCGGTTTTCGTCGCGCTTGTTCGAGCGCACCCGCGCCATCATCGCGGCTTCCATTTCCGACATCGTATCTTTGACCGCCGCGCGGAATTCATCCAGGACTCGCTCATCACCCCCGACCTCATAGGCGAGGCTCACGGACTTCGGCGCGTCGAATGTGAAATCGTAAAGAACGCGGCGCTTGCCTTTGTTATGGGGGGTGAGCTGTTCTCGGGTCACCGGATTGATGTTTTCGCAGAGGCGGAAATAGCTTTGCTTGTCCACCTCTCCGTTCAGTCCCAGCAGCTCCGCGCCCATGCCGTGCCACTCGCCCGGCATCTCCTGAGAATCACGCAGGTAGTAGTCGGAGCGCTCCATGTGGCGGGTGAAATAGTCTTTGGCTTGTGTCGCGTCCGTCGCTGGCGTGATGAACAGCATTTTTGCACCTTCGCAGGTTGTTGGCGGCTACTATCGGCTACCAAATCTAGTGGGTCACTCCATCGGCTAGCCCAATTAGAGGGAAGAATCAAGGAGTTTTATAGCGTATACACCAGTCCCCTTTGCACAGCTCAAAGGTAAAAAGAGGGAGAAGGGCGCTTCTACAGGTGGTGTCAGAAATCGGCACCCAATACCAGCGCTGGGCGTGACGAATTCGCAACAAACGCCGCGCAGAAGTGTCACAGCCCTGCCCCCGCCGTGGTTCCATATCCGTCGCAATTTGCTTGGAGTACGCCAACTGTTCCGGCATGATCGGCGATACCGAAACCGACATCCGACACTCGTTAAGGGAGGTGCTTATGTCCGCAAGCCAGGTGCTCCGCTTCTCCGAAAACTTCGACACGATGACGGCACCCGAGTGCCTAAAATTCATCGAGCGAAGCCGCAGACAGATCGACCGGCTGGAGCATCTTCCGCAAAAGCCGGGCGATGCCAACCTGGAGGAACTGACTTCCATCCGGCAGGGTTTAGACGCCCTCGAAAAACGCATCCGGGAACAACTCACCAATTGACGAGTCATCACGTCAGCGCTCCCAGGACGGAGTTGTCCTGGCGATAGTAGGCCGGGGTGTGGCTGCAGGTGCTTCAGGCCCCTCGACATCCTTCATCGGAACGCCATCCTGCGCACTGGTCGGCGACAGAGCCGGGGCAGGATTGTCCTGGCTCATCATGTTCTGACGCATCGGCTGCTGGTTGTCCGTTGCATCCGCTGGCGCTTGGGGAGATGCCGGGGCATCGGACTGGATATTCCGCGTTGCCTGATCGAGCTTTGCGCCCAATTCCCGCGCTTCGGACCGGATATTTTCCGGCAGTTGACTGATGGACTTTTCGGATGAAGAGCGGGCGCTGGTTTTCTGCGAAACTTCAGGCTGTTGTTGCTGCGACGGCTCCGCAGGCTGCTGGCCCCGGCTCTTGATCCAGTCGATTAATCCCATGGCAATCACCTCTATGAAGGTGATTGTCGAGGCATTTGTAATCGTCCGGGAGGTTAATGGACGTTAAGGAAGAACCTAAACTTCGATGGAATTCACTTGAGCGCGATGGCGTTCGACGCTATCGCTTTGGGGAACCCACGATGCGGACTAACGCGATTGCAGAGCGGAGATATGGCCGAACGAGTTTCACATGCGGAGAACGAAGTCAGCGCCCGCGATCTACAGGTGCGATTTTCACCGGCCGTCCAGGATGCCTTCCGCTCTATCGCTGTTGCTGCCAGCAAGAGCGAACGCTTCGATCCGGGCATTTATGAGATCGTCAAGGACTGGAGCAGCGACAAGCCTACAACGATTCACGATGTCATGATTTCGCTGCCTGCCATCTCAGGCGAGGTGACGGCACACATCACGGCAACACGCGACGAGAAGATGAAAGAAGCCTGGGACGAGCTGTGCGTCCAGCTGCCTGAAAACGGATTTACGGTTTCACAATCGCGGCAGAGGCAACGCTAGTCAATTGCGGCAAGAGGTTTGCGATACAGCCCCTGAGACTGTATTGCTCCTCGTGCCTCTCAAGAAAACTTGTGAACCGGGCGAACGATTCGGCGTCGCAGAGCACCTTCAGCGCCTGAAGATGCGCCGAAACCCCCGCGACATCTCGTTGCATGAACCGTATGGTTGCCAGGCCCTGATGCGCGAGACAGTTTCCAGGGTCCATGTCTAGCGCTGCTTGCAGATGACCTGTTCCGATGTCATGACGACCGGCGGCGCAGAGGATCTGCCCATACTGCGCCACAGCCGTGCTGTCTTCCACTCGTTCGTTCACGTAGCGCTGCGCAAGTCCGAGCGCTTCATCCCTTTTGCCGGATTCCAGCAGAAACTCGATGTATGGGATAAATGATTCCGTAGCCGTCCGGTTCAGGCTCAGTGCTTTTTCGTAGCAAGAGGCGACCAATTCCGGCACTTTCCGTCTCATATGAAAATAAGCCTTCGCCGCCCAGAGTCTCCAGTAATTCCCGGCCCATGACTCCAACTTCTCTAGGAGATCGACGCACATAGCCTGGCTGGAAAATTCCACCGGGGGATGCCAGTGGTTATCCCCGAACTTGCAGACCGTTTCCACTAACCCGAGCGACGCCCCGATATTGTCCGGATCGCCCTCCAGGATGCCGACGAAAATGCTTAAGGCGCGGCAATAATCACGATAGGTGGATAACTCCAAAAGGCGATAGCCAACCCGTATGAGAATCCATGTCTCATGCCTTGGATTGTGCGTAAAACGAGGGGTGTAAGCTTCCCCTTCCACGGCCTTGAGGGTTTTGTCTTTGCGTGGCTCAGGGTAGGAAATTATGACGACATCGGTGCTGCCTTCCTGTTCGTAGTAGCGATCCAGCGTCTTGCGGAGATTGCGCGCGGTGACTCTGACATCCGGCGAAATTCCTTGAATGAACTTGCCCTTGAATAGCGTTCTGGCAATCACGTTTCCGGTGGTCTTCTTTCCTTTGAGTGCGCGCCTCACTCCAAGTTCGAGGAAGGCAGACGGATTCGGCGCGTTCCTGAAACGCGGACTGCCGAGAATTCGCTTTAGCTGATCCTCCACTTCGTAGTCGGTCGGAGGGAAATCCAGCGCATTCATCTCCCAATTATGGCTGAGTCGCTCGCGCCGGAGCGACAGTGGGTCTTAACGCCCCTTTACCTTCCGAGGTGGTTCCTTTGCCCTGACTATCAGGCTCATGAAGACGCCAATCACTCTCCTCACCCTCCTCGCCTTGCTCGCAGGTTTCAGCCAGGCACAGCAGCCACAGCCCCAACCAGCACCGGCACAGCAGCCAGTTGCGCCGTGCGTCACGACGCCACCACCACAACCCCCGAAGGGATGGAATTTCAAACTGCCCCAGGGGCTGCAACAGGCAATCGACAAACAGCGCCAGCAGATCCAGAACAAGACAGGGCTCACGATCCCGAGCACGCAGGATCTTGCCAACCAGGCAAAGCAAACGGTATCACCCTGCAGTAAGGCCCCTGCCCCTACCCCAGCTCCGCAGCCGATACCTGCCCCAACTCCAGCTCCGCAGACACCGGCAAAGACGGCAGGTCCACCGGTCCCGCCGTCCGAGATTTCGACCAGTGTCTACGGTTTTGCCTGTCCAAAGGGAACGAAGCTGCATGTCGTCCCTGGATACGCCTATTGCAAGGCTCAGAACGGCGACGTGTCTGCCGCAATTCTGATGATGGCGGGATTTCCGATGCCGGATGGGTACTACGCCCAAACGGCCGCTGAGGCACTCGCAAACGCCCCCGAACCGAAATGAGGCGCGCAGTAATTGCGCGCCTTTTTCCCATCAAGGAGGCCATATGCGCCAAGCAAACGTGCATTTCTCCAGCGCGACGGATGAATGGGCAACGCCGCAGCCATTATTCAACGAGCTGGATCGCATCTTCGGCGGCTTCACGCTTGATCCTTGCGCCACGCCCGCCAATGCGAAGTGTCCCCGCTTCTATACGCGCGAGGATGACGGCCTTGCTCAGTCCTGGGGCGGAAAAGTCTTCATGAATCCGCCCTACGGACGCCAGATCGGCAAATGGGTAAGGAAGGCATACGAAGAGTCTCTGAGCGGTTCGCTAGTCGTGTGTCTACTGCCTGCCCGAGTTGATACGCGCTGGTGGCATGAGTACGCCCGTAAGGGCCATGTGTATTTCCTTCAGGGACGGCTCAAATTCGGCGCGTCCTGCAACTCTGCGCCCTTTCCATCAGCGATTGTCACCTTCGGCAAATTCTTCAGCAGGTAAGGAGCATTCATGTCACCGCGCTACGAAAACATCCTCGACCGCCCGATCATGTCGCTCTCGGATACAGACCATCTGAGATTCCGCCAGATGAGCGGCATCCTGGGCGTCGGCGATCCGGGCTCGGGCAAGAGCAGCGCTCTCGGCAAGCAGTTTTTCTGCGGGTTTGCGCGAGCAGGCTGCGGAGCCCTGTGCCATGCCGTCAAGTCCGACGATGCGGAAACGTTCATCGCTTGGGCACGCGAGTGCGGGCGCGAGCGCGATGTGATTGTGTTCAACGAGGCATCCGGCCTGCGTTTCGATCCGCTCGCCTATGAATGGACGCGCTCCGGCGTCAGGGGCGGCGGCGATGCGGAATCCATCATCACGTATTTTTCAACGTTGCTGTCACTCAGCCACCCGCAATCAGGCGGTGGCAATGAGCGCTTCTGGGAACTGGCGGCGGAACAGGCGATGCGCAACGCCATCAAGCTCATTCAGCTTGCGAATGAGCCGCTGTCCATCGTCAATGTGCACCAAGCTATCAGCTCGTTTCCTGATCACCTTGGGCAGCAGGATGAACAGGGCTGGGAAGAACACTCGTATACGGCGTCACTCATCAACGCCATCCGTGCTCGCAAGGAAACCCTGAGCGAAACGCAGTGGCAGGACCTTGAAACCGCAACGGAATTTGTCTTTCATCGCTGGGCCGCCCTCGACGAGCGCCCCCGCTCCTCTATCGCGATGACGTTCGCGGGCATGGCGGACAAATTCCTGTTCCATCCGCTGCGCGGCATCTTCGCCTCGGGCGCGTATGACTTCACGCCCGAGCAGATCACGCACGAACAGAAAATCTTGATCATCGACTATCCGATTCTCGAATACGGCAAGGAAACCGCGCGGCTGATTAACGTCATGGTCCAGCTCACCTGCCAACGGGCATGGCTTCGCCATCAATACAAGCCCGGCTGCTGCAACGGCGCTTTCCTCTACATGGACGAGTTCCAGCTGCTGATGCATAAGTTCCAGAACCATTTTGTGCAGGTTTCGCGCAGCAGCGGCGTTGCCGTCATAGCGCTGACGCAGACCCTGCTAAACCTCGCCGAGGAGCTGGGCGAGTCGCATCTGGGCGCGAAGACCAAAGCCTTCCTCGCCAATCTCGGCATCAAGATCGCGCTGCGCAGCACCTGCCCCGACACCTGCAACTACTACAGCGACGTTATCGGCAAGACCTACCGCTATATGGACAATTTCAGCGCCGGATCTGGCGGCAATGAGGGCCAGAGCCACACCAGCTTTGGCGGATCGCGGCAGCTGGTCTACCAGGTTGAGCCTTACGAATTCAGCGGCCTTGCCCGTCCGGACGGCCAGAACCCGCTTGCCGAAGCCATGGTGTTCTGCGGCGGCGACCACTTCAACGCAACACGAACCGATAAATGCCCGCAAGGCCGCAATCACCTGCGAGTGCATTTCTCACGCGACTAGGAGGCACTTATGTTTGGAGCTTCGGAAGAGATGCGCATCGAGCATCTTCAGAACAATGCGATGGAATTTGTCTACCTGCTGTGCAGCATCGCCTGCCAGCCGGTCGAAATCCTGCTGAGGCCACGGTACGGGACGCGCTATTACTCCGTGCCGGTCACGTTTTTCAGCTCGACCATGATGTTGCTTCTACCGGCCGTCATGATGCTGTTCACCAATTTCATGAGCATGATTCCGCTGCTGCATGTCCCCGCCCCTGTCGGCATGTTCGGGCTGCAGGATTACGCGAAGGTCTATTTCACGGCGACGGCGATACATAGCTGGAGACTGTGGCGACGGATGATCTTCATGGAGCGCGAGCAGCATTCGCAATATGAAGGCCCGGCGCTGCCGTTCTTTCAGATTCTGCCCAAGGGCAAATCCTTCTGGTTTGTCCGCATCGTGCTTGAGCCTGGCTTTGTCCTGGCGCTTGCGATTGTCCTCAAGGATCTGTTCATCGCGCAGGGGAACCTCTCGCTCTATCTGGAATTCGCCGCGCTCGCGTTGCTCATGAAGCAGTTCATCGCGTGGTTCCGCGCCTGGGAAACCATGCGCCAGATCCTCGATACCCGCATCTCGGCTCCGGTCATGGCGAAATTCGCTGAAGACCAGGCAACGGAGACAGAGCTTGAGCCGCTGCACCTGGCTTCCATCCCCCGCAACATCGACCCCGAGATTCGCAAAGCCACCATCGCGCAGATCGCGCGCAACTACACGCAGGAATAGCCGCCACAAGGAGACAGCCATGAACCTCACCGACAAACAGAAAAAGGGCCTCTGGATTCTTGCCGGAGTGCTGGTAATCATTCATTTCTTCCTACCAGGCATCGTGACCACCGTGCGCCATGCCTTCACCCATACCGCCCCCGCCGTGCTTCCAAAGCCTTCGCCAGCCGTCCCGATGCCGCCCCCTGCCCCTCCATCGTCAACTGTTAACCAGAAGCTCATCGGCTATTACAGCGGCGTGTGGATGGGATCGATGACGACAGCGAAGTTCGACAAGTGCGACCTGCGGCTTGAGCTACGTCAGGACCAGGAGGACCTGACGAAGATGATGGGATACCTCACGAAGACGTGCGTCCCCTTCGCGAATATCCAGCACCGCAGCGCATCGTCGCTTGTCCTTGCCGCCAATCCGGAAACGTCCGTCATGGTTGGCGTTATCAATGCGGATTCGATTGTCTTCGCGATAGACCAAACGACTGGCATGCAGCCCGGTGATTGTCCGCTCAGCGCATTCTCGACACGGATCTTCGGGCTGACGGGGCTTAATGCCGAGTGGAAGCAAGGCAACTGCAGCTCCGGCACCGCAATGCTGATCAAGAAGGGATAAGGCCATGCCAGAGCGTAATGCAACTCCCGAGCCCTTTGTATCCGCTGGCGAGGCAGCGCGGTTCCTAGGCATCAACCGCCGTATGCTGCTCGCCCTTGCCCGAAAGGGAATTGCCGGTTCCTATCCCATCGGGACCGGCGACATCCGGAAAACATGGATATTCCGATTGTCGGAGCTGGGCATCGCCATCGATCACCGCCATCCCCGCCCCTTTCCGGACAAACCGCGTTATGATCCCGATCAGGGTAGCCCTCGCTGAAAAGAGGATTTATGTCTTATCAAGAGGGCAGTATTCGTAAAGTGAAGCGGCTTGCCGGAGAAACATGGATGCTGCGATTTCGGGCTGATGCACCTGACGGGACACGCAAGGAGCGCACGCTCCCTATCGGACTTGTGTCCCTGTTCCCAAAAGACCGGGATGCCAGGCGCGAGGCGCAGCGGCTCGGATTGTTGACCAAAATCAACACCGAGGCCGAAATCGGACGTGTCCTGTTCAATACTCTGGCCAGCTTTTATCTGGAGGTGGATTTCAGCGACCAAGCCGTGCGCCCGAAATCCGCCAACACCATTCCCATCATCAGGCACTACGTGATGGACTACCTCGCCCCCCGCTGGGGGAACGAGATTGCGGACGACATCAAGCCGTTTGATATTCAAAAATGGCTGCTGTCCCTGCACAAGGACAACGGGCTTGCCTGGACGACCGTCTCGAAGATACGGGGCATCATGCACCGCGTCTATAAAGTCGGCATCCTGCACGAACGCGTCACGAAGAATCCGCTATTGCCGGTCGAGACACGTTCCAAGTCCACTTACCGGGCTATCGTCATCACCCCGGCGCAGACGCTCGCCATCCTGGAGAAGTTGATCAACCCCCTGCACTACGCACTGACGCTCACTTGCGCCGCCACGGCGCTGCGTGCGTCCGAAGTCCTGGCACTTCGCTGGGATGACGTGCTCTGGAATGAGGGAAGAATCCGTATTTCCAAACGGTGGGCCAAAGGCGCTGACGGTGAAACGAAGACCGAAGCATCAGACGGCTATGTTCCGATGCACCCCCTACTCTCCCAACACCTGCAGGACTGGCACCAGCAATCGCCTCACGCCAAGGGGAAGGATTTTGTGTTTCCGTCCCTGACCGCCGAAGGCAAGGTGCCGCTCAATGCCTGTTCCTTCGTGAAGGACCACCTGAGAGTCGCCGCAAAGGCATCAGGCGTCCAGATCGAGGACGGGCAACGGTTCGGGCTTCATAACCTGCGTCACAGCCTCAGCAATTGGCTGGTGAACAAGGGCAAGGTGGAACCCAAGACCGTGCAGGGCCTGCTGCGTCACTCAAAGATACAGACGACGCTGGATCTGTACACGCAGGAGGACAGCGACGAGACGAGGGCGGCGCAAGGGGCGTATCTGAGTGCTGTGGGGCTGACGCAGAGGATGATCCAATGAGTGTGGATCGAATTGTGGATCGTCACATGAGGTCCCATACGAAGCTAAGTTCTTTGCTTTGTATGGCGGGGACGACGGGGCTCGAACCCGCGACCTCTGCCGTGACAGGGCAGCGCTCTGACCAACTGAGCTACGTCCCCTCTGCAATTCCCATCGCTGAACGCAAATCGCAGATTTTACTATCTCTTCTTCCTGCCCACTCCTTCGCCTTGTCCAAATCTCCGCCGCATACAACCGAACTCTGAGATCGATGGACACCCTGTGGACAGTAAGTTAAAGCACTGAATCTCTGCCCACCGCAAGCGAAAGCGAACCGCGAAGTTGTCACTACTCCGTTGTTCAAATTGTACCAAACAAATCGGCCTAGCAAGGAGGTCTCCTCGAAGGCAGGCGAGCTTCGCACCGAACGAGAAGTCGATTCTGGCGCCCGGAAGCTCACGAACGGTTGCCTTGGCCCTTGACCTTTCACCTGTTACCGAGGAAAAAGCGACCTTCATGACCTGATTCGACGAACTCATCGCGACTATACCAAGAAGCCGTGGAAGCAACATCGGCGATTTTCTCATCATCTTTTCGAACCCTTGACCTTCTACATATCGTCGTGTATAGCTGTAGAAGCGATAGGTATGAAGGACTCAGCCCAACTCGATCTGCCGCAAGGCACTCTCGACCTCCTGATTCTGCGTGTCGTCGCCTTGGGGCCCATTCACGGCTATGCAATCGCGCAGAGAATCCAGCAGATGTCGCACCAGGCGCTCCAGGTTCAGCAGGGTTCGCTTTATCCCGCGTTGCACCGCCTGGAATACAAGAAGTTTCTAGTCGCCGACTGGAAGCCATCGGAGACCGGCCGTGAGGCAAAATTTTATCGCCTCACGGCCAGGGGAAAACTCCAGTTTGAAAATGAGACCGCGAGCTGGGCTCGGCTTACCGAGGTAGTCGGGATGATTCTTCAAGGTCCGCAGAGGAAAACATTATGAGTTGGTTTCAGCGGCTATTCGCAGGCAAGCGCATGGAAAAAGATCTTGACTCCGAGCTTCGGTTTCACCTGGAGCAGCAGGTTGCCGACAAGGTTCGCTCCGGAATGACGGAGGATGCAGCCCGCCGCGAGACTCGCCTGGAGTTCGGCGGCATGGCGCAGATCAAGGAAGATTGCCGCGAGAGTCGAGGCACAATGTGGGTCGCTTCCGTGCTTCAGGATCTTCGCTTTGCGCTGCGCCAGTTGCGCAATTCGCCGGGCTTCGCCATCTCCGCCATCCTGACGTTGTCGCTCGGCATTGGCGCATCCGCAGCCATCTTCAACGTGATCGATGCGGTGCTTCTGAAACCGCTGCCCTACGCCAATCAGGAACTGCTTGTGGATCCGGTGATGACCGGCCGCACGGGAGATACGCTGCGGTCCTCCTACCTTGGCTACCTCGATGTCCGCGCGCAGCAGCGAACATTCGATGCACTGGCGGGCTATTCCGTGTTCGGGAGAGTTAACCTCGAAGGGCCGAGCGGCCCGGTGGCTCTCCGTGCGGTGAAGAGTACCGACAACTTCTTCGACGTGTTCGGTGTGAAGCCGATGCTTGGACGAACCTATCTTCCCGGCGAAGACCAGCCGGGCAAAGACAATGTGGTGGTGCTTAGTTATGAGGTCTGGCAAAGCAGTTTCGCCGGGAGCGCCGATGTAGTCGGCAAGGACGTTGAACTCGATGGGACTCCGTATACCGTGATTGGCGTCATGCCCATGGGGTTCCGCTTCCCGCTCGATGCGCGCGAGGCGGTCTACACGCCACTGCACATGAATCCGGCCTGGGCAAAGGCACGGGGCATGCACTGGATGCAGACGGTTGGCCGTATCAAGCCGGGAGTGAGCAATGAACAGGCGCGAACCGATCTGAACCGTGTGATGACCAATCTTGCCCGTGCGTATCCCGAACAAGAGACCGGCCACACCGTAGCCCTTTTACTGCCGTTGGATGTAGCAGTGAACAGTCTTGACCGGTTTGGCAAGCGCACACTTGCCGGTCCGCTGGGCGCGCTTGCCCTGGCTGTGCTCGCGCTGCTCGCCATTGCCTGCGTCAACGTGGCCGGTCTGCTGATGGCGCGCGGCATCAAGCGCGAACGGGAGATGGCTCTCCGCTCCGCAGTCGGCGCCAGTCGTGCTCGTCTGATGCGGCAACTTGTCAACGAAAGCCTTGTGCTTTGCTTTGCCGGCCTGTTGGGCGGCGTAATAGTCGGCTGGGCGCTTCTCAAAACTATGAATGTCTTTTTGGTGCAGGCCATGTCGCGCGGCGCCGACATTCACCTCAACCTCACGGTGATCGCCGTCGCGGCTGCTCTTTCGCTGCTTGCCAGTATGCTCGCATCGCTCTCCCCTGCCCTTCGGCTCTCCGGCGCTGACCCCAATCGCGCGCTCCGCGCAGGCAGCGCGGGCGCAGGCACCGGGCGCAGCCAGCATCGGCTTCGGTCCGCGTTCGTCATCACGCAGGTGGCTCTCTCGCTTGTTTTGCTGGTCGTTTCCGGACTCCTGCTCAAGAATCTGCAAAGCCTGCTCCACACCAATCTCGGTATCGACACCGGCAAAATTCTCACCACTCGCATCGAGCTTTCCAAAGGCCATTACGCCGGACGCGATCCCGTCGCCAGCTTTTACAATCCGCTGCTGGCGAAAATTGCCGGCCTCCCCGGAGTCCAGGGCGCGGGCGTCATCGATCTGCTCCCCGTTCAGGCTTGGGGCGATGGTTATGGCATCCACATCACCGGCCAGCCGCCGTACCCGCCGAACGTGGATATGGGCGCAGAGACGCGCTATGTTTCCGCGGGATACTTCAATGCAATGGGGCTTCAACTCACACGCGGACGGCTGCTGTCACCCTCGCTCGACAAAGCCGAAAATCCCGCCGGCACCATGGTCGTCAACCAGGCCTTTCAGCACAAGTTCTTTCCCACAGCTGGCGATCCGCTCGGCGCACATATCGACGATGACCCCAAGCCGGAATTGAAAAGTCGCATTGTCGGCGTGGTGACCAACGTCCGCCAGGCCCTGCGCGAGCCGCAAATGGCTGAAATGGACTGGCTCATGGACGAGATCGCGCCGAAGGACCGAATGCAAAACCTGAACAGCATGGCGTTGATCGTCCGTTCCAATGGCGAGCTCACCGCACTTGTACCTGCACTCCGCAACGCCGTGCACGAAATCGATCCGACCGTCCCCTTCAGGACGCCGGAAACCATGAGCGACGTCATCAGCAACAGCCTCACGCTCGATCGGCTCGAAGGATGGCTATTCGGTATCTTCGCGGCTCTCGCCCTTCTGCTGGCTGTCGTCGGACTCTACGGCCTGGTCAATCATGAGGTCGAGCTGCGCACCCGCGAAATCGGTATCCGCATGGCTCTCGGTTCAACCCGCATGCAGGCTACATATCTGCTCCTCAGCCAGGTGGCGCTGCTTATAGGCTCCGGGCTCGCGCTGGGGTGGATGCTCACGCTCACTCTCAGGAAAGTATTAGCAGCAGTCGTAGAAATGCACGCCGGCCACGACTTCCTGCTGCTCGCTGGCGTTACGATTGGCTTGGCCCTGGTTGGCGTCCTGGCCAGCTTCTTTCCTGCCCGCCGCGCCGCTTCCATAGAGCCGGTTCAAGCACTGCGAACCGAATAGACATCTCACACGCTGGTGGCGAACGGCGCGCGGTGAGGGCCCGTCCTCAAAAGGGAATCCCTGGAAGTCAGTGGTGTCATCGTTTGCCGGATCCTGCATCATCGGTACGAGTCCCAGCTCAAGCTAACGCTGACTGATCAGAGCGTCTTCGTGTCGCGAGTCAACCTTATGAACCAGTGCCTGAAACTGCACATCCTGCCGAAGACTGTCAAAGCGAGGGTCGTAGTGGAGGTAAATGACCCAGTTGGAGTGCGCCCGAAACGCGCGATCGAGAAAGCCCAGAGCCCTCTCCCGGTTCCCTGCCGCGGCCCACGCCGCTGCCAGATAATAATCGGGAACGGTGGATCCATTCTGTCCGATCTGGATTTCCTCCAGACTCTTTACGGCTCGGGCTCTTTGCCCGGTTCGCGCCAACTCGCAGTCGAGAAGAACGGGAGTGATCGCTCCGTCTCGTTCCAGCGTCTCGGCCTCCGTCAGCTCGGCCATCGACCGCTGCTCCGATCCCATCTGCCCGTAAACGATGCCCAGTAATTGATGCGCCGGCACAAAATCAGGATAGAGTTCGAGCACCCGCTTGCATTGGTCAACGGCCTGATCGTATTGACGCAGAAGATAGTAGCCCCAGGCCAGGGACGTCTGCACACTGGGCGAAACCGGGTCGAGCTGCGCGGCATGTTTCAGGGCTGCCAGGCCTTCTTCGCCGCGGCCCATCCCCATCAATGCATATCCATAAAACTGGTAGGCGACAGCATAATTGGAGTCAAGAGCGACTGCCGCTCTGAATTCCCGCTCGGCCCCCACCCAGTCCCAGTCGTAGTCGGTATAGGTGGATAACAAGGCGATGTGGGCTTCGACGAGCGTGTTATCCAGCGACAATGCCTTCAGCGCCGCTGCTTCTGCGCGCGGATATACATCGGCCGGTGAAGCAAAGTCGTAAAAGCCCTCAAGCTGATAGTCGTTGGCCATCGCAGCGTAGGCGCGCGCATACTTCGGATCGATCCGCACCGCTTCGTCAAGCAGAGAGATGGCTTTCGCCAGCGAACTTCGCGTGCGCGTCGTCGCGAAGAAGTTCGCCTTCATATAGTCGCTGTAGGCTTCCGATTGACTGGTGTCGGGTTCCTGCGACCTGTTCCCGATGGTCATTTTGAACTGCGGCAAAATAGCGCTGGAAACTTTCTGGGCGATCGAGTCTTCCGTTGCAAAGATGCTGGTTTTATCCGCGTTGAATGTGCCGGACCAGACCGCCGCACCAGTGCCGCTGTCGCAGAGTTGAACGACGATTACGACCTTGTCCTGTTCGCGGTGGATCTCCCCTTTCACGATCGATTGAACTTGGAGTTTCTTCCCATCCGCGATTGGATCCACTTGAGAACCGACGATGGTGCGGACGGTCGCCGAGGAACGCACCCGGAGTTTGGAAATGGTGCTCAATCGTGCCGCAACGGCATCGCCAAGTTCACTGCCCAGATACTGATCCTCGCCTTCCCGGCCGTCGGTGAGGAACGGCAGTACAGCGACGGAACGAAAGGATGTCGATGACGCATCCGCAATCGGGACGGCTCGGTGGGGATGGAAGGCTAAGAGGCCGAAAACCAGGAGGCCCAGGGAGGCAACCGCACCCATTGCGGAAACCTTCGCTTTCCATGACCAGCACGGGGGCCAGGGCAAAATAGCCGGGCGGATCTCCTGACCCGCTTCCCCGTGAAGGCGGACTGGTTCCTCCGCGACGGGAGAAAGCGATGAGTTCTCCATGGGCCCATCGGCCGTCTCCTTCAACTCTTCTTGGGGTAGAGCCGAAGCCGAGGACTCCTCGTCGAAGGGACCGATATAGCGGTAGCCGAGCCCCCAGCGTGTCTCGATCCACTCCGATGCCACCGGTTCACCGAGGGCTTTGCGGATCGCGCCGACCGCTTTGCTGAGGCTCTGATCGTAAACTTCCTTGCCGTCCCAGAAACGGTCCAGCAGTTCCTTCCGGCCAACCATCCGCACCCGGTTTTCGATCAGGTACAGCAGAACCGCGTAGGGTTTGCGCGGCAGCGCCACTTTACGCGCACCAATCCTGAGTTCCTGCTTCTCCAGATCGAGGCGTGCGTTGCCTAACACCAGCATTTACAAGAGGCCTGAGCTTTTCCGGGCGTTCAGTATAGCCAGAGAGGAACGAATTGCCTAATTTATTCGCATTTTAGTCAGGTTTTCAGTGGGATTTTTGGCGGACCGGGAGCCTACAGTGCCCATGAATCAGCATTGGTTAATCGGCTATCATCCTCCTTTCCCCAGCTTTTGATTGGATGCTCGTCGAGTATCCCTAAATGCTCCGCTGGAGTCGCTCCATGAACTGTCTTTTCCGGTCTGTTGCCAGCCGTTCCTCGTTTGCGGCACTAATGATTCTGGGTGGCTCTCTCGCGTCGTCCCTGGGCCTGAATGCACAAATCCCCACTCCGCCAACGCCACATGCAAGACACCGGGCAGCCCGGCCGATGGTCAGCGGCGCCGACGGCACGCAGACCGGCACAGCCGACTTCTTGGGCAACTTCACTACGATCACAACCTCGTCGGGCGCGGCGCTTGCGCTTGGCCGGGAGTCCGACTGCACCCTTACCCTGGCGACAGGCAGCTACACCGTCACGGGATCAACCCTCAATTACACTGAAACCGACTTAATCCCCGGCTATGAGCGCGTGCTGCACACTGAAGCTCAACTCACAACCACTCCCGATGTTTTTTCGACGGGCTGCGCCATAGAGCCAACCGCTGGTTTTGGTTCCCGGCCCGGAGTCTTCGTCGGAATGACAACCTCCGGAGTCTATGTGTATGCCGGTCTTGGCCTCATCTATCCCTCGCTCGCTGAAGGCATCTATCTGTTGACCGGCACCACGAACTTCAGTCTTTCCTCTTTCCAGGACTCAACAGCCGGCAATTTAACCGCGGCAGACCTGAATAAGGATGGCAACGGAGACCTGGTGATTCTCGACGGCGCCTCTGCCACCACCGGCCGCGTGATTGTCATGCTCGGCAATGCGGACGGCACTTTCAAGAATGGCGTCATCTACCCGATTGCAGGCAACTACTCCGTCGCAGCCGTCATTGACGACGTGAATGGCGATGGCAAGCTCGACATCGTTGCCGTATCGGGCGACCAGCAAATCTCGGTTCTGCTTGGAAACGGGGATGGCACCTTTCAAGCCGCGCAGAGTTTTGCGGCCCCATCGCTCCCCGGCTATTCCAGTGCCGCTTCCACCCCCATCGTCAACTTGATTACTGCGGATTTGCGCGGCATCGGCAAGAAAGACATCATCGGCTCCAACGGCCTGGTTCTGTTGGGCAACGGCAATGGGACATTCACGGCCGTCACCGCACCGGCTTTTCCATATTTCCAAGACTACCTCTATGCCGGGGGGCCGAATCTATCCAGCGGCGACCTGAACAAAGACGGAAAAATTGACGTCGCCGTCAACAACGGCTCCAGCATTTCAACCTGGCTCGGGAACGGAGATGGTACCTTCACCCAGGGCCAGAGCTACGCAACCATCAATTCGGATGGCTTCATTTCAATCAGCGATCTCGACGGCGATGGCAATGCAGATATCTTCGTCGGCCTCGGCGACGGCGGGGTTTTCGCCGGCGATGAGGGTTCCCCCAACCTCTCGTACGCCCTGATGGGCAACGGCAACGGGACCTTGCAGGGTGCGCCGCAACTCCTGTCCGGCGGCTACAACGGCAATAATCTCGTCGACCTGAATGGCGACGGCGTGCCCGACCTCATCAGCTCCTCCAGCGCCGGCGGTCTCTCAGTGCAGCTCGGCAATGGCAAAGGAGCATTCGCCGCAGGTGTGAATGTACCGCCCCCCGCCAGCTTCAGCCTGAATGGCTACAACTTCACCATGGGCACTTCCGCGGAGGCTTCGAGCTACGCCATCGGCGATGTGAATGGTGACGGTAAACCCGATCTGGTCTTCGTGGATAACAGCCTCACTGCAGTCGCTTCGGGTGGCAGCACTCCCATCACCTACCCTTACCCTGTTTACTTCGTCGCGCTCGGCAATGGAGACGGCACATTCCAGACGCCCGTGCCTTACGCCTTCCCGCAGATCGCGCCCACCGCTGACTTCGACATCTCAAACACCGTCAGCAATCTCGAAATCGCCGACGTCAATCACGACGGCAACGCGGACCTCATCCTCGCGTATAACGAAATCGCTGGCGGAACCGGCGTCATCCCTTACAACCAGGGCATCGTGGTGCTTCCAGGCAACGGCAACGGAACATTCAAAGCTCCCGTGCTTACCAGCACCTATAGCAGTGCCAGCGCCCCCACCAGCGCCTTTGTGCCGCAGATCGACAACATCGGCGACCTGAACGGCGACGGATACCCTGATCTGATCGTCAATTCTCCAGGGACGACTGTCGTGAACTTCCAGCTTCAGACGCAGCTCCAGGCCTTTCTCGGAAACGGCGACGGAACATTCAAGACCCCCACGACAATCGCGGTTGGAGCAGACGCCTACGATACGGTTCTCGAGGACCTGAACAAGGACGGCAAACTCGACCTCGCTGTCCTTGCGGAAACCAGCTCAAGCCAGGCCGAACTCGTCACCCTTCTCGGCAACGGAGACGGAACCTTCGCAACCGCTGCCGTCTCCAACCTGACCGGAGGCGACGCGATCCGCAACGCCAACCTTGCTGCTGCTGACTTTGACGGAAACGGAACCGTCGATCTCGCCCTCCTCGATCCCGAGGATTTTAGCGGCATCTTTTACGGCAATGGAAACGGTACCTTCACCTCTGTCAACACCGGGAGCTTTCTGGTTCCGAAAGATCTGATCAACATTGGTAGTGTCGCCTTAGGTGCCGGCACCGCCGTCGCCGTGGATCTCAACAAAGATGGCAAGCCCGACATCCTGGATGGCGGCATGAGTCTGATCAATGTCTACGGCGAAGCGCCCGCTACGACGGCCACGCCGACAGTCACCGTCACACCCTCCCCATCCAGCATCACCACCGCGCAGTCGACTGCCGTCACCATCGCCGTCGGCGGTGGAAGCGGCGCGGCGACACCCACCGGTTCCGTGATACTCAGCAGCGGGGCCTACACTTCAACCGCCACGACGCTCACCAGCGGCAGCGCTCTCGTCACCGTGCCGGCCGGTTCGCTCGCAGCTGGAACCGACACCCTCGCGGCCACCTATACGCCCGACTCCGCCAGTTCCTCCATCTATAACAGTGCAGCGGGAACAAGCTCGATTACTGTAACTACCGCGGCGGCGACTCCCAGCTTCGCTCTGACCAACAGCGGCAACGTCACGTTGAGCCCAGGAGCGACAACAGGCAATACATCAGCGATCAGCGTAACGCCATCGGGTGGATTTACTGGAGCGGTTGCGCTGACCTGCGCCATCGCACCAACGGCCACCAGCGATCCGGCTACCTGTGCGCTTTCTCCAGCTTCAGTCACAATCAGCGGCGCGAGTGTGGGAACATCCACGCTCACCCTCACAACGACAGCGGCAACCACAGCGGATTTGGACCATCGCAAACCTGGTGGAATTCCCTGGTTTGCAGGCGGAGGCGCCACTCTGGCATGCCTTGTGTTCCTCATGACGCCTGCACGAAAGAGGCGCTTGCGGAAGCTGTTCGGCGTGATCGTGCTGCTCGCATTCATGGGTGCCGGACTTGTCAGTTGCGGGGGCGGCGGTGGCTCTGGTAAGACCGGCAACGGCGGAGGGGGCGGCACCACCAATCCCGGTACGACAGCTGGAACCTATACCGTGACCGTGACTGGCACTGCAGCGTCGACGACAAGCACCACCACGGTAACCCTGACCGTCAACTAGAGCTAGGAGCTAGAGGCTAGGAACTAGTCGACAATCGAGGCGGGCTGCGCTCCCTTGCGCTCCCTGGCCAAGGCGACCGCTACTGAAAACATCCAGATCAAGCCCAGATATCGAGTGGCAGGGATAAAAAAGTTAGCCGGATATGCGACGAGGCTGAGAGAGGAGAGCTCTCCAGTAAGCGCGATGAGCATTCCGAAAGCGACCAGCCATCGCGGCAGCAGCCGCATAAAGTAGCAGGTGACCGACACGCCTGCGGCCAGCAAGCCGAATCCAACCGCGAACACAACCCCGCCAAGCAGGAAGTTGAGGAAGTTGACTGCCTTTACGACCGCCGCGGAAGCCAACACTTCAGGCACCGACAAGATCCAGCCCACGCTGCCGGAAAGGATCAACGCGATCGTAGCGATCAAACCGCCCAGCAGAGCGATGTTTGTGCCGGCGGCCCGGACGCCCATGAAGCGCAGGCGGCTGACGGTGGTGACGGCAAAGATGCCGAACGGGATTGCAGAGCCAAACAGGAAGAAATTGCTGACCCGCACAGCCGTGGGACTCAAGCCAAGAAATGCGCGCAACTCCTCGGTTGAGCCGAAGGGGGTGACAAAATGCGCTCCATGCCGGAGCACCGATGCTGCCACCAGACCGCTCGCGAAAATCAGGAAGTGGGCGGTGGCGAGCAAAAGGAGCGAGGGACCGCGGAAGCGGGGAGTCGATTTCATAATGTAATCATTTATTACATAAACGAATTCAATGTGCAATAATTTTCCATCGAAGATGAATCACGGCGAAATGGGACAAAACCAAGCGGCGTTCCTCCTTTCCCAACTTGGAGCGCATGCCGCCTCGCAATTTGCTGAAAGATTGGGCGTTCTGGAACTCACACCGGCAGATGCGGGAATCCTGCGACTGCTGCGGGCTGAGGCAGGACCGAGCCAGCAGGAGTTAGCGGCGCGGCTGCGAATTCATCCAAGCCGGCTCGTGGCGCTCCTGGATAATCTCGCGAAACGCGGATTGGTTGAGCGCAGGTCCGACCCGGACGACCGGCGTCTCTACTCCCTCCATCTGACTCAAGCCGGGGTCGGAGCCTTGGAAAAGATCGGCGGCGTGGCGCGACAGCACCAGGAGGCTTTGCTCTCCAGTCTCAGTCGGGAGGAGCGCAATACGCTCGCTACCCTTCTACTGAAGATTGCAGACCAGCAAGGACTCGTCCGAGGAGTTCACCCGGGATATCAGCGGTTGGGAAGACCCCGGCGCTCTGAGACCCACGAAGACAAAAGCCATCGGAAACCCGGTGTGGAAAATAAAGGCCGCTAATGTTCTGCGTGAAGCCGCCCTTGCCAATGATCCGCCTCCAAGACTTTTTACGATCCTGAACAAGACGGCATCCGGTGCCGCAGCCTTGGTGCATTCGAGCATTGGAAAAATGCGGCGGACATGCCCACTAAGCAGATCTACGATTTTGTGATTCGTTCTGACCCGCGACACGGACATAACTCACAGAGAGTCGATGCGGCCGAGAGTTCTCCGCAGAGTCTCGCGGGTAGAATCAGCCCATGAAGAAAGCCTTCTGTTTCGCGATCCTGACCCCAGCCCTCGCCCTCGCGCTCCTGGCGTTGCCCCAATCCAACGACGATTCACTCGACTCCCTGAAAGTTTGCACTGCAACGCAGAAACTCATCTTTGAGAATGAGTTTGTGCGCGTCATCGATGACCAGATTCCAGCCGGTGTGACCGAGCCGCTGCATCGCCACCGCCACGGGGTTGTCATCTACCTGACCACCAGCACGTATGAGACCGCGACACGGGACGGCAAGGAGGCTTTGACTCAACACAATGAAGGCACTGCTCTCTGGAGCGAAGCCACGGTTCATACCGTAAAGAACGCTGGCAACACTCTGGCCCATGCCATCCGCATTGAACTGAAGTATTGATTTTCTACGCCGACTTTGCTCTGCAGCGGTTGACCCTTCACCCGGAGCTTGCACTCCTTTCGTGAGGGATTGGTTGCCAGGAATTTCTACCCCGATCAGGCGAAGACGCGCAGTGTCACGCTTTGCACCGTTTACGCGTCTAGACCAAAGGGCGTCAAGACCTACGGGTCATTCGTAGCGCAAGGCAATCATGGGGTCAACTCTCAGGGCGTGGAGCGCTGGGACCAAGCTCGCGAGAAGAGCAACAAGAGCGAGGAAACAGGCCAAGCCGAGAAACGTCAGAGGGTCATAATAGGACACGCCGTAAAGAAAGTCGCTCGATTCGGGAGAGGCGAGAGTGCTATGCAATATACCCGAAATCCCCGCGCCGCAGGCAATCCCTAGGATCATTCCGGCTGCGACTGGCTTCAGACCCATCAGAGCCACGCTTTTCAACACATCAGAGGGCGTTGCTCCCAAAGCCATCCGTACGCCGATCTCCTGTGTTCGCTGGCTAACCGCGTATGCCATGACGCCATAGATTCCAGTACCAGCCAGCGAAAGTGCAAGCAGGGCCAGGATTGCGGCGAAGATTGCCAGCGCCCGTGACATCGACCTGCGTGGATTGACCAGCATGGTATCCATGTTCCACAGCGTCAGGCTGGGCAGGAGGTCTTTGTCATACATACCCACGGTTTTTCTTACTGCGTCAAGGGCGCTTTGTGGGTCAGTCTTGACGCTCATCAACATGGGATAAATCGTTGCCGGATCGGTGGCCAGGTAGACATGCGCCGGATCCAGCCTGGTCAAATTGAAGAAACGAACATCCTTGACGATCCCGATTACTTGAAATTCAGTCAGCTTGCCATCGAAACGCTCATCCAGCTCGAAGTGTTTTCCAATTGGGTCTTCACCCGGCCAATACTTGCGGGCTGTCGATTCGCTGATGACAGACACGTGCTCACCTGAGGAAGCTTCCTGACGGGTAAAATCCCGGCCACGAAGCAGGTTGATTCCCAGCGTATTCAAGTACGTTTCTGACGCATAGCTGGTAAGCGTTCGACCATGTTCTGCGCCTTCCGCTGCATCCGACTTCTTCACCACGATCGGGCGTGTCGAAGTCCCCATCATCGGCGCTGTTCCGGTCGCGATGTTGCTCAGCTCAGGCAAACTAGCCAGCCGATCAACGATCTGGTGGTAATTGGCCGCAGCCTTTGTCGGATCATCACCGAAATCTGCAAACGTCAGATACACCCGTTGGGTCTCGAACCCGGGTTCTGCGGCCTCTGATCGTGCCAGCCCACGCACCAACAGGCCGGCAATGGTCAGCAGCAGCATAGAGACCGCAACCTGGCCTGCAATGAGAACGCTCCGAAGCCGTGCGCGGCTCACTCGACGACCGAAGGATGTGGCCTCATCCTTGAGCGCAGTCATCAGGTCTCGTCTGCTGAACTGCACCGCCGGAGAAAGCCCAAACACTATTCCCGTCAGGACGGAAAGACTCAGGGCATATGCCAGTAACCTGGCATCCGGGTTCAAGTTCAAGCTGAAGAGAAATCCGCTGCCGAGCATGCGCATCAGCATTTGTTGAATCGCAACCCACAGGAGTCTGCTGGCCAGCATCGCGAGGGCGATGCCGACAAACCCGCCTGTCAACGAAAGCAAAATACTCTCCGTCAGCAAATGACGGATCACGCGATTGCGGCTCGCTCCCAGCGCCATGCGCACGCTAATCTCTTTTTGCCGGGTCGCTCCGCGCGCCAGAAGCATGTTGGCTACGTTCGCGCTGGCCGCAAGCAGCACCAGCCCAACGATCAGCATCAGGGTGGCCACTCCGGCCCGAAACCGGATGTCGTCCGTGTTCCCGAAAAACGCAGTCCGTTGCAGAGTAACCGAAAAAGTAGGGTCGCGCGGAGTGTACGTCCTGGAGAATTGACGGATGAGCGTGTCGGTTTCGCCTTGTGCTTCGTTCAACCCCGCGGCTGCCTTGATCCGTGCCAGAATTTGAAACTTGAAGTCCGTCGCATGATTGAGCCAGTTCTGGCCGGGAACCAGTTGCGCCTGCATCGAAATTGGAGCCCAGAAATCCGGAACAACCGGATACAGCTCGGTCCCGGTGAACTGTTGCGGAGCGACTCCCACGATCGTGAACGCGGTCCCGTTCATTCTTACGACGCGCCCGACAATCTGCTCATCCCCTTGGAAGCCCCGCTGCCAAAAGGCATAACTCAGTACAATCACCGGATTCGCCCCGGGCGCTCCGTCTTCGTCTGAACCAAATATTCGGCCGATCCTGGCGTTGATTCCGAGCCCGCTAAAGTAGTCACCAGAGACAAGCTGTCCCTGCAGGGTTTTCAAGGCGCTTGCGCCCTCTTGGCGATCGGCGGATATCGACGCCAGAACCCTGAATGGGCCGCTTGCCGCCACCAAGCTTGAAAATACGTCCTGATGTTCCCGGCAATAGAGGTACTCAGGATAGGAAAATTCGTATTGAAGATCGCCAAGATATCCACTCTTGAGCCATCGCTCCACCCGCACGACTCTCTTCGGATCCGACACTGGAAGCGGTTTGAGCGCGACAGCATTGTAGGCGCTGAAAATCGTCGTATTCACGCCAATGCCCAGCGCCAGCGTTATCACCGCAACGAGCGTGAAGCCAGGGCTGCGTGCAAGCGCGCGGCAGGCGTGCCTGAGGTCCTGTATTGACTGTTCGAGCCATAGAATTGAACGTTCGTCCCGATGCGATTGCTTCGCTTGCTCAACCCCGCCGTAAGCCTGTCGCGCCGCGGCGTGTGCTTCCTCGGGAGTCAAGCCGCGCCGCTGGAAGTCGTCTTCGAGCAAGGCAAGATGCGACGCTACTTCACGCGCAAGCTCCTCCTCCGCACGGCCGTTTCTCAGAAAAGTAACCAGCCTTGCAATCATTCGACGTATGCGCTTCATCCCGTTGGTTCCTCCGTCAGAAGCTTCTCGACCAGCGCCGACATCTTCCGCCAGCGATTCGCCTCCTCGTCGAGCGCCTTTACTCCTGCTTTGGTGATGCGGTAATACTTGGCATCCCGGTTGTTCTCGGTTTTGCTCCAGGCCGATTTGGTCCACCCGTACTGTTCCAATCGCACAAGTGCCGGGTAGAGGGTCCCCTGGTTAAGAGTCAGCTGGTTTTCCGATACCTGCTCTAGCCTGGTTGCGATGGCGTACGCATGCAGGGGGCCAAGGGTTGCAAGGGTGCGCAACACCATCAGGTCGAGTGTGCCTTGGAGCAGCTGGATTGATGTTTTCTCTTCACTGGTCATTCAAGTGAACCCACTGGATCAGAGTGCATTACTTTGCACTTGGATGTCAAGTGGAGCTTCTACATCCAGACAATACGGCCGGATCTTGGAACCACGGCGGACCGGGCCGCCGATCTCATCGCTGTTGGCTACAAATGCGAAACAAGAGCCGTGATTGCCGCTTCTCCGGAATCTAAATGCTTTTCGCCCGCTTTCGATTGCGCGGCGCTTTTGGCCGTGCAACGATGATCCATCATGCTTCCCAAAGCTCGATCAGGCATTGCGGCTGTTCTGCTTGTTGTCGCATGTCTCGTGTGTGCGCGGGCCCAGGTCGTGGACTTTCAGAGCGAACGCGCCCCCATGGTAGAAATCCATGACCTGTGGCGCTTCCACACCGGCGACGACCCTCGCTGGTCCGACCCCAACTTCGACGATTCCTCGTGGAGCCTGCTACGCTCCGACCGGCCCTGGGATGGGCAGGGCTACCCCGGTTATCGCGGCTTCGCATGGTACCGGTTTCAAGTCGTTCTGCCCGCGAATCACCCGCCTCTGGCGCTGTTCATTCCCGCGATCTATGGAAACTACCAAGTATTTGCCGGCGGCCGGTTGATTGAGCAACTCGGGGCATTGCCGCCTGAAGACAGGCTGACATTTAGTTTTACTGTTGGAAGCGAACGTCTCATACCCCTCCCCAGCGACCTGCCCCCCGCGGGCGGCCCGCTCTCCATCGCCATCCGCATTTGGATAAATCCGCGGGAACCAAAGAACGCCTTGGGAGGAGGACCCCAGGCAGCCATTCGCATCGGCGATACCGGACTCCTGGACGAGTGGAAGACCCTCCAAATCAGAAGTGGATTCTGGTCTCTCTTTGCCACCAATATTCTGCTGCTCGTCTATCTCATGGCCGGCGGTGCGGGACTCGGCCTTTTCCTCTTGCGCCCTACGGAGCGCGAGTATCTGTGGTTCGCTGCGTCCGAACTCGCCAATGCTGCGTTTGGCGCCTTGTGGATCTACGAGGCGTTCCATGCCGTTGATTTGCGAGTTTTCTGGGCGCTGTCCGATTGCCTGCAGGCTGCCTCTTCCGTCTGCTTCCTCCTTTTTCTTGTTGCTTTGCTGAAGCAGCGCAGAAGCTGGATCTACTGGATCGCGTTGGCATCCGCCCTGGTGGCTCCCTTCCCGGCCCTTATAAGCATCGGTAGCGTCGATGTTGCGTTCATCACCAGTGCCGCTGTCGCGCTCGCGGTATTGCCTTACCTGGTGTGCGTGCTCCTGCTCCTCATCTTCGCCGCCCGGCGAGGCAGCCTGTATGCACATCTGCTCCTCGGTCCCGTCGGTCTGTCGTTCGGATTAGGCGTCATTGAAAGGCTCCTGTGGGCCGCACATTTTGCCGGGTACACCGCGCTTGAGGCGTTTCGTCAGCGGCTCGAACAGCCTTTCACCTGGCCATTTCCCGCCTCGTCCCAGAACGTCGCCGACTTCCTGATGCTGCTCTCCATCCTTGCCATCCTCGTTCTTCGTTTCGCCCGCACCCGCCGTGACGAGGAACGCATGTCCTCCGAACTTGAAGCCGCCCGCGCCGTCCAGCAAGTCCTCATCCCTGAAGAAATCCCCGCCATCCACGGCCTCACCCTCGCGTGCGTCTACAAGCCCGCCGGACAGGTCGGCGGCGACTTCTTCCAGATCCTTCCCACACTCAACAACGGCGCCCTCATCGTCATTGGCGACGTCAGCGGCAAAGGCATGCCCGCCGCCATGGCCGTCTCCTTATTAGTAGGCACCGTCCGCACCCTGGCCCACTACACCCAGAACCCCGGCGAAATCCTCACCGCCATGAACCAGCGCATGCTCGGCCGCAGCACCGGGTTTACAACCTGCCTGGTTCTCCGCTGCGACACGGACGGGAAACTGACGATCGCGAATGCTGGGCACATTGCGCCGTATGTTGCGGGCAAAGAATTGCCGCTGGAAAATGGCTTGCCGCTGGGTCTCGCCGCCGACACAACCTACGCCGAGCGTTCCTTCCATCTCGCACCGGGCCAGCAGCTCACCCTGCTAACAGACGGGGTCATCGAATCCAGAGATCAGGCCGGCGCGCTGCTTGGATTTGAGCGATCGGCTAGGCTCAGCATCCAACCGGCAGAAGCCATCGCTTGCGCAGCACAGGAGTTTGGGCAGGACGATGACATTACTGTTCTGACCCTATCCCGTGCAGGCGTTCCAGCTGGAATGGAAGGTTGAATCTTTGGAGTTCCGGGTGTGTCGCCCTGAACCGGGAAGTTGCACTTTTCGGCTGCAGAAGGAATGTCCACCACACGACCCTTAACAGCATTGGGGCTGAAAGGATCAGCGGACGCTTTCGCCCGCGGACTCAATTAGAACCAGCCCCCGGAGGGTTCGAGGCCATTGAGCCGCAGATACGTGACGAGATTGCCATAGTGCAAGGCGTCGTGGTTCCCGAGTTGCGTAAGGATAAACATCTTATTGGTGGCGTCGCCCCAGAAGTCCGCCGGGGCATTGAGGTGCGCATCCGTGAACCCTGAGTAGCTGGCGTCGCAGTAGTCGAAGGAGCCTTTGACGTAGGCGATGATCTCGGTCTTCGAAGTCTTCTTGCCGGTGATGGCGGGAGGCGCTTCCCCTTTGGCGTTTGCACACAGATAGTACGAAATATCCGCCACATGATTCAAAATCTCGGCAAACGAGCGAACGTCCTTCGTCGGCCGGTAGCTGTACTTGGATTCCGGCATCATGTTCGCCGCACTCATGATCTTGTCCTGCATATTGTCGCTAAAAATCGAGAGCGTCTTCGTCAGCGGATTCGGCACTGCAATCGGATTGGGCATATCCGGCGAGATTTGCGCATTCACCGGAAGGCCCAAGATGAAAATAGAGACGATGCCAACTGGAACCACGAAGCGAGCGGCTGATCGGAACATGCGGAGATTTCTGCAGAAAACTTGCATTCGACGTCCTCCTGATGGCAGCTCTAAAGTTGGCTGAGAGCTTTCTGCCTCATGCCGAAATATCCATTTTCGATCAACGCGGCCTACGGTTAGGTTTAAACCTGTGGCTTGGCCGACCACGTTCCCGGGGTACTGGCAAGGGGTGCCCAAGCAGAGAAGTCACTTCGCGAGCAGCCCTTCATTGTGCTCGTAGCTGATGACGCGTGTGACTTTCCAGATGCCATTGTCGTTGTGCCAGATCGTCACAAACTTGGCATCTCCGATGTTGCCTGGGTCGTCTGGATGATGAAATCGATGAATTCCTAGCTCGACCGCCCCGTATCCCTTCAGCGGGTAGACCTCAAGCGTGTTCTCGATCAAGCTCCGCTGCACCTTCCCGCAGATGTTCTGCTTGATTGCCGCGAGGAATGGTGCTTTCCCCACAGATAACCCTGTCTGATCGTGATAGAACTCAAGATCATCGGAAACCATGGAACCAAGCACTACCAGGTCACAGTTGTTGTACGCGTCGAACAGTTTGGCATCGAGCGACTTGACCGTTTCAAACAGAGCGTCTGGATGCTGGCTGGTCTGCCCAGCGCTCCGATGACTCGACAACGCGAACGAAAACAACAACAGGAACAACCATTTTGGGCTGATCAAACGATCTCTCCTTCTTCCACCTTTGCCGCTCAGACGCGTTACCCCTTGGGTCGGCATCCGACATGACTGTCCCACCGCTTCAGGTCCGATGTCAACCCGAATGTGACGAACAGTACCACTGACAACGGAATCACCTGTATGCCGGCACTCTACGAAGTCCTCCTGGCGCGGAACCAGCAACCTTAAGGATTAGCAGTTACGCTTCTGCGCAATAGGGATAGTCAAACGTCGAAAGATCGAGGGCACATTGCAGCATCGCTCGCTATCATCTAAGAACAATGATGCGTCAAAGACTGCGAATGCCCACCTTCTTCGTGGCGCGGAAAGCACCATCCGCAAACTTGATCGTCATCGGGCTGCTCGTGGCGCTGTTGGCGAGACCAAACTCCTCCTTGGGCCAGAGCAACAACTCACTTGGAGTAGAGGACGGCGTTTCTGCCGAAAGGAATCTCATCGCATCCGTCGAATCGGAAGAAAAGAGAGGCGTATCGGTTCTTTACACCCAAGCCTTTGTGGACACGGCGAACCAGAAAACTTTCTACACCGGATCGATCTATGGAGCAATAAATGCCATCAAGGTGAATGAATGCCAAATGCAGCTCGATTTCATCGTTGCGGACTCGTTCTCTGGCGTCGTCGGCAAGAGGCCAACCGGTCGTCTACAGGACAGTAGTTCGTATTCGATCACCTTCAGCCTCACCAGCGAAATTGCCGACGATCTCAGGCTTATCAAGGCCCGACCGACTCAATTGCGCTTCTCCACTCACGCGGTTTGTTCGGACGGGTCCGCTTGCGCCTTCACTTGGTTACAAATCAAGACGAAGAATTTAGAGATTGAGGAAACCAGAATCACAAATGATGCGGTCGACTTTCAGGGTACGGTAAACCATATTCTCATTCCGCTAAGTTCGGCGGATTTCGGTGATCAGTTGATCGGGCTGTTTCAATCCTTTGCGAAGGCCCGCTGTCATTGAAGATCCCCGAGATGTTTTAGGAGCTGTCGGCTTGCTTGATCGAGAACGCGACATGAAGGTGTTCGTCATGAGGGGTTCCGATCGAAGCACCCCCTAACCGGAATGTAGGAACTCGAGATGGGGTTATTTACCGGATCGCCCACTCCTCAATCACGTCGCCGCCGAATTCGTCGAAATATCGAAGGAAGCCCAGATGAAAACACGACCAGACCGCTTCGCAACATTCCATACTGGTTCCAAAAGGTTCCATGGAGGATAGGACGATGAGACTTCTCGCTTTGGTGTTCATTGCGCTGGCGGTTTTCCCCGCCGCAATCACGCTTGCACAAGCGCCGCTGGAAAAGACTCCTTATTCAGCCGTGGCTCCCTTGGATCGGTATCTGATACCGGACAAGGATGCGGAAATCGCACTGGCGCGCAGTGCGGCTCCGCCATCGATCGCGAACGAAGCCGAAGTGATGATCCTTGATCGGAGGGGATTCACGACCGCAGCCAGGGGAACGAATGGCTTTCTCTGTGTGGTGGAGCGATCATGGGGCGCCGCTACCGATGATGCTGAATTCTGGAATCCCAAAGTTCGCTCCCCTATTTGCTTTAATCCTGCGGCCGCAAGAACCTTTGCGCACATCTTTCTGATGAAGACAAAACTGGTTCTGGCAGGAAAGTCGAAAACGGAAATCCTCGCCGCGACCGCTGCGGCACTCGATAACAAGGAACTGCCCGCACTGGAGCCGGGAGCGATGTGCTACATGATGTCGAAGCAGCAGTACTTAAATGACCGCGGAATGAGCTGGCACCCGCATCTGATGTTTTTTGTCTCGGGCGACGCAGCAAAGAGCTGGGGAGCCGACCAGCCGGGTTCGCCGATTATGTCCGCGAATGACCCCGAGGAGCGCGTGACAATTCTCATGGTCTGGGTCGGCAACTGGTCCGATGGGTCGCCTGCACCCCCGATGGAACACTGATCCTGTTGCAGCTGCTCGATGACCCGCTAACCGAAAGTGATTGGTTAATGAATACGCTGAACGTCTTTGGCATAGGTTAGATCCCCATGGACCGGGACGAAACGTCCAATCCGAAACACCGAAGGAAAGCCAGGTCGGAAGACCCCGCCTCGAGCGCGCAGTTGCAGATCGCCCGAAATCAATTTGCAGTTTATTGTGCTGCATTCCGGCAAAATAGAGACGTGAACAGATACACCCCATCCGCCGCGGCCCTCCCCTCCGCGAAAAACTGCTTCTAAGTCTTTTCCCGAGAGGAATCTGTGGCTAAACCATTTCCTGAGAGGATTTTGCAGCGGACCTTGGCTTGCAACTCCATGCCAATGAGGAATTTCCACCCAGGGTCTGGGGGGGAGTACCCCGCAACACCAGGTCCCCTGCCAACGGGAATTCGCCGTGAACCTCCCCGCGCCGGGCGACGTAGTACTTTTAGCACCCTGAGGTCCACATGCTCTGGTTCTACGAATCCTTCTTTCCTGTGAGCTGGATCGCCTTCCTTCTTTACTGGCAGATCAAAGCCATCAACACCAAGACCACCCAACGCCTCGAGCCGATCGCCTCGCGCATTCTACGCGTCTTCATTTTCGGAATCGCGATCGTCCTCCTCTCGACAACCCGCATACCTTTGCGGTGGCTTTACCTTCCACTCTGGCCGGTTGGTTTTTGGCTCTTCTGGCTGGGAGCTGCGGTCCTCATCGTCGGCCTTCTCTTCGCCGTCTGGGCGCGCGAGCACCTCGGCCGCAACTGGAGCCGCTCGGTCACCATCAAGCAGGACCACGAACTGATCACCACCGGGCCTTATGCCGTCGTCCGTCACCCCATCTACACCGGCATTCTCACCGGGTTCCTCGGCACCGCGATTGCGCTCTCCCAAGTGCGCGGGTTCATCGCCTTCGCTCTCATCTTCCTGGTGTTCTGGATCAAGCTCCGCATGGAAGAACAGTGGATGCACTCCCAGTTCGGCGAGACGTATACCACCTATGTTCAACGGACCGCTGCCCTGGTGCCTTACATTCTCTGATCGTTTGGAATCCCGAAGCTCGGACTGGAGAGATCAGACAAAGCGGCAAGGGATGAATGAAAGCGCGAGCAGCAGAATCGAACGTATCGCATCTCTCACCGGAATACGGATCCTGTTCAAAGAACTCCCACGGGGCGCCCAAACTCGCAAGGGGCAAATGAGAAGTGCTCTTCCTTGCCACTGCGAGCGAGAATCTGAACGTCCTTAGGGCTTTGCCAGGGCGCGGATTCAAGAACTTTTCGAAGAAGCCCAAGATCGCAGAGATTCAGGCCCGCAATAAAAATCAGGCTTTCAGGGTGCTTCCCTCGCGCAAAGCGGCTCACTTCCACAAATTCACCCGAAGTCGCAAATTCCCGCGCGCGACGGTTGATAAATTCGATCGCCGGATAGGTTTCCGTCTCTTTCAGCTCTTCGATCATCGAAGTCGTCACAATGACAGCTGTCACCGCACCCATTCGCTCCTCCTTTCAGGAGACATTCTCGCGCTTGCTGCTAAATATGCGGATCGCAAACATGCTCCTCCTCCGACCGCTGTAGGCCCGCTTCTCGGAAATCCGTGGCGACCGTGCCATAGCAGGAGCGACAAATCGAGTCGAATGTTCCGTCGCTGTTGAGGCGATGGGCAAACCCCTTGCTCGCCGAATTGAGCAAATGAGCCGAGGTTCCTCCCGGCTCATAACCAGTCTGGGGAAGGATCTCACGGTAGTTTGCTTGCCGAGATGAAGTCAGGCGCTGATGCATGCAGATGATCCACCTGGTGGGCTTGCGTTAGGACAACGGTATGCCGAGGACTTTCATCACGAATGATCAATTCTGATCACCTCGTAGACATTTCAACGAATTACTTGAAAACGACTGAACTGGTGTAGATCAGGAACAGCTTATACGCGGAGATCCCATGTGTGACACTAACTACATCCGCTTCGGCGAGCACAATAGCCTATGGCCAAACACGATCGGCGTGAGTTCTTGCACGGAGCCAGCAGCGCTCTTGCTGGTACCGCCATCTTCCCTTCCCTCCGAAACTCCCTCGGCCTCGCGGCTGCAGCGGCTTCCTTGCCGGCGGCAGCCTCTGAGCTCGAGCGTGGCCGTGGATCTGAAGCTTCGCCGAAGCCGAAAATCCGCGGCGTCATGGTCGACGCTGCGCGGGTTCCAGAGACCCTGGACTACTACCGCCGGGTAATTTCGTTTTGCGCCAAATGGAAGCTGAACACGCTCCACTTTCGCCTCGCCGATGATCAGGGAACCGTACTGCGTTTTACTTCGGTCCCCGGCCTTTTGACCCACGATCACGCGTTCACGCCTGATCAGATCAAAGAGCTGATAGGCTTTGCCACGATCCATGGCGTTGACTTAATCCCGGAGATCGAATCCTTCGGGCACACCGGTTTCATTACTCGCTCGGCGACCTACGCACATCTGCTCGACTCGACTCCCGACAGTTCATCCGATTTCACGGGCGTCATTCCGGTCCACCCTGAAACGTTGCAGCTCTTTCGAAAGCTCTACCAGGAAATCGCTGAGATCTTCCCGTCTCCTTACCTTCACGGCGGATGCGACGAAGTCAATTGGGGCGGGTCCGCCCTCTCGCAAGATGCATTGCGGTCGAAGTACCGCTCGCAAATCTGGGCTGAATACCTGAACGCCCTAAGCCGCATTGCCGAACAGTTGGGGAAGCAGTTCATTGTCTGGGGTGATTTCGTTCTTCACAAGGATCCGGAAATCCTCTCCGGCCTCAACAAGAGCATCATCGTAATGGATTGGAACTATTGGGACACAAGTGCCGGCAATTTTCATCATGCGCTAGAAAAAGTGAAAGCCCACGGTGCGCGCGCCATTGGCGCACCCGGCCTGATCAGCTACCGGTGGGGAGCGCGGGCAGGCACTGACCAGTTACGAAACATAGACGCCTTCGCTCAGGCGTATCTGGAAACGGACGATCCCGGATCTCTGGGTGCGATTCTCACGAACTGGGTGCCGAGCCGCTACGTGCAGAGCTCGGTCTGGGATGGATTTGCGTACGCAGCTGTCGCTTTCAATGAGGGAGCTGCAGCCGCGCAGAAATCCGCTTTCCGCCGATTCGTTGAGCAGCACTATCGGGCCGAGTGGAATGAACAGTGGAGCGAAGTCTTCCAATCGATCTATGATGCCGCACCTGGATTCGGCGAGCATGCGCCATCGGCCGGGTTAGGTCTCCAGATGCCGGTTCCGTGGAGCACCGAAGCAGACCTAAAGGCTTCACTCAGCAAGCGCACTCTACGCCCAAATCCCTTCGTACGCCTTCACGCTATGCTGACATCTCTGGGATCGTCCGTTCACGCCCATTACTCGGACTTCCAGGCATTCGCGCTCTCGGTTGAGTATCTCGAAGCTGTTTTCTGGCGCGAATCGGTGATCCAGGAACAAGCCGGGAAAAACGCTATGGATCGAACGGCCGCTGCTGCCCTTATCCGGGAAATTGCGGGACGGGATCATAAACTCGCATCCGCTCTCTCAAAGGATTGGGACGACGGCCGGTTCCCAGGATCTTCGGCAATGATAGAACCACTGTTTGGAATGCAGCCCAAAGACCAGCTGGTCTTCCAATTCACCCGAGCTGCGGCATATTCCGCTTCCCTTTCGAAGGATCCGGATCGCTTCTTTCAGCTTTTGGAATCGTCTGGCCTTGGCTCGATTGCTTCAATCCCTCCGGCTGCTGGGTAAGCTTGAATAATTCTTCTTCCAACCCGCTCGCCGTTCACGTAGCTGCGTCTCGGCCCGCATTGGGCGCGCGTGCCGCAGCCGACATCGCATCTGAAATCCGTGCTCTCCTTGCGAGCCAGGATCGCGTCCGCGTCCTGTTTGCAGCTGCGCCGAGTCAATCCGAGACGCTGCTCTCGCTAAGCCAGGCACCTGACATTGACTGGTCGCGCGTAGATGCCTTTCACATGGATGAATACCTGGGCCTCGATCCCGGCGCTCCGCAGCGCTTCGGAGCCTGGCTGCGCCGAACCATCTTTGATCACCTGCCGTTTGGCGCAGTCCACTTGATCGAGCCCGACGACGACCCCAACCGGACCGCAGCCAAATATGCGGCCCAAATCAACACCGCGGCCATCGACATCGCCTGCTGCGGCATCGGCGTCAATGGACATCTTGCTTTTAACGATCCACCCGCCGATTTTGACGACCCACTTACCGTGAAGATCGTCACCCTCGATGAGCGGAGCCGTCAACAGCAAGTCGATGACAAATGTTTCGCCACCCTCGATGATGTTCCCACCCATGCGGTCACGGTGACTATCCCTGCACTCCTCGCCGCTCATACGATCTTCTGTATGGTGCCCGGACAGCAAAAACTTCAGGCCGTTCGCGAAATGCTCGAGGGATCAGTTACATCGCTGTGCCCAGCCACTGCGCTCCGTCTTCATCCCCGATGCACGCTTTTTCTCGATCCCGATTCTGCTGGAGAGGCTTCGCTTCGTGGCTATCGTGTGGTCTAAATGCCTCCGCAATCGGATTGACTCTTACAACAGCTCCCCAAAACATCCGGATGCTCGCTGGGATCTCGTACCATGGCCATGTGGATAACTGCTTTTCAGGGCGCGATCCCATCAGCGGCAATGTCTTCACCGTCCATTGCGTAGACGGTCTGATCACCCGGATGGAACTCTGCGCCGCAGCAGCGTTGGACAATTCGGGAACCTGGCTTTGTCACGGCCTCATCGACCTCCAGGTCAACGGTTATCGCGGAAGCGACCTGAACTCGGACGATCTCAGCATCGACACAGTCCAGTTCCTCGCTCGTAACCTGCTTGCAGACGGAGTTACAACATTCGTTCCGACGCTCATCACCGCGTCGGAGCCGAAGCTGTTGCGCAATCTCAAGGTTATCGCCGCCGCTCGACACGCCGATCCGCTGCTCCTGCACATGATTCCCTTCGTCCACATTGAAGGTCCGCACATCGATCCCGCGGACGGCCCGCGAGGAGCACACCCCATTGAGCATGTACGCCCGCCCGCTATTTCCGAGTTCCTACGGTGGCAGGAAGCATCGGAAGACCTTGTCGGCATGGTGACCCTCTCGCCTCATTATCCCGAAGCACCTGCCTACATTCGTGCACTTTCCGAGCGCGGCGTTCACGTTTCCATCGGACACACCAACGCAACCAGCGACCAGATTCGCTCGGCAGTGGACGCAGGTGCGAGCTTGAGCACGCATCTCGGCAATGGCATCTCGCAATTAGTGCCTCGTCACCCTAATCCCATCTGGACACAATTGGCGGACGACCGGCTCACCGCCAGCTTCATCGCCGACGGTCACCATCTTCCCGAAGACGCGCTCATTGCGATGCTCCGGGCGAAAACTCCGTCGCGATCCATCCTGATTTCCGATCTGGTCGCCGTTGCCGGTCTTCCACCTGGAAGATACTCTGCGCCAGTCGGTGCCTCGGTCGAACTCGGCGCGCAGGGCAGGCTACGCATTTCCGGCACCGAGTATCTTGCCGGCGCAACCTCACCGCTCAAGAGCTGTGTCGCGCGAGTTGCCTCCCATGCAGGCTTCTCGCTCGGCGATGCGATCTCCATGGCGACTGTCAACCCTGGTCGGCTTGCGCACCGCGGCGTCCTCGCTCCCGGTCAGACAGCCGACCTCATTCGATTCCAATGGGAGCCCGGCGCGTCAACCTTCCAAATCGAAGAGGTCATCGTGCAGGGAAAGAATAGTCGGCGCGACAAATGATCTTTTGGGTTAGCTTCACGCGTCATTGCAAGAACCAATTTGAAAGGTGATTGGGCTTTCCTTCCCGCGTCTTTTCGTCCGCAGGAGTGCGGCGATGGAGTGAGCTTCCGATCCGTACGGTCAGTCAGTGGTGACGCCGACGAAAGCTTGGAATTTGAAGTTTGCATTTGGAGTCTTTACCACGTTTGTCAATACAATGGAACACCCGACGACATCGAGAAGTTGGGGATCCTCATGATTTTTCCAAACTGAGTGGTCGCGTTTTCGGGTACATAGAGCACGTCCCCGGCCTGCAGCTCCATGTCTTGCTCGAGCTGTGCGGTCTTATGAATATGGTGGAGATTCAAAACTCGAACTTCCGCCATATCGGACTTCGAATTGAGGCGTCGAAATAGCACAATCTTACTTTCCTTTGCGCTATCGCGGAAGCCGCCCGCGAGCATGATGGCCTGAAGCGCGGTCATGTCTTCGCGCATTTCGATCCGAGATGGATTCACTACCTGACCGGCAACGACGACATAGAGTCTTTGAAAGTCCTTCAACTCGAGATTCAATTCCGGAGAGTTAAGGCGTGTCGAGTCGAGCTGGAGAATCCGCTCGCGCGCTTCGGCAAGAGTAAGCCCCTCCAGCTTGACCGCGCCAGCTACGTTCAGATCGACATAGCCGTCGGGGCCAATCGTCACGGTTTGATTCAGCTCGGGACTCAATCTGTACTCCAGAACCAAGCTATCTCCGGTGTGCAGCCGGTATCGTTCGCGTGGATGCAGGGACGGATCCACCGTCGCGCTCATCGCAGTCAGGCATATGCATATCAACATCGAGCAGAGTAAGAAATACCTCGCCATCTCCCCTCCTGTGCGCCATCGTCTGTCGATGACATTTCGCATAGAACTATCGCCTTCACCTAACTCGACGTCGCGATCCTCTCGGCGAGCGCTGGATCGATTCCGTACGAGGCCGGGATGCGTTCCTGAATTGCCTTTAGATCCATGTCCCCCACAGGCGCGCCGATGCGCTCCAGGAAGCGGCTCATTTTCTGCCGAAACACCGGCACACTGAAACGCTCTGCATGCGCGCGGATCTCTGATGGCGACCATTCTTGACGCTCGAAGCAATCGATCGCCCTCATTAATGCTTCGGGGGTCTGCTGATCGAAGAACGCGCCCGTTACACCTTCGACAATCGTCTCGGTCGCGCCACCGGCGCGAAACGCGATGGTAGGCCTACCAGCGGCAGCGACCTCGAGAGGAGCCATCCCGAAATCCTCCTCGCCTGGGAAGAGCAACGCACGGCATCGGGCCGCGAGCCGTACAACTTCAGAGTCGTGAGCGCGCCCAACGAACTTGATCGTGGGTCCCGCAATCGACTCAAGATATTTGAGGTGGGGTCCGGTTCCAACGACAATCAATTTCCTTTTCAGCCTTGTGCACGCTTCCACCGCCAGATCCAGCCGTTTGTAGGAAACTATGCGGGAAAGCAACATATAGTAGTCGTCAAATCGATCATCGGGCTGAAATCGATCAACGTCGATAGGAGGATGGATCACCTCCGCGGTCCGGCCGTAGGCTTTGTGAATCCTCTCTGCCACCACTCTCGAATTCGCGATGAAATGGTCCGGGTGCCTTGAAGCCCCTACGTCCCATTGCCGCAATAAGAAAGTCAAGCCTTGAAGGGCGTGCTTCATAACCGGATTAATAGCTTCTCGTGCAGAGTAGCCATCGAAATTCCATGCCCATCGCATGGGTGTGTGGCAATAGCAGATGTGCAGTGCGTCGCGAGATGCCGAGACTCCTTTGACGTAGCCCGAGGAACTGGAAATCACGAGATCGTAGTTGGACAGATTCAGGCTGCCCACTGCCAACGGGTAAAGAAGAAAATAGGAGCGGTAGTATTTGCGCATCAAGGGCAGATGTCGCATCCATGAGGTCTTGACGGGCACGCCCTGTAATCCGGCCGGCATTCGATCTTCAAAAGCTACTGTGGAGAACAGGGAGGCACGAGGAAGCATGCGGAATATTTCTTCAGCTACCCTTTCCGCGCCTCCCAGTTGCGTGAAATAGTCATGAACGATCGCGATTTTCATAGTCACCTAATAAGAAAGAATTAAGCCAAGGGATCAAAAGACAGGACCACATTACAGTGCGCCTGAGCGGCGAAATACCGCTGGGACGGTACGCGCGAGTATTTTCAAATCCAGTTCCAGCGACCACTCTTCGATGTACTGGAAATCGAGGGCGATCCACTGATCAAAGGTGAGAAAACTGCGCCCGGACACTTGCCAGATCCCTGTGATCCCGGGTTGCACGCTAAAGCGCCGCATGAGAGTCGATTCGCTGAAGAGAGATACGTCTCGGACGCTCATTGGGCGCGGGCCTACGAGGGACATATCGCCGAGCACGACGTTCCAAAGCTGCGGAATCTCATCGAGTGATGTTTTGCGCAGAAAGTTCCCGATCTCAGTCACGCGCGGATCATTCTTCATCTTGAAAATGGGACCGGACGCCTCATTCTGTGCTTCGAGAGACGCCATCAGGTCCGGCGCGTTCTCGACCATAGTACGGAATTTGTACATGCGGAAACGCCGGCGACGATAGCCGTAACGATCCTGGACAAAGAACACCGGACCACTGCTGCTCACCTTGACCGCAACCGCGATCGCAAGAAACAAAGGAGCGAGCGCGAAGAGACCTGTAAAGGCAAGAACAAAGTCAAGGGACCGTTTAAAAGCGTGCTGCCATATCTGTGTTTCGTCTTGCGGAACAAGCTCGATGAAGGGCTCTGCTCTTCGCCGTAGAGCTTTGGAGTGTGACAAGGTATAGATGTCGTTGAGGCAAAACACACGCACGCCGGTCGATTCAGCAATGGCCACAGCCCTTTGGGCCATGCCGTAGCAAGAACGGAGGGGAACGGCAACGATCAATTCGTCGACGATGTGATCGAGAAGATAATTGGACAGCCCGTTTACGTCGGTTACATACCGCGCCGCGAGATCCGGCGCCATCTCGCATGGATCACGATCGTCGATGAAACCCGTAAGTTCACGGTCTGCGACCTGCTCCACACGCAGCTCGCGCCATGCCTTGCTTGCCCGAGGTCCGGTGCCGAGGATCAGGACTTTCAGCTTCCCTTCACGCGAATATCGGTTTCGAGCTCTTGCAACCATCAGCAGGAATATCTCGTAGGTGAGCAGGGAGCAGAAAAACTGCCCCGAAACGAGAATGATTGGTTCGGCCGCTTTGCGACCGAGCAGATAGAGCACCAGCACACCTGTCATGAGAGCGGTCCTCCGGACAGCACGCGAGAGCTGCGGTCCGAGGCTTCGCACCTTCCGATCCTTCAAGAACCGAGTTCCAAGTGTCGCGCGGAAAAGTGCAAACAGCACCAGGAACAACACGTTCAACATTGTGACCCGCATTGCAAGAAAGTCTTGCATGCTCGTCACCGTCAAATGGTCTCGATGGGATGCCAGAACAGACAAAACGGAAAGAAATAGAACGATCAAGCCGTCAAAATAGAGAAACATGATGAATGAGCCCTTTCTCAAGGGATAAGATGAAGTACCTTACTCTTTCCAGCGATTCAGCGCATGATCAGCGACATGCAATCCATAAAGAACGAAACGGTTGATAACCGCTCGAAATTGGAGAATGGTTTGCTTGCACATTCCCCTCTCTGATTCCTCAACCAAGATTGACAATATCTTTCACGCCATCTGCCGGAGGGAGTCTCCCAATTCCGACGGGCTATTGATGGCAACCGATATATTCGCTCCATTCCGGTGACTCAAAGTGCGAGCGACATTGCCGTCCGCATGCCATAACTCCTCATCGCACTTCAGTTGCACATACGGACGGCCTTCCTCGTTGGTGGGTTCACGATCATGCACCTTGCACATTAGCAGTTAGATGCACATAACCCTGAAAGAACCAGGGTTAAATGGGCATTGATTTCGATCCACGTACCATCGACCGCTCTTCATAGCGCACTGACTTACACGCGTTTGCGCACCGAGATTCCCACGGGGGAAGCGTCCCAGATTTCGAGATGCGTGACTTTGTAGGCAACTAAGTGAATCGGAAAGGTGAGGCAAATGCGATTGGAAGACACTGGTCCGTCTTCGCAAGGCCATCCTTCGATAGGCAGATGGTCGGCGAGTTTGTTTACGATGTCGCCTCTGCAGGTACAACGAAGAGTCCCGTCATGACCCTACACCAGTCTGTGCAGGTGCAATTGACCCACCCATAGCTTCCTGCGTGGACGCGGGAACGCTTACGAGGAGAGGGTAGCGAGACAGGGACCCTCGAATCGGGATCTCGTCAGCCGCTCTCCGGTTATTGTGAACAAAGAAAACGACGAACGACGCAATAAAGAGCCCTGTTCCCACAGTCAGAACGCCATCTCGCAATGGCCGGGGACTGACAGGAATGGTAGAGAAGGTGGGCATTTGCGCTACAGCCACATTCAACACCTGATGCTCGTTCATCACTTCGGTCATTCGCGCCTCGTCACGCTTCTGAACGTATAGTTGGTAGTTCTGGTCTAGCTCGGCAACCCGATGTTGAAGAGTGTTATAAGTCCCAGCTTTTTCTTCAGTTGCCTGCAGCTTCTGCTGTAGATCTTGCAACTGTTGCTGTAGCGCTTTGCGGCGACCAATGAGCGCAGATATTTTTGCGCCGTCTTGGCTCAGATCTTGTTGGGCAAGTTGCCATGTTGGATTCACATCGCTTGATGTTTCCGCTGAATGGAAATGGAGCGTCTCGTTCAATGCGCCTTGGGCTTGATGAATCTCGCTATCTACTTGTTCTACGAGTCGATCGTCACTTCGGTACTTTGTCAAAAGCTCAGTCCGGCGCTGTTCTAAGTCGTTCAACTGTTTGTGAAGCTGGTCGACCGATCCGGTGTCAGGAATCTCTGTCGTGCGTGTCACCATCCGCTGGGGGGTGACTTTGACTTGCGCCACGTCCCCATGGATCTTGTCACGCGTGAATGCAGCCTCAGCATCCGTCGACGCCAAGTCAGTGGATATCTCGAGAATCTGCTTCTGAAGTAAATCCTCTTGGTCCGCGATCGAAACGAGACCCTGTTCGCGCTGAAAGTCAGAAAGCTGCTGCTGCGCTTCCTGCCATTGCTGCTTCGATTGCTCAGCCTGTTGCGAAAACATCTGCCCGACCCCAGGAGGCTGAATCAAACGGCGCTTCTCCTCGAGAAACGAACTGAGCAGCGCGGAAAGAACCTGGTTGGATTTGTACGGGTCGGTTGTCGTAATCTGCGCTGAGAGAAGATAGGACTTTCGAACAGGAGTGACCTGCAACGCTTTTCGTAGTGAGTTTACTGCCATTTCATGGCGCTCGAGTTCACTGGCCGACTTCGGTTTCTTCTCCGGAGACCAGTCTGGGTCGACAACTCGGTTCAGCACATCTGCACTTTTGAGTACTTCGGCTTCGGAGTTGAGCTGCTCTTCGGTTACTTCTTGGACCGCCCCCGTGCCTTCCGTCTTCCCGGGAGAGATCGCTGGAATGCTCCGTTCATTGGTGACCAACAACTCCATCGTCGAAGCATACATTTTTGGCGAACCAAAGATATAACCCCCGCCAAAGAATAGGACGATCAAGAAGGTCATCAGGAAAAGTTCGCGATGCTCCCCGATGATGTCGAGAAAGCCCTTGATGGAGGCTTCCTCCCTTTCGACTCCTGTATATGGCGCGAGACGGTCCATCGGAACGCTCAGAAGCTCGGGGCCGCCTCTATGAACAGATTTCTCAGTCATCGACCTTCGTTCAGTTTCGATATTTGTGTGCATATCAAAATCCATCCCTTATCGTCCAGGACGAACTACAGAACATGCTCTGCAGTGGGTTGGAAAGGCCGTCATGTCGATCTAAGGACGACTCCGACCTTAAGCTCGCTCGAGATCTCGGCTTTTCGCTTCATCAAAAGGCCGTACGATAATCCGATCATGGACCATAGAAGAAATCCGATTTGTCCATTGACCACATTGTTCAACGGCGATTCACACGCGAGTCCCGTGATACAACATTGCAAACCGAGGAGCTGGGGGAGTTCGCGGGCAGATCTTGTAAACAATAATTTGAAAGCACAAACTCCCACAGCTGTTGCGAAAATGAGAGACCCGGGAAGACCGAGCCCCAAGAGAACCGCAACGACGCTGCTGTCATTCTGTGCGTCGGCCATTCCGTTGTCAACCCCCAGCCCGCTACCTTCCAGTGAATGTTGCAACTGTTCACTAACACGTGTGTAAGTCTCTTTTCTATCAAGGGCGCTCTCATCATGTTTTAGATCGGCAAAAGTATTGAAGCGAGTGGAAATTGTTTCGGACAGTTCAGGAACATTCAAGGCAACCAAAATAAGAAGCGTGCATCCACCGGTAGCAAATAATGTGCGGATTCTCTCTGCGGACGATCCACGAAAGGCTAAGAACATCAATCCCGCGAATAGACCGATCCACGCGGACCGTGCAGCCGAAAGCACCAGCGAAGCAATACCCGCAAGCAAGATCAAGTACTTCCATCGACTACGTAGTCTGTACGCGAGAAGGATTCCGACCAGCAAAAACGCAGCAAGAACCTGGGGAGAATTTAAAGTGCTGAAGACGCGCACTTCCATCGCTTCAGGCTTTCCGATCGTGTCCATGTCCACGGACCGCATCCAAGCTGCGTCCCACGCGGGGACGAAGAAGTACTGAATCAGGCCGTAGGTACCGGCGACGAATGTTCCGCCCAGGATTGCGCGTTCGATACCCTCATATGTATCTGAAATGCGATCTCTTTCGAGAAGCAGGAAAAGCGCAAAGGTGATTGGAGGTATCCACATGATCATCCCTGCGGCGGCGCTCGAAAACTGGGCGTGTGCACAGGCAACAAACGCCCCGTAGAGAACAGCTGCAATTGCATAACAGAAGGGGGCACTCTCCCAGCTGATGGCATTTTTCCATCTCACCAAAACAAACATTAGTGGGATAAGAAGCACCAAGAAAGGAGTTGAGATGATGATCATTTCTCTTGCGTTCGTCTCATAATCGACAACCCGACGCAGGAATGGAGTCAAAAAGAAGAGCCAGGTTACGAATTCACCGAATAAGGCGCTATCCGCCCTCAATGCGCGGTATCCAACGTAAAGGCAGCCGGCGGGAAACAGAATGAGAAGCGCCTTGGCAGCGGGAGTGAACATTGCGCCGCCGACAATGACAACAAGAGCCCAGACAAGCTTGCGCTCTATAGAGATATTGCGCCATGGAAGGATCTTCATTTCTTCTAATGACTACTCATTCACGAATCTCGATTTCTGTCATCTCGGCGACCGAGAAAGACAACCTCGATCAACAAGCGCGACTCATAAAGTAAGGAATGCTGGGTCTATTGGTCATTTGAGTCCAGCTTGCGGAGCGGAGCAAAGCGCCCCCACTATTATGTTGGATGCGCAAATTGGTCTGATCCTACGGAGGATTTGCTATTATGCGATCAGTAATTTTTTCGCAGCGGGCGGGTCCGCCCGGCGCCTTTGAAGTGTTCCGCTCGCCAAAGGCCTCCCGCCTATCGTCTTCGCACCCAGAGAGTTATTGACCTTTTGCGATGAGTTACGCGCAGTAATGTAAAAGGAACAAGGTCGTCGATCTCGTATGGCAGTACTCGGCAGTGTCGAATTCCGTCAAGCTCCGTTTCAATCGCCCCTTCGTCGATCGGCGAAGAAGCGCGTCGCACTTTTTATCAGTGCCGATTCGTTCGAGCATTTCTTTGGAGGAATGTTCGGTATCGACCGGGAAACATACGTCCATTCATATCGGAATGATTTCGTTTGGGATTATGGGCGTGGCTTGCGGGACGAAGGCCACGAGATCTTCGTTTACATTCTCTCTTACGGCCATACCGAATTGAGCCAGGCCGAAGATCATCTCCGCGTTCGCTTCATTTCGTTACCGGCGTGGCTTCGCCCCCTGGACGCGCTTCTGTATCGTCTTCGCAGTCTGCCGGGATTCGATGCAACCCGGGAACTCGTCCGCTTCGCGGCTTATGGCCGATCTCTTCGCCAGGCCCTGGAGCTCGACAAGATCGACGTTTTATATCATCAGGAGATCTGGACGTCGCGATTTGCCGTGATCGCTCGGAAGATCGCGATTCCCGTGATTGGGGCCGACCATGGTGCCGTTGCCGGACAGAGGAGCACCTCCCGGCAGCGACAAGCATTCCAGAGTGCGGCACGCGTAAGCTGCCAATCCGTGGAAGGATTGAAGCGTGCTCTCAGCGCGGGCGGGAACGCGGTCCTCATGTGCAATGGAGTTGATACGAGCTTCTTCGCCCCTTCTACTTCCGGCGAGCCGCGTCTAAGACAAGTGCTTACTGTCGGCAGGATCGTTGAAGAGCAGAAACGGTTCTCTGACCTGATACGCTCCATGTACCTGCTCCCTGAATTCACTCTTACAATTGTCGGAAGTGGACCCGACGAGACGAAGCTCAAGCAACTGCCGGCAGAACTCGGCATTGCCGACAGAGTTCACTTCGCCGGATTCATCTCTGACCGAGAGCAGTTGCGCAGTCTCTATCAACGATGCGGAGCATTTGTTTCCTCTTCTGCGTGGGAAGCAGCCGCGCTGGTGGTACTCGAGGCGATGAGCTGCGGAGCCCCGATAGTTGCCACGCGGATTCCATCTTTTGAGGATCTCGTGACGGATGGCAAGAACGGGCTTCTGGTTCCCATCGCCCAACCGGAAGAGATTGCCAAGGCGATTCGGCGGGCTTATCAGCTGCAACGAACCCTTGGCCGCGAAGCGCGGGAGACAATTGTGACCCGATATTCATCCAAGGTGCTTTATAGGAACCTTTCCGATCTCATTGAAAACATCGACTCAAGCACCTGAAGGACGTCGTTGCAGCGCAGATCCCAATCGACGCTAGTGCCCAACAATATGCACCACAGTCAATCGATCGTTCACGTCGACTGTCAGCAATGAAGGCTTCGTCGAGAGGACACGATTCTGTGTCGAACCATCGTCATGGAACGATACGATTTGGGCAACGCCACACCTGGGCTCGAGTTGCAAATGCACGGGCTCTGAAGGAACAGGGCTGATCGTTTGTGTATCAGAATTGTAGCGGCTGCGCTCAAGCCAGAGAATAAGGTCGTAGGAGCCGTCCGCTTTCGCGAAGAGCGTGTGCGAGAGAGAAGGGTCCTTCAGGTCGATCGAAAGCATCAGTGGCCTAGTTGACGTGGGTCGTGAAGGATCCTTCAGGATCGAGAGAAGATTCCGAAGCGCCGTGAATGCCGGTTTCTCCGTTAGATCACGGCGGAGCAGACCATATCCGCTATCGGGGAATTCGTCGAGCAATTCGTAAATAAAGGTCCTGTTGACGTCGTGATTCCAGGCAAGCAGCAATGTTCTTAGAAGGTAACTTGACTCTACATCCTCCGGAACCGATCCAGGATGAGCCGGGTGATCGAATGACTCATATCCAGTCTCTGTGATTTCGCTTGGACGTCCTGGGGCATCCATTTTCCCTTGATCTAGCCACCAGTCGAAACTGCCATAACGATGTCCCTGTGCGTCGCCTGCGCCCCATCCCTCCGTGCCTGGATTGCGTCCCCCAAAATAGACATGAAGATTGTTATACGTGATCCATTGCGCAATGGAGCCCGCCGAAGCATATGCCTCCCGGGTCGTAAACGAGGGTCCAATGAGCGGCACCCGCAATTCATGCGCTGCGCTGGCGAGGGCTGGAAGTGAGACTGTGACGTTTGTGATGCCGAGACTTCCTCCGCCGCCGCAATTCGTGCCGGCATCGCATTCGTTGGGGGCCTCTAGAGCTTCAACGTCAGATGCTGCGCGCGCAGCATCGACAATGGTCGCCGCAGTCAGGCTTTTGTCGAAGCCAAAACCACAAGTGCAGCGCACGCCCGATGCCGCCAGCTGACGATGACGGTTTACGAAGGTCGGTGTCAAGGGAAGCGCATCGCGAATGTGGTGCACGCCTAGTCGAAGAAGTTCCTCGAGCACGCCGGGCCAATTTGCGTAAGGGGTGTCGACATAACTGATGTGGGTTTGCACTCCGATCGAATCGACGAAGGCAGCGGCGGATGTGGCCTGTTCGGCATGAAGGGAGGCTGAACCGTAGTCAGGGTTCGAAGACGGCGTGTTCACAGAAGCAGCAAAGATCGATCCGCGCGGGGCCCGAGACAATGGCAGACAAAGATAGAACGCTAGGGCTAATACGGCGGCGGCGTTACTAGTCCACGACCTCTTTCTCCCATGCCGGGTGACAGACCCAGAACTTCCGGACGAAATGTCAACGATCGCTTGTCTCATCGTTCTGTAGCAACTGAAAGCGCACCCGACCGGTGCCCGTACTTCCCGATCGAAAGAAAACGCCTGGATAGCTCGACGTGCCGCGCGACAAAGCTCCGCGAGTTCAAGTCCCCAGTCTTCATGAGCGAAAGAGCGCGTTGTGCTTTAGATTCGCGTATTGCGTTGTTCTCCATGAGTTGGTCGATCGCCGAGCGCAACGCCTCAGGATCTCTTGAAGGGACATAAGTAACTTCTTCCGATGCGAAGTAGCTTTGCAAGCCTCCCGCCTCGGTGGAAATCACGGGCACTCCGCAGAGTACCGCCTCTTCGATCACGGTAATGCCCGAAGCGTGGAGATTGTCTACCAGGCAAACGACTACGACATCAGCCCACTGGAAGACGGCCATCAGCTCGGCGTTGGTCTTGGCCCTTTCACAGACGATGTTCTCCACACCCGCTAGGAGCCCTCTGATTTTCGCGCCGGTCAGGACCCTAGCCTGGTATCGAGGATCATTCTTAATGGCCGTGACAAATGTGGGCCAATCTCGATGCCGATCGTTACCCATGGTGAGTATGCGGATGGGATGATGCCGTTCGCGATGAATGACGGCGAGTGGCTCATCTGCACGAATTCCGTACTTGAGGAACTCCACCGGTATATCAGGAAACAGTCGTCTGGCCTTGGCGGCAGCCGAAGCCGAGAGAAAGGTCAGCATGTCAGCCCGCCGCAGTAAGCTGCGATACAAGAAGCGACGAAGGGGGGCGTACGATTCCCAACAATCCATTACCCACACAGTTTGGGCAATAATGGAGGGCCGCCTGGCCGAGGCTCGGCGCAGCCGCACAAGCAGCAGAACCGCCAAAGCTTGAGATTCTGTGTGAGTCCAGACAACTTCAGCGCTCAAGATTCCCTTTCGGTTTCTCCATGCATGCAAGAGATCGAATCCGAGGATTGCTCGTAGGCCCAGGCGCACCAATCGCGCCAGAGAACTCTCAGGGGCATCTTCGGATTGTTCGACAACGCAACCCATCTCTTCGGCTTGCCGATATCCATAAGGGTCATCATGATTGATGCCGACAATTGCTCCTCTGTCCCATCGCTGCTTCCAGGCGGTGCGGCCGAATTCGCGAGCCAGGTGAACAAAAACGCGAAGCCTGCCATCATTGATTGTCAAAGTCATAATGAATTTCCTTGCCTCGAGCTTAGGCGGCCCATTACAAATTGGCCGCGCGCTCACGTTCGGCCAGTGGCAATTCGATCTCGTTTTCGACATCGGCGGGGGTGATTCGTCGAGAGGGTCCTGCATGACGTGCAAGAAAGAGCAATGCCGTCCAGCTCATCAACCCCAGCATTCCGTCCGTAAGCAAGGACGCCCAAGCTGCCCCATGCCAGGAGTATCTGGGGATGAGGTAGAGGTTGAGCAGTCCGTTGCCAATCGCAGCGGCGGCCTGAGAAGCAAGCCGAAACTTCTGATCGCCCGATCCCGAAAGCGCGTCGCCAGCGCTCAGACTAAAACACCGAAAAATGGGGATCAGGCAGAGCAGTCGAAGCGCGCTAACCGCCTCCCGATAGGAGTTCCCCACCATATGAGGCAAAATCGGAGCAAGAACAAACATTCCAGCGACAGCGATCACTCCAGGGATAAGTGCCCGCTTCAACAAAGTTCGCGCCATGGGGAGCACAGCAGCCGCCCCGCCCACGCCTGCCTGGAAAAAGCGTGGGAACGCGGCGCCAACGAGGGACATGATTGGCATCGTCCCCATATTCAAGACGCGGTATGCCATGGAATAAATGCCATTGGCTTGCAGCATTCCGTAGTGAGACAGGATCACCTTGTCCAGGTCGTTGTATACGGATGTCGTCGAGCCAGACATAGCAAAAACAAATCCTTCGCCTGCTCGTTTGAAAAGAAGGCGAGGCGCAAACGAGGGCATTCCATAGTTGTGTGTCACTATCCAAACGGCGGCAGCAGCGACAAGCATCGAAATGACCAAAGAAGCCATGGCCCATTGCCACGCATACGCACGACCCAGCACGACGAGCATCACTAGCAAGAAAACCAGCCGCAAAACACTCGTAAGCAAGGTGAGAGCTGCACTCATCCTCATCTTTTCGAATGTCTGAAACACCATGCTTGCGGCAACTGTGATCTGTACGAAGACGCACTCGCTCACGGCCAGAAGGACGAGAACATACAAACCGTCCCGCCGAATCATCCAAGGGCCGAGTAGCCATAACGCAAGAACGAGAAGGCCGCCAATCAGAAAGACCGAGAGAAGAGCATTGCCCCAATAGACTCGAGATTGACTGCGATCGGCGCTCACGTAGCGCATATAGAGCTGTCCGGAGCCGAGGGATCCGTACTGACTCAGAATGGTCACGAGCGCGACCGCCCCGGCGAGAACCCCGTACTCTGAACTCTGTAACAATCTGGCCAGGACGATGAAGGATATTGCTTGAACCACGAATGACAGGCCCTGGCCCGCAAAAAGCCACCCGGCATTGCGAAGGAGAAGACTATTCTTTGCGCGCCTGATGTGCCCTTGAAGCACGAGTGCTCACTCCTCTGTTGTCTTTTTATGTATGCGCATTCGACGAGCCGGTCGTCCGCCAAAACGAATTGAGGAAAGGACGTTTGGCGCTCGCGGGTCGCGAGCCTGCACATTCCGAATGGCAAAAGCTCTTAAGATGATCCAGGAAGCAGAGCTCGAAGCCTGGACGCGCACTCAAGTTACGAAAAAACAGCACATCTTCATTTTGATTATGATGCGCAAAACACTCCAACGTATGTTTCAACTTAAAACATCGATGATCTCTTCTGCAGGCTCTTCACGCTCCAAGACTCATAACTTAGTGAGGCCACCGAAGTTATTGAATTCGGAGAAAGGATGGAAAGGACTCTCAGCTCAGTCACAGCGGGCGGCGTCTCGACAAGAAGTTGATTTGCGCTTGAAAAGCATCCATGTGGACGATCGCAACGCCAATGATTCCGGGCTTTGCCAGCTTGATACCTTGCAGATACAGCATCTAATTGAACGGATGATACCATACCGAATGCGCGATTCTCGGTAGGCACTTTAAGACCGAACCAGCAACCTTCGGGACTTCCCTTCCCGAACAATTTGTTCACGCTATTGGCCATTTCGCTCCCCGCAATAATGCAATGATTCCGCGCGGAAACCACGTGGCGGCACGTTAAAGTCCAGAAAAAAGGAGTCTGATTGGGACCGATTCGGGTTCTTTTTGTCAATCATACGGCCAAATCGGGAGGCGGCGAGGTGGCTCTTCGCCTGCTGATCCGTCACTTAGACAAGTCATTGATTGAGCACCGGCTCGTGCTTTTTGAAGACGGGCCGATCGCCGAGTTGCTTCGCCAGGATACGGAGGTTCATATCTTGCCCCTTCCCGAAAACATCCGTGATGCGCGCAAAGATTCCCTTGGGTCGACTGGGTCAACTGGATTGAGCAATTTGCGAACACTCAAGACACTTTCGACATTCATCTTGCAACTGAGCCGAATGATCGGCCGGCTGGACATAGACGTTGTGCATACCAATTCTTTGAAGGCTGATATTCTCGGTGGGATCGCAGGTCGACTTGCTCGAAGGCGAGTACTGTGGCATCTGCGCGATCGCATAGCCGACGATTATTTGCCGTCCAAAACAGTCTCGGTGTTTCGCCGCCTGGCACGCTGGATCCCCCACGCAATCGTTGCGAATTCCACTGCGACCCTCGAATCACTTCGTCTTTCGAATAGAGAAAGGCAGAAATACAAATCTGCCACGGTAGTCCACGATGGTTTTGATTTTCGCGAACTGCCTGCCACTGACAATGCGCCGAGAGGGAGCCTTGTGGTTGGCATGGTAGGGCGGATCTCTCCGTGGAAGGGGCAGGACGTTTTTCTTCAGGCGATTCATCAGATTCACAAACAGTTTCCTGAAGTGCGGTTTCAGATTATTGGCTCCGCACTGTTCGGTGAGGAAGATTACGAGACACAAGTTCGTTCTCTTTCGACCGTGCTTGGATTGGACGAGTGTGTAGAGTTTTGCGGCTTTGTTCGTGACATACAGAAACACATCGCGAAGCTGGATGTACTTGTCCACGCGTCCACCATCCCCGAACCCTTTGGGCAAGTCATCATCGAAGGAATGGCGGCAGGCAAACCTGTCATCGCAACTTCCGGAGGCGGCGCAATGGAGATTGTCGTCGATGGAGTCTCCGGTCTTCTCGTCCCCATGAACGACTCCAACGCGCTTTCCGCGGCGATCAGGGAGCTTCTCGGCGACGGTGTACTCCGGTTACAGCTCGGCGCAGGCGGCCGCCAGCGGGTGCAGGATTCGTTTCGGATCGAGCAAACCGCCGCGAAGATAAACCAGATTTATTCTGAGCTCTGTCCGAGTGGCTGGAGGTCATAGCGCCGCAATGCAGCAAGCAAAGAGCGTTTTCACCGCCCCAGCGAAGAAGTCCATTGCATCTTCTCCACTTTCGCTCCAGATAGGAATTCAGTTTGGAGGAGGAGGGGAGGGGCGCGTCATCTCCGAGTTATCTAAGTTTCTTCCTGCAGCTGACTTTCGGGTGATCGGAGCAGTTGCCGAGCCAGACAATATCGAAGAGTCGACGGAATCTGCGTTTGTCAGTTTCGCCCCGGCAAATGCAACCAAGCTCCACCGGTTTCGCTGTGCCCGTCGCAAGATTACTCGCATTCTGCAGGAGGAGCAGCCGGCGATTGTAGCCTCGCATTTCGCGCTGTATGCGCTCCCGGCGTACGACCGAATCCGCTCCGACCGACTGGTTACTCATTTTCACGGCCCCTGGGGTGCAGAGTCAGCACAGGACGGAGCCGGAGCGATGGCCTCATCCGCCAGAATGCTGGTCGAAAAAACTATCTATTTGCGATCGGCACGCGTGATCGTCCTCTCCAAGGCGTTTGCGCAACTGGCCATCAACCGATATGGTGTCGATTCCAACAAGATACGGATCGTACCCGGTTGTGTGGACATCGAGCGTTTTGATGTGGGAGACACTCAAAGAGCCGCGCGAATTCGACTGGGATTACCGACGGATCGGCCGATTCTGCTTTCGATCCGCCGATTGGTGCGCCGGATGGGATTGGTAGAGTTGGTTGCTGCTCTTCCCGAAGTAAGGAGGCATGTTCCGGATGTGCTTCTCTGCATTGCTGGTCGGGGCTTGCTTCGCCAGGAGCTGGAGAAGCAGGTTGACCATTTGGAGCTCAACGATCATGTGCGGTTTCTGGGATATGTGGACGACGACGATCTGCCCTACCTGTATCGCTCTGCCGACATCAACGTAGTTCCCACTGCAGCTCTTGAAGGGTTTGGCCTTGTTGCCGCGGAGAGCCTGGCGGCTGGCGTGCCCGCCATGGTGACGAAGGTCGGAGGATTGCCCGAAGTTGTTGCCGATCTTTCGCCGGAGTTGATGTTTGCCTCTCCGTGTTCCGGGGACCTTGCCAGCGGTCTCATTGAGGCACTTCTAGGTCGCTTGCATTTGCCGGATCGCGCCACTTGTGCCGCGTACGCAAAGGAGCATTTTAGTTCCCAGCTGATGGCTGAGCGAGTTGCGGCTGTTTATCGGGAAATCCTATGACCGTTACGGAGTACGCTCAGCTTGGTCCAATCCGGACGACCCGCCGAGCGAGCACAATCGGCGTTCTAATTCCAAGCTACAAAAGACCACGCGATCTGATTCGCTGCCTGGACGCCCTCTGCAAACAAGAGCGGCAACCAGATGATGTGTTGGTGATCGTGAGACGCGAGGATAGCGAAACGCAGATCGCGCTTGGCAATTATCCACGTACCGCTCTTCCCTTGAGAAAGATTCTTGTAGATGTGCCGGGAACGGTTTACGCACACAACATCGGGATTGAATCCTGCAAGACAGACTTGCTGGCCATGATTGATGACGATACGGCTCCGCATCCTTCGTGGCTGCGAATTATCCTCGAACGCTTTCAGGCCGATCCCCGGCTCGGGGGTCTCGGCGGCCGGGACCGGTGCTTCGATGGCAGTTCTTTTGATGAAGGGCGCGAAAGCACGGTTGGCAAATTGCAGTGGTTTGGACGGGCCATCGGCAATCATCATCGCGGATATGGCGGGATGCGTGAGGTGGATCTGCTGAAGGGCGCCAATATGAGCTTCCGCGCCGCTGCCCTAGAGAAAGCTCGATGCGATAAGAGATTGCGCGGCAAAGGCGCACAGCCGAACGAGGATATCAGTTTGAGTCTAGCGGTCAAGCGCGCGGGATGGAAGATCGCTTATGACCCAGAAGCCGTTGTGGATCACTTCCAGGCCATTCGCGAAGAAGAGCGCCACTATGGCGGAATCATTCCCATCACAGATCCAGGTCCGTTCGTCGATTTTGCATACAACGAAATAATTGGTATTTGGGATTCTCTGTCCGCTCAGCGTAAATTCGCATTTGCACTTTGGTCCATCCTGGTTGGAACCGGTGTGTGTCCTGGCTTACTGCAGGCGATGCGCTTCACACCGAGGCTCGGACTGCAATCCTGGTACCGCTTTGTGTTAGCGCTGAGAGGCAAGACCGCGGCAATCTTCACGCTTGTTCGGCACTCCCAATTGTGACAATCAAGAAGCACTAACGTGGCACGATCTGAACGATGGATACCTGATCGCTGATGGTCAATGGCATTGTGTAGCCACTGGTTGATATTGAGCTCGACGTCGCGTTACCGGTGGTGTCGAACTGGATCAGGTCACCAAATTTCAGCCCGAGTCCGATCGACAATGTCACATTCTGCGGAGTGACGGCGATCGGAACATTGTTGGTCGAGTCATAGCTGCTTTGTTCGAGCCACAATACCAGCCGATAGGATCCGTCCCGCTTTTCGAGCAGCACATGACGCATCGTGCCTGTGTTTCCAGTGACGGTGTAGTTGAGACTCCCCGGAGTGAAGGCGGCGCCCGGATCTTCGAGCGTGCTAATCATATTCTTGAGCGATGTAAATGCGGGTTTCGTTGAGAAGTCATTCGCCAACAATCCGTATCCCGTTGTAGTTGTCTCGTCTACCAGTTCATAGATGAATGTCCGCTTGATGCCCTTGGCGAATGTGAGCAACAGCGTGCGGGGGATGTAGGAAGCTTCGACGCTCTCGGGAATTGTGCCGGACTGAGTCGGGGACGGATACGCCATATATCCTGTTTCTGTCACCATGTCCGGGGTGCCCGGCGCATCTAGATTTCCCTGATCAATCCACCAGGCAAGACTGCCGTAGGAGTTTCCTTGGGGATCGACTTCGCCCCAACCTGTGGATCCGGGATTCCTTCCTCCGAAATAGACGTGGAGATTGTTGTAGTTCATCAGGGATGCGATATTTCCCGCCGACGCATATCCCAATTGGAGCTCAAAACTAGGTCCGACAACCGGGAGATTGGTCGAAGAGGCTGCGGCATCGAGAATGGGCAGAAATGCATCTACATTCGCGACGCCGGTCGTTCCGCCGCCCCCGCAGTTGGAGCCGGCATCGCACTCATTGGGGGCCTCGAGAGCTTCCACGCTTTTCACTTGTTGAACAAAACTGCTGATCTGGGCTCCCGTGAGTGAATTGGGCAAGGCGAAGCCGCAGGTACAGCGGATTCCAGCTGCAGCCATCTGTTGAAAGTTGCTGACATAAGTGCTCGACACCGGCAGGCCATCGCGAATATGCCGGACACCCAGCGACTTCAGCGCCGCCATCACCTGGGTCCAATTGCCATAGGCCGTGTTGATGTAACTGACGTGGGTTTGAACGCCGATCGAGTCGACAAAGCTATCCGACTCAGCGGCCTGCTCTGATGGGAGCTGAGGAACGACAGCAAATGAAGCGCTCTCTGCGCTGGGCAGCCCCGCAACACTGGCTTCGAGCGTATATCCGGTCCCTGCGTTACTCACAACCATGTCAGAAAATGCGGCAAGTCCCGAGATGGCTGCGACGGACGTCGTTCCTGCAAGGGGTACATCCCCGCCGTTCTGCTGGAGAGTCAAAGTCACTGTGCTATTCGCGCCGGTAGCCTGGTTGCCGTTGCCATCCAGAAGCTCCACCTTGACTACGGGCTGTACTGGAGTGCCAGCTGTGGAATCGCTCGGCTGGGTCACAAATGCAATTTTCGAAACAGGGAGAGAGACGCTGTAGGAACCCGTTGTAACTGGGCTAGTCTGCGAATCTTCCACCGCTATCGCGCGCAGGGTCGTCGAGAACGAGACACTGATGGGGGTCGAGTATGGGTTCGAGGCGGAGGATGGGACGGATCCATCAGTCGTGTAATAGATCGAGGCCGCGTTGTTCCCATCCAAGATCGACACGGATTGAACCGTGTTGTAGCTACCGGGCGCGGGAGAGAAAAACGGCGCACCTGGAGACTGGAAAGGCGGTGTCGCTGGTTTGGATGCGGTTGGGCTTGTGATTCCACTGCATCCAGTTAAGGTTCCCAGTGTTGCCAGTGCAATGGCGATGTGTAGACAAGAAAAGGCGGCACTGCTCGCCTGGGCGAACGAAACATTCGACTTCAATGTGTCCCCTTCGAACCGGCGAGAGATCTATGAAAGCTATATGAAAAACGATGTTTCTATTCCGGTTCCTGCAAATTTGACCAAAGGCAGTCACGCTACAACTCGACCGGCCTCGCTCGAACTTGGAAGCAATGGGTCAGCGCTGAGCGCCGAAAGTCGTACATGGGATTGATAGCTCCATTATGACAGAATTTGGTAAAAAGTCACTCCTTGGAATAGCCCTTCAGCAACCTGATTAAACTCTCCCTGCAGGGACGCATTATAGCGAGCATTTCTGTTGTCGCTTTGCACAGTGACGCAACCGCGAGGCGGAATGCCGGTTTGCCGGAAACATGGATACCAGCGACCTAAAGGCGCCGGTGAAGTTATGCGGGCTCCCTGCTGCAGGTCTGCGCCAGACAGCAAGCGGAGCTCAATGTAACATCAGCCTCCGAAGCGCACTTTCGGTTGCATGATTTCTCTCTCGTGCGATCACACCCGCGCTAGGAAAACAGCCGACTCAAAAAGATTTGTCTGCGCCAGATCAAGCACTTCATCTCCACGGCCGCTGAGCACAGCGTGCAAGAGGTACAAACCGAACCCTCTGGCTTGTTCGATCGTGATTGTTGGCGGCATGGAAAGCTCCTGGCGTTCCACCTCGAGGTCGAGGAGCGCCGGACCGTTGTGTGCCAGAAACTGCTCAACCTTGGCCTCAAGCTCCGTTGACCGGGTGACGTGCAAACCAAGAAAGCCACACGAGGTCGCGAGTTGCGAAAAGTCCGGGCCATCCAGGTCCGTACCGAAGTTGACATAGCCCGCAGCCTTCTTTTCCAGTTCCACGAAGGCCAACGACCCGTTGTTGAACACCACTATTTTGATGGCAACTGGTTCTGTTTGGCGGTCAATAACTCTCCCATCAGCATGGGCAATCCGCCATCTCCGGACAAGGAGATCACTTGGCGAGAGCGTTTGACTCCTTGTGCCCCACAGGCTTGCGGCAGCCCATTCGCCATTGATCCATGGTTGAATGATCCCAGCAGGCGGCGTCGGCCATTCATGGTGAGGTAGCGTGCTGACCATACGGTGGGTGTGCCCACATCGGCGGTGAAGATCGCGTCGTGCGAAGCCAGTTTGTCAAGCGTACGCACGACAAACTCAGGACGTAAGGGGCCATCGCCGGTGTCGGCTGTCGCCAGATCGTCTAAACCAGCCCTGGCAGAGATGTAGTGTTTCTGAGCTGCCTTGAGGTACTCTTCGCTTGATTTTTCCTGGATGAGCGGAAGCAACGCGCGGATGGTGCTCGATACGGTCCCGATCAAGGCAACATCGACGTGCGTTCGCCTGCCAATCTGTTCTCCACGGCAGTCAACCTGGATGACCTTCGCATTCGTCGGGAAGAATTGAGGATAGGGAAAGTCGCTACCAAGGATGACCAGCGCGTCCGCATGCTTCATTGCCGCATAGCCCGAGGAGAAGCCCAGCAATCCGGACATGCCCACATCAAATGGATTGTCGAACTCGACATATTCCTTGCCGCGCAGTGCATGCGTGATCGGCGCCTTGAGAGCCTTCGCGAAGGAAACAAGTTCGGCATGCGAGCCGGCGCATCCTGCGCCCGCCAGGATCGCGATACGGCTGCTGCCGTTCAATATCTGCGCGGCTCTCTCCAAAGCCTGGCGTGACGGCGTGATCTCAGAGTCGTTCTCGAGCAAGCCGATCGATCGCGCTTCCCAGGAGCAGGGCTCTGTCGCAATGTTGCCGGGCAGAATGATGACTGAGACACCACGCTTTGCAATGGCCGTGCGCATCGCGATCGGAAGTACCCGCTCCAACTGGCCGGGTTCCGAGATCACTGCGCAATAGTCGCTGCAATCCTTGAACAGGTGCTCCGGGTGGGTTTCCTGAAAGTAGTTCGTACCAAGTTCCGCGCTTGAAATTTGCGCGGCGATCGCAAGCACCGGGACCCGGCTGCGTTGACAGTCGAAAAGACCGTTGATGAGGTGTAGATGCCCGGTCCGCAACTACCGGCACAGATTGCCAGCTTCCCGCTTACGTGTGCTTCGGCACCTGCCGCGAACGCCGCTGATTCTTCATGGCGCACGTGCATCCACTGAATAGCCGGCCGCGACCGGATAGCGTCCGTTACACCGTTGAGAGAGTCGCCCGGCAGACCGCATACCCGTTCCACACCGTTGGCGATGAGCGTATCGACAAGAACTTCCGCAACATTGGGCATCTTGAACTCCGATCGATTGTGTTGAGCTAACCCAATTAATCTGATGCGCTGCGCACGGCTCTCCCCTGCCCCGTTTTTGGCTCCAGCGCGGTATTCCCGCCGGAATGGGAGCCGCCTGCCGACGGCAAAGAAATGTGGCCACGGCCACCAAATAGCTGGTACGATCGGGAAAATCTTTCTACCGATGATACGAATCCCGCAGCTTTCTTGTTATCTACAACAAGCGGCCACCACAGACTTGCGATACCGCTAGAATCGGGCGAAGGGGGAAACAGAAGATGAATGCGAAGAGATTGGCACTGTTTGGGGGGACCGCGGTCGTTTTGGCCGGAGGTCTGATCTATGCACTCGGCATCTTTCCACCGGCTTCGGGACGCGACGGACAAGGCGCCATCGGAGAGCGTAAGGTGTATCGCGCAGAGCAGCCGGCGGACGCATCCGTCACCCCGGGCGCCGCACCGGTCGCCATGACTGCCACTGCGGAGTCGATGAAAAATCATCCGGTCCCAGAACTGCAAAACGGCCAGATCTTCCAAATGAGCAACGGCCAGATGGTTCAGATGATGAACGGCAAGTTTATGCAATTGCGCGACGGCATGACGTTCAAGTTGACGAATGGTGGGATGCTCCAGCTCCAAAACGGCAGACTGTATCAAATGACTGCAGGCCAAATGCATCCGCTGGAGAACGGCGTGACCTATCGGTTAGCCGACGGTCAAATGCTTCAGATGCAAAACAACTTTATGTACCAGCTGCACGATGGCATCAAGTACCAGCTGCATGATGGCTTTGTGTACCAATTGCACGATGGCATGAGGTATCAGCTGCACGATGGCTTTGTGTACCAGCTGCACGATGGAATGATGTACCAGATGCGCGATGGCTTTGCGCATGAGTAGGACAGCGGTTAGGTTCAGGCGATGACGCCTGAACCTTAACGAGCATTGCGATGAGCAAGCGTCGCTGAAGATCTAGGTTTACCCTCCCCCCGTTTCCCGGCAGTGATCGAGATGGATGAATGGGTCAGACTCCGATTGGGGGCGAAATCAGGCCCCCAGGAAAACCAACTGCCGCCAGCGTCATTTGCCTACTGATGCTCTGCACCGCGCTGTGCAACGGGTTCTGGGCTCGATCCCAGCCGCGCCTTTATACGCAGGAAACCAAGCATTTTCGGATCGTCTACTACTCTCCAGAGCACGAATATCTAGCTCCCCTGCTGATCCGCTCGCTGGAAAGCGCTGAGCAGTTTTACCGAAAGCAGTTCGGGTACGAGCCTAAGGGGAAAATAACCATCTTAATCCAGGACTTCGATGACTCCGGATACGGAGGCGCCGGGACGGTCCCCACCGATTTCATTCAGATAGGCATTGAGCCGTTCAATCTCGTCTTTGAAACTCTGCCTTCGGCCGAGCGCATGGGGCTGATGTCGAGGCACGAGCTGATGCACATCGTCATGGGCGACCAGACCGCCCCGCGCGACGCGCTGTTTCGGAAGATTTTCTTTGGGAAGATCATGCCGAATACGGACGATCCGATTTCGATTCCATTCAGCTTTTTAGGGAGCCCGCGGGTATACTCCCCGCGCTGGTTCCACGAGGGGGCGGCCGTATTCATGGAAACGTGGCTGGGGGGCGGCTTCGGGCGCGCGCTGGGCGGCTACGACGAGATGGTATTCCGCTCGATGGTGCGCGACCACCGATATATCTACGATCTGGTCGGTCTCGAGTCGGAAGGGACGTCTGCGGATTTCCAGGTGGGCGCGAATTCGTACCTGTATGGGACGCGCTTTATGAACTATCTGGCGAGTCAGTACGGTCCAGAGAAGCTCACTGCATGGATTGTCCGCACCGATAAGGGCGATGCTTATTTCGAGAGTCAATTTCGCAAAATCTATGGAGACTCGCTTCGAGACGAGTGGCACAAGTGGATTGCTTCTGAGCGGGAGTGGCAGGAAACGAATCTGAAAACTATCCGTCAGTATCCGGTCACCCCGGTCAAGCCTATCTCGCCAAAGATCCTCGGATCGGTATCACGGTGCTACTACGATGCCAAGGCGAACGTGATCTACGTAGCCGTGCGGCATACCGGTCCCATGCCTTATCTCGCGGCGATCCATCTCGATACGGGACGGGTAGAACATCTGACCGATGTGCGCGGCGGTGCGATTTACGATGTGGCGTCGCTGGCCTTCGATCCCGACGGCCGCAGGCTTTTCTTTACGACCAATAACACGAGCGGCATGCGTAGTCTCAACGTCTTCGATCTGAATTCTCGCAAAAGGACAACGATTGGGCGAAACGTGCGGGTGGGCGACCTTGTTTATTGTCGCAAGGACGGGTCTCTGTGGGGAGTTCGCCACAACGATGGTCTTTCGAGCATTGTTCGTCTTGAGGCTGATCACAAATCGCTAAGCACGCTCTATACCCTTCCCTACGCCTCCGATTTTTTCAATCTCGATCTCTCCCCTGACGGTTCTCAACTGACGGGGGCGTTCGTCGATGAGACCGGAACGCAGCGACTTGTCCGGTATCGGACTGAAGATCTGTTGGCGGGAAAAACGAATTACGAAGTCCTGCATGACTTCCAAACCAACTCACCAGACAGCTTTGTGTTTTCGCCCGATGGACGGTATCTGTTTGGATCTTCCTATCTGACGGGTGCGTCCAATCTGTTTCGTTTCGACCTGGAGACGAAAAAGCTTGATGCGCTCACCAACTCCGAAACAGGACTCTTCCGGCCAGTGCTGCTGCCAGACGGCAGTCTGAGCGCCTTCGAGTATTCATCGAGAGGATTCCGGCTGGTGAACTTGCCGGTTCACGTGGTCGAGGACGTCAATGCGATTCCGTACCTGGGGCAGACGGTGATCGAGAAATACCCAGAACTGAAGGCGTGGAATCTGCCCTCCCGCAACAAGATCGACGATCTCAGCTTGCGCACTTATGCCGGCTTCTACCGGCCTTTGCGCCATATTGAGCTGCAATCGGTTTATCCCATTCCGCAGGGCTACGAGAACCAGAAAGCCGGAGGAGTTCGTTTTGATTTCGGGGACAGCCTGGGACTCAGCCATATCACAACCACACTGTCTTATTCACCTGGGCCACAAGCCATGAGGGACCGCTTCCATTTTGGCGCGGAAGCGAAATACTGGGAATGGATGCTCTCCGGGTACTTCAACAGAGCGGACTTCTACGATCTCTTTGGGCCTACGAAAGTTGGACGTCGAGGATTTGCTTTGATCGGTGAGAAGAAAAAGGCTCTCCTTCACGATCCAGGTCGAACGCTCGATTTGACTCTCAATCTGGCGGGCTATTCCGGTCTGGATCGGCTGCCCGAATATCAGAACGTAACCGCAACGCATACGAAGTTCGTAGGCGCCACCGCGACGCTCGCATACGCAAATCTGCAAAAATCTCTAGGCGCGATTGAAGACGAGCGCGGAGTGCAGTGGGATGTGAATGGCCAGGTGAATGCCACGTTTCCCAGTGTCTTTCCTCAAGTCTGGGGGGAATACGCGAGGGGATTTCTCCTCCCGCTCAGAAACTCGTCGCTCTGGCTTCGTTCTTCAGCAGGCGGCGCTTTTGGGAATGCGAGCGATCCTTTTGCAAACTTCTACTTTGGCGCCTTCGGCAACAACTGGGTCGACAAGGGCAACATCAGCCGGTACCGCGAGTATTACAGTTTTCCTGGCACCACGATTGATCAGATCGGAGCAAACAATTTTGCGAAGGGTCAGGTCGAGTGGGACCTCACGCCTCTGCACTTCCGTGATCTGGGATCCACAAAGCTTTACAGCAATTGGGCGAGACTCGCGCTTTTTGCCGGAGGTCTCGCGGCGAATCCGGCAAGCTCTGACCATAGCGGCTATGCAGACGCCGGCGCTCAGCTCGATCTCCGGCTGGTGTTGTTCTCTCAGGTGAAGTCGACCTTCTCAACCGGCTTTGCAGTGGCGCATGACCGGTCCGATCACACCAGAACCGAGACTATGTTCTCGTTGAGAATCTACTGAACACTTCACGAACCTCGCATGCGGGAGGCCTCAACGCGGGATCGCGATGGAGCATGCGAAGAATGATGGAATCGATCTCCGGAGGTATGCCAGCCCGCAGTGTGGAAGGCGCCGCCACTACCCGGCACTCGATGGCCTCATAGACGTCCAGCGGAGTTTCTCCCGCAAACGGATGCTGCCCGGTCCACAACTCGTACAACAACGCCCCCAGTGAAAACACGTCAGAGGCACTGCTCGCCGTCTCGCCGCGAAGGATCTCAGGAGACATATAGAGCAGCGTTCCCGAGAGAGTGCCCGAAATCGTTCCCGACGAGCCCATCGAATCCGGTTCTATCCGCACCGGGCCGGCAAGCCGGGCCAGCCCGAAATCCAGAATCTTCACCACCCCGTCTTTACGAAGGATGATGTTCTCCGGCTTGATGTCCCGGTGCAAAATGTCCGCTGCGTGGGCAGCGGACAGAGCGCTCGCCGCCTGTTGTCCCCACTTACTGGCGTCGTTGACTTCCGCCGCGCCCGCAGCCATCAACTGCCGGAATGTTGGTCCCTCAACCCATTCCATGGCGAGAAACAGGCCTGCGGGGGAGTCGCCGGATTCGTAAACCGTGACGATATTTGGGTCATCCAGCGCCGAGACTGCGCGCACCTCTGTTTGGAAACGGTCGGCCGCCTGCGGACTTGCGACAAGATGGCGGCGTAGAATCTTCAGGGCGACCGGAAACCCTGCTCGATTCCGCGCCAGGTAAACTTCGCCCATTCCGCCGACCGTGATCAAAGATTCGATTTGGTAATCCCCGATGCGCTCGCGGGCAGAAAGCGCTCTTGGCTGCTCCAGCAGATCTGCGGCCAGGCGATCGGGGCGCGCGACAAAAACTGCCTCGTCCTCGGTCTCGAGGAGGGATTCAACCTCGGCCCTGACCGGCGCACGGACAGAGGCAAGCAAGGCCTGGCGCTCCTTTACCGGAAGATCGACCGCTTCGTGAAACAGTCGTTCAATCTCTTCCCACTCCGCCTTCAAGGTCATTGCGGCTCGCCTTTCATCTCGCGCATCAGCCATGTGCGCGCCAGACGCCAGTCGCGATTGACGGTGATGATCGAGACTCCCAAGGCCTCTGCGGTCTCTTCGATGCTCAGGCCGCCGAAGTAGCGCATCTCGATGACTTTGCTCTTGCGTTCGTCAACGGCCTGCAGCCGCTCGAGTGCGTCATGGAGCGCCACAACCTCGGCGGCTTCCTGATGTACTGCCGGCTGGATATCGTCGAGGGAGACGGACACTTGACCACTGCCGCGTTTTCCAGCAAGGTGACTTCTGGCATGGTTGACCAAGATATGCCGCATCGCTGTACAAGCAACTGCGAAGAAATGGCCGCGATTCTGAAACGACGCACTCTCTGCCCCGGCCAGCTTTAAATATGCTTCGTTGATCAGAGCTGTAGGCTGCAGAGTATTGCCTTGGTCCTGCGCGCCCCAGGCGCGACGCGCCATGCGATGCAGCTCGTTGTAGACGAGCGGCATCAATTCGTTCAGCGCATTTTGATCACCTTTGCCCCAGGCGACCAGAAGGCTGGTCACCTCGCCTTGAGGATCCACGGCATTCGCCCCCGTGTGCAATGACATTCCAGATTATGCGGCAGAGCCCCTGTCACCGGATGCCCCGTTTCGGTGCACTCCGCGCCTTAACCGATGCATCTCCCAAAGATCGCGCGGAGTCTGAGAAAGCAGGGGCCGGATCGCCAGCATCCCGGTAGGCCCGATGCTTTTCTCAAGATACTTCAGCTCCACGAACAAGACATCCAGCTCCGGATCGGTTTCAAGTTCCAGGCCCGCCTCCCGCAGCAGGAGATCGCTCTTGGCGCGCATGCTGAGCTCGCTGGTTAGCTGCAAAAGAGACAGCATATCGCCGCGGACGGTCGGTGGGAAAGCTTCCTGCAGAGCCGTCAGGTAGACACCCACGCGGGTCTCCTGGAATTCCTTCGAACCGATTTCGCTGAGCATATCGATATCGCGGTCGAGTTTACCGCCCAGCCACGCGCGCAGAGATTGTTCGCTGAAGTAAAAAACGAATCCCAGGATCAGCGGCAATCCCGCGACCGCCGCAACCATAGATGCCACGGGAGACTGAAGACTCTGATTGAACGTCGAGTGAAGCACGATTGCTATCACCACTCCCGGCGTAAAAAGCAGTACGCCTGCCCATCTCCGGCTCTCCAGCAGATAGGCGGAAAGAGTCGCACCGAGCGCCGCTACGCCGCCGTGCATGACGGCAGTGCCGAACCCGCGCAAAACCCAGACACCAAGCCCTCTTTCCTCCAGCAGGTGAAGGTAAGAGACGTTCTCAACCAGAGCAAATCCCGCGCCCACGGCGAAACCGCAGATAGCCGAATCCGCCATGAAGGCCGCTCGGGCAGTGGCGATCAGGAAAATCCAGTAGACAGCCTTAGTGAGCTCTTCCACAACCGGCGCGCCGATGCGAGCGTACTGGTCCTCATACCCAGGAAACTGCCGGAAGACAGCCGAATTGAAGGCGAAGCAGAGCACCGCGGCCAAGCCGCCCGCCGCCAGGGCTGTCATCACCGTGCGCACCGAGACCAGTTTGTAACTGTCGAGCGCCCGCAAGGCGGCGAGAAACAACAACACCGGCACGAGGGCCAGAGCTACTCGGATCACATCCGCGCTGTGTATCAAGGATGCGCCGAGATCCCGAAGCTCAGCCGGTTCCAGCCTTGTTGGCGGCGATAATTCAGCGACGTCGCAAAGGACCGAAGCAGATGGATACCCAGACCTCCCACGGGCATTTGCGATAAGGCGAGCGTGAGGTCTGGTGGAATGGCGGTTAACGGATTAAACTCCACTCCCTGATCACCCACTTCAAGGTCCATTTCTCCCGACCTCGGAACAGAGTAGGTCACCATTACCGCTCCGGAAGCGCCTTCGGGATAGGCATATCGCCAAATATTGACCAGTATCTCTTCGATGAGTAGCTCTAGCTGGCGAACATGCAGTTCCGGCATATTCGCTTCGCGTGCGCCTTTTCTGACGAATTCAGTGATAGGACCGAGCGATTCGGGGATTGCTGTCAGAGTCAACGATTGAGGTGTTCCTGGCAAGCGGTCCTTAGCCTCCGAGCACCGCCGATTCCACTGAATCGTAGATCGGAAATACCTGGTTGAGCCGAGTGATTTCGAATACCTGCCGGGTGAAGCCGGTCAGACGGCAGATTCGGAGCTCTCCACCCTTACTTTTCAGCTTCTGGGCGATCGTCACAAAAGAACGCAGGCCCATGCTGCTGACATAGCTTAGATCGCCCAAATCGATCACGAGGCTCGATATGCCTTCTGCGATGCACGAATCACATTGCGTCTCAAAGTGAACAGCACTTTCCGCATCCATGCGTCCGGCCACATGCAGCACAACCTTGCCCTCAACTTGACTTCGGTCAATTGTCACGATACTCCTAGGGTGCCTTAGGTCGCGTTGAACGTCAATTGCGCCGATGTGCAGTGGGCTTTTGATACTGAGAAGTTCGCTCCGTCGTCTGGGCCAGGGAACAGTTACCAACAAACTGGGAATGTCCAACTCTCCCGAACTGGTGGTCAGCGGGGCACCTCAATCAAGTTCCGCGGGCGCAGCGGAGAAGTTGGGAATGAGTCGTCGTATCTGTTTTGCAAGGGTACGCGCAAGCATCGACGGGCAGAACGACCCAACAATATGGAGAGGCGTTCGACCTGCGCTTTCGAAAACATCCGCCGTGAGGTCCTCCCCCCCACCCGGAACCTGGGCGGAAATTCCTTGTTTTCATCGGGTTGGAGGCAGTCGATGCCACCAAATTCCTCTATCCATTGAACTTGTCCGCAGATTCCTCTTGGGGAAGGAGTTAAAAGGCAGCTGCTGGCTTCTAGCTGCTAGCTCCTAGCTTCCAGTTTCCATTTCTATCGCTTGGCCTTCAACTCTTCGAGTTCTATTGTGCGACGGGTGGGGGAAATTATCTGCAAATCCTCGAAGGGAAACGAGGGCTTCGGCCCGGCATCCGCGGCTTTCTTTGGTGTTGCCTGCCGGATTGCCGCGGTCCAGTTGGCCACTACACATCCCCAACCTTATCGAAATCTTCAGTTCGGCCTGTTAGAAATTCCGATGTCCGGCGACTACCTTGATTGTGGGGTAAGAGGAATCGATTCTGGCAGGACAAACACATCAGGATGGGCTTTACGCGGAGGCGATAGACCAATTTGGTCCCGCACTAGAACGTCTGGCAAAAGCCTACGAAGCTGATTCCGAGAAACGTCGCGACCTGAGCCAAGACGTCCATTTTCAGCTGTGGCGGAGTTTTCAGAATTACAATTCCCGCTGTTCCCTTCGCACCTGGGTGTATCGGGTGGCTCACCATGTCGCCGTGTCACACATCATCCACGAACGCAGGACCCTTTCGAAACTTGTGAGTCTTGAGGAAATCGAGGTCCTGCCCGACAAAACGGACGCCCAGTCAGCAGCGGATCGGAGAGTTGATCTGAACCGGCTATCAACGTTGATTCAGCAGCTCAAACCGCTCGATCGCCAAGTCGTTGTCTGCTATCTCGAAGATATGGATGCGGCGTCGACTGGGGAGATCACGGGGTTGTCGCCCGCGAACGTTGCAATGAGAGTTCACCGAATCAAGAACATCCTCGCGAAGCGATTTCAACAACGGCAGGACGAGGGAGGGAAAGATGCAGAATGATTCGCCCGAAAACCGCGCAAGAAAGGTGTGGCTGAATCAGCCAACGGAGGCACCCATGATGATATCGAAATTGATTAGACAGAGGTCGCATGAACTTCGCGCGAGGACTCGCAGGAAGCTGATCGAGACAATAGCTGGCCCGCTCGCCGCAGCCATCTTCTGCGCATACAGTATCAGGGAATTCCCTGCGCTGAGACAGGTGTTGCAACCGCCGTTCTTAGTCGCCGTTGCATGGGGCCTTGCCGGACTGTACTTCCTGAATCGAGGGATGTGGTCCGTAGCGGTACCTAGAGACTCAGGTCTCATCACGGGCTTGGAGGCTTGCCGCCTGGAGATCGAACGCCAGCGCGACCTCGTGCGCCGATTTCTGGTGTGGTCCTTCGGTCCCATAATGCTGTCCGTTGCAACGTTCGTTTTTGCGCTGGCCATGGTCTCGACGAGGGAGCGGGGCATAATGCCGAATGGACTTCCCTTCCTGATTCTGATGTCTGTCTGGGTAGTCTCGTGGTTCGTGATCAGAATGCGCGAGCAGCGCGAACTCCAGCGCCAGATAGCCGAACTGAAGGATATAGAGATCGAGAACGTTCATTAATACCGGAAAGCGGCAAGAAGGAGGGGCCGCAAACATGCACCTTCATTACGGAGAAATCGTCTGGCTTCCTGGTGTCTTGATTGTGATGATTTTGTCGTACTACAGGAGACATCGTCATTGAATTTCCGAGCGTATCACCCTCTCCCCTGAGATTACTGAGGGGTAAGTACGGGAGGAAAACGCCAGTTGACATCGGGATGCCTGTCCTCACGGGTGGAGTCGCGCTTTCGTTCCGGATCTCTGCTGCGGCCATTCTGCTCCGGCCATGTGGATGAAGCGCAACGGAAGCCAAGATCGCGATGGCGGAGATCGGGTGGCGCACTGAGCCGCCCTGAGACGCGCACATCGCGCGCACTGTTATAGAACGAACCGCCCTTCAGGATGTGCTCTCCGGGTTCTTTACCCGCGTCCTGAACCCACTCCCAGACATTTCCCAGCATGTCCGACAACCCATAGCCGTTGGCCAGCTTCGTGCCCACGGGATGAGTGCTGTCGTTGCTGTTGGGGTCATACCATGCCAGAGATGCCAGCGGTGCCTTCGGCAATTCTGCAGATCCTCCGTAAGCGGCATATTCCCACTCCGACTCCGTGGGTAGCCTCATATCGATCCTGCTGCAGTAGGAGGTTGCGTCCGTCCATCCAATCCGATCCGCAGGAAGATCTGCGCCTTTGTAATACGAGGGATCGGCATTCATGATCCGCATGTATGCCGCCTGGGTCACCTCGGTGCGGCCAATCCAGAAGCCGCTTGCAACAACGATTTTCTCCCTGTGCCGTTCGAGGCCGTAGCACTCCTTGTCTTGCGGCAGACAGCCAGTAAAGTAGCTGCCGGGCGGTATCCATTGATAGGCCAGACCATCGTGGGGATTCACCTTTGGAGAGCCACCCGAAGCTGCGTGGAGAACGGTAGTCAGGACCAGCACGATCGCGGGCAGATCCTTCATCCGGAATATGCCGTTCGCACTCATAGGCTCGGCTTGAAAACATCGAAATAGTGGTTTTCGCCAACGTCCTCGAACTCCTCGGCGACCGATAGACCTTCGGCTCGGAGCAATTTCCTATACTGCTCTGCTCCCAAGGAGACTGATTCCGATCCTGTCATTGCGTCGTTCCAAACGGCGGGTTTGGCGGGTGCGGTAAACAACATGCGGCCGCCCGGCACAAGCAATTCGGCGAATCTTTGGATCAGGCGATGCTGATCTTCCGCTTTGAGAAGGAAGATCAGGCCGATGGCCAAGACCGCATCGAAGGTTCGATCAAAGAATCTCGATTCCTGAACGGCTTCGCAAAGGACGGGTGTGCCGGGCAGGTTGCGTTGGAATGCCTCGACAAACGATGGTGCCGCATCCACACCGGCGACATGAAGCCCTTCCTCGATCAGTACCACCGTGATGGGGAAGCCTGGCCCGCAACCAAGATCGATGACACTGCTGCCCGGTGTTAAGGTTCTTGCCCAGTTTCGCACTTCCGTCACGCCGATTGCCGTCGACCGGTCAGTACCCCTGCCACGACGCGCAACAAATTCTGCCGAGACTGCTTCGTAGCCACTGGAGCGATCCATTTCTCGAGGGTAGCAAGGCGCTGTCGCATCCGACCCTGGCGTTCCGGTCGGGTAACCGCTAACCCCTACATTGCACTATTTTTGGCATGGGGAGGGGTTGCCACAACCCGACCCGAACGCGTCCTTCACCGCGCCGGCACCTCCGTGCGGGGGGAGTAAAAAGTCGCCGGTGAAGAAATTTCCTGTCAGCCACTGAACGGCTACCCTCCATCTGCCGATAGAGGCTGCTGCAACAGCCGCTACGGGTGGGCACTCCAACCCCAAGGATTCAGAATGATCGCCTCGACGAGACCGGCGCCAAACATCTTCGTGTTGTTGTGCAGTACTACGGCGATTCTGATGACGCTCTCCGGCTCGTTGATCTTGATTGGCATGCGTCTGTCGGGCACATTCGGCGGCGGCGAAAAATTCATCGGGGAGATCGACGCGATGTCGATTGCACTCATCTTTGGCGGAATCGCCGTCGCTCTCAAGACAATTGAAATCCGCCTCAAAGCGGAACATGATTCATCAACGGACTGAGGGTACACGCCGACCGGTCCATGAGCCCCACTTTTTAATATCCAGCCAAAAGCGGGCGTCGCTCAAAAAAGGGCCGCTACTGGATCGCTCATGAGAAACCACGGAACGGCGTGCCAATCCTCAGAACTTCAACTGCTTACTTCGCCTGCGCCAGCCCCGCAACAACCGCGGCAACTTTATCGAGTATCTCGTTCCAGCCCTCGAGTTGACCGCTGTTCTTTGCGCTCTCCATCGGTTCATTTCCAATGAAGGTGAGTTTCGTCTGGCCGTTTCCAAAATCCTCAAAGGTAACCACGTCGTACGCGCCTTCTATGGCTTCATGTTCGATTCCATAGTGCGCAGGGTGAATCCTGTTTCCCTCCGCGTCGGCAAAGTACATCAAGGAAACGATTTTCTCGTGCGGGACGATCTCGTAGTATTCAACGGCATTCCAGAACTCCTGTCCATCCGGCGCTCTCATGCAGCAGAGGGATTTTCCTCCCACGCGAAAGTCCATCTTGCAAACAGGCGCAGTGAATCCTTTCGGCCCCCACCACTGCATTACATATTTCGGGTTTGTCCACGCCTCCCAAACCAATGCGCGCGGGGCATCAAAAACTCTCGTGACAACCATACGCTCTGTCTCGTTCACCGTGTTTTCTGTCATCTCTGACCTCCTTTTTTCATCTGATTCACAACCACATCCAGCTTGTCGAAACTCTCTTCCCAGAATCGGCGATAATAAACCGCCCAGTCGCTGACCTTCTTGATCGCCTCTGGCCTAAGCGTGCACACACTCTCCCGTCCACGCTTTGTCTTGATCACGATCTTCGCCCGCACCAGGCAGGCAATATGTTTTGAAATCATCTGCTGCGAGAGTGCAAACGGATCCGTCAATCCATGCACAGAGGCAGGCCCATGGGAGAGTCGTTCGATCATGGCCCGCCGGGTTGGATCAGACAAAGCCGCAAATGTGGTACCCAGTCTATCCACAACCGTATGGTAGTGGATTATCTGTCAATGTCAAGCGTGAATCTTGCGACTCCTGGTTTTCTGTTCCCTGATTTCTGAACCTGACACCCGCTAAATATTATTCTTCCCCATGAGCAGCGTCATCGATTTTGCTGATTGAGCCCGAATCACCGTCACTCCTGACATTTCTCTCTGATCAGAATCTGCGGAATACGTCGATAGGAAGATTGGCGAATTGGAGCATATACTACCGTCCAGAGACCACATCTCGCCTTGGCCCGGGCTCGGCTTCCCCCCTTGGAGTTCACTCCGTGCATTCAGTTGCCTTCATACGCCGGATCAATCCGGACGGTAGTCTAACCTCGTCTTGCCCAGAATGTCTGAACGTTGTAGCAACAGCGGCTACTGAAATTGTGCTTGATGTAGCGGAACACCTTCACTTCTGCAATTTTCTAAAACTCAATGATTCTGCACCACCAAGTTATCTGACGCTCACTGAGAGAGTGCTGATGTTCCTCAAAGTACATAACGCGTAAAAGGCGCGGGAATCGTCCTAAGTCGAACGCAGAAATCAGCGTTGTCATGACGCGGCCTGCGATGTTCGCGGCAAAGTGAATCTCGTCGTCGAGGTCCGCGCCGCTGGTCGAGTTGTCGCACCTGAGGGTAGAGGCAGGTCGCGTGTCCAAACAGGAGGGTTTGGGCTTTTTGATCGCCCGAAAGGAGGCGCGGCTTCGCCCCCCCCATTTTCGTCTACAATTGAGTCCCATTTGGGAGGGGCCCTTGGACAGCGATATGAATACGGTTATGGCGAGATTGGCGAATGAAGGCATCCGCGTCGACTTCGATGAGTCGAGCGAAAATGGCGAGATCGTTATCGCCGAGTTGCCGAACGGAGATCGGTATAAGTTTGCGCGCGGGCGGTTGTTCAAATTAATGGCGCAAGGGAAGCTGAACGTTGCAGGCATTCTGGAAGCAGGAACGACGAAATAGCGGCTGCGCCCTTGCAGCATCTTTCCCTCTAATGAGAAAGGGCGACCCCGGTATTGTTGGAAGAGCACTGATCTTTTGTGGTTGGGGGATGAGCGTCGAGTGTCCGACCATCGTCATCATGCCATTCGTATTGGAGGTTCACTGCCATGCGATTGGCGCGAAAGTCCCATAGCTCCTTCTTGAGCTTGTAGTCCAATGTATAGGCGGCCGCGACGCGGTTCGGATCACGGGTATTCCAGAGATCTTCTGCAAACTGCACTTTCTGGACTGCGAGTTCGGGATCGGTGAATGGCGGGGCAATGTGCTACTCATATGACTCCCTTTCCAATTGCGGGTTATAACGAAAGAGTCATGGGGTCACCTTGGCGAAGCACACCGGGGGCGGCAACGGCGCAATCGAGAGCTAACTTGCCGTTTGCTTCCTTGACGATCTTCCGAAGGACGCGGAGGTCTTGTCGCAGTGTGTCAGGATCGAACGTCGTCATCACGCAACGCATTCTCAACTGCGCAACCTGGATGGCAAGCTCGCCGCTGCGAAGTACCGCGCCCGGCCAACCTCTCTCCCGCTGACCTTCGACACCTCCGATTACGACATTGGGGCGCAGGCGTCGAAGGTCCATGTCAAGCTCCTCAATCGCGCCGTCTGTGGCGACCAGTAGAGGCAACACGTCAAAACGTTCGGTGTGCTCGCCGGCATCCACAAGCTGCACGGATTCTCCGGCCGCCTTGCAGGTCAAGGCAAGCGCCTCCGGCGAGTGCCAAAGGTGCCCTTCGATGGTGGTGACACCCTTCGCAGAGACCGATGCCTGGAGGCCGAGCAGACCGGGATGGGTACGAGCCGTCACGATACTGCCTCTCGCCTGCGAAACCACCACGATGTTTCTGTCTCCCTGGATACCGCTCTTGAGGAGAGTGGCCTCGGAAAGCCGTTCGCCACGCATGCTCTTTACGGGATAACGCCACAGTGCTTGTACATGCATCTCGACACCTCACCGGGGCGAAAGCCTTATTGCCCCGGAACGTTGTCCTACGGGTCGGGCCGCGACTTCGGAAAGTCGATGTCCACACCAGCCGCGATGTTGAAGAAGTCATTGAAGACTTCGGGCGCGACATGCGCGATGATCCCAGCGATCTCCCCGTCGGACAAACCCATTTTCCCAGTGGCGGCCGAAGGATCTATTGTTTTCAAGCGGACATGTTGTTTCTCGTTTGAATTTCGGCCGGCCTTTCTGAGCGCGGCGATTCTTTCTACATTGATATGATTACCGACCGTTCGGTAACGATACATAATCTTTATATCTTCAGTCCTCCCCGAATCCAAACCGAATGTTCGGCATACAAAATAGAATAAGGTCCTATGGCACACCGTATCGTCAGTGACGAAGCCCTCCTCGCAACGGCGTTAGATCTGTTTCGCACCTACGGGTTTGAAGGCGTAAGCCTGAAGCAACTTGCAGACGCAACCGGACTGGAGAAGGCAAGCCTTTACTATCGTTATCCCGGCGGTAAGGAAGCGATTGCGATGGCGGCGGCTGGGGAGGCCGTCCGGTGGCTTCAGGCCAACGTGATCGAGCCACTGATTGGAGGTGGATCTCCACGCAAGCGCGTGTCTTTCGTCGTAGACAAGCTGCGGGCGTTTTATGCGGGGGGATCAAAAGCCTGCGTGATGGATGTTCTTTCCATTCGCGGAGGCTCCGAGGAACTTCAACTCGGTCTCAAGGCGGCCATGCAGTCCTTAATGAATGCTTTTGCGCAAATCGCAAGGCAAAGCGGACATGGTTCAGCAGCCGCACGGTCCAAAGCTGAGGGAGCCATCGTGCACCTCGAAGGATCCCTCATCCTAGCGAGGGTGCTGGGAGACACAGCTTGCTTCGAACGTACCCTCAAGGCGCTACCCGACATGTTGACTGTGCCGTAGCAACATCATGGCGCAGGCCGCTTTTAGATTTCCGCGTGGGAGCCGAGGCCGCAGCTCTCTTCTCTTGCCTCTGATCGAACCCAATGCGATATCCGGTCTCGCCATCGGAAGGAAGCCGTGTATTCACAATCATCGAATACCGCACAAAAACACGATCTTTGAAGCGGGCTGACGTGAAGATTTCAGCGTGTCCGGAGAATCCTGTGAACGATCTGCTGGCTTGGCCTGCGATAATGACATTCAAAAGCTGAAGGCACTGCTGAAGTAACTCTCCGGCAATAATTTAGCAGTGCGCCAATTCCCCACGTAAACCCAGGGAGATCGTCATGATTACTTTGAAGGATGCGCGAAAGATTATTGCAGCCGCGGAAAGCAAGGCAGTTGAGATTGGCCAGCCAATGAACATTGCGGTGGCGGACGCGGGGGGAAATCTGATTGCCCATGTGCGTATGGATGGTGCGTGGCTGGGCAGTATCGACATCTCGATCAAGAAGGCATATACCTCGCGAGCCTTCGACATCTCGACCAAAGATTTGGCGGAGCACTCTCAGTCGGGTGGCCAGTTCTTTGGGATTCATGCGTCGAATGACGGCCGGATCATGATCTTTGCCGGCGGCATTCCCTTGAAACGCGATGGAAAAGTAATTGGCGCGATTGGCGTAAGCGGCGGCTCAGGCGAACAGGACCATGCAGTCGCCGAGGCAGGCGCAGCAGCGTTCGCCAGCTGATGTTTGGTTGGCGGACCCAAACTGATTTTGACCTCTATTCCGGTGCGCGGTTGATAGGCCCTCGAAACGCGCATAGCCGACGGATTGCCAGGAATGCTGATTGAGAGACTCCAGCCGCCATGCTGTTTCGGTACTTATCTGCTCTCGGCGAGTGCATCTTGCATAGAGCGATCGAAGGCCGGGAGTGGCACCTGGCAGGCTCAGTGTCACCTCCGAGATTGGTTGGACTAATCTTCCCGCAGCAAAGCAAGCGGATTAACCGAGAGAGCGCGTTGGGCGGGAATCCATGTGGCCACCAGCCCTACAAGCCCCATGGCCAGGACCACTCCAGCCAGCACCAGCGGATCGCGCGGCGTCGCCTGGTACACAATGAATGCCAGCACACGGGTGGCCAGAAGGCCGAGCACAAGGCCGGCAAGCGAGCCAATCGCCAGCAGCTTCACGGCGCGACCCAGTGCTGCTCGCAGCACCTCCCAGTGCCGGGCGCCGAGTGCGACACGGATCCCGAGCTCCTTCAGTCGCCTGCTCACCGAGTAAGCGGCCATGCCAAAGATTCCGGTGATCGACAGCATCGCGCCCATGGCGCCTAACACCCCCAGTGCAACGGTAGCCATGCGAGGGCCGAACATACTGACTTGAAGCGGGCTGGTCCGCGTCTCGACAATCACGGGCATGGCTGGATCGAGCCGCCGCAGTTTGTTCCGCATCGTACTCGCTAAGTAATCCGCGTCATACGCAGCGTTGTGGGAACCCTGGTGATATGCGGCTGCACGCACCACCAGCGTGGTTGCAATGACTGGCGATTGCAGAATCGGAACGAACACCGCTGGACTTGGGTCTTCTGTCAATTTGTAATATTTGCCATCTTCCGTGACCCCGACCACCTGGATTCGTGTCCCGTCTTTTGTCTTGTAAAAGCGGCCGAGGACGCCGTTGACCGACCCGAACAGCTTGCGCGCAAACTCGCTGTTGATCACTGCTACCTGCGGTGCAGTCTTGTCATCCTGCCACGTGAAATCGCGACCCGCCAGCAAAGCCGTTCCCGCAGCGCGAAAATATCCCGGTGCAACATGGTAGATGTAAGGGTGCATGGTTGCGTTCACTGGTCGCAGGTCTGCAGTGTTGTCTGAAAACACCGCCACGTCACTGGTGCCCATCGCGAAGGGCACAGAGTCCGCCAGTCCCACCGCCTCAACCCCCGGAATACTCTGCATAGCTTGAATCATTTGCTTCTGCATCGCCGGAGCTCGATCTTCTCCGTAGCCGGCCATGGTCAGGTCTGTTTCAGCCAGCATGACGTTTTCGGTATCGAATCCCAACTTCGCATGCAGCGAATAAACCAGTCCCCGTACTGCCACCAACGAAGAAGTAACCAGAACCGCGCAGATCGCTATCTGGGCCACCAGGAGCACTTCGCGCAGATTCACACGCCTTCCCGCACGGCTGATTGTGCCCGCTTTGACGATTCCATAAGGATTGGTGCGCAGAACCTGACGCACGGGAACGGCACCGAAAAGCAAACCGCTCACCAACGCCAACAGCAACGCGACCAGATACACGTTGCTATCCGGATTCACCGCCAGATGGATCGGCGCGCTCGAGAAGGGGCGCCACGCGCTCATCATCCTAAGGAGCGCCACGCTTCCCAACAGCCCTACAATGCCCCCGGCGCTCGATATCAAGATCGCCTCGGTAAACAATCCCCGCAGAATGCGCCTTCGCGTCGCACCGAGCGCCAGGCGGAGCGCAACTTCCCGGGATCGATCCGCGGCGCGGGCGGCAAACAAACTGCCCAGGTTCGCGCATGCCGCCAATAGAATCAGCGATGTCAGCAGCATCAATCCCGACATGAACGCCTTAACCGGCCCGCCCAGAAAGTCACCGTAAAGAGTTGGCGAAACCAGCTTGAATGTCATCTTGCTCTCGTCTTTGGGGTAGGCCTTCTGGAGCTCAGCTCCAATCAAATTCAAGTCGGTAGTGGCCTGCGCCAGTGTGACTCCGGGCTTCAGTTCTCCCATTGTTTCAAAGATCCAGCGCGAACTGCGCGTCTCCAGATCGTGGTTGTCGGCGGCCCCAAGTACCGGATGCTCAACCATAGGTACCCACATCGCGGGATTGAAAAACAGCAACGTGCCGTTAAACTCTTGCGGAGCCACGCCCAGGATCGTGAAGGGATGCCTGTTGAGCCGGACTACACGCCCGACGATGCTTTGATCATCCTCGAAATGGGTGTGCCAATATTCGTAGCTCAGCACGATGTCCGGCGCGCTGCCAGCGCCATGCTCGTCTGCGGCGTGAAAGAAGTGTCCCAGGTAAGGCTTCAGCCCGAGCGCATCGAAGTAGTTCCCGGTGGCTTCCTCGACCCAAACTTCGGTTGGATCTCCGCCCGATTCCAGACCCACTTCATCAACCGTGTATGCCACCAACGCATCAAAGCTGCGGTTGCGATTGCGCAGGTCGATGTAGTCAGGGTAGGACTGGTAAGCTGATGCCTCATCCCCATGCTGAAGCTGGAAAAGCCGCTCGGGATGGGACACTTTCAAGGGCCGCAGCAAGAATGCATTCAAAATGCTGAATACCACGGCATTTGCGCCAATCGCCAGGGCGAGGGTCAAAATCGCCGCAAACGTGAAGCCTGGGGAACGCCGCAACTGGCGCATCGCAAATCGTATGTCACCCGATATCAACTCCAGCGTTGGCCACTGCCAGATTTCGCGGCTACGCTGCTCAAGGAGCGTCGGGTTTCCGAAAGCGACTCGGGCCTGCCGTTGGGCTTCCTCTTCATTCACGCCTTCGCGGATCAGTTGCTCGGTGCGCTCCTCGATGTGCAGGCGAATTTCTTCAGAGAGATCGTTGTAAATCCTGCTGCGGCGAAAAACCTGCGGAATCCAATCCATTGGAGACCTCTTTCAGCTGATCCCATTAACTTGTCGTGGCTTTGCGCGGGTTGAGGACCAGCGAAATGCCTTCGAACATACGTTCAAAGCTGGAGATCTGCTGTTCAAGATAACGCAGACCCGCAGCGGTAATTTGATATGTTCGGACGCGGCGATTGGTGGACGAGACGCCCCACTCCGCCTTCACCAGCCTTGCTTTCAGCAAGCGCTGCAGCGCCGGATAAAGAGACCCCTCTTCAACCTGAAGCAAATTGTTCGATCGCTGCTGGATGTGTTGCACCAGTGCATAGCCATGCGCTGGCTGGCGGCGTAGCGACTCAAGAATCATCATCTCGAGCGCGCCGGGAAATAAATCGCGTGCATTGTTTTCTGTCATATGCCTGTTTGCTACAGGCATAGACTAAACAGGGATCAGAGGCTTGTCAAGCGAAATTTCTGCGCCCGTTGCATCCCACCACTCGTCGCGGGGCTAAATCTCCTCACCCAGCCAGCACAAGAACAAAGTTAAAGCCTATCCGGGAACAATCCCTTGCAAAGTTGCGTTTGATGTTTAGAGGCGTTCTCAACAGGCGCTCATGATCTAAGAAAGGTACGACCGAATGACCCATCCCGCGGCGTCAGGTATCCGGTATCTTATCCGTCAGCCAAGCTTCTCGATTGCTCTCCTAATCTGGTGCCTGCTCAGTGCGGCGGCCATCCTTCTATGCCGCGACGGCGTGCCGCTCGACCGCCCTGAACTTAATGGCGTACCCCCTGTAACCGAGGTGCTTAACAACTCTATCGGTCTCTTTATGATCATCCTGCTCGTCGGCATGGTCGCATTTCTGGCGCGCCGTCGTTCATCTCCCAACCTCGCAGAACGCGCTCCCCAACGAGGGATCGCGTTGCGAGAAATCGTTGCCATGTGGATATACGGCGCCGTCGTTCTGTTCGCGGGCCGCGTCATCGGACAGCACTTCTTCGGAGAAGGGATCGCGCTGCATCTCAACGGATGCCTCTTCGGCGCGACGCACGTGCAGTCTCCGGCAGCGGTCTACGCCTGGGCCGCGTACAACGGCATCTTCCTCGCGCTTCTTCCGTATCTCATCTTTCGCCTCCGTGGCTACTCGCTCCAGGCGCTCAACCTGCGATCGGCCAACTGGAAGAACGACGCACTCATCATCGCCGTGGTCATGCTTATCGGCTGCGTCTACGAGCTTGCCGGCCCCAATATCTTTCAGCTCACCCCGCATCAGCAGCTGGTCGGCGGAGCGCTCTCTCTATTGCTTCACCTGTGCGGAACTGATCTACCTATCATGATTTTCATCTATGCGATCCTGCTGCCGCGCTATGCCCGGTTGTTCTCTCCGCCTGTCGCTCTTCTCGCAGGTGCCGTCAGCTATCCGCTCATGCACGTCTTCGAATCATGGACCCGCTATGACTCGCCTTACCACGCGGCAGTCTCTGTCGTCTTCGTCTTACTCACTTTCTTTCCTGCGGGTCTTATGAAGTCGTTCCTCACCTTCCGCACAGGAAATGCCTGGGTTCACATGTGGGGCTTCCATGCCATCACGCCGCATGTCATGGTCGACACGCGCCTCATCGCTCGCGATTTAAATATCTACTAGAGGCCTGTAACGGCTGAAGTGGGAGTGATCCGTTTGAGGGATCAAAATAGCGCCATTTCACCGTCTTGGGCACGTGGTTGTAGTGATGGATGTATTTCATTCGTCCGGAACCTCACCTTTTCCGTGGACCACGTCAGAGACTCATGCAAGCGCTCGGCCTTATCTATGACCTGGCATCGCGGCGGGCAGGCTCAAGTGAAACGTTGCGCCGCGCCCAGTAGCGCTCTCGGACTCTGATGAGCGCGCTCTCTTCCGCGGTAGAGCGTGAACTCCGCCCCCTCACGAATTGGCTCCAATACATACTCGGGCACCCTGCCATTGGACTCGCGTTGCAAACCGGTATCTTCCTTCACACTCTTCAAATTGCCAGCTTTCGGTGCGATGCCAGGACATGCGTGATGGCGGGTGAACGAAATAAACATGACGCGTTTTGTAACGGATTGCCTACTTCGTGACTTTAATCCTGTGAAGGCGCTATTCAAGGACATTTCACCCAATGAGTTTACGCATTTATCGTTCCCTGGGCCTCTTTCTTCTTTTCTCAATGGGAGGATTGGCCGGCGTTGCGCAGGAGCCTCTGACTCTCCGGCAAGCTATCAATAAGGCGCTAAAGCAAAGCCCTGAGGCGGCGATTGCGCGAGCCGGCAGTATGGATGCTACGTTGGCCGCCAGCCAGGCTCGCACAGCGCTTCTGCCGCAGCTTGGGTTTACGGAAGACATTTCCCGCGGCAACGATCCGGTATATGCGTTCGGTACGCGGCTGCGACAGAAACAGTTCACGCAAGCGGATTTTGCATTGAATGATTTGAATTCGCCGCAGCCGATTGGCAACTTCTCGACGCGCTTTTCCGGGCAGTGGCAAGCATTCGATTCGTTCAAGACACAGCGGGAGATTCACAGCGCTGATCTTTTCAGAGAGAGCGTCACATCTTCTGCTAAGGCAGTGGACCAACAGATCGTGTTCCGTGTAGTCGGGGCTTACCAGCAAGTGCTGTATGCGCAGCGGGAGGCAGAAGTCGCCCAGCACGAACAGCAGACGGCGGCAGCACTTCTGAATTCAGTCGATGAGCATGTGAAGGCTGGCCTCGCGGTAGAGTCTGACCGGATGTCGGCCGAAGTCAATGTGGCTGCGCGGAAAGAGGAGTTGATTGCAGCTGATGGCGACCTGGAATTGGCATGGGCATCGTTGCGCGCGGCAATGGGCGCAGCGGATCTGAGAGCGGCCGACTTGAAGCCGATCGAGCCGCGCACCTTTCCTCAGGGGGTGCTCGAAGATGAATTGGCAACTGCCCTAAAGGCTCGTCCCGATCTGATGGCGCTGGGGGAGGCACAATCGGCTCAAGCATCCATAGTGGGAGCGGCAAAGTCAGCTTTCGGTCCACGGGTGAGCGCATACGGAAACTGGGAAGAGGATCGTACATCGTTGGCCGGCTCGGGCGGGGGCAACTGGGTGGCCGGCGTTCAAATCAGCGTGGATATCCTGCCGCTGACCAAGCGCACTCAACTGGCGCGGGAGAGCGCAGCGAGGCAGAAGATCGACGCGCAGATAGCTGCCACCGAACAGCATCTACGGCTTGAAGTGAGCCAGGCCCACATTCACCGGCAGACTGCAGCACTGCAGCTTGAGACGGCTCGTGCGGCAATGGACCAGTCCGCGGAGAGTCTCCGCATTTTGAAGAACCGCTATGATGCCGGCCTTGCCACCATCACTGATCTGCTTCGGGCTGAAGATGCCGAACGGCAGAGCCAATTCAATTACTGGCATGGTGTGTATGGAAACGCCATGGCTTATAGCGAACTTTTATACGCGACCGGGACGTTGACTCCCGAAGCTGCGGAGGAACTCCAATGAAAAACATCTTGTGGGCAAGTTTGCTTGCTGCGTCCGCGTCGCTGGTTGCCGGCTGCCATGACGGAACATCTGTTATAACGCCGGTGACTGTACAAAGCATGCAGGCCCGAGTTGTTGAGAGCCGGCAGCAGCAGATGCCTGTCGGCGTTCAATCCACTGGAACCGTTCACTCCAGGCAGACCGCTGTCATTTCCGCACAGGTGATGGCTCGCATCCAGCAGGTGTTGGTGCACGAGGGGGATAAAGTACGCGCCGGGCAGACGCTGGTCGTGCTGGACGATGCAGCGCTGAGCGCCCAGGCGGAACAGGCAAAGGCGGGAGTGAAGGCTGCCGAGAATGCGCAAGCCGCCGCGCAGAGCAACGCCTCACTGGCAGCGAGCACGTTGGCCCGGTACAAGCAGCTCGAATCTGAAAAGAGCGTAAGTCCGCAGGAGATGGATGAAGTGTCGCGCCGGGCCGAAGCAGCGACAGCGGGCCTTGATGGAGCGCGCGCGCAGTCAGATGTTGCGCGTGCCCAGGAAAGCGGCGCGCGCACCATGCTCGGGTATACGCGCCTGGTTGCGCCATTCGCCGGCGTGGTTACGGCACGCATGGCTGATCCCGGAACAATGGCCGCTCCGGGCGTTCCCTTGCTCCAAGTGGATCAGGCTGCGGCTTTGCAACTTCAGGCCACAGTCGATGAGTCGGTAATCGGCATGATTCACAAGGGAATGAAAGTGCCGGTGACGATCGATGGGGGGACGTCGACGAGCATGGCTGGGGCGGTTGCCGAGATTGTTCCTGCTGCCGATCCATCGAGCCACACGTTCTTGGTCAAAATCGATCTGCCGGCCTCAAACCAGACGCGCGCGGGCATGTATGGAACGGCTGAGTTCGCCAATAGAACAAGGCAGGCGATCGCTATTCCGCGCACCGCTGTCGTTGCTCGTGGCTCGCTCAAGTGTGTATACGTTCTCGACAGCCAGGGGATTGCGCAACTGCGATCCATCATGCTTGGCGCGGAGTTGGGCAGTCTCGTGGAGGTACTTTCGGGTCTTTCAGCGGGGGAGAAACTCGTTGATGCGCCATCGGATCGCGACCTCGCCGGAAGGCGCATCGAGACCGGCACCGGGGTCCAGCCATGAAGCAGGACCTTGGAATTGCGGGGCGACTGGCACACGCATTTATCAACTCCAAACTGACTCTGCTCTTCATTGCCGCGTCGCTCGGCGTGGGAATTTTCTCGGTCGCTATCATTCCTCGCGAGGAAGAGCCGCAGATTCTTGTTCCAATGCTCGACATTACCACCGCCATGCCTGGAGCATCGCCGGCCGAGGTGGAAGAGCGTGTAACTCTGCCTATCGAGAATCTGGTTCATCAAATATCTGGCGTTGAATACGTGTATTCGACATCTGCGCCGGGGCAGAGCCTGGTGATTGTGCGCTTCCTCGTCGGCACGCCGCAGGAAGACGCACTGATCAAGGTCTACAGCAAGCTTTACTCGAACTTCGACCGAATGCCTCCGGGAGTTTCCCAGCCCATTATCAAGGCTCGATCGATCGACGATGTGCCTATTCTGGCCATAACGCTGTGGGGCGAGCATTACGACGGCTACCAGTTACGCGCAATTGCGGATGAGATACAGCACAATATCGCGCAGACTGGCGATGTATCGGAAACAAGCATCATCGGCGGGCTTCCGCGCATCATGCGAGTCGTTCTAAGCACGGAGAAGCTGAGCGCTTATGGCTTGTCTCCCATGTCTATCGTGGGGCATTTACAAGCTGCAAATGTCAGCGTGCAGGCAGGCACATTGTCTGAGAATAATCAGGAAGTCCGCATTGATGCGGGCAACACATTCACGCGTCGCGAGGATCTTGAGTCGGTTGTTGTGGGCGTAGTTGGCGGGCATCCTGTGTATCTGCGAGATGTAGCGGACAAGATTCTGGATGGCGCCGCGGAGCCGTCGGACTACGTAGTCTTCGGCACGACCAACGCGGCAGCGGGCGCACAACAGGGAGCACGCCAATATCCCGCCGTGACTATTACCGTAGCGAAGCGCAGAGGCACCAATGCGACGGATATCTCGAACGCCGTACTCAAACGCGTGCATGAGATGCGGGGCGTCCTCATCCCAAACGATGTAACGGTCACAACCACGCGAAATTATGGAGAGACGGCAAAGAACAAATCGGACGAGTTGCTGGAACATCTACTTCTGGCGACACTGTCTGTAACGCTTCTCGTCGCGTTGTTCCTGGGGTGGCGCGAGTCGGGCGTCGTGCTGCTGGCGATTCCGGTTACGCTGGCGCTCACCATGTCGGTGTTTTATTTCCTGGGTTACACCATCAACCGTGTCACGCTCTTCGCCCTTATCTTCTCGATCGGCATTCTCGTGGACGATGCCATCGTTGTGGTTGAAAACATGGTGAGGCACTTTCGGCTCCCGGAGAATCATGGCCGGCCGATGAGTGAAGTGGCTGTTGAAGCAGTCGCCGAGGTGGGCAACCCCACGATCCTCGCCACATTTGCAGTGATTGCCGCGGTACTGCCCATGGCCTTTGTGCGCGGATTGATGGGTCCTTACATGCGGCCCATCCCCGTCGGCGCTTCGGCGGCAATGCTCTTTTCGCTCATGGTTGCCTTCGTGGTCTCGCCGTGGGCTGCACTTCGCCTCCTGGGCAAACATCTTCAGGGAGCCAAATTGCTCGAGCCCGAGACCGAGACCTGGCGGACCAGGCTCTATCGGCGAATCATGACACCGCTGATTCGGTCCCCGCGCAATCGCATTTTGTTTTTCATCGGAGTGGCAATATTGTTTCTCGTTTCGGTGGCTCTGGTTCCGCTGGGACTCGTCAACGTGAAAATGCTGCCGTTCGACAACAAGAGCGAACTGCAGGTGATTATCAACATGCCCGACGGCACGCCGTTGGAACAAACTGCGCGTGTCGCCCAGGCGCTTGGCGATGAGTTGGCACTGCAACCGGACGTGCTGAACTACCAGACTTACACGGGGACGTCGGGCCCGTATAACTTCAACGGTCTGGTGCGCCATTACTACCTGCGCCACGAGTCAAATCAGGCTGACATCCAGGTGAACCTGCTTCCCGCCAGAGAACGAAGCGTGCAGAGCCATGCGATCGCCAAGCGGCTTCGCCCGGTACTCGATGCGATCGGCGACCAGTACGGTGCGCGCATTCAAGTGAGCGAGGTGCCGCCTGGGCCTCCCGTCGTGCAGACGCTGGTGGCGGAGGTTTACGGTCCAGACCTTGCTGGCCAGACGCAGCTAGCGCGGCAGGTCAAGTCGATCTTCCAGCACACGGCAGGTGTCGTGGACACGGACTGGTACGTCGAGGATGCGCAGGAGAGGCTGTCAATTCGCGTGGAGGAAGTGAAGGCCGCGCAGCATGGCATCGCGGTTTCCGATGTCGCGCATGCGCTGGCTCTGGCCATCTCAGGGAGTGAGGTGGGACTGATTCACGATCAATCGGCACGGGAGCCTGTGCCGGCAATCGTCGAGCTTGATCGTGCAGATCGCTCTTCAGAACAGGCGCTTGACAATATTCGCCTGCGCGGCGCTGACGGTAGCATGTCGTCGTTGCGGGAACTGGTGATCGTCGAGCACACAACGATCGAGCGCAGCATTTATCACAAGAATCTGCGCCGCGTGGTGTACGTGACCGGCGATGTGGCTGGCGAGATAGAAAGTCCCGTCTACGCGATCCTGAAGATGAACAAGGAACTCGACCATCTGACCCTTCCGGCGGGATACACGCTGGCACGATATAACGCGTCGATGCCAGAGTCCACGGACCACTATTCCATGAAATGGGATGGCGAGTGGCATATCACCATCGAGGTTTTCCGCGATATGGGTCTCGCGTTCGCCGCGGTGCTCGTCCTCATTTACGTTCTTGTGGTTGGCTGGTTCCGTTCCTTTATCATCCCGCTGATCATCATGGCGCCTATTCCACTCACGCTCGTAGGCATCATGCCTGCGCATGCGATGATGGGCGCATTCTTTACCGCGACATCCATGATCGGCTTCATCGCGGGAGCCGGCATCATTGTGCGAAATTCAATCATCCTGGTGGACTTCATCGAACTCCGCATTCGAGAGGGCATGCCGCTGGCCGATGCAGTGATCGATGCAGGCGCAACGCGTTTCCGTCCCATGCTGTTGACGGCGGCGGCGGTTGTGGTGGGCGCGAGCGTAATTCTTACCGACCCCATCTTCCAGGGACTAGCTCTGTCGCTGATTGCGGGTGCGGTCGCTTCAACTTTCCTCTCCTGGCCGACCATTCCGGTGCTTTATTACATGGTCCACTCGCGGCATGAAGCTGAGCCCGCATATCCATCCGAAATCGAAGAAGGAGAGACTGAATGACGGTTGAACGCGGTTTGCGGCTGATGGCCGGCACAATGCTTCTGGTCTCACTGTTGCTTGCACATTATCTATCGCCTTATTGGTTGTGGTTTACGGCCTTTGTGGCGCTCAATCTGTTTCAGTCTGCCTTCACCAACTGGTGCCCGGCCATGCTCATGCTCCGCGCAATCGGGCTGAAAGACGCCGGTTGCACTCCGAAGATTTAGGTCGTGAGACACAATGACGGCTCGAGAGCGTGCAACTCGGCCCCGCGATTCCAAGCAAACCTGCGGCGAGCGGATCAAGGATGATGTGTACCGGCAGATGTTCCTCCTTGAAGAGAGCCGCCCAGGCGCGCAACTTGGGCTTGCTCTGGCGTTGCTGCGCGGATGGCTAGCCGCTGAATCAAAGCCCGCAAGCGACAAAGAACGAGAATGGCTCAAGAAGATTTCGCCGATTTGTCTGAAGCTGATCGAAACCGCATTGCCAGCTGCGAACACGAATCATCCCGCTATGCGATGACCACGTCTCAGAGTGCTGTCGGTTGCGAAGCGCAGGCCCAGGAAGAGCAGACCATGGACACGCATGCTGGAATATACTGGCATTGATCTCGATCACATCCTGCGATGCGGCCAGAACTCAGAAAAGCGACGGAATTATTGCGTCTCAATACGCCGCAAGCGATTGCAGAGGCGATCGGTTTGCTGCAAAACACCGTCTTTTCCTTCAGCATGAAAGTCTGCGGGCATTCTCAAGATGCTGAAGACACCATGCAGGAAGTACTCTACCGCTCGCTTGGACACCTGGCCAAGATCGAGGATCCCCAGCAACTGGCCGTTTGGCTCTACACGGTCACCAGAAATAGGTGCTGGCGCATGAGGCGCAAGGCTGCAAGCGCCCCGTCAACAATGCTCTCGCTCGATGAGTTTATGCCGAGCGACGATGAGTTGGGGTTGCTGCTCCAGGACGCCGGCAAAGGCCCGGAGTCGAATCTGCTCCACGCCGAACAGCACCATCTGCTGCATCAGGCCATCTTGCTCATTCCCGCGCCATTGCGTATGGTTCTTGTGCTCCACGACATGGAAGAGTTAACCACTGAGCAGGTTGCGCAAGTTCTGCAATTGCAGCCGGGAACGGTCAGAATCCGGCTTCATCGGGCGCGTTTAAGTGTTCGCAAGGAAATGAGTCGGTTCCTCAGCGGCGACGCACCGGTCACGGTTGACTCCGCGCGCAAGACGAACAGTCGGAGAGGCGCTCGATCGAGGAGCCAGCGCCGTCCTGAAGATTGCCGCACTTTATTTGCCAATCTTTCCGATTATCTGGATGGCAGGGTGGAGCCTGCGACGTGCGAACGGATGCGGGAGCACATCGAAGCTTGCCCATCGTGCGTGGCATTTCTCCGATCTCTGCGTTCGGCAATCGATCGCTGCCGCTCGCTGGCAATCCCTTGCGATTCGGCGATTGCACCGCGACTCCGCGCCATTCTCACTCGGGAATATCTGCGCATGCTGATGATGCCCGTTACAAAATAAACATTTGCGATCTTGTTCAGATGGCCGACAAGCCGCCGTCGACCGATGAGTGCGAACCTACAGCGGCCCTTCAGCGTTGGACAGCGGCGCGAGATGGATTCCATGCAGTGCGGCGAGGGTCTCGATTTCCTCGACCCTCTCGCGGGTGATGAAGCCTCGCCCCTTGGAGAAGGGCTCAAAACGTCGTGCCAGAGCCAGCGCCATGCCTTCGAGTAAACAGCCGTGGGCTACATCAGGAAATGGATGCCGATTCAGAACGCCTTTGAAATCCGGCATGAAACTCAATCCGCCCGCAATCTGTCCAAGACCACCAAAGAAGACTCGAGCGTCGATCCTATCCCCGCAAGGAAGCAGGTTTTTCGGGTAGCCCGCATCGCAGATAATTGTTTCTGGGGCAATGCGGCCCAACCGTAGCGAGGGAGAAGCCAGGCTCGCCGCGCAGATCACGATATCGGCCGCAAATGGAATTTGCTCAAGATCTGTTGCGATCTCGACCTCAGTTCCATCCGCCTCCAACTCGGCTGCAAGTGTGCGAAGCCGCTCCGAGTTTCGCGCGAAGAGCATGACTCGTTTGACGAAAGGCGCCAGGCAGCGGGCGCAGCCGGAACCGACGTCTCCCGTAGCTCCAACGATGAGGAGCGACGATCTCGAGATTTCGCGCCCCATCCGCGCGCACATTCTCTTAATCCCTTGAACAATGAATGCAACCGTCAGGGTATTGCCGGTCGTGAAGATCGTATTGCTCCTTTCGGGAAGCTGATCGAAATTGCCTTCGATCAGGATGGAGCTGAATCCGCCCAGGCTCACGATCTTCGCTCCTCTGTTGATCGCAACGGCAGCAGCGGCGCGAACCCGGCCGAGGTTGTCGTGGAGGTATGCGCAATCCAGGCGATCCGGCGGTATGAAGCAGTCGATGTACAGGCCTCGCGCCATGGTGCCAGTCGCCGACGCGACCTCGACGTTACAGACCGCCCGCGGCGGAATCCACGGGAAGATTTCAGCGATTTCCTCGTCGGGCAATCGCGCGCGCTCGGTCCCGCGCAGGACGGCGAGCACATCCGCCGCTGAGCGCCAACTTTCCTGATGCCCGATCAGAGCGAAATCGATTTCAGTTCCCCGCTCTGCGGTCCGCTGGTCTCGCGCGGTTACACTGGCAGCTGCGTGACCCATTGAAGTGTTACCTCCCCGGGCAGGCCCAGCGCGTCCAGTGTCTTCAGGTACTGTTGCAGCGACGCTCCGCGCAATTCGGCTGTGGTCAACCCGACCTCTGAAAGCGAGGGCTTTACACAGCTGCTGTGGCATAGGTCGCACTGTCCATTCCGGCATTCCTTGGCGACCATCTCCGTGAGTGTAGTCATGACGTCAAGATGAAGTCGATACACCTTGTCATCGAAGCGCTGTGGGTGCCTGGCTCGCTCGGCTCTGAGAATCTCCATGGCATGCTCGATGTGTCCCTCCTCCTCTGCAGCAATCGCGGTAAAGGTCTCACCGAGACTACCCGGAGCCGCCTTCCCGACACGGGTGTAGCTTGCGACAGCGAACGATTCGAGCATGATCTCCTGAACGATCAGACAGGCCATGAAGTCGCGCTCCGCGATCGAGCGCATGAATGCTTCGCGAATCCGCTTCCAGTACCTGGCGTTGACATTGCTGGGAACATCCACCCCGATCCTGCGGCCTTCGGCAGAGAATGCGGCGGCGTGCCCATCTTCACCTTGGGCGTGCTCCAGGGCATCGGCAATTTCTTCGGGGTCGTCGCAGATGGTCGATAATGCGCGATAGTTCATGGCAGCCATGAGCTCACCGGTTACGGCCTGGGCTAGAATGTCCTGCCAGATCGAAGCGGTGGGCGAAGGGGAATGGCATACAACCTGTTCCGGGCAGTGCAGAGAGACGAGGGTTTCCATGGGTCCTCCTTGGGACTGAATGAAGCCGTCGATGAAGGGAAACTTAGTTGAGCCTTCGGTAGAATCGAGCCGGTATGCGAATCAGATTGGCCCGCGATATCGGCGCAGGCGGACGGCTGCGGCAAGGAACGCCGCGGTGACCGCCAGGCCCATCCACAAGCCTGGGTTGATGAGGAAATGGAGCGGGGCAAACATCATCGTCGGATCCATGGCCCTGCCACGTTCCATGATCGAAATGCCTTCGGAACCGCCCGTAAAACGATTGCCAATCAAAGAACCGAAGAAGGTCGTATTGAAAGCAACTTTCTCGACGATGCCGATGGTCAACGGGGGCAAGACAGCCCAGAGAATCGGTACTCGCCGTGCCCAGCCTGAGACCAGCAAGAGCCAAGCATAAATTGGCGCTTGCCACAGCCCGTGAATGCACACGAAGTGGAAGAGCAACATCGACCAGCGGTGGAAGATCCCTACCCGAGACCAGAGGAGCGCCACGTTGTGGCCGCTGCCCAGCAGCGCTGCGCTGCTGATCAGCAGCATCATCGATTGAGTGAGAACGGCGACCGCGAAAGCCAGCAGCGGGAGAACCACGATCGGAATACTGGCCTTCGACAGCACCGTGGTCAGATCGGAAACCGGAAGGGATTTCCAGAACAAAATGCTGCGATCGCGGCGTTCTCCATGGAGGGCATCGATGGAGTAAAAGAGTCCGACTAGAAGAACGGCCCCCATGATCAGATCTTCAGCGAACTCGTATGGCTTCCCGAATAACTCGCGCTGCTGCATCACATCGAGCCAGGGCGCGGCATGCATCTTGACGAGCACGTGAAGGATGCTGATCGAGAAGCCAAACAAAAACACGCAAGCGACTGCGACGGGGGCGACATAAATGGCTCGGATCTCCCACAATTCGCGTCGCACCGACCAGTACATGAGCCTTGCCGCGGGTATGGCCGCGGCTGCGATTCCCTGCGAGCGGAGAGACGACTCGGGCATGACGTTCGATTGGCTACTCACCGGGCCGCTCCTTGTGCCTGCTTGTCCTGGTTTGTAATCACGGCAACGAACAAGTCGGCGATGCCGGGGGTGCGAGGATCGCCCAGCGCAGCGACTTTTTGCCTATCAGCCCCATCGAACATCAGGATGCTGCCACCGAGGATCTGGCGCTCGTCGATGGGCTTAAGGGCCCGTGCTGCATCCACGGTCCCGGGATGGACCATCACTTCAAGAAAGCGGGACTCAACTTCTTCCATGCTGCAGCTGAGGACGACGCGGCCCCTGCTGATAAACATCAGGTCGGTAACGATGTGCTGGATCTCTTCGACCTGGTGTGTCGTCACGATAATGGTGCGACTGCGATCAAAGTAGTCGTTCAGCAGCGAATCGTAAAACTGCTTGCGGTAAAGGATGTCGAGCCCCAGCGTTGGCTCGTCCAGCACCAGCAGCCTGGCATCGATCGCCATGACCAGGGCAAGGTGTAGTTGAGCCACCATGCCCTTGGATAGGTCGCGGACTTTGCGAGTATGTCCGATGGTTGTTTTGGCAAGGAAACTTTCCGCCTTTGCGCGATCAAATCGGGGATGGATGCCCGTGACATAGTCGAGCAACTGCCACACCTTTATCCAGCGCGGCAAGACGGCGACATCCGCAATGAAGGAGACATCGCGCATGAGTTGATCGCGCTGCGTCCAGGGGTCGCGACCGAGAACCTGTAATTCACCCTGATATGGCAGCAAGCCGAGAATGGCGTTGAGCGCGGTGGTCTTTCCGGCCCCGTTGGGACCGATGAGTCCCAGGATGCGGCCCTCTTCGACGCGCATTTCGATCCCATCCAACGCGATCGTCGCTCCAAACTGTTTGCGAAGACCGCGCGCTTCTATGCATGCCATGACTTCAGCGCTCCTTCTTTCGTGAATCCGGCTTGGCGCTTTTCGCGCAAGTGGCATCGAGCAGATCGTCCGCTTTCAGACCAAGCCTCTGAATGGTTGCACAAACTCTGGGCCATTCCTCTTGCAGGAACTTTTGACGTTCGCCACGCAATAACAAGGCGCGTGCGCCGGCGTTGATATACATGCCCAGCCCTCGCCTGGTCTCCACCAGTTCCTCGTCGACCAATTGTTGATAACCTTTCAGGACAGTGAGAGGATTGACCCGATATTCGGCCGCGACGGTGCGCACTGAGGGCAACGGATCGCCTTCCTTGAGTGCGCCGTCGAGAATCATGGCGACAACCCGGTCGCGAAGCTGGCGGTAGATCGGCTGACTGTCGTTCCACTCGAAATCCATCCTCTGTCCCAGAAGTCCTCTGCTCTCCATTACCGCTGCTGGTCAAGACAAGCTATCGAGCGGATCGATAACACTTCGGCCGATCTCTCGATCACAGCCAGGATGTGCCTTTACTTCGCGCGCTTCAGATCAAGCAGGCCACCCATCTGCTTGCCGTCGGCCATCGCGAACTCCCACTTTTCGGTGTGATGATCGGAGTCGATAAAGTTGAAAGTGACGCGTTGCATGTGTCCCATTTGCGAACTCAAAAGGTTGGTGGCTTCGAGGAAATTGAACACGATCGTCTTGCCGTCAGGCGAAATCGTTGCCGCCATACGAGGTTGATTCCCGGCGTCACAATAATGGGTCAGAAGCAGGCGATCGCCATCGAGATGGAACATGGTGATTGGATCATCGGGCCCAGCTCCCTTCATCTCATGCATGAGCGCGTTGCCCATCGATGTCACACGCAGCGAAACGTGGAGCGGCTTGCCATCCATAGTCCCTTCCCAAGACCCGGCCAGAGCTTTCAGTTGCTCGAAAGACGTTTGCGCGGCAGACTGCGCAAGAGCCGCTGTGGAGACCAACAATACAGTGAGAAACAGACCGAGGTGACGCACTTTCATTTTGACTCGCCTTTCTATCCATGCCGAGCGTGCAATCAAGTTGCGCGGGACGGCATCTATGGTGTTGTAGTTAACCATAACGCCAAAACACATGCAAGTGTTTTTTTTCGACCGCGCGAAGGGGGAACAGAAACTACCTAACTTCGCCAGCAGGGATGGAAAGGCTTTTTTCAATCAGACATGATGCGAAAAATGAAAGCCGAGTCTGATTGGTGGCGATGAAGCTGCCGCCTCTGTAGACGGTATCGCCGGCCGGTTCGACAGACTCCTCAGGCTCCGTGGCTATAGACCTTCCACTTAACACTTTTGCGCCTGAATGGCCATGGGTTCATGGATTCCTATACTGGATACCTCAATTATTGCGGGAGGGATAGGAGTGCCGCCACAATCTGTCCAGCTAATTCGTTGCTGTTTCGGTTGGTCATCAGTTCGTGTCCTGCACTGGAAACTGAAATCAACTGGGTGGCGGATGGGATGATCGTTAGCGCCGCTTCCATCTCTGGAATGGAACCGAACCCGTCTCGCACGCCGTGAACAAACAATGCCGGCGTCCGCAGAGAGGAGAAGTGCTTGGTGCGCATTTCCGCAGGCCGTTTCGGGGGATGTAATGGGTAGGAGAGCAGCAGAAGGCGCTCAACCAATCCAGGTTCGTTGGCTGCCAAGATCGAGGCCTGCCTACCTCCGTACGAGTGCCCCCCTAGAAAGATTTTCCCCTTGGTGATTTTTCGCATCGATGCGACGGCCGCCCGAAGTCCTTCCTGGTCTCGTTCCGCACCTCCGCGAGGCGGTGGCCCATGAGGTCGAGATTGGCGAAAGGGAAGGTCGCAACGTAGCACGGTGAGTCCCGCGGCGCAGAACACATCTGCCAGCGTAGTGAGAAGCAAAGAGCGACAGTTTGCTCCAGCGCCGTGCGTCAAGATTAGACAGTCTGTCCCTGCAAGGGCCGGGCGATGCAAGAATCCTCGGACCGGCGTGTTCTTATTCAACGAGTCAACGAACTCTTCAAAGTTCTGCATAGTCAAATGTGTGGATCTGGGAAGTGTTCAATTCAATGTCCTGGCCGCATAGCCCGGCAGCACCGATATCCGCTACCAATCACATGTAGGAGGAATCGGCAGGTGATGATCATCGCGACGCCCTTCGTCGCCCGGGACACCCTGCTTCGAGGAGCCGTTCTTCGCACGTTAGAATCTTACAGAGGAGAATCAATTCAGTGGGAATCGAATCAATACTTTCCGAAATTGATGCAGAGATCAAGCGCCTTCAGGAAGTGAAAAAGCTCCTTTCGAGTGCTGAAGGCAAGTCGGGCAAGAAGAGTGCCTCCAAGGGCACCAAGATTGCCAAGAAGCGCACAAAGCACAGGCTTAGCCCGGAAGCTCGTGCAAAAATCGCCCAAGCGCAGAGGAAACGGTGGGCGGCTGTGAGGAAATCAGAAAAGAAGTAAAGGTTTCAAGCCACACAAAGATGGGTTACGCAATTTTGCGTAAGAGCAAGCACCGCTCCATAATGGAAACTGGCCGGCGTTGCACGGAGCGTGATCAGGTCGCCATATCCTCAAGGGCTGCGCGATCGCAGACGAATCGCCGGATCGAGAAGTCCTCATTCTTTCGACTCACTCAGCCCGCAACGCTTTGGCGGCGTCAATCGAAGCGGCCCGCCGCGCAGGGATAATTCCGGCCACGCACGTTGCCACTGCCAAGGCGACGATGGCTGCGGTCATTACACGGGTGTCTGCGCTGGTGATCTCATAGAGTTGCGCCTTGACGAACCGCACACAGAGCATGGCAACCGGGATCCCGATGGCCAATCCCAGCGCGGCTTGAATCAGCGCACCGCGCATCACCATCGCAACCACGCCTCCGCGCTCTGCGCCTAGGGCCATGCGAATGCCGATCTCTGGTGTCCGTCGCTCGACCGAATAGGCGGTGACGCCGTAAAGACCAATGGTGGCCAGAAGCAGCGCCAATGCGCTGAACAGCAAGGTCAGTCGCGCAATCAACCGCTGTTGGGTGAACTGGATTGCGATTTGTTCGTTAAGGGTCTGAAACTGAACTACGGTTAGATTTGGATTGATGCCGGCGAGGGTCTGGCGCGAAATTCTCTCCATATCGTTGATGGGTTGCGCGGTCTCAAGCACCATGGTTCCTGCATAGAGCGACATATCTTTCTCAATCGGAGATTTGTCGCTTGCAGGCCGCTGCATCAAGGGCACGAAGTACATGGGGTCTTCTTTCAAATGAACGTCGGTGTAAACGGTGTTCACAACCACCCCTACGATCTGGAAATCGCCCGGTGAATCTGGCGATCCGATCCGCTGCCCTATGGGATTCTTCCCGCCCAAAAACTGCTGAACAAAAGCCTGATTCACGACCGCCACGGCGGGAGCGGTCGATGTATCGCGCACGCCGATTCCACGTCCCATCACAACCTTTGTTCCGACCGAGTCGAAATAGTCCGCATTGGCCTTCACAAACCCAGCCAGGCCCTTGGCATCGGGATGTCTCTGAACCACGATGTAATTGCTCCAGCGGTCATCTTCCATTGGAGAGTAGGTGGAGATGCCGACTCTCATCACGCCCGGCACCGCGTGAAAACTGTCCTCCATGGTCCGGTAGAGGGCCTCAAGCTGGATTCCCGCATAGCCGGCCGCCTGGGGATTGATGTGCACCACGTAGCGGTTGCGCGCGTCGAGTTTCAAGTCGGTGTTCTGCAACCTGTTCAGGCTCTGCGAAAACAATCCCGCGCCCACCAGCAGCACCAGCGACAACGCGGCTTGCAGCACCACCAGTATTTGCTGCAGACTCGACGTTGCCGAAGATGTGATCCGTGTACCCCTTCGCAGGGCATCTGCGGGCCTGGTTTGCGCCGAAATCCAAGCAGGCGCAACGCCGAACAGGATGCCCGTCGCGATCGAAAGGCCGCACGCAAACCCGATCACTGCAAGCGACCGACCGGCCTCGATGGGAACATTCTGCGCCCCGGGAAAGGCGAGCAGCAGGAGGAGGCGCGCCCCGCCGTAAGCCACTGCCAGACCCAGAAGGCCGCCCAAACCCGCCAGCAAAATGCTCTCGGTTAAGAGCTGTCTAACGATCCTGCCTCGCATGGCGCCCAGCGCCGACCGAAGCGACATTTCCGTCCGCCTTCCCATGCCTCTTACCAGCAGCAGGTTGGCAATATTCGCGCAGGCAATCAGCAGCACCAGCCCTGCAGTCCACATCAGCAGATGGAGATGAGAGCCGTAATCTTCTTGCATCGTCTGGATGCCTTCACCGCCCGGCGTCAGAGTTGCATGCACCCGTGGCAAAAGCTTCTTGCCATTCTCGGTGGAGAAACTGCTTTGGGTTGCGAACGCCCGCTGCAGGACGGCATTTACCTTCTGTTGCAGCGGGCCAAGCGGGACCCCAGGCTTGACGCGCCCCACAATGTAGAGCCAATTCGTCTCTGGGTCATTTACATAAGAAGCGTTTGCCAGCGAGGCCATCGTCTGAAGCGGCAGGTAGAAGTCGGGTGGCGTGATTGCCATCCGGTCGCCAAAAAAACCTCGCGGCGCGACTCCAACTACCGTCACCGGTTTGGTATTCACCCAAAAAGTACTGCCGACGATCGCAGCGTCTGCGGCGAATTCATGCTGCCACGTCTCATAACTCATCACCGCGGTCGCCGGCGAGCCAGGCAGATCGTCCGCATCGATGAGCAATCGTCCCGCTTCGGCGCGCAGTCCAAATGTCTTAAAATAATTTCCCGACACAAACTCGCCCATGACCGATCGAGCTTCAGTCTGCGCGCCATCGCGCCGCGCTATCACCGGCCGGTAGGTCCAACCGGCCTGCATCGCAGCCAACTCTTCGAATTCAGGCAAATTGCTCTTCAATTGCAGGTACGTATCGGTTGAGAAGTTCGAGTAATCCCCTTCTTCTCGAGTGCCGTTGTGCCCGACACAGCAGTCGTGGCCGTTATCGCCCAGATGCACGAGCATCTTGGGATCGGCGACCGGCAGATCCTTCAACAGCACCGCGTTCACCAGCGTGAATATCGCTGCATTTGCCCCGATGCCAAGGGCGAGGGTGAGCAGCACCGTGGTCGTGAATGCCGGGGTTCGCCGCAACTGGCGTACGGCAAAGCGCGAGTCCTGTGCCAGCCGCTCGAGGCGCAGCCATTCCCAGCGTTCGCGCGTCACATCCGCGACTAACGGAGCATTCCCGAACTCACGAACCGCGGCTCTCCTCGCATCAATCGGCGACTCTCCACGAGCCACCCTGTCTGCAGTCGCCATCTTGAGGTGGCTTTCAATCTCTTCCCTCAAATCCGTTTTGCGGCGAAAGATTTCGAATATCTTCATACGTCACCTCGCCTGGAAGTCATGATCCCCTCGATGGTCGCGACCATCTTTCCCCACCGCTCATAGTCGGAAGCCAACTGCTCTTTACCCTGTTTGGTGATCTTGTAGAACTTGGCCCGCTGATTGCTCTCGCTCTGTTTCCACTCGGCGGTGACCCAACCCTGCCGCTCCAGCCGATGAAGCGCCGGATACAGCGATCCTGTTTCGACCTGCAATACCTCGCCGGAAGACACTCGAATCGCCTGGCTGATCCCGTAACCATGCTGAGGTCCCCATTGCAGTGTTTTCAGGATCAGCATGTCCAATGTGCCCTGCAGGAGTTCAATTCGATTTTGATAGCTGCTCTTCGTCGCCATAGGCCGTAGAACCTCTACACCATCCTGTAGACACTCTACCCCCTTCCTGGCGAAAGGGCAAATCGACTCTTCACAAACGGGGAGCCGTATCTCTGGAGCTTGAAAATAGGCGCTCGGCGCTGGCTAAATTCACAGTCTTGGTGTGAATGGGGCTCAGACCGGGCCGGCCTTCGCTCTAGTTGATGGAAGACCGATCAGGACTTGTTGATGCACGGAGCAGTTGAATTTGCCATCCCTCCGACTGCCCCCGTGCTGGCTCGAACGCAGTCTCTTCCCGATCGCTTGGCGCGATACAGGGCTTCGTCCGCCAGACGAATTAATTCTTCTGAAGAAATGGCGCCTTTTTCGGTGGCAATCCCGACACTGCACGTGACCTGCAACGGTCCGACCGCGGTCATGATCGGATGCTCGCCGATTGCACGGCGGATTTCGTCCGCTCGACGCTGGCCGTCCGTCATCGAACAGCCCGGGAGAACAATCAGAAATTCTTCGCCTCCATACCGTCCCGCAAAATCGTATGATCGGATTCCCGCCACGAGCCGGTGCGCAATCTCGTGCAAAACTTCATCTCCGATCAAATGGCCATGCGTATCATTGATGACCTTGAAGTGATCCACATCCGCCATGAGTACGGCAATCTGCAGGTTGTCCCGCTGTGCTCGAGAAATCTCTGTCTCAATTTTTTCAAACAGCGCCCTCCGGTTCCACAGCCCGGTCAGACCGTCCTTTTGCGCCTGCTCGCGCAATGCGGTTTGCGCCGATGTTGCCGTCAACACGGCTGCCTCGAGTTCTGAAGTCCTGCGGCTCACCATTTCTTCGAGCCGGCGAGCGTGATCAACGAGATATCTCACACGAAACCGATAGATAGCGGCACAAAGCAATAGAAGTAGAAGTCCCACAACTGCGCGAAACCAGCCCGTCTGCCAGACAAACGGCTGAATGATGATCGTTTGTTGAGCGGTTCTCCCGCCCCAGCCGGAGACCCCGTCACTCGCTTGCAAATCGAATTGATAGCGACCTGGAGGAAGTTTTGTGTAGATGGCCTCGCGTCGGCTTCCAGCTTCTACCCAGTCCGTCTCGAATCCGTTTAAGCGATAGCGGAACTGTAACCGCTCAGAAGCAGCAAAATCAGGCGCTGTGTATTGAATTTCGAGGTTCCCGCTTCCGGGACCGGTAACGGCCTCCGATGCGGGTGGGAGCAGCTTTTGATTGAAAGAGACCTGCTCGATCAACGGAGAGGGCGCAATGGTCATGGTTTGCGAGTGCGCCGGAGCGATTCCCGCGATGCCGGCGGTGGTGACAAACCACAAATCACCATCTGTGCCCTTCCAGGCCGCAGGATTGCCGGCGAAGTTGCATTCCGCGCTTCGAAGTCCGTCTACTGTCGTGTAAACGATGCTGTGAATGTTTGGACGACGCTTCTGCGCATAGTCATTTAATTCTTTCTTCGAAACCTTGTAGATTCCTTTGTTGCAAGTCATCCACAAGTAACCATTGTTATCCTCGACAATGGCTCCCACGGTCAGGTCGTAGAGTCCCTGCCCGATCGAGTACGTCGTGATTTTCCCGTTCTCGATGCGATTCAATCCTCCGGGTGAGGTTCCGGCCCATACGACGCCGTCGCGGTCTACATAGACCGCCTGGGCAAAGTTGCTCAGCAGACCGTCGCGGGTTGTGTAGGTCGTTATCTTGCCGTTTTGAATATGACTGAGGCCGCCGTGGTCTGTACCGATCCAGATCGAGCCGTCAGGAGCGATAGTGGCGGTGTTCAGGAGACCAGGGAACACATAGTGTTGAAAATCCCCGTGATGGAAGCGGACCAGTCCATTGGTTTCATGGTATCCAAGCAGCAAGTCACCATCCGGGCCGGCAACAATCGCATTCAGTCTTGCTGCTCTATTCGCGGGATCGCGGAAAACCGAGATGCGGCCGTTGACAAGGTGGCTCAGTTCGCCGTGCTCCGATCCGATCCAAATGCTCTTGTCTGGGCTCTCATACAGTGCGAAGATCGACCCGCCCGGAAGCCCGTCTTTCACCCCGTAGGCATGAACTTTTCCCGAGAGATCGATATGGTCCAGGCCTTTACTGTCGGTCCCGACCCAGAGAGTATTGTCCCGCGCTCGCAGGACCGTCCAGGTCATGTCTTCCGATAGCCCTTCTCGCGTAGCGAATGTTTTGAAAGAGCCTCTGCGAAGCTCGGCCGCACCCCCTTCAGAAAGGCCGATCCAGATATTGCCATCGCGGTCCTCAAAGACCTTGCTGACATCATCCACCGGCAGACCCTGCCGCGTCGTGTACCACGTGAGTACTCCGCTGCTCAGCGACGCGACACCAGCATGATCGAAGCCAATCCAAAGTGTGCCGTCGCGAGCCTCAAACAATGAGGAGACATTGGCGTTCTTCGGAAATTGCAGTGACGGAAACCGTTCGAATGTGCTCCCATTCCACTTCAGCACCCCCTGCCGGTTCGCGATCCATAAACCACCATCTCTTGAAGTGGCGAGATCGAGGATGCGGTCTGAAAGAAGGCCTTCACGGGCGCCAACCGCCCGGATGCTTGCATCCTTGACTCGAGCAAGGCCTTTGTTGGTGCCGATCCACAGCGTGCCATCGTGACTCTGGATGATGCTACTCACAGCTTCTCCAGGCAACCCGTCGGCCACGGTAAAATGACGAACCTGGTTATCCTGGAGCCTCCAGAGGCCGTCCAGACCGCCTACCCAAATCGAGCCGTCCGAGCTCTCGAGGATGGCATCGATGGGGGACTTTGCAGAAAGGAATGTCTGAAAGACTCCATCTTTCAGTCGCACGACACCGCTTCGAGTACCAATCCAAAGGCTGGCGTCGCGGCCGGACGTGATCGCGTAAATGTAGTTGTCTCTGAGCGCTTTGAAGTGTTGCGTGTCGTAGACGGTAAGGTGAAGACCGTCGAATCGCGCCAATCCCTCTTCGGTCCCGAACCAAAGATAGCCGTCGGCTGTTTGCGTCAGGGCATTGATGGAGTTCTGCGGAAGTCCATTTCTGTCTGTAACTGTTGTCTGAACGAACTGGGCCATACCGGGCGGCCAGGGCGCTTCGGCGGTTGCGGAGGCAACAACCAAAGCCAGTGCGAGGATGCTGGCTACGAAAACACCGATCAGCCTGCGGGAAACCTGCCGGGTGTGGTATTTCGCGGAAAGCGGATCATTGAAACGTCGCTTGCCGGCCTGAACATCAATTCGCATTTCGCAACCCTCAAGGACCAAGCGGGAACACCTCTCTCGTTCGCAGCCCGGAATCTCTCTGTGAGCGGGAGTCAAACCCACTCCTATAGGACAATCGCGGGGACGGCATGCGCAACGCACGTGGTTACTCCTACCTGCTCTCCTCCTCTTCAAGGCTGCACAGCGGGGGATTTATCCGCGGGTCGCTGCGATCATCGGCGCATTTGTGGTCAAGTTAGACACAAGAGCGTCGATCGAATCAACCCCGTTCACACAATTAGGTACATCATCGGCATTTCCGCCCCTTCTCTACAGGGGCTGGTCCAATTTCTCGAAGAAGTTCCGGTTTATCAATTGAGAACCATGGTAACCAGACTCGAAGCGTGCGGGTTGACTCTACGCTTCTGGCCGGATCATCTTTTGCCGGTGCTTCTGTTAAAAGGGCTTCTCCGAATTGAGGGGAGCACCCAAATAATCTATCCTGCCAACTGGGAATGCTTAGTTCTCAGCCGTCAGAAACCTCCTGTAGACCTCGTCTCCCTGGCCTTTTCTCTGAAAAACAATACGGCCATTTGCCAGGAAATTGTTTAAATCCGAACGATCGGAAACTGATCACAGATCGGAACTGGCGTTTGATGGATGAACTCGCGCGCAGCCCGACGATCGTCCAAGCGAGGCTTGCAACCGTCGACTTTGAAGCACGAGTTGGCAAACGAATGCTCGATGCCGTCCAAGACGAACTAGCCTTGGAGTATCTGCTTCGTCTTTCCAGGCCTAAAGCCTGAATCGAGCCGATCAAGCAGCGAAGCACCTACAACACTTAGAAGGCGGCGGGGCCGGAAAAAGCTCTCGAGCTCCCCTTTCACGGGAGAGATTCGAACGGGCAAGATCGCAGCGCGTCAGGGTACCTCGTCACTGCACTGCCTTCTTGGTATCCTTGCCGATGTCTTCAATGCCAACTGCGGTCTTCTCCCCTGCCTTCTCCGTATATCGAACAGAGAGTTGTGATCCCTCTTTTATGCCTTCTCCCCCATCTTTGGTTCCGTGCCATGTTGTTTTTCCGGTCCATTTAATGGTGTGCTCAGCCCCATCCCCGGCTTTGACGATTACTTTCCTGGAGTCTTTGTCCACGTGCTTCGCGACTCCCGAAACGACATGGACGACGTTTTTGTCTTCTGCGGCGGCATTCGTCAAGAGTGCCAAAGTCGTGAATGTAAAGAGGCAAAACACGACGGCACGGCGATTATGGATTTGCATGGCTTTCCTCCTTCAAAGTTTCGGTGGGTGTCGGTAGATAACGGGCAGACCTAGAAGCGTGGGGTCGGCACTTCTGTTGGTACGATGCTCCGCACAACGGAGTGATTCGAGAAAGTTTCGCGAGAAGAAAATGGATGTCTGCATGCCGCTAAGAGCGGCAAGGCAGAGCGTACGACGAGTGTCCTGGGTGCAGGCGAGCCAACCGACGATCGGGAATGGTTGTTCCACGCCATACAGCCACAATTCATTCGGGCGACAACGAGCGAAGTCGAGGAGCAGTTCGCGGGCGATAGCGAGGCTGAGTTGGCAGACGCGCCAACAAATCGTTTCCAATAGCACACACGCGATTCCAGATGAACGTCCCGATGCCATAGTAGATACGGTGCGCGAGCGTATGCCGGCGTCGGGCGGTAAGGCGGATGGTTTCTGAAGTCGCGCAAACTGCTGATCTTTGATAGACGTCGTTTGCCCGGCGAGCGAAGCTCACCAGGCAAGACGGCGATGAATCTGGTGGTTATTGGCTGATAGCCACGCCGCTGAAAGAGGCAACGCCGATTGAGTTGGAGGTCGCCACCGGAGTGAGGTCACCATGACCGTCAATGGCGAAGGCTGCAACATATGCGTCACTGCCCACCGCATAAATGACGGCTAGCCACTTTTCGTCAGGGGACACCGTTAAGTCCGTCGGTGCACCCGGCAAGGGAACCGATTTGTAGAACACTCCTCCCTGGCCGTCGCTGAAGAAGATTGAGATTGCGTGCCCAGGTGAGTTGCCCGTGTACCAAATGTTTCCTGGTCCCTTTGCCACCCAGCAGGGAGCATTGATGGGAAAAGACGGCGTGGGCCCAGCGATCGGGGTAAGGTTTCTATCCTCATCTACTATGGCGAAGCTGTCAGGGCTGTGCGCCGGAGTGAAGCCCAGAACGTTTCCCCAGAATGCGGCCCCCAGCGGGACCATATCCGCATCGCTGGGCAAGGTAACAGCGGTATTGGTTCCATTCAAAACCCCATCGTCCTGCGTGAGCGGCAGTTGAAGCAGGGATCCGGAACTCATTGTGACTGCCGCCCAGGTCTTGCCGACTGCAATCTGCGCCGCCGAAGAATCCGGGAGATTCACGACGGGCCCATCGACAAAACCTGACGGCCACGCATGACTCTCGGCACAATTTGCGCCTACCACGAAGAGGTGTTCCCGGGTCAGCGCGACAGAATCTGGTTTCTCGCAGTCCGACGCTAGTTGTATCGTCTTTCCAACGGCGATCGAATTGTTGTACCTCACCAATTGGCTGACGGTGTTCGATCCGTAGTTCGCCACAGCCCCGAGATCGTCATTGAACTGCAGTATTCCCGCGTTCGTACTCGCGCCGCCTTTGCCTCCAGTACGGAGTGTCTCCGCCAACGCGAGCGAGGGTGTTCCAGCCGTATTCAGTTTGAACACGACAACAGCATTGCCGCTTGCGTCATTTGTGCTTGTGATCACCAATGCGCCTCGTCCTTGCTGACCGGCAACAGCCAATGCGCTGGTGAGACAAAGCACGGCCAGCGCGATGCTGCAGCGACACAGGCCAGATCTCTGCTTCTGAAAATTCATCGTCATCTCCTGGGAGTTGGTAGTGAAAGGCTGCCTCTATCGCGGCTTTACGGACCCATCCGGGAAAGAGGGCAGTTTCACATGAATATTCGATCTGGACTCACGAAAAGTTACGGTGGACATTCGGGGCCACCCGAAGTTGAAAACTTCTGAATTTGTTTGCTGCCGCGTAACTTTTGAGCGCTCTCCGTCGAATAAACTGACAGGACATTGAATTGGGTCCGCAAGTTCGATGGACGATGGGGAACAGTTTGCGAGAATACGCAGAGGCTGGTACAGATTGCATGAAGGCTCTCCCGCTCATGTCCCCGGACAGCAATCTCGAAATGCTGATGGTTCTCTACCAGCAGGGCGATTTCGGTGCGGCCACGTCTCTGATCAACCGCATCAGCCCGCAGCTATATCGGTTTTTCCTTGCACAATCGCAGAGCCGCCCAGATGCCGATGACCTGTTGCAGGAAACCTGGCTTCGTATTCACAAAGTGCGCCACACGTACCGCTCCAGCGAGCCAGCGCTTCCATGGTTCTACGCGATAGCCCGTCACGTTCGAGTTGACCACTATCGGAAATCAATCCGGACCACAGCCGGCGAACAAAAACTGGAGGCAATGTCGAAAGAAGCTTCGCCAGTTCCAGGGGAATCCGATCGCGCCCAGAGTCTGGAGGCACTGTTGGCGCCACTTCCAGAGAGCCAACGTGAAGTAATTGAGATGTTGAAGATATCGGGAATGTCGCTTGAAGAGGTTGCACGCGCCACCTCTTCAAGCGTGGGATCTGTGAAGCAGAAGGTGCATAGAGCATACAAGAAACTGAGGGAAACGATGAGCGCCACCGGATTCCCCAAGGGGCGGAGCGGAGGACTGTCATGAAAGATGAAGAGTTTGATGACATCCTGATGAAGGCAGCGCAGGCTCCGGACGATTTGAAGCCAGAGGTGCTCCAGCGCATCGCTGACTCTGTCAAACCCTCGATGCGTCCGGTTCGTCCGCTGCCGCCAAGTTGGTTAATGTCCGGCGGGCTTGTCCTGGTCTGCGCCGCAGTCTCATTCGTGGGGGCAGCCCGTGCGGGGTTTTTCGGATTCGAGAAGATGGATCTCCTGGAGCGTTTGCTGATCTTTCCTGTGCTCGCTCTCTTTGCGTGGTTGGCGGGGGACTTGTTCGTTTCTGAAATGATTCCGGGAAGTCTACGTCGCTACTCTCCGGGCGCACTATTGGGACTAGGCAGCGTGACGCTACTTGGCGTGTTTGCATTCCTGTTCCGCGATTATCAAATCGACCACTTCGTCTCCATCGGCATCGTATGCCTGGTCACCGGCCTCCTCCACGCCATTCCTGCGGTGTTTCTGAGTTGGTTGCTCCTGCGGCGAGGCTTCGCGCTGAATCCTGTCGCTGCGGGATTGGCAGCAGGTGTCCTCGGCGGACTGGCTGGGGTGGGCATGCTTGAACTGCATTGCCCGAATTTTCAGGCCGCCCACATCCTCGTGTGGCACACCGCGGTGGTACCTTTGAGCGGAGCGGCTGGAGCATTGGTGGCATGGACGGTGCACCGCTGGACTGGCTCTAACGCTCGACAGAGCTCCAATCCCGAACGCGCCAAGCATTGACGCAGAATGCTAAACCGGTCTCTCGGCTCATCCGTTAGAACCAGTCCCCTTCAATTCCCAATGCAGGATCTGGATTCGCTCGCAAGGGTCATTGATTCTTTGCATGCCGCAGCCATTCACGAGAGAGGACCTTTCATATTTCGAGTTTCTGCCGTAATTCACTTTCATGCGTATGACCCCGCAGAAAGTGCGCGCGACCCTTCTTCTAGCGCCGCTTGAACATGTAGAGATACGTTAAGACAGCACCGCGAACCTCCCGCCACGGTATCCTTCGACGGCGACGTTGAAATCAACTTTGTGATTCGGTTTCGCGACGATAGATTCGGCCACTGAGCCCTTGATATCGGTGTGCTTTGTCACCATCTTGGAAAGGACTGCCCTGCCTTCCGAGGTAATCGCTGAGGAAGCGACGTTCAACACTTCATAAATTGCATCGGAAAAGAGCTCTTCAATTATGGGCTGAACAAGACGGCTCTGACCTTCGGAATCTGACAGCCCTACGAGCCCGCCAGCGAAAGAGCCGAGCAGAGGTAAGTCGGCTTTAACGACGAGGGGAGCCGAGCAGAGAGATCGGCAACGTGATCAAGGTAATTACCTCGATCGCGCAACAGACCAATCTGCTGGCCCTCAACGCAACAATTGAAGCGGCACGCGCGGGTGAAGCCGATGAAGGCTTTGCTGCGGTAGCCAATGAGGTGAAAGAACTTGCCAAGCAGACTGCCGGGCCACCGAGGAGATCAGCCAAAGGATCGAAGCGATCCAAGGGGACACCAAGGGAGCCCTCTCCTCAGAACGAGATCGTCTGTCGAAGCGGAAGATCCTGCGATGAGCTGCCAACACGAATGACGTAGCTTCCTGGAACGAGCTTCCACGAATCCGAAGCCTCGTCATATACGGTTAGCCGATCGCGGCTCACAGGAACGGAGAGCTGCTTCGACTCGCCGGGCGCCAGTTCTACGCGCGTCCAACCCACAAGGCGCTTCGGCGGCTCACCGGCTGAATCGGGCAGAGAGGCATAGATCTGCGCAACCTCAGTGCCCGCGCGTTTGCCGGTATTCTTCACCGTGAACGAGACGGCGGTTGAATCGCCTGGTTTCACGGTGAGATCGGAATAGGCATAGGTCGTATACGAAAGGCCAAAGCCAAACGGAAAGAGCACCGCCTTCTTCTCGGCGTCGTACCACTTGTAGCCCACTTTCAATCCTTCGTCGTACTTCACATCGAAGAACGGACCGATGCCCATCGCCATTCCGATCATCCCTGGCGCGCCTGCAAGCTTGGGAACCGTGTGGTCTGCATCCGGCGTCGGCGGACCTGCATGAATCGGACGCGGCAGATCCGCTTCGCTCCGGGGAAACGTCAGCGGAAGTCTTCCCGACGGGTTCACATCGCCAAACAAGAGATTGGCAATTGCCTGAGATCCGCGAATTCCCGGATACCAGGATTCAAAAACTGCTTCGACCTTTTCGATCCATGGCATCAGCACGGGGCCGCCGGTTTCGAGCACAACAACAGTGTGCGGATTGGCCGCTGCCACCGCTTCAATCAATGCGTCCTGCTTGTCCGGCAAGGAGAGATTCTTCAGATCCATTCCCTCTGACGCGTGCTGCACTGCGAACACAATCGCGACCTGCGATTTTTTCGCAAGGGCAGCTGCAGATGCAGGGTCGGTACCGGGATCGAATTCCACCACAGCGTTTGGAACCTTCTCTTCAATCCCGTTGACCGGTGCCGAACGCTGGTAGACTGCGACCTCAAAGAAACTAGTCAGCGGGTTCCTCAGCAACTCCGGCGGAGGCGGAACAGGATTGCCACCGGCTGGCGAAACCTGCGAAGATCCGCCCCCCGACATGACGCCTACATCGGCGTGGCCGCCGATCACGGCAATCGACTGAATGAGAGCCGCGCTTAGCGGCAGCAAGTTGCCCTCATTCTTCAAGAGCACTGCACCCCTCTCCGCAGTTTTCTGCGCGACCTCGAAACCACGCATGACATTCGGGGACTCCGGCTGCGGCGGATCGTCCACGATCCCTGCATCGAATTCCGTGCGCAGCACCCGGTGAACCATGTCGTTCAACCGTTCCAACGGCACTTCGCCGGCTTCTACCGCCTTCTTCAAGGGCTCGCCAAAGGAGTCGTTGCCCGGCATTTCCACGTCGAGTCCCGCCATCGCTGCCTTCACGGTGCTTTGCGTGGCGCCCCAGTCCGAAACCACGAATCCCTTAAAGTCGAAATCCTTCTTCAGCACATCGGTCAGGGTGTAGGGGTTTTCGCACGCATAGGTCCCGTTGATGCGGTTGTACGAGCACATCACGGCCCCCGCTCCCGAATCCTTCAGCGCAATTTGAAACGCCAGCAGATCACTTTCGCGCATTGCGCGCTTGCCGATGGTAGAGTTAACGACAATGCGGCCCGCATCCTGGTCGTTCACCGCATAGTGCTTCACGTCGGTGATGATGTGGAGGGCCTTTTCCGCCTTCAATTCCTGGCCTGCCAAGGTGCCGGCAAGGAGTGGGTCCTCGCCCTTGTATTCGAATGTCCGGCCATCGCGCGGTTCGCGAATCAAGTTGATGCCCGAGCCCAGCGACATGTTGAATCCCATCGCACGCATCTCGTGTCCAAGCATCGTGCCGATCTCATAGGAGAGGGCGGGGTCCCACGCGGCCGCCATCGCTTCCGCCGAAGGCAATGCGGTGGCATAGCGGCCTTTGATGCCCGCTCCGGAAACGCCTTCCACGGAGTCCGTCATTTGCAGATCGGGAATGCCGAGCCGCGGAACACCCGGAATAAAGCCCAGGACCGAAACCGCGCGCGTCGCGGGCCCGGACTCCACTGGGGCAAAGAGCGCCTGCCAACCCATGCCGTGCAGGAGTTGAATTTTCTCATCCAAGGATAATTCTTTGATCACCAGGTCCGCACGGACGTCGGCAGAGAGGCTCGTGTCCGACCACGGATAGTGCTTTGGTTGAGCCATTCCCGGAAACTGAGCACTCGCCCAGGTGCCGGCGAAAAGTGTGATCATCAAGAATGCGACCGAACAGGCAGCGTGCTTTCTAAACTTCCGTTCCATAATGAATTCAATTGCCTTTCTGATTTCGTTGGCGTCTTTCTGAGATGTACCGCTAAGAACGGATCATGTTAGTGCATTCCGCGGCTAAACATCCATTTTTTCTGACGAAGCCCGTTTAACCAGCAAAATGGAGTGGACGAGGAACGCGCTGACGAGTACAAGCGCGCATCGAAAAATGGCGCACTTTCTTGTTGGTCGACGCTTCACCACACCCTAGACGCTGCCGCACGACGTGCTGGCAGCGGAAGCTCTGACCCCGGCTACGACACGCCTGAGTTACACCATGGTACGGTACGATTCGATGCTTGCCGATGACGCGGCCAGGCAGAAGGAGCGCGCTGGTAGCGAGGCGGGGAGAAAACCTGGCTTTGTGCCAAATCCGCCGAAGCACTCATGGAGGCAGTCGGATTAGTAACGGAGTGTCGGCATTGCGACTGAAATATCGTGACCTGACCTTCATCAGGGTCGCCGTCGCGATGGGCATTCTTGGGGAGTAATCTTTACGATCGTGCGTAAGCAGATTTCGATGAGTGGTTGCCCCGTTTGGCAGCAAATGACATTTCCGTGGCGGCAGGTTTTATTGTGAGCGGGGCCAAGCGATCCGCGCTAGATGGGCTTCACTTTGCGAAGCTGCTTCGATAACTGTTGAAAGTTCGTTAGCAGGAATTGCATGGTATGGGTGAAGTCCTGGGGCGTCTGAGCGGTCTTCAGCATCGCGGAGAGCGCGGTGCGGACGGTGTAGACCGCGCCCGTGTCTGGCTTGTCACGAAATGCTTGCTCATACTGGTCTCGAGTCCAATTCTGGCTCAGACCCTGCTGCAAAATGCCGGATGCGTCCTCGTATTCGGCAGCGCGCGCGGCGCGGATGTTGAGGATGGAGTTGACCGATGCGGGCGCGCCAAATGTCTTGCCGTCGGCCCAGACTGCTGCGATCACTTTGATTCTGTCGGGTGAAGGGCTGAAGGCCAACTCATATACAGGTCGCGAAAGGCCCGCGCCAGGTTCGATGGGACGATGGCCTTCTAGGATTGAGTCCCAGACCTTTTTTGCTTTCCTTGCCGGTTGCGAGGAAGAGGATACTTCCAAAACCAGAGCTTCGACTGGTTTGCCACTGAGGTTTGTGATGGTATAGGTTGGGCCTCTTTCGCCACGAAGGATCTCAACGCGAAATTCGGGCCGTTCAGTCTCTCGCTGCGGATGAAGCGCGGACGGGGACAGTATTGCGATGTTCAATGCGCAAAATGCGGCAGCGACTATTTTCATCGGAGCCTCCATCGGAACATACGACCGGGTCATTCGGACAGACTTTTGAGAGCGACGTCTGAAGGAAATCGCATCTCCCGTCTTCTTTGTTCACTTCAAGATAGCAGGCGTATGCTCAGCGTCGGGAGACGAACCGGCGGAGGTAGATCATGATAAGCTGCGCGAGCTCCTGCTAGTTACCCTCTCGGGTCTGCAATTTTTTTACATCGGCGTTGCTCAGCGCCGCTGAGAAGCAGCCTGTCTCCTCGGCGCTGCTAGAAGGGTTTTGACACGGACTGTCCTTCGCGTTCATGTGCTGCGCATAGCAGGAAACTGCTGCCATTGCCACCATTGAGGTCAATAACTGTGGAACGCAATAACGTCTTGTTTTCATCGGCTCTCGCCTACTGGCTGAAACACCAGAATACTGTGCGGAGCGTTTGCGGTCGGATGACCCCAACGCGTCAGTACCCCGCAGTCCACACCTGCTTGACCTGTTGCTAAGGGAGGGATTTCCGAAGTGTCCACGATTCGGCCATAGATCAGGTAATACAATTTAGCCGAGAAGCTTAGAGGTCGACGATGAGAACCCTGATCTATGATCTTCGATTTTCATTACGGCAATTGCGCAAGACACAGGGAATGACGATCCTGGCCATTCTGACCCTGGCACTCGGCATCGGCGCCAACACGGCGATCTTCACGGTGATCGAGGACGTGATCTTGCGCCCTCTGCCTTATCGAGACGCTGATCGCTTAGTCTTCATCGGACCAAAGACTGAGAAGCCTGGTTTCAACACGACGTCCTGGCTGAATTTCCGCGACATCCACGAACAGTCGCGGCTTCTGGAATACGCGGCAGGCTACTCCGAGGACGTGAGCGTTCTTGAAACTGCCGACGGATCCCAAAGCATCGCGGCTCCCCGCGTATCGACGAACCTATTCTCACTCCTTGGTGCTCGGCCGCTTCTTGGTCGAACCTTCAGCGAGGCCGAAGGCCTGGCCGGCGGCCCCGACGTGGTTCTTATTTCCGAACACCTATGGAAGACCGCCTTCCATTCCAACCCCAACATTGTTGGGAAATCGGCCAAAATCGGCGGCCAATTGCGGACCGTCGTCGGGGTGATGCCGCAATCGTTCCACTTCCCCGAACAGTTGGGATCCTTTGTCGAGAAGGGAGTTTGGCTTCCCCTGCAGCCAACGCCTGAAATGTTGAACGACCGTGGCTACCACTTCTTTATGGTGATCGGAAAGCTGCGGCCCGGGACCTCAATCGCACAAGCTCAACGGGAGTTGGACGCAATTGCGTCTCATATTCCAAGGAAGGCCAATGAAAGCAAGATCACATTCGAGGCCTTTCCTTACCAGGATCTGCTGACAGGTCCCGTGCGCCCCGAACTGTATGCGCTCTTTGGCGCGCTTACATTGGTGTTGCTGATTGCGTGTGCCAACGTGAGCAATATGCTCATCGCGCGCTGTCTTGCGCGCCAGCAGGAATTCGCTGTTCGCGCAGCGCTCGGGGCCGGCCGATGGCGGCTGATACGGCAGCTCCTCTCCGAGGGGATGATTCTCAGCTTGCTGGGAAGCGTCATCGGAATTTCTCTCGCCGAATTAGCGCTGATCGCGATCCAGAAACTGCCGGATGGGACCATTCCCAGAGCAGATGCTGTTTCCATTCATTGGACGATCGTGTTGATGTTAGCTGTCATCGCCATGATCGTTACGATTTTGTCTTCCTTCCTTCCGGCACTCCTTGTGGCACGCGCCAACCCGCAAGCTGCAATGCTGGCGTCGTCGCGGGCCACTGGCACGCGCTCCGTAAGCAGCAAGTTCAGAGGTTCCCTGGTTGCCGGCGAAGTGGCCCTTTCCACTCTGTTGCTCGTGGGAACTGGGCTTCTCTTTCGTACGCTCTGGAATCTGGAACAAACTCGGCTGGGTTTTGATGTGACCCGTGTAACCACCTTTTCGGCAATGCCGTCAGATTCAGCTGGCTTTTCTGCGATGGCTGTCTCGAAAGACACGACGCACGCCCCAGTTTCGGTCGCTGTGCTGACGTACGAGCCGGTACTTCAGATCATGCGTCACCTTCCCGGCGTCGAGAGCGCCGCTCTCGTGACCTCGCCACCGCTCTCCGGCTTGGGCGTAGGCTCAAGCTTCGATGTCGTCGGACAGAAGACACCCGATAATGAGAAGCCGTCGGCGAACGTGAGCGCCGTAAGCGGAGAGTATGCGCACACGATGGGTACTCCTGTGGTGCGCGGGCGAATGATTCAAGACGATGACGCAGCTGGAATGCCCCCCGTCGTTGTCATCAATCAAACGTTGGCAGAAAAGTACTTCCCCGGAAAGGACCCACTTGGGCGCCAGATCAGCCTTGGCGGCGTCGACACGGGAATGGTGCAGCCGCTCACGATTGTTGGTGTTCTGGGCGACCAGGTGGATGCGAAAGTCGGCGCCGGACCTCAGCCTCTCATCCTCATTCCGGACAGCCAGATCCCGACCACCTCGCTTTTTTACCAGGCATTGCTGAAGACCGTAGTCAATTTCGTTGTCAAAACACGCGGCGACATCCCCGTTGAAACGGTCATGCGCACCATATTCCACAAGGATGCCCCAGGATTTGCCTTGGACGACTTTCAGACCATGCAAGAGGTGGTCGACAAAAGTACTTTCAGCCAGAGACTGATGCTCTACCTAATCGGATCGTTTGCGGGTCTTGCCATTGCCATGGTGATTGCGGGATTGTATGGCGTGCTGTCACAGCTCGTAAATTACCGGAGACGCGAGATCGGCGTGCGCATGGCACTGGGCGCAACACGGGCGGGCGTGGCAAAGATGATTCTTCGTCAAGGCGCGATCCTGATAGGCGTGGGGTTGGTGATCGGTCTTGTTCTGGCAGTGCTCAGCGGCCGTTTACTCAAGGGATTCCTGTTTGAAGTGCAACCTCTCGATGCGTGGACTTACATTGCAGTGGCCATTGCGCTCGCATCAATCGGCCTTGTTTCTTCTCTGATCCCCGCGCGAAACGCAGCTTCGGTTCAGCCCATGCAAGCTCTGAGGGAGGAGTAAGACCGGCGATCACATGCTTTGGTGTTGCCGCATTGGTTCTTGCCGAGTGGTGCGCGATCCAGCCGTGCACCGGGCCTGCGGATCTCCCGAATTCAATGGCTGGCCGGCATTCCGGAAGTGGCGCCAAAACAAGGTTACCCACTCGTGGCTTCGTTCTGATCCAGTCACCCTCCACACTTCCCTTGCTCGTTTTTCGGGAGGCCGGTACGGTTTCGAGGCGAAGATTCGACAAAGGGAAGAGTGGGCCCACCACTCGACCGCAATCCATCGATATGGGCGTTAACCTGCAGTCGGTAGTGACTGCCTACTTCCGGACAGCTTTCGCAGACATGCGCCCACGATTCATCATGGCATCGGTTACCCCAGCAGTGGTACGGTTCACCTAACCGCATCGACCATGACAACCCTATGAAACTGCCCGAAGCGTTTGACGCTCATCCCGCATACCTTTCCGTTTGGATAGTTACATTCTGGCTTTGCATTGTGCCCGAGATCGTTCTATCCGCACTGCTGCGTTCAGGAAAGACCGCGCAGAAATCGGATAAAGGATCGAAACTCATTGTGATCGGAGCGGCAAATCTGGCAATGATGCTTGGATTCAGCGCGGCCAGCGTCTTCCCGGGCCTTTCAATCCATACCCACTGGAGAGTCCTATTCGATGTGGGGATTGCCGTGTGGTTGAGCGGCACGCTATTTCGTTTCTACTCGATGCGAATTCTGGGTCGGTTTTTCACCTATGATGTCGCTGTTTCGGCCGGGCAGCATGTGATAGAACGGGGACCTTATCGTTGGATTCGCCACCCGTCCTACTTGGGATCGCTGGTCGCGAACATTGGTCTCGGGATGACGTTGACAAACTGGATTGCAATGTTCATTCCCGTACTCTGTCTTGGCGTCGCGTATTCGTACCGCATCGCCGTCGAGGAACGTGCTCTCCTGAAAGGGTTGGGCTCTCCTTACCGCGAATACATGCAGCGCACATGGCGACTGATCCCATTTGCCTTCTGAGAATCCGCGACGGGGTATCTCGGCTCCGACAGTCGTTGCTTATCCGGCAGGTAATCGCGATTTTTGTTTCGGTTCATGCCGTATCGCCGAGGCACTCATCGACCTGAAGGTGACAGCCAAAAGGGGTCATGAGTGTGTCACCCCCCACACGGACCTTGGACAGATTTCGCCTGCCAGACTGGCTCGAAAAGCTCGATCCTCCGCCAGATCGGCGGTTCGATACGTGTGAGAGTGACACGCATCCGGCAGAAGTCTATGAGCCTCCGTTCGTCCGCGATTATCGGATTAAGACGAGGATCCAATCGACGGTCTCTGCGGGGTTTCGCTTCTCTCTTCCGCCTCTCCGGCATCGCCGAAGACCTCTTCACCAATGATTCGTTCGGTCGCTTCATTTAGATATTCCTCGAGCGCTCGGGAGATCTCCAGGTATTCAGGCCACAACGTCTCATTAATGAAGGATCTGGGCGCGCGGAGGACAACCGTCGAGTGCCGTTGACGCGGATAGCGATAGGGACTGAGGCCGTACCGGCGGCAAAGCGCCAGGAAAAGCCGACGATTCCAGCGGTCCGGCAAGCGGAAACTCATTTCAATCGCGGGCTCGGTGCCTTCCGCAGGACTAAGCGCTGCACGAATACGGTTGAGCGCCGCAGCAGCGGCATCCCGTTCGCCAGCGGTGGTGGCTCCCTCGAACAGCGCCGCAATTTTCCGCAGCTTCTGGCGAAGCTCCTGCTCAGTGGTCATCGTTGCAATTCTCACCTCTTGGAGTAAATCGTTGGCATTGCCTCGCCATCCAGTGCTGAGTGTAACGTTCCGTCAGATCGATTTCGATGAGGCGCGATTTGGAAGCTGAGCTGCGTGCAGAGCCACCATCACTTCGCTGATGATAGACGGAGCTGGCAGGAGGCAATACCGAGAAGTAGCATGATGGTCCTATGGCGAGGAGGCCATTGGTCGATGAAGCACAAATCGCGTTTCCTAAAACAGCGCAAGCATCCCAAAACCCGCTTGCGCTTGCCTGATGTATGCCCAATCGCACGATCCCAGGAAAGCGGGTAAGAGCCTGGGCGGCTCCGGCTCGATGACTCAAGGAGAAAAGAACGAGCAGGCCACAACACGGGACCAGCGGCGCTTCACAACCCCGTGAGAGCTTTATGCTGTTGAGATCGTCTATGCCTCGAAAGAAGCAGATAGTCCGACTTGGGTCCGCGGTACACTATGCGCACACCCCCGCTTATGCCCCTACTTCTCGTTCTCGAAGACGCTCTTGCCGAGCTTCGCACAGTTGTGGCCTTGGCGCGACGCGCTGGGTTTGACGAATTCGAAATCAGCGAACGCGTGATTGAGGCGCGCATATACCTTGAACAGGCAATGGCCGGGAAGGTTCCACTGCCCGGGGCCTTGTTCATCGACCTGGATCGAGGTCTCGACGCAGGTTGCGAGCTTCTGAGGTTCCGGAACGCCCACACTCTACTCAAAGAAATTCCAGCCGTCATTTGGACAGTTCTGGGAACCCGCGAGCGCGAAAGATGCAAGAGCTTCGGCGCTTTGAGCTTTGTATCTAAGAACGATGACCCGAATGTCCTGATCGGAGCGTTCGGTAGCATCATCGCGCGTTCGCATCACGCGGCGGCAGATTGAGCGCTGATCGACGTTCCTTCGGAGATCCGACAGGACTGATGGTGCTACTCGAGAATCGCACCATTTTATGTAGTTGATGGTTGGGCCACAATCCAACCGGAACACGATAGACCGACCGAATTGCTTATTGATTCAGTCTGTTTTGTTTTCGCTACAGCTAACGCCACCATGCAGGGCCATTCCGCCTTGTCCGAAGTGCTTGTGTGGGATCAATGGCGGCGAGGTTAAGATGAAGAGCTAGTGGCGAACTTTGAAGGTGAATCGATCTATGGTGTCTAGCTTGGAGGGACGATTTTTGAGGCCAACCTACTTTATCCTTTCCGATCATGAAATGATCGCTCTGTCGTGACCGTGACCGATCTTGACAATGTCAGGAGTTTCGAGGGGAATCGCATGCGAGAAAGCGCTCGCAAGGTAGGCGCGGTTGGGGCGCGATGGCGTTTGTGTGGAGCGGGCGCGGCGATCGCGGTCCTTGCCGCTACCTTCCCCATTGTCAGAGCACACAGCCAGACGAATCTGACAAGCAAATCGCCGATCCCCGAGGCGATTGGACATGAAATTTCTCTGAATCTTGTGGTTCACGACAAGAAGCTAAAGCCCGTTGTCGATCTCAAGCCTGAGGAATTTGCGATCACTGACAACGGTTTTCCCGTAACTTTCACCAGCCTTCGGCTGATCAACGGCAAACCCGGAGACGATAATTTGATCACGGTGCTCTTTGACCGATTGAAACCGAATGCAATGCAAACAGCGCGGGATGCAGCGGCGCAAATACTCAAAATAGTGCCGGCGCGGGGATTTTCAATCGCCGTGCTGAATGTGGATGGCCGCATGCATCTTTGTGAGCGATTTACGTCCGATCGCAAATTGATCGAAAAGGGTTTGATCGCCGCCACGGAACCGGAACCTCTGAAGGATATGCCGAAAGCCGCGGGGAACGGATCGGACACAACCGCGCATGAGGAAGCAGCCAGCCCGCCGGAACAGGAGCTCATTTCCGTGGCTCGAACCGGCTCAGACTCCTCCGGCAAACCCGCGAGCGCGAGGGATCGCACACTTTCTCAAACCTTGTTTTCAGCCCTTGAAGACGGCGGACACATTGCTCAGGACCAGCATATTCCGCCTTCTTATGCGGGAATTCTGGCATTGGTTCGGTCGCAGCAACAGATTGCACAACGAAGGGCGATTCTCTATTTCACCCACGGACGGCCTATGGATTCGCGGGCAAAGGAGGGGCTGCAATCGATTATTGGGGAAGCGAACCGAACCGGCATCAGCATCTACGTGGTCGACCTGAAAGGTCTGGACCGCAACACATATAACAAACTCCACCATCAGTACATGGACGTTCTCGGCGCGGGAACTGGCACGAAGACCGAGGTGTGGAGAGAAGTGACTGGGGCCATCGGCGATGAGTTCGTAGGCTCGGCTCCGATGGCCGCCAGCCCGGAAGATCTGATCAATGACAGACCGCTCAAGGAACTGGCGGAGAGCACGGCAGGCATCTTTGTCGGAGCCGACGACAGCCTCCGCAAATCGTTGGAGCGGATGATTCAAGAGATGTCGATCTACTATGAGGCAAAATACATTCCACCGACTCAAGACTACGATGGGAAGTTTCGACCGGTGGTTGTCAAGCCTTTACGAACAGGGCTCACCGTTCGCACCAGTTCTGGCTATTTCGCGCTGCCTCCGAATTCCGGAAGTGACATACGGCCCTTCGAAGTACCTCTTCTGAAAATCCTGAATGCGCAAGAGCTCTCGGCCAACATTGCCTTCCAAGCTGCGGTCCGGCACCTGGGGCAACTTCCAAATCTCGATGGCAATCTGCTGGCCATCGAAATGCCGCTTCGCAATGCGGAAATCCGGGAGGACGCGAGCACCGGTCTCTTTTACGCGCATCTGTCGATTCTGGCTCAGATCAAAGACAAGGCGGGCAATGTATTGGAAACCTTCAGCGAGGATCTGCCCCGACGCGGAGCACTCGAAGCGGTTGAAGTGGCGCGGACCGAAGTGATCACGTTTCAGCGCCATTTCAACTTGCCTCCGGGTATGTATTTTCTAAATGCCGCGATCCTGGATTCGAACAGCGGAAAAGCCGGCGCTCTGCAGATCGCCTTCGAGATTCCAAATCCCGCTCCACTCTCGTTGAGCGACCTGGTCCTGGTGCGGAGCATGCAATCCTTCGATGCCAAGCGCGATTCTCTCGAGCCAATGCGGCAAGGAAACGAAAAGGTGCTGGCAGATATCTCCGGCCAGGTACCCCGGGATGCAAAACAAGTCTCGGTCTTTTTCATCACGCGTCCAGATCCCAAAGCGGCCGAGCAGGCGACGTACACAATTCAATTGTTCCGGGAAGGCAAGCCGATACGTCCGGCACCAGCCTCACAAACGCCCGTGGGCAACGCCGGCGCCGCCACGTCCCTTGTGACTTTCTCAATGAACCGGCTTCCCGCCGGCAAGTATGAAGTGAGGGTCGCGGTAAAGCAGGGCGGCGAATCGGCGGAATCCGCAGCGAAGTTCACTGTGCCGGGCAGTGTGGAGCAGACGGCTGATACGGAAACAGACGATGCCAATCTTCCCGCCCTCGAGATTGGATCCTTCCCCGCCGGCCCGCTCAAAATTGAAACGCCTCAGGCCGCTGTTCCGTCTCCCGCACCGGATGAACTCAAGGCGATCCTCGCAGATGCGGCTCGGCGCGCAAACGAATTCAGCGAGACCTTGCCGAATTTTATGTGCGTGCAAGTGACCGACCGCGCTTCCTATGCTCGCGATGCGATGAAATGGCGGCATCGTGATAACTATGTCGAGCTACTCGAATTTCGTGACGGCAGCGAAACCCGAAAACTGATCGAAGTAGATGGTAGCAAAACAAAGCTGGATCGTAATGACGTTGAGGCGATGACTTCGTACGGAGAGTTTGGGGGAGCGCTCAAGTCGATCTTTCAGCCGTCGTCAAAAGCCGATTTTCAATGGAAGTCGACGGGCACCCTGGGTGACGGAATGGTGCAGATCTTCGACTATAAGGTCGCTCGTGAAAACTCAACCTTTTATATCGGCCCCACGTTGCAGCAGGTCGTGGCCGGGTTTCACGGCCGAGTCTTCATCGACAGCGCAACCCGAAGCGTCCGGCGCATAACGATCGTTGCAGACAAAATCGATAAGTTTCCACTTCATGCAACTTCGGTCAGCGTCGACTACGACTACATTCTGATCAATAATCACGACTATTTACTCCCGGTGGGCGGACAAGTGAGCACTAGGATGGGTCGCTCCGAGTCGATTCTGAACCAGATCGAATTTCGGGACTACCGACGATTCGGGTCCAATATACGAATTCTTACCACACCGATGATCCCGAAATGACCTAAACTGCAGGAACCGCAATTTTCCCAACCCTGTTCGCGCATTGCGGTTGGATGACCGCCTACTCAGAAATTAGAAAGTAGTGAACACTCGACGCGGCCTGTTAACGCAGATGAATCTTCGAGTGGGCCACAATCTGCCCGGAACGTCGCGGTTCGATTCTTTGAAACATTGGTTCGTTATCATTGCCCTGATGGACTCGGAAGACTTGGGAGCATCTATCGCGCGCCGTGAGGAGCGTTTATATCGGCTTGGGTCCGTTTCACGGCATAGACGAGAGCAATCCTGAATTCGACCGTGCTCAACGTGAGCCAGAATGGGCCGTGCCGGAAGGTCTGAACGACATAACGTTCAGCGACTATCGTATGTTCCGGTCGACATCGCGCATTGTTCCTCTCGAATGACCGCCCCAACTCGGAAGCAGCACCAAAACCGGGTCACTTCCGGCTAGCCCACCAATCGCGAACTATCATCAGATGTGAGCGGCTCAAGGCTGAAACCCGCGACCTAAAGGGAAGGGTGGGCGGCATGTTGCGACGGCTCCTGATTCTCGGACTTCTGGCTGCAATGGCCCTGCCCTCTCATGCAGCAAAACGACTTTCCGTTGCGCAGTTGGAGCAAGTGCTGACGGCCGACGCTTCAAAGCATAAGCAGGACATCGAGATCGCTGAGCAGCTTGCAGGCATGGCCCTCACCGAGCGAATCCCCGAGTCCACCATCGAACGGCTCACCGCGCAGCTTGCAGCAAACCCGCGGGCATCTCTCGTCTTTCGAGTTCTTGCCAACGAGGCCGAGTTTCTGGATCTGCCCCGTGCCGAATCCGTCGCCGAATCCGCTCCAGAACCTATCGCGCAAAAACGCATGCTGGAGGCCGCACGCGACTACGTATCGGAAACGTTGGCGAGGTTACCGAACCTCCTGGCCACGCGCACCATAAACCTTTATGACGACACGCCGCACGCCATCAAACAAGGCGGCTGGCCTACTCGTCTCGGATTGCACCAAGTCGGAACATCGCGCGCTGAAATCTCCGTGCTACGCGAAAGAGAAGATCAGCCGCCCACACAAGGTTCGGCGGTATGGCAATCCAAGATCGGCCTCGTCTCGGGCGGAGAATTCGGAACCACGCTCGGCATGATTTTCGCCGACTCCGCAAAAGGCGACGTGCACTGGAGCAACTGGGAGCGATCATCGACCGGCCTGTTGGCAGTGTTCGCCTACTCCGTGCCCGCGCCCGTCTCGCACTTTGAAGTCATTACCTCATTTCAGCGCGAGGAGAACGTAGAGGCCTTCAGTGCGCCGACTGGTGAGCGCGGCGTCTCGGGCATCGCCACTCGGCCCAATGTCAGCTCCACCAACGTCGCAGTCGTTCACACGAGACCCGCATACCATGGCGCCATTTGGCTCGACCCAGCTACCGGCACCATCCATCGCATCACGATGGAAGCTGACATGAAGAAGGATCTCCCGTTTCGCCGCGCCGCAATTCTTGTCGAATATGGTCCCATCGAAATCGCCGGCGCAAGATTCATCTGCCCGGTACGCAGTCTGGCACTCTCCGAGTCACTGCCCAATACGCAATCGCTCTCCGACGACGCTGCAACCGAGTGGCTCAACGAGATCCTCTTCACCGACTATCACCGCTTTGCCTCCAGTGCCCGGATCACCGAGCAAGCGGCAGCGGCGCCCGCTCCGCAAACCGCACCGTCTGCAGCGTCGACGGCGGGCCACGCGTCCCAGGCAACCAATGCAGCCCAATCGACAAATGAGGCATCGGATCAGACCTCGACAGCAACCCCGCTTCAAGCCCCGCCCACAACCCTGCCGGCTCTTCCCTCGCCGGAAAGTGGAACGCCTGTGATCCAGCCGTCGGCGTCCGTCGAGTCCGACAAAGCCGCGAATCCACAACAGCCTCCACCTGCGTTGCCCGGGCAAGCCGAGTTCACTCTCCAGGTCAATGTGGATTCGCTGCTCGTACCCGCGGTCGTGCTCGACAACGCCGGGCACGCGGTGGGAGGCCTCGTCAAAGAAAACTTCGTCATCCTCGACGAGGGACAATCCCGGACAATCACCGGCCTCACGCTGGTGAAAACCGCGCTGCCTGTCGAGAGCGGAAATCTCAGACCCACAACCGGCTCCGCAACGCCCCGAAATGTCTCAGTGACCGCGAGCGCCCCAATCGCGACGGCAAACAGGTTCCTCGTCTTCCTCTTCGATGACCGCCATATGACTGCGGATGACTTGCCCATCGTGCAAAAGGCCGCGACACGACTGTTCGACCGGCCTCTTCCTGAGACCGACTCCGCAGCGGTATTGTCGTTCATGGGTGTCAACTCCGGCATCACGCGCGATTCTGCCACTCTGCAGTCCGCAATCACAAAGCTGGCCGTGCACCAGGCTTTCCAGCACGGAAAGGAGGACTGCCCCGACGTCGACTACTACTCCGCGGATCAGATCATCCGTCAACACAACCCGATGGAGTTCCAGATCGCAGTCCAGGAAGCAAAGCAATGCTCCTTCCTTCAAGAGTCGGGCTCGGCTTCCGTCAATATTTATGACGGAATGAGCAATCCTCAGGACCCATTTCAGAAGGCAGCCATGGCGGCTGCATCGCACGCTCTTGTCGTCGGCGAAGAAGATGCCCGGGAGTCGCTTCTTTCGGTGCGCAACATCATTCGCGTGATGGCGAAGCTGCCGGGTCAACGCGTCTTGATCTTCGTGTCTCCCGGCTTTCTATCGTTATCTCCTGAAAGCATGGCTCTCAAGTCCGAGATCATGGACTCTGCGGCAGCATCGGACGTGATCGTCAACTCCCTCGACGCGCGTGGACTTTATGCAGGCAACGTCGACGCGAGCCAAGGCGGAAACACATCCACACTCGCCCGGATCACGGGGCAGCCCGTGCAGAATAAGCTTGCCTCAATGCAGGCAAGTGAAAACGCCCTGTCCGAACTTGCGGCGGGGACCGGCGGCCGATTCTTCCATAACAGCAATGATCTGCAGGGAGGACTGCAAACCCTCACCGCCGCCCCTGAGAATCTGTATCTGCTCGATATCTCACTCAAGGACGCGAAGCACGACGGAGCCTACCATCGGCTGCAGGTGAAAGTCGATCGGCCCGGCCTCCATGTTCTGGCGCGCAAGGGGTACTTTGCTCCCAGCAAAACGCTCAGAAAGAAAAATCCTCAGACGATCGTGAGGCCTTAAAGCTCGGCCTTCCCCACTTTCTAGAGTTGCACCCGAATCACCCTCAACGCGTCAATTACTCTTTGAGCAACAGGCACGCCTGTCGAACGACAGGGTTGGAAATCGCTCTGCGATTCCCACATCCGCAAACCATCTGCTACTGACCTTTCAAGTCCCTGGCAGGTTTGCTGACGAACCATGAGATGGCACAACGGCCGATCCCGGAGCTCTCGAAACCTGTACCCGTCAAAAGCCTTCCAAGGCCGCGTTACTAAATAGGACGAGGGTAGCGCATTCAGCCGGAACAGCACTTTGGCGATTAGCCTGGTTGGAGAAGTGTATTGGCCCGTTCTCACTATTCGAGCCAATTCTCCTCTTTCTCTTTCCTCTTGACAATCGAGAGGAAAGAGCATACTTCTCTTGATTATCGAGTGGAGAGGCGCCCAATGGCGGAGAAGGCCGGAGATTTGGTTCAGGGAACGCTGGAGATGTTGGTCCTCAAAACATTGGCTCTCGAATCAATGCACGGATACGGAATTGCATTGCGCATCGAGCAGATCAGCGATGGCGTTTTTCGGGTGAATCCAGGCTCGCTATTGCCCGCCCTGAGCCGCCTGGAGCGCGAGGGACGAATCAAATCGGAATGGAAAGCGACAGAAAACAACCGCCGTGCGAAGTACTACCTACTGACCACGCCCGGTCGAAGAGCCTTGGAAGAAGAACGGCGTCAATGGAGTCGTCAAGTGACGGCAATCGCCAGAATTCTAGAAGCTTGATTTTGAAAGCATGAGGATGCGATGAGCGTACTACGAAATCTGACGAGCGGACTGCGTGCGCTGCTACGCCCCGGTGCGCGCAATGCGGACATTCAGGAAGAGCTGCGCGTTTTCGTTGAATCGTCCATCGCCGACAAAATACGCAATGGTATGTCTCCTGAAGAGGCGGAGCGCGCAGCGTCCAGGGAAGTGGGCAGCGCGGAGACCGTGCGGCAAAAGGTGTGGTCCGCCGGATGGGAGTCCCTGGCTTTGTCGGTGGCCCAGGACATCCGGTATGGCGTGCGGCAGATGCTGCGCTCTCCCGGATTCTCCATCGTCGCGATTCTGACGCTCGCATTGGGCATCGGCGCCAACACCGCAATTTTTACGCTGGTTCAGGGAATTCTCTTGCGTTCGCTGCCGGTGAGCGATCCTTCGCGCCTTTATCGCATTGGCGACGTCACCCATTGCTGCTACTTCGGCACTTTCGAAAGCGATGACGGTGATTTCGACCTCTTTTCCTACGATCTCTATCGCCGTTTTCAGCAGGCGGCGCCGGAGTTCGAACAGCTGGCGGCCATCCAGGCCGGCGGCGGCGGTTTCAGCGTGCGCTGGGGCTCCGCTCCCGCCCGAGCAATGCGCGCGGAATACGTCTCAGGCAACTACTTCACCACGTTCGGCGTAGGCACATATGCCGGGCGGACCCTGACGCCCACCGACGACACGAGAGGCGCCGCTCCTGTTGTGGTGCTGAGCTACCGCGCCTGGCAGACTGAGTTCGGAGGCAAGCCCGGAGTCGTCGGTTCTACTTTGTATCTCGAGCAGCGCGCGTTTACCGTGGCGGGCATTGCGCCGCCAGGATTCTACGGCGATCGAATTGCGCCATTCCCGCCCGATATCTGGCTGCCGCTCGCCATCGAGCCGCAGATGGAAGGCGCCAACTCTTCGTTGTTGCAACCCGATACCGCCTGGCTTTACGCCGTCGGCAGGTTACGGCCGAATGTCGATCTGGCTTCCCTACAAACCCGTCTATCCGGCGTGCTGCGACAATGGATGCAAACCGTGCCTGCTTTTACGGATCATGGCGGCGCCGCGTTGATCTCGAAACAGCATGTGGCGCTCTCTCCCGCAGGCGGCGGAATCCAGAAGATCCAGCGGCAAACCGGAACAGGACTGCGCATCCTCATGCTTCTCGCCGGTGTGGTGTTGCTCATCGCGTGCGTCAACATCGCCAATTTGCTGCTGGCGCGCAGCATGGCGCAGCGCAGGGAGATAGCCGTCCGCATTGGTCTGGGCGCTTCGCGAGGGCGAATCATTCGCCAGATCGTCACGGAAAGCCTCATCCTGAGCATCGCTGGCGGCGCAGCGGGTTTAACCATCGCATTTCTTGGTTCCCGCGCAATTCTAGCGTTGGCGTTTCCGCTCTCAAAGGACATGCCGGTATCCGCCGATCCTTCCTGGCAGGTGCTGGCCTTCGCATTTCTGGTTTCGCTTCTTACAGGATTGCTCTTCGCTGCGGCGCCGGCATGGGTTTCATCCAACTCACAGCCTGCAGAGGCCTCACGCGCAACCAACCACGCAGCGCGCGATCATGCTTCAATCCCGCAACGCCTTCTGCTCGTCCTCCAGTTCGCGCTCTCGATCGTGCTCCTTACCAGCGCGTTTCTCGCAACCCGATCTCTCTCGAACCTTGAAAATCAGCGAACGGGTATCGACACGACGGATCGGTATACCGCGCAGCTCGATCTGAAAGGCGCCGGCTACGCTCCCGAGCAGTTGAATCCCGTGTATAGCGAGATCGAGAGCGAGCTTCGAGCGTTGCCGGGATTCGTCAGCGTGAGCTTTGCACGCTATATTCCGCTGCAGGGCAACGAATGGGGAGGATGCGTGCTGGTGCAGGGACGCCCGACGCCGGGACCGACTGACAACTGCTTCTCCGACTGGGATCGTGTGAGTCCGCAGTTTCTCGATTCGGTCGGAGCGCCCATCCTTCGCGGGCGTGGATTCTCTAACAGCGATAAGAGCGGCGGACTGCCGGTCGTCCTAGTCAATCAGGCTTTTGCAAAACGGTTCTTCCCCAACCAGGATCCGTTGGGGCAGCACTTCGGGCTCAATGGAGCAGACTACGCGGGCGCATTTCAGGTCGTTGGCGTCTTTGCGGATTTCAAATTGAGCGACCCGCGCAGAGAGACGCAGCCCCTCTTTCTGCGGCCGCTCGGGCAGGTCTATGCGGGATACAAAACCCCCGAGCTGCAGGCCGCCGAATCGAGCTCGCTCTATCTGGATCAGATCATTCTTCGCTTCGATCGTGCGCAACCCGATGCCGAGCGGCTGATTCAGACGGTGATCGCGAAAGTGAATCCGAATATACCAGTCGTTTTCGTCCAGTCTTATCCGGACGTAGTGGCAGGCAATTTCAACCAGGAGAGACTGCTCGCCCGCCTGACAGAGGCGTTCGGATTTCTCGCGTTGATTCTTGCCTCGGTCGGCCTTTACGGAGTGATGTCTTATCTGGCCGCTCGACGTACCAGCGAGATTGGGATTCGCATGGCGCTGGGAGCTTCACGGTCGGGAATCGTTTCGCTCATGCTGCGCACCGCATTCCTGCAGGTGATTGCCGGCGTGGCCATCGGAGTTCCCGTCAGCTTGGCAGTCGGGCAGATGATGAAGCGGGTGCTCTATGAAATGAGCGCCAACGATCCCATAGCCTTCATCTGCGCCGCCACAGTGCTCGGCGCGTGCATGGCCGTCGCCGCAATGATTCCGGCAGCAAGGGCCGCGTCGCTCGATCCTATGCAGGCATTGAGAACTGAATGATCGAGCGCCCTGCTCGATCATCACACCCTAGCTGGCTCGAAATCGCCGAAGCGCGTTTCCAAGCCCTGAAAGTCTGGAAACGTGGTTTGCCCTATTCTCGTCCGTCGAGAACGCATCCGCGACACTGTGGTGGAAAGCCGAACGGCGCCGCAATTTTCCTAGGGTTGGAAACCAAACCATTCTATACTTAGGCGCTTTCCCGCCAAGCAGATCTCCGGGCTGTAGAAATGGAATCTCGCCGCGCGATTGATGCATACCCCTTTGAGGCAAAGGAGATTGCCAGTGAAGCGTCGTGATTTGCTCAAGAGCGCAGCATTCGTGATTCCAGCAGCAAGCTTTCCAGCGGCAGGGTTCGAGACTTTTGCTCTCGGCCAGAGTGCTGGACCCGGCAACGCCGCGTTATGGAGCAGGCTGCTGGGCAAGGAGATCAGGTACATGGGGCACAACTTCGACCAGTGGGAGCAAGCCATGCGCAGCCGGATGCCTGGCTGGAGCGCCTTCGATCTTCGCATGATGTTTCGGGGCTACTTCGATCGCGGCTTCGCGTCGACCGAGACGGAGGTCGCCCGGTTGACGAAGTTCCTTGGCCATTCCCCGCGCAGCTATGAGGACGTCGCCGCTCAAACAGCAGCAACGTGGATAGGGTAAGCTATCGCATCAGTAACTCGAACAAAGCGCTACCAAGAAGTCCCATTGGCAAGATCCGTTGCAAATCCAAGGAGAGATCCCATGTCTGAGATGACGACCGCAAATCCGCTTCTGCCCCCCGACGATCTCGCTCGCGCTTTGGTGTTCGTCCAAGCGGACGGCGAAATGGCGCAGCATGTCGGTCTGGTCGGAGACACGTATACCATCACCGTCGCCGGAAAAGATACCAACGGTCGATTCTGCGTGATCGACATGCATGTCCCGCCCGGCGGGGGGCCGCCTCCACATCGTCATGATTTCGAAGAGACCTTCATTCTACTCGAGGGCGAGATGCAAGTTACCTTCAGGGGCAAGACGTCCACCGTGCATGCGGGCGATACGATCCATGTACCGTCCAACGCACCGCACCAATTTCATAACACAGCATCTTTTCAACCGGTCCGGATGATCTGTATCTGTTCTCCAGCGGGAAATGACGAGTTCTTCCGGGAGATCGGCGTGCCCGTAGCGACGCGCACATCGCCGCCGCCCCGGCTGGACGAGGGGCAAATGATTGCCTTCCTCGAAAAGGTGAAGGCGCTTGCCCCGAAGTACCGTACCGAGCTTCTGGAGAAGGCGTAAGGCGCCGTGCGCCCCTAGCAATGGCCGCCTAGATTCCGTCGTCGCGGCAGGCTTCAGGAATTCAGATCGCGGGTGTTCCCTGCTTTCAGGGCTCGACAGAATCATATTGTCGGGCGGTGAAAGTTCTCAGCATGAATGATTTGCGAGCTTTGTGCCGCAACGATAGGATGACGCTGAAGATAGGAGACTTGATGAATCGCCGCGAATTTTCCTCAGTACTGCCCATTCTTCTTGGCGCTCCGGCCCTGGCGCGTACTTCCGAAGCCAATGCCAATGTGTCTCAACCTGCGACGCCACCAGCCCAACTTGCAAGACTGACGTCGGGTCAGTTTGTCGCGGGCGATGCCGCGAATCCAGAATCACCCCGCGTTTCGCATCACTATCTTCTGGGGATGCTTCCGGACAACATCCGGCTTGAGGCACACGTTACATTTCTTGCGCCGGGAGCGCCGCCGGAAAAGATCGAGCACCATAAGCATTCGGAGATGTGGTTTGTCAGTGCCGGCACAGTCACTCTCATGACTGCAGGGACAGTCCGGACACTGAAGGCCGGAGAAATGGGCCTCTGCATCGCCGGCGACGACCACTACATTACCAATGCCAGCAAGACGGACCCTGCCTCGTACTTCGTCGTCGCTGTCGGGCCCCCGGAGTAGGGCTACGAAACAACGATCTGGTGTCAATGCGGAAACGGTATTTCGTCTCAAAAAGTCCGCTGCGCTCTGAGGCTTGCACCGCCGCGGGGGGGAGCGGTCACTTGTCCGAAGGACCGCGCCCGTTCAATTTCCTAATATTCGGTAATGTCCTTTATCGTTCACTGGCTGGACTCAACAAGCTCACAGTTTTCTGGGGCACTTGTCCAGGAAGGCGACATTACAAATGTGAACAGGAGCACGCTGCCGTTGTTCCGCCATTCTGGCGAACTGTGCAATGGCTCCGAAAGCGCGCAGAGGCACTCCGCGAGTGTCGCGTGGCGGACGGATGCCTGAGAGCGGTCTGACAGTTCCATAATCAACTACGGTTTGTAACCCCAGCTGGTAGGGTGAACTGAAAAGTTGCGCTGCGCCCAGGGGAACCGACCGCCCACAAGCGCCCACCATGAGACTCAATGATTGACCGGCTAATGCGAAGCCCCATGCCTGTGCCGTGGGCCTTGGTTGTAAAGAACGGATCGAATACCCGTTCCGCGAGGTGCGGCGGAATACCTGGGCCGGTATCGCTCACGTTCACGAGAATCTGTTCGTTTTCAGCTCGCTCTGACTTGATGACTAATTCTCGCGTGCCATCAACGTCCTTCATCGCTTCGATGCTGTTCACGATTAAATTCATCGCGACCTGTTGCAATTGCACACGATCTCCGATGATCTGAGGAAGATCAGCCGTCAGTGCCGTCCGAACCAGTATGTTGTGTCGCACTGCCTCGTCACGCAGGAGGGCGATGGTTCCTGAAATAATCTCGTTCACATTAAGACTTTCTTGATTCGGGGCGCCCTTCTCGAATTGTGAGCGTATCCGGCTGATAATCTCGGTGGCACGTTGTATGTCTCTTACAATTTTGGCGAAAGCCCCGCGCACCTCATCGAGATTGGGATTATCGCCCGCGAGCTTACGGAGGCCCACGTTGGCATTGGTCATAGCACCAGTGATCGGTTGACTGATTTCATGAGCCAGGGATGCCGTTAACTCGCCCATGGTTGTCACGCGATTGATGCGAGCGAGATCGCCCTGCGCCTGGCGCAAAGCCTCTTCGGTGCGCTTCTGGTCGTCGATCTCGGTGGTTGTACCGGCGAATTTCAGGACTTTTCCTTCTGAATCGCGCAAGGCTACGGCCTGCTGTAAATGCCAGCGATAGGTCCCGTCCTGAGCGCGGAGAGCCCTGGTTTCGAACGCAAAACCCGTTCCCGAGCGTACCCCCTCCCAAAAGCTCTTGGCTGCCATCTCCCGATCCTCAGGATGGACCGCATTCATCCAGGCCTCCGGATGCGAGCGGACGAAATCGAGGGTCTGACCGGCGAATTCAAGCCAAACTTGATTCACGAAATCCGGTGTCCCATCAGGGTTGAGCGTCCAAGCGGATACAGGGAGTTGCTGCAGCAGCTCAACTTGTAGTTGCAACTCTGCATCGGCCCGCTGCAGCTCACCATAAAGCCGGCTCGTCACGGCCAACCGTTCTTCGCTGGCCTGCAGTTTCGCGCGTTCGAGTTCCGCCTCACTGCGCATCCGTTCTTCGCGTTCTGCAGTTTCGCGGCGAAGAGTGGCCATTTTGACGTGTGCCGCGACACGCGCCAGCAACTCCCGCGCAGCGAATGGCTTGATGAGATAGTCGTCGGCGTCGGCCTCGAGCCCTTCCACGCGCGACTCTTCGCCGGCCCGCGCTGACAGCAGGACGACCGGCGTGCCGGCGAGGGCTGAATCATCGCGAATCGCTCGCAGCAGACCAAACCCATCGAGATGCGGCATCATGACGTCCGCCAGCACAAGAGCGGGCCGCCATCTTCGAGTGGCTTCCAGCGCCTGGCGGCCGTCAGCAGCCGTGTGCACCTCATATCGTTCGCCTAGCAGGCGTGTGAGATATTGGCGCATGTCTGCGTTGTCATCGGCCAGGACGATCAGTTCGCGCTTCCCCGAGGATAAGGGCTCCAGCCTGCGGGCGAGCGAGGCTTGTTTGGGAAGCGTTGCCGCATCGACTGCCGCTCCCGATTGATTTCCCGGCCACTCGCGTGCCTCGTCGACATAAGCTTCGGCTCGGATTGTGGTAGAGGCGAGCGATTGTGCGGCCCGAATGTGCTCCGGCGGCAGATGCTCCTTGCCGGTCGGAATCGTCACGGTGAATGCGCTGCCGGCGCCAACCTCGCTCTCCACCCGCACACTGCCGCCGTGTAGTTTCACCAGTTCCTGAACCAGGGCCAGTCCGATCCCTGTACCTTCATATGTTCTGGCCTGGCTGCTTTCGATGCGATGAAACCGCTCGAACACCTGCTCGCGATGCTCTTCAGGTATGCCCACACCGGTGTCGCGGACCTGTAACTCCACTGCGCCGTCCACGGATTTCAATTTGAGAGCAACCTCACCCTCGAACGTGAACTTAAAAGCGTTGGAGAGTAGATTCAAAACAATCTTCTCCCACATGTCGCGATCCACGTAGACCGGGTCGGCGATTGGCAGGCACTGGACTGAGAAACGGAGCCCGGCGTTCTTCATCGCCGAGTCGAACGCGCTTGCGATTTCTGTCGTGAAAGTGGCCAGGTCAGTCGGCTGATAGGACGCCTGCACACGTCCAGCTTCAATGCGCGAGAAGTCCAGAAGTGTATTGACGAGCTTGAGGAGTTTGAGCCCGTTGCGCCGTGCCGCAACCAACAGCTCGTGATGTTCGGGGCTCAGCCGCTCGCTCGCTTCCGGCAACACTTCATCGAGCGGACCGAGCATCAGTGTCAGCGGCGTTCTGAATTCGTGGCTGACGTTGCTGAAAAACGTCGTCTTGGCTCGGTCGAGTTCGGCCAGGGCCTCTGCCCGTTGACGCTCCTGCTCATAGGCGCGGGCGCTGGCTAGCCCGATAGTGATCTGTTCAGTAATCCGATACACGAACTGGCGGTACGCATCATCAAAGGCTCTGCCGGGATGGATTCCAGCGACGAAGAATCCCAGCACGTCGCCGTGCTCTCCCAGCCGGATCGGCACCACGCAAGCTTCTTTGGGAGTGTCCGGCCAGCCGGGCACCGGCACGCCCGAAGCGCGACTCCCGAGTTCAACCAGAACCCCATCCTTCGCCAGAGCAGGATCAAATCGCCAAAGGTTCTCGTTACGGCAGTCGATGACCGCCGGACGCAACGCCTCATCGGATTCGACGCTCGCGCCTGCCAGGTACGCTTGATGTTCGGAAGGTCGATATTCATAGAGAAATGCGAAGGGGAGGCTAAGGCAGTTTTCGCCGAGGGTCTCCGCGCTGACGAGCCAAACTTCTTCCTCGGATCGCGCTCCCGCCGCTCGCGATGCTAAATCGCTTAGTAAATGCCGACGTCGCTCTTCGAGCACCCGTTCCGTCGTCTCCAGAACTGTGACCAGAACGCCACCAGCGTTGCGACTATCATCCGGAATCGGGCTAATCGACATGGTGAAGTAGCAGTCTTCGAGATAGTTGCTTCGGTTAATTGGTGCTGGCTGGTCGGCCAGAAAGCTGGCTTTCTGCTCCCGTACTACTTCGTCGAAAATTGCTTTAACGAAATCCCAAGCCTCGGGATATAACTCGCGACAGTGGCGGCCCAGCACCGACGGATGCTTTGTTCCGATTAACGGTATGTAGGCATCGTTGTACAGGAAAGTGAAGTCCGGGCCCCAAAAAATGCCCATCGCATAGCCGCCGCCCAGCACAATGCGCAGGCTCGTTCTAAGCGCATGCTGCCACTGTTCCACGGTGCCTAGTGCCGTGGTCGACCAATCGAGAGCGCGCATGCGCGCGGCCATCTCGCTTCTTCCGGCGAACACAGACTCAATAAGGTTCGTCCCTTCGGGCCCCATACCCTGGATCCTCCACTCGGCGACAACGTTGATAAGGGCTGCGGCCGATGGTTGATGAATTCCAGGGAGTCCACCCGGTAAGCCGGATCAGGCATGCGTTGGAACGCGATCGAGGAAAAAACGCTGGTCCAACGGATCAGGTGAATGGCTCTCAGGGAAAATCAGGGGAAACCAACCGGCCCAGTTGCCTCGAACGTGCCGCTACAAGCGATGCCAAATTATATCGCGCGCCCACGTTGGAAGGTCGGCGGCGAAAATGAGACCAGTTCGACGGGTTTCCGGTGTGAATTCAGAAAGTGAACCGGCCGACCAGTTGAATCTGGCGCCCGCTGCCTGCGGTGGTCAGGATTTGGCCTGTGTTATCGGCAAAATCACCTGCGGCATTCTTGAAAACGGCATCCCCGTTCCCTCCAAGGGAAAACGCGCTTTGTGTATTACTCGGAACACCAAAATTCGGATGGTTGAGCACGTTATAAGTTTCCACTCCAACCGTAAGCCGCTTCCGACCTTGACTGACTGCAAAATCTTTGTGCAGCGCTAGGTCAAATTGAGCAAACGCCGGTCCTCGCAGCATATTGCGTCCGGCATTGCCAAACTGACCCGCAGACGGTACCACAAAAGCACGCGGATTGAACCAGCATGAGGGAGCGCCCACTTTGACCCCGTTTGGACAGGCGCCCGCATAAGGGTCGCCAACAAGGTTCGGACGTTCATTGATAAGCAGTCCCTGCAAATCGGCATTGTCGAAAGAAAGCATCGGGGTAAATGGGGAACCGCTATTAATGTCTACGACGGCCGAGACATGCCAGCCACCCAGCAGAAGTCCAGGTCCTGGTAAGTCGTACGCGGCATTTGCCACGAAATTCTGCCGGATGTCAAAATCCGATCGGCCTCGGCTTCCCTTGCGATCAAAAATGTTCTGAGATTCGGCAGGATCGTTCACAGATTCCACTGAAAAATCCACCGATGCGTCATCGATCGAATGGGCTAACGTATACGACGCCTGCCAGAAAATGTCATGTGAATAGCGTTTCGAAACGGAAACCTGACCGGAGTTATAGAAGGATTGCGCATCAGTCAATACTGTTTGCAGAGGTGACGACAAGCTCGGATTGTAGCGATGGCCCAGTGCCGGCTCAAAGGGGTTCTGTTCGCCCTCGCGGGTGAGGTGATTGCCACGCGTGCCAAAGTAAGCCGCAGTGAGAATCATACCCTGCGCGAGTTCCCGTTCCACTTCGAAGTTGTACTGGATCGCGTATGGGAACTTGGGATAGTAGGTCATCGCGAAAAGATCGAGCGGCAAGGTTACTTGAGCATTCTGCGGTTTTAGAAACTGCGGGAAAACGAATTCCTGTATATCGAAGAAAGGTGGCAAAAACCGGTCAAGACCGAACACGCCTGCCGGAAACTGGTCGCGATAGATGCCGAATCCGCTCCGCACCACAGTTTTGCCATCGCCGAAGACGTTCCATGCAAAGCCCGCCAGAGGTGACAGAAGATCCGGGGGTGTCCCGGCAAATAACTTGCCGACGGTTGGTGTGGAATCCGTCGTCGGGTTTGGAAAAGCCGAGAGACGGCTGTGTGCTTCGGTCGGATTGGAGTAGAAATCGTAGCGCAGCCCGATATTTACGGTGAAGCGGCTGTTCACGCGCAAGAAGTCCTGGGCAAAACAAGACGCGAATGTTTCGCGGTATCCGCGGTCAGAATCAGCGTTGGAGGGATTGACCCCCACGTACGACAGGGGCACGCCTTCAAGGAAGAACTCGAGAGCCGGGTTATCGCTGGATGCTTGCACCCCGAACGGAGTCAGGTCCTGGAAGTCATAAAGCCCGTTAACGCCGAAGTCCAGCGTCCCATTGAGATCGCGCCTTCGGAACTCCGCGCCGAATTTCAAGGTGTGGCGGCCAATCGTACGCGACAGTTGGTCCTGAACCTGATAAACGGTCGAAAAATCGCCTAACGGAAACACAGGGCTATTGCCTAACAAGCTCATACCTGCAATGTCGATCATTCCGAACGGTCGATCAGGAACCAAAGAAATCGACAAGCCCGGGTGTGTATTGTCGATCGAAGAAGATGCCGTTGTTCGGTTGATACCGAAACGCAACTCATTGATCCATTCCGGTGCGAGTGTCGTACGGTCCTGAATCGTCCCATACTGATTGCGCGCAAAATGAAGAGTCGGGAACCCCGGCATGTAGGTGCCCGGCGGTGTTCCAACGTATGGCGCCAGAGAAGAGCTATCATCCACGGTGTAGCGGGCGAATAGCGAATGTGTATTGGAGAAATTGTGGTCGATGCGAACCATACCGTGGTCCTCACGGGTGGCGCCTTTGTCAGCTGTGATCAGTTCGCCGGTTCCATCTCCATTGTCCGGTCCGTTCGAAGGAGGCATCAAATTGAGAAACTGTTGCGTTTGAGGGTTGATCGGAATGGCGGCACATCCGCTTGACCTGGCGCTGGCGCAGGCCGCCTGGTTATTCGCAGAGGGCAATAGACCTTCATGCGCGAGAGCATCCGGCGCCGTGGCAATTGCCGTGGACGCCTCGACCTCGCGAAACCCTTCATAGTTGGCAAAGAAGAATGTGCGATCCCGCTTTAACGGACCTCCGATTCCGGCGCCGACTGGTTGCGGACAAATGGCGGGATCGGATTGGCGCCCAAGTCGAAATAGTTCTTCGCGTCGAGTGACGCATCCCGATGCAATTCCCACAACGATCCGTGAAATTGGTTACCGCCCGACTTGGTTATCATCTCGATCACGGCGCCACCATGGCCGCCGTACTCCGCGTTGAAGGTCTGCGTCAGAACGCTGACCTCCGACAACTCGTTCAGACCGAGAAAAAAACCGGAATGCGCCCGCAGGCGAAATCCCCAGACCGGATCGGTCACATCCATGCCATCGATCAGGACGTTCGTCATACTGGGACGGATACCATTAATCGCCACTTGCGCTGTCTTACCGCTCGAAAGCAACGAGGGTGCACTGCCGGGATCAGGAGCGACTCCAGGCTCCAGCGCTACCGCACTGAATAGATCCTGATTATTGAGAGGCAGTTTCGCTCAGGCTTTGCTCTGCCACGAGTCCGCTGACAGTTGAGGTCGTACTGTCGATGCCGCTGGCGTTCGCGTTGACCGTTACCTGCTGCCGTCAGGTCTCCCATGGTCAGTGAGAAATCGATGACCGACTCGGAACCCGAAACGAGCGCAACACCTTCGCGAACCTGTGTCTGGAATCCTAGATCGTCCACGCGGATGGTGTAGGTTCCCGGTGGCAGGCCGGAGAAGTGATATATGCCTGCCGTATCAGTCGCGGTGCTCCGCTCCAATCCGGTACCCTGGTTGACGATGTCAACTCTGGCTCGAAGAATAACGGCGCCGCTCTTATCCGTAATTGTGCCGGAAACGGCCGCAAGCTGGGTTTGCGACCACGCGCATGGTGGTAGCAAGAAAAGTGACAGTACCAAGAGTATGCACGCTCTCGAATTCAAGAGACCCACAAAGGCGCCGCGCCCTCGGTCGCGGTAGAGAGTGAAGTCGAAACCCTCGCGCAGGGGCTCCAATAAGCACTCGGAATACTCTGCCATTGAGTGCATTCTCCTTGTCAGGAAAACAAGCCGCACTATTCTCTGATAAAGGAATGTGCACCCGAAATCTCGCAATCGGTTGCAACGCTGTTGTCAATTGAGGGAAGCGCCGACGCTGGATGGGACGTTCTCTCCATCGCCAGACATGCAAATTGTCTCATACCTGCAAACGATTCCAGTCCGCATCGGGGAAGAGTCCACGTGGCTGTAACCCCGCCTCATCGTACAAGTGGCTCAGAAGCCTGTTGCGAGCTTACGGTTAACCTTGTGCGTGATAAAGGACGGTATCGCCAATATCGCGCGATAGCGTGCTCGCACTCTTCGGCCGCGATTGGACAGCGCAGGATGGCTAATGCCGGATCAGTCTATCGAATTACGAGAGGCAGGTCGTTGCACTCAAACTAGGCGCCAGCAGAGAACTTCCGCCTGTTACCAACGTGTCTCTGACCCAGCTACGGTTACTCGATTTTGGGGTGTCGATGGGGTTGGGCGGCTAGAATAAATGCACGATTCCGGCGCACGCATCGCGAATGCTTCGGAGGGTTTTTCTTCACGGCTTCTTTCGTTTCGCCTGAGCGCCTGCTTCTCCCCTGGGACCCTGGGACTGCGCATTTCCGCAATTGGAGAAGAGATGCACCACTCCCGGCGGGTCCTGATTTCTGCAATTGGAATAGCTCTGTGCTCCTTGATTTCAGGGTGCGGCGGCGGGGTTGTCACGGAAAAAGCCCCTATCACCATCACGGTGAATTCCTCGAACCCGTCGAACGGCGTTCCCATCGTCGTCGGCCAGTCGGACGTCGACGGCGCGGGTAACGGGACAACGAGCTTTGCCCGGAGCTATGTAGCGGGACAGACCGTTACGCTGACGGCTCCGGCGACGGCGAGCGGCAATACCTTCTCTTCCTGGACCGGATGCACGAGCGCGAACGGCGCGACATGCACGGTCAGACTGACCACTGACATCATTGTGGTCGCAGGGTATGCTGCACCCGCGGCTACACCCACGGTAACTGTGACGCCGCTCGACGCTAGCATCACCGCGGCACAGCCATTGACTGTAACGGTTACCGTGGCGGGGGCGAATGTCGGGGCGGCACCGACGGGATCGATCACGCTGACCAGTGGTTCTTATTCTTCAGGGGCGCTTCCGCTGGCAAATGGAGGCGTCACGATCTCTGTTGCTGCAGGATCGCTGACCGTGGGCACGGATACGCTGACCGCGGCGTATACACCGGATATGGCGAGCACGGGGGTTTATAACAGCGCGATGGGGATGGGTTCGGTAACGGTGACATCCGGATCGACGGGGACGGGGACCGCGCCTGCCGCGCCGACTGGTCTGACAGCGACCCCCGGAGACCAACAGGCGGCGCTGGCGTGGACGGCGAGTTCGGGAGCGACCAGCTACAACGTCAAGCGCAGTACGACGAATGGCGGCCCTTACACAACAGTTGCTTCATCGACAACGACCAGTGATACGGACACAGGGCTGACTGCCGTCACCACCTACTACTACGTGGTGACGGCGGTGAACAGCGCTGGCGAGAGCGGCAACTCGAACCAGGCTTCGGCGACGCCGACGGGGTCCGGCAGCAGCAGCGTCAGTGTCACGATTAACGCGCTCGCGGATCGCCACACGATCAGTCCCTATATCTACGGTGGATCTTACCCGCAGGATGCGGCGCATGTGACGGACAGCGGCCTGTCGCTGGTGCGTTGGGGCGGCGATGCGACGTCGACCTATAACTGGCAGTTGCAGACTTATAACGCCGCGAACGACTACTACTTTGAAGATTACGCAGCCGAAGGATTCAGCGGCGGCGGGGATGGCAGTTCTACTCAGTTCATCACGGATGTCCAAAATGCGGGGAGCCATCCGTTGATGACGATGGTGATGCTGCCCTGGGTCGCGCAAAGTCCGGAGACCTCGACGACGCAGGGCGAGGCGGACAACCATCACTGGAGCTTTTCGGTTGCGACCTACGGGACGCAGTGCAGCACCGATCAATACAACACCGATGCCGGAGACGGGCTGAAATCGGATTGCGCGACGCATGTGACGACGAATGCAGTCACGTCGGCGTACTATCCGCTGCTGGATGACAACACGCAACCTTGTTCCGGTGGAACGTGCGTGTATCGCGATGCGTGGGCGCAGGCATTGTCCACGGCCTTCGGCAGTGGGACCTGCGCGGTGCCGTACTTCTCGACGACTTCGTGCCATTTTTACGATATGGATAACGAGATCGAGATCTGGGGGAGCACGCACTTCGATGTTCACCCCGACCCGTCGGGCTACGACGAGCTGGCCAACGTCTATTTGACCGAGGCGCCGAAATTGAAGACCTGGGACCCGCAGGCCGTGCGTTTTGGTCCGGTGACCTGCTGCTGGTGGTTCTACTGGAACGGAGCGAACAGCAACGACAAGGCTGCGCACGGCGGCGAGGACTTTGTGCCGTGGTGGCTGAACCAGGTGTTCTGGCAGGATCAGATTGCCGGGGGCCGGTCGCTGGATGTATTCGATCTGCACGCATACCCTGACGCGACGACGAGCGGCCTGACGCAGAAGCAGCGTCAGGCTTTGGCAGTCAGTATCTATCGGGATTACTGGGACCCGACGTTTGTGAGCCCGTCGACTTCGATCAACCAGCAATATACGACGAATATCCAGCCGAACAAGACGATCCCGTTCCGCATACCGCGGATGCGGGCGATCGTGAACATGATTTATCCGGGAACGCCGCTGGGTTTCACGGAGTGGAGCGCGGCGTTTGCGGGTGAATCGGACTTCTCGACGGCACTGGGCGATGCGGATGCGTATGGGATTTTCGGGCGCGAGCGGATGTCGTTTGCGTCGCGCTGGGAGGCGCCTGTTCCGACGAATCCAAACTACGAGGCACTGAAGCTCTATACAAACTATGACGGTGCGCACCACGGGTTCGGCACGACGTCGATCTCCGACACGAACGATGACAATCCGAGCGTGTTCAGCAGCTATTCGGCGCTGGATTCGACGGGAACAACGCTGATGGTAATGGTGCTGAACAAAGATCCGCAGAATACAGCGCAGGCGCAGTTCGCGCTCACTGGGTTCAATGCGACATCATATACGAGTTACACGCTGACATCGACTGCGGCGACAACAATCAATGCATCCTCTTCGCAGCCGTGGTCGTCGTCGCAGACCTTTGTTCCGTATAGTGCGACCTTGCTGGTGATTAGAGGGAGTCTTGCGAACATACCAGCGTCAGATTGGGATCTGAATCCCGACACGATCATGGTGGCCGGGGGTGGCACGGTCACGCTTCAGCCGAAAATGACGAGCGGCAGCGCGAGTGTCACTCTATCGTCGGCGGTCTTCGACAGCTTTGAGGGAGTTTCGGCGTGCAGCGGGACGCTCGCGATCGGCACTCGAACCATTACTTCAACTCACCCAGGATCGATCGCGGTGAATGTAGGGACAACGTCGCCTGGGTTCTGTCATTTCACTGTGACTGGGAACGATGGAGCCGTGACGCAGACGGAGGGAGGCTGGATCGTGGTCGGCAATCCGCCTGCGACTTTGACCACCTCCGGGAGTGGACAATCGGGGAGTACGGGAACGGCATTGGCGCAACCGCTCACGGTGACGCTGAATCCGGGACAATCGGGCGGCGCGGCGCAGGGAGCAAGCATCCTGTTTACGACCAATGCCGGATCCCTCTCCAACGGGACCACCAGCGGAAGCGCCGTGATCGCAGTGACGAACTCCTCCGGAGTTGCGTCGGTGACACTGACACTGCCGGGCACGGCGCAGCAGGCGCATGTGACGGCACAGGCTCCGCTCGCGCTGGGCGGGGTTTTAGCGGATTTTGCCGAAACGGCGCAGTAGAGAGCGGAAGGGCCGAAGCCAGTACTCTTCAAAATCTCAGTTTGTTAGCTGCCAATGTCTAAGTAAAAGGCGCGCCGGCGAACACGTCCGTCATGGACTATTCAGCAATTCGATTTCCAAGCGCCGGCACACCTCTTGCACACCTGGACCGGTCGCCAGTGCACCCACGCGCGGTAGCCAAATTCGATCTGCTGATGGCCAGCCAGTGCGCCTACACAGAATCACCGAACCCTGACAATTTCCTTTATCGTTCACGACTTGGGTTGTTGACCGTTAGTGGATCGAACCAGCCGATTAGGAACCTCATGTTAGTTTAGTTTGCTGAGGATCTGACTGGAGCCGGGGAGCGGAGGAGGTTCCAGCAACCCCATTTGAGCAAAGCCGCTCTTGCAGCGGACGGTTTCGCGCGCCCGAAGGAGGCGACATCGGAGATTTCGGGAGTCGGTCCTGCAGAATCGTCTGTCTCCGTGAGGACTTGGTGTCTGCCTGATGAATGGCGGAGACGATCCGCGTTGTCAAACGCTTAGGTTCCAAGTGACGTTGGTGCTTTTGTTTTCGTCAACGAAACCTCAAAGGCAGTGACGGACGAAACATATACCAATTCCTCCGCTTGAAGCCTGCCAGGAGTGCTCTGGGCGTGGTAAATGTCCCTGAGCGAAATTACCTTAATGGAAGCAGGTTGGTCAGGCTTGATATAAGGATGGTTTTTCATAAGGCTCATCTCCGTCTGGTTGGCTTCAGCGCAGGGTCTTCACGGGGCGAATTCAGTGGGCGGGCAAATCGGGACAGGTTTGGCGATAGGGTTGCTTAGGCAAATAACGCTTCCACTCATCGTGAGATAAGTTGAGAGCGATGCGAGCACAGGCCTGATCGCGCAGATCATCCGAACGCCATAGCCAAAGCGCCGCTGCGTTTTCATCGTATCCGGTTAACAGGTAGCGGCCGTCGGGGCTGAATGCGGCCGAGCGGAGATACCCCATTTCAGGAAGCTCCGCCAGACGAGCGCCATTGGTGGCATCCCATACTGTCAGACGTCCATGAGTAATCGTAGCCAGGGACTTAGAGGAAGGATCGGGAACAATCAGGTCGATATCGCCACTGGAGATAAGCGAGAAACGTCTCTTGCCGGACGGTACATCCCACGCTTGCAGGTTTTCGCTTTGCGCAGTGAATAGGGTTGTGCCGGCCGAGTTGAAGTCGAGACGATTCAATTCGGCAGGCATGGGAATCCGACTGACCCGCGTTTTGCTGGCCAGGCTCCAAATATCAACAAAGATTTCGTTGGGTGGTTGGATTGTCTCGAAAGCCAACAAGCCACCGTTATCCGCGGTGCGCAGCAAAGTAGAAGAAGGGCCGTCAAGAGATGCGGCCAGGCGCACGCCGGGTAAGGTATACAGCCGGGTAAGGCCGTCGCGTTGGAGAGCAAGCCACTTACCGGATGGGTCGACGCGCATTTCTCCGGTAAGGTCTGGTAATGGAGTTACCGAAGGCGGATCAATGGTTAGCAGAAAGAGCTTATTGCTCCACTGGGCGATCACTTCGTTTGGATCGAAAAAAAACAATCTATCCGTGACGGGAGCACCTGGAAACTCGATCTCGCGCAGAGTTTTCCCACCGAGGTCGGCGATGCGCACCAGGGATAACCAATGCGCCGACCTGCTCGCGATGGCGACCCGCTGGCCATCCGGGCTGAAGGCAACGCTGCGGACGTCAGAGAGCAAATCGAAGAAGGCGGGGCGGTCGGCGCGGCGCGTCTCGGAGACGAGAACGGGACCCTCTGACCCGCCAGCGGCGAAACGGCCGCTAGCCTTGCTGAAAGCGACAACTTCGGCGCCACCATGCAGCGCGGCGCGCTCCAGCTCCCTTCCGGACGGCAGCTCCCACACGCGCGCAGTGCCGTCGTATGAGCCGGTACCCAGTTTTGTCCCATCGGCATTGAAGGCCACGGCAAAAACGGCAGAATCATGTTTGAGCTCAAGAATCTGGCGGCCAGTCTCCACATTCCATACATGAGCCGTTCTGTCGCCGCGCGCCGCGTACGCCAGCACCTTCCCATCGGAGGTGATGGCGGCATTGCTGATCCATTGCGACGGAGTGAGGGTCTCGGACGAGACCGCATGCGTTGCTTTCAATAATTGCCGGCCCGTCGTTACATCCCAAACCGACGCGTAATCGCCGGTGGCAATTGCCAGGCGCTTGCCATTGGCACTGAATGCCAGGTTGAAGCCGGCTGCACCCCCGCCCAGATTCTGAAGAAGTCTTCGATGAACGACGTCAAGAAGCGAGACCACACCCTCTGAAGAGAGCGCCGCGACCATGTCACCATCGGGGCTGAAGGAAACGGAAACAGTTTTGTCCGGACATTTAAAGTCGGTCACGAGGGTTGCGCGAGCGACATCGAAAATACGCACATGGCCATCGTCACTGGCGGTCACAAGTTGGTTGGTTTTGGGATGGAATGCCAATTGGGCCACAGGAGCAGTGTGGACGATGCGCAACACTTCGCGCCCGCCGGGCACGGTCCAGACATGAGCTATACCATCGCGGGTGCCGGTGGCGAGCAGCGAGCCGGATGAGTTGAAGGCCACGGAAACGGCCGAATTGTTCTCCGGCGAGATGCCTTGAGGGTCGCCGGCAAGTTCAATTTGGGCTGCGGGCTGTTCGTCCGGCTCAAAGAATCCCATGGGTTTGTGGTTCCCAACATCAAAGAGCTGGGTCGAACCGTTATCGCGCGCAACGGCGAGGGTAGCGCCGTCCGGAGAAAATGCCAGGTCACGGACACGCTCGGCTGCGCCCGGGTCCGGTGGGTACAATTGCGGGCTTGCCGGCAACAAAGAAACCGCACTCCGCAGCGCTTGATTTGCTTCGAAGGACGGGTAGAGGCGATTCGATTCGATAGCAAGAAGCGCGGCCTCTTGCGCGCGATCCGGACTATCGGCGAGAACTTTGGCCGAGCTTGTGGCGAGACTGGCGGCGAGGTTCTGGACCGATTTGCCTTGGTTCAAGTGAAGTAGATACAGTGCGAAGAGTGCGATCAGAAGCAGGCTGATGAGGCCCGAAGCGACGAGCCGGCGGGTTAGGCGTCGGCTCCGGATATCCGCCCCGTCGAGTTCGTCTTTGGGCCGGTTGTGCAACGTAGCAGCGAGTTGCAGCACGGCTTCGTGAAAGCGCGGTTCGCGCATGCAGAGGCGGGCGGAGCCGTCTCGAGTCCAGTGAAGATCAAGGAAAAGAGGTTCCTCGGGAAAGGCATGCAAAAGGCATGGTGTGAGAGCATTGCTGCGCTCGGCGGTGAAGGAGGCGGCAAGATGATCCCACTTCAGAGTGCCGTCTGTAAGAACAATGAGTACCCGCGTCGTGCCGTTTCTGCCGATCCAATACTCGGCCTCCTTCGCAACCCATGGTGAAGCGGCTGCTTCCGGCGAAGCAAGCAGAATGAAAAACAAAGATTGATCAATAGCCTCGCGAATACTAGACCAAAGAGCAGGATTTACCGCGAGGTTGGTTTGATCACGAAAAATATGCAAAGCTCGCAGCTTGTACCAGGGTTTGGCAAAAGAATGCAGAGCCGACTGGAGGGTGGCAGCCAGAGTAACATCGGCCGTGTGACTGTACGAGATGAAGGCGTTGTAGGCCATCACCTTTTTGAAGATACACCAGCCCGCGATCGCTTGGGCAGGTCATTACTGGCTACTTCGCCTGTCAGACCGAAGCGGGACAGACGAAACGTACCCCGATCACCCCGTCGCCTATTGGTGGTCCTCACAGATAACTCAACCACCACGAGCGGTGGGTGGCTTTGTATTGTGCGAACCAGCGGCAGATTGGGTAGAGCGCGGCAACCATGCAGATCCAGACAGCATAAGTGACCCAGAGAGGGTAGCCGAAATCTGGGGGATAGACATCGCGGGGGCCACCCATAGCGGGAATGCCATGGAAAATGAAGCTGAGAGTGCGACTGCCGTAGCGGATGTAGCTCATGATGCCGAGCAGGATGTGGATAGCGTAAAAATGCAGGACGAAGTAAAAAAGCGGGACGCGACCGAAAACGATGAGCGGATTGCGGTTCGAGAATTTGAGACGGTCATACCAGGCGAGCAGCATTAATGCCGGGCCGATCGTCATCAGGATGTAGTCCAGAGATGCCGGGTACTTGGAGCAGTTCAGGAAGGACAGCGCTGTGAAGACGACGGACTTCTGCGTGGTCCAACGCGACGGGTCGCCATAGACATTGATGGCGCGGATGACGAGGAAAGCCCCAGTAAGGGCCAAACCAAGACGAAGTGTGATACGGCGACGGACTGTCCCATCGAGAGCGAAGAGCCCAGCGAAGCAAAAGCCGGCTCCCATCACGCCGATCCAAGGCAGGATGGGATAAACGACGAATGCGGGATGGTTGCCCAGCATAATCACACCGGGTTCATGCAGTAGACGCCAGGCCCATGCGAAATTGCCGAAACGCGATGCGGAGTAAGAATCGAGCAGGTTATGCAATGCGATGATGACGATGCTGAGGACGGAAAGCCAGCGGAGAGGCAAGTGGATAAGCGCGGCCATAAGCAGCATGCACGCGCCGAAGATGTAAAGGACGAGAAGAAGAATGAGACTGTGTGCCGAGATGTTGAAGCTATAGGCGAAGTTCATGATGGAAACTTCTAGAGCTAGGAACCAGACGGCTCGAGTGGCGAGGAACCAGGAAAGCTGACCGCGTGTCTTATTACCGCGATTCCACCAGAGGAAGCCTGCCGCGCCGGCGCAAAACATGAATACGGGCATGCAGAAATGCGTTATCCAGCGGGTGAAGAACATGATCGCGCTGGTTTGCGACAAATCAGTCGGCGAATTGGACATGGAATAGCGGTCGAAGAAGTCACGGATATGATCGATGGCCATGATGACCATCACGGTGCCGCGCAGGGCATCGAGACTCGTAAGGCGATTGTGCGGGAATGACTTGGACGAGGGGCGCAAATCCATCGCTGGTGCTCCATCAAAGGAAGTGGCGCGGGGCAGGCTGAGTCCGCCGACGAGAAGACTTGGCAGCAGTATCTCACTTCGAATGACGATCTGGGCGAGGTTCATTCGCGGGCGCGATCCACGGCGAGCGCGCCGAGATAAACGAAGATGGAAGGTGTCGTGCAAGATCTCTTGGATTGGACTTGCATCGACCGATTGAATCCGCCTCCTTTATCGCGCACAAGGTTGAGCGCGAGCCCGCAACAGGTCTCTGAGTCACATATCCGAACAGTTGGTTTGAACGAAGTCGCTGGCGCGACGGACTGAGCGTCTTGGCTAGCGAAGCGAGACCGCGGGGTTAGGTTGAGTGGTCATCGAGAGGAGGTTCCTATGAACCACCCACGATGCGTTGGTGTCTCCCAAGAGACCAAGAAGCGGCCCGAGGGCCGCTTCTTGCCGGCTCGCTGACCAGCTGCTACTTGGCGCTTGCCGGCGGCACAATGCCGTTCATCCGTAGGTACTCCACCATCTGACCATAGTGATCATTCCCGTGCGCAGCTGCAAAAGCGGCAATCGTAGCCCGCGTGCTCAACCCGTCGACCGGTTTGATGGCAACAAATGCATTTTCTGTGGTGATGGTTGCAATCGCCTTGTGCGCGTAAACGAACGATGCTCCCAGTGCAGCCACCGCCTCGTCCTTCGTCGTAATGGAGCCGATTGCCTTCAAGTCGCGGTCAGGCTTAATGCCGCTCCAGCCGAAAAAGAAGTAGTTCGCCTGCGCCAGGTGCGTCACCTGTGCCACAAAGGTGCGCACGGTATCGAACTGCGTCGTCTGGCTCGCAGCAAAGATGCCTTGCGCCGGCGCGAAACTGTACTTATCGGCTGGCATAGCCTTCGCCGCGCCCACCACCTGGTACTCCATCATGGAGAACAACTGGTCCAGCGCTTTCGCGGGGTCTTCCTTTGTACCCACCGGAGGCGACGGCGGGGGCTCACTCATCTGCGCCCGCATCTGCATACCACCACTCGCCATCACCGCAACTGCAAGAATCAGAGCACGTATACGCATTGTCTATCCTCGATCCAAGTTCGTTTGAAGAGCGATCCCAGCTTACCAGACCTTCGCAGCCGCCGCTCGAAACCCGTGAAGGAAGGCTCCTACTATATTGGATGCAGTCAACCACCGCGTTTGTGGAAGCATTCCGGAAGAGCTTTGGCTGGACTCCTAAAGCCTGGAATGATCTCACCAGAGAGGCGGAGCCTCAAAGGTCAACACGTCACTTGGCCGAATAGCAACCAACATGGACACTAGCCGGTTTTACGCAAACTCGCCGAGAGCGAATTGATGTGGGGTTACTCTGCGAAGAGTACGATCCAGCTCATGGTCGATTCGTGGGGAACTTCGCGCAGGCCCTGTTCCACATCGCGCTTGTCAACGCCGCCAGGACGCTGGCGTCGGATCGTGCTCTTCCCTGCCGGCCGCACATCGATTGAAGCCTCCCGCGCTCGCTGTGAAGGCACAAAAAATGACCACCCGCTGGGCGAGCGTTCCCTAGGCCACTTAATCTTCCTGAGGGACCGTTGCAATTCAATCAGCTCGTCTTCCGTCGAAGTTTTGAGCCCTCTGTGGCGCAGGATGCTCGAAGCGGGTACCCTAATGGAATCATCCTCCGCAAATGCCAAAGCGATCCATCGCATTCGCTTGGCATGCGATGATTCGTTTCCCGGGCGGTGAGTGCGGATGCACCTGCCAGGAGTTCGAAAATGCCACGCCTGGAAACTGCCGTCACTTGCCTGCCGGAGCCGACTTCTTGTGCTCCACGAAGGCGTGTGCTTGATGACAGCTCACACACGTTTTGTCTTTCATAAATGGATCGGACTTCAGTTGTGCCACCTGATCGGTGTGACAGCTGTCGCACGTGCTTAACGCCGGCGTGCCTGCGAAGTCACGTGATGTTGTCTCGCCATGGCACACGGTGCATTCGACACCGTTGGCGCCATGCGGGCTGGCTTTCCATTGGTCATACAACGCCTTGTGGCAGGTGGCACAGGTGTCCCCGGCTGGAATCAGCCGATGATATACATGCTTGGCTTGATCCTGCTGAGCAGTGGCAGGTTGGATGGCCAAAACAAGACAATAGAACAGGGTGAAACCGAACATGCGCGCACAGAAACTATTCACAGACAGACCTTCCTGAGTACGGTCATCGAGTATCGATCCGGCGATGGTCTCGATCAGTGATACACATCACGTCTCACCAGAATGCGATCTGCGCACAGAACCAGGGTACCCTCCAGGTTCCACGACGACTCGGTCCGCTGCCAGTTGAGCGGGTTGGCCGACTCTGGTGATAACCCAGGCGCTCTATTCTCAGGCTCGACACATTGCGGCAATGCGGGATCTCGGCGATGCGCACGAAATTGAAGAGGCCGGCAAGGCGACTCGCGCGACTCCAGCCACCAAGAAAAGACGGGCCAGATGATCACTCCCACGGCGCCACGAATGAGACTCGACTACCGATTTTCTCCATACCAGCACACCCGATCCCTGAACCCGATCCCTGCGAGCCCGCGAAATCAAATCTAACTCGATATGCCGCGCACGGTCTTCCGCTTCCCTGTTGGCTCCAACCCTGGCCTCAGTCTGTACGTCTTTTCTTGATCCGTGGCGCCAGCCTCAGTTGTCCTGTGGGAGTTGAGGAAACAGGATGTGTACACCGTGGATGGCGAAACCTGGTAGTCGAGGTTCGCGTGTCCCTCCGCGACTGGGCATCTCCGCTTAAAGGGCCTATCATCGCCGCATCATGAATCCCCGCCGGCGCAGACCACTTGCTCTCTTACTCTTACCCGTGCTTGCGTCGTTCTCTGCCGGTGCCCAAACCGCTCCCGCTCCCAAAGCGCAGCTCGCCGCTAAGCCACTTAACGCCCGTGTCGACGCCTTGATCAAGAAGATGACTCTCGAAGAAAAAATTGGCCAACTCGCCCATTTCTCTGGGGGATTCGCCACCGGTCCCGGCGCCAACAACCTCCGCTTCGATGACCTCGTCGCAAAAGGCCAACTTGGCTCGTTATCCAACCTCACGAGCGCTGAGGCCACCAATCACTATCAGCACATCGCCATGGAGAAGACCCGTCTCCACATCCCCCTCCTCTTCGGCCTCGATGTGATTCACGGCGACCACACCGTGTTTCCCATCCCATTAGCGATTGCCGCGAGCTGGGATCCCGCCGCCGCCCAGATTGTTGCCCACACCGGTGCCATTGAAGCGCGCGCCGACGGCGTGAACTGGGTCTTCTCGCCCATGGTCGACATCGCTCGAGATCCGCGCTGGGGCCGTATCATTGAGAGCAGTGGAGAAGACCCCTACCTCGGCTCGGCCATGGCGCGCGCCTGGATCCGCGGCTATCAACAGGGCGACCTCTCCAAAGTGAATACCACGAATTCTAAAAGCCCGAGGGCAGGATTGACGTCTGGATTCATCAACGTCTGTTCTTGCGCGGTTTCTGCTATTAACGCGCGCCGCTGGCATGCACAAAATAAGCTTTCCGCAGGAACTCTGCCTCGACAAGCGCGCAGGCGAGGCGATTGAGCGCCAATGCAGAATGACCAATTCTCGTCCTGAGAACTGATGTACTTTTAAATCTGCTGAATGGGCAAGGCTGCTCGGCGCGCTATTCAAAACGAAGTAGACAATCTACCTCCATTGGGAGTAGAGTGTCTACATCTATGGGCGAAAAAGACGAGTATAAGAACCGGATTGAGCTGTTGCAGGGAACACTCGACATGCTCATTCTTCAAACGCTGCAATGGGGGCCGCAGCATGGATATGGCATTGTCCAGGCGCTACGTTTGCAATCCGGAGATGTGCTTCAGGTGGAGACTGGATCACTGTATCCTGCTCTGCATCGATTGGAGCGTCAGAGTTGGGTGCAGTCGGAATGGAAGCAGTCAGAGAGCAAGCAAAAAGCCCGATATTACCGAATCACGGCCAAGGGAAAAAGGCAGCTGGCCTCGGATCTGGGCCGATGGGAGCGGATTGTCGAAGCGATTGGGTCGGTGATGTATGTCAAGCCGAAGGAGAGTGAGTCGTGAAGTGGTTTCCGAGCTTCGGTTTTCAGTGGCGCAAGCGCGAATTGCGGGAAGAGATTGATGCGCACCTGCAGATGGCGATTGCAGATCGAGTTGCGCGAGGCGAGACGTCAGAGACGGCGCGACAAGCGGCGGCGCGGGAATTTGGAAATATTCCTCTGGTGCAAGATGTGACGCGCGACATGTGGGGCCAGGCGTGGCTTGAACAACTAGGCCGGGATGTCCGTTGCGCGTTACGGCAACTGCGCAAGAGCCCCGGCTTTTCGATCACCGCGACGGCGATGCTGGCAGTGGCTATCTGCGCCAACAGCACCGTCTTCAGTTGGATCGACGGCACAATGTTGCGTCCGATTCCTGGCGCGCGGGACACGGGCGATCTTGTGAGCCTGCAGAGGGGGGAACGGAGCTTCTCCCCGACTCCGCCCTTCTCGTATCTCGACTATCGCGATCTGCGCGAGCAGAACCGCACCTTCACCGGAATACTCGCATATCATCACGATTGGATCACGCTGACTGGCGGCGCCCAGCCGGAGCGTGCCTATATTGCGAACGTGTCGGCGAACTATTTCGACGTGCTCGGCATCAAGCCGGTACTCGGGCGTTTCTTTCTGGCTGAAGAAGAGACGCGTCCAGATGCTGTTCCCAACGTGGTCCTGGGTTACTCGCTTTGGAAGACGCGCTATGCCGAAGACCCGGCAATTGTGGGCAAGTCGATCGAGATCGCCCGGCATCCTGTGACGGTGATTGGCGTGGCGCCGGATGGGGTTGTCGGAGCAATGCCCGGGATCCGTGAAGATCTGTGGGTAACGCTTGATCCCCTCGGGACGGACGTGTGGCGTATGACGCATCGCAGTGGTGGTGCGGTGTGGCTGAACGTAATAGGAAGATTGCGGCCCGGCGTGAGCCGTGGCCAGGCAGCTCAGGATCTCGACATCGTGATGCACGAGATTGTCGCGGCGTTCCCGGACGATCATCTGGGCGAGAACCGGATCACGCTGGATCCCATGTGGCGCTCGCCATTCGGCGCCAACGGATACATGGCTGCGACGTTGCCCATTCTGCTCGCCTTCGCCGCTGTGGTGCTGTTGCTGACCTGCGCGAACGTGGCTACGCTCACACTGGTGCGGTTTGTATCCCGGCGGCGTGAGCTTGCGATCCGGCAGTCGCTCGGAGCGAATCGCATGCAACTCGTGCGCCAGATGGTGCTGGAGGGCGTGGTGCTTTCCATCGTCGCAGCAGCCGTGGCCCTTGTTTTGACATCGTGGACGTCGAAGACATTCGCATGGTTCTTTCCGGCGAACTCGAATCCCCTCATACTCAACGGGAGCATGGACCATAAGGTGGTAATCGGGATTGCAGTGTCGTCCCTGTTGGCCGGCATGCTCTGCGGCGCACTCCCCGCCTGGCGTTCGTCCCACGCACCGGCCGTTGAGGTACTTAAAGCAGAGTCTGCAAGCATCTCCGGTGGCTCACGCAACCGGAGGTTGCTCAGCGGGCTCGTGGTGGCGCAAATCGCGCTATCCCTTCCTCTGCTGTTGTGCTCCGTGCTATTTCTGCGAACACTGCGGAATCTCGCCGGCGCGAATCCCGGATTTGAGCAGGACCACATTCTCACTGCGACTGTGGGACTGAATATCGCCGGCTACAGCCACGACGAGGAACAGCTGATCCGTCACAAGATACTTGATCGCGTGTCGGCACTGCCTGGCGTGAAGGTTGCGTCTTTTACGGACTGGATTCCGATGACCCTGAGCCACAAGGGGGAGGATGCGTATCCGGAAGGGTATGTGCCACACCCCCATGAATCTTTGCAGGTGTACCACGCCGAAGTGGCCCCGCGGTATTTCGAATCTCTCCATATACCCATTCTGGAAGGACGCGAGTTTACACCGGATGACGATGAAAAGGCCCCGAGGGTACTTATCGTGGATCAGACTGCGGCGAGGCGCTACTGGCCGGGACAGGATCCGCTGGGAAAGAAACTCCGGATATGGGGCAGCCCTTTCACGGTTGTTGGCGTCGCGAGAAATTCGATACATATGTTAATGAATGAGTCACCCGAGCCTATGGTGTATATGAGCTTTTTCCAGGTGGGGTACGAGACGATCGTGCAGGTGAAGACCGAGGGAAATCCGGCCGAGCTGGTGCCAGCGGTGGAAAACGCCATCCACGAAATCGATACACGGCTGCCGGTTTTCGATGTGCGTCCCATGCGAGAGAGTACCCAGATGGCGAGCAGTTTCGCTGTCATACAGAGCGCCCTGGCGGGAATGTTCGCGCTGATCGGGCTGGTCCTTGCAGTAACGGGGATCTACGGAGTTGTAGCCTATCGAACCCAAATGCGAACTCACGAGATCGGAATACGAATGGCGTTAGGTGCTTCACGTGTGGACGTGCTGCGGCTCGTGCTTGTGCAGGGACTATGGCTCACAGGCACTGGGGTGGCGCTGGGATTGGCGTTTGCGTTGGGACTGACACGTCTCATCGCCCGGCTGTTGTACGGAATCGGAGCCAACGATCCACTCACCGTTGCTTCCGTGGTCATGCTACTGGGAACAATGTCTTTGTTAGCCTGCTACTTTCCGGCACATCGAGCGATGCGCCGGAACCCCATGACCGCAATTCGCGAATTGTAAGCGGCAGTTCAGATTCGACGCGAAATGCGTGAATTCGGAGCGTGCGCGGCCTCCACTTGATTGGCGAGAAGGACAACCGGATTTCACAGGCCAGAAACCAATCTCCGCCCGGTGGGTCTTCATTGTGCGTTGACCTGAACAGGACAAACCCCTCATTCACAGAGTCCCGAGCGAATTGTTTGGATGTTAAGTCAGAGAGGAGCGCGAGGTGTTGCAAAAGGCTGAACTCAGCTGTGAGGCTGATTCAGAGAACTACCTCGGAGGCTCCTCAGAGACTATGTACTTCATCGGACTTGAGGACGATCAGCTATTGCATGAAGGACGCGGCCGGCGAAGGAGTTCGAACTCCGGAGGCTCCCCACGAATTCTTTCGGGACTGGCAGAGAACACAAACTCAATCTTCGGCGACGGCTCTTCGGAGCCCGAGGCTGCAAATGGATGTGTGGTTCTGCTTAGAGCAGGAACCAAAGGCTGAGAGGCGCTGTTGCGCGACGGCAGATCCCGATCAGACTAATCGCGCGCTCTCCTGAGCGCGCCCAGAGATCTTGCGCTTTTCTCTTGACTTTGACTTACATAGATGTGGCCTACCTCGACATTACTCGAAAATGGGGGGCATGTCCGGGATATGCGGCGATTCCCTCTGACTACATCTCGTAGCTATGGTTGAAGCGCGTTCAATCGGTTGATCACGCTCTTCAAATCATCGAGTTTCTTTCCTGCCTCTCCCAGCTTGCCCTCTGCGGTCAGCCGCTGGTAGTCCTCCAGATCCTTGGCGGCACCTGCAATGATTCCGTGGAGATCAGTCGCCGGTTGGGGTACTGCGCCCGGTTCGGTTGCGGGATGGGACGTCTCGCTGGAGCTCACCGAGGAGACGCTTCCGCCAAAGAGGGACGTGAGCGCCGCCTCGAATGTGGGGCCGTAGGCGAGCCGGTCCTGAAGCGCGAGCACAACCAAGCGCAACTCCGGCATGGGGCTGCGTTCGGCCTGCAGATAGATAGGCTCGGCATAGAGCAACGCGCGGCCGGACGGAATCACCAGCAAGCTTCCGCGTCGCACATGCGAGCCCTGTTGGTTCCACAGCGTCAGTTGACCGGATAGCTGAGCGTTCTGATCGATGCGCGCCTCGATCTGCAACGGCCCATCGACAAGTTTGGTCTTAGGAAAGTCGTACACCACAGATGTACCGTAATGTTCACCATCGCAGCGGGCTGCGATCCAGCCAATCAGGTTATTTCGGTTTGCAGGCGTGAAAGGAAGGATTTCAACAAATTCTTCGCTGGCTTCTCCAGGCAGTTTCATGAGCACGAAATTTGGCTGCATCGCCTGAGCAGCCTGCTCGCCACCGTCGCCCATTCCAACCTCACTGGCCACCGTCCACAAGTCTTCGCGGTTATAGAACACGTCAGGTTCAGTCATGTGGTAGAGACTGTAAACTTCAGCCTGTAGTTTGAGGAGCGACTCGGGGTAGCGCAGATGCTTGCGCAGATCCGCCGGCATCGATGCGGCCTCCTTGAACAGGCTGGGAAAGATGCGGCGATACGCAGCCAGGATCGGATCCTGCGAATCGAAAACGTAAAAGGTGGTTGCGCCGTTGTAGGCGTCAATCACCACCTTGACGCTGTTGCGCATGTAGTTGATCGAGCCGTTGCCCAGGCCATAGTGCGTCGCGTACGGGTAGCTGCTCGAGGTCGTGAATGCATCCATGATCCACGAAAGGCGCCCATCGTCGCCGATCACGATGTACGGGTCCTGCTCAAAAGTGAGAAAGGGCGCCAGTGCCGCAGCGCGATCGCGCACGTTTCGCTGCATGAGAAGGCGGCTCTCTGAATTCACGTCATCACTGAACGGCAACTTGGCCAGATCGCCGCGATCGAAGGCCACGAGAACCCGGTTCAGAAATCCGCCTACGACAATGCCGCCGTTGCCCTTGTAAGACGTGAGGTTGTTGGTGTCTCCTTGCGGATAGTTGAATTCCTGCTGTCGCGTTTTCACATACACATCGGTGTTCGTGAGCTCGCCGTAGTAGATTTCCGGACGTGTGACGTTGAGGCCCTTCACTGTAGTCTGCACCGGCATGTTACTCAGCATCAACGTGGGCAGCCCCTCTTGCGTGAACCCGTTCACGGGATTCATGGTGATGCCATATCCATGCGTGTAGATCAGTTTCTCGTTGATCCAGTTGCGGCTGCTCTCGGGGAGCTTGTCGACATTCAATTCGCGGGCGGCGAGCATCACTTCCTGCATTTTGCCGTCGATCGAATAGCGATCGATATCAATGTCAGGAAAATCGTAGTAGGTGCGAATTTCCTGAATCTGCCGTAGAGTGTCCTGCAGCGCGTGCCAGTCCCACAGACGGATGTTTTGAAGCGTGGCCTGATTGTTGGCTGGGTCGGCTGCCCCGACGGTGGTTTCAGCAGGGAATTCGCGCTGCACGAACCGATCCAAACCGAAAGCCTTGCGCGTCATCTCGATGTTGTCGGCAATGTAGGGACGCTCGCGGACCAGTTCGTTTGGCTTAACCAGAAAGCTGCTCACATACCAGCCGATCAGGCCGACGGCCACATAACAAATCGCCGCCGGAATCACGGACGCGATCAGCCAACGGGCACGTGGCGCCCAGAGAGCACTGATCGCGGAGATAATGGCGCCGAGAAAGAGGGCTGCCGCGATGACCGACGCGCCAGTGAGCGTTACGTGCGCACCGGTGTAAGTCACACCATCAAAGACTGTGTGATGCTCATACAGTTGCGCGAAACGGCCGAGATAGGTGCGAATACCTAGAACGAACAACAGAAATGCGACTGCCGCGGATAACCCCCGCCAAGGGAACGGGAAATATCGGGCATTACGCTCGCCTAATGCGCGCGAGCCGCTGGTGATGAGAATGAACAAGCCGGCGAGCAAGCACGTGATCACGGCGAGTGTGAGCAGCCACCCGCCGATGAGGTTCCATGCCGGCAGTGTGAATAGGAAAAAGTTCAGCGGCTTGTCGAAGATGGGATCGACGGTGGTTCTGGCCGCTGCTTGAGCGAACCAGAATAGCGCCAGGGTCGGCCACTCTGACGCCATGGCGCCGCCGGTGATAAGTCCAATCACGAGAGAACCGGCGATGGCGATGAAACGGAGAACGGGCTCAACCGACAGGTTGATTTCCCGTCCACCGAATACAATCACATGATCGAGCGGGAGGTCGTGGCGATGCGCACGGTTGAGAAGAGCAAATGCGCCATACAGAAAACCAAACGTAATCGCGGCAAAAGCCGCGAAGATCCCCCACTGTAAAGCCAACTGCCGGGCAAACACATCGCGGTAACCAAGCGACTCGAACCAGAGCATCCCAACCCAATACGACACCGCAGTTCGGCTCCCGAAAAGGATCAGGGCGAAGAGCGCGACGAGAACATAGAACTTGCGATTGCGACTCCGCGCAGGCAGAGCTTTCCTGGGCCAATCAATCGATTCGTGCATTTCTCTCCATCTTTGCGATTCTCAGTGGCCGGATTGCCAGACTCTCTCCGCTTCCGCGTGAATACAAGCCTCGGTCAACTCCCGAACACTGGTTCAGTAACTAAGCCTTCTATACTCTAGCCCCCTTCAAGACGCTTTGCAGTGAATGCATGCCTTCCTTAAGCAACAGGCACCGACTAAGGATTAGTGCATCGATTCCACCTGTCGCTCGGCACAGCGCCGTTGAACGAGAGACGGAGACCGAATATGACTGATATCACCTTCTACAACATGGGGCGGACCGAAACTTCCGAGGGTCGTGCTGCGCTGCTAGCCCCGATGAAAGACGAGGAACCCGCGCTCGCGCCGACGGCAAGGTTTGCCGCCCTGACTGTGCTGGAACGCGCTGAGGATGGCCGCGTTCATGTAGAAGGCCGTTGGCAATCGAAAGATGCTTTCGATGCAGCCGTAGCCGACGATCCGGTGGCGCAGAAGTCTCGCGTTCGCTTGCCCAGTTCGTTTCGCCCGAGCCCGGCCTGTTCACGGAGGTGTTTCATATTTTCGCCAACGGCTACCCCTGTGCGCGAACTCGGTTACCTGCAAGAGTGAAACTGCTGGGGAGGTTTGGGCGACCGTCCTCCGGTCGGAATTCGAGCAAGGCGGAGGGTATTACTTCGTACCCGGGATTAGGTACCCGAAAGCGCACCAGGTAACGGCGATCTTGACCAGCGATAGGCCGCGAAATTTCAGCTGCAATGCCGACTTTTCCTTAGTAATCACAACTACGCCGTCATCAATCCACAGTCCTCGGCAGTTTCCCGACAGCTCCTCTTGACTTGACGTCGAAAGATCGCGCAATATCTTCTGTTGCTTTCCAAAAGGAACCGTGCCATCATTCCTGTGGGAAACCTAAAGGTCGGTCCTTCCATGAAGAAAAAGCCCGACGTTCTGCAAGGAACGCTTGCACTCATGGTCCTCAAAACCCTCAATGCGCTGGGCCCGCAGCACAGCTACCGCGTCGCCCGCCGAATTGAGCAGATCAGCGGGGACCTTCTGGCTCTCAACCAGGGCACGCTCTATCCCCTGCTGCTCAAGCTTGAGCATGAGGGCCCCATCGTCTCGCAATGGCGTGCATCGGAAAACAACCGCCGCGCCCACTTCTATCGCCTTACCACGACCGGCCGCAAACAGCTGCAGGCGGAGACCCGCGAGTGGGAGCAGACCGCTGCAATCATCGCGCGCTTTTTCAATTTCAAAGCGGAGGATCTTGCGTGAAATTGCTGCGCCGCTTTTTCGTTCGCCTCTCGAACTTCACTGCCGGAAGACGCGCAGACGAGCGCCTCAAAGAAGAGATGGCCGAACATGTGGCCCTGCAGACTGAAGAGAACCTGCGCGCCGGCATGCCGCCCGCCGAGGCCCGCAGGCAGGCCGCGCTCAAGCTGGGCGCGGTCCAGGCCATTCGCGAGCAACACAACGCCGAGCAGGGTCTTCCGCTTGCTGAGAATCTTCTGCTCGATATCCGCTATGCGTTCCGCATGCTGCACAGGTCTCCCGGATTTTCTCTGATTGCCATCGCCACTATAGCCCTCGGCGTCGGAGCCACCACCGCCATCTACAGCGTCATCGACGCAACCCTGTTACATCCCTTGCCCTACCCCCACCCCAGCGAACTGGTGCGCATTGAAGCCAACCTTCCCGGCGTGGGCGGGCACGACATCGGCCTCTCCGTCCCTGAGCTGAGAGACCTGCAGAACTCGGGAATCTTCCGATATGTGTCCCTCTGCTTTTTCGGCACCAACAATCTCACCGGAAGCGCCCAGCCCGCGAGCGTTGTCTCAAAGTCGGTCTCACCCAGCTACTTTGCGGTGCTCGGCGTCGACCCGGAGTTGGGCCGCACCTGGGATCCGCACGACACCACCCCCGGCTTCCTCCCGGATGTCGTCATCAGCAATGGGCTCTGGAAGCGCGCATTTGGCGCCGACCCGCACATTCTCGGCAAGAGTCTGCGCCTTGACAACGATGTCTATCGTGTCGTCGGCGTCATGCCCGAGAGCTTTCGCGATCAGGGCCCAAACAGCGAGCAGCGCAGTACTGATTTGTGGGCCGCGGCCGGATTTTATGGCGACCCCGCCCCGCCGCCGATGCGCGCCACGCGTTTTCCCTTCGAGACCATCGCGCGCCTTCAGCCTGGTCTCTCGCCTGAGACCGCGCAGGGGCGCCTCGATGCGATGGTCGCATCGTTGAAGAAGCAATATCCGGCGGATTATCCGTCCCAGGGAGCGTGGACTCTCCACCTCACTCCCCTGGCCGAGACGATTGTGGGCAACGTTCGCCAATCGCTCATTCTGCTGTTCGGCGCGGTGGGCCTGGTCCTGCTCATCAGCTCCGTCAACGTCGCCAATCTGCTGCTTGCCCGTGCCAGCGCGCGCGGACGCGAAATGACGGTTCGGCAGGCTTTGGGAGCCGCAAGAACGCGTCTCGTTCGTCAGCTCCTCACCGAGAGCTTGTTGCTCTTCGTGCTTGGCGGCATCACCGGTTTCGCAGTTCTCTTCTGCGCCCGGAAATTCCTGCTGCAATTCATTCCCGAGAGCCTGCCACGCCTCAATGACATATCCGTCAGCTGGGGCGTGCTGGTGTTTGCCATCGTCGTCTCCATCGCCGCCGGAACCATCTTCGGACTTGCCCCCGCGTGGCTCACCAGCCGCCTCGATTTGACCACGACGCTCCGGCAAGAAAGTCGTGGCTCCAACGGTTCCCGGCGGCGCTCGCGTTTGCGCCCTGTTCTGGTGATTGGTGAATTAGCTCTTTCCCTGGTGCTAATGGTCGCCGCCGGCCTTCTCCTGCGCAGCTTCTGGGACTTGTTCAAGGTGCAGCCCGGCTTCAATCCCACGCGAGTCGTGGCAGTCGAGACCTCGCTTCCGAATCCAAACGATCCCAAAACCGACATTTACCGCACCGGCACGCAGGAAGCCGTGCTGCTCCGCGAAGTTCTGCGCCGCAACCGGACGATTCCGGGAGTGGAAGAAACCGCCGTCGGTGATTGGGGGACCATTCCCCTCGGCCATAGTCAGAACGATCGCAGAACGATTCCGTTTGTTCGCGAGGGCGAGCAAGTGAGAAGCAGCCAGCCTCCGCTGATCGATACATTGACCGTCTCGCCCGAATACTTCCACTTGCTGGGCATGACTCTCTTGCGTGGACGCCTCTTCGTCGACCAGGACCTTGAAGCTACGCCCTTGGTCGCCGTCATCAACCAGGCTGCGGCCCGCATGTACTGGCCAGGCAAAGATGGGAAGGGCGAGGATCCAGTCGGCAAGCGGGTCCACTTATTGGGCCGTTCGGGCCGTGCGAGGCCGGGCTGGACCACAATCGTCGGCGTAATCGCCGATGCACGCACAGAATCGCTCGCGGACGACGGCATGCCGCAGATGTACGTCGACATCTACCAGAGCCCCGCCAAGTTTCTTGCGTTCTACCTGCGTGGACAGGTCGATCCCGCCGCCATCTCCGCGCAGGTGCGCGCACAAGTCCAGGCCGTCGATGCGGAGCTGCCTGTCTTCCGCGCCGAGACCTTGGACGACGTTCTGTCCTCTTCGCTTTCCGTACGGCAGTTCTCCATGGAAATGGTGGCCCTGTTTGCCGCAACCGCCCTGCTCCTCGCGAGCCTGGGAATCTACGGCACCATCTCCTTCCTGGTCAATGAGCAATCGCGCGAGATCGCCATTCGCCTCGCCCTGGGCGCGCAAAGGCGCGACATCCTCAGGATGGTTTTACGCCAGGGCTTCATTCTGGCCGCCGCCGGCGCCGGCATAGGCCTGGTTGGCGGGCTGATTGTTTCTCATCTCATGGCCGGCCTGCTTTACGGCGTCTCGCCCTACGATCTCTCCACCTTCGCCGGCGTAACCGCCGTGCTCACCGTCGTCGCCATCGCAGCCAGTTACGTCCCTGCGCTGCGCGCTATGCGCCTCGATCCGATCACTACACTCCACGCCGAATGACTTTTGGCATTGCACGAGTCGCTTGCTGCGAAGGTGGACCCTCCAATGGATTACGGCGCTCATGTGGAGGTGCCAAGATCAGAGTACGGTCCGCCACAATTGGCAAACACGGAGAATAGCTGGATCAGACGCGCGATTTCGCTTCCAGCTTCGGCACTTGTTTTGCATCGGCCCTTGCCTCTTTGGGAACCAACGAGAGCACGTCTGCACAGCTGACACTGAGGGTCGTTGAGCGACACTCCCTACGTGTAACCAACGGTCCGAGCATGCGTAAATGATTTCCAGCTGCAAGTTCGTTGGCCTATGATTACTCAAGTGAATCTATGGCCGCTCCGATCCGATCGGTTGCAAACACGAAAGATGCCCAGTCCCGAATTCCCGGCGGGCTGTATATGATTGCGCGGCAACCGGTTCTGGATCAACGTGGCCGCATTCACGCATATAAATTACTTTTTCACGGAGGAACGGACGAGGCCGGGGGCACCGAGCAAGTATGCCTCTCGATGGCGGAGACCGCAGCATACTTTGGTCTGCAAAAGCCCAGCGAGTTGAAAAAGCTAACGGGAAAAATGCCGGCCTGTGTGTCCTGTCCCACAGAGGCGTTGAGCGATCAGCTTGCGCAGACACTACCCGCGACGTTGACGGTTCTGGAGATTCCGGGAAGCCTGGAGATGCCGCCCGAGATGATTGCCGTGTGCCAGCGACTCAAAGCGCTGGGTTTCAGGTTTTCGTTGGTCGATTTCAAATGGCAGGCCCAGTTCAAGCCATTATTAGAACTGGCTGAGTTCATCAAACTGGATATTGAACGGACCTCAAGAGATGAGCGGCGCGAACTGTTTGAGCAGTTGCGCGGCAAGCCGATGGGGATTCTGGCTAAGAATATTGACACACAGGCGAGCTACATTAGAGCTCGCGAAGAGGGATTTGAGCTGTTTGAGGGCTACTATTTCTGCGAGCCTGTGCGGGTGAGGAATCGCAGACCGCCTGTGAATCAGATTTTGCGGATCGATATTCTCAGAGCACTGCAGCAGATTCCTCTGGAAGTGCACAAGGTGAGTCCATTGGTAAAGAGGGACGGCCCCCTCGCATATCAATTGCTGCGCCTGGCTAACTCTCCGCTTTGGGCTGTGCGCACGAAGATTGAGTCGATAGAGCAGGCGCTGATGATAGTGGGCGACGATGCCTTTCGCCGCATTGCTACGGCGGCAATCGCGAGCGAGTTCAATGGCACTCAACCACCCGAACTGTTGTGTATGGCGATGGTGCGGGGGCGCTTCTGCGAAGTAGCCGGGGCAGAGCGGAAACTCGATCCATTTAATCAATATCTGTTGGGATTGTTAAGCCTTCTGCCGGCCATGCAGGGCCAGGCGATGAAGGATATCGCACCGTCGTTGCCGCTCGGGGATGAGATTCGCGAGGCGCTTCTGGGGACAAAGAATCCAGAGCGCGTGATGCTTGGATGGCTTGAAAAGTGCGAGCGAGGCGACTGGACCGGAGCCGATGTTGCCGCAGAGGCCGATGGATTGGACCAGCAGCAGCTGGCAAAGATCTACGTGGATGCCGTGGCGTGGACTGAAGCAGTGTTGCATTCGGCCGCTTAGGTCCATTTCCCGATCTCCCGATCGCATTCCTTCGTGAACCAGGGCGACTATATTTCGATCGTGACGGGCCAGGTTTTCCAGATGTCGGAACAATAATCGCGAATCGAGCGGTCGGACGAGAATTTGCCAATGCGAGCCACGTTCAGGATAGACATGCGGGTCCACGTATCCTGGTTGGTATAGGCTTGGCTCACAGTGTCCTGACAATCGACGTAAGACTGGTAATCGGCGAGGAGCATGTAGTCGTCGTTGGAGAGCAGTGAGTTGAAGAGGGGCTGGAAGAGACCTTGGTCGCCGTGTGAAAACTCGCCGCTGGTCAGTGAATCCAACACCTCGCGCAAGTGCTCGTTCGACTCGTAGAGGGCGTGCGGGTTGTAACCTTCGCGTTTTTGCTGCTCGACCTGGGATGCGGTGAGTCCGAAGAGGAAGAAGTTTTCCGCACCGACTTCTTCCCGGATCTCGACGTTCGCGCCATCGAGCGTTCCAATCGTGATGGCACCATTCATGGCAAACTTCATATTCCCGGTTCCAGAAGCTTCCTTGCCTGCTAGAGAAATCTGTTCCGATAGATCGGCTGCGGGATAAACTCGTTGGCCAAGCTTTACACTGAAGTCCGGCAGAAAGACGACCTTGAGTCTTCCTTTGACAATGGGGTCTGCGTTGATCGCTTCTCCAACCGAGTGAATCAGCTTGATGATCAACTTGGCCATGCGATAACCGGGAGCGGCCTTGCCGCCAAAGATAAACGTGCGGGGCACCAACTCAGCATTTGGGTCGCGCTGGATGCGCTTCATTAGCGTGAGAATGTGAAGAACCTGCAGGTGCTGTCGTTTGTATTCGTGTAGCCGCTTAACGAGCACATCGAAGATCGAGTCTGGGTCGACCGCGATTCCTACTCTGTCTTGGATGAACGCGGAAAGGGTCACCTTATTGTGACGCTTGATCTCTCTCCATTCCTGGCGGAACTCCGCATCGTCAATCATGGGCTCAAGCCGGCGCAATTTCTCAATGTCCCGAATCCAAGACGCTCCAACGCGCGCCGTGAGCAATTCAGCGAGGCGAGGATTGCTCAACACCATCCACCGACGCGGTGTTACGCCGTTGGTCTTGTTCGAGAATTTCTCAGGAGTGAGCAGATAAAAATCGTTGAGAACGTTTGTCTTCAGCAGCTCTGTGTGCAGCGCTGCCACTCCATTGATCGCGTGACTGCCGAGTGCAGCCAAATGTGCCATGCGCACGTATTTTTCGCTATGGCCGCCGTTCTCGTTGATAAGCGAGAGCCGTTGCACCCGTCCCTCGTCGTTGGGAAATTTCTGCCGCACATCGATCAAGTGCCGGCGATTGATCTCCTCAATAATCTCGAGATGGCGTGGAAGTAGTGAGCCAAACAAGCTACGCGACCACTGCTCCAGAGCTTCAGGCAGAAGGGTATGGTTGGTATACGAAAGAGTATGTTGTGTCACATGCCACGCCGCGTCCCATTCCATGGAGTGCTCGTCCACCAGCAGGCGCATCAATTCAGCAACGGAGATGGCCGGGTGGGTGTCGTTCATTTGAATAGCAAAGTTGCGATGCAATTCGGCCAATGGCCGGTTCTGGGAAGTCTGAATGCCGAGTATGTGCTGGAGGCTGCACGAGACGAAGAAAAATTGCTGTGCGAGGCGCAGTTCTTTGCCCTGCACGTCTTCGTCATTGGGATAGAGGATCTTTGAGATATTCTCGGACGACACTTTTTGAGCGACCGCTCCGACAAAATCACCGTGATTGAAGGTCTCGAAGTCGAAGCTCTCGACGGCCTGCGCAGCCCAAAGGCGCATGGTGTTCACGGTGTTTGTTCGGTAACCCAGAATCGGCGTATCGTGCGGAACTCCGCGCACAACTTTCCTCGGAATCCACTTTACCTGCAGTCGCCCGTTTAGGTCGGTGCGTGTTTCGGTGCGTCCGCCGAGTTTAACTTCAAATCCGTCTTCGGGCCGCTCCAAAGCCCAGGGATTGCCGAGCCGCAACCAGTGGTCGGTGGATTCGACTTGCCATCCATCGCGAATCTGTTGATCGAAGATTCCATATTCATAGCGAATTCCGTAGCCGATGGCGGGAATGTCCAGCGTGGCCAGAGAATCCATGAAGCAGGCGGCGAGGCGGCCCAGTCCCCCATTTCCTAACCCTGGCTCTTCTTCCTGGTCGATCAGGACGTTCAGGTCAATACCGAGCTGGCGCATTGCCTGTTCGGTCTGGTCGTAAATTCCGAGGTTAATGAGGTTGTTGGCCAGGTGAGGACCGGTCAGAAACTCTGCCGACAAATAACAGACGACGCGCACATCCTGCGACTGGTAGTTCCTGAGCGTGGACATCCACCGCTCGACGATTCGGTCGCGTATCGTGTGGGCGAGCGCCATGTAGAGGTCGTTGACGGTCGCGCGCTCTACCGATCTGCCCTGCACGAAATACAAGTTATCCAGAAACGACTGAGCAAGAGCATCTACACCGAGCGATACCCTCTGATCTTTTTGCGGGCCCAACTGCGGGGTTGCACCGAAACTTTCAGACATGGTTGCCTCGCTCCCCGCCGAACACGGTGGATCGATTAATTCGACGCCATACTTTCACTATAGGCTTGTACCCTCGAGAATACGCTGCAATGAGTCGCAAGCTAGGAAGTGTAGTCGTGTCTTTTCAATTTGCTCGTTAGCTGAGAGTCAAGACGGCTTCCCCGTCCATCGATTGACTCGGCTCCCTGGGGGGAGATTGAAGTAGTGTTTTCCTGACTGTTAGCTGCTGAGGTCCCGGTGTCCATACAGGCACTTCTCTACCTAAGTCCATAGCCAATAGCACCTCGGAGACCTATGTCCTCAATATGCAATATTCTGCTCGGATTCTGAAAGAACGCTATGCTGGGATCTTGGTACGCTTCCGCGAGATGGTCGAACCGGAACACTGGAGACCCCCGATGAACGAAGAATTTAAAACCATAGTAGTTGATCAGCTCGCAGTCCTGACGTTGTCACGAGCGATGAACGGGGCACTTCGCCGGTTTCTACCGCCTTCCACGGAGTCCGTCATTTGCAGATCGGGAATGCCGAGCCGCGGAACACCCGGAATAAAACCCAGGACCGAAACCGCGCGCGTCGCGGGCCCGGACTCCACTGGGGCAAAGAGCGCCTGCCAGCCCAGGAGTTGAATTTTCTCATCCAAGAACAATTCCTTGATCACCAGATCCGCACGGAGGTCGGCTGAGATGGTAGCTGATCCGAAGCGCACTGAAACGCATGGCAGTTCCTTGATCTTGTGAGTCGCCTACTTGGCCGGCTGCGAGAGCGGCATCCCCTTAGTCCGGGCATAAAAGACGGTGAAGGTTGCGGGCTGATCGCCTACGAAACCGCGGTGAGCCATATGGACCGTCTCAGGCATCACTTCGCCCGCCGTGAAATGTTTCTGATTTCCCTAATTCCCGATTCGGGGTAGGATTGTGGACGATTCGTGCCTTACTAAAAATGGCGCAATTTCGGGATGGGGGGACTCGCTCGAACCAGGCGGAAACAGGTGATACTACCGCGAAGGCAGCGCTTAATTGCTGGAGCTCGAACTTCTCGGGTGAAGGCGTTTAGGCAACGGCGATCACGACTTTTCCGCGAACGTGGCCGGACTCGACATGGCGCACAGCTTCTGCAGTTTCACGCAAAGAGTAGGTGCGGTCAACAATGGGTATCATCGTGCCCCTTTGGACAAGATCGGCAAGAATGGCCAAATCCTCGCGATTGATTTTGGCGAGCAGGCCGGGCATTTTCTGGCTGACAAAACACGAGCGAATCGCATTCCGAAGCATTCGCGCGAGCAGATCCGTGGTGCTACGGTCTGGTCCCCCACCGCCGCACGAGATGTATGTACCGTGCGGCTGCACTGCGCACAGGTAGTCGGCGAGCGAGCGATTGCCCACGAGATCAAAGAGCAGATCGTAGCGCTGGGTTGAACGGGCGAAATCCTCACGGGTGTAGTCGATCACTTCGTCTGCACCAATCCGGCCGCCGCCGGCCCGTCCCAACAGATGAAGTGCTGCGCTTCGAGTGCGACAACGTGATCCTCGCCGTGGGTGAGACATTCGATCAGGATTTCTGCCGCGCTTCCGGATTGGAATTCAAAGAAGAAGGTACGATCCGGGTGGATCGACTTTCGCTGGAGACCAGCCGCGCCGGTTTCTATGCCGGCGGCGACGTCATCACAGGCGCATCCAACGTGTCGAATGCCATGGGAGGCGGCAAGCAGGCTGCGCGCAAGATCGACGAACGCCTCATGGGCGGGGATCTCATAGGAGAACAGCGCTGGGAGCGACTGCTCCCGCAATTCGAATACAGCCGGCAGGCGCCCGGCGAGCCTAGTCCCAGCCGCCGACACACGGCGCACGCACTGCCCGCAGTCTCTCGTATCCGCTCACAGCAGGAAGTCGTCGCAGGTCTCGATTCGCAGGAAGTGCTTGAGGAGTGTTGCCGCTGCCTTCGCTGCGATTTGAAGACGCCGGTTAACTCCCACTAAAACGAGAACGAGAAAGGAGCGCCGCTTTGCCAAGTAAAACGATCTCCGTCCGGATTGATGGCGAGTTGGTGGCCGCTCGCGAAGGGCAAACAATACTGGAAGCGGCCCGTGAAAACGGGAAGCAGATTCCAACGCTTTGCTATTTGAAGGGACTAAGGACGGTTGGGGCATGCCGCGTATGCCTTGTCGAGCTTTCTGGCACCGACCGCCTTTTGCCGGCATGTACCACTCCGATTCAGGAGGGGATGTCCATCAGGACGAACTCGGAAAAGCTTACGCGCTGCCGGAAGATGGCCGTCGAATTACTGTTGGTGGAACGAAATCACATTTGCTCGGTGTGCGTCTCGAACAGCCATTGCGAGCTTCAGTCGCTGGCGCAGTCCCTGGGGATCACACATGTGAGCTACTCCTATAACAACCCGCGCCTGCCGGTGGATATGACGCATCCTCGCTTCGTCCTCGATCACAATCGCTGCATTCTCTGTACGCGCTGCGTCAGAGTGTGTGCCGAACTCGAAGGAGCGAATGTGTGGGAAAGTTGCGTCGCGCGGGGTCTACTCGCGCATTGTCAGCGACCTCAAGGATGATTGGGGCCATGCGAAGAATTGCACCGGCTGCGGCAAATGTGTCCAGGCCTGCCCGACCGGGGCGCTCGCGGAGAAGGGCTATGCAGTTCATGAAATGGTGAAGCAGAGCGACGCTATCACACGCCTGGTATCTCAAAGAGCCGCGGTCACCAGCGGCACACGTTCACCGTAGTTCGGATGGGAAGGATTTTGAGACCCTTGGGAATGAGGCTCTGAATATTTTGCGCGGGTCACGTCGCGTTGACCATCTCTGGCTTTGCCCCCGGATCGGCTGAGTCTATCCCAGTGTCGAAACCCCCTCCGGCGTAATCCAAAACAACGAGAGAAACTCCGGTCGTATCCAGTACCCGAATCATCTTGGTCCCCAATCGCATACACGCGAAGTTGATCGACAAGTTTCTTCGCAGCAAAACAGCCCGACGGTCATCGAGCGTTATCGCCGGGAGTACCGACGTCTGGAAGATCGGTCTTGAGAAACGCCCTTCGCGACGGCGACCCTCAGCCAAAAGTACGTCGTGATATTCCAGTCGCCATACCGACTTTTGAGGTGCCATCCGACTTCAATGAACGCTTCGACGATTTGCACTCACTGGCGCTTTGCTCACAGCGTTGTCGGCGATGCCGTCTCATCGGACTGCCGAGGCAGATTCAGGCCGGCAGAGAACTCTTCAAGGAACTAACCGACCGCGCCGGAGGGTTCTTCAACGGCACCACGAGTTACGACCAACCAAGAGGCCCATCTGCCCTCAAATCGTATTGGCTTAGCTCAAGCCAGACCAATGTGATGAAGAAGATCCTGAAAGCGAGGATCCGAACGCAGACTGTCCAGCAGGAAGTCAGATCGAATCCCGCCGGCGTCGAACAACTTCTCCAAGCAGGCCTTCTTGAGCGAATCCAGTGCTCGGTCGTTCTCATCGAGGCCCGCGTAAATCGTGGCCATCGTATACGGGGAAGCCATTGCCTTCGGGTTGCGCTCCAAATCTCGAAGCATCTTCTCGGCTTTGCCCTTCTGGCCCGCAGCTACCCACGCGTGCGCCAAAGCCACGGCCGGCCGAAGGTCGTCCGACGTATCCATGGCCTTCTGATATTCCGCGATGGCTTCCTGTATTCTGCCTGTGCCTTGGTAACCCGTGCCGAGGTAGTAGTGCTGAGATGAATCCTTTGGATTGAGGATCAGGCCCCTCTTGCTGGCTTCAATCAGCTTGGCGTAATCCCGCAGTTCAAAATACGCATATGATTCGGACTGCGCTGAACTGAAACCGGTGTCCAGCTGGTCGATCTTTGCGATCTCCTCGAGAGCTTCGCTGCGCCTTCCAAGAAAGGCCAGAAAAACGGCCCGATCTTCATGGGCACAGCTGTAGCTTGGCGCGAGTTCGAGGGCACGGTTAAATGCCCGATCTGCAGCCTCCCAATCCCAGTCAAAACTCGAGCTCAGTACACCGAGAGTGTCGTAGGCTTCGCCGATGGTGTCATCCAGTTCCAGCGCTCTGGCCAGGTTTTTCTTGGCAGAGCGCGAAGCCTCATCCCGCGGCAATGCTCCGGTAAATGCCAGATAGACGTAGGTGTCCGCAAGTCCTGCGTAAGCAAGAGCGAAGTTTGGATCCTCTTGAATCGACTCCTGGAAGAGATGCTGTGCCTTTCTCAGTGAATCGCTTTTTGTGTACTCGGTGGTGAAGTAGAGCCGCCCCCGAACATACGAATCGTATGCGGCTGGGTCCACCACCCGCGCCTTGCCCAACTGAGCCCTCTGCATTGGAGTAATCTCCGCGCGAACACGCTGCGCAATCGCGTCGGCCAGCTCACTCTGCAGCTTCAGAATGTCGCCGCGATCGCGATCGTAGGTGTCCGCCCAAATGTGCTGGTCGGTGGAGGCGCGCAGCAGCTGGGCAGTCACGCGAACCCGCTCGCCCGAACGAATCACCGATCCCTCGACAATGGCGTCGACGTTCAGTGCCCGTGCAATTTCAGGCAGGCTCTTCTTTGCCTCTTTGTACTGCATGACAGACGTTCGCGAGATCACGCGCAGCGACCCGATCTGAGCCAGGTCCGTAATCAACTGGTCCGTCATACCATCCGCGAAATACTCCTCTGACGGATCACCGGACAAGTTAGTGAGCGGCAACACGGCGATCGAGCGAATCGGCGAAGCCGCGGCCTCCGCGTGCGTGGATCGCCATCTCGTCCAGGCAAAAAGTCCCAGAACTAGAAGCGCACAAGCGATGGCGGTACGAACTACTACGGAGAGGCGCTTATTTCGCTTCTCAGGTGCTACGAAACTCACGACCTTGCCAGCATCCTCCACATTCTCGATGGACGCTGGGGGCGCCTGCGCATCCTCCACTGGCCCGATATACCGGTAACCCCGGCGAGGCAACGTCTCAATATACCGTGGGTTCTCCGGCGAATCACCCAACGCTTCGCGAATCCGCGCAATGGCGTTGTGCAGGCTGTGGTCAAAATCGACGAAAGTGTCTGCGGGCCAGATTTGGCTCTGAAGTTCCTCGCGAGTCATCACATCGCCGGCGCGTTCGAGGAGAATTTCCAGTACCTGAAGGGGCTGACCGCTCAGGCGCAACCGTACGCCGCGCCTGCGCAATTGTCCGGCGCGGACATCCAACTCGAAATCGTCGAAACGCAGCGTTCTCGATACAAGCGGCCGGGTGGCCACAGCTACCTCGCAGGATGAATTAGCCTAGCACAACCCTCACAGCGCTCATTCTTTCGGCAAAAATAATTCGTAGATTCAATAAGTTAGGCGCGGAGAAAACATTGGGGACGAATGGAGGGTGCTGGGATTGCTCCCTGAAATGAAATGGAGGAAAGTGCGGATGGTTGGTGCGGGAACTCATCCCCGGTGCCAAGCCCCGGGTACGCGGCCGGGTCGGCAATAGCCCGCTAGACTCATCCGAGACTCATCAAGGAGAAACCGAGCATGAAAATGTTACCGAATCTGACGATGCTGTTGAGTGCCGCTGTGGCACTTACCTCTGTTGCCACGGCCCAGCAGCGAGGGGACCAGGACCATCTCGTCCAGACCGTTCGCAATGCCACACAACAATATCAGCATGTCGCCAACGCTGCTCCTGACTATGCTCCCGCCCTCGGCTGCGTAAGCGGCCCCGACCACGGCGCAATGGGCATCCACTACGTAAACGGCAGCCTAATCAAAGGGGAGACATTGCTTAGCGATGGGCAGCTAGACGCTACGAAACCGCAAGCACTCATCTATGAGCCGCAGCCGAACGGTGAACTAAAGCTGGTTGCCGTCGAGTTCATCATTCTAGCCAGTGTCCTGCCTGCCAACTCAGCTCCCGAGGTGGAAGGTCACCTGATGCAGTTCATCGATGGCCCCAACCGCTACGGGCTACCGCCGTTCTTCGAGCTCCACGTTTGGGCATGGAGAGACAATCCCGACGGGCCTTTTGTGGACTGGAACAATCACGTGAGTTGCGCACAAGAGTAGTGGAAACCGGCTCCCGGCTTGGGAAGCGGCGGGAACTCGCCGCGATCCTCTGAAGAGCACTCGCGGCGATCACGCCGTCCTGACTGCGCCAAAAGAAAAGGAACAGTGAAGATGCCCAAATATGTTATCGAGCGCGATATTCCCGGGGCAGGTGCTCTCACTCCTGCAGAATTGAAATCCATTTCGAAAACATCTTGCAGTGTCCTGCGCAAACTGGGATTCGATATCCAGTGGGACCAAAGCTTCGTCACCGGCGACAGAGTCTATTGCATCTACCGCGCGCAAAACGAAGACATCCTAAGAGAACACGCAATACTTGGCGGATTTCCAGCGAATCGAATTTCGGTGATCTCTTCGGTGATCGATCCCACAACCGCCGAGGAATGACTCGGTCGATTTGATCGCAAAGGCCGCACTTCGTGCTGAAGGCCAGCGGAAATCCAACGGCGCAATGTGAGCCGATGAGTTCTTCGATGTTAGCTGGTGTGCAAGAACATCATCTGTCGTTCGATTCATTCTTGAGATGGTGCGTCTCATCGGCTTGCCAGAACCTGAGCATTTAAGAGCCTTGCGTCGAGCGATTCGCGCGGGTAAAGCTTACCGTTCAGCACAATCGCTCGAACGGAGCGCGTGTTATGAATGTCGGCGATCGGGTCGGCGTCAAGGAGGACCAGGTCGGCGATCTTGCCGACCTCGACGGTCCCGCGGCGATCAAGTTGTCCCATGGATTGAGCAGCGTTGCGCGTGGCGGCCTGCAGAGCTGCCAAGGGAGATAAACCGGCATTGACCAGTAGCGCGAGTTCGTCGTGGATGCTAAAGCCAGGAAAGCATCCCGGATTCATGGCGTCAGTTCCCGCTAGAATAGCAACCCCTGCCCGGTACATAAGTCCTACTATCCTCATCGATTCGTCAAATTCCGCTTTAGTTAACTTGGCTATTGCTGCTCGAGGCTCGGAAGGTAACCGCCGGTAGTAGCCTTCATCCCATTTTGCCCGCATTTCTTTGCTCAGATACTTCAATCTTGGATCATCCGCGGGCAACGGACCGTCTATCTGTGCGCGCAGCAACGTAAGAGTCGGACACTGCCGAGTCCCATTCTTCACGAATAGCGCAAACAGAGACTGGGCGATGGGCTCGTCGAAGGAAGCAACGGTGCGCTCGTTCAGGAGGATGATGTTCCGTCCGGCGTCTATCTTCTGGGACATCGACGCGTCCGGCGCGCGGAACAGCACGCTGAACCTCTGCAATTCTGCGTCTATCTCTGATTCCTCTTTTGAGCAGGCGACTGCTACGCGCGTCAGATGCTCGATACTTCTTTGGCCCGCGCTGGATGCCTATGCCGCGGTCACCAGCTCCGGCACATGCCCTTCGAATGGAATTCCGCGCTTGTTGGCCTCGCCAGCGATCGCGAAGTAAACGTCGCGGGGTAAGCGGCTGTAGACCTTGATGAAATCTGCGCCACGATGTTGCTGTTGTCCCACCTCTTCGCGCCCTTGCGCTGCATCGATGACAACAATGGAATCGGGCCAAACCAGATTTGGGCCATCGATGATAGGGCTGCCAAGGCAGATGGTTGGCGATGGCCCTCCATTGAATTCCTGTGCGACACGCCACGCATGGGCATCCGGTGGGCTCGACATATCGCGAACGCCGACGACTCCGTTGGCAAGAAAAAGAGGGTGGCTCCAGGGAGCACGAGCATCTGAGGCGCCGTGCACGTGCATGTCCCACAAACCATGTATGAGGAACTTGCCAACACCGTCGACGATCTGTGCGTTCTTTGGGATATGTGCCTTCTCCGATGGAACAAGCGAGCAATCACGGTGGACATTCAAGAAAGCTTAGCGCAAACCCTCAACGCTACGCACTGCTATTCCGTATGCCCCCTCGTCTTTCCGATTAGGGGATTTGATCTGCCCCAGTCAGCCATCTGAAAGGGATTCGCGGCATTCCGAGAGACTGACCGTCGATGAGAAAGTCCAAGACGATCACGCGCAGGTGCTCAAAAGAAAGTTGCCCGACGTGATTTCCCTGCCCTCCGATTTCTGCCGTCAACATATGACGCCAATTCCAGGCCGTCACTCAGTATGGCGTTCAGGAAGCATAGGAATCTCCGCGCACCCAAAGTGGCATCCGAAGCGAGCAGGTAGGTTCCGAGATTGCAGCCCTAGAGCTCGAGTATCAGATTTAGAGAGAACCCGGCAGGTTCGTTGACTCAGAATGTCGCGGGTGGAATCAGTTCCCAGCTCGGGGATGAGATTTTATGGCGCTGAGAGTACTTTCTTCTCAGTCGTCA
>CAWCRW010000007.1:0-932327 GCA_963798035.1 uncultured Acidobacteriaceae bacterium | reverse complement strand
CCTCAGTATATCGAACAGGCTATTCCGGTTCGACTGCACACCTTGGTACCAAGCGGACTCACTCTACGCCAAGAGACGGGAAAGAAGGTGCTTTCTAAGGCGCAGGTGCTGGGTAATAGACCATCACGTAGAACTCCTTGGTATTGAAATCCGTGCCTTCGAAGCCATTGTCGAAGTTGAAGCTGTACTCGAGGATCGTTCCGTTGGGATTCATGCCCGGATAGAGACTGGGGTCGCAGGGAGACTGACTGTTGCCCGTCTGATCGCGCTGGCACGACCAGTAGAAACCGGGCTGAAGGTTGTAAAACAGCCCATTCATCGTGTCGTTTCAAGGCGCGTGTCGCCGACAGCGAGCTTTAGATCCTGGTAAAGAGCACTTATCTCGGCGAGGGTGGGAAGTTTCCACTTTTCGCTTCCTGCGTAGTTGCTTGCATTCATGGCAGTGATCCATCCGGGCGATCTTTCGATGGTAGAGAAAAGCATCGTGCCATCGGCATCAATAAGGGGAGCGGCGAGATAGTCTCCGCTGATTGTCGGTCCCATTGAGGCGTTCCCTTTTACGCCGAACCTCTCAGAGGCGGGAAGATTTGCGTCGAGAGGCCACGAGACTTCACTGTTTGTGTCGTAGACTGCTTTGCCTGCGCCCTGCCGCTGATGTAGGGCACCACGCCGGAGCCCGACGCAGGCGTGCCGAGCATCTCATGGGTCACAGGAAGCACGTGGAGATAGTTGTATTTGGTTGTGTTGATCCGTTGATTCCGGTATTGAATGAAAACGTCACTTGTCCATCCGAGTTTAAGCCCTGTCCGCCGTCCAGTAGAGCCCTGGCTGCAGATTGCGCAGGTGCCCGACGGCATTGGTGAAGTCGGGCGCCACGCTGTTGGGGATACGCAGATTGAGTCCCACGTTATAGAGGTTACCGAGCCCGCTGCCGGAACACAGCAAGCCGAATGTGCCATTCTTGCTTGAAGAGCAATTGGTAGGGTCGAACTGGGGAGTCGTCGGGAGTTGCCAGTTGTTATGCCCGAGAACGCCGTGGCCATGGTCGAAACTATTCATTGCATCTACCCAGAGAAGCGCCGTCGCGTAGTCCATGGTGCCGTCGGGGTTGATGCCGGAGACGCCATGCTGCGCGAACAAGGGGATCGCCGGCAAAGTTTCCATTGGCCATCCAGCAGACGCCCTGATTCTCGTCGTAAATGATGAGGCCCCAATCGGCCGGTATGAGCCCGTGACTTGTATTTGGCGGCCCCGGAATTCCCGAAAATTCTGGACGGTCTGCAGCCAGTGACTTTACCGCATCGGACAGAGGCCTGGCATTGGGCATGGGCCCGGTTGATTCCGCGCCCCCGTCACAAGGGCTGGGATTTTGCGCCGCGGGAGTTTGAGCGAAAGCGCCGGCCGCAACGGTCAGAAGCGAGATAGCCACGAATCTGCGGAAGAAAGCGACGTGCATTGATGCGTCTCATTTTTTCCTCCTCGACCAATCTGCGAATTTTGGATTTATGGATACACTACGGCCGGTGTCATGGCGCGTTCTGAATGACATGATGAAGTTCAACAGCACTCTCCCTCGATGTTATGAATTGCAGTTGGCGCTGCCCGGCGGACACTTGGGCGGAATTGGCGGCTTCGGGTACACGCGTCCGCATTCTTCCGCATTGGGAAGGTCGCAGCCCACGAAATAGACGGTGACAAAATGCGCGCCAGGCTCACGCGCAGTGCTGAGAAACCCATTTCCAAAGGAAAAGTCGAACTGGGCATCGGTATTGGGAACCGGGGTGCTGCCCTCGACGCACGGTTCGCCGATTCCGGGCCCTTCGCAGGACCAGTAGTAGCCAGGCTGCAGATGAAGGAATGGACCCAACGAATTATCTGGAATGGGCACGACAGGAGTGCCGGCCTGCAAGCCAAGCTCGGTATAGTACAGCTCGCCCATAGGATTTCCCTTGACGCAGTTGTATTGTGGGCATCCGGGGTCTGATGGGGGCAACTCCCACACGGGTTGCTCATTGGTTTCCGCTCCGTAGTTTGCCGCGTTCATATCCGCAATGAATTGCTCGGCCGAATCGTGGTTCATGGAGCCATCACCGGCGACACAGAACTCCGGTTTCGCCGGAGACTTGCAAGGTTTTAAGGAGAAGGGCTGCTGTGCGGCCAGGTTGGCGTTGGCTGGCCAGGTGACGTCTGCCACCGGGTCATAGACGGTTAGCCCGTCTGGGCTGAGTTCAAGGCCCGTGGCGGTGTCTGGCTGCTTCCTCATGGGAATTCTGCCCTTGATCATGGGAAGCACGTAGGAATAATTAAAGGTATTTGTGCCGCCCTGGGCCCCATCGGCGAACGAGAAGTTCGCTATGCTGTCCGTGAGACCGCCACCATACGAACCTGACCAATAGGTTGCCGGCTGGAAATTCTGGAACGGTCCTACTGTGTTGGGCGGAATGGGAACGGCGGTATTGGGAGCGGCAATGCCGATGCCAACGTAGTAGAGAGATCCCAACGCGCCGGCGCTGCAGCCGAAGCCGAAGCTATTGTTCGACGGCCCCTTGGATGAGCATCCAGAATCGTTTTGCGGAGTGGAGGGAAGCCGCCAAGTATCGTGCCCAAGATAGCTCGCGCGGTTCATGCGCTTCACCCATTCCTGTGCTGAGGTGTAGCTCATCGCGCCATCGGCCCATACGCAGTCATCGGTGCTGTCGGCGTTGCACAGCGGAAGGCCGAAGCGGGGTGGCGTGTCGACGGAAGCTGCTGCGTCGTCAGGGCTGTCCGCTTCCAAGGTCGAAGCCAGATTGGCATCCGTGAGCCATGTGACACCATTCACCGCGTCATATACGGTTTTGCCGTTGGAGATCATGTAGTGGTGCCAACCAAGCGAAACGCCCTCCTGAGCGGAGAGGTTGGCCGAGCCGGCAACGGCGAGCGCAGCGAGTAATGTTCCGATCGCACAGGCAAGTTTCATCGATTCACCTTCGATCCTCACGAGTTGCAGTCGGCGGAACTCCTCGGGGAGTTAGCCGAATTGGGCAGCCATAAGGAATCCGCGTTTGCAAGTTCTCACACAGAAAAGCGGAATTCGGGAGCCAATCGTCTCATCTGCAAATGAAAACAATCGTGAACTAGCGAATCGAGCCTTCTTTTACGGACCTCCGAACCCGAAATCGTTTGAAATCAATGGCCAGGTTGAGTCCTCATTTGGGCATAGAGCGAAGAACGTTGGCAATTGACTGCTGTGGAACGCAAGAATAAACTCAAAAGCATTTCACAAGGGGGCGACGATTCATATGCCCGACGACGCCAACCGTCAGGTGACCGAGCTTTTGCAAAACTGGAAACAGGGCGACGAAAAAGCACTCCATGATCTTTTGCCACTGGTTTACAATGAGCTTCGGCGTCTGGCTCATTACCATCTCCGGTCAGAACGGCCCGATCATACCTTGCAGAGCACGGCGCTGGTTCACGAAGCTTATATGCGGATAATGGGCCAGCAACCGGCACAATTTCAAAATCGTGCGCACTTTATCGCAATCGCTTCCCAGCTGATGCGCCAAGTCCTGGTGGACTATGCTCGTGAACGCCAGGCGGGCAAACGAGACGGTGGATGCCGGATCGCATTCGAATTCGCGGAAGCTTTGCCCGTCAACGGAGATGCCGAACTGCTGGCGCTCAACGATGCGCTGGACGCGCTCTCCCGGATTGATGAAAGACAAGCAAAGATTGTGGAAATGAAGTTCTTCGGCGGATTATCGGCTCCCGAGATCTCCCAGATTCTGGGTCTTTCGCGGATCACTGTTGACCGCGACTGGGCGACCGCGCGCGTCTGGTTGCATCGGCAAATGAGTCGGACCGCATTGTCATGACCGCTGAGAATTGGGAACGCGTCAAGGAGATCCTTCACCAGGCCATGCAACTGGCACCGCAAGAGCGGATGGTCTTCCTTGATGAAACCTGTGACTCCGATTCAGCGCTGCGCGAAGAGGTTGAGTCGCTTCTCCTGGCCGACAATGGCTTGCATCCCGATTTTTTGAAATCATCGCCGATGGCCGGCAAATGGAACTTTGTCGCGAATGGAATGGATCGTGCCGGCGGTCTGACAGTCGGTCAGATATTCGCGCAACGGTTTCGGCTTGTCCGCAAGCTGGGTGAAGGCGGCATGGGACAGGTATGGCTCGCCGACCAGACGTCACCGGTGAGCCGGCAAGTCGCCTTGAAGCTGATCAAGGCCGGGATGTATGACGAGTCGTTGGTGCAGCGCTTCGAGGCGGAGCGGCAATCGCTAGCGATCATGGATCATCCGGCAATCGCCAAGGTGTTTGACGCAGGGACCACGCCGCAAGGCCAGCCATATTTTGTGATGGAGTACGTGCAGGGACTGCCGATCACCGAGTACTGCGACCTAAAGAAGCTCAGGATCCCCGACCGACTCGAAATTTTCATCCAAGCTTGCGAAGCCGTGCAGCATGCCCATCAGAAGGCCATCATCCATCGGGATCTGAAGCCAGCCAATATCCTGGTTGCGGAAGTGGACGGGAAACCTACGCCGCGCATCATCGACTTCGGGCTTGCAAAGGCCGTCACGCCTCACGCAAGCGCGGAACCCGATTTCACTAAGGTTGGGCTTTTCTTGGGTACGCCCGGATATATGAGTCCCGAACAGGCCGACCCGAGCGTTCGTGACATTGATACACGCACCGACGTGTACTCTCTGGGGGCCGTCCTCTACGTACTCCTCTCCGGATTGCAGCCGTTTGACACAAAACAGCAGCAAGAATTTCCGCTCGATGAATTACTGCGAAAGCTGCGCCTGGAAGAACCGCCAACGCCCAGCACCAGGGTCGGCGGTAATCGCATCAACTCCGCTGGGACGGCAGAAGCGCGAAGCACCGAGCCAAGGCAGTTGGTGAAAATACTGCGCGGAGATCTCGACTGGATCACGATGAAGGCTCTTGAGAAGGATCGCGCCCGCCGCTACGGAACAGCCTCAGATCTGGCTGGCGACATTCGCCATTATCTGAACCATGAACTGGTCGTAGCGCGCCCGGCAAATATCTCATATCAGTTGAGGAAGTACGTGCGGCGTCACCGTGTAGCGGTAGCGGTGGTCACTGGTTTGGTAATAGTGCTTATTTCATTTTCCGTCCTCCAAGCACTCCAGCTGCGTCGGACCACTCGCGAGCGAGACCGGGCAAATCGCGAGCGGGATCGTGCAAATCGCATCGCCGATTTTATGACCAGCATGTTCAAGGTCTCTGACCCGAGTCAGTCGCGTGGCAACACCATCACCGCCCGTGAAATTCTCGACAAAGCTTCAAACGATCTGAACGCCGGCCTGGCCAAAGATCCTGAAGTTCAATCGCAGATGATGCAGGACATGGCACGTACCTACGAAAATCTGGGCCTCTACCCGCGGGCCCATGAGCTCGCCCAACGTGCATTGGATTCCCGTCTCAGCCTTCTTGGGCCAGACGACCCAAAAACACTGCAAGTAAGGTCGCAACTAGGCTACATCGTGGACCGGGAAGGCCACTATGCTGATTCGGAAAAGATGCTAGGTCAGGCGCTGGAGGTCGAGCGCCGCGTCCTCGGAGCCGGCAACCCGCTGACACTTGAGACCATGAGTCACCTCGGCGTTGTGCTTGGACAGGAGGGCCGAAACGACGATGGGGCGAAGCTTGATCGTGAGGCGATTGAAGTTGGGTCGAAAACGCTCGGCTCCGAAAGTGAGCTGGTCATGCAAACAACTTTAAACCTGGGCGTATTGCTCTGGAACGAAGCCCACTATCACGAGGCTGAACGTGTTTTTCGTCAGCTGGTTGATGTTGAGCGGCGCGTTCTTGGAGCCGACGACATTCAGACCATGAAGGCATTAGGCGATCTCGGCTTGGCCCTCAAGTCTCAGGGCCGTCTCGCTGAGGCGGAGCCTCTCTATCGAGAAGTCCTGGCCAACTCGCAGCGCGTGATGGGTCCCGAGCACCCTGAAACTGCCTTCAATTTAGATCGCCTGGCAAATCTGCTCTCCGAGGAAGGCCACCCAGCCGAAGCCGAAAAGCTGACTCGCGAAGAATTGGCCATCCGCTTGCGAACCCTAGGACCTGAACACGAGCGTACACTGATCGCGAAAATCAACCTGTCCGATGAACTCCTCAAAGAAGGACATTTTCGCGAAGCGGAGAAACTGCAAAGGGAAGCCTTAGCGGTTCAGGTTCGCATCCTCGGGCCTGAAAATGCAGATAGCTTGATCTTCAAGACCTACCTCGCCAAAAGTCTAAACAAGGAGCGTCGCTACGCAGAGGCAGAAAAACTCGCCCGGGAAACATATGAAATCCAGTGTCGCGACTCTGGGCCTTACCACACCGACACCATCGATACTCTGCGCGAGCTTGGTAAGGCGTTGGCCTACACGCACCGCTATGGCGACGCTACCAAGCTCTTTCAAGACGTAATTCAGAACGACGAGAAGTCCGCAGGGCAAGGAAATCCTTGGTCCATATGGTATGCCTTCGCCTGTACGGCAGCTGCTGCCGGCCATACCGATGATGCATTTCAGTTTCTGCTGGAAGCCAGCAAACGTGGGTATATAAATGCCGACGCCTTAGCGGCTGACGATGATTTGCGAAGCCTTCGCCGGGATTTACGTTTCGAGCAACTGATGACCTCGCTCAAGCATCCGGCTGCAAGTCTGCAAACACAGTAGGGACGATCTGTTTGACGCTCCGCCGATATCAAGAATCGGATTGCTTCGCCGGTTAGAGAGTCCCAGACCTGAGGTTGAGATATCAATTCTGCTGCCTAGTCTAGATTTGAGTTCGACCCGACCCGCGACTCCATAATTCCAATAGTTGCTCATCAGTAAGGGGTCGAAGGTCGGATTCGTTGAAAAGCCTCAAACCGCAAGCCCGTCAGGGCGGGAATCAACAACCACTTGGACGTGTAGTCGGCTTGTTGGACACGTGCTTTTCCGTTTTCGATTGGGAAATGACAGGCGCACAGCGGGAGCCGGGCCACGATGGAAGGAATTAGCCTGGGAGCGGGGAACTCCCATTGAGATTAGCCGACGGAGTAGACTTCACCAATCTGGCGCATCGAAGACCAAATCCATCCAATAGGTTGAGTGGGATCTCGCCCGCAATCGGTAGCGTCAGAGACGCGGCGCTGGGCGAGGAGTGAGGTGATTCTGTTTCTGAACGTTGATAACCGGTGTGCTTTTCGCGTTTCTGTGATCAGCGCGCCTTCGTCCAGCGCGGAAAAGGGCCATTTCTAAGAGAATTGGGGGTGGTACCACTGGTACCGTTTTTGTATAGAATTGGTTCCACAGTATAGATTCCATAGACGCCATGGAATTGTATGGAGACATGGAACTTGCTGATTTCAAAACGAATACGGCCTAAGAGGCTCAGTTTCAATAAGTTGATAATGGTCGGGGCGGAGGGATTCGAACCCCCGACCCTCTGCTCCCAAAGCAGATGCGCTACCAGACTGCGCTACGCCCCGACAACTTCTCCTGATTGTATCGCGGAACCCGGTTTTTCCTGCTCCGCACGTATTGAGCTCATTGCCGGAAGAGCCATGCCAAAAACCACAAAAGAAGCACCAGTGGGATCGCGAAGATCAGCCCCAAACCGGTTGCCAGGGATAGCAGGAATGTCCAATCGCGCCAAGTGTGCTGTCGCGGCTCGCCCAGATGGCGTCGCATCAGCAGGTAGTTGCGGCGATTTGCCTTCCATGCGATGTCGAAGATGTCACCGAGCAAGGGGATTGAGCCCACCAGCACGCCGATGCCGATATTCGTCGACATGCGGACGAGCGTCACGTAGGGTACGCCGCGTATCCATGCGGCCAGCGGGATTATCAGCGACAGGAGCCCTGCAAGGACGTCGCCCAATCCCGGGACGAGCCCGATGATCCCGTCCAGGCCGAATCGGATGGAGGTGCCGGGTACGCGGAATGCTTCATCCAGAAGGATCTCGAGCCGTTGTAGAGTCTGGTCTCGGAAGATCCAGGCGCCTCGAGACCAACGGTCGTGTTCCGCAACCGGAATGAGGTCGGTGGCGGGGTCGTTGTTTCCCGGTGGATTGGCGTCAAAGCGGACCATGGGCCAGGGGCCGATTCGGTCTTCGGCATCTCCTTGAATGCTACAATCGATAGGGTATATGGCGGCTATAGTTCAGCGGCAGAACGCCTGACTGTGGCTCAGGATGTCGTGGGTTCGATCCCCACTAGCCGCCCCAATCTTGAATCAATCAATCACCTGCTTCGATTCTCCCTTCCAACGTGCAATCGCATGCAATGAGATCTCAATGTTGCGCTCTTTGGCGGGCCATCAGCACCAAGGTCCAGCTGGAGGGGATTCCGAACATAGCCTGCGTGGGCAAGTTCATGCAGGGGCTTGCTTGGGGCGGTGCAAGGAAAGTGAGCCGGCGCCGACAACCAGTTGGCGCATTCTTTCTTCCCGCACTCCCTCGATGCCTTTGAGCATTCAAGTCGCATTCTGAACTCGCGCATTCTCTACGTCTACAGCGTCGAGTACTGACTCACGATTCACGGACCGCCTCGACTTCGATTCTGATCTGCAAGACTGCGAATCAATCGCTTCGAATTGATCACAGGTTAGCGCGCTCATTAGGATCTTGTTCCGCAGAGTACGGGGAAGCCCTTCGGAATATCCCGCTTGATATCCCACTCCACAATTCGCCCTCGCGTACAACTTTCGTTGCAAACGCATCCGGATTACACGGCTGGAGAGTACCGCAGTGCAAACAAGTTGCAGTGGGGACAGGTTCGCAGAAGGCTCGCCTGCCGATGAGTACGGAGCAACAACCGAAATATCAACAGGAGCTAAGGGATATGCGCCCGGACGAACTCAGCGACGAAGACTTGAAAAGAATCGCTCATGCTGCGAGGGAAGCAAATTTCGATGCAGAAACCCGTGCGATTGTCCGCAAACTTCATGCACTTCCAGTAGACGAAATGAAGATAGCCTTGGACTTTCGCGCCCCCTTCCCCGACCGCCTCGCAAAACTCACGGAATTGAGGCGTAGAAAGGCTGCCAAGCGAGCCTCCGGGAAAGTTGCCGAGATCGCAAGGAATGAACCGAAGCACTTCGAACAGTATGTCAATGATGGGGATGTGATCAGGGCGCGGGGAATGGGGATTTTGCTGGAGCCGCGGTGACGGCATCCACTTCGCCGCGTGCCCATGTAGGAGAACACTGGCGCTGCGCGCGCACCAGCCCGAGACGGAGCCGGCCGATGCTTTCACCGTTCTACAGAACGATCACGACTACAAACTAGATTGGGAGGATGCTCTGTTGGAATCACTCTCGATACTTTTCGTTGGGTTTTTCATTCTAGGGATCGCTCTTATGGTTGACGTCGAAAAAGAGAATCGTCGTGCTGCATTGGAAGGGACACAGACGCTTCTTGATCCCAACATTGCGCCGCAAGCGAAGAGCGATTGGTGATCCCCGGCGGTTGACCGTCGAACCCGGCTAGACTAGAAAATCGCGCCCGGATCCGGAATCAGGGGTTGTCTTCAAATCTCCCGGAACCAGTTCTCTGGCCCAGACGCGCATCCAGGCAAACAGCAAAAAACCCAGCTAATTTGAGCATCGCCGGATTTATACGGGCTGCGAGTATTCGCACACTCGCGAGCAGTCATGGCGCGAAAAGCCGTCAACTCCTCAATGACCCGATTCCCGAGAACCCCCGAGCAAGTGAAAGGTAGGGCGCCCCACCCTTCGGACGGAAGGGATGAGGACTTCCTGGCTTGGTGCCATCAAGAGGATGAATTTGTGACGAATCTACGAAGATTCTCGTTGACTCCTACGAAAGACTTCGTATAAAGTCGCGAACATGATAGTGAAGTCTTCCAAAGCGCTGCCTCGACCCACTGAAGCAGAACTCGAACTTCTGCGGATTCTATGGGAGAAGGAGCCGGCGACGGTGCGTGAGATCTATGATGCGCTCGATGTCCGGCGGGCGGTCGGCTACACGACGGTGCTCAAGCTGATGCAAATCATGACGACGAAGGGACTCGTGGTACGCGATGAGGCGAATCGAGCGCATGTGTACCGCGCGGCGGTGAGCCAGGACGAGACGCAGAACGAGATATTGAAGGATTTGAGCTTGAGACTTTTTTCGGGTTCGGCGGCGCAGCTTGCGCTTCACGCACTAGCCCTGGAACCGGCAAGCAAAGACGAGCTGGATGCGATGCGGGCCCTGATCGATAAAAAACGCAAGGAAGCACGAGCAATTCACAAAGAGTAGGAGTTGGCCATGAACCACACAATGGATGCGATTGCCTGGGCGCTGATCCACTTTTGCTGGCAGGCTGCGGCGGTGGCCGTTCTCTATCGCGTGCTGATGGTTGCGTTCGCGCGGAGCTCGAGCTCGACGCGCTACGCGCTTTCAGTTGCTGCGATGTTATTGATGGCGTTCGGCGCATGCGCGACATTCACGTGGGAAATCTCCTCGGCACATCCCTCGCCCGTCTTGCACCATACCGTCGCAGAGATCCGGAACGCAGCACTTGCGGCGGTTTCTCCCCAAAATCCGTCGACCGGCAATGCCGATTCGGGCGGGGGAAGTCGCACTCCACAGATCAACCTGCTGCGCTGGATCGATGGCGCATGGGTGCTGGGCGTGCTGCTGCTTTCGCTGCGGAGCATCGGTGGATGGTGGGTGATTCAGCGGCTGCGCAGGACGGCCGTTGACGAGGCTCCGAGTGCGGTGCGGGCGAGCTTCGAACGGGTTTCCGCGGCGCTGGGGCTGCGGCGCTCCGTGCTGTTACGCGTTTCGAGCGCGATTGCGGGGCCGATTACTGTGGGCGCTGTGCGCGCCATGGTGTTGTTGCCGGTATCTGCGATCACCTTGCTGGGACCCGACGAAGTGGAGATGGTGCTGGCGCATGAGCTGGCGCATGTGCGTCGCGCTGATTTTCTTTGCAATCTGCTGCAGACGCTGGTGGAGACGCTGTTCTTTTTTCACCCTGCCGTTTGGTGGATCGGCAAGCGTATTCGTCACGAGCGCGAGCTGTGCTGCGACGATATCGCACTGAGGATCTGCCCCAACCCTGTCACTTATGCGACCGCACTGTTCCGGCTGGAAGAGCAGCGCGTGCGTCGATGGAGGCTAGCGATGGCATTCGACGGTGATCAATCGAATCAGACGTTGCGGATGCGGATTGCACGCATCCTTGGCGAACCGACCTCGCAGGTGGGAGGCCGCTCCGTTCAACCATTCTCGCTGATCGTCGCCGCGATCGCGCTCGCTGTCTCTCTTCTGGCGACGCCTCCCGTGGTGGCAAGCTTCGCGCCGACGCACTCGCCCATCGCCGGACACCCGACGCTGGGCGTGATAGCCAGGAGAACAACCCTGGCGGTGCACGCGCTGCCAGCAAGGCCTGGCATTCCACATCCCGTGCTGCAGGCTGCAGCACCCGCACCCCAGGAAAAAGCGGAGGACGCCACTCAGCCGAAGTCGACCTATATCGATCGTATGAAGGCTGCGGGGTACGATGTCGATCTCGACAAGTACATCGCGATGAAGATTCAGGGAGTGACGCAGGAGTTCGCTCTGCAGATGGCGCAAGCCGGCGTCGGCAAGCTCTCGGCCGATGACCTGATCGCTTGCAGAATTCACGGCGTCTCGCCTGAATACCTCGCGCAGCTGAAGCAACAAGGCTTCGAGATCAAAAGCATTCAGGATGCGATCTCGTTCCGCATCTTTGAGATCACGCCGGAGTTCGTTGCGGGGATGAAGAGCGCAGGATTCGCGAATTTGACCCAGAAGCAGCTGGTTGCCCTGCGGGTGCAGGGAGTTACGCCGGAATATGCGCAGGAGATCGCCAGCCAATTTCCAGGAGCGACCGTCGACGACGTAATTAAGACGCGGATCTTCCACATTGATGCGGGATTCATCGCGCAAGCCAGGAAACTCGGCCTGACAAATTTATCGATCGAGAAGCTCGTGCGCATACGGGTTTCCGGCGTGCTCGACGACGAATCCGTAAAACCGTAGGTCAATCTCAACTCAGCGCAATTTCTGAACGGTGCGATCAAGGGTTCCTCATGGGGAACGGGGCGCGCCGACAGGAGAGCACTGTCTCTCGAGGAAGGAAACCGATGAACACGCAAAGACTGCAAGTTCCGATGATCATTCTGGCTTCTGCGATCAGCGCGCTTCAATCGGCAGCGCTGGAACCGGTTCGCTCCACATGCATCGTCAGCGTGAGCGAGCACACCGGTAAGTTGCGACTGCGTATCGACAGCGATGGATGTGGCGATCATGGCCACTGCGGAACAAATCAATCCGAAGAGGCAACGGATCGGCTGACTGGGGTTTCTCTGGCGGATCTTGGGCAGGAAGGCGCCCAGTTGACGGCCACTCTGGCGGCCGAAGCGGGAACCTTTGTCTGCGCGGGTACGGTGCACAACGGATCGCTGATTGGCGACGCGGTTTTTACTCCGGATGCGGCCTTCGCGTCGCGCATGGAGCAAATGGGATTTTCTCCACTTGATTCAGAAAAGCTGCAGACCTACGCGCTGGTCAACGTGCAGAGCGGATGGGCGCATTCGCTCCAGGAGATGGGGATTCAAGGGCTCACGGCGGACAAACTGATTCCCCTTCAGATCTTCCATGGGGATTCCGCCTATGTGCGGAGTATTACTGCTCTGGGGTACGATCTGCCGACTGCCGATCAGCTTGTCAGCATGCGGGTGCAAGGGGTCAACGCCGATGAGATACGCGAGATTCGCGCGCTTGGATACAAGCCGACGTTTGATGAACTGGTGCAGATCCGGATTTTTCGAATCACCCCTGATTTCATCAAGAACATGGAATCCCGCGGGCTGAAGAACCTGACGATTGCAAAGCTGGTGCAGATCCGAATTTTCAAGCTCGACGAGTAGGCGCATCGCCCGCGGATTTGGGATCGCTTGCACTAACCTTGATGGTCAGGCGACGGTAATGGCTGCGACTTCGTAGTCTTCAACGCGCGGAATGGTGAATCGCAGGATCTCCCTTTCCAGGCGAAACGGGAGATTTTGCCCAGCTTGCAGGAGTTCGACCGATTTCACTTTCACATTCTGCGGTAGCTGCAGGCTTATGGCCTGTGGGCCCAGCGGGTAGGTCGACTGTATCCATCCTTGGTGAGCATTCGGATTCGTGTAGTTGAGGACGTGCACGGAGTATCCAGGGGCTGTTTCCCAACAGAACATCTCGATGAACCCTTCGCCTTCGATCTGAACGACGCGCTCGTCCTTCGTGATCCAACGTATGGTGTTGTGCAGCAGGCGCAGTAAATCTCCGTGGCCGGTAAGCCAGTAGGTGCGCTCGATGTCTCCAGGAAAGTAGGCTATCCTGCTGCGGCCTGATTCGCGCAGGACGACTGCCGGCTCATTGGTGTGCGAGACCGGCGGATAAGCTAATTCCGGGGGATAGCGAACGAACCCTGGGACGACCGTGAGCAGGGGACCCTGCACGGGGCTGAGCGGTATGCGATTCTCCGCGCCGGGGAGCCAGTTGGTGTTGGTGAAGCCTTCAAGAATCGGATGCACTGGGGCCTGGTCTGGTGATTCAATGCGGGCATAGTACGGATTACCGTTTGTGCCAATGACGTTTCCGGCCTTGTGAATGCCGAAAAGATCGCCAAGTCCGAAATTCGCACGTTGGTTCAGGTTTTCGTCGTAGAGGCTGGTCTCGAAGCTGGCCATGATCGATCCCCCCGACTGCACATAGATGCCGATCTGCTCACATTGACGGTCGCTCAGCATGGCTATATTGGGCAGCAGCAGAGCTTGGTACTTGCTGAGGCGTTCCGGCTCGAGCCGATCCTCATGTACGAAGTCAAATGCAAATCGGCCCCGGAGGAGCGCATCGTAAATGCCTTGAGTGGTCTCATGCATGTAGGCACGTGAGCGTGCGGGAGTGGGGCTGGGGTAGAGGAGTTGCGTGCTCTGTCCGAATACGACGCCAATGTTGGCGACAGAACGGCGAGTGGCGAAATGAGCGTCGTGTTGGGCCGTCCAGCGGAAATAATCGACGCCGACCTTCTGCCAGCGACGGTCTTCGCCAAGGCCATTCTCAGAGCCCACGAAGTGATAATAGGGAGCCATCCCGCTGGCCAGAGATTCGTTGAGCCACATCCTGGCTTCGGCGGGATTTTTTGAGGCGTTGCGCCAGCCTGGAGTGCCGGTGGAGTACGCGGCGGTGACGTTGGCAGCAATCTTGCCGTCGAGCACGGCACTGCAAACCCGGCCCTGCAGGCTGCAGCCCCACACAGCGGCATCCTCGTGGGTGCGTCCCTGATTGTCGGCCTGGAACCATGCAGCAACTTTGCCGAGGCGATCAAGATTGGGTCCGCCGCGCACATTGCCACCCGAGTTGGCGAAAAAGAAACTGTCCTGTTTTTTCTCCTTGGCGATCGCGTCATATTTCTGCCAGAGCTCAAGCACCCGGTCGGTGAAGGCGCGCCAGTAGACAGGAGTGCCGGCGGGCGGTAGCTTGCTGCAAATCGCGCAGTAACAATCGGGGAGACTGCCAAGCGGCGGCCAACCGTTGGTGTAGAAACAGTCGACATCGTAGAGCGAGTTGACCTCTCGCATGATCGCGGGGACATAGTCGTCCATATAGGTGGAGAACATGCATGTCTTGAAGAGGCGCGGTTCTTCGCCGCTGAATTGTGCGGAGCCATCCTTATTGCGCATAGCCCACTCCGGATGAGCCTCGAGTGCGTCTCCCCAATTGAGATCGGGGCTCATGCGCGCGACGACACGCAGATTACGTTTCTTTGCGGCGGCGACGCACTCGCCGAAGAAATCACGACCGTTCAGGAATTTTCCATGGCGATGAAACTTTACGTTTGAGGGGTAGAAAGCGAGGATGCCGGTAACGCTGATAAAAATGACGTCCACTTTGGCAGAGTGCCAATAGGTGGCCCACTCCTCGATATTCATCACCGCCGGGTCATGCTCGGTCATGTTGCTCTGTCCCACGCGGCGAACTCTCTGCTGCCAGGGCTGGGTAGCCGGGTCCATGGCCGGCATTCGTTGCGGTAGAGGAGTGAGCTTTGGTCCAGGCCCGCTGTTGCGTGCGACGACTGCCTGCTCTGCGGAGAGTGTTGAAAATGGATCGTGAGCGTCTAAAGCGATTCCCATTGGCGCGGTTGCCATTGGAATGGCACCCGCGCTTGCCTTGAGAAATGTGCGGCGATTGAGCATCCGAACTCCTCTTGTTTTTTATACGAAAGAAGTCTAATCGCCCGTGGGCGCGTTGCGCAGGAAGGCCTAAGTCCGGGACGTCTCGAGGCGTTGTCCGACGGAACTGGCGGCGAGGGCGATGCCGACTGCGACGTGCGGCAACGACAGTCCGGTAGGGGCGGATGAGCATAACCGATTGATTCAAAAAGGTAATTGGCCTTCTTAGATTGGATCGCATTCCCTCTTGTTGTGGCGAGTGGTGCGATTCTGCGCGCCCCATGCTATCCTCGATCTATGAAGTTCGGCTCACAGAAGATGTCGATCTGTTGTCTCGCATGTATGTGCGGCAGACCCATATCTTCTGGCATGAGGAGATTGCAGAGCCAATAGGCTGACTTCAATCGAATCTTTTGAATGACCCACCGCCAGGAGATCAGCTGGCAGGTGGGTTTTGTGCTTTTAGGACCAAATAGGAGAAATGACCCAGTGAGTGTCCCCGAAATCCAAGCCGAAGATCTGAAGAGCCGTCTCGATCACGGCGATAATCTCTTCCTGCTCGATGTCCGCGATGAATACGAATTCGAGATCTCAAATATCGGGGGGCACCTCATACCCCTGCCCGAATTGCCCAAACGCCTGAACGAACTCAGCACCCAACAGGAGATCGTGGCTCTTTGCAAGATGGGACCCCGGGGCGTGAAAGCGGTCGAGCTCCTGCAGAAAAAGGGGTTCAAGCGCGTCAGCAATCTGCGCGGTGGAATTCACGCCTGGTCTGATCGCGTGGACCGCAACGTTCGCAAATACTGACACCGGCTGAGGGCGGCCTGCAATTGCAGATTGCACCGATGGGCCGCTCCGACACTCCACGTCGATCGTCAAGCATCCCTTCCGCTGTCTCATATAGAATCATTTCGTTTACATACCACTGCGACTGCAAAGGAGTCCCTCTGTGGCAGAAACAACGACGCGTGTTTCGCTGGGCGAACAGTCGGCTATTCAACTTGCCAATGTCACTAAAACCGCCCCGATTTTTGGCGCCATCACGCCGCGCTGGGTCGTTCGGTTGCTTGACTGGAAGCCGCTCGAAGCCGGCATTTTCCGTCGCAACCGTGTCGTCGAAGAGAAAACTATCGAGGTGGTATGCAGCCACACGGATGAGTCGGTCATTCCCGGTACCTACGCCGAGTACGAAGAGGCTCCCCGCGAATATCGCCTGAGCAGCATCAACTCGGTGATCAACGTTGACACCCGTGTCGCCGATCTGTTCAGCAATCCCTATGACCAGGTGCGCGAACAACTGCGCGTCAGCATCGAAAGCGTGAAAGAGCGGCAAGAAAATGAACTGCTCAACAATGCCGACTACGGGCTGCTCAACAATGTAGCCGACTCGCAAAGAGTCTCGACGCGCAAGGGCGCGCCGACTCCCGATGATCTCGACGAACTGTTGACCAAGGTATGGAAGGAGCCATCGTTCTTTCTCGCCAACCCACGCGCCATCGCCGCTTTCGGCCGCGAATGCACGCGTCGTGGTGTGCCCCCGCCGACGGTGACGCTGTTCGGCAATCCCTTCCTTACATGGCGTGGCATTCCACTCATTCCGACCGACAAGATTCGTGTTGCCGGCAAGACGCCCAAGACGAAGATTCTGTTAGTGCGCGTTGGCGAACGCAAGCAGGGAGTGATTGGGCTCTTTCAACCCGGCTTGACGGGCGAACAGAGCCCCGGCCTCTCGGTGCGCTTCATGGGCGTCAGCGACCGCGGGTTGGCGTCCTATCTGATTTCACTTTATTGCTCCGCTTCAGTGCTTGCCGACGATGCGATTGCCGCGCTCGATGACGTCGAGGTCGGACAATACCATGAATACAAGTGACCCAGGGAGATCGGCAGAAACTGCCGAGCCTGTAATTCCACGCACTCCGGGACTTCCGGCCTCTGCTCCCCTTGATCCGACCATACTGGCGTGGATGGCGAATGAATTCTTCTCCGCCGCGCCTCAGGCCGACGCGCTGCCGAGCCACGCTACTTCGGCCGCTCCGAGTGACACAGCCGCGCTCAGTTCGCCACCTTCTACCATTCCTGCGTTCCGGCCGGAAGTGTCTTTACCCAGCGATCCCCATCTTGCCGGCGTGCCAGCAAGCGTAGGTCCCGCATCCGTCGCGCCTGTGACATTTCCTATCCAAGCCGCCCCGGCCTTTCCTGGCGCACCCGCCTCAGCCGTTGCATCCCAGTCTTCCGCGAGCCCCGCGTCTTTCGCATTTCTGCAGGACGCGCGGCCCCTGTTCGGAGATTCGGACGGATCGCGGTCTGCGCCTTACCCCCAGGCCCAGCCCATCGCAAATTTTGCGATGGCAAAGCCCGGTGCGGTGGGGACGTCACCTTCGTTGAACACGCCGTCGCCTGAGCCCAACGCCGGCTTCGCTCAGCCTCCCTCACCGAGACTGCCCAGCGGACTGGGTTTCGCGGATTCCTCGGCGATTCCCGCTTTTTCCTTTCTCGAAGAGGCTCGGCCTCTGTTCTCCGCGCCTCCTTCGATTCCCGGCCCATTGCCCGTGCTGCCCGAGGATGAATCGTTGCCGAAGGGCTCTGCCGAACAGATTCGGACCGCGGACGACTTGACCGAATTCAATGGCCTTCAACCGTTCACCTTCCTCCACGACACGCGTTCCATTGCGCCCTCCGAACCCTTGGCTGCGCGGGAGCCCGCAGGGATCGAGCCCGACGTTCCGAGGGATTTGAATCTATCGTCCTACTCCTTCGACGCCGAGGCGCTGAAGCGCGATTTTCCCATTCTTCACGAGCGCGTGAATGGTCGCCCGCTGGTCTGGCTTGACAATGCAGCTACCACGCAAAAACCGCAAAGCGTCATCGACCGGCTCAAGTACTTTTACGAGCACGAAAACTCCAACGTCCATCGGGCGGCCCACGAACTGGCGGCCCGCGCGACCGACGCCTACGAGTCGGCTCGCGAGAAGGTTCGCCGCTTCCTGAATGCTTCCTCAGCGCGCGACATCGTCTTCGTCCGTGGCGCAACCGAAGGCATCAATCTCGTCGCGCAAAGCTGGGGCCGACAGAATATCCAGAAAGACGACGAGATCGTCATCACATGGCTCGAGCATCACGCCAATATCGTTCCATGGCAGATGCTTTGCTCTGAAAAGGGAGCGCGGCTGCGCGTGGCACCGGTTGATTCCACCGGGCAGGTCTTGCTGGATGAGTATGAGAAGTTGCTCGGCCCGAAGACACGCCTGGTCGCGTTTTCCCAGGTGTCGAATGCGCTCGGCGTTGTGACCCCGGTTCACGAGATTATCGAAGCTGCACATCGCCATGGCGCAAAGGTTCTGCTCGATGGCGCACAATCGGTCTCGCACATGCGGGTCGATGTGCAGGCCTTCGATTGCGACTTTTTTGTCTTTTCCGGACACAAGGTGTTCGCGCCCACCGGCATCGGCGTGGTCTACGGCAAGTCCGAAGCTCTGGAACATATGCAGCCATGGCAGGGCGGCGGCAACATGATTCAGGATGTGACCTTCGAGAAGACAATCTATCAGCTGCCGCCGCAGCGCTTTGAGGCAGGGACCGGCAATATCGCCGACGCTGTTGGACTGGGCGCCGCCATCGATTATCTCGATCGCGTGGGCATGGCAAATATCACACGCCATGAGCATGCCCTTCTGGTCTATGCAACCGAGGAACTGCTTCGCATTCCCGGGCTGCGCATTGTCGGCACGGCGCGTGAGAAGGCCGGCGTGCTCTCTTTTGTCATGGATGGTTTCCGCACCGAGGAGATTGGCGATTACCTCAACCGCAACGGAATCGCAGTCCGCTCCGGCCATCACTGCGCGCAACCCATCCTGCGTCGTTTCGGGCTCGAGAGCACAGTCCGTGCATCCCTCGCGCTCTACAACACCTTCGAAGACATCGATGCCCTGACGCGAGCCTTGTGGAATCTGAGGCTGGGGAAGAACTCGGTTGCATAAGGAAAAAGCCATCGGCCAAAGAATGGCCAAGCAATGAAAGTTCGCACGCTTCGTTTTACGTTACGAGACTCTCGAGCGGCGAGCGAGCCTGAAGTCGTTCTCAGCCGGAGCAACAGGCCAAACGCTCTTCCGGATCAACCGTGTGCTAAATCGTCGTTTCCGGTCGAGTCGTTAACCAATCCGATACTTACTCTTTCAATAACACCGCCCTTGCATGAAGATACCGAACGGCCTATTGTTGGACCTCCTTTTATGGGTGGTTACGTTGGCGTGTACGTACCGTTGTTTTGGATTACCAGAGTTCCCTCTGCAAAATACCGAATGGGAATTCCAGTTAGGCCCGGGGCATTGCATAGTTAAGGTCTTACTCAAGATAAAAAAGGGAGAGCCGTAAGGTGATGTTCCAGTTTTCTCGTTCCCGAAAAAAAGATAATCCTATCGAGTCTGATGAGGAAGCCAGCCGCGCGAGAATCCAAGCTGCTATTGATCGCGCAATCCAGATCCCTGAGGTAGAACCGCCCCAATCCTGTGAGGTGATGCAACTTTCTGCGCTTGAAATGATCAACGAAGACGCTGCTTAAGGTCGCATGGAGAAATGGCGGCCTATGTTTTCCCTTACTCAGCGCCGAGAGTCAATCGGATTTACGTTTGCCGTTCGGATCGACGGAACCAGAACCAGCCACCCACGGTGACTCCGGCCAGCGGCGCCACGAAAGTCGGCGGGTCCCACGGCTTCAGACCGAAGAGCAATTGTGGTAACGTATTCTCTGTAAGTTACGAGCGGCCGCGGAACCCGGAAGTACGAATACCCCGCAGCGGTACAAACATATCCAAAGCTCTAAAAATAAAGGCAACCGAGTCTCAGTGATCATCGAGACTTCTGAAAATTCAGCATTGAAAGCCGAGAATTCAACGCGGCTTGAATGGCTGCACTCATTTGTGCCGCGGCGCGGGCTGTCGAACGGACACCTGCAGACCATCGTTGGTAACTATCTTCCTCGCCCTGTCTTTGCGCTCAACTCGGTAGCGGAGGTTGTCGAAGTCGATCCTGCGGATGGCAGCCGGGTCTTGTGCCATTGCTCATGGCAGCCAGATGCCGTGCGTGCTGCGCGACTCACCGTTGTGCTGGTTCACGGTCTTGAGGGCTCCTCCGATTCGCAATACATTCAGGGGCTCGCTGCGCGCGCCTGGACTGCGGGATGCAATGTCATCCGCATGAATATGCGCAATTGCGGCGACACGGATGAGCTGACTCCGACGCTCTATCACTCCGGTCTGTCGGAAGACGTCGGCGCCGTGGTGCTCCACTTCACGCGAGCGCACGGATTGCTGAACGTGGCCCTCATCGGTTACTCGATGGGCGGGAATCTGGTTCTCAAACTCGCCGGCGAATGGGGAGACCGGAGGCCGCTTGCGGGCATCGCTGCAGTTTGTCCTGCCATCGATCTTGCAGCCGGTTCCGATGCTCTGCACGAACCCATCAATCGGCTCTACGAGCGGCACTTTCTGCGTGGTCTGTTACGGCGCTATCGGCGCAAGGCAAGACTCTACCCGGGCGTTTATCAACTGACGGGACTGGGCCCGGTACGCTCGGTTCGCGAGTTCGACGACAAAATCGTTGCCCGCTATTGCGGTTTTCGCAACGCCGATGATTACTACTATCGCGCGGCGAGCGCCCGCGTTGTCGATCGGATTGCCGTGCCGACGTTGATTCTGTCAGCGCACGACGATCCATTCATTCGCCTGATGCCTGAGACGCGGGCCAAACTGCTGGCCAATCCACATGTTTCCCTGATCGAAACGCGGTATGGCGGACACTGCGCTTATCTCTGCGGGGGGCGAGGCGACGATATTCATTGGGCAGAGGCGACAGTCATGCGCTACCTTTTGCAGGTCGTAGGCGATCGCAATGGAAGCTGACTGGGAGATTGAGATCGGGGCCGATGCGCCATTGATTGAAGCGCGCTGGCCCGGCTTCGTGGACTTAGCACACCATCCTGAAAGAGCGCGCGAGTTGGCAGAGACACTTCAGTTTGAAGAACTCGCTGCTGCGCTCATTCGTCTAAATGGAAGCGACTCACCCGTGTGGACAACGAAATGCGACGTCTGGCCGACGGATGATTTTGACCCCGATGAGATGGACGCACCGGACATGGAGAGCTTGCTTGCTGTGGCCTGTTATATTGACTTGCTGCCGCGCGATCCTGTTCTCTGGCTCGCTCCCGAGAACGCCGTTCAGTGGTGCAAGAAGCTCTGCGCGCGGCTTCGCTGCCTGCCTTTGCGTTCGTCCCGCGCGGATCTTGTGGTTCGAGGCCTGGCTGGGAACACAGACGGATACGAGGTGGGAGTCACAGCGTATCTCAGTGCTTGCAGCGGGACCGAGGCGGAAGCGCAATCGCGGCTGGCGTCCGCCTTGGCTGTCTTTGCAGATGCGGTAGCAACCGAAGCCGCCGCCGCGGTAAGTTCGAAGCTACAATAAAAATGTGGGCGAGTAGCTCAATTGGATAGAGCACCGGCCTTCTAAGCCGGGGGTTGTGGGTTCAAGCCCCGCCTCGCCTACCACTAAATCAATAAACCATTAAAATTCATGGACTTATCGACATTCAAAACCTCCATTTTGGCCTGTAACCCCCGGCCGAAATTTGTGAAAAACGCGAAAGAGGCGGAATAGCAAACTCGCCGGTATGCTGCCAAGATGCGAGCGCTTTCGTGCGCGTTCGTAACTTCGGATGAACGAGGTATCGAGTGGCTGGCCCGTTTCAGTCGAGATGCATCGGACCACTTCGTTTCGGCTGCATCGTCCCAACCGCTGCCTGTCGTGATGAAAGTTCTCGGGGACGAACCTTCGAGCAGCATAATGCAAACTGTGCATATCGCGATCGAGCCGATGCTGTTCTTGGCCGACGATCTTTCGATTCATTTTGTTCGCGCCCACGTCATATCTATTCGTTTCATTTTCTCGTTCAATCGCTGACCATAAGGGTCACATGGATTAAATGCTTCGCGCCGGAAAAGCGAACGAGCGATGTGCCAGTCTCGGCACATTCAGATCATGAATTCGAACGAGGATTCCCAAGGTTCGCTCGGTCGACACCCAGCGCCGAAACATGGGGCCGATCGTCCTTCAACCGTTGGTTGCTGTCGACCCCTCGACGCGAGTGCGACCAAGTGTCAACCTCCCGACAAGTTCCGCCGCGATTTAGATCGAGATTTTCCAGCGGCAAGAAGCTCTTCAATGAGCCTCAACACCACAAGCTGCGAATTCTTAAGTCACTTCGTCTCCCAAGCCGACGGTTGGCACGCGGATTGCACTTCAGCTAAGTGGGCGATGCGCCGATCACGATGAGAAATAGAAATGAATGCCGCAGCGCTCCGACCAGCCCCTCGTAGGGATGAGAAGTCAGTTTGAAGTACGCCAACGCACAGCCTTACGTTTGATTTCGGAAAGAAGCGTTGACCGGACACGCAGAAGATCGGCAGTGGTCCGGCGAAGGGGACAACAACTGGGAGCGGTGAGATCTTGCCGGCGTCAGCATTGGGAGACAACATGTTACTGCAGATCATAGCAACAGACTCAAATTGGGTTCCAACTCTTGCTCGCATCGTTCTGGGTGTCATCTTCTTCGCGCACGGGTCGCAAAAGATGTTCGGTTGGTTTGGCGGCCATGGCTTGAAGCAGACACTGCGCACTATGACCGAATTTGTAGGTCTGCCGTCGTTCTTGGCTCTTGCGGCTGTTGGGGCTGAATTCGTTGGCGGTGTGGCGCTCATTGTGGGATTTCTTGGTCGCTTAAGTGCACTCGCCATTGCCGTCAACATGCTGGCGGCAATTCTCTTGGTGCACGGAAAGCATGGGCTCTTTATGAACTGGTTTGGAGACCGAAAAGGCCACGGCATCGAGTACCACCTGCTTGCCATTGCGTTGGCGATCGTGGTCATTGCGCAGGGCGCTGGCGCATTCTCTCTTGATCGCCTTCTATCGAACTGGATCGGCGCGTAAAAGATGCGGAAGCAGCGGCCGTCGCGGTAAGCGACCCCGATCACTTTGGTCCACTGCATCGTTCAGCGGCTGTTCAGCGAGAACGCGCGCAGAACTTGTTGTTGCCGTCGTAAGGTCATTTGCGTTCTGGGTGTCGTAATCCGGTCCGGCTGCATCGGGACGCCCGACCAGTAGCGGGCAGCATCCGATGGAATATCGGCGCCGATCGCGCCTTTGTTTGCAGACGAGGAGCCGAGGGCTCCTGCGCGTGCATGCGCTTTCCCCCTCCGGGCGCCACGAATTCTGGGATTGGTGTTGAGAGTAAGACTGAAACAGCAACTGGTCGCGGTTCGGAAAGCCGATCCTTGTCTCAATATCGACAGCATGTCGATTTGCAGCTCCCAAACAGCCCTTTACCCGTCTGGCGTCAGTGCGCTCCGGCTCCGGCCGGCAGGCGTCCCTTATGAACGCGCTTGAAGAGCCAGACGATCCCTGCTCCCGACAGGCAGAGAAGGGCCAGCCAGCGGAACACGTCGACAAAAGCCCAATCGGTGGCCTGATACAGCAACTGTTGGTACAGTTGCAATTCGGCAGGATACCGGGCGTGTGCCGGGCCGAAGTGAGTGCCTAGGACGCCCATCTGTGTCTGCAGTGCCGATTGGAATTGCTGGCCGCTGCGAGGGATGTAGTTCGTCATCTCGCTCTGATGGAAAGTGCTGCGCCGGGTCAAGAGCGTGGAGGTGAGCGAGATTCCGATCGAGCCGCCAATGTTGCGCATCAGGTTATAGAGCCCACTGGCCGCACCAATCTGCTCCCGGGGCAAAGTCCCATACGCCTGCGTACTGATGGGCACAAAGATGAATCCCACGCCGAAACCAGTAATGAGGATGGGGACCAACAGCGTCCAGGGGCTGATCTCTGTGGTCACGCTGCCCATGTACAACGTGGTCACCGCGAAGAGCGTAAAGCCGAAGGTAAGCAAATAGCGCGCGTCGATATGTTCGGAGAGATAGGCGATCAGGGGCATAGCCACAATGCTGCCGAGGCCCCGCGGAGCAACGACGATTCCGGCGGTGAACGCGGTGTAACCCAAAAGCTCCTGGTAGAACAACGGCAACACCGTGACGGTCGAGTAGATCGATATGCCGAAGATGAGAATCAGCACACAGCCGATGGCGAAGTTCCAGTTCTTGAGGACGCGCAGATTGACCAGCGGATGTTCAGAGCGCCAACTGTGCCACAGAAACCATCCGAAGCTGACCACTAGCAGCAGCGCGGCCCAGCGGATCCAGACGGCGCCGAACCAGTCGTCTTCCTGACCCTTGTCGAGGATAATCTGCAGGCAGCCGGTCCAGACCACCAGCGTGCCCAGGCCGATGCCGTCGAAGCCAATCGATTTCGATCCCCGCATATTTGGCGGGTCTTTAACAAATCGGCTGATCATGAGGATGGCCAAGATGCCGACAGGGATATTGATGTAGAACGCGTAGCGCCAACTATAGGCATCCGTAAGCCAGCCCCCCAGCGTGGGTCCGAGGACTGGGGCACACACCACGCCGAATCCGAACACCGACATGGCGACGCCGCGCTTCTCCGGCGGAAAGCTCTCCAGAAGGATGGACTGCGACAGCGGTTGCAGAGCTCCGCCGCCGGCCCCCTGTAGTACACGCGCCACCAGAATGAAGGCAAGCGAAGGTGCGGCGCCGCAAGCAAACGACGATGCCGTGAAGATGGCGACACAGAGGATGAAGAAGCGCTTGCGCCCGATCCGCATCGCAAACCAGTTCGAGGCGGGCAACACGATCGCGTTAGCGACTAAGTAGCTGGTGAGCACCCACGTCGCTTCGTCCGTGGAGGCCGACAGCGAGCCCGCAATATAAGGAAGAGCGACGGAGGCAATCGCGGTGTCCAGAACCTCCATGAACGTGGCCAGCATGACGGCGATGGCTACGATCCACGGACTCTCGACTTTGGATGCGACTGCCGGGGACTGAACCGGGGTGGACACCCGGTCCGCGCTCGGTCTTTCCGCTACTGCTGCGTCCTGGTTCGACATGCTCTTCCCGCTCCTGGGCGGTTCATACAAAACGATCCAAACAAATGCACTCGCTAGAAAACCTTCTCGACTCGCAGCACGAGCTTATGACCTGTAGCGCGGCCTTGCGCCGCAAACTCCTGATACCCATTGGCATAAAAGAGCCAGCTTCTTTGGTTCCAAACCATTCCGGGACCGATCGCACCTACCTGTTCAGGAGAGTTGGGAATCGGGACCCCATCGATCTTTCCATCGCTAATCTGCTTGAGGTAGTACGCGTTCGGGCCGATCCATAATCCCTTGCGGATGTTGTACGCGGCGGTTGCATTGAAATGAATCGCTTGGCCCGCCTGTGTGGATTGCGCGTTTGTGCTTATTGAAGGATCGTTGTTGGTCGAGTTCCATAGGTAGTGAACGCGCCAACTTGTTTCTATCCGTTTTTTCGGAAAGACAGTGATTGCGTAATAGGGATGAACGGTGAAGGTATTACTGTTGATATTCACACCCGAAGTGCGCGAGTATTGCCCGGTAGGAAGGTCGAAATCGGCAGTCAGGCGCTGGTCGATTGCGATGCCCATAACTCGATGCTCTGGCCATTGCAGAATGAACGGTGATACCGTTGTGTTGCCTAAACCTCCCGCCTCTCCCGTAGCTCCGGCATTCACATGCGCGGCTGAGACGACAACTTCCACTCCGTACCAGCCTCCAAGAACTTTCTTAGGGCAAAGCCAGGCGACGTGTGTCAGACTGCTGATGCTGTTCACTGCGCTTGCGCCCGACAATGCATTTCCGGCAGAGTTCGTGATTGTTCCGTCATGTGCCGCATCCCCAATCTCCTCGGCGAGGAATCCCGGTCCGGCTGGCCCATCAAGAAAACTGGTATCGCCGAGATTGACAGCTGGCTCTGAAACATGGCTCTGGCCTTGCATCGAAATGGACCGGAGGCAGATCAGCATCGCAGCGCACAAGAATTTGGCCATGTGATCCCTCATAGACGTGACAAACGGCGACCAAGGAATTCTTCATCAAGCCCATCGCGAGAACTGAGCAGTAAGGCAAGCGTAGACATGGCTCGATAATTGGAAGGTGAATTCTCGTGGTTTGCCTTCCCGAGATGGGTCCAATCGTGGTGGATGAACGGCCGAATTCGCTGGCCGGTTGTTCGTTACCATCCCTGACAGAGCAATCGTTTTGCCAAACAACAGACCTCCGCAAACCAACTACCCTCGCTCTTGCCGCGGGTTCAACATTCGCCCCCTACACCTCTCCTTCTGCAATTCAAGATGAATTGCGCGGTAAGCCACAATCCTGTGCTCTGAACGCTTTCCGACGCGTGTACGGGATGTTTCGGCAGCGCTACTGTCGGCAGTTCGGCGCGAGAGTGACAAAGTGTCGAACTGCAAACAGCAACTTGGAGATTGTCCGCAACTGCTTGCGCAGTTTGAACAAATTTCATGACACAAAACACTGCCTCGCGGATAAACTCTAGGAAGCTTGAGCCCCTTTGTGGGTCACACGAATGCCATCAGCACGGCGAATCTGACCCGAGGCCACCAGATTCGCAATTGGTTCCCCGGCAAGCAAGTCTTCGAGTTCGACCCAACAGAGACTCTGCAGCAATTGCCGCCGCTCTGGAAAGCGTCGGAGTTGCGGTGTGCTGCTGTGTAGACGCGTGTAACCGAAGCGGCAAATAAACCAAGCTGTACTAAACCCGATTCGTCCTTCCGCACCGCTTTGATGATTGTTGGAAGAACGAGGTGATGCGGAAGATCGCGATGCATGCATCCCGCACTTTGCTCCGGACCGCCGTGCTCGCGCTCAGCGCTCTGCCGATGCACGGCCAGACGGCCGATACTGGAGCGATCGCCGGCTCCGTGAGCGACCCCAATGGAGCGCTGGTACCACATGCTGGAGTGGTCATCAAGAGCGAAGGCACCGGGGAGAAGCGCGATCTCGCTACGGACGGCGAGGGGAATTTCTCGGTCCAATTCTTGCCGCCCGACAAGTATGACGTGACGGTTCATGCGGCAGGATTCGAACAATTCATCTTGAATGCTCTTGAGGTTCAAATCACCGAAGTGAACAGAGTGAAGATTCAACTTGCGCTCAGCGGCGCGAGGGAGCAGGTCGCAGTTAGCGCCACACCTCCGCTCCTTCAATCCGAAAACGCAACTCTCGGACGAGCCATCGATCACGAAACCGTCGTCGACCTGCCACTCGTCGATCGGAACTTTACGGAAATCCTCGGCCTAACGGCCGGGACAAACACGAATATCGTGGACGCGACCCAACTGGGGGCCGGAAGCCAGGAGATCCGCACCAATGGTGCGCGTAGCGGCGACAACAATTTCATGCTCAACGGGGTGGATGCGAACAGCTATAGCTCCAATATCACCGAGGTCACTCCTTTCGGTGGAGCGGGGATCGCAATCCCCGCTCCGGATACCATTCAAGAGTTCAAGGTCCAGACTTCGCTCTATGACGCGCAGTATGGGCGAGGAGCAGGCGCGAATGTAGATGTTGAAACCAGGTCGGGCACCGCGGATTTTCATGGTAGCGTCTACTACTTCGGCCGCAATGAGGCACTGGACGCGAATAATTTCTTTGCGAACGCAACAGGGGCGCCGAGAGGAGAATTTCGGCGTTCACAACCAGGGGGCACTCTGGGGGGGCCGACGCCTTGGTCAAAGAAACCCGCCTTTTTCTTTGTTTCCTATCAAGCCACAAAGGATGTGAACGCGGCATCCCTGAGCAGCAGTGTTAGCTCTCTAAGCCTTCCTCCAATACCGCGGGGCCGCACGCCAGCTTCGCTTGGAGCTGTATTCGTTGGCCAAACCGGGGCATTCGGAGGTGTGGCCGTCGCCCCGGACGGTTCGAATATCAACCCGGTAGCGCTCAATCTTCTGAACGCGAAGAACCCCGATGGAACCTATGTAATTCCTAGCCCTCAGACCTCGGGGAGCGGTGTCAATTACACCGCAGTTGTGCCTGGACATTACAACGAAGACCAGTTCAATACGAATCTCAATGTCAATTTGCGCGCACCGGATCGGCTATCCGCGAAGTTCTTCTTTTCAAACTCGAGCCAGGACGTTCCTTTCTTCGGCGCCAGTGTGCCTGGCTTTCCCGCGCTTCATTTCTCTAAGAACCGGAATTTGGCAATCGCCGAGACTCACATTTTCTCGCCGCGAGCGATCAACCAATTCCGCCTAGGCTTCTCCCGCATTGCGGGTCAAAGCGTCGCCGGAGGGACGCTGACCGATCAGGACGCGGGGATCAACACCCCCAATGGCGCCCAGGAGGGACTGCCCCAGATCGGCGTTCTCGGCGCATTTGAGCTTGGGAACTCGAGCAACGACCGAGGCGACACAGCCGGTAATAACTTTTACATTTCAGACGTTCTATCCCAGTCCCGGGGCAAGCACAATCTTCGTGCGGGCACAGAGATCTTCCGAAATCAGTTCAACCATCTGAGCAATGAGACGGCCGGCTTCATGACACTTCTGTCCTTCCCTGATTTCCTGCTCGGGTTGCCCGGCGGCGCAGGAGGGAACGGCACATCGTTCTCGAACATTTTCTTCTCAAGCGTGGTTGCAGGAGATCCCGATGTGGGGCAGCGTACAAGTGCTGTAGATTTGTTTGCCTTGGATGACTGGAAAATTACGCGATCACTCACCATCAATCTCGGAGTTCGAATCGAGGTCGATGGCCAGCCAAGCGAAGTCGAAGGTCGTGTATCGAATTTCTTCCCTCAGTTCTACATCCCTCCCCCGGCGGGTGGTTTCACGGCTGCCGCGAACTCTGGATTTGTTCTGCCCAGTAACTATTCCGGCTACGCCCCCGAGGGATTTCCACGCGAGAATCCAACCCTGCTGAATCACCCCGTGCAAACGCACCCTGAACCCCGCGTTGGCTTCTCGTGGCAACCCATTTCTTCGAGAAACCTGGTTCTTCGAGGAGGATATGGCATCTACGCGAACCGTACCAGCATCGCGGCGAATGGCTTACAGCTAGCTCTTAACCCGCCGTTCGCATTGAGTGCTTCGCTCAACGGGGCCGATAACGCGACCGCGAGCCTGGAGAACCCCTATCCAAATTTGCCGCCGAACTCTTCATTCCCAAATTTCGTAGGCAACATGCTCCCGGGTCCACCGTTTACGGGGAACAGCTTCCTCCGAACCCCCTTCATTACCGATCCCGATTTTAAGGAGTCTACCGTCCAGCAATATGACTTCGACCTGCAGTATCAACACAAGAGCTACGTTCTCTCAATCGGGTATGCCGGCGCGAAGGGCGCCCACTTCGGCGTGGGGAGGGACAATAATCAGCCTCTCCTCGCCAGTCCTTCTGATCCTGTGAACGGACTCACAACCAACTCCACGGTCAATGGAGCGGAACGGGTTCCTTTCGTCGGGTTGTCTCCGTTGCTCTACCGCCTCGAAAGTAGTGGGAATTCAAACTACGACTCGCTACAGGCCACGTTGAAGAAAGACATAAGTCATGACTTTCAATTCCTTGCAGCCTACACCTTTTCCAAATCGATTGACGATGCGGGGGATAGCCTCGGCGCTGCTATCGCCGGCACATTCGGACTGCCGATCGTTGGGGAACTGGTTTACAACGATCAAAACAATGTCGCTGCTCAACGCAGTGTCTCCGACTTCGATCGAACTCAGCGATTGGTGATTAGCGGTGCGTGGAGTGTGCCCGGCCCGGAACACGCGACAAGCGCATTTGTTCGAAAGCTCGGGAATGGCTGGAGCACTTCCGGTGTCGTAACGCTGCAATCGGGATTGCCGTTCAGCATTATGGACAGTGCTGCCGGTACGCTATTTGGTCCGGCCACCATCTTCACCACAGGAAGCCTGACTCCGGGCGCGACACTCGGGAATGCCGGTCGAGGCGGGAGCGTCAGCAGCCGTGTGAACGAATTCTTCAACACCAAGGCATTTGTTCCGGCTCCGTATATTCCAGACGGTGGCCTGATTGATGGAAAATATCCGGTTTCCGGTGGAGGGACGGTCTTCGGCAGTCTCGGAAGGAATATCCTGAGGGGACCGGATCAACAAGACTTCGACATCGCCGCCATCAAGACCACTCCTCTGACGGACCGCGTAAAGCTGATCTTTCGGTGGGAGATCTTCAACGCTCTGAACAGGCCCAACTTCGCGAATCCATCCAACGACGTCTCGACCCCCAGCACCTTTGGCGTGATCAGCGCCTTAACAGTGAATCCCCGTATCATGCAATATGCGCTAAAGCTACAATTCTAGTGCGCGCCTTCTGGCACGCTTCGCTCGTTGGGCCCAAAGCAATCAAATTGAATATTCTCAGGTGGTGGTGCTGTGCCGACGAGAATGCCGTCTATCACAGAGCCTTTGGGGTACGTGCTGGAGCCACTTCGGGAAGGCGCGGACTTCATACTTTACCGTTGCCGACAGCACGGCAACCCATTACCGCTCTTGGCGTTGTCACTTGCCGCGGAGCAGGCATCGCCTCAGGGGCTCCGCCGGCTCGAGCACGAATATTCACTCGCAGAGGAGCTCGATCCGGCGTGGGCAGCCATGCCTCTGACGCTCGCTCGTCACAAAGGACGGACGATCCTCGTACTCAAAGATCCTGGAGGCGCCCCCCTGGATCTGGTTCTTGAGCGGGAGCAGGGACGACCGCTCGATCTCACCCGCGTCCTAAACATCGCTGTCGGCTTGGCGTCAGCACTCGGCCGAGTTCATCGGCGGGGTCTGATCCACAAAGACGTTAAGCCTGGCAATATGCTCGTCGACGAGGCCGGCAACGTCTGGATCATGGGCTTCGGGATCGCATCGCAGCTGCCGTACGAGCGTCAGGCGCCTGCGCCGCCGGAGATTATCGCCGGCACCCTCGCCTACATGGCGCCTGAACAAACCGGCCGTATGAATCGCTCGATCGATACGCGCAGCGATCTCTATTCGATGGGTGTCACCTTGTACCAGATGATCACCGGCCACCTGCCGTTTGCCGCCGCCGATCCTCTGGAGTGGGTCCACTGCCACATTGCGCGCCGGCCGACACCGCCAGATCAGCGAGTTTCAGTCCCCGGGCCGCTGTCTGCGCTCGTCATGAAGCTTCTCGCCAAGAATGCCGAGGAGCGCTACCAGACCGCGGTTGGCCTTGAAGCCGACCTTCGGCGGTGCCTGGCGGAATGGCAGTCGGATGGCCGCATCGACCCATTTCTGTTGGGCGCGCAGGACGTCGACGATCGCTTGCTCATCCCGGAAAAACTGTACGGGCGGGAGGGCGAGATCAACTTGCTACTCGCGGCATTTGACCGAGTCGTGACCCAGGGTAAGCTAGAACTTGTGCTTGTCTCCGGTTATTCCGGGATCGGTAAATCCTCCGTAGTGAATGAGCTGCACAAGGTGCTTGCTCCGCCGCGCGATCTCTTCGCGTCCGGAAAGTTCGACCAGTATAAGCGCGACATCCCGTACGCTACCCTGGCGCAGGCGTTCCAGACTCTGATCCGCCAGATCCTGGTCAAGAGCGAAGCGGAGGTGGACCGGTGGCGGGGCGCCATTCAGGAGGCGATCGCGCCAAACGGTCAACTGATTGTCAACCTCATCCCGGAGGTGGAGCTCATCGTCGGAAAACAGCCACCGGTTCCGGACCTGGCTCCGAATGACGCGCAGAACCGCTTCCAGTTAGCCTTCCGGCGGTTCCTGGGCGTTTTCGCCAGGTCGGAGCACCCGCTCACGCTGTTCCTCGATGATTTGCAATGGTTGGATGCAGCAACGCTCGACTTGTTTGAGCATCTGGTCACGCACCCAGAGGTGCGGCACCTGCTACTGGTAGGCGCCTACCGGGACAACGAGGTGAGTTCGTCGCACCCGCTGATGCGGACGCTAGGCGCAATGCGCGAGGCCGGAGCGGAAGCGCAGCAGATTGTACTGACGCCCCTCGATCTCGACGATGTCGGCAGGCTCGTTTCCGATGCCCTGCATTGCGAGTTGGAGCGCGCGCGGCCGTTGGCGCAACTGGTGCAGGAGAAGACCGGCGGCAATCCCTTCTTCGCGATTCAGTTCTTTGCAGCGCTGGCCGAAGATGGGCTGCTTGCATTCGACGCAGTTGCTCGTGCCTGGCAATGGGACGTGGATCGCATCCGCGCCAAGAACTACACCGACAATGTGGTGGATCTCATGGTCGAGAAGCTGAGGCGGTTATCCGCACCCGCCCGGGAAGCCTTGAAGCACCTTGCCTGCCTGGGCAATGTGGCCGAAGTCGCCACCTTGGCCGCGGTTCAGGGGGAAACAGAGGAAGCTATACACGCGGCCCTCCGAGAGGCTGCCCGCGCCGGGCTTGTATTCGACCAGGAGAGCACCTGCAAGTTTCTGCATGACCGGATCCAGCAGGCTGCTTACAGCCTGCTGCCCGAAGAGCGCCGCGCGGAACTTCACCTGCACATCGGGCGTGTGCTGCTGGCGAGTATGACCGAAAACCAGTTGGCAGAATATGTGTTCGATGTCGCGAACCAGTTCAATCGCGGCGCAATGCTATTAGACGAACGGGACGAGAAAGCGAAAATCGCGGCACTCAACCTGCGTACAGGGCGAAAGGCGAAAGCGTCGGCGGCCTATGCGTCGGCGGGCGCCTATTTTGCGTCAGGCATCGCGCTGTTAGATGAGCGGGACTGGGGGATTCAACACGAGTTGATGTTCACCCTGTCCCTCGAATTTGCGGAGTGCGAGCTTCGCTGCGGCGACATGGAAAAGGCCGCGCAACTGATTGTGGAGTTGCTGCAGCGCGCGGCTTCAGACGTCGAGTTCGCGGACGCCTCTTGCCTCGCGATCAATTTGCACGTATTGACGGGCGATCACCCGCTTGCTATCGACAGTGCGCTCGCCTGCCTGCGTCGGTTCGGTATTGACCTACCGGCACACCCTATCCCGGAGCAGGTGCGGGCCGAATACGAGACAGTTTGGCAGACCCTGGATGGGTGCACCATCGAGAGTCTGATCAATCTGCCGCTGATGACCGACCCCAAAATACAGGCAGCCATGCAGGTGCTTTCAGTCCTTGCTGGTCCCGCGACATTTACCGACTTTCAGTTGTTTTGCCTGCTGGCCTGCCGCATGGTGAAAGTCAGCATACAGCACGGAATGAGCGGCGCTTCCGCCTACGCCTATGCTTGCCTCGGGTCTGTCCTTGGAGCGAACTTTCACCGTTACCGCGAAGGTTACCGCCTTTGCAGGCTTGCCTGCGACTTGGTCGAGAAGCACGGCTTCACCGCCTACGACACGAAGGTCTACCATGCGATTGGACTAGCTGCCTTCTGGACTGAGCCGCTCACGAGCGTGATCGAACTCCGTCGTGCGACCACTCGCACCGCCACTGAAAGAGGCGATCTGACTTTCGCTTGCTACGGCATGCACCAATCCATCACATATTTGCTTACGCGCAACGATCCGCTCGATGTGGTGTGGCGCGAGTCGGCGATGGCGCTGGACTTCGCTCGGACAGCCAAGTTCCGCGATGTCGTGGACCTCATCGTAAGCCAGCAACGCTTCATCGCGAGCCTGCAGGGTCGCGACGCTACCTTCTCTGCCTTCAGCGACGAGCCATTTGACGAGGCGGCGTTCGAAGCGCAACTGACGGTCGCACGGATGCCGACCGTAATTTGTCTACACTGGATTCGCAGACTCAAGGAGCGGTACCTCTCAGGCGACTACGCCGAGGCGCAGGCAGCAGCCGACAAGGCGAAGGCGCTGCTTTGGATCTCATCCGTACAGTTGCAGCTGTTCGACTACTTTTATTACGCTGCGCTGACGGTGGCGGCACTCTATGAGAACGCTTCGGCCGAGGAGCAGACTAGGTGGCAAGAACTCCTGAGGGCACACCGGGAACAACTAAGCGAGTGGGCCGAAATCTATCCACCTACGTTCTCCGACAAGCACTTTCTGGTGTCGGCCGAGCTTGCGCGCATCGAAGGTCGGGACGCCGATGCCATGCGTATGTACGAAAACGCCATTCAATCGGCGCGCGAACACGGTTTTGTCCAGAACGAGGGCCTCGCCCATGAAGTGGCCGCGCGGTTCTTCGCGGCACGCGGCATCGAAGCAATCTTCCTCATGTATCTACGCAACGCACGTAACTGCTATGAGCGCTGGGGCGCGTTCGGCAAGGTGAAGCAACTCAACGAACGCCATCCGCTCCTGCGCGTAGACCAACTTCCTGCGTCTGCCACCGCCACTATCGGCTCGTCAGTCAGGCAGTTGGACGCCGAGACTGTAGTCAAGGCGTCACAGGCACTCTCGAGCGAGATTGTCCTCCCGAAGCTGATTGAGAAGCTCATGCGAATCGCATTGGAGCATGCAGGTGCCGAGCGAGGGCTGCTTATTCTTCTCCGAGGCTCCGAGGCCCAGATTGAGGCTGAGGCCACTACCGGTCAAGGTATCCCCAAGGTTTCCGTTCGACATAAACTCATCACCTCACTTGATCTCCCCCAATCCGCCCTTCAGTACGTTATTCGAACACGAGAGCGCGTAGTGCTTGATGACGCGTCGGTCAGGAACTTGTATTCGAACGACGAGTATCTGCGGCTGACGCGGGCCAGATCCGTCTTATTCTTGCCTATCGTCAAACAAACGGAGTTGATTGGCGCACTCTATCTCGAAAACAATCTCACTCCGTGCGCTTTCACGTCGGACCGGCTCGCGGTGTTGGAGATGCTGGCATCGCAAGCCGCAATCTCGCTGGAGAATGCCCGCCTCTACTCGGACCTGCAATACAGCGAAGCTTATCTGGCTCAAGGACAGAGAATCAGCCGCACGGGCAGCTTCGGCTGGAACGTTTCGAGTGGAGAAATCTACTGGTCGGAGGAAACATTCAAGATTTTTGAGTTCGAGCAACCGGCTACGCCCACTTTGCAGCTAATTTTCCAGCGAACTCATCCCGACGATAGAGATCTCGTAGAACTGACTATCAACCGCGCCATCGGGGCAAGAGAAGATTTTGATCTCGAGCATCGCTTGCTGATGCCGGATGGTTCACTCAAGCACCTCCGCGTTATAGGGCACGCGTCGAAGACTTCCTCCGGCGACCTGGAATTTGTAGGCGCGGTCACGGACATTACCGCAGCAAAGCAGGCGGAAGACAAGATCCAGCAAAGCGAAATGGAGCTTCGGCAGATCGTAGATTTCGCGCCGCAGAATGTTGGGGTCCTGGGGCCTGATCGCGAGCGTCTCTATCTAAACCGAGCGTCGCTCGAATATATTGGCCTCACTCTTGAGGAATGGCAGAACGGCGACAATCGCAGTGCTGTGCATCCGGACGATTGGGAGCGCGTGATAAGCGAGAATCAATGTAAGTTCTTAAGTGGCATTCCGCACGAAGCCGAAGTGCGTTTACGCAGAAAGGACGGGGAGTATCGCTGGTTTTTCTTCCGTTATAACCCGCTGCGAGATGAACAAGGACACCTCAGGCGCTGGTATGTCGCTGGGACTGATATCGAGGATCGCAAGCAGGCTGAACAGCGGCTCCAGAACGAGAACGTCGCACTGCGCGAGGAAATCGACAGAGCATCGATGTTCGAAGAGATCGTTGGCGCTTCCCCTCCCCTCCGCGCGGTGCTCTCTCGTGTATCTAAGGTTGCTCCCACAGACTCCACGGTTCTGATCACCGGCGAAACGGGGACTGGCAAAGAACTGATCGCGCGAGCGGTCCACAAGCGATCGCAACGTTCCTCCCGAGCATTTGTAAGCGTGAACTGCGCGGCCGTCCCGCGCGACCTGATCGCGTCGGAATTGTTCGGTCATGAGAAAGGCGCCTTTACGGGGGCAACCCAGCGGCGTTCAGGACGCTTTGAGTTAGCCGAAGGAGGCACAATCTTCCTCGATGAAATCGGGGAACTTCCTGCCGAAACTCAGATCGCGCTGTTGCGAGTTCTGCAGGAGCGCGAGTTTGAGCGTGTCGGTGGAACAGGTTCCATCCGGACCAATGTTCGAGTAATTGCCGCTACGAATCGTGACTTGCAGGCAGCCATCGCCGCAGGCGCGTTTCGGAGCGACCTCTTTTACAGGCTCAACATTTTTCCGATCGAAGTGCCTCCTCTGCGGGAGCGACGGGAAGACATTCCGGTGTTGGTTGAGTATTTCATCGATCGGTTTGCGAGGAAAGCCGGAAAAGCCATCTCCAGAGTCAATAAACGGAGCCTCGAATTGCTTCAGTCGTATCCCTGGCCCGGAAATATTCGTGAGTTGCAGAATGTCATCGAGAGATCGGTCGTCGTGTGTGACTCGGAGAACTTCTCCGTGGACGAGAGTTGGCTTTCGCGCCAGCCTTCTCGCACCGAGCAGACAAGCCAGCCCGAACTATCTCGAACGCTTGCTGTCGAAGAGAAAGCAATGATTGAAACTGCGCTGCGCGAAAGCAAAGGACGGGTGTCAGGCCCTTCAGGTGCTGCTGTCAAGTTGGGCATTCCAGGGTCTACCCTGGACTCAAAGATCAGATCGCTCAAGATCGATAAGAATCGCTTCAAATCCACATATCCTTCGGCAAATCGCAATTGAATAGCTTCCTAGCATTGTTTCTTTAGCAAGATGCCAGCCCGAGGTCGGGTCGGTCGGATGGCGGACTCCCTGTCGAATTTCCTGAACTTGTATTTGAACTCTGATCCTATTCATTGATCCTCACCACGCTTTGTTTTACAATTCAACTCGCAACTGCTAAATGACTCTTCCGACCCGAGTCGAGACGGAAGGGGCCTATCATAAGGTTCGACTGGATACCCTTTGGCTCTCCAACCGTCCAGGCCTCCCTTCAGGAATTTAATCCGTGAGATTCCCATCGCTAGCGCTTGATGAAGGACTCCACGGCTGGGTGTTATCGCTCGGACAGGTACAAGAAACGACCAGATCCCTTCTTTCTGGAAGCAACGATGGATCCTCTAGCACTTGTTGGGGAGCAAACCAAACTGCCCCTGAGATGATCACAGAATCTCCCAATAGGTCGAGGGGCTGACGAACATCAACGACGAGAAGATCAAGATTCGAATCCAACGATACACGCAACTCTTCCGGCGTGATGGTGTGCCGCTCCAATTCCCGTCGATCTTCGATGCGTCTTACCAGCGCGGTCGCGATAAGTAGCGTCACGCAGATTATTGTCAAATCAACAGCCATTTTGTTTCTCCACGACATCACTAAAGATTCACCTGGAGATCGAGTGGATTCGTGGCTAGCATCGAAAACCGAGTCCACCGCCGACTAATGATCCAGACCGCGACCAAGTCTGGCCTGCGCGCGTGCTGAATGCGATCTAGTCAGCGCGTGCCTTCTTTGAGGCTCAGCAGGTCCCACTCCCACAGCAGGTCCTGGCCAAAGGCTCCGCCCCGCTGCGCGAACAATTTGGTGACGGGCTCTGCGGTTGCCACACGTGCCCAGTCGCGCTGCAGTTCGGACGCGTAGTTCCAGGTCGTGATTGGGCGTGCGCCCGCCTGTACCATGCGTTCCACCGCATGTCGTGGGCTTCGCGCGACGCACCGCCGCAAGCATCTGTGACCACGTACACCTCATAGCCCGCCTCGAGCGCGGACAGAACCGGCATAGCGACGCACACCTCGGTCCATTGCCCGGCGATCACGAGCTTCGTCCGTCCAGTCTTCTCCACCCAGTCGACGATACGCGGGTCTTCCTACGCATTGAGTGTCGTCCGATCGATCGGCTTGACTGCCTTTGTCGCCTCGGCCAAGGGCGCGACCAAGCCCTGCCGCTCCTTGAAGGCGGTCGTGGTTAGCAATGGCACTTCAAAGATCTCTGCCGCCTTCGCTAAGGCCACGGCGTGGTCGATGAGTTCGCTCGCATCATGGGAGCGGATGGTGAGCATCTGTAGATATTGGTGGTCGATCAGCAGCAGTGAATGATTATCCGGGCTGAGCAGCGTCTTGGCTGGATTGGCAGGCATGACATTTCTCCTTTAACAGGGTTTGAGTGGACCAAGTGGCTTGCAAGCGCGCGATCCGTCTGTAAGTTCCAGGCAATCACGGTTAGTCCTTCATGTAACGACCTCGTGTAGGAAATACTTCTTGATCGGCGATAGGTTGGTTGCATGCTGATTGCCAAATCCCCGCGAACCTCACCGCATTATTTTCGCGCATTTGCTTTTCTTCTAAGAGAACGAACCGGCAAGTGGTCTTAGGGGCGAGGAAAGATGGAAGGCGATGGCAGACTGCATCCGGGTGTCGAAAACATCTCGACACACGGCCGGAGTCGCGTCGAAATATCGACGGTCTCTCAAGCGGATCGTCACTCTTCCAACCCAAAATCCGTTCATTTACGACAAGGCCCGATCGAGCCGGGTCTTGTCGTAGATGAGTTGGTCACGCCGCGGCGTTGAGTAGTTTGTGGGGATCGATGACGAACTTCTTCGCCGCTCCCTTGTCGAAGTCTCTGTAGCCCTGAGGAGCGTCGTCGAGGGTGATGACGGTGGCGTTGACGATCTTCGCGATGGGCAGACGATCGTGCAGAATGGCCTGCATCAACTGCCGGTTGTACTTGAGGACGGGGGTCTGTCCGGTGAAGAAGCGGTGCGACTTCGCCCACGCGAGTCCGAAACGCATGCTCAGGTTTCCTGTCTGAGCGGCCTTGTCATGGGCGCCGGGATCCTCAGTGACATAGAGACCGGGAATGCCGATCGAGCCGGCGGCGCGAGTGATGGACATCAGCGAATTGAGAACGGCTGCGGGCGCTTCCGTTGCGTTGTGTCCGTGCGACTTTGCCTCGAAGCCGACTGCGTCGATTGCAGCGTCGACCTCGGGCTTGCCAACGATCTGGGCGATTTGATCTTCAAGTGAGGCGTCTTTGGTCAGGTCGATGGGCTCATAGCCGACAGCTTTGACGTGGGCGAGGCGCTCGGCATTCATGTCCCCAACCAGGACAACCGCGGCCCCGAGGATGTGGGCAGAGGCCGCGGCAGCCATGCCGACAGGGCCTGCGCCGGCAACGTAGACAGTGGATCCGACACCGACGCCGGCGTTAATTGCCCCGTGGAAGCCGGTGGGGAGAATATCGGTGAGCATGGTGAGATCCTTGATCTTCGCCATGGCCTGGGCCTTGTCGGGGAACGGAATGAGGTTGAAGTCGGCGTAGGGGACCATGACGTATTCGGCCTGGCCACCGATCCATCCACCCATGTCGACGTAGCCGTAGGCTCCGCCGGCGCGGCCGGGGTTGACGTTGAGACAGACTCCGGTCTCTTCGGAGCGGCAGGTGCGGCAGCGGCCGCAAGCGACGTTGAATGGTACTGTGACGAGGTCTCCCTTCTTGATGTACTCGACGTCGGAGCCGAGTTCGATGACTTCGCCTGTAATCTCGTGGCCGAGGACCATGCCGGTGGGAGCGGTGGTGCGGCCGCGCACCATGTGCTGATCGGAGCCGCAAATATTGGTCGAGACCACCTTCAGGATGACACCGTGACTGATCTTCTTTCCTGTCGGATTTTCGAGTTTGGGGTAGTCGATCGATTGAACTTCGACATGATTTGGACCGAGAAAGACGACTCCGCGATTGGACGCCATAAGATCTCCTGTTCTGTTGTGAAGGCGTGTTAATGTTTTGGCTGCATCAGCACCAATCCGCAGTAGCCGGATGGATACAAGGATTGCATCAAGTCTTCCCCTGCCTTATTCGCTAGCCGCGCAAGCTTGCCGGCGAATGACTTACTGCGGAGAGAAGGTCGTACGCTGCCTGGGGTAACTCCAGCCCTGCCGCTGCAACATTTTCTTCCAAATGCGCAACCGAGGATGTTCCAGGGATCGGCAGAATCACGGGAGCTCTCTTGAGAAGCCAGGCCAAAGCGATTTGCAGAGGAGTGGCCTGGAGTTCTCTGGCCACTTTCTCTATCGCATCATCCGCTTTTCTTCCCTGACCAAGCGGGGCCCAAGGCAGGAAGGCGATGTCATTCTCGGAGCAATAATCGACGATAAAGTCGGACTCCCGGTCGGAAAAGCTGTAGCGGTTCTGCACTGAGACGACGGGCACGATCCTGCGAGCACGCTGGATGTGCTCGCGTGTAACGTTGGAGAGAGCCAGGTGGCGAATTTTTCCCTGCTCGCGCAGCTTGGCCAACGCTTCAACCGATGCCTCAAAGGAGACTGCATTGTCCGGGGCGTGGAGTTGGTAAATATCAATTCGGTCCAGGTGCAAACGCTTGAGGCTGCCCTCCAGCGCCTCAGTGAGGTGTTTGGGACTGGCGTTGTGAGTCCATTGGTCGGGGCCGGGCCGCTCCCATCCGCCTTTGGTCGCGATGACCAGGCCGGCCGGGTATGGAAAGAGCGCTTCGGCGATTAACTCCTCCGAGGCGCCAGGTCCATAGGAGTCTGCTGTGTCGATCAGGTTGACGTCAAGTTCAATCGCTCGCCTCAACGTTGCCAGAGACCCTGCCTTATTCGCAGGAGGCCCCCAGATGCCTGGACCTGTAATGCGCATTGCTCCATAGCCAAGTCGATTGACGGTGAGGTCGCCCCCAATAGAGATTTTGCCCGCGGCTGCGGCAGTAATAACTTGGGTTTCATTCATAGAAATCTCTCCACAAATACAAGGTTGATTGTTCGCGTTGATGATTGAAGCAACTTACTGCGATGTCGTTTCATAAGAGGCAATACATCTTCAGGGCCGTTGCGGGAGCTGTGATGCATTCCAACCGCCCCCGAGAGCTTTGACCAGCAATACGCTGGCTTCGAAGCGTCGCTGCATGATTTCAATGTCGTTGCGCTGGTTTTGTAGCAGCGCTGTTTGCCAGGTGATGACCTGAAGATAGGTATCGACACCATCCTCGTAACGTGTGTTGAAAAGGTCGAGCGATTGCTGCGCCGAGGCGGTAGCGTCGTGCTGCTGGCGTGCCTCGATCTGAAGGTTGTGCAGCGCGTTGAGATTGTCCTCAACCTGTTGAAATGCGGTGAGCGTGGTCTGGCGGTAGGCGGCAACGGTGCCGTCGTACTGCGCGAGCGCGATATCCGAAGTGGCGCGCCGGCGCCCGTGATCGAAGAGGGTCTGGGATAGCGACGGGCCCACGGCGAAGAAGCTGCTTGGCCACGAAAACCAGTTGAGCGCAGACGTGCCCGCAAATCCAGCCACTGCGGATAGCGAAAGCGTGGGATAGTAGGCAGCCTGTGCGATGCCTATCTGCTCGTTGGCTGCAGCCATGCTTCGCTCGTATGAGGCGATATCGGGACGGCGCTCCAGTAACTGTGATGGAAGCATACCTGGGATGGCGGGAATTGTCGGCGCGACGACGGTGATTGGATCGGGCGACAGACTGAACACTGCCGGAGGCTTGCCGATGAGAACGGCGATCGCGTGCTCGTACATGGCGCGCTGAATGTCGACATCCGTGGCTTGCACCTGCGCCGCCTGGAGTTGCGTGCGCGCCTGGGTCACGTCAGAGAGCGGAGATGCGCCGCCATTGTAGCGGTCCTCGGTTAGTTGCAGCGCGCTTTGAAAGGCCGTCACGGTGTCATTGAGAAGTTTGCGCTGGGCGTCGGCCGAACGCAGATCGAAGTAGTCGAACGCTAACTCAGCATGCAAGGAAAGCCGCGACGTCTCGAGGTCGGCAGCCGACGCCTGGGCCTGTTCTCGCGCCTGGGCAACCGTGCGCCGGATGCGCCCCCATAGGTCAATCTCGTAGTTAAGGTCGAACGGAAGAACGAAATCACCTTCGCCGTTGTTGGATCCAGAAATGTTCAGGTATGGCTGATTGTTGGAGTCTCGGATGGCGCCGACGCTTGGCGCGACTCCGATCGTTGGGGCCTCAGACGCGCGGTTGAAGCGGACAGCGGCGCGGGCGGCGCGAAAATTTGCCTCTGCTTGTTTCAAGGTTTGGTTAGCCGGATCGATCTGCGCTTCGAGCGAGTTGAGCTGCGGGTCGTCGAAAAGGTTCCACCAATCGCCTTTGAGTTGTGCGTCGCTCGGTTGAGCCGACTTCCATCCGTCTTCGGAGTTGAAGTTCGTGGGCAGCGGTTCTTCGAACGCTGGCGCAAGAGGAACGGATGGGCGAGCGTATTGCGGACCGACCATGCAGCCTCCTAACGCGAAGCAGACTGCCGCTGCGAGCGCAATCACCGCCAGACGAAGTGTGGGAATTCTCGTCACGACTGGCCTCGTGCAGGTGCGGCCTGCGGCTGAACTTGTTCGCCGCTTGCGAGCGAATCGGACGGGTCGAGGATCACTTCGTCGGCGACTTTGAGGCCAGATGTGATCTCGACAGCGTTGCCGAAGTCGTGGCCGATCGTGACAGGAGCGAGCTCGACGCGGTCACCGCGTACGACACCCACACGGAGGCCCTCTGCGCGGAACAAGAGCGCGTTGGAAGGAATCGTAACGGTATTCCCAGACGCGGGCAGATGAAAGTGGACAAAGACGTACGCCCCAGGGCGCAACACGCCCTTCGCATTGTCGACATCCACCTCGACGTTGAGTGTGCGCGTGGCGTGGTCTATTGCATTAGCGTTGCGGACGATAGTGCCAGGAATACTCACGTCGGGATTCGAATCCTGTGTAAGCGCTGCTTGATCGCCGTCATGGATGGCGTCTGAGTCCACCTCCGGCACGGCGACATAGACGCGCAACTTGTGGGTCGCGTCCATGTGAAACAGTTCGCGTGGATTGCTCGATCCCGATCCTGCGTCGATCAGATCGCCGATATCGGTGTTGCGCGCGGTAATGACGCCATCGAACGGAGCGACGATTCGCTCGTAGCTCTGCAACTGCTCGAGACGGCGGACATTGGCCTTGCTTGCATCGACGGCGGCCTGCGCAGCGATGTAATTGGCGCGGGTCTGGTCGGCTTCCTGCTGCGAGACCGCATGCTTGGCCAGGAGCGTCTGCCACCGGTTGCTGGTCACGCCGGCAAGGTCCGCGTTGGCCTGCATACGCTCCAACTCGGCACGCGATTGGTCTAGTTGCTGGTCTATCTCTGGCGTTTCGATCTCGGCCAGAAGGTCTCCCTTATGGACGCGCGCTCCAATGTCGAAATACCACTTCTTCAGGTAGCCGTTGGTGCGCGAGTAGATCGGCGTATCCGTAAATGCTTCTACATTGCCGGGAAGCGCGAGATCGTCGGCCTTCGATCCCTCCGTCGGATGCACGACATTGACCGACAGAATCGCGGCAGTCTCGGTCGCTTGTGTAACCGTTGCCTCGTTCGCTGCGCGCACATGAAGGCCCCAGGAAATTACAGCCACCAGCGCAACCGCGCAGAGGATGCCGACCGTGCCGCGGCCTCTTGGATGAGCAGGTGTATCGACATTTAGCCCTCCAACAGCATGCGGAGGTTCGACCGAAGACGCGACAGCTGGCGTTTGCATCTGCATGCTGTTTACATCTTCCCTTTCGACGGTTTCATTGCCGGTGCTCATACGTGTTCCTCCACAAGCCGCTTCTCCATTCGTTTCTGCTCGCTCTTCTCCGAGCCGTGAATCAACGCGAAGACGCTTGGAACAAAAAGCAGCGTTGCGACAGTGGCACAAAGCAGTCCGCCGATCACGGCGCGGCCCAGCGGCGCATTTTGTTCGCCTCCGTCGCCTAGTCCAAGCGCCATTGGGACCATGCCGATGATCATGGCAAGCGCGGTCATAATGACGGGACGGAAGCGGGTGGTCCCTGCCTCAACTGCCGCGCGAATAGCATCGCCGTGCCCTTCAAGACGCTCTGTGGCAAATGAAATGAGAAGGATGCTGTTGGCAGTAGCCACGCCCATGCACATGATGGCGCCCATCAGTGCAGGCACGGACAGCGTGGTACGAGTAAGAAAGAGAAACAGCACGATGCCCGCCAAGGCCGCGGGCAGAGCGGTGATGATGATGAACGGATCGGTCCAGCTTTGGAAGTTGACTACGATGAGCAGATAAACGAGCACAATCGAGAAGACCAGGCCGCCGAGCAGATCCGTGTATGAACTATTCATCGTATCCACCTGGCCTTTTAGGGTCACGAAGGTGCCGCGCGGCAACGACTTGTCGTCGGCATTGAGAATCTTCCCGATCTGCCGGCTCACGCCGCCCAGGTCGCGGTCCTGCACGTTGGCATAGACATCGACAACGCGCCGAATGTTGTAATGGTTCACGGTCTCCATCTCGTGCCCGCGCTCGACACCGGCAAGATCGCTCAGAATCTCTGGATTCGCCGGTGTCCCGGCTGCAGGCGTGCTCCGTATAGCGCGGTTGATGGGAATGTTCTCCAGATCCTGCATCGTGTCCATCTTGTACTGTGGGGTCTGCGCCACTATGTCGTAGTTCACCATGTTGTTCCAGTTGAGAAAAAACATGGGCGTCACCTGGAAGCTTCCGCTCAACGTGTTAAGCACGCTGGTGGACACGTCCTGCTCCGTGTATCCGCCCTGTGCGGCCTTGGTGCGATCCACGGCCACCTGGAGTGTCGGATAGTCGAAGGGCTGCTGAATGCGCAGATCGGTGATGCCGGGAACCTGGCGCAATTGGCTCAATATCTTGTCCGCCTCCGCTTTGCTGACATTCGCATCGTTGCCTTCAATCTGGACGTCGATTGGCGCGGGCAAGCCGAAGTTGAGAATCTGCGTGGTGATGTCGGCCGGCAGCGTATAGAACGTGGCCGCGGGAAACATGCGGGGTAGATTGCGCCTGAGTGCGCGAACGTAGTCCGCCGTTGGCCCGTGTTTGGGCCTCAGCGTGACCAGAATGTCGCCATCTCCTGCGCCAAGCGTGCCGTTGGTCAGGTGCTGCGTGTTCATCGTGCTGTAAGGCAATCCGATGTTGTCGAGAATGTTGTCGATCTGCGCTGCTGGGATTTCCTTCCGTATGTCGCCCTCCACCAGATCGAATAGTCGCGCGGTTTCTTCAATGCGCATTCCCGATGGGCCGCGGACGTGGAGAATGAACTGCCCGCTATCGGTCTGAGGAAAAAAATCTTCACCCAGGAAAGGCACAAGAACGAAGGCAGCAAGACAAATCCCCAGGAACGAAGGAATGAAGATGCGCCGGCGTAAGACGAGCCCCTGCAATAGCGAGTGGTAGCGCTCGCGCACGCGCTCGAAAACATGCTCAAATCCCTGCTGAAAGCGCGCGAAGATTCCTTTCGCCGCGGCCGCGCCGTGTTCGTTCGCTCGCAGCAGATACATCGCCAGCGTGGGCACCAGAGTTCGGCTCAGTAGGTAGCTGGCAAGCATCGCAAAGACAACCGCCTCCGCCAAAGGAACGAAGAGGAATCGCGCCACGCCGCCGAGGAAAAACATCGGAAGGAACACAATGCAGATACAAAGAGTCGAGACGAGAGCCGGCACTGAAATCTGCGACGCGCCTTCAAGGATCGCGTCGCGCAGGGCGTAGCCTTGCTCGATGAATCGCTCAATATTCTCGATGGTGACCGTGGCGTCGTCGACGAGAATACCGACGGCCAATGCCAGGCCACCGAGCGTCATGGTGTTGATGGTCTCGCCGATCAGGCCCAGAATGATGATGGATGAGAGAATCGACAGCGGAATCGAGATCGCGATGATCAGCGTCGATCTCCAGCTGCCCAGAAACACAAGAATCATTACCGCTGTAAGCGCAGCAGCAATCACGGCTTCGCGGATGACTCCCTGCACAGCTGCGCGGACAAAGATGCTCTGGTCCGAGAGCGGCGTCATCTTCAATTGCGGCGGCACAGTACTCGCCACGCGCGGTAAGAGCCCACGAATGCCCTTGACTACGCTCAAGGTCGACGCATTGCCGCTCTTTAGAATCGAGACAAGTACGCCGCGATTGCCGTCCTGCCGCACGATGTTGGTCTGCACTTGAAATCCGTCGCTGACGCTGGCGACATCGCGCAGATAGATCGTAGTACCGTACACTTGTTTAAGTGGAATATTCGCCAGCGCTTCCACAGTCCGTGGTGCGCCGTTGGTCCGGACATCGTACTCCGACTGGCCGATCTTGATTGTGCCCGAGGGCATGACTACACTCTGCAGCGCCAATGCGTTCAACACATCGCCGGGAGCGATGCCTTTGGATTGCATCGCAGCCTGGTCCATATTAATCGTGATCTGGCGTTGCTTGCCGCCATAAGGCGATGGCACCACCGCGCCCGGGATGGTGATCAGCTGCGTGCGGATGAAGTTGGTCGCGTAGTCGTTTAGCTGCGCCTCCGAAAGCCCCTTACCTGAAATTCCAAGCTGCAGGATGGGCACGCTCGACGCTGAGAAGTTGATGATCTGCGGAGGCAACGTGCCGGGAGGAAGCTGCCGCACAAGATACTGCGATGCGGCGGTAACCTGCGCATTGGCTGTATCGAGCGACGCTCCGGGCTGCAGAAATACCTTCACGATCGCTTCGCCGTTATATGTCGTCGACTCGATATGCTGGATATTGTCGACCAGCGTTGTGAGTGCCTTCTCGTAAGGCGACGTCAAGCGCCCTTCGAGTTCTTCAGGATTGAGCCCTGTATATGTCCAGCCGATCGAAACGACTGGAATATTGATGTTGGGAAAAATGTCGGTCGGCGTGCGGAGTATGACAACCGGCGCGGCGATAAGGATCAACAGCGCGAGAACAATAAAAGTGTACGGCCGGTTGAGAGCAACTTTGACGATCCACATACTGTCCTCTTGCTTTCCCCTCTGCCATGCTCGCGAAGTCGCTTACCATCATCGACCGCAATCGCAGCACAATCGGTTTTGCCTACACGGGTAGTTGCACGCTCCTTGCCATTCTGTTTCTCGTTTAGATTTGCTTATAGATAGGTCCAGCTTTCGCAACTGGTGTCGAAGGGCCGACTCGGAGCGACGAGTCGTGTCAAAACCATAGAGGGCTTCTGCGATGCTCACTAGGGCCAGAAGCCAAAAAAGAGCGCCGCTCGATGTGATGCATCGTATCCGTCTGACCAACCACATCTGTTAAGTATGTCTCAGCTGTGATGGACTGTTTTCATGAGCGGAGAGACTGGAGTGGTGGTTCGTCGTCGTGGTCGGGCAGAGATTGCACGAGTGGCAAGTTCGTATCGAGCGAGCGGGTTGGGGCGAAGCGAGTTTTGCCGGCGTCATGGTTTGGCATTGAGCACGCTAAACCGTCATTTACAGAGACAGTTTGAGGAGGAAGCCCGTCGAGACAGCGATGTTGTTCGACGTGGTCCTCTAGTCGAAGTGAAGCTGGCCGATGTCGTAAATCCTGTTTTCGATTTGGATCGGCCATCATCTCTGAAGGTGTTGTTGTGCAACGGTCGCAGGGTGGAAGTCGGTGATGGATTCGACGATCAGACACTGCGACGTTTGGTCGCTGTTCTTGAGAGGTCATAGCGTGTTCGGCTTAGGCGCTGCGACGCGCATCTATCTAGCACCCAATGCAACCGACATGCGTAAATCATTTGATGGCCTCTACGGGCTTGTCCGCGACCAGTTGTTGTGCGATCCGTTGAGCGGTCATCTGTTCCTGTTTTCAAACACCAGGAGGAATCGACTCAAGATCATTTTCTTCGATGGAACCGGACTCTGGGTCTGCTCGAAGCGAATTGAAAAGGGACGGGTGCACTGGCCTTCTGTGGATAAGGATCAGCGCAAAGTGGTGTTGAGTCAGGAGCAATTTACGATGCTTGTTGGGGGTATCGATCTTACCCAGACACGAGAACGCAAGTGGTTTCGCAAGCCCATCGCAGAAGAATCATCGGAGTCACGGAAAAGCGCATGAACACTGTGCATTTCACTTGTTCATCCAAAGGTATTTCTGCTATTAAATACGCATCGTGAGTGCGAACATCGATCCTTCCCGAACGTCTACTCCGACCGATGGTTCGTCTTCCCGCACCGACCTTCTCGAACAACTCAAAGCCCGACTTGATCCATCGCTTTTTGCCGCGGTGAGCGGCAAGTTCAACTCGTACGAGTTCCAACTGCAGAATGCTCAGTTGAAGGTACAGGTTCTTGAAGAGCGGTTACGCTTGGCGCGAATCGCCAAGTATGGCCCCGGCAGTGAGAAGCTTAGCAGCCTGCAGTTGGAACTGTTGGAGCATGAACCTGGCGTTAGTAATGTAGAAGTGGCTGCCGAGAGCGAACGCGAGACACTGCCCGGTTCTTCGCAGGATGTGAAGAAGAAGAGGCGTCCGCATCCTGGTCGCCAGACACTACCTGCCGATCTGCCTCGCGTCGAGAAGATAGTTGCGTGCACGCCGGAGCAGTGCAGATGCGGAAGCTGCGGCGCTGAGACGAAGGTAATCGGCTACGAAGTGAGCGAAGTTCTCGATGTGAAACCAGCCGAGTATTTCGTCCACGTCATCAAGCGTGAAAAGCGTGCCTGCAGCAAGTGCGAGGAGCAAGGAGTAGCCACCGCGCCGATAGCCGCGAGGATCATCGACAAGAGCCTGGTGTCAGACGGCATTATCATCGACACAATCATTTGCAAATACGGCAATCACAGTCCCCTCTATCGTCAAAGCGCCATCCTACTGCGTGACGCGGGCATCGACATCAGCCGCGCCACGATGTGCGGCTGGATCATGACTGTCGGCGAAATGCTGGCGCCAGTAGTGGGTGCGATGCGGAACCAGTTGCTGGCAGGCGACTACATCCAGGCTGATGAAACAACTGTCGATGTGCAGACGCATGATCGTCGTGGCAAGAACCACCAAGCATACTTGTGGCAATACGGCTCACCAGGGAGTTCTGTGGTGTTCGATTTCCGCATGGGCCGCGGACGCGAAGGCCCAGCGCGCTTCCTTGACAAGTTCGAGGGCATTTTACAGACGGACGGCTATGTGGCCTACGAAAGTGGTGTAGGCGGCCCGAAGATGGTGCATGCGGCATGTTGGAGCCATGCGAGGCGGGGCTTTGTCGACGCGATCAAGGTAAACAAACTGGATGTAGCCTCGATAGGCATCGTGGAGCTGATGGATAAACTGTTCGCGATCGACGCTGGTGCTCGCGAGGAGAAGATGGATCATGCTGCGCGTCATGCCCTGCGCCAGAAAGAGGGTCCGCCTCTGCTCGAGAAAATCCACGCCCAGATCCTCGAGCTGAGCAAGAACGTGTTGCCGAAAAGTGCGGCGGGGGAAGCCTGCGGCTACACGATCAAACTATGGAAGAAACTCTCCTGCTTCCTCGAACATCCGGAACTGGAGCTTAGTAACAACCTGGCTGAAAACTCCATGCGAGGCATAGCGTTGGGCCGAAAAAACTGGACCCATATCGGCAGCAGGCAGGCCGGACCGCGTGTCGCCGCGATCCTCTCCGTGCTCGAAAGCTGTCGCAGGCTCAAAATCCCGGTTCGTGAATACCTGAATGAGATCCTGCCCGGCCTTGCCAATCGGTCTATTCAGCAGCTGGACGATCTCACACCGGCGGCATGGATCGCAAGACACACTCCTGATAGCCTATAAAACCGAACACCGAACCTGGTCAACCATGTGCTTGGTCGCACGCATACGATGCATCGACGACAACCAAGAGTCCAGTACCCGTGGAACTATCTTGAGTGGTCTACGATTTTCGATAAGGATGCCGCCACTACAAGGATTTGGACTCTCGAAATAGGGCGTCACTTGATCAACTGCGCCAGGAAGAGTTGCGGATTACGCTGCAGAAGTTGCCACGGTGGAAGTTGGGATCTTTGTCTGCGAGCACATCAGCTTTTACATTTCCGAATGTGGTCTCAGGCTTGTGCTTGATGCCTTCGTAGAAGGCTTGCAGAATATCCTCTTTGAAATGGGCTGTTCGCGGGAACGCCTGTACAACCGAGTCTCGGTCCGAGTCCGCGAAACTGGCATAATCGATTCCGAGCACATCCATTTCGACGCCTGCCGTTAGAAGAGCAATGATCGGATGCATGTACTGAGGGATGCCGGGAGTCGTGTGAAGTGCAATCGCCGTCCATACGTGGTCGATGTCCTGTTCAGCGATGTCATGACTGCGGAGGAAGGCGCGAGCTGCATTTGCACCGTCTACCTCAAAACGGTCTGCGTCGCTACTGTAAGCAGGTACCAGACCCATGTCGTGGAACATGGCGCCCGCGTAGAGAAGTTCGGCGTCGAACTTGAGGTCCCGGCGCTGGCCCGCGAGCGCTCCAAAATAGTAGACGCGGCTGGAGTGGTTAAACAGCAAGGTCGATTCTGTGTCGCGGATGAATTCCGTGATTTCGTTTGCAAGCTTAGTGTTGGGAACAGCGATGCCGGAGACGCGTGTTACTTGAGAAGTCTGAGCTGATAGAGTCATGGACGCCCCTCGATGATTTGTTTGGATATCCACGCCCCAAAACTTACCGCGCGTGAACGGCGCGATTAGCTACGCCTACATCGGCCTTTGCACGATTCATGCCATTTAGTTTCCCTTCTAAAATCAACGGCCGATATGGGGCACACGGGTCCGGTCTCTCAGTTACTGTCGAAGATCCGACATGAGAGATCATCTGGAATGCATTACAGGTACCCCGGAGCTCGAACTTTCGCTCCTTTTCGTGGCGGATTTGGGCGGCGAGACCAGAATCGGGAGCAGCATGGATACGGCCACGATCCCGGCAATCACGTGGAGTCCGCTTGTATACGACCCGCTGCTCTGCCGCATATGTGCGATGAGCAAAGGACCAAATGCGCTCGCGAAGCCCCAGGCTGTGAGCATGAGCCCGTAGATTGGACCAACGTTCTTCGATCCGAAGTAGTCGGCAGTAAAAGCGGGCATGGTGCCGAACCCACCCCCGTAGCACATGAGGATGATGAACGCCAGGACGGTAAGAGTCGCCGCGGAAAACATCCCCGGAAATATCCAAAAAAGACCGACCTGCAGCAGAAACATCGTCACGAAGGTCCATCGCCTGGTAATTGCATCGGAGACCCAGGCCCAGAAGATTCGGCCTACCGCGTTACCAATGCTGGCGACACCGACCATTCCAGCGGCAACAACGGCGCTGACCTTCGCAATCTCCTGAAACATGGGCGATTCCTGCGAAATGATCGAGATACCTGCCGAGGTATTCAGGAACAGGAGCGCCCAGAGCGCCCACCACTGCCACGTCTTAAGCGCACCGCCTAGTGTGTAGTCCGTAGCCGCGCGCTGTTTGGTTTGTGTTGTGGTTGGGACCCATCCTGCCGGCTTCCACCCGTCCGGAGGGTTTTGCATGAAATAGCCGGTCGTCATGGTAATGACGAGATATGCAATGCCGAGGTATGCGAAGGTCTGCAAGACACCGACGGTTTGAATCAGGCGCGTAGCCACAGGAGCAGTTACCAGGGCCCCGGCGCCAAAGCCACCAACGGCAATGCCGGTGATCAGACCCCTTCGATCGGGAAACCATTTGACGAGCACCGCAATGGGAACGATATATGCGAATCCAACGCCGGTTCCACCGATAACTCCATAACTCAGATAAAGCCACCACAATTTGTTTGCCGAGAAACTTGCGAGAAAGACGCCTAGGCCGTAGAGGAACCCGCCGGTGAGCGCGACGACGCGCGGTCCCTTCCGATTCAGCCAAAGGCCGCCGAAGAAACAGGCGACTCCAAGGACGAAAATTGAGACGGTGAACGTGAAGGTTACTTCTTCGATGGACCAGTGAAATTGCCTTGCCAGGGGAATCCGGAAGACGCTCCAAGCGTAAACTGCACCAAGAGCCATTTGCATCAGGAAGCCCGCGACTGCGAGCCCCCAGCGATTTGTATGCGACATAAACTCCTCCGCGCCTATTCTGTGAATTGGCTGCGCCTTTATTTGCAACCACCTCGCAACTTGATTTGATTTCCGAGGCTTTCCAGGAACTTGTTCAATAGAGCCATACTCCGCCGCAGTTCCTTATGGCTGAACTGGGCCATCAACGCGAAAAGGCCAGGCGGCTCGATAATTGGTTTCTCATAACATCCCAATGTTTCGCCGATTGCCACGGCTACACTCTGCAGCACGTCTGGATTGATGGCCCCCAATATCTTGCCGAGGATGATGACGTTGCGGATTGCTCGGATCGCCTCGTCAGACTTGGTGGCGTCCACAGCTGTCTCGATCAGCTTGTCGCTTGCCCCCAGTGCTCCGCGCAGGAGCTCGAGCACACCGTGTTCGTGCAGCTCTCCGAGTAACTCATAGGAGTCGAGCAGGGCCCTGGCGTGTTGCACCGGCGCCTCGTCCAGGCGCCTGCGCAGTTCCTCGCGTGGATCGCGGGGCGGTAACTCAAGAGGCATTGGTCGCGCCATCTCTTTTCTCCTTGCTTGAAGTCATGGTCTAGAGTTCTGGATTTGAACCAGGTGATCGCCCGGTTGGCGATATTCCTTCCGCTTCCACTTACGCTCCACCTCGACGCCTGTCTGCGGTGTCGGATGTCCGTGGCGGGAGTTCGTGCGCGGCAACGGATCCTCGCCGGTCTCACCCAGCACCTGGAGCTGCACGGACGTCTCTTTATAAGCCGGGGTATGGGTGGCCGTGTCCGTATGGCTGCTGGTAAGACGGTTCACCGCCGCGTCCGTAGAGTTCATGGGCATATACAGCTCGTTTCCATGCACCCTTGTCGTAATGACAGCCTGTGCGCGCACCTTACCGTAACGCGATTTCAACTGCACCCAACTCCCAGTCTGGATACCTCGCTCGCCCGCAAGCTCCGGTGAGACTTCCACAAACGTACAGGGGGTTTTTTCGCGAATGCCTTCGGTACGATACGTCATATTGCCTTCATGGAAATGTTCCAGAAGGCGTCCGTTGTTCAGGTGGAGATCGTACTCTGCATTCGGTTGATCCGTTGGCTCCGACCAGGGAACTGGGTAGAACCTGGCTTTCCCGTCGGGAAAATTGAATTCCTTCGTGTAGAGAAGAGGCTGGTCGCTGCCATCTTGAGCCACCGGCCATTGGAGCGTCTTGTAACCTTCCAGGCGCTCGTACGTTACACCGGCCATCAGCGGGGTAAGTGCCGCAATCTCTTCGTAAATCTGAGAAGGGTGCTCGTACCTCCAACCTGCGCCCAGCCTGTTAGCGATGTCCTGAATAATGATCCAGTCGGGACGGCTTTCTCCGAGAGGCTCAAGAGCCTGGTAGAGACGCTGGATGCGCCTTTCCGTGCTGGTGAAGGTGCCGTCCTTCTCCAGGCTTGGACTGGCGGGCAGAATCACATCTGCAAATTGGCAGGTCTCGCTGAAGAAAATTTCCTGCACGACGAAGAAGTCAAGCTTCGAAAGAGCATCGCTCACGAAGTTGGCGTTGGAATCAACCAGGCTCATCTCTTCGCCGAATAGATACATTGCCTTCAGTTTGCCTTCGTGGATGGCGTCGATCATCATGTGGTTGTCAAGTCCCGGTTTGGGCGGCAATGCAACATTCCATGCCTTTTCAAACTTGGCGCGAATCGCCGGATCGGCAACACTCTGGTAGCCGGGAAAGTAATTCGGCATTGCGCCGTGATCGCTTGCACCCTGGACGTTGTTGTGCCCGCGCAAGGGATAGGCGCCCGCTCCCGGACGCATATAGTTACCGGTCGCCAGCAAAAGATTGGAAATTGCAGTCGAGGTATCGGAGCCCATGGAGTGTTGCGTCACACCCATCGCCCAGAGAACGCACACACCGTCTGCTTCCGCGATCATGTGGGCAACTTTGGTTAGTGTCTCTTTCGGAAGTCCGCACCTCTCGCTGGCCATTTCGAGAGTGAATGAATCCAAACTCTTCTTGAATTCATCGAACTTGTTCACCCATTGATCGATGAACTGCTGATTGGCGAGTCCATTGTCGAGGATGTACTTGGTCACTGCGGAGATCCAGATAAGATCGGTACCTGGCCGCGGACGGAAGAACACATCTGCACGCTCCGCCATCTCGTGCTCGCGGAGGTCGGCGACGATCAGTTTCTGGCCGTGCATCTTATGAGCGCGCTTCACGCGAGTCGCAATCACCGGGTGACTTTCGGCCGTATTGCTGCCGACGATCAGCACTAGGCCCGCTTGCCCAATATCGGTGATCGATCCGGCGTCGCCTCCGTAACCAACTGTGCGGAACAGGCCCATGGTTGCCGGCGCTTGGCAGTAGCGTGAGCAGTTATCCATGTTGTTGGTTCCGATCACTGCGCGGGCAAGCTTTTGCATGAGATAGCTTTCTTCATTTGTGCACTTCGAAGAGGAGATGAAAGCAAGCGAGTCGGGGCCGGTAGCCGCCTTGATTTCTGAGAATCTCCGCGCCACAAGTGACAATGCTTCATCCCACGAGGCTTCGCGGAACCCATTTCCATCGCGGATGAGCGGCTTGTTGAGTCGGTCCTGACTATTGATATGACCCCAGCTGAATTTTCCTTTGATGCAGGTCGAGACGCCGTTGGCCGCGCCCTCTAAGGGCTCTACTTTCAGAATATGGCGGTCCTTGGTCCAGACATCGAAGCTGCAACCGACTCCGCAGTACGTGCAAACCGTTTTGGTTTTCTTGATGCGCGACTCGCGCATGTGCGATTCGATCTCGGAGACTTGAAGAATCGCGCCATAGCCCATCTCTGGTTCGACGCCCTTGACTATGTCGATCATTCCACTGAGCGCGGGCTTCGATAGGGAGGTCATGTACCCGGCCTCCCCAAGCATCGATCTCTCCATCAGCGCATTGCAGGGGCACACGGTGATGCAGTGTCCGCACGAGACGCAACTTGATTCGCCGATCGGCGCGCCACCGTCCCACAACACGCGGGGATGCTCGTCCTCCCACCGGATGCTGAGCGTTTCATTGACCTCTAGAGTTTGGCATGCCTGCACGCATCGACCGCAGAGAATACACTGATCGGGATCGTAGCGGTAGAAGGGATTCGACATATCCACTTCGTAGGGCTTGGGCTTATAGGGGATTTCCTGATGTTCAACCGCGAGCAGCTTGGTGGTGTTATGTACTGTGCAGTTGCCGTTGTTGTTGTCGCAGACAGTACAGTAGAGCAGGTGATTGCCGAGGATGCGATCGAAGGCTTCGCGTTGCGCCGCATCCGCACGCGGGGACGACGTCACCACGTTCATGCCCTCGGCGGCCATGGTGCCGCAGGCTCTCATCAGTTTGCCGTCGACTTCCACCATGCAGGTGTCGCAGGATTGGATCGGCCCGAGCTGAGGGTGGTAACAGACATGCGGGACTTCGATCCCGCTACGGTTGATCAAATCGATCAGGCGCTCTCCAGGCTCAATTGCCTGGGGGGCGCCGTTAATGGTGGCTGTCATTGGCTGTCCACCCTCCGAGATTGATTTTGGATGTTACTCCGCCGGCTGAGGACGCGTAAAGCGCCGGCCCTATATCGATTCCGAAGTTCTAACTTGCAGTTTCAGGGCCACTCGATTCGATGGGTAGACCGAGAGCCTAAAGCGGCTTCTGGCGCGGACTTGGCCGGTCGTGACGAACATCCGCCTTCAGTGTCGAAGGTCTGACGCTCACCGGACCCATCAAGCGAGAAATCGCGCAACGCTGGGCTGATTGTGAATCGGTCCGAATCGATCTGGGATGGCAATGTACGTGCACGCGTAGTCACAGGTCGCTCCTCGAAAGGCGAAACGACGGCCAGACGATAAGGAGATAACGTCATTCATATGTCAGTAACAAAAGTCAGTCAACTGAACACGCGGATTGGAATCATCGGCCTTGGGCTTATGGGAAGCCGGCTCGTGCGGCGCCTCGACTCATTCGGATGGCAAGTTCGGGCATGGAACCGCAGTCCACAGCCTGCAGAGGCGATTAACGAATGGGGCATACCCACTGCATCATCGGTTGCGGGCCTCGTTTCCGATTCGGATGTGATTCTTTCTTCCCTCGCAAATGACGCGGCTGTTCGTTCCGTCTACTTCGACGAGGGCGGCGTCTTTCGTTCAGTCAAGCCGGCAACCATCCTCATCGAGATGAGCACGATCTCGCCGGAACTCTCTCGCGACCTGCATCGGGAGGCTCGCACAAAAGGAGTCAACTTTCTCGATGTAGCCATCTCTGGATCGACACCAGCGGTAGAGGCGGGAACAGTCACACTTCTCGGGGGCGGCGACCGCAACACCTTCGAGCAATGTGCCCCTCTTTTCGAGTCCATTGCCCGGCAATGGTTCTTCATTGGACCCGGATCTTCAGGGGTTCAAATGAAGCTGGTTGTCAATCTTCTCCTCGGCCTCGATATGCAGGCAATCGCTGAGGCCGTTTCGCTCGGTGAGCATCTTGAGATCGACCGAAATGTTCTGCTCGATGTCTTATCCAAGACCGCAGTGATCGCTCCAGCGATGGCGGGCAAGATCCGGAAGATCAAGGAAAATGACTATTCTCCGGAGTTCCCGCTGCGTTTGATGAGCAAAGACATGGATCTCGTCATGGATGCTGCGAGGGCATCTGGCGCCGATTTGCCTGCGGCTTCCGTCGCTCAATCCGTCCTTGCGTCGAACCTCCCCGCAAGTGGCGACATGGACCTGGCCGCCATTACTCCGTTTGTCATTGGTCAAGGGGCGAGAGCCGAAGTTTAGCTGGTATCGGATATCCCACCATGGCATCGATTTGGCTCGCCAGTTCGAGCCGTTTAAGACGTTTGGTGAATCGAATGGGCATTAGGTTTGGTCGGGAGGACAGCGTGGACCTAAAGCTTACCGAGAAAGTTGCGCTGATAACCGGATCGACGGCAGGGATTGGATTTGCGATTGCGCGTGCTCTTGCTGCGGAAGGAGCGCATGTGTATGTGAATGGACGCACGCAGGAGCGCGTCGATGCGGCTGTGGCGGCGATTCGATCGAAAGCTGCAAGCAGTATAGTCGATGGCATCGTGGCGGACTTTTCCGGTTCAGCCGGAGCTGAGGCTGTGATTGCGAAATTGCCTGCAGTCGATGTGCTGGTAAACAATGTGGGCATCTTCGAGCCGAAGTCGTTTGCCGAGATCCCCGACGCGGATTGGTACCGCTTCTTCGAGATCAACGTCATGAGCGGAGTGCGGCTCGCGCGACACTACCTCGCGGGAATGCTAAAGAAGAATTGGGGGCGCATTCTCTTCATCTCGAGCGAGTCGGCGGTGCAGATTCCGCCTGAGATGGTGCATTACGGGATGACAAAGACTGCGCAGGTAGCTGTCGCGCGGGGCATTGCGGAGTCCGTTGCTGGGACCGGGGTGACGGTCAACAGCATTCTTGCCGGACCGACCGAGTCGGAAGGAGTGGGCGCCTTTGTCGAGGCGATGGCGAAGCACCAGAACAAGTCGAAGCAAGCGATTGAGAAAGAGTTTTTCGAGCATGTGCGGCCCTCGTCCCTACTCAAGCGATTTGCCACCGTGGATGAAGTTGCGGCAATGGTGACCTATGTGGCCAGCGAACTTTCTTCGGCCACCAACGGCGCCGCACTGCGGGTAGACGGCGGCGTGGTGAAGGCAATTCTCTGAGCCTCGAAATTCAGTGAGGTGATTTCAACGGTTCCGGATCCGAAAAGGTCTCTCTGACTTCTCGCTTGCATCTGCAGGAATGATAATTTCTTGAATGGAGGTCTTCATGGATCGCAGGAATTTCCTCAAGACGGCCACCGTTGCTGCCGCGGGATCGGTTGCGCCCGCGGGCGCACAGAGCGACCCGTCTTCTGCCACCACCCGCCGGCCAGAATCCCCGAACATGATCTATCGAGAGCTTGGCCGTACGGGTGAACGCATTTCTGCGATCGGCATGGGGGGCTACCACATCGGGAAACAGCAGGATCCGGACGAAAGTATCCGCCTGCTTCGAACCGCAATCGATCGCGGTATCAGTTTTATGGATAATTGCTGGGACTACAACGGCGGCATCAGCGAGGTCCGGATGGGGCAGGCGCTCCGCGACGGTTACAGGCAGAAGGTCTTCCTGATGACGAAGATCGATGGCAGAGATAAGAACACCGCTGCCAGGCAGATTGAGCAATCGCTGGGGCGCCTGCAGACGGATGTGATCGATCTCCTTCAATTCCATGAGGTGATTCGCCTCGACGATCCAGATGCGATCTTCGCTTCGGGCGGCGCCATCGAGGCCGTTCAGGCAGCAAAACAAGCCGGCAAAATCCGTTACATCGGCTTCACAGGTCACAAGGATCCCAGCGTGCATTTGCGCATGTTTGAGACTGCCGACCAGCACGGGTTTCACTTCGACACTGTGCAGATGCCCATCAACGTGATGGATGCGCATTTTCGCTCGTTTCTGAACGGGGTTGCCCCGGTGGCGCAGGAGCACGGCACCGCTATTCTTGCCATGAAGACCTTCGGAGATCCCTATATCCTCCAGAGCAACACCGTAACTCCGATGGAGGCCTTGCATTTCGGGCTGAACTCCCCGGCGACGGTTGTCATCACCGGGATCGACTCTCCAGCTATCCTCGATCAGGCATTTCAGGCCGTCGAAAGCTTTCGGCCCCTGGACCGGCAGCAAGTTGCCGCAATTCTTGCGAAGACAAAGGAAGCCGCGATGACGGGGAAGTTCGAACTGTTCAAGACCAGTTCGCATTACGACGGTACGATTAAGAATCCGTCCTGGCTTGGCTACACCAACGGCTGAACGAAGCCTCTCATGCCGCGGCTATCTTCGGCATTGCCTCTCCTTCAGCCCCGTTGGTTGCCTTCATCCTTCCGCACGCAGATGAGTTGCACGCAAATCGCTGTCACCCCAGAAGTCACCTGGCAAATTCACAACAATGGGTTCGGAAGTGCTCCGGACGACAATCCATTGAAATGGTTCCTCGCCGGACGGATTAATCTCCTGGTGCGGAAGCCACGCTGGGACAAAGAGAAAATCCCCGGCATGCAGCGTAGCGTCGAACTCCCCCCGCTCGCCCCACCGAACGTAAGAAGAGCCGCTAAGAACATAGGCGATCGTGTGTTGCTCTCCATGGTGATGGATCCCGGTGCGGGCTCCAGGTTCGACGAGAAACAGGCCACCCCACATGGGCGATTCTATGCCGGCACCTCGATGAATAGCCGCGAAGCGCTGTGATCCGGGGGTCTGCGCAGTCGCAGAGTCTAAGTGGTCAGAAAGAACCACACGAATAGATTGATACTGCATGAAATCTCCTCGGATACTGGTTTCGCACCCCAATCCGTCTATCCTCGATTGCAACAACCGGAGTTCATTTGCCGATATAAGTGACGTGCCAGACAGACCGCGAGCCGTCATCCGTAACGAACATACTGCCGTCCCTGGCGATAGCTACACCCACAGGCCGACCCCAGACCTGGCCGCCTTTCGTGACAAAGCCAGTGAGGAAGTCTTCATAGCTTCCGTCGGCATGGCCGTCGTGCATCGGAATGCGGATGACTTCATAGCCCGCACGATTCTTGCGGTTCCAAGAGCCGTGTTCGGCGGCGAATGCGTCGCCGTCATATTGCTTGGGGAACTCGCCGGCAAAAGGGTAGAAGGTCATCTCAAGCGAAGCCATGTGGGGCTGAACGAGAACGTCGGGTGTAATCACTTTGGGGGCAAGATCGACACGCTTGCAGGCCTTGGCCGCGTCGGCTGTGAGCGCCGGCGCCTGCGGGTTCGGGCCAGTGCCGTTGGCGCAAGGCTCTGGCAGACGCGGATCCTGGTGGCCACCCATGTAATACCAGGGCCATCCGTAGAAGCCGCCCTCCTTGATGGAAGTGACATAGTCAGGGACAAGATGATTGCCCAAGTTATCGCGTTCATTGGCGGAGCACCAGAGCTGGCCGGTGATCGGATTGATGGCTTCGCCAACACAGTTGCGGATGCCGGAAGCATAGACTTCGATGAACTTGCCGTCGGGCGTAAATTCCAGGACGTCGGCGCGATGGAACTCCTTCGGGTGCGTATCGGGATCGTCCACATTGGAGCCAGAGCCAACTGAAACGAGCATGTGCTGGGCGTCTTTCGTGAAGACGACGTCGCGGGTCCAATGGCCGCCGCCGGTGAGCTGGGCGTAACCGGGAATATTGGGAACGATCGTTTCAGCCGGCGCAGTGGCGTGGAGATCGCCGGAATGGTAAGGAATACGCTGCACGGTCGTGGCGTTGCCGACGTAAACGTACTTCGGGTTGTCAGCCGGATAAAAGGCGATACCGAAGGGATGATCTAGGCCGGTTGCGAACTTTTCAATATGTGCTGCTTTGCCGTCGGGGCCGACACCGCGAAGAATAAAGATGGTTCCAGCGCCGGAATCGGCGAGGAAAAGGTCGCCATTGGGTGCAGTACGGATGAGCCGAGGCATCGTGAACGTCCCGCCGCTGAGAGCCATCACCTCTCTGTTGTCCGCCCGCTGCATAGGAGCCGTGTCACCGCCCGCATAGAGGGCCACTTTGAAACCGGCGGGGGCGATCGGCCACGCATGGGCTGGGCGAGGAATGACGTGCGGAGTGTTGTTGACGGCCTCTTCGGGCTTAGGTTTCGGGAGGTCGGCGAGAGTGATCTTGCGGCGCACTCCGGGCTGCTCCTGGTTCCAATCGGCGAATGCGGCCTGGCCGGTGATGGTCTGTTGCGCGGGCGATGCCGCAGGAATAAGCATCGCGGTCACTGCGAGAACGACAGTGGATGCAAATCGCATCATGAATCTCCTCAGGGTTGAAAAACATCCGATTCTCTTCGGCGGCCTCTGCACGTTCATCAACATGGCCCGAGCGCCAGCCACGTAGACTTAGTTGTTCCTATACGTTGCTCGTGGCGTTTGCTACGCTACCCCCTCGCGGGCGCCCTTCCAAAGGTCAATTGAACCCTCTTGTGCGTAGAGATCGATCTGTGCCAATTCCGCGTCCGTAAATTGGAGGTGATTCAGTGCATCGAGCGAGTTATCGAGTTGCTCCACGTTCCGCGCTCCGATCAGCGCAGAGGTGATTCTCTCGTCGCGCAGAACCCACGCAATCGCCATCTGAGCCAGAGACTGTCCGCGCTCTTGCGCAATTTCGTTCAGCGCCCCCACGCGCTTCAGATTGTCCTCGTTCAGGAAGTCCTTTTGGAACCAAAGACCGTCATTTGCGCGCGAATTCTTGGGGACGCCACTCAGATACTTATTCGTCAATAATCCCTGGGCCAGCGGGGAGAACGCAATGCAGCCGATGCCGAGTTCCTCCAGTGTGCCCAGAAGTTCCTTCTCCACCCACCGATTCAGCATCGAGTAGGATGGCTGATGAATCAGCAGCGGCACTCCTTCGTTCTTCAGAATCTTTGCAGCTTCGCGCGTCCGTTCCGGGCCATAAGAGGAAATGCCGACGTATAGAGCCTTGCCCTGTCGCACCGCCTGGGCCAGCGCACCCATGGTTTCTTCCAGCGGGACATCCATGGTCGGCCGGTGAGAGTAGAAGATGTCGACATACTCGAGTCCCAGGCGAGCCAAACTATCATCGAGCGACGCCAGCAGATACTTGCGCGAACCACCATCGCCATAGGGTCCCGGCCACATGTCCCACCCGGCTTTTGTCGAAATCAGAAGTTGATTCCTGTAGCTGCGCAGATCCCTCCGCAGAATTTCACCGAAGTTCTCCTCGGCAGAACCGTACGGCGGCCCATAGTTATTCGCCAGATCGAAATGCGTGACGCCTCGATCGAATGCCCGCCGGACAACTGCTCGACCCGTCTCGAAGACGTTGGTGCCTCCGAAGTTTTGCCACAGTCCAAGCGAAATCCGGGGTAACACAATCCCCGATCGTCCACTCCGCATGAACTGTGCTCCGTCATACCGCTTTGCATCCGGCATATAACTCATCGCATCTCCTTTTATTCAGGCCTACTAAAGCGTCGTTTGTCTCTCAGCGCGCAAATTGCCGGCCTGCCTCTGCCTAAGTAAGTACGCAATCGACGCGCCAAATTCATCGTGAACTGGATTGAGGACTTAACTGAGCTTCATAATCGGCTATCGCATCCGTTGTGACCGCAGGCCGACACCGGTGTCAATCTTTCACCTCGGCCCGGGTTATGGCAATGTGATTCAGGCTTTTCCCTATGCCGCTTGAAACCATGGTCTGTTAGAAGCAGATGGAGATCTAGGAATGAGGGGCGAGATTCAACCCAGTAGCTACAGGCTCCCGCCGGATTCCGTTTTAACCACTTGGTTGATGATTCGCTGGATGATGGCGATCTGGATATGAATTTGGGTGGCCACGTCGGGGAGGAATTCGCTGACGAAGTTGCCGACGGGGACGGAGGCGGGGTCGGTGGCGTAGCGGTCGGCGCTGGCGCCAAGGTTGGTCTCGCGGCCGGGACGTAAAGGTTGGCCGCGGCGTCGTCAAAGGCGAAGCCGAAGAGGTTCGCATAGTTGAGGCATCCCCTTCCCGGCGTCGCTCCTGGTCCAAAAGACCTCAACAACTGCGTGCCGGATGCGGCGGTGGATGGGAGCATGCTCCATACGGTAATAGTCGGGTTCATTTTTTCCTTCTTAAATACTGCGCATCATCCGCTTCAGCTTCGAGCGTGCACGTGAAACATTGGATTTCACTGTCGCTTGAGACACTCCAAGGACATCCGCAGCTTCCCGGATGGTTAGCCCGTCCATGTAGCGCAGCTGAATTGCCCGCCGCAACGCGGGCGAAAGCTCCGATAAGAACTGCGTCAGGAACCCGCGCGACTCCGAACTGGCGCACTCGTCCTCAGGGCTTGGCCTGGTTTCCGGCAGTGTGTCTGACAGAAAATAGTCATGGTCTTCATTCAATTTGTCATGCAAAGATACGTGGGGATGGCGCGACCTAAGGCGCAATTGGGTGAGAGCGCTATTCGTAACGATGGTGGTTAGCCAGGTCGTCATCTTTGCTGTCCCCTTGAACTGATGCAAGTGCTTGTACGCGGACAAGAGTGCATCCTGCACCGCATCTTCAGCGTCATGTGGGTCTTCCACATAGCGATAGGCTCTTTTGTAGAGCGCTGGCAGATAACGCGAAACAGCGTCCAGGAATTGCGTTGCGTGTTGTTCGCAAATGTGGGCGACGGTGTTTCGTTCACCTGCGATGTACGCCTGTTGCGCTTGCATGATGTCTTTGCCTCTCTGCCGACGCTCAGTTGCACGGCACTTGCCAAACACTCAGACGCAGGTTCGCTTTGCGATTGCATCCCTATGCTTCAATCAGTGGCGCGGGTGGGTTTCTGCGGAGTCGGCCTGGCGCGTCGAGCATTCGACTCTGCGTCCGCTGTCTGACAGGCCTCGATAGCGCTGGGGCATTCTAGTGTTCGACCTTGAAGCGGTAGGTGAGTCCGAGATAGGCATAGGTCAGCGGAGCGCCATGATTTTCACTAGTCATCAGTTCGCCGGGAAAGAAGTGACCAACACCAATGTTGGTGACGAACGACTTGTGGAAAATGTACTTCGCCGAGGCGTCAAACTCGCTGCCAATATCATCGCTGTCAAATCCGCCCGTCGGCGCCGCAATTAAGCTCGCGCCAGCACCAGAGTAGACGCCATCGTGGATCGTCGCTGCGTGCAGCGATCCGCCTTGGAGGAGCACCAGCAAGTCATTGTCTTCGCCTTGCTTGCGAAGCGGCTTCAACTGCAGGCTCAAGCGATCCTGCTTCATGTTCTCGAAGCCGAACAAGTCGACCAGGCCGAACGCATTGTGGTTGCTCGGATACTCCTGATCGTAGGTTCCGATGCGGTTGGGATTCGTACGCGGATTACCGGTCGCGTAGTCATACTCCGCTTCGAGGTGAGGCTGCAACGGCAGGCGCTTTGTCCCATAGCCACCGCGAATGATCGCTGCGCCTGAATGAATCGAATCGTTGCTGTAACTGCCGCGCTGCAAATCCCCGGTGCCCGATGAATCAAAGCCGAAGGGTAGCTTCGTCTCGTAGTACGAGCCAAAGGTCACCTCCGTCTGTCTGCCGACAACGCTCTGCTGGCTGGTTACGCGGGGCAAGGCGTGAATCAGCACGAACGGCTCAATCGTGGTATGCGGCACGTATGTCGCCAGTTTCGCCTGTGCGCCATGGAAGGTCAGCCCCGCGCCGTGCGTGTCAAGGCTGGTGGGATGAACCGCGACCACGGAGGTGCTGAAGAGATTCAACTGGTTGACATCCCCGACGCGCATATATACGCCGTCCCAGGTACGGCTGGTGTTCGTCCAGTCACTGATACCAACGACGCGCTCGTCGCCAATTCTCAGTTCCCGCCGGCCCACGATGAACTGCACCGGCTTGTAATGGAAATCGAGGTAACCTTGCCTGAGGTCGAAAGTGTCCCGCATGTTCGCCGCCGTATCCCTCAGCGGAAGCCCCAGCGCGTGAAGGTCCATGAACTGTGCATAGAACGTCAGCCAATTTGTCGGAACCGCTGTTACGCCGCCCCAGATGCGGGTAAGCTCGTACAGACGATCCTTGCCAGAAACATACCCCAAGGAGGTCTGTTCCTCCGTGCGCCCACGCAGTTCCATGTCCAGCGTCATCCAGTTCGGAATGTTACTGTCATGCAACGGCTGAAGAGTACCCTCCTTCAGCGGATACAACGCTTGCTGCGCTAGCCCAGAACAAGCAAATGCAAGAGACGCAGCCATGGCCGAAACCCGTGCCCAAAATGACCAAAAACGAAGAAGCTTTCCAAGATTGAAAGATTTATGCATAGCACAACTCCTCGAGACCCCGGAGCCGCGAATTGCGCCCGACTCCGGGATTTCATCTGGGTCCAGATTGCTTCCGCTTTACTTCTCCGGAATGATGACAACTTCCCTCTTGCTGATCTTCGCAAGGAAGTCTTCGCCAGTGCCGATGTGTTCGTTCACGAGGCGCGATGGGGTGTGGGAAAGCCACTCGCCTAGAGAAATATCCTGGTACTCGGCCGTCGGAAAAACCTCCAGAAACAGCAAGTCGGTATCGCCGATGTTCTCGATGTAATGTGGCTGCGACTGTTCGATGTAGCCTACGTCACCGGCATGGAAGTCCATTGTTCGGGCGTGTGTGCCGGCCGAAAAGACCGTCATACGGGCTGTGCCCTTCACGTAGTACTGCCACTCATCCGCGTTCGGATGCCAGTGCAGCTCTCGCATTCCGCCAGGCTTGACCGTTACGATCGCCGCGGCGATGTCGGTAGCGGGGAAATTATTGCGATCGACGATCTTCACACTGCCGCCCGCCGTGACCTTGGTGGGCTCCATCTTGTCGGTGAAAAAGGCAAAAGTATTCGGAACCGGACCGTTGGCCTCGTATACCTGCTTCTTCTCTTCGGCCAACGGACGAGGCAGTTGAGTCGGAAAAATAAACCTTTCTCGCGGCGGCACATGATCAAAGGTCGACTCTGCAACGCCAAAGTTCTTCGCCAGCACCTCTTTCGGCGTGTGGTGCAGCCAATCGGTCAGGAGGAACGTCTCGAACTCGTTGAAGTTGCCATCGTTGAACACGAGCAGGAACTGGCAGCCATTCTCGCCTATTCCCTGTATCGAGTGCGGCACGCCGCCGGGGAACAGCCAGAGATCCCCTTCGTTCACGTCTTCGACAAACGCCCGGCCCTTTTGGTCGACAGCCGTGATGCGCGCGCTGCCGGCCGTCATAAAGGCCCACTCGGAGCCCAAGTGCCAGTGAAGCTCGCGAACGCCGCCCGAGATCAGACGCATTTCCACGCCGGCCATCTTCTTCGACAGCGGAAAATCGCGCACCGTCACCTGGCGGGTCCAGCCGCCTGCCTCGATGCGCTTGTGCGCCAAAGCAAAGGGGTATTTGAATGGCGGCTGGCCGCCCGCATCTGTTTCCGGGGGATACACAGAATCCGGCTCCTGCGCCTCCAGACCCGGGTTCTTCGGCCCCAACTCCTGCTCGTTGATGCCGCTATGCGTGTCCCCGCTCAGGTCCTTCGTCTGCTGCGCCGCTGCCAGAATCGGAAGGCTGGCTGCCGCTACCAGAGCGGCCGAGGTTTTCCCTAAAAACGAACGTCGAGTCACGCCGTCATTGCCTACCACCTTGTCTTCGTCTCTCATACTGCTTCCTCCCTTTATTCCGATCCCGGCAATGGAAACCATCTGGGCCGAGGATAGAGTGTTCACGGGTTCGTCTCGGCATCGATCGAATATCCCCTGCGACTCTGCTGCATCTGGATATGCTGCTCCGTAAAGCGATGCCAGATTTCCTGAATCAAGGCCTTGAACCTCTCCGGCTCCTGCCCGCGAATGGAGACCGCGGGGTTCTGGGCCTCTCGTTTGTCCGACCGTTGCATTTGCATGTCGTCGATACCTCTCGCTGTATACCCCTAACTGCACGCCGCCTGCCAATCACTCGGCCATGGTTATCTGCGTAATTTCAGCGATATACTTCAATCGGTGGACGGGGTAGACGCCACGGAGCACACCTCCGGCGTCGAACATTCGACTCGGCGTCCGACCTCTGACACCCTTGCACGGGAGGCGCAACAATGACGTTTCGGAGTGCTCCAACGGTTTTCGTCATCGATGACGATGTCGAAGTGCGAGCCTCCATACAAAGCCTACTCAGGTCGGCGGGCCTGCACTCGGAAACCTTTGAGACAGCGGAAGAATTTTTGCGCAACGAGGCGCCGGATGGACCGAGTTGTCTCGTCCTGGACGTGTCACTTCCTGGAGTCGGGGGTCTCGAGCTTCAGCGACAACTGGCGGCCGCCGGCGTTCTTATTCCCATTATTTTCATTACCGGGCATGGTGATATTCCAATGACGGTGAAGGCCATGAAGACCGGCGCGGTGGAGTTCCTGACCAAGCCCTTCGTCGACGAGGATCTTTTAAATGCGATTCAACAGGCATTCAACCACGACCATATCACTCGCAATCGACAAGGTGAACTGACCGAATTGCGGAAGCGCTACGAGTCGCTCACCGCGCGCGAGCGTCAGGTCATGGGCCTGGTAGTCTCGGGCATGCTCAACAAGCAAGTCGCATACGAGCTCGGCACAAGTGAAATCACCGTGAAAATCCAACGCGGGCGGATGATGACGAAGATGCGGGCTGAATCACTTGCGGAGCTAGTCCGAATGGCGACAAAGCTTGAGCTTCCGACAAACGACAATAGTTGAATACCGCATCAGCCCAATATCGGCGGTCTTCCGCGAATTAGCAACTGATTCAAAAGCGCCATTATGATCCACTCAACGAGAATTCAACGGGGGGCGACGCTTCGGCGATGAATCAAATATTCAAGATGAAGTGGGCTACGGAACCGACGCCTTCTGTGCCACTGCGCTATGGACTAGCTGTAATATCAGTAGCGGCCTCTCTAGGCTTGTCACTTGTCTTTACTTATTTGCATCTGCCTCAAACTTTTGGAGCATTTGCGCTATCTGCAATCGCTATCACCTTCTGGTACGCCGGCACAGCGCCTGGGATTCTCGCCGCGGTGCTGTCGTCGATTGTCCGCGACTATCTCTTCGAGTCCGATACAAGCACCGAGTCTCGAATTCTGTTCGACCTTGTGTTCCTGGTCTTTGCATTCCTCATGACGCGGGTGGCGCGGGTGCGGAATCAGCTTGAACTCCGAGTCGCGGAGCGGACGGCAGAGCTGACCGAATCAAATGACAACCTCAAACGTGAGATCGTCAAGCACCACCAGGTAGAGGCGGAACTACGCCGAAGCGAGGCATATTTAGCCGAGGCGCAGAGGCTGAGCCATACCGGCAGTTGGGCATGGAGCCCTGCTTCGGGAGAAATCCGGTACTGGTCCGAGGAATGTTACCGCGTGCAAGGCTTCGACCCGAAAGGCGGGCTACCCCGATATGAAGAGTTCTTTCAAAGCGTTCATCCGGACGATCGAGCCCGTATTGCGGAAGTGATTGAGAGAGCAGTGCGCGGAAGGGCGGATTTCGAATTCGATTACCGGATCATTCAACCCGGCGGCGAAATCAGAGACGCTCGCTCGTTTGGCCATCCCATTGTCGACCCATCCGGCGATCTCGTTGAATACGTGGGTACCATAATCGACGTCACTGACCGCAGGCAGGCGGAGAAAGAGCGAGAGAGGTTGCGCGAAGCGCAAGCGGATCTCGCGCACGTTAGCCGGATGACAACCATGGGAGAGCTGACCGCTTCTCTGGCGCATGAAGTGAATCAGCCGATTACCGCCATTGTCAACGGCGCGAGCACCTGTGTGCGGTGGCTAACACGAGAAGATCCCGATGTGGGAGAGGCGCGCGACGCTGCAATTGGAGTCATTCGAAATGCAAAGCGAGCCGCAGAGATCATCAACCGGATCCGTTCTATTTCGAAAAAGGGCGAATCAAAGCGGCAGCCGGTCAGTGTGAATGAGCTTATCGGGGAAATGATTGCCCTGCTGAGAAACGAGGCGAATAGATACTCCATTTCCATCCGCGCCGACCTTGACATACAACTTCCCAAGGTCATGGCCGACTCTGTTCAAGTTCAGCAAGTCATGATGAATCTCATCATGAATAGCATTGATGCGATGAAAGATGTCGATCGAGCACGCGAACTGGTCATCCGATCTCGGAGGGAAGAAGATCAGTACCTGATGATTTCGGTCTCGGATTCCGGGGTGGGCTTGCCCTCGGAACAGGCGAACCAGATATTTGATGCCTTTTTTACCACCAAATCCCATGGTTTGGGGATGGGGCTTCGTATCAGCCGCTCCATCGTTGAATCGCACGGCGGCCGCCTCTGGGCAGCCAACAGCTCACCGCACGGCGCAAGCTTCTCATTCACTCTTCCCATCCTGACCGGAGTGCCGGAACAACGCTCAAAGCCATCGGATGCTCATACGAACGTATGATTGCCCCGCTTTGACCAGGGGCGCATAGTTGGTTCTATGAGCTGCAAGAAAGAAACGAAACTCGTAGCGATCGTCGACGATGATGACTCGGTACGCGGCACACTGCAAGAGCTGCTGAGATCTGCTGGATTCCCTTCGCAAGGATTTGATTCCGCGGAAGCATTTCTCACCTCGGGGAATCAACAGCAGACGGCATGTTTGATAACGGATATTCGCATGCCGGGGATGTCCGGGCTGGAGTTGCAGGCCAGGCTGAATGCCGAACGTTGCAAGATTCCAACCATCTTTATCACCGCACACGGAGACGAAGAGATGCGGTTCCAGGCATTGAGAGCAGGTGCCGTGGAGTTCCTGCAGAAGCCCTTTGACGATGAAATTTTGATTGATAGTGTCCGGGCAGCTCTCGACCGTTAAGGCGAGAAGGAAGGTACACGATGAGCACCAGTTTTAACGTGCGGCCGTCCGAAGATTGTGACTGCGGGGATCACAGTATTGATCAAGGCTCTCGCCCGCGCAAGTTCGAGCAACTCATTGGCGACAGTCCTGCGTTGGAAGCGGTACTCGATGGTGTCAGGCGAGTGGCGCGAACAAGCTCTACCGTTTTGATCCAGGGTGAAACGGGCACCGGCAAGGAGTTGATCGCGCGTGCGATTCACAATATCAGCCCCCGGTGCGGGCGCCCGTTCGTCAAGCTGAACTGCGCCGCCATCCCACTGGATCTTCTGGAGAGCGAGCTTTTTGGCCACGAAAAGGGCGCGTTCACTGGAGCCATTGCGCAGAAGCTTGGCCGTTTCGAGTTAGCCGACAAAGGCACCCTCTTCCTTGACGAGGTCGGCGATATTCCCCCGCAGCTGCAGCCCAAGCTCTTGCGCATCCTGCAGGAACAGGAATTCGAACGCTTGGGTAGCAGTCGAACTCACCAAGTGGACGTTCGGCTCGTAGCTGCAACTCATCGCGACTTGGCAGGGATGGTGAGAAATGGCGAATTCCGCAGTGACCTCTACTTCCGCCTCAATGTATTTCCCGTCCAGTTGCCGCCACTGCGGGAACGCCGCGAAGATATTCCGGCACTGGTCGCACACTTTGTCGAGTTTCTTGGCCGGCGTGTGGGACGGCAAATCGACAGTATTCCCAAGGAAACAATGTCGGACCTCTGCTCGTACGACTGGCCGGGCAACATCCGTGAGCTGCAGAATCTGATCGAGCGCGCCTTGATCCTTTCTGAAGATGGCGTGCTTCCAAATCCGTTGCTGACCGCCGGAATACAGCATATCGGCGTTTCCCCCTCGCCTACCACTTTGATAGAGTCCGAACGCGCGCTGATTGTACGCACGCTTGAAGCGGCGTCCTGGGTGATTGGAGGACGCGTCGGGGCTGCCGCCAGACTTGGTCTAAAGCGGACTACGCTGATCTATAAGATGCAGAGACATGGGATCTTCCGCCCGCCCCTCGACAACAACGTCGACATAACTGGACCGTCGGCACAGTTATCCGGCTTTATGCCGCAATCGCACTAGTGGTCGTTCTTCGATGTTGTATTTCGCGAGATGATTCAGGCGATTGGGGAAGCTGTTGGCATATGGATTCCTTACGCTCGCCTCATTGCCTCAGACGAGGTCGCACGCCCGCTTTGCTTTAGCCGCATTTCGTCAATTCAAGAGCCTCGGCCAAATAGAGATCGTTGCATGGTTGGGTTCGTAACCAAGATTGGCTTCTTCAAAAAGCCTTAAGGCACTCTTGCGTGCCATCTCGAGTTCCTGACGTGTGCATCCGAGAAGACTTTGGCAATCTTGGTCTGACTGACCCTCGAGAACAGACATCACGAAGACAAATCGTTCGAAAGCGCGAAGCGAAATAATGAACGCGAACGGATTGCTCGCTCCCACAGTTTCTGGCCGTTCGGCGCGGCCCAAGAGTCGGTTCCCACTTTCGTCCGGATCTGGCCTGATGATGCGGATGGCGTCCTCCACAATCGCGCGCCTAACCCACGAACGGGCGCGATCCGCCGATACGTGAGTTTGATCGACACATTCCCCTAACCCACTGACAAAGCACTGTTCAGCCATGTGGTTGTCCCCCGTTAAGAGGAAGGCCAGCCAGTAGAGACTATCCATCTCCTCAGCGAAGAACCTGTAGCAATCGGTAGTGGTAGAACATGTTGCGACTGTCTTGTCTGCTATCTGGACTCGTGATGACATAGATCACCTCTTGATCTCCTCGGGGCAAGATCGTGGACTAATTCTGTTGGAGGTCTCAGCGCCTCAGTCAGGCCACGGCCTGGCTTTGGCTCGTGGGACGTGTCTCACTCCTCGCAACGCGCAGAAATAGCTGCACATTGCTGGATTCCTGCGTCCGAGGAATCGGGCTAACACGATTGAAGCGCAGCAACACTTCCGTCACAGTCTCCTCGATTGGCGAACGCGGCCGGTGGAATTTGCGTGCTGCCATTGCGGCAAGCTTGGTTAGCAAGAATCTGTTTGGTACATGCACCATGGCGCCAAAGACCAGCTCGGATCGCATACTGTCCTCTCAAAGGCAGTCGAAGTTGAACCTGCTCTCCAACGGCCTTGCAAGTCTTAGGGCATTTGCACTGCCAAACTCGCTGACGACAGAGAGACCCGCAATGTAGTTGAACGGGTGCGAGTTCTTTTGATTTAGCCTGTACACTTCTATGTTGGGGATTTCGCGCGACCGTCGGAACCTTGACAGATGCCGACGACCTTCGACACAAGATGCGCCACGTTCGTCGAGGCCGGCGCCAACGATGCGTCACCAGATGTCAGCCCTCCGACAGATGTCGGCAGCCCGGCGCGCGAACTAAATGAACTGAAGCCTTATAGTGCTTGATAGTGCAATTGTTCAAGGGAGGGATCGAGTGGCATGCCTCGTGCTAGTCAGTACTTCAGATGGGCGGGTGGGGCTGGAGGGGACGCGACATGATCTCGAGCAGGACCATGCTAATGCGCACGACTTCTTTCGCGCTTGTAATGTGCATCGCCATGCTCGGCAGTCTGCGGACAGCCGCACAAGGTTTGACTGATTCCGGCCAGACTTCCACCCCGTCGCTTCTTTCTAACCCTCCAGAAGCGCGCTCTCCTATCGTCCTGATGGCGATCAACGATCCAGGCACCGGGAAGGCGGCCTTCTTGTTCAAGGGGCGTGAAGAGCCGCCAGTCATTCGAGCGAAACCCGGAGAAGACATTCGGCTGGTCTACGTAAATGCAATGTCCTCGGAGTCGCATGAACGGTGCATCGACGGTCCGTGCATGAACATGACAAACTTGCATTTCCACGGCCTGCACGTATCGCCTGACTCTCCTCAGGATGATGTGCTTACCATGATGGCCATGCCCGGGCAGTCGCTGCATTACGTCGTGAATATCCCGTTAGACCAGCCGCCGGGACTCTACTGGTATCACACCCACCCCCATGGAGAGAGCTATCAACAAGATCTCGATGGTATGTCGGGAGCGATCGTAATCGATGGCGTTGAACGCTACGTTCCCGCGCTTCAGCATATGCGGGAACGGATACTAGTGCTGCGAGACCAGGTAATCCGCAAGGACGATCCAGCTTCTCAAGAACTGATGCGGAAGGTTGAAGTCTCGACGAGGACCTGCAGTGCTTCCACCGAGCAACCGGAGCGAGTTTTCACGGTAAACGGCGCCTTACGACCGCAGATCGCGATCAGCGCCCATGAGCGCCAGTTCTGGCGAATTGTGAATGCGTCACCCGACCTGTACGCTGACCTGCAGGTCGACGGAGAACAACTTGAGATCGTTGCCCTCGATGGAATGCCTTTGGCCTTCCACAATCCAGGACACCCCGTTGAATTTGCGTCCCATGTTCTCGTTCCTCCGGCAGGAAGGGTGGAAGCGATCATTACCGGTCCCAAGCCTGGGGCACGAGCTACCTTGCGAACTCGTTGTTTTGATACTGGAAGCGATGGCGATGCGAACCCGGCAATGGTGCTGGCAGACATGGTCAACGTTTTGCGACCAGGTCCCATATCCTTACCAAGTCCAGTCGATGCCCGACTGCCAATTCCCAAGTCCTTGTCGCGGACTTTAGTCGAGCGGGTAGAACGTACCGCGCCTGACTTTGTCGTTAATTTCACCGAGGACAAGAACGGATTCTACATCAATGGCAGAAAATACGGCCCGTCGGATCCACCCATGACAACTGTATCCATCGGAGCTCTTCATCACTGGCGAGTCACGAATAGCACGCACGAGGTGCACCCGTTTCACATCCATCAGGTTCACTTCCTCATTTATGCCCAGAACGGAGTGCGGCTCAATCGTCCCGAATGGCTTGACACGGTCAATGTCCCAGTTGAAGGTAATGTTGATCTGATGATGGATTTCACTGACCCGATCATCAGGGGCATGTCGCTCTTCCACTGCCATCTGCTGAGTCACGAGGACAAAGGCATGATGGCTAAGATTCTCTTCAAGTGAGGGACCTTGTCGTACGCTTGAGGATCGCAAATCGTTGAGGCATCCAACTCACGAAGCGGCTGAAACGGGCACATTAAATGGAGAGCAGATCCATCATGAACGCTTCCACGTTTAGCGGCGCAGGGCCCGGGACGAACGACTCCATGCTGCAAATGCCTGTTGAAAGGGTCATTGGGCAGACGTCCCGGCAGGTACTGGACAGTCTTGCGATTGAAGAGCCTCTCGAGATTCAGATTACATATGGGCCGCGAAGATTGCGGGGGACCAGATCGATCTCAGTCACAATGCGCACGCCGGGCAACGACTTTGAACTGGCAGCGGGCTTCCTCATGACAGAAGGGGTGATCCGGGATGCAAGCGACGTTACGCAAATTACTAGCGCAGGAGACCCTTTCAGCAAAGACAATCCAACCGCTCAAGTCATGGATTCGCTCAAGCTCGGCTCCAGACAAAATGTTGTTCGAGTGGAATTAGGAACGGATGTAGAGGTGAGCCTGGCCAATCTTCAGCGGAATTTCTATACAACCTCAAGTTGCGGGATCTGCGGCAAGGCATCTCTTCTTGCCTTGCGCACGGTCTGCCCGCCACGGGCAAAGAACGATTTTAGCGTGGATGCACAGCTGCTCTTCGATCTTCCGGGTCGCCTGCGCGCATCGCAGGGAGTGTTTGAGCGTACAGGCGGATTGCACGCTGCAGGGCTCTTCGATTCTACAGGGACTCTATCAGCACTTCGCGAGGATGTTGGCCGTCACAATGCAGTGGATAAACTGATCGGCTCTGAGTTCCTCGCAGACAGAACACCTCTGCGGGATCGATTGCTTCTGTTATCCGGACGAGCCAGCTTCGAACTTCTGCAGAAAGCGCTGATGGGTGGAATCCCGATGGTGGTAGCCGTTGGGGCCCCATCCAGCCTTGCGGTGCAGGTTGCCAAGGAATTCGATATCACCCTTGTAGGGTTCCTGCGAGAGGACCACTTTAATATCTATCACGGTGGTGAGCGCATCGTTGGATATACATCAAACTCAATGGGGGTTGGAGATGAAGCTGAGAATTAAGGGAAATTCCCTGCGGGTTCGAGTATCGCGCTCGGAAGTTACAAGACTTCTCGCAGGAGACTGTCTTGAGGAGACAATCTACTTTACACCGGAGACTAGCGCAAGGTTTACCTATGCATTGCGGCAGGACGCGTCGTTGAATCGGCCAGCAGTTCAATATAAGAAGAACAGGATCGTCATTCTTCTGCCTGCCGATCAGGCGATTGCTTGGGGTGTTACTGATCAGGTTGGGATTGCGGACAATATAGTCTTAGGTAAGCTCGGATCACTCGGGCTTCTGATTGAAAAAGATTTCGCTTGTCTCGATCGAAGCGAAGAAGACAACGAAGACGCCTACCCAAATCCAAATGCCAGTGCGGTATGTTAGCCCTTGCAATTGGCTGGCTGTGGCTCTTCCCATCAATGATGGGATATCCGTCTTTTGTTGCTGCAATCAATCGTGTGACAAAAGTTGGTCAAACACGCGAACAATCCACGAGAGGCTTTGCTGCAGTGACAACAAATGTAGATAGACCGCTCGAGAGATACTGTTGTGCGTAGCGCCATTTTTCTCTTACTAATCAGCGAAATGATAGCGACGCTCGGAGTTGCTGCTGTCATTCTCTACGGATTTCGGCGGCGAGACCGCGAGAAATTCTTGCTCTGGTTTGGCCTTTTCTCGATACTTTACGCAGTCGTTCTTATTGTTCGGAATTCGGCCTTTCGCATGGGCTTTGGACAACCCCAAACGATCGGACTTGCCATTGACCATATCATCAGCCTGTCCACAGTTGTTCCCGGGCTCTTGCTCTTTGAAGATTTCTACGGACGAGGATGGCGTGCTTCAGCTCGATGGCTGATTGGAATCTATTGCGCGGTTGCGATCTTCGCGGCGACAGGAATTACACATCAACACCACTCTAGACTAATCCTTCCGCCTGGGACCGTCTTAGTGATTTCGGTGCCAATATTGCTAGCCCTGGGATACATCACAGGATATAGGCCGCCCCCTTTGCCCCACAGGCGAATCCTGTTTGCGGGGTTGATTTCGTTCTTCTGCGCATATTCGATTGATCGTCTGCTCCACCGGCAAGTCGGAAATTGGCATGCAGGCGTCGAACCGTACGGATTCTTGGTCTTAGTCATCTGTCTCTGGTTTGTCACTGTCCAGCGCGTAATTGCAGACGATCGAAGGCTCAATTCGCTGAATGATGAAATGCGAGCGGCCACACGGATTCAGATGGCCATCCTGCCTCGCGAGATTCCCATACTCGAAAATGCCACAATTGCCGTGCGTTACGCTCCGATGGCAGACGTAGCGGGAGATCTCTATGATTTTGTAACATCTCGACCGTGCTGCATGGCCGTACTGGTGGCCGACGTCATTGGACATGGAGTGCCTGCCGCGCTCGTTGCCTCCATGGTCAAGGTTGCCGTGTCGACGTCGTGCAGGAACGATGGCGGCCCGGCCGGCATTATCAGCGATCTAAACACAGTCCTTTGCAAAGAAGCTCGTGAACAGTATGTGACCGCAACGTATCTCGACCTTGACACCGCAAGTGGAATCGGTCGACATGCGGCCGGCGCACATCCATCGCCTTTATTGTGGCGGCGCAGAGCGCAAACTTTGGAGAGACTTGGAGAGTCTGGACTTCTGCTCGGCGTGCGGGCAAATGAGACATATGATGAGAGCGAGTTTCGCTTCAAGCGCGGGGATAGACTCTTGGTATATACAGACGGTCTGACAGAGGCGGAAAATGCTGCCGAAGAGTCTTTCGGCGATACCGCACTACCCGCCTTCATTCGCGATATGCGGGACTGTGGAACAGAAGAATTTGCTGATCACCTGTTACAAGAGGCCCTTGCCTGGTCACGCGATGGACGAGGGAAGGGCCAAAGAGACGACATCACCTTTGTGGTGATCGATCTGAAAAGCCCGGAAGACTAGCTCTGATGAAGAGGAAGTCAAACGTAATGAATCGTTGGTGGCGGCTTCCTGCGCGGCCGCTTTCTAAGTTACAGCGGTTTAGGAGACAGTCGATAGCGACATCGGATTGCGCGCACTCTGCAGATACTCTTCAAGAGCCTTTGCAACCCCTTCGCCGTAAGCTGGGTCTGCTTTGGTGCAATTCACAACATGGCGATCCCGAACTTCCTTCGATGCTGGGCCGAGAGACCGAGCGGTGTTCTCAAACAGACGCTGCTTCTCCTCCTGGCTAAACATGCGGAAGAGAATGCCCGGCTGCGAGTAGTAGTCGTCATCGTCTTCCCGGAAATCGAATTTGTGAGCATCACCGTTGATCGCCAATGGCGGTTCCGCGAAATCGGGCTGTTCTTGCCATTCGCCATGCCGGTTCGGCTCATAGCTGGTCGCGCCACCATAGTTCCCATCGACGCGCATCGAGCCATCGCGATGGTAAGCATGGAACGGGCACTTGGATGCGTTGACCGGAATCTGATAGTGATTGACGCCCAAGCGGTAGCGCTGCGTGTCGCCGTACGAGAACAGACGTCCTTGCAGCATGCGATCAGGCGAGTAGCCGATTCCCGGGACGATGTTTGTAGGAGCAAAGGCAGCCTGTTCCACATCCGCGAAGAAGTTCCCAGGATTCTTGTTCAGCTCCATGATGCCAACTTCGATCAGAGGATAGTCCGCGTGTGACCAGACCTTCGTAAGATCGAACGGGTGGATGCGGCAAGTGTTCGCATCTCCCTCGTTCATGATTTGCACAAAAAGCTTCCAGCGTGGGAACTCGCCCCTCTCGATGATGGCCTCGTAGAGATCGCGCTGGTGGGTCTCGCGATCCTTGCCGACAAGCGCTTCCGCCTCTTGATCGGTGAGGTTCTGAATGCCCTGCTGGGTCTTAAAGGTGAATTTCACCCAGAATCGCTTGTTCTCTGCGTTGATGAAGCTGTACGTGTGGCTGCCAAAGCCATGCATATGGCGGAAGGAGCGAGGGATTCCACGATCGCTCATCACAATGGTGACCTGGTGAAGTGCCTCGGGAAGGTTGGTCCAGAAGTCCCAGTTGTTTTCTGCGCTGCGCATGCCAGTTCGCGGATCGCGCTTGATGGCGTGGTTGAGGTCAGGGAACTTAAGAGGATCGCGAAGGAAGAAGACAGGGGTGTTGTTTCCGACGAGGTCCCAGTTCCCCTCCTCGGTATAGAACTTCAACGCGAAGCCGCGGATGTCGCGCTCGGCATCGGCCGCGCCCCGCTCACCTGCAACCGTCGAGAAACGGCTAAACATCGGTGTCGCCTTACCGATCTCGGAAAAGATCTTCGCCTTGCTGTACCTGGTGATGTCATGCGTGACGGTAAAGGTTCCAAAAGCTCCTGCGCCTTTGGCATGCATACGGCGCTCTGGAATCACCTCACGATCAAAGTGCGCCATCTTCTCGATAAACCAAACGTTCTCAAGCAAAGCCGGCCCGCGTTCGCCAGCGGTCTTAATATTCTGGTTGTCGTCAACGGGAGCACCGAATGCCGTGGTAAGTTCTTTCATGATTCTCCTCTGTTGTGTTGTTGGTTGTTGATTGCAACGCCACTCGCTTACCTCAGGACGTAGCAGGGGTCTCCAAACGGTTTCCCGATCGAGGACGAGTTCGTCGCGAGCATCGTTCTCTTCTGCTACTGCCGGCTGGCATCGCGCACGACCATACAACGGAAGTCGGTTGGTCTGTAGTTCAGTCGAATGCCTATAACGTCTGAGTGCGTTGCAATCGTGTCGCCATTCTTTGGAGATAGCACGGCGATCATGATGAGGGGTTGCAAGGACTATTGGAGCCAGGCTGCGAACACATTTCGCGGTTGGCGGACATATGTATTTTGAAGTGGCTGAGCGATTGTCCCGCTATACGTCGATAGGCCGTCGACTTGTAGGTCGAATTGTCGACATCATGATCTCGCCAACAGCTCCAGCAATATCCGCACCGTTTATCACGAACTTACAAGGTGAGGAATGACCGCCGGACGCCGGGTTGCTGCCTCGTAGAGCGAAGCCGCACTGATCCTCTGGTTCAACGAAGCTGCGTCATTTCCTGTCGATTCTCCGACACCAACGGAAACGGACGGACTGATTGTCGTCCGACAGCCCGGCCAAACATCCAACGGAGTGGTTGCTGATGGTCGCAAACACGGCTGAGCACAGCAAACGAATCCAACGAATCGCTGGACGGGTGCGCCTTGCAGCCAACTGCAGGAACTAGCTCGGTCGCACACACGACGAACCTGCAAGTCGATGAGCCGACGGTTTCCATCAAAGTGTTTGCAGTGCGATAAGTCTTCATTTGTATGCGCCAATCCGAGCACGGATAACAGCACGACATCGAGGATCAGACAAACGTGCGGCATATGCGCAACGAATCGATTGAATTTGGCATCGGAGTGATATGGAAACTAGCAGCGAAATCCCGCTCAGACGTTTTGGCAAGACCGACGTTCAGATCTCGGCCCTCGGTTCCGGAGGACACCACATTGGTGTGGCCAAAGACGAAAAGACCGCCGTCGAGCTTGTCCACGCAGCTTTGGATGGCGGCATTACATTCTATGACTGTTGTTGGGAGTATTGCCGCGGCAAAGCCGAGGATTGGCTCGGCAAAGGTCTCAAGGGGCGGCGTGATCAAGCCTTCCTCATGACCAAGGTCTGTACCCATGGTCGCGACGGCACTCTCGCCACCCAAATGCTTGAACAGAGCCTGCGCCGGCTTCAAACCGACCACATCGATCTCTGGCAGATTCACGGTGTAGGCTTCGCGAATGATCCTGACCTCTTCATACGCCCTGGCGGAGCGGCCGAAGCGTTGGTGAAAGCCAAAGAGCAAGGAAAGGTCCGCTTCGTCGGCTTCACCGGCCACAAGGACCCCGAGGTTCATCTCGCCATGCTCCGCACAGGTTTCTCGTTCGATGCTGTTCAGATTCCGCTGAATCCTTTGGACGCAAACTTCCATCAATTCAGCTTCGAACAAAAGGTCCTTCCGGTCCTCAACCAGCGGGGTATTGCAGTGCTGGGCATGAAGCCCATCTGCGGTCGCGCCGGCCCCGTCAAACAGGGCGTATTCTCCGCTCCGGAGATGCTGCGCTACGCCATGTCGTTGCCAGTAACCACAACCATTACCGGTTTCTCCGACATGGATATTCTCAAACAGAACCTGGAGGTTGCCCAAGGCTTCACACCGCTCTCCGAGAGCGAGATGCAGACCTTACGCGACCGGGCAAAGCCCTACGCTGCCGACGGACGCTTCGAACCCTACAAGGTGTCCCTTCAGTTCGACAACCCCGAGGCGCGCTGGGCGCATGATTTTCCCATCGACATGCAGCAGATCGAAACCAAAGAACTGGTCGCCGAGAGCCAGAACACCGGCTGGCCTTTCCCGTCCTGAACGTCGTCCACCTTCCTAAGGTGTAATGTGAATTTTTGTTCGGCAACAGCTCTCAGAGGAAACCTACATGCAGAAGAATTTCGCTCACTCCGGGGTGAATAGGAGGGCAGACTTGAAAACGCAACCCGAACTCTCTCGTCGCCGTTTTCTCCAGGCTGCCGCAGTCGCGGGCGCCTCTTCCTTGGTGCCGACCGCTGCCGTCGCACTGCGAACTCCTGCAGATGACGCCCAGGAAATCCATCCGAGAGCCAACGTCCCGGTGAGAGCGCTGCCCAACCCGATCATCCCTAACTTCCCGGGCGAGTACGGCAATTTGTCGGCCCCGAGCTTCCGAATTCCAAAACGTCCGATGGGTCGTACCGGACTTCAGGTCTCCATCCTCGGCATGGGTGGCTATCACCTCGGCGCCGCCATCAGTCAAGACATGGTCAACGACATGGTCACCAAGGCGCTCGACCACGGCATCAACTTCTTCGATAACGCTTGGGAGTATCAGCAAGGCGCGGGTGAAGAACGCGTAGGCATCGCGCTTAAGGGCAAACGCGACCAAGCCATTCTTGTGACCGGGGTCTGCACGTACGGCCGTAAAAAAGATGTCGCCATGCGCATGCTTGAGGAGTCGCTCACCCGGCTGCAGACCGATCATCTCGACGTTTGGCAGGTACACGATGTCATTTACTACAACGATCCGGAACTTGCGTACCAGGTGGATGGAGTCCTCGAAGCGCTCACCGCCGCCAAACAGCAGGGCAAGGTCCGCTTCGTCGGTTTCTCCGGACACAAGAATCCTTCCATCCACCTCGACATGCTCGACCGCGGCTTCCATTTCGACGCCGTGCAGATGCCAATTAATCCGTTCGATCCGGGCTTCCGCTCGTTCGAAAAGAGTGTGCTCCCCGTGGCAGTTCAAAAAGGCATGGCGGTCTTCTCGATAAAGAGCATGAGCGGCTCCGGCGAATCGATCGTTCGAGGCGCGCTCACCCCAACCGAAGCACTCTCTTACGCGATGAGCGTTCCCGGCGTCTCAACCACCGTTTCGGGAATGAACAGTATGGAGGTGCTTGACCAGAATCTGGAAATCCTGCGTAACTTCAAACCGCTCGCCCAAGAACAAATGGCCGCACTTCGCAAGCATGGCGACGAATTCAATGACGGGCGCTACGAGCTCTACAAGACCACCGTAAAGTACGAAAGCGACTTGGGCCGCGAACAGCACGGCTTCCCCAGCACCATGGAGCTTCCCGCCTGACCGAGACCTGCTTTCAAACCAGGCGAGAAGTGCAGCCGGCGAACCAATGGCACTTCGGCCTCTCGATCAAGATCAACTCAGATAGACCAGTCATTTGCAACCAAGAGCTGAGTGGGGTCCAGAATAGGCGTGACAACGCGGAGTCTCATCATGCACGAGTTCCCTCAATGCGAGTCTTGCTCGGAAAAGTCTTGATTTGGCGGCCGCCACTGAAATACCGAGCGATTGCGCTATCTCCTTGATCGACAATTCGTGCTTCTGCTGTATTTCAATTATCCTCCGCAATTCGGGCCGAAGCCGCAGTATTGCGCCTCTGAGCATCGTTACCTTCTGTTGCCGCGCGAAGCATTGCTCCGGATCTTCTCGATGGTCTCTGAGTTCCCACGTTTCAGATTGAGCGCTGTCGTCGTGAGCGCTATCGATCGCGGAACTCAGGGTTCTTCTTTCTTTCCGCAAATACATGAGAGCCGAGTTGATCGCGATCCTCGTGAGCCACGTCGAAAAGCTTGCCCTGCATTCGAAGGTATGAAGGTGAACGAAGGCCCTTATCATGCATTCCTGGAGCACATCTTCTGCATCTTGCCAATTGTTTGTCATTCGATAGATCCTATGTAATACGCGCTTGGAATGGCGTTTGCTTAGTTCGACAAAGGCAGAAGAGTCTCCGGACTGTGCCACAGCAACCAACATCGCGTCGTCCGCGGAATCCGCCACCTTCCGTTGTGTGGCAACGTCGAGTTCTGATGCAAATGAGGTCACTGGGACATCTCCTTTCGTGTTGCGGTTCCGCCTGATTCTTCGCGATGCGTGGACTTGAGAGCGCTTTGAGACTTGCTTCGCAACACGAAAAACCAGATCCGAACGCGTTCACCCCCCGAGAGAAGCAAGGAAATTGTTTTCACCCTTGACAGGTATTCAGCATTTTTCGTGCCAAATCAGGATGGCTTGATATGTGAGTCGAACTCTCGATGTTGAGCGCAAGTCGACGTATCATGAAGCACTGATCTACCCACCCTCCAATCTGGATGCGTGGCGACCTCCTCCACTGTCGGAGCTAAGACATGTGGGTATTGGTATGACAGAGCTAGTGTCGGCAGTCCGACAGGTGCGCGGAAATATTCTCCTTCGGAGAATCGCGGGAGTCTGCAGTTTTCGTTGATGCAATTGGAGGTCGCCAATATCCGCGAGCACTGTCACTGGATTCGAATCTCAATCGGGGCCCCAGCGCTTGTGCAGTGCAGGGCAAAGTCCGAGACCTCGTCCGAAGACAATCGCCTCCACTCGACCAGTGGAAGGATTGAGGATGTGATCTACAAACACCGTGCGGCAAGCGGGTCGTGAAGGGTGAGTGGTATACCGTCCAATGAAACTGACTCCAAATTCAAGTGAGTGAAGATTGGCGCCGCGGTTTAATATCCCCGCCGTGGCAACGGAGGCGTTCGTAAGAGCGCGTTAATTGATGGGTGCCAGATGTCTAGTTACCGCCACGATCCAATTCCTGGATAGATCCGAATGATGCCAGCACCCAATCGGTTTTTCTCGGCGAAAGGTCCACGCATTTCTGAAACGGATGCAACGAGTCAGTCCCTGTCTCCGATCACAGGGCCGCCTGACTCGCGACAGGCCGGGAAATTCCGAACCGCTCCATCTTATAGATCAACGTTGTGCGCGGCAGGCCAAGCTTTGCAGCCGCACCTTCCGAGCCGCCCACCACCCAACCATTCTCTTCAAGCGCACTCAGGATCGTAGTCCGTTCGATCTCCTTCAAAGTAGATGGAAATGGATAGGAGTTGACCGATTGAGCCTCTGGCATCGGCAAGGAATTGAAAAGCACTCCATCCTTTGAAAGAATCACGGCGCGTTCGATCCGATTTTGCAACTCGCGTATATTGCCCGGCCAATCGTAAGAGCAGAGTGCAGACATCGCTTCCCGAGGAATGTGGTCGATTTGCTTTCCAATCCTGCGACCGGCAATTTCGACAAAATGAGCGACCAGCGCTGGAATGTCCATGCGGCGCGCACGCAACGGTGGCACCACGATCGGAAACACATCCAGACGGTAGTAGAGGTCGCTCCGAAACTCCCCTAGCTTTACCATCTCCATCAGATTGCGGTTTGTTGCGGCTATTAGCCGAACATCCACCCGATAAGTCCGATTTCCGCCAAGGCGTTCAAACTCCTGTTCTTGCAATACGCGTAAAAGTTTGGGCTGCAATGCAGGAGGAATGTCACCCACCTCATCCAGGAAGATCGTACCCTTGTCGGCCAGTTCGAAACGGCCGGTCCTTTGTGCAAGGGCGCCGGTGAACGCACCTCTCTCGTGGCCGAATAGCTCACTCTCCAGCAGATCCAGGGGAATCGCAGCGCAGTTAAGTTTCATGAAAGGGCGTCCACGCCGCGAGCTGGCGTTGTGAATTGCGTGCGCGATGAGCTCCTTGCCGGTGCCTGTCTCCCCTTGGATAAGCACGGTAGAATCCGTGGGCGCGACCTGATTGACTTGTTCGAGCACCCTTTCCAACGCAGGGCTGCTGCCTATGATCTGCTCAAAGCTACGGGGGGAAGAGTCTCGAGCACCACTACTGAGCAACTGGGAAGCGTCCATTGTGACCTCCTACCAACCTGGTTTCTGACCTCAATCACCGTTCTCCATTGATCCACTCCCGGATGTATGCCGGGCAATTCCTCAGCTGGATGCCTTCCATTTCGCACCGCCTCAAAAAACTGACAACGTCCTGGTCCACAAGTCTTAGGTCCTTCAAGTCGAAAACAATGTTGCGATCGCCGGCTTCTCCGTTGAGCAAGCCTTGCATCTCGCCTGCGTGCTCTGCGTCCATTCGACCGCTCAAACTAAAGACGACTTCTCCGTTCTCGGCCCTCGTGATTTTCAACATCGACCCTCTCCTGAGAGTTCTTGTTTTTTTGGAGGTACGTACGCACGGTGTGATAGCAATCACAGAACCAAAAGTAAGTTATTGAAAACATGGGCCTTAATAACCAATAGAATTACGAGATTTCGTAAATTTACGAGATTCCAGAAATTTTCGGCGCCTCATATCAGGTTTTTGGGGATTCGGAGAGAGAAAATCAAACGCGATCTGCTGAGGGGTATGTAGATTTAAAGCGATTCTTGTCGATCTTGAGGGACCTGATCTTTGAGTCCAAGGTTGAGCCTGGAATGCCTAGCTTGATTGCCGCGCCCGAAGGACCTGACACCCTACCTCCGCTTTCGAGCAGGGCAGCCTCAATCATCTCTTTCTCCCGGGAAGTAAGCTTTCGAGATAGTTCCGGACGGCTTGTTGGCTCGCTCCGAGGAGGCTGCCACGAAAGCCAACTCTCATCCACGGAGAAGTTCTCCGTGTCGCACACGATGACTGATCGCTCGATAACGTTCTGTAATTCGCGAATATTTCCCGGCCAGGGGTACGACTGAAGGAGTTCCAGACTTTTCTTGTTTACGCTGCGGATGCTCTTTCCGGCCTTCCTCGCGAACCGGTCGATAAAATACTCAACCAACACCGGAATGTCTTCCCGTCGTTCCCGCAGAGGAGGCACCTCGATTGGAAAGACGTTGAGCCGGTAAAAGAGATCGCTCCGAAATGTGCCTACGGCGATTTCCGCCCCAAGGTCGCGATTCGTAGCGGCAATCACTCGAACATTGGCTCGGATGAGTCCTGTTCCTCCGACACGCTCAAACTCGCGCTCCTGGAGAACTCGCAACAGAGCGATCTGCGTCTCGGCAGGAAGCTCCCCGATTTCATCGAGGAAGATTGTGCCTCCTTCGGCCAACTCAAAGCGCCCCGAACGCCGTTGGGTGGCCCCCGTAAAGGCGCCCTTCTCATGACCGAACAACTCGGACGCAATCAGGTCGCGTGGGATGGCGGCGCAGTTGACACTGACAAAGGCTCGCGAGGAGCGTTGCGATCGCTTGTGGACCGCACGCGCGATCAGTTCTTTGCCCGTCCCCGTTTCGCCGGTGATCAGAACCGTGGAGTCGGTGGGAGCAACCTTGGATACACGGGAGAGCACCGAACGAAGAGCAGCAGAGGTTCCGACGATCTCCTCGAACATCGACGCCCTGTCGATTTCTTCGCGCAGCGCGATATTCTCGACCTGCAACCGCTGCTCAGCCTGTTTGCGATTCTCGATATCGGTCCCAGCGAGATACCAGAGCGTGATACTTCCTTGTTCATCCCGCAGCGGGCTATAGCGGAGGAGAAACCAGCGATACTTCTGGCCTGCTCCTACTAATCTCAACTCGATTTCGTACGGGAGGCCGTTCAAAAACTTATCCTGAAATAGGCTCACGGCGCGTTCGAAATCATCTGGATGCACAAGGCTGGGAGGGTCGGCGCTCTGCCATTCCTCAAGAGTAAAGCCGAAAAAATCGAGGTTGGCCTTGTTTGCGTAGATCCTGGTTCCATCGGGTCCTAATACAGCAAGCTGCTGCGGCGCGAAATCCAGGATCTGCCGAAGTTCTCCTTCGCTTTCCCGGATCTTGTCTTCCGCCTCTCTCATTGCGGTGATGTCCATCATGGTACACACGAATTGCTCCACATCCCCGGATGCGTTCAAAACAGGATGGCCGACCGTGTGGGTGTATTTAACAGTGCCATCTGGAAGAACGATTCGGTGATCCACTTCGTAATCTGACTTTTCATTCGTTGCTCGATCTTTTGCCTCTTGCACTTTGGCTTGATCTTCGGGATGCATGCGCTGCAACCGGTCTGTCCAAGCCGACAGGCCCAGTTTTGGGTCAAAGCCATAGATGCGATACCACTCCTCGGAGAGATATAAAGCATCCCATCCTGGCACGCTCCAGACCCCACTCCCCGTATGCGTGAGCCTCTGCGCTTCTGCCAGATAACTCTCACTCCGCCGCAACGCCTCACCCGCCCGCTTCGCTGCAGTGATATCCGTGACGGCGCCCACAAATTCCAGCTCGCCGGAGGCATGCTCGAACGCTTGAGCTACAACATGCAGGTACTTCACCGAACCGTCCGGCCTCAGAAAACGACATTCAACATCAAAATCTGTCCGCTCGTTCGTCGCGCGGTCAATAGTCTGCTGTAAATGGTGTCTATCGTCGAGATGAATTCGCTCAAATAGCAACTCCAACGTTGGATTAATGGATCGGTCGATTTCAAAGATCCTGTAGGTCTCCTCCGACCAGTGGATTTCTCCGCTTGAAACATTGCGCCCAAAACTGCCGGTATGGCTTAAGCGCTGTGCTTCAGACAAGTAGGCCTCACTGCGCTGCAGCTTCTCTGCGCTCAGCCGGCGCAAGGCGACAAGTGAGACCGCAAGACGACCGTAAAGGGTCATCGTCTCCTTGAGTAACACGACAAGGAGCGCTATCGAAGAGATGATAAAGAGCGTGCCGCCCACATAAAACGAGAGACCGGACCTGAAGGAAGTACTAAGCCACCTGGTGATCCCTTCTGCCAGCCACGCGCACATTGCCACCAAAAGCCATAGATCAAGAACCGACCGCCGTCGAGACCAAAGCAAGAGGACGGTGGCCGCGGCAAAAAGCAGTATGGGCACACTGACATGTCGGAGTTCGGTATAAGGTTGGCCAATAGGCGGAACAATCTTCCGTAGATGCGGTTCGCCGGCGATGGCAATCCATGTCAACGCGAGAACGATAGCGATCACAATGGCGACGCTCGCGGCGATTGCAGAACGAGAGGAGTTCTGCGCTGCGAGGGGTCGCGGCTCCTTCTTCATTACCGCATAGAACAAGACTGCGAGGGGAAACCCGGTATAGTCTGCAAGGGCCAGCCAGAGACCGGTCTGCCGACCAGCGTTGAGAAGGCCGGTCGGCGAAAACTGGCCCCACATGGTAAAAAGTTGCGCAATATTCATTAAGGAAATGAAAAGGTAGCCGCTCGCCAGGACCAGGAGCGCACGCGAGCGGACAATCCTGAATTGAGAAATCAGAAGAAACCAGGTAATGAGATCAGCGAGGATGGCGAGCGAAAATTCGACCGCTGGAGGGGTGTTGCTAGCCTGATGGTGCACTGTCCCAAACGGGACCGTGACAACGGCGATGGTCAGAAGCACAAGGCCGATCCCAAGCGCTATTCGACCTTCCGTTGGCCGAGGGGGCAGGTTCGCCAGGACAACTTCATTCTGGTAATTCGCCTCGTTCAACGCAGCCTCCCTAAACCCCTCTTTCTGTTGATCATCGCGCCAGCAATTCCCGTTTTGGCCTTCGAACCGTGCCCTCTGCAAGTGATTCAGCGTGGTACAAACGATTTCCTCCGTGCCGCATGTGCTGCGATGAGTGGCGGCTTCCCGTGGCGATAAACTCCGTTCCTCCTCAGAAATCCACGAACACACACCTAGAGGGCGCTGCTATGGGAGGCATCCTCGTCGCCACGGTTGCATCACCATGTGATTCATTTTGACGAGAGGCTGAGAGGAGGTCAACTCCAATGATGCTCTCCCTGAACCGCGCGTCGTTATTCCGTGTCGGGAATTTTGTTCGAACTGCACAATCCGGCGCGGACAAACTCCAACTTGCTGTCCGCGGTTCGACACTTCGTCACTCTTGCGTGGAACTGTCGACAGCCCACTTCTCTGAAACACCTCATCCACTAAGAGCCTTCTCGTCAAGCAAACGAATTGTGTTTAACTGCACCGACCCTCTGAATTCGCTGAAAGACAGATGCGACCGTCAATCCTGAACCGGCTTCCAGATCGAGAATCATTGGTTCACAGGGATCTTGTTGTTTGGAAGGCCGATTGCTTAATCAAGGGGGGGCACGAACGACCCGCAGGAGAGCGACCTTATGAAGGTTGGATTCATCGGTCTCGGGAGTATGGGAGCGGGGATGTCTCGCAACCTGATTAAAGCGGGCCACGATCTGATCGTTTACAACCGCACGCGAAGCCGAGCCGAGGAAATGCAAAGCCTTGGAGCGAGAGTCGCAAATACCGTCTCTGAAGCAGCCGGTGGGGTGGAAGTACTTATCACGATGCTCGCTGACGATCGCGCCGTGCAAGAGGTCATCTTCGAACCCGGACATGCGATCGAATCGTTATCAGCGGGAGCGGTCCATATCTCAATGAGTACAATTAGTGTGGATTTGTCTCGCAAACTTGCAAGGGCGCATGCGGAGAAACAGCAGAACTATATTGCTGCTCCTGTTTTTGGCCGACCGGAGGCCGCGGCTGCGGGCAGGTTGTTCATCCTGTCGGCAGGGCCAAGCGAACCTATCGAAAAATGCCGCAGCCTGTTTGCCGCGATGGGGCAAAAGACGTTCATGATCAATGAAGACGCGCCCGCGGCTAACTTGATCAAACTCTGCGGAAACTTCCTGACCACCACCGTCATTGAAAGTCTCGCCGAGGGCTTTGCATTGATGCGGAAGACCGGCGTCGATCCACGAAAGTTCCTGGAAGTGCTCACGGAGTCCATGTTCTCGGCGCCGGTGTACAAGACCTATGGCGAGATGATCGCTGCAAACAAATTTGAACCGGCAGGTTTCAAATTGCCGCTTGGATTCAAGGACAACAGGCTCCTCCAGGCAGCAGCCGAGGAGGCGTCGGTTCCCATGCCGATGGCCAGCCTCATGCACGACCGATTCGTAGCCGCTTTGGCGCAAGGATTGGGAAACGCAGATTGGTCGGCGATCGCCCAAGTCACCTACAAGAGTGCCGGACTGTGAAGCCGGCAACAATTTACCGATTTCGACGGAAATCAAGCAGCTGCAATAGGAAATGGACGTGCCAATCGTGAAGCAGCCGATGAGAGTTATCTGTCTAGGCCGTTGCCTGCATGGTGCTGTGCTATGAGAGTTATGTCGCTTGGAGCTGTTCAAACACAAGGTTATTCGTTCGATCGGAACCTGATTCTGACCGAACTCGAACGCACGCTCGCATCTGTAAGCGAGCCAGAGGTCGCTGCTGCACAAAGGATGATCCTGGCAGCCAACCGCCTGTTCGTGATGGGTGCCGGGCGCACTGGGCTTGCGCTGAAGATGGCAGCCATGCGGCTGATGCATCTGGGCCTCGTGGTCCATGTCGCCGGTGAGGTAACTACTCCGGCGATCGGGCCGGGCGATCTGCTGCTGGTGGCTTCGGGCTCGGGGACAACAGCTGGGCCAGTGCATGCGGCCGAGATTGCCGTGAAAACCGGAGCGCAGGTTTTGGCGCTGACTGCGTCACCCGCTTCGAAGCTGGTCACGCTAGCGCAAGGCATAGTTGTGATTCCGGCGGCGGTCAAACAGGATCTTGGCGGAGCTATCTCGGAGCAATATGCCGGGGCGCTCTTCGAGCAGAGCACTTTGCTAATCATGGATGCGATGTTTCAGGCCATGTGGCGCGAGAACGGCGCCAGTGCAGAAGAGTTATGGAAGCGGCACGCGAATCTGGAATAAACGGGCAGGATCCTGGGAACCTTGTCTTTCTATTGGTATCACTGGCTGGTAGTTATGCCGGCCGGTTATTCCCGACGTCAATTGTTGCAACACATGGAAAGGGAGTGCACGATGAAGCTACAACTTGCAATTGATCTACTTTCAGTACCGGATGCGCTGGCCTTGCTCCATAAGGTGGCGCCATATGTGGATGTTATCGAGTTGGGAACACCACTCATCAAACAGGAAGGACTGAACGTAGTTACTGATATCAAGGCAGCCCACCCGGAAAAGCTGGTGTTTGCAGACATGAAGACGATGGATGCCGGTGAACTGGAAGCTGACATTGCGTTCAAGGCGGGCGCGGACATCATGACCGTGTTGGGCTTGGCCGGCGATAGCACGATTGCGGGAGCCGTGAAGGCCGGTAAGGCGCATGGAAAGGCGGTCGTGGCCGACATGATCGGTGTAGCCGACAAGCCCAAACGGATGAAGGAACTGAAGGCCCTGGGCGTGAGCTGGGTCGAACTGCATTCCGGTCTGGATGAGCAGGCGCAAGCAGGGTATTCAATTGAGAATCTGCTTGAAGTGGGCCGAAATGCCGAGATTCCGTTTTCGGTTGCGGGCGGCATCAATACAGAGCGGATCGAAGGCGTTGAATCCGCCGGCGCGACGATTGCGGTTGCGGGCGCGGCAATCTATGGAGCGAAAGATCCTGAAGCCGCCGCGAAGCGCCTACGCGGAAAAATCAAAAACTTGGGATAGGCGCGTAGGTCGCATTGAAGGCGGAGAGCGGGTTGTGCCTGACCGGCAATCGTTCCGTCTGCCATCAGTCGACTCTGCGCGACGAAGCGGAATCGTCACACGACCTGAGGTATTTCTACGCTTGTTGATTCTTGGCTGGGCCGCCGATGTCAGCCATTTTGCGAATGGGAGCCTCGCGACTGCGATCAACCGAAAGCTGGCCGAGGATCTTACAAGATTGTGAGCTATGAAGGGCCACGAAACTCTGGCAAGTCTTCCTTGAGATATGCAAGATCGTTCTCTTCGGGCAAGCGTTACACGGAGAGAAGGTGTCAGCAGTCATACATCCAGCCCAGAACTCGGAGTTGTGTCCTCCCGCATGGCCGCAGGTCAAAGCCCGACCCGGGCAATACCTGGGCAATGATCGTGTCGTCGATGTCGATATACAGCGTGGTTTTGCCTGACATCTCTTTCGACTCCAAAACTCTGAACCTCACCGACCGAAGTCTCGCTCTGCTGGTATCCGCATCCGGAGGTTTTCGCGCTTATTTGGATTCCTGCTCGAACCGCAACCATTCTTCTGCGACCGACTTGTCTTTCAGCAATTGGCGGATTGCATTCGTGTCGAGGCCCAGCGTCTTGTTTATCTGCCAAGCCAATTTCGAGCGCACGGCCGGCGAAATCTCGTTTACGAAATCCTCCAACTCATTCAAGCCTGGCAGTTCCGACATTCGGAACCTCTTGCCAACGAAAGGCGACCTGATGAACGTCCTGAATTCCCGATTTGGATCACTCCTGAAATCACCCATCTCCTCACTAGCCTTACCGGCCTCATCGGGGTCCTCTGACTCAATGGGCCACTTTGGCTCAGGCTCAAAGGCAACCATCGTCCCCTCGGTGAACTTCGCACGGCCGAAGCATGAGAAATAGAGCCACCCGTAATAGTTCAGATCGCGACGGCCGCCGGTGAAAACCCTTGCCATCGAGCCGGCCCATCGTGCAAGTCCCTGTGCATTAGGATCGCTGCGTGTTTGTTCTTGCGAATCCACCATGCCGTGAGCGAGACCTACCAAAAGCAAGAGATCATTTCATTGATGACGATCAGCAGAGCGCCCGAGACCGCGATCCAGATTGCAGTCGAGTGCGAATGATGCCAGTGCATTCCAATCGCGCATCCGATCAGGAGGAGCGCAACACTGTGGATGAAGATCTCTACTGGGTGGCCAAGCCGGACTGTCATTTCGTTCTTGCTCATAGCTGCTTACTCCAAAACGCCGTCCTCTAAGAGGAGCCGCGATATTTCGTCTTCGACTCCCCATTTCCGCCGCTATTCGAAGCTCGTGCAAGCGTCGAACCCGATCGTCGAGTGAATCAACTCCGGAACGGCTTTCGCGACCTTGTCCCAGCATGGCCATTCTCCTCGGGAGAGCTCGGCCATCTCCTGTCTGCTTAATTCGCTGCGTGAGACCGTAAAGACAGCAAGGTTGTTTTCAAAGCGATAGATCGCGTATGCATTATGTTTGAGGGGCAAGGGCCATTTCATGAATTAGAACGCGATAAAGTGTTTGGAACGGGGAACTTCTCTTAAGCTCTCGCGATCGACTTCTTATCACTGATAAGAAAGTTTTCGGGCAACCGCCTCGCAAAATTGTGCTACAAACATATCAGGACGGCAGAGCAGGGTCACATCTGCCAGATTTCTTAGTTATTTTGCGAAAGTCATAAAGAAGCGGTGAATTGTGGAAATGGGGAGACCAAACCGACGGCCAAGTCGCCTTGGGGGACTCTTATTCACTGCATTGGCGTGCTGCGTCTTTCTCTGGGGACTCCAATATAAACTATCTCTCTACTACCCTCCCCAAGCTCCTTCCCATCATGTTCCGATGGCGAAGTTGCTTTCAAAGAACGAACAGTCTAGCGTCCAAGAGATTTCAAAATATACGCAGACGAAGCCTCCAACTAAAGCACTACTGACACCCTCCAGTCTGCTTCCTTTAGTTCTGCTTGCTGTGTGCGCAGTCAGCGTGCAGGCATCAAGGGCTCTGACAGCTGTGAATTATCCGCCATTCGAATTGCGGCAAGCTCTTCGAGAGGCATTCTTCGTTCGTCCCCCGACCATCCTCTTCGCCTAATTTTTCGGAAAGTTGAGTTGGGCTGTTGCTCCTTCTTTGGAGACCGCGCCCACACGTCATTGCTGCCTTCAGGAGCCTTTCCTGTAGGCAGTATGGCGAAACCTAGCTGCATTTTCAGAATCAAACACCCCATTTGAGGTTCATTCAACTTATGCGAAAGCAGACCTCCTTGTTCCTTGTTGCCGGTTTGTCGCTTTCGATGGGCAGCTTCATCGTGGCCTGTCGGGGGAACGGCAAAGGTTCAGACGCTAAATCCAACGAGATTCCGTCAGCCGAAGTGGCTGCGGCACAACGCGGAAACCTCGCCCATACGTTGAGCCTTGCCGGTCAGTTCCAACCCTACCAGGTGGTCGACGTACACCCCAAGGTGACCGGCTTCATGGAGAAGATCAATGTCGATATAGGAGACAAGGTGCACAAGGGGCAGATTCTCGCGGTGCTGGAGGTGCCCGAGTTGAACGCTCAACTGAAGGGGACCGGCTTCGAGATTGAGCGCTCAAAGGACGAACTGCTTCGCGCTCAGCACGAGATCAAGCGCGCAGAGGCCACCCATGCTGCTCTTCACGCCGACTACCAGCGTCTGCTGGAAGCGTCAAAAGCGCAGCCCGGCCTGGTTGCACAACAGGAATTGGACGACGCGCAAAGCAAGGATCTATCTTCCGAGTCCCAGGTAGATGAAGCCAAGGCTGCTGCGGCGGGAGCGCAAGAGCACACCCAGGTGGCCGGTGCGGATAACGAGCGCGTCCAAGCACTGAAAGATTACACCAATGTCACGGCGCCACTCGATGGTGTCGTGGTCTGGCGCTATGCCGATACTGGCGCGCTCATTCAGAGCGGTACCAACTCGAATGAACAGGACATTCCAATCGTGCGGCTTTCGCAGAGCGGCCTACTGCGCCTACGCATGCCAATTCCCGAAGACGATGTGCGGTTCGTACATCTCGGCGATCAAATGCAGGTGCGGGTGGATGCAATCGGGCGCTCGTTTACAGGCAAGATTGTACGTTTTACGCGCGATGTGAACTTCGAGACACGGACAATGGAAACCGAACTTGACGTTGAGAACAAAGATCTGTCCATATCTCCGGGGATGTATGCGAATACCCAAATGCAGCTTGCGCACGCGGATAACGTAACGACGATTCCGGTCGAGGCTTTGGTTCTCAAAGGGGATCAACAGTCGGTCTATTGCCTGGATTCAGATAATCGCATCCGCATCCGCAGTGTGCAGGTGGGCCTTCGCGGATCGAAGCTGGCGGAGATCAAAAGCGGGCTCGAACCGGGTGAGCGGGTGGTCATTGGGGGACAGGAGAATTACACCGAAGGCGAGCGTGTTGCGCCGATCCTCACAGCGGAGCCGGCCTCGGAGGTTGTCCATGAATCAGGCGGTGTGATTGACCTGAAAGCAGCAGATGAAGACAACGGAGGTGCAAAGTAATGCCGAAGTTTGCCCTCAAGTATCCGTTCTTCATCATAATGCTGTGCTTGATGGTCTCGCTTGTCGGGGGAGTCAACACTGTTCGCATGCCGGTGGATCTTTTTCCAAAGATCGATATGCCGGTGGTGGTGGTTGCGACGTTTTATAACGGCATGCCACCGCAGCAGATTGAAGCTGACATCACGAATACATTTGAACGCTTCTTCACATTGGGCGCCAACATCGACCACAGTGAGTCCCGCTCTCTTACCGGCGTAAGCCTTATCAAGATCTACTTCAAACCAGGCACCGATCCGAATGCGGCGCTGAGTAACATTGCAAACCTTGCCATGGCTGATCTTCGCCGCTTACCGCCGGGAACGCTGCCGCCGGTTGTACTGGGCATGGACGCCTCGACGCAACCTGTCTGCCTGGTAACACTCAAGGGGCAAGGAATGAATGAAACGGCCCTCAAGGATATGGCGCAGTTCCAAGTGCGCAATCAGATATCCAATGTGCAGGGTGCTTCGGTGCCCCAACCGTATGGCGGAACCTACCGCCAAATTCAGGTCTACGTCGACCCGATAAAAATGGAAGCGCGCAACCTAAGCCTGAACGACGTGGTGGAATCGGTCAACAGTTCTAACCTCATCCTTCCCGCCGGTGACGTGCGCATCGGCTCGAAAGACTTCAATATCTACGCCAATAGCCAGTTCCCCGACGCAAGCTCGATGAATGAAATGCCTCTGAAATCGGTGGGAAACGCATCCGTGCTGGTTGCAGACATTGGAAAGGCACAAGACTCGGGGGCGCTCCAATACAACATCGTGCGAATCGACGGCCAGCGATCTGTCTATGTGCCGGTCTTCAAGCAGGGTGGGAACAGCAACACGATCACTATCGTAAACGGCATGAAGAGTGCTATCAAGCATCTAGTCGATATTCCGGCTGCTCTGAAGACCGCGGTGGTATTTGATCAATCGATCTTTGTAAAACTGGCCATTAAGAACCTTGTAAAGGAAGCGAGTATTGGGCTGGTGCTCACCGGCATCATGATTCTCGTATTCCTGGGTAGCCCGCGCGCGACCTTCGCTGTATTGCTTTCGATTCCGCTCTCGGCTCTTGTCTGTCTACTGCTGACAAGCGCGATGGGAGGCTCAATCAATACCATGATTCTCGGCGGACTCGCTTTGGCGTTCTCGCGATTGATTGACGATTCCGTTGTGGTGCTTGAAAACATCTTCCGCTATATGGAGATGGGATTTGCACCAAGGGAAGCAGCTGAAAAAGGCGGCATGGAAGTTTCACTCGCCGTCCTCGCTGCGACCTCGACTACCTCCATCGTTTTCTTTCCCGTGAGCTTTCTGTCCGGGATTAGCAAATACATCTTCACGCCTTTGGCGCTTGGTGTCGTGCTGTCTATTTTCGCGTCCTACTTCTTCGCGATGACGGTGGTGCCCCTTTACTGTGCCAACTTCATTCGACTTCGGGACGAGTCCGAAAATGAAGTGCCGAAACCTGGCTTCTTCCGCCGTTTCGAGCATAAGTTCAACGAGAAATTCCAACACCTGCTCAATTGGTACGAAGGACTTGCAATGCGTGCCATGCGCCGTCCGGGCTTCACGGCTGCTGTAATTCTGGGTGGTGTGGCGCTCACATTGTTGGTGCTCTTTCCGTTTCTGGGACGTGCCTATTTTCCCCGAACCGATCCGGGGCAGTTCGTGATCAATGTGCGGATGCCAAGCGGCACTCGCTTGGAAGTGAGTAATAACTACATCGCGAAGGTTGAAAACATCATTCGCGGCGTTGTCAAAACTTCCGACATGGACATGATCGTATCCAACATTGGTGTTTATCCCGACCTTTCTGCAATTTACACAACCAATGCATCAATGAACACGGCCTTCGTCCAGGTGAGCCTTAAGGAAGAACATAGTATACCGAGCTACGAATATATGCGGCGAGTCCGTAAGACGCTTTCTCGCGAGATGCCTGAGCTCACGACTTACTTTCAAGCGGGGGGCCTGGTAGATAGCGTAATCAATCAAGGCCTGCCGTCACCGATCGATATCCAGGTGAGTTCGATGGATATGGATGGAGCTTATGCATTAGCCAAGGACCTCTCTAAGAAGATTGAAGCGATGCCCAACGTGAGTGGTGCCTATATACCTCAGGATATCGACTACCCGGGAATCGCGCTGAACATCGATCGCGAAAAGGCCAGCCTTATCGGCCTATCGGCCAAGCAAGTTGTGCAAAATGTGATCACCGCTATGACCTCCGATGGCATGGTCGCTCCCAGCTACTGGATTGACCCGAAGAGCGGCAACAACTATATGGTGACAGTTCAATACGCAAACGGCTTGATCAACAACATGTCGATGCAGGATCTCGATAATATCCCTCTTCGGGGTGTCCATCCCGCAGGAAATGGTACAGACCAACCCGGCAAGGAATATTCGAATAACTCGCGGCAGTTCTGGAAGGGCGATCACACAGTTGGATACACTCCGCTGAATTCCGTCGCCAGTATCAAGCAAATCACGACTCCGACGGAAGTCGATCATTACCAGATTCGACGCGTGATCGACATTTATGTTGCGACACGAACAGAGGCGCTCCAAGGGGTTGGAAGCAGGATCAGAAAGCTCTTGGCGAACACCAGAACCGATAAGAACACGGTACTGAATTTGCGCGGCGCCGTGGTGAGCATGAATCGCTCGTTCACAGAGTTTGGTCTGGGACTCGTTGTTTCTGTGTTAATGGTTTACCTGATCCTGATGGCTCAGTTCAGGTCATTTATCGATCCTTTCATCATTTTGATGGCTATTCCGCCCGGGTTGGCGGGCGTTGTCATGATTCTGCTGCTGACCGGCAGTTCATTGAACATTATGTCTTTGATGGGGGTGATCATGATGACGGGTATCGTCGTCTCAAACAGCATTCTCATCGTCGAATTTGCCGGCACTTTGCATAAGCAGGGCATGCCCCTTCTGGAATCAGTCGTGCAGTCGTGCAAGATTCGACTCCGGCCAATTCTGATGACATCTTTGGCGACACTTCTGGGGATGATCCCGATGGCAATCGGCATGGAAGCGGGCAGCGAGCAATATGCACCATTGGCGCGAGCAGTCATCGGCGGCCTTGGAGTCTCGGTGATTGTCACCGTGTTTCTGGTGCCTGCAGTCTACCTGGTTGTTCACAGCAGACTGCATAACGTCTCCACCGCTGAAGCGAAGGCGTAGAGCATGACCAATCCTGAAATCATACAGTTCGCAAAGACCTGTGGAAGGCGCGTAGAAATGCCGATCAAATGGCGATCAACGGGGGGAATTAATGCCGAAGTTTGCTCTTAAGAATCCATTCTTCATCATCATGCTTTGCCTAATGGTGTCCCTGGTGGGAGTGGTCAATACTGTCCGTATGCCGGTGGACCTGTTTCCTAGAATCGACATGCCGGTGGTGGTGGTCGCGACCTTTTATAACGGCATGCCCCCGCAGCAAATTGAGGCCGACATTACAAATACGTTCGAACGTTTTTTTACGCTGGGCGCCAATATTGATCACAGCGAGTCACGCTCGCTAACTGGCGTCAGCTTGATCAAAATTTACTTCAAGCCAGGCACTGACCCCAATTCCGCGTTGAGCAATATTGCGAACCTAGCAATGGCGGATCTTCGGCGCCTTCCCCCGGGAACGCTCCCGCCGGTTGTATTGGGCATGGACGCCTCGACACAGCCAGTGTGCCTCGTGACACTCAAGGGACAGGGACTGAACGAAACGAATCTCAAGGACATCGCGCAATTCCAGGTACGCAACCAGATCTCAAACGTACAGGGTGCCTCGGTTCCCCAACCCTACGGGGGAACATACCGCCAAATACAGGTTTACGTTGACCCGCTGAAGATGGAGGCGCGCAATCTTAGCCTCAACGACGTCGTGAAGTCCGTCAACAACTCGAACCTGATTTTACCGGCTGGAGACGTGCGAGTGGGTTCGAAAGATTTCAATATTTATGCCAACAGCCAGTTTCCCGACGCCAATTCGATGAACCAGATGCCGCTCAAGTCGGTCGGAAACGCGTCGGTTCTGGTGGCCGATATCGGCAAGGCCGAAGATGCGGGTGCGCTTCAATACAACATCGTTCGCATCGATGGGCAACGATCGGTCTACATACCAGTCTTCAAACAGGGTGGCAATAGCAACACGATCACCATCGTCGATGGAATGAAGGCGGCCATCAAACATTTGGTAGACATACCGCAATCGTTGAAGACATCCGTGGTCTTCGACCAATCAGTATTTGTCAAACTCGCGATCGGCAACGTGACCAGAGAAGCCGGTATCGGGTTGGTGTTGACTGCGGCCATGATCCTCATCTTCCTTGGGAGTCCGCGGGCCACGGTTGCCGTTCTTCTTTCGGTTCCGCTTTCAATGGTGGTATGCCTGCTCATCACCAATGCCATGGGTGGATCAATCAATACCATGATTCTAGGCGGACTGGCGCTGGTCTTCTCCCGGCTCATCGACAACGGCGTGATTGTCCTGGAGAACATATTCAGGCATATGGAGATGGGGGAATCACCGGAAGTTGCCGCTGAACGAGGGGGCACGGAGGTTTCGATGGCGGTACTTGCCGCGACCTTTACGACTTCCATCGTCTTTTTCCCGGTCACATTTTTTAGCGGCATCAGCAAGTACATTTTCACTCCGTTGGCGATGGGAGTCGTGCTCTCGATTTTCGCATCGTACTTTTTCGCCATGACGGTAGTGCCACTCTACTGCGCGAAGTTTATACATTTACACCATGAGGGTGAAGCCATCAAGAAGCCGAAGAGTGGCTTCTTCGCCCGTTTCGAGAGAAGCTTTAACGCCAAATATGATCGAATGCTGAACCGGTATGAACAACTTGCCAAGCGAGCGATGGAACGGCCTGGCCTCACAGCAGTGGCGATTCTCGCTGGCGTGGCGCTGGTGCTCGCAAGCGCATCTCCTTTTCTGGGCCGTGCTTACTTTCCACGTACCGATCCCGGACAGTTCATCATCAACCTGCGAATGCCGAGCGGTACGCGCCTTGAGGTTAGCAATGACTATGTCGCCAAGGTGGAGGATGTAATTCGCGGAGTGGTGAAGCCTGCCGACCTGGATATGATCGTCTCGAATATCGGAGTGTATCCGGATCTATCTGCTATCTACACCACCAATGCCTCGATGGATACCGCGTTCGTGCAGGTAAGCCTAAAAGAGAGCCATAGCATCGGTAGCTACGTGTATATGCAAGACGTGCGCGAGAAGCTCGCTCGCGCGATGCCTGAGCTTACGACATATTTTCAGGCAGGCGGTCTCGTGGATAGTGTGGTTAACCAGGGACTGCCCGCGCCGATTGATGTTCAGGTAAGTTCAATGGACATGGATGGGGCTTACACACTGGCAAAGACGCTTTCACAAAAAATCAGAGCGATTCCGAATGTGAGCGGCGTTTACATTCCTCAAGATCTGGACTACCCCGGCATCGCGCTCAACATTGATCGTGAAAAGGCCAGTCTGATCGGTCTTTCTGCCAAGGACATTGTGGACAATGTGGTCACCGCTTTGACTTCCGACGGCATGGTCGCCCCTAGTTACTGGATCGACCCCAAGAGTGGCAACAACTACATGGTGACGGTCCAGTATGCGAATAATGTTCTCAATAACATGTCGATGGAGAGCTTCGAGAATATTCCTCTCCGCGGTGTTCGGCCACCCGGCTACGGTCCGATGCAGCAGGCTGATGAGGAATCCCGCGAAATATCGAGGGGTGACCACGCGGAGGGATATACACCTTTGAGTTCGGTCGCGGATCTCAAGCTGATCAACACTCCAACCGAGGTCGATCACTATCAGATTCGGCGCGTGATCGATATCTACGTTTCCACCAAGACGGAGGCATTGCAGCGCGTCGGAGGCGATGTGAGCAAACTCCTTGCGAATACAAAGACGGACAAGAACACAGTCCTGAATCTGCGCGGTGCTGTGGTCAACATGAACCACTCTTTCGAGGAGTTCGGGGTTGGGCTGATTATTGCGATTCTTATGGTCTATCTGATTCTCATGACTCAGTTCACATCGTTCATCGATCCGTTCATCATCCTCATGGCGATTCCGCCGGGACTTGCCGGCGTCGTATTGATCCTGCTTGTGACAGGCAGCACGTTGAACATCATGTCGTTGATGGGGGTGATCATGATGACCGGCATCGTGGTTTCGAACAGCATTCTGATTGTTGAATTCGCTGGCACGCTGCACAGTCAGGGCATATCGCTGTTGGAATCCGTGGTGCAATCGTGCAAGATCCGGTTGCGGCCGATCCTGATGACATCTTTAGCGACATTGTTGGGAATGATCCCCATGGCCCTTGGGATGGAGGCTGGCAGCGAGCAGTACGCTCCTCTGGCACGAGCAGTTATCGGCGGGCTCGCCGTTTCTGTGGTTGTGACCGTGTTTCTGGTTCCGGCCGTATACCTCATCGTCCATGGGCGACAAGAGAAAAGCTCCGCGATTGCAGGGGAGGCATGACGTTCATGAAAAAACGTAAGATTCTACGAGCCTGCTGCGGGTTCGTTTTCGTTGTGGTGGTTGTAGATACTGGCAGTCTTGCCGGCCAGGCTCCAAGCAGGAACGCTCCACTGCCAGACGCCCCGCACGCCCCGCTGATTCTTCTCGCGCAGAAAGCCGCGGACTCCACGACCTTACCGGTCGATCGGGCGTCATCCATGTCATCCGATATCTCAACTCCAGCCGAACATCCACGCCTTGCTCTGCCGGATGCCGAAAAGATTGCCATCAAGAACAACCCACGAGTAAGCGTGGCGCGTCTTGTTGCATTGGCGCAGCATCAGGTGATGCGAGAGACCCGCTCCGCTGAATTGCCTACGGCAAATGCTGCCATCACCGCGATGCAGGCAGAAGACGCATCACGAATCTCTGCAGGTTCCCTGACGGCCTCTCGGCTGTTTACGCATGCCGGAGGGGGCGGTGGATTCACGCAGCTTCTCACGGATTTTGGCAAAACCAGTAATCTGGTAGCTTCTTCGAAGCTCGAGGAGAAAGCGCAGAATGCGAATGCGCTCGCAACGACAGAAGACATAGTCATTGCCACTGATCAAGCTTTCTTTGACGCGCTGCAAGCACAGGCCCTCCTTAAGGTTGCGACCCAGAATACATCTACTCGGCAAACTACGCAGTCCCAGATCAGCTCCTATACGCAGAACAAATTGAAATCGACTCTCGATCTGAGTTTTGCGGACGTCAACTTATCACAGGCAAAGCTGCTGGAGCTCAATGCGAAAGGCAATGCGGACTCTACTATGGCCGCACTCGATGCGGTTCTAGGGCTTGACCGGCAAGTGACATACGATCTGGTGGAGGACACGACCCCATTGGCGGCGCCTCCCGCGGAGGCGGAACAACTCATTCAGCTCGCACTCCAACAACGACCCGACCTACAAGCGTTGAAACTAAACCAACAGGCGGCTATCAAATTCAGTCACGCGGAGCGCGATCAGATGCTCCCGAGCATCACTGCTGCTGGGACTGTCGGGAGCGTTCCGATAAGGCCCGCGCAATATTACGTTCAGAATTGGTGGGGCGGCATCGGGGTCAACATGAATATTCCCGTCTTCAATGGCTTCCTTTACTCCGCACAAGCAAAGGAGGCATCGATCCGTGCACAAGCCGACTCTGAGCAGGCTCGTGATCTGAAGGATCGTATCGTCAGGGACGTTCGCACGGCATGGCTGGCGGCAAACACAGCCTACCAGAGCGTTGCTGTCAATGAAGAGCTGTTGAATCAGGCGAATCTGGCCCTTTCCCTTGCGCAAACGCGCTACAAGCTCGGATTGAGCTCAATCGTTGAGCTCAGTCAGGCCCAGTACCAGCAGACAGACGCTGCGATCGGCTACACGAATTCTCAATATCAATACCGCCTCTCCCTAGCGAACATCGCCTATGAGACTGGAGCGGCCCCATGATCGAAAACTTCAAGTTGAAGGTGTTCCGAGTCGTGGCGGAGTTGCTCAACTACCGAAGGGCCGCGGAGGAGCTTCATCTGACGCAGCCCGCCGTTACATCGCAGATACGATCCCTTGAGGACGGCCTCGGCATTGCGTTGTTCGACCGGATTGGTCGGGAGACGAGCCTAACTCCGGCCGGAGCGACGCTGTTGCAATATGTGCGACAAATTGAAGCGATTGCTAACGATGCAATTGCAGCGCTAGCGCCATTCGGAGGGCAGGAGGGGGCCGAGCTCAGCATTGGAGCTTCCCACACGATAGCAGTCTACCTCTTGCCGAAGCTCCTTACCCAGCTTTTGCGCGAATGGCCTCGGCTAAAAATTCATGTCATCGCTGGAAGCACGAATGAAGTTCTGCAAGCTTTGACCGCTCACCAGATTGCAGTCGGATTGATTGAGGCGCCAGCACATCGGCCGGATCTTAAGGTCGAGGTGTTCGGAGAGGACGAGTTGACGCTCATCGTGAGGCCAGATCACCGCTGGGCGTCGAAGGGAACCGTCAATGCCGCGGAGTTGGTTCAGGAACCGATTCTGCTTCGGGAAGTCGGCTCAGGAATGCGCCAATTTGTAGAGGAGTATCTCGAACGAAATGGTGTCCTGAGACAGCAATTGCGGACGATAGTCGACTTGAACTCGACCGAAGGCATCGTCGCGGCCGTTGAGGCAGGCCTCGGCGTAGGATTCGTGCCATACATGTCAATTGAGAAGTCCCTTGCCTTGGGAACTGTGAAAGCGATTCCGCTTGACAATGGTCCGATTCGGCGGCAATTGAGCATCGTGCTTTTGAATGGTCCGGCCCCGCGCGGACTGGCGGGACAGCTGGTGGACCTTCTGAGAGCCTTTGATGCGCCATCGTTCCATGCCGCGCCAAGTGTCTTCGGAGGTGAAGATCTGAATAACGTGGCTGTGATGGCACCTTCGAAAAATACTGGGCGTGAAGGAACGGCTTCCTGAATGAATACTCTTGGCTTTTCCCTGGCAATCTGTGCGACTTCGATCCTGGGTGGATTCCTCGGAGCACTGACCGGTCTGGGTGGTGGTGTCGTCGTTGTCCCTGTGCTGTGCCTTCTTTTCAAGATTGACCTGCACTACGCAATCGGGGCATCGCTTGTCTCCCTGATTGCTACTTCGTCCGGGTCGCTGTTTGTAAGTTTATTCATGAGGAGATAGAGCACGTGACAGTAATCGACGAGAGGCCCGATTTGAATTTGAATGCAGTTATATACGCGACTGATTTTTCTCTCAGCACACAAAATGCGGGTCTGTACGCCTCGCACTTCGCGGGATATTTCTCGGCGTCGCTGATTGTGGCCCATGCCTTCACGCTTTCACAGGCGGCTCTTGAGGTGGAGATCGACAGGATATTGGTCAGCCAGCAAAGAAAGGATCTAAAAGCGCTTCTGGAAAACAAAGCCGCTCAGTTGGCAGGGAAATCAATCGAGGCAAGTCCGGTTTTGCTGGAGGGTGATCCGAAAGATGTCATTCCTGCGTTAGCAGAGAAGTATCAGCCCGCAATGATCGTATTAGGAACGCATGGTGGCGGTCGTTTCGAGCGGGGAGTCATTGGCTCTACTGCGGAGAAGATTCTACGCTCCACACGATGGCCATCCCTGACAGTTGGTCCTAAGGTTAAGACCGCTTCTTCAAAGACTCTGCCATTCGAGAGAATTCTATTTGCGACCGACTTCTCAGCGGCCGCTGCTCACGCAGCGCTCTTTGCTGTTGCTGTCGCCGAGGCATTCCGGGCGAAGCTCGACGTACTCAATGTTATCCAAGAAGGTTCAGTCGCGCACCCCGATCGATTATCGAACCTTCAAACGGAGTTCTACGAAACCCTTGACCGGATTGTGCCGGAGCAGGCAAAGGAATTCTGCGATTCACGAAGTTTTGTGGAAGTTGGTAAGGCGCACGATCAAATCTTGCAGCATATTCGGGAAGAGTCCATCGATCTTCTCGTGCTCGGCATTCGAAAGAGCTCGCACCTCAGCATCGAAACCAGAACATCGCGAGCCTTCCAGATTATTGCCGATGCGGAATGTCCCGTTCTCACAATTCAACATTGAGCAGCGTGCTTTCAAATGGGGCGATTGGTGAAGAAAACGCAGAAACAGGAAGATGATGGCACGAAGCCAACTCCTTGGCGCTGCTGATCGCATTTCTAGGCGGCCTAGGAATCTTCATGCATGGGGAGAATCTGCTAGGCGACATTCAGGGTGGGGGTGACCACCACAGATCGAGTCTGGCTAATTGGCAGGTTCACATGTGCGCGATCTCTATGGGAGCTGCGGCGTTTGTAACAGTGCTCTTTCTAATGGAACTGTTAAGTAGACGATCGAGAATCGACGCTTGGAGACGCAGTTGGCCTTGGCTACCCCTTGTCGGAATAACGGCGGCGGCGACAGTTATTCATATTCCGACATATGCTGTCATTGTCGTGTGCGCGATCGCATGCGCGTGGGCTTATCTCAAAACTCGCAAGGCGGCCGTTGAACGTCCGGCAAGATAGAAATGTCGGGCCAATTGGAGGCAGGCGAATATGGGTAATTTCAGGACCACTTCCGCTCGGTTTATTCGAGTCCGATTCAGTTTTATCAACAGAGGTTATTAGCGATTAAATCCCTGGAGACCATTTCGATCATCCATAAGCTATCTTCAATCAAAACAATTGCCGTTCCGAGTCTAAAGTTGGTCCTATAGTAAATGGCCGATGCCTGCATCTATCGATGCAGGTTGGAGGTGCGAGATGCGAATGCACAACCTATCACCAGACGCACTTCTGGTATGTTTCGAGACCTGGTCTTCAGGGCAGGCAAGCAAACCCCCGAATGAGGTTTCTGCTCTGTTCAGAGTTCCGTCAGAGAATTGACCATGCCATTCGATCAGGGCAACCGATGCATCTAGGTTGAGCGGAATGAGGCGTCCTTCGCCACTGCGTGCTTGAAGGATGGTTGCCGAGTCAGGCTTATGGGAGCAACCCATAGACGTCGAGTTGGCCTGGAATCGATGTGGAGTTGTCTGCGCCGCCGGCGTTGTTGCCGCGGGTGCCGACGTAGACCTTGCCGTTGGCCACCGTGGGAATTGTAAACTTCACTGCGTTGCCGCCTGTGTTGTTGGTGCCATCGGTGCTGTTCCAGTATTCCGTGTTCAGGGTCGCGGCACTGTAGGCATGCAGGATGGTGGGGCCGCATCCTGGCGACTGTGGCGTGCAGTAGTTGGTAATGTCGAGAGCCCAGACGATGCCGTTGCTGTTGTCGGGCATTGACGTCACCGAAGGCGAAGCGCCGGTCAAGCCGAAGTACTCGGAGCTGGAGCTGGCCGCGGTGGTGCCGAACTTTGCCGTGCTCGGGTTGAGCGTGTATTGCACCAGTTTGCCCTGGTACGTCGCGAGATAGAAGTTGTCGTTCCAGAACGCCCCGGTCGAAAAGATTCCGCTGTTCAGCTGAACTCTTTGCCAAGCGTTGGAATCGCCCGATCCTCCCATCTTCGACGGGTCGCGATTGAGAAGATAGAGCGCGCCGTCTTTTCCGCCTCCGACGACGAGGTGCGTGGGATTGCTGCCATTGGCAGGAAGGTCGGCTAACACCGCCGCGCCTCCGGCACCGAAGTCCTGATCATTCATGTTGTCGGTCGACTGGTCGGACGGCGTGAAGTACTGTTCGACGCTGAGACTGCCGGTCAGTTCGAGGAAGGAGTCGCCATAGTCGTTGTTGGGGGCGGTCCCGCTGGTGGCGTCGAACACTCCATTCCCCGTAATGACATAGAGGTTGCCGGAAGCGTCGGCCGAGGGTGCGCCTCCGCTCATCCAGATGCCGCCCAGGCCTTTGTTGGGGTCGTCGTTAAAGACGTAGGCCTGCGTCAGCGTGCTCTGCGTGGGACTGCCCGCGTTGTACCCGATGATCCAGCCGTAGTAGGGAGCGTCGTCTTCATGTGCGGCCCAGGCGATGTATACGACACCGTTGACCAGCGCCAGGCCGCAGCGCTGATTTTCTTCCCGCGCAACGAAGGTCGTTGTCGTGCCGTTGTCCCCGGTGCCGGGATAGGTAGCGGCGATGTTGACCGGACCGGAGTATTTCTCATTGCCGGTCAGAAGGTCGATCCCGTGTAGACGTTGGAAGAACGTAGGTCCCGACGCGATGACGGATTTAGAGACCACGTAGAGCGTATTGGTCGATGGATCGATCACCGGAGTTCCGGTGACACCGACTTCGGGCGCGATATCGCCGTTGCCGTAACCGACGAGGTGGTTGGTGCCGCTCGAGGGCACAGAGGTCTCACCGGCAGTTCCGCCATGGTTTGAGTCAAGCAGACTCACCTGCCACAACGGCGTGCACGGCGTGGTGTTGTTGTCGGCGTCGAAGGCATACAGGCTGTCGTTCTGCGTCGCGACAAAGACCACGTTGCGCTTGACGCCGTTGATGGTCAGGTTGGGAACCCAGAGCGGCTGGGCATAGACCGCTTCGTCCACCGTGCAGGAGAAGAGCTTGCCGAAGGTCGATGTCGCGACATTGGTCGGGTTGAGCGCGTATTCCTGCGTGTTCGATCCATCGCGCGCCAGATCGTTGTGATAAGTGGTCACCCCGGCAAGATCCGTGACGCCGACGGCGACCGACGCGGCCGTGATTCCATTGCTCGCGCTGGTGGCTGTGACCGTGTAGACCCCTGCGGTGCCGGGCGCCGCGTAGGTCACCGCTACGCCGGTGAGACTGGTGGTCGACGAGAAGGTGCCGCACGCAGAACCAGAACACTCAGAGCCGGTGACCGACCAATCGACCCCGCCGCTATCTGTGGTCGTTGCGGTCAGGGTCAGTATCTGATTGATAGTGATGCCTGCCCGACGCGGTGAGACGGAAACTGTGAAGGAGCCTGATGCGTTGACAGTCAGGGACAAGGTGGCAGATTTGGTCTGCACCGGGCTGCTGGAGTCGGTGAGTTTGAAGGTGAGCGAAGTGGCGTTGGCAGTGGCGGTGGGAGTGCCGGTAATTGCGCCGGTGGTGGTGTTGAGGGAGAGTCCTGCGGGAAGCGTGCCGCTGGTCAGCGACCAGGTGTAAGGTGTCGTCCCGCCGGTGGCGGTGAGTGAAGTGCTGTAGGCTGCGCCGACCTGGCCGTTGGGCAGCGCTGTGGTGTTGATGGTCAGAGGACCTGGGGAGTTTGTGGCCGGGTTCAGCGTCATGTAGAGGGAGTAGCAAGTGCTTCCCTGCGTGTTGGCCGGAAATGGATTTGCCAGGGAGACCCCAGGCAATTGGGCGTTGGCCCAGGTGCTGTGGTAGGAGGTTCCTGGACAGACTCCGCTGACCGTCCCCTGCGAGATCGCATTGCTGCCGGTGAGGTAGCCGACCCAGTAGGTTGTGCTTGCGCTCAGCGTCGGGCAACTGCTGATGTTGACGGTGTTCCAGCCGGATGAAGGGGTGATCGTGCCGGTGGAGACGGAACAGAGCAGCGAACCGGGAGTGCCTGCGGAGTTGCCGTAGACGCCGAGACTGAAACTGGTGGAAGCGGGCGTGCCGGCCCAGTAGGAAATGCTCGAAACCGTGTAGCCGCCGGTGTTAGTTCCCGTTGTGCAGGGGGTACCCAACTGCCACAGTGCGTCCCCACTGTCCGTCCCCGTCTGCAAACTTTGTCCGCAAGTCGTCGTGGTCACGGCTGCGTTCACCGTGAGGCTGAGTGTAACGGAATTGGTTTGTGCGGGGCTGCTGGAGTCGGTGAGTTTGAAGGTGAGCGAAGTGGCGTTGGCAGTGGCGGTGGGAGTGCCGGTAATTGCGCCGGTGGTGGTGTTGAGGGAGAGTCCTGCGGGAAGCGTGCCGCTGGTCAGCGACCAGGTGTAAGGTGTCGTCCCGCCGGTGGCGGTGAGTGAAGTGCTGTAGGCTGCGCCGACCTGGCCGTTGGGCAGCGCTGTGGTGTTGATGGTCAGAGGACCTGGGGAGTTTGTGGCCGGATTCAACGTCATGTAGAGGGAATAGCAAGTGCTGCCCTGCGTGTTGGCCGGAAATGGATTTGCCAGGGAGACCCCAGGCAATTGGGCGTTGGCCCAGGTGCTGTGGTAGGAGGTTCCTGGACAGACTCCGCTGACCGTCCCCTGCGAGATCGCATTGCTGCCGGTGAGGTAGCCGACCCAGTAGGTTGTGCTTGCGCTCAGCGTCGGGCAACTGCTGATGTTGACGGTGTTCCAGCCGGATGAAGGGGTGATCGTGCCGGTGGAGACGGAACAGAGCAGCGAACCGGGAGTGCCTGCGGAGTTGCCGTAGACGCCGAGACTGAAACTGGTGGAAGCGGGCGTGCCGGCCCAGTAGGAAATGCTCGAAACCGTGTAGCCGCCGGTGTTAGTTCCCGTTGTGCAGGGGGTACCCAACTGCCACAGTGCGTCCCCACTGTCCGTCCCCGTCTGCAAACTTTGTCCGCAAGTCGTCGTGGTCACGGCTGCGTTCACCGTGAGGCTGAGTGTAACGGAATTGGTTTGTGCGGGGCTGCTGGAGTCGGTGAGTTTGAAGGTGAGCGAAGTGGCGTTGGCAGTGGCGGTGGGAGTGCCGGTAATTGCGCCGGTGGTGGTGTTGAGGGAGAGTCCTGCGGGAAGCGTGCCGCTGGCCAGCGACCAGGTGTAAGGTGTCGTCCCGCCGGTGGCGGTGAGTGAAGTGCTGTAGGCTGCGCCGACCTGGCCGTTGGGCAGCGCTGTGGTGTTGATGGTCAGAGGACCTGGGGAGTTTGTGGCCGGGTTCAGCGTCATGTAGAGGGAGTAGCAAGTGCTTCCCTGCGTGTTGGCCGGAAATGGATTTGCCAGGGAGACCCCAGGCAATTGGGCGTTGGCCCAGGTGCTGTGGTAGGAGGTTCCTGGACAGACTCCGCTGACCGTCCCCTGCGAGATCGCATTGCTGCCGGTGAGGTAGCCGACCCAGTAGGTTGTGCTTGCGCTCAGCGTCGGGCAACTGCTGATGTTGACGGTGTTCCAGCCGGATGAAGGGGTGATCGTGCCGGTGGAGACGGAACAGAGCAGCGAACCGGGAGTGCCTGCGGAGTTGCCGTAGACGCCGAGACTGAAACTGGTGGAAGCGGGCGTGCCGGCCCAGTAGGAAATGCTCGAAACCGTGTAGCCGCCGGTGTTAGTTCCCGTTGTGCAGGGGGTACCCAACTGCCACAGTGCGTCCCCACTGTCCGTCCCCGTCTGCAAACTTTGTCCGCAAGTCGTCGTCTGCGCAGAAACCGAGATGCAGCTGGCAAAGATCAGTATCGCAAGTAATTTCCTCATAGGATGACGTTGTTTAGCAGCTCCGAGCAATGACACACGCAGTCATGGTGATTAGCGCCCAATCATTTGGCGTCTGGTAATCGCAGAAGAAGTGATTTCCTCCAATAGACTGGAATCTCTCTCCTAACGGGTGTGAAGTCGTGCGCGAAGCGAAAGCATGCGAATAAAACGCATAGGTTCTGTCATGGCAGAGGTACGGCCATCGGGATGGTCTGCAAAACATAAACAGACCAAGCAGGCTCGTCAATGACGAATTCGTACCCACCTTCGTAACCATCTTGGTGACCAAAGGTCCTAACCGCCGTTGTGCCGGCGAGATTCACGCGGTTCTGAAGCGCCTTCTTCTTGCTGGTTTAACCGGGGCACTACGGGGCGGTCAGCACCATTTCGATGAAACGTGTGCCCCGTGAAATCGACATTCATGAACAGATTTATGCGTGGCGTGAGGTGATGGAAGGCAAGGCCCAGATTCAGATTGTGGATGATCGTCGCAGCTAAGGTACTCAGCAGTCCCAAGCTTTACCAGATCGCGGTTACCATTGACCCAGCCCCAGGATCGGGTTTGCTGTTCTGAAGGGACTGTCCCCAATTCTTCGCGCCATCGAGTAGCAGTCTCACTCAAGTAGCAGTCTCACTCAAGGGTCCTGTGTTCCGTCGGTTCAATCGCACAGGACGCTCGATTCGCTTTCGGGCAGATCGCAACCGGGTAGCGCGCGCAGTCAGCAAAGAATTGAAGCGTAGGCGATGTTTCCCAGGTATTCCTGCATCCGATCCATGCTCGTTGCGGCACGCGCCCGTCGTCCCTACCGCTGAGCCTGGCGGCATTCATGGGCGATCTGCAATCCCTCTTCGGTGACGATCACCCACGCCTCGATGCGCGAACCGGGTAGCGATAGCCGCCCCTCTTGATCGATCAAACGCTCGTTCGCCTTCTTATCCATCGCGACACCGAAGCCCTGTAAGCCTTCGCAAACGTATTGTCGAACAAATTTGGTATTCTCGGCGATCCCTCCACCGAAAATCACGGCATCCACCGTGCCGAGCGCTGCAAGATAAGCCCCCACAGCCTTTCGGACTCGATAGGAAAACATATCCATCGCCAGCCTCACGCGAGCATTCGTATCGTAATCCTCCATCAGGATGCGCGTGTCCAGCGATTCGCCTGAAATGCCCAGAAGCCCGGAAGTTTTGTTCAACATCTGCATCACCGCACCCAAACTCATCTGTTCTTCGTGCACCAGCAGCGGAATCAGGGATGGGTCGACATCGCCTGATCGCGTACCCATCATCAGACCTTCAAGAGGGGTCAGACCCATGGTGTTGTCTATCGATTGTCCGTCCCGCACTGCAGTCACCGAACAGCCACTCTCGAGATGCATTGACACAATATTGCAGTTGGTCGGCAATTTTCCCGCAAGAGGCGCGTAGCGCTCGAGTAAATAGCGATGCGAAATGCCATGAAACCCGTAGCGACGGATTCCATATCGTTCGGCCAGCTCCCAATCGATGGCATATCTTGAAGCGTATTCCGGCATCGTGCGGTGGAACGATGTATCGAACACTGCATAAATCGGTACGCCAGGTAGCTTGGTCCGGATAGATTGGAGTACTTCAATTGAGCTCTTGTTATGCAAGGGCGCTAGTTTTTCGAACTCTATGCAACTCGAATGAGACCCTATGATCACCATGGTCTGCACAATCTACTCGACTCACCGAACAGATGCGAAAACGGTCCTGGACAGATGCCAGGTTCGGTTCATGACACGCCATTTTCGGCAGAAATTGAACCAGCATAAATCGCTTAAGCCTCCCTTCTTCTCCGATTGTGCATCGGAGTGAGTGACAGAAGTTTGCATTCGAACGCATCGGTCGTACCACGAACATTCCTCACATCCAGTTGCGGTATCGCCGAATCTAAGGCAAACATGCCAACCGAATTGCACTGGCCTGCAATCGCGCTCCGTTTGGTCTTGACGCTGATGGCCGGAGGTCTGCTTGGCGCCGAGCGAAGCAAGACCGGACATGCTGCGGGTCTGCGTACCACGCTGCTCGTTACCTTGGCGGCCTCGGTCGCCATGATCCAGATGAACCTGCTCATCCGTACCAACGGAAAGCCTGCCGACTCCTATGCAGTAATGGACCTGATGCGCCTACCGCTCGGCATTTTGACTGGAGTCGGATTCATCGGAGCCGGCGCGATCGTCCGCAAAAATGAGCTGATCCTCGGAGTCACCACCGCGGCGACGATGTGGTTTTCGACGGTTATTGGTCTATGTATGGGTGGGGGACAACTAGCTCTGGGCTCTGTGTCCGCCCTCATCGGTTTCGGAGTTCTTTGGGGTCTTCGCTACATCGAAACTCGGGTCGAGCGGTATCAGATTGGCGAATTGAAGATCACCGTCCAGGGCGACCGACTCAGACCTAACGAGTTGCGGAACAGGCTCAAAGCAGCTGGCTTTCATCTCAAAACTATCTCCCTCACGGATTGCGTCCAGGAGCATCGCATGAAATTCGATTGCGAAATGCGTTGGCCCTCGCCTCGCGAGAATCTTGAGGTCCCCCCGATCGTCGCAGAGCTAGTGTCGCTTCCCGAAGTGATTGAATTGGAATGGAAGGCATCTGGTTCCAGACCCCAGTAATTGCGACCTTCCACGGAACGTGGCGGCCTGGAGTGATTCAGCGCTGAAGGAGAGGTGAATTAGCTTGCCGCGCGATTTCAGCCCAAACACTTCCCCGGCCGGCTAGTTGGATGCGAGGTGGGACAAGCCGATCGATCCGAGAAAAGCAAGATAACGAGGATCTGTGCGAAATGGGCGGAATTCATCGCTCAAGAGGACGACATAGATCGGTGTGGACTTGACGGCGACCGCGCGGTCCAAACTTTCGAAGAGTTCTTTGGGAAGCCCGAGTCTTGCATAAATGATGGCAAGCAGAATAGCAGGTTCAGTTCTGGCTTCGGCCGCCGTCAATTCCTTCACAAGTTTGAGCGAACCCTTGCGATCTCCCTTTCCCGCGAGGGCTGCAGCGAGGAAAGCGACCGATTCGAGGCTGTCCGGTGTCAGCTCAAGAGCTTTCTTTAATGCGGCAATGGCCTCGTCATATCTCCCCAGCCAACTTAGGTTTCTACCCAGAAACATATAGGACCGATAGTAGCTGGGGTCCAGTTCGATACTTTGTTGCATCTGGCGAAGAGCAAGATCATATTCTCCGGCGTGTGTCTGGGCTACGCCAAGATAAAGATTGACGCTGGCGGAAAGCGGTTCGATTTCCCGTGCGCGTTGAACCGATGCCACCGCTTCGCGGGACCTGCCCATTGCGGAGAGATACAGGGACTGCCAGAGGAGGGCGGTGACCAACCCCGGTTCAAGAGCGAGAGCAGCCTGGAATTCCTTTTCCGCCCCATCCCAATCAAGTTCATACCAGCTCTTGATCAGAGCATGCGTGCAATGCGCTTCGGCGAGAGTCTCGTCGAGGTCCAAAGCCTTCTGCAGATGAATGCGGGCATTTTCGACGGCTTCAAAAGGCTTCATCGCGCCGACGCGAACCGATCCCATTTGCGCGTAGCAATCAGCGAGACCCGCGTAGGCGGGTGCGAAGGTGGAGTCGAACGACAGCGCCTCTTTGAAATAGCTCATGCTTCGCCGAATCGAATCGTTCGACATCTTGTGCCAGAAGAAGCGCCCCTTCAAGTAAGCATCGTATGCAACCGCAGAACGTGCATACCGGCGCGCGCCGACGGTGGCGCTGGGAAAAAGCTGCAGCGCCATCGATTGGCTCACCTGCTGAGTCACCTCTTCCTGCACCGCCAGCAAGTCAGCCGACTTGCGATCGTAGGTATTCGACCAGAGGATGCTCTTATCGCGCAGATCATACAACTGAGCACTGATCCTAACTTTGTCTGCCGAGCGCCGTACTGAGCCGCGCAATAGGTAGTCCAGGTTTAATTGGCGTTGCAGCCGATCCATGGGATCGCTGCCGCCGTCACTGGCTTCAAGCCTTGGTACTGCGGTCACGCGCAGCCGCGCCGGATCGATGCGCGAGAGAGCAGAGATCATGTCTTCGGTCAGTCCGACTGCGAAATATGCTTCCGATTGCCCGGACAGATCTTCAATCGGAGCCACCGCGATACGCACCCGCTTTTCAGCCGGCGCCGTTTCTGTCTCCCCCTTGATTTCGATCGGAGCAATGAACCGGTAACCGAGGCGCGGAAGAGTTTCAATGTACAAGGGACGCTCGGCTTGTTCATTCAGAGCCAGGCGTATCTGGCGAATACAGAAATTCAGACCCTGCTCGAAATCGACAAAAGTGTCCTCGCCCCAAATGGCCAGACGAATTTGTTCGCGCGTGACCAGGGAGCCGCGATGGCTGAGCAGAAATGCAAAAACGCGCGCTGGCTGCTGCTGCAGGCGAACGGTCGCGCCACTCCTGCGCAGCTCGAACGTCTGAGCGTCGAATTCATAGTCTCCAAAGCGAAATGCGGGCATAGAGGAAGGCGGCGGGAACCGGGCAGCTTCACGCATTATAGCAATCGGGTTCGCTATTTCCGTTCTTCTTTCGCGGTCGTAGATTGAGGCCTGGGCCGCTCGGAATCGCACTACGCAGAATTGCGGCGGGGCGCGCAAGCCTTCGCGGGACGAGACAACGGTGCCGGAGGAATGTTCTTTCTCGGCAGCTTACGATCGCGACTGTGAATTTAAGACACCAATGGGATGCCTCGGAACGGAGCAAATTATGGATTGTGCCAGCTACCGTCTGCAGCAATCAAGGCGTCCGCCTGTTTCGGTCCCCAGCTGCCGCGCTTGTAGGGGCGGACGCGGTGATGGGACTTCAGCACGGGCTCAACGACCTTCCACGCCGCCTCAACCGCGTCTTCACGCGTGAAGAGAGCCCCGTCGCCGTCCATCGCATCCGTCAACAGCCGTTCGTAAGGCGCCTCGATCCCAAGTTGTTCTTCGAGAAGATAAAGTTCGCGCTGATCTCCAATGAACTCCTTTCCGGGGAGCTTCACCCGCGCGGCCAGTGCCACGGCGGAACTCGGTGACAGCCGAAAACGCACGTAGTTGGTGCGGCCAACCGCCGGAGTCGAATCGGCAAACAGACCTTGCGGCGGCGCCTTCAGCTCTACCAGGACTTCAGTCGCGGTCTCAGGCAGATATTTGCCAGAACGCAAATACCACGGCACGCCGGTCCAGCGCCAGGAATCGATGAAGAGGCGCATGGCGCAGAAAGTTTCCACGTCCGACCTTCTTGCTACATCAGGCTCCTTGCGGTACCCGGCGTATTGACCACGGACCACGTCGTCGCGCTTCAACGGCCGCATGGCGCGAAACACCTTGGCCTTCTCGATCTGCAAATAACCATAATCTCTTCCTGCCGGTGGTTCCATGGCGAGAAGCGCAACGATCTGAAACAGGTGGTTCTGGATGACATCCCTCAGGCACCCGGCCGTTTCGTAAAACGCGCCTCGGCCTGCCACGCCGAAATCTTCAGACATCGTGATTTGCACGCTGGCCACATAATTCCGATTCCATATCGGCTCCAGGAACGAGTTGGCGAAGCGGAAATAAAGGATGTTCATAATCGCTTCTTTGCCGAGGAAGTGATCGATCCGAAAAATGGAGTCTTCAGGGAATACGCTGCGCGCTACGCGATTCAGCTGCCGCGCGGAAGCAAGGTCGCGCCCGAACGGCTTTTCAACGATGACCCGCGCGTGATCGGCTAGATTCGCGGCGCCCAGCCCTTTGATCACAGTTTCGAAGAGGGAAGGCGGGATAGCCAAATAGTACGCGGGCCGACGCGCGCGACCGAGAGCCTTCTTGATTGCGGCAAATGTGGCAGGATCTCGATAGTCGCCGCTGACATAAGTCAACCGGGACAATAGATGCCGCAGCGCTCGTTGGTTGTCGACTCCGCCCGATCGCTTGACGCTGTCTGTCACGTGCCTCTCGAGCCGGGCCAGACTCCACTTGGGGAATGCCACGCCGATGACAGGCACATTGAGATTGCCCCGCTTGGTCATTGCATAGAGCGCGGGGATGGTCATCTTGTGGGCCAGATCTCCCGTCACCCCAAAAAGCACAAGGGCGTCAGAGTGGGGCGCGGTCACGATTGCCTCGCATGCATGGTTATATGGACTCCTGGGGACTCAGATGCTCGAAACTCCGGCTTGGTTCCTCAACCTGAATGGAGATTACTCGATGCGCCTGCGGAAAGGGAACTGTTTCGTTCGTTGCGCGCCTTCTGAAGAAGGCCCGATCGACGAGACAACGGACAACGCACGGGTCCGGTTCTGGAGATACGGACAAGGGCAGAGCAACAATCTCCCTACGATCTGCCGTCGGTCACCTGCATTGACCTGGTGAGAGCGATCAATAGAGATTCCCGACTACCTGTTCCGCAACGCGCTCGAGCATGGATGCTTCATAGGGGTCGGGCGAGCCGTTTGGTCCCGGTGGAGCGGCGGAGGCGTTGGGTACGTTGCCGATACTCACAACAAAATATACGTTGCGCATGCGTCCGGTGATCACATCCAAACCCTGACCTTCTGTATTTGTGCTCTTGCATTGCACCGCTTCGTTTCCGAGAGCCGTACGTTTTGTGCCGCCTTGTGCGCAGGCGTTTGGATTCTCTCTTCCGATGAGGATATCGAGGAATTTCTTCTCGTCGCCGGATGTACGCGAGAAGTGGCACATGCCTTGCGAATTGCTCTTGACGTGTATGTTCGACACGACCGGCCCACCTAATACGCTCACGGCGCTGCCCGCAGAGAACCACGGACACGTCGCCGGCGTCTGTGCGGCGCACGTCACCGATGAAAGCAGCAGGATGAGCAAAACAATCCGCATCCGGGTCTTCTCAGGCCTTCGGCTTGGCAGGAGTCAGTTGCTCCGCCTTCAAAATCTTCCCGCCCTCTTCGAGAACGTAAAGTCGGTTCGCGTCGAGATCTCGAAACTGGTCCACTTGTCCGCTCAGCCATCGTACTTCGACCACATCGACCTTCTTGGCTTGTTCCAACCCGAAGTGCAGACGTAAATCATTTTGCGAAAAGTAGCTTCCCCCGCTGCGCAATTCATCGATCTGAACAAGAGGTTTCTGCGCATCGGGCGATGTCGTCGCAGTCACAATCACCCGACTGCCGATTCCCGATCGATTCGACTTTGTGCCAACCAGTTTGATCTTGATCCAGTTTCGATTGAGCGTCGAGTCGCACCGCAGCAGTTGCGGTGGCGCGTTGATGCAATTGACCACGATATCGATGTCGCCGTCGTTGTCATAGTCACCGAAAGCGCAACCACGCGCCGGGGCATTCTCAAGAATGCCTGGACCGCCTTTGTCGGTCACTTCTTCGAAGCGGCCATTCCGAAGGTTGCGATAGAGATACTTATGCTCCGCATACTTAAGGTCTGCTTTTGAGCTATCGACCTCCGGATAGACATGTCCATTCGACATCAAAAGATCGAGCCAGCCATCGTTATCCATATCAAAGAAGCCTACGCCCCACCCGAGAAGACGCGTATTCACGCCGAGACCACCTGGGTAGGTCCGATCTTCGAAATTTCCGTCGCCGAGATTCGTATAGAGTGAATCGGTATCGCCGGCGAAGTTGGTCTTGACCACGTCGAGTTTCCCGTCACGATCGTAGTCGCCAATTGAAACCCCCATGCCGGCCTGTGGCTTTGCCTCGGCCGAAAGCGCGGCACCTGCTTCAATCGCGATATCGCGAAACGTTCCGTCCTTCTGATTGAGATAGAGAGTCGCTGGTGCCGAATCGTTTGCAACGTAAATGTCCGGCCAGCCGTCGTTGTCCAAATCTGAAGCGGCCACACTGAGTCCGTACGTGCCGACTGCGGTCCACATGCCGCTCTTCTCGCTCACGTCCTCAAATGTGCCATCGCCCTTGTTGTGATAAAGGATGTTCTTTCCGCCGGGCAGTCCGGGCGGCCCGCAGGCCACGAGGATTCCCTTGTAGGTGCAGGGTCCATCCTGCGGCAGCGGCGCCGTCTTCAGATCGAAGTCAACATAGTTCGCGACGAATAGGTCCAGGTGACCGTCCTTGTCATAATCAACAAATGTGCAGCCTGTGTTCCAACGAATTTTTGGACCCGGCTGAATGAGTCCAGCTTCTTTGGTGACTTCAGTGAACGTGCCATTGCCATGATTACGATATAGAGCGTTCTGGCCGTAATACGTCACAAATAAGTCATCGAGGCCGTCGTTGTTGTAGTCGCCGACGCAGCAAGCCTGACCCCATCCCGTCTTCCGCTCTAGCCCCGAGCCGATCGAAACATCCGTAAATGTTCCGTCGCGATTGTTCTTGAAGAGCCGGCAATGTGGTTCTTGTCCTGCCGGAAATCCATCCAACCGCCAACCGTTCACCAGGAAAAGATCGGGCCATCCGTCATGATCGTAGTCATAGAAGGCCAGCCCGCATCCAGTCGTCTCCAGCAGGTACTTGTTATGGAGCACGCCGCCGTAGATTGTCTCTCCCGTGAGTCCAGACTGCGGGGCCACCTCAACAAAACTGACACCGAGAGGCGTGCCCTCAATCGGCGATTTCGGACCGGGCGGAGGAGGGGCAGGTCTCGCGTCATAATTGCGTTCCTGCGGTCCAATCCTCGAACTTTGCGCGGGCGGCGACTGTTGTGCGGGGCCGGCGAGGGCAACGATGTCGGCAAACGGCAACACCAGTGCCGTGCGGCTGAGCGAGCGAAGAAAGGTGCGTCGATTGACGTTTCGATGGCCCACTAGACTGTTCTCATTGGATTATTTTGTTCCCCCTGCGGTGGCCGGCGGCGGTGCATTGTGTATGTCGCTATGCACATGCCACGGCACGCTTTCAGTGGATATTTCAGGGTGTTTGCGCAAATAGTTCAGGGAATAGGTTGGTGCTCCGGGATCAATGCGCTTCATTGTGTAAAGCGCCGCTTCCGCCTCTGCCTTTTGTTTCATTCCCTTTCTCCTGTAGAGAATCGCAAGATTGTAGTGCGCAGCAAGGTCATCGGGATCGATCGCCTGCAAGGCTTTGAACTGCTCCATGGCGTCATCGGGACGGTGCTGTTGATAGTACGAGATTCCCAGCTCACGCCGCGCGTCCCGCGACTCCGGGAACTGCGCGACCACCTTTTCGAGATCGGCGATCTCTGCGTCCGAGTGGCGCGCTCTACGCTCAATCAGCGCCATGTAATAGAGTGCCCGTGCATCGTTCGGCTTCAAAGCGAGAGCCTTTTCGAGCGGCTGGCGCGCTTCATCATATTTCTCCCACTCAATGTAGGTCACACCAAGGTTGATATACCCGTCTTTGTATTCCGGTCGAAGGCGAGTTACCTGTTCAAAGGCGTTGAGCGAATCGTCGTATTGCAGTTCATCGAGCAGCCCGATACCGAGATTGTTCCACCGCATCCAGTCTTCGTTGTCGGCCGGGAGCGGCGTCATTGGTTGGTTATCGCCAATCTTGATCACCCGGCTGCGGGAAGCGATTTCGACCACCGGGTATGCTGGGTGATCGGGACCGAAAATGTTGTTCAAATAACTCTGGCGCAGATGCCGGTAGTTGACGCGGGCCTGCAGCGTGATCGGCCCTGTCACATTGACGGGCAAGCGGAATCGATAGCGCACCAGCGCCGACCGTCCTGCCTGGATGGTGTTGTCGTAAGCGACCGAGTGGATCGAAGAGACAACGTGGTTATCTACGAATTCACCCACCACATCGACGGGCCTGTTGGTGAAGCTGTGAGCCCCCGGCTCGAGCATCCCATCGGGTTTCAGAAATCCGCTGTCATAGATCTTTGCACCGTTAGAGTCGGTTACCGTGAACTGTACCCAGGCCTCGTAGAGGTCGCGCACCTCCGGAATGAGCGAGTGTCCGATGTTCTTGTTTTGAACGACCACGTAAGCTTCAAGCAAGTCATTCGCATGTACTTTGAAAGGAACTGTGCCAAGGGGAGCCGTCAACTTGGCGTTGTCGCCAATCTTCAATCCGAAGATATCCACATTCAAATAATCTCCGGAACGGAGGAACTCAATCGTCTTGTCCAGTTGCTCGTTGAAACCGTAATAGAACGGCACCGCGGTGTTTCCAGCCAGCCACCGATGAGAAACGAATGTCCCGTTTTTCGCGCCTGGCTCCGGCAGAATGTTCGGGGCGCGTTTCATGTGGCATCCCTGGCAGGTCGTGAAGTCGGCAGTATAGAAAGTGAGTGGGTTGCGATTCGAGAATTTTGAATTTTGCCACTCGTCATAGGCCGTAAACGCACGAATCCATTTGTAGTCGTTCAGTGTCGGCGGCAGATTTGCCTTATGACAGGCGGCGCAGAATTCAGGCGCGTGATAGACGTCCTGCATTACGGCTTTAGAATGTCGATCGAGATGCGCGAGAATCTCCGCGTCCGGCACCTCTCCCGGAATTCGATTCCCGTTCTCATCCACCAGCACCGACGGAACTCCCATCACGAATCCGCCATTGCCCAGCTTCGACGCGACGCTTTGAATGGAGTGACAGGTCGTGCAAGTCAACCCGTCGCGATCAAAAAGTCGATTCACCGTGGAATTGGGATTCATTGCACCACTGAGAACCGCGATCGGGTTATGGCAACTGTCGCAATGCCGGGCGAACTCGACGCCTTTGGTGCGGAGCAAGACATTGACGCTTTGCCGGTAAAACGGCGTGCGAAACGAGTTGGAATGGAGGGCCTCCCGCCACTGATGGTAGGCCTCCTGGTGGCAGTGTCCACAGTATTCGGCGCTCATGAAAGCGCCAGGTTGCAGAAAATCGTTGCCTTCAACCGCCGCATTTCCCGGAGCCGAGAGCTTGCCCTGGCCAAATGGATATTGATACGACTCCCTGATTTTGTCGGCATACGCCTTGCGGGCTGCAGCCTGCTTTGTGTCAGCATCATCTTCGGCGGCCATCATTGCGCAAACGAGACCGAAAGCTGCCACATTGGCCACAATGAAGTAGAACGGGATGCGCCGCGCGAATCTTTTCAACATGTGCAGTTTCACCCGCGCCTCGCGCCATCCCACGAAAAGGATTCCGTTCAGCAAACGTACAGCGCGACCGTGCAGGCGCCGGCGATGCGAACAGGAGGGAAGAGAAGACGCCGTGAGTGCCACCGGAAGTATAGGCCAGCGCTGTATCGGGTGTACATCCACCCATGGATGGATCGCGCTTTCTGCACCTATTTGGCTTGTTTTGCCAGCGATTCGGCTTGGGCCCTTTCGGCTGCTGCCTCTACTGTCTTGCCCTGCTTTTCCAGCGCCTCGGCCAGCCTCAGGTGCGCCTCTGCGTAATTTGGATCAAAAGTCAGAGCGTCGCGAAACTGAACGATTGCATCCTCCACCTTCCCGTTTTGCAAAAGGGACTTGCCCGAATTGGTAGCCACTTCCGCGCGCTGCAGGTTCATATGCTGCCGCATGAGGTCCGCGGCTACCTTGCGTTCCCGCGCGGCGTCGGCTGTGTCATTCTGCTTTATCAGCACCGACGCCAGGATCAAGTGCGAATCCGCCTGGTCCGGCATCTGCTGAATCGCTTCTCGAAGTGCGGTCACAGCTTCAGGCAAGCGGTCGAGTTTGTTATAGACGCTGCCCAGCGTAGCCCAGCAGTCGCCATTCTTTGGGTGCAGCTTGAGCGATATTTCCAGTTGCTGGGCAGCCTCGGCATAGCGCGCCACTTGCATGTAGAGGAGCCCAAGCACGTAGGCGGGTTCGTATCCCGACGGATTCAGTTTCTCCGCTTTCTCCAATTCCGGAATCGCATCCGTCGCATCGTCCTGGAGTTTGTAAGCGGTGCCAAGGTCGTAGTGAAGTTGCGGCGAAGCAGGCATTAGCGTAATTGCTATCTTCAACTCCGCAATCGCGTCGTCAACCTGGTTTACTTGGAGATAAGCCGCCGCCAAGTCCTGGTGAGCCGTCGCGTCTTTTGAATTCAACATAGTGGCTTGCTTTAGGAAAGGAATGCCTTGGGTGGCTTCATGCTCCTGTGCATAGGCCATTCCCAGATTGGTCAACGCGTCAATATTCTTCGGCTCGGCTTCAACGACCTGCTTCAGCAGCTCAATTGCCTCCGGCACGCGATTCACCCGTTGCAACACGAGCGCAAGCTGATAACGCGCCGCAAGCGATTTCGGCTCGAGCTCAAGCGCGTGCTCCAGAATTGGCACGGCGCTCACATCGCGGCCCGCGTCCGACAGCGCCTTCCCCACGGCCAATGTGACGGCCGGCTCACGCGGCGCTAAGGCATACGCCTTCATCCACTCTTCTGCGCTGCCCGGTTTTTGCTCGGCACTTAGAGTCAAGCCAAGATGCAGATGCGCGATGGCCAAATCATTTTTCAGAGTCACCGCTTCGGTAAACTGCCGCTCGGCCAACTCCCAGTTTCTGTCCATCGCATACAACGATCCAAGCGCATCATGTATCTCCGGATTACGGCTCTCCTGCGCGACAGCCTGTTTCATCTGTGTGATCGCAGCCTGCGTCTGCCCGGTTGCCTGCAAGGATCGTGCATACGCCTGCAACACTTGCGCGCTGACCGGGCGCCGCTCCGCCTGAGCCGCTGCTTCGATCTTCGCAAACAGGGGCACTGCCTTGGCCGCTCCTCCTGACTCGGCATAAACCATCGCCAGGTTCATTTGTGCTGCACTATCGCTTGGCTGAATCGCCAACGCCTTCTCAAGCTCCCGCGTTCCCGCAGCTAATTGACCTTCGCGGATGAGGACAGCGCCCAAGGCGCTGTGCCCCTGTTCCGCCGCAGGCGCGAGCCGCACAACGGCCTCGAACTTTAGTTGAGCTGTCTTCAAGTCATTCTGGTTGAGCGCGGCCACGCCTTGGCGGTAATCCGCGTCCGCCTGGCGAAGACTCGCAGACGGCTCCTGCGCTTGCATCCCAACCGTGAAACCGAGAAGGAGCAACGCCTGGCCGAGGGGAAGGCTCAAACGCATAAATGAACCACAACAGGCTTATCGTACCGCGCCGGGCAGCGAGTTTTGTGCCCCGGCAAGGTGTAATGGCGCACCTCGCTCACGGATTTGGCTCCCATGGAGCAGGCTCGCCCATCAAGCTCCAACGTGTCTCGATTCTCCGGCGATCGTTGCGGCCTTAAGAAAAGAGATAGACGATAAAGCCCCATACCGATGGCCCCGACGAAGAATGTGAGGCGGAAGAGGATCCGCTGTCCGATTCACTCGAAACTCCATCGATCGTCAGATAGGAGTTCACCGCCGCCGAGGCGCGCTGCGGGCTTGCTACGAGTGCCAGGGTGAGCAGTGAAGCGGCGAGTGCGAAAGTCAATTTGCTTTTCATGAGAATTTCTCCTTTTCGATTTCGGCCCGACTGGGTCGTGCCGTGGGATAAACCAAGTCTGCAACTGAATCGTTTTCGGCTCAATGAGCCGGAGATGAGTTGAGACTGAGTTCTGCTGCGCCTTTTAACTCATCCAGAACTCATCCCAAACTCATTGAGACTGACCAGGAATCAAGCTATGTTTGGACATGCATGCGGACAGAACCGGCTAAGGCATAGCAAACCAGCTCGTGCGCGACGGCCGCGGTCCCAACCAGGACCGCCCCGCGCGATCAGCAGGACTTGTTCGCTTGTTGAGATAGCGACTTTGCCAAAACCCGAAACCAAGGAATGGTAGGCTCTCTGAATGAATCTCGAAACGGAAGGACTGCAAGACGGATACCTGGCCGTCCTCAAGCGAACGCTCAACTGTCCCATTCTCACCGCCTCTGACTCGGCCTACGAAGTTGCCCGTCATATATGGAACGGCATGATCGACCGCAGGCCCAGCCTGATCGTGCGCCCATCGAGCATCGCCGACGTTATGCAGGCCATTTGCTTCGTGCGCAACCACCAGTTGCCCTTTACTGTCCGCGGCGGCGGCCACAGTGTGGCCGGCAAGTCTGTGGCCGACGGTGCGGTAATGATTGATCTCTCCCGCATGCGGGGAATCCAGGTGGACGCGGCGCGGAGAACGGCCCTGGTACAGGGCGGCGCGACTTGGGGAGAACTGGATAAGGAAGCCGAGGGGTACGCCCTGGCAACAACCGGAGGAGTGATTTCGTCAACAGGGGTTGCCGGACTGACGTTGGGCGGGGGCCTCGGCTGGCTCATGGGAAAGCACGGCTTGAGCTGCGACAACGTGATCTCTGCGGACCTGGTCAACGCCGAGGGCCAGCACGTGTCCGCGAGCGCCTCTCAAAATGAGGATTTGTTCTGGGCCATTCGCGGAGGCGGCGGCAATTTCGGCATCGTCACTGCGCTTGAGTTCCGCTTGCACCCCCTGGAGTCGGTCGAGGGAGGCGTGATCCTCTATCCACGCTCTGCGGCCATGGATCTGCTGCGTCAATATCGAGACATTACTTTGACCGCGCCCGATGAGCTCAGCGCATACGCGTCCCTGATGACCGGCCACGGGGCACCTCTGGCGGCCATTGCCCTATGCCACAGTGGAGAACCGACGGTGGCAGCCGGTGCCGGAAAACAGTTCTACCTCGCCGATGCCCCAGTCGCCGACATGACTGGCAAGAAGAAATATACCGAGATTCAAACGATGCTCGATTTCACCGCTCCTCCTGGAGTCAACTACTACTTCAAGTGTCCCTTCCTTCGCGAGATCACAGACGATGCGATCCGGGTCATTATTGAAGCTGCGGGGAGTGCGCCGACTGAGCAATCGCAGGTGATTCTCGAGCACATGCATGGCGCAGCCAGCCGCGTGCCGGCCACCCAAACCGCCTTTGGCTTGCGGCGGGTTCACTACAGCATCAATATTGTTGCGGGCTGGACCGATCGTTCGCTTGCCGACCAGTGCATCGCTTGGGCCAGAGGTCTCTCTTCGCAGCTCGAATCGTTCGGCGCTTCCGATGCATACGTCAACTACCTCGGAGAGGAAGGCGCGGCTGCGGTGCGCGCATCCTACGGCGTGAACTACGCCCGGCTCGCTCAATTGAAGCAGAAGTACGATCCCCATAATCTTTTCCGCTCCAACCAGAACATCGCTCCGAGCGCCTGACGCCAATCGGTAGGATTTGAACCTCGGCGCGTAGCAAAATACTCAACACGCCGAGGAAGTCCTGGTTGCGGGCCCTCCCTTGATTGCCGCGTAAATGCTGATCGAGTCTGAAAACCGAGAACGGAACCCGCCAGCTCTTGTACATCCTCCTCAAGCGAATGAAATATCTGGAATGCACCGCGCGTTCACCGATTCCGGTTCTCATCTCCCCCAAAGGAAGTCCTGCTCTTTTCCGGTCGCACTGTCCGGCGGTATTGTTGTCATAGGAGCAACGGACGAACGGCGACAACGGGACCGGATTTGATTGACACGTCCCTCTCGCATGGACACGAAAACAGGTGCCGCCTTGGAACGGGACCGCCCTGATGGTTCAAACTGGATTCTGAGATGAATTCGACAGCAGATGCATGCTTGTAAAGAAAAACCCACCACAACAGCGGGGGACTGTCCCCGGTAATAAGGAGAAGAACGTGTCGACCGAATCGAAGTGCCCGGTAATGCACGGTACCGACAGCAAGATGGCGAAAGCGCCGTTGACGAACGCGGACTGGTGGCCAAATCAGCTGAATCTCAAGGTCTTGCACCAGCATTCCTCGTTGTCCGACCCCATGGATAAGGATTTCAATTACGCGGAAGAGTTCAAGAGCCTCGATCTGAACGCCGTCATCAAGGACCTGCATGCCTTGATGACCTCGTCGCAGGACTGGTGGCCGGCCGACTATGGGCACTATGGCGGACTTTTCATTCGCATGGCATGGCACAGCGCCGGCACCTACCGCATTCACGATGGACGCGGCGGAGCAGGCTCAGGCCAGCAGCGGTTTGCGCCACTCAACAGCTGGCCCGACAACGTGAGTCTGGACAAGGCCCGCCGGTTGCTCTGGCCCATCAAGCAGAAGTACGGCAAGAAAATCTCCTGGGCCGATCTCCTGGTTCTCACCGGGAACGTTGCGCTGGAGTCGATGGGCTTCAAGACCTTTGGCTTCGGAGGCGGTCGCGAAGACGCTTGGGAGCCCGAAGAGGACGTCTACTGGGGTCCGGAAGGCACCTGGCTTGGCGACGAGCGCTACAAAGGGGAACGGCAGCTCGACAGCCCGCTTGGCGCAGTCCAGATGGGCCTGATTTACGTGAATCCGGAAGGACCCAATGGAAAGCCGGATCCAATCGCTGCCGCACGGGATATTCGCGACACCTTCGGTCGCATGGCGATGAATGACGAGGAAACGGTTGCCCTTATTGCCGGCGGTCACACCTTTGGCAAAGCGCACGGCGCGGGCGATCCGAAAGCGCATGTGGGCCCCGAGCCGGAAGGCGCGGCCCTCGAGGAGCAGGGCTTCGGTTGGAAGAATACTTTGGGCACCGGCAACGGCGCCCACGCGATTACCAGCGGGCTGGAAGGCGCTTGGACCACGAACCCCACGAAGTGGGACAACAACTACTTCGAAAACCTGTTTGGTTACGAGTGGGAGCTCACGACAAGTCCCGCGGGTGCACACCAGTGGACGCCGAAGAATGGTGCGGGCGCGGGCACCGTTCCCGATGCCTATGATCCAAAGAAGCGGCATGCGCCCATGATGTTCACCACAGACCTCGCTCTGAAGATGGACCCGGGCTACGAGCCGATCTCCCGGCGCTTTTATGAGAATCCGCAGGAGTTTGCGGACGCATTCGCCAAGGCGTGGTTCAAGCTGACCCATCGCGACATGGGGCCGATCCCCCGCTACCTGGGGCCGCTCGTTCCCGCAGAGCCACAGCTGTGGCAGGATCCTCTTCCCGCCGTGGGCCATGAACTGATCGGGCAGCCGGAAATCGCGGCCTTGAAGGCCAAGGTTCTCGCCTCCGGGCTCTCAATCTCCCAACTCGTCACGACGGCCTGGGCTTCTGCGTCGACTTTCCGCGGTTCCGACAAGCGCGGCGGAGCAAACGGGGCGCGTATTCGCCTCGCCCCGCAAAAGGATTGGGAAGTGAACCAGCCGGCTGAACTGGCCAAGGTGCTGGGAAAGCTGGAAGCGATCCAGAAAGACTTCAATGGTTCGCAATCCACTGGCAAGAAGGTCTCGCTCGCCGATCTGATCGTTCTGGGCGGATGCGCGGCCGTCGAGGAAGCTGCGAAAAAAGCCGGCCAAAACGTCAAGGTTCCGTTTTCGCCGGGACGTACAGATGCTTCGCAAGAGCAGACCGACGCGCATTCTTTTGCGGTGATGGAGCCGACCGTGGACGGGTTCCGCAATTACCTCCGTCTCGGACACCGAAGCACGGCGGAAGAATTGCTAGTGGATCGCGCGCAATTGCTCAGGTTGACAGCTCCCGAAATGACCGTGCTCATTGGCGGCATGCGCGTGCTGAATACCGACTTCGGCCACTCCAACCATGGCGTCTTCACCAAGCAACCCGAGACATTGACCAATGATTTCTTCGTCAACCTGCTCGACATGTCCACGGAGTGGAAGCCTTCCTCGACCCAGGAAGGCTTGTTTGACGGACGAGATCGCGCGACGGGCGCAACCAGGTGGACCGGCACCCGTGTCGACCTTGTCTTCGGTTCAAACTCCCAGCTTCGGGCAATTGCCGAAGTCTATGCATCCAGCGAATCCAAGGAGGCTTTTGTAAAAGACTTCGTGGCTGCCTGGAATAAAGTGATGAACCTCGATCGCTATGACCTTGACCGAGCTTTGAGGTCGGCGCGAAAAAACTGAGCTCCGCTCTGCGGATTCGCAAGAAAACGTACTACTCGGTTCGCGCAAGCCGCTTGTTGGCTTGCGCGAACGTCTTTAATACCGCGGGACCTGTGGCCTTCGACTCGCTGTTTCAAATCTGCCGGCCTGATTTGCAAAGGGACGGCCAGCGAGCGGCAGAATCTCCCCGGAAGACTTCCCTTTCCTACCCTCATGCGTGGCGCGCCAACGTTCTGAACGCCTTCCTCTCGTGCCACGACTTGCTCCCATCGGGACGATCGGTCATCAATTGGCGAGAATTCTGGAACACCCAAGCTCCTTTCCGCGTAATTCTTCAGAGCTCATTCATTTCCAGCAATTTGAAACGTCATCCATATGAAAAACCAGGAAAGTACGCCAGTGGCCACTGCCAGCCCAGCCATACCGTTACCGGAAACCTGTGAAGGGCTCTCGGACCTATTCAGAGACCATCACCGGCGCATCCTCATTGCGGCCTACCGGATCACCGGAAACATGGCCGATGCCGAGGACGTGACGCAATCGGTGTTCCTGCGCCTCGCGAGTGGAGGTTTCGCGCCGCCCGCAAACGTCGGCAGCTATCTTTACCGCGCGGCGATCAACGGGGCTCTCGATCTGCTGCGCAAGCAGAAAACTGCAGGGTTAGAGTCGTTGGAGTTGGTCGCAGGATCGGCGACCGCCAGCCCGGGCAGCTCTCCGGAAACGGGCTTATCGTCTGCCGAACTGCGCGCAATTCTTCGTCTGGCGATGAGTGAGTTGACGCCCCGTGCGGCGGAGATCTTCACGCTGCGGTATTTGGAAGATTTTGACAATGGGGAGATCTCCGCACTGACGGGAACTTCGCGGGCATTGGTGGCCGTGACACTTTATCAGGCGCGGGCAAAGATGAAGAAACGACTTTCGGAATTCAATCGGGGGAAGAAATGAAACGTAGCGAAGAAACCTTCTTCGAGAACGCGGTAGAAGCAGTGAAAAGCGATACACCCGGCCTATCCACATTATCAGCATCTGCCTCCCGGGTCGCCGCGCACCTCCGCATCAACACTCCGGACGAGATCCCAATGACGGCGATGAACAGCTGCATGGATGTGCAGAGGATGCTTCCCTCGCGTCGGGCTGGAACACTCTCGGAATCCCAAGCGCTCCTGGTAGAAGCTCATCTGCGCGATTGCCTGGCTTGTCTTCGCGTCTCGCGCAACAATGCAAAGTCTACGGTCCTTGATTGGTCCACGCCAAAGATCGCGCCACCTGTCAATTGGAAGTCGCCTGCCCTGGCATGGGCGCTTGCCGCAAGTTTGATCCTTTCCGCGAGCGCGATCTTTGCTTACAGGGTGTATTGGCGCGTTCCGGTGGGCGTCCAGGCCCAGGTCGAGTCGATCGACGGCGCGGCCTACGTGTTCTCCGGCGAGGGCGATCGTCAGCTCCGCGCGGGAGACGGGCTGGAAGCAGGAGAGCATCTGCGGACTGCTGGAGGTTCGCAGGCTGTTGTACGCCTCGCAGACGGCTCAACCGTCGAGGTGAATGAGCGCAGCGTTCTTGCCTTCGGCGCGCGCGGAAGAGACATGACTGTCTCTCTCGACAACGGCGCGGTGATCGTTCATGCCGCAAAGCGAAGCTCCGGCCATTTATACGTAAAGACCCCGGATTGCCGCGTGGCAGTCACTGGGACGTTGTTCTCGGTGGATTCCGGAATGAAGGGCTCTCGCGTCGGTGTCCTGCAAGGCTCCGTTCACGTTGCCCATGCCGGAATCGTTTCCGTCCTGCAAGCCGGAGATCAGATTGCGACCAGCGACAATCTCGGGCCAAAATCGCTGCAGGAGCAAATCAGCTGGAGCCACAACCGCGAACAGGATCTGAAGCTGCTCGCCCAATTTTCTACACTTCGCCAGCGCATTGAAGACATACCCCTCCCGGCGCCAAGATTTACCAGCGACATTTTGCCTCGGGTTCCTGCGGATACCCTTTTGTACTTCAGTGTTCCAAACCTGGGAAATTTCGTAACCGAAGCCAACACAATCTTCAAGGATCAGCTGCAACGCAGTCCGGAACTTGAGCAATGGTGGGGACGCGGGGGCGACCGTAAGACGGCAGAGCTGGATTCGCTCGTAGAAAAGCTTCACAACGTGAGCCAGTATCTCGGGGACGAGATTGTGATCGTCGGAGTCAAGCAGAACAACCAATCGCAATTCGCGGTAATTGCCGATACGCAAAAGAGCGGGCTCGACGATCTGCTCAAACAGCAGTTTGTGTCTTCCGATGTGCACGGCGCCGTAACCGTACTGGATGAGCAATCACTGAAGAGTGCGCCGGTTGACTCGAAAACACGGTCTGCCGCCTATGCTCTCATCCGCCCTCACGAGGCAATCTTCTCAAACAACATTGGCGTCCTGAAACAGTTGAATGCACAGCTCAATGCCGGCGCCAGCGGATTCGCAACAGGCGACTTTGGAAAGCAGATCACAGCCGCATACGCCCGAGGAGCGGGATTGATCCTGGCCGCCGACCTGCATCAAATGTTGATCGACAAAAACGGCCCGGCGCATATCAGGGCGGCGGCAGAAGGAAGCGGCTTCGAGCAGCTTCGCTATCTCATCGCCGAACATCGGGAAGCGAACGGAGTTCCAGAAAATCACCTGAACCTGCAATTCAATGGAACTCGTCAGCGTGCTGCCTCTTGGCTGGCCGCACCTGCGCCCATCGGATCGCTCGATTTCGTCTCACCGAATGCGGCATTCGCGTTCGCAATGTTGTCGAAAGACCCGAAGAGTATGGCCGACGATCTGCTTGCCATGACAGCGGAGAAGGAAAATGGCGATCAGTCTGGTTGGACCGAGGCCGAGGCCAAGCTTCACATCAGCATTCGCGATGATCTAGCCGCCAGTCTTGGCGGGGACTTTCTCGTGGCGCTCGACGGCCCGGTGCTCCCTACACCCGCCTGGAAGATGGTCATCGAAGTTCACGATTCGCAGCATCTCGAGCAAACCCTGGAGCGATTGGCCCAATCGCTTCGCGATCAGTCAAACGGCCCACACTCTTCTGATTTGGTGATTGAACCGAGTCAGGTCGGTGCCCAGCGTTTTTATTCTCTTCACGATCTCAAGACCGGCAGCGTGAAGGCGCAGTATACGTTCGCCGACGGCTATATGATCATGGCATCTACGCGCGCGTTGTTGCTTGAAGCATTACAGACGCACGCCTCTGGCGACTCTCTTTCCCGTTCGCAGGCTTTCAGGGCGTTGCTTCCGAAAGACGCCAATGAGAACTACTCGGCGGTGGTGTATCAAAACCTCGGCCCTGTGCTGACACCTCTTCTGAGCCAGGTGACTGGCAAATCAGCAGACATCATCCGCCAGCTGGCTGCCGATTCCCGGCCTACGACCGTCTGCGCCTGGGGCAGAGATACCCGCATCGAAGCAGCGAGCGACAGCCGGCTTTTCGGGTTTGATTTCCTTACTCTCGGTTCGCTGTTGAATTCCAGGAACAAGATGCAAAATTAAAACGTAAGAGAATGACATGGGCGTAATTGATCTCCAGGGGTTGGAAGTTCGGCTTGGCATCCGCACCGTGCTCAATGGAATTACGGGCACTCTGCAGGGCCACGCGATCGGGCTGCTCGGCCCCAACGGGGCAGGGAAGTCTACCCTCATCAATACGCTGCTGGGCTTCCATCAACCATCGAAGGGGACCGCTCGAGTCTTTGGTCTGGATGCGCGTAGCGACAGGGCCCAGATCCGGCAGCAGATCGGCTATATGCCGGAGAATGATTCCTTCATCGGCAACATGACTGGCGTTCGATTCGTTCGCTACATGGCCGAACTTGCCGGTCTTCCTCGAGGGCAGGCTCTCGAGCGCGCTCATGAAGCGCTTTTTTACGTCGGACTGGGCGAGGTGCGCTACCGCAAGGTCAGCAGCTACTCGCTCGGCATGAAGCAACTGGTGAAGCTGGCGCAGGCCCTCGTCCATGGGCCGAAATTGCTGATCCTCGACGAGCCGACAAATGGCCTTGACCCCGCCGCGCGCCAACGCATGATTCAGGTGATCAAAGAAGTACGCGATGAGGGGAGCATCCGGCTGCTCATCTCGTCTCATCTCTTGTCCGATATCGACGAGACTTGTAATGAAGTCCTCATCCTCAAAGCCGGGCGCATCGCGGCCCTCCGGAATATTGAGGAAGAGCGCAATTCTCACCGGAACTTCATCGAGCTCCACACGGTTGGCGCAACCGACCTCTTTGCTGCACGCATCCGCGAACTCGGCTGCGAATGCGCGTCCTTTCCGGGTGGCCGCCTCAAACTCGTCATGCGCGATCACATCGAGGCGCGGGACATTTACCGCATCGCGGCAGCACAGGGAGTGCAGATCCGGCGCATGAACCAGAGGCGCGATTCTCTCGAAGACATTTTCCTCAAGGCTATGGAGAACGAAACGGGGCGGCCAGAGTATGTCAGTTTATAAACACAGCTATCGCGCTTACCAGGGGGAGCTCACGCCTCTGTGGACACGGGTCCTCGTGCTGGCGCGTTACGCGTTCGCTGAGGCCTGGTCTTCCAAAATCAGCGTCGCCCTCTACACGCTCTCGCTTCTTCCAACAGTCGTCTTCCTTGTGATCATCTATGTCGAAAACAATCCGATCGTGCGCGCATTGATCACGGAGAAGAGTCCCGATGGATTTCTAATCGACGCCCGCTACTTTCTCGTCATACTTCAAACGCAGTCCTGGATCGCATTGGCGATCACCGCCTGGGTGGCTCCTCGACTCATCAGCTTCGACCTTTCCGACAGCGCCCTCCCCATCCTGTTAAGTCATCCGATCTCGCGGTTCGGCTACGTCTTCGGCAAGTTTATTGCGCTCTTTGTCTCGCTCTCGGTCGTCACCTGGGTTCCATGCCTGCTGCTCTTCGCATACCAGGGATATTCCTCGGCGCAGCCATGGGCCGCTGCAAATTTGCAGATCGCCCGCGGCCTCTTCGCGGGCTCCGTCCTCTGGATTGCGTTCCTCTCCATTCTCGGCCTTGCCCTGTCTTCCTGGGTCAAGTGGCGCATCGTTGCGACAGGCATGATCTGTGCCGCCATCTTCGTGCCGGCGGGCGTGGGCGGCGTGATGAGTGCCATCCTGCGAACGAGGTGGGGACTTCTGTTGAACATCCCCTACATGATGTCCGTCCTCTGGCGCCGGCTGCTTGGGGCACCGGACTTCGTGCGCTTTGGCCCTCCCTTTCCGACCCTCGCCATCGTGGGGATGCTCTCCCTCGCTTGCGTCGCATGCATCGCATTGTTGAATGCCCGCATCCGCGCGCGAGAGGTGGTGCGCGGATGAACGACCGCATCCTCTTCGACGACGTTTCCAAGTTCTATGGGGAGATTCTTGGAGTTAATCGAGTGTCGCTCGATATTCCTCCCGGCATCACGACCCTCGTCGGCCCCAACGGTTCCGGCAAAACCACGCTGATGAACCTCATGACCGGACTGATTCAGCCTTCGAGCGGGCGGATCTCCGTTCTAGGAGTTTCACCGAGCGACGCGACAGAGTTCTTCCGCAATGTCGGCTACTGTACTCAGTTCGATTCGTTCCCCCGCGGCATCTTGGGGTGGCAATTCGTCCTCGATAGCCTGATGCTGCATGGGATACCAAAGGGCGAGGCTTACCGGTTGACGGCCGAAGCTCTTGATCGTGCCGGCCTCGGGGATGCGGCAGGCCGCCAGATTGCCGGTTACAGCAAAGGCATGCGCCAGAAAATTCGCCTTGCCCAGGCAATCGCCCATCATCCCAAAGTACTCGTTCTCGACGAGCCCCTGAATGGCCTCGACCCCATGGCTCGCGCAGAGTCCCTGGCACTCTTCCAGGAGCTAGGCCAACAAGGCATGCATCTTGTCATTTCCAGCCATATCCTCGAAGAGGTCGACAAGATCTCCGATCGCGTTGTCCTCATCACGGGGGGCTACCTGGTTGCCGAGGGCGACATCCATCAGGTTCGGCAAGAGGTGCGCGACAAGCCAATGCAGGTGCTCGTTCGCTGCGATAGGCCCGAGATCCTTGCATCGAAGATGTTCGCCATCAATCACTGCGTCGAAGCCAGATTGCATACCGATGGCCGGGGAGTCTTTCTGCGCACCGGCGATATCGACCAGTTTCACTCAATTCTGAACGAGATCGCTGTCGAAGGTCTCGTGAAGATAGAGACCGTGGCTCCTGCAGACGACGATGCCAACGCAATCTATCAATACCTGATTGGATCGGATGGGAGCCCGTCATGACGTCTTCACGAACGGCAAGAGGGGCGGCGGCGTTGCGGCAACAGCCGTGGGGACTGTGGTGGATCCAGGCTCGCCGACTGACCGTCATTGAACTTCGTAGAAATCTGCTCTCGTGGCGCGCCAGTTGGATCTACTTTCTCGCTTTCGTGCCCACCCTCCTGATCCTCGTGCACTTCTTTTTCAACGGGCACGCGGTTTCAGAAATGCCGGACGACACGGAAGTCCTCGCTGGCATCGTTCAGCTTTATTACATTCGTCTTGGAATCTTTTTCGGCTGTCTGGGCATCTTTTCTCGACTGATCCGGGGGGAAATGGTCGAGCGCAGCCTGCACTTCTACCTTCTGTCTCCAGTACGGCGCGAAGTGCTCTTGCTCGCGAAGTTTGCCGCTGGCGCTATCAGCTCCCTGGCTTTGTTCGATGCTGCGGTCATCGCGGATTTCGCTCTCATGTATGCGCGGTACGGCGCTGCGGGGCGCGACTACATATTCAACGGGCCGGGCCTCGGGCAATTAGGGGCATATGTCTTGATCACGACTCTCGCCTGCCTGGGGTACGGCGCGGTATTTCTTCTCTTGAGCATGATGTTTCGCAATCCAGCCCCAGCCGCGATGCTTGTCTTGGGCTGGGAGGCGATCAACCCGGTGCTTCCATCCCTTCTGCAAAAGCTGAGCGTGGCTTCCTACCTCCGTCATCTCATGCCGGTCAGCGTCCCCGCCGAAGGCATATTCGCTCTTCTCACGGTGGAAACAGAACCAGTTCCCGGTTGGGCCGCATGTCTTGGATTGTTGCTGCTGATCGCTGCAGTCCTGAGCTATTCCTGCTATCGGATTCGCAGCCTCGAAATCAGATATACGACCGAGTGATTGCTCTAAATCACCGAGACTACCGGTGATTCAGGCGGTAGCCGCACTCCCATGTCTCGGTCAATTTTCGGTTGCCGTGGAGCGCGGCGATCTTAATGCAGGCGGACGGGATGTCTGCGGCTATCCAGGCGCGGTCAACAAGTGGGACGAATGCTTGGATTCTCTTCCGGTTCGAGCGTTGTCGTCCGCTATCATGTGTCTGAGGACAACCGGTCCCGAGCCGGGAAAGGGAGCGTCCAATCTGCAGGTGCGCTCTCCGGGCGATTCGGACCAATTGAGTCATGAATTCCTTTGAGGACGCGGGCGCGACACATTCATCCGCGAACTGATCTCTCGCATTTTATCTGTGGAGAACCAGCTTTCTTCTCTCCCATGCGAATAAAAATTTGGAACGGTTCGAAAACTTCTTTCGAATACGCGGCGTTTTAACGTCGTTGAAAACTTGCTTTGACATTCGGGTACCCAATTCTTACAGTGAAACAACCTTCGTCGTGTTCTTCAGCGAAACAACCAACGCAATCCATCCAAATCCGCCTTAGCCGATTTGCCGAAAGGGATTTGAACATGAAACGCACAATGATAGGCCTCGTACTCTTGAATTCCATTGCAATCCTAGCCAGAAAAACGCACAAGAAATTCATCCTCGCCATTGTTTGCGCACTCTCCCTTGGCCTCACGCCCGCTCTGTTTGGTCAAGCTGTGGGCAGCTTCTCTGGGAACGTCCTCGATAAATCGGGATCAGGTATTGCTGGAGCCACGATCACAGTGAGCTCTCAGGGAACCGGCCTGTCGCGCGCAGCAAAGACAGACAGCGTCGGCCATTACCTCATTCCCTTGTTGCCCGTCGGCACATTTACTGTGCGCGTCGACGCTACCGGTTTTCAGAGCGCCGAATCTAAAGACCTTCGTCTCCAGGTAGCGGAAGCCCGTGAGCTCGACTTCTCTCTCGAGCCTGCAACCGTAACCACCACGGTGACAGTCGCCGGGGACGCCGTGGCTGTTGAAACGGCCAACCCTTCTCTAGGCCAGGTCATTACCTCCCAGCAGGTGACGCAGCTGCCTTTGAATGGCCGCGATTTCGTTCAACTCGCCACGCTTACCGCCGGCGCAACTGCCGAGACCAACCCCAACAGCTTTTTCACCCAGGGCAGCGACAGCGAAGTCGCTGCACGTGGTTCGTTTTCCCTCTCGGTAGGCGGCTCGCGCCCCAATAGCACCGACTGGTTGTTGGACGGCGTCGACAATAACGAGCTGACCGCGGGCGGCATCGGCGTCTTTTCGTCGATCGACGACATTCAGGAATTCAAAGTCCTCACGTACACCTACTCGGCTGAGTTCGGCACCCGGGCCGGTCCGACCGTGCTTGTCACCACAAAATCAGGGGCGAACGATTTCCACGGATCGCTCTTCGAATTCGTCCGCAATACCGATCTCGACGCCAAGGGCGACTTTGACACGACAACCCCGAAATTTAATCTGAACCAGTTTGGTGGCTCGGTCGGCGGCCCAATCCGCCACAACAAAACCTTCTTCTTCGTGGATGGCGAGCAGAAGTACCAGCGCGAGGGAATTACCTTTACAGGTCTGGTGCCTTCGCTGGCCATGCGCAGCGGAGATTTTTCCAACGATCCGTTCGGCAACGCTACCTCCGGCCTTGCCATCGCCAACCCCAACATGGTCGGTGCGGCGGATGCCTATTTCCAGTGCGACGCATCGGGAAATCCAATTCCCGCGGCTGCCGATGGAAGCCAGACGACGGGAACCGACTGCGCCAAGATTCCCTCCAACCTCATCGATAAAGTTGGGCAGGGGATGATCAATATCTATCCTGCGCCCAACGCCAACGCGGGGAACCCGAACGCCAGCTATAACTACGTCAACGAGCCTGTCCGCGTTTTGAACGAAACCAAATTCGATATCCGCCTGGACGATGCACTTACCCCTTCGGACAACCTCTTCGCACGGTACAGCTACGATCAGGCATTCTCTTTCGTTCCCGGCGGCGCTCCGGGGCTCGCTGAATCCAACGCCTTTGGCAGCAACGAGAACCTCATCAACCACGGGCGCAACATCGGCGTGGGCTGGAGCCACGTCTTCTCGCCCAAAGTGCTCAACCAGGCCAGCGTGGGCTACGATCGCATCTTCGACTACATCGACTCGCTGGGCAATTTCACTTGCGAGTCGGCCATCCTGGGAATTCCTAACGCCGATCTGGGATGCTCGTCCACCGGTACCCCGACTGCCGGCGGCTCGTACAGTCAAGGGCTGGTTTCCGCGCAAGTCCAGGGCGGCTATTGGTCCCTCGGTGATCGCGGCTACTCTCCATTTCAAGGTGGAACCAATATCTACTCGTTCAAGGACGATCTCGATCTGATCCGGGGCAAGCACGAAATTCACACTGGCCTGGATTTCCGCGGCAATCAGATGAATGTTGGAACCGAGGAATTTCAAGACGGCTTCTGGCTTGTTGGTACCTTCGGAAACTTCACGGGGGCGGGTGTCGCCCCTGGCAATCCCGAGGCGGACCTGCTGATGGGAATTGTTGGAGGAGCCATCCACGACCAGACCTACGGCGGCCCCATCACCGGTCGCCGCTGGAAGATCTACCGACCCTTCGTCGAGGACGATTGGCGCATTCTCCCGTCGCTCACCCTCAACCTCGGCCTTGCCTGGGATATGACTACTCCCATCACCGAGGTCCATAACCGCATGGCGGACTACATCCCGGAAACGCAACAGCTTCTCATCGCCGGCCAGAACGGAGTCAGCAGATCGGCGGGCATCAACATGTTCTGGGGTGCATACGAACCGCGTGTCGGCCTCACTTGGAAAGTTCTGGGCAGCGACAAGACCGTGCTTCGCCTGGGCTTTGGCATCTATCACGATTCATCGTGGAACCAGGGCGCGCAGGGCCTGTGGCAGAATCCGCCCAACCTCGGCGAGTCCGATGTATTCCCTGCGACTTTCTCCGCCGGCTGCGCCTTCTCAACTTCGTACTGCGCCACCCTGCCCGGCGCGACAGCCGAAAATCCCCCCACTGCCTCGGGCGGCTTTCCAGCCCTCCCCACGCCGCAAAATGTGGCCAGCTATGTCGGCACGTACAGTTATGAGCCGAGGAATATCCAGCCCGGCAGAGTTCACCAATACAACGTAAACGTCGAACGTGAGTTGCCCGGCGAAGTTGTCCTCACCGCAGGCTACGCCGGATCGGTGGGCGGCCATCTGCTGGTCATCGGAAACGACCTCAACACCAGCAGCCCCTCCGCATGCGTCGCAGGAGGGTCCTACACGCTCGGCTGCCTCCCTGGCGGCGCTCCCTACATCTATCCGTATACCCCTCCGAACTTCAACGCGATCCTTCTGCAAGGGGACGTGGGCCAGACAACCTACAACTCGCTGCAGGTGAAGGCAGAGACCAAGACGCCGAAGCACGGCCTTTACGCTCTCGTCGCCTACACCTACTCGCATACGTATGACAATGGGTTGTCCGACGGCCTCGGTTCGGAACTGAGCGCTCCCTATTTCCCGCTGCCGAACTGGCAAAAACTCGACTGGTCCCTGTCACAGATCAATCTCAATCACAGCTTCACCGGCAGCGTGATTTACGATCTGCCGTTCGGCAAGGGCAGAATGTTCGGAGGCAACTGGAATTCAGCCACCGACGCATTTCTGGGTGGTTGGCAGGCCACACTGATCGAAAGGATTTCTTCCGGATTCCCCGTCCCATTGATCGACAGCGACAACACATCGGGCGTCGCCTTCAATACCGGTGGCGATAGCTTCAACTACAACCGTCCCAATCAGGTCTCCACTTGCAACCCCTCTGCTGCCAACCATGGCCAGTACCAGTGGATCAACCCGGCTTGTTTCGTCGCGGCCCCTGCTGGTGAACTCGGCAACGCCGCACGCGTCCCGGTTGCCGGGCCGGATTTTGTCAACTCCGACTTCTCCGTCATCAAGCAGTTTGCGCTGCCCTGGCGGGAAGGCATGGGTTTGAACTTCCGCGCCGAGTTTTTCAACCTGGGGAATCATCCCCAGTACGGCTCGCCGATCGCCGACATCAACGAGGGATCGCTATTCGGCAAGGTCAATTCAACCGTCAACAATCCACGCCTGGTACAACTGGCCTTGAAACTCTCGTTCTAGGACTGCGAACGCTTCGTCGATAGTCGGGGCTCCCACTGGCAGACAGTGGGAGCCCGGCTATGTTCACGATCAGCAATGCGCAAATCATAGAAAACCTGAGAGGGCCTTCTGTCTGTACGTCCCAAATAGCGGCGCAGTCCGGTATCGTGCATACGATCGAGAGACACAGGGTTGTCCGCGACGGATGGAAAATATCTGTATATGCCTCAACTTGGTGACTCCCAGTCTCCAATCGGAACGCGCAATGCCTCCCTCTGCCGAGCGGGAAAAATGTGTAAAAGTTACATATTCCAAACCCCGCAAGGCCATACAGACTAGAAATTGATTGCAGAATCTCGGTCCCGCATCGGCGGCCCGGTTCCGTATTTGTCACGAAATATAGGCATCTAGGTCGGAAGAATCCCCGCATTAAATTTCTAAATCCCCACCACTCGACCAGGGGAAAGCGGCAAGAGTATTGCAACACCTGAGGCGGGGAAGCTCGATCAGGATGGTGAACGACCATGACCCAAAATGACCGCCGTTTACGGGTGCTCATTGCCGATGATGAACGCTCGATCGCGGACACGCTGGCTCTCATCCTCAGCCACAAGGGCTTCGATGCCCATGCTGTATATAGCGGAGAAAGGGCTGTCGAAGCCGCTGCGCATCTGGCTCCCGACGTCCTGATCAGCGACGTCCTCATGGGAGGAATGACTGGAATCGATGCGGCAATCCGCATTCGCGAGCTCTTCCCGCGGTGTCGAGTCATATTGTTTTCGGGGATGGAAGCGACTACAGAACTGATTCATCAGGCACGAACCGGGGTCGTTGATTTCGACATTCTCTCTAAACCAGTGCACCCTCGGATCTTGCTTGAACACCTGAACCGGCCCGAATGAGGCTCCCCTTGTGAATGACAATCCGCGTTGTGAACTTGCCCTCGAGCCGTAGGATAGAAGCCGGCCAGCAAATGAGCCGAGGATTGCCGAATGGATGAGAAAGATTCGTTGACGAGGATTGACTGCAACAAAACAACTCGACGAGACTTCCTTGGAGTTTCCGGGGGTGTTTTAGCCTCCGATCTTCTGCTTGGAAGAATTCGCGCATTTGGAGACGAGAGTGCACAGGCACGCTCAACAAAAACAGTCGCTGCAAACGCGCTTCTTGAAAGGGTTCTGCCCGGGCACGCAACTCAAATACGTCTCGAATTATTGAGCCCCGCATCGGAAGAATTCTTTCGTATCACCGGATCGGAAGCCGACATCCACGTGCAGGGAACCACAACCTCAGCGCTCCTGATGGGCGTGCATTGGTACCTGAAGAATGTCGCGAACGTGAGCGTCAGCTGGAATGGCGATTGCCTGAGTCAGCTTCCCGCAAAGCTTCCTGCTGTTCCTCATCCGATTCAGCAGCGGGCGAACGGGCAGCATCGCTTCGCACTCAACGATACGAATGATGGCTACACCGGTCCGTATTGGGATTGGGGGCAGTGGGAGCGTCTGATCGATGTTCTCGCGCTGCACGGCATCAACGAGATCCTCGTTTACCTCGGTGCTGAATCTGTCTACCAGCGATGTTTGAAAGAGTTCGGCTATTCTGATTCGGAGTTGTGTGCCTGGTTTCCTACTCCCGCACATCAACCATGGTGGCTGCTTGAGAATCTGTCCAGCTGGGTCGGTCCTTCGGTGCCGCAGCACTTGATCGATTCCCGCCTCGCACTTGCGCAAAAGATCACCGCTCGGCTTCGTGATCTGGAGATGCGTCCTGTTCTTCCCGGCTATTTCGGAATGGTGCCGGATCGATTCTCCGAACTGAATCCTGGAGCACACGTGATCCCGCAGGGAGAATGGCAGGGTCTAAAGCGGCCAAGCTGGCTCGATCCGACCTGCGACCAGTTTGCCAAAGTTGCATCTACGTATTACCGCGTACAGCGAGAACTGCTTGGCCCCGCCGACATCTTCAAGATGGATCCGCTGCATGAAGGAGGACAGGCGGGAGGAGTGAACCTTACGCGCGCGGCAACCTGTATCGGCAACGCTCTCGAACGAGCGCATCCACACGCGCTTTGGGCAATTCTGGGATGGCAGCAGAATCCGCGGCGCGAGGTACTCGATGGCATTGCTGACAAGAGCCGCGCCATCATTTTCGATGGGCAGTCAGATCGCTACGGGCTTTCAAATCGCGAAGAGGAATGGGGCAATACCCCCTATACCTTCGGCACCATCTGGAATTTTGGCGGGCACACTACGATGGGCGCGAACGTTGGCATCTGGAACGAACGCTACTTCCAGCAACTGAGCAAGCAGGGCAGCAAGCTGAATGGAATTGCCGTCATGCCGGAGGCGAGTTGCAATAATCCGGCGGCATTCGCATTTATCACGGAATTACCATGGCGCGCAAAGCCCGTCGATCTTGATTCTTGGTTTGAGCAATGGGCGGCGTATCGTTACGGAAAACGGAACAACGAAGCGTCCAAAGCCTGGCAGATCATCGGCGCGACAGCTTACAGCATGGCGAGCGGAAAGTGGAGCGAGGCACACGACAACCTGTTCTCCGCGCGGCCGAGTTTGGACACGAAGTCTGCATGCACATGGAGTCCTCAAGAGCCTCGATATGATCTCGCCGCATTCTCACAGGCTCTCCAGCCCCTGATGAGCATCGACACCTCGCTGCAGAAAACCTCTGCCTACAACTACGATCTTGTGGATGTGGCACGCCAGATCATTGCGAATCATAGCCGCGTTTTGTTACCGCGCATCGAGTCTGCGTTTAAGTCTGGCGATCTTCATCTCTTTCGGGAACTGACGCAGAGATGGCTCAATGAAATTCAGCTTCTGAATCGACTCGCTGCCGCAGAACCGTCTCTCTTGCTGGGAAGGTGGATCGCATCGGCTCGTGCGATGGCAAAGAATCCCGAAGACCAAGCCCAGTTTGAATTCGATGCACTCAGCTTATTGCTCGAGTGGGGCTCAGAAACATCGCGGGCCTCCGGCGTGCACGACTATGCCAATCGAGAGTGGAACGGCCTGCTCGAACACTACCGCGACCGGTGGGCAATGTATTTCTCAATGCTCGACGAGTCCCTAGAAAAACACACTCCGGTCCATGAGATCGACTGGTTCGCGATGGACCAGGATTGGGCTCGACAGAAAAGGGAATTTCCTGTTCAACCGCGCGGTGACGCTTATGAGACGGTGAAAAAGATCTGGAACGAGCAGAGGGGAAGCTGATACTCAGATTGGACGCCAAAAGCCCAACTAATTAAGCGCATTTCGCCCAGCGACGGGAGCAAATTGAAATTGGGGGTGGCCCTGGGCATCGGGGATAATAACTCCTGCCTGGTTGCGTTTCACCGACTTTGGATTCAGAACGAAACAGAATTTGGTCGTCCTCACCTTGCCGAAGATGTCTTCGTAAGTCACCGTCCCATGGGCGTAGATTTCTTCGTTTGTGTCCAACGAGAATATCTTTTGCTTGGTTTGCACGCTGAGGGCGGGAATAGCTCTTTCAAAAACCCACGCCGTCAGCTGATTGGTCTCTTTCGGAAAAATGATCCCGTCATACGGTGGGCGGCTGGGAGGGTCAAGAAGGACGAAATTCTCTGGTAGCGGATAGGGCAACAAATCAATCGCGCCGACCATATTGAACTTGGTCGCAGGGGTTTGCCCGTAGTTTACAAAGCTGAGTCGGATGCTCACCCTGTCGGCGGATTCAAGCCCTTCGATCTCAGACTGATGCACTCCGATATAGGCTCGCAGCTGCCGGATCTCCGTATCCGACGATCCATTCAAAGCATCCCGGCTCGCGTTGGCGGACTTTTCGGCTTCCTCCAGGACGAGGCGCATCAGCCTGGATTGACTGCGGTAGAGACATCCCAGCCAAATTGCCCCCCCAATTTGCGCTAGAACAATCAGCGCGACGGCAGCGATCATACAAATCTCAAGCAGCGGCAGCGGCATAGTATTCCTTTTGGTGAATGTTTTGCTGAAAGACGAATATCACGAACGACCGGACCTGCGCGAGTAGCTTAAGGCCTTAGGGAGGGTGATTTTCAGGCAGGCTTGCGGCCAAACTCGCACAGTCCGCTCACAAACTCGGCCGATCCATCGCGTAACCAGCCATCCAGTTGCGCGGGCTCTTTCAGTTGCTGTCCGCGCCTTCGAGGCACGACCACATAGGCGCATGCCATTTCAGGCAGCGCCGTCATGTCGATCCAGAGCTTTTCGAACTGGGCGACTGGAAAGATGTCCTCTTGCCCCTTGCCCCAGCGCTTTTTCACGTCCTTCAGCGTAACGTAAGTCGGCATGCGGGAGGCGACTGCGCGAACCGCCGCAGCAACCCTGTCTTGATTGCTCAGCGTTTTCCTGTCGAGCCCAAACACGCGCAACAGGCCATCGATGTCGATCCAGAACGTATTCGAGTTGTAGTAAGAAAGCTGGAATTCGATTTTTTCGCTGGGCAACGCCATGCCTTCCACCAAACGTAATTGCCCATTCAGGCGTGCGAGCCCGCCGCCATGGTCCTCGATGCGCCGAGTCACTACCTCGACTGTCATCGTCGCCCCGCCGGCTATGTGCCAACCGAGAATCCCGGCGTCCAGATCCGCTCCCATCGTGTCCACGTTGTGAACCATGAGATACCGCAATCCCGGGTTAGCCCGCAGCATTTTCTCAAGCAGGCCATTTCGAAACAGGTTCGGTATCTCGTACCAGTGCCCGACCGGATGAAGGCACTGACCCGGGATGTTGTCGGTGTAATTGGATCCTTCCCCTGTCTGATGGGCCCAAGCCGCCAAAGCGGCGCGTGAGCTCTCGCGCACCTTCTGCGCCTGTGCGTCAAGAATCTGCTGCGCCGTTTCCTCCCACGCAAAACGGAGATCCCGCACCATGGGAACCAGACGAAGTCCCACAGCGCGTCCGGGTGAAAGGTACAGAGCCCCCTCGTAACCGTAGTTTCCCACGCGCGCCAGGTGCTCTTCCGTGAGGTCGTGCGTCAGATAGCTGGTGGTAATGACATGTTGTACGGGGTGTCGATGCTGCTTGTGGGCACGCCGACTCTTCGCCAGGTGAACTTCCAGAAACGTGCGTTGCTTGCCTTCCATCCGGCAAAACGGACTGAGGGCCTTCACCACGCCCGCACCGCGTGTCCATCGGCTTCCCGCGCCTCCACCCAGAGTCACCACCGCGACTGCACCGGACGCGAGCGCTTCTTCGCCGATCTCACGGAAGCGCGCAGGCACTCCCTGCCGCGCGTCAAAAACCTTATCGGGAGATACATCCTCGATCAAACTCGATACCGGAAGACGATTCTGCGCGAGCCCTATGTGTCCAGCGCGCAACTCGGCTTGGATGTGCTCATGCTGAATCCGGTCGAAGCCATTCTTTTCCAGAAGCAGGGCAAGTGTGTCGCCCTGTCCGTCTTCGCCGTTGGATTGAGGCAACAAGCGATCAAGGAAATTCTGTGTGCGGCCTAGAGCGTCCGGCGCACCGTGACAGGCACGGCTGAATCGCTCCAGATCAGAGCGTTCAACCGCGGACAGAGACCGTTGATCCTTTCGCAAGATCGAAGGAAGAATCAAATTGTAATAGCCGTCGGGCAAGCTTGCGCGCGAGCCGGTCAACAGCGCCGCGCAGGTTCCATGTTCATTGATAGAGAAGTCGTAGACGACCGGCTCCATGGCGAACGGCACCCCGCCCCGCAATCTCCGGGCGACACTTCGCATGAGGGGGCCAAGTCGATTTTGCGCTTCAGATTTTTTCGCGGGATCGAAGATAAAACCCATTCCACCGCCTGACATTCCGCCCAGCATCCAGAATCCCCAGAACGCCGAGCCGAAAGCCTCCTGAGTCTCCTGAATGAGCGTTTCAGTGTAGAGATTGCTTGCCCAGGGGATGATCGTTTGAATCGGTCCTTCGAAGTTTCTTTGCGTGGCGGCGCCAATCCCGCGCACGTCGCCAGTCCGCAGGTGATCGAGAATCTCATCCAGTAGTTTGCACGCTTCCTTGCGGCCACTCCATTCCGCTTCCGAGCGCAACAAATATCTCTCGGTAACCATTTCAAGAATGGGTCCCACATCCTGTGCCATGCCGCCGTGTACCAGAACCAGGCTGTCTTGCAGGCCCTGACGAGTCTCCTCCGTGACTTCCGACTTCGACAGAATTCGGTGATTGGGCAGCAACCGGCCGCGACTAATCCCGAACTCCGCATCGTCTGCGGCGGCTTCCACGCCTTCGATCAGTTTGATGCCGGGCCACACTCCGCCCGAGTCCTGCCATCCTCCACCAGATCCTCCCAACCACTCGCCGAGGATCGCGCGCGCCGCAACAAGACGGCGTTCCGGTTCCGTCAGTGGTCCGGTCAGCGAACCGGCCTGCCCGGTTGCCCGCATGCACACCGAAATCAGGGAGGCAAGAAGATTGGTGGACACGGCGAGACGGGAGCCTTTCGGGATATCGTTCACGTGGCTCACGACTTCGATTCCCAATCCATCCTTGCCCAAGAACTGTCGAAGCAGGCGCGCAAGCGGTTGCCCCGAGCTTTCAAGACCTGGCGGGACCAGTCCCGACGCGATGACTGCAGCTTTTAACAATCCCAGGTAATCGCGGCCAAAATCAAAAAGCTGCTGCAAATTCTCGATCTCAGCGCTTGCATCCAGGTCAACGCTTACGAGGCGAAGGATGGGTCGATCAATGACCCGAAAGTACGCTTCCACCGGCGGTTTGGGCGGGGGCGCATCGCAGTTATGCAAGCCGAGATCGATCGACACATTGAGTACGCGCGCCCGTTCCGGAAGATCCATACCGAGAAAGAAGATGTCGCTCCAGCCGCTGTGGCTCAAATCCATCCGGACTGGCGTAGCTTCATGCAGGATGGGAAACGGTTCTCCGTCTCTCGACAAAAGTTCCGGACGAATCCGCAGCGCATAATCACTCGGATGTCCGGTACGAAACATCCATTGGTTCCCTCGAACCGAGCGAACACTCCGTCGCACCTGGTCGGCGAGGGTCTGGAAACCGAGCCCGCGGTAGGCGGAAGCAAGCGCACTCGAAATCGCATCGCTCGGACCGTCTTTAGCGGAGGATGCGAGAAAGATCGCGATGGATTCTTCGTAGCGCCGCCCGAGCAGCTTTTCAAATCCACTGAATGGGATGAGCGTCCGGCCGCCTAGCTCCGTCCTGGTGGGCAGGTGAAACCGGTGGATGGCGTAAAGGAAAAACAACGCACGCACACGCTCATAGAGATTGTCGCTGGCGGCTCTCCGTCGCTCGAGATCGGCAGCTTCCGCAAGTAATTGTTCCGTCTTCGCGCTGCGGCAAAATGCATCGAGCGAGCGGTTGCGGTCTTCCGGATTTGTGGCCGTGATGATCGCCCAGAGCGCACTCAATCCGCGGCTCCTTCTTGGGAGAGCATCTCCCGGGCCGCAAGAACATTGATCAGCTCAGCCAGCACTTCGGTACGATCAGTGCCGCTCAGCGCCATGGCCAATTGTGCATTGAACAAGCCGTATTTCACTCCAACGTCGAACCGTTGGTTCTTCTGGATCATCGCCAGATACTGTTCGCGCTGAGCCAGTTCATTGAGCGCAGACGACAAGCTGCCTCGTCCGTTGGGTGCGCGGTCAAGCATGTCGGAAAGAATGCCAAAGATGGCCGGGGTCAGCACGTGCATGCCGTAAAAGCATAGGTATTGCCCCCCGCGCAGGCCAGGCACGATCAGGTGCTGCTCTGCTTCTGTTGGGGTCGGCTTTTCTAGTACCGTGTCCACTTTGTAAAGTCCGGGTTTGCCTGATATTTGTTGCCCCCCAACTGTGCCGTAGAAGGGAAGCAGGCTCTCGCGTGTAACCTGCACCGCCGAGATTGCGCAATCCTCGAGGGTGGCAGCCTCCACAAGTCGCCGCGCGCAGCCATCGCCTTCCGAACCCACGTAGATGTGATCTCCGACAAAGTGGAGGAACGGCTCCCCGCCCACGAACTCTCGCGCGCAGAATACGGAATGCGCGTAACCGCGGGGCTCTGCCTGGCGCACGAAATGCAGCTTGGCATCACACCCGGACAGGAGTTTCGCGTAGGACTCCTCGTCGCCGGGCCACACCACGATACAAATCTGATCGAGGCCGGCGCGTACCGCTTCTCTCACAATCAGGCTGAGGACCGAACGCTCGACGCCTTGCTGATCGAAGAGCGTTTGCATCGGAAGATTGCGTTGCGCTTTCCCGGCTGCGGTGATCACTGCTTTTTTGATCTGCATAGGCTATCGATTCGTGCTTCTCTAAATCCTTCGTTCTCCAGAAGGCGCGCGGCGACTCTGTATTCGATCGACGGCTCCTGGTATGGACCGTTTCCTTACTTTAGGCCTCGAAGAAGGGCCGCTCGGGTGAAGGTGACCCAATTGTACAACTGAAAGGAAGGGCTTTGAATCCCATGGCTTACAGGGTTCCGATGAACAGCCTAATGTGGGCTGATCTGGGAGATTGGCCTATCAAGCGCTCGTCGCCTGAATCCCTGATCGCTCATACCAGCGGAGCACACGCAGCGCCCGGAGTGTATTCCAACGGCTAGGCTCTCCGACCGCTTCGCCGAGAGAAAATGCGAGAGCCTCGTCATAGGCGCGATCAAGAGGCCATCGTCCATTGCCCTGCTTTTTGTCTTCGATGAGACCCACGGCATCGCGCATGCGCGCATCGGGCTGGCCGCCAGCGTTCCTGAAGTAGTCCAAAGCCCGGAGAACGTCGTAATGGTAGCGGGGCGGAAACGCGAACTCCAGAAACGCCGGATTTGCGATTTCGCCCGTGGAACGCCGCCGGAAGAGGCCGCGCTCCAGCAGATATTCCTCGCCGCGCCGTCGCGCCGTTGCAATCTCAGGAGCGGACCCAACAGCGCGTTCATATTCGAGCAACCCTTCCAGCACACAGATCGTGGTGTGGAAAGACGAGCGCACACTCTTCGGTGCTTCACAGTTCCAGCCGCCATCCTCTAACTGCTCGCCAACGAGCCGGCGCGCCAGACTCTCCGTCGGACGGCCAAAGTAAGCGCCCAGCCCGAGCACGCCCCCGTTGATGCACGGTTCCACTTCGCCCTCGAAAAATAAGTTTCCCCCGCATTCCGCCGCACGCAACTCCCAGCAGTCCGCGTTGTTCCAGCGCAAGTTCGACTCGAGGCGCGCCACGGCAGACTCGACTCCAGGTTCTGCGCGGTCGGCGCCCGTCGCAGTTAAAAGGAGAAGGGTAAAGAGAGTCGGCAACCACGCAGGTGAATGAGCCCTGCGCCAGGAGCCGTCGGGTTCCTGGCAGGCGAGAATTTCGGCGCCAACTCCTTCGCGCGAGACCTTGGCCCGTTCAGTTGCGATCTCCGCAGGAGAGGTATCGGCGAGATCGCGCATCGCCTGCCAACGAATGGCGGGGTCCGAATCAAGCAGCCAGCCGATGGTATCCACGCTGCTATATTACCGTTTCAAGATCCACACTTTACCTGGCTCACCGCTTCAATAAATATGCCGTGCCGTTTGAATAAATATGGACTGTCTGACCCACGTTCACTTCCGTCGCAAAGTGCGCCTTCGCGTCCGAGACCGTGACGCGCGTGGGGCCAAGATTTCGAACGTCGATTGACCAGGGCTCTCCCAGCGCGTTCGACTTAGGAGGAAACGGAGGCAGATAAACCGCTGCCGGAGCGTTGATGAGATCCAATACGCTTCCATCAAATCCAGCCTCGATCGTGTTTTTGTGCGGCTGCAAATGAACAACGGGCCTGGATTGCATGTTGATCAACTGGCCAGCGAAAAGAGCCAGGGAAAAGGCGAGTGATCGCATCGACATTCCTCAACACAACTGTGTCGTTCTCATGCAGCGGAGACTAAGAAGCAAGTTCCCGCGCGCACGCTCGAGAACTGGCATGGCGTTTGAAGATTGGCCTGCCGCGTTGCAGGCCATCCTCGCTCCCCACGTTCAGTCGCCTGACTGGGCGGCTTCCACGCTGTTCACTTTCGAAAGGCTGGAATGCTGGCCCTGGAACGTCAGATAAAAAAGCAGTTCGACCCGGCTCGAAACGCCGAGTTTCTCAAAAGCGCGAAATAAATAGTTCTTTACCGTGTGCTCGCTCAGACTCAGTTCCTTCGCGATGGCCCTGTTCGTTTTCCCTCTTGCGGCACAATGCACCACCTGCAACTCGCGAGCCGTCAATGTAGGAGAATCGCGCGCCGACACCATGTTGAAAGTAGGGATGCTCTTGAATGCCTCCACAAGCGAGTTGGTCTCCTGCTTGCCCGCCCAGATATAGCCCTTCCGTACGTGCTCCACACAATCGAAAAACTCAGTCATCGACTGCTGGCGCGAGAAAACGCCGCGGGCCCCTGATCGGAATGCCTTGATAACCGATTCATGGGCGGTGAGATTGAGAAGAACGACAATGCTCACGTTCGGATGAGATCGACCAACCAGGCTCGTCAAATCAAAACCATCGCCCACATCGGACTGAGCTTCTGCACTGATAACTACGAGATCGATCACACTGTTTGATAAGGCGGGAATCAATTCGGATGATTGAATTGTGGCCGCTTGACATCTCTTGTCGTGAATAAGTGCGTTGGCGAGAAGATCGCCGCTCATAGAATCCCGATCCACGATCAGGACTTTAAATTTGGCTTCGACTCCACTCTGATTGATCTTGACGACGCCTTCTTTATTCACAGTGGGCGAAATCCAACTTCGTTCTGCGGCGCTTCGAAAGGACGAAGCCTCGGATCTTGATGCTGACAGGAGCAAGGGGGGACCTCCTATTGCAATCGGTGAGGGTTGTTCTGAAATCAACTCGGCGGATGAGTTGCTGTTGAATCGTTGTCGTTCTGGGTTTATCGCCGTGCGCCTAAAAAGGGGTGAGGGTGCGTCGCAATCGATTCGTTAAATCTCTTGGGAAGGCCGCCTGACAAGTAAGACAGGGAGAATCAGGTGACCGGCTTCCGCCTTGTATCCACTATGTACGGAGATTATGAACTTTTGCAACTACTTTCTTGCAAGCTACACACTTTCATCTCTAGTCGAGACTAAGAACATTACCTTAGATGAACGAGTTGCGCGGCACGCCTTGACGGGGATAAATAGAGAAGCCCGCACCGTCCGCGGTGCTTCTCTTCTCAGTCGATTTTCAAACGCTCGGCCGCTTGTGATGCAAGTCGGCAAGCCATAATCTGCCATCACGGATGTGCCGCATACCAATTTCCGAGCGCAGTCCCGAACGCAGAAATGCGGCAAGGTATAACCTACGACTCCCGGTGCTGTTCCACTGGAAAGATGGGGAAGAACGCACCAATGGCGGCTTCACGAGAGATGTTGGACTCAAAGGCGCCCTGATACTCAGTAAAGTATGCCCGCCGGTTGGGACCAATGTTCACGTCGAAGTTCTGATTCCATCACCGGACCGACACGGCGAAGATTTGCGGATCGAGTGCATCGCCAAAATCACTCGTGTTGTAGAGAAATCAGGATGTCAAGCCTTTGGAATCCACGGGACCTTTGACGACAAATACCTCAGTCAGCAGTAACTCAGAGTCAGAAAACCTTAAAACTGTCTTGACAGATCACTAAGTCAAGTTACGAAAGTCCACACTCGATGGGAAATCGATTATGGGACCGAAAGGGCGAAGCTATGTACGAAGACCCCAAATGTGGCCGGCGACGGCAGAAATGGGAATAATGGCAGCCAAAGACAACTACCACGCGCTCGACACCTCCTGGTTCGCGGTCTGGACACGTTCGCGCCAGGAAAAAGTCGCCGCCGCTATGCTTGAGGCGCTCGAGGTTCCGCACTTCCTTCCCTTGAAGTCCGAGGTGCATCGATGGAGCGATCGCAAGCAAACTGTAACCATACCGCTCTTTAGCGGCTACCTGTTCGTGAGGCTGAATCCGAACAAGGATTCAAGACTGCGTGTCTTGAACGTGCCGGGGATTGCAGGCCTCGTCGGAAGTCAGGCTGGTCCGCTACCGATTCCCGATTATGAGATCGAAAACATTCGAACTGTAATTGCACAAAAGATGCAGTACTCGACTTATCCTGAGATCCCAATCGGGAATCGCGTGCGCGTCATGCGCGGGTCGCTGGCCGGCATTGAAGGTACGCTGTTGCGCACCCAAACGGATTCAAAGCTTGTGTTGTCAATTGAATTGATCCAGCAATCCATTGCGGTCACCATCCACGCATCGGACGTCGAGCCGCTCGGCCTCCCGAGGTACTCGCCAACACTCCTGAGAAATCCAGCGGTCTCAATCGCGTAGGCGCCGCTCGGGCATCGAAGTGCGTTGACCCTCACGCGGCAGCGCAACCTGGCGGTCGAACTCTGCAAACAACCGAGGATGTGCAATGAAGATCCCCCGCATCTCTGATCTCGCGCTTGCCTGCACCATGATTGTGGCCGGCGCCACGAACCTGCCGGCTCAGGAAATGACGACATCTCCTCAGCCGACGCCTGCATCACTGGCGACGAGCAATCAAACGGGCGCTCCACGGCCCCAGCTGCAGCAACGTTTTCCGCGTTATGTCATTCAGAGGCAAGACGTGCTGTTGATCGCTTTTCCATTGTCGCCCGAACTCAACCAGACGGTCACCGTGCAGCCCGACGGCTACATTAACTTGCAAAGCGGCGGCAGCGTGCACGTCCAGGGTCTGACCGTGCCCGATGCCGCGCTCGCGGTTAAACAGGCCTACACCGGAGTTCTCAACAACCCTATTGTCACCGTCGACCTCCAGGACTTTCAAAAGCCATTCTTTACGGTGACGGGCCAGGTCGGGAAACCGGGACAGTATGAACTGCGCACCGACATCACTGTGGCAGAAGCGATCGCCGTTGCCGGAGGCTTACAGTCCACGGCTAAGACCCAGATCTTCCTTTTTCACCGAACCTCGACCGACTGGTTTCAGGTGGAGAAGATCAATCTCAAAGAAATCCTCAACGGAAAGAATGTAAATGAGGATGCCTTTCTTAAACCCGGCGACATGGTGTTTGTGCCGGAGAACGCGATCACAAAGTTTCGGAAGTACGTCCCCTATAGCGTGAATGCCGGATCTTATCTCTCGGCCAACCAGTGATCGCATCAGAGCTCTTCCCGAAATCTCCAAATCTCCCTAACTTGACACAGGTGAAATATGGAAAAAATAAATCGCGGCCCTCGCGAGAGCGAAGAGACCTTCAAAATCTCCATTCGTGAAATAGTCGCACCGCTCTTCCGGCGCAGTCGCATTCTGATCGTGACGTTTATCGTTCTGCTCACGATCACTGCGCTCGCCGCGTTCCTGGTGCCGGCTCCATATAAAGCGCATATGTCAGTCCTCGTGAAGCGCGATCGTCTCGATCCGCTGGTCTCAACCGAGGCGACGACGCAGGTGATCACGGGCAGCCCGTCCGTGACAGAAGAAGAAACCAATTCGGAATTGGAGTTGCTCCAGAGTCACGACGTTCTGGAGAAAGTGGTAGTTGCGAGCGGCCTGGATAGATTGCACGACAACACATGGTTCAGCCAGTTGCTTAGCTCTATCGGACGCCACCTGATGCCGGGAGAGACAGACGCTGATCGTCTCGAGCACGCGGTGCGCAAGCTGGCGAAGAAACTGAAAGTTGAGACGGGCGCAACAAAGAACAATCTCATCGAAGTGACCTATAAATCTCCTGATCCCCATCTGTCGTACGCAGTCATGCATGCTCTTGCAGGCTTCTACATGGAAAAACATGTAGAAGTGCATCGCCCCTTTGGTTCATCGGAATTCTTTGCCGGCGAGACGGAGAAATACAAGCATGCCCTGGACACTTCGGAGCAGCGGCTTCGCGATTTCAGTCGCGCCCAGGGGCTTTCAGCGCCGGATGTGGAGCGCACCGATATGGCACAGGATGTGGCCAATGCGATCGGCCAACTCAAGACTGCCGAACAAATGGCCGCGGCCGACGTGGCCCACATTCGCAGCGACGAGGAGCAACTGAGCATCACGCCAGAGCGCTCTCCTACCTTGCAGCAATTGGGCCCGGCAGACAGGCTTTTGGAGGACCTGACCGAACAACTCGTCGCTGCCAAGGCGAAGCGCGCCCAGCTTGCGGTAAAGTACGACGCGCAGTATCCGCTGGTTCGCGAAGCAGACGATGAAATCGCACAGGTCCAGGCAGCCATTGTGGCGGGAGAGAATACGAAGTACCTGACCGCCACAACGGATAAAGACGCGACGCATGAGTTGATTCGCGAAGACTTGTCGAAGACGCAGGCCGACGCGGCGTCGCAGCGCGCAAGCATCGTCGCCCTGAAGGCGGGAATCAAGGACCTGCAGAGCCAGATGGTGACGCTCGACGAGAAAGCACTGCAGCAGCGCGATCTGCTCCGCGACGTGAAGGTCAACGAGGACAACTTCCTGCTCTACCAATCGAAATGGGATCAGCAGCAAATGTCGGACGCGCTCGATCGGACAAAGATCTCCAACGTGGCCATCGCGGATCCTCCTGAAGTTCCCGCTCTGCCTGTCTATAGCCTCGCAACTTTTCTGCTCATCGGTTTTGCAGGCTCGGTCGCAATCAGCGTAGTTGCCGCGTACGGGGTGGATTATCTCGACGCCTCCTTCCACACACCTGCACAGGTGATCGACATCCTCGATATTCCAGTTGTCGTTGCGATACCGAAGAGAGCATAGGCGAATGATGGTTCTCGATTTCTACAATCTGCGGGAGCAGCCCTTCGGCGCTACACCCGATGCCGCGTTCTTGTTCTCAAGCGAGACCCATCGCGAAGCGCTTGCATCGCTGCTCTACGGAATCAAATCTGGCCGCGGCTTTATTGCGTTGATCGCGACCCCAGGCATGGGTAAAACCACCCTGCTCTTTCGTACATTGAGCAAAATGGAGGGCGTTTCGAAGACAGTATTCCTCTTTCAGTCCATCTCAACGCCAGTGGATTTCCTGCGCACTCTCCTTCACGATCTGGGAATCGAAGATGTGCCCGCCGACCTTGTCGAATTGCAAGCGAAATTGACGGAGGTCTTGTTTGAGCAGTCGAAGCGTGGAGAGCGGTTGGTGGTCGTGATCGATGAAGCGCAAAATCTCGATAGCTCGGTTCTCGAGCTCGTACGCATGCTCTCAAATTTCGAGACATCGAAAGAAAAACTCATGCAGATCGTCCTGTCTGGTCAACTGCAACTGGCCCGCAAGCTCGCGTCCCCCGAACTTGTCCAGTTGCGACAACGAATCTCCATCATTGCGCATTTAAAGCCATTTTCCTCAGACGAGACGGCGAGATATGTGAATCATCGGCTGAAGGTAGCCGGATATCCTGCAGACGAGACCCTGTTTACTCCAGCCGCGTTGGAACTGATCGCGCTGCAGAGCGAAGGTATTCCGCGAAACATCAACAATCTTTGCTTCAACGCCATGTCGCTCGGATGCGCCTTAAAGAGGAAAGAGATCGATAGCGACATTCTTCACGAAGTGATTGCGGACCTGGATCTTGATCCTTTGGCCAGCATCATCGCTTCATCTAAGAAAAAACACACGGCAGAAGTGGAAATCGTACCGGCGACGCCGAAACGTCGGGCCTGGATGCCAAGAATAGCCCTCGCCGTCACGGCGCTATTTGCGCTTACCGTGACTCCTGAGAAGGAAAGCAGCGCGGCAGCCCATGTGAATGTTGTTCGTGCAAATGCAACACAGATGACTGCGCCGGCGAGCCCCCAAGATGCGCCTGCAACTCACGGCCTCGACGATGAAAAGAAAGCGCCGCTGGTCTCACCAACAAGCCCTTCCGTCGAAAGTGAGGCTCCGATTCCCGCAAGCAACGCCCAAACATCGACCCCACTGTTGCAAAATGAGATTGTCGTTACGCCGGGAATGACGTTTTCGCAAATCTGTGCAGCGGCGTTCACGACTTGCCACACCCAAGAGTCCGATGCAATCCGCCAGCTGAATCCATGGCTGACGAACTCGAACAAGATTGAAGTTGGACGCGTGGTCCGTATTCCACCCCATCCTGAGTTGTCGAAAGTTGCGAAACCATCTGTCAAACCCCCTTCCAGCGAGACGCCGAAAGAGGTTCTAATCCAATGAGCAGAAATTTCGAACTGATGCAGCAACTTGAGATTGACTCATCCCCCGCTGTCGCCGACACATTTCAACCTGCCTTTGTAGAGTTGGAGAAAGTCAATGGCCGAGTCGAGAGAAATGGCTGGGCGAGCGACGAGGCACTGGGCCTTGTGCAGCGAATCTTTTTACCCCAGACGCAGAACTCCCCGCGCATGGTTGTATTTTCCGGAGTCAACCCCGGGGACGGGTGCACAGGGATCAGCGCTTCAGTCGCCGAAACACTGGCCAAAAACGGCTTTGGGCCCGTTTGCATCGTTGAGGCGAATTTCCGCTCGCCCACGCTACCAGTCTTGTTCGGCACAAAAAACCAGCGCGGCCTCGCAGATGCACTTTTGCGGGATGGCCCCATTCGGTCCTTCGCCAAGCCTCTCGGTTCTGATTCCTTGTGGCTTCTCTCTTGCGGAGCACATGCACAGCACTCGGCGAATCTCCTGAGTTCGGAACGGATCAAATCCAGGCTCGCGGAGTTACGCGATGAATTCGCCTTGGTCATCATCGACACCCCGGCGTTGATGCGGTACGCAGATGCAATCGCCATCGGACAACTCGCCGATGGGGTGGTCCTGGTCCTCGAAGCCGCTACGACCCGCCGGGAAGCCGCCCAGTTGGCTGTATCGACGCTCCGCTCCGCCAAGATTCCGATCCTCGGCGCAGTCCTGAACAAGCGAACGTTTCCGATCCCCGAGCCAATCTACAAGAGACTCTAAACCAATCAACGTCTCGATACTGGCTTTCGAACTGCCTGCGCGTAAATTCTCGAATCCCAATGGCCCCGCAGGATCGCCCTGCCCTCCTCAGAAGTCCCCAACATCAAGCCCCCGAATGACCATGCGGTGGCTGGTGCTCACTGTCTTGTGGAGAAATATTGTGTCCGAAACTAAGCATCGCTTCTCGATCAACAGTCTCAAACTTCTTGATCTTTGTTTTGCCATCCTATCTCTCGGACTTACAACTGCCATCATCGTGCACGAGCAGCATCAAATCTCACTTGGATTATTCTTCTCGGCAAGGATCAAGGTTGCAAACTTCATCATCTTTCTCCTGACACTCGTCGTCTATCACTGCCTTTTCCAGATCTTCGGACTCTACCAGTCACGGCGCCTTTCAAGTCGAGAAGCTGAGATCGCAGATGTCCTCAAGGCAGTTACGTTGTTCTTTGCTGCCCTGGTCGTGATCGGCTCACTCTTTTCGATTCGGATGTTTACTCTCCCGTTTCTTCTGAGCTTCTGGGCAATCAACGCACTCATCATGAGTGCGTTTCGTTTCGCACTCCGGATGTTTCTTGAACGTATCCGTGCCAATGGAAGGAACCAGCGCAATGTGCTGATATGCGGAACGAATGCGCGCGCGATAGCATTTGCGCGCAAGATCACCGGCAGCCCGGGGCTAGGCTATCGTCTTCTCGGATTCGTGGATGATGACTGGCCGGGGATGGTGGAATTTCGCGAGAGCGGATTCGATGTAGTCAGTGATTACGCCGGTCTCGCAGAGTTTCTGCGGCGCAGCGTGGTCGATGAATTGGTGATCTACCTGCCGTTCGCGTCGTTCTATCGTTACTTGACCGAGACTGCCAGTCTCTGTGCCCATCACGGAATCGTGATGCGCCTCAACTCGGATATCTTCGGGCTCAAGAAAGCGCGCTGGCTGGCTGAGGAATATGGGAACGGTCATTACATCGCGTCCTATACAGGAGCAGGTGAAGGCTGGCCGCTAGCCATCAAACGCACACTCGACCTCACGATTTCATCTCTTCTGCTGCTCCTGCTTTCGCCCCTGCTGGCTGCGGCGGCGATTGCGATCAAACTTACCTCGAAGGGCCCTGTCTTGTTCCTTCAGGAACGCATTGGAATGAACAAGCGTCGCTTCAAAATCTACAAATTCCGTACCATGATCCCCAATGCCGAGCAAGTGATCCACACGCTGGAGGGACAAAATGAAGCAACGGGGCCGGTCTTCAAAATCAAGAACGATCCAAGAATTACGGAGATTGGGAAATTCCTGAGGCGCAGTAGCATTGACGAACTTCCCCAACTGCTCAATGTCCTGAAAGGCGATATGAGCCTCGTCGGTCCGCGCCCCCTGCCGGTGAGGGACTATGAGGGTTTCAGCGAGGACTGGCAGCGGCGCCGTTTCAGTGTCAAACCTGGGATTACTTGTCTATGGCAGGTGAACGGTCGAAGCGCAATCTCTTTCGACCAGTGGATGCTTCTCGACCTTCAATACTTGGACGAATGGTCGCTCTGGCTCGATCTGAAGATATTGGCAAAAACTGTTCCGGCGGTGCTGAAAGGTGCCGGCGCGGCATAGACAAATGGATGCCGGCGATGACTCCGGCATTCCATGCGAGAGGGAAGTCCTCGCATGTCCTCTGTCGGACAAAACATTGAGCCACATGATCCGAGTATTCAGTACGACTCAGACCACACCGTCATTCAACTGACGTTATTATTTGCCGTACATCTCCCCACCTGCAGGCCCTAACAGGGATTTCGATTCTAGCCCTCTCGGTCCAGCTTGCGTCAACCGCGCCTGTCGCGCGATAGCCCTGCTCCGACGCAATCTCTTTGAGGATCCGATGGGCTTGTTCCGCCTGCTACTCGCAATCGCAGTCCTTTTGCAGCACGTCAGCGGCTGTGAATATGCAATGACGGGCGGCGCAACGTCGGTTCAGACCTTTTACATCATCTCCGGTTTCTTTATTGCCATGATCCTCGACACGAAGTACAGCAGACCGGATCAACTGTGGGTCTTCTATTCGAACCGAGCGCTACGCATCTACAGCACCTATTGGCTGTTTCTCGTCGCGGCAATCCTTATGCAGTTCGCTGCGCACCTGGCCGTTCATCACAGCCTATTCGATCTGTGGAGACAAAATTCCGGGCGCCTGGGAGAAATCGGTCCATGGTATCTGGCACTAACCAACCTCATCATATTCGGCCAGGATCTCGCACTGTTTTTGGCCATCGGCAGCCATGGGCTCCACTGGACGACAAGTTTCTGGCAAAGCTCCCCAATCGTTCCCGTATTCATGCTGATTGCTCCAGCGTGGTCGCTCAGCCTCGAACTCAGCTTCTATCTCATTGCCCCTTGGATTTTGCGGAAGCGCGTTCGTTGGGCCACTGCGTTGATTGTTTTGTCCTTGATGATTCGACTCGCCCTCTGGCAAATAGGCTTGCGTGCCGATCCGTGGTCCTACCGCTTTTTCCCCAACGAACTTGGCCTGTTCCTTCTCGGTGCACTCTCCTATCGACTCATCTACCGCTATTACCGAAATCAGATTCCGTCGTTTCGATCGAAGCTTCTTGCATTCGGAATCTTTCCCGCGGTCGCGCTGTTTCCGCTCTACGACCATAGCCACGGGATGTTCCTTAGCACGACAAAGCTCATGTATTTGGCATATGTCGTCTTCGCACTGCCAATGCTCTTTCGCTGGACCGGTGCAATCTCATTTGACCGTCACTTGGGAGAGCTCTCCTACCCGCTCTACCTTTGCCACTTCAGCATTGTTCAGATGCTCAACTACTATTCGTCTCGGTTGGGAGTACTCAGCCGCGCCGCATTGACGATCGTGCTTTCGTGCGGTATCGCCTACTTGTCGGTGATTGTTTTGGAGCGACCCATTGACCGTTTTCGCCAATCGCGCCTGCGCCGATCCGCGCGTGCTCCTAAAGATGGAGCGCCAAACCGCGCGTCTTCATTGCCGGAAACGCAAGGCGCTATGGAAGCGATCAGAAAGAGTGGCAACGTTGGAATGCAGGATGCAGAGACCAGCGGTGAGCCTGCTTGAGTTACGTCGATTCGATGGACACTCGCGTACGAAGGCGCCTTCGTAAATCGTTCGTCCGCTCCTTTACCGTGGCCGGGCGCTGTTAGAAACCCATATATCAAGTGAGGTTGTAGATCCCCCTGTGAATACTCTTGCTCGTCCCATCGCGTGCACGCCGACGTCGACGCCAGGCATTGCCCGTAATGCTTCGTGGATCCTGGTTGGCCGAGGAATGCAATTGATCGCGCAGGTGGGATATTTCCTCATCATTGCCCGTGTGTTGGGTCCCGCAGGCTATGGCACTTTCCTGGCATGTACGGCGCTTGCGGCAGTGCTCGCTCCGTTTTCTCCCCTTGGAACCGGGCAGGTACTTGTGAAATACACGGCGCGGGATGAGCAGTCGATGCCAGCCTATCTCGGGAATGCCCTCATCATTACTTCAGCCATGGGCGTCATCCTGATCATGGTCATCGCGCTTCTTCGACACCTGCTGCTGCCGGCCTCTGTGTCCGTTGCGATGGTGCTGGCGGTCGGTGTTGCCGATCTGATCTGCGCTCAGGTTACGTACGTCTTTGCACAGGCCCTGCTTGCGACTGGACGAGCAAAGCAATCCTCCTCTTTGATGGTAATGTCAGCATGCACCCGATTCGCTGCTGCTCTGCTTCTCCTTGCCACGGGCACTCCTTCCCTCGCACGATGGGTCTGCTTTTACCTGGCTGCGAGCGTCGTCGCGTCGTTCTATGGGATCTTCGTGATATGCGCATCGTGCGCTGCTCCGCAATTCACATTGAATATGGTGCGAAGCACGATCAAAGAGGGTGTTCATTTCTCAACTTCGCTTGCCGCTCAAACGATCTATAACGATATTGATAAGACAATGCTTGCGCGCTTGAGCTCCGTGCAGGGAGCGGCTATCTATGCGGTCGCCTACCGGTTTATCGAGGTCGCAATGCTCCCCGTCCGGTCGCTGCAAAGTGCCGCCTATCCGGAATTCTTTCGACACGGTGTGGGGGGCGTGACTCCCAGTTTCGGATTTGCGAGACGGATCCTGCGCAAATCTGTTCTCTACGGAATCTTTGCTTCCGTGGTCTTGTTTCTGACCGCACAGTACCTGCCCCTGATCATGGGATCAGCCTACGCCGACAGCACGATCGCATTACGGTGGCTCTGCCCGTTGCCGTTGATTCAGAGCGTCCATGCGTTTTTAAGCGACTCGTTGACAGGTGCAAATCTCCAGGCACAGCGCTCGTGGTGTCAGATTGGCGTGGCTGTGTTCAACGTATTGATCAACCTCTGGCTGATTCGTGCGTGGGCGTGGCGCGGCGCTTCGTGGTCCAGCATCGCAAGCGAAGTGGTGCTCGCCGTGATTTTGTATTTGTTGATCCGCGCGCATTTGCGCAAGGAGAAACGCGAACCAGGCGCAGCAGGCCCGATGTTAAACCGCGTAGCTTCGGAGGTGAGCGAATGAAGCGTGCTTCTGAGCGTTTCTTTGTCATTGTGCTGCTCCTGATCAGCATGCACGTCGTAAGCGGCCTTCTGAGTTCGAGCGAGGTCAACACCGAGACAAGCAACGCGATTGTCTCGACAGACGTTCATTTGCCGACCGTGATTTCAGAAGTGGTGATGTATCTATGGTGCGGGCTGTTGATACTTCCACGGTGGAAGATCACGCTGCGCGCCGTGCTGGATGCTTGGCCGATTCTGCTGCTTCCTGCCCTGAGTATCGTCTCGTCCTTATGGAGCATCGATCCGCTGCTGACGCTGCGCCGAAGCTCATTCTTTACCCTATCGACCCTCATGGCGATCTATCTTGGCGAGCGCTATTCGATGGAAGAGTTCGCTGGTCTCTTCGCGCAGGCACAATGCTGGCTCATCTGTGGGTCCGTCGCAATGTTCTTTGTCTTGCCCGCGAAGGTTCTGGACCCCTCGCATATCGGCGCATGGAAGGGGTTGACGGTACACAAAAACGTTTTTGGGGAATGCATGGCTGTTGCTGTACTTCTCTTCTTGCTTGTGCGTTTCAAAAGGCATCCCATATTGCGCACCCTCTTTCTTGCCGCATCCGTTCTTCTGCTCTACCTCGCTCACTCGATCACTCCAACCATCGCCTGTGGTGTTGTGATCCTTGCGATTCCACTGTTGCGCCGTGTGCCTCGACTGCGAATCAAAGAAAGAGTGTTCGCATACACACTCGCTTGCGGTGTGGCGATTCTGAGCGTGGTTCTGGTGACGAATTATTCAGCCGACCTTCTGCCGCTTCTAGGCAAGGACTCCACGTTGTCAGGGCGCGCGCAGTTATGGTCCCTCGTCATGGACGAGGTTTGGAAGCGGCCCATCCTGGGCTACGGATACGAGGCGTTCTGGCAGGGCTTCAAAGGAGACTCGCGCGGAATCCTCGAAGCTACCGGCTGGCTGGTTCCAATGGCGCACAACGGATACCTGGACTTATGGCTAAGCCTGGGCCTGATCGGGATCGCCGCATATCTGTTCGTGTTCCTCAGGTCAATGCGGATGGCTCTGAACTATCTGCGCTACGACCGGCGCACCATCGCAGTGTGGCCTGTCGCTTATCTTTGCTTCTTTTCTTTGCATAACACCGCAGAAAGCACGCTCTTAACTCGAACAACTTTCGAATTCCTCATTTTTGTCGTAGTTGCAGTGTCCCTGCAGCAGCACGAAATTCGCCAACGGTCTGCCGAATACGAGAGTGAGATCGAAGATGCTCCTGCGAGCGTGCCGTTATTTGGGCTCTCTGCCCCGACCTTTGGATCGAGTGGGGTCTCGACTTAACCTATGCGCATTCTTCTCGTTCACAATTTCTACCAGCAGTTTGGTGGCGAAGACCAAGTGGTTCTCCAGGAGTTGGAGAGGCTCAAAGAGAGCCACGACGTCTGCTTCTACAGCCGCCACAATGACGAATTACTTCAACTCGGTCCGGTTCAAAAGGCAAATGCGGCGCTTGCCACAGTTCATTCCCACCGCACCAAAACGGACATGCGGGCCTTAGTGGCCCGGCACCGGCCCGATGTAGCGTACGTACACAACATTTACCCGCTGATCTCGCCCTCCGTTTATCATGTGCTCCACGAACTCGGAGTTCCGATCGTGCAGGTGGTTCACGATTTTCGGCCTCTGTGCACCAATGGATGGTTCTACAACGAGGGGGGGATCTGCGAGCGATGCAAAGGTGGAAACTACCTGCACGCAATTCAGAACCGCTGTTACAAGAATAGCTATGCCTATAGTGCTGTCTATGCCGCGACCATGTCGTACGTTCGCAGTTCGGGAGCAATGCAAAAAGTCGATGCCTTCGTCTGCCTCACGGAGTTTGCCCGCCAAAAGTTACTGAGCGCGAATGTGGCGCCGGAGCAATTGTTCGTTCGGCCGAACTGTATCGATGCCTCGCAGGTGCGTCCCGCAATCGGCACCGGTAATTACGTGGCCTACATCGGCCGCTTATCAAATGAGAAGGGGCTCTGGACGCTGATCCACGCGATGGAGAATCTTCCCGGGACAATGCTGAAGATCGCAGGGACTGGGCCCGAAGAGGCTGCGATTCGGGCGTATATCGAGAAAAAGGCGATCCTGAATATTCAAATGCTGGGCTTCATATCAGGCGATGCTAGGGCGGAGTTTCTGCAGAACTGCATGTTTACGATCATGCCTTCTGAATGGTACGAGATGTTTCCGATGGTGCTCCTCGAGGCGTGGGCCAATGGCAAACCCGTGATCGGGTCAAGGCTCGGCGCTACCGCAGATCTGATCGACGAAGGAGACACCGGTTTGCTCTTTGAATCGAGTGACTCGCTCGATCTCGGACAGAAGATCGACAGCCTCTATCGCTCTCCGCAGCGTGTCGCCGCCATGGGAACGAGAGCTCGTGCGCTGGTCGAAACAAAATACAGCCCAAAAGCCAGCCAGAGCCTCTTGATGGAGATCTTCCGGAAGGTCGGCCGCAAAGATATCCCGGCAGGCATGGCCATTCTCGAAACTGCATAGCCAAACTTCCTTTGATGCTTCACCAGGACAGTCAATGAAAAAGAACGTGACCGTTGTCATACCGACGCGCAATCGCCCACAACTGGTCATTCGCGCTGTAGCAAGTGCTCTCGCGCAGACGCATAGCGTGGATGAGGTAATCGTTGTCGTGGATGGGCCGGACGGATCCACCGTGCATGCCTTGGAGGAACTCGGGGATCCAAGAGTTCGGACGATCATTCTGCCCGTATCGGGCGGATCGAACAACGCGCGTAACCAGGGTGCCGCGCAGGCTGCGACCGAATGGATCGCGTTTCTTGACGATGATGATGAATGGCTTCCACACAAGATTGAGATACAGCTCGCAGCGGCTGACCGGTGCGATATCGTGAGCTGCCGCTTCATTGTCCAGTCCTCAAAGGGAAGAATGATCTGGCCCAAGCGGCTGCCGGCTCCCGAAGAAAAGTTCGGAGACTATCTTTTCTCGAGGCGGTCGATATTCAACGGCGAAGCCGCAATCATTACGTCCACTTTGATGGTTCGTAAAGCTGTCTTCGAACAAATGCCGTTTTCTACCTCGCTGCGCCGGCATCAAGATGCGGACTGGATGATCCGGGCGACAGAGCGCGGAGCGCGATTCGTTTACGCCCCCGAGGCCCTCGCGAAATTCAACGATGACATCGGACGGGTAAGGATTAGCACCTCCTACGACTGGCGCCAGTCGCTTGAGTGGATCCGAACCATGAAGCAGCTCCTCGGTGCCCAAGCATACGCAGGTTTTCTACTTACAAGTGTCGGACCGGCGGCTTCAGACAAGCGCGCGTGGATCGCATTTCCAACGTTGTTACGGGAAGCTTTTGCAAAGGGCCGCCCCAGTGTGCTTCATCTCGCCCTTTACCTCGGGATGTGGATCTTCCCGCAACGGACGCGACAGCAGGCGCGCTCTCTCTTCACATCGCATCGACAACGGCAGCATGCCCTGATTCTCACGCAGGGTCGCCCTTAGATCGGTTACTTGTCCAGGGATGTGGAAACAAGCAAGTCGTCATCGGAAAAGGAGGCTCCTTTGAAAGGCACAATTGTGGTTACAGGCGGGAGCGGCTTTATTGGGACGCATCTTGTGGATGTGCTCGAACGCCATCCCGATCTCCGCATCATCAATCTCGATCTGGCCCCGCCACGCAAGGAGAGTCATCGCTCCTATTGGGTGAAGTGCGACATCATGCAACCGCTTGAGTTACGCAGAATCTTTGCCGAACTTCGCCCCAGCTTCGTCGCCCATCTCGCCGCAAAAACGGATATGGATGGAAAAACCGTGGACGACTACGCGGTAAACAGCGTCGGCACAGAGAATATCGTGGATGCGATCTCTTCTTCCGCAAGCGTCCAACGAGTGATCTTTGTCTCCACGCAGTTCGTTGTAGGCCCAGGTCCCCTGCCAAAGCATGACTTGGACTTTCGCGCCCATACTATCTACGGCAAAAGCAAGGTTCTCGCCGAACTCGCGGTCCATAACAGCTCGCTCGAATGTACCTGGACCATTGTCCGGCCAACAAATGTCTGGGGAAGCTGGCATCCCCGCTACCCACGCGAGTTTTGGAGAGTTCTGCAAACAGGATTGTACTTTCATCCGGGTTCCAAGCCAGTCACGCGATCTTATGGATATGTGGGAAACGTGGTGAATCAAATCGTAGCGATGTTCGAATCACCAGAAAGGGCGGTGCATCGGAGAGTCTTTTACGTAGGGGATCCTCCCATCCGGCTTTTGGACTGGGTGAATGCGTTCTCAATCCAGCTAACAGGACGCAATGCTCGAGTGATTCCCCAAAGTGCGCTTCGTCTGTTGGCCTGGGCAGGGGATTGCTTTGTTGCCCTTGGGGTCAAGGTTCCCATATTTTCATCCCGGCTGCGAAGCATGACCGAGGACTATCTCACGCCCATGGAGCCTACCTTTGCCCTCCTTGGACCACCAATGACCTCCTTGGAAGACGGAGTCCGGGAAACAGTCGAATGGCTAAGAACAAACGATGAGAAGCGAAAATAGTGATCTATATTCGACAAGCATAAGAACGAACGAAAACGGGAGTCAGACGAGTGGGCAACGGAGGGTTTGGATGATCGCATGCACAAGACGCTGCTTCTTGCTCTCACTTGGATTTCTGTCTGTTTCCAGCGTGGCTTGTGCACAAGAGTTTGCGGCAATATCGCCTTCCGTCGTGGAGCGTATGCCCAACCTCGCCGCAACAATGGAGGGCAAGTACGCGATTTCTGTTGCCAACAAGAATCTGGATCGTGCCCCGGCCCCTTTGTCTCGGATTCATGTAGAAGGAACCATGCCGCATCAGGGGATATACGATGCCAGTGTCGCGGCACTGACGGAACTGGGTCTCGTACGCGATTTCGCTCTCGCTTATCGGTTGACAGGAAATCGCGCCTACCTGAATCAAGCAAGCAGGTTTATTGAGGCATGGGTGTCCACTTACCAATTCAGCTTCAATCCCATCGATGAAAGTGGATTCACTGGCCTAATGCTCGCCAACGACTTATGTCGAAGCGACTTTTCGCCGGCACTTAGGACAAAGATCGATTCATTCCTTCGCACGATGGTGGAAGGCTACCTTACGTCGATTGCCAACCTGAAAAAGCCGGACACTACGAATTGGCAGAGTCTCCGCGTTCAATTGATATCGATGGGTGCTTTTTCGCTGGGGGACAGCGGCCTGATCCAGGCTGCGAGAGGGGCGTACCAGGCTCAGGTCGCTGCGAATGTCCTTCCCGATGGCACTGTTGTGGACTTCCATCAACGAGACGCCCTGCATTACGTGACCTACGATCTCAACCCTTTGTTGATGTCGGCCGTGTCGGCACATGCTCACGGTATGGATTGGTTTCACTGGCGAAGTCCGGAGGGATCTTCATTGGCCGCAGCCGTTTCGTGGGTCGTTCCATATGCTGAGGGGACAAAGGAGCACGAAGAATTCGTCCATTCCGGTCTTGCGTTTGATAAACAGCGAGTGCAAGCCGGAGTCTTCAACAAAGAGTGGAATCCAAAAGACAGCTTGGAAACATTCGGTCTGGCCGCAGCAATGGACCCGGAATTCCGCGGAGTTGTCGATGGCCTGCGCAGTAAGCCAGGCTACTACGTAAACCACTGGATCGTGCTAGGCCTCTGGCAGCAGTAGAAAACTGCACCGCTCCGGTCCATCCACTCGAGCAGCCTCAAACCCATTCCAGCTCCAACCGGACAGCGCTGACAAAGCGATGAGGGAGTCCCTGCCAATGAACATGACAACTACCATTCAGCCTTTCGTGGGTCAAACGGAGTATTCGATCCTGGGGGTCCCACTAAAGGCTCTCGAAATTCCCGAACTAATTGTCCAGATGGAACGATGGATCCAGTGGGGAGAGCGGGGACGCTGCCTGACGTTCGCAAATGTGCATGTCGTGATGGAAGCGCAACGCGACCGGGGTTTTCAAGCCATTCTTTCGAATGAAGACGTCCTGAACGTTCCCGACGGCATGCCCTTGATTTGGCTGGGCAGATTGCTCGGGTTCGATCTGAAGCGTCGCGTGTATGGGCCAGACCTCATGCGCGCGTTTTGCGAAGTCGCAGCAAAGAAGGGTTACCGTCATTTCTTTTATGGTGGCGCGCATGGTGTGCCTGAGCTTCTCGCTGCCAACATCAAGAGTCAATGCCCGGGCACACAGGTTGTCGGCATGTACTCTCCTCCATTTCGACCGCTCACACAGGCTGAAGACGAAGAAGTGATTGAAATGATCAACGCCGCACGGCCGGACGTGCTTTGGCTCGGGCTCGGCTGTCCGAAGCAGGAGAAATGGGCCTTTGAACATCGCAGGCGCCTTCAGGTGCCGATTATCGCCTCGGTCGGTCAGGCCTTCGATATCTATTCGGGACGCATCAAGCAGGCCCCCGCTTGGATGCGGGAAAACGGTCTTGAATGGCTCTATCGGTTCATATCCAATCCCCGTCGCTTATGGAAGCGATATCTCGTTTATAACTCGCAATTCGTCTTCCTTCTCGCGCGAGAGCGATTCGGGCTGTAGCGCGACCGACCTCTTTCAAACCTATCTAAGCCTTTTGTGTCTATGCATTCATGAACTCAAATCGAGAGCCGTGCGTTGAAGAGAACAGGAGAATACCGTATGAAGAAGGCGCTTATCACGGGCATCACCGGCCAGGATGGATCGTATCTTGCGGAGCTGCTGCTTAGAAAAGACTATGAGGTGCACGGCGTCAAGCGCCGGACGTCTCTCTTCAACACAGCCCGCATCGATCACCTTTATGAGGACCCGCACGTCCGAAATAGTCGATTTATGCTGCATTATGGCGATCTCACGGATTCGAGCGCTTTGATTCGCATCGTGCAAAAAGTGCAGCCCGACGAGATTTACAATCTTGCCGCCCAAAGCCACGTGCAAGTCTCTTTCGAAGAGCCCGAATACACGGCGAATTCCGATGGTCTTGGTACATTGCGACTTCTTGAGGCAATTCGGATCCTTGGTCTCGAGAACAAAACGCGCTTTTACCAGGCGTCGACCTCTGAACTCTACGGGCTCGTGCAGGAAATTCCTCAGCGCGAAACTACACCGTTCTATCCGCGCTCGCCCTATGCCGTGGCCAAGCTTTACGCCTATTGGATTACGGTGAACTATCGCGAGGCGTATGGGATGTACGCCTGCAACGGTATCTTGTTCAACCATGAGTCGCCGAAGCGGGGCGAAACCTTCGTTACCAGAAAAGTGACGCGCGGGCTTGCTCGCATTAAGGCGGGGCTCCAAAAGAGACTGTATCTCGGCAACCTGGATGCCTTGAGAGATTGGGGTCATGCGCGGGACTATGTCGAAATGCAGTGGCTGATGCTGCAACAGGAGAACGCAAAAGATTATGTAATCGCGACCGGTGAGCAGCATAGTGTACGCGAACTGGTTGATCTGTCGGCACATTATCTCGATCTGGATCTGGCGTGGGAAGGAGACGGGATCGACGCGCGAGCATACAACAAAAGAGGCGAAATTGTCGTGTCAGTCGATCCGCGCTACTTCCGCCCCACAGAAGTCGAAACCTTGCTGGGGGACGCGTCCCGGGCACGCAACGAGCTTGGTTGGGCGCCCACCACCAGTTTTGAACAACTCATTCGGGAAATGGTAACCGAGGATTCTGCGGCCGCAGAAAAGGAGGCGCTCGTACGGGAACATGGATATCCCGCCTATGAGTGCTACGAGGCTTAACCATACGGGCGCATCGGTGATTCTTCTTGCCGCATGTTGCTAATCGCTCCAATTCAAAGTTGAGACTAGGCCCCAATCCAATATGAGGCACACGCGCCGCGCCGCCAGGAAGTTAACCAATCTCATGTCGATGTGCCGGTATACAGGGTCGGTTCTCGGAAGACTCTGGGGTTACGGAAACGGGCTTACGCCGATCCAATGCATTAACTGCGGTGTTCGATCGCGCTTTTGGGCATTTGGGTTCCCTCCACGCTATATCGCACAATGTCCCTCGTGTGGAACCCTCGAAAGACACAGGCTCTTTGTCTTGCTGGATGAACGAGAACATCTTTTTCAGAATAAGTCCGTCTTGCATTTTGCGCCAGAGTCTGTTCTTCAAGAAAGAATCAAGAGACAAGCGTCTACATATCTAAGCGCCGATATTGACGCCGGGCGCGCGGACATTGAAATGAACATTGAATCAATAAAGCAACCGAATGAGTCTTGGGATATCGTGGTTGCCCTGCATGTCCTCGAACATGTGAATGATGAGTTAGCTATTCGAGAGACCTATCGCATACTTAAGCCCGGCGGAAAGTGCATCTTCATGACACCTATGATCGAGGGCTGGAGCGCGACCTATGAGAACCCCTCTGTCACGGCGCCACGAGACCGCATCAGTCACTTCGGCCAAGGTGATCATCTCCGTTATTACGGGAGAGACCTGAAGCAGAAATTGGAGAGGTCTGGACTTTCAGTCGGGGAGTTTTCGGCGTCCGGCAGCGAGTGTGTTCAGTACGGGCTCGTTCGCGGCGAGAAGATCCTGATCTGTTCCAAATAGCGAGCCGCTTGCTCGTCCGATGAAGAAGAACAAGCCCCGTGAATCTTGCTCGGAAAACCTTTGTCTTTGAAATGAGGGAAGCTTTGATGGCCCATCTTCCGCGACTTCAGGCTCCGCTCCGCATCCTCAACCAACTACGCCTGCGCAAGAAATCCGATACCCTCGAGATAGAGATCGACGCGACCGTCGGCTTCTTTGCGCAGCTGAATTGGTGCCTCTATATTCTTGCGTATTGTGAGCAGCACAACCTGAATCCAAGAATCCGGCTGACAGGGGCTCAATATAGCAACCTGTCAAGCCATGATTGGTTTCATGACTTGTTCGAGGACCGGCGAGAAACAGGTTCGACCCATGCCCGGACCACCCGCGTCCACGCCGGCTCTTTGACCATCCAACACATCAGCGAGACACGGTTTGCGTCGCTCTATGCATCGTCCATGTCGATCGAGTGGGCGCATCGACTCTTCAGCACCTACTACAATGTAAAGCCGCATATCGAATCCTATATTCGCGATTTCGTGGCCAAGGAGTTTACGGAGGGCGGAGCCATTGGTCTGCACTTCAGGGGAACGGACAAAAAGATGGAGGCGGAGCCGGTACAGTGGCCGCGCTGTTTTAGTTCAGTGATGAAGATGGCTGCCGATAGGCCCGATGTAAAGAAGGTCTTCGTATCAAGCGACGATCCACAATTCATTGAGTGGTTCGCACGCGAAGCAGCCGGCACGCTATCGGTCATTGTGCACCCCGACGAAGAGCGCAGTCGCGATGCGCAGCCCGTACATACCAACGCTTCGGGCAACGGCAACAGGAAAGGATTCGAAGCGCTGGTGAATTGCCTGCTCCTCTCCCGCTGCACGGCCCTTATCCGCACCGCGTCCTTCTTGTCGGGTTGGAGCAGCGTGTTCAACCCGGTGCTTCCCATTACATTGTTGAATGCGCCGTACACACACTTTCAATGGTTTCCCGATCGCGATCTGATTCACCGTTCTGACAATCGCTACCTTTGATCCTCTCGATCGATCCCACTTCATCGGCGCATTTACCGTAGCTTAATGTAACTGGGGAAGACTGGAAGAGAAATAGAAAGTGCGGTAAATCTCATAACAGGCGAGCCGATGCGCCCCAGCGCCCACACGAACCTTCCCCTTTCTCAAAAAGTCCAAAGGATCGCGATCGTTGCCCTATGGCTCGCGGCAGCCTCCGCTAGCCTTTGGGGATCCGAATCGCCCAGCATGTGCCCTCGTCCGCAAGCAGGAAGCGTCGTGCCCGAGCCAGGGGACCTGCGCAGCCAAAACGGCGTGCTCGAGGCCGAGTTGAGAATCAGCAACGTGGCCGCCGCCAACGGCTCGACACTTTACTGCTATACCGACGCCGCTGGCGACGAATCACCGAATCTCCGCGTAAATCCTGGCGATCTGGTGATTCTCCATCTGAGGAATGCCCTCACGGATCTTAGCCATGGCCCGATACCCGTCGGCCACACGCATGCGGCTGGCGATCGGCAATTGGCGGCGGACCCCTGTTCAAGCGGAATGATGAGCCCGATCTCTACGAATCTTCATTTTCACGGCCTCACGATTCCCCCTGTCTGTCACCAGGATGACGTGCTGAAGACCTCGGTTCAGCCCGGTGATCCGCCCTTCGAATATCGGTTCCGCGTTCCGAAGGATGAACCGCCCGGTCTCTATTGGTATCACCCACATATCCATGGGTTCAGCAAAGTGCAACTCCTCGGTGGAGCTTCCGGAGCTCTGATCATCGAGGGACTCGAAGGCGCCAAAAAGGCGGTCGCCGGATTGCCGGAACGTGTATTGATTATTCGCGATCAGGACCTCCTGAATCCCAATGCGCCCCCTTCGAAGTCCGAGCCGGTCGTGCCGAAATTCCTCGTGGACCGGGACGGAGATGCCGCCAACACCGGCACCGGCTTCGGCAAACCGGCGAAAGATCTGTCGATCAACTTCGTGCCTGTCCCGTATCCCGACTACACACCTGCGCTGATAAAAATGCGGCCCGGAGAGCGCCAGCTATGGCGCGTTCTGAATGCATCGGCAATCACCTACTTGAACCTCGAAGTTCTCTTTCATCGCATTCCCCAACCCCTCGGGCTGGTGGCGATGGATGGTGTCCCCATGCAACACGGTGATCCTCTTGGCGAGTCAGTTGATTGGCAAACGCACCTCGGCATTCCTCCCGGCGCGCGCGCAGAATTCATCATTAGCGGACCGGCCGAAGGGGAAACTGGCCTGCTCGTCACGAGAACCGTCGATACGGGCCCCGGAGGCGAAAATGATCCCAACCGCATGCTTGCGAAAATCCTCGCATCACCGGATGCACCAGAACCTCACTCGATTTTGAGCAGTGCGCCAAAGATCCTTCCCCAGGACAAAAAGCAGTGGCTCGGCGACGTGCAGCCCGTTCGCGTCCGCCACCTGTATTTTTCTGAGAAGCTCGCAGATCCAAACGACCCCACCAGCGCCATCGAGTTCTATCTCACCGTCGAAGGCCAGCAGCCGAAGATGTTTGATATGAATGCGGGAATTCCCGACATCGTAGCGGAGCAGGGCACTGTTGAAGACTGGATCATCGAAAACCGATCGAGCGAACTCCACGATTTCCATATTCACCAGCTTCACTTTTTACTGCTCGACTACATGAGCGTTCCCGTAAACGAAAACTTCCTTCGCGACACCGTAAATGTTCCCTATTTCAATGGACACACTCTGACCTACCCCAGCGTTCGTTTACGCATGGATTTCCGCGATCCGAATACAGTGGGTACATTTGTCTACCACTGCCACATCCTCGAACACGAAGATAAAGGCATGATGGGCATGATCCGAGTTGACCCTGGCGCACAATCGAGGAAATGAATGGCGGAGTAAGTCCGTGTCACTGCCAGGACTCATTTGAAATATCAGATGAATATTCACGAAGGTTTCCTATGAATTTCTTTTAACCAATCCGCACCAGGCTGCGCAGGGAATCGAGGCAACCAAATTCTTTTAATCGTTTTTACATCGAACCGGAATTCTTAAAACAACATGGCCCATATATATCCAGCTAGAGCCCCAAGGGTTCAAATCTGGAGGATATGGAATGACCTTGAAGCATCTCCCCTCTCTGGTCATGGACGCAGCAAGAACCGGACTGGTAGCCATCGTCGTATCCCAACTCGCTTTTGGCGGCGCATTGCCACCTGCTGCAGCGCAAGGATCGAATTCCCGAGACGAAGACACCGCGACACCGATCAAGCACGTGATCGTGATCATCGGCGAAAACCGAAGCTTTGATCATGTGTTCGCTACATACGTTCCCAAGAAGGGCGAAACCATCTGGAATCTTCTCTCAGAAGGCATCGTCAAAGCCGACGGTACCCCGGGATCGAATTTCAACAAGGCGCAGCAACAGGCAGCGACCGATATGGCGCCGGACGCTTTCATGCTCAATCCGCCGAAAACGACTTTTCCAGGCTCCGTGCTTCCTGCTCCCCTGGTTGGCGGACCGAAGGATTCATACGTCCCCGACGACAGCATCACAACGGCAGTGCAGTCTGAGAACGGGTTGCCTGCCGATTACTACGGCTACCTTGTCACCGGCGGCACGGGGCAAACTTCGAAAACTCCAGATCAACGCATCACGAACGTGAATGCGCTTCCCACGGGCCCCTTCCAGCTGACAAACAGCGACACATTTACCTACAACTCGTATGCCGCGAGCCCGGTCCATCGGTTCTACCAGATGTGGCAGCAACTGGATTGCACTCTTGAGAACTCAACCGCGGAAAACCCCTCCGGTTGCGACGCACACCTCTTTCCATGGGTTGAAACCACCGTTGGTGCGGGAACCAACGGCCTGACGCAGCCTTCAAACTTCAGCACCGAATATTCTCAGAGCGACGTCACGACCGGTGAAGGTTCAACTGCCATGGGTTTTTACAACGTCCAGAATGGGGATGTGCCTTACTTCAAGAAGTTGGCCGACGACTACTCGATGAGCGACAACTTCCACCAGTCAGTTAATGGCGGCACAGGCGCCAATCACATCATGCTCGGGCACGCCGACATGATCTGGTTCAGCGACGGCAAAGGCAATCCGGCCGTTCCGCCGCATAATGTAAAAGTTCAACCCGGCAGCAAGAATGCCGGCATCGTCGATGAGATTGAAAACCCGAATCCGGCAACCGACACCAACAACTGGTATTCCGAAGACGGATACGGCGGCGGTTCTTTCGGAGCGGCTTCGTTCGGCGGAGGTTCTTACACGAATTGCGCCGATGAATCCCAGCCCGGCGTAGCTCCCATCCGGACTTACCTGAAGTCGCTCACCCCACCCATCAAGCCCCGTTGTGAGAAGGGCCACTATTACCTTCTGAACAACTACAATCCAGGCTATTTCGGTAATGGAAACAACGCCTATCTCGATACCAGCGCCAATAACACGGTATTCACGATTCCGCCGTCCTCGACACGCAGCATCGGTGACGAATTGATCTCCAAAAACATTTCGTGGAAATACTATGGCGACCAGTGGGATAACTACGTTCCCGATCCTTATCAATTGAACTTTTCCGCCATCGGCAAAAATACCGATGAATACTGCAACATTTGCAACCCGTTCCAGTACGACACTTCCATCATGGCCAATGCCACCGTCCGCGCCGCGCACATCCAGGACACTGCGAATCTTTACGCAGATATCAAGGACGGAAATCTCCCCGCGGTTTCCTTCGTCAAGCCGAGCGGTCTCGTCGATGGCCACCCTTCATCCTCGAAATTGGACCTATTTGAAGGCTTCGCAAAGAAAATCGTGGATGCAGTCAAGGCAAACCCCACCCTCTGGAATGACACCGCAATCTTCATCACCTTCGACGAAGGCGGTGGCTATTACGACTCCGGATATGTGCAGCCCGTTGACTATTTCGGCGACGGCACCCGCATCCCGCTGCTTGTGGTCTCTAAGTACTCCAAGGGCGGACACATCTCCCATGAGTATTCCGATCATGTCTCGATCCTTAAATTCATCGAGCGGAACTGGGGGACCGATACGATCACGCGCCGCAGCCGTGACAACTTCCCCAACCCAATCACCATGTCGAACAACCCGTACGTGCCGGTCAACAGTCCTGCCATCGGCGATCTATTCGCGCTGTTCAACTTCTCCGACAGCGAATAAGTCAAACCGATGAAGTCACGCTCCGGAGTTGGTTCGCCAACTCCGGAGTTTTCTTTGCATCCAATCATGGCGCAACACAGGCATAGTTTGCCGCATCATTGGTGTCGCCGTTTCCTTTGTACTGGGCAACACGGGGATACGCGCACAAAGGTCGCGTGAACACAGCCGCCATGCCTCCATTCGCGCCTCGCCCGTATTTGGTCGCGACGATGTTCTCATCAGGCGATCCCTTTTCGACCCAGCTCTCCAGCGAATCGAAGAGGCCGAACTTCGGCCCTTTCACGGTCTGCATTCCAAATTGCCCAAATGCACTGGCCCCAGGCCCGCTGCTGCAATGCTCCATTCCCGGGATCATGTAGAGCCTGACAAACGTATCCACCTTCTCTTTGCCCATTGCTTCTTCGACATGTGAGAAGTAGGCAATCGAATTCGCAGGCGAGATCGCCGCATCGTTCCAGCCGTGATACAGGATCAGTTTTCCTCCGTGCGCAGCAAAGCGACTCAGGTCCGGGTTCGTCGCATCGAGATCCGCAGCCCCTTTCTCCTTCGATTGAAGCATCGATTCGTCAAGGTTCGCGGTGAGGGCGCTCCACTTCGGGTTGGCGGTGACTATATAGCGAAAGTAATTCTGTACAAATCGCGCGGAGAGCGACGCGCCGGGATCCTCGCCGACGACCCACTCCTTCCATCCCTTCTCGTCCCCCATTGAAAAACCGGGAAAAATCACCTTGCCCCGCGGGTCTTTGATCCCCGCGTAGAGCGATTTGAGTGAATCAATTTGCGGCTGTGTTAGGCAATTCGGCCCGTCCTCCGCTTTGCAAGCCAGCACCTGGGGATCGAAGTGGCACTTGGCCGGATTCCCGATGACTCCATCCTTCACTCCGTCCAGTGTGTCGCACGCCTCGAGCACCGCTCTTTGAATGGCCGGGAGCTTCAAGTCAGAAATGTAACTCTTCGGTTCGGCCGTCAGACTCTGCAGCGCACCTACCCCAGCCGCAAGCATCGTCGACCATGCATTCGCCGGAGCACCGGCGAGGATGCCATCATAGTCGTCTGGAAAACGCTGGGCTTCCATCAGCGCTTCGCGTCCCCCGTCAGAGCACGCATCAAAGTAGGATTTGTTTGCCGCCTTTCCGTAGTATGCGGAGAGAATCTGCTTGGCGCGTTCGGTCGTGAGATGGATCGCGCGCCAGCCAAAGTCCTTCACCTTCTCTGGATGACCGTATGCCCAGCTCGCATCGGTTCCATCGGCCTGGTGCCCGGCGTCGGTTCCAGTCACGACATAGCCTCGCTTCAAGTAACCGGCCATTTGGTCAAAATAGATTGAGCCGGCAAATCCGCCATTTCCGCTCCCCAGAAGACGCCCGTTCCATCCGGTCGGGGGAAGCCACACTTCAAATCGAATCTCCGAATCGTTGGATGGACGCATCACGCCGGCCACTCGGCAGAACGCAGGCAAGTCCCGGAGTGGAGCTTCCGCTCCGCCGATGTCCAGGACTCCCGATGTCACAGATTCAGCCACTGTGATGGTGGTATCGGCGAATTTCAGGTTCTTGAGACCGCTGCAATCCGCTGCAAAGAGCAGGGAAGATTGCAAAGTCGATATGAGGACAAACACATAACGGATCCGGTTCATCGATTCGAACCCTTCTTTCCTGCATCTTTCAGTTCCGAGCCTTTATACCAGAAGCTGCGCGAGAATCTCGGGTCTCGAACCGGGAGTTTTCAGACCGCAAACGATAAAAGAAATGCGAAAACAAGCGCGGAAACCGAAATGATGGTCTCGCAGACCGACCATGTCTTCAGCGTCTGCGTCACGGTCATGTTGAAATATTCTTTGACCAGCCAGAACCCGCCGTCATTCACATGGGAAAAGATCAGTGACCCGGCGCCGGTTGTGATCGCCAGCAACTCCGGGTGCACGCCCACGCTGTGCGCTGCAATCGGAGCCACGATGCCGGCCGCGGTGCTCATGGCTACCGTCGCCGACCCTGTCGCGAGACGAATCAGCGCAGCCAGCAGCCATGCGAGCAGGAGCAGCGGCACGTGGCTCAGCAAGGCAAGCGCGACGATCGACTGAGCGACGCCACTGTCCTGCAGCACTCTGCCAAATCCTCCGCCGGCGCCGACAAGCAGCGTGATCGTCGCTGTGGGTGCCAGACATTCGCTCGAGAAGCGTTGAATCGTCGCTCGAGTGAATCCACGCAATCTGCCCAGCGTGACGAAGCTGAAAAGCACCCCGATCAGCAGGGCTATATCGTCATTTCCTGCGAAATGCAGCCCCTGGTTCAAAGCCGTACCTGGCGCCGCGAATGTGTCTGCCCAGCTCCCAATCAGCATCAGTGCGACGGGGAAGAGAATCGTGAGCAGGGTTAGGCCGAACCCAGGCAGGCTGCGTTCCTGGCCGTGTTCGACAAACTCGGCGCTCATGGGATTTTCCGCTGCGAGTGCCACGCGCGGTGCGATGAACTTTGCATAGAGCGGACCTGCAATCACCGCGGTCGGAATCCCAATCAGCAACGCATAGAAAATGGTCCGGCCTACATCGGCATGGTAGATCGAGACCGCCAGCAGCGCGGCGGGATGAGGGGGCACAAGTCCGTGCACGACCGAGAGACCCGCAGCCAGCGGGAGCCCCACCAGGACCAGCGAGGTGCCAGTGCGTCGCGCCACGGTGAACGCAATGGGGATGAGCAGCACGAATCCGACTTCAAAGAAAGCCGGAAGCCCGACGACCAGGCCGACCACCATCATCGCCCAGTGCACTCGCTTTTCGCCAAAAATACGGATCAGGGTGTGAGCGATCTGGTCGGCGCCGCCAGACTCGGCCATCATCTTGCCCAGCATGGTGCCCAGCGCCACAATGATCGCGATATGCCCCAGCGTCGCACCCACCCCAGTCTCAAAGGAGCGAAGCGCCAGGGAAGCAGGCATGCCTGCGACGATAGCCAGCGCAAGAGAGGTAAGAAATAGCGAGAGAAACGGATTCAGCTTGACGACCGCGATCAAAAAGATGAGGCCGAGAACGGCCACGAGCGCAGCAACAAGCAGAAAAATGCTGTGAGGATCGATCGTAGCCTCCCGGATGTTGCAATCGCGATTCCTGAATTCTATTCGGAAGAGAAGCCGTCCGGTCTTTCACTTCCCAGGCTTATAGGCCACACAATCGATTTCGACCTTGCAGTCGACCACCATGCTTGAAACCACACAGGACCGCGCGGGTGGATTCTTGCCGAAGAATTCCTTGAACACCTTATTAAATGTCTGGAAATCACGCGGATCCTCAAGCCAGACCCCGCAGCGCACAACGTGCTCGAGTCCATACCCTGCTTCGTTCACGATTGCTTGAAGATTTTGGATCGCCTGCCGGGATTGCTCCGCGATGCCGCCGCTTACAATTTCGCCATCCCGCATCGCGACCTGCCCTGAAACATAAAGCCATCCTGCCGCTTCCACAGCGCGCGCAAACGGAAGATGCTGTCCGCCTGTGCCTGTCCCGCCTTCCACTCCATAGCGCTTGATCGCCATCCCATTCTCCCAATCGAATTTGTTACTGCAGCCAGGTTGTTCGTGCGCGGCGAAGGAAGCGCCCCGCACGTCGCCCCGTCAACCCGCCGGAGTTGTACGTGAGAGTGCCGTTCACCCATACACGGTCGATTCCAGTCGATTGCCGGATCGGATCGGAAAAAGTCGCAGTGTCGAGGACACTCTCCGGATCGAAAAGGACAAGATCGGCGTGAAATCCTTCGCGAATCAACCCGCGTTCTGCAAGTCCAAATCTTTGCGCGGGTAGCCCGGTCATCTTGCGAATTGCCTCGGGCAAGGTGAGCAGCTTTTCCTGTCTGCAATAGCGCCCAAGGACACGAGGAAATGTTCCCCACAAACGCGGATGGGGTCGCGGATCACAGGGCAATCCGTCCGACCCAACCATAGTTGCCGGATGCGCCAGGATGCGTCGCATATCCTCTTCGGAGATGCTGTGGTAAATAGCGCCGGCGGGCTGCAAACGCCGCGCCGCCTCCGGCTGCGCCACGTTCCATGCCTCCGCAATCGCCGCCAGTGACTTTCCCCCAACTTCCGGGTGCGGCGTGCTCCAGGTGATCGTGATTTCAACACGGGGATCGACCTGCCGCAAGTCAAGCGTGCTCGATCCGGCCGCATACGGGTAGCAATCGCAACCCAGCGGCAGAGTCCGGCGCGCTTCATCCAGAACCTGAAGAATCTCGGAACTCCTGCCCCAGTTAGTAACCCCCGCACATTTCAAATGCGAAAGAATCACGGGGACGCCCCGGCTCCGCCCAATTCCAAACGCTTCCTGCATCGCATCAAGAATGGCATCCGACTCAGAGCGCATGTGAGTGACATAGACTCCGCCCATAGTAGCAAGTGGCTGCGCCAATTCCACGACCTCTTCCGTCGTCGCCTCCCGCGCCGACGCGTAGGCCAGCCCGGAACTCAAGCCCAGCGCTCCGGCTTCGAGTGCTTCGCTCAGCTGCTCGCGCATCCGAACGATTTCGTCCGCCGTGGCCGCCCGATCCAACCGGTCCATCTGGTTATTGCGAACGGCGGTGTGTCCCACCAGGGCACCGACATTCACTGAAGGTCGTGCAGAGTCGATTGCGTCGACATAGGCGGCGAAGGTCGGATAAACAAAATCCTTCGCATCGCCCAGTAGATTCATCGGGTCCGGCAGTTCAGCCCGCAATCGCACCGGGGCTGCGCTAATCCCGCAATTTCCCACGATGACTGTCGCGACGCCTTGCGAGATCTTTGCCAGCATCCCCGGGTCGCGGATCAGCTGCAAGTCGTCATGCGTGTGTGTGTCGATGAAGCCCGGGGCAAGCACCAGACCTTGCGCGTCGACCACGGAATCGGCCTTCGCATCAAGATTCTTCCCGATCGCAAGAATGCGACCGTTGTGAAGGCCTACATCCATGCATGCGGAAGCAGATCCGCTCCCATCCAGAACGTTTGCATCTTTGATCAGGGTTTCGCAGTGGACCATCGCGGCTGGTTCAAACTATAGACTAGTTCTGTCACAGGCTCCAACCCGCGACGCAAGTGCACCGGGGCTGATTTGTCCAACGACCAGAAAACTCGACAATCGGAAGTAAACGGCGCAATCACCACTCTGAATAAGGGGCTCGGTTTTCTCGAGCACCCCGCAACGCCGGACCAGATCGCCCGCATGCATTGGAATCTTTTGCGCGAGGATTTGAGTCTGCCGACGGCCGTTCTGTATGAAGAAAAGCTGCACCACAACCTCGCATGGATGCGGAAATTCATTGAGGCATACGGAGTGCGTCTCGCGCCGCACGGAAAAACGACCATGGCGCCTCGCCTCTTTGAAATGCAGCTTCAATCCGGTGCCTGGGGCATCACTCTGGCTACAGCGCATCAGACGGCCGTGGCTCACGCGCACGGCGTACGCCGCGTCCTCCTGGCGAATCAACTCGTCGGCAAAGAGAACCTGTCGATCATCGCGCGTTTGCTGCGCTACCCGGACTTCGACTTCTATTGCCTCGTAGATTCACCCGTAAATATCCACCAGCTGGGCCGCGCCTTCTCCGCCGTAGGAAGACCGCTGCAGGTCTTGATCGAACTCGGCGTCCCCGGAGGCCGCACCGGAGTCCGCGACGAGCCACAACTGAATTCCGTCCTGGAGGCCCTGGCCCATTGGCGCGGAACCGTTGTCTGCCGCGGCATCGAGATTTATGAAGGCGTTCTGCAGGACGAAGCGGCCATCCGTTCCTTTCTGGGACGCGCCGTTGCGGTGACGCGCACGCTCCTTGCAGAAAAACATTTCCAGCAGTCGCCGATCCTGCTCTCCGGCGCCGGCTCCGCCTGGTACGACGTTGTCGCCGAAGTCTTTTCCGCCGCTAATTTCGGCGATTCGGTTGAAATCATCCTCCGACCCGGCTGTTATCTCACCCATGATGTTGGCGCCTATCGCGCGGCACAGGATCGAATCCTTCAAAACAACCCGATTGCGCAGCGCATGCGAGCAGGCTTGCTTCCCGCGCTTCAAATTTGGGCCTACGTTCAGTCCGTCCCAGACCGCAACCGGGCAATTATCGCGATGGGCAAAAGAGACGCGGCATTCGACTCAGGCTTGCCGTCTCCTGCGGTCTATTTCCGGCCCGGCGATGCGGCTGCTCAACCTGTACCTACACACTGGACCGTCACAAAAATGATGGATCAGCACTCGTTCCTGCAGATAGCGCCGGAGGATGACCTCCGGGTCGGAGATATGATCGCATTCGACATTTCGCATCCCTGCCTGACCTTCGACAAATGGCGTGTGCTTCCGATTCTTGATGCGGACTTGAACGTGATTGACGTAGCCCAAACGTTCTTTTGAGTTTCCCAATCTCATCGCTTTCCAGCGGAGTGCACATGAATCAAAGGCCGAATTTTTGTTGCAGCATGGTCGCGGGCTGCCTGATTTCATGCCTCCTGATTGCCACTGCCAGTGGGCAAAAGACCCCAGCAACGAACCGGGTGGGAAGTGGACAGGCGGGACAGCAAAAACTGCACGCGATTCTAGATCCCATCATGGATCAGGCCGTTGCAAATAGCCAAATCCCCGGCGGCGTGTTGCTCATCGGCCATAACGGACGAGTGATCTATCGCAAAGCTTTCGGCAGCCGCTCGCTTGAGCCAACGCGTGAGCCGATGACAGAAGATACAATCTTCGACCTAGCTTCGCTCACTAAATGTATTGCGACAGCCACCTCTCTCATGAAACTGGTGCAGGACGGCCGCGTGCGACTCAACGATCCCGTCGCCGTCTATCTTCCCGAATTCGCGCAGAACGGCAAACAGGACATCACGGTGCGAGAGCTGCTGACGCATTATTCCGGACTTGCGCCCGATCTCGACTTGAAGACTTCCTGGCAAGGCCGCGACACCGCGTTCAAGATGGCGATGGCGCAGAAGCCCGCCCATCCGCCTGGCACCGGCTTCGTCTATAGCGACATCAACTTCGAGGTCCTGGGATTCCTGGTAGAAAAAGTCGCAGGCATGCCTTTGAACGATTTCGCCGCGCGAACCATTTTTGATCCGCTGGGAATGCATCACACGCGCTTCCTGCCCCCAGAAGATTGGGCCTCGCTCATTGCGCCAACTCAATATGACGAGCAGGGCCATATGCTGCGCGGCGTTGTGCACGATCCAACCGCGCGGCGCATGGGCGGCGTTGCCGGGCATGCCGGCCTCTTCTCCACAGCAGACGATCTTGCTCTCTTCGCGCAACAAATCTTAAGCGGGTCGAAAATCCTCAGCCGCGCGAGCATCGAGAAAATGTCTACGCCCCAACAGCCTGCCAATGCTCCGAGCTTACGCGGCCTCGGTTGGGATATCGACTCGCCCTTCTCAAGCAACCGCGGCGAACTTTTACCGGTGGGATCGTTTGGCCACACAGGTTTCACCGGAACCTCCTTGTGGATTGACCCTGTTACGGATACCTACATCGTTCTCCTCACCAACGCCGTTCATCCGCGCGGCGGAAAGTCCACCGTGACTCTTCGCTCCAGGATTGCCACGGCCGTAGTCGAGGGACTAGACCTGAAAGTCACCGAGCAAGAGAAACTGCGCCTGGCGCGCATCACTGGCTACAACGAATCGATCATGGCCTCTCGGCGTTTTGAACAGCGCAATGGCACAGTGAGAAATGGAATCGATGTACTCGAGGCGCATAACTTCCGCGAACTCCATCCCGACGCATCGCACCCCGTCCGAGTCGGCCTGGTCACCAATCAGACCGGCGTGGATTCCCACGGTAAACGAACAGCGGAAGTTCTCGCGCATGCGCCCGGCATCGAACTCGCCGCGATCTTCAGCCCCGAGCACGGCATTGAGGGAAACCTTGATACGACGGAGATCTCCAATGGACACGATTCCGCAACCGGCGCACCCATCTACAGTGTCTACGGCGCATCGGACACGCAGCGAAGGCCGGACCCCACGCTTCTTTCCCACCTAGACGTTCTAGTCTTCGACATCGCCGACATAGGAGTGCGCTTTTATACCTACGAAAGCACGCTGGGCTATTTTCTCGAAGCTGCCGCCAAAGCCGGGAAGGGAATTGTCGTGCTCGACCGTCCCAACCCCATCACCGGTGCCTTCGTACAGGGCCCCGTTGCAGATGAAGGCCGGGAGAGCTTCGTCAGTTACAGCCAAACTCCCGTGCGCCACGGAATGACCATCGGTGAACTCGCGCGGATGTTCAACGCTGCGCGCAATATCAATGCAAAGCTCACCGTCGTGCCGATGGAAGGATGGATGCGCGGCGATTGGTTCGATTCGACGGGCGAGCTGTGGACCAACCCCTCGCCGAACATGCGCAACCTGAATGCGGCCGTTCTCTATCCCGGCATCGGGATGATTGAATCCACAAATATCTCCGTAGGACGCGGGACCGACACGCCGTTCGAAGTTGTTGGTGCGCCGTGGATCAATCCGGAAGCCCTCGCGCGCGACCTCAATGCTCGCGAAATTGCAGGGGTTCGATTCGTGCCGGTACACTTCACACCGGATAGCGCGGACTACGCAGGCCTCGTCTGCGGCGGAGTCAACATCCTGTTAACCGACCGCGACGCATTGGATGCTCCAGAACTCGGAATAGAGATCGCATCGGCTTTGCATCGTCTCTATCCGGATCAATATCGCCCCGAGAAACTCGATCGCTTGATGGTGAGCAAAGCCAGCCTTGATGCGCTGATCCAAGGAGAGGACCCCCGCCGCATCGAGGAAGACTGGCGTGATGCCACTGAAAAGTTCCAGATACTTCGCGCAAAGTATCTTCTTTATTGATGCATCCCGGAGCGTGCATGATAGAGCGCTCCAAGTACCGGGTCCGCGGGCTCCAGCACGAACCGAATCTCCGCGTAGCGCGCACGCAGTGAAGCGAGCAGGGCATCGCGCACACGATCGATCTTTCCCAGAACGCTGCCTGCAATTGCAACAACGGGCAGCGGATGCTGCCCGTTTTCCGCAGATCGGATCCGCTCAATCACCAGGCTGGCTAGATATCCCAATTCTGTTCCCGCCTGCTCGAGGATTGCGTCGGCGATCTCATCGCCACTCGCGGCGCACTCGACCACCAGCGGAACAAGTTCGGCATAGTGCGGACGCGGCTCGGCATTCGCAAATTCAATCAATGAATCAATCGTCGGCAGACTCCACAAGACACGCGCTTTTTCCAGTAATAAGGTCTCCCGCTGTTCATCGATCGCGAGAAAACCGCGGCGCAACGCTTCGAGGCCGATCCAATGCCCCGCGCCCTGATCGGCGAGCATTGGACCCCAGCCGCCGGCCGTGAGGATCTCTCGATTCGCGCCGCGACCTGCCACATTAGACCCGGTGCCCGACAGTACCAGCACGCCCCGGTCGCCGGGAAAAACGGCATCCAGCGCAATATCGACATCGCCCACAATCAGCAGCTCGCCCGACACGCGGCTGGCCAGGTTCTTCCGCAGCCAATCGGTCACCAGCGGAACGGTAATGCCCGACGTGCCGATGCATGTCCGTGCAACCTGGTCCATGCGCACACCGGTCCGCGTTAACAATTGGGCCAGTGCCCCTTCGAGATTCCGCGCAGCCTGTTCCTCGGTGGCGTTCAGCCGCTTGATCGTCCCGCAAGTCGCGCGGCCCAGCGCGCGTTCCTCGTCGGCCAGCAGGAACTCCGCCTTCGTGCCGCCCGCATCCACCGCCAGAAAATAAGCCATCTGGTCTCCCGATTTCTTCGTGTCGCAACAGCCGCGCAATGCATGTTTCCAATGGGTGAACCGCTGATTTTGCCTGATGTGGACCGGCAGCCGCCTCAATGTTTCTTTGGCAGAAAATCCCAGATCGCCGGGTCTTCATTGCCCAGGACCCAGGAACAGAAGCCCTGCAATCCGCGGTCCTGTGTCAATTGATAGCGTTCGCGAAAGGTGCGCAGGTCGGTAAAGAAAATCCATTCGCGCATCTGGTCGCGATAGAAGAAGAACCAGGCGGTCCGGTCGGTCGCATCCCACTGAATGGGCGCTTTGTACGTTGTTGCCAGCAGCTGGGCGTCCGGTGCACTGATGTAGTTAGCCGATGGGTTCGGACTCTCGACACCCGTCACCTTGTCCACGTTCGGTGCGCCTGTGAACCAGTGGTAGCCGTAGAGCGGAATGCCCAGCGACAGCTTCTCCTTTGGCACAACCGCAAGAGCATAGTCGAGATTCTCAATCGTCCATTGCCAGCCGGCCACGGGACCAGGTGTGGTCCATCGCGTCTGCTGGTCATAGGTCATCAGGCAGATGAGATCGACGGCCTTGGCCAGTTCAGCCAGGTCGTATGCCCCGCGCCAATCCGTGAAGATCCACTTTGAAAACCCATCGCCCGTTGGATAGCCTGGCGCGTTCGGCACGGTTGCAATCGTTAGTTGAAAGCCGGCTTGGTGCAGCGCTTGCGCAGAGCGTTTCACGACGGCAGTCAGTCCGTCTCGATCGATCCAATCCACATTCTCAAAATCGAATTGAAACCCTGTGTACCCATGAAGCTTGGCTTCGCGGACCATGGCCTCGTTCATGCGTTCTTGCGCCGCCGGGTTCAACGAAAGGTCATGAAAGTGCTTCTTGTGGAACAGCGCCAGGATCGGCATCACCGGGACGCCGTGTTGTTTGGCCGTCGCCATCACCAGGGGATTGGGTGCGCCCGTAACCAGCCCATTCTCATCCACGTGATACCAGGTGGGCACCAGCAGGTCGATCTTGTCGGCATGCGCCAGAAACGAGTGAACCGACTCCGGACTTTCCGTCATGTAAAGCAGGGCAGACGGCGCAGCACACACGCCAGGACGGCAGCAAATAAGCAATGCAACGACCGCCAAAGCACGAATCACGGATCTCGCCAAAAATGAAACCAGCGGTTTCAAAGCGCCACTCCCAGTCTGCACATCAGATTTGATCGGACATTGGCACTATAGCCGATTAAGATCCAAAGCGGATCCAGCCCTCCGATCGATGCCGATCAGCTTTCCAAACGAGTGCGCAAGGCACTGAATATGCAGGAATTATAAAATGAATTGACTGAAATGATCATTTTTATGGAAAATTTGATCAATTTCAAGTTAAGGTGAATTCACTGATTTCGAGGCCTGCAACTCAACCGTGGATGGTACGGGGCAAATCCTGTGGGATCCGAGGCCGCAGCGGAAACCGCGCGGTCGAAGTGGATTTTTGTGCTTATGTCGATCGCGCTTGAAGTTTGTGTAGATTCCGTGGAATCCGCGCTGGCCGCACAGGCCGGCGGGGCAGAGCGTGTTGAGTTGTGCTCAGCGCTGCGAGAAGGCGGAATCACGCCCAGCGCGGGCCTCATTCGCGCGGTGCGCTCCGCAGTTTCCCTCGACGTTTTCGTGATGATCCGTCCGCGCGGCGGCGACTTCTGCTACTCCCAGGACGAAATGAAAGTCATGCTGGAGGACATCAAGGAAGCGCACACGTTAGGCGCAAATGGCGTTGTCCTGGGTGTTCTTACCCCCAGCGGTTCTGTCGATGTGGAGCAGTCGCGCCGGCTCGTGGTTGCCGCGCGTCCCATGCAGGTCACGTTTCATCGCGCTTTCGATGTTTCCACAGATCTCAACCGCGCCCTCGAAGCGGTGATTGCTACCGGAGCCGACCGCATCCTGACCTCGGGCGGCGAACGCCTGGCAACGCGTGGAGTTCCCCAGATCGCGCGTCTCGTCGAGAATGCGCGGGGAAGAATTACGATCCTGGCCGCCGGCGGCATTCGGCATGCGAATGTCCGCGAATTTGTGCAGGCTGCCGGGGTCAGCGAAGTTCACACTTCGCTGCGCTCGCGCGTCAAAGGCCTGCTTCTGAAGGAGGGCAATGAGGATATTCTCGGCTCGCTTTCCGACGGACTATCGCGCTATGTGGTCCGCGAAAACGACGTGCGCCGGCTGCGCAGCGCACTCGATTCGATTGCCGCTCCAAGTGGCGGCGCCACTCTCGTACAATGACGGGTGCGTAGAACCGATTCCCAGGCGGTGCACGTGAGCGGCAACGATGTCATCCAAGACTGACATACGCGCCAAAGAAATCCTGCGGCTATTGCTCCGTCATGGAAAGACCTCGGTAGAGGAGTTGACCACGGCGCTCTCAGCTTCGCCGGCAAGCATTCGTCGCGACCTCGTGCGCCTTGAATCGCAGGGTCTCGTGCATCGAACCCACGGCGGAGCGATGCTCTCGGGAAGATCCGTCTATGAACCGTTTCGATTCGATGCTTCGTTTCACGTGCGCGAAGACCGTTTCGCAGCAGAAAAACAGCGCATCGCTCATGCCGCCGCCGCGCTGGTGCAGGAACACGACACCATTGGGCTCTCGGCAGGAACCACCACCACCCTTGTCGCCAAGCAACTCCAGCATCGGCGCGGCATTCACGTGATTACCAACGCGGTGAACATCGGCATGGAGCTAAGCTCAACCACTAACGTCGAAACCACCCTGACCGGCGGCTCGATGCGGTGGGCGGGCGCTTTCTCACTCGTCGGACCTTCCGCCATTGAAACACTCAACATGTTCGTGATGGATCGCTTGTTCCTGAGCGTCACGGGGTTGGATCCGGAACGGGGCGCAACCATCATCGAACCGGAAGAGGCTGCGGTCTCCCGGGTGATGGTCAAGCAGTCGCGCGAAGTCATCGTCGTGGCCGACTCGAGCAAGATCGGCATGGTCAGCCCCGCGGTCATCTGTTCCGCTCGGGATATCGATCAGTTGATCACCGACGACGGGATTGCCGAAGAAACTGCTTCAGCCCTCGAAGCGAGCGGCATTCGAATTACGAAGGTATAGCGCCGGCGACCGAACTCTTCTCTCAATCTTTGACTTGAGTCGTTGCGCCCAACAACGCCAAATGCCCACAAACCTACTGCGTGCTGCCCGTATCGAGAAATCGCCGGACCCGCGTCGAAACCGCCTCCGCATCACACGACAGGATGATGTGCGCACAGTTCGCCTGTGAAATATAGGTGGGCGCATGCAGCGCCGCCGCCCAATCCAATGCCGGCTGCGGATTCACGAGATGATCGCGCCCGGAGACGATCACCAGAAAATGTGCGTGCGTCGATCGAGCCGCTTCCTCCAGAGTGCGTTTGCCAATTACGTCATGTTTCACCACCGCTTTGAGCTGCCACACCCGGTCATTGGCGTCGATCGGCTGCGGTCCCTCCGCGGTCTCAACGAAGGTTCGAAAGCTCTCGCGGGTCGCCTCCGCATTGATATGCTCGGGCGTCGTCACCGTGAGCGCTCCAAACAGGTTGGCGAGCTTCAACTGCGGTTCAGTCGTGTAGTTGCCGTCGTGATAGGCAGGATCGGAATAGATCGTGCCCAGCATGATCTCCTTCACTTCGAGATCGTAGGGCGTCAGGCGCGGCGTGCCCAGGATCGGAATCGCCAAATCAAAAAAATCCGGGCGCAGAACCGACCACGCAAACGTCTGTTCGCCGCCCATCGACAAACCAACCACTGCATGCAGATGCTTCAGGCCGAGCACCTCGGTCATCACCCGGTACTCCGCTTCCACCATGTCCCGCTCGGTAAACGGCGGAAACGCCGTGCCCCGTTGCGTCTTGCTATTCGAGGGCGATGAGCTCACTCCGTCGCCAAGCGAATCAATGGCAATTCCAAAATACTTTCCCGTGTCTACGAGGATTCGGCTCTTGGCGGCGGGGCCAGCCTTGTCCACATTGCCGAACAGATCGACGAGATCGGCGGTTCGCCCATACAGCCATGTTGGCATCAGGACTGCGTTGTCCCGCGCAGCATCGAGAGCGCCAAAGGTTCGGTATCCGATCGTGCAGTCCTCAAGGACCTGCCCGTTCTCGAGCGCGCATTGGCCGAGCTGCGCGAATTGTTGCCTGCCCTCTTGCGCTACTGCATTCGTGGTTTGGAAGGCGGTCAGGATTGCCACGAAAAAGGGAAGAGCGAGGCCCAAATAATTCTCGGCGAGATCGCGACGCCCGGTGGTACGGAAAAGAATCATACCGAAGATTCTAAATACGCTGCATGCTCCGATGTTCCGTCCCACTCCTCCAGAATGCGCCCCTTCCCGCGATCGCCGCAGCTCTCCAACCAGTCAGGACCCAAAAATGAAACGGCCGGGAGAGATTTCTTCCCGGCCGCAGTCGATCGTTTTTGCGAAGCGCTTAGTTATTTGCCAGCGAGAGTGGAACAAGCCGCGAGTTCTGCAAATCGTTGCTGATCGCCAGAAAAATCTGATTGAGATTGGTGACCGTATTATTCACGTTCGAGTTGCAGCTCTTGTCTTGTCCCGATCCGCTTTGGTTCGAGTCGGCATAGAAATACTGGTCCGTGCTCGGGGTGGCCCAATACGATGACGAAATCTCTTTCATCGTAGTGCACGGTGAAATGTTCGGTGAATCTGTGCTGCACCCCGAAGATTCCGATCCATAGGCGATTGAATAGATACGGGTGCCTTGGCCGGAGATCGTTTGCGCCGCCGTTACCGCCTGTTGACAGTCATCAATCCACGAGGGATAGGTCCCATTCGAGGTGGCCACAAGACAAGTGCTGCAAGTCTGGCTGCTCGAACTGACCATGTTGGATTGTCCGGCTTTCGCGTCGCCGTCGCTGAGGAGGATGATTGCGTTTTGCGAAGTGATGCCGCTGGAGCTCTTCAAAGAGGCCTGCTCGGCGAGCAATGCACCTTGTGCCGCATACAGGGCGCCCGCATAGTAGGTGGATTGTCCGCCGGGATTGGAGATAGCGGAGCAGCCGCTTTTGCCGCCCACCGCATCCACAAGTGTGGAGCTGCCGGCCAACGAAGTGCTGGTGTCCGAAGCTCGGTAGTCGGTCAGAAACGTTGGTGCATAAGTCGGCGAAGAGCCTGACGTGCTGGTCGTGATCGCGTACGTCATCTTATAGGTTGTTCCGCCATTGATGTAAGTTCCGGTCGAATAATTCGTCGAGGTCGGTGTCGAGGGCGGAAACGTGTAAGGCTCGATCGTCGGGTTGCTGCTTCCGCAGTTGGTATCCTGCACCACGGTCGATGTGGTGGGCGACGGGAATGTCCACAAGCTCACGCGCTCTGAGGTCGTGGTCGTTGAAGAGCAAGTGCTGTAGGAACTGGGACAGGGATCGAGATTCCCCAGAAGGATCTGCACGCCATAGAGCGCACACTGCAGCCGCGAAGGTGTTCCGGAAACTCCTGGGATACTGCCGCAGTTGCTGTCTCCTGAACTCATCGATGCAGTGGTGTCGACGATAATCCCAACGTTCCACGACTCTGCGCCCGCGCCTCGTGCGGCGGCCGACGCGGTAGCGCCGATCGAGAGCGTGTGGATACCCATGATTCCGGCAAACATCGTGGGAATCTGTGCCGTCTGTTTCACAATCACCACATTTGCCGTCGTCGTCGAGGTCCCGATTGACTGGCATGGAATATTCCATCCCGCGCCTGCGATGGTGGTTGAGCATCGCGGCGTGACCGTCGTCGTCACGTTCTGCAGCATGTTCGAGGCATTCGATCCGCTGTAAACCGCCGCCGACCCGCTGCCACAGTAGTTGCTGTTGCCCGTATTGCTATTGCTGCTCGAACTGAAGAGCAGCGCCTCGCAGTTGTAGTTCGCGTTCGGCAGCGTATAGCCGGCAGCCATGGCCGCCGCGTTGGTCGACGCAACCAGTTGCTGATAGCCAATCACGCCGCGCCCTACATCCACCACCAAAGCTGAGATACCGCAGAACAAAATCATCAACAGGGCCGCCCACGGCAGAACCTGTCCGCTCTGGTCGCGCACAACCTCGGGAGATTTTGAATTTGAATAGAATTTCAGATTCATTTTTCACACTCCACTTCGAACTGAATGACGCGATTCCAATCCATCATTGGACCATTTGCACACTTTGTGTCTGCAGGCTGAAGGACTGCGGGCTCCAGCCAAAGATAAACATCTGGATCGGGTACTTCGCTGTGACCGTGAAACTTGAGTTGGCCGAAAGGTACGCATTGTAGGTCGTGCAAGTGGACGCCGTCGTCCCCTTGAATGGTCCTTGCCCCGTCTGGCCCGACGGCGCACCGCTGAAATTGAACGAGTAGGTAATGTTGGTTGCTCCGAGCGTCGGCGCCGCCCCCGAAATCGCCGTCGCCGCAACGTTGCACGGATCGAGGCCCGACTGACCCGCGCTCACGGCAACTTGCATCGCTCCACTCTGCACGGCGTTCGTCAGAACCAGGTAATCGTTGAGCACAAGGCCGAGCGAGCACGTACCCGTAATGAGCACCATCATCACCGGGAGTACGACTGCCATCTCCACCAGCGCGCTGCCTTCATTCCTTGCGCACAGAGCGGAACGCAACCGTGCCAGCAACAAGACGACTTTCACCGGCATGCCTGAGAAACTCTTGCCGGATTCCTGCGCGCTTCGATCGCTCGTTCCCATCTCAAACACGTCGCTTGATACGTTCTTCATCGTGACCACTCCAGATAGTGCGAGGCTCTGAACAATTGTTCTCCTCGACGTCCCTCAGCCTGGCGGAGTCTAAACCGCGCGAAAGCTTTAGTCGCCTTTATCGCCAGACAGGGGAGGATGAAATCAAGGAGAAGAGTAGTGCGGCCCGTGGGGGCACTCAATGGCTCTTTAGGGTTACCGCAGAGCCGTAGAGTAACCTGAAATCAATTACTTATCAATACAAATGTAAGTTACTTTAGACCCTATAGGGTAATCGGTCGCCGCGTGTCGGCTTTGGGGCCTTTACCATGCCCGCGCAGCGATCGATAACCTCCACCGGCGCAATCGCTTGAACAGGACTGTACCGGTTGCCCAAGAATGGGACCCACCCGACCAGCCAGCATGTGCCCGCTACAACGAAACGCCGGGGTACTTTTATGAGAATTCAATGATTGTTACTGCTATCAAATCAAGGTCGTATTGAAACCAGGCCGATTGACCTCGAAAGCCGCCCGCGAGCGCAGTCCTTATCGCGTCATCACTAGCCAAAACAAAACGGCCGGGAATCTCCCGGCCGTTCGAAAACAATGATTTCCGAAATCAATGCGTCAACCACCCACCGTGTTCGGAATCAACCGTCCCTTCGAAAAACTGCTCACGATCCCGCTGAAAATTTGGGGAAGAGTGGCTGATTGCGCCCCGCAGAGGGCTGCGGATCCGGCTTCAGCATAAAAGTCTGCGGGAGTGCTCGCCATTTGCTGCATGGTTTGGCAGGGCGCAATTTGTTTTCCACCGGATCCCCCGCCTATATCGGTTGTGCAGCCTGTGGCCTCGGAGCCATAGGCGATCGCATAGACCGTCGTTCCCATCTTTGTTGCGTTCTGGGCCGCCCAGATTGCCTGCTGGCACTCATTCACCGTCGATCCGTAGTCCAAGGGGATCGTGCCTCCCGCCTTGGCCGGGTTGGCAATGTATGAGCTGTTCGCCGCGCCGTCGCTCAGGATAATCATCACCCTCTGGACGCTGGTATCGCCGTTGGCCTGGGCCAGCAACGCTGCCTGGGCCTGCTCGATGGCGCCCGCGTAGTAGGTTTGCACCCCGCCCTTGGCCTGCAATCCAGCGCAACTACCGGCTCCCGCCGCATTCGCCAGAGGCGAGGAACCCAGAGCGTATCCCGTCCCAGAACTCGACGGCTTTCCCGTGTTGAACGTGTCGTTGAACCCGGCGATCTCATAAGTTGCGCCAGTGGTCGGCGCCGTCCAGGTGTTCCACGAACTCGGAAGATCTGTCGGCAAGGGGTTCGGAAGAATGGTGGGCAAGGGGGCAGTCGAGTAGGTGTAGTCCACGATCGTCGGTGCCTTCGGTGTCCCCTTGGCGGTAGAGCAGGTATCCGCCCCCGTCGTGGTGGCATCCACCCCCGGAAACGTAAACAGAGCTACATAGTTGTTTTTCGTGCAGGCGCCCGTAACCGGGTCCGTTTGAGCGCAGGTGGGAATCTGTCCCAGGAAGGTTTGAACTCCTCCCAGGGCGCAATTGATCGGTGCTGCGCCGCAAGGCTGTTTAGGGTTGAATGCCGTGCTCATTGACGCAGTCGTGTCGATCAGAATCGCAACCGCGACCGGCGGCGTAGAGCCCGAGATCGTGGCCGAAGACGTGGCATTCAAAGTCAGGGTTTTGGCCGTGTTCAACCCAAAAGCGGCAAGCGCCTGGATGAAGTACGTGGGAATTGTGGCCGTTTGTGTCACCTGGACAACATTTTTGCCAACGATAGGTGCCATGGGGCAGGTAACGACGATGAAACCTGCCGACACGCACTGCAATGTAGGCTGGACACTGACAACAGGAAGATTGGGCGTCCTGTTGGTGCCCAGAACGCTGCATTGGGTCGTCTTCGACGTAATATCGGTGTTCGAACTGTAGGCGCAAACTGCTGCATCCACAGTCGCGGCGTTGGCCCCACTTATCCCCATGGCATACGCACCCGCCAGTGCTGCCGCATCCGTAGATCCCTGCAGTTCGCGGTAGGCCACATACGCATGTCCCAGATCGACGGTCAATCCCGCCATACCCAGAAACAGTACCGTCAGAAGCACCATCCACGGCAGCACCTGACCATCTTCCTCTCGGAGCAGACGCAACAAAGAGAATCTACGATTCATTGGGCGACCTCCGCCACTTGCGAAAAGAGATTGACGCCCGCGAAGCCCTTCCCGTTGCCCCAGATGTTTACAACACTTAGCGTGGTCGGATAAGTGACCTGAATTTGCGCAGTCGCTCCTTGAGTAAGATCCGTATTCGCGCCTGTGGTGCCGGACCCCGGGCAGGTCCCTGACGGCTCGGTTGTCCCATTGATCGTAATCACGACGCCTTGGCTAAGCACGCTCTGACTGAGTCCCGGCGCTCCGTTATAAATTGCGTTCATGACGTCGGCACAAGGGTCGTGACTGCCCCGGTCGACCGCCAATTGACGCCCCGCCGCGGCCACCGCTTCCGCCAACTGCAGCTTCTGATACAGCGCCATCGAAAACGAGAAGATGCCTGTCATGACCAGCATGATCAGAGGCAAGGTCACCGCCATTTCCACCAGCGCACTTCCTTCTGAATCCGATTTGAAAAAAGCTCGCACACGAGAAACCAAGGAATTCTTCATTGGAGAACCTCCGCAGACCTGTGATCGTGAGTGATTAAATGCCAGACGATCATTTTTTTTAGCGTTCATATAAAAATTCCACACCTTGAAGCGCAATCATCGATGAGCTCAACTGCGCGCGAAAGCTTTAGCGCCATGCTGCAGCAGGCTCCCTATTGCTCTACTCCTCGGTGGGGGTCGAGAATCCAAGCCTAGAGCCGCAGCAGCGGAGTCACAATGCCTTTTTGGTTTGGAAACGTTCGCTTTGTGGTAATGCCAAACCTGATTACCCAACAGCGATAAGTCCTTTATTGTTCCTTGTTTTCGACCCACCTTGTCCGGATGAGTAACATCGCGCAATCCGTCTCGCGGTCCGATTCTACGCAGTCCATTCAACCGCCTTTCCGCACAGCAAAGCCCTTCACTTTATTCACAAATGCAGGCTGACCGACCTGCCTTCCCGCGTGTATGATTCGTCCGCCGCGATTCCTCGGTAAGCGCTCGCGCGGTAATGCATTTTCAGGAAGAATGCTGGCCCGATCCGAGAACCTCTGCGCTCCTCGATTTTGCCCATGCAAGCCTTGGTGAACATGGTCGAGATCATGCCGGCTCCATTCGCTCCTGAGAACGCTCCACCCCTGGAGGATCTTCCAATGGCGACTTTGACCGCACTACATCCGGGCAAGCTCAGCGATCGCGTCAGCTTCCGCCCGCGCTATGGCAACTACATTGGCGGCAAGTGGGTCGAGCCCGCTTCCGGCCAATATTTCGAAAACGTCACCCCGGTCACGGGCAAAACCTTCTGCGAGATTCCTCGCTCCAACGCGCAGGATATCGATCGCGCGCTCGACGCGGCCCATGCCGCCCGCGAAAGTTGGGGCCACACCAGTCCCACGCAACGCGCAATCATCCTCAATCAGATCGCCCAGCGCATGGAAGAAAATCTCGACCTGCTGGCGCTGGCCGAGACCTGGGACAACGGCAAGCCCATCCGCGAAACCACTGCTGCCGATCTCCCCCTCGCCATCGACCACTGGCGTTACTTCGCCGGCTGCATCCGCGCGCAGGAAGGCACCATCTCTGAAATTGATCGCGACACGGTTGCCTATCACTTCCACGAGCCCCTCGGCGTGGTCGGCCAGATCATTCCGTGGAACTTTCCCCATGCTCATGGCAACGTGGAAGCTTGCTCCCGCGCTTGCGGCAGGCAACTGCGTGGTCTCAAGCCTGCCGAGCAGACCCCCGCCAGCATCCTCGTCTGGGCCGAGCTGGTGGGCGACCTGCTGCCTCCGGGCGTGCTCAATATCGTCAACGGGTTTGGCCTCGAAGCCGGCAAGCCCCTGGCCTCCAGCTCGCGCGTCGCCAAAATTGCTTTCACCGGCGAAACCACCACGGGCCGCCTCATCATGCAATACGCCAGCCAGAACCTGATTCCCGTAACCCTCGAGCTCGGCGGCAAATCCCCGAACATCTTCTTCGCCGACGTGCTGCCAGGAAGACGACGAATTCTTCGACAAGGCCATCGAGGGCTTTGTGATGTTCGCGCTCAACCAGGGCGAAGTCTGCACCTGCCCCAGCCGCGCGCTCATTCAGGAGAGCATCTACGACAAGTTCATGGAGCGAGCCCTCAAACGGGTAGCAGCCATCAAGCAAGCAAACCCGCTCGAGTCCGATACCATGATCGGCGCGCAGGTCTCGACCGAGCAGATGGAAAAAATCCTCAGCTACATCGACATCGGCCAGAAAGAAGGCGCCGAGTTGCTGGCCGGCGGCGAGACGAGCCCATCTCGGCGGAGAACTCGAGAGCGGCTACTATATTGCACCCACCGTCTTCAAGGGTCACAACCGCATGCGCATCTTCCAGGAAGAGATCTTCGGACCCGTCGTTTCAGTCACCACCTTCAAGAACGAGTCCGATGCGCTCGCAATCGCCAATGACACGCTCTACGGTCTGGGCGCGGGCCTCTGGAGCCGCGACGCCAATCGCTGCTACCATCTCGGCCGCGGCATCCAGGCAGGACGCGTGTGGGTCAACTGCTACCATGCCTATCCCGCGCATGCAGCGTTCGGCGGATACAAGCAATCCGGCATCGGCCGCGAAACTCACAGCATGATGCTCGACCACTATCAGCAGACCAAAAATCTGCTGGTGAGCTACAGCCCCAAGAAGCTGGGCTTCTTCTAAACCTGGGTCTCGAGTCCCTACGGAATGGGTGCCCCAGGTCTCGCGTTTGAGACCTGGGATCCCACAAACCTTGATCCCTCGAGGTCTCCATGCCGGAATTACCCAAGCAGGTCCTCGCCACCGATCTCGCCATTCACCTCATTCGTGTCCTGCGCGAGAAACATGGTCCGCTCATGTTTCACCAGTCGGGAGGCTGCTGCGACGGGAGCTCCCCGATGTGCTACCCACGCGGCGAATTCCTCATCGGCGACGCGGATGTGCAACTCGGCGAAGTGGACGGCGAACCCTTCTACATGAGCCGCAGCCAGTTCGAATATTGGAAGCACACCCAACTCACGCTCGATCTCGTGCCCGGCCGCGGCGGCATGTTCTCGCTCGACGGACCCGAGGGTTTCCGCTTTCTGATTCGTTCTCGCGTCTTTACCGATGCCGAGATCGACGAGCTCCGCACCGCGGGTCGTATCTAATCTCCAATCTCTAAAGTTCGCATAATGAGAACTTCAATAAGCATCGATCTGGGTGCCCTGGAGCCTGACCTGAGCTTGTCGAAGGATATCGTTTTTGCGCCGTGGGAAAGCAAGGAATCACCTACCCACAGACGTGTCATCCTGAGCAGAGCATCTTGGGGTAAGCGCAGCGAAGGACCTGCTTCTGCTTTCAGCGAACCAACCATCAACACGAACACAAGCCGTCACTAGCATCGAGTGCATCCATATAATCCGAATGTGGAGCACTCGGCATGAGAGAAGCCGTCATCGTTTCCGCCGTGCGTTTGCCGGTAGGAAAATTTCAGGGAAGTCTTCAGTCTTTTTCCGCGCCTCGGCTCGGCGCGCTTGTCGTCCGCGAAGCAATTCGTCGCGGTGAAGTGGACCCGGCGCAGGTAGCCGAATGCATCATGGGCTGTGTTCTGCAAGGCGGCCTCGGCCAGAATCCCGCCCGCCAGGCTGCCATCTACGCCGGTATCCCGCCCGAAGCCAGCGCCCTCACCATCAATCAGGTATGCGGTTCCGGGCTCCGCGCAGTGTCCCTCGCTGCGCAAGCAATCCAGACCGGCGATGCAGACATCCTCGTTGCCGGGGGCATGGAGTCGATGACCAACGCGCCCTACCTGCTTCCCCAGGCGCGCGCCGGGTATCGCATGGGCAACGGCTCCGTGGTTGACTCGATGGTCTACGACGGCCTTTGGGACGCTTACAACGACTTCCACATGGGATCGGCCGCGGAGATGGTTGCCGCTCAGCGCGGCATCACCCGCGAAGACCAGGATGCATTTGCCGCCGAGTCGCATAGCCGCGCCGCCGCTGCCACAGCACAGGGCGTCTTCCGCGATGAAATCCTGCCCATCGAGATTCCCCCAGCCAAAAAGGGCCTGCCTGCAACACTCTTCGACGCCGACGAATCCATCCGCGTCGGCACCACCGTCGAGATTCTCTCCAAGCTGCGGCCGGCCTTTAAAGAAGGCGGCACCGTTACCGCCGGCAATGCGCCCGGTGTCAGCGATGGCGCCGCTGCGGTCGTCGTCATGTCCGACGATCGGGCGAGGCAACTCGGTTTGAAGCCGATGGCCATTGTGCGAGCTCAGGCCACCAGTGGCCGCGAACCTGCCATGTTCAGCCTCGCGCCCATCGACAGTATCCGTGCCGCTGCCGCCAAGGCAGGATGGTCCCTCCCCGAGGTGGATCTGTTCGAACTCAACGAGGCCTTCAGCGTCCAGGCTCTCGCAGTCAATCGCGAGCTGGGTCTCGATCCCGCCAAAGTGAATGTGCACGGCGGCGCCGTCGCTCTCGGCCACCCCATCGGTGCCAGCGGAGCACGCGTGCTGGTCACGCTTCTCTATGCCATGCGGCGCTACGGCAAGACCAGGGGAATCGCTTCACTCTGCCTGGGCGGAGGCAATGCCGTCGCCCTCGCCGTCGAATCGCTCTAAGCCCCGCACTCCAATCGTCGATATGCGCACCGTTTGATCGCGCTCAGACTGTCCGATATCGAACAGCCTGCCTTGCAAGCGGTCAGAATCGCAGTCCCGCACCACCCGTCTTAAAAGAAATAAGTTCTTTGTTTCGATCATTAAGCAGCCAGTCTCCTTTGGCACAGCAAGTGCATCACCCTCTGGGTTATGGATATTGCCCGCCCTGATCTCAAGCAGAAGAAGAAACGCCAGATGTTCGTGTGGGCTGGCGTCGGTGTTGTCGTTCTTGCCGTTGCTGTTTTTCTTGTCTCGCGGCTCAAACCCGCTGCGCCGCCGGTGGATCGCTCCGCGATTTGGATGGATACGGTCAAGCGAGGGCCCATGATTCGCCAGGTGCGCGGATCGACCGGCACTCTGGTGCCGCGCGAAGACAGCATCCTGCTCATTCCCGCGCTGACCGACGCAACCGTCGTACGCATCCGGGTTTTGCCGGGCGCCAAGGTGACTCCCGACTCCATCATTCTCGACCTCGCCGATCCGCAGCTCAATCAACAGCTGCTGAGCGCAAAACTTGCCCAGCAACAGGCCGAGGCCGACTACCGATCGCTGCAGTCGTCGTTGCAGAGCACATTGATGGATAAGAAAATCGCCGCGGCTGAGGTCAATTCCAACTACACGCAGGACCAGTTGCAGGCGCAGACCGACAAGCAACTCCTCGACCTCGGCGTCATCGCCGGAATCGCGTACAACAAGTCGAAGAACACGGCCGACCAGCTAACCGCACAACATCAGCTGAGCCTACAGCAGCTCGAAGTCAACGAAAACGCGATTAAGATTCAGCTCTCTTCCGCGCAATCCAAGATCGATCAGGCAAAAACACTGGTCGACCTTTACGAGAAACAGACCGCCGCATTGCAAGTGAAGGCCGGAATCGCCGGCGAAGTTGCCGCGCTGCCGGCGGGTCCGGTATCGGTGGGTACGCACGTCCCCGCAGGAACTCCGGTTGCGGAGGTTATCCAGCTCGACAAGCTCAAAGCCGCACTCCAGATCGCCGAAACCCAGGCCCACGATATACAGCTCGGCCAGCCCGCCTCCATCGACACCCACAATGGTGTCGTCGCCGGCCATGTCTCGCGCATCGATCCGACCGTTTTGAACGGAACGCGCACGGTTGACGTACAACTGGATGGACCTCTGCCACCCGGAGCCGTGCCAAACCTGAGTGTGGACGGCACCATCGATCTTGAACGCATGAAGGACGTGCTCTACGTGGGCCGTCCTGCCCTGGGCAACGAGAATTCGACCCTCAGTCTCTTCAAGGTGGATCCAGATGGAAAGTCCGCAGTGCGAGTACCGGTGAAGGTTGGCCGCGCTTCGGTCAACAATATCCAGGTCCTCGAGGGACTCAAAGAAGGCGATACCGTGATTCTTTCCGACATGTCTCGCTACGACAGCGTCGACCGCGTCCGGCTCGAGTAGTTTCGAACGGACAGCAACCCATCAGTCTTTGAACGCGGCCTTGCATTACCGGAAACTGTACCTACGGCAAACAATTCACAGGAACACGAGGGGGATTGGATGGCAACGAACAACAACCTGATTGAGATTGAAGAACTGACCAAGGTCTTCTACACCGACGAAGTTGAAACCCACGCGCTCTCCGGCATTCATCTCACCATCGCGCGCGGCGAATATGTGGCCATGTCGGGCCCTTCCGGCTGCGGCAAATCCACCCTGCTGTCGATTCTTGGCTTGCTCGATACGCCCACCGGCGGACGCTACCGGCTCAACAACCAGCCCGTCGAAAATTTGAGCTTCAGCGAACGCTCACGCATTCGCAATCAGGAAATCGGCTTCATCTTCCAGAGCTTCAACCTCATCGGCGACCTCACCGTGGAAGAAAATGTGGAGCTGCCCCTCACCTATCGCGCCGGCATGCCGTCGGCCGAGCGCAAGAAGCGCGTAAAGGAAGCCCTCGAGCGCGTCAACATGGCGCACCGCATGCGCCACTATCCCGCCCAGCTCTCCGGCGGCCAGCAGCAGCGTGTTGCGGTGGCCCGCGCCCTGGCGGGTTCTCCCTCCATCCTGCTCGCCGATGAGCCTACCGGCAACCTGGACTCCAAGAACGGCGAAGCCGTCATGCACCTCCTCGCCGACCTTCATCGCGAAGGCTCGACCATCTGCATGGTGACCCACGATCCTCGCTTTGCCAAGCACGCGCAGCGCGAAGTCCATCTCTTCGACGGAAAAGTGGTCTCGGAGGACGAGCTCAAGAAGCTTACTGAAGAAGTGGAGGCGTAAGAATGCTGCTGCAGGACATTCGCTACGCGTTGCGTCAATTGCGCAAGTCGCCGGGCTTTACCTTGACCGCGGTCCTGACCTTGGCCCTCGGCATCGGTGCAAATACGGCCATCTTCACGCTGGTGCAGGGCATCCTCCTGCGCTCGCTGCCGGTGGCCGACCCCGCGCGACTCTTCCGCATTGGCGATACCGACGATTGCTGTGTCGACGGCGGATTCCAGAACGAAAATGGCGACTTCGCCATTTTTTCTTACAATCTCTACCTCCACCTGCGCGACGGAGCTCCCGAGTTCGAGCAACTTGCCGCCGTGCAGGCCGGCCAAAACAGCTACTACGTGCGCCGCGGTGAAACGGAGCCGCGCAATCTGCGCACGGAGTATGTCACCGGCAATTACTTCTCCACCCTGGGCGTCGGCGCCTTCGCCGGACGTCCCCTCACTGCAGCCGATGACAAACCAGGAGCCGCACCCGCGGTTGAGTTGAGCTTCGCCTCCTGGCAAGGCGATTTTGGCGGCGATCCCTCCATCATCGGATCTACCATCTTCATCCAGACGCGTCCCTTTACCGTTGCCGGCATTGCCCCGCCTGGATTCTTCGGCGATCGTGTGACCGACAATCCTCCCGCTGCATGGATTCCGCTCAACAACGAGCCCAATGTGGAAGGAGCCAACTCGATCCTTCATAACGGGGACTCGAACTGGCTCTATCCCATTGGCCGTCTGCGCGCGGGCGTCAGCATTCCCGCCCTCAATTCCAAGCTTTCTGAGTCGTTGCGTCAATTCCTCTATACCCGGCCGGCGATTGCCGAATTCGGTATGCAATCAGAGATCCCCAAGCAACATGTAGTCCTCTCGCCCGGCGGCGGCGGTATTCAGAATCTGCAGCAGCAGACCGGCAAGGGGCTCAGGATGCTCATGATTCTCGCCTCGGTGGTGCTGTTGATCGCCTGCGCCAACATTGCCAATCTATTGCTCGCGCGGGCCACGGCGCACCGTTCCGACGTTGCAGTGCGCATGGCCATGGGTGCCTCACGCACCCGCCTCGTGCGCCAGATGATCACCGAAAGCATTCTCCTCGCCTGTATCGGTGGCTTCGTGGGACTGGCCGTTGCCTACGCTGGGTCGCACACCATCCTGGCGCTCGCATTTCCCGACGCGCGCAACATCCCGATCGAAGCAAGCCCCTCCTTGCCGGTGCTTGGCTTCGCTTTTCTGATCTCGCTCGCCACCGGCATTCTGTTCGGAATTGCTCCCGCGTGGTTGTCTTCGAATGCCCAGCCGGCCGAGGTCCTGCGCGGCGTCGGACGTTCCACGCGCGATCGTTCTTCGCTGCCGCAAAAGGCGCTTGTCGTTTTCCAGGCTGCGCTATCCGTGGTTCTCCTCGCCGGCGCCATCCTCATGGCGCGCACTCTGGGCAACCTGCAGCATCAGAACTTCGGCATTCAGACTGCCGATCGCTACGTCTTCCACATTGACCCGGCCGGTGCCGGATACTCCGTAGAGCGCCTGCCGGGTCTCTACCGTCAGATCGAGGATCACTTCTCTGCATTGCCCGGCGTCAAATCGGTTTCGCTCGCCATGTACAGCCCTCTCGAGGGCGATAACTGGAGCGAAGGCGTTTTTGTGCAGGGCCACCCCGCTCCCACTCCCGAGGATCGAACCTCCTGGGCCACGTGGGACCGCGTAAGCCCCAGCTTTCTCGACACCATCGGCGTGACCGTCCTGCGGGGTCGTGGCATTAGCGAACAGGACACGGCTGCGTCGCAGCCTGTTGCGGTCGTCAATGAATCTTTTGTCAAACGCTTTTTCCCCAAAGAAGATCCGATCGGCAAACACTTCGGCATCGATCCGAAGGCTGCGGGCTCCTTCGAAATTGTCGGTGTCATTCCCGACTTCAAGATCAACAGTCCCCGAGAGCCTGCGCGCCGCCTCTTCCTTCGCCCCCTTCCCCAGCGATTTACTGGGTACAAGGACCTTCAGGACACCACCACCGAAACGCGTTCTATGTTTATCGATGCTGTGATTCTGCGCTTCAACGGTCCGCAACAGGAAGTAGAGCAGACCGTTCGTCGCACTCTGGCAACGATCGATCCCAATCTCACCATCACCAGCTTGCGTCCCTACGACGAGCAGGTAGCGGGCAACTTTACCCAGGAGCGGCTGATTGCCAACCTCAGCAGCCTCTTCGGCGCACTCGCGCTCATCCTGGCCTGCGTCGGCCTTTACGGCGTCATGTCCTATTTCGTCGCGCGCCGCACCTCCGAAATCGGAATTCGCATGGCTCTTGGAGCCACACGTTCCAGCGTGATCGCCATGGTGTTGCAGGGCGCTCTGGGCCAGATCCTCCTCGGTCTCATTCTCGGCATTCCCGCATCGCTCTATGCCGGCTACCTGATGAAGAGCCTCCTTTACGGCGTTGGCAATTTCGATCCCATCGCCCTCGCCGGCGCGCCTTTCATGCTTGTCCTCTGTGCCGCGGCCGCAGCCATCATTCCCGCGCGCCGCGCCGCCACCATTGAGCCCATGCAGGCCCTGCGCACCGAGTAAGGAGAGACCGCAATGACCTCGTTCCTTCAGGACATTCGCTACGCGATGCGCCAGCTGCGCAAAGCGCCGGGGTTTGCTCTCACGGCCGTGCTCACCCTGGCCGTCGGCATCGGGGCGCTCACCACGGTCGCAACCTGGACGAATGCGGTTCTCTTCAATCCCTGGCCCCAGGTGAACGATGCGCGGAGCCTTCGCTTTATCGATGCCACTGTGCTGGGCGGCGAAGGGTATTCCGTCCACCTCAATCAAATGCAGTTCGTGAGCCAACACGCGCATTCGTTCAGCGATACCGCCCTCTTCTCTTTTGGCACACTCGACCTCAATCGCCCCGACTCCCAGCCGATCGCCGTCAATGCCGGCACCGTTTCGTCCAACTATTTTCAGTTGCTGGGATTGAGACCACAGGTCGGCGGCTTCTTTCAGCCCAATGCCGACGATCGGGCCTACGGCGCTCACGATGAAATCGTCCTCTCCGACGCACTCTGGCGCGACCGCTTCGGTGCGCAGACCAACATCATCGGCCGCACCATTGCCGTCAATCGCCACACATTTACGGTTACCGGCGTAGCCCCCAAAGGCTTTTCCGGCATCTTCGGAGGCCTCGCCGAGGCCGCGTGGGTTCCGCTTTCTGCGCTGCGCGATCTCTCCGCCGACGCTCCTCCGGATCCGCTGGTTCACTATGGCCTCCAGGCCGTGGTGCGGATGCGCCCCGGCGTGCCCGATGCCGCTGCAGCCGCAGAACTGCATACCCTGGCCCGCACCTTTTCATCGGAGCAGAAAGAAAGCCGCTATAACGGCTGGGACCTCAACCTGCGCGACTCCTCCCACTTCGAGCGCGGACTGTTCTATACCATCGGCGCGCAGCTTCCCATCCTCCTCGGCGCTTCGGGACTCCTGATGGTCCTCGTTTGCATCAACATCGCCTCTCTCCTCGGCCAGCACGCGGCGCGGCGCAGACGCGAAGTTGCCATCCGCACTGCGCTGGGTGCAAAGCCGACCCGCATCGCGTCGCAAGTGTTCGTCGAAACAGGGATCCTCGCTTTGCTGGGAGCACTCACCGGCTGGGGCGCGAGCACAGCTCTCTCCCACGCCCTCTACGTCCTCTTGCCAACCTTCGGCATGCAGCTGTCCTTCAACCTGCACACCGATGCACGCATTCTGCTGTTTGTGGCCGCGGTCGCTGTTGCAGTCACCCTGTTTTGCGGCATGTACCCCGTACGCCAGTCCCTCCGCGTTTCACAGCAGGAGGCCCTGCACGAAGGCGGCGCTTCGGTCGCCGGACCCTCGCGCGGCCGCATCGGTCAACGTCTCGTGCTCGGCCTGCAACTCGGCATCTGCTTCATTGTCCTGGTCTGCTGCGGTCTTCTCACCCGATCGGCATTGAACATCTTCAATCGTGATCCCGGCTTTGATCGCGCCAACTGCCTCACCGCCTACATCGATCTTTCCCGCTCCGGCTATAACGAGCAGCGCGCGATCGCCTTTCATGCCGCGCTCCTTGACCGTCTTCGCGCCACGCCCGGCGTCCTCGGAGCCACCCTCACCACCCACCTGCCCATGGGCGACGAGGGTTCAGGCAACACACAAGACTTCAGCATTCCCGGCTACGTTCCCGCAAAGAACGAAGAAATGGCCATCGTGACAGATTTCGATGGTCCCGACTTCTTCCGCACCATGGGCATTCGCCTCCAGCAGGGGCGCGACTTCGACGTGCACGACAACGCAACCGCCTCCGACGTGGCCGTTGTGAATGAATCCATGGCGAAGCGTTATTGGCCCAAGATCAGCGCCATCGGCCAGAGCGTGATCGTCGACAAGCGCCCCCGCCGCATCGTGGGCATCGTCCAGGACTACGCGTATCACAGTCCCAACGACACCGACCCATCTCCGGTGCTCTACCTGCCCCTGGCGCAGGGAACCTCCGGCTACGGCTACGTGATAGTTGCGCTGCGGACGCGCACCGCAGATTCCGGCTCTGCCGCTCAGTTGCGGCAGGCCGTCAGCAGCCTCGACGCCTCACTCCCGCTTGAAGATATGCGAACCCTTGAAGAGGTCACCGGCGAGCAATATCAGATGTCGCGCATTCCCGCCGAACTCCTCGGCGTCTACGCACTTTCAAGCCTCTTCATCGCCACCATGGGCCTCTATGCCGTCATGGCTTATGCGGTGATCGAACGGCATCGCGAATTCGCCTTGCGCATCGCTCTCGGATCAACGCGCAGCGGAATCTTCCGCCTTGTTCTGCAAGGCAGCACCGGTGTCGCGCTGGTCGGATTACTCACCGGCAGCCTCGGTTCGATCGCCGCTGTGCGCTTGTTGCGCTCCCTGTTGTTCGGCGTTGTCCCGTTCGATCCGATCAGCTATTGCGCGGCGGCCATCCTGCTGTTGCTCACCGTCCTCGTCTCGGGCCTCGTCCCCGCACGGCGTGCCGCAGTCATCGAGCCCATGCGTGCCTTACGCACCGAATAGATCAGGAGGAAATGGATGAGCACCGTGTCGAACGATCTTCGCTTCGCACTACGCCAGTTGCGCAAGTCTCCCGGCTTCACACTCACTGCAGTGTTGACCCTGGCCCTTGGCATCGGCGCAAGCTCCGCCATCTTCTGCCTCATCGACGGACTCTGGCTCCATCCCATGCCCGTCCCCCACCAGGGCGAGCTGGTTCGAGTCTTCGCAACCACCGCGCAGGATACGGAAGGCTACTTCGACTATCCGGATTTCCTGAGTCTTCAGCAGCGCGCCACCGCCTTCAAAGGCCTGGGAGCGATCGGACGCCGCGGCAGCATGATGCCACGCCCCGACGGCACCTCGACCCTCTTGCTGACCAATGTAGTCTCAAGCAACTTCCTCGATCTTCTCGGCGTGCGTCCGCTTCTGGGTCGCAATTTTGCGGCGCAGGATGCAGCGCAGCTCCGCGCTCGTCCAGGCGTTGTCCTCAGTTATCGATCCTGGCAACGCGATTTTGGCGGCGATCCCCACATCGTCGGGAAACAGATTCCCCTGCGCCACGGCAAAGACCATATCAACCAGGTCGATGTGTGGGGAGTTCTGCCACCCCAGTTTCGCGAGATGGATGCCAACAGCGACAGTGATCTTTGGATGCCGGCCGAAAGCTGGGCTACGGTTGTCGACCCCGCTCAGTTGACATCCACAAGCTTCCGCTGGTTCAACATGGTCGGCCGCCTCGCCGCGGGCGCCACGGTCGCCCAGGCCAACGACCAGGTGGTTGCGATTGCCGCAGCCCGCGCCGCGGCAAACCCTGCCGACAATCGTGGCCGCAGCGCGCGCGCCGTCTCCGATCTGAAATACCGGCTTGAGACTGCCGGCACCACGGGCCTGGTTCTCTTCGCGATCGTGGGCGGAGTGGTCTTGCTCTGCACCGTCAACGTCGCGCATCTGCTGCTTGCGCGGGCCCTCGCGCGCGGCTCCGAGGTAGCCTTGCGACTCTCGCTGGGAGCCACACGCTGGGCCGTCGCGCGGCAGCTCCTGATCGAGAATCTCCTGCTCTGCGCCCTCGGGTGGATCACCGGTCTTGCCGTCGCCTCCGCACTCGCCGCACTGCTGCCGCGTTTGCTCGTTTCCGGCCCCGCAATGATCAATCTCAATGTGCCTGCAACAACCTTCCAGTTGGATTGGCGCGTCTTTCTTCTCGCCGGTTTGTTGGCCCTCGCGACCATGCTTCTGCTTGCCTTGGTTCCTCTCAGGCAAGTCTCCCACCCGCAGCTGGTGCCCGCCCTTCAGTCTGCTTCACGCAACGCTGCGCGCACCCCCGCCTTGCGGCGTATTGCGGTGGGCCTGCAGATCGGGATTTCATTCGCCTTGCTCGTCTCTACCGGTGCCCTCGTGCAAAGTTTCCTGAACACACGAACGCAGTCCATCGGCCTCACCCGCCATCAGCTCCTCGTCGCGTTCACGCAGGAACCAGACGCTCCCATGCGCGACGCTGTGTTGACCCAACTGCGCGCGCTTCCCGGCGCCGAGGCCGCAGCCTATGCCATTCGCTCTCCCCTCATGCCTTCCGAAGGCGGGATGGCCACGAAGGTGCTGCTTCCCGGCCACTCCGAAATGCACGATCCGGTCGAGATCAAATACAACGCCGTCAGTCCCGATTTCCTCAACGTCACCGGCACGCGCGTGATCCGGGGTCGCGGGTTCATCGCTGCCGACGACGCAAATGGACCGCCCGTTGTACTCATCAGCCAGGTCATGGTGCAGAAGTTCTGGCCCTCTCAGGATCCTCTGGGCCAGGTGGTCCGTCTCCCCGGATTCAACGATGGCAAAGATATAGATGCCCGCATCATTGGTGTCACCGAGAATGCTCCGATCAACCAGATCGGAGAAATTCCCGAGCCCTACATGTATCTCCCCTTCCGCTTTTCGCAGATGGGCGAGATCACTTTCGTCGTCCAGACTCGGCAGAACGCGATGTCCATCGCTCAGAATGCGCGCCAGGTCTTCATTCACGCCAATCCGCTCCTCGACCCGATGTTCATTACCTCTCTGCCTGAACTGATTCGTTCCTCCACCGGGGACTATCAGATGATGGCGGAGTTGGTCAGCGCCCTCGGCCTCATTGGCCTGCTGCTCACCATCGTTGGGCTGTACGGTTTTCTCGCCTTCCGCGTGACTCAAAGGAGGCGCGAGATCGGCATCCGCATGGCGCTGGGCGCATCGCGCGAAGCAACCGCATTGCTGGTGTTGCGCGATACGTTGAAGCTCGCTGCCTTCGGCCTCGGCATCGGTCTCATCTTTGCTGTCCTTGCCACCCGCCTCGAGCGATCGGTGCTCTTCGGCGTGCATCCCCTTGACCCTGTTTCGCTCGCTTCCGCGTTCACTCTGTTGGCGGTTGCCGCACTGGGCGCCAGCTGGCTGCCCGCGCGCCGCGCCGCTTCCATCGAACCCATGCAGGCACTCAGGAGCGAATAGCCATGAACCCTCTCACCCGCGCCGGAGAACAGACGCAATGAACCAGCTCATCCAAAACGCCCGCTACGCGCTGCGCCAGTTGCGCAAGTCTCCGGGATTTACGCTCACCGTCATCGTGACCCTCGCTCTCGGCATCGGCGCCAATGCGGCCGTCTTCACCCTCTTCGACCAGGTGCTGTTGCGCATGTTGCCCGTTGAGCGCCCAAAAGAATTGGTGCGCTTTCAATGGAGCGGCTCGTTCTCCGGCTCCATGAGCAGTTTCGGCGGAGACTCCGACAACTACTTTTCCTATCCCATGTACAAAGACCTGCGCGATCAAAACCAGGTCTTTCAAGGAATTTTGGCGGCCGACAAGGGTTCCGTCGGGCTCTCCTGGCATAACCAGGCCGAGAACGAAGACGCGGAAATCGTCTCCGGCAATTACTTTCAACTGCTCGGCCTCAAGCCCTCCCTTGGCCGTCTCTTCACGCAACAGGACGATACCGCGAAGAACGCCAACTTCGTCGTGGTCCTCAGCTATGACTACTGGCGGACCCGCTTCGCCGCAGCCCGCGACATCGTAGGCCAGACCGTTCTCCTCAATGGCCACCCCTTCTCCGTCATCGGGGTTGCGCCGCCAAACTTCGATTCCGCAATCGGAGGCTATCGCCCCGGGGTCTTCGTTCCCGTCAGCATGGTTGCAATCGCAATGCCGTGGAGAGCCCCCGTCGAGGACCTCACAAATCATCAGTCCGTCTGGCTGACGCTGGTCGCTAGGCTCAAGCCCGGCATCACGCCGCAGCAGGCCGCGGCAAGCCTCGGTCCCCTTTGGCATTCGCTCCGGGTCGCGGAGCTGGCGCTCTACAAGTCAAAGTCCGAGCGGTTCAGCAAACGCTACGTCGATGAATCGCACCTCAAAGTCCTCGATGATTCCATGGGCTTCTCGCCCAATCGTACCGATCTGCAGAAGCCGCTCGTCATTCTGATGAGCATGGCCGGCCTGCTGGTGGTGCTGTGCGCCATGAACGTTGCGACGCTGCTTTTGCTCAGAGCCGCCGCCCGCGCCCGCGAAATGTCCATGCGCTACGCACTCGGTGCCAAGCGAAGCCGCATCGTTGCGCAGCTGCTGGTCGAAGGCGGATTGCTTGGCCTGGCCGGCTCCTTGGCTGGCCTGGCCCTTGCGCCCATCGTCGCCACCACCCTGGTCCGCCTCATGACCAACTCCGATCCGGGAACGGAACCGTACTCCGCCAGCATCGATCTGCGCGTCCTTGGTTTCACGGTCTTGCTCTCGATCGTGGCAACGCTGGTCTTCAGCATCGCCCCGGTTTTCCATTTTCTGCGCCCCGATCTCGCCAATGCTCTGCGTCAGAACTCCGGCACAGCCTCCAAAGGTTCGCAGCGTTTTCGCAAACTGGCCGTGGGCGTGCAAATCGCGCTCAGCGCGCTTTTGCTCGGCGGTGCCGGCTTGTTTGTCCGCACGCTCGACAATCTTCGCAACGTCGCGGTGGGATACCAGACCGCCAATCTCGATACATTCGAGCTCGACCCCACCACCTCCGGCTACGGCGAAGATCGCACCCCGCGCATTGTGTTCGACTCCCTCGACGCCCTGCGCCGCATTCCCGGTGTCGTCGCGGCCGCCGCCACCACCGATCCCGAATTGTCGGGTGACAGCGAGACGTCCAACTTCTCCATTCAGGGCTATAAGGCCACCGAAGAAGAAAACATGAACTTCGAGCAGCCCCGCATCACGCCGGGCTACTTCACCACATTGCGCCAGCCGCTTCTGGTCGGCCGCGAATTCAATGAAGCCGACGTAAAAGGACAGCCCTCGGTTGCGGTCATCAACCTGGCCTTCGCCAAGCGCTTCTTTGGAACTCCGCAAAACGCAGTCGGCCACCTGATCGCGGAAGGCAGCGGAAATGACGTGAAATACGACACCACCATCATCGGCGTGGTGGGCGACATCAAGCACACCGACATGCGCACGCAGCTCGGGCCCGCTGTCTACATGCCTTATCTGCAAATGAAGCACCCCACCGGCGTCGTGATGTATGTGCAAACCACCCAGCCGCCGCAAAACTTCGCCCCTGCCATTCGCCAGACCATCCATCAACTCGATCCGACCCTGGTGGTCAACGGCCTGCGCACCATGGAGGCACAGATCGATCGCACCGTCGCCGATGAGCGCGCCATCGCGTTTCTTGCCATCGGATTCGCGATTCTCGCCGTGATCCTTGCTGCCGTCGGACTCTACGGCGTCCTCGCGTATTCCACCGAACAGCGCACCCGCGAAATCGGCGTGCGCCTCGCCCTCGGCGCACCCCGCGCGCAAGTCGTTTTCCTCGTCGCCAAGGAAATGTTCCTCATCGCCTGTGTCGCAACGCTCATCGCCTTGCCATCGACCGTCGCCCTCGCACGGCTCTTTCGCAGTCAGTTGTATGGTGTCACCGCTTTCGATCCAGTCACGCTCGCGAGTGCGGTGCTTCTCACCGCGTTCATGGTCCTGCTGGCCTCCGCCTTGCCGGCACACCGTGCCGCCTCGGTCGAACCTGTGCGCGCGCTGCGCACGGAATAAAGAATTATGTCTTGGAGATTGGAGTAACTCATCATGATTGATCTAAAGAACGTCGAACGCAGTTACAGAACAGGACACACCGAAACCTGGGTGTTGCGCCGCATCGTCCTTACCATTCGCGAAGGCGAATTTGTCACCGTGATGGGCCCGTCCGGGGCAGGGAAGTCCTCGCTGCTCAATGTCCTTGCCTTGCTCGATGACGGCTGGCTGGGCGAGTACTGGTTCGGCGAAACGCCGGTCCACAAGCTCAATCGCAAGCAGCGCGCCGATCTCGCGCGCCAGCGCATCGGCATGGTCTTTCAGAGTTATCACCTGCTCGACGATCTGACCGTCGCTGAAAACATCGATCTGCCGCTCTCTTACAAGAACCTTCCCGCCAAGGAACGCGCCGGCATGGTGGCCGACATTCTTGACCGCTTTCAAATCGTGGCCAAGAAGGACCTCTTCCCCAATCAGCTTTCCGGCGGCCAGCAGCAGCTCGTCGGCATCGCCCGCGCCGTCGTCCACGCGCCTTCCTTGCTCCTTGCCGACGAGCCCACTGGCAATCTCCACTCCACGCAGGCTCGAGAAATCATGGAGCTTTTCCAGGAACTCAATCGACAGGGCACGACCATCGTTCAGGTCACGCACTCCGAAGAAAACGCCCGCTATGGATCGCGCATCCTTGAGTTGCGCGATGGCTGGCTCACGCGTGACGAAGCGCTGCATACCAATTCCGCAGAGGTAAGCGCGCAGTGAAAATTCCACAAGGGACACACTCAATGACCTATTCCGCGACTCGTATGCGCACTCGTATTCAATCCGTTGCCGCGATTCTCCTTTTGCAGGTAAACATGGCTTTCGCCGTCGAACCTGCATCCCCCCCAAAGGTGCTGGGCCAGGCGCCGCAATCGACCACGCCTGACCCATCCACCCAGCAGGCCGCGCCCGAGGCTCCCGCGCCCCCCACCAGCACCTCAGCATCCGCGCCCCCAACCCTCGGGCAGCAAATCCAGCAGCAACAGCAGCAGTCGTTCGCTCCCCAGGCGCCGTTTAACGTGCCCATGCCCCACTCGCGGAACCCGATCGCGCGCTACCGTGCCAGCACCGCTCCTGAGCTGAACCTCACCAATTCACCGCGGCTGCAAAGTCTCATCCGCGATGGAAAGATCTATCTCTCGATGCGCGACGCCATCGCTTTGGCCATCGAGAACAACCTCGATCTCGCCTACTTCCGCTATAACTTCCCCATTGCCCAGACCGATATCCAGCGCACCAAATCAGGCGGCCAGGCCAACGGCGTCAACGCCAGCGTTACCCAGTCCACGCAGGGCGGTTTCAGCGGCTCCAGCGGAGGCGGTGGAGGCTCAGGCGGATCGGCAGCCGCCGGCGCGGGCGGCATCGTGACCTCGACCCTGGGCGCCGGCGCTGCGGTACCGTCCTTCGACCCCTATCTCAATTTCAAGGGATACGTCGATCACACCGTTGTCCAGGAAGCCAACCAGTTCCTGGTGGGCACGCCCGTTTTGCGCACCAATACGATTGAAGTTTTGTCGCAATATTCGCAGAATTTCCCCCTTGGCACCGGCATTCAAGTCAACTATCTCGGACAACGGATTACCAGCAACTCCCCCTACAACGCCATCAATCCTGATCTGTATTCGAATTTCGCCGTCACCATCAGCCAGCAGTTACTGGCTGGCTTCGGGCTGGCAAGCAACGAGCGCTACATCCGCATCGCCAAGCGCAACGCGCAGATCACCGAGGTTGTCTTCAAAGCTCAGGTCGTCGCTACCGTGACCCAGGTCGAGAACATTTACTGGGACCTTGTCAATGCGTATGAGGACGAGCAGATCACGGAGCGCTCGCTCGGTTTCGCGCAGAAAACCCTCGACGACGATCAGAAGCAGCTCAAGCTCAATGCCATTCCGGCGATGCAGGTTATGACCGATCAGTCCGCGGTGGCCACCGCCGAAGGCAACCTCACCGTGGCGCGTGCAAGTCTCCGCCTCAACGAGCTTCTCATGAAGAATGCGCTGACCAAGGTGGATGATCCAGGCATCGACGAGATGCCCGTTATTCCTTTGGACCTGCATGCGGAGCCCGACCCCAGCGCCGAAAAATCCATCGACGACCTCATCGCCGAGGCGGAAAAGAAGCGACCCGAGGTTGCCCAATACCAGATGCAGGCCGAAGTGCAAAAGCAGGCCCTCAAAGACATCAACAGCGAGCTGCTGCCGACCCTCAGTATGTATGGCTACTACGCCGGCGCGGGCACTGCCGGTCCGGCCAACCTCAATTGCGATCTTGGAGCGGAATGCGCCACGTCTCTGCCCAAGGATTTCCCGGCCATGTTCCAGAACACCTTTAACTACTCCTCGCCGGAGTATCAGGTGGGCATGTCGCTTTCCATCAACTTGCGCAACCGCCAAGTCAAGGCTGATCAGTTTCGCGCCGTCCTGGCGTACCGCCAGAGCCAGATTTCCTCATTGCAGCAGCAGAAGAATATTCTCTTCGACGTGCGCAACTCGAAGTTTGCTCTGGAACAGGCGCAGGCCCGCGTCGAAGCGGCTCAGAAAGCGCGCGACCTGGCGCAGCGCACCTTCGACATCACAAAACAGGAGCAGCAGCTTGGCGCTAAGTCCAGCGCCGACACGTTGCTTGCCGAAAACGCGCTCGCTCAGTCCGATTCCGCTCTCGATACCGCACAAACCCAGTACGAAAAAGCGAAGGTGGATATCGATCGCGCCATCGGAGAAACCCTCGAACGCACCGGCGTCGCGATCGACGATGCGAAATCGGGCGTGGTATCGCATACACCGTAAAATCACCGCAAGGGCCTACGAAAAGGACCATATTGAATTCAATCGCGCTGTTGGTACCATCCTCGAAGAGAACGGAAACTCAAATGACGACGCGAAATCCGGCGTGGCGGAGGCGACACATCCATAGGATGATGAGATAAAAATGCCAGACTCTCGCAAGCCAGCCAAGATCCGGGTTCTCGTCGCCGACGACCAGCCGCACATCCTCGAAGCCGTCGAGCTTTTACTGCAGCCGCAAGGCATCCAGGTGGATACGGTGCGCTCGCCGCAGCTGCTGCTCGAAGCGCTCGGACAAAGCGACTATGACGTTCTGCTCATCGACCTGAACTACACCCGTGACACCACCTCCGGCAAGGAGGGCCTCGATCTTCTCGCCCGTCTTCACGAGATTGATCCTCGCCTGCCTGTCATCGTCATGACCGCCTGGGGCAACATCGATCTCGCCGTCGAGAGCATCAAGCGCGGCGCTCGCGATTTCATCCAGAAACCGTGGGAGAACGAACGGCTCGTCTCCCTCATCCGTGTCCATGCCGAGTTGCACCAGGCCCTGCGTCGTGCCCGTCAGCTCGAGCTCGAAAATCGTCTCCTCCGCGCCGAAGGTATGCCCGAATTCATTGCCGGTGCGCCCAACATGCAGCCAGTCCTCGAGCTCATCGCACAGGTCGGCCCCTCGGACGCCAATGTGCTCATCACCGGCGAGCACGGTACCGGCAAGGAGATCGTCGCCAAGCTCCTCCACGCCGCATCCCCGCGCTCCCGCATGCCGCTCGTCGCCGTAAACGCCGGCGGTCTTCCCGAAGGCACCTTCGAAAGCGAAATCTTCGGCCATGTGAAGGGCGCCTTCACCGATGCGCGCACCGACCGTGTCGGCCGCTTTGAATTGGCCAACGGCGGCACGCTTTTTCTCGACGAAATCGCCAACGTCCCCATTCGCCAGCAGGCCAAGCTGCTGCGCGTGCTCGAGACCGGCGAACTCGAGCGCGTCGGCTCGTCCCAGACCCGCCGTGTCGATGTGCGCGTCCTGTCCGCGACCAACGCGCTGTTGCATGAAGAGGCCGCCGCCGGCAATTTTCGCGAAGACCTCCTCTTCCGCATCAACACCGTGGAGATTCATCTCCCCGCGCTGCGCGATCGTCGCGAAGACATTCCGCTCCTCGCTACCCACTTCCTCACCCGCAATCGAACCCGCTACCGGAAACAGGTCAAGGGGTTTTCTCCTTCGGCCATGCAGCAGATGATGCAGTACCCCTGGCCCGGCAATGTGCGCGAACTCGAGCACACCGTCGAGCGCGCTGTTCTGCTCTGCCGCGGCGAAGAGATCGAGCCTGCCAATCTTGCCGTCGCCCCCTCCCGCCCCTCCGCGCCATCGTTCGATAACATGAGCATCGACGAGGTTGAGTCCCTCTTGATTCGCAAGGTGCTTCGCCGCTGTGACGGCAATATCTCCCAGGCCTCCGAAGCCCTCGGCCTCAGCCGCGCCGCCCTCTATCGGCGCATTGAAAAATATGGCCTATGAAAGCGAGAGAATGACGCGCAACATGCGTCGACGCCATGGCTCGGCAGTTCGGCGAGCCTGGCTCTTCTGCCTGCTTCTCTCCCTCCCCGCGCTGATCTTCGCCGGCATTCTCCTTTTCGAGCACGATGTCTCCGCCGCGCCTGCCATCCTGGTCGGCGGCTGCCTCTTGATCTATATGGCGTTCGTCGCGGGCTCCATGATCGACGGTCTGATCCGCCCCCTGCAGACCCTTTCCAACGTCGTCTCCTCCCTGCGCGAAGGCGACTATTCCTTTCGCGCCAGGGGAGCAGGCTCGCGCGATGCTCTCGGCGAGCTGGCAGCCGAAGTCAATGCGCTCGCCGACCTGCTGCAGAAACAGCGCGTACGATCCCTCGAGGCAACTGCGTTGCTGGCGCGCATCCTCGAAGTCATGCACTCCCCCATCTATGCCTTCGATCGCGAAAATGTACTGCAGCTGGTAAACGAAGCGGGCGTTCAGTTGCTCGGAATTCCGCATGCCCGCTGCTTCGGCCGCACCGCACGCGAGCTGGGCCTCGAAAACCTGCTCGCCTCGCCCGACCAGAGCATCCACTCGTTCGGCTCCAAGCCCAATCGCTGGCTCCTGCGCAAGGCCGCCTTCCGCCAGGACGGCGCACCACATTCGCTTTTACTCCTGGCCGACGTCAGTCAACCGCTGCGCGAAGAAGAACAAGCCGCGTGGAAGCGCCTCATCCGCGTTCTCGGCCACGAGCTTTCGAATTCGCTCGCACCCATCAAGTCGATCGCCGGCAGCCTCCTCGCCCGCGCCAATCAAATCGATGCCGACGAAGCAACCCTGCACGATTTCCGTCGCGGACTCAGCGTCGTCGAGAGCCGTGCCGATTCTCTCCACCGCTTCGTGCAGTCGTATCGCATTCTCGCCCAGTTGCCGCCCCCCCACCTCAAGTCGGTTCCCGTTGCGCCGCTGGTGGAGCGCGTCGCGCTGCTCGAACAACGTGTGCCCGTCCAGCTTGTACCCGGCCCCTCGGCCTCCCTGCACGCAGACCCCGATCAACTCGAACAGATGCTGATCAACCTGCTCACCAACGCCGTCGACGCTTCGCTTGCCAACGGGTCGCATCCGGTGCGCATCGGCTGGCGCATTGCAGATTCCAACGTAGAAGTCTTCGTTGAAGATCGCGGCCTCGGCATTGCCAATAGTGAGAATCTTTTCGTGCCGTTCTACACCACCAAGCCCACCGGCAGCGGCGTAGGCCTTGCCTTGGCGCAGCAGATCGCCCGCGCCCACGGTGGAGAAATTCGTCTGGTCAATCGTGAAGATGTCGACGGCGCGCGTGCCACCGTCCGGCTGCCATTGCCTTGATCTCAGCCTGGGTCAGCTTACCCGGTGAATGATGGCCTTGCGCGAATCGATCTCGGTCGCCACCACGCAGTTGCGCCCGCTGTTCTTGGCCCGATACAATGCTTCATCGGCTTCGCGAATCAGTTCTTCGTGACTCGATGGAAAGCCCGAAGCCACCCCGAAACTTGCCGTCAGCGAAATCGTGTGTTCGCCTTCCTGAACAGGAGCATTCTGCAGAGATTCCCTGAGGTCTTCCGCGCGCTGGCGTGCATGCGTAAAACCTGAACCCGGCAGAATCAGCAGAAACTCTTCGCCGCCGTAGCGTCCCACCCAGTCATACGTCCGCACCATCCGTTGGAAGGCAGCGCTCGCCTCTTTCAACACCTGGTCTCCCGCGGGGTGCCCGTAGGTGTCGTTGATCCGCTTGAAATAGTCCAGATCGGCAAGAATGATGCTCACCGGAAGCCCCTCGCGGCGCGACCGATCCACTTCGATGCGCAGACGTTCGACAATGATGCGGTGATTCCACAATCCGGTCAGATCGTCGTGCTCCGCATAGTGCCGCATCTGTTCCCGCGTCCGCATCAATTCGCCCTTTTCTTTTTCCAGGTCGATCGTGCGCAGTTTCACCGCCGCTTCCAGGTGCCTCTTCTGCTTCACCAGCGCGCCCACACGTTGTCTCCACGTCGCCACCAGAACCACGCCGATAATCAGCGCCAGCGTGATCTGCAAATCGCGCGCCTGCCACCACAGAGGAGTAAGGCGGAACGAAAATGTTCCAACCGGCGAAATTGCGTGCCCGCCCTGGTCCACTTCCGCCACTTGGAACGTATAGTTTCCAGGGACAAGATGCTGGTAATGGACATCGAGATCCCGCGTTTCCTCCCACTCCGAGCCTTGCCCGCCCACCAACCGGTAGCGAATGGCCGCGTCCTGCGTCCCTCTGAAGGAGAGCAGCGCCATCGAGATCTCAAGAGTGCCTGAGCCCCAGGGCACAGACGATCCGTTTCCCAGGACCTTGTTGCCGAGGGTGACTTTCGAAAACGCCGGCGCCTGGGGAACACCAACAGGTGCGTTCTGCGGTGTAATCAGATGGCTCAACCCACCCGAAGTTCCAATCCAGATGCTGTGGTCCGTATCTTCCGTCAGTGCGAAGCTGTCGGTATCGTTCCAGAGCAATCCATCGTCCTGGGTATAACTCCGCCAAGCCTGGCCGTCAAAGACACTCAACCCCGCGTCCTGCCCCACCCAAACCCACCCGCGCTGGTCCACCAGCAACGAAACAACCTCTTCCGAGAGCAGCGGAGGCCGCCCAATATGCTTCGCTTCCGCCACACGATATCCGTCGATCCGAAGCCGCAACAACTCCTGGGCCGCGCCCGCCACCCACACATATCCCTGCTGATCCACCGCAATCACGTCCGGGTTGACACGCGCCGTTCCCGGATCGATGCGATGCCAGCCCTTCTCGTCGCGGACAAAGAGTCCTTCCTCGGCCGCATACCAAAGCCGGCCCTTCGCATCCACGGCCAGGTCAGAGAACCGGTGGCGCGGATCGCCAAAGATCGGATCTTCCACCAGCGCAGGCTTGCTGTGTTTCCAGTCCGCGGCCATCTCGTAAAGACCGCCGCTCGTGACTGCCCAGATGTTTTGCCCATGGTCGACCACCACGTTGAACACCTGGGGCAGCTTCCACTGTGTCCCGATCAGAGTCTTTGGATCGATGTGCACCAGCGCGCCCGCACCACTGCCCATCCAGATCGAGCCATCTGCACTCTCCGCCAAACCTCCAGCTCGGGAACTGATAATGCCAGCCTGTTTCCAAACCTTCGGGTTCGCCGCGTGCGGGGGAAACCAGTCCACGCCCGACTCTGTGCCCACCCAAAGCCGGCCCTCGCGATCGCGCATGACCGCCCATACCAGATCGTCGCTCAGACCGTCCGCTCCCGTGTATCCCTCCCAGCTATCCTGGCCCACCCAGCGTTTGAGCCCGTGCCCCATCAGGCCCATCCAGACCGAGCCCTCTCGATCCACAAACAAGCTCAGAATTTCAAACCTGGAGAGACCGTTGCGTTCGGTCACCATGCGCCAGACGCCCTTGTCCCAGATGCCAAGCGTCGATCCCTGCGATGTCAGTACGCGCCCCTTTGTATCTTCCGCCAACGCGGGATAGGCCTCGGACGCGGGAGAGCCCGGCAGATCATGTCCCGCAAAGTGAAGCGTCTTCAGATCGATTTCGCCCACGTGCAGGGTGCCTCGAATCCAAAGCTGGCCGCTCCGCGTCAACAGCAAACTCGCCCAGTTGTCTTCGGGAAGTCCAAGCACCGAGCGCATGCGCGTCGTCTTGCCATTCTCCACGCGGCACAAATCCGAATCACAGCCATACCAGAGCGAACCATCCGGCGCATACAACGCGCTCCACAGTGTGTTCCCCTCGAGATGCATCGGCTCGGCCAGCCACTTTTCGTCCTTGTCGCGGCGCAACAAAACCGCTCCGCTTCTCGTCACGGTCACAACCTGGTTCGAAGTCTTTGCTGTGAAGACCGAGCCGGACATGGGAATCAAGGGATTTCCCGGCGAGATCGGTGGAATCTGTGCGAACTGCCCGTCTTTTTGCTCGTAGTAGATTCCCGTCGTCGTCGCTACCCACAGCGTTCCGTCCGCGCCGGCGTAGAGATCCGCAATCATCTGCTGAGGCAGCCCCTGGGCCGCCCCGTAGCTCTGAAACTCCGAGCCATCGTAGCGGTAAAGGCCGCTCTGCGTGCCCACCCAGAGAAACCCTGTGCGATCCTGCACCTCGCTGGTGATATTCAGATCGCTGAACCCTTGCGTGTATTCGCGAAAGCTGTAGCGCTGCCCTGCACAGGTCAGCGCCGCGGCAAAAAACACCGCGAGGCCGCCGAGCAGCGGCCTGAGGAACCGCTCAGGCTTGAAAACTCTCGACACGAACGAGCCCTCAAATTGCAGGCCACGACCCCCCAAAAATCCAGGGAAGCCTGCCTTCAGCGACCGGCCTGCTGACCTTGACGCCAAATCCGCCTGCGGGTCATGTCCGGACGCAATGACTAGTGGAACCACTATAGAGGTTACTCGCCGCCTTCGATATCACACAAAAGTCGAAAGTCATGACGAATAGGTGCAGTCGAGTCTGGCATTTAGAGGGATCTGTGGAAATGCGCAAAGGTAACCAATGCCGCGGCGCAGCTGCTTCTCCACGCCCACCCGAAGACTTGTCATCCTAAGCGGAACAAAGGACCTGCTTCAGTCCTGCGATTCAGGGATCAGTCGCAGACCAGGAGGGCGTCGGGAAACGCCGCTTCTTGTCCATTTCCCGGTCCGCAAACGAGGTCGTCCGCAGCGGCCTCGAACGGGGCCGCGAAAAAGGCATCCACCTGCGCAAGCACCTCGACCCCCGTGCGCGCGTGATAGACGGCCGCCCGCAGCTTCGCACCCCCGGGAATACCGTGCGTAAACCAGGAGGCAAACTGCTTCATCTTCCCGGCCGTTTCACCCATGCGCGCATCCTTGGGCAAAGCCTGACTGGCTTCGGCTTCCTCAAGCAGCATTTTGAAGTACGTCCGGATCATCCGGTAGCGGTCTTCGAAGTTCGGACAATCGTATCTTCCAGTGGAGGTATACTGCGCGATCTGCCTGAAAAGCCAGGGGTTCGACGGAGCAGCCCGCCCAATCATTACCGCGTCGCAACCGGTCTGCGCCACCATCGCCGCGGCATCTTCCGGCGAACGAACATCCCCGTTTCCAATCACAGGAAGGCGCACCGCCTGCTTGACCGCCTGAATCCACTCCCAGCGCGCCTGACCGCTATACCCCTGCTCGCGAGTCCGCGCGTGCAGCGCAACCGCATTCAAACCTTCCGCCTCGGCCATGCGCGCCAGTTCCACACAGACAATCTGCGCATCGTTCCAGCCAATGCGAAACTTCACAGTGAAGGGAATCGTGACCGCCTGCCGTATCGCGCGGAAAATTTCGCCGATCTTCGGCAAATCCCGCAAAAGCCCTGAACCGCCGTTGCAGCCCACCACCCGCTTGGCCGGGCAGCCCAGGTTCAAGTCAATCAGATCGAATCCCGTATCTTGCACAATGCGCGCCGCTTCCGCCAATGTCTCGGCGTTCGACCCGAAGAGCTGCGCGCCAATGGGATGCTCGTCGTCATAAAACGTCAAATAGCGCTTCCGCTTCGATTCGCGCATCCGCGAAAGCCCATCGGCCGACGTGAACTCCGTCATCAGCAACCCGCATCCGGACTGGGTGTTTGTGACCGGCGCATCGATCTCCGTGCTCAACCCAGCTTCGGTAGCCGGCCCTGGTCCCTGATCCCTGAATCCAGCTCCCTGTTCATGCGTGAACAAGCTGGCATGCCGGATAAATCGACGGAACACCGTGTCTGTAACCCCCGCCATGGGCGCGAGAACTGTTGCCGGCGATACCAGGACCGAGCCGATGCGCACTTCCGCCGGCACCCGCGTCTCCGCAGGCATGGCATGCTCCCGGGGGTTATCCCAGTTCTTCTTCACCGTGAACCCTTTGCCAGCCATTCGCACCCGTCCTGAACGAACGTGGGCCCCCGCCGTGGCGGAGGCCCACTTGAATCGTAAGCCGCGGCGCCGTTACTTCGCGGCCGTTGCCTCGCCTGCCTTGGCATACTTCCGGCGGAAGCGCTCGACTCGGCCCGCCGTGTCCACCAGCCGCTGTTTGCCGGTGAAAAACGGATGGCAAACCGAGCAGATTTCCACGTGGATGTCGCCCTTGTGGGTTGAACGAGTCTCAAAATTGTTTCCGCAGGCGCACAAAACGCGCACTGCGCCGTAATTGGGATGGATCTTTTCCTTGGGCATCTCTCGACTAAAACCTTTCCTGCAGTCTTCTTATTGTAAGTTGATTCGGAACTGAGCGCAAACGATGCAGGTTACTGCGCCAGCGCCTGCCCAATCCCCGCCTCGGCCAGCGGCGCCATCACCGCGTACCCCGCAGGCAGGGGGTGTACACCGTCCTTGCTCAGAGCCGCCGGCAGCCCATCCCGCCGATCCTTCATCGCCGAGTGGTAATCGACATACACATAGCCCTTATCGGCCGCGTAACCCTTCAGCCAGGAATTCACCTCGTCGATCTTCGGTGCTGGTGTCAGGCCCGGTTGCCACGGATAATCGAACGCCGGCGTGATCGAGCACAACACCACGCGAATTCCATTGGCATGCGCCAGGTCGGCCATCGATGCCAGGTTATCTTCAATCTGTGCCAAAGTCTCAGGCCCGGTGTTCCCGGCAATATCGTTGGTTCCGGCCAGGATCACCACCACCTTCGGCTTCAATCCAATCACATCCTGCCGGAAGCGCAGTACCATCTGCGGCGTCGTCTGTCCGCTGATGCCGCGATTGATATACGGCTTCCCCGGAAACGATTGGTCCAGATGCCACCCCTCGGTGATCGAATCCCCCATGAACACAACCCGGTTCTCGCCGGGCCCCGGCGGTCCGAGTTTCAAATCGTCCTCCTTGAAACGCGCCAGCCACGGAAAGTCCGTCAGCAGTTGTTGGTCATGTTTCCGCCAGTAGTCGTTGTCCGGATGCTGCGCAGCAGCGGGCTGCGGCGTCGGCGGCGCCACCTGCGTCGGAGCAGGCGCCTTCGTTTCCGGAACATTGCCGGGTTCCTGCGCGAATGAATTCACCGAAGCGCAGAGCGTCACCAGAACAACACCAACAAAGTAGGCCAGCCGGAGATCGCGAAGCACGGTGGAAACCCCTCTCATGAGCAAGGAAAAAAAACGCCTCATCGGCGCGCATTCGAATTATAGGTCGCTCTGAAGGGCCGTCTCGGCGCAGCCATCGCCTTCGTATGCGGAAGCGGACTTTCTCGTCTCGAAATCAGACCGTCACGCTTGATTCCGACTTATGATCTCAACGATTTCGAATCCCCAAACGACACCCGGTACGCGCCCGGCCGCAGTTTGCGCTCTCCAGGTGCGGAGTCCCGCGGATACAGCTTCCGGATTCTCCACACCATGCCCCCTGCGCTCACCAGCAGCAACGCGACAAAGACCACGTATTGCGCAAGCGGAAGCGTGCCATCCGCGACCAATGTCCAGAACGAGACAATGAGCGCGGCAATCACCCCGAGCCCCAGTTTTTCGGCCGACCCGTCCTTCGACCGCAGCAGTGCCTTCCTGCCGTTTACGCTGGACTCGCCTGCTTCGAGTTTCTTTGCATCGTTCTTCAAAGCGTCAAAACCTCCCCAGGCAACCATCAGTAGGATTCGCCATCTGTATACATAGCTTCTTTCCAGGCGGGGAGATATGAACCAAAGTCATTCGCCCGTTACTTGCGAGGAGTTCCAGAGAGAGCTCCCCGAATTCATGGTGTCGGGTGCAGAACTTTGCACGCATCCCCACCTCGAAAACACCGTTGCCTGTCGAACCCTCATCATCGACCTCGATTCGATCGCTGCAACCGCGCCGAAGCAGCCTTTCCCCGGTTCCTGAGAAAAGTTTGCCGCTGCTCCGCGCGATTCGCAGTGAGCAACGGCACTCTGCCCCTTTTCCACACAACGCGCCCTGATCCGCACCGCAACCGTCAGCCGCCTGATGCGCTAGGCTTTGAAGAGCTATGAGCGTGTGCCCCATCTGCGGCGGAGTCGGACTGATCGAAGAAGTGTCGCCCACCGGCCTCTGGGTTTCCCGCGCCTGCGAGTGCCAGCAAATGGAGCGTGAGCAGAACCGCCTCGCCGCTGCGCGCATTCCGCAACGCTACCGCGATTGCACGCTCGACGACTACGAAATCTATCACGAGGCCAACCACTCGCTCAGCCGCGCCTTGCAAACTGCGCGCAAATTCGTCGAAGCCTATCCCGTCGATACCGCCGGCAAAGGCATGCTCTTCACCGGGTCCATTGGCGTCGGCAAAACCCACCTCGCCGTGGGCGTCCTGCGCCGATTAGTCCAGGAACGCGGCGTGCGCGGCCTTTTCTGCGACTACCGCGAGCTGCTTAAGAACATTCAGAACAGCTACAACCCCCAGGTCAACACCACCGAACTCGAGCTGCTCAAGCCTGTCTTCGCCGCCGAAGTCCTGGTCCTCGACGACCTGGGCGCGCAAAAACCCAATGAGTGGGTATGGGATACCGTCGCCCTTATCCTCAACACGCGCTACAACGACAAGCAATCCACCATCATCACCACAAATTACCCCGACGTGCAGGCCGGCGGCGGAACTGCCACCGATGCCGAGCGCGCCGCACGCGAACAAACCCTCGGCGATCGCATCGGCGACCGCATGCGCTCCCGCCTCTCCGAAATGTGCGTGCGCGTCGAAATGACCGGCAAGGATTTTCGCCAAACCGAAGTCCAACGCGCCAAATTCGGCTAAAGCGATGCGCAAGATTCTCGAAATCCTCGGACTCGCCGCACTGGCCGTGCTGGTCTGGATGACCTGGGACGCTCTCCAGGGCGCCAACCGGTTGCCCGACCGCGTCCCTACCCACTTCGACGCATCCGGAACTCCCAACGCCTGGGGCTCTCCTGCGGGAATGCTTCTGCTGCCCGTCCTGGCCGCAGCGCTCTACCTCGTCATGTCGATCGTCGTCCGCTTCCCCGACGCCTTCCACTATCCCGTCCGCGTGACCGCGCAAAATATTGCCCGCCTCCAGGCAGTCACGCTCAACATGGTCGCCTGGCTCAAAATGGAATTGGTCTGCCTCTTCGCGGTCTTGCAATGGGCCTTCATTCAAGCAGCGCGCAGCGGCAACGGCCACCTGTTTCCCATGATTCTGCCCGTGTTCATCGTGGTGATCTTCGGCACCATAGGCTGGCACCTGCTGGCGATCGTCCGCGCTGCCGGCTCCGGCAATTGACAACTCCAGCCCTCCAGGCCCGATGCCGGCCCAGAGAAGCAGGGCTCGACGACTCCGCGCATCCGCGCAAAATCAGCACGTTTAAATTTTCAGATTTTTCCAGTCTGGATTTACGGACAGATCGCACCGCACCCAGCGCGCGCTCTCGAGCCGGGACGCCGACTTAGAAAACCCAAACGCTCACCAGGATGATCACCATCGCAGCGATGGTCATTGCCTGGTAAAGCAATTCTTCCCGCGGACGCGGTTCTTTCGATATGCTGTCCGGCCCCGTCGGGAGAGAATCTGCGGATTGGAGATACGACTCCATGCTCACTGGCCTTCCAAAAGAGAAACCAATCCTCGCGCCGCACAAACTCAAGCGGCTCGTTGATTCCCCTATCTATGCGCATTTTTCGCACAATTGGAAATCAAACAAAAGATGTAGGAGGGCGGAACTGTGATGCTTTTGTTTTCCCCTACTAGGCATCATCGCCCGAATCTTCATCTCTGACTTAAAACGACAGCGCGCAGGGGATTCCTTCAGTAACGGGTGTAGAATCCGCTCGTGGAAATACGCCCCGAAATTGAACTCCTGCCCAGTGCGGAAACCCGCGAACGCAACTGGCTGCCCTTGGCGATTGCCGCCGCAGTCGTCCTGCTCGTTGCCGCGGTCGTGATCCTGACCCTCCAGCATGGACGAAAGTCTCCCACTGTGACCCCCGTTTCCGCGCAGCCCGACCCCTACGCTCGAAGCCTTCCCATTTCCGGCCTCGCCATGAGTGAATCGGGCAACCTCGCCGGCGGAAAAATGACCTACGTCGACGGCCACATCACAAATTCAGGGAACCGAACCATCACCTCCATCACGGTCCAGGTGCTCTTCCGCGATCCCGCCAAAGAGATCACCCAGAATGAAACCCAGGCCCTCAAGCTCATCCGCACCCGGGACCCCTATGTGGACGTCGAGCCCGTTTCCGCCGCGCCCCTCCACCCCGGCGACGTGCGCGACTTCCGGTTGATCTTCGACGCCGTCTCCCCCGACTGGGACGGAGCCTATCCCGAAATTCGCATCCTCCACGTCCAGTCCAATTGAGGATTTGAGCGCCCCGCACTCGTTTTACTTAGTAGAACTTACTTCGAATTGTAAAAATTACACGAGACATCCAGCCGTCCGCCCTGTGATCGAATTTTGCGTCCCTCGAGGCGATTTCATAAAGCTCTAATCCAATAGAAGTTAGTCCCAATCTGCAGAACCAGTCCTCGCGCTCGCTCTTTGGCACGGACATTGCAATAAACAGGGCGAGCGGCAGTAGAGCTCACCCGCAGATTCCCTGCGGTTGCCGAGACAATAAGAGGCCAAAACAATGACACAAAGATTTCGAATTACCAGCTTTCTCCCTGGCCAGTGTGCTGTAGCTCTCCTGGCTTCTGCATTGGTTGTTCCCGCTGTCGCGCAACAAAATCAGCCGATGAGCGAACCGCAAAGCGCACCACCCGCAGCGGCATCGCAGCCCTCGTCGCCCTCTTCCGCTACCCCGACCGACAAGGAAGGGTTCTGGGGTCATGTCAATCCCTTCGCCCGCAAAAAGTGGGTGAAGAAACGCCTCGACCCGATCAACGATCGTCTGACTGAACTCGATCAGGTGAACGCCAAGAACGCCACCGATATTAAGGATGTGGACGCCCGGGCGCAGGCTGGTATCCAGCACGCGCAGGCAACCGCGGACGCAGCCAACCAGACCGCCACCGCAGCCGGTACCCAGGCGCAGAACGCCAGCTCCGTTGCGCAGGGCGCTTCGGGTCACGTCGATAAGTTGAACACCACCGTCAACGGTATCGATCAGTATCACCAGCTCAGCGATCTCGACATTCCGTTCCACAGCAATGGCGTCCTCTCCAAGGATGGGAAGGGCCAATTGGACACTCTGGCGGCCAGCTTGACCGGTCATCAGGGCTACATCATCGAAATTGAAGCGCACGCTCCGGGCGCCGGAGCCGTTGGTATCCAGACATCGCAGAAGTTGGCCGAATCGGTCGAGCGGTACATGGTTACCGAACATCAGATTCCCGTCTACCGTATGCACTTCGTCGCCCTCGGCAATGCTCCGATTGAAACGCCGGGCGCGGATGCAAGCACCAAGCCGGCCAGAATTCGGACCAGCAGCGTGCACCTTCGGTTGATGGAAAACAGTTTGGCGGCCGAGGACTCCACGTCTCCCCATGGCGCGGTTTCCAACTAGCGGTGCGGAGCGGCCAAAAGCCGCGTAGCCACCCCCTGAGGCTCTTTCCGGCACCGACGGCTCCCCGGCCGTCTGGCCGCCAACCAAGCTCTCGCAACACGAGAGAACCAAGGCAACTTGGCCCCCGCCGAAAGCGGGGGCCGTTTTTTGTCTAGCGGCCGCCTGGCATTTTCTCAGCTACCCGGCATCTTCTGTCGTCCACGGTTCTCCATAACCCACCACCCTGTCATCCTGAGAACCTGCGCACCTGGGGCCCCGCGCAACGCGTGGGGTAAGCGGGTCGAAGGATCCGCTTTTGTCTCTGGAGAGCGGCAACCACCCGCAAATTTGTAGTCCATTGTGCCGAACAGCGTACGGATCCAGCACAAGGGACGGATCGCCTTCAGAGTCCAGCGCAAAGTCTCCGCCTCAGCCTGCATGCGGCAGGCGCCAGCCCAATTAGAATCGTCAACGTATGGATCCAGTCCTTCAAACTCCAGGCGAGGAAGACTCGCTCCTCGCAGGCAGCCGTTTCGTCCGCGCTTGCCTCCGCAAGCCCGTCGACCGCACGCCGGTTTGGTTTCTGCGTCAGGCCGGCCGCTATATGCAGGAGTATCGCGACGTCCGCAAACACCACACGCTGGTCGAAATCTGCAAGCAGCCCGACCTCGCGTCTGAAGTCACCATCACCGCAGCGGAAAAACTCGGCGTCGACGCAGCCATCATCTTCGCCGACCTGCTGCTTCCTCTCGAGCCCATGGGCCTTCCCTTTGAATTCCAGGCGGGCGAGGGCCCTGTCGTCCATCATCCCGTGCGCACCGCCGCCAACGTCGCAGCCCTCCGCACCGATCGCGCCGGAGACCTCGCCTACGTCGCCCGCGCCATCGAAAAAGTCGCCGCCCACTTTCGCGATCGCCTCGGCATCATCGGCTTTTGCGGTGCACCTTTCACTCTGGCCAGCTACATGATCGAAGGTGGAGGCTCGCGCAATTACATCTTCACCAAGCAAATGATGTATGGCGACACCCTCGCCTGGCGCAGCCTCCTCGACAAGCTCGTCATCGTGCTGATCGAGTACTGCCGCCTGCAGGTGCAGGCAGGCGCCGACGTGATTCAGATCTTCGACAGCTGGGTCGGCTCCCTCAGTCTCGCCGACTATCACGACTATGCGTTTGAAGCGTCCAAGCGTCTCATCCGCGCCGTGCAGGGACTGGGCGTGCCCGTGATCTATTTCGGCGTTGAAACCGCGGGCCTCCTCGAAGCCATGGCTTCGACAGGCGCCGACGTGATCGGCCTCGATTGGCGGCAGCCCCTCGACGAGGGCTGGCGCGCCGTCGGCCACGGTCATGCAGTGCAGGGCAATCTCGATCCCATTACGCTCTTCGCCCCTGTCGAACTACTGGAGCAGCGCGTCAAAGAGATTCTGCGCGCCGCCGGTGGACGGCCCGGCCACATCTTCAACCTCGGCCATGGCATTGTTCCCGGCACACCGGTCGAAAATGTGCAGGCAGTCGCGCGCATCGTCCGCGAATTCCGCCTCGAGGAAGCAGCGAATGCCTAAGCAAGCTGTCCTTCTCCTCGCCCACGGCACTCCCGAAACCGCCGACCAGATCCCCGAGTACTTGCGCAACGTGGTCAGCGGTCGGCCGCTGCCCCAAACCGTCATCGAAGAAATTCAACATCGCTACGCCTTGATCGGTCGCAGCCCGCTCACCGAGCTCACCGTGGAGCAGGGAAAACTCGTTGAAGCGGAACTCGCCGCGCAGGACAAACCGGTCCGCGTTTACATCGGCATGCGCAACTGGCGTCCCTACATCCCCGACGTAGTGCGCCAGATGCGCGCCGACGGCGTCGAAGAAGCTGCCGTGATCTGCCTCGCCCCGCAGAATTCGCGCACCAGCGTGGGCCTCTACGAGCGTGCGGTGAAAGCCGAAGCTGGAACCCTGCGCATCGACTTCACCCGCGGTTGGGCCCGTCATCCGCTCCTCGCCGACGCCTTCGCCGAGCGGCTGCGTGCCGCCGAAGCCCGGCTCAAGGCAGAAACAGGCGCGGCCGTTCCCGTGCTCTTCACCGCGCATAGCGTGCCCGCCCGCACCATCGAGCCCCAGACTGAATCGGAAGGCCAGCCGCGTCAGTGGCCCGTTGGAAGCCCTGATCCATACGCGGATGAAGCGCGCCACACCGCCGAACTTGTCGCCGAACGCCTCCCCGAAATTCCGCGCTGGTGGTTTGCCTTCCAAAGCCAGGGCGCGAGCGGTGGCCCCTGGATCGGCCCCACCGTCGAAGAAACCCTCGATCATATCGCCACGACCGGCGCAAAGACTCTCCTTCTGCAACCCATCGGCTTTCTCTGCGACCACGTTGAGATCCTCTACGACGTCGACATCGCCTTCCGCAGCTATGCCGCTAAGATTGGTCTCCGTCTGGAGCGGCCTGAATCGCTCAACGCTTCGCCGACACTGGCCAAAGCCGTTGCGGATCTTGCCATTCAAGGGTTGCACCGCCTTCAAAGTTGAAACTGCTCTACCTCGATGCGATCCTCCTTGCCATCCACAAGGGTTCTGTGGCTCAATTGTGTTCTCAGGGCTTGTGGTGTTTTCAACCGATCGGCCGCATGCCAGGTCCCCACACAAAAAAAGAGAGGTCTGACACCGTGGCCGATACCTCGATCTCTGCTCCCATCGCGGAGCAGGCAAAATGCGTCTGTCCCCGCTGCGCAAACCAGTATCTGCTACGTCTCGCACGGACCGGTTTCTTCGAGAAAAATTTCCTTCCCCTCTTCGGCTACTACCCGTGGATCTGCGGAGCATGCCGGAAAAGAAAATACTTTCGCGTCCGAGGCAAGCGCCTCCCGAGGACTTTGCATGGGGAATTGCGGTAAGGCGGCAACAGGCTTGCTCTTCGTTCGATCCCTGCGCGCGGCAGTCTGCGCCGTCTTGATCGGATTGCCTCTCCTCGCGCAGACCCCGGAGTATTCCATCGAGGCCATTCGCTACGGGACTTCGCCGGATGTGCCCCTTTCCGAACTGGTGGTCGACGGCCCGCAAAACGAAAAAGTCGACATCGCCATGGTCGTGTGGCTCATCTCCGGCGGCGGCCACACAATCCTCTTCGATAGCGGATTTCATCGCGACACCTATCTCAAAGAATTTCCGATGAAGGACTACCTGCGCCCCGACGAGGCCGTGAAGACCGCCGGCGTTGCGCCCGACGCCGTCACCGACATCGTCATCAGCCACGCACACTGGGACCACATGGGCGGCATCGATCTCTTCCCCAAAGCCACCGTCTGGATTCAGCGGGGTGAATATCGCTACTACACCGCGGACGCGTGGCAACCCGGCGGCAATCACGGCGGCATCGATCCCCAGGACGTGCAACAACTGGTCAAGCTCAACACCGAGGGGCGCGTTCACCTCATCGACGGCGATAACGTCGAGATCTTTCCAGGAATTCGCGCCTACACCGGTTCCCGCCACACCTATGCGTCGGAGTACCTCTGCATCGCCGGTCATCCCACGTTTGTGCTCGCGTCCGACAATGCGTATTTCTACCTGAACCTGTCAAAGCGGCTGGCCAGCGCAACTTTCAGCGACGCCGATCACGCCGCCAACATCGCCCAGCAGGCCCGCATGTTTTCGCTGGCTGGCTCACCGGATCGCGTCGTGCCCGGACACGACATGCTTCAGTTCCAAAAATTTCCCACCACCGGTCGCGTAGCAAAGATTAAGTAGAAACGACGCGGCGTCTCGCCCACAAGCGGGCAACGCGAAAGCTTCCATCGCAGGCTGCCGGCTGTCCGACCAGGACTACATCTATGTGCGCAACAGATTCTTCGCCAGAAAGAAGACATTCGCCGGCCGCTCCGCCAGTCGGCGCATGAAGTAGGGATACCATTCGTGTCCGAACGGAATGTATACGCGGACATTGAATCCCTCCGCCACCAGCTTGCGTTGCAGATCGCGCCGCACACCGAAGAGCATCTGAAATTCAAACCGGCTCGGCGCGATGCCGTGCTGTTGCACATACGATTTCGCGGCCTCGATCATCGCCTCATCGTGCGTGGCCAGTCCGTGATAGATGGGGCTCTCGAGCAAAAGCTGGCTGAGCTTCACGTAGTTCGCATCTACGTCGGCCTTGCGCGGAAAAGCAACTTCCGCCGGCTCCTTGTACGCGCCCTTGCAAAGTCGCACGCGAATCCCATCCGCAATCAACTGCTCAATATCCGCTTGCGAACGATAAAGGTAAGCCTGGATCACAATGCCGATCGCACCGCGCAGATCGGTTCGCGCGTGCAACCGGCGCACGATGTCGAGCGTCCCCTGCGTCAGCGGCGAGTCTTCCATATCGATGCGCACAAAATTCCCCGTCGCGTGCGCATGCTCGGCAAGGTTCGTGGCAATCGACTCGGCAAGCTGCGGATCGAGCGTAAGACCCATCTGCGTCAGTTTCACGCTGATGTTGGCGTCCAGCCGCTGCTCCGCAATCGAATCCAGCAGCCGGTGATAGATGTCCGCCGCTTGATGCGCCTCGGCAGCCGATGAAACGCTTTCCCCCAGCGAATCAAGCGTGACGTGAATTCCTTGCTTGTTGACGGCCTCTGCGACGCGCAACGAGTCGGCGATTTCCAAACCCGCAACGAAGCGCGAACTCAATTTGTTGCCCAGGGAAGAGCTCTCGCAAAAACGGCGCAAGGGGCGATTGCGAGACATCGCAATAAAGGCAGATCGTAAAACGGGCATCCATCAATCCTGCTGGAAAAATCGAGACGTGCGGCTCAGAATCCGGACTCATTAGTGTCGCATATACGAAGGAGCAGCAAAGCTTCACCTACTCGACACGGAAAAGCGCGCAGCCATGCGGCGCGAGATCCACGTGGAGTGTCTTCGCGGTCCCTACCCGCTTCCGGTTCCAGAGGTCATACACCGCGTGCGGCTTGTCGGTCAGGTGAAACACCATCCAGGGCAGATCTGAACTTGTGGCTTGATCCTGCAGGTTAAACACCGCCAGATATTGATGCGGATGATGACCCGCAGTACGCGCATACCAGTAACGCTGCGGGAAGTTGTCCGTTTGTCCATCCTTCAGCGGCATCAGTCCCTGGCCGCTCTCCACAGAGTCCTGGTTGATTTCCAGGACCTCCTTGTTGGTAAGAAGGGAACGGGTGAAGTCATCCAGTTTCGTCAAATTCGTGCCCAATATCAGGGGCGAACGCGAAATCGCCCACAGCGTGAACTCGGTTCTCTGTTCGTACTGGGTGTAACGCGACATGCGCGGTTCGCCCCATCCCGGATGCGGCGTCAGTGCCCCTTCAGGAAGCATGTCCTCGTCCGGCCACGATCCCGGCTTCACATACGGTGCCCACTCGGCCAGCCGATCGAAAGCGTCGCGAACACCGAACGGAAACTCGCTTTCTCCAGGCTTGTGCGGCGCAGACCAGATATCCCAATGATCGTCCGAGATGCGCCACATCTGCGCGTACTTCGCAACTTCCGCCGCATGCTCCAGCTTCGTAGGTCCTGGCGACAGGCTCAGCACAATGGGTCGTCCCGTCTTGCGAATTGCTTCGGCGATCTGCCGGATCTCCGTCGGTCGATAGGGATGGTCGGAGATGCAATCGACCTTGATGTAGTCCAGTCCCCACGACGCATAGAGCTTCATCATCGAGTCGTAATAGGCCTGCCCTGCTTCGTTATCGCGCACCCCCCAGTTGCCTTCATCCCAGGGGCAGGGAGAGTCTTTGTCGGCCGCGTCGACCGCGTGAAAACTCGATTCGGCAATGGGCAGATTCTGCTCCACAACGCCCCTCGGAATGCCGCGCACGATGTGTACCCCGAACTTCAGGCCCTGGGCGTGCACCCAATCGGCCAGCGCCTTGAATCCACTTCCGCTGGCGGCCGAAGGAAACCGATCCAACGCCGGGATCAGGATGCCGTTGTCGTCCCAGACATACTTTCGCGTCTCCACCTTGTCGGCGAAGGGGTCCTGCATGTACCAGCCTTCATCTATGACCGAATATTGCCAGCCGAGTTGTTTCATCCCGGCCAGCACAGTCGTATTCGCGCGGTAGTCCGCCTCGTCGATCGTCAACCCGTAGGCGTCCCAGCTGTTCCAGCCCATCGGGGGCGTCGGAGCGACGTCTCGGGCAGGCGCAGCACTCGCAAAAATCCCGGACAAAAGAAGACAGACAGCGATCCATCGGACACAGGGAAACATTCCGAAACGTATACCACACTGGGGGCCATCCTGCTCAGGACAAAGGGGCCCGCCTTGGTTCGGCGAACAACCGGAATGCATCAAGTGATGCGCCTCACTTTCATATAGGCCTATAATGCTGTCGAATCAAATCAAACAGCTGCCAGATGCCTGTCCCGACACCTGCAACTGAGGAGAGTGTCATGTTCAAGCCGATCCTGCTCGTTTCCGCTGTGGCCTTGTTTGCGATTGCGTCATCTTCTGCACCGGCTGCCACGCCGCAAGATTCAACCCCCGCGGCCCCTAAAGTGAAAGTCACTGCCGAGACGCAAGCGAAAGCCAAAAAGCTGTACGCGATGGATTGCGCGCTGTGTCATGGCGACAGTGGAGACGGGAAGACGGATCTCGCCAAAGACATGCAGCTTACCCTTGTCGATTGGACGGACCAGAAGACCTTGTCCGATCGCCAGGACCAGGAACTTTTCAAAATCATCCGCAATGGCAAAGGCAAAATGCCCGCAGAAGATGCAAGCCGCGCCAAAGATGACGAAATCTGGAACCTGATCGTCTACATTCGCGGTCTCGGCAAAGTACAGCCCGCTGCACCCGCGACGCCCGCGGCCACAGCCACAGCGCCCGCGGCGCCAGGCAGCCGTTAGCCTTTTGCCGGCACGCGGAGGGGGGTCGCAACCCGCACGGTGGACTTGTTCTCCTAGCCCGGCTCTCCTAGCCCGATCAGAGTCGGTGCACAATCGTTGCCCCAAGCTTAGCGGCTCAGATCGCGGCCGTGACGATCCCCCAACGCTGCTGCGACTTTGGGCCACGCCGCCGCCTCGCTGTCCTTCCCGTCCTGGCAAAGCTGCCCTGTCCCCCGTGCGATAAGCTGATCCGGGGGTATTTTGATGCGTTTCCGTCCGGGCAGACGTGGGCTTCTCTCCACACTGGCGTTATTTCTGGGACTGGCGGTTGTTGCACGGCTTGGAATCTGCCAGCAGCCTGCCGCAAATCCCGGCCTGCCCGTCATTCACGTCGACAACGGCCCCAATTCAGAAGCCGCACAGCAAGCCCACTACGTAGTTCTGGTTTCGCTCGACGGTTTTCGCTGGGACTATACCCGCCGCGACGGCGCAACCCACCTCCTGGCCCTCGGCAAGCAGGGTGTCTGGGCCCCCGATGGCATGCTCCCCAGCTTCCCCTCCCTCACGTTTCCAAACCATTTCACGATCGTGACCGGGCTCTACCCGGAGCATCACGGCCTGGTCGCCAACGGCTTCTACGACCCGGCCAAAGACGCGCGCTACGCCATCAACGACCCCGCCGCCGTGACCGATGGAAGCTGGTACAGCGGTGTGCCTTTGTGGAGCCTCGCGGAAAGCCAGGGCATGCGTTCCGCCTGCTTCTTCTGGCCCGGCTCTGAAGCCAGGATCGCCGGCTTTCGACCCACCTACTACTTACGCTTCGACAACAAAATTGACGACAATGCGCGCATCGATCAGGTGCTCGACTGGCTGCGCCTTCCCCCTGCCGATCGCCCCCATTTCATCACTCTCTATTACAGCGAGCCGGACCACGAAGGGCACCAGTTCGGTCCCGATGCTCCGGAAACCAAAGCCGCGGTGGTAAAGGTCGATAAGCTGGTTGGCAAATTGAAGGCCGGTCTGGATGCTTCCGGCCTGCCCATCGATCTCGTCGTAGTCAGCGACCACGGCATGGCCAAGGTCCAGGGCGGATGGATCAACCTCGATCAGTTCGCCGACCTCACGGGTTTCGAGACTGTTGGGCCGCTTCTCTATGGGAAATCCGACGAAGATGCGGCGCGCGTCTACAACCAGCTTAAGAAAGCCGCTTCGCAGTTTGTTGTGTATCGCCGTAAGGATGTGCCGGCCGAGCTGAATTATCGCGAGAATCCTCGCGAAGGGGATCCCGTGGTGCTTGCCACAGGTCCCTTCCTCATTCGCGCCCATGCCCCGCCTGCGGGAAAAACGGAGGGCCCGCCGCCCGTCGGAATGCATGGCTACGACCCGCGCAAAATGCCCGAAATGAAGGCCAGCTTCTTCGCGGCAGGCCCCGACATTCTTCCTGGCCACACCGTGAGGCCCTTTGAGAATGTAAATCTCTATCCCTGGCTCGCCCACCTGCTCGGACTCAATCCCCCCAAATCCGATGGAAGCCTGAATGTGCTGGCCGGCACTTTGCGCGATGGTGGCGACGACCACGTCAACTAAGAGGAGCTTTGAAACAATGAACGTGGTCTTGGGGATCGACGGCGGAGGCACCCGAACGCGAGCATCCATCGTCGCGGACGACAAAGTGCTTGCCTTCGCCGAAAATGGTTCGATCAAGCGTTTGCGTGTAGGCGAGGAAATGGCCGACGCCAATCTGCGCGCAATTCTTTCCGAGGTCTTCGCACAATCCAGCATAAAAAACGTGAGCGCAGCCTCTGTGGGCGTCGCCAGTTCCAAAATGCCCGGAGTCGCCGAGTGGATCCGCGAAGTGTTGCGCGAGTTCGGAGTCCAGCGCGAAGAGGTTGTCGGCGACGAAGTCATCGCTCTCGATGGAGCGTTCAAGGGTGGTCCCGGAATTCTCCAGATTGCCGGTACCGGCTCCAATTGCATTGGCCGGGCTCCCGATGGCAGTCGCGAAAGCGTCGGCGGCTGGAGCTCCCGTCTCGGCGACGAAGGATCGGGGTACTGGATCGGCCTGCACGCCATCCGGCGCGCGCTGAAAGCCTACGACCGCGAAGAACCGACCCGCATCCTCGAGGCCGTCGGACGCATCTGGGGTACTTCGACGATTGACGAGCTCGTGAATCTTGGCGACGGCACGCCCGGACCGGATTTTGCGGCCTTGGCGCCCTCCATCAGCCGGCTCGCCGAAGAGGGAGACGCGGTTGCCACAGAGGTCCTTTCCAAGGCTGCCGCGGATCTCGTCGAGTCTGTGCTCCTGGTCCGCGCCAAGCTTCGGCGCAAGCACAAGCTCACCGCCGAAGTCCCGGTGGCTTGGATTGGCAGTGTGATTGGGAAAGCGCGTCTCGTCCGCGAACCATTTTTTGCCGGGCTTCGTGCTGCTGCCCCCACGATGCCGATCTGCGAAAAGGAAGTTGCAGGCATCGAAGGCGCGATCTGGCGCGCACAGCGCCTCGCCGCAATGACGCCTTAGCTCACCGCCACCGGCCGTCCACCCACCACCGACCAGCAAAGCCGTCCCAACGTATCGATGGCAACCACGTTCGCCGGCAGACCGACTTCCACGGTTCCGGTATGCTCCGTCATCCCTGTCATTCTTGCCGGATTGGCCGTGAGCAAGTGGAGTCCCTGCTCAACAGTGGCGCCGGTGAATTCGACGAAATTGGCCAGCGCGCGATCGAGGGTCAGCACACTGCCGGCAAGCACTCCATTCGCTGTCGCGCGGCCGTTCTCTACCTGCACCGCAAATCCGCCTAGCTGATAGGTCCCATCCGGCATCCCCGCTGCGCTCATGGCGTCGGTGATCAGGATCCCGCGACTCTCGCCCTTCGCATGCCACCAGAGCCGCGCCATCTCCCGCGCGTTATGGATGCCGTCGCAAATCAACTCCGAGTAGAGTGTGTCGGTGGTCAGCACCGTCCCCAGAATTCCCGGTTCGCGGTGGTCAAGCGGCCGCATCGCGTTAAAGGTATGGGTCGCGCTCACTGCGCCGGCCGCGATCGTGCTTCGTGTTTCCGCCGCCGTCGCGTTCGAGTGACCGATCGAGATCCGTACTCCGCGCGAGGTCGCGTGTGCCGCCAGCTCCGCCGCACCCGGCAACTCCGGAGCCAGCGTCATCAGGCGGACGTGTCCCTCTCCGGCTTCAAACAGCCTGTCAAAGGTTGCGATGTCCGGCGCCAGCAAGTGTTCCGCAGGCTGCACTCCCCGTTTTGCATGGGAAAGAAACGGACCTTCAAGATGAATGCCGATGGGCCGCGCCTGCCCTTCGGTAGCTGGCTTCTCGATCAGCTTGGCCAGTCCCGAAACCGCTTTCAGCGTTGCATCCAACCCTGCCGTAACCGTCGTCGCCAGAAAACTTCCCGTGCCGTGCGAGGCCAGGAACGACCCGATCTGCTCCAGAGCCGCCGGAGTCGCCTCCATCACGTCATGTCCTGCCGCGCCGTGAAAGTGCACGTCAAAAAACGCCGGCGCAAGAATCGAACCGGGAAAGTCCAACACCCCGGATCCCTCCGGCAAATCTCCATTCTCGCGTTGAGAAATTGCGTGAATGTGCCCATCTTCAATCGTCACCATGGGATGGTCGATGAATGTGCTTCCGTCAAAAAGCATCGCTGCCGTGATCACTGTGCGCATACAGATTGATTATTGCAGGCGCACACGGCCTCAGCTTCCATACCAGTTCCCTCAGCCGGCCCTCCACCAGGAACGATGTAACCACAATGTAAAGTTGCCGGTTCACAGCCCTGCTATCGTTTTAGCCATGCGGATTGCAGCATTGTTGACCATCTCCCCCATGGCCTTGGCACTCGCAAGCAGCCAGGCGCCAGCTCAAACGCACGACCTGTCGACCAGCAAACAATTGATCGAGCCGGTCCCCGGCCATCCCCAAAAGATCAACAGCCTTCCCATGTCCATCGCGATTTCGCCCGACAAGCGTTACGTGGTCACGATCAACGCAGGCTTCGGCACCGCCGAATCGAACTACGACCAGTCCCTGGCGGTTCTCGATACGCAGACCGGGCAGATCGCAGACTTTCCCGATGCCCGCACGTTGATTCGGATGAAGCAGACGCTCTACTCGGGACTCGCCTTCAGTCGCGACGGCTCCCACCTCTACGCCAGCATCGGATCGCTGACGGATCCACTCGGCACTGCCAAAGACGACACCGGCAGCGGCATTCTTGTGTACCGGTTCGCGGCCGGCAAAATCGAACCCGAGCGGATGATTCGCCTTCCTCTCGAACAACTGGCCCCCGGACACACCACGCGGCTCATCGGCGAAAAGGACGGCGACAAAGGCGTTCCATTTCCTGCCGCCATCGAGGTCGTCGGCGACAAAGGCGCTGAAAAACTGCTCGTCGCCGAGAACTATTCCGACGCCGTGCTCCTGCTCGATCCCGCCACCGGTACGGTCGAGCATCGCTTCGACCTGGCCGAAAGCAATGCCGTCCCCTCCACCTATCCAGGCGCCCTGGCACTCTCCCGCGATGGCCATCATGCCTACGTTGCCTTGTGGAACGCGTCCGAGATTGTGGAACTTGACCTGAAGAAACTCACCATCGAACGCCACCTCCCATTGCTCAAACCGGCAGACAACGTTGCCCCCAGCACGCATCCCTGCGCATTTGCCCTCGCGCCAGACGCCAAGACGCTCTATGTCGCCCTCGCGAATCGCGATGCCGTTGCAGCCGTGAATGTGAGCGGAAACCAGTTTGCCGTCAAGGGCTACTTCGATACACGCCTCCCCGGCCAGAGCTACTTTGGGGCCGAGCCCCTGGCGGTCGCGGCCAACGGCGATGGAAGCCGGCTCTATGTCGCCAACATGGCAAGCGACGCAGTCGCGGTGCTCGATCCGCGCAAAATCAAAGCCAGGTCAGGACGCGAGGGTATGGTGGAGCCCGATGGCTTCATCCCCACTGAGTGGCTGCCCTTTTCCCTTGCGTTTCTGGCTTCGCCGGGCGGTGGCACGCTTTACATCGCAACTGGAAAAGGGAAGGGGACCGGGCCCAACAATATGCCGCAGCCGGAAACAGAGAGTTCCCAGAAAATCCCGCTGCGGAGGCCCTCCACGTACATCGGCACCATGCTCTATGGTTCGCTCGCGTCAGTGGATGCCCGTGATATCGAGACCAACCTTTCGCAGTGGACCGACACAGTTCTCCAGTCGAATCGCATGAAAGCTGCGGCGGAGAAGGTGCCGTTTGCGGGCGCGAATAAAAGCCCCATCAAGCATGTCATCTACATCATCAAGGAGAATCGGACCTACGATCAGGTGCTCGGCGATCTCCAGCAGGACGGCAAGCCCGTCGGCAACGGCGATCCAAAATTGACGATGTATGGTGCTGCCGTCACGCCCAACATCCACAAGCTGGCTTTGCAGTTTGGCGTCCTCGACAACTTCTTTGACTCCGGTGAAGTCTCCGGCGATGGGCATGTCTGGTCCAATGCAGCCATCGGATCCGATTACCTCGAGAAGACGTGGCAGCAGTCATACCGCGGCGGCCAGCGCTTCTACGACTTTGAAGGAGTCGTGGCTGCCGGATATCCGCTGCTGCAAAAAATTCCTGACGTGAACGAACCAGCGAGCGGCTACCTCTGGGGCGATCTCGCCGCGCATGGCAAGACCTACTACCACTTCGGCGAATTCATCTCGACCATCTTCTGCGATGAAGCCGCCGCAAGCAATCCGCAGCTGGGTCCGATGCTGGCGGGTCGAAGCTGCACCCAGAAAGCAATTGCGCCGGGCGAAAACCTTCCTCCCGAGTGGGGCGGCGGTGTCAACAAGTGGCCCTGGCCCATTCCCAGGATCGCCGCAAACACCGCAACCAAGCCGGAACTCGTCGGCCATTTTGCCGACGAGGCGCCGGACTTCAATCTCGCCGTTCCCGACCAGGTTCGCGTCGACATCTTTGAGAAGCATCTCGAAAAATGGGTCGCCGACAAGCAGCAGGGCAATGACACCATGCCGAACTTCGTGATGCTGCGCCTGGGCAACGATCACACTGCGGGCACGCGACCCGGTGGTCCCACGCCCAAAGCATCCGTCGCCGACAACGACCTTGCCGTCGGCCGTGCCGTCGAAGACATTGCGCATTCGCCGTTCTGGGACGACACGGCATTCTTCATCCTCGAAGACGACGCACAGGACGGCGCCGATCACGTCGACGCCCATCGCAGCTACGCGCTCGTCGTCAGCAAATACGCGCCCCACGCGCCCAAGGGCGGAGCGTTTGTCGATAGCCGCTTTTATTCAACCGTGAGCGTCGTGCGCACCATGGAATCCCTCCTGGGCCTGCCCCCGATGAATAACAACGACGCGTTCAGTTCGCTGATCGCAAGTCTCTTCTCTGGCCCCGGCGATCAGCCGCCCTATACCGCCGACACTTCCAACCGCAACAACAACTTGATCTACACCGCGAATGCCAAACACGCCCCCGGCGCAGACGAAAGCATGAAGATGGATTTCCGCCACGCCGATCAAGCCGATTCCGGCAAACTCAACGTGATCCTTTGGAAAGATGCCATGGGAACCGCGCCGGTTCCAGCCGCGCTCACCCAGCACCACGCGAAGACACGCAAGGAGGACGACGACTAACCCGATCGTCTTCGAGCTAACTTTAATTTCCCTCCCCATGCAGGGCTGCTCATCGCCCTCGGCCCGTGTATGGTTGTATGCGGTAGAAGATAGGGCCGAGCGGAGGGACATGTGTGCGCGTTGAATCGTAGAAATTTTCTTACGGCGACCGGGGCAGTATCGGCAAGCACGTTGATTGGGACCAGGCTTCACGCGCTCGAGTGGTTGCAGGATGAGCCGGCCCGGTCCGTGTCGGCGAACGACCACATTCAAATCGCGCTGATCGGCGCCGGTGGCCAGGGGCAGGGCGACACCAAAACTGCGGTCCAGGTGCCCGGAGTCAAGCTCGTCGCCGTAGCCGACTGCTACAACGGCCGCCTCGAGCACAGTAAGGAACTCTGGGGCAACGATATCTTCACCACCCGCGACTACAGCGAGATCCTCGCCCGCAAAGACATCGACGCGGTCATCATCGGCACCCCCGACCATTGGCATAAGCAGGCTTCTGTCGACGCCATGATGGCGGGCAAAGATGTCTACTGCGAAAAACCGATGATTCACCTCTATGCCGACGGCCCCGAAATGATCGAGACGTCGCGCTCCACAAACCGCATTCTGCAGATCGGCAGTCAGCGCGTCAGTTCTGTGCTCTACGCCAAAGCGAAGGAGCTCCTGGCCGCAGGGGCAATCGGCAAGCTCAACATGGTCACCGCGCACTGGGATCGCAACTCCTCCATGGGCGCGTGGAATTACACCGTCCCTCCCGATGCCTCCACCGAAACCTGCGACTGGCCGCGTTTCCTCGGCACCGCACTCAAAATTCCTTTCAATGCCGAGCACTTCTTCCAATGGCGCAAGTGGAAAGCCTACGGAAGCGGCGTAGCCGGCGACCTGTTTGTCCATCTCTTCAGCGGCACGCATTTCATCACCGGCTCCCACGGACCTACGCAAGGCATGGCTACCGGCGCATTGCGCTACTGGAACGACGGCCGCGACGCCTTGGACGTTGTCCTCGGGCTCTTCGACTATCGCGAAGGATTCAACCTGAGCCTGCGCGTGAACTTCGTCGACGGCGGCGAGGAAAGCGAAGGCCTCGTCTTTACCGGGTCCGAGGGCACCCTCGAGATCGGCGGGCATGGCGTGACCGTAAGCCGCGTTCCCCGCGAAAAAGAGCCGGGCCTCACGGTAGACACGTTTCCCGAAGCGATGCAGGATCAGATCGAGTCCGACTATCGCAAGAAGTATCCGCGCCAGCATTTCGCCGGCACGCCTCCCGTGGGCTACGAGCGCTATGTTGCGCCGGAAGGCTACAGCGACAGCTACGACCACTTCAAGAACTTCTTCGCTTCGGTTCGTTCGCGCCAGCCGGTGGTCGAGGACGCGGTTTTCGGCTATCGCGCCGCGGGCGCCGCGCTGCTCAGCAACCTCAGCATCGAGCGCGGAGCCGTGGTCCGCTGGGATCCGGATGCAATGAAGTTGGCCTAGCGCAACCGGATAGACTGTTTCCCATCATGACGAAGCGCATCGGAGTTCATCTAGGCACCGCGGGCGGCGCGTCCAACGCCGTCGAACGTGCGCGCGAAATCGGCGCCAACACATTTCAGATGTTCTCCTCGAGTCCGCGCATGTGGCGCGCCCCCAAGGTCGACCCGGCACAGTGCATTCGGATGCGTGCATTGCGCAAGTCTCTGGATGTCGGCCCGCTCGTCATCCACACCAGCTATCTCGTCAACGTCTGCAGCCAGACCAGCGACATCCGCGAAAAAAGTGTCGCCGCGTTTCGCGGAGAGATCGAACGTGCGCTTGCCTTCGGCGCTGACTATCTGGTCCTGCACCCTGGCTCGTGGAAAGGCATGACCCGCGACCAGGGCCTCAAGTTGGCCGCCGAATCCATCAAGAACGCAATCGATGGGCTTCCCTGGCAGGACACCGGCTTCCATATCCTCATCGAAAACACCGCCGGCTCCGAGTGCTCTCTCGGTGGCAGCTTCGATCAGGTAGCGGAGTTGGTTACTCTGCTTCAGGCGCACGCGCCGGTTGGCGTTTGCCTCGACACCTGCCACACCCACGTCTCCGGCTACGACATCGTCACTCCGGAAGGCTACAAAGAGACGATGAAGCAGGTAGCCTCCACCATCAGCTTCGATGCCGTGCGCGTCTGGCACTGCAACGACGCGAAGGCGGCGCGGGGTTCGAAACTCGACCGCCACGAACACATCGGGCAGGGCATGATCGGCGTCGAGCCTTTCCGCTGGCTCTTAAACGACAAGCACTTCGCCCACTGCGCTTTTATCGCCGAAACCCCCGTCGATGAGCCCGGCGACGAGGAGCGCAACGTCCGCGTTCTCAAGAGCCTGGTCGCGGCCCCCGCGAAATGATGCGTCTTCTCCATATACACTGAAAGGTTATGGCGGACGACAAAGACCAGCGATACGATCCCGCGACCATCGAGGCAAAGTGGCAGCAGCGTTGGGCCGCCGATCCCGCGTTCTACGCAGCCGATCCTGCCGAGACGGGCAAACCGAAATTCTACGTGGCCGAGATGCTGCCCTATCCCAGCGGTGCGCTCCACATGGGCCACGTGCGCAACTACTCCATCGGCGATGCGCTCGCCCGCTACATGTGGATGCGAGGCTACAACGTGCTCCATCCCATGGGCTGGGATGCCTTTGGTCTGCCTGCCGAAAATGCGGCCCTCAAAAACAACACCCCGCCCCGCGAGTGGACGCTGGCCAACATCGCCGCGATGAAGCGCCAGATGCAGCGCCTGGGCCTGAGCTACGACTGGGCGACCGAAATCACCACTTGCCTCCCTGACTACTACCGCTGGAATCAGTGGTTCTTTTTGCGTATGTACGAGCGCGGTCTCGTCTATCGCAAGAAGAGCAAGGTGAACTGGTGCCCCGAGTGCGCAACCGTTCTCGCCAATGAACAGGTAATCGATGGAAAATGCTGGCGCCACGAAGACACGCAGGTCGAGTTGCGCGATCTGGAGCAGTGGTTCTTTCGCATCACTGCCTATGCGCAGGATTTGCTGGATGGGCTCGACAAGCTCGACGGCTGGCCTGAAAAAGTGCGCACCATGCAGCGCAACTGGATCGGCCGCAGCGAGGGAACCGAGGTTGAATTCGGCGTGGAAGGCCGCAGCGAGAAAATTCGCGTCTTCACCACCCGCGTCGACACCATCTTCGGCGCAACCAGCGTGCAGCTTGCTCCCGAGCATCCTCTCGTAACCGCGTTAGCCGCCGCCGACCCCGGGCTCAAAGTGCAGGTGACCCAGCTGATCGACGAGCAGAAACGCGCTCGCGAAGAGGGCGATGTGGGCGCCATCGAGAAGCATGGAGTTCCCACCGGCCACTTTGCCGTCAATCCGTATAACGGCGAGCTCGTGCCTGTCTGGGTGGCCAACTACGTTTTGACGGAATACGGCACCGGCGCAATCATGAGCGTGCCCGCGCACGATGAGCGCGACTTCGAGTTTGCGGCCAAGTATGCGATTCCGATTCGGCGCGTGATCGCACCTGCCGACGCCCAGGCCGAAGAGCCCGCCCTGCCTTTCACCGTCGAAGACGGCGTCCTCATCAATTCCGGCGACTACAACGGGCTAAGCTGTGTTGCGGCCCAAAAGAAACTCCAGGAGATTGCTTCGGCCGAGAGCTTTGGCGAGGCGAAGGTGACATTTCGTCTCAAGGACTGGGGCGTAAGCCGCCAGCGCTATTGGGGCACTCCTATTCCGATGATTCATTGCGAGCGCGACGGCCTCGTTGCGGTGCCCGACGACAAGCTGCCCGTCGTTCTGCCCGCGCAGATTGCAATCACGCAGCAGGGCGGATCTCCTTTGGCCCGCGTTCCCGATTTTGTGAATGTCACGTGTCCCAGGTGCGGAGAGCCTGCGCGTCGTGAAACCGACACCATGGACACTTTCGTCGATTCAAGCTGGTACTTCTATCGCTACACCGACGCGAAGAATGATCGCCAGCCCTTCGATCCCGCGCGCGTCGCATACTGGTTCCCCATCGACCAGTACATCGGCGGCGTGGAACATGCGATTTTGCATTTGATTTATTCGCGCTTCTGGACCCGCGTCATGCGCGACCTCGGTCTCGTGACACACAACGAACCGGCGCAGCGCATGTTTACCCAGGGCATGGTCATCAAAGACGGCGCCAAGATGTCGAAGTCGAAGGGCAACGTTGTTTCGCCCGACGACATGGTAGCCCGCTACGGCGCCGACGCGACCCGCATGTATGCGCTGTTCGCAGCCCCTCCCGATCGCGATCTCGATTGGCAGGAAGATGGCGTCGCCGGTGTAAGCCGCTTCCTGGGCCGTGTCTGGCGCTTGACCACGAAGTATGCGTCGCGCGCCAAAACCGGCCGCGGCCGGCAAATATCCAGTCCGAGCGGAACCTCGTTGAAGCTGCTGCGCAAGATGCATCAGACCACGGCCAAGATCACCCTCGATTTTGAGGGGCGGTGGCATTTCAACACATGTGTCGCGGCCATCATGGAACTGGTGAACGAGATTCAGGCAGCCGATGCGCAGCTGACCGCGGGGGACGTTCCCGCCCCGGCGATGCACGAGCTGTTCTCGACGCTGGTCCTGCTGCTCGCGCCCTTCGCCCCGTTCCTCTCCGCCGAGCTTTGGAATGAACTGGGCGAAGACGGCGCAGTGTTGCGCGCTCCCTGGCCCCGCAGCAACCCCCTGCTGGCCAAAGAGGATGAAATCGAGATCCCTGTCCAGATCAACGGAAAACTGGTCTCGCTTGTGCGCGTTCCAGCGGATGCCGCTCCCAAAGAAATTGAAACCGCGGCTCTGGCCGACGAGAAGGTGCGTGCGCGCATTGCGGGCAAAACGATCGCCAAGATCATCGTTGTCCCCGCCAAACTCGTCAACCTGGTGGTGAAGTGAAGGCAGCTGCCGCTAGCACCCATCCGGTGCGGGGAACCCAGACGCTCGTCGATCAGATGGGCTGGGTCTTGCGGCGGCCTTCGCTCACCGCAATCGAGATCGCGTGGAGATGGCTGTTTGGTCTACCCCTCCTCTGGATCTGCTGGCAGCAGGCAAACCGGATCCTCATTGTGCTTCCACCAAGTTCCACCGGGCTGACGGATCTCGATTCGCAGAATCCATGGGTGGCCGTCGTTCAGCTGGCGGACATTTGGTCGCGCTATGAGCCGCACGTGGCAGCCGTCCTCCAGTGGCTTGTTCCGGCCGCCGCCCTTGCATGGGTTGCCGCTTCGGGGCTGGGGCGCGCATTCGTTCTCAAGCGCATCGAACCCGGCCTGCGCTTTCGCCCCGTAGCCTTCACGGTTCTTCAGGCCGCGTGGCTGGCCGTGCTGGGTCTCGTTTGCTTCAGTTGGTTTCGTGCGATTCAATGGGCCGCTGCAACCCACATCACGTCCGCGGGCGATGCCGATCTCGTGGGCTATTCAATCTGGGTGATCTTCCTGTCGCTCGGCTTCTTCTCCCTCTGGGCATTGATCAGCTGGCCCTTTGCCATCGCGCCCATGTTGATGCTTCTCGAAGACCGCTCCGCCCGATCCGCTTTCATCGAGAGTTTCCGCCTCGGCCGCACCTTCACCAGCAAGCTCATGGAAATCAACCTGGTCATGGGCATCGTGAAGCTCACGCTGATCGTGCTGGCCATGGTCTTCTCTGCAGCCCCATTGCCCTTCAGCGATGAATTGGGTGGGGATGCATTGCACTTCGTCTGGGCTGGCGCCAGTCTGTTTTATTTGGTTGCCAGCGACTATTTCCAAATTGTCCGCCTGAAAAGCTTCATCGAATTCTGGCGCACCTTCCGCGGCTGACACGGGTGCATCCACTTCCAGAACGAACTCACCTCCCCCATCCTGCATTCCGCCAGCGAATGAGTACTTTAGAGGGGAAACTGCTCGATAACTTCATTGCGAGCCCTACCGGACCATGCTTCAATCGCATTGATCCTCAAGACTGAATGCAACGCGCTGTGCCGAGGGCAAACCCTCGTTGCGATCCAATAAGGAAAGTATTGATGGGCTGGTATTTCGCGTTTTTTTTCCTATCCGGATTCTGTAGCATCCTGTACGAACTGATTTGGCTCCGTCTGACCATGGCTCAGTACGGGGTCACTACGGCCCTGGTCTCAATCACCCTGTCGATGTTCATGCTGGGCATGGGCCTCGGGTCCTGGTTGGCAGGTGCGGCCGTTCGTCGCTATTCCGCGAAAGGGCGCACTCCTCTTCGCCTCTATGCTTTGGCGGAGTTCCTCATTGGCTGTTCCTCTCTGGCGGTCCCTACAGAATTGATCCTCGGGCATCGTGTCCTCGAAGCGTTGACGGGCAGCACTTCGATGTCCTCCGCGGGATATTACCTGGTTTCAGGATCACTCGTCGCAATCACGCTCCTTCCGTGGTCGATCTGCATGGGCGCGACATATCCGCTGGCCATGTCCTCCATCCGAAATGACAAAAGCGAGGAGTCCGGTCGATCGTTCAGTTACCTCTATCTATCCAATGTCCTCGGCGCCTTGGCCGGCGCAGCCATTCCGTTATTTCTAATCGAAATTTACGGCTTCCACGGCACGCTGCGCATCGGCTCGCTTCTAAACACGGTGATTGCAGTCTCTGCTTTCGCACTTTCTTTGAAGAATCAAGAGCGCGGATCAACCTCCGGGTCGGACGCAGAAAAAAACGCGGCGCCGTCCGCAGTCCCGGGAAAAGGTGTACTGGTCCTCTTATTCCTGACCGGGCTCACGACAATGGGCATGGAAGTGATATGGATACGACTCTTCACGGCGTATATCGGCCCCCTTGTCTATTCGTTCGCAATGATCCTGGCTTCCTATCTGCTGGCCACTTTCATCGGCTCCATTTTGTACCGGAATGAAAGTCGCCGCGGCACCCCTCACAACTCGTTGGCGTGGATCGTATTGGCTCTTGCCGGCCTCATCCCGCTTCTGACCGCCGATCCACGACTGCCATTTCTTCCCATGCAGCGGGTCTTTATTGGCGTTGGGCCCTTTGCCTTGTTGATTGGGTTCCTTACCCCGATGCTGGTCGACCGATGGTCCGCGGGTGATCCCGACCGCGCTGGCCGTGCCTATGCTGTGAATGTTCTCGGCTGCATCCTGGGCCCGCTGCTCTCCGGTTTTATCCTTTTGCCCTGGTTGGGTGAACACGTATCGATGCTTCTGTATGCCACGCCCTGGATGGCGATGGCTTTCCTTGCGCCTCGGGGCGAAGCGACTCCCATCAAGCAACGCATCGCGGCCTACTCGATCGTTGCCGCCTCATTCGCCGTCTTCTTCCTCGCCAAGAGCCATGAGACCCTCTACCCGCAGCGCGAAGTGTTACGCGATAGCACTGCCACCGTAACCGCGTACGGAACCGGGATGAAAAGAGGTCTGCTGACCAACGGCGTAGGCATGACCATGCTGACGCCCATCACAAAAATGATGGCGCACCTTTCGCTTGCCTCTCTTGATCATCAGCCGCACAATGCGCTGATCATCTGCTTCGGAATGGGAACAACGTACCGTTCGGTTTCGTCTTGGGGAATCTCGGAAACTGCCGCGGAACTCGTGCCCAGCGTGCCCCGCTTGTTCTCCTACTATCATGAGGACGCTGCGCGCATCCTGGCTTCGCCCAATTCGCACCTGGTGATCGACGACGGACGCCGCTTCCTGGAACGCTCACGAGAGAAATTCGATGTCATCCTGATCGATCCGCCTCCGCCCGTGGAAGCCGCCGCATCCAGCCTGCTTTACTCTGAAGAGTTTTATGCAGTCGCGAAACAAAGGCTCCAGCCAGGCGGAATTCTCCAACAATGGCTCCCCGGCGGCGACGCCGCCGTGCAGGCTTCAGTCGCAAAGGCACTCCAGGCTTCGTTCCCCTACGTGAAGGTCTATGGCTCGATCAGCGGCATCGGCTGGCATTTCCTGGCGAGCATGAGCCCCATCCCGGTGCGCAATGCCTCTGAGATGGTGGCGCGCATGCCGGCCAGTGCGGTGACCGACATGATGGAGTGGGGACCGGCTGCAACGCCCGAAGATCAGTTTCAGCGCGTTCTTTCCAGGCAGATGACGCTTGATCAGTTGATTGACGGCGCTCCAAACACGCCGGCGATGAAAGACGATCGCCCCGTCAATGAGTATTTCCTCTTGCGTTCGCTCGCGGCCGCAAAGCCCGCAACCCTTACCCACTGATACGCGCCGCAGAGTGCAGCGCCTTCGCGTGCGGAAGCTCTTTGCCGCTTAATGCCAGTTCAAAATGACCGCGGCAAATTTCACTTTCCCGCTTCGCTCGCCTCTTCCTTCACAAACGCTGCGCTCAGCGTCCCTTTCTTCTGCGCCAGCGGAAAGAGCGTCGGATAGAACTGCACAAACGTCGTGTCCACCGCTGCGTGTGCGGCGTGGCATGTGTAGCACGGAGCTCCCTGCGGAATTAGTGTGCCGTTCTTCGTGGGCGCATCGAAGTCAAAGAAACCCCACCCTCCCTGAAACCGTGATGCGTCCTTCACATGCACTTCAAAGCCCATCACATCCGTTCCTTGAAAGTGTCCTTTTTGATTGATGGACCCCTTCGTGCGTGCCTCTCTTACCTCAAGCACCATCACCGTCTTGTCTGGCCACGTTCCGGTCGCGAGAAAGCTCCGATAAGCCGCCGGGCTCACAAAAACATTGTCAAACATCGAGTGGTCCTGCATCTCCGCAGCCTTCGGCGAGTAGCTCATGTCGATGCCGGAGGTCAGATAAATCCACTCGCGGTAATTCGACAACGGCAGCAAATCACCATTGCTCGCGTACGCCGGCACATCCGTCCCCGCTGCTGAGACGGGCTTCCTGGCAGATTGAATGAAGTGCAGACCACAGGAAGCGACCAAAGCACACCCCGCGAAGGCAAAAACAAGATTCCTGGTAGACACTCTGACCTCCAAATGGAACCATTCCTGCATTCAGCCGAGAGTCGAATCAGCCGGGAAACTGTAACGATGATTGCTGCGTGAAGTTAGAACAGTTTCAGCCGAATCACGAGGTACTTCTTGGGATTCTCGCGGATGCTCTTGACCAACTGTTCCGCCTGGTCCAAGGTCCCGTCGGCGTGGTCGTAAAGCGATCGATTCTGGATCATCTGGCCGATCGTCCCCTTGCCCTCGTCGACACTCTTGAGAATGGAATCCAGCCGGGTCACAGTATCGTCGAACTTCTGCGCGAACGCGGGGTCCCGTGCCAGTTTTCCCAGCGTCCCATGTCCCTTGTTGATCTCCCCCATCAGCTGGTTCACGCTGGTCACGGTTGCATTCAGGTTGTTGTAGAGCGCGTCGTCCTTCAGCAGCTTTCCCGCTGTGCCCTGTCCCTGGTTGAGACCCGCCGTAATTCGATTCAGGTTGTCAATCGTGGAATCAGCTTTCGTGTAGAGAGCATCCTCGGTAACCAGTTTTCCCAGTGTCCCCTGGCCCCGGCTGATGTCGGATGTCACCTTTTCCAGATTGTCGGTGATCCGCGAAACCTTGGCATAAAACACCGGATCGTTGATCAGCGCCCCAATCGTTCCTTTACTCGAATTGAGCGTGTCCGTCAGGATCTCCAGCTTGTGCAGAAGCGTGGAAATCTCGTCGATGGAAACCTGGCTCGAACTGATCACCGATTGAATGGTCGGCGATTGGGTCGCCTTCAGCTCGGCGTTGTTCGCCGGCGGCCGTCCTGAAGCCCGGCTCGAGTCGATATCCACATAGCTGTCGCCAAGCACGCCCGCCTGCGCAATCGATGTGGTCGAATCCACGTGCAGATCGCGGAGGTTGTCCCTCCCGACTCGCATCGTCACTTCAACCGGGGTGGGGTTCCGATCTGAAACCACGCGCACGTGCAGCACGTTGCCGATCGTCACGCCTTCCAGCGTCACCGGCGCCCCGTCCTTCAACCCTGCAGCATTGGTAAAGTACGACCGAAGAATGAGCTTCGAGGCAAACAAGCCTCCCGACGATCCGGTCATCAGGAAAATGAGGCCGACCAGCACCGCGATAGCCACCAGGACCAATGCGCCGACTCTCAGTTGGGACCACTGAATCTCTCTGCGGCTTGGCACGGAACTCCCTTAGGGATTCAACCGAGAAGCTATAAACCTCTGCGCATTGAGGATAGCAGACAAGCCAGCCTAGCGCCCGTCTTCCAGAACTACACTGGCCATGGCTAGGTCGCCGGAATGCGTGAGCGAAAGTGCCACGTTCGCAACACCCATCGCTGCAGCCATTTCGGCCGCTCGTCCATGAAACCGGAGGGTTGGCCTTCCACTGCGCTCACGCAGAACTTCGATCTCCAGCCAGTTCACCCCCTGGCTGATTCCGGTGCCCAGCGCCTTTGCACCCGCCTCCTTGGCCGCAAAACGCGCCGCCAGGCTCTCGGCGGCTTTCCGTTTGCGCAAACAATATGCCTGTTCGGCCGCCGTGAATATCCGGTCCAGGAACCGCTTCCCGAAACGCTCCACGGAGTCGTGGATACGTCCGATCTCCACCAGATCAATGCCGCTGCCTACGATCATGCTGGATATCAAACTAAACCATGCTTCCGGGGTAGCGGTATCTCTTCATCGAACCTTCTGCACAAAGAACCAGCGCGGCCGCGTCCCATCCCCATCCTGATCCTCCGTCTTGTGTCAAAGCCGGGCATTCCCGTTCCAACCCCGAACATAAGTCAAGTGAATCTCGTTCAATTCCGATAATCCCCTCGTGAGACAGGTCACTCCCATCGCCGATCTTCGAAGAACTCCAATCATGCCCTGGGCAATCCAGATGGAGGCGGTCTCCGCAGAAGAGCCTTGCCGCTTGGTGCAAACCCTGACCGGCGGCATCCTGGGCTGCGGCGGTTGGATCTTGAGCCGTGGAGCGAATGATGCAGGCGCCGTGAATGTCTTGTTCGAATTCGAACGCCATGCCTGCATCGACATCTACACCGTTCTCATCGCTTCCGGCATCGAGCTGAGCCGCAACGACCATCTGCGCTTTACCGAGCTCTGCCAATGCACTCGCATGGGAACTCCGGAATGCAAATCAGAGATCGCCAGCATCGAACTCGAGATCCAGACATTTCTCGCGTCCGTTCCTGCTGCGATGCCCGCGCACTCGGAGTAGTTCCGTCCCAAGCCAAGATCCCAACCATGCTCCCAATCGGCGTTTCTCGCCATCTCTCACTTGCCGGCGTAGGGATCCGGCACCGGCTTCGCGCTCTCCAGCCACGCAGAATAGACCATGTCGCGCAGCATGCTCGCCCCTGCCGCCAGCCGCGCCGCGGTAAAATCGCGGGACTCGGGCGAGCCCGCACCCACAAGTCCCCCGGCTTTCTCCAGCTGATACACCTTTTCCACATACGTTGCCGTGTGACGAAGATACGCAACATACGCATCGAACATGTCGCCATCAATCGCATGCAGAGGTGTCATGTAGGGCGTTACCTGCGATGCCTGAATGTTCGCGCCGACAAATGGCCCCTCAAACTGCCAGTGAATGGTGTGCGCGGTCGTGTACCCGTTGGGGTTGGGGCCCACCCAGCCGTTGTATTGGATCGTTGTATGTAATGGCTGCGATGCGTCCCCGACGTAATGACCCAGCCAGCCGGCATAGAAAATAGCAGCTTCTTCGACCGGTCTCGTGTTCTGTCCCGCCGCGGATTCCGCGCGATATGCGCGGAGTGCCGCCTTCAGGCGCTCCCAGACTTCGATCGCCTCCCACGGCTGCAGCCCGATCTTTTCCGGCCGCTGCCCAGCCGCAAACACTTTGGCTTCAAAATCGAGGCGGTTGCGCGGCAAAGGGCCCAGAGCGTCCGCCGGCTCCAGGTCGATAAAGTGCTCCGGTGCTTGCGCTGCATTCAACTCCGCTTCTGCGTGCGAGCGCCAGCGGTCCGGCTCGGGGCCCAGATATTCAATCTCCTCCACCGCCTCCGCGGAGCGCAGAAACCCAGGCGTATCGGAGGGCAATGTACTGGCGGCCACTCGGTTGATGAGACGGTGACCTTCGTTTCCCCAGCCATGAGCAAAGGGAGTGAACACGAACGGCAGAATCAACGCAGAAACGAGATGCCGCGCGGACCAGGAGACTGCAGGTGAACGATGCATGCGGCCAGTATACGATTGGGAATGAGCGAGGTGGTGACCCGCCGCCTGGAGCGTTGTGCACCGTATGCGGGCTAGGTCACTGCGGTAACCAGCGTTGCGCCATTCTGGGTTCAACGCGGCGTTTTTTGAGTAACATACAAGTACAGCAGGCGTATCGTGTGGACTGCGAATTACGCGAAAAGACACTGCCGACGGAATCGCCGGATCAGATCAGACCTACCTGGCCCCGACGTTCCCCAGGCGTTGTGCGCATCGCCAAAAGCACGAACTGAATCGCTGTTTGCCGCTCTCTCTTGCCCCGCCCCGATCCATGGCGGTCGTGCAATCTCGGACATTAGCCCGAAGAGACGGAAGGCGCGGCAGCACGCGATTCTGAACCGCATGTGAGGTCGAGCGAGAACGCTCGATTGCAAGGGGGCTACCGGGGATGGAGACGAACGGAGCGCGACGACCGAAAGTATCCGTACGCGAGACCTCCCCGTCGACGTGGTCTGCGCTTGCGGTGCTTTCGCTGGCCATGGCCGCCGGTGGCATCACCGCGCGCCTCGAGGCTGGCCCGCGCTTCGATTGGCTCCTGTTGATGACCGCCATCGGCCTTACCGCCGCGGTCGCCATGCGGCTCCTTGCCGACAACTCCGCCGAGCGCGAAGCTGCAAATCGTTACGGCGGCGATCCGTTGAAAGATCTCCTCGACTCAGCCGGCCCCATGGTTGTCTCCATCGGCCTCGATGGGCGGTTGACTTACGTGAATCCCACCGCGGAAAGACTGCTGGGTTATCGCGCGGCAGAACTGCTCAACAAATCGCGGACCGTCGAACTGCTTGCTCCGGGAGAAGGTGCCCGCCTCGTTGCAGAGTTGCAGAAGCTTTGCGGCGTCGAGGGAACCAGTGAATCCACCCCCGCCGGACGTCTCGCTGCCTATGCCGAGGTCGTGCGTTCCTTGCCGCCGAGTCAGGCGCCCACCTTCGAGACCCATGTGCGGCGGCGCGACGGCGAGCTCTTTCCCGTAAGACTGCATATCTCCGCCTTGCGCAATCAGGTGGGCGAGCCAACCGGCCTGGTTGCCGTCGCCATGGACCAGAGCACCACGCTGCGCAAGGATCAATGGAAGCGGGAAGCGCGGGAACGCTACCGCGACGTGTTCGAGAACTCCAGCGAGATGATCGCGACGCTCGACCTGAACGGGAAATTTCTCTACGTCAATCCCGCCTGGAAACGGTGCTTCTCTCAAAGTCCCGGCTCCGAAGGAGACGTCGAGTTCTTCGAGCAGGCCTTCAGCCTTGACTGCCGCGCCGAAGCCGCGTCTCTTCTGCGCCGCGTCATGAACGGCGAAACCATCGACCGCGCGCCGATTCGCAACGAAACCGCAGACGGCCATTTGCAGGAACTCGAGTTGAGCTTGCATCAACGGCGCAGGGCAGGGAAGCCCATGGCCGTGCAATGCCTGGTGCGCGATGTGACCCAGCAGAAGCAGCGCGAGCACCGTCTGGCTTTGCAACTACTCGTCACCCAGATCGTCGGCGAAAACGTCTCCTCTGAAATGGCCGCGATGCGCGTCCTCGAAGCGCTTTGCGTTTCCCAGGGCTGGGACGTTGCGGTCAAGTGGGAGATTAACGCGGAAGAGAATCGGCTTGAATTCAGCACCGCCTGGGGCGTCCCGGGCAAAGAGGCTGAAGCGCTGATTCAGGAGAGCGTAAGCACCACCCTCTCGCCCGGCGGCAGCCTGCCCGGGCGCGCCTGGTCCGAGGGCCGGCTGGTGTGGGTCGGCGATTTATCGAAAGCTGCCGGCGATCCGCGCGTCAAGAGCGCCATGCGCCACAAGATGGTCTCCGGCTGGGCCACCCCGGTGCAGGTCGGCAACAACGTGCTCGCCGTCCTCGAGTTCTACTGTCACCTTCGCCTCCGCGAAGACCGCGAGACCACCGCGGCAATGGAAACCGTGGCCGCTTCCCTGGGACAAATGCTGGCCCGCACCCGCGAGCGTGAGCGCGCCGAAGAACTGAGCCGCCAGCAGAAAATCCTTCTCCACTCGGTCGCCGACGGCATTTGCGGCGTCGATCGCAACGGGCTGGTTCGCTTCGCAAATCCCGCCGCAACCCGGCTCCTCGGGGCCCCGGTAGCAAGCTTGATCGGCAAGCAGGTCCATGAGCTGGTGCACGGCTCGGCGCCCGACAGCAAGAAGTGCGGCAGCGATTGCGCCTTGCTGAAGGCCGCGACCGGGCGCGTTCCCTCCACCGGCGAAGACACCATCTACCGTGCCAATGGCGTCGGCTTCCCGGCCGAATACTTCCTCAATCCGATTCTCGACATGGGTCGCTATTCGGGCTCGGTCTTGAGCTTCCGCGACATCAGCCAGCGCTTTGCACTCGATCGCCTCAAGGATGAATTCGTCTCCACCGTGAGTCACGAGCTGCGCACACCGTTGACCTCGATTCGCGGCGCGCTCGGCTTGCTGTCGTCCGGCATCCTCGGCGACATCACCGATAAGGCGACAAACCTGCTCCGCATCGCGTTAAGCAATTCCGACCGCCTGGTCCGCCTCATCAACGACATCCTCGACCTCGAACGTGCGCAGAGCGGCCGCGAACCTCTGGTCTTCCGTCCCGTGCAGATGGCCGATCTGGTGCGGCAGTCGATGGACAGCATGCAGCTGATGGCAGAATCCGCAGGCGTGCTCTTGATTCACGACAAGACCCAGGTCGAAATCACCGCCGATGCCGACCGTCTGCAACAGGTCCTCACCAACCTGCTATCGAACGCCATCAAATTCTCGCCTCCCAATTCGGCCGTTTCCATCATGCTGCGTCCTGGTTCAAGCGGGATGACGCTTTCCGTGATCGATCAGGGCCGCGGTATCCCGGCAGACAAGCTCGAGGCCATCTTCGGACGCTTCCAGCAAGTCGACGCCTCTGACTCACGGCAGAAGGGCGGCAGCGGACTCGGCCTTGCCATTTGCCGCGCCATCGTATCCCAGCACAATGGCCGCATCTGGGCGGAGCGCAACCCCATTCGCGGTTCGACCTTCCGCGTCTTCTTGCCCTATCACCCGACCTCGGCAACCAAGGCCAAGAGCGCCGGCAACGATTCACCGGGGCAGGGCATGGTCCTGCTTGCCAGCGACAACGGAGCTTCTCGCCCCCTCATCGGCGCCCAGCTTGCCGAGCATGGCTATCGCATCGTCGAAACGTCCACGGTGGAACAGACACTCGTAGCGGCGCACGATGGCGTTGAGGCAATCGTGCTCGACACCGGTTCGCACGGCATCAATGGATGGGAACTATTGCCCCAGCTCCGCCGCGCCAGCCCCGAAGCGCATACCCCGATCCTCGTCCTGAGCCTCGATACACAGGAGAATGCCGGGGAGACGATTCGCAACGGAAGTATGCGTTCCTCCAATGCGCGCGCACTGATCTCCGAGCTTGTCCGCTCTATTGGGAACGCTGGCGAATCGACTCGCATCCTTGTCGTCGAAGAGAACGAAAAGATCGCGCTGTCCGTTGGAGACGTCTTCTCCGGCGAAAACACCTCGGTGAAGACGGCGCGTAGCCGCGATCAGGCCATGGGCGAATGCGCATCCTTCCAGCCTCACTTGATGGTCCTCAATCTTGGCCTGCCCGATGAGGACGCATTCAGCCTTGTGGCCTGGCTCCGCGAAAGAGAGAGCCTCACGCATCTCATTCTGGTCGCTTATTCCGGCCGCGAGTTCGCCTCTGCCAAAGGCGGGCAATCCGGCATGGATCCAACCGCATTCCTCAAGCGTGGACGCGTGCAGCCTGGGCAGCTGGAGCAGCTCATTCTCACCGTCGTGCGCGGTTCACGGCATATCGAGACCAGCACCGAGGTTCCCGATATTTCCGGCGTGCCCAGCGCATGATTGCATCCACATAGACAGGTTGCGGCGGTAGACGTCCCCGCCCGCCCCATGCGACCGATATATCATCAACATGATCCCGTCAGAGTGCCGTAGCTCTCCGGGCAGTCGTGCCGCCGGTAACTCCGACGTGCCGGGGAGAGTTTGAAAATGTCGCATCGCATCCTCATCATTGACGACGAAGACGATATCCGGGAGGTTGCTGCGATGAGCCTTGAAACGGTCGCGGGGTGGGAAGTGATGGTCGCAAACTCCGGAGCCCAGGGCCTGACCAGGGCGGCTAGCTACAAGCCCGACGCCATCCTTCTCGACGTCATGATGCCGGGCATGGATGGCCCCACGACCTTCCGGGAGCTGCGCAAGAACCCTGCGACTTCGACGATTCCGGTTCTGTTCCTCACCGCCAAGGTTCAGGCCACAGACCGTCGCCGCTTCGCCGACCTTGGCATCCATGCCGTCCTCGTGAAGCCCTTTGACCCCATGACCCTCTCCACGCAGATTGCCAACGCTCTCGGATGGAAGTGAGCAAGGCCCCATGGGAGCGTCGGACCCATCCGCGTTAGCCGAAGCCATGAACCGGCTGTGGGCGCAGTTCCTGCCTCAGATTGAGGAGCGCGTCGCAACCTTGGAAATGGCTGCCGCGGCCGCGGCCGAAGGCTCTCTCACCTCGGATCTGCGCGAGCAAGCCCACGCCGCGGCCCACAAACTCGCCGGGACTTTGGGCACCTTTGGCCTCCACGACGGCACCGAGCTTGCCCGCGAGGCTGAAGCCCTTTATGCAGTCGATTTCCCCGCATCAGCGTCGGCGAATGCGCGTCTCGCCACACTTGCGGCTCAGCTTCGTGCCACCTTGGCCACAAGAAAATAAACCGCCTTTGCTGCACCAATTACACTCGTCAGTAGTGACTCCACGCGAACCATCCACGGGCCAGCTGGACTTCATTTTCGGCCAGGAAGCGTCTCGCCGTGTTTGGCCAGTGCACGAACTGGTGGAGCAGGTCTGCGCCTTCGTCGAACAGAGATACCTCGATGTCTGGGTCGAAGGCGAGATCTCCAATCTTCGCCCTGCACCCTCCGGTCACATCTATTTCAGCCTCAAGGACGCACAGGCGCAGCTTCCCGTGGTGCTCTTTCGCCGTCAGGCCACCCTGCTCCGTTTCCGCCCTGAAGACGGCTTGCACGTGCTGGTGCGCGGCAAAGTCAGCGTCTACCAGCAGCGCGGCCAGTTGCAACTGGTCGCGGAAACCCTGGAGCCCGTCGGCGCGGGTTCGCTCCAGCTCGCGTTCGAGCAGCTGAAAGAGCGGCTCAAGGCCGAGGGTCTATTCGACACGGAACGCAAGCGCCCTCTGCCTGCATTCCCCCGAACTGTGGGCATCATCACGTCTCCCACCGGCGCTGTCATTCGAGATTTTCTGAACATCATCGGCCGTCGTCACTCAAGTCTCAACGTCCTGCTTTTTCCCGTCTCCGTCCAGGGAGATGCCGCCCCCCTGGAGATCGAGAGCGCTCTCGCGCAACTCAATGCGTCGGGCCTTGTCGATGTCGTTGTCCTCGCGCGCGGCGGCGGTTCCCTCGAAGACATGGCCGCGTTCAATAGCGAACGCGTGGCTCGTGCGATTGCGGCGTCGTCCCTCCCGGTTGTCTCGGCCGTAGGCCACGAGACGGACTTCACCATCGCCGATTTTGTGGCTGACCTTCGCGCCCCTACCCCCTCCGCCGCGGCGGAGTTGATTACCGAGGCACAGCACAAGATCGCCGACAGACTTGCCAGCCTGTCGCTCCGCCTTGAACGCGCAGCGCGCTTCCAGTTTCTGCAGATTCAGCAACGGATCGATCGCCTTCACGCCGAGCGCGCAGAATGGCGGATGACGGCGCTCTTGCAGCGATTCAATCAACGGCTCGATGATGCATCCTTTCGATTGCAGGCCGCTCTCGACGACCGCATCCGCAAATGCCGCAATCAAACCACGGACCTCGAGGCGCATGTATTGCGCCACGATCCGCGACGCCTCCTGGGAAGCATCCGTGAGCGTCTCATGTTCAGTCGTGCCCACCTCGACCGTGCCTGCGAGCGTCTTCTGCACACTTCGTCTGCGCAGCTTCAGGCGGCCGAGGCGCGCCTTCACGCACTCTCGCCCTTCGAGGTTCTGCAACGCGGCTACGCTCTCGTCCAGAATGCAAATGGCGTTGTCGTTCGTTCAGCAGCCCAACTGGCAATTGGCGACATGGTCAAAACCCGCCTGAGCGACGGCTCCTTTGACAGCCGCGTCGTCGAATCTGGCAGTTCGACGCCCCAGCGAAAAAGCAAATCCAGAAAGTGAGACGATGAGTCCATCCACCCAACGCAAGCTCTTCGGCACCGACGGAATCCGTGGCGTGGCGGGCGAAACACCCCTCGACGCGAATACCATCTTTGCCACTGGCCTCGCCCTCGGCCACTCCGTGCGCAAGGCCGCCTCCAAACCCAAAGTCATTCTCGGCCGGGACACACGCGAATCCAGCACTTGGATCGCCGCCACGATCGCGGCAGGAGTACGCGAAGCCGGCGCCGTCGTCGAAAGCGCGGGCATCGTACCCACGCCGGCAGTGGCTTTCCTCGCCCATACCCACGGCTTCCACGCCGGCGTTGTCATCTCCGCCTCGCACAATCCTTGGCGCGACAACGGCATCAAGCTCTTTGGAGGCGACGGTTTCAAACTGCCCGATTCCGTCGAACTCGGGATCGAAGATGAAATCCTCCACCACGCATCCGGACTGAAACCAGTCGAGCCATCCAGGCTCCCGCCAGTCGAAGACAACCCCACCCTGCAATCCGACTACATTCAATTCCTCATCGATTCCGTCCCCGAACTGAAGCTCAAGCAGGACCTCTCGATCGTGCTCGATTGCGCCAACGGGGCCGCCGCTGCAATCGCCCCAGAGCTCTTTCGTCGCCTGGGCGCAAATGTGGCTCTGCTCAATACAGAACCCAACGGCCGCAATATCAATGAGGGCTGCGGCGCGCTCCATCCCAATTGGGTTGCGGCTGAGGTTGAAAAGCGGGGTGCCCAGATTGGCATCACCTACGATGGCGATGCCGATCGTTGCATGCTGGCCGGCGCGCACAACAAAGTCATCAACGGCGATGCCATTCTCCTGGTCACCGCCCGCGACCTCAAGACGCGCGGATTGCTGACCGGCGATGTGGTGGTAGCTACCACGATGTCCAATATGGGTCTCGAAGCAGCTTTGAAGCGCTCCGGCATTCGCATGCTCCGCGCTCCCGTCGGCGACCGGTACGTGCTCGAGCAGATGCAGCAGCACAACGCTGCCCTGGGCGGCGAACAGTCCGGTCACATTCTTTTCCCGCATCTCGCCACCACCGGCGACGGCATGCTCACTTCTCTTGTCGTACTCGACTTGCTCGCGCGGACAGGGAAGAGCATCGATGAACTGAGCGCCGACCTGAAGGTTTACCCGCAAGTCATCGTCAACGTAAAAGTCAGGGAAAAGAAGGCACTCGAGTCCATCCCCGCCATCGCCGCAAAGATTCATGCCGCCGAAGCCGAGTTGAAAGACTCAGGCCGCGTCGTTATCCGCTACAGCGGAACCGAAACCCTCGCGCGCGTCATGATCGAAGCCGAAAGCGAAGACGCCATGCACCACCACGCCAACGCCATTGCCGACGCAATCCGCCGCGAATTGGGTGCCTGACGAACAGCGACAGAGACCTGAGAGGCTCTGTCGCCAATTTGGCTGAAGCAGCGCGGGGATCGACCACGGACCGATTCGCTCCCGAGCTCCCCGCGTCGATGAATCGCCCTGCGCTTCGGGTTCCGGGCGAACCAGGCCCCCATGTTACCTAAGCCTGTTCATCCCTGCCGATAGTCCGCCGAAACATGCGACGGTCAGTTATTTTCCTAATGAGGCGGGATTTCGCGCGCGACAGTCGTCGAGTGCCGTAGAGGGTGCCTCGAGTCGCTTCCGGATCGGCTTCTGCATCCGACGTCGAGCAGACAAACCATTGTGCAGGAACAGCAATGTTCGCCACGACCGAGATCGTTTCTGACCTGGCTCGCCTGCGGAAGAGGACGAATGACAAAGGCTCGCCTGGACGGTCTCTATCTGGTAGTCCTCGGCGCTCTCGTCTTCGTCCTCATGGGGTCCGCCTTGGAGACTGTGGCTCCCGTATCCACGGTAGATTTCAGAGTCGTCTACTTCAGCGCCAAGTGCCTGCTCGATCACCGCGATCCTTATAATTCAAGTGAATTAGACAACATCTACCGGACCGAAGGCGGAGAGAGCGCACGCGATAGTGCACAGATAAAGCGAAGCGAGAGGCGATATAACTACCTGCCGACGGCATTTCTGATCACGTTGCCCTTCGCGATCCTTCCGTTCGGCCCAGCCCATATCATCTGGCTGTTATTCACTGCATCCTGTGTATTGTTGGCTTCATATTTGATATGGGATATCGGTGCTTGCTTTGCACCGACACTCTCAGGGGGGTTGGTTTGCCTCTCCCTTGCCACGAGCGAATTATTTCTCATTCTCGGCAACCCTGCCGGCATCGCGGTTAGTCTATGCGCCATAGCTACATGGTGCTTTGTCAAGCGGCGGCTGATTTCAGTTGGAATCCTTTGCTTTGCGTTAAGTTTGATGCTTAAGCCACACGACTCTGGTTTGATATGGCTCTACTTTGTCCTCGCCGGGGGAGTATACCGGAGGCGTGCGTGGCAAACTGCCGCTGCTGTCTTTGTGCTTAGTCTGCCGGTGGTTCTCTGGGTTACGTATGTCACTCCGAACTGGTTTCATGAATTCCGAACTACTTTGCTTGGCTATTCATCGCCAGGAGACGTGAATGACCCAGGACCGACTTCCATGGCCTCCCATGGAATCGGGATGGTGATTAATTTGCAAACGGTATTCAGCGTCTTTCGTGATGACCCAGGATTCTATAACCCAATAACGTACGTCCTATTTGGAGCGCTCTTGATTACATGGATTGTCCTTACCTTGCGCTCGCGTCCTACGGAAACAATCGCTTGGTTCGCGCTCGCGCCTATGACTGCGCTCTCAATGTTGCCGATCTACCATCGAGTTTATGACGCAAAGCTCCTGCTTCTCGCTATTCCGGCTTGCTGCATCCTGGGGCAACGGGGAGGCGCATTCTCACGAATCATAGTCATCTCAGTTGCTTTGGCGCTTATTCTCACAGGAGCAATGCCATGGGCGATCTTCCTTTCTTTGCTTTCGCACACAAAGTTGCCTCCGTGGTTGGCTTCTTTCAAAATAATGGAAGTTCTTCAGATGTTTCCGGTGCCACTGATCCTGCTACTTGTGGGGATTCTGCTGCTGCTAGCCTATGCGCATTCTTTGAACGGACAGCCGCAAAGAAGATTAGTTGAAGGAAAAAACATGACCGTTTGATCCCGGTCTCGTGAGCTGAAGCGCAGGTGGTCTGGCAATTCGTTCAATGTTGACGACGAGCAAGGAGCTATGAACAGAGCGCGCACAGATAGTCTCTATTTGATGGCACTGGGAACCGCGATATTCCTTCTTCTTGGAATTGTCTTGGAGAATGCTGCGCCGGTATCTACTGCGGACTTTAGACTTATGTACTATAGTGCCCGATGCGTACTGGAACATCAAGATCCGTATCTGGAACAAAAACTCGAGCGCGTCTATCAACTTGATGGGGGAGAAACTGCTCACGATACACCTCTGATTCGGAAGACAGAAACCCAACTCATTTACTTGCCAACTGCCTTCACCGTCACAATTCCTTTCGCCCTATTCCCGTTTGGGCCGGCGCACATCGTTTGGCTAGCGGTCACCGCGCTTAGCTTGGTCGTGAGTGCGCTTCTGATTTGGCACATTGCTGCAGCCTATGCGCCAGTGCTCTCAGGAGGTTTGATCGCGTTCGCGCTTGCGAATTGTCCGCTTTTCCTTGCCATAGCTGGCCCAGGTGGGATTGTGATTGGCTTTTGTATGATCGCAGTCTGGTGTTTTGTGCGAGAGCGCTTCGAACTTGTGGGCGTATTCTTGCTGGCAATCAGCCTCATGCTCAAGCCGCATGACTCTGGATTGATCTGGTTCTATTTCCTGATCGCTGGGGGTGCTTATCGGAAAAGGGCTCTGCAGACGCTTCTAGCTGTAGTTGCCTTGAGTTTGCCTTCAGTCCTTTGGCTTTCTCACGTGGCGCCGTGCTGGATACAAGAGTTGCATTCGAATCTTGTAGCGAACGCCGCACACGGTGGCCTTAGCGATCCAGGGATTGCATCGACTGCGGGTCATGGCATCGTTATGATCATCAGTCTCCAGACGATATTTAGCTTCTTCCAGGATAAACCTGACTTTTACAACCCAGCGAGCTACTTTGTGTGCGGAGCCCTCCTCGTCGTGTGGTTGGTGAAGACAATTCGGCTAAGCCCGTCGGAGAAGAACGCGTGGTTTGCACTTGCACCCATCGCGGCATTCTCAATGTTGCCCGTCTATCATCGACTGGACGATGCGAAACTTCTGATGCTCGCGGTCCCGGCATGCGCAATCCTTTGGCGCGAGCGCAGAAGGAGGGCCTGGATTGGCGTAGCGATCACTTCCGCGGGTATTGTGTTCACTGCGGCGCTCCCCTGGGCGGTTTTCTTCTCCCTCCTCCAGCACGTTTCACTGCATGAAACAGAAGTCAATCGCCGGCTCGTGATGGCTTTACAAATCTTCCCCGCGCCCTTGACATTGTTTATTATGGGTACTTACTTTTTGTGGATATATGTATCGCGCGCGCCTTACGCGAGCTCTTCGTCGAACATATAATGCGATACTGGTAGTGTCCAGTTTTTTTCGCACTTTCCGAAATTGAAAATCGGGAAGGTTGTTGGTTGAGTTTTGGTTTGGCATTGGATTTGACCCCGTAGCCGCCGTCGAGGCTGTGTGAATGTGGGACGCGTTCTGTGCGTTCCACATTTGCATAGCCTGTTCAGGCAATGGCTCTGACTTCGGCCAGCCTGTTCATCTGCAAGTAGCGTTTGGTTCCCCACTTGGTAGCTGCCACATGCCGAAGCCTTGCTGCCACCAGCATCAGCGCACTCTTTCCATCGGGAAAGGCGCCCACTACACGCGTTCGTCGTCGGATCTCCCGCATCAGCCGTTCCAGAGGGTTATTGGTGCGAAGGCAGCGCCAGTGTTCGGCGGGCATTGCGTAGTAGGTCAGGGTTTCATCGATGCCGGCTTCGACGATCTCTGCAGCTCGTGCCAATCGCATCTCGCGTAGCTTCACGGTTACCTGGCCGGCTTTTTCTCTGGCGGCTTGCGCATCTTCCTGAGCATGGATGGCCTTTAGCATCGCCGCCACACCTTTCACCTTGCCCGACGGAACCGCGGTCCAGACGTTACGATAAAAATGGACAACGCAGCGCTGCCACTTGGCTTCGGGATAGAACTCGGCCAGGTTCTCCACTAAGCCCAGACACTTGTCGCTGACAATCAACTGCACGCCCTTCAAGCCACGTTCCTTCAGCTCGCGCAGGAACTGCGTCCAGCTGGCCTTGTCTTCCTTGGCTCCCTCGCTCACCGCCAGAATCTCCCGGTACCCGGTCTGCGCCACTCCGATGGCCACCAGCACGGAGACGTTCTTCACTTCTCCACCCCACGAGCGCTTCAGCCACAACCCGTCCAGGAACACATAGGGGAAGTCGCCCACCAAAGGCCGCAATCGCCACTCGTCGATCTTGCCGTAGATCTTCTGGTTCAGATCACTTACCGTCGAGGCCGACACCTTCGTTCCCCACAGAGCCTGTGTGATGTCTTCCACTCGCCGTACGCTCACTCCGGCCAGGTACATCTCGATCAGCGCTTCCTCCACCGAGGACTCCCGTCTTCGATAGCGTTCGATGATCGCTGTTTCAAACGGCAAGCTGCGCAGCTTCGGGACTGTTAACGTCACTTCTCCTGCCTTGGTGTGCAGATGACGATCGTAGCTGCCGGCGCGCGTGTCCTTGCGGCCCTCGCTGCGCTCGTACTTCCTGGCTCCACACAATCGATCCGCTTCGGCGTCAAGCAGTGCGTTCAGCGTCTCTTCCACCGTCGACCGCACCACCTCGTCCAGGTGTGCTTGAATCCGCCCCTCGTCAATCTGCACTACCGGGCCCGCTACAGGCTTCACCGTACTGCTCGCTCCTGCTTCCGCTTCCTTGGTTGGCTCCATATCCTTCGCCTCTGAGGTCTCGCTCCTCCTGCTTGTACCAACCTTCACCGTCCCCAATCAAATGTGCGAAAGAAATCGTACGTTATCGCGATACTTATGCAACATCGGAGTTGAGTCTCGGCAAATTACTGCTCGCATCTGAATTAGATGCGCTAGTTTGCCTTCAATCAAAGAGAAAAAGGAGTCTATTTCAAAAGTTATACTTCCATATACACCACAGCGCGCGGACTCCGTCGCGCCATCCAATCTTTTTCCCTTCGGCATAAGTTCGACCATTGTAAGAAATGCCCACTTCGTAAATGCGCACTTTCGACTTAGCTACCTTCGCCGTGATTTCCGGCTCAAAACCAAAACGATTCTCTTCGATCGTGATTCCTTGAATCAACTCACGCCGAAATGCCTTGTAACCCGTTTCCATGTCGGTGAGATTCAAATCCGTTGCCATGTTCGAGCACATGGTCAGGAACTGATTGCCGATCGAATGCCAGAAATAGAGCACCCGGTGGGCTCCTGCGCCTCCAAGAAATCGCGATCCAAACACCACATCGGCTTTCCCGCCAAGAATCGGACTCAACAACCGGTAATACTCCGTTGGGTCATATTCCAGATCCGCATCTTGAATGATCACGATGGGCGAAGTTGCAGCGGCAATCCCCGTGCGCAAGGCGGCGCCCTTGCCCTGGTTCACGTCGTGACGAAAGAGCTTGATGCGTGCATCACTCTTGGCGAGTTCTTGCAGCTTGTCCCAGGTCCCGTCCCGCGAGCAGTCATCGACGACCACTAACTCACCGACCGGTCGCTGCGCGAGCACAACGCTCATGACCTCCGCTACGGTACCGGCCTCGTTGTACACAGGCATAACTGCCGTGAGGCACGGTGCGATCTCATCGTTCGAGGTCATTGCCGAAATCCTAACACCCCTAGAACGCTGCCAAATCGGGGAGCCGGCGCGAACGTATTCAGAGACACAACCTGGGGGCTAAAGATCCCTCCAGTTTGACCCAATGCCTAAGTCAACAAGCAGCGGAACACTTAGCGTGATCACGCCTTCCATCTCGCTCCGCACAAGTCCCGCCACCTCTTCGGACTCGCCGTCCGGCACCTCGAATAATAATTCGTCGTGCACCTGCAACACCATGCGCGACCGCAGCTTTCGTTCTGCGATCTTCCTGTCGAGCGCAATCATTGCCAGCTTGATCAGGTCGGCGGCCGTTCCCTGCAGCGGTGTGTTGACTGCTGTTCGCTCAGCGAAGCCGCGCTGGTTGGGATTCCGGCTCTCGATATCAGGAATCGGCCGCATCCGGCCAAACAGCGTGTGCACGCTTCCGGTGCGCCGGGTTGCCTCAAGCGTCTTCTCGATAAACGTCTTCACCCCCTCATATCGTGCGAAATAGCGATCGATGTAGGCGCGTGCTTCGGCTTGCGGGATGCCCAGCTGCGCCGCCAGGCCAAAGGCCGAAATGCCATAGACAATGCCAAAATTCACTGCCTTGGCGCGATTGCGCGTCTCCTTGTCCATCGATTCGGCGGGAACACCGAAAACTTCGCTTGCCGTCAGCGTGTGAATGTCCTCTCCCTGCGCGAAGGCGCGCACCAGCAGCGGATCGCCGCTGAGATGAGCCAGGAGCCGCAACTCGATCTGCGAATAATCCGCCGAGAGCAGCTTCATCCCCGGCGCTGCAATGAAAGCTGCTCGAATTTCACGGCCTAGTTCAGTCCGTATGGGGATGTTCTGAAGATTCGGGTTCACCGACGAAAGTCTTCCCGTCGCTGTCGCTGCCGCTTGAAACGTCGTATGCACGCGCGAATCGGCATCCGCCAGCAGCGGCAGTGCGTCAATGTAATTCGACTTCAACTTTGCCAGGTGACGAAACTCCAGAACCAGTCGCGGAACTTCGTGCTGCTCCGCCAATTGGTCCAGGACATCCTGCGCGGTTGAAATCGCCTTTCCCTTGCCGCGAACCACCGGGGCCGGCAATCCCATGTGCGTAAACAGCACTTCGCCAAGTTGCTTGGGCGAGTTGATATTGAATCGGCGTCCCGCCAGCTCAAAGATGCGCTCCCCCACGCGCTCCAATTCAACCGCAAAGCGCTTCGACAATTCGTTCAACACAACCGTGTCGATACGTACGCCTGCATGCTCCATGCGATAGAGGACCGGCGCGAGGGGTAGATCGATTTCCCGGTACACGCGCGACACGCCGCCCTTCTCTGCTTCCTCGCGCAAATCGGGCAACAGGGCCTGAACACAGGCTGCCGCCGCAGTCAGCGACGCGGGTGGATTCTGCCCGTGCCGCGCAGCCACATCGGCGATCGTTTGCGTTGCGTGCGTGGGATTCAATGCATAGGAAAGCAGCATCGAGTCGTCGTCAATGCCCTGCAACTCAACCCCAAGGTCATGGAATACATGAATCGCCAGCTTCAAATCGTGAACCTGCTTGGGTACCAGGGGATCTTGTAACAACGTCCTTAACTCGTCCCCGAGCGGAAGCCGCAGAGCTGTCGTCGCATCTGCGCAAACTCCGACGCTCGAGAGCGTCTTCTTCTCCGCCTCCTCAAGCACATCCAGCAGCGATGGGCCTTGTTGGGAGATCTCGTCCGACTCATCGGCGGCTGGCTCGACCGCATCGATGGCAAAGGCGAAGCCGTTGCGGCGGGCCGCGTCATAGAAGGCTGCGATTTGCTCCTCATTCGGTTCGTCGAGAAGATTGACCTGCACTCCGGCGATCGACGGCTCAAGCTCCCGCAGCATCGATGTGAACTCGAGTTCCGTAAAGAGTTCGCGGCACGCTTCCACGTCGGGCGGCAGCGTTTCCATCGCGGTAAGGTCGAGCTCCAACGGTACGTGGCAGTCGATCGTCACCAGCTCTTTCGACAACAAAACAGCATCCCGGTTTTGCTCGAGGGATTCCCGATAACTCTTTCTCTTCACTTCCGCGGCCCGGTTCAGCACTTCTTCAACGGTGCCGAATTGAAGAATGAGCTCCACGCTGCCCTTGTCGCCGATACCGGGAGCTCCGGGAATGTTATCGACCGAGTCGCCCCGCAGCGCCATCACATCCACAACCTTCTCCGGCGGGACCCCCAGTGTCTCGGTCACCTTCGCAGGGTCCAGGATCAAATTGTCCTTCTGGGGATTGAGCATCCTCACATGGGGCGTCACCAGCTGCATCATGTCCTTATCGCCCGAAACAATGAAGACATCGTGCGCAAGCTCCGCCGCTTCCCGAGCCAGCGTGCCGATCACATCGTCCGCTTCAAAGCCGACGGCTTCGAGAACGGGAATGCGTAATGCTTCAAGCGCCCGCCGAATATACGGGACCTGACGCCGCAAGTCCTCCGGCATCGCCTCCCGATTGGCTTTGTAACCCTCGTAACTCACTTCCTCAAAACTCTGTGACTTCGAGTTCCATTTGCGCAGCTTGCCAATGGCTCGTGCCCGCTCATCGCGGAATACCTCGCCGCTTACATCGAAGACTGCCGCGAAATAGCGTGGTGCAAAATCCTGTCGAAGCTTCTTGATCATGTTCACGAAAACATAGGTAGCCGCCGTGGGCAGCCCCGAACGCGTCGACATGGGACGGCTCCGCTGCATCGCGTGATACGCGCGAAAGATGAACGACATCGCATCGAGAAGGAAAACAGGCGGCTTTGCTTGGTCTGACACGCTAGCCAGTCTAGCAGGTTGGAACTGCATTCAATCGAATGCCTTGGTTCATCCTCATAGGCTTTGCTTGCCCCATTGGATTGGCACGTGACACATGTAATGCGGGCCGGCGCCCGAAGACAGGAGTTTCCCTTGTCGCGCCTTTACGGCTCCGGTAAGGTGAATCTATGAGTCCTCAACCAGTTGAGCAGGTTGCTCCTGTCGATGAAGAATCGGGGAAGGGAACCTCGTCTCAATTTGTGCGTATTCTGAGGAAAATTTTCAGCCGGCACATGATGGACATGGCAATCCTGGCGATGCTGCCGGTCATCCTTTCCAGCATTCGCGACACCGCCCACGTCTTGGGAGATCCCGACATCTGGTGGCACCTTGCGGACGCCCGCATCCTATGGATGTCGCATCATTTCATCCACGTTGAGCCCTATTCCTACACCGTCGCTGCGCAGCGGTGGGTGAACCCGGAATGGCTTTCGGAAATGCCGTTCTGGCTCGGCTATCGGATCTTCGGCCTGGTGGGCGTCTATCTCGTGACCTGGCTCGTCCTCAGCGCCAACCTGCATCTTGTCTACTGGCGCGGCTATCTGCGATCGAAGAATCCGGGCGTTGCGCTCTGGATGGCGGCGCTTGGTTTCATCCTGATGTGGGTGAATGCCAATGCGCGCACGATTCTTTTTGGTTACGTCGCCATGTCTGCGGAACTCTGCATCCTCGAAGCGGTCGAGCGCGGCAGACCCCGCATCCTCTGGTTCTTGCCGGTGATCTTCTGCGTATGGGTCAATCTGCATGGCAGTTGGATGATCGGGATGGGGCTTCTTGTGCTCTACATCCTCTGCGGTCTCTTCCGGCTCAACGCGGGCATCTTCCAACAGGAGCCGTTTTCCCGCGTGCAACGTAAACGCCTGCTTGCCGTGCTTGCCGCCAGCGTCGCTGCGCTCATGATCAACCCGTACGGCTGGCGACTGGTATGGAACCCGTTTGACATGGCGCTGAACCAAACCCTGAACATCGGAAATGTTCAGGAGTGGCAGCCCCTCAATCTGGGTTGGTTCGTCGGCAAAGTTGCAGTCGCCTTCATTGCCCTGATCGTGTTCACGAATGTAATTCATGCGCGCAAGTGGAAGCTCTTCGAACTCGCATTCGTCTTTTTCGCCTGGTATGCCGCATTCGACCACGCCCGCTTCGCTTTTCTCGCTGCGGTTCTGCTCATCCCCATGGTCGCCGCCGATCTGACGCGAAGCTTCTTCCCGCCACCCACAAATCCGAAGACCATCCCCTTCATGAACGGCGTCGTGGCGGCTGCCGTGCTCGGCGTCGTCGCGTTGTATTTCCCGACCCAGGACACACTTCAAAAAGGATTGGCGGCAGACTACCCCTTGCAAACCATTGCGTCGATTCAACCCTCCTGGCGAACCCTCAATCAGGAACACCTCGGCGGCATCATGGATTTCAACTCCAAGCCAACGTTTATCGATACGCGCTGGGACACTTTCGAGCACCATGGAATCATGAAGGATTTCATCGCGATTCTGCATTGCGAGAATTCGCTGAGTCTTCTAGATAAGTACAACATCGATCATGTCCTTCTCCGCAAGAGCGAGCCGCTCAGCTATTTGCTCGAACGCACTCCCGGCTGGAAAGTCCTCGGAACAGAAGGTTCGGGCAGCGATCAATATGAATTCTTCGCCAGGGCACACTGACAAAACCCGCTTCAAGTCCTTCCGCTCATGAGTGTTCTCGCGCGGCGCTGAAAACATCCAAAACTGCTGGACGACACGCGCTCCTTCGAACCGGCCCCGCTCTGCTCAGCACCCTGGTCGGACATCACATTGCCGGCGAAGAGAGATTCCGAGGAGCATGCGCCTGGTCGATCGGCTGCGCCTCTCGTGCCTCGCCAGTCTCGGACCGTCCTCCCCAAACAGGTCGCATCATCAGCACCAGGTAAAAAACAGAAACCGCAAGCAACAAGAGCGGTGCCGGACGCGCCAACAACACAAACAAAATCTTTCCCGTCAATCCGTCCGAAAACAAGCGCAGGTTGCGAGTCGCATGCGTCAGCATCGCCAACGGAATGTCCCCGGTCATCAGTACCGTCCCGGCGCTGAGTGCAAACGCGATCCAACGGATGCGCTTTCCCTCTTTCCACACCATGGCACACGCTGGAATCGCGAGCAGTAAAAGCTTTGCATCGTAGGAACGATGATAGGTGACCAGCATCGACAAAGCGGCAACGGAAACCAGGGCAAAAAGCGTGTTGCGGGTTGATTGTTCGGAGCGGCGTACTGCAAGCAGCCAGGCGCAAAGCAGCAACGCGCACATCAGATACGACAAGACGTTATAGATCTGCGGTGCATTCACAAACACACTGAGCACTGTCTGCAAATCGATGATCATGTCGGGACTGCTCACCCCGATTGAAGTCGGACCCGGCTCGTTAATACCGCCGGGCCCGGAAATTGCCGCCAGATTTGTACGAAGCTCCGCTGGCCAACTCGGCGCGACATGGGAAACCCAGACAATCGCTGCAGCCCCCAGCCCGATGGCCAGGGCCGCCGAAAGCAGCGCACGTTTTCGATGCAGTGGCCCAGCCACCAGAAAATAGAGCCAGATCAGCCCCGCATCATGCGGCTTGATCAGAAGACTCACGGCTAGACAAACAACGGCCAACTTCAGGAAGCGCTGCTGAAGGAAGCACCAAACGGAAAGGACGCACAAACTCACCACCAGTCCGGCAGTATTCCCCCCTGCAAAAATGACCTCGCAATTCGAGATCAATAGGAATGCCAGGATCAGGGACACGTCGGGCGCATGGTTCCGTCCAAGGTTCCACATCAGAAGCGTTGCGATCGAAAAACTCCCCACGACCAGAATCATCCAAAGCAACTGCGCGGTCCCCAACGGCAACAGCGCAAAAGGAGCAACGAAGAGAAAAGTGGCGGGGAGATTGACGTAGAGAGTTACAGACTGGCGTAGAGCGACTGACTCCGAAGGCGTCGCGAATCCCTGGGCCTCATAGAACCGCTCGAGATCCTGCACATTGTACGGATCGCACTTTTCGAGGAGGCATCGCGTTCCAAAATAGATTCCCGGAAAGCCCATGACGCCGGCGCGCGTGCCTTTCTCTAACGCAATTCCCCAAATCAACGAGATTCCGCCGCCCAGGAGCAGAATGAACACGCTCGCGTATTGCTTCCACGCAGTTCCAGATCCCATCGCGAACCATCTCACGGGCGCTGAGCGAGCGGGGAATCGTAGCTCGTGATTCTTCTTCCCGCGGGATCGAATCTGGGGATACGGCGAATTCCCCATTTGTGCGCTACAAAACTGACCGTTGTGCTCAACACACCAATCCCATACTCCACGCTGCGTTTGAAGTTAATGGAAGACGCTTCCTCGAAGTATTTCGTGGGACACGAAATCTCCCCGATCCGAAACCCAAACATCACCGCCTGCGCGATCATCTGGTTGTCAAAAACAAAATCGTCCGAATCCTCGACCAGCGGGAGTTTCTCCAGTAGCTCGCGAGAAAAGGCTCGGAAGCCGGTGTGATACTCCGACAACTTGACGCGCAGGAACAGGTTCTGGAAAGCGGTAAGGAGGCGGTTCGAGATGTATTTGTAGCGGGGCATCCCGCCTTTCAGTGCGCCTCCGCCGAGAATACGGGACGCCAAAACCATGTCATAGATGCCGCTCGCAATCATCCCTGCCATCGCCGGCACCAGCAGAGGCGTGTATTGATAGTCCGGATGGACCATGACAACGATATCGGCGCCCGCAGCGAGTGCTTCCCGATAGCATGTCTGCTGATTCCGCCCATAGCCGTAGTTGTTGTCGTGAATGAAGGTTTCTACGCCGAGTTGCTTCGCCAGCGCGGCCGTCTGGTCCTTGCTGGAATCATCGACCAGAATCTTGATATCCACGATCTCCGTCAATTCTTTGACCGTCTGCTCCAGCGTCTTCTCAGCGTTGTATGCCGGCATCACGACAGCGACGCGTTTTCCGCCGATCATAAACCCACCGTCCCGATCTTCCTATTCTCATCTCTCAAGTAGCCTTCTTCTTCCGCTTGTATTCGCGGTTATCTAATTCGACACGGGCGACTCAGAGGAAGACCGGTCTGGCTTGTCCCACCAAGTGAATCGGCACCGGTTTGCAGAGACAAATGGAACTCGAGCCGCGCTCAGCAGGAAGGGGTCGGTCACAGGATCCGTAGATCCGAAGCTTAATTCAGAGATGGAGCGCGCAGTGAGACGCGCATCCGCTCCAGGTCATGCGTCCCTGCGCCGCAGAGGGCAACGCACCGCGAATGTCCAGGAATGGTTCCTGCACTTGAGGGCTGTTCATTTTGCGATGAGACACACGCCAAATCGCTCCTCCGGGAAGATCCGGGGAAGCGACAACGCAAGCGAGCCCAGGGGCAATACTGCTCGCCGCGTTCGTACGTCGCGCTCGAGTCAGAGTCGGAACCTTAACATGCAGTTAAGGCCCTCATCGAATAAATACAGTTAAATTGAACTTCTCAAATCAAACTTGCTTTACCAACTAGATATTCCAGGATGATCGCAGTATCGATAGATAGGAAGCTTGGGGAACAAGTCCTTCATCGATTTCACCTGGAACCGTTCTATCCTTCAACATTCTTAACTCTGGCTAAGCCAGAGTTCGCGTCGATTAGAGCGAGCTACCAAGGTCGCTGCTGATCGTCATGAACGCGGTGTTGATTTCGCTGGACAGGCCCTTCATTGCCGTAACCGCACCAAAGGCGATCAGAGCAACAACGAGCGCGTACTCTACCAGATCCTGACCTTCTTCACGGGCCATCAGGGTCTGCATCTTCACATACATTTTTAGAATCATCTCATTCATCTTAAGTCTCTCCTAAGCTTGGATTGTTCCAGCAAACACGCTGGGTTACCGTTTTAACAGCAACTACCTTGCCAATCGAATAGAAAATCTACTACCAATTAAACTCAATCACTTACGAGAAGTCAAGCAGGAAGATCTGTAAACTGTAGTTTACAGATTTGGCCCTCGGAAACCCTCTGTGGTTTACATGACACAAAGGTGTTAGTTCGCATCGAGCGCAAACACCTGGCCCATTCAATCGATTCAACCGCCTCTTCATCCGGCGTCCTGCAGCCGCATAATTTCATTGCAATCGCTTGGCCAATCAATCCTGTTCTTGTTGAATTCAAGTTCCCTGCGAAGCGGCAGAACCGGTATCTACGACGCCTGCATCGGCCCGGCTGAATTCCACCAGATCGCCTACTTGGGCATCCATCGTTCGAATTGAACCAGACGCGAGCTCCACCACCGAATGCGCTGTAAGGCAACCCGACATGCGCCACGGGCGAACGTTGCTCCGAATCTTTCGTATGCGCAGCTGCCGGTCAAGATAGATAAGGTCAATCGCAAACTTCATCCCAAACGTGTGCACCGATTCGCAAGGCACAATCCAGATCGCTTCTCCCGGCGCCAGCCCCGTTCGCCCAAGCAACCCTTTCGAACGCTTCGCCCCACTATCGGCGACCTCCACGCTACTGGCAATTCGAGTGCTGCGCGTGAGATTCGTCATCTGAAATCTCAGATCTTCACCGGCGGGTTTCGCCGAGCCCGAAGACGTTCGCACCCTCTTGAGCCACCGAGCCAAACGGTTCATTTTGCGATTGCGTCCTTCCTTGCGCGAGAGGCTTGTATCATCCCCGTGAATTCATGAACCGCCACCAGGTCCAAACGAATGCTTCCGTCTGCCACGAGTTGACACGGGAGTAGTCGCTCGCCACGCCGCGCAACAGGATCGATTGCCTGCATTGTCGATTCCCTCCCACGCCATTCGCTGCAATTCCTTCCCTGGGGAATCCTGCGAAAAGCAATGCCCAGAAAAGAAGGAGCCCCATCCACTGCGGATGAGGCTCGCTTGTTTCGATCAAGAGCCGATAAGCGCCGGCCCCGATGTCCGATCGTTCCGCGATGGCACTACTGAGGCGATGAGCTGGAACTCGAGCCGCCCCCGCCACCACCGCCGCCTCCACCGTAGCCCGAACTGGAATCCGAAAGCGGCGTCTCCGGCTTCATGCTTTCAATTAACTGCTCCACAGGCATGGTTGCCGGCGCTGCCTGCTGAGCGGCCGCTGTATCCGGTGTGTGCATCGGAGTATTCGAATTCGGCGGGAGAAATGGTTGTGTGAACTTTGGCGTGGCGATATCTGTGCCTGCCGGCGAAGGCGAGACAATCTCCGGCGTCACAATCACGATCAGCTCGGTATTATTCTTCGTCCGTTGAACGCTTTGAAAGAACTTGCCAAGAATCGGGATGTCACCCAGGAACGGAATCTTTTGAAACGTCTCGTTCTCCGTGTTATCGAGCAGACCGCCAATCGCAAAACTCTGCCTGTCCCCGAGTTCGATCTCCGTCTTCACGCGACGAACAGTGATTGCGGGTTCCGTGAATCCTGAGATGTTCACCGCATCACCAAAGTCCAGGGCGCTTACTTCCGGGGCAACTTGCAGTCGAATCGTCCCTCGAGGAGTGATCGTCGGAATGAAGTTCAGCCGGATACCGTACTCTTTGAACGCAATCGTGACCGCGCCGCCTCCGCCGACTCCCGCGGACTGAACCATCGGAAATGGATACTCGCCGCCGGCGAGGAAGCTCGCTTGTTTGCCGTTTTGCGCAAGGATGTTTGGCTCGGCAAGCGACTCCGCCAGGCCACGCTGCTCCATCGCTGCGATGACTGCGCCAAGGTTAAGCCCGGGATAGAAGGCAAAAAGGTTCAGCTCATTCGAAATGCTAAGCGAGGCGGGGCCGCCGCCGATAGTCGGGGTGACCGAGGGCCCCGAAAATTGTCCCGTCGTCGCCGTAGCCAGGGTATTTCCGAAACCAGTGCTGAAAAGATTGATGCCGAACTGCCGTTCTTTGGTCCGATCGACGCTGGCGAAACGCACCTTCAAAAGAATCTGCGGTTGGGCCTCGGGGACCTTCACGTCGAGCAGATTGATGACTTTTCCTGCAGTCGACGCAATCATCACCGCGCGGCTCGAACTGTTCAAGTCAGAAACCGTGCCGCGAAGATAGACGTTCGTGCCTTCTGTCGTCACGTTCAGTTCCTGGCCCGGCAGCTCGGTTCTGAGCTGGCGGCGCACGGACTCGAGTTGATCGTGAGAGGCAAACGTACTTGGCCGAACCGTCACGTTGAAAAACTGGCGTCCGCCCCCCGTGTCCCAAAGGATAAGCGTCGTTTCGCCGGAAAGCTTTCCATTCACCAGCACCTGTGTGGGGCTCACAGCTTGGGCTTCGGCAAAATCACCCAGACCAACCACGATGCGGGTGATCGGCCGTGCCAGATCGAGAACAACCGACTTGCCGACCGTCACAGAGAGATCATTCGCAGAGTCCTGACTGGCTGGTCCCACCGGCTGCATCACCGTCTGCACTACCGGAGGCGGTGCTTGCGTGGGTGGCGCTGCATTCGGAGCAGCGGGCGTCGCAGTTTGCGCCGCGGGCGTTGCGGTTTGAGCCGCCTCGGCCGCCGCCTGGGCCCACGTGGCCAAAGGGGCGCAAATTACAAGCGCAACAACGTTCAAACTTGCAATGCTGACCGCGGTTCTGACTTTCACTGTTGCCCCCCGGGAGTTACAAATTTCTCTTCAGATTTTTGCGCGCCATTGATCACTGTGATTGTGAACGGCGGTGGGGCCGCGGCTTTTACCTTCTTCGGCGCATTGTTTGTATGTGGCTGCGGAGCTGTCTTCGTCCCCGTGAACAGATTGGTCATTGCCGTCTCTGGCACTGGCGCAATCGTCGTGTCCAGCGGGTTGCGCAGAACTAACTGGATCTTCATCTGATTGCTTGCCAGGGCAAGTATCTGCGCCTGCTCCGGAGTCACCAGGAGATTTACAACCTGGACCTGCTGCGGCTTGCCTTCCGCATCCTTCTGAATATCGGTTCCGGCCGACAGAACCTCGATGTTTTGCAGGATCGTTCTGGTTTGCGTTTCCTGGCTGTTTCCCTGGTTGGGCGGAACTCCCGATACCAGGACGTCCACACGCATGCCCGGAGTTACGAATCCAGCCACGCCCACAACTTCATCCACCTTGATTGCGCAGGCTCGCATTCCTTCCTTGATGGTTGCCGCCAATCCGCCGCCGGATCCCATCGGCGCCAGTCGGTTATCAAGAATCGGCTCGCCGGAGTAGATGTTTGAAATCACACCCCGGCCGATCGCGTTCTTCTTATCAAGGATGGACCCCTGGGGTGGCGGTCCAACCACTTGGATCGTGGTCAGATCGGCGGGGGCCAATATCATTCCGATCTTGATGTCTTTCGCAGCGGCGACCAAGCTCGTTGAGGCCTGCGGCTTCGCGACAGACAGGCGCGCTCCAACCATGCGCCAAACGATATAGGTGCTTATGGCGGCTATCACGAAAGCACTGAGGAGGATTACCAACAGTCTTCGGTTCATTCAAAGTTCCTGTCTACGTCAGCTTTACGGCCGAGCAACCTTTCGCTGCCTCATTGCTTGAATTGCAAAAGGAAGCGGCGGCTGACTCTCGCCGAGTTAGAGGTTCACTTGGTCGGACCCCAAATGAGGATTAATGACGATGAAGTATAGCATCGATGCTTCCGCGTCCCATCAACAAAAAAGAGAGTCTGTAACCTATAGTACCTGCCGTGTCACTTTGCATTCTTCCCATCGAAAAACAGCAAAGTGATACCCCGATTCTTCAGGTATCCAGGATCCCATTCTGACGCGAAACTCACAGTCATCAAGCAGTCTCATCAGAAGGCAAAACCCATCTAGAATTGCTTTGTGATCATTGTTACTGCATGCTTGAGCTTTTAGCCACTACTATGCGCAATAGCTATAACCCTGTCTAGTTACTTTCGGTTCCGGGCACCGCGCCACACGGCTCGCTTCTAAGATTGATCTTCCAAGTCTAAAACTCGGATCGTCGCTAATCTGTTTCCAATCCGATCTCCTGACCACACCGCCCGCACCGGTCTTCTCCAAGTGAAAACTCCTGCAAAGAGCGACTAGCCCGAAACTCCATCGAGCGCAATATCAAAACCTCTAGCTATGTAACAAAAGGCATCTATGGCACTGCCTTTCTGGTGCACACAAGTGGTCATGATGCATGTAAAGTAAATGCAAGCGGTACAACTGAGGAATCCGATCCCGATATGGGGTATCCCCGCACGATTTCACTTTTTGACCAGCAGCCGCAAGTGCGGCAGAGACCCTACACCTTTGTGGTCTCGATGGTCGCGCACGTTCTGGTGACGGGTCTCATTGCCTACGGCTTTATCTTTGCTCCCAGAATCAACATGCGGTCGGCTGCAGAACGCTTTACGCTGCGCGAAGTCGAAATCACTGTCCCGGACCCCGTCAGAAAAGTGAACTCTGCCGATAGCGGCAGGTATCCCGGACAGCAGAACTCAACGGCGCACGTCCAGTCTCCTCATGACTTGCCCGCCGCGTCTTCCTCGAGTCCGTTGCAGGTTCCCAAACTGCATATCTCTGACCACACCATCGTTCAGCCGGATATTCCGCCGAATCAATTAGTCGTTAAATCGAAGCTTCCGTCGTTGCTGCTCTGGTCCGCCCAGAGACCGAAGGTGCAGCTCATCACGCCACCCCAGCCGCAGAAACTCGCAATCGTCAATACTCGGCCGGTCCTGACTCGCCCCACTCCGGAAACTCGCGTTGCGGATGTGCCCATGACTTCAACGCCGTTCGAGTCCCGTCTGCCGATGCCTGCGCCGGCTACATCCACGCCTGTGGTTGTCTCCGGCGCCACCCTGGGCGATCTGCTGCCGGAAACCACCTCCCGCTCTTCGATCCAACCCAGCTCCGCGGCAATGCTGTCCATCTCCGAAGAGGATATGGCCAAGGGAACAATCGCCCTGCCGGCCGTCAACCAGACTGCGCGCGGCAGTGAAAACGGCGCGATGCAACCCGGCAAGGCGGGTAACTCCGCGCAGGCTGGCACCGGTGATCCGACTGGCGTAGGTGCGGACAAAGGAACCCGCCAAAGCAACGGCTCCGCAGGAAACTCGCCGGGCGCCGCCGGAATGCGCAATGGAACGGTTGCCGGAAACGCCGGCAATGTAGGAACAGGCCATAGCAACGGCGGTTCAAACGGCGGATCCGGAGGGCAGGGAACCGAGCCAACCTTTACCCGAGTTACGTTGCCGCAAAATGGGCAATACGGAGTCGTTGTGGTCGGCTCCTCGATGGCCGAAGAGTTTCCCGAAACTTCAAAACTCTGGGGTGGACGGCTGGTTTATTCCGTCTATCTTCACGTGGGACTGACTCGGAGCTGGATCCTTCAGTATTCTCTTCCGTCCAAGCTCGACGCCGTAGCAGCCGGCGACATGAAACATCTCGAAGCACCATGGCCTACTTATATCGTGCGTCCCAGCAATGGACCGGGCAATATCAATGCCGATGCACTGATGGTGCATGGCTATGTCACCGAGACAGGGCATTTTGAAGCGCTTGCCCTTTCGTTTCCTCCGACCTTTTCGCAGACCCAGCTTTTGCTCCAGGCGCTTCAGCAATGGAAGTTCAGGCCGGCAAAACACAATGGCCAGGTCGCGCGCGTAGAAGTGTTGCTGATTATTCCGGAAGATGCCGATTAATTAAATAATTTGCATGCGCTGTTTCAACGCGCAATGCCCGCTCAAATATCCCATCCGAATCGAAGCCGTCATCCGCGCGCGAATCCGGCGTTTCACGTCACTCGCCGTGAATCAAGGGAAAGCGCATAAGCTCTCGAGTCAATAAGAAGAAATGAGCCGGCCTATCGACCTGCGAAATGCAGCTCCACGTCCGCGCTCTTCAGTCGCTCAAGGAAGCGTTCCAGGGTCTTTCTGTCCGCGCCATTCTCGCGCAGAGACTCTCCATTGTTCGGATCGACTGCCCGGGAGAGGACAAACGCCAGCCCAAGTCCGTCGCTTCCCCATCGCACCACACGGGACTGTACGGCAATTGAATCATCCAGGTTCTTGCCTGTACGGTCCGTCCTTTGCAGAGTCATCAGGACCATCGTGCCAGGAAACCATCTTTCTTCAGTCAAGACGTAGAACCCGCTCGAGCTGATATCGGCAATTTGGTAAGCGCGCGGCGTGCTTCCTGTCCAGTAATACGCAACCAATCCTGGCAATGCCTGGCGATCCGCGCGCCGGCGATCCGACGACAACCAGTTCTGCAGCCACTTTATAAATGGATTGCGCTTATTCGATTTCGGTTCGTAATCGATCATCGTGTCGGACCCCCGCGAAGAGATTTGCGTGTCATCGGAATCGCTCGTCGCAGCATGATTCGAGAATCCGTTGCTCGACAGTTTTTCCTTTGGCGATGCGGCAGCTTGTGAGTTTGACAAGCTCGCAAATGAGCCGGAAAGCCGTTCCAGGCGGCGCTCCATCTCATCGGCTACGCATATCACCATCTGGTCACCGGGCTGCGTTTGAGACGAATAAATCGTATGTGCCGGTAACACAAGGGCGCTTGCGGCCTGATCTTTCAGTGGCTCAACGGAAGATGTGGGGAATGACTCAATTTCCTGGATAACTCTGTAGTTGTTGTCAAGATATACAAGGTCGATTGGTGAATGGACCCGCGCAGGTAGTATCCCTCGATAAGGATTCATCCAAAGGCCGCTGTCTGGCTTGATCGTAACTCGGTCGATTAACTCGCGTACATGCACCGTGGCCGCATCCGCCACGGTAACTCCCAAGCTCAGAAAGCTTTCCCGCGTCTGGTTGTATACACAATATTTTTGACCTTCCATATCTCCTCACCCTCTCTTCGAGGCTGTAGGGCTTACCGCAAACCACCAGATGATAACCATAAGTATCAATTTCAACCGGTACTGCGAACGACAGCCGCGTTAAGAAAATGGCCGAACCAGAATCAGCTTTTCGAAACCTGATCGAAAACCTGTGGCGAGTCGCTTCAATTTCCCAAGCGACAAAACATCGAACCGTCGGAAGCAAACAGTGTGTTCGCCGACAGTGATCCCGTCCGGCCACTTCCCGGCCTGCTGCGCTGTCTTGCTATCCCTCTGCTACTTGACCCGGGTGCGGCGGCGCTGGATTAGGATGACCAGCACGACCACAAAGAGCACACCGGAAACGATCCGGATAATTGTAGGTGTGTCCATTGCGAATCCCCCTTTTCATGTTTGGATCCATCTCGTTCCTAGGGTGCGAAACGCTGTAGGCCCCACAGAAACTTCGATGAATGTTCAGTTACTTAACCCGGGTGCGACGGCGCTGGATCAGAATGACCAGTACAACCACAAAAAGCACACCCGAAACGATCCGGATAATTGTTGGTGTATCCATGGTGAATCCCCCTTTTTCATCATTCGCCCCATCTTGCGTATCTCAGGCGAAAAGCAGCAGGCTCACAGAAATTCGATGAAGGTGTAGTTACTTAACTTGCGTGCGACGGCGCTGGATCAAAATAACCAGAACCACTGCGAAAAGCACGCCCGAAACAATACGAATAATTGTGGGTGTATCCATTTGAGTTTCCCCTTTCTTTAGTGACCAAACAGAGATTTGAACGAGTCTGCCATCAGAATCACTGCCGGTCCTAAGACCACAACGAACAGAGAGGGGAAAATGAAAAGAACCAGAGGGAAGAGCAGCTTGACTGATAACTTCGCCGCCTTCTCCTCAATTTCCTGGACACGCTTCGTTCTCAGCGTGTCGGAATGTACTCGTAAAGTCTTCGCGATGCTGGTTCCGAACTGTTCTGACTGCACCAGCATCGACACCAGGTTGCGCACCACGTCAATGCCGGTGCGATCCGCCAGGTGCTTCCAGGCGTCCGCGCGCACACTGCCGGCTCGCTGCTCCAAAGCCACCACCGTTAATTCGTCGCTGAGAATCGGTTGCGATTGCTTCAGCTCTTCGGCCGTGCGGGCCGTCGCCTGGTCCAGGCTGAGTCCGGCCTCTACGCAGATCACAAGCATGTCCAGCACATCCGGCAGACCGCGCCGGATCTTCGATTGCCGATTCGTAATCTTCTTGCCCAGCCAGAAGTCCGGTGCGATAAACCCGAATCCTGCGCACGCGATATAGATAAAGAACGGGTTCTGCTTGGCGAAGCCGGTCACCATCGCAATGACAATCAGGATGATTGGAACAATCACCTTTGCGCCGTAGAAAATCTTCAAAGCGGAATCCTCGCGGAAACCGGCGCGAATCAGGCGCTCCTGGACGACGGAAACTTCCGCCTCGCTGCGCGGAATTACCTTTTCGAAGCGCTCCACCACGCCTTCGAGTACTTCCCGCGTATCCAGAATGGTCGTCTTGAGAGTCTTCTGCCGTACTTGCGGATTGATCGCAGCCGTGATGCGCGCTTGGATCGTCTCGCGATAGAAAATAAGGAGACCCCCGCTGAGAACCAGCAGAAAGACCGCAACGAATGATGCTATTGCTACTCCCATAACTCCCCTTTACACATCCATGTTGACAATTTTTCGAATAATAAGTCCGCCCACGACGATCATGATTCCCGCCGCATACAACAGCTTGATTCCGATCTCACGCGTCCAGAGCAAGCTCATCATCTCCGGGTTGACGAAATACAATGCGCACCCCAGAAAGATAGGAAGAAGCGTAAGAATCACGCCCGTAAGGCGGCCTTGCGCGGTGTGAGTCTGAATCTGCCGCTTGAGCCGGAAACGCTCGCGAATCACTTCCGCCGCCTTCTCCAGGACTTCCGCCAGGTTGCCGCCGCTTTCCTTCTGAATCAATATCCCCGTAACCACGATCCGCAGATCCTGCACCGGCACGCGGTTGGTCATGTTTTCGAGCGCGGTCTTCAGCTCCAGGCCGTAGTTCTGTTCGTCGAAGCAAACGCGAAACTCGGGGCCCACCGGGTCCGGGCACTCCCGTGTCACGAGGCCGAGTGCAGAATTCAAGCTGTGGCCTACACGCAGCGCGCTGCAAATTAAATCCAGCGCCTCCGGCAAGCCTTCTTCAAACTTGCTCATCCGCTTGTTGCGCTTGAACATGACAAAGCCGATCGGCCCGAATCCCGTCACCAGGCCAATCAGGACTCCGAAAAGAACTGCCCCGGTGCGCCAATAGACAATGTACCCCGGGACCGCAAAACACCCCAGGCACATCAACATCAGTCCGCCCACCGTCCATTTGAGGTCGGCCTGGTAAAGCAAACGGCGCAGACGCGGCGTCAATTCGAGCTTGCGCAGAGCCTTGTCGATCCATGGAATCGTGCTCAGCAACTCGTTCTTGCGAACATCGATCAGCAGATCCGACATGTCGGACTTGGCCTTGCCGGTCGCCAATGCCGAATCGAGACGCGCCAGCATTTCCTTGTCCTGTTTCGAGGCGCCCGCTCCACTTGCCGCTGCCACCAGTGCGACCACGAGGAAGACCGAGACGAACACAATGAAAGCAATCATTCCCATCGCTGCTGCACCTCCTTCTTGCTTAGCTGACTTCTGTAACCCGTTCGAACAGGCTCGGCGGCAGGAAGATGCCCGCGGTGCGAAGCTGCTCGAGGAAGCGGGGACGGATTCCGCTCGGCTTGAACACGCCAAGCACCTTCCCGTTCGGCCCGATCCCCTTTTTCTGGAACGTGAAAATTTCCTGCATACTGATCACGTTCTCTTCCATGCCCGTGATCTCGTGAATACTTACGCATTTGCGCGAGCCATCGCTCAAGCGTGTGCACTGCACCACGATCGTGATCGCCGAAGCAAGCTGCTGCCGTACCGTCTTCTCCGGCAAGTTCAGATTGGTCATCGCCACCATCGACTCCAGACGAGTCAAGGCATCGCGCGCCGTGTTGGCGTGTACCGTGGTCATCGAGCCCTCATGGCCCGTGTTCATGGCCTGGAGCATGTCGAAGGCCTCTTCACCACGACACTCGCCGATGACGATGCGGTCGGGACGCATACGCAGGCAGTTAATCAGCAATTGGCGCTGGCGGATCGCGCCTTGCCCTTCCACGTTCGGCGGACGCGTCTCCAGGCGCACGATGTTTTCCTGCGCCAGCTGCAATTCAGCCGCGTCTTCGATGGTGATGATGCGTTCGTTCTGCGGAATATACTGCGACAGAATATTCAAGAACGTTGTTTTGCCGGCGCCTGTGCCGCCTGAAATCAGGATGCTCAAGCGCGCACGCACCGCCGAAGAAAGCAATTCCATCATTTCTGCGGAGATACTTTTTAACTGCACCAGCTGGTTGGCAGCCAGGGGACCCGTGCCAAAGCGGCGAATCGACAACGAAGGGCCATCGAGCGCCAGCGGCGGAATAATTGCGTTGACACGCGAACCATCCGGCAGGCGCGCATCCACCATCGGGGAGGACTCATCCACGCGCCGTCCCACGCGCGACACGATGCGGTCAATGATCTGCAGCAAGTGGCGATCGTCGCGAAAAGCCGCGTCCGCCCGCGTCATCAGGCCCCCGCGCTCCACAAATACGTGGTCCTTGTCGTTGACCAGGATGTCCGAGATCTTCTGGTCCTTGAGCAAAGGCTCCAGCGGCCCGAGGCCGAAAACTTCGTCCAGCAAATCAGTCTGGATCTTCTCTTGCTCGTCAAAGCTGAGGGGAACGCGTCGATCGCTGATGATTTCACTAATGATGCTCGAAACTGCCTGCCGCGCCTGGTTGGAGTTAACGCGCGAGAGCTTCTCGAGATCCAATTTAGAGATAAGCGTTCGATGGACTTCCGATTTAAAGTTTTCCAGATTTAGATGTTCCACATTGCACCATTCCAATGAGCAGGATTTTTTCGAGCCCTATCATGAACCGAAGAGACTGAATCCCTTTTTCTTTTCCTGTTTCGCCGGCATTCCGCATGCCGTCCTCGCCATGTCCTGAATCGCCCGCGCGATCATTGAATCTTCAAGCGCCAGCGGGGTAGCTTCATTCTGCATGCGACGCACCGTGACATAGTCGCTGGGAATCTTCCATTGCACCGGCCGGGTCAAAGCTTTCGAGATATGCTCTTCATCCACGCCGCCCGACCGCGGCATGAACCTGTTCAGTACGATCTCTAGATTTGAACCGCCGTTCTTGAAATATTCCGAGATAACTCGATGCGAATTGCGCAGCTCCGGAATGCCTGCCTGCATGACCAGGTACACCGTGTCAGCCTGGTCCACCAGGGTCGTTCCGCTCAAATCAAATCTCGATCCCGCATCCACCACGACATAGTCGTATCCCTGGCGCGCAATCGCCACCAGCCGCTCTACGGCCTCGTTGCTTACATCCACCTGGGGAAACTTCCCCGGCGCTGCCAGTACAAACAATCCCGAACTGTGCTTGGTCAGAAGCTTCGAAAGGAAGTTCTGATCCATGCGGGTGTAATTCTGCAACGCGTCGACAGTGGAGAACTGCGGGCTGATGCCGAGATTCAGGGCCGCGTCGCCCAAGGGAAGATCCAGGTCGATCAGAACCGCGCTCTGCGAACACTCCTGCACCAGCGATACTGCGAAATTGCACGCCACCGTGGTCACGCCCGAGCCGCCCTTGCCGCCCAGGAATACGAGAACTTTTCCGCCCTGCTTGTTGGTCGCAACCCGCGCCGTCGGACGCCGTGACCCGGCGCGCGTTAACGCCTCGTTCAGAGGACCCATCGCCACCGGCTGCGCAAGAAATTCGCGCGCTCCCGCGCGCATGCAGCTCATCAGCAGGTTCGGATCGTTGTTCATCGAGAAGACCATCACCGTCACTGCAGGATTGGCGGCGATTTCTTCTACCAGTTCCAGCGCGTACCGTTGATCCCCATCCAGGTCGATGATGAACACATCGAAGTTCTGCTCCATCATCCGCGGAACATCGTTCGACTTCGATGGATAGGCAGGAAATTCCTTGACCGTCGAGCCGCCCGACCCCGCCAGCGCATTCGCGACAATTCTGCGGCGATTCTCATTGGGACCGATCAATGCAATCGATAGATCGCTCGAGCCAGTTGTTTCCAGGTCTTGAAAATGATTTTGCATTACCGAATTGAAACTCCTAGCTGCTTGCGTTCTCGCCCCATGTTCCCTTGCGACTCGATGCTTCCCGCTTGCAAAACTTCCGCTTTCCCGTCCCTAACCTGCAAAAAACGACATCAGCGTTCCAAGGGCTATTGCCGGCGCATACGGCATCTTGCGCGCGCTGGGATTGGCAAGTGTCTGTTCCGGATCGATCCGCATCCCGCGCTTCTTCCATCCAAAAACCAAGTCCCCGGTCCCCGAGAAAAGCTCTCCAAGAAAGCCACCCATCGCGGCCCAGAGCACTGCCATAACCCCACCGATAATTCCCGTCAAGACCAATGCCACAATCAATTGCTTCGGACCTACCCAGGCGCCGATGGCTGCACACAACTTCACATCGCCCATTCCCATGCCGCCCATCCATGCCAGGATGCCGAAGAGTAACAATCCCAGTCCCATGCCTTCGAGACTTTGCACGATCCCGATTCCGTGCCAGCTTTTCGGGGCAAATGACACAACAATTCCAGCTGCCAGAAACGGCAGCACCAGCCAATTGGGAATCCGACGGCTGCGTAAATCGGTGAATGTGGAAACTGCCAATACAAAAACAGTCGGCCACCACGCGATCGAGTGCAACTCAGACCCCCACTTCTGCTGTGAATACGAGTGACTTCTCTATGTAAGCAATTGTCCCTCCAATTCAGGATAAGTCAAGCTGTATTAATTCAATGCGATACACTGAAGTTGTACCGCATCGGTGTACACGGATGTTTACTCAATTTCTGCCTTACTGAAGCAGTGGGGTTACACTTTTTCCTCTTTCGGAACCCATCCGCTCAGCCTTTTTCACCCACTTTTCTTGCCCAAATAGAGCTGCGAAGCGCGTCCATCGAGCTACCCCACTCGAGTCTCAGAATAAAACGACTTTGCCAATGCATCTCTTGATTCCTTTATAGTTCGAGTCACAAAGTAACAAATCACCCTGAAGCACCCACTCAGGAGCTCCAGTTTCCTCCCATTTAAACCTCCAACTTCCACCCCAACCTTGTTCGTGAATGATTCCGGGACAGCCCTGCGGATGGATTCTCAGTAACAGGCGAGTCATGGGCGAGTCACACCCAAAAATCATCTCACGTTACTTAAGTCAGGAACATACAGTCGCCGTAGCTGAAAAAGCGATATCTCGCTGCGACCGCGTGCGCGTATGCCGCCAGAATTCGATCCCGCCCCGCAAATGCGCTGACCAGGATCAGCAAACTTGATTGGGGCAGATGAAAGTTGGTTAGAAGCGCATGAACAATCCGAAACGAAGACCCGGGCGCAAGGAAGATGTCCGTCTCGCCTCCGTGAGCCGCCATCTTCCCGGCCTGCATCCGCAGCGCAGCCGATTCGAGCGTTCGCACCACGGTCGTGCCCACCGCGACGATCCGCCTCCCATCCGCCAGGGCGCGATTGACGGCCTCCGCCGCCGCCGCCGAGACGCTGTAGTGCTCCCGGTGCAGCTTCACATCCTCCACCCGATCCACCCGAAGCGGCGCGAACGTCCCCAACCCTACATGCAGCGTCACGCGCGCAATCTCGACGCCGCGGGCCGCGATCGCCTCCAGCGTGGCTTGCGTAAAGTGCAGTCCCGCGGTGGGCGCCGCCACCGATCCTCGCTCGGCCGCGAAAACCGTCTGGTAGCGCTCACGATCCTCCATCGCATCTTCGCGATGGATGTAGGGCGGCAGCGGAATATGCCCGATCCGTTCCAGCACATCAAAAAAGTCCGCCACGGACTCAAAACGCAACAGCCGTTCCCCAAATGTGCCTCGATCCACGACCTCGGCTTCGAGCAGCGTCATTCCGTCCGGCCCGTCAAACACCAGCCGCTCCCCGATCGCAATCTTTCTGCCCGGCCGCACCAGCGCGCGCCACGTGTCCCCGCCCGCAGCTTCAACCAGCATCACTTCGATGCGTCCTGTAGGCTTCTCCTTTTCGCGCCGCACCGTCCGCCGCGCAAACAGCCTTGCCGGAATCACGCGGCTGTCGTTCAGCACCAGCAAATCCCCCGGCCGAAGCAGGGAAGGGAACTCGCTGAAATGCGCATCGCGAAAATCCCCGGTCTGCCGATCCATCACCAGCATGCGGCTCTGTCCGCGTTCCGCCGGCGGCTGTTGCGCAATCAGTTCATCCGGCAAATCAAAGTCGAAGTCGATAATGCGCAAGTTTTCTGCCGAGCCGCTCATTCTGCAGGTTTCCCGAAGTGCGCCAGAGCCTGCAGTCGCGCACTTTCAAGCTTTGCGTTCAATGCCGCGCGCGTCAGTTCGAAATCCTCTTGAGACAGATCACGAGGAACCTCTGTCCACTGCGCCCAACTCACACAAATGCGCGTGAAGGGCTTCGGTACCAGGAAGTGATCCCACGAATTCACCGTCCAGGCCCGCTCCGGCTCAAGATGAAATCCACCAATCGGCGCGCCCGTCAGCTGCGCCAATTTAATCGGTCCCATCTTGGTCTGGTAGCGCGGCCCCCGCGGTCCATCCGCCGTAAAAATTGCCGTGTGCCCCGACTCGATCACCCGGCTCAGACCCAGCAGCCCTTCGCGCGCGCCCCGCGAGCTCGAGCCTCGTACCGCATCGAATCCAAACTTTCTGAGAATGCGCGTGATCAACTCGCCGTCGAAGCTTTGACTGATCAGGATCACCGCCCCGGATCTGCGAAAGTAGAACGTGCAGGGCAGCACGCACTGGTGCCAGAAACAATAGATCTCCGCGCCCGCTCTCTGCCCTTCAACAACCGGCGTCACCCCTTCCGGGGCAATCACTTCAAAACGCCAGGTGCGCGCCACAATCCACAGCAGCGCCCAGACGATCCGGGGAACAATCGCCAACACGACGCGTTGACCAAGTGTGAATCTTAGGCTGTCGGCTGCGGTCACTTTCTCGATTCTAGCTGTAGCGCAGCCACCGCATCAGCTCCGGCAACGTGGCCCGCTTTCCATACATCAGGATGCCCACGCGATAAAGCCGCGTCGAGAACCACAGCACGCCCCAGATGCTCAGCATCAGCAGTCCGATCGACACCGCAAACTGCCACCACGGTGGAATCTCCGAGGCCATCCGCAAAAACATAATGATCGGCGCCGTCGGTGGAAACAGCGAAGCAGCCACCGACCAGACCGAATTCGAATCGTTCATGATCAGGATAATGAGCGCAAAGCTCAGCCAAGTGGGCGCTGCCGCCAGGGGCATGTACATCTGCAGTTCCTGCTCCGTTTCGCACGTGGCCGCGAGACCCGCAAAAAGCGAGCTGTAAAGCAGGTAGCCGAGAATAAAATACACAGGAAACAGGATCGCTTCGGTCCACGTGACATGCACCGCAAACTCGCCGGTCATCATTGCCGCCGCAAACGGCGAGAACAGAATCACCGCGCCGGCAACCAGCCAGATCGCGATCTGCGTCAGGCCCACAGCGCCCACGCCAATCAGTTTGCCCGCCAGCATGTCGCCGGGGCGCGCAATCGCCAGCATCACTTCGAAAATCCGCGAAGTCTTTTCCTGGATGATCGAGCGCGCTACATTCATGCCATAAATCATCGTCGTCATCGACAGCAGAATGGCCATCACATAGCCCTTCCAGAACGACGCCTCGGCATTGCTCTTCACCACGCTGCCATCTTTCTTCACCTGGAACGTGTCGATGGCAACACCGTCAACCAGCGCATCCGCGTCCTTCTGCTGCATCCCTCCGGCAGTCAGGCGCGTGTCCAGCATCGCGTGCGTCAACGCCGACTTCAACCGCGCTCCTGTAATAAAGTCTCCCGACGACGGTGAGCTATACGTCGCAGTCGGCGGTTGTCCCGGAGGCGTATCCACCCAAAGCACTCCATCCAGCTTCTGCTGCGCAACATCCTTCACCAGCGCGGCCCGCTGCTCTGGAGTCGCCGGAGCAACCACGTCCACCGTGGCCTTTGCATCCTTATCACCTACAAGTTGATTGCGGATTTGATTGGCCAGCGCTGCGTCTGAGGCTGCCACCGCCATGTGCCGATTCGCGCCCAGGCCCAGGCTCGACAAATAACCAACCCCGATAATCAGCGCAAACACCGCCGGCAAACCGATCGTCGTCATCCGGAAGGCCCTGCCCCGCACCTGCTCCAGGTATTCGCGCTTCGCGATCAGAAGCGTATTACGCATCGGTCTTGCCTCCCACTGTCCAGATAAAGATTTCTTCCAGCGACGGTTCCACTAATTCGAAACGAAAAATCTTCGCCGCGGTTGAAGCCTCGCTCAGAAGTTTTTGCGCATTGCCATTCGGTTTCAGCCGAATCTCCGCGTGCCCTGAGAAATTCTTCGCCTCGGCAATCTCGTCGCTCTTGAGGAACTCCGCGCTCCCTTCGAACTCGACCACCACGTGATTGCGTTCATAGCGCGACTTGATCTCCCGCACCCGCCCCGCCAACACCGCTTCGCCCTTGTGGATCAGGCAAATCGAATCGCACAGCTTCTCCACCTGGTCCATGCGATGCGTCGAAAACACAATCGCCTTGCCTTGATCCTTCAACTCCAGAAGCGTCTTCTCCAGCAGCTTGGCATTCACAGGATCGAGACCGCTGAACGGCTCATCCATCACGATCAATCCCGGATCATGCAGCAGCGAGCCGATAAACTGAATCTTCTGCTGCATCCCCTTCGAAAGCTCTTCGGTTTTCTTCCCCAGCGACTCGTCGATCTCCAGGCGCTTGGCCCAATCCGAAGCGCGCCTCCGCGCCTCTCCCTTCGCGAGCCCATGCAGTTCGCCAAAAAAAACAAGCTGCTCCAGCACCTTCATCTTCTTGTAGAGCCCGCGCTCTTCCGGCAAATAGCCCACACGCTCCAGGCTCTTGCGCTCAAAAGGACTCTCAAAAAGCCGCACCTCACCGGAGTCCGGCAACGTAATCCCCATCATCATGCGAATCGAACTGGTCTTGCCCGCGCCGTTCGGACCCAGAAGCCCAAACATCTGGCCCGCGTCCACCGAAAGGCTCAGACTGCGCACAGCAACTTTTTCGTCGTAGGCCTTGGTCACCCCTACGAGTTCGACAACCGGCATCGAGGCTCCTGAATTTTCGTGTTTCAGATTGGGTCAATCTTGACCGATCGCTGAGGAATGCGGACCCGCGACGAGTTTAACAAAGCCACCCCGTGTCCGAAGGATCCGCTTGTCTTTTGCGAAGCATCGATACGCACGAACCCGGGTGCCCCATAGCCTGTCCTGAGTTTGTCGAACGATCTCGCTTTTGAGACATGGGAAAGCACGAATCCAACCCTGCACTTATCATCCTGAGAACCCGCGCGTCTGGGGGCCCCGCGCAACGCGTGGGGTAAGCGGGGCGAAAGCCTGCCCTGAGCGAAATCGAAGGGGATCTGCTTCCGTCTTTCGCGAAGAAGAACAACCGGCCCCTCGCGCATCCGACAACGCAACCAAACTAGCTGTGCTTGTTGTAGGCCGGCGGCCCCGCCATCACCAGGGCACTGCTCTTTTCCCCATGAATGTAGCGGCAGCACCAGAACGTCTCGTGCATGTGCGCCTCGCCCAGCGCAGCCAGCTCCAGGTACTGAATCCGGCCGTAGAGAAACAGCGTCTCCTGCCAGCGCTCTACCTTTTTCAGAACCTCGGCTTCCTTGCAGATCGCCGGCAGATCCTCCCGGTTCAGCGCCCAGATCCCCGTCGCTTCCCCGGGCAGCAGAACAATCGGCTCGGGCTCGTCTCCCGGCTCAATCGCCTCGAACTCCGGCACCTTGGGCAGATTGGTTTCATCCACCGCTACCTTTACTTGGTCGACTGAAGAGATAATGCGCGCCGGGCTCCGTCCCCGGTTCGAAGCCATCACTTTGAAGCTGTTCTCCATGGTGAGAAACGGCTCAACCGTCACCACGATCCACGGCCGTTCCGAATTTGCGATCGCCTGCGCCAGCGCCAGCGCCGCGCTCGCACTGTCCATCGCAGCCTGTGTCGTCGAACTCCCCGATTGCAGGTGCTTGTCGATACTCTTGAGCGTGCGCAGCGCCAGCAGGATGCCGACATAGCCCAGCACCGCCAGAACGATCGTCGCGCCCCAGGTCACCTGTTCGCGCCATCCCCATACCGTCGGTGCTGGCGCAGGCGGATTCACAATGATCTGCGGCTGCGTGGAAGGAGCGCTTTCATCCGGTGCCGCGTTCGTGTCTGTACTTGTCGCGGGCTGCTGTACCGTTCTGCGCGGCGCCTGCAGACCCGAACCATCCGATGGCCGCGCCACAACAGGAGGAGTGGGACGACTGGTCGGCGTGTCGCTCGCATCTTGCCCCGCCGCCGGCCTGGCCAAATGAAAACAGCCGAGCAGGACGATCAGTACCGCCAATCGCCTTGACATGATGTCTGAACTATAGCAGTTCAATGGGTAACATTCTGTGCGGGAATCCGCATTGGATTGTGTTTACTTCCAAGCTACCCGACACTGCTGCGGAGCCGGTTTTCCTCACAGTTCATCAGGGTTGCAAGGTGCGCGCTCGACCTAAGTTCATGGGAAACGAAAGCTCCGCAAGATATACCGCGGAACTAACTTCGCAGGAATGAGTGGATGAGTGGGTGAGTTGTTTCTTGTTGGATTCCGGTCCGCAGTACGCAAAACCGATCGAAAAGGGGCAGCTTACGCCGAAGCCGAATTCACGCCATCCTGCTCGAACACAAGGTCGGGCTCCGCCAACCGGATCAGGCGATGCAGATACGCACGCGAAATTCCCAGGCTGCGCGCGGCCAGCGTCTTGTTGCCGTTGTTCTCGCGCACCGCATCGATGGCAAGCTTCACTTTGTAGTCGCGCAACTGGCGCTCAAACGATCCCTCGGGATTGTATTCGCTGATGTCGATGATCTTGTCCGCATGCATGCTCAACGGAAGATCTTCCGGCCGGATCGTCGCGCCAGGGGCAAGAATGATCGCCCTCTGGATGGTGTTCTCAAGCTCACGCACGTTGCCCGGCCACGGGTAGCTCTGCAGCATCGCCATCGCGTCCGGTTCAATCGACTGCATCGGCTTCTGGAACAGCTGCGAGTAATGCTTTAGATAATGCGTCGCGATCTGCGGAATATCGTCCGTGTGGTCCGCGAGCGACGGCGAGACAATCTTCATCACGTTGATGCGGTAGTAAAGATCCTGGCGGAATTTTCCTTCCGCGACAAGCTTGGCCAGATCCTGGTGAGTCGCAAAAATCAAGCGCGCCTTCAAGGGAATCAGGCGGCTGCTGCCCAGTCGGCTGAACTCCATCTGCTGCAGCACGCGCAGCAGCTTCACTTGCGTGTAGAGACTCAGGTCGCCGATTTCATCCAGGAACAGCGTTCCGTCGCGAACCTGCTCAAAATAGCCTTCCCGCGCGCCCACCGTCCCCGTAAAAGCGCCCTTCTCGTGACCAAACAGCTCGGCTTCAATCAGCGTTTCCGGAATCGCTCCGCACGACACAGCAACAAACGGCTTTTCCGAACGTGAGCCGAGATTGTGAATGGCGCGGGCAATCAGCTCTTTCCCCGTACCGCTTTCCCCCGTCACCAGCACCGACGCATTCAGATTCGCGACGCGGTGAACGAGCTGGTAAACCTGCCGGATCTGCGGGCTGGAACCAATCAGGCGATCGCAGGTCGTCGCCGCTTCAGTCCGCTGATGCACCGTCTGTAACTGCCGTTTGAGCAGCGAATTTTCGCTCGCCCTCACCAGCATGGCCTTCAATTCGCGAATCGAGGGAGGCCGGCGACAATAGCCGTAAGCGCCCAGGCGCACCAGCTCCACCGCGGTCGAACGCAGACCGTCATCCGCCATCACAATGGCCGGAGCCTGTAACGCAATCAACCGGCGGGAGCATTCGACGCGTTCCTTCGTCGAACCATTATTCGAATTCAAATCCAGAATCAGGGCATCGCAATCCCCCCCATCGATCAGGCGCAGAACTGCCCCTTCGCTCGTCGCCAGCTCAACCTGAAACTCTTTCCCCAAAGCCGAGGCAAGCAGCGTCTGCAACGCGCGGTCTTCCGAAAGTAAGGCAATCCGAATCATACGGTTTAAGTCTCTTTCCCTGTTGCGTCGACGAGACGGGCGACGCCGCTAAAGCACCTTGGAGGATGCGCTTCCTCCACGGCATACCTCTACCATCGAAATAAAGTCTGCCGGAGTGATCCTTCGGGGGAAAATATTGCAGTGAATCGAATTCCGCTCACGCCGTTCGAAGACATCACGTCCCGTGATTCTCATCGGCAGGTACCTTCTGGTCAATACCCCTCTCGTGCATGGAGGTAACACCGAGGTAACCCAGCCGCGACGCACTCTCCGCCCCCCACGCCTCTCTCTAATCTCTCGCCGGTGGGGACGACCGCATCCATTCCTGACCTGCAAACGCGGCTTGTCTGGCCTGCAGGTTCACAACGCTGAAACATTATGTATTTTGTACTGTTCCATTGAAACACGCAGCCGGTGTTTCGCAAAAGTGATCGCCACCGCACCTGTTTGTTCAACTCGACCCGCTGCGCACCCCTCCCCGGCGCAATTTCTTGCCCTCCGCCCACCGCCTTTCCATCCACGCCCTCACGTTACCATCGGTGGTTCGATCCGCCATTTTCTCCCTCCGGTCGCGAAGAATCCAGAACCCGCGCGGATACTGTAATGCATATGGAAGCCGCCGCCGAACCGACCGTCGACCGGGCCCGCACCAGCACCGCGCCCTCCGACCTCCGGATGCGCGTTTTCTCCCGGCATTTGATGAACATGGCGCTCCTCCTCATCCTGCCCATGGTCGCGGATTCCACGTTGAATTTTGCGCGTACCCTCCTCGTCGACCCCGATATCTGGTGGCACCTGGCCAACGCGCGCCTTCTTCTCGCTACCCATCACTTCATCCAGACCGATCCCTACGCCTTCACCGCGGCCGGTCAACGCTGGATCGACTGGGAATGGCTCTCCGAGATTCCCTACTGGTTCAGCTACCAGGCGTTCGGTCTGCGCGGAATTTACCTCATCACCTGGCTGGTTCTCGCCGCCAACATGCTCTTCATCTACTGGCGCGGGTACTGGCTGGCGCGCAGCGCCGACGCTTCGTTGTGGACCGCCGCCATCGCCTTCATTCTCATGACCGTCAACTCCGGCCCGCGCATGATCGAGTTTGCCTACCTCGCCATGTCCGCCGAACTGGCCATTCTCGAAGCAGCCGATCGCGGCCACAAACGCCTCCTCTGGCTGCTGCCTCCCTTGTTCTGCCTGTGGATCAACCTCCACGGCACCTGGCTCGTGGGCATCGGTCTGCTCGCCATCTACCTCGTGTGCGGAATCTTTTCACTCGACCTCGGCGTCTTCGAGCAAAAGGCTTTTACTGCAAAAGAACGCGTCCAGCTTCTCACCATCATGCTTGCCAGCGTTCTCCTCCTGCTCGTCAATCCCTATGGCTGGCATCTTGTCTGGCAGCCCTTCGACATGATGTTCAAACAGAAGCTGAGCGTCGCCACCATCGCTGAATGGCAGCCCCTCAGCCTTTCCTCGATGGAGGGCCGCGGCGTCGTCATCGCCATCGCCCTGATGGTCATCGCCAATTGCATCCGCGGTCGCAAATGGAAGGTCTACGAGTTGGCCATGGTCTTCTTCGCCTGGTATACCGCGATCGATCACCATCGCTTTACGTATCTTGCCGCCGTCATCACCACCCCCATGCTCGCCCGCGACCTCGGCCGCAGCCTCAGCAAGGACCCCGACGCCAACACCATCCCCGCCATGAATTTCCTCATGACCGCCGGAGCACTCGGCGCCATCCTGTTCTTCTTTCCCTCTGACGCCGCGCTCCAAAAGATGCGGGGCATCATGTTCCCCATGCAGACCATTGCCTCCATCGAACCTTCCTGGCGAACCTACGATTGGGACTACGTCGGCGGCATGATGGCCTTCGAATCCAAACCCAGCTTCATCGACACGCGCTTCGACAGCTTCGAACACAACGGCATCATGCAGGATGCCCGCAGCATCCTGCAGGGACAAGACGCCCTTGAGCTGTTCGACAAGTACCGCGTCGACCATGCCCTCGTGAAAGACGACGTGCCTATCGCCTATCTCTTGCAGCACACCCCCGGATGGCGCCTCGTCCAGCGCGAAAAAGCCTGGCAGGGCGACTATCTTTTGTTCGCCAAAGATACGGGAGCGGCCTCCCATCCATGATTGCGAATTCAGTGAAGATCGAGCCTCTTCGGCTCCGCATCCTGTCCTCCGGGCGAGCCTGAACCTATGGACGCAACTCCCACCACGGCGGTTCTCAAAACTCCCCCGGGCGACCTGCCCGCAACCGTCTTTCAAAGAATCTTTACCCGCCACGTTTTGTATATGGCGCTGCTCGTCGTCCTACCCGTCGCGCTTGCCGAGGGTCTCAACGCGACTCTGAATCTTCTCCGCGATCCCGATCTCTGGTGGCACCTGGCCGATGCCCGGATTCTCTTCACCACCGGTCACTTCATTCAATCCGAACCCTATTCCTTCACCGTCGCCGGCCAACCCTGGGTCAACCCCGAGTGGCTCGCCGAAGTTCCGTATTGGCTCAGCTACCAGGCCTTCGGCCTGCGCGGCATCTACCTCGTCACCTGGCTCGTCCTCTCGGCCAACATCCTGCTCGTGTATTGGCGCGGCTATGCGAGCGCGCGCAACCCGGACTCCGCCTTCTGGGCGGCAGGCCTGGGCTTCGTCCTCATGTCCGTCAACGCCGGACCACGCATGATCGCCCTGGGCTTCGTGGCCATGTCGGTCGAATTGCTGATCCTCGAGGCCGCGGAGCGTGGCCACCGCCGCCTGCTGTGGCTGCTTCCCCTGGTCTTCTGTGTCTGGGTCAACCTCCACGGCACCTGGGTCATCGGCATGGCGCTGCTGGTCCTCTACATCGCTGCTGGACTCCTCCGCATTCACATGGGCGCACTCGCGCAGGATCCGCTTCCCGCTGCCGATCGCAATCATCTCCTCGCCGTGCTCGCCGCCAGCCTCGCTGCGCTGTTCATCAATCCCTATGGCTGGCGCCTGGTCTGGAATCCGCTCGACATGATGATGAACCAGAAGCTCAACATCGCCAGCGTTGCCGAATGGCAGCCTTTGAAGGTGAGCTCCTTTGAAGGCTTCAGCCTCGTGCTCGTCATCGTGCTCATGGTGCTCGCCAATCTCAAACGCGCCCGCACTTTCAAGCTCTACGACCTCGGCCTCCTCTTCTTCGCCTGCTACGCCGCATTCGACCACGTGCGATTCCTCTATCTCGCCGCCGTTCTTATTGCTCCCATTTTGGCCACCGATCTCGCGCGCAGTTTCGCCCCCAATTCCGATAGGAAGACCATCCCCGCCATGAATGCCCTCATCGCCGCTGCGGCCCTCGCCTACATCGCATTCATGTTTCCCTCCGAGGCCAAACTGCAAAGCAAGCTGCAACTCGAATTTCCCTTGAAGACCATCGCCTCCATTCAGCCCGCCTGGCGCACCTTCAATTGGGACTACGTCGGCGGCAGGATGGCTTTTGAATCCCGGCCCAACTTCATCGATTCGCGCCTCGACACTTTCGAGCATCACGGCGTCCTGCAGAACTACATGGCGGCCATGAATCTCGTCGATCCCCTCGAAGTCCTCGACCACTACAAAATCGATCACGTGCTTGTTCTCGAACAGCAGCCCATCGCCTACCTGCTCAAGCGCACGCCCGGCTGGCAACTCGCCAGTCAGGAAAAAGTCGGCCAGGAGACCTACGTCTTATATGCTCAGGATCTAAGGTCATCCCCCAGCCCCGGTTCCAGACCCTCCCTCCCCGCAATCCCTCACCCGTGACCTTCTTCCTCCTGCCCAATGCGGACTCGCCTTGTCTCCCGATCGCAGCCATTGCTTGCATTCCGTTCGAAACAACCGTTATTTTGGCTGTGAACTTCCCTATGTGATCAAGATCACTGGTTTTGCGTGTCACAGGTGGAAAGATAGCGGTCTGGGAACGTCAACTTCATCTCGAATTTCCCTCAAATTCCCCTCCCCAACGCGAGGAACCGACGTGCAACTCGATCCTTCCGCTTTTGCCGCCGATCCGGAGCTGCTGGCCGCCTTATCGGACCGATCCACCCGCACTCCCTCCGACGAAGATCAAGTCCTTTTTCGCCAGGGCGAACTCCCGCGCGGTCTCTTCGTTCTGTTTGCCGGTTCGGCGATTCTGACCATGACTTCGCTTGAAGGCGAAACTGTTGTGCGCATTTCCGTTTCCGCCGGCTCCCTCCTCGGCCTGCCCGCCTTCATCGGCAACCAGCCGTATTCGCTCACCGCCGAAGTCCTCAAAGGGGCCGAACTCGGCTTCGTGAAGCGAGAAGACTTTTCCGAGATGATGCTCAAAATTCCCGCTCTCTCGCTTAAAGTGCTGAGCGTCTTGGCCGCCGAAGTCCGCGCCGCCCGCAGCGCCCTCTCCGAATCCTGAACACCGACCGCCTGTGTCCCATAGTCCAAAGAACTGAGCGGAGCGAAAGCCTGCCCTGAGCGAAGTCGAAGGACCCGCTTCGCAACACACCCAGACACGCACGACCCACAGAACTGTAATCCAGAGCGAAGCGAAGGGGCCCTGCTTCTGTTTTTCGCGAAGCCCCCAAGCACAACCCATCCCCTCCGCACAGATTCATCCTTGCCGATGCGTTAGCATCCAAAATGTGCCCGGCCTCGAGACCCCCATCATGTACGTGCGCGGCGTCGGCCCGCAGATCGCTCCGATGCTGGCCGCCAAAAACATTCAAACATCCGAGGACCTGCTCTACCACCTGCCTTTTCGCTACGAAGACCGCCAGCACCCGCGCAGTCTCGACGAACTCAAACCCGGCGAAACCGCGAGCATCATTGCCGAAGTGCGCGGCTCCCTCCTCCTGCGCACCCGGCGCATGCCTCTCTTCGAACTCACCATCGGTCAGGGACGCCACGCGCTCAAATGCATCTGGTTCCACGGCGCCTATCTGCAAGGAAAATTCCAGGCCGGCCAGACCATCGCCGTCTACGGCAAACTCGAACCCTCACGCAGCTCCAGCAATCTGAAAATGATTCAGCCCCAGTGGGAGCTGCTGCCCGACGAAAGCTCCGACGCCGAAACGCGCCTGCTTGAAGTCGGCCGCATCACGCCCGTCTACGAGTCCCTCGGCGGCAGCCGCCTGGCCTCCCGCTGGCAGCGAAAAGTCATCTTCAATCTGCTCGAAACCACGCGCGGCACGGTCCCCGAATGCCTGCCCCAGGCCATGCTTGCGCGTCTCAATCTGCCCGCGCGCGAAATTGCACTGCGCGAAGTCCACTTTCCCCCCGAAGGCACATCGCTCACGCAATTGCAGGCGTCCAGCACCTCCGCCCATCGTCGCCTGATCTTTGAAGAATTGTTCTTCCTCGAACTGGGCCTCGAGTTGAAACGCCGCCGCATGCGCGAGCGCGCCGGCATCAGCGTCGCCACCACCGACAAAGTCCGCGAAGCCATCCGCGAAGTATTGCCGTTCCACCCCACCGCGGCGCAAAAACGCACCCTGGGCGAAATCGTCTCCGACATGCGCCGGCCGAGTCCCATGCGCCGCCTGCTCCAGGGCGATGTGGGCTCGGGCAAAACCATCGTCGCCCTGCAGGCCATGCTCGTGGCCATCGAAAACGGCTACCAGGCCGCGCTGATGGCTCCCACCGAGATCCTTGCCACGCAGCATTTTCTTGCCGCACGCAAGCTGCTCGAGCGCTCCTCCCGCCGCTACCGCGTCGTTCTCCTCACCGGCTCCCTCGACGAAGACCGCAAGCGCACCAATCGCGCCCTCATCAACCACGGCGAGGCGCAACTGGTCATCGGCACCCACGCCCTCATCGAGGAGAAAGTTGAATTCGATCGCCTCGGCCTCGTCGTTGTCGACGAGCAACACCGCTTCGGCGTTCTGCAGCGCTTCAAGCTGATGAAGAAGCCAAACCAGCCTGAGCCCGACGTCCTCGTCATGACCGCCACGCCCATTCCCCGCACCCTCGCCCTCTCGCTCTATGGCGATCTCGACGTCAGCATCCTCGACGAACTGCCCCCCGGCCGCACCCCCATCGTCACCCGTCGTGTTCCCGGCGAGCGTTCCGCAGACGTGTGGGAATTTGTGCGCAAGCAGGTCGCGCAAGGCCGGCAGGCCTACATCGTCTATCCCGTGATCGAAGGAGCCAAAGACGATCAGCCCGAACTCGACTTCTCCCACGACGATTCCGCCACCGCGGTCGAAGATCCCCCTCCACCCAGAAAAAGCGCCCGCAAAAGCAAAACCCCGGGCCTGTTTCCCATCGCGGCAGGTCCGTCACAAAGCCCTGCCTCCAAAAGCAAAGCAGCGGAGCTCAAATCTGCTGTCGAAATGCACGAGAAGCTGCGCACCGGTCCGCTCGCCGGCCTGCGCCTCGGCCTGCTCCACGGCCGCCTCGATGCCGACGACAAAGAAGTCATCATGCGCCGCTTCCAACGCGGCGAAATCGATGTGCTCGTCGCCACCACGGTCATCGAAGTCGGCGTCGACGTCCCCAACGCCACCGTCATGGTGGTCGAACACGCCGAACGTTTCGGCCTCGCCCAGCTTCACCAGCTGCGCGGCCGCGTCGGTCGTGGCGCCGCAAAAAGCTACTGCATCCTCATCACCGGCGACCGCATCTCGCCCCTCGCCGAAGAACGCCTCAACGCCATGGTCCGCACCCAGGATGGATTCGAGCTGGCCGAGCTCGACCTCACCATGCGCGGCCCCGGCGAATTCTTCGGCACCCGCCAGGCCGGCCTCCCCGATTTTCGCGTCGCCAATCTGCTGCGCGATCGCGAAGTACTCGAGCTCGCCAAGCGCGAAGCCGAAAGATTTGCCAACGCCAGCGACGAAAAGGGAAGGGAAGCCGAGACCACCGAGACGGAACGCGCCCGCGTCTGGGCCCATCTCAAAGAGGCGTGGCAACGCCGTTACGGCCTCGTCGAAGCCGGCTGAATTTTATGGATTGGCCGTCCCGCGATCCCCAAAAACAACTGCCCACCAGCGGCGGATGGTTATCGCACCGGGGGTGGGCCTTACAGGTTTGGTTTTCCTTATAAGTTTGGTCGAATTGCCCGTCGAACCTTAATTTAAATATCCCCTGAATGTGCTCCCCACGAAATCCTGAACTCCGGGATACAGCCCAGCATTGCAATCCTTATCGGCCCAACGATTCCCCGCGCGTACGCGCCAGTGCCGGAACCCTCTGCAACACCGGCGTCAACCCCAGGGTCATCAGAACCACTACCGGCCCTGCAAACACCAGCCATGCCCCCATAGCCTGGCTCGCTGCATTCCCTGAAGCCCACAACATCTGCATCGGCGACCCATGCAACAGCGTTCTCTCCAACGACTGCTGCTGTCCCGATGCAAACATCCAGCCACCTAGCCGGACAAACGGCAGCATCAACATCAGCTGCAAAGGCATCGCTGCATAGTTCGCAGCTTGAATCACCGGCACATTCAACCGCAGCGTCATCGCTACCACCGCGCAAATTGCCGTCGGAATTCCCACCACCGGCAGGCATCCGATCGCGAAGCCCAACGCCAGCGTCAAGGCCAGCCGCCGAGGCGACATTCCCATCCGCAACCATGTCGCAATCTGATTCTTCGGCGCTGTCAGCAATCGGTTCATCCTTTTCAACCTATCGGTTCCTTGCCGGCATCTGGTTGTGCTTAAGTGAATCTTCGGCAAAAGTACCAAAACCATTACTTGACCTGAGCATACTTCCGTATTTGGGAAAAAGGCTCTACCACCTTTGACGCAATCCCCCTACCGAAGGTGTGACAAAGGGCATTCCTGCTGCTTGTTTTGAATTCCAGCCGGCTCGAGTCCACTCTCACACGTTCCCGCGCAGTAGCCCGCGCGCACGCAGCGTAGCCAGCACCTGCTCCACCTTCCAATCCAGCGCTTCCGTCCCGTCCACCACCAGGTCTGCATGGACCGCCGAGGGCCGCACATAGCGCAGGCTCGAGGGCCGCACCGTCGCTTCGTACTGTTTCCGCACCGACTCTTCCGTCCGCCCCCGCTGCTCCACATCCCGCTTGATGCGGCGCTCAAGGCACACCGCGTCCTTCGTATCGATATAGACCCGCAGCTGGTACAGCGGCAAAAGCTCCGCATAGTAAAGCCCGAACAATCCCTCCACGATCAGGAACGCCCCAGCCCGCACCGGCTCCGTCTCTCCCTGCATCCGGATATATGTCGCAAAATCGTAGACCGGCCGCTCGATCGTTTCGCCCCGCGCCAGCGCCGCCACATGCCTCGCCAGCAAGGCGCTCTCAATCAGCCCCGGATCGTCGAAGTTCTGCCGCGCTCTCTCTTCCAACGGCAAATGAGAAAGATCGTAGTAGTAGTTATCGAGAGGAAAGTGAATTCCGTCCAGCTCTCGCGCCAGTTCCAAAGCAAGGGTCGTTTTTCCCGACCCCGAGGCTCCTGCGATCCCCAGCACCACCGGCGGAAACGGCAGCCGCGCCGTTTGCCCATCACTCTCCGGCGACGCCTCGCTCACGACTCGGCTTCCATCAGTGTCGAGATCCACACCACCAGCCGCTCCACCACCCCCGAAAGCCTGCGCTCCACCAGCCGCCCCGTCTCAAACACTTCTTCGTGGCTCAGCGGTTGCGCATTCAGGCCCGCCGCCTTGTTGGTCACGCACGAGATGGCCAGGACTTCAATGCCCATATGGCGCGCCACAATGGTCTCCGGCACCGTCGACATGCCCACCAGCGTTGCCCCCAGTGTTTTGAATCCGCGAATCTCCGCCGGCGTCTCAAAGCTTGGCCCCGGCACAGCAATGTAAACGCCCTCTTCGATGCTGATTCCTTCATCGTGCGCCGCCTGCTTCGCCAGCGCCCGCAGCCTCTCCGAGTACGCCTTCGTCATGTCGAAGAAGCGCAGCCCCGAATTCTTGCGCGTCGCAAAACGCGGCTCGTTGGGACCCACCAGCGGGTTCCAGCCCATCATGTTGATGTGATCCGACAACGCCACCAGCTGCCCCAGTTCGTAGCCCTCGTCGATCCCCCCCGCAGCATTGGTCAGAATCACGGCATCGATCCCCAGCAGTCCCAGAACCCGCATCGGGAACGTCACCTCGGCCGGCGTATAGCCCTCGTAGTAGTGCACGCGCCCCTGCATGATCAACACCGGCACGCCGCCCAGCCGCCCCGCCACAATCCGTCCCGAATGTCCCTCGACCGTCGACTTCGGGAAATGCGGAATCTCTCCATACGGAATGCGCACCACTTCGGTCACGCGATTGGCAACCGCGCCCAGTCCCGACCCCAGCACCACCCCCACGCGCGGCGACAGCTTTCCCAGTTTGCCCTGCAGATAGTCCGTTGCTTCTTTAACTTCCTGGTAATAACTCATCGATCAATCCTTAAGGATACGTATTTCGAAATTCTACAAGTCCACGCACCCCCTCGTTCGACTCCACCGAAGCAAAAGTAGAAAGCGAAGCGAATCTTGTATCTCTGAACTTCGCTCCATGAAAAAATTGTCATCCTGAGCGGAGCGAAGGACCTGCTTTTGTTGTTAGCAAAGCATCCATAGAGATGAACCTGGGTGCCCCATGTCTCGCTTTTGAGACGTGGGAAAGCACGAACCCAACCCTGTAAATGTCATTCTGGGCGAAGCGGTTCGCATGTCACGAAGCCTCCGCCTCCAGCCATGTCATCCTGAGAACCCGCGTGTCTGGGGCCCCGCGCAACGCCTGGGGTTAGCTGGCGAAAGCCTGCCCTGAGCGAAGTCGAAGGGGATCCGCTTCCCGTGCGTCCAAACCTGTGCAACCATCTTCAAAGACACCACCCCGGCCCACCCATCTCCCACGGAGCCACCACGACTATGTGCCGCAATATCAAAATCCTCTTCAACTTCGATCCGCCCGTCACCGACGAAGAAATTCGCGCCGCATCGCTGCAGTTCGTCCGCAAAATCAGCGGCTTCACCCACCCGTCCAAAGCCAACGAAGCAGCCTTCTCCAGCGCCATCGATCAGCTAGCCGGCGTGGCAACGCGACTTCTTCAATCCCTCGAAACCAATGCGCCGCCCAAAAACCGCGAAGAAGAAGCAGAAAAAGCAAAGGCCCGCGGCAGGGCCCGCTTCCGCCCCAATCCCGCCTGAACGGAGACATTCGCGCATGAAAGAAATCGTTGCCGTCATCTTCGGACTCGGACTCCTCTGCAACGCCTTGCTCTTCGTGCCCCAGGCGCTCGCCGTGTGGCGTAAAAAAACCGACGAGGGCATCTCGCTCATCACGTTTGGAGGATTCAGCATCCTGCAGGCAATCGGCATCGTCCACGGCCTCTACCAGCAGGACCTCTCGCTGATCCTTGGCATGGCCGCCAGCCTTCTCAGTTGCGGAACCGTAACTTTCCTGACCCTCTTCTATCGCATGCGCCGTCTACGCGCAGCCGCCGCGCGCTAGTATTGTGCCCCGGAAGTTCGTATCAAGAGAATCTGTCATCCTGAGGTCCCGCGCGCTTGGGGCCCCATGAACAACGTCAGTTGTTCGTGGGGTCAGCGGGGCGAAGGATCTGCTTTTCGGGACCTCAACTTCTGAAATCTATTTCTGGGACACCACACTAGCCCCGCGCTGCAACCCAATCCCACTCCCTATTTGGTGTGTGAGAAATCCTGGGTCACCTTGTAATGACCGGGCCCGCCAATCACCGCAATCGGAATCACCGCGCCCGCGTGACGCTTTTTCAAAAACGGGTCCAGCGGTTTCAACAGCACGGATTTGAATCCCGTCACCGCGTGCGACACTTCCGCCTGCATCGCGAGATTCCCGGTCAGGTGCACCGTTTGATCGTGAAAATTGAATGTGCCCTGCAAAGTCGCTCGCGCACCCGCAACCTGAAACGTCAGATGCGGCGATGAAGCAATGCCGTTGCGAATCTGCGCCGGTCCCTTGACCGCAGATAGAACGTCCGACTTCGCATCCGCCGCCGAATCATTCTTGTTTTTCTGCGCGCGCCGGCTGAAATCTGACAACGTCTTTTCTGCCGCCCCATTCGTCACCCTTTCGCTCGGCACATCGAAGACTCCGTCCACACGAAGCCTCTCCAGAAACCCAACACCCTTCTGCGTCGGTCCCACGTACGCATGCGCCTTCAGCCACAAGGCTCCGGCAATCGGCGCTTCCCCGTGGACAAAGGGGCGCAGAACATCCTCTGCTCGACCATTCGTGATCGCAAGATCCAGATTCGTAATTTTCGGATTCCCCACCACTCCGCCGCTGGCTGAAATCGTCGTCGCACCGCTCCTCACATCGACCTGGTGCATCACCACTTCGCCCGACACTCCGTTGATCGCGCAGCGAACACTTCCATGCACCGGCGCCGGCTCCCCGCTTCCCACAGCGAAGTCCGGCGTATCCGAATCGGCCGTGGCTTCAATGCCTGCCAACGTTCCCTCAAAGCGTCCGCTCGCGGTCAGTGTTCCGCGAATGTCTCCAACATCCTCCAGCCTCACCGAGGAAAAAGAGAACGTCCCTGCCACCGGCGTTGCGCCCAGGTTGCTCGCATTCAGAGGACCAAAGCTGCCCGACGACTGAATGTGCCCCTGAGGAATCGCGTTCTCCATCTCCACCACGTACCGGGTCGCCCGCCCTTTCTGGAAATCTCGAAGCGCAAGCTCTTTGATCGGAAATGAAAAACGCAAGCCGTTCGCGCGCATAATATCGAGAAGTCCGTTGTGAATCTTCAGCTCTTCAATCCGTGTGTCCGGCCCCGCAAAGTCCGACGCACTTCCCGGAGGAAAGTCTTCTCGATTGGCGCGACTCCCCGGCGCCGGAATCACAAGATGCAGAGACTGCATATCCACCAGCCGCACAATCGGGCGCAGCATCAGAAGATCCGCCCAGGTGCCCTGCACCGCCAACTGTCCGACAAAGCCAAGCGGCGGAAGATCCGTTGCTGACTTGCGCCGCAGCGTGAGACCTTCGGCCACAAATCCAGGATGGGGAAAGTAAGTGCGATGATAGTGGGCAATTTCCACCTGGCTGCCGAGCACGTCCTCCAGCAGCGGTTTTACGATGCGGTAACGATAAGGCCAATGCGCGTCCGCAAAGAAGACGCCGACTCCCAACACCACCACCACTGCTATGCCGCCCAACCGCAGCAGTCGCTTTCTTCGCCGCCTTAAAGCCCGACTACTGAATGCCGGCTCCACGCCCGGATTTGAAACTACCGGTACGTTTGCCATAAACACCCGCGCCTGACGTTTGTGAAATTGATCTATTGTGTGCCTGTGCCCGACTTCATCAGCGATTCTGCCATCGGAAGTGTCGATTCTTCCACGGGAGCTTCACGCCGTGTCCGCACCCGGGCGCACGCTTCCGGGGTATTCGCCATTTGCTTGAGGAATGTTCTGTAGCCGGGCCATCCCGGCCGCAGTGTTGACCAGTAGCTCGATTTCGTCAGCAAAGGCTTGCGCTGATCGACGAGTTGATTGGTGAGAATCTTCACACCGCACAGAAGGTTGTTTCGGGGCTGAAGAATTGTTTTCTCCGGATCATGTTCCCGCAGTTCCTTGTCGCCGTCCCAATCGAAGTCGCAACCATAGCGATCCGCGTCTTCATACGTCAATTGCAGAAGACCTTCGCTGCGCACCATCCGATGGCTCACTCGGTCCACGACCGCGACCTGGGGTTCCGTGTGCCGCACATTCGCCGTCGCTCGCAGCCCCGCTTCCGCTCCCGCCAGCGCTTGAAAAAAGTACGCCCAGAACGCGCGCTTGTCCCCCGGCGAGAGCGAGTTGAAACGAGGGCAAAAAATCTTCACGTCCTTGGCGACCTTGGAGGACGTGAGCAGCTCTTCGGGGAGCGCTTCTTCGATTGCAGCGTCCCACGCGGGATCCCACGTGTCATTGTCGCCTAACGCCGCCTTCTGCTCGGCCAGGGGCGTCGGCGGCGCCTGCTTGATCGCGAGTTGCAGATGGAATACGGGGGATTGAGAGTGATCCAGCCTCGCGCTCTGCGTCACCAGAGCGAGCGCCAATCCAACTGAAATCCACCATGATTTCGACCTCGGCATGCGCACCATACCCAAGGTGAGATGCGAGCCAATTCGATGGTGAGAATTATTTCATTAAATAATTGATTATAAAATACTTATACGTAGTAGACGGCTTCGAAAAAGCGCAAATTTAAGGCCCTTTCAAGGCAACCATTTGTTCACCCCAGGAACATCCCTGCAATCGACGCCGAGATCAGGTTCGCCATCGTTCCCGCCAGCATCGCGCGCACCCCCAGCTTGGCTAGGTCATTGCGCCGCTCCGGAACCAGCGCGCCAATGCCCCCGATCTGCATTCCAATCGATCCAAGATTCGCGAAACCGCAGAGCGCAAACGTCGCAATGGTGAACGAGCGCGGCATCAGCGTCGCCTTGTGCGTGCCCAGCGCAATGTAGGCGATCACCTCGTTCAACGCCATGCGCGTCCCCAGCAGGTTGCCGATCACGCCGCAATCCTGCCACGGCACCCCAATCAGCCACGCCACGGGCGCAAACACAAATCCCAGAATCTCTCCCAGGCTTCCCGGGATCCAGTGCATGCCATTGTGCATATGCACCCAGCCCAGCAGCATGTCGAGCAACGCCACCAGCGCCAGAAAACTGATCAGCATGATCGCGACATTCATCGCCAGCTTTCCGCCGTCAATCGTGCCCCGCGCAATCGCGCCAATCAGGTTCTCGTCCTTGTGCTCCTCGTTTTCCGGGATGATCACCCGGCCTTCCGTTGCCGGTATGCCCATCTCCGGCACCAGCATCTTGGCCATCAGGATCGTTCCCGGCGAAGTCATGATCACCGCCGACAGCAGATGCCGCGCTTCAATGCCTTGCGCAATGTACATCGCCATAATCCCGCCGGATACGTGCGCCATCCCGCTGGTCATGATCGTCATCAGCTCGCTGCGCGTCGCCCCGGCAAGAAACGGCCGAATCGTCAGCGGCGCTTCGGTCTGCCCCATGAAGATCGATGCCGCGACATTCATGCTCTCCGCACCGGAGATGCGCATCGTCTTCAGCATCACCCACGCCAGCCCGCGAATGATGATCTGCATCACCCCGATGTGATACAGCACCGCAAAGAACGCTGAAATGAAAATGATGGTCGGCAGCACTTGAAACGCGAAGATCGAACCCAGCGAAGTGTTCGGCGTACCCAGCGCACCAAACAGCACCTTGGTCCCCGCCGCCGTGGCGCTCAGCATGTTGTTGACGACGTCACCCGCCCACGCCATGGCCCGCTGGCCAAAGTCGAAACGAAGCACCAGGAACGCAAAAAGGACTTGCAGGCTCAGACCCCAGGCTACTGTGCGCCAGCGAATGTGCCTTCGATTTGTCGAACCGAGCCATGCCGCGGTCAGCACCGCAAGAATGCCCAGCACCCCCGTAAATCGACCCAAGGCGTCTCTCCAGAACAGAACCGTTGCTTTCGAATACCTTAACAGGAACGGCTCACGCTTCCCGCTCGGTCATTCAGCATCTTCGTCCGTCACGCCAGGGCCATGTCTGCCAGGAACGCTTCTGCCGACTCCTTCGTGAAAATTCGATCGATCAATGCAAGCGCTGCCGGCCGAGTCGCGGAAAACCGGATCGCCCCCTTCAACAATTCCACGGGTTCCGCCAACAGTGCTTCATGCGTTGCATACAGCGTCGCCAGCGGCTCTCCGCGCTTCACCCGCGAACCGCGCTTCGCGTGAAACAAGATCCCCGCATGCGGATCGACCGGCTCCCCGGCTTTCTCGCGCCCCGCGCCCAGTCTCTGCACCGCCCATCCCAGGGCCGTCGTGTCCATCTCCGTGATGTACCCGCTCTCCCACGCTTCCAGCAACTTCGTTGCGCCGGGCTTGTGGTTCCCTTTGAGATCGTCGAACACCGTGACATCCCCGCCCTGCGCATCCACCATCTTCAGAAACGCCGCCAGTCCCGCTCCATCGGTCAACGCAGCTTCGGCCAGTTGATGGCCCGCTTCCGGCGTCGCCGCCTTGCCTCCAAGATGAATCATCCATCCAGCAATCTTGAGCGAGAGCTCGCGAAGGTCTTCGCTGCCTTCCTGTCGCGCGCCGCGCAGCAACTCCACGCACTCCGCCAGCTCAATCCAGTTCCCGGCCGTGCATCCCAGCGGCTGGCTCATGTCGGTCATCAACGCTGCGGTGCGCGTTCCCGCCGCTTCGGCCGTCGCCACCATCAACGCCGCCAGGTAATCCGCGTCCTCTCTCTTGCGCAAAAATGCGCCCGAACCGGTCTTCACATCGAGCACCAGCGCGTCCAATCCTGCCGCCAGCTTTTTGCTCAGAATCGATGCGCAAATCAATCCCGGATTCTCGACCGTGCCCGTTCGATCGCGCAGCGCATACAACACCCGGTCTGCGGGAACCAGCGTCGGTGTCTGTCCCACAATCGACGCCCCGCATCGCCGCAGCACCGCTTCAAATTCCTTCAGCGTCAACGAGGTCCTGTATCCCGGAATCGCCTCCAGTTTGTCCAGCGTCCCACCCGTGTGGCCCAGCGCCCGCCCGCTGATCATGGGCACCGCCAGCCCGCATGCGGCCGCCAGCGGAGCGACCAGGAAACTCGTCTTGTCGCCCACGCCCCCCGTCGAATGCTTATCCACGGCGACCTTGCCCAGGCCATGCGGATTGAATTTCTCTCCGGAATCCCGCATCGCCAGCGCCAGGACCCGCGTTTCATCCAGCGAGAGTCCCCGAATCCATGCCGCCATCAACCACGCCGCCAGCTGCTCCAACGGAATCGATTCATCCGCGGCGCCTCGCGCCAGGAACGCAAGCTCCCGCTCTTCCATCGTTCCGCCATCGCGCTTCTTGCGGATCAAGTCGATGAAATGCAGCGGCGCTTCGTCCGTTCCCTGCGTCGCGACCTTCGTTCCCGCGCTGCCTTGTTTCTTCGTCAACTCCCCAACCCCTCTAACTCTGCGAATCTCGTCTTTTCAAATCCATCTCAAACGCCAGCGGCATGATCTCCTGAAACGGCATCACCCGCATTCCATCCGCCGCAGGAAACGCCACCGGCGCCTCCGGCTCAATGAACTCCGCCAGCACCTGCCGGCATGCGCCGCAAGGAGGGCTCGCCGAACCATTCAAGTTCACAACCGCCACTGCCTTCACGCGAATCTCCGGCCCAAATCGCGAAACTGCCGCCACCAGCGCCGCCCGCTCCGCACAGATCGTCAGCCCATAACTCACGTTCTCCACGTTGGTGCCGACCACGACTTCGCCATTCGTCAGCCGCAGCGCCGCCCCCACTTTGAACCCGGAGTAGGGTGAATACGATCGTTGTGCGGCGCCACTCGCCTGTGCGATCAAATCGTCGAGCGCTTCTTCCATCCGTTTCGTCCTCTTTGCGCAGCGTCCTCGCGGGAGCGAATCTTGAGCCTAAAACATCCGCACGCCGCCTGTACAACTCCGCCGCAGCACAAATTCGTCGCTTCCTTGTGCAGAGTTCCTTCGCGCAATCACATCGAACGCCGAAAAGTGGAGCCTCGGTCTGTCCTCCTCGGCCTCGTTGTCGCCTCTTTCGTTCCATTTCTCCCCACTCTTCCGGCACAAACCACTCCACCCCAAAACAAAACCGGCTCCTCCGTCCCAGCCAAGTCCGCTCCAGCGTCATCGAATTCCGCCGCGAGCCCCGCCTTCGATGTCGCCTCCATCCGCCCCAACAACACCGACCATTCCGGCAACTCGCACATGTACTACTCGCCCGCCGACAGCCACTTCCGCGCCATCAATGTCACCGTCTTTCAGCTCATCCAGTTTGCCTACGCCTTGCCGGACGCGCGCATTCTCAACGCGCCCGACTGGCTCAAAGCTTCCCAATACGACATCCAGGCCGAGTCAGAGAACACCGTCGATGACGAAATGCACGCCCTGCCCTACGAAACCGCAAAGCTGCGCAAACAGAGAATGGTGCAATCGCTCCTCGCCGACCGCTTTCACCTCGCAGCCCACCTCGAAACCCGCGTCCTTCCCGTCTACGCGCTGATCGTCGCCCCGAAGGGTCCTCTCTTCTCTCCCGTGCCCGACGGCGCCAAACACTACGACTCCACCACGCGCTCCGGAATAGTGACCATCACCATCACCAACAGTTCCAGTGCGATCTCCGACCTCGCCGAAATCCTCACGCGGCCTGCCGGTCGAATCGTGATCGACAAAACCGGCTTGCACGGCACCTACTCCATCTCCCTTAAATTTGCGCCCGACGACTTTCACGTCCCAATGCGAGACGCCGTCGCAAACTCCCCTCTTCCTGATTCCGAATCCGCCCCGTCTCTCTTCACAGCTCTCCGTGAACAACTCGGCCTGGAACTGAAGTCCGAGAAGGCCCCCATCAATGTTCTCGTCCTCGACCACATCGAAGCCCCCACTGAAAACTAGAGCTCCTCCCCTCCTCCCAAGCCCTCCTCAAGTTAAAACCCATCCCTCCGATAAACCTCTTGAGGAATCCCGTGCCGCCTTTGTTCACGGCCAGCGGAGATCAGCGGGTGAATGGATGCAATGGACGAATTAACGAGAGAGTTCCTGATTGAGAGCCAGGAAGGCCTGGATCGAATGGAGCGCTGTCTCACCGACCTCGAGGCACGGCCCGAAGATGCGGAACTGATCGCAGATATCTTCCGCTCCGTGCACACCATCAAGGGAACCACCGGCTTCCTTGGTTTCAAGCGCCTTGAGAAGCTCGCCCATACCGGCGAAAATCTGCTCGGACTTCTACGCGAAGGGAAAGTAGCGGCCAGCGCCGTCGTGATCACCGGGCTCCTTCAGCTTCTCGACGGCCTTCGCTCCATCCTGCGCTCGATCGAAAATCAGGGCGACGAAGGCGACGGTTCCGATCAGCGCCTGATCGCCGGCCTCGAGAAATTGCAGACTGACAAACTGCAGACCGAGAAACTCCAGACCGACAAACTGCAGGCTCCAGCCGTCGATCCCGCGATCCCGGCGCATCCATCTCCACCTGCCAGAGTGCAATCTGCCAAGCCCCGCGTCCACCGCAAGACGCCCGCATCGCCCGCGCTTCTATCCCAAGCCACAGCTTCTTCCCATCTCGACACTTCACCAGGCGCCGTCGCCCTGATGGATGCCCCTGCCGCTCCCGCGCCCCCCCCGCCGCAGGTTTCCGCGACCGTCGCGCCCCGCACCGAATCTGCCGGCTCGGCTGCGGAGAGTACGTTGCGTGTCGATGTCGCTTTGCTCAATCGCATGATGAACCTGGTCGGCGAGCTGGTCCTGACCCGCAACCAGGTCCTGCAGGCGACATCGGCCGATCCCAAGATGACCTTGCTTTCCCGCCGTCTCGATATGGTTACCGCCGATCTGCGCGAGTCCGTGATGCGCGCCCGCATGCAGCCGGTTTCCAATGTCTTTTCCAAGATGCCGCGCATGGTGCGCGATCTTTCTCAGTCGCTGCACCGGCGTGTGCGCCTGCAGATGGAAGGCCAGGAGACGGAGCTGGATAAGAGTCTGCTTGAGGCCATCAAAGACCCGCTCACGCATGCCGTGCGCAATTCTCTCGACCACGGAATCGAGCCGCCTGAGGTGCGCGAGGCAGCGGGCAAAGATCCGGAAGGAACGCTTCGCCTGCGCGCATTCCAGGAAGGCAGTCACGTCCTCATCGAAGTTTCCGACGACGGTGCCGGCATCTCTGTCGAGAAGGTCCGCGCCAAGGCGATTGAGCGGGGACTGATCTCCGCGGATCGAGCCTCGCTGCAGTCGGAAAGGGAACTGCTGCAGCTGATTTTTCTTCCCGGCTTTTCGACCGCCTCCTCGGTCACCAACGTGAGCGGCCGCGGTGTGGGCATGGATGTGGTCCGCACCAATGTGGAGAAGATTGGCGGCAAGGTCGAAATCGATTCGCGCGCCGGCAAGGGAACGACCCTACGTTTGCGCATTCCCCTCACCCTGGCCATTATTCCGGCGTTGATCGTGCGCAGCGTCCAGCAGAGCTTCGCCCTGCCCCAGGGCGCGCTCTCCGAACTCGTGCATGTTGCGCCCGAACAAGCCGCGGCCATGATCGAGTGGATCGAAGACGCTCCGCTTTATCGGTTGCGGGGCAAATTGCTTCCCCTGGTTTTCCTCGATAGGCTGCTCATGCCTGGCGTTGCGGCAAGCGCGTCCGGCGACCGCGACAGCTTCATCGCGGTGCTCGATGCCGACGGCCGGCGTTTCGGCCTGGTTGTCGACGGCCTGGCGGATCCGGAAGAAATTGTCGTCAAGCCCTTGTCGGCGGCTCTCAAAAGTATCGGCCTCTATTCGGGAGCGACGGTTCTTGGCAGCGGCGATCTGGCCTTGATCCTCGATCCGGGCGCAATTGCCCTGAAGGCCGGTGTGTTGATGAGCGGCGAAGAAGAAGCCGCGCACCTTGACGAAGAAGAAACTGCCGAAGTCAACCAGGCTGCCGAATTCCTGCTGGTCGAAATCGCAGGACGCCGTGCCGCCGTGCCCCTCGGCGACGTCCTGCGCATCGAGCAGCTTCCGGTCGCGCGCATCGAATACGTCGGCACCCACCCGGTCATCAATTTCGAAGGCCAGTTGCTTCCCCTCGACGATAGCGGCGGCGTGCTGCTTGGCGCAGCAGGCAATCCCGCAGCCCAGACCATTGTCGTTGTCTGTCGCGAAGGGCAGCGCCATGTGGGCATCGCGGTTTCGCATGTTCTCGATGTCGCCTCGGGCGCCGAACTCTTTGAAGCCGGCACCAGCCAGCGCACCCAGGGCGTGACGCTTCTCAAAGACTGTGTGACCGATGTTGTGCGTCTTGGCGATATCGGGGCGCTCCCGGCCCTTGAGGCCGGCCCCCAGGACGCTTCGATCGAATGGAATCCCCTCGCGGAGGCAGTGCAATGAGCCAGTCAGCAGCAACAGCGCGCCGCACTCAGAAATCGGCTTCGGCTCTGGTCGAGGTTTGCTCGGTGCGTCTCGGCAAGACACTCTACGGAATGCCCATCCGCCACATCCTCGAAATCGTGGGGGGGGCCCGGCCCCAGCCCGTGCCCCTTGCCCCCGGCTTTGTGGGCGGCCTGGTCCACTACCGGGGCGATGTTCTCACCGCGGTCAGTCTTCGCCAGCTGCTCCATTTGCCGCCGCTCGACGCGCCCCAGGACATCCTGGTTCTCGAAAGTCCCGGCGGCTGCTTCGGCCTTCTGGTCGATTCAGTCGGCGAAGTGCTGACCGTGCCGGCCGCCCAATTCGAACCCAATCCTTCGACCCTCGAGGAAACGCGCAGAGACCTCGTCGCCGGAGCCTACAAGCTGAAGGACACCCTCCTCGTCATGCTCGACGCGGAGCGCCTTGACCCGGTTCGGCTCAGCGCTGCCGAAGCTGCCTGAACGATACGGAGTGACCTATGCGTGCCTTGATCGTGGACGACTCGCGCTTTGTCCGTACCTTTATGCGGGGATTGCTCGAAAAAAAAGGAATCGAGTGTGAAGAGGCGGGAGATGGCAAGGCCGGTCTGGAGCTTCTTCAGACCAAACCGTCTTTCGATTTTGCGCTTGTCGACTGGAACATGCCGGTCCTGAATGGACTCGACATGCTTGCGCAATTGCGCGCCAGGGGATTTACCGGGGTCAAGGTCATGATGGTCACCACCGAGGCCGAGAACGATTTTATTGCGCGCGCTCTCGATGCCGGGGCCGACGAATACCTCATGAAGCCCTTCGACGAGGACGCGCTCACCGAAAAACTCAGCATGCTGGGTCTGGCGGAGAACTGACTCATGGCGCCCAGCCGTCGCGTTCGCATTCTTATCGTCGATGACTCCGCCGTGATGCGCAGCATCCTGCGCTCGGTCCTGCGTATGCAGGCTGGATTCGAAGTGGTGGGCACGGCTGTCGACGGGGAGACCGCCCTGGGGGCGGTCGAGGCTTTGCACCCCGATCTGGTTTTGCTCGATGTCGAGATGCCGGTGATGGATGGACTTGCCACGCTGCGCAAACTGCGCGGCCGCGGGCACCGCATGCCGGTCATCATGTGCAGTTCGCTCACCCAGCGCGGCGGGCGCGTCACCATCGAGGCGCTGGCCAGCGGCGCTTCCGATTATGTTGCCAAGCCGGCCAGCCAGGCCGGTCCCGCAGAATCCATGCGCTCCCTGGCTCGCGAGCTTCTTCCCAAGATCGCGGCACTCACCGCCCTTCCGCCCGCCTCCTCGGCACTTGCGAACTCCATGCGCGCAATGCAGGGTCCCGGCGCACCTCAGCTGCCGGGCACCGAACCCATCGTCTCGATTCCTTCGCTGCTGGCCATCGGCATCTCCACCGGCGGCCCCGCTGCGCTCGACATCGTGCTGCCCGCGTTCCCGGCAACGTTCCCCATTCCCGTTCTCATCGTGCAGCACATGCCGGAGCTCTTCACCCGCTTGCTTGCCGAGCGGCTCAACGGGCGCTGTCCCCTGGCGGTGCGCGAAGCCGCCGAAGGCAATCCCGTGCAACCCGGCACCATCTACATCGCACGCGGCGACTGGCATCTCGAAATCGTGAGCCCTCTGCGCACCGGGCAGCCGCCAACGCTTCACCTGACCCAGGCCCCGCCCGAGAATCATTGCCGTCCTTCGGTCGACGTCCTCTATCGCTCGGCCGCTGCCGTTTACGGCTCCGGCGTGCTCGCCGCTGTCCTCACCGGGATGGGCTCCGATGGCATGGCCGGCGCCCGCATCGTCCGCGCTCGCGGTGGAACCGTGCTGGCCCAGGATCAGGCCACCAGCGCCGTCTGGGGCATGCCCGGCGCTGTCGTTCGCCAGGGGTTGGCGCAGCGCGTATTCCCGCTTCAGGCGATCGCTCCGGAAATCATGCGCCTCACCGCCCGATCCCCACGGGACGCGAAAGAACTTCGCGAGGCGGTGGCCCTTTGACAGCCCTCTCCCCTTCGGTTGATTTTCCCTTTCTGCGCGAAACCGTCTACCGCTTCTCCCAGAATGTTCTCGATCCCTCGCGCGATTATCTTTTCGAAACCCGCCTCTGCCGCCTCCTGCGCAATCAGGGAATGACCCAGCTTGAAGAGTTGGTCGACCACCTCAAGCTGCGCAAGAACCCGGCCCTCGAACGTGCTATCGCCGAGGCCATGACCATCAACGAAACCAGCTTCTTTCGCGATGGCCGGCCCTTCGAATTGCTGCGCACCGAACTCCTTCCCAAACTTCTCGAGGCGCGCCGCCTCACCCGCACCCTTCGCTTCTGGAGCGCCGCCTGCTCCACCGGCCAGGAAGCCTATTCCTGCGCCATGCTGCTGCGCGAGCATTTTCCCTCGCTCGCCACCTGGAACGTGCGCATCGAAGGCACCGACATCTCCTCGGAAGTCGTCGCGCGCGCGCGCCAGGCTCGCTATCACCGCATCGAGATGAATCGCGGCCTTCCCGCGCGAAACCTGGTTCGCTATTTCGAACGCGACGAAGAAGATTGGGTCGCCAAAGAAGAGATCCGCCAGCTCTGCACCTTTCGCCAGGCAAATCTCAGCCAGATGCCGCTGCCCTTTCACGAACGCTTCGATGTCATCTTCCTCCGCAATGTCATGCTCTATTTCGCCCACGACACCCGGCGCACCCTGATGGCCGCCATTCACCGTCTTCTCGCACCCGACGGTATCCTCTTCCTCGGCTCCGCAGAACAGCCTTCCGATCCAACGCTTTGGAACGCCGTGCTGGCCGGCGGCACCTGCCACTTTCGCCCCCGCCTGCCGTCCTGACCCCCGCGCATCCCCTCCGCCGCCGCGCGTATGCCGTCACAAAACCGTACGATATGCCGAAAGTAATGCGCCTTTCTTCGCGGCCCGCCACGTTTCCACTACAAAAGTGGGATTGACAGGGTTAGAATGTGCTGGTGAATGAGCTGTCTCTCGGACCTTTGCCGTCGCCTACCGAGACGTAGCTGCAGGCCTCTGAAACCTGCCCATTGCCCCCGAAGGTCAGAGTCCCAAAGGTCAGAGTGTTTGAGACGGGAGATCTCCATTGACATCTTCAAATAGTTCGTCCCAGAAACATCTGCCTCCGGATCGCCGACGGAGCGAACGCCGAAACTCCCCGGATCTCGCTGCCTATCTTTGGATCGGTTCGCTGCCCAAACCTGCGGGCGTTCGCGACATTAGTTCGACCGGCGTCTATCTCCTCACCCGCGAGCGCTGGGCTCCCGGCGACACGGTTTCCATGACCCTGCAGCGCAAAGGCCCCCTCGAAGGCAACTTCGACCGCCGCGTCGTCGTGCAGGCTCGGGCCGTCCGCTGGGGCGACGATGGCATCGCCATGTCCTTTGTTCTTCCCACCGGCGTGGACTTGCATTTGTGGGAAAGCCCCCTGAAAAGCGCTGCGGAACAAACCCAGCCGGAAGATATTCTGCAGGAATTTCGCATGGCCACCGCGCTCGCCTTCCTGCAGCGCGTTTCTCCTGAAATCTCCACCGAAGTCGTGCGCCTCCTCCGGGAAGGCCTGAGCAACTTCCGCGTCGCCAGCGCCATGGAAATCGCTCTCACCGCCGAACGCATGCTCTCCTTTGGCGCCAATCCTGAACGCATGCGTGCCCCTTCAACCGTTGTCATGCGCATTCTCGAAGAAGGTTCCTGGGCAGACGCCGAATCGACCCAACACCTGTGGGCCGGCCTCCTGGCCACAGCGTGCACACCCTCAGGCCAGGACGAGTCGAACCTCGTCCTCGTCAATCTGCTCTGCCAGCTCACCTCGACGCACGTTCGCCTTCTCACCGCAGCCTGCACCAAGTCCGCCAAGTTCATGGCCGGAGTGGAACGGGTTTCCTCGCGTCCCGTCACCCTGGCCGCCCGCGAGTTGATGCAGATTACGGGATCCCGGGATCTGCTCAGGATTCATCGCGACCTCGAATATTTGTCCGACCTTGGACTGCTCAAAACGACCGTCAAAACGCAGTCGTTCTCGCCCATGGAAGGCACCCAGATTGCTCCCACCACCCTCGGCCTGCAGCTCTTCGCGCGCTGCAATGGCCATCGCGGCGCCACCCAGGAGTTTTACGGCGTCCATGGGCAGGCATTGTCCGATGTTGCGGGGAACCCGGAAGTTCTCGTCTCCGATCCCGCGCCCCAGAACTAACCGCGTCTCCGCAGGCCGCCGCCACCGGCCCATCCAACTCCGCAGTCTCCGCGTGCGTTTGTCGCGGCGCCCCATCCGCGTCCCGCCCCATTCGCGCACCAAGACTGCCGGCGTCGCTCTCCGAATTATTCACCGGCGAGCAGCGTCTCCACCTCGGCCTGCAGGCGCGCGGTAATTTCCGCTTCGCTCTGCTCCGCGGAGAATCGCATCGGCTCGCCCACCCGCACCTCGATCTTGCCCGAGCGAAACCAGCCGCGTCCCTGCATCTTCAAAGCACCCACGCCGCGGATCGCCACCGGCAGCACCGCCGTCTGCGATTGCTTCACCAGCAGCCCAATGCCCGGCCTGAAGCGCGCCAACGTCCCCCAAGCCGACCGCGCACCCTCGGGAAACACCATTACGTGCAAGCCTCGATCCAGCGCCTCACCGGCGTGCGCAAAGCTCCTTTGAAAATTCTTTTGCCGCGGCAGCGGAAAGACGTTATAAAGCGCCGTCACCAGGAAGTACGCCAGCGGTCCAAACAGCATGAATCGTTTCTTCCCCGGCACCCGCTCCGGATTGCGGAAATGCCGATAATCCTCCAGCATCTCGCCCGACATCGCGACCGCCATGCGATCCCGCATCCCGCGCGGCAGCGCGTACCCCACCAGCGGCCCATCAAACGCCGTGACGTGATTCGCAATCACCAGCATCGACTCCGCAGCGCGCGGCGCAAGTTTCCCGCTTACGCGCGGCTGGGCGAGAAACCACACCAGCGGCTGCGCCACCAGTTCAAGAAACGCGCTCCGGATCCACGCTACGGGCGCCCACCAAGGCCACCGCGGATAAACGTATCCGGTCTTTTCCGCTTCGACACCGTCCGCCTGCGCATCCTCTCGCGGCTCGACACCCTCAAGCGCATGCACATCCTTCGCTCCGCCGTTCTGACCCAGAACCCCCACGTGCGAATTCCCGTTCCTGCCCCCTTCGCTCCAGGCCGCCGCGTCCGTCGAACTCGTCGCGTGCTGTCCGCCCACCAGCCGCCGCAGTTCTCCCAACGTCCTCACACCATCCAGACTCTGCGTGCCCGGTAATTCTCCAAGCCGTTCTTCCAAAGCCGCGGCCAATTGCACCCGCCCCAGGCTGTCCAGGTGCAAATCCTCAGCCAGAAGCGCCTCGTCGCTCTTCTCCGCAGGCGTTTCACCGGTGGTTGCGGCGATTAACTCCAGCAGCCAGTCCCCGCCATTCTTGCGGGGAACCCCGTTGCTTCCATACCTCTCCTGCGCATCAGTCTTGACCCGCGCCACCCATGCGGCAACAACGTTTCTGCGCACCTTGCCCGTCGAAGTCCGAGGCAAATCCGGTTCTGGCCATACCGACCACCGCAGCACTCTCTGAAATTCGGCCAATCGCTGATTCGCGCCTTCGACAGCCGCCAGCGCTTGCACCTCCGAGCCCCGCACCACCAGCACCGCGTAGGGCTCCGGCCCGTTCGCAGTCTGCACCGGGACAACGGCGCAGCCCTTCACCCCTGGTTCCCGCTCGATCGCTTCTTCAATGTCTTCCGGGTGAATATTCACGCCCGACGCGGTCACAATCACTTCGCTCTTGCGTCCCAGAAATTTCAGCTCGCCCGTCGCCGTCTTCTCCGCAAGGTCGCCCGTGGCCAGCCAATCATCGGTCGCGTGCCGCAGCTGCCCTCCGCTCCAGGTCGCGTCCGAGATCATCGCCCCGCGCACCAGCACTTCGCCGTCCGCACCCAGCTTCACCTCGCGGCCCGGCAGCGGCTTTCCAATCGTTCCGCTGGCTACGTGAAAAGGATGATTCAACGTGATCAACGCAGTCGTCTCGGTCATGCCGTATCCCTGCACCACCACAAATCCCAATCCGTTCCAGAATTGCTCCAGCGGTCCCGGCAGCGCGCCTCCACCCGAGATCATGGCCCAGAACTTCAACCCCATCGCTCGATGCACCGCGCGAAACTTCCACCACCGCCGGGCCGCGCCCAGCTTCTTTTCCTTGGCTTGTGCCACGCGCTCTTCGAGCCCGGCGATGCTCGTCTCCAGGTATGTTTTCAGCAGCGCCATCACCCGCGGCACGGCGGCCAGCACGCTGATGCGTTCCTTCCGTATGGTCTCCATCAGGCGCGGCGCCACCAGCTTGCTCTCGAAATGCACCTCGGCCGAAATGATCGCTGGTACCCAAAGTCCCATCGTCTGCCCAAACACGTGACTCAACGGCAACGTGTGCAGAATGCGCAGTGGATGAAAAATTCGCTCATAGCGCAGGTAGGGGCGCACGCCCTGTTCAATCGGCGCAACACTCGCCAGTACGTTGCCGTGGGTGTGCACAATACCCTTTGGCTCGCCCGTGGTTCCAGAAGTAAAGAGAATCTGCAGCGGCGTGTCGTGCTCAAGCCCTTCGACAGGACCGGCTTCTTCCAGGGGCAGGTGCCATTCCTCGAAGGTCAGCATTGGAAACTCGGGCTCCGCCTCCAGCACCGCGCCTTCGCGCTCCCAGCTGCCCCGTGCACCGACCGCCTTGGCTCCCACCAGGACTTCCCGGACTCCGGCTCTTTCGCCCCGGGCCCACGCGTCCGATAACTTCCGCAGCAGGGCCGCGTCTCCCACCACCAATTTCGGCCGCACATCCGCGGCTACCCGCGTCGCAAAGTCTACGGTTCCGAAAGCGTCCAGCGGCACCGCCAGCACCCCGCGCAGCACCATGCCGTAAAACGCCGCCACCCACTCCGCACTGTTCTCGCCCCATAGCACCACGCGATCCCCAGGGCCAATGTCGCGCTCCTTCAGCAGCGCAGCAAACCGCCCCGCAAGCCGCGCCAGCTCGCGATAGGTGGTGATGCGCCGCCGGTTCCCCTGCGTCCGAACCATGGCAATATCGCGGTCGTACCGCCTGAAATCATCCAGAAGTGTGGCGAGATTCGTGCGCATTCTCTCTCCGGCACTCGCGCCCTGAAGGGTTTTGTGACAGCTTCTGTGGCCCCACCCGTTCTGATTGTCTGAGTTGCTCGAAAGATGCACTCTCCTGCGAACAACAAAGTTCGGACGTCCTATCCACCAAAAAGTCCCGGCTCAACTTCGCCCTCAGCCAGGGCAAATTCCGAACCGGACGAGACCCCCATGGCTGATACCGTACGCGCATTGCGCTTCAACCCAACCGACCCCAGCGCATATTTTCCAAAGCATCCTGTTTTCGCCTTTTCTTTCCCATGCCGCCCGCGCTATGCTCAAGGAGCGTCAAAGCTGTGATGTCCCCGCTCCGTTCCAACCCGCCACCCGACACCTTCGCCTGCTTCCACCCGGTCACCGCGGAGTGGTTCCGCTCTGTCTTCGACGCACCCACCGCCCCCCAGCGGATGGGCTGGCCCGTCATCGCCCGCGGGGAAAGCGCCCTCATTCTGGCTCCCACCGGAACCGGCAAAACACTCACCGCCTTCCTCTGGTGCCTGGACCGTCTGATGCTCCACTCCCCCGCGCAGACGAACCGCGAGGATTGCCGCATCGTCTATGTTTCGCCCCTCAAGGCCCTCGCGGTCGACATCGAACGCAACCTCCGATCACCCCTTGCCGGCATCGCCAACATGGCCCGTCGAAGAGACATTCCCTTCCACGAACCGCTCATCAGCATCCGCACCGGCGACACCCCTCAGCGCGAACGCGCGCGCTTCCGACGCCATCCGGCCGACATCCTCATCACCACCCCGGAGTCCCTGTATCTGCTCCTCACTTCCCAGGCGGCCGAGGCCCTGCGCACCGTCGACACCGTCATCCTCGACGAAATCCATGCCCTCGTTCCCACCAAGCGCGGCGCCCACCTGGCCCTCTCCCTCGAACGTCTCGAAGCCTTGATCCGGTCCGGCTCTGGAGCCCGAAACCGGCGCCTGCAACGCATCGGCCTCTCCGCTACCCAGCGCCCCCTCGAAGAAGTCGCCCGTTTTCTCGGCGGCGTTGAAATCCCTGTGGAAGATGGCCGCGAAGGGCGATTGGCACTTGAATCCACTCCTGCAGTTTCAGCAGCTTCCAGCGAAATCCTTAAAGAAAAAGATGAATTGACGAATCATGTCGAACTGCGCGACGACGCTCTCCAGGAAATCTCTCTCCGCTATCGCCCCGTCACTATCGTCAATGCCAGTGCTCCCAAAGAGTTAAAGCTGCGCATTGAAGTTCCAGTTGAAGATATGGCGCGCCTCAATGCTGTCGAGGAGCTGCCCAGTGGTCCCGCTTCCCAAATGCCGCGCCGCGTCTCCATCTGGAACGCCATCCATCCCCGTCTTTTGGAGCTGATTCGCGAGCGGAACTCCACCATCCTCTTCGTCAACAGCCGCCAGGTCGCCGAGCGTCTTGCCGGCGCCATCAACGATCTCGCCGGCGAACCTATCTGCCGCGCCCACCACGGCTCCCTCGCCGCCTACCAGCGCTCGGTCATCGAAGAGCAGCTCAAGGCCGGCCAGATCAAAGCCCTCTGCGCCACCTCCACGCTCGAACTCGGCATCGATATGGGCGCCGTCGACCTGGTCATCCAGATCGAAGCGCCGCCCTCGGTCGCCAGCGGCATGCAGCGCATCGGCCGCGCCGGTCACTCGGTCGACGCTGTCAGCGAAGGCATCCTCTTCCCCAAATACCGCGCCGACCTCGTCGCCTGCGCCGCCGTCACCCGCGCCATGCACGAGGGCCACATCGAGTCCACCCGCTTTCCCCGCAACCCCCTCGACGTCCTCGCCCAGCAAATCGTGGCCATCGTCGCCCACCCGCCGACGAGCGCAGTGAACAGGGACCCAGGCGCAGGGACCAGGAGACCTGCGCCGTCCGCCCCGTCCCTGGTCCCCAGTCCCTCAGTCCCCAGTCCCTCAGCCCCTAATCCCTCAGCCCCCAGTCCCTCACTCCCTGAATCCCAGGCCCCCGAAGTCAGCGTCGACTACCTCTATAACCTCGTGCGCCGCGCCGCCCCCTTTGGCGGACTCACCCGGTCCAGCTTCGAGGGTGTTCTCGACCTCCTCAGCGGCCGCTACCCCTCCGACGAGTTCGCCGAACTCCGCCCCCGCCTCACCTGGGACCGCATCCGCAACGTCGTCACCGCCCGCGAGGGCGCCGCCCGCCTCGCCATCCTCAATGCCGGAACCATCCCCGACCGCGGCCTCTACGGCGTCTTCCTCGCCCACACCGAAGGCAAATCCGTCCGCGTCGGCGAACTCGACGAAGAAATGGTCTTCGAGTCTCATCCCAATGAGACCTTCATCCTCGGCGCCTCCACCTGGCGCATTGAAGACATCACCCACGACCGCGTTCTCGTCGTGCCCGCTCCCGGCGAGCCCGGCAAAATGCCTTTCTGGAAAGGCGACGGTCCCGGCCGCCCCCTCGAATTCGGCCGTCGCATCGGCGCTCTGGTGCGCGAACTCCGTGCCTTGCCCAAGCCCGTCGCCCTCACCCGCCTCGTCGCCGAACACGACCTCGACCCCAACGCCGCCGAAAACCTCCTCCAGTTCCTCGCCGATCAGGAAGCCGCCACCGGCCAGGTCCCCGATGACCGCACCATCGTCATCGAACGCGTCCGCGACGAACTCGGCGACTGGCGCGTCTGCGTCCTCACTCCCTTTGGCAGCCGCATTCACATTCCATGGGCCATGGCCGTAAGCGCCCGCATCCGTGCCGCCGGCGGTCCCGAAGTTGAAACCCTCTGGGGCGACGACGGCTTCGTCCTCCGTTTTCCCGACACCGACGAGCCGCCCGACTCCGACTGGTTCCTCATCGAATCCGCCGAAGCCATGCGCCTCGTCCTGCGCCAGCTTGGTTCCACCGCCCTCTTCGCCGGCCGTTTTCGCGAAGCCGCCGGCCGCGCCCTGCTTTTGCCCCGCCGCCGCGCCGACCAGCGCTCCCCCCTCTGGCAACTCCGCAAACGTTCCTACGATCTGCTCAGCCTCGCCTCGCGCTATCCATCGTTCCCTCTGCTCCTCGAGGCCTACCGCGAATGCCTCCGCGACGTCTTCGACATGCCCGCCCTCCTCGAAACCCTGCGCGCCATCGAACAGCGCCAGTTGCGCGTCCACATCGTCGAAACTCGCAAGCCTTCGCCCTTCGCCTCCTCTCTGCTCTTCAGTTATGTCGCGAATTTCCTCTACGACGGCGATGCGCCTCTCGCCGAACGCCGCGCCCAGGCCCTCACCATCGATCAGGATCAGCTCCGCGAACTTCTCGGCGAAGCCGACCTCCGCGAGCTGCTCGACCCCGATGCCATCGCCGAAGTGGAAGAAGCCGCCCAATGCCTCGCCGAGAACTACCGCGCGCGCACCCGCCGACGGCATCCACGACCTCTGCCTCCGCCTCGGCGATCTCACCCAGTCTGAAATCGCCCGTCGCATCAGCGACCCGCTCCTCCTCGAAGCCTTGCCCCGCCTCGTCCGCGCCCGCCGCCTTCTCGAATTACGCATTGCTCCCGATGACAAAGATGCCCGCCGCTTCATCGCCGTCGAAGACGCCGCCCGCTATCGTGACGCTCTCGGCATCCCTCTCCCGCCCGGCCTGCCCGTCGCCCTCCTCGAGCCCGTCGCCCACCCCGTTCTTGAACTGGTCCGCCGCTTTGCCCGCACCCACGGCCCCTTCACGTTGCGCGAGGTTGCCGATCGCTTTGCGCTTGACCCCTCCCACGTCGAAAAGGAGCTGCACACTCTGGCCTACGAAGGCCGCATCCTCGAAGGCGGCTTCCGTCCCGGCGGTCTCCAGCGCGAATGGTGCGACCCCGAAATCCTCCGCCAGATCCGCCGCAAATCCCTCGCCAAGCTGCGTCGCGAAGTGGAACCGGTGGAGCAGCACACCCTCGCCCGCTTCTTCACCCACTGGCAGGGACTGCTCGCGCCGCGTCGCAGCGGTCCCGCGCATCTCGACGCGCTCCTCGACGCCATCGAAAGCCTGCAGGGCGCGCCCATCCCCGCCACGCTGCTCGAAACGTCCATCCTCCCCGCACGCATCGCCGGCTACGACTCCGCTGGCCTCGATACCCTCATCGCCGCCGGCGAAATCGCATGGGCCGGCGTCGAGCCCCTCGGCGAACGCGATGGCCGCATCGCCCTTTACCTGGCCGACAAGCTCTCCCTCTTAACGCCGCAACGCCCCCTTGCAGACCCGCTCACCGAGCGCGAAGAAAAACTTCTCGCCGTTCTCGAATCCACCGGCGCCAGCTTCTTCGATCCCCTCCATCAAGCCATCGGAGGCGGCTATCCCGGCGAGACCATCAACGCCCTCTGGAGCCTCGTCTGGCGCGGCCTCGTCACCAACGATTCGCTCCACGCCTTGCGCGCCTACATCCAGCGCCCCGAAAACGCCCGCACTCCCCGCCGCGTGCAAACCGGGGTCCCCACAGACAGGTCTTCGTCTGCGGGGTGGAAAACCGGAATGGTCTTCCGTTCCCGCCGCACCACACCCCCCAACGCCCAAGGCCGCTGGTCGCTCCTCCCAGTCCGCGAGCACAAGGGCACGGAAGGCAGAATCTCGGCCAGCACGACCCAGGGTGCCCCAGGTCTCGCTCCTGAGACCTGGCAAAGCAAGAAACCGTCCCAGCCCGAGTTGAGTTTCACCACAACCAAGAGTGCCTCCACTCTCGGTCCCCTAGTCCCCAGTCCCCCATTCCCTCAGTTTCTCGCTGGCACTGCCCCGACCCAGGGTGCCCCAGGTCTCGCTCCTGAGACCTGGGAAAGCAAAAAACTATCCCACCCCACACCCAGCCCCACCACCACCGAACTCCGCCACGCCCTCGCCCTTCAACTCCTCAACCGTTACGGCATCCTCACCCGCGAATCCGTCGCCTCCGAAAACATTCTCGGCGGCTTCAGCGCTGTCTACGACGTCCTCAAAGCTCTTGAAGAATCCGGCCGCATCCGTCGCGGCTATTTCGTCGCCGGCCTCGGAGCCACACAGTTCGCTCTGCCCGCCGCCGTCGATCTTCTCCGCCGGCTCCGCACCGGCCCTCCAGCTGAGAAGCCCGAGTTCGTACAAATCGCCGCACCCGATCCCGCCAATCCCTACGGCTCCGTCCTGCCCTGGCCCGACCTGCCCTCCATGGACGACGATGCGATCGGGGTCCCCACAGATAGGTCTTCGCCTGTGGGGCGTGAAACCGCGCCGCGCATCCTGACCCGTGCCGCCTATGCCGAAGTCATCCTGCGCAACGGCCAACTCGTCGCCTGGCTCCGCCGCAACAATCCCAACCTGCTCGTCTTTCTTCCCCCCGACGAGCCCGAGCGCTCCCAGGTCGCCGCCGGACTAGCCCACTTCCTCTGCACGCGCGGACAGGAACGCATGCACGGAGCCCGTCATCCCGGCGTCTTGATCACCACCATCAACGGCCGGCCCGTCGCCGCCCATTTCCTTGCCCGCTTCCTCATGGACGCCGGCTTCTACTCCGGCCCCCTCGGCATGAATCTCCGCCGCATCCAACTCCCGATCGCCCATCACGACCCCCTCAGCGGCGAATTGCAATAGTTGGTGCAACCTCAACAAAGCAGCCTCGACACGAGGCGCCTCCGTCATGTCTTCCCGTAGGGGAAGACACGAAAATAGCCCAGGATAGAGCGCAGCGGCATCCTGGGTCCGAGCAGCGGCATCCTGGGACAGCATCCGTGATATGGTTCCGCGTCCCGTAGGGCCGCAAGGTTTTTTTGCGCGCGATCGAACCGCAATCCCGCGAGCAGACTCATGAGACACGAAGGAAATCGGCAACGTACTCCTCCAGCAGCAAGCTCCGGTCACCGGCATCAATCCGTTTTCGAAAGTTGCTGATCGCGGACCAAACCGCCGAACCACCCATCAATCCAACCCCGCCGAAAGCCTCTGGGTCTACAACCGCAGCAGCGAACCCTGCCGCCTCTGCGGAAGCCGCATCCGTTCCCGCCTCCAGGGCCCCGACGCGCGCCTCACCTTCTGGTGTCCGCAGTGCCAACCCATGCCCGACGGGTCGGACATCGACGGCTAACCCGCCTCAGAAATCCCCTCCAAAAATTCCTCAAAAACGTCCAGCGTGCCGGGCAATGCACACCATATCAACTTCCGGTTAGGGTGATTCAACCGGAACTGAATCTCTAATCAAATCGGCGAATCGAAATCGCTGGATTCGGTCCGTTGCTTCGAGCAAGCAGGCTACGTCCCAAATGCCTTCGTGATCAGTTCTGTGTCGCAGTATTCAGTATGCTTGCGAATCTTTCCAGAGACGATCTCATAAACCAAGCAGTAGGTATTGTTATATTGCTGGCCGGTTCGCGTGACTCGCCCGGTTACGTGCCCTTGGACAACAACGTAGTTGCCTTCAGCAACAACATTGTCTATCTCGAATTTGCCTAAGCTCTTCAGCTCAGCCGTTAATGGCCCGAGTAGATTCCTGGCAATGTTCGTCTTCCCACTGTAGGTACCAGACCACTTTGTGGAACCCGGGATCACCCAGACGGCATCGCCGGCCCACTGTTCAAGCCAATCGATCTCACCTGCGAGCATGCGACTGATAAGCATCCTGTTCTCCGCCTCTGACATTCTGAACTCCTCCTGATCATTGGGTAACGCAAGCATTTCAGATTGGACCGGGAGTGTCACTGGCACACTGTCGATACTCGTTGAAATCGACGTTGGTGAGCCGTGTGGGTATATCCAGCCAAGCGCTTTGCGAATTAATTCCACCATTTCGCTAAAGTGAATGCAGACTAGGAATCCCCGCCAACCAGAACCTTCCGAAATGGGCTGAGCGGCGCGCCCTCGAGAATCAAATCGCGAAGCCCACGAACACCTTCTTGAACCCAGTCGCCCGCTTTCGACCCTCTAACTCCCATCGTCAGAGGAATCTGCGGCCAACTCGTTTGCTTAGAGGAATTTGCCGCGACCCATGGTCGCTAACGTACCTGGATTGAGGAATTTCCACCCAGATTCCGGGGGGGGTATACCCCCCCAGACTTCACCCAGATCCACTCCAGCCCCGTGCACTGTCGGACCCCGTCTCTGAAATCACGTGCGACAGGGATCGACCTTACCAGCTGCCGAAGAATCTGTTTTGCGGCGGAGGGAGCGTGGGGCTTTAGCCCCACGAAGAATAGCGATGCAAATCAGCGGGCTTTAGCCCCGGAGGAAACTCTTCGCCGAACCACATCCTTGTAAGCCGGCAACCTAATTGCTCGGCTTGCCTAGCCCGAAAATCTTCTGGAAGAGATTGCGATGATCCGGCGGGTGATCGCAAGGATCGGTCGGCGCTGTGCCGTCCAGAAACGCCGCGTCATACGAGTCCGGACACGCCGCGTCGCTCAGCAGGTTGCTCGTCTTGTCCAGGCTCACCAGCTCCACGCCATCCGGCGGTGTGAAGTCATGCGTGTCGCTGTATTGCGGCAGCTTCACCGCGTTCTTCATAAATGCCGCCCAAACCGGCGCGGCGGCTTGCGCTCCTTCGAGGTGCAGCACGGAGTAGTCGTCGTTGCCGACCCACACGATGCACAGCAGGTTGCTCGTGAATCCAGCAAACCACGCATCATGGCTTGTTCCCGTCTTGCCCGCCGCCGGAGACACGAACCCCATGTTGCGCACGCCCGCTCCGGTTCCTTCGCCATGCAGCACATCTTCCATCAAGCTCGTGGTCAGGAACGCTACCCGCGGATCCATCACCTGCCGCGCCGCAGGCGAGTAATCCTGAATCACATCGCCCGAAGGCGCGCGCACACTCGCCAGCATCCACGGCTCCAGGTGCAATCCGTTGTTGGCAAACACGGTGTAAGCGCCCGCCATCTCCAGCGGCGTTGCATCATACGTGCCGATCGCCACCGAAGGTGTTCCGCGCGCGCTCTTGATTCCGGCATCGCGCGCCAGCGCCGCCACGCGGTCGAATCCCACCATCGCCGCCAGTCCAATGGTGGCGTTGTTGTCCGAGCGCATCAGCGCGTAGCGCGCCGTGATCTCACCGTAATATTCGCCGTGATAGTTGCGCGGCGTGTACTCCTGGCTGCTGCCCAGGTCGTACGTCGTCTGCTGATCGCTCAGCATCGTGACCGGCGAAAACAGCTTGTCCTGTCCCGGCAGCATCGTGCCTTCGACCGCTGTCGCGAACGCCGCCGCATACACAAACGGCTTGAAAATCGAGCCCGTCGGCCGCTTGGCCATCGCATGGTTCAGCTGCGACGCTCCATAATTGCGCCCGCCCACCAGCGCCAGCACCTGCCCGGTATGCGGATTCAGCGCCACCAGCGCCACCTGCGGGTGAATGTCGTCGAAAGGATGTCCCAGTTTTTTCGCCCGCGCATGCATCTTGTCGATCTGCGCGTCGATTCCGGGAACGCTCGCATCAATGGCTTCAGTCGCCAGCGTTTGCAGATCCGGATCGAGCGATGTGTAGATGCGCAGTCCCTCGCCGTTGAAGTCGCGGTCGCCCAGCTTCTGCACCAGCTCGTCGCGCACCAGGTCCACAAAATACGGCGCTTCGCTCGCGTCCACGCTGCCCGGCGAAAGATGCAGCGGCTCTTCCTTGGCTTCCTCGCCCTGCTCCTTGGTGATCGCGCCCGTCTCGATCATCGAATCGAGCACCAGATTCCGCCGCTCCAGCGCGCGCTCCGGATGACGGAATGGACTGAGCCGATTCGGGCTTTGAACAATGCCCGCCAGCAGCGCGCTTTCCGCCAGATCCAGCTGCCGCACATCCTTGCCAAAATACGCCTGCGCAGCTTCGCCGAATCCATTGATTGAGAAACTGCCGCGTTGCCCCAGGTTGATCTGGTTGGCATACATCTCGAAAATCTGCTTTTTCGTGAAGCGGTGTTCCAGCTGGAACGTGATGACGATTTCCTTCAACTTGCGCTTGATGCGCCGCTCCGGCGTCAGGAAGAATCCACGCGCCAGTTGCATCGTCAGCGTCGATCCACCTTCTACATAATGATGACCAGGCGTCAGATCGTTGCGGATCGCGCCCAGGATGCGAATGTAGTCGACTCCGCCATGATCGAAGAAGCGCCGGTCCTCAATTGCCACCACAGCGTGCACAAGGTTCGGCGGGAGTTCGTCGTACGTCACGATGCGGCGCTTGATCCGATTAGCATCGCTCAGGCCCGTAATCAGCAGCGGCTCCAGTTCATAGCTCGACAGCTCCTGACCATGTTCGTCAGTGACCGATTGAACCTGGTTCCCGCTGATGCGGATCGTTGCCGAATCCTCCGCGTGATACGACTGCGGACCGGGATGAACCGTGATACTTTGCCCGTCCTCGCTATACGTTCCCAGCGGCGATGCCTTCGAGGCTCCATCGGTCGTGTAGCCCGCTGCGCGCAGTTCCCGTTCAATGACCTCGACGCCGAGCTTTTGTCCCGCCCGCACTTCGCGCGGCGCAGCGTAGATCTTTGCCGTCTCGGCAAACAGCGGCTGTTTGAGCCGCGTATCCACAATGCCTTGGTACTTGTAGTAGTAGAAGGTGAATATGCCGACAAAGGCGACAGCCATCACCACGACGCCCAGCAGCGCGACGCGCAATGCAAGCATCATCCACGGATGGTTTCCGGAAGGCATCGCCAGCTTGATCTTTAACGCCATCGTTACTCCCGATCGTCTTCCGATCCCGTTGAATGCCTTAACGCCAAGCCTGCGTCCGCCAGAGGATCTCGCGTTCGACCCCTGAAGGAAGACGACCTCAAATCGACCTGGCTAGCTTGCTGCTTCAGACCGCAGCACGTCTTCCTGTACCAGGCGCTTCAAATGCGCCACTACATCATTGACTGCGACTTCCAGCTTGGCTCCCGTTGCCCGTGTCACGAGTTCGACTTTTCCATTCGCAACCGTCTTGCCGACCGTGACGCGAAACGGGATTCCAACCAGTTCCGCGTCCTTGAATTTAACGCCTGCGCGTTCGTCTCGGTCATCCAGCAGAACGTCCAGCCCTGCCGCTTCGAGCTCCGCCGCGAGGGATTCGCCCGTGTCTTTCAAGCTCTTGTCAGCAACGTTAGTCACCGTCACCACCACCGTAAACGGCGCAATTGTCTCCGGCAGCCAGAACCCGTTCGCATCGTTCGATTGCTCGATCGCTGCGGTCAATATACGTTCGATGCCGATTCCATAGCTGCCCATGATCGGAGTGACTTCTTTTCCGTTAGGGTCCAGCACCCGCGCACCCATCGATTCGGAATACTTGTAGCCAAGCTTGAAGATGTGCCCGACCTCGACAGCCTTGCCCACCACCAGCGTTCCCCCGCAACCATCGTTCGGACACGCCTCGCCCTCATTCACGCTGCGAATGTCGGCCAACAGGGTCCAGGTAAAGTCGCGCCCCGGCGTCACGTTCCGCAGGTGATAATCCAGCTTGTTCGCGCCGGCCACCAGGTTTTTCCGGCCTTCCAGAGATTTGTCCACGATTACGGTCAACCCATCGCCGAGCGGTTTGTCGTCGTGCTTCAATCCCACTGGCCCCAGAAACCCCGCCGGCCCGTTGAAGTAGCGCGTCAACTCCTCGGCCTGCATCGTGCGCAGATCCGCGCCGCCGATCGCTCCCAGCAATTTGGTCTCATTCACCTGGTGATCGCCGCGCAAAAACGTCGCCACTCCATGCCATGTGTCCGGCTTTCCGGCTGCTCCGCGCTTCAATGCCATGTACGCCACGCACTTGATATCCGACGCCGGCGAAATCTTGAAAAACTCCGCCACATCGCTGATCGCCGCGCAACCCGGCGTATGCACCAGTTCCGGCGTGCCGTCTCCTGTGGCTGCCATCTCGTCCACGGCGTCAAGCCGTGAAATGGCTTTCTCCAAATTGGCCGCATACCCGCACACCGGGCAACTCGCGATCAAGTCCTCGCCCGCTTCGGTAAAGACCATGAACTCCTGCGACTGCGATCCGCCCATGGCCCCTGAATCGGCTTCGACGGCGACAAATTTCAAACCGCAGCGCGTGAAAATTTTGCGATACACCGCATCGTGCAGATCGAAGCTCTTGTCCAGCCCTGCTTTATCCAGGTCGAAGGAATAGCTGTCCTTCATGGTGAACTGCCGCACCCGCAGCAACCCCGACTTCGGCCGCGGCTCGTCGCGAAACTTGGTCTGGATCTGGTACCAGATCTGCGGCAGCTGCTTGTAACTGCGCAGCTCGCCCCGCGCGATCGACGTCATGATCTCTTCGTGCGTCATGCCCAGGCACAGCGCCGCGCCTTTGCGGTCCTTCAGGCGAAACATGTTGTCGCCCATGCCCGTCCAGCGGCCGCTCTCCACCCACGGATCCTTGGGAAGAATGGCGGGTAGAAAAAACTCCTGCCCGATCTGGTCCATCTCCTCGCGCACAATCGCAATGATCTTGTTCAGCGACCGCTGCCCGAGAAACAGGTAGTTGTAAATCCCCGCGCCCAGCTGCCGGATATATCCGGCGCGCAGCAGGAATTTGTGGCTGGCCACTTCAGCGTCCGAGGGGGCCTCGCGCAGGGTAGGAATGAAGAGCTTTGACCAACGATGCATATGTGAGTGAAAACGTGCTTTCCCGCCCGCCTTCTCCAGCCAGAAACAACCCTTGCCCGACCGGATCTGCCACGGACGTAAGACAATCAAAAGAAGCAGATTCCATTCTAAATGTTCGTGGAGTTGGCAGCCGTGGCCCTGCATTTGCCGCGCGGCGGGGGACTTTGGTCGTCTGCTGTTAAACCTCGCCATCCTCTGCCTCCTCCGTCCCACCTGCAATGAAACGAAGCAAGCTTGAGTCCATTTCAGTACCACTGAAAACAAACGGCCTCTACGCGACGCGCGGACGCTCACCGTGTCACCAGCAACACAGGCGTGTCTGGGGTGACACGCGGACGGACGCACGATTCCAGCATTTGCGAAGATGACCGGGGAGCATAGGGAGTAGAAGCAGGTACCCGATCGGTAAAGGCCAATCGGGAATCGAAGTCGGTTACTGGTCGATCCCGCTCGATTTGATGATCACGCCCTCAAACCAACTCCACGGCAACACCGCACGCATCAACAGCCCCATCCACGCATCCGTCCCGAAGCTGTAGCGCAGTCGCGGTTTTGGATTCGCCAGAAGACCAGCCAGAAAATCCGCCACCAATTGCGGATTCGCCCGACCCTTCGGCGCTTCGATCTTCTTGCGCCATCGCGCAATCCGCGCTCCCTCGGCCGAATGCGCATCTGCCCCCAGTGCCTTCGTCCGTTCACTGACGATCGCGTTTCTCGTCCAGATGTCCGTCTCAAATGAGCCTGGCTCCAGCAGAACGACATGCACTCCAAGAGGCTTCATCTCCAGGCGCAGCGTTTCCGCCCATCCCTCCAGAGCGAACTTCGACGCCGCATAACTGCCCACACCGGGAAAACCGATCCGGCCGGAAATCGAGGAAACCATCACGATATGTCCGGACTTTTGCCGCTTGAATTGCGGCAGAAACGCCCGTGTCACCGCTACCGCACCAAAAAAGTTCGTGTCGAACTGGCGCCGCAGTTCCTCATCGCTGACGTCTTCCGCGAACCCCGCCATCGCAAAGCCCGCATTGTTTACGAGTGCATTCAGCGGAGCTGGCCGCTCGCCCAACTCGCTTGCGAGTGCCGCAATCTGGTTTGCATTGGTCACATCCAGTGCGTGAATCGCGATTCTATCCAGCACGCCCGAATCTCTCGCGGCATTCTCGAGCTTTTCCCGCCGCCCCAGATCGCGCATCGTCGCGATCACATGCCATCCCCGCTTGGCCAGCGTGACAGCAGTCAGCAGTCCGAAACCACTCGACGCACCCGTGATGAGGACAGTCTTGTTCATTTCATTCCAATCACCGGCTCTTGAACGGTGAACGATGAACGGTTAGCTCTAAACGACGAACTACCCCTAAATCATCTCCACGCCCCACAGATCGTGCAAATGCACAATGCCCTCAACCTGCCCCGCGCCATCCACCACAACCAGCGACGTGATCTTGCGCTCTTCCAGAATCGCCAGTGCCTTCACTGCCAACTCCTCCGCGCCAATGGTGCGCGGATGTGCGTGCATCGCCTCGCCGGCCGTCTTGCTCAACGCAGCCCCGCCCTCGCGTTCCAGCAATCTCCGCAGGTCGCCGTCGCTGATCACTCCGCGCAGCCTTCCGTCTTCCTGCACGGTTGTGATGCCCAGCTTCTTCGACGACATCTCGAAGATCACATCTGTCATGGTCGTCTTGGGAGTCACCACCGGCACTTCATCGCCCGCGTGCATCAAATCGCGCACCTTCGCCAACTGCTTGCCCAGCTTGCCCCCGGGATGCAGCTCGGCAAAATCTTCGGCGCGAAATCCCTTGCGCAAACTCACCGCAATCGCCAGCGCATCGCCCAACGCCAGCATGGCCGTGGTGCTCGCAGTCGGCGCCAGGTTCATCCCGCAGGCCTCGCGTTCCACGCTGCAATCGAGCACGACATCACTTGCGACAGCCAGCGTCGACTGTAAACTGCAGCAGAAGCTCACAAGCGCGTCGCCCTTGCGCTTCAGAGTCGCCAGCATCCGCAGAATCTCCTCGGTTTCGCCACTCGCCGAAAGCGCAATCACCACATCGCCCGGCATCAGCACGCCCAGATCGCCATGCACCGCTTCGGCCGGATGCAAAAACAGCGCCGGGCTTCCCGTCGAACTCAAGGTGGCAGCAATCTTCTGCGCAATGATGCCGCTCTTGCCCATTCCGGTCACCACCACGCGCCCGTTGCCTTCGCCGCAACGCAGAATCAGCTCAACTGCCCGATCGAAATCCGCAGCCATCGTCCCATCCAGCCGTGCCGCCAGCGTTGCGAGTGCCGCGGCTTCCGTACGCACCAGGTCTCCCGGCTTCAGGCAATCCTGCTTGTCCTTAGGATTCATCGGTTTCTGATGGTATCAGTTCCCCAACGACGAAGACCCACCTGCCTTCGACGCTTCTCATACTTCAGCACTTCCGATTCATCGTCCGCCGTCCCCAATCCCCGGTTCACTCCTCACTGGCCTTCCTCGTACAATCAACTGGAGAGGTCTCATCCGCTTGAAGCGCAATACCATCCTCCTTTTCGTTGTTTTACTTCTTCTCGCCATCTTCGCCTGGGCCGGCTGGGCCAACTGGGAATATCGCAAGCAGGCCGCCGAGAAACGTCTTGCCCTGGCCGCCAAGGCCGATCTCGTGCCCGCATCTTCGCCCGACGCGATGCTGACATCGTCTCCTTTGATCGGTAAACCGGCGCCAAACTTCACGCTCCAGGACCTCAGCGGCAAGAAGATTTCCCTCGACAGCTACAAGGGCAAAGCCGTCATGATCAACTTCTGGGCGACCTGGTGCGGTCCGTGCAAAATCGAGACGCCCTGGCTGGTCGAGCTGCGCGATGAATACGCGTCGAAGGGATTTGAGATTCTCGGCATTTCGGCGGAAGACGACGACCTGGCCGACAACGACGTCAAGGGGTGGGCGAAGGACAAGGCCGCCATTGCCAGCTTCGCCAAGCAGGAGCACATGTCTTATCCCGTTCTGATCAATGGCGACAGCATCAGCAATACGTATGGCGGACTCGAAGCCATGCCCACGTCCTTCTTCGTCGATCGCACCGGAAAGATTGTCGCCGTGCAACTCGGCATTACATCCAAGGACGACATGGCCGCCAAAATCCAAAAGACACTGGCGGAATGAGGGCAGGGAATCAAATGCGATTCAGCCGGGCCGCATCGGTGCCTCCAGTCGAGTTATTGAAATGTGGGGAATCACGATTATCAGAGTCTTGAAGAAGAGAAAGATGAACTTGCTTAAGTCGATTCTGATTTCCGTTTCACTGGGTCTCGCGGCTCTCGCAGTTGCCGCGCAGTCTCCGCTCGCCGACTCGTCCAGTCGCTCCATCCTCCACGGCGCGCCCATCGAGTACCTCTTTCCCGAACAGGTCACCGTCCCCGCGGACAAGCCCAGCCCCGTCGCGCTTCACTTCCGTGTCGCGCCGGGATTTCACATCAACTCCCACCAGCCCAAAGAGGATTACCTCATCCCAACCACGTTTGCCGTTCCCGAAAGCTCCGGCGTGCGTCTCGAATCCGCCACGTATCCCGAGGGCGTCGACTACACGCTTCCGCTCGATCCCGGCACCACGTTGAGTGTCTATACCGACGAATTCACGATTGAGACGCGTCTCGTAGCCCCGCGCGGCAACCACCTCGTCGAGGCCACCCTTCACTACCAGGCCTGCGACAAGAGCGCCTGCTTCCCGCCCAAGACCATCACCGTCCCCATCGACGTCATGGGAAAGTGAAGCCGGACGGAGAGCACTCCATCAAAGCCCTGTCATCCTGAGCGGAGAAGCTTGGGGCCCCACCGCGTTCATGCGGTGGGGTAAGCGCAGCGAAGGATCTGCTTTCGGAGAATCCGACGACGAGATTTAGAGAGATCAGACGTCGCTGTCCGTCTTGAAAGAATGCCAGTCGACATGCAACCGGCTAGCGAGCGTCGCCTCCGCCGGAAGTGGCCTTCTTCTCGATCTTGGCCCACGAATCCTTCAGCGGCAGTGTCCGGTTGAACACCACTTTGCTTGCCGTGGAATCCGGATCCACAGTGAAGTAGCCGACGCGCTCAAACTGGAAATGATCCCCCACCTTCGCATCGGCAAGCGAAGGCTCAAGCTTCGCGCCGGTCAAAATCTCAAGCGAATTGGGATTCAGATTGTCGAGGACATCCTGTCCTTCCTCAAGATCGTAAGGATCCGCCTTCGAGAACAGCTTGTCGTAGATTCGAATTTCCGCCGCGATCGCATGCGACGCCGACACCCAGTGCATCGTCGACTTCACCTTGCGCCCATCGGGCGAGTTGCCGCCACGGCTTGCCGGGTCATAGGTGCAGTGGACTTCGACGAGATTGCCTGCCGCATCCTTCACCACGGTGTGGGCTGTGACGAAATAAGCATTGCGCAGTCGCACTTCCTTTCCTGGCGACAACCGGTAGTACTTCGGCGGAGGAACCTCGCGAAAATCATCCTGCTCGATGTAGATCTCCCCGGAGAAGGGAACTTTTCGCGTCCCGGCCGCCGGATCTTCGGGATTGTTGGCCACTTCGACGAACTCCTCCTGGCCTGCAGGATAGTTGTCGATCACCAGCTTGAGAGGATGCAGCACGGCCATCGCGCGGGATGCGCGGCGGTTGAGATCGTCGCGCTGAAAGTGCTCGAGCAGTTCGATGTCCTGCACGACGTTGGTGCGGGATGCGCCGAGCGATATGACGATGGCGCGGATGGCTTCGGGAGTAAAGCCGCGGCGGCGCAGGCCGGAAAGGGTAGGCATGCGCGGGTCGTCCCATCCGGAGACGCGGCGCTCCTGCACGAGCTGCAGCAGCTTGCGCTTCGAGAGCACGGTGTAGGTAAAGTTAAGGCGGTCGAACTCAATCTGCTGCGAGGGAAAGATGCCAAGGTTCTCGATGAACCAGCGATAGAGCGGCTGGTGGTCGGCGAACTCGAGCGAGCACATGGAGTGGGTTACGTGCTCGATGGAATCGGACTGGCCATGCGCATAGTCGTACATGGGGTAGATGCACCACTGGTCGCCGGTGCGGTGATGCGTGGCGTGGAGGATGCGGTACATGACGGGGTCACGCATGTTGAGGTTGGGCGAGGCCATGTCAACTTTTGCTCTCAGGACACGGCTGCCGTCGGGGAACTCGCCCAGCTTCATGCGGGTGAAGAGGTCGAGGTTTTCTTCGACCGCGCGATCGCGGAAGGGCGAGTTTTTGCCCGGCTCGGTGAGAGTGCCGCGGTACTGGCGGATCTGGTCGGCGGAGAGGTCGTCAACATACGCCTTGCCGGCTTTGATGAGTTGGAGGGCCCAGTCGTAGAGCTGAGGGAAATAGTCGGAGGCGAAGCACAGTCGTTCCCAGTCGAAACCTAGCCAATGAATGTCTTTCTGAATGTTGTCGACGTACACCTGCTCTTCTTTTTCAGGATTGGTATCGTCGAAGCGCAGGTTGGTCTTACCGCCGAACTCGTCGGCGAGGCCGAAGGAGATACAGATGGCCTTGGCGTGGCCGACGTGCAGGTAGCCGTTCGGCTCGGGGGGAAAGCGCGTCTGGATGACGGCGTCGCCGAACTTCTTCGTGCTTATGTCTTCCGCGATCTGAGCACGGAGGAAGTTTGAGACCGGACGAACTTCCTGGCTTTCCTGATTTGCGTTGGTCATTGCGGCCATTCCTGACGAGCTGCGCTCATCCGAGCGATTGAAGACTGTCAACGGCCTCTCGAATGCGGGCGAGACAAACCTCGCGGCCGAGGACAGTCATGGTTTCAAAAAGGGGCGGCGCGTTTTTGCGTCCGCACACGGCGACCCGGATGGGTTGGAACATGGGACCGGCCTTGAGGCCGAGCGAAGCCGCGGCCTGGCGCAGAGCATGATCGAGCGAATCGTGGTCGAAAGCAGTGGTCGCGAGCACCTCTTCGGCCTTCTCCAGAGCCCGCCGCGCCAGCGCCGCATCCCCCTTCTGCGGGATCAATTCCGCGGGGGCGTAGGGTGCAAGCCGATCGACAAAAAAGAAATCAGCAGCGCCCACAGCGTCCTTCAACAACTTGATCCGTTCGCGAATGAGCGGCGTGACCGCGAGCAGCTTTTCGGGTGATGGATGCATGCCGGCCTGTTCGAAGAACGGTTCCAGGCAATGGCTGAGCTGCTCCACCGACAGCGCGCGAATATGTTCGGCATTCAGCCACTGCGCCTTGGGATCGAATGGATCCTGTTCGGTAAAATTCACGACGGCATTGGAGCGGTTGACCCCTTCGAGCGTGAACGCCGCGGTCAGCTCCTCCAGGGTGAGAAACTCGCGATCATCCTTCGGCGACCAGCCGAGGAGACAGAGAAAATTGACGAAAGCCTGGGGCAGGAAACCGGCATCGCGATAGGTCGTGACGCTCACCACGGGGCCGTGCTTGCGCTTCGAGAGTTTCGTCCCGTCGGGTGCAACCAGCAGGGGAAGATGCGCGAATTGGGGAGCCTCCGCGCCCAGCGCTTCGAAGATCAGCAGGTGTTTGAACGTGTTGGTCAGGTGATCCTGCCCGCGAATGATATGGCTGATGCGCAAATCGGCATCGTCGACGCACGAGGCGAGGTGATAGGTCGGCATCGCATCCGAACGCAGCAGGGCAAAGTCCTCGACCTCATCGGCAAGCTTGGACTGCGCACCATACACCCCATCGACAAACCGCAAAACCCGATCCGCACCGCGCGGAACCCGGTAGCGCAGCGCAAAAGTTTCGCCCGCGGCGGCACGACGGTCGCTCTCTTCGCGTGACAGTTCGCGCATTCCTGGATTGTTGAGCCAGGCGCCTTGCGCAGACGACTGCACATCCTCCCCCGAATGCGCCGGGGTGAAATCGCGGTAGGCGAGGCCCTTGGCAAAGATGGCTTCGGCCTGCCGCCTGTGCAGCGCAAGACGTTCGGACTGCTTGTACTCTTCGTCCCAGTTCAGACCCAGCCAGCGAAGTCCCTCGAAGATGGATTGAACGCTGGCCTCCGTGTTGCGCTCGACATCGGTGTCGTCCAGGCGCAGCACCATGGTCCCGTGGTTGTGGCGGGCATAGAGCCAGTTGAGAATAAAAGTGCGGGCGCTGCCGACATGGAGGAAGCCGGTAGGCGAAGGCGCAAAGCGAACGCGAGGAGTGCCGCGGGAGAGGTTTTCTTCAGCCATCGATGAGATTGTGTTCCTCTTCGATGCTAAAGCATGCACGTCAGGTCGCGCAGGGCGATGCCCGTTTTGCCTTTATATGTCGATAAACCCTAGGTGCGCGGCGGTGTCGGCGGATACGGATACCCCATCGGCGATGGCGCAATCGGAACCACCTTCCAATCGGCGAACGCGAGCAAGTAAATCAGCACCAGGTTGCCCAGCGGAATCACGTTGATCAGCGAAAGCCAGGGCGAGAGTCCTGCCTTCTTGCAAATGAACCAGAAGGGCACGACGATGATGATGTAGCCCACCAGGATGATGACGGGCAGGATCGCCAGGAAGGTCATCACGATCTTCCGCAGTTGTTCCGGATCGATCTGATTCTGAAACAGCATAAGTGCAAGATGCATCGACGTGCTCCGGTCTTGGGATGGAAACTCCCCGCCACGATACGGCGGTGAGATCGAAACTGCAATCAAATTCTTCGCGTGGCGCACCCTGCTGTACCCACCTTCGTGCAGCCCGCGATGAGTTACTCCAGCGGCAGACCCTCCAGCGACAGCAACCGCCCCACCGGATACTCACCGACCTTGTTCGCCAAGCCCCACGGCGACCTGTCGTAGAAAAACTCCAGCCGTGCTTCCGGGCTCGCTGCAAAGCGCGCATCGCTCTGCACGCGGTGTTCAAACTCCGCCTTCAACGCCGGGTCCTTCGCCATGTTCTCCCGCGCCAGCTTCTCCAGCACGTAGGCCTCGCCATATTCCCGCTGCTCGAAGATCGGATCGAAGAATCCCCATCGCAGCGCCGAGTCCGGCGCCTCCGGCTCCAGCCAGTGAATCGCGACCTTCGACAACCGCTGGTTCAGCGCCACCACCACCGAGCCCGCGGGAAACGTCATCGTCTCCGTCGCCAGCGCGCACGTCCCGAATTTGCCCGGCTCTGCGCCCGCGCCCTCTCCTCCAAAAATAGGATGGCGTCCTTCAAACGGCGGCCCCTGCCACTCCATTCCCGCGCATCGATAGCGCTCCACCTTCCCCGTCCACGCGGCCGTTGTGTGCTGCAACGTCACATCGTGCGCCGCCAGCACGTCGATCACCCGGGTCCACTGCGGCGGAACAATATAGGCCGCCGGCGGCGTCGTCCACGTGGTCACCTTCACCCCCGTCGTCAGGGGGAGCGTCGCATTCCACGGCTCATGGGTATAGCTCACCCACATCGTCCCCGAAACTTCGCTCAGCGCGCGCTTGTACTGGAAGCCGCGAAACACCACGGGCGTTGTCTCCCCGCCCCACTCAATCGCCAACGGGAACCGCTCATTGCCCAACGCATGCGCCCCCAGTTTCGCCGCATCCTCATCGGCTTCGCGGTTCAGCGCCATCAGCTTGCTTGCATCGCGATTCATCACCTCAAGCAGAGCCCGCAGAATCTCGTAGTTGCCCGTCACACGCGTCTTGTAGTCCTTCAGCATGTGCAATTCGACAAGCAGCCCTGGCCGATTTTCCAGGATCATCTGCCCCGTCGAAAAACGCGGCGGAGTTGCCATATTCGTAAGACCCTGCGCCGGATCCGTGTCGTCATTGAGATTGATCAGCCAGGGAAACGCGACATGGCCCGCCGCATTCAGTTGCCTCTCCAACTCCGGCGTCACATCGTCGTGAATCCACTTCGCGGTCGCGGGCGCAACATCGGGCGTTGCATCTGCGTAGAACGTCACGTCGTATTGAAAATCCGCTCCATCCGTGACGTGATCATCGACAAAAAAATCCGGCAGCCAGCGATGAAACATCTTCAAAAATGCGCGTGTTTCCGGCGCATCGGCCTTCATATAGTCGCGATTGAGGTTGATGTTGCTTCCATTCCCGCGCCAGCCGATCACCTCCGGCCCATTCTGGTTGATCCGGTTATATGCCGATCGCCGCTCATGCCCGTCGATGTTGTAGACCGGGATGAAGACCAAGACAACGTGCTCCAGCAGCGTCGCCTTTTCCTTCGTAATCACCATGTCGCGCAGCAGCGCGAGGCACGAATCTTTCCCGTCCATTTCGCCAGCATGAATCGAGTTCTGCACCAGCAGAATCACCCGCCCCGACGCATGAATCGCCGCCGGATCGAACACCCCATCCCGCGAGACGATCACGATCTTCAGGTCCCGGCCCTCGCCCGTCTTGCCGAAGTTCACAATCTTCACCTGCGCCGGCGCCGCGGCCGCAACCCGCTCCAGGTAGGCCATCGTTTCTGCATAATCCGCCGTTGTCCGATAGTCCGCAATCTCCGTCGGCGTCCGCCAATCCTGGGCCGATGCCGCAGACCCAGACAGAAGTCCGCAAACGAGAACCAACGAGGACAAAAATGGAAAGCGCAGGCGCATCGGGAAAGGCCCTCCAGCAGGATCGATTGGTTTGAAGAAAGAATCCAGTTTCAGCCCGAGACGATGGGGCACAACTGCTCTTCAGAGAACGCGGAGAGAATCATCCAAAACAAGGGAAAAATAAAGAGCGTAAATCCGGAATCCGGCAGCCACCTAACTTCGCTTCGTCGACCCCTGATCCCTGACTACTGATCCCTGCCTCTAGGTGATGTCTTCCGTATCGTAGACCGGCGCCGGACGTTTCTTCGGCACGCCATGCACCGAGGCCAGCAGATCGTCCACTACGTCTTCCAGCTGCTTCTGCGACTCGATCACCGCGCTCATGCTCTTCAGTTCATCCGCATCCGTCACGCGTTCTACGAGTGCGACAGCATGGCATTGCGCTACATGATCCAGATTCAGACCTTCCGGGGTTTTGGCCTTGATGCTTACCTGGTCCAGTTCCACGCCGAGCAGCTCGGCCACGCGCGCGCGCATCTCGCCCGCAATCGGCCCGATCTTGGGAGCGGCCAGCACCAGCGTTGTATCCACATTCACAATGCGAAAGCCCGCATGGTGCAACTCTTCCAGCGCCACTTTGAGAAAAATCGCCGAGTCTGCATCCTTCCAGCGCGGATCGCCCGGCGGAAAGTAGCTGCCAATGTCGCCTGCCGCCACCGATCCCAGCAGCGCATCGGTAATGGCGTGCAGCAACACGTCGCCATCCGAATGTCCGGCCAGGCCCTCAGGGTGTTCCAGCGTCATTGCGCCAATTCTCAGCGGCACACCTGCCTTGAATGCGTGCGAATCCCAGCCAAATCCGATCCGAGTGTCCATGGTTTTCTATGCGCGAACAGCGATTGCTCGTCCTTCCCACCGGCGGGCATTCTCCCGCGCAGTCGGACTCAGTGGGCGCGCTGGTGAAGGTAGAAGGCAGCCAATTCCAGATCGCCCGGCTGGGTAATCTTCAGATTAACCTGAGAACCGGGTACAACCGCTACTGGAAGGCCCGCTCGTTCCACTACCGAAGCTTCATCCGTACCCACAAAGCCATCTTCCGTGGCCTCGGCAAAGGCTTTTCTGAGCAATTCGTAGCGAAAACCCTGCGGCGTCTGTGCCTGCACGATAAACTCCCGCGGAATCGTCGCCGTAATCAGGGCGCCGTGCGCGGTCCGCTCCACCTGCTTGATGGTGTCCACCGCCGGAAGTCCCACAATCGCCGCGCCGTGCTCCATCACTGCATCGATGGTGCGGTCGATCGTCGCCGCGTCAATCAGCGGACGCACCGCATCATGCACCAGCACAATGTCTTCGGGACCCGCCGGCACTGCCGCCAGCGCATGTGCCACCGATTCCTGCCGGTTGTCTCCGCCTTCCACCACGTGCACCTTGCCGTTGAACCCGTACTCGGCCACCTGCGCTTCCACCCGCTCCACCTCGGGCTTGCGTACCGCCACATAAATGCCCGTCACCCGCTCCACCGCGGCAAACGCGCGCAACGAATGAATCAGGATGGGGACGCCGTCCAGCGACAAGAACTGCTTGGGGGGTGGCCCCGACGACGTGTCCTTGTCGTTCGGGTGCTTCTGCGGCGGGCCCGCCATCCGTGTGCCCAGTCCCGCGGCGGGCAAAAGAACAAATACCTGCATAACTGGTGGAGTATACATCGGCGCCACGCACCGCGGGCAATGCAGCCCTATACCTCTACTCGCTCGACACAGTACATCTCGCTCGTGCCGGAGAATCCCATCTTCTCGTACACCCGCTTTCCCGCATCCGACGCGTGCAGCGCCGTTACCTGTATTCCACGGCGCTTCGACTCCGCCAGTCCTTTGCGCACCAGCATGCGCGCCAGCCCCTTGCCGCGATATTCCGGATCGACCCAGAAGTTCAGCAGGTAGCCGCGATGTTCTCCCGCCGGATCAAGCGGATGCGGCGGCCATTCCAGTTCGAAAAATCCGCCCGACGCTACCGGCCGCTCCCCGTCCATCACGATCCAGCCAACATATTTCCCGGCCTCAATCATGCGCTCTACCCACGGTACGAAATTGCTCTTCATGGCATCCAGGGCAGCGCGCTCGCTCTTTCCCATTTCCACAAACATCGCGTATCGATCCTCGGCAATCAAAGCAGCATCCCCGAGGATGGCTTCGCGTGTCGTCCACATGCTGCTCAGTATAGGTGCGCTGCCGGAATCAAACAGTTGTCGGCTGCCGTTTATCATCCAATCGTGCGCGCTCCGCTCCCCATCGACACCACGCTTTTGCGTCCCGGCCTGCGCCTTGCCGTGGCCGTCTCCGGCGGAGCCGATTCAGTCGCCTTGCTGCGCACGCTTGCCGAACAAAACCGCCAGCCGGGAAGGGAATTGGGCCTCGTCCTTCACGTCGCCCATCTCCACCACGGTTTGCGCGGAGCTGAAGCCGACGCGGATCTGGAATTCGTGCGCGTGCTTGCCGCAAGCCTCAATCTGCCTTTCCACGAAGCACGCGTCGACACCGTCGTCGAAGCAAATCCAAATCCAGCCTCCGGCAAGCCCGCCGAGTCCATTGAAGAAGCAGCGCGTCGATTACGCTACGCGTGGTTTAGAAGACTCTTGTCCGAAATTCCGCTCCACGCGGTGGCTACCGGTCACACCCTCGACGACCAGGCCGAAACCGTTCTCGCCAAGTTCCTCCGCGGCGCGTGGACCGAGGGTCTTTCCGGCATCCATCCCGTTCTTGATTTTCCGGAAGGCCGCGTCTTGCGGCCGTTCCTTGCGACCACGCGCGCCGAAATCGAAATCTATCTCCGCACATTGAACCAAAGCTGGCGCGAAGACTCCTCCAATCGCCATCTCACCTTTACGCGCAATCGCATCCGCCACGAGCTGCTGCCGCTCCTCGAGTCCTGGAACCCGCGCCTCCGTGAGCACCTCGCACAAATGGCCGAGTTGGCGCGCGATGAAGAAGCCTCGTGGCAATCCGAGATCGAACGGATCGCCCCGCAAATCATCCTGCGCGGTCGTCCCGTGCGAGGCGGCGGACGGGCCGCAGCCGATGGCCTGGCTCTCGACGTCGTGCGCCTCGCAGAACTGCCTCCGGCACTCCAGCGCCGGCTGCTTCGCCATGCCGCCGCCCCCTTTGGCCCCGCGCTCGATTTCGCCGCCACCGAATCCCTGCGAGCTCTCGCAATCCAAGGGCGCGCCGGTCAGAAACTCGAGCTGGCTCAAGGTCTTCGCGCCGAACGCACCCATCGCGAGTTGCGCCTCACTGCACAGCCGGCAGGTTCCTCTGCTGCAAACAGTACGAAAGTTGCACCCGAGTTCCGATTCTCTATCCCCGGCGTTGTCGAGGCGCCAGCCTTCGGCCTGCTCCTGCGGGTCGAGCTTTCCGCTGCGCACACGGCTCCGGCAGACCTCCCGAAGACCGCCATCCTTCGCTCCTGGCTCCCCGGCGACCGGGTCCGAGTCCACCACTCCAGCCGCTCACGCAAGGTCAAGGAAGTACTTGAGCACATGAAGGTTACCGGAACCGCACGTCTCGTGTGGCCGGTCCTCGAAATGGAGGGTCGCATCGTCTGGATGAAGGGCATCGAGCTCGAGCCGGAGCCCGGAATTGAGATGTTTGTGACCCCGCTGGCTACCGATCAACTTTCCCCGACCGCCGATGCAACGGATCCAGCAAAATCCCGTCCGTCCGACTCCCTTGAAAACTGATTTCGATCACGCACACTCTTCCTCTCCGCGCATGGCTGCTTTCTTCACCTTCGGAGTACAATCTTTCTTACTGCTCATCCCGGCAGAAGCTCTCAGTGTCTGCGGTTGAGGGCCACAACACTTTCTGTGACTTCGCGGAAGGTCGTGGCGTCTATATAGGGATGGAGTGGGCGGTGACGGAGGTCGTTGAAACGGCTTCTCCCCCGCCGGGAAAGAGGAATCCTGGTGAATTCGACCGTCAAGACGATCATGTTCTGGGTCTTTATCCTCATTTGCTTGATGCTGCTTTGGGGCGTTGTGCAGCGCGGCACCAACATGGGGGGAAAAGACGCGGAGGTCTCCTACTCTGATCTGCTCGACAAGATTGACGCGCAGCAGGTGCAGGATGTCACGCTTCAGGGTACGGAGCTTCACGGCCACTTGAAGGCCGATCCCAAGGATCAGTTCCACACCACGATCCCGGCGAGCACCGACACTCTGATCAACAAGCTCCACGCTGCCAAGGTCTCTTTCACGCTGAAGGATCCGCAGAGCAACATTCTCCTGCCGCTCCTGTTCAACATCGGGCCGTTCGTCCTGCTCGGCGCAATCTGGTTCTTCATGCTGCGCCAGATGCAATCAGGCGGCAACAAGGCGCTCTCGTTCGGCAAGAGCCGTGCGCGCCTCCTCTCGATGCAGCAGAAGAAGGTCACGTTTAAGGATGTGGCCGGCGTCGATGAGGCCAAGGAAGAGCTGAAGGAAATCATCGAGTACCTGCGCGAGCCGCAGAAGTTCCAGAAGCTCGGCGGACGCATTCCCAAGGGCGTGCTGCTCGTCGGACCCCCGGGAACCGGCAAAACCCTGCTCGCTCGTGCGGTGGCTGGCGAAGCCAACGTTCCGTTCTTCTCCATTTCAGGTTCCGACTTCGTTGAAATGTTCGTCGGCGTCGGCGCAAGCCGCGTCCGCGATCTCTTCGAACAGGGCAAGAAGAACGCTCCCTGCATCATCTTCATCGACGAAATCGATGCCGTGGGTCGCCATCGCGGCGCCGGTCTCGGCGGCGGACACGATGAGCGCGAACAGACGTTGAATCAACTCCTCGTCGAAATGGATGGCTTCGAATCCAACGACGGCGTCATCCTCGTCGCAGCCACCAACCGCCCCGACGTGCTCGATCCCGCGCTTCTGCGCCCCGGTCGTTTCGACCGCCGCGTAGTGGTCGGACTTCCCGATGTGCGCGGCCGCGAAGAAGTTCTCCGCGTGCACGTCAAGAAAGTTCCAGTCGGCGACGACGTCAACCTCAATGTGCTCGCCCGCGGAACTCCCGGCTTTAGCGGCGCCGACTTGGCCAACATGGTCAACGAGGCTGCGCTCAACGCTGCTCGGGTGAACCGCAAGCAGGTCCTGATGTATGACTTCGAGCTGGCCAAGGATAAGGTCCTCATGGGCGCAGAGCGAAAGTCCATGCTGCTCAGCGATGCGGAGAAGCGGGTCACCGCCTATCACGAAGCGGGCCATGCCATGGTTTCATTCTTCCGCGAAAACTCCGACCCCATCCACAAGGTCACCATCATTCCTCGTGGCATGGCGCTCGGCGTTACCGTCTATTTGCCCGACGATCGCCACAACTACACCCGCGAGTATCTTGAGACGCGCCTGGCCACAGCCTACGGCGGCCGTGTGGCGGAGGAGATCTTCCTCAACCAGATGTCCACCGGTGCGGGCAGCGACATCGAAACCGCAACCGATCTCGCGCGCCGCATGGTGTGCGAGTACGGTATGAGCCGCCTCGGTCCGCTCACCTTCGGCAAGAAGGAAGAGCAGATCTTCCTCGGTCGCGAAATCGCGCAACACCGCGACTTCAGCGAGGAGACGGCACGCCAGATCGATCTCGAAGTGCGCCGCCTTATCGACGACGCCTACCAATCGGCGCGTGCGATTCTTGATGCCCACAAGGACGCGATGCATCGCATGGCCGCGGCCCTGCTCGAACGCGAAACCATCGATGCCGAAGAAGTCCGGTTGCTGATCGAAGGCAAGGAACTTCCTCCGATCCGTTCGGTTCTGGCCTCGCCCAGCGATGGCACTGGAACAGGAACTCCGCAGCAGGTCCTCAAGCCGGAAAGCCGCGGTGGTTCCGGCGGTTTCCCGGAAGGCTCACCTTCGCCGGCATAGCGCCAAAAACGCGCCAGACACCTACGGCCAATCGCAAGCGCGGTTGGCCGTATTCTTTTGCCTGCAATTCATTCGATTGCGGCTGCGGAGCGTTACTCTTCCGCGTCATACCAGGTCATCGCCTTGGCCCGAGACGATCGTGCGCTCACAATCGAAGAATCTCAGTCATTGGCCGATGAGGCTGGACTCGCGTTCCAGCGTCAGGAAAGCTTCGCGCTCGCAATGAATCTTGACGATCTCCTGAAAGGATCGTTCCCCAGGCCGGGGGACGAAGAACCCATTCGCGCCTTGTTTGACGAAAGCCTTTCATCAGGAGATGACGCGCTGGGCGTCGCGACCCGCCGTCAGCAGAACTGCACAATCCAGATCACTTATCCTGTGACCATTTCTGCGTGGCGTTGTCATCTCTTGGTGCGCAATGAGGCAAAGCCTCATTGCGCCAAGACCTAGAAAACTGTGTAGGACACGCCCACGCTGGCGCCATAGGGCTTCAGCGTTCCATTCAACCAATTCGGCCACAGCTGGTATTCAAAATCGGCCGCACGCACATTGATCTTGCGCGTCAACGGGATGTCGACTCCGCCGCCCAGCGCCACATCGGTGAAATGCCCATAGGCGAAGTTGTCCTGGAAATTCATCTTCCCGATCCCGACCAGTACTTTGGCATACGGTCTGTAATGACGCGTCTCGTGAATCGGGAAACGCGGCCCAACTAAATAGTTGTCTTCGTAGATGTCTGCGAATTGATTGAAGCGCAGCCAGCGGCCCTCGGCTTCAAACTGGATCCAGTGCCGCAAACGAAGATCGACATAGGCGCCTACCCCGAACAACGCATTCGAAGCAGTCTCGGGAACACCGGTTCCGTCATAGTCAGGTTGGAACACCGACCCCATTCCGCCTACGGTGAGGGAGATCGGCGATCGAGTCGCGGAAGGAACAACCTGTGCATGAGCGTGCGATGCACAAGCGATTAGCACGCAGCAAATCAGTACAGCGGCGCTTTTCTTCATGGGGAGGGCTTGTCCAATTCTGGTGAAGCACTTGATACGGCTCGGCTTCGTTTCAAAATCCAGTTGTGAATTGCAAGCCGGGTGCAATCCAGCGCATCCCGGCTCAGGAAAGCAACAGCAACTTCTATTGCGGGCTCGGCGTCGACGTATTCGTCGTAGGCGTTGCTTCTGGCTGTTGCGCATCTCCGCTTGCCGGCGGTGCAGCCTGTGCCGGCGGCGGAGTTGCCGGATCCGCACCGGGTTGCGCCCCTGCGGGCGCCGCTCCTGGTGCTGCCGGCGGGTTTGCGTTCGCTGCTTCGTAGCGCTGCAGCTTGAAATAGATCGGGGTAACTTCCAGCGGCATCTTGTCGCGGGCGTTCAGAGGCGCGTAGATCTTTGCATTCAACATGTGCACCTTGTCGTCCCACGGATCCGTCTTCAGCCAGCTTCCCAGCGGCGACGCCGGAATCTGCGTCAGATCGTCCCAGTCGATCTTGGGCGCCTGGTGCGAGAGATCCGCCATCCAGGGGGTTCCGTCCGACTTCAACAGCGAGTCCCCCAACATCGGCGTATTCAGAGCATGCAGGTTCTTGCCGCGGTCTGCCAGTTGTTCCCAGAACAAGCCCGCATCGGGCAGCTTGTCCTTGTACATCGACGCCTGCAAATACTCCATGCCTCTTTTCGCGGCCGTTCCGTCATCGATCTCCGAGTGATTCATTTCGATCCTGCGGAACGTTGCCTCGTCGGGGAAGAGCAGCCGGTCGTTGAATGCGTACCGGGTATCGATGTGGTGTCCCATGGCAATGTGCGCCAGCTCAATCGCGATCACGGAGGCGATGGCTGACTCGCTGCGCGGCAGGCTGTCAATCAATCCCTTGCTCAACAGGATCGTGTTGCCCACCGTGGTCGCTTCCACGGTCGTCGTCAGCAAGACGCGGCAATGCACCGGGCTCGACAACTGCAGATTGTTCGGCACCGCCAAGTTGATCACAATCTGGTCCAGCACCGTCGTCTCAAATCCATTCGGAGTCAGCGGCGCCACCAGGCCGGCTTCTTCCAACCGGTCGATCACGTTGTTCTCCGCCTGTGTCAGCCAGTCGCGCGACGCTTGCAGCGGACTCACATCCTGTGAGTCATCGCTCTTGTCCACCGCGTCTTCAATCTTCATGCTCACGTTTTCGCTGTCGCGCGTGGGCAGCTTCAGGCTGTAACCCCAGAAGTGTGTCTGTGCCTTCAACCCCACCGGCTTGTCGCTGTCGCCACGGTTCGATTCCTCCACGTAGATCGCCACCGGCAGCCAGATCCCCGGCTGTACATTCATGCGCCAGCTGTCGAAGTGGAAGTAGTAGCGTGAATCGTCTTCCGACGAGGGTCCCGTGTAGGTTCCGTTGAAGCGGACAACATTGCCGTCCTGATCCTCAACCCAGATCCGGCCGTAGAAGCGACCCATGCCCGCCACCTTGGGATGCACATCAAAGACCCACGTGCGAACCTGCCCCAGAAATTCGTGGCGCACATAGCTGAAGACATAGTGCTGCTGGTCAAAGCCCGTCGGGTCCAGAAACATCATCTGCATGAAGCCCGTCGGATTGTAGGTGAACCGCTTGTCCAACCCCAGCGACTTGGTCAACCCGGTGATGGCCGAGAAGGAGCCTTTGAAAAACCCGTGCTTCGAGGCCGCATTGCGCGGCTCATAGGTCTTGTCGAAGAATCCCTTTCCAAAATCGACGCGGCTCAGGGTGTACTGATCATCGATCGGAACTTCGTAGAGCTTCACATCGGGCCGTGTGTCCTGGATGTAGGTCTCCACCAGCGGCGTCCGCTCCTGGATCGCCTTGATCAATACCTTTTCCTGCCCGATCGCCTTTTCCACCAGCGCATTTTGTTCCGGGGTGAGTGGATGCGCCAGCTCGTACTTCGGCGCCTTCTTGGCATATGCGCAAGACACACCCAGCATCAAAATTAGCAAGGTGGAAAAAATCTTCCGAAACGTCATTCTCAAGCTCCTGATTTCCTTCTGACTGCTCTTGGGCTCCTGGCGTCCTGCGAGGAATGCAGGTTCAACCAGTGCCGGTTCCACTTCGTCTGGTTAATCTTCTTAAGCCAATTGAAAAGTAATTGTGATGTTGGTGGTCAAATCCACAGCCCGGCCCTCGCGGGTCGCAGGCCTGAAGCGAATCTGTTGCGCCACGCGCCGCGCTTCTTCGTCCAACCCATGTCCAAGACCGTGCACCACGCCATTCACCACCACGCGGCCCGCAGCGGTAAAGGTCACCCGCAGGATCACGTCGCCCTGCACCTTCAGTTGCCGCGCCTCGCTGGTGTATTGCACAGGCGGCTTCGAAATGACTTCAAGATTGGTCGCAGCCGGAGTCCCCCTCATCATCGCCGTCGGAGCAGCCGCCGTCATCTGCGGAATGCCCGCCGACCCAACCTTGCCGGTCAATGCTCCCTGCGTCGCGGTTCCATTCGGGATTCCTGCGGAAGCCACGCGGCCTGCGAGTCCGGCATTCGATCCTGCAGCGGTGCCATTGCCGATCCCGGTCGATCCCACCACTCCGCGTGGTTGAACCGCTGCGCCCTGCATGCCGCCATAAGGATTGCCGATCGCCGCCACCGTCGCCGGCTTGGTTGCGTTCAAATTCGGCGTGACACCCTGCAATTCTCCCAAGTGCACCGCCGCCGTCGACGGATGCTGTTGCGGAGTGACCGCCGGCGCCGCTGCTGCAAGAGCGGCTTTGGGCTGAGGCGCCAGCGTAATCGCAGGCTTCACCAGCTTGATCTCCGGCATCTTCAGTTTGGCTTCCATCTCGATCGGCTTCAATACCGGCTTTTCAATCTTGGGCAGATTGATCTTCGGCGCTTCGAGCTTCACCACCGGCTTGGGCGGTTCCGGCATCTTCGGCGGCGGAGTGACCTTCACCTTGACTTCCGGCGGCGGAGGCGTCGTCGGGAAAATCAACTCCGTCTGTTCGAAATGATGCGTTTGCATCACATGCTTGGCCATCATTCCGATATAAAGAACGGTCGCCAGGATCATCATGTTGATGACCGCGGCAGTGATAAAAGAACCCGACCTGCCTTCCGGCTCGGGGAGCAATCCAAAGCTCACGCGACCTGCAGCATACTGATTCATCGGCATGTCTCGAACCCCTCGGTAGGTAGAACCATCGATAAGGCGCGTTCGCGCAATTCCGGGTAAGAAAAATTCATGAGTGCAACGCCACAAGAGGCAATTCCGTACATCCTTCTTTCCTGTTCCACCCGATCGAATCGGGAACGTGTGTTCTTCCGCGGATTCATGAGGAGCATGGCCTTCGGCGGCCGTTAAGGTCTCCTGGCCCAAATTAGGATCAAGCGGTTGGGAGCACCTTGCGCGACGCGGACGAGACGGTTTCTTTCAGGTCGTTCGCAGACAAGCTCTCGTTTTGCGATCTTTGCGTTGCTCGTTTGCGGGAAAGGGGGAATTGAAATCGACCCAACCTTACGCTGCCGCCTTCTACTGCATGCCGCCCGCAGGAGGAGGAGAATGCCACACCTGCTGCAGGGAACACATTGTGACCCACTTCGAACCCAGACATCCAGATCTCCCATTCGCGTCCAAGGCAATGGAAAAGCGAAAATCAAACTGATCCCTTGGATGAAGGGAAACTTGAATCTGGTTTACCCCGGCTCCGCGTGTGTATTTAGAGGATGCACGCAACGCAACTGGGCCTTTAGGTCTACAAATGCGCTCTCGGCCGCCGCGTACATGCGGTCTTCGGGGTGGACTGCTCCTGGCTTTCCGACCCTGCCTAGTGTAATAGACTTACCCTAAACCAAAGTGCTCGCGAAAGGACAGTATTTTTGTGAAGATCCTGGTTACCGGCGGTGCCGGATACGTCGGCGGAACCGTTGCAGCCCTTTTGGCTTCCCAAGGCCACAATCCCATTGTATTCGATAATTTGAGTCACAGCCGGCGCGAGCTTCTGCCGCCCGGCATCGATTTTGTCGAGGGAGATTTAGCCGACCGGGCGCTCCTTCAGAATCTCTTCGCAGACGCCGCCAAATCCGGTTACCCTTTCGACGCTGTTCTCCACTTTGCCGCCCTCATTGAGGCCGGCGAATCCATGCACAAACCGGAGATCTATTTCCGCAACAATACCGCGTCCACATTATCCCTCTTGGAAGCAGTCATCTCTCACGGGCCGCGCCGCCTGGTCTTTTCCTCTACCGCGGCGGTCTATGGCGAACCGGAGTCGGTGCCCATTCCCGAAACTGCCCGCCTCAAACCCACCAATGTCTATGGTGAGTCAAAGCTCCTGGTCGAATCCATGCTCTCCTGGTTCAACCAGATTCATGGCCTGCGCTATGCTTCACTGCGGTACTTCAACGTGGCTGGAGCTCCCGAAGGGCGGACCGGCGTCGTCCGCGGCGAAGCCCACGAGCCGGAATCCCACCTGATTCCCCTCATCCTCGATGTCGCCCTCGGGCGCCGCGCCTCCGTCCGCATCTATGGGGAGGACTATTCCACCCCCGACGGCACCTGCATCCGCGATTACATCCACGTTTCCGATCTGGCAGACGCCCATCTCCTCGCTCTGAAAGCACTCGAGAACCACGAGAAGCTCATCCTCAATCTCGGCAACGGTCAAGGTTTCAGCGTGTGTCAGGTCATCGAGTCCGCGCGTCGCATCACCGGGCACCCCATTCCCGCCGAGGTTCATCCTCGCCGCGCCGGCGATCCCGCCGTTCTGGTGGCAAGTTCAGAAAAAGCCATCCGCGAACTTGGCTGGAAACCGCACTACACCCAGCTCGACGACATCGTCCGCACCGCCTGGGCCTGGCACCAGAAACGCTACGCCCACTAGCCGCCCTGCTCCGAATAATTCAGAGTCTCAATGAAGAAAGCGGATCGTGCCTCCAACCGCAATCGTCGATTCTGCGCGACTCGTCCGATCCGGTTCTCTTTGTCTCCGCAAATGACCTTCGTACTTCTTCTAGACCCTTTCCGCTGGGAAAGGCATCCCTAATGCCTCATTCTCGGACAGTGTGCGCCCACTCTCACGCGGGCGTTCTTTGTTGCTCCAGGAGCGCCGCTTGCCTCAGACAGGTCACCTAAAACCCGCTTATTCCGAAAACTTTCGCTGCATCGGGCCGGCGTGTGAGGACTCCTGCTGCGAGCAGTGGACCGTTTACATCGATCAGAAAACCTTTGAGAAGTACCAGGCTCTCCCGGCCGGCCCACTCCGCACGATCATCGACACAAACGTTCTCCGCACGCCGGCGGAAATCGACCTGCCGGGTGGTCCGGCAGCGGCTTTCGCCCAGATTCGCATGACCGCCGAGGCGAAATGCCCACTGCTCTCGTCGGAAGGTCTTTGCCAGATCCAGGTCGAACATGGGGATGCATATTTGTCCCACATGTGCGCGACCTATCCACGCGCCGTTTACTCCATTCACGGCGCGACCGAAAAGGCGCTCGCGCTTTCCTGTCCTGAGGCCGCGCGTCTTGTTCTGCTGAATCCGCATCTGCCGCTCGATGCCCCTCAGGTCGACGGACCGGCTGCGGGCAACGTTACTTCATCGGAAAGCGATCCATGGCTGCAGCACTTCGGTCCCATTCGCGATTTTGCACTTGCACTGGTGCGCAATCGCACCCACCCGCTCTGGCAACGGCTGTTTTTGTTGGGCTTGTTCAGCAAACGGCTCGACGCGATTGAGCCCGCCAATCTTGCGGAGAGAGTCCCGCCGCTCCTGGACGGCTTTGTGGCCGCTTCCGCCTCAGGCAGCTTGATTCCCACGATGGAGACTCTGCCGATCGACGACGCGCAGCAGATGGACGTCGTGCTGCGCCTTGCCGGACTCCTGCTCAATCGCTCCAACCACCGCCCTCGCTTCGTCGAGTGCGTGCAGGCCTTTACGCAGGGGATTGGAAACCGGCCGGGGGCCTCGCTGCAATCTCTCACCGATGGCTACGCCCAAGCCCACGACCGCTACTATGCTCCGTTCTTTCAGCAGCACCCGCACATCCTGGAAAACTACCTGATCAATACAATCTTTCGATGCCGGTTTCCTTTCGGTGCCGACTGGGCGCGAAACGGAGCCGCTCCCTCCATGAGCCGGGAGTTTGTTTCGCTCCTCGCGCAGTTCACGTTAATGAAAGGTCTGCTCATCGGGGTCTCAGGCTTCCATCGCGAAGCGTTCTCTGTCGACCACATAGTGCACACCGTTCAAGCTGCCAGCAAGCACTTCGACCATCACCTCGATTTCCTCAAGGACGCCCACGCGTTGCTGGTAGAAAGCCAGATGGACGGCGCGCGCGGGTGGGGAATTCTGCTTAGAAATGCGCAAGCGATTCCGCACCAGCCTGCAATGCCGGCGGTGCAGACTCCGTTACAGATTCCCACTCCAAGAGAGCTTGCCGAGCCTATGGTCCGGTCTTCGGCGTAGCCCCGTTCGCCGCCGGCGGAGACTTCTGCGGCGTCTTCGGCGTGGTGCCCTGCGGCGTAGTCGTGGTCGGCGCAGGTTTCGGCTTGTGCCTCACAACCTTCTTTACCGGGGCCTTGGGGCATTCCGGTGCCGGCGGCGGCGCCGGGCACTTGAAAGCGGCCTGCTTTTCCACAGTCACCCGCAACTCGGTCATCTGCTTTTCCTGCGCAGTGGCCGCCTGCTGCATCTGGTCGTCGAGCGCCAGCCGTGCAGAACCGAGGTTGCTCAGCGCCTGCCGCAACTCGCCAGTCTGGTCGTCGGGAGCCGACATGCGCGCCGCTTCGACCACCCGCAGCAGCACATCATAAAGAGCATCCACATGCTTCGCCAGCGGGAGCACCTTGCTCAGCGTTCCCGGACCGCCGTCTGCATCCTTCAACAGCGGCGGCAGGTTCGACTGCATATCCTTCACCAGCGAACTGATGTCCTGATTCGCTTCGTCGCGGACCGAGCCTCTCTTCCATTTCTCGACGCGCAGCGAACCCAGCGTCTGCTGCACCGAGTTCAGCGAAGACTGCAGCAGTCCTGAGGGCGGCGGCAACGGGGGCGCAGCCGGGGGCGCGCCGGGTGGCGAGGTTGCTGAACTGGCTGGCGCTGCCGCAGCGGTCGGTGCGGCCGTCGAACTCTGCCCATGAGCCGCAATCGATGGTCCCTGTGCGATGCATGCGACAAGGGGCGCAAAAGAAATCGCCGCGACGAGAACTGCATTTGAAATGCGCATGGTGTCTGTTTTCCCTTGATCTCTGGCCGTCTCAGCAGAATAGCTGAAGAATAGCTGATGACTCCATTCACTTTCCAGCGATCAACCGTCCTGCTGCCGGCGAATCCGTGCGCTTCCGCCACGCCAGAGCCGGACCGTGCCACCGCAGGTCTCTGTCCAAAGCTCGATGTGGGAGATTCGCAGCCTTTATTGTTCCACCAGCCATCGCATCGAGACTTTTTTGGTTGGATGCAAACAAGACTTGGCGCGCGCCGCATTCGGGAGCATACTGCGGAAAGAGCCAGTCTGGTTGAATGCGTTCTTCGAGCTCGGTCTCACTTCGGCTGAGCCTCACAGGATCCCTCTCCGCCAGACGCACAAAAGGCCTGCGCTCATCCCGTGCGCATGCAGTCCCGATCCGTTCAACCGGTTTTGCTTCTTTGCACGTCTACTCTGTACGCGCCGCCCTTGGTCGGTAGACGGCCCCTAGGAGAGATCGATGCCAGCAGCTCGCCCTCTTCCCCAGACTCTGGGGGAACTGCGCACCACCGCACATTTTTCTGAAGCATGTTTGAAAACCCGCACCGTCAAAGACGAGTTGCGCCGCAACCTCATCGCCCGCCTGCGCACCCGCGAAACGCTGTTCCCCGGCATCGTCGGTTACGAAGACACCGTGGTTCCGCAAATCGTCAATGCCGTCCTCTCCAAGCAGAACTTCATTCTGCTCGGGCTGCGTGGTCAGGCCAAGAGCCGCATTCTGCGTGCTCTCACCGCCCTGCTCGACGAACAGATGCCCTACGTCGCCGGCTGCGAGATTCGCGACAATCCCTACCTGCCGCTGTGCAAGCGCTGCCGCGACCTTATCGCCGAGCGCGGCGATGCGACCCCCATTGCCTGGCTCGATCGCGACGCCCGCTACGTAGAAAAGCTGGCCACCCCCGACGTCACCGTTGCCGACCTGGTGGGCGATCTCGATCCCATCAAGGCCGCGCGCGGCTCGCAGGATCTTTCCAGCGAACTCACGATGCACTACGGCCTGCTGCCCCGCGCCAACCGCGGCATCTTTGCCATCAACGAGCTGCCCGACCTCGCAGGTAAAATCCAGGTCGCCCTGTTCAACATCATGCAGGAAGGCGACGTGCAGATTAAGGGCTATCCCGTGCGCCTCGCGCTCGATGTTGCCCTCGTCTTCTCCGCCAACCCCGAGGACTACACCGCCCGCGGCAAGATCGTCACGCCGCTCAAAGATCGCATCGGATCCGAAATCCGCACTCACTATCCGGAAACTCTCGAAGAGGGAATGGCCATCACTGCGCAGGAAGCCTGGTCGCAGCGAGGCGCCGCGCCCATTGAAATTCCGGACTATATTCGCCAGGTCGTCGAGCAGGTTGCGTTCTCTGCACGCGCCGACAAGAAAGTCGACAAGCGCAGCGGTGTCAGCCAGCGTCTTCCCATCTCCACCATGGAGCTGATGCTTTCCAGCGCCGAACGCCGAGCCATCGTCAACAATGAGTCGCTCGTTCTCCCCCGCATCAGCGATCTTTTCGCGGCTCTGCCCGGCATCACCGGCAAACTCGAGCTCGAATACGAAGGCGAGATGCGCGGGGCCGACACGGTGGTTCGCGACCTGATCCATGCGGCGATTGGGAAAATCTACGATCGTTCGTTCGCCGGCCTCGAGACCCAGCAGATCGAGCAATGGTTCAACCTCGGCGGGACAGTCAAGCTCGACGACAACCAGCCGACCGCCGAAGCCTTCGCCGACCTCAAACAGATTCACGGCCTCTTCGACAAGCTCGCGCCGCTCCATATTCAGTCGAGTGACGAGCCGGCAAGAGTCGTTGCTGCCGCGGAGTTCCTGCTCGAAGGCATGGTCGCGCATCGCAAGCTGAGCCGTAATGAAGAGCGCATCTTCAAGGCCGTCGACAAAACCGGCCGGTCCCAGGACCATCCCGACGTCGAGCGCGAGTTCGAAGAATGGGAACGCGGCCGCCGCAGCAGAACCGGACGCGGCGGGTATAACTGACCGCGCGGTGCAAGGCACTTCGCGGTCATCCTGAGTGCAACGAAGGATCCGCTGTTGTCGTTTGTACCGCGTAGACAAGCACGAACACCGAGGACCACGCCATGAAGGGCGTTCGCTACACCAAATACACCGGCGATCTAGCCTCCGAAATCGACATGGAGAGCCTGCTCGAAGCTCTCTCCGATTTCCTCCTCGACTCCGGCTTCAACGATCCCTACTCAAATTTCCAGGAGATGGATCACAATCTCGACGCCTTGCGCGAAGCGCTGCGTCAGATCCTCGAATCGGGCGAATTTTTCGACGACGACACGCAGCGGCAGATTGACGAGATGTCCGCGCAGGGCAAGCTCGACGAGTTGATCGACCAGCTGATTCAGCGCCTCGAGCAGGAAAGTTACATCTCATCCTCCGAGCGCCGCGACAGCGGGAAACCTTCGCAGGGCGGCGGCGAGATCGGCGATGTCGAGGGAGAGGTTCGCTTCGAAGTGACTGACAAGAGCCTCGACTTTCTGGGATTCAAAACCCTGCGCGACCTGCTCGGTTCCCTGGGGAAATCGAGTTTCGGCCGCCACGACACGCGTCACTGGGCCACCGGCATCGAGGCCAGCGGGGCGCCGCGCCGCTACGAATTCGGCGACACGCTCAACCTCGACACCAACACCACGCTCAGCGCAGCCATCGCGCGCGAAGGCATCGGTCTTCCGCTCAACCTGGAGTATGACGATCTGCACGTGCATCAGTGCGAGTACCAGAGTTCGTGCGCGACGGTTGTGCTGCTGGATTGCTCGCACTCGATGATTCTTTACGGAGAAGACCGCTTCACGCCCGCCAAAAAAGTCGCCATGGCGCTCTCGCATCTCATCCGTACCCAGTACCCCGGCGACTCGCTGAACCTCGTGCTCTTTCACGACTCCGCCGAGGAGCTGCCGGTGTCGCAACTGGCGCGGGTCAAGGTCGGCCCGTGGTATACCAACACGCGCGAAGGTCTGCGTGTCGCGCAGCGCATCCTCGCGCGGCAGCGCAAGGACATGAAGCAGATCGTGATGATCACCGACGGCAAACCTTCGGCGCTCACCTTGCCGGACGGCCGCATCTACAAGAATGCTTACGGCCTCGACCCGCTGGTGGTCAGCGAGACGCTGGAGGAAGTGGCGCGCTGCAAGCGCGCCAACATCATGATCAACACCTTCATGCTGACCAACGAGTACAGCCTGGTGCAGTTCGTTCACAAGGTCAGCGAGATGTGCCGCGGCAAAGCCTACTTCACCACGCCGCAGAATCTCGGCGAGTACCTGCTGATGGATTACATGCAGCGCAAATCCAAGACCATCCACTGAGACGTTCGCGTGGCCTCGTGACCGGAGCCGATGCGAACGGCGCAGCCGAGGATCTTGAGGGGTATACCCCCACCCCGGAATCTGGGCGCAAGTTCCTCTCCGCTATTGAATTAGCGAGGGGGTGCGTCGGCAAATTCCTCTGCTCATTGAGGTTGGCCGCAGATTCCTCTCCGCAAAGGAGTTATGGACGTGATTTGCGAGAAGCCGGACGCGGCCTGCAGGTCTGTGCATCCACAGTATGCCGCAGGCCCAACAAATAATCTGCAAATCGTGCGCGCGGGCGCCGTGCCCGCCAGCTTTCCCCCCGCGACGATCGATGTACACCCGGGTGACTTCGGCAATTGAGGAAGAGGTGGATCGCTCGCGGGGATGCGACGCGCCGAGGTCAGCTTTTATGGACAACCTCGAACGAGTATCCATCCGGATCGAAGACATCCGCGGCGTAGTATCCCGGATAATACTCAAGCCGCGCCCGCGGGGAAATATTGTCTTTGGCGCCGGCGGCGATTGCAGCCTTGTAGAACTCATCGACCTTTTCATTCTTCTCGGCCATGAAGCCCCAGTGAATTGCGGCCGGATCCGGCTTGCCTTGCATGAGCCAAAAGAAGGCCTGCTTTCCATCCCCCAATCCCCACAGGTCGGGATGGCCGTTCTTTCCCTTGTAGGGCAGGAAATATCGGATGTTCAGGGGCTTCAAGGCTGCTTCATAGAACGCCAGCGACCGTTCGATGTTGCTGACGGTAAGGGTGATGAAACCGAGCATGGTTCTCTCCTTCAGATCACGAGTGCTTCATCGGCCTTTTCGACCTTGGGTACAGGATAGATCGTCGTGAGTGCGGTATGTTCATGCTCTCAGCCCGCACGGTCTCGTAAGGCATTTGTTGCAAGGAAGCCCGGAATCGCCCTTGTCCCATTTTCAGGAGAATTTCGCCCTTGGCGCGATCGATATCGATGACGGGCATCCCGCGATCAGCGACTTCGGATTATCCTGATCCGGGTTTTGCGCGCGTGCCAATGTATATCTGTGGTATATACATAGAATGAGTGCGAAAGACCCGCTTGCCGCCTGCGTCGGCTTCGATTGGGACGACGCAAATGCGATCAAGAATTGGGAGCGTCATCGGGTCACTCCGGAAGAAGCGGAAGATCTCTTTTTCCATGATCCCTTTGTCCTGCGATCGGATGCTTGGCACTCCGCGCGCGAGAAACGGTATCTCGCTCTCGGCCAGACAGCGCAGGGCAGACGATTGTTTGTTGCATTCACCATTCGCGGAAAACGGGTGCGGGTGATTTCGGTGCGGGACATGAGTCAGCGAGAAATCGAGGAGTACGAGCGGCATGAAAAAAGCGATTCCTAAATTCAAGAACGAAAACCAAGAGTTCGAGTACTGGTCCGCGAAGGGTGCGGGCGCCGATTCAACGGCATTGGTTGACTGGTCCAAAGCGAAGCGCGCCAAGCTGCCGAACCTGAAGCCGACGTTGCGCACCATCTCGGTGCGGCTGCCCGTCGCCATGATCGAGGACCTTAAGATCCTGGCCAATCGACGCGACGTACCTTATCAGTCGTTGCTCAAGGTCTTTCTCGCCGAGCGGCTGGAGAAGGAGCGGCGCCTTCGCCGCGCTGGATAGTCTTCCCGGGCTTGGGCGCCGACGCGTTCTTACACGTGCTGCACAGCCTGTGCCAGGTGGCTCAGGCTCGACTTCGCATCGCCGTACAACATCGAGGTGCAGGCCTTGAAAAACAGTGGATTCTCGAGGCCTGAAAAGCCGCGCCCCTGTCCCCGTTTCAGCACAATGACGCTCTTGGCGCGATCGACCTCGATAATCGGCATGCCGGCAATGATCGAATTCGGATTATCGCGGGCATCGGGATTCACCACGTCGTTGGCGCCGATGACCACGGCTACATCGGTCGACGGCAACTCCGGATTGATCTGTTCCATTTCGTAAAGAGACGAATAGGGCACGTTGGCCTCGGCGAGCAACACGTTCATGTGTCCCGGCATGCGTCCCGCGACCGGGTGAATGGCGTACTTCACCGTCACGCCGCGCCCCTCGAGCAATTCAGCAAGCTCGCGGACCGCATGTTGCGCCTGCGCGGTTGCCAGTCCATAGCCCGGCACAAACACGACGCGATTGGCAAATGCCAGTTGCATGGCCGCATCGTCGAGGCTGATCTCGCGCATCACGCCGCCCACATTGGCCGTCGCTTCCGCCACCACGGCGCCGAATCCGCCAAACAAGACATTGGTGATCGACCGGTTCATCGCCTTGCACATCAGGACCGACAAGATGAATCCCGAAAATCCGTCGAGGGTTCCGGCAATGATGAGCACGTTGTTGCCGAGCACAAAACCGGTGGCCGCCGAAGCCAGGCCGGCATAGGAATTCAAAAGCGACATCACCACCGGCATGTCGGCCGAGCCGATGGGAATCACCAGCATCACGCCGAACACAAAGGCAATGCCCAGCATGGAATAAAACACGAGGTGCGATTCGGGATGGATCCAGAAAGAAACGAAGCACCCTGCCATGGCGAGAAAGATGGCGAGGTTGACGAAGTTTTGGCCGCGGAACTGAATCGGCTTGCCGTGAATGATGCCTTGCAGCTTGCCGCAGGCGATCAGCGACCCAGTTGTGGTGAGCGAGCCGAGCATGATCTCAAAGCCCAACGCGCCGCGGGTCACAACGCTCATCTCGGAGCCGTGCACCAGGAATTCGCCGATGCCGACCAGCGCCGCCGCAAATGCGCCGAAGGCGTGCGACAGTGCAGTCCGTTGCGGCATCGCGGTCATCGGAACCCAGATGGCCATCCAAGCGCCGAGGACCGATCCCAGCGCGAGCCCGGCAATGATCCAGACCCAGGTGACAATGTGTGCGCCGATCAGGGTGCCGACGATCGCGGCGAACATGCCGCCTTCGGCCAGGAACATTCCGCGCCGCGCCGTTTCCGGGTGCGACATGCCTTTGAGCGCAAAGATGAAAAGAATCGACGCGATCAGGTAAGTGGCTTCCATGAAATAAGAGGTCAGGGTCACATGGCCTCCTCTTTCTTGGCTGCGGTGCGGCTCTTGAACATCCTGAGCATGCGGTCGGTAAGGCCGAAACCGCCGACCACGTTGATGGTCGCCGTGGTCACCGCGATGAAGCCCAGGATGTGCGCCTGCAGCGGATAGCCTTTCGCACCGGCCAGCACCAGAGAGCCGATCAGGGAGATGCCCGAAATCGCGTTGGTGGCCGACATCAACGGCGTATGCAGCAGCGGCGGCACGCGGCTGATGACCTGGTAGCCCAGAAACGCCGCCAGCGCGAAGACATAAACCGATGCGATCAGAACTGCTGGATTCATACTTCCTTTCCTAAACGCGTTGCGACGGGGACCCCGGGCGCGCGGGGTCTCAGGGTGGCACCGTGCCGGGGACTCGAGAATTGTGGACGACGGGAAGACACCATAAGGTTCTCAGACTGCCAAAATCCCGGCGGCCTCCAGCAACTTCGCCACGCGCGGGTTGACCGGCTTTCCTTCATGCGCCACGCAGGCTCCGGCCAGAACCTCATCGCCGAGGTCGACGTGCAGTTCGCCCTTCTTCACAATCAGTCCGAGAAAATTGAGAATGTTGCGCGCGTAGAGCTTGCTGGCATCGACGGCCACCGTGGCGGGAAGATTCAGCGGAGCCAGCAGCGTGACGCCGCCGATCACCTGCGTCATGCCGGGCCTGGTCAGTTCACAATTGCCGCCTGCCGGCGCTGCCAGGTCAACCAGAACCGATCCCGGCCGCATCGCTTCGACGGCTGCCCGCCGAATCAATCGGGGCGCGGGCCTTCCCGGAACCTGCGCCGTGGTCACAATCACGTCGGCTTGCGCCGCGGTTTTTGTGATCAAGTCCCGCCCGCGATCGAGGGCCTCTTCGGTCAGCTCGGCTGCGTAGCCTCCGCCGCCTTCGGCATTGATCCCGCCCAGGTCGACGTCTAAGAACTTCGCGCCCAGCGATCGCACCTGTTCGCCGGCCGCGGCGCGCACGTCATACGCCTCGACCACTGCGCCCAGTCGCCGTGCCGTGGCGATGGCCTGCAATCCGGCCACGCCCGCGCCAATCACAAACACCTTTGCCGGTGGAATGGTTCCGGCCGCCGTCATCAGCATGGGAAAAAGACGCGGCAACAATGCCGCAGCATCGATGACTGCCTTGTAACCCGCCACCGTCGCCATCGACGACAGCGCATCCATCGACTGCGCGCGGCTGATGCGCGGCACCAGCTCCATGCTGAAGAGGGTGACGTTGCCCGCGATCGCCGTGGCCAATTCTCCCGGCGCATCGAGCGGCTTCAGGAAGCCAATCGCTACGGCGCCGGCTTTGAGGCGCGCCTGGTCCGCGGCGTTGGGCGCATTCACCACCGGCAGAATGTCTGCGCTGCTTAGGATCGCGCCTCGATCCGCTGTGACGGTCGCGCCCGCTTCGGCGTAAGCGGCATCGCTCGCCCCTGCGGCAACGCCCGCGCTGCTCTGGACGCTGACCGTGACGCCCTGCGCTACGAGTGTCTTCAGGTTCTCGGGCAGCAGCGCCACGCGGGTCTCGCCGGCAGCCGACTCTTTCAGAATGGCCAGGTGCAATGTACCCCCAATCCGTGCTGGCCGCGCATGCGCAAACTTGCCTGCAGGCGCGAATGGTTTCTGGAGTTCGCACCGAGTATAGTCGTCCCGGATTTCCGCTGGTTGTGACAAACCTCACTTCGATTGCCTGCGAAGTGTTGTCAATCCTGAGCGGGGAGCACCAATCCCCAATCCGGCCTAGCGTTCAATCGACGGCGCCGGCTGTTTCACAAACTCGAAGTTGCACTCGCGCCCTACGATCCCCAGGCCTGCGCTTTTGGTCCCCGTGCCGTGCGTCTCATCAAACTGTGCCTTGATGTCGTAGCCGTATTCGTCGCCGGCGGTGGTAAAAATGCCGCGCGCAAACTTCCGCGACGCCACGATGCCGTTGGCCTTCAGGTTCGCGCCGCCATCCTGCTTAATCGGGCCTTCAATCAGGAGGTAACCTCCCTGTCCTGCCGTTCCATGCTCCCCATGAAAATTACTGTTTTGGATGGTGCTCGGAATCAGCCAGGTGTAGCCTTCCGTGCTTCCCTTCGGCGGACAAACCAGCTTGGTCGTCCATGTCCCGTCGAACTTCTCCCCGGCAATCGAAACCCCCGGCAACAGAATGAACGCGCATAAAGCAACGAGCCGTACCTTCTTGCACATACCGCAACCCTCCTTGCGCCAAAAAAACTACCACGCCGCCTTCCGTCCGGGATGTGATGTCTCCTGAAATCCCACTTTGGTGGTCCCGGGCGCAATGTCCCTGGCTTGCTCCCACCCCCCTCGGCTCGTTACAGTGTCATCCACGCGATGTCTTTACGGCGCATCCCGCGGGTACGCCGCCTTCGCGGACCTTTTAGAAGAAGGACTCGCATGTCTTCCATTCCCGTTTCATCTTTATCCAGCCAGGATCTCGACTCCACGCTGCGCGAAAATCGCGTTTTCCCGGCGCCCGAAGAGTTTGCCCGCAAGGCCCACATCAAGAGCCTCGAAGAGTATGAATCCCTCTATAAAAAGTCCATCGAGGACCCCGAAACCTTCTGGGCCGGCGTCGCCAAAGAGCTGCACTGGTTCAAGCCCTGGGACAAAGTTCTGGATTGGAATCTCCCCGTGGCCAAGTGGTTTGTCGGGGGAAAACTCAATCTCAGCTTTAACTGCCTAGACCGGCACGTCGCCAGTTCGCGCGCCGACAAAACCGCCATTCTCTGGGAAGGGGAACCGGGCGAAATCCGCCGCCTCACCTACGCGGAACTGCACACCGAAGTGCAGAAGTTCGCCAACGCCCTCAAGGCCCTTGGCATCAAGAAAGGGGACCGCGTCGCCGTTTACATGGGCATGACGCCGGAGCTGGCCATCGCGCTGCTCGCCTGCGCCCGCATCGGCGCCATCCATTCCGTCATCTTCGGCGGATTCGCTGCGACCGCCATTGCGGATCGTGTCAACGATTCCGGCTGCGTCGCCATCCTCACGCAGGATTCCAGCTACCGTCGTGGAAACGAAATTCAGCTCAAGCGCACCGTCGACGAAGCCATGCCTGCCTGCCCCACCGTGCAGCATGTCATCGTCTACAAGCGCACCGGCTCGCCCGTCCAAATGGTCACCGGCCGCGACCGCTGGTGGCACGACCTGGTGGTCAACGCACCGACGGAGTGCCCGGCCGAGCCGCTCGATTCCGAAGATCCGCTCTACATCCTCTATACCTCGGGCACGACGGGCAAACCCAAGGGCCTGGTTCATACGACAGGTGGCTATGCCGTCCAGACTTACCTCACCAGCAAATATGTCTTCGATCTGCGCGACGAGGACGTCTACTGGTGCACGGCGGACATCGGCTGGGTTACCGGCCACTCGTATGTGGTGTATGGTCCGCTGCAAAACGGCGCCACCGTTCTTATGTACGAGGGTGCGCCCAATTTTCCTGACTTCTCCCGCTTCTGGAAGATCATCGACGACCACAAAGTGACGGTTTTCTATACCGCTCCTACTGCGATTCGAGCGTTTATCAAGTGGGGCGACCAGCACGTGGAGAAATACAAGCTCGATTCGCTGCGGCTGCTCGGAACCGTCGGCGAGCCCATCAATCCCGAAGCCTGGATGTGGTACCGCGAGAAGATCGGCCACAACCGTTGTCCCATTGTCGACACCTGGTGGCAGACGGAAACGGGGGCCATCATGATCGCTCCCATTCCCGGCGCAGTTCCCACCAAGCCGGGCTCGGCCACGCGGCCTTTCTTCGGAATCCAGCCTGAAGTGGTGACGCGCCCCGACGCCGACGGCAATTTCCACGCAGTTCCCGCCGGTTCGGGCGGCCTGCTCATCGTGCGCAAGCCGTGGCCCTCGATGGCGCGCACCGTCTATGGCGATCCGGAGCGCTTCCAGAAGACGTACTGGTCTGACGTGCCCGGCTGCTACTTCACCGGCGACGGCGCGCGCGTCGATGCCGATGGGTATTTCTGGCTCATGGGCCGCGTCGATGATGTCATCAATGTAAGCGGTCATCGGCTGGGCACCATGGAAGTCGAGTCCGCGCTGGTGGCGCATCCCAAGGTTGCCGAAGCCGCTGTTGTCGGCCGGCCCGACGAATTGAAGGGTCAGGCCATCGCCGCTTTTGTCTCTCTCGAAAGCGGCAACGAGCCCAGTGACGCGTTGAAAGACGAACTGCGCAAGTGGGTCTCGAAAGAGATCGGTTCTCTGGCGCGCCCCGACGATATTCGATTCACCGAAGCCCTACCCAAAACCCGCAGCGGCAAAATCATGCGGCGCCTGTTGCGCGAGCTGGCGACGCACGGCGAAATCAAGGGCGACACGACGACCCTGGAAGACTTCACCGTGATCGCCAAACTGCGCGAAGCGGACGAAGGGTGAGAATCGAAGGCAGAACCGCGCACGGCGCAACACAAAGGACCGATCATGTCAGCTGCGAACAAAGAAGTCATCCGCACCTTCATTGAAGAAGTCATCAATCAGAACCGGCTCGACCGTGCCGACGACCTCGTCCAAGAAGCCTTCGTCGAGCTCGATCCGCTTCCCGGCCAGCAGCAGGGCAGGGAAGGACTGAAAGCCATCCTGGCATACATGCGCACCGCCTTCCCCGACATCCACTGGATCATCCATGAAATGGTGTCCGAAGGCGACAAGGTTGTCAGCCGCTTTCACTGGACCGGCACGCACCAGGCCCCCTTCGTGGGAATTCCGGCCACCGGCAAGAGCGTGTTGGTGAACGGCGTCGTGATTGATCGCCTCGACCAAGGCCGGATGGCCGACAGCCGCATCCTCATGGACACCCTCAGCCTCATGCAGCAACTGGGCGTCATCCCCGCGCCTCCAGCGGCCAGTTGAAGCGGCCGGATGCCCCATCGTTGAAGCGTTGGGCTTCCAAACACAGTGTCGTCCTGAGGTGGGTCATGGGATGCCGCAATGTCCACAGTACCTTTGCGCGTTTCCGCCCCTTCCCGGCGATTGGATCTTGCCGCGCCCCCGCTAAAATTGGCGCATTCATGCTTCGCGAGGACGCGCTCGCGGCGGAGGCGGAATGAGCGGAAACAAAGGCTGGTTGGGTCGGTTGCTCACACCCCCGCGCGCTGATCGGCGTCCAGCCGATCACTTCGCTGCCTATCGCCTCAGCGGTTCAACGATTGTGCAAAGTTCCGTTCGCGACATCAGCCCCACCGGCGTCTACCTCCTGACGAAAGATCACCTGCCGCTTGGCACCAGGCTTTCGCTCAACCTGCAAAGGGAAGGGCCGTTGGAGCTGAACTCCGCGCGCCGCATCACGACGCTTGCGAGAGTGGCGCGTATCGGGGCAGACGGCGTGGGCGTCGAATTTGTCGTACCCCAGGATTCCGCCGCCCGCCGCTGGGCTCATCTCGTCGAGAGTCTCGCCGAGCAGACCAGGCCGCAGGAGATGCTTACATTTCTCCGCATGTGCGATGCCATCGTTTTTCTGAGCCGCATCTGTCCCCACGCTTCGGAAGAAATCGAGCAGTTGTTCCAGGGGCGCCTCAGCAACCACAAAGTCAAGAATGCCGTCGAAATCGCCGTCAAGGCCGAAAGCCTTGTTGCCTCCGATCCCGCCTTGGACAGGCTGCGCGCGGACTCCAATCTCGTGGTGCGCATTCTCGAAGTCGGATCCTGCGCCGACGAAGAGGCTCTGCGCAATCAATGGGCCGGGCTTTTATCGGTGTGCTGCCGGGTGGAAGCAAACAGCGCCGCCGATGTCCAGTTTGTCGATCTGTTCAGCCAGCTGACCCTGGCGCAAATTCGCATTGTCAATTCGATCTGCGCGCGTTCGATCAAGGCCGGCTCAGACGGCGCAGCGCTCTCCGGGAATTTCGCTGCCTTCAAAATTGAAGAGCTGGCCTTTGGCATCACCTTGCGCGAAGCGCAGATTGAACGCGATCTCGAAATCCTCTCTGAACTCGGCCTGCTTCAGAAAGCCTTCGACGACTCCCGCGCCCTGCTCATGACCGACACCATCGATCTCGGCCCCACGCCTCTCGGTCTCGAGCTTTACGGCCGGTGTCAGGGACATCGCGAAGCGCCTGAAGGTCTCCATACTTGAGAATCTGCAACAGCGTCCGCTGAATCTTCGCGGCCCCGTGTGAATCCGTCAGGGTTCTTCGGGTGCTGCAACAAGCACGCGATCGAGCGCTTCATCGCGTGTTTCGCGGATCAGCAATAGGCCGACAAACGTCAACCCCGCCGATGCAGTCAGATAGTAGCCGACGCATTGCAGGCCATACTTTGTCGCCAGCCAGGTCGCAATGTAAGGCGCCAGCGAGGCACCCAGAATTCCGGCCATGCTGAACGTGATGGAACAACCTGTATAACGAACTGCCGTGGGAAAAATCTCGGAGACCACGGTGCCCAGCGGCCCATACGTCAAACCCATCAGCGTCAGGCCCACAATCATCATGGCCAGGGCGCCAGCGGTTCCTGCGACAAATAACGGTGCGAGAACCAGCCCGAAGATGCCGATGAGAATTGTCACTCCGAACATCACCGGTCGTCGTCCGCGCTCGGCCAGCAGCGCAGAGAAGGGAATTGCCAGCGCGAAAAACACAACGCCCGCCAGCTGCAGAATCAGGAAGGTGCTGCGGTCGTAGTGCAGCGCGGTGGTGCCCCACGAGAGCGCAAACACGATCATCAAATAAAACAGCACAAAGGTCGACAGGCACACCATAATGCCCGCCACCACCTCGCGCGCATGGTGCCGGAAGACCGCAAAGAAGGGGATGCTCACGCGCTCGGCGCGCTTTTGTGCCGCGGCAAAAACGGGAGTCTCGGTGATGCTGAGGCGCACGTAGAGTCCCAGCAGCACGAGCACCGCGCTGGCCAGAAAGGGCAGTCGCCAGCCGAACTCGTAAAACTGCTGATCCGTCAGCCAGTGCGAAAGCGCGAGAAACGTTCCGCCGGAGAGCAAGAATCCCACCGGCGCACCGAGCTGGGGAAACATGCCGTAGAGAGCGCGCTTGGTCGGGGGCGCATTTTCGACCGCGAGCAGCACGGCGCCGCCCCATTCGCCACCGAGGCCGATGCCTTGCCCGAAGCGGCACAGGGCGAGCAGCAGCGGCGCGGCCAGCCCGATCGCGCGATACGACGGCAGCATGCCGATCAGGAAGGTCGAGAGGCCCATGGTCGTCAAGGCCAGGACCAGCGTCTTTTTGCGCCCCGCCCGGTCGCCGAAGTGACCAAACAGCGCTCCGCCAATGGGCCGCGCCACAAAAGCGATGGCAAACGTAGCCAGAGACGCCAGCACCGAAGATGCCGGATCGGTCGTGGGGAAGAATAATTTCGGGAACACCAGCACAGCGGCCGTTGCGTAGATATAGAAGTCGAAGAACTCGACAGCCGTGCCCACCAGGCTTGCGAAGAGGACCTGTCGCGGAGTATTGATGCGCCTTGGGGGGAGATGGGTCGGAGACATGGACAGAGTTGCATTCTACCGAACGAGCGCGGCATCGACGTAATCGAGCGCCTGCGAAGCGACCTTACCCCACCCGCGCATTCTGCGGGTTCACCAGGCTCCTCTTCGTGACTGCGCCGCGAATCCGATGTATGGTCACGATCCACGGCACCAGAATCGAATACACCAGGCGCGCTGCGAGGACGTGCAGCTTGATGGTGCGCAAAAACAACCGGTCCTGCGCAAAAGCAAAATGCAGAAGCATGACTCCGACGAGAGCCAGCGGAATCCATGTCCACCAGAGCAATGCCAAGGCCAGGACTTCCAATATGCACCGCGCCGCATTGCGCATCAGCCGGGACCGGCGCACTCCCAGAATCCCGTCGCTCACGGCGTAGCTGGCCAACTGCCGGCATGCAGACCAGAAAGTGTTCTGGGGACGATACAGCGCTTTGGCGTGCGACGGAAAGGCAGGCGGCGCAACGCGTCGAGCTTCCAGGTCAAATAAAGTGTCTTCGCCGTAGAAGACTGTCTCTGGAAAGCCCCCCAGTTTGCGCCACAGATCTTTCGTGAAGGCCATCGAGCGCGCCGTGCAAGATTTGTTGGGGGCCGATTCTGAAAGCCGCACGCCGAGATACGGCGCCGACGCCAGATCCCAGACCGTCGCATCCGTTAAATCAAGACGCGAGCCGCCCAGCGCATAGGAGGCCTCGCCGCGGACAATCGGTCCCGTGAGTTCTGCAAGCCAACCCGGCTCATAGGTGCATCCTGCATCGGCGCAGGCAATCACGTCGGAGCCTGCCGCGGCAATTGCCACGTTGCGGCCCTTCGCGATGGGGCCCGGCGTGAAGCGCAAGCTGCACGTTTCGTCGCGTATGGGTCGCAGGATGGGCCGGTTCTGCGCCGCGTCGCGCAGCCATTCCCACGTGCCGTCGGTCGAACCGCCATCCACGATCACGATTTCCATTGCCGGAGGCGTCTGCCGCAGAAGGCTCTCGACAAGCCTCGGAATGTTCTCAACCTCATTGAGAACCGTGGCGATCACGCTCGCAGCGGGCATGCCCGCAGTATAGCGTCGCGCGGTTTGGTCTCCTCCGCGCGCAACCCGAGGGCGTCGCACCCGTCCAGGCAAATCGCTCTTCAGATTTCTTCAGAACTTGTAGGTCACGCCCATCGAAGCGCGCGCATTGAACCGGCGGTGCGGCGAATCGCCCGGTTGAAAGGGGGTGATTGAGAACGATGAGCCAATATCGTCGCCATAGGCGCGGATGCCGAAATGCGAACTCAGCTTGTAGTCCAGTCCGACGCCCACTCCGCCTGCAAACGAATAGTCGGGATAGATCGCCACGCCGCCGGTGTGGGCCGCGCCGATCAGTCCATGCACAAACAGGCTCACCTTCTCATACAAAGGCGCGTGAAACTCGGGTCCGGCCAGGTAAAGATTGACCGATGCGGCCTCAGGGTTGGCGCGCGTCACCACCCATTGATAATGGCCGCCGTCGAGGGTCACGCCAAAATATTTTCCAAAGTCGCGGGTGAACGACCCGGTCACACCGATCAACCCGCTGTTCGACTGGCTCACCTGGTTCAAGCTTGTATAGCCGATACCCACGAAGGCCTGGTATTTGTACTCGGGTTCCGTCGATTGGCTGGGGGACTTCTCCGGGGCAATTTGGCAGTTGGCGTTGAAGGGCGTCAGCAAGGCCGCAGCCGCGGCCAAAATCCCAAAAAACAGCTTCCTATTCAATGTGTAAATCTCCTCGTTGCCTTGCCGGCGCGCCCAACGGCGCACAGGTCTCTGCTCAGTGCGCGGGTGCCGCTACTTGAATCCGGTACCCTCATAGACTATCGTTTACCCCCCTGTTCGACGAAGCATCAGCGCGGCTGTACCGTCACTGGCCCCGCCAGGACGAAACGGCCGCCCGGTGTATCCCTCACTGTGACGGCTGTGCCCCTGGGAAGAAAGCGAGCGATCGCACCTTGTCGCAGCCAATCGCTGTCCCATCCGTCCTCGATGGCTACGACCGTATATGACCCAGGAACCACGTCGCGCAGCGAAAAGCTTCCGTCCGAGTCCGACTGGTCGCGCCGCGATAGGGTCTGCAGCTGCGCCGGGTTCCTGGGAACCAGCAACACCAGGGCGCCTGCAAAGCCTTTGCCATCTTTCTGCGCGAATCCATCCATGCGGCTGGTGCCGGATGCGTTCATCAGCACGGTCAGCGTTAGCGGCCGGTCGCGGACCGTGATCAGGTTCCCCGCATGCGTTCCCTCTTCTGTCGCGATGCCTACCACGGAAAGCATCTTGCCGCCGATCTCGACCGACACGGCCCACGTGCCGGGCGCGAGGGCTTCAAGATTGAAGCGCCCATCGCGAGCCGCGGCCACCCGGTTGGCGTGACTGGGCGAACCCTCCTGTTGCTGCAGGAAGAGATGCGCCTCCGGCGGCGCCTTGGTTTCTCCCACGATCCGCAGCACTCCCGAGACGGCAACCGTCCCAATCCCGCTGTTGGGGTCTACTTCGCCACTCTCCGTAGCGTTCAGGTCGACAATGCGGGGCGGATCGCCGAGGGTCAGCTCATAGAGTCCCGGCGCCACTCCGTTGAACTCCGTTTTGGCCGTCGCCATCGCATCCAAAAAGCCGACGCTCTCTGCCGACACCGGCGAGCCAAAAACAATCTGCTGCATCTCCGGCCGTGCCAGTTTTCCATCCGCTCGAACCGGCACTTCCACACCGATGCGCAACGCAGGCACCGCATGCAGATTGAGATTCGCTTCTTCCCGGCTTCCGCTGGTCAACGTGATTGTGGTGGCCGAGGCCTCTTCTGTTGTCGAGTCGAAATAGGTCACGGGATACGCCACATCCAGCTGCGGATTGGTTTGCCCCACCACGCGCACGCCGCCATTGGAAACTTGTATCCCACTGTGCATCGCGTACCAGGGTTGCGCGGCAACCGCCACCAGGTACTCGCCCCCGCGAAGATCCGCGAATTCATAAGCCCCGGTATCGTCGGTGACCGCGGTTTCGATTTGAATGGTTCGCTGGTTCGTCCAGTTGGGCCGCGGCTTTTCAAACAGCATCACCCGCGCGTTCTCCACCGGATCGCCGCCGTCCGCGGTCACAACGCCGCGCAGAATTGCGGTGGACGTCAGTCGAAATGCCAAATGGGTTGTGTCCTGGTCAGGTCCCGTCACAATCGCCGTATTGAATCCGTCGTGATCGTCGTAAAACGCTGTGTGATAGCCGCGCTTCGAGGCCGTCAACGGATATTTGGCGGCAGCGAGCCCCGCAATTTCAAAGTGACCTTGGGCATCCGCAACCACGGTCGCCACGGTGCGCCGGCTGTCTTCTCCGAGCGCCGAGACAATCGCATGCTGCAGCGGATCGCCGGTTGCAGCATTGGTGACGGTGCCTGCAATTTTGTAAGGGCCCGCGAAGGAAGGCGGCTTGGCCTGCGTCTGCGCGAAGACCGGCACGGATGCCATGGCCGCAAGCAGGAGGAAGCATCCGCTGCCCGTCAAAGCTTGGCCAATCAGGGCCGGACCACGGCGGCCCGGCAAGGCCGTGCGCATCCCGCTCATTCTTGCTCGCGCGCATTTTCTCATCGGGGATTCGCAATCTCGAGCATCAGGTTGACTGAGCTGGCCGGCGACAATTCGACACTCTGCCCCGGATTCGGCAAAGCTTCCAGGACCCCGCGTTCCCGATAGGCAAGCGCCACCGGCTTGTCGAACGCGTACACGTGATAACTGCCCGGGGTCAATCCTTCGAGTGTGATCTTGCCGCCGGAAGAGGGTCGCAAGGTCTGCGGGACCACGTCTTCGGTGGTGTCAAAATCGGGAACCACATAGACGGTGTAAAACGGTTCTTCGCCGCCCGCCATTTGCGCGGCATTGGCCGGCAAGGTCAGCGTCAAGCGCGCACAATCGTCGCGCAGGTTCAACGTTACCGGCGCAGCGGGACCGGCAAATCCCAGCACCAGCGGTTCACGCGCCAGGTTTGCCCCGCCGGCAGTCACGGAACTCTCGCAAAGGCGGCCGCCCGAAAGGGTAGCGTGGACCCAATACGTGCCGGGCTGCGCGAAGGTGGTATTCAAAGGCCCCGTCAGTGTTCCCGAAGCATAGCTGTTGATCATGCCATCGCCGATCCAGCCGCCGGCCTGGCTCACGGTGAGAAAAACGGAGTCTGCACCCAGGGTGGTCAGTCCCGACGTCGAGGCCGTTCGGACATCTCCGCTGCTGTCCGTGCCCGTGTTTGTCGCGGTGCGCGTCAGGTTCACCTGCACCTGGCTCCGCGGCGCCTTCGTGAGCGGAACCCGCAGGTTGGTCACCGGGTGGCCGGCAACGGCAAACTCCAGCGCGCCCATGATGCGGTCGTCTTCCTGCGGGACTCCCTGGAACCTGTCTCCAGTCCCCGCGCGCATAATCACGGGACGCGACGCCGTTACCGTGAACATGTAGTTGCCATCGGGCAGAAAAGCCTGCACGCTCTGCGTCGCCTGGTCATAGTTCGCGACGTAGGACAGCTGGTGTCCCTGGCCGTCGGTTACAGTCGCCTGGGCCATGTACGGCATTTGCCCCTCGCCGCTGAACGCCGCCAGAAAGCGGCCGACTTCCGGTTCGCCGCTCGACTCATTTCTTCCCGCGCCGCCTGGAAAAAGTACCGATGCGGTGACCGCGTGAAACGGCTCGAGTGTCAGCGACAGGTTGGCCTCGGTCTGTGTGCCGCCCTGCAATTGCATCTTCGCCGCTCCTGCCAGATCGTGCGCGTCGGGAAAGAAGAGGCTCGGATAGCCGCTTCGTTCGGCGGCCCGCGCATTGCCCGGTTCCACAAGCCCGGGGAAGGTATCGCTTTCCATGGCAGGCGCACTGTAGAGGGCATAGCTTCCATCGGCAAGCCCGCCGAAGCGGAACATTCCATCCGCGTTGGTTCGCGCGTTGCCCGCCATCTGCCAGATGGTCCGTCCGGTTTCAATGGTCTGTTTCAGCAGCGTAATTTCGATGCCTTGCGCGGCTTCGCCGGTCGACAGTTGCACCTGTCCCCGAATCGAATTGGCGGGGGTCATCCTCACCACCACGTCGGGCATATCTGCGGACACCCACACGGTGTGCGCAAATTCGGGATCATTCGACTGGCCTCGAGCCGCGGCGTCCGCCATTTCATCCAGAAACCCCGGCTTGCGCACCCCAATCGGCTGCGGTCCCGTCGCGAGGCCCGCAATCTCGAATCGCCCCTGCCCATCGGTAAGCGCGCCTGTCCCTTCCTGGTCGAGAATCCGCACCAGCGCGCGCGGCACCGGTTCGCCGGTTGCGACGTTGATCACTATGCCGTGCAGCGTGGCCGTAGGGGTGCTCGGCGCAGGATTCTGATTCTGGACCTGGGGCGTTTCCGGCGCGTCCTGCGCGCGGCAATCAAGCGGCACGGTCGCGAACGTTCCCGCACACAGCAGAAGACAACTCCACGCTGCGCGGCGCGTCCTCGTCGCAGACGAATTTCGTCCGGAGTTCCTGCGCGGATGGATTGTGCGAAGAGCCACTCTCTATTTTGACCGCTTGCGGCGGGGAAGGGAATCCGGCGAGACGACAAAATCCGGAGAAGGGAAGCGGCCTGGGGTTCCCGGTCCTGCTTAATTCCGCTCCAGATACCACGGAATATTGATGACAATAATGCGGCGATTGCCGCGCAGCAGCAGGATGGCCTTCAGCAAATCGGCGCGCCGGTTGTGCAGCAGGTTCTCCCACCAATGGCGCACCACCAGCTCGGGAACCAGCACGCACACCTTGTGATAATCCGTCTCCTTCTCCACGCCCAGCACGTAATTCACCAGGGGTTGCAGGATATACCGGTAGGGCGATTGCAGCTTGATCAGCTTGGGCACGCACTTGCCCGCGGTGCGCAGCGGGCTCGCGATCTTCTCCTCCCACTCCGCGCAAAACTGATCGGTCTCTTCGGTGATCTGCACGTGCACGCAGCGAATGTCGGTGGACATCGAAAGCGCAAACGACAGAGCCTTCTCCGTGATGCGGCTCCAGCGATCGATTGGCAGCACCACAATCGGGGTCGTCACCTCGGCCGCGACAATGGGGCGCTCCAGATTGGTTTCCCGGTCCACGCGCCGATAATGCCGGTGCACCATGCGCATCGCCACGATCATCCCCGCCACGAGAAGTGCCGTGATCCATGCGCCATCCACAAACTTCGCCACCAGCACCACCAGTGTCGTGATGCCGGTGGCCAACGCACCCAGGCCGTTGAGGAACATGCGGAAGGGGGCGCCGCCCTTCTTCCACCAGTGGACCACCATGCCCGCCTGCGACAGCGTGAAAGCCATGAATGCGCCGATGGCATAGAGCGGAATCAGGCGATCGGTCACCCCGCCAAAAATGGTGAGCAACAGGGCGGTGAGCGCCACCAGCACATAGATGCCCCAGGAGTAGAGCAGCCTGCGCCCGCGGAGCAGAAACACATGGGGTAGAAAGTTGTTGCCGGCAATGGCCCGCGTCAGCCGCGGAAAATCGGCGAACGCCGTGTTAGCCGACAACGCCAGCACCAGCAGCACGGACCCGATGGTGACGTAGTAGAACCAGCCATGCCCCATGACCGCGCGCGTCAGCATCGAGAGCACGCTCTCGTAATGGGCGCCGACCGGGTCTGTTGCGCCCACCCCATAGGCGCGGCAAAGCATGGCAATCCCCAGCAACAGGATGGCCAGCAGAACAATAATGATGGTCAGGGTCGTCTTGGCATTCTTGCGCGTGTCGTCGCGGAACGCCATCACGCCATTGCTGACCGCTTCCACGCCGGCCATCGCGGTGCAGCCCGAAGAAAAAACCTTCAGCATCAACCAGAAGCTCAGCGCGGCGGTCGCCGGCGGCAGCGCGGGCAGCGGTGTCACCGCCTGTGGGTGCCCCGTAAACGCATGCCACGCACCTACCGCAATCACAATCAGCAGTGTGCCCGCAAACAGGTAGGTGGGGATCATAAACACCACGCCCGTATCGTGCACGCCGCGCATATTCACAACCGTCAGAATTACCAGCACCCCGAGACACAATCCCAGCGTGTGCGGCTGCAGGCTGGGGACTGCGGAAATCAACGCGCCCACGCCGGCCGAAATTCCCACCGCCGCCGTTAAGATGTAGTCGACCATCAGCGCCGCTGCGGCCAGCAACCCGGCATTCGCTCCCAGGTTCTCGCTGGCAACCGTGTAAGAACCGCCGCCCCTGGGATAGGCCTCGATTGTCTGTCGATAGCTGAAGTAGACGATCCCCAGCAGCACGACGATCGCCACGCTGACCGGGACGATATAGCGCACGCCGAGCAGGCCCAGCGGAATCAGCAACGTCAGCGCAGCTTCTGGCCCGTACGCCGCCGAGCTCAAAGCGTCGAGTCCGAAGATCGGAATGCCCGCAATCGGGCCAATGTGCTCGGCACGCTCTTCGCTGGTCGCTAGCGGACGGCCAAAAAGAAGATCAACAACCTTCGTCGTAATCGCCATGAGGGGTCTTGGAAATCCAGGAACGGAATGGGGAATCCTGCCGAGGGCATTGTCTCACGGCGCTGGGAACGTCTTGCTCAGCGAACGCCAATCCGGCGCGGCCATCGCAAGGCTCACCGGTCTTAAGGTTGCCTTGAATCTTTTATCAATCGAAGCATCCTTTTCGGTGCGGCCTGTTCATAGCTGCCACGAACGAGTTCTGCCACTTCGTTCCAATCCACCGTCCGCCGGTCGAGTCGCAGTCCCACCCATCCGCGCGGACCGAGGTAGGCGGGCATGTAGAACTTGTGCGGGCTGGCAGCGATCAGAAGCTCATTGTCGCCCGCCAAAACCTTGCAGCAGACGCTGGTGATCCCATCCCCGTGGTGATCCTGCAGATAGTAGGCGAAGACCTTCTTGCCCACCCTGAAGTCGGCATGATCGCCCTGGTCCAGACGCGTTGCACCGGGAAGGGCCAGACAAATCTCCGTCAACCTGGCCTTCCGTGTGCTCGCCGGTGACCCACTGCTCTTCTCAATGCTCATCGCAGTACCTGGTGCGGAAATCCCGACAAAAGTCAGTTTCCCGGCCCGGGAAGTTTGCAGCATTCGCCGGCGTCGGCCGGTTCGTTGGCGCCCGCATCGAGGACCACTTTCCAGCTTCCGTCCGCCTGTTTCCGCCAGATTGTGATGTAGCGTCCCGATGTGGTCACTGGATTCCCATTCGCGTCTTTGCTATGCCCTTCAAAGTGCCCCCACGTATAGCCCATATCGCCGGAGGGCCCCATGGTTCCGTCGGTTGGCGTCCAGGTCAGCTGATATTCCCTGGGCGACCATGCCGCGGATTTGGCGATTGCCACCTTGCCCACCACCGGCGCTGTGCCGTTTCCCAGCGCAACTCCGTCTTCCGCAAACCAATCGGCGAATGCCGCGCCTCCCCGTTCCGCTACATCCTTGGCAAAACGGGCCTCCAGATCGAAAAGGAGAATCTTGCCGGGCTTCATTGTCGAGTCGACCAGGGGGTTCGGCGAAGCCGGCTGCGTCCCCGGCTGCAGCTGCTGGGCTCCAGCCGGAACCCCCGCGGTCAGCCCCAACATCAACAAACCAAACCAAATCGCTCTCGATCCTCGGTGCACAGCTGGTTCCTCCCCTGATCTTTCGCCATCCTACATCGCCCGTCCGCCGGCCGCAGTGCTCAATTCTTGCTGACCACGCCGCGCAACATTAGGGAGTACCTTGGCGTCTACTCCTCCAGGCATTTGCAATCTGCCCGATTGCTATACTCGAAGTACAGATTGACGCGGTGCGGGGTGAGCAAGATTTCTCCGCGTTGAACCGCGCAATGCGGTTCTCGCCGGGCCGCCGTTTTTCTTTGCGAAGCCCTGATTGGTCAGTGCGCTTCGTTCGGGACGCCCGGCATTTTCCCGGGGGAAGGACGTACATGGGAACACTGCTGGAGTCGATTCACGCGCCCGCCGATGTGAAGAAACTCAATGAAGCGCAGTTAACCGAGTTGGCGGAAGAGATTCGTGTCTTCCTGATTCAGACACTCTCCAAAACAGGCGGCCATCTCGGTCCCAATCTCGGTGTCGTCGAACTTACCCTCGCTCTCCATTCGGTCTTCGACACGCCCAGTGACAAGCTTGTCTTCGACGTCAGCCACCAGGCATACATTCACAAGATCCTTACCGGACGCCGCGAGCGCTTTGGAACCATTCGCCAGCCCGACGGCCTCAACGGCTTCATGCTCCGCACCGAAAGCGAACACGATTGCTATGGCGCAGGCCACGCCGGAACCGCTCTGTCGGCGGCGCTGGGCATGGCGGTTGCACGCGATCTGGCGGGCGGAAAAGAACACGTGATCGCCGTCGCCGGCGATGCAGCCTTCACCAACGGCATCTCGTTTGAAGCGCTCAACAACATTGCCGAACAGACCAAGCGCCTGATCGTTGTCCTGAATGACAACGAGTGGTCCATCGATCGCAACGTCGGCGCCATCGCCCGCTACTTCCACCGCATCGTCACCAACGAGCGCTATCGCAACTTCCACGAGTCGGCTGCGCGCCTGGTTGAGAAGTTCGGCGGCAAGACCGCGGTGACCGTGGTGCGTCGCGCCGAAGAAGCGGCCAAGAGCATGCTCTGGCCCTCGGTGCTGTTTGAGGAATTCGGTCTCCAGTATTTTGGTCCCATCGACGGGCACAACATCCCGCTCCTGATCGAGACGTTCAAATTTCTCAAGAAGGAAGACCGGCCCGTTCTGCTGCACATCCTTACTGAAAAGGGGCGCGGTTTCCAGCCCGCTCTCGACGGACAAAAGAAGTTTCACGGCCTGGGGCCCTACGATCCTGAAACGGGCAAGACGCTCGCCGGGCAAACGACCTATTCCGAAGTTTTCGCCAACACTCTGGTGCAGCTGGCGAACATCGATTCGCGCGTGGTCGCGATCACCGCGGCCATGCCCAACGGCACCGGCCTCGATCTGTTCCGCCCCCATCATCCGCGCCGCTACTTCGATGTCGGCATCGCCGAGGAACACGCCGTCGTCTTTGCAGCCGGCATGGCCACGCGCGGTTTCCGTCCGGTGTGCGCCATCTACTCCACGTTCCTGCAGCGCGCCTTCGATCCCATCGTCCACGACGTCTGCCTGCAAAAGCTACCTGTCGTCTTCTGCATGGACCGCGCCGGTCTTTCCGGCGACGACGGCCCCACGCATCATGGTCTCTTCGATATCGCGTATCTGCGCGGCATTCCTGAAATCACGGTCATGGCGCCGAAGAATGAAGATGAGCTCGCCGACATGATGAAGACTTCGCTCACGCTTTCCGGACCGAGCGCCATTCGTTATCCGCGCGGTGCGGTTGCCGGCGTTGCGCGTAAGGCCGCGCCCGAAGTTCTGCCCATCGGCAAAGCGGAAGTTCTCGCCGATGGTTCCGATGTGGCGATCCTCGGCCTCGGGCCCATGATCACCATGGCCGAAGAACTGGGCCTCCGCCTGGAGCGCGAGGGCTTCTCCGCCGCCGTCATCAATCCGCGCTTTGTGAAGCCTCTCGATCGCGCCACGCTCGAGCTCTACGCACGGCGCGTCGCCGTCTTCATCACGTTTGAAGATCACGTGAAGATGGGCGGCTTCGGTTCCGCCGTCATCGAAGCGCTGGATGAAATGGGTATCTCCATTCCCGTCGTCCGCATCGGCTGGCCCGACCAGTTCATCGAGCACGGCAAAGTCGACGCACTTCGCGCCAAGTATGGGCTCACGGTCGATGCAGCGTTCGCCGAGGTGCTTCCGCTGTTGGCTCGCCGCCAGCGGCGCACCCTCGTCGCCAGCTAACCGCTTGGGCCGAAAGGTCCGGGAGCGCAGCGACCGATCCAAGGCACGCTATCGATCAAAGAGTATTTGACGAGCAGGCGGTATTTCGCGGGTATTGGCTCTTAGACTTCGCGACGCTTCTGATCCAAGGTTTCAAGGCTGGAATCTTCAAACCGCGCGCAGCACAGCGCCCGCCGAATTATCCCGAATCTCCGATCAAGGTCCCAGCAGCGCCCCGAGCCGGGCATCGGCGCTCTTCAGGCAAAAGGTTGCCTGGGGCGGCCAGTTCCGCCCGCAGGGCGCTTTGCCCGGGACGGCCAGTCCCCGTGTGCGACAATCCTCAACAGATCGATTTTCTATGCGATTTCTTGGTTTCGTTCGGGCGTGGATCTGCGGGAGTGTCGTTGCCTCTCTTTTTGCCTGGTCCCAGCCCCCATCCCAGACACCCTCCAATCCGCCTCCGCCGCAGATCGTTCTCGTCGGCGGCACGGTTGTCGATGTCGGTAACTGGGGTCGTTCGGCGCGCGATCTACCCGATGCCGTTGTGATTATCAGCGAAGGGAAAATCGCCGCAGTCGGCTCTCGTTCCGAAGTGCAAATCCCCAAAGGCGCCCGGGTAATCGACTGCGCCGGCAAGTTCCTTATCCCTGGCCTGGTCGACGGGTTTGCCGGTATGAACAGCCAGGGACAGGCCACTGCCTTTCTGTACATGGGCGTCACCACCATCGTGGGCAGTTCCGATGCGCGCCGCGGCCACATCGACATGGCCGCCAATCCCCGCCCCCATCTCTATCTTCTCGATTCCATCGGGACCACCGACGACTGGAGCCTGCTGATTGGGCAGCCGGGCTGGGCGGCGCGGCTGCGCGAGGGAGCCCATCCCGTCGAGCTCACGCCGGAGGACACCGCGCATCAACTCACCGACACCGCGCATCTGGGCACGCGGGTGTTATGGCTCGGTGCGGACCTGACTGCAGCCAACACGCAGTGGATCATCGCTCACGCCCATCAGATGGGCCTCGTCACCTACGGAGAATTTGTCGCCACACCCTACAGCGTCGGCATCGAGGCCGGCGTCGATGCGCTCCTGCACATGAGCCGCTACGAACTCGGTGTCATTCCCGACGAGCTGCAGCGTCCCCTGGTCGACGATCCCTATGGTCCGTCCGCATCCACCGCCTACGACTACTCGCAGCGACTGCCCCCCGGCGATCTGCATGTGCGCAGTTACGCGCGCTTCATTGCCACCCATCACGCCGCGCTGATGCCGACGTTCAGCATCTATTTCCAGTCGCTGCCCGGCCATCGCAATCTCTGGCAAGAGCCAGCCGCGGCGCTGCTCGACCCTGCGGGCCTTTTCAATCCGCCCAATCGCGCCACCGGCGAAATGGATTACCCGCTGTCGCCCTGGACGCGCCACCTGCCCGCCGCGGCGCAACGATGGCTCGAAGACAGCCAGCGCAAAAAAGCGGAACAGTCCGCGTTGCGGCTCTGGCAAATCAACCAGACTCTGTTCAACTCGTCTCCCCATTACCTCGCGGCGTCGGGCGCTCCCGTCTTTGGATCATTTCCCGGCATCTCAGAACACACGGAGTTGGAAATGCTGGTGCGCCTCGGCCTGTCACCGCGCGAAGCGCTGGCTGCCGCCACCAACAACTACTCAGTTCAATTCGGGTGGAACGAGCTGGGAGCCATCGCGACCGGTCGTCGCGCCGACATCCTCGTGCTCGACGCCGATCCTACCGTCAATGTCTGGAATGCGCGCAGGATTTCAACGCTCATCCTCGACGGCAACATCCTCGATCGCGAGGCGCTGCTGAAATCGAAACGATAGTCCGGTCGCGGCAGATTGCGCAGATCGGCAAAGAATCCAAACGCTGTCTCCATGGGAAAGCGCGCCTAGCGCCGGCTTGTGCATGCCGCGTCCGGCATGCGACCGCCTTGGACAAACCCTTTGATGGAGTTCCCGAGTCCCGCGGGCCGTAATGCGGCGTACGCCCCGCGGATTTTCAGGCGGATGGAGCTCCGAACAAGAATCAGTTCGGCAGCAGAACCGCATCCACCACGTGGATGACTCCATTCGATTGATCGACGTCGGCAATCGTCACCGTGGCTGTGCCGCCTTTTTCATCCGTCAGCACCACCTTGCCTCCCTGCAGGGTCGCGGTCAGCGTGCCGCCTTCCACCGTTTTCAACTCGGCCATCCCTCCGCCCTTGGCGATCAACCCAACCAGCTGCTGCGAACTCACCTTGCCGGCCACCACGTGATACGTCAGAACCTTCGCCAGTTGATCCTTGTTCTCCGGCTTCAACAAAGTATCCACAGTGCCTGCCGGCAACTTGTCAAAGGCGGCGTTGGTTGGCGCAAACACAGTGAAAGGTCCAGGACCCTCCAGGGTCTCCACCAGCCCGGCAGCCTTCACCGCAGCCACCAGCGTGGTGTGGTCTTTCGAGTTCACCGCATTCTCCACGATGTTCTTGTTTGCATACATAGCGGCGCCGCCGACCATGGGGTCCCTTTGTGCCAGCGCAGACGATGCGGAAAGGGAAAGAGTAACGACCGCGATTGCAGCCAGGACAGTCTTGCTCGTGCGATTCATCAGGGATGCTTCCTCCGTTTGAAATGGACTACACCTGAGGAACGCTTCGCGGCCCCATTCGGATGCGAGGCTTCTCGTCGACCTTTCACCCCATCGACAATTCACGGCCGCATTGTCGGGAGAGGAAAAGTACTTGTCTGCCGAGGCGCAGGCGTGCGCCTTGCGGTGGAACCTCACCGGTCGAGCCGGGGCGGCACTATAGTGCGCCCGCGTTTGAACTGCCGCGAACAACCTGACGTAAGATTGGGAGGACGGCTCGTGCACGCTCCGAACCGCCGCTTAACATGACCGAGACCGCGGTGCAATTGGCACAGAAACAGCAGCAGCACAACAAACTACTCATCCTGATTGCGGCCTACAAGGTCCTCCAGGCGCTGCTTTTCGTGGCTGTCGGCATCGGTGCTTTACGACTGATGCATAAGGACGTAGACGACGTCCTCAGTCAGATCGCCATCGCTCTCCGCTTCAATCCCGAGTCGCGTTTCATCAACTTCCTTCTCGACAAGGCCGCGCTGGTGGACGACCCTCTCCTGCGCCGCATCGGCGCTGCCGCCTTCAGCTATGCCGCCCTCAGCCTCGCCGAAGGCATCGGCCTCTACCTGGAGAAAGCCTGGGGTGAGCTGCTCACGCTCATCATCACCGCTTCCTTTCTGCCCTGGGAGATCTTCGAGGTTTTCCGCAGGCTCACATGGATTCGCGTCGGCCTGCTGATCATCAATTTCTTTGTCTTCCTCTATCTGCTCAAGCTGGTGACCAGCCGTCGCAAGCCCTCTGCGGAACCTGAAACTCTCTAGATTCGCTTTTTGTTCCCCTATACACCTCGCGGAGCATTCGGAAAAGAGCAGAGTTTCGACCCTGAACCATAACAGGCAACACCATATCTTGGGGTAGTTTGGGTCCACTGACCTATTAGTTCCATTCCCGCATGCGGAAACCAGCCGCATCCCCGTCCCGGCAGAACACGCAAAGTTACTAACACTTTTTGGGGTTGGTACGAGCTCAGATGTGGTCTATGATCGTTTTCAAAGTGGAGCAGAAGGGAGCAAAAGGGAGCGAATCAATCGATTCGAGACGCTTTTCCCTGCCTGCTTTCCACTTTACGCGCTTTTTGGTCGCGGGCACGCGGAGGAACCTCCCGCAGCACTGGGGAATTGAGGCCAACCGCCGCAACCAAAGGCACGGGGATCGGTAAAACGCAATGTTTCGTGGCAATCACACGGCGAAGATCGATGAAAAGGGAAGACTTAAGCTGCCTTCCGCTTTCAAGCAGCTGGTCGACGCCGCAAGTGTGACCCAGTTTTATGTGACCAGCTCCGATGGCAAGAGCGCCGAGATCTGGCCGCTGCCGGAGTGGGAAAGGCGCGAAGCGCAACTGGCCGACGCCAGCACCCTGGACGACGCGGTGAAGAAGTACCTCAACCTGACCAGCTATTACGGTCAGCAGGTCGAGATCGACAACCAGGCGCGCATGCTGCTTCCCCAGATTCTGCGCAATGCGGCCAAGCTCGACGGCGAAGTGACGGTTTTTGGCATGAGGACCTACCTGGAAGTTCATAACCGGGAGGCCTTCGAGAGCAATCTGGCCGCCAATGAATTGACGGCCGAGGATCGCAAGGCAATGGCCGCGATTCTGAAACGGCGCGACTGATGTTGAAACCCCTCAGGGGGAGCGCATGACGAAGCCAAGTGAACGCCATGTGCCAGTTCTTTTAAAAGATGCGATCGAATTTTTGAATCTGCGCGCGGGCGCCACGGTTGCCGATTGCACGCTCGGCCTGGCGGGCCACGCAAGCGAAGTCGCCCGCAGGCTCGGACCCCAGGGTCATCTCATCGGCTTCGATCGGGATCCGGAAGCGCTGGCACTGGCCAGGGAGCACCTCGATTCTGTCTGCGGCGAATTGGCCGGTGAGGCGCCCCGTGTCGAGCTTATCGGCGAAGCCTTCAGTTCCTTGAGCCGGCACGTCGCGCCCGCTTCGCTCGATGGCTTGCTCGCCGACTTCGGCGTCAGCAGCCTGCAGCTGAACGAGGCTCGCAGAGGATTCAGTTTTATGGCAGACGGCCCCCTCGAAATGCGGATGGATCCGCGCTCGGGGCCGACTGCCGCACAAGTGGTGAATGAGGCAAGCGAGCGTGAGCTGGCTGACCTTATTTACGAATACGGAGAGGAAAGGAGGTCGCGGAGAATCGCCAGAGCCATTGTGCGCGGGCGGCCGGTGACAACCACGGGGCAACTTGCCCGGATCGTCGCTTCAGCCGCCCCGACAATGAAACAGGACAGAATTCATCCCGCCACACGCACCTTTCAAGCGCTCCGCATTTATGTGAATCGCGAGCTGGACGAAATCAAGACGCTCCTCGAGGCCGCACCCCGTTTGCTTAAGCCCTCCGGACGCCTGGTCGTCATCAGTTTTCACTCGCTGGAAGATCGCATCGCGAAAGACAGTTTGCGCGAAGGCGCACATCAGGGAATTTGGGAAATTCTGACCAGGAAACCGGTCACGGCAGGGGAAGAAGAGATAGAACGCAATCCGCGCTCCCGCAGCGCAAAGTTACGAGCCGCACAACGAACCACGATCGAAGCAATTGAACGATAAACACAATGAGGATTTATGACTCGATATTTCACATCAAGCTTATGTTTTGAAAGATACGGCGTCGTGGCAGGGCGCATCGGCGGACCAGAGGTTCACATGAAGGTTCAAACCGCGAAAACATTTTCGCCGAACGCGCGCATCCAGCACCGGGTCATCGAAGATAAAAAAAAACAAGCCTTCTTCCAGAGTCGCAGAAGCAAGATTCAAGTAAGTACAGGCTAGATGTTAGAGCTAGCAGCTAAAAGCTAGGAGAGAACGCCATGGCGGCATGCACAACCGTATTCGAACCGGGCCAGGTCCAAGTCCAGGCACCAGCGCAGGACTGGCTCGCACGCGTTGCCCAGCGCAACGCGGAACTGCTCGCCCAGCAGCCGCTGCGCCGTCGCGGCGTGCGCACGCCCGAGATCAGCTTCACGCGGCATTTCGATAACACGCGCCTCGTAAAAGCGCCGGATCCGATACGTGTCCGCCAGATGCGCATTTTCTCGGCGGCAGTTGCCGTGCTGTTCTCGCTCGCCATGGTCTACGGTCTCCAGCACTTCAGCGCCATTGAAGGCTCCTACCGCGTGGAGTCTGAGAAGCAGCAGCTTGATCAACTGCGCGAACAGAATCGCCAGCTCCGGCTCACCGAAGCGCAGCTTTCGCAACCCAGCCGCATCGATGGACTCGCCCACCGCATGGGCATGGCAGCGCCTCAACCGGCGCAGGTCGTGCAATCCACCATGCGTCCCGAGACCAGCGCTCCGGTGTACGCGCAATTCACCCCCCCTGCCCCGCCCGCTCAGTAGAATAGATGTCAAGTACGGTTTCACCCTCCCCCATCATGCAGTCGCCTCCGCTCCGCGCCAGCCGTGCGCGGAGCACTTCAACCCGCGCTGTGCCGATGAAGCGGATCCGCTTCTGGGTGATCTGCCTTTTCTTTCTCCTCTGGGCCCTCGCCATCACCACGCGTCTCTTCTGGCTCCAGATCGTACGCCATTCTGACTACATCGAACGCGCGCAGAAGCAGCAGCAGCGTACCTTTGAGGTCGCCCCGCGCCGCGGCATTCTGTATGACCGCAACATGCGCGAACTGGCCATGACGGTCCAGGTCGACTCCATCTACGCCGTCCCTTCCGAGATCGACGACAAGTCCGCTGTCGCTCGCATGCTTTCATCGGTTGTCCACGCCGACGCTGCAGACACGCAAACCGCCGAGCCCGAAATCGCCAAACGCCTCAATGAAGGCCGCGGTTTTGCCTGGGTCGCCCGCCGCGTGACGCCCGACGTCGCCACGCGGGTCCGCGCTCTCAATGTCAAAGGCATTTACTTCCAGAAAGAATTCCAGCGCTTTTATCCCAACGGCCAGATCGCCGCGCAGGCGCTGGGCTACGTCGGTATCGACGACGACGGCCTGGGAGGGCTTGAACAGAAGTTCGACGCGCGCCTCCATGGCACGCCCGGTCGCGTCCTCACGGCGGTTGACGCCCGCCGCCATGTCCTCGGTTCCATCGAACACGAACCCGATCCCGGACAGAATCTCCAGCTCACCATCGACGAAAACATTCAATACATGGCCGAGACTGCGCTCGATCACGTGATGCAAAAAGAGCGCGCCGACAACGGCACCATCGTGGTGCAGGACGTGCACACCGGCCAGATTCTCGCGCTCGCCATGCGCCCCACCTTCAACCCCAACGACTTTCGCCACACCACGCCGGCGCTGCTCAAAGATCACGCGGTCAGCGACGTCTATGAGCCGGGCTCCGTCTTCAAGCTGGTCACCTATTCTTCCGCGCTCGACGCGCACGTCGCTAAACCGGACGACCTGATCGATTGCCAGGGCGGTCAGATCACCCTCGCGGGTCGCGTGATTCATGACGACAAGAGCGATCGCGGCATGCACGTCGTTTCCGTAGCCACGGCTCTCGCGCGCTCCAGCGACGTGGCCGCCGTCAAGCTCGCTCTCAAGGTGGGCCAGGATCGCTTCTATCAATATGTACGCGCCTTCGGCTTTGGCCAGCGCACCGGCATGGAGCTGCCCGGCGAAACCCGCGGTCTGCTGCGTCCCACCAATCGCTGGAATGGCTCGTCCATCGGCTCCATCGCCATCGGCCAGGAAGTCGGCGTCACCCCGATCCAGCTTGTCTCCATGGTTTCGACCATCGCCAACGGCGGCACGTATCTTCCGCCGCATATTCTCATGCCGAGTCAACTCGACCCCGGTACAAGCGGCCAGTCCGCCGCGAAGCTGCAAAGCCGCCCCTTCCGGCTGAACGCCGAGATCCCCAACCCGCTGCCACCCGGCGCGCATCGCGTCATTTCCGAGATGGCTTCGGCCCAGATGCGCAAAATGATGGAGGGCGTCGTCCTCTACGGCACAGGCAAGGAAGCCCAGCTCAACGGCTATTCCTCGGGTGGCAAGACCGGCACCGCGCAAAAAGTCGATCCAGCCACGCACCTCTATTCGAAAACGATGCACATTGCATCCTTCGCCGGCATTGCGCCGGTGAACAATCCCGCCATCGCCGTCGCCGTGGTCATCGACAATCCCAAGGTCGGATCCTATTACGGCACCGCCGTCTCCGCGCCGGTCTTTGCGGAGGTGGCGCAGCAGGTTCTCGAATATCTCGGCGTCCCCCACGATGTGGACGTGCAACAACCGCGCACCCCCGTGAAGAAAGCCGAAAAGGTTGAGCTGGCCGAAGACGATTCCGACGCCGACCAGGATCAGGTCAACACGCTCTTTGCCGCGGTCAACGACCTTCCCGCCGACGATCCGCTTCGCGCGCCCACACCTCCGAAGCAAGCGCCCAGCCCCCGCGTCGCCTCCGTACAAACACCCAGTGCCGATCCCTCCGTGAAGCCCGCGCCGTCTGTCACGCCCGCCGAAGCGCGCGACAAGAATTCCGCGGCACAGCAGGGGCCGCAGGTGTTGACGATCCACGACGGCAAGCAAATCACCGTTCCCACGCTCATCGGATTGCCGGTGCGTAAAGTGATTGAAGCCGCGGCGGCCGCCGGCCTCGACGTGCAGATCACCGGTAGCGGCACCGCCCGCGAACAAGCGCCCGCCCCTGGCACCCAGGTCCCCCTCGGAACAAAAATTGTGGTCCACTGCGGCCACTAACCGTTCGTCACATTTCCGGCAACACGCGTCCGTCTACAATCAACCTCTGACATGCTCTGGCACGACCTCATTGCCGCAATCACTGCCGTCGGTTCTTCCGGCTCCTCGTCGCAGCCCATCACGGGCATCGAATACGACTCGCGCCGCGTCCGTCCCGGCGCCGTCTTCGTCGCCATGAAGGGCGGCACCACCGACGGCAATCGCTACATCGAAAAGGCTCTCGCCGCGGGCGCTCTCGGCATCCTCACCGACTCGTCGCCGGCCTACGATCATCTGCTCGTCTACAACGCCGGCTTTCCGGTGCTCGAAGTCGAACATGGCCGTCGCGCCCTGGCGGAAGCCTCCGCCGCCTTCTTCGATCATCCGGAAAAGAAGCTGGCTGCCACCGGCATCACCGGCACCAACGGCAAAACCACCACCGCCTTTCTCACCGAAGCGCTGCTCAACGCCGCGGCCCGCACCACTCTTCTGATCGGCACCATCGAGTACCACGTCGCCGGAGCAACGCGCCCCTCGCTGCATACCACGCCTGAGTCGCGCGACCTCTTCGAGTTGATGGCCGAGGCCGCAGCGCAAGGCGCCACCGAACTGGTCACCGAAGTCTCCAGCCACGGGCTCGACCAGGGGCGCACCGCCGGCATCCAATTTGACGTGGCCGTGTTTACCAACCTGACGCGCGATCACCTCGACTACCACCAGACGATGGAGAAGTACTTCGCCGCCAAGCGTCTTTTATTTGACGGCACACGTTATCCCGCACCGCGCGTCGCGGTGCTCAATGCGCAGGACGCCTATTGCAAGCAGCTGGCGGCCGCGGCACGACGCGCCGGCGCCGAGATTCGCACCTACGGCATTGGCACCGGCGATTGGCGCGCCGCATCGCACACCCTCACGCCATCAGGAGCAACGCTTCAGCTCGAAACGCCTGGAGGTTCCGCGCAAGTGACCACCCGCCTCGCCGGCGAAGTCAACATCCTCAATCTGCTTGCTGCCTTCACCGCGGCCCATGCGCGCGGCGTGCCGTTCGATCAGCTCCTCGCCGCGGTCCCGCATCTCAAGCCTGTCCCCGGGCGCTTCCAACCCGTCGATGCCGGCCAGCCGTTCACTGTCATCGTCGACTACGCCCACACCGACGACGCCCTGCGCAATCTCACTGCACTCGCCCGACCGGTGGCCGCGCAGAATCAAGCCCGGGTGCTGACGGTCTTCGGATGTGGCGGCGATCGCGATCGCACCAAGCGTCCGAAAATGGGGAAAGCCGCGGGAGAGGGAAGCGATTTCGTCATCGCCACCAGCGACAATCCGCGCTCCGAAGATCCGCGCGCAATCCTTGCCGAAATCGAGCCGGGGCTCAAAGCCACGCACACGCCTTACACCATTGAGCCCGACCGCGCCGCCGCCATTGCCCTTGCCCTGCGCGAAGCCAAGCCGCACGACGTCGTCCTCATCGCCGGCAAGGGCCACGAAAAAGAACAGATCCTTGCCGACCGCACCATCCCCTTCGACGACGCTGAAGTAGCACTTTCCACGCTGTCCGAATTGGGTTACGGTAAAGGGCGATGAATCTCACGTTGGCAGAAGCCGCAGTTGGCTCCGGCGCCGTGCTTGAAGCACCCGCCAGCTTCACCAACGCAGGCACGCACGTGGCCACCGGCTACTCCATTGACTCGCGCACCATCGGCCCCGGGGAACTTTTTTTCGCCGTACGCGGGGACCGATTCGACGGCCACGATTTCGTGGTGGCTGCGGCGCGCCGAGGCGCCGTTGCCGCCGTGGTTTCGCGCGCCAAGGTTGCCAGCCTTCCCGACGATGCTCTTTCGGTGCCGCTGCTGATCGCCGAAGATCCGCTCGTCGCCATGCAATTACTCGCGGCGCACGTGCGTCGCCAGTGGGGCAAGCGCGTGGTTGGCGTTACCGGCTCTGCCGGAAAGACCACCACCAAGGAAGCCATCGCTGCCGCTCTCGGCGCAAAATTCAACGTCCTCAAGTCCAAGGGAAATCTCAACAACGCCTTCGGGCTACCCCTGCAGCTTCTCCGTCTCGAACCCGAGCATGAGTATGCGGTCATCGAGATGGGCATGAATCACCTGGGCGAAATCGCCGCTCTCGCGCGCATTGCCGCGCCCGACTGGGGCGTCGTCACCAACGTCGGCATGGCGCACATCGAAAATTTCGCCGAAGGGCAAGCCGGCATTGCCAGGGCAAAATTCGAATTGATCGCGGCCTTGCCTCCCGCGGGAATCGCCTTTCTCAACTGCAGCGACGCATTCGTCTCGCAGTTCGGCCGCGATTTTCCGGGCAAGGTTATTTACTTTGGCGTCGGCCCCTGTGCCGATCCGCAGATACTCGCGCAACACGAAGACGCGCTCGGTCTGCATGTCCACTTCCGCGCGGCGCACGAGGAAAGCGACCTCACGCTGCATCTGCTCGGTACCCATAACAGCGAAAATGTGATGGCCGGGCTCGCCGTGGCTCTCGAGGCCGGGGTCGATCTCGAGGCTGCCGTGAAGGCGCTCGAGACTCTCACCCCCGGCGATAAGCGCGGCGAGGTGCTCGAGTTCGGCGGCGCAACGATCCTTAACGACAGCTACAACTCCAATCCCGAAGCGCTGCGCTCCATGATCCGCACACTTGCCGCGCGCCCCGCAACCCGCCGCATTCTCATCGCCGGCGAAATGCTCGAGCTCGGCGATCACGCGCACGCACTCCACGCAGCCAGCGGCAAAGCGGCGGCCGAGGCTGGTCTCGATCTCGTGGTTGGCGTGCGCGGCAACGCCGAACATCTCGCCACGGCTGCCTGCGCGGCGGGCGTTGAAGCCATCTTCCTTCCCGATGCCGCCGCCGCCGGCCAGTGGCTCAAACAAAATCTGCACGCCGGCGACGTGATTCTCATCAAGGGATCGCGCGGCGTCCACCTCGAACGCGCCCTCGAAATTCTGATCCCAGGCACCTCGACTTCGGAGTCCCATTGATCCTCAGAAAACTCGCAGCCCTCCCCGTCCTCTTCGTATCGATGCTGTTCGTCCGGCAGGCATGCGCCGCCATCCCTGCGGACTGGACAACGCCTTTCCCTGCCTTTCGCATCGCGGGAAATCTTTATTACGTGGGCACCGGCGACCTCGCGGCCTATCTCCTCGTGACGCCGCAAGGCGACATCCTCGTCAACAGCAATCTTGAGTCGTCGCCGGCCTTGATCAAGAAAAGTGTGGAGTCTCTCGGCTTCCACTTCGCCGACATCAAGATCCTTCTCATCAGTCATGGGCACTACGACCATTGCGCGGGCAGCGCGGAGATTCTGCGTGAAACCCACGCCAAATATGAAGTGATGGATCGCGATGTTTCCGTGGTCCAGTCCGGCGGCCGCACCGACTTCCACTACGCGACCGACAAGACCATGTGGTTTCCCCCCGCGCATGTCGATCGCATTCTGCACGATGGGGACAAGGTCTCCCTCGGCGGCACGGTGCTGACGGCGCATCGGACCGCCGGGCATACCAAGGGAACCACCACCTGGACACTCGACGAGAAAGAGGGCGGGCGCACGCTCCACGTGGTCATCGTTGGCAGCCCCAATGTCAATCCCGGCTACAAGCTGGTGCGCAATCCGACCTATCCGCGCATCGCCGACGACTTTCGCCATCAGTTCGAGGTACTCAAGAGCCTTCCCTGCGATATCTTCCTCGGCGCGCACGGAATCTACTTCGGCCTCGCGGAAAAATACCCGCGCTTCAAAGCCGGCGACCGCAACGCCTTCATCGATCCCGCCGGTTACAGCGCCTACATTGCCGATCGTCAACAGGCCTTCGAAGCGGAACTGAAAAAGCAATCCGCGGTGCAGCACTAGCCCCTCACACCGAACCCCAGGTGCTCTCCCGGTCGCAAACGATTTGTCCAGGGTGATCGTGAAGTGAATTTCGGGTCGGCTACTATTCGATCGGAACACATGCGGATCGCGCATAACGCGCAAGAATAGACCGCTCTATCCCTTTTCCCGACCATGGATGCTACGATGGCGCGTGTTTAATTTTGGCAATCCGAAGACACCGGGCCAGTGGATTGGCCACATTCTGATGGCAGTGGTTGGCCTGTTTCTGATTTGGTGGATGCTGCGAATCTATGTTCACTGATTTTCGTTCGACAGGGGCAGCGCTCGAATCCTCTTCACAATCTCGACTGCGGACTCTACCCCGTCGTTGTGTCGTTCCGAATCTTCGAAGAACGGATAGACTATGCGGCAAGGGATCCGTCTATGAGCAGAAGAACTAAACTCATCGTCGCGCTCACGGGAATGGCGGTCGTGTTGATCGGCGAGTTGGTGGCGATTTTCGAACGCGGTTTTGCCACAAGTCCGGCCTTCCTTCTGGGATTCGCCGCCATCTCAGCCCTGGGTTTCTGGGCGATGTCGTTTCACCGACTGGGACGATAGGGCGATCCGTTGTATAGGCTTCGTCCCATCCGGTCGTATCGACGTCGACCCGGAAATTATTTTCTGATCGCGAGCCCAATCCGCCGGCTGCGATGCGGCTCGCCGATTCCGCTGCCTTTGCGATTACGGCATCAAGGGAAAATGAGTTGAAACATTTGCGGACCGCGAGCGTACTTAAGAAGCGTCAGTGGGTGCGTCTTGACGAAGCCGGGCTGGAACCACCGGCACTTACAAAGGTCATGACGCTCTGCGCAGGGAGAGTGTAAGTAAAGTTGTTTCCGAGTACCGAGACCGACGACTGCGAAATCAGATTGAGCGATGAAGAGGTAATCCACGGTGTCAGCGAGTTGGCAGAAAGTCCAGACAACGTGAAGATTTGCGGAATGGAACTGGTGTTTTGGTTGATGGCCACAATCGCGAAGGCGCCGTTGGACTGATTCATGAACGCCGTGACGTAGACGCCGCCTTGCGGGTTCGCGGTCGCGGCAATCTCAACCCAGCCGGTGCGCACGAAACGCGACCAGTTGCCAACGGCATAAAAGCGCTTTGTTGGTTGATTCGATTGGTCCGTGAGTCCGTCGTTACAAGCCGTCGGACCGTTGACTGTCTCCGCGGCGAGATTCCAGTAGAACCAGGCTGAACCTGAGACTTCGGTGAGAAACGAATGAATGTTGTAGGCCCAGGTGATTGCGTCCGGAGCCATGCTCGAGTCGAAATTTGCCAGGTACGAATCAACGGAACAAGGCCCGGAGGCGCCCCCGCTGATTTCGGTTTGCCAAACCGGCTTGCCCGCCGCTGAAGAAGGAACAGGGACTGCAGCAAAATCAACGCAGCAACCCCACCCTCCCGCAAAACCATCCGCTCCCTGGGAGCCTTGCCCGTAAAATCCTTCGTGTCCGGAAATTGCAGAGACGTAGGCTGCGCAGTTGGCATCTTGCATGCACGGAGTTACATAGTCAGTTACAAACCAATCCGCACTTTCTGGCAGAGTGATCTGAATGGAAGTAAGTCCGGCCGAGACAAGAGCCGGATGAAGGTACGAGGCTACGAATGTGTCGATCGCGGCAGCGGTTGTTCCTGTGTCCTGGGGCTCGTTGATGACGGCGATATAGGAAACGGGCACGCCGTTTGATTGAAGGTATTGGATCTTCCCCACCATGTACGATGCCTGACCCGCATAACTCCCCGTGTCCAGAGGGGGACCATTAAAACCCAGAAGAACCTGCGCGCCGCGCGAAACCGCAAGTTGCAGGGTGGGAAGGTCAGGTGCGCTGTTGGGAATTGCATTGTCCTGAATTCTGATCCATTCAAGCCCGATCGAATTGCCTGTTGCACAGGAACCATTCGAGGTCGAAAAAAAGCAATCAGCCTGCGCGGCAGTCAGATTGCTATTCTGCTCGTTGTAACCGGTAGAAGCGCCCCACCCGCTGATCGTTTGGTAGGTTGTGCTCCCATCCACCGTCACCGTTTTTCCCTGCGGAGTAAGGGTGGTAGAGTATGTGATTCCACTGCAGGCGACAATCGGCAACGCAATCGAGAGAGCAAGGATGGCTCGCCCCAACGACAGGGGGCGCTCCCCTCGCATAAAGAGATTTACGATTGCCATGGACCCACTCCTGACATCCCTGAAGTCTACGTCCCGCGGTGAAATGCTTGGATTCGACATCGTGACTTCATTCATTTTATCCGCTCAAAACCGGCGCCTCCCCGATCCTGATGCCGGCGGAACGATTCCTCTGCGGCTGCATAGTTTCTCAAGGTATCGGCTCGACGGGAGGCAGGGGTTCACAGTGAGGTAACTCCCCCTCCTCTGTGCCGAATGCCCGTCTTTTAGACTCCCGCGGCAAGAGCCGGAACAAACAAATAAAGATCGATCTGCATCCAAGGTGCCGGTTGAAGTAGATTGTTACACTGCTCCAGTCAGAGGCATCGCCGGAGCGCCGTCGGCGGGTTGAGAGCGGCGCAACCCAATTCCGTGTCGATTCTCTGAGCGAATGTCAATCGCAAGTGAACTCATCGAGCAGCCCGTGCCGAATCCTTGGTTTCCGGGGAGGGACCCTTTCCGCGGAAGTTGCTTTTTGATCGATTAGCCCTCTCCGCCCCTCCGACGCCGCTCTCCGCTCTAAGAGCTCGGACCCCACTGCTTTGCGAAGCCCGCACCACACGCGTTAACGCCACGTGCGCGCCCGTCCCTGTAAAATCAACCTGAAATCCCACCTCTCCTGGGCACTGGAGCTCCCTTGCTTTATTGGCTGCTGTACGAAAAGCTCTTTCCGTTCTTCCATCCATTCCGTATTTTTCGTTATCTCACTTTTCGTACTGCGTTTGCCTCGCTCACGGCCCTTCTCATCGCGCTCTTCATCGGCCCTTACGTCATTCAAAAGCTCCGCGAATTCCAAATCGGCCAGTACATCCGCGAAGACGGCCCCCAGTCCCACATGAAAAAATCGGGCACGCCCACCATGGGCGGCGTCCTCATCGCCATCGCCATCGTGTTGCCGACAATGCTGTGGGCCGACCTGTCCGATCCCTTTGTCTGGATCATCGTTTTCTCCACGCTGGCCTTCGGCGCCATCGGCTTTGCCGACGACTACATCAAGGTCGTGCAAAAACGGAATCTCGGTCTCACTCCGCGCGCCAAGCTTTTCTGGCAGGGCGTCGTCGCCGCCGCCGTCGCTTCCGTGCTCGCCCTCCTCACCCAATTCAAAATGTTCTCGACGCAGTTGACCGTCCCCTTCATCAAGACGTGGCGTCCCGACCTGCAGTGGCACTGGGCCTCGACAATTCCGCATTTCGGGTTCCTCGCGTTTCTGCCTTTTGTCGCGTTCATCATTTTCTTTCTGCTGGGATCGACCAACGCCGTCAACCTCACCGACGGCCTCGACGGACTCGCCATCGGCTGCACCATCATCGCCGCCGCCGCCCTCGCCGTACTCACCTACGTCAGCGGCCACGTCGTCTTTGCCGACTACCTCGAACTGCAGCGCATGCCCATGGTCGGCGAGCTCTCCGTCTTTTGCGGAGCCATGGTCGGCGCGTCCATCGGCTTCCTCTGGTACAACGCCCACCCCGCCGAAATCTTCATGGGCGACGTCGGTTCGCTGGCCCTCGGCGGCGCCATCGGTACGGTTGCCGTCGTCATCCGGCAGGAGCTTCTGCTCCCTTTCATCGGCGGCATCTTCATCATCGAAGCGCTCTCCGTCGTACTGCAGGTCGGCAGTTACAAGCTGCGCAACAAAAAGCGCATCTTCAAGATGGCCCCGCTCCACCACCACTTCGAGCAGGTCGGTTGGAGCGAATCCAAAATTATCGTGCGCTTCTGGATCCTCGCCCTGGTCTTCGCTCTCTTCGCCCTCACCACGCTGAAACTTCGCTAAAAGCGAACCGCGTTCCGATGAAAAGAAACAAGCCGGGCCTCCACGAACCCCGCCCTCGCGGTGCACAATAGAGAAGTCGCGCTCCACCGAAAGCAGAACCCCATGATGGAACTCAAAGGCAAAAAAGTTCTGGTTGTCGGACTGGGCAAATCCGGTCTGGCCGCGGCATTGTTTCTGCGCCGCCACGGCGCCCAGGTCACCGTCTCCGATGTCCGCAGCGCCGAATCGCTCGCCAAAGACATTCCCGCGCTGCTCGAAGAGGGCATCATGGTCGAGGCCGGCGGGCACGGCCTGCTCACCTTCCGCCGCCAGGACCTGATCGTCGTCAGTCCCGGGGTCCCGCTCGAAACGCCCGAGCTGGTGCAGGCCCGCAACTTCGGCCGTCCTGTCATCGGCGAACTTGAACTCGCCGCGCGCTTCCTGCAAGGCCGCACTCTCGCCATCACCGGCTCCAACGGCAAAACCACCACCACTTCGCTGATCGGCGAAATCCTCGAAGCCGCCGGCTTTCCCACCCTCGTCGGCGGCAACATCGGCGTCCCCGTCATCGCCCTCATCGACGAAGCCACTCCCGACACATGGTCGGTCCTTGAGGTCTCCAGCTTCCAGCTCGAATCCACTGAGCAGTTTCATCCTCACATCGCCGTGATCCTCAACATCACCCCCGACCACCTCGATCGCCACGGCACTTTCGAGAATTACGCGCGCGCCAAGGAGCGCATCTTCGCCGTGCAAACCGCCGACGACTTCGTGGTGCTCAACGCCGACAACGTCCGCGCCGCAGCGGCCGCTCCCCGCGCCCCGTCCCGCGTTTACTGGTTCTCGCTCGATCGCTCCGTGCCCCAGGGCGCCTTTGTCGACTCCGGGCAAGTCGTCTTCCGCAACGCCAAAGACGCGCCCATCGAAGGCATCCTCCCGCTGCACTCGATCCCCCTCAAAGGCGAACACAACGTCGAAAACGTTCTCGCCGCGGTCTGTGCCGCGCGCCTCGCCGGAGCACCCATCGAAGCTATTCGCCGCGCCGTCGAAAAATTCAAGGCCGTCGAGCATCGCCTCGAATTCGTCTCGACTATCAACGGCGTCGAGTTTTACAACGACTCCAAGGCCACCAACGTCGATGCCACCGCCAAGGCCATCGCGGCCTTCTCCACGCCCATCCACCTCATCCTCGGCGGCAAAGACAAAAACTCCGACTACACCCAGCTCACCGAGCTCCTCCGCGAACACGTGCGCGCCGTCTACACCATCGGCTCCGCCGCCGCCAAAATCGAGTCCCATCTGCGCGGCGTCGTCTCCCTCCACTCTTGCGAAACCCTCGACAAGGCTGTCACCGCCGCAGCCACCGCCGCACGCCCCACCGAGGTCGTTCTGCTGGCCCCGGCCTGCTCGTCGTTCGATCAGTTTGAAAGCTACGAACACCGCGGCCGCGTCTTTAAGGAATTGGTCAACGAGTGGAGCGCCTTCAGCGGCCTCCCCGTCACCGCCGAGCGCACGCGCACCAGTTAACTACGTGTATCCCTTCCACAGCCTCGGCAGGCGCCGCTCCGCCCCGCTTGCCTGATCCTGAAAGTGTGCCCGAAAACATCCGAGGGTTCCGGGGACTTCAGGCCCCAGCAATCAAGCCCCGTCCGGATGCCTCTTGAGCCGCGGCGACACATTGGATTGCAGATTGAAAGCGGGTCCGTACTTAACCTAAAGGTAGAAAAATATGGCCAAGCGCATCGGCGTCGATAAATGGATCTTCTTCACCACCCTCACCCTCGTGGTCGTCGGTCTCGCCATGGTCTTTTCCGCCTCCGCCATTGTCGCGCAGGAGCGCTACCACTCCCCCTATGCCGTGCTCGGCCGTCAAGCCGCTTGGGCGCTCGCCGGAGTCCTCCTCATGGTCATCCTCATGAGCGTCGACTATGCCAAATACAATACCCCGCGTTTCATCTTTCCCGCGCTTGCCGTCACTACGGTTCTGCTGGTCATGGTGTTTTTCTTTCGCGACTCCCACGCCACCCATCGCTGGTTTCGCTTCGGCGGATTCTCCTTCCAGCCCTCGGAGATCGCCAAGCCCGTCCTCATTCTCTTTCTTGCCTGGTTTCTATCGAAGCGCCTCGACTCGATCGGCGACTGGCGCCACACCCTTCTGCGCGCCGCCGTCATGCCTCTCGTCTTTGTGCTGCTGATCGTCAAGCAGCCCGACCTCGGCACCGCCCTCGTCCTCGCCGGCGTCACCGCCATGATGCTGCTGCTTGCCGGCATGGAGTGGCGCTACCTCGCTCTGGCCGTCGCCGTCGCGCTGCCGCCTCTCGCCGCTCTGCTCTTCTGGGTCCCCTGGCGCCGCGCCCGCATGCTCGCGTTCATCCATCCCGACCTCGATCCCCAGGGCGCCGGCTTCCACATCAACCAGTCCCTCATCGCCGTGGGCACCGGCGGATTCACAGGACGCGGCTTTATGGAGGGCATGCAGAAACTCTTCTACCTTCCCGAATCGTCCACCGACTTTATTTTTGCCAACGTGGCCGAAGAACTCGGCTTCCTCGGCGCCATGGCCATCGTCGTTCTGTTCTGCGTCCTCGCCTATCGCGGACTGCGTACCGCCTACCGCTCGACGGACCCATTCGCGCGCCTGACGGCCTTTGGGATTACGACAGCGATCCTCCTGCAGGCGTTCTTCAATATCAGCGTGGTCCTCTCGCTTCTCCCCACCAAGGGAATCCCGCTGCCGTTTATTTCCAGTGGCGGCACCTCGCTGTTTTTTACCCTGGCGAGTATCGGAATTCTGCTGAATATCAGTAAGAAGGTGGACTGACAAACCAGAACTTCGAAAAAATCAGGTCTGTACGACTGGATTTTGGATCACCCACCAACTTGCCCTTCACGGTTCTCCTGGCATTTGTATTTCTATATAACATGTTATATAATTTCTGCAAACGAAAGCCCCGCACGATTCCGGGCCCGCACACATCGCGTGGGAAGGGAACTCCAAAGAAGTTCTGAGCGGCTTTCCTGACGATGTGAAGGCGACTCTCGGTTTTTCGTTGCGGCAGATTCAGAACGGAAGACAACCTCGTTGCGCGCACCGTCCAATGTCCTCTGTAGGCAAAGGCGTCTGGGAGCTAAAAGAGGGCGATGCCCGCACTTGGTACCGCGTCATGTATCTGACACGCATCAAAAACGTCATCCACGTGTTGCATTGCTTCGAGAAAGACAGTCGCAAGACCGACAAGCGCGACCTTGAGACAGCGAAGTCAAGATTGCGTCTGGTGCAGCAACGACTGCAAGAACTCAAGGGCTGTTAAGGAGAGATTCCAACATGACCAAACCGGCCCACATCACAAAAGGAGACGTTCTCGACGACCTCGGTTTTTCCCGCTCCGAGGCCTCGGCCTTGAAGATAAAGGCAACCATCGTCGAAGCCATCCTTGCCGAAATCGGTCGTCGCGGATTCACGCAGCGCCAACTGGTCGATATCCTTGATGAATATCAGCCCAATGTCAGCAACCTGATGAACGGAAGAATCAGCAAGATCAGCATCGAAAAGCTTCTCCACTACGCCGACCGGCTTCACATGCAGAGCTCCATTGAGATGCGCCCTACGCACAAATCGCGAATTCTCCGAACCAGCCGGTCTTCGCCCGCCCGCGAGCGCGCCTACGCATAACGCGTCCGAATCCGGCGCGATCCGCGCACGTGCGGTAAGCCCCTCATCCGTTCTTAATCCGAAGAGCTGCGCGGCTTGCTGAACCTGCGCGCAGGGGCGAATGCAGGCACGCGGCAAGGTACACAAAACAAGCACCTTGGCTTGTGTCGGCGATGTCCTCGCCCAAGCTTCCATCCGAAGTAACGCGCCGGGCAACAATGGCGATGCACGTGCTCCCGTTCCGGTGGGATTCCTGCGTCCGCTTTCATCGGGCCAGATCCAATCAACGCATCCAGGAAACGAATCATCCAGGAAACGAATCAGGGAAGGGAAGGTCGCGTGGAGAAGGTTCTGTTTCTCTCCGGCAGCACCCGGGGCGATACGCTCGAGGGAATCGGCCGCTCCGTAGGCCGGGAGTTCAACGCGTTCGGCATCGAGTGCATCGAGGTCAGCCTGCGCGATCAGGCGCACCTGATCGAAAATCTGCGCCAGGTCAACTTCTACGAAGTGAAGCTGATCTACTCCTGGGCCTCGATGGGAACCGATCTGATGCTGCGCCAGCCGGACGGCAGCCAGGTCGATTTCTGGCGCGAGCTCGGCATCCCCTTCATCACCTTCCACGGCGACTCGCCGGCCTATTTCTTCGATCGCCACGTCGTGAAGGACTCCAAGTTCATCACCATCTACGGCTTCACCGAGCACTGCGCATTGCGCAAGCGCCTGCCCCATCTCAACGGCCCCGTCGATACGGTGTGGCCCACCGTGCTCAACGAAATTCCCAAAGACCAGCTCGATTTTGCGAAGAAAAAGGACGGCAAACTTCTCTTCCTCAAGAACGGCAAAGATCCCGCCCACCTGCGGAAGTTCTGGGCCTCGTGTCTCGAGCCGCGCCTGCTGCGCGCCATGCTCGATCTCGCCGACGAGCTGGAGAAGGACCTCGACGATCCTGCATCCACCCAGATCGACGATGTGCTCACGTACTACTTCCAGGACCAGGGCTTCGACATCGAGCGCATGTTCAAGCTGCGCCTCTTCTTCATCGCCCAGCTCGACGACTATTTGCGCGCGGTGAAGTGCACCCGCATGGCCGAGGCGCTGATGGATCTCCCGGTGGAGATTCGCGGCAACAACTGGAGCCACCTCGATTTCACGGGGAAGAAGGTCACCTATATTGACGAGTGCGACTACGCGAAATCCATCGGTCTCATTCGCGATTCGCTGGGCCTGATCGACGTTTCGCCCAACACGGTCTCGCGGCCGCACGACCGCATGATGCGCTCCTTTGGAGCGCACAGCTTCTGCCTCACCAACGAGCAGCAGTTCCTTGAGTGCCTGCCGCATCGCGAACGCCTCAGCTTCCGCTTCCAGAAGGAAGACCTGCAGCAGAAAGTCGCCTACCTGCTCGATCACAAAGCGGAGGCCCTCGACATGGGCGTGGAAGCAGCCGAAGCCTACAAACTGAAGCATCCACGGACCGAGCCCATCCAGAAAATGCTGGAGTACGCGGCCTTTGCGCGGCTCGACAACCTGCGCCAGCGTCCCGCGGGCGCGCAGGACTTCTTCGTCTGGCCTCCCGCGCATTCGTAGTCCCGCAGACCTTGAAGGCACCGCGATTCCTCAACCGCGCGGGAGTTTCGGCGGTAGCGCGCCATTAACGCATTGTGGACCGTCGGCCTGCGCGCACTGCATCTTCTGCGAGAATGAAGACGCACCAGCGGAATCGCTGCGAAAGGTGTGGCTTGGCATTGCGCGTTCTCATCGCCGGAGGCGGCACAGGCGGACACATCATTCCGGCGCTTGCCGTGGCGCGTGAGTTAGTAACGCGGCATGCGGCCGAAATTCTTTTCGTCGGCACCGAGCGCGGTCTTGAAAAGCGCCTGGTGCCGGGCGCAGGCTTCCGCCTTTATCTCATCGAGGTTGGCCCGCTGAAGAATGTTTCGCTGCTGACCCGGCTCAGCACCGTTTCCGCTCTTCCGCGCAGCATTCTCGCCTGCCGTCGCCTGATTCGCGATTTCAAGCCTCAGGCTGTTCTTGGGGTTGGCGGCTATGCTTCCGGACCCGCCATGGCTGCGGCGCTTTCGCTGGACGTACCAACCATGGCGTTCGAGCCCAATGCGATGCCCGGCCTCGCCAATCGCCTGGTGGGCAAACGCGTGCAAGCCGCCGCGGTAAATTTTCCGGCCGCCGCGAAATGGTTTCGCAATGTTGAGGTGACCGGGGTTCCGGTGCGCCCGGAATTCTTTTCGGTTGCGCGCGCTTCGGGGCCGCCGCACTTGCTCATCTTTGGCGGATCGCAGGGCGCCCGCCTCTTCAACAACACGCTGCCGTTGATCGTCTCAGGCTTGCTGGCGGATGTCCCCGGGCTCTCGATCCTGCACCAGTGTGGCGCTCGCTGGGCGGACGTCACGCAAGCAGCCTTTGCCGCGAGCGGTGCCGATCCTGCACGCTGGCAGGTGAGTTCTTTCCTCGACGACATGCCCGCGCGCTTTGCGCGAGCGAGCCTGGTGATGGCGCGCAGCGGAGCTTCCACGGTGGCCGAACTTGCCGCGGCCGGCAAGCCCTCGTTGCTCATTCCGTTTGCGGCCGCAGCCGATGAACACCAGAAGCGCAATGCGGAAGAGATGGTGGAAGCCGGCGCTGCGGTGATGCTGACCGAGCCGGAGTTGGCAGATCCCGCGAACTTGCGGAACGCACTGAAGACTCTACTGACTTCCCCGGAACGTCTGATCGCGATGGCCGGAGCGGCGAAGGCCCAGGCACATCCTGGGGCCGCTGAGCAGATTGCGGACCGCCTTGCTTCCATCGCCACTGCATTCACGGACTAGAGGCGGCTTTCTCTCGCAGATCGACGGATTTTCGCCCCAAAGAAAAAGCCCGCCTGCCGAAGCAGGACGGGCTTTTCATGGACATCCATTCGTCTTACCGGTGACCACCGCCACCGCCGTGGAATCCGCCGCCGCCACCACCGTGGAATCCGCCGCCACCGCCGCCGTGGAATCCGCCACCGGCGAACCCGCCGACATGGCCTCCGCCGCTATAGCCGTGGGCTACCCCGCCGCCGTAGGCACGAGGTGCTCCGCCGTAGGCGTGAACGCCGCCACCGTAGCCGCCCCGATAGCCGTATCCGTAGCCACCGCGATATCCGTAGCCGCCCCGGTAGCCGTATCCGCCGTAGCCCCAGCCGCGACGTCCCCAGCCATACCAGGGACCGACGCCGACGAACAGGCCGCCAGCAAACCAGCTAGGACCGTAGTAGCCATAAGGAGCGCAAGCATACGGGTAATAGGAGTAATAACCCCATTCACAATCCGGGGGGCCGTAGGCATAAGGCGCGGCTACCACCGCCGGACCGACGCCAACCCCCACATCGACCTGGGCGTTTGCCGTTGTGGCGAAAGCCAAGGGCAGCACCAGGAGAATTGCCATCAGAACCAGCCGAGAACTTTTCATGATTCCCTCCGTGTGCTGCCCATCCGGTCTTTCCGAATCGGGAACCCGGGCCAAGCCCGGTTTTCAGCACCCGCCAGTCTGGGATTTTCTACCCAACCGGCATCTGTACATTTGAACAACAAAGCAGCATTTAAGTTGCGGTCATTTGAGCAAGAATCGTAAAGCATTTGAGTGAGCCAGGTTCCATTTTCCTGAATCCTTGCGGCACTTGAATGCATAGCGCAGTCGCGCGCCCTCGACCTGCTTGAGTTACGCTCAAACGCGCGACGGCCTCTCGCATGGAGAGGCCGCCGCGCGTTGGTAACTCATTCAAAGTTACCTGCGGAAGTGATCGTGGTCCCAACCGCGATTGCGATCGAAGTCGCGATGATAGACGTTGCGGTCATAGCCGAACCGCACGACCGGCGCCGGGCCGCGCACGCCCACAAAGTTCCAGCGTCCAGGTACCCAATAGCCTCCGGAATAGTAGCCGGCTGCCCACACATATCCCGTTCCAGGGCACGGAGGAACATAGCCCACCGGCCCGCGCACATACACACCAAACTCTGCAGCTTTTGCTTGCGTCGTTCCCAACGCCAACGCACCTGCGACTACCGCTGCGCCAAGCATCCACTTTTTCATGCTCAACATATTCTCTCCATCCCACCCAGACCGATTGCTATCGGCTAGTCCGGCTTGGTTTCTGCTTCGGGTTTGGATCCTGCTGCCCTCAGCGTGCCGGTTCTGTCCCGATTGAACAGCGATTGCGCGGGAAGGTTGCGCTCTCACGGCGAAAATAAACACCCGCAACTTTTCACGCATTGCGTGTCTATCGAGGGCTATTTCTCAGCCATTGGATGGAGGAACGGAATCAACCCGCACAAGTGATAGAGTGAAGATTCGCCCGACCATGTTTGCTACTGCGCAGCACGCACACTTTATCGGAATCGGCGGAATCGGCATGAGCGGCATTGCCGAAATCCTGCTGAGCCTGGGGATGAAAGTCTCGGGATCGGATCTGCGCCGCAGCCCTGTCACGGATCGTCTTGCGCAACTCGGCGCCACCATCTACGAAGGCCACGATGCGGGCAACATTGCCGGGGCAACGGTGGTGGTCACGAGCTCCGCCGTTTCGTCAGGCAATCCTGAAGTGCTCGAAGCGCGCGCGCGCAAGATTCAAGTGATCCAACGAGCCGAGATGCTGGCGGAGTTGATGCGTCTGAAATACGGCATCGCCATTGCAGGCATGCATGGCAAGACCACGACGACCTCAATGGTCGCTGCAGTTCTCGCCGCGGGAGGTCTCGACCCAACGGTGGTTGTTGGCGGCCGGGTGGACGCGTTGGGATCGAATGCCAAGCTGGGCGCCAGTCAATTCCTGGTAGCCGAAGCGGATGAGAGCGACCGCTCATTTCTCAAGCTGTCGCCCATCCTGGCCATCGTCACCAATCTCGACCGCGAGCACATGGATTGCTATCGCGACATGCCGGACGTCGAAGAGGCATTCCTCACCTTCATGGACAAGGTGCCGTTTTACGGCGCAGTGACGGCATGCCTCGATAACCCGCAGCTTGCCGCGATTCTTTCCCGCGTACATCGGCGGGTGTTTACGTATGGCGTTGCGGCCGAAGCGGACTATCGCCTTGAATTTCTCGCGTCGCAGCCCGGGGCTTTTTCGTGTTTCCAGGTCGTGACGAAGGACGGCGCGCTGGGGCCGATCGAACTGCACGTGCCGGGGCGTCACAACGTTCTGAATGCAACGGCTGCTGTGGCGGTCGCTCACCAACTGCAGGTGAAATCGGAAAAGATCGCGGAGGGGCTGCGCCACTTTCGTGGGGTTGACCGGCGATTTCAATTGCGCGGCACGGCCCGCGGCGTCAAGGTGGTCGACGACTATGGGCATCATCCCACAGAAATCCGGGCCACCCTGGCGGCAGCGCGCGAGTCGACACGCGGCGCCATCCATGTCGTCTTTCAGCCGCATCGCTACACGCGGACGCGCGATTTGCTCGACGAGTTTGGCGGCGCGTTCACAGATGCGGACCGTGTGGTGGTGCTGCCGATTTATGCCGCCAGCGAAGAACCACTCGCCGGCATCACCGCGGAGCTTCTCGCGGAGCGGATTCAGGGGCCTCGTGTTCAATTCGCACCGGACTTTGCGACCGCGGTCGCGGCGGTCTGTGCCGAAGCTCGCGAAGGGGACTTGATCCTGACGCTCGGCGCCGGAAGCGTGAGTCAGCTGGGGCCGCAGATTCTGGCTGCGCTCGGTCAATCCTGATTTGTTTCTTCTCTCTTGAATCGCTGCACAAACGTTTTACTGAAGCACGCGGCGCTGCTATGATGCGGCGGGCAACAGTTTGCGCAAATGAAGGAGCACGTATGGGGAAGAGTTCGCGCAGGAAGTTTTTGAAGAACGCGACCGGCACGGCAGCAACCTTAGCGATGGCGAGCCGGTTGCCGCTTTGGGCGGAGGGATCAGGGCCGGTAAAAGTGTGGAGCACGTATCGAGATAAGCGGCACGTGTCGGGCGAGGCGCTTGCATGGAAGTCGACAGACCAGGTTGCGGCAGAAGCCATCGCGCTCGATCTTCGCGCGACGCGGCAGGAAGTGCTGGGTTTTGGCGCAGCGATGACGGATGCTTCCTGTTACGTGCTGAGCCAGATGACCGACGCGGAGCGCGCGCCATTGATGCACGACTTTTTTGCGCCCGACGAAATGGCCCTCAATGTGTGCCGCACCTGCATGGGGGCGAGCGACTACTCACGCAACGTCTACAGTTTTGACGACAGCACGGAACCCGACCCGGAACTGAAGAAATTCTCCATCGATCACGACAAAGCCTATATCCTTCCCATGCTGCGCGAGGCGCGCAAATTAAATCCGGAGTTATTTCTTTTTTCGTCGCCCTGGAGTCCGCCGGGCTGGATGAAGCCGAACAACTCCATGCTCGGCGGCGCGATGCGTAAAACGAGTTTCGAGCCTTACGCAAAATACTTTCTCAAGTTCCTCGAAGGCTACAAGGCTGAAGGCATCCATATCGATGCAGTCACCATTCAGAACGAGTCGGACGCGGAGCAGGAAGGCAACATGCCTGCCTGCCTCTGGGCACAGGAAGCAGAGATGGATTTTGTGAAGAGCCATCTCGGTCCTTCGCTGCGCAAAGCCGGCTCTGCGACAAAGATCTGGATTCTCGACCACAACTACAGCCTGTGGGGCCGGGTGATCGACGAACTCAGCGATCCGGATGCCTACGCCTTTATCGACGGCATCGCGTGGCATGGCTACGTCGGCGAACCCTCGGCGATGACGCGCGTACACAATGCTTTTCCGCAAAAAAGCGCCTATTGGACTGAAGGCGGGCCGGATGTCCGTCAGCCCGATTATCAAACCGATTTCACCAAGTGGGCCGAGACGTTCAACGGCATTTTGAACAATTGGGCCCGCTCGATTACTGCATGGAACCTGACTCTCGACGAGAAGGGCAAGCCCAACATCGGCCCGTTTTCGTGCGGCGGCGTGGTCACCGTGGACAGCGCGACGCACAAGATTACGCGTAGCGGACAATACTGGGCGTTCGCGCACTATTCGAAACATGTGAAGCGCGGCGCGCGGGTGTTTGCGACGGATGGGCTGGGCTACGATGGCGCCGGTGGGGCCGTGTCGCATGTCGGCTTTAGAAACCCCGACGGCAGCTACGTGGTGGTGCTGGCCAACACCGGTCCGCAAAAGCGTGCGCAACTGCTGCATGGCGGAAACATGCTGGAGATCGATCTGCCGGCGGATTCGGTTCACACGCTGCACTGGTCGTGAAGACGGTGCGGCATCAGTAAACGGCACCGCCTGGTTGAGTCGAGTGGACGGTGCCGGCTTCGATGGAGAGGGTATAGGTCACTGCGTCTCCTTGCCACGTTTTCACGTTGAAGGTATGGCCTGGAGACACCCGGAATACGTCATAGGGGCCGTAGGTGATCGGCGCGCCGGAGACAAGAAGTCCGTGGCTGTGCGCGGTATCGATAAAATAAGCAGCCCCGTTGCCAACCACGCGCGCTCGCCCATCGGGTTCGAGTAGAACCGCGGCGCGCTCCTCGATGCCGATGCCGCGCAGTTTCTTCACTTCCGGATTTTCGCGCCTTTGTTGCTGCATTCGCGCCAGGAACACGAGCAGCCTGCCCATGCGATCGCGCTTCGCAAAATGGGTGTCAGTCACGATCCCCGTCAAGACAGGAATATCGATGAATCCGTGCACCAGCGTCACGCGCGGACTGAAGGGATCGGCCATTGCCGTCTTGCCGTCGAGGTTGGGATCGTTCGGCTTGTCGCCCTGCGCCGAATACGCATACTCGCCGAGCACGGCGAGGCCGGCGCTGGTTCCGCCAATCGGCACGCCACGACGGATCGCTGTATTGAGCGCGGCCTGGACCGGCGTGCCGCTCCAGAAGTTGATGTAATTTGCCTGATCGCCGCCGGCGATGAAAAGGGCGGTGGCGCGGCGGATTTTTTCTGCGACGAAGGCGTCGGTGGCAGCAGACTGGCTTGGAATGACCAGGGTTGCCACGGAATTCAGCTTGCACAGCTTGTGGATGTATGGGTTGTATTCGTCGTCCCCGGTTGCCCGCAGCACCAGAAGATCGCCGCCACCGGCTCGTTCACAAAGCCAGCGGAAGGCGTCGTCCAGGTCCTCGCCGCCTCCCATCAGGGCAAAACCGGCATGCGGCGTGGCGTCCGCGTCGGCAGGATTTCCCACGCGAAAGTAGTGGTAGGCGGTTGTCTGTGCAAACGAAAAAGAGGCGGCAATCGATAGGATGATCGGGACGATTCTGCTCCACAAAAGTTGTAGATTCCGCATGCTGCAAGCTTATTCCAAAACATTTAGCCAGAACCCGTTACGCAACGGATTCCCCTTGTGTGTCCACGGCCAAAAGGCGGGCATCCCCGATCTATAGTTGAGCCTGGCGAATCTCACCGCTCTGCTCAAGCGTGGCGACTCAAGGAAGTAACCGAACCCGGTCCCTTGTCTGGGAAGAAGATGATGCGCGCGCGGAGTCTCGATTCCGGCGTGTGCAACCGGGTGCGCCTGCTTCGACCCGCGGCCTCCCTCTCGATTTGGACGACGACTTAAATTCCGCGCCCCGCAAGGGCCGTTTCTCTGCGCCCGGCACTCCGTGGTGGCGGCCGACAAGCACCTGGGGCCGCGTGTTCCTGCTGGTCGGCGCGCTGCTGGTGGCGTCGTCGTTCGCTTACGCGCTCCACCTCTGCAAATCATTTCTCGAGCGGGACGCGCGCTTTCGTATTGCCGGCTCGGGTGACATTCAGGCCACGGGTCTTGTCGAAGTGAGCCGCGCCGAGATGCTGCCGGTTTTTGGCGAAGACATCGGGCGCAACGTTTTCTTTGTACCCCTGACCGCGCGCCGCAAACAGCTTGAAGAGATTCCCTGGATCCAGCATGCCACGGTGATGCGGCTGCTGCCCGATCAGATTCGCGTGTCGGTGGTTGAACGCCAGCCTGTTGCCTTTGTGCGCCACGGCCAGGAGATTGGCCTGGTGGATGCGAATGGCGTGTTGCTCAAGATGCCGCCGGCGCTGCTCACGAAACATCATTATTCATTTCCTGTGCTCACAGGTATGGATGCGGGCGATCCATTGCCGTCGCGCAAAGCGCGTGTCGAACTGTATGAGCGCATGATGGAAGAGCTGGACGCGAACGGTCAGCATCTTTCCGAACAGCTTTCTGAAATTGATCTCACGGATCCCGAGGATGCGCGCGTTCTGATGCCCGAGCAGGGCTCCGACATCCTGGCGCACTTTGGCGAGGATCATTTCCTGGATCGTTTCCGCCGCTATAAAGCGCACATCGCGGAGTGGCGCCAGCAGTATCCCAAGCTGGCAGCGGTCGATCTTCGTTACGACCAGCAGGTGGTGCTTCAAATGACGCCGGGCAGCAGCAACGAGCAAGCTTCGCTGGCGCCGGACAACTCCGATGCGCTGCATAGCGGCAAGCCGATGGCAGGCCAGCTGGAGCCGAAAGCTGCACCGCTGGCGCCGGCCAAACATGAAGCGGTGAAAATAGCAGCCAATGTTCCCGCGGCAAAGGCCTCCGCCACGCCGGCCAAGCCGCACGCCAGCGAAACTGCGAAAGCTGCGCCGAAGAGTGCTAAACAAAAAGCGAAAGAAGAGCGTGTCAGCGCACTCGCGGCGCGGATGCGAGACAAGAAACGCGCCGATGCAAAACGAGCGGCGCTGAAACAAGGCAAACAAAAGCCGCAACCCAAAAAACATTCAACCTCGACTGCTGTGCAGGGTCAGTGAGTCGCGAACCATGAGCCAGAAACAAGACAACCTGATCGTCGTTCTCGATGTGGGCAGCGCGTGGACGCGTGTGCTTGCAGCCGATCTGAATGAGGGCGCTTTACGCTATCGCGGCCACGGCCAGGTCGTGTCGGCGGGGATGCGCAAGGGTCTCATCTCCGATCTTGGTCCCGCCGCCAAGGCCGTAAAGTCCGCCAACGAGCGCGCTGAGTGGGTTGCGCGCGTCAACATCGATGAGTGTGTCGTTGGCGTGGGCGGTCCGCACATTCGCGGGTTGAATACCAATGGGGGCTTCGATCTTGGCAGCCGCATGCGCGAAATCACGCGCGAAGATGTGCGCGCCGCCATCGACCGTGCCCGCGCCGTGGAACGTCCTCCGGACCGCGAGATTCTTCACCTGCTGCCGCGCCAGTTTATTCTCGACGACCAGCCGGGCATTTTCGACCCGGTGGGTATGGTGGGTGCGCGGCTTGAAGTCGACCTGCATATCGCCACCTGTTCCGGTTCCGCACTGCAGAGCACGGTGACCTGTGCCAACCGCGCCGGTCTCGAAGTGACAGAAGCGGTTCTCGAGTCAATCGCCGCAGCAGAAGCGACGCTTTCTGCCGACGAGCGCGAGCTTGGCGTTTGCCTGCTCAACATCGGCGCCCACTCCAGCGATCTTGTGGTCTTCTTCGAGGGAGCAGTGGTTCATACCGGTGCAGTACCCGTCGGTGGAGCGCATTTTACCAATGATCTTGCGGTCGGTTTACAGATGCCTTCTGCGCAAGCCGAAGATCTGAAATGCCAATTTGGACACTGCGTGGTGACCGCGGTTCCCCAGGAAGCAGAGATAGAGATCGCTAATCCACAGCCCCAGCGTCTTGTATTGCGCAATATTGCTGAGATACTGGAGCCGAGGGCGCGCGAGCTGATGCATTTCGTCAAAGAGAGCCTGCGCCAGGGCGGCGTGGTGGATGCACTGGGCGCCGGCTGTGTTCTCACGGGTGGGGGAGCGACATTGCCCGGCATGCTCGACATCACGGAGAGTCTGCTGCGTGTTCCGGCGCGTACAGGGATGCCGGTGCGTCTCTCCAACATGCCCGGCGAACTGGTTCACCCGGGATTTGCGACCGCGATCGGCATGCTCTTGTACGCCCACCGAACGCGCGTCACGCGGGCAGCAGAAAACAATGGTTTGCGCGCCAAGTTGCGCGCCATCTTCGCAGCAAGTTTTTAAGAGGATTCAGAACACGATCCAGGAGGTTCAGCCGCGATGGACGAGCAGACGAATGAAGCCGGAGAAATGCGCATTCAGTTTCACGACGAGAACGTGCGCGGAGCCCGCATCAAGGTGATCGGTGTGGGGGGCGGCGGCGGGAACGCGGTCAACCGGATGATCCAGGCGGGGCTCGAAGGCGTTGAGTTTATCGCGGCCAATACCGACGTGCAGGCGCTCAAGCTTTCGCAGGCTCCGGTCAAGTTGCAGCTCGGCGTGCGTCTGACCTCGGGCCTCGGAGCAGGCGCAAATCCCGACGTAGGCCGTCGCGCTGCCCTTGAGGATTCCGAGAAGATCATTGAAGCTCTCGAAGGCGCGGACATGGTGTTTGTCACGGCCGGCCTGGGGGGCGGCACGGGTACGGGCGCTGCGCCGGTGATTGCCTCGCTGGCCAGCGAAATGGGGATTCTGACGGTTGCGGTGATCACGCGTCCCTTCGCGTTTGAAGGCAAGCGCCGCCTGCAGCAGGCGGAGCGCGGCCTCAAGGAGTTGATCGAAAGCGTCGATACCATGATCGTGATCCCCAACGAGAAACTTCTTGCGGTGGCTAAAGATGCCGGCTTTTTTGAAAGTTTCCGTATTGCGGATGACGTGCTCCGCCAGGGCGTGCAGGGTATTTCCGACATCATCACCATTCCCGGCATCATTAATCGTGACTTCGCCGATGTGAAGACCACCATGGCCGGCATGGGCCACGCGGTCATGGGAACTGCTGTCCGCTCGGGTGAGAATCGCGCCATTGAAGCGGCACAGGCTGCGATGGCTTCGCCGCTTCTGGACGCTGGCGCTATCGACGGTGCGCGCGGCATCCTGATCAATATCACCGGCTCGAGCTCGCTGAAGCTTTCGGAAGTCAACCAGGCATCGACGCTGATCCAGTCGTCGGCGCACGAGGACGCAAACATCATTTTCGGCGCGGTGCAGGACGAGCGCATGGGCGACGAAGTGAAGATCACGGTGATTGCGACCGGGTTCAAAGATCAGATGCCGGAGCGTCGCGCGCGCATGTTGAGCGTGGAAGAAGCTCCCGTGGTTTCCGTGCCCGTGATGGCTCCGGATAACTGGATGCGGGAGGCCGCTCAGGCATCGGCTGCGAAACCTGCTGTTCCGGCACGTCCTCGCTTCCTGAGCGAAGATGAAGAGCCGGTACAGGAGGAAGAACCGGCCTTTTATTCGGCTACTACCGGCACCGTCGGCAAGCAACAGATCGTCGACGAACCGGAGCCGGTTGCGGCGTCTTCGCGTCCGCGCTTCGCAGAGTTATCGGAAGCGCATGCGCATGCACCGATGGCGAGAGACTTTGCCACGGAGCTTGCCAATGCGGCACAAGCGGGCTCCATCGCGGAGACCTCGGCAACCCAGTCTGTGGGCACGCAAATTGCGGAAGCGGCCGAAGAAGAAAGCGATCTGGATGTGCCGGCCTTCATGCGTCGTTTGCAGTTCTGACTTACTAAAGTGGTACGTCGATCGCATTCCGTGACTTTCGTCACGGAATAATTTCTGTTCCGGCATGAGAATCGGCCCTATAGTGAACCATACCCCTTGATGGAATTTCCCGTTCGCTCGGATAAGTATTTGGTGTTTCCGAAAGATCGGTTATTGTAGAACGAAGTAAGGGTTTACTTAGACGTCGACTGGGCTCCGGAATTCCCGGTTACAGCAATCGCCCCAAAACGTCGACATGCGGCAGTCTCCCTTTGCGGCAAAAACCGTGAAGGACTGATGAGCGGCTGGTGTGCCTTCAAGAGGTAGAGGCAAAGCACGGTATCCATTGTGGAGAGGGTGTTGACTGGATGAGATTGTCTGGCGTTTTGGCGGCTTCATTTTTCTTGGTTGGCTTGGGAGGCGGTGAGGCGACATTGAGCGCGCTGGACGCCCCGCACACACTGCATCATTCCAAAACAATCACGCAGCATCTTTCCTCGGCCCGCGCGCACAGTCATCATGCCGTCACGCATCGCGCCGCTGCATCCGCGGCGGTTTCGCACGCCACGCACGCGACCGGCGCCGCCGCCCATTCGGGTGCGACGCTTCACCGCGCTTCGCTCCGCGTGCATCGCCACCGCTACTACGAGCGGTTCACGGCCAGCTCCTTCGCTTCAGGCGATATTTTCTCCGCCGACATCACCACTGGAGAAGATCCGGTGGTTCGGCAGGCAGCCATTGATGCCCTGGGCGGCATGAACGGCACCGCGGTGGTCATTGATCCTTCCAATGGACGCATTCTGGCCATGGTCAACCAGAAGCTGGCGCTTTCGCCCGGTGCCGAGCCTTGCTCCACGATCAAGCTTTCCGTTGCCATGGCGGCTCTTTCGGAGGGATTGGTCACGCGCGACACGATGGTGAAGCTGCCCGGCTTCCGCATGAACCTCACAGAGGCTCTTGCCAAGAGCAATAACCTTTATTTTGAAGAGCTTGGCCGCGAGCTTGGTTTTGAGCGGGTGCGCCATTATGCAAACCAGTTTGGTCTCGGCGAGTTGGCGGGCTATCACATCTCCGGCGAGCAACTCGGTATTTACCCCGACCAGCCGCTGCCCCAGGCCGAAGGCGGCGTGGGCCGGATGTGCAGTTTTGGACAGGGCGTTTCGATGACGCCGCTGCAGCTCGGGGCCTTTGTCGCGGCGATCGCAAACGGTGGAACCCTCTATTATCTGCAGCACCCGACTACGCCCCTGGAGATCGCCGGATTCCAGCCCCGTGTGAAACGGACGCTGGACATCGGGAAGCTTGTCCCAGACCTCGAAGACGGCATGGCGGGAGCGGTTGAATACGGGACGGCGCGCCGCCTGCGCGCCAATTTTCAGGAATTGCCGGTGTTCGGCAAAACCGGAACCTGCTCCGACAAGGGGACGCGTTTCGGCTGGTTTGCGTCGTTTTCCGACACTCCGCAAGGCAGTCTCGTGACGGTGTTCTTCCTGGAAGGCGGACGGCCGACTTTTGGGCCTCGCGCAGCCGAGCTGACCGGCGAATTCTATAAGAACCTCTGGGATCGCAACTACTTTGCCGGGAAAGGGCAGCAGACGACTGCGATGGCGCCTGCCGCAGCGCCAACCCAGCCCGTTCGACAGTAGTGAATCGATTTTCGGAAGCAAAGAAACGGGCTGCCTTGGGGCGGCCTTTTCCTTTGGCGGCGAGTCCGCCAGAATGGCTTTGAAACAAAATCGAAACTCGGTCATCCTATAGATAACAACGGCCGACCCAATTCAGGGCATTCTCGGCCGGGCGCGAACGAGTGGAACTTCCTCTATGGCCTTACCCACACAGATCTTGTTGACCTACGGGTACCTCCTGCTCTTCACCTGGGTTTTGGTGGAGCAGTTAGGAATTCCGCTCCCTGCCACGCCCGTCCTGATCGCGGCGGGCGCATTGTCGGCTGAACACGAGCTCAGCTTTCCCCTGGCGCTGCTGGCCGGGATAATGGCCTGTATTACGGCGGATACCTGCTGGTTCCTGGTTGGTCGGCGGTTCGGTCATCACGTTCTTCGGATTCTCTGCAAGCTTTCGCTGGAGCCCACGATTTGCGTGCGCAGGACGCAGGATTCCTTTGGCCGCCGACGCGAAATCACGTTGCTGATCGCAAAGTTCGTGCCCGGCCTGGCCACACTGGCTCCTCCGGTTGCAGGCGAGAACGGCATGAGCCTGGGCCGTTTTCTTCTCTTCGACAGCGCGGGCGCGAGTCTCTGGATCATCGCGTTGCTGGGTGTTGGTCGTCTGTTCGGCGATGCCCTGAAGCGTGACCCAAGCCTGCTCAACTGGGTGGGACGGTTCTCCGGCGGCCTGCTTGTGCTCGGCATCCTGGGTTTCTTCGTGGGTCGCCTGATGCGCCGGCGCAGCTTTCTACGCAAGCTGGTCAAGTCGCGCCTCGAACCCGAAGAACTCAAGCGGCAACTCGACGCGGGCGACCAGGTCTTTATCGTCGACCTGCGCCACCCGCTCGAGCTTCTTCCCGATCCATTCACGCTGCCGGGCGCGCTGCACCTCTCGCCTGAAGCGCTGGCATCGCGCGTGCACGAGATTCCGCGCGACCGAGACATCGTGCTCTACTGCACGTGCCCCAGCGAAGCAACGGCAGCGAAGACAGCCATGACTCTGCACAAGCTGGGAATCGATCGGGTACGTCCTCTGCGCGGGGGCTATGACGAGTGGAAGCGCCTTGGGTATCCGCTCGATGCCATCGAGCCGGTTATGCCCCTCGTGCAAGTGATGCCGGCGACCAATTGACGCCTCACGACGCCGCAAACAAAGATGCAATCTTCGTTCCAATGGGCGAGCCGATTCCGCTGCACGGATCCGGTCCCTTCGCGGCGTTATAGAGACCGTTGCTGCCCTGGGTGATGTCGGTAAAGGCGCCCTGATTCTGCCAGAGCTTTGGGGTCACAAAGCCCAGCTTGGTTCCGAACGAGGCGAACAGGCCTGCATAGAGCGGGGCCACCGCGCTTGTGCCTCCCACCACTGTCATTGAACCGTGGACGTAGACCTCGTAGCCTGTCGAGGGGTCCGCATCGCCGGCTACATCGGGAACCATTCTCCCTGTTCCGTATTTCGTGCCGGAGGGAGCAGGCGGCGCGCCAATTTGAAACGACTGAACCGGAAACACGGTCGAATAGCCTCCACCGGTTCCTTCGCCGTCGGTCTGCCCGGGATTGTCGTTCCACACCGTTTCGCTGGTCGCTGTTTTGTTTGTGCCGCCACAGCCTACCACGTGCGGACAGGAAGCCGGTGCGTCCACATTGGCGGGTGTTGCGCCTCCATCGCTCGAGTCGTTATCGCCCGAGGCAGCGAAGACTACCATTCCCGCGCTCGAGGCGGATGTAGCCACGGACTCCATTTCCTGCACCGCGCTCGCGCCCCAGGTTGATTCGTCCGCGCCCCACGAGATGGAGCAAACGTCGCATCCATCTTGTGCCGCCTTCTGCACGGCGGTATCGATGTTCTGTGACCAGTACATGCGAATCACAGCAGCCTTGCCTGTCGCCGCATAATATGCCGCTCCAGAGACCTGAATATCCAACGCAACTTCATAGTCAGGATCTGATGAAGAGCCGACACTTTGATTGGGACTGTTCTGGGTGCCATCGACCGAAACGTCGGTGATACTCGGAACCGGTTGCCCGATCGACGGAAAGCAAGAGTTCATGTCCGACTGCACCCAACCGCCGCCAAGCTCTACGATGGCAATGACGCCGCCGCCGGAGAGGTTCGTCGGCCAGTTGTAGGCAGTGCAAAGGTCCGGCACGCTCCACGGGGCTTCGGCTACGGCATCGGGGGGCAAAAGTTTGAAGTAGGGTTTGTTTCTGACCTTGCGCGAGGGTAGCGGGGGAGTCGCCATCGTCGTTTCCTTTTGGATCAAAAATTTGTCGTCCGGCGGCGAGTATGCCACAGGCCCGGGCGCCGAGGCAAAATCCGCTTCGCAGCAAGCCTTAGTATGGTGAGGGAACGATGCAACCCGGGAGTGGAAGACCTTGGCCTACGATGATTTGCGCGACTGGATCAAAACCCTCGAAAAGCACGGGGAGCTGAAACGCATCCGCGAGGAAGTTTCGCCCGAGCTCGAAATCACCGAGATCACGGACCGCGTTTCGAAGATTGGAGCCCGAGGAGCTTCGAATGCCCAGCGCGTTGCCGCTCCTGAGAAGTACTCCCCTGGCGGACCGGCCCTGCTTTTCGAAAACATCAAGGGGCATCCCGGCCATCAGGTTCTGATCAACCAATTTGGCAGCGAGCGGAGGATGGCACTTGCGTTAGGGGTCGAAAAGCTCGATGACATTGCAGAACGTATCCGCGGCCTGATGAACGTGAAGGCGCCCGAGGGACTTTTCGACAAGCTCAAAATGTTGCCGCAGCTTGGGGCACTTACGAGCGCGTTTCCCAAGACGGTTGCAGCCAAAGATGCGCCATGCAAAGAAGTGATACTGCGCGAAAAATTCGACCTGAATGTCTTTCCGATTCTCAAATGCTGGCCGCTCGATGGCGGCCGTTTTATCACCCTGCCCTGCGTGCACACGCGCGATCCGCGCACCGGCAAACGCAACATTGGCATGTACCGCATGCAGGTTTACGACGGCCAGACGACGGGGATGCACTGGCAGCGGCAGAAGGTTGCCGCCGAACACTATCGCAATGCACTCCGTGCGGCCGCAGCCCAAGCTTCAGAAAACGCTTCGAGCGCGCAGGTTGCAATGATGGCGGAAACCGCCGGCGGTGCGGTTTCGATTCCAGACGGCTCCATCGGAGGGCTGCCCCAGGTATCTCTTGGCAAGCTGAAGGGATCGCGGCTGGAGGTTGCCGTCGCCATTGGGACCGATCCGGCCACGACTTTCTCGGCCATCGTCCCTGCGCCGCCGGAAGTCGAGGAGTTCATGATTGCGGGCTTTCTGCGTGGACGGCCCGTTGAAATCGTGAAGTGCGAAACCGTCGACCTCGAAGTTCCTGCCAACGCGGAGATTATTCTCGAGGGCTATGTTGAACTTGGCGAACTGCGCGCAGAAGGCCCTTTCGGTGACCACACGGGCTTCTACACGATGACCGACGAATACCCGGTCTTTCATCTGACCTGCATCACGCATCGCAAGAATCCCGTCTACGCGGCTACCATCGTGGGTAAGCCACCGATGGAAGACGCCTGGATGGGCAAAGCCGTGGAACGAATTTTTCTGCCGGCGATGAAGATGACCATCCCCGAGCTGGTAGACATTCATCTTCCCGTCGAAGGGGTCTTCCACAACCTGATGATCGTGTCCATTCGCAAGAGCTATCCGGGCCAAGCGCGCAAAGTGATGCACGCGATCTGGTCGCTGGGTCAGGCGATGTTTACCAAGTGCATCGTTGTCGTCGATGAGGACTGCGATGTGCAGAATATTTCCGATGTCGTATTGCGGGTGACCAACAATATTGATCCCGAACGCGACATCCAGTTCACGCTCGGCCCCATTGATTCTCTGGATCACGCGTCGCGTTTGCCGAACTACGGGTCGAAAATGGGTATCGACGCCACGCGCAAGTGGAAGGCTGAAGGCTTTGATCGGCCCTGGCCCGCGACGATCGAAATGGATGCCTCTACAAAGACCAGGGTCGATGCACTTTGGGCAAAGCTCGGTCTCTGAACGGGTGGGAGATTGGCCCGCGTGCTCTTCGTATCGCCAGGCGATCTTGGGTTTTGGTAGAATCCGACTCGAGCGAACCCACTTTTATCACCCTTGCGACACCTCTCCCACTTCGCTGCCACATTATTGCTCTTCATGACGATTGTGCCGCGTGCGCTTGTCGCCGAGGCGCTTGGATTCGATCTTGCGGGTCATCCCGTCGCGAACCTGGCCGGTCCCGGCATACGCGTCGTGGTCCTTCTTTTCGCCGCGAGCGATTGTCCGATCGCCAATCGGTACGTGCCGGAGATTGCGCGTCTCAATCGCGAGTTCTCAAAGCAAGGCGTTCGTTTCTGGTGGGTTTTCCCCAATCCTTCGGACACGGCCGCCGTAGTTGTGCGGCACAATCGCGCATTTTCTATCGAAGAATCGACTGTGCTCGATACGCGTCAAACGCTGGTGCGACTGGCCCATGCGACCGTCACGCCCGAATCCGCTGCGTTCGAGATCCACGGCGGAGACATGCACGAGTTTTACCGTGGCCGCATCGATGACCGGTACATCGCGTTCGGTCAGGAGCGGCCGGCGGCACGGCGTCACGAACTGGAGTCTGCGATCGCCGCTGCGCTCGCAGGCAAGCCGATCGCTTCTTCATTCGGGCGGCCTGTGGGCTGTGCGATCGTGCCTTTGCAACCATGAGGACCTCGCCGATCACCGCCGCGTTGTCCGCCCTCGCCGTGCTTCTTGGATGCGCGATGCGAACCGATGCGAGCGGAATCCAAAACGCCCCGAACTCCACACACCGTTCTGCCTCTGTCACGTGGAGCCGCGACATTGCGCCGCTGGCTTACAACCACTGCAGCAGCTGCCATCATTCCGGGGGCGCTGGACCGTTCAGTCTGATCACCTATGGCGACGCGCGCCGTTGGGGCCCGCAGATCGCCGCGGTGACCCAATCGCATTTCATGCCGCCGTGGTTGCCCGAGCCAGGCTATGGCAACTTCGCCGACGTGCGCCGATTGAGTGATCGAGATGTGGATCTCATTCGGCAATGGGTCAAGTCTGGAACGCCGCAGGGCGATCCCGCCCAAGCGCCCGCGCCCCCGCATTACGATGCGACCTGGCAACTCGGCAAGCCCGACCTGGTGTTGAGAGTTGCCCAACCCTTCACGTTGCCTGCGGGGGGTACTGATGTTTTCCGCAATTTTGTTTTGCCCTATCCATTGGCACAAACCCACTTTATTCGGGCTATCGAGATTGTGCCCGGCACGCCGCAAATCGTACACCATGCGAATATCATTCTCGACCGCACCGGCAGCTTTCGCCGCCAACATCCGGACGAATGGCAAAGCGGTGTTCCAGGCATGGAGCTATTGGTCGACTCCGGCAATCGTTTTGATCCCGACAGCCACTTTTTGTTTTGGAAACCGGACACGCCGGCAATTGTCGAGCCGGAAGGAATGCCCTGGCGCCTCGATCCAGGCAACGATCTGATTCTCAACATGCACCTCAAACCCTCAGGCAAGGCGGAGACGCTCGACGCGCAAGTGGGCCTTTACTTCACTGACCGCCCGCCGACGCTCCAGCCCATGCTGCTTCAACTCGAGCGCGACGATGCGCTGGATATTCCGCCGGGGGACGCTCACTTTGTTGTCGAGGATGCCCTCACGCTGCCCATCGATGTCGATGTGCTCGGCGTCTATCCGCATGCGCACTATCTTGGGCGCGACCTTGAGGGATGGGCGACGTTGCCCAACGGCGAGAAGAAGTGGCTCTTCTGGATTCGTAACTGGGATATCGATCGCCAGTCGGTTTATCGCTACAAGGACCCGCTACGGCTGCCGAAGGGTACAGTGCTTCACATGCGCTATACGTACGACAACTCCACGGCCAACATCCACAACCCACACCATCCTCCGGTGCGCGTCCAATCCGGCAATCGATCGGAAGATGAAATGTCGCATCTCTGGCTGCAGGTGCTTCCGGTGAACACGCCGCCAAACGGCCCCGATCCGCGACTTTTGCTGGAAGAGGCGTGGATGCGCAATCGCCTGCGGAAGTCTCCCCACGATCGGGTGAGTCTCTACAATCTCGCGGCCGCGCTGGCGGGGGAAGGAAGATATTCTGAAGCGGTCAACATTTTCGAGCAAACGTTGCAGCTCGATGCGAAAGATCCGCGGACTCTGACCGCTCTTGGCGCGGCATTTGATGGAGCAGGGGAGTGGCAGCAAGCGCAAGGGCGCTACCGCAGTGCCATTGAAGCTGCTGCGAACGATGCGTCCGCCGCATGCGATGCGCGCTTCGATCTCGCCACTTCCGAGCTTCGCCAGGATCAGGCGGCAGCGGAGGCGGACTTCCGGATGCAGGTCGCGTCATGTCCCGCAGACGCTGAGACACTGGCCGATCTTGCGCAGATCGAACTTGCGGCGAGCGAAGCCAAGTCGGCGATGGATCACCTGCAGGAGGCGCTTCATCTCGATCCGTCCTCGGCCGCGGTACATGAAGAACTGGCGCAGGCTCACGCCGCGTCCGGCGATCTCAATGGTGCTCTGGCAGAGCTTCGTCGAGCCGTCGAACTGAAGCCCGATGACGCTGCAGTTCATGCTGCACTGTCGCAGGTGCTCGGGTCGAAGGGAAACGTGGCAGAGGCGATCGATGAGCAGCGCAAGGCACTCGAACTCAGCTCGAGCGATGCCGATGGTTGGAACAATCTTGGCGTTCTCGAGGCGCGGAGCGGTCATTCTGCTGCTGCCAGGGAAGCGTTTCAGCGTGCACTCGGAATCGATCCGACGCATGCGGAGGCCAAAGCCAATCTTGCCCGGCTGGAGAAGGAGAAATGAAATGCTGGAGAGCTTCCGGCCTACGTCGTGCGTTGTTCTTGCGAATTGAAAAGATCGGCGCGTGTTCAGGATCGTTGCTTTCCCACGTCTCAAAAGCGAGACGTGGGGCACCCATTTTCGTGCTGATTTGCGCATTTTTGAAAAACAGAGGCAGGTCCTTCGCTTCGTTTACCCACGCGTTGCGTTCTGTAGGGATCGTAGACAGTGCGCTTGCGTTTGGTAGCCTGAGTTCATGCGTGGTATTTCCCGTTGGGTTGTTGCCGGGCTCTGGACACTGACAGCACTCGTCGCTTCTCTTCCCAGCACCGCCCAAACCTCACCTGATAATTTCCGCTGGATCGATTTCCACGCGGCCCAGGATCAGGACGTCATTATCTGGGTTACGCGCGCGCTCGATCCCGAGAAGTGGACGGCGATCCGCGAGATCGGTGTCGAATACGACGCGGCCCTCGTCGTGACCACGCTGCGCAAGACGCCGCAGGCACCACCCGGACTCGACACTTTTTCGGTCTGGAGCGTTTCACTCACGAATCACAGCGTGAACTCCATCGTGAAGGGCGCCAACCTGCGCCTGCTGGATTGGATGCTGTTTGCAGTCGGCCGTCCGCGGGATCTCGCCGCACTCTATGACGACTGCAACGAGTGCGACGCGTCGACGTTTTTTACCGCGTTTTACTATGACATTACCCAGCACACCTGGGCCGCGCGCTGGATGCGAGGCAGCCAGGCGATCCCGCTTTCGAGCGCAAGTTCTCCGCAGGGAGTCACGGTGTCGCAGGCCTACGCCGCACTCGCCGATCCCAACGGACACGAAGTAATCGGGACGTGGAATCACTTTGATTTCGGTACCGAGAAACCGCCGGAAGACTACATTTACCAGTACGATGTTGATCCCCTGAGCGGGCTGGAGCGGACGGAGCGGCTGGACGGGAAGACGGCCGATGCGATGAAGCGCAGAATCTGCACTGGAGCGGATGCCGTGACCGGGCTGGCCCGCGGACAAGATTCATCGCTCTGCCAGCAGAGTGCGAAAACACCGACGCCTCATCGTATGGTTAGAAAGCCAGCCGGTTGAAGTTCGCCGCTATGCGGCATCGAAACAAGTGAGCGGGTTTGGCCGCGGCACCGACTCATTGAATCGGGGTCCCGAAATTGAAATCAGCAGCACACGCAACCAGTAGAATGCTTCGAGGCTCGATCGAGGGGTGTTCGATCAATTCAATTCGGCCTGTATGTATGGAAGAGCCCTCGAATTTGCCAGGAAATCGAATGGAGAACCGTATGAACATACTCCCCCGTAAAGCTCCATGGATCGGACTTGCCCTCGCGGCATTTCTCGGAGTCACCGGATGCCACAACAATCAGAATCCGCCCACCACTGCGAATCAGCCTTCACAGGATCAAGGACAGGATCCGGCTGCGGCGAATCTCGCTCCGGCGTCCTACGACACCTCAGCCGCGCCCAGTGCTCCTTCTGCCGGCTCCCAAAGCTACTCGTCCGCTGCGCCCGACAGTTCCGATTATTCCGAGCCGGCGACAGAGACGGCTTCGGCAGCTCCTCCGCCGTTGCCTGATTACCAGCAACCGCCCGACCCGGGAGACGGTTACATTTGGACGCCCGGTTATTGGAACTATGCCACGACCGGCTACTACTGGGTGCCCGGTGCATGGGTTGCGCCGCCTTACCAAGGGGCACTGTGGACTCCCGGCTACTGGGGTGCTTCCGGAGGGCGCTACGCGTATCATCCGGGCCATTGGGGCACACACATCGGCTTCTATGGCGGAGTGAATTACGGATACGGCTATGTCGGCCACGGTTACGAGGGCGGCTACTGGAACAAGGACCACTTCACCTACAACACGGCGTACAACAATGTGAATCGGTCCGTGGTTCACAACACCTACACCTACAACGTCACGAATCGGGTGACGGAGAATTCGCATGTCAGCTATAACGGCGGCAATGGTGGGGTAGCGGTTCGGCCTCGCCCTGAAGAGGCTGTCGCGCGGAAGGAACCGTACGCTCCCCGCATGAATACGCAGGTGCAGCACGCGGAGAGTTTCCGCAACGATCGCAGTCAGTATGTGGCTGTAAACCACGGTCAGCCACCGAATCCAGCGATCAGCAAGCCGATTGAGGCGGATCATGACGTACATCCGACGCCACCGCAGTCCCATCCAGTGGCACACCCTGTCGCGCCGGTTGCGGTACACGGGGGACCATCGCCGCGAACGACTCCCGGCAGGCCCGAGGCCCAGCCCAATCGCGGGCGTCCTGCCGATGAGCATCCTCACTAGAGCGAAAGCGGCAGGCTTTCAAGCCCGGAGCAAGGTGCGTCCCGATTGCCGGCCGGCGATCAGGACGCGCGCCGGAGACATGATGTTCGCGATTTGACGTATGCTGCGCCGCGACTCACTGCGCGGTCAGGACCCGGATTGCGATCAGATTCCGGACCCACCGGGCAGGCCGCTTTTCTCCTGTAGCTACTAACTGGAGCAGGCCGTTGTTTCCGAGCGCGTGACCATCGACGCCATCCGCGACGAGCACGGTGCCGTCGTGTACGTCGGGCGAAATCTCCCCGAGCGAATAGACAACCTGGTAGCCGTCCGACCCGCCGGCGACGATGTAGAGGCGAAAATCTTTGCCCCGGGGCTTGGTTGGGACGCCCAACTGCGCCAGCAGATCGATCAGGGGAACGCCGGTGAAGGTCTGGTTGGCCTTGGCATGTTCGTTGTAAACGGAAATCGTCGTATGCGGCATCGGGGCGAGGGTGGTTGGCGTCCATTGCGCCGATTTATCGCCAAAGCGGATCTGCAACGGTCCGGCCGGCTGCGTGGCATGCGCCATCTCCTCTTGTATCCGCGAAGTATCGGGCTGGGGCGGCGATCCTCCCATCGGCTGCGCCTGATTTGAACCCTGGTTTTGGCTCCAAAGGGAAACCGGCACTACCGGAATGGTTAGCAGAAACAAGAGATTGGCGACAGCTTTCCGCATCAGAAGTCCCTCCACGCGATCCATCGTATACTGGACCCATGTCGATTGTGCGCAACATGGCCGCCATCGCCAAAGGCATGAGCATCACCTTCGGGGAGATGCTGCAGCCCACCCTGGTCGAGAACTACCCGGACGGCCCTGGCCCGACGCGCGGCGCCGTGTTTCAGCAGCGCTTTCGCGGGGCCCACGTGTTGCAGCGGGATGAGAACGGCCTGGAAAAGTGTGTTGCCTGTTTTCTCTGCGCCGCGGCATGCCCGGCCAATTGCATCTTCATTGAGGCTGCGGAAAATACCGAGGAGCAGCGTATCTCGTCTTCCGAGCGCTACGCCAAGGTTTACAACATCGACTACAACCGTTGCATTTTTTGCGGCTATTGTGTCGAGGCCTGCCCCACCGACGCCATCACTCACGGCCACGGCTTCGAACTCGCCACCCTCAACGCCACCAACCTTGTCATGCGCAAAGAAGACATGCTGGTGCCGGTGGCGGCGCTTACCCAGGCGAAATAGCCCACCGGCGTACCCAGACATCCCCCAAAAGTGTTTTGGCGGTTGCGACCCTTCCCTCTATTCTGATGGTTGGGGTTCCCACCGCATTCCCACGCAAGGCAAAGCATCACGATTTCGAGCATCGGATACCCATGAACTCAGCAGGCGAACATCCTCTCTACGAGATCCTCAAGACGCGCATCGCGATTATCGACGGCGCAATGGGCACAACCATCCGCACCTACGGCATGAAGGAAGCGGATATCCGCGGCGAACGCTTCAAAGAGGCAAAGAAGGACCTGCTCAACAACGGCGATCTTTTTACGCTGACCCAGCCGGAGATGATCGGGGACATCCATCGCCGCTTTCTCGAAGCGGGTGCGGACATCATCGAGACCAACACCTTCGGCGCGACCAGCATCGCCCAGAGCGAGTTTTTTGTTGACGACCCGCGCGAGCACGGCGGCCGCAAGGATCCGGAGTTTTACCAGAAGATTATCGACGACCGTTTCCTGAATGATCTGGCCTGGGAGATCAACGAGAAATCTGCGCGCCTCTGCCGAGAATGGGCTGATCGTGTTGGCCAGGCGACGGGTCGTCCGCGCTTTGTTGCCGGCGCCATTGGACCCCTGACGGTATCTCTCTCCAATTCGCCCGATGCCAACGATCCTGGTTTTCGCTCGGTCACCTTCGATCAAGTCAAGACGGCCTACGCCCACCAAGCGCGCGCCCTTATTGCGGGAGGGGTCGACTTCCTCCTCGTCGAAACGATCTTCGATTCACTCAATGCGAAGGCGGCGCTGGTGGCCATCCGCGAAGTCTTCGACGAAGACAAGATCGAATTGCCTGTCATGATTTCAGCCGCTGTCGGGCGCGGCGGAGAGACGCTGATTTCTGCGCAGACTACGGAAGCATTCTGGAACGCTGTCGAGCACGTGAAGCCGCTGTCGGTTGGGCTCAACTGTTCGCTTGGTCCCGACCTGATGTACCCATTTCTTTCCGAACTCTCCGAGAAGGCGAACGTCGCGATTTCCTGCTACCCCAACGCCGGCTTGCCTAATCCTCTTTCGGAAACCGGCTTTGATCTGGGGCCTGCGGACATGGCGCGATCCCTGAGCGAATTCGCGCACGCGGGTCTCATTAACATTGCCGGAGGCTGCTGCGGCAACACGCCTGCGCATATCGCCGCCATTGCGAAGGCTCTTGAAGGAGTGGCGCCGCGGCCGTTGAATCAAGCGCCGGAGCCGGAATCGGAAGATGCATCTGCCGAGGTCGCACGATGAAGCCATTGCGCCTCTCCGGTTCGCAGCCCTTCAAGCAGCAACCCGGCGTGTTCATCATGATCGGCGAACGCACCAACGTTGCCGGTTCGCCGAAATTCGCCAAGCTTGTCAAGGAAGGCAAGTACGAAGAAGCCGTCAGCGTCGCTCGCCAGCAGGTAGAGAATGGCGCCAACGTGCTCGACATCTGCATGGACGAAGGCATGATCGACGGCGTGGTTGCGATGTCGCGCTTCCTGCAGTTGCTGGCCAGCGAGCCTGAAGTCGCCAAGGTTCCTTTCATGGTCGACTCCTCCAAATGGACGGTCATCGAGGCGGGCCTGAAGTGCCTTCAAGGCAAGGGCATCGTGAATTCGATTTCCCTCAAGGAAGGCGAGGATGTCTTCCGCGAGCATGCGCGCACAGTGCTCAAGTTTGGGGCAGCCGCGGTGGTCATGGCCTTTGACGAGCAAGGCCAGGCCGCAACCTTCGAGGACAAGATCCGCGTTTGCGAGCGCGCCTACAAGATCCTTGTCGATCAAGTCGGGTTTCCGGCCGAGGACATCATTTTCGACCCCAATATTCTCACGGTCGCCACCGGCATGGAGGAGCACAACAACTACGCGGTTGACTTCATCAATGCCACGCGTTGGATCAAGGCTCATCTGCCTCACGCAAAAGTGAGCGGCGGCATTTCGAATATTTCCTTCAGCTTTCGCGGCAATAACAAAGTCCGCGAGGCCATGCATTCTGCATTTCTTTACCATGCCATCGCGGCGGGTATGGACATGGGCATCGTCAACGCGGGCATGCTCGAAGTCTACGAAGAGATTGAGCCGCAACTGAAAGAGCTTGTCGAGGATGTGCTGCTGAATCGCCGCCCCGACTCGACCGAGCGGCTGGTGGAATACGGCGAGACGCTCAAAGGCGCAGGCACGGTTGCGATTGAGAAGAAAGCCGAAGAGTGGCGCAATGGCACGGTCGAAGAGCGGCTGTCGCATGCGCTGGTGAAGGGCATCGATGCCTACATCGATATCGACACCGAGGAGGCCCGTGCAAAACTGGGGCGCCCGTTGCTGGTCATCGAGGGTCCGCTGATGGCCGGTATGACAGTGGTCGGCGACCTCTTCGGAGCGGGCAAGATGTTTTTGCCCCAGGTGGTCAAGTCGGCCCGCGTCATGAAGAAGGCCGTGGCTTACCTCACGCCCTTCATGGAAACCGAAAAAGCGGCCATGCTGGCGTCGGGCCAGGAAGTCAAGGCGCAGGGAAAGATCGTGCTCGCCACCGTCAAGGGCGATGTGCATGACATCGGCAAAAACATCGTCGGCGTTGTTCTTGCGTGCAATAACTTCGAAGTGATCGACATGGGCGTGATGGTTCCCGCCGAGAAGATCCTGGCGCGGGCGAAAGAAGTGCGGGCCGACATCATCGGACTCAGCGGCCTGATCACGCCATCGCTTGAAGAGATGGTCCATGTGGCGCGAGAGATGGAGCGGCAGGGATTCAAGCTGCCGTTGCTCATCGGCGGAGCGACGACGAGCCGTGCGCACACCGCGGTGAAGATTGCGCCAAACTATAGTGAACCGGTGGTGCACGTGCTCGACGCGAGCCGCGCCGTTCCCATCACCACCAGCCTTTTGAGCGATGACGGCAAAGTCGATTTCATCGCGCAGCATCGCGCTGAATCGGATGCGGTGCGAAAAGCGCACTCCGCCCCGCGTCCCAAAACCATCCCGCTTGCGGCGGCGCGTGCGCGTCACACCCCCATAACGTGGCGCTCGGAAGACCTGCCGGTCCCGGAATTCACGGGGGTGAAGGTTCTCAGCGATTTCCCGCTTGCCTGCCTGCGCGAATACATCGACTGGACGCCCTTCTTCCATGCCTGGGAACTGAAGGGTGTCTACCCGCGCATCTTCGACGACGAGAGGCAGGGGGCACAGGCACGGCAGATTTTCACCGAGGCCAATGCGCTGCTCGACAAGATCGTCGAGAAGAAGCTTTTGACCGCGCGCGGCGTCTATGGGCTGTTTCCTGCGAACGCGAACGGCGACGACGTTGACCTCTACACCGACGATGGGCGCGGATCGGTTCGCGCGACACTGCACTTTCTACGCCAGCAGTCCAACCGCGAAGGGGCTGAACCGTGTCGTTGTCTGGCTGATTTCATCGCGCCCAAAGAGACAGCGCTGCACGATCACATTGGAGCCTTTGCGGTGACCAGCGGCATCGGCCTTCAGGCGCTTTGCGACCAGTTTCGCGCGGAGCACGACGACTACAACGCGATTATGGCGGAGGCGCTTGCCGATCGGCTGGCCGAAGCTTTTGCCGAGTGCCTGCACAAGCGCGTACGGGATGAATGGGGCTATGGGCGCGATGAGAAGTTCTCCATTCCTGAAATCATCCAGGAGAAATACCGAGGTATTCGGCCCGCCGCGGGCTATCCGGCCTGTCCCGACCACACCGAAAAGGCCACTCTCTGGCGGCTGCTCGACGTGGAGCACAACACGGGCATGCAAATCACGGAAAGTTTTGCCATGTGGCCCGGTTCCAGCGTCAGCGGTCTCTATTTCGCGCATCCGGAGTCGCGCTATTTCTCGCTGGGCAAGATCGATCGCGACCAGGTCGAGGACTACCACGTGCGCAAAAACATGAGTGTTGCCGAAATCGAGCGCTGGCTCAGTCCCAATCTCAACTACGACCGGGCCTGACGCATTCTGTGCACCAACCCTTTTGATGCAAGTGCGCCTAGCCCATTTGCCATGGCAGCTTTCCATCGCTGGTGGTTTGACGCACTGAGTCGCCAGTGTTTAGATGGACGCGGCGGATCCAGCCCTCGTGTGTGCTCCGCGAAAGTCAGGGGCTATCAAAATGAAAGTGGGGAAGGAAATGATTGCAGCGTTGGTTCTATTGACGGCTCACGTTTGCGGGTGTGGCGGCGCCGGAAGTTCGGCGGGTACGCCTGCCCCTGATCCGCAATCGCAACCGACTGCGCCTCTTTTCTTCACGGCAAACGCGCAGAATGGCGCCGTGATTGTGACTCTCCGACCTTCGACCCCGGGCGCCACCGTGTACTACACCACCGACGGATCTGTTCCCACGACTGCTTCGCAGGTTTACCAGGCGCCGTTTTTGGTCGCATCCAATCTCACCGTCAACGCCATCTCCGCGGAAAGCGGCGGCGCGCCCAGCAAGGTTGGCAGCCAGACCTTTTCGCCCAACATTCCGTCCGGGATGCTTGTGTGGTCCGACGAATTCACAAATGCGATCGGCGTGAACGCGGCGCCCAACCCGATTACCTGGACCTACGACACCGGCAACAGCGGCTTCGGCAATCATGAGCTCGAGACCTACTGTGCCTGGGGTTCGGACGCAGCACCCTGCTCCATGACGAGTCCCAGCGCTTTTGTGGGCACCGATGGCTACCTGCACATCGAGGCGCAGCAGCCTTCGCCGGGTGTCTACACCTCGGCGCGTCTTAAGACGCAAGGTCTCTTCAGTTTTCAATATGGGCGGATCGAGTTTCGCGCACTGGTCCCCGAAGCGCAAGGGTTCTGGCCCGCTGGGTGGCTGCTCGGCAACAACATTTCCACCGTCGATTGGCCTGCATGCGGCGAGCAGGATGTGCTGGAGCGCGTCAATGCTGCCAAGACACCGGACTGGAATGAAGGCTCCATTCATGGCGTCGGCTTTACGGGCGGCACGGGGCTCGGCACCGTCTTTAATTTCCCGACGGGCCAGACTGCCGCGCAATGGCACACCTACGGCATGATCTGGACGAAGGGCTCGGTAGCCTACTACGTTGACGATGCCACGAAGCCGTACGTCACGTACACCACGGCAAACATGACTGGCTTGAGCGGCGCGACGTGGCCTTTCAACGCGGGCCAGAGCAACTTCATCCTGCTGAATCTGGCCATTGGCGGCGACTGGCCCGGTACGCCCGTCTCCACGACGCCTTTTCCGTCCGAGATGCTCGTCGATTACGTGCGTATCTACGCAAACTGATCTCGCTGCTCCCTTCGGACCGTGGAACGAATTCGTCTGCTGGAACGGAACCGGGTTCCTGTAAGATGCTTCTTCGGAGTCGTCATGTCCCGTTTGCAGTTTCTTCTACTTTGCGCGTCATTGATGTTGTTTACCGGCGTTTCTGTTGCGCAAGATTCAAACGATTCCCGTTTGCGCGTCGCCTCTCCCGACGGCAAGATCGTCTTCATTCTCTCGGACGCGCCGCATACGCGCGGCATCGAACCGGCGAGCAACGATACGCGCTATGCCGTCGACTTCCGTGGCAAATGGCTGATGGATGAGTCGATTCTCGGCGTGAAGCTTGAAGGGCAGCCTGCCCTAGGTCCTGGTATGAAGCTGGTCAAGGTTGAGACGAGCCAGCACGACGAAACCTACACCATTCCTGTCGGCAAAACGAGCAGCGTGCGCGACCACTACGATGCAGCCCACGTCGATCTAGCCGACGAGTCCGGCCGCAAGCTGTCGCTTGAAATCAGGGCCTTCGACGACGGGGTTGCTTTTCGATACATTCTTCCCGAGCAGCCCTCGCATGCCAAGATGCGTATCGAGCGCGAGCTGACCGAGTTTCGCTACGCCAAAGATGCAACGCTCTACCCATTGATTCTCGACGGTTTTCAAACTCCCTACGAGGATGAGTACCAAGTTCGGCAGGTGAGCGGCATGCATCCGGACTGGCTCATTGGTCTGCCATTGCTCGCCAACGTGGCGGGCGTGGGCTGGGTCGCGGTTACCGAGGCCGATATCGACAGCTACGCAGGCATGTACCTGCGCAAAGACCCGCATCCGTTCGGTCTGCATGCGGAACTTTCGCCCAGCCTGAATCAGCCCTCCATCGCCGTCGAATCGGAAGCGCCGGTTGCCACTCCATGGCGTGTCCTGATGATTGGCGAACAGCCCGGGCGCCTCATCGAATCGAACATGATTCTCAATCTGAATCCGCCGTCGCAGATCGCCGACACGTCCTGGATCCGGGCAGGGAAGTCGGCGTGGGACTGGTGGTCTGGTGACGCCGCGCCGAGCGTCAGCTTCAAGCCGGGAATGAACACGGCGACCATGAAGCACTACATCGATTTTGCCGCGGAGTCCGGGTTTCCTTACCTGCTGATCGATGCCGGCTGGGCTCTTGCCAATCGTAACGGTCCGCAGGACTATGCCGCGCTGGCAGATATCACTCAGGTTACGCCTGAGATCGACATGCCTGAACTTTTGCGCTATGCCAAAGAGAAAAACGTGCGTCTCTGGCTCTGGTCCCATTGGACCTCCGTCGATAAATACATGGATCAGGCATTTCCGCTTTTTGAGAAGTGGGGTATCGCGGGCGTAAAAATCGACTTCATGAATCGGGACGATCAGCAGATGGTCGCCTGGTATCGCCACGTCGTAGAACTCGCAGCTCAACACCACCTGATGATCGACTTCCATGGCGCCTTCAAACCGGACGGCCTGCGACGCACCTGGCCCAACCTGATCACGCGCGAAGGCGTGATGGGGAAGGAATACCTGAAGTGGTCTGCGCGCACCTCGCCCATGCACGACACCACGCTGCCCTTTACGCGCATGTTGGCGGGTCCGCTGGACTACACGCCGGGCGCCTTCGGCAACAGCAATCGCGAAAACTTTGTCGCCCGCAATTTCATGCCGATGGGTCTTGGCACGCGTGCCCACGAACTGGCGCTTTACGTGGTGCTCGAGAGTCCGCTCATGATGGTTTCTGACTACCCTGAGCACTATGCTGGGCAGCACGACTTCGAATTCATCAAACAGGTGCCGACCACCTGGGACGAAGTGCGGGTTCTCGAAGGCACGCCGCGAGAATTCATTACCTTGGCGCGACGCAGCGGACGGGACTGGTACATCGGCTCGATCACGAATTGGGACGCGCGCGCTGTCAAAGTACCGTTGAGTTTTCTCGGAGAGGGTAAATACATTGCGGAGATCTATGCGGACGCACCCGGCGCAGCCGTTGTAGCGACCCACACGTCATTTCAGAAGCAGCCGGTCGACAAGGGCACGGTGCTGGACGTCCGAATGGTTTCAGGCGGCGGAAACGCGATCTGGATTCATCCGGAACGGTGAGCCCCGTAGAAGTTTACGAGGCTCCGCGCGCTTCGCGGGATCTGGTGATTCGCGGACGGGTAAATTTCAGACCGGTAAATTTCAGCTGCGATCGTCTGCGTCGGATTAGCGGCGCCGGGTGCCAGCCCAGGTCAGGCAAGCGCCGGTGAGCACGCCGACGGCAAACACAATCCCCATGGCGTCAAAAGGTCTCTGCTTGATGTGGTGTTTTGCGTCGTCGAGGACATCTTCAGCTGCATCGCGGCCTTGCTTGATCGCCTTGACAGCCGACTTGACTCCATCTTCCACGGCTTCGGTGACAACACTCTTGATCTGGGAAACCTCGCGAAAAACCTCTTCGACTGATGGCACCTTTTCCAATAGATCTCGGGACATAACTGTCTTTCTCCTTAGAAGGGTTTCTGATCGAGGCTTCCCTTGATTTCGGCGCCGGTTTTGGCTCTAGTGCAGCGACGGTCAGGACTCCTCGGCAAATGTGAACCTGCATGATGTGTGATGTACTTCGATGCCTTGTCGTTGTACCCCAAAGGGTTCAGCTTCGTCTGGAAGCCCTTCCCGGCCCGGATTTAGCCGTTCAGATGGGCTTACGGCCCATTCGCTGCTCGGCATCTTGCGCCCTACCCCTGCCTGTGATACAAAAAATACATTCAAGTTTGTCCCCAAAGGACAAGCCTGGATTTCATGCAGAGTGGCTGAGGGACGAGCCCTGTGACGCCACGACAACCTGCCCGCGCAAAACGGGAGTATGGTGTCAACTCTTGCCCGGAAACGGGGAACATGAGATTCGGGGGTTGCTTCAGCACTCTTTGCCGAAGCGGCTCGCACGGTACTTCGAATCAATTCACGTTCGCTCTTCATTGAGCCGGTCACGCGCTCGTATACCTTGACTCACTCGCGCATCTGCGAGGGAATTGTGACGACTGCGTACGAATTGCGATGTAAGGAATGCGGCAAGACCTACGAGGTCCAGCCGTTGTCTGTTTGCGATGAGTGCTTCTCTCCGCTCGAGGTGGCTTTCGATCTCGAGTACGCCCGGGCCCGCTTTACCCGCGAATCGATTGCCTCCGGTCCCTTGAACATGTGGAGGTACCGCGCGCTTCTTCCGGTGGCGGACAGCTACATTCCGCAGACTCCATCCGGGCTTACGCCATTGGTGAAAGCGCCTCGTCTTGGCTCCCATATTGGCGCCACCAATCTTTACATCAAGAACGATGCTGTCTGCATGCCCACGCTCAGCTTCAAGGATCGTGTGGTTGCCGTAGCTCTCGCCAACGCACAAACGTTTGGATTTGACACCGTCGGCTGCTCCTCGACTGGAAACCTGGCCAACGCGGTTGCCGCCCACGCCGCACGTCTCGGCCTGAAAACCTACATCCTGGTCCCCGCTGACCTGGAAGCCGCGAAGATTCTCAACACCCAGGTTTACGGAGCGACGCTCGTCCGGGTCGACGGCAACTATGACCACGTCAATCGTCTCTGCTCGCAGATAGCGGATCGCTACAACTGGGGTTTCGTTAACGTCAACCTGCGGCCGTTCTATGCCGAAGGTTCCAAGACAGTTGGTTTCGAGATTGCGGAGCAGCTCGGGTGGCGTCTCCCGGACAATGTAGTTGTGCCGATGGCTGGCGGCTCGCTCATCACCAAGATTCGCAAAGCATTTGACGAATTAATTGCCCTCGGCCTGGTTTCCGATAAGCAGGTCAAGTTCTTCGGTGCGCAGGCTACCGGCTGCTCGCCGATCGCCAAGGCGGTCAAGAATTCGACGGACGTGATCGAACCCCAGCGGCCGAATACGATTGCCCGTTCGCTTGCTATAGGCAATCCCGCCGACGGTCTTTACGCGGCACGCGCCATTCGCAAGTCTGGCGGATGGGCCGAAGATGTATCCGATGTCGAAATCGTCTCCGCCATCCAGGAACTTGCGGAGACGGAAGGCATCTTCACCGAAACAGCCGGTGGCGTCACGACGGCGGTCACCGCTCGCCTCTACGCCCACGGCCGCATCCAGCCGGACGAACTTACGGTCACCTGTATCACCGGCAACGGTCTCAAGACCACAGATGTCCTCAACGGCGCCTACGACCAGAGCCACGCGATTCGCCCGCGCCTTACTGACTTTGAAAACTACGTGGAAGAACGAGCTTCAGCCAACGAGGATTGGAGCCAGGCAGGAGCAAGCTATGTCCGTTAGAGTTTTGTTGCCAAACGCGTTTCAAAAGCACACCAACAACGTCCGCGAAATCTCCAGCGCCGCAGCCAACCTGCCCGAGCTGGTGACGGATATCGAAGGTCGTTTCCCGGCGTTGCGCCAGCACCTGCGCGGGGAGGACGGCCAGATTCGTCGCTTCATCAACTTCTATGTCAATGAAGAGGACATCCGTTTTCTGGGCAACGAGAAATACAGCTTCAAAGAAGGCGACGAAGTTCTTGTTATTCCATCGATTGCGGGCGGCTGCAGCTAAGTTGAGGTCATTCACATTGCTTCAAGGCTCTCCTTCGCGGAGGGCCTTTTTGTTACAGCCCAGTTACAGCACAAACAAGGATTTTGCAACAGATTTGCAACACCTTCACTATCCTCTTACAATTGCTGGCGGATACTACTCCCGTGATTACGCACGATGGGCAGAGAGTTCCATCAGCCGGTTCCACCCAAGCGGTGGAAATCCCCAGGACAACGCTGTTTTCATGTTTGCCGTGCGCTCCCTCAAAGCCGCGCATACACGCGGAAGTAGGGAAGTACCGGCTGCGCCTCGCACAGACTTTTGAAGACCGCGAAGCCGCATGCCGCCTTCGTTTCAAGGTCTTCAATATCGAAATGGGCGAGGGTCTGGAGAGTTCCTACCAGACCGGTCTGGATACCGATAAGTTCGACTTATTCTGCGAACATCTGCTGGTGGAAGAAAAACTGACTCGCCGTATTGTTGGCACTTATCGCATGCAATCGGGAGATACGGCTGCGAGCCATCTGGGTTATTACTCCGAGCAGGAGTTTTACTTTGTTCCCTACGAACCCCTCCGTAGCGGGATTCTTGAGTTAGGACGCGCCTCGATCGATCGCGAGCACCGCACGCCTGAGGTCCTCACGCTGCTTTGGCGAGGCATCGCGCAGTATGCTACCGACATGGGGCTACGCTATCTTGTCGGTTGCTCGTCACTCAACTCCCAGGACCCGTGCGAAGGTTGGCAGATGTATCGCCAACTTGAGCACTTTCGGGTCTCGCCGGAGTTTGCCACCGAGCCGACCGCGGCCTATGCCTGCCCCACCGAGCAGGAAGGTGCGCCCGCACAGCAGGCGCCCGGCGACACCGAGGCATCCTTGCCGTCGCTTCCCAAGGTTCCCAGACTACTCCGAACTTATCTTGCCATTGGCGCACGGATCTGTGCTCCTCCGGCCTGGGACCGCGAATTCGGCACCATCGATTTCCTGACGCTGCTCGATCTCAAGTTGCTTTCGCCTTCCGCGCGAAACCGCTTTCTCGCTCCGCTTACTTCGTGAGTCTGCGCGCCGCCCGACGCGCTGTGGCGCTGGGCTGGGCCCTCACGATCAATCTTTTGCGTTACTGCCGCTTCCGAGTCCGGGGACCGCTGTCTCTTGAGCAGCGCGCGCTTTGGATGCATCTTGCCGGCGCGACAGTTTTATCCAGTCTGGGAATCCACTCTCGGATGGAAGGCGATCCTCCGGAGGGCGGGCTGGTTGTGTCGAACCACCTCAGCTATCTCGATATAGTCATTCTTGCTGCAGCCATGCCGTGTTTCTTCGTCGCAAAGGCGGAGATCAGCCGCTGGCCCTATTTCGGGCCGACAGCGCGTATGGGCGGCACGATGTTCATCGATCGTTCCAGCCGGTCGAGCGCGGTCAAGGTAGCGAATGAAATCGCCGCGCGCCTTCCCCTTCCGATTCCGATCGTGTTGTTTCCCGAGGGCACCAGCACCGACGGCAGTTCGGTATTGCGCTTTCACACGCACCTCTTCGAGCCCGCGGTGCGCGCCGCATCTCCCGTGACCGCGGCCTCGGTGCGTTACGTTTTTGACGAGGGCACTGTGGAGCGCGATCTCTGCTGGTATGGCGATGAAGCTTTCCTGCCTCATCTCCTGAGGGCGCTCGGCACTCCCGGCTTTACTGCGGAAATCCGTTTCGGCGTCCCGCGCGTCTATCCCGACCGCCGCACCGCCGCTGCGGAAACCCATGTGGAAGTGACGGCCATGCGGAGCGGACCGTGCGTGATGTCGTAGTCCTGCGGTTCACGCGAAGCTGAAAGAGGGGAAAAGGTTCCTCTCAAGATGACGCCCCGCCGGGGATCCGTCCGTTACACTGCAAAGATCGAGGAGGACTCCCCCCTATGCCTCTCCCGCAGGATGAACGTGTCGTTGCACTCGCCAACGATCTGCTCAAGCAATTCGATCGACTCTTCGGGCTTCACGCAGGATTCCGTGCGGCTCATGCCAAGGGTCTTCTGCTCAACGGAACCTTTACCCCGTCTCCCGATGCGCAATTCCTCACCAAAGCCCCGCACATCGTGCGGGAATCCACGCCGGTCACCGCCCGTTTTTCCAACTCCACGGGCTTGCCCATGATCCCCGACAACAAGCCCGAAGCCAATCCGCGCGGCTTTGCCCTCCGATTCAACCTTGCTGAACACGTCCATACGGACATCGTCAGCCACTCCACCGACGGTTTCCCCAGCCGCGATGGATACGAATTCCTCGAATTTTTGCGTGCTGCGGCGGCCAGTGGTCCTGATGTGCCTTCGCCCAAGCCGATCGAGACATTTCTTGGGTCGCACCCTTCCGCCCTGGCTTTCGTTCAGGCACCCAAGCCATTCCCTTCGAGTTTTGCGCGCGAGACCTACTACGGCGTCACAGCGTTTGGCTTTACCAATTCCTCCGGCCAGACCAAATTCGGCCGCTATCGCATTGTTCCCGAGCTTGGCAATGATTATCTGACCGACCAAGCGGTCGCGGGTCTGTCGCCCGACTACCACTTCGAAGAAATCATCGACCGCATTCAGCTCGCTCCTGTGCGCTTCAACATTCTTGTTCAGATTGCGGGGCCCGGCGATCTGGTGGACGATGCCACGAAACATTGGCCTGAGAGCCGCGAGCTCTTTGTGCTCGGCACCGTTGAGCTCGATGCGCCGACGCCCGATAACCTCGAGCAGCAGAAGCAGATCATCTTCGACCCAATTCCGCGCGTGGAAGGCATTGAACCCTCCGCCGATCCGCTTCTAGAATTGCGGGCCGCGATTTATCTGCTCAGCGGCAGGCGTCGCCGCGCGGCGAAAATGGAAGAGCCTGCGGCGTAATACGTTTCCCCCGGCACCAAGATTTGATTCGCGCCTTGGGCGCCCTGGTGGTATGGTCTAAGTCATCTCGTTGACACACGAAGGCGCCCCAGCCCGACCGATTGCCATCTCAAGTCTTCTTTCACCAGTCGCGCGACTGGCTGCATTTTTGCACCCTTTTGAAAGCGGCGAACCGGCGTCCATCTGCTGATTCTGATATCAAACGCTGCGCGAGGAAATGCGTATGACTCAGTTCTACGAAGCAACCGAAGCCAGTCGTGTTTTGACTCTTGAGGAAATCACGAGCCTTACGCAGGAGGGCGGAAAGCCTGCCGACACGCTGATGAATGTGGTTGCCCTGATTGCGGCGCGCTTCCGTACCGACGTGTGTTCCGCTTACCTTCTGGAGCCGGATCGCTCAAACCTTGTCCTGGCGGCGACGGTCGGTTTGCATCCGCGCTGCATCGGCACCCTGCGCATGCCGCTGCATGAAGGCCTCACCGGCCTGGTTGCCGAGCAGGTGAAGCCCGTGGCCGTTGACGATGTGGGCAATCATCCGCGCTACAAATATTTCAAGGAATCCGGAGAAGAAGTTTACCACTCGTTTCTCGGCGTTCCGCTGGTCGATCGGGGCATTCTGCAAGGCGTTCTGAATGTGCAGACCAAGGATGCGCGCGTGTTTCGTGAAGACGAGATTCGCATGCTCACGGAGGCCGCGGGCGAAGTGGCGCCGGTGGTGAGCGAGGCGCGCACCCTCGATCGCTTCATCGCTCCTGCGCAGGAACGCCTTTGGTCTCTCGCGCGCAACTTGTGGTGGTGTTGGGATCATGAATGTGTTGCGCTGTTTCGCGACCTCAATCCAACGCGCTGGCATCAGCTCAATCAAAACCCGATTGCGCTTCTCAGCGAACTCCCGCTGGGCGAGATCGAACGGCGTGCCGCGGAATTGTCGCTGCACAGCCGCATCAACTACGTTTATCGTCGCCAGCAGGAATACTTAAACGCCGATGCGACCTGGGGCGCGGAGCATGCCGGCGTGTTGAGGCCTCGCCCGGTCGCGTATTTCTCGGCGGAGTTCGGGATGCATGAATCGTTGCCCATTTACTCGGGGGGGCTGGGAGTGCTGGCCGGCGACCACATCAAGAGCGCATCGGACCTCGACATACCGCTGGTGGGCATCGGCCTTTTCTATGGCCAGGGCTACTTCCTTCAGCGCCTTGACCGCAGCGGATGGCAGAAAGAGGAATATCTCCAGACCGACGTGAACCAATGCCCCATGCAGCCGGCAATCGGCGCCAATGGCGAGCCTGTGGTGGTGGAGATTCAAACCCGCGGCGGGGCGATTCGCGCCAAGGTCTGGCGTGTCAAGGTTGGCCGTTGCGACCTGCTTCTGCTCGACTCCAACGTTGAAGGGAACGCGCCTGAAGATCGCGAGCTCACCTCGCGCCTCTATGGCGGCGATGGCCGCACGCGCATTCGCCAGGAATTGCTGCTGGGGGTGGGCGGATTTCGCGCCCTCAAGGCCATGGGCATCTCGCCTGGCGTTCTGCACCTCAACGAGGGCCACAGCGGATTCGCCGTGCTCGAAGCCATTCGTTGCCGCATGGAAGAAGAGGGAATGGACTTTGTGACGGCGGCGAGCCAGATTCCGCGCGAAGTCATCTTCACCACGCATACACCCGTTCCCGCGGGCCACGATCGTTTCAGTGCCGACCTTATCGAAGAACACCTCGGCCCCCTGCGCGATCAACTCGGCCTTTCGCACGATAACCTCATGGGTTTCGGCCGTGTCAGCTCCAACGACTATCAGGAAACGTTCTGCATGACGGTGCTGGGGCTCAAACTCTCGCGCCGCGCCAATGCGGTGTCGTCTTTGCATGGCGAGGTTTCGCGTGCGATGTGGTGGCCGCTCTATCCTGAAAAACCACAGGATGCCGTGCCCATTGGCCATATCACGAACGGGGTGCACGTGCCTTCGTGGCTGGCGCCGCAAATGTGCCGCTTATATGACCGGCATCTCGGCGTCGACTGGCAGCGCAAGAGCGGGGCAGCGCGTACCTGGGAGGGCATCGAAACCGTTGATGACGGGGAGCTCTGGGAGACGCATCTCTCCTTGAAAACCCGCATGATCGAATTTGTGCGGCGCCGGGCTTGCGAGCAGGCCGAACGCCGTAGCGAAGCCGCGGAAACGCTGCAGAAGCTCGGAAGGCTGCTTTCTCCCGACGCTCTCACCATTGGATTCGCCCGCCGCTTCGCCACGTACAAGCGCGCCAACCTGATCCTGGCCGACATTCAACGCCTGGCCTCGATGGTCAACGATCCCAAGCGGCCGGTGCAGTTTGTCTTTGCCGGCAAGGCTCATCCCCATGATGAGCCGGGCAAGAAGGTTCTGCAGCAAATCGCCGAGATGATGCGCGACTCCGAATTCTCGAACAAGTTTGTTTTTGTCGAGGACTACGACATCAACGTTGGCCGTCATCTTGTGCAAGGCGTCGATGTCTGGCTGAATAACCCGCGCCGGCCGCTGGAAGCTTCCGGCACAAGCGGACAAAAGGTTGTTCTCAACGGCGGCCTCAACCTCTCTGTGCTGGACGGATGGTGGGCCGAGGCTTACGACGGATTCAACGGGTTTGCCATCGGGAACGGCCGCACGCATTCCAACATGGATGTACACGACAGCCGCGACGGCGAAGACTTGTACAGGGTTCTGCGCGACGAAGTGATTCCACTTTTCTATCAGCGCGACCGGGATGGACTTCCGCGTGGATGGATCAAGCGGATGAAGCGCACGATCCGCACCCTTGGCTGGCGCTTCAATGCCGATCGCATGGTGATGGATTACACGCTCAAATGCTACATCCCGGCTGCTGGAGGCACCTCGAGCGAGATTCGCCCGCCCTGCTAAAAGGCAATCAATGTTCACGGGTGCGGCGCGACTCTATGCGTCCGGCGCCGGTGCAGCCGTCGAGCCCCGCAGCACCAGGCTGGTGGAGACGAGAAACTCCCGCTGCATGTGAGGATTCGAAGCCTCCTCTGCCTGCTGGCGGAGAGCTTCGAACGCGGCGCGCGCCAGATCGCCGCGCGAGAGACGAATCGTGGTGAGCGGGGGCAGCGTGAACTCGGCGAAATCGATATCGTCCAGTCCCACCACCGATAAGTCCTGGGGAACGCGCAGACCCTTGTGGTACGCGGCGCGCAACACGCCAATCGCGGTCATATCGTTGGAGCAGAGAATGGCGGTTGGACGCGTGGTCAGTGCCTGGAGGCGATCAAAGCCAGCCACCCCGCCTTTGAGCGTGTGATCGCACTCGATCACCCATTTCTTCTGGATGGGGAGCCCGGCAGCTTCCATCGCCGCGCGAAAGTTATTTTCGCGGGTTAGAGCGGAGTGAATCTTGTGCGGTCCGGCGAGGAACGCGATCTTGCGATGCCCGAGTTCCGCCAGATGGTCCACCGCGGCGCGAATGCCGGTCGCGTAGTCGAGCAGGATCGTGCTCGCTTTCGGGTCTTCCAGCTGAAACTCAGCAAGGACCAGCGGAATCTCGTGAAATGCGAGCTGATCGAGAACCGGTTCTTCCTCGCCGAAGGTCAGCATGGCCACGCCTTCCACCTTGCGCTCAATCATGCGCCGCACGCAGGTCGTCAGCACCGCCGGATCGCTGTTTGAGGAACTGACCAGAATCTCGTAGCCGTGGGCGACCGCGATCTCCTCGAAGCACTGAATCAGCTCCGGGAAGAATGGATTGGTGATGTTCTCGACAATGATGCCGAGAATCCTGCTTCGTCCGGAAACGAGGCTCCGCGCATGGGTATTGGGAAAGTAATTGAGCTGCTCGATGGCCTGCCAGACGCGCTTGGAGAGCCGGTCGCTCACGACCGGAGACCCATTGATGGTGCGCGAGACCGTGGCGATGGACACCTTGGCCATGGCGGCCACGGCGCGGATATCGGGCGTCTTGTCTACGGATTTCCGAGTTGCTCTTCTTGCCACGAGCCAATCCTAAAGTAGAAACGAAAAAGACGTCACAACATCGGCCCAAATACTGGGATATTGCCAACTCGTCCTGAGCGCGCCTTCGACCCCACTGCGGAGGGAGTGGGCCAGTCCTAAGAATTATCTGACATCAGTAGCCGCAGATCGCGCAGATTATGGCCGGTCGGCCCGGTAACCATTGCATCTCCCAGGGAAGTGAACAAGGGGCACGCGTTAAAGGCTCGCAGCGACTCTTCCGGATTGAAGCCGTAGGCGCGTGCTCGTTCTACGGTGGTGGGGTCGGCGATGGCTCCGGCGCTCTTCGTGTTTCCGTCGATGCCGTCCGATCCCGCGCTTAGGACTGTGATCAACTCGCCGGGATACTTCGCCAGTTCCAGCGCGCATTGCAGCGCAAACTGCTGATTACGGCCACCGGCTCCCGGGGTGCGGTCCATCGTCACGGTCACTTCTCCAACAGAAATCAGGCAAAATCGCCGGTGCGGTTTGCGCAAATCATGAAAGCGTTCCAACAAATAGCGTGCTGCATCAGCATAGTCCCAGTCATCGCAAGAGTTGTCCACAGCCACCGCGAAGCCGGCTTTCTCGGCCAGGGCTCGCGCACCCTCTAACAAATCGTGACTGGAGAGAAGGAGCTCAAAGACCGAATCGCGAAACGCTTCGTCTTCTCCCGACATGGCCGCTGCTGCAGTGAAGGTACGGTTGCCGGTTACGCCCAGCCGGGGGAGCTTGGGCAGCAGTGTCTGTCGCCAGCCCTTGTTTCCCGGCGACTCTGGTAGATCTCCTTGATCGAAAAATTTCTCGATCATGGTGGGCAGTTTTCCGGCCAAGTCGTACCTGGTCAGAATGTCGTGTACGTCGCTCACGGTCGAATGATCCGGCGAAGTCGGGCCCGACGAAAGTGCATCCAGGGTGCGAAGCGGCACGTCGGGCAGCAGCAAGGAGACCTTGGTCGCTTCCGGCGCGGCGATTGCCAATCGTCCACCCTTCACGGCGGAAAAATGTTTGCGCAGTGTATTGACTTCGTTGATGGGAGCGCCGGAGGCCAGGAGCGCCTGATGAAAGGCAATCGTATCCTCGAGGCCGATCTGCGGATCCAGAGGGAGGTCGAACATGGCTGAGCCTCCGCCGGAGATGAGGAAGAAAATCAGCGTGTCCTTCTTTGCCTTCTTCAACATGTTCAGTGTGGCGCGCGCGGCGGCGAAGGACTCCTCGTTGGGCAAGGGATGGCCGCCCTCAAAATAGCGGAAACGCCAGTTGCGTCGCTTGGGGAGGTATTTCGAACAACAAATGCCGCGCAGTCCCTGGCGTCGATCCATTCGTTGCAGCAGCACCTCCAGCATCGGCCCTGCAGCCTTGCCCAGGGCAATCACAAAAATGCGTTTGTACTGGCTGAGATTGATGGTGTCTGGACCGCTGCCATCGGGGATCAGGCGGCGCAGGGTGTTTCGCTCAAAGCGCAGCCGTCTGTCGAAGGCTGAGTCGATATTGCAGGCTTCGAGCGCGCCGGTAAAAATCTCGGTCGCGGCGGCGTGCAGCGAATCAAGAGCAGTGTCGCTCACGGGCGTCATGGGAGGAACTCCTTGAACCAGCCGGCGAGTTCGTTTTGCATCGCCCGCAGCTGGCCGGCAAAAAAGTGATCGGCGCCGGGTAGGAGCACCAACTTTTTGGGTTCGGCCGTGGTGGCGGCCACACTCTCGAGGTCTGCGGCGGGAGCGAATTGGTCGCGGTCGCCGCTGAGGAAAAGTTTGGGAAGGGAACAGCGATTCAAGAAGGAGTATGTATAGCGGCGGCCGTCTGCCTGCGTGGGCAGGCCAAGAGCCGCAATCGCGCGCAGAGTGCGGTGCGATCCTGGCTCGCTGCTGCATTCGCAAGAGGCCCGCAAGGTCATGGCTGCGCCGAAGCTGAATCCCACCGCAACCGCGGGTCGACTGTATTCGTTTTCAAGCCAGTGGAGCGCGGCCAGAACATCCTCGGTCTCAGCGCGTCCATCATGCCTGCCTTCGCTAGTTCCCGTACCGCGAAAGTTGAAACGCAGCACCGGCCAACCCAGTCCGAACTCCGGCGCATTCAGAGCCTTCATGGCGTGGTACACGACCTTGTTGTGCATCGTGCCGCCACCGTTGGGATGGGGATGACAGACCAGCGCGGCAAACGGGGCCTGGGCAGATCCTTCGTTGAGAATCGCCTCGAGCCGCCCGGCGGGACCAGCAAGGTCCACGCTGCGGAGCGCCGGTCTTCCGGTTCCGGTCTCGGGCAAAACGCGCGCGGTTGTGGAGATCATTCCACGTACCATTTTACGCGCAGATTTCGTCTCGCATCCATCTTGTATTCATCCTCTAGTAAAGCGTTCAAGGTCCCCGAACGCTGACTCTGAATCGGGTCGCGCAACAGTACCCTGCACGGCGCACGGTGGTGCGGCCCGTAAGGTATTCTGGCAGCATCATGTCCGACCTCAAGCCGCTTGATCCCATCCGGCTTACCCGTCAACTGGTCGAGATCGAATCCACCACCTATCACGAAGGCGCGGTGGCAGATTTCCTCTCCGGGTTTCTCGCGGATCGTGGATGGGATGTGGAAAAAACGCCGGTTCCGCAGCCTCTTGAAAGCGGTCTGTCCGACGCCCGGTGGAATGTCTACGCCGGGACGGCTGACCAGATACCGGACCTGGTTTTCTCTACGCATCTCGATACGGTTCCGCCGTATATCTCCTTTAGTGAAGATGCAGATTTCATGTATGGGCGCGGGGTCTCCGATGCAAAAGGCATCATCGCGGCGCAGGTCGCCGCCGCCGAGAGGCTGCGTGCCGCAGGCTTTCGCATAGGGCTCCTTTTCGTTGCGGGCGAGGAGCGCGATTCGGCCGGCGCCAAAGTGGCGAACGAATCGCCCCGGGGCAGCCGTTTTCTCATCAACGGAGAGCCTACGGACAATCGACTGGCGCTGGCTTCGAAAGGCGCGCTCCGCGTGGTGCTCAAGTCGACCGGCAAGATGGCCCACTCGGCCTATCCCGAGCTTGGCGAGAGTGCGGTTCACAAGCTGGTTCAGGCTCTCCACAGGTTACTCGCAATCCATCTGCCGGTTACCGAAGATGTCGGTCCCAGTACACTTAACATCGGGCAAATGCGAGGGGGGCACGCCCCGAACGTGATCGCCGATCAAGCCGAAGCGCAAATCCTGATACGGCTCGTAAGCGACTCGGCCCCGGTTCGAGCAGCGGTGCTCGAAGCGGCTGCGGGACTCGCCGAGGTCGATTTCACTCTAGAGATTCCTTTTGTCCGCATGCGTGCAGTCGACGGTCTGCCAACCATGATTGCCAAATTCACCACAGACATTCCGCAGCTTTCCAACTGGGGCGAGCCGTTGCTGCTTGGCCCGGGCTCCATTCATGTGGCACACACACCCTTCGAAAAACTGGCCAAAAAGGAGCTTCTCGAAGCGGTCGATTTATATGTCAAAGTGGCGCGTCAATTACTGGATTGAGATGCCGCTTTCCCCCATCTACTTTCTGAACAGCCTTACCTTGCCAAAGGAGAACGCATGAGCATTTCCATTTACGACGTACCGGTTCGCAAAATCTCGGGCGACGATGCTTCGCTCGCTGAATTCAAAGGGAAGGTTCTGCTGGTGGTCAACGTAGCCTCCAAATGCGGACTGACGCCGCAGTATGAAGGTCTGGAAAGCCTCTATGAGCAGTATCGCGGGCAAGGGCTGGTTGTTGCCGGATTCCCGGCCAACAACTTCAAGAGCCAGGAACCGGGGACGGAAGAAGAGATCCAGACTTTCTGCACGGCGAATTTTGGTGTGAAGTTTCCCATGTTCAGCAAGATCAATGTTGCGGGTCCGGACAAGCACCCGCTCTATGCAGCACTCATTGCGGCCCAGCCCAAAGCGGTGAGTCTCAGCGAAGTTCCTTTTGCACAGAAGCTGCACGGCTACGGGATTGAGACCAATGCAGAACCTGAAATCCTCTGGAACTTCGAGAAGTTTCTGGTCAGCCGCTCCGGCGAGGTGGTCAAACGCTTTGCGCCTGATACCGCTCCGGATGCGCCTGAGCTGGTGGCAGCCATTGAGGCGGAACTCGCCAAAGATTAACTGGTCCGCTGCAATGAGTCGGTGTACGGGATCTGAATATTGTGGCCTCGGGATCGACCGAAATGCACAAGGGATGCCCGCCTTTGCGATGCGAGGCCGGGAATCCACGAATGCAAAGTGGGACTGTAGAGCTTTCAGCTTTTCGCTGGTCCGAGCGGTCCCACCGTTGTATCCAGTGGCACAAAAAGCCGAATCACGGTGCCCGCACTTGGTTTGCTGCGGACCATGATTTTCGAGCGGTGTTTGTCGAGGATCCCCTTGGAGACCCACAGGCCCAGTCCCGTCCCCGCTTCGCCCTTGGTGGTGACGAAGGGGTGAAACAGGTGGTCGAGGGTCGAACGGCTCATCCCATGCCCCGAATCAGCAACGGTCACGCTCACCCCTTCGCGGCCTTCGATGTCCCGCGCGGGCCGAACCGCCACTACCAGCCTGCCCTTCGCCGGCAACGCGTCGAGCGCATTGCTGATCAGATTGGTCATTACTTGCTGAATCTCGCCGGGGAGGCACAAAACCGGCCGCGCCTGCTGGTGTCTTCGTTCAAGGCGGATGTTCCTTGCTTTGAGGTCCGGCTCATTGAAGAACAGAACCGACTCAATCAGATCTTCAAGGGAAGTGAGCGTAGGCGCAGTACGTTGTCGATAGAACTTGAGGCTGCGGGCGGCAATGTGCGACAGGCGCTGCAGCTCGCGGTCCGCCACTTCAAGCAAGCTTCTGGTGCTGCCCGCAACGCTTTCGTCCATCTTGGCGAGGAACAGAAGGTTCGTGACTGCCTCGAGAGGATTGTTGATCTCGTGGGCGATGCTGGCCGCCAGTCTGCCCGCCGCAGCCAGTTGCTCTGAACCGCGCAATGCCTGCTCGGTTCTCTGCGTACTGGTGGTATCGCGCACATAAAGAATGATGCCTTCGGCCGGCTGCGGGTAGAGCAAGAACTTGAACCAGGCTTCTCCATCCTCATTTCGAAAATATTGTTCGAATTCGACCGGAACCCGTTCCGTCATCGCTCGCTGGAAATTCGTTTCCACTTCCGTCCCCAGAAACGAGGGATAGAGTTCCCAAAGCGTCTTGTCCATGTGTGTGACGCCGGAACGTTTTGCGATCTCCGTCGCCGCAGGATTCATGTACGTGACGCGAAACTCTCGATCGAATGTGCAGAAGCCGTCGGGGAGGTGTTCCAGAGCCTCCCAAGCAAATTGCTGCGCCTTATTGATTTCGTGGGTCAACGCGGCTTCCTGTTGTGCCGCGTCCTTGCGCAACCGCGCCATCTTGAGCTGCGCTTCCACGCGCGCCACTAATTCCCGGGCCGAAAACGGCTTGGTCAGGTAGTCATCGGCGCCGGCTTCCAAGCCCCCAATGCGTGCTTCTTCCCCCGCCCGCGCGGAGAGCATGATGACCGGCACGCTGCGGGTTGCGGGGTTCTGGCGCAGCGCCTCCAGCAATGCAAAACCATCCATATCCGGCATCATTACGTCGGACAGTACCAGGTCTGGCCGCAGCCGTTGTGCTTCCTCCAGCGCCACTTTCCCGGTGCCCGCCTCGATCACGTGGAAACGCCATCCTAGAAGGCCCAGGACATAGGCGCGCATGTCCGCATTGTCATCGGCAAACAGGATGACCGGTTTTTTCTCCGCAGGATCTTCGCCTAGGTTGGCGCGACCATCCGACTCGATGTGCGTTGTGCCTTCCAGCATGTCCTTGGGGCTCCGGCCGGGGAGCCATCCCAGCGCTTCTTGCACGAATGCGATCGAAGAACCGCGCAATGCCGGCGGTTTTTGAAGATCGTCGGCCACCTGGTCTTGCGGCAAATGCGCCTGTCCCAACGGCAGCGAAATCGTAAAGGTCGTCCCTCGATCGATTGCGCTTGCGACACTGATCGAGCCACCGTGCATCTCCACCAATTCGCGTACCAGCGCCAACCCGATGCCGCTGCCCTCGTGACTTCGCCGGCGGGCGCCTTCGATCCTCTGAAAGCGTTCAAAGAGACAGCCGAGATCCTTTTCTGAAATCCCGGTCCCTGTATCGCTAATCGTGACCCGCGCTTCGCCGTCTGCCGACGAAACCGCTACGCGGATCTCGCCTTCAAACGTAGACTTCAACGCATTCGAGAGCAGGTTCAGCTCAATTTTCTCCCACATCTCCCGGTCGATATACACCGGTTCGGGAAGGGGCGGACAATCCACGACCAGCCGGATTCCTGCTCGTTCAATCGCGGATCGAAAGACGCCTGCCACGTGCGTGGTAAACAGCGAGAGATCGGTTGCCTCGTAGCTCGCCCGCATCCGGCCCACCTCGATGCGAACAAAGTCCAGCAGTCCATTCACCAGTTTCAGCAGCCGCTGTGCGTTCCGATGAAGCATCTCCACGGTCTCGAGCGGCGGTGGCTCGTGCGCTGCCAATGCGTCTTCGATGGGCCCGAGGATCAAGGTCAGGGGGGTGCGCAGTTCGTGGCTCACATTGCTGAAGAAAGCCGTCTTGGCGCGATCAAGCTCGGCAAGGATCTCGGCGCGTTTCTTTTCGTCTTCGTAGGCTCGGGCGTTGGTGATGCTGGCTGCAATTTGGCGGGCGGACAGCTCGAGAAACTCGCCGTAATAAGAATCGAAATCGCGGTAAGGATTCAGCGCAGTGATGAAAACGCCGACCGGCCTTTCCTGGCCCTGCCTTTTCAGCGGAACCAGTCGAGCGCGAAACGGCGGCCGGTCCCAGCAGCCATTCGGAATCTGGGGGAACAGCTCTGGAAGATTTTCCACCGTGGCGGCGCGGCCGTTTTCCAGAATGCTGCGAATGGGCCATGCCTCGGGCTCTCTCGTCAATTCAATCGTCACTGCAGCCGCAGGATGCGAAGCATCCACACCCGTTTTTGCCACCAGGTGAAGGTGGGTTCCATGCTCATTCAACAGGTAGGTGAGTGTGCAGGGCATGTCCTTCTGCTGCGCCAACCCGCGTTCGATGGCGGCAAACACTTCCTGCATGCTGATGGCGCCAGCCAGCTCGGCGGACAGGGCGCCGAGAGCCGCGAGTTGCCGCTCTCCGATCACCCGGACGGTGTCTTCCATTACCACGCACAGAATGCCTGCGATCGCGCCGTCGGGCCCGTCGAGAGGGCTGTAGGAAAAGGTGTGGTAGGTCTCTTCCGGATAGCCGTTGCGCTCGAGGAACAGCATCAGGGTCTCGTCCCAGGTGGCTTCGCCCGTGTCCATCACCCGGCGAATGCGCGGTCCGATGTCTTTCCAGATCTCGCTCCACACTGTCGCTGCCGGTTTTCCCAGAGCCCAGGGATGTTTCTTGCCCAGCGTCGTGCGCGCATACGCATCGTTGTAAAGGATCGTCAAATCCGGTCCCCACGCCATCCACATGGAGAATCGGGATGTGAGCAGAATGCGGACCGTGTTCTTGAGCCCGTCCGGCCATTTCTCGAAGGGTCCGAGGGGAGTCAAGGCCCAGTCGAGGTCGCGCACCAATTCTGACATCGGTCGCATTGCTGCAGGAGGTGCGGTTGTTTGTGTTTCAGCAGCGACAGTTGCCGCGATGTCCTCTCGCATCAATTCGATCTCCGATGTCACAAACAAGGTCGCGGGCTTACTGAATTGACCCGGTTCAAGGCCGATCCTGGTGTTATTCCATTTGAAAAAAGAGGAAACTTTGATGTCGCACAGGAATCCGCGTTCACTTGGATGCCGTGTGGGCATGGTTGAGTTGTCCGGGTGGTCGGGACGATCCGAAGTGGAGGGTATTTGCCGGTCGGGAAGCAGGTGGCAGGCGGTCCTGGAGGCCATGTATCCTCAGCCCATGTCCCAGAACTCTTCGCAGACTGCGGCCAATCAGCTCGACAACGCGTCCTCGTCCTACCTTCGTTCGGCGCGGCATCAGCCGGTCCAGTGGCATTCCTGGGGGGAAACTGCGTTCGCCCGCGCCCAAGCCGAAGACAAGCCTATTCTTCTGGATATTGGGGCTGTCTGGTGCCATTGGTGCCACGTGATGGATCGCGAATCTTACGAGGATCCAGAACTTGCCCGCATCATCAACGATCACTATGTCGCGGTAAAAGTCGATCGCGATGAGCGTCCTGATGTCGATGCGCGCTACCAGGCTGCGGTCTCTGCCATCTCCAGCCAGGGAGGCTGGCCCCTCACAGCCTTTCTCACCCCGGACGGCCGCCCTTACTTTGGCGGAACGTACTTTCCGCGCGACGATCGCTATGGCAGACCGGGGTTTGGCCGCGTCCTGCTCACCATGGCGCAGGTTTGGCGCGAGCGCCGTGACGAGGCACTCGAATCGGCTGCCAGCGTCATGGCCGCCATCGAGCACAATGAGAGCTTCTCCGGGCGCAGCGGCGAATTGACGCTCTCCCTGGTCGACAAGCTGGCCGACTCCGCGCTTGCCCAATTCGATCCGCGTAATGGGGGATTTGGGTCGCAGCCCAAGTTTCCTCATCCAGCCGCGCTCGATCTTCTGTTGCAACTCGCCGTCAACCGGGGCAATGCGGCCGCCCGTGAAGCGTTCACCGTGACGCTCGAAAAGATGGCGCGGGGCGGTGTCTATGACCAGATCGCCGGCGGCTTCCATCGCTATAGCGTCGATGAGCGCTGGGTGGTTCCGCACTTCGAGAAGATGCTTTATGACAACACGGAGCTGCTGCGTAATTACGTGCACGGTTTCCAGAGCTATGTGCGCGAGGATTTCCTTCAAACTGCCCGCGAGATCATCGGCTGGCTCGATGCCGTGATGACCGATCGCGACCGCGGCGGCTTCTATGCCTCGCAGGACGCCGACATCCATCTCGACGACGATGGGGACTATTTCACCTGGACGCTCGAGGAAGCGCGCTCTGTGTTGAGCTCCGAAGAATTAAACGTGGCTACTCTCTATTGGGATATCGGCGAGCTCGGCGACATGCACCACAATCCCGCCCGCAACGTTCTGCATCGCAAATACACCCTGCAGGAACTTGCCGTAGAGACGGAAAAATCGCCGAGTGAACTGCAATTTCTCATCGACTCTGCCCGCCGGAAATTACTCGCCACGCGCATCGAGCGGCCCACTCCGTTTATTGATCGCACCCTCTACACGGGCTGGAACGCGATGGCCGTCACTGCCTATCTTGAGGCGGCGCGAGTCCTACGCGACGAGAGAGTCCGCGCCTTCGCGCTGCTGACGTTGACCCGTCTTCTCGCCCAGGCCTGGGACGGCGCGGACTCGCTCTATCACGTCATCGCCTATTCCGAAGGCTGTGCGGCCTCAGAGCGCGTGCCGGGAACGCTCGACGACTATGCTTTCACGGTGCACGCCTGCATCGATGCCTGGTATGCGGGCGGCGCGATGCGCTTTTACGAGGCCGCTGTTCGTCTGGTTGAAGCGCTGATTGCGCGCTTTTACGATCACACAGCGGGTGCATTCTTTGACGCCGCCGCGCCGCAACAGGGTTCCACCCCATTAGGCGCGCTGGGCGCGCGTCGCAAGCCCTTGCAGGATTCGCCTACCCCGGCGGGTAATCCGACTGCTGCTGGCGCCTTGCTGCGTCTCGAAGCGCTTTCCGGCCGTGTGCAATATCGCGAAATTGCCGAAGACACGCTCGAGTCCTTCGCAGGCGTTGTGGAACACTTCGGCCTTTATGCGGGCAGCTACGGTCTCGCGCTAGAGCGTCTGCTCGCCGATCAAATTCAGATTGTGATTGTCGGGACCGGCGAGGCAGCCGACCTGCTGGAAGCCACGGCTGTTTCCGGATTTGCGGTGAATAAATCTGTTGTGCGCTTAGATCCTGCGCAACTTGTAGCCGGCAATTTGCCGGAGGCGCTGGCCGAGACGCTGCTTCTGGTTCCGGCGCCTCCGAATGTCGCTGCCTGGGCCCTGGTCTGCAGCGGGCGGAGCTGCTTGCCGCCGATCACCGATCCCGAGGCTCTGCTTCAAGTTCTCAGCAAGCCAGCCTGACGCCGAGGTTTAGCTTGACTCGCCGGTGAAGGGATTGGATTCCTGTGGCTTGATCGTCGTGGGATCGCGCTGCGGCGGAGCTTCGTGTTCCGTCGCAACGATTGGAGCCGCGCTGTGCGGCCCTCCCAGGCGATCGACGAACGAATTGAATACGCGATTCGGATCGCCCGGCAGCATGTGATTCTCTTCAAGAGCGATGCGCACGCGTCGTTGAAATTCACGCATGGGCGCGTATTGTTGCGTGGCCTTGGTCTTGAAAACAACGGGAAAGATCAGTTGCGATCCTCTCATCGAATCCACGCCCAGAATCTGTGGATCGGCAATAAACAAGTCGCGATACTGCTTGCTTGTCCGAATCTCCGTTGCAATACGACTGAGAATTTCCAGCACCTTGTCGGGATTGGCAGAAAAGTCCACACTCACGTTGATCGTGGCGACCGAGAAATCCACACTCTGGTTGGCGACCGTGGTGATCTGCGAATTCGGAATCACATAGAGCGTTCCATCGCCGCCGCGCACAGTGGTTTTACGCAGAGTCATCGCTTCCACGGTGCCGGTCAAACCAGCCAGCGTCACCACGTCTCCCACGTTGAACTGGTCCTCGATCAGGATGAGCGTTCCGTTCAGCATGTCCTTGACGATGTTTTGTGCAGCGAGCCCGATTGCTACGCCCGCGATGCCCGCAGATGCCAGCAAAGGCGCCAGGTTGACGCCCACTGCATCCAGAAATTGCAATCCGACAATGGCTCCGATCATCGCGAGGCCAGTCGTTCGAATCACGCCGGCGAGCGTCTTGACTTGCGCCACCCGGCCTCGGCTCGCCGCGTGCGCCTCCGCGATGCGAATCATGCGGGATGTGATGAGGCTGAGTAAGCGACTGAGAACAAAGCCGATAAGTGCAACCGCGACCAAATGGGGCAGTTTGCTGCGGACAAATTCCTGGGTATCAACCGCCCATTCATCCAGCAGCTTGCCAAAAAAACGATCGTCGGCCAGCCAGCCTGTGCGTGCCGCGATCACAAATGGGTGCATACTCTCTCCTCTTTCTATCTATACTGTGCCCAGACGCATCGAGGGGAATTCTTCCCGCCCAGACCACCGCATTCCAATGCGGTCGATTTGACATCCAATTGCATGACCCTGGAGGTCCAAATGAAACTGGTTCAGGATCAACGTCAGGCTCGCCACTCGCTTCAACGCCGGCGCGATGGCCGCTATCCCAGGCAACGGCGTGTGGCCGGCATCGTAGGCTTCGGGTCGCTTGTCCTGATCGCGGCCGCGATGTCAGGCCAGCAGGCTACGAAGGATCCCAACGCACCCTATCTTCTGCCTCAAGCGAATCGACTGCCCGACGTCAATGACCAGATGAAAATGCGCGAACACCTGGAGAAGGAACAGAGCTTTGACGCGGCCAATGCTGAACGCAAGAAGCAACTCTCCGATGAAAGCGCCCAACTGCTCACACTTGCGATGTCCTTGAAGGCCGAAGTGGACAAAACCAATAAGGACATGCTCTCTCTCAACGTGATTCGCAAGGCGGATGAAATCGAAAAGCTGGCCCATAGCGTGAAAGAGAAGATGAAGCTCACGGTGGGTGGTACTTAGAGCGCGTTCGCTCGCCACTTGCTTATTCCCTGCGGGCGCGCGCTTGATCGTTCATAGGCCAGGAGGTTCCCCATGCATTACCCCAAGGGCCAGTTCCATTCACTTCCTTCCCCCGGCAGCGGCGGTCGCCTTCCACGCCTGGTCTTGATATCTTTCATCGCCGTGGTGGCGTTGCTGATGGGTTCCCCTGTCGAGCAGGCAGGAGGACAGAGTGCCGCATCGGCGCCGGCTCCGCGCCCGTCCCTTTTGATACCCGAGGCCAATCGACTGCCCGACGTAAACGATCAGATCAAGATGAACGAGGCTCGCCAGAAGAAGGATAACTTTGAGGCAGCCAATGCGCTTCGCCAGCAACAAATCGATGACGAGACTATCAAGCTTCTGATTTTGGCTAAGGACCTGAAAGCGCAGATGGATCTGCTGGGGGATAAACCTCCGACGGAAAGGCTCGTGCGGGAAGCCGAAGTCATTGAATTGCTGGCCCACGATGTGCAAGCCAAGATGACGCTGACGGTCAAAGGAAGTTAAGCGGGGAATCGCACTCCTTCGATGGAGCAATCTGCATGGAGCCCCGTCGTCGCATCCGCTGAATCGATCCGGTAACAGGAGAAGTTCTCCAATGCAAGACCGGAGATATGCACCGCTCGCCTGGCAATTGCCACTCTGCCCACCAAGGCCGCGCCGATTCGCGGCTCCTTCTCGTATCTTCATCGGCTGTCTTCTTCTCCTTGTCGCGCACTCGAATGTCGCTCAGGGCCCTACAACCCCAAGCGGCGTGATCCGGACCGACAAGGCGGATCTGCAAAGTCCCGTCAACCAGCCCCCGGACGCAATCGCACAACTTCGTGCGCGCGTTCATCGCGCGAAGCAAAGGAACTTCGATGCCGCGAACGAACTGCGCATCCGGCAAATTGCCGACGAAACTGGAAAATTGCTCATTCTTGCTCGCGATCTCCAGCTCCAAATGGAAAAGTTTGATGGCAAACCGCTGCCCGCACTCCTAATCCGAGAAGCCGAGGTGATCGAATTGCTGGCTCACGACGTGCAGTCAAAAATGACGCTGACAATAGGCGCCGGATGATCCGATGAAACGGCGAGGATCGGAGCGCGTCTCTAACCCAGGATGGTGTGCATGCCGGATGTTTGCCGGGAACCGTCGACAAGGGGCGAAAATGGGTACGGTCCGCGTCCCGCACTCCGCGTGCTCTGGGTGCTGGCGGTGTTTTTGTTGGGCGCAGTCGCAGCGCAGCCGGCCGGGCAGCAAGTTCCAAATCCTTTAGGCCGTCATCAGACCAATCCGTTCAGCAATTCCAGCGACTTGGATCCGCTGCTCGCAGCAAGACAGTTGCGCGCCCTCAACGAGGAGCGCCAGAAGGCAATTGTCTCCGATACGGAAAGACTGCTGAAGCTGGTCCGCGAATTAAACACTGAAATCGCGTCCGGCAGCGCAGACACCCTTACGGCCACTCAAGTGCGCAATCTTGTAGAGATTGAGAAACTGGCGCGCAATGTCAAACAAAAGATGAGTGTTTCGCTTGTAGGCGGGCCCGCTCTTCGCGAGCCGGCTACGGAACCTATCCAGTAAAGCGATAAGGTGGCGTCTGGAGCAGTATGGGAATACACCTAGACTTTTCGGTAGCCGCAATTCCGACCTGCTATCACCGGAAAGTGCCATGGGGCGCACGCTTCCGGTACCCTGTGCGCGGGTACTTACGGCCCTTGCAACCATTGCTACAATTCGGAGTGGAGAAGTCGTTATCTGGGGGTCAAGGGAATGGGACTTGCAGTATCCACAGCGCGTGTACCAGCGACCAAGCTCGATGCTGGCCCGCTTACCCCGCAACAACTCATCGAAATTTATCGCTTGATGTTTCTCTCGCGGCGCGTCGACGATCGCGAGATCCTTCTCAAGCGACAACAGAAGGTCTTCTTTCAAGTTTCCTGTGCCGGCCATGAGGCACTGCAGGTGGGGGCAGGGCTTGCGTTGCGTGCCGGGTATGACTGGTTCTTTCCCTACTATCGCGATCGTGCGTTGTGCCTCGCTCTGGGCGTCACCCCGGAAGAAATGTTTCTGCAAGCCGTGGGCGCAGCAACCGACCCTGCGAGTGGCGGCCGTCAGATGCCGAACCACTGGAGCAGCCGTCCTCTCCACATCGTGAGCACGTCGTCGTCGACTACCACGCAGGTGCTGCATGCCGTGGGTTGCACTGAAGCAGGGCGCTATTTCAGTCGCCATCCCGAAACCGCAGCCAAGTCGACGAATGACTATCGAGCTTTCCGCGATATCGAATTCCACGAGGACGAAGTTGCACTGACCTGTCTCGGCGAAGGTTCTACTTCGCAGGGCGAATTCTGGGAAGCGCTGAATACGGCTTCCAACTGCAAGCTACCGGTCATCTTCTGTATTGAAGACAACGGCTACGCCATCAGCGTTCCGGTTGAGGTCAACACACCGGGCGGAAACATCTCCAAGCTGGTCGCCAATTTTCCGAACTTCCACTTCGCCGAAATCGATGGCACGGATGCCGAAGCCTGCGTGCGCGCGTTCCAGGCGGCCGCGGAGCACTGCCGCGCCGGACTGGGTCCCGCATTCGTTCACGGCCACGTGACCCGGCCCTATTCCCACTCGCTCTCCGACGACGACAAGCTCTACCGTTCCGTCGCGGAGCGCGAGGCCGACGCTATGCGCGACCCGCTCGCCAAGATGCAGATGCGTCTGCTCCGCGAAGGCATCCTGAGCGCCGACGAAATCAACGCACTTGAGCAGCAGATCGACCGCGATGTCGCCGAAGCCGCCGATCGCGCGCTGGGCGCGCCGCTTCCCGCCCTGGCGGACATTCCGCGCCACGTTTATTCAGAAAACCTTGACCCCACCAATGAATCGATCGCCACCGAGCCTGCCAAAGGCGGCGCGATGCCCGGCAAATCTTCGACTGCCAAGGGAAGCGCTCCGCGTACGATGGCCGACCTCATCAACGCATGTCTTCACGATGAGATGCGGCGTGATCCGCGTATTGTCGTCTATGGCGAAGACGTGGCCGATGCCAGTCGCGAAGAGGCCCTTTCTGAAGTAAAGGGAAAAGGCGGCGTCTTCAAACTCACGGCCGGCCTGCAGACAGCATTCGGTTCCGAACGGGTTTTCAATTCACCTCTTGCGGAAGCCAATATCGTGGGTCGTGCCATCGGCTATGCCGCGCGCGGCATGAAACCCGTCGTGGAGATTCAGTTCTTCGACTACATATGGCCTGCGATGCACCAGATTCGGAATGAGCTCTCGGTGATGCGCTGGCGCTCCAACGGGGAGTGGGATTCTTCCGCGGTCATTCGCGTGCCCATCGGCGGTTATCTGACCGGCGGCGCAATTTACCATTCGCAATCCGGCGAAAGCCTCTTCACGCATATTCCCGGCCTGCGGGTCGTCTTCCCATCCAATGCGCTCGATGCCAACGGCCTTCTGCGCACGGCGATTCGCTGCGATGATCCGGTGCTCTTCTTCGAGCACAAGCGTCTCTATCGCGAATCCTATGGCCGCGCGCCCTATCCTGGTCCGGATTTCGCAATCCCGTTTGGCAAAGCAAGAATCGTACGGCCCGGCAGCCACATGACTCTTGTCACCTACGGAGCCGTTGTGCCCCGTGCCTTGCAGGCAGCTGAGAAAGCGCAGCGCGAAAGCGGCATCGATGTTGAAGTCCTCGACTTGCGTACCCTTAACCCGTATGACTGGGAAGCGGTCGCCACCTCCGTCCGCAAGACGAGCCGCGTGATCGTTGCCCATGAGGACACGCTTAGTTGGGGCTACGGCGCAGAAATCGCCGCCCGCATTGCCGATGAACTCTTCGACGATCTCGATGCGCCCGTTCGCCGGATTGGCGCCATGGACACTTTTGTCGCCTATCAGCCGGTGCTTGAGGATGCCATTCTGCCGCAGCCCGAATCGATTCTCAAGGCCATCCAGGACCTCGGCGCCTATTGAATCGTGACGCCGAGCAAGTTGCGAACGATGCGCGGCGTACCGCGTGGAACGATTCAACCGCATTCGAGAAATTCGCAACGTTGGCCCTGATTATCTCGTCGAGGGGTTTGTCCCATGAAACGAGTCCCTGCGGGTGGCGCCTCCCAGGTGCTGGTCGAGAGCTACGCCGTCAACGAGCGAATGAGCCAGCTTGTTCTCGAGCATCTCGATCCTGAGGCATGGCGCGCAAGGCTACCCGGCGGTAAGGGACGCACCATCGCCGCCATCTTTGCGCACATTCACAACATCCGCCGCAAATGGATCAGGCTTTCGGCACCACATCTGAAGCTCCCCTCGCCACTTGATCCAGCACGCTGTACGCAAAAGCAAACCCGGACGGCTCTTGGCCAAAGCGCCTCACGCTGTTGCGAAATGCTCGCCGAGGCTTTCTCTGATCCGCCATCCGGTGTCGCCACCTTTCTACGCGATGGCTGGTCGCGCCCGTGGCCCGCGGGTCCTGCCATGCTGGCCTACATGATCACCCACGATGCGCATCATCGCGGACAGGTCTGCATGCTCGCCCATCAACTCGGATATCCCTTGCCCGCCAGGGCAATTTCTCACATCTGGGCGTGGGAAAGGCTCTGGAAGGAGTGCGGATTCACGCACCCGCGCTAGGCTTTCACGCGAGCAGCGCTTCCACGGCCTCGGGGAGGGATCGGAATTGCCAATCGGCCAGTGCCGCGGCTTCGTCCGCGCCCGGCTTGCGCCGCCCCGGATCGCCTTCCAGAAACACGGTGGCCATCCCAAGGCGTTTCCCAAATTCGATGTCCGAGAGCGAGTCGCCGATCATGACGCTGGTTGTGGCGTTGATTTCAGGGAAGTCGCGTTGCGCGTCCTTAAACATGCCAGGAAGCGGCTTGCGGCATGAACAGGCACTTTTGTCGTGGGGGCAGAAGTAGAAGGCGTCGACGTGCGCATCGTGCTCTTGCAGCAGCGTCTGCAAACCCGCATGCAACGTATCCACATCGGCGGCGGTGTAAAGCCCCAGCGCAATGCCTCGCTGATTTGATACCACGATCACGCGCACCGCGGCGCGATTGAGGCGCGCGATCGCTTCGGGCACGCCAGGCAGGATGCGGAAGTCGGACCACGCCCGGACGTAACTGCCTTCCGGCATCTTTTCGTTGAGCACGCCGTCCCGATCAAGAAAGATTGTGCGAAAGGTGCCTGCGCGTGCACTGTCTGCCGAGTCCGCCACGCCGTTATCATAGCAACAACCATCCGCATGCCCGCCGGCTCTCTTTTCGACGCCCGGCGTATGCGGAAAGGGGGCTAGTGTGATTGGTCAACTGCATCGCGTCATCCACGACATCGAGTCTGAGTGGGCTGGCAAGCGCCTGCTCGTGGTCGGCGATGTGATGCTGGACAAGTACATCTGGGGCGATGTTGGACGCATCTCTCCCGAAGCGCCTGTGCCCGTTGTGCGCGGCATCCGCGAAGACGAAAAGCCTGGCGGCGCAGCCAACGTTGCGATGAACATCGCTTGTCTCGGCGCCCAAGTGGGAGTTGTCGGTGTGACTGGCAACGACACCAGCGCGCAGCAACTGGCCGACAGGCTGCGCAGTAACGGAGTCGTTCCCCAGTTCGTTGCATCGGGCGATTTCCCCACCGTCACCAAGACAAGAATTCTTGGCGGCCGCCAGCAGATGCTGCGGCTGGACTTCGAACGTCTGGGCTCCATCGAACAGGAAGCGTACGACCGGCTTGTCGAGCTGACGCTGGAACTTCTGCCCGGTTCGCACGCTCTCGTGCTCTCCGATTACGCCAAGGGTGTCATCACACCCGGGGTATGCCAGGCGCTGATTCCAGCCGCTCGCCGGCTTGGCATTCCGGTTCTGGTGGACCCGAAGGGCCTTGATTTTTCGCATTACCGCGGCGCCACGACGGTGTGCCCCAATCTGGGCGAGCTGGCGCGCGCGGCGCGCCTCGATCCCGGCAATCTCGATGCGCTGCTTACAGCGGCAGAAGCGATGGTGAGTCAACTCGATCTCGAGTTCCTAACTGCCACCCTCAGCGAAAAGGGCATTGCCCTGGTACGTCCCGGCAACCGTCTCGTTGCACCTGCACAAGCGCGCCAGGTTTTCGACGTTTCCGGCGCAGGCGACACCGTCATCGCTGTTCTGTCGCTTTGCCTGGCGTCCGGTTTGCAGCCCGAGACGGCAGTTCAATTGGCCAACGTCGCCGCTGGTATTGTTGTTGGCAAGGTCGGCACCATGCCTGTACAGAAGCATGAACTGCTCGCTGCTCTGGGCCCGCAGATTGCCTTGTATGGCGAAGACCGCGTGCTCACTCACGAGGAACTTGCGCACCGCGTGGCGCTTTGGAAGGCCAATCACGAGCGCGTTGTTTTCACCAATGGATGTTTCGATCTGCTGCACATCGGCCACATCACGTTGCTCGAGCAGGCTCGCCGGTTTGGTGACCGGCTTATCGTCGCCATCAACAGCGATGCATCCGTAAGCAAACTGAAGGGGCCTGGCCGGCCCATCGTCGGCCAGAGCGAACGCGCCAGGGTGCTGGCTGCGCTGGCTGCGGTCGATGCGGTGGTCGTCTTCGACGAGCCCACCCCCCTGGAAGTGATCGTCGCTGCGCGTCCGGATGTTCTTGTCAAAGGCGGCGACTACGACGCTGGAACCATCGTCGGGGCGAAGGAAGTTGCGACGTGGGGCGGCGAAGTCAAGATCGTTCCTCTTGTCGAAGGCTTCTCCACCACCCGCCTCATCGAAAAGGGCGCGGGCCGTCCATGACATGCCTGCCGCAGCGAAGCTCGCCATACAGGCCCGGCTACAATAGAGGGATGCAGTTCCGCAGCTGTTCATTCCATGCCTGTTCGACCCTGGGCCCGGGGGCGGGCCGATCGGCATGACGCGGTTTTTCCGACTCCTGCGCTACGGCCTGCCGTACACGTTTCAATGGCTGCCGGGAGTTGCGCTGCTGGCCGCGGTGGGCGTGCTCGATACCTTTCGTGTCCTCTTGCTGCAGCCTATCTTTGACCAGGTTCTGAGGCCGGATGCGCCCGAGGGGCCGATCCTCCTGGGACTTCCCAGAAGCCCGTGGCACTTCGATTTGCGGCTTCTCATTCCCCATTTCCTGCATGTGCACAACGCCTGGAACGTGGTGGCTTTTGCCCTAATTTTTTCCACCCTATTCAAGGGAATATGCGATTACCTGGGCACCTACCTGGTGAACTATGCGGGCTTCGGCACCATCACTGATCTACGCAATCATCTCTACGAAACCACGCTGCGTCGCTCGTCGAGCTTCTTTCATCGCCATGCCACCGGCACCATTCTTTCGACGCTGATCAATGATGTGGATCGGGTGCAAAATGCGCTGAGCTCGGTGATCGGCGAGTTTCTGCAGCAGCTATTCACATTCATCGTGGGTTTGATCTTCGTCATCCGGCTTGGTGGATATCTCAGCTGGGCGCTGCTGCTGTTTGTGCCGGTGGTGGTTACATCCGCACGCAAAATTGGCACCGAAGTTCGCACGCGGACCAGGACCGGACAGGACAAGCTGGCGGAAATTCAGAACATTCTGCATGAGACCGTGACGGGCAATCGCATCGTCAAGGCTTTCAATACAGAACTTTGGGAGATTCTTCGGTTCAAAAACGCAGCGCGCCGTCTCTTCCGTGCCAACCTGCGCAGTGTCCGGATCCAGTCCATCAGCTCACCGCTGATGGATACGATCGGCGCGATTGCCATCGCGATGTTTCTGTTCATCGGGCGCAACGAGATACAGCATGGCCACATGACGATGGGCCTGTTTGGCGCGTTCATCATCCTGCTCTTCAAGCTCTATGACCCGGTGCGCAAGTTCGCCTATTTTTACAACAGCTTTCAGCAGGCAATGGGCGCCTCTGCTTCCATCTTTACTTTTCTTGACGCGAAGGATGACGTCAAAGAGAGGGCGCATGCTGCAACCCTGAAGGGTTTCGCCCGTTCGATTCGGTTCGAGAACGTAGGATTCTCGTATTCCACCGAAGAAGGGGAACATCAGATTCTGCACAATGTCGATCTGGATGTGCGGGCCGGCGAAGTGCTTGCGGTGGTCGGGCCCAGCGGCGCGGGAAAATCGACGCTCGTCAATCTCATCCCGCGGTTTTTCGACGTGACATCGGGCCGCATCGCCATCGACGAGCAGGATATTCGCGACTTGACTCTCGCTTCGTTGCGGCGCCAAGTGGCCCAGGTGACGCAGGAAACAATTCTTTTCAACGACACAGTGCGCAACAACATCGCCTATGGTCGCCCCGACGTGAAAAACGATCTGGTGGAGCAGGCGGCGCGCAATGCCCTGGCCCACGATTTCATCCTGCGCATGCCGCAGGGCTACGATACGGTGATCGGCGAAAAGGGATTTCGTCTTTCTGGCGGCGAGCGTCAGCGCATTGCCATTGCCCGCGCGCTTTTGAAAGACGCTCCGATCCTCATCCTCGACGAGGCTACGTCTGCTCTCGATGCCGAGAGCGAATCCCTCGTTCAGGCCGCGCTGGCCAACCTCATGCAGGGCCGTACCGTCGTCGTGATCGCTCACCGCCTGGGCACCATTCGCCGCGCCAATCGGATCGCCGTGCTGGAAGATGGGCGCATCACTGCCATCGGCCCGCATGACGAATTGCTGACTACGTCGCCAACCTATCAAAGGCTCTATCAGCTTCAATTCATGGAGAGCCCCGATGCAACAACCTCCGAAGTTTCCGCGCTGGACCCATCGGCCCAGTACCCATTGTTTGAGCAGGCAATGACCACGAAGGCGGGGAAATAGTTCGCATGCCCATTTATTCGATGACTGGATTTGCCCGCGTTCAGGTGCGCCTGCACGATCAGCTGGTCTACACCCTCAGCCTCAAGAGCGTGAATCACCGTTTCCTCGATATTCAACTGCGCCTCCCGTCGGGTCTCGACGCTCTGGAAATGGAGCTTCGTCGCGTCTTCAAGGAAAGCCTTGTGCGCGGTCACGTGGAACTGGCGTTGTCGATTGAACGCTCAACGCAGCAGAAGGCGGGATTCAATCGCGATCTCGTCGCCGGCTACATTGAAGCCTTCAAGACCGCGCGTAACGAGTTTTCGCTGCAAGGCGAGCCCGACCTCAACGCAATCCTTCGCATGCCGGGCGCTTTGCAAAACGACAATCGGAGCAGCGGAGACGATGATCTAAATCTTCTTGCCCAGAGCGTACTGGAGCAGATTGGTCCGCTACTGGGCGAGCTCAAGACGATGCGAGCCCGCGAAGGCGATGCACTTGAAGCGATTCTTCGAGGTTCGTTGGACAAGCTTGCGGTGGCAACCGACGGTGTGGCTGCGCTGCAGACCGAGGTGGAGCAGCGCTATCAGGAGCGGTTGACACAGCGTCTGATCGCCGCCACTGGAAATGAATTCAATCGCCAGCGTCTTCTTGAGGAAGTCGCAGTCCTCGTCGACCGCAGCGACATTGCCGAAGAACTGGCGCGCATGACCACGCATATCGGGCACTTTCGCGAATTGCTGACGGCGGGAGGGGAGATGGGAAAGAAACTCGATTTTCTTCTTCAGGAGATGAATCGCGAAGCGAACACTCTGCTCTCGAAGACCGGGAGTGTCGGTGGAAAGGGAGTGCGAATCACCGAATTGGGTCTGGCGATGAAAGCTGAAATCGAAAAATCGCGCGAGCAGATTCAGAACGTGGAGTAGCAGCGGTAGAAGCCTCAACAAGAAAAGGGAAGGGACTACAAGAATTGGCGGGGATACTTTTTATCATCTCGGCGCCTTCGGGCTCAGGAAAAAGCACTCTTGTGACTGAACTGCGCAAGCAGGTGAGCGGCGTAGATTTCTCAATTTCGTGGACGACACGCGCGCCGCGCGGGTCCGAAGAGAACGGGCGCGAATACAACTTCACCACGCGGGCGGAGTTTGAGCGGATGCGCGATGCGGGCATGTTCCTCGAATGCGCTGAAGTGTTTGGCAAAGAATGGTATGGCACCGCACGCCTTTCGCTTGACGAGGCACGGCGCGTTGGTCACGACCTTTTGCTGGACATTGATGTGCAGGGAGCCGCGCAGGTGCGGAAGGTCATGCCGGAAGCCGTAAGTATTTTCGTTCTACCGCCCAACCCCAAGGAACTTCGCACCAGGCTTCGCAATCGAAGCCGCGCCGAAGGCGTTATGAATGAGTCGGAACTCTATCGCCGTCTAAGCGAAGCAAGCCGGGAGATTGAGAATTATCGCGAATATGGATATATTTTGGTCAACGATAGCTTAGGCCGAGCCGTGGCGCAGCTGGAAGCTATTGTGCTCGCAGAGCGCTTCTATCGCAATGGAGAGCCGATCACCCATCGCTCAAGCAGGGTGTTGGAGGTCGCAGCCGGTTGCCGGTTGGCGAATTCTCGCGAGCGGCTCAAACCTGTCCTGGAAGCTTTTGGAATTGAGGGTTCTTCCAGGCAGCAGCAACTTCCGTTTGGAGATGACAACGATGACGATTGAGACCAAGTTCGATTCGAACTACCGCAAGGTTCTTGTGGCAGCCCGTCGCGCCCGTCAACTGCAAAATGGCTCCTCCGCCCTGGTTGCGAGCCACTCCACCAAAGCTTGCCGCATCGCGCAGGAAGAGATTGAAGCCGGCAAAATCTCCTACGTGAAAAAAGATGTACCCGTCACCAAGCCGTTGGTGGAAGATCGTGGCATTCCGATTCTATCCAGCTAGAAGCGAGAGCAGTTTCCTCTATATCCAGGCACGTCTCACCGGGTTGCGGATAAATCCAATCATCCCGACTCTGGCTGCGGAAAGACAACACATTAGCAAGCTGGCTTTCTGAGTCGCGCCCCAGGCGCCGAGAAGCACACTTCCAGGTAACTTGGATGGGGTTACCCTTGGTGAGTGTGCCGCGTGGGCAACGCAGCCGATAAGTCGGCGAATCCTATCAGTGGCTATTTTCATGGCACCTCGAAAACGGCGGTGCTATGATCCAGCAACGATATGTCGATTGGGATGACCAATCTCGATGGTGCTTTGCAGGTCAATGTGGGGACGGTGTTTGGCCGCGAATTGATCGTGATCAAGAAAGCCGAAATGGAGATTCAAACCTGGTTCTTCGGCTTCCTGATCGGGCGTCGCAAATTCACCAATGAATTGATTCGCGAGCTGCGTTACGAGGAGTGGATGGATGCACGCGTTCGTCACTGCGGAATCCGCTTCAAGTACGAAGGGCAAACCCACGTCTTAATCAAGGCCACGCGCGAGACCGACACGCTGCGGACGGTGGTGAAGATCATCAATGTCTATCGATTTTCGCATTCTCTCTCGGTCGGCGAGCCGCAATTGACGGAAACCATCTGAGCCGCTTCTCAACCAGAACGCATCTTTGGGATATTCATTCATGCCGCAGGGTTCGAGCAGCCGCGGCATCGCGCGATACGCGACTTCCCTAAGCCAATCAGACTACAATTTCATCCATGCGAGTGACGGTCGGTGTCTCGGGGGGAATCGCTGCCTATAAGGCGGCGGAACTGGTGCGCTCTCTGCAGAAGCAAGCGGTTGAAGTCCGTGTCGTGATGACCGACGCGGCAACGCATTTCGTGCAGCCTCTCACCTTCTCCGCCCTCACCGGACACAAAGTTATCACCAGCCTCTGGGACGATACGGAAGCGGCAGAGAGGTCTGACGACTCATCGATCGAACACATCGGAGAAGCGCAGTGGGCCGATGCGTTGATCGTTGCGCCGGCAACCGCGAACATTCTGGCAAAATTCGCCCATGGCATCGCCGACGATTTTCTGACGACGATGTACCTGGCCACGCAGGCGCCGATCTTTGTCGCGCCGGCGATGAATGTGAATATGTGGACTCATCCCGCGACGCGTGCCAATGTAGACATTCTCCGCGAGCGCGGTGTGCACGTGATTGAACCTGGTTCCGGGGATCTGGCCTGTGGCATGGTGGGCGAGGGACGCATGGCCGAACCGGAATCGATTGCCGAGACTGTTTTGGGTTCACTGGGGCGGCGCCGCGACATGGCCGGTGAGATCGTGCTTGTCACGGCCGGCGGCACGCGTGAAGCCGTCGATCCAGTGCGTTTTCTGGGCAATCGTTCCAGCGGCAAAATGGGCTACGCTCTGGCCGAAGCGGCGCAAAGCCGCGGCGCCCAAGTGATCCTTATCAGCGGCCCGTCGGCGCTGCACCCGCCCGCGCGTTGCCAGCTTGTGAAAGTGACCACAGCGAGCCAGATGCGCGACGCGGTGCTCGAACGCATCCCCGAAGTCACGCTGGTGATCAAGGCTGCCGCTGTTGCGGACTATCGACCCGTGAATGTCGCCACCCAGAAGCTCAAGCGCAGCGGGCCCATGACCCTCGAACTCGCGCCTACTGAAGACATCCTGGCCGAGGTCGTACGCCGCCGCCGGCCGGGCCAGTTGATCGTGGGCTTCGCCGCCGAAACCGAAGACCGCATCGAGAATGGGCGCGCCAAGTTGCTGCGCAAGGGGGCAGACGCCATTGTCGTGAACGACGTGTCGGGCGTCGCAACCGGCATCGATTCCGACCTGAACGCGGCTACGTTCCTTACCAATTCCACCTCCATCGAGCTGCACGAGATGCCCAAGCGCAAGCTCGCAGACCGGATACTCGATGAAATCCTTTCGCTTCGTCGGCCCCGCCCGTTGGTTGTCGAGACCGACGACAGCGACACCTCGCTGCAGGAGCAGGTACTGAACCAGTCCGAAGTGGTGGTCGCTGCTCGGCCGCAGCTCATTGTGGAGTAGCGCGCTTGCCTCATTCCTTCGAACCATCGAATCAGCAGGAGCTTGTCGCGCGTTTGCGCTTTTATCGCGATCTCGGCCTTACCGAGCTTTATCGCCGCCCCTTTGATCCCTCGCAGGTCCAGGCTTGGGATGCGATGCAATCCGCTCTCACGACCGAATCTCAGGAGACCAATCCAATTCCGCCACGCACGACTATTCATGCTGCCCCCCCTGTTGCTCCTGCGGTGAACCAAAGTGACCGCGAAAATGCGCTGCGCATCATCCGGGAAGACATCGGAGACTGCACGCGCTGCGCCCTTCACACGGGCCGCAACAAGATTGTTTTCGCCGATGGCAGCCCTAACGCGCGGCTGATGTTTGTGGGGGAAGGACCGGGCGCGGATGAGGATGCACAAGGCCTCCCGTTTGTCGGCCGTGCCGGCCAGTTGCTCAACAACATGATCGGAGCCATGGGCCTCAAGCGCGAGGAGGTCTACATCGCCAACATCGTCAAATGCCGTCCGCCGGGCAATCGGACGCCGGAACCGGAGGAGGCCAATACCTGCTCTCCGTTTCTTTTCCGCCAGATCGATGTCGTGCGCCCTGAAGTCCTTGTTGCCCTGGGCGCCACGGCGGCGACCTACCTGCTCGGGCAAAGACAGCCCCTTGCCGGGCTCCGCGGGCGTGTCCACTCGCTGCGCGGCTCTCGTCTCATCGTCACCTACCACCCTGCCTACCTTTTGCGCGATCCGCGGCAGAAGAAGGAGGCGTGGGCAGACCTGCAGATTGCAATGCGCGAACTGGGCCTGAAAGCTCCGGGCCGCACGTAGGAAGACTTCAGATAGAAGCTGGTCGAAGAGGCATTTTGTGTCGCTCAATGCAACGGAATTGACAGCCCCTGCGCAGACGAATCGAGCAATCGTCTCGTCAAAAGAGGAGTAATTTCAAACAGAGAGCCATGAAGCTCCAAACCGAACTCCCGCTATCCCGGCAGATTTCTTCGAATGCCTCCGTCTTGCTTGTCTCTGCTCTCGCAGGATTGGTCGTCTTCTTGCTTGCGATTCTGCTGCAGTGGCTGATCTACGACGACTGGCTGCACAGAAACGGTCCCGTTCGGCTCGTGGGAAGCGCGGTGGCATTCTTCCTCACCTCTCTCTTTGCGTATCGCTGGCAACTGGCCAAGCGGGCCGAGAAGATCGAAGTCCTTAAACGGATCGAGGCGATCCAATGGATGAATGATCGCATTCGCAATTCATTGCAAGCCATAGAATGCATTGTGTATGCCACCAATCCACACGTGACCGATCCAGTGCGTGACGCGGTCGACTCCATTGAAGATGTTTTGCAGGAAATGCTGAGTGAAATGCCAGCCCCTTCTCATCGACGCAGGGAATCCCTCACCGAACCACAAACACCGAAAACGACAATTTGAAAATTTTGGGGTCAACTTGCCCTGTTGCTGGAAAGCGGTAAAGGGGCAAGCCGCGATGAATGTGTCGAGCCGTTGTTGTTCCGTTGTCAGGGCGAGGGAGAAGAGTGGGATGGCTAGTATCTATGGGGATTAGTGCTCTCATGTAAAAGAAAATAAATGAGTAACATCGTACGTCTGATTCGGAAAGCGACAAGAAACAAACAACGGGGATGGCCAGTGGCGCAGCGGCATCCGGGGCGATGGAGAGCCTCCAGTCAGGCTTGGGCCGGCGCTTTCTTGAGCGGTGATGCGTCTAAATTTATTTTTATGATCGGCTTGGAGGAGGAATTTCATTGACCAGATGAGGGGCGAGGGTCTAAATTGCAGGGATTCCCCCTAAAAAACCTAAAGGATGGTTCACGTGATCGAACGAACGTGGCATCTTCGCACGAGGACGGTACGAGCGCTTTATTTCATTGGCGGCAGTTGTACGCTTCTCGTGGTGGGGCTGGGCATATTTATTCTTTTGGGCATGGCGATCCTGCCAAGCGCAGCAAACGAAATGCCCTTGAGATAGCGAACTGGCTGCGATAAGGGTTGCACGTCGGCGCCTGAAAATCGCAACTTCACTTCGACGGCTGTCCTGTGGAAAACAGAGGCCGCAGCAGCTGCTGCGCAAAAAAATCAACTGCAGATCGATAGGGCGCACGCACGGTGTCAAAATCGGTCGTTGAGACGCGCCGTTGCGAGGGCGCGGGTCCTTGCGCTGTGAGGACCGCAGCTCCACGAAGGCCAGACTCAGAAGGGTAGTTTAGTCCACATTTACAAAACGTTTCTGCGCCTTTGTGACTTTCTCTGCGGGCGCTTCGACAGTACCGTGAGTCCCCGCCGTCCACTTGGCATTCTCGATTCTGTTGGACGGCTAATTGCCGAGCGAAGCTGCTGAGGAGAAATTGCTCGAGAAGGGAAACCGGTTGAACACCTGCGAGTGGACTGTGGATGGATATGATTGGGAAGCAAGTTTGGCAATCCTGGAAAGAGCGACATGGAAGTTTTGAAACAGCTTTTCGAGAAGCGCTTCAACGCGCCTCCCGAGGCAGTGAAGCCGCTGCAGGGACAACTCGGTGGCTCGGGTCGCGCCATTGTGCGGCTCACGGGGGCGGCGGGCGCGAGCGCGATTGGGATTGTGTACCCAGTTCGCGAAGAGAATGTCGCATTCCTGGAGTTTTCGCGGCATTTTCGGCGCAAGGGGTTGCCGGTACCCGAGATATATGCCGAAGATTTGAACCGGGGCGCGTATCTCGAAGAAGATCTCGGCGACACTACGCTCTTTGAATTCCTGAGCCAGCATCGTGCTGGCGAGGCTATCACCCCTGAAGCCGTCGAAGCCTACCGCAAAGTTGTGGCCGTGCTGCCGCGTTTTCAGGTGGAGGCGGGGCGCGATCTCAATTATAAGGTCTGCTATCCGCGAGCGAGTTTCGATCGGCAGTCAATCGCTTGGGACCTGAACTATTTCAAGTATTACTTCTTGCGTTTGGCCGGGGTGCCGTTTAACGAGCAGGCGCTGGAAGCGGACTTCGGACGGTTGACCAAGTTTCTGCTCAGTGCCAGCCATGATTACTTTCTGTATAGGGACTTCCAATCGCGCAATGTGATGCTGCGCGACGGGCAGCCCTATTTTCTGGATTACCAGGGTGGACGGCGGGGCGCACTGCAATATGACATTGCTTCGTTGCTCTTCGATGGCAAAGCCGACCTGCCGCCGGCGCTGCGACAGGAATTGCTGAACTACTATCTCGAATGCCTGGGCCGTTTTATTGATCTGAAGCGCGACGCGTTCATGGAGCACTACTACGCATATGTGTACGTGCGCATCCTTCAGGCGCTCGGCGCGTATGGATTTCGCGGTTTCTATGAGCGCAAAGCGCATTTCCTGCAGAGTGTGCCCTATGCGCTGAAGAACCTGCAATGGCTGGCAGAAAATGCGAAGCTCCCGATTGCACTGCCAGCGCTGCTCGAGGCGCTGGGTAGTCTTTCGAGCGCCGAGAAGTTGCAGGCCCTGGCAGTGCCCGAAGGCGACCTGACGGTGCGCGTTTTCAGTTTCAGCTTTCATCGGGAAGCGCCGCGGGACTTGAGTGGCAATGGCGGCGGATTTGTCTTCGACGCGCGCAGCTTGCCGAATCCCGGCCGCGAGGAGCGTTTTCGCCTGCAGACGGGCAAAGACATGCCTGTCATCGAGCATCTGCGGCAGCAGGAGAGCGTGGGGCAATTCTTCGACCATGCGCGCGCGCTGGTGGATGAAAGTGTTCGCGCGTATCAGCGGCGTGGTTTCTCGAGCCTGATGGTTTGTTTTGGGTGCACGGGGGGACAGCATCGGTCGGTGTACCTGGCAGAGCAGCTTGCGCAACACCTGCGCGGCACCGCAGGCGTACAGGTGGTGCTGCGGCACGTGGAACTGGAGAAGATGGGCCGATGAAGGCGATGGTGTTGGCGGCGGGCCTGGGAACGCGGCTGCGTCCGCTCACCAACGACCGGCCCAAAGCGCTGGTGGAGGTCGCAGGGGAGACGCTGCTGGCGATCACACTGGCCCGCCTGCGCTCGTTTGGCGTGCGCGAAGTCATCGTGAATGTGCATCATTTTGCCGAGATGATCGGCGCATATCTGAAAGCGCACGACGACTTTGGCATGCGTATTGAGATTTCCCGCGAAGATGTCCTTCTCGATACGGGCGGGGGAGTGAAGCGAGCGGCGAGGTTTTTTCTTGAAGGCCCGCAAGACTCATTCCTCGTACACAACGTCGACGTTGTCAGCACCATCGACCTTGCGCAGATGGTCCGACTCCATCGAGAGAGAGGCGCCCTGTCCACGCTGGCTGTGCAACAGCGGCCGACTTCGCGCCCTTTGCTCTTTGATGAGCACGATGAATTGTGCGGACGGCGTATCGGCCGTGGCGGCAATCCGGAAATGGCGCGGCCTGTGGAACATCCACAGGAACTCGCATTCTCGGGAATTCACGTGATTTCGCCGCGGATCTTTTCGGAACTGAGCGAAGAAGGCGTCTTCTCGATCATCCCGGCGTATCTACGCCTCGCGGCGAAGGGTGGGAGGATCGTCGCGTTCCGCGCCGATGCATACGAATGGCGGGACCTGGGGCGCCCCGAAAACGTCGAGGAACTGGCGCAGCAGATGCGTGACAGGAAGGCCTAGAGAATCTGACCCGCACGTAGCAGCACGCGCACCGTGCAGTGTTTGCGCGACTTCTTCATCGCGGCAGACGAAAACCGCGAGATCGGCGGAAAAATGATTTCCTTCAACTCCTGGATTCGCTCCACGAACCGCTCGGCTTTTTCCACGACGGCGGTGCTGATCCAATCGCCGGGCAGGCTTTCAATCGCCCGGGCAACGGCGCCATGACCGTGGCGGCGAATCTCCTCAATCCAGTCGTGCAGATCGTTCACCATCTCCGATTCGAGATAAATGCTGCGGTCTTTGTAGAGGCACGCGGTGAGGCGGGCCTTGTCTTTCGAAGTCATCAAAGCATATGAACTGCCATGATCGATGAACACGGCGCGGAGGCTGCACGGAGCCTGGTCCGGAACGAACACCGCTTGCCGGATGTCGAAGCGCTCCGTCCACACATCGGCTGCATAGGCGCCCCAGAAGTCAGACCGGTTGGTCACCTTCGGAAAGAGTCTCTCAGGGAGATATTCATAGAACACGCCGTCCGGCGCTGCAACCTGGCGCGACGCGAAGTGGACGCCGGCGTCGGGTCGCACCAATCCGGAAGGCGACTGGATCCACATTTCCGGATGTGCATCAATCACATCCTCCGGAATCTCGATCGTGGTCCACGACGAAACAGGAAGGCCCAGATACTGATAAACAGAATTACGGAGCGCCTCAAGCCGCACACTGACGGTGGAACGCGGACCATGCATCCACTTGACAATATATTGCTCGTGATCGCTGGCCTTGATTAAGGCAGCCTGCGATTTACCGGGCATCTTGCGAATAAAATCCACTGCTGAAACCGTGCCGCTTGGGCCAGTAATCATATATCCTCTCGCAGAGTTTCTCCGTCGTTATAACCGGCGTTGCGTGCCGGACGGAGATCTCTGCTGGCGGCGATTTATGCGCCGTTCTCCCCTTGCTCCCCAGAGAGTCGTCCTCTGGTGAAGCGCCAGCCTGTTCTGTGCCTTGATCTCTAATCTGATGGGCTGGTGGGGCGATTGGAAGTGATTAATGTCACGACGGGGGTCACAAAAGTACTGGCGATGCCCGATCGATTTCTGTTATGCCGGAAGTAATGTATACAACGCAGCAGATCCGTCGACGAGACTCTCCGTTCGTTTCGACTTTTTCCAGATAGTTGCGGCCCCGGGTTGAGCCGGCCGCGTTTCGCTCTAATTCCACTCGCGCCAAAGAGCGACGCCGCCCAGTAAGCCGGCTTCATTCGAAACAATCTTGACATTCTTACCCGGCTCGAAGTCGATCTTCTTGGTGTTGCCGCCGCCCAGGTAGAGGTGATCCCAGTTGAAAAGCTTTGAAGTTTGATCGATCGCTTCTTGCAGCAGTTTGTTCCAATGCTTCTTGCCGTACTTGTCGAGACCCCGCCGGCCGAGAAAGTCTTCGTAGGTTTTGCCTTTACGCCAGGGATGATGCGCTAGTTCAAGGCCGGGACAAAGTCGGCCGTTGGTGAAGAGCGAAGAGCCGAGTCCGGTGCCGAGCGTGAGCGCAAGCTCCACGCCGTCTCCGACGATCGCCCCGTAGCCCTGGACAGCAGCGTCATTGGCGACACGTACAGGCTTCTTCCACCGCTTTTCCAGTTCTGCCTGCAGTGGAAACCCAACCCATGCCGGATGAAGGTTGGCCGCTGTGTACGTGGTGCCGCGCTTGATGACGCCTGGGAAGCCGACAGAGACGCGATCGAAAGCAGGCAGCTGCTTGCGCAGTTCTTCCAGGCCGGCGAGCACCAGCGGCGGCGTGGGCACGGCTGGAGTATCCACGCGTTGCCGCTCACTGACGGGCTTACCAGCCGCGTCCAGCAGCATGGCCTTGAGGCCCGATCCGCCAATGTCGATGGCCAGCGTGATCGCAGATTTTTTTGTGGACGTGGTGGGTGGCGGGGCGGCGGGTTTGGTGCTTTTGACTGTCATCAGCAATGAATTGTACTGAAAGAGGCGGAACACGGAATAGGGATCTGCATCAATCGCGGCAAACGTCTCGCTGCGGGTCGCATCCCCTACACTGAATCTTGTCCTCCATGCCTGCCTTTTGCGAAGTCGCGTTGCCCGTGCCCCTGGATCGCACCTTTACGTACGCGGTGCGCGCAGGGCAGCAGCCGCAACGTGGCGCGCGCGTCATCGCCCCATTTCGCAACGAGAAGCTTATCGGTGTTGTCGCGGGATTATCCGACATCGCGCCGACTGATTTTGAAGCCAAACCGATCGAGGCGGTTCTCGACGACGAGCCCCTTCTGAGCGAGCATCTGCTGGCGCTCGCCGAATGGATCGCGCAGTACTACCTCGCGCCGTTGGGTGAAGTGCTACGCGGCATGCTGCCGTTGATGGCGGAAGTGCGGCGTACCGTCTACTACCGGATCACAGACCTGGGCCGCGATGTGCTTGCGGCAACTTTGGATGGAGAGGGTCATCTGCTCGCGCTCTCTGACGGAAAGAGTAGCCGAAAGGACAAATCGTCCACCAAAAGCAGCCATGAAACGGGGGATCGCACCTCTATTGAGCATCGAGTTCTGGCCCACCTGGCTCTGGGAGAGCCGGTGAAGGTGTCGACACTGCGCACTGCAACCACAGCTTCACTTCCGCTGCTGGCCGCAATGCTGCGCAAGAAATGGATCGCGCGCGAGACTTCTGCGGTCGAGCGCGATGCGCGGCGCACGGAACGTTTTGCGGTTTTGGTAGAAGAGGCACGACTTCCGGAACTCACCGCGAAACAGCAGTCGATCCTGGCGGAGCTCGCGGCTTGCGGAGGCGAACTGCCCCTGGCCGAACTACGCCGCCGAGATTTGCCTTCGTCCACGCTGCAAACGCTGGTGCGGCGTGGCCTGGTGCGCATCGACGAGCGTGCCGCAGCATTTCGCATGGGTGGAATCGAAGCGCCGAGCGAGCCGCCCCGCCTCAATCGTTCGCAACTCGATGCACTGGCATCCGTTGTTTCGACGCTGGGGACGTTTCACGCCTTTCTTCTGCACGGAATCACGGGGTCAGGGAAGACGGCCGTCTATCTCGCCGCCATGCAGCGCGCCCTTGACCGCGGGCAGTCGGCAATCCTTTTGGTCCCGGAGATTGGATTAACGCCGCAGATGGTGGGCTTGCTCGATGTGGCCTTTGGGAACCGCGTGGCTTTGCTGCATTCGGCTCTTACGCCCGAGGAGCGTAGCGAGCAATGGCGGCGGATCCATCGTGGCGAAGCGCCGATAGTGGTGGGCACGCGGTCCGCGATCTTTGCGCCTACTCCGAATCTCGGCTTGATCTGTGTCGATGAGGAGCATGACCAGAGCTACAAGCAGGAAGAAACGCCGCGGTACAACGCGCGCGACGTGGCGGTCATGCGTGCCAAGCTCGCTGGAGCGGTCGTCGTTCTCGGCTCTGCGACGCCATCGCTCGAAAGCTGGCAGAACGCCCTGCAAGGAAAATACACGCGCATCGCCATGCAGGATCGGGTCATGAACCGACCGCTTCCCGAGGTAGAACTCGTCGACATGCGACGTGAGTTTCAAGAGACTGGGCAGGAGCAGCTCTTTTCCCGCTCCCTTGTGGCGCAGACACGCGCGACCCTGGATCGCGGCGAACAGGCGCTGATCCTCCTCAACCGGCGAGGCTATTCGTTTGCCGTGATCTGTCGTGCCTGCGGAGAAAAGCTCGAGTGCCAGAACTGCGCGATCGCGCTCACGCACCATAAGCCAACGCTGGATGAGTCCGGTATTGCGCACGCAGGCCAGCGCCTCGAGTGCCACTATTGCGGCTACAAACGCACCGTACCGCCGCGCTGCCCCAAGTGCGACAGCGAGCATTTGTATTTTCTCGGCGCCGGATCGCAGCAAGGCGAAGAGCGACTCGGCGCGATCTTTCCCGGCGCGCGCATCGGCCGCATGGACCGCGACACAGTGCGCGGGCGGCACGATCTGGAGCGGCTGCTGGCCCGGCTGCATTCGGGCGAGATCAATTTGCTCGTGGGCACGCAAATGATCGCCAAAGGCCATGACATCCACGGCGTCACTCTGGTCGGCGTGGTGGGTTGCGATCATGCATTGTCGATGCCGGATTTCCGGGCGGCTGAGCGCGTGTTTCAGCTGATGACACAGGTTTCAGGCCGCGCCGGCCGCGGCGCTCTGCCGGGCCGCGTGGTTGTGCAGACCTACTATCCCGACCACTACGCAGTCGTCGCCGCGAGCACACACGACTACGCGAGTTTTGTGGAACGGGAGCTCAAGTACCGGCGCTGGATGCACTATCCGCCCTTCGGTGTGCTGGCGAATGTTTTAATTCAGTCGGAAAAATTGGAGGAAGCGGCAGGCTGGTCTGCGGTCCTCGGCAAATGGTTTCAGGCCGCTGCCATCGAAGGGATTCGGGTGCTGGGCCCTTGCACAGCGCCGATCGCGCGCATCAAGGGGGTCTATCGTTTCCATTTGATTTTGAAAGCCGGGTCGCGCAAATCGCTCAATGCTGCCATGCGCGCCGCACTGGCGCACGCAGACGCAGTGGGAGTGCCGCGGAGAAACATGGTGGTCGATATCGACGCACAAAGGTTGATGTAGCCAACTGCGTCCCCTGCGGTGGGGCCAACTGCGCCTTCGGCGCCAACTGCAAGGGCGTTAGGGGCGGGACTGCCAAACCTGTGGCCGGGCAGGCGTTCTCAGCAAGCGGACGAAGAGTACGGCTATTCGCCGGATGCGTGAGAGTTCGGTTTGTTGCCGGCGGTGCCGTCTGCGAGAGTGTGCAGCTCTTTGCCCGGCTTGAAACGCACTGCCTTGCCCGGAGTGATGCTGACCTCGGTGCCGGTTCGCGGATTGCGACCGATTCCCGTCTTGCGTGCCCGAACACTGAAGACGCCAAACCCGCGCAGTTCGATGCGCTCGCCTGCAGCGAGGGCCTCTTTCAGCCCCTCGAACACCGTATCCACCGCAGCCTCAGCCTTGGTGCGGGGCAGCCCTGTGCGCTCGATCACGTGATGAACGATGTCTTGCTTAATCAAAGCGGTTACCTCGCTGGCGCAATCACCACATGACCTCGGGCTGAGCTTTTCAAGCCGCCCGGGCCATGCTACGGAAACGACTGTAGCACGCCCTACTCAATTGATGGTACAGATTTTGCCTCGTTTAGGGAACAGCTGCAACTCCTTGGATGAGGAAAATGCGGCAGTCGCCGTTTGGTTGCCTCGAAGACATGACTTTTTGACAGGCCGGACTTCTGCCAACCGTTGTTTTCTCCCGGCCCGTTTCGTAAGATGAAGCCTTCGAGCGGGCATTCAAGCCAGCTGTGTTGGGGGCGGAGCCGAGAGACGGTTCGCCACGGGAGAGGCATGTCGATTCAGAGTGACCGTTGGATCCGGGAGCAGGCGATCAAGAACAAAATGATCGAGCCTTTCAGCGAAAAGCAGGTGCGCGAGGGCGTAATTTCGTATGGACTGTCGTCCTATGGCTACGACCTGCGGGTGTCTGACGAATTCAAGATTTTTACAAATGTCAACAGCGCGATTATCGATCCCAAGGCGTTCGATGAACGGTCCTTCGTCTCGGTTCAGGCCGATTCGGTGATTGTCCCGCCCAACTCGTTTGCTCTGGCCCGGTCCGTTGAATATTTTCGAATTCCGCGTGACATCCTTACCATCTGCGTCGGCAAGTCCACCTATGCACGCTGCGGCATCATCGTCAACGTCACACCATTTGAACCGGAGTGGGAGGGTTTCGTCACGCTGGAGATTTCCAACACCACGCCATTGCCGGCCAAGATCTACGCCAACGAAGGGCTCTGTCAGATTTTGTTCTTCCACGGGAATGAACCGTGCGAGACCAGCTATGCCGATCGCAAGGGGAAATATCAGAAGCAACAGGGGATTGTTCTACCTAAGCTATAAAACACGGGCAATTTCGGTCCGGAGAATATCGAGAGTTGTTTCACTTCGCTCCGAGGTTGCCAATAAATTGGGGCTCTCTGGCCTGAAGAGCGGCTGGGAGACATAAATGTCCGCGAAAAGCTTTGCACTTCCAATTCGGGTGGGAGTTGTCGCCGGCGAACCGATTCGCCTCGAAGGTCTCACCAGTGTTTTTGAGCGGGAGCCGGAATTTGGCCAGTCTCCGCTTCTTCCGGTCATCGGGACCCTCGACGAGTTGATGGCCGACCTGGAGTTGGAACACCTGGTGATCGACCTGAACGCATCGGCACGCGGCCTTCAGACGATTCGCGAAATTCGCAGGCAGCGCCCGGCCTTGCGGCTCATTGTGATCGGGCCGGCCGGCAATGATGCCCTGGTGATCGACTCGATCATTGGAGGCGCGCGCGCCTACCTCGACATGACGGCGGGGCCGCGCGTGGTGCGCGAGGCCATTGAAGTGGTGGTCTCCGGCTCCATCTGGGCACCGCGCCGCCTGCTTTCGAGACTCATTGACCGGTTGCTGCTCTCCTCCGAGGGGGGGGCGAGCCAGAGCGGGCCTAACTTGACCGCCCGCGAACGCCAGGTGATGGACTTGATCCTTCTTGCCCGTTCCAACCGCGAAATCGCCCGTGAATTGGGAATTGAGGAACGCACTGTAAAGGCTCATGTCGGAAGGTTGATGCGCAAAACCGGCGCGGAAAACCGCATCGACCTCTCCATGCGAGCGCTAGGAGGACTGATGGCGCACGATGGCCGTCCGCCGCGTCCAGCAGCGGAACTGGCGACGCTCGAGCCGGTTACGAAGGGGAGCTAAAGCGCATTACTTAGATGCTGCAAACCTTCGTACTCTTGTACCCAAACGGTAACTAATAGAAACTCATTTCCAGAAACAACGCAGATCTGGGGAAAGGAGTTCCCAGGCAGCATGTTTCCCATGAAGCCTGGGAACTCCTCTTTTTTCGTCCACCTGCCTTCTCTTGGAAGGGCATGGGAATGGGATCGATCTGCGCACCCGCCTTCGATTTTCACAGCAAATCCGCTAAGACCATTTAAGATCATTGGGTTAGTGTTCTGTTTTGCGTTGCTCTACCGTCCACCGGTATCGGCGTATACACTGACGCTCAACTCCATCGGGACCTCGAATCCGACTTTCTGTTGACGATTCAGGTTTCGCAATCGATTTTGTGCGCGACTTCGCGCTGGGTCTGCCGTCATTCGTCTGTCAGCTCTTTGAAGATTTGCTCAAGTTGCAGCAGAGCCAGGGAGATGTCCGAATCTGAACTTCCGCCAGTTGGCGGATGACGTCGGGTCACCTTCACCCGGAGTGCGATAAAAACATGCGCCGCCTTGAAGGGGCGCACTTGAAAGGATTCCCCCATGAAAAAAGCAATTGCCTCGATTTGCCTCTGTTTCTCACTGAGCGCCACGGCGTTTGCGGCCAGTTCAAAGGACGACTTGCAGGCTCGCCTGGAGAGCGCGAAGACGGTGATGGAGCAGATCATGTCTGCCGAAGATCACAGCATCCCCATGAACATTCTGCAGCAGGCCACATGTGTAGCCGTCGTGCCCGGCATGCTGAAGGGCGCCTTTATTTTTGGCGGGCAATATGGCCAGGGCGTGGTCACATGCCGCACCGGTCATGGGTGGAGCGGTCCCGTGTTTATTCGCATGGCAGGCGGCTCCTTTGGATTGCAGATTGGTGGCCAGTCGACGGATCTGGTGCTGGTTGCGGTCAACGACAAAGGTCTGCAGGATCTGCTGAAGAGCAAATTTAAAATTGGCGCCGATGCTTCGGCAGCCGCCGGCCCGGTGGGACGCGCAGGGCAGGCGTCGACCGATTGGAAGATGAACGCCGAACTCCTCAGCTATTCGCGCAACAAGGGAATCTTCGCCGGGATTGACCTCGACGGAACCAGCGTGAGCCAGAACAAGGAAGACACCGAGCTGTTTTACGGCTCGCCTCAGCACTTTGACACAGTTTTGAAGGGGGACGTGCCGGTGCCCGACGGTGCAGTTTCTTTCGTTCGCACTGTGGCGCAATACTTTGTGCAGTCCAAGAACAGGTAATCACCGGATCCAGGCGCGTTGTATGGCAGGCGGCTCATCGATTCCAGATGGGCCGCCTTTCTCTTTGCAGGATCGCCCCGGCCTTACGCTTCCAGCGCCATGGCCTACACTTGATCTTTAACATTCAACGATGCAGGCGAAGATTGAGTACTGGCTGGTCGTGGCTGTGGCGCGCGTCCTGGGATGGATGCCGCGCAAATTGGCTCGGCTGGTCGCCGGGGGCATCGCCTGGGCTGTCTACCGTGTTTTTCCCCGGTTGCGCCATGTAGGCGAACGAAACCTTGAAATTGCATTGCCCGACGTCTCTCCAAACGGAAGAGCCGAACTGCTGCGCGGTGTATACCGCCATCTCGGCTGGCAGCTCGTCGAATTCTGCCGCATGCCACGCTATTCAGCCTCAAATGTCGAGGGTTGGATTCGCAACGAAGGCCTTGAGCACTACATTGCCGCCCGTGATCGCGGCAAAGGCGTCCTGGTGCTCACCGGCCATCTTGGCGCGTGGGAACTCTCCAGCTTTTATCACTCGCTGATGGGCTTCCCGATGGCGATGGTGATCCGTCGTCTCGATAACCGTTATCTCGACAAATTCGTCAACGACATTCGCTGCATGCATGGCAACTACGTGCTGCCCAAGGACGACTTTGCGCGCGGCCTACTGACAGCCATGCACCATGGTGAAACCGTGGGCATCCTGATGGACACCAACATGACGCCGCCCCAGGGAGTTTTTGCGCGCTTCTTCGGCATTGAAGCGTGCACTGCCTCGGGCCTGGCGCACATCGCTCTCAAGACGGGTGCGGCTGTGTTGCCGGGGTTCGTTTTGTGGGAGCCGAAGGACGGCCAGTACGTCCTGCATTTTGGCCCGGAACTGGTGATTGAGCGAACACGCCATCCGAAAGAAGATGTTCTTGCTGTTACGCAGCAGTGCAATGATGTATTGGAGTCCTGGATCCGTCGTTATCCTGACCAATGGCTTTGGATTCATCGCCGCTGGAAGACGCGCCCCGCCGGCGAGCCCGGACTCTACTAGGGCCCGCTCCCATTGCGGGTGCGGCGGCCGCCGGGAGCGATCCCTAGCCACTTCCAGGAGAGACACGCATGACGCTGAGCGAACTGATCGAAAGGCTGGGCGGAAAGCTGGTGCAGGGCGATCCGGAGTGGATGGTTGACGGTGTGAATCTGTGCGAGCACGCGAATCCCTTCGACATTGCATTTGCCGACTCGTCCGCGGGCGTGCTGGCTGCGCTCGGCAGCAAGGCGGGAGTGGTGGTCTTGCGGCCTGGGATTGCGGGCTCATATCCGCGCGGCAAGGCAATCGTTGAGTTTGACAATCCACGGCTGTGGTTTGCGCAAGCGGCCAAGTTGCTCGCAGCGCCGATACCCCCGGCCGGCGTACACCCCAGGGCGGTGGTGATGCCAGATGCCATCCTCGGTGTCGGTGTGACGGTCGAGGCTTGTGCCGTCGTCGAATCCGGTGTGCGCATCGGCGCCAACACGCGCATCGAAGCGGGTGCGGTGATTGGGCATGGCGTGCAGATTGGCGAAAAATGTCGCATCTTTCCGCGCGCGGTTCTCTATCCCGGTACCGCGGTTGGCGACCGCGTCATCGTGCATGCGGGCGCAGTGCTGGGAGCGGACGGGTTCGGCTACGTCCGCGATTCTGCCAGCGGAAAGTACACGCAATTTCCGCAGCAAGGCACGCTGGTCATTGAAGACGACGTAGAAATCGGGGCTAACTCGACGATCGATCGCGGCGCGCTGGCCGAAACACGCATTCGCCGCGGAACAAAAATCGACAACCTGGTCCACGTCGGGCACAACTGCGATATTGGCGAAGACGTCATTCTGGTGGCGCTGACCGGCATTTCCGGATCAAGCACTATCGGGAATGGCGCTATCCTCGCGGGGCAAGTCGGTATCGGGGATCATGTCAAGGTCGGTCCCGGCGTCATGCTGGGCGGGCAAGCAGGGGTACTGAGCGGGAAGACGGTCACCAACGAGGGCTTGCGTCCAGGCACGGTGCTTTGGGGAACTCCAGCGCGTCCGCTCAAGCAAGTGTTGCGCGAGCAGGCAATGCTGATTCGACTGGCGCGTCTCGGCTGGCGCAGCAAGAACACCGGAACCGACAGCGTGGAATAGGGCCCTATGCCAGTCATCGTTGTCGGCGGAACGGGCCGCGGGGTGGGAAAGACAGCGCTGGTCTGCGGGCTCATTGCGGAATATCTCACGTTTCGCTGGACCGCGGTGAAGATCAGTACCCACTTGCACAGCAAGCCTGAACCCATCAGGGAAGAAGTGCAGAGAGGGCAGGGAACCGACACGGAGCGCTATCTTGCCGCGGGAGCGCGACGCGCCCTGTTGGTCACCGCACCCGGCGAAGAATTTCCGCTACGCGCGATGCAAGCCGCAATCGGACCCGCAGCAAATGTCATCTTTGAGTCGAACCGGATCCTCGCTCATTGGCAGCCCGACGTGTGCATCGGGATACTCGGCGGTTCAGGCGACGACTTCAAGCTTTCCTTTGAAGCTTTTTGGGGTCGCGCGGATGCGTTTGTAATCGCACGGAGCACAGACACCAGTTTGTTGCATTTGACCGCCGGGACTCGGGTCTTTCGTCTCGACGAACCGAATCGCCTGTCGCCGGAAATGCGGACCTGGTTGGAGGCAAAAATCACTCCGCCCCAACAACCGTGAGGAAGCTTCATTTGGGCTTTATTTCTCGGAGGGGAATGGCTCAGCCTTCAGCGAACCATCGCGCTGCTTGATCAGCATCTGCACTTTGCCTTCGGCGGCATCGAGTTCCTTTTTGCAGGCGGCCGACAGCCCGACCCCTTCTTCAAACAGCTTGAGCGAATCTTCGAGGCTCATGTCGCCCTTTTCCAGCTGTTCCACGATGGTTTCGAGTTTCTTCAGCGAATCTTCAAACGACGGCATAGTTGTTACTCCGAAAGAGTGGAAGCCTGGGGCAATACGCTGGCAATGACCTCGGCCGCAGCGCCGTAACGGCCGAAGGGTGCGCTCACCTGGACGCCTTGCACAAAAGGACGAACGGATTCGAGCATCTCCTGCGCGATCCGAATGCCTTCTTGCCGGGCCGCATCGGGCGTGTCGGCTTGTGCCATGCGCAGCATGATCTCTTCGGGCATTGAAACCCGCAGATCGTTCTTCATGAATTCCGCATTGCGCAGGCTGGTAAGCGGCCAGACGCCCGCGATGACAGGAATACGGAATTCCTCAATGCGGCGCAGGAACTCTTCCAGGAGCCGCAGATCGAAGACCGGCTGGGTAATGGCGTATTCGGCCCCGGCTTCAACTTTGAAGGCAAAACGGCGCAATTCGTGCTCGATATCGGGCACGCCGGGATTGGCCGCAACGCCGATGGTGAAGTTGGTGCTTGCGCCAATCGAGTTGGCTCCGATGTCCAGTCCATGGTTCAAACGACGAACCAGGTTGACCAGTCCGATGGCATCTACGTCAAACACTGCAGTCGCGTCAGGATAGTTTCCAAGCTTGGGCGGGTCTCCGGTCAGGCAAAGGATGTTGCGCAGCCCAATCGACGAAGCGCCGAGCAGATCCGACTGGATGCTCAGGATGTTTCGGTCGCGGCAGGTGTAATGCAGGACCGTTTCGAGGCCCGTGTGTTGCTGAATCTGGATGCAAAGGCTCTGCGCGCTCATGCGCGCCGAAGCGCGCGGCGAATCGGGCACGTTGATGGCGTGAACGCCGAGTTGCGCCAGCAGTCGCGCCCCTTCAATCTCTTTGGTGCAATTGATGCCGCGCGGAGGCACAATTTCCACCAGCGTAACGAACTTTCCTTGCTCCACAAGAGAGCCGATCTTCGAGCGTTGGCCGAGCTGCGCTGGGGGTGTCTCGGAAGAAATGGCGACCGCCGCGCCGCCTTCCGAAACGCGTGCCTGGGCATCCAGGGCGCGCATTGCCGAACGCATCGCCCGCGTGTGATTGGGGGTAGTGCCGCAACAGCCGCCAACAATCTGTGCGCCGGCCGCAATCGCTTTGCGGGCAAAGCTTGCCATGTACTCTGGCGAGCAGAGATAAATGTTGCGGCCTTCGACTGCACGCGGCATGCCGGCATTGGGCATCGCAGCCAGCGGCAGCGTGGTGGCGCGGCGCATCGCTTCGAGAGCCGTCAACACCGTCGCTGGACCTGTGGAGCAATTCACGCCGATCGCGCGCGCGCCCCACTCGGTCAGCAGCGCGGCTGCTTGTGCCGGAGAGGAGCCATCGAGGCAGTTGCTGTCGTCGTCGACCGTGACCATCACCAGCACCGGCAGTGTGGGGGCCGTCTCCAGTGCCGCGTAAAGCGCTTCGCGGGCTTCGTCCAGAGCCGGCATGGTTTCGATGGTCAGGAGGTCGACGCCACTTTCCGCCAATGCGCGAATCTGCTCGGAGAAGGCTGCACGGGCTTCATCCAGACCGGTCTTCCCCAGGGGTTCAAGGCGAACGCCCAGCGGGCCGACCGAACCCGCCACCCACGCTGTGCCTGCCTGCTTCTCGCGCAGATGTTCCACCGCCTGCCGGGCGAGGCGGACTCCCGCAGCATTGATGTCGGTAACCTTGGCGGCAAGCCCGTGGCGTGCCAGCCTGAAGCGGTTGGCGCCGAAGGTGTTGGTTTCGATCACCTCCGCGCCCGCCTGCAGATATTCTTCGTGGATGGAGAGAATCAGGTTCGGGTCGGAAAGGTTCAGTTCGTCATAACAACGGTTGATAAACACGCCGCGCGCGTAGAGCACGGTTCCCATCGCACCATCGGCAAGGACCGGGCGATTGGAGAAGATGTCGGCGAACGTCGGCATTCTACAGCCATGCTACGGCACGGTGCCGGACCGCGTCAGCAGCCTGGGTTGCTTTGTTATACTTCGGGAGTCAATACAACGGTCAGATCCGATTCCGGGCGACGCGTCATGCTGCGTTCCGATGAAACGGCAATCGCCATCCATTTGTTCACGTTAAGGCAGCGGTAAGCTCCGCGCTAACCCTCGAGGTAAGGGATTTTGAAGAAGAGAAGTTTTTGGTTGAGTACCGCTGGAGCTCTGGTGGTTGCGATCGCGATTGCGGGATGCGGAAAGACAACCTTCTTTGCCGGCCGTCAGCTTCCCCCAAGCCAATTGACGACCCGCGTTCTGATCGCGGTGCAGAACCCGGGAGCCCTGACAAAGGGCGCGTTGGAGATTGTCGATGCCTTTTACGACACGCGCTATAAGTTCAACAACACCCAAGTGACCTATTCGATCTCCGGTTATGCGGGCGCGCTTCCCATCAGCATTCAGAACTTGCCTGAGGAACAGATTGGCGCCGTCTATGGATATGGTGATGGCAGCTTCACCGTCGTCAACTATGCCAAGGAAAGCTCGAGTGGCGCAGCGAAGGGTTTGACGGGTACCTCTTCGAGCATCTTCGTCACCCGCAGCCAGACCTATATTTTTGCCGCACAGCAAGCGGTGCACGTTCTGACCATTGTGAACCAGGCTACCGGCGGGGTCGTTTCGCTGGGCCTTCCCGGCATCTACCGGGTGAGCGTAAACCCGGGCGGCACCATGGCCCTGGCGTTCGTGCAGAATTCGAACTACATCTATTACCCCAGGCAGCTATCGGCGGCACAGACCATCGCGTATTCTGGCGGCGCCAGCACATGGCCGAAGGCTGCGGTCGATTGCGAGCCACAAAATGGGCCGCTCTGGTGCCTCTTCCAGGCCCAAAGCCCCGACGCAACCGATGCAACCGGCAACTCGTATGGAGCACCGCTCGCTTTCGACCGACCCGTGAAAGCGGTTTTCTCGTCGGATGGCGGAACGGCTTACGTTTTGAATTGCGGTCCCGAGTGCGGCGGCACCACCGCTTCGATTTCGTCGTTGCCTGTGGCACCCCTGATCTTTACAACGGGATTGCAATCGGGCACGCTGCCCGTCACCGGGACAATCCCAACCATCCCCGTGCCCGGCGGCTCGAGTAATGCGCTGGTGACAGGGTCCACGATGTACGTGACAGGCCAGCAGCTTCTACCAGACGGCCTTTTCACGGGCAATCTGACCGTTCTCAATCTCGCCAGCAATACGGCCGGTACGGCGACCTCGATCAGCGATGGTGCGCCCGGAGCAGTCAGCCGCATCCTACTTGGCGACGACAACACGCTGTGGATCGCCATGACCAAGTGCAACAACGGCGAGCGCTTCGAGACAGGCCAACCCTACGGCTGTTTGACCATGTACAACACGTCGACGAATGCCGTCACCATGATCGAGCCGTATTTTGGCGACGCAACCGGGGTCGCCAACGTGACGGGTTATCACAAGGTTTATGTGGCACAGGGCGGCCAAGTCTACATCTACAGCACGGTGGACGGCTCATCGATTAACAATCAGTATGTGACCGTGACCGGCACTGCGTATGACGTGGCCTTCATGGATGCAACCACCGATTCGAACAACACCGTCTACTAATGCGTCTTTTGGGCGTCCATCCTTGGGACATCTTGCTTTCTGGTTGCTAGGTTTGGATCCGAATCGGTTTCAGGGCTCCGCACATCAAGCTTCAAAAAGATGACTCTTCCACGGCCATCCGATTCGTTTACAGCCGATGTGCTGGCCATTGCAGCGCATCGCGATGACGTGGAGCAGACCTGTGGCGGAACCCTTCTACGCATGGCAGCGCGTGGATTGCGAACCGCGATTCTGGATCTCACGCGGGGCGAAGGGGGAACGCGCGGCACCGCCGAAGAGCGCGGGCGCGAAGCAGCCGAAGCCGCAAAACTGCTGGGCGTCGGATGGCGCGACGCGCTGGACATTCCCGACGGCGCGATCGAGAACACATTGGAAAACCGGATCAAGATCGTGCGGGTTCTACGCCAGCTTCAGCCGCGCGTGGTGATCTTGCCTTATGGACAAGCGCGGCACCCCGACCATTCCATCGTGGCAACACTGGGCTACGAAGCGTGTTTCCTTTCCGGCCTCAAAAAGATCGAGACAGGCGACCTGCCCTATCGGCCCTTCAAGATTGTCTATGCCAGTCTGTATGCCGATGTGCGGCCGAGTTTCATCGTCGACATCACTCCCTTCATTGAGCAACGGCATGCGGCATTGATGGCGTACAAATCGCAGTACGCGAGTCAGGCTGCCGGCGGCGGGCTGTTTGTCCCCGAAGAAGAAATTCGCGAGCGCACATTTGCCGAAGCGCGTCACTATGGGCTAGTCGCGGGCGTGAACTACGGCGAGCCTTTCGTGCAAAAAGAAGTTGGCCTGGTGGACGATTTGACTCTGATCCCTGTCCAATCGATTTAGGCCTTCGGGAATACAAGGCTGAATAAATTTATCTTATCGAATCGCAAAAAAGAATAACTTTGCCTTATGAATGGATCCCCGCGACACTAAATGCGGAGGTTGTTTTGACGCAGACATGGGATCCTCAGACCTATGGAAAGGTGGGCGCATTTGTCCACGGGATGGCCGGCGGAGTGCTTGCGTGGCTCGACCCGCAACCTGGGGAGCGCATTCTCGATCTCGGCTGTGGCGATGGCCAGTTGACTTTGCGGCTCGCGGCTAGCGGAGCCGCTGTGCGGGGTGTGGATGCGTCGCCGCAGATGGTAGAAGCGGCGCGTGCGCGCGCGATTTCGGCCGATGTCGCGAGTGCCGAAGCGCTGCCGTACGCGGACGGCGACTTCGATGCAGTGTTCTCGAACGCCGCGCTCCATTGGGTATGCGATCAGAACGCGATGATGTCCCAAGTGCGACGCGTATTGCGCCCCGGCGGACGCTTTGTTGCCGAGATGGGCGGACACGGCAATGTTGCCGCAATTCGGGTTGCACTGATTGCTGTGCTCGCGCGCTATGGTCACGCCGATCTCGAAGACGACGTGAACTACTACCCGACGCCGGAAGCCTACACGCTGCGCCTGGAGCGCGCGGGCTTCGGGGTGGAGCGCATCGAGTTGATACCGCGGCCTACCCCGCTTGGGGACGGCGGCATGACGGAGTGGCTCCGCACCTTTCGCCGCGGTGTTCTCGAGAACCTGCCGAAAGATCTGCGCGACCCGGTTACGGAAGCGACAACTGGCTTGCTGGAGCGCGCTCTGCGCGATGAAGACGGAAAATGGATCGCCGACTATGTACGTCTGCGCTTTATCGCGCGCGCGTAATTGATTTCGTGGCGCATACGCCGCAACAATGGGAGCCAGCCCGCCGGGAGGGGATCAACGAGGGCAGGGCAGTTGCGAAACGACCACCTTGTTCGCTTCAGGAGGTACAAGGGAGACGCGCAAATGCGGTCTCCCCTTCTTGCCTGGTTTCAACAAACCAGTTACACCGCGATTTCGTTTTCCACGTCGCGACGGTTCTTGATTTGCGGCATGGGCTCATCCGCCTCAAGCGCCTTGAACCGGAAAAGCAGTCCTGCGACCACACCGGCGATGCTGGGAATTAAGAGGAAGAGCCACACTTGAGCGAGTGCGTGCCCCCCAACCAGTAAGGCCGGACCAAAGCTTCGCGCCGGGTTCACGCTCACACCTGTGATGCGAATGCCGAAGATGTGAATGACCACCAGGGTGATGCCAATGCCGAGGCCGGCAAACCCTGCCGGTGCGGCCTTCTGGGTGGCGCCGAGGATGACGCAGACAAAAATCAGAGTTGCGATAAACTCGAAGGCGATTGCAGAAATCAGGTTGTACTCGCCCTGGTATCCAGCTCCCCACCCGTTCTGCCCCAGGCCTGCCGTTCCTACGTTGTAGCCTCCGGCCACGCCGCCGACGATATAGAAGGAGAGTACCCAGGCAGCCAGAATTCCTCCGGCAAACTGGCCGACCCAGTAGCCGATTACATCCATGGTCTTCATCCGTCCGGCGGCCCAGACGCCGAGGCTGACGGCGGGGTTGATGTGGCATCCGGAGATGGGACCGATACCGTACGCTGCGCCGATCAAGGCGAACCCAAAGGCGAAGGCGATTCCGACGATGCCGACCTTGTCACCCGCAACCACGGCTGTTCCGCAACCAAAAAGCACCAGGATGAAGGTGCCGACCAGTTCCGCAAAATACTTCTTCATATTCCCTCCTGTGATGTCGTCCGGTTTCTTGCCGAACTTGTTCGCGTCCTCTGAAAGTGGAGTGGAGAGGCTTCAGGGAGAGTTGCAGAGGCATTCGCTTGCATGCGCCTCTTTTGTCCTCTGACGGAGATGTCCTCGGAGTTTGGCAGAGGGCGCAGGGTATCGTCAAGAAAAAGTCATCATCTGGCGATGGTGCCCGTCAAACTGAACAGCCATGCCGCAACAAGCGGTTTGGAAGTGCATCTAACAGATGTACGTATTCTCCTCAGCGCGCGAGATTTTCGAACGGCGCTACGGATACTTCCGATGCTGCTGCACAAACTCGAACGCCGACCCGAACTCGATGCCCTGCGGGGGCTTTTTTTGGTCTGGATGACGCTGACGCATCTTCCCACGCGGTTCAGCGACTTTGTAAACCAGCCCATCGGGTTTGTCTCGTCTGCTGAGGGCTTCGTCTTTATTTCTGCATTGTTGGTAGGTCGCCTTTACATCCGCGAGTTTGTGCAGGATCCAATTAACGTTCGCTCGAAGTTGTGGAAGCGCTCGTTCAAGATCTATGGCTATCACCTCGCGATGCTGGCTTTTGCATTTACAGTGGTGGCCGCTTTCGCTGTCCACACCCATAAAGCGGCGCTCATAAATCTGCTCAACTTTTATCTTTCCCATCCGATGACGGCGATTGTCGGGTCCGTGCTGCTCTTGTATTGCCCGCCACTCCTCGACATTTTGCCGATGTATGTCACGTTCCTATTTTTCACGCCAATGCTTCTCTCGTCGGCGGTGCGATGGGGTTGGCGAAGAATTCTCATGGCGAGCGGTCTGCTCTGGATACTGGCACAATTCGGATTGCGCGACCTGGTGCATAACTGGCTGGTGCACCTCACGCATCTGAAAATCCCGTTGCAGGAGACCGGAGCGTTCAATTTGTTTGCGTGGCAGGCGATGTGGACCGTGGGGCTGTGGCTCGGGGCGAGAACCGCGGTTGAACGAGAACCTTTCCGCGAAGTCCCTGGATGGGCTGCAAGCGGAGCCGCGGCGACCTGCCTGTTTTTTGTCGGAATTCGGTATGGGTGGCTCGGTCCGCATCTCACCACCCAGTCACTGAGCCTGGAGCTGGACAAATGGCAGATTGGCCCATTGCGAGTGGTCAACCTGATCGCCTTCGCAGTTTTCTTTTATTGGCTTCGGAAGTACCTGAAACGCATTTTGGCGCTGGAACCATTTCCGACTCTGGGCAAGGCGTCCCTCAGGGTATTTTGCGCGCATCTCTTCTTTGTATTTGTGGGGCTTGCGTTGCTCTACGGGGATTTCAACGCGGACGGGCTGGATCAGCTTCACGGACTCCCGGCGATCGGCTTGCTGGTGGTCACCTTTACGGCGCTGATCCTGGTGGCGGCCGACGAGGTGCGCAAGAAACGTGTGCGCGGGCAGCTGAAGCAACGGGAAATTCCCAGTGAACCGCCCATCGGAGGCGGCCCGGTCGGAACTGGATTCAGCAGGCTTGCGGAGACTCCCACGGCGATTATCCCCGATTGACGAATTCCAGCTCGATGGCCCGATGAATGGCTCATGAACGCGCGGTCAAATTCATCAAACGTTTGCATTCTCTTTGCCCCGCTGCATTAGTCTGTTAACGGATTCGTGCGGCCCCCGCAATTGAATCTAAAGGGCCGCCGAGCGAGGGCAAACGGTTGAGCCAAACCGTATTTGTACTGGAAGACGACACTGATATTTCGCGGCTGGTGCAGCATCACCTGGAAGCAGCAGGCTTTTCGGCACGGCTATTTCATACTCCCACCAATCTGATACCCGACGCAGAGCGGCAGCCGCCCGCGCTTTTTTTGTTGGACATCATGGTTCCGGGAGGCGACGGCCTCGATGTCTGCCGGCGCCTGCGGAGTCACACCGGTCTGTCCACGATTCCGATCATCTTTCTCACTGCCCGCGCGGGCGAGAACGATCGGGTTCTAGGATTGGAACTGGGTGCCGATGACTACATTACCAAGCCGTTTGCGACCCGCGAACTGGTCGCGCGCGTCAAGGCGGTCTTGCGCCGATTCGAGCGGCCCACTACGCCGTCCGTCATCAGCTTCGAAGAGGTGATTATCGACGCCAATGCGATGCAGTTGAAGGTGCGCGGCGAGCTGACGACGACCACGGCCACTGAATTCCGTTTGCTCGATTACCTGGCGAGGCATCCAGGGAGGGTCTTTAGTCGCGATCATCTGCTCGATGCAGTATGGGGTGACGCCCGCTTTGTCACTCCCCGATCGGTCGACGTCTATGTGCGACGGATCCGTGAGAAAATCGAGGTCGACCCGGAAAATCCACGCTACCTGAAAACCGTGCGTGGCGCGGGCTATCGCTTTGAAATTCCAAAGAGTGATTGAGCCCATTTACCGAAAACGATAGAGCAGGCCTCAAGTGACCCGCAAAGTATTCATAAAACTTATGGGGCTGTTTGTTCTTCTGCTCGTCTTCCAGACGGTGGCGATGGAGCTGATTCTTCGTCGCTTTGTGGAGCACACGGCGGGCAAGACCCTGTACCTGCTGGACCGCGAGTCGATCTGGTCCGGCTTGATTGCACTGGCTGTCGCATTACCCCTCGCGGCATGGGCCGCCAGCGGAGTCACGGGCCGCCTGCAGCGCGTGGTCGCTTTTGCCCGCCGCATTGCGCAAGGTGATCTCAGTGCGCGTCTCGAGGTTTCCGGTTCCGACGAACTTTCGGCCATGGAGAGCGCCCTGAACCAGACCGCGGAACGCCTTGGTCAGAACTTCGCAGAAATCGAAAGCCGACGTCACGAGCTGGCGACCATGCTCGACTCCATGCAGGAGGCCGTCGTCGCGATCACCGCGGAAGGGCAGGTACGCTGGTCCAATGCCGTCATGCAGCGGATTGCCGGCACCCAGATTCGCGCCGGACGCCCGCTGATTCACTCCGTACGCGACCCTGAACTCTTGGCATGCATACGCGGCGCGCTGCAGGATGGCGAAGTTCGTTTCGGCCGCGCCAGTTCGCTTGCACCGGGTCGCGTGTTCGAGATCAGTGCCGCGCCCTTGCCCTCCGGCGGCGCCATTGCAGTGCTGCACGATGTTACACGGATCGAGGCGGCGGAAAAATCACGACGCGACTTTATTGCGAACGTGAGTCACGAGTTGCGCACGCCGCTGACATCGATCCAAGGCTACGTGGAGACTCTTGTCGAAGATACGAAGCCGAATCCGGAAACGACGCGCGAGTTCCTGGGCATCATTCACAAGAATGCCAGCCGAATGAATCGGCTGACCGAGGATCTGCTTGCACTGGCCAGCGTGGAGAGCCCCGATTACAAGCTATCCACTCAACCCTTCAAATCGAGCGCACTTGTGCAGGACGCCATCGAATCGTTGGGCGGCATCGTTGTCGATTCGGACGTGGAACTTGGTTCGGCCGGTGCGCCAGACGACTCGGTCATGGCGGATGCCGATGCCATGAATCAGGTCTTCGGCAATCTCATCGAGAATGCAGTCAAGTATGGCAAGAGCGGCAAGCGGGTTCTAGTCGGCGCTCGTTTGCTCGAAAATGAAGTTGAATTTTTCGTCCAGGACTTTGGTCCGGGCATTGCTTCCGAGCATCTGGAGCGCATATTCGAACGATTCTATCGCGTCGACAAAGCGCGGTCGCGCGACTCCGGCGGCACGGGCCTTGGCCTCGCCATCGTCAAGCACATTGTGCTGGCACATGGCGGACGCATCTGGGCAGAAAGCGAACTTGGATCCGGTTCCGCTTTCCATTTCACCTTGCCCTTGGCGCCGCGCCCGCAGACCAGCGGCGAAGTGTCTGAACCGGCCGCCACGGCACGTGTCGCGAGTTGAGCGAAGGGCACGGCACTGCTGAGTTTTCGTTTTGCTTGAAGCTTTGACTCGAATTGTACTTTTGAGGGTCCTCTTGTGAGACGAGTCTGCATCGCCCTGGTTTTGTCCACCTGTCTTGCGAGCACCGCGCACGCGCAGAAGCTGAATGGGGCAGGCGCGACCTTTCCGTTCCCGATCTACGAGAAGTGGTTTAGCGAGTACAACGCAGCTCACCCAGGCGTCAAGATTCGGTACCACCCGGTCGGTTCAGGCGCGGGCATACGCCAGGTCGCTGCCGGCGTCGTTGACTTCGGTGCAACCGATGCGCCAATGACCGACTATCAGCTTGCGTCGGCGCGGACGCGGCTGCTCCATATTCCGGCTCTCATGGGCGCCGTCGTTCCCATCTTCAACGTTTCGGGTGTCAGCAATCTTCGCTTCAGCGGCGAGGTATTGGCCGACATTTACCTGGGCCGCATCTCGAACTGGAACGATCCGCGCATCGCGAAAGACAACCCCGACGAGTCGCTGCCTAATCGGCGCATCCTGGTCGTCCATCGGGCCGAGGCCAGCGGAACGAGTTACATTTTCACCGATTATCTCAGCAAGGTGAGTAGTGCATGGGCGAATGGTCCCGGCCGGGATACCGCGCCCAGCTGGCCTTCGGGCGTTGGGGCCGTCCGCAATGAAGGTGTGGCCCGCTCCGTGCACGCGACGGAAGGCGCCATCGGCTATGTGGAGCTCATTTATGCGTTGCAAAACCATCTTGAGTTTGCTGCTGTTAGAAATCCGGCAGGCAACTGGGTAACGGCCTCCATTGAGGGCATTGCTGCAGCAGCCGCAGGCGCAAAACAACTTCCCGCGGACTATCGCGCCTCGATTACCAACGCTCCAGGTGACAGCGCCTATCCCATCTCAAGCTTTACCTGGCTTTTGGTCCCAGAGCGGTCTTCCGATGCGGCCAAAGGGAAGCTCCTCAAAGACCTGCTCACATGGATCATCACCACCGGCCAGACGGAGGCACAATCCCTCGCCTATGCCCCACTGCCGGCACCGATCGCCGCGCGAGTTCTCGCCACGGTCGGTTCGCTGCGTTGAACAGGCGCGGTTCCGCTCTGGGGAGATCAGGTTGGGCGGGGTTTCGGTGGCGCGGACCTGCGGCGATGCAGGCCCCTAACGCTCGAATCGAACTGCGTATTAAAACCCCCGTAACATTCCGCGTAGAGAATCGATACGGCATTCATTCTGCAAGGGAGCTAGCCGTGAAAAAGATTCTGTGCGCCGTAGGACTGTTGGTTTTGACCCTGAGCTCGGCTCAGGCCCAGAAGCTGACCGGGGCAGGGGCAACATTCCCGTACCCCATCTATTCCAAGTGGTTCAGCGAATACAGTTCCGCGCATCCGGGCGTGGAAATCAACTACCAGTCCATCGGTTCGGGCGGCGGCATTCGCCAGGTTACGAGCGGCCTGGTCGACTTTGGAGCATCCGACATGCCGATGACGGATGACATGCTGGCCTCCTCCAAGATCAAACTGATTCACATCCCGACCGTGCTGGGAGCCGTGGTTCCGGTTTACAACGTTCCCGGCATCACCGACATTCGCTTCAGCGGCGACGTGCTGGCCGACATTTTCCTGGGTAAGATCACGAACTGGAACGACCCGCGTATCGCGAAGGACAATCCGAGCGCCAAATTACCCGATCAGAAAATCATTGTGGTGCACCGTTCGGATGGCTCGGGCACGAGTTTCATCTTCACCGACTATCTGAGCAAGGTAAGCCAGGAGTGGGGAAGCGGTCCGGGAAAAGGGACGTCGCCCAGCTGGCCGGTCGGGGTGGGTGGTAAGGGCAATGAAGGCGTCGCCGGACTGGTGCGACAAATGCCAGGCGCCATCGGTTACGTGGAACTCATTTATGCCCTGCAGAACCACATCCCCTTCGGCGAAGTGAAGAATGCGGCAGGGAATTGGGTCAAGGCTTCCATCTCCGGCGTCACCGATGCGGCTGCCAGCGTCAAGTCGATGCCCGCAGACTATCGCGTTTCCATCACCAATGCGCCCGGGGCGAGCGCCTACCCGATCTCGAGCTTCACGTACCTGCTCGTTCCAACCTCGGGGGGCAACGAGGCCAATCGCAAAATTCTGAAGGATATGTTGAGCTGGATCGTGAAGTCGGGAGAAGGTGAAGTCGAGGCACTCTCGTATGCTCCGCTTCCGCCTGCCCTGGCTGACAAAGAACTGCAAACGATTTACAGCTTGAAGTAAAGACCGCAACAGGAAGAAAGGTCCGGCAGAGTTGCCGGACCTTTCTGTTTGGACTTCTAGTGCGAGTCTCCGCCTCAGTGCGCGGTTTTTTCCTGGCCGCTCTGTCCGATGAGGCGGTCGACCAGCGGTTCCAGCTTTTCGCCCGTACGCGGTAGCACGAACGTGCCCGCTTTCTCGTCCCAATCGAGCTTGAAGCTCGTGGCGAGGGCCGAAATCCAGATTTGCCTGACCGGCGTATTCGGGGTGATCACAAATTTGCCGGGCGGCTCTTCAAACACCACGTTCAAAACACCGTTCTGCTCTTCTACTTCGAAGCCAGCTTCGTCTTCCTCTTCGCGCGCAATCAAGTGCTTCTTTAGCTCTTCGAGCGACTTTTCCGCGGCGCGCCGAAACTCCAGTTCGTCCTGCATGGCCCCAGTGTAGCAAGGTGGGCAAAAGACTTGTTGCAAATTATGGTTCGTTTGTTGATAGGTTTTTTCAGGTCTGCTTGGGTTTTCTTCCCATTTTCATCGTTTGATGGCAGATCCTTCATCGTGCTGCTTCCATACTCTGCTCAGGTTTCCAATCATGTTCCTTGGGAGACAACGCGATGCGTGTGCATTGGATCCTTTCCGCGATTCTCAGTGGCACGCCGTTTGTTGCTCAAGCCCAGACCCGAGTGCCTGCATCTCCCGGCCAGCTCGTAGCAGAGGTGGTTTACAACGAACTCCACGACCACCAGCTGCATGGCTACTGGCGCTACTGGATCGAGAAGCATGCGCAGAAGCAAAGCAAACTCGAAGAGCAAGTGGAGACTGCCGACGGACCGATTACGCGGCTGCTTTCGACCGGCGGGCGCCCGTTGAGTGCCGCCGACGAAGAATCAGAACGAGCGCGTCTCGACCATTGGCTCAACTCGCCGCAGGAGCAGGAGCGCCATCGGCAGGACTATGCGGACGACGAGAAACGGATTGGCCGCATCCTGGCTCTTTTGCCCCAGGCATTTCTGTTTGCCGACGGAGGCACCGAGAAAGGCTGCGTGCATCTGCGCTTCTGGCCGAATCCCGCCTATCCGCCCCACTCCATCGAGGCGCGTATTTTTCACGCCATGCGCGGAGAAATGTGGGTCGACCTCCGCGGCAAACGGCTGGTGCGGCTCGACGGGCAACTCGACGAGAACGTCGATTTCGGGTACGGCATCCTGGGGCGGCTCTACAAGGGCGGGTGGTTTCGCCTGCAACGCACCGAGGTCAGCGCGACCGATTGGAAGACAGAACGGCTTGAGGTCCATATGAATGGCCGCGCATTTTTCCTTAAGACGATCTCTCGCGAAACCAGCGAAGTGCGAGGTGGATTCGAGCCCGTCCCCGCGGGTCTGAGCCTGGCGCAGGGGATGAAGATGATCCTTCCGCTGCAGGCAACGTCCGCAGTTGCGCGCACCACTTTTCCTGCAGTGCGCTGAATCAGGCTTCCGAACCGCTGCTGCGCCCAATACAGACTGACCGACCCGCGCTCATCGCACCATTTCAAATGGCGTCCGCGCACGCGCCGTGCTCAGCGCCACTGCCCACCAGCGTAAACGCTTCAACATAGTGGCCATCGATCGCTCCGCACGCTCAGGTTGCAGCAGGGCTCCCGAGCCATCGAACTGCTCCCATGCGCCTGCGAAGCTCACACTGTCGCGCACCGTGACCGCGTGCAACTCGGCGAATACCAGCCGCAGTTGCTCTACCGCGCGCAATCCTCCCGAGATGCCGCCATAGGAAACAAAAGCTACCGGCTTGGCTTGCCATTCCGCGCCGACCGAATCAATCAAGGCCTTCAACGGTGCAGGATAGCCATGGTTGTATTCAGGCGTGACGACAACGAACCCATCGCACGCGCCAATCCGTCGTTGCAGCTCATCGGCCTCCGAATGCTCGGCTGGATCAATCGCCTCCACCTCGAAGCCTGCCTTGGCGGCTCTTTGACCAGCCCACTGCGCGACCCGGTCGCAAAATCGTCCCGTGCGCGTCGATCCGTAGATCAGGCCCACCTTGATCAGTGCACTCATGTGTTTTCCCTCTTGTCTTGAGAGTAAAACCTCAAGTAATCTTGAGGTCAAGAGGAAATTGTGAAGGATGCACGGATGCCGGACCGGATCGCCACCCAGCTCAGCGTAGGAGAAGTCGCAGCGCGGAGCGGTGTAGCCATCTCGACGCTGCATTTTTACGAAGCGCAGGGGCTCATCCAGAGCTATCGCAACCGCGGCAATCAGCGGCGTTATCCTCGCGAAGTCCTGCGCCGCGTGGCGGTGATCAAGGTCGCGCAGCGCACCGGCATTCCGCTGGCCGAAATTCGCGAAGCCCTGGCGACGCTGCCCAACGAGCGTACGCCGACTGCTTCCGACTGGAAACTCTTGTCGACACGTTGGCGAGCCAGTCTCGACGATCGGATTGACCGACTTACACGGTTGCGCAATCAACTGGACGGATGCATCGGCTGCGGCTGCTTATCCTTGGGCGTGTGTCCGTTACGCAATCCCTGGGACAAGCTGGCAGCAAAGGGGCCCGGCCCGAGGTTGCTTGATCCGGAACCTTGTAAGGGATGGGGAGCATTTAATTCTGTGGAAAAGTAGAAGAAGAATTAAACTTTGGTGGGATTGTGCCGATAAGCCATCGTAAGGGAGGTGCCGCAAAGGCCTCTGCTATGGACATTCTTCCAATCGGCGGAATTCGGGCATTTCCTGCGGGAAGTGCGATGCGAGCGGATGCGGCGGCGCCACGTTTTGAGATTGGGGCATCGCGACGCGCCGACGAGGAGACCTATTCCTCGAGCAGCGAATCGTCCGATCAAGACGCGGAAGACGAAAAAGGTGAGAAGATTGTGGAACCTGTCCTCCGGGCACAAGAAGTAAGCGAAACTGCTTCGCCCGATCTGGAAGAAGGAACCGCGGGCACCCAGATCGATGTTGTCGCCTGATCCAGAACTCCTTAAGCCTGGTCCCGCCCTCCTGATCGGAATCTCCTAATCGTTATTCATCAATCCGTTCCGCGTGCTTAGTCATCGCAAAGACTATGACCATGCTCTTTGGTACAGACTGAAGACTTCTGCGCTCGCTCTGCATTTCATTAAGATTCTTTTCCATTCACCCGCGGGTGAAGTCCCCGTCAAGAGGGGCGCGGTCTCGTGTCGTGAGGGTTTGCGCGAACTCAAGGATCTCGTCAAGCTCCTGTGTTCCTCCATTGCATCGCGCGTGGGCAATCGCTCATCTTAAGAGACGAGGAGATTTTGAGGATGGATACACAGACTGTTTCTGCGGCTGCGGCGGGCTCCCTGCGGGTTGGAGATTTGACCGTCAATCGCCTTGGCTATGGAGCCATGCGCATTACGGGCAAGGGGATCTGGGGTCCGCCAGCCGATCGCGCCGCTGCGCTCGCAACGTTGCGGCGCGCTGTTGAGCTGGGAGTGAATTTCATCGATACGGCCGACTCGTATGGTCCGTATGTTTCAGAGGAATTGATCGCAGAAGCGCTGGCCCCCTACCCATCGGGACTCGTGATTGCGACCAAAGGTGGATGGGAGCGCGTGGGCCCGGGCCAATGGATCCATAATGCGAGTCCTAAGCACCTGGAAGAAGCGGTGAATGGCAGTCTTGATCGTCTGCGGCTGGAACGCATCGACGTCTATCAACTGCATATTCCGGATCCCGCCGTGTCGTTCGATGCATCGATGGAAACCTTGGCGCGCTTGCAGAAGCAGGGAAAGATCCGGCACATCGCGCTTTCGAATGTCACCCTCGAACATGTTGAGCGGGCGCGCAAAATTGTTCCCATTGTTTCGGTGCAGAACCGCTACAGCTTTGCCGATCGAGAGTGGGATTTTCTGCTCGATCATTGCGAGAAAAACGGAATCGCTTTTCTGCCTTGGGCTCCCCTCGGCCAGAATCGCCAGGCACACGCGGCACTGGAGAAGGCTGCAAAGCAATGCGGTGCGACGCCGCTGCAAGTCGCACTGGCCTGGCTGCTGAAGCGGTCGCCGGCCACGCTGCCGATTCCCGGCACATCGTCTGCAACGCACGTCGAAGAGAATATACAGGCCGCGGGTCTACAGTTACCGGATTCGATCTTCGCGGAGTTATCGGCGGTGACATCGCCTCCGGCCAGCTTGCGGTAAGGACACGACATTGCGGGGGCTGCGGTCGATGCGCGGCCCCGCATCCGTTCTGGTCGTCGAGACTCTTCTGCGCAAATTGCCGTTTTATCGGGAAAGCCGTGAATTGGTGAATACCTCCGGCGCATGTTGCCGCACGTTGCTGCCTTCCCCCGCCCCAACCGCACCGCCTACAATAGAGGCTGACATCAATTCACGAGGGAATCCATGCCGCTGTCCGGAGAAGCTATCCGCCTGATGAACTACATTGACGACGTTGCCGTGACCCTGCGCCGGGTTCTGGCTTTCGCCCCGACGCTCTCCCCGGAAGAACGCGCGCGAGTTGCCGAACACCTGTTGCACTCCAAGCCCAACGCTGAGGACGTCGCGCAGGCCCTCAACGCCAAATAAGGTTCCCTCGTTGACGGTTGCCATCATTGGGGCGGGACCGCTTGGCCGCTGGCTTGCCCTTGCGGCTGCGCGCGCGGGCTATCGCGTGTTGCTTGAAGACGTAATGCCGGCTAACCTGCATCATGCGCGCGAGGCTCTTCGGCGCACATTGAGCGAGGCCGCACTGCCCGCAGTTGCATTCGTTTCTACCATCGAAGATGCTGTGCGCGATGCCGATCTGGTGATCGATTGCGTGCCCGACGAGCTGGAATCGAAACTCGAAATCTTTTGCCTGCTCGACCGCATGGCGCCGCCACGGACCATCTTCGCCACGCCCAGCACGCGCCTTTCGATTGCAGATCTTGCGGCTTGCACCTATCGTGCAGACAAGTGTGTAGCGATTGTTGCGGAAGCGGGAGCTTTGGCCGAGGGAACAGGCGGCGGTGATTTGCTGCTGCGCACCACACTGCTGACCGAGCCAGAAACCGTCGCCGTAGTGAGGAAGTTCTGGGAAAGTCTGGGGTTCACCCCGCGTGTTGAGCTGGATCCTGCCCTACACCCGCACTCGTAGGCAAGTCTGGATCAATGCGCTGCAGCCAGCACCTGCTCGTAATAGCGGACGTAAAGGGGCAGCACCAGCGTAGAGCAGAAGCGCGTGCGTGCCGTACGTCGCGCCGCATCCCGCATGATCTCCAGCCGCTTTCGATCCTTCAATAACTGGATGGCGCCCTGGGCCATATCCTCGACACTGCCGACCGGATAAAGGAGGCCATTGATGCCATCTTCAATCAGTTCGGGCACTCCGCCAACCCGCGTCGCGATGGTGGGCACACGGCAGGCCATGGCCTCCAGGGCCGCCAATCCAAACGACTCAAGCTGACTCGGCATCAGCATCAGATCTGCCAGGGGCAAAAGTTCGTTCACCCGGTCCTGTTTTCCGAGGAAATGAATCTTGTCGTTGATTTCCAGATCATGCGCGAGCCACTCGGCGGCGGAGCGATCAGGTCCGTCCCCGACCAGAACCAGCCGCGCCGGCACCTCTTTCACCACCTGGGCAAACACCTTCACTACGTCCGTGACGCGCTTCACCGGCCTGAAGTTTGAGAGGTGAATCAGGATCGCTTCGCCCGGTTTTGCCAGTCGTTTCCGGGACTCGGCGCGGATGACCTCATCTTTGCAGGGCGTGTACACATCGCAATTCACGAAGTTGGGAATCACTTCAATCGGCCGCGCAATCTCGAAGTCGGTCACGGTTTTTTCTTTCAGGTATTGCGAAATGCTGGTGACCCCATCGCTCTCCTGGATTGAAAAGCGGGTGATGGGAAGATAGCTTCGGTCGAGGCCGACCAGCGTAATATCGGTGCCGTGCAGCGTGGTGACGAAGGGTAGCCGCCTACCCCGTGCGGCGAGCATTTGCCGCGCCAGCAACGCGCTCACCGAGTGGGGAATGGCATAGTGCACGTGCAATAGGTCAAGTTCGTAGAACTCGGCAACCTCTGCCATGCGCGAAGCCAGGGCCAGGTCGTACGGCGGAAACTCGAACAGCGGATAATTCGAAACCGGCACCTCGTGGTAATAGATGCCGTCATCGCGGCCGCTCAGCCGGAAGGGTTGCGAATAGGAGATGAAGTGGACTTCGTGGCCGGCTGCTGCGAGCTCAATGCCGAGTTCCGTGGCGACCACGCCGGAGCCGCCATACGTGGGATAACAGGTGATGCCGATGCGCATGGCGTCGTGCCGCTCCGTTTCTTCTTCTTCTCTTCTTCTTTCTTCTTTCGGTGTGTCTCCTCATTGGACGCCCGCGGAGGCAAAGAGGATCCACAACCAGCAATCATATGCTGCGCGCCGCTCCTGCAGCAGGCTCGAGATCGCCGAACGTGATGAGCTGGACGGCAGGGAACTCGCGAATGGCCTGCAACGCATTGCGTTCCACATCGCGTGAGGTGCGCAGGCGCGTGCGGATTTTATCAAGATCCGCATCATTGTAGCCGGGATGCGTGACGAGCTCCCATGTACCTGCCGGCAAACGCGCCAGCAGCGAGCGAACCGTATCAGCGTTGACGACTCCAGTGGCGGCCACCGCGATGGTGCCCTCGGTGGTCGTTGCTTTCTCCTCCGCAAGCAATCTGCGGAAATAAGGCCCGAATCGTCTCAGTGCCCATACCTCGGTATTGCGCACGAAGGAAGCACGCGGCGTGGCGTGTACCGCCCACTCCGGCTCAAAAGGGTTGCGCACCGCGTGAATCCCGGCGGCACGAGCAGCTCGTAAAACAGGCCGCAGCACGGGGGGGAACATGTGGGTGTGCTTATGGGTGTCGATGTGAGTCAGCCGCAATCCCCGGCTTTGCAGCAGGGCAATCTGCGCCGCAGCTTCTGCTTCGATCTCGGCTGCGCGGACGCGACCCGTGAAGAGCCGCCGCAGAAAGGTGGTGAGCCTCGGTGGAAAGCAGCCGGTTTTTGCGTCCACCAGCGAGGGAACGTCGCGCGACGGGAGCACGGGCACGCCATCCACCAACACCACGTGGCAGCCCACGCCGAGGCTTGGTGTCGAGCGGCCAAGTTCGATGGCCTCGTCCGTGGCTGCGGCCTTGGCCATCAGTGTTGTACTGGTGAGCACGCCCGCGCGATGCAATTCGACGATTGCGCGGTTTACTCCGGAGGTCAGGCCGAAGTCATCTGCGTTGACAATGAGGCGGCTCACCGGCCAAGTGTATCAACGGGAGGCGCGTTCGACCGATGGTCGAACATTCGGCACAAGCTCGCTGGTATGATGGAAAAAGGCCGTCCTGGCCGGGGAAGTGGGCGGTTAGCTCAGTTGGTTAGAGCGCCTGCCTTACAAGCAGGAAGTCGGGGGTTCGAGTCCCTCACTGCCCACCACGCATTTGCCGTTTTGCTCCGCGCCTAGCCGGGTTGGACGTCTGTGCCTCGCGCGAACAGCATCGCTGAGTGCGATTCCCTAATCAATAAAATAGCCGATGTCCGTGAGGACGGCTTCGCTGAGTTCAACGCCCAATAGCCGCGCGCTGAGCAGAGTGTGCAGGTTCCCTTCGAAACGCTGCAGGACAGATGCGGGTAGATCCGTTTGTCTGCGCAACATTTGCAGGAGCGCTTTGCTGTCTGTCTTGTATTCGTAATCGCCGGGCAAACCGCACGCAGGGCGGATGGTCAACGATACCGGAATGGCACCCGCGGCTGAGATGTCGCGGCCGGACGTTTGAGTAATGAGATCGACTCGCATGCCGGAATCGTGTCACAAGTGTGCGAAACCCCAAATGGCCCGGACAGGTGATCTAAATCACACCAACTGGGAATGCAGTGTTCCACTCGACAAAGCGAAGGATGGACCGAGCCGTTCCACGAGGCCACGCCGACCTCGGGACCCAGCCGTTGTGGTCGCTAAGCGTAATGGGCTGATCGAGTCCGCTTCGGACGGATCCTTTGACAACCCCTCGTTCAGCGCGCTGCACAGAAGGCTGAACAGAAAGTAACTCTCACCCCAAAGCAGTTACCTTGGTCTGTTTTATTCCGGGATTGCGAATCCATCTGGCTGCGGCATTGACTTAAGCGCTTCGAAATCAGGATCAGGGTTGCTCCGCATCGGTGCTGACAACGAAGCCATGGGGCGCAGTTACGGTGCGGGACAGACGGTCTGTCCCGTCGGCAACTGTGCGAACGGCTTCGCGATTTCACTCACTGGCCGCAACACCCCGTTCTTCATCACGCACTCCACATTGGCGAGGTCGTCGATGTTCCGCAGCGGGTCGCCGGATACGAGAATCAAATCGGCCAGTTTGCCCTTTTCGAGGGTGCCAAGATCGCTGGTCAGCCCATAGGCTTTGGCGGGCAGGCTGGTCACCGTTTCCAAGGCCTGCCATGGAGCGAGCCCGTACTTCACCTGCATGCGCAGGTTGAGATGCAGCGAAGTGGAAGGGAGATCAAGCGGCGAATCGGTTCCCGCAAGGATCAGCCCGCCGTCCCGAAGATCTCCACCTACGGTGTCTTCCTCATCCTTGATTCGTTCCATGCCGGCCTTCTGGTCGACACTGACGACGGTGTCGCGCGTGTGCTTAAGGCGCGCCAACTCCCATGGAGGCGCAACTGTGTAGCGCGGATCTTCCGGCATCGTTTGATTCTCGGAATAGCCGGACATATTCAAGAGCGTGGTGATTGTAAACATACCCGATTCAGAGAGCATCTTGCGGACATCTTCATAACTCACTCCAGTATAGGAACGCGAATACGCATAGCCTGTTCGCGACGTCGCACTGATGTGGCTCATCCCGTCATTCCCCAGCGCAACGGCGGGTAATAAGTAATGCGAAGCGGTCTCCACCCCCATCTGCTGGTGGGCGAATTCGTCGCCTTTCACCATCCACGCGTAAGGCAGACGGACATAGAGCTTCACCAGGTCGAAATCCAGCGCCTTGAGCCGATTGAGCTCGCGATAGAGCTGCGCCTCGCTGGTCGTCGGAATCATCATGGAGTAGTACACGCGTTCGCCGTCGACTGCCTCGCCCGTCGGAAAGAGGCGCGGACCTATCGCGGCGCCGGAGTCGAAGGCTTCGCGCTCTTCGGCTGCGCGATACGCGTTGTCTGCCATGTCACGCAACTCAGTGATGCCGTAGACAAGCCAGAGCCTGCCCATGCGGTCGCCGTAATAGATGGAGTTGTGGGAGTTGGGGTGCGCGTGATTCTCCCAGAGGCCGGGCATCACGGTGAGGGCAGACGCGTCGATTGTGCGCACATCGGGAGGCGCGGGAGCGCCGCTGTGCGGCGTCACGCTTTCGATGCGATTCTGGGAAACGAGAATGTCGACATTCGTCTGTTCTTCCGGTCCTTCACCCTTCCAGAATCGGCCCGCATGAATCAGGATCTTCTGTTTAGGTTTCTCCGGCGTATAGGTCAATGCCAGCGGAACGGGAGCGACTTTGCTGGTAGCTCGCGAAATCAAACGCAGATTCCCATCGTGCAGATAGAGCAGGTGGCTTGAATCCCCGCTCCAGGTTGGAGCATCCGTCGTTTCGTCGTTCAGCTGAACTGCGGGTCCGTTGGGCAAACCATGCGCGTCCACAGGCATTGTGTAGAGGAGATCATCCATTACAAAGGCCATCTCTTTCCCGTCTGGCGCGTAAACAGGACCGTCCTCAGTGCGCGTGGTGATGGACTCGAAGGGCGCGGGCTCAATGAACGTTGTCTTTCCAGTTGCGACATTCACGGCGAGAATCTGGCTTGTCCCCTCTCGGAAGCGTTTCGTGTAGGGCTTCACGGTCGCGATTGCGATTGTTGATCCATCGGCCGACCACCCTGGGCGTCCAGGGAAGAATGTCGCGGGTGCGAGAGGCTTAACCTGTTCCGAAGCCACATTCGCAATCAGTGTCGCTCCGGTCTGATTTTGAAACGCGATCGAATTGCCGTCGGGCGACCATGCTGGAAAAATCTGCGCGGAAGTCTTGCTGGGCGTGAGCGGCCGCTCTGTGCCGGCGTCAAGGTTCAGCAGGTAGATGTTCTCGGTACCGTCTTTGTCCGAGACGTAGGCCAGAGTCTTGCCGTCCGGCGACCAAGCGGGCCCCTGCTTGTAGAAAGTGTCGTGCGTCAGTTGCCGCGGTTCTTTACCAATCTCCATCACCCATAGTTGATTGAGTGCGGTGAACGCCACTTGTTTGCCGTCAGGCGAGAGTGCCGGCGCAAGAATCCCCTTGGCGCTCCGCGGCGTCGTCGAATCGAAGTCATAGTGCTTCCGCTCATATTGGGGTCGCATCGACTGGATTGAAGCTTTAAATGGAATCACCGTTTCTTTCTTGGTGTTGAGGTCCGCATCAAGAATGTGTCCGTTGGCTGTATAGAGCAGCTCGCTCTCCGACAGCCAGGCAGCAGGGAAGGGAAACACATCCTCATTCGCACTCTCCAGCGTGTGCCCATCGATCACTAGATGCGCAGCATTCACGAAGAAGCCGCTGCCCGTGAACTGCGTGTAGGCGAGATGGCTGCCGTCGGGTGACCACGAAGGGGTCTCCAGTCGGCCTTCCGGGTCGGCTTTCGCAAGCGTCTGCGTTTCCCCGCCGTCCAGATCGATTGAGTCGATTGTCTTGCCTTGCACGGACGCGCCGACGGCGCCCGTCACCACCACGCTTTTCACATAGGCAATCTGCTTTCCGTCCGGGGACCATGTCGGCTCATAGCAGTCAACGTCGGAGTTGGTCACCTGCTTCACTTTGCCTGTTGCGACATCGACGGTCCAGATGTCGTAATTGCCTTTAAAGGCGCGGTCAGAAGCGAACGCGATCGTCTTGCCGTCAGGTGAGAAGCTGGGCTCGCGATCATCGCCGTGGCCTTCGGTAATCTGTTTCATCCCCGTGCCGTCGGGCAGCATGGTCCAAATGTGAAAGGTGCCACCCATGTATGACTGGATCGCGATTCGATCGCCTTTTGGCGACCAGGACGGATGCGACGCCTCCTGTAAGGGAGTGGTCAATTGCTTCGCCGTGCCACCTTTGATCGGCAGGGCATAGAGCATGCCTTGCAAATCCATCACGATCGTTTTGTGGTCGGGCGAGAGAGTGAGCGCAAGGTTGGTCCCTTCATGCACCACAAGAGTCTTGATCTTATTCGTACCGCCTGGCGCTTGAGCAGGCGCGTTCAAGCAGAGCGATGCCAGCGCTGCAACAAAGGACGCAGCACGAAATTTCGCGCTCCCGCGTGAGAAAGAACTCTGGAATAGGCAAGTACCAGGACGATCGATGAACATAGCGATTCTCCATTGCTTTGCAGAGGGCGTTGCGATCACGATGGTCCCGATGGCCGCATGCACTTTTCCAGGGTATTCAGGAATTCGGCGGCTTCCCAGAAAGTCCTTTGGGCCCTTGGCTAGGGCGAAGCCTTGATCTTCCTTGCTCAGCACATAGACAACGGTCTGTTGTTCAGGATTCAGCCGGTAAGACTCCGCGTCACCCGGCGATGCGGTCGCGTCATACTATCTGAATCCGATTCTGATTTGCCTTCTTTGTAGCGTTCTTTGAGGAAGTAGTCCCAGTCTTCCGGGTGTTGAGAGGGCGAGATGTTGCACTGCCAGGGAGGTTCATCCGTGAATTCCTTGGTTACCGCCGGAGCGGGGAACTGCGCCGAGCCGCGAAAGACCGTTATACTTTACCGGTAAAGTCCAGTCAAAGTAAAGGCCAAGATGCAAACCAACGACACTTCTGGTAAATTTCCGATTCGCCCTTTAGACAAGATTGTGAATGGACTTTGCGTTTTTGCGGCGCCGAATTGTGTGCTTCGCGAGGAATAACTCCTCGTCTCAATGGGCCGCTTTCCTTGGTTTCTTGTCGAGGGGAGATAGATCGGAAATAGGCTTTCGCTACGATGGTAAAGGTCGCAGGGAACAGTGGGGAGCGAGATAGATGCCGGTACGATTGAAAGACATCGCGCGCGATCTGAACCTTTCCAAGATGACGATTTCCAAGGTATTGCGCGGACAGACAGATGTCAGCGCAGATACAAAAGCGCGGGTTTTACAGCGCGCCAAGGAGCTCAACTATCGTCCCAATACGACGGCGCGCACCCTCCGTACCGGCCAAACATTCATGATTGGAATGGTCGTTCCCGCCATTGGTGAAAGCTTCCTGGCCGAAATTACGGAAGGCATCGATCAGGTGATTCGGTCTGCGGGTTACGGACTGATGGTTTGTCCGTCGCAGCAGGATCCGAAAAACGAGGAGCGTCTCGTCGAGTTGATGCTGTCGCGGCAGGTTGATGCGATTCTTGTTGCGCCGATGGACGAGAGCGCGCCTTTTTTCGAGCGGTTGGGCAAAAATCAAACTGTGCCCCTGATTTGTCTCAATCGACGACTCTCCGGACCAAGCGAGAACTTTGTGGGCATCAACGAGCAGGAAGTGGGCCGCATCGCATGTGAGCACCTGCTTGCGATGGGCTCCAGGCGAATTGGATATTTGCGTGGTCCGCATACTCCCGTCGGTGACAATCGCTATCTCGGCTATCGCGAAGCCTTGACCAATGCCGATCATGCCTTTCATCCGGAGCTGGTGGTCGACGCAATGGGCACCGACTGCTCGGAATATACGCGCGGATTCGAAGGAATGCTCAAGCTCTTGATGGCCCGCACTCGGCCCGACGGTGTCATGGCTTACAGCGACATCATGGCAGTGGGTGCGATCGATGCCGCGCTCAGTCGTAACATAAAAATTCCCGAGGGCATAGCGTTTGTCGGTTGCGGGAATGATCCCATGGTTTGCGAGATGCGGGTTCCACTTTCGAGCGTCGTGTTGCCGGGACAAGAAGTGGGGCAAAGAGCCGCGCGCATGGCTCTGCGCCTGATCGCCAACCCCGGCAAGGCCGAGAATCGCAAGATCCTCATTTCCCCAAAACTTGCCGAGCGGAAATCGTCGATGCGATGTCGTTGATCCTATGCCCTGTTTGAATCCCCCCCGAGGAGGCTAGCATGATAATCAAATTCCGATTGCAGGTTAGAAAAGCGGATTCTTGGCCGCGAAACGCAGGACAGCTACGCACGGGCGAGGGAAGCGGACAATGACGGCACGAGCGAGCAGCGAGCCAAAGTTCGACCTTGTTGTCTTCGGTGAATTCTTCTCCGACATGATCTTTTATCGGTTGCCTGGACGGCCGCGCTTCGGTGAAGAATCGAAAACCGATTCTTTCCTGGTTTCCCCTGGGGGAGGCCTCTCCACGACGGCCATTGCTGCGAGCCGGCTTGGTACTGCAACAGGAATTGTAACGAGGGTCGGGGCAGACGCGGATTCATTGCCCACATGGGGGGAAATGGTTCGAGAGAAACTCGACACCACTGCGTGCGAATATCGCAAGGACCACCCGACGGCGCTAACCGTGTGTATTGCTTACAACACGGATCGAATGATGGTGACGCATGATCCCATTAATCGCCGATTTGAAGATCTTCTCGAAAAGGAGGACGTGCAGCGAAAGCTCGCAAAAGCGAGACACGTCCACGTTGCCTGTGCTCTGCGCCGGCCTGCCAAATGGCTGCCGATTCTTCGCCGTCTGCGCGATCAGGGGCTGACGATTTCGGCCGACTTTGGATGGAATCCTGAAATCTCAGTCAATCAACTCATCTCCATCATTCGCCACTGCGATTTCATCTTTCCCAACGAACACGAAGCGTTGGCCATCACCGGGACGACCAGTGCGATTGCCGCTCTCGAGAAACTCCATGACTGGGTGCGCATCCCGGTTGTAAAGGTGGGCGTGAAGGGTGCGCTTCTGATGAAGGACGGCGAGGTGTATCGCCAGCCCTCGCTGCCTTTCCCGGTGGTGGATGCGACCGGGGCAGGGGACGCTTTTGATGGTGGATTCCTGCATGCATTCTTGCGCGGTTCCAACTGGGACGACTGCCTGCGCGCGGGAAATATCTGTGGAAGCCTTGCGGCCTCCCAGCCGGGCTTGCAGGGGCTTCCAGGTCCTCAGGAATTTCATCGCTGGTTGACTGCCATGCGGAAGAGCGGCGCGAAAGCGGGGACCAATCGGCTGAAAACCGGCACAGGAAAAACCGCTGGGATGAAAAGAAAATAAACACAACTTTAAAATTTGTTCTTGACTCTGAAGAGCAATTGGTGTCTCCTCGTTTTCAAATGTCAGTACGTTACCGGTAAACTTCCCGATATTACCGGTAACGAAGATGCTCAGCACACCAGGAAAAAACGCCGGCAACCGTACCGCGCAGGAACCATGATCACGGTGATCCTTTGCCTTCTTCGAGTCGGCTTCCCCACTCGAAGAGCAATGGTTGTCTTTTGCAGAAGTGACAGCAGGAAGTTTGGCTTGATACGAGGAGGCTGGAATGAGAATTGCGTCAGCGAAGAGCGCAGTGTCGAATCAATTTGCAAAGAACTCTCCCATGGTTCGCCTCTTGTTTCTGTTGGCAGGCATTGCCATGTGGTGGGGGTTCGCTACGCCGCTGGGTGCGCAAACAGATACCGGCTCTATCGTTGGAACCGTCTCTGACGCAAGCGGCGCCGTTGTTCCCGGCGTTGAGGTCGAGATCACCAATTCGGCAACCAATGTGACTCAGTCCGTGGTGACCAACGCCGCTGGTGTCTACCAGGCATTGCAGCTGATTCCAGGGACCTATAACGTCAAGGTTTCACATGCCGGCTATACCACTGGAATTCGGCAGGGTGTAACAGTCGATGTGCAGACGAGGGCGCAGGCGGATTTTACCCTGACAGTCGGCAATATTCAGCAACAGGTGCAAGTTAACACCTCGACTGAAGAGCTGCAGACCCAGTCAGCGGAAGTGGTAGGAGTCATAACCACACAGGCGATCAATGAGTTTCCGTTGAATGGCCGCGATTACGATCAGCTCGCGCTCCTCGAACCCGGCGTTTACCACGATCCAAGCAACGAGGTCGCGAACGCAGCCGAGGGACGCTTCAGCGCCAACGGAAATCTTGAGTTGCAGAACTATTATCAACTGGATGGGGTCGATAACAACAGCGGATCGGAAAACCTGCAGGAGCAGTCCGCGCAGGCGGTCATCCCTCCCCCGGATGCGCTGCAAGAATTTGCGATCCAGACCAGGACCTATTCCACCGAGTTCGGCACATCTGCCGGAGCCGTCGTCAATGTTTCCACCAAGTCCGGAACCAATCATTTTCACGGCGATGTTTGGGAATATTTTCAAAACAGCGCGCTTGACGCAAACACCTACTTTAACAACTATGGCGGATTACCCAAAGGCCATTTCAACCAGAACCAGTTCGGCGGCACTGCGGGCGGTCCCATCATTCGCGATCGCACGTTCTTTTTCGTCTCCTACGAAACACTGTTGAGCAGCCAGGCACAGACGGTTACATCCACCGTCCCCATTGCTGCATTTAAGGCGGGAGACTTCAGCAGCGTCGCTTCGAGCCATCCGTTGACCGCCGAAGCCGCGGGGCAGACGGGATGCATCACGGGCAATGTCATTTCCACCACGACGCCGGGTTGTATTGACCCTGTCGGTCAAGCGATTCTCAATCTTTACCCGGATCCAAGCCCGCAGTTAGGCGATGTCAACGTCTTTTCCGGAGCGCCTAACTACCAGTTTGTAACTTCCGTTCCCAACGACACGCGGACTCTCGACGTGCGTATCGACCACACGCTCAGCAAGAAAGACCAGATTTTCGGGCGCTATGCGTACGACTGGTCTGACTATCAGTCGCCGCTATGGACGGCGAACCCCATCGTCGGCAACGGAGACTTTTCCACGGAGTACATCCTTCATGACCAGTCTGCGGCTCTCGGGTGGACGAGCACACCAACCTCCTCGCTGGTGAATACGGCTCATTTCGGATATCTGAGAGATTATTCACACAGCGACCCGATAGGTCTCACGCTTGGCCAATCCGATGCTCCTAAGTACGGGCTCAACGGCATCCCAATCACTCCGGAGACAGCGGGCCTTCCGCCGATGTACATCTTCGGCCTGACGACCATCGGGTCGTCGATCTACCGGCCTCAGTTCCAGGTGGCCCAGGTATTTCAGGTCGTCGACGATGTCTATAAGCTGGTCGGCAAACACAGCCTGCAGTTCGGTTATGAGTACCACGAGAACTCTCTGAACTTCTTCGATCTCGAGGCTCCACAGGGAGCTATCCTCGCCACCGGGATCTACAGCAACACGCCAGGTTTTTCAATCCCGGACTTCCTGATGGGTAACATCGGCGAAGCCATTTATGAAACCGCGTTGGAAGTGAACAACTATATGCGCGGCAACTCATTCTATGGGCAGGATACTTGGCGCATTCGGCCCAACCTTACCATCAACTATGGTCTGCGCTATGAGTTATATCCGCCTTTTTGGCTGAACCGTAAGAATGAAACGTCGAATTTCAGTCCAGCAAATGGAGGTCAGATCGTCAGCGCAGCGGGTGGCAACGGTCTCTACGGTCGAGCCCTGATTCACCCGGACAATGTCGATTTCGCCCCGCGTGTCGGGTTCGCATATCACATGAGCCAGCCTCTCGTTTGGCGCGGCGGATTCGGACTCTTTCATCAGTTCGTCAACAGGATCGGTTCCGAATCGATGTTACAGCTCAACCCGCCGTTCCTGCTCAACGACTCCGTCTCCCAGCAACTGGGAAGCAGCACGCCGGTTTTCCAGCTGAAGAACGGATTCCCGTCGGCGGAGTTGCAGGCGCAAGGCATCAGCCTTCCGTCGCTTCAAATCCGCGCCCAGGATCCGAATGAGCGGACCGCTTATGTGTTGCAGACAAGCTTCGGTCCACAGATCCAGATTGGCGCCAACACGCTGTTTAGCCTCAACTACATTGGCAACTGGGGCCGCAAAGAGAACCGTCTCCGCAATGCTAACCAGGGGCAGGTGACGGGCTTCAGCGGGGGCGCTCCCGTGATCACGTTCCCGTATGCGAATCTCAACACCGTGACGCAATCGGTAGAGGGTGCAGGAGAACATGCTTTTCTCGAACTCGCAACCAATGACGGCAACGCCGACTTCAGCGCCCTTGAAGCCAGCGTCGAGCGCAAGTTAAGTCATGGGTTGATGTACCAGGTGAGTTATTCTTGGTCGCATAACATGGCGGACTATGTAGATAATCTGACCGGTGGTTCCACGCCACAGAATGCCTACGACTATGCCCACGAAATGAGCAACTCGGCGCAAGATGTTCGTCATCGCTTCGTGGGAAGTGGCACTTGGGAGTTACCGGTTGGCCAAGGCGGCTGGGTCATGAATAACAGTGGGTCCGCAGCCCGCTTTCTGGGTCACTGGCAGGCCAACGCAATTGTCAGCCTGCAAACCGGAATTCCGTTCAATGTAACTGGGCCGGATGAGAGCTTTACTGGATCGAGTCATGCGTCTTATCCCGATTGCGTCGGGAATCCGTTTGTCGGCGCATCCCAGAGCCCCGGCCAGTTCGTCGGCAGCAAAGCGCCGGGTAGTTTTCTTAGCCTCGCAGCGTTCGCCAACCCGGCTCCTGGCGATTTTGGAAGCTGCCGGCCGCGCGCGTTTCACGGTCCTGGAGCCGAACAGGAGGATCTGAGTCTCTTCAAGAGCTTCCCCCTGGGCGATGTGCGCAAGATTGAATTCCGCGCAGAGTTCTTCAGTGCGTTCAATCATCCAAGTTTTGCCAACCCGGCTGCCGATATATCGGCTCCCGGAGCTTTTGGAAAGAGCACGGCGACCACAACGAATCCCCGAGAGATTCAGTTTGTTGGGAAATTCTTTTTCTAGAATTCTTCCGGCGCGACCATGAAACACAACAAGTCGTCCCGTGCAAACATTGAGTTAACAAAGGATGCTTGCACGGAATAGCTGCTTGAGGGATTGGGGAATGAAAACTCAGAGATGGATCGGTGCGCAGGTTTCCGCGTTGACCTTCATTTTCGTGCTCTTTTGCCTTCTGATTCCGCAGGCATACGCTCAGTCGCCCTGCCAGGCCCAAGGACTTGTGCGCCAGGACGCGCAGGAGATTCCTGAGAATCGGGGAGCGGCGGCGCTCGCTATCGCATTACAACAGTTGCACACCCGCGCGAGCATGCTGATGGTCACGGCGCATCCCGACGACGAAGATGGCGCAACGCTGACGTATGCCTCGCGTACGCTGGGAGCGCGTGTCGGTCTTTTGACACTGAATCGCGGAGAGGGCGGCGCCAATGTCATGTCTTCGGATTATTGGGATGCCTTGGGCCTTGTGCGCACAGAGGAATTGCTCCAGGCCGATCGATATTACTGTGTTTCGCAATACTTCTCTATCGCTGTAGACTATGGGTTTTCCAAGGCTCTCGATGAGGCATTGCAGAAATACGGAACTGAAAAGGTCTTCTATGATGTGGTGCGCGTCGTCCGGCTCACGCGTCCCCTGGTAGTTGCCTCGGTCTTCGTTGGCGGTCCTTCCGACGGCCACGGACAGCATGCCTCCGCGGGACTCTGGGCGCAAAAAGTCTTTTTGGCCGCGGGCGACCCCAAGGTCTTTCCCGAACAGATTGCAGAGGGGCTTCGACCGTGGAATCCCTTGAAGGAATATGCGCATGTCCCCTTCTCTCTGGAGGAGGGTAGCGTATCTGCGAAAGGGCTGTACGACTATGCGACGCATCATTGGGCGCCCGCAGGCGTGCAGAATTATGTCACCGGGAAATTTGAACCGGGAGCCGTAAGCGCCAATGTAGAGGTTCCCATCGGCACCTATAACATCGTCAATGGGTTGAGCGATCAGCAGATTTCACGAACCGGTCTTGGCAATCAGAAATCCCAAAACGGCGGCACGGAGATTCCCGCTGCAGGTCCCGCCAGTTCTGCATATCACCGCTTTGGCTCGCGCGTTCCCGCCGAGGATCATGAGAAATCATTCTTCGACGGCATTGACGTCACTCTGGCCGGGATCGCGACCCTTGCGGGGAAAGAGGATCATGCCTTTCTTACGCAGGGACTGAATCAGATCAACGGCTTTGTCGAGGACGCACTCCATAGTTACTCCGTCAACGATCCCAGCGCGATCGCGCCCACTCTGGCGAATGGTCTCAAAGCAACCAACCATCTGATCGATCAGGTAAACAGCAGCGCGCTGTCCGCAGATGCGAAGTACGACGTAGTGCACGAGCTGAAAGTCAAACAGGCGCAATTCAACGATGCTTTGGCGCTGGCGTTGGGGCTTTCCCTGAGTGCCAATGTCACCCAGGAACATCCGCCGACTGGACTTTTTGCGCGCTTTGGCGGCGATCAGCCAACCTTTCAGATGGCAATTCCCGATCAGCGCTTTCCGGTTCTCGTCCATCTCGCGGAGGCAAGCGCAATCCCCGTCAAGATCGAAAAAGTCTCTGTAGAACTTGATGGAGAGGACGGATCAGCCGTTCAACCGGAAGGGAATAGTGCCGGCCGGCTGGAAGGCGGCGGTGTGTTCAACGCGCGGTTCGAGGTTCATCTCCCTGCCAATGCCGACTACACCGAGCCGTACTTCGACAGACCGGATCAGGAGCAACCGTATTACGACGTGCGGAAGCCGCAGGATCGGGAGATGCCGCTGCCTCCTTATCCCTTGCAGGCGCGAGTTGTGGCCACTTACAACGATGTGCAGATCCAGCTTGCCGAAGCGGTGCAAACTGTCGCACGCGAAGTTGGCCCCGGGACGGTCTTCCATCCGTTGCCGATCGGCCCGGCAATCTCGTTGACGATGCAACAGAGCGCCGGCATTATTCCGCTGGATAAGTCGTCTTTCCCGGTGACTGTGCATGTGCACAGCAATGTGAAGGGGCAGGCGCAAGGCACTGTCCACTTAGACCTGCCCTCGGGCTGGAAGTCGGAACCCCAATCGGCTGCATTCTCTTTTGCACAGGACGGACAGGAAGAAAACGTTCGCTTCGAGGTCTCACCCGTTCGGGTCGCCGAAGAATCCTACAAAATCAGCGCTGTAGCGACCTATGACAAGCACGACTACAAACAAGGCTACCTTCAAATTGGTTATCCCGGTCTGCGACCCTATTACCTCTACAGTGATGCGACGTATCGAACCACCGGAACCAACGTGAAGGTCAGCCCAAATCTGCGGGTTGGTTACATCGAGGGAAGCGGCGATGACGTTGCCACTTCACTTGAAAACCTAGGAATCCAGGTTCAGTTTCTCGCGCAGGAAGACCTTGCGAGCGGGGACCTCAGAAAATTTGACGCGATCGTTGTCGGAGTCCGCGCGTACGCTGTGCGCGCAGATCTGCGTACTTACAACGGCCGCCTTCTCGACTATGTGAAGCAGGGCGGTGTGGTTGTTGTCCAGTACGAGACGCCGGAGTTTGATCATAACTTCGGTCCTTATCCCTATGTCATGACCAACGACCCCGAAGAGGTTACTGATGAAAAATCCGTAGTCACGATCCTGAATCCGCAGAATCCTATCTTTCAGTGGCCGAACGCGATCACTTCGAAGGATTTTGACGGATGGATCGAAGAACGCGGTTCCAAATTCATGAACTCCTGGGACAAGGGGTACGAAGCATTGCTCGAGACTCACGACGCCGAACAAGATCCGCAGAAGGGCGGACTTCTTTATGCTCGCTACGGCGACGGCGCTTACATCTACAACGCTTATGCTTTCTATCGCCAGCTTCCCCTCGGTGTGCCTGGGGCTTACCGAATCTTCGCAAACATGTTGAGCTTGCGCCAGAATCCCAAATTTCACAAAGGGAAGTAGCGAGTTAGGGCTCGTTGCATTGAAATCGGCAACACTATTGTTGAACGCTCCGGAACTGTCGCTCCCGAAAACGGGTACCCATGCTGACTCAAACGTCTCCTGTTGAACGCCAACTCGACCGCGGCATGGGCTTTGCCGGGGCGATGTCGGCGAACATCCTCAACATGGTCGGCGTCGGCCCGTTTCTCACCATCCCCCTTGCCTTGGCGGCGATGGGCGGCCCACAAGCACTGCTTGGATGGATCGCAGGGGCGCTGCTGTGTTTATGCGACGGCATGGTTTGGGCGGAACTCGGATCAGCGCTGCCCCGCTCCGGAGGGCCGTACCACTACCTGCTGGAGGCCTTCGGCCCCAAAGGCTGCGGTCGCCTCATGAGCTTCCTTTTCTTGTGGCAGTCAATGCTCATTGGACCGATTTCAATCGCGTCCGGTGCGGTCGGGTTCGGAGATTACGCGAACTTCGTTCTGCCCCATCTCGATCATCGCGAGGTGATCCTTGTCGCGATGGTTCTTTGCCTGCTGAATACGGGGATCCTCTATCGCAACATCCGCTCGATCAGCGCGATCTCTATCCTGATTACCGTCGTTGTGCTTGGAACCTGTGGCTGGATTGTCGTCAGCGGAGTTCTGCATTTTCACGCCGCAACGGCCTTCAGCTTTTCAGCGCACGCCTTTCAACCATCGCGTGCTTTTTGGTTTGGATTAGGATCGGCCACACTCATTGCGACTTACGACTATGGCGGCTACAACAACGTCTGCTTTCTCGGTGAAGAGATTCGGGAGCCGAGCAAAACGATTCCACGCGTGGTGATTTGCTCCATCATCCTTGTCGCAATTCTTTACCTATCGATGAATTTGTCGATCCTCGGCACAGTTCCCTGGCAACAGGGACAGTATTCCAAGGCGATCGTTGCCGACTACATGCAGATGCTCTACGGACGAGCCGGGGGCGTGTTCGTCGCTCTGCTCGTCCTCATTGCAAGCTGGGGTTCTGCGCTTGCAGTTCTTCTCGGATTTTCGAGGGTCCCTTATACGGCAGCGATCGACGGACATTTCTTCAAGCCATTTGCGCGAGTGCATCCAACATTGCGTTTCCCTTCGACTGCGTTGCTGGTCATGGGCGGCCTGTCGATCGTTGCCTGTCTCTTTTCATTGTCGGATCTGATCTCCGTTCTCATCGTCGTGCAGACGATGACGCAATTTGCAGCGCAATGCATTGCCGTGATTCTTCTCCGCCGTAAAGCGGTGGCTGAACCTGGTAGTTTTCGTATGCCCTTTTATCCTTTGCCCGCCCTGATTGCTCTCGTGGGGTGGTTATACATCCTGGCTTCCAGCAAACCGGCGCACATCGCAATCGGAGCCGCCATGGCGATGACCGGAAGCGCAGTCTACCTGCTGCAAGCCAGAAAAAAACAGGAGTGGCCCTTTCAGGTGCATGATGAAATACGATGTAGCGGTTGTAGGTGAAATCTACATAGATCACGTCTTCACGGGATTCGCGGCTTGGCCGCAGCCTGGCGAGGAAGCGTTTGCGCGGCAGTACTTTCGCGAAATCGGAGGAGGGGCCGTCAATACCGCATGCGCGCTCGGCCGGCTTGGGCGCAACGTCAACTTGATCGGCATTATCGGAAAAGACGATACCGGGTGGTTTGAGGGGCGGCTTAAGGAATTCGGAGTCTCCGCAGATGGGATCCACGCCACCCACGGCCAGACAGGTGTCACGACCAGCGTATCGATGCGAGACAATAGGTCGTTCTTTACCTATTTGGGAGAGAACGAAAAGCTCATGGAATTGCTTCGATCCGACGAGATACTGTCGTCCTTAACCTCTGCACGCCATGTGCACTTTGCCATGCCGCTCGATCATGAGCTCGCGAAGACGCTTCTGCCTGCGCTGCGCGCTGCCGGTTGTACAAGGTCGCTCGATGTTGGGTTTCATCCTGCCTGGCTCACTTCTGCTGCCTCCCTCAAGACTTTCCACGAGATTGACTACTTTCTGCCAAACGAGCGTGAAGCACTGTTGATCGCAGGAGGCGATGCGTCCACGTACCTCGGATTCGCACATAGACATGGATTGCCCGCGGCGGTCATCAAACTCGGCTCGCGTGGTGCAGCCATGCAAGTCGATGGAAAAACCTTCAAAGTCGCTTCGCCGATGGTCGATGTCATCGACACTACCGGAGCAGGGGATGCGTTTGACGCCGGATTCATCGACGCCTTGCTCGACCAGGCAGATCCGGAAGATTGTCTGCGGCGCGCCTGCATCTGTGGAGGGCTCTCGACGCGCAGGTCGGGTGCCCTCGAGGCCCTGCCCCACCGTGAAGAACTCAGGAATATATATGACCACACCTACACGTCGTAAGATCGCGCTGATCGGCGGAGGCGGAGTTCGCACACCACTCGTTGTCTTTGGCATCAATGAGGCAGTGCGGCAACTCGGTGCGGAAGAGCTCGTTCTCTTCGACCCTGATGCTCAACGCGTCCAGATTATGGCGGAACTGGGCAAAGCCGTCATCGACAGGGAAGGAGGCTCGTTAAGGCTTCGTGTTGCGACAACGATCGATGATGCAGTCGAAGGTGCATCCTTTGTATTGAATAGCATTCGCGTGGGGGGCATCCATGCCCGCGCGACCGACGAGAAAGTTGCGATCCTCAATGGCTATCCGGGTCAGGAGACGACGGGGCCGGGCGGAGTCGCAATGGCCCTGCGCACCGTAGCGGTGGCAGTGGAACAGGCAAAGTTGGTTGCGCGTCTCAGTCCTCAAGCATGGCTGATCAATTTCACCAATCCTGCCGGCTTGATTACGCAGGCGATTCGCCATAACTCAGACGCCAAGGTTGTCGGCATCTGCGATACGCCCACCGAGATGCTTCATCGCATTCGCACCGCTCTCGGCGTAAGCGAAGACGAAGTTGAGTGCGACTATGTCGGACTCAATCATCTGGGATGGGTCCGTCGCATTCTCCTGCGCGGTGAGGATGTCACACAACGATCGCTTGCCGATGATTCCTTTCTAAGTCAGCTATACTCCGCTCCGCTTTTTGAGCACGATCTGATTCGAACCCTGCAGCTCATCCCCACCGAGTATCTGTTTTTCTATTACTCTCGCCGAAAAGCTCTCGAGAACCAGCGTAAAGCCGGGACCACCCGGGGCGCCGAAGTGGAACAATTCAACGCCGCCCTCCTGACAAACCTTGCAATGTTATTGCAGAAGGGGGACAAAAAAGGTGCTTTGGCGGCCTATGTCGCCTACCTCAATGTGCGCTCCGGGAGCTATATGAAACTCGAGGGAAATAGCGGTTCGCTCTTTGCGGCGAATGAGAGGAGTGCGGAAGATCCCTTTCGAGCTGCAACTGGCTATCATCGCATTGCGATGGAGGTGATGACTGCTTTGTGCGGCAAGGAGCCGCAACGAATCATCGTCAACACCGAAAATCGCGGCAGTGTAGCAGATGTAGACAAAGCGGACATCGTTGAGGTTCCGTGCATTCTTCAAGACGGCACCATTACCCCGGAGCCCTCCGGTTCGCTGCCCGAAGCTGTGCGCGGACTGGTTCTGTCGGTGAAAGCCTATGAACGGGCTGCAATTGAAGCGGCTCTTTCGGGCTCGGTGCTTACCGCGCGAAAAGCGATGCTGCTTTACCCGCCAATCGGAGAGTGGGAGCCGTCGAAAGAACTCCTCGATCAGTTGATCGTGCACTGTTAATCCGTCGCCACGCTCCCGCCCCTCCGAGTTTGGGAGCGGCACCGGACCGGTTCAACCGGATTCCGGTGCCTTTGTGGACTGTTACCGCGGATTCATCCTTCCCCACATTTTGGCGCCCCCTCTTGCGGTTTGAGTGATACAAAGAACCCGACACCCTTGGGCATCAACGATTCAATCCGCGGGCCTCGCCCTTCCATCGAATTTTGGGGCTGTCGGGGACACTCAACCGATATCGTCAGACTTATCGGGACCTTTTGTCTGCTGTTTGGGTCCGCTCAGCCGCTCTTCTCGACCACGCTTGTAATCAAGCTCGAGAATGACCGGATCCTTCTGGCCGCTGATACGCGCCAGGAGCGTTTCAACCCTGGTCAAACTGCGCTGGTCCAGGGGGCCGGCGACGACGGCCGATGCAAGATCCGCGTGTTGGGCCAAATCGGGTTTGCGGCCACGGGATTCTTGGAATACCAGGCAAACGATCCATCCAAACCCTCCGCTGATTGGAGTGCCTTCGCGGATGCGAGCGCAACATTCGACAAGGTCGGGGACAACATCCGCAATGTCGCTGCTGAATGGGCGCAGCGCTCCGCATCGCATTTCATCGCGCTCCATGCGCAAGCGCCGGAGCGCGTGAAGCAGATGGCAAGTGCAAATCCTGAGAACCTGCTTCAAATCGCTTTCTTTGCGGGATGGGACAGGCAGACTCCTGTGCTTCTCATGGAGATCGTTTCTTTTGATCCGAAAGCCTCCCCGGTGATCGGCACCCGCGAAATCGAGCAGCCGCTGGGCGATGTGGCGTTTTCGACCAACACTATCACGCAGGAATTGATTAATGGGGCGTCTTCTCGCGCGCAGAAAGCCGGGGAAGAGTGGGACACGAAGTCCGAAGACCTCGCCACCAGCGATCTGGCTTGGAAACACGTCGAGTTTTACATAAAAAAGACGGCAGCGTATGACCCGGGAGTGTCCACGGTCGTCGATGTTGTTTCGCTTCCCGCCGGCAAACCTGCCGCGTGGCTGCAAAAGGGCGCCTGCTTCTGACTGCCGGAGCGAGGAATCCCCCGGAAAAGCTTGCACGAAGAGGACTCCGGGCGGTCTGGTGGGCAGCTTCGAACCATGCCAGCCGCCAAAAGTCAGATTTTCGCATGCCCATTCCGTTTAAAGCCATTAACCTTTTGGCTTCTCTCACTTCCGTAATCTATCTATGTTGATTCTTTCGTACATACAATCAAGACAATAAATTCCCAAGGAATGAAGTGTTTGCAGGAGTTCGGCTTTTTATCTACTCCGGAATTCATTGCAATGCACAAGCCTGCCTATGAAATGTCGAGTTATTGCAGTCTTAGGTACCCGTCCGGAAGCAATCAAGCTCGCCTTGGTGATTCAGGAACTGCGTCGCCGTTCCGACGAGTTTGAGACCGCGGTCGTGCACACCGGCCAGCATCGTACTATGCTTGACCACGCTCTAAAGCTATTTCACATCAAGCCGGACTTTGATCTGGACGTCATGCGTCCCAACCAGACGCTAAATTCCCTCACATGCCGTGTGCTCGATACGGTGGAGAACGCGTGCCACCGATTCGAACCGCACATGGTTCTGGTCCAGGGAGATACCACGACTGCATTTGCTTCTGCGCTGGCGTCGTACTATTCCAAGATTCCCGTCGGCCATATTGAAGCCGGTCTCCGGAGCGGCGATATCTACAATCCGTTCCCCGAAGAAGTGAATCGCCGCCTGGTCTCTGTCGTTACCCAGATTCACTTTGCCCCGACAGCTCAGTCGCGTGACAACCTCCTTGCGGAGGGAGTACCGGACGAAAAGATCGTCGTCACCGGAAATACGGTGATCGATACGCTGCGCGCCCTGGGCGAGTTGCCTGAGCACTCCTGGGTTGGTACACCGCTCGAGAATATTCCGACAGATGGTTCTCGCCTGGTTCTTGTCACCTCGCATCGCCGTGAATCCCTGGGCGCCGACCAGGAGCACATGTGCCTCGCGTTGAAAGATCTTGTGCAGAAGCACCCCGACATTCGGGTGATCTATCCGGTGCATATGAACCCCAATGTCCGCAGCACTGTGAACGGGTTATTGCAGGGAACTGATCGAATCCATCTCACCGAGCCGCTTGATTACGTGACGTTTGTCAGCCTGCTGCGGAAATGCTTCCTGGTCCTCACAGATTCGGGCGGAATTCAGGAAGAAGCACCAACCTTTGGAAAGCCAGTGCTGGTCCTGCGTAAAGTCACCGAACGTCCTGAGGCGTCGCAGTTTGGCATGGCCCGGATCATCGGCATGTCGCGCGACGCAATCGTCAGCGAAACCGATCGCCTTCTTACAGATTCCGACGCCTATCTTGATATGTCGGAAGGCAAAAATCCCTATGGAGACGGTCGCGGATCTGAGCGTATCGTCGAAGCAATCGCACGATGGCACGCTCACAAAACGCCCTTGCTCGATGCTGACAAGCAGTTCAAATTGCCGCCGAGGCCGCAACCCCGCAGGCGCAAGACTGACTTAAAGGTGCCCGCACTTGAGACTGTTGCCGCAGGCAGGGAATAGTTTCCGGGGGAACTCCGTGAAACAAAGTGGGCCATGATTTACTGCCTTTACTCTATCGTCGCGCTCATCTGCGTATACACTGCGCGGCATTACTGGTTCACGTTGAACCGGTTGTTCGGATTTCAGCGCCATCCCTACATCGATATCGATACGGCAAACTGGCCGCCGGTCACCATCCTGGTCGCAGCGCACAACGAGGAGAAGGTGATCGCCAATATCCTCAGCGCGTTGATGACAGTACGCTATCCCGCCGAGCGTATGATCGTAGTTCCCGTCAATGACCGCTCCAAAGACCGCACGCGAGAGATCATTGACGATTTCGTTGAGCGTTTTCCTGGACGAATCAAACCGTTTCATCGCACTGAAGGCAAAGGCGGCAAGGCTGCTGCCCTCAAGGATGCGATGGAACTCGTTGAAACCGAAATCATTCTGATTTTCGATGCCGACTACATCCCTGGTGTAGGCCTGATTCGTCAGCTCACCGCGCCTTTCTTCGATCCGGAAGTAGGCGGCGTGATGGGGCGCGTTGTTCCTCTCAACTCCGGACACAATCTATTGACCCGGCTGCTCGACCTCGAGCGCTCTGGCGGCTATCAGGTCGATCAACAGGCGCGTATGAATCTTCGTCTCGTTCCGCAGCATGGGGGCACCGTGGCGGGAGTGCGTCGCAGTGCCCTCCGCGAGATTGGCGGTTGGAATGACGCATCTCTCACGGAAGACACGGACCTGACCTATCGCCTCCTTCTGCACGGCTGGAAGACTGTCTATCAAAATCGCTCCGAGTGCTACGAAGAGGTTCCGGAGACCTGGCCGGTGCGCATCAAGCAGATCATGCGTTGGGCCAAAGGACACAACCAGGCAATGGTCACCTACGCGGTGCACCTGCTCCTGGGAAAGCATCGCGCCACGCTTCGCGAGCGGCTCGACGGAACGCTCCTCCTCGGCGTCTACATTATGGCTCCGGTCACACTGGTTGGATGGATGCTGGCTCTCGCGGTGTTCTATCGCGGAATTGCGCCGCTTCACGGCATCATTGCGCTGCTTTCGCTCACGGCATACGCCGCCATCGGAAATCTCGCCGCATTCTTCGAAATTGCCGCGGCCGTGCGGCTCGACGGCAATCGCAATCGCATCGCGCTGCTTCCGTTTCTGATTCTCGGATTCACGGTGAGTATCTTCTCCGTTTCGAGAGCCGCGGTCTCGCAGACCATCGACGCAATCACCGGCGCGGAATTTCATTGGGATAAGACGGAACGCTTTCGAAAGGCCGAGTCATGAGTGCACTCCTCGCGGCCTCGGCCCTATTTTTAGCGTTCTTTTTGCTGCTCGCGTTGCCGCTTACTCCTGCTTGCCTCGAACTGTTCTACAAAACCGACGACGCACCGCTCAAAGTCGTCCAGCAGCATGGCGGAGATGTGCGTTTTTTTGCGGACGGATTTCGCCACTACCTTGCGCAGATTCAGCCAAATCTCGACGAATGCGAACTCTACGGATCCGACGCGTTAATCGTCATGCCCGACAGTATTCCTTGCCTGGTGCTCGCGCAAAAAGGTTCTCCGCACGACTTCGCGATCGATGGCGACAAGAACTGCTCGAAAGTTATTGCATCGATTGAAGACCTGGAACTGCCCGCGGAAACGACTTTCGAGAAGGACATCTACGCGAGGCGGCGCCTGCACGGGGGAACCGGAAATCACTACCGTGCAATTCTCGGCGAACGCGATGTGCAACTCGCAGAGTCTTCGGTCGTGATGCGATGGGTTCATGCCGTCGGCGCCATCGATTGCGCCCCAAACTGTCGCCTCTATGGCCGTATTTCTTCCGAGCGCTCCATCCGTTTACAGGCTGGTTGCGTTTTTACGCGCTTGAATGCGCCGCGCATCGAACTCGGCAATTTGCTCCCTGATTCGGTCCCAGCCGTTGAATACACTGCAGGCCGGAACGCAGCTTCCGGTGTCATGGAGCGCGTATTGCACGACGGCGATCTTCAGATCGCGCCTGGGGAAGTGTTTGCCAAACATCTGGTCGTACGGGGAACGCTGCGAATTGGCGAGGGCGCTCGCATGTTAGGCAATGTGAAGGCGCAGAAAGGGATTGTGCTCGACCACGGCGCATTCGCATACGGAAGCCTCATAAGCGCGGCCACGCTCAGCATTGGGCCTCATTGTCGCGTGCAGGGGCCGCTCATCGCCGAGCACACAATCATAGTCAACTCCAGCGCGATTGTGGGCGATGCGGAAGCACCTTCAACCGTCAGCGCTCCGCGCATTGAAGTCGCAGAAGGCGCCGTTGTCTTCGGAACGCTGTGGGCCAGGGAAAGGGGCCAGGTGGTCGCACGGGTATGAGGAATCGATGGATTGTCGCATCCGTGCTGCTCCTCGCCGCTGCGATCGCAGTGTCATGGACAATGTTGCATCGCCAAAGAACCAATGCGGACGAACTCGTTCTACTGCTCCCTGACAATCTTCCGTTTTCAGATCCGAAGGTGGGTCTTTGGCTCGACGCTGCGAGTGAAGAGGGCTTGCACGTCGCGCCGGTTCACGATTCGGAGTTCGTTCGTCCGCTCTTTGCCAGGAATCACTGTGCCGGCATCATTCTGCCCGATACGATCCACACGGAAGCCAGCGATGTTTTTGTCGGATCCATTCAGAAGTTCGTGCAAGACGGTGGGCATCTGCTGCTGGTCTACGATGCGGGCACGCTGTCGGAGCAGGGCCGCTATGCACCTTTGAAGTCCCGCTTCTCTCAACTCGTCGGGGTCGACTACGCGCTCTACGATACGTTGCACAACGGCACCATTGCCTGGAATCCGGTATCCGGTCCCATCGCAGATTTCGCCCAGTTGGATATTCCGCCCGGAAAATATTACCCGTTTGGCCCCGCGACAAAAAAGCCGGCTGATTCGAATGCTGTCACCGACGCGACCCTCACCCGGTATCGGTTTGAGGATTTGCGTTACCCGAGCTTTGTCACTTCAGGCAACTACCAGGGAAAGGTTATCCTGCATTCGTCTGCGGGAGTCGTCGCCGGCGAACACACTTTCGGAAAAGGCTCAGTGCTCTTTGTCAATCTGCCGCTGGCTTACCTGAAGGCCAACACCGACGGCCTTCTTCTCCATACCTTCCTGCAGTATTTTGCGCAACACATGCTTGATCTGCCCTCGCTCGCGTCCGTGCCCGACGGGATTGGCGGCATCATTTTGAATTGGCACGTCGACTCGAACGCAGCCATTAAGCCGCTGCAGGAGATGGAATCCTGGAGCCTGATGAAACAGGGTCCTTACTCGATTCACATCACGGCCGGACCCGACGCACATACGCCCGGTGACGGTCGAGGGTTCAACGTCGATCACAACGTCTCAAGCCAGGAGCGCATTCTCCGGTATCTCGCTGCCGGTGACGAAATCGGCAGTCACGGCGGCTGGGTTCACGACTATTTTTCTTCCCACATCGATACCGATCCTCCCGACAAAATGAGACCTTTCCTGGAGCTGAATAAAAAATCGCTGGAGAACGTGACGCATCGTCCCGTCACGGAATACTCGTCACCCAGCGGCGATCAGCCTCAATGGGTGACGCAATGGCTCGAAGCAAATGGATTCGTCGGCTATTACTTTACAGGGGATTCGGGAATGGGTCCCACACAAGGTTATCGCAAAGGCGTCCGTGAGGGTCAGCAGATTTGGGCGTTCCCTATCTCGCACTTGGGGCCTGCGGCAGCTTTCGAAGAAATGCCTGACTTTGGATTTCAATCGCCAGAGATCCTTGAGTGGCTCGATGGAATGGCCGATTTCACAGCCAGCCATCACGCCGCCCGATTGATCTATTTTCACCCGCCCGGGATTCTCGGCTACCACGCGATCATCGACCAGTGGATGAAAACCACCGCCCAGCTGAAGAGCGAAGGGCGTTTCCGGTGGTACACCATGTCTGGCTTAGCGGATTTCCTCAATGCCCGCAAGCAAGTGGAATGGACGACTACGGAGGCTGGGGGAGTGATAACGGTTGCCGCGAGTCACCCCAAAAGCCTCGAACATATGACATGGAGGCTTCCGCAGACGCGCTTCGCACAGCCGGCCATAGTCAGTGGAGCGGCGCAGGTGACAAAGGATGGAGACTCATGGATCGTCGTCGCCGGTGCAGGTCAAAAACTCGAGTTCAACGCACGGATTACTCAATGAGGAAATTGTCTACGAAATCATTCCTATTCTCCGAAGCACTTCTGCTGGCGTTCATGGTCGGCACGCAGTCTCCTGCGCAGGTGAATCCGCAGGCACAAACTCCGACGACAAACGCCACCCAAAACACGCCTGCTCCGGTTGTCGCGGAGGAATCGCCGAAGCTGCTGACAAACTACGTTGAAAGCGGCGGCGACTACTTGCAACTCAATAACAACTATGGCTCATGGGCAGGCGGGTATGCTCGATCAGCCTATGAGCGGGGTCGCAACGTTTGGAACGGCGAGGTTAACGGCCAACGCGAGTTTGGGGACAAGGGAGTCTATCTGGCCGCGGGCGATACCCACACCTTCTCGGAAGATTGGTATGGTGCGGTGACTGTCGGGTCCAGCGTCCAAGGATTTTTCTGGCCACGCTTCCGCGTCGATGCCTTCGCAAATCGGAAGCTTCTCTCCCGAAAACAGTGGATCGCGACCGTTGGCTATGGCTATTACGCCGCAAAAGATGTTCATCGCAACCAGGACGTCTATCTCGGCAGTACCTACTATTTCACGAAACCATGGATCATTGAGGAGGGGCTCTATCTCGGCATCAGCAATCCTGGGGGTGTCTTTGCTCCATCCGGGTTTGTCGCTGCGACGCAGGGAGTGAATAAGCACCACTATGTCACGGTGCGCGTTGGACTCGGCGAAGAAGGTTATCAGTTGATCGGGCCCACTGTAACGCTGGCGAAGTTCGAGAGCCAGGCGCTCACTGGCACTTATCGAAAATGGATCGGCACCAACTGGGGCTTCAATTTGGTTGGCGACTACTATCACAACCCCTACTACTCGCGCGGGGGAACTACGCTGGGACTTTTCAAGGATTTCTAAGTGGCAGCTTCGACACATCAGCTTAGCGAGCAACAAAGGGTCGATCAGTCCCGCATTCGCGGGCATCGCGGTGGTGTCATACCCATGCACCGCGCGCTTGGCCACTTCCGTCTGGGTCCAATCAATTTACTCGTTGCCTTCGCACTCTTTCTATCGTTCTCCGCGCTGTGGCTGCTGGCGTTGCCCTACGTGTGCGGTTTGTGGCGATTGCTTTTTGCCGCGGGACTGCATTATCTGCCACTTGATGCAAGACTCCAGACAATCAATGCGCATGTTGGATCGATCAAGCTGGCGATTCCGTCCCTTAGCATGACGCCATTATTGCCTGGATTCGAGACCTGGCTCGTCAATAGTCTCGCAACAGCGGTTCTCTTCGCAGCTACATTCCTCTTGCCCAAGCATCTTGTTCCCATTATCTATTTGTCGCGTGCTTTTTTGCTGATCCACTCGTCCTCGTGCATTTATTTCGCGATCTGGCCCTCGCAGTTTCCACACACGCCCGATAGCTACATCCAGGGCCTGGTGTATTTCAGCATCGCCATCGTATCCGTAGTTCCCCTGCTCTTTGCGCTCACTTACTACATCTTCGATTTCGGGATTGGACGCAAGGCATTTCTGACCTTGTTGACGATGTCATATCTCGCGTTGTTCGTACCATTCCAGGTGTTGTTTCAGGCCATGTTTCTGCAGAAAACCGTTTTCTTTATGCCACTTATGTATCTGATTTTCGGGATGCCCGCGGACGTCATGATTATCGTCGCTTTTTATTCCTGGGGCATGACGTGGCCCTTCCGCGAAGACCGAAATTAGACAAGCGACTCGCCGCTCCTGCGGGCCACTCCTGCTTCTTTCAAGCGATTTGGATTAATGCTTTTCTGTCGCTCCGACAAGAAGGCTCACGGGCGGCACAATCATGTCCCGCAGCACCGCTTGGGGCTCCTCTGCTGCCGCCAGAGCCTGCTTCTCCATCTGCAATTTTTCCGGATCCACCGAACGATTTGATTGCAGATCATCCAGAGCGTCCAGGCCGATCGCAGCAACCTGCGCCAGCGTGGAAGAAACCGGAACTAACTCAACGGTCACGTCTGAATCCTTCAATAGCGGCTGGAGCTTCGCATCGTTGTCTCGCCACAGCACGAGCCAGTCGTGCACCTGCTGCATCTGCTGCGGCGAAGCCTTCCCGGAGACAATCTGATTCACCAAACCTGCGAAAATCCGCGCCACGTCGCTTTCCGGCGGAACCGCATCTACGAGCCGGTTCAGCGGTGTCGTGGAATCATACTGTCTCAATTCTTCTCGCTTGTAGCCTTCAGGAGGCTGAACGACAGCGGCTAGCACCTTTAGCGCGTTGGGAGCTGGCTCGCCGCTCATGCGTTCCAGCATTAGATCCGTCGAGGAGAGATGATTCGGTCCGTAATATTGCAGTTTCTGCGAGACGATGGCGAGCCGTGCATACATGGAGTCCACATCGCGGACGTCCTGAGGCGACCAAAGCCGTTCGGCGATTGCTGCAGTGCGCGGCCATATGCGGCTATCCACATTCTCCGGGGTAACAAACTCGCTCCACATCGTGGCCTCACCGCCCAGGATGCGTGCTTTCTGGTCTGCAGTCAGAGCCGCGCCCTCTCCGCCCAGCGGATCGGCCAGGTAGTGCTGCTCCGCCGATTGGTTCAGGTCAATGTAATAACCCGTCGAAAGCAATCCTCGATTGCCTTGTCGCGCAGCAGCAGCCAGCGCAGTAGGCCCACGCCACGATTGGATCAAGACGTCTTTCGGAGTATCGGGCTGTAATACTTCATCCCATCCCTCCATGATTTTGTGGTGCGCCGCGACCAGCTTTTGCACGCGTGCCGTGAAGTAGGACTGCAGCGCAGCGTTGTCTTTCAGATTGTGCGCATGCAGAAAAGCCTGGATGCGCGAATTCGCGTCCCACTCCTTTCCATCGCACTCGTCGCCGCCAATATGAAAGTAAACATCGGGGAAAAGGGCAGCCATTTCTCCGATAAATCGATCGAGAAACTGGTAGGTGCTCTCGCGCGTCGGATCCATCGCGGGGTCGAATACTCCCCAGCGTGTTTCAATCTTGAATGGTCCAGGCGCGCTCGCAAGATCAGGATAGCCCGCAAACCACGCAGTGGTGTGGCATGGCACGTCGAACTCGGGTACCACCCGAATGCCGCGTTCCCGCGCGTATTCGATCACTTCGCGGACCTGCTGCTGCGTGTAATACAGTCCGTTCGAACCCTTCTCCTGAAGCAGTGGAAACTGCTTACTCTCGATGCGAAAACCCTGATCCTCCGACAGGTGCCAGTGCAATACGTTCAGCTTCACGGCTTCCATAGCGTTCAGATTGCGCTCGACGACATCGACCGGCATAAAGTGTCGTCCCGTATCGATCATCAGTCCGCGCCACGGAAATCTCGGCTGGTCGTCAATGGTGAGCGCCGGCACACTAAAACCCTGCGGTGTTGCCCGCACGAGCTGGAGAAACGTCTGTAATCCGTGTAGCGCGCCGAGCGGATTCGGGGCGGAAAGCTTCGCTTGGCTCGCGGTGATCTCCAGGTGGTACGATTCGTCCTCGCCCAATTGCTGCACGGGATCACTTGCAGCTGCTGTCTGGACGATCAGGATCGGCGAACCGGAAGTCGCGGTCTCGACAAGCGGAATTCCTGTTTCGCGGAAGAGCAAATGGAGAAACCGCGTCTTGGCAGCTACCAGGCGCGGTTCAGTGTAGCCCTGCAGATCGACGTGAAAGTTCGAATCGATGAGGAGCTGTCCGTCGGCCCGGGTGGTATGCGCGGGCAGAGGCATCAGAGCAGGGGAGTCCGCTGATTGCCCAAGGATTGCAGGAGCAGTGCCGATCAAGGCAAAGGACAAAAAGAAAGAGAACATCATTTTTCGCATGACAAGACCCTCAAAAATGCTTTCGCAAAAGCCGGACTCATTGTACTTACTGCCCCTGCGGAACCGTAAATCCGTCCAACCGTCCATCGTGTGTTCGAAATGGTTCGCGTTTCAGAGAATTGAGTCCAGCCACTGTGCGAGGGGCCTTTCTCGCAGCGGAACTGGACGCCAATGAATCGGGGCGCAGAAACTCGGAACCGCTTAGAAGTTGAACTTCATGGAGAGCTCGATTTCGCGCCCAGGATTTGATCCATCGATGAGACCGAAGAGCCCCACAGTTCCCGATCCGCCACCGTAGTAGCTGGTGGTGCGCACGCCGTTGCAGCTCTGGCACGAGCTGTACTGGCCCCGCCAGCTCGCGGGCACGCTGAAAATCGGGGTGTTGGTCAGGTCGATGAATTGAGCGGTAACAGCGTTTCATGAAACTTGATAGAGCTATATAGCGGGCGAAAACCAATGTCAAGCAGAAAAACGGCGGATTCTAGAAGCCGTCGCGTAGAACGAGGGAGGGGGTCGAGAAAAGCAAAAGTAGTGTTCCAGCGATTAGCCACGAAGGATGGCGCAGAGAATGCTGTTGTTTTATGCGCATGAACGACGGAACTTCGTGACTTTATAAGCGGAGAAGCGCACATCTTATCCTGGGATCGAGTTCGTGTTTAGGTTTTTGCCTGGCATCAAAGAATGTGCAATCATCTCAGCGAGTGGCGTCGCTATATAGCAGATTCGGACCCGGCAAACGACTTCCTCGGTACCAGCGATGGTCGCTCAGGTATTTTGAAACTTGTTCAATCATTTTCACTTGTTTGAGTTGTGCCCTTTCACGATCGAGGCATTTATGACGAATCAGCATCACAACAGGGAGCCCGCTTACAAAAGAATTCAATCCTCGATTCGCAAGCGGATCGATGCAGGAAAGTTGAAACCCGGCGACCTGGTGGACTCCGAAAGAGAACTTGCGAAGCTTCACAGCGTCAGCCTGATGACAGCGCGTCACGCACTCGCCGATCTCGCTCGCGAGGGAGTGGTCGAACGCCGGCACGGTGCGGGAACATTTGTCGCTCGCCCCAAAGTCCACTTCAATAAACTGCTGAGCTATACGGAACAGATGTCGAGCCTGGGACTCACTGTTCATTCGAAGGTGATTTCGTCTACGGTTGTAAGCGCGGAACACGAGATTGCGGCGCGGTTGGGACTTTCCCACAGCAGTCGCCTGATACGGATCGAACGCGTACGCTCTGCCGGCGATGAGCCAGTAGCGATGGAAGCATGTTACCTTTCGGAAACAGAATTTCACTCTTTGCTGGATACTTCGTTGGAACGGACTTCATTGTTTGCGGCATTGGAGCGAGGGAGGGGGATTGAACTTGCTTACGCCGATGAGGAGATCGATGCAACCGACGCCGATAGCCGCATTGCAGAACTGCTCGCGATTTCGCGTGGCTCGCCGCTCCTTCGCATCCGCCAACTGATCTTTTCCACGACAGGCCGGCCGACGGTCTATGTCATTGGGCTCTATCGATCTGGCCGGCACACCTTGCGCATCCGGAGATTCCGATAGGCCAGAGTAGAGGGCGCCCCCTTCAGATCTGGGTTTGAAAGCTTAGGGAATCCGGGTATAGCGAAGGTCTCACGATCTCGTGGGACGAACGCTCCGTGCCGTGCGCAATGCGATCAGCCCGAGCAGTGCAATCACCAAGAGAAGGGCGATCCAAAGCAACGCCGGGTGTCTCTCTGTAAAGGGGCGCGCATCGGGGCGAACCATGAATTCTGCATTCAACTTTTCCGCTTGCATCACGGCGTGCCCCGCGCGAGAGCCGGAAAAATGGAAAAACTGCGGCAGGTCGTAGCGAGGAGCGCTCAGAGCGGGGTCGCCATAGTAGACCACATAGCTGCCGTTGCTTTCCTGGTCGAAACACAAGTCTCGTTCGAGCATCTGAAGGCGAACGATTACCGGCAGTAGTGGCGCATCGTCTCCATTATCAATTGTGATCCTCCATCTCGAAGGCGATTCGAACAGGACTTGCGGTGAATTGATCGAAAGCTGCTCCTGGTCGATGGAGTGTTCGTCCTCTTTGGTGTGGACGCGCAGGAGATTGCCGAAGTTTGTGACCGTCCGAGGCGAAGCGCTCGCATCCCCCGTCTCTGTTCGAGGCATTTCTGTGACCGCTACCGTCACATTGCGACTGAAGTTGGCTGGCTTAAGCCCGGGTACAATTTCAATCTGATCTACGGGAACGCGCGCAGGCACGGTGAATTCGATGACCGTATTGCGTCCCTTCTGTGTGAGCTGGGTTGTTTCAGCGACGGGGATGTACGTCGGCCGCAGCGTCGACCGATACTCGATTATCAGGCCACGGATGCTTTCCGGCCGCAGGGGGCCAACGATGCGGAAATGCAAATAACGAAAATCGGAGTCGGGCAGATGAAGGACCGTACTGCGGCCAAGCCGTTGCCGTGTGAGGTCAAAGATTGTGAACGTGCCGATTTTTGTTGCCGGTCCGGTCTGTATTTGGCTTCCTGTAACAGCGACAGTCGCGATGAAGTTTTGCCCTGTCACTTTGAGTTGGAGATCGCCATACTTCGACGCGGGCATCGCCGCATCAAAAACTGTTTGTCCTCCTCGTGTGCCCAGATTGAGTGCAGCGATGGTTTGTTCCGAAGCTTTCTCTGGGGCAGCGGACGTTTGGAGAACGTAGGGTGTTTCGACTCGATCGCGGTACAAACGAAGATCGGCCAGTCCCCGAGCGGCGTGTGAAAAAAGTGGGGCATCGACCGCCAGGCAAACTTGTGGCGCTGCTGGCTCAATCATTTGCACCCGCCGCTCGTATCTGAAATAACGAATGTCGGGTGTCGCGACAGATCCCATGAGAAGAAGAAAAACGGCGAGGAGCTTCACGAAGTCGGGCCTCCGCGCGAGCGAAGACTCAGCCAATCGCGCTGATACACAAAGCTCACCGCGAGCAATAATGCGCCGAGACCGAGAAAGCTGAGGATTCGAAACCCCTGGCTTAACGCACTGACATCGACGAGGAACACTTTCGCGACTGAAATTGCCAGCAGCACCAGCGCCTGCCAACGGAAGAAGGACGAACGCCGCCAGAATCCAATCGCCAGCAACAGTGCACCGAATGCCATGAAGAATGCCGAGTAACTGAATTGCTCGTACATCTCGCGATCTCGCATCAGTCGATAGGCAACCGGCCCTGCGCGCATCGACCAGAAACTGTGGATCTCGCAGGTCACCGCGATCAGCACCAGCAGATTGATGAGAAGCAATGCGGCTGCAGCGATAGCCGGCCACGAGAGCGAAGCAATGCTCTGGCCCTGAAGCTGAGTGCGTTGAGCCAGCCAAACCACAAACGCAAAGACTGTAATGGCCACGCAATAGGTTCCGAAGCGCTCATTGAAGAACGGGGTTGTCGATGCGGTTGGGTTCACGGAGAACAGCGCGAAAAGCCCGAGAGCAAAGCAGAGCAGCGCGAGAATCCCCAGCAGACGCGAACGGACCCGGGTCGACGTCCATAACAGTGCCGCTCCTTCCGCAAGCCACCCGATGGTGAGCCAGCGTCCATGCGCTTTCAGCGGAATCGCGATCGTGAGAAAGACCACCGCTGTCGATAGGTGTATGGACGAAAGAAGGAAGGGGCTGTCCTGCGTTCTTCCCGGAACACGGAGCAGAGCCAAGTAAAACGCTGCAAAGGCTACCGCCAGCCACGGTCCGACAGATAAAGTCGTGGGGTAGTCGAAAAGGCTGTAAAACGCAACGAAGCCAAGAGCTGCATTGGCGATGGGAAGCAGGACGATGGCTAGATGGTCCCACGGGGTGGCAGTGCCGCCCGCCCCGATCTGCAAACGCACCAACTTTGGCGCAAAAGCAAAAATGAGGAAGAAGCACGCGAGGAAAAATGCAGTGCGTCCGATCTGCGCCTGGCTGTAGAACTCAAACCACCAGCCTGAAACATACACGACAGTACCCAGAAAGGCACCGGACAGCAGCCGCGACCACGGGCGTAGCGCGACGAGAAATAGCACCGCAAGGTCGAGCATCAGCAGGTAGCAGAACAGGGTCACTTCATGGTCCTGGCCCGTCGAAACCAGCACCGGCGTGCTCAACGCACCGACGATCGCGTAGAGTCCCAGTAATTCTGCATCCTGGACCCAGGCAAGAAAGCCGTTGCACGCAGTCACCGCGATCATGGCCGCAAACGCTACGGCGGCGGGAAGCAGATGATAGAGCGAAAAGGCCGCCCATAGGGATAGATAAAGGATTCCGCTGCCCGCAGCCTTCAGTGAATACGCAAATGCCACGTAGCCGCGCACACGAAATCTTTCGGACCAACCAATCAATCCGGCGCCGGCAATCAATCCGATCAGCACCCGTCCCAGCGGTCCGATCCAGTGATTGTCGATGGCCAGTTTTAAAAACCAAGCCATGCCGATCAGGATGGCCAGGATTCCGATTCGGTTAAACCATTGCGAACCGACGCGGTTCTCGAGGGTGCGGGTGTCGTTTGGCACCGCGGCCGCGGCGTATCCAAATTGGGGCGGCTCGACTGGCTGCGCCGCAAACATCGATCCCGGAGTGGTAATCGGCAATGACTCCAAATCGGCCATCCGGGCATGTTCCACGGTTTGGACCTGCCCTAGAATCGCGCCCGGAACGGATTCCGCCGTTTCTTCCGGCGGAGCGACCCAACCGCGTGCTCGCAGAAGTTCCTCGAGCCTCAGTACGCGGGAACGGAGGTCTCCAAGTTCCTTTTCAAATCGCGCGGGATCGTCTGGGTTCATGGGACTCCACTTTATCGCAGGAGTTCCAGGTTTTCCATTCCACGTTAGGCCTGATAGAAACGTTGGTGCCCCAGCAACACCCTAGTGAAGTCGAGCACATTACCGAACCCAACCAACCTGGAAGCGCGGAGCAACGTCCCTGCTCAATGGACCATTGCTAGGAGGCAATGGCCGCTTCGCTCACCAAGGCAGCGCAACACAATTCTCGTGGCCCTCCGCGCATTCCCTGGCACCCGGCAAAGAGTTCCAGGCCCAGCGTTGTCGGCGTGACATTGACTTCGTCGTCCCGCATAAAGAATGAGGATTTGATCCGTTTTTCCAGCAGCCCGAGTTCGGAGATGTGCTCAAGATCGCGGTCAATGCGCTGAGGATCGGGCGACCCGGAAAACCGCATGATCTCCTCGGAGGTGCAGTGCAGGTGCTGTGCAGAGACTACCCCTGCGTCCGACACAATCTTGGCCGCCTGCATACAAGCCGCCGTAAACACGCGCACATGGATCGCTGTCAGCTGGCTGAACAATTGGACCAATTGCAGATGCGCGTCGGGCTTGGTTTCACCGCCGCACGCAGTCGCCAGCAGTCCCGCCCAGCATTGCTGCACCAGTTCATCGTCGGCCCATGAGCCATCTTGGAGAATGCGGACAATCAGCCCAGGATTGCCCCGCAACATCAGTGCGTCAGGCCAAGATCTCGCGATCTCTTCCGCCTTGAGGGCAATCTCGATCGCATTCTCCTGTCGATGGCTGCTCAGACCTTCTCGGATTGCATTGCAAACGGCACTCCCGGCAGGTGCGCAGATTTGGTTCATGAATGTGAAGGACCTGGCGAACTTGAACGGGCTCACAAGATCATCGGGGGCAGCCTCATTGACCCCGATCTCCACAAGGCCAACCCATTGTCGGGTATCGGTATCCTTGGGCAGCACAAACGCAAGGCCCACGCCGTCTTCACCCCAGCGCACGGTGCGCGCCGCCATTGTGATTTGCCATTTGTTGTGGGCAGCAGCGGCGTTCGTTCGATGAAGAGTCAACTGGATTTGCGACCCTTGCGGCCAGCGTTCCGTTGTCACCAAATAGATTCCTGTGGCGCTGATATCGCGGATCTCGTGCTGTTCCACAAAGGTTCCCATCGACGCCAGGGCCATGAATCCAAGTGCCGGTCGCCGTGTACCAATTCTTGGGGTGACGGACGGCGAACTCCTAAACCAATTTCTCATCGTCATCTCGGAACCGCGGAATTGACGGCGTCCATCACCAGCTCAGTTGTTCCTGGACAAAACTATGTGCTTGCCCAGAAGATCCTGGGACTTTGTCGCCGCGCTCCGCATCAGCGAAGTCTACTAAGCCTATGGCGCTGAATTTTGTGCGCTGTGTCACATGAGAGCTAGGTGAGTTGCAGTTGACGAACGGCCGGCGTCGCATCTCCGCAGGTCACGGGGAGCAAAGCCGCCCAGCGCTCAACCAACCGTAGACTTGAGGGATGTATTCAACAAGAATCGTTGGCGTACCTCGTAGCGTGAACCGTTCGTGCCAAGGAAGCTTTCGTACAAACGGAACTCGCTGGCGACGAAGCGGAAGAAGGTAGGTGCCTTTCGCAAAACGGCATCAAATGTTCGTCTGGCCTGTACCGCCGATTTGTTCTTGCTGCGCGCGAGAGTGATATGTGGACGGAAAGAGCGCTTCTCCGGAACGAACCCGCATCGGACTGTCGCCTGCACCACCGCGACCTGCAGCGCGACCAATTCAGGGGACGGAAACACCTCCACAACCAGGACGCCGACGCGTTCGAAGAAGCTTAGCTCACCCATATGGATGGGAATCGCGGGAAAATTGAGCTCGCGAAGGGTGGGCGTGAGACATTGCAGCCGCTCCGGGTTGGTATTGCCGAGAAACTGCAGCGTAATGTGCCATGCCTCGGGGGTCGTCCACCGAAATCCCTCGGCAGTTGGCTTGCAGCTGGAGGTGACATTCGTGAGTTCCTCGCAAGCAGTCGAGGTCAGAGGCAGGCCGATGAAGAGCCGCATACGCGTAGTCTACGGCAGGTCAAGGATCCCTGATCGGGCAGGGAACCAGGCAAAGCCTTGCGGCGCATCGCACCGCCATTTGCCACCGGTCTCCATTCGCGCGAAGATAACCCCATGAGCCTTTATTGTGCTGTGGGCGGCGCCGACACCGAACTCTCATCGCATCAATTGACGGATCTGCTTTCTGTTGCGTTGGCAAAGCTCGGGCCCCGGAAGAGGGTTCTCGCTGTCCCTCCCGACATCACGCGCTTTCATTCCCAGGCGGGGATGCTGACGCGCGCAACATGGAAGCACTATGGTGCCGCACTCCAGGCGGTTTTGCCGGCCATCGGCACCCACACACCCATGCAGCCGTCACAGATTGAGCACATGTTTGGTGACATGCCAAAGGACCTCTTTCGCGTTCATCACTGGCGCACTGACATCGTGACCCTGGGCGAAGTCCCCTCGGATTTCATTTACGCGCAATCCGAAGGAAAGTTGAATTTCGCGTGGCCTGCGCAGGTGAACCGCCTCATTCGCGACGGAGGATTCGACTTGATTCTTTCCATCGGCCAGGTCGTGCCTCATGAAGTTATCGGTATGGCCAATTACGCCAAGAATATCCTTGTGGGTACCGGTGGCCGCGAAGGGATCAATCGCAGTCACTACCTGGGCGCGGTCTATGGCATGGAGCGCATTATGGGCCGTGCCGACAATCCCGTTCGTGCTGTGCTCAACTACGCATCCGACCACTTTTTGAGTGATTTGCCCATCGTTTATGTGCAAACCGTGGTGGGCCGGAAAGCCGACGGCGCTCTCGCCGTCCGCGGACTCTTTATTGGGGACGACATCGAGTGCTTTCACTGCGCCGCTGAACTCAGCCTCAAGGCTAATTTTGAAATTGTCACCGAACCTCTTCGCAAAGCCGTCGTGTATCTCGAACCGCACGAATTCCACTCGACTTGGATTGGCAACAAAGCCGTCTATCGCACGCGCATGGCGCTTGCGGACGGCGGCGAACTCATCATCCTCGCCCCGGCCGTCAGGGAGTTCGGCGAAGATAAAGGCATTGATAGCCTGATTCGAAAATACGGCTATCGTGGAACCCCGGCGACCTTGGCAGCGGTCGAGGCCAATCCCGAATTAGCGGACGATCTGAGCGCGGCGGCCCACCTCATTCATGGCTCATCCGAAGGCCGCTTCACCATCACCTGGTGCCCCGGCCACCTCACAAGAGAAGAAATCGAAGGCGTCGGCTACCGTTATGGCGATCTAGACGCGATGCTTCGGCTCTATGACCCCGCCAAACTCAACCATGGCTACAACGAAGTTGACGGAGAAGAAATCTTTTTCATCGCCAACCCCGGCCTTGGCCTGTGGGCGCATTCGTCCAGACTCGGCACAGCTGCCGGTCCCAAACTAACCGTAGCCGGTCGATAAGTTCTTCTATATCCGGCGAGCACCAGGCGAACGTTCGACGCATGCCATTGGATCGTTAGCGATCCAACCGGGGGCTTTTCGGCAACCGCCTATACAAGTCCCCACTCCCGAAGTAGAAACGCGTAGTCGAATGCAATTTCTTTCAGATAGTCATACCGCCCGCTGGCTCCGCCATGCCCGGCCTGCATGTTGGTCACCAGCAAAAGTGGCCGATCATCGGTCTTCAACGTTCTCAACTTTGCGACATACTTCGCGGGTTCCCAATACATCACCTGGCTGTCATAAAGCGACGTCTTTACTAACATCGCCGGATAACTCGCCTGTTTCAGGTTATCATAGGGCGAATAACTCAGCATGTAACTGAAATAAGCCTTCTCATTGGGGTTCCCCCACTCTTCATACTCGGGCACAGTCAACGGCAGGGAGGCATCGAGCATGGTGTTCATCACATCGACGAAGGGCACATGTGAAACCACAGCACGAAACAGATCTGGGCGCAAATTGGTGACTGCACCCATCAGCAGCCCTCCCGCGGATCCGCCCTCTATCGCCACGCGTTTCGGATCGCCAAAGCCCGCCGCCGTCAGATGCTCGACCGCTGCCACAAAATCTGTAAATGTATTTCGTTTCAGCAGCATCTTTCCCGCGTCGTGCCATGGCTTGCCCAGGTCGCCGCCCCCGCGAATATGTGCGTAAGCCATCACCGCCCCGCGATCCAGCAGGCTTAGGCGGTTCGAATTGAAACCCAGCGGCAGAGAATATCCGTACGAACCGTACCCGTAAACATAAAGAGGATTCTTCCCCGTCTCGCGCTTGTCCTTACGAAACACGAGCGACACGGGCACCTTCACACCGTCCGCCGCCGTGGTGTGCACGCGCTCGCTGGCATAAAGACTGCGGTCGAAACCTCCCGGCACCTCCACCTGTTTCAAGAGCGAGGATCCGCCGCTAGCCACGTCATATTCGTAGACCGAACTCGGGGTCACCAGCGACTGATAGGCATAACGATAGGTCATTGTCTCGAAGATGCGATTGATGTGCGGATGCGCGCTGTAGGCCGGCTCGGGAAAAGTGATCTCCCCCGCTCGTGCCGCATCCACGCTTTCGCCTGAGAAGTGCCATAACCGGAGCCGCGGCAACCCGTCTTCGCGTTCGCAGGCAAAGAAGAAGTTAGCGAAGAGATCGACATCTTCAAGCATCACGTCGAGACGATGCGGAATCCGTTCCGTCCAGTTTTCCTGTCCGGGGGCGGCCACCGGCGCCGTCACGAGTCGGAAGTTACGTCCCCGATCATTGGTACGGATGAACCAGAACCCGTTGCGGTGGTCGATCGAGTATTCGTGCTCATCCTCGCGCGGGCAGATCGCCGTGAACTTCCCGTCCGGCTCATGCGCCGCCAGAAACCAGCACTCGGTCGTGATGTGGCTTCCCGCCTCCATCACCAGAAACTTTCCGTCGCGCGTGCGGCCAGCGCCCAGGTTGAAACGCTCGTCGTCCTCCTCATATACCAGCAGGTCTTTGGCAAAATCCTCACCAAGCACATGCCGCCATAGTTGATACTGCCGCTTCTGTTCCTCGTCTTCGACGGTATAAAAAAGCGTATTGTCGTCGGCAGCCCACACCACCGAGCCCACACGTTCGACCGTGCCTGGCAGTGATTCGCCAGTCGCTAGATCTTTGATGTGAAGCGTGTATTGCCTGAATCCCGTAGTGTCCGTCGTGTAGGCGAGCCACCGCCCATCGTCGGTGATCTCCGTCGCGCCAATCGAGAAAAACGCGTGTCCCTGGGCGAGCTGGTTGCCGTCGAGCACCACCTCTTCTGCCGCGTCCGCGTGGGGAGCTGCAACTCCACCCCGTTTGCGGCAATGGATCGCGTACTGCAGCCCCTCCTCGGTGCGCGTGTAATACCACCAGCCCCCATCGCGGAAGGGAACCGAGACATCGGTCTGTTTGATGTGGCTCAGCATCTCCCGGTAGAGTTGGTCGCGCAATCCCGCCAGAGGCGCCGTCACCGCTTCGGCATAGGCGTTTTCCGCGTCAAGATAAGCCTTCACGGCGGGATCCTCTTTTTCTCGCAGCCATGCGTAGTCATCGGTCAGGGTCGCACCGTGGAGAACTGTTTCCTTGTGTTCTTTGCGGGCCAGGGGTGGGGCAGGGATCATCTCTTGAGTCATCTCGCTTCCAGTGTAGTGTGCGCGTCGTTATGAACGCGAAATCCTGTGAATTCAACCGTAGCGGAACAGAATTTCATCCTCGTGAGGGCCTCGCGATTCCGGCGGATTGCCGCGTTCCGCCCGGTGGTTCGATCATCTGGTTGAACGAGTCCCCGTCCGGAAGCTCGGAAAACAACTTTCAAAAATCGGGTGATTGCTCCTGGAAAAGTTGTCCGTATTTGCCGATAGAGCAGCAGTTTGGGGGTCGGACCTGGATCGAGTGCTGACCATTGCGGGCGTCTTCGTCGAGTGCGCCTTTTTCGCGCTGCTTACGCGCAAGCGTGCGTATCGGGTGTTGCCGGCGTTCTACGCTTATGTCGCATTGGGCGCGTGCAGCGACACCTGCATGCTCTTGCTCCAATCCCGTCTCTCGTACACCCGCTATCTTCAGGTGTATCTGGTTGATTCGTCGCTCGATTCCGCCGTCCAGTTTGGTGTACTCGTCGAATTGATATGGTTGGTGCTGCGCCCGCTTGGCGTTTCGCTTCGGCGCTGGACTCCGATCGCAATTGCCGTTGCATTGCTGGCGCTGGTCGCCGTCATTTGGCCGTTCTCTGAGTCCAGGAGTTTTCTCGCCTTGCAGCCCATCTCGCATTCCATCGCGCGGCTTGAGGCAACGCTCGCAATTCTGCGCATCCTGGTTTTTCTGACGATGGCTGCCGGCAGTCACTTCTTGTCGATCGGCTGGCGCAATCGGGAACTGCAGGTGGCGACCGGCCTCGGGACCTATTCACTGTTCAGTTTCGCCGCTTCGCTTATCCACACACACCAACCAGCTTTCCACCTTATAGATTTGCTGGTGTCGGCTAGTTACATCGGCGCCCTCTTGTACTGGATCGTTTGTTTTGCATTGCCTGAAAAGTCGCGCCGCGTGTTTACGCCGCAAATGCACGACACTCTGTTCGCTCTCGCAAGTACCGTGCGTGCGCATCGCGCAACGCTCTCAAATTCCGCCAGCGTAAGTGCATCCAGACGCGCGAAACTTTGAGATGCGCGAACCAGCCTGATCGTAGTGGTGGCTAACGCGACTCTTCTGTTGCCGTGATGTCCGTGTCCCGGTGCGAAAAGTAAAAGCGCAGCATCCAAACGCTCGGCTCGGCATGACCATTGTGCAGCGGTGGGTTGAACTTCCACTCTTTGGCGGCTCTTTGCGCGGTTCTTGCAAAATAGTTACCCGGGCCCTGCGATACAAACGCGGCATCCTCAACCGCGCCGCTTCGACCGACGGTCACACGAATGTAGACTTCGACCGGCCCATGCATGCTGACTCGCGCGCTTGGGGACACGCTGGGCATCACTCGATCGGCAACTGCCCCGGACGCATTCGAGGCGCGTGGGGCTGTCTCCTGGAGCGGTGGCGCAGCCTCGGTTCTTTGTGCACCCCTTGCCGAGTCCGGCGACTTCGCGGGGCCGGGCTGCGAGGAAGGAACTGCGGAACCCTCGCCAGGTGCTGACGGAGACTCCTTTGAGGAAGAGGCCGGTGCTGGCGGCAAAGAGGAAGTCTGACTCGGGGTTGTCGCCCCCTTGGTATCGGCCGGCACGGCTACAGTGGACTGCGGCGCCGATGTGGGCTCGTCTACGGGACTGACGCTTGGGGATGGGCTCGGCGCCTGCGGCTTGGGTGGAGTCTGGCCGGCTGTGGGTGTAGTTCGCGGAGCGGTCCAGAGGGCAGAAAGATCGATCCCTCGGTTTCGCGCCACCAGAACGCCTGCGAATGCCGCCAGAACAAGCAAGCCAATCAGTAGCGGGAGCACATGAAAGTCCCTACGCTCGGTGTCGTCGTTGTCGAAATCAGCAAAAAGAGTCGAAGCGGGCGGCGGCTCGAAGGGCTCCTCGGTGCGCCTCAGTTCCTCAGCGAAGGGGTACGAATCGGGCTCCGTCGCAAATGGCCCTGTTTCCGGCACTTCGGGGACCGGAGCCTCCGCAATCGGAACATGCTCCTCAAAATGAGCAGGAAAATGCGAGTCGGGCTGTGCAACCATCGGAGTTTCGGCAGTTTCAACCAGACGCGCTTCGAAAGGGACGAGGCGAGGCGCCGGCGCCATTGGGCGAGGAACTGCGGTAAGCGGACGGGCTGCCGGGACCGATCGAGTCCCTCCTGCCGCACGGACGGCTACGGGGCGAGGCACCGCCGGTCGAACTGGCTGAGGTCCACGGGGAATCGGGAATACCGGGGCATGGGCAAGCTGTGCTTTGATATCTGCTGTCGTGCAACGCAAATTTGGATCCGTTCGCAAGCATGCCCGCACTACATCCTGAAAAGCAGAAGGCAGCGATTGCGGCAGAACAGGATCTCCGTCTGCAACGGTACTCCAAACCGGGGAGTGCTGCGTCAAAGCTTCCGCAAGCGTCATACCGAGCGACCAAATGTCTGCCGCACCGGTGATCGTTCCTTCATCAATCTCGGGCGCAGCGTATTTCCCGAGATTCAAATTGGGCTTCAGCACTCCGTCCGCGATCAGAAAATCGTCGCTTGATAGTTTCCACACGCCGCCAGCGTCGAAAATGTTCGCGGGTTCCACGTGACCGTGGACGAATCCTCCGTTGTGCAGATACGAAATCGCGTCCAGCAGCGGAGCGAAAATCTCCCGGGTCTCGAAGGCGGCCAGCGGTCTTTCGGCGACGATCTCACTTAGATCGCTTTCGGCAACCTGAGTGACCACATACACCAGCTGCACGCCGTTCATGGTCGATTGGCCTGCTTCGTAGATGGGCATCAGGTGCGGATGCGACAACTCCTTCGCCGCTTCCCATTGCGCAAGATACGCCTGGGCCTCTGCATCGCTCGCAACGATGAGTTTGATCGCAGCTTTCTCTACGCCTTGACGGACGGTGAGAAAGACACCCCGGGTTTGAGAGCCGCCCAGCCATTCCAGAAGCGCGAATCTTCCGTCGACTGTGCGCCCTTCCCAATCCTCACGAATTGCGGTGCTGCCCATTGCATCCGATTCTATCGAAGGAGTGATTGGTTTTTCCTGTGTGAAACTTGGACAAAAGCTAAGTTCTGGGTTCATTTCCCTTTACCGGGGGCTGCCAAACCTGGGGGGCAGTTCGCCCTGTAGATTTGGATGCAAAGTGCGGCCACGGGTCTTTCTCATCCGGCTGGTTTCTCTTCGAAGTCCGCTCCTGCGCCGCCCTGGCATCGGTTTACGGCGAATTTCGTCGCTTTTGGAGAGTTTCTCCGAGCTTTCCGCTCACCTGCGAGCCGCAGTCGCGTCCGGAACGGGAACCACGGGCCGCCCCAAACCGTACAATGAAGAGCAATGAACGCTCTGCGCGTACATGGGTTCGCTCGCTGGTTGTCCCTGGCGGCGTTCGTCGTTCTCCTGGTTCCCGTCACACGGGCCGAGCAGGTGAAAGACCTGGCCAAGCCCACCGATTACGTCAGCGACTTTGCCCATGTCCTTTCGCCGCAGGCCGTTGCGCAGCTTGACAGCCTTTGCGCCCAGCTTGACCACTCCAAGGCAAACTCCCAGCTTGCCATCGTTACCGTCCGCAACCTCGATGGCGATGACGCCGCTGATTGGGCCAACCAGCTTGAAGATGCCTGGAAGATAGGCAAAAAGGGCACTGACCGCGGAGCCTTGATACTTCTGGCCGTCGACGATCACAAATATCGCATCGACGTCGGCTATGGGCTCGAGGGTATCCTCAACGATGCCAAGGTCGGCGATATCGGTCGCTCCATGGTGCCCTATCTTCGCGCAAGAGACTACGACAGCGCGATGACCCTGGCCGTGGGTCAAGTGGCGCAAGTCATTGCGGCCGACGCAGGGGTGACGCTGTCCGATGCCCCCACAATGGCGGAAGAGCCGCATGCCTATCACCACTCGAGCGCGTTTCCGTTCGTAGTGTTTATCCTCATCCTCCTGTTCTTCGGCGGTTTCACAATCTTGCGGGTTCTCCTGTTCCTGGGTCTGTTTGGCGGGGGCTGGCGCGGCGGCCCATGGCTGGGCGGTGGCTTCGGTGGGGGAGGCATGGGCGGTGGCGGCTTCGGTGGTGGTGGGGGCGGAGGCGGTTTTGGTGGCTTCGGCGGCGGAGGCTTTGGGGGTGGTGGCGCCGGCGGCGATTGGTAAGCCTGCGCTGTACGGGCAGGGCAAAACAACCGCATTTTTTTGTACCCGTACCGAAATTCCCTCGCGGAACGGGCATTTTGAGTTTGCAGGCGCTTCTTCACAAGGGAAGCGGGAGGAGAAAAGGGACGATATGAGCAAGGGACTGTTGGTTGTCCTTGGGATTTTTGGCGTACTGGTCTTGGCCGTGATCATGGTCTTTTCCAGTTATGTGAGTGCGAAGAACCAGATGGTTTCGCTCGACCAGGGGGTCAAAGCTGCCTGGTCAGAGGTGGACGTGCAAATGGAGAGGCGCGCCGATCTGATCCCTAATCTAGTGGAGACAGTGAAGGGGTTCACGAAGGAAGAAAGCACGGTCTTCGGGGACATCGCCAACGCCCGTGCCGGCTTGTTGAATGCGCAGGGGCCGGCCGCCAAGATCGCTGCCAATGGCGCTCTCGATTCCGCCTTTGGGCGCCTTCTGGCGCTCACAGAGAACTATCCCCAGCTGCGTTCGAGCGAACAGTTTATGCGCCTTCAGGACGAACTCGCCGGAACGGAAAATCGCATCAGCGTGGCCCGTAAGCGGTACAACGATGCGCTCCAGACCTACAACACCTTTGTGCTGCAATTTCCCAACAGTATTTGGGCAGGTATTGCGGGATTCAAGCAGAACTCGGCCTATTTCACAGCCAGCCCCGCAGCGCAGCAAGTTCCCAGCGTCAAGTTCTAAGAGCCAGGTGCTTTCCGCTGACTGCGGTTCGGCGAGGGCATCGCTCCGGGGTTTAGAACAGATCGGGAATAGAAAGAGCGAGAGGAAGCATCAGCAGCTCGGGAGCACAAAAAGGCCATCCCACGTCGGGATGGCCTTTTTAATCTCATCGGGAGGCCGCAGCAGCTTGCCCCCTTGCGGTTATTTGAACGAGGCGATCGCGCTCGCTTCGTCGTCATAAATGTCGAAAACCGTATAAAGCTTTGTGAGCTGCAACACATCCTTAACCTTCTTGGTCAGGCTCAGCAACTTCAGGGCGGCGCCCTGATTTTTCGACGTGGTATACGCGCTCACTAACTCGCCAAGTCCCGAGCTATCGATGTAATTCACGTCGCCCATGTTGAGCAGGATGTTTTTTTGGCCTTTGCTGATGAGGTCGCGAATGGCCTCGCGCAACTGCACACTGCCCTCGCCGAGAGTGATCCGCCCGCTAAGATCGAGAACGGTCACGCCGTCCACTTCACGCGAAGCAATTGTTAGTGCCACGGAAATTCCTCCTTTTTGGGTGATACGGTTATAGCACCTTTGCAAGCTCTGCGGCTCGAAAGGTACGGACCATCGGAACGGGGGGATGGAAAGGCAGTTTGAACTTTCCTCAACGCGGAATCTGTCGGCCCCTCATGTTTTTTCTTCGGCCGGCACCAGATGCTTTACCAGCGTCAACTCGGTTCCAGGATGCAGTTGTCGAAAGTGTACCTCATCCATGAGGGACCGGATCAGGAAGATGCCGCGCCCTGTGCCGCGCAAAATGTTTTCGGGTGCAGTCGGATCGGGGATCGTATCCGGGTCCAATCCCTTCCCCTCATCGGAAATCGTGATCACCAGGGATTTCCCGGTGTTTTCAAAACTGGCCGTAATCTTTTTGCCCGGATCGTAGTCGTTCCCGTGCAAAACCGCATTGACAGCCGCTTCGCGCACCGCCATGGTCAGTCGAAATCGCTCATCCTCGTCGAGTCCGGCCTCGGTGCCAACCTTCTCTGCGGTCGCTTCAACTTCGCTCACGCTCTCCATCGTTGAGCTCAGTGAAAATCTCAACCGTCCTGATCGTGTTTTGTCCAAAGGCTTCTCTCCACCTCTGCCGGGACGAGGAAAGCCACGCCGCACCGTCCGAGGAACCTCACCGGAAGTTTCGCGGGTGCGGCGAATTGTGTCAAGCGCGATGCCTGCCCGCATTTCGCGCAAGCACTTCAAGTTGTCCTTTCAGGTCCACCGCACGCGCAATCCTGCGGCGACGGGCTAAACTCACGACATGCATGTCCGCACTACAGCACGCGTCAGCTTGACCGCGCTGCTCGGCACTCCCGTGACCGATGCGCAAGGACAGCTCCGCGGACGGCTTAAGGATATTGCGGTGGCCACTGGGCAGGACGCCGGCAAGGTCGCAGGCCTGGTTCTCAAGACACGCGAAGGCCTTTCGCTTATTCCCGCGAAAGATGTGATCGAAACGCCGGCAGGCACCTTGGAACTGCGTTCTACGGCCGCGTTGAGCCCGCTCAAAGACGAAGGGAATTTCCTCTTTCTGCAGCAGGACCTGGTGGATCGCCAGATTATCGATATCAACGGGCGCAAGGTAGTCCGCGTGAACGACGTTGATCTCGAGTGGATGGGACAGGGTTCAAACCACCTGCTGCGCGTCGTCGAGGTGGAAGTGGGGCTGCGCGGGGCGTTCCGTCGCGTCTTTAAAGGACTGTTACCCCGCGCGCAATTGGAGTCTTTGTCCCGCAAATTCAAGTATCGTGGCATCCCTTGGCATTTCGTCGACGTCATCGAAGTGGATCCGGCGCGCCGCGTCAAGTTGCGCATAGAGCACGAGCGCCTTGCGGAGATGCACCCCTCGGATCTCGCCGAGATTCTTGAAGACCTGTCTCCCGCCGAACGCGATGCGGTCTTCACCTCCCTCGACGAAGAAGTAGCGGCCGAGGCTCTCGAAGAAGTCGATCCCAAGCTGCAAAAGTCTCTGCTCGAAAAGCTCGACGAAGAACGCATCGCCGACATCGTCGAAGAGATGGATCCCGGCGCCGCGGCCGATTTGCTTGCCGAATTGCCCGAAGAACAGTCCGACGCGATTCTTGAAGAAATGGAGCCCGAAGAACGGCAGGAAGTCTCCGAGCTCCTGGAGTTTGACGAAAAATCAGCTGCCGGCGCAATGACCACGGATTTTGTTGCGGTCGGCGTGGAAGCTACAGTTTCCAGTGCGGTGCAGGCCCTGCGCGCTTTCGACGGCGACCCCGAGAGCGTCACCGAAGTCTATCTGCTCGACGAGAAGAGAGTTCTGCGGGGGTCGATCCCCTTAGCTCGCCTGGTGATGGCGCAACCAGAATCCCGCCTCTCGGTGCTTGCTGAGCCACGGTTTCTCTCCTGCCCTGCCGACACCAACCAGAACGATCTTGCCGAACTGTTCGACAAGTACAATCTGCTTGCTCTGCCAGTCGTTGATGCACAAAGCCGCATGGTCGGTGTCGTCCAAGCCGACCACGTCATCAGTTTCCTTCGGGAGAAGCTCTGACGCGGCAACAAACTGCTACAAAGTTGTAACTCGGTTCTGCTATCCTTCGTCGCATCCAACGAAGAGGAATGGCTGTACCTCTTCCTGCGTATCTCCCTATCCAAACCGCCCCAATCATCACTTTTGCGTGAGAAAAGAGAGAAGCAGCCTTGGCCCAGGAAATCAAAGGCATCGTCCGTCCTCCTTTTCGCATGCCTGCCGAAACGCAGGGGCGGCGAAGCCAGCTTGCCGTTAAACAGGCTCAAAAGGTAAAGGTTCCTCTACTGATCACCCTGTTTGCGTGGTACTGCTTTCTGCGCGCGGCCGCGGATCTCGCTTGCGCCGCATTGGTGCAGCTTTCTCCGGATTCGGCTACCGCAGTCTTTGCCATGTCCCACTTCAACCCGATTCCATCGCCGATTCCGCCCCAGGTCGCCTTTGTCGTCCTGGCAGCCTTTTACACCGTGGTCGGATTGCGCTGGATTACTCGCGACTGGCGCGCGTGGTGGGCAGCTTTGTTCGTGTCCGGAATTACGGTGGCCAGCAGTGGCTACCAATGCATGACGCATCGCGTCATCGAGAACCCCCTGAATCCTTCCGTTCACCAGAGTCCCGTGGTGCCCTTTGTAGTGAACCTGTTGATTTTCTGCTACCTGGCCTTCTATCCCGGCGTGGCCGAAGCCTTCAAGGAAACCTCTCGGAAATAGGACCTGCAGCGCATTCAAACACGCGATTGGGTGCTGGCAGGTGACGGTCGCTGTGCCGTCCAGTGGCAAAGTTTCCTGGCCTCCCGCATCCGTCGAACCGATCTTTGTTGAAAGGATGGCATTTGCACCCGGTTTCTGGATCGGTGACGTCCTTGGCTCATCCCTGACCTTCGATCAAAATGCCTGAGAGTTCTGTCCGCCAGTGGTCAGATTCTGTGAAACAATTCAGACATGCTCCAGCTCCCGCGGATCATTCAGGGCGGCATGGGCGTTGGTGTATCCAACTGGCGCCTGGCGAATGCCGTCTCACGGCTTGGCCAACTCGGTGTCGTCTCCGGGACGGCCCTCGATTCGCTCTTCGTGCGCCGCCTCGCGGACGGTGACAAAGATGGCAACATGCGCAAAGGACTTGACGCATTTCCGTTTCCTGAGATGGCCCGGCGCATCTGGCAAGACTATTTCGTTCCCGGCGGCAAGCCCAGCGGAACCCCCTACCCGACCACACCGATGCATCAACGCGTGGAGCCACGGAAACTGATCGAGCTCTGCATGGTGTCCAACTTCGTCGAAGTCTTCCTCGCCCGCGAAGGTCATATCAATAAGGTCGGCGTCAATTTTCTCGAGAAAGTTCAGCTACCTCACCTAGCCTCGATCTATGGCGCCATGCTTGCGGGAGTCGGCTATGTGCTCATGGGCGCAGGCATCCCACTCCACATCCCAGGCGTTCTCGACAACTTTGCTGCGCAGCGCCCAGCAGAATACAAGCTTTCCACGGCCGGTGCCTCTCCTGAAATGGACACCATGATGCGCTTCGACCCGGCGGAATACGTCGAAGGCCCCTTGCCGGTTTTGTTGCGGCCCAATTTCCTCGCGATCGTCTCATCCAACACGCTTGCCACCACGATGCTGCGTCGTGCCAGCGGTCCGGTCAACGGCCTGGTGATCGAAAGCCCGACCGCCGGCGGCCACAATGCACCCCCGCGCGGCAAGTTGCAGCTCAATGAAGCAGGCGAACCCATCTACGGCGAGCGGGATCGAGTGGATCTCGCGGAATTGCGCAAACTTGGCGTTCCTTTTTGGATGGCCGGCGGTTACGGCAACGCAGACAAGCTTCGAGAAGTGGTTGAGCTGGGCGCCACGGGCGTCCAGGTCGGAACCGCGTTCGCGTTTAGCGAAGAGTCCGGCATGCGCCACGATCTGAAGAAGATGCTGATCGGGCAGGCGGTCGCCGGAACGGGCAAGGTCTTCACGGACCCCTTGGCTTCTCCCACTGGATTCCCGTTCAAAGTCGCCCAGCTCAACGGTACGTCCTCCGATGAAGGCGTTTATCAGGCGCGAAAACGGGTCTGCGACCTCGGCTACCTCCGCGAACCGTACGCTGCCCCAAATGGAACTATCGGCTATCGCTGCGCCTCCGAGCCCGTCGCTACCTATGTTGCCAAGGGTGGCAAAATCGAGGATACCGTCGGCCGCAAATGCCTCTGCAATGCTCTTCTGGCCAACATCGGCCACGCGCAGACTCGGAAAGACGCTGCCGCCGAACCGGCTCTCGTCACCGTGGGCGACGATCTCAATACGATCGTGCAGTTCCTCGAGCCGGGCCGCGAAAGCTATAGCGCTGTGGATGTAGTCAAATCCCTTTTGAGCAAGCTGGCCCCCGAACCGACTCTGACCCCCGAGCCTGAACTAATCCACGCCACCGCCTGATCGGCGTCCGCTTTAGCCCTGCCTCAGTCCGTTGGCTCGTCCGGCCTTTCTAGCAAAGCATGATTCGGAAATCTTGAACCTCGTTGTGATTTTGGACCTGCTCAATCACGCGTCGCACTCACCAGGAAATACGCGACAGGCCCCACGGGCGACCCAACGAAGGGCAAAAGGATCGGCGCCAGGACATTATTCCAGCGCGCGCGGGTCATCTTTCGCTGCCCAAAGACGACCGATGTCAGAAGAAATTTAATCGTGACCCACGGAACGTGGAAAACCGAAGGTGTGACACGTGCCTGCATCGGCTCGACCACGATGTCGCGGAAGCCTTCGTCCTCCAACGTGCGGGTGAATGCCTCGATCTCGCCCAGGGTGTCTATCACCCAGCAATCGCACAACGTGCGATAGATCGATTTCTGAGGGCCGCGCAACCTTCCCGGCCCTACAAAACCGTCGGCAACTACGATGCTTCCTCCGGGGCGCAACACACGGTGCGCTTCGCGGATCAGTCTTGCCTTGTTCACGCCCGTGGCATAGCAGCTGCTTTCGATCGCGTAGACGCCATCGAACGTCCCCGAAGCGAAGGCGGTCTGCTCATAGTTGCCCAGGTAGAGACGGATCGCCGCGGCTTGCCGGTCAGACCGATTCAGAAGCTGGCCCTGTTCAAGCTGCCATGGGACCAGCGTAATTCCAAACAAGTTCGCCGAAGGCAGCTGGCGGGCAAAGCTGCGCAACGTTGCGCCCAGGCCACAGCCCATGTCGAGAAGCGTGGCCGCTGCGGGTGTATCGGGAAGCCGAAGCCGGCCGAGGACTTCAAGGTTCATCTGCTCGAGCATTGCCTCGCGGTTCAACGGATTCATGCCCCAGTGGAAGAATCCAAAATGCATATTGAACTTGGGACTCCAGGCAGCATAATCCGGCCCCGCCTCTTCGTAGTAGCGCTGAAAGCTGTCCCGGGAAGTGGGAATTGCCGCGGCCGTCCATGTGGTAAGCATCAGTCAAGCCTCCTTCTCCGCACCTTGGGGAGGAACCGGGTGATGCCGCTGCCGATGCTGATCAGCGAGTGCAGGCTTGCCGGTGGCAGCTTCTTGATTTGCGTATACCAGCCATGAAGCTCTTCGAGAAAAACCTGCATGGCGGCGATCCGCGCCGACACGGCAGGTTGCGCAGGCTTCTCCGCGCGCGCTTCGCCGGCCAGATGCTGCAGCTTCGTCAACGTGGGTATGATTTCGCGTTCGACGCGCTGATCGACGACGGTGAGGAAAAGAGTCCAAACGTCGGAAGAGGTGCGAAAGTAGTCGCGCCGGTCGCCCATGCGGGTATCCACCTCGACGAGGTTCCAGTTCTGCAGCTCCTTCAGGCTGGTGCTCACGTTAGACCGTGCCACGGAGAGAGCCTCGGCGATTTCCTCGGCCGTCAAGGGTTCTGTCGATAGATAGAGAAGCGCGTGCACCTGAGCGACAGTCCGGTTAACCCCCCAGCGGGTACCCATCTCGCCCCAGTGCAGGATGAATTCCTTCATGCTGTTGCTGAGTGTCATGGGTCAATTCTATCAGATATTTCTGTATATACAGAAATATCTGATATGTCGGATGCGCCAAGTATCACCGCTCGGCCGATGGCCGTCGCCTAAAAGCCTATTTCATTGATGGTTGCCGATAATGGCAGCTTCAGGAGCGTCGCAGAATAGAGCCATATTCTCGATCGTTGCAGCGCCACGACCCGGAATGCCGGGGGCTCGCGGTTCAGCTCTTCGGCGGCTCAGCCGCACCGGCTCCCCCTACGCGCAAAACCCGCGGAACCCGCTCGGCTACCGGAGGCAGAGGAGGGAACTCGGCATGGGGCTCCGTCTGGTACCAGAACGCGGCCGAATAGAAATTGTCCGAGCGATGATTGGCGTGGCCGTGTTCCATCGTGACTCGAATCGACTTCTCAAACGTGATCGGGCTCTCTGTGTGCCATCGGTAGAGGCAATAGCGCCCTCCGATTCGTTCCGGGTCGACGATGTACGGAGCGCCCTGGTGCAGGTTTGCAAACTCCTTGCCTCCGAAATCCCACGCGCCGTTGTAGTAGTCCTCGGTCCCCGTCCCGTTAATTGTCGGAAGCGCGTCCCCGTCGATGAAGATCATGTCGTCGCCTTCGCCGAACCACTGGTCCTGGTTCTGCAGTACGGCGTGCGTCACCCCGACAAAATGCCCCTTTCCGGTCGCTTCCATAAACACGTAATTTCCTTCGCCGTTCAAGTTCTTTTTGTCGTTGACTGCCGGGACATACTCGTTTTGCCAGTCATCGGTCCATCCTTTGCAGGGTGCCGCCTGCCGATACTGCGCGTGAAACCTTCCCAGATCGCCGGGCAGCGCAGCCAGCGTCACGTAGTCCACTACGAAGTAGAGGTTGTCCGTGCGAATCGTTCCTTCATTGGCTACCGTCAGCCGCCCCGCCGTCGCAAACGGCATCTTGAAATAGGCATTCAGAGCCTTCATCGGGGCCACGGCCACCAGCGACGACTGGTAGGTGTAGTACTCGCCAAGTCCGAGCCCGAAAAAATCACCAATCGGCACTTCGACCGATGGAGCTCTCTCCCCATCCCACCATGCGCGCAGCACCAGGTTCTTCAGGTGCATGCGATCCTCTGAATTGATCGTGAACCAGAGATGCGTCACCACCCCAGCGCCTTGCACATCGAGAATCGTCGCCGCCTTGCCCGGATCGACCGACACCGCATCGCCGTTTCCTCCAGTACGATCCCAACTCGACGATCGCCGTGTCTTGTAATCGCGCAACCGTGCCGGCTCAAACAGTTCCTCCGATGCAGCAGAGTCTCCCATCGACGGTGGCTCCGCAGCACCTATGACTCCCGCGCCCAACAAAGCCGATGCTCCTGCAACCGACGCCATGGTCCCCAACAGTTTTCGCCGGGACTCAAACGATTCGCTCGAACGCATAGCAGTTTCCTCACTCTCAATCAACGAAAGCGAGTTGTAGCCGCGCGCACTGGGGCGTGTCAAGCGTGTTGGATTGAAGCAATCATCCGGCAGCGCAAAAACATGCCACGCGTCTTCGGTAGAAAGACATGCACTCCTGGGAACCTCTGTACGCTTTAGGGAGCCACGACCGGCTTGCGGCTCTCGAGATAGGCATCGATTGCTTTCTGCCAATCATGGCCCGCACTCCTGTCGCCTTCGGTCATCGCGGCCACGTGTTCATTGCCTGCTGTGCTGAGTGCGGTGCGCGCGTAGACGACATTCACCTGTGTCGCGGCCGCGTCTCGCACCTTGAACCGCACATCGATCGCCGTCACCATCACGTCTGGCATGAAATACACATACTGAAAGTGCTGCCCAGCCACATCGAACGCAGTGTTGACCCAAACCGCTGTGAAAGGACCATGCTTTACCGTGAACACGGCGCCCTCTTCATCGTGTGCGGGCAGCGGATAGACAAACTGCGGATCCCAGTGCTTCCCGGCCCATACCCTCTCGCCCTCCGGTCCGAAGAGGGGAGCGGCTTCGGCATACGGTGCATGCACCACGAGGGTAAAACTGGTTTTGGTATGCATGAGAGGCTCCTTTGCCTGCGGGGCCACCTGCCCAGCTACTGCCGCGTTCGTCCCAAGGGCCAGGAATAAAATTATGGCCTTCATCGTTTGCGCTCCCTCAAGTGGTGGCTGTCGCTCGCCTTCAGCGTCATGCCATAAAGCATCTTGAATTGCTCGATCTCCTTCAGCGTTTGCGCGCCAAACGGCGCCTTGCCCTCAAAGGAATGCAGAACGATTCCCTCCAGCAGATCGCCCAAGTTCATGTCCTTTTGTTCGGCAATCGCTTTCAGCACTTTCAACATGCGCTTTTCAAGGCGCACGCCTGTTTGCACGCGCTCCACTTCGATCGAGTCCCGTTCCGGTTTATCGACTGTCATGTGTACCAAAGTACCAAGATACATAAATAATTGCAATTCTGCGCGCGTGCTCTCAACCCCACGGCAGCAGGCTCGCATCCCGCAGGTCTGCCCTGATATGGTCTTTTAGAAAACCAAGAATGAACCCACCTTAGGAACCCGCGGGCATGCTCAAGCGTTGGCGAATCCGGATACTCCTGTTCTTGGCCGTCCTAGGCCCCGGATTTATTACCGCCAACGTCGACAACGATTCCGGCGGGATCTTCACTTATTCGCAGGCCGGCGCCCAGTACGGCTACACCCTCCTGTGGACTATGCTTCCCATCACCATCGCGCTCATTGTGGTGCAGGAAATGTGCGCTCGCATGGGCGTGGTCACCGGCAAAGGCCTCAGCGACCTCATCCGCGAAGAATTCGGATTGCGCCTCACCTTTGTGCTGATGATCCTGCTCGTGGTGGTCAACTTCACCAACGTGGTCACCGAGTTCATTGGAATCGCCGGCTCGCTCCACCTGTTCCACGTATCGGAATTCATCTCCGTGCCCATTTGCGCGGCCCTGGTCTGGTTTCTCGTCTTTCGCGGCGACTACAAAAGCACCGAGAAGATTTTTCTCGTTGCCTCCCTCGTTTACATTGCCTACATCTTTGCCGGCGTGCTTTCCCAGCCCAGTTGGCACCAGGCACTCGTCGCCACGGTCAGGCTGCCCAGCAAAAAGGTCTGGCGCGACAAGGCCTACATCTACATGGCGATCGGAATCGTGGGCACCACCATCGCGCCCTGGATGCAGTTCTATCTGCAGTCGTCAATCGTGGAGAAGGGAATTCGCGTGAAGGACTATGCCGCTTCGCGCCTCGACGTGGTCGTCGGCAGCTTCTTTACCGACGTGGTGGCCTGGTTCATCGTCGTGGCCTGCGCAGCCACCCTTTACGTGCACGGCATGGGCGCGATCCAGGTCGCCTCCGACGCCGCAGAAGCGATGCGCCCGCTGGCCGGTGACTATGCGTTTATTCTCTTCGCCTTCGGACTCTTCAATGCTTCGCTTTTTGCCGCGTCGATTCTCCCGCTCTCCACGGCCTACACGGTTTGCGAGGGACTCGGCCTCGAATCAGGCGTCGACAAGAGCTTCAAGGAAGCGCCGTTCTTCTACTGGCTCTATACCCTGCTCATCGCGGGCGGCGCGCTCACCGTACTGTTGCTGCCAGATTCGCAACTCATCAACGTCGCAATTCTCTCCCAGGTGCTCAACGGCATTTTGTTGCCGGTCATCATCATTCTCATGTTGTTGTTGATCAACCGGCGCGACCTCATGGGCGAGCACAGAAATACCCCCGTCTGGAACCTGATCGCATGGGGAACCAGCATCATCGTCATTGGGATGACCGGAGTGATGCTGTGGGGCCTGATCCCGGGCCACTGATTTTCGTTGGTCCTCTCGCAGTTCGCTCGCGGAGACTGCGTCTTTTTCGCTGGCTCGATCCTGGGGTATCGGACGGAACTTCACGGTGAGATCGCACGATGGCGCTGGACGCGCAGTTCCGATCACGGATGGCTGATCATTGTCGAGGAGTTTTACAGGAGCTTGCCTGCCGCCAAATCCTGAATGAGCCCGCGATCCGCAGCCAGGAAGTCGTATCCCGTCAGATCCTCGAGCTTGACCCACTTGAACTGGTGAAAGATGCGATTGACCAGATCGCCGGCGAACTGGTGCACCGCGAAGAACTGCAGATCAACGGCGCCGCCGTGGCGATAGTTATGCCGGATGTGGGTCACACGTCCGCCGATCTGCGCGGTAATGCCGAGTTCCTCGTTCAGCTCGCGCGCCAAGGCCTCTTCTGCGCTCTCGCCGGGCTCGATCTTTCCCCCGGGAAACTCCCACTGCAGAGCCATCGGCTGGTCCGGACGGCGTTGGCAAATCAAAACCTCGCTGCCCCTGATGATTAACGCAGCTGCCACAAAACGAAGGGCAGGACCGGCAGGCCGCGCGTTGAAGTTGCTCTGGCCGTCTTCCACACTCCCAGTGTAATCGCATAGGACCCAAAACGAAGCATCGATACGATAAATTGAGCTCAATTTAGCAAGGCAAAACCTACACAGGCTCAATCAGATCCAGGTCACAGCTCATGCGATACTTACTCTCCCGCAACCCCGGAATCCACTCCCTCCGCTGCTTCCGGCCGGAAGTAGCCCCAGCCGTTCTTGGCAGCGGCTTCCAATAGCGCCGGCGAAGGGTTCACGGGGAAAGCATGCTTCGCAATCTCCAGCATCGCAAGGTCATGAATTGAGTTCCCAAACACCGCATCGGGGGATATCAGACCTACTCGCTTCAGTGATGCCGCCTTGCCTTCATCTGTCGGCACGTCGACCAGCTTGCTGGTAATCACGCCGTCGTGGACGGCAACTTCTGCAGCCAGCACGCGATCGTCCGGAATACCGAAAGCACGCACGCCCTCCGATACGACCCATTTGTTGGTCGAGCTCACCGCCCAAAGTTCCACGCCCTGGTCGCGCAGCACAGCCAGCAGGGACGCGATCTCGGGGAAAACGCGCGCTTTGACATATTCCTCAACGTAGCGTGCCGCCGCTGCGCGCAGTTCCTGTTCATGCAGGTCTGCATACATCTGCACCATCTCGCCGCACATTTCGAGTTCTGTCGCGTTGCCGGCAAGGTACGCACGATAGCGATTGTCGATCCAATCGCTGGTGGAACGCGAAACCAGCCCCTGTCCAATCGACCATTCCATGAATCCGTACCCGGAGTCCCCGCTCCAAATCGTCCCGTCGCAATCGAAGACAGCCACACGCGGATTGCCTTCCAGAACCTGCCGTTCGAATTCCTTCGCATTCCACTTCGTGCTTTGAATCTGTGTCTGTGTCAAGCGTTCCTCAATAAAGTCAAAAGATATCCATTCCTATTCTCGTTCATCAGGCCTTGTCTTTGCATGTCGGAGGGGCGCTGAGAATCCAGTTGCTCAACGCCAATCTCCATCCTCAGCAAAGCCCATGAAGATCCCGTGAATGCACCACACACATCGCGTGGCGAACAACTTCGGCACCCCTGCACTACAATGTCTCCGGTTGATCAAGGAGTAGATTTCATGCGACGTACGTTCCGATCGCAGTTTTTCTTTTGGGTACTGGCCTCTCTGTTTGCGTGCCTTCTGACCCCATCTTGCAAAGCCCAGTTCGCTGACCCGGCGATCTCGTCTTCGAGCGCGCTTTCGATTCCTCCGGCAGACATCATCCAACCGGAAGCGCTGCGTCTGATATTGCAGTCGAACGACAAGCCGATCGTCCTGCAAGTGGGCTCGCACATCATGTATGCGCAGGCGCACATTCCGGGCGCCCAATACGCGGGCCCCGGCGCTCAGCCCACAGGATTAAAGTTGATCGAAAGCAAAGTTGCAGCCAGCCCTAAGAACAAAGCCATCGTGATTTATTGCGGATGCTGTCCATGGAATCGCTGCCCCAACGTGGGGCCGGCGTACAAAAAACTCCGCGATCTAGGGTTCACCAACGTGAAGGTTCTTTCCATTCCCAGCAACTTCGGTGACGACTGGGTAAACAAAGGCTACGCGGTTGAGAAGGGCGAATAGTTCGGGGATGCACCTCCGATTCAAACCAATTCAGCGGGTATACCTTTTTCTCGTGTTGGTGGCAGCCACCCTGCAAGCGACTGCCGCGCCAAGCCCGCTCCTCCACAAGCCCGCGCCCCTTTTCGTACGACACGATCTCGAGGGCCATCCAATCCGCCTGCGTGAATATCGCGGCAAGGTCGTCCTGCTTAACTTCTGGGCCACCTGGTGCGCTCCCTGCCAACTGGAGCTCCGACGCTTCGCCGGATGGCAGCGCGAGAACCGGTCCGATCTGCAGGTCATTGCCGTCTCTATGGATGACAGCGAAGCGCCGGTCCGCGCCATGACCAGGACGCTCAACCTCAACTTTCCCATAGCCATGGGCGACGCAAAGCTGGGTTCTCGTTATGGTGGAGTTCTCGGCTTGCCGCTTAGTTTTCTTATCGATCGCAGCGGAGTAATTGTCGCCCGCTTTCAGGGCGAAACGGACCAGGAGGCACTCAATGCCCAGCTCCGGCAGCTACTTGCGCAGCATTGACGAAGGCCAGTGTTGACCTTGATTCCTGATGAACGAGGTTCAGACGTCGTCGAGGACCCGCCGGCGCGATCCTGCGCTCGCCGATAATCAAGAGATGGCCGCCCGCAACAACGTCGCGCTGCTTAAGGACTACGGAGTTTACTTGCGGGTCGAAAAGGGCCTTCGACCCCTCACCTGCGAGGCTTATGAGAGCGACCTGAATACCTTTGCAGAGTTCCTGGAGAGCCGGCACGCTACCCTACTGCGGGCTGTTCAGCGGGATGTCGCGGACTTTCTCGAGCATTTGCGCATCCACAGCGTCGAGTCGCGGTCCGCAGCACGAAAACTAAGCTGCCTGCGCGGTTTCTACAAGTGGCTCCTCCTCGATCGCCGCATTCGTAACGACCCCACCGTGAATATCGAGTCGCCGAAAGCTTGGAAAGTTCTGCCCAAATCGCTCGCCGAGCCCGAAGTGGCGGAGATGCTCGAGCGTGCGGCCATGAACGCTTCCCATCCTCAGGCACGCGCCACCGCCCTTCGCGATCGCGCCATTCTCGAGCTGCTCTATGCCGGAGGCTTGCGCGTCTCTGAAGTTACCGCGCTTTCCACGAGCGACCTGGCGCTGGACGCCGGCCGCGTGCAGGTGCGCGGCAAAGGGGACAAGGAGCGCATTGTTCCTCTGGGGCGCACCGCGTTGCATGCGCTTGAAGAGTATTTGCGCGAAGGCCGGCCGCATCTTGCACGCATCACGACACGCCGGTCACGGGCTGCGCAACAGGACACGGCGCGGATGTTTCTCTCCCTGCGCGGCATGCCCCTCACGCGGCAATGGGTCTGGCATCTCGTCAAGGCCGCCGACAAAAGCGCCAGTCCGCACCGTCTGCGCCACAGTTGCGCCACCCACATGGTGGAGCATGGAGCCGATTTGCGCAGCGTCCAGCTTCTTCTCGGCCATGCCGACATCTCCACCACCCAGGTTTATACGCATCTGGCGCTTGGCCGTTTGAAGGCGGTGCATCGCAAGCATCACCCCCGCGCAACGGCGCGGACTAAACCATCCGAACTGGAAACACAACCCACGGAGGAGAGCGCAGACCAAAACAGGGCGCAGCGGCCAAAACTCATGTTGGTCTATTCCAGAACGTCTAAGGAAGACTCATGACCGCGCCCCAGCGCAAGCCTTCTGCAAGTCTCCTCGATACGCTGGTCGAAGACTATCTTCGCGTGCTGGCCAATGAACGCGGAGCGTCGTCCCATACTTTGCGTGCCTATCAGCGCGAGCTGGAGGGCTTCGCCGCCTACATGACCAAGCATCACGCCGGCCAAAGATCTCCGGATCGCATTGAGCACACCCACATTCGAGCGTTTCTCGGCGCCCTCTACGAACGGGGGCTTTCCAAGGCTTCGGCAGCCCGCGCTCTCGCGGCCATCCGCAGCTGGTTCAAGTGGCTGGCGCGCACCGGCCATGTCGGGAAGAATGTGGCCTCGCTGGTTTCGACGCCGCGTTTGCCTAAACATCTCCCCCGGGTCCCGTCCATTGAGCAGTTGAATCGGGTGGTCGATTCCGTCGACGAAGAGGCCGCCAGTTGGCCTGCGCGGGACCGTGCGATCCTCGAATTGCTTTACGGCTGCGGCCTGCGCAACGCCGAGTTGACAGGCTTGAATCTTGACGACATCCACTGGGCCAACGAAGCGGTCCTCGTCCGGGGTAAAGGCAACAAGCAGCGCTATGTCCCGCTTGGCGATGCAGCGGCACTGGCATTGCGCGCCTATTTGTCAGAGCGCTCTAATCGGCTGGGCGCGACCGGCGGTGCTGCCAACGCCGCAACACCCGCCGTCTTCCTCAACGTGCGCTTACGCGGTCTCGCGCGCCCCGGCGGAGAAGCGCGGCTCACCACCCGCAGCGTCGCGCGCATCGTCAAGCGGCTGGCAGTCCAGCGTGGACTCTCCTCCGATGTCCACCCGCACACACTTCGGCACGCCTTCGGCACGCATCTGCTCGAAGAAGGCGCAGACCTTCGGGCGATCCAGGAACTGCTCGGTCACGAGCGTCTCTCCACCACACAGCGCTATACCCAACTCACCAACGCCCAGCTCCAGCACGTCTACGACGAGACCCATCCCCGCGCCAAATAGCGGCCGGGCCACGGGGCGAGGCACCCAATATTCCACCTATGGCGCATAAGTAACCACGTCTCCTCCCCGGAAAGTGCCATTGTTCCCAACGTATAGCTACCTATACTTCAAGTTCTGGGGGAATCCCATGGTGAAAGCAGTTTGCTGCACCCGCTGCCAGTCGGTGGGGCTGCAAAAATACATTCGAAGCGGCTCAGTGCGGCTCGGTCTTATGCTGCTCTTGCTGTTCATCGTTCCCGGTGTAATTTATTTCCTGTGGTATCTCTGTGAAGGCCACTGGGGATGCAGCACATGCGGATCTCGTAAAGTTGTGCCGATCATCGATCCAGTTCCGACATATCAGACCAGCAGACAAATCTCACAATCCTGAACGCGGTCGCTCGAAAGCATTCGCACGGGAATGCGCGGGAACGGGAAAACTGCTTCAGAAACTCACTTTGCGCTGTGGGAACCACGTGAGCTGAATCGTCGTTGTCGTCACATCGTGTTGGTTCGCGGGATAGGCTGGAATGCCCGTCGGATAGAGCGGCGCTTTCCATCCCTCGTAGGCGAAGTTTCCATTCACTTCAAAGTCTCGGCCGATGCGTTTCGCCACTTGAAAATGGATATCGTTCAGGGTCGTTCCGCCGGGAATAAAATCCTTCGCCGCTTTCTGGTTCCTGATCCCCACCTCGATCCGTTCATTGCCGCTCAGATGATAAGTGACCCATGCCTGGCCGCCTTTGCCCTCGCGCCCGATCCAATCGCCAAAAAGCTGTCCGCTGTTGGTATAGCCCTGCCGCTGAATCGACTCCCAGTACATGAAGTGTCCGCCGTTGCTCGATGAATTCGGCGGATCGGTTGACACTCCTTCCATGCGTACATCAAGTTTTGGAACTCCCGGCACGTGCGAAAGATAAATCCCCGGCCTCCACGAGGAGCGGCGCGGGGCATCCGCCGGAGAGATATCGTCGTGAACTTCAGAGTCGCAATAGAGCGTGAGCCAATTGCGCACGAACGGCAGCCGGTAGGAGAAGTCGAACGCGGCAAAGCGCGCCCCTGGATCCTGTGCGCTGTTCTTTACCGCGCCATTCGGGGCGGAGGTGCTGAAGAAGCTCCGCAGAAATGTGTGCAGCGTGATGGGCTCGTGGTCCTTGCCGCCCCAGATCGCCGTGCGCTGAAAGCCAAACTCCAGGTTCTCCGTAGGCCGAAAACTGACCTTCTCCACATGCATCCATGGATCGATCGGGTACACATGCCCTTTCAAAGGGCCTACCAGAAATTCATAGCGAAATGGACCCGTGATATACGAGAGGCCGGGAATGTGCAAAGGTTCAATGCGATTGATGCGGAAGGAGTAGATGTTTTCCGCATTGTTCGAGTAAGCCATACCTGCGCCGAGCCCGGGACCCAGCCAATCGTCCTGTTTGCCGAACGACACTTCATGATTGAAGAAGTGCCCGGAGATGTATGCTTCGATCCATCGCCCATTGACGATTGAAGACAGAGGTCCAAATGGAATCGTTGCCTGTCCATTCAGCGGGATCGGGACGGCGGTGTTGAGATAGTCGGTGGTTCCGTCCACCGCCGCCAGCTCCGACGCCAGACCTGTGGAATAGCCAGCCGCCGACGGTGCACTTTGCAGCTCTCCGCGAGCATAAAGCAGAAATCGCCCGACGTTCACATAACCGCTTGCCCCGGTATAACTATCGAGCCCGTCTGCATAAGGGCGGCCGTAGTCGTTGATGACGGTCTGACCCAGGTGAAAACTGTCGCGCAGAGGTGTTCCGCCGATCCCGCGGAAAACCGTGTAGCTTGACTCGATCTGCGCTGTACCATGACCCGGGCCGCAACCTGGTTGGGCGTCCGGATTCACTTCCTTCGAGAGCGCTATGTCGATCCGCTTGGCTTCCTCGACTGCGGGAGTTGGATCGGCATCTTCAAGGCGCGTTTCGGCTGTCTCCAGCATATGTCCCAGGCTGGCGCGCGTCCACGGGCGCATGCCCAGAAACGCGCCGTCCACAAAGCCCAGCCCATACAAACGCCACACCGCGGAATACACCCAGCTGTCGACCGGAATATAAGGCGAATCGAGCACGACGGGCTCGCAATCGGATTCGGTCGCGGACCCAGCCCGTCCAGCGCCTTGCGCGGTCCCAGAGGTTTGCGCAACCAGGCCTGGGGTCGTTGCCGTGAACAGTCCGATCAACAAGATCGTGCGAATTAAATGGGAGCAATAGGCCACACCACGGCGCAACTTCATACCTCTTTCTGCATGGGAATTAGGCCTGGCATTTCAAAAATGTTGTTTCTTTAGGGAAAGGGGAAGCGCGGGCCGGGATTCTTTTTCACTATCCTCATTGGACGAATTCATCGTGGAACTGTCGCGTTTTCGATCACGATTTCAGCCCCTCGGAAACGGTTTAGTCTCGGGATCGGGGCGCGGCTGGCTTCGCCCCTGGTTGCCGAAGGAGCATGGGAGGAAAAAAGCTCAAGTCATAAGAGACCCGCGAAGCTTCCGACTATCGCGGCTGGGAAATTCGAGCGCCATTCGACGTCTGGGAGGAGCCGTGTTGGATCTCAGATTTCAGTGTGGCAGTCAAAATCCCTCTCTCCGTTAGATAGCTCTCCATATTAAGAATGGGATCTACGACTCCAGGTTGTCTGCCATCGACTGCGAGCGAACCTGCCGAGGGCGGCACGATGCATTCGATCAGTGTCGGTCCGCGACGATGTCGGGCACGGAAAATGGATTCGCCGGCCACGCGATAGACCGCCCGCACGTCGCAGCCGTCAACCGTAATCACGGGGACGCCGAAGGCCAGCGCCTTGGCAGCATGTTGTTGAGTCGGGTGCGAAGCGGAAGCATTTGCGTCTCCGCATGTCAGCGTGCGACCAGAGACGATGAGCAGCGGTAAGTTCTGAGAGGCAGCGGCGCGCAACCGGTTGCGCCAGTGCGAATCCGCGTTCGCCGGTTGGCTGAAGACGATCGCAACGCGTCCATTCTCGGCATTCTTGAAATCGCGCGCAGCCTGCGCGGCTTCTTCAAAGGCATCGACCGGCATGGCTGAGCTAGCGTTCGGCCCCGCCGCAATTCCTTTCCTGTTCTTCCCCTGGGATGTCCGTTTGCCGTCACCCGATCCATTCAAAATCGGAAGTGCACTGTTGCCGTGCATCGCTCGCAGAATCGCCCAAACCCGGCTGGTCTGTGGTGCCGTGAGCTTGTCTCTCGCCAGCAAGTGCGCGCTGACGCCAACGATGGCGGCTTCCCAGCTAAGTCCATCCTCAGGATCGTAAGCAGCGTTTCTCGGACGCGTCCCTGGATTTGCCTCCACAGCGATCCTTCGGCACTGCACCATCGTCGTATACAGGGCAAGCATCTTGTCGCGCGTAATCAAGTCGTCTTCCTTCTTTGAATCCAGCGGTGGAAACCGCATTCTGAAAAAGCCTAGGTCTTGCCAGGCAGCGAAAGTGGCGATGTAGAACTCGGGCGAAACTTTTGCTGTGTCGCAATTACTGCAAAAGGGCCCGAACTTTCGCCGCCGAGGAATAGATCCTGTTTACGTTGAATAGTCCGCGTTGATGTGCACGTACTCTTGGGTTAGATCTGTCGTCCAGAAAACGCATTGGCCCTTGCCTTGATTCAGTTGGATGCGAATCGCGTACTGCGGCTGCTTCAGAAACGCATGCGCAGAGGCTTCGTCGAACTCCGCGGCACGGGCGCCACTACGACAGATTCTCAAGTCGCCGAACCAGATGTCGATGCGGTCGGGGTCGATCTGCGCGCCGGAATAGCCGATCGCCGCGACCAGCCTCCCCCAGTTCGGATCGCACCCCGCCCACGCTGTCTTTACCAGCGGCGAATGCGCAATTGCCTTGGCCACCCGCACTGCCTCTGCGTCGCTCTCCGCTCCCTCAATACGCAACTCCACCACGTGCGTCACGCCTTCGCCGTCGGCCACGATCTGTCGCGCCAGTGAAGTGCAGACTTGCGTCAGTGCTGCCGCAAATTCCTGCTCATCGGGCCCAATCACGGCGCCACTTGCCCCTGAAGCCAGTAGCAGAACAGTGTCGTTCGTCGACGTGTCCCCATCGACGGAGATTCGGTTGAAGCTCACCTCAACCGCCTGGCGCAAATATCGATCGAGCACGATTGTCCCAGCCGCTGCATCGGTCATCACGTAGACAAGCATCGTGGCGTGGGGCACAAGCTGCGGGTGAATCATCCCCGAGCCTTTGCACACGCCCGCAACACGCACTTCTTTCCCATCGATCTCGAGCCGCGCAAAGGCTGTCTTCTCCACCTTGTCGGTGGTGATGATTGCCTGCGCGACCTGCTCGAAATGCTCGTGATCTTTGCCCAGGCGCGCCGCCAGCTCCGGCATCGCAGCAATGAGTTTTTCTACCGGCAGTGGCACTCCGATAATGCCCGTTGAGGAAGGGAAGACCTCCTCCGGTTTGCAGCTAAAGGCTTTTGCCGCCGCGGCGCAGGTTGCGCGCGCCGCATCCAGACCCGCTTGTCCCGCCGCGCAGTTCGCGTTGCCGGCGTTAATGGCCACGACGCGAACGCGTCCCCCGCTTACGCGCAAGTTCTCTTTGTCCACCTGCAGCGGCGCCGCGCTCACCCGATTGCCGCTGAACATGGCAGCAGCGCTGGCGGGAGTCTCGGCAACAATGAATGCGAAATCTGTGCGGCCGCTCTGCTTGAGCCCTGCCTTGGCCGCGCCAAATTTGAAGCCCTTGGGTATGAGTGTTCCTGAATCGTTGCTCATTCGGTTGACCCATTTAATCTAACAAATGTGGAACGATTAACCGATAACCCATCCGAAACCAAGCTGCCTTTTGATCCTGATCAGTTTCTCGAGTTGCGGAATGTCAACGTCGCGCGGGGCGATCGCATCGTCCTGCACGACGTGAACCTCACCATCCGCGCCGGCGAGCATGTCGCCATCCTCGGGCCCAATGGCTGTGGGAAATCCACGTTGATCCTCACCATTACCTGCCAGATCTATCCCATGGTCCAACCCGGCATGTCTGTGCGGATCTTCGGCCGCGATCGATGGGATCTGACCCAATTGCGGAAACATTTTGGCGTCGTCGGTGCCGACCTGCCGGGGGAGCGGACCGCCGTCACTACGGGGCAAGATGCGGTCATCGCCGGTTTCTTTTCAGCGTCAACCCTGTGGCCCAATCTCCACGTCACCGAAGAAATGCGTGCCCGCGCTGTCGAAGCCCTCGCTCGCATCGAAGCTTCGCATCTCGCCCAGCAGCTGGTGGGTGAAATGTCCGCCGGCGAAAAGCGCCGCATCCTCGTGGCGCGCGCCCTGGTCCATCGTCCACGCCAGCTCCTCCTCGATGAGCCTTCCAATGCACTCGATCTGGCTGCGCAGCGCGAACTTCGCGAAACCTTGCGCCGGCTCGCCGCCGAACGCACCGGCCTTGTCCTTGTCACCCATCACCTCGGTGACATTCTGCCGGAAATTGAGCGCGTCATCCTCATGCGCAGCGGACGCATCGTGGGAGACGGTCCCCGCGCCGAGTTGCTCACCGAGCCGCGCCTCAGCGAACTCTTCAACACCCCAGTCCGCATCGGCCGCGACGAAGAGTGGCTGCACAGCTGGTAGTGGAAGCGAACTTCCAGCGGAGGGACTTCGTCTCTCAAGCGGGCTGCGCAGCCGTCATCCCCTCAGATAAAAATCGGCGTAGCTGCGCAGATGGCCGAGCAAGCGAAACTGATTGGATTGCATCGCGGCGCAGGCGACAGCGGCTGCACCCGGACCAGGACGGCTGAAGACCCCGCCGACGGTGTGCAAGATGGAATGAATCAGCGTCAGCGCGGACGCTATGCGTAAAAAGATCGTGGGTTTCCAGTCTGCTTCGCTGTCCGAGCCAACAAAGTCCCGCCCGCGACCCTATCCGTTGTCTGGCTTCGCTCCGGGAAGGCGCTTGCGCAGCAGCGCGATCTGTCCCGTGTGGTGTGCCTCGTGCTCACAAACGTGGAACCACTTGCAGAGATTGTTCGTCGGTCCCCACGGCCAGTCCTTGTCGACCGCGAGCATCCAGGCATCGTCGCGCTTTTTGAATTCGGCTAGCGTCTTTTCGCGAATTTCGTGCAGAATGCTGACGTAGTAGTCGCGATCGTGCCCCTTGATCGTCTTCCGTCCCTCGTCTCCAAGATTCATCGCCGGATCCCACTGCTTCTTGATTGCGTCGGACCATGAGTCCCACTTCATCCCGCCAAACGTATGCAGGCCATAGTAGGTCTCGGTTGCGGCCAGGTGCAGCATCAACGCGCCAATCGTATTCGCGTTGGCATCGAACAACACATCGAGATCGGCTTGCGTGAGTCCTTTTGTCGCCGCCAGCACACCATTGGCATCGCGCATCCAGGTCAGCATGGATACAAAGGTTCCCACCTGCGGTGTGTATCCGGGCTTTGGACCCAGGATGTCGAGTCCGTCCGGATCGGTGGCAGCGGAGGAAGAGAGGGGAACGGCTCCGCAGCAGACCGCGGTCAGTGCAGCGGCGCTCGCGCCAAGAAATCCGCGCCTGCTGCCAAACGGGGCACGCGTCACAATGGTCAATTCTTGCATATGGCTTTCGACCTCCGATCCAGTTGTTGTAGGCATCCCCGCCTCGGCGTCAGATGCAGGAGCGGCCAGTATACAGAGCTCCAGCAGAGCGGCTTAGCGTTTTTGAGAGCTCATCCGCTGACTCGAACCGCGCAAGTTCGATAACCTCAATTTGAGGATCGTTCCAAATGACTACCATCGAACTCCCCAAACAGGCGCGCACCGAAGCGATTGCCTCCATCCAGCGGTATTTTCAGGAAGAACTTTCCGAACCTATCGGCGACTTGCCTGCCGGACAGCTACTCAATTTCTTTCTCGAAGAAATCGGGCCCATCCTCTACAACCGGGCCATCGCCGATGCGCAGGCGCGTCTGTCGGCGCGGGTCTCCGACCTCAACGGGGAACTCTACGCGGACGAATTCCAATACTGGATCCGCGTTGAGAACAAACGAAGGAGCCGGCGCTGACCGGGTCGAATGCCCAGGATAGCCATGTGACGCAGCCGCAACAGCCTGGAGCCAACCGTGCGCAACTCAGCACCGGGACTCCCAATCTGAGCCAGCGGAATCCAGGCCCACGAAATCCGGGAATCGATTTGCTGCGCGGCCTTTCCATCCTGCTCGTCCTGCTCAACCATATTGGCCTCCGCTTGCGCCTCGCACAGGGAGTCCTTGCGCGATTTCTGCCCAAATGGTTCCTCAATGACATCAATTTCAACGGCTCTGAAGCGGTTTATCTCTTCTTCGTTATTTCCGGCTTCCTCATCGCCACCAACAGCCTGATGCGCTGGGGTCGACTTGGCAACCTCGATGCGCGCACCTTCTATGTGCGTCGCGCCGCGCGCATCGTCCCGTGCCTCGTCGCTCTCGTCATCGTTCTCTCTGCCCTCCACCTGGCTCGTGTTCCCGATTACGTCATCAAGCAAACCAACCAATCTCTGCCTGCGGCGGTCTCCTCGGCTTTCGGACTTTATCTCAACTGGTACGAGGCGCATACAGGCTACCTTCCGGCCAGTTGGGATGTGCTCTGGTCGCTCTCCATCGAAGAAATCTTCTATCTCGCCTTTCCCCTGCTTTGCCTTCTAGTGCGCAAAGACTCGATCCTCGCGCCGCTGATGGCCGTTCTTGCGCTGTCTCTGCCCATATCCCTTGCATCGATCGTGGGGAACCCCATCTGGAAGGAAAAAGCCTATCTGCCTGGGATTGCCGGCATTGCCATGGGTGTGCTCGCCGCCTTGGTTGCCGCGCACTTCCGGCCAAAGCGACGCGGACTGGTGCGAGCAATCGAACTCTTCGGCGCTGCTGGGGTCGCCGCAGTGTTGCTGTTTGAAGATCCTCTCTGGCCCCTTCTCGGCAACGGAACGATGCTTCTGCTCACGTTCTCGGGAGCCTGCCTTGTGCTTGGGTTTTACTGGCAGTCAATCTTGTCTCCCCGGTGGACCCTTCCTCGTACTGCATGGCTGCAGTCCTTTGGCCGCCTGAGTTACGAGATCTATCTCACTCACATGTTCATCGTTCTGACCCTTGTGCGCATTTTCAGAAGCACCGGCGCAAGTCTCTGGTGGGGAATCCTCTGGTATCCACCCACGCTCGCCCTTGCGTGGGTGTTGGGCTGGCTCGTAGCAAAGTTCTTCTCCGCACCGTCCGAACGAGTGATGCGGGATCGGCTCCGCTCTCGAACGGTCTAAACGAACGACCGGATGGGCGGAGGTCGCAGAGCCGGCCACGAGTGCATCTGCTGCCACTCCACGTCCAATCTCCACCGGCCCGCCCTTGACTCCGTTCGCCCTCCGGTTTAGCTTGGGGCTACACGGGAAAGGAGGTTGATCCAGCTGATGAAAAATGATTGTTCCAGTAGTTGGTTACGTGAGGTGACTGAGGCCTAGGGCATCGCGCCCCAGACCCCTTCTAAGTCCCCAGCGGCTTCAACCCGCCGGGCTATGTGGACTCGCGGCAGCGCGATGGCCTTAGTCCAATCCCAACAGATCACCGGCAGCGGCCTGGGAACTTTTCCAGGCCGTTGTTGCGTTCGGGCCGATACAAAATCGCTCTCAGGCAAACTCCATCTTGGACGTATTTCTTCGGGCAATTCCCCGGTTTTCGCAAGAGTCATCGTCCGCAAATGGTCGCTCCACCCCCTTTCCACGTGGCTTCCAGGAGGGGATTCGTCCCTAATTCATTGCCCTTCCAGGTTCAGCCCAGCCTGCCTGCCCGTTGGGTTGATCGTCTGTCCGCGTCTCTGCGGTAAACTCAGGGTCGAATGCGAGTCTTTGGCATCGATTGCGGGACCGAGATCACCGGCTTTGGCGTTGTCGAAACGTTCGAAGCCACACGGCAGCCAAGGTTGATCTGTAACTGCTTCGGCGCGATCCGTCTCGCCAAATCGAATCCCTTGCCGATCCGCCTGGCCCAGGTCTATCGCGAGCTCATCGAAGCGTTGGAGCGTTGGCAGCCCGACACCGTGGCCGTCGAAGAAGTCTTCTACTCCGTCAATGCCAAGTCCGCGCTGAAACTCGGCCAGGTCCGGGGCGTCGCGCTTCTGGCGGCTGCCACCTGCGGCGTGCCCGTTGCCGAATACGCTCCTTTGCGTATCAAATCAAGTGTCGTGGGCTACGGGCTGGCAAAGAAGGAACAGGTGCAGTTCATGGTTGGCCGACTCCTCCAGATGGAGGAGGTGCCGGAACCCGCCGATGCCGCCGATGCTCTCGCTATCGCCATATGCCACATTCACACTGCGCAAACGCTGCTGCAGCAGGGGATTCCGTCATGAAGGTGCTTGCCTTGGCGCTTATCTTGGCGGTTGTTGCCCGACCCGCGAACGCCGAACCTAAACCTTCCCTGTCCGGGTCCGTTGTGAAGGTTGAGTTTTCCAATCCTGGCCTGACTCCCGCGAAGTGGACGCTGGTGGTGCATCCCGATGGAAGTGGGCATTTTCACACCGATCCTGGCCAGGTTACCGCGGCCCAGCTTCACGCCATTGAGCCCGGTCCGATCGACCGCGATGTCACCCTCAGTCAAGAATTTGCCGATCGCGTCTTCGATACGATCCACCACCACAAACTTTTCAGCGAGGACTGTGAGAGCCATCTCAAGGTTGCCTTCCAGGGTTGGAAGAAGATCTCCTACTCGGGCCCCGACGGGCAGGGATCCTGCGAGTTCAACTACTCTCGAAACAAAGACATCCAGGCGCTCGGTGAATCCTTCGTGGCGGTAGCGTCCACGATCATCGAAGGCGCGCGAATCGAACTGCTGATGCAGCATGATCCGCTGGGGCTCGACAAGGAGATGGAGTATCTCAAAGAGGCATCCGAGGATGGCCGTCTGCAGCAGGTCTGTGCCATTCGCGAGATCCTGACCCGTCTCCAGGACGATTCCGGTGTCATGGAACGAGTGAGAAAGCGAGCCCGGATGCTTCTGGCCGAATCCTCCTCAAAATAAAGCGCGTGGGGCCTTCGTTTTTCACGCGACTTTCCTCCTTGCGAGGGTGTCCAATCTGTGGAGACCTTCAAAAAGACGCGCAATGGGTCCTGGGCCAGGGGATCAAGGAGAGGCGCCATGTATACCGCGAATGCATCAATGGGGCAGAGGACAAGAATCGTGGGGCGGGTGGCCGCCGTTGCGAGCGCCTTGTTTTTTGGATTGTCGCTCTTCGCGCAAGACGCATCGCCCACGCCTCCCCCGTCGGGTCCACAGGCTCGTGCCGTCCGTTTGAGCAGCGTTGAAGGCCAGGTACAGCTTGCGCAAGGAAATCAAATTCTCGCCTCGCAGGCTTTGGCCAACACCCCGCTCTTTGAGGGAACCCAGATCTCAACTTCAGACGATGGACGTGCCGAGATTCAGTTCGAAGACGGAAGCGTCGCCCGGGTGTCGCCCAACAGCTCCATCACTTTGTCGAGCCTCGGGCAGCAAGGTGCGACCATGGATACCGAGCTGACCCTCAACAGCGGCCTTGGTTACTTCGAAATTCAGGGCGACTCGCAAAACGAGCACATCCGCGTCCACTTCGGCGACAGCACGGTAACGGCCAGCGGGTTCACCGTGATGCGCGTGAACCTGGACTATGCGCCGGGCGAAATCGCCGTCTTCTCCGGGAACATTCATGCGGAGAGCGGAAGCTCGCTTTCGCTCGATTTGCATGGCGGCGAAAGCGTAAAGCTGAACGGTCCCGACTCAGGCAACTATGTGCTTTCAGAGTCCATCGAGCCGGATTCCTGGGATGCATGGAACTCCGACCGCGACCAGGTTCTCACCGCCGAAGAAGCCAGCCGCACATCTGCGACCAACAGCTTACCCAATAACAACAATCCGGCGTGGAGTGACCTGGACGCCAATGGCAATTGGTACAACATGCCGGGCCAGGGTTATGTCTGGTCGCCCAATGAGGCTGCTTCGGGAAACTGGGACCCCTATGGTTGCGGTAGCTGGATGTGGACTCCGAATGCCGGTTACATGTGGGTCTCCTGCGAATCGTGGGGCTTTATGCCCTATGCTTCAGGAGCCTGGAACTTTTACGATGGCTTGGGCTGGGCGTGGGCTCCGGGCCTCGGCGTGCCGTGGTGGGGCGGGTCGGGCTGGGGATTCAACATCGGCATCGCGCCGGTTCGCTATCGCCCGCCACACCGCCCTGTGGGCGGACCGCGGCCAGGCGGTCCGATCCGCGCCGGAGGTCGATATCAGCCCTACCCGGTTGTGGCTGTGAATCGAGTGCAGAGTGTGCCATCAACTGGCTTTGTGCGCAACACGAATGCACCAGTCACAGTTGCTGGGAACACGTTGCAGCCCCTTCGACCGTTGGCGCCACGACCCGTCTATGCACGCGGTGGCGAAGTTGGGAATCGCGGGCCAGTTGCATACGGCGGGATGGGAAGCACCGGCGCGCGGTACGGAACTGCGCAAGGATTCGCTTCCAACGGCAGCCGCACGGGCAACTGGAATACGGTCCCCGCGGCTGGCTACCGTCCGGCGCCGCGTTATAACGGGTACAGCGGGTACAGTGCGCCTCATTCGTCTGCACCAAGTCATCCGTCCTTTAGCGGATCGGCGGCCGCAAGTCGTCCGTCCGGCGGTGGAGGCGGTGGAGGCGGCGCTCACCACTGAGGCGAAAGCATCCAGGTGAGCTGCTCAAGCAGGTCACTTCACTTTCACTGAACAGCCGTACGCAGGTCGTTCCACAAAGCAGCGAAGGTCTCGAGTTGCAAGGACTCGGCGCGCGCTTGCGCATTGACTCCGACGCGATCAAAGGCGTAGGTGATCGATGCAAGAGGGATTCCGGCGGCGCGCAAGTTATTGACGAGCGTTTTTCTTTTTTGCGCAAATGCTTGGCGAACAAATGTGAAGAAATCAGCCTCGCTGACGCGAAGCTGTGCGAAACGCGGCTCAAATTGCCATCGAATTACAGTGGAATGGACCTTGGGCGGCGGAACGAATGCACCCGGGGGCAATGTGAAGAGTTTGAGGACCGGTCCATACATCTGCGCTGTGACCGATAAGAGACCGTAGTCTCGAGAACCTGGAAGGGCCACGACGCGGTCGGCGACTTCGCGTTGCATCATGAGCACCGCGCGATCGACCACCGCGTAATTGGCTGCGAGTTTGAGCAGAATCGGCGAAGTGATGTAGTAAGGCAGGTTGCCGATCACTGCCACACGGTGGCCGGCCTTCTCGGCAGCCGCGACAAAATCAAATTTGAGAACATCCTGGTTCACCACCGTAACGCGGTCGGATGGAAACTCTTCGCCCAGGTGGGTCGCAAGTTCCTGATCAACCTCGACGGCCACGACATGTTGCGCGCGCGCGGCGAGAGCGCGCGTTACGGCGCCCCGGCCAGGGCCGATTTCGACGACAGTCTGTGCGGAGCAGTCTCCCAACGCCGCGACAATGCGCTGCACGGCCTGCGTATCGTGCAGAAAGTTCTGGCCGAGCTTCGGCTTCGAGGGCATGGATATTCACGATGGTAGACGACGCTGACGACGTATTTAGGAAGGATCGCGAGGGTGCGGGGATTCATGACTCGTTTTTCAGTACGGCCAGGTGAAAAGTGCAGCGCTTGGCAAATCCGAGCGATTCGTAGACACGAATCGCCGGGTAATTGTCCGCAAAGGTATGCAGAAAAGGCATGTCGCCTTCGTGGCGTATGAGTTCCATGACTGTCGACATCAGCGTGCGGGCATAACCGCGGCCGCGGGCATCTGGATGTGTGCAGACGGCGCTGATCTCAACAAAGCCAGGAAAGCGCATGCGCTGACCAGCCATCGCGAGCAGGCGATCGCCCTCAAAGATGCCGAAGAATGCGCCCAACTCGTGGGTGCGATTGCGAAAGGGGCCAGGCTCGGTCAGTTTTGCCAATTCGACCATGGCGGGAACATCTGACTTGGTGAGACGGCGCATCCCGTTGGGTTGCAGCAATTCGTCGATCCTTCTTCCGGTGTGAACCATCTGGTCCACCAGCCCGCCGCGTACGAAGGCCCATTCCGGGCGTGGCTGAGGCGGCTCTTTGAGGAACAGCACGCGGACGCCGTCGGGCTCGGCGATTGCGCGCAAGTCCTCATACGCAGCCGGTGTTTGCTCTGCCAAACCGCTCAGCGGGCCGATCTCCGGCGGGTACGCCCGGGCCAACCGATTGCCGAGGGCAAGAGGACCGTGCGCCGTGGTGAGAGCACTCCACATCGGGTTATTGAGGAGCTCGATGTCAGGCATGAGTCAAGAGATGAGGCGGGATCCCGCTGCGATGCTTCGATGGGAGGGATTGTTCCGGAAGGACAAACCGTTGAGGGAGCACCGATCCGGTGCTGATTCCGTCACCGGAAGCTCACACGAGATGGCTCTCATCCATCGGAATCGAAGGCCCATAACACTTGCGCACGATCCAAAGCACAGGCAGGCCAAGGAGGATCAGGGCGGTGCCAATCAGGGATCCTTCGAGGTTTCCGGCGTAGCTCCAAACCAGAACAGCCGCTGCGCAGAGAACAAATATGGCAGGCAGAACTGGATATCCCCACACGCGATAAGGGCGTTGGAGATCGGGGCGCTTGCGGCGATAGTAGAAAACGGTCGTGGTGGTGAGCATGTAGAACAACCACTCCGCGAACACCGCCAACTCGAAATGCTGCTGAAACTGGCTGAGAAAGAGCAGCAGCACCGTCGAAAGAAGACCCTGGACGATGAGGGATATGGACGGGGACTGGAAGCGGGTGTTAATGTGCGCAAATTGGCGGAAGAAGAGCCGGTCACGCGCTGCAGCGAAGGGCACGCGTGCTCCCGACATGACCGTCCCGTTCAGCGTAACGAAAATGCTGAGCGCCATGGCCGCGGCAACAAATCCTGCCCCGCCAGGCCCAGCCACGATCGACAAGGCTGTTACGGCAGGCCGCTCGCTTCCGGCAATCTGCGCTGCAGGCAAGATGTATTGGATCGCGGCATTCGTCGCCATGAAAAGAATGCCGACAATGAATAAGCCGCCAATAAGCGCAATGGGCAGGCTCCGCTCCGGATGGCGTACCTCTCCGGCAACCATGGTGAGATCATTCCAACCGTCATACGCCCAGAGCGTGGCGATGAGGGCGAGCATGAACCCGCCGAAGCCTCCCATCGCGTGGGGCAATCCTGTTGAGAAGTTGGACCACGATCCCGCAGCCGATGCGAAGCAGAGGCACGCGACAATGAGAATGAGGACGGCTTTCAGAATTGTGAAGACAAGCTGGAAGTCGCCGGCCTTTTTGATGCCGAGATAATTCAGGCCGGTCATGAACCAGGTGACACCGATGGCAAAAACCTGGGACCAGAGCAAAGGCAACCCCGCGACCGGTGCAGTAAGCCAATGGAAGGCAGCAAAGACGCCAAGAGTGCGCGCGAGCCCGCTGGTGACAGCAGCAATGGAGGCGGGCTTGGCCACGGCAAACCATGTCCACATGTAGAGGAAGCTGATGGTGTCACCATAAGCGCCACGCAGATAGACATACTCGCCACCCGCATACGGCAGCATTGCACCAAGCTCGGCGTAGGTCATCGCGCCAAACAGCGAAAGAAGGCCACCGACGATCCATGCCAGATAAACCATGGTGGACGAGCCGGTGTCCTGCATCATTTCGCGCGGTACGAGAAAAATGCCGCTGCCAATGATCGTGCCCACCACGATGGCCATGGCTTGGCTCGCCCCAAGAACGCGGGGAAGGTCGCTTGGCCGTTCGGCCGGAGTTGTCTGCGTGCGCGCGGAAGCGATTTGGCTCATGCGGTGAAGAGAGGTTAGCACAGCAATTTGCCGGTTGCAGCAGTGTCTGGGCTCCTCGGTTATACGTCCTTTGCGGGAATACCTTTTGAATCTCCTTGACGATTCATATGCCGTATGCTACATAGGGTACGGACAAAAATCATGCTGGAACTGCGCAGAGTCTCCAAGCACTACGCGAGCATTCCTGCCGTCGATGACGTGAGCTTTTGCGCCCGGCCCGGAGAAGTGACGGGCTACCTCGGGCCCAACGGTTCCGGCAAATCGACCACGATGAAGATGATCACCGGGCTCATTGAAATGACCGCGGGCCATATTCATTTCAATGGCAAGCCCATCCAGGAAGATCTGATCGCCTACAAGCGCCGTTTGGGCTATGTCCCGGAGGAGCCGAATCTATACAACCATCTCTCTGCGGTCGAATACCTCACCATGGTCGCGCAGCTCAGGGACTTGCCGGCGCGTTCATCGTCGCAGCGCATCGACGGCCTGTTGCGTCTCTTTGCACTCCATGGAGATCGTCACGCTTCCATCTCCGGCTACTCCAAGGGCATGCGGCAGAAAGTACTGCTGGCCGCGGCGCTGCTTCATAATCCCGACCTTATCCTTCTCGATGAGCCATTCTCCGGTCTCGATGTGGCTTCGGCTCTTGTGCTGCGCAGCCTCATCCAGGAACTGGCGGCGCGCGGAAAGGTTGTGCTCTTCAGTTCGCACGAACTTGATACGGTGGAGCGCGTCTGCTCGCGGGTAGTGATTCTCCATCGGGGCAAGATCGTGGCCGACGACTCGATTGAACGATTGCGGTCGCTGATGGAATTGCCGACGCTCGAAGCAATCTTTTCGCAACTCGCCGTGGAGCAGGACACCGCGGCAATGGCGCGTGAAATTGCGGATCTGATCGATGCATAAGCTGGTCGAACGGCTCATCGCGTGGATCCCTCTTCCGTTCCGCGTCCTCCTCAACCAGTTCTTGTTACGCGTGGTCGATCTTGAGGCCCTGTCGATCGAAGCCGACGTACCGCGGTTTCTCGGCCAGTTTGCGGGCGTCCTGATCATGATCAGTTGCATGCGGGCGATTGGCACTCTGTTCTTCCCACCGCCTCCTGACATGGAATGGTGCGTGGAGCTGTCGGCGCTTTCGAACATGTTGCTGGTCGTCGGCCTCATCAGTGTCATCACCTGGGATGCGACCTTTCCCGACCGGCGTGATGTCATGGCGTTGGGTCACCTCCCGGTGAAGTCGCGCACGATCCTACTCGCCAAATTGACAGCTTCGGCAGCGCTGGTGGGACTCGCCATCGCGACCCTCAACTTCGCTTCTGGATTTGCCTGGGCCCTTGTCTTCGGAGCCGGATCTCTGCTGCGCTCCATCCACTTCTTTGCCGCATTCTGGTTCACCATAGTGGCCGCGAGCGTCTTCCTTTTCGGAGCAGTCCTGGCGTTCCAGGGGTTCGCCGCTTTGCTCCTCTCGCGGCGCAAGTTTCTGCAGGTTTCTGCGGTTGCCCAGTTGCTCGCCTTCGCGTTGTTTATGGCCGTGTATTTTCTTGAACCGTCCCTGGGTCTTCGAGGTCAACTGGTGGACCCTGCGAATCGCTCGCTGTTGACATGGTCGCCGGTGTACTGGTTCCTGGGGCTCCTGAACCAGCTCAATGGCACGCTGCCACGCGAGTTGACCTGGCTGGCGGTGCGCGCATGGATCGGTTTGGCAGCGGCTCTTGCGAGTGCGGCTGCCGCATTGCTTCTTTGTTATCTGAGGACGATGAAAAAAACGGTGGAGGAGCCAGATCTGGTGCCCGGCGCCGGCGGACTGCATTGGACGCCGCGATTCGGAAACTGCCTGCGGTCGGCAGTCTTGAATTTCAGTGTGCGGTCCCTGATTCGCAGCCGGCAACACCGCGTGCTCTTCGCATTCTACTGGTCGATCGCGTTGGCCATTGCATTAAGCTGCGTGCGCACCGAGTTGAGTAGTAAGGCGCCGGGAGCAATGACAGTTGATTACCTCACCTCAACTTTCATGATCATGACTATCGCGGTCTTCGGATTGAGGAATGTATGCGCGCTGCCGATTTCGTTGAGTGCGAATTGGGTGTTGCGCGTGACGCAGCTCCGGCCGACGCGCGCCTACCTCGCGGCGACGCGTGGGGTCTTGCTGCTACTCGGTGCGGGGCCCGCGCTCACGCTCTCCGTGCTGTTGGCGCTGCGCTACCGGCCTTGGGAGCAGGTCGGAGCTCACCTCGCATTGCTCGCGCTGCTCGGGTGGGCCTTTGTGGAGATCGCCATGATCGGATTCGAGAAGGTGCCGTTCACCTGTTCCTATCTACCGGGTAAAGCGAACGTGCAGGTGGTGTTCTGGGGAGCTGTGTTTGTCCTGGCGCTGCTTTCTGTCACGGTTGCTCTTTACGAACACCGGGTGCTCAGCAACGGCTGGCATGTGGCCGGAATGCTGGTTGCATTGGCGGCAGCGTCGGCGGTGCTGTGGGGGACAAACAGGCACAGAGCGAGATCGGCACTCCTGTACTTCGAAGAGCCGGTCCCAGAGATTATTACGACGCTGGGTCTCTCGATTGGCATGCGCTATGAAACGAGCAAGTCGGGCTCAGAATCCGCGGAGCGATGAGCCATCGCAAAATCACATGCAGGTTCGGACCGAATCCTTGTCTACTGCAACCGGAGATTCCGCGGAAATGGGGCAGAGTCTGGTGACTGCCATTGCGATTCTCCTTCGTCATCAGCAAGCCAGGGAAATCGCGAAAACCCGGCGCCCCTGCCCTCATGCGAACGCCTCGCCCTGCCTGGGCCAGGTGCGCTCCCAGTCATAGAAGCAGACCGGGGGGCAGCGGTTGCTTCTGTTCTCCTTCCCCTTAGCGAACGGGTGCGAGTTTAGCGCACAAGGCGTGATCGGAATCACGGAAATAAATTTTCGGAAGGCTAGACTCTCGGGCTGCAGGCAATTGCGGCCTGTGTCCTGCGAAGCAGAGCGCACGCCGTCGTATTGCCGGTTCTCGACCGTCAAGGAGCGGTTGCCTATGAGCGCTCTCTGTCCGAAATGTAAAACGGAATTGGCATCAAACTGGATCTTCTGTCCACATTGCGGCGGCGCGTGCGCGCGTGAGAAGCGCCGGGCTCCCGAACAGGAGCATGTGCCGGCACGCGGCGCATTCGGCGGCATGGTGTACGGCCTGATTGCTGCTCCGATCCTGATCATCGCAGGCATCATGCTGAGCCTCACCGGCTGGGGCATCGTCTTCGGCATGCCAATGATCTTGCTGGGAATCCTCGCGCCGCTTGCAGGGCCACTTTTCGGTATGGGTGAACACAAGGGAAAATGCCCGCAATGCGGAACGGTTGTCCTCACACTGGCCGATGGAAAGGTTCATGGCTGTCCCGTGTGCAGTCAGGCCTTTGCGATGGACGATCGAGGTGTGGTTCGAGCGGGCTGAGGTTACACCGGCTCAGCTTGTAGGCTGCGCTGCATGGAAATGGCGCCAGATCGTTTCGGCTGTCTTGCGTGGCACGACGGCAGCAAGAGATTCCGCCGTGGCTTGGTGCACCTCCCGCAGGCTTCCAAAGTGCGTGAGGAGTCGCTGCCTGGTTTGCGCGCCTACGCCGGGGATATCGAGAAGTTCGGATGCGCGGTCACGCATCGCGCGACGCTGACGATGGTAGCCGACTGCGAAACGGTGGCTCTCGTCGCGTATGAGCTGGACCAGGTGCAACACAGGTGAACGGCGGTCCAGCACCACGGGCTCGTCTTCGTTGCCGTAGAGATAAATCACCTCTTCCTTTTTGGCGATCGAAGCCAGCGGTTGCGATGTGAGACCGAGGGATTCGAGCGCCTCCGCGGCGGCGTGGAGCTGGCCGAGGCCGCCGTCGATGAGGATGAGCGAAGGCAACGTGTTCGGCTCTTTATTCTTGGACGGCTTCTCATCCGGGACCAAAGCGTCTAATGCCTCTGACCCGTCCTTGACGCCGCTCGACTCGCGTCCGTTGAGGGTGGCTGTCCCCTTTGCGTTCTCGAGGAGACGCTTGTAGCGGCGGTGCACCACCTCGCGCATGGAAGCGAAATCGTCTACCCCAACCACGGTCAATACTTTGAATTTGCGATAGGCAGACTTGTTCATCTTGCCGTCTTCCCAAACCACAAGCGAGGCGACGGTCTCCGCTCCCTGGATGTGTGAAATATCAAAACACTCGATGCGGCGCGGTAATTCAGGCAGCATGAGCGTATCGGCGAGAGCTTCCTGGATGGCTTTGCGCGATGGCTCCAGCACGCGGAATCGCTGCGTGTAAGACTGTTTGGCGTTTTGGCCGGCAAGATCGACAAGGGAGCGCTTTTCGCCGCGTTGCGGCACGCTGAGCTCAATACGATGCCCTGTGCGCTCGCTGAGGAGCGCCGCTAGCGTTTCTCTGTCGGCAAAGTCCACCGGGACAAGAATTGTGCGCGGGACGTAATGCTGGTCGATATAGAGCTGTTTGAGCAAAGCCGCGAGGACTTCGTGCGGTTCGCGCGCATTTCCTTCTCCGGCTGCATCATCGTTCGATTTGGAGCCTGCAACTTCAGCCTCGGACCCCAAATTCTCCGCGTCCAGGAGGGCCGGCAGGTCCTCCCAGAAGAATTCGCGGCGATCGACGATTTTGCCGCCGCGCATGTGAAACAGATTCACCGCCAGATTGCCGTCCTCAAAGTGATAACCGAACACATCCGCATCATCGCTCTGCTCGACCGTGGCGATCCGCTGTTTTTCCTGGAGTTGGTGAACCGTGGTGAGCTGATCGCGCAGGCGAGCGGCGGCTTCGAAGTGTTCGGCCTCCGCGGCGATCTGCATCCGGGCGTTCAGAGACCGTTCCAACTCTGTGTGGCGGCCTTCGAGAAAGAGCTGCGCGTCGCGGACTGCATCCGCGTAGGCGTCAGGCGTGGTCAGTCCTTCAACACACGGGCCAAGGCAGCGATGAATGTAGTACTCCAGGCAGGCCCGCGGATGAAAGCGCGAAAGATCGACTTTGCAGCTTGGCAGGAGGAAACTGCGATGAATGAGCTCTGCGACACGGTAGGCCAGATTTCCAGGAAAGTAGGGGCCGTAGTAAGCAGATCCGTCCTTCCGCAGCCGTCGGGTGACGAATACCTTCGGAAACCGGTCGGCCAGAGTCAGCTTGACGTAGGGATATGTCTTGTCGTCGCGGAGAAGGATGTTGAAGCGAGGCTTGCGCTGCTTGATCAGGTTGTTTTCAAGGGCGAGCGCCTCGTGTTCGTTGGCAACGAGAATGTACTCGATATCGACGGCTTCGCGCATCAGCGAGCCCGTCTTTGCATTCGACTGCGACGCCTCAAGCAGGTAGGAGCGGACCCGCGCGCGAAGGCTCTTCGCCTTGCCCACGTAGATCACTTCGCCGTCCGCGTTTTTGTACAGATACACGCCCGGCTGGGTGGGCAAGCTGCGGATTTTTTCGTAGAGATCCATTCGGGGGATAAAACGCTTGCGAAACGGCCTATTTCAAGAATAGCGGCTTACCGGAAGTCCTGCAGAGCGAATGCGATACATGGCAAAGTTACGTGTGCGCGTAAAATTTACACGATTAAAATTGAAATGAGCGAGACTCAAGGCGTGATTAAGTTTCTTGATGACAATTACATACAGTCTGTGGCAACGTTTGGCGTGTGAGATGCAATCTACAGAAGTGGATAGAGGACATATCTCCGCTCAACGTGTGACTGTTGACAGACTTGGGCGAAGGGAGGATCGAGGCAATGGCAAATTACCGATTGGGCTTGTGGATGGCGGCGACTGCACTGGCAGCGTTGACGACAACGGGTTGCGCGACAAAAAACTGGGTGAAGACGCAGACCGCTCCGATTGTGGATCACACGGGGCAGCTGGAAGATAAAACGGCTGCTAACGGAAGGGCAATTCGCGATACTGACGAGCGGGCGCAGTCTGGCATCAAGCAGGCCCAGGGCGCGGCGGACTCTGCGACACAGAACGCGCAGAATGCGACCAAGTCGGCGGGAGATGCGGAGATGGCGGCCAACGATGCCGTACATCGTGCAGACTCGCTGGACAGCGTGGTGAAGGGGCTGGATAACTACAAGCCGCTTGCCAACGTCACTGTCAACTTCGGCTTCGATAAAGCCATGCTAACCAAGGACGACAAGGATCAGCTCGATGGCTTCGCCGGGCAATTGAGCTCTGCGAAGAGCTACATCCTCGAAGTCACCGGCGGAACCGACTCGATCGGATCCTCGCAGTACAACTACGATCTGAGCCAGCGTCGCGCCGATGCCGTGGTGCAGTATCTTGCAGCGAAGTACGGCATTCCTGCGCACCGCTTCTATCTGATCGGAATCGGTAAAGACCAGGAAGTTGCTCCCAACAACACAGCGGACGGCCGCAAGCAGAACCGTCGCGTGCAGATCCAATTGCTGTCGAACATGGGCAACGGACAGGGCGCTCCGGCAGCTGCACCTGCGGGTTCTGGCCAGTAACATCGCCCAGAACGCGTAACGGCAAAGAACAGGCCATCCGGCAACGGATGGCCTTGTTGTTTTTGGACGGGCCTCAAAGTATCTAGGGAGGTCAGCCGTAGCTACGAGCCGGCGGCTGTAAGCTGCTTGACGTGCTCTGTGCGAACTTCGTTGGCGGTAAAGAGGCGTAAGAAGGGGGCAGCCTTTGCCGCGGCCTCGACAGCGGGCCGGCCGTTGGCTTCTTCGCGCTCGACGATACAGACCACGGCGGCTACGATCATGCCGGCTTCCTGCGCGGCTTCGATGGCGTTGATCGTCGAAGCACCGGTGGTGCACACATCATCCACAATCAGGACGCGTGCTCCTTCGCGGCAGAAGCCTTCAATTCGACGGCCGGTACCGTGTGCTTTCTCCGCTTTGCGCACCAGAAAGCCGTGGAGCAGCGACGCCCCGGGATTCGACTTTGCCCGCCAGGCGCTGGCCGTGGCCACGTTGGAAACGATCGGGTCCGCGCCCATGGTGAGACCGCCTACAGCATCGGCGGCAATGTGATTCGCCTCGAGAAGTTCGAGGATGGCGTGGCCGGTCAACCGGCCGCCTTCAGCGTGCAACGTGGTGGTGCGGCAATCGATGTAGTAGTCGCTGGTTCCGCCGGAGGAGAGCTTGAACTGGCCGAGGCGAAAGCTGGTGCGGGCAAGAAGCGCGAGGAGCTGTGCGGCGTAGGTTGGTTCAGTCATTACGGTGATTGTAGACGGGCGGATGGTCGCGTATTCGCAATCGGCTGCACATCCGGTCGACACGTCCGCCAGACACCAAAGTGGTCGGCGAATTCTTCGAAGTGCCAGGCAGAGGGAGCATCGGGTTCGACGGCCCTGCGAGCGCGCTACATTTTGTCGAGGTGTTTGAAGCCGCTGGTGCCCAGAAACATGAAGGTGAAGAGGAGAAAGTTGTAGCTGGCGTGGACCAGGACGCTGGCGGCGAGGGATCGGGTGACAAGTCGCGTTCCGCACAGCACAAGACTGACACAGATCAAGAGAAGGAAAGGCCCGATTGAATAGCCTGTCTGGTCGGCGTGCATGAGCGCGAAGAGGATGCTGGTGAGAAGCGCCGCAACAAGCATCGAGGGGACCGACCACTGGGGATGACCGTTCTCTTCGAGGTCGTGTGGTGATTCGCCATGGATTTTTTCGGCCAGCCAATCAAAGGCAGTGCAAAGGGCTGGAAGAAGGAAGCCCCGAAACGCCAATTCCTCGAAGAACGGGGCCAGCGTAACTCCGAATCCGAAGAGGAGCCACGCCGCGCCCGGCAGGCGAAAAAGGCGGTCGATGGGCGCGTCGGCCGGGCCTGGTAAGAAAAGACCGTCGAGCATCGCAAGCAGGAAACAGATCAAAGCAGCGCTGAAAAGATAGCCGCTGCGCTGCAATGCAGCCTTGCCTCGCCATTGAAGTCCGGCAAAGAAGCCCTTATGCCAAAGCACAGGAAATACGATCAGGCAGCCGGCGAAGGTGAGGAGGTAGAAGATGCCTTCAGTGCCGAGGGTGTAGTGGAACTCCGTGGCCGCTTCGGTGATGGTTGAAACTCCGAAGAGATGATAGGCAACGGCGGTGCGGGCTAGGATCGCAGCGCACGCAAGACCAGCCAAAGCAATCAGCAACAGGATGCCGATGTGGCCCATGTGCGGGATACGTTCCCGGGGAGGAGCGTGGGGTCGCGTGAAGTATTGAAAAAGCTCCGGAGAGTCATTCGTCCGGTCAGGAGGCACGGCGTGGTCCCAGGCATCGCGTCCAGAGGTTCCAATCGGCAGGGAATCAAGCCGGGGCCGCTCCGGCAAGATTGGAGCTTCTGCAGCGAGGGGCGTAGTCGGCAGAGGTTCGAATGCAGCGGAGGAGGACAGAGAAGATGGGGGCTCAGCATGCCCTGCAGGAAGCAACGGAGGCGCCGGATCATTCGGAAGCCGTTCCAGAAAATCGCTCATTGGAGCACCGGCTTTTTCTTCTTGCGTGGCGCGGCGACAGTTTTCTTCGCTGAGGGGGATGTCGAGCTTCCCGATGTTTGGGAATCCAATCTCGCATCGCCGAAGGCCGCTCGTTCGCTTTGTCCGACCCGAGAAGTTTTGATTTTGAGTTGCGCCGCAGTGTCGTCGGCGGGCTCGAGCCGGCCATTGTGCGAGGCGTAGTAGCGGGCGAGGAACTGCCCCGTATATGACTCGGGGATGTGCGCGATGTGCGCGGGGCGGCCTTCTCCGACGAGGCGGCCACCGTCTTCGCCACCCTCGGGCCCCAGGTCGAGAATCCAGTCCGCGTTGCGGATGACATCGAGATTGTGCTCGATAATGATGATCGTGTTCCCGAGGTCGGTGAGGCGGTGAAGGACTTCGAGGAGCTTTCGAACGTCGTCGAAGTGAAGCCCCGTGGTGGGCTCGTCGAGTAAGTAAAGCGTCCGGCCGGTCTGGCGTTTGGATAGCTCGCGAGCAAGCTTCATGCGCTGGGCTTCGCCGCCGCTGAGGGTGGTGGCGCTCTGGCCAAGATGGACGTAGCCGAGTCCTACATCCACAAGGGTCTGAAGCTTCTGGCGGACCAGGGGCACATCCGCAAGCACGGTGAGCGCGTCTTCAATTGTGAGGTCAAGGATGTCCGCGATGGAGTGGCCGTGGAACTTCACGGCGAGTGTTTCCTGGTTGTAGCGGCGCCCGTTGCACACTTCGCACTGTACGTAGACGTCGGGCATGAAGTTCATTTCGATGCGGCGTTGGCCGTCTCCTTGACAGGCTTCGCAGCGGCCGCCCGTGACGTTGAAACTGAAGCGGCCAGGCTTGTACCCGCGCTCTCGCGCTTCGGGAAGCATCGCGAAAAGATCGCGGATAGGTGAGAAGACCTGCGTGTAGGTGGCCGGATTTGAGCGCGGGGTGCGGCCAATGGGGGACTGATCGATGCGGATGACCTTATCGATCTCGTGCTGCCCTTCCAGCGATTCGTGGGCGCCGGGTTCTTCGCGTGAACCATAGAGATTCTTGGCTAGCGATCGGTAAAGAATGTCATTGACCAGAGTGCTTTTCCCGCTGCCACTGACACCGGTAACCACGGTCATGATACCCAGAGGAATGCGGATGGTCAGGTCCTGCAGGTTGTGCTCGCGGGCGCCTGAAACAGTAATCCATTTGCCGGTCAGCTGGCGAGGTTCGGCGCGGTGCAGAATTCCGGTAGCACCGGAGAGGTAGCGGCCGGTGAGTGAAGCGGGACAGGCCATGATCTGCTCAGGGGTGCCTTCGGCCACAACGTTGCCGCCTAAACGGCCAGCACCCGGACCGAGGTCGAGCACGTAGTCCGCATGGCGGATGGTGTCTTCGTCGTGCTCGACGACGAGGACGGTGTTGCCCAGGTCGCGCAGCTGCACCAGAGCCTGGATGAGGCGCTCGTTGTCGCGCTGATGAAGGCCAATGGAGGGCTCGTCAAGCACATAAAGCACCCCGCGGAGGCGTGAGCCGATTTGGGTGGCGAGTCGAATACGCTGGCCTTCGCCCCCAGAGAGCGTCGCCGCGTTGCGATCCAACGAAAGGTAGCTGAGCCCAACTCTGCAGAGGAATTCGAGGCGTTCTGCGATTTCGCGTCGGATGCGCTCGGCGATGAGGGCTTCGCGCTCGTTGAAGGTGAGATTGATGGCAGCCGAGAGTGCACGGTTGAGCGGAAGGGCGGTGAAGTCGGCGATGGAGAGTCCGCCGATTTTGACGGCCAGCGACTCGGGGCGGAGGCGTTTGCCGCGACAGACCGGGCAGGGGGTAGCGGACATGAAGTTCATCATGTACTCGCGATACCCTTCGCCGCGCGCCTCGGTAATCGAGTCGCGCAGGTAGGCGAGGATTCCATGAAAGCCCGTGCGCGGCGCTTCACCCTTGGGCGGACCGTAAACGAGGATGTGTTGCTGCTTGGCAGGCAGATCCTCGAAAGGGGTCTTCAGGTTGATCTTGTAGCGCTCGGCGGCAAGCTGGATGAGCTTGAGCAGGTACTGGGAGGCAGACCCCGGACCAAGGCCGCCGTCGAGCAGGGGCTTGGACCAGTCATTGATGACCTTGGCGGGGTCGAGATCGTAGAGCGAACCGAGCCCGTGGCACTCGGGGCAGGCGCCGAAAGTGGAGTTGAAAGAAAAGCTGCGTGGCTCCAGTTTGGGGACATCCAGCCCGCAATCGGGACAGGCCATCGATGACGAGAAGAGCTGTTCGTCGCCCCCCGCCATCCCGACCAGCACCAGACCGTTGGCGAGCTGCAGGGCCTTGCTGACGGCGGCTTCGAGGCGTTTCTCAAGAGACGGCTTGCCGGCCGCCTGCGCCGGCTTCGGTTCTTTCTCCTCGGCTGGTTTGAGGAGTACGCGGTCAACCAGCGCCTCGATGGAGTGGTTCTTGCGCTTGTCGAGTGCTGGCGGTTCAGAGAGATCTACGATCTCGCCGTCGACCCGGGCGCGAAAGCCTTGCTGGTCGAGTTGATCGAGGAGATCTTTGAATTCTCCCTTGCGTCCGCGGACGATGGGCGCCAGGATTGTCACGCGCTCCCCTTTGCCGAGCTGGAGGATACGCTGGACAATCTGGTCGGCAGTCTGGCGGGAAATGGGGCGGCCGCAATTGGGGCAATGTGGTGTGCCCACCGAGGCATAAAGCAGGCGAAGGTAGTCGTAGATCTCAGTGATCGTGCCAACCGTCGACCTGGGGCTGCGGCTGGTGGTCTTTTGCTCGATAGAGATGGCGGGGCTCAGGCCTTCGATGGAGTCCACATCCGGCCGCTCGATTTGATCGAGGAACTGGCGCGCATAGGCCGAAAGCGTTTCGACGTAGCGACGCTGGCCTTCCGCGTAGATGGTGTCAAATGCCAGCGAGCTTTTGCCTGAACCGGACAGACCTGTGACCACCGTGAACGTGTTCCGAGGGATGCGGACGTTGATATCACGCAGGTTGTGCTGCCGAGCTCCGCGCACCGAGATGTGAGTGATGGACATGTTCAGACAAAAATGCCGCAGAAAATGAATCCAGGGTTCCCAAACCCGGTTCTGGAGGCGACTTTCCCTTTCAATTGCTTAGAGTTGTTGGAATGAGGGCGGGACTCATTGGATTCGTTCGAGGAAAGCCTCCCGTCGGCAGTCGCGAGCAAGTATTTGCAAAAAACATCGCCAAACTTTGGTTTGGAGTCGATGCCACTGCGCTTTACCCGATTGCAACACGCTGGAGGTATTCTATTTGCCAATAGAAACGAGGGTCAACGCGGCAGCTTTTTCTGAGAAAATCGCAAGAGTTCTATTTCAAAGGACTCTGCGGTTTACAGATTCCCGCTTAAAGGGTGCTGCGAACCTTCTTAGATTGAAGCGAGATATATGGCGGATTTATTCAATTTGATCATGTTGGTTTGTGCCGCAGTGGGTTCGATGGCGTTCGGCGTATTGGCGGCTTATGGAATCTTTCGGGTCGGTTTTGGCCTGATGCGGCCTCAGAGACAGACGCCTTCTATAAAAGCGCGAACTGAGACCGCAAGCCTGCTCATCGATTAGCGCCTACCGCCCCCATGCAGGCACCGCCTGGGTATTCACCCTGGCCAGGAAGCTGCGTGGTTTGGAGCGCTCCCGGTACGTTTCTTCCTCCAAAATCGAAATTGAGGATCCAGGTATCAGCTTATCTCTCACCTGCTCGGAGATTCGCTATTGAAAGTCACACTGACGCTTGCTTCATAGACTTCAATTTCGTTCACATTTCGGCTGCAGGCTTCAAAAAGCCGAACCGTAGCGACGATGAGCTTTACTCAGCAGTTATTGCTGATTCGGCGGAGGCGTCGGTTGCTGGCCTGGTGGAGTCTGTTGCTGCTGTTGGGGATATTGCATCGGGATGCGGCCCGGAACAGAGCCGTCCGCAGGGAATCCAGGGCGTAAGGGAAGTGGGGGTTGCTGCGGCTGTTGCTGCGGCTGCGGATCGTATTGCGGGTAGTCTGCAGAATCGTCTTCGCTTTCGTCGGCGGTGGGTCGAGAAAGGCCTTGCGGCGTCTTGCCGGAGCTCCGCGCACTCAGGATGATCTGCCGCGGAACCCCTTGGCCCCGGTCGCCGATCATGACCACGTTGTATCCGGTTCCCTGCAGAAGCTGCGAGAGGACGTCGTGCGCCGGGCCGGGGCCAAAATCTCCGAAAATCCTCACATCCTTTCCATCTCTCGGCAGACCCTCGAATGACGTGCCGGTCGCCGTCGAGACATCCGACAGGATCTGCTGAAGGCTCGAGTTGGCGGCGCCAATGCGAAGCTGGGTGCTGTTCCATGCAATGGTGGCAGGAGAGGGTCGGTCGTTGACCGGCCAATTCGGCATGACCGGCGCGGGTGGAGGAGCCTGTGCTGCGGATGGCTTGTGCGACGGCTTTTGCGACCTGACGGGCTGAACCGATGGCTCGGGTGCACCTGAAGCGGGGTCTGCCGTCGGCGACTGCGCGTTCATTCCACTAATGCAGAGAACGCTGGCTGCAAGGACCATCATTCGGTCTCGCAGACGCGAGCGCCTCGGAACGGGAATCAGAAAGCGACGAAGGTGAACCGAGTTGCGCATGAGCAAGAACTCACCGGGGACCGACCGGACACCCCGAGGTTCGCTGGCGGGGGCCCTGCGTACTAGACTAACAGTGGCCCGGAAGCGCTCGCAAAGGTTTCGTGAGGCGGGAGGAATTTGCACCCTATGCACCTCTGCAGGAAGGGTTGGATCGCGGGAATCCTGCTGGCGGCTCCCGTGATTGGTTCAGCCGCAAGCTGTACAACACAGGCAGAGTTGCAGCCGCAGGATCGAAGCGCCCTGGCATCCATCGGCCAGCGCTTGACCGGGGCCATTTTGCAGCAGGACTATGCAACTCTCCAGGCGCAGCTTCTTCCATCGATTTCTTCACAATGGGACGGGATGCGCGGCGAGGTCGAACTGGGAGCGCCCTTGGTGAAAGGCGGCACGGCGCAGCTTCAAACGATCTACCTATTGGACGACTCCACCCAGACTGAAACGACCGACATGCAATTCTTCTGCTCGAATGCGAGCGGCTCGCTGACGGTGACCGTCAGCATGCACGCACTGCCGCCGGGAAAGTATGCAGTGGTGCTGGCCAATGCGGTGGGCGCTCCGCTAGGCGGCGAGATTGGAATTATCGTTGTATGGGACCCAACTGGGACTGCACCGGGTTGGAAGCTCGGCGGAGTCTCCGTGCGGCAGGGAATCGTGGACGGACACGATGGCGTCTGGTATTGGACGCGCGCGCGAACATTGGCGACGACAGGCGCGCCTTGGAGCGCGTGGTACAGCTACGACCTGGCCCGGTATCTGCTCTTGCCGGTGGATTTTATTTCTTCTCCTAATTTCGAAAAGCTGCTTCACGAACAATCGCAGATCAAGGACCCGCCAACCGGCTTTCCTATTGCGGTGAGCGATGGGCCGCGGACCTGGAAGATCGAAGGCCTGCGCATTGATACGTCGCTGCGACAGGCCGACCTCGGCGTGACCTACGAGTCTCTTGGGATCACGGATCCTGCAGCCGCACGCACTGAAGCGATTGCCGTGCTCAGCGCGCTTTTGAAAGCTCATCCCGAGCTCAAAGAGAATTTCCATGGGCTTTGGGCGTACGCGTCAAAGGACGGAAAGGTGACTCCGGTGATGGAGTTGCCAATGGCGCAGATACCCTGAGAGCGAAGCGTTGGAGTAGAGAAAAAATCTCCAATGCGGATTGGAATGGACGTGCGGCGGAAGATGTATCTCTGAGGGATCCATTCAAATGGAGGGACAAGTCATTTGGAAACATTGATTGATTTGCGATCGGACACCGTCACGCGGCCCACGCCGGAAATGCGTGCGGCGATGGCTGCGGCCGAAGTGGGCGACGATGTGTATGGCGAGGATCCAACCGTCAATCTGTTGGAAAGGCGTGCGGCACAGATCTTCGATCGTGAGGCTGCACTGTTTGTTCCTACCGGCACCATGGGCAATCAAATAGGGATTCGGCTGCATACGGAGCCAGGCCAGGAAGTGATTTGTGAATCGCGCTCGCACATTCTGGATTGGGAGATGGCGACGGCAGCAGTTTTTTCGGGTTGTCTGGTTCGTGCGGTTGCCACAGAATCAGGTACTTTGACGTGGAAAGATATTGAGCCGGTGATTTACGGACGGAGTTCGTTTCGCGCATCGACAGGGCTGATTGAGATTGAGAACACGGCGAACCTGGCAGGTGGTCGCTGCACGTCGCTCAAGGCGATGGAAGAGATCTGGGGTCACGCGAAGGACCGCAAGATTCCGCTGCATCTGGATGGCGCTCGCATCTTCAACGCTTCGACCGCATTGGGGATCGACGTCAAGACACTCACGCGCGGTTTCGACACGGTCATGTTCTGCCTTTCGAAGGGGCTTGGTGCGCCTGTCGGATCGATGCTGGTTGGCTCCGCGGAGTTGATGGAGCGTGCGCGCATCTACCGCAAAGCTCTGGGGGGCGGCATGCGACAGGTGGGCGTGTTGGCAGCGGCGGGACTGATTGCGCTGGAAACGATGCCGGCGCGATTGCACGAGGATCACGCCAACGCGCGATTGCTTGCCGAAGCATTGGCCCAGATGGAGGGCGTTGCGGTTGATCTCGACACAGTAGAGACGAATATCGTAATTTTCCGATTGACCGGGGGACTCAGCACTTCGGAAGTGGTAGCGCGCCTCAAGGCCCGTGGCATTCTGGCCGGCACGGTCGGAACAAACGCGATCCGGCTTGTGACGCATTACGACGTGGACCGCGCGGCGTGCGTGAAGGCAGCCGAGGCGCTCACAGAGGAAATCGAAGCGTCAATACCTGTAAAGAAGTAGTTGTTGCAATTCGGACTTTGGTGCGCAGAGAATGAGCCGCGGGCGCAACTTTCGCTCGTTTTCTGGTTCAGATTGCTCAACAGGCCGGAATGCTTCCCCGAGATCCGGCGCCAATTCATCGCTCAAGGAGTTTGTCGACTGTGAAGAAATTTGCAATGGCAGTTTTGCTTGCTCTAACCTTGCTGCCCGCAGCCTCATTCGCCCAAGTCGTGGTGCGCATCGGGCCGCCGGCTCCAATCGTCGAACGTCGTCCGCCACCGCCGGAAAGGGGGTTTGTGTGGATTTCCGGCTATCACCGCTGGGATGGCGCGCACTATGTTTGGGTCCCTGGCGAATGGCGTCGTCCGCCGCATCCAGGTGCTGTGTGGGTGTCGCACCGCTGGGTGCATCATCATGACGGCTGGGTGCTGGCGGAAGGGCACTGGCGGTAAGACAAACATCCGAGAAGCAAGCGGGGCACTTGAGTGCCCCGCTTTCGTTGCCCTCGTAGGCACGCGCCGTAGATTCAGCCGGCGCTATTTTTTCGATACACCACAAATCCAGACTTCACCGCGACTTTGTCGTAGAGGCCCATCGCAGTCGTGTTTGTCTCGTGGGTGTGCCAATACATTCGATCGCAACCGGCGAGTGTCGCGCGTCGATAAGCCTCTTCAATCAGGGCGCGGCCAACCCCTTTCCCCCTGGCGGATTCGAGCGTAGATAAATCCTGCAGGTAGCAGGTCGGCGCTACCGCGAGGGTGCTGCGGTGAAAGAGATAATGAGCCAGGCCGAGCAGCGCTCCCGATTGCTCCGCGACGAGAGCATGCATGGGCTCATACCCATCGAAGAAGCGGCACCACGTCCGAGCGGAAATCTCCTCCGGCAAAGCGGTCTCTTCCCTGCGGCCATAAAAAGCGTTGTATCCGTCCCAAAGCAGTTTCCACTGCGCGAAGTCGCCAGGCTCAACGCCGCGCACGACTAGGTCCTGCCGCATCCGGGACGTTGATTTTTCCTTCCGAGATCCGTTCATCCCGATGTACCCGTCAGCTGATTTCGATCACATCGGTGCTGGCCGCTGCGGCAGCTTCAGCGCGCTCCATCAACTTCTCGGCAATCGCAAAGAATTCCGTGGCCTGGGGGCTTTTGGGGCCGGCGAGCGTGACGGGAAGGCCGCGATCGCCCCCTTCGCGAATTGCAGGGACGAGTTCGATGGAACCAAGGAACGGGATGTTGAATTGCTTCGCGGTCCGTTCGGCGCCCCCCTTGGAGAAAATATCGATTTCCTGATGGCAATGTGGGCAGGTGAAGTGGCTCATGTTCTCAACGATTCCGAGGACCTCGACATTGACCTGCGCAAACATCTCAAGCGCCTTGCGAGCATCTTGCAGGCTCACATCGCTGGGGGTGGACACGACGACAGCGCCAGTGAGCGGGACTGTCTGCACAAGAGAGATGACCACATCGCCGGTGCCGGGAGGCAAATCGATGATGAGGTAGTCGAGCTCCCCCCACTCGACCTGCTGCAAAAACTGACGAATGATCTGATGCAGCATGGGACCGCGCATCACCATTGGTTTGTCGCCGGGAGAGATATAGCCGATTGAGATCGTCTTGATCCCGTGCGTTGCATTGGGCTGGATCTGATTATTGGCGCCGATCATCGGCTGCTGGGTTGATCCCATCATGGTAGGGACATTGGGGCCGTAAATATCGGCGTCAATCAGACCGACGCGCTTGCCGAGTTTGGAGAGGGCAATGGCGAGGTTTACGGCCACGGTGGTCTTGCCGACGCCGCCTTTGCCTGACCCGATAGCAACAATCTTTGAGACCCCGGGCAGAGCGACTGGCGCCGGCATGGCATGCGAATGACCCATTGCGCGATTCCTCCTTGTGCAGCGCCGTTTTTCCTGAGAGATCGCGGGCGGACTGCGAGTGCGTCAACCGGTCTCGAGCTGGTCGCGAGACGCGGTCTACGGACGATTTTACAGGAGAGGGGGATTGCGGAGTTCCTTCGGCCGGAGCTCGAGCGGGGCGGCACCACCGGCAACATGGGCAAGGCAGGCGTACAGTTGGCGCACTCCCTCGCTGAGGGCCGCTGGGCCCGGTTGCAGAATTAGGGTTGATGAGATCTCGTAGACATGGTCGTTGCGCGCGGCAAAGGTTGAAGACCAACCTGGACGCGCAAGGATGCGCTCTTTGTCAACCTTCATGCCACACCACGAAGCAAAGATGACTTCGGGGTCACGTGCCGCGACAGCAGATGCGTCGACGATCCGGTCTTGAGCCTTGCCGCAACCGCGCAACGCAGGGAAGATCGGATCGCCGCCGGCAATTTCAATCAGCTCTTCAACCCAGCCAATGCCGCTGATGAGCGGATCTTGCCATTCTTCAAAGAAAACGCGCGGCCGGTGCGAGAACGATCGCGCGGATTCGGCGATTTGCTCGAGGCCGCAGCGAAAGTCATCGATCAATGCGAACCCCTGCTTAGGTTTGCCGACAAGGCGCGCAAGGACGGCGATCATGTCAAAGATTCCGGCAACACTCCGCTGGTTGAAGTTCAATACGGTTGCGCCCCGCAGAACGAGGTTGCGGGTGATCTCGGCCTGCACGTCGCAGAAGGTCAGAATGAGATCGGGCTTGAGGTCGAGGATCGCTTCAATGTCGGCGTCGCGAAAGGCGGAGACACGCGGTTTCGAGCGCACTTCCGGAGGGCGTTTCGCGTAGCCGGAAACCCCGACGATCCGATCCTGCTCGCCGAGCAAGTAAAGGGTTTCTACGGTCTCCTCGGTCAGGCACACAAGCCGCCGAGGAAAGTCTTCAAACGAACGCGGAAATTCAGAAGCGGGAATCAATGCGGAATCACCGATCATAGGCACCACCGCGCGCCTAGAGTTTTCGAGCTGCGCCATCCACTTTCCCTGAGGTCGCAACCTTGGCCTGCTTGCGCCGCTTTGCTTCTGCTTCGCGATGCTCTCGGCGTCGCAGTGCATCCTCATAGCGACGCATTTCGTTGGGTGTTTCTGGCTGGAGCCCGGGAACCGTCTGACGATTGCCGTCTTTGTCGATGGCGACGAAGACGAGATAAGCGCTGGCTACGTGCAGAAGGGAACCAGTCTGCGGATGTTCGACCCACACCTTGACACCGACTTCAACCGATGTATTGAAGGCGCGATTGACGCTGGATTTGAGAATAAGAAGATCACCGACATGAACCGGCTGAATGAAATCAATGTGATCCATTGCGGCAGTGACCACATGCGTTCGAGTGTGGCGGTAAGCCGCCATCGCGCCTGTCAAGTCAATGAAATGCATGAGGCGGCCGCCCAGCAGATTGCCCAGAGTGTTGGCATCGTTGGGGAGGATAATCTCGGTCATCTCGGATTGCGTGCTGGCAACTGTGCGGTTTATCGGACTGGCCCCAGTCGAACTCATAGCTTGCTTGCTCCATTCATTCACCGTAATTTGACCGAGCATTCGCTACAATACAGGTTGCGGGTGTCGGCTTAACGGAAGACGCATCTCCAGTTTCAGCAATACACGCCAAATTCGCAAATGTCTTCAGGGATCAGTGGTCCGCCATGAGCAGCACAGACAAAATCGCAGGATTAAAAGAGATTCTTGCGCTCGATGCGAAGAACAGCTTCGCGCGCTACGGTATTGCCATGGAGCTTTCCAACCGAGGCGAGACGGACGAAGCGCTCAAGGAATTTGATGCGCTGCTGGCCAACGACACCGACTACACGGCTGCGTATTTCATGTCGGCTCAAACGTTAGCCAATGCGGGGCGCAAGGATGAAGCCATCGTCAGGCTTAAGAGCGGCATCGGATGCGCCGCGCGCACTGGCAACCGTCATGCGCTCAGCGAGATGCAGGCCATGCTCGACGAACTGGATCGGTAGCGTAACGAACCGACTCCCACCGGCTTTACGCTGGTAATTGTCTTGCTTCAACGAATGATTGTTCCGCTCCTTTTCTACTTTGCGAGCGTCTATACTACTTGTATGCCAAAGTATTCCATCGTCGTTCCTTTTCATAACGAGGAGGAAAACGTAACCGTCCTGTATGCGCGCCTGAAGCAGGTGATGGAACAGGTGGGCGATAGTTTTGAGCTCGTCCTCGTCGACGACGGATCGAGCGATCGTACCTACAAACTGCTGGAAGAGATTGCCGCGGTCGACAGCCGCGTGCTGGTTGTCAAGTTGCGGCGCAACTTCGGGCAGACCTCGGCATTGGCCGCTGGATTCGATCACGCCTCGGGCGATTTTATTTTCGCGATGGACGGCGATCTGCAGCACGATCCGAACGAGATTCCCAATTTCATTGAGAAGCTTGAAGAGGGTTATGACGTGGTATCGGGTTGGCGCAAGGAACGCATCGACAACTTCGTGATGCGGCGCATTCCCTCCCGCTGCGCAAATTGGCTGATGGCCAAACTGTCTGGCGTGGACATCCACGATTTCGGTACGACATTCAAGGCGTATAGCCGCGAGGTGATCACAAACATACCGCTCTACGGCGAGATGCATCGCTTTATCCCCGCTCTCGCGAGTTGGTATGGCGCATCAATCTGCGAGATTCCAATTCGAAACGTGAATCGCGAGCGTGGCAAGAGCCACTATGGAATTAGCCGCACTTTCCGCGTGTTCTTTGACCTGCTGACGATTCGATTTCTTTTGAAGTACATGAGCAGGCCCCTGCATTTCTTTGGGACCTTCGGCGCGTTAGGCATTTTTTCAGGCAGCTTTTTGTCGATGATGCTGCTGGTGATGAAGATCCTGAATCCGCATGCGAACATCATGGACCAGCACGGGCCGATGTTTGTGATTGCGGGCGTGCTGATTGTGGCTGGAATTCAGCTGCTCGCGATCGGGCTGTTGGGCGAACTCCAAGTGCGGCATTACTATACGACCTCGCAACAGCGAACACCTTATGCGATTGACCGTCTGGTAAGGCTGCGCGCGCCGGAAGAGCCCAGTTTGCTGTCCGGAGAAAAGGACAGCTTCTAGGACACTGTAGACAGTGAGATTCGAATAAACGGGCCCCTTCCTGAATAGTCGGATGGGGCCCGAAGTTTTTTGTCCCCTGTCCAGCAGGGGAAGCCGGCTGAGGGACGGCCTTCAGCCCTTGCGATCTACCCGCCTCAAGGTGCATGCTTGCGTGTGATGAAAGCCATACAGATCAACTCCGTTGGGGGACCCGAAGTCCTTCAAGTGACAGAAGTGCCGATCCCCGAGCCGGGTCCGGGGCAAGTGTTGATTCGCGTTGAAGCGGTGGGGGTCAACTTTGTCGAAATTTATTTCCGCAAAGGCGTTTACAAGGCTACGTTGCCATTTACGCCAGGCAGCGAAGCGGCCGGTACGGTAGAAAAGCTGGGCCCGGGCGTGACCGGGTTCGAGGAAGGGGATGCGGTTGCGTCCGTGAGCGTGCTCGGCAGCTATGCAGAGTATGCGCTGGTGCCTGCAGCGCAGCTCATCAAGGTTCCGTCGCGCTTGACTCCGGAGCAGTCCGCCGCCGCCATGCTGCAGGGGATGACAGCGCACTATCTGGCTTTTTCCACTTTCGCTCTAAAGGCTGGAGAGACTGCTCTGGTCCACGCGGGAGCAGGCGGCGTGGGTTTGCTGCTGACGCAGATTGCCGCGCGGCTCGGTGCCAAGGTGATCACCACGGTATCAACAAATGAGAAGGCTGCCCTTTCGCGCGAGGCTGGCGCGTCGGAGGTGATTCTCTACACCGAGCAGGATTTCGAAGAAGAAGTGAAAAGGTTCACAGGCGGTAAGGGTGTGGATGTGGTGTACGACTCGGTGGGTAAGACGACTTTTGACAAGAGCCTGAATTGTCTTCGACCGCGCGGCATGCTGGTGCTGTTTGGCGCGTCGAGCGGACCGGTTCTGCCCTTTGACTTGATTCAGTTGAGCGGCAAGGGATCGTTGTTTGTGACACGACCGACATTATGGCACTACATCGCAACGCGCTCGGAGCTCGAGTGGCGAGCGGGAAAGATTCTGGATTGGGCTGCGACCGGCGAGCTGAAACTGCGAACCGAGCACATGTATCCCCTGGCTGAAGTGGCACAGGCGCATATCGATCTGGAAGCCCGCAAAACGACGGGAAAGATTCTGCTGGAGCCGTGAAGCACCGAGGAGCGCAACAGGAAGTCTCAGGATCAGGAATCAGGGGCGAAGGGTGGATCGGATTGCGATAGCGCCGAACGACCGGGTGTTTGTGCTGACCGGCGCGGGGATCAGTGCGGAGAGTGGGTTGCCGACGTTCCGTGCCGAAGACGGGCTGTGGGCAGGCTACAGGGTTGAAGATGTGTGCACGCCGGATGCGTGGCGCAGAGATCCGGCCGGCGTTTGGGCATTTTATTCGGCGCGGCGTGAGTCTGGGCAGAAGGCGCAACCGAATCCGGGGCATGATGCGTTGGCGGCGGTCGAGGCGAAGATCGGCGATCGGTTTTTTCTGTGCACACAGAATGTAGACGATTTGCATGAACGGGCAGGGTCGGAGCGCTTGCTGCACATGCATGGGGAGTTGGCCAAAGCGCGCTGCGAACTTGAGTGCGGCAGGCCCCCGATTGAAGATCACTCCATATACAAGAATCTGGCAGAGGTCGGGCACTGTGCTTGCGGCGGACGATTGCGCCCGCATATTGTTTTCTTCGGCGAGATTCCGCTGGAGATGGACCGGATCCAGGACGAGATCGCGAAAGCAACGCTGATGGTCGTCGTGGGCACCTCGGGGTCGGTGTACCCGGCGGCGAACTTTGTGCATTGGGCGCGACAGCGTGGAGCTCGGACGTTGTACATCGGTCCCGAACGGCCGTTAAACGCGCACGCCTTCACCCACGTAGTGCTGGGTAAGGCCGGCGAAGTGATGCCGGGACTGTTCGCGGTGGAATGAGGTGGCGACGAAGCGATTCTGCGACGCTGCAGCTATCTTGTTTTCGAACGAACAAACTCTGTGCGGCGCATGCGGAGAGCCGACCAGTCTTCGTCGATGGCGACTGCGCGCACGGTCTCCCAACCAAGCGCATTCAGGACGTCCCACCCATTGTCGCGATTGAAATCACACTGGTACTTCTTCGATGTGCCCTTGGGGTACGCGAACCAGAGGATGGCATCTCCCTTGGCGCGTTTTGATATCTGCCGCGAAAGTGTATCCACCTCCTGCTTGCGCGTGACGAATGCGAGGAAAAAGTGAATGTCGCCGTCGGCCTTAAGGGTGCGATGAATCGTGGTCTCGCGCAGACCGGCTAGTTCGTGTACGAAACTTTGGGGGGCGTTGAGAACCAGGATTTCTCGCTGCTCCTTCAGGTTCAGTTTTTCAAAGGTCGAAGGCATGAGAATCATGATAACGAGGCCTCGCAAATACGCCGAGGATTTTTACGCGTCGGGTAATCCGCAGCAGACGCAAGGCCAAGCAGAACAGAGTTCCCACGTTTTGGCGGCTAACTAGAAATGGAAACGATGGCGGACTTCCGCGGAGACCATCCGCGGGTCGTTGAAATGAAACCCGCCGATCGTGACCGAGTTGTCGAGCAGCACGCGGTGATTGGTGACATTGAGAATGTTGGCGGAAAGCTTCCAGTTTTCGCCCATGGCTCGACCCGCCGAGATGTCGAAGGTCGTATGATCTGGAAGATAGGCGCCATTGTGTGGGCCTTGATTCGCTCCCGCGAGCCCATTGGTGAATCCCGATCCGTAATAAACATTTGAAGCGAACCGGATGCGGCACGGCAAATTGGCGGTGAAGCCTGTATTCAGAGTGTCGCGCTCTAACTCACCCGGGTAGAAAAGAGCGGCTGCCCAACTGCAGGAATTCCCTCGAGCACCTTGCGTGTCGTGATCGTGGTCGAGCGGAACGTAATTGAAACGCCGTCGATCAACCAACTGGTTTGATGGCCGCCGCGCATGTGAAGCATGTCGTGGGTCATGTAGGAGCCGGGCACAAAGTCAGTGATCATCTGCATGCCGGTGCTGCGGCTGGCCCCGGGCGTCTGATCGATCTGGGCGCGGGTAATCAACGTCGTGGGCGTGACCGAATCCGCGTTGGCTTCTGGAGCGGAAGATGCATGGACGACGACCGATTGCATGGCGGTTTCGAGATCCAATCGAACGTGGAGCAAGGGGTAGGTGCCCGATGCGATTGTGATCGCATCAATGACGGTTGCAAATCCAGGGGCGGAAACTTGGAGCCGGTAAACACCGATGGGCGCTTGCGGCAGTTTGAAGTCGCCAATGGCATCTGAAGTCGCGCTGAGCATGAAAGAGGAATCGGCGGCTTGCAATGTAATCTGCGCACCGGCGATGGGTCGATGTTAGGGATCATGGACGATGCCACGCACCGTGGCAAAGACGGTGGCAAAAGCTGGAATGGAAGATGCCAGCAACAGCAGTACGATGAGAAACCGCATAAGACGCATGAAGGAAGCGACCTCGCTTGCAGAAGCAGCGCACGCCGTTCGTCTGCGCAAAAGAACGGACGTGTGAGCAGAACCGCGATGGGGATGGAACTGTTGACAGCCGCTCGAATCAATGCGGGGAAGTGCGGTTCACCCCTCGAGTCGCAGTGCAACTCGGGTTACGAGCCAACCGATGGCCGCGAAGGGTCCCAATCCAAAAGCAAGGGTGAGGAGGACGGCAAGCGCGCGCCGCATGCGTCTTTGATGCTACACGAGTGCAAGAGGGAAGCAGAAAACGAAGGGGACACACGTCTCAGGTATCATCGATGCATCGCGGCTTTAACTCGATAGCTGAAGGATTCGATGGCGGAAAAAGAGAGTTCGTCCATAGCGTTGAAGGAGGACCATGCCCAAGGGCCATCCTTGCGCAAGCCCTTGCGCATCGCGCTGTTCGGTTTCGGTACTGTGGGCAGTTCCGTGGCCCGCATTCTGGTGGAATCGAAGCCGGAAGGGTTGGAACTGAGCCACGTTTTCAATCGAAATGTGGTCCGCAAGCGAGTGGATTGGACGCCTGCGAACACGGTGTGGAGCGAGGAGGCCGATGCCGTATTGGCCTCGGACGTCGACGTTGTCGTCGAGCTGGCTGGCGGTCTGGATCCGGCCGGAAGTTGGGTTCGCAAAGCCCTGGACAGTGGCAAAAGTGTGGTCACCGCGAACAAGAAACTGATCGCCTTTCACGGTGTTGAATTGGAGCGGCTGGCTGCGGCCAAAGGTGGCCATCTGAAGTACGGCGCAGCGGTGGCCGGTGGCATCCCGGTGATTCCGGGATTGGAACAGGGGCTCGCGGGCGATCGTATCGAACGCATGCAGGGGATTCTCAATGGCACTTGCAACTTCATTCTGAGCCGCATGGAAGCAGGCGCGGAATATGCGACGGTGCTTGCGGCCGCGCAGGCAAAGGGGTATGCGGAAGCCGATCCAACGGAGGATGTGGGCGGATTCGATGCGCGCGCAAAGCTCGCGATCCTGATGCGCCTGGCGCTCCGTGTCGTTGTCGATCCGGAGGAGATTGTTCCGCAGTCCATCACTTCGGTGACGGCTGTGGACTTCAGCTATGCGCGCGACCTTGGCTGCACGATCCGCCAGGTGGCGCGCGCCGAAGAGCGCGAGGGCAACGTGGCGGCAACGGTCGGGCCGATGCTGGTCGATCAGCGCTCGCCGCTCGCGTGGTCGCGCAACACGGAAAACATGGTGATCCTGACGGGCCGCTATGGTGGCGACGTCGTTTTCTCCGGCCACGGCGCGGGCGGTCATCCGACAGCGGTAGCGGTCGTGAGCGACCTGATCGCACTGGCGCATGGCTCGCGGCGCGTGGAGATCCCTTCTGTTCCCGCCAAGATAGGGGCTGAATTTGAAGTTCCGCATTACATTCGCTTCCTGGTCGCAGATCGGCCGGGGATCGTGGCAGAGATTACCGGCGCCCTCGCGAAAGAGCGAATTAACATTCGTGCCATCGTGCAGAAGCCCGGTTATCCCTCCCATGCGCTTCCATTCGTGGTGACGGTGGAGCCCTGTAAATCTTCGGCATTGAAGCGGGCTTTGGCGAGCGTCAGTAAAATGGATTGCCTTCTGGAAGAGCCCCTGAATCTGCAGATGCTCGAATAACTCTGCGAAAATCCAAACGGAGAAACAAAAAAGCAGGCGAAGATGAATTGGTACTCGGAGGTTCTGGGTGATTGATACAGTGTATCGATGTGAAATCTGCGGCTTGGAAAGCGACCATCCGAGAGGATGGATCGTGATTCATTGCAGCGACGCGCAGCTAACGGTCTTCAAATGGACGAAGGAAGCTGCGGATGCCAAGGGTGCACGCCACTATTGCGGCGAAGCGCACGCGCAGGTTTATATCAGTCGGTGGTTTCAATCGTACTGCGGAAAATAGCCTGATCATTTCCTGACCGGCGCGGGTCCGGTCGATTCCCGGACAACGAATTCCGGGGCGACGACGATCTGCGCGGGAGATTCTTTGTCCCGATTGGCGATGCGGTCGAGCAACACTTCGGCTCCGCGCTTCCCCATTTCAAGCAAAGGTTGCCGGACGGTGGTGAGAGAGGGCGTGTAATACGCCGCCGACAGGATGTCGTCGAAGCCGACAACCGAGACGTCGCCGGGAACGGAGAGACCCGCGTCTTTGAGGGCGCGAATGGCTCCGATGGCGGCGATGTCGTTGAAGCAGAATATCGCCGTAAAATCACGGGATTTTTCGAGAAGAGCCTGCATCGGCTTGTAACCGATCTCCGGTGCCATCGGGTGGTAGCCGGTCTTCATGGACCAGCCGGCAGAATCGATGCGGATCACGTGGACCGGATCGATTCGCAGGCCGATCTCCCCTGCTACTTCCTGGATGCTCTCCCAGCGAAATTCAGAATCTGGAATTGCTCGGGGCCCTCGCATAAATGCAATATTCCGGTGGCCAAGCGAGTGCAGGTGCTGCAAGGCCTGCTCCACCGCAAGATGATGATCGAGGACAATATTTGTAACATTCGGTACGGGGCTGTGCGCCGAAATTGCGACGACCGGAACCGGCACCGAAATCTGGTCAGCCGGCGTATTCAGAAGCAGAAAGCCGTCGACCGCGCGTTCGACCAGCATGCGTGGGTACTGCTCGATCAGTTCGCGCTTCCAATCGTGGCAGGCGGTGAAGTAGAAGTAGTGAGCTCGGGTGAGCTCTTCCACGACGCCGCTCATCACACGGGTGAAGTAGCCTTCGCTCAAATCGGGAGCGAGAACTCCGACGCTCATCGAACGGCTCTGCCGCAGCGATCGGGCGAAATAATTCGGACGGTAGTTGAGACGTTGGGCAGCTTCGACGACGCGGTTCCGGGTTTCCTGCGGGATGGATTTGGCGGACGGGGAGTTGTTTAAGACCAGCGAAACCGTGGTCTGCGAGAGCTCAAGATGCTCTGCCAGCATTTTCAGGTTTACGTGACCTGGAGGCGTCGTACCTTTTCCCTTTGCCATGTTGGAGTTGTAACACGTTCTAGCAGGAATCGGGAACCTCGAGCACGGGTCGTCGAGTCGACTTGCCTCAGACGAGAAAAGCCCAGAGGGCAAACAAAAAGGCAGGAGTCTTTCCCCTCCTCTGGATGACGACTTAAGGGACCACGATATGGTTGGTGCCGGCCTTGAGCGGCCAACTCCTTCCTTGATAAACGAAGGTGCCAGCGAGGGTGCCCGGCAGAGTGATCCTTGCATCGAAGGCGCCGGCCTGACGATGATAATCCATCCGGATCATCCCCTGAGGATGAGGGAAACTCGCCGCGAGTGAATTCAGATCGCCGAGGTGTGGAGCAATGCGAACCGCTGCAAAGCCGGGAGAAGCGGTTTCGACGCCGGCAACGAGAGTGAGCATATCGTAGATGGGATGCGCCGACCATGCGTGGGAATCGGATCGAGTATCCCCCGGAACTTCGGGCCAGGTGCTGAAGTGGAGAGGAAGGAGCTTGCGCCAGGGGTCGAGGGACTGAAGATATTCATCGGCCATTCCTGCATGATCGAGAGCGCGGGCGAGATAAAAGCGGAAGTAGTAGGAAGCGGATAAAATGCCGTCCGGTGAGGTGCCCGGCTCAATCGCGAGCAGTTTGCGCAGCGCGGCCTCCTGATGGTCTTTGGGGACGACATCGTAGAGCACGGCCAGGATATTCGCCTGTTGGCTGAAGATTTTCTGGTCGGGACTATCGGCAATGAGGCCACGATCCTGGCTCCAGCATTTGGTGTAAATGCCAGTGCGGACATGCGCAGCCCGGGCGTGATCGCGCTCGGCGAGGACCGAGTCACCGAGGTTACGCTCGAGATCGGCCGCGTCATCGAGGGCCCCAAGATATTCGAGCGTTGTAACACAGGATTCGTGTTTCGCGTCATAAGTAGGAATCTCCTGCTTGTCGGCAACCCAGTCAATGAAACTCCACCACGGCAGTTCGCTCAGGAGCCCGTCTGCTTGTTCATAGTGGCTGAACCAGTCGAGCACCGCGCGAGTGCCGGGCAGAGCGGTGCGGATGGGTGCGGGATCCGGTCGGTACATCCACCAGTCGTGGAGTATGCCGATCCAGAGCAAAGAGAAGGTAGGAATGGTCTGTGGCAACGAGCTTGGATAGCGGCTGCGAGTGAGTCCTTCTGGAATGCGGGAGTCATTAAAGGCTTCGATGGCCTGTCGTGCAAGACGATCGTCCCCGGAAACCGCGTAGGAAATGAGAGCCTGGATGCGTGTGTCGCCGATGTACTGCAGCTGTTCGAAATACGGCGTGTCCATGTAGGTTTCGTGTGCATCGAGGCGAGCGGTACGCCAACTGATCTGCCAGATCTTGTCCAGGTCGGAATCTCCAGATTGGAAGGCAGCGCGCTCCTCGAACGGGTATGCCGAGAAATCAGCATTGAGCGATTCAAGCGTTAGCGCGTCCGCGCCGGTGGTGATTTCGATGTCAAGGTAGCGCCAAGTCCGCCACCACAGGGGCTCGAAGACACGATGTGCGCCGCCATCCGGCAGAAAGCTATCCGCAAGGCCCAACGCTGTGCGGTCTTCAACCGCATCGCGGTCGCCTTTCTGCTGTTTCTTGTCATAGAGCGCCTCGGAGTACGTGAGGGTGATGTGCGCACCCTTACCGCCGGAAACGATGAGCCTGGGGTAGCCGGTGGTAAGGGTTTTGCGGTCGAGGAGGATGTGAGCGTCCATTCGAGCGGGCACGATCGCGGGGTTGGCCGGAAAAGGCTTTTGAAGCGCAATATTGGCGCGAACGACATCTCCAGCACTTGTGGGGGAGTATTCCATGTGCGGCAGCATATCGGGGATCAGGCCCCAAGGATTATCTCCAGTGGTATCGGCGGAGTGAGCGTGATTTACGCCTCCGAAAATGCTGTCACGCATCGGGGAAGCAGCGGGGACCCATGAGGCGGTTGGGGTGACGCGAGAATTCCAATTCCAGTCGTAGCGGGCAGCGTCTATCTCCTCGCCCGGGCCAGAGGCAAAATAGTCCTGCAGAGTCACCGTGGAGCGATCGAGCGGGCGCTGGCCAACCTCTTTCTCCACAAGCCACCCTTCCGGTGTACTGATAGAGGTCGCACCCGTGACTTCGCTTTCGAGCAGGAAGGCGGTGCGGTCGCTTATTTGGGCGATGGGAGCGTAGATGCCGAAATTCCAGATAGTTGCGGTGACAAGATTCGAACCTGCTTGAAGAAATGGCGCAAGATCAAAACGTTCATAGCGCCAATGGGTGAGGTCGCCGCGAGCCGGACCATCGCCCACCCGGCGGCCATTGACGAAAAGGATGAACCGGTTATCGGCGCTCACGCGGACGACGTAGCTTGGAGGGACCGAGGTCAGATCGAGTGTCCGTCGGAAATGAAGAACTAAGGGCTCGCGCAGGGGTGCCTCGGGATGTGTAATCCACGAAGCGGTCCATAGACGGTGTGCTGGATCCTGCAGCGGAATTGAACTCTGGCTATGGAGGGCAAGCGGCGCGAGAAAGAGCGTGACAACTGCCAGGATTTGGCGCATCGGTGGGCTTCTCAGATTTCCAGTCCACAAGAGTAACGGATGCGACCGGAAAGATGGAAATTCCTTCGATGGGCCATGGCCCCGGGCTAAAAGCTTGATCTCAGACCGCCGCGCAACCGCGACACGAACAGAAGGGAATCATCGGATTTTGCACTGTATGCGCTTGATTTTGCAGCCTTGTAACCTCTTATTCATCTTGCCCCGTTAGGCTACCGTTGGTGATGGCTCCCGTGCCCGAAATCCGCATCTCTCAACCTCCAACCCCCCGCGAAGCGAAGGTGAACGATGAACGGCGTCTGTCGGCGGCGCCTGTCGTGGAGACCTCTCCCATTCGCCAGTACCTGCTTTCCCGCGGGAACTCGGCTTTGGCTGATCGAATCTTTCACGTTTTAATGGTGCTTTGTGCCTTGAGCATCTTCGCTATCGTGGGACTGATCGCGTGGCAACTGGTCATGAACTCGCAGTTGACTTGGGAGAAGTTCGGCCTCGGATTCTTCTATAAGACGTTCAAGAACCCGATCACGAACGAGCCGTTGTTTTGGGACCCGGTGAATGAACGGTTTAGTGCATTGCCGTTCGTCTACGGGACACTTGTTTCATCGTTTCTCGCGCTTTTGATTGCGGTTCCGCTGGGAGTCGGTCTGGCGATCTTCCTTACCGAGATGAGTCCCCGTGCGCTGCGCGGGCCATTGGCGTTCTTGACTGAGCTTCTCGCCGCGATTCCAAGCGTGATTTATGGTCTCTGGGCGGTATTTGTGCTGGTGCCGCTTCTGCGGGAATATGTGAACCCTTTCTTCGTTCGAGTGCTCGGATGGACCGGATTTTTCAGCGATGACAATCCCACGGGGCTTGGATTCTTTGCCGGAGGCGTGATCCTGTCGATCATGATTCTACCCATCATTTCTTCGTTGACCCGGGAAGTCATGTCGGCGGTCCCCCATTCGCAGCGCGAAGCTGTCCTGGCGCTCGGTGCCACACGTTGGGAAATGATTCGGATGGGGGTGCTCCGCAACGCGCGCATTGGGATTGTGGGCGCGATCATCCTGGGCCTGGGACGCGCGTTGGGCGAAACGATGGCGGTGACGATGGTGATCGGCAATACGCCTGAGATTCACCGCTCGCTGCTGTCGAATGGTAGTTCGATGGCCGCGGTGATTGCCAACGAATTCACCGAAGCGGTAAGCGATATGCATCGCACGGCGCTCATTGAGATTGGCCTGGCTCTCTTTATCGTGACAATCATTGTGAACGGATTTGCGCAACTGTTGGTTTGGGCCGTGACGCGAGGAACGCCCTCGCAGGTGCATTGAGGAGACCTTGGTGAAAGGCGAGACACTCAGATCTCGGATTCGGTCCATCACAGATCGTGCAGTTACAGTGCTGGCTGTTCTGGCCACGGCGCTCGTTGTGACGCCGCTCGTCGTGATCTTTGGATATCTTGTATTTAAGGGCGCCAGTTCACTGAATCTCGCTTTCTTCACCCAGATTCCGAAGCCTGAAGGCGAGTCCGGCGGCGGCATGGCGAACGCGATCGTAGGATCGGGAGTGCTCCTGGGACTTGCCAGCGCCATCGGCGTACCGATAGGGATTGGGGGCGGAATTTTCTTGGCGGAGTTTGGCCGCGGCACCAAGCTTGCAAATTCTGTTCGCTTCACCGCGGATGTGCTCAACGGCGTTCCGTCCATTGTGATGGGTCTTGCGGCGTATGCGCTCATCGTGAGCCCGCATGTGAACTTTCTGCCGTTTCTCGGACACTTCTCCGCATTTTCTGGCGGAATTGCGCTGGGGATCATGATGATTCCGACGGTGTGCCGGACTACGGAAGAAATGCTGCTGATGGTGCCGCATGCGGTGCGGGAGGCTGCCCTGGGATTGGGTGTTCCGAATTGGCGGTCGGTGCTTTCGATTACCCTGAAGACGGCTTCTCCGGGGATCATCACCGGATGCATGCTGGCGTTTGCGCGCGTTGCCGGCGAAACCGCGCCTTTACTCTTTACCGCGTTGGGCAATTCATTCATGAGCACCAGTTTGAATCAGCCGATTGAAGCTTTGCCATTGCAGATCTATGTTTATGCGCTTTCGCCCTACGACGATCAGCATCGGTTGGCGTGGGCCGGTGCCCTCGTCTTGATCCTGTTAATCGTGGTTGCTGTTTCCCTGGTGCGCTACGTAACCAGCCGAGGAGTTTTGAAAGGGGCAAGCTAAGTGGGCGTCGGCATCGAGGTGACCAACCTGAATGCGTGGTACGGAAGCAATCACACGCTACAGGACATCACATTGAATATCCCTGCCAATCATGCGACAGCGTTGATCGGGCCATCGGGCTGCGGAAAAAGCACGTTTGTGCGCTGCCTGAACCGCATGCATGAGACGAATCCGATTGCGCGGGTCACCGGCTCGGTGCGCATCGGAGACCTGGATATCTATAACGACGCCAAGCCCGTGCAGGTCAGGCGCCGCGTGGGAATGGTGTTTCAGCGCCCCAATCCGTTTCCCACCATGTCGATCTATGACAACGTCGCCTCGGGTTTGAAACTGAACGGTTACAGCAATCGGCGCGTGCTGGACGAAATTGTCGAGAGATCGTTGAAGAATTCCGCGCTTTGGGATGAAGTAAAGGACGACTTGAAGAAGAAGTCGGGTGCGAGTCTCTCGGGCGGGCAACAACAGCGGCTTTGCATTGCGCGGGCTCTTGCCGTCGATCCTGAGGTCTTGCTGATGGATGAGCCGGCGTCGGCGCTTGACCCGGTTTCCACTTCGAAGATTGAAGATCTTATTTTTCAGCTCAAGACGCAGTACACTATCGTGATTGTGACCCACAACATGCAACAGGCAGCCCGTGTGGCAGAAAAGACCGGGTTCTTCCTGAATGGCCGCATGGTGGAGTTTGATTCAACCCACAAAATCTTTACCAATCCGAGTGACAAGCGTACTGAGGATTACATCACGGGCAGGTTTGGATGACACGCATTCGATTTCAACAAAGCCTCGACGAACTGAAAGAAAACCTGCTGGTGATGGCTGGACTTGCGGAACAGGCGATTCAGCGGGCGATTGAGGCGTATCGCGTCCGTGACTTGTCAATCTGCGATCTCGTGAGCCGCAGCGAGAATGCGATCAATCGGCTGGAGCGCGATATTGATCAAGCTGCGCTCGACCTGCTGGCAATGGAACAGCCGATGGCAATCGACCTCCGGTTCATTTTGAGCGTCATTAAAATTAACGCCGATCTTGAGCGTGTGGGTGATGCCGCCAAGAGCATCAGCGACCGCGTGCGCAGCATGGAGCAAATGGGAACGGTCGACTTGCCTGTGGACATTCCGCGCATGGCGGCGCTCTCCGCGGAGATGGTGCGCAAAAGCTTGCAGTCGTTTATCGAAGCGGATGCGGATGTCGCACGGTCTGTGCTGACGATGGACGATGCCGTAGATGCGATGAATCGCGCCGCCTACAAATCGCTCACAAAGGTGATGGAGGAGCAAAGCCATATCGCTCCCCAGGCTCTGAATGCTCTTATGATCTGTCGTGCGCTCGAGCGGGTGGCAGATCACGCGACAAACATCGCCGAGGATGTCATCTTCTGGGTGCAGGGAGCGGATGTGCGCCACAGCAAGAGTGTGAATGCCTTAAGAGATGGACAAAAAGAAAACAAAAACGTCGCTCCAAGCTAACTATCTCTCTTAGAGCGGGATTCTTGGTCTTGCCACATATAGGATTCGACCAAGACGGCCCTTCAGACTTCAGTCGCCCACCAGTCGAATTTCAACATACGCGGATAGTAAAGGCCTGCCCGAATGGAGACGCCCCGGCCGATTACATTGCGTAGGATCGCGGCGTAAGTCTGGAGCTGCGGCTCAAACGCACTGCGCAGGCGCGGAAGCGCCGCGGCGGGATCGAGACCCTCGGCGTGGGCCGTCTTGTAGTCGACGACCCACCAGGCTTCTTCACCCCCGGAAAGCGGCTCGAGCCCGGCGCGAAAGACCCGATCGACGCGCACCGAACGAAGGGCATTTGCGACCAAGCCGGTCCAGGCGGTTTCACTTGCTGCACCCACGTGCGGGGAGAGGATCCAGCGAGCGGTCGGATCCCGGGATGCCTGAATCGCAATTTCGAGTGCGCGGGAGGCGATAGTATTTGCATCGGTCGGTGAAATGCCGGCGCTGCGAATATGAGCCTTCACCCGAGGCAGCAGCGGTGTCAGAGTAGTGGCCGTGCCTTCCCAATCGAAGGGGTGCAAGCGGGCCATCTCTTCAAGAAGCCTGTGAGCAGCAGTCCCGAGAACACGCGAAAAGGCGCCTCCTTCGTGACGCGTAAATACCGCGTCGGCCGCAATTCCGAAAAGGGGAAGCTGGTTGGGGATTGTTTCGAATTCTGAAGAAGACTCAAGCGTAAAGTCGGCCGGGAGTCGACGCAGCAGCGTCTCTTTGGGTCGGGAGGGCAGGACGATCAGGTTGTTGTCAGCAGAAGCGGCAATATCGAGTAATTCTGCAGCGGGCGAGATCGGTCGACGCGTCTTCCACTCTTCGAACCGTGCGCGTATCTCAGTCTCAAACGCGGGCCATGCCGTCGCCAGGAGTGAATTCTTTGGTTCCACGAGACTGAGGTTGCCGGCATCGTCCTTGTATTCCGGCCGGGCAAAGAGGTGGAGCTCTTCGCGCGCGCGCGTAGCGGCAACGTAAAGGATGCGTCGTATTTCCTGCGCTTCGCGCTTTGCACACAGACGATCGACAAACTCCTTAGCCTTGCCGCGGTCCGCGCCTTTGGATTGCACCGGTGCAACAAGGAATTCGGTGACTTCTCCGGTTTCCTCCGGTTGCGCCAGGCCTCGCTCGAGCCAGGACAGGAGTCGATTCCGGCTGCGACCGCTCCGCGCTTGTAACTCAGGTATGACGACGACTTCGAATTCCAGACCTTTCGCCTTGTGAATGGTCATGAGCTGAACCCCGCACTCCGAGCTTGTTCCGGGGTCCGGCATCGCCGTCAGGGTTTTAAGGGCCAAAGAGAGAGCGGGGCCAAGGAAATCCTGCGCGCCATTCGGCAGAGTGTCGAGACAGCGCCAGAGCAACATGAGATTGGCAGAGCCGGTTCGATCGACGCAGTGCATGCCCCCAAGCCGCAGCCAGGCCTGCTGGAGCCAGGTGCCAAAAGAACGTGTGGGGAACACGGCCGAATTTCCGGTTACCAAGTCGATGACATCAAGGACGCGACGCACTGCCCGTTTGTTCTCCGGCTGCAGGAAGTGGATTCGCTCCCTTATCAGTTGTGGAATAGGTCGTTCCAGCAACTCCTTGTCGTCGCAACTGGTGAGTGAGTGAAGCTCATCGAGGGGCAAGCCGCACCACGGAGCGCGCAGCACACTGAGCCAAGCAACTCGATTGACGGGGTTGAGAAGTGCGCGGCCGAGGGCCAACGCATCCAGCACTTCGGGCCGGTCTTTCAATGTCTCAAGATCGACCGAACGGAAGGGGATTGACTCTTCGCGCAAAGCAGCAGCAATCGGTGCTAGCGCAGAACGAGTTCGGCCAAGGATGGCGATCCGGTACTTTTCCCCGCGGGACCGCGCCTGAGCGATGCGCTCCATGCGGCTGCGAACGAGCGAAACAATCGCGGCGATTTGCTGTGCGCGCGTTCCTTCCAGTGGGGCATTCACGTTCTGTGCTTCACGCAGCGCGTTAGATTTGAGAAAGCTTTCACGCTTTGCTTGGCGTGAGAACTCAAGGTGCAATGAAAGCGGCGAAGACGAAACAGCATCTGGATCGCGCGCTGGGTCCGCGGGCGAGAAGGACACACCGCTGCCATCGTTCGCAGCGAATACCTTCAGGAATGCGTTGTTCAGATCGCGAATGAGCGAAGGCTGGGTGCGGAAGTTTGCGGTGAGCGGGACGAACTCAAGTGAAAGCGACTCGCCGTCCGGCATTTCCAATCCGTATGCGCGCACGCGTGCAAAGAGCTCGGCATCGGCGTCGCGGAAAAAGTAGATGGACTGCATGGGATCGCCAACCACGAACAGGCTCCGCCCGATTTGGTCAGGCCATGCCGCGGCGAGATCCGCGAGCAGATGATGCTGCCGACGGCTGGTGTCTTGAAATTCATCCACCAGCAGGTGGTGGATTCCGTCGGCAAGCGCGATGGCCGCATCACTGGGAAGACGGTCACCGCCCCGCAAGACCTGCTGCGCGGTCTGCGCGATTTCGATGAAGTCGACTGTACCCGCTTCGGCAAAGACTGTGCGCAGTTCGGCGACAGAGTGGCGCAAAAGAGTGAAGCAGGCACGAACAATGCGCCACTCTTCGTCCGTGTAGCGAACTGAGGGGAGATTGCGAACATTCGCCAGCGCAGTCTCAAGGCCACCGACTTTTCGCAGGCCCGCAACCAACGTGAGAAAACGGATCTTTTCTGGATTGCAGTCTGTGGGAAAGCCATTACTCTTGTGGACCTTCCTTCGGAATGCTCCGTCGTTGGTAAGCACCAGTTTTGCGAGGCATAGGATTGCCTGGCGCGCTTCTTCAAGCGCTTCGCTGCTCGCGAAAGGTGGGGCCGGAAAGTCAACTAGTTCCGCGAGATCGCGATAGAGCGCACCGCCGCTCTGTGTGCACGCGAAGCGGGCCAACGATACTGCTTCGTCGCGTGCACCGGGAACGCGTTCGAGTAGATCATGGAAGGCGTTGAGGCTCTCACGCACTGCCTTCGCGAAGGGCCGTTCGAGACGCTCGCGAAGGGCCGCCCAATTGGGTTCGCGCTCGAGAACAAAGTCATGCATCCAACGGTCGCGCTGGCCGAGCGTCTCGACGAGGAGGTCTTCGAGTTCGTTCCAGTTGTTATCGCGCCAGAGAAGCAGCTCTTCGATTGCTGTCGACAGGGGCGCTCGGTTATCGTCAACGTTCCTCAGCGTGCGCCTGGCGGCGCGAAGGTAAAGCTCTTGCGGATTCTCGCTCACGCGCAGGTCATTGCCGAAGCCGGTTACAAGGGGCTGCTGCAACGCCAATTCCCGACAGAAGGAATCGATGGTGGAAATGCGCAGCTGACCCGGCAGGTCGATGAGCTGCCACCCGAGAGCCTGGGAACGCTCCAGGGCGCGTCGTGCGAGTGACTCCATCGAGAATGGATCGGCGGTCGATGGCGATGGTCTCGAAGAGCTGGCGCTTTCGAGCTCGGAAAGAATGCGGTGTCGCATCTCCGCGGCAGCTGCCCGGGTAAAGGTGATGGCGACAACCTGGGCAGGATCTTCGACCTCGCCCAGAAGAGCCAGGAAGCGGCGCGTAAGGAGGTCGGTTTTACCCGAGCCTGCCGGTGCCTGCACGAGAATCGATTGCGCGGTATCGAGTGCGCGATCGCGCTCAATATGGTCAGGTGCCAGAGGCCGCGCATAAAGCTCAGACATCCCCGGCCTCCTCGATCTCTTCTTTCAGTTCGAGCTCATCCAGGGTCTCGTGAATGCGGCACATTCCCTGAAGACCGCATCGCTCGCAGGTTTCCGGGTACTCGCGCGGAGAAGCATCGGCCCGGCCCGAGACGAAATCACGCGCGAGTTGTTCAATCGATTTCATCCACTCCGAAAGCTGTTCATCGGTCAGAGCCTTCTTTACAAGAGGAGAGTTTCCTGCGAGCCCATTGAAAAGTGTGGTGCGCGCGTCCCGTAGATGGCCGGCAAATTCGAACCTGCCTGCCCGGACTTTGGCAAACACGAGGCCGCCCGGTCGCTCCGCCAAGCCAAATCCGGCATAGAGCGGTAGTTGCACATCGTCGGGCCGAGGGGGTTGCCAGGCGCTGGGCATGACGTTACCGGTCTTGTAGTCGATGACGAGCAGTGAGCCGTCGCTGAGCTGGTCAATGCGGTCGAGGCGGAGACTCAATTCCAATTCTGCAAGACGAATTGTGCGCGACGACTCGGTCTCGGCCACAGTGAAGGGAAGCCTCGTTGCTTCGTAAGACAGCCATGAGCCGACTACGTCTGTGAGGCGCTTTGTTTCGAGCTGGAGGTATCGATGCGGCATGCGGTCGGCCACGCCCGTTGGCAACTTCTCGTCGAAGACGCGGCGCACATGTTCAGCGACAAAAGAGTCGAGGTTTCTGCAATTGAGCAGATCGTCGAGCGAACGCAATCCGTGAGGTGGCCCGGCCCAGACCGCGTGGAGCACCGCGTGGAGCAGAAGACCACGCTGCGACGCTGAGAGGCCGTATTCGGCAGGCTCCCAACTTTCTGCCCCAAGGCGCGCACGCGCAAACGCCTGGAATGGACATTGCGATTGTGCGGTGAGAACGCTCGATCCGCCCGGAACTTTCCCGCGCGGATAGGGTACATGGCTAAAGTCAGCGTATGAGACCGTGAGTGGTTCTTCTACGGGAGAGGACAGAAGGTGCGCTGGCAGCGGTTCCGGCGACGATGCAAGCTTTTCGACCAGACGGGATGGGCGTGTTTCTGTTTCGCCCTTCCGCCCCGCATAGCTGAAGCGAACGACGGGTGCGGAACGGAGCACACGCTTGGTCATCGATTCGGCCAATTCGAAATCGTGTCGGGGTGAAGCGCGAGGCATGGCCGACTCGCGTTGTATGGCGAGGGGGATCAATGGATGCGCGGAGCCAGACGGTGGCCAGGCATCTTCATCTGCACCAAGGAACCAGAGAGCATCGGCTGTAAGACCCGCAGATTCCGCCGGGCCAGCGATCAGGATAGGTGCGTCGGTGGATTCTGAAGCAAAAAGCGTGTCCTCGAGGATGCGTGCGAGAGAGGTAAGGAATTCGGTCCACGTGAGGCGACTTCCATCGAATCCGAGGGTGCCGCAGTTGTCCAATGCCTGGGCCCATCTTTGCCACGCCTGGAACTCGGTGCTCGAGAGCGGACGCTGGCCGGGAAAACCCGCCGCCGTCAGCAACTCTGGCACCAGCGCGGCCCAGGCAAGCGCGGTTTGCCTTTGTCCGACTTGGGCGGCGAGCAGTTGGCGAGCCTGGTTGAAGCGACGAAGCCAAGTTGCAGGAAGTTGACTTGCTCCGATGTGCTGGGAGGCAAAGGCATGCAGGGTCCATTCGGGCCGTGCAAGCCCTCGACTGCGCAAGGCACGCATAGAAGCGGGAAGAGCGATCGATTCTTCGGGGCCAGGAGTGATAAAGCCAGTTGAGAAAAGCCAGTCGAGTTCGTGCTCGGCCAGCGGAGAGTGAAGCCACCGCAGAAGGAGGTGGGCGGCATGGGTAAGCGGGACGCTGCTAAGCGAGACGCCAAGAGAGAATTCGAAGAGCGGACCGGCGCAGCTCGGAAGGGCATCGCGCAAGAAAGCACGTTCGAACTCGCCTCGCCGTTCAGAGACTTGCTGAGAAATGACAAGGAGCCGCGCCGTCGGGCGTTTGGAGAGTTCGTCCCTGCACCAACGCGCGCAAGCGGTCAGTTCGGCGTCTTCATCGGCGGCAGAGTAGAAATGAAGTGCGTCAGCCGGTTCGTCGGCAGCTAGTTCGCGCCACGGACCCCACGCGTCAAAGAGAGAACGCTGGATGGGAAAAAAGCGATCAAATCCGACCGCCAGAAGCGGTGCCCGGGGTGTTGCATCCTGCTGTAGACCGCGCACGGCCTCAAGGGGTACGCGCAGTCGGCTAAAAACCGAGAGTTCGCGGCAAGCGCTGTCAAATGCGGAGAGCCAACCACTGAAAGCGCCGGGGTCGAGATCCCAGCCAACTCGCGCCTTCCTGTCGAGAAAGGTCGGGGCAAACGAGCACAGACGCTCATGCGCTTCGGCTGCCAAACTTGCCATGCGCTGGCGAGGCGCCTCGAGCAGAGTGGCAATATGTTGTTCGCGAGCGATGATTTCGGCCCATAGCATTTGTTCCTGCGCGGAATTAAGAAGCATGCGCTCGTCGATTGCATGAGCTTCCCAGGCAGAGAGGGCGAAGTTGGTCCAGGCCTGGATGCCCGGTGCAGGCCACGCCGTCAGGCCCTCGGCGCGGCGACGTTGGTGGAAGGCCATTTGCAGGGCACGCGCGGTGCGTTCGCTGGCAGTCACGACGACGCCTCCATCGCGAATCCAGTCATCAATGTGCGAGCCGAGTTGAGCCCCCATGCTTGGGTTATACGCTGGTCAGGCGCGGGAAGGCTATCGGCGTGGAATAGTCAAGCATTTGGAGTTGTACACTAAGCTGTGATTCGCCGATTCCTTGCTTTCTCCCTATTAGCTCTGACGCTGGCCGGGTGCCACGCGAGCCGCCAAACCCAATCCGAGCCGGCACAGAGCTCGTCGTACAAGACCTACAAGTTGCGCGGCAAAGTGATCTCAACGCAGCCGGCGACGGGAGAAGTCACGCTTGCTCATGAAGCGATTCCTGGCTTCATGGAGGCGATGACGATGCCGTATAAACTGAGAGACCCCAGTATCCTGAGCGAATTGCATCCAGGCGACGTGATTACCGCAGATCTCATGGTTTCCCAAGCCTCGGATGCGGATGTGGTCGTTGACCACATCGTGGTATTGGCTCAGGGAAAACCGGATTACAAGCCTGCGATCATGTATCACGTACCCACGCCCGGCGACCAGGTTCCGAATTTTGCATTGCGGAATCAGGACGGTCGAGCAATCCGCATGGGCGATTATCGCGGCAAGGCCCTGCTGGTCACGTTCATCTATACGCGGTGTCCGCTGCCCAACTTTTGCCCCCTGGTCACACATAATTTTGCTGTGATTGACAAACAGCTTGCGGCATATCCGGAAATCTACGCGCGGACACATCTGCTGTGTGTGAGTTTCGATCCCGAGCATGACACGCCGGGGCGGCTGCGGGCCTATGGAGCACAATACATCGGAAGCGAGGCGAAGAATGCGTTTGCCCATTGGGAATTTGCCGTACCGAAAGGGCCGGCGCTCCAGGAAATGGCGCAATACTTCGATGTAGGCATGTCGGCTGGCGCGGACAACACGATCAACCACACCCTGTCAACGACGCTGATTGGCCGCGACGGCAAGGTGGTGCGCTTTTACCCGGGCAACGAGTGGACACCTGAGCAGGTGTTGGAAGACGTGAAGCGTGCCGCAAGCGCAACGTAAGACGGGCGCGTACCAGCCGTGGTTCCGGAATTGTGCGTCGGTTTGCGTGCGAGAATCATCCAACCTGCTGATACCCTAAGGCTGTACATCGATGAGGCGGCAATGGCGAAAGTGACCTTGGTGTTTGCGCTACTTCTAGTGGCTCTGGGCCTTGTAGGGTATCTTGGCACCGGCAGCCAGCATCCGACGGCCTTGATCCCGGCGTGGTTCGGCTTGGCCTTAGGTCTCGGCGGATTTCTCGCGATGAGCCCCAATGAGGGCAGACGCAAGCTTTTCATGCACATCAACGTCACGATCGCGCTGCTGGGTTTTCTAGGAGTCGCTGGGGAGATCATACGCACCCTTGTGTCGACCATAAACTTGAATGCAGTAATGTCCGGCTCGCAGCCGCCGCCCGTCAGTGAGATAGCCCTGATTTCGAAGGTCGCGATGGCCGCTTTGCTGCTGGTCTATGTGGGGCTGTGCGTGCGGTCATTCATTGCCGCCAGGCGCGCGAGGAAAGTGTAACTATGGGGACAATGCGCGGAGGCGGGATGGGCATGAGCATGCGCGCCGAGCGCTCGCCGCATGGGCGCAACGCGCGTGGCGGCCAGGCCGACCAGCCGAAGCGTAAAGTCAGCGTCAAGAAACTCTGGCCGCAGATTCGCGCGCTCGTCGCTCCACGCATGGGACTCTTGTTCGTCGGCATGGCTCTCATGGTCATCAACCGTGTGGCAGGCCTGGTTTTGCCTTATACCGCAAAGCCTCTGTTGGATACGGTGCTTTCACCTCTCCACCCGCGGCCTGATCTACTGCCCAAAATTATCGCCTTGGTCTTTTCGGCGATGGTTGTGCAAGCGATTACTTCGTTTTCTCTCACGCAACTGCTTTCAAAAGCCGGCCAGCGGTTGATTTCCGAGATGCGCCAGCAAGTGCAGAAGCACGTCGGCCTGTTGTCTGTGGCCTACTACGACGAGAATCGCACCGGGACACTTGTGGCGCGCATCATGAGCGACGTCGAGGGTGTGCGCAACCTGGTGGGCACGGGGTTGGTGGAGTTTGTAGGCGGCTTGTTAACAGCATTGCTGGCATTTATCTATCTCCTACACCGCAGCATCACCGTCACGCTCACCGTATTCGCAGTGGTCGGCGCTTTCGTCTTTGTGCTTCAGTATGCTTTCAAAGTTATCCGTCCGATCTTTCGCGAACGTGCGAAGATCAACGCCGAAGTCACGGGCAGGCTCACAGAATCGCTAGGCGGCGTGCGCGTGATCAAGGGTTACCATGCGGAGGATCGCGAACACAATGTCTTCATAGCCGGTGTGGATCGCCTGCTGGCCAACGTGATGAAATCGCTGACCATGACCAGCGTGTTGGGCTCGGCCTCGACCACTGTCCTGGGACTTGTCTCGGCACTGGTAATGTGGCTGGGCGGTCACAGCGTCTTAAACCACACATGGACCGTCGGAGACTATTTCAGTTTCAACATGTTTCTCGCCTTTATGGTTGCGCCCGTCTTTCAAATCGTCAACATCGGCACGCAACTAACCGAGGCATTTGCCGGTCTCGATCGCACGGGCGAGATCATGGCAGAACTCGAAGAGAACCAGGCGCCCGGCCGGGTCGTGCAGATGCCACCGATCCAGGGCACGGTCCGCTTCGAAGACGTGGAATTCGCCTATGAGCCGGAGAAGCCGGTCCTCCATGGAGTCAGCTTTGTGGCTAAACCGGGAACCGTGACGGCTCTGGTCGGTTCGTCAGGTTCGGGCAAGTCGACGATCATCAGCTTGCTTTGCGCGTTCCACACACCATCCAAGGGCAGCGTGCTGGTGGACGACGTCGACCTTGCGACCGTGAACCTTCATACCTTTCGATCGCAGCTCGGTGTGGTCCTGCAGGATTCGTTTCTTTTTGATGGATCAATTCGGGAGAACATCTTGTTTTCGCGGCCCGAGGCAACAGAAGAGCAATTCCTGTTTGCCTGCCGCACCGCGCGCGTGGATGAGTTTGCCGAACGCTTTCCGGATTCCTACGACACCATTGTGGGGGAACGCGGCGTGAAGCTTTCCGGTGGTCAGCGCCAGCGCTTGTCGATCGCTCGGGCTTTGCTGGCTGATCCGCGGATTTTGATTCTGGATGAAGCCACCAGCTCGCTCGACTCCGAGTCGGAAGCGATGATCCAGGCCGGGCTCAACCAATTGATGCAAGGACGCACAACCTTCGTCATTGCCCACCGGCTGTCGACCATTCGCCGCGCAGATCAGATACTTGTGGTCGAAGGCGGTCTGATCGTGGAGCGCGGAAACCATGCCGAGTTGTTTGCTATGGGAGGCCGCTATTATGACTTGTACATACGTCAGCACGGCCTCGAAGCGAACCTGTTTCTGGCGCCCGGTGAAGGAGATGTCGTTCCTGCGTAATCGCGCTCGGTATAAATGGAGTACAGACTCAGAACTTGGCGAAGTTGACCGATAGGTCTCGGGTGACGGCAATCGGTCGACCGTTTTTTGTGGCGGGGATAAATCGGTAGTGCTCCACGGCAGCCACTGCCTTCTGATCCAATCCGAACCCCAGCCCCCGCCGAATCTGGACCGTTTTCGGCATACCGTCGGTGCCAATCAGCACCGTGACGACTGCAACCTGCACAAACGGATGGGACACGAAGGGATCAGCGAAGTCGGCGTCGACCGTGTGAATCGGATACGGCTCGGTCGACGATAAAGGGCGATGATGTTTGTCTTCGAATTGAGAAGCATCGGGTGGGGGTAGGTCTCTCTCGGTAATCAGGACCTCAGGAATCGCCTCGCTGTGGTTGGTACGAAAGACGACTCGCACGTCGATCCAGACGGGTACTGCCTTGCCGGCGAGCTTCCCGGGCTCGAAAGTCGAACGCTGAACGGCTGCAAGCGCAGATTGATCGAAGAGGTCACCATGCTTGCGAAGAACTTGAATATGGGCTGGCGCCCCATCCGCTCCAATCACCATGGCCAGCACAGTCATGCCCTGCACGCCTTTACGAAGTACGCCAGTTGGGTAACCCGCCAGCGCTGTGCGCAGCAGTTTGGGAGCGGTGACCTCTGGGCCGACGTAATAGATTCCGTCCTCATCCGGCACCTGGTGAATTGGGCCCGACATCGGGATCGGTCCCTGCGCCCAGAGTGCAACTCCCGTGAGCGCGATAAGCGCAGCTGCGAGTTTTCGTTGCTGCAACCGATTCTCCTGTCGACCTGCCCCTGCACTCGTGCTCTTCCATTGTTGGCAGGTGGGGAAAGTTCCGTCAACAAATACGACAGCTTAGGAGAGAATTCGTGGCTAGTCAGAACCGTAGCCCAACCGCAAACTTGACGGGCGTCCCATAGCTTGAGAAACTCGATTTGTACTCATTAAGCGGAACTGAGGACCAAAATGCGAGACGCACCTCCGCAAGGGACCTATAGAGTCCAAGCCCTGGACCGGGCTTTTGCCGTTCTAGATCTGCTGGGGGAGAGCGAGACCCCCTTGGGATTAGCCCAGGTTGCCTCCTCCCTGCAACTCCACAAGAGCACTGCGCACCGTTTTCTGATGGTTTTGGAGCGGCATCACATGGTGGAGCGCACGACCGGAGGGAAGTTTCGCCTTGGGCTGCGCCTTTTTGATTTCGGGAACCGGGCGATCGAGCAATACGACCTGCGCGAGCGCGCCCAGCCGCACCTGCGCCGACTGGTTGCAGAGACCGAGGAAACAGCTCATTTGTGCGTGCTGGAACAGGCGCGCGTCATCTATATCGACAAGATTGAGCCGGCGCGTTCTGTCCGCATGATCACGCGCATTGGGTCAAGCAATCCGGTACATTGCACCTCTGTGGGCAAGGCGATTTTGGCATTCTTGCCGGAAGAGCGCATCAATGACATCCTGCGGCGGACAAAATTCGAGCGCTTCACGCAACGCACGATCTCATCGGCAGAGGCTCTGCGGGTAGAAATTGAAAAGACGCGGCGTCGCGGCTACGCGGTCGACGATGAGGAACTGGAAGAAGGTCTTCGCTGCATTGCTGTCCCCCTTCTGGATTCGCAACGATTGCCCGTCGGAGCGATCAGCGTCTCCGGACCCTCATTCCGGGTGACGGCGCAAAAGCTTCCGTCGATTGCAAATCATCTCCTGCAGTGCGTGCGCGGTATTTCGACAGACATGGGCTTCTCCTCTGCGGGACGCAGCAATCGCGTAGCCTGGCCTGCGTAGGAGAATTTGTCGAGTCTCCCGGCAACATGCGCTGCCGCTTCGGAATTCGATTGATGAGCGCGCGTGGTGCGTTGGGTGATGCCCGCGGAGCTGCGTTTTCATCGCCTTTGATCCATGGGGGCCTTCTCCGAACTTGACTCGATCCGGCGTGAATGCGGGAGAACGTGCATTGGCCCTGCGTGCGGAGCTCGCGTTCTCGTGGAGGCAAAACGCCTTCCAATATTTACAGAGAACCACGACAAATGTTCGCTAGGCGCGGGACGTCCGTAGCGCCGCTTCCATATCTTTCAGTTCGTCCACATCTTCGCAGCCGCCATACCAACGAACAATCTCGCCCGACGGTCCGTAATATGGCGATCCACGCGCGCGTAGCCACTTCCACCCTCCTTCGGCGGTCTTCACTCTGTGCATAATCTCGATCGGCTTTCCAGTATGCAGCGCTTCCTTCAACGCATTCATCGTGGGAACCACGTCGTCTGCATGAAGCGCATCCAGCCATCCCATCCTGTGCGCCTGCTCCCGGCCCATTCCCGTCAATTGCTCCCATCGGGAACTGATGTCAATCAGATTGCCCTCGGCATCCAGGGTCCAGGGAATCTGCGGGGTCAGCTCGACCATTCGTCGGCGGTCTTCTTCACTTTCACGGAGTGCATCTTCGACCCGCGTGCGCTGGGTAATATCCATAAGAGCAACCGAGATTCCAATAACTTCATGTGCCTCGTCGAAGGCCGGCTGATACGAACAATTGATGCGGAGATCTGGTTCCCCAGAGTTGAGTGCCGGTCTCGAAATCTCAACGTTGGCCACCGCCTCACCTCGCAGGGCCCGTTGAAGGAATGGCTGGATGCGCGGAAACAAATTGGGAAGCATATCTTGCACCGTCCTGCCGATATGCGCGGGCATTGGGGCACCATTCAGATCGGCAAGGCGCTGGTTGAGACTCACGTAGCGCAAGTTGCGGTCAAGGAAACAAAGCCCGACAGGAGCACCATCATAGATTGCCTGCAATTGTGCCAAGCGCTGCGCCGGAAGCGCCTCCAGGCTCGAAATGGCTCCTTCTTTCGGATGCGGTGACTTTCCATTGGAAAGTGCACATGTTGAGGCGGCAATCATGTCGGGAATCCGTTGGGCGGACACGGGACGCCCATAAAGCCAACCTTGCGCCAGCTCACATCCGAGCCGCAGAAGTATATCTGCCTGTTCTTCTGTCTCCACTCCCTCCGCCACCGTGGTCATATCCAGGCTATGTCCGAGTCCGACAACGGCTGCCACTATCTTTCGGCTCTCGCGCTCCGTTGTCATGGACCCAACGAAGCTGCGGTCGATCTTGAGCTTGCTGAACGGCATAGCCTGAAGGTGGCGCAAGCTCGAATACCCAGTGCCGAAATCGTCGAGTGCCAGCTTGCAGCCCATTTCCCTGATTTCGAATGCGATCTTTCGGGCACGCTCCAGGTTGTTGACCAATGCGCTTTCCGTGATCTCCACGATAAGCCGTTGCAATGGAAATCCATATTCCTCAGCCGCATCGTGAATTTGTCCGGGCAGTGTCAGGTAACGTAGCTGAATGGGAGAAATATTGACGGCCAGAAAGAGTGGATCGGGAAGTATAGGCGCCCAAAGGAAGGATTTGCTCAGGATCTGATGGGAAAGCTGTCCAATGAGCCCGTTCTCTTCTGCCAGGGATATGAAATTCTCCGGCAGGATCAATCCGAATTCGGGATGCATCCAGCGCGCCAGAACCTCAAAACCGGCGAGGCGTCCGGTCGGCAATTCAACAATTGGCTGAAAGCACGGTACTAGCGCTTCGCTTTCGAGCGCCAATCGTACGTCATTGAGATCAACGAGCATACCGATGAACTTGTTCCCCTTGAATAGATGGTCTCCCCTGACTCGGTCTTTCGAATGCCTTGGAGGGATTGTATGCGTCCACGTTCACGTTTTCTCTTGCGCGCAATCTTCAGCGGCGAATCCGGGTTGGTCCGGGGCCCTATCATCTTTGATCGCTCGCCGCATGCGCTTGTTTACATACATAGCGGCATCAGCGGCGCTCAACAAGCTGTCTCGGGTCGATCCATCTTCGGGATAGAGCGCGATTCCGACGCTGGCCGTGCCGTGGAGGATATGCCCCTCGACGGCAAAGGGACCGTCAAGGCATCGCCCCAGCCTGAGAGCGATCTCTTCAACTTCACCGCGGTTGTGAACTTTCGGTAGAAGCACAGCAAACTCGTCGCCACCAAGACGGGCCAACATGTCGAAAGAGCGCAGATTCTGCTTCATGCGCATTGTCACATCTTGAAGATATAGGTCCCCGGCCTGATGGCCGTAGACATCGTTCACCTGTTTGAATTCATCGAGGTCGATATAGATCAGTCCAAAGATCCCTGCCTCCTGACGCGCCAAATCAATCTGCTGATTCAGAAACCGCTCCAGCGAGAATCGGTTGTGAATCTCCGTCAGCAAGTCAAACTCGGATCGGCGAAGTAGATCCGAATAGACTCGTCGGGTTTCAATCGCCAGTGCCGCAAGGCTTGCAGCGGCCGAAAGGGTCTCGACTTCGTGGGCGCGCGGTTTGGCGAGGGATGCGAAGGCGGCGTAGATTCTTCCGAGCGGCGTACCGGAGCGAGCCGGAATCTGTTCCTCAACAATGCGGAAAGAAGTGAGGTTCGATGGACAATTGCCGAGCTGCGCCCCATCGACGATCTGGCACCAGCAAGGTGCGCCGCGAAGCCTGAATGAGACGAGTTCGGTGATCTGTTCAATGATTTCAGCGAGAGGACGGGAGCCGTTGATGTCCTCAAGAATGTGGCTCCGGCGACGCTCAGTGTAAGCCGCATCAGCATTCTGGCGGCGCACTTTGCGCTCCAGAACCCACGCCCTTGCTCCGCCCGCGAATAGCAATACAACAAGCAGTTCGACCAGACCCAGCAAGTTGCGAACGTTGAGCAAGGAAGGCTCTGCAACAATCGCAATATCGTCAAAGGACCGTAAGAGGATGTTGAAGGGCACCTCTTGCTCGGTCGGGTCAATGGAATTGGCTTGCGGAGCCATGCAAATGCCCGTCACCCGGATCTTGGTTCCCGGCGAAATCTTCCTCATCGGCGGAAGCGGCCTGTCGGAGGGCGGATGGCGAAAGATCGCGGTGAAAAGCTTGCCCTCGGAACTGAGTACAAACTCATCCTGCGAATCTTCTCGAACTGTGGTCATCACTAGCCCTTCGAAAGACACCAGGTCGTTTTGATGGCCATCCGGATCGCCGCTGTTCCAGGTAGCCAATTGCCTCCAAGTTGCCGGTTGTGCCGGAATGGGCTCGAAGAAGTTGCTGTCCTGCACTTCGGCGTCGGAAAGTTCAAGAAATCCTTCTCGAGCATCAGGGAAGCCGGTTGCTACCGCGACGTCCCCTATACGCATTGGAGCGCTGGTGCGGGTCGAGATCCACACGCTCTCGGCGCCGTTCTGGAGTACTGCTGCAGAACCCGGCTGATAGTAAGTAATTGTTCCCTGGACGCGCACCCTTCGCGTAAGATCCCGCACGTAGGAATTCGATAGAATCTCATTCATTGGCGTGATCGGGAGCGTATCTGGACTTGCTTGGGCACGTGTCAGAATCTTCACATTGTCGAGGGAAGAGACTTCGAGAAGGATCCCGATCAGCTGCATCTTGCTGTCGAACTTTCCAGAGACGACCCCAGTGACTTCTACGTCCGCATCCAGCAACTCGTTCAACTTGCGCGCGTCGGTAGCGACGACCGATGCATCAACATATCCCCCGTCCATCAGCAGCTTCAAGTAAATGCCATGCATGGTTCCGAAGTTCACCGTGTCTGCACTACGAACCTTCCCATGCACCGCGACTCGCATGCAATCGCGTTGGGCACGGATTAACTGTTCGAAATCCGCCGGTACAGGGTCAGGCAGAGCGCCGTGATGAAGCACGGTTATGCTGGTGCTAAGAACATCCGGTGTAAAACTATCGCGAGTCCTTCCCCGTACAAGGACACGATCGCCCGGAAGCAGATTCTCGTTGGGTTTCGTTTCGACATAAATAGCTTCGCCCCCATCCTGGACGAATAGGTCGACGTCGCTTCTGTTGTAATAAGTAACCGTGGCTTCGAATAGGACGGGCAACCCCGTTCGCGCATCGTCCTTCGTCAGGGAATGGATCGCATGTAGACTCGTGATCGCGCCCGGCTCCGCCGACCAGAGAACAGGTATACCAGCGACAGTAATCGCTACCGCAAGTGTGAATGTTCTGATGAGCAGACTTGTGGTGGCGGGGGCGGGGGGAGCGGCGGCCTCTTTTTCATCTCCCATCGATCTGACCTCCCACGCGCGCGTTTGGGACACTCATCTTGCACGCTCAAATTCCGCGAGAACTTGCAGACGCATCCGCGGATCAACATTCTCAATTCGAGATTCTTATCCTCTTCCAGCCTGAATGCACTACGACCGGCTGCGCGCGAAGGGATTTCTACTCATCATAGGGCTCTTTCTGAAAGATTTGGCTCTATTTATCCGGTGCTACGTTACCTTTCTCTCAGGCAGTGGATCGAGGAGGCATGGAAGCCTGAAACAAGCTTCATCGCCTAGGAATGTACATACTTGAACCGTGCCCAAAAGCGCCATCGCATCGAGTCTCGCGTCCTCTATAATCGACACCCGGTCCCATGATCTTGCCCAAGCCTACGGAATGCTGTGCCGGCGACGAAGCTCTAGCCCGCGGTGCTTGGGCCGAGGCACGCGCAGCCTATGAAACGGTGCTTCGGGAACGCGAACTTCCCGAAGCGCTCGAAGGACTCGGAATGGCGGCGTGGTGGCTCGACATGGCCGATCTCGTTTTCGAGTCCCGGGAGAGCGCCTATCGCTCCTATCTGGCCCGCGAGGATCGTGCCGCTGCCGCCCGCATTGCGGTCTGGCTTGCATGGGACTCCTGGGCTTTCCGCGGCGAGAGCGCAGTCGCCAACGGCTGGCTGCAGCGTGCACGCCGTCTCCTGGAGAATCATCCGCCTTGTATCGAACGGGCCTGGCTCGAAGTCCGTGAGGGTTCACTTTGTCTCTTGGAAGAGGGCGATCCCGAACGAGCGCTCTCTCTGGCCCGCGAGGGAGTTCGCATTGCCCAAGTGGCAAAGAGCATCGACATGGAGATGCTGGGCCGTGCCGTGGAGGGGCTTGCGCTTGTCGTGTCAGGAGCCGTCGCGGAGGGGATGCAGAAACTCGACGAGGTAAACACGGCGGTGATCGCCGGAGAACTAACAGATCGTGTCGCGATTGGCCTCTCTGGCTGTTACCTGATTGCGGCTTGTGAACGGGTGCGGGACTACGAGCGAGCAGTGCAGTGGTGTCGGAGACTCAAGGAGTTTTGCGCCAAATGGGGCTTGCGCCCTTTGTTTGCGGTTTGCCGCACGCAGTATGCATCGATCTGCGTCTGGCGAGGAACCTGGCTTGAGGCCGAACAGGAGCTGTGCGCGGCGGGAGAAGAACTCGCAGCCAGTCGGCCGGCCATGAAAGGCGATGCACTGGTACGGCTCGCGGAACTTCGCCGCAAACAAGGACGCTTGAGGGAGGCCACCGTTTTGCTCGAACAAGTAGCGCCACACGGGGCTGGACTATTAGAACGGGCCGAACTTGCTTTCGATTGTGAAGACTCGCAGAGCGCTCTCGAATTCGTTGAACAGTATCTTGATCATCTACCGGTTTCGAATCGCACCGATCGTGCTTCTGGACTGGAACTTGCCGTTCGCGCTCGCACCGCACGCAACGATTGCACCGGCGCGAAGGCGGCTCTTGACGAGCTTTCGGGCATCGCGGAGAGGGTAGGCACCCTTCCATTGCGCGCCGCCGTCAGCTTTGCTGCCGGCTGCCTCGCTTCAGCACAAGGAAGAACCGATGAAGCGCGACACTGCTTTGAAGATGCCTGCGAGTTGTACTCGCGCTCCGAAGCGCCCTTTGAAACAGGGCGAGCGCGGATTCAATTGGCACACGCGCTTGCGCGGCTTGGGCGGATAGACGCCGCCGCCGAGCAGCTTCGTTTAGCAAAACAGCTGCTCTCAGGACTCAGCGCGCATCTGGAACTGACGCGAGCCGAAAAGGCGATTTCCGATCTCCTCACCAGGCCAGCCGCGGACGGAACTGTGCGAGAAGCCAAGACAGGCGGCCTGACCAGGCGCGAAATCGAGGTTCTGCGGCTCGTCGCTGAAGGGCTCGGCAACCAGGCAATTGCTGAGCGGCTATTCGTCAGCGACCATACGATACACCGCCACCTCGCCAATATCCTCAACAAGCTCGACGCGTCGACACGTGCTGCTGCCGTCGCGCAGGCGGCTCGTCGTGGTTTACTTCCCTGAATTGCGCGATGGCCTGTTCGGGCCATTTCCGCGTTCACCTCCAAATGGCCCGTATATGCGATGAGGCTTGATTCGTAGTTGATACATAGTACTGGCTATGGGTCTCGCTGCTCTACGCCGGACTCCTGGAGGTAAAGTTGAAAAGTCTTCTTTCGAGAGTGATCACCGGCGCCATTTTGTGCGCAGCTCCCAGCCTTCTCTTGGCCCAGACAACCGCGTATGTAGTTGCATCCGTAAAGGACGCGGAGTGGGGGCCGGCGCCGCCGCTGCTTCCCGCTGGAGCTCAAATCGCAGTACTTGCCGGAAACCCGACACAGCCAGTTCCGTACACAGTCCGGTTGAAGTTTCCGGCGCACTATGCCATTCCCTCCCATTCTCACCCTACGGACGAGAACGTTGTCATCGTCTCCGGCGCGCTGACGTTCGGGATGGGAAACAAGCTCGCTCGCGGATCCGAACAAAATAAGAAGCTCACCACGGGCGGGTTCGCACTCATGCCGGCTGGAATGAATCATTACGCCTTCACCACCGAAGACGAGACCATCATCGTGCTGTACGGGCAGGGCCCCGTCGAATTCAAATACGTCAATCCGGCGGACGACCCTCGCAATGCACGCGAAACAAAATAGGCGGTGCCGGGCGCGAGGCATGACCGTCGGTCCTGATCGGAGTCGCTTTGCTTGACTGCTACGTTCCGGGACTCCGCGCGACGAAGGCGGACCCCATTGTGGCCTTGAGATATGAGTAGGTTTCGAGATCGGCCGCGCAAGGGAACATGCCTGAGACGTAATTGCAGAACGCCCACGCCGGATCGAGCGGCAATCTCTGGATCAGCGTTGGCACGAAGACGCCGTCCTTCTTGAAGACGTCTTCCAGATTCGGGTCGACTATCAGTCCTTCTATGTTGGCTAGGGCCCAATGAGTAAGTATCCCCCGGCAAAGCCGGGGGCCTTATTGTGTGAGCCGCTCAAAGCGGCTTGAGCGGGGACGCTAACGCGGCCCCGGCTACGTTGGGCCACCTTGACGGTGGCAGGTCACTTCCATAGGTTGAGTTGGTCCAATCGCTTGTCCTCCTGCTCCTGGTTGCGGATGTACTCGCGGATCACGGTTTCATCCCGCCCTACCGTGGTCACCATGTATCCCCGCGCCCAGAAGTGCTGACCAACAAAATTCTGCTTGCGCTCTCCATAGACCCGTGCAAGGTGAATCGCACTCTTGCCTTTGATGAAACCCACCACCTCTGACACCGCGTACTTGGGCGGAATCGAGATCATCATGTGCACGTGGTCAGCCATCAGATGGCCTTCTTCAATCCGGCTCTGCTTCTGCTCGGCGAGGCGCCGGAATACCTCGCCCAGGTGCTGCCGAAGCTCCTTGTACAGTGTTTTGCGACGGCATTTGGGAATGAAAATTACGTGGTATTTGCACTCCCATTTGCTGTAGCTTAAACTTTCGTATTCGTCCATCCGAGATCTCCTCCTCGTGTGCTTGGCGGCTCACGATCTGGAGTTTCTTGGATGGACTCCCGCAAATGTCAAACTTCTACTGCCACCCCGCCAGAGGCGGGGGGCCTCCCATGGGTAGCTAGCCTTTAAATAAATCGCGAGCCTTCAACCATCCCGCGGAGCTACGGCGTTTCCTATGAAAACACCTTGCTTGTAGGGTCACTCCTATGCTTCAGTTCGCGTGCGCAGATCCCCGCGTCCAGCGGGCTCTCGGCGCAACTGGGAGACGGCGCTCGCGATTTCAACCGCAACCTCTCCAATCGCTCGGTCCCCATTGACGCTTACAAATCGCCCGAGAACCCGGTAGTGCTCAACAACTGGCGCGGTCAACATCTCGTAAGTGCGCACGCGCTCGTTCAGTATCTGCTCGGCGTCATCCGTCCGTTGGACCACTGCAGCGCCGTCGAGATCGCAAAGCCCTTCTCGCTTTGGCGGATTGTGGTTGACGTTATAAACGGTCTGGCACACAGGGCAAGTCCTGCGTCCCGTGATTCGTCGCAGCAGATGCTCATGCGCCATTCGAATGCTGATGGCGATGATCGAACTCCTGAATCCGAGTGCGGATAGGCGGTTCTCAAGCCAGACTGCCTGGCTTAATGTGCGCGGGAATCCATCAAAGATGCAACCACCAAAGGTATCCGGGTCTTGTAGTCGCGTCGATACGATCTCACAAACCAGCGAATCCGGGACCAGTTCCCCGCGGTTCATGATTTTCTGCGCCATGCGACCCAAGGTCGTGCCTTGGGCTACGTTCGAACGCAGCAGGTCTCCGGTGGAGATATGAGGAATTCCCCATAATCTCCCCATTTCCTTTGCTTGAGTTCCTTTGCCAACCCCTGGCGGCCCCAATAGAAGAATTGGGCCGGGACCGGTCTCAAGCCCAATTGACCAGGCGTTCTCCATGGGCGTTTGGCAAGAAACTGCGCTCCGATGATCCATATGCCTCCAATTCCCCCGTTCACAGAAAGCAACCAGGTCGACTGCTAACACTGTGAGTACAAATCACATCCGGACTGGGCGCAAGAGGCGCTAGTCCGATTCGGACGAGAGGACGAGAAAACCCAGCAGGGAAGTGAACGGAGCAATCGCCACCCGTGAGGCGATATGCCACAATGAAGTGAATGGGTTGGATCGCAAAGAAGTCGCGCAAAGTGGCTCTAGGATCTTGTTTCTTGTGTCGACCGAATTGGATTCCAACTGGGATTCGGCGGAACTATGAAAATCGAACTGCAATTGATCCAGGACTTGACCCGCGCTCTCAATGCGCGGCATGCTGCGCAAGGCTTGGCCATACTCAATCAGTCGGAAGACAGCTGGACGAGAGTTCTCCCAAGTCAACCCCATGCGACGGAGTTTCTACTCTTGCTTGCGCAATGGATCGATGCTGGATTCCGCGACTATCACCTGCTCGATTCACTTCTCCTCAGATTTCCACCCGAATGTCGGCGCAAACTCCGGCTGGACGACTACCTGCGATTGCGTATGGTTGAAGGATTTCGAGCATTCTCAGCGGAAGAGGTTGACGCGGCAATCGAGACTTTTGATCTTGTCTTGAAGGCTGAGCCCGATTCCTCGGAAGACAACCTCGTCATGCTCGCTCGTTTTTGGAAAGGCAGAGCGCACAGGAAGAAGGGCGAGTATGAGATGGCCCTCACAGAGATCACATGCGCGCGCGAATTGGCTCAGAAACGTCGCGAAAACGCGATCTTCACATCCATGATCCAGATTCACGAAGGCTGGCTCCTGTTTCAGAAAGGCTCGCGCAAAGGAGCTTTGCAGCTGCTCACCCGTGCCGAAATTGCACTTAAGGATACCGACCACTATCTAGCATTAGGAAATATCGAATCGGCTCGTGGGCGCATTGTGCGCCGCTCCGGAGAGTACACCAAGGCACTCGAGCATTTTGATCGTGCAATCGAGATTTATTCGTCGGGAAATCCTAACCATCGCAACCTTGCCAGGGCGTTGGTCAATGCCGCTTATGTGAAAAGGCTTCTCGCTTTGCAGTTGCGAAAGAAGATAGATTCGGCGGCGCGCATTCCTAACCCACCGAGAACGACGAGCCAGCCGGGGCTAAACCGAAACAGTCCGGCTTCGATCCGCGCTCGTCATGAGGAGCTCTGTCATGATGCAATCCTGCAACTGGGCAGGGCGCGAGAGATCTATGCCATGTGCGGTCATGCCAGTGGGCTTGGGTCAGTCATTGTCAACTCTGGATATCTCCACCTTGACAGGGGTGATATCGACCGCGCAGCTCACGAGGCAGTAGAAGCCTATCGAATCGGGCTTGAGAAGAATGACCAGATCCTCATGGCGCGTGCACTCGTTCTGCAAACGGCAACCGAGAACGCAAAAATTGACGAACAACTCGGAGAAGATGTTGACATCGCACTTCACGCGAACAGAGCGAGACAATTCAGCGATGACGCTCTCGCTTTAGCTAAGCACACGCAGAACCGACGGTTGCTTGCGGCTTCCTTCATCGCACGAGGCATGACCGCTGCAAACGAATTCTTTCAAGAATGGGAGCTCGCGAAGCGTTGTGCAAGCGAGGCTACGGACCTGATCGGAGCAGGCGAGAATGACCACCTTCTGGACGACCTTGCTGCACTCAAAGCGCATATTATGCATGCGTCTGGGATCAACGACACAATTCGCGGATGGTGCGAGGGAATGGTCGGGGGGAAGACATTTCAGCAGGTAACGGAAGAATTTGCCGAGATCGTAATCCCAAAAGTATGGTTGCGTGAAGACAAGAGAATCTCCAGAGTGGCGGAATGTCTCTCCATTTCACCGAAGAAAGTGCGTCGCATTCTCCGCAATACCGGCTTTCTCGATACATCGGATTCCGCGAACAGCCGTTGATGCAGATAGGAGGAATACACCCAATCGTCCTTGCGTTTCCCGTCTTGGGAGGATCGCCGAAATGTTCAAATTTGATTCACCTGCTTTAGAAGGACGACCGGGCTCGTGCGAGATAAGGTCTGAGACCTGATCTTGAATCGTAGAATTCCTTCGACAAGTGATTCCCTACGGGATGACCAAATCTGGTGCTTCACGGAATTGCTGCTGCCGAGTTCCACGCCGACTGCGCGCCGTGCATCTTCCGCCGTCGTTCCATCGTGCTGCTTACGAGCTACGGACGCGCCGGGCATCTAGCGCTCGGTGTCCCTATCCGCATTCGTCGCCATGTTGGGATCGTCCAGGTTGCGACTATCAATCCAGCTCTGTAGACCCTCTCAATGGTTGGCCCTGTGATATTGGTTGGGCGCGCCAGGCGTTGGAACGTCGTTAGAGATCGGAATTCCACTGACATGTGCCCGCGTCAATGCAGCGGTGAGGTTGATACCGCTGCCGGAAATCTGCGCGCCAGGCGCGTGCGCACGAGTCAATGGAGCAGCGACCGTGAGTCTGGCTGAGCCGAAATTCCTGACCGCGGAAACAACGTCCGTTTCGGAGTCAGCGCCGCTGTCGATTGTGATGGTTTGGCCTTTACTGAAACCGGTCACGTCGGCCGCGGGAAGGGTAGTTGCTCCCGCGTCGGTCGCAGTGCGTACCGTGGTGCCGCCTGCAGTGCCAACTGAAGCGATGATGGCATCCTCAAGATTCGCTCCCAAATCAATAAGGATCTTCTGGCCAGCGCTGAAGCCTTCCACGCTGGAGACCTTGATGTTCGTTCCGCCCGCGGGCGAAGAACTCGACAGAGCGGCAGCGGCCTGCGCTAGGAAATCGTTGCAATTGCTGTCTGTATCGGCGCCGTCGGGGAATCGTCCGGCGCTCGTATTGATGGCAATCGGGCTAGCGACGATTGACCATAGCTGTAACATTGCGTTCGGTGCGGGAGCGTAGCAACCGCTCTGCTCGGCTCCTGAAGCTGCTTGATAGCCTTCGGCGGCCCAGGGGTCGACAAGGCTGCCGTAGTTGAGGCTGTCGGCAACGACTCCCGAGCCGTCCCTCAGCACCATGCTGCCCTCTTCGATCGTGATGGTTCGGCCAAATATCGGGGAGTTGGTGGTCAATTCCGGTCCCCCGAACCATTGATTCGGTGTCGGTGTTCCTTGATAGCCCGCAGTTTTGACGGCGTCGTCGCGTACAACCGCTTGAATCGGGTGATCGTTGGTGAGTGGCCTGCCGAGCGTGATACCGGTGCCAAGTGCCTGGACTGGTTCGTTGCTCGAATGGTCAAAGGCCGTCGCAGGCTGGAAGCTGATCCCGGTTCCGCGATCGCTGAACGGCAGGTTGGCCGCATGGTTGAACTTTAGAGGCGCGGCCAAATCAAGGCCCGTACCCGGAGACACGACCCACTCACTCGACGCATGGGATTTGGCGAGGCCCGGCGTAAGGTCGATCGTCGCGCCGTCTGGCCCCTGGCTGCCAACGGCAGTGATCGTAACAGCCTCCTGGCTCGCCGGCGTGCCGACCTCAATCTTGTCGCCAACCGCAAAACCTTCTGCTCGGCGGACGTTGACCCGCGTCGCCCCTGCGTTTACTGGGGCGGAAAGATTTGTCTGGCGCGCCGCCGTGCCGACATGCGCCACGGCCACGGTTTCAATTCCATGTCCGACACTGTCGATATCCAACCTGATCTTGTCACCGACAGAAATATTGTTGTCGGATGTTACTTTGATGTTGCTGGCTCCGGCATGCGCGTCCATCGCGAGATAAGCTTGTGTGCCCGGCTTGCCGACGGTCGTCACCTCGGCTATCTCGTATTGCTCGACGGTATCTGCGACGACGGGGTAGCGAGTGCCGTACCCCAGCGCGATCTTCTGGCCCACAACGAAGCCAGACACGCTCTCCACGGGCACATTGGTTGAGCCCGCGTGGAGCGTGATCACCGGCCCTTCAGGAAGCGGTTGCCACAGCGTTGTATGGTTGCTTGCAGCGGTTCCAAGGCTTGCGATTTTGCGGGTTTCAACGCTCGAGCCGTCCCCGATGCTGATCGTATCGCCAATCGACATTCCATCCGTGCTCCTCACATGGAGAATGCTGTCGCCCGCGCGCGCTGGGATCGCGAGTCCGGAATTGGAGAGACCAAACACGTAGAAGCCGCCAGCTGCAAGTTTCGTTCCGCCCGGAATCGTTAACGTCGAGAAGATTGCCTGGTGGGCGGGATGTTCGGTCAACGTCCAATGAGAGATATCGACGCTTCGCGAGCTCGCATTGTAGAGCTCGATAAACGAGTTCGTCGGGTTAGCAGGACCACCGGAACGAACGCGGTACTCGTTGATCTTGATCGGCTCTGCATTACGCACCTTTTCGATCGCTGTATCGACGTGCTTGCTGGCGGTGGCCGGGTTGGTCCACGACGCCTTGCCGACGAGGTCCCCGTTGAAGGCTACTGGCCCGGAGGTGACCTTGAAAGTCGCTCTCACGCTCTCACCGGGCGCGATCGGTTCAGCGAATATCTTTGACGTTTCGGAGCTACCGGAAACGACAGCGCCCCACTGTTTAGTGGGCACGGAAACACTCAACATAACACCAGCCACGGGCGCTCCCGTGGTGTTCGTAAACGTTAAGGTGGTGTCCTGCGATGAACCCGGAGTAAACGTCTGCAGCCCCGGCGGCGTTGCCCGAGCACCTTCCGGCGTAACAGTCAGCGGATTCACATCGTATCTGGCAGCCACGATGTTGGCTTGCACAAGCTGGTCGGTCGCGTTCGATGGAAATGTGCCGGCAGCTGTCAGTGCGCCTTCATAGAACGTTCCTTGCGAACCGTCACTGTTATCGCCCCCATTGCCTAGAAGAATGGCCCCCTGCTTGCGCATCGGATCATAGGTAGGATTCACGCGCGGCCCATCAAACATAACCGACAGATTGCCTTTCTGCGCGTCGCCGCCCATCGATGCCCAGTGGTGCGGTTCTCCCTTGGCGATTGCGGTCACGAATCGCCAGGGAATGCTTGGCAGATCTGTACAGCCTTTGGAACCATCCTCTTTCACGCATCCGACAAGATTGTTCTCCTGATCGGTCATGATCCACGGACCGTCGCCCTTCCCGCTATACCAGGGCGTTGCGTTGCCGAAGTAGAGAGTTTCCATGGTGCCGTTGTCGTCGTCGCGGCTGTCGATCTCGGCGTTGCCGTAGTCGAAGCAGCAACCGGAATTGAAGTGCTTCCCATTCACGACCCAGTATTCTCCCTCCGCCTGGTCATCGACCGCTGTACCTTTCGCATCGTCGTGGCGGAGGCCCATGCCCGGCTCGATGAAGACACCGTATACCTTGTGTCCTAAGACTGTGATCGGCGCCATGTCCGCAAGTGGGAGATTGTTGAACCCGCCCAAGGCCGGCCCGCTGAATCCGCCGCGCGGTGCCTGGGTTAGATCGTTGTGGTTCGGAGATTGGTCGTAGACCGTGGTGATCCAGCAGTACGTGTTGGCGCAGAAACGATCCTGCGCGGCGGCGTCGGCGTATCCGCCTGCATCCGCAACGGGCGCGGCAACCGGCGGGACAATCCCGATATCCAGGGTCTTGCCGTCCGACTGCCGCAAAACCTGATAGAGCGGGCCGCCATAAGTGGCATAAAGCGCACGTGTGGTGCTATGCGCTGCTGCGCACGAGTCACCGGCAGCCGCGTAAATGTCGCAGGGGCCTTGTGGCCTGGCTGGAAGATTGCCCGCTCTCGCCGCGGCCTGTTGCGCCATCGTCAAAGTGCCGCCCACTACAGTGAGCGCGAGTGAAAGCATCCGTGCAAGATGGATTCTCGTTTTCATTCTTATCCAGCCTCCTGCTAAATTGCCTTCAGGATTCAAAAGAGGCAGAATCTCGTCTCGGTTTTAGCAGCCAATTCCTTCGAAGTTTCCGTCCGGAATACGTATACCACCTGACCCGGATCTCGCTCCATTTTGTCGCCAGTGTGGCGCTCGTTTCAGAAGAAGCTCCAACTCTAGGTCACTTGTCCTGCGCTGAATCGTTTTGTAGTCCCACTTCCGGCCAGCCCTCTTTCCATGCGACAGTCGAGACTTGGAGCGCCGGCTTTCCTGAAATCGCATCGTATGCATGAAAAACCATGACCGCCGGATCGGAGTCTACGTACAGCGATTCGCCGCCGGGGCCAAGCCAGCGATCATTGCCGGCGAGGACCTGGGTGCCACCGCCTTCCAGCATCGGCTTCCCGGTAGCGTCCACGTAAGGCCCGGTGACATCTCGAGAGCGTCCCACCATGGTGCGATAGGTGCTCTTTGTTCCGCGGCAACAGAGGTCCCATGAGACGAAGAGATAGTAGAAATCGCCGTGATGGATGATGAAGGGAGCTTCGATGGCTTCCCAGTTCGCCGGCAGTTCCGGCGTGCCGGCCGGCGCTCCCGCAGGACGCTCTCGGCTGGCGAGAGCGTAGAGACGACTATCCTCCGCCAATAACTTGCCGGTTGCGCGATCGATCCGCCGCATCTTGATTCCGGACCAGAAACTGCCGAAGGCGAGCCAGGCGTGACCCGCGGCATCGAGGACAAGATTTGGATCGATAGCGTTGAAGTCGTCGCCAGCGCCTGAGCGCAATACCAAGGCTTGATCCACCCACTTGTAATCGGGGCTCGCGGGATCGAGTGTCTTGTTGGTCGCAAGCGCGATTCCCGACGTATTTTTGCCGAACAGCGAATAGGCATAGTACAGGTGGTATTCGCCATCGAAGTAGGAAATGTCAGGCGCCCACAACTTCTTTGTGCCCGGGCTCTCCTTCCGAATCCACTCCGGGATCTCGGTGAACACCTGCCCGCAGTGCCTCCAGAGTTGCAAATCCTGCGAACATCGGATGGCCATCTGGCCGTGCGGCGCGAGGCCAGTGGCAAAGACATACCATGTGTCGCCCTGCTTCATGATCGAAGGATCGTGCGTTCCCAAGAAATCGCCGGAGAGTTCAAAAACGTGCGGCGCAGGCCCCGGGCCCTGCGCAGCCATCTTAGCTGGGTCCCCACTCGTCGTAAGAATCGCGCCAAGAGCGAACGCCGGGACTATTCTTTCGTATGAAATATTCATCGTTGCCTCAATCCATCGTGTCCAGCAATTCCGCCCGATCGGGCGCTCTTGTGGCGAAGTTACTACACAGAAGCGCATCGATCCGATTACTCCACGTCCGGAAATGGACAGGGCGGAATGATAAGGCGTCTTCGGGGCAAGTCTCGTTGCAGGTGCCTGAACCAGTCATGGAACGCACCGTAATTATTTTGTCGGGGTGGTCGAAGGAGAATTATTCTTCTTACCGAAGAGAATCGAGAGGCCAGTCTTATTGAGGATGCCGGCGCCTTTGCTGCGTAAAGTTGCCACGTTGCCTTTTACCAGGCCGTTGACATCCGCGGTGATCACGGGGTTCTCGGCTGTGCCAGTGATGTTGATGGGGATGCCCATGGCAGTCGAAGGTTTGGTGGCAGCCGATGTGCTGTTCAGCTTAGTGAGGATGTCTACGCCGACTTTATTGAGTCCTTTCGCGTTCGGGACTTTGGAGATCAAGTGGTAGTCGAGCACGCCGGCGGGAGACACGGTGCCGCTGCCGGTAGACTCGCCGAGGGCCGGAAGTACCGAGTAAATATTCGTGGACTCGGTGCCTGCTTTGGTGATCCGCATGTCGGCGCGGGAGATCTCGATCGCGGTGGTATCGCCGGTCTTGATGCCACCCAGGGCGGCGATGCCAACGATCTTAGAGCCGAGATCGTACCCTACCAGCTCTGTATTTTTGATCTCGTAGGAGCCGACGATGATGTTGTCTTTTGCCGAGCCCTTGATGTCGAAGTTGGCTGACAACGTTCCACCTTTGAGGACGGCGTCGTTGGGGAACTTTACGCCGATGGCTGGCATAAGCGCCTGCAGGCCGTCGATGGGGACACTTTGGGCCAGTAGCTTGAGGTCGAAGACGGGTACGTTTGCGGCGAGTTGATAGGTGCCTTTCATGTGAATAGCGACATCGCCGGTCTGAAGGGCGAGATCGGAGACTTGGCCACTGTTGCCCTTGAGGGAGTGGCCAACCTGATAGTGGATATCGAGAGGATGCGGGGCGGCTCTGCCGCCTTTGAGGAGGATGAGGTGCTCGGCGTGAACTTTGCCGTCGCTGGTGACATTCATTCCGTCTGAGACGATGTGGGCGTCGAGGCCACCGATCATGGAGATTCCAGCCGCAGGGTCAATGTACCCGGCGACGACGGGGTCCAGGTGCTTGATGGTGACTTGGGCGTCGAAGGTGGTGGCGGCGGCGTCTTGCGGATTGATAGGCCCGACGTTTCCGAAGACCGTCACCTTCCCGTCGCCGGGCAGTGAGGCGCTCACCGTGAAGGGAAAGGCCTCTGCCAGGGAGAAGTGCTCCAATTTCACGTCGAGATGGTCGTAGACCTGGGGGTTTCTCTCCAAGGGCAGCTTCTCTATGGTGGCGTTCCCGTCTTTGATGGTGACGAGGCCGACGGGGAGATCGACGAACGCAGCCGGTTGAGCGGCGTTCTGAGAACCAGCGCCGTGGCTCAGGGTGGAGAAGTTCCAAGTGCCATCCTCAGCGCGGATCAGATGGATTTGGGGAGCATCGACCTCAAGTCTCCGCACAATCAGCTCACTGTTGAAGAGGAGCGGCTTCATCTGAACGCCAATGCGCAATCGTTTGGCGGTGAAAAATGGAGCTTGGCCGAACTTCGGGTCTTCGGCTATGGCGAGATCGTTCGCCACCAGGCTTCCAGTCATGACGGAGAGGCTCAGATCGCCGACGGTGACCTTGCGGGAAAGGGCTGCGGTAAGACGGCTCTCGATCGTAGGACGAAACGTGTTGGCGTCCACGAAGAGGCGAATCGCTGCTGCTGCGAGTATTGGCAGTGCGATGGCTGCAGCCAAACCGATCTTAACCGACTTCTTCATGAATCCTCCGCGTTAAGGAACAGCTACTCCAACTTCATTGCGGGCATCTGTTTCTAGAATGGTCGCAATGTGGCCACCCGCACCATTCATGAAGACTAAACGAGTATCCGCGTCGCGGCCCAAATCTGCCCCGATATATCGGCCAGTGTTCGCTGATCTACCGATGCATGCGCATGTGCTGAGGCAGAAAGGCAGCATTGGGATGATCCTCCTGCTGACCCCCGGTTCTAAAGACTGATTTCTCCAAACGGTTCACCCGGTGGAACTGAGATCAGCACAAATGCGGTAGAGGCCATCGGCATAAAAGGCATCTATTTCTGTAGATGCGCCGTTTCCAGTCGACCTCCACGAATCCACTCGAGAATCGTTCGGTATTGATCACTCGATTCATTTCCATGCCAGCGTTGCCCGCCATTGTGCGTGGCCAGATAGTCGCCGACATTGCCCGCACTATCGGTCGGACGCGTTGGCTTGATCAGCAGCAAGCTCTTGTCCGGAGCATTAATATCCACCACGCGCATCGCGTATTTATAGTTTTCCTTGCTGTCCTGGTCTGAAAAGATGCCTTCGGCATTAGGCGGCTCCAGCTTGAAGATCACATGGCTCGCGTGGCAGAAGACGCAGGCTTTGCCGTCAAAGCCGGGCCTCGCAAGAATCGGCTCAACCCTGGTGACGAAATAACGGAAGTCGAGGACCGATCCAGGCTGCACGTCGCGCAGAGCTTCGCTGAGGTTCTTTCCCTCAAGCACGCTGGTCGCAATCAGCTTGAGACGCGGGTTGGTCGAGGTCGCGAGCTTTTTCATCGCGGTTTGAAAGTCGGCGCGGCTTTCGACCCCCTTATCCTTGCGCAGCGTGTCGAGCGCGGCAGCACTCACATTGGCGTCCCCATTGAGCAGGTTCGCGAGCACCGTATCGACAACGATTGGATATTCGAGAGGCTCCTTGAGCTTCAAAGAGGCCGCATGGCGATCGAGGTAGTCCTGGTCTTGCGAAACCGCGCCCCCCGCAACGCCCAGGCGCCTCTTCAGAAATTGAGGGTTCCCCGCCTCTTCCATGAGAATCCGCAGCGCGGAGATGTTCAGATCGGAGAATGCCGCCTTTACCGCAAGCGCCGATTGAGGATCGGCCAGAAAGTGCTCGAAGCAGACCCGCAATGCTGCCCGCTGTACGTCCGGGTCAAACGATCGCAATCCCTCCAACACCTGTTTCTGTAGATTGCGTTCTCGCATCAGGCTCTTGAACGAGGAAGCGGCATCGAGAACTTGTGCGTAGTTCTTGGGCTGAGGCTCTTCCTGAAGCATGGAACGGAGCGCATTCTCCACGGTTGCCTGTTGTTCCCATGCAGAGTTTTCTGGCAATGCAGCTAATAGAGGCAGGACGACGGCTTGGCTGTCGGGGTTTCCGTGATCCAGGATAGAGACAACTTTGGAGACAAGTCGCGGATCGGGAGTTGCGGGTGTGTCCAGGTTCAGCACTCCGCGCTGGCCGTCCTCGTAGACATAGCGGACGGCCTGACGCACTTGAGCGTTCGAGTCTTCCGACAAGTCGAGAGCCGCCAGGGTGAACCGTGCATCGCCGGCTGCGCTCAAGGTGCTCCCCGCTTTCAGCACTTCGATCTTCATTGGTACATCGGCGTCCTTGAGGCAAGCCAGTAGGGCCTCTTCCAGTTCAGGCCCTGAGCTCTTGAAAAAGTGGATCAGGTCGCTGTCGTTGCCGATGCGTGTCTGGAAAAAGCCATTGGCAACGTCGTATTTGAAATCGACCGCCTCTCGATAAGGTGGGTACTCATAGCCTGGTCGGTGAAGGTCCGGAACGCCTGCTACATATTGAGTCAGAACTGCGGGGAGGCCAATCGATACCGTATCGGCCTTCAGTTCCGGCAATGCATAGTGGCGGATATGAAAATCCCACAGCGCATTCAGAATTTCTTCCCGGCCGAGAGACGTTCCTTCACGCAGCACCTTGGCCAGCACCTGCGCCTGGTCCCGCGCGACCGCCTCATATCCCTCGTTGATACGGTCTTTGTCTTCGTCTTTCGCGCTTGCCCGCACCCACGCCGAGAGATACCCGGTGTTTTCGTCGAGCAGATCGTAGATGCTCTCCTGCAGTCCGCGCCGCACCATCCCATCGGTTTCGGTGTTCAGTCGCGTGGCGAGCGCTTCAAGTGTGCCGCGCCGCACCTCGGGTTTATCTACCTGCCAGTAGTACCAGCGCCACACTCCGCCGGCAGCTTCAAACCGAATGGAAGGAACGGGGTCGTTCAGGTCCTTCTCCAACGCCGCCAACAATTGAGGATCGTCCGTCAGATCGCGGAAATGCTGATTGAAGAGGCGTGCAGCTCCCCACCGCGTGCGTGCATCCGGAGATGCAAGAGCCGCCGCCAGCAGTTTGCGTCCAGCGGGCGCTGCATCCTGACGCCGGGAAAGAATCATTCGGATCGCATAGGCAGAGGTGGATTGCACCATCTTCGTGGGATCACCGAGGCCCTTGATCAACACCGGTAATGCGCCCGGATCTGCCATGTGTCCCAGTGCGCGCGCTGCGGCTTCGCGTGCAAGAGGTTGATCGCTCGCGGCCAGCACGTTGCGTATCTGGCGCAACACCGGCTCCGAAGCAAGGTCCCAAAATTGGTCGAGCTGTTGGAGAAGAAGTGGCAGATCGTTGGTGGCGAGGGTCTTCACTGGCGGCGGATAGGCCGCGTCCCAGTTTTTGGCCTTGGTGTTTCCGGGATAAAGTGTGGACAACGCCATCACGGCAAACTGCGTGGCCCGAAACGGCGTGTTGAATCCCTGGTAGACAGGGTCGCCCTCCCAGCTGCCTTCAGGCCGTTGAGCGGCCAGCATGGCCTTGACCGCAACTGCGAGGTGCGCGTCGGTCTCTGGTCTACGGCCTGCCTCGGCCAGCGCCAATACTGCGTTGTATGAAATGAAGTCCGCCGGCTTGGCCTTCTTGTCCAGTGGATAAGGCCACCCACCCTCGGGCGATTCATATTCGTAGAGCTTTGCGATGAGCGTATCGATCTGTGCGGCGTATTTCTGCCGGTTCACCTCCGACAGAAGCATGATCTTCCAACTCATGTCGATCATGTTTTTAGGCTCGTAAGGAAGAGCTAATTGCTCGACATGATCGCGCTCCGTGCGCCAATTTTGGTCGTGCGTCTCGGTGTAAGCCAGGTCGAAAGTGTGCCAACTCTGCGTCGCGATCTCGAACGGGCTCACGTCAGGTTCGCAGCCGTCGGCTTCATCGCCCGGCATCGTGGTCACGCCCTTGTAGTGAATCTTCAGAAAGCGTGCGTAGGGCAAGTCGAAGTTCTTGCGCGGCGGGTCGTGGGTTACATTTTGCTCAAAAGCATGCGCGATGAGGGGCAGGCGGCTGGCTTCGGTGCGGGCCGTGTAAATGATGCGCACCCAGTTGGTGTTCGGCTCTCCGTAGAGCGGACGCGCGTTGTTATAAATTCGATCGGTCAGAAATTCGAGGCTTGCGCGCTGGGTTGGAGCATAACCGTTCTGCACCGCTCGCAGGTATCCGCGGGTGGTGAATTGCGACGGATGGCAGGCGATGCACAACTGCGTTTCGGAATGCTGCATGGTGGTGCGAAGTGCGATCGCTCCGCGGCGTGGAGTATTGGAGAGCCACGTGTCGCCCATATTGATGAGGAAATCCATGCCTGTGCGCACCGCCGCGCGCGGATCTCTGTTGGGCGGCACGCTGTACTCATAGGTGTGCAACTGATACGACGGATGATTGGCTGCCACGCGCACATAGTACGCATGGCCCGGTTGAAGAATGCGCGTGCGGAACTTGTAAAGTCCCGGGTAGTTCTGCGTAGCTTCAACCTGGTAGACGAATTCGCCGTCGGTGAATGGAACCACATCCGGATGTCTGCCCGCATCCTGACCCATTTGAAAGATGTCCACATCGAGCGGCACATCGCGGTCCGTCACATTCAAAACGAAATAGACCAGCTTGGGACGTGTTTCGCGGAATGTGAATCGGAACCACTGGAACCCTTTCACCATTGCCGCGTATGCATCCTCGCTCTTTGAAGGCGCGTAGGGTCTTTCGTCGTCGCTGCCAAAGATTGTCTGGCCCAGTTCAAATGGCTGCGCGGTCTGCCACGTCCCATTGGGTGCCGCGGCGATGACGCCGCGATTGAGATGCATTGCCCCCGGCAGCGGGGTCGAAGGCTGAAGGACCCTGCTCATCGATGTACTGATCTCCGCGGCTGGAATCGAAGTAGGTGCCGAGAGATTCACGGTCACCGGGCCCGCGGACCGGGGGCGAAGCGTGAGATAGAAATCGAGGTCAGCCGCATGAAGCCATTTCGATTCGATTTCCCCCTGCGCATCTTTCACGGTCACATGGACGGTCTCGTTCGCCTGCAGCTGTGCCGGATCCTTGATACCGAGACTGAGCGCGTAGAGAGATCCGGGACGCGCGGAGCCAAGTTGAATGCTGCGCTCTGCCGGCAGTGCTGCCTGACCCGCGTGGACCGGCCGGCTGGTGCGCAGCGTAGCGCAGAAAATCCACGCGGCAAAGGTCAGAGGAATAATCGTAATGCGGGCGATGCGTCGACCTCTCGGCGTGAGCCCCATCGTTTGACCTCGTGTTTTGGGAAAGTCCCGAAGCGATGAGAAGTGGAGTCAAATATAGAACCAAAAACTATATACCCATTGGGTCAGGTCGACGAAACGTTGCGACCAACTCCATTCCGCTCCATGAGTTTAAGCGGTCTTCTCTCAGGACGGGACGGGTGATCAAGTCCGGCCGTGTCACTCTGCGGGTCGCCGCCGCTATGCCCATTTCCCGGCGATCGCGACCAAAATCGTGTGGACCAGGCTCGGGCGGTCAAGTGAGCTTCGCAGTGGAACCCCCATACCGATTAGAAGCTGAAACGACTTCCAACTGTCGGAGCGAGGTTGTTGTTGGAGTTATAGGGGACGCCGGGGCCATGAGGAATGGCGATGGCCAGGCCGCCGCCCACAAAGGAATACGCAATTCCGGCAAAGGTGTCAAAGCGCTTGGTGAAGTGATGATCCGCATAAAGCGACCCCTCATTGAGGGTGCCCGCGCAGGAACTGCGGAAGCCGGCTGCGATGGAGCAGGTCTGCGGAACACGGAAATCGTTCTGTCGCTGTTGATACCAGGCAAAAGTGAAATCGGTTTTGCTGCGGTAGGTGTACTTCGCTCCCGTCCACCAGATTTGCAGCAATTTCTCAGAATCAAGATTGTTGTCTTCGACCCCGCTCATGAAATAACCGCCCTGGTCTGAGGCGCCAACGCCCAACGGGTTCTTCGGGTTGTTCTGCCAGATGTATTCGTAGCCCGCGAAAACCTTGATCGGGTCCGACGCATACTTGGCAGTGGTCATCACTGCATTGTTGTCGGTCACGATGCCATATACGGTGTTGTTCGTGGCGATCAGATTAACCCCGCTGATGGGGTTCGTATTGATGCTGTCCGTGGTCGACTGATAGGACTGCGACGGGCTCTGACTCTGGGCCCCCAGCAATGGGTTCAATACGCTGATCGCCTGGTTGTAATGTTGGTAAACGAGATCGCCGAAGAACTTGCCGGAGTGTCCGCCGAGGTCGAATCCATAGGCGTTGTTATGCGCCTCTTCCGCTGTGCAATTCGCCGCGGTCCAGGTCGCAGAGGCTGAGTAGCATCCGGCAGAGCCATCGGCGAATTTATACATCGCGCCGAAATGGGCTGGGCCATAGGTGAACCGGTACTTCAGGGCGTCGTCCCAACGGCTGTCCTCGGTGTCGCCGCCGCCGGCCATCGTGCCGTTATACCCGATGTACGAAAATGCATAGCTTCCGCCGGCCGGATCGAAAAGGAGCATCACATCGGTGCCCAAAGAGCGCTGACGGCCGAAGGTCAGAGTTCCGACGTGCGCGTTCGAAATCCCAGCGTAGTATTCGTCGTTGAAGGGTTGGCCCGCGCGCGTGCCGTCGATCGCCTCCGAATAGCTGGGTCTGGGAAGGCCGTTGTTGATGATATCGGTCTCTGACGCATTGGCGAGCAAGCCGGACTGAGGATTGATGCCTGTTGAAGCGTTGAACACAACAGACCAGCCATGCAGAAATTCTTCCTTACCCCTGACGCCGAACCCCGTCTGCTGCAAGTTATTCGGTGCAAGGAGAAAGCGATGTTCATAGCCGTTTCGGTTGATCAGGGATTCGCCCTCATAGTTATAGCCGTTTTCCGGCAAGCCGTGGCTGACCCAGCCGACGCCGATGTCATACGCACCATACAGAGTGATGCCGTGCCAGGTAAGCGCGCAATCGGTGGTGGCGAAGTCGTGGCCGTTCGCGCAGGGGTCGGGGGTTCCCAGTTGTTTCTTCGTTTCACCCGGCGAGTCCTGGCCGGAGGCCATGGTCGAGGAGAAGAGGAGAAATGCCGCCGCAAGAGCCAAAGACTGGGCGACATATCGGAAAATCGAGCCAACCGCAATAGGAAGAGATGCCTTTTTCATAGATCGAATGACCCCATAATTGTTCGATTCTATACGAATACATGCGACGATTTCGATCGATTTGGTCCAAGCGGCCTTGGCTGTCTCCCCGAAATGCCGCGCATCGCGCGCTCCTAATCTGGCCGTCTTTTTTCCACCCAAGGCAGCCGCCCCGTCGCAACAAGTCAGAAATACGATTCATTGCAGGAGGGGCGCCATGTCGCCGATTGTCACGTGGCGAACTGGATGACCCAATCGAGTGCATGCAGACTTTGCGCTGACAGGACGTGTGTCATAGAAGGAGGGGCAACCTGGCCCCGGCTCGAATCGGGGCGAGGCAATACCGGTTGGACGGTGGCCAATCTGCCGGTTACCGAAAACCGTGCAAAGTCTGCCTGCAGTCATCCGCTCGTCACTCTCTCCTTGACAATCTACCTACCGCCTCCCTATGAGTAGAATGTCTAGGAGAAAGACTGCATGGCCCCCCTCGAAAAAGCCGACCTGCTCCAGGGAACGCTCGATCTGCTCATCCTTAAAGTGGTGGCTCTTGGCCCTGTCCACGGTTACGGCATCTCGCAGCGCATTCGCCAAATCTCGTCCGATGTGCTTCAGGTCCAGCAGGGCTCGCTCTATCCTGCACTCCACCGTCTCGAAAAGCGCGGATGGATCGCTGCCGATTGGGGAGAATCGGACAAGGGCCGTCAGGCGCGCTTCTATCGTCTTTCCGCGAAAGGGCGCAAGCAACTCGCTGCGGAAGAAGAAACATGGAACCGCCTCTCCAAAGCCGTCGCCTTGATCCTCCGCACGGCCGAATAGGAGCACCTCGATGCTTAACAGACAGAGCCATAGCCCGAAGGAAGCGGCCAAAGAATCGATCGACCGCGAGATCGCGCACCACGTCGAGGAGCTCACCGAGGCATTCATCGATCAGGGTCTGACGCCCGATGAAGCGCACCGGCGTGCCCTTCTCGAATTCGGCGGCCGGGAGCAAATCCTGCAAACCGTCCGCGAGATCCACACCTCCGCCCTTGTGGAAGCCTTCCTCTTCAATCTCAAAGCGGCGCTGCGCTTTCTGCGTAAATCGCCAACATTTTCTCTCGCGGTCGTCCTCACGCTCGCGCTCGGCATTGGTGCCAACAGCGCGGTCTTTTCCGCCATCGACGCGGTCGTTCTCCGCCCCTTGCCATTTCCTAACGGCGATCAACTCGTCCGGATCCGTCAGCAAGACATTCACGGCCGCGACGCCAACCACTTTGTCGCCCCAGCTCGACTCGAAGACTGGAATCGACTCAACTCCACCTTTCAGTCCATCAGCGGCTACTATCTCGACGATCTTTCCGAGATCTCAGGGTCTCTCCCCGAAAAGGTCACCGAGGGTCTCCTCGCGCCGCGCTTCCTCGAAACCCTCGGAATCTCCCCTGCACTTGGTCGTAACTTCACATCCGCCGAAGAGCATTGGGGCGGGCCGAATGCAGTTCTCATCAGCTTCGGATTCTGGCAGCGCCGCTTCCACGGTGAGCGCGACGCTATCGGCAAAAAGCTCCACGTGGGTTCCTTTTCTTATGTCATCGTCGGCGTCATGCCTGCATCCTTCCAGTTCCCCTCGCGCGACATCGATCTCTGGGTGCCCAGCCCGCCCGACGCCCCCTATGCGCAAAGCCGCGATTCGACATGGTTCACTGTGATTGGCCGTCTCAAGCCCGGCATTTCAGTTCGGCAGGCCAATGCAGACCTCAACAACGTGCAGGCTCAACTTGGCAAGCAATACGCCCGGCCCGATAACGAGCTCAGCGTCGAGACCACGTCCCTCAAAGAAGTCATCGTCGGTGGCGTGCGCGACTCCCTGTGGCTGCTCTACGGTTCCGTTTCGCTTCTGCTTCTGATTGCCTGTTCCAACATCGCCGCTCTTCTCCTCGCTCGCACCGCCGAGCGCGAGCACGAGATCTCCATCCGCTTTTCGCTTGGTGCATCGCGCAGGGCAATCGTCTTTCAGATCCTCACCGAGGTCTTCGCTCTCGCACTCATTGGTTCCATCGCGGGCTTGCTGGTTGCCGCCGCCGCCGATCATTGGTTCCATCTCCTCGCCCAGTCCTTGCCCCGTGCCGAAGAGATTGCCCTCAATTGGCGCGTCGCGCTCTACTCACTTTCTGCGGCTCTTGCCACAACTCTTCTCTGCGGTCTCTTTCCGGCCATGCGCGGAACACGCCGCAACCTCGCCCAGTCCATCGCCTCCGGCAGCCGCACTCAAGTTTCCGCACGCAACCCTATGCAATGGGTTCTCGTGGCCGTCCAAGTCACCTTAGCCGTCACTTTGCTCATCGGCGCTGGCCTGCTGCTGCGCAGCCTGCAACAGATCGCCCGCGTCTCTCCGGGATTCGATCCAACCCACGTGCTGACCTTTCAAATCAGCGGATCCTGGGGCGAAACCGCCGACATGAAAACCCTCATTCAGCACATCAACCGCACGCTCGAAACTCTGCGCACAATCCCTGGCGTGGTCGATGCGTCGACTTCGGACCAACTTCCCGGCGTAGCGTCTCTCTATCAGACCGAATTCAAAGTCGACGGAAACCTCGTGCCGGGACATCCCATCCTGGCCAACAGCCGCACCGTCGCAATCGGCTACTTCAACACCGTACGGATTCCCGTGCTGGTCGGCGAAGCCTGCAAACAGGATTCAACCACCAGCGACATTCTTGTAAACCGGGCCTTCGCCAGCCAATATATGAACGACACGTCGCCGATTGGGCACATTCTCTCCCAAGCCACCTACAATGACTTCGGGCCCAAGGGTATCGTTCGCGGCATCGTCGGTGACGCGCGCGAAGAAGGCATGAACAACCAGCCGGCACCGACTGTCTACTCCTGCTTCAGCGCGCCCGATCCGTTTCCCAACTATCTCGTCCGCACACAAGACGACCCCATGGCGATGGCCGAAACGATCCGTCGCCGCATCCACGAAATCGACCCTGGCCGCTCCGTGTATGCATTCGCACCGTTGCAGGAACACCTCGACGATGCTGCCGTCGAGAATCGCCTCCGCACCACCTTGCTCTCGCTCTTCGCCGCAACCGCAGTGGCTCTGGCCTGCATCGGCCTCTACGGCACACTCAGCTATCTCACCCGCCTGCGCCAGCGCGAAGTTGGCGTTCGCCTGGCTCTCGGCGCGCCGCGAAGGCAGATTGTGGGAAGATTTCTGGGCCAGGGCCTACGCATCGCCGTGCTCGGCTGTATCGCCGGTCTTGCTCTCGGACTCGCCCTGAGCCATTTTCTGAAAGGTATGCTCTACGGGATCACCGAACTCGATCCCATTACCTACGCCGGCGTCGTCGGTCTCATCCTGCTCGTCGCTGCAGCTGCATCGCTCATCCCAGCCCTGCGCGCCGCTCGCACCGAACCAGTCAAAGTCCTGCGCAACGAGTGAACTCCGGCCGGTGTGGACACCGCTGCCTTGCCGCGGGATTTCTGATCGGCTCAACCTATGGGTGTGTTTAAAAGAGTTGTCAGCGGTTCACTCTACTGAAGTGAGCGAACCGCTGACCGGATTGCGACCATCAGTTCAGTATGCGAAGAACACCGACGCTCCAGCGTTCCCGGATTTACCCCAGAGAGCAGTCTGTGCATCCGTCGTACCTTTTCCCCACAATGCAGTTTTGCCCCAGAGCGCAGTGGACCCATCGGGATCGTTGTTTCCCCAAATCGAACTCTTGCCCCACAGAGCTGTCGAGCCGTTGTCCGATGCGATGAAGGCTTTATTGCCGTAAACGCTCGATGCCGACCAGGTCCCGCTCACCGTCCAGAGAGCCGACGGATCGATCGTGGCCGTGGTTTCCTGTGTAACTGCACTGAAGACCGCGATCGGCGACATCGCTGTTCCCGCTGGAACTGAACCGCCCTTCACGAGTGCGGCACTCACGGTCTTGGCGATGTCCAGATAGCCTGCGCCGATCGTGAAGACGTCGTAGTTCGCTGTGTAGGTGATCCCACTGTCGGTCACGCTGCTCGTCGCCGGAAAGTACTGGCGATTGCCATTGACCATAATCAGCGCCTTCACCTTGTCGGGCGTAAGTTGAGATGAGGCCTGCAGCAGATCCGCGACAGCTCCACTTGTGACTGCGGTCGCCATGCTGGTGCCGCTGAGCGGGAAGTACTGCTGCGAAGGCGACTCCGATCCGTTCTTTTCATAGAACGAGTAGAGCGTGAAGAAGGTCGGATTGTCGATGGCAAGCGAGTCGCCGTTGTACTGCAGGCTCGTTACAAGATTGCCGGGTGCGACAATGTCGGGCTTCACAACGTGATCAATGAAAGACGGTCCCTTCGAGCTGTAGCTGGCGATCAGATCATCGCTGATCGCAGGAGTCTCCATCGTGCGCATCGCACCCACCGTCAGGGCGTAGGGATCGTTGCCGGGAGCGTCGATCGTGCCGTAGCCTTCAGGATTGAGGTTGAGATCGCGCCCATCGTTGCCGGCGGCCACAACCACCACGATTCCAGCCTTCCATGCCTGTTCGACTGCCTGGCACAAGGGATCGAGCGTGTAGCTTTCGTAGATTGGCCGACCAAGAGAAAGATTGATGACCCGGACGTTGAAGGTGTTCTTCAGCGAAATCGCCTGTTGGATTGCTGCAATCACCGCCGAGTCAGTTCCCGCGCCGTTCTGATCGAGCACGCGGAGATTGATGAGGTTCGCATTCGGAGCCGAGCCGCGGAATGTTCTGAAGTACGGCGATCCCGTGGATTGGTTCCCATTGCCAGCGATCAATCCAGCCACGTGTGTGCCGTGGCCATAGTGATCAAGAGCATCGTATTGGCCTTGCACAAAGTTTTGACTGTAGACGATTCGCCCATTACTCCATGGCGCCACTTCCTTTACCGAAGCGAGCAGTTGCGCAAGTACGGGCTGGCCGAGCGGCAGAGAAACCGAGTTGGCCGCGAGATCCGGCACCGGCGTGATGCCGCTATCGATGACTGCGACGCCAATGTTGGTGCCCTGATAGCCCTGCGCCCAAACAGCAGGGGCATTGATCGGCTCGGTCGTGTACTCGGCCGCGGTGATGTCGACTGTCTCCCGGGCGGTAACCGTTCGGTCCAGCGAGATATAGGTCACGTTCGGGTCAGCCGCGATTGAAGAAAGCTGGGTCAGCGGAATCGTCGCAACCAGCGCATTAATCGTCGAAAAGACAAGAGTCACAACTCCACCCAGGAGCCCAAGCAAGCCTGTCTCCAAAGACGACGGTGCGTTCTTGTACTGGATGATGACCCGGACATTCCCGTTCGTGGTATTCGAAGCCAGATCCGGCGAGATCTTGCTGCTGGTTGCGGAGAAACCACTTACAGAACTTAGGAAAACGAAGGCAATCAATAAAATACACGGCTTTAAGCGTGACATTCGACCCCCTGCTCTAAATAGATACCTGCCCCAAATTAGGTTCCAGAGTGGGTAGCGTCAAAAGGCTTGGGGAAGCTCCCGGCCGCAATCATCACCACGACTGTTATCTTTGCCGACATCTCACGAGGCATCAATAACGCTTGGGTGGAGGGTGGGGGACCATCAAGTAACCGTCAGAGGTAACTCATCGACTCCTTAGAATCGGTTTTAAAGTGTTTCTTTTCGCGGAATTGAAGGAGTACTTCCGGGGGTGCCGGGAGTGCCTGCAGCAGGGCCCTGGTTGCTGTGTGCTTGGCTTCCGAGATCTCATCTACCGGCAAACACTCCACAATTGTCCCGCTATCCAGTACCGCAATCCGGTCGGCAAGCCGGAGAACCGAAACAAGATCGTGCGATATGTACAACAGTGTCGCTCCCAGCTCGCGATTCAGGGTCCGCAGCAATTCGACAATCTGTGCCTGGGTAACCGGATCCAGCGAACTCGTTGGTTCGTCCGCGATGAGGAGTTCGGGGTTATGCAGAAGCGCAAGAGCAATGAGAATGCGCTGCGCCTGTCCCACGCTGATTTGGGCGGGGCGCCGTCGGAGAAACTCTCGATCTTGAGGAAGCTGTACCTTGGCCAGCAACTCTTTCACACGCGCGTCGCAACCGACCCGATTGCCAATGGCATGCGCGTTCCATGCTTCACGAAAATGCTTCTCGAGACGGATGGCGGGGTTCAATGCTGCGGTCGGACTCTGTGGAATCAACGCGATCTTGCAGCCCCGGAACGCGCGCAAGCGCTTTTCGCTCAGTTGAAGCAGGTTCTCACCATGCAGCACAACCTCTCCGCGGACGGACCCACCCCGCCAGGGCAGCAAGCCCATGAGCGACTGCACCAGTGTGCTCTTGCCTGCTCCACTGGTTCCCACCAGGCCGAGAACTTCGCCTCGTTGTAACTCGAATCGGATGTCGCGTAGAACCGGCTTACCTCCGTAGGCCGCGTCAAGCGAAACGCGAATGAGAGCGTCGGTGCTCATCGCGCCCCCTGTACCGACAGGCTCTCGACATTCCAAAACACTCTAGGCTCCAACACCGCCGGCTGTGCGCCGATTAATTGCGGAGAAAGTGCGACCAGCGCGTTGGGATAAACGAGATAGATGAAGGGCTGCTGGTCGGCGATGATCTGCTGCACACGATCGACAGCCTCTACCCGCTCAGCAATCTTTGCAGAAGACGCCTGCAACTCCATCGCACGATCGATCTCCGCTTCCCATGCTGTGGCCGGTGTTTTCTCCGAGGGATTCCACTGGTGGTTCGGCGATGAGCTGAGCCAAACGTTCATCATCGCGTTCGGATCAGGGTCGACATTCTCCAGACCAAGCAGACAAGCCTCGTAGTCCTCGGTGTGCATCAGGCGCTCGATGAGTGCAGGGAAATCGAGCGTAACGACCGTGACTTGCATACCGAGTGCCGCCAGATCCTGCTGAAGCAGCGTAGCCATTTTCGCGCGAGCGGCATTGCCCGTGTTGGTCAGTAACGAAAACCGGACCGGGTGGCCTTGCGAGTCTTTGAGAGTCGTGCCATCTAGATGAAAGCCTGCGCTCGTCAGACGCGCCTTGGCTGCCGAGAGACCCAGCGGAGGAAGCACAAGTCCGTGGTTGAACCAGGTCGCATTTGCGGGAGAAACGAAGCTGTAGGCCGGGGTCGCGTGGCCAAGATAGGCAATTCTGGCAAGATCCTCGCGATGAATGGCCTCAGAGACCGCAACTCGGAAGGCCTGGCTGCGGAACCATGCTTTCTCCCATTCTGGCAGAGGGGAACTCGTGGCCTGGTTGAACCACATCTGCTCGGTATTCAGCGAGGGTCCGATGTCGCGCACCGTATTGGGCGCCTTGCGTCTCAATAGTTCGAAATAGTCGGGCGGAAGATTGTCGATCAGGTCATATTCCGAGCGGAGGAAGAAGCGGATGATCTGTTCCTGATTTTCGAGGACATCCAGCCGCACTCCCGAAGCATGCGGCATGCCGTCTCTGTTGTCCTGGTAGTGCGGGTTGCGCTTCAGACGAACATATTGCGATCGCCGATAGTCGCTCAGATAGAAGGGGCCTGCCGTGACCCGCGCTTCGCTTGGCCTGTCCGCAGGTTCAATGGCAATCTCGTCGAAGACTTTTTCGATTCCGACAACCCTCTTAGGCAAATGAACCACAATGGTACGGTCATCGGCAGCCTGCACCGTGACGGCAGGAGCGTCGAGAAACTCCTCCGCAACGGGCGCTTTCGTATCGGGAAGGAGAACGCGGCGAATGGACCAGGCGGCGTCTTTGGCAGTGAGTGAGCTGCCGTCTGAGAAGCGCAGACCCGCCCGGAGTCGGAGTGTGAGTGTCCTGCCGTCTGGCGAAAGGGTCGAGCTTTCTGCAAGACGCGGCTCCACGCGCTGGGTCGCGCGATTGAAGCGGAGAAGGACGCCCCCCGTGAGGTAGCGAACAAGTTCCGATTCTTCGTCGTCTACTTTCGCCGGATCGAAGGTCTTCGGGTCGTAGCCAATGGTCCACGCAAGTTCACCCGGTAGTCGCGGAGATGCCTGGCCGGCGCCCACGCCCGATGACGCAGTCACGACAAAGGCGACGGCGAGGAGAACGAGGATGAATCGGATGCGGCTCAACTCATGCCTCCACCGTGATCGCTTCCAGCAGCAGTAAGACCACAATCAGCAAAGCGACCGGCAGATAAATCCAGTTGGTTTGCATCAGCAGGGCAGAGTTGTCCAGCTCAAGTAACATGCCTCCCCATGAGGGCAGCGGCTCACCGATACCTAGGCCAAGGGCGCCGAGGTTCGCTTCGGCAACCACAAACGCGGGCACGCTGACCAGGAACTGTGGAAGCAGCAGCGGCCATAGATTGGGGGCAAGGACGCGGAGGATCTGCGACCGGCGAAGCCCCGTCGCAGTCGCGTATAACATCCAGTCGGAGTTCCGCAGTTGCAATGCTCCGCGATACACCGCTCGCGCACATGCGGGCCATCCCAATGCGGCGAGCACGAGAAAGGTGATTGCCGCCGAGGAGAGTGGTGAGGCGGTGAGCGGCATTGCGCAGCGCACCATCATAAGGAGAAACATCCAGGGCAACGCCAGGAAAACGTCGCACAGAAGTAGCGTGGCCCAACCCACGGACGAGCCCGCCAGGGCGCTGATCGTGCCAATGACGGCAGCGGCCAAAGTCGATAACGACGCAGCCAGGGCAGCGCCCGAGAGACAAAGCAGCAGAGCCGCCGCGACCCGAATGAGCCGGTCCCGCCCCATTGCGTCGGTTCCTGCAAGGTGCGCTTGAGATGCCGGCGCAAGCAATGCATCGCGATCTTGTTGTGAGTAACTGGCGCCTGGGCGCAGAAGGATCACTCCCGCAGCGACAATCAACAATAGAAGAAGCACGAAAGCACCACGACGCATGCTCATGCGTTCTTCCAGTCGCTTATTTGCAATCTCGTCATCCCTGCCAATGTCACAGCTACGGCCATCATCATGGTTGCGGCGAGCAAGACGGGAAGGTCGCGATTGAGGGCCGCGTTCCACGCCAGCTGTCCGACTCCCGGGACGTTGAAGATCACTTCGACCGGCACCAGCACACTCAGTGCGGTGACAAGAGAAAGGGAAGCAAGCGCGCCTAGCTGAGGAGCTATTGCCGGCGCAATGTGTGCCACCAGAATTCGCGCTGGCGATATCCCCTGGCAGCGGGCTTGCAGAACGTGCGGTCTCAACCATGCATCGCGGAATATCGAATGAAGAAACTTGAAATCGCGCGCAGCGAGACAGAGAACCATCACGAGAACGGGACCGCCGAATCCAGCGATTATGCAGACCGTGGCCATGGCTGCAGTGGGCACGACAAGCAGCACGGTTGACGGGACCTGCCACAGAAACAGGGGTCTACGCCCAGCGCTGGATAAGAGAGCAGCGAAAATCGCCAAGAGCCACGACCATCCGAGCCCGCGCAACAGCAGCCCACCCGTGACGGACAACCGGGGACCCAGTAACTCCAGCACGGACACCCCGTACTGGCGAGAGATGCCGCCATTGCCCCGGATCCAGTTCGAGAATTCGTGGAGAACCATTCCCAGGGGAGAGCGGCTCTGTTTGGCGACCAGCGAGAGTTCGTTCTTGGCGGCTGCAGCGTAGCGCGCATCCATCTCCCGGCTGTCACTGAGATAGCCCGGGGCAAAGCGCACAAGCAGCGTAGTGCCAATCATCACCAGCGCGATCACGCAGACACCACGCGACAGCCATTTCAACATGGCGAGCAAGCTGTTCATGCCCGTTCTGCTCCCTGGAACGCCGGTGCAGTTTTGCAAGACACTGCCTCGTCGCTGGAGCGAAGATGCCGCGCGGGATAGATCTCTCCGGACGCCGGACGAACAGCCAGGACATCCGCTGACTTTTTCTCGAGTTCCAACGCGTTCTGTACTGCCGCCGCGAATCCGGACTGGAATGCTTCGAGCACACGCAAATGCTCTCGAGAGAACGCAGCCGTTTTCCGCGCGTAAAGAGAGAGAACCGCGAACAGAACGCCGTTGTCATCGAAGAGGGGAATCGAAAGAGCAGAGCTGCCTGGAGTGAAAAAATCGCTTGAGGAACAATGATTGATTTCCACCGTTGGGTTTCCGTTGAGAATAGATCGCTGGCTCAATGCCACCCAGCCAGACAGCCCTTCTCCGACCGGAATGGCCTGTTTCGAAAACGCCGAAGCAGCTTTTCCCGCGATGCATCGCGGATGGATCGTTTCATCTTGCTTGGTGGAGAGAACGAAGCAATCGAAGGGGACAAGCAAGCCAAGTTTGTCGCTCATCACCTTTCCTAGTTCGCCGACGCTCATCGCGAAGCCTGGTTCCTCACTCATAGCCAGGAGTCCATCCGATTCCAGCCTCGCCGCCGCCAGCAACCTGGGCAAATCGCCGGTGGATGAGCCGGACTGGCCCCCACCGACCTCGGCGAACCCCGCGCCAGGCGCCGCTCCGCGTTCGATCAATAAGTCCGTCTTCAGCGGCTCCATTTGGTGAATCTGCGAGCACGCCATCGCTTCGAGGCGCGGGAAATGTTCTTCAAGAAGCTTGACCACCTCGGGATCGAACTGGACGCCGGCCTTGCTCTTCACGAAGGCCATCGCCTGCTCCAACGGCAGCGCTTTCCGGTAAGGGCGATCGGAAGCAAGGGCATCGAAGCAGTCGACAGCGGTCAACAGGCGTGCCCCGATCGGGATGTCTTCCCCCTTTAGCCCATCGGGGTAGCCGCTGCCGTCCCAGGCCTCGTGGTGTGAACGCACGATTGGCACCACAGGATAAGGAAAATGAATCCGCTCCAGGATGTCGGCTCCCACCACGGGATGAATCTTCATCTTCTCGAATTCTTCGGGCGTCAGCTTCCCAGGTTTGTTGATGATGTATTCGGGAACGGCGAGCTTCCCGATATCGTGCAGCAGAGAAGCGGTCAACAGAGCCTGCATCATCGGCTTCTCCATCTTCATCACCTTCCCTAACTCGGAAACATACACGCGCACGCGCATCAGGTGGCGATGTGTATTCTCGTCCTTTGCCTCAATTGCCAGGGCGAGGCCTTCGATTGCGCGTAAATGCAGAGCTTCTGTTTCGACGATGTGCCGTTCGCGATCGCGCACAATAGCTACCTGTGCCTTGTACGCGCGATACACGGTGTAGACCATCGGGATGAGCAGCATCGATGTCAGCCAACCGAACGTCACTCCGACAAAGTTGGCGGCAGCAGCCAACATGGCTCCCACGAGGTAGAAGGGAAGATACCAGAGAAACTCATCGCGCCATTGTTTGTGCGGCGCCGTATGCGACTCTAATCCGATGATCAAGGCGACTGGTATTGTGTTTGCAAAGAAGTAGACGGTCGCCGCGATCGCCAGAGCCGGCGCAGTTTCACCATGTAACCAGCGAAGGGAAACGACTAACATGTGCCACGACAAGACCGTCGCGGTCGTGACATTCGCGACGTTGAATAGGATCTGAATCCAGGTGAACTGCTTCTCGACACCGAACCGGCACTGCGCAAGCACGCTGGCAATCGCGAGTGTTACAGCCTGCAAGGGGGACAGCTGAAGAATACCAAGCAGAATGAGCGGATAATTTACCGTCATCGTGCCTTCGCTCTTGGGCATCGCTACTTTCATCCCCGAGCTCAGCAGAATCGCTACAAGGTAGATGATGAACTGAACCCATTGAGCTTCCGGATAGCCGATCGTTGAGAAGATGCTGACAGCTGCACCGGTGAAAATGAGACACACGAAGGCCTTGCCTCGAGAGGTCATTGGTGACCTCCTGAAACGTAGGAAGGCTCGCTCCGCGCAGACCGTAACTTCATAGTCCCTGCCCCGGAGGTTGGGAAAGTCTGGTTGAGTTTCCGACGGGCATATTGGTTGTCGTCTTCGAACTCTCTTTCCTTGACGAAGCGAGTTATCAATGAGCCTGCGCTTCTTCGATTCGGCCGCTTACTTTTTCGCTTGCATTTGTTCGAACTTGACTTGCCCAAAACGTCGCTGAAGAAACTTGGAGCGTTTCTCTTCGGATGACCTGGAAGTAAATAGAATAAAAGCCTTTGTCTCCGTCGCGAGGCAATTGTGGACCGTTATGGTCCCGAAACGGGTACCCAAAGTACTCAGGGTCCAGAGCGCCTTGGCCCATTGATTTGCAGTTTCGCTCACATGCTGGCCTTGAGCCGCGATTCTCAAGCACTCTCAACGGGATCTATACAGACGACCTAGGGACTGACGACCTTGGGGGCACGATGTACACGATCGCTGCAGCACCTGTCCGAACAAAGTTTTCCTTCAGTCGCGGATACTGCAACGTCCATTTGCAGGGAGAACGGCAGTCAGTTGCCGCAAGTAAGACTCAAGCGAACCGCGCCGCAGGCCGATGTTAGCCCAGACGGCCAAGGCTACTTAATCGATAAAGTAACCGATCTCGGTGAGGATGCTCTCATTCAATTCCACGCCGAGCAGCTTTGCGCCAGAGGGAGTGCGGAGGCCTGCTTCGAAACTCTGCAGAACGTAGTCAGACAGATCCGTCTGGCGCCTGAGCATTCGAAGGAGCGCCGCACTGTCGGTTGGGAACTCGTAGTCCCCCGGCAATCCGCATGCAGGTCGGATTGTCAAAGAGATTGGGATCGCGCCAACGCTTGAGTCACAACTGTCAGACCGGCGAGTTGTGAGGTTGACTCGCATAACGGCATCCTGACGCCTGACCGCAGATCCCTCAATGACACTGTTGGGGGATAGGGCATGGACCAAACGGGTGAGCCCGGGCTTCTCTGACGAAATCTCGATTCCCAAGATTTGGCTCGACACACTTAAACATCAGCCGTCAACGCATTTTTTCGCTGTGAGCCACGAATCCTCTTGAGCTCCCGGCGAATCTTATGCTTGTCGCGGAGAAACGAGATGGCTGTCGACCTCATGATTATGTGCGTCGCGATTCTGGTTGCGAGCGCGCTGGTAAAGCGCATTGGCGATCGACGCGAATTGGAGCAGCACACCATCAGGCCCGAGGCGCTGCATCGATTGCTGGCCTCCAGTCGTAACATGCTCGTCGTGGATGTTCGCCAACCCCTCGACCTGTTGGGTGATTCCGTGATCATTCCGGGAGCAGTGTGGTTTGCCCCTCAACAGGTAGTCGATGACCCCTCCCTCCTTCCGCGAGGGAGAGAACTGATCGTTTATTGCACCTGCCCGAGCGATAAAACCAGCCGCGCCGTTTTGGATCGCTCGCTTGCCCTGGGATTCTCACGGATCAGGATCCTGAAGGGCGGTCTGGACGCTTGGAGAGCAAAAGGCTATCCCGTCGAACCGTATGTGGAGCCCTTCCGTCTTGCCTCGAGTCGGAAAGCACATTGGGCTGCTGCAAGTTGATGGGTTTCGCTTGAGGCGTCCTCAGAAGCGGGGATGCAGCGCAGCAGGGTCCAGAGTGGCAGGAACGTTCTCCTCTGGGCGCACCTTCAGGCAAGCGCCTGCGGGACGGCCGCGTCCCAGCGGCCTTGCGCCTTCAAGATCAGTTCGATGACTTCGCGCGCAGCACCGCGCCCCCCAGGCTGGCGCGTTGTGAAATGGCAGATCGCGCCTAGTTCAGGCGCCCCATCGGCAACGCATACAGCCAATCCAGCCCGCTGCGCGAGCGGTATGTCCGGCAGGTCGTCACCGAGGTAGGCAACTTCTTCTTCGGTCACGCCCGCCTTTTGCATGCATTCGTCGAAAGCATCGGTCTTCTTTGCCTGTCCCAGATAGACGAATGTGACCTTGAGTTCCGCCGCACGTCTGGCCACGGCGGGCGAAGACCGACCGGTGATGAAGCCTGTCTGAATTCCCATCGTATGCGCAAGCGAGAGTCCCTGCCCATCGTGCGCGTTGAATACCTTCATTTCGGAGACCGTCGAATCCTTTGAGCCGTCCGCTGCAGTCGACGAGATCAGGCATACGCCACCATCTGTCAGGGTTCCATCCACATCCATGAGGAACAGTTTGATCTTGCGGGCGCGGGCCAACACATCAGGCGACGCGACCCATGCCAGGGCGATGTCAGACATGCGCGATGCTCCTATCCTCTCTTGATAATGAACACGGTTTTATCATCGATGCGGTCGGGCTCCCCTGTCTCTCTCAATCGATCGTCTTTCTCCAGGGCATAGTGCAGAATCGCGTTGCATATTTCCTTCGCCGGCTCCTGCTTATGTTTCTGGATAAGTTTCTCGAGTTCTTGTCTTTCCTCATCATCGTCCCCATCGTAAACTCCATCCGTATAAAGGAAGAGGATGTCGCCTCTGTTCATCAAGGTAATTTCATCCAGGTCATTTGACGTCATCTGGCTTCGGCGCAGCAGGAGGGAGACATACCTGCTCCGGTCCGGATGATCCTCGGGAATCTCGAGCCCGAGAGAAGGGAATTGCACCATGCTGGCCTTCCCAATCTCCACGAACCTCCCGTATTCCGCAGAGAAAACAAGCGGCGGCGGATGACCGAAGTTTACAAACCGAAACAGTCCGTCAGGGCGCACTTCCCCATACAGCATGGTCGCGATCTCGCGTGCGCTGTCCTCCGTGTCGATGCCCAATGCATTTCTGGCCGTTACCGATTGCGCTAGCCTGAGATTGATGATCTCGAAGACTTTCGCCGTGGTTTTTCCATTCAAATCGAGTTCGCTGAGCATCGCTGTATGAAAAGTGTCGTGCACCGTCGACGCGATCTTGGCCGCAATACTCCCATGCCCCTGGGCATCGACCAGCAGTACTCCCGCAGTGGTATAGAGTTCCTGGAGATTCTCCGCAATCCTCAGTTGTTCTGAGCTCTTCGCCTTCCTGTATTGGTGGGCGTCCTCCGGCGTGTATTCCGGCTTGGACCTCAACCACTGCAAGTGAACATCGACCAGGTTCTGCGGTGCCGCGCCTTCCGAAAGCGGCTCAAGATACTTCGTTGAGAGATCTTTTGCACGCTGTATACGGGCGTCGATGTTATAGCGCTGCTGAAAATTGATGTACTCGAACAGATCTCCATCCGCATTCGCCGCAGGAATCGAGTTTCCATACATTTCGACTCCCGGCAGATGAGGGATAGCCCCTTCGACGGGTTTCAGCCTCTTCCGAAGATACTCGTCAAGCGTCGGAGAAACGACCGCGGATTTTCCATTCGTACCCATGACGAACTCCTCGCTTGCAATAGAGTATAAGTGGCGCGTTCGGACTCGGCGAAAATCACACCTGCCTTGCAGCCGAGGCGTAACGCGGCAGGCACCAGTTTCCGCACAAAAAAAGAGGGCCATCGCAATTGCGATGCGCCCTCTTTCTCGTTTCTTGGTTTCAAGCCGCCAGCTACAGTGAGAATCTGGCTTCCCCTACCGACCGGTGGAAGGCTGCCCCATCTCCATCTCTGTCGCCGTCTTCTTGTCCAGGTGGCCTGTGATCATCGATCCCACCTGGATGGATTGCAGCGCATGCGTCTGACCCGACTGATCGAATTTCAGGACCACTGCATTGTCGGTGGGATCCGGCATACCGGGACCGAGAACCCAGGTGAAGCTTTGCGGCGATCGCTTGCTGGCGAAGGTCACGAAGTTCTCGGTCGCGTCATGCCGGACAGCATACTGCCCGGCGGGGAGAACCTTGCCACCAACCGTGAAGCTGAAGGGTACCTTGACCGTTGTTTCCGCTTTCGCGGAAGTTGTCGCCAAAGCTGCCGCCGCCATGATTGCCGGCACCAAAACAAACTTGTGAAGGATGAATCGCATTGAGGTGACCTCCTGCCTTATGTGTCACCCTAGCGATATCGGAAAATAAAGTCGTCAAGTTCCTGTCCAGAAGTTGTCAAACTTTTTCGAAGTCCCCGCTCTCCCGATTCTTGGTTTCAATTGACTCATGAACAGTCGCCAATTGCCGGCGAATCTCGCGCGATACAGAATTACGATCGACCTCGCTAAGGTTTTCAGCCAGGGTGAGGGCGTGCTCGAGCAATAGAATTGATTCCGAATACGCCTGTCGCTGTTCTGCAAACCGCGCTGCGGCGCCGAGCGCCCCTGCAGCCCGCTGCCAGTCGCCGGCTGCTTCGTAGTGCATCGCCATCTCCCGCGCGACACTCCCCTCCCGCCCCGCAAACAGGGCGCGCAACCGTTCCGCAATTCGAATGTGGGCCTTGGCGCGCCGCGCGGGCGATTGCCTTTGGTATAACGTTTCGCGATAGAGCCCGTGGGCAAAAACGTAAAATCCAGACCGCGTCCCATCCGGTAGCTCATCGTGCCCTGCGCGTTGCACAAAATGCGATTTGAGTGCCAGCTCATCGCAGGCTTCCTCGATCTCCACCAGGTCTTCTTCAAGCGCTGCAGCCACTGCCCATGCCGGAAATGCCACGCGCATCAGGCTAGCTGCTTCGAGGACGCGTTGTTTTTTAGGACCCAATCGCGCAACTTCGAGTTCCACGAGTTGTCCCAACTCTTCGGGGACGCCGTCTTCGATCTCTGGGAAGGGCGCACGTTGCTCCCAATGTGCGCTCGACTCGGGGCCCTGGCGTACAAGAATGCGCTGTGCGATCAAATGCTCGAGAAGGGCGAGTACAAAGAGCGGAATGCCCTCCGAGTGCTGGTAGACATAGCTGTCTAAACCGGTCGGGAGCGCGTCTTGTCCCAATTTCAAACTCAGCAGATCCCGTACTGCCGTTTTGGCCAACGGCGCCAACGCAATCTCCGTGCAATGCCGATGAATGAGCAGATCCTGTTGCAACGCCTTCAGTGGATGTTCGCCATATCCCTCCTTGGGCCTGCATGTGGCCAACACCATCAATTTTGCCGGCGCCCTGCGTCGCGCAATGGCCGACAGAAAATCCAAAGTGGATTCATCGGCCCATTGAAGGTCCTCGAAGATGAAGATCAGCGGCTTTTCCTTCGCCAATTCTTCAAGTGCCCCGCACAGATCGCCGGGCGTTCGCTCCGCGTTAGACGACGATTCGTGCGCACTCACCGCCTCTTTTTGCCGCTCGGCCGTCGGCAGCCAAGCTGGGGCTCGCGCTGCAAAGATCTGGCACGCCCGCGGTCCATCCGATGAAGAACACAGCTGGCTCAGCGCCTCGAGGACGGGGTAGCAGTTCTCTTTGTTGCCCAGGCCTTCGACACATTGTCCGCGCACCACGACTGCTGAATGCAACGCGGACGCCTGCGAAATGAATGCATCGGCAAGAGCTGTCTTTCCAATCCCCGCCCCTCCGGTGACGAACGCCAGTTGCCTATGCCCCTGCGCAGCCAGCCGCGCTTGCGACTCAAGACGCGCCAGATCCTCGGTGCGGTCGACCATACCGCAGGAGCTTTCCGCCTGCGGCGCCATCGCTGGGGTTGAACTGCCTGCAGTTCCGGTCCCATCTTCGACCGCGGCCACAAATCGATAGCCGCGCTTGGGAAGAGTCTGAATAAATCTCGGATTTCCGGCATCATCGCCAAGAGTCTTCCGCAGCTCCAGCATGTACGTTCTCAAGACCTGCGGCTGCACGTAGGTCTCAGGCCACAAGGCATCCAGAAGTTCCTCGTGCGTAATCAATCGCCCCGGATTCTCTACCAGGTATTGCAGCACCGAGAATGGTTTGGGAGGAAGGCAGACTTGCAATCCGTTTCGCCAAAGACACTCATTGGACGTGTCCAGCGTAAAAGATCCAAATTGCTTCATGCGTTGCGGCTCTCCGAGGACGAGCATCAGACTCTACACAGCAATTGACTTTCCAAACGAGGAAACGGCTTCCTTTGCGTCAACCGCAATTTCTTGTTGCAGGTGCGCCCAGGGTCGACGACCATCTCAAACCGAAAACTGTTCGTTTCCGGACACTGTTGTTCCCGCCCGGACGGATCTTACCCTTCGCATTGTGGCACACGGCTCTTACGCGGGAATGCGCTGTGCGGTTCCATCGCCAACCCTCAACCCGCTCGAACACAAGAGTCGAGCCGCACAGAGTTTGCTGCCTCAGTTGGTCGCGTAAATCGATTCTGCAACCACTTCGTTCTGGAATCGATCGAGCAGCAAGGCGACCGTCTCCGACAAGGCAAGCAGCGCGCGCTCTCTTTCTGAGAGCTGTTCTTCCTTGCATTCCTTCTGAAGGCCCTCAAGAACAAGAGCCAGCGCGGGATCCCGTTGGGTGTCATGCCGCCTTTCATTGAGTTGGGTCTCAATGTTCATTGCCATGTGCAGCAGGGTTTGGGCGCTGGCGCTGCGAAATGCATCCTCAATATTGGTGAAGTTCTCCGATTTCTCGTTGCCCCGGTTGAACACCAGAAACTGCACCAGCGGAATCTCCAGCAAATAAAAGGTGCGAAGGGACGCCTGCCATCGGCGTATTCGATCGCGCGCAGCCATGTCTTCGGCACGCTGGACCCCCGTTTCAAAAGGAACCGCGTCGGCCTGCGCATTCACTTCTCCAAAATTACTGTAGACCTGGTCACGCTTTTTTCTTACCGCGAGAATGGCCGTGGCGTCGGCGTTGGCGGGAGTGTCGACGAGGAGATCGGCCATAAGGCGCAAATTGCGCACGAATACCCGGATCATTTCGTCGGCAGCCTTGCGCGGATAGAATCGTTCAAAAACAATCCACATCATCGTGGACCCGAGAAGCACTCCAATCGACCGGTCGCGTGCAACCGAGAGCGAGGTTTGGATGCTGAACTCGCTCAGGTGAACAAGATAGAAAGCAAGCGCCATCTGCACGCCTGCATACGAGAGCCTCGAGCTGGATGTGCCGATCCACGCCGCAATGGCGGTGACTGTGGCAAACAGAACTGTGAACCCGGTGATGGAATCGATGTTGGGCAGCACAAAGATTTGCGCGCCCATTCCGAATACGAAACCGCCCAGGATGGCGCCGGCGATGCGCAACACCTGCTTCTGCCGCGATGCGCCCACATTGGTCAACGCAGTGAGCAGGCAGGTGGTCACCGAGGTGGACAGTCCCGGCCACGCGAGCGATACATAGAGCACGTAACAACTCATTGCCGCCAGTGTCCCGCTCAGCACGAAGCGTATATTCTCCGGATTTGAAAACGCGTTTTCCGCAAAGATGCGGCTGTTCGACGACGCGCTCTCTAACACTTCCAGCCGCGGATCGATGGCACTCGTGCTTGAAAAGACCGTCGGCATCAGAGAGACCATCGACTCAAGTTCGAAGAGAAGGGGCGCGGTAGGGCTCGGCTCCGGCTGAAAATCAGACTCGCAGGGCTCCCCACTCGTTGCCATGCAATGACGCACGTCCGCGATGTGGCGCGCCAGGCGCTCGGCACGTGGCCTCATTGCTGCGGGAAGTTCTGTGGCCGATGTGGAGAGCGCGGCCGCAAAATCGACCGAGCGGCCGGTCAACGACACCAGCGTGCTCATCCGCGTTCGGTAGAGGCGTTCATAGCTGGTGCGGGCAAGATGGCGTCGCAGTCCGCCCACGCCCACAAGCGCAAACTGCGCCAGCCGATTTTGAGTCTCCGAAGCCGGTGCGTCTCCTTTTGCATAGGCTTCCAACAGTGTCTGTACGGCGAGCAATCGAAAGTCGATTCCGTCGATCAGTTCATTGCTGGGATTGAGCGCATGAAACACTGCCTCGACGGCAAAGGTTACCAGCGACCCGATAACCGCGGCCAGGATGAACCACAGCGTGGTTTCAATATTGTGTTCGACAGGGCCGGGCAAATACCAGATCGGAAGAATATTCGTGGCAACAATCGTGAGGCCCGTGGCGACAGCATAGTTCGCCAGGGTTCGGAGCATCAGAAAACAGAAGAAAATGCAGGACCCTTCCCAGAGAAAATGAGTCGCGGGCGTGGAAGCGAAGAAACAGGCGCCGATGGGTGCGAAGAGGGCGCCAATGAGGAATGCACCGATGAGTGAGCCTGCCGACCTTGCCGTAGACGCGAGATTCTCGCGGGAGAGGATGAACGCCGAGAGTACGCCGACCACTCCTCCCGGAATCCTGAACGTGACAATCAGGATCATCGTAATCGTGGCGGCAATCACCGTCCGTGCAACCATCGCCGCGCGCCCCGGATAAGGAGCAAGCTCCTTCATTAGGAAATCCGGAAACCAAGCGGTGAAGCGGTCCGCATGCGGAATGCGAACAGACGCAGTCGCCATCGCTACTGTCCAGATCCGACGGCGGAATGGCCGCGAATCACAACCACGGCTGATTCGCCCAGGCGAAACGCTTCCGAGGCGTCGGACTGGATCCGCACGCGCACCGGGAACCGCGATGCCAGGTGCACCCAGTTCAGAGTGCGCTGCACGTCCGGCAAACCGGTGGGCGAGATGCGCCCTACCAGGTCCGCGTCCGGCGTTACGCCGAAGCCCACACTGTCGACGATGCCTCTGTAGCGAACGGTGGGTCTCGACATCAGGTAAACTTCCGCCAACATTCCTGGACGGATGTGCTGAATCTGGGTTTCGCGAAAGTTTGCAATCGCCCACCACACGCGCGTGTCAATCAACGTAAAGATCTGCTGGCCAGCCGTCGCATAGGCTCCTTGCGAAATGTTCAGGTTTGTGACCCGGGCGTCGAAGGGCGCGACGATCTTACAGTTGTCGAAGTTATACTTTGCGGTATCGATTGCGGCTTGCTTCCCCGACAATTGTCCCAGCAGCGGCTCCAATGTCGTGACATTGTGCGTGGCCTGCTGAATCTGATCATGGCTCTGCAGCAACACGGCCTGTCCCTGCTTGTACTGGGCGTCGGCTGCCGTCAATTCTGCCTCTGCCAACGCGAGCTGCGATCTCGCCTGGCTCGCCGCCTGCGATCGTGAGATCTCCAGGGTGCGCGCCTGGTCTACCTGATCGACGGTTACAAATTGTTTCGTCAGCAGCGGCTCAATCCGATGAAGGTTGTTCGTCGCATATTTCAGCTCTGCATCGGAGCGTTCGACCGCCGCCTTGGCATTGGCCACATCCGCTTTCGCCTGTTCAATCGCCGCGCCCGCGCGGTTGAGACTGGCTTCAGCACTCAGTGCGCCCGACTTCGCCACATCCACGCCGCTCACTTTCCCCGCAATAATCCGCCGCTCATCGTCAATCGTCCCGCGCAGCGCCAGCTGGTCCGAACTCGCGCGCGCCAACGCGTACGCATAGGGTCGATTGTCGATATCGAGAAGTGGCTGGCCTTCTTTTACCAGCTGGTTGTCGGCGATATAGAGATGCGTGATCGGCCCGTTGACCACTGGTGCAATTCCAATAAAATTCGCAAACACCTCGGCGTCATCGGTGCGTGGATTGACAGTAACCTGGTGCAGTACCAGAACACCAGATACGATCGCACAAACGATGGCTGCAATGCTGATGATCCGGCCGACGATGCGACGCTTTTCATCTTGCGAATTCTGCGCCATGGGTTCCTCCCCTAGCTAAAGAAAATCAGCCATAACGTACAGGCAAAGAACATTGCAATGCACGGATAGACCACAATCGACCATCGGATCTCTTGATCGAGCTTCCAATACGCCAAGGCACGATTGGCGCCTGCAGCACACACGATCCCGGCAACAATGCAGACCAGCCAGGCAGGAAAAAACGACCCAAGGATGCTGAAAGAGGGCGCACGGCCGCAGCCAGTCCCGACCAGGCTGAGCATCGGCAGCCAGCGCCGGCTGAATCGAAACACTCCACTTGACCGCGACTTCGTTGTCACTTCAGAGCTCCTCAGGGAACAGATTTCACCGGCTGCGCTTGCAGCAGATCGCCAGTACGGAACGTGAGATTTGTTACTTGCAGAAGCAATTGAGTCCTGGCAAAAACATCTTCCGACCGCGCTTGAGCGAGCGCCTTCTGCGCGGATACAACATCCAGCAAGCTGCGGACTCCATAACCGTAAGACTCGCGCGCTGCTTCGTAAGACTGGTCGGACGCAGTCAGCAATTCCGTCGCTGCCTGTTGCTGCCTGTGTGCGGTCTTTACGTTGGAATAAGCAGCCCACACCTCGTTCGCAATCTGATCGCGCAGTGCGTCGATCTGCGCCTGGGTTGCTCTCTTTTCGGCGAGTGCCTGGGCAATTTCGTGCTCGCGCCGTGCGCCGTCAAAAAGCGTCCATTTCAGTTCGACGCCGACGCTCCAGACCTCGCCCTGCGCGTAACTTCCGGGCAGCAGGTCCTGTTGACCGTAGGCCCGTGCCAGCCCTCCATCCCCGCTGAAACTGAGCGAGGGAAAGTAGGTAGATCGCGCTTGTCTGATCGATGCGTTCGCAGCTCGAAGGCGGGCCACCTGCGCCAGCAGATCGGGGCGTTGCGCAAAAGCCCGATCGATTTCATGGTCCACGGAGTCAACCATCTCTTGCGGCAACGCGAGCTCGGAGATCGGCTGTACCTGAATCTTTGTATCCGGGGAGAGTCCCAGCTCCGTGGTCAGATCGCCGCGCGCGATATCTTCGGCTCCCACTGCCGATTGCAAATCGAAATCGGCCTGCGCCCGAGCAGCCGAAGCTTCCAATTGATCGGGCTTGGTGGCGAGTCCATTCTTCAGCCGGCTCTCCGCATCCTCTTCAACGGCCTGGGCATTGGTCAGGCTCACCTCCGCAGCTTCTCTCTGACCCCGCGCGTTGAGAAGTCGATAGTACGCAGAGGCAACAGCGAAAATGATCTTGCGGTGAGTGTCGTTAAATGCGAGGTCCGAAGACAACAGGTTCGCCTTCGCAACGTCGATTGCGCCGCTTCGACCTCCAAGATCGAAAACCAGGTACTCGACATGCAGAACCGGCTCAAACACGCCCAGCGTCTGACGATGGAAATATTCTCCAATCAGCGAAGCCTGCCGGGCGGTCTCCGCCAGCGCAACCGCCGCGATCGTCGGGTAGAGCGCTCCGCGCGCGATCCCCAGTGCCGCCGCCTTGGCCTTTGCTTCCTGCCAGGCAACGCGGGTCTCCGGGTTATGCATTTCCGCAAGGTCGATCAGCTCGGCAAGGGTGTAGATCTTTGCCGGATCAATTGAATACTGTGCGTCCACATGCGCGGCAGCCTGGCTCAGGTCCTGCTCGCCTTTCGTATGCCATACATGCTCGGCGGAGGGTGGAGCACTCTGCGAATACGCAGTGAAAATCGCCGCCGCACCGAGATGGGCAATCACGGCAATTCGAAGAAATCTTGCCAGAAATCTTCCGGCCATTCGTATCGTCATCGGAGGGGAAGCGTGGTGCCCTGGGGAAGTTGCTGCCTGTCCTCCAATTTACCGGAACCGCGCGGAATTGATCGACGACTTTTCTTCCGATTCTCGATCGCTGCAATCCGTCTTTCGCAATGCGAAAGTTCGAATCATCCAAAACTTACAACGGAGGATTTGCTCCCTGTTCCATGTTGTCTCCCGCGCAAAAAATAGGAGCCCGCGAGGCGCACAGCCTCGAAAGCATTCGATTGCCACTGGGACTTAGAGCGAATCAATGGAAGAGGTCCTGCCGCAAGCGAAGAGCCTCTCTTCCGGCAAGTGCCGACTTCGCTCGATCCATGTGGAGGCCAGGGCGTCCACCCTCACCGTGCGGCCCGTCACACCCAATTGCCAGAAGGCGGAATTTTTCTTGCATCCCCAGACCGTCAGGGCTAATCTACTAACCGGTTAGTTAAAATGACACCTGAAGCCATTGTAGGTACTACCGATCGCGCCGCCGAAACCCGCTCCCGTATCCTCGGCTCCGCCCTGCACGAGTTTGCGGCTCTTGGCCTCGCCGGAGCGCGTACTGAACGCATCGCAAATGCGGCCGGTGTCAATAAAGCCTTGCTTTACTATTACTTCGAGAGCAAAGAAAAGCTTTATGCGGCGGCCCTCGAAATGGCCGCGGTACGGGTTCGCGACAGCTCCCTGGCGGTGTATGAGAGTGAAGGCAGCGCCGGCGAACGGCTGCTGCGCATCGCCCTCAACCACTTCGACCGGATCCTGGGCCAGCGCGAGTTTCAGAGCCTTATGCAGCAGGAGATGATCCGCCTGCACAAAGGCGAATCGACCGCAATGCAGTTCATCGTGAAGAAGGTTTTTGAGCCGGTCTTCGTGATGTATCGCGCCATGGTCGCAGAGGGCGTCGCCAGCGGGGAATTGATCGAGGCCGATTGGATGCAGATGCAGCTCGCATCGCTCGGCGCCAATGTCTTTTACTTTCTCAGCGCACCCATTTGGCGAATGGTCTTGGATCATGACCCGCTCACCTGCGAGGCGCTCGCTGATCGCCGCCGACTCTTGCTTGAGTTTCTAGGCCAGGCAATTTTCACCGACCGGCAACGAGGTCGTGAGCTGTCCGCAAAAATCTATGCCGACACCCCCATGCCTCCGATCGAAAAGGACCGGTTTGAATTCGGGAGGAAAGTGTGAACGCACGGAATCGAGTTTTTTTAATCCTCGGGCTGCTCGCGGTGGGCTCGTTGATCTGGTATTTATTGACGGCCCGGACGTCTGGCGACTTGCGCCTGATCGGCACCGTGGATGCCAATGAGGTCCTCGTCGGCGCCAAGATCTCGGGTCGCATCCAGGCGCTTTACGTAGAAGAAGGACAGCCCGTCGAGGCAGGTCAGTTGATCGCGGTCATCGAAAGCGACGATCTCGCCGCAGCGCGCGCAGCGGCAGACGCCACCGTCGCTAGCCAGGAGCAGAAGCTGAACGAGACCACGCAGACCGAACGGCAGGAGCAAGGGGAGACGTCAAGCGCCACCATCAACGCCGAGGCGCAGGTGCGCGGAGCACAGGCAACACTCGCGCAGGCCAAAGCAAATCTTGCCAAGCAGCAGGCGGACACGCAGCGCACGGTCGCGCTCGCGAAGCAGGGCATTATGAGCACCCAATCCGGTGAAGAAGCCAAGGCCGCACTAGATGCGGATCAGGCGGCCGTGCTGTCGGCTCAGCAAAACATACTGGCGGCTCAGGCTGCGCTGCGCCAAGCGCAGGCGCACGAACTGGAGGCAGTTGCGGAGGCACGCACCGTGGCTTCCACGCGAGACCTGGTGCAGAATGCGCGCGCTCTGGCCAGGGAAGCAGACGTCGAGGTCGGATACTCCAAGGTCTATGCACCCGTGACAGGCAAGGTGGACGTGTGGGCGGCGCGGCAGGGTGAAGTGGTTTCGGCCGGTACTCCCATTGTCACAATCATGGATCTTTCGCAGACATGGGTCTACGCGCCCCTCCCTGAAACCCAGGCCGATGCGGCGCAAATCGGCGACATGCTCAAGGTTGAGATGCCCAGCGGCGCAACTCTGCAAGGCAAGGTGATCGTCAAAACGGTAGAGGCCGATTTCGCAACCCAGCGCGACATCAATGGTGGCCGCAAACGCGACATCAAGAACGTACGCCTCAAGTTGCTCATCGACAATCCCGGCGAAAAGTTTGTGCCTGGAATGACTGCTGAGGTTTACATCCCCAAAAGCAAGCTGGTGAAGCAATGAGGCAGGTCGCCCATCAAGCGGTCAAGAACGCTGCTCCGCCGATGTCGATTTTCGTCGAGAACATTATCAAGCGCTACGGCACGTTCGAAGCGGTGAAAGGCATTTCGTTCGAAGTCAAAGATGGCGAGATCTTTGGCTTGCTGGGTCCGAATGGCGCCGGCAAGAGCACCCTCATTCGCATGATGACCACGCTTTTGCCGGTGACGGCAGGGCGAGCCCTCGTCGGCGGACACGATGTCGCCAAGGAACCAAATGCTGTTCGCAGAATGATCGGAGTGATCCCCCAGGCGCTCACCAGCGATCAGGATCTGACCGTCGAAGAGAACCTGAGCATCTACGCGAAGCTCTACTCGGTTCCGCGGGAACAGCGCGAGAAAAACATCGCAGACGTGCTCGAAGCGGTCGATCTCACCAAGTGGCGCGGCGCCCAGACCAAAACCCTCTCCGGCGGCATGCGCAGGCGTCTTGAAATCGCGCGCGGGCTCGTGCATAGCCCTCGCATCTTCTTTCTGGACGAACCCACCACCGGTCTCGACCCCGTATCCCGTATCGCCGTTTGGGAAATGTTGAACAACTTGAAGAAGACCCGCAACCTGACGATGCTTTTGACCACCCACTACATGGAAGAGGCCGACCGTCTCTGCGACCGCATTGCGATTGTCGATCACGGAACACTGGTCGCTCTCGGGACGCCCGTCGAACTCAAGCAAAGTGTCCCCGGTTCGAACGTGGTCGAAGTGCAATTCAACCGCGAAGACCCGGAATGGAAATCGCGCCTTGAACAACTTCCCGGCGTCACCGAAGTCCAGTCGCAATCCGCCGGTGTTTACCGAGTGCTCACTTCAAACGGCTCGCAGACCACGACTCAACTGGTCGAGCTCGCAACCAGCCTTGGTGAACAGCTCACCTCGCTCAGTGTCCAAAATACTTCGCTCGACGACGTCTTCGTTCACTACACCGGCCGCCAGTTGCGGGACGAGCAAGTCAAATCCGTCTTTATGATGCCGCCCCGGCCAGGAGCACAACCATGAACCGAATGTTCGCCATCGTCGAGCGCGAAATGCGCAAGTTCTTCCGCTCGCCCGTCCTGATGATCATGTCCATGATGCTGCCCATCGTGCAACTCCTCATCCTTGGGCACGCTTTGGGAGGCCACATCCAGGGGGCTCGCGTTGCGGTAGTCGACGAAGATCACGGGCCGCAGGCGGTCAAGGTCAAAGAGGCCTTCGATTCCGTTGCGGCAAACATCGCGACCTTCAAAACCATCCCCTATACCGACGAGTACCAGGCCAAGGAAGACGTACGCACCGGAAAGGTGGACGCCGCCGTCATCATCCCGCCGCAGTTCAGCCGCCGCGTCTACGCCAAGGATGCGCCGCGGATTGGCCTGATCATTGACAACAGTGATCAGACTCTGAGCAGCGCCATCACTAGCGAAATGCAGTCCCTCATCGACGCGCTCAACCAGCCGGTAATCGAGGATCGCATCGTCAAAACCATCGCCCTGCGCATTGTCGAAATTTATCCCTATGTCGAGTACATGAAATACCTCCTTGCCGGCTCCATCGCCCTCGCCATGTACATCTCCGTCATGATTGGCGGAGGCATGCTCTACATCGACGACAAGGCGCGCGGAGTCCACGAAGGCTATCTCGTTACGCCGATCAGCAAACTCGAGCTCGTCATGGGCTTGAATGTCGCGGGAGCCATCAAGGCCGTCCTTTCCGGAGTTTGTCTCACCGTCATCGGATCGTTGATGGCCGGCCTCGGCACCATCTTTCATCCGGACGCGCTGCTGAATCTTCTCCTCCTCATCCTCGGCACGTCGATCGCTTTCAACGGAATGATGTTCCTCATGATGGTGCGCGTCGACGATCCCCTCGTTCCGCGTGCCATGTTCGGCGTCCTCAACACGCTGCTGTTCTTCCCGTCAGGCGCCATCTCCCCCATCGTCGGGTTTCCCAGCTGGCTGCGCAGTATTGCCACCATCGATCCATTCACGTACGCCATTCATGGCTTCAAATCGATCCTGCTCAAAGACGGCGGCTTCGTTTCCATTCAAACGGATCTTCTGTTCCTCTTTTCCTTCGGCATCGGCACACTGCTCATTGCCACGCCGCTTTTCAAACGCACTTTGTGAATTGATCTGAACGACCGCTGTCTTCGGCAGGGCATTCGGGGTCCGAAGAGCAGCCAGCAGCAACAAGGAGAAATCCGATCTCCTGAGCGGCTCGGATTCCATCGGTTCAGGGAAATGCAAAGCTTCCGGCGCGCCGACGCCCCGGAAAGCAGCGAGGCGGTCCACTCTTGTGGGAGAGTGGACCGCTTCAATGCGTATGTCGCTTTATCGTCTCTGAGGACGCCCCGAAAGAGTTCGTTTCCAGTTGTCCACAGGCATTTGTCTTGCCGGCAAGCCGCTCCAATCACAAGAGATTCGGCTGGGGGCAGCGGTTCGCCGACTCGCTGGTGACCACCGTGAGGGGCAGCCCCATTTGTCAGGGCTGAAATCGATCGAGCATGCGCTAAGATTGCCCCATCGATTCCATCTTTATATCGCGGGAGCCAAGTGCCGAGGAAAGCGATTTCGTTGCCTGGTCAGCCGGATCCGGCGCTCGTCGTTAAGCGCCTCACTGTCCAGCAAGTATGCCTGGCACTGGTCGCGCTCATTGCGCTGATTGAATTCGCGGCCTGGCTTTTTCCGCCCATTGCCTACCATTTGCCCATTAGTTTTCGGTTGATGAGCATTCCCATGGCGCTGGCGGCGTTCCTCTCCGTCTTCAGTCTCCTCCTGTCGCAACCCGGTTCGCAGGTGTCGCTTCCGGGCTTGAGCCGCGTGCCCGCGATCGTGGCCGGACTCATCGCTGCGATTACCCTCTTCAAGGATGACCTCGGCATCTCCGCCGTCCTCGGGGCCATGCGGCCCGAAGTCCCGATCAGCGGCGATCTACCCTCCCAGGCGCCCGGAGCGTTCCTCCTCCTGGTCGGCGTGATGATCCTCGTCGTCAGCGCGAGCAGTGTTCTTCGCCGCGTCGCCGACGTCCTCGTCTACTGCCTTTGCGTCGTCGTGCTCACGCTTCTGGTTGAATTCTGCTTTGAAGAGCTCGGTATCTTCGGCCTCTCCGCGCAGGATGTAGGCTCAATTCCCGCGCTCGCGTGTTTGGCTCTCCTCACGGTGGCCGTTACCCTGCGTCAAGCCGATCGCGGCGTGCTTTCAATCCTGTGGGGAGGCGGCATCGGCAGCAGGATCGCCCGAGGCTTTGCACCGCTCCTCGTCCTGTTGCCCCTGTTCGTTGAAATGGCGCGAAGCCAGATCGCTATCCGCAGCCTGATTCCTCATCGCTACGGCAACGCGCTTCTTACGGCCTTGGGCGCAGCCACCCTGAACCTCCTGCTGCTCGTGCTCGCCTGGCGCATCAACGAAATGGAGAAAGAGATTCACGATCTCACCCTGCGCGATGACTTGACAGGCCTCTACAACATGAGAGGCTTCTATCTCCTCGGCGAACAAACCATGCGATTGGCGCAGAGAGCCGAACTCCCGTTCTCGGTGCTCTTCGTCGACCTCGACGGCTTGAAGAGAATCAACGACAACCTGGGCCACAACACGGGCTCAAGATATCTCGTCGAGACAGGGGAATTGCTGGCGACAACCTTTCGCGACACCGACGTAAAGGGGCGATTTGGAGGCGATGAATTTGTTGTGGCCGGACAATTCAGCCTCTGCGGTATTGAGCTCGCGACAGCCCGCCTGCAGGCTGCAGCCGATGAGCGAAACGCCAGTGAGCCCGACAAATTTCCCCTGAGCTTGAGCGTCGGCTATGTCACGTTAGACCGCCTCTCCGAGGAGACGCTCAAGGATCTGGTGGCGCAGGCAGACCAGAGAATGTACCAGGACAAACGGCGCAAGAAGGCCCAGCGCCAGTAGGGAATTGCAACACGAAGGGCTCTAGTACCTTCGATTCCGACTCAACTCCCCTGCGGAGGGCTGTTGATTTAGTAACAAATAGACCCTCTTCCACCAATATCTCGTAGATCTCCGGATTTTCTGGCCTTAGCTCTTTTCGGTGCGCCGAAGACCGTTGAGGATGGGAAAATTGGTACCCGCTATCTACCCTGTAAACATTGCAGGGATCAACACTTTGGTAGCGATTTGCTAACACCGTCGAGGGATTCCGTCCAGGGCCGGGGAATGGAATAAATAGACACACAGGCGTTGAAGAATCGCGCCACTGCAGAACCCGCTTGATCGGTCCACTTGCAGTTTTAAACAAGAGGTGGGGTTTCATGCTCGACTTTAGACGTTGTGAAGTAGCGACACCGGAGCAACTCGATTCTGAGATCAAGAGTATCTTTGCCCTCGACATGGAGCGGAGAGGCGCGGAGATTTGCGGAACGTTGCACGTTCACTATACCGACGAATCTGTGAAGCAGGCTCAGCTCGTACGCAGTCTGCAATGGCGCGGCGTGAACATCAAGTGGCACAAAAAAGACCGCAAGTAAACCCGACCCGCACCAACTCCCAGAACGGTCATCCGAGCACAGCAAGGATCTGCTGTTGTTTTCCAGAAGCATTCCCGGCTACAGTTTTCAGACACACCCTACGAGCTCTGCACTGAAGGCGGCGGAACCGCCAGGCTTCCCACTCGTGCCGGCAGAAGCGGCGGCCGGACGCTATCGTGCTCCCAACCGAAGATCGCCGCAGTCGCCGGTCCGCAGATCCGTCCCTGGCACGCGCCCATCCCGCAGCGCGTGTGCAGTTTGGCTTCACGCCAGCTTCGCATACCCGAAAGCGCGGCGTGTGGCACATCCTCACAACGACAGACGAGTGTGGTTGCCTCCGCGAGCGCGCGCAATTCCGGCCGTGGCGCAAAGGTCTCGTCCAGCTGCTTCGCAAAACGCATCCGCGCCGCGCGCTGGCGAAGCAGATGAGACACGGGACGCCCCGCAGCCGCAAGCCCCGCAATCTCGCCTTCCACCAGCGCTTTGTCCAACCCGCCGATCCCAGTCAATTCGCCCGCGCAATAGATTCCGTCCACAGAACTCATTTGCGATCCGTCGACAACCGCGGAACCGCGCTCGACGCGGCAACCAAGAAGAAGAGGCAATTCGAGATTCGGAATCAGGTGAAAGCTGCACCCGAGATAGTCGCAATCAAGTGCGCGTTCCTTCCCGCCGACCCTTACAGTCACGCCAACCAGGCGATCGCTTCCGTGCCCTCGTGTGACCCACGCATCGGCTTTCAAGGATGCCGAACCAACGGCTACCCGATAGCGCAGGCCTTCTGCGATCTTGCTCGGCTGCGACACGAGAGCAGCCCCCAAGCGAATCAAGCGAGAAAGAGGTGCCTGTTCAAAGATCCCTTCAATACGAGCGCCACGCTTCGCCAAACCTGCGGCGACCGCGAGCAGCAGCGGCCCACTCCCCGCCAGTACCACCCGCTTTCCAGCGATCGGCAGACCCGCCTTAACGAGGGCCTGCAATCCGCCCACACCGGTCACTCCCGGCAGCGTCCATCCCGGAAATGGCAAAAAGCGCTCCCGTGCACCGGTTGCCAAAATGAGTTGTTCATACCCGATGTCCTCTGACCTGCTTTCGCTCTCGACGCGCAGAACCCGCTGTGCAACTGCGGCAACCACACTTTCTTCAGATCGCATCGCCAAACCGGCAGATCGCAGTCGGCCCATCAACCCGGCAAAAACCTGGCCATGCGGCTCGTTTGCCGCATGCTTTTCGTGATAGCCCCGCCAGATCTGCCCACCCGCCGCCGCGTTTTGATCCAGCAGACACACGCGACGCCCGTTCTCCGCGGCAGCCGCCGCAGCTGCCATCCCAGCCGGTCCCGCACCCACTACGAGGACATCGCACGCAATCATCCGGTCACGATCTCCATCCCCTCGCGCGCCAGCATCTGGCAGGTGCGCGCGTGCAGTATGCCATCCACGGTTGCGCGACATTCCATGCAGATGCCCATCCCGCAGAGAGCAGCCCTGGGTTCGCCGCCAATGGATGTTCGGCACGGTGCGCCTCTTGAGAGCATCGCCGCCGCCACGCTCGTCCCAGGACGCACGCGCACTCGTTCGCCGTTGACGGTAAGGTCGATCGTCGCAGTTGCGTCGCTATCCGTCGAAACTTGCATGGCACGTCACCCGAGCCGTCCTGCGCTCTTCGATCCTCGCTGGACGCCCACGATTCTATCCAACTCGGTATACTTTGCAAGAATCGATCCAAACTTTGGACGCGAATCACGCCCCCCATGACCAATGCACCGCTGCGCATCTCTGTACTCGACTCGCACACCGCCGGCGAACCGACGCGCTGCGTGCTTTCCGGAGGTCCCGATCTTGGCCCGGGCCCGCTGTCGGCGCGGTTCGATCGCTTGCGCCACGAGCACGACTCCCTGCGGCGTGCGATTCTGTGCGAACCCCGCGGCTCGGATGTGATTGTCGGCGCATGCCTCCTCGAGCCGGACTCCCCGGACTGTGCGGCTGCGGTCATCTTCTTCAACAATGCCGGCTACCTCGGCATGTGCGGGCACGGCATGATCGGCCTTGCCGTGACCCTCGCCCATCTCGGCCGCATCGCCCCCGGAGTGCATGCAATCCAGACTCCCGTCGGTGTGGTCCGCGTCAATCTGCATTCACCCAACACCGTCACCATCGATAACGTGGCTGCCTATCGCCAACACCACTCGGTGCAGGTCAACGTTCCAAGATATGGAAACGTGACCGGAGACGTAGCGTGGGGAGGAAATTGGTTTTTCCTGACCGAAGACCGGCCATGCGCCCTCGATCTGGAGCACGTCGAGGAACTCACTGACTTTTCCTGGGAGGTTCGTCGAGCCCTCGTTTCTGCTGGCATCACCGGTGCGGATGGGGCAGAGATCGATCACATCGAGTTGTCCGCGCCCGCGCAGGATCCCGCCAACGATTGCCGCAATTTTGTGCTCTGTCCCGGCAAAGCCTACGATCGCTCGCCCTGCGGAACCGGCACCAGCGCCAAGATGGCCTGCCTTGCCGCCGACGGCAAACTCGGCGCAGGCAAAGTCTGGCGGCAGGAGGGAATTCTCGGGTCCGTTTTTGAAGGACGAATACGCATCGAGAACGGAGCGGTGCTTCCCAGCATCACCGGTTCAGCCTATGTGACCGCAGAATCCACGCTCCTATTCAGTCCCGCCGATCCATTCAAATTCGGAATCGGCGGCTGACATGACCTCCTTCGATGCAGTGATCGCCGGAGGCGGCATCGTGGGCACTGCCTGCGCAGCAGCCTGCGCAGACGCCAGCCTCAAGGTCGCTCTTGTCGAGCGCGACACGTTCGGCAGCGGCGCTACTGCGGCCGGCATGGGCCACATCGTAGTCATGGATGACTCCGAAGCGCAATTTGCGTTGACGCGCGCATCGCAGATTCTGTGGCGGAAACTTTCCGCAGAATTGCCGTCCGCTGCGGAATACGAAATGCCCGGAACCTTGTGGGTCGCTGCGGATGATGCGGAGATGGCCGAAGCCGAGCGCAAGCACGCCTATCTGGCCGCTCGCGAAGTCCCCAGCCGCATTCTAAGCTCGCGTCAAGTTGCCAAACTGGAGCCCAATCTCCGTACCAGTCTGGCCGGCGCGTTGCTGGTCGAGCAAGACGCAGTCGTGTATCCTCCGGCCGTCGCCCTCCATCTCGCGCGCGCCGCCGAAAGAAACGGCGCAACCTTGCTTCTCGGCCACACAGTCACCGAAATGGCCAATGGCACCATGCGTATGGACGACGGGTCCGAGATTCACGCTCCGCGTCTGGTCAACGCCACGGGGGCCTGGTCGCCTGCCTTGACTCCGGACCTGCCGGTGCGAAAGCGCAAGGGGCATTTGGTGATCACCGACCGTTATCCCGGATTCATCCGCCATCAATTGGTGGAGCTTGGCTATCTCAAAAGCGCGCATTCTGTCGCTACAGATTCGGTGGCCTTCAACGTTCAACCGCGGAAGACGGGGCAGATCCTGATTGGCTCGTCGCGTCAATATGGAAATGAGAGTGCCGAAGTCGACCAGGAAATGATGACCGCCATGTTGCAAAGAGCCACGCAGTACATTCCAGCGCTCGCAACTTTGAGCGCCATCCGCGTGTGGACCGGATTTCGCGCCGCCACGCCAGACAAGCTCCCGCTCATCGGACCGTCCACGGTCGACAAATCGATCTGGCTTGCCACCGGGCATGAAGGTCTCGGCATCACTACGGCGCTCGGCACCGCGGCTTTGCTTGTCGCCGCGTTCACGGGCAGCGAAACCAAAATCCCGCACGAGCCCTATCTTCCCAGCCGTTTTGAGCAGGCAACCCAGCCTTCCGATTCGCCGCAAAAGGAGCAGCCATGCAATGGAAAGGCGTAATGCCGGCAATGACCACGGCATTCGATTCGCAATTAAACATCGACTATCCGTTTCTAACTCGCCACGCAAGCTGGCTCTGCGCGAATGGGTGCACCGGGATCGTTTGCCTCGGATCGCTTGCGGAGGCCGCGACGCTCACCTTCGAAGAAAAAATCGCGATCACGCAAACTGTCGTCGCTGCAGTCTCTCCCCAGCTCCCCGTGGTCGCGGCGATTTCCGCCCTGTCCACAAGCGAAGCCGTAGCATTGGCGCAAGCTGTCGAAAAGGCCGGCGCGCAAGGATTGATGATGCTGCCGCCCTATGTCTACCAGGGAGACTGGCGCGAAACCAGGGCGCACATCGCCGCCATTCTTCAGGCCACGCCGCTTCCGGCAATGCTCTACAACAATCCGGTCGCGTATGGAACAGACTTTGTCCCGAAGCAGATCGCCGAGCTTGCAGGCGATTTTCCAAATCTCGCAGCAGTGAAAGAATCCTCAACGGATGTGCGCAGGGTGACCGCGATTCGCGCTCTGCTCGGCGACCGGCTCGCCATTTTTGTCGGAGTCGACGACGCGATTGTCGAGGGCATTGAGGCCGGTGCGGTCGGTTGGATCGCCGGCTTGGTCAACGCCCTTCCGCGTGAATCGGTAGAACTGTTCAACCTCGCTTCGGAAGGAAACAAAGAGGCGGCCTTCCATCTCTATCGATGGTTCCTGCCTTTGTTGCAGATGGATACGGTGCCGAAATTCGTCCAGCTCATCAAGCAGGTCCAGGAGGAGGCGGGCATCGGATCCGCACGCGTGCGTCCGCCAAGGTTGCAATTGACCGGCGAAGAATTGGCCGCCGCGCGCGCGACATTTGCCGCCGCACGAGCGCATCGTCCGTCAGAGGCGGTCGCGAGCACCACATTTGATAAGAACGGGTAGCGGTTAATGGAAATCGCGTGAGTAAATCGCCGCGCTGGTCACATCGAGGGGAGTGATGCGATACGCCTTCACATGGATCACCCCTTCCTGATTCTGCAGCGGCCCTTCAATACGCAAAAAACGGCTGCGCGTCACCACCATGCGCTCGCGCTCAAAGGTGTCCGGCGTGATAATCACGTTGGCGATCCCCGTCTCATCTTCGAGCGACAAAAATACAAACCCCTTTGCCGTACCAGGACGCTGTCTTGCAATCACGCAGCCTGCGATGCAAACGAAGCGATTGCTTTCCAAATCCGCCAGTTCTGCGGTTGCAAAAATGCCTTGCGCGCGAAGCGCCGCTCTCTGGTAAGCCATGGGGTGCGGGCTCGTCGTGAGCCCCGTGCCGGCGTAGTCCGCGGCCAGGCGTTCATCGGTTGTCATCTTCCGCAGCGGCATCGGCGCATTCGATTTTTCATCCGCATTTCGCGCGTCCCGCAGCAGTGGACCGACCGGCCTGCCCGCCTGCTCCACTTGCCACAGAGCGTCACGCCGATGTTCGACTTCACGCAGCGCATTCAAGGCGCCGATCCGTGCCAGCAGGACAAGTTCCTTTCGGTTGAGAACCGGCACGCGCGAAGCCAGGTCATCGACTGAAGTGAACACGTCATCGCGCATGCGGGTGGCCACAATCGCCTCCGCCGACGACTGCCGCAAACCCTTGGCGTAGTTCATGCCAATGCGCAGCGAATGCGAACCATCCGCCTCCAACTCCAGCGTGCAAAGCCACTCCGAGCGCTGTACATCGATCGGTTTTACCCGCAACCCATGCCGTTTGGCATCTTTGATCAGAACCGCAGGCGCATAGAAACCCATTGGCTGATTGTTCAAAAGCCCGCATGTGAATGCCGCCAGATAATGCACCTTGAGATAGGCCGAAGCGTAGGCGATCAGCGCAAAGCTGGCAGCGTGCGACTCGGGAAAGCCATACATGGCAAACGAGGAGATGGCTTGCACAATGTTGTCCTGCGCCTCGGCTTGCACGCCATTCAGCGTCATGCCCGAGCGCAGCCGCCCCTCCAGATCCTTCATCCGCTGCATTGACCGGCGCATGCCCACAGCGCGGCGCAGCTCTTCCGCTTCTGCACCCGAAAAACTGGCGACCGTCATGGCCATGCGCAGCAGTTGCTCCTGAAAGAGCGGCACGCCCAGCGTGCGCTTGAGCACGGGCTCAAGCAGCGGATGCGGATATGTGACTTCTTCCTTTTTCTGCCGCCGCCGCATGTAGGGATGCATCATCTTGCCCACGATCGGACCCGGACGGATGATCGCAACCTGAACGACCAGGTCATAAAAATGTGTAGGCGCGTTGTGCGGAATCGAAGCCATCTGCGCCCGGCTCTCCACCTGAAACATGCCCACAGTATCGGCTTTGCGCAGCGTCTGGTAGACCTGCGGATCTTCAGGCAATGCCGCAAGATCGATAGAATTGCCGTAGTGGCGCGGAATCAGCTCCAGCGAGTCTTTCAGCACCGCCATCATTCCCAGCCCCAGTAAATCCACCTTGATCAGCCCCAGGTCGGCGCAGTCTTCCTTGTCCCATTGCACGACGGTCCGGCCCGGCATCGATGCGCGCTCAATCGGAACCACATGATTGAGCATTCCCGCGCAAATGACCATGCCGCCCGAATGCTGACCCAGGTGCCGTGGCAGATTCTGCATGCGCATGCACAGGTCGAGATAGTGCGCGATGCGCGGATGCCGTGCATCAAAGCCCGCCTGCGCAAAATGCCGCGCCATCGTGTCGTTCGCGCCCCGCCATTCCCAGTGACCCACGAGGCTCGCGAGACGCGTTAGTTGCTCCTCGTCGAAACCGAGCGCCTTGCCCACCTCGCGCGCCGCAGACCGGCCGCGATACGAAATCACATTCGCCGTCATACCCGCGCCGAGCGAGCCGTAGCGTTCATACAAATACTGAATCACTTGTTCCCGCTGATCCCCCGAGGGCAGATCGAGATCGATATCTGGCCACTCGCCACGGTTCTCGCTCAAGAAACGCTCAAACAGCAGTTCCATCCCGATTGGATCGACAGCCGTGATCTCCAGCGCATAGCAGACCGCCGAATTGGCCGCCGATCCGCGCCCCTGCACCAGAAATCCCTGCTTTTGGCAGTAGCGGATAATGTCCCAGACAATCAGGAAGTAGCCGGCAAACCCCAGCTTCGCGATGAGTGCCAGCTCATGACGCACCTGCGCGCGCGCCTTGTCGAACAGGTGCCGCTTGTCTGCTGACCCGTAGCGTTTGCGTACTCCTTCCTCGACGCGCTTCTCGAGAAAGCTGTCCATCGTCTCGCCGTCGGGCACGGGATAGTGTGGAAACTCGTAGCCCAGATGGTTCAGCGTGAACTCCAGCCGATCGCTCACGATGCGCGTGTTGGCAATGGCTTCGGGAATATCGCGAAACAGCGCAGACATCGCGCGCTGTGTGCGCAGGTGCCGTGCACAATTGCGGTCGAGCAATCGCCCCGCGTGGTCAAGCGTCGTGTGATGACGAATGGAGGTGAAAATATCCAGCAGCTCGCGATCGTTCTCCGTCGCATAGCGCACGCCGTTGGTAGCCAGCACCGGCAGACGCAATGCAGACGCCATCTCCAGCAGCGACTGGTTGCGCAATTCTTCATCGCGAAGCTGGTGCCGTTGCAACTCGAGATAGACATGGCTCCGCCCAAAGGTCGAGACAAGCCTATCCACAATCTTCCGCGCATGCGCCTGCCCCTGCTGCATAAACGCCGCCGCCAGCGGGCCCTCATCCCCACCGGTCAGGCAGATCAATCCCGCAGAAAATTCCTCCAGATCTTCGAGTGTCGCGGCTCCCTCAGCCTTGGTCGGCTCCCGCATTTTGAGGCGTGTAATGAGCTGGCAAAGGTTCTGGTAGCCCGCCTGCGATGCGCAGAGCAGCGTGATCCGCGGAGGCTCCTGCGGATGCTGGTGCGGCACCCACTCCGGTGGTGTCAGTCGGTTGCCGAAGCAGGAAACCGCGATCTCCGCGCCAATGTGCGCTTTGACTTTATTCAACTTCGTCGCGGTATGAAAGCGTGCAGCACCGTAGAGCCCATTGCGGTCTGCGAGTGCGATCGAGGGCATCTCCAGCGCTGCGGCCCGCTCGATCAACGCTTCCGGCTGCGATCCACCCTCGAGAAAACTGAAGGCGCTCGCCGCGTGCAATTCGATATAGTCGGCCGTCTCAGTCATAGAGAGCCTCAAGCCGCCACTCATTGCGCCTGCAGTCGCGCACCAGCAGACATGCAACCGAGGTGCCGTCGCTCTTCGAAGCCAGCACATCCCATTCCTCGAGATCCCATGCGTCTGTCGTCCACCAGCTCCCCGCAGTTCTCCACGGCCCATACGCGACTTCGATCCCGTAACGGCTATGCGCATCGCGAAAGGCGGCAGGCTTCGCAGCATCAAGCGTGACCCAAACCAGTGCAGGAGGTCGCACCCGACGCAGAGCCATACGCGTCTGCAGGTCTTTCGGCGATGAGCTCTTTCCACGCACGGCGAAGCTCTCCATATGAAAGCTGCCGGGACGATAGCTGTCTTCGAGCACAGGCGACCCCACGCGCTCATCGCCCACGAGCGCTTTTAGTCGTGCCAGCGTCACATCGAGTCGCGAGGGCTCCGGTACCTGCGGCGTAAACAATCCCAGCTGCACTTTGCTTGATTGTCCCGCCTCGGCGCTCAGCATAAGTGCAACCACGGCTGCCGGCGGAGGATGCGCAGCCAGGTCCAGCTGCAAAAGCTTCAGCAGAAACTTGCGATCGATGGTCGGCAACGCAGGACGAATGAACCTCCTGTGCATGCGTCCTCCTTCCAGCCGCATCTCCACCGTCAGCGAGGCCAGGGCCAGCGCATGTTGTGCAGCGCGCAGGGCAAGACTGTCGATCATGCGCGCACCCATGAAGAGCAGGGAATCCATCTGCTCCACCGGCGTCTCAAACTCGCAAAATTCCTGCAGGGCAAACGCAGGTTCGATGGGCTGAAATGTGTGCTCCGCGTTGCCGCGTGCCAGTCCCTGCCACGTGCACGCCTGCTGGCCCATGCGCGTGACCAGCTCCATCGACGGCAACGCGGCCAGATCGCCCAGTGTCCGGATCCCCCACACGGCGAAAGTTTCCAGAGGCCCTTCCTCCAGATCCAACTCGGCAAGGGGCAGGTTCGCCAGCGCCGGCGCTTCCTGGCCCTCGGGAATGACAACGATTCCCCGTGTCGATGCGGCCTTGAGCCGTGCCGTATCGAAATGTGCACTCAGCGCAATTGAGGCGCGAAAGCCCGCCTGCAGCAACGCCGCTTTCAAGCGCTCCGCCAATTGCGCAGGCGGCCCAAAAAGCCGCGTTGTGCCGGCAATGTCCAACACCAGCGCACAACCTGTTCCCTGGCTCACGTCTTCCATGCGCGGGGAGAAGGTCGCAGCACACTCCAGCAGCACTCCGCGCGCGGCTGCTTCCGTCTCCCCCGATCGCTGCAGCAGTTGCAGACCCGCGAGACCTTCCGCGTCCAGCCGCGTCATTCCCAGCGCAGCTCCGCGCCGCTCTGCCTGCTGATTCACTGCGCAGACAGTTTCTTCCGGAGCGCGACCGTCCAGCACCCCCACCGGCTGTGCTTTCAAGTCGGGCCGCAGGCGCAGCAGGGCCTGGGCAGGGAATTCCCGGACATGGACGCATGCATACAGTCCCACCGTCATGCGCGCTTCTCCGCGTCCCACGCCGCGTGCGCAGACCATGTCGCAGCCGGTGGCTTGCGCAGGCCCGTAGCCGATGGAGAGAAGCGCTCCCGCCGGCGCGCCACAGCGAATGCGAATTCCTGCAGCACCGTTGTGCCCGCTGTTACCGCGCGCAGTGGGGAGCACTCAAGAACCACGGCCGCGCTCGACTGCGCGTAGGCCATCTTGCCCAGCACCACGAGACAGCATTGCGTGCGTTCCGCAGCCTGGCGCCAGCGAAACCACGTGGCCAGCGGAATCCGGCAGCCATGTTCCGGCGCGGTGTTGCCCAGGTCCAGCACGATCGCCCCAAATCCACCTACCTGCAGCAGCAGGTCCGTTGCTCGCAACGCCTGGTCCAACCGCGCCCAGGGCTTGGCTCCAGCCCGTGGCTCCGCAGGCGCACACCGTACCCAGAGCAGCCGCTGCAGAGCGACCCCGCTCGCCGCCGCAGATTCCGGGGCAAGCGCATCGGCAACATCCACCCAGGCGCAAACCTGTTCCGATGCGGTCCGCTGTGCGACAAAAGCCAAGGCAAGACTCGTGCGTCCCGACGAATCCGGTCCGGTTAGTTCACTGATCGCGCCTACGGGCAGTCCGCCATCCAGAAGTGCGTCCACGCTGTCGATGCCAAGGCACGCAACCGCGCGCTCCGATCGCGGCGCGATCGTGAGTGCAGTGGGAATGCGGTGTTCGAGCGCGCGCTCGATTTGGACGCGAAGGACTGCGGCAGAGGGCATAGGGTAGCCAAGGCGATATTCGCCTTTTCTTCGCTAGATTCGTACAGGCGGGAACCTTTGTCAAGGCATGCTCTGATGAAATATTTAAACGTTTTTAATTCAATAAAATAACCAGACGATCCTATAAACCACTTTGCGTTTTTGTGCGACCTGGTCGAGTGCGCGCACTGTCACTCTGGTGCGGGTCGTGCCCCAGCGGACACCCAGCGCAGTCTGCCCTCTTCGCGCAATGCGCCTTCCCAACAGCCACCACCAGCGCATGAAATTCGCCGAAGAGATGCCTCTGCTTTCGCATCGGATCTTCCGCGAATGCCTCCCGCGTCAATGCCGCCAGCGCCTCATAACTCTTGCGATCTTTGCCCGGAGTCTTATCGAGCAGTTCGTGCCGATCCACCACGCGCCGCAGATACTCATCCGCCACTGGGATCGCATGGCCCAGCGCGTACAGCAGAATGGCATCGGCCGTTTCGAGTCCCACACCCGGCAAAGCCAGGAGTCTCTGTCGCAATGCTTCTGTAGGTGTAGCCGCTAAAACTTCAAGTGAACCTTCAAATTCGTCGTCGAGCATATCGACGAATGCCTTCAGCGCCGGCGCCTTCCGCGTATAACAGCCCGACGGCCGTATCAGCTCTTGTAATTCCGCAAGCGAGTGCGCGCGAACCCCCTCCACGGTGAGTGCCCCTGCATTGCGCAAATTCGCAAGCGACCGCTCCACGGCTTTCCACGAAGTGTTCTGCGTCAGATAGGCGCCCAGCACCACTTCGAATTGGGTTTCCGCCGGCCACCAATATTGCGGACCATACGCTCTCTCAAGCCAGTCGTGCATCCGCCGCAACCGGCGCGCCTCATCAGCTTGGCCGCGTCGCATCCCCATCTCCCGGCGTCTGCAGCTGCACCTTCCATTCCAGGATGCGCGCGCGTGCTGTGGCCGCTTCCGCCTCCGGCACATGTCCGGCTGTCTGCAGCGAAATCGACAGTGCCGTATGCGCCAGCGGATCGTCAGGAGTTAAAGCGATCAACGCGAGCGCAGCCGCCACCGACTGCTCCAGCCTCCCTGCATCGCGCAGCGCCCGCACCAGCCCATGATGCGCCTCGTAGTACGTCGGATCTGCCGCAATCGCCTCTCGAAAGGCCTGCGCCGCCTCGGACGAGCGGCCGACTGCGAGCAACTCCATCCCCTGTTGCGAAAAAACTCCGGCATTGTCAGAAGCTGACGGTTTCACGGCTGTCTTTAGGATAAGGGCTGAGCCGCTTTGTCACGCGGAAGCCATCAATCGGGAGAGAAAATGAAAAGTCATACCGAATACCTCGTCTTTGAAACCAGGAAACGCCGCGAAATGGTCCACATCACCGACACGGTCGAACAGATCGTAAGCCGCAGCGGAGTCAAAGACGGTCTTTGCTTTGTTTCGCCCATGCACATCACCGCCGCCATCTATGTGAATGATCACGAGAGCGGTCTCATCGAGGACATCGGCAAGTGGCTTGAAGAGTTGGCGCCCGCGCGCCCCGATTACAAGCATCATCAGACCGGCGAAGACAACGGCGACGCCCACCTCAAGTCTCTGTTGCTCCATCACGAAACAACCCTGCCCGTCACCAACGGACGTCTCGACCTAGGCACATGGCAGCGTGTCTTCTATGCCGAATTCGATGGTCAACGCCGCAAGCGCGTAATCGTCAAGGTCCTCGGCATTGAGTAACAGCACGCGTTCCCTACTTGTCGTCGGTGATTCGCGCCCAAGCGGACTTGTGATTTGCAGAGTCGATTGCGGCGAAATCCACGCTCGAACGGGGAAGAATCACCAGGTCGACGCGCCGGTTCTCCGCCCGTCCCGCCTCTGTTTCGTTGCTCGCCACGGGATGATACTCTGCATAGCCCGCAGCCGACAGTCGTTCCGGCTCAATCGCATGCAGTTCGAGAAACAGTCGCGCGATACGCGTCGCGCGTGCCGACGAGAGTTCCCAGTTGGAATCAAAGACTTCATTGTGCATAGGGACATTGTCCGTGTGGCCTTCAATGCGAACCTCATACGCCGTTCTGCCGACTGAAGCGGCGATCGTCCGCAGTGTATCCAGCGTCTCCGGCCGCGGCGTGGCCGAGCCCGAATTGAAAAAGCCCGCTTCCCGAAGACTGATCACCAGGCCATCGCGTCCCATTTGAATCGAGACCGTATGACGCGCCACCTCGGTCGAAAGTGCTCGCTCTAGTTCCCGCCGCATCGCATCCAGATTGTCCCGGATGCGCGCCGCAGAACGTACATCCTCGCCCCTCCGCACGCTGATCGGAAAGTTCGACGCGCCAAGGACGCCTGGGTCCGTGGAGTTCTTTCCAGGCACGCCCTGCATCTGGGAAAAAAGACCGAGAGACTTGAAGCCGCTGTCGATCGAGGCCGACACTTCCATCTGCTTCTTCTGGTCGGCCTTGGCAAATGCATACAGAACGACAAAAAATGCGAACAGTAGCGTAATGAAATCGGCATAAGAGACCAGCCAGCGATCCTGCGTGACGCGGCTGCGGTGAACTCGCGGATTCATGCCGCGCGCTCCTTCTTCGGGCGGGACGAGTCATGGAGGAACCCTCCGAGTTTCAACTCCAGCATGCGTGGATTCATCCCTTCCAGGATCGAGATGACACCCTCCAGCATCATTTCCCGCTTCAGATGCTCCTCGCGTAACTGGATCCGCATCTTTCCGGCGAAGGGAAGAAAGAATAGATTGGCAATGCCGACTCCATAAATTGTGGCCACGAAAGCTACCGCGATCCCGCGCCCGACTTCTTGAATATTGTCCAGATGCTGCATCACCTGGATCAGGCCCAGCACCGCGCCCAGAATGCCGATGGTCGGCGAAAAGCCCCCAGCCGACTCAAACACCGAAGGCATGCGGTCATCGGCTTCCGCTTTCGCATCGAGATGGACGCGCATAATCTTGCGCAAATCGGCCGGCTCGGTTCCATCCACGGCCAGCATGAGCGATCGCTTAAGAAACGGATCCTCGATGGTTCGCAGGTCGGCGTCGAGGGAAACCACTCCGCTGCGCCTGGCTTTGTTGGCAAACACCACCAGCTGCCGAATCAGCATGTCGCTCTGTTTATGCGGCGCCGCAAACACATGCGCCATTCTGCGGAATGCTGCCACCACCGTCGTTAGCGGGAATTGCAGCAGCACCGCGCCCATGGTGCCGCCAAAAACAATCAACGCAGCGGTCGGCTGCAGAATCTGCCGCAAGCTGCCGCCTTCAATCAGCAAGCCCGCAACAATCCCGGTGATCGCCAGAATCGCGCCGCTCAAGCTCGCCTTATCCATAGGTGCAGTTCCTCATCCATCGCTCCCGCTGCCGCTTATCTTCAGCGTTGACACTGCGAAGATTCCGCGACGTGCGCAACACCCTCTTTCGCCAACTCCCCAACGGCCAGGCTCGAAAGAGACGCAGAGACTTCAAGATCGTTGAAAGACGGCAGGTGCCGGACGACTCTGGAGAGAAGCCGTGCGCGGTATTCCAGCACCCTTCGCAGCACCTCGTCCAATTGCTCGCGCACAATCAGCTTCTCCCCGTTGATCAGGGTCAGCATCGTATCCGGAGAAGCCTCCGCAGTCTTCATCAAATCGCTGTTGAATACCATCGGACTTCCGTTGAGCCGCGTGAGTTTGATCATGAGGGCGTAACTCCTGCAATGAAGTCATCGGCGCGGGCAGTTAAAGGTTGAAAGATTAGTGCGCAGCGCGCCGAAGTGTCCTTCGGCGACACACAATAGCCCGCCCATAAAGTCCCATCCCCACCCGCCGAAAAAGGGGCCAGATGCGACGGCGTCAACCCGGATGCAGCAGCCCATCAGCATAAAAAAATGGGCGCATGCCACGGCAAGATCCGTAAATCCACGCATCCCACAAGGAGAAACCCAATGTCCCTGGGTGTCTTGAATAACATCTCTGCGATCTACTCAGAGAACAACCTGAACAACACCAACAACAGCCTTTCGAAGACCCTGCAGCAGTTATCTTCCGGGTCCAAGATCAACTCCGGCGCCGACGATGCCGCCGGTCTTTCACTGGTCGATGGCTTGCAGGCCAACGCGTCTGCCCTGACCCAGTCGCAAACCAACGCAACCGAAGGCGTCGGCCTGCTGCAAGTGGCCGATGGCGCTCTCTCGCAAGTGACAAGCCTGCTCAACCGTGCCGTAACGCTGGCTACCGAAGCCTCGAACGGCACCCTCAACGGAAGCCAGGACACGGCGGCCAACCAGGAGTACCAGTCCATTCTGTCGGAAATCTCGAACATCGGCTCGACGACCACTTACAACCAGCAAGGCGTCTTTGGCACTAACACCAACATCTATACGGGTGACTCAACGGCCGCTGGCGCGTCGATCAACTCCCTGAACATTCACGCGCTATCTTCATCCAACGTGGGCGATACCAACGGCGCGATGGCTTACAGCAGCGGCGGGAACAATGTGTTCATCGATATGTCCGGCCAATCGGGCGCGGCGAACTCCGCCAATGCCGGATTGAACGATTCCCTTACCGGCACTGGCGGCAGCGGCAATAATCAAGCTTCGTTGGTCGTCAACTACCTGCAGGCCGGCGCGAACGGCTCGACTGTCTCTGCGAGCAAAACGATTGTGGTTGGAGGAACCTCCGGTTTCGCGACTACGGTAGGCGGCATGATCGATGCCATCAATGCGGCCGGCCTGGGTCTGACCGCAAGCTTCTCCACCGCATCCGGAGCCGGCGTCGCATCCAGCAACCTCGCTGCCGATAGCGCAAACGGCGCGCATGGAAGTGATACGGGCATTCAGATTTCCGGCCCCGGCGTAGCGGTCGGCACGACTCCGGGCATTGTGGGCACGCTGCAGATCGCGACCAACTCCGACACGCCGACAGTCCCGCCTGGGTCATCGACCGACTTGCTCAAGGGCAACGCCACGATCGTGGGCTCGGATGGTAAGTCCCACATCATTGATCTGTCTGCTGGTAACAACAACACCGGCACAACGCTGGACGAGCTGGCGCAGACAATCAACAGTTCTGGGTGGGGAGTTACCGCTTCTGTTACAACAACGGGATCCGGGACGGCTGCGGTACCTAGAATGACGTTGACCAGTTCCAATTCGAATGTAACCAGCGACTTCACCGGTGTCACTGACTCCACTTCGGATGGCGGTTCAGTCCCAGACAAAAACGTTGCGACCGGTACCGGTCCAACTGGTTCCACGAACCCAATTGGAGCGTACTACGGCACCGGTGTGACTACAGGGACAACGTTGAAAGATACCACCACAGGCGATCAAACCGGCAACGGAACCCTTGCGGCTCTGTCGGACTCCAACGGCACGGGCGGAATCGCCACGATCAGCTATACGGATCAGGCCGGACAGACTTTGAGCAACACCGACCTCAGCAACCAGTCCGATGCAGAATTGGCGCTGACCTCGCTCAACGCGGCCATCATCGACGTCGCGGCCCAGGACGGCTACATCGGCGCACAGATCAATACGCTGAACGCGGCCAGCCAAGTGCTCAGCACGCAGGCAGAGAACGTAACCTCGGCGCAAAACGCAGTCCAGGCGACCGACTACGCGCAGGCCTCCTCCAACATGTCCAAATACGAAATCCTTAGCCAGACCGGCATCTCTGCCCTGGCCCAGGCCAACAGCGTGCAGCAGGAAGTGACCAAGCTGCTGCAATAATCCGACCGTCAACCTCCACCGGAGAAGGGCGTCGAGCTTGACGCCCTTCTCTGTTTGCACCGGATTTCGCACTCGTGAATTCATGAGTTCATTCCAATCCACCTTGCCGCGTGCTGGCATCTGACCTGCTTCATTCGCTGTGCGGAGTGTGCAATGGGAACTGTAGGCCTGAGCTTTGGGTCGCCCACCAGCGGCGCCGGGTTTGACGTCAGCTCGACGGTGGCGTCGATCGTCAGCAATCTCCAGAATGTCGAGACACCGTGGAAGAATCAGCTGACTTCCCTGGAAAGCCAGGACACCGCGATTTCCAGCCTCGGCACGCTCATGTCGAAGCTCTCCAACGACCTTTCTTCTCTCACCGATTTCACGGGCATCATGGCGGAGAAGACCGGGTCGAGCTCGGACACCAATGTGCTGGAGCTCACGGCGGCTACTTCTTCCGCAGTGGCCGGAACGCACACGGTTGAGGTGACGAGCCTGGCCACGACCTCCAGCGGCTACCTGGCCGAGATCCCCGACGCCTCGGACACTCTGTCCGGCTCTATCACGCTCCAGGTGGGTACGGGCACAGCGCAGGCAATCAGCGTTCCGACCACTTCGGGAAACAACACGCTGGCCGGACTGGCCGCGGCCATCAACGCTTCCGGGGTCGGCATCAACGCGAGCGTGTTGACCGACTCCTCGGGTTCGCGCCTGAGCCTGGTTTCGGGTACCTCGGGGAAGAACGGAAACATCACCGTCACTTCCAATCAGATTACCGATACCACCAACCACCTGAGTTATACCGGTGCGGCAGGTACCGACGGCTCCGGAGGCACGGGCTCGACGACTTCGACCGGCACCCTTGCGGGGATTGCCAATGCGAACGATAAGCTTTCCGGCTCCATTTCGATCCAGGCGGGCAGCGGCGCGCCCGTCGTGATCGATCTTACTTCGACCGACAACACACTCGGCACTTTGGCCACGGCACTCAATGGCGTCGCGAACCTCGGGGTCCAGGCCCAGGTGGTATCGAACGGCGATGGGACCTCGAGTCTGCAGCTTGTGTCCAATACTCCCGGCAGTGCCGGGACGCTGGCCGTGACATCAACCATCCTTGACACCAGTACAGCCGCCGCGACTTCGTTAGCCTATAGCTCTCCGGTATCGGGCGCAGATGCCGTTTTATCGGTGGACGGCGTCCATCTGACCAGTTCCTCCAACACCGTGGCCAACCTCATTCCCGGCGTGACTTTTCAACTGCTGGCTCCCAGCACCAAAGAGTCGGATGGGACCATCGAACCGATTCAGGTGGTGATTGGGAACGACAATACAGATGTCGAGAGCACGGTCAATAGTTTTGTCAATGACTACAATTCCCTGATCAGCGCCATGAACACCCAGGAGGGGAATGACACGTCGGGCAATGCCGAGCCGCTGTTCGGTTCTCCGACCCTGTCGCTCTTGCAGCAGGAATTGATGAACGGAATGAATACCGCCAATCCCAACGGCAGTATGGATTCGATTACGGCGGATACAGATACCACGCTGTCCGGTTCGATGACCATCTCGATGGGCGGCGGCACGATGGAAAACGTTGTGATTGGCGCCGATCCGGATCCGAGCTCTCCGGCGGCCAACACCATTTACACCGGGAGCGGCGTCAACACCCTCTCTGGCCTGGCCAGCGCCATCAGCGCCGCGAACCTCGGGGTTACAGCCAGCGTGGTAACCAGCAACGGCGAGTCAACCCTGACGCTGACTTCGCAAACGGCGGGCTCCTCGGGCGCCCTTAGCGTGACCTCGGCCATCGTTGCCACCAGCGATACGCCGGTAAGCTTTCAGGGCGCACAGATCACCGGCGGCACATTGAATGGAATGGACAGCCTGGACGATGCCCTCAGCGGCAGCTTCGATTTGAATCTCGGCAATGGCTCCGCGTTCCTTGACATTCCACTGAGCTCGCCAACCACCAGCGCGAACGGCACAGGCACGACGACGGTCATCACGCTCTCCGATCTGGAGAAATACATCAACGACTCGAACTTCGGAGTGACGGCCTCGATCGTAACCTCGGGAACCGGGGCCGACGCGACGTACAGCTTGTCGGTTGTGTCCAACAGCAGCGAACAATTGGCGGTGACCGCAAATGTATTCGACCCCACCGTAAGCGCGAATGCTCTGACTTTTAGTACTTTGCAGACCTCAGGCGGCACCTTCAGCACGGTCGCCGCGGCCGGCGATGTGTTGACGGGGTCGGTCTCGATCCAGGTGGGCGGCGGCCCTGCAAAGACTTTTTCGCCGCCGTTTACTTCCGATCCCACGAACGGAAATACTCTCGCAGGGCTGGCATCTGCCATCAACGCCGCGAACCTCGGAGTGACTGCCACCGTTGTGACCAACAGAGATGGGACGACGCAAAGTTTGTCGCTGCTTTCGGGAACAGCAGGAACCAGCGGCACATTGGCGGTGACTTCGACCCTTCTGGATACCACCAATCAGGCCGTTTCGACCCTGAAGTACACGAATTCGTCCGACATCAACAGCCTCACGGGCCTGGGGATCAGTGTGAACAATGACGGTTCGATCACACTGGACGCGACCTCGCTCGATTCGGTATTGAACTCGGACTACAGCAGTGTGGTCGGCTTCTTTCAAAGTGCGGACAGTTGGGGGCAGACCTTCTCGAACATCTTGTCGAACGCCGGCACCAGCTCCTCCAAGGGCATTCTGGCGCTGGCCGCAAACTCCAACAGCAACATCGAATCCACCCTGAATGCCGATATCTCACGCGAAGAGAGCCTGATTTCCGCACAGCAAAAGAGCCTCACCGCCGAACTGAACAGCGCGAACGAAATCCTGCAGGAACTTCCTTCCCAGCTTGCTGGAGTGAATGAGCTCTACGCAGCCATCACCGGCTATAACCAATCCAGCAACGGCTAAGGAGCGATGCAAAGATGTCGAGCTATCAAGAACACGCCTTGGAAGGCGCTTCAGCCGTTGACCTCGTCGTAGCGCTTTACGACGGAATGATCCGTTTCCTGCATTCTGCCGCGCATGCGGTTGACCGGCGCGACGAATCGGCACGTCGCGCCGCGGTGAAGCGCGCGCTGGATATCATCATTCATCTCCAGGCACGCTTACGCATGGATATAGGCGGTCGCCCTGCCCAGGCATTGAGCGAGTTTTACGCGTCCATCTTTGCGCAAATCCTGCAGGCGTCTCAGTCCGCATCGCGTCCGAAGTTTGAGCACGCCATCGCCTGTATCAAAAATGTCAGAGACGCATGGAAACAGGTCGCCCGGGATCCGGACGCCAACCCCGCCGCTTTTGTGCCCGCGCCGCGCAGCACCCGGTCGAATTCTGATGCATCGTCAGATTCCAATCCTGATACAGACCTTACCGCGGCCGGCCGCTGGACTGCTTGACGGGTCAGCTCGCCACCGTGAGCTCTTCTTCCAGCTGCTGTTTTTGATAGAGGCTGGCGTAGTATCCGTCGAGCGCCAGCAGCTCCTCGTGCCGCCCGACTTCAACGATCCTCCCATGATCGATTACCGCAATTTGATCGGCGTTGCGCACCGTCGAGACTCGATGCGAGATCAGAATGGTCGTCGCCGTCGACGTGTAGGCTCCCAGCCCGCTGAGGATGCGTTCTTCCGTGTAGGTATCGACATTGGCCAGCGCATCATCCAGTATCAGAATCGCCGGCCGCCGCAACAGCGCTCGCGCAATGGCAGCACGCTGTTTCTGGCCGCCCGAAAGCGTGACCCCGCGCTCGCCAACCATGGTTTCGAAGCCTTGCGGGAACTCCTCGAATTCCTTGCGAATATGTGCTGCTTCCGCTGCCTCGAGCAATTCCTCCGTGCTCGCATCGGATACGCCGAAAGCGAGATTGCCGCGAATGGTCTCGCTGAAGAGGAACGTTTCTTGGGGCACCATGCCAATGTTTCGGCGCAGCAGCGCCAGAGGATAATCCTGAACCGGACGGCCATCGATCAGGAGCGAGCCCTTGGGCGATTCGTAGAGTCTCGCAATCAAATTGACGATCGTCGTTTTGCCGGCGCCGGTCGGCCCCACAATGGCGAGCTTTGACCCGGCCGGGATCCGCAGCGAGATTCCATGCAGAACCGGATGATTGCCGTAGCCAAAACTCAGATCGCGAAACTCGATCTCGCCGCGGAACGTCGTGTGCGCCGGAATCGTGGTATCGGCGAGGCCATCGTCGATGGCCGGCTTGGCCTGCAGCAACTCGTCGATGCGCTTCACAGAGGCCGTGCCGCGCTGAAACAGGTTCACCACCCAGCCCACAGCGATAATGGGCCAGATCAGCAAAATCATGTAGGTATTGAAAGCCACAAACTGTCCCGGCGTGATGCGATGCGCAATCACTTCATGCCCGCCAACCAGCAGCGTGATAATCATCGAAATGCCCAGGATGAATTCCAGAGTGGGCCAGAGCATTCCCATGAGCTGAACCAGTCGCTGCGCGCGTGCAATGTACTGGCGGTTGAGCTTTTCGAAGAGACCAATCTGCGACTCTTCGCGGGCAAATGCGCGAACCAGCCTTGCACCCGAATAGTTCTCCTGGGCCTGCGACGAAATCTCCGAGAAGCTTTCCTGGATGCGCTCGAACCGATCGTGAATCTTGCGTCCGAAATACTGAACAAGAATGCTTGCGACCGGCATCGGAGCCCACGCAACCAACGTCAAGTAGGGACTGATGCGGAATAGAAAGAAGAGCGCGCCAACTGTGAAGAATATCGTGTTCGCGCTGTACATCAATGCCGGACCCAGCAGCATGCGCACGGCATTCAGGTCGTTTGTCATCCGCGCCATGATGTCGCCGGTTCGATAGCGCTCATAGAACCCCGAGTCCTGATCCTCGAGTTGCCGAAAGAGATCGTTGCGCAGATCGAATTCAATTTCGCGCGAAATGCCGATCAGAATCCAGCGCTGGGCATAGAGGAAGACGCCCTTCGTCATCGCGATTGCAATCAGCAATCCCGCATATACTAAAACCCGTTTTCGCGCGACGCCATGCTCGAGGCCGTCAATCGCCTTTTCGATGACCAGCGGAAACAGAACCCACACTGCGTTGGTGGCAATGCAAGAAAGCGTGCCCCACAAGTATCCCCAACGGTAACGGCGCATGTAGCCGAAAAGCGGCTTCAGGTCACGATACATAGCCCTATTGTACGGGGATTGGGACTCAAGAACAGGATCGTCGATCCGCAAAGGTTACCGGCCTCTGGCAACAAAGCCCTAAGTCGGGGTGCGCAAAAGAAAATAGCCCCCGGTCAGGCCAAAGAGGATATCCGGACTCCAGGCAGCAAGCGCGGCGGGGAGATAATTTACGTTCCCCATGGCGCCAAACAAGCCGTCCACCACCCAATAGGTGAGCGCGACTGCAATGGCGACCGCGATTCCGGTGAGGGACCCGCGACGCCCCATGGAAAGCGCGAAGGGAATCGCAAGCACGGCCATCACCACCGAGATCAGCGGATAGGCCAGCTTGTGCCAAAGCGCAACACGCAGGCGCATCGTGTCAAAACCGCTCTGCCGCAAATCGCGAATGTAGCGATCGAGCTGGCCAAAGTTCATTTCCTGGGATTGCAGGCTTTCCTTGGTGAAGTACGACGGCTGCTCGTGGACCTCTGCGAAAGAAGTGAATTTAAACTCCTGATACCGGGTCTGCGTCGCCCCCTCGAAGTCACGCGCCCATCCATTTTGGAAAGTCCACGCGTCCGTTCGAGCATTCCAGAACGCACGCGATGCAAAGATGCGCCGCGTAATTGCAAACGTGGATGGATCGAATTCGAAAATTGACAGATTCGCAAACTCATCCGTGTTGGGATCGAAAAACTGGTAATAGAAGATCCGGCTGGCCTCGCCCGCACGCGGCTCCCCAAACATCCATTTCCGCTCCGGCTGCAAAAACGTCTGCGGCGGACGTCCCTTGATCGTGCTCCGCAACGCTTCTTGTTTGCGGTTGGCCTGGGGAAGATAGTACTGATCGAACAGGAACAGGCACACCGCCAGAACAGCCGAGATCGAAACGATCGGGACAACGAGGCGGTACAAACTGATTCCCGTGGCCTTCATGGCCACCACTTCGCTGTTCCGGTTGAGAACCCCGAAGGTGACCAGAACGGCAATCAGCACCGCCAGCGGGGAAATCTGATAAAGCATACTGGGGGTGAGATTGATCAGGTAGTCGCCGACAGTCGTCAGCGGGATATGATTGCGAAGGATATCGCCCACCAGCTCGAAGAATGTGAAAACCAGCATCAGCATCACAAATCCCGCGAGCACCAGGAAAAACATGCCAAGAAACTCGCGAACCACGTACTCGTCGAGGATGCGCGGAAAGACGCCGCGCCCACCGCGGCGTGAGGCGCGCGGCTGGATCCTGCTCAGAAAACCGGTGAAGGCCGCCGCATGTTGTTTGGGTTTGAAATTGAATTCCGGCAGGCGCGATGCCCAGCTTCCGATCGCCGTCAAAACTCGTCCACCACTAGCCATTTGCCACAACAGGAACGCGCCCGCCGCGGTAAATAAAATGTTGGCCAGCCATACGGCGAGAAATGCGGAGAGCTTGTTCTGTCGTCCCAGTGCGATGCCGGTGTACGACAAGACGTAATACAGAATTACCAGCAAGAGCGTAAAAACGAAGCCGGAGCTCTTGCCGCCGCGCCTCGAAATCACTCCCAGCGGCACGCCCACGAGCATCAGAACCAGGCATGCGACCGGGTAGGAAAACCGCGAATGCAGTTCGATCAGGAAACGCTGCGCGTCGGGACCGTGAATGCGCCGTTTTAGTGTGTCCATGGGCATTGCGTAGATGGCCGTATCCAGGCGTCCCAGGTGGACCTCGCCCTGCTGGCTCAACGGCAGCGGCAAATCGGTGCTGTTGAACGTCGACACCTTGTACTGCTCCGGCTGGCCGGCAACGGTGTCATGTTCCGCGCCGTTGCGCAGACGCATCAACAGTTCCTGCGTCGAGTCGTTCACCACGGTCGCGCTCGCTGCGGTCGTCACCAGGGGTGTGGTGGGGTCGCTTACGTCGGCCATGAAAACCCGGTCCCAATTCGACGCGCCCGTCCCTGCTTTCACATTCTGAACATAGAGAACGCGATTGCGGAAATCCTCGTAGAAAACACGCGGCTGAATTTCGTAGGATGCCTGCGCCGTCTCGAGCGTCTGTTGCAAATCGAGAATGGCTTGATTGGCCCGCGGTGCAACATAAAGCGAATTCACCAGGCCCAAAACCGTGCCGCTGATCGCAACAATCGAAGCCACGCGCACAAAGTAGCCGATGCCCATCCCCGAAGCGCGCATGGCAATGATTTCGCTGTCCGCGGCCAGGCGGCTCAACCCCAGCAGAATGCCGACCAGAACCGCCATCGGGATCGTGACTTTAAAAGTATTGGGCATTGTGAAGAGAAAAACCTCGAACACATCCACCCAGGTCGAGCTATTGCGCACCACCATCTCCAGAACATGGTTCAGGTCGTGCATAAACAGAATGAAAGTGAAGATGACGCAGCCGATCAGCGTATGGGAGAGGATTTCGCCGAGGATGTAGCGAGTCAGGATGCGCACAAAAGAGCTCTTGGGCTAGTCTATCGTGCCTGTGCTTCCTTGAGCGCAACCGGCTGCCACCGGCGCAGGCGCAAGCTATTCATCAGAACGCTCACCGAGCTCAGGGCCATGGCCGCCGCGGCAACCCATGGGTTAAGCAGGATGTGGAAGAAGGGATAGAGAAATCCCGCAGCCAGCGGAATTCCAACCACGTTATACCCGGCCGCCCACCCCAGGTTCTCTTTCATAATGCTGAGCGTATCGCGCGCCAGTTCGCGGGCAACCACAATAGACTCAGGATTGGCGCGCAGCAAAATCACGTCCCCGGCTTCCTGCGTCAGATCCGCGCCGGAGCCCATGGCCAGGCCGACATCAGCTTGCGCCAGGGCCGCTGCATCGTTGATGCCGTCTCCGACCATCGCCACGCGCAGCCCTTTTTCCTGTAGCGCGCGAATGCGGGCCAGCTTTTCCGCCGGGTCAAGACCCGACTCAAATTCCTGGATGCCCGCCTGGTTGGCAATGGGAGCGGAGGCCGCAGCGGAGTCGCCCGTCAGCATGATCACCCGCAGTCCCGCCTTGCGCAGAAATGCGACGCTCTCCGCGGCATTCGACCGCAAGCTATCGCGCACGTCGAAGCATCCGACAGGCTCATGGTTCAGGGCAATAAACAACCTCGTCATGCCCGGCTTCGGCGGCATGAAGTTATTCGGCGCTTTCGCGAAAAGATCGCGGAAGAACGCTTCATTGCCGATCATGCAGGTGAAATCGTCGACCGTGGCTGTGAGCCCGCGTCCCGGCACGATGCGCACATCCTTGGCCGTCCGCCATGAGATGCCTCGGGCGCGCGCCGCGTCCACCAGCGCATGCGCCAGGGGATGATTGGCCTGTTCTTCCGCCGCCGCGGCAAGACGCAAAAGCTCGCTCTCTTCATAGCCCACCAGAGGTTGAATGCTAGCCAGCGAGGGATGGCCTTCGGTAAGCGTCCCGGTCTTGTCCAGAACCACCACATCGATCTTCGACAGGCGCTCCATCGTTTCCCCGCCCTTGAAGAGCACTCCCAGCTGCGCGCCCCGCCCCACCGCGACCGTAAGGGCTGCGGGAATGGCGAGCCCCATGGCGCATGGGCATGCGATCACCAGCACCGCAACCGCATTGGCCAACGCCATTCCCAACGATTGCGTTGCCACCGCCCACAGGCCAAAGGTGAAGACCGCGATTCCAATCACGCTGGGCACAAAAATGGAGCTCGCGCGATCTGCAAGCTGCTCCATGGGTGTCCGCGAACTCTGGGCCTGCTGCACCATCCGCGTGATCTGCGCCAGCACCGTGTCTTCGCCCAAGGATTGCGCCCGGCATATCACCGCGCCGTCATAGTTCAGCGAACCCGCCAGGACTCTGTCATGCGCCTCCCGTACCACCGGCGTCGACTCGCCCGTGATCATCGACTCATCCACAGAGGTGCGGCCTTCGAGAATCTCGCCGTCGATGGGGAAGCGCTCGCCGGGCAGAATCTTGACCCAGTCCCCAGGGCGTATCTCGTTGAGCGGCACCACGGCCTCGATGCCGTCCGCAATGCGGCGCGCCGTCGGCGACTTCAACCGGGCAAGCGAGTGCAGCGCGGCCAGCGCACGACTCTTGGCCCGCCTCTCCAGCTCTTTTCCAAGCAAAAGAAATCCCAGAATCAAAAGCACTGCATCGTAGTAAACCTGCTTGCCGCCTCCCGGCATGATCGTGGCGTATGCGGAATACAAAAACGCGACGCCCGTCCCCAGGCTCACCAGCGTATTCATGTTGGTCGCGCCATGGCGCAGGCTGCGTCCCGCGCTCACAAAAACCGGCCGGCCGGCCCAAACCATCACCACGCCCGTCAGCACCAGAAGCACCCACCGCAGGAGACTGGCCGGGATCGAATAGAGCCAGGGCATTCCATGCATCAGCGAACGGTCGAGCCATCCCATGCTCGTGTCGAGGGGCATGGCCAGCAGCATGGCAATGAGGCCCGCGCTGATCGTGATCCACGCCTTCAGAGAGGATCCGCGATCCGTAGCTTCTGAACTTGGTTCGGAACCAGTCTCGCCCTCTGCGGGAACTACCGCGTCGTACCCGGCGCCACGAATCGCTTCCACCAGCAGTTGCGTATCCGCAAGGCGCGGATCGAAAACAATCGTCGCGCGATGGCCCATCAAGTCCACGTGCGCCGACTCCACTCCAGGCGTCGACTGCAGTGCCGATTCCACATGATGCTGGCAGGCGGCGCAGGTCATGCCGAGCACCGGAAGCGAGACCGTCTCTGGAGTCACCATAGGGCTGGTTATTTCTCCAAACACGCGGAGTATCCTGCTTTCGCCAGAGCTTCAATTGCACGCTCGGCGGGCACCGGTTCGGTGCGGGAGCTGATCCGCGCAGCGCCCAGGCGAACCTCCAGCACTTGGACCCCTTCACCCAGATTCAAGGCCTGCGAAACACGACGAATGCAAGAGGCGCAATGCATCCCCTCAATCCGCAGAGTAAATTCAGACAATTTCCCCCCCGCCTCGTTTTGATGATACGCCAGCAACAAAGATGCGGCGCCCCTCGGAATGTGGGTGGGCGATTACTATAGATTGTGCGAATCTTCAATGGGACCAGCATCTTACAAGGTGCAGGCAGGCGGCATGCTCAGAGAGTTTCCCAAATCGCCCATGGTCGGCGTCGGTGCGGTTGTGGTGGACCGCGGACGGGTTCTTCTCGTCAAGCGCGGACGGGAGCCGCTCAAAGGACATTGGTCCCTTCCGGGCGGTCTGCTCGAGGTCGGGGAGTCCTTGCAGGAAGGGGTGGTGCGCGAGGTTGAGGAAGAGACCGGCCTGCGCGTCAAGCCGCTCGAACTGATCGAATTGCTCGATCGCATTCATCGCGAGGGCGAGCGCGTCCGCTTCCACTACGTGATCGCCGACTATCTCTGCAGCGTGACGGGCGGCGTATTAAAGGCCGCGTCCGACGCCGATGAAGTGCGCTGGGTGGAGCGTGCCGAATGGAACAGCCACAGCGCCCTGGTCCTCGAACCCATTACGGTCAAGGTGATTGAAGCGGGTTGGCAGCGCGCGCAGGCTCTGGAGAAACTGTGAAACGCCGCCCGTGGACCGCTTTCCTTGCCGCAATTCTGCCACTCGCGCTGGGCTGTGCAGCCGGATTCTGGGCGCGGCCTGTGGAAGTTTTTAATCGATATTCGATCCTCCACATGCTCCTGTCCGGCGCCGAGTCGCGTTTCACCACCGTGAATGGAATCAAAATTCACTATTACGCCATGGGACCAGCCCAGGGTCCCGTGGTTGTTCTGGTGCACGGCTTGGGCGGTAGTGCAGAGGACTGGCAGAATCTGGCTCCTTCTTTGACCAGGGCCGGCTACCGCCTCTACCTTCCCGATTTGCCTGGATACGGGCAGAGTGAGAAGCCCAAAAACTTCTCCTACTCCGTACCGGCGGAAGCTGCAGTGGTCGTTGGCTTTTTCGATGCGCTCGGGTTGAAGCAGGTCGATCTCGGCGGGTGGTCGATGGGTGGCTGGATCGTTCAGCGTGTCGCAGTTGCGCATCCAGAACGCGTTCGCAAGCTCATACTGTTCGACAGCGCCGGCATTGCTCTAAAACCCGATTGGGACACGTCGCTTTTTACTCCCACGACTGCCGTCGAATTGTCTCAGCTCGAAGAACTCTTGATGCCCCATCCCCCCACCGTGCCGGGGTTCGTCGCAGATGACCTTCTCCGCATTTCGAAGCAGAATGCGTGGGTCGTGCACCGCGCCCTGGCGACGATGCTCGCGGGGCAGGACACAACCGATAGCCTGCTGCCCAATCTCAAAATGCCCGTATTGATTGTCTGGGGTGCGGTCGACCACATCACGCCCTTGAGCGAAGGCCAAACCATCCACAAGCTCATTCCGCAGTCAGAAATGGAAGTCATCGACGGCTGCGGCCATCTTGCGCCGGAACAGTGCGTCGCGCAGATCGGGCCCAGAGTCGTGGCCTTCCTCCGCCGCTGACGCACTGCTTCTCGTTTGACGATGTCGCCCGGGGTTCCGTCTTTTCGAATCCCGGAAACGCGCTCAGAAATCCTCTAAACCCCGATCACTGCGCACAATTCCTTCACCGCCGCGGCGCTCTTCTTCAACGCCGGCATCTTCTTCCGGCGTCAGCTTGATCTCGATGATCTTTTCGAGACCTCGCCGCCCCCAGCTTGCAGGGAACTCCGATGTAGTAGCCGTCGATCCCGTATTCGCCCTGCAGATAGGCAGCGCAGGGAAGAATCTTCTTCTTGTCCTTGAGAATGGCCTCGACCATTTCCACCGCTGCTGCGGAAGGCGCATAGTAGGCGCTTCCCGTCTTCAGATACTTCACAATCTCCGCGCCGCCATCGCGTGTCCGCTGCACCAGTTGCTCCAGTCGTTCCGGCGCAATGAGCTCCGTGATGGGAATCCCGGCCACTGTCGAATAGCGGGGCAGCGGCACCATGGTGTCGCCATGGCCGCCGAGGACGAACGCGGTCACGTTCTCCACGCTCACCTGCAACTCTTCGGCGATGAAAGTCCTGAAGCGGGCCGAATCCAGCACGCCCGGCCATGCCGATCACGCGTTCGCGATTGAATCCAGCCTGCCGATAGGCCGCCTGGGCCATGGCATCCAGCGGATTCGAAACGATAATAAGGATGCACTCCGGCGACTGCGCAACAACCTTCTGCACCACGTCCGACATGATCTTGAAATTAGTGTGCAGCAGGTCATCGCGGCTCATCCCCGGCTTGCGCGGAATCCCAGCCGTGATCACCACGATGTCGGAGTTCGCCGTCGCCGCATAATCATTCGCGCCCAGAACATGCACATCCCGCTTTTCAATCGGCATGGCTTCCAGCAAGTCGAGCGCCTTGCCCTGCGGTACACCCTCCACCACGTCAATCAGCACTACATCCGCCAATTCCTTGGAGGCAATCCAGTGTGCGGCCGTGGCGCCCACGTTCCCCGCGCCAACAATGCTTACCTTTTTCCGCATTTCTTATCTCCTTGGAGACGGTGTATGTCCCGGGCTAACGTCTCTAGATCCCTAATCCCTGCTGCTCCTTTACATGTTTCCAATCATGCGCGTCGCAAATTCGCTCGTCCCGACCTTGGTCGCTCCCGCCGTCTGCCGCTCAAAGTCGTAGGTCACGAACTTCTGCTGAATGGTCTTCTCCATCGCGCTCTCGATCATCTTGGCCGCTTCCTTCCACCCAATGAAATCGAGCATCATCACGCCGGAAAGAATGACGGATCCGGGATTGATGACATCCTTATCGGCATACTTCGGAGCGGTGCCGTGCGTGGCTTCGAACACCGCATACCCATCGCCAATATTGGCGCCCGGCGCAATCCCCAGTCCGCCCACCTGCGCCGCCGCCGCGTCGGAAATGTAGTCGCCGTTCAGATTCGACGTGGCCAGAATGCTGTAGTCCGCGGGACGAATGATGATCTGCTGGAAGATCGAATCGGCAATCCGGTCATTGACCAGGATCTTCGTCTTCCACGCGCCATTGCCATGCGATTTCCCGATCGACTCGAGAACACACGTGACTCCGCGAATGCACCGATTCGCGAAAACTCTGGCGGCGCAAATTCCAGGCCCGGCTCGATCAGCGCCGCATTCTGCTCCACCGTCAATCCGGGATTGGCTTCCAGGTTGCCCAGGATCCAGCTCTCTCGTTCGGTGACCGTCTGCGCGCGAAATTCCTGCGTCGCTACCTCGTAGCCCCACTCGCGAAACGCGCCCTCGGTGAACTTCTGAATATTGCCCTTGTGCACCAGCGTGACCGTCTTGCGGCCCGTCTCCAGCGCGCTGCGGATGGCGGAGCGCACCAGCCGCTTGGTTCCGAAAATTGAAATCGGCTTGATGCCTACGCCCGAATCCTGCCGGATCTTCTTCTTCCCGCCCTTCAGCAGGTCGTCGTTGATGAACGAGATCAGACGCGCCGCGTCCGGGCTGCCTTCTTTGAACTCGATGCCGGAGTACACATCTTCCGTGTTCTCGCGAAAAATGACGATGTCGACCTTTTCCGGGTGCTTCACCGGGCTGGGCACACCCTGGTAGTACTTCACCGGCCGCACGCAGGAATACAGATCGAGAATCTGCCGCAATGCCACATTCAGCGAGCGAATGCCTCCGCCCACCGGCGTCGTCAGCGGCCCTTTGATCGAGACGCGCAAGTCGCGCGCCGCAGCCACCGAGTCGTCGGGCAGCCAGGTGTTGAACTGGCGGAATGCCTTCTCGCCGGCGTAAATCTCAAACCATTGATCTTTCGCTTGCCCCCGTACGCCTTCTCAACAGCAGCATCGAAAACGCGCTGCGATGCCTTCCAGATATCGCGTCCGGTGCCGTCGCCTTCAATGAAAGGAATGATGGGATTGTCGGGGACCTGGTAGGTTCCGTCTTTGTATTCGATCGCTTTGCCGTCTTTGGGCAATTCAAGCCCGTTGTAGGTCGTCTGCATTGTTTTTGGGATGTCCCTTTCCCCTATACCTTTGCAGACCGAGGCCAGACTCGGCAAATCCAGCAGGCAAGGGAATGAGACGGCGCGGCGCCAAGGTCTTTTCACCCGGCGCAGCCGCGATCTAAAAGGAAATTCGAAGCGTCGACGAACCGGCGCAGACCAAGGAATTACTTGTCGCGCGGAGTGCCGAGATCGTCGCCGTCAAAGCGCGGAATGCCGAAGTGGCCGCGCAGATGCATCAGGTCGACGGGGTTTAGATTCCCGGCCACCGTGACCAGCGTCAAGCTCTTTGGAGTTTCCGCCAGCACCACGGCTCCGCGCACGTTGACGCCGTCCATTACCACCCAGACATCGGTCGTCTGGTTGCGCACCGGGCCACCGCTCTTGGTGGTGGTCACCAGGTGCTTCCATCCACGCAGGTGATAGGCCGCGCGGATCGAATCCACTTCGCCCTCATTGGGAATGCCCGCATCGCCGAAACGCATCGTATGGACGCTGACGCCATCCAGCTTGCGAATCGCCTGGCGATCGGCCGCGTCGGCATCGGGAACCATTCCGGCTGCGACGCTCAACAGATTCCGGTCGAGGGTGAAGCTGGACTTCACGGCCGCCTGCGCCGTTAGCTGGTTCAGAGCCGGCGGGGTCCATTCCAGCGGAACCGGGGAGGATTCGACTCTGGCAGACGGATCGGCAGCGGGCTGCGAGGCGTCCTGAGAAAAGGCAGCACGCGCCGGCCCGCATAGGATTCCAGGGCAAAGCGCAAGGCTCCCGACCAACTCAATCCACTTCATGAGTTGTTAAACGCTGGCCCAGCGAAAAAGTTACGGTTCGGAAGAGTTATGGCGACGGTCCCACCGATTTCTTCTTGCTTGCTCGAAGGGAACCGCGCGACGGCGCCTCAATCTGCGGCGATTTGCGAGCGCGATACAAACCAGAAAATCTCCGCTCCGTGTAAACGTCCCATGAATTCCCCAACTTCTCTTTTGCGCCCGGGCAATATGAGATAAACTCATGCGGGAACGTTTCAAGAAAACAGTACCGTCAACGCCACGGAGGATACATAGAAATTGGGAAAGAGCATGGTCCCGAAGCGGATTTTCTTCACCAAGGGTGTCGGCAAACACAAGGAGCGCCTCACCTCATTTGAGCTTGCCCTCCGCGATGCGGGAATCGCTTCGCAGAACCTTGTGCGCGTCTCATCGATCTTTCCGCCGCAATGCAAAGTGATCGGACGCAAAGAAGGTTTGAAGTATCTCGATCACGGCGAAGTGGTCTTCGCGGTGATTGCAGAGAACTCGACGCGCGAACCCCATCGGCTGGTCGTATCCAGCATCGGCGTCGCCATTCCGGCAGATCGCGATACCTACGGGTATCTGAGCGAGCACCACAGCTTTGGCGAAACCGAGGACCAGGCTGGCGAGTACGCCGAAGAACTGGCCGCTGAGATGCTGGCCACCACGCTCGATGTGGACTTCGACCCCGACAAGAGCTGGGACGAGAAGAAGGAAATTTATCGCATCTCCAATAAAATCGTCCGCACCAGCAACGTCACCCAGTCGGCCGTGGGCGACAAGCGCGGTCTCTGGACCACCACCATCGCCGCCGCCGTTCTGATTCTCGAGTCGTAATCAATCTGCGCAAGCCTCAGGCCAATCCCGCCTGCCGGGGTTGGCCTTGCTGCATCAGAGAATGGTTGTCCCGCATCCTTTAAGTGTGAGTTCTTCCGTGAAAGCAACGCAGCGAAAATACAAAGTCGGCCTGGTGCAAACGCGCATGGGCCCCGATCCTGAAGCAAATTTTGCTTCGGCGGTCCAACATATCCGGGAGGCGGCGCGTCTCGGAGCCAACATTGTCTGTCTCCCTGAGCTCTTTCGCGCCCAATATTTCTGTCAGCGCGAAGATCTGCGCCTCTTCGATCTCGCCGAGCCGATTCCGGGCCCGTCCACGACAAAACTGGCCGAAGTGGCGCGCGAAGCCCGTGTGGCCATCGTTGCGTCTCTCTTTGAGCGCCGCGCCCCCGGTCTCTACCACAACACTGCGGTCACGCTGAATCTTGACGGCAGCATTGCCAGCGTCTATCGCAAGATGCACATCCCCGACGACCCGCTCTACTACGAGAAGTACTACTTCACGCCGGGCGACCTGGGATTTCGCGCCGTAGACACAGCCTTTGGCCGCATAGGCACGCTCGTGTGCTGGGACCAGTGGTATCCCGAAGGCGCGCGGCTCACCGCCCTGCAGGGCGCGGAGATTCTCTTCTATCCCACTGCGATCGGATGGCACCCTGCCGAGAAAGATGAGTTCGGGCAAGCGCAATACGAGGCCTGGCAGACCATTCAGCGGGCCCACGCCATCGCCAACGGAGTCTACGTCGCCGGCGTCAACCGCGTGGGGCACGAGAACGGGGATATCCTCGGCAACCGGGCCAGTGGGCCGGGTCTCGAGTTCTGGGGCGGCAGCTTTCTTGCCGATCCTTTTGGCCGCATCATCGCCAAAGCCTCACACGATGCCGAAGAGATTCTGTTAGGCGAGATCGACTTGGGTTTGCTCGAAGAGACGCGCCGCAACTGGCCGTTCCTGCGCGACCGGCGCATCGATGCCTATGCGCCGATCACCCAGCGCTTTCTCGATCCCGTTCACACCTGGTCCGCCGACGGAGAATCGAAATAGCGATGTGGGAGAGCACGCCGCGCCAACTGGGTTTTCGCATGCCCGCCGAATGGGAGCCGCACGAGGCTACCTGGCTCGCCTGGCCGTGGAATCACGAAGACTGGCCGGGCAAGTTCCATCCCATCCCCTGGCTTTACGCTGAGATCATCCGTCTCCTGGGCGCCCACGAGCGCGTGCACCTTCTCGTGCGCGACCCCAAAGAGCAACAGCGTGCAAAAGGCATTCTTAAGCGCGCCGGCGCCAATCTGGATCAGGTCAGCTTTCACGTCTGGCCGACCAATCGGGTCTGGACAAGAGATTCCGGGCCGATTTTTGTCCGCAATGCCGATGGCCAGGTTGCGATTACGAACTGGCACTTCAATGCCTGGGCCAAATACTCCGACTGGCATCTCGACGATCAGATCCCGGGGCGTGTTTCCGGGCTTTTGCATCTGCCGGAGTGGCAGCCGACCGTCGAAGTCGAGGGCCAGTCGAAGCGGCTGGTTCTTGAAGGCGGATCGATTGATACCAATGGCCAAGGCGTCCTGCTCACGACCGAAGAATGCCTGCTCAGCGAAGTCCAGCAGCGCAATCCAGGCGTGAGTCGCGAACAGCTTGAGCGTGCCTTTCACGACTATCTCGGCATTGATCAGGTCGTCTGGCTGGGGCGCGGCGTCGCCGGAGACGACACCCACGGACACATCGACGACATCAGCCGTTTCGTGGCACCCGCGACCATCGTGACCGCCGTGGAGCCCAACACCAAGGACCCCAATCACGAGCCGCTCGCCGAGAATCTGGCCCGGCTCAAGGCGGCGCGCACTCCGGACGGCAAACAGTTCACCGTCGTCGAACTGCCTCTGCCGCGTCGCGTTGTCTTCCGCAAGCAACGGCTTCCGGCCAGCTACGCCAATTTCTATATCGCCAATGGGCTGGTGATGATGCCGACATTCCACGACCCGAACGACCGCGTGGCTCTGAACATTCTCGCGCAGGTTTTTCCCGATCGCGAAGTCATCGGCATCCACTCGGTCGATCTCATCTGGGGTCTCGGCGCACTGCATTGCATGACCCAGCAGCAGCCCGCGGCGGTAGCATCGAAAGAATGATCTCCGACCTCGACGCGATGCAGGCAGCTCTGGCCGAAGCTCGATTGGCAGCAGAGGCCGGCGAGGTGCCGATTGGCGCGGTCGTGGTTCACGAAGACACGATCCTTGCGCAGGGTCAGAACCGCGTGCTGCGCGACAACGATCCTACCGCCCACGCCGAGATTGTCGCCCTGCGCGATGCGGCAAAGGCGCTGGGCAACTACCGGCTCAACGGCTGCACGCTCTACGTCACCCTGGAGCCGTGCGCGATGTGCGCCGGCGCGATGATTCATGCGCGGTTGGACCGTTTGGTCTTTGCCGCCGCTGACCCGAAGGCGGGCGCATGCGGCTCCGTGCTTTCGGTGCTCAATCATCCGCAGCTCAATCACAAAATGGCCGTCGAGCAGGGAATTCTTGCCGACGAAGCGGGCGAGTTGTTGCGCAGCTTCTTCCGCGAGCGACGCTCGAAAGAATAGATTGGCCTAGCTGCGCGTCAATGCACGAATGCGTTCGGACTGTTCGGGCCATTTGGCTGCGAGGTCGGAATACTTCGCGTTCTTGTAGTCAGCATAGTTAAATCCCGGCGTCACCGTACAACCGAGAAGGGCCACTTTGCCGTCGCCGATCAGCCGCGTGCCTTGCCACACGCCAGCCGGCACGATGACCTGGACGTGCTGCCCGGCCGCTAAATCCTGTCCAAGAGTCAGAATTGCGGAGACACCGTTGGGATGGAGCTGCAGCATCTCCACCGGGTCGCCGTAATAGAAGTGGAAGATCTCGTCGGATTCGAGAACGTGCATTTCCGAAAAAGATCCGGGCTCGAGCAGGTAGTAGATTGCCGTGCCCTGGGCGCGCACCCCGCGCGGCAACTGCAAAGTTCCCTGCGAGGTGTAGGTGCGCCGGAACGATCCGCCCTCAATTGGATGCGGCTCCAGCTTGAGTAAACCCTTGATTTCTTCGGCAGTCATCCCATCCCGATGGTATCAGCGAAAAAGACGTTAAAATCAAGGCATGACTGTGCAGGTCTATACCGCTGCCTGGTGCAGGGATTGCCGGGCCGCCAAGCAATTTCTGGATGTCCACGGCATCGTCTACACCGAAATCAATGTCGATCTGGATCCCGCGGCTTCCGCGGAGTTGATTCGCCACGTGGGGAAGCGTGCCATCCCGCAGATCGTGATCGACGGCGAATGGTTTCAGCCCTATCTTCCGGGGCGCGGACTTCTCTACGAAGAGCTGCACAGGCGCTTCGGTATTCCGCATTCCTGAGCGAAGGTTACCCCGTACAATCGGGAGTTGGTTCTCACGCTTCAAACCATCGGATGCAGGAGCTCGCCCTTGATCGAACGCTACACACGCCCAACGATGGGGCGCATCTGGACAGAGGAAAACAAATATCGTTGCTGGCTCGAAGTGGAGTCGGCGGCGAGTGCGGTTCTGGCTGAAGATGGCGTAATCCCCAAGGATGCCGCCGAGGCGATCGCAACCAAGGCGAGCTTTGCCGTCGAGCGGATCCAGGCCATTGAATCCGAGGTGAAGCACGACGTCATTGCCTTCACGACTGCAGTGGCCGAGAGCCTCAAAGAACAAGGCTTGGACGGCGAGTCCCGGTGGCTGCACTACGGGCTCACATCGAATGACATTGTGGACACGGCGCAGGCGTTGCAGGTGAAAGCCGCGTCGGCGCTGATCCGCGAGGGCATCGCGGCGTTTCTGGTGGTGCTGAAGCGGCGCGCTCTCGAATTCAAGCACACGGCGACGATCGGCAGGACGCACGGAATTCACGCGGAGCCCACCACGTTTGGGCTGAAGCTGCTCAACTGGTATGCCGAGATGGAGCGCAACCTGGCCCGCTTCGATGCGGCGGCCGAGGACATGCGCGTAGGCAAACTTTCCGGCGCGGTGGGCACGTTTGGCCATCTGAAGCCGGAGCATGAAGAACGGATCTGCGCGAAGCTGGGCCTTCAACCAGCGCCTGTGGCGACGCAGGTCATCCAGCGCGATCGGCACGCGGCGTACATTTCGACGCTTGCGATTCTGGGCAGCACGCTGGACAAGATTGCGGTCGAGATTCGCCATCTGCAGCGTACCGAAGTGCGCGAGGCGCAGGAGTATTTCAGCGAGAAGCAAAAAGGCTCGTCTGCGATGCCGCACAAGAAGAATCCGATTACCAGCGAGCAGATCAGCGGGCTGGCGCGGGTATTGCGCGGCAATGCGCAGGCGGCGTTCGAGAATATTCCGCTGTGGCACGAGCGCGACATTTCTCATTCTTCGGTGGAGCGGGTCATTTTTCCCGATTCGACGATTCTGGCGGATTATCTGCTGGCCAAAGCGACCGACCTGATCGATCGACTGCTGGTGTATCCGGAGCGGATGAAGCGCAATCTTGAAAGCACGGGCGGACTGATCTTCAGCGGACAACTGCTGCTGGACCTGGCGGAAGCCGGCATGCTGCGCGAGGATGCGTATCGGCTGGTGCAAAGCCATGCGATGCGCGCGTGGAAGGACGACCTGGTTTTTCGGGAAGAGGTTGTGCGCGATGCGGCGATTACGAAATTGCTGAGCAAGGAAAAGCTGGAGCGAACGTTCGATTACACGCGGCAACTTGGCAATGTGGATGCAATTTTCAAGCGCGTGCTGGAATAGAGCGGGAACGGGTGTCTTCGGCCGCGCAAATTGTTCCACGTGGAACAATTGTGATGGTGGATACGCAATGTTCATGCGGGTGCGGACCACTTGACGCATTTGTGATGGGCGGTGCGGTTGCGAAGCAAACAGAGCGTTTGCTGGTTCTGTAAGACAAGACTGTCAAGTGAATTTGGGTTGGAGACGGGTTTATCGGTTGGGAAACCGGGTGGCGGTTTCGCCTTCGGAAGCCTGAACCGGGTGGCCCACGCATGTTGAGTGGGTTGGTTTGGCCTTGTCGTCTTCTGCGCGAAGGTGTGTGGATTTGTCCTTTTTTGACTTCGTTGCGCGACGGAATTGCACTGTTTTCAGGGCAGGTGGGGGGGAGGGGGTACCGCTCGAGGATTCCTGATTGGTCGGTACTTTTGGAGATGGGGTGGCGGGAGATCGGGAGGATTGTTCTTGGGAGCTGTTTCTTTATTGTGCGCCAATGCGCGTAATTCTCCGCAAACGATGGCGGGGCAGGAGGCGTTTTTCGGGGGTGGTTGCCTTCCCTTCTGTTTGGTTCGCGAGAAACAGAAGTAGGTCCTTCGCTCCGCTTACCCCATCGCTTACGCGACGGGGCCCCAAGCCGCTCCGCTCAGGAGGACAAGTCAGCTGGTTGGGGTTGTCGGTTTCCCACGTCTCAAAAGCGAGACATGGGGCACCCAGTGTCGTGCTTGTTGGCGCTCCGCGAAAGACAAAGCAGGTCCTTCGCTGCGCTTACCCCATCGCATGCGCGACGGAGCCCCTTGCTGCTCTGCTCAGAAGGACAAGGGTGCGAGATCACTCGGCTCCGGGTGAAGGTTCTGATCTCAAGTATGCGGGGTATGTACCATGACATCGGTGTCCTTTCCTTCGTTGGCGTTTCCGGGAATGGACCGAAAGCGGGAATGGATGGAATTGACGGTCGCGGTGACGGGCGCTTCGGGGGCGGTGTTTGGGCGTGCGCTGCTGCGCGCGCTGGAGGCCGACGCGCGGGTGGCGCGGGTGCATTTTGTGGCGTCGGAGAATTCGCTGCGCGTGATGGCGGAGGAACTCGGGATCGCGGGGAGAAACGATCTTCTGGAAAAGCTGCTGGGCGCGAAGCCGGTGAAGACGACGCAGTTTTCCAACTCCGACATCGGCGCGCCGATCGCCAGCGGCAGTCATCCTTCGGAGGGGATGATCATTTTGCCGTGCTCGATGGGGACGCTGGCTGCGGTAGCGCTGGGATTGGCCGATTCGTTGATTGCGCGGGCGGCGGACGTGACGCTGAAGGAGCGGCGCCGGCTGGTTCTTTGCGTGCGCGAGACGCCTTTCAGCCGCATTCATCTGCGCAACATGACGCTGGCGGCGGAGGCGGGGGCAACGATTTTTCCGGTGATTCCCGCGTTCTATTCCAAGCCGGTTGATTCGGAGGAGATGGCGCAGCAGTTTGTGTTTCGCGTGCTGGCGCATGTGGGGCTGGCGCAGGCGGGGGCGTTTGTGTGGAAGGAATAGGACGCAGAGATCAGGGAGCAGGGGTCAGGAAAAAGCAGAAGCAGGTCCTTCGCTGCGCTTACCCCATCGCTTGCGCGACGGGGCCCCAAGACGCTCCGTTCAGGATGACACGTCGAGGCAGGGACTGAGGGACTAGGGACTAGGGCGTGGGTGCGGTGGTTGACTTGGCGGGTGGTGAGCGTCGATACTTCCTTTCATGCTGAACCCAGGGAAATGGCGGATGGAGGTCATGGCTATGTGCATGTGTTGCGCAAGCGGACCCGTCCGTGGGGCTCTGGAGAGGCAAATGCGTTAAGCGCAACCGATCTTTGAACCAAGCGGCCCGGTCCTCCAAAAAGGATTCGGGTTTTTCTGTTTTTGATTGAGATGGCAAGAACTCACAGTCTCAAGACTCACATTCAAGAGAAATCAAAGGAGTGATCGATGTCCGACGAAAAGCAGTTGCAGTTTGCCACGCTTGCAGTCCATGCCGGCCAATCGCCTGATCCGGCGACGGGTGCGCGGGCTGTGCCGATTTATCAGACCACCTCGTACCTGTTTCAGGACGCCGATCATGCCGGGCGCCTGTTTGCGCTGAAGGAATTCGGCAACATCTATACGCGCATCATGAACCCGACCACCGATGTGTTTGAGAAGCGGGTGGCGGCCCTCGAGGGAGGCGTGGCAGGCCTGGCGACGGCGTCGGGACAGGCCGCGGAAACGCTGACCTTGACGACCCTCGCCTCGGCGGGCGATGAGATTGTCTCCACCACTTCGCTGTATGGAGGCACCTACAACCTCTTTCACTACACGCTGCCGCGGCTGGGAATCACGGTGAAGTTCGTCGACGCGGATGATTTCGACGGACTGCGCGCGGCGATCACCCCCAAGACGCGAGCGATTTATACCGAGTCGGTCGGTAATCCGAAACTCGATGTGGTCGATATCGAGAAGATGGCGTCGATTGCGCACGAGAATGGTTTGCCGCTGGTGATCGACAATACGACACCTTCGCCGGCGCTGGTGAGGCCGATCGAGTGGGGCGCGGACATCGTGGTGAATTCGGCTACCAAGTTTCTGGGCGGGCATGGAACCACGATTGGCGGAGTGATTGTGGACGCGGGCAAATTTGACTGGGCGAAGTCGGGGCGGTTCAAAGACTTCACAGAACCGGATCCCTCGTATCATGGGCTCTCGTATTGGGAGACGTTTGGCGCGATTTCGTTCATTTTGAAGGCTCGCATCCAGGGCTTGCGCGATACCGGCGCGGCGTTGTCGCCCTTCAGCGCGTTTCTGTTGCTGCAGGGAATTGAGACGCTGCACCTGCGGCTGGAACGTCACTCGCAGAATGCGCTGGCGGTGGCCAAGCACCTGGAGGAGCATCCCGGCGTGGAGTGGGTCAACTATCCGGGGCTTGCGTCGAGCCAGTATTACGCGCGGGCGAAGAAATATCTGCCTACGGGGCAGGGCGCGCTGATCACCTTCGGAATCAAAGCGGGAAAGACGGGGGACGTTTATGAAGCGGGCAAGAAGCTGATTGACTCGCTGGAGTTGTTTTCGCTGGTGGCGAATATCGGCGATGCCAAGTCGCTGGTGATTCATCCGGCGTCCACAACGCATCAGCAACTCTCAGTCGAGGAGCAGGCGGGCACCGGCGTGACGCCGGAGCTGGTGCGGCTCTCGGTGGGCATTGAAGACATCCGCGACATCCTTGCCGACCTGGACCAGGCGATCGAGGCCGCGAATGGCCATACTTTCGCGGGATCGACGGAGAAGGCCAGCCTCGCGGCACGATGAGTGAAATGACCGAAGCGCAAGCCGAGACACGAGACGCAGGAGCCGGGGATCGACCGCTCGAGCCGACGTATGAAGGGGATTATGTGCTGGAGCATTCCCTTCTGTTGGAGAGCGGCCGGAACTTGGCGCGTCCGACGCTGCATTATGCGGTGTATGGGCGGTTGGATGCGGCGCGGGACAATGCGGTGCTGGTGTGCCATGCGCTCTCGGGTTCGGCGCTGGTGCATCAGTGGTGGCCGGAGATTTTTGCGCCGGGGGCGTTGCTGTCGCTGGAGCATGATTTCGTTATTTGCATTAATTTGCTGGGGTCCTGCTATGGATCGACGGGGCCCGGTTCGGTGGATCCGGAGACGGGGCTGGTGTACGGGCCGGATTTTCCGCTGATCTCGATTCGCGACAATGTGCGGGCGCAGGCAAAGCTGCTGGATTCTCTTGGCATCCGGCGGCTGCGGCTGGTGCTGGGCGGATCGATTGGGGGAATGCAGGCGCTGGAGTGGGCGATTCACGATCCCGAGCGCGTGGAAAAGGCAGCGATTGTGGCCACGGCGCCGGTGTCGGCGATGGCGCTGGCATTGAATCACCTGCAGCGGCAAGCCATCCAGAATGATCCGAACTGGGACGATGGGTATTATCTGCCGCAACGTCCTCCGAAGCAGGGACTGGCGCTGGCGCGGCAGATCGGGATGCTGAGCTACAAATCGGCCACGCTGTTTGAAGAGCGATTTGGCCGCAATCCGAACCGCAACGGGGAAGATCCATGGGCGCTCGATCACCAGGGAGGCGGGCTGGTGGGCGGGCGTTTTGATATTGGCGGGTATCTCGACCACCAGGGCGAGCGTTTTGTCGACCGCTTCGATGCCAATGCGTATTTGGCGATTCTGCGCACCATGGACACCTGGGATCCGTTGCGCGGGGGACGCGATGCGGGAGAGATTTTCGGCAGGATCAAGGCGCGGTTGAGCTTTGTGGGCATCAGTTCCGACTGGCTTTTCCCTCCGGCGTCGGTGCGCGACTTTGCGCATGCGATTCGCTCGGCAGGCGTGGACGCGACCTACCGCGAGATGGTGAGCACCCACGGCCATGATGCTTTCCTTGCCGAACAGGCGGAGCTGATTCGTCTACTGCAATAAACGGAACCTGCGCAGGCGCTCTATCCCCAACTTGATGAAGACAGGAAATTCCCGGAGGAAGAACCGGCTGGGATTTTGCTGCTTGGGGAAGGGCGCGTCGGTTTCCGCTACAGACCGAAGCAGGACTGGGTTGCAAAGGCGAAAGCCGGACTGGAACACTTTTCCCTGGCGTGGTGTCTAAGGCGATATGCTGTCGACGGCCGGGGCGCATCCAAAGACAGCAGGGAAGCCGGAATGGGGACAATGGGGAACGTGCGATGGACCTGCTTCCTGCGTCGATATGAGCCTTGAAGATGAATATTGTGCGGGAGCGCCTGCGCTTTTGCAGGGAGCTATGTGCTGGAGTTCGAGAACTTTGCTTGTCAGGGACAGCGTCGGTTTCTATAATCCTTCCAACACCGCACTGGAAAGCGTGGTATGGTTCGACCGTGTCGCCGGTGTTCAACCGCCTAGCAGAAGGGTTGTGTGTTTCAGGAAACGATGTTTGAATATCCATTCCACTTATGTATCTCCCAGGAGCAATGAATGAAGAAGATTGTCTTTGCATCTGTGATGGCGTTGGCAAGCTTGAGCCTTGTTGTTGCGCCGATGCTGCAAGCACAGGAGGCGAGCGGCACGATCCAAATCAAGGATCCGGCCGAGTTCAACTCCTATCAAATGGCAACCACACAGAGTGATCCCAAGGCGAAAGCCTCGGCACTCGAACAATTTCTTACGCAGTATCCGCAGAGTGTGGTGAAGAGTGCCGTTCTGGACATGCTGATCGACACGTATCAGCAAATTGGGGATGCGGACAAGACCCTGAGCGCGGCGAGCCGTCTGCTGCAGGTAGACCCCAACAACATGAAGGCCATCTTTATTTCAGTCTTCATCAAGAAGGGGCAGTGCGGCAAGACTTCGGACGCGCAGACCTGCGATGACGCGGCGGCGCTGGCGGCGAAGGGACTGCAGGTGCAGAAGCCGGCGGCGGTTTCTGAAGATGAGTGGAAAAAGCAGACTGCGGCGACGTATCCGCTCTTCCATTCGGCGACGGCCCTGGACGATGCGGTCTCGAAGAAGGACTTCAAGGACGCGCAGGCGGAATATACATCGGAGCTGAAGCTTTATTCGGAAGACCAGGAAAAGACAGCCGGGTTGAGCGATACGCTGCTTTTGGCACAGGCCTACAGCCAGCCGGGAGCGACGCAGAATCTGCCCCAGGCGGTGTGGTTCTACGCGCGTGTGTGGGATTTTGCGCCGGCCAACTACAAGGCGCAGATCGAGCCGAAGCTGGAGTACTACTACAAGAAGTATCACGGTGGACTGGATGGACTGGATGGGTTGAAGTCGCAGGCGCAGGCCTCAGTCTTTCCTCCGGGAACGTTCTCCATTACGCCGGCGAAGAGCCCACAGGAGCAGATTCACGACCTGATCGCTTCTACGCCTGACTTGACCACGCTGGCGCTGGCGGACAAGGAAACGATTCTTGCCTTCGGCGCCAAGGAAGACGCGGACAAGCTCTGGGGCCTGTTGCAGGGCAAGCAGACGCCGGTTCCGGGAATCGTGATCAGTTCGGACGTGAACCAGATCAAGGTGGCAGTGACCCAGGACGCGAAGGACTCCAAGATCCCCGATTTCATCGTGAATCTGAAAGAGCCCCTGAAAGACGCGGAACTGAAGCTCTATCCGCCGGGATTCGAATTCAAGACGCAACCGTCGGGGGCGGAGCTGGACGGCACCTACGACACGTACACGCAGGTTCCGGGCACAGCTACCAGTGCACAGAGTGCGCAGATCGTGTTGAAGGATGGGTTCATTCAGCCGGAAAAGAAGAAGGCGCCGGTGCACCATGCGCCGGTTCATAGGAAGGCCAGCTAGAACGGCTGGAATGGATCGATCGCAGGGTGGATTGAAACGAACGAGCCCTGCAAATCCTGGGAATCAGAAAGGGCAACCCGTGTGGGTTGCCCTCTTTGTTTGGACAGACAGGGATCCGGGGGTAGGGTCAGGAAAAAGCAGATGCTATTCGCCGAGCATGAGGCGCTGGACGGCGGTGGCGCGTCCGGTCTCTGGGTTGCAGGTGACGAGGGTGGCGCAGAGTTTGGGGTTGGCCTTGGCGGCTTCGAATTTGCCGGGCATGCCAGTGAGGAAACGGTGGAGCACAAGGTCTTTTTCGACGCCGATGACGCTGTCGTAGGGTCCGCTCATGCCGACGTCGGTCTGGTAGGCGGTGCCGTTGAGCAGCAGGCGCTCGTCAGCGGTGGGGATGTGGGTGTGGGTGCCGAGGACGGCGGTGACTCGGCCGTCGAGGTGCCAGCCCATGGCGACTTTTTCGCTGGTGGCCTCGGCATGAAAGTCGACCACGATGACTTTGGCCTTTATCCCTGCCAGCAGGTCGTTCGCCAGATGAAATGGGTCATTCGTCCCATTCATGAAGACGCGGCCCATCAGGTTGAGGACCGCGTAGGCAACGCCGCTTTGCGTAGTTCCCTCAAAAACGCCGTAGCCGGGGAGGCCGGGCGCGAGGTTGGCGGGGCGCAGAACGCGGCGCGGGCGTTCCTGGCTGTCGGCCGGCGCGGAGGCGAGATAGTCGAGGAGCTCGCGCTTGTCCCAGACGTGATTGCCGGTGGTCATGCAATCGGCGCCGAGGTCGAAGAGGTCTTCGGCGATGTCGGGGGTCACGCCGAATCCGCCGGCGGCGTTTTCGACATTCATGATGAGCAGGTCGACCTTGTGTGCTTCGCGCACGTGGCCGATGTGTTCGCGGACGATTTTGCGTCCTGCGCTGCCGAAGATGTCGCCGACGAAGAGGATGTTCAAGTGCGGCTCCTAGCTTCTAGCCTCTAGCTCCTAGCTAGAAGCGTGATTCACGTACAACTCCTGCTTCTAGCCGGTGATGGCCCTAGCTGGAAGCGTGATTCACGTGCAACTCCTGCTTCTAGCCGGTGATCGCCCTAGCTAGAGGCTAGGAGCTAGAAGCTGGAGGCTGCTTTTCGCTTCTCATGAGCGGAAAAAGTATGACGTCGCGGATGGATTTGGAGCCGGTGAGGAGCATGGTGAGGCGGTCGACGCCGATACCTTCGCCGCCCGTGGGGGGCAGGCCGTAGGCGAGAGCGCGGACGTAGTCCTCGTCCATCTGGTGGGCTTCGTCGTCGCCGTGGGCGCGCTGGGACAATTGTTCTTCGAATCGCTTGTGCTGTTCGACGGGGTCGTTGAGCTCGCTGAAGGCGTTGCCCAGTTCAAAGCCGCCGGCGAAGAATTCGAAGCGTTCGACGTGGGCCGGGTCGTCGGGCTTGGCTTTGGAGAGCGGCGAGACCTCGGTGGGGTAGTCGTAGATGATGGTGGGCTGGATTAGGTTGGGTTCGACTAGAGCCTCGAACAAGTGATAGATGATCTTGCCGAGTGCGGCTCGTTCAGCAAGCTCACGTGACGCATTTTGGAAGCCTACCTGCGCCTGAATTAGTCGTTGAATCCGCCTTGAGTTTTCGCTCGTTATCCCGAGCTGATCGACGTCTATCTCTTCTTGTTGAGGAATTGTCTGAATCTCACCTTCGGGATCGTTTTCCAGCCTTTCGCCCGGACGGTCAAACAGATCATGCAAGGCTCTTATTGCGGGCTCCAGGAGAGCGCCGAGAACTTTAGCTGAATCGAGCTGATCGACCGTTGGCCTTGGGCCAGCTTCTTCCGGCCAAAACTGAATGATCGCTTCGCGCATTGTGAGGCGTGTCCACTTCGCGAGATCGATGGTGTTGCCGTTGAACTCGGTGATGGTTGTGCCGTTCACTTCGCGGGCTACGAATTCGACTAGGTCTTCGGTGAGCTGCATCATGTCGTGGTAGTTGGCGTAGGCCTGGTAGAACTCCAGCATGGTGAACTCGGGGTTGTGCTGGGTGCTGACGCCCTCGTTGCGGAAGTTGCGGTTGATTTCGTACACGCGATCGAGGCCGCCGACAACAAGGCGCTTTAGATAAAGCTCGGGCGCGATGCGCAGGAACAGATCCATAGCGAGCGCGTTGTGATGGGTCTTGAAGGGGCGTGCCGCGGCGCCGCCGGCGATCTGCTGCATCATGGGCGTTTCGACTTCGAGATAGCCGCGCGTGTCGAAGAACTGGCGCATGGCGCGGAGGATTTTGGCTCGCTTCACGAAGACTTCGCGGGCGTCGAGGTTGGTGAAGAGGTCGACGTAGCGCTGGCGATAGCGGAGTTCGACGTCGGCGAGGCCGTGATATTTCTCGGGCAGGGCGAGCATGGCCTTGGCGAGAAAGGTGAGCCGCTCCACATGCACGGTGAGCTCGCCGGTGCGGGTGCGGAAGAGATAGCCGGAGACACCGATGTGGTCGCCGAGGTCGAGGAGCTTGTAGAGCGCGAAGCCCTGTTCGCCGACGGCGTCGAGGCGGACGTAAATCTGCAGACGCTGGCCACCTTGCTGGAGCGTGGCGAATCCCGCTTTGCCCTGGGCGCGGACGGCCATGAGGCGGCCGGCGACGGCGACGGTAGTGCGATTGGCCTCGAGATCTTCGGCGGTGGACGCATCCCACTGGACGCGGACTTGGGGAACGGTGTGCGAGGCAGCGAATTGATTGGGATAGGCGGCCTGGCCCAGCTTTTCAATTTCGGCTAACTTCGACTGGCGCAGCTCAAACAGGTTGCGCTCAAACTCCGAATCGAACGGGATGTTGTTTGCAGTCATTGTGGGGTGTGCTCAAAAGGGAAGTATACCTGCTGGTTCCAGTCACCTTGTATGCTGGTGAAGGGTTCTGCAGGGGCTAAAGCCCGCGGGTTTTTGTGGCTTATTGCGGCATGGCTAAAGCCGTGCCCTGTTACAAAGCAATTCGCGTGGCGGCACGGCGGATAGTGTGCCCCGCGACGAAGTAATTCAAGTGGCGGTACGGTTGAACAGGTTGCGGAGAAATTCGGATGCAGAAGTGCAAGGAAGAGACCGGGGCTAAAGCCCTGAGGTTTTATGGGCGTACTTCGTGGGGCTGAAGCCCCACGCTCCCTTCGCCACAACACCAGAGTTTTTTCGAAATTGTGAAGGCGTACCCTCGTTGGAAGCAATTCACTTGGCGGCACGATTGAATCCGTGCTCTGGTCCAAAGCAAGTCACTGGAACGCGGTCTTTCTCGACATGACGCCTTATCACAATCCGATTCCTGAGCGGAAGGCGCAGGGCAAGGCTGGGCGCGGGTTGGACAGCCTGGTGCAGGCTGAGAAGCTTTTGCAGATTGCGTTCATTCTGCCTTCGTCGATGGTGATTGGGTGGCTGGGTGGCGCGTGGGCTGCGGGCAAACTGCATCAGCCGTGGATGACGATTGCGGGCGTCATTTTTGGATGTGTTTCGGGGCTGGTGTACGTGGTGCGCCTGGCGATGGATGCAGAAAAGAACGCCGGCCCTGCCGCGGCGAAGAACAAATCTGAAAACGGAGCGGGCGACAGCCAAGGATGACCGAACAAACGCACCCTCTGGTCGACCTGACCGATGAAGCGCTGCAGGCGATGCTCAAGCGGGCATTCTGGATCACGGTGGTGCTGGGAGCGCTGGCGTCGGTGGCGGTGGTGATTGGGTCTAGCTGGCGCAACGGCGCGATGCTTTTGACGGGGGCAGCCATTTCGGCGGCGAGCATTCTGGAGTGGCGTCACCTGGTGCGGGTGATCCGCGCGCGCATGGACAAGCAGAGAACCCCGGCCAGCGCAGGCGTGGTGGTCACGTTCTTTGTGATACGGCTCGCAGTCTTTGCCGTGGTCATTTATGGTAGCCTTAAATGTTTCCAGGGATCGGCGGTTGCGCTTCTCTGCGGCCTATGTCTGGCGGTGATGACGGTAGGCTGGGAGATGATCCGGCTGCTTCGGGGGTAAGCGGACCCGACTTTTTTTGAAATCCACAGCGGAAACAGAAAGAATTCACGATCGATGCAGGACACCTTTGCAATCACCCGCCTGTTGGACACGCTGTTTGGCGGCCCGGTCTCGTCGCTGCAGCACGCGGTCGGCATTCAGACGACTCCGGTGACGGCTTTCACCAATGCGTTTGCGCTGGAGTTGCTGGTAGCGCTGGGGCTCATTTTGTTCTTTGTGCTGGTGCGCGTCAGCCTGTCAGTCGAGAGTCCGAACGCGGCGCAGCAAGTTGCCGAGATGGTGCATGAAGGCATCGGCAGCCAGTCGGAACAGATTATCGGGCACGGATACGAACGATTCCAGTCGTTTGTGGTCTGCATTTTTCTGTTTGTGCTGCTGAACAATCTGCTGGGCGCGATTCCGGGTATACCGGCGCCGACTTCGCACCCGGTTGTGCCGCTGGGGCTCGCGGTGCTGACGTTTCTTTATTACAACTTTCACGGAATCCGGGCGCAGGGGCCGATTGGCTACCTGAAGCATTTTGCGGGGCCGGTGTGGTGGATGGCGTGGCTGATCTTTCCCATCGAGATCATTTCGCACCTGGCGCGCGTGCTGTCGCTCACGATTCGTCTTTACGCCAACATGTTTGCCAGCGACCTGGTGACGCTGGTGTTCTTTTCGCTGATTCCCATCGCGGTTCCGGCGATCTTTATCGGGCTGCACGTGGCGGTGTCGGTGATCCAGGCGTTTGTGTTCATGTTGTTGACCATGATTTATCTGTCTCTGGCGACGGCGCACGACCACTAAAAGCAGCTGCTAGCCGCTAGCTTTTAGCTTCGGTTGGACAGGCGAAAGACGAGAGTTTGATTTGTCAGAAGTTAGAGCTAGGAGCTGAGAGCTAGGAGCTAATGGCTAGAAGCTCAAAAAAGATTCCGCCGGAGAGCGCTTCCGCTCCGGATCCACGGAAGGCAGCAAGCGTGAGGGGGCCAAAGGCATTTTCGGAAGAGGTTTTCCGAGGGCGCCGGCGCGGTGAGCCTCAACCACCCACTAGCCGCTAATTCATCGAGAAGCTGGAGAACAATGCAGAAACTTCAATATGTGTTCATGGCGCTGGCAGTGCTTTGTTTCGCAGTGCCGGCGTTCGCAGATGGCGGGGCAGGCGCAGCGAGCCTGGTGCCGATTGGCGCGGGCATCGGCATGGGTCTTGCCGCCGGCCTGTGCGGACTGGGGCAGGGCAAAGCCGTCGGCTCGGCTGTAGAAGCACTGGCGCGGAATCCCGGCGCACGTGCCGGCATTTTCACCTTTCTTGTGCTGGGCCTGGCGCTGATCGAGTCGCTGACGCTCTTCACGCTGGTGATTGTGTTTACCGTAGTGAAACCGTAATCGGAAAAACGAGAGCGGCCCCCGGTTGAATGCCGGGGCCGTTTTTGTTTGCTATTTTTCGACCTGCCCGGGTTTCTCTTTGTCGAAGCGCAGTGCCTGGATTGCCTGCACGTAGCCCTGCTCGAGGGGGACGGCGGTGAAGTTGGTCTCGTCTTCGACGGTGTCGAACGATTTGCTGCTGAAGAAGACGCGGCCGTTCATCATCATTTGAAAATGGACGATGCGCCATTGGTGATCGCCGACGTCCGATTGCTCAATCACGATCCAACCGCCCTTGTCGAGACGGCCCAGCATGCCCCATCCAAAATTTACGTCGTGCTGCAAGTGGCCCTCGAGCCGCGCCACTCTGCCGTCGGAAGCATCGATCCAGAGCTCGCCCTGCATTTCGGTGAGGGCCTCGGTTTCTAAGTCGGGCGGATCGAAGGCGGGATTGGGACGGAAGGAGAACTTCTCCACCTTGCCGGTGGGACCGACGCCGGAGCCGGAGTAGGTGTAGATAAAGGCGGAGGGCAGGACGCGCATCACTTTCAGCACGCGGCCGGTGTCTTCGACTTCGGATTGCTTGCGATGGCGCTGCCGGCCTGGATCGTTCAAGAGTGCGTCGAGTCGAGCCTGTTCTTTCTGTTCATCGTCGGCGCTGAGCGGCTGATCGTTGATGGCGATGAGGCGCGCCACTGCGCCATCCTTGGTCTCGACGATTTCCTTGGTCGTGGAAAGACGGGGACTCGCTTTGCGCAGACGGTAGCGCATGGGGTGCTGGGTGTTTTGCGCGCTGCGTAGTTCGACGGCGAGCGCACGCTGCACGATGTCGAGATTTGGTCCGTCTTGTGCAGGGCGAGCTTCGCTGGTTGTTGCGAATCCCAAAAGCAGCAAGAAAGAAACTGCACTTCGGCAGGAAAGACTAGCTGTCATTCCGACATCGACCCGCATTGTTCAGTTTCATACACTATTAGACGCTGGGGTTACTTCTGGGTTTCTGGAATTGAAGTTACTAGGGATTGTTGCGTATAGTTCGGGGAGGGCCTGCTATTTTCAGGCGAGTGGTCTGATTTTGCTGGATTTGAGCTGTGAATGCCGCATGAATGCGGGCGAACCGGCTGAACTCCGCCGAGAAGACCTGAAAATAGTCGAATCAACGCCTGGGAAGGGATTGCACAATGGCAACGGAGAACGGACTCGCGCGCATTGGGAAGACAGTAGTGATTCGCGGCGAGCTGAAGGGTAGTGAAGACCTGATTGTGGACGGGCAACTGGAGGGCACCATCAGTATTTCGGAGGGGCGCCTGACGATTGGACCGACCGCGAACGTTGCCGCCGACCTGACGGCCAGAGATGTGCTGATCCTGGGCAAGCTGCACGGCAACATCGTCGCCAGCGGGCGCGTCGAACTGCGAGCGGGCAGTGTGATGGAAGGCGATGTGCGCGCGTTGCGGCTGGCAGTCGAAGACAATGCAGTTTTCCGCGGCAAAGTCGATCTGACCCAGGGCGCGAAATCGCAGGATAGCTCCGCAGGCTCGAACGGCGGATCCGGTTTCTAAACCAAAGCCGCGACGCGCCGGTTTTGGTAGTGGCCTTCTCGAAGCGCGCTGCTTGAGAGGCGACTGATCGCTTTGATTGCGCGCTTGGTTGACCCCATCCATGACATCCACTGCTGCGCGCCGGAACGGCGTCACGCATCCTCCATTTGAGGCTCCAGAGTGCTTAGCCGCCTGTTCGACAAGAAATCCGATTCTGGCTCCTCCGCTTCAATCACCGGGCCTTATGGGCCGAGGGTTCCGCGTCATTCGGGAGCCTGGGCCGCGCTGCGTAAGCGCCTGAAGACGGAGGCGGGGCTGCGTGTCGTGGATGCGGGCGCCACTTCGCCGACCAATATCAACTATCTTACGGATCTTGGGCACAGTATTTTTCTTTCCGACCCGGTGAACGATGCGCTCACGGGCAACTGGCAGACCGGGAAGGACGACGAGGACAAGCCGATTTGGGATGTCGAGGGCTATCTCGACCATGCCCTTCAGTTCTCGGGCCGGACGTTTGACATTGTGCTGTTGTGGACGACGCTCGACTATCTGCCGGAGGCACTGGTTGCGCCGGCGGTGGATCGTTTGTATTCGGCGGTGAATCCGGGCGGGCAGGTGCTGGCCTTTTTCCACGCTCGCTCCAAGACGGACGAGACTGCGTATTGCCGGTTTCATGTGACGGACACGGATTCCGTCGAGATGCAGATGGCGCAACCGTTTCCCATCCAGCGCGCGTTCACCAACCGCATCATTCAGGAATTGTTTGCGCGGTGGTCGGGGTTCCGTCAGTTTCTGGCCAAGGATGGCGTCTACGAAGTGCTGATCACGCGGTAGGGCTCGGCGCCAGGGACTGAGGGAGTGGGGGCTGAGGGAATCTCGGGGCCCGGTTCTGGTTCCAGACGCTTTTTGCGAGAAGCAGGTCCTTCGCTCCGCTTACCCCATGAACTGCAGGCTAGGCGCGGGAAAACGGGAGCCAGGGCTGTAATTCTACGGACGCTGCGTTCTCGGATGCCTCGTGCTCGGCGTCGTTGACCTCGAATTGCATTTCCAGTTTGTATTCGCTGCGAATCATGTTGACCAGCTTTTGGACGCGGCTCCTGTAGGCAGGGGAGACGAAGGCGCTGTCTCGATAGCGCTGTGCGTACGAAGTAAGTTGATCGGGAAAGTGGCGGCCGACAAATTCGAGAAATGTGGGCAGGGAGCAGGGCTTGAGGAAGAGGGCTCCTGCGGCGAAGAAGCTTGCATCGGCGGCGGCTGCCGCCTTGGCGACGGCGGCGATCGAACTGCGACTGTCGGTGATGCCGGGCATGAGCGGAGAGCACATGACTCCGGCACGCAGACCTGCCTGGCGCAGACGCGCCACGGTGCGCAGGCGAAGGTCCGGGCGCGGGGCGCGCGGTTCCAGAATGCGTGCCAGGTCGCGGTCGACCGTGGTGACGGTGAGACGAACCGAGAGCTTGTGGCGCAGCGCGATTTCCCGCAGGAGGTCGAGATCACGCACGATGAGCGTGGATTTAGTGATGATTCCCAGGCCGAAGCCGCTGGTTTTGGCGAAGACTTCGAGCAGCGAGCGCGTGATCCGTTGCTTGCGCTCGAGCGGCTGATACGGGTCGGTGGCCGTGCCAAGGGCGATGTCGGTTCCCGGTTTCAGGCGCCTCAATTCCTGGGTCAGGAGCCATGCCGCGTTCTCTTTGAAGTAAATCTTGTGCTCGAAGTCTTCCGGTGTAAGTTCGAGAAATTCGTGGGCATAGCGGGCATAGCAATAGCGGCAGGCAAACTCGCAGCCGCGATAGGGATTGATGGCGTAGGTGAAGGGCAGCTTGCGCTTTGAATTGACCTTGGAAAGGATGGAGCGCGAGGGGAGGGGGCGGTACTCCGTGAGACAGCCGGTGGACTCAAGGAGAGACTGGGCTGCAGTACGCGCCAGAGGAGAAACGCGTTTTTGATCGAGGATGGGAAAGAGGGGGTCGGGGGATAGAGGGTCTTGTTTCGCCATTTGTTCGCCTTTGGGGTCAGCGTACGCCGGTGTGGGAAGGGAGTCAACAAGGAGCAGGGACTGAGGGACCAGGACCAGGTCGTGGGCTCCTGACGCTTTTTTGCAAGAAGCAGGTCCATCGCTGCGCTTACCCCGTCGCTTACGCGACGAGGCCCCATTCTGCTCCGCTCGGGAGGACACCGATTCAATAAGCGGACTCTAAAGACGGGAGGGCGGAGCGGGGTTGGCGGCACGTTTGTCATGATGGAGTAGTCCGGGACATGGAGTTGTCCAGGGACCCGGCGAAGCGAAGCGTTTGCTTCGGATCCTTCATCCAACCAGAGAGATTCCGCAGGACCTTCTCGTGGGAAATATTGGGGGGAGGCACTCGATACTGGGAGACGTGCAGAAGAGGCTCCTTCAAAACAATCAGGCAAAAGGAGATTTGATGAGCTTACTGAAGGGAACGAGTATTACATGGCTGGGGCATGCGACAGTGCTGATTCAGACGCCCAAGGGAACCAACATACTGATTGATCCATTCATCGCACAGAATCCGAAATACCCGAAGAGTTATGCGCTGCCGGAGAAGATTCATTACGTTCTTCTGACCCACGGTCATGGGGATCATATCTCGGACGCGGTCCCGGTAGCTTCAAAGCATGGGTCGACGATGGTGGCGATCTACGAGCTTGTGGCCTACGTCGGAGGCAAAGGCGTGAAAGATACGATCGGCATGAACCTGGGGGGAACGGTGCAGTTGGAGGACGTGGCGGTGACGATGGTGGAAGCGACGCACTCCGCAGCCGCGCAGGACGAGCAGGGGACGCACTATGTGGGAGTGGCGACCGGCTTTGTGCTTTCGGTCAAGGATGGACCGGTGCTCTATCACTCCGGAGATACGAATGTGTTTGGCGACATGACGCTGATTGCCCAGCTCTATCATCCGGAGATTGCAATGATTCCCATTGGAGGCTTTTATACGATGGGCCCGAAAGAAGCTGCGCTGGCGGCGCGTCTGCTTGAGCCGCAGATGATACTGCCGATCCACTGGGGTACATTTCCCGCACTGACGGGGACGCCGAAGGAGTTGGCGGACCAGGTGGGGGCAGGGATTGAGGTGAAGCAATGGAACCCTGGAGATACTGTGAAGTAACTCCTGCTCCTGACTTCTGAGGATGTAAAAAGGCTGGCAAGTTTGCCAGCCTTTTTACGAATTCTATTTATTTTCCCGCGGCAGCCTTCTTTTGTTCCGCCCAGCGTCTCTTCACGGCTTCGGCGATGCGCTTGCGGCCTTCCGGTGTCAGACGACGTTTCTTTCTGGCGGACTTCTTTCCTAGTGCGGCCGCAGTGCTTGACGAGCCGCCATTCAAAAGGGCACGCGCCCTTTGTAAATGGGCGATCTCACGATCAATCTGCGCCAAAATCTCGGATACTCCCACAGAACCTCCTCGTTTACGCTGAATAACCAACCGGCCCTCACATCGTGCAAGGGACTAAATATTCAAAGGCAGATGCTTAGTGCTCTGAAACACAATACGAAACTCCCGGAGAATTTACAAACGAAAAGTGTTCTCGGCGTTGCTGTGGTTAGGGAGTTTAGTAGGAAGAAGTAATCAATCCTAGTGGATTCATGTAACTAGGTCACGGTACGAAAGCTACCATGCAGTTTGCAATCTGAGACACAGGTTGTCTATAGCTCCTCGGTGGTATCTAAGGCTAGCTGGCAATTGGATGGGAAGAAATGAAGAAGAAGACTGCCCGAGAGCTGGGTTTGCGGTGAAACGGTGCTATCTCCTGCGAATGCAATCGTGTTGTAGGTCGCGAGTGGCGAGCGACCTACAAGGAACTTAATCTGAATCTAATTTTTGGGGGTGGAGTTTTAGAGACCGCGGGTTGGCTTGATGGGATGCTGCGAGGGTGTTGTGGAGGTCGAAGCCAGTCCGGGAATTTCCTGTCCGATGCGCGCGGAGGCAGATTCTGCGGCACGGTAGTTACGCAACTCGCGAAGGATTTCTGCCTTGTCGCGCGCGTATTGTCCAGCGAGGCGCGTCAGGGCGTAGGTGATGATGTCGCTGTGATGCAAATCCTGCACGGAGGGATCGCGGCGCATATTGAGCCACAGCCTGTGAACCAGCTGCACGTCGTCGGGACTCAATGCAGGAGCGTGGGGACCGATATAGAAGACGCTGGTTTCGCCGTTGGGTCCGACGACGAAGAAATTGAATTGACGTTTTGGTTCCGGCAGCGCTTCCCATGCCTGCCCGAGGTGAAACGCCTGGTCCTCTGCGGTCATGGAACTGGAGAGCCCGGAGACCACCGAGTCGACTTCGAGCGAGTTCGCACCCTGCGCCAGAGCGGCAAAGATGTCGCCGGCGGGAACGACCAGGAGGGAGACTTTTTTGCCGAAGCTTTCGGCGACGGAGACCGCCTTGGTGAAGAGCATTTGTTCATGCTCACTAAAACTCTGCTGCTCGGCGCTCAAGTATTCGGGGCCGCCCACGCCCATCATGCGCACACTGAGGACGACGACGTCGCGGTCCTCGGTTTTGGTGCGGGACAGCACCCACTTCAGCGCGATGGGGTTGGCGGCATCATGCATGGTGACCATGATGGCGCCGGGCCGGATGGCGACCGATTCGCGGCTGATGGTGTCCTGATGCTCCAGCTGAAAGTGGTCTCGCATCTGGCGTGCCGTCAGGGCATGCTTGCGCAGGTTTTGCTGTTCAGAGATGGAGAAGATGATGAAGAAGCCGGCAGCAAAGATAATGCCGCTGACGGTGGCCACTGACTTGGTGAAGAGATTGGTAATCGCAGTGGAAAGGAGAACGAGAAAGACGCAGAAGAGTCCGACGGGGACTTCCATCTTTCCGATCTTGATGTTGGGGGGAACCTTCCAGCCGCGTTCGCCGTGGTATTTCCAGCGCAGCACCAGCATGGCAAGGCTGTTGAAGGTGAAGGACCAGATGACACCGAAAGCGTATGCCTCACCAAGGGTGATGACATTGCCGCGGGTGGCAATGATGGTGAACATCTGGAGGGCGAAGACGAGGTTGACGATGCGGTGGCTGGTGCCGAAGCGGGGATGGGGCTTGCGGAACCAATCGGTGAGCACGCCGTCTTCGGCGACGCGCATCAGAACGCCGGTGGATCCGATCATGGAAGTGTTGATCGCGCCGGAGAGGATCAGGAATCCGACGAACACGACAAAGATGCGGAAGGCGATGCGCCAGAATTGCGGGCCGACCATGTACATCGCCAGTCCGGCGATGAGGTTGTTCTGATAGATCTGCGTCCGCGGGCCATCGGGAATGAGCATCGAGGCGAGCAACGTGGCGCCGCCGGTAAAGACCAGGCTGTAGATGGCGATGACGATGGCGGCGCGCTTGAGATTTTTCAGCTTGGGATGCTGAATTTCGCGATTGACCTGGGCGAGGCTTTCTTCGCCGCTCATGGCCAGGATCGAGTGACCGAATGCCATGAGAATGCCGAACATGCCGAGGAGGGGCACAAAGCGCGTGCCCTTGAGGAAGCCGAGCGCGTCGTCACTGAAATGCAGGTTTTTATAGGTGGGGGCCGGAGGAAGGTGGACGCCGCGCACCAGCACCGAATAACTGCCCCAGGCGAGGAGAATAATCACCATCACGGTGGTGATCTGCATAACGCGGAGGGCCTTGTCGCTGGACTCTTCGATGCCCTTGATGTTTTGCCACCAGTAATAGGTGGTGACCGCCGCCGCAAAGACGGCGGAGGTATAGTTCATGTCGAACTGGAGGGGATTGTTGTGCGCGTCCATCAGAGCTGGAGGCAGCCAGTGGCTATTGGCTGCAACGACCATCAGCTCGTTCATGAGGCCGGTAATGTATTGGCCGGCGGAAACACCGGAGATGGGGCCGGTGAGGATGTAGTCGAACATCAGTGCGGAGACGCTGAGCTTGGCGAAGGTTCCGCCGAGGGCTTCTTTGACGACGCGATAGACGCCGCCGCGGGTGAACATCGAACAGCTTTCGACGTAGACCGCGCGCACCGCGAAGCTGAAGAGCATGATGCCGAGGATGAACCAGGGAGCTGCGGCGCCTACGGCCTGTTCTGCGATGCCGCCGGCGTAGAAAGCGGAGGAGCCGAGGTCATTGAGAACGATGGCAGCGGCACGCCAGAAGGAGATGAACGTGAGCATCACGGAGGATGCCACGATGAGCCGCACGCGGTCCGAAGGTGGGGCTACGGTCGTTCGATTGGATGCCATCACGCCATTACCGGCATTTCTGTCGGTCGTTCAGATTTCGAAGAGCGATAATCCCGTCCGCCCTCGGCTGAGTTTATTTCTCAAAGAATGGATAGTCAATGGAAATAGCGAAGTGCGCGCAGTAGAGAGAGATAGACGCGCAGGGGAAGTGTCCCGAAGCGTTATTCGTCTCCGAAGAGTTCCTTTGCGTCTTCAACGAAACTGATGAGGACAACGATGCTCGACCCTGCCAGGCCGATGAAGAACATGACCTCGAGGAGACGCATTCCAAAAATTGCGACGGACATGGGTCGATTGTAGCTGTTTTGTGCAGTCGTGGACGGCCAGGCTCGAGAAAAAGCGATCTTTGGGCGGAGGGGTGTTTGGATCGGGTGAAGTGTCCGTGCCGCGCCGGCTGAGGGGGAGAAGGAAGCGGATGCTTTAGACTCGCCGCATATGGATCGAGGTGGGTGGAAGCTGTGGGCTGCGGCGGGTCTGTCTGCGGGCCTGCTTGAACTGCCGTTTCCCCTGGCAGGGCCGATGCCGCCGTGGCGCAGTGTCTTTGCGTGGTTCGGGCTTGTACCGCTGCTCTGGGCTGTGTTGTCGGTGCACACGCGGGAAGCGCCTCGTCCGTTGCGCCGCGCATTTCTGCTGTCGTATCTCTGCGGAGTGCTCTGGTATTGCGGCAACTGCTATTGGATTCGCGACACGATGATGCACTACGGGGATATGCCTGCCGGGGCGCCCACGTTGTTGTTGCTTGGATTCAGCCTGGTGCTGGGGCTGTATTTCGGGTTGTTCGGGCTAGCGATCGCGCTGGTGCAGCGGGCGACAGGCAGCGCGCGGCTGGCGCTCGCTGCGGCACCGGTGGTGTGGACGGCGCTGGAACTGGCGGCTTCGCGCATCACGAGCGTTCCGTGGGATCAGCTGGGGTATTCGCAGGTGGATAACGGGCTGGTGAATCAGCTTGCGCCGTGGACGGGTGTCTATGGCATCAGCTTTGTGCTGGTCGCGGTGAATGCGCTGCTGGCGGGGGGGATGCTGGCAGGGACTGAGGGACTAGGGACTAAAGGACTAGGGACTGTCGGGCTCGGGACTCGGCGACTTGTATCGGGGATTGTTGGTGTGGTGGTGGCGGTGGGGGGGATGGCCGGACTGCTTGTGCAGCCGCCGCGAGCGGCCGGGAACGCGACGGCGGTGTTGATTCAGCCGAATCTGGATGTCGGTTCGGAAGACACGTGGCCGGGCGCGGAGTGGGGCCAGCATATGGCCGACTTCACGCGGTTGGCCGGGGAGGAATGCAAGACCTACATCGCGGGGATTCCGCAGACGGGCGCTGCGAGCGGCGAGATTGTCTGCCCGCCCTATCCGACGCATCCCGACCTGGTGGCGTGGCCGGAATCGCCGGCGCCGTACGCCGAAGCCGATCCGCGTTTTGAGCAGGGGATGGCCGCGATTGCTCGTACTGTGCAGGCGCCGTTGGTGGTGGGCTCGGTGGGAATGGAATATGCGGGCCAGGAGCACGCCTGGCACGACTTCAACTCGGCGCTGGTTTTTAATCCAGATGGAACGCGGGACGGACGCTACGACAAGATTCATCTCGTTCCTTTTGGGGAGTACATCCCATTCAAGGATGTGCTTGTTTTTGCGCGCAAGCTGACGGGACGGGTTGCGGAGTTCACGCGGGGAAGCGAGCGCAAGGTTTTCCATCTGAACGGGCATCGGTATGGAGTGTTTATCTGCTACGAGGCGGTGTTTGCGGACGAAGTGCGGGAGTTCCCTCGGCTGGGCGCTGAAGTGCTGGTGAACCTGAGCGATGATGGCTGGTATGGGGACACGAGTGCACCGTGGCAGCACTTGAACATGGCGCGCATGCGGGCCATTGAGAATCGCCGCTGGATTCTGCGGGACACCAATAGCGGCGTGACGGCAGCGATTGATCCCGAGGGGCGGGTCAGGCAGAGCATTCCGAGGCACCAGGAGGATGCGTTGCCGGCGCAGTATGGCTTTCGGGACGACATGACTTTCTATACGGTGCACGGGGACGTTTTTGCATGGGCCTGTGCCATACTGGGATTGGGCGTAGTGGGTTGGGCGTACCTTGCCAGCCTGCGGCGCACATCTCAAAACAAAGTCAGGTCCTAAGAGCAAAAACGTGTCCTTAAACGATCTTGAATTCGCTTATGCTCCCGTCCGCGACCAAGTGCGCGACCTGCGGGAGTATCTTTGACCCGGCACGCATCCGCAGGGAACTCTCTGAAATAGAAACCAAGCTGGGTGATCCGGCGATGTGGTCGAATCCGGCGGCAAGCCAGCCGTTGATGCGCGACCGCAAGCGCCTGGAAGCTCTGGTGGCCGACGATGAGGCCCTGGTGCGCCGCACCAGCGACATCGAAGCCTATTTTGAATTGGCGCGCGAAGGCGAGGATGTACTCGCGGAGTTGGAGCGCGACATCAAGGCGCTGGGCACTTTTGCCGAGGAGCTTGAAGCGCGGACCATGCTTTCGGGCGAGGCTGATCCGCTCAACGCCATTGTTACGGTGCATCCGGGCGCGGGCGGAACCGAGAGCCAGGACTGGGCGGAGATGTTGTTGCGCATGTACCTGCGCTGGGCCGAGCAGCAGGGCTTCAAGACGGAGATGAACGACTACCAGGACGGGGAAGAGGCGGGGATTAAATCGGCCACGTTCACCATCACGGGCGAATACGCTTTCGGCCTGTTGGCGGGCGAGAGCGGCGTGCATCGGCTGGTGCGCATCTCGCCATTTGATTCGGCGAAACGCCGCCACACTTCGTTCGCATCGGTGTATGTGTCGCCTGAAATCGACGAGACGATTCATGTCGATTTGAAGGTTGAGGATTTGCGCATCGATACCTACCGGTCGGGCGGGAAGGGCGGCCAGCACGTGAACACGACGGATTCGGCGGTGCGCATGACGCATCTTCCGACGGGGATTGTGGTGCAGTGCCAGAACGAGCGCTCGCAGCACAAGAACCGCGAGAAGGCGATGAAGATGCTACGTTCGCGGCTCTATGAGTATGAGCTCGAAAAAAAACGCGCGGTGAGCAAGAAGCTGGAGGACTCGAAGCTGGAGATCAACTTCGGGTCGCAGATTCGCTCGTATGTTTTGCAACCGTACCGTATCGCCAAGGATCACCGGACGAAGGTGGAAGTGGGCGATGTAGACAAGGTGCTGGACGGCTACCTGGAGCCATTTTTGCGCGGCTATCTGCTGGCCAAGCGGAGAGGTACGGCCGTCGCAGCCAGCCCGGACGATGAGCTGGACGTGTAACTTCAGAGCCCGAAACTCGATCTGACAGGAAGCGCGCCAGGTCGGAGATTTCTCGAAGGATTTTGCATGAATGATCCAGCGATCATCGAAGAGATGCTTCACAAGGCCAGAACGATTGCCGTGGTGGGCATGAGCGACAAGACGTGGCGGGCGAGCCACAACATCGGCAAGTACCTGGCCAGCAATGGGTACGATGTGCTGCCCGTAAATCCATCGCTGCAGGAGATTGCAGGGATGAAGTGTTTTACCGATCTTGATGCGGCGCAGGCTGCGGCGCGCGCGCAATTTGGGACGGGGATCGACCTGGTGGATGTGTTTCGGGCTTCAGAGCATGTGCCGGCGATTGTGGACGACGTGATCCGGCTGGGAATTCCGTATCTGTGGCTGCAGGACGAGGTGATGCACGACGAAGCGATTGCCCGCGCGCGCGCCGCCGGGGTGAAATGCGTCCAGAACGATTGCATTTTTCGCGAACATTCGCGCTTAGCGTCTGCGCCGTGAGCCCATCCCGATGACCGAGCTGACAGAATTGACGGGTCAAATGTTCGCGACCAACCGGCGACCGGGCGCGTCCAAAAGAAGGGTACCTCTTACAGGAATGGCTAGACTGCGTTTCATCCCCGCTCTTCTGCTTTGCTTGACGGCGGCGCTTCCGGCGTTTGGCTTCAGCCGCATGGCATCGGAAGAGCCGAAGGACGCCCACGCGGCCGCCGAGGCCGCCCATCTGCGCGTCGAAATTCTCGTCCCGGAAAGCGACCTCTCGGCCGACAACGCGCATCATGCGGCCGGGCTTTACTTCAAGCTCGAACCGGGATGGCACGTTTACTGGAAGAACGCGGGCGATTCCGGCGAGCCCCCGCGGATGAAGTGGACGCTGCCCAATGGCATCGGCGCGACTGCGCTCGAGTTTCCTGCGCCCAAGCGACTGCCGCTTGGTCCGTTGATGGATTTCGGCTATGAAGACGAAGTGCTTTTTCCGTTTTCGATCGACGTGGCAAAGTCGGTGAAGCCCGGTCCGGTGAATCTGCACGCCAAGGTTGATTGGCTGGTGTGCCGCGAAGTCTGCATTCCCGGCAAGGCGGAGCTCGAACTTACCCGCAGTATTTCAGAGCATCCGGGCAACGCGGCCATGAGCGCTGCGGACGCCGAGATCTTCAAACGCTTTGCGGCAGAGGTTCCCAAGCCGCTGCCGGCGCACGACAAGGCGGTCTTTCAATCCGAGGGCGGGGGATTTCGTCTTGCCGTGAAGACCGGCCAGCGCGAGAGCACGGCGGCGTTTTTTCCTTCGGACCAAAACATTGTCGACAATCCAGCGCCGCAGAAACTGACGCCGACTGCGGATGGATTGATTCTCGACGTGAAGAAGGACGCGAACCTCACCGCAAATCCCGATCGCTTAAATGGAGTGCTCGAACTTTCGGATGGACGGGCGTTTGAAGTGGCCGCAGCGCCTGGTGCAGTGGCGGGCGGCGGTGCACCGGTTTTCGAGAACGCGCCGTCGGCAGCGAGTCCTGCAGCGGTGTCATCCAATCCGCAGATTGCGGCGAGCGCTGCACAGTCTTCTGCGGCGGTGCCTCCTGCGCCGGCCGGCACGTTGCTGGGGTCGGTGGGGTTTGCTTTTCTGGGCGGACTGCTGCTGAACCTGATGCCGTGTGTGTTTCCGGTCCTGTTCATCAAGGGACTGGCGCTGGTGCAGTCGAGCGGCGAAGAGCGGCACAAGTTGCGCGCGCACGGATTTGTCTACGCGATTGGCATCCTGCTTTCGTTCTGGGCGCTGGTGGCGTTGCTGCTGGGGTTGCGTGCTGCGGGTTCGCATCTGGGGTGGGGCTACCAGTTTCAGTCGCCAATTTTTCTTTCGCTGATGGCGGCGCTGTTGTTTTTCCTGGGACTGGCGCTGGCGGGGCAGTTTGAGATTGGTCTTTCGCTGACCAGTGCGGGCGGGTCGCTGGCCGCGAAGCAGGGGTACGCAGGCAGCTTCTTTACCGGGGTGCTTGCGGTGATCGTGGCGACTCCGTGCACCGCGCCGTTTATGGGAGCCGCGATTGGCTATGCGCTGGCCCAGTCGACCGCGGTCACCTTCGCGATTTTCACGGCGCTGGCATTGGGTCTTGCCGCGCCTTATGTGGCGCTCACGCTGCAGCCGGCCTGGACGCGCCTGCTGCCCAAGCCTGGGGTGTGGATGGAAATCCTGAAGCAGGCGACGGCAGTTCCCATCTTCGGCACCGTGATCTGGCTGGCGTGGGTAGTGACGCAGGCCTATGGCGCGGCGATGCTGCTTGCCCTGCTGGTGGGGTTGTTGCTGCTGGCGATTGCGGGATGGTTCCTCGGCCGGTGGCCTGCGCAACGCTGGGCTACGGCGATTGCGACGGTCGTTGTTGCCGGCGTCGTGCTGCTCTGCGTCGTGGCGCCAGGCAAGCTGATCGTTGCCGGGGCACGGACTTCCAATGCGGGTGCCGAGAGCGGGTGGGAACCCTGGTCCGCCGAAGCGGTGAGCCGTTACCAGGCGCAGGGGCGTCCGGTGTTTGTGGACTTCACGGCAAGCTGGTGCTTGAGTTGCCAGGTGAATGAGCGCGTCGCGTTGAGCCAACCTGAAGTGCGGAAAGCTTTCGAAGATGCGCATGTCGCATTGCTGAAAGCCGACTGGACGCAATACGACGAGTCGATCGGACACGCTCTCACAGCGCTGGGGCGCAGCGGCGTGCCGGCCTACGCGCTCTATGTTCCGGGCGAAGCGAATCCGCGGTTGTTGCCCGAGGTGCTGACGCCGGGCACAGTCACAAGCGCTCTGGCAGAACTGCCGCATGCCGCAAACCAGACTGCGGCGGCCACGTCCAACCTGAAGTAAGCCAAGGAAAGTTTTCCGAACCGACCTCGCAAAATTCCCCGAGGAGGTCCATTCCCATGGCGAGCTCGGTGAAATGCGCGCATTGAGGCCGGACGGGGTTGATGGTTCCGCCGGCCTCCTTGCCGCTGTTTCCCGATGCTTCGGCGCTGCTTTACACAACGGTCACGCCGTGGTGAGAAGACTCGATTCCGTTGGCGACAACGCGCAGCTCGCCTGCTCCCAGGGGCGTGCCGCCGGGAACCTGAAACTGCGTCGTGTGCACCGTTGCTCCGGTCGCCACGCCCATCGTGGAATGGTTTTGCGTTCTGCAATAGGTGACCTTGTTGCCGGCGGCGTGATGGAGGCGCACCAGCGGGTAATTGGTGGCCATCTGCGCATCGTCGCCGTAGCTGACGGCTTGCGATAATCCGTTGAGCTGGCGGCCGACCAGTGTGTACGTGCTGCCAACATTCAGGGTTGTGGTGGGAGTTCCTGTTCCATCGAGGATTTCGATGATGGTCGGACGCCAGACAGGCGCAGGGCCGCCGCCCGGATCGTAGATCGCCATGGACGAAGACCCATTCGCGAACAGAACCTCACCGGTCGGCACCAGGAGGAGTCGAGCCACGAAGGGCGGAAACCCTGGGGGATTTCCCGGGGGATCGGCGATGAGGGCGAAGGCATTGGCCGCCGGCTCGTATTCGAAGAAGTACATGGGCGAGAGATAGTCGCCGGAGATTCCATCGACCGGGCCTGCAACGCAGAGGATTTTTCCGTTGGGCAGCAAGCAGGCGGGGGCGTCTTTGGAGCCGACAACGGGATGTCCCGGCTGCGGTGGAAAGTCCGGGCCTGCGGTCCAGGTGCCGGGAAGGCTTGCAATGGGAGCGGGGGTGTAGAGGGCGGTGTGCCCGGTCGCTCCGGTGGCAAATACGCGTCCATCGGGCAAGAGAATGGCTGGGCCGATTTCGATGGACGACGCTTCTACGAGATCGGAGGGCGTAGGAGGAATCGGAATCCACTGATCGGTGGCGATGAGATATTTTTCTGCGCCGGGATGGCCCAGGCAGTTGACCGCAAGGACGGTTTGATCCGGCAGCAGGGTCCAGGTTTCTTCGCTGCTGCTGGGATTGTTTTTGAGCGCAGCGTTCTTCCACGTGTTGTTGGTGAAATCGTAAATGGCAGTGTGGTTGTTGGTGATGGAGCCAACCAGGAGACGCCCGTCGGGCAACATGCAGGACGGGGCATCGCCGATGTTTGTCCACCCCGCAGGCAGGGACGCGTTGCTCCAGTAATTGGACCCGGGGTTATAGATCTCAGCCGCGAGCAGATCCCAGTTGAGCCCGTCCTCGTATTCTCCACCAGCCACGAAGACGCGTCCGTCGGGCAAGACCGCGGATGCAAAATAGAGCGGAGCATTGGGCCCGTTGGCAAGTTTCGACCACGTGCCGGCGCGGTAGCTTCCGTGGTGGTCAGGGGTGAGCAGATGCCAGTGTTGGGTGCCGGAGTCCTGGCACATGACAGTGCCATCGGTGAGAAGCAACATTGTTCCGGCGCCAAAGGTGGGTTGATGAACGAGAGACGACCAGGTTCCCATGGAGGACCTCCTCTTTGCAGGAATAGTGATCCTCGAGGGCGACGCGTTTCACGAAAGAGTCTTCATGTTGCTTTCCGGCGCGGAATTTTATTTGGAGGCGGGTTTCAGGCCGATGTGGATTTCGACTTGGGCGTTCTGCGGATTCGTGGTGCGCTGGTCGTAAATCTCGTAGTCGGAGACGAACGCACGCTTCCCGCCCAGGTCGCCGGGCGGCATATGCCAGATGTGGTCCCACGCTGCCTGCAGAACGCCGGGCATCTGGCCCTTTTCGGTAAGAATGACGGCGTAGGTCGCAGGCTCGACCTTTTTCCAACTCATGCCGGCGGGCAGATGATCGATGGATGTGACGCGGGCGCCGAGCAGGTAGTCGTAGGCACCGGTTTCATCGCTGGCGTAGTTGGAATAGACGACGGTGAAGGCGGTGTCGGCGCGATTGGGAATCTGGGCAGCGAGATTTTCGTGCATGAAGCGTTGCCACAGCGGACCAATTTTGCTTTCACCGCTGGCTTCGGCAGCGTTGTTGGTGCGCGTCAGGAAACCCGCGACATAGAACGGCTGATCGAGCACTTGTGTCGACACCTTCGCTCCCGAGGGCAGGGATGCCCATGCAATGGCTGCGATGCAGAGGACAGCGGGGGGAAGCAGTTTCGAGGGATTCATCGCGTTGATCCGGGCAAAGAATAGCACGCGCTCACACAGACAAGTGTCAGAGACCAGGGGGCAGGGGTCAGGAAAAAGCAAAAGCAGATCCTTCGCTCCGCTTACCCCATCGCGTACGCGACGGGGCCCCAAGCTGCTCTGCTGGGGATGACAAGGCGGGTTGGGGTTGGGTTCGTTGCTTTCCCACGTCTCAAAGGCGAGACATGGGCACCCGGGTTCGTGCTTGTCATGCTTCGAAGGTTAGTGGCGTTTTGCGGACCGGATCTTGCGGATCTCTTCCATGCGCTGGGCGAGGAGTTTTTCGCGGCCTTCCTGGGTGGGTTTGTAATAACTGCGGCCGCGCAGCGAATCCGGCAGGCAGTCCATGTCGGCGACTTTGTCTTCTTCGTCGTGGGCATACTGATAGCCCTTGCCGTAGTCGAGTTCTTTCATGAGGCGGGTGGGGGCGTTGCGCAGATGCAGCGGCACCGGTTCCTGGCGGGTGTGTTCGATCTCCGCCTGCACGGCGCCATAGGCGGTGTAGACGGCGTTGGATTTTGGCGCGAGCGAGAGATAGACCACGGCCTCGGCCAGGGCGAGATCGCCTTCGGGGGAGCCGAGAAAATCGATGGTCTCCTTGGCGGAAAGACAAAGATTGAGCGCTTCAGGAGCGGCGAGGCCGATATCTTCGACGGCCATGCGCACGATGCGGCGGGCGAGATAGAGAGGGTCTTCGCCGGCGGCAAACATGCGCGCCAGCCAGTAGAGCGCGGCGTCGGGATCGCTGTTGCGCACGCTTTTGTGCAGAGCGGAGATGAGGTTGTAATGTTCTTCGCCGGATTTGTCGTAGACCAGCACGCGCTGCTGCACCGCTTCAGTTGCGATCGCCCTGGTAATGTGGCGGGCCGGTTCTGCGGCGGCTAGTTGCGCGGCGACTTCAAGGGTGTTGTAGGCGCCGCGGCAGTCTCCGCTGGAATAGGCGGCGATGAGTGCGAGCGCGTCGTCGTCGGCCTGGAGTTCCATGGCGCCGAGTCCGCGTTCGCGATCTTCGACGGCACGCCGCAACAGAGAAACAATGCGCTCTTCGCTGAGCGGCTGGAGCACGTAGACGCGGCAGCGCGAGAGCAAAGCGGAGATGATTTCAAACGACGGATTTTCGGTGGTTGCGCCGATGAGGCGTATGGTGCCGCGCTCGACGTAGGGCAGGAAGGCATCCTGCTGCGCCTTGTTGAAGCGGTGAATCTCATCGACGAACAAGATGGTTCGCGAATGCATTTCGGCGGCCTGCGCCGCGGTGGCCATGACCTGCTTGATTTCCTTGATGCCGCTCATCACGGCGGAGAACTCGATGAAGTTGGCCTTGGTGGTTTCGGCGATGATTTTGGCCAGCGTGGTTTTGCCGACGCCGGGAGGGCCCCAGAGAATCATCGATCCCGCGCCGGGGGAATTGGGACTGTCGTGCTCGATCTGCACGCGGAGAGGCTTACCCGGACCGAGGAGATGTTCCTGGCCGCTGTATTCTTCGAGGCTGCGCGGGCGCATTCTTTCGGCCAAGGGCGCTCCTGCGGAGGGCAGACCTTTGGAGGAGTGTAGTGGGGAGGAGACAGGCCCTTCGGGCTCTCCGTCAAAGAGGCTCATCGCGCACCGCCGCGTTGGCTCTGCGCGACGCCGCCGGGCAAGGCGCGCTGCCGCGAGGCCTCATAGAGAAGAACGCTGGCGGCGACGGCGGCATTGAGGCTTTCGACGGGACCGGGGCAGGGGATAGCGATGGCTCCGTCGACCTCGGCCACGAGTTCCTGGGGGACGCCGTTGCCCTCGTTGCCGATGAGGAGGGCGACGGGTTCCGCCAAGTTCACGCGATGGACCAGGCTGGCCGCGTGTGCGGTTGCGGCGTAGGTTTTCAGTCCTGCTTTATGCAGGCACGCGAGAGAATCGTGCGCTGCGCCGGTGACGATGGGGACGCGGAAGACACTTCCGGCAGAGGCGCGCATGGCTTTGGGATTCCACGGGCTCACGGTGCGGGGCAGGCAAACGATGCCGTTGGCGCCGAAGGCTTCTGCGGAGCGGATAATGGTGCCGAGATTTCCGGGGTCCTGCAACTCGGCGAGGACGAGAATGAGCGGCGCGGTTTTGCGATTGGGGTCGAGGAGGTGGGACCAGGTCCACGCGGGAGGCTCGACGAGAGCTGCGATAGGCTGAGGCGTTTCGGTTGCGAGAGCGCCGGCGAGGATTTCAGCGGGAAGCAGCAGGACTTCTGTTTCTGGGGAGATATGGAAGCGGTCGAGCGATGCCTCGGCACCTTGCGCGGCGAAGACGCAGTGGATTTTCAGGCCGGCGCGCAAGGCTTCGCTGAGAAGATGGGGGCCTTCGATGCCGACGAGTTCGTGACCGTCGCGACTGGGACTCGCGACCGCGCGCCGCAATTCCTTCAAGCGGCTGTTCTGCTTACTCTGTACAATGCGAAGAGGCATCGTTGGATTCGACTGAATCTCCTAGCAGATTCTAAGCCCTTCGATGCGCTTCGAGTGGCTTTGTCCGCCGGATCGACTTGCACCACGGCTGGTGCTGTGATAGCTTCCGTCTTTGTGGCTTCTGCAATTCGGGAACCGAGGTAGACTTTCTTGTCCGCAGAAATTTTGCGCGTCCATCCCGATGAACCCCAACCAGACCGGATCAATTACATTGTTTCGTGTCTGCGAAAAGGCTACGTCGTTGCGTTACCGACGGACACCTTTTACGGGCTTGCCGTTGATCCGGTGAATCTGCATGCGGTGGAAAGTATCTACCGTATCAAAACCCGGCAAAAGCATAAGCCGCTCTCCCTTCTGATTTCCTCGCTTTCGCAGGCGTACACACTGGCGCGCGACAGCGATCCGATGCTGGACAAGCTGGCGGACAAGTTCTGGCCGGGGCCGCTGACGATTATTGTGCGTGCCGGGACGAAGCTGCCTTTGCGTTCCACGGCAAACACGGGGAATGTCGCCTTGCGCGTGCCCGACGCAGCGATTCCGCGTGCCGTGGTTGAGGCGTTTGGCTTGCCCATTACGGCAACGTCAGCCAACCTGCAGGGCGCGACCGAGTGTACCCATGCGGCGTGTGTGCGGGACCAGATCGGCGATCGGATTCCGCTGATCATTGACGGTGGGCCGACGAGCCGCTCGCTTCCGACCACGATTGTGGATTTATCGCTGGGGCCGGGCCGCTGGGAGATCTTGCGCGAGGGAGCGATTCCGACGCACGAGATTGTGATGGTATTGCAGCGGTAAGATGTCCGCATGAACGCAAGATCCAGTTCGCCGCACCACCGATGGATCTTTCGCTTCTTCACCTTTGCGTCGCTTGTTCTGATGGCCGGAATCCTGGTCTGGGGCTGGCGTGTCTATGGCGAGATTGAATATTTTGCGGGGCAGGACCAGGCTGCACACGCGGACGCCATCGCGGTGTTCGGCGCGGCGGAGTATGACGGCAGGCCTTCGCCGGTGTATCGCGCGCGTCTCGATCATGCGGCGGCTCTCTACAATCGCGGACTGGCGCCGCTGATCATCACGCTGGGCGGTGATGGGGGCGATCAGTTTTCAGAGGGCGGCGTCGGGCGCGATTACCTGATGAGCGTGGGGATTCCCGAGTCGGCCATTATTGCGGAGACAGAGAGCCGCAGCACCGCGGAGTCGGCGCGCCGGTTGACGGCGATTGCGCGCACCAATCGATTTCTGCGCATCGTGGTGGTCAGCGATGATACGCACCTGTTTCGCATTCACGCCATTTGCGCGGCCAATGGGTTGAACGTGCTGACTTCGCCGCGACCTCGGGTGGTGGTGGAGGCTGGGGGCACGGAGAGCGAGTCGATTCTGCACGAGATTTTGAGTTATACGGCGTGGCGGCTGCACGTGGAGTGAGGGGGGCTCATTCTGCGGGATTCCGTTCGAGTGTTCTTGCAGCGCAAAAGCGTCTGCCCAGGGGCTGAAGCCCCACGCTCCCTCCGGACGACAAAGCCCCGATTCTTTCGGCGCGCGTAAAGTCGCGACTCTTACAAAGTCACCACTTCTAGTGAAGTGAGAACGTGGAGTGGGGGAATAGGGCTAGGAGAAACAGCGCGAAGAGGGCTGCGCTGAGGGTGGAGAGGAAGTTGACGGCATCGTTGTTGAGAAGGGTGCGGCGTTCGAGGGTTGCGCCGAGCAGGCTGTCGAAGAAGAGGCCGAAGATGCCGCCGAGACCGCTTACGGCGAGCATCAAGGAATTGCCGCGTAGGGCGACTGTGCCGGCGGTGGCGACGATTGCAGCTGCCGCAATGGCGGCGAGAGTGCCCGCAAAGCTGATGGCGCCGTCGGTTCCTGGAGGGGCGATGCGAAGAGTCGTGATCATGCGCGGGCGGCCGCTCAAGACCTGGCCGAGTTCAGAGGAGACCGTATCGGCGGCTGCCTCACACAGGGCGGCGAGGCCGGCGATGAAGACCGCGGTGGGAGGCAATCCAGCAAGACGGAGCCAGGGCTGATCGAATTGCCAGCTTTGCGCCGGCTGGCAGGAAAGCAGCGTCGCAATGCCGAGATTTGCAGCGACCTGCACGGACTTGCGTCCCTTGTGGTTTTCGGCGGTGCCGAGTTGCTGCTTGCGCCGGCGACCGAGGCGGGTGGCAAGCGAAGTGAGAATCAGAACGGCCAGGACTGGAACCAGAGCGGTCTGTCCGGGGAGATAGGGAACGGTCGCGGTGGAGAACATCAGGCTTGCGGTGATGGCCGCGCCAGTGAGGGCGGCGCCGGGGGTCGCGGAACGCATGGCGAAGGCGACCAGGCCGAGCACGGCGCTCAAGCCGAGGGTCCAAATGGCAACCGGCGGATTTTGCTGCGACCACCCGTACGCCTGAAAGACAACGTCTACGGCGACGGCCGGGAGCACGAGCAGCAAGATCAGTTTGGATTGCCAGGAGAGTTCGGTTGGTTCCACGCCTCATCGTAACTGTTCAACGTGCGGGCGGGATGGCGCGAGCGTGATACGCAGGCCAGCGTTTACACTCATCCCGCAGGATGCGTTGAAATTTTGTTGCATCGTATGGAGTTCGACATGAAAGTACTATCCGGCATCGTCGCGGTTGCCGCCGGCCTGGCATTGAGCGCAGCGTGTGTTGAGGCGCAGAGTTCGGCATCGAGATTGGAACTGAACCGGAGCGGAGAAACAATCGTCCTGGAGCCGTATGCGCCCAACATTCTGCGTGTGACGTTGAGCCTGCAGCATGGTCCCGCGGTGGCCAAGCCGGGCTATGGATTTGTGGCGTCGCCGGAGGCTTCGGGCTGGGCTGCGAGCCAGACGGATCGAGCGGATGTCTACCAGTCTGGGCGCATCGTGGCTACGGTGGAGCGGCCGGGTCCGCCCCAGAAGCCGCGGCTGCAGACCATGGTGGATATCGGCAAATTCTTTGGCGGCTCGACGCCGGGGGCGCACATCACGTTTCGCACGCCCGAAGGAAAGCAGCTGCTGGAGATGACGGGGTGGTCGCAAGCGGTTCCCAATCACAAGGACGCCACCGCGAGCCTGTTGAACGACCGCCGGGCGAGCGATCCGGAGTTTTTTGTGGTGGGTGCATGGTTCAAATCGCCGGACGATGAGCACTATTACGGGCTGGGTGAGAATCAGGAAGGATTCCTCGATCATCGCGGCCATCCGGTGCACTGTTGGCAGGACTACACGGCTCCGGCGGCGCCGACAAGCTGCGTTCCATTTCTCATCACCAACAAGGGCTATGGACTGGTCTGGGACAATCCCTCGAAGACTACGATCGAGCCGGGATTCAACGAGCAGACGCACTGGACGAGCGAAGTGGGGGATCGTGTTTCGTTTTTCGTGATTGCCGGCGCGACGGCGGATGAGATTTATGCCGGGTATCGTCTGCTGACGGGACCGACGCCGATGCTGCCCAAGGCAGCGTATGGCTACATTCAATGCAAGCAGCGCTACGCGAGCCAGGACGAGGTCATGGCGGTCGCGAAGGGTTACCGGGAGCGGCATTTGCCCGCCGATGTGATCGTGGTCGACTGGTTCTACTACACCAAGATGGGGCAGATGGATCTTGATCCGAAATTCTGGCCCGATCCGACGGCGATGAACAAACAGCTGCATGCCATGGGATTTGAAACCATGATCAGTGTGTGGCCGCGCTTTGTTCCCGACGACCGTTTCTATGCGGAGATCTTGAAGAATGGGTGGTTCATTCAAACCGCGGACGGCAAGCCGATTGACGGACTGCCGTATGATCGGGCGGGCTCCGATATTGATACGACCAACCCGGATGCCGCGGCATGGTACTGGAAGACGATTCGCGAAAATATTTTGAGCAAGGGGTTCGATTCGCTGTGGGCGGATGAGACGGAGCCGGACTTGCCGCCGAACGGAGCGTACTTTCACGTTGGACCCGGCACGCAATACTTCAATGTGTATCCGCTGTTTCACACCGGAGCGCTTTATGACGGCTTCCGCAAAGACGAGCCGGGACGACGGGCGTTGATTCTTTCGCGCGACGCGTACCTGGGCGTGCAGCGCAACGGCGCGATCGTGTGGTCCTCCGATATCTCTCCGACGTGGGACACGCTCAGGCGGCAGATCCCGACGGGGCTCGATTTTGCGGCGTCGGGAATCACCTACTGGTCGAATGACACGGGTGGATGGCAGTATCTGCCGGGAGAGCACCATCCTGCGCATCCGCCGCTGCTTGACCCGTCGGACGCGCGCGCCAATGTCGGCGGTTACGACGATTACCCGGAGCTCTATACGCGCTGGTTTCAATACGCGACCTTCTTGCCGATTATGCGGACGCATGGAAGCCGGCTGGCGAACGAAGTCTGGTCGTATGGAAAGCAGGCGGAGCCGATTCTGGAGAAGTATCTGAAGCTGCGCTACGCGTTGATGCCGTACGTCTACTCGCTGGGCTACAAGACGTGGCTTACGGGTGCGCCTTTTCTGCGTGCGCTGCCGCTGGATTTTCCCAACGATGTCCAGGTAGCGGATCTGCGGGATGAATACATGTTCGGACCGGCGTTCCTGGTGGCACCGATCACGGAGCAAGGCGCGACCAGCCGCAAGGTGTATCTGCCGGCGGGATCGGACTGGTACAACTACTGGACCAACGAGCGGGTGCATGGAGGACAAACGATTGACGTGGCGGCGCCGATCGATACGATCCCGCTGTTTGTGCGCGCGGGGTCGATTGTGCCGCTGGGGGCGGCGGTGGAAAGCACGCACCAGGCGCAGGCCCTCGAAAAGATTCGCGTCTATCCGGGCGCGGATGCGGACTTCACGCTCTTCTCCGACGATGGGACGACCTATGCGTATGAAAAGGGCGCGGGAGCGGTTACACGGCTGCACTGGGATGATGCGGGCCAGCGTTTGACGCATGAGGGAGCGGCAGCGTGGACGGGCTCGGACGCGGCGCTGGTCGAGGTGGTGAAGCCGTGATGGGGCGTCGTTGAAATCCTGAACGATGGTTCGGATCGAGGGCGGTGGCGGGCCTTTGCCGGGTGACCGACCAGGCTCCGGCGGATACCCAACCGAATCTGCGGAGCGTCTAACCCCGCAGGGATATCCCGATTGAGAATGCCGGCAGTTGGCCTTGTGCTTCTTCAAGACAGGACAGGGCTTGCGGTCCGCGAACGGGGTGGGCAACGCCGGGCCGGACCCCCGTCTGGCTGATTTACAATCACGAAGTAAGCAGGAAAGAACTGAATGAGTCTTTTTCCCATAAATCCACGCGGGAAGCGTGTGTTGTTGATCGAGACAGCGGCAGCCATCGCGGTTGCCGTGGTGGTTGCCGGATGCGGAAGCACCTACCGGCCTGTAGTGACGCCCATCAATCCCAGCGGCCCCGCTCCCCAGCCTTCGGCCCTGGCGGTGGTGGTGTCGTCGACATCGACGACGGCACCGGGGATTGCGACGGTCATTGATTATGCCGGGGACACGATCATGGCGCTGGCGCCGATCGGTCCTGGACCCCTTGCATTTTCACTGGATGAGAATGGCACCACGGGATACACCGTCAACAGCGACGGAACGGTCACGAATTTTCCAGCTTCGACCCAGTTGCAGGAAAAAAATATTACCTATTCGACCTTGCCGGCGGCGACGCAGTCGGTGGGATTGTTTTCGCCTTCGGCCGGGCTATGGGTGGCTGACCTGAATGGGAATGTGGCTGATGTGCTGACGGGGAGCCCGGAGACTTTCAAGCTGACGATTCCAGTGGCGCCGACGCCGGTGGTGATCCAGGGAGCGGCGGTTCTTGGAGAACGGAATTACGCGATCAGCCTCAACACCACCGGGACGAGCACGCTGACATACCAGGACATGACGTGCAACACGGCACCTGCGACAGTGACCCAGACCGGCGAAGCGGACGGGATGGAAGTGACGAGCTACAGCGTGTCGGTGCGGATCCCTGTAGGCGCGTGTCCGGACTATGCGATTCAAAGTTACGACAGCCGGCGATTCTTCGTGCTGAATCGTGGCAGCGACACGATTACCGTGATCAACAGCCAGAACAACACGCTGGATAGCTGCGCACCGTTCACCAACCAGAATGGCCAGCCGGTTACCTGCCATCCGACACTTCCGCTTTCGACCACCGCGGTGACGGCCACGGGCGTTACACCGCCCAACGGAACCACGGGAATGGCGGCCACGGCGGGCCCGGTTTACGGTGAATATATTCCCGCGACGCAGCAACTGGTGGTTTCGAATTACGACGGAAACACGATCAGCGTGATCGATGTGAGCCTTGACGAATATGGCAACGACAGTCCGACGTTTGGAACCACGTACACGATTCCAGTGGGCACGAATCCAGCCAGCGTGACGGTGCTTTCCGACGGCAGTCGTGCTTATACCGCAAACCAGGCCGATGGAACGGTGACGATCGTGAATCTCACCAGCCACACGGTGGAGAAGACGCTGACGGTGGTGGGTCATCCGCGCACGGTGGTTTCGACTTCGAATTCGCTGTACGGGAAAGTCTATGTGGCCTCGCCCGACAGCAATGACCTGACGATTATTCGAACGGATCAGGACATCATCGACACGACCATCCTGGTGCAGGGCAATATTGTCGATGTACGCGTGAGCAATCAGAACGGTGTCTCGGGAAACTACAACACCACGAGCCGCCGTCCCGGCGCGGGCCAACCTTGTTATCTGCCCGGCGCCGCAGCCGAAGCGACGTTGGCTTCGTGCCAGCTGCTGCCCTAGGGCGTCCCTGAATGGCTTCGAGGAGGAAAAAGCGCTGAAGCCCAGCGATTTTTGCGGCGTTTGCGGCACGCGGCCCACCCGCTGCGTGGGTTCCCGGGTCGTGCCCTGTTGAGCGTTCTTGCTTTCCCACCCTTCCGCAAAAACGCGGAAGGATGGGGCACCCGGGTTCGTGCTCATGGATGTTTCGCGAAAGACAGAAGCAGGTCCTTCGCTTCGCTTACCCCATCGCTTGAGTGACGGGGCCCCAAGCTGCTCCGCTCAGGATGACAGGGTTTATGTCAAGGATGCAGGGGCTGAAAGCCCCACGCTCCCCTCGGAGCACAAAAACCCTTCTGCAAGCTGTAAAGCCCCACTCTCCTTCCGGACCAGAGCGCATAGAATCAGGCGAAGAATTGTGATTGTGCGATCCTCTTCGGCTGATCGCTGAGGGATGCATGGCCATGGCAGAGAAGACCCTCGGCAAGAAATCCCGCATCGATGCTTTGCTGGTGCAGCGCGGCACGGTTCCCAGCCGCGAGCGGGCGCGTGCGCTGATACTTGCCGGCCGGGTGCTGGTCAATGAGCAAAAAGTCGATAAGCCGGGCACGCTGGTTCCCGAGGATGCGCCGCTGCGTATGCTGGGCGAGGATATGCCGTACGTGAGCCGGGGCGGGCTCAAACTGGCCGGTGCCCTGGACCATTGGCAGCTGGACGTCACGGGGCAGGCCTGCCTGGACGTCGGGGCCTCTACCGGCGGATTTACAGACTGCCTGCTGCAGCATGGCGCGGCGCATGTAACGGCGGTCGACACAGGATTCGGCCAGATTGCGATGAAGCTGCGCAACGATCCGCGTGTGCGGCTGCTGGAGCGCAACAATGCGCGGTATCTCGCGGCCGGCGCTTTGGCGGAGCCGGGGATGCCGGATCTGACGTTTCTGGTGATGGACGTTTCATTTATCTCGGCTACGTTGCTGCTGCAGCCGGTGATGGGGGCAGCGCCGTTGTTGCGACAAGCTGTCATCCTGGTGAAGCCGCAATTTGAAGCGGGACGGGAGCACGTCGGCAAGGGTGGGATTGTGCGCGATCCCGCGGCGCATCGCATGGCAATCGAGAGAATCGAAACGTCGGTGCGGTCGCTCGGCTGGGAGGTGGTGGGGAACATTGCTTCGCCGATCACCGGAGCGGAAGGGAACCAGGAGTTTCTTGTTTATGCACGCAAGCCGGAGGATGGATTGACTGGCCGGGAGTAGCGCGCAGGCCAGGAATGCAGGCTCTGCCGCCGTCATCCATTACACTGAGACCGCATGAAACGCGTCGCCATTGTCAGCAAGCCGAACAAGGAAGAACTGGTTCGCATTGTGCCGGAGCTGGTTGCGTGGCTGAACGAGAACGGTTTTGAGCCGTTGCTCGATCGAGAAGGTGGAACCTATTGCCCCGGGGCGCATGCGGTGGATCGAGCGGAGCTTCCGCTCTTTGCACCGAAGCTGGTGGTGGTGCTGGGCGGGGATGGAACGATGCTGGCCGTGGCGCGCATTTTTGCCGCGACGGGGACGCCGATTCTTGGAGTCAACCTGGGCAATCTCGGTTTCCTTACGGAGATCCGTCTCGCGGATCTTTATGCAACGCTCGATGGCTGGTGCCACGACTGCCACACGCTCGATGCGCGGGCCATGCTGCACGCGGTGTTGTGGCGGGATCGAGCGGAATATGCCTGTTACGAAGCGCTCAACGAGGTGGTTGTGTCGAAGGGCGACATCGCGCGCATGGGCGACTTTTCGGTGGAGCTGGATGGCAAGACGGTGGCGCGCTTTCGCGCCGATGGGGTGATTGTTTCGACGCCGACCGGGTCGACGGCCTACACATTGGCTGCGAACGGCCCGATCCTGACGCCCGACGTGGATGCGCTGGTGGTCACGCCGATTTGTCCGCATCTGCTGACGCTGCGTCCGCTGGTGGTGCGCGGCGAGGCCTCGCTGGCGGTGCGCGTGGAGGGGGTTCCGACGAACTGCCTGCTCACCGTGGATGGGCAGCAGGCGGTGAACCTGCGGCTGGGCGATGAGATTCGCTGTCATCGCTCGGAGAATACGGTCAACCTTGTGCGGTTGAGGGAGAGCGGATTCTTCGAAGCACTGCGCACCAAGCTCAGTTGGGGCGAGCGCTAGAAGCTGTGCCTGGCAATGAGGCGAGCGCGGTTCAATTCAGGTTCATTTCAAAACGACGCATGCATCGCGGTAATCGAAGCCGCTGAGGTTCTGTTGTCTCTTCGGCTGGTGTGGCTCGCGGCCGGCGCTACTCGCTGATTTCGCCGAAGAGGACTTTGGCTTTGAGGGCCAGAGTGTGGGCGCCGTCGACGTCGCCCGAGGTGAGCGCGGTGCGGGCCTGCTTGAGGAACTCCCGGATCTGGGCGACAGTTTTCTTTTCCTGGTCGCTCAGGGAGCGATTGATCTCTTTCAAGCCATGCTCGGTGGAGGCGATTGAATCTTCAGTCTGCTGGCGCAAGTCGGCGGGGTCGCCGGCGGACAACTGACCGATGGCGCTGACTTCAGGCGGAGGGGTGGTATTCGAAGCCTGCTCGGTGGTTTTGGTGTCCGCCTTGGTGTGATGGGCGGGCTTCTTGACCGGCTTTTGCTCCGGCTCGGGGGGCGGGGTAATCTGTGCAGTCTGCGCTGGCGGAGTGGAGACCACGGCGGGGGGCAGCTCGGCAGGGGTAGGGGTCGGCGTGGGAAGGGGGGTGTCGACAATCGGCGGAGCGAGAGGCTGCTTCTGCGCCTGATCATTCTTATGCACGCACCCGGCCAGCACCAATGGCAGCAGCCAGGCTACGCTCTTTTGAGGCGCCTTCATCCTACCGATCCTTCCGAATTTCCCATACTCGCCGGCAGAAGATGCCGGCGTCCCCATTCCGTGGCGGCGAGCGGAATTCGCAAGACGAATTCCGTACCACGGCTCACATTAGATTGTACTTCGACGTTCCCATGGTGCAATTGCAGAATGCGATATGTCATCGCCAGCCCGATGCCGCTGCCTTCGGACTTGGTGGTGAAGTACAAATCAAAAATCTTGTCGCGAATCTCGGCCGGAATGCCAGCCCCTTCGTCTGCGATGTGCAGAACTGCGTTCTTCTTGTCTTCTTCGAGGGTGACGCGGAGCCTACCCCCCTCGGGCATGGCCTGCGCGCCATTCTGGATGACATTGATCACCGCCTGCTTGAGCAGGTCGGCGTCGACGTTGGCTACCACGGGATTAGACGGTAATTCGCTCTCCAGCGTCACGTTGCGGGTGGATAATTCCTCCGCGGAGAGGGTCAGGACATCGCCAATCACCTGGCGGAGATCTTGTTCATGCAGTTGGAGTTCCACCGGTCTGGAGAAGTCGACAAGGGTCTGGACGACGCGGTCGAGTCGATGAATTTCTGCGTCGATGACCTCCAGGTGGCGGGCAGCCGGGGCATTGCCTTCGCCGAGCTTGTTCTTGAGCAATTCGAGATGGACCACGATGGCGTTGATGGGGTTTTTGACTTCATGTCCAACACCCGACGTAAGGCGCCCGATGGCGGCCATGCGGCGGGAGAGCTCAAGTTCGGATTCGATCTCCTGCACCGACTCGAGGTCATGGAGGGTCACCAGCGCACCGAGTCCCTCGCGCGTCTCTTCGTCGTAGATGAAATCCATCGATGCCTCAATGCGTCGGCCGGTCTCGGTGCGGACTTCTTCTTTTTCGAGGGGCAAGGCATTCTCGAAGGCCTCGCGCAGGGTGCGGCCGAGAACCGAGGAGTGGTCGAAGATTTCGAGTGCGTGCAATCCGAGGATGGGGCCGCCTTCGACGTGCAGAAAGCGACGGGCCGCTTCAGAGACCAGGACGGCGCGGCCACCGGACGTAAAGAGAAGAATGCCGTCCTGCAGGTTGCCGAGGATCTGATCGAGATTCTCTTTCAATGCCGAAAACACTTCTTCGACGTTGCGCATGCGCTGACCGATGCGTTCAATCTTGGTGGAGACGCGTTCGGCGGTGTCGCGGTTGGGTTTGACTTCGACTTCTTCGGGAACTTCGTTGGCTGCGGTCCAATAGTCCAACTGCATGCTGATTTGTTCCATCGGACGCAAGGCGAGATTGCTGAGCAGCAAAGCTGCGATCAAGGCCGTACCGAGGGCGAATCCGGTAAGGGTGAGAGCCTCGCGGAGCCAGGGAGAATAGGCTTCGCGGAGAAGCGTGGTGCGGGCGCCGACGTGCACGGTGAGAAAGGGCTGCCCGTTGCGCTCGAGGGGCACGACGACATCGAAGACCCTGGGCGGGCCGAAGACTTCGCGGAAGAGTTGAAAGGCGTCGGCATTCAGCAATTGCTTGTAATCGCTGCGCACCGGAAGCGGCTTATCTTCGTTGTCGGGATCAGTGCTGGCGAGGGTACGCGACTGGCTATCGCCAATGTTGATGTCGTAGACGGTGAGGGAATAGCGATTGACCGATTCGATGACGGCGTGGAGGGCGGCGCTGTCGTGAATGGCCTGGGCCTCGAGGGTACGCAACTGGGCGGGATTATTGGGATCGACGGTGAGATTGCGCAGGCCGGTTTCGAGCGCCTCCTGCAAGGCAAAGCGCACCTGGTTGGCGACCATTTGATTGGTTTGACCGGTTTGCTTGACCGCGGCGTCGAGCAGCTGGGTCACGTACACGAGCGAAAGCAGTCCCGAGATGAAGAGGACCAAGCTGGCAATCGCCAAAACGAGTTTTGTCTTCAGGCGCATGCTTTGCCAATTACCCAGCGATACCCGCTGGTCGTCCCCCAGCTATGCCGGCTGGTCTTCACGCGAGTGACTGTACTCCTTCAGCTTGTTGTGCAGGGTTTTGAGGCTGACGCCGAGAATCTCCGCAGCACGGGTCTTGTTCTGCCCCGTGGATTCGAGGGTGCGCAGAATCAGCAGGCGCTCGGCCTCATCCACAGTGGTACCCACACGCACCGGCACGATGTTGGCGTCATAGGCGGGCGCGGGCAGTGCCTGTCCCTTGCCGAAACCGGGCGGCAGATGGGCTGAATCAAGGGGAGCTCCATCGGGGCAGAGAATGACGGCGCGCTCGATGTTGTTGCGCAGTTCGCGCGCATTGCCGGGCCAGTCGTAGGCCATCATCCGATCGAGAATTGACGGGCCAACGCCGGAAACTTTTCGGCTGTGTTTTTGATTCATCTCGCGCACCATGGCGTCGGCCATGGCGGGCAGGTCCTCAATGTGATCGCGAAGAGGCGGCAGGTCGATGTGAAAGACGTTGAGGCGGTAGAAGAGATCGCTGCGCAATTCGCCATTGGCGACCGCGACGCTGGGATCGCGGTTGGTGGCGGCGAGCACGCGCACATCGACTTCCTGCTCGGTGCGCGCCCCCAGGCGGCGGAGCTTTCGCTCTTCGAGGACGCGCAATAGTTTGGCCTGGGTTCCGACCGGCATTTCGCCCAGTTCGTCGAGCAGCAGAGTGCCGCCGGAGGCGAGCTCAAAGCAGCCCGCGCGGCGTTCGACGGCACCGGTGAAGGAGCCTTTCTCGTGGCCAAACAGTTCGCTCTCGATCAGGGATTCGGGGATGGCTGCGCAGTTGACGGCCACGAAGGGGCGCGGCTTGCGAGGGCTGAGATCATGCAGGGTGCGCGCCACCATCTCTTTGCCGGTTCCGCTTTCGCCGGTGATCAGCACGGAGACATTGGAGGGGGCGATCTGCTCGATCAGCGCGAAGATTTCGCGCATGGATTTGGAACTGCCGACCATGGAGCCAAGAACGCCGGTTTCGCGCAAGCGGCGACGCGCCACTTCAAGCTCAATGGTGGTTTCGCGTTGCCGGGTGGCGTTGGCCAGGATGGTGCGCAGGCGGGCGGCGTCGACGGGCTTCTGCAGAAAGTCGTAGGCCCCAAGCTTCATGGCGTCGACGGCCACCTGGATGGAGCCTTGCGCGGTGAGGAGGACGACGGCCACATTGGACGCGATGCCGGAGCCCTCTTCGGAGAGTTTGGCCAGAAGGCCGATTCCGTCCATGCGCGGCATCTTCAAGTCGGTGACCACGATGGCCGGTTCCCAGGCCAGCGCCTTCTCCCATCCTTCGATCCCGTCCCGTGCGGTCTCAGTACGATAGCCCCAGCCGGAAATAAGCTCCGCCAGTCCCATGAGCGCATGGGGTTCGTCTTCGACAATCAGGACTTTCACTGCATTCTGCATAAGGGCATTCTATTGAATTCGTTCCATGTGCGCTTGTTCCAGGGGCCGTAAAGACGGATTTCGAGGTCCCGACGGCATGGCATGGGAGGGTCGTAGACTTGAATCATGCTGGACTATGAGATTTCCCCCTCGGAGGCTGCAGCACTGCACAGCAACAAGAAGGCTCGTTTGATCGATGTGCGCGAGCCGTGGGAGGTTGCCAAGGCCGCGATTGACGGGGCGTTGGTGATCCCGATGGGCGAGGTGCCGGCGCGGGCGCACCAGGAGCTTGATCCTGAGGAGCACCTGGTGGTTTTTTGCCATGCCGGTGTGCGCTCGATGAACGTGACCGTGTGGTTGCGCAACCAGGGATTTGAGCAGGTGCAGTCGATGCGGGGCGGGATTGATGCCTGGTCGGTCGAGGTCGATCCCAAGGTGGGGCGGTACTAGGGGGCGGGTTCTTGGGTTCGTTCTCTCCCATGTCTCAGAAGCGAGATCCTTCGGCAAGCTCAGGACAGGCTATGGGGCACCCGGGTTCGTGATACTTTGCGCGCCGCAAAAAACAGAAGCAGATCCTTCGCTCCGCTTACCCCATCGCGTGGACGCGACGGGGCCCCAAGCTGCTCCGCTCGGGAGGACAAAGTTGTGCGGGGGCGGTCCGCACAGGGCTGTGTTTGAGGCGGCGGTTTGGTCGAGATAACACACAGAAAAAGCGAAATGGACAGGGACTGAAGGCTAGCGGCCGAAGACGTAGCCGATTTGGAACAGGCTGCTGTCGATGCCGGGATTCTCGGAGGCTGTCCAATCGTTCGAGATGTGGTGGTAGCGGTACTCGGCGCGCAAGGAGCGTGAACGGGTTTGGAAGAGTTCGATGCCTGCGCCCAGGTCGAAGGTGAAATTGAAATTGCCTGCGTTGGCGACCGGAATTGTCTGGCTGGAATACATGTAGCCGCCGTGGCCGACGAAGAACGGCTGGATTTTTCTGCGCGGGCGTAGGTTCCACTGAAAACCCACGGGCGAGAAACCTTCGCCGATCGTCCAACGCCGGGTGCACGTGGAGGTGAAGGTATAAGTGGGACCGCCACCGGGAATCGATCCGCTGCCCGAGAAATCGTGGCAGGCCGCAAGGGTTGGAGAGGTGGTCGTCCCGCTGATCGTGAGGGGTGGATTGGTATAGGTGAAGGTAGAGACCGTGACTTGCAGGGGGTCGCTCTCCAGCGCGACGGGCAGGAGTTCGCCGCTGTATTGCCAGTCGAGGTAGCGATTCAAGAGCAGGCGCCGGTTGTAGGACACGCCGAGGTTGAACAGCTTGCGATTTTCGGCGACGCCAAGAAGCATGTGGCTGGAGTCATTTGAATAGGCCGCGAAAGCGCCGAAGGAGTTGACGCGCGCGTAATACGGTTTGTCCGGAACTCCCTGCGCCAGGGAAACCAGCCGGGCTGAGAAAATCGCAAAACAAAAGAGACACCGTAAGCAGGGAAGTCCTTTTCTCAGCAATCCGAGATTCCTTTCGCAGGTCGGGCCAAACTTCAAGCCTATACTTTCTTGTTGGCTTTCATCCTTTAACTTTTGACTGGAGCAATGCGATGTCGTCATCCGCGGTTACGTTTGCACGGGAGAATCACCCGCGCTTTGTGAATGAATTGAAGTCCCTGCTGCGCATTCCGTCGGTGTCGACGTTGCCGGAGCATACGGAGGATTGCCGCAAGGCGGCCGGAGTGCTGTCGGCGGAGCTGACGCGCATCGGCATGGAGAACGTGCGCATCCTCGAAACAGAGACCAAGGGCCATCCGCTGGTTTACGCCGATTGGCTGCATGCGACGGGAAAGCCCACAGTGCTTTGCTATGGCCACTATGATGTGCAGCCGCCCGATCCGCTGGACGAGTGGGTCTCGCCGCCTTTTGAGCCGGCGGAACGCAATGGGAATCTCTATGCGCGCGGCGCGGTGGACGATAAGGGGCAGGTGTGGGCGCAGGTGAAAGCGCTGGAATCGTTGCTGAGTTCGCAGCGTGCGCTGCCTCTCAATGTGCGGGTGATTTTTGAGGGAGAAGAGGAAGTGGGCGGTGAGGGAATCGCGGCGTTTGTGGCATCGAAGCCGCCCGAGCTGAAGGCTGACTTCGCCCTGGTTTCGGATACAGAACTTTTTGCGCCTGGGCTACCGACCTTGTGTGTCGGACTGCGCGGCATGATCTATACCGAGATTGAAGTGCGCGGCGCGAAGAGCGATTTGCATTCGGGGATGTATGGCGGTGCGGCGCCCAATCCTTTTGTCGCGCTGGCGCAGATTTTGGCGAAGTTGAAGGATGAGAACGGACACATTCTGATCCCGGGTTTCTATGACGAGATCATCCCCCCCAGTGCTGCGGAGTTGGATGCGTGGCGCAGTCTGCCATTTGACGAAGAGCATTATCGAATCGCCGAAGTGGGTTCAAAAAAGCTGGTCGGGGAAGCAGGTTACAGCGTGCTGGAGCGCACCTGGGCGCGGCCGACGCTGGATGTGCATGGCATTCCCGGCGGATTCATCGGCGCCGGCGCGAAGACGGTGATTCCCGCGAAAGCTCAAGCCAAAGTTTCGATGCGCCTGGTGCCGGGCATGACGCCGACGAAGGCATTTGCGCAGTATAGGGATTACGTTTTGAAGATTGCGCCGGCGGGCGTCGATGTCGAGGTGCGGCTGATTCACTCGGGCGATCCCTGCTTGATTCCAGTCGATAATCCGTACATCCAGGCGGCTACGCGCGCGCTGTACGAGGTGTGGGGCAAGGACACGGTGTTCATTCGTTCGGGCGGATCGATTCCGATTGTCGGCGACTTTGCGCGTCATCTTGGTTTGCCCAGCGTGATGATGGGTTTTGGATTGCCCGACGATAACATTCATGCGCCGAATGAGAAGTTCAACCTGAAGAACTTTGAATTGGGCATCCAGTCGCTGATTCGCTTCCTCGAGGAGGTTGGTGGTTGAGTCGGACTGCCGAAGGTGCGATTGCGGAGGCGGCCGGCTTTGTTTTGGCCGGCGGGCAGTCGAGCCGCATGGGGTCGGACAAGGCACTGGCGCCGCTTGGCGGGAGGCCTCTGATCGCGCACGCGATTGAGATTTTGCGCAGCGTGGGCTTGCCGATTTCGATTGCGGGTGCGCGTTCGTCGCTGGCAAACTACGCGCTTGTCGTTGAAGATGCGGGCGCGGGCCCACTGCGCGGAATCTGCAATGCCTTGTCGACCACGTCTGCTCGCTACGCTGTTCTCCTCTCCGTTGATATGCCCCTGATTCCGCCTTCGCTGGTGGGGACGATGCTGGACACTGCGCGCCTTCGCGAGGCTGGCGTCACGGTTTGCGCGGTCAACGGATTCAGAGAGACGTTTCCGTGCGTTGTCGATCGGGATTTGCTGCCGGCGCTGGAGCAAGAAGAGCAGGGGGGAAACACGGGCTGCTTCTCTGCGATGCGTGCTGCTGCCGGGCGGATGCGGCGACCGTTTGATGAGATGGTGGTTGAGAACCTGGTCCAGACGGGACATATCGCGTGCGGCGATGGGCTGCCCCCGGCGTTCTGGTTCCTGAATGTGAATACGCCCGCTGATCTAGCTCGCGCCGAGAGGTTTCTCGCCGCCATCGCGTAATCTGAGTAGGGAGCCATGGCCGACTCATCTTCCAACCCGCCAATCGACAACGGAGCTTCTGAGCCGCCGGCGAAGGAGGCTTCGGTCGCCGCGAGCATTGCGGCAGCGGCGGGGCCGATCATCGTCTTCGACAATGTCTCGATTTCGTTTGGGGATCACGCGGTGCTCGATGATGTGAGCTTCGTTGTCGATCGCGGCCAGACGCTTTGCATCCTGGGGCGCAGCGGCGTGGGCAAGTCGGTTGCTTTGCGCATCCTGATGGGATTTTTGAAACCCGATGCAGGAACGGTGCAGGTGGAGGGCAACGAGATCACCACGCTGGATGAGGATGGAATGCAGGAAGTGCGCAAGCGCATCACCATGGTTTTCCAGAACGGCGCGCTCTTCGATTCAATGAGTGTGCGCGAGAATGTTGCCTTTCCGCTGCGCGAACGCGGTTCTCTGGATGAAGACCAGGTGCAGCAGATTGTCGACCGGCTGATTCGCATGGTGGGCGCCGAAGATGTGGAAGAGTCGCTGCCGGCAAGCTTGTCGACGGGACGGCGGCGTGCTGTCGCCATGGCGCGCGCGCTTGCAGCGCAGCCGGAGGTGGTGCTCTACGACGAGCCGACGACGATGGTGGATCCCATCATCGCGCGGCGCCTGGGCACGATCATTCAGAGGCTCAAGCGGCAGTTGGGGTTCACGAGCATCGTTGTTACCCACGACATGCGCTTTGCGGAACGGCTGGCGGATACGGTGCTTTTCCTGCACCAGGGCCGCGCGGCGTTCTTTGGACCGCTGAAGGATTTTCTCGCATCGCCGGACGAGAATATTCAGCAATTCCTGATACTGGACGCCTACGAACTTCCCAAAGTGTGACTCAAGCCAGTTGAATGAGACGAGCTTTGCGCGATGCGTGGTGCGTTACACGATGCGGCGCACGCCAGGCAAGCGAACCAGCGGGTCGGCGAGGATCCAGGTCGCCATGCAGGCCAATGTTCCGACAACGGCAAACTTGACCAGCGCAGGGGCAGCCCAACTGTGCAACAGCAGCGCGATGCCCACGAGGACCGGAGGATGGATGATGTAGACCGCGTAGGCGCGGCGGTTGAGCCACGTCCAGAAGGCGGACGGTTGGTTCATGCGCGCGCGGAAGAGCAGCAGCCAGGCGGCAATCAGGCCCCAGGCGATAAACGGTTCCCAGAATGCGTAAAGGAACGCAGCCCAGGAAAACCCGGTGCTGAAGTTGCCGTGGCCTGCGGCGAGCTTCCAACCGATGGGGAGGGTGGGCCATACGACACAGGCTGTGACGACCCAGGGCCAAGCGTGCTTCCAGCGGAGTTGCGTGAGCCAGTTACGGGGCTTGGCACGGATGCCCACGATGAAGAGAAAGACGTACATGGCCCAGTAGCCATAGAGACTGACGCCGATGGGGAAGACCTGGCGGAGAGCGAGCGCGGCTGCTCCGACGAGCACGGCGCCTGCGAACCATGCAGGCCAGGAAGGCACGGGGGATGGAGCCGGCGTTGCCGTTGCGGAGCCCTGAGGTTCTGGACCGGCGATGCGGCGCAGCAGAACATAACAGAGGCTGAAAATGAGCAGAGCTTCGGCAAACCACAGTGGACCGAGGATGAACTGGTGGTGATGCCAGAGCCAGACGAAGGTGGGCCAGAAGCCGTCTCCGTGCGCAAAGGTGACCAGCGCCGCGGTCAATGGGCCAAGGATCAGCCCAAAGGCGAGGATCGGGATGCCGAGGCGCAGCATGCGGTCGAGGATGAACCGACGGTAGCCTTTGCGATCGAGCGACGCGGGTGTGAAATATCCGGCAAGCAAGAAGAAAAAGCCCATGAAGTAGGCCTGGTTAGTGGTCACGAAAAGAATGAGCAAGATGCTGGAAGGTGTGCGGGAGGGCTGGATTTCACGCCAGAACCAGCCGCCGATGGCCCCGTAGGTGAGCGCAGTGTGATGGAGGATGACGAGCACGGTCATCACGGAGCGGAGGCGGTCGATGTAGAAATCGCGATCAGCCATGAGCCATGGTACGGGCCGCGGCGGCTTTGAAACACGGCAATCGGTGTGTGTGTGGGGCTTGGCGGAAGCAGATCCTTCGCTGCAAGCTGCTGTGCGCGGCATGACGGGACTGTTTTGTGTTGAGAGCCCATTCGATTCCGGGGTTAAAGCCCATGGTTGTGCCTTGAAGCTCTATCAGGGGCCTGAAGGCCCCTGCTCCGTCCGATTGAAGCGCTCTCGTGGTCTCGAAATCCCTGCTGCCTCCGCGGTAGTTGCCGGAGCGGTCGCGATAAACTATTTCTGTGAAGATCGCTCTGGCCCAGATCAATCCTACGGTTGGGGATTTCACCGGGAACCTCGAGAAGATTGTGGTGGCCAGCTGTCGCGCAACGGAGCAGGGCGCGCGGCTCACGGTTTTTTCCGAATTGGCGGTCTGCGGCTATCCGCCTGCCGATTTTCTTGAGAAACCCAGCTTTCTGGCGCGATGCCGTTCGGCGGTCGATGAGCTTGCCATTGCGACCCGCGCTCTTTCGACGGCGGTGCTGGCAGGTGTGGCGTTGCCGGCTCCCCCCGATGCGGGAAAACCTGCGGTCAATGCGGCTGTGCTGCTGGATCGCGGGGTGCTGATGTTGGAACAGCATAAGCGGCTGTTGCCGTTCTACGACGTTTTCGATGAGCAGCGGTATTTTCTAGCATCGCGTGCGCAGCAGGTGATTGAGCTGGACGGCGTGCGTCTGGCCATCACCATTTGTGAAGACGCATGGAATGACAAGAATTTCTGGCCGCGCCGGTTGTACGCGGTGGATCCGATGGAAGAGCTGATGCGGCAAAATCCTGCGATCCACATCAACCTGTCTTCGTCGCCGTTCTGGCATTCGAAGCGCGAAATCCGGCACGAAATGCTGGCCGCCATCGCACGCCGCGATGGTGTGCCGGTGCTGATGTGCAACCAGGTGGGCGGTAATGACAGCCTGCTCTTCGATGGATCGTCGCTGGCCGTGAATGCACGCGGCGATTTGATTCGGCAGGCGGCCTCGTTTGAAGAAGACCTTGTGGTGCTCGATCCGTTTGAGGCGCCGGCGGTCGCCAGTCCACGCAGCGACGACACCGAGGCGGCGTACCGGGCGCTGGTGCTGGGGACGCGCGATTATGTGCGCAAATGCGGGTTTCGCAAGGCGCTGATCGCGCTGAGCGGCGGTATTGATTCAGCTCTGGTGGTGACCATCGCGAGCGAAGCACTGGGACCGGAGAACGTGATTGCCATCGGCATGCCGAGTCCGTATTCGTCGCCGGGCTCGATTGACGACAGCCGCAAACTGGCAGCGAACCTGGGCATTCGGTTTGAGCTGATCGGCATCAGCGGGCTGTTCACGGAATACACCGAGGCGCTGGCGCCGCTGTTTGCCGGGTTGAAGCAGGACATCACGGAAGAGAACATTCAATCGCGCATTCGCGGCACGCTGCTGATGGCGCTCTCGAACAAGTTTGGCGCGCTGGTGCTGACGACGGGCAACAAGTCGGAGATGGCGGTGGGCTACTGCACGCTCTATGGCGACATGGTAGGTGCACTGGCGGTGATCGGGGACTTGGTGAAGACGCGTGTCTACGCGATCTCGCGCTGGATCAATCGCGAGCGAGAGATCATTCCGCGGGCGATTCTCGAGAAACCGCCGTCGGCCGAGCTGCGGCCGGACCAGAAGGATACGGATTCGCTGCCACCCTACGAGGTGCTGGATCCGATTATCGAGGCTTATGTGGAGCGGTATGAAACGCCGGAATGCATTGCGGCCAAGCACGGTTTTCCGCTGGAGCTCGTCCAACAGGTGGTGCACCTGGTGGAGCGATCGGAGTACAAACGCCAGCAAGCTGCGCCGGTTCTGAAGGTTACGTCGAAGTCATTCGGCATGGGGCGGCGATTTCCCATTGCCGTCAAGGTTCAGGTATAAGCTTAAAGGCAGGAATATTTTCCCACCGTCAGAGGAGATTTCGCTTGATTCGTCGTTCGTCCCGTTTTGCCGGCGCAGCCGCGCTTCTGGTTCTGCCCTTTTCAGGTTTTCATGCATTCGCCCAGCAACAGGTTCCCGCTGCGCCTCCGCAAGAATCGGCGGCTCCGATGCAGGCGCCTGCTGCACCTGCTCCCACCGCTGCGCCGGTTTTTCCCAAGGTTGATCCGGCGAACTTCACAGCTTCTTCGCCCTCGAAGGACGTCGTCAACGCGTTTCTGCAGACCAGTTGGGGCTACGATGACAGCCGCATGTGGCAGATCCAAGCCATTCTGAAGACTCCGGTCGAAGGCGTGAGCAAGGTCGTCATCGTGATCGGCGACAAGGCGGGAAAGCAGAAGCCGGCCGCGCTACAGTTCTTCACGCTGCCCGATGGCAAGCACATTATTGCGGGGGAAGAAGTACTGCCTTTCGGCGAGCATCCGTATGCTGCTTACCGCTCCGAGTTGCAGCAGAGCGCCGATGGGCCGTATCGCGGTTCCGCAGCAAAGGATCTGGAGCTAGTGGAATTCGCCGACTTCCAATGCCCGCACTGCAAGGAAGCGCAGGCCAACATGGACAAGCTGGCGGTCGACTTCCCCAAGGCGCGGATTGTTTTCCAGAATTATCCCCTGGAGCGGATTCACCCTGCCTCGGTGACGGCTGCCGATTATGGTGTTTGCGTGACCAAGCTGGGCGGAAGCAGCGCGTTCTTCCAGTTCGCTTCGGCGGTTTTCGATGGGCAGGAGGGACTGGCGACTTCGGACGGTGCGGCGCTCACATTGAACAGCGCGGTGACGAAGGCCGGGCTTGATCCCGCCAAGGTGGCCACGTGCGCCTCTACGCCTGAAGTTGGAGCGCAGGTGCAGGCTTCGGTGAAGCTGGCTCAGGCCTTAAATGTGAATCAGACGCCGACGCTGATGGTGAATGGACGGCAAGTTCCGATCGGCGGTCTGCCGTACGAGACCATCAAGCAGATTGTGGAGTACCAGGCAAAGCTGGACGGCGTCGGACAATAAGTCGGCGACGGAGCCAAAAAGAGCCCCGGCCTGCGATGAGCGGCTGGGGCTTTTGCTTTGGGGTGGGGGCGTTTTGTGGGTCGAAGGTTCTGAAAGCGGATTCTTCGCTTTGCGCAGGATGACAGTGGTGCGGCTTTGGGTTCGTTGCTTTCCCACGTCTCAAAAGCGAGACATGGGGCACAGGGGTTTGTGCGGATGAATGCTTCGGAAAGACAAATGCAGATCCCCTTCGACTTCGCTCAGGGCAGGCTTTCGCTGCGCTCACCTCATCTCAGGACGACAGTGCTGTGGGAGGGCTGCTCCGCTTGGGTTAGCGGGGGATGGTGCTGCGCTCGACGCGGATGGCCTGCGCACTGGCGGGGAGTTTTGGACCGGTGATCAGACGTGGGGTCAGAATCATCATCAGGGTTGCGTAGTCGGACTGTGCGTTCTTGGACGTCACGTTGTTGAGTCCTGGAATCTGGGTCAGGCCGGGTGTGCCGCTGACTGCCACACTTTCGTCCTTGTCCAGTTCGCTCATGATCACCGCACCCTCTCCGTTCTTCAGGGTGACGACGCCGGAATAGCTGCGGTTGTTCAGGACGGGAATTGAATTCGAGACTGCCCCGGAGAGAGCGGTGATCTTCATATCGAGGGTGAGAGCGACGTCGCCGTTGCGCATGACTTTGGAATTGGCTTTCACGGTGAGACCAATGTCCTGATACTGCACTTGCGGAATCTGGGTGGTTGATCCGGCAATGGAAGAGAGCAGAGACGAGAGGCCGCTGGAGGTGCCGGCGGTGTTGAGGCCGGGAATATTGACGCCGTTGGTGGCCAGGCCGGAATAGGACGCTTGCAGGATGGGATAACGCGATCCGCTGCGAATGGTTTCGTCCTGGTCATCGCCGAGGCGCAGCTGGACATCGTCGAGTTCCTTGGTATCGGAAGAATTCAGATTCATGTTCAGGGTGACGGGGCCGGGCGAAACGCCGGAGAGTGTGAGTCCGCCGCCGAACAGGGCAATGCCATTGGAGAAGATGGAGCTCGAGACCTGGCCCGATGCGAGCAGGATGCCAAGGATCGCCAGGGTATCGCCAGGCGCGGCGAGACCGGAGCTGATGATCTGTTGGACCAGGCTCTGGTTGGCTTTGAGGATGGACTGCTCCTCTGCGTAGACGTTGAACGTGGTGACCTGCTGGGGGAGCTGCACGCCGACATTGCGCTGACGATTGTGGGCGATTTGCAGAATGCGCACATCGAGAAGCACCTGGCTGCGGCCGTTCACGAGATCGCGAATGGTGGTGTTGAAGGCATCGAGGGTGCGCGAAGGCGCGCGCACGGTCATGGTTCCGAGGTTTTGTTCCACCGAGACTTGCTGGGCCGCAAAGATATTCTTTGCGATATTGCTCATTTCGGTCATTTCAGCCCCGGTCAATCCGGGCAGGTAGACGGTCTCCAGTTCCTGACGCTCGAATTGCTGCCGGTTCTCCCGTGTATCTCGCGAAACCAGAACACGGTGTGCGTCGAGAGGAACTGCAAAGGTATTCGTGACCATGCCGGTGATGTCGATGGCGCGATGGAAATCGACATTGTCGAGATCGAGTCTTGCCGGTGCGGCAGAGACGCTCTGGTCGACGGTGGCATCGATGCCGTAGGCCTTGTAGACGCGCTGCAGGATTTGGCGCCGATCGAGCTTCAGATGAAAGCTCTGCACGCCGGTTGCAGGTTCGAGCGCAGGGTTCTCGCCGGCGACCTCCGCGGAAGCCTCGTAGACCGGTCGCGTTTCGCCGCGCAAAGAATCGTCGGCCAGCGCGAACAAATGCTGGGCCACCTGCGGATTCTGGGGATCAAGCTGGCGGGCGCGTTCGATCGCCGCACGCGACGCTCCAGGATCGCCTTTTACGCGGGCCTGGGCGGCGGCCTGGATCAGCGCAGTGACGGCGTGGCTGCGCGCCACCTCGGCAGCCGCGGCATATTCGGATTTGCCGGGGTCGAGCGCGGCGGCTACCTGATAGTCGTGCATGGCCGGCTCAAACTGGCTCTCCTCGAAAAGCTTGCTGCCGGCGAGGTAGAGTTTCGCAGCGCGTCGGCGGTCCTTGGAGCGCACGGGCTTGGCTGGTTGAGCCGGGGGTGGGGTGGCAGGCGCAGCATTCGGGGCGTTGGCGGGCACCGTATTTGGGTCGTTGCTATTCGAGGACTGGGCCTGGTTCGGCGCGGGTGGGAGGGACTGCTGCGCGTCCGCAGTTCCTGCCATGAGCGTCAGCAGAATGGCTGCCATGGCTGCGCATCGCTGCACGCCGGGCCCCCTCATGATGTCGTCCGTGTGGCTGCCATCAGGTCCGTGAGGGACGTGGCGCAGGTGTCGGGCTCGAGAGCGAGCAGCGCTTCAAAGTCGAAGTGTCCGGTAGCGACCGCAATCACGGAAAGGTTGTTGGCCCGCGCGGCTTCAATGTCACGCGGTGTGTCTCCCACGACGCAGACTGTGGCGTTTTCGCCGGCGAGGTCCCGCGCCTTGCGGGCGGCGTGGCCGACCATCTCGGATCGAACGGGGAAGCGATCGCTGAAGCCGCCGAAGCGGAACCATTCGCGCAGGCCGGCGGCTTCGATCTTGACCCAGCCAATCATTTCGAGGTTGCCGGTGGCGACTCCGAGAAGCGCTCCGCGGTCGGCCAGATGGCTGAGGGCCTCTTTGACGCCGGGCATGAGGATGGGATCGAGTTCGAGGCGGCGCTCGGTGACGCTATCGCACATGGCTTCGAGGATGGCTTCGATCTGCTGATCGAGGACTTGGCCGGGGATTCCTGCGCGGCTGCAGGCCTCGCGCAGGATGCCGGTGTCGGTGTTGCCGTGGAGAGGGATCCCCGCCAGCGTGACTTCAAATCCGGTGACACGCTTGACGCCGGTTGCAACCGATTCGAAGTGCACGCGGTCGCGGCTGCGCAGAAGCGTGCCATCGATATCGAAGAGGTAGGCGTCTTGCCCATCCCATGCGAATCCCGGCCGAATTGCGATTTTTGCGTTGTCGCTGTGTTGGACTGTCTGCATGCCTCGGAGAGGGTCAGCCCTGGCGGTAGCCCTGGCGCGCCGCTCCATACATAAGACGTTCGCTACGGGGCGGACGCTTGAGGCCGGCCCGCACTTCGGCGAGGCTGAGGCCGAGCTCTGCCATGGTGCGGCTCAGCGTGTTGCGGTGGATGCCCAGCTCCTCCGCGGCTTTACACTGGTTGCCCCGGTTTGCCACCAGCACCTCGCGCAGATACTGTCTTTTGAACTCGCGAACGGCATCCTCATAACGGACGCCGCTGGAATGCATTTGTGTCACCAGGCTGTCCAGCTCTCTTCTCACGTCGACCCCTTGCTTTATTAGCTTGCCATACCGGACCGCATTCCGGCCCAGCAAAAAATTCACTTACCCTGCATTCGCGGATGAAGCCAGGCAGGCGACTCCCGTTGGAGCCGATTCAGCTCCTGCTTAACCCGCTCAGAAAGCAAGGCCGGGCTTACATCTGCGCTCATATGGATCGCGCCAAAAAAATATTTGGGCAGGCGTGCCTGTGTCAACCATTCTGTGCCGGGAAAAAACGCAACCGTGATCAGAATGAAGACCGTGACCAGTACGGCGCCCTGAAACAAGCCGAAGACGGCTCCGGCCAAACTGTCGAGGCAACCCAGGCCAATCTTCTTGAACACCTTGGAGAGCACGATGCCGATGGCCGCAGCAAGGGCCGTGACGACCACCGCGATCAGGACAAAGGCGATGGCATTGGCGATCTGCTCGCTGTGCACCAGCTTCCTGAAGAATCCGGCGACATAGATATAGTTCCATGCTGCAACGATGAGGCCGAGCAACAAGCCGCCGAGCGAAAAGATGGAACGCAGAAAGCCTTGCACAAAGCCGGCAAGGACAGATCCCACCATGATCGCCACGATGACCCAATCCACGATCGTGAAAGATGTCAAACCTGAACCCTCAGAGCTGAATTTCCCGCCCTGTGAGCCGGCGGTACGCCTCAAGATACTTAGCCAATGTACGGTCCACGACATCGCCGGGCAGGCCGGGGGCGGGGGCCTTTTTGTTCCAATGAATGCTTTCGAGATAGTCCCGAACGAATTGCTTGTCGAAGGAGGGCTGCGCTCCGCCCGGCTTCCACGCTGAAGCTTCCCAGAATCGCGAAGAGTCGGGCGTCAAGACTTCATCCGCAAGGATAACGCGATCTGCCGATCTGCCAAACTCAAATTTTGTGTCGGCCAGGATAAGGCCGCGTTCTTCGGCGTGCCTGGCGGCCTTGGCGTAGAGGCCCAGTGTGAGGCGCCGCAGTACGGCAGCATCTTCTGCGCCTACGAGTTTCTCCATCGCCGCGAAGGAAATGTTCTCGTCGTGTTCGCCGCCCTGGCTTTTTGTGGCCGGCGTAAAGATGGGTTCAGGAAGTTTTGATCCATCCTGCAAGCCCTCGGGCAGTGCAATGCCGCAGACCGTGCCGGAAGCGGAATACTCTTTCCATCCCGATCCGGCGAGATAGCCGCGGGCTACGCATTCGACGGGAAACATTGCGGCGCGGCGCACTAGCATGGATCGTCCCTCGAGCTGGTCCGCATACGGATGCAGGATGGGAGGGAAGCCGGCGGCATCGGCGCCGAGGATGTGATTGGGCACGAGGTCAGAAAAAAAGTCGAACCAGAAGAGAGAAATCTGGGTGAGGATTTTTCCTTTGCCGGGAATTCCCGTTGCGAGCACATGATCGAAGGCGGAGATGCGATCGGTAGCGACCAGCAGCAGGGCATCGTCCACTGCGTAGAGGTCACGTACTTTGCCCCGGCCGAGGAGCGGCAATGTTCCAAGATTGGTTGTGAGGAGAGCAGTCATCGGAGGGCCTTGCAATGGGTGAACTGAATCTCCGATTCTCAAGGGCGCGCTTGCATTTGTCAACGCAGGGCGGGGCACGCAGCGGGGCCGGATTGCGGGTGCGGTGCGGGCAGGGGGGCGTGCGCTTTGAATGCGATGGAGTGTGCAGAATTGGAGCAAGTTGACGCGCAGGGGGAACAGTCCTAACCCCTGTGACCGCCGTCACGGACCGCAATTCAAAGTTCGGCGACACTCCAATTGTCAACATGGTTCGGCGGACGCGTAGTAAAGTCCTCTTTGAGCCGGGCGACACGAGGCAGCAGTGGAAAGGGGAAGCCGCGGCTGACTTCGTTCTAAGGGATTGCCAGTAGCCGCACGCTACCGACCTCCAGCGTCGGCTACTGGTTCCCGCTATTCTCTTGTGAAATGCAAGCGCCTCCAGAGCGAAGTGATCCTCTGGAGGCGTTTTTTTGTTTGTCTGGATCTTGCATGCGCAAGGGAATGTGGTGGGTCTGAATTCTTTTGAGTCGGGGAAAATGCAGATCGTTCGCTGCGGCTTTTCCTATCCCCGATTGCGCCGGGGTCTCAAGCTTTCTTTGCTCCGCCTGACGAGGTTGTTTTGTGAGGAGAGGCGCTGTTTGTTCCGGAGCTAAAGCCCCTGTTTTTTTGGCGCGATTTTCAGGGGCCTGAAGGCCCCTGCTCCCTCCGATCGACGCGCTTTGTGTGCGCGCTCGGGGTCTGTTGCTATCCCATGTCTCAAAAGCGAGACATGGGGCACCCAGGTTCGTGCGGATGGATGGTCTGGGAAGGGCAAAGGCAAAAGCAGGTTCTTCGCTGCGCTTACCCCATCGTTGAAGCGAGGTTGCTCCGTTTATGCAGTGGCCCTGCGCTGCTCTTGTTGTGGACTCAGTTTGACGCTGATCACCTTCGAGACGCCGGGCTCCTGCATGGTGACGCCGTAGATCATATCGGCGGAGTGCATCATGCGCTTGGAGTGGGTGACGAGGAGGAACTGCGTTTCCTTGCTGAGCGAGTGGAGCAGGTCGGCAAGGCGCCCGACGTTGGTTTCGTCCAGTGCGGCATCGACTTCGTCGAGCACGCAGAAGGGACTCGGCTGGAATTGGAAGATGCCGACCAGCAGGGCCAGCGCGGTAAGAGCTTTTTCTCCGCCCGAAAGCAGGAGAACGTTCTGCAGCTTTTTCCCCGGAGGCGAAGCGACGATGTCAAGTCCGCTCTCGGCCTGGTTCTCTTCGTCGGTAAGGCGCAAGAACGCCTGGCCGCCGTGGAAGAGGCGCGTAAACACTTCGCCGAAATTCTGGTTGATGCGCGCGAAGGCTTCGTCGAATTTCTCGCGTGAAATTTGATCGATTTCCTTGATGGTCGCCTGGGTATTCTCGATCGAGTCCATCAGGTCTTTGCGCTGCACCTCAAGGAATCCATGGCGCTCGGCGGTTTCCTTGTACTCTTCGAGGGCCATCATGTTGACGGGGCCCATCTGGTCCATGCGCTGACGCAGCTCGCGGCAGGTGGTCTCTTCCGCGGTCAACTCTTCGCCGGCCAGGTGCACGATGCCTGCGTCTGCACGCAGTTCGGACGCTTCCGCGTTGACTTCGGTGAGGCAGCTGGCTTCGAGATGCTCCAGATCGGAACGCAGCTTGGCGACTTGGCTGGAAAGAGTACCGCGCCGGTCGCGCAGCTGGTCGAGCGTGGCACGCGCGGTTTTCAATTCCGCTTCGATGGCGGCAAGCTGGTGGCGAATCTCCTGCGCTTGCGCGGCGATGGTTTGCGCGTGGGTCAACGCTTCGTCGCGTTGAACCGTCAATTCCTGTTCGCGCACGGCCAACTCGGCGGACTCGCGCGTGCGTTGTTCCCGCTCCGCTTCGGCCGCAGCCTGTTGCTGTTCGATGGCCAGAACGCGACGTTCCAGATCCGCATGCAGACGGTCAATGCGCTGGAAGGCTGCTTCTGCGCCGCGGCGTCGTTCTTCAAGCTTGGCCAGTTCTGCCGTGACCTGCGCGGCTTCCTGTTGGAGACCTTCGCGGCGCTGGCGCAGGGCGCCGAGTTGCTGCTGCTGTGCCTCAAGGGCGGCTTCGGCAGCTTCGCGCTCGCTCTCGAGACGCACGGCCTCTTCGCGCTTCTGCGCGATCACTTCGTGTTTCGCTTCACGCGCGTCCTTGTTGCGTGCCGCTTGCAGGACCCAATCCTGCAGGCGGCGTTCGATGCGTTGGGACTCGGCCTCCATCTGCTTGAGCGCCGCGCCCTGATCGGCGGTATCGCGCTCGGCAAGCCGGCGCTCTTCGCTGCGCGCTTCGAGCTGCGCGGCCAGCTCTTCGATGCGACGGGTGAGGGCATCGGCCTTTGCTTCAGTCTGTCCCAGATTCTGCTCGAGGCCGGTCAACTTCGCATCGATCTCGCGGAGTTCGCGCTTCAACGCCAGCGGCCCTTCGGTGGCAGGTTTTCCGCCCGTCACCGTCGAATTGTGGAAGCACTCGCCGTCGGGCGTGAGGAAGAACGCGAAGCTGTGGTCGTGGGCCAGGCGCTGCGCAATCGAGGCACTTTCGACGAGGTAACCGTGACGCAGTTTGGGCAGAATCGCTTCAAGCGAGCGGCCGAATCCGTTCAACACGCGAATCGCGTCTTTGAGGGGGGTGACGCCTTCGCCTCCGATGGTCTCTTCGCCGGGCTCGAACAAATCGCGCTGCGCGGCATCGTGAATGAGAAAGGTCGCGCGGCCATCGACGCCGGATTTCAGGAGCCGTACGCCTTCTTCTGCAGCGCCCCAGCTCTCGACGACGACGTAGTTCAATTCGTCGCGGAGGAATTCGTCGACGACGCCTTCGTGCTCGCCGCGCACTTCAAGAAAGTCGGCGAGGGTGCCCGTCGGCTTCATGCCTTCGGCAAGCGCTCCGGGCTTCAACAGGCGTCGTACCGAGTCGGTGGCATAGCTGTGATCGCGAATGAGAGCTTCAAGCGAGTTGCGCCGACCGGTCGCAGTTGCCTGGGCCGAGCGAAGTTCGTTGGCGTGCGCACGCAGAGCATCTTCTTCTGCGCGGCTCGTCTGCAGGCCATCGCGCAGTGCGGCGATCTCTCCCTCGAGGCGGGCGAGCGTCTCCGCTGCCGACTCAAAGCGCAGCTTGGCCTGGCCGCTCTGCACGCCGATGCTCTCCAGTTCATTCCGCGCCTGGTTCATCTCGGCTTCAAGGCGCTCGGCTTCGCGCTCCATGGCGCCCAGGCTCTCTTCGGCTTGCGCCATGCCATTGCGTGCATTGCCTGCGAGGGTCAACAGGTGCATGGCGTGGCGGCGATTGGCTTCGAGTTGCCGCTCGGCATTGAACACTTCGTCGGCGGCAGCGCGGGCTTCGTGCTGCTTCGTCTCCACCTGCTGATGGAAGGCGTGGGCTTCATTGGCCGCGGTCTCGAGAAAGCTTTTTTGCTGGGTGCGTTCCTCGGCAATGGCGGTCAACTGCGTTCGGGTCTGATCGAGCTCGCCGGCCGCTGCGGCTAGTCGCGCCTGCAGTTCCGTGACGCGCTCGGCATTGGCCCGTTCGCGCGCAGCGGTCCGCTCCAATTCAACGGCGGCGGCATTGGATCGGTTTTGTGCTTCCTGACCTTCGCGTTCGAGGGCATAGCCGCGCTCGGTCAGGGCGTGCTGATTGGCTTCGCGGGTTTCGATCTCGGCGGCTTCGGCGTGGATCTGGTCGGACAGTGCGGAGATTTCCTGCTCGAGGCGCGCCTGCTCAGCATCCATGCTCGCCATGCGGCTGGCGAGGACCACGCGCAGCCGGCTGCGCAACTCGTCGCGCACGGCCGCGAAACGCTCGGCCTTGGAGGCCTGGCGCTTGAGGCTGTTCATCTGCCGCGTAACTTCTTCGAAGATGTCGTCTACGCGCGCCAGGTTCTGCTTGGAACTTTCGAGGCGCAGTTCGGCGAGGCGCTTCTTGGTCTTGAAGCGGGTGATGCCGGCAGCCTCTTCAATAATGGAGCGGCGGTCGTGCGGTTTGGAGCTGAGAAGCTGGCCGATGCGCTCCTGGCCGATGATGGCGTAGCTCTCGGGGCCAAGGCCGGTGCCCATGAAGATGTCCTGAATGTCGCGCAGGCGGCAGAGTTTGCCATTGAGCAGATATTCGCTTTCGCCGGTGCGGAACAGGCGGCGGGTGATGACGATTTCGCCTTTTTGCGGCGTGCGCTGAAACTTGCGGCGACGGATTTTGAGCACCACCTGTGAGGGGGCTAACTGTGCGTCGGACTCTTGGTCGGCGGAGGCAGGTGGCACCGGCCGCGGACCTGGAGTCTCGCTGGATTCTTCGTCCAACACCTGGCCGGGCTGCTCGGAAGCGACAATCTCTTCAGCTTCGGCGGCGCGCTGCTTGCGGAAGGCGTCTTCGTCCCAGTCTTCGGGGCCTTCGTGATCGACATGGACCTCGGGCTCGACCGGAATGGGGCCTTCGTAGGCTTCCGGGTCGACCATGGTCAGCGTGACTTCGGCCATGCCGAGCGGCTTGCGCTCGCGCGTGCCAGCGAAGATTACGTCGGACATGTGCGAACCGCGCAGAGTCTTGGCGCTCTGTTCGCCCAGGACCCAGCTGACTCCATCCAGAATGTTCGATTTTCCACAGCCGTTTGGCCCGACCACGACGGCGATTCCCGTGCCCGAGACCGTGAGCTCCGTGCGATCGCAAAAGCTCTTGAACCCGAGGATGTGGATTTTTTTCAGTTTCAGCATGCGCACTCCGGATTGAGGGTTGGAAATGGCTGGATCGTACACCGCTGCGGCCACCGGCGCCGCGGCTAGCGACACAGCTTTATTGTCCTTCGATTTCAGACTCTAAGGAGTGGGATAGGTAGGGTCAACGGCATGGGGAGGTGTTCTTGTGGATAATAGGGGCCCGAACTCACAATTTCGGGAATTTCCGGGATTCTGCCCGGAATCCCTGTGTTTGCCGGAGTTTCGACCGAGATTTCCACAGGGATTGATGGCGTCGATGAGCCGGGGCGGCTGGGGCGGGAACCGAGAAAACCGGCCTGGGTCGGTCCGCCTTCTGTTGAGGGCACCGACCAGCAGGCACCCGTGCGCAGGCCGTTTCAGATTTCACGGCAGCCGTTTGAAGTCGAGGGTCGCCAGGTTCATCTGGCCTTCGGCGACGATGTGGATGGTCAGCACATTTTTTCCGGCGGCGAGATGAAGTTTCGCGAGGTTTGGGGCGAGATTCCAGTGGTGCCATTGGCGCCAGGCCACGGGTTCGTTCGCGTCGTAGGTGGTGGCGATCGGGAGCGCCCCGGTTGCGGGCTGCCCGTTGACGTCGATGGAGATGGCTCCGCCGCGATTCGAGGTGTAAAGCAAATCGGCGGCGTAGTCACCTGGCTCGGCAACATCGACGGTGAGGTTGAACCATTCCCCGGGTTCGGTCCAACCGACATAAAGGAGATCGGCGGGCGGCGTCACCTTGTCATACGGGTTGTCGTCGATGACGGGATCGCGCTTGAACTTGGTGTAGGAGGTGTCGACGCCCTCGTGGATGCGGAACTCGTTCAAATAGGTTCCGTCGGCAGGATTGAGGGCGCCGCTGCCGTTATTTTTGGCATCGCTGTCGTGATAGGCTACGCCCTCGCCGCCCAGGTCGTAGTAAGCGCAAAGGACTTTGCCGGGAATTTTCTGTGCACCGTTCTGATAGCGCGCGTCGTGGTAGGGAGTGCCCTTGTAGGAAGCAAGAAAATTTGAGTTGGGAGCGCTCAAGGCAGTTGAGCCGGCGAGGGCCAGTAGGGCGAGCAAGGTGCAGCTGAGGATCGCTTTCATTGGGTCTCAATCTCGAATCAGGACGGGGCTTTTCGCGTAGTCCGTTGGCACATGTTGGAGCCACACGAATCCTACTGCATCGGGAAGGGGAACAAACAGCCGCTACGCAGGATGAGAGGTGCTTTTTGAGGAGAGGCGCTCTTTGTGCCACAGCTAAAGCCCATGGTGTTTTTGGGCGCGTTTTTCAGGGGCCTGAACGCCCCCTGCTCCCTCCGATGGAACCTCTGGACGGGGTCGCCGCGCTATCGCTTTCGGGGGACTGTGCGTTGGTGCGGGTTGGGTTTTTTGTTGCTTTGCCGTGTCTCAGAAGCGGGGCTAAGGGACACTTCTGTTTGTGTTTTCGGATCATTGGCGGGGAGGCGAATTTGCGGAACAACTTTTCCTGCGGTTTCTGGCTCCAAGCACGAAGAGGTTACACAATGTCCAAGGATTCCAAAGTTGCCGAAATCGATTCTTCGCGTTATATGACCCAAACCAAGGAAACACTCACTGCGCTGATCGATCAGGTGCGAGGCAACGTTGCGCGCGTCGACGATCCCAAGGCGAAAGCACTTTTCGAGACGACTGCGGAAGTGCTGATGGGTTTGCGAAGGGCTTACCATGATTTCGGTCAGAAGTCCGAGGAAGTATGGAAAAAGGCAAGCTAGAATGCGCAGCGGATTTCGTGAGGCCGGGACCTGTACAGGGCTCGGCCGGCCGCGCATGGATTATCCTGCGGCATTTGCAGCGAGGGTTTCAATGACGGCAAGATTCTTGAGCAATTCTTCGGGGACGTTGTGGCGATTTTTTAAATAGTCGGGGCTGTTGTAGGACACCCACACCTTTTCCTCCGTGTCCTGCCAAATCAAAATCTTCAGCGGTAGGTCGATGGCGATGCTTGGCGCTGCCAGCATCACAGGCGTGCCTGCTTTGGGGCTGCCGAAGATGAGGAGTTTGGTGTTCGGCATTTTCATGCCGACCTTCTCGGCTTCTCCGCTGTGATCGACGAGCGCAAAGAGCGCGACGCCTTTAGAGCTCAGAATGTTTTTGAGCCTGGCGACGGTGTCGTCGACGGAGTGTTTGCTGGGAAGGTCGATGATTCCATTTTCGCTGCTGAGAGCCATTGAACTACTCCTTGTCGAACTGCTGTTTGCGCAGGTCTAACTTCGGATTGAGACCAGATAAATCGCCATGGCGCATCCGACGATCGCAATCAGGAATGCGACGGTGACGGCCTGTGCGGTGGGATGTGCGCGCGATGTTTCGCCGCGATCGAGCCTGCCGACCAGCTTGAGATGGTGATAGCCCGCGAGAACATTTACCAGGACACCGATGGCAATGAGCGCGGTGCCGAACCAGAGAGACAATCCATAAGGCTGCTTGACCGGTAGGCCGCGCACGGCCTGAAGCTGTTGCAGAAACAGTCCAAAGCGCGCGACCACGAAGCCAAATCCCATCAGCGCGAGACCGGTCCGAATCCAGGCGAGCAGAGTTCGCTCGGCGGCGAGGTAATCGCTGAGGCTGGCCTTGGGTGCGGTGCCTGGGCGCTGTTCCATGGGCTTCATTGGACGCGTGACGGGTTCATTTTGGGTTCTTCCGTTATTGCGCGTACTTGAATGATTTGTCGGGGTAGGGCGGATGTTGCGGCACGGGCCGCGGATCTGCCTGAATCTCCTGCTTCAACAAATCGAGTGCCGATTGCAGTTGTGCGTCGGTTCCGGAAAAGGTGGCATGGGGAAGATTGTCGACCACGATGTCGGGCTCGACGCCGTGGCCTTCAATCAACCATTTGCCTTCGGGTCCGTAGACGCCGAGTTCGGCGGCGGTGGCGACGCCTTTGTCGGCTTGCACGTTGCTGCCCGACAGCCAGATTTCGCCGCCCCAGGTGCGGGTGCCGATAACTTTCCCCATTTTGAAGCGCTCGAATCCCTCCGTGAATGCCTCGCCGTCGGAGGCAGTTTGTTCGTCGCAGAGAACCACGATATGGCCGCGAAATGCGTACTGCATGTTCCAGACGGGGTCTCCGACGCGCGGCTGCCAGTAAAACCATGCTTGGCGCAGCAGCCGGCTCAAAAGCCATGAGTCGATGTTGCCGCCCTCGTTGTGGCGCACATCGATAATGAGGCCCTGGCGATCGAAGACCGGATAAAATTCACGCGCCCATTGATCGATATCGTCGGGGCCCATGGCCTGCAGATGCACGTAGCCGATCTTGCCGCCGGAGCCGCTCTCGACCAGAAGGCGACGGGAATATTCCCATTCGCGATAGCGCATTTTTGCATCGTCGTCCGCTGAGATAGGCGTGACCAGCACATCGCGCGGCTCTCCCTTGGCGGATTTGATGTGGAGCAGAACCTGGCTGCCTGCCTTGCCGCGCAGCAGGTCGCGTTCGTCGGAGATGCTGAGCAGATCCTGGCCGTCGATGCTGACGATCACTTCGCCTTCCTGAACCAGTGACGCGGGCCTGGCAAGCGGAGGGGCAAGGTCGGGGAGATCTGGGTCATGCTGGTAGTTGTGCTCCACCACATAGCCGCCTGCCTTCTCGTCGCGGCGCAAGCGCGCGCCGAGTGTGCCGAGGGTCACGTCGTCTGCAGGCTTGCGCGCATCTCCGCCGTGGACGAAGGTGTGCAGGGCAGAAAGTTCGCTGACCATCTGTGCAATGACCTCATTGAGTTCATCGCGATCGGCCACGCGATCGACGAGGGGCAGATAGCGCGCCTGCATTGCGTTCCAATCGACGCCCTGCATGTTGCGATCGTAGAAATAGTCGCGCTCGAGTCGCCATGCATCGAGGAAGATGCCGCGAAATTCCTCGCGCGGACGTGTGGACATGGTCCAGTGGGACAGGTTGACTGTGAGTTTTGGCAGAACTTTGGGGTCGGCGAGGCTGGCGGCTTTGGCGTCTGAATCCAAAATGTAGAAGTCGTCGCCTTTATGCACCATGATCTTCTTGCGATCGAGGGAAATCTCATAGCCCTTCACGTCGGGGAGGACTGTGTCGACTTCGTCGCCCTTGTTCGCAATGTCAACGCACTGCAGCGAACGATGTTCCTGCGTATCGTCGCTCGCATTGAGCCAGCAGAGGCGCTTTTCGGTAGCCTGCAACTCATCGTAGTTGCCGGGAGGCACGGGTACTTCGCTGAGGCGCGAAGGAAGATCGGCGAAATCAATCTTCACTTCGGGCGGGTTCTTCTCGTCCTTCTTCTCAGCTGCGGGCTTGTCGGTTGCCGCGCCTTTTTTGTCGTCTGCGGCTGGCTTCGCGTCTTTCGATTTGTCGTCGGGTTTCTGGTCTTCGGGCTTCGCCGCAGAGTCGGGATGCAACTCATCGGCGGGAAGGAAGGGCGAGCGCAGGCCGGGCACGAGGGCTAACTCGTAAATCTTCACGGCATGGTCGAAGTGGGGCTCCGGCTCGCGCGGTCCCCAGGGCGAGCGGATGGTGGTTTTGAGCATGCGATCGGAGAGGAAATAGAGCCATTTCCCGTCAGAGCTCCAAACTGGTTTCTCGCTGTTATAGCGGTCGGAGGTGATGGACTGGATAGTTCCCGAGTCCAGATTCAAAATCTTGATCTGGTCGAATTGATCGGGCGCCGTTTCGACATAGGCGAGCCATCGGCTATCGGGCGACCAGGTGAGATCGTTGAAGTCGCCTGCCATCGATTGGGCCATGCGCTTGTCGGTCTTAGCCTTTGAATCGTAGATCCAAAGCTGCTGATCCTTGTCGCGATGGGCCAGCCAATGGCCGTCGGGCGAGGGAATGCCTTCCCAGCGAAGAACATGCGCGTCGTTGGTCAGCTGCGTTGCTGCTCCGATGCCGTTGGCAGGAAACTGCCAGAAATCTGTTTCGCCGGACGCGGTGGAGAGCGCGACGATGCTCTTGCCGTCGGGCATGAAGCGCGCTTCGCGGAATCGAACGCTGGAGTCGCCGGCAACTTTGATGGTGCGGCCGGTCTTGGCGGGCATGGTGAAGATTTCTCCGCGCGCGGTGAAAACGATTCTGGAACCGTCGGAGGAGATGTGGGCAGCGGTAAGGTAGTCGAGCGGCTTCTTGACCCAGTGTTCGCGCATCTGGTCGAAGTCTGAAGCAAGGGTGATCGGAACGACCTGTTCACGGCCCGACTTGAGATCGAGCAGCCACACATCGGAGCCGCACGCGTACACAATGCGTCCGTCGTCGATGGAAGCTGATTCCACGTCGAATCCGCGCTGGTGGGATTCTTCTTTGATGTCGTGGCCGTTTCCATCCATCGAATAGAGATTCATGACGCCGTCGCGATCGGAGAGAAAATAAACGCGTCCGTTCCAGAACATGGGAGCGGTAGAAATGCCAACCCAGTCCGCGGTGAGAGGGGTGGCTTCACCGGTTCCGTCGTATCGCCAGATGTTTTCGGTCCATCCACCTTTGTAGCGTTTGGTCTCGCTCCATTGGCGATACCAGCGAGTGAAATAGAGCGTCTTCTTGTCCTCGGACCAGGAGGCTCTCGCCGCTTGTGCGAGGGGAACGATCTCCCGGTCGCCGTGTTCGCCGACAAGAACAATCTGCGACTCCGGGAGCGTGGAGTAGCGCGTGGTGGAAATCATCAGACGGCCATCGGGGGCCCAGCCGACGGGCGCCGCATCGCCGTCCCAGGTGCGACGCCGCGGCATTCCGCCTTCGATGGGCATCGTGTAGACTTCGTCGGGCCCTTCGTAGTTCGCGCTGAAGGCAACCGTCTTGCCGTCGGGCGAAATGCTCGCCTGGGTCTCGCGACCGGGGCTGGATGTGAGACGGCGCGCGTTTCCGCCGGCAATTCCCACGGTCCACAAATCCCCTTCGGATGTAAAGACGATCGTGTCCCCATGGATCGCAGGCGTCGAATAATAGCCGCGATGAAGAGCAGGCGCATCGGCAGCGAAGAGGCAGACGGGGGCTGCGATGAAAAGGAAACTGAAGAAAGCAAACGGACGAGGAAGGAAGTTGAACATCTGACGCATGCAGGCTCCGCATCGATCAAGAAGGGAGCTCCGACGCCAAGAGTTCTTGCAGCGGAGATCCGGCTTCGATCGTGGATGGGTTGGAAGGGAATTAGAACTGCTCGGAAATGATACTACGTCGAAGGGCGAGACGCGTTCGGAAACGCGCAGACCAATGCCGATCCTGTAGACTTCGAAAAGACGCGCCTTCGCAACTCTCACCTCCTCCAACGCCGGGCTCTCCGCTTTTGACGACTCCCTTCAATCCGGAAAATCTTGCTGAACTGTTACGCAGCGTGTTTGGGTTTGCGGGATTCAGGGCAAACCAGCAAGCCGTGTGTACCGCCGCGCTGGTAGGCCGGGACCTGCTGCTGGTGATGCCCACGGGCTCGGGAAAATCGCTGTGCTACCAGTTGCCGGCGGTTGCCCTGGGCGGAACCGCGCTGGTGATTTCGCCGTTGATTGCGCTGATGGAAGACCAGGCGGCAAAGCTCGCCGCGTTGGGGCTGCGTGTAGCGAGAATTCATTCGGGGCTGGACCGGGCGGTGTCGCGGCAGGCCTGCGTCGACTATCTGCAAGGCAACCTGCAGTTTCTTTTTGTCGCGCCGGAACGGCTGCGGGTGCCGGGGTTTCCTGACATGCTGGCGAAACGCAAACCTGCGCTGATTGCGATTGATGAGGCGCATTGCATTTCGCAATGGGGGCATGACTTTCGTCCCGACTATCGGATGCTGGGGCAGTATCTACCCGCATTGAGGCCGGCGCCTGTACTGGCGTTGACTGCCACGGCGACACCCACGGTGCAGGCAGATATCGTTGCGCAACTCGGGATGGTGACGCCGAAGCTGTTCATTCACGGATTCAGGCGCGAGAATCTTGCGATTGAAGTGGTCGAGGTTCCCATCCCGGAGAGAGCGGGTGCGATCTGCCGTCTTCTTGCAGAAAAGGCGCGGCGGCCGGCGATTGTTTATGCTGCTTCGCGCAAACAGGCGGGGAGCCTGGCGGAAGAACTTGCCTCCACGATGCCGGCCGCGGCTTACCATGCGGGACTTGAAGCCGAGACACGGGAGAGGGTGCAAACTTCCTTTCAGCAAGGCGCACTGGAAGTGGTTGTGGCGACGATTGCGTTTGGAATGGGGATCGACAAGGCCGATATACGGACGGTGATTCACGCGGGATTGCCGGGAACGCTGGAGAGCTATTACCAGGAGATCGGGCGCGCGGGCCGCGATGGAGCGCCGAGCAGGACCTACCTGATGCACTCGTATGCGGACCAGCGGACGCGCGATTTTTTTCTGAGCCGCGACTACCCGCCGCTGGATCATCTGCAGGATGTGTTTCGTCATTTGACGGAAACTCCGCAACCGGTCGAGGAACTGGCTGCAAAGTCGAAGCTGGCGGAAGAGGAGTTTGAGAAGGCACTCGAAAAACTGGAAATTCATGGCGGCGCGCGGGTCGATTTTGGTTCGCCTCGCCAGGTGACGGCGGGAGGGACGGGATGGAAGAAGACCTATGCTGTGCAGGCTCGCTTTCGCGCCGAGCAGTTTGAGAAGGTGCTGCGTTTCGTCGAGTCAACGGAATGCCGGATGGGGGCGCTGGTGCGGCACTTCGGAGATGTCGAGGATGCCAGCCGCGCGTGCGGCGGCTGCGATGCGTGCGATCCGGCGGGCGCGGTGCTGAAGCAGTTTCGGCGCGCAACCCGCGAAGAGCATCGGATGGCGCAGGCGATTGTGGACGATCTGCGCGCGGTGACTTACAAAGCAGCGGGCACGTTGCAGCGCGGCATCGATCCAACGGGCAGCATGAGTCGCGATTCTTTTGAGGGACTGCTCGAGGCGATGACGCGGAGCGGTTGGATTGCGATCGAGGATGCGGAATACGAGAAGGACGGAGAAGTGCGGCGGTTCCGCAAGATCAGTTTGACCGAGGCGGGCTTGGAAGTGCGGAATGCCTCCGCACATGAACTCCTGATCAGCGATGGAATTGCGGCGGAGTTTGCCGGCTCGGCGAAGCGAGCGGGGAAGGCTGCGAAGGTGCGGGCGGGAAAGCGTGAGGGAACGTCGCTTGCAGAGACAGCCTCGGCAGAACTGTCCGCGGATGCGGAGGCGCTGGCCTCGAAGCTGCGGGCGTGGCGTGCTCTGGAAGCAAAGCGGCTGGGGGTTCCGGCATTTATTGTTCTGCACGACAAAACGCTGCAGTCGGTTGCACAGGCCCGACCCTCGACTCCGAATCAATTGTTGGCCATCAACGGAATGGGCCCCGCCAAGGTGGAGAAATTTGGCGAGGCCCTTCTGGAAGTATGTTCGGCGCAGGTTTAGTTCTGTTGGCCGCGTAGCTTAGGCGACGCGCTCGATTGCGACAGCTTCAAGAACAACCGGCTTGTTCGGTTTGTCCTGGCCGTTGCGCGCTACCTTTGAGATTTTCGTTACGATGTCCTGGCCTTCAACCACTTCTCCAAAGATGGTGTGGTTGCCGGTGAGCCATGGCGTGGGCGCCACGGTGATGAAGAACTGGCAGCCGTTGGTGTTGGGGCCGGAGTTCGCCATGGCCAGCTTTCCGGGCACGTCGAACTTGTGCGCAGAACCCTTGGTCTCGTCTTCGAAACGATAGCCGGGGCCGCCCATGCCGGTGCCGGCGGGATCGCCGCCCTGGATCATGAAGTCGGGAATGACGCGGTGGAAGATGGTTCCGTCATAGAGCTTGGTGGTCGATTTGGCGCGGGTGGTGGGGTGGGTCCACTCCTTTTTGCCCTCGGCGAGATCGATGAAGTTCTTGACGGTGAGGGGTGCATCCTTCTCAAAGAGGCGGACGGTGATCTTGCCTTCGGTAGTTTGGAAAACAGCGTAGGTGCCGGGTGAAAGTGCCATAAAGACTCCTTGATTGTTCTTGATTTCCCATGCCGTTCAACTGCGGCTCATTGTGGCCCCGCGGCAAATGAATCAACGATGGGGCGTCTACATGAACATGTGGACGCGGATTATGGATTGGGCGTGGCAGCGGGTGGCGGTGGCACGGGCTGCCCTTCGGGGATGATCGTGACTTTCTTGAGCATCACGGACACGAGAGGTTTGTCGTTCTCGTCGCGCTGCACGCGAGCGATGGTCTTGACGACCGCGACGCTGGGCTCATCGCATTGTCCAAAGATGGTGTAGTGCTGATTGAGCGAGTCGTACGCCTGCTCGGTAATGAAGAACTGGCTGCCGTTGGTGTTGGGGCCGGAGTTCGCCATGGCGAGGCGTCCGGGCACGTCGAAGTTGAGGTTTGGATCGAACTCATCGGCAAACGTATAGCCGGGGTCGCCCATGCCGGTGCCGGCGGGATCGCCACCCTGAATCATGAATTCGGGGATGACGCGGTGAAAGGTGGTGCCATCAAAGAGCGGCTTGCGATGCTGCTTCTTGCTGCTTACCGGATCGGTCCAGTCTTTCGTGCCCTGGGCGAGGCCGATGAAATTGGCAACGGCATGGGGCGCCTGCTTCTCAAAAAACTGGCAGGTGATGCGCCCCATGGAGGTATCCATCACCACCGTCGGGCCATTGGGGTGAATCAAGGCAGCAGCGGTAGCCTGCGGGGCGTCTGGAATATCCTGCGCGGGCTTGGTTGTGTCCTGTGCGAGCGCTCCGACCGCAAAGGCCGCGGCGAGTGCGGAAGGCAATAGGGTGTGCTTGAATTTCATGCCATGTTTGAGGGTAAATCATCGGACGCGCGCAGAGCCAGAGTGCCGCCCGCGAAGCACTGGGCAGCGGCATACCGGGTCAATGTATGGTATTTCCATGAGCGATTCCGATTTGAAACTTTCCCCTGGGCGAGCCGCTTTGGTCCCGCTTGCCTTTTGTTGCTGCCTTGCGTTCCTGAGTTGCGATGCGATGGCGCAGAGCGACAAAGCGCCGCCTCAGAATGCCAAACCTGCGGCGACCGATAAGCCGGCCGACGAGAAGGCGTCGTTGCCTCCTCTGCCGGCAGAGGCGCACACGCAGCAGTCGATCCAGCTGAATGGCAAGACGCTGAAGTACAACGTGACGGTCGGGGCATTGCCGGTGCGCGACAAGGATGGGAAAGTTGCCGGCGAAGTGGTGGTGACTGCGTACACGGCCGAGGGCGATAACCGGCCGGTGACCTTCGCGCTGAACGGCGGGCCGGGCGCGTCGTCAGTGTATCTGAACTTTGGCGCGATCGGACCGAAGCATCTGCAGGCGGGCAACGAGGGCGACAGTCCTTCCGATCCGACGGAGTTGTCGGACAATCCCGGCACCTGGCTGGATTTCACAGATTTGGTGTTCATCGATCCGATCGGCACGGGTTTCAGTCGCGCGACTGTTCCCGAAGCCGATGCAAAGAAGCTGTTTTACAGCACGGGCCCCGACATTCAATATCTTTCGCGCGTGATCTATGACTGGCTGGTGAAGAACGACCGGCTCAGCTCGCGGAAATACCTGGTGGGCGAGAGCTATGGGGGATTTCGCGGTCCGCGGGTTACGTATTATCTGCAATCGCAACTTGGTGTGGCGCTGAACGGCGTGGTGCTGGTGTCGCCGTATCTCAATCCGACCGTGGACGATAATGGCGATCTTTCGCCTTTGCCGTGGATGATGACGCTGCCTTCGATTACGGCGGCACACCTGGAGCGGGAAAAGAAGCTGACGCCCGAAGCCATGGCGGAAGTGATCGGCTATACGCGTGGAGAATATGCGACCACGCTGCTGAAGGGCAGGTCGGATCCGGACGCGACGAAAGCGATGATCCAGCATGTGACGGAGTTGACAGGGCTGGATCCGGCTTTCGTGAAGTACTCCGGCGGACGCCTGGAGACGGGTGCGTATCTGCGCGAAGTGTTTCGCGAAGAGGGCAAGCTTGGCTCGGTTTATGACTCGAATGTGACATCATTCGATCCGTTTCCCTTTGCCCCGGAACAACGCGCCAATGACCCGATTCTCTCGAGCATTATTGCGCCGATGACCACGGCCATGGTGGATTTCATCACGCGCACGGTGGGATGGAAGGTGGATGCGCGCTACAACGCGCTGTCGTACGAAGTGAATCGTCTTTGGGATCGCGATGAAGATTTGCGGACAGGCTCGGTGCCGCAACTTCGCGAGGCGGTGGCTGCCGATCCGAAACTGCGAGTGCTGATCGCACATGGGTGGAACGATCTGTCGTGTCCCTTCATGGGATCGGTGCTGACTGTGGACCAGATGCCGTTGATGGGCGATCCGACGCGGGTGTCGGTGCATGAATTTCCCGGCGGCCACATGTTTTATACGCGGATGCCGAGCCGACTGGCGCTGCGCAAGGATGTGATGGAGATGTATGGGAAGCACTGAGAGGCAGGGACTGGGGACTAGGGACTGGGACTTGGGAAAGAACAGTTCCTGCGTTTTTGAAGAAGCGCAACGGCCTGGGCGGATCGCCTGGGCTGTTTCGTTTTAGACAGAGCACGTCGTTCGTCACAAGTCCATTGACTTCCTATCCATAGACAAACTATATGTAGCCTCATGGCGAAGAAACCCGATTTGCTGCCCGGCACGCTTGACATGCTGATTTTGAAAACACTGACGCGGATGCCGCTGCATGGCTATGGGATCGCGCAATCGATCAAGCGCCTTTCAGACGATGTGCTGACGGTGGAGGAAGGCTCTCTCTATCCGGCGCTGCAGCGCCTGCTGTTGCAGGGTTGGGTGAAGGCGGAGTGGAAGATGACGGAAACCAACCGGCGTGCGCGCTACTACACCCTCACTGCGGCGGGACGGAAGCAACTCGGCCTCGAGGTCTCGCAGTTCGAACAAATGATCACAGCCATCGGGCGCGTGTTGAGCGACGCGCAGGAGGCATAGGAAATTCATGGCGCCCTTCCTTCGCAAGCTTTCGATTCTTTTTCGACGCGAGCGGTTCCGCAATGAATTGGACGAGGAGATGGCGTTTCATCGCGCCAAGGTTGAGGAAGAGCTGCGGTCTGAGGGGATGGCTCCGGAGGCCGCGCACACCGCCGCCGCGCGGCAACTTGGGAATGCGACGCTGCTCAGGGAAAAGAGTCACGGGGTGGTTGGATTCGGATTTGAAAGTACCCTTGCGGATCTTCGCTACTCCATGCGGCAGCTTTGGAACAGTCCTGCTTTCACGATTGTCATGCTGCTTACCCTGGCGTTGAGCATCGGCGCCAACAGCGCCATCTTCAGTGTGATTGATGGCGTGTTGCTGAAAACGCTGCCCTATCCGCGGGCGGATCGGCTGGTCCGTGTGTTTCTCTCCAGTTCCAGCTATCCAAAGTTTCCATTGAACCCGTTTGACCTGCGCGACTACCGGGCGCGGAATCAGTCGTTCGAATCGATTGCTGGATTTACGCGCGGCGATGTGCAGCTTTCCGGTTCGGGCGAGCCGGTGCGGTTGAATGGGTTTGGAATCACCGCAGGCTATTTTCATGTGCTCGGCCTGCAGCCGCAATTGGGGCGCGAGTTTGATCAGAAGGCGGAGATTCCGGGCAACGGGCTGCAGGTCATTCTCAGCGACCGCGTATGGCGCACGCGCTTTAATGCCGATCCGGCGATTATCGGCCGCAAGATCACGCTGAACACGCAACCCTTCACCGTAATTGGCGTGATGCCGGCCGGGACGGAGCATCCGGGCAACGAATATCACGCGGTTGCCTATGGCGAGAGCGTGGATGTGTGGTGGCCATTCTCGTTCGCCGGTGATCCGAATCGACGCGGCTCTCACTTTGTGGAAGGGATTGCGCGGCTCAAAGACGGGGTGAGCATTGAACAGGCGCGGGCCGAGATGAACGGCGTCATGACGCAACTGGGCCGCGAGCATCCCAACAACGACGCGGGCTGGACCGTGCTGGTGATTCCTCTCTATGACGAGATCGTCGGCAAGAGCAGGCAATTGCTGCTGGTGCTGCTGGGCGCGGTGGGCATGGTGCTGCTGATTGCGTGCGCCAACGCGGCGAACCTGCTGCTGGTGCGAGCCTCGGCGCGGCAGCGCGAGCTTGCGGTGCGGTTGGCGATGGGTGCGCCGCGTATCCGCATCCTGCGCCAGCTATTGACGGAGAGCCTGCTGATCTCGCTGGCCGGCGGCGCGCTCGGGCTGGTGCTTGCGTTCAGCGGGGTGAAGGCGCTGGTTTCGTTGCTGCCGGCGGATTTTCCGCGCGCCAACGATATTCATGTCAGTGCCCCGGTGTTCGCGTTTACGTTTTTGGTCAGCCTGATCACCGGGCTCTTGTTCGGCATGGCTCCCGCGCTGCAGGCATCGCGTACCGACCCAAAACAGGGCCTGCAAAAAGGCGGCCGCACTACGACCGCGACGGGGCATCAGAACCGTCTGCGCAGCGCACTTGTGATTGCCGAGGTGAGCCTGGCGTGTGTGCTGCTGATTGGAGCCGGACTGATGCTGCGCAGCCTGCTGAACCAGATGCATCTCGATCCGGGTTTTCAGCAGAAACATGTTTTGACCGCGAGCCTTTCGCTGCCTCATGAGCAGTACAAGACCAACGCGGCAACAGGCCGATTCTACGATCAACTCGTTGCGGATCTGGGCGCGTTGCCGGGGGTGGAGAGTGCGGGCGCGGGAAGCGATCTGCCGTGGACAGGCTGGGATGAGAATGCCGGCGGATTCAATATTGAAGGCAAGAAGCCGCTGCCTGGGCAGGAATACCACGCGCGTTATCACATGGCCACGCCGGGATACTTTTCAGCGCTTGGTGTCCCACTGATCAGCGGGCGATTCTTCAAAGAGAGCGACACGGAAACCGCTCCGCCGGTGATTCTTATCAATCACGCAATGGCCGCACGCTATTGGCCCGGAGAAAACGTCGTTGGCAAGCGCATGACGTTTGAGGACCAGCCGAAGGAAAAAGACTGGATGACCGTCGTGGGGGAGGTCGGCGACATCAAGGACCAGCCCAACAGTCCGCAAGCCGAGCCCGGCTTCTGGTGGCCGGAACTCTATGCGGCGAATTCGGACATGTCGATCGTGATGCGCAGCAGCTCGAATCCCGAACTGCTTGCCGATGCGCTCAGGAATGAAGTCCATCGTCTGAATCCGGCGCTGGCGGTTGCCGATGTGCAAGTGCTGGACCGCATCGTGAATACGTCGGTCTCGACTCCACGGTTTGCGTTCGTCCTGGTGGGGATCTTCGCAGCCCTCGCGATTGTGCTGGCGGCGATCGGGATTTACGGCGTGATCGCTTATTCGGTCAGCCAGCGGACTGCCGAGTTTGGATTACGCATGGCGCTGGGCGCGCAGCAGGGCGACGTGTTGAGCCTGGTCCTGGTCCAAGCAGCAAAGCTCACGCTGCTGGGTGCAGCTCTTGGTATTGTCGCGTCCTTGGCGTGTGCGCGTGTGTTGAGGACGCTGATCTTCCACGTGGCCCCGGAAGATCCGGCAACTTTCTCCGCAGTGGGTGTGCTTGTGGTCGGGGTTGCGCTGGTGGCTTGTTATCTTCCCGCGCGCCGAGCAACCCAGGCTGACCCGATGAGCGCTCTGCGCGCGGAGTAGTTCGTTCTCTGCGTCGAAAGATGGAGCGCGATTGTTGCGCGATGAAGAAAGGTGAGTTCGATGATGCGATTCTTTCGGAAGCTTTCGATTCTGCTGGGACGCGATCGGTTCCGCGATGAGCTTGAAGAGGAGATGGCGTTTCATCGTGCGGAGACCGAGAAAGAGCTCGCGGCTGCGGGCGCGTCACCGCGGGACGCGCGTGCAGCCGCCATGCGGCAATTCGGAAATCCGACTGTGCTGAGAGAACAGAGTCACCAGGTGGTGGGTTTCCGGGCGGAGACGGTGCTTCAGGACCTGCGGTTTACCTTGCGACAGATGCGGAAGAATCCAGGATTCGCGTTGACGGCGATTTTCATTCTTGCGCTGGGGATGGGCGTGAGCGTGGCGATCTTCGGGTTTGTCGATGCGGCTTTGATTGAGCCGCTGCCTTATGCGAACCCGAGCCGCCTGGCCGATGTGGCGGAGAAGTCGGCGGTGTTTGCCCGGTCGGATCTTTCGCGCGCCGATTACGAAGATTGGAGGCGGTTGAATCACTCTTTCAGCACCCTCGAGGCCTATGACGGGACGGGCTTTTTGCTCGGCACCTCCTCGGGCGTGGTGCCGGTTCCGGCGGCTCGCGTGAGCGACGGATTTTTCAGCACCCTGGGTGTCAAGGCGTTTCTGGGGCGTGTCTTTCTTTTCGGCGAGGATCAGCCGGGTAAGCCGAAGATTGTGATGCTGACCTATGGCGCGTGGTTGAAGCGCTACGGCGGGCGGCGGGACGTGGTCGGGCAGTCGGTGACGTTGAGCGGGGACGCTTATACCGTGGTGGGTGTACTGCCGCGTGAATATGCCTTTGCGCCGCGGGGAAACGCAGAATTCTATGTTCCGCTGCTGGAAAAGAAAGGATGCGAAGAGAGGCGAAGCTGTCACAATCTTTTCGCGATCGGCAGGTTGCGGAACGGGGTGACGATAGAAGCTGCGCGCGCGGAAATGGAGGCCATCGCGGCGCAACTGGAGAAGCAATATCCCGGCTCGAACCATGGCCAGGGAGCAAGCGTGCAGCCGCTGACAGAAATCATCGTCGGCAATGTGCGGCCGGTTCTTCTGACGCTGCTCTGCGGCTCGGGCTTGCTGTTGCTGATTGCCTGCGTGAATGTGGCCAGCCTGCTGCTGGTGCGATCGGAAAGCCGGAGGCGCGAGATTGCGGTGCGCGGCGCATTGGGTGCGACACCGATTCGGCTGGTGCGGCAGTTCGTGACCGAGGGGTTGGTATTGGCGGCGGCTGGTTGCTGCGCCGGATTGGCGATCGCCGCTTGGCTGATGAAGATGCTGACAAAGCTGGTGCCTACGGCCCTGGCGGATTCCGTGCCGTTTCTGCGCATCGTCGGACTGAACGCACACACGGCGCTCTTTGCGGCGCTGGTCGCGCTGCTTTCCGCCTTTCTGCTCGCGGCCACTCCAGTGTTTCGACTGTCTTTTCAGGACATTCGCGTCGGGCTCGGCGAAGGAGGACGCACGGCGGCTGGCAGGTTGTGGCAACGGATGGGCGCGAATCTTGTGGTGGTTGAACTTGCCGTGGCAGTGGTTTTATTGGTAGGCGCAGGGCTTCTGGGACAGAGTTTCTATCGCCTGCTGCACGTCGAAGACGGATTTGACACCACACACCTTGCGACGGTGCAGGTGATTGCTCCCGACAATAAATATGGTAAGGACGACCAGAAAGTCGTGCTCTACCGCGAGATCGAGCGCCGTCTCTCGGCTCTCCCCGGGGTTCAGTCGGTGGGTCTCACGAGCGACCTGCCGGTGCAATGCAATTGCGATACGGATTGGATTCGCATTGTTGGCAAGCCGTTCCACGGCGAACACAACGAAGTCGATGAGCGCGATATCAGTCCGCAGTATATGGCCACGCTCAAAGCGGGACTGGTGCGCGGTCGCATGTTGAACGAACAGGATGAGACAGGTAAACCAAGAGTTATTTTGATTAACGAGGCGCTGGCACAGAAGTATTTTCCGGGGGAGGATCCGATCGGAAAGATGGTCGGCAATGGAGACCTGGCGAAGGGCTCAATGCGGCAAATCGTGGGCGTGGTGCGGAACATTCGTGAAGGCGCGCTGGATGACGAGTTGTGGCCGTCTGAATACTATGCGATCTATCAAAATACGGATGGTTTCTTTGCCTTGGCTGTTCGCACTGCGCAAGACGAGAAGTCGATTTTGCCGGTGCTGGTGAAAACACTGCATGCAATCGATCCGAACCTCGGGGTATATGGCGAAATCACGATGACGGACCAGATCGAATCGACTCAATCCTCTCTACTGCATCGCTTCTCGACCTGGATTATCGCCGGGTTTGCCGTCATCGCGCTGGTTCTGGGCGTGGTGGGACTGTATGGCGTCGTCGCCTATTCGGTGAGCCAGAGGACGCGGGAAATCGGCGTGCGCATGGCGCTGGGTGCGCAACGCGGTTCGGTTTACAAGCTGGTGATGCGCCAGGCCGGGCGGCTCACGACGCTGGGGATCGGCATCGGGCTGGTGTGCTCCGTGGGTGCATCCCTGTCGATGCGCAAGATTCTCTTCGGGGTGCAGGCCTGGGATGCGCCGACGCTGGTGGGTGTGGCGTTGGTGCTGGGCGCGGCGTCGCTGGCGGCGAGCTTCGTGCCTGCGTATCGGGCTGCTTCGCTCAATCCCACGGATGCGCTGCGGACGGAATAGCCGGAAACAGGGACTAGGGACTTAGAGACCAGGACTCGGGAACCGTGCGACTTCTCAGACTAGGCGCAAGAAGTTGTTGGTGGTCAGGCGCGCGCCGGGGAATACGGCCTCGAGGTTGTTTGCGCCCAGGGAGCGCGCGACGACTTCGCCGAGGACATCGCGGAAATCCGTCGTGAGTGCGAGGTCGCGGCCCTCGTTGAGCTGGTCGTTGTCGAGGCCGGGCCATTTGCCGTAAACCTTGCCACCTTTGACTTCGCCGCCGAGCACAAACATCGCGTTGGCGTGGCCGTGATCGGTGCCGCCGGTGCCATTCTCTCGCGCGGTGCGACCGAACTCCGACATCGTCACCAGAGTGACGTTGCTGCCGCCGTCGCCGAGATCGCGCCAGAACGCTGCGATGCTGTCGGAAAAATCCTTCAAGCGATTGGAGAGTTGGCCGTTCACGCTGCCTTGGTTCTGATGCGTGTCCCAGCCGCTGACGTCGGTGAATGCGGCTTCGACACCAAGATTGGCCTTCAGCAGTTGCGCGATCTGCTTCATGTTGTTGCCGAATTCCGAGTTGGGATAGTCGGCGCCGGGGCTTGGCGTGTACTGGCCGGGATTCGCGGCGCGCAGCATCTTGACGGCGTCGAAGGTCTCTTCTCCGGCGGGGTGAAAGATGCGATCGCCGCTGTCGCCGTACATCGCTTCGAAGGCGCTGGCTGCGGCAGATGGTGTGGGGCCGCGTCCGCCGACGTTGAAATTATTCACATTGTTGAGGGCGATGGCGGGGACAGGGCCGGCGAGGGTGCGCGGTACGTCTGCTCCCAAAGCGACGGCGCGAAACGGGGTGTGGGTACAGCGGCAATGCGCGTCTTCTGCCTGCAATGCGCGGTTGAGCCAGCCGTCTTGCGTGCTCTTCAGGCCGGGTGTTCCGGATTCCATGTAATCTTGCGCGTCGAAGTGAGAGCGGGTTGTGTCGGGCGAGCCGACGGCATGGACGACAGCGAGATGTCCCTGCTCGTAGAGAGGCTTGAAGGACGCGAGAGAGGGATGGAGTCCGAAGAATCCATCGAGATCGACGACCTGATTTTGGGGAATCGCGATGCTGGGGCGCATCGAGTAGTAATTCTTCTCGCGATAGGGAACAACGATGTTAAGGCCGTCGGCGGCGCCGCGCTGAAAGATGACAACCAGGCGGCAATTGGGCGTGGTCGCAGTCTGCGCCAGAACGGAGCGCACCAGGAAGCTGGGAATCGCCGTGGTGCCTGCGAGGGCCAATGCGCCGTTGTGCAGAAAGAATCGCCTTGTGGTTTTCATCGTGGGTCTCCGATCAGCGACGCTGGAACTCCGGTGAGCCGAGCAGGAGTCCGGCGAGCAATTGATCCTGGCGTTCGAGGGGGGAAGGGCTTTGCGGTCGAAACGCAGTGCGTGCCTGGGATGCGAAAGGCTGCGTCGAAGCGACCTGCGTATTTGTCTGTTGCTGGAACTGCTGCATGACGGCGGAGCGGGTCGAGTTGCTCACGCCGCCGGCAACGATCAGAGACTCGAGCCGTGACTCTTCCGATTCGGCGGTCGGTCCATCGGTCGCCAGCATGGAGTTGGCCGTGTTGTCGGCTTGCGGGTTCCACGACGCGGTAATGCCGGGGAGCCGGTTGGCGGCAAGGCTCAAGGAAAAGTTCATGCGGTCGACCAAGGCTCCGGTGCTGACCCACGTCGAAGATTGCCAGTTGTAGCCGGTGGGAGGAACGCATCCGTAGAGCGGCATGCCGAGCGTACGCAGTTCGTTGGCGATGGGGCGCAGATTATCGATCTGCGCATCGCTGGCGCGCACGGCCGATACCACAAATTCGATCGGCGTTTTAACCTTGGCGCGATAGACAGTGGTCGACCAGAATTCCGGCGCATGATAAAGGGTCCGCAGGACGGCGGAAATGTCGCCGCCGCTGGAAAGATAGGTTTTTGCCATGCGATCGATCAGAGCCTGGGGAGGGTCATCGCTGACGAAGCGGACGGCGAGCTTGCGAGAGAGGAACTGCGCAGTGGCCGGACGCGTGGCGAGGAAATGTAGAAGCTCGCGACCTTCCATTTCGCCGTGATCCTTGAATTTCTGGCCGAGGGCTTTTTTTGTGCCGGGCTCATGGCGATTGGGGTCGAATTCAAAGCCGCCGCCGCGCTGCGGGCGCTCGACGGTCCAGCCGGTGAGGATGCGTGCGACTTGGGTTACGTCGGCCTGCGTATAGCCGCCATTGACGCCGACGGTGTGGAGTTCCATCAGCTCGCGCGCATAGTTTTCGTTCAAGCCTTCGCGCACTTTTTTGGGATTGCCGGGCCGGCGTGCGGCGGCGATCTGCGCGCGCTCTGCGGCCGGGGAATCGGGGCCGATGCTTTCAGAGTTATCGAGATAGAGAAGCATGGCGGGGCTATGCGCGGTTGCTTCGAGCAGGTCCTCGAACTTTCCCAGGGCCAGGGGGCGAATCACGTCGCGCTCATAGCTCGCGAGGTAGTAGGGCGTGGCCTCGTTTTTGCGCAGGTAAACGTTGAAGTGATTCATCCAGAAGTCGGTCATCACTTCCTGCAGCTGCGCGGTTGAATAAATGTCGCGCGTGAGGCGCTGTCCGGTAAGCTCTTCGACGACGAGGCGTTCGGGATTTTCAAGTGCGGCGACGACTTCGTGCTGCTGGGGCGTGAGGCCGGCTTCGAGTGCGGTGCGCTGGATGGGCCGCAGCGCCTTGAGGAAGCTCTCGATCTCTGGCGGTTGCATGGCGATCAGCTTCGCGATGCGCTGTTGCGCGGGAAGAGCCAGGAAGGGATCGACGAAGGTTGCATCGTACACCGGGCCCGCGTTGGCCGGCTGGGACGCGGACATATTCATTTGTCCGGCTTCGCTGGAGTTTGCCTGATTGGCGTTGGGATCTTTCGACAAGGGAGTCGGATTTTCGGCGCGTTCCGCCTGGCCGTCCATGGCCATGTTGGGATTCATCGCTGGAGTTGTTGGCGCCGCGGCGGGAGCGGCTTTGTTGAGTTCAGCTTCTTTCTTCTGCGCCTGCTCCTGCTTCTTTTCGGTGACCCGGTAAATCTGATCTTCATAAATTGCGTGGAGAACGCCGCGCTCGGGAACCGGTGCTTTGCCATTGATGACCTGACGAATGATGGCGTTGCTCGGAATGCGGAAGAGCAGGTCTTCAGGGTTCCATTGCATGGCAGGGAACTCGGCGAGACGCGCATTGAGATCGGTCAGGTCGAGACTCGCGGGATGAAGCTGCTGCTCAAACCAATTGTCGAGCCCGATAGAGCGGACCACGTCGAGATCGCCGGGGCGCGGACCGAAGGTGAAACGATTCATGGCATGCAGGATGCGTTCGTCTCCATGCAACTGGCCCGACTGATATGGCGCCCGAGGCTTCGCGTCAGCGGGCTTGCGGGTGGGCGACGGCTCCTGCGACCAGCCGGACACCGGCGGCGCGGTGAGGCTCAGACACAGAAATGCGGCCAGTGATCTCTCGAGAAGCTGCATCTAAATACCTTGAATTGCTCGGTTTTGAAGGGATCGCGACCGGGATGCGTCCCCCACCTTAGGCAATGACGGCATTTTACGCAGAAAGTTGTGGTGGTAAAGAGGCCCAAAGTTACTTCTTTGCCATCGAAACTTCACTTTTCACGGAAGCTGCAGCGGCTATCATCGGCTCAACCTGCTTCTGTTCCGTACTTTGACCAAACCCTGGAGACCGATCGGCCGCTTCCGCATTCAGTTTTTCGGAAGTGTGCAAGGGACTTCAGAGGGAGAGGATAAGACCCCATGCGGAGAGGCCGGCAAGCAATCGAATCATTGCTCGTCCTTTTGATCGCGGCCTGGAGTGCAGGTTGCGGTTCGTTTCACCAAAACGTGGTTTCCGATTTTACGCTGCAGGCCAGTCCCTCGAGCGCGACCTTGACCGCGGGAGGCGTGGCGCAATCGAGCAGCATCACCGTGGTCAGCACAACCGGGTTTAGCGGGAAGGTCCAGATCTCAATGAGCGGTGCGCCCGCGGGAGTGGCGGCGACGCCGGCGACCTTGACTCTGACGACCGGCGTGCCCCAGCAGGTGAGCTTTGCGGCGGCCGCGTCGGCGACTGCCGGGAGCGCGACCGTTGTCATTACCGGAACTTCAGGTGCGTTGAGCCACACAACGTCGATCGCGCTTACCGTGAACGCCGTTGGAACGGCACCGCCGCCGGTTCCACCGTCTACGAGCAGCGTCGATGTGACCACGTATCACTTTGATGTGGGGCGCACCGGCCTGAATCCGAGCGAGACCACGTTGACCACGAGCAATGTCGCTTCGGCGACGTTTGGATTGCTGCGGACCTTGCCTGTGGACGGCAAGGTGGATGCGCAGCCGCTCCTTCTCTCGGGCCTGACCATCGGCGGGCAGTCGCACAACGTGGTGTACGCGGCAACGGAAAACGACAGCGTCTATGCCTTCGACGCGGATAGCGGCAGCCAACTCTGGAAGGTGTCCATTTTCGGAACCGGCGAGACGACGAGCGGCGACCAGGGGTGCAGCCAGATCACGCCGCAAATTGGGATCACCTCGACGCCGGTGATCGATCGCAAGGCCGGACCGAACGGAACGATCTTCGTGGTCGGCATGACGCTGGACTCGTCGGGGAACTATCACCAGCGCCTGCATGCGCTGGATGTCACCACGGGCGCAGAACTCAGCGGCAGTCCCACGGAGATCGCTGCGAGCTTTCCGGGGAGCGGCGCCAACAGCTCGGGAGGCAAAGTTGTCTTTGATCCCAGGCAATATGCGGAACGTGCGGGATTGCTGCTGTTGAACGGCGTGATTTATATGGGATGGACTTCGCACTGCGATGCGGGTCCTTATACCGGTTGGCTGATGGGCTACAGCGAGTCGACGTTGGCGCAGACCAGCGTGCTCAACCTGACGCCCAATGGCAGCGAAGGGTCCATTTGGATGGCGGGGAGCGGGCTTGCGGCCGACTCCAGCGGGTCTATCTATTTCCTCGATGCCAACGGGACGTTTGACAGCACGCTGAATTCGAGTGGTTTTCCGGTGAATGGAGATTTCGGCAACGGCTTCCTCAAAGTGTCGGCGAGCGGGACCAGCCTGAGCGTGGCCGACTACTTCGAAACGTCGAATACGGTTTCCGAATCCGCGAGCGATGAAGATCTTGGCTCGGGCGGTGCGCTGGTCTTGCCCGACATGACGGACAGTGCGGGAGCGGTGCATCATCTCGCGGTGGGTGCGGGCAAGGATTCAACCATTTACGTCGTGAACCGGGACTCGATGGGCAAGTTTAACGCCCAAAATGACAGTGCGATCTACCAGGAAGTTCAAGGAGCGATTGAAGGTGTGTTCTCGATGGCTGCGTACTTCAACAACACTGTCTATTACGCGGCGGTGAACGACAAGCTCAAATCGTTTCCGATCACCAATGCCAAGCTGGCCACGTCGGCGAGCGCGCAAAGCTCGGGCACGTTTCAGTATCCGGGGGCTACGCCGGCCGTCAGCGCGAACGGGACGTCGAACGGAATTGTGTGGGCGGTTGAGAATTCATCGCCGGCCGTGCTGCATGCCTACGACGCGAGCACGCTGGCGGAGCTCTACAACAGCAACCAGGCAGCGAGCGGTCGCGATCAATTTGGCGCCGGGAACAAGTTCATCACCCCCATGATCGCCAACGGAAAGGTCTTTGTGGGCACGCCGACGGGGGTTGCGGAGTTTGGGCTCTTGCAATAGGCGCAATGGACCTGAGTCCGGGCGATAGAGATTCGCGCGGTGTTTCGTGGGGCTGAAGCCTCCCGCTCGCTCCGGACCACAGAAAAGCAGAGTTTCTCCGCAAGCAGGGACGTTGTGTCGTGATTGAAGTGGGGAGAGTTCAGCAGCCTTTTTTACAGCGAGCCATGATGGCGGCATGGAGGCGCTCGCGCAGGCCGGAGGGCAGGTCGTAGATCTCGTGGGAGCGGTAGATCTCGATGGTCTTGCGCGTGGTGTTGAGGGTCACCTCGCAGTGATCGCAGCCGCGCAGATGTTCTTGCAGATCGGCGCGCATCTTCGTGGTAACGGTGTCGTCGATCAAATCGTCGAGCTGGGCTAAAAACTCAGTGCAGGTCACTTCTCAACTCCCGTTTCCTTCGAACCCTTTTTCTTGCGGAAGTAGCGGGTCAGCCGCTCGCGCAGCTGCAGCCGGGCGCGCAACAGCCGCGATTTCACGGCCGGAACGCTCAACCCGAGTGTCTCTGCCGTTTCTTCCGTAGAAAGTCCTTCCACGTCGCGCAGAACAAAGACGACACGGAAGCCCTGGGGGAGTCCCTGAATCGTTTTGCGCAGGATTTCTGCCAATTCCGCCTGGGTATAGTTCTGCTCTGGATCGGGAGCCCAGTCGGCCAGGTCGCGTGGGACGCTGCCCTCCTCGGTTTCGACATCCTCGTCGATCGAGACCATCTTGCCGGTGCGCCGCTTGCGCAGGCGCATCAAGCTTTCGTTGACTGCGATCCGAACTAACCATGTGTAAAATTTCGAGTTTCCCTGGAACTGCTCCAGTTTCTCGTACGCCTTGAGGAACGCGTCCTGCATCACGTCTTCCGCGTCTTCCCGGTTCTGCGTAATATGCTGCGCAATCCGGAAAATCTGCCGGTCATACTTGCGGACCAGCGTATCGTACGCAGAGACGTCCCCGGCGCGTACGCGCTCTACCAGCGCCACGTCGGGATGCTGCTCGTTCTCTCCTGCAATTGGTTGGATGGTCGCCATCGGGGTTGGTTGCAGAATTCGTCCGGGGAAGGCGCGCAGTCTTTTGCGCCGGTCGGTGCATCTTTAGTGTAACGGACGGCGCGGCAGGGGGTCCAACCGATGTTGTGGCTCACCGAAAGTGGTGCCTGGCCGTCTTTACCACACCCGTGACTTTCGGCCGTAACATGACTGGTTCAATCTGCCCTGGGAGAGCAAAACCGGCTTACATTGAAACTATGAAGTCGTTTTTGTCCTCTTATTTCGCGCCCGTGCCCCCACGCCTTTTGACGGGCGTGCTGAGCGCGTTTCTTTTTTCGTTCACTCTTTGCGCGCAGTCCTCCGATTCCACGGCCAGCCCGAGCAAGCCGCACACAACCAGCACGCACAAGATCGGAAGCGGGAAGTCGTCGACCGGGATCAAGCACACAGGCACTGCAAAGAGGACAGCAGGGAGGTCTGGGGCACGCACAACACGGACCGGCAGCACCCGGCACAAACGGCATCCTTCGGCGCGGGCCATTCGCATCAAACGGGCCTTCGTTGCTTCGTCCGAACTGCGCCCGATGGCGCAGCAGCTTGCCACCTTGCGCACACCGGCCGCATACGCCGGCGTAACCAGCTATGCGCAAAAGCATACCGGCGATGCGGCCGCTGCAGCCTACCTGGCACTGGGCCATGCTTACCTCACCGATCGACGGTTTGCGGAGGCCTCGACCAGTCTGCACCAGGCGCGGCAAGCCAGCGACGTGCTGGCCGACTATGCGGATTTTCTGGCGGCGCGGTCCGAGCATGAAGCAGGCAACGAAGCGGCCGCGGAAGCTTTGCTGCATGGATTCGCCGATAAGTATCCGAACAGTGTTTTTGTTGTGGAAGCACCGGAGCTCGAAGCCGGTGTGCTGCTGGGGATGCACGACATTCCGGGTGCGCAGCGCGTTCTGGCGGCCGCGGTGCATGGGCCAGCCACAGACCGGCCGGGTTATCAACTGGCGCGCGGCCAGGTGGCTTTTGCGCTGGGACAATCGGACGACGCGAACCGCATCTTCAAGGAGCTTCTGCTGGCTCATCCCTTGAGCGCGGAAGCCGAGACGGCGCGGGCGCGATTGACGGCCAGCGGCGCAGAAGCGTCACTGACGGCAACCGAACTGCGCAGCCTGGGCGATGCCTACTATGACGGGGGCCGCTTCGCCTTGGCGAGTGAACAATATCGCGCCCTGGTGCGCCAGGCAGGATTGCCGGAACAGGAGCGGGCTGGATTTGCGGTTGCGGCTGCAGCCTGTGATTTGAAACTGAAGCGGCTGACTACAGCCGAAGCGGAGGCGCTGCCGGACACCACGGATGAAAATGGAGCGCGGCGCGCTTATCTATTAATGGAGCTGGCCCGCAGCCGGAACGACCTGGCAGGACAGCAGAGTCTCGTGACGCAGATGGAGACACGCTTCCCGCAAAGCCAGTGGCTGGCGGAAGCTCTCTTTTCGAGCGGCAACATGTATCTGCTGGCGCGCGATTATCCCAAGGCCGTCGATTATTACGGCTATCTTGCGGAACACTTCCCGCAAAACAAGAACGCGGCCGCGGCCCATTGGCGCGCTGGCTGGCTGAGCTATCGGCAGGGACAGTATCCCGATGCCGAGCGCATCTTTGATGAGCAGATTCATCTTTATCCCAGCGCAACGGAGAGTGTGGCGGCGCTTTATTGGCGCGCGCGTCTGTTTGAGTCGGAGGATCACAAGCCAACCGCGGCGGCGGCCAACTATCGTGCGATCGTTCGCGCCTATCAACATTTCTTTTATGCGCAGATGGCGCGGCAACGCCTGGCGGCGCTGGGGACGACCGTGCCAGTGGCCGATTCCGATGTGGACAACATCAAGGCGCCGGAAGTACCGGCGCTCGACGACAGCTTTCCTGAAGACAGCGAGCATCTTGCCAAGGCTCGCCTGCTGGCCAATGCAGGATTAAACGAATACATTCCGCGCGAAATTGCGGCAGATCCGGATTCGGGCTCGTGGAGCGCGCTGGCCGAGGCGCAGATCTATGCTTCGTTCGGGGAGACGTATCGCGCCATGCGCGCGCTGAAACGGGCGCTGCCTTATGCGGCGACGGCGTCGATCAATTCGATCCCGCTTGTTTACTGGCGCATTCTCTTTCCGGAGCCGTACTGGGACACGATCAAAGCCGAGTCGGCGAAGAATGGATTGGATCCGTACCTGGTGGCCTCATTGATTCGCCAGGAGTCGGAGTTCAACCCGTCGGCGGTGTCGTATGCCAATGCGTGGGGATTGATGCAGCTTCTTCCGTCTGTGGGCCGGGCCATGGCGCGGGAAGAGGGGATCACTCATTTTGAGACGTTCCAGTTGCTCGATCCGGAGACGAACATCCGCCTGGGCACGCGCTACCTGCGGCACACGCTCGATAAATTCGGCGGGGTGTCGGAGTACGCGCTTGCCGCGTATAACGCGGGCGACGAACGCGTGACAGATTGGGAAGCAGCGGGACCGTATCACGGCATGGACGAATTTGTGGAGTCGATACCGTTCACACAGACACGCGAGTATGTGGAAGCAATTCTGCGTAACGTCGAGACGTATCGAGCCATCGATACCGCGGCGAGCGCGCAGGGCAGAGAAACCGCTGGTACCGGCAGATAATTGCTAGTTCTTGACGGATCCCACCAACGGTGTAGAAAGAGTACCCCGTTCGATACGGGGATTCCCTCCCTTTCCGATTGACGCGCTGCTATGCTGGCGGCAACACTGATCTGCAATCAGTGTCTATAAGATTATTCGGCGATTCAGGAAAGCAATCGGATGTTCCTGAAGTGATAAAGGTCGTCGCTTCTGTAGTAAGTTCGATCGCAAGACGCATCTAAGCCAATTGCAGCCTGCTGGTGTAGTGCAACAGAGCGGCTGATAGGTTCCAAGGTCGCTCCGTTACGTCAAAATCTCGGAGGGCAGGATGACAACCGACTTGCAGTATTTAGAGGAATGGATCCCCGAACGCATGGATCCGGGGACCGTCTTCGTTCTTGAGAACCAGACGAAGCTCGGCAACGCGCAAAATCCCTATGTCGCCGTCATGTCGTGCCCTCGCTGCGGGACCATGGGGCTGATTACGCGCCGCCAGCTTTGCGCGGGAGAGGCCATGATCTGCGGCGGCGATGTCTGTTCCGCCGAATACCGGTTGGACGGCGAGAATATCAACTACCGACGACCCCAATAGAACCCGAGTCGAGACCGCCGCAGCGCGTTAGCGCGGAAGCGTCTGCGTGCCGGTGATGGTGAAGTCCTTCGTGACGACGCCCGGGGCGGCATCGCCATCGGGTTGCGATCCACCCACACAAACCTGATACGTGCCAGGGACCACTGCGCGTTCGCCCTTCTCGTCGACTTGCGAAAGTGTGCGGGGATCGAGCCGGAAGGTGACGCGCTTTGACTCGCCGGGTCCAAGGTGGACACGCTCAAAGCCGGCAAGTGCCACTTTAGGCGCAATTGATGTCTGCGGCGGACGCAGATACAACTCGGCAACTTCGTCTCCGGGCACAGCGCCGGTATTCTTCACCTCGGCATCAACGGTCAACGGATCGCCGGCGTGCAGCTTCTGGCTAGAGAGCTTGACCTGCGCATACGTGAACGTCGAGTAACTGAGTCCATCGCCGAACGCGAAGAGGGGCTTTCCCTTGAAGTAGCGGTACGTACGATTGGCCATCGAGTAGTCTTCGAATGGCGGCAGCTGGTCGATGCCGGTGTAGAAGGTGACGGGAAGTCGGCCGGCAGGATTGTTTTTGCCGCTGAGAGTTTCGGCGACAGCCTGTCCGCCAGCCTGGCCTGGATACCAAGCTTCGAGAATTGCCGTCGCATTTTGCTGCGCCCAGTTCACCGCGAGCGCGCTGCCGTTGAGCAAGACCACCACCATCGGCTTGCCTGTTTTGGCGACCGCTTCAAGCAACTCCTGCTGGACGTCGGGCAGGACGATATCGGTACGGTCGCCGCCGGCAAAGCCTTTCGCGTTGACGCGCATCTCCTCGCCTTCAAGGCGCGCCGTGAGGCCCACGAAGGCTACCACGACGTCGGCCTTCTTTGCGGTAGCGACCGCTTCGTCCTGCAGCGGTTCATGGCGGGGGCTCCATTCAAAGACGAGGCCACCGCCTGCGATCCGCCCAGTCTGGATGTACTCGATGCGAAGAGCGTGAGGCCTGGTGTCGGCGAAGGGGATGGAGAAATGCTGAATGGCGCCGAAGTTGCGTCCACTGGGCGGAAGGCGGCCGGGCGTTTGATCTTGCGGAGGAGGCAGCGGCTCGAGCGCTTTGCCGTCAAGGTAAATCGCAAACTTGAGCTTGCCGTCGCACGGGTAGCAGAAGGGGAGGCGCACATCGAAATTGTCCGTCTCCGCGACCGGAGCGGCGATGGCGCCGGTCCAGCGTACCGCGAAACTCTGCGCGGTGGTGTCGGCGGAGTGACTTGGCACCGGGTTCGCGAAGGCCCAGTCGAAGTCGATTTCCTTGTCGATGCGGAGCATCTCCGGTGCCCCCTCGAAGCTCGGTTGAGAGAAGTATTCGCCTTGCAGTCCTTCGACCGTCGAGTCAGTTGCAGCGCGCAGCATGGTGCGCGGGACCGGCACTTCGCCGCCCATGATGTAGGGTGAGCCCTCGGCGTAGAGAACGTGTGCATGGCCGAACTCGGAGTCGATGCCGTCGATGGGCAGAATGGGGTGCAGCGGGATCGCGTTGTAGTTTCCCTCAAGCGCGAGGCGCGAAGCGGCCAGTGGGCCGATGACGGCGATCGTTTTGGCGGCGTCGGGCTTCAGAGGCAGGAAGTGGTCTTCGTTCTTGAGAAGGACCATGGATTCGCGCGAAGCCCTGAGCGCGAGCGCAGCATTCTCAGGCGAATTCACCACGGAGAAGGGAAGCGATGCGTAAGGAACACTCGCGGGCGGATCGAACATGCCCAACTCGATGCGTGCGGTGAACAAGCGCTTCAGCGAGACGTCGAGTTGAGATTCGGCGATGAGGTTGTGGTGCACGGCATCGGTCAGCGCGCGATACGCGGTGCCGCAGTCGGTGTCGGTGCCGGCAAGAATTCCTGCGACCGAACCGGTCTCATGGTCGGTGGAGTAGTGATGGCCGTTGGCCTGCGAGAAATCATCGATGGCATCGCAATCCGAGGTGACGAACCCCTGGAATCCCCAATCAGTGCGCAGAATATCGCCCAACAGCATTTTGCTGGCGCAGGCCGGCACTTTGTCGACGCGGTTATAGGCGCACATGATCGAGTCCGCTTTGCCTTCGGTGATCGTGGCCCGGAAGGCTGGAAGATAGGTGTCCCACAGGTCATGGTCGCTGGGATCGACGTCGACTTTGTGGCGCGTGGTCTCGGGGCCGCTATGCACCGCGAAGTGTTTGGGCGTGGCAATGGCGCGAAAGTATTTCGGGTCGTCCCCCTGGATGCCTTTTACAAAGGCCACGCCAAGACGGCTGGTGAGGAAGGGGTCTTCGCCATAAGTTTCCTGGCCGCGACCCCAGCGCGGATCGCGAAAAATATTGATGTTTGGCGACCAGATCGTAAGCCCGAAGAAGCGGTCGTGATTGTCATGCAGAAGCGCGTCGTTATATTTGGCGCGCGCCTCGGTGGAGACGACGGCGCCGACCTGGTGGAGCAGCGGCGCGTCCCATGTGGCCGCGTTGCCGATGGCCTGCGGAAACAGAGTGGCATAGCCGGAGCGCGCGATCCCGTGCAGACCTTCGTTCCACCAGTTGTAGGCAGGAATATCGAGCCGCGGAATGGGGCTGGCGCGATCGATGAGCTGCGAGACCTTCTCTTCAAGCGTCAACCGCGACACCAGGTCGTCGACTCTTTTTTCGAGGGGCAAATTTGGATTGCGAAAGGGCATGGCCGCTGCAGCTTTGATCTGCTCCTCGGTAGGCGGCGGGGGCGGAGCCGGGACATTTGTTTGCGAGAAGCTGCAGATGGAAGAAGAGAAAGCCAGGAGGGCAGAAGCCAAAAGTGTGCGCATCCGGAAAGCTCCAGAACAAGAATCAGGACCGAAGCGAATCGTAGCAAATTCGCCGCGCTGCGCGCGTAGAAAATCGGTTTCTTCGGGGATTTCGGCGATCTGACATCTAAGAGATTGAAATTCCATCTGGTCTTCGAGAACATCCGCCGCAAAACCAGCGAGCTGGGAAGCTTTGCTCCCCAGCTTTTTGTCCGAATCCTGAACATATGCGGCTTTCCCTCGATGGGCTATCGGCCCTTGCATGAATTCGTTTCATGGAAAGCACTGATCCGTTTGCATGCGGCCGCATCGGCTCAATAGTGCATATATCCCGATGACGATGTGGAATCAATCGTGATATAACTCAGCCGGCCCCCGCGGCGTCGAACAGTGTAACGACGCTTTGCATTCCGCTCGGCGCCTCAAGCATTTCGCACAACACGACCCCATTGATGACGCAATCACCAATCCATACTGGTTCGGCGCGTGAGAATTGCTGGTATCCTGTCGTCCTTGTCACAGTCGCGATTGCGATAAGCTATTTCGATCGCCAAACGCTTCCCGTTGCCATCGCCGCAATCCAACGGAATATTCCCATCTCGGATCAGCAGTTTTCTTATCTCCAGACGGCATTCCTGCTTTCCTACGCTGCGATGTACATCGGGGGTGGACGCCTGCTCGATGCGCTCGGTACCCGGCGCGGCTTCGTGCTGATCATGCTCTGGTGGTCGATTGCCTGCGCCCTGCATGGATTTGCATCCGGTTTCGGTCTGCTGCTGTGTGCGCGCTTTTTGCTGGGCATGGGGGAGGGAGGAGGATTTCCGGCCGCGATCCGCGTCGTGGCTGAGTGGATTTCTCCCGTACATCGTTCGACCGCGGTGGGCATCATCAATGCCGGGACGGCAGTCGGGTCGGTACTCGCCCCACCGCTGATCGGCCTCGTATTGCTGCGCAGCGGTTGGAAGACGGTTTTCTACAGCGCTGGCGCAATCGGCATGGCCTGGGTTCTGTGGTGGGGTCTATCCTACCGCGCCAGTTCCACGGACGCACGCAGAACGGTTCTCCCTATTCCCATGGGCACGCTGCTCTCTATCCGCGTCGTCCAGGTGCTGGTCTTCGCCAAGTTCATGAGCGATTCGGCATGGTACTTTCTGCTTTTCTGGCTTCCCAAATACCTGTATGACGCGCGCCACTTCGATATCAAACAAGTCAGCTACTCGGCATGGATCCCCTACGCAGCTTCGGGGATCGGAAGCTTTGTTGGCGGCTATTTCTCCAGTATTCTCCTGCGCCGTGGCCTCAGCATCGATCAAGCGCGAAAAACGGCGCTCGGGTTGAGCGCAGCTTTCATGCCCGCAGTGATGCTCGTGCCTCTGGTTCCCGTTCGCTATGCCCTTGCGCTGTTCAGCGTCGCGTTCTTCTGCCAGCAATCGTGGTCGGGCCTCGTAATGACTGTACCCGCAGATATCCTGCCGCTTTCCGCGGTAGGCACCGTTTCGGGTTTGGTCGGTTTTGGCGGAGCGATCGGGGGAGCACTTTTCGGAGTCGTGGCCGGATACCTGCTCCAGCATGGTTTCGGTTATCAAACCCTCTTTATACTGGTCGGGAGCTTTCATCTGGTCGGATTTCTTGCAATCATCCTGTTCGGCGGCAGAATTCAGCCACTCAGCACCAGCGACCTCAGAGAAACAGAGGCCTGATTATGAAAATTACTGAAGTTCGCACGCGCGTCGTTCAATGGGAAGGCAAAACTGTGCCGCTCCCGCCGCATTTCTGCACCAACCCGATGGACCTGGTGAGCTATCGTCAGGCCTCGATGGGCAATTTCTCTTTCCATGGATGGTTGCTGGTTGAGATCTTCACCGATAACGGTCTCATCGGACTGGGCAATGCCGCGCTTTCGCCGCTGGTCACGAAGACTCTGCTGGATACTTATCTCAAGCCGCTCCTGCTAGGCGCCGATCCCTGGGATACGGAATTCCTGTGGCAGCAGATGTATCGCCGCACGATGGCATTCGGGCGGAAGGGGGTGGCGATGACAGCTATCTCCGCAGTAGACATCGCGCTCTGGGATCTCCTCGGCAAAGACACCAGGCAACCTGTCTATCGCCTTCTTGGTGGACGCACCAAGGAGCGAATTCCCGTCTATGCGAGCCGGCTCTACGCAATGCCGATCGAGGAACTCCGTGCCGAAGCCCAGCGCTACAGGGACGAAGGCTACACGGCGATGAAGCTGCGTTTCGGCTGGGGTCCGATGGATGGCCGCGCAGGCATGATGAAGAATGTGGAACTCGTCCGCAACGTTCGCGAGGTGATTGGTGATGGTCTCGACCTGATGACGGATGCCTACATGGGGTGGACCCTCGATTACGCGAAGCGCATGCTGCCGCTGCTGGAGCCGTTCGGCATTCGCTGGCTCGAGGAACCGGTGATCCCGGATGATACGCGCGGGTATCGCGAGTTGAAGAAATATGGCCGTGTCCCCATCGCGGGCGGAGAGCACGAACACACTATCTTTGGATTCCGTTCATTGCTCGAAGAAGATGCCCTCGACACCATTCAGTTCGATACCAACAGGGTCGGAGGCATCAGCCAGGCGCGCAAAATCTCCGCACTGGCCGAGTCGTTCCAGGTGCCGGTCGTGCCCCACGCGGGACAGATGCATAACTATCACGTGGTAATGGCCAGTCTGAATTCGCCTATCGCCGAATTCTTTCCCAAGGTCGACGTGGAAGTAGGCAACGAACTGTTCTGGTATATCTTCGATGGCGAGCCCGTGCCCAAACGCGGCTACATCGATCTAGACGAGAACACGCCGGGACTGGGCCTTACCGTCAACGAGGAATCTCTGAAACGCTTCACGATCATCGAGTAGAAAGGATTCTCTTTGCACCTGGTTCAAATTCAGAGCGGAAGTCGGCGGCGCGTAGCGGTTGTCCGTGAGCCGGATCTTGTTCTTTTGCGTGAAGTGGACTCTACTTTTGCATTGGCACAGAGAGCGCTCTCTGAGGATCGCCGGCCTTCCGAACTCGCCACCTGGCTGATGACGGACGAAACCCTGAATTACGACTCAGTCTATGATGGCCAATTGGATTGGAAACTGCTGCCTCCCATCGACTGCCCGGGCAATCCACAGCGCGTCCACGTCTCGGGCACCGGCCTGACACATCTGGGGAGCGCAAAAGACCGCCAGGCAATGCATGTTGCTGCAACTGCGCAAGAGACGGTGCAGATGACGGACAGCATGCGCATGTTCGAATGGGGCCGACAACACGGGCGACCCTCTGAGGGCGAAATCGGGATCGCCCCGGAGTGGTTTTATAAAGGCGACGGTTCGATTCTCCAGCCGCCTTTCGGTCCGCTGCCCATTCCAGGTTTTGCCGATGACGGAGGCGAAGAAGCCGAGATCGCGGCCATCTATATGGTCGCGGACGACGGAACTCCGTGGCGCATCGGCATGGCGGCAGGAAACGAATTCTCCGATCACGTTTTCGAACGCCGAAATTATCTCAACTTAGCCGGTTCAAAGCTGCGCATGTGCAGCATCGGTCCGGAATTGGTGATTGACGCTCATTTCGACGACGTATCCGGAGCTGTGCGTATCTTGCGCAATAGGGAGTGCATCTGGGAAAAGCAAATTCAAACGGGCGAATTGAACATGTGCCACAGCCTTGCCAATCTCGAGCATCACCACTTCAAATTTCCTTTCCATCGCCAGCCTGGCATGGTGCACATTCACTTCATGGGTGCCGACTGTTTGTCCTTCGGCGAAGGGATCCGCCTTCAGTCAGGTGATGTTTCTGAGATTCAGTTTGAGGAGTTTGGCCGGCCTCTGCGAAATACAGTGATCGCGGAGGACTCGCTGACAATACCGCTGCGTGTGCAAGTGATGCAATGACCGGAGAACAACTAACGTGAAGCCATCCATCGCATTATTGGGTCTGGGCACGATGGGCCGCGGAATGGCGGCTAACCTGCTGAAGGCCGGGTTCCCATTAACGGTCTGGAATCGGACAAAGGCGAAAGCGGAATCCTTGACGCATACAACAGCGACGATCGCGGATAGCCCCGCACTGGCGGTGAAGAGCTCGGCCGTGGTTCTCGCGATGCTGGCCGATGATGCGGCTTCGCGTGCCGCGTGGCTGGGACAGGATGGCGCTCTGGCGGCCATGCCTTCCGGGAGCATTGTGATTGAGTGCAGCACTCTCAGCCCGGTCTGGATCCGCGAGTTGGATGAGGCAGTCACGCAGCGCGGTTTGCGCATGGCAGAAGCCCCGGTCACCGGCAGCCGCACCCAGGCCGAAGCGGGGCAGTTGAATTTCCTCGTCGGCGCCGACCAGGAAACGCTGGCGGCCGTGGCACCCGTGCTGCAGTGTATGAGCAGAGAAATTCTGCACCTGGGCCCAGTCGGAAGCGGAGCGCAGTTGAAACTTATCAACAATTTTCTATGCGCTGTGCAGGTCACATCCTTCGCGGAGGCACTCGTCTGGATGGAGCGAACAGGGCTTCGGCTCGATTCGGCTCTCGACTTCCTCAAGCGAGGTGCACCCGGCAGCGGCATACTGACAGCCATGTCGGAACGGATGACTCACCGTGCTTATGATGTGAATTTTCTCCTCCGCCTCATGGCCAAGGATCTTCGCTACGCCCGTGCCGCCGCCGCCCAATTGGGCGTTGAAGTCTCCACGTCCTCGGCCGCTCAGGATCTCTTTCGTCGAGCCGAAGAACTGGGACTTGGAGAGAAGGACATGTCCGCCGTTGTAGAAGTGGTTCGTCGAGCGAGCGAGGAGCACGAAGTGTCACAAAAAAGCTGAACTCAGGGGGCGCTGATTCAGAAAACCACGGAGGCTCCTTGAAGCCGATATGCATTCCATCGGACTTTTGTTCACAAGAAAACCATCAGTTTTTGCGTGAAGGCGACTTTCACTGACCAGGAGCCAACTTACGGCATCTTAGAGGTACGATCGAATTTCATATTGATCCGCGGCATGATTTCCTGCCCGAAGCCACATTTCAACGATGATCGTATTGAGGGAAAATCCGATCCAGGATGCAATCCCAAAGAAGTTCATCGCAAAGATGCCACTTTCCGTTGATGGATTTTGAATAGCTCGTTGTTTAGGAGTTTTGCCCTTATGAACATGGGTCTTGCAGGCAAGATTGTGCTGGTCGCAGGCGGCACAGGCGGTTTAGGTGGTGCGGTAAGCCTCGCATTTCTGGAAGAAGGGGCGCAGGTGGTCACCACCTATCGCAAAGAGGCGGAGTTCGCGGCTTTCAAAAGCGCCCTCGTAAGGAATGCTGCAGCGCTCGAGGGACGTTTCGTCGACATAACGGAAGAGCATGCCGTCGCAGAACTCGTGACAGACTTAGTCTCCAGGTACGGGAGGCTGGACGCTGTTGTGAATACGATTGGCGGCTACGCGGGCGGCATAAAGCTGTGGGAGTTGAAGACTGAAATTCTTGACTCAATGCTATCGCTGAACTTGCGCTCGGGTTACGTTTTGGCGCGGGCGGCGATGCCGATCATGCTGCAGCAACGCCATGGATCGATCGTAAACGTTGCGGCAAAAGCGGCGTACGATCACGGAGCAGGCGCGGCCGCATACGCCGCGTCCAAAGCTGCCGCGGTTGCGCTGATGGATTCTCTCGCGGCGGACACGAAGGGGACGGGAATCAGAGTGAATTCCATTCTGCCCAGCATCATCGATACTGCGCCAAACCGCCAGGCAATGCCTGACGCCGATTTTGCCTCATGGCCCAAACCGGGCGACATCGCGCAAGTCATTCTTTTTTTGTGCAGCGACGCTGCCAACGCAATTCACGGAGCCTCAATTCCGGTCTACGGTAACCACTGAGCTCTTGCTGTTTGATCGCCAACGCTAAAACCCAATTCGAGACTTGCAGACGCAGTCTTCTGTGGGTGCTGACGGCCCGGGGGCATTCATTGCGCTCGAAGCGCTCGAATGAGCTAGTCTTCGGTCAAGGTGCTAAGCGTATTCTTTGAGCGCCTCTTGCAGACCTGAAAAGGTCTTCGGCCAAAGCGCCGTTCGAGGCGACCGGAATGCTCTGAAAACCCACCCAAATTCATCGAGAACCTTCGATTGCAGCCGGTCGCGGCTGGGAATTCCTCTCCCCGCAGAAGTAATCAAACGGCGATCATACAGACCAAAAAAGATCAACCTCGTGAATATTTGCAGCGAAATGATCGGAAAATGGTCACATCGGCTTCAACTTGTCATGGGGCTGAGGATACAATTGCCCAGCATGTCGGACTCACTCAGCCAGCGCTCCGAGAAAATCATCAAGTTGCTGCTTCAAACCGGGAGCGCCACGATCGAAGAAATTCTTGATGTTGCAGGATCGTCGGCTCCCAGCATCCGTCGGGACTTGGCGCGGCTGGAGGGTAGAGGACTGATCCGGCGAACCCACGGCGGGGCGACGCTGGTTGAACCCCTCCTCTATGAACCGTTCCGCTTCGACAGCTCCTTTCTTGCTCGTGAACAACGCCGTGTCAACGAGAAGCGGCGCATCGGCGTGGCTGCTGCGGAGCTGGTCCAGGCAAACGAAACGGTCGGCCTGACAGCGGGAACGACGACAACGCACGTTGGTCGCAGTCTGCGCCACCGGGAGAAGATCCAGGTCGTTACCAACGCGATTAATATCGGCATGGAACTATGCAACCAACCAGGGATACGCACCTATGTGACCGGTGGCGTCGTCCCGTGGGCGTGGTCGTTTTCACTGACCGGCAATGCGGCCCTGACCTTCCTGGACGATGTTTACATGGACAAGGTGTTCCTGAGCGTGACGGGTCTGGATGCCGAGCGGGGCGCCACGACTCTCGAAACCGACGAGGCACTGGTCTACCGCAAAATGCTCAAGCAAGCCAAGCAGGTCGTGGTCACGGCAGATTCCAGCAAGCTCGGCAATGTCAGTCCGGCCTTCATCTGCCCAACCAGCGACATCAATATATTGATTACCGACACCGGGGCTGCTCTGGAAGCACTGGCGCCGTTCGAACGACAGGGCATTCGTGTGATCCGTGTGTGAAGCGTCGCATGGGACGCGCAGTCGGACGAATTCAGAATTGGTGGAGAGCCCTACACCCCGTCAGTTCGCTCTAACTTACTGCGCCGCCTGCGCCTGAGATTCCCTGGCGGCGAATTCCCGGTGCAGCAAGCGAACCGCTTCCTGCACATCTTTCTCCAAAACGATGGGTCCGGAACTCGAGGGCTGCGGCTTTCGCTTCGGGCTATCTTCGAAGCTGCCGGCACTCTTGCGGGATAAGGATCCATGGAGGTGGGAAACTCCGGTCCGGCGCAGAACCTCAACGAGGCTGATCAATTGCAATCCACCCCCCGCCATGACATCCAGCCGGCCGTGGGCGAGCCTGCGGAGCTTGGCAATCGATTCCGCGCCCGCGAGCACATCCGGTTTGCCGCCCGAAGTCAGGAGGCAATCGACGCCGGTGCGAATCACGTCTTCCAAGGCTTCGGTGACATCGCGTGTTTCGTCGAAAGCGCGATGGAAAGTCACCTTCATGGGTTGGGCCAGCGCCACCAATTCACGGCTACGTTCCACGTCAACGCGCCCATTCGGAAGCAGGACGCCGATCGCGACCCCTGCAGCGCCGGACGCCTTCGCTTGCTCGATTTGACACTTCATCTGATCGAACTCGGATCGAGAAAAAACGAAATCGCCAATGCGTGGGCGAATTAATACGTAGACAGGAATCGAGAGCGATTGAATGACATTGGCCATCAGATCGAGGTCGGGCGTTACTCCGCCGCGGGCAAGTTGCGAGCACAGCTCGATTCGATCGGCACCGCCGCTTTCGGCCGCTCGCGCGTCCTCCAGCCCCGTGACACACAGCTCCAAAAGAGGGACTTTCATTGTCGAAAACATTTGCCTTCCAGCGTGTGAGCGGATCGGGCCCATTCGAGCGGTTGAATAAGTACGGCAAGGACCAGAGTTCTTATAGAATTCTCGGCGAATTGACTCGCTTTCGTTCCGAGGATATATCAAAGCGCCGAATTGCCCACAAATATTTGTCCAAAACAGCGGCGAATCGATCACCATCGTGATCATATATCCGCTATCTGGTTATCAGATTGGCTGATCTGGCACAACTTCGCAGAATGAGGCGCTTTGCGTTACGAGAAAAGCCTATTGGCTTCCATCCCAAATGCAAGGTACGATATCGTATTTAGATACAATATGATAGACCGTTATTTTGGGCTGCATGCCATCCGCTGGCAGAAGTTTTTCCGGGATTTTCCGGCCCATTCTTCATTGGATCCTTATTCCGTTCGTGCATTCCTAGGAGCAGGGCTCGGTTGCGCCATCGGCAGCTCATTTCTCACAAACTTGATCATATTGTCTCATTTTGGTCATTTTTTGCTTGCGAATCGTCTCACTCTGTCTTAATGTTCTTGCCACCGAGGATGAACGGTCGTCCCACGAGCCGACCGGTTCAGGTCTGAAGATCTCTTCACCAAGATGCACGGAGTGAAGAGAGTTGGTTCGGCGCACGCAATGGCGCAGGCCAACCCTACGAATTGATCCGCTTTTTGGAAGGAATGTGATGCGCAGACAGAATGATCAATCGCGAACGTTAGGCGACGAGGAAAATCGCTGGTCGTCAACGGTTGCGACGCAGTTGATCGTTTCTGTTCCACGCCTCTTTTGAATCTGCCGGGGCGATGGAGTCTTGCAAGTCCCCCGCTGCATATCTTCAGAAATCAACCATCGATGCCCAACGAGTGCATCGACTACCACTGGATTTCAAAGGGAGGCGAGATGACCATCAATCGCTTTGAGACATCTTCGAATCGTCTGTCCGGATCCCATTGTCGCAACTCGGGATTCAAGCATATTGGCAAGCAGGGGACTTTGGGTCACCGAAACCGAGTTCTGTTTTGCCTCATTGCAATTGTCCTGCTCTGTCAACCGCTGATGACGCGGGCGCAGGAACTCTCGGCCACGCTCAGCGGCATCGTCACAGACTCCTCGGGCGCCGTAATTCCCCACGCCTCGGTCGCCATTGCGCTGGCCGGTGTCAACGGGACCGTTCGCGTCGTCGAGACAGACGGAAGCGGCAACTATGTCGCAACCAACCTGGTGGCCGGAACTTATTCGATCACCGTGACGGCCACAGGCTTCGAGACATACAAGGCAAACAGCATTGTGCTGGACGTCGCTGAGAAGCACGCCGTCAACGTGCAGTTGAAGACGGGGTCGACTTCGACGACCGTGGTTGTCGAGGACAACCCGGTTTCGGTCGATACGGAGACCAGCGGGCAGGCCGGCACCATTTCGGGCGTGCAGATCCAGGAGCTCGAAATCAGCAGCCGCAATTTTGAGCAGCTGCTCACCTTGCAGCCCGGTGTTGTCAGCCAGTTGGGCGATGAGCCTTCGGCGAGTGGCACGGCGATGTCGGTTAACGGCGCTCGCACCACGGCCAATAACTGGACGGTCGACGGGGCAGATATCAACGATAGCGGCTCCAACGGAACGGTCGTGAATGAGCCGAGCATGGACGCCATCCAGGAGATCACCCTGGAGAGAGGCAACTATGACGCCGGCTACGGACGATCGGGCGGCGGCCAGGTTCTGGTGGCCACGCGCAGCGGCGGCAGCAGCTTCCACGGCGAGGGTTACGAGTACGTCCGCAACACCATGTTCGACGCCAACGACTGGCTCAACAAGCGCAGCCAGGTGGCGGCAGGCGATCCGAACGATGCCGGCGTGAACCATCACAACGTCTATGGCTTTACGATTGGCGGACCGATCTATATTCCTAACCACTACAACACCAGCAAGAAGAAGACCTTCTTCTTCTGGTCAGAAGATTGGCACAAGATCACTTCGGCGGCTTCGAGCGTAAGCATTACCACGCCGACGACGAGCGATGTGCAGGGCACGTTCGCGGGAAACATCACGGCCCAGTATCCGCAAGCAACCTATGACCCCGCGAGCAACACATCGACCATTCCGACCAGCGCGTTCAGCAGTAATGCGCAGGTTTATTTGACGAATCTTTTCACCCCCAACGCAACCAGCAGCGGACTGCTGACCCTCAACCTTCCCGCGGAGAACAGCTACCGCAATGACATCGTCCGCATCGACCACTATTTCAACGACAAGCTTCACTTTTATGCGCGTGGCATGAATGACGTGATGCCGGTGACCGAACCGATGGGCCTTTGGGCTGGGAACAACTATCCCGGGGCAGCGGCTGCGGCGGTCGATTCACCCGGCAAGAACGTGGTCGGCAACCTGACCTGGGCAATTTCACCGAAGGTCGTGAACGAACTGGAATTTGTCTACGCCCAGGGCACCTATCATTCCAGCTTCATTGGCAGCCCGTTCGCCAATTCGGCGAAGGCTCTGGCGAGCCTGCAACCGAACAGCGAAGCGTTCAACGATCCATACGGACGGTTGCCCGCTGTCAATATCACCGGCATCACTGGCTTCTCTGCCGGTTCCACTCCGTGGAAAGAGCGCAACCTTGACCGGAGCTACTTCGATAACGTGGCGTTGGGCCTCGGCAAGCACACACTTCGTTTCGGCTTCCAGCTGCAACAGATGCTGAAGAGCGAAAACGCAGTCGCAGGCGAAGCCAGCTTTAACTTTGGCACCGGATTGACGGGCGATATTCCTTTCGCTGATTTCCTGCTGGGCAATGTTGCGCAATACACGCAACAGAACAAGGACACCATTCCAGATCTGCAATATCTCAACAGCGAGGCTTATCTCCAGGACGACTGGAAGCTGAGTCCGAAGCTCACCCTCAACCTCGGTCTTCGCTGGAGCAGTTTCCCGTCGCCCCATGACAAGGCCAATATCCTGGCGAACTTTGACCCGGCGCTCTATAGCCCGAACCTGGCGCCGAGCATCGACCGGGTCTCCGGTAACTTCATCCCCGGCCAGGTGATTGGCGGCTTCGCTCTGCAACCGGCGACCTACGCCAACGGAATCATCTTTCCGCAGGGGCCGGCTTGCAGGACGGCGCAGACCTACTCCGCGCAGGTGCAATGCTCGCCTTACGGCAAGACCATCGATCCCAACTACAGCGACAACTTTGCTCCGCGCGTTGGCTTTGCCTATAACCCGGACGGCCATGGGGTGACGTCTATCCGTGCCGGCTTCGGCATTTTCTATGACCGTGTGTTGAACGGCATCTTCGAGCAGAGCGCCTTCTACGATCCGCCCGAGGTGCAGTCGGTTACGGTAAACAACACCGGCTTTGACACGCCGCTCGCCGTAGCCGGCGCTACAAACTACGGGCCCAACTTATTGTGGACGACGGGAACTCCGGCATTTAAGGTTCCGAGTTATGCCGACTACAACCTCACCGTCGAGCGCCAGCTTTTGCCCAGCACCGTGCTCTCCGCGGCCTTCGTAGGTGGCAGAGCGCGACACCTGCTCGGCGAGTTCGAGATGAATCAGCCCACGCTCGGCTCCCGCCTGGCTGCCGATCCGAACACAGATGTCAATGCGCTGCGGCCCTTCGCGGGGTACAGCTATTTCGACACCAAGGGTTCGATCTTTACAAGCAACTACAACTCGCTGCAGATCGCGCTGCAACATCGCTCCAACAAGGGCCTGACGGTGGGTGCTGCCTACACGCTGTCGAAGACTCTGACCACAAACTCGAATGATCGTGGTACGGCGTCAACCGACACCTACAACTTGAACCTGGATTACGGTCCGTCCACGTTCAATCAACCGCAGACACTGGTCGTGAACTACGTCTACAGCCTGCCCTTCTTCAAGGGGCAAAGCGGCCTTGAAGGCAAATTCCTGGGCGGCTGGGAACTATCGGGAATCACCCAGGCACTTTCCGGTACGTCCTTCTCGGTAGTTCAGTCGTCGGACCCCTATGCCTGCCCCACGCTGTCGAGCGGTCTCTGCGATACGAACCCTGCCGATGGCTATCAGCCGGGACAAGGTCTGCGCGGAATTGGTATCGGCAACCCCGATGGCCATATCGCTGCCCGCGTGGACCAGGTCAGCCCAGTGCATATGACTAAATCTGTAGCCCAGTGGTTCAGCACCTCGTCGTACCAGGCGGCAGCCGGCCATTTCGGCAACACAAGCAGCGGCTCGCTTCTAGGTCCCGGGGTGCAGAGATGGGATATGGCCTTGGTCAAGAACACGGCGGTGGCCGAGCGCATCAATATTCAACTGCGCGCCGAGGCTTTCGACGTATTCAACCACGCGAACTTCAGCACCGTCGACGCTAACATCAGTGATGGAGCAAGCTTCGGAACGCTGAACGGCGACCACGAGCCGCGTATCCTGCAACTCGGTGCGAAGGTCTCCTTCTAGTTCTCAACAAATGAAAGCGCAGGAACAAAGGCCGGGGCGAAAGCTCCGGCCTTTCTTTCTTCAGATGTCTTCTTCGTGTCGAATGCGACGGGGCCCGGGACCTGATCGTCACTTGACCGCAGATGGGGCAGCTGCACCCTGGGGCGCGCTTTCATGGCTGGGAATTCGCGACATCACCTTGACGAGTCTTTCGTCCGCAGTCTCGTTTAGGCTTTTCGATTTATCAAACTCAACCTTCGCTTCAGCGGTCTTTCCCATTGAGCGGTAGAGGCGGCCGAGTCGCCAGTGGGCATTCACATCGTCCGGTTTGAGCCTGATTGCGGTTTTGAACTCTCTCAACGCTTCTTCTTTGTTTCCGGCTTCGGCGTAGACGATTCCCAGGTCGAGATGCCCCATGGGGTTTGCGGAGTTCGTCTTAACCGACGCTTCGAGGAGCGGTTTGGCGTCCTCAAGCCGGTTCATTTGAATATAAGAATCCGCGAGATAGAGCGTGGCCTGGTTGTGTCCCGGAATGTTATTGATTTCGGCCTGGAACTCGTGAGCAGCTTCTTCAGTATGGCCTTGGGTCCACAACAGGTATCCCAGCGCAAAGTGAACGTTGGGCTCTCTGGGATTGATCAGGACCGCGGCGCGAAGCTCCCGGATCGCGCCGTTTGTGTCCTTCATCTCGTCCAGTGCCTCGCCCACCAGCATGTGGGCCTCGGCAGACTCCGCATTCAAAGACGTAATCCGGTGGAACGTATCGAGAACGCAGGGGTATTGTTGCGACAGCAGGCAACTGTGCGCCAAAGTGAGAAGGAGCGGAAGATTTTGCGTGTCGCGATCGGCAGCCTGCTTCAAATAAGGAGTCGCGGCGGCAAACTCCGCCAGCCCATAGTGGGACATTCCGATCAGGATGGCCAGGCTCTGCGCTTCCTCTGAATCGGGCGGTTCGGTTTTGACGAGCGGCCTGAACTGCTGCAGAGCGTCTTTGTATGCGCCTTCTTTGAAGTACGCCAACCCGAGGTTGAAACGCAAGCGTGGCATGGTGGGATTCAACGCCATCGCTTTGCGGTAAGACGCAACTGCGTCGGTGTAGTTTTCCTGGCGTGCTTCGAGCAGGCCGAGATGGGCAAACGGCTCTGCATCTGTGGGGTGCGACCTGGCTAAAGCGCCCCATGCGGCTTCTGCCTCAGCAGTCTTGCCCTGTTGCTCCAGAGCGAGCGCAGCCTGCCTCGGATCGCTTTGCGACGGAGAAGTCAAACTCCAACTAACCATGGCAAGCGCAAGGCTGATCCTGATTCTATGTTTCAATCGGTATGCGACTCCCTCTCTCTTCGAATTCTCGTTCCCAGACACGGGAACGCGCAACTGGCATTCTCTTGTGTTGACTCTGGGCTCGCCCTTGATGATCGTGTGATGGAACGCTTCAGATTGTCTTCAGGATGGTTTTTGAAATTCGGCTCTTAGGTTCCGAACTTGTCCGATGGTTGTCAGGTCGGATATTCGAGTTTTGGATACCAGCTGGCGCCTCGCCCGGAAGGTGAAAGGTCAAGGATCGTCCATAAGGGATCGAGGTCCGGGGCACCACGCGGGTCCGGGCCCGGATCGGCCATCTCGCCACTCATCCGGAAATGCCGGACTTCCGCAACGATTTCATGGAGCTCTGAACTTGCCATCCGTGCACATCCTGCCACGCAAGGTCAGACGAATTTCACGAACCGGAGAGAAAGCGAGTTCATGCAATAGCGAAGTCCGGTTGGCCTTGGACCATCATCGAAAACGTGACCGAGATGCGCGTCGCACAGGCGGCATGAAACCGCTGTCCGCATCATGCCGAGGGACGAGTCGCTGGTTTCGTGCACGTTTTCCTTTGCAATCGGCTCCCAGAAACTGGGCCAGCCTGTGCCCGACTCGAATTTGGTATCGGAACTGAAGAGCGCGGTGCCGCAGCAGATACAGCGATAGAGACCCTTGTCGTGATTGTTCCAATACTGGCCCGAAAAGGGGCGTTCCGTGGCTGCATGCCGCGTTACCTCGAAGGAATCGGGCGACAGTTGCCGTTTCCACTCCGCATCGGTCTTGGCCACGGGGAGCAGATTAGCAAAATCTCCGCGTTGTCCTGAATCAGAGAACTGGACGATTCTGACATCTTTGGGAACGCTGCCTTTCGCCGCCACCGTCTCCACTCCATTGCGAAATTTGAGTGCAATCGTCGCAACTGCGGCACCTCCGGTCATCAGCAAGGCCCGGCGTGTCATCCGGCTTGCATTTGTCTCCGATCGTTCCACCATGATCCCTCCCAGCGGACCCAATTATCCGAAAGTAAACGAAAACGCCTGGACTCCAGGATCCAGGAATTCAATTCCAAAAATGTGATCTCCGAATGCGCCCTTTTGCCTCACCAGCTGATACAGCCTGTATTCGGTTACAGTGCCATTGCCTTGTGCGTCGGTGTCCACGCCGTGATTCTCGCCGAGAGGCTGTCCATCCATTGTCACTCGAAAACGAACTGGCTTACCATCCGCTCTCGGACCAAGCACCAGATGCAGGTCGCGCGCATAGAAACGGAACACAATCTTTCCGGTCCCGGAGACAAGCTCCGCGCGTTGAAGATGATCCACCCACATGCCGTCCAATCCCCATTCGTTGATGGAGGGATGAAGAGGTGCAGTGTAAAGTTTCTCCCGGTCGAATTCGAATCCGCCCGGCGACGCGAAGTGTTGGGCGCGCGAGTAGCCAATATAGGTTTCAGGAGAGTGGACTTCCCGCAAATCGACTGCGGCTTGTACCCCTTCCCCGTGAACATTGACGCCGCTCACGGGCATCGATTTTGCGTTTGCTTCTTTGAGCAGCTCTTGAATCCAGCGTTCGGATTGTTCATACTCGCCTTCGCCGAAGTGCTCGTAGCGCACTTTCCCCGTCGCATCGATGAAGTAATGGGCCGGCCAGTATTGATTGTGGAACGCATTCCAGATTGCATGATCGCTGTCGAGCGCGACAGGATACGTGATCCCAAACTTTTGAACAGCCTTCTGGACATTCGGCAATTGACCTTCAAATTCGAACTCTGGAGTGTGAACTCCAATCACAACCAATCCGCTGTCCTTATACTTGTCTGCCCAGGCGCGCATATAGGGGACGGTCCGAATGCAGTTAATGCAGGAGTAGGCCCAGAAGTCGACCAGGACCACTTTCCCTTTGAGCTGCTTGGCCGTCAGAGGCCTGGAATTAATCCACGCAGTCGCTCCGGAAATGCCGTGCAGGGGGTAGCTTCCGATATTGCTCGGGGGCTCCTGAGCTTTCAGCTGAGGCGTGTTGACGGCAGTGGTGCAGAGGATCGCAGCCGCAGCAGTCAAGATCGACACTCCAATGTGCGCCCAGCGAGAAATAGTAGCCATCCGGTTTTAGCCGCCTCCTAAGGCACTATAAAAGAGACGAGGTGCAGATCAAGTGTCAGGCCAGCCCCCTACTGTAGACAATCTTGAACAGAAAAAGGTTACCGAACTCCGTACCGCGCAAGGAAAGCGGAACTACTTTTTCGCGAGGTTGAAGGGCGAAGGCTGATCCGCGCCGGTCGATGTTGAGAGCCTCAACCGAGATGCGCTTCAAAGAGAAACACCATAAAGGAGCCGAAAAACCATGAAGAAAGTTGCGGATGAAATCTCCGGATACACCTATGGAACGCAAGCAGTCACCCGTTCCGCGGTTTCGCTTGAGGAGCTGGAAAAGCTGAAAGTCACCGTGGGATTCACCTCGGAAGACGAGCGATTCCTCCACATGGCGGGAGAAGCGCTCGCAGATCAGACGAAGCGGATCGTTGAGCACTGGCGCAGCGGGATTATCGCCAATATTCCCAATCTTGCCCGCCACTCGCGCACCCCCGAAGGCGACCCGATCCCACGGTACCTTGCGCAAAGCAATCTTCGCTTCGAGCAATGGATCCTCGATACTTGTTTCCGTACCTATGATCAGGATTGGCTTGACTATCAGCAGGAGATTTCCCTGAGGCATACAAGTCTCAAGAAGAACCTGGCCGACGGGGTCCGGTCAACGGCGTATGTTCCCTTCCGTGACATCGTCGGCTTTGTCGCGGTGCTGAATGAGACCATCAAACCCTATCTTGCAAGCAAAGGAAACACTGCGGAGGATGTAGAAGGGATGCATCGTGCCTGGTGCCGGTCGGTCCAGATGCAAATTGCGCTATGGTCGCGTCCCTACATGGACCTCGCGGTGACGTCCAGCGAATGGTAGCTTCGCACGATCGGAATATCGTCAGAACAACCTGATCCTTCGCAAAAACACGAATCGACACACGCCGGAAAAGTGTGAGAAAAATAAGGAAAGACGGTTATTTGCCGTTGGAGAAAACCTCATCAATACTTCCAGCAATTCTTGAGAGACGAAATCCGCACAGAGTGATTTCCAGAGCATGCGGCGGTACCGCAGACAGGAGGAAGCGATGACGGAAAATATTCAATTCTCCGATAACACATCGGAAGAGTTCGACCTTGTCGTTTTGGGGAGCGGCGAAGGGTCGAAGTTTCTTGCCTGGACGCTTGCCAAGCAGGGCCTGCGTGTCGCGGTCGTCGAACAGCGGTGGATTGGTGGATCGTGCCCTAATATCGCGTGTCTCCCCAGCAAGAACATCATTCATAGTGCCAAAGTGGCTTCCTATTTTGCGAGAGCCAGCGAGTTCGGCATCAAAACCGCGGGCTACACCATTGACATGGACCAGGTTATGAATCGCAAAAGGATCATGGTGAAAGGCCTCGTCGACTTCCATGTCAACAACTTCAAAAACAGCGGAGTGGACCTGATTCTCGGCCATGGGCACTTCACGGGTCCTCACTTGATTCAGGTGGAGCTGCAGGATGGTGGCCGGCGCTTATTACGAGGCAGAAACATCGTCATCGGCACAGGAACGCGCGCAACGCTCGACAAGATTCTCGGACTGAAGGAGGCAAAGCCGCTCACCCACATCGAGGCCCTGGAACTGGATACTGTGCCTTCGCATCTTCTAGTGCTCGGCGGCGGATATATTGGGCTCGAATTTGCGCAGGCAATGCGTCGTCTGGGAAGTCAGGTATCCATCGTGGATCGAAACCCCGCGCTTCTGCACCGGGAAGATCCCGACGCATCCTCCGGCTTAGAATCGCTTTTCCGGGACGAGGGCATTGAAGTCATTCTGAACGCCAAGATCGAACAGGTCTCTGGTCTGTCTGGACAGACTGTCGAAATCACGTTCAGTCAAGACGGTGCCAAGAGAATGCTGCAAGGAAGCCACATGCTGGTGGCGATGGGACGCACGCCAAACACCGAAGGGCTTGGCCTGGGGCTTGCGGGAGTCGAACTCACGAATCGCGGCTACATCAAAGTAGATGAGCGACTGTCCACCACCGCCGAAGGTGTATGGGCAATCGGGGAGGTGGCCGGCAGCCCGCAATTCACGCACATTGCATACGACGACTTCCGGATCTTGCAAGAGAATCTCCACGGAGGGAATCGCGTAACGACGGGGAGGCTCGTCCCCTTTTCCATGTTCACAGATCCTGAGCTGGCGCGGGTTGGCTTAAGCGAAACCGAGGCCAAAGCCAGGGGTGTCTCGTATCGACTCTTCAAGATACCCATGGCTTCTGTATTGCGCGCTCGCACGCTCTCAGAGACGCGCGGTTTCATGAAGGCGCTTGTCGATGAGCACGATCGGATTCTCGGCTTCACGGTATTTGGTGTCGACGGTGGGGAGATCATGTCGGCTATTGAAATCGCCATGATCGCCGGACTGCCTTACACGAGGGTGCGAGACGCCATCCTGGCCCACCCTACTCTTATGGAAGGGCTGATCGTGCTGTTCTCGTCTGCGCCGATTCCCGTTGACACCCGCATCTCCGGCGAAAGCAGACAGGCTACGCAAACGGCTGCCGACTAGAGGAAGACAATCGAAGCCGCTCGGAGACTTAACCTTGCGTTGAGCTGGACCAGGAGTTTACCCATGAGAATGCTTGGAAAGTTTGCACTCGCCGGAGCGTCTGCGATTGTTCTGCTCCAGTTCGTGCGTCCGTCCATTCAATCAGGGCCTGCGACGGCAGAGATACAAGTTCCGCCGCAAGTCCGCCAGATCCTCGAGAAGAACTGCAATAGCTGCCACTCCAACGAGAAGCGACTGGCTTGGTTCGATGAGATCGTGCCAGCCTACTGGCTGGTTCGGCACGACATCTTCTCGGCGCGGGAACACCTCAACTTCTCCACGCTTGGATCGAACCCGGCGGCGGCCCAGAGAGCGACACTCTACGAAGCTGTCAACATGATCCAGCTCGGCGCCATGCCGCTGCCGCAGTTTGTCGCTCTCCATCCCGACGCCCGGGTGACACCAGAAGAACTCACCACGCTGAAGAGCTATCTCGCGCCATGGAGTTCGGATGGTGGCGTCGGAGCTTTCGCCGGCTCCGTTCCGGCCGAAGCACCGCTCAAAGTTGATTTGGCAGCGGTGGCCGCAGAGTTCAACGGAGTCGCGTTTCAGCCGGGATTTGAAGACTGGAAACCGATCAGCTTTACCGACCGCGGGGACAACAACACGCTACGGATCATCCTGGGCAACGATATCGCCGTGAGAGCAGCGGAGGCCGGCAACATTTCGCCCTGGCCGGATGGAACGCGCTTTGCCAAAATCGCGTGGCAGAAGGCCATTGGGGACGACGGGCTCATTCATCCCGGCAAGTTCGTGCAGGTGGAGTTCATGACCAAGGACTCCAGGCTTTACAAACAGTCCGAAGGATGGGGATGGGGTCGTTGGCGCGGACCCGAGTTGAAGCCCTACGGTATGGATTCGCGCTTTGTAGCCGAGTGCACGGGCTGCCATTTGCCCATGCGCGGGGATGATTTTGTCTACACGCTTCCAATGACAGTGGCGAAGGCCGGCCGAGATGAAGTGGTGAACAACGAAGCTGCGGCTTTGCCGCCAAGCCTGCCGTACCGGCCGCTCGATTGGAACGTGATCACACTGTATGTCGATCCCAAATTGCATACGATGGCGACGCTTTATGGCAACGATGCCGGCCTGCTTGCAATGCGGGCTCGAAGCAAAGGCTCTGCTGCGTCGGCGGTTGTTCTTCCGGGGAGTGGGTTCGCCCTCGTCACCTGGGGACAACGCGAGGATCCACATTGGTTTGGAGGCCGAATCCCGGACACCCCAATGACTGTCGAATTCGTGCAAGCGGATGCGTCTGGAAATTTAAATTCCTATCGATGCTTCGATGGCCCGGGTTTCAATCAACATCCCTTGCCCGCTGATGTTGCGGAGAAGCGCACCAGGTTCATTTTGAATCTCGCCCCCGCATGGTTGCCCTGACATGCGCGTCATCCCGATGTTCAACAAACTTGGAGGAAGAGCAGATGAAGACTTACGTGATTGAGGAGGCGAACGGTCCCTTTCGAGAAGTGGATCTCGTGAAACCGGACCCGGGCCCGGGTCAAGTTCTAGTGAAAATATGGGCGAGCGGCGTGAATCCTTTGGATACCAAGATTCGCGCCGGGGAGGCGCAGCATGCGAAGCAGCCGCTTCCTGCCGTATTGGGCTTGGATATGGCTGGAATCGTTGAATCCAAGGGGCCGGGTGTCGCTGGGTTTCAACCTGGGGATGAGGTGTTCGGGATGGTGGGCGGGGTGGGCGGCTTGCCGGGAACGCTGGCTGAATTTGTAGTCGCTGACGCTGAGTTGCTTGCTCCCAAGCCGAAGACGCTGACGATGCAGCAGGCTGCCGCACTGCCACTTGGCACCATCACGGCATGGGAGGGTCTTGTGGATCGCGCAGGTGTGCAGGTCGGACAAAGCGTCTTGGTGCATGCCGGTGCCGGCGGCGTGGGATATGCCGCAGTACAGATTGCCCTCGCGTTCGGCGCGAAAGTCTTTGCGACGATTTCAAGCGACAAGCGATCGATCCTTGAAGCACTGGGTGTGGTCGCAATCGACCGAAATGTGCCGGTAGAAGAGTACGTCGCTGAGCATACCGGCGGCGCGGGCTTTGATATCGTCTATGACACCCTTGGCGGCCAGGTACTGGACGCGTCATTCGCGGCCGTCAAACGCTACACGGGCCATGTCGTCAGTTGTCTCGGTTGGGGCATGCACTCGCTTGCGCCGCTTTCGTTTCGTGCGGCAACCTACTCCGGGGTCTTCACCCTGATGCCGCTGTTGACCGGATTGAATCGTGCGCACCATGGCGAGATACTTCGGAGGGCAGGGAAGATCGCGGAGCAGAATCAACTGAAACCGCTGCTCGCAGAACGGCGGTTTGGACTCGACGAGATCGCAGACGCGTTCGATATGGTTGCGAAGGGCAGCAAAGGCAAGGTGGTCATTGAGCATTGATCGTCGTCGGTTTGTCGCGTCCGCCGTTGTTGCAATCGGCGCGGTCCCTGGTAAGAGCGCTGGGTTTGATTTCATGCCAGAATCTGACATTCCGAGGAAACATATGACTGACACTCCATACATTCCCCTGACGTCGCACCATCGCATCCAAGCGGACGGGATCCATGTCTTCTACCGCGAAGCAGGTTCCCTCAACGCGCCTGTCGTCCTGTTGCTTCATGGATTCCCCACCTCATCGTTTCAATATCGAGAGCTCATTCCGCGCCTGGCAGACCGCTATCATGTGATCGCTCCAGACCTGCCAGGCTTCGGCTTTACGGAGGTTCCCGCGGAGCGCAACTATACCTACACCTTCGACGCCCTGGCAAAAACGATCTTCGCTTTGACCCAGGCTCTCAAACTTGCACGCTACGCGCTGTATGTATTCGATTACGGGGCGCCGACGGGCTTCCGCCTTGCATTGATGGCCCCGGAGCGTGTCACCGCCATCGTGTCTCAGAATGGGAACGCCTACGAAGAAGGTCTGGGCGACGCTTGGCAGCCGATACAACGCTATTGGCGTGAACCCACCCTCGAACATCGGAATGCCATCCGCGGTGGTCTGAACCTCGAAGGACTACGTCACGAATACTCGGTAGGAATTCCCGATCCCACACTCATAAAGCCCGAGGGATACACCTTGGACGCTGCGCTGTTGGCGCGTCCCGGGAACGTCGATATACAACTCGATCTTTTTCTCGACTATGCCAATAACGTGAAGTTGTACCCCAAGTTTCAGGAGTATTTTCGAACCGCAAAGCCTCCGCTCCTCGCAGTATGGGGCAAATTCGATCCGTATTTCATCCCCGCCGGTGCACAAGCGTTTCAGCGCGACATTCCCAACGCCCAGGTACGGCTGCTGCCTACTGGGCACTTTGCTCTGGAGACCCATCTGGAAGAAGTCGTCTCGAGCATGCGCAAATTCCTGGCGGATTAATTCATCAGGGGCATGGGCAAACAAAAGACGAAGATGCTACGATCGCGCATGGGCTTCCCCCCCGAAATTGCCTGGGCTCATCCCATCGTTGCGGAATGGTTCGTCGCGCGATTCTGCACCCCGACCGAACCACAAGTGCATGGATGGCCGAGTGTGCTGCGCGGCGGTCCAACGCTGATTTCTGCACCCACGGGTTCGGGAAAAACCTTGGCAGCTTTTCTGGTGTGCATCGACCGGCTCTTTCGCAAGGCGGTCGACGGAGCACTCTCGTCAACAACGCAGGTCGTTTACGTCTCACCGTTGAAAGCGCTTTCCAACGACATTCAGAAGAATCTCGAAGAGCCTCTTCGAGAAATTCAGAAGCTGGCGTTCGAACGCGGTTATTTTTCGATGGAAATCCGCGCGGGCGTGCGCACCGGGGACACGCTGCAGAAGGAACGCGCGGCGATGCTGCGCAAACCTCCGCACATTTTGGTCACGACACCGGAATCCCTCTACATTCTTCTCACCTCCAAACGCAGCCGCGAGCATCTTCATCACGTGGAGACGGTCATCGTGGACGAGATTCACGCGGTGGCGGACGACAAACGAGGTGCTCACCTTGCTCTTTCGCTCGAGCGCCTGGATGCTCTGGTCTGCGGCGAAAACCGCCACTCGCCGGGATCGTTTCTCACCGGTCTGCTTACCCCTCCGCAACGGATCGGGCTCTCCGCCACGCAAAATCCCATTGAAACCGTCGCGAGTTTTCTCACCGGGACAAGCCCCGGTCGAAAGCCCGCAACCATCGTGCAAGTGGGTCAAAGACGCACGATGGATGTGGCAATCGAAGTCCCATCTGATGAATTGACCTCCGTGACTTCGCACGAAATGTGGGAAGAGATCTTCGACAAGCTGGCGAAGTATACCGAGAGCCATCGATCAACATTGGTCTTCGTGAACACCAGGCGCCTTGTTGAACGCGTGTCCTTCGCTCTCGGGGAACGTCTCGGCCTGGAGAATGTAGCGGCCCACCACGGATCGCTTTCGCGAACACTGCGTCTGGATGCGGAACGGCGCCTGAAGCAGGGTGAAATCAAGATCCTGGTGGCAACAGCTTCACTGGAGCTCGGCATTGATATAGGCAACGTCGATCTCGTATGCCAGATCGCCAGTACGCGTGCCATCTCGGTTGCTCTGCAGCGCGTCGGGCGGGCAGGGCATTGGCGTGGCGCAATACCAAAGGGAAGACTGTTCGCTACCACGCGCGACGATCTGCTGGAGCAGGCAGCGCTCATTCGTCAGATGCGCTGCGGCGAACTGGACAGGCTTGAGATTCCTCCGCAGCCAATCGACGTGTTGATGCAGCAGATTGTGGCCGCGTGCGGCGCCGAGTCGTGGGATAAGGTTGCTCTCTTCGAAGTGATGCGGCGCGCTTATCCCTATCGGAACTTAAAGCTGGAACAGTTTGAAGAAGTTGTCGCAATTTTGTGCAATGGAATCGAGTCCAGTCGTGGCCGTTATGGCGCATATCTCCTGCAGGATGGGATTCATGGCCAGCTGCATCCCCGGCGCGGAGCGCGCATGATTGCGATTTCAAACGGCGGAGCGATTCCAGATACCGCCCTGTTCAACGTGATTCTGCAACCCGACGGCGTTCAAATTGCCACGCTCGATGAGCACTTCGCTGTCGATTCAAGTCCCGGCGACGTGATCCTCCTCGGCAATACAAGCTGGCGCGTGCAGCGTATCGAGGCTGCTGGGCAGGTGCACGTGGAGGATGCGCACGGGGCGCCGCCCAACGTTCCATTCTGGACCGGAGAAGCGCCCCAGCGGACCGACGTGCTCTCGGTCGGCGTCAGTGATCTGCGCAGTGAGATTTCGGAACGCACGGCGGGCGTTTCGCCTGAGTTCATCTCTGCGGCCCAGCCCGAGGTTGCGTCCGCAGTGGCTTGGTTGATGGAGCAGTGCGGCGTGTGCAAGTGGGGCGCGCAGCAACTTGTCACCTATATTGTCACCGGGCGTGCGGTGCTGGGCGCGGTTCCGACCAGGACGACCATCCTGGCCGAGCGCTTCTTCGATGAGGGTGGAGGAATGCAGCTTATTCTTCATGCACCGTTTGGAGGGCGCATCAACAAAGCATGGGGCCTGGCTCTGCGCAAACGATTCTGTCGGGGCTTCAACTTTGAATTACAGGCCGCGGCCACCGACAACGGAATTAATATTTCGCTTGCTGAGCAGCACAGTTTTCCATTGTCGGATGTTTTTCAATTCCTTACGGAAGTGACAACGCGGTCCCTGCTGGAACAGGCCTCGCTGGCTGCACCGGTGTTCAAGACACGCTGGCGGTGGGCCGCGGGACGGAGTTTGCAGCTGTTGCGGAATTCGAAAGGGAAGCGTATCGCCCCGCAGGTTCAGCGCACCCGCTCGGAGGATCTGCTGGCAAGTGTCTTCCCTCAAGCCGCAGCATGCTTTGAAAATATCGAAGGAGACATTCAGATTCCGGACCATCCGCTGGTGCGCGAAGTGATGAGTGACGTGCTGCAGGAGGCCATGGATCTTGAAGGCTTGTTGGCCGTGCTTCGCGGCATTCAGGATGGGAGCATACGGTGCCTTGCCGTCGATACGCCGGTGCCGTCGCAATTCGCACATGAATTATTGAATGCGAATCCGTACGCATTTCTTGACGAAGCCGGGCTGGAAGAGCGCCGCGCCCGGGCGGTGTCCCTTAAGACGACTGTCCCGGCGAGCGTTCTCGCTCAACCAGGCAAGCTTGATCCCGTGGCAATCGCGACTGTGCGCCACGAGTGTTGGCCCGATATACGAGACCTTCACGAATTGCATGATCTGTTGATGAGCCTGGTGATTCTTCCCGTCGGGATGACGGAGCAGGATGATGCTCGGCATTGGAGGAGTTTTTATGAACGCCTTGAATGCGACGGAAGGGCGCATACCTTCAAACACGAAGGGATGGAATGCTGGATTGCGACGGAAAGGCTCTCTTGTGTGAAGGCCCTATGGTCAGACTCGACAGAGGACCAGGCTACGCGCGAAGAGGCATTGCGCAAATGCGTTCAAGGATGGATTCAGGTTCTCGGGCCGGTGACTGCAAAACAGTTTGCCCACGATTTATCGCTTGATGCGTCCTCCGTCTATCAGCAATTCGTCGCATTGGAAGCGCAAGGTCTGCTGCTACGCGGCACCTTCGAGCGTGCCCCTGCAGTCGAAGAGGCCGAGATCGAATGGTGCGAACGGCGCATTCTTCAGCGGATTCACAAACTCACCGTCAGCGCCCGAAGGAAGCAGGTGGAACCGGTCTCTCCGGCCAGTTTCATGCGATGGTTATTGGGTTGGCAGCATCTCGCGCCACAGACGCAGCTTTCCGGTGAAGAGGGACTGCTGGAAGCTCTCACCAAGCTCGAAGGATTTGAAGCACCGGCCATCGAATGGGAGAAGGCGATTTTGCCCTCACGCGTTGCAGACTACGATCCGCGCTGGCTCGATCGTCTCTGCCTGTCCGGCGCAGTTGCCTGGGGCAGAGTGTCGCCCCATCCGGCATTCCATGCAGCCGGCGGAGACGGACCGCGACGTGTGATTCCCACCAATGCGGCGCCCATTACTTTTTATCTCCGGGACTCTGCCGCGTGGTTGAACCTCGCTCTGAAAGACCAAGCCGTCGAGTCTGCAAAACTGCGACAAGCACTGACCCCCAACGCGCTGAAGGCCTGGGAATTCCTGAATCAGAAAGGAGCCTGCTTTGCCGAGGATATCCAGCGACTCCTCGCCATGAGTTCAATCGAAGCGGAGCATGCTTTATGGGAACTTGCAACCGCTGGCCTGGCTGCCGCTGATGGATTCGATCAGTTGCGCGCGATGATCGATCCAGGACGCCGCGCCGCAGCCAACCTCGTCTACAGAAAACAGAGAAGTGCCGCCGGGCGCTGGTCGCTTTTCAATAAAAACTTCCAGAATCCCGCCGATGCTCTTGAACAAGCGCGCTTCGAAGATGAGGCTGTTGAATCCGCGGCGCGCATGCTGTTGTCCCGATACGGGGTCGTCTTCCGCGATTTGGTCGCTTCCGAGTCAAACATTCCTCGTTGGGGAATGCTGCTGCGCATGTTCCGGCGTCTCGAAGATCGCGGGGAAGTACGCGGGGGCCGTTTCGTGAGTGGCTTCGGCGGTGAGCAATTTGCGCTGCCCCCCGTGGTCGACAGTTTGCGAGCAGTCAGTCGCCGTCAGGACCATCACACTGTGACGATCGCGGGTGCAGATCCGATGAACTTGATCGGGATCCTTGTTCCAGGCGAACGCACCCATGCTGTGCCGGGCAGATCCTTCGCTTTCTCAACGGAGAAGAGCGAAAATTCCAGCCCGCTCATTCCGATCGCGCCAGCTCCGGCAAGACAGCGGACTTATCGACCGCATCCCACGATGACTAAGTTGGAGAAGCCAGGCGTCCAGGTGCCGCTCTTCGGAGCGGACTAGAGTTGGTGGCTCAATCGTCGGTCTGCGCGGTCAAAACAGCGTGAGAAGATGGGCAGGATAGTTTCGTATTGAGGAGGCTGAAGCTTGACTAGGCAACGGAATGAACTCTCGCGTCGCGATTTCCTGTTCCTCAGTGCAGCCACGCTCGCCGTTGCCGCGTCAACTCCCGTCGTCGCGTCCGTTCCCGACGATCCGCAGCATAAGGTCCTGCACATCATCGGTCACTCGCAGATCGACACCGCTTGGCTGTGGCCGTGGCGCGACCGGGAAGATGCAGCCCTCACGACCTTTCGCAGCAATCGAGCAGTCCTGCTCCAGGCAAACTTTTCTTTTTAGCGCACGCGCGCCGCTTCACATGGCGAGTCTGCAAGGACCTCTAATGCAGGCCCGACACCATATACAAATCTGAAAGCAGTCGAATATAGCCGTATGCGTAGGCGCGGCCGTCGGGGCTGAACAGAACATGCGTCATATCGCAGACCCCCGGTCCGTCGGGAACCGCGATCTCTTGAAATAGCTTCCTTTGGCCGGTAAGCAGGTTCAAGCGGAAAACTCGTATCGACGACTTCGCGTGTTGGCTGACATAGAGAAAGTTCGGGTCGGAGGTCCATGCGACGGATTCTCCGGGCTGCACCTCGGGAATCGGACGCGGCGCTCCGCCGTCCACGGGGTACAGTTGCACCTGGCTCAGCTTCGTGCTGTTTCCCGCGATGAGTTTTCCATCCGGAGAAATTCGGCAGAAGCTGATTCCTTCCGGCGTCACGGGGCGCGGCTTGCCACCATCAATGCTCTGAACGAAACACCGGGCCGCTCGTCCCGGCAGGTTCCCGCTGAAGAGAATCTGTTTGCCATCCGGGAACCAATGAATCTCGTGCCCGTACTGCTCAATGCCGTTGCGTTCAACCCGCTTGATCGATCCGGCTCCGGTAGGCAGCAGGACCAGCTGAGTGTAGGAGACGCTTGCGGCCACCCATTTCCCATCAGGAGAGAAATCGCCAGCCATTCCTTCGCCCAACGCGACGGGCGGCGATCCAGTCAGATCACGCATGGCCACGGCATACTTTGGTCCCGTTTGCTCTCCCTGTTCGTCAAAGAGCAGCATCTTGCCATCGCGCGAAATGCCAACGGGCAGCGACCAGTCTTGCCAGGAAAGCTCCTTTTCTTTGGTTTCTCCGCGAGCCTCACCGCGAATGCCGGCGCGTTGTTCATCGCGCGTCATGAGCACTCTGCCGTCAGGAGCGATATCCTGCAGCGTCACCCCACCGAGGGCGCGAAAAGCCAGGCGCAAACGGCCTGACAAATCCACTGCATAAATCTGACGCTGCAACCCTGCGCGCGTGGCCGAGAACCACACCTCATCCCCCCGGGCAGACCAGGCGAGTCCCTCCTCGCTTTCCCATCCAGTGGAAAGAACAGTCTTCCGTCCGTCTAGATCGACGAAGGAAACACTTCCCTCATCGTCGCTGAATGTTGGGTGATCGAGAAACGCGATCTGGCGGCCATTCGGCGCAACCCGCACATGGCTGATCCAGCCGGAAGTCTCGTAGAGAACGTGGCCGAGCGGAAACTCAAGCCGCACTTTACCGTCAACATTGTGAATGACAGCCAGCGTCTTTCCATCGGGCGACCAGTCAGCCCATTCGATCCTCTCGGCAATCTGTCGCGGCGTGCCTCCGGTGAGCGGCACCTGGCCCAGCGTTCCCGTCATCCCGGTCATGAATTCTGGCTCCGCCGGCTGCAGAACAGCCATCTGGCCGGAGGAGGACACGGCCAGCAGGTCGGCCCCGGTCAACCCCAGAGATCGCGTGCCAAGGAATTTCGGATCGGTCGAAAAAACCTCAACCGGGGAACCCTCCCAAGTCGCCGCGTAGACCACACTCCGGCCGTCCGGGGCGAACCGGGCAGCATGGATCGTCCCGTGGTTGATCGTCAGGCGCTGGATCTCCGCGGCCTGCGGCTTTACGCTGCGGCGCCCAAGCCATATGCCGGCCGCCAACAACGCCGCGCACAGGATGACGGTCAAAGAAGCGATCAGAAAACGTTTCGACTTGGGACGGTTCGGGGATTTACCCCCATCTTCCGGATGGGCAACCATCGGCGGTCTTGTTGACGGGGGCATTACCGGCGGCCCGTCCACCGTTGCCACAAAACGATACCCGCGCCTCGGGACTGTCTCAATAAATACTGGGTTGTCGGCGGAGTCGCCTAATGCGGTGCGCAGCTTGCCAACCGCAACATTGACCGCGTGATCGAAGTCTCCATACGTATCTTCAGGCCAGATGCGCGACTGTAACTCTTCGCGCGATACCACATCGCCAGGCTTTTCCAGCAGAATCTGGAGGACTTTGAAGGGTTGGTCCTGGAGCTTGATGCGACTGCCCGCCTTGCGAATCTCGCCGATACGCAGGTCGGCCTCGAATTCCCCAAAACGGACGGTGTGAAACCCATTCCGAGACGGTGACTCTCCGTTCTGGGGAAGCTCCAGCATAGTTAAGTCTACCTCTCCCTTGATGACATATTATCCGGCCGCATTCTTCAACTATTTTGCCAGGAGACATTCCTCTCCCGCCGCTCTCCGGTGTCTCTCCCGCCCCGGAATGCACGAGCGATCTTCAATATAGGTTCAGTGAATTGAGGTACCTAGCGGCATCGCGCACGATCACCTCTGAAAAGCGAGGTTGAACCCCATGCGCATTCGTCCCTCGATACTCCTGAACCTTCTTGTCGGCCTGGCATGCCTGCCGAGCCATGCGCATGCCAGCGACATCCCCGAGCGAGACTCGCTTCCGGTCGTAACCGAGACAGCGGGAAGCATCCGGTTCGATCTGTATCAAGGATATTTCATCGTGGTTCACGGATCCATTGGCCGGCTCAAGAACCTCAATTTCTTCCTGGACACAGGCACAACCCCGTCTGTTGTGGACGCGCGGATTGCCAAAAGCATCGACCTCCCCACGGAAAAATCGATCAGCATTGCGGTTCTGGGCGGCAGAACGGAGGGCCACGAGGCACACCTGTCCTCCATCGAGCTTGGCCCATTGAAACGCTCCAATCTTCACGTGATCACCACCGACCTTTCCTTCTTCCAGAAGTTCTTCCCGGTCCGCATCGATGCCATCGTCGGCATGGATGTGCTGGGGCAAGGGCCTTTCGTCATCGATTATTCCGCCCGCGAGATTCGCTTTGGAGCGGCCCCCGATTTGCCTGTCTCCGTTCCGTTGCGACTCGATCAGGGCATGGCTGTCTTTGAAGTTGAAATCGATCACACGCCAGTGCATCTCGTCTTCGACACTGGGGCCGGGTCCATCATCCTGTTTAACCGGGTCACGCCGCAGAGCCCTGAAGTGAAGGACGCCGCCCTCCTGGCTCCGAAGCGGATCGGCGATTTCGAGAGCAAACAGGTTCGGCTGCATACGCTCAGGCTCGGCCCGGAAGAGTTTCGCCGGAAATCCGCGCTCATGACCGGCAATCCCAAGCCGTCTCAGCTCGACTACGACGGACTGTTGAGCCCAGCATCCCTCGGAATATCCCAAGTGTCAGTGGATTTAAAGGGAGGAAGGATGACCTTCACCCGGTGAGAGGCTGGGCACCCGGCAAGCACATCCTTATAAGGGAGATCGGAAGAGCCTAGTCGTTGGCGTCTAGAAACTTGACGATGCCTGGCGAGTTCGTTGGCGAACGCGAAACCCATATCGTCGGCCGCCGTGAACCGCACCGCTCTCGGATGCGTATAGGCTATTGCCGAGGGTCTCCCGGTCCTCGACATTGCCAAAACCATCTTCGACGAGGTGCACGCGTGGCGCTCTTGATTGACCAACTCCGGCAGACGCTGAGAAGGCTTGGGAAAGCTCCCCTGTTCACCGCCGTTACGCTGATTACGCTGGCCGTAGGAATTGGCGCAAACACCGTCGTCTTCAGCGTGGTGGAAGGTGTGTTGTTGAAGCCGCTGAGGTATCCGCAACCGGAGCGGTTGATCGGCGTGTGGACGACGGCGCCAGGGATCGGGTTCGATCACCTGAACATTGCCCCCTTTCTTTACTTCATCGACCGTGAACAGTCGAAGTCGATCGAGGATATCGGGGCCTATCAATACGACGCGTTCACAGTGTCGGGAACCGGTCAGCCGGAGCATTTGAATGGGATGGACGTAACGGACGGGACGCTCCCGTTGCTGGGGGTAAAGCCGGTTCTGGGGCGCCTGTTCACGCGGCGCGACGACGCGGCGAATACGCCAAAGACAGTGCTGATCAGCTACGGATACTGGCAGCGCAAATTCGGCGGCGGTGCGCAGGCGATTGGGCGAGTGTTGACCATCGATGGGGATGCGCACGAAGTGATCGGCGTACTGCCGAGGGATTTCAATTTTCTAGACGCGCGGGATACGACGCTGATTGTGCCGCTGCAATGGGACCGGAGCAAGACGAAGCTCGGCAACTTCAGTTATGAGGCGATTGCCCGGCTGAAGCCGGGTGTGACCGTCGAACAGGCAAACGCAGAGCTCGGACAACTGATTCCGATTGGGCTGCGCAGCTTTCCTGCCCCCGACGGATTCGGGCTGGACCTGTTCATCAAGGCGAAGATCGGTTCGGATGTGCACGGGTTGAAGCAGGATGTGATCGGCGACGTGGGCAAGACGCTGTGGGTCCTGATGGGGTCGATTGCCATGGTGCTGCTGGTGGCCTGCGCCAACGTGGCCAACCTGCTGCTGGTGCGAGTGGAAGGTCGGCGGCAGGAACTGGCGGTGATGAGCGCCCTGGGTGCGGGACAGGGGCGCATTGCTTCGGCACTGCTGGCGGAGAGCGTGATTCTGGGTGTGGTGGGGAGTGCGATCGGACTGGGGTTGGCCTTTGCAGCTTTGAAGGTGTTGATTGCCCTGGCGCCGACCGGCCTGCCGCGGCTGAGTGAGATCGGCATTAACCTTCCGGTACTCGTTTTCACGGCGGGGCTGGCGGTGTTTGTGAGCCTGGTAATCGGGATGATTCCGGTGGCGAAATTTGCCGGGGCGAGCCTGCAGAGCAGCTTGCGCGAAGGCGGTCGGTCCCTGAGCCAGGGGCGCGAGCGGCATCGGGCGCGCAAAACCCTGGTGGTGGTGCAGGTGGCGTTGGCGCTGGTGCTGCTGATTTGCAGCGGGTTGATGATTCGGACGTTCCAGGCGCTGACCAATGTGAACCCGGGCTTCAGCAATCCGGATTCGATGCTCACGTTCCGCATTTATATCCCCGAGGCCCGGGTGCCGGAGACAAATCGGTCCGGTGTCGTGCACATGGACCAGGAAATCGCGGAAAAGCTTGCGGCGATTCCGGGAGTGAGCTCGGTGGGATTGTCGACTGCCGTCCCGCTCACTGGCATGAGTTCCAACGATCCCATCTTCGCGCAGGATCATGTCTACAAGGAGGGCGAGCTGCCGCCGGTGCGGAGATTCAAGTTTGTTGCCCCAGGATATTTCTCGACGATGGGGACGGCGTTGCTGGCGGGGAGGGACCTGACTTGGGATGACGAATATGGCAAGCGGCCGGTGGCCATCGTTTCGGAGAATCTTGCGAAGGAGAACTGGGGCAGCGCACGCAATGCAATCGGCAAGAAGATTCGTGTGGCTACGACCGACGACTGGCGTGAGGTTGTCGGTGTGGTGGGCGATGTGCACGATGACGGCGTAAGCGAGAAGGCTCCGGCATCGGTCTATTGGCCGCTTCTGCGCGCGCAGTTTGAGGGACAGAAAGAAGATGTGCAGCGGGGCGTTAGTTTCGTGATCCGCTCGCCGCGGGCGGGATCGGCAGCGTTTTTGAGCGAAGTGCAGCGGGCGGTTTGGTCGGTGGACTCAGACTTGCCGCTGGCTGACCCCAACACGCTGGGTCAGCTCTACTCGAAGTCAATGGCACGGACTTCGTTCACGCTGGTGATGCTTTGCGTCGCGGGGGCGATGGCGCTGCTGCTGGGAATTGTCGGTATTTACGGCGTGATCTCTTATGCGGTCTCGCAGCGCACGCGCGAGATCGGGATTCGCATGGCGATGGGCGCGCAAAGGCAGGCGCTGACTTCGCTGTTCGTCCGCCAGGGTCTCCTGCTGGCAGCAATCGGCGTGGCCATCGGGGTAGGAGTGGCGTTTGCTGCGATGCGCCTGATGTCGTCGATCCTCTTCAACGTGAGCCCCATGGACCCTGGGACCTATGTTGTCGCCACCGCGGGCATCCTCGCCATCGCCTGGCTGGCGTGTTACCTGCCCTCGCGGCGCGCAGCGGCCGTGAACCCGGTCAATGCTTTGAGAGCGGAATAGGCAGCATCCGGCGTCAAGGAAGCCGGCTGAAAACGCCGCGTGAAACCTCGGCGTCGCGAGCCCCAAGGCATCAAATAATTTCTGTTCGAGGCAACCATTTGGGTTTCTCTGTTTTTTGCGAATCCAGCAAATGCCCAATACGAATTTAGATTTGGGCTTGGGAATCTCGAAAGGCTTCGCGTGCCATCTAATTGATGCATGGGAAGCTTGATCAATACTTTTCCTATCCGCCCGCTGCATTCAATCCGTGTGGAGAGACATCAGCCTTCATCGAAAGCCGTCATTCCCCTCAGCCAGTTCTTGGTGAGCCCGCGACCCGAGAGACTGAAACTTGCGAAAGAGACTCGCAGAACGCTCGCGACTGTCCTGGTCATGCCGTCGCCCGAAAACGATCCGCCTGCGGCGTAGGCATCCTCGCCGATGCCGTGGGTGTGGCCAATCAAGCAATCGCGCGGTGCCGGGTGGGTCTCGCATTTGGTGAGCATGGTCAAGCTGCCTCTGTCAGAGCGAACCCAGGAACGCGACGAGATCCGACTCTTCCTGGCGCGTCAAGGTCAGCGCGAACCTTGTTTCATAAAAGTGAACGACGTCCAAAAGATCCCGAGCTGACCCGTTGTGGAAGTAGGGGGCTCTGGCCGAGAGCCCGCGCAGGATCGGCCCCTTGATTTTGCCAACATGATCGAATTGACCATCGACTAATGCTTGCCCCAGGTCGGTTGTTGTTTTGCAGTTTGATGTCGGCAGGCCCGTTTCCGAGTCATTCTTGCACACCGTAATTGTCGGAAGATAGTTGATATCCAGTCCCCCAAGGCTCATCGACGCGTTCGAAGGATTCGGATCTCCGGTACCAATGTTCAATGGTGTTGGAAACGAATGATCCCCAACGTTCGGGGTATCATGGCAAGTTCCGCACGTTCCGGTGAGCGAGGGGATGCCTCCGGCTACCAGTCCGCCCTCCGAAACATCATCATTGATTCCCGCGACGCCGGTGATATTGATCGGCTTCGAGTTGAAGATGACTTGGCCACGCGCCACGGCCGACCGCGGATCGTTCCACGGCAGATTCCCCCAGCCGCCAAATGTATTGAAGATCGCCGGCGTGAACTGTCCGTCTCCGGGCGTCACCAGCCCTCCCGGCTGCTCAAGCTGCGGCACTAGGAAGTTCACGCTCGAATTCATGCTGATGAAGAATGGTTGGTCCAGGATTCCCTGCGGGCCGCCGGTTGCACCATGCGCGTTGAGTGGCCCGGTGCGGAATCCGAGAGCTTGCGCCGTTGTCAGGCCCATTTCGAAATTCACAATCTCCTGCTGTTCCGCGGGTGTTGGCCGTGTGCCGTCCCCTTGCGCGTGATCAACCGTAGCGTCTACGGATTGATGGGCAAGGTCGCTGATGAGCGAAGCCGGATAATTGCTGTAGCTGATCTTGGTCGTCCCGGTCGCTGGGGAGGATTCGCGTCCATCGAACATGACCGCACTCAAAAATCGCAGGTTCGTCGCGGGCAGCGGTCGGCGGTACATTGAAATCGTACCCGTCTCGTTGCATCCATATGGATTCGAAACGCTCATGACCTGGTAATTTGCAGTCGACGGCACTGCCAGTGCAATTCGAATCAACCCACGCGTGCGCAGAAGGCTATATGCCGACCTTCGACCCTCGATCGTCGATACATCGATGTTGTGGTCACAATTCGATCCATCGACGGGGCGGAAAATCGGGTCGGTGCCCTGGGTGAGAAGAAACCGCAGATCGACATTGGTGGCAGAAACTGACATGCCGTCGCTCGGCTGGTGGCATGTTCCGCACGACCTGCCATTGGTTCCCATGCTTTGAAAAAACGGACCGGTCAAATCAATTCCGCCGCTATTTGTGCTGTATGTTTCCGAGGCGCCGTTCGGGTTCGGGAACAGGATTCCGTTGCGAATGAACTTTGCAATCGAGGGGAACTGGCCATTTACCGCCGCAATCTCTACCAGCATCGCCACTGCCACGAGGGCGGCGCTGAAGACGCGGCGGCGGTTTCGACCGGCCAACCATGGTTGATATCGGCAACCGATGCGGCGAAAAATTTGAACGAAGCTTCGCATGGACAGTTCCTCTCTCGATCCCTGCACCTTGCAGTGCCAGTCAGAAGTCAATTTGGCTTCTACTCAAGGAATCGCAAAGGGCGCGCAAAAACGGACAGATGGTGAGAAATAATTTTGCGGCGGGTGGCGGGTCGCGGGTTGCCGAGCAGCACGGGCGCGGGGGCTGATCCGCATGGAGCGGACAGCGGCCATCGTCTATTGCAGATTGGATAGAGTCGGACCGCGATGGACTCCGTCTGGGTCCCTCGAAGAGAGCTAATTGGGTCCGTGAGGAGCAGCTTTCTTGCTGGCTTCTGCGATTAATGCTGCAAAGCGTGGATCGTCGTGGAGGGAGACAAACAACGGATCGGAGGACATTCCCATGGCGATTCGCGGAGGCAAGTGGTTGACCGCATCTTTAAGCAATGAAAGTGCTTCGTTTTTCTGGCCCTGGCGAAGGAGAACAGAAGCAAGGTCATACTTTGTGACCGCAGATTCGCCTTGCTCTGGACTGAAGAAAAGGGTTTCCTTTTGGAGCAAGTCCTGGAAGGTGCTTCGTGCTTCATCATCCCGGCCCGCGTCTCTTTGAAACTCCCCCAGGTTCAGCATGGCATCGATGGTTCCAATGTTTTGTGCTCCTAGAACGCGAAGGTGCCTGTCCAGAGACTCCTGTTGAAGCGCGATGGCTTCCTCGAGGCGGCCGTCACTCGCCAGCATGATCGCCAGATTGTCCATGGTCCCCAGGGTGTAGAAAGCATCTGGGCCGAAGGCGCGCTTTTGCTTCTCGAGCACTTCACGGATCAGGTTAATTCCCTCCGAACACGGTCCCTTACCTTCCTGGCAAACCGTGTAGGCAAGTTCCTCCGCAGTTGCAAGGGTGTCGGGATGGTCTGGTCCTAGTATGCGACGCTGTCGATCGAGTAACCTGCGTTCGATGTTTGTGGCCTCGCCGACCCGGCCTTGCTGGAACACGGCCCAGGCGAGATCGTGCTCAGTTTTCATCGTCTCCCGGTTGTCTTCTCCACGGAACGACTTGCTGGCCTGGACACCTTTCTCGAAGAGCGATTCGGCACGCGAGAACAGGCCGAGATTCAAATAGGCACGCCCCATGACGTGTAACATCTGCGCCCGAAGTTCAGCGTCCTTGGAGAGATTGCTGTTGATTTCCTCCGCAGCCTTATCGAGAATCTGCCTTGCGGTTACGGCTTGACCAACGCTCTCGTTGGGATCAGAAACTTTGAAGATCCCAGTCATGAAGTCCGCAATACGGTCAGCTCGGTCGCGTTCGCGCGTAATGCGCCGCAGTTCTATTGCCTGCGTTGCCGAGAACGCGGCCAGCAGCACCACCAAGGCAGAAGCCACCACGACGCCCACTCGGTGGCGGCGCACGTATTTCCGCAGGCGGTACGAAACCGTGTCCGGCCGCGCGCTGATCGGTTCATGACGGAGACAGCGACGGAGATCATCGCCGAAGGCATCGACCGAGGGATAGCGCTCTGCCGGCTTTTTCTTAAGTGCGTTGGCAAGGATGGTGTCCAGATCGCCGCGCAGCTGTCGGCCTAGCTTCTCACTCGTGGCGCCGAGTTTCTCTTGTGAGGCCGTGTCTTTCGCCAGCGCAACAGCCTTCGACGCCAGCGGAGCGTCAGTTTCGGTAATCGACTTCACCAGATCCGCTGGAGAATGGGGACCAGGCCCCGCGAGATGCTGTCCCGTGAGGAGCAAGAAAAGCAATGCGCCCAGCGCGTAGCTGTCGGTAGCTGTCGTGATTGGGCCGCCGGTAACTTGTTCCGGGGCCGCGAACAGCGGAGTCAAGGCACCTCCGCCTTCGAGAGTCAGCAATGTCGCTTCAGAGGAGCTGGTTTCGTCCGCAAGAAGCTTGGCAATCCCGAAGTCGAGGAGTTTTACATCGCCGTTGCCACTGACCAAAACATTCGACGGCTTGATATCCCTGTGAACCACCAGATTGGCGTGTGCGTGAGCGACCGCGCCAAGAACGTCCAGAAAGAGTTCGATGCGTGCATGGACCCCCAGCTTGCGCTGAGCGCAATACTCGTCGATATTTTGGCCCTGCACATACTCCAGAACGAGAAACGGTTCTCCTTTAGGCGTTAAGCCAGCGTCGATCAACTCGGCGATGTGAGGATGCCGCAACTGGCCCAGAATTCTGCCTTCGCGCTTGAACCTTTCGGCAGATCCTCGAGAAGAGACCGCGAAATGCACGAACTTAATCGCAACCTGGCGCTCGAAGCGGCCATCCGCTCGTTCGGCGAGCCAGACGCTGCCCATTCCCCCCTCGCCGATCCGCGATAGAAGTTTGTACGGCCCGACCATTTCCCCTGGTAAGGAGCCATCGTTTGGGCGCTGCGGCGGGTTCTCCAAGAAATGTTCCTGGGATAAAGCGCCATGCTCCTCCAGCAATTCTTCAAGGAGATTGGCGATATCAGGACATTGCGCGCGGAAATCAGCCAACCATTCCGCGCGCTCCTGATCGGACAGCGACAGGGCGTCGTCCAGGTACGGGCTGATTTCCTGCCATTGTTCAGGGGTCAGGAGGGCCATGCTGTCAGGCCTCGATTGCGCGATGCAGGAAAATCCGCGCCTTTTCCCATTGCCGCCGCACAGTCCGCTCCGAGATTCCCTTCATCCCCGCGATCTCGTCAAATTTGAATCCGCAAAAAAACTTCAGATCAACGATCTCAGCGAGTAGCGGATCAGTCTTCATCAATTCATCCAAAGCGTTGCCGATGCATTCCAGTTCACGATCCTCAACCGCATTTTCCAGTGCGATTTCGTCTGAGGTGAATTCGAATTGTCCTCCGCGTTTTTGTGCGTAACGTCTGCGGGCGTGGTCAATGATCAGCCCGCGCATCACCCGGGCCGCATAGGCCATGAATCTGGGTTGATCAGGGAAGGACCTTCCATCCTTAGCAGCCAGTTCTATGTATGCCTGATGGAGCAGCGTCGTCGCACCCAAGCTAACCGCAAATCCCTGGCGCGAAAGTTCACGTTTCGCAATCCGATGAAGCTCTCGATAGAGTGCGCTGAACAAGGCATCCGTTTCGGACGAATCACCATGTTCGGCGGCTACCATCAGCGAGGCTAGGGACGGGCTGATCTCCAACGGAATCGCTCTCTCTTTTTAATGAAATGTCTGCGAAGCCAAGCCGGCTGCGGGAATCGGCCAGATTTTAGCATGAATTCGAACCGAAAGCTTGAACTGTTTGGTAGTCAGAAAACACCGCGGCAAATGCGCTCTTGAATGGGCCCCCCGCAATCGCACCCAAAGCCCGAAAATAAGTGCTTGTGCCACGCCTGCCCCGAACTCCATCTCCGGCGTGTCCTTTCTCTGCCTGCCCGGCTTCTGCCAACCTTACACGGCGGAGCGCCTCTCCTTTAACAACGCAACCCCTTGTTTGTTTCCTTCAACGCAGCGTGGGCTCTTTTCAGTTTCGCCGATCTCTAAGCCGAACCAGGGCGTCTTCGAACAGGTGATTCTGGTTCGCGTCGGTGGATATGTTATGCCTTTGTTAGTCTTATTTTGAAACGCGATCTCTGCACGGGGTGCAGCTTAACTGTTCACCGCTGGGAGGGGAGTGCAATCTTCGAAATGAACTCGAGACTTGAAAAGCCGTTGACGAATGAAGCACCGCAAGTTCCGGCTAGGGAGAGCTTTGCCACTTCCCGCGTCGTTGCCATCGACATCTTCCGCGGCCTCACAATGGCGGTAATGATCTTCGTCAACGCGTTGTCTGACGTGCACGGCCTCCCATGGTGGACCTATCATGCGCACGCCAACGTCGATGTCATGACCTACGTGGACATGGTGTTTCCTTTTTTCTTGTTCGCGGTGGGATTGTCTCTCCCGCTCTCGGTCACGCAGAGATTAAAGCGTAACTCTTCCTTATCAGCCTTGTTGATTCACGTGGCGGTTCGCGTTCTCGGATTGATCGTGCTTGGAGAAATCCTCGCAAATGCCGAAAAGGCCGACCCGGCCCGGATGGGAATGAGCGGAAGTACATGGGCGCTCCTCGCTCTCATCTGCGCGGCGCTCTATTTAAATGTCTACGGAAACTCGCAGCGGGCTCAGACTTATTCTCGCGTTCTTCGCATCCTGGGGCTCGCGGGAATATTTGTCCTGTTGGCTCTGTTTCGACGCACAATCGCCGGCGGTCATACCGCTTGGCTTGACTTCTCCTATCCCGAGATCCTGGGTCTGATCGGATACAGCTATTGGGCCGTGGCAGTCTTGTATATTCCCACCCGCCGATGGGTGTGGGCGCCGCCCATTTGGTTCATCCTGCTTGTCTCGCTCTGTGCATTCTCTACAGCTAAAATCCTCACCTTTCCCGATCAGGTTCCTCTCTATCTGTGGCCATTCGGGAACGGGGCAATGTGCTGCATCATCATGGCGGGGGTGGTAACATCTTCGATGTTTCTGAAGTCGGGCGATCATGTTGCTTCCGGCCGCGCGATTCCCGTGGCAGTGGGTTTTGCGCTCGTCACGCTCATCGCCGGCCGCGCGCTTGTTCCACTCGGCATTTCAAAGATTCGCGCAACACCGACATGGTCGCTTTACAGCATCGGGGCCAGTGTTCTTCTCTTCACGCTGCTCTATTGGATATGTGATTTGAAGAAGTGGCAGCGCTGGTCCGAGATTGTGCGCCCTGCCGGATCGAATACGCTTTTGACATATCTATTGCCGGACCTCTGGTATTTCCTTCTAAGTGCGATTGGCTTCACATACCTTGATACGCACTTCGATGCTGGCTGGCCCGGAGTTGTAAAGACAGCCCTTTTTACTTTCCTCATGCTCGCCGTCGCAGGGACCCTTACGAAAGCGAAGATTCGACTTCAGTTCTAATTGTGGGGAATTGTTCTGCCCTCAATCCGGTTGGATGGTGACTCTTCAGAATCCTCGAATGGACGAAGAGTATAGTGTGCGGCAAAGTGCGACTGCCAAAGAATCGGCAGAGAGACGCAGCTCATTCGACCCGCAAGGCCCGCACGGGATCAATGGAGGCCGCGCGTCGCGCCGGGATGATGCCGGCAATCGCAGCCGACAGCAGAAGCACTCCAATGGCGACGGTCATGACGGGCACATTCACGCTGGTGGTCTCATAGAGTTGCGACTTGACATACCGTACGCAAAAAATTGCCACCGGGATGCCGATTGCGAGGCCGACAACGGCCTGCAGCATGGCTCCCCGCATCACCATTCCGATGACGCGGCTGCGCGCCGCCCCCAGCGCCATGCGGATGCCGATCTCCGGGGTCCGGCGAACAACGGTATAAGCCGTGACGCCATAAAGTCCGATGGCAGCGAGCAGAAGCGCCAGCAGGCCGAAGAGGGAAGTAAGGCGCGCGATGAGCCGCTCCTCGATGAACCGATCGTCAATCTGCTGTTGGAAAGTCTGGAATTTTACGATGGTGAGGTTGGGGTTGATGCTCGCCAGGGTGTCGCCGACGATCTTTTCAAAACCGGGAACAGGGCGGCTGGTCTGGATCACCAGTGCGCCGGCGTACATCGATTGATCCTTATCGAGAGAGTCGTTGGGGTCGTTTGCGCTGCCCGCGCGCTGCGTGAGCGGCAGGAAGTACATGGCGTGATTCTTCCAGTAGACGCTGGTGTAGGTTGTGTCTTCAACAACGCCGACGATTTCATGCGCTCCATCCATGCCTGCCTGGCCGGGACCGGAAAACCCAAAGCGATGGCCGATGGGGTTGCGGTTGCCGAAGAACAGCTTGGCGAATTCCTGGTTGACGACGGCGACGGGCGGCGCGTTCAGGGTGTCCTGCGCTGTGAAGCCGCGGCCCATGACGACGTGCGTACCGACGGAGTCGAAGTACTCCGGGGTACCTTTCACCCAGGACGCGCCTTTGTTCAGATCGGGCTCACCTTGAACCTTTACCCCGGATCCCCAATTGTTCTCCTCCATCGGCGTATAAGTGGCAAGGCCGACTTTGAGAACGCCTGGAAGGGCGTGGAAACGGTCCTCGATGCTCTGGTAAAGCGGCTCGACCTGCGTGTTTGTGTAGCCGGCCGCTTGCGGATTGATGTGGGCGATGTAGCGATTCGTCGCATCCAGTTTCATGTCCACGTTCTCCGCCTTGTTGAGACTCTGCGCAAAGAGGCCGGCAGCAACGAGCAGCACCAGAGAAAGCGCGGCCTGCAGGACCACGAGGGCGCGCTGCAGAAAGGATGCTCCGTGTGCCGTGGTACGCGCGTTGGAGCGCAGGGCCTCCGCGGGCTGCGTACGCGCGGCCATCAGCGCAGGCGCAAGCCCGAAGAGGACGCCCGTCAGGAGCGAAAGTCCAAAGGCAAAGCCGATGACCAGGGGCGAAGGCGAAGCCGCGACCGGCATGTTTTGCTGATTCGGAAAGGCAAGAGCAAGCAAAGCGTGCGCTCCGAGATAAGAGATGGCGAGGCCGAGCAGTCCACCCATGCCCGAGAGAAGAACGCTTTCGGTAAGAAGCTGGCGCACAATCCGGATGCGTTGCGCGCCAAGCGCTGAGCGGATGGAGAGCTCTGCGCGGCGGCTCATGCCGCGTACCAGCAGAAGGTTGGCGATATTGGCGCAAGCGACGAGAAGGACGAGCGCGGCAATCCATTGCAACAGGTTCAGGTGGTCCTTGTACCCGTCCTGCATGTTTTGGATACCGCCGCCGCCCGGCGTCAACACCACATGGGTGTTGGGGAGAACCTTCTTGGCGCGCTGATCGGTAAATGTTTTGAGCGGCGCAAGCTGCTGCTTGAGCAGCGTGCTGGCTTTCGCCTGAAGGGTCGGCAGCGAAGTTCCCGGCTTGACGCGACCGATGATATAGGCCCACTGCGTGTCGGGGTCGGTGAAGTACGGCGCGCCGATGACTCCATCCATCGAATTCATGGGAAGAAAATACTTGGGCGGATTGGTATCGATGCGGTCCCCGTAAAATCCTCTTGGCGCAACACCAATGATCGTGGCCGGCTTGGTATTGATGTAGAACGCACTGCCCACTACGCTCGGATCGCCTGCATAATCCTGCTGCCAGGCGTCATAGCTCATCACGGCGGTGATGGGTGCGCCCTTCTGGTCGTCGGCATCCATAAAGAGCCGGCCGGCCGCCGGTGAAAGACCAAACACGCGGAAGTAGTTGCCGGAGACGAAGGTCCCCATCACGGATTTCGCTACGGTCAGGGGGCCGGCGCGACGAACGGTGACGGGCCGCCAGGCGTAGCCGGACTCCATCGCGGCCAGCTCTTCGAACTCCGGCAAACTCTTCTTGAACATGTAATAGGTGTCGGTTGAGAAGAGCGAGTAGTCTCCGTCGTCGTGCCAGCCGCCGTTGACGCAGCAGTCATCTTTGTCGCCGATGCGGATGAGGGTTTTGGGATCCGTGACGGGCAAGTTATGAAGCAGGATGGCATTGACCAGCGTAAAGATGGCGGAGTTGGCACCGATGCCCAGCGCGAGCGTGAGCAACACGGTAACGGTGAACCCCATCGATTTGCGCAGTTGCCGAAATGCAAACGCCACATCCTGCAGCAGGACTCTCATCGACTAACCTCCACACACTTCGACTTGCACTTCAGAAATAATGTCACGCACAAAAGGGGATTTCTGCGTTTGCTGTTCAAGCAGAGTCTCGCGGGACCAGCATTCTGCGACGCATCCGGATAGCATTCGTATCATGACACGGCCGCGCGCCACGATTCCCAATGTTACAGAATGTAACACATAAGGACAGCACGCAGGCAAGTGAATTTTTCATTCAGACGTGAGACATTCTTCCAACCGCGATTCGGCCGAAACGCCATGCGGGCGTCTGGAGCGCGTAGCGAGATCCCGGAAGCGCTGCTGCCTTGGCCAGTTTCAGGGTGGAACTCAGGTTGGAGAGGCGCCAGCAATATTGAAGCGTTGGCGCCTCACGATTTTGCTCCGCTCAGAACAGAAAGCGCACTGCCATCTGCATCTGCCGTTCCGAGTACTCCCGCGTTCCGGCGATCTGCCCGAAGGTGCCATCGGCGAGGTTTGTGTCCGGATTGGCGAACTGTGGGGTGTTGGTCAAGTTGTAGACCTCGGCGCGCAACTCTGTTCCGAAGCGCTCTGTGAAGTGGAGCGTCTTGAACAGCGAAACGTCGCCTTCGGCAACACCCGGCCCATCGAACTGGTTGCGGCCGGTATTGCCTTCGGTGCCCGGCGCGGGTGCTGCAAAGTCTGCCTTCACAAGGTAGGGCTGGCTCAGCACGTCGTGCGTCACCGGGTTACCTGGCACCACCTGGTTGGCGCGAAGACTATAGCTGTTGCCGTAGTTTTGAATACCAATGACCGTGAAAGGTGTGCCTGACTGCAGAGACACGATGGTATTGAACTGCCATCCGCCTGCGGCCAGGTCGACTGCGCGATTCCAGTTACCCCCGAAGTGGTGGCCGCGCCCAAAGGGTAGCGTGTACAACGCACTTCCAGTGAACACATTTCGTTCATCCAGTGTGGAGTTTCCCTTGTTGAGCGCGTGGTCGTACAGGTAGATAGGGCTGACCGCGTAGAAACCCAAATATCCATCGCTGTTGTCGATCGCGTGCGCCCATGTGTACGAGGTCGTCAGAGTCAACTGGTTGCTCGCACGATAGTTCAGCTGCGCCTGCAGGCTGTTGTAGTGAGACACACCATCTGTCTCGTTCTGCACAATCTGCCCCAGGTTCGGGAACGGCGCAGGCACGGAGCTCGGCGTGCCCAGCGGGTTTACGTTGCCAATGTATCCCGTGGCCAGGTGGGTTGCCTTGTTCCCCACATACCCCAGCGTCATCACGGTATTCTTGCCGACTTGCTGCTGCAGCTGCACATCGTACTGCTGCACGCTGGGCAGCTTCTCGGTGCGGCTCACCGCAAACGCATTGATCCCGGCAGGTGGGCTGTTGGGATCGAAGTTCGGGAACCCTGGAAGGGGCAATGGCCCGCTAGCATTTGCATTGCTGTTCTGGTTCGGGGCCGCGGCTCCGGTGAAGGTGTAGCGATAGCCCTGCGCGGCCGTGTAATTCACACTGCCGCCAAACGGTACTTGTTGGCCAAGTTGGTTGTCGATTCCGCCACGATCGAGAAAGTAGAAGATTCCGTATCCGCCGCGCAGCACCGTCTTGCCGCCCCCAGTTAAGTCGTACGCAAAGCCAATGCGCGGGTCCCAGTTGTTCCAGTTGTTATTGATGATGCTGCCGGGTACGCCATTCACGCCGGCCAATTCGATTGTGCCGTTGGCCGGATCTACAGCCGCCTGCCGATTCTGCATCTCCACCGGCCAGGTAAAGATGTCGTAGCGGAAGCCGAGATTCAACGTGAGCTTCTGGTTGACATGCCAATCATCCTCGGCAAAGATGCCGGCTTCGTAGTTGCGCGTGCCATAGAATCCGCTCTGCGACCCGATGCTGTAGTAGTCGGTGAACCCGGTCAGCATCTCCGAGACAACGTAGCCGGTGGCATCACCGGATCCGAAATTGAAGTATCCCTTGCCGGAAATGGGCCTGAAGTAAGAGACTTCGCGGCGAATCGCGTTCCCGCCGAATTTAAATGTGTGCCGGCTCCGGGACCACGTCACCGCATCGTAAAGTTCGTAGGTGTTCTCCGGCACCTTGTAGGTCCCATAGTCGCCGGTGTAGTCGATGTCGTTGCCGTTGCCGCCAATCAGTGCGCCGCCGCCGAGATTGGAATTACGGTTCGCATTGACGATGCCAAGCTGTGAAGCGATGGGCAGGTTCGAAAACACCGGGTCATTGGCGAATGTGTAACGGTTATAACCAGAACGAAACTCATTGAGCACGTTGGCCGAGAAAGGGTGCGTCTCTCCCAGCGCATATCCGCGTCCATGCACAAAATTCACTCCGGAACCAAACCCCGCAGGCAAATCGGGCAGCGACGAGGTGCGGTTGTAGTTGCTGTTGTCATAGACAAATCGCGCAAACAGACGGTCGGTCTGAGTCAGATTCGCGTCTGCGCGCACATCGAAGGTGTTGTTGTGGGTGACGTTCTGCCGCGATGTCATGTAGTTGTTTTCGGTGCCGTTGACTGACCCGGCGGCGTTGGGCAGGGGAAAAGCATTCAGATAACTCACTGCCGCCGGATTGAGCTGCCCAGCGGGGATGATATTCCCCGGGAAGGGTGCACAGGTCAACGGATCGTAGATCGCGCCACTCTGAAAAACAGGGGCGCCATTAGGACCATTGGGATAGAGATTGGGGCAGAACTCGTAAGCGGGGGCCGAGGTGGCCCCCAATGTTGTCAGCAACTCTGAGAAATTGCCCGTCCGCATCAACGGCGTCGGAACGGTGTCGGCCTCCGCGTTCAGCGGCTGATTCTCGCGAACACCCTGGTAGTCGCCAAAGAGGAACACGTGATTCTTCCAGATGGGAAGGTCCAGCGATCCGCCGAATGTGTTGCGCTTGAACGGCAGCGCGGCGGCTGGCTGCACCCCGATGAATCCGTGGTTGGGATTGGCATCGAACAGGCTCGAACGCCCGAACTCGAACGCTGACCCGTGGATCGCGTTCGTTCCGGACTTGATGGAAGACTGCACGATTGCTCCGCCGGCACGGCCGAATTCTGCCGGGGCGGTGCTGGTATTCACGCGAAACTCCTCGGTCCCCTCCACATTGGGAAAGAACTCGAGCGTGTTGACCAACGCCTCGTTGTTGTCGATGCCGTCGAGAATGAAGTTATTCGCCTGCGGCCGCACTCCATTGGTCGACAGCGAGCCGCCGCCGGACTCAGAGTTACGAAACGTCTCAACATCTCCGTTTACGCCCGACGCGGAGTTGCCATAGTTGCCGCGCGTAACTCCTGGGCTAAGCAGTGCGAGTTGCGTGAAGTTTCGTCCGTTCAGGGGCAGTTCGGTGACTTGTGCCCCGTGAATATCCTCATCGATCGAAGATGTAGCGTTCTCGATAAGCGGAGCGACATCCGCGGTCACCTCGACAGTGGTCGCGATATCCGCAGGCTGCAGCTTCGCGACGATTTCCTGCACTTGCGAAACCGCGAGCGTAAAGCCTTGTGTCAAGGTCTGGAATCCATCGTGCGAAACCTGAACGGTGTAATCGCCGCGCGGAACGCTGGGAAACGTGAACGTACCGTCGCCACCCGAGGTTTGCGTCGATATCGCTCCGGTTCCGGTACTGGTCAGATTGATCGTCGCGCCAGAGATAATCGCGCCCGTCGGGTCTGTCACCGTTCCGAACACGCGCCCGTTATCAGACTGGGCAAGCAAAGCCTGGTCCAAAACGGAGAAGCAGACAAGCGCGGCTAAGTAGACACCTGCTCGTGCCAATCGGTAAGTCATCGTCATTGCGGCCTCCATGAACATCGATGCAGCGGCTGGGGAAATGCATCGCCTCAGTAGCTCAGTACGGGCTTGCCGGCGATAAGGCGCCACACGTCCCGAACGCTACTTAAGAGTCACCATGTCTTGGGTTGGTTTCGTGCTGATTGTATCGTTGCTTAAGTTATGCTGAGGAGCTTCGAAAGAATCATCGAGTTACAACAACGTGCAGAAACGGTGTTGTGAATGGAGACACTTTGTCCAAGTTAGCCGGTAGCCGACTGTCTTTCGAACGAAACTCCGCGAATAGTCATGATTGAAATAGTGGTGGGTCCCATCCGGGCGTGAGTTCTTCGCAGTCGACGCGATATTGCGCAGTAACACTCCCTGGCATTCGCACTGATCATCCTTCATGAACAATCAGTGGAACACATTCCTTGTGTTGTGCTCTACCTCGTAGCTCGCAGCGCAGGCTTTGTCTCCAGCAGAGTGGTCTTGGAGGAAATCACTTGCATCAGGTCATTCCACGACTTTACGAAGGACTCGGCTCCTTCGCTTTGAAGCTGCGCGGCCAGCGCATCGACATCAATACCTGCTTTGGCAAACTGTTGCAAAACTTCCTCGCAATTTCCGCCGTCGGTTGGCAGCAAGTCGCCTAAATCAGTGTGGGTCGCCAGCGCTTTTAATGTTCCTTCGGGCATGGTGTTCACCGTGAAAGGCGCAGCCAGAGCCTTGACGTAGAGGATGTCGGATGCTTTGGGATCCTTGGTTCCCGTGCTGGCCCACAAGAGGCGTTGTGGGCGGCCGCCGAGATTGTAAATGCGCTGCCAGCGCGCGGAGCCGAGAAGAGCGCTCGACGCTTTGTACGTGCGTTTTGCGATGGCGATCCCAAGCTGGTTGCGCAGCGCCTCGGGAACCTTATTGGCCACAGCGGCATCCCAGCGGCTGACGAATACAGAGGCCACGGAGTCGACGCGAGGATTCAAGCCGGCCGCGACGCGCCGTTCAATACCACGGAGAAAGGCCTCGGCCGCAGCAAGGTATTGCTCGGGCGAGAACAGGAGAGTGACGTTGATGGGAATGCCGGCAAAGATCGCCTCTTCGACGGCGGGCAGACTCTGTGTCGTGCCCGGAATCTTGATAAACAGGTTCGGACGTCGCGCCTTTGCGAATAGTTCTTTGGCGGCGGCGAGCGTGCTGGCCGTGTCATAAGCAAGCAGGGGAGATACTTCCAGGGAGACCCATCCGTCTACCCCGTTGGTCTTTTCGTGAATCGGGCGAAACAGATCTGCCGCACGCGTGAGGTCGTCGATGGCCAGCTCGAAGAAGAGTGTTTCACCTGCAATCCCTTGACTCATCTTCTGCGTGATCGCCGGGTCATATGTGGCATTGTTCTTGATCGCATGATCGAAGATGGTCGGATTTGATGTGAGCCCGGTGACCGACAGCTCATCGATGTATTGCTTAAGTGTGCCGCTGTCCAGCAGGTCGCGGGTAATGTTGTCGAGCCAGAGACTCTGGCCCTCATCGTGCAGCCGCTGTGTTGCTTTCATCGTGTCACCTCATTCGTTGCAAATGACTCAGGCGCGCAAACGCCTTCGGTCTTTTCGATGCAGTTGTCGATCAAAGACATGATCGCCACGTCGCATCCCCTTTCACGAAGCGCTGAGTTCAGCGCATTCTCCAGCGCGATGCCATCGCTGGAGCACTTCATGGCATGAAGATGCGCCACTCAACGCGAGAAGTCCATTGCGCTTTGGTATTGGTTTCCTGACATCAGCTCTTAAGCGTCCCCAGCATCCAATGCGCGGGGGCGCGAACGCGACGAACCGACGCGAAGGTTTTGATCCATACCTTCGTCCAATGGATTTGGATGTTGACTCTATGGCTGAATCGAAAGGTAACACTCGGGCTGTGCATTGTTCGCTCGATGTCCGCGGAGACATGTCAAGAAGGCATCTCGATAGACAGAGAAGTCCAGTTGTCGTTGATTTGCTCCCTCCGGACCAAAGCGACAAGGGTAGTGGTTATGACAAGAGGAGAATGACAATGTTTGATCCATTCTTGACGACCCTATCAGTAGCCTGGATACTTCTCGCAGTCGGAGTGATTAGCGCGGTTGTATTCGCAACCGCTGGAAGCACCGGTACAACGGAACTGCCGCCTCAGGAAGCCGAGCGCAGCAAGCGCGATCAGGATGTTAAGCCTGTTGCACGTTGGTCCTTGGTTGCGTTGTCCCTGTTGCTTGCTTCATATGGCGCTTTGCGAGTCCAGCAAGATCATGATTGGTTACCTTTCCAAAGGCCGCATCTCTTCACATGGGGGATCGACGCGAAGTAATCTCCTATCGTGTCTGTGTGCCGGAGGTGCGGGATCTGATGTAAGTAAATCGACCATAGCTTGCGTGGGAAAACAAACTGCGCTATCTAGAAGGACGTGCGGTGGTCGTGAGTTACATTGGGCTCAGAGATCGCCGGTTGTCCGCCGGGAAACGAACGTAGAACTCTTGGCCGGTTCCAACCTTGCCGGCAATGGGGCTTTCGCTTGGGCCGCCGACGCTACACAGGCTCTTCGTTGATATCGGGCAATTGTTCCGGTGCCGTAATGTACAACTCAGTCCCGTGGTATTCCTCCGCTGGTGTCGATGGAGAAGAGAGCATTTGTGTAATCACCACGCAAGCAGGGAGCAAGAATACAATTGATCCGCACACCCACATGAAGGCTCCGGCGGCGGCCTGGTCGTTGAGCGCGCTGAGGCCGAAGGGGCGCGGGATGGCATCGTAGCTTGGATACAGCAGACGGCCGGAAAAGCACAGAAACGCTGAAACACCAGTGTTTACCATGTCGGCAAGCACCAGATAAGGAATCAAAACCCAGCGCGATTGCAACGGACTGCTCGGCCACGGGCGGACGATGGGCCACCAGAACATGAGATTGGTAAAGAAGAAGCAGGCGTGCTCGACGTTGTGCCAGTTCTCCGAGGCGAGCGCGAACTCGTAGGCGCGCGGGACGTGCCAGCCGATGTAGGAGGCGCTCATGGCGAGCCAGGCGACGCGAGGTCGTGTGAGAAAACGTCCTGCGGCGGGCAATGCCCCTGTACGGAAGAATGGACGCAGCAGGCGGATCATCCAGCCTTGAAGCCCCCGGAGCATGGGAACTACGGGTGCGCCGAGAACGATGAGCGGCGGAGCGACTGACATGAGCACATAGTGCTGCGCCATGTGCATGAAGAGTAGAGACTCACTGAAGGTGTCAAGGGGCGACGCGACCGCAACGAACAGCGCGACGACGCCGCCCAGAAAGAAAGCCAGGCGGCCGATGCCGAATTGCAGGGGCCGTGTTTGGCGGATGCCCATCCATCCCCGGATGTAAATCACCGCGGATAGGGCGAGGGATGATGTCACAATCCAGGGAATATCCCAGCGAGTGAAAAGATCGGCGATCGTTGTTGAGTCGATCATGAGACTGTCGTGGTGCCGATCATGGAGTTGTGCCTGCACTCGCAGGCGGCCTGATTGCCGGTACTGTTGCGTTTGTGGGTAGCGATGCCTCGACGGTTCGCCGCGAAGCCTCGTAGGCGGGTGGCTCATTGGCCGGATGCAGCGTTTCAAGGAAGCTGACGAGAGCTTCGATCTCCGATGGAGAAAGATTCTTGCCATAGGCCGGCATGTTGCCCCCGCCGGTTACGACTTTGAAGCGCATTTGGTCGATTGTCAGGCGCGTGGCTACCGCATCGAGGGTCGGACCGCGTTCGCCGCCCGACCCGCCGACGGAGTGGCAGTTGCGGCACTGCTTGGCCTGGAACACGACGGCGCCCTGGCGCACCAGCGGTGTAGCGTCGTGGATGCGATTGACGGGCAGCGGATCTCCGCTCCAAGCGCTCATGTGCGGACTCCATGGGGTCGTGGTTCCCAATTGCGTAAGCACTCCCCAGGAAGCGGCGACGGTTGCAACCACGAGCACCGCCACCGGACGGCGATGCCAGCTCTTCTCGCCCTCGGCAGCGACGAGGGGGAGCGCCAGCAAAATTGCGATCGCCAAAATAGGCACGATGAGAAGAAACGGCGTCTCCATCTGCGGCGGCAGGTAGGAAAGGATGGTGTAGATCCACAGGAAGAAGAAATCGGGTTTGGGAACAGTCTGGATGATGGAGGGATCGGGCTGGCCGCCGGGACCGAAGGGGCCGAACACCACGGCGCATACCGCGACCGCCGCGAGGATCGCGCCGGAGAAGATGAGATCTTTCCAGAAAGCCCCAGGAATAAAGGGAATTCCTTCGGTCTGCGCAAGGTGGTGGTACTCCTCGGTGTAGGTTGCGCGCCGGACAACGCGGCCGGGCATGGGCCAATCATTCACGCCGAGCTTCAACACCATCCACACGTGCAGAAAAACGAAAAGCAGCAGCGTTCCGGGAATGACAAAGACGTGAAGGGCGAAGAAGCGCGAGAGCGTAGATCCGGCGATGATGGGTCCGCCGAGCATAAGATGCACCACGCCGCCGCCGACAATCGGGACGCGGCTCGCAATCGATGCGCCGATACCGAGTCCCCAGTACGCGTCCTGGTCGAAGCGCAGAACCTGGCCGGTGAAGGCCATGCCGAGGGTCATAAGCAAAAGAAAGACGCCGAGAATCCACGTAAGCTCACGGGGAAATTTGTAAGCGCCGAAGAGAAACACCTGCGCCATGTGGATAAGCACGATGGCGACCATGAAGTTAGAGCCCCATCCGTGCATGGCCCGCAAAAACCACCCGAACGGGATCTGGTGATTGAGAACGTTCAGACTGTTCCACGCTTCACCCGCCGAAGGAACATAAACCAAGGCCAACAGAATGCCGGTGAATATCTGCAGGAAGAGCAACGTGAACGCCGCACTGCCGAAGACGTACCACCAACTTGCAGTCTGGCGCGGAACGGGATGGAGCGCAGCATCCTTGACCGGGCCTTCGAGTTGAAGGCGGCGCTCAAGCCATGCGTAGAGATCCAATGCGGTCTGCTTCATCCGCTGCATTTCGAGTCTCCGGACCTGGTGGAGATGGTGACGAGCTTGGCCGTGTTTGAGAGCGTGGGCATTTGGCCGGCGTCGATTCTGAGCTCTCCTGAGACGATTTGCCAGTTATAGGTGAAGAGTCCGCGCTCGGGTGGCCCGGATGCGCGCGAACCGTCAGAGTAGTAGACGCCGCCGTGGCACGGGCACATGAAGAGCTGCGACTGGGGGAACCAGCGTACCGGGCACCCAAGGTGAGCGCAGTTGATGGCGAAGACCTTGAACTGGCTGTTGCCTTCTCGCCGCACGTAACAGGCGACGTTGTCGGTCTCGCCGTCCCATGAATTCCCCGACGGATTCTTGTAGTACGCGAGGCGTGTTTCGCCTGCGGGGAATGCGTCGAGAGGGCCAAGCGAGGTCCAGGAGTCGAAGCTCGCATCCTTTCTCCATGGCGCGAGCAGATAACGCAAAACCGGAACGGCGAGCGCAAGCCCGACGACGCCGTTGAGCGCGATGCCGGCTTTGAAAAGTAGCCACCGGCGCGACACCGCGCGGGGATCGCCGGGCACGGTTGCCGTCTGGTTGCCGGGCGCCGTTGCCTGCGGGTTTGCTGATTGGGTCTCGTTGATCATGGTTTCATCTCCCCGTTTGGAGCGGTCGGAGCCGGTTACTTAGGAGAATTGTTTGTTGCTTGTGCGGCGGGCGCGGAACTGCGCAGGCTCGCAAGGTAGGCAACGATGTTGTCGACGTCTTCAGCGGAAAGCGGGGCTGCGCTTTTTCCGCCTGGCCCGAGATGACTCCAGTCAGGCTGCCCGATGTCCGGGCGACCCGCGATGATGATGCTGCGCAAAGCCTGGTCGCCAACAACAGCAAGGTAGTCCGGACTGGTGATCTGTTGGTGCGATGGTGCGTGGCATGCGGAGCATCGAGCCTGGTAGCCTTGCGCGCCCTTGCGTGCATCGCCTGCTTGCGCTTGGGCGTAGGGCGGCGGGGCGGTCCCGGCAAATGCGCCGGGCTGCAACCATCGTTCCCGCATGCCGGCAATGAGCGCGTCCACTTGTGCATCCGTCAACATGGCGCCCGCTGATTGCGCAAAGGCCGGCATCTCGGTGCCGGGCATTCCCCCACTGATCCATTTGCGCAGTGTGGCGTCGTTGACGAGCGCCTGATATTCAGGATTGGCGAGATCGTTTGCCGGACCGTTGTGCCCGTTGGCTCCGTGACAGGCTGCGCAGTTCTCGCTGTAGAGCGTGGCGAAGTCCGTCACGTCCGCGGGACGCGCACTCGCGTTGGGCGGATAGCCCGGCGCGTTCCCGCAGCCAGTAAGGAGAGCCGCCAGCGAAGCCAGCAACAGAGCAGGGAAGCGCTTCATGGCTTCTCCTTCTCTTGCGGCGGACCGGCGTCGGGTCGCGAATCGATGAACCCGGCTGCTTCAATCCCAAGGCGTGCAGCAAATGGCAAAGATTGGCGTGTTGGAATGCGTTCCTGGCGCGCGACCACGAGCCCCGCGGTGATGCCGTAAAAGACCTGCGAAACCAGGAACCATCCCCACGCAATGCGCGCATCGAGCGCGGGATTGATGATGCCCATGAAGGAATGCAGAATGCCTGTCCATAGCACCGGCGCAAGAATGCCGCCGAGCAGCACGGGATGGCGCGGAAGCATGGGCAGCATCGCGCCGTAGAGCAGGCCAACAAGTACGCAGGCGAGGGAGTGGATGACGATGGCGACGAGCAGGCCCTGCCAGTGAAACGCCGCAATGTCTGCGGTGCTCGGATTACGCCAATTGGCTACGCCCGCGCCGCCCAGCAGATTGATCGGATACCAGATGCTGTGTTCAGTGATCAGACCGTAAACCAGCGCGGGGACGATCATCGCGAATCCGCCGGCGATCCCTCCCTTGATGCCGCTGGTGACGGGATAAGTCTCGACGGGCAGGTGCGCGCGATGCTCGGGGCTGAGACGAATGTGCTCAACGAGGGCGCGCGAGGTGGCGATGGTGACCGGCCGATCGGTCACAGGGACCTCTTCGTGCTGCTCGTGGGGCAGAACCTCGCGAAACCATCCGATGCAACCAGCGAGGATCAGCACACCGCCCAGCATGCCGATCCCAGCGTCGGTGACGAGGCTGGCAGCGGCGAGCGTGCAACCTAAAGCCAGGACGATCGGCCATGCCGTGGGCGCGGGCAGCCGAATCACTGCAACGTTGGCGAGTGTCTGCTCGTGTTGGAGGTGATCGGCCATGTTGCTTACTTTCCCACCAGGTAGACAACCGTGAAGACGACGACCCACACCGCATCGACGAAGTGCCAGTAAAGCGAGAGCACCTGGATCCGCTCCGTATGGCGCTGTTCCACGTGACCGAGGAAGGTGAAGATCATGACCAGCGTAAGCATGACGAGTCCGACGATCACGTGGGTCGCGTGCAATCCGACGAGGGAGTAAAAGGTCGTTCCAAAGAGATTCGTGCGGATGGTAAGGCCATCGGAGTAAATCAACCGCTTCCACTCCATCGCCGTGCCTGCGAGAAACACTATGCCGAGCAGCATGGTAAGGGCCCACCACGCGGCGAATGCTCGGATGCGTCCGCGCTCGATCGCGCGTTCGGCGAACATGATGGCAAGACTGCTCGAAAGCAGGCAGACGGTATTGAACCACGGAACGTCGAGAATCTGCGGCGTGGGCCCGTAAGCGCTGCGGCCGATGTAGTAGACGTAGGCCACGACGAAGATGGTGAAGATGGCCGATTCGCCGATGATGAGCGACAACATGGCCACACGCCCACGCGACGGCAAGCGCCAGTTTTCGTCCGCGAAGCTTGGAATTGTGCTCATCGCTCGTACTTCCAGTCAGGATCGTTTGGATGTTTGAGGTCCCACAGCGGGCGCCGGCTGCGCACCACCGGTTCTGTCGCGAAGTTATAAGGCGGTGGCGGCGAGGGCGTGGACCACTCCAGCGTCCACGCATCCCAGGGATCGTTGCCCGCAATCCGTCCGCGACGATACGAATCGATCAGGTTCCAGGCAAGGATCAGGACGGCGACGCCTTGAATGAGCCCGCCGGCAGAAACGATCGCGTTCAGAGTGTTCCAGCCGCGATCGGGCTCGTAAGTGTAGATGGAACGCGGCATACCGAGAATGCCGAGAAAATGCATGGTATCGAAGGTGACGTGAAAGCCGATAAAAAAGAGCCAGAAGTGCCATTTGCCGAGCTTTTCGCTGAGCATGTGGCCTGTGACTTTGGGGTACCAGTAATACATCCCGGCAAAAAAGCAAAAGACGAACGAGCCGGTCAGCGTGTAGTGAAAATGCGCAATTACAAAGTACGAGTTGTGCAATTGCCAGTTCCATGGCGCCGAGGCAAGCATGATCCCGGTGAGCCCCGCGCAGAGAAACTGAAAGACAAATGCCGTGCAGAAGAGCATGGGTGTGGCAAAGCGGATTTTGCCGCCCCACATCGTCGCAACCCAGTTGAAGATTTTGATGCCGGTGGGAATACCCACCATCATGGTGGAGAGCGCAAAGAACGAGTTACTCACCGAAGTCATGCCAATCGTGAACATGTGGTGCGCCCACACGCTGAGACTCACGAAAGCGATTCCAACCGACGCCGCAACCATCGCCGGATAACCGAAGATAGCCTTGCGCGAGAACACCGGGATCACTTCACTCGCAATGCCGAATGCGGGAAGGATCAAAACATAGACTTCTGGATGGCCGAAGATCCAGAAGAAGTGCATCCACACCGTGGCCGAACCGCCTGCCTGCGTATCGAAGAAATGTCCGCCGAGGTAGCGGTCGATCGTCAGCATGATCTGCGCAGCGGTAAGCGGCGTAATGGTGATCAGTGTCAGAGCGCTGGTGACCACCATCAGCCACACGAAGAGGGGCATGCGAAGCAGCGTCATGCCGCGGCAGCGCATCGAAAACGCCGTCGCCAGAGTGTTGATGGCCGCGCCCAGGGTGCCAAATCCCATCACGATGAGGGAAAGAGCCCAGTAGTCGGTGTTGTGGCCGGGAGAGAACGCTTTGGCCGTGAGCGGCGCGTAAGCCCACCAGCTCACATCGGGCGCAGCGCCCATGCCGTACAGGCCGAAGCCGCCGATGAAACTGAAGTAAAGAAATAGTCCACCGAATGCGCTCATCCAGAAGCTGAATGCGTTGAGTCGCGGAAACGCCATGTCACGCGCACCGATCATCAGCGGGACTAGATAGTTGCCGAAACCGAAGATAAAGGTCATGCCTACCAGAAACACCATCGTGGTGCCGTGCATCGTGAAGAACTCGTTGAAGAGTTCCGGGGAGAGAAAGTGATTGTGCGGGACGGCAAGCTGAAGGCGGATGGCAAGAACCTCGACACCGGCCACGAGCAGGAAGAAGATGGCGTAGACAGAGTAGAGAATGCCGAGCTTTTTGTGGTCGACCGTCACCACCCAGCCATGCAGCCACTCCAGTAGCGCAGCGCCGCGCGAGAGGCTTGCATCGGGTGTGCCCGACACGGGGAAAGTCTGATCGGCCATCGCGCGCTCCTTCAGTGCAAGGTGGTCAGGTAGGCCACCACTTCGTTGGTTTCATGGTCGCTGAGCTGCATGGCGGGCATCAACGCACCGGGCTTGAACATGTTTGGATCCTGAATCCACGAGCGCAGGTTGTCAGGCGTGTTCTCCGCTGCACCTGCAGCAATGGTTCCGCGGCTCATCAGGTGCGTGAGGTCGGGGCCAAACGTTCCCTTGGCTGCTGATCCGGATATGGTGTGGCAGTTGACGCAAGCCTCGGTCTCGAATACATGGCGTCCGGCGACGACAGCGGCATTGTGCGGGTCAGGTTGCGCGCCGGGCTGCTGCTGCGCCTTGACCCAGGCTGCGAACTGATCGGGGCTATCTACGTACACGCGAAGCAGCATTTTGGCGTGCTCCACGCCGCAAAACTGCGCGCATTGCCCAAGGTACAAGCCCGTGCTCTGCGGATCCATCCACATTGCGTTCGGGTGGTTGGGAATCAGATCCGTTTTTCCGCCGAGCTGCGGTATCCAGAAGCTGTGATCGACGTCAGCCGACAGCAACTGCATATACGTGGGTTCCGGCGCCGATGGCGAGCTGACGGGAAGATGCAGCTCGTTGGCGGTGACGATGCCAAGCTTGGGATAACGAAACTCCCACCAGAATTGATGGCCTACGACTGTGACATCCAGTGCGGATTGAGGCTTGGGCGCGTCCTGAATGGCGAAGATGATGCGGGCCGTGGTGAGGAACAAGACCACCACGATCAGGACGGGAATCACGGTCCACGCCAACTCTACCTGTGTGCTGCCATAAATCTGCGCAGGCTCGTGCTCCGCGTCGCCTTTACGCGCACGGAATTTGACGACGACGAAGGCGAGCAGACCCCCGACGACCACAAAAATGGCTCCTGTAATCATCAGAACGAATTGCGACAGGGAGTAGATCTCATGCGCGGGCGTCGATGCAGGCGCCAGAATAGAGGGCGTGGTGAGCGCGCCTTGTGCCACGGAAGGCAGGGCGCACATGCAGGCCAAGGTCAGGTATAACACCTGAGATCGAGTTAGGAGGAGACTGCGCCTTGGCCGCATAGCTGTGCACGTTCCGGGGGAGGGAAGTGAGTTACAGAGCTTAAGTAAGCCAGAACATGGGGGACGAGTCTATTGGACGAAGGTATCGATCAATGCTTTGGTATTGAATGTAAGGATGGTGCACTTATGAACATTCACCCACGCTGGAACAGCGAAACCGACATATGCAGTTCAATGGTGGAGGGATCTATAGGAGACACAAGAGCGAATCGCACCAATCCCTCCTCCCTGGCGTCAACAACATGGTGAGAGATTGGCGATGCAAAGAATCTACGCGTCACTGAACTTCAGTGTTTTACGAAGCGCAATCCGCCCGAACTTATGCCGGGTTCGCCGAACCAGCTCCGCACAGATACTTCGCTTCGATCGCCGACACTTTGTTGAATCTTCGCTGGAATCTCGCTTCCTTGCTTTGGAACGCGGCTCCAATGAACGCATGCGCGAGTTCGTATGCCAGCGCCGGGCCAATGATGCGCGCCCCAAGCACCAGCACATTCATGTCGTCGTGCTCCACGCCTTGATGCGCCGAATAGGTGTCGTGGCACATCCCGGCGCGAATTCCGGGAATTTTGTTGGACGCTACGCACACGCCAACTCCCGACCCGCAAATGAGAATCCCGCGCCGTGCTACGCCAGACTTGATCGCTTCGCCCAACATCTCTGCAAAATCGGGATAGTCGTCTTCGGGCTCAACCTTGTACGCACCCAGGTCGACTACTTCGTGGCCTGCCGCAACAAGGTTTTCGCGAACGTCTTCCTTCAGAGGAAATCCTGCATGATCCGAACTGATAACCAGCTTCACGATGTCTTCCTTTCAGAACAGTCCCCGGAGATCCATCGTCCGTAGATGACCACTGATTCTGTTCACTGGATTACGATCTTCTTCGCTCTCGCTGCGACATTCTCCGGCGTGAATCCAAGCTCGGCCATTACGATCTTTCCCGGTGCCGACGCACCAAACCGTTCGAGCCCAACAACGTCGCCACCCGTGCCTACATACTTCCACCAGCTCTGGGTCGCACCCGCTTCCACCGCCAGCTTCGGAACGTTCGCTGGCAGCACGCTCAGTTTGTACTCCGTCGATTGTTCGTCGAAGACCTTCCAGCTTGGCATGCTGACTACGCGTGCTGAAATGCCATCCACGGCAAGCAGTTTGGCCGCCCCCAGCGCCACTGAAACCTCTGACCCTGTCGCGATCAACACCACTTGCGGATGCGCGGCGTCCTCCAGAACCCAGGCTCCTTTACTCACGCCGCCGTATACGTCGTGCTTCGATGCGTCAATCACCGGAAGGTCTTGCCGGGTCAGCGCAAAAAATGTCGGTCCGCCGCGCTCGAGAGCCAGCCGCCAGGCCGCCGCGGTCTCATTTGCATCCGCTGGGCGAAAATCCGTCATGTGCGGCACCGCGCGCAGTGCCATCAGGTGCTCAATCGGCTCGTGCGTCGGCCCATCCTCGCCCAGGCCGATCGAATCGTGCGTGAACACGAACAGCGAGTTGGACTTCATGAGCGCTGCAATCCTCAGCGCCGGCTTCGCGTAGTCGGAAAATACGAAGAAGGTTGACCCAAACGGCCGCAACCCTCCGTGCACGGCCATGCCGTTCACTGCCGCGCACATTCCCAGCTCGCGCACACCGAAAAACACGTTGCGCCCGCTTGCATCGTCCGCGAAATGCGGTGAGTTCTTGAAGATTGTCTTCGTCGATGCTGTCAAATCCGCTGCGCCGCCAAAAAGCTCCGGCACGTCATTGAAGATCGCCGCCATTACCTGCTGGCCCGCGTTGCGCGTCGCCATCGGCTTCTCAGTGCCGAAGCTGGGGATCGCCTTCTCCCATCCGGATCGCAGCTTGCCTGCCTGCGTCCGCTCAAACTCCACCGCCAACTCAGGGAATGCATGCGCATAGTCCGCGAACAGTTTGTTCCATTCAACTTCCTGCGAGGCACCGTGGTCGATCGCCTTGCGCCAGTTCGCCAGTGCGTCGTCGGGCACATAAAAGTTCTGATCCCCTGGGAATCCAAAAAACTTCTTCGTTGCGGCTGCATCCACAGGCCCCATCGCCTCGCCGTGTACCTTATTCGTGCCGGCTTTAGGACTTCCGTAGCCGATCACCGTGCGCACCGCAATGAAGGACGGCTTATCTTTCACGGCCTTCGCCGATGCGATCGCTGCTTCAATCGCGTCCAGGTCGTTCCCGTCTTGCACGCGCTGCACATGCCAGTTGTAGGCCTCGAAGCGTTTGTACCTGTCCTCGGTAAAGCTCCACTCTGTCGGCCCGTCCAGGGAGACCAGGTTGTCGTCGTAAAGCGCGATCAGCTTGCCCAGCTTCAATGTTCCAGCCAGCGACGCTGCCTCGTGCGACAGGCCCTCCATCAAATCGCCATCGCCGCAAAGCATGTAGGTATGGTGATCGACCACGCTGAAGCCCGGTCTGTTATATGTCGCCGCCAGGTGCTTCTCCGCGATGGCCAGCCCTACCGCCATGCCGAAACCCTGTCCCAACGGCCCCGTCGTCACTTCTACGCCGTCCGTCCATCCATACTCTGGATGCCCCGGCGTCTTCGATCCCCACTGTCGAAAGCCCTTCAGGTCGTCGAGTGTGAGCTTGTAGCCCGCCAGAAACAGGCTTCCGTAGAGCAGCATCGAACCGTGCCCGTTGGACAGCACAAAGCGGTCCCGATCGGCCCATTTCGAGTGCGCGGGATTGTGCTTCATCAGCTTGTGAAACAGCAGGTACGCAATAGGCGCGCAACCCAACGGCGCTCCGGGATGTCCGCTCTTCGCCTTTTCCACGCTATCCACGGCGAGCAGGCGTAACGTGTCAATTGACAGTTGATCGATTGAGATTGAAGCAGTACTTGTGGTCATGGGGATCCTTGGAATCTTCCTTTCGCTGAGCTGTGAATTGCAGCGAGAATTGCTGCCGTGCATACGTATCTCGAAAACTCTGAACCAACGAGCGGGTTGAAAGAGGACCGGATCCCAAGCTGCGAACAAAATCGACACTCTCAAAGGCCACGAGGTTCGTCATGCCGCAAATGCCACAAAAGAAGGACCGCTCCATGCGCAGCGAATGCTGATTTCGACAAGCATCACGCGTTCAGAATTTCCTCAAAGCGCATCAACCCTGATCTTGACGTTGTAACCGAGCCAGGCGTCCTTCTCGGGCCAGCGTAAGGTCCACTCCACTTCCCGGCATCCCGCCGCGGGCGCGATGTCCGCGCTGTATCCGGCGCTTCCCAGGTTGCGGCTGTTCGCCGTGCGTGTCGTCTGCCAGCCATCGTCGGTCCATGTTGCTTCAAAGCGCCCTTCATCCAGAATTCGCAGAATCTTTCCCGCGTCCATCTTTCCGATGGGGCGTCGTCTGCTGTAAATGTCCACACCGCTCCGTCGCTTCTTTCGCCCGTCCGTAGCGCAGTATCGCTGATAAACCGGATCGATCAAGTCAAAGACCTTGCCATCCACCGCCGATCGCAGCAGCTTCAAATACTCCGCGTGCGCCCACACCAGCGGCACTGCTGAACCCGCTGGCTGCCCCCGCCGCATACTGCGTTCCGGTTTGTCCGCTTCGTCCCAAATCTGCTCCGGCAGCATCTGCCCAGATGCGGCAAATTGTTCGTAGGTTTCAATCAGCGGAATCACGCCGTTGCCTGCTGCCAGTTCATAGTGGGCGCGTTCGCCTGTCAGGAGCGGCCACACGCGCCCCTGGCCCCACCCTTCATACCCCAGGCCGTCCGGGCGCTGCCCATATCCGTCCCAGTTGTAGCGCAGCCATCCCGGTCCCTGCGGCAAGTCGCGCTTCAGCACTGCATCTACAACCTTCAACGTGTCCACCACCAGAGGGTCGTCGGCACGCCGCACCCCGTAGCGCACCAGTTCGAGAAACCCGCCATCGACGATCTCGCGCGCTTCAAATTCGTATCGTGTTCCCGGCGGCCGATTCGACAAGCGGAGCAATGCCTTTCCGCAGCTTTCCTGCGCATAGGCCTCGCCACACTCCGGCGGACGGATACGCATGTAATGTCGCTTGATCTCGGGATGCAATACGCCGTCGTCGGTCACCGTCCACTCTTCGAGATGCCCCTCGATCCAATCGGCAAACTCCTCGAGAAACTCGCCCAGCTCCACCGAGCCATGGGCGCGCGCCAGCTCTGCAGCGCAAATCACTGCCCCAATGACTGCCGCGAGCGTTGACGGCGAATACCCGGCGTTCTCTTCCCAACGTTCCTGCTGGGTAATCGGCGCATTGCGCACCAGGAAACCCACCGCCCTTTCCACGAAAGGAAAAATCTCCAGCTCGCCCAGCCCATTTGCTTTCCACAAACGCCACGCCAGGATGATTGGAAATGCCACTTCATCCAGTTGCTTGCCGCCCCAGTACGGCGTTCCGTCAATCCAGAAATTCTGCGCAAATCCGCCGTCCGGCAGTTGCGTGCAGGCCAGGTACACGAGTGCACGCCGCGCCGTCTCCACACGTCCGCATGCGAGCAGCGCGGTCGCCGTTTGCACCATGTCACGCGTCCAGACAAGGTGGTACCCGCCCAGATCGTCGTCGCCCTTCGTCTGGCCCCAGGGAATCGACGCCGACGCCACAAATGCTCCCGAATAGGTCTTGTCTTCGTGCGCGAGCAGCACATTGTGGCTGGTGCGCATCAGTTTGCCGCCGTCCTGCGCCTTTGCTGCCAGCCACTCCGGATTCGCCGCGCGTTGCCACTGCTCGATAAACCGCGTGCGCAACGCGCCATACGGTGTTGCGAGCGCGCCCATCGTCTTTTGCGCCGCAGTGTGATTCCCTTCGCCAATCCCGATCGCGACAGTGAACTCGCGCGCCTCTCCCGTTCCATATTCCGGGCAATCAATTTCGCCCACCACCGCCACGTTGCCATTGGTGGCCGAGCCAAACTCCCAGTTCATCTTGAAGTTCTGCATCAAGTCCTGCCAGCCATCGCTCGCGCCCACAAACCCACAACTCACGCGGCTGAAACCGCAACTCGAGCCCATCGCCAGCGACCATTGGTTCTTCCACGCCAGCACCGCTTTGCGCCCGGCGAAATCCACCACCCGCGCCGTGTTTCCCGCTCCGCCGCAATCCAGGTGCGGCGCCAGCAGCGCATAGACTCTCAAGCGTGGCAGAACATCCGCGCGCCCCTCCAGCCGCACGCGCATCAGAACCACGCTGTGGTGCGGATCGCAGATGATCTCCTTGGTCAGCGCATACCTGCCTTCGGGATCGCGATTCACATAGCGCACTCCCAGCGCTTCGGGATGGATGTACTCGAAAACCGTCTCCATATCGCGCTTCTCTTCGTGCGCAAAGCTTTCGCCATCGCTGACCAGAAACTCCATGTCCCGCACCTGGGCGAGGTCAATGGTCGGATGATAGATCTCGTTCAAAATTCCGTGGGAGCAGGTGAACCACACGCGGCTCGAAGCTCCATAGGCTGTGCACACCGCGTCCTTCACACTCGATGTCCATCGCGGATCCATACCCGGAGCCCCAAAGGCCTCGCCCTGCTGCTCAAGCCACCGGTAAAAAGATTGGTCGTTCATCCTCACCCACTACTTTCGCCCTGCCGTCGTAGGCGCCAGGAACGACGTGCTCTTGTCCTTGAGCCACTCCGTTCTTCCCCGGCGTACTGCATTCCACATCTTGCCAAGCCCCAACTGACCTAAGAGACAACCTGCTGTTCTCGCCCTCTCGAAGTCACGACATGACTCCCCTCGATCGCCGGTTGGCTCACGTGATTGAACAGTCTCAAGCGCGAAAGAACCGTCTGCTTCACTGATTCGACGGCAAATGGCAGAATCTTGTAAGGGACCACCTGATGAGGCTCCGCTGCCAGGCCGGCCTCGAGGCCGCTTCTCCATGCGACACGCAGCTCGGTATTGATGTGGACAATGCTGATTCCGGCGGCGATCGCCTGACGTAAATCCCCGTCATCGGTGCCCGATCCGCCATGCAGAGTCAGGGGAACGCGCGCCGCCGTCCTGATCTGAGCGATTCTCTCGATATCGAGACGCTTCTTCCGTTCTCCCGCAACCATCTTCTGCGACATGCCATGCATGTTGCCCACGGCAGGAGCCAGCACGTCGACTCCCGTGAACTCGACAAACTGTTTTGCTTCTGCAGGAGTGGTCAGGTATTTCGACAGATCAGGAGCCAGCTCATGTATCTCGGATCCCGTGCCGATATTGCCGATCTCCCCTTCGACGAGAATTGCGGGATTGATTGTCTTGAGCGCCTCAACCGCCTCTTTCGTTTGTCGCGCGTTTTGCTCAAACGGCAGCGCAGACAGATCGAAGACCACCGTGTCAAAGCCCGCTTTGGCGGCTTCCATAGCCTTCTCCAGCGTGTGCGTATGATCCGCGTTTAGAAAAACCGGGAAATCGAATTCTTCACGCAAGCTTCGCACCAGGGCCGCAATCTGACGGACTCCCATGAACTCGCGCTCACCCTCGGACGCACCGACGAGAACCGGAACCTGGATTTGTTGCGCGGACGAAAATACGGCCTTCAACAGAACTAAATCCGAGACGTTGAAATGACCAAGCGCGACTCCATCCTTGCGCGCAAGCTCCAAGACATTTCGTATGTCGCGCATAGCTCCTCCATATAAATCGTTGTCGTGGACGAGTCGAACGTGTTCCCTCACTGGCGACGTCCGAGGAGTCCGAATGCGGTCGACATCGCAATTAAGCCTGAAGGGAGGATGCAAAACAATTAGACGAACGTATTGTCGATACTTTCGTATAGGTCGCCGCAACGCGTCCTATTGCTCATTGCCCTGAAACGTTCCAAGGCATGGTGGACCGTCTTGTCCGCATAGCGCAGAATGAGAGTATTGTGAGCCAGGAGTATGCGAAGATTCGTTGCCTTGGGAATACTAGAGATGGCCTAAGTGTTCTCGCTCAACTTCCTTCTGCGGCATGAATCGATAGATTCGACTCATTCCCGCAGAGACAGTGGAGTTGCAGCGTGTCGCTCGGTTATTCCTTCGATCCACTCATCTAAATATCAACTGCCGGCTTAACCCTGTCTCCGAAGCAAGTCTCTATCCTCGTCCGCGTGCCACTCCACAGCTACCTGCTCGGGACGATCGAGCACCGCAGCGACATTCGAACCACCAAAATAATCCCATGCCCAATCGATGAAGGCTTCAATCTTCGCACGAGTCGGAATCAGCAACAGGGCGTGAACCCCAAGCCATGCAACGAAAGCAATTGGACCAGTCAGTTCGAGACGCTTTTTGCCAACTTCAGCGACCGCCGCGTTGCGTCCAATCATTGCCATGATTCCTTTATCGAAGTAATGGAATGGCTCTCCCGGCTTTCCTGCAATTGCGGCGGCGATATGGTGGGCGCAATAGTAGCCTGCCTGCTGCGCGACCGACGCTAGCTGGGGCAGCGGCTTGCCGTCCGTGCCTGCAATGTTCGCAAAGTCGCCCAGCGCGTAAACACCGGAGAAACCGGTGAGGCTAAAGTCAGGCTGAACATCGATGCGTCCTCCGCGCCCTGCTTGCACGCCAAGTGCGCCCGACAACGAAGACGCTTTCAGCCCCCCGGCCCAGATCGTGGTGTGCGTCAAAACCATCGTACCGTCCGAGAGCAGGACATGCCCAGAATGCACTTCCTTGACGGCAACACCGAAGCGGATTTGAACGCCATGCCGCTCCAACTTCTCCGTAGCATATCCCTGCGATTTTTTTGAAAACCCGTTCAAGACTGTGTGACCGGCATCGACCAGGTATACCTGGGCTTTGGTCCATTCCAGGCTGTTATAGAGGTCTTTCCTCGCCGTCCGGATTAAGTGCCCAAGTGAACCAGCGGTTTCAACTCCGGTTGGACCCGCTCCCACGACAACGAAATTCAACGCTCCCTGGTCGATGAGGGAAGGCTCCCGATCGACGGACTCGAGGAGCATGAGAATACGCGAGCGGAGCAACTCAGCGTCGTGAAGTGAATATAACGGGTACGCATAGCGGTCTGCCCCTGCTGTACCGAAGAAATTCACCTGGGCACCGGCGGCGAGAATCAGAAAGTCACCCTGGTAGGTCTTTCCATCCGCAGTTTCGACTGTTCGCGTCTTGAGATCCGCGAACACCACCTCCGCCATCTTCACATCCACGTTGGCATGCCCGCGAAGAAGAGAGCGTAATGAAAATGCCGCGTTTCCAGGCGGTAATAGCGCGGTTGCCACCTGGTAAAGCAATGGCTGGAACTGTTGATAGTTGTTCTTATCGATCAGTGTGATATGAACATCCGGATTTGATGCCAGCCTCCGGGCACAACTCACGCCGGCAAAGCCGCCTCCAACGATGACGACACGTTTCATCTTCTTGAACTCCTATCGGAAAGACACTGCGCCGGTCACTCTCGAGAAATGTCACCTGCGAATCTTCGCCGTCAGATTTCTATCGCATGCGCCTTCCCGCAGACAGACAAGCTCCACTGGGCTGCAGCAAGCGTCTTGCTCGCGGATCCCAGAAGATAGCAAAGCTTGGAGTTTCAATGGTCGGACATCCGTCACTTCCAAGTCCGCCGCGCCCTCTTGGCTGGTGAAGTGATTTAGCCAGAAGAGAAGTGCCCAATCTATTGGACAAAAGTATCGATTGATACCTTGGTATGTTGCGAGAAACCCGGGGCCTTGGGCACTGGCTTCCTGAGGCTTGCGCGCGGGATGATCACTGAGGCCGCCGAGCTTGGCCCGAGCAGCATCGTGATGCGTACGCGCTCCGAGAATTCTCTGAACCGCGATGCTCTCACCTCCAACTAACACCAAAGCATCGCCAATACCATGGTGCAATTGTCATGGTGCGTTGCCATCCCCTACTCTGCGTGCTGTTGGATATTCGCGCATGCGACCAGAGCGGGGGACAAGACGATGAGCGAAAGAGAGAAAATCGGCGGCATTCGGTTGGTGCGGGAATCCAGGGAGTATTGGCGGGTGATGCTCGACATTCCTCCAATCAATATCTTTGGACCGGCGAACATTCCGCAGCTCGAAGAAATAATTTCTTCGCTCGAATCCGACCAGCAAGTCAAAGTTGTAGTTTTCGAAAGCGCGGTGGAAGGATTCTTTCTCACGCACTATGACTTCTTGGCGAAACCCGAAGAGGCGGCAAAATTCCCTTTGGGCCGAACCGGCTTGCAGGCATTGCCGGATATGCTTGCCCGCTTGAGTCGGGCATCTGTTGTGTCGATAGCATCGATTCGGGGGCGCGCTACCGGTGTGGGCAGCGAACTCGCTCTGGCGAGCGATATGCGTTTTGCCAGCCGTGAAAAGGCTGTTTTATCTCAATGGGAGGTGGGCGCAGGTTTGGTCCCCGGCGGTGGACCCATGGCTCGACTGCCGCGACTGATCGGGCGCGGGAGAGCGTTGGAAGTATTGCTGGGTGCAGATGATGTAAATGGCGACCTTGCCGAGTTATATGGCTACGTCAATCGTTCGCTGCGTGACAATCAACTCGATGCATTTGTCGACGCACTCGCCCGAAGAATCTCGACCTTCGATCGTCAGGCAATCGCAGAGACAAAGCGTTTGGTCAACCTGAATAGCCTTCCTTCCGATGCGGAGATCGTACCCGAGTGGGATGCGTTTATTGCCTCGTTCGGACGACCCGCCGCTCAAGCCAGACTGCGCGCTCTCTTCGAAAAGGGTTTTCATAAACCGGGGGACGTGGAGAACCGCCTTGGATACTACGTCGGAACGCTCGGTCCGTAGGCATGGTCTGAAGGCTGGGTACGTGCAAGCCACCTGACGAAGGCTGCTGCCCGGGAGTTGAAAGTGATTCGTTGTCTGGGGACTGTTTACCTCTGAGACTCGGCCTTGCAGGGCAGCATTGATCAAAGGCGCTGTTGATTCTAAATAGATTTACGGATGGCGGAGAGGGTGAGATTCGAACTCACGTTAGAGTTTCCCCTAAACACGCTTTCCAAGCGTGCGCCTTCAGCCACTCGGCCACCTCTCCAGCTCGGCTGCTTCCTCATTGAATCTACCACAGCAGCCGAGGAACGCCGGGTTCCCCCCAGGGCCCCGGCAGGCTCCTCCTTGTGAAATGAAATCGTTTACTTTCCGCCGGCAACTGGTTTATAGTTCCGGCTTGCTTACTGCAATCTGTGTCCTATGCCGTGAACGGCAAAGGCTCTCTGGAAGGAAAGTTTATGCCTCGAATCTCCCGTCGCGATTTGCTCTATTCTGGCTTGGCTGTCTCAGCTTCCTCTCTTGTGACCAGGGCGGCGTGGGGGCGGGCCGCGGCGTGGATGCCGACGGATGCCGACGCTGTTTTGCTCGCAACCCAGACAGCGGTGGCCCCCCGCGAGCGCCTGCTCTTCGATTCCGGCTGGAAGTTCATCTTCGGTCATGGAACCGATCCTGCACGGGATCTCGGCTTCGGTTTTGGCCAGGGAGATTTTGCCAAAACCGGCGATTTCGCATTCGCTAAAGCGAAATTCGATGACTCGAAATGGCGGACATTGAACCTGCCCCATGACTGGGCCGTCGAATTGCCCTTCGTTCGCGACGATGAACAGATGTCGCACGGGTATAAACCGGTAGGGCGTCGGTATCCTGAGACGAGCGTTGGCTGGTATCGACGTGAGTTCGATGTACCCGCAAGTGATCAGGGCAAGCGGGTATCGGTCGAATTCGATGGTGCCTTTCGCGACGTGATTGTCTTTGTGAATGGCTGTTTCGTAGGCCGCAACAACAATGGGTACGCGCCATTTCAATTCGACATCACTGACTTTCTTGAACTCGGATCGAAGAACTACATCGTGGCTCGCGTCGACGCCAGTTTTGGCGATGGATGGTTCTATGAAGGCGCTGGAATCTATCGTCATGTGTGGTTGAAGAAGACCGACGCCTTGCACCTTGTCCCATGGGAGAGCACCGTGCGCAGCGGGCTGAATGGCTCTATGGCTGCGCTTTCATTGACCACCGTGGTTGTCAACCAGGGCAAAGATGCGGAACAGGCAAAGGTGAGCTGGCAGATTGTGGATGCAGCCGGGAAGACAGTTGCCACAGCCGAAACACCTGCTCAATCTGTGCCGATCGATGTGCCGGTTTCCTTCACTGCGACGGCACAACTTGAGAATCCAGCGCTTTGGTCGGTCGACGAGCCGAACCTTTATTCGGCGATTGTGAGTGTCGCTTCAGATACGACGGCCCGCGATGCCGAGCGCGTGCGCTTTGGCGTGCGTACTGCCGAATTCGATGCAGAGAAAGGCTTCTTCCTGAACGGGAAGTCAATGAAGATTCAGGGCACCTGCAATCACCAGGATCACGCCGGGGTCGGTGCGGCATTACCCGACCGTTTGCAGGCGTACCGGATGGAAGTGTTGAAGGCCATGGGATGTAATTCTGTGCGTACCTCGCACAATATGCCGACACCGGAGTGGGTAGAAGCTTGCGATCGCCTGGGCATGACGATGATGTGCGAAACGAGGCAAATGAGCTCGAATCCCGAAGGGCTGGCGCAGCTGGAGATCATGATCAAGCGGTATCGCAATTCACCGTCCATCATCATCTGGTCGATCGGCAACGAAGAATTCACACTTCAAAATGAAGAGGCCGAGGAAGGTGCGAAGATCGCCGCGGCAATGGTGCGCCGGTGCCACGAGCTTGATCCGACCCGCGTCGTTTCGGCTGCCGTGAACGGGAACAATGAGAAAGGGGTTTCCCTGCCTCTCGACATCATTGGTTTCAACTACAACCTGAAGATGCCGGAGGCGTACCACAAGGCGAACCCGAAACGTGCTTTGTTCGGTTCGGAAACTTCGAGCGCCATCTCCACACGCGGTACTTACTCCACCGACAAGCTGCGCAATACCGTGAATGCCTACGATGCAGTCGTTCCCTGGGGCGAAACCGCCGAGGATTGGTGGACATTCTACGGCACGCGCGCGTGGGAAGCAGGCGGCTATGCCTGGACCGGCTTTGATTATCGCGGCGAGCCGACACCGTATGGATGGCCGTCGATCAACTCGCAGTTTGGCATTGTGGACATGTGCGGCTTTCCCAAAGACACGTTCTACTACTACAAGGCCTGGTGGGGAAAAGAGCCTTCATTGCACCTGTTTCCACACTGGAATTTCGAGGGCAGGGAAGGCGACGAGATCCCCGTCTGGGTCTACGCGAATGTCGATGAAGTGGAGTTGTTCTTGAACGAAAACAGCCTCGGCAGCCAGAAGGTGCCCCATCTTGGACATGTTCAATGGAAAGTGAAGTTCGAACCAGGCACACTCGAAGCCCGAGGATCAAAAGATGGAAAAGTGATTCTAACCGAGAAACGCGAAACAACAGGCCCGACGGTGGCGATTCGCCTCACAGTCGATCGAACCGAGATCAACGCCGACGGCGAAGACATTGCCGTCCTGAAAGCAGAAGCACTTGATAAAGAGGGAAGGCCCGTCCCAACCGCGGACAATCTGCTGAGCTTCAAAGTATCCGGCGAAGGCGCTCTTATCGGCGTTGGGAATGGCGATCCCAATTGCCAGCAGAGTGACAAGGAACCGAAGCGCTCGCTCTTTAATGGGTTGGCTCAGGTGATTGTGCAATCCACGAAACGGCCGGGCGAGATTCGGGTTGAGGCGGTGAAGGAAGGCTGGGACGGGCCGGAGCTAACGCCGGCCAAGATCTCCATCACGACCAGGCCCACACAGTTGCGCCCATCGGTGCCGGTGACACGGCAACGGGAATCGTAGCACGCAGATACCCAACAAAAAAACTGCGCAATCCAATGCCCGCTCGATCGGCTTCGTTCGGCCGTCCGTGCAATGATTCACAGCTCGAATGAACTTGTATCGTGGGTGAAAATTCCTTCGTCCCGCAACGTGGACTGGATACCCCAGGGCCGCTTCGGGTGGTGCTCTCCAGAGATATCATGGGCCTCATGAAGAAGAAAATTCGTTGGGGCGTCCTGAGCACTGCATCCATCGGCACCCGGAAGGTTCTCCCGGCCATGCAAAAGGGAGAGTACTCGACCGTCGTTGCGATCGCTTCGCGCGATCTTAGCAAGGCTAAGGAAGCCGCGGCCAAGCTTGGGATTCCCAAGGCCTATGGTTCGTATGAGGAACTGATCGCCGATCCCAACGTGGATGCTGTCTATAATCCACTACCGAACCAGCTCCACGTTCCCTGGACGATCAAAGCGGCTGAGGCAGGGAAGCATGTTCTCTGCGAAAAACCTATCAGTCTCACGGCCGCAGAGGCGGAATCGCTCCTGAAAGTCCGCGAGCGCACAAGTGTAAAAATTGGCGAAGCCTTCATGGTGCGCACTCACCCGCAATGGCTGCGGATGCACGCGCTCATAAATCAGGGAGTGATAGGGAAATTACGCGCCGTGATGGGCTCTTTCAGCTACTTCAACGTCGATCCGGACAATATCCGCAACAAAGTGGAAAGCGGGGGCGGTGCGCTCTACGACATCGGATGCTACCTGATTCAAGCGTCCCGCTATGCTTTCGGCGAGGAACCTTTGCGCGTCGTCGGCTGCATCGATCGCGATCCGCAGATGGGGACCGATCGATTGACGTCCGCAATCCTGGAATTTCCCAGCGGGCAGGCGATCTTTAGCTGCAGCACGCAGCTTGTTCCTCATCAACGCGTGCAGTTTCTTGGCACGACGGGGCGGATCGAGATCGAAATCCCGTTCAACGCTCCCAATGACCGGCCGACGCGCATCTCGATCGACAAAGGCGGAGAACTCTTCGGCAGCGGAATTACGACGGAAGAATGCGCCACTTGCGATCAATACACATTGCAGGGGGATGAATTCTCGAAGGCAATCCTCAACGACACGGAGGTTCCGGTCCCGCTTGAAGAAGCCATTCGCAATATGAAGGTTATTGAAGCGGTTTATCGCTCTGCGGAATCAGGACAATGGGTCTGAGTCGAATCGTAGTGTTCGGGCTCCGGCCCGCGCGCTCGCACCCAGATTCAGTTTGCGCGCCGGAGCCCTTCGACTATTGAGTCTGTATTTTGTAGTCAGCATTTGGAACCTTCGCGGTGACTTGCGCCGGCGTGGCAAGTTGGCTGCGATCCCATCCTCCGCCAAGAGCTTGCACCAGCTGCACCGAGGACAACATTTCTTCAACCTGCAGCGAGTTGAGTGTCTGCTGATCTCCAAGCAGGGTGGTTTGTGCGGTCACGACATCGACATAAGGATCCACGCCAGAGTTGTACCGCTGCATCTCAAGGTCAAGAAATTGCTGCGACGATTGAACGGCTTCCTGCTCTCGTAGGATTTGCTGCGAATAGATGCGCGTCGCGGCCAGCGCATCCTCTACCTGTTGAAATGCCGTCAGCACGGTCTGGCGATACGTTGCCAGATCCCCGTTGTAGACCGCTTCGTACTGGTGGAGTTCTGCACGGTAAAGTCCGCCGTCGAAAATAACCTGCGATGCGGAGGGCCCGATAGACCAGACGCGGCTGGGCCATTCGAAAAGATGACCTAGCGTCGAGCTACTGAAGCCTCCGCTCGCCGAGAGCGTGATCTGAGGAAAGAAGGCGCCGTATCCGATGCCGATGGTGGCGTTGGCCGCGGCCAGCGTGCGTTCGGCAGCCGCAACATCGGGTCGAGACTCGGCAAGCTGAGAAGGCACGCCCGTCGGAATTGCCGGGGGCGTGTAAATCATCGGCTTCACCGGGATGCTGAAATCGGTGGCAATCTTGCCCAGCAACATGGCGATGGCATGTTCGTACTGCGCACGCGACAATCCCACATTGATGGCGGAAGACTGGGCAGCTTGCAGCGTGGCCTTGGCCTCAACCACGGAGATATAGTCGCCTGTGCCCGCGTCAAACGCTCCCTGCGCCGCGTTCAAGGCCTTCTGGTCCGCATCGACCGTGTCGTTCAGGATCTTCTGCAGCATGTCCTGGCCGCGGATCTCAAAGTAATACTGCGCCAGGCTGGCCTGCTCGGTAAGTTTCTCAAGTTCCAGATCTGCGGCGTCGGCTTGCGCTGTATATTGGGCTTCCCGGACTTCGTTGCGGATCTTGCCGAAAAAGTCCGGAGTCCAGCTCACGTCGATCGGCGCCGACCAAAGAGTAGAGGTTCTCCCCAGGTTTGTCTGCGAGGAATTCTGAAGATTTGCCGAGCTGCGCGAACGGTTCCAAGAGGGGCCCGCGGTGATCGTTGGCCAGTACTGCGCTCGCGCCTCGGCGATCAAAGCGCGCGCAGCCATGAAGTTCTCGAACGAGACCTTGATGTTCTGGTTGTTGATGTTCAGCTGGCTTTCAAGATCGTTCAACTCGGACTCGTTGAAAATCTCCCACCAGTTACCGCGGATCTTCGCATCCTGAGGGCTTGCAACCTTCCAGCCGTCGGCATCATGAAAGTTGACCGTCGACTCTTTGTAATTCGAGGCCGTGACCGCCGGTGGCGCCGGCGCATGATAGCGCGGGCCGACACGGCAGGCCGAAAGCGTGCCCAGCAGGATCAGGCAACCTGACGCCAGAACGATCGTCGATTTCTGTTTTCGCTTCAGCATGGTCATACTCTCTTTCGTTCTAGGACGTTGCTCTCGCTGTCTCCGGATTCGGCATGTCGCTTGATTTTCCCAGTGCTCGGAGCCGCAACTGATCCATCGCCAGATAGACAACAGGCGTCGTGTAGAGCGTCAGCAACTGGCTGAGCAGCAAGCCGCCGACGATGGTGATTCCCAGTGGCCGGCGAAGTTCAGATCCCGTTCCGGTTCCAAATGCCAGCGGCAGCGCACCGAAAATCGCGGCCATCGTCGTCATCAGGATGGGTCGAAAACGCAGCATGCAGGCTTCGAAAATAGCGTCACGCGTATTCTTGCCTTCCTGGCGCTCCGCCATCAAGGCAAAGTCGATCATCATGATTGCGTTCTTCTTCACGATCCCGATCAAAAGGATGATGCCGATAATGGAAATGACGTTGAGATCGATATGAAAGAGCATGAGGGCGAGCATCGCGCCGACGCTTGCCGACGGCAACGTCGAAATGATAGTGAGCGGGTGCATCAGGCTTTCATACAGAATGCCGAGCACAATATAGACCGCTAAAAGCGCGGTGATCACGAGGTATTTCTCTGTGGCCAGCGAATCCTGGTAGGCCTGGGCCGTTCCGGCGAAGAAACCGTGAATGGTCGACGGCATTCCCAGGCTCTGCTCCATACGCGAAACTTCGAGCGTCGCGTCACTCAGAGACATGCCGTTGGCCATATTGAAGGAGACAGTCACCGATGGAAACAGGCCTGTGTGATTCACCTGCAGAGGCGTCGTTCCAGTCTGCGGTTTCATTACGCTCAACAGAGGCGAAATCGAATTCAGGCCCGCGGTGGACGTGCTGGAGCCCGGAGGCTTGAAGTAAATATTATTGAGCTGCGAAGGAGTCTGCCAGAATTGAGGTGCGACCTCCATTACAACGTAGTACTGATTCAGCTGGGTGTAAATAACCGACACTTCCGATTGGCCAAACGCACTATAGAGCGAGGAATCGAGCGATTGCGCGGTCTGCCCGAGTCGCGCAGCGGTGACACGGTCATAAGTGAGCAGTTCTTGAAGTCCTCCATTTTGCTGATCCGTATTGACGTCCAGCAACCCCGGTAATTTTTTCATATTCGCCAGCAGGATCGGACCCCAGTGATAGAGGTCGGTGATGTTGTCGGCCTGAATCGTGTATTGGTAAAGCGCAGCGCTGCTGCGGCCGCCAATGCGCAGGTCCTGGACCGGTTGCAGAAAGGCAGAAGCAATTGGAAGTCTGTTGATCTTGGGCCGCAAACGATTGATGACATCCATGGCGGAGACCCTGCGTTGGGGTCCGAGCGGTTTCAAAGCGATATAGACAAACCCTCCGTTGCTCGCGCCGTTTCCTCCCGTGTAGGCATTGACGTGGGCCACCGCGGGATCCGCCTTGATAATGCCCACAAGCGTCTGCATCGAGAAGTTCATGAAGGGGAAGGACGCGTCCTGGGGGCCCTGCACCATTCCGACCATGGAGCCCGTGTCCTGCTGCGGAAAGAATCCTTTGGGGATGCGCACGATCACAACCACGTTTAATGCGATGGTGAGAGCCAGAACGATCAGGATGAGCACCGGATTGTTGAGCGCCCAAGAGAGCGAACCACGGTAAATCGCAATCAGCCTGTTGAAGAACCGCTCGCTGGTGCGATAGAACCAATTATGCTTCTCGTCTTCCTGGTGCGACTTGAGCAAATGCGCACACATCATCGGGGTGGTAGTAAGCGAGATGACCATCGACACGACGATGGCCGTCGAGAGCGTGACCGCAAATTCGCGAAAGAGCCGGCCGACAATGCCGCCCATCATTAAGATGGGAATGAAAACGGCAATGAGGGACATGCTGATCGAGAAGACCGTGAATCCAATCTCCTTTGCGCCCTGAAGAGCCGCCGCGAACACTTCCATCCCGCTCTCAAGATGTCGCGTGATGTTTTCCATGACCACGATGGCATCGTCCACGACGAACCCCGTTGCAATGGTGAGCGCCATCAGTGACAGGTTGTCGAGACTGTAGCCGAGCAGATACATCACGGCGAAGGTGCCGATCAGGGAGACCGGAACGGCAACGCTGGGGATCAGCGTGGCACGAGGGCTGCGCAGGAAAATGAAAACGACCAGGATCACCAGAATGATCGAACCAATCAAGGTGCGTTCCACGTCGCGCACGGACGCCCGGATCGTCGTCGTGCGGTCGAGCACCACGGTTGTCTTGATCCCTTGCGGAAGCACCGCCTCGAGAAATGGCAACTGCTGCGTGATCCGGTCGACAGTCTGAATTATGTTGGCGCCGGGCTGCCGGAAGATGATGATAAAGACGGCGCGCGTGCCGTCCATGTATCCCGCGGTACGAATATTCTGCGTGGAATTTACCACGTCTGCCACGTCGGTGAGACGAACCGCCGCGCCGTTGTGGTACCCGACAATCAGCGGCTTGTACTGGTCGGCCAGAGAGATCTGATCGTTCGTGATGATGTCCGCCGTGACCTGTCCATCGGACAGTTGGCCGCGCGGTTCATGTGAATTCTGCAGGCTGAGAACCGACTGAATGGTTCCCAGAGTCATCCCAAAGCTCTCCAGTTTTTTCGGGTCGACTTCCACCCGCACGGAGGGTGTGGCGCCCCCTCCCGCAAAAACCTGGCCCACGCCCTGGATTTGCGAGAGTTTCTGCTCCAAAATCGTCGATGCGAGATCGTAGAGCTTGGTCACGTCATACTTGTTCGAGGTGAGACCGAGAATCATGATCGGCGCATCGGCAGGGTTGACCTTCCGATACGAAGGATTCGAGGGCAGGTTGATGGGAAGATAGGTGCGCGCAGAGTTGATCGCCGCTTCCACATCGCGTGCAGCTCCATCGATGTTGCGGCTCAGATCGAACTGCAGCGTGACGTTGGTTCCCCCGAGCGAACTCGAGGAGGTCATCTCGGTGATGCCGGCGATGTGGCTGAACTGGCGTTCGAGCGGCGTGGCAACCGAGGCAGCCATGATCTGCGCGCTTGCACCCGGAAGGCTTGCGGAGACGCTGATCGTCGGAAAATCGACTTGCGGCAGCGGCGACACCGGCAGAACCGCAAACGCAATCCCGCCCGCAATCGCGACCGCGATGGTCAGCAGCGTGGTGCCGACCGGGCGCCCGATGAATGGGGAAGACAAACTCATGCGTTGCCCGTGGCCACCGGTTGCGATTTGACTATGTGCGAAGGCCGATGTCCCGTAATCTTCTCACCGAGCCTGTCGAAGAAGATATAGATCACCGGCGTGGTGTAGAGGGTCAGAACCTGGCTCAGCAGGAGTCCGCCGACCATGGCGATGCCGAGAGGACGTCGCAATTCCGAACCAAGCCCGGTTCCAACCGCAAGCGGTATTCCGCCCAGCAGGGCCGCCATCGTGGTCATCATGATGGGGCGGAAACGCAACAGGCTCGCTTCGTAGATGGCGTCAGTCGACGATTTGCCGTGCTCTCGTTCAGCCTCCAGCGCAAAGTCGACGATCATGATGCCGTTCTTCTTCACAATACCGATAAGCAAAATGATGCCGATAATCGCGACGACCGAAAGATCCTGTCGGCAAATGATCAATGCAAGCAGCGCACCCACGCCGGCCGAAGGCAGCGTGGAGAGAATCGTGATCGGATGAATAAAGCTTTCGTAGAGAACCCCAAGAACGATGTACACCGTGACCAGCGCCGCGAGAATCAGCAAGGCCTCATTGGAGAGCGAGTTCTTGAAGGACGCCGCCGTGCCTTGAAAGTCGGCCTGCAGGCTGGCCGGAAATTTGAGCCGTTGGGAAACATTGTCGATATCGGTGATCGCCGTTCCGAGAGAAGCGTTTGGTGCCAGATTGAAAGAAACCGTGACCGAAGGGAACTGGCCCTGGTGATTAATCGACAGGGCTTCTGTGATCGGGCTTGCTGTTGTAAATGCACTCAACGGAATGGCATTGGACCCTGACGCGACCGTTGTGGTATTCGGCGTCGTGCCCGCGAACGTCCCGCCGCTTGCAGAGGAACCACCACCCGTCGTGGTTCCCGCCAGGACAGATGCAGGTGTCGTCAAAACTGCGGAAGACGGCGTGTATTTGACTGAAGTAGTCAGCGCATTGGAGCCGGCGGATGCCGATGCAGAAGAGGCAAACGACGTGACGGCCCCCGCGCCACTTGCTCCTGACGATGCACTGCTTTGAATGAACAGGTGATTCAGATTCGACGGTCCCTGTTGCCACTGCGGCGCCGTCTCAAGGATCACGTGATATTGGTTCGTCTGGGTGTAGAGAGTGTTGATCTCCCGTTGACCAAAAGCATCGTAAAGGGTGTTGTCGATGGTGGTGGGTGCGATGCCGAGGCGCGAAGCGGTCACGCGATCGATCATGAGGGAGATGGCGCGCGCACCCATCTGCTGGTCGGTCGCGACATCTTCAAGTTCAGGGAGCTTCTTCAATTCGGCGAGAAAGCGCGCGGTCTGCTGATTGAGTTCGTCGATGTTCGGATCTTCGAGCGTGTACTGGTACTGGGTACGGCTGACGCGATCGTCAACCGTGATGTCCTGCACCGGCTGCATATAGAGACGAATTCCGGAGACACTCTGCAGATGGCTTTGCAAGCGCCGAATCACATCGGACGCGCCTATGTGACGCTCATCCAGGGGTTTCAAGTTGATGGAGATGCGACCGCTGTTGAGCGTGGTGTTGATTCCGTCGGCCCCGATGAAAGATGAGATGCTCTCGACGGCCGGGTCTTCAAGAATCACCCGTGCCAGTTCCTGTTGCCGCGTCGACATATCGGCATAGGAGATAGATTGAGACGCCTGGGTGATGCCCTGAATCACGCCCGTGTCCTGCACCGGGAAGAAGCCTTTGGGAATGTAGATATAGAGGACAATGGTGAGGACCAGCGTGGCCAGCGCAACCAGCAGAGTGATTGTCTGATACTGCAGAACCACCTTCAGGGTCCGGCCGTAAAAGGCGATCATGCGGTTGAACATCTTTTCGGAAACTTGGTAGAAGCGCGTCTGCTGTTCATCCGGCGTGTGTCGCAGAATGCGCGAGCTCATCATCGGTGTCAGGGTCAGCGAGACCACAGCGGAGATCACGATGGTGACCGCCAGCGTCACGGCAAACTCGCGGAAAAGGCGCCCCACCACGTCGCCCATGAAGAGCAGGGGAATCAGCACGGCGATCAGCGAAACCGTCAGCGAAACAATCGTGAAACCGATCTGTCCCGCGCCGGTCAATGCTGCCTCGAGGGGAGGCATGCCCTCTTCGAGATAACGCGCGATGTTCTCAATCATGACGATCGCGTCGTCGACGACGAAACCGGTGGAGATGGTCAAGGCCATCAGCGACAGGTTGTCAAGGCTGTAGCCCAGCATGTACATCGCGCCAAATGTGCCGACCAGCGACAGAGGAACGGCAATGCTGGGAATGATCGTGGCGCGCAAACTGCGCAGGAAGAGAAAAATGACCATCACAACCAACCCGATGGTCAGCATCAATTCAAATTCAACGTCGTCGACCGATGCCTGAATGCTGGTCGTCATATCGGTCATCGTCGTGACTTGAATCGAAGCGGGGAGGTTGGCCTCCAACTGCGGAAGGATGGCGCGAATTCTTTTGACGACGGTGATCGTGTTGGCGCCCGGCTGACGCTGGATATTCAGAATGACCGCGGGCGTCTGGTTCATCCAGGCCGCCTGGCGCACATTCTCAACGCCATTGATCACTTTGGCGACGTTATGGACAAACACCGGAGCGCCATTGCTGTATGAAATGACTACGTTCTTGTAGCCTTCCGCTTCGGTGATCTGGTCGTTGGCGTCGATCTGGTAGTCCTGGCGCGGACCATCGAAATTGCCTTTCGCCGAATTCACGCTGGCCTGGGCAAGCGCCGTGCGCACGTCCTCCATGTTCAGCCCGTAGGACGAAAGCTGAACAGGGTTCACCTGGATGCGCACCGCGGGTTTTTGTCCTCCGCTAATGCTCACCAATCCCACCCCGCTCAACTGAGAAATACGAGGAGCAAGACGCGTATCCACGAGATCTTCAACCTCCGACAATGCCATCGTCGGCGACGAGATCGCGAGCGTCAGCACCGGGGCATCGGCAGGGTTGGTCTTGTTATAGACCGGAGGTGTCGGCAAATCGGATGGCAGGAAGCTCTGTCCGGCATTGATCGCCGACTGAACTTCCTCTTCCGCGATATCGAGGTTGAGTGAAAGACTGAACTGCAGAACGATGACCGACACGCCGCCGGCACTCGTCGAAGTCATCTGGCTGAGCCCTTGCATCTCGCCAAATTGACGTTCCAGCGGGGCAGTGACGGTCGTGGCCATCACATCGGGGCTCGCGCCTGGATAAAACGTGAGTACCTGAATCGTCGGGTAATCGACTTCAGGCAGCGCCGAGATCGGCAGCTGGAAAAACGCGACGATACCTACCAGAAGAATTGCGGCCATTAACAACGCTGTCGCGACTGGCCGCAAAATAAATTGCCGGGAAGGATTCATGGAACATCGCTCTCCGGACCCTCGGAGGCGGAGGGCAGCTTCACTTTGGATACCGTGATCTGAGAGCCATTTTGAAGTTTCTCGAAGCTGCTGTTTGCCACAACGTCGCCGGCCTGAATTCCCTGCACAGCACTGTTGCCGTTGTCTGAGTTTCCAACCTTCACGGTGCGCATTGAGGCTTTACCGTTGGCGATCACATAAACAAAATCGGTGCTTCCATTGTGCTGGATCGCCGACGATGGAATCAGCGTCTGGTTCGTCAGCGTATTCGCCAGAAGGCGCGTGTTCACAAACTGATTGGGGTACAAAGCTCCATCCTTGTTTGCAAATTCCGCGCGCAGCTTGATGGTGCCCGACGTGGTGTCGATCTGGTTATCGATGGTGATGAGCTTGCCGTCTGCCAGCAGTTTCTGCTGCGTCCTGTCATAGGCCTCGACCTTGAGCCGATTTCCCCCCTTCGAGTGCTGCTGCACCTCGGGCAGGTAGTCCTCGCCAAGAGTGAAAATTACGGTGATGGGCTGGACCTGCGTGACCACCACAAGCGTGGTGGTGGAATTGGCCGTGACCAGGTTGCCGGGATCGACGAGGCGAAGTCCAACCCGGCCGGAAATGGGTGAGGTGATGTGGCAGTAGTCGACCTGTACCTGGTCGTATTGCACCGTGCCTTCATCATTCTTCACCGTGCCTTGATCCTGGAGCACGACCTTTTCCTGATCTTCCAGGGTCTGCCGCGGGATGGCATTCTTGGCCCACGCGTCTTTGTAGCGCTGCAGATCCATCTGCGCTTCAGCGAGCAGGTTTTGATCGCGCTCCAATAGACCTTGAGCCTGGGCAAGCTGGGCAGCGTAGGGACGATTATCAATCTCGACCAGCGGATCGCCCTTTTTCACAAACTGGCCCTCGCGATAATGCACTGCCGTGATGACGCCTGTGACTTGGGCCGTGATGGAATCGAGGTATACAGGCGTTACCGTGCCGATTGCATCGAGGTAGACGCCAATCGATCCGGTCTGGGCCGTTGCTGTGGTCACCGGCACCGGTCCCGTCATCATGCGCCGGCCGCCACCGGTTGTGGCCGCCTGGCTCTTGTTGTGCTGGCTGATCACCCAGTAAAACAGCAGCCCGAAAAGCAGCAGAACAACCGCCCAGACCCAGCGATGACGCCGGTGTCCTTCTGGGTTGGAGGCTTCGGGGGTTGGCTGATTCGCTGGGGAAGCGTGCAAAGAAGATGGTTGCTGATCCATTTTTTCTCTTGTGTTCTCGACCCCATGAATTGGGTCAGGTACGTGCTCAGTTCGACTCTCATGGGAGCGTCCGGAATTCCCTCGGACGCCGCTTCCGGGACGTTCTTCAAAAAAGAACGCCTACTTCAACAATTCCAGCATTGCCTATGCGGCCATAAATGTGCAAAGCTTCCTGATCGCTTGGCGGACCGCGCAGTTTGGTCCCTGTCGATGTATAAGACGGAAGAATATCGCATTTGGACGCATCCAGGGAAACGCAAGCGCATCTTAAAGTCCGCGCTAAGTTGAGACTACGGGCGCAGGTCGCAAGGAGGTCCCAATGAGGATTAACGACACAATTGGAACACTGTTGCGGGGAAAGCGCGACCACCGGATCCTCGCAATTTCCCCTGAGCAATCTGTTTACGAAGCAATTGAAATGATGGCTCAGTACGACGTTGGAGCTCTGCTGGTGATTTCCGAGGACCGCCTGCTGGGAATCCTCTCGGAGCGGGACTATGCCCGGAAGGGCGTCCTGCTGGGCCACCCGTCGAAGGAAACCAAGGTCCACCAGATCATGACCGCCCCGGTGGTGCATGTGAGCCCGGTCCACACCGTCGACGAATGCATGTCGATGATGACGCAGCATCACTTCCGCCATCTTCCCGTCTTGCTGAATGGGGAAGTCATCGGAGTGGTTTCGATCGGAGACCTCGTGAAATGGGTCATTTCAGGGCAAGAGCAGGCGATTCAGGCCCTCGAAGGCTACATCGCCGGGGCGTACCCGGGATGAGAGCCCCGTACGGAAGGGATAGGTTCACGGTCCCTGCCGCCTGGGTTCTCAAGGCGTACGTGTCAAGCCGTACATAGAAGATCTAGTTATTCAAACAGTTGCCGCCCGTTCCTCATTGGACACTTGAGGATAGGCAGGGCTGCGCGCAAGCCTCGATTTACCGGTCCTCTTCCCATTCCCGAGCGGCTACTTCGGCGGAATCGCCACTTCGCGCACTTGCTTTGGGTCGAAACTTTGCGAGATCTGAAGGCGAAACTCGAGCCGGGAAGCGCGACGCACGCGATAGACCAGCACCGGGCGGAAGCAGACCACGCACGTTCCGGCTTTCCATCGCACACTTGGATAAACGATCCCGTTTGACCCGCTCGTCAGCAAGCTCGCGGCCAATTGCTGCGATTCGTCATAGCATTCTGGAATCGGTTCTGGTCTCAGGTATTTGCGAAAGCGTGGTTTCCCGCCGCACAGATCGTGAAAGTCCGCGGCGAAGTCCGCCGTATAGTCGTCGAAGGTGGAGATCTCCTCCAGCTGCCAATTCACCTCCAGCAGCTGTTGGGTTTTGTGAAATGCCACTTCTACGATGGATGTCTCCCGTTCGAGACCTGCATACCAGGCACCGCGTCGGTTGCTGTTGAAACGCCCGCCCGCCGGTGCAGCATGCGTGAACGATGCATTGACGATCTCCGCGTAAGCCACTCCGTAGAGAAGCTCGTGCACACTAATGTCTGGCAGCAGTCCCTCTTCGCCGAGCAGCCTGGCGTTGGTGGCGCCGTCGAGCTCGATGAAATCCTGCACCTCCTGCTCGTTCTCACTGAGCCGCCCCAGAACCGTCTCTTCCGGGCTGTATTTCGATGGAATCAGGCGGTGCGTGCCGGAGAATTGGCACTCGAGAACGGGAGGAATCACTGGCCGCCGCGGCGAGCGTCGAGCATCTGCCGGACCTCCACCATACCCGGCTGCCCCAGCCGGAGGATGTATGCCAACGGTGTGGCGCCGCGAAACATCGGATTGCTGTTGGGAAGCGTCATCCATGCATCCGCGAGTCGCTGGCTATAGAGAATGTTGAGCGCTTTGAAGATTCCAATCAGGAGAGAGATGCGCGTCAGCGTATCTTGATCGAGCGTGCGTCCTGCAGTCTCCTTTTTCAGGCTGTAGAACGAACCCGAAGAAATGCCGCCCAGAAGATCCCGCGCAGCCTGATCTTTCACGCCCCATTTTTCAGCAATCCGCAGGAAAGCCTTGATCCCTGACCGGCTGAGGCGCTGCCGCGTCGAGCGATCCGAGAGATTGGCGGCCACGTCAAAGCGGTAGCCGGCAATGTGCGGGATGGTTGCGGGTGTCGCCAAAGAAGCCCCCTCCAATATTGAAAGCATATCACTCCATATTTGAATATGCAAACCGGGGACGAGCGAGGAGGCTTAAGGGAGGGGCATTTCCTCTCGAGCCTCCCCGTGCAATCATGAGTTGGCTTCAAAGGTGGAAAGCAGCAAGGAAGGAGTGTCGCGCTGCCCGCAGACGCAAATATCCAAAGATCGCGAGACTTATCTTCCTTCACTTCTCGGCGAGCATAGTTGTTACCGGACGGTTTATCGGATTGGTGTGAAGAGCGGCATTGCCTCGAGTCTCAATCGATTACGGAATCGCACTGGCCGGAATTGTGATTGAGCCCATCCGGCCGCTATTCTCGTCGACCACCACTACGCGCAGTGAGCCTCCTTTGGGCGCGACGGGCAGTAACTGGTCGAAGTTGATTCCCTCATGCAGGACTTTCTGGTAAGTTGCCGGAAGCAGGCGGAAACCCAGTGTTCGCCCGGTGACCTTGGCATGCACCGCCGCATCGTCCCGTTCAATCAGGAAGAAGTCGAGCTTGTCGGTCCATCGTTCTTCGCCTTGTGACATTTCAAGATCGGTGGCGGCAACGTTGAGCCGGAGTGCTCGCTGCTTGGCGTCTTCCACGAAGGTTGCTGAAATCGCTATCTCCGTCAAATCTCTCGACTGCCATACCGCTCGCTCAAAGCGCTCCTTGATCGTTGCGGGGTCCTCCTCGAAGACGTAACCGGTGCGATAACGCAGGGTGAGATTGCGGCGGTTTGTGAGCTTGACGGTCAGCAGGTGGTACTTGTTATCGGCCGGCACGTCGGGGGTAAAGCTCAACAAGTAGGCAGCGCGCCCATCGTCTGCGATGCCGTTGAGTTCCGCGGCGATGTCTCCAGCACGGCGCAGGGCACGGCCGCCGGTCGCTTCAGCTAATTCCCGGAACTCTCCCTGAATGGGATGGGCATCCTGCTGCATCTTTGCCGTGATCCGGCCTGGCTGGGTTGAATCAAGCATCGCCCTCGGTTGTCTCAACGGCGGGAATTCTACGCCCGGTGCGGAGAACAGGGCTGTGACCCGGCACGCATTTCATGCTCAGGTCTTCATGTGCTCGAGAAACTGCCAGACCCGTCGCGATCGGACCCCTTTGAGGGGCCAGTGCCGGCGATCCGGAAGCGGGGGCGAGGATGCAATATAGGGTAGCGGGATGAACACTGAAGGTGCGGGCGGCCTCGCTGACGGAATTGGTTTCAAAGGTGGAAAGCGCAATGATCAAACAAACGAGGTTGGGGCGAGAAATCAAAAATTGGAGCAGGCGCAGGTTTCTGGGGGGGGCGGCAGGTGCCGCGGCGGCATTCGCGTATGCCCCAGCCGAAGCAGCCTTCGCAGCCCCACCGGCGCCGCTGCGGGGAAGATATCTAACCCATGTTTCCATTGTCCGCGTGAACCAGATTGAGGTCACGCCCACGCGCTCCATTGGCGAAGACGAGGCGCCCGACAATCGCCCCGCGCGCATCCATTCGAGGCGCGACGCCTTTGCCCGCGGTTGCCCGAATGGCAAGATGACATGGGCCATCAGCTGGCTCGCGCTCCATGACAGCCGCCAGGAATACCAGGAAGCCCGGAAACTTCTCGCCGACTATCACGACCGCTACGGAGATGAGATCACCTTCATTCCGGGTGGCTATTTCGCGCCGATGTACAACACGCGCGACCACATCCGTCAGACCATCCACGAGGCACTGGGACTGGTCTCTGTCATGGTCGGTGGCGGCTATCGTCCCGAGTGCCTCGTCGCCGGGTTCATGGATGCCGAGAACCAGCGACTGCTCGCTGCGGATGAAGGCATTCATGTGTGCCAGGGGCAAATATGGAGCCAGCATGGCATCGACAACGGGGATGGCGATGGAGGCATTTGCTATCCCTATTACCCCAGCCGCGAACACTATCTGAAGCCCGCGCAAAGCGAAGCCGACTTTATCGATTGCGTCTGCCTCGATGGCTGGACATGCGATTTTCTTGCTGCGCGGCGAAACGGCTTCGAAGGAGGATTCAACAGCAGGTTGGGCGTGGGACCGATTGAAGCTGTGGGGAATCTGGGAATGGCCGCGGGACGCAAGGAAATGATGGACACAACGGCGATGCACTTCGACCGCGGGCATGCGCTGAACGGATTCGGATGGGTCACGTCGATATGGGAAACATCCATCGGCCACGATGAAGATCTGGCCTGGTGGTTGCAGGCCGTGCGAGACCGCTGGCCGGATACACAAGTCATGACCGAAGGGGAGTTCGGCCTGACCTGGCGGAAGCACAACCCTACCAACGCAGCGGTGAACTATCGATTCGATGCCAGGGGCACCGGAGCGCCTGGATCGGAGAGGGAACTCGAGATCCAGTGGTTTATGAACAGAGAATTTCGCCTGGCGCTGCTGCATGACTGGACCAACAACAGCCCGCGCATGGTGATCGACTTCACCCGCTATGACCTGAAAGCAGAAGAGCCAAAGGGCCTGCAGCGGGAGTGGAGCCTCATGAATGTGCTGAACCAGAAAGCCACGCGGCCCCAGGACAAGCCAATGCGGCTGGCGCAGTTGAGCGCAGACGATCAGCGCCGTATCTTTGCCTGGTATCCGGAATTGAAGAGCTTCGCGTGAAGCATCGATAGCCGACCATTCCGAAGTCAATCGCTTCAGGGTCGATCCTGTAGGAAGAAACTGATTCCGTGCTCCTTGGCGGAGAATTAAACGGGTGTGTCTTTGCACGGAATGGGGAACCCTATGGTAAGTCGATTGCTGTCGGACAGTCTTTCGTAGGCGAGCGATCCTGCGAAACGATAAAGCAGCCGGATACCGTTTCCGCCAGGTTCAATCGATTCGAGGGTAGCCTCATAGGTCGGGTCGCTTTGCGAACCTGCACCCACTGGGGAAAATGGTGGCGCATTGTCGTCGATCGTGAAAGAGAGAATGCCCGCGGAGACGGAAGCCTGGATCACAATCGGATGCCCCGGCTCGCCGCGATAACCGTGCAGAACCACGTTCGCCAAGGCTTCTTCAATGCAGAGTTGCATCGCAAACCGAGCTTCCTCTTCGAAGCCATGCCGATCGGCCAGGGACTCGACCCACGGCTGCACGCGGCTCAACTCCGAGAGCCGGCTGTCCAGTTCAAGCCGGTTTTGCGGACTATCCATGGAACGTCTTCTCCGGCCAGGATGAAGTGATTGCGGCTGCAGAACGGAGGGTTGCTCCGCGCTTAGCATAGCGAGGCAACGGCGGAATCAAGATCGTGAAAGATGGGAATGACCTTGTCGATGTTGCTGGCCTTCAGCACTTCTTCCACCATCGGGACCGGCGCCAACAATGCCACTTTACCTCCGTGGCGGTGAACTGCCTTCGCTGGCAAAACAAGCGAACGAAGTCCCATGGAACCCAAAAAAGATACCTTGCTGAGATCAACCAGCAGATACTTGCAACTGCCAGCGAGTACATTCATGCGCAGATCAATGATCGCGGCGCCCTGAATATCAAGCCGCCCGTCCAGAAGAACGCGTGTGATCCCACCCTCCATGGTCTCAGTCGAGATGGTCATGCGCGCTTTCCTCTCCGTATCGATAGTCTCAGCAATCCTATGTTCTGAACGGCTTCGCTTATCCTAACCGGCCATTGTGAATGCCTTGTTACGCCGAATTATGCGCCAGTCCGGCTCGAGCCTTCGGCGCCACGGTAGCGGACCACCAGCAGCGTGATGTCGTCTGACTGGTGAGCGCCTGCCGTGAACTTCTCGACTGCACCCAGGATCCCTGCCTGCACCGCTGCCACTGAGGAATCCCGATGCCGGCTGAGCGCATCCATGATGCGATCTGTCCCGAAGAGCTCCCGCGCTTTGCCCTCGGCTTCGGTCACGCCGTCCGTAAAAAGCACCAGCGTGTCCTCGGCTTGAAGCTGGACCTGCGTCGAACTGAAGACCGCTTCCGCGACCAAACCGATCGGGAACGATCCCTCGCAATACAACTCGCTCACCTCTCCTTGACGCAGCAGCAGCGGAGAAGGGTGCCCGGCTCGAACGAACTCGAGGGTGCCGTCGAGGGCGAGCAGTCCAAAGAACATGGTTGCGTAACGGCCGACCGCGACCCGATCGCAAAGGAAGCGGTTCAAGTGATCGAAGACTTTCACCGGCTCGACGCCCAGGCTCATTCCTGAGAGCGCTCCCTGCAGCATGGTTGTCAGCAAAGCCGCTCCGAGTCCCTTGCCGGCAACATCGGCGATCAAGAGGGCAATGCGTCCATCGGGCAGGGGCCAGACATCGAAATAGTCTCCACCCACCTCGTGGCAGGGACGGTGCAATCCGGTGATCGCAAGGTGGGGATAGTCCTGCAATCCTTGTGGGACCAGGGCCTGCTGAATCTCCCGCGCAATGCTCAGTTCCTGCTCCAGACGCTGTCGTTCTTGTTCGTGCTCGATCAGCCGGGCGTTATCAAGAATGCTTCCAGCCTGCGCGCCAAGGGCATCGAGGATTTGCCGATCGAGCGCCGAAAAGGTGGACGTGCGTTTTGAATCGAGATACACAGCACCCAGCAATTGACGATGGGCGACCTCTGAATGTGTCATTCCACGAGGAGCGCCGAACAACGGGATCACCACGGACGAGCGCAACAATTGCAGAACCACACTCTGCGCGCTTTGCAGATTGATATCCGCCAGGTTCAGATCCTCGTTCACCACGGCGGATTCGAGCTCGATGGCTCTTCCCAGCACCGAACGGCTCGGATTCATCGCCTCGGGCGCAAGGCTTTCACCGTCCCGTCCGCGAGCCACGCGAACCTGCAATACGCCGTCTGCATCGGGCTCGAGCAGCATTCCGCGATCTGCATGCGTAATGATGATGGCGTGATCGAGCATCGTGGCCAGCACCGACTCCAATGGAAGCTGAGAACGCATGAGCGACGTCGCCTCAAGCAGAAGCTTGAGGCCGTTGAGTTCATCCGATGAGTTGCTTCCAAAGGAGCCGATGAAGCTTCGCAGTTTCGTCTCCGCTTCTTCCTGCAGAATCGCTTCCGAGGGCAAACGGAAAACAAGCTGGCACCCGTCGTCGGTGCCCAGCTGGATCCGGTCGCCGTCGACGAGCGATCGGGCCTTGGTCGGTCCCCCGTTGACGAAGATGCCGTCGCGCTGCCCACGATCCTCGATGAGGAGCCCCGAGGCGCCTGCGGAAATAGCTGCACACTTGCGCGAGATACGCATGTCGTCGATCGACAGGTGGTTCCCGTTCTCACGGCCCCGTCCGATGAAGAAAGGAAGCTCCTGAACGGGAACTACCTGCCGCGGGCGGTCAGAGAAAGCGATCTCGAAATACGCAATGACTGGAGGATTCAATTCGGGCATAGATTGAGTGTGGGAATTCTAGCAGTTGCCGACCCTCCCGTCGCCGCGTCCGCATTTTGCATGGGGATCAAAATGGTTGCGATCCTTTACCAAATTCGGACCAACATTAAATTCGGACCGAGTTTATCCAATCACCTTGACAATTCATATTCCCTTCAATAAGTTCTAGACTTATCGCCCCTTGGAGGCCCATTCCCATCAGTGCCAAGTGATCTTGGTTCACGGATGCGGAGTGAATTCCCTTGAAGGTGGTGCCATTCCCCCAATGGCAATTTGGGCATTGTTTCGGCGAGATTCTCGACTGCGCCGGACTGCTGGGCTCTTGCTCGAGTTGAGGCGTGATTCGCGCTGGTTCACGAATCGGCGCAAGCGTATTTAAATTGAATAGCTTATGACACACACCGAGGGGGAGCGATGCAACCAGCAATCATGTCTTCAAAGAGTTCCGATGATCGGAACCTGTTCTCCCTGGTCGAGCTTTCACGGCGGGGTCTTGCGCGGGTAAAAGGCGCTCTCGCGCTCATGGCAGCCGTGATGCTGTTCTGCGCAATTGGCGCGCAGGCGCAGGCGCCAGCCATAGAGCAAAGCTGGTATCAGCTGGTGCCGGCGGCCAGCCCATCGGTGCGCTCCACAACCGCGATCACCTACGATGCGGCGCACGGCCAGATCGTTATGTTTGGCGGCTTCAACGGCAGCTATCTCAATGACACCTGGCTGTGGAACGGGACGACCTGGACCCAGGCCTTCCCTGCAGAACAGCCCTTCTCCGCGCTCCAACGTACAGATGGTCTACGATCCCGCGAGGGGCAATGTCGTGCTGTTCGGAGGACTGCAGGCCGGTGCCGACAATGCCCCCGACTCCGCCCTGACGATACATGGGTTTGGGACGGAACCAACTGGACGAACGTGACTCCATCAAGCCCGGCGAACAGCCCAACCGGCGGGCGTGCTAGCGCCAGCATGGTATTCGACCCAGCGACGAACAACGTGACGCTGTTCGGCGGATTGAATAGCAGTGGCATGGTGCAGGATGACACGTGGGTGTGGAACGGCTCGGCCTGGACCAACGTGACCCCAGCAGGCTCTGCGAACAGCCCCACCGGCGGGCGTGAGGGCGCTTCCATGGCCTACGATGCGGCGGCCGGCAATGTCGTTTCTGTTCGGAGGATCGGACGAATACGGCAACGATCAGAACGACACGTGGACGTGGGATGGGCTCAACTGGACTCAACAGAACCCGGCGAACCCGCCCGCCGCACGCGACGGTGGGGCCATGGCGTACGATCCAGCGCTGGGCCAGGTGGTCCTGTTCGGTGGGGAACAAAACCCGCAGAGCCCCAACTACATCAACGACACATGGGTGTGGAGCGGAACGACCTGGACCAGCGTGAATTTTCCGAACAGTCCTGGGGCGCGCTATGCCTACAACCAGTTTACCTACGATGCGGCGCAGAACCAGTTGATCTTGTTCGGCGGCTCCAGCACCTCCACGACGTTCGACGACACATGGGCGTTCGGGCCACCGCAGAATTTCGGCAGCATCAATGTCTGTCAGTCTGGCGCACCAGCGCCCTGCAGCAATACATTGACGCTGACCTACACCGTATCGGGGGCTACGTACTTCGGAACCCCGAAGGTTGTCGTGCAGGGCGCAGCCGGCTCCGACTTCACCCTGGCCAGCGGCAGCACATGCATCCCTGGCGCTCCACCCTCGGGCACATGCACGGTCAATGTCACCTTCACTCCGCAAGCTCCCGGACTGCGTACGGGCGCGGTGGAACTTTTCGACGCCGGCTCAAATCTATTGGCGACCTCGCTGATTTACGGCGTTGGCCAGGCGCCGGAAGCAGCTTTCGGCCCCACGATGACGGGCACCTACCCAGCGGTCACCTATAGCAGTCAGGTGAGCGCGCTGACAACCCTGACTGGGTACTCAGGGTTCACGACCGATGCATTCGGCAATTTGTACCATCTGAATGGCCCCAGCCTGTACAAACTCGCGCCTCCATATAACAGCACCCCAGCCACAGTGGCCACTGGTTTCACTGCTGCCTATAGTGTCGCGATCGATGGAGCGGGCAACTTCTATGTGGCGGATCCCGAGTTCAGCCCGGATGGCGCGGTCGTGAAGCTCCCGCCTGGTTGTACCAGCGCCACGGCAACATGCGCGAGCGTGATCTACGCGCCTTCTTCGCACCCCGGCCCGGTCGGCGTGGCGGTGGATGAGCTAGGCAATATCTTCATCGCCCAAAACGGGACGGGCGTTTTTGAGATTCCTGTCAACGGAGGCCCCCAGTTCACGCTGTACAACCCGCCAGGGAATTCGCTGGGAGGAGGCATGGCGGTGGATGCTGCCGGCGATCTCTTCGTTGCCGATAGCGGTCTCCACCAGGTCGTCGAAATCCCGGCCGGCTGCACAACGACCAGCTGCCAAACCCTCATCGGCTCCGGATGGGCGAGTCCGCAAGACGTGGCAGTAGACGCCGCGGGCGACGTGATCGTAGCGGACGTAGCTCTGACAATCAATGGCACGATCGACGCCGGCGGCGTCGTGGAAGTTCCCGCAGGCTGCACCACGCCGAGCTGTCAAATCCTTTTGTGGACCAGCGGCGGAGCATACGACCCGTCTGAGGTCGCCGTGACCCCGACAGGGCAGATTTTCTTCGAAACCGATGGCACCCCCGTTTACGAGATCAATCAGGCGCAGCCACCATCGTTGAACTTTGGCACAACGACAGAAGCGGGCACCGTCAGCAGCCCGCTAGCCGACACGATCCAAAACATCGGCAACCAGGCATTAAGCATCACAGGCTTGTCGATCGGGTTGCCATTCGACCAGGTCCTCAATCAAAATGACAATCCTGCCGATTGCGGCGCGGGCAGCTTCGCGCTGACGCTGGGTCAAATCTGCGCCTTGAACATCAGCTTCGAGCCGCCCGCGCCGAACGCCCAAACCTATAGCGCCGATGTAAGCTTTGCCGACAACTCGCTGAATCTCCCCTACTCCCCGATCCAGCAGTTGCCCCTCGCCGGCACGGCCACGGCTGCAACCGTCAGCTACACGCTGCAGGTGACGGATACAGGCTCGGGCAGCGGTTCGGTGACCGACAATCTTGCATCGTTCACCTGCAGTGAAGTGGACGGCAGCCCGACGGGATTCTGTTCAGCGAGCTATCAGGGCGGATACATGGTGACGCTGACGGCTACACCGGCAGCAGGATCGACCTTCACCGGCTGGGGCGGCGCTTGCGCGAGCTCCGGAACGAACCTCACCTGCACCCTCACCATGAACTCGTCTTTGAATGTGAGCGCGAATTTCGTGCAGGGGGATTTTGGCAGCGTCAACGTTTGCGCGGGAGGAAGCCCTTCGGGATGCACTGGCAGCACCATCCCGGTGACCTTCAATTTCACGGCGGCATCTACCCCCGTCAGCCAGATCCTGGCGTTCACCCTGGGCAGCACCGGGCTCGACTTCTCGGCCCCCAATAGTGGCCAGTGTATCGGCGGCTTCACCCCGGGCCAATCCTGCACCGTCAACGTCACCTTTACGCCGACTGCGCCGGGATTGCGCAGGGGCGCGGTGGAACTCCTCGACGACCTCGGCAATGTGTTGTTGACACAACCGGTTTCCGGCATTGGCCAGGGACCGCTAGCAGTCTTTTCTCCCGGCAACCAGACCACGGTCTCCGCCGTCGGGATGAATTACCCCGTCGGTGTGGCGCTGGATGGAGCGGGCGATCTCTACATTGCAAATTACGGCAACGGCAACGGCGGCACGCAACCCGCCAGCCATCCAGGCTATGTTCTAAAGGTCGCCCCCGGTGGCGCCCAGACCACAGTATTAAGCTCCTACACCTCCGCCCCGGGGCAAGTCCCGTCCCCCATCGGCGTCGCGGTGGATGGAGCAGGCAACCTCTTCGTGGTGGACCTCTACCTCCCGTATGCAGTCAAGGTCACCCCCAGCGGCGTCCAGACTACGGTGGGCAGCGGGCTGAACTTCCCGGTCGGTATCGCGCTTGATGGAGCCGGCGATGTTTTCATCGGGGACCAAAACAACCGGCAGGTGGTGGAGGTTACGCCTGGTGGCGTCCAGACCACGGTACCCTTCACCGGATTGCAGCAACCGTGGGGTGTGGCGGTGGATGCGGCCGGCGATGTCTTCGTCGCGGATGGCGGCAATCAGTCGATGAATATTCCGCCCAGCGTGCAGAAGATTACGTCCGGCGGCGTCCAGACCACGGTGCCCACCTCAGGACTTGGTCAACCGTACGATATAGCGGTGGATGCAGCGGGCGATGTCTACATTGCTGATGCTCCGACTGGCCGGTTGCTGGAGGTTACGCCTGGCGGCGTCCAGTCCAACGTGTCCCCCACCATACTGAATTACCCCAGCGGAGTAACCGTCGATGCGGCGGGCGATGTTTTCATAGCCGATCAGGGTGTACAGACGGTGTATGAGATCAACGGTTCGTCGCCTTTAGTGAGCTTCGACGTAGGGCAGGGCTACCAAAGCCCGGATAGCCCGGTTTCAGTTCAGAACGTCGGCAACCAGACGCTCTCGGGCACCGTGGGTCAGGTCTCGAGCGCGTACATTGTTGAGGACACGGTCAACTCCAACTGCAATTCGTTTACCCTCGCGCCGGCTGCGTCCTGCGTGAACAACTACTACGCCACTTCGACGGCCCCCCTCGGTCTGTTCAGCGGCTCGGCTGTCGCGACCGACAACTCTTTGAATGGAAGTCCTGCAACGCAGACCATTAACTTCACCGGATTGAGTTACGGGCCCACAGAACAGGTCAGTGTGGCCGCAGGGGGAACGGGCGGTGGCCTCGTGTACTCCAACCTGACGGGGCTCAACTGCAACATGAATGCCGGAGACGCGTCGGGACCAACCTGCTCGTATGGCTTTACCAGCGGATTTAACGTGACGCTGTACGCAATTCCGTCCAATGGATCTGCGTTTACCAGCTGGGGCGGAGCTTGCGCGAGTGTCGGAACGGGCGGACCGAGCGGCGGGACCTGCATCCTGTTTATCCCGGAGAGCGCGACGAATGTAACCGCCAACTTCACTTCGACCGCCGCTGTGGCCGTTCCCAACGTGGTTGGGTCGACGCAAGTGGCGGCGACGACAGCCATCACCACTTCGACTCTGGTTGTAGGAACGGTGACCACCCAATACAGCGACACGGTGCCATCCGGCACTGTGATCAGCGAAAGCCCGATCGCCGGGACAATCGTAAGTGGCGGAACGACTGATCAACCTCGTCGTCTCAGGCTGGCACGCCGCCTGCATCCGATCAACTTTCGCTCGAGAACAATTACTTTGTCACCGGTGACTATGCGTCCGGCGGAGTCGCTCTACGAGACACCGGCGGCATCGGAACCATCACGATTCCCCGCGCGAGTTGCAGCGACCGGCGTTTGCGGCCCTGGTGTTCCCGACGGCGCCGATATTGTCGCCGCTTACCTCTACTGGGAAGCGATAGAGAATACGACCTTGCCTTCATCCGCGAATGCGACCTTCCTCGGTTATTCCGTCACCGGGCTACAGATCGGGAGCGACGTGTCCAACTATAACGACGGCGCGAATACGGGCACGCTGCGCGCGTATCGGGCCGACGTAAACAACTATTTTCCGCTTTCGTCCGGACCCAATCCTGTGCGCACCGCCTCGGGCAATTTCACCGTCTCTCTGCCCGACGGAGGACCCACGCAGCAGATCCCCGAGGGTGCAAGCCTGGTGGTGATCTATCGTGTGATGTCTCCGAACTTCCCCCTCAAGTCCGTAGTCCTCTACAACGGTTTGGTGACGCCAACGGCAACGACTGGCCAAATACCGCAGGCCGTGCAGGGATTCTATGACGCGGTGGGCGGAGCGAGCGGCACTGGAGAGGTTACAGACATCTATGCCGGTTCCGCAGGCTGGAACAACATCTCGAATTCCCAAACGCTCGGGCAGTCGAACCAATATATTGAGACGCTGAATACCGGCAGCGCCTACGCTGCGGTCGTTCTCAGCACGCCTGTCAACAATAGCGATGGGGATGGAATTCTGGACGTCTGGAAGGCGAACCAGGGCTACACCGACGTGAACACCGGATTATGGGTGCCGTTGCCGGGCGCCACGTCCGGCGAAAAAGACCTCTTCGTTCAATTCGACTACATGTGTTCCGCCTTCGCGCCAGACGGCGTCACATGCGATTTCACCCAACCGAATCTGTACCCCTCGCCCGATGCCAACGGCAACGATCCACTGGCGATGGTCACGCAGGCATTCCTCAATATTGGAGTGCATCTCCATCTCAAACCCGGAAACGCGATTCCCGAAAACACGTACACGTGCACAGATCCGAACCCGGCCAACGGATCGCTTTGCGAGTTCCCCAGCACCACATCGGACCCGCAGCCGGGGGTGGTCCCCTGGAATGGCGGTGTGGAACTCTCGAAGGTGTGGCCGGCCAATTTCAATGCCTGCACGACGAGCCCGTCAGCTGAAACCTGCACACCTCGTTTCCCGTTTGGCCAGAAGGACAGCTATCACTACGTTCTGTTCGGTTACTCTCTTGCGATACCGGCCTGGAATAGTTGGTTTGGATCGTTGACAGGGATAACGGTCTCAAGCACCCAAACGAGCATTCAAACCACCGGACTGGGCAGCACTTGCCCAAGCCGCATCACAATTTCCGGCGTGCAGGGAAACCCCGCCCTCAACGGGGTGTACAACACCTCAGGCTGCGATAGCGGTTTGACGACAATCTACCTGGCAACTCCCTCGGGCGTCACATCCCCTTGGAGCTATCCCAACAAGAATTTGCCTGAACCGGTCATTGGCATCACGTCCGGCACAGTGACCAGCATCTCCGGTTACTCCAATGTGGGCGGCTCCGATTCAGTCGTCAGCCTCGGCTATTGGGCGACGAATACGAACCAGGACATGAGTAAGTCGGCCACCGTAGTAGCCGGCACGCTGTTCCATGAGCTTGGCCACACGCTTGGGTTGAACCATGGCGGGCGTTACTATGACACGCCCGGCAGCTACGTCCCGACCTTTGAAGCCAATTGCAAGCCGAACTATCAGAGCTCGATGAACTATCTCTTCCAGCTCGATGGTGTGGGACCGAACGGAGCCATTGCTTATTCCAACCAGACACTCACCGAGTTGACCGAGTCTTCGTTAAATCAGGTGGCCCAGCTTTCCAACACAGATGTTGGTGGCGGGGCTGCCACCTTCACGACCTCGTCCTGGTACACACCCACCGCGCCCAGTCCGACGACCAGTGCCGCCACGATGCATTGTGATGGCTCTCCGCTCGCCGATGATACGGGATATCGCGTGAATGGGCCCATTACCAGCAGTCCGGGCTGGTCGAACGGGCAGAACATCACCTTCGACGAACCGAATTCGTATACGCAGCTGCGGGGCTACAACGATCTGGCCAACCTTGACCTGCGTCAGGTCGGCGCCACCAGTGATCAGTTCGCATCCCTGGCAAACGCGACTTCGTACGGCAGCCGGCGGCGTCACCTTCGGCGGTGGCGGCGGCGTCACCTTTGGAGGTGGCGGTGGCGTCATCTTCGGCGGTGGCGGTGGTGTCACCTTCGGTGGCGGCGGTGGCGTCATCTTCGGTGGCGGCGGCGGTGTCACCTTCGGAGGTGGCGGTGGAGTCACCTTCGGAGGCGGTGGCGGCGTCATCTTTGGTGGCGGCGGTGGAGTCACCTTCGGGGGTGGCGGCGGCGTCACCTTCGGAGGCGGTGGCGGAGCTACCACCGAATTGGATTACCTCACCGCCAATTCAGTGGTTCGTCCACCATCTGTGCCCACTTATTCGGTCCAGGGAAACAGTGTCGAGGTCGATTGGAAGGCGCCGGCTTTCGGCGTCGTTCAAACCTACACCATCTCGCGCAGCGTGATTGTTCCACCATCGACCCTGCCCGGGCCGCCGGTAGTGATTGGCAGCGTGAGCGGCGTGAACGGAAACCCACCGGCGACAACATTTACCGACGTTAATCCTCCCGCCGGGACCTTGATCTACACCATTGCGACTACGCTGCTTCCGGTACCCATCGATCCGACGACACGCTCGAGCGCTCCGTCGCAGCCGGCCGTGCTGGCGGTAGGCCAGTCAATCGTTCTTGGCCCCTTGCCGAGTTCGGTACCGCTTTCAAGTTCGACACCTTCGACCCTGACCGTGACGGCGACTGCCGAATCCAACAACACCGGCAGTGGGCTGTCAGCGAATGGGCAGCAGGTGAGCTTCACTGCTTCCGGACAATGCTCCGCAGGAAATTCGTCGATCAACGGTCAAGGCGTTTCCTCAGCCACGGTGACGCTCAACAGCATAGGAAGCTGCACCATTACCGCCTCGCAGGGGGGCGACACCACTGCCGTGCCACTGCCCACAACCGCCTACAGTGCGGCCACACCTGTGTCAGGAACCTTCACCATCCTGCCGCAGGGCTCCACTACGCAGTCGCAAATGATCACCTTTGGAACGTTGCCGAGCGCGCAGTATGGCGGCAGCCCCTTCGCGGTGAGCGCAACATCGAACTCCGGACTGCCGGTCAGCTTCTCGGGACCCGCAAGCGGGCAGCCGTGTTCGGTGAGTGGAACAACCGTAACAATCGCTGGGGCCGGCCTGTGCAGGATCACGGCATCACAGTCTGGAGGACAGGCGAACAACATAACGTATAGCGCCGCCTCGGTCACGCAGTCGTTCAACATTTCCACGGCGCCCCTTACAGTGACGGCAAACCCCGTCACGATTGCTTACGGACAGCCGATTCCGACAACATTCAACTACACATTCGGCACCTTCGTAGGCACTGACACAGCCTCGGTAGTGAGTGGTACCCCGGTGCTGTCGACGACTGCAACTTCATCGAGCCCTATCGGCACTTACCCGATCACGGTATCGACCGGCTCGTTGGCCGCGACGAACTATTCCTTCCTCTACGTACCCGGCACATTGACGATTGGTTCGACGGCGCCCATGGTCAGCTGGAGTATTCCGCCACCGCTTTCTGCTGTCTATGGCAGCCAGTTCACGGTGGTAGCGACCAGCAACTCGAGCGGAACGATCACCTACAGCACCAGTGGCGGCTGCACCAACGTCGCAGGTCTGGTAACGATGAACAGCGGCACGACGGCCTGCCTTGTGTCGGCCAGCGTCGCGGCGGCAGGAAACTATGGCATCGGCTCGGTCGGCCCCACCAGCGTCAGTGCGACCTTGGCGGCGCCGACGGTCAGCTGGAGTACGCCTCCGCCGACATCGGCTGGCTATGGCAGCCAGTTCACAGTGGTAGCGGCCAGCAACTCCGGCGGAACGATCACCTACAGCACCAGTGGAGGCTGCACCAACGTCGCGGGTCTGGTGACGATGAACAGCAGCACGACGGCCTGCCTTGTGTCGGCCAGCGTCGCGGCCGCAGGCAACTATGGCGCCGGCTCGGTCGGCCCCACCAGCGTATCCGCGAGTGGACCGGTGATCACCGTGTCTCCGTCGAGTATCAACTTCGGCGCGGTGGCCCTGGACAGCATCACGATTAAGACCGTCACGCTGAGCAATACGGGAAGCGCGACAGCCACCATCAGCTCGCCTCGCATTTCGCTTCTCAAGGCAGGGAACGCCGACGAGTTCGTCATGATCAGTCTCTGCCCGACGTCGCTCCCCGCGGGGAAATCCTGCACGCTTACTGTTACCTTTGTCGCCGGAGCGTACTACAACACACCGCAAACCGCGACCTTGGAAGTGATGGACAATGCGCCCGGCAGTCCGCAGCCGGTCGCACTGAGCGCGACTGTTCTGCAGCCGCAGACGATCACCTTCACGAGCGTTCCATCTTCGTCCGTCTACAACAGCAGCTTCCCAGTGGCGGCCACCGGCGGCGGCAGCGGGAACCCGGTTACCTTCACGGCCTCCGGAGCGTGCAGCGTCCCGCCGGGCAGCGCAACCTACACCATGACCAGCGGCTCCGGAACGTGCTTGGTGATCGCCAACCAGGCAGGTAACTCGACTTACTCTGCGGCGGCGCAGGTTACCAAGAACGTAACCGCAACCTTGGCTGCGCAAACTATCACGCTTACGAACGTTCCGTCGTCGGCGGCGTATAAGAGCACGTTCACGGTGGGCGCCACGGCTTCGAGCGGGCTCGGGGTGACTTTCACAAGTTCGGGGTCGTGCACGAATTCTGGCGTAACCTACACCATGACCAAGAGCACCGGAACCTGCTCGGTGATCGCTAACCAACCAGGCAACTCTAACTACTCTGCAGCATCGCAAGTTACTAAGTCGGTAACCGTAGCTCTGGCCGCGCAAACCATCAGCTTCACCACCAGCCCACCGGCGAGTGCCGCTTATAAGACCACCTTCCCGGTGGCGGCGACAGCTTCGAGCGGGCTCGTGGTGACTTTCACGAGTTCGGGGTCATGCACGAATTCAGGCGCAACGTACACCATGACCAAAAGCACCGGGACATGTTCGGTGATCGCCAACCAGGCCGGCAATTCTAACTACTCGGCAGCGCCGACACTTACCCAGACCGTAACCGCGACTCTCGCCTCACAGACCATCACATTCACCACCAGCCCTCCAGCGACGGCTGCTTACAAGACCAGCTTCTCAGTGGCAGCTACGGGAGGCGCCAGCGGCAACGCTGTGACCTTCACCAGTTCCGGATCCTGCACCAATTCCGGCGCGACCTTCACGATGACCAGCGGCACCGGAACATGCTCTGTGATCGCCAACCAGGCAGCTAACTCGAACTACTTGGCTGCGCCGACAGTTACGAAGACCGCAACAGCGACCTATTCAACGGCGACCCTCGCACCGGCGAGCCTGAATTTCGGGACGGTAAGTTCCGGCCATAGCAGCGCATCTCAAACCGCGACGCTCAAGAACACGGGAACCACGCCATTGATCGTCAGCAACATCGCCTTCACAGGCACAAACTCAAGCAGCTTTACGCAAACCAACACTTGCCCGGCCTCGTCGAGTTCGCTCGCGGCGGGCAAAAGTTGCACCATCGCGGTAACGTTCAAATCCGGCGGCGTGCCAGCCTCCGCCAGTCTGACTGTCACTGACAACACCGCCCCGCCTGGCACGCAGACTGTTTCAGTGTCGGGAAACTAGCCGTTACCGAGCAGCAAGGGAGACGCGACCATCCTGCAGCAGTCCAGAGGCTTAAGAAGGCCAGTTTAGTATCCGGCGCGGCATTATTAGCCGATACGGTGGTGGATATCGGCAACGAGAGGATCTTCGGTCGATTGCCCGCGAACGCTAAGGTAGCTCTTATAGAAGTCAGCGAACCCCTCGCTCTTCATTCCTTGTCGTACGCGCCCCTGATAGTAATAGACGGGCGGAAAATAAGCATACGTCGGCACGTTGTCCAGAAATAGTTCGATCGCTTCGCCTCGCCGCTTCGCGCATTGATCAAATTCTGAATCAGCCTCAGTGAACGCTCCCGCTTCCAGGTAAGCCTGCCCCAGATCGAAATGGCCGATCCAGGTGTCGAGTAGGGTGTTCGCAGCTGTGATCTGCCGGATCGCTTCATTCGCATTCTTGCGCTTGAGTGCGATCAGCCCGTCAATGATCTTGCCGTAAGCCTGCGACTCGTTGGTCAAAGCGGAAGAAAGGCTCGTCGCAAGCTTCTGCGCTTTAGCCAACTCGCCGGCATCGACATAAACCCTGGCTGCCAGGAATTCAATCTGGGTTGTCTGGCTGTTCGCCAGTGCCTTGCTCATGTCAGAGACCGCTGCCGCACGCTTGCCCTGCAGCTCTTCTACGTTTCCCAGCGCCGCAAACTTCCTCGCCGCATTATCGGTGTTCTTGGCCGCAACATCCGCAGCGGCTCCGTTTCTAAGGATGGTCGCTGCTTCTGCATATTTCCCTTGATAGGCCGCGAGATCGGCGAGTCCAGCAGTTGCGGTCGACGCGGGCAGAGGACCAATCTTCTCGAGTTGATGGTACGACTCGGTTGCCTTGTCGATCTCACCCTCTCCAAGTTCGGCTTCGGCAAGTACCAGGAACCCCTGCGCGGCCGAAGGATTGATGGCCAACCCCGCGCGCGCCGCTTTTTCGCCCGCGGCAAAATCTCCGGCAAACGAACTGATGAACGACAGGTTCAGCCGCTGCGCAACCCCCCGGGGAACAATCTCAACTGCATGTTGCGCCGCCTCCAATGCCTTCGGCGCGTTGCGCAATTGCGCATAACAGCTGCCAAGATTCCACTGGCCGACTCGATCAGCAGGGAAGTGAGTAACGAGTTGTGTGTATTCCTGAACGCAGTTGTGCCAGTCACCGGTGAAGGAGTAGTACATCCCGCGGCTGCGATAGCGTTCCCGCTCCGTCATGCTGTCCATGTGCTGCATGGCCAGCTTCATGTACTTTACGGCGTCCCCGGATTTCCCTAGATTCTGGTCCATGGCCGCCATGCCGGTGTACGGCCGCGCAAACTTGGGATCCATTTGCACGGCTTTCTGGAACGAATCAAACGCCTCCTGGAACTTGCCTGCGAACTGTTCGTCGATGGCGAGACCTTCCTGGTGAACCGCCTCAAGGGACGCGGCCTTGAAACCTCCACTGACTTCGTCGAATTGCACCGAGGCTGGCGTTGTGTCGCCCAGGGCCTTGCGAATGGGCGCCGCCAGCTTGGGAAGGCTGCTCACAATGTCCTGTTTATTGGTGACGCTGACTTCAGACTTTGCCAGGACCTTGCCGCTCACCGCATCCAGGGCCATCGCCGAAATATCGTACTCATCTCCACGTAAGTTGATCTCGCCCGTAATCACCGCGTTGACGCCCTGGTTTACAGCAACCAGCCGCGCCGACTGCTCGTCGAGTTTGTCCGTCGGATTGGGCAGTTTCTTGGCCAGCTTACGCGCATCCCCGCGGCTATAGGCGTTGATAAAGCTGGCGCCCTCCAGGGCCACCCCGAGCATCGGCTCCAGCGTGTTGTCCAAAACCGGGTCGCCGGTATGGTTCTCAAAGTCGCCCACCAGCACGGAGACCGGTCCATGCGCGACAGGTTTCATGGCTTGTTGCCTGCGGACGGCATACCAGGCAAATCCTCCACCGAGGGCCAAAACCAAAACACCCGAAACCGCATAACGCAGCCATGGAAGCTCCCGTAGTCGGATCATGCGGAGCCGTGCGGAAGAAGCGGAGACTTTCTTTCCGCCCTTGCCTTGCCACGCGCGAAGATCCGCATCGAGTTCTTCCGCATTCTGGTAGCGGTTGGCCGGATCCTTCTCAAGACATTTGGCGACGATATTGCTTAGAGTGCCCGGGATGTTCCGATCGACATCTGCCAGCGGCACGGCGCGCTGTTGCGTGCGCTTCAGTAGACTCGCAATCGCACTCTCCGCATAGAAGGGGGTAACACCGGCCAGCAATTCATAGAGAATCAGGCCAACCGTAAAGATATCGGAACTGGCCTTCACTTCCGAGCCCTGCGCCTGCTCCGGAGACATGTACTCGATCGTCCCCAGCATGGCTCCGGTCTGCGTCATGCCATCGCCGGAGAACGTGCGCGCCAATCCAAAGTCCATCACCGCCACGCGGCCCTTTTTGTCGAGCATGATGTTGCCGGGCTTTAAATCGCGGTGGATGATTCCTACCGCGTGAGCTGCCGCCAACCCACTGGCCACCTGCTCCATGATGTCGACCGCTTCCGCGACTTCCAGCTTTTCCCGCTGCTTCAGAATCTGGTGCAGGTTCTCGCCCTCGAGGTACTCCATCGTGATGAACTTCACGCCCTGGGCTTCGCCGAGATCGTAAATCCGGATCACGTTGTGGTGTGTCACCTTCGACGAGAGCAGGAGCTCCTGTTTGAAACGGGCCAGGATTTCCGGATTCGAAGCCATCTCGGGACGGATGACCTTCAAGGCCACAATTCGACCCACTTCGCGGTCGGCGGCCTTATAGACCGCCCCCATGCCGCCTTCTCCAAGCAGTTCGAGAATCTCGTAGCGGTTGCCAAGGACGGCCCCGATTTGCAGCAGAACCGCGCTGGTGCCGGCGTCGTTCGCGTCCTCCGGCCTTGGGCTCCGGCGACCTGAAGGTCCGGGGTGTAAGGTGTCATCGCCTGACCCGATCGTGTGCGCGTCATTGCCACGTGGTCTGACGCTCACGACCGTATCCTGGGGGCTTCGTCTCGGACTTTCTGCAGCAACCGCCGGATCGGAATCGACGTGAAACGGTGGATTAGAAATGATCGTCGCTTCGGAGCCTCGCTGTGTCGTTGAGTCATCCGCCTTAGGCGGCATCGCGCTCACAGCTGCCTTTGGGTAGGCATTGCCTCCTGCGTTGCGGGGCGCGGGCTCTCCTGGAACACGTGTTTTGTCGCTTCCCGTGGGAATATCATCCATGTCGCGCTTCGCAAGCTACCAGGAAAAGCCCGTCCAAAAGCTCGCTGGGGGCGACAGAACGGGTGTAGTGGATGAAGTATAAACGATTCCACTCTATGCTGAGAGCCTTGGCCAGGCCTTGGAAAGATGCTGTTCTCCTTTAAGCATCATGATTGGATAACCTTCATCGTTGAAAAAGTCCTGGCCCCTGAGCCGTTCAACTGCGGAGATTCCGACGTTTTTCGGCGTGCCCGGAGGAAAGGCAAAGAGCGAGACTCGCGCGGATGTCGGGGAGAGGAATCTACCCAGGTTTCCAGCTAGAAGTCATTCACGCGTCTCCGCTCGAAAAATCGGAGAACCTCGTTCGAGAAAACAGAGCATCTGGAGTCCATTCCAAGAGAAGGGAATGGTGACCCCGGCATGATTCGAACATGCGACACGCAGTTTAGGAAACTGCTGCTCTATCCACCTGAGCTACGGGGCCACTTTTAGAATCAAAAACTTGCAGACGCGATAGATTTTCCCAGGTCACTTCAAGTCACCGAATGCTTTTCTGACTCCATTCCCGGAAATCAGAAGGGCAAAAACGGTGTGAAGCACGCGAAGCTACGCTATCAACAGGGTAGCATCGCTAAGCTCGCCCGAAGGGAGGGCTACGTCGGCTGGACCGCCGCTCGTCCCGAGGCTGAAACGGCCCGCAGACTCTTCTCGACAGGATAGGGATCGTGGTCGAACTGCTGAGAGCAGTCAAATGCCAACTCCAGGTCGGCATGCTTTGCGAACGTTCTTCTCGAGAATTGCGACGCCGACCCTGATGAAGGTGCATGCGCGATGCTCCGGCCGCCCTCCCGGCTTCCGGTACTGATGTGCGATAGTCATCAGCAGGCAAGGCTTCCGCACAACGTTCTCGAACGCGAGGAACTTTTAATGAACCGTCGCCGTTTCGCAGCATGTTCTCTGGCCGCAACCGCGGGCGTTGCCCTCAATCCCTGGCGTAGCGCCGCCGCCCTGCCAGTCCCTACAAAGGACACGCCCGGTTCCGTGCCTGAATCGCTCATCAACGAAGCGCGATTCCCTGAAGGTTTCCTTTGGGGCGTTGCGACAGCGTCCTATCAAAATGAAGGCGCCTGGAACGAAGATGGCAAAGGCGAATCGATCTGGGACAGGTTTACCCATACGACTGGGAAAGTAAGAGGAGGCGTGACTGGCGACGTGGCCTGCGATCAATATCACCGCTACCCACAAGACATCGCGATCGCGAAGAGCCTTCACCAGAAGAGCTATCGATTTTCAATTTCCTGGCCAAGGATTCAGCCAACCGGAATCGGCGCTCCCAACACGAAGGGACTGGATTTCTACAGCCGCTTCGTCGACGCCCTTCTCGCGGCTGGAATCCGTCCCTGGTGCACCATGTATCACTGGGATCTTCCTCAAGCTCTCGAAGATCGTGGTGGTTGGCCGAACCGGGACTTAGCCAACTATTTCGCCGACTATGCGGGCATCCTTGCCAGGCATCTCGGGGATCGCATCACGGTTTGGGCACCCTTCAACATGCCTTGGGCCATTGCCTTCATGGGGTACGCAGCGGGCGCTTTTCCCCCTTGCCGAACCAGCTTCAGCGATTTCCTGAAGGCCGCTCACACCCTCGCACTGGCGCAGGGTGAGGCTCACCGCGCAGTCAAAGCCGCCTCGCCTCAAGCGACAGTGGGAAGCGCGTACGAGATGGCCCCGGCCTATCCAAAGACGGATTCCGACGATGACCGCGCCGCCGCAGCCAGGTACCACGCCATGAACAATGTCTTCTTCCTCGAAGCAGCCATGACCGGTCATTATCCAAAAGCTTTTGTGGGGGAGCCGCCCTATGACGTGATGGGCTTCAAGGCAGGCGACGAAAAACTTCTCTATGCTCCGCTCGACTGGGTCGGTTTTCACTACTACACACGCCGCATCGTGTCCGACGCGAGCAAAGAGAAGTTTGAGAGCGGCGGGGCTTTCAGCGGCACCGAGATCGAAAATAATTCTCCCGGCGGACGCGACCCGTACACACGCTTTCGTGCTGCAATGCCCACGGAAGGTCCGCTGACTGAAGCGGGTCTGGAAGTGTGGCCACGTGGAATCTATGATCTCGTGACTCAAATCTCAAGAGAGTACAACCATCCCATCATCGAAATCACCGAGAGCGGCTGCGGCTATCTCGACGGCCCAAATGAAGAGACACAAGGCAGCATTCCTGATCAGCGCCGCATCCAGTGGTACCGCGAAACGCTTGCAGAACTTGCGCGCGCCATCGCCGACGGAGCCCGCGTCCGCGCCTACCATGCATGGACTCTACTCGATAATTTCCAGTGGGCCGAGGGCTTCACCGAGCGCTACGGATTGGTCTATACAGACTTCCGCAACCAGAAACGCACGATTAAGGACTCTGGACATTGGTACGGCCGCGTCGCTGCCTCGAATCGACTCAATGTGTAAGTGAAGCAGTGTGAAAGCGCGAATTCAGCCAAATGCGAGCTAACTCGTGCGTGATTCGTTCTGTTTTAAACTTAAAAGTTGCCAGAATAAGACGGCTCCTCGTAAATGCGATTCTGGGAGACGCGCGATGGATTTTCCAAGAAGCACAGGCGTAGCACGATGACCCACTCTCCATCTTCCGACGCAGGGCCGTCCGACGAAACTCAACTTCGTCCTGCGGAGTCCCGGAAGGTTCAACGTCTCCTGGCAGAGGCGATTCGGGATCATCAGGCGGGGCTTCTGCAAGAGGCGAGGCAATCGTATCTCCAGGTGCTCGCGATCCATCCAGGCCATGCCGGGAGTTTTTATGGTCTCGGTCTCATTGCTCAGCAAACGGGTGAATTCGACGTTGCCGTTCAAATGCTTCGCAACGCAACCGCGATGAGTCCGAATGATGCTGCGTACCACTTCAGCCTGGCCGGCGCTCTCCAGGCTCAAAGAAAATCAGAGGAATCTCTTGCCGAATATCGTCGTGCACTCGCGCTGAAACCGGATTTTGTCGGAGCGCATAACAACATTGCGGCACTCCTGCAAGCACTGGGAAAACTGGAAGAGGCAAAGATTCATTACGAACGCGCAGTGGCACTCCAGCCGGACTATGCCGCGGCCTACTGCAACCTGGGGGTGGTTCTCCAGAATCTGGGCGATCTTACCAAGTCCGTTGCCTGTCATGAGAAAGCGCTTCTCCTGAGGCCGGACTTAGCCGAGGCGCACAACAACCTTGGGCTTGTCCTGCGACAACAGGGGAAGCTCGAAGCCGCAAAGTCGCACTATGAGCGCGCGGTGATCCTGCGGCCGAATTACGCCGAGGCTCAGAACAATCTGGGTGTGCTCCTGCGCCAGCTTGGCAAGCTGGAGGATGCGGCGGCCTGCTTCGAGAAGTTGCTGACTTTGCGACCTAACTCTGCCGAAGCCTTCGACAACCTGGGAAATACACTTCGGGATCTGGGCCGGCTCGAAGAATCCGCCGCCAGCCATGAGCGCGCCATTGCGCTCAGGCCAGATTCGGCAAAGGCATACAACAACCTTGGATACACGCAGCGAAAACAGGGTAAGTTGGCGGAATCTCGCAACAGTTTCAAGCGCGCTCTTGCCCTGGAGCCGGCATCTGTCGATATTCGGTGGAACTTTTGTTTGCTTGATCTGCTCGAGGGGAACCTTGCCGCAGGATGGAGCGGTTACGAAGTTCGTCACGAGCGCAACGAAAATAGGCCACGTAGTTTTCCTATGCCGATCTGGAGGGGCGAGCCTCTCAACGGTGCGCGCATTCTGCTTCATTCCGAGCAGGGCCTGGGCGATTCCATTCAATTCTTCCGTTATGTGCCCATGGTTCACGCCGCCGGCGGCAAGGTGATCCTGAACGTTCCATCCTCTCTTGGGAGACTGGCTGCTCAGTTGCCCGGAGTCGACACTCTAACGATGGATGAAGCGCTTCTGCCGCCCTTCGATTGGCATTGCCCTTTGATGAGCTTGCCGCTCGCCTTCAAAACAACGCTTGATACCATTCCTGGACGAGTCCCCTATCTGACCGTTCCAGAAGAGGCGCAGCGGGCCGCTGAGGATCTCGAGTGGCCGAGTCAGACACTGCGCGTGGGACTTGTCTGGAGCGGTAATCCTCAATGCACTGAAGACCAGATACGCTCGTTGCCGCTGTCCTCTATCCAGCCTCTGCTGGAGCTTCACGGCCTGCGTTTTTTCTCATTACAAATGGGTCCGGCTGCCGCGCAGTTGACCGCAATCAATACTCCCATCACCGATCTTCGATACGCGATCAAAGACTTAGCCGATACCGCAGCGTTGATGACCCACCTCGATGTGATCATCACGGTCGACACCGCCGTGGCCCACCTGGCGGGGGCGCTCGCAAAACAAACCTGGGTGCTGCTTCCTTTCGCGCCTGACTGGCGCTGGTTGACCAACCGCGAAGACAGTCCCTGGTACCCCACCGTGCGCTTGTTCCGGCAGATTCGCTTCGGCGACTGGGAGAACCCAATTGCGCGACTGCGGCACGAACTCAGTGCGTTGGTGAAATAACCGCGCTCCACTAGTTATTACTGGATGGACGGTAATCCAACCGGAACCCGGCCGTAGAGGCTGTCACAGGTCTTCTGCGCTCTCGCTGGCAGGAAGGATGTCATCCGCTCGTGCGACCCAGACGTATAACGTGGGAAGCAGAAAGACCCCGATCACCAGGTTGGCCAGCAGGCCGCCGACAATCACAATCGCAAACGGGCGTTGCGAATCCGAGCCGACGGCGTGTGACAGTGCGGCGGGCAGCAATCCGAGGGTCGCAACCAGCATGGTCATCATGATGGGTCGGAGTCGCAGCACTGCTCCCTCCACGGCCGCCTCCACGATGTGCTGCTCGCTCGATTCTTCCATTCCCTTGCGGCGCGCGCGCAGCTGATTGATGTATTCGAGCAGAGCGGAGAAGCCGCAACGAGGCTGCGCCACGAAGCCCAGTGTCTTTTGAGTGCTGTTAGGAGAGATCTAAGCGATAGGCGGGGGACGATCTTCGACCGGAGCAAGAGCAGGCGCCTGCGGCAGCGCGACACGCTGCGTCCGCGCACGCAAACGCAGCCTCACTTGAGGATCGGGCGTGCGCCAGGAATCCATCGGCACATCGGCGCAGATCGCGGCCGCATGCAACACCGACACCTCAAGGTTGCGCCGCTGTACGGAATCGGTCTCGGCAGGGTTCTGCGCCGCCATCAGATCGTCGGTGACAGAGATGACCGGAAACAGAACGACGATCAGCAAAAGCAGCGCAACGAGTTGGATTCCCCAATGCGCACTTCCGTCGCTCCCCTGCGACGCCATGCGCAGCCAAAGGCCGATGAGGCCCACCGCCACCAAAGCGCCTACGAGATTGAGAACGAGTTCCAAGCTCGATTCGTATTTTAGCCAAAGACCTCAGCGGCAGAAGCACAATTGTGCGCCTCGTCCCAAATCCGAATGAAATCCTTATGAATCTCGACGCCCTGATGCTGCGGGCCATTGCCGCCGCGAAGTGGAAGAACGACAAGATCGATGCCGGCAAGATCGCCGACTGTCTCCTCTGTGATTTCCTTCCGGAGTGCTGCAGGACATCGACCGAGATCTGCGAACACGTGCGGTTGGGAGAGCCCGAAGCAGAGAAAGAGCCGGCTTCTCTGCGGATCCATTTTTTGACTTCGGCAGCCAGCCCGTTTATAAACGTTCATGACATGAAAGTCTGTTTCATGTCATCACGATTGTCGACCCAGTCGGCAACTCACTTCACCCACGCAATCGCCAGGATGCTCGGGAAGGCGGTGAAATTCCGCCACTGCCCCGCAACTGTGAGCGCCCTTGCCTCGCTGTTCGGCGTAACACCGAGGCAGATGACCAGCTTGAGCACCGATCAGGGTTTGCCGGTGCTGAACAACCACTGGAGACTCGTCCAACGGGCGAGACTTTGGGAAGGTGCTGGCAAAGGCGCAAGTCAGGAGACCGGTCCGAGGCGCCTCAACCCGCTTACGTTCCGAGGGGAACGGAGGAGCTTCCATGACCATTCCCATCCGTTTGATTCGTATTGCTGCGCGAACTTGCGCGATCACTTTTTTCCTACTGGTCCAGCTCGTCACCTGGGCCGCCGAAATCCACGGGACCGTGACCGATGCCTCCGGCGCTAAAGTCCCAGGCGCGAAGGTCCTGCTTGTGCGCAGCGGCAAGCCGGTTTCGTCCGCAGTCTCCGGCCCCGACGGCAGCTTCCAGGTCATCACCGGAGATCGGGGCCGCTATTACCTCGTCATCTCAGCGCCCGGCTTCCGACAGCTTGAGACACCGGGTTTCTATGCGAGTCAACTGGACAACCTCGAACGGAACCTTGTGCTTGAACCCGCGTGGGCGCGCGAATCCATCGTCGTCACGGCGGACGGAATTCCGACACCGCAGCCCCAGACGGGTGCGTCCACATCTGTGCTCGGTCCTGCCGATCTTGCGGGATACAGCGATCTCGTCAGCTCCTTGCGCCTTATGCCGGGAACCTCCGTGGCGCAAGTCGGTCAAATGGGAGCGCAGGCATCGCTGTTCCTTCGCGGAGGCGACTCGGACTCCAACAAGATTCTGATTGACGGCGTAAGCGCGGGCGATCTTGGCGGTCGTTTTGACTTCGGACCGCTGTCCACTAACGCGATCGAGCGAGCCGAGGTCTATCGCGGACCGGACTCGAGTCTTTATGGTGCGGACGCCGAGAGCGGCGTGGTCAGCATGACAACTCCGCACGGCACCACGAGTTTCCCTTCCTTCCTGTTTCATGGAGATGTTGGAAACTTTCTCACTTCGCAGGAAGATCTGGAAATTGCCGGCGCCCATAACAAGCTTGACTATCTCGGCGACTTCAGCTGGTTGCAGACCGACAACAATCTTCCTCTCGATCAATTCCACGTGGCGACGGCCGCGGGCAACTTCGGATGGCAGCCGAGCGCCTCGACTCAAATTCGTGGAACCGTTCACTACGGTGTAGACGCCACCGGTGTTCCGGGTGCCACGCAGTTTTACGATCTGTCGAACAATGCAACTCAAAAAGATCAGGACCTTTTTGTCAGCGGTTCAATCGACAACCAGACGACACCATCCTTCCACAACACCGTTCGCTATGGTCTTGCGCGCAAGAGGGAACAGTATCATCTCTGGTCTGAAAGCGGTTCGGGACTCTTCGATCAATATGGAGACAGTTTCGGCAACTCCGTGACCATCACCGGAGCAAACGGCTATTCGGTCAACGGGCCGGCCCTCCTCGATTTCGCCGGAACGTATCCCCAGGAGACCCAGATCGTCTCCAACCGCGATGAACTCGTCTATCAGGGCAGCTACACGGTCACTCCGCATCTGGTTGCGCAAGCCGGTTTCCAGTTCGAAGATGAACGCGGCTCCGAGCCGGGGAGCACCTACTATGCTCCCGTCGAGCGGACGAATTATGACTATCGCGCTGCCGTCCACGGCGACTTCAAAACACGGTTCTTCTACACGCTGGGCGGCGACCTGGAGCGCTACTCGCTCTTCGGCACCCAGACCACACCGCGCGCGGGCGTCTCGTTCTACGCGATGAAGCCAAGAAGCGGTATCTTCAGCGGAACTCGAATTCTGTTCAATTACGGCGACGCAGTGCGCGAGCCTTCGCTGACCGACCAGTTCTACTCGCTCTACAACTTTCTCCAAGCGAACGCCGGACAATCCACCGTTCAGCAACTGGGTATCACGCCCCTCGCCGCGCCCACTGCGCGCACCTACGAAGGCGGACTGGAGCAGGCGTTCTTCAGCCAGCGCCTTATTTTTCGCACCAGTTTCTTTCACAATGAATTCGGGCGCCAGATCGAATACGTCGGACTCGATTTGATTCCACAGTTGCTGCCGAACCTCACCCCGGCAGAGCAGAATCAACTGGAGCAGTTTCTACAGGCAAATGGAGCATATGAACAGAGCCTCAACACCGAGGCATATCGCGCTCTCGGTGTCGAAACCACCGTGGAAGGCGGCATCGGCCGCTCGCTCTTTCTCCGCGGCGGCTATACCTACCTCGACGCCGTCGTGCAGCGCTCGTTCACCAACAGCGATGTCGCCCTCCTCGGCCCGCTTCCTACCTATAACGGAATTCCGATTGGCTCCGATTCTCCCCTGCAAGGCGCGCGTCCATTTCGACGTCCACCGCACACGGGCTTTCTCACTGGGTCCTATTCCGCCAAGAAGCTCACCGCGCTCTTCACGGCTTCCTTCGTGAGTCGGTCCGACGATTCCGATTTCCTGGGTGGCTACGATCTCAACGGCGGCAACAGTCTTCTTCTACCGAATCGTAACCTTGACCCGGGGTACACCAAACTCGACCTGGGCGGGAGCTATCAATTGCTCAACTGGCTCGGTGTCTACGCTCAGGCCGAAAACCTCACCGACAACCAGCACATTGCCCCCATCGGCTATCTCAGCTTGCCCTTCAATGTGCACGCGGGCTTGCGGATTCAGTGGGGCAAGGGATCCAGTCGCTGATCGGACGCTGACTTTGGCTCCCAGCCGCTTTCAGAGGCCGTTTCGGCGGTGTTGTTGAACGATGCTTGGGGCACTCCAAAGCGTGAAGTAAACCGACTTAATCTTGCTCCAGTTCTCCTGCAGAACAGTCTGGCCTGCCCGCGCGATGCGTGAGGCGGGCCAATCTTTTTTCCACAACGTGAGACATATGAATGGCTGACGAAGAAAAAATCCCTTGGAGATTCTCTCTTCCATATTGCAAACTATTTAAATCTCGACATTTCCCCCGGAACAGATACCCAACCAAGGCCCCGCATTCGCAAGTCGCTCGGACAATTGTCGCTCGATTGCCATCGTTGCAAAAGGCCAACACTGCAAGACAAAAGAAAATTGCGAGGAGATTATGATCCGACTTTTTTGGAGGAGTGCCGCCCAACTCTGCCTGCTGATTCTCTGCGTTCTGTCCTGTGCTGTTCCTCTCGCAGCACAACAAACGCTAGGCTCGGTCAACGGCACGGTGAAAGATTCATCCGGAGCTGCAATCGCCGGCGCGACTGTCACTGTGACCGAAACAGCGACCAACCGCACCCTGGAGACAAAAACACAAGCCAATGGCTTCTACCAGATATTCAACTTGCCCGTTGGCTCCTACACGGTGAAAGCAACCCACGAGGGTTTCGAATCGGCTGAAGCCAAGGGAATCACCGTCCAGGAAGCCAGCGCAACGACGTTGAATCTCACTCTCAATGTCGGCCAGGTCTCCGAGTCGGTCGAAGTCACGGCGAACCCGATGCTCAACGCAAGCGACGCTACCAACGGCTACACACTCGATTCTTCGCAGATTGCCCTGACGCCGCTGGCGACCGGCAGCTTTACGCAACTCGCGGTGCTTGCGCCCGGCGTGAACGCCGAACTCCTCGCCAACCTGGATTCCAATGCCGGCCTGGGCAACCAGAACATCTGGGCCAACGGTCAGCGTGCCACTTCCAACACCATGCAGGTCGATGGCGTCGATGTAACCAATATCTTCAACGGCATGACCTCAAGCGGCGACGTATCGCAGCGCTACAACTTCGGCGTCGGAGAAACCGCGGCCATTGGTGGCGAGTCCGGCGTCGGAACGTCGGTCTACGAATCCAACGGCAACAGCCTTCCTTCACCGCCTCCCGAGTTCACGCAGGAACTGCGCGTCAATACCTCGATGTATGACGCCCAGCAGGGCGCTACCGCCGGCGCACAGATTGACGTGAATACCCTGACCGGAACGAACAAATGGCACGGGCTGGTTTATGGCACCTTCGCCAACAATTCACTGAATGCCGCGCCGTTCTTCTTCAAGCAGGAAGCTGTCCTCGCTACGCAGGGCGTCGGCGCGTTTCCCCAGTCCCTGGCCAACCCGACGCTCCACCGCTGGACCACCGGCGGAAGCCTCGGCGGCCCCATCATCAAAGACAAGCTTTTCTTCTTCGCCGCATATCAGCGTTCCTACAGCTCCGACCAGGGCACAGGTCTGTCGCAACTCACCGTGCCTTCCGGCCTCACCGACGACCGATCGACCACGGGACTCGAGAACGCGCTCACAAGCTGGAATAGTAGCGGGACTCCGCTCTCGGTCACCATCAGCCCCATTGCCGCGGCGATCATGAATGCAAAATTACCCAATGGACAGTACATGGTTCCGTCCGCGCAAACCAGCGCGCAATATATGTTCGGCGTTCCCAACGTGACGCTATTCGGCACATCCGTCATGACCACGGATCAGGGGACGGGCTCTGTTGATTACAACCTCAGCGGGAAAGATCGGTTGTCATTCAAGTACTTTTACCAGAACGATCCGGTGACCAAGCCCTATGGTCTGGCCCAGGTGGGCGGGTTCCCACTCACGCAGAACAACGGCTCGCAGGTGGGCGCCCTCGACAATACGATCAACCTCGGACCTCGCCTCAACTGGGAACAGCGTCTCGGCTATGTGCGCATGTTTTCCAATAGCTTCGATAAGCAAACCGTCCAGCCCGACGCCACGCTGGGTCCGACCTTCGGCATCGGCACCGGATCGGGCCTCTACGCTGCCGGATTGATGCCGGGATTGGATATCCTCGAATTTGCGAGCAACGCCTCGACCGACACTCCTTCGATGAGCGTGGGGCCGTATAGCACCGAAAGCACCACGGTGAATACAGGATACTTTCAGAACCGCCTGAACCCCTCGACCAACGTCATCTTCTCTCTGGGAAAACATACCCTCGTCGCCGGGGCCGGCTATAGCTTCACGCAGTTGAACATCGAAAACAATCGCAATGGCCTGCCCAATGTGGAGGCCAAGACATTCGAGTCCTTTCTCCAGGGAAACGCCTACAAATCGAACGTCCTCGACACCATCGATCCCGCGAGCGGCAAGAACAACGCGGACCGCTACTATCGTTCCAACGAAATTCAGAGCTACGTCCAGGACAAGTGGCAGATCCTCACCAACCTCAGCCTCACCGCCGGCGTGCGTTATGACTATCACGGCGGCCTCACCGAAAAATTCGGCAACATGTTCAACTTCGATCCGTCCCTTTACAACGTCACCGGCACCAGCACCACGGGCTTCAACGTGGCCAACACAGGCTTTGTTGTAGCGCCGAATAACAAATACCGCAGCAGCGTCGCGTCCTCGAACCTTGCCGGCAGCGATTCCACACTGACAGGGCGCCAGTTCGGAATCTCGCCGCGCGTCGGTTTTGCGTGGTCCCCAAAACAAAACGCCGGGCGCGTGGTTCTGCGCGGCGGGGCCGGAATGTACTACGACCGCGGCGAGCTCTTCAGCTACCTCTCGCAGCCCTATGGAGCATCCGGCGGTGGTGGCGCCTTCGGCGTAACACAGTCCGCTCCTCTTGCCACCTACATCAACGGCAATGGAAAATCGCTGTCCGATCCGCTCGGCACTCCAAGCTACGTACAGCCGAGCGCAAATCCCTCGTTCTTTACAACTGCCCTGCAAACGCAGCTCAACAACATGACCGGAAGCGCGCATCCGGAGTTCGGTCCCAATTGCGGTGCGATTGATAACCAGGAAAACTATCTCGATTGCACACCCACCATCGACTTCGGCGCTTACGCCCCCAACAACGTGCTCCCGTACACCATCAATTTCAACCTGGACTTTCAATGGCAACCGCGCAACGATATGGCCTTTGATATCGGCTACGTCGGCAATCGCGGTCGCCATTCCGTGATTCCGATTCCTTTCAACGAGCCGGGAGTCGCGACCGCAAGCACCCCAATCTGGGGAGAGACCGCGAGTTACGGTTGGCAGGTCCTCAATCAGAATTCGCTGCCCGACGGCTACGACTATGCTTCGATCGCAGGGGAGCCATGGAACACCGCCAGCGGCGGAAACATCGACTTCCGCGTTCCGTACGTCGGCTACAACTTCAACTCCGCGCTCTTCAAGACCGTGGGAGTCTCGGCTTATGACGCGCTCCAGGCTCATCTCGAAAAGCGTCTTTCGCATGACTTCCAGGCGGGCGTGAGTTACACCTGGAGCCACGCTCTCGACGAGCAAAGCGACATCGGCATCTTCTTTACCGGCGATAACCCCAACCGCCTGCGCGATTCCTGGGCCTCCTCCGACTTCGATCGCACCAATGTCTTCAGCGCCAACTTCCAGGCCTTGGTCCCGAACGTAGCCAAGGCGCATTCGCTCCTTTCCTATGTCACCAACGGCTGGAATCTCACCGGCACGGGTATCGTGCAAAGTGGCCAACCCTACTCGCTTTATGAGTTTTACGGTGCAGTCGGTAGCCTCTACGTCGGCAACTATCCCAACCTCATGAATCCGGTCCTGCCGATCAAGAATCCAAGCAATCCCAAATCGGCCTTCACCGGAAACAAAGGATCATTCCGCGGCGCCGGCGGAGATTACATTCCAACCATCGATCCAACCCAGATCGCCATCAACTACCTCGCACCTGGACAGAAGGGAATTCCGGTCTCGACCGGCACCGACCCCCAGGACATCTACGAGACCGACTTCGCACCCAGCGACCAACGCAACCTCTTCCGCCAGGCAGGACAGAAGCGCTTGGATCTCTCCTTCCGCAAGTCTTTCCAATTCACCGAACGCCTTGGCCTGCAATACGCGTTCAACGTGTTTAACGTGTTGAACAACACCAGTCTTGACGTACCGCAAAACCAGACCCAGATCGCGCAGAGTTATGCATGCTCCAATACCGCGAATGCAGTTCCTTACGACAATTGCCAACTCGGCTATCTGAACTACGGTGAAATTGCGACCAGCAACGACCCCGTCGATCAGCAGTCTGCCCTGGCAAATGAATTCAAACTGCCCGTCGTCAACGGATCCGGTCGTTCCCTCACGGTTCCCTCGACTCTCCCTTCCGGGGAGGCCAACAACGGCGCCACCTTCGGTTCTGTTACCGGCACCATCGGTGGAGCAAGAGCTGTCACGATGGCGCTTCATCTCACCTTCTAGTCGATCAAGCAGCGCGAGCGAAACAAAGAGCGGGAGACCTTAGGGCTCCCGCTTCTTCTTTGCCTCCGCGTCTCCTTGAATAGATGGGAAACGCATCGCCCAAAACAAAAGCCCCCAGCCGAAGCTGAGGGCTTTTTGCCGCAAGTGGAGGGTTCTTACGCCGCAGGCGTAGTTGGCCCCACCGCAGGTGGCTTAGTACATGCCGTCCATGCCGCCGCCGTGGCCGCCGCCCGCCGGAGCAGCAGACTTCGGCTCGGGCAGTTCGACCACCAATGCTTCGGTCGTCAGCAGCAGGCCCGCGATCGATGCCGCGTTCTGCAGCGCCGTCCGCGTTACCTTGGTCGGGTCGATCACGCCGGCCTTCACCAGGTTCTCGAAGACACCGGTCGCCGCGTTGTAGCCGAAGTGATGGTCTTTCGACTCAAGCACCTTGGCCACCACCACTGCACCCTCTTCGCCGGCGTTGGCAACAATCTGCCGCAAAGGCTCTTCGAGTGAGCGGAGCACAATCTGCGCACCGATCTTCTCGTCGCCTTCCAGCTTCTTGATAAGTTCCTGCACCGCGGGAATGGCGCGAACCAGGGCCACGCCGCCGCCCGGGACGATGCCTTCTTCAACTGCCGCGCGGGTTGCATGCAGCGCATCCTCAACGCGAGCCTTCTTCTCCTTCAGCTCGGTCTCGGTTGCAGCACCCACCTTGATGATGGCAACGCCGCCCACCAGCTTGGCCAGCCGCTCCTGCAGCTTTTCCTTGTCGTAGTCGGAGGTGGTCTTTTCAACCTGAGACCGGATCTCCTTCACACGGCCTTCGATGTCCGTCGCCTTGCCGGAGCCGTCCACGATCGTCGTGTTGTCCTTGTCGATGGTCACGCGCTTCGCACGGCCCAGGTCCTCGAGCTTCACGCCTTCCAGCTTGATGCCGAGATCCTCTGTGATGGCCTTGCCGCCGGTGAGAATCGCGATGTCGCCCAGGATTGCCTTGCGGCGATCGCCGAATCCAGGAGCCTTCACCGCCGCCACATTCAGCGTGCCGCGCAGCTTGTTCACAACCAGAGTCGCCAGCGCTTCGCCTTCCACATCCTCCGCAATAATCAGGAGGGGCTTGCCGCCGCGTGCAACCTGCTCGAGCAGGGGAAGCAGATCCTTCATCGCGCTGATCTTCTTCTCGTAGATCAGAATGTATGGATCGTCGAGAACCGCTTCGAGGCGCTCCGCATCGGTCACGAAATAAGGGCTCAGATAGCCGCGGTCGAACTGCATGCCGTCCACGGTCTCGAGGCCGGTGTGCATCGTCTTCGACTCTTCGATGGTGATCACGCCGTCTTTGCCCACAACCTTCACGGCGTGCGCAATGATGTCGCCAATCTCCTGGTCGCCGTTGGCCGAAATCGCGCCAACCTGGGCCACGGAACCTTCATCCACCGGCTTCGAAAGCTTGCCAAGAGCGCCGCCCTCGGTCCACTTGCCGTCCTTGTCGCGCGTGCCGATGATCGTGACCACGGCCTTGTCGATGCCGCGCTTCAACGCCGTCGGATTCGCGCCCGCCGCAACCGTCTTTACGCCTTCGCGGAAGATGGCCTGCGCCAACACTGTAGCAGTGGTCGTGCCGTCGCCGGCAACGTCCGAGGTCTTCGAGGCAACTTCACGCACCAGCTGCGCGCCCACGTTCTCCAGCGGATCCTTCAGGTCGATTTCCTTGGCCACCGTCACGCCGTCCTTGGTGATGGTGGGCGAACCAAACTTTTTCTCAATCACGACGTTGCGGCCCTTCGGCCCCAGCGTCGCCTTCACCGCGTCTGCCAGCGTGTTCACGCCGCGCAGAATCGCCTGCCGGGAATCTTCACCATGCAAAATTTGCTTTGCCATTCGTAAATCTCCTCAATCGGTTGTCTGTTTCTTGAAATTCAAACATCAGGGTTCTGAGACCTTCACGCGCGAACGCGATCCGCCCGCCCGGCCAGGACTACTTCTTGATGATGCCGAGGACTTCTTCCTCGCGCATGATCAGAAATTCCTCGCCGTCGATCTTGATCTCGGTTCCGGAATACTTGCCGAACAGAATCTTGTCGCCGGCCTTCACGTCGAGAGGGAAGACCTTGCCTTCATCGTTCGACTTGCCCTTGCCAACGGAAATTACTTCGCCTTCCTGCGGCTTTTCCTTGGCGCTGTCGGGAATAATGATGCCCCCGCGTACCGTTTCCGTCTCTTCAACGCGGCGGACCAGGATCCGATCATGAAGTGGGGTGAAGGTTGTCGTCTTTACAGAAGTTGCTGCCATAGCTTCGCTTCTCCTTCGCGCGCGAACTGAGTTGCGCTCCGTCCGCGGTATTGGGTGTTTTTATCGAGAGGAGGTTGCTCTTCGCTGGGAAGGCATCCCTCCTAACTCACGGGTGTGGATGCGGTTAAGCAGTCATGCCGGCAGTGCGCTAGCACTCTCGCTATCCAATTGCTAAAGATACGGAGGTCCATGGAGAATTGTCAAGAGGGAATTTGTGAATATTGAGTGTATCCCACTCACATTTCAGCGGGTGCCTGGTATCAATAGGAGACGCCGGGTCGCCCCGAAACGCTTGGCCCACCGTTGAGAGAAGCGTAAATACGGTCCAGATACCCGTGGTGCCTCAAGTGGGGAAGTGTATGCAGAATCTCGGCGATCACCACATGCGCATCCATTCGCCTGCGTTGCTCCTCGGTAATTGAAACCGTGGCGCCGCACTCGGGACACGAATCTCCCCCAAGATCCTCTTCACGATACGAATGCAAACAGGCTGGGCACTCTCCGAGCTCAGGCGAGACGCTGGTGAACAAAAGCGCTTTCCCACAAACATCGCAGGTTCCGCGCGGATGGGCCCGCGCCTGCAAAACGACGCTGCACGCTCCATCGACGCTCGGATCATGAGCGGAAGCGGCCCCGCCCGGTACCATCGCGGCCGTGTGCCACTGTGCCAGTCCCGCGCGAATCCCTTTTCCCTGGCGATAGGAACGTGCGCAGTCGTGACTCGGACAGACTCCGAAATGAATGCTTCCCGTTGCCGGCAAGTGTTATCCCTTTCGCCCGCAATGTGAGCTGGCTGACAAATCTTTTTGCTAGTATGAGCCCGGAAACGCTTGCGGAACCCACGAGTTCAACCCCTGTCAATCCAAAGTCACCGCGCCGTTTGCAAATCGGCCTACGGGTGAATGAAGACAGGCAGGCACGCCCGTCGTTCCGGGCCGGGATATTCGGCACCCGATCCATAGGCGCAGAGGTATTTGCCCGTATCTCCTGGGGCGATCCGAACCCGCAACGATCCCCGGGTTCGAGAACCTGTTTAAGCAATTCTTAAGCTGCTTGCGCTACCTTCTCTAGCGGGGAGTTTTTTGCGACCCGCTCCCCAATCCGCCGGAGGATTCCATTGCGACCGAAATACTTTCTCGTTGCCGCCGTCCTAACGCTGCTGTTTTATGTCTCTTTGCCGTCCCAAGCCCAATCGTCCTGGGGCGTTTCAAAAACTCTCCACATCGGCGGTGAGGGAGGGTGGGACTATGTGACCGTGGATGCGCCAAGCCATCGCCTCTTTATCACGCGCACAACCCACACCATGATCCTCGACGCGAACAGTGGAAACATTCTGGGCGATGTCCCCGGCCAGAAATCAGCCCACGGCGTCGCGATCGTTCCCGCGCTGAATCGCGGCTTCATCACCGATGGCGGAGGCACCGGTGCCATCATCGTCTTCGACCTGAAAACCTACGCCACTCTCGGTCGCATTCCCACCATGCCGGATTCGGATGGAATCATCTACGACGCAGCCACCAACAAGGTCCTTGCGGTTTCCGGGGATGGCAACGCCCTCATGACCTTCAGTCCCGACATCGACCCCCAAGCCGGTAAGATCGATCCCCCCATCAATCTCGGCGGTGCGCCCGAGGCCCTGGTTGCCGATGGCGCCGGCAAAGTCTACGTGGATATGGCAGACAAAGATCTCGTGGCAGTGGTCGATCTCAAATCGCGTTCCGTCGTCGCCCGGTGGCCGGTTGCGCCAGGCGGTCGCCCCACGGGCCTCGGCATTGATCGCGCCGGCCATCGGCTCTTCATCGGTTGCCGCAATCCCCAAAAGCTCGTGGTCATGAACGCAGACACTGGCGCAGTCGAAACTTCAATGCCGATCGGAGTCGGAGTCGACGCGACCGAATTCTCCGACGGCGAGGCGTTTGCTAGCTGTCGCGATGGCTCCCTCACCATCGCCTCCAGCAAGGCAGGGCACTTCGACATCGAGCAGGTCGTCAAAACTCCCAACGGCGCCCGCACCCTCGGAATCGACGAGACAACGCACCGCGTCTATCTTCCCACCGCTGATTTCGAACCAGCCGCCTCCCCAACAGGACGACCGAAAGCCATTCCCGGATCATTTGAGATTGTCGCGGTGGCTCGTCCCTGAGCCGACAAACAGGGCATTGTTTCTATCGCAAGCAATGCCCCTTCGCATCCTTCGAAAATGAATCCTATGCACTGCCGCGCGACATCTCTGCACCGCGCAGGGCGAGACCGTGCGCAACCGACGTGAATTCGTTACCGCTGCGGATCCGCTCCTCCCCGAAACGCGTTGTGAAGATGCGACGCACCGCGGGCACAAACGAGCTTCCTCCCGTGAGGAAAACGCGATCCACATCCCTGCGATCCACTCCGGAATTCGCCAGCAGCGCATCCACGCATCGTTCAATCAGCCGCAACTCCTCTTCAATCCAGCCCTCGAATTCAATCCGGGTCACCGGGACGCGAAGATCCAGACTGCCGTCGCGAAAGCGAAACTCCGCCGTTTGACTTTGCGAAAGCTCAAACTTCAATCTCTGCACCGCCTGGTGCAGTTGGAAACCTAGATCCTCTTCGATCAGTGCGATCAACGCTTCAATCTTTTCCGGCTCCAGCGCGCGAATACGCGCACTTTTCAAAATCTCTCTTACATTATTCGTGCGCAGGAACGACAGGTAATGCCAGCGTTCGAGGTTGGCATAAATCCAGGCGGGTACCGCGGGAAGCAACTTGTTCAGCGATCGAGCTTCGGAATTCGAGCCCAACTCCGGTGACACAAGCTTCCGCACAATCCGCGCATCAAACGCATCGCCTGCGAGCCCCAGACCGCTGTTTCCCAACAAGTCTTCCGGAGTCCGTCCTCGCCGAACTACGCTGGGCCCCACACGCAGCAGAGAAAAGTCGCTGGTTCCTCCGCCGAAGTCGCCAATCAGAATCAGCTCATCGTGATCAATCGACGCCTGGTAGGCATACGCCGCAGCCACTGGCTCAAATTCAAATTCGACGTCCTCGAATCCCGCCAGCGTGAATGCTTCCCGCAGCCGGCCAACCGCAAATTCGTCTTCCTCCGGCGTCTCTGCTCCCACAAAACGCACCGGACGTCCCACCACGGCGCGGCGTGCAGTCTTTCCAAATTGTTCTTCTGCGGACTTGCGCAGGTCCTTCAGCATCCGCGCGATCAGTTCTTCGAGCCTGTGCCTGCGCCCAAAGATCTCCGTTCCCGTCAACGAACGGCTGGAGAGGTGCGACTTGAGCGATTGAATGAGCCGGCCTTTCTCTTCAGCTTCCAGATAATGCTGGATCGCGGCGGGGCCGGTCTGCGCGTGCACACGCTTGACGCCGTGCGGCGACTTCACCTGTTCGAGGTAGAGGACGGAGCGAAAGGAAGCTGTGCGCGCAGAGCTCGAGGGAAACGTTACGAGCTCGACACGCTCCCCGCCGGTCGCGAGCGCCACGGAACTGTTGGTTGTACCAAAATCAATTCCAATTGCACTCATCGAATCCCAGCGGTCTTTTCCTTCATCAGCATTCTCGCATTTCGCCAGGCCGCCCACAAAGAACGCTCAACCACGACGATAAAGAACGCAACCCCTTCATAGCGGCTATCGGACGTTCGAGCACGAGCAGGTACGGAATGCTTCGGCAGTCGAATTCGTGAACGCACATAAGTATTGAGGCCAGAATGCTTTGATCTCGAGCGAAATATCGCGGACAAAATAACTCCGCATGTAACTTTGACTGGCCTCCGTCGATCCGGAACGATCGGCCTCGAATCCCGCCATCAGTTGCGCAACATCACGTCCGGAGAACGAGGCCTCGTGAAAACTCTGCGCGTAATCGTATTCCTCCTGCCACGAAGTGCCGACACCGCTCGAGTCAGACGCCGCAAAGACGCGGTAGTCCTTGAGAATCGCAGTAGAAGGGTCGATTGAAGCCACAGTAAAGGACGGATTGTTTCCATCGATCGGCGAAATGGAGGGCACCAACTTGACAGGGACACCCGGCCGCGCTGCAGGGGATGCGCCATCAACCTCCGGTTTCAGAAAACGCATCTCGTCCATGTGCGTATGCGCGAAGATCCCCAGCCGCACCACATCGCCATATTCCGCCAATGTCTCAGGCAGCGCCGACGACGAAAGAAACATCTCCGGCTTCTGGCCTCCGCAGACATTCCTCAGCTTGGCGGCCGTCGAATAGGGGTCGACCCCCGGCGGGATGTGTCCCATCACCCAGACCGCTTCTTTCTCCTGCCGCGCGTGAGCAAGTTGTTGGCCAAGCCAAGCAATTTCCGCATTGGCGGCGCTTGCGTCGGGCTTGCCCCCGCAGGTCGCATACTTGCGCGACATGAATATATCCTCGAGCACAATCAGGCGTGCCCGTCGAATGGGCTTCGGTAGCGAGACGCTGTAGTATCCGCCCTCGGCAAACGTCTTGAGAGCCTCGCTCCGTTCGGCAGCAGGGAAGTCGCCAGTCACCGATCTACCTTCATTCGCAAGAAAATCACTTTGCGGATCCAGCCGATAGTCGCCGCAGTCGGAGTCGTTATTGCCCAGTGCCACGTAGACCGGTGCACCGGGAATCGAATGGCGTAGTTCACCTGCCACATAATCCAAAGTCTTCTGCACGAAGGCTCGATAATCACCCGGCTTTGCCTGCGGAAAGACTGTGCTGAACTTGCACGCAAAAGCATGCGCAATCAAATCCCCGCTCACGGTCACAAACTTTGCATTCCGCGCGTGCTCCCGCATGGCACGCAGACTTGAGTGCAACAAGTTGTACGAGGTATCCGCACCGCGGGCATGGCATGTCTCCTGCAAGGCCGCGAAACGCGCTGCTTGATCGGGAGAAGGCGGGGCCGAAAGGACTGCATCCCATTGGCGCGCCGGCTCACTTGCCAACTGCGGAACCTTGCCCGGATCCCAAAACGGCTCGAAATGAATGTCGCTGACAAGGAGCGCAGAAACGGTCAGGCTGCTCTTGACTGCGTTCCCCGCTTTGGCGTGTTCCGGTTTCGACGCGCCGACCCCGGGCTCTTGCGCCGCAAGACTCCAATGGAACAGCAGGAGACCACCGATCGCGGCCATGTGAAGCGCAATTCTGCGGAATGCGAACCTCGTCCGTCCTATGTTCACCAATGGGCACCTGTCCCAATCTTTGAATCATGCTTTCTACCTTTTTAGGCTATCGTCTTCGGTCCTACAAGGCTCTTGGTCGCATTTTAAAACACATCTTTACATAAACTTACCAAGCGTGTAGACTGCGATAACTTGCTCGGAGGGAGGTTCTCCTTGGGACAGATAAATCGCTTATTATTGGTTGAAAATGAATCGAAAGACCTCCGATTCGCTACCGACACCGCGCTCTCGGTCGGGATCTCCGGGATCGAAGCAAGAACATCCGTAACCGCGGCACGGGACTATCTTGAAAAAGGCCTCAATGGTGAAGTTCCACTCCCGGATGGCATCGTCCTGGATTTGGATCTGGGCTACGAGAGCGGGTATGAACTTCTGCGGTTTTGGCATTGCAGCCCGCGCCTTTCAACCATCCCCCTCATCGTCTGGTCCATCCTCGGAGACCACCAGCGGGAAATCTGCAAGCTTTTCAACGTGAACGCTTATGTAGGCAAGTGGGAGGGCGCGGCTGCCTTTCGAGAGGCGCTGGCCAGACTTGAAATGACCGTCTCGTAAAATACCTCGCGCGCTTCCTTTTCCCGCGCATTGATTTTCTGCACTCCCTGGTTCATGGGCGGAATCACGTCCACAAAAAATCCCCGAATCAAACGAACATGAGCGCGCAAGGAGAATGAATGGAACTCTCAGGAGATCGGAATGAATGAGCTTGCGGAGATCATCTCCCAGAACGAAGACAATATCCGCACCGAGTGGATCAAGGAGATGTCGGGAACGGTCCAGCGTACCGACCTGATCAGTAAAACGGAACTCGATGAACAGTGCCGGTCGCTCTTGAATGCGGTCATCGCCGGTGTAAGAGTCAGCGGTCCCACCGAGATTGCGGGCGCAGGATGGAACACGGCGCGAGAGTTTCTGCAGGAGATTTCCGCTTCCCGCGCCCGGCAAGGTTTCTCTCCCGTTGATATCGCGACCTTCGTCCTCTCCCTGAAGAAACCGATCTTTCTGGCCATCAGACGCCATTTTTCCCAGAGTCAGGACAAAGTCTTCGACACGATCTGGCTCACTACGGAAATGCTCGATCGGCTGGCTCTCATCACCACCGAATCCTTCATGTCCGCGCGCGAAGAGTTGATCTCCCGTCAGCAGCAGGAGCTCCTGGAGCTCTCCACGCCGGTCGTCAAGCTTTGGGATGGCATCCTCGCGCTTCCAATCATTGGAACCCTCGACAGCGCACGTACCCAGGTGGTGATGGAGAACCTGCTGCAGGCTGTCGTTTCCACCAATTCCAAGTTCGCCATCATTGACATCACCGGCGTTCCGACCGTCGACACATTGGTTGCGCAGCACCTGTTGAAGACCATTACCGCGGCTCGGTTGATGGGCGCTGAATGCATCATCAGCGGTGTCCGGCCGCAGATCGCGCAGACCATCGTGCACCTGGGCATCAACCTCGAAGATGTGGTGACCAAGGCCAAGCTTGCCGACGCGTTTGCTCTGGCCTTGCAAAGAAGCGGACGAACCGTTACCCGCCTGGCATCCGCTCCGGTCAGTCCCATCAGCAGCTTGTTCTCGAAGCAGGGGGACTAAATGGAGCGAATTCCAGTTCTTCGCATGGGCTCGCTCCTCCTCGTTACCATTCAGGTGGATATGCACGACAAGCTTGCTCTCCAGCTGCAAGAGGACGTGACGGTGCGCATATCCGATTGGGGCTCTACCGGTGTGCTCATCGATATTTCCTCGCTTGAGATTGTCGATTCGTTCATCGGGCGCATGCTGTCGAATATTGCAGGAATGTCAAGAGTCCTGGGGGCTGAAACGGTGGTCGTCGGCATGCAGCCGGCGGTTGCCATCACACTCGTGGAGCTGGGAATGTCATTGCCCGGTGTTCGAACTGCCCTGAGTGTCGAAGCGGGAATGGAACTGCTCTACGGAGCGGTTGCCGGAACGCAGTCAGGAACAGTCGATGAACGTCCTGAGGCGTGATCTTCTGCCGCTGAAAAATTCGAGCGATGTCGTCCTGGCCCGCCAAAGGGTGCGCCAGTGGGCCATTGAGCTCAAGTTCAGCCTGGTGGATCAGACCAAGCTCGTAACCGCTGCCAGCGAACTCGCCCGCAACGCCCTGGATCATGGCAAAGGTGGAACCATGACCATCGAGTCTTTGGCCACAGGGACCAAGTCTGGCCTGCGCCTGACCTTCGAAGATCAGGGACCGGGCATCCCCGACATTGAACAAGCCCTCAAGGATGGATTCACCACCGGATCCGGCATGGGACTGGGCCTCGGAGGCAGCAAACGCCTCGTCAACGAATTCAGCATCGAATCAGAAGTCGGGAAGGGAACGAGGATCTCAATCGCACGATGGAAATAGTCTGCAACGAATGGGTGTCGGTCACGGATGCCAGTTCCGTCGGCGAAGTTCGGCGCAAAGCGCTGATGGCCGCCCATCGTTTGGGGTTTGACGAGACTCGAACGGGCGAGTTCGCGCTGCTCGCCACCGAAGCTTCGCGAAATGTCCTGGTACATGGCGGCGGCGGACAGGTGGTTCTAGCCGGGATGACCGAGGACGGCGGGTCGCTGGCAAGAATCTTGGCCATGGACCAGGGTTCTGGCATCGCCGATGTCCCCAGGGCCATGGGTGACGGCTATTCGACCGCAGGTACCCCGGGGGGCGGCCTCGGAGCCATGCAAAGAATGGCCACAAAATTCGAGATCTTTACCGGACGCGGCGGCACCATCGTCTTGCTCGAGCTTGGCCAGGAAACAACGAAGCAACACCTGAAGATTGCCGCCATGGCCGTGCCCTATCCCGGAGAAAAGTTCTGCGGAGATGGTTGGTGCTATCACAGCACTCCCGAGCGCACTCTAGCACTGTTGGCCGACGGCCTCGGTCATGGCTGGGAAGCTTCCGAGGCGGCAAAGGAAGCGGTCGCGACGTTTCGAAAGCGGGTCGACTTGGGCCCCGGCCAGATCTTGGCGCGTATTCACGACGCTCTCAGGAAAACGCGCGGAGCGGTTGCAGCCATCGCCGAAATCCGACCTCAAGAGAAAACGCTGATTTACGCGGGTGTAGGAAACATCTCGGCCGTACTGCACAGCGGTGATTCATCGCGCAGCCTCGTCTCACACAACGGAACCCTGGGCATGATTGCCTCGAAAATTCAGGAATTTCGCGTCGAATGGCCAGCCGACGGCGTCCTCGTGCTCCATTCCGACGGCCTGCAGTCGAAGTGGGACCTCTCCTCCTACGCCGGTCTCATCGCTCGCCATCCCGCCGTCATCGGTGGCGCACTGCTTCGCGATTTCCGCCGCCAGCACGACGACGCAAGCGTCGTGGTGGTCAAGGCTGCGTGACCCCATGTCCGTTGCCATCCTCCATCTCGCCCTAAGAACCGAGCGCGACGTTGTGCAGTCGCGGCAGAGAGCTCGCGAAGTAGCCGCTGCTCTCGGCTTGGACAATCAGGACCAGATCCGCATCGCCACTGCCACCTCGGAGATCGCGCGCAATGCTTTCCGCTATGCCCGCAACGGCAAGGTGACCTTCTCGTTGGAGCTCGCCCCTCCGCAACGTCTCGAAGTGACGGTGTCTGATTCCGGCCCCGGAATTCCAAACCTGGATGAGATTTTCGAAGGACGCTATAAATCGGAGACCGGCCTGGGCATGGGCATCCTCGGGACGAAGCGGCTGATGGATGAGTTTGAAATTGAAGCTTCGCCCAGCGGCACCCACGTCCGCATGGCCAAACGCATTTCACACCACAGGGACACGTGGACTTTGCGCACCGCCCGCGATCTCACCGGGAAATTGCAGGAGCGCATACCCGAAAGCCCGTACGAGGAAATCGAGCAGCAGAATCAGGAGCTGCTCAAAACCCTCCAGGAATTGCGCGCGCGGCAAGAGGATCTCGAGTTACTGAATCGCGAGCTCGAGGACACAAACCGCGGTGTCGTCGCGCTCTATGCGGAACTGGATGAACGTGCCGATTACCTGCGACGCGCCTCCGAGCTGAAGACCAAGTTTCTCTCCAATGTCTCCCACGAATTTCGCACACCGTTGAATTCGATCGTCGCCCTGGCCAGGCTTTTAATGGATAAAATCGACGGCGATCTGACAGCCGAGCAGATGAAGCAGGTTCGCTATATCGAATCCTCGGCGACCGACCTGCAGGACATGGTCAACGATCTGCTCGACCTTGCCAGAGTCGAAGCAGGCAAAACAAGAATCCTCACCAAGCGTTTCAAAGTGCAAGAACTGTTCAGCGCTCTCAAGGGCATGCTGAAACCGCTCCTGGCCGACAATACTTCGGTCGACCTCATCTTCGATGATTCGAGCGAATTGCCCATGCTTCGTACCGATGAAGGCAAGGTTTCGCAGATTCTCAGAAATCTGATCTCCAACGCCCTGAAGTTCACGCCCAAGGGCAAAGTCACAGTCTCGGCAAAGTTGCTTGAAACTCAGGACATTCAATTCGTCGTCCAGGACACCGGCATCGGCATTCCGCGTGAGCACCATGAATCCATCTTCCGCGAATTCAGTCAGGTCGAAAACCCGCTGCAGGAGCGGCATCGCGGCACCGGTCTCGGCCTGCCTCTGTGTCGCAATCTCGCTTTTCTTCTGGGCGGTCAGATCTGGCTGGACAGCGAACCCGGCAAGGGTTCAAGTTTCATCGTCACCATTCCAGCTGTGTACGTCGGGGAAGCGGTCCTGCCGGAAGACACAGCTCTGCCTCCTGCGCCCGAGTTCCAGCGTTCTCCTGTTTTGTTCCTCGAAGATGACCGGGAAACGGCGCACGTATTCGCAGCTTTCCTCCGCGATTCGGAGTTCCAGCCGATCATCGCCAATTCCGTGGCCCAGGCCGAAGGCTGGATTGCCCGCCATATGCCTTCGGCGATTGTTGCCGACGTCTACATAGGCAGCGAACCCTCCTGGGAATTTATCGCTCGAATCCGCCAAAGCCAGCCCAGGATTCCGTTGATCGTCACCAGCGCTTATAAGGAAGCGAACGCCGTGCCGGAACGAGAAGGAAACCTTTTCCTTGAAAAACCTGTCGAACGCGATGTCTTGCTCCGCGAACTTCGTCGATTGACTGCCAGCACAGGAACCCGGCGCCTCTTGATCGTCGACGACAATGAAGTCTCGCGTTACATACTGCGAGACCTGCTCAATCAGCCGTGGCTTGAAATCACCGAAGCCGCCAATGGCACTGAAGCCATGGCCGCCCTGCGGGAGAACCTTCCCGATGCCGTCATCCTTGATTTGTTGATGCCCGATATCAACGGCTTCGATATTCTGCGCGAACTTCGGTCCCGCGTGGCAACCAAAAGCCTGCCCGTGCTTATCTATACTTCCAAGCCTCTTTCCGATATTGAAAAGGCCCAGCTCGAAACGTGGCACGCGAGAGTGATTCGAAAAGAAGAGATCTCCACGCGACTTTCGGCGAAACCGTTTCTTGACTGGGTGAAAACTGTTGGAATCGCTCCTGAACCCGCAACTCGAGAGCAGGATGTCTGAAAATACGGGGACGCGCGTCCTGATCGCCGATGACCGGGAAGAGAACCGGTACGTTCTTTGTCGCATCCTCGAGGGCGCCGGCTATTCCTGCACCGGCACCGGCACCGGTGCCGAGGCTTTGAGAATCGCCCAATCGCTGCCCGACGTCCTCATCCTCGACGTCCGTCTTCCCGACATTTCAGGGTACGAAGTGTGCCGCAGGATCAAGAGTGATCCGCGGACCGAGGGCATCTCGATTTTGCAAATCTCGGCTTCGTTTGTCTCCGCCGAAGATCGGGTGCGCGCGCTCGAAGGCGGCGCCGACGGCTATCTCACCCACCCGATCGACCGCATGGTTCTGGTTGCGACCGTACGCTCCCTGCTACGACTGCGTACCGCCGAAGCTACGGCGCGTAAAGCATCTGCTCAATGGCAGACAGCCTTCGACGCTCTCAGCGAAGGGCTGGCAATGATCGCCGCCGACGGCCGCCTCCTGCAATGGAACAGCGCATTTGCCGCGACCTGCGGAGCGAAAGTTCGATTGAACGCGGGCGACAACGCGTTCCTGATCCTCGACAAGCTTTTGGGAACCAGCGAGCCTTTGCGTCACAGTGGGTCGCGCTTCAGCGAAGAATTTGCCGTCGGCAGAAAGGCCATGCAGGTTTCCGTCAATCGCGTCGAGGCAGATAACCCAGCCAGCGACAAGCTTCTGGTGCTGACCGATACCACGGATCGCAAACTTGCCGAATACGCTCTGCGCACCGCTGAAATGCTTGCCGCCACAGGAAAACTCGCCAGTGCCATTGCTCACGAGATCAATAACCCGCTCGAAGCATTGACCAACCTGATTTATCTGGCCGGAACTTCGACATCGGTCGATGCGATCCACGGCCATTTGTCCGCCGCAAACAAGGAATTGGAGCGCATTTCTCGCATCACAAAGCAGTCCCTCGCCTTCCATCGCGATACACAAATTCCGGTGGCAATCGATATCGGCGCACTGGTGGCCGAAGTGATCGCTCTTTTTGATCGCTTCGCCGCTGCTCGACGCGTGCGCCTTCGCTACGACCGTCGATTTACGCTCACCCTCTACGGGTTCCCCGGCCAATTGAGCCAGGTCTTCGGCAACATCATCCGCAACGCCGCCGAAGCGGCTCCTCCCGACACCGAAGTTGTGATCCGCGTGATGTCCATTCATCGCGATGGACGCGAAGGCGCCCGCATCACAGTCCACGATGGGGGCTGTGGGATTCCACCCGATGTCAAAGAAAAAATGTTTGACCCCTTCTTCACCACCAAAGACCTTAAGGGTTCTGGCCTGGGGCTATGGGTCTCGAAATCCCTGGTCGTGAAGCACGAGGGAACCATCCGCTTTCGGTCTTCCGAAAAAACCGGGACAACGTTCGAGGTGTTTCTCCCCATCGGAGGCCTGCATCCTCATAGCGTGATCTCAATGGAGCTGGAAGATCGCAGCCCGCGGAACGCCTTGCCCGCCAAATAATGGCCGCAGGCGCCAAGGGTATGCGCATAGGCTCAAACTCTTGAGATTTTTTGGAAGCAGCACTCGCCTTGCAATGCTTGAGGAGAAGACAGGACTGAAGACCACGGAGTGATCACGTCCTCCGCTTGGTAAGTACCGATCCAGTTTCGGCTGCTCGGGTGAGTTAAGAACTCATCCGCAACTCATCCCCCCCTCATGGAAGACAGTAACGACTGGGGTCATACTCCTATTCGTCGGCAACCAAGGATAGCTGCCAAGCACACAAGGAGATCAGACCATGAAGAACGTGAAGAAGCTCACTCTCGTCATAGCAGTGACCCTGGCGGTGCTGTTGGCAGCGTCTCCTCGCAAGGCCAAGGCTGATAGCACTTCGACTGTGATTGCCGTGGCGAATTCGATTGAGATTTTCCTCAATATCGATTCTCCGCCGAAAGACCCTCCTCCGCCGCCACCCCCGCCCATCCCTTGGTGGTGACCACGACACCGGGTGCTCAAACCAGGGCATCCGGTTGTTTCATCGTTGTCGCTGACTGACTGCGGCTAAGGAAGCAGAACCTTGCTGGCGGGAAAGCAGCAGCGATTAGAAAGGCTGCTCAGGCACACGTCCTCACACAAAAGAGGCCTGCTGTTCTATCAAAACTTAATCTAAAATCTGTAAAATCAACAATTAAGGGTGAATATGGCGGAGAGGGGGGGATTCGAACTCCCGGAGCCCGTAAAGGCTCACTCGCTTTCGAGGCGAGCGCAATCGACCACTCTGCCACCTCTCCGTATTCCAAACAACCGCTCACTCCAGAACGTAGAACTGTGAAAGCATCCTAAGTCTGACAGGCGGTTGCACGCCAGAATCGCCTCGGTTGGCCTGATTTTCCTTCGCAGAAACCCAGGCAAAAGAACACCGGCCGGCACCCGTGACGCAGGACTAGTGTACCGGGTGACCCGATCCAAGGCAAAGGGCCTTGACCCCCATTCCACCGCCAAAGTCATGGTTCATTTCATCCAGCCTTGACGAACCCACCCCTCCTGCTCACTCATAGTGGTACTTCAACTTCGGCCGAATTCCGGCCTCGAAAAATCAGGCGATCGCACGGTGGCATTTCCACGCGGTACGGCCTAAGCTTTGCACTTGGCATCGAAAGTCTGGAGCGCAGGGTTTAAATGATGGAATTCCACATTTCGCGAGCGGCACGAGCACGCTATCAATTCGCCGAGACGCTTTTTTCCTTTAACGGCAATGTTGTCTTTGCCGATCTGTCTGCATGCCGTGCCTTTGCTCACCGCATGAATCAGGTGCGCGACTCGGCAAAGTACCCCGATCGTGCCGTCCATGCCGGTGCGCTTTTCGCCATGGGCCTGATCGATGAGGTCAGCCATCTCGTCCTGGCGCAATACCGCAAGCAGTTCGATCCCGAAGTGATGACGGCGGCTCTCACCTGGTTTGCTTCCCAGGTTGGTCCTGCGGAACTCGATAAGCTCCTTCTGACCTTCGTCGAACATTTTCCCGGCCAAAGCGTCATGCGCGGCCACGAGACGCCCCAGCAATGGCTCGGCGGCGCAACCGAAGGCATGTCCCATCGAGCCGTCGCTCTCGAAGAACTGCTCCTCTTGTGGACCGCCAACCGCAACGAGGCATTCAAGCCATTCGAGGAACTCTTCGAAGAAAAGCCGCTGGCCGAAAAAACCGTCTATCGCCAGCTCGCGAAAGAGTTGCCCAACTACTTCGCCACCCGGCCGCTGGTGCCCATGGAAGGCGCCGGCAAGGTAAATCTGCTCGACCTTCTGCGCGCTCCCGCAACCGGCGCGCCAAAATCTCTCAGCGAACAGCTTTCCCTTATCCGCCGCCTCTGGAAACCGCTGCTGGGCGACAGCATGGACCGCTTCCTGATGATCGCCGGCGAAATTCTCCGCGAAGAAGAACAGGCCATCTGGATGCAGTTCAACCCCGACGCAAGCCGTGCGCGCGCCGCAGCCGAGGAAGCCGCCCGCCGTCGTCGCGAGCGCGGCGAGCAGCAGTGGCCTTCGATCGTCAGCAAGTCCGATGTCCCCGTCTTCGGCGATCCTGCCCACGAGTACGAGCGGTTCAGCGCCGACACCGCGTGGATGCCGAGCACTGTGCTCATCGCCAAAAGCACCTATGTGTGGCTGGCGCAGCTAAGCAAACAATACGGCCGCCACATCCGGCGCCTCGATGAAATTCCCAATGAGGAATTGGCGACCCTGGCCCATCGCGGCCTTAACTCCCTTTGGCTCATCGGGGTCTGGGAGCGCAGCCGCGCCTCGAAGACAATCAAGCAACTCTGCGGGAATTCGGACGCAGTCGCTTCGGCGTACTCGCTCTACGATTACCGCATCGCCGAAGATCTCGGCGGCGAACCGGCCTACATCAACCTGCGCGATCGCGCCTATCACCACGGCATTCGCCTCGCCAGCGACATGGTGCCCAACCACATGGGCATCGATTCCCCCTGGGTGGTCGAGCATCCTGATTGGTTCATCGCGCGGAACGAGCCGCCCTATCCCGCTTACCGGTTCGACGGACCCGACCTCTCCAACGACGGCCGCGCCGAAATCAAGATTGAAGATCACTACTTCGAGCAGACCGATGCCGCAGTGGTTTTCAGGCGCCGCGATCGCTCGTCGGGAGAGACCCGCTACATCTATCACGGCAACGACGGCACCAGCTTCCCGTGGAACGACACCGCCCAGCTCGACTACCTCAACCCCGCCGTTCGCGAACAGGTCATCCAGACCATCCTGCACGTAGCGCGCCTGTTTCCCGTCATTCGTTTTGACGCTGCCATGACCCTGGCCAAGCGCCACTTTCACCGCCTCTGGTTCCCCGGCCCAGGCTCCAGCGGAGCCATTCCCTCCCGCGCCGAATACAGCATGAGCGACGAAGACTTCAACCGCCTCATGCCCCAGGAATTCTGGCGCGAGGTCGTGGACCGTGTCGCCGCCGAAGTGCCCGGCACCCTGCTGCTCGCGGAAGCTTTCTGGCTCATGGAAGGCTACTTCGTCCGCACCCTGGGCATGCATCGCGTCTACAACAGCGCCTTCATGAACATGATGCGCGACGAGGAAAACGCCAAGTACCGCTCCGTCATCAAGAACACCCTCGAATTCGATCCCGACATCATGAAGCGCTATGTCAACTTCATGAGCAATCCCGACGAGCGCACCGCCATCGATCAGTTTGGCACTGGCGACAAGTGCTTTGGCGTTGCCGTGGTGATGTCGACGCTGCCCGGCCTCCCCATGTTCGGGCATGGCCAGGTCGAAGGATTCACCGAAAAGTACGGAATGGAATACCAGCGTCCGCGTTACGACGAAACCCCCAACCATTGGCTCGTCGAGCGCCACGAACGCCAGGTCGCTCCGCTCCTCAAGAAGCGTTGGCTCTTCGCCGAAAGCAGCAATTTTCTCCTTTACGATTTCTTCGAACCCTCCGGCTCCGTCGACGAAAATGTCTTCGCCTACTCCAACCAGAATGGCGGCGAGCGCGCTCTCGTCGTCTACAACAACCGCTACAGCACAACTCACGGCACCATCGACTTTTCAGCGGCCTATGCCGACAAGGCAAGCGCCCAGCTTCGCCAGCGCCGCTTGCGTGAAGGATTGGGAGTTACGGGCGACGGTGCACTAATTCTTGCCTGGCAAGATTCACTCACGGGCTTGCAATACCTGCGTCGCGCCAACGTCCTTGCCGAACGCGGCATCACCCTCGATCTGCATGCCTACCAGTGCCACGTCTTCCTTGGATGGCGCGAACTCCGTCCGACCGCCGAGTACCCGTGGGATCGCCTGTGCGATCAGCTCAATGGCCAGGGAGTCCCCGACCTAGACGACGCGCTCCTCATGATGGAATTGCGCCCGGTTCACGATGCGCTGCGTCACCTGCTCGAGCCGGAAATTGTCGGCCAGCTCGCCGACTTTGCCGAACACGCGCGAGGCGCACTCGCCGCGGACCGCAAGACCCCGCGTGAACGCAATGAATTCCTTGAGCTTGCCTGGACACGCTTCGAGCCCTTCGTCCGCGCCGCGCAACAAGCCTATTGGACGCGTGCCGGCAGGCCAAGCGAACATCCGCAGGATCCCGCGCACCTCTCCTCCGGTTTTCAGGATTGTGTGCGCAAGGCCCTGCACATTCCAGCGGTGGAGACGCTCTTCGCCGCCCCGTGGCCCGCGCCCGCCCGTCATGCGCTTCCCAGCGCTAGTCCGCGACACTCCGGAACCGCCCTGTGGGGACCTGTCTTCTCCTGGTGCGCGTTGGAGTTGCTCTCCGGGTCAATCAATCAGGACGCACCCCGGCACACCGCCCTCGATGTATTCGATCGCCTCCGCCTGCGTGAACCTTTCGCGCAAGCTTTCACCGCCCTCGGCATGGAAAGCGAAGAAGGCTGGCGCGCCGTGGCCCGCATCAAGGTGTTGCTGCTGGCGAGAAATAGTGCCGGCGAACCCAAAGCGGCAACCACAAAGCCAACCGTGCCGCCTGCCGTTGCGTTAGACCGGCAAAAACCGTCTGCGGAATCAGCCGCCGATTTGACCAGCCCCAAGACCAATCAACAGCCCGTCATCGTTCCCGCACTCAACGGCTCAGCAGCTTCTTCCACTGCCCATGTGCCTTTCGCGGCGTCCCTCTGGCACGATCCCGATGTGCGCTGGTTGACCGGCACGCACGAGGCCGAAGGACACAACTACCTCGTCAAGGAGCCCTACGAAGAATTGCTGTGGTGGCTCCAGCTGCCGGCCCTTCTCCGCCTGGCCGGCGAACCCTCACCCCAGCGCTCCGAGGCCGAAGCCATTACCAGGTCCGTCGACGAAGCTGTCGCTGCCGTGGCTGCTGCCGGATATCGAGCAGACCGGCTGCTCGCGTTCGATCGCCGCGCCCGGAAAGAAGAGGCTCCCGTCTCGAGAACCGCGGGCAGGGATGCAGACCCAGCCAACGGGGGATCTGTCCGCCCCGCGAAGCGCAAGTCGCAAGAGCCCCATGCGGATCCGCCGCTCAAACCCGAGACCCCGAAGAAACATTAAGTCGATTCTTCGCGCAACACGTCCGGCTTTTCCTGACCCCCCAGGTCCAATCCTGGCTGTTGACAAACTTAACTAAACGGTTCAGTATCGAAACTCTGGAGCGTCCTCCATGATTCGTGTCTGCAACCTCGCCAAAACCTTCGGCTCCTTCACCGCCGTCGACGACGTCTCATTCGAAGTCGCTGAAGGAGAAATCTTCGCCTTCCTCGGGCCCAACGGGGCAGGGAAGACGACCACCATCAAAATGCTCACCACCCTGCTCAAGCCCACCGCCGGTTCCATCGAACTCGACGGGCTCGATCCGCAAACCCACCAGAACGCCGTGCGCCAGCGTTTCGGCATCGTGTTTCAAGATCCCAGTCTCGACGGCGACCTCACCGCATGGGAAAACATGGAAATCCACGGCGTGCTCTACCATGTCCCGCACAAAGTCCGCCGCCAGCGTTCCGAGGAATTGCTGAGGCTCTTCGAGCTGTGGGATCGCCGCGATGACCAGGTAAAAAAGTTCTCCGGCGGCATGAAGCGCCGGCTCGAGATTGCGCGCGGTTTTCTGCATACCCCAAAAATCCTTTTCCTCGATGAGCCCACGCTCGGCCTCGATCCACAAAGCCGCAACCAGCTCTGGACCCATGTGAAGCGCGTCAACGAGGCCGAGCGCGTCACCGTCTTTCTCACCACGCATTACATGGACGAGGCCGACCGCGTGGCCCATCGCATCGGCGTCATCGATCACGGCAAACTTGTGGCGCAGGGAACTCCAAAGGCCATCAAGGAGCAGACCGGGACCGAAACCCTCGAAGATGCATTCCTCAAGCTGACCGGGTCGACGATTCGCGACGAGAGCGCGAACTCCGCCGACCAAATGCGCCAATTCGCAAAAATGTGGACCGGGGGTAAACGATGAGCGCGATTTATATTCTCTGGCTGCGCGAGCTGAAGCGTTATATGCGTTCTCGGACGCAGATCCTCGCATCGCTTGGGCAGCCCATGCTCTATTTGCTTGTGCTCGGCTTCGGCCTGGGCCCCGTCTTCCAGCGCGCCGGCAACGGCAGCTATCTGCAATTTGTCGCGCCCGGCGTCATCGGCATGTCCGTGCTGTTCTCGTCCATCTTTTCCGGCCTCGGCCTTCTTTGGGATCGCCAATTCGGCTTTCTCAAAGAAACGCTCGTGGCTCCGGTCTCGCGTTTGCAAATCATGATCGGCCGCACCCTCGGCGGAGCCACCGTGGCCGTCATTCAAGGTTTGCTCGTCACCGCGATCTGCCTCATCGCAGGCCTTCGCCCCGCTCACCCAGCCTTGATTCCCGTCGCTTTCGGTTTCATGGTCGCGATTGCCATCGTCTTTGCCGCGCTGGGCGTCGCCATCGGATCGAGCCTCCAGGACATGCAGGGCTTCCAGCTCATCATGAACTTCCTGGTGCTGCCCATCTACTTTTTGTCGGGCGCCCTCTTTCCCCTCGTCGGCCTGCCGAAATTGCTGGCCATCATCACCCGCCTTGACCCGCTTTCCTATGGCATCGACGGCATGCGGTCCGTGTTGCTCGGCCACTCCGCCTTCAGCCCGTTGCTCGATATCAGCGTGCTCGCGGTGGTCGGTTGCGTCCTCCTGGTCATCGGGGCGTATCGTTTCTCAAAGATCGAAATCTAGCCATGGCCAGGCCACGCAGTTCGGAAGCGCACGAAAAAGTCCTTCGCGCCGCGCTCGACCTCTTCGGAGAGCGCGGCATCGACGCCACCAGCATGGATGCCATCGCCCAGGCATCAGGCGTCAGCAAAGCCACCATCTACAACCACTGGGCCGACAAGGAAAAGCTCCTGATGGGGGTCATGGAAATGATCCACGGCCTCAATCGCGAAACAGAGGATATCGACACCGGCGATATCTGTCGCGACCTCACCGTCGTTCTCACCCGCCGCCCGCCCGACGAATTTGATCAGGCACGCACCCGCCTCATGCCCTCCATGATTGCCTATTCCGCCATCCATGCAGAATTCGGCATGGCCTGGCGTTATCGAGTCATGGAGCCGCCGCGCAACCTCATCAAGAAAATCCTTCAGCGCGGCATCCGCCAGGGGCTTCTCCCCGCCGACCTCGATACCGACGTCGCCGTCTCCCTTCTTCTCGGTCCCGTCCTCTACACCCATATTTTTCAGAAAGAACGCTTGCCCAAGGCGCCCGATATCGGTCCGCAGGCCGCCGAAGCCTTCTGGCGCGCACACAGCAACAACCGCAAACAAGCGATCCAAAGGGCCGGAGTCAAGAAGCCCGCTCGTCCATCGCGCCGCAAATAAAAATTAATTTACACAGCGACTGAAGGACACGAGGAGTCTACGCGTAATTACTCATTCGTTGCCGCCCGGATCAGCCTGAACGTGTGCTTCTCCCCCTGATCATCCAGAGTCACGAACCACTGGCCGTCGCGATAGAACTTCATCTGGTCGTGGACGGTCTGGTTGTGGACAAGGACGATGAAGTGATGCCAGTCCGGGCTGCGTGTGACCTCCTGCCACACGTAGCTGTGTGCACCTGTGATGACGGCCACCGTGTTTGAATCAGAGGTAAGTTTCTGAGAGAGGACGGTGGCAGTTTCCCATCGGTGCAACTGTTCGGCCATCACAGCAGCACACGTGGCGAACAGAACGGAACCGAGTACAACGTGGACGAGACCGCGATTCATAGTGGCCCCTCCTCAAACGCTATTCATTCGAGTCAGTCACCGATCTAAGTCAAGAGTAATCACAGGGCGCATCGAGTGCAATGATCCCCCGCCAGCCGCGAGAGCTTTCCGGCTCCGAAAATAAACCGGAGGCAACGCGCGGCAACCACGGTCGCCCCGCAAATAAAAATCACTTTTCAGAAGGACCCCGAGACCGCTCCCATCGTCCTTGTCTTCTCGATCCATGTCGAAAGACTCATGGAAGGACCGAAGGACCATTGAATCGAGTAATTCCAAAAGTTGCAGGGGAATTGCAGCCCGCCACATCGCCCGATCCGAGCCTCGAACTGTTTACTGGTTCGGTATGGACGAGTGGCGAGTGATTCGCCCGGTATGTTGGCTACGTCGCGAAAACGTTCGAGAA
>CAWCRW010000006.1:0-2049628 GCA_963798035.1 uncultured Acidobacteriaceae bacterium | reverse complement strand
CCAATCGGTACTCGAAAAGAAGCGGAACATGACGAATGAATACCTCAGAGTGAGCGCCGTCCTAGATGTCACGCGGCAGACTGCCGATAGCTGAACAGAAACGTAAGAAGCTGGCAGTTTGCCGTGGAGTCTCAAAGAAAGAACACCAGCCTGAACGAATCTTCCATCGTCACACTTTGGTTGTAGTAGCGAAGTGACATCAATCACTTCAAGTGCCAGGACAATCGCGAAGATATTAGCGTGATCAACAAAACGCTGCGTCATTGAAGGAAAGGCACACCAAGTGAGTAAGTCTCCTGAGTCGGGACTCAAAGCCAACGCGCCGTGGTGAGTAGGAGCCGATTGTTTATGAGAGTAGGTTCGTGCAACCCGTCTATTCCCCGGGGTCTGGTTGTGCTTCTAATCCTCGTGGGAATTGCGATTGGAATCGCGGTCGTGCCTCCGGCGATTCTCAGCGCCATCCGGCCCAGCTCTTTTTCGATGTCCTCCTTGATCGGTACAGCTCTAGGCGTTGGAGCTTCCCTCGCGCTCAGTTTGACATTACTCAGATCCACCGTGGATCGGAGTCATGAACTCGATAGCGACATGCTCAAGGCCATCCTTGAAGTCGTTCCGGATAACATTTTTTTTAAGGATAAGGAAAGCCGATTCCTCCGCGTCAACCAGGCTATGGCAAATTACTGTAGCCTCAAAGAGCCGCACCGCATGATCGGGAGGACCGATGCCGATATTTTCAGTGCGGAACACGCGAACCAGGCGCTGGCTGATGAAAGAGAAGTCCTCCGTACCGGTCAGCCGATGATTGAAAGAGAGGAGAAGGAGACCTGGCCGGATGGGAGCGAGACCTGGTCAGTCACCTCGAAGGTTCCGTTTAGAAATCGCAAAGGCCAGGTCATTGGGACGATGGGATTCGCTCACAACATTACGGGTAACAGGCAAGCTGAACAGCGCATCCGGCATATGTCCCTTCATGACTCTCTGACCGGCCTTTCAACCGTATTCTTCTCGAAGATCGTCTCTCCCAGGCCATCGCCTTCGCGGAACGAAATCAGAAGCACGTTGCCGTTCTCCTGCTCGATCTGGATCGGTTCAAGGATGTGAACGACTCTTTCGGGCACTCCGTCGGCGACCGCCTTTTACAGCTTGTTGCAGCACGATTGAAAGCGTGTCTCCGTGAAACCGATACAGTTGCACGCCTCGCCGGAGACGAATTTGTTATCGCCCTTCCCATGACCGATCATCTGGAAGGGATCGAACAAGTCGCCAAGAAGATTCTGGAATCTCTGTCACGTCCTTTCGACGTTCCGGGCCATGAGTTGCAACTGAGTGGCAGCATGGGGATTTGTCAGTTCCCCGAGGATGGAAACAATTCGGAAGAGCTGCTGCAATTTGCCGATGTTGCGATGTACGAAGCTAAGCAGAGAGGGCGCGGGCGCTACTGCTTCTTTTCGCCCACACTCACCGAAGCTGCACGGCGCCGGCAGAAATTGGAGAGCGATCTTCTCCAAGCGTCCGCCCGGGATGAATTCGTGGTTCATTACCAACCGATTGTGGCAACCGATTCAAACGGTATTACTGGAATGGAGGCGTTACTCCGCTGGCGCCATCCGGAACAGGGACTGCTCTCGCCCGCTCAATTTATTCCGAAACTTGAAGAGCTGGGACTGATTGTGGAAGTTGGCCGTTGGGTGCTGAGAACGGCTTGCCGACAGGCTGCGGAATGGCAGCGGAACGGGTTCCGGCCGATTCGCGTGGCAGTGAACGTATCGTCTCAGCAGTTCTACCAGGGCAACATTGTCGACACCGTAGCTACTGTTCTCCGTGAAACGAAGCTGGATCCCAAATATCTTGAACTCGAACTGACAGAGAGCCAAACTCTGGACGACTCCGAGGCCACGATTAACATCATGCTTAGCCTGAAACGGCTCGGTGTCAGCCTATCGCTCGACGACTTTGGTACGGGCTGGTCTTCGCTGTCCTATCTGCGGCACTTTCCCATCGATCGAATCAAGATCGATCGTTCGTTCGTCAATGATTTACTCACCCAGCCTGCAGCAGAGGAAGTGGTCAACACCATCCTGACCCTCAGTCGGAATCTGGGCATCGTCTGCATTGCCGAAGGGGTAGAGACGCGCGAGCAACAGGATTATTTCAAAAAGCAGAAATGTGCGGAGATGCAGGGATTTTACTTTAGTCGGCCGCTTGCAGCCTTGGATGCAACGGCGCTAATCCGGTCGGCAAAGATCGGGCCGCGCAGAGGGATTGCTCCGCATCCGGCTTCGGAGACTCGACTATAGCTGGACCTATTTGTCGATGTCCTCTCTACTAGGAGCATTTTCTTTCCTAGGAGTTGGAGCGCCGGCGACAAATGCCGATAACAAAGAGACCCGAAACAGAAATGCTGGTTCCGAATTGGGGTTTCGGGAATGGACGGGACATGCACCCACCAACGCAGGCTTCGTACGCTCCGACGATCGTCCGCATGCGGTGTGATGCATCTCCCGTTCCCAAGCTCGCCGCTCAGGGATTCCTTCTCTTGGCGCTTCTGGAACACCTCCAGAGCGGGATCTGTTACCGCCGCATTGGTTATAGGGCAATAGCAGAGGGTCTACGCTATCGCTTTGAGTGATTTGCAGGCGAATCGTGTTGGGCTCACGACAGAACGCAATTCGCTATTTGACGGAGTTCCGGTCGAGTCACCCGCGATCCGGAAGTTGTACCATTTTTGGTTACGGATATGAACAGGGCTTCGGGAACAATCTGCCGAGAACTGGTGTCCATCCATTCAGCCTCACACTGGGACTTGGAGGCGTTGTGCGCATAAGTCTCGAATTTTGGTTCGTCTTGTTAGGAATTAGCTCAACACTTGCCTTGACAGCGCAGCAACGATCTTACCCAGAAAAGCTTGCCGGACGATGGGAAGCCTCTGACGGGCAGGGCGGGGCGGTCGGGATGAATATTCTGGTCACCGCAACGGTCGCCAGCTCCACGACAGACCTGGTCGATGTTCCCCAGAAGACTGAAGATTTTGAGATCGGCGTTTACCAGCGCTCCGGCTCGGACGTGAAACCACTCGGCTTCAACTTCTTCACGACTTCACCGGATGGAGGCGCGGCATGGGACGGTCGACACCTGAGAATCGCTCTTGCACAAAAATCGAGTCCTGCAGATATCCATGTCAATCTTGCGTGGGACGACACAGCGCGGCTCTGGAGTGGGACCTTCGAACGCGGAACTTTTAAGAGGCAGGCAATTACCTTGAGAAGACCGGTAGGGCGTGAGAATGGTTTATTTGTCGGTACATGGTTCGAAAGTAGCGGCCTGATGAATAACTGCCTGCATATCGCACAGGCGGAGGATGGGACATTTACCGGATGGAGCGACGACATTCAGGTCCCTGGGCGGATTCGATCTGCGAACGGCATCCGACCTCCCGAACGAGCGATGGAGCACTACGGGGAGATAGCAAAGGTGAGGGTAACCGAACCAGATCACATTGAGGTCGAACTCAGGGCGTACACTCCCACGTGTTGTTCGCACCCATTTACCGCAGCGATTTCTCGTGACGGAAACGCTCTTGTGGGCGATTGGCCCGGAGGGCCGAAGCAGGCACCGCGACCTGTCAAGTGGACGCGGGTGCAAGGAGATTCCTGCATATCGTCAGCAAGCCATCGTTAGCGCGCTTTTAGCCTCGTTAGGTCAGCATCGCGAGCGTTTTGAGAGCCCTCGGCGCAGTTCCGGTTGGATCACCCGGCAATCCGTCAATGACCCAACTCTGCTGCATTTCCGGGTTTGGAAGATTTGGTGATTACGTGCGCCGAGTAACGGGTTCTCTGAACTATAGCAATTAAGTTCTCTCCCCTAACTTCTGAAGAAGCTGTCTTCGATCCATTCGGTATTTGAATACCTTTCGTCCGTCAATAAAAACTACCGGCACTTCTTCGTTAAATTTCTGCAGCCATTGTGGGTCGGCATCGATATCCACCTCGCGCCATTCGAACTCGGCATCGCCTTGAACTTGAGCCAGCGTCTCTTTGACTGCCTCGCAGAGATGACATCCTTTGCGCGAATAGACGACTATCTCGTGCATAAAGCGTCTCCGTGCCGCACGATTGCGCCGCTCAATTGATCCACTCGCTTGCCTCGTCTTCGTCGTCTTCCTCGTCCGGTATTGGTTGAGACATCGCGATGGCCTCGTCCGCCGCCTCAGCGATTTCTTCGTGGTCAGACTCGGCAAGGTCTACCATGAGTTCCCCAGCGTCCTGCGGACGGATACTGGAGGCGGCTCCGATGGCAGCAAGTAGCAACGGCTTTGGAGTGCGAGCGTCATTGAGCAGCACGATCATGTGAGGCCACGCCACGTCCAGTTCCCAGTTGCCAGCCGCGTTGACTGCCTCGTAATGAATCTCAGGATCGGCGCTATTCAAGGCTTCCAGTATCTGTTTATCAAAACCTCGAACCCAACGCATCGAAAACACCGCTGTCAGCATCCAGTCTCTATCCCCGCCGGAGTAAGCTGTCATGATGGCCTTCTGGTGCCAGGCCTGGGGGGCTCGCACCGATGCTTCCAGAATTCGCCGCCGTACTTCCTTGGGGTTGCTCTTATCGAGGTAAAGTCTGTGGAGCGTGTCCTGGATATTCAGAAAAGTCCGCTCGGAAATAGGTACGTCATCCGCATCTTCGAACCCATCCATGTCCGCTAGTTCGAGTACTGCCCCGAGGGAGATTGCCGCTCTGGCCCGCAGTTTCTCTGGCTCCTCAGCATCGCGTACTATCGCCATCAAGGCATCAGACAGATCGTCGTTGATGACGGTAGAATCGCCTGCCAGTTCGGCGGCCATAGGCCGGTCGGACTTTTGAGCTCGGCTATCATGCAGAATATTCTGAAACAACTTCCCGGCATCGCTGGGCCAGTCCCATGGAGGTGTGTTTATCAGTGTCTTAAGGTCCACTTTGCCCTCCTCCTGAGGCGGATCGCAGATGAGTCGCGAGCTGAAGCGCAACCTGCGATAGTCTGCAGTTTTCTTCTTTATCTTATGTCTGAAAGGTAGAACTGGACGCTTTCGGGGTCGTTTGGTGACAACCCGATCGGAATCGCCACTGGGGAGATTGCACCATTTTTGGTTATGTCCGGTTGGCCCACTATCCTACCGGAATTCGAAACGCCGGGCGGCACTCGCGCCAACGGCCGCCCACGGGAACTATAGATACTCCGCTTCATTCGGCGCAAAGGGCAGAAGTCTAAGGCGCAAACTCCATCATCTTGATCACGCTTTGGCGGTCGTACTGGGTGAAGTAGATAGTCTTGCCGTCCGCTGTGGCGCTGAGGCTGGGCTGCAGGCGGGCCGGGCGCTCATCAAGAGCGAGAACCGGCGAGACTTTGTCATCGGCGAAGTCATAGAATCCGATGGTGGGGCGCGGCTGGGCATCGGCATCGAGGAAATAGAGGCCCGGCGCAGAGACGGCAAAATGACCCCAGAAACCGATCTGCGGTCGGCCAGGGATGACAAGAGTCCCAGGACCGCCACCAACGGGGATTTTCCAGATGCCGGGTTCGTAAAAGCGGGTGTAATAGACTGTCTTTCCGTCGATAGACTCTATGGGATCAAAACCGCCCTGGTTAGTCAGTTCTGAATCGACGCCAGTGTCCAGGCTGTGTTTCCACACCTGCCACCTCCCGTCCCGGTTTCCCGAGAAGTAGACGGATTTGCCATCGCGCGACCAACTGGGGACAGCGCAGTCAAAAGGCTCCGCGATGAGAGGGTGGAGATTTCTGCCTTCGGCATCGACAACGAAGATCTGAATATTCCTGGCCGCAATGTAACTGTCGAAGGCAATCCATTTGCCGTCAGGGGACCAGCGGGGAGTTCCTGAATAGCGACCGAGACGGGTGATCTGTGTCTGGTGGTGTCCATCTGAGTCGCTGACGAAGATCTCCTCCGCGCCGGTGCGCAACGACATCCAGACAATGCGACTGCCATCAGGGGACGGCTGCGCATCCATCTCCGGGAATTGGGAATCGATAATTTTGCTCTTATCGCGAAGCGATCCGGCGGGACTGGAGAGACTCGCACGCCAAATAGCGGGCGGGTCGGAACTGCTGTGCTGAGAGTAGATGAAATGCGTGCCGTCTGCGGTGAAGCTGCCGATAGCAGGATATGTGGTTTCGGGCTCGCTGGTTCCGCCGTTTAGCGGGACGCGAAAGAGAGCGGGGAGTGAGCTTCGTGTGTTTACGTAGACAATGGATCGGCCATCAGGCGTCCACATCAATCCGCTGCAACCGAATTCGCCGAGAGTGTTGCATCCGGTGTGGCCTTCAAAGGTGAGCTGTTGGATCTGCCCACCATTGACCGCAACTTTGTAGACGTCACAGCAGAGAGCTCCCCCAGTCTTGCCGAAGGCGACCGTGGAAGCATCGGGGGAGAGCGCAAAACCCCAGCCAATATCGTCCTTCTCGCTCCGACCATTCGTGAGACAACGTTTCTGGCCACTGGCAAGGGCCAGATCGACGACGCCGAAGCGGCCATTGGGCGTGCAGTGATCCACCATCAGAATGTCGTCCCCATTGGCCATCCACGCGACCGGATTCGGAAGCGTGTAGTAGCAGGCAGCCGTCGTAAGCTGGCGCTCGTCTCCACCCAGAGCAGGAACCGCATAAACGCCGTCGTGTTTGCCGTCACAACGCTCAAAGGCGATCTGGCTGCCGTCAGGAGACCATGCCGGGGGGCCGACAAGGCCGAGCGGATGGTAGGTGAGACGAAGCGGGAGGTCAGCGCTGACCAGTTGCACGTAGATGTCGTAGCCTTTGCGATCGGCGCCGTCCCAGACGTAGGCGATCTCCCGGCCATCGGGGGAGAAGACGGGAGAGATTGCGTCGCCGGCAGCAGAGGTGATGGGAATGGTGCCGAGGAGTTTGCGGTCGCTATTCGTTCGCCGGGCACTGGACCGGAACATGAACACGTAGCCAACAAGAGTGGTAGTGATCACTAAAAGCAGGAGAAGCAGAAGTGCGGCCCGATGCTGAAAGAAGGATCGACCCGCGGGTGTGGACGACTGCACCGTCGCGGGCGCAGCGTCATTCACGGGCCAAGGCGAAACCGCTGGCGAAGCCTGTGAGGTCTGGGTGATCGGTTCAGTAGATTTGGTAACCGGGGCGATAAACCGGTAGCCGCGCCTGGGAATCGTCTCGATGTAGACCGGGGCATCGGCGACGTCGCCCAGGGCATCGCGCAGTTTCATCATTGCGGTGTTGAGGCTGTGGTCGAAATCGACAAACGTGTCGGACGGCCAAAGCACCTGGCGCAGTTCTTCGCGGGTGACGATCTCGCCGGAGTGTTCGAGCAAATAGACCAGGATGCGGAAGGACTGATCGCGGAGCTTGGCGAGGGCTCCGCTTCGGCGCAACTCCTCGCGCCGCGTGTCCACTTCGAAGACACCGAAACGCCAGGTCCGATCTGTGTTGGCCGGCGTCGACAAGACTTCAACTCCTGTAGCCGCTGATGACGTGGAGTCTAGCACGCCTTCTATGCCGTGGAGGCAAAATCCCATGACGCACGGCCTTGGATAAATAGCTGTTCTTCAATAGCTTATGACGTCATCCCCAGATGATTGCGGAATTACCTCCAGTGCATGGCGGGAAACCCGGAGCAGGCGCAAAGTCCGAAACATACCAAGCGGCTGCCGCCCACCGGCGATCGCAAATCCAAAAGGAGAACCACCATGACATCTCGCATCGCAAACCTCTCGACTCTGATTCTCAGCCTTTCCCTGACCACAGGCCTGCTCTGCGCAGCTGCTACCGCGTCCGCCCAGTCCACCGCGTCTGTAACCATCCCTTTCGCGTTTTCGGCAGACAGCCATTATGTGCCTGCTGGGACATATAAGGTAGAGTTGCTGACGGATCGCTACCTTTCTCTACGCAACGTTGCCACGGATCAGACCCAGGTTCAGATGGTTCGCCCGGAAGCGGGTCAAGCCATCGAGACGCGCGGCCGACTGGTCTTCCAGCAGGACGGAACGCGGAAATACCTCGCCCAGGTCTGGATCGCTGGAACGAGCTTGCACAGCGAAATGGCTGTCCAACACAAGAGCCAGTCGGAATCGGCAAAGAGCAAGGCAACGCCGGCATCCACGATTGAATTGGCCGTGAAATAAGGGGAAAACTGGTCGCACTGCCGGTCACACTGAGTTGAGGCCGGCAGTTTGCGACTCAATGGTAGATCACTTGAACCCATTCCGGTCGAATCACCGGCTACTCGTCGAGCTGCCGCTTCGCTGCGTTGGATTTTCTCGCCGCGCCATCCTCCATTGGTCTGTTCAATTTCGTGTTCGATCGGGGTTGCTTTCACGTGTTCGATGAGGCAGGCGAGAGACAGCAGTTTGCGGCGCGAGTCGCTGCCGCACTGGCTCCGGGCGGCTTGTGGCTGAGCGTAATCGGCAGCACCGAAGGGTCGCCGCGTGAGGTCGGTCCACCGCGCCGCTCGGCACGCGAGGTCATCGCCGCGATCGAACCTGCACTGGAGATCGTCGAGTTGCGATCAGCTGAGTTCCGCGAACACAGCGTGAAGGCGTGGTTTTGCCTGTCGCGCCAGCGCACGGCGCCCACACAACCCTCCACCGTGCACGGTTGATGTTAGGCGTGAGCGCCGGACCGACGCGCGTGCAACGCGTGATCGGGGCAGAGTCACCCGCGATTCGGAAATGACTATGCTTTGATTATTAATCTCGCTGGTATTAACTAAGGCATAATTTCCCAATAGCCCACAAGAACGAAGCCGCAGGCGCCGCGCGCTGAATTGTGCCATACTGGGGCCGTATGGGCCGGACAAGCTCGCTAACTCGGCTTTGCGGAGTAAAGTTCCAACTTATTTATTATCAGCAAGCTCTGATTGAAAATCCATAAGGCTCACCGCATCCGCGGCAAACGCCTGCTTTTTCCTTCTTGTGTCCAAATCGAAAGCGCCTCGCGACCAAGATCGTGCACAGCGAAGCTTTCGGTGTGAGGCGCTTCCGATCTTGGCTAGCTACCACTCGCCCGGAACTCATGAAAACTTTAGACAGACAAGCGTGATGGGGCGCGTGATCGCAGGTCAAGTGAGGTGAGAGTGCCTTGTTATAGTGTTGGCGTGCTTAACCGATGGCTTCCAATCGCCGCTCTCTTCTCCTCTATTCTCTTTTTCCCGGCGCTCACTCACTCTCAAGACATGGCAAAGTCTCCTGCTCCGCCCGTCGATGTGAAGCCGTTCCCGCTTCTGCCGCCGGAAGGCTTTGACGACGGCCACGGATATGTCGTTCCCGGCGCGGATTGGGCACATGCCACGCCCGAGTCTGAAGGATTCTCTGCAGCGCGCCTCGAAGCATTGCGCTCGTTCTTGAAAACACATCAGACCGACGCGATGATGATCGTTTCCCGCGGCCATGTTGTCTTTGAATACGGTGATCTCTCGCTCGTCAGCAAAGTAGCATCCGTTCGAAAGAGCGTGTTGGATCTTCTTTTCGCCGTTGAAGCTCACAAGGGGCTCAATTTCGATCAGGACATGAATCAGACCGTCGTGCAACTCGGTTTGCAAGACAAGGTCCCGTTTCTTGAAATCGAGGAGCACGCAACGCTCGAGCAACTCATGATGTCGCGTTCCGGCATTTACATTCCAACCGGAAATGGAGACCAGGAAAAGATCTTGCCCAAACGCGGCTCGGCATATCCGGGCACGCGCTTCTTCTACAACAACTGGGACTTCGACGCTGCGGGTATTGCCTTTGAGAAGCTCACCCACAAAGACATCTTCGACGCGCTCCGCGATGACCTCGCAATTCCCCTGCGGTTCCAGGATTTCGACCGCGCACGGCAGAAGAAAAACTACGGAACCACAACGAACCAGTTCGAGTATGCAACCTATCTTTCCACGCGTGATATGGCTCGTCTTGGATTATTAGCACTCCGCAACGGAGCGTGGGGCAACACGGTCTGGGGCGATCCGGGCTTGATCGAGTTCAGCACCTATCCCACCACACACTTCAATGAGATTGGCGATTGGTATTGGTCGCCAGGCTGGACCGGCCGCTGGGGCTATGGCATCCTCTGGTGGGCGTGGGACGCGCCAAAGTATCCCGGTGACATCATGACTGGCCCATACCAGGGCGCCTTTTCCGCAATCGGAGCCAATGGCCAGTACATCACGGTCTTCCCGCTGAATGACATCGTTGTGGCCCATAAGGTGAACATCGACATCGATGAATCGCGCGCAGTCTCTGGTCCGACCTATATGACCATTCTCGACATGGTCCTCGACGCAAAGTGCGGTGATAGTGCCGACAAGAGCTGCAAATAAAGGCGAGGTTCAGATTGTCCATTGGGCAGCGTGCTAGGAGGAGTACCCGCAACCCGGATGTTGCACCATTTCTTGTAAGGTCGGGGTTGCCCATCTATGTAAGTCCAAGTCAAGAGAAAAGCACAGAATTCCTGGGCGCGCACCGGAGGGCGCGCAATTGGTCTGATCAGGATCTGCCGCTACGCAACAGTGCCTCTCGGCTGATGATTCCTGCATCAAGCAGAACCACACATCCATTTGCTGTCTAAGACTCCGAAGAGTCCGCACAGAAGATTGAGTTTGTGTTCTCTGCCAGCCCCGAAACAATCCAACGGGAGCCTCCGGAGTTTTTACTCCTTCGCACAGTGGGCTACTTGCGGGGCCTGGCAGTCTGCGCATCGGAATAATCCTGGTGTTTTTCATTCATGGGCAGATTTTTAGGCTGCCACTGTACCTCCGCGTTCCTCGGCAGGCACGAAATCCTGTTTTCCGCGTTCGACTGCAACCATCCAGGCCACCATCTTCCTGGCTACGGCCAGTGTGGCTCGGTTGCGATCGCCCCGCTGTTTTTCCTTTTCGTAAATCAGGCTCAGTTCATGGCTGTATCTCGGTGCCAGTTTCGCCGATTCGACCAGCACCTGCTGAATATGCTTGTTGGCCGGTTATCTCCCTGTTCTCGCTTATCAATCGAGGGCAAGGTCAAGTCTCGAGGGCTGGAGTTTCGCGCTTATAAATGAAGCGAGCCTAGCTTACTGCTTCACAACAGACTCGAATGCTTTCTGGAGTTCAGCGAATACGGATCGTCGCGGCGCAGGCATGCCAAGGTGCATGCTGCGGAGCTCTGCCATAAAGGCTTTCCACATTCGTTCGCCGCCCTCTTCAAGAAGCCGCGCGCGGATGGACAGTTCCCTGGACACAGAAGTGTGCCTCCGCCCCCATGCTCCCATGTGGGCCAACAAGGGAACCAGTTGTATCGAGGATTCCGTAAGGCTGTAGATAGCCTTTTGCTTGTGAGTCGGGTCGTCCGCTCGAGACAACAGACCGGCGCTTACCAGGCGCGCCAGCCTGTCGGCCAGAATGTTCGAGGCGATTCCTTCATCGGAGAGCCTTAAAAGATCCCCATAGTGCCGACGATTTCCAAACATCACGTCTCGGATAACAATCAAACTCCAGCGGTCACCGATCATCTCCAGCGTGAGGTTGATTGGGCAACCAGAGCGTCGTGTTCTTCTCATCCAGGTTCCCCGCGGTCCCAAAATCTTTCCACTTGCATAGTGCAACAAGTGGTATTTACAGTAACACCACTTGCAATATGCAAGTTGATGGCGACCCAATTCTTCCTGGAGGACCAATGAGCCGCGTTCAATTCACTGCAGCTGCATCTCTAATCCTTGCTCTCAGTTTTGTCTTTGGAGCATCGCAGCAGACCCGGGCGGAGGATGCCAAAACACAATATCGAAAGATGGCCCCGCTCGACCAATACCTTATGAAGGACCGGAATGCCGAGATAACCCTGGCCCGCAGTGCGGCTCCCGGGTCCATCGCACGCGACGCAGAGGTCCTGGTGCTTGGACGGCATGGCTACGAAACAGCGGTTAAAGGTAAGAATGGTTTCATATGTGTTGTGGAGCGATCGTGGATGGCCCCCTTCGACGACCCGGAGTTTTTGAATCCCGATCAGCGGCTTCCGCTTTGCCTCAATCCGCCGGCCGCGCGAACCCATCTGCCGCTCACTTTCAAAACGACAGAGCTGGCATTGATCGGCCTGTCCAAAACTGAGATGTTCGACCGTATCAAGGCCGCATATGACAGGAAAGAACTGCCGCTGCCGGAACCTGGTTCGATGTGCTACATGATGTCGAAGCAACAGTACTTTGGCCGCAAGTACGGGAACGCGGATCCTCATTTGATGTTTTGGTTTCCCAAAACAAACGATATGTTTTGGGGTGCGGGTCTTCCGGGCTCCCCGGTGTACGTACATCAATACTCTCCAGAGCCGATAACCGAGTTCATCATTTCGGTGTCCAAGTGGTCGGACGGAACGGCTGCTCCCACGGATTAGGTATAAATCCACCTCAGAACATCTCGGTGCAAATCGCCAGACTAGCAATCGTCTGGCTGCTCGCTAGCGCCAGGCCCTTGCCCGTTTTTGCTGGCACGTGAACTGTTCCGATCAGGCCCAGACCTCCTGGGGTGTTCACTCTGGATTTTGGCTGATCAGAGATCCGCTATAGCGCATATTTACAAATCACACGGTTTAGCGTATATTCATAACTTATGCGGCATTCCGTATAAGGCGAAGGTGTTTCAATGGATCAGATCACTCGCACCCCCAAGCAGCTCGGCACGGTTCTGCAGCGCTACCGGAAAGCGACAGGCCTTACTCAGGAGACACTTGCGGCTCGCATCCGATTGCGCCAGGCAACGATTTCAGCTCTGGAGAATTCAGCGACGAATGCTCGCCTGGGTACGCTGTTCGACACGCTGGCGGCTCTCAACCTGGAACTGGTGGTTCGCCCGAGGACCAAGGGTTCGACAAAGGACATTGAAGGGATCTTCTGATGGCCAGGCAGCCTCGCTATGTTCCCCTCAATGTTTACTTAAACAGTAGGCTTGTCGGACAGCTTCGGCGCCATCCTGCTGGAGCAATCGCCTTTCAATACGATGCCGGCTGGCTGGCATGGCCGCACACGTTACCAGTATCTCTCTCTCTGCCTCTGCGGGAAGCTGCTTACACGGGAACGCCGGTCCTGGCGGTCTTTGAGAATCTACTACCAGACAACGAGGAACTGCGCAGGCGTGTCGCCGCGCGAACGCAAGCAGAAGGGACTGATGCCTACAGCCTGCTGAATGCAATTGGGCGCGACTGTGTGGGCGCATTGCAGTTTCTGCCGCCGGATATTGATCCCGGGCAGGCCGGGGCGATCAACGGGGCTCAGATCAACAAAGGCGTAATCTCGACCTTGCTTGCGAATCTTGCCACCTCACCATTGGGTATTGGCGGCGACGATCAGGAGTTTCGCATCTCGGTTGCAGGAGCGCAGGAAAAGACAGCTCTGCTCAATTGGAACCGGCGTTGGTACAAGCCGCACGGAACCACGGCAACAACTCACATTTTCAAGCCGTCAATCGGACGGCTCCCCAATGGCCTCGACCTGACCCACAGCGTCGAAAACGAATATTTGTGCCTGAAACTGCTTGCTGCCATCGGCCTGCCCGCTGCCAAGGCACAGATGGCGACGTATGGAGAGCGTCGTGTGCTGATTGTGGAGCGGTTCGATCGGCTGTGGACAAAGGATGGGCGCTTACTGCGCTTGCCCCAGGAGGACTGCTGCCAGGCCCTTTCTGTCGTTCCGTCCCGCAAGTATCAGAGCGATGGGGGGCCGGGGATCGAAGCTATTCTTCGTCTGTTGCGCGGGAGCGATACCCCTGCGGAGGATCAGAGGATCTTTCTCAAAGCGGCCATTGCATTCTGGCTGTTGGGTGCGACGGACGGGCATGCCAAGAACTTCAGCCTCTTTTTGCTGCGTGGCGGCCGCTACCACTTAACGCCGCTGTACGACGTGATCTCGGCGCAGCCGAGCGTCGATGCCAATCAGATCCGCCATAACCAATTCCGCCTGGCAATGGCGGTTGGGGACAATCGGCACTACATTATGAAGACGATTGCAGCTCGACATTTCATCCAGACAGCGAACCGCGCCGGCATCGGCAAAGAAGTCGTGGTTTCTATCTTCGATGAACTGCGCGGGACCGCGGAAAAAGCCATTGATCGTGAAGCGGCGAAGTTGCCCAAGGGCTATCCCATGGAGGTTGCCGAGTCTGTTATCTCCGGAATGAAAAGGCGGCTCCGGGCAAATTGAACAGGCCGAACGTTTCAACGGGAGAGAGCTCGATGTTCAGTTCGCTTGCGAGATGCCATTTGCATGGCGCCATGTCCGTCTACCAGTACCTATCGGCGTCTTACCGAGCAAACTGAACGCAGCCGGCGTGTTGCCTTACTCCCACTCACGCCTGATGGTATTTGCACCAATGTATCCTTTCGATGATGAGAACTGTCAATTGGGTCGTCGCAGGCATAGGCGACATTGCGCGGAAGCGAGTACTCCCTGCGATTCTTGAAGAACCGCGCTGCGAACTTTACGGCTTGGTGACCCGTGACAAAGCCAAAGCCGCAAACTATACGGTCGCTAGGGTTTGGTCCAGTCTCGAAGAGGCACTCTCCGACGAGGCGGTGGACGCAGTCTACATCGCATTGCCCGTGTCGATGCACGCGGACGCAGCCATCGCCGCACTTCGTGCGGGCAAGCACGTGCTCTGTGAAAAGCCCATGGCCATGAGCGACGCGCAAGCTGGAAAAATGGTGTTCGAAGCACAGGCCAGCGGGTGCCTGTTGGGCGTCGCTTACTATCGTCGGCTTTATCCCAAGCTCATTCGCGCGAAGCAGCTGATTGGGGCGGGAGCCATCGGGCAACCCCTCTTGGCCGAAGCAAACTGTCACAGTGGACCGCCCGCAGCGGAGCGGGGCTGGCTCCTTGATCCGGCCATGGCAGGTGGCGGGCCACTTTACGACATTGCCTCGCACCGCATCGATGCGATGAACTTCCTCTTTGGCAAGGCCGAGCAAGCCTGCGGGATGCTTTCGAACGCCGTGCATCGGACGGATGTGGAAGACTCCGCTACCGTGGTGATGAAGTTTCAGGGCGGCGTGCACGGTGTTGTTGATGTACGCTGGAACTCGCGCGTCGCACGCGACCAGTTTCGCGTGATCGGCTCGGAAGGCGAGCTGGGGCTGGATCCCCTGAATGGCCCGGAGCTGCGCGTCGGGGGTCAACTTGAAATGCTCCCTCCGCACACGAATCTCCACTTTCCGCTGGTGTTCAACTTCGTGGATGCAATCGTTTCCAATTCGCCCGCCACAATCACATGTTCGGGCGAACAGGGGCGATGGGTGGACTGGACGATTGAGCAGGTCGTGCAATCCCAGAAGTGACTCTGGTTTTCTGAGGCAAATCGGCGTAATTTTCGACCGTCGAGGCACTCGCCGAACTGCTTAAGCAGCGTTCGCTCCTTCAGGTCGAGTAACAAACAATCCTGACCCTACTCGAAAATGAGTTCGCTTCGAATCGGCGACAACTCGCTCCTAGCAAGGGAAAGGCTAGCTCCTCCATCGCGCAAATAACGTCCATAATGCAACGAAACGGTATCGAAGGAAAGAAATTCCTAATAGAATAAAGAGACACCCCAATGTCCATAAGCAATCCGAACATTCCCAAGTCAATCGAGGCGTTGCGGTCTTACACGGTACAGACTTTTATGCACGATCTTCTGGCCGGCGTCACGGTCGGACTCGTTGCTCTTCCGCTTGCCATGGCTTTTGGGATCGCCTCAGGTGTTTCTCCGCAGGCTGGTCTCTATACCGCGGTGGTGGCTGGCTTTCTGATTTCGGCACTGGGAGGCTCACGCACTCAGATCGGCGGCCCGACTGGAGCTTTTGTCGTGATTGTCGCGGGCATCGTGGCTCGTTTTGGCATGAGTGGACTGGCACTCGTGACTCTCATGGCTGGCATTGTATTAGTGGCGATGGGACTCACCGGTCTCGGCGCGGCGGTCCGTTTCATTCCCCGGACGGTGGTCATTGGTTTCACCAACGGCATTGCAATACTTATTGCTTCGACCCAGATTAAGGACTTCTTTGGTCTTCGTACGGGAGCAATGCCCAGCGAGTTTCTGCCCCGCATTAAATTGCTCGCCGCCAACTTTGCCAGTGTCAATTGGGACGCTCTGGGCTTGGGCTTGGCTGCCTTGGCCATCATGATCGTGCTGCCCCGGCTTACCAAGCGAGTGCCTTGGTCGATCGTTGCCGTGCTGGTTTGCACCGGCGCGAGCATCCTGTTTCACTTGCACGTCGAGACCATTGGCACACGGTTTGGTGGGATTCCACGGGGCCTGCCGCCCTTTGCCATCCCCAACTTTCACGCCGAGCACATACTGCCTTTAATACCGTCAGCTTTTACAGTGGCGTTGTTGGCGGCGCTTGAGAGCATGCTCTCGGCGGTGGTGGCTGACGGCATGACAGGCGATCGGCACAATCCGAATGTGGAGCTGGTTGCGCAGGGAATCGCGAATATCGCGTCGCCGGTCTTTGGGGGCATCCCCGCCACCGGGGCCATCGCCCGCACTGCGACCAACATTCGTTCCGGCGCACGGTCGCCGGTTTCGGGAATGGTGCATTCGGCCACTCTGTTGGCAATCCTCCTTGTGGCGGCGCCGCTTGCCAGCTACATACCTCTCACTACGCTTGCCGCTGTGTTGTTTGTTGTGGCATATAACATGGGCGAGTGGAACGAAATCGGCGGCATCCTTCGGTTGGATGCTACGGCCATTTCAGTGTGGCTGGTGACCTTCGGGTTGACAGTTTTCGCCGATCTCACCGTTGCCGTTGGCGTGGGAATCACGTTGGCCGCGCTGCTCTATATCTATTGCATCGCCGACACCACCACGGTTGAGTCGGTGACCGACGACTATATCCGCGACGGATTGCCGCACACCTTGCAGGGCCGCATCCTTCCACCCTACGTCACACTGCTGCGTATTCACGGGCCCTTTCTGTGGGGAACAACGGAGAAGCTGGTTGAGGCGACGACGAATCTTGACGCATTTGCGCCGGTTGTCATTCTCCGCCTGCGCAACATGACGGCAATTGACGCAACCGGAATTCACGCTATCGAAACCTTTGCGAAGCGACTGCGTGCTTCAGGCCGCTCGCTCATTCTGTGCGGAGCCATGCAACAACCCTCGAAGTTGCTGCAGGGAACGCGCTTCCTTGACCAACTCGGCCGCGAGAATATCATGCCTAATATTCAAACTGCCTTGGATCGGGCGAAGGCAGCGTATAGCTCGCTTCCGGGCGCGCTGACGCCGAAATACGAGGGATGACTCATCCCCATGACAAGGCCGACCTAGGTGGCAGACCTGAGATGAAGGCCGCGCCGGAGTAGGGTTTTTCCAAAGAGCGCTCAGCATCCCTCCTGGCCGCCAGGCGCTTGGAGTGCTGGACCTACTTCGATTCCTTAGTGATCGCATCCGCAGCGTTGCCGGCCACGACCCAGCTTGCCGACCCGGCCACGACGGCTTCATCCTCGAACCAGAGGAATCCGAAATCGTCGATGCACTCCGGGAAATCGGGCTTGATGATGATGTATCCCGGAATCACGGCGCCGGGAATGTAGGCGTTGTCGGCGCGGTTATTGCTGTACGTCTTGGTCTTCGAGACCGTACCGACGCCCGCTACATACGAAGTGCTGGATACTGGATGCGTGCCGAGAATGTAATTGACAGCCCGCAGTGTATATTCGGGGCCCACAAGATCAGGAAATGTCTTGTGCAGGAAGTACATTCGGATGGCCATATCGACCACGGCGCCCGATCCGCCCCAAGTGCCCAGGCTCGGGGGCACGCCGAACGGAGTGGCGTCCAACTGTTTGTCGAGGCCCGCCATGTAGGTTTTCACGGCTTCCCGCAATTGATCTTTTGCGCTCGAGTCCAGATACGGCAAAGCCCGGACTGCTGTCCAACCACGAACTCCCATCTGTTGCGGGGCGATCACCTGAGGGAACAACTCCTTCAGGCGAGACTTGTACGGGTCAGCGCCATGTGTGGCGATGGTGAGCTCAAGCGCCGCCGCCCAGTCAAGGTTGGCCATGAACGCAGCGCGATCCGGATTGGCTGCCGGCGACGCGGGCGGGTTTGCCTGAACGGTGTTTGCTGCAGCACTCGAGTTGGCCCTTCCATTGCGATTGCCTTGACTGCCTGGTACCGAACCCTGAGACGCAGCCAGCACTCCAGCCGGAGCCCCACCTCCAAATCCGCCACCGGCGGGAAACGGCGTGGGATGAGCCTTCTCGTCGTTCCACGCTTTGATCGCGGTCGCAAGACAGTCTTTCGCTAATGCGTCGTCATAGCCTTTCAGCACATCGGCCGCTGCGGCCAGCGCTGCAATGGCATTCCACTGGAAGAACGGGTTGTCTGAGGTGAAGATCCAGCGATCGTCCGGCTTGCCGGAGTAGTCGCCCTTCACTTCGTTCGGTCCCAGGTTCGGGTCATAGATGCGGCCGTCGGTTTTCGACGCTCCGTCGCCCACCTGCGTGTACTGGCGCAGATCTGGCTCGTGCGTGCCGCGGATCGCGTGGCCGATGTGGTGGAACTGCGCCAGGATGAGCAGCGCGCCGTGCTTGACTTGCTCGACAGTATCCGGCACGCCATCGGGACGGTGCATCTCGACCTCACGCGCGCCTTCATCCACGGTAAGCTCGTCGTATTTGAGATTGAATTCGCGATAAGCCAAAGCCAGGCTCTGAATCACACTCAATTGCGCGGGCTCCTCGAGGTCGAAGTCGCCTGCGTCGTACCAGCCGCCCACGTTCATCCCAGGAATGTGATCGCCGCCTTTGTACTTCCCGTCCGTGGCCGTGGCCTGGTTCCAGCCGTCGAATTGCTCTCCCACCACCGGCGCCATCCGCCCGTCATCCAGGTGCGAAGCGCCGTGCCACATGCGGTAGCCCTCTCGAACGGAGACGTGATCCATCTGCGCCGCAAGGTGATGGTCTAGACTGTCCTGCCAGATATTCGCGTACGCGTCCTCTGCGACGGGGAAAGGCGCCGTGCGCTGATCTGCGTACTCGATCACATAAAGACCGGGGTCTTTGACCGGGGTGAAGTCGAATTTCGAATAGACGTACCGCAGCCATGGCGTTTGAGGCGTGATCGGCCCCTCGAATACCTGCTTATACGATCCGTCCTCCGTGAGGCGCAGCACTTTGGCGGTCTTGGGGCCGTCGTACTTCGGGTCGAGTTCGATGACTGCCACCTTCGAGAAACCCGGCGCATAACCAACCTGGCTGTGCGCGATCATCGGTGGCCGCGTCCAGTTCGGAATCACATCCGGCCGGATGTGCCACACGATGGCGCCGGTGGTCTTGCCTGAAGGGATCAGCGAACGCAGCACGAACCAGCCGTTCTGCGCGCGGTCGCGTCCGTCGAACAGCATGAGGTTGGCCGTATCCGACGTGACATTGACCCGGGCCAGCTCATCGTCGACCCCGAGGGTTATGCTCTTGCCCTCGGCGAACGGCAGCGGCTCAGTGTATCCCTTGGCCTTGTCCCAGTCCTCAAGGTAGTACGCCTTTTTCGGTTCATCCGCCAGCGGCAATACCTTGACCATCGGGTCGTTCGGCGTGCGCGGGAAGATGCCGGCTTTGCTTCCGTCCACCAGGTAAGCCTTGCCCATGTAGATCGAGGGCAGAAACTCCAAGTTGAAGCCGGCCCGCCCGGCCAATTTCTGCGGGAGCGGCTTGTCGAGATTGATGCTGACCTTCACCCCGCCTGGTTCCGCTGCGACTTCAAGGGTGTAGCTGAAATCGAAGGTCGGAAAAGCGAGGTCAGCGGTGAGCCGATTGTTCGCCCTATCGGCATGACGCTCTTTAAGGGTTGCCACCAAGTCCCACTGCTCGGGCGTTGGCATCAGGCGCACGTCGCCATTCGTGGCAATGCGTGCCCCGTGGAGAATCATCTCCATGGCCGTGTTCTTTTGGTCGACAAAAACGGGATGGTACGTGCTGTCGTAGAGGAAAACACTAAAACCCTGCGTATCCAGGTAATTCTTGTCGGTCACCTTCATGGCAAAATCGGCGCCGAACAAGCTTGGGCTGGAGGTCAGGATCAAGAGAAGACACACTCTGATTCGGGTGAGCATAGATTGTGATCAGACTGCTCCTTTGCCATCAACCTTACATGACGTGCATACCCTGAGAACGCCCCTGTTTCCCAGGCGTGGAACTTTTTTGCGCACCTGCTCGCCCTTACGCCTTCACTACCCTTGATGATGCGCAGAGCAAGGAGAAGCAGTCTTTTGCGCGGCAACGGTAAAACGCGCGATGGGCAGCGCCGCTCTCGGGAAGGTCGGGTGCGCTACACTGACTCCTCCCGGATCCGACTACCAACCAAGAGAGGATGTCCGATGCGTTTGTTGCCATTGCGTGTGTGGCTGTTTGCGTTTGCCGGAGTGGCGGCGGCCCAGAATCCGCCGGGGCCGGACGTGGCGCCGTTTGTCGGTCTGAACGCGCCGGTGTTTGCGCTGGAGCATGTCCGTGTTATCGATGGAACGGGCGCGGCGGCGCGCGAGGATCAGACCATCGTGGTGCGCGACGGGCGGATCGAAGCGACCGGGCCGGCAGGGAGCGTGGCTGTGCCGAAAGAGGCGCAGTTGATCGAGCGCGCCGGGTACACGGTGATTCCTGGCCTGGTGGGGATGCACGATCACCTTTACTACACGGACTCGTATGCGGTGCAAGTGCATGACGGGCGCTTGCAAGAGCCGGGATTGGTGGTGGCCGAAACTGCGTATACGGGTCCCCGGCTTTACCTTGCCGCTGGCGTAACGACGATGCGAACGACGGGAAGCGTCGAGCCCTATGCCGATCTGAAAGTAAAGAGTCGGATCGACGCGAACCTGATGCCGGGACCTGCGATTGATGCGACGGCTCCGTATCTGGAGGGTGCGCCGACCCGGTTCGCGCAGATGCGCGAGCTGACCGGCCCCGAGGATGCGAAGCGCACGGTGGACTACTGGGCAGCGGAAGGGATGACGTCGTTCAAGGCCTATATGAACATTTCGCGCGAGGATCTGGGGGCTGCGATCGCCGAAGCACACGCGCACAAGTTGAAGTTGACGGGACATCTGTGCTCGGTGACATGGCCGGAGGCAGTGGCTCTGGGTATCGACAATCTGGAGCATGGGCCGGTTTTTGCGGACACCGAGTTTGTGGCGGGTAAGAAGGAGGACGTATGCCCCACTGGAGGATCTGCGAGCTGGGTGAAAGTGGACATTGACAGCGCACCGGTGAAGGCGCTGATCGATGACCTTGTGCGGCATCACGTGGCGGTGACTTCGACGCTGCCGGTGTTCGAAGCGAGCGTGCCAGGACGACCGAAGCTGGAGCAACGGACGCTGGATGCTATGTCTGCGGAGTCGACGGCCAGCTACCTGACGGCGCGGGCCAGGGTCGCTCTGGACTCCCCGATGGCTGCGCTGATGCGGAAAGAGATGGATTTCGAAGTGGCGTTTGTGAAGGCCGGGGGGCTGCTGCTGGCCGGGCCTGATCCGACGGGGAACGGCGGTGTGCTGCCGGGGTTTGGCGATCAGCGGGAAATCGAGTTGCTGGTAGAGGCGGGATTCACACCGGAGCAAGCGATTCAGATTGGCACCGAGAATGGCGCGCAGTATCTGGGACGCGATGACAAGATTGGAACCCTTGCGGCAGGTAAGCAGGCCGACATGGTGTTGATTAAGGGAGACCCTGGACGGAAGATCGAGGACATCGAGAACGTAGAAACAGTTTTCAAGAACGGCGTGGGCTACGACTCGCGGAAGCTAATCGAAAGCGTTCAAGGGCAGGTGGGCATCCGCTAAGAACCGGCGGCCATGATACTCGTCGCAGGCGAGGTCGGTGCTGTTAAAGCTCCTGCTTGCCCTAAACTGAACCCGATGACCTATGACGATCGCCGCCTCCTCATCGACTACAACTACTGGGCGCGCGACTGGGTCCTCGACGCCGTAGATACGATCACGCCCCAACAGCTCATACGCCCCATGGACAACAGCTTCAGCTCGGTGCGCGACACCGTCGCGCATATCTGTGTCGCCGAGCGCATCTGGATCGCACGATTGAAGGGCGAAAAGCCGCAGGGACTTCAGAAACCGGACCGTCTTCCCGATGTCGACGCAGCCCGCAAGGAGTGGGCCGAAACGACTCGATGACGTGATCCGTGGCAACCCCGATGTGCATGACACCGTCGCGCATCATGTCCAGTCCGCACTTTGTGGGTATTGCGCAGCAGAAATCGGTCCTAGATGATCAGAGAATGAACCCGAAAACTAGAAGACCCCGCATCGGGGATCAGGTTGGAATCGCAGGCTTCTTGGGTAGATTTGAGGTCGTTAAGGTCGGGATCGATGGAGCGACGACAGATCTCAAACATCTTGGCTTGTCTGGACCTGATTACATTGAGAGGGATATCCTCTGCCATGAGTTGATTTATCTGAATGCTCAGAAACTCGACACCTCGGCGAACCTGGCTGGCGAAAGAGTTCTGCCCGGTTAGACGACACTGTACAATTCGCCGTTTGTCCCTGACCGCGCAGTTCCTGTGCATTCTGACGGGTTCGCGCGTGGATTTCATGATCCGCCTTTTTAAGTGTAGGAACGGCGACTATCCGACAGTGCTTCGAGAAGACAATCACTTACTCGCATGCGCTGTTTCTTTAATGCGTACTCTATGAGACCTGCGGTCTCGAACGTCTTCATGAAAGCACAAACCCTGGATCGAGTTGTTCCTACCATTTCCGCCAAAATCCTATGGTTGATTCTCTCCATCTTGGTCTCAGGCGAGGATTTTCCGTCCAATTGGGCGAGGCGCAACAGAACACGTGCCAATCTTCGTTCGCTGTAATTGCACCGCTGATCGACCAAATCCTGCTGATATCGGGTGTTCCCAGCCAAAAGAGAGGCGCAAAGTACGTTGGATAACTCCAATTCCCCCGCAAGAGTGGACAACATTGTCATTTTCTCAATTCGCAGCACGTAGCAGTCAGTTAGGGCACGGGCGGACGCAATGCGAAAAGACTCATCCGAAATCGAGCATTTGCCGAAGAAATCCATCTTACCAACTATGTCGATGACCGCTTGCCTGCTCTCTTCCGTTCCCTTCGCTCCTTGCGGCCTTGCACTGAGTGTTACCAATCCTGTTTGAACGACAAACACCGCGTCGCTCGCATCGCCCTGAGCAAAGATCGTTTGTCCATTCCGAAAGAACATCAGCTGCCTGCCCTCTCCGGCGGTTGTGAGGAAAGCCTTCAATTTGAAAGGTCGACTCTTGGGGGCCAATGGTTTCACTCTCGAACGGACGATATCGCACATTGCACCACATGAGGGACAATTCTGCTGGTCAATATTGCACACTTAGCTTTCAAGCCAAGCGGCCCGGCGATTCTGGCCGAAGTCGCATTATCGTTTTCGTGGCTAGCGAGATGCGCGACGCATGAACAAAGAGGCAGCACTATGGCTTCTACCGCAGTGATGACAAATTGCAGGGCCGTTGTCTTTATCTCGGTTCGTTTGATTGGGGAATTTGAGTGACGATGCCTATTTGCTGTCCGCAACCCTGAGCATGCCCAGATCGCGCAAACTTTGACCGGCGTTGAGCCTGAGAACCTCGGCAACGTTTTCGGCCATTCTCGGATTTGCCGCGAAGAATCGGAACGTCACGACATCCTTGCCGAACAGGCACGTTATGTCAATGCGAGTGTTCACGATCCTGTCGACACTCCTTACTTTCACCAATTCCGGGGAACGCGCGAATGCCTCTTTGCGGGTATCGAATGGTCCAGCACCTCCTTGAGGCGGCCAACCAGACAGATTCGACAACATCTCCATTCAGCACTCCTTCAGACTTCATGTTACTCCGACCATCAGGACTGATCCATTGACGGCCAGGATTCGAAACGCGCACTGCCGGTGGCACCAATTGAGGTGTCTTAATTACGTGCAGTTCGGACGAGCCTCCAACGGTATAAGGACTTAGCTTATGACCTTGTTTACAAACAGCCTCGCTTGGTCTAGCTCCGGAGAATGTGCGAGGTTCTGCTTGAGCACCTCAGCAACCCAAGCCGGTCCATGACCTCCCGCACTTTTCACGAATCCCTCAAGCTCCCCTACTGGGACGACGAAGACCCCGCACGCTTCAAGTGTGTTTAAGAGCCTTGTGCATGCCTGGCTGGGCTGTCTGCTCGGCAGGAACTGAATCCCCACCGATTTTGCCGTGGACCATGGAGAGGAACGCCTCAGAATGGCTTGGATCTGCTTCTTCGCAATGGAAGGAAACAATGGTCCAGAGACACCTGCAAGGACTTCCACAGGTTCTCTTTTCACTTCATCCGTAGCGAGTTCTGGTTTCATTCCGTCTACCGCGCTCTTGACCTGCTGCCAATCAGGCAAGATGGAAGCCCAATCACCACCTGCTGCCTCGAGAATGTTGCGCAATGGCTGCTCGTCATTCAGCACATCGAAGTCTGTCACTACGGAGATGGGTACTTCCAATTCCCGAAGAGATCGGATGACCAAAGGAAGACGCTCCTTTCCGCCACAATGCTCAAACATTATGTCTGGTTTACGTTCTTCTTCCGGGCCAACGTCGAAGATGCTGTCCATGATGGCGGAGTAAAAACGGCAATCCGCATCGCTTTCGCAAACCACCACTCGCTCGTGAAATAGCCCGTCAAGAATGTTCGAGTAGCGGAGGAGCGGATCGCTCCTGACTCGCGCGATTTGACTGTTGTCAAGTTGACGGGTGATGTTCACGTCGCCGGACCGCCGAAGTCGAAGAACGCGGATACGGGTGCTTGCTGAAGAAAGCATCCCGCGCAACACATCTCCGCTATGTGTCGCAACGAAAAGCTGTTGATACGAATCACCCTCAGAGACCAAGAAGTTCCCAAGGTGCCGCGCCTGAGGGGGATGAAGGAATGCCTCCGGCTCATCCACCAGCATCACGGGTTCGTGTCCCAAGGTCGTAAACAGCAGAATCCCGAGGAAGCTTCGCATATCATCGCCCTGCGCCTGTATCGGAGTAAGCTTCTCTAATTCTTTTATGTAATCAATACTGACGCGATCTTGCCCCGGCTTTGGTTGTGCCTTGTTACCAACGTATATCGGAACCTGATTGCCCGCGTTTCGGTGTACAACGATATCCAATCCAAAGGCCCTTTTGAATTGGGAACTTAGTTTTTCTTCCAGGGAATCATCCTTTAGCAGAAGGTGGATCGGGTGACCGGGAGCGTCGCGCCTTAGCGCGATGTTCGCCGGCGGGTTCGCGCCTTGGAGGCGCTCATCTGCGCTGAGTAGGCGACAGAAGAACTTTGAAGGAAGGTTTAGCGGATTGGCAGAGTTTACCCACCAGGAGTCCGCATGCACTTACGGGACCGTATCTCCGAGGGACTGGAATGTGGGCGCGACATTTTGACCACCTTCGACCTCCTTGGTGGTTTTCCTCAGCCAGTCGAATAGCTCATCTTTGGTTCCTTCCCGCACTAGAGTTGCGGGTCATTGGCTCGAAACTCAGTTTTGGCGTCGGTGAGTGACTCAGCGATTTGCACTAACCCGCTAGCGCGGGAGGGACTGCCGATACGGCGCTAGAGATTTATCACTCACGGAGCACTCAATTCCTGAATCAGATCACTTCGGAGAACTGCATTGTCGGGCCGAATGTACTGTGATCGTAGGGTTCTGGAGGAGGCAAGGTCATGTGAAAAGAGTCAATGTAAGACTTCAGTGTGAGACTGTCGCCGCATACACTGGGTCGGGGGAGAGCACGTGTACGATCTCTCCAATAACTTTGGAGCCGTTTTCACCATTGGTGAAAATAACGGCACCGACGTGTTTGGAAGGGATGAAGAAGGCAAAGGTGTTCACGCCCGCGTCAGAACCAGAGTGGTCGACAATGGTGACGCCATCGTGGATGATGATTTGCCAGCCGAGGCCCATACCCGCGGAGATGTGGCAGGGAGTGCCGGGCGTCTCGTGGGCGCAGACCTGCTTACGTGCGTCTTCCGTGGTCCAGTCGCGCGTCATTACGAGGCGCTGCGCCGCAATGGCTGGGCTAAGGCCTTCGTTGCGCATCACGCTGGCGACGAAGTGGGCGTAGTCGGTGACGGACGTTTCGACGAGGTCGGCCGCGTTCCAGGTCGAGGTCAGCACAGGTGGCTGGAAGCCATTGCTGGTGTAAGGCTGGGCTGCGCGGCCGGTGAACCACTCCTGTGTGGTAAAGGCGGTGTCCTTCATGCCAATGGGGCCGAGGACGTATTGCTGCGCAAGACGATCTAACGGTTCATGTGTCTTGTTCTGCACGAAGCGCGCAGCATAGAAGTAACCTTCCCCAGAGTAGCTGCTTTGAGTGCCCGGCTGGAACTTGAATGTGAGAACGTTGTTGGTCATGCGACGCCAATTAGCGAAGCCGGTCTGGTGCGAGAGGCAGAGACGTGGGGTAAGGAGCTTGTTCCAGGGATTGTTCTTGATGTCGGGGTCGACCCAGTACGGATAGATGGACTCGTCTAGCTGAAGTTTGTTTTGAGAGGCCAAGCGCAGGATTGTTTCAGCGACGATGGGCTTGGTGAGCGAGGCGATGTTGTAGAGGGTCTTGTCCGTAGCGGGAACACCTGGGCTCTGCTCGCCGGCGACAACTGTCCAGGCAAGCCTGCCGTTCGCGATGTAAGCGACGGAAGCACTGGGGACGTTGTATTGCTTGAGCCACCCGGAAAGATCCTGCCTGATTTTTGCGCGGAGTTCGTCTGGTGTCGGCTGCACGGACAAGAGCCGTGTGGACGAACTAATGATTACCCCAAGAGCGAGAGCAACGGGCAAGAGTTTGAAAAGGTTTTGCATGGCTTCCTTGTAAAAACTGGCGACGGCCGTTCGAATCGAAGACCGTTCTGCGCGAGTAATCCGAAACATTTTGAAAAGGGGGGAAGAACGGATCAACATTCTTCCCCTTCCCAGGAGTCCAAGAATAGGGAGACCGCATGAACGGGTTACTCTTCGACCCTGTAGAACAGGTTGCTTTTGACCGAAGCTAGCGAACAGGTTGAAGCAAACAGTTTCATTCCTCGCGCAAAGCCGCCACGGGATGTATATTCGCCGCGCGCAACGCCGGCACGAAGCTCGCTGCCAGACCAACCACCACGATTCCAGCGATTGCAATTGACAACGTGACTGGATCTCTCGGCTTTAGCCCATACAACATCGAAGCAGCTGCGTTTCCGGATGCGATTGTCATCGCCGTCCCGACCGCCACGCCGATGCATATCAAAATTGCAGCTTCCCCCAAGACCATTCGCACGATGCGTTTGCGATCGGCTCCGAGCGCCATGCGCACGCCGATTTCATTCTTGCGTTGGAGGACGACATAGGAGATCACGCCGTAGATGCCGATTGTGGCAAGTACCGTCGCCAGCACACCAAAGAAGCCCGAAAGGGTGGCCATCAAGCGCTCGCGCATGAGACTCTCGCGAATTTGCGTCTTGAAGACGGTGTATTCAATCTCCATCGAGGGATTGATTTGATTCGCCGCCCTGTTGATGGATGGAATCAGCGAATACAGAGATTCGTCCGATCGAATCATAAGCGTCGAGCGTTGCTCAGGACCATTCGACTGCGTGAACGATACATAGACCGTGGGTGACGGGTCTTCGCGCATATCGTGGAATTTGGAATCCTTCACCATGCCCACAATCTGGTACGTTTTGCCGGGCGCGTCAGAATCGTGGAACACCTTGCCAACCGGATTGTCTCCACCATAATACTTGCGCGCGAATGCCTGATTCACGATTGCCTTGCGCGGTGCCGCCGGCACATCCGTATGATCGAAGTCCCGCCCAGCAAGCAGCGGAGTCTCCATCGTTTGAAAATATCCAGGGCTAATGCGGTTCAAGGTCACGTCTTGCCGCTCAGCTCCACCCGGAATATCGATATTGCCATCCCATCCGCTCTGGCTCAAGGGAATCATCTGAACCTCGGCGGCAGAACTTACACCGGGAATGGCTTGCATACGCGAAAGCAATTCCTGCTTGAAAACCATCTGGCTTTCAGCCATTAGTTTCAGCGGCGCGAACTCGAAATCGGCAATCAGAATATGATCCTGCTGAAAACCTGCATTCAAATTGACGATGTTTCGGAAGCTGCGCACGAACAAGAGAGCAGCTGCTAGCAATACAAGAGAGAGAGCGACTTGCGAGATGACGAAAGTTCGCCGCATCAGGAAATGATTCCGGCCGGCGGTTGTTCCACGCGTGCAGGCTTTGAGCGCTGCGCCTGGCTCGATATGGGACGCCTGAATCGCAGGCGCGAGCCCAAACAGGATGCAGGTCAGAATCGCCAAGCCGGCGGCGAATGCGAGCACACGCCAGTCGGGAGTCAGTTCCACAAAGATCGGGTTCTGTTGAGGACTCAAGAATGCGACCAGCGCACGGCTCAGGATTTGGGCCAAGCCGACGCCTCCCACCGTCCCCAGCGTGGCAAGCAGCAAGCTCTCCGCCAGCAACTGGCGGATCAACCTGCTCCGCGATGCCCCGAGCGTCAGCCGTAAGGCCATCTCGCGCTGTCTCGCGCTCGCGCGAGCGAGCATCAGGTTAGCCAGGTTCGCGCAGGCAATCAGCAGAACCAATCCGGTCATCGCCAATAATACCCACAGTGGAGACTCATAGTCCTTTCGCAGGCTTGAAACTCCCGTGGCTGCCGGCATTGCGCCCAAGTGGAATGTGAGATAGTCCTTCTTAGCAATCGCGTCGTAACCTGCAGGCAATGTTGCAGCGAAGATTCCGGGCGAGATCGCATCGAGTTGCGAAGAGGCTCGCTCGAGGGTCCAACCTGGCTTCAGACGGCCGATGGCAGCAAGCCACCAGACAGCCGGACTATCCATCAAGGAGGGTCTGCTGAGATTCGTCGAAAAGATTGGCTCACTGCACAGGGGAAGGGCCGCATCGAAATTCTGTCCTACCTCCAGGCCATAGAAGCTTGCCGGAGCAACGCCGATGACTTGAAATGGATGGCCGTTGAGTATGAGTTTGCTGCCCACCACGTCAGGCCGGCCTCCAAACTCGCGTTGCCAGAAAGGGTAGCTGAGCGCCACACCCTGCACACCGCATCCACGGTAATCGTCGGCGGGAGAGATCAAACGGCCTACGACCGGTTGTATTCCCAGAACCTGAAAGAATTCTCCGCTCACGAGAAGCGCATTCGCATCGCGAGCCTCTCCGCCCTCTCCAACATTTAGGCGGGTATCGGCCCATGCCGCAATCGAGGAGAAACCCTGTTGCTCGTCGTGCACGGACTTCCACAGGTCGCCGGTCAAGTCTGAGTTGGACGAGTAGAAATCCCCGGTGCAACAATGAGGCGAGTTCACAATGGCCACCCGTGCAAGCTGCTCAGGCTTCTTTACCGGAAGGGTTCTGAGCCGCACTGCGTCCAGAAGTTGAAAAATAGTGGTATTCGCGCCAATTCCCAAGGCCAGCGAAAGAATCGCGACGGTGGCAAAGCTAGGGCTTCTGACAAGCAAACGGGCACCATACTGCAAATCATTCCAGATGCCAGCCAACAGCCGCTCCTGTTTCTCCCTGCCAATGGGGATAGGCACCGACGCCTCGCGTGAGGTAGCTTTCAATCCCGCTACCAGTTTGCCGTCAGTCAAATCGTGCTTCAGGATTCCATAGGCCCGCTCCTCGCTGACACCTGAGATGAGCAACTCTTCATAACGATCATTGAGGTGCTGACTGAGTTCCTCGACGACCTCTGCTTCGCGCGCTGCCGAAAGATTCAATGGCGCGATCGCGACCTCGATCGCCTTTGACCAGTCATGCATTCTCGGCCTCCGTGATCAGCCGGATTGCGTTCACGAGGTTGGCCCAGGTAGAACGCTGCGCCTCCAGCATCTTCTTCCCCTTTGTTGTGAGTTTGTAATAACGGCGACGGCGTTGGCCGGCCTTTTCAACCCATCGCCCCTCGATCAGGCCGCGTGCCTCCAGCCGATACAACAGTGGATAAAAGGAAGCAACGTTGTACTTCAACACTCCGTCGGACCGCTCCTCGATCAGCTTGCCGATCTCGTAGCCGTGGCGAGTGCGGTGCTCAATCAGGGAGAGGATCAGCAACTCAGCACTGCCCTTCTTCAATTCCCGATCGATAGCTTTCGTTCCGATATGTTTCATAGCGATATATTGCAATGAGATATTAAGAAATGTCAACGGCTTCATTAGGCTAGGGCGCCCATAGTGTTGCCCGCTCTCGAACAGTTGTGAGCGAAAATGAACAGTGCGGCCTAGACTCCAGCGCCCTCGCCATCTGGTTATCTGCTGACTACAAAGAGGTAGCGCTCAGCGCGCCAACTGGAGCCGCGCGTGCATGCGTTGCCCATTGGAGGACGTCGAATGCAAAACTTCCCGAGAAATCACTCCTGCACTATCCATGATTCAACCGAGATGCTCACCAGACTGAATACTCCTCAGTCTCGAACCGTTGGGACTCGGCGCTCTGTTGTTGCGATGATGTTCCGATCCATTGCTCGCGTCGCGGCACCTGTTGGCATCCTGTCTGTTTCTTTTCTTGCGCCCGTGGCCAGCGCCCAGATCTCGCCCAACCTACCCAATCCGATCGCGTCGCCGAATCCGCTGACGATGACGCTATCGATTTTCCGCTGCAATATGCAGGACAAAATCATGAAGTCGGCCGATGCGATGCCGGAGACCAAGTACAGCTACCGGCCAACGAAGGAAGTTCGCTCGTTTGCTGAGATTCTGGCTCATGTGGGCGATATTTCCTACATACTGTGTTCCAACGTCAAGGGGGAAGCAACCCCCGGCACGACTGCCCCGAAGGCTTCGAAGGCCGAGATCAAGGCATACCTCACAGGCGCATTCGATTACTGCGATGGCGTGTACTCCGGGTTCGCCGATGCGCACCTCAATGATCCGGCGAACTTTTTTGGCTTCAAGACGAACAAGATGTTCATTTTGACCCAAGTGGGAAATCATGACGCCTTGCATTACGGCAATCTCGTCACGTATCTGCGCCTCAATGGCCTCGAGCCGTCCGGGGGCTGGTTTTGATGGAGCAAGTCGTCACTGATTTCCAGATATCTCGAAAAGGGGAATATCGTTGGTGACATTCCAAACACAGCGAAGCCCGCGATAGAGGAAAGCCTGGGTGATCCCTTCATCTATCGATCCAGGGGTCCAAAGCGGCATAGCTTTTCGAGTAGCTAATGAAAACACGTTCAAAAGCACTCGTTGGAAGCAGGCCATCCTCACGGGGGCTGGGACCGCTGCCAACTCTATTAATGGGTATTGCGAAGGCCACCCGCCTTACCGGACATGCACCCACGAGGATGTCCAGGGCGGGTAGAACAGCAAATGCCTGCTCCATTCCGTTGACTATGCGCTTTAGCACCGGAGCCCGGCTTACGGAAGCTTTCAGAAGGCGCGGCTGGGCCGCATACAGCAGCGCCGCGTTGCTCCCCGAATCCAATCGAAGCAGCACGGGGGCCACATCGGCGGTGGTCATTCGCACAGAGACAACCATGGGCCCTGTAAAGGGCAATAGGTCTCGCGGACCATAAGGCCGCTCGAGAGGGATATGTTCGCCCTTGACCGCCTGCGCAAGGGTCCTCGACTCATCAAGGCACAGGATTTGCCGGCGGTTATCAATGAGTAGATCGAAGCGCGCAAGGAAGTTCTCGCCCAGTATCCCGCGTAAGCGAGGATCTGCTTCCTTAATCTCCGCGATGTCTTGAACGATGGCGAGAGACTGCGGGACCGAATGACTTCCAACCTCAATCAAGTCGAGAAAGGCAAACGCGCTCCGGGATTGAGTTGCAACGCCGCTCACTCCGGTTGTGCCTTCGATTCTCAAATGAAGGTCCGAGGCAAGAACAGGGTCGATCGTCGTGATCTGGGAGCCAGTGTCCACCAGGAAGTCGTAGGGCCCACTGCGGTTGATCCGGACTCGAACCACGATGAGATCGTCTTGAATGCGACGCAAGGTTGAACCGGCGAGGTTCCCTGGGCAGCGTGGTTCAGCATGGAGCGCGGAAATGGTGAGGGCGGCAAGTACGGCAACAAAGCGCTGAACGAGCGACATTGAGAATCACCTCAGCCTCGTTGGCTGAATGCAATGTCGCCCGTTGTCGTCGCGGGGTAGTGACGCAAGTCGGACGATTCTCTGAAAAGCGAGTGACGGATTCGTGATGGATCATAAGTTCTCTGTTTTCAAGTTCGACGACATCGAGGTCAGGGAGCGCGAGTTCCTGCTGGTCAAGGGTGGAGAACCTCTGCCCGTGGAACCGAAGGCGTTCCGCGTCCTTCTGTTTCTGTTGCGCAATCCCAGGAGGCTGGTGACGAAAGACGAGATCCTGAACGCGGTCTGGAATGACTGTGCAGTCTCTGACAACTCGCTTACGCGCAGCATCGCCACATTGCGCAGGCTGCTTGGAGATGACAGCCGTGAGCCACGATTTATCGCGACCGTTCCCACGGTAGGCTATCGATTTCTGTGCGATGTGACGGCTGCGGAGGAAGGCAGCAACGGTGGCACCATGGAGGAGACACATCTTCCCCCGGAGATCGAGAACGAGGATCGCCCCGAGCCCCTATCCAAGCCGCAATTCGACCCTGGCCGCAGGAGACTCTCCGGTTTGTCCCTCGCAGGACCATGCGTTGTGGCGGTAGGAATTGTCGCTGCGGGGTTCTTAATACGCCGGGCCACCAGTACACGGGACGTGCACGGTCCCTTCGTTCCCCATCTGGCTACGGAAGAGCGCATCACCTCAAATCCACCTGAAGCGCCGGTTGAAAATGCGGTTCTATCGCGAGACGGCAAATATCTCGCTTTTCATGACAATGCGGGGCTCTATCTGCGACAAATCGCGAACGGCGAAACCCGCGCTTGGGGTCTGCCGAAAGATTTCGTTGCGTGGCCCGATGACTGGTTTCCCGATGGCACCCATCTGCTGGTGACACGGAGAGAAGACCCGTCCAGAACACTCAGTCTGTGGAAGCTTTCCCTCTTCGGCGGCAACCCGGAAAAGCTCATGGACGATGCGGCAGGGGGATCGGTGTCCCCGGATGGATCCCGGATCGCCTATGTGCCCGGGCCGGAATTCGGAAGCGAACTCTGGGTCATGGACTCCGACGGCGCAAATGCCCGAAGAGTCGCCTTGGCCAGAAAGGCGGACCAGCCAAACCTGGGGGATGGCTGGATTCAACACCCCGCATGGTCACCGAATGGCTCACGTCTCGCGTACGTCGAATCCCACTTGGCAACGCCTGATCCCCCGCTGTTTGCGAACTCGCTCCTCACGCGCGATGCGAATGGCGGCGATTTACAGGTTGTATTGAAGGACGATTCTCGGTTGCGGTCAGCCCTGTGGTGGACTGCGGACGAACGGCTTCTCTTCGCTTATCTCAACGATCCCGCGAGCGAAGGGGAAGATACGGCCGTTGACTCGATTTCGATGGACGAGCGCACAGGGAAAACGACCGCCCCACTGCAACGCGTGACGGAGGGGGAAGGGTGGATCGGTGGTTTGAGTGCCACGTCGGATGGGAAGCGGTTCGTTGTCTCGAGGGGGAACACAACGCGTCAGGTGTTTATCACCGAACGCGATCCAGGCAACCGCCGGTGGAAGGCGCCTCGGCGCCTGACCCTGGACACAAACGAGAGTCTGGCCACGGCGTGGACCGCCGATAGCAAGGCCGTCCTTTTCGTTTCCGATCGGAATGGTACCTGGAAACTCTTCAAACAGAAGATCGACGAAACCACAGCCGAGGTCCTCGTTGAAGGACGCAGCATGCGTTTCCCGCGTTTCAGCGCGGATGGTGCGCACGTACTTTATCTTGTTGAATCGCAGCGAGACGATTATCTGTCCCCTGCGTCCTTGATGTCCAAGCCGTTGGCAGGAGGGCCTCCCCGGTTGGTTCTGCAGGAAAACGGAATCACCAACTACCAGTGTGCGAGGGCCCCATCGCAATTGTGCATTTTCAGCAAACTCGTCGGGGGCGACCACATTCTTGTCTCGTTCGATCTGGAGCACGGTCGAGGTCGCGAGATTACGAGAATTCCGAATGGCTTATCTCACTGGAGCCTTTCCCCGGATGGATCGCGGATTGCACTCGTCCTGGAACCGCATCGAATTCGATTTCTCTCACCGGTCACTGGCGCCGTTCACGATGTTAACTTGAACGACTGGCCGGTGTTTAACATCGACTGGGCAGCCGATGGCGCGTGTGTGTTCGTACGGAGCATCACGTCGGCAGGCATCCCCGTGATTCTTGCTCTTAATGGGTCAGAGAAGCCGGAGGTTGTTATTAAAGGACAAGCGCATTCGAATTTCACCTTCTTCATTCAATCTCCTGACGGCCAGCATGGGATTCTAGAAATGCCAACTCCGGGCGACAATAATGCCTGGATGGTCAAGAACTTTTGAACTCACACTTCTTCTTTTTGTTGACAAGGGTGCGTATTAGTATCACATTGTAGTTATAACGATGCTGGGCGAATTCGAATACCTTCTGATCACTGCGGCAGTGACTTTGGGCGAAAACGCCTATGGCGTCGCTATGCGTGAATCGATTGCAAAGGCGACAGGCCGGAGTTGTTCGATAGGCGCTTTGTATACGACGCTCGACCGGCTTGAGGCCAAAGGGCTGGTGAAGACCTGGATGGGAGAGGGGACGCCTCAACGAGGAGGCCGCTCGAAGAGGATGGTCCGCGTGACGCCCGCCGGCACCGCCGCGGCAAGAAGGTTCTACGACACCATGATCCGCATGAGCAATCGTGCGCCCTGGGCGCGGCGGACGGAAGGGACCGAATGAGAGATATCGCATGGAAGCTCATCGAAGCCATGGCCCTGCAATTAACTCCTCAAGAGCGCGAGATCGTTCTTGGCGACCTGATCGAAACGCGTCAGACTGCGTGGCGAGGGATGCGAGAAGTATCTGGGCTGGTGGCGCGTCGTCAGTTGCAATTGTGGAACGACTGGCGTGCCTGGTTGGCCGCTCCCGGCCTGGCGCTCCCGTGCAGCTTTTTGCTGATGGGATTCTCATTTGCCGTCACCTCAGATCTTCGAAATCGCTTGGTGCATGGAAGGGGGGTGGGTTTCATTTCGACTGAACCGGGGGAGTTCATATCGCTTCTCTGCAAGGTTCTTGTGTTGCTGATATGCGCATGGGCTGCCGGATTCATCGTCGAATCGGTTTCGCGCCGCACGCTTTTGGTCAGTGCAATCTGCTGCTTTCTACCATGTTTGTTTTGTCTGCTACGGTTTCGCCAGGAATCGCTGCCACGGTTCTGTCTCCTGCTCTTTCTGTTTCCCGCGATCGCAGGGGTTTGCTTTAGCAGGCGCGGCAGGACAATCAACCGGCGCCGGGCTTTCGCTTTGGCTCTTGGAGCAACAATCTGCATGACTGTACTGGCAGTCCGCGGACATCTGTGGGTGCTCAATTGGGAGTTGATTGTGCCCGCGTGGTATCTGGCCATTCTGCCGGCCCGGCCGGATCGAATGGCGGTTCTCCGAAATGAGGGCGTAGTGTCATGAAGAAGCGACAGATCCTCGCCGCAACCGCTTTGCTTGCCATGGCATTTAACGCTGTTTCTACCCTAGCGCAATCGGCGAAGGGGCAGATCGTCGACCGGCAAATCACCTCCATGAACTTTGCCGATAACAGGATCGGTGTCAGCCCGGTACGCAAGATGGTGATTTATCTGCCTCCTGGTTACCTCACATCGACGCATCGATACCCGGTGATCTATTTTCTACCGAACCCTTTCGAGGAAAACTATCGCTTCGATTTTGATCACAGAGATGCTCAGGGCCTGTTTGATCGGGCCATTGCAGAGGGTGTGACCAAGGACTTTATCCTCGTAGCGGTCGACATGAATACGCCACTTGGAACTTCGTGGTATGTGAACTCCTCGGTCACCGGCAACTGGGAAGATTTCCTGATTCAGGAACTGGTACCGTACATCGATGCAAATTTCAAGACCATTCCCAACAGGGATTCACGAGGCATCGCCGGAATCTTTATTGGAGGATATGGAGCTATCCGCTTCGGTATGCGGCATCCGGATGTCTTTGGCTCTGTGTATGCAATGCACCCGGTGGGGACCGGGACCGGTGTCAGCGTCAGTGCATCACTTCCCAAATGGGATATTTTGGTGAATGCCAAATCCATGGATGATGTGAGGAAAGATTTCCGTACACAGATCTTTACCACCATGTTCCAGGCTCATTTGCCCGATCCCGACAAGCCGCCTTTGTTCATGGATCTGCTGGCGCGCCAGCAGGGGGATCAGTTGACCATCGATGCCAAAGTCATGGAACGCTTCCGCAATAACTTCTATCTGGAAACGATGATTGGCAAATATGCGGACAATCTCAAATCTCTAAGAGGGTTCAAGTTCGACTGGTCGCGCAACGATGCCAATTTTGACCATGTATACGCCAATCAAGCCTTTACGCACAAGCTGAATGAATTCGGAATTGTTCATCAAGCCGAAGAATTCAACGATACATCTGGAGAACCAGATTGGGGCGCGGATGGACGATTCATGACCGAGGTCCTGCGATTCTTCGCCCGATATCTCGTCTTTGACACAGGCGTCCAGACCAGTCGCTAGTGAACGCGGCCTAAGAGCTCGAGCCGAAGCACTCCTTGAGAAGTCGATTCGTACCGAAATGTTGGCTAGGGATCGCCAATCTGCCTGAGCCAGATCTCGGTTGATGCGAGCAGGCCGAGTCACGTTTCCAGCTCCGATTGTGCTCGAAACATGCATCGGTGATAATGCGTAAAACGAGAACTCTCCGAACAACTCCTAAGTAGACAGAAGCTGTTATCGCTTTGAGGCGCGGGATCGGCCGGATCGCTTGGTGATTGCGCTCTTAGGCGATCGCGGAACAGCCTGGACGCCCGCCCAAAGCGTTGCGATCGTCTGCTCGATCACGAGAGTCTGGTCAGACAATCCAGGCACAACTCCTTGGATAACAAAGAGTGTGGCGAGGCCAAAGATCGTGAACCACCAGGTGTGGGCTATCACGATGTCATCCCTGTTTGGCAATCCTTCATCTTTGGCAACATCGAAGAAGAGTTGCACGAAACGCGCGAACAACGGCGCGCCAAGGTCGTCGATGTATTGTCCAGCGCGGACGCCGTTTCTGTTCTCAGGCCCGAAGAAGACGTTGCGGAACTGCTGTGGATGGGCAATGCAGAATTGAATCAAGCCGCGTGAAGTCGCGAAAAGGCGCTCTTTCGGTGCAAGATGTTTAGCGGCAATCGCGTCGAAGTCCTGAATCATCAGCCCGATTGTCTCGCGGCTCAACTCAGCAAGGATGTGTGCTTTGTCAGGAAAATGCTGATAGATCACGGCATGCGTATAGCCGATCTCTTTAGCGATCTCACGAAGCGTCACGGCTTCGTAACCACGATCGGCGAACATTTTGCCTGCAGCCGCAAGGATTTCGCTCCGCAACTTCTCCTTGCGCTCTACCCGGCGACTTGGTGAGATGGATGTCATTTCAATAGCCTAGTCCCATTTTACGATTTATTCAACCATCTGTTACTTTATGACCATTGGTTTAAAACCATCGAATATTTTGCAACCACTGGTTACGTCGATCCTCTAATAGTCAGATCGCTTGTTGGATGGGCGGTCAAATTACGAGGTAAAAGGAGGATCCGATGAAAGTTCTGGTGATTGGAGCAGCGGGCAAGAGCGGAGAAGCGCTGGTAAATGAGGCGCAGGCGGCCGGGCATAAGGTGACGGCTTTCGTGCGTGGTGCCGCGTCGTACAAGAAGGCGAACGTAAGAGTTGTCGCCGGCGACGTGCTGGACGCGGGTGCGGTCGACGTTGCGGTAGCCGGACAGGATGCGGTGATCGACGCGCTGGGCGGCAAGACGCCGTGGAAAGTGACGACGATGGAAACGAGCGCGGCACAGAATATTGTGGAAGCGATGCGGCGCAATGGCGTGCGGCGGCTGCTGAAGATTTCGGTGGTGGGTGCGGGCGAGAGCGTCAAGAACGCGGGCTTTTTCAACGAGCACCTGCTTATGAAGACGTTTCTGCGGGGTCTGCTGGTGGACAAGGCCGGCATGGAGGCCGAGATTGAAGGCAGCAACCTGGACTGGACGCTCGTGCGGCCGCCGATGTTGACCGACGGCGAGAAGACTGGCGTTGCCAGGGTGCTGAGCACGGAGGGCGGCGAGAAGGCGCACAAGATCGGGCGGGCCGACCTGGCAGCCTTCATGGTGCAGCAACTGGAAAGCAGCCAGTATGTGCGTCAGGCCGTGACAGTGACGACCACATAGCAAGGCCTCCGCGAAGATCAACCACCTCTCTCATCGAGGCGATCCGAATCGGCCGTGTAAGTGCCTGGAACGATTCATGCGACAGATCACTGTGGAAACTCACAGGACTAGCGGAGTGCTAGCTGCGCGACTCACCAGCTCTGGTGTTTGCATCGGAGCATCACTTTCGTTCTAACAAGGGGAACACAATCATGTATTTAGTCATGGGCATTACTGGAAAAGTTGGCGGCGCCACGGCGCGGCATCTGCTGAAACGACGCAAACAGGTGCGAGCACTTGTGCGCGATCGCGAGAAAGCGGCGAACTGGGCAGACCAGGGCGTGGAGCTGGTCGATGGAGACTGGAACGATGCGGCAGCCATAGCGACGGCGCTCAAAGGTGTTGAGGGCGCGTTTGTCATGTTGCCAGCTGTATGGGCGCCGTCGCCTGATTACAGAGAAGCAAAGGGCGTGATTGCGAACTATGTCGAGGCGCTGACTAATGTAATGTCCCCCCGGGTGGTAGCGCTCTCCTCGACGGGCGCGCATAGAACAAGCGGGCTGGGGATGATCACGGCCTTATCGCTCCTGGAGCAAGGTTTTCGCAGCCTGCCGTCTCCGGTGGCATTTGTGCGCGCAGGCGGCTTTTTCGAAAACTTTCTTTTTGGCTTACAGGCCGGCCAAGGCGGAACACTACCGGTCTTCTACAATCCGACAAACCGGAAATCGATGATGGTCGCGTCAGAAGACATCGGCGCTGAGGTGGCAACGCTTCTGACCGGGCCGGCGTGGTCAGGGCATCGCGTCATCGAGCTCGGTTCGATGGTAAGCGCGGATGAGGTGGCCGCACAGTTGGGTGAAGTGTTGAAACTCGCCGTGAAAGCCTTTGCAGTCCCGCGTGCAGATTGGGCTGAAGCGTTCGAGCAGTTCGGCATCCCCAAGGGCCACACTGGACCTGCCGAAGAAATGTATGACGGCATTAACGAGGGATGGATGGGCCTCGGAATCGCAGGTACGGAGCACGTAGAAGGTGCGACGTCCGCACGCGATGTGTTTGCGGCTGCACAGAATGCAGTCAAGGCGTAAGTCCGGGGCAAGCTGAATCAGCCGCAGTTCCTTGGGAACTGCGGCCTAACGTCAAGATCGAACCGCAAGAGGAGGATCGCTTTGAATATGAAAGCTGAACACGCAATAGATAAACCTGCGCGGGCAGGTCGAGCAATTCAAATTGCCGCGATGGCAATAACCGGCCTTGTCGTCGTCAGCTGGCTGTACTTCGGAAGGTTATATCTAATTCACGATCCCGGCGAATGGAGGATTGCCAATCAGCAACTCGGATACCCACTCTATATCATCCCCCTGCTTGGCGTGACCCACATCCTGGGTGGCGTGGGCCTTCTGATTCCCAATGTGCCTCGATTGACTGAGTGGGTTTATGCCGGTCTCACGATCAATCTTTCACTCGCGTTATATTCGCAACTGAATGGCGGTGGTAGTACCTGGGACAAATTTGATCCGATTCTCGTCCTGGCATTCGTCTTTGCTTCGTATGTATTGAGACGCTTCATGCGCGCAAACAGGTGGTCGATATGAAGAACACGCTCGGTCGGCAGTTTTACTTGTTCCAGGCACGTCTCGGAGGCCCAACGAGGGTCCGGCCCGCCACTCATCCGAAGCCCTAAACGTAGAAGTCGTCCACCTCAAGAATCTTCCGCCATTCTGGCATTACTGTGGCATTCAACCAAGTTTGAGGTATTCCCTTGGGTTGGCCCCGACAACTCGCTTGAACGCCTTACTGAACGCAGCGTCGGACTCGTAACCGACCATCCGAGCAATGTCGATGAGTTTCTTATCCCGTTGCTGGAGTAACTGCATCGCCTTCTGCATCCGCCACTCGGTGACATACTCCAGCGGCGTTTGTCCGAGTAGCTCTTTGAAGCGTGCCGCGAACGCGGAGCGAGACATGCCCGCCGCTTCTGCCAGGGATTCGACCGTCCAGGGTGTCTTCACACTGTCATGAATGGCACTCAGAGCTGTGCCCATCTGAGGATCAAAAACCGCACGAAGCCATCCTTTGTTACGTTCTGGTCCCGACGCGATATGTGCCCGCAGCACTTGGATAAACAAAACCTCGGCCAGTCGAGTCGCCACGACTTCAGATCCCGGCGCCTGCTCTGCCATTTCCGAAGCGAGCGCCTGCACTGTGTTGTGAAGAGCAAGCGTGCGTGCCTCATCGGCCTTCATCAGAATGAAGCTTGGCAATAACTGCGTGATCGGCTTCAAGCTGGCACGATCAAAACTCAAGGAACCACAGACGATCGTCGTCGGTGCGCCACCACCTCCACAAAGAGCCACATTGCCGTTGGCCCTGGCCCCGATCTCGCTGAAACTCCACTTCGGACGTGTCCGCCGGCTGTCGCGCAAAACAATCGAAGTCCCTTTCGCCAGCAAGAAGCAATCACCACCGGTGAGGGGAATCGGCTCCGCAATCCCTTCCACGCTCAGCCAGCAGTTGCCGCGCGAAAGCATCGCGAAGTGCGCCAAATCTGCGGGGGAATGCTTTTTTCCGGAAGTCGTGATTCTTTCTTCGGTCTGATTTTCCTGTTTTACGCCCCACGGCGCTGTGGCCTCGAGCCTGTGCAGACCGAAAGCGGTTACGTGCATCGTTCTGAAGATGTCAGTTATCGGGTCCAATTTAAACTCCATCTTTTGGACGAATAGACAAGAGATTAGGACTCTCAGGCAGTTCTCGTCCATCGCCAAAGGACTCTACTCTACTGTACCGAATGCTACACGCATTCCGAAGGGAGTAATTATGGGAAGGCTTGAAGGAAAAGTTGCAGTCATCACGGGCGGGGCTACCGGCATCGGCCGCGCCGCAGCAAAGCGCTTCATCGAAGAGGGCGCCCTCGTCTTCATTTTCGGCCGCCGGCAGGAAGAGCTCGACGCCGCTGTGGCCGCCCTCGGGCCCAATGCCCGAGCGGTGAAGGGTTCGATCTCCGATCTGGCCGACCTCGACCGACTCTACGCGGCGGTGAAGGCCGAGCGCGGAACCCTCGACATCGTCTTCGCCAATGCCGGGGCGGGAAGCCCGCTTCCGCTCGGCAAGATCACCGCCAAGCACATTGACGAAACCTTCGAAACCAATGTGAAGGGTACGATCTTCACCGTCCAGAAGGCGCTGCCGCTGATGGGCAAGGGCGGTTCGATCATTCTGACCGGCTCGAGCGCCGGCACCACGGGCGCCCCGACAATGAGCGTCTACAGCGCAAGCAAGGCGGCAGTGCGCAACCTCGCGCGGACCTGGGCGGAGGATCTGAAGGGTACCGGCATTCGGGTAAACGTGCTGTCGCCCGGGGCGACGGCGACCGAACTCGCGAAGGCCGCGCTAGGTGAGGAGGGCCAGAAAGTCTACGCCTCGATGACTCCGCTCCAGCGCATGGCCGATCCGGCGGAAATCGGGGCAGCGGCTGCCTTTCTCGCGTCGGACGACAGCAGCTTCATGACCGCCAGCGAGCTCGCTGTCGACGGCGGCCTGGCGCAAATCTGACCCACTACGCCCGGCCGTAAATTCAACAAAAAACAGCGAAAAACAAAAGGAGAAAACATATGAGTAATAATTTTGGACGACAATTGGCGGGAAAAATTGCGGTTATCACAGGCGGAAGCAGCGGGATTGGCCTGGCCACGGCCAAGCGCTTCGTTGAAGAAGGTGCGCACGTTGTAATCGCTGGCCGACGGGAGAAGGAGCTGAAAGAGGCCGCAGCCTTCATCGAGAGAAACGTTACGACGGTCGTGGGCGACGTGTCGCGCTTGGAAGATCTGGACCGGCTCTATGCCGTCGTGAAAGAGAAGCATGGTCACATCGACGTACTCTTCGCGAACGCGGGCGCGGGTACAATCGCACCGCTCGCGGTGGCTACTGAGGCGCATTTTGAACAGACCTTCGACGTGAACGTGAAGGGGATGTTCTTTACCGTGCAGAAGGCCCTTCCCCTCTTCAAAGACGGCGGTTCGATTATCCTCAACTCTTCGGTCTCGAACGTGTTGGGGCTGCCAGGGTTTAGCGCCTACGCCGCGAGTAAGGCGGCTGTGCGCAACTTCGCGCGCGCTTGGACTATGGAGCTGAAAGACCGCAAGATTCGCGTGAATTCGATGAGCCCCGGAGCAATCGATACCCCAGCTCTAGCGACGACAACGGGCCTCACCGCTGAACAGGCCGAGCAAGCCGTCGCCCAGTTCACCTCGCAGATCCCAATGGGCCGCAGAGGCATGCCCGAGGAAATTGCGGCAGCAGTCGTGTTTCTCGCCTCTGATGAGAGCTCCTATATCACCGGCGTGGATCTCGCCGTCGATGGAGGCATGGCGCAGGTCTGACCCCGGTGCGGTCGCTTCTCAAACTTTAGTCCTAACACGAGATCGGAGAAACATTATGAGCTATGCAATTGTAGGATTCGGCAAGATAGGCCAGGCACTCGCCCACGCCTTTGCCCGTAAAAACATCAACGTGACAGTCGCGAGTCGTAGGACGCCAGAGGAATTGGCGCCGCAGGCTCGGGCGATTGGAACCATGGTCGTCGCCAAGTCGCTGCGGGATTCACTTGAGGCCGACACAATCATCTTGGCGGTCCCATTCGGAGAACATCGGGAGGTTGCAAAGGCGCTGCCGAGCTGGAAAGGCAAGACGGTCATTGACGCGATGAACTCGTTTCCACTCCCACCTGAGGAATTGGACAGTCTCCCGTCCTCCGCATTCGTTGCGAAGTCTTTCACTGGCGCCAAGTTGGTGAAGGGTTTTAACCACTTGGGCGCAGCCGTCTTGGCTACCGACCCGATCGTCGAGGGCGGCCACCGGGTCGTCTTTCTGTCGAGCGACGAGGAGGACGCGATCGCACCCGTGGCGGATTTGGCGAAGAAACTCGGATTCGCGCCCGTCAAGCTGGGGAAGCTCAACGAAGGTGGCACCCTGGTGCACGCACGCGGCCGCACTTGGGGTCAGCTCATCTTCCAAGATTTGTTCAAGAAGCAGCAGTAATCGATCTACTACTGTTTGATTTGGCCCGAGAAGGATTATTCCGGAACCGTCCGATTAGATCGGACACGCTTGAAGGGAAAAGGAGAGATTTCGATGAGCATCGAAAGGAATGTCCAGATTGTGAAGAATTTTCTTGCGGCACTCGGCCGCCGCGATAAGCAAGGTTTGCTGGCGTTGTCTGCCGATGATATTGAGTGGATCATTCCGGGCGAGAACTGGCCGCTGGCGGGCACGCACCGCGGGCACGCGGGATTGGAGAATTTACTTCAGATGGCTAACGAAACGGTGGAAACTTCGTACCCAGAGCCCCCCGAGTTCATAACGCAGGGAGACCGGGTTCTGGTCGTCGGCTTCGCTACTGGCAGAATCAAAGCAACGAATAGGAGGTTTGAGGACCACTGGGTCTTCGACATTGCTGTTCGAAATGGCAAATTGAGGCACGTCCGGGAGTATGTCGACACGCAAGCACTGGCGCGGGCCTCCGAGATGGATGCGAGCCCCAGGCCCTGACCCATCGACACCGATACCACACGAATCGATTCGTATAGTCAACGATGGCGGATCGATCATCATGACCGGGTCAGTTGCTTCGGTGAAAGGTTTTCATGGTTTCGGTGTGTATTCGGCGAGCAACGCTGCATTGCGCTCATTCGCCCGCACGTGGCTCAACGAACTGAAGAGCAGGAATATCCTGCTGAACCTGCTGCAACTGATGAGAACAGTCAGTATGGAGTGACCGGCACCGATGCGCTGATCGTGGGTTAGGCTGTGAGTTCAGAAGGACGCACAGTTCAGAGCCACAAGCGGAAGGGAGCCGGTCATGAAGGAGAAGGTACGATTTTTGGGTCTGGATGTCCATGCCGAGACAATCGCCGTAGCCGTTGCGGAGCCGGAGGGTGAAGTGAGAAGCCTGGGAACGATTCCGAACCGCGCCGAGTCGATCCGCAAGATGATCAAGAAGCTTGGTCCAGCAGAGAAGCTGAGAGCCTGTCATGAAGCAGGTCCGACGGGCTATGTCGTGTACTGGCAGCTGGCGGAGTTGGGCATTCAGTGCGAGGTCGTGGCACCCACTCTGGTCCCGGTTAAGGCAGGTGATCGGGTAAAGACAGATCGGCGGGACGCGGAGAAGTTGGCACGTTGCTATCGCTCCGGAGATCTGACGGCGGTATGGGTTCCGGATGAAGGTTAGGAGGCTCTGCGGGATCTGGTACGTGCTCGCGAAGCAGCCAAGCAGGATCAGATGCGAGCGCGGCATCGGTTGAGTAAGTTTCTGCTGCGCTCAGGCCAGCGTCCACCCACCGGGTGAGACCATGGACGCGCCCTTATCTGATATGGGTTGCGCAGCTGCGCTTCACACAGATCGCTCAAGAGGCCACGCGGCAGGATTATCTGCACGAGGTCGAGCACATGCGGGAACGGGTGGCGCGTCTGGAGCAAGCCATCATGAAGGCCGTGAAGCTGGCCTCGCCCGCGTTACAGCAAGTCATCAACGATCTGCAGGCGCTGCGCGGTATCGCAGATATCTCGGCTGTGACGATTGCGGCCGAGCTGGGCCAAGTATCCCGCTTCGGCAGTGCTCGGCAGCTGATGGGGTATTGCGGCGCGGTGCCCAGCGAAGACTCCAGTGGCAAGCGAATCAGACGCGGAGGCATCCTTGGCCGCAAACGATGAGTGGCGGGTCGGGACCAGGGATGAACTCGCCTTTTCCGGTTTCTTCCGCACCTATAATCTGGCGCTCTTCTCGAACTTCGGCGAGGGGTTGATTCGGCAGAGCGAATTCCGCACGGTGGAAGGTGCGGAGGCGCGCGAAACTCACACATTTATGCCGCAGCTGGAGGCAATGGCCGGACTTCTCTACAACGAAGACGACATACACAATGACGATCTGGACCACTACCTCTCTCCCAATTCGCCGTCCTATGGATCGTTCGTGCCGGTTCTGAGCAACAATGTCGCCATTCGCGAATTGGCGCCCTATCTTGCCATGCATGGCGGCCTCAGCAAGCACGTGCAGTTCTACGCCGGAATCCGCCATGAACAAGTCGAGATGAAAAACGTCGACAAGTTCAGGCCTGTCGATTCCTTCGATCTGTGGCGGGGATTCGAGGAGCCGAAAGCTACGCTAGCCTGGTCTCCGGGATACGGGTCAGCGCACTGGCTGCCCTCAGCTGCTTTCAGCATCGGACAGGGATTTTTCACGGAAGACCCGCGCATCCATCTGGCTCCTTCGGCAACAGGAACCGGCGCCAATGGGTTGGCCAGTCCGTTCGAGCGCTCGCATGCGCAGCAATTGGTCCTGGACAAAGCTATCGGCAAAACGGAGGCGCGCCTGACAGTGGGTCGGACAACGATGACCGCAACCTTGGCCAAGATCGATCCTGACAATGGTGCGGCGGCAAACCTCGGACCGAGCACACTCAAGTTCCTCACCATGAGCGCGCGGCATCAGTTCAGCTATGGAACACTGCAGGCGGTATTCTCCAAGGCTGATGCTCGGCTTGAGACCTTTGACGGAGTTCCGGGTACCGTTGTGCCTGAGGCACCGCGCACGATTTTCGATGTCCTAACTACGCTGGACAAGCTGCCCGCACACCTGCGAGCCCGCGGCGAATACGAGTATGTGGGCCACAAGCTTTTGGACGTGGGCAATCCGCAGCATCCGGATCAATACGAGGCGATTCCGGTCGGGGAAGTCCGCTTAGCCGTTGTGCGCCCATTCCTGGAAGGCCGCTTGGAACTTGGTGCGGACGGAATGGCGGCTCGCGGTTACACCGGCCAGACCACAGAGGCGTTGGCTCCAGGCTGGGTGCTGGGTCAAACGCCCTTCTGCGCTCCGGGGTCCGGTCCGACCGGAGACTACAACGACTTCGCCTGCGGAACAGACGAACAGAGCGTGGGCATCCGCATGGTGTCCTGGGTGGGAGCTTCAATTCGTTGGCGGTTCGGTGCAGAAAAATGAAGTCGTGCGGCTTCACCTTCCAACTGAAAGCGGAGTGACCCAAGGTGCACCGTAATTGGCCGTGTATACGTGACCGGAGGCTTCATCCACCGTTACCGCGTAGGGATTCTTGCCCGCGCCGCGAACGCCGAGCACGGTACTTTTTACGCCGTCAATTACCGTGACGCTGTCGCTGTGAACGTTCGCAACATAGATGCGATTGGCCGTCGAGTCGATGGCGATTCCCTGCGGATGTCTACCCACCGGAACTGTGGCGATGGCCTTTCTGGTTTGAAGATCGATCACACTGACGGTCTCATCGCCGTAGTTCACCGTGTAGAGACGTCGCGTGACCCGATTAATCGCAATGGCACAAGGAATCTTTCCCACCGGAATAGCGCTCACTGCGTGCGTCTTCTCGTCGAGAGCAAGCACCTCGCCAGCCGCGGTATGCGTCAGGAACAGGGTGGACGTAGGCTCATCGAAGGCCATCCCCCAGGTATGGGCCCCGACGGCTACGCGTGTAACAGCGCCCGTGACCCCATCCAGCATGCGAATGTCCTGGTCTTCATAAGTCATCAGAAAGACCGTGTGTGTGCGCGCATTTGTGACTACGCCGTCGGCGTCTCCTACCTTGAGATCCTGAGAAGAGTTGGTAGCTCCATCGATGATGGTAAGCGCGCCGGCATAGGTATGCGTAATATAGACCTTATTCGCGGCCTCATCCACGGCCAACGTGTAGGGAAGACGCGACGTTGCGATGGTGGCGATCACTGTATCGCTGGCGCCATCGATGACGCTCACGGAAGCGCTGCCGTCGTTGGCAACGTAAACCCTGTTGGTAGCTCGATTCAGAGCGATGGCGATCGGCTCGCTGCCCACTTCTACGATGTGAGTGGCCCCGGTTGTCGCATTGATCACTGTAACCGATCCGGTGCCTTCATTCGCCGCGTAGATCTTATGCGTTGAAGGGTTGCACACAATCGCTGAGCTGGTGATGAGTCGTCCCCAGGGTGCCTTGGCGTCTTCCGCAGAAGCGCGCGCCACAAGGAAGGCGGACATGGCGCACCAAAAAACGGCCAGAACTACGGCATACCAAGACGAACTCACTGGAACTAGCCAAACGCGCGAAATCATGTTGTGATTGAACCCCGATAGAACTATATTATTAAGCATTAAAAAGTCCGGCGTCGAGTTAAATTCTCAAGGCTCGCTCCGGATGCGAAAGGGTCTCGAAGATTCGCTGTTTCCGCATTCTCTTTAGCCTTCTTGTCTTCGGAGTGACGGCATCCGGCTTTAGCCAGGATAAGCCGTTCCGCGTTCTCGCCTTCTATTCCACGCATGTAGAGCAGGATCACGTGGATTTCGCGATGAAGGCAATCCCCTTCTTTCAGTCCATGGCGAAGCGCGATCGCTTCGAATTTCGAGCCACTTCAAACTGGGACGAGATGAATCCCGCTGTGCTGAAGGAGTGCCAGGTGGTGCTCTGGCTCGATGAGTTCCCGTCGACGCCCGCACAGCGCAAAGCCTTCGAGGATTACATGGAACATGGAGGCGCATGGTTCGGCTTCCACATCGCCGGATGGACGGACGGTCGCAAGATGTGGCCCTGGTTTTCCGACTTTCTTGGAACGGTCTTCGAGGGCAATAGCTGGCCGCCGCTACCGGCCACGCTGACCATCGATGATCCGAAGCACCCGACAGTCAAAGGATTGCCTGCCAGCTACGAGTCGCCGGATAACGAGTGGTACAGCTGGAAGCCCGACCCGCGCGACAGCCCGAACATCAAAGTCCTCATGACCCTCGCTCCATCCAACTATCCCATCGGCTTCAAAGACACTTTGGGGGGCGGCGATGTCCCGGTCACCTGGACCAACACGAAGTATAAGATGATCTACACAAACGTTGGCCACGGCGCCAGGATCTTTGACAGCCCAACGCAGAATCTCTTCTTCGAGCAGACCTTGTTGTGGCTGGGCGGCCGGAACTGATCGCACCGGGTCGCCAGCTTGCTTCGCGGCGTTTCGCGTGGACGTTCCTTGCTCCGGGTGCGCACGGAGCAAAGCGTCGTGGAGTCGGAATGTAGAGCATCTTGCCCTCACGTCCGCAAAAAACACGGTTAAGGCTGACTGCCCGCATCGTGTTCGTCCATTGCCGGCTCTTGCGGATCGAGATGCAGCTCGCGAAATGTCTCGCGCAGCTTGTTCTTCAGGTCTTTGTATTTGCGATATTGCTCGATCTCGTGCTGCGCCTCTGCCTTGCGGCCGAGCCGCTGGTACACCGTGCCGAGTCGAAAGTGAATGGTTGCATCGGTGGGGTCCATCTGCACGGCATGCTCCAACAGCTTCACGGCCTTCTCCGGTTGATTCAGCGTTACCAGCAAATTCGCCAGGCCATAGCAGGCCTCGGCGTCATCCGGCTGCAGCGCAAGTGCGCGCGTGTAAAGCTCGAGAGCCGTCTTCGAGTCGCCACTGCGTTCCGCGATAACCGCGAGTCGCAGATGAGCCTTTTCATCCAGTGGGTTCTGCTCCAGCGCCAGTTTGTACTCCGACTTGGTCTGAGCCTGCGCCAGCGGGGTCGCAGGCAGCGTGTTCAGCAGCTCAGCCAGCTCAAAGTGGATTCCCGGAAGCTTCGGCGCCAATTTCAGCGCTTCGCGATCATAGCGAATGGCGCCGGCGGTGTCCCCGCCGCGCGCAGCCTCATGCGCCATCACCTGGTACATCAAAGCGGACTGCGGAGCAACAAGGGCGAGGCTGAGAACCGCCTCGCGCGCCAGATCGGAGCGAACGCGGTAGGCCGCATAGAGAACCTGCTGGTTCTCTGCATCGAGTGTCCGCAGGATGCCGACGACAGAAGAGGCCTTCTCCAATTCCTCCGTCCCGTTGTAGAGCTCGACTAACTCAAGACCGGTTTCGACGCGAACCTTCTGATCCTGCAATTGCGGAAAGGATGCCTCCAGATCCGCGCGCGCAGCCTGCGCGTCGCCGGTGCGTCGCTCAGCCATTCCCAGGAGAGCCTGGATCTTCCAAAGGTCGGATTTTCGCGCGAGAGCGCCCCGAAGAGCGGGGATCGCCTCGGCATATTGACCATGAAAAAAGAGGAGAACCCCGAGATTGCCGAGCGCGTCGATGTTCGATGGATCGAGAGCGATGATGGCACGAAACTCAGGGATTGCAGCATCCGGCTTGTTCTCGCTCAGCAGCCGATGCGCCTCGCGAAGATGCGCTTCCACCTGACTCTGCCCATCAGAGTTCTGCCCGAAGCCGCGAATCGCCAGACAGCACAACAGGCCGATCATGGCGTATACAGAGGGACGTATCATGTCGAAATCGTATCGCGACCAGACGATCGCCTTCGCGGAAGAAGAATCGGAAGGACAGCATCTGACGGCCGTCCTTCCGAAAAGGGAGACTGCGTCAGAACGCCAAGTGCGCACTGATCTGCATGGTGCGCCCGCCAACGGTCGTGCCGCTGATGGTGCCGGCGCCCTGTGGCCTGTCGGGAGTCGAGAGATTGACCGGATCGTTGAAGTTTCCATCCGGAACATCGAAATTGGGATGGTTAAAGACGTTGCCGGCATCCGCGCGGAATTGCAGGACCGCGTTCTCGAAGAGATGGAAATCCTTGCCGAGAGACATATTCGCGGTGGCAATGCCGGGGCCGCGCAGCGAGTTCCGGCCTGAGTCCCCGAATGTTCCGTTCGAAGCGATGACATACTGCGTCGGGTCGTACCACTCATTGATGCTCTTATGGATGCCCTGCGCGGGTCCCAACACGTTTGGGTACCAGTTTCCGGCCTGCGCATATGAGTTATTAGGGCCGTTGTAGAGCACCGTAAATGGGCTGCCGGTCTGGTTGATGACGATGGCCGACACCTGCCAACCGCCAATCGCCGTATCGAGCAAGCGATTCTGGTTGAGCCAGGTTCTTCCCCTACCGAACGGGAGTTGGTAAACTACGCTGCTCTTCAACGACTCGCGGATATCGAAGTTCGAGGGCGCGTAGTTGGATGCCGGATCGTGAAAATTCTGGTAGTACACGTTACCACCTTGCCCGTTGAAGGGTGAGATATCGATGTCATCGAGGAACTTCGACCAGGTATACGCGGCGCTGAATGCAATGCCGCTGGCCAGACGTTTCTTCACCTGCGCCTGCAGCGCGTTGTAATTCGAAACCGCGTTGAACGTGCTTCCGCCGATTGACTGATATTGCGGATACGGCCGACCGCCGGGGTTGTCATTCGGCGAGAGATTCTGCACCGGCACCTGGTTGATGTCGCCCTTGAACTGCATGTCGGCGCCATGCTTGCCCACGTAAGCAACCTCGGACGTGATGCCGTGGCTGAACTCATGCTGCACACCAAACGACCAGGAATAGAGCCGCGTAAGCGGCGTGTGGTATGGATCGTAATTCGGCGTGTTCTGGCCGTTGTATGCAGTCGGATCTTGCGATGCGTTCACATAGGGCAGCGGCGTGTTGGTGCCGTAGAGAACGCCCGGCCCAGAGAGCGTAGCCACAGGCGTAACGCCGTTGGTCTGATCCTGAGCGTTGCCGGATTGTCCGTAGCCGACGCCCTTGGCGTTGCCATACTGATCCACGCTCCATGGGCTGGTGTAGACACCCCATCCGCCGCGGATCACAGTGTTCGGCCTGAACGTATAGGCGAAGCCAACCCGCGGCAGTACGCCGGAGTAAACATTCGACTGCGCCTGAGTGCGATGGTTGGCGGGAGCAAACCACATCGCTCCGTCGTTTCCTGAAGCGGTGTTGAAGATGGTGGGATCGAAGTCGCCCATGCGGTTGTGAACTTCTTTCCAACCTTCCTGGATCTGATACCGCAGGCCAAGATTGATGGTGAGGTTGGTGCGCAGCTTGAAGTCGTCCTGAACGAAGACCTGTGGGCTCTTCTGTCGTCCGCCAAACAGCGACGAGTTGTTGGCGTTCCAGCTCTGCATGTCGCCGAGCAGGAAATCGGCCCAACCTGCGCCGCTGCCGCTCGCCGCAAGACTGGCCTGCGTGTACTGGCCGGAGAAGCTGAAATCGCCGGCGTCCACGTTGCCCCATGACGTCGAGTTGTCTTCAAGCATGATCAGCTCGCCGCCGAAATGCAGCACGTGCTTGCCGCGAATCAGGGTGACAACATCCGAGGGCTGGTAGACGTTCTGCGCGTAGATGGTGTTCGTGCCCGCGTATGGCGAGTCGCAGCAGATGTTGCCCGTGATCGAGATGTTCGGGAACAGATCGGCTTTTGCATACTGCAGACCGATCTTTGTTGGAATTCCAAGGCCGAGCGAGTACGGGGTCAGGAAGCTTCCCTGGCGATTGAAGCTGAAACGGGCTTCATTCACGAAGCTGGAACTGATCGACCACACGTCAGAGGTCTGGCTGGAATAGTCAGACGTGTCGTCGTGATAGCAGGCCACTGGACAATTCCACTCCGAGTACACTGGCGAGTTGGCATCCCGAACGGCGATCGAAGAGGTCAGGCGGTTCTTACTGCTGAAGTCGTAGTCGATGCGGCCGAAGATGCGCGTCGAGGGATATGGCGTCGGCACAACGTAGTAGTAGTCACCGTTGATGCCATTGGTGGTGGGCAGATTGGGCTGCTGGAAATACTGAAGGAGGTTCTTGGCGACCGGGTCGACGCGATTCGCAGGAATGACGTTGTCCGTCGCGAAGGGGAAACGGCACATCTGGCCGTTGACCGTGGTCTGCGTGGACGGATCGAAGACTTCTCCCTGATTCACCGGGTTGCCAGTGCATGGATTGATGATATTGTTGCCGTTCGAATCCGTCACCGGCATGGGGTTGCCGTTCCCGTCAAGCGGCATCAACTGCGTCAGATCAAACTGGCCATTGGGCGTGTTGGCGCCCTTGAGCTGATCGGTCGGCATCGACGTAAAGCCGGTGTAGTTTTGGTGATCGGTCGCCTGATCGTAGTTGAAATAGAAGAACAGCCGCTTGCGGAGAATTGGGCCGCCGACCGAGCCGCCAAATTGGTTGAACTTGAGCGGCGGCAACGGTTGCGTGGGATCCTGGAAATAGCTTCTGGCGTCGAGTGCGTCGTTCTGGAAATGCTCGTAAAGCGAACCATGAAACTGATTCGTGCCGCCCTTGGTGATCTGACTGAAGACCGCGCCGCCGATACCGTACTGGGCGGAGAAGTTGGAATCGTCGATTTCGACCTCGGAAACGGTCTCGAAGGTGTCGGTCTCCACGTCCGCGCTATGTGGGTTTGTCACCGAACCGCCGTCGGAGAGAAAGTTGCCGCTGTAGGGTTGGCTGCCGTTGAGAGAAACCGACGCCCCGGGATTGGTGACTGAATTGCCCGTCGAAGATGCGCTCGCACTGCCCGGCAGCAGGATCGTAAAGTTCGCCCAGTCCTGTCCGACCTGCGGCAGCTGCTGCATTGTCTTCTCGTCGAACGTGGTCGACTGCTCGCCGCTCTCGGTGCGCAGCAACGCTGCCACGTCAGCCGAGACTACGACCTCTTGAAGCGCGCTGCCGACGCGCAGCTTTCCATTCAACGTGATCGTTCCAATATCGAGGGTGATGGGCCCAAGCACCAGCTTCTCAAAACCCGGCGCCATAATCGCCACCGTGTAGTGGCCGTTCTGCGTGGAGACGGTGTCGTACAGCCCGTCTCTATTGGTGGTGAAGCTCTTTTCTTCGCCGGTCGCTACATTTGTAACGACCACCTGTGCGCCCACCACAACCGCGCCCACAGGGTCGGTCACAGTGCCGCGAATCTCGCCGGTTGAGCTGCTTTGCCCGCTCATTTGCAGGGTGCAGAAAATTACCAGCCATGAACAAAACAAACCGCGCATGCAAAAGAACCTCTCTTCAGTCCGCGCCATGCCAGCCTCTCCTCAATCCGGGCGAGGGGGCGATAGGAACGGCCCCGGAACCCCGGAAATGCTCACTTACGGGAAAGCGATAGACTTGCTTATAACGACTCATAGACTTCCTTCGTAACGATTCGTTACTATGTACTGTCACGAGACGACTTGGCAAGGAATTTTTTACGAACGTCGAAAACTGGCCCCTTTTCAGCAGGTCGGAATGCGCGATAGGAACCCCAGTAGGATCGACGCAGAGGTCTCAAATTTACTTTCACTGATAGGCCCTTGGCCGCAGGCCGGGGCGCCGGGGGTGCAATCCTGAAGCAAGCATTTGCACAGTCGAAACGCAACTCACTCCTCTTGTTGGCCCTTTGTGCCGTAATCGCCGGCAACGCCTACGGTGAAACCGCCATTCCCGAAGCTGCATGGAAGCGTCCGCTTGGGCTGCCGCTCGAAAATCCCGGCGTGACACGGACGGCGGGCGACATCGACGACGGCTACTGGCAGGGCGTTCCGGTCGGCGGTCTCGGTGCCGGCACATTTTCTCGCAGCTATCGCGGCGACTTCTCGCGCTGGCACATCAAGGCCGCCGTCCACAAATATGAGCCCGTATACGCGAATCAATTCGCCATGTTTCAGCAGTCGGAGGGCGACACGCACGGTGTGGCGCAGGCGCTGATGAACGGGCGGCCGAAGAACGGCGAATTGTCCGCATGGCAGTGGAACTACCCTGTCGGCGCCGGCGATTACTACGCCCTGTATCCCAAGGCCTGGTTCGACTATCGGTGGAAGCAATTCCCCGCCCACGTCACCCTGGAGCAATTCTCCCCCGTTATCCCCGACAACTATCGTGAATCGAGCTACCCCGTCGCGGTTTACCGCTGGCACGCCGAGAACCCCACCGATAAAACAGTAACCGTATCCGTTATGTTGTCGTGGACCAATATGAGCGGCTGGTTTCGCACCTTCACTCGCGACTTCGCCGGAACTCCGAACCAGGGGAACCACAATGATTACCGCAGCGAGCCAATCGAAGGCGGCGCGATGAAAGGCATCGTTTTCGGCCGCAATCGCGGGGGCGCGGAACTCAACGAGTGGGACGGTCAGTTCGCCATCGCTGCGCTCGAATCGGCCGGCGTCGAAGTCACCTATCAGACCACGTGGCTGGCCTCCGGCGACGGAAAGGAAGTCTGGACGCCGTTCGCCAAAGACGGACGGCTGGCGAACGACACAAAGTCCTGGGTGAGCGATAAGGAAAAGCTGGCCGGCGCGATCGCGATCCGCTTCACGTTGCGTCCAGGCGAGAAAAAGATCATCCCCATGGTCCTCGCCTGGGACTTTCCCATGATTCAGTTCGGCGAAGGAAGAAAGTGGACTCGCCGCTATACGGACTTCTACGGAACCTCAGGCGAAAACGCGTGGAAGATCGCACGCGACGCTCTGTCGCATGCCGGCCAGTGGAGCGAAGCGATCGATCGCTGGCAAGCTCCTTATGTCCACGATGAAAGTAAACCTCTCTGGTATCGCGGCATGCTCTTCAACGAACTTTATGCGCTTACCGATGGTGGAACCTTTTGGGGCCGGCAGGCCGGATCTGACCCCAAATCGCCTCCCAGGTTTGCGCTGCTCGAGTGCTTTGACTATGCGTACTACGGCACTCTCGACGTTCGCTTCTATGCATCGCTGCCGCTTTTGAAATTCTGGCCGCAAATCGACAAACAAGTTCTGCGCGAGTTTGCTGCAACCGTGCAGAAGGAGTGGCCCGAACAGGGTCTATGGGTGTGGAAGACGGAACTCACGGGACAGCCGATCACGCACAAGCGCAAAAAGATTGGCGCAGTGCCGCATGATCTCGGCGTACCCGAGGGCGACCCGTTCGTCGCCGTCAACGAGCCGGGCTGGCAGGATACGAACGACTGGAAGGATCTCAATTCGAAGTTTGTGCTGATGGTCTATCGCGACTATGTTCTCACCGGTAGAAATGACACGGCATTCCTGAGCGAGACCTGGCCTGCGGTCAAGAGTGCGATCGAATACCTTCGCCAGTTCGATCACGGGGCCGGCGTTCCAGAGAACAGCGGCTATCCCGACCAGACCTACGACGACTGGGTGGTTAAGGGCGTCAGTGCCTACTCCGGCGGTTTGTGGCTTGCCGCATTGCGGGCGGCCGAAGAGACGGCGCATATTCTGGGCGACACTCAAACTGCATCGGAGTACCGTGCACTGTTTTTTAAAGGACAGAAGACCTACATCTCGCAGCTCTGGAACGGCGAATACTTCCGCTACGACACTAGCAGCGAGTCTAGGGACGATATCCAGGCTGACCAGCTCGCCGGTCAGTGGTATGCGAATCTGACCGGCCTTGGCGATATTGTGCCGTACGAGATGCAGCGATCCACGCTGAAGAAGATCTTCGACTTTAACGTACTGAAATTTGGCGACGGCCAGATGGGCGCCGCCAACGGTATGAGCTCCGACGGTAAAATCCTGACCAACGCCGAAGCGAAAGAAGTGTGGGTCGGCACAACCGCTGGCTACGCGGCTTTGCTGATGAGCGACGGCATGCCGGACGAAGCCTGGAAATCCACCTGGGGCCTCTATCGCGTGATCTACGAGACCAGGGGTTACTGGTTCCGTACGCCGGAGGCCTGGGACGTCACAGGCAACTTCCGCGCCGGAATGTATATGCGCCCGATGGCGATCTGGGCGCTGGAAATGACGCCGCCGCGCCCGAAGTAGCGACACCGGCTTTGTTAGACCACGATTCGACACCGATCGAGAAACACAACGGAGAAACGATGCACCTGTTGGGCAGGGTTTTGCGGTTCAAGGCAGTTCTATTGTGGATTGCGGCGGTTTCGCTGATGGTCTCATCCGCAGCCGAGGCCGCGACACCTGAAGCCCAGCCCAGATTCCGCGTCGTCGCCATCGCCGAGCCTGGCGGGATTCATCTGCCATTCGTTGAAGCTGCCAAGGTGTGGCTCGACCATCTGGCGGCAGAGAATCACTTCGCCGTCGACTACATCCAGAACACGGACAAAATCGACGACGAGTTTCTCTCGCACTACCAGCTCTTCATCCAGCTTAACTACCCACCCTACAACTGGACTCCGACCGCGCAGGCCGCCTTCATCAAGTACATCGAAGAGGGTCGCGGCGGATGGATCGGCTTTCACCACGCCACGCTCCTTGGCGAGTTCGACGGTTTTCCAATGTGGCCATGGTTCTCTCAGTTCATGGGCGGTATCCGGTTCAAGAACTACATCGCAACGTTTGCCGACGGAAGCGTGACCGTTGAAGACCCGGCGCATCCGGCGATGAAAGGAGTCACCAGCCCTTTCCCTATCGGGCACGAAGAGTGGTACACGTGGGATAAGTCGCCGCGACCAAACGTGCATGTTCTCGCCAGCGTGAGTGAGAGCAGTTATACGCCGGATACGACGATCAAGATGGGCGACCATCCGGTGATCTGGACCAACGAGCACTACAAGGCGAGAAACATTTACATCTTCATGGGGCATCACCCCGATCTATTCGGGAACCCGGCGTTCTCCACCATCTTTGGCAACGCGATCTTCTGGGCCGCGCATGAGGAGCCGATTCACTGAGTCCAGGCTGCTCGTGTGTTTCGCGCACCAGCAGCCGACTGGCTGGCGCTCAGTTCTCCGTCCAGTAGCGCTGGAATCCTTCATATTCGGCCGGCACAGAGGCCAGGATCTTCCGGTGAAGTTGCAGGAGATCGACTGAACCTGTCGTGCTGAACAGCACCTTCCCACCCGGCGCCAGAAGCACCGTATAAGGCACCGCCGACTCCCATGTCGGATCGAAAGCCTTCTGCAGCGCGCCCGTATCACCGGACGCGAACAAAAGGTTGCGGCTCGTCGCGTGCTTGCGCTGCAGAAACTTCAGAACACCCTGCTTCTCATCCGGATTATTCGCCGAGACAGTCACTACATTGAAGCCGCGGTCGCTGTACATGCGAAACATATCTTGAATGTCTGAGAATTCGGCAACGCATGAACCGCACCACGTCGCCCAGAAGCTGACCAGCGTATACGTATCGCCCACATTGGCGCGCAGATTACGCAGCCCCTCCGCATCCACAAGGTCAACGCTGACAGTCTGCGCATTGAGCTTCTGCTCGGCCGCAGCGCGCAGCGCCTCTTTCTCCTGCCACTTGGTGGTACAGCCAAACACCGTCGTATGCGATACGGCGATTGGCTTTCCGGCGAGCAGCGCGTCCACTGCGTTCCGTGCGTCTTCGGTCGTCACTTTCTCGATGCGATAGCTATCGTCAAAACGCCCTTCATAGCGAAGGCGGCGGTCCTTATCAAAAATGAACACATGCGGAGTGGCCTGCGGCCCATACGCGCGGGTGACGGATTGAGTTTCGCCGTCGTAGAGGTACGGATAGTGAAGGTGCTTCCACGCATAGCGAATCTTCATCTCGGGCAGGGTGTCGCTCAAATCGGAAGAATCCAGCTCGTCGATCGTCAGGGCCTTGGGATCGTTGCCCTGAATTGCAACCACCGCCACGCCGCGCCTGCCATAGTCTTCGTAGAGTTTCTCTATGCGCTTCTCGTACACCTGGGCAATCGGGCAGTGATCGCAAGTGAAAACGATTACCAGAACCGGACTGCTCGCATAGGAGCTCAGCTTGTGTATCTTCCCATCAACGCCGGGCAGCTGGAACGCAGGCGCGGGCGATCCCAGGGGAAGAATTGGATGCGATTGGCCGTGGACAACCAATGCCATCAGGCCCAGCAGAACAGCGGTCAATAGCTTTTGCATAGCGTTCCCCCTACAGAACAAGGGCGTAATCCTCGCGGACCGCCCCCCCCGGGAGCGGCGGATGCATTGCGGGGAAGGCCCGCATTGTTTCTAACGTTCTAGAACAAAGTGCATAGAACTTGCAAGGGCTCTATGCTCCTGGAGCGACTTATATCTCGGGCTGTGGCAACAGAACGGACGGAATCGCTTCCAGGGCGAGCGAGATGCCTCCCCATAGCACCGCTCGCCGGTTGGGCGGGCTCGAAGTGATCCGTGGAATCGCGAACTCGCCGCCCTCCAACTGCGTTTGAACAAACTCGATCAGCGCCGCGTGGCTGCCTATCTCTCCCCCCAGAACGATGAGCCCGGGATTCAAAATCAGTGACAGGTTTACGACGATGTCCGCGACGATCTCCGAACGCTGGCGAACGATCTTGACAGCGCATGGCTCGCCGCTCAGCGCGAGATTCAGTATCTCCACCGCATTGATGTCCGTCTTCTGCGCGGTCTTGCCACAAGCCTCTCGCCAACTCTTCACGATTCCGGGGCCGGTCACCACCGATTCCAGTTCGCCAAACTCGTGGATGGTTGGCTGCCGGCGCGAGGTGGACGGAAGGCGCAGATAAGCGATCTCTCCGGCGGACCATTGAGAGCCGTGATGAATCTTTCCGCCGAGAAAGATGCCCGCGCCAACATTGGCGCCGATATTGATAAAGACAAAATCTTTCACCGACTGAGCGGCGCCGCAATAATGTTCGCCTTGAGCGGCAAGATTCGTATCGTTTTCCACAATCACGATGCAGCCCGCTATCTTGTTGAGCATGGCGCGCAGCGGCACAGAGCGCCAGCCCTCAAGGTTGCTGATCGACAGCACGCTACCTTCGTCGACGTTCGTAATAGCCGGCGCTCCGACTACCAGAGCCAGCAGCCGATCGCGCGATTTCTTGTGCTTCCGGAGCAAATCCTTCAACTCTTCGCCGACCAGGGCACAGATCGCCTCCGGCGTCGTTTTTCGCCTGCCCAGCGAGACCTCCCGCCGGTCCAGTTCGCTGCCATTCAGGTCGGTCAGGAGGAAAGAGATGTTCCGCGCCGTAATTTCGACGGCAAGCAAGCAGCCGCGCTCCGCTTTGAAGCGAATCATGTCCGGCGGCCTTCCGCCGCTAGACTGGCCTTCGCCCAGCGGTTCGACCAGGTCTGCAGAAAGCAGGTCCTTCACGACATTGGTCACCGTCGGAGCGCTGAGTCCGGACGCGCGGACCAGGTCTGCTCGCGAACAGGAACCGCATTCGCGCAGTAACTTCAGAATGCCATGGGCATTCGTATGACGCAGAACCGAGGGCCTGCCAATTGGGATGGATTTCTTCCTCATGTTGTTCCGAAAAGTATAGCCGCCTCACAATGCTCGCTGCCGACATTTCGCGTTGATCCTCTTTCGCCTCTAAAATGAGGTCTTGCATTCCGGCCGCTCCACGAATGATACTAAATAAACATTACGAAGTAGAGGCACGCGATCGAGCTGGGTAAAATCGCTTGAATTCAAATCCGGCGCCCTTCCGCAAGATCGATCGGAGCGCCCCGTGAGAGTTGCGCTGTTCACATGCCTTTCTTGTTATGTCTTGCAGAATCGCTCTGAGGAACGAGAAGATGCCGGAAGCAACAAACGAGTCGCCGCGCTGGATCGGTGGTGTCGAGCCGTCGCCCGCGCTGCTGGCCGCGACCGGAACCGAGATTCTCGAGATCGAATGCCGTGAGCAGCCGCCAAGGCTCCGCGAGCTCATTCAGACCTATCGCAGCGACACGAATTTGAAAGCCCAGCTCCGGAAACTTCGCGACGCGGCGCGAAAGGATGGTCCGGCTCTGTTCATCGGCATGGGCGCCTCCTATTGCGCCTCCTTCAGCGGATCGGTTCTCCTTCAGTTGCATGGAAAGCTTTCCTTCTCGGTGGACGCAGGCGAGTGGCTCCACTATGCGCAGCCGATCTGGGGCAGCCCGGCCTTGTCCACTCTGCTTACCGCGTCCGGCGAAAGTGCCGAGCTTGTGGCTCTGTTGCGCAGCGGCGGCCAAAGCCCTCTGGGCCTGATCTGCAACAACACGAGTAGCACCTGCTGGCGCATGGCGGAATATCGCCTGCCGGTTCTGGCTGGCCCCGAATACGGGAACGCGACCAAAACCTATACCAACACTGCGGCCGCGTCGATTCTGCTCGCAGCGGAGATACTCGATCTGACCTGGCAGAACGATGCCGACCGTGTCATCGAAATCTACGCTGGCGCGCTCGACCGCATCTTCGCCCGGCGCGGCGACCTGGAAGCATTCTGCCGTGGGGCAGCCAACATCGAGATCGTCGGCCGAGGGGCAGGTTACGGCGCTGCGATCATGGGAGCGCTGTGCATCCGCGAGATGAGCGGGTTTCGCGCCGCCGCCCACACCGGCGCAGGCTTCAAACACGGACCGAATCTGGATGTGGACGGCACGCACGTCGCAATTGTCTTTGCGCTCGGCCGCGCCTCCGGACTAGGATTCAAACTTGTCGAAGAGTGCATCCGCCGGGGCGGCAAGGTTGTGCTGGTTTCAACAGAAGACCGCAAGCCCACCGAAAGATTGTTCCCGGTTCAGCTGGAAGCAGTTCCAGAGCCATGGGAGGGTATCACCTCCGTGCTCGTGCCCCAGGCGCTCACCCTTGCCATGGTTGAGCGCACCGGATGCCGGCTGCCGCCGCGCTTTCAATACGGTGCGATGGAGCAGTAGATGGAGAGCTTCGTGAGCCAGAAGGCCGCCATCTCCGGACCAAACGCTGCACCGGCTGCGCACGTGCACCGCAACTTTCTGTGGCGCGTCTCGCTCATCGCAGGACTGGGCGGCGTCCTCTATGGCTTCGACATGGGCGTCATCGCCGCCGCGCTGGTCTTCGTCCGTGAGAGTTTCGCACTCTCCACGCGCATGCAGGAGCTTGTGGTCAGCATTGTCCTGGTCGGAGCCATGTCCGGATCGCTCGCCGGCGGCGCCATCGCGGATCGCATAGGCAGACGCGCCACCCTCGTGTGGGGCGGCGCCTTTTTTTTGGTTGGCTCGCTTCTCGCGCCTCTCTCCCCGAATGTCGCCACGCTGATCGCAGCGCGCGCGCTGCTGGGAATCGCCATCGGGTTTACCTCGGTAACGGCGCCGGTCTACGTCTCCGAGCTCGCGCCGGCACGATCGCGCGGCACGCTCATCGGGCTTTATCAATTCGCGCTCACTGCAGGCATTGCCCTGGCCGATCTCTGCGGATACTGGCTCGCCGGGCAGCATGCATGGCGGCTGATGTTCGGGCTCGGCGCGGTGCCGGCGGCGTTGTTTCTGCTGCTGGTCCTCACTCTTCCCGAGAGTCCGCGTTGGTTATTCGCGCAGAACCGCACCGCTGAAGCCACGTCCGCGTTGAGCTCCTATTCCGACGATGCTGCCGCCCGCCTGCTGATCGATGAGATTCGCTCTGCTCTCGCAATTCCACTCGAGCGGCGTTGGAGCGCGCTTTGGAGTCCCGCTGTGCGCGCTTCGCTTCTGATCGCAGTCGGCTTCACCGTGCTGCAGCAGGTCACCGGCATCAACGCCATCCTCTATTACGGACCACAAATCTTTGCCCTGGCAGGCGTCGCATCGAACAAGAACGCCATCTTCGCCACGTTGCTGGTTGCCGTTACCAACATGCTTGCAACCGTTATCGCTCTCGTGCTGGTCGATCGAGTCGGTCGCAAGCCGCTGCTCTATGTTGGCGTGAGCGGCATGACGGGGTCGCTACTTCTTCTCGCCTACTCATTTCATGATCCGAGCGCCTTCAATGCGGCCCCGGGGGTTGTGGCCACCATCTGCCTGATCGTTTACATCGCCTGCTTCGCCTTTAGCATGGGTCCCATCGCTTGGATCCTCGCTTCGGAGGTCTTTCCTCTGCGCGTACGCGGCCGCGGCATCGCAGCCGCATCTCTTGGATCGGGAGCATCCAACTTCGTCGTGTCGTTGACCTTTCTTTCATTGATCAAGGCCGCAGGCAACACCACTACATTTTTGATTTACGCAGCGTTTTGCATCATCACGCTGCTCTTCGTCCGCTTCATCGTCCCTGAAACCAAGGGGCGTGAACTGGAAACCATCAGCTCCGAGGCCAATGCGGTCCTGCCCCGGACAGTACCCGAACGCGAGTCACTCGACCATGTTGGATAACAATGGCAAGACGGACGCCGAAAAAATACAACTCGTGAAACACAAGACCGCGGGCATTCAGCAGGATGCGGTGGCCGAGAACCGCTCTGGCTACGTGGTGGGCGTCGACGTTGGCGGCACCAACTTGCGTATGGCTCTTGCGGACATGACCGGAGCGCCGCTCATCAAGTGGTCGACATCGACCGTCGGCCTGCGCGGACCCGATGCCGTCATCGACCATATTGTCGACGGCGTGAGGAAACTTCTCACGAAAGCGGCGGCCGCGCCGGGGGCCCTCAAATCCGTCGCGGTCGGAGTACCCGGTGTCACCAATACAAAGGATGGCGTCGTCATCGCCACCTCGTATCTGATGGGCTGGCGCAATGTCCCTCTGAAGGCACTGCTCGAGGATGAACTTCACGTCCCTTGCGCAGTGGACAACGATGTGAATCTGGCCGCCATCGGTGAAAGCTGGGCGGGCGCGGCAAAAGGATCGCAGGACTTCGTCTTCCTCGCGATCGGAACCGGAATCGGCGCAGGAATCTTCCTGAACGGAGGTCTCTATCGTGGGAGTTGCTGGGCTGCCGGTGAAATCGGGTATATGCTTTTGCCCGGCACGGTGGGGGGCCCTGGGAAAAGCCACGAACCAGGCCCCCTTGAAAGCATGATTGGCGGCGAGGGCATCCGGGAACAATGGCGGCGGATCTGGAACAGCGACAAAACGACCTTGCCCAAGGAGCTGACCGCAACCGAGATCTTTGACCATGCACTGCGTGGAGAGCCGTTGGCGCAGACAATCCTCCAGGAATCCGCGACCATGTTGGCACACGCAATCTACAACATCTCGCTGGTGCTGAACTGCTCGCTTTTTGTGCTGGGCGGCAGCGTCGGGCCGCATCCCGCGCTGCGTGATGCAGTAGAGGTTATTGTCGACCAGTGGAACATCCGGGGACGTCCTCGCCTGGCGGCAAGCGCCTTGGGACAGGAGGCTCAACTGCTCGGCGCCATTCGAACGGCGCTCGACACAGCCAACGCCAAGGCTTCCACCGGAGTTGTCGTTACCCGCAATTAGCGATCCGGGCGTTGTGCGCCGCCGCCCGCATTGTGAAAGCGGCGCTGGCGCGGCTGAATTACAAACAGCCATCACCCCTGGAGAACAAGTCGTGACACCAAGATTCCGTCTTCGAGGCCTGCAGTTCCAGCTACAAGATGCCGTGGTTGCATTGCTTGTTGCAAGTTTGACTTTCGCCACTGCCTACGCACAGAGCCAAACTGCACCGGTGCCAGCTGCGACCTCCACGCCGCGGCTCGTCGGCTATTTGTTTGCTCCCAAGGAGGTCAACCTCGCTGACTCGATCAAGACGCTTGATCTTTCCAGGATGACGGATTTAAACCTTGCGTTCGGCGATCCACCGAAATGCGATGGCACATGTACCGCTCAAAGCGATATGGCGTTCTCGGTGAAAGGGCAGATGGATGCCGACATCGATGCGGTGATAGCCGCGGCGCACGCGGCGGGCGTTAAGGTCTTCCTGTCCATCGGCGGCGGCGGCGGCGATCAGATGATCATTCAGTTTTACAATGCCGGGCTTTCGACTCCGTTGGTCGCGTCGCTCGATCGATATATCGGCATACACCATTTCGATGGCGTTGACGTGGATATTGAAGATCCGGCCAATATGGGGTACCCGTATGCGAGCTTTGTATCTTTGCTTGCGTTGAATTTGCACGCCGAAGGCAAGTTGGTGACCAGCGCTGTTGCGAAATACCTTCAGGGCTCAATGCCGGCTTCGGCCCTCCGTCAATTCGACTTCATCAACGTGATGAACTATTCCTCGTATGCCGATGCCGTTACGGCGCTCCAGTTTTACGCGCAGAATGAGAATATCTCCAAAGACAAGATTGTCCTTGGCGTGCCCTTCTTTGCTTCCAATGCCGGCGATTCCAAGGAAGAAGATTACAACACGATTCTGGCTGCATATCCCAATGCCTGGAAGGTGAACATGGTTGGCGGCGGCGCGCTCGACGATGGACAGGGCCTTTATTACGTCGGCGAAGATACCATGGCCCAAGAGACGCAGCTCGGCAAGCAATATGGCGGTATTATGATCTGGCACCTGCTGGGCGACGCCCCGGCTCCGCACTCGTTGTTGAAGGTTATTGAGAAGAACCTGTGAACCGAGCGTAAAACCAAGACGCGCTGAAGTCGATTTCAGATTCAGCGCGTATCAGCAGGACGACCATGCCATGAGCTGAAGCAGCTTCCCGATAAAGGAGGTTTAGCGCCGGTTCTTGAATTCCGAGTTTGACACCACCCTATGTAGTTTTCTATATCCTACCTGCGGAGCGCTAACCAGCGAATCTCTCGATTCCCAAGGAGCGATTGATGAAACTGCCATCAGGCCGCAGCCGCAGCATGCGAACTCAAAAGAAGCACCGGCATGTCCAATGCCTTCGCAGCAGGCGTTCCCTCGGCTAAGCTGATCCGTCTCCCAAACGCTAATCAAATCACTACGTCTTCCGTTCCAACGAAGCCGAGGTCCTACGCGCCATGAACGACTTCCTCGACAAGCTACCCTGACCTGACAACAGATACCATATTGCAATGCCTGGCGGAAGGATAAACGCGCTAGGCAACGGCGATTCTCACCGACGATCGGTCAAGAAATTCCCGCCGCAATGCCGGCCGTATCGTCATCTCGGCGCCGCCAGCCGGTAACCATCCCGGGTACGGACATGATATTTCTGCAGGTTCTTGCCAACCAGTTTGACCTTGATCGCCCGCCAGCCTCGGTTTGGATTCGGCTGTGGATAGTAGCTCAACGTATATAAGTGAACAAGGTCTTCTCGGATCGAGGAGAACGCCTTATTCTCCTCTCGCCAGTTCTTCGCAAAGTATGCTTTTCCGCCCGATACCCTGCTCATGCGCTCAAATGCGGCGGCGGATGCGGGATCGTCCTGCGCCTGGCGGGTACTAATGATATAGATGATGGTTCCAGTGGATTGGGCCAGCTCTGCCACGTCCTCCGGCGGAACCGCGCTGGCATTGTCGGGCCCGTTCGAAAACACCACGATTGCTTTGCGTCCCCTCAGCGGCGCCGCATCTTTCACTGTCAATAACAGGCTGTTATAGAGCGCTGCATCGTCACCCGCCACCGAACTGCGCACGCCGTTGATGACGCGGAAGTGGTCGGACGTGAGTTGGATGGCACGCGAAAGATCGCGGCAATATGAGTAGAACGCAACTCTGCTGGATTCATCCATCGAGCGAATAAAGTCCGTAATCGCATCCTGCGCGAATACGAAACTTCGGTACATATAGTTACTTGTGTCAAAAAGGACGAACACATTGGAGCCGCTCAAGCGCGAGCTCGAGTTTGCTTCGTCTGCGGGCGCTGGGGAATCGCGATCCGCCGCATCGCCGGACTTCGGTGGATCCGCCGGAGGTGGTATCGTCGTCTCATTTGCTTCGAGAGCTGGTTGGCCGCTCTCTTCAAACGAGGATATCTTCTGGGGTATCTTGTCCTCGGTCACTGCGAAGTCTTGCGGACGCAGGCCTTTTACGTAGTTTCCTTTGCTGTCAGTCACAGCCACATTGAGTTCAACCAGTACAACGTTCACACGCAAATGCGTGGTCTCTTCTTGTGCAGCCGGATGCAGATCGATACCGGGCACAGAAACGCAGGCCAGAATGCCATAGCAAAGTAAGGTGGTTTTTCGCATTGGGTTGTGATCCGTAGTTCTACGTTACTGCGAGGACGTTGTGAGTGCTGCTTGGAACGCGATCTTGCCCTGTCGAAACTCGTTCCCGGTCTGTTGCATCGCTCGCAGCAAGGCGTGCCAATCGTCGATATTACTGGCGAAAATATTGGCAACCATATTGCGGGTTAATTCGGGAACGAGAAGATTCATGTCCGCAGGCGAATATCCCATCTCGTTGGCAAGCCTCGCCCAATAAAGGTTGTTGGACTCCCACGATTCAGCAAAGATGGTGCCCCCGTTCCCGACAATTGTGGAGACAGCCTTCACATTGAGAAGGGATGCGGAGTTAGTTTGACTGAAAGCTGGATGAGGGGACCCAAAATCGGCTGATAATCTTTCCAGACTTGCATCGGAGGGATACTGCTGGCATAGATCGTTCAATTCTCGCGCAGCAGGGCCCCAGTTGGCACTTTGGCTGGGATACCTCTTCCGATATTCCACCGCCAGGTAGAAGACATCTGAGGGCAGCATCTGAGAAATCACGCTGTTCTTGTTTTCCGGTTCCTGTAAAGCCCGCTCGGTCGATTCCAATCGCGCCGCGGACAGTCGATCGGAGAAGATGCCGGTCACTTCCCCGCGAAGCTCTTGGTTGCGTGCCGAAGCAGCCATCAACTCTTCGCCCATCTGCTGGTACAGAGCTGCAAAATGCAATTCATTTTTACTCACATTCCACCAGCGCGGCATTGTCGCCCCCACCAGAAGGACCGGAACAATCTCTCTCCAAATCAGCGCCTGAACTTTGTTGGGAACAATGAAGTCGGCCTCCGTCGACGCGAGCGCGTAGGGCAGATTGGCGAGCGAACCCAAGAGGTACGCCCCACCGCCCGCGGTTGCTCCCACCCCTACCAGACTCGGAACACCCCAGATCTGTCGCACTCCTTGAACCGAAATGGAAGAGAAATCGTGCGACCGCACGAAGATCGGGTTATTATGCAAAACCTCGGATCCCGGCGGTTCGTAATACGCGTAATTCAAACCTACAAGCGTGTCCCTGAGGAAGGGGGTGAGTTGGCCTCGAGCCGCTTCGAGTTGCGATGGCGATGGCGCAGATTTCAAGATCCTGGTCAGGTCCGTCCTCACTTGCAGCTCGGCATGTCTGCTCGTATAAACGACGGGCGCCCAGTTACTTCTTTCGCTGCCCGTGAAAATTGGGCGCGGCATTTCGAACTCTCGAAGATTCTCAGCGAGCGGCAACAGTGAACTGCCAACCGGATCCCCATGGGCCAACTTGGCCATTCCGTCGTAGAGACCGAAAAGTGTGTCGAGGGAGACGAGACGTTGGTCATCCAGCACCGCACGGATCCTCTCGGCTATTTCGTTGTGGACGCGCCGGCTATCGGAGTCGTCGAGATTCGGCCCACCAAGCAAGTCAATGATCTGGTCCTGGGTGAGCATTCGTTTACCGGTCGCAGCCTGCAAAGTTGCCTGCAGCGAGGTCCGAGCCGCATCGAAAAGCTGCACCGATGTCTTAATGCTGAGAAACGGCTGCACCGCTTCGAGCCAGGATGAATTCTGCTGGTCTGTCGGTATCTGGCGCTGACGGGCAAAGATTTGCCAGAGCCCGATCTCGGCCTGAAACGTTCCCAGCGCATTCGCACGCAGGGACGGGTTTGAAATGCCGTCGACTTGGTCGGCTGATTTCACAAATCCGGCGATGGCGGCATCGTCGAGAGCCGGAAATTCCGCAAAGATCGGAAACCAATGATTGAACTGGGCGAACCTGTGCGCAATCAGCAACTCTGCCTGGCTCGAAAGTTGGCGATCCCTGGGCCTTGCAGAATCAATGGCACTCAACATAAGGAACATTTGGTCGGGGCCGCTCTCCGATTGATAGCTCGAAGCAGAGATCAAGGTCTCAAGCAACCGCCCCGATGTGTTCCATTCATGGCTCCCACCGATCCACGGGCCCATTTCTCTGGATTTGGCGTCGTCGCGAAGGATTTCGTCCCAAACGGAAAGGTCACCCGGAATCGCAAAATCGCCATCCGGCTTCCATTTCAATGATTCCAACAGGATAAAGAGCTCACCATTGGACGGGTAGACGCCTTTTGATGCGTCCGAACGGATCGCCGCCGATCGATACGAACCATAAAGTCGCTTGAGCCGGGTACCCTGCGTGAGCTGAGCCTGCTCGGCCGGATTCAGGCGACTTAGGACGTCAAAATATGCCGCGAGCCATCCACGATCTTTCGTAAAAAGGCTGGTGACAAACTGTCCGGGCGAATCCACACTGGCCCCGACAAGGTCTTGCCATGCATTTTCCACGCCCGGGACCAACACCTTTCCGGATTTAATGGTGATCTGACTCCCATAGAGATCAACACGTGCCGCGAACGGTACAAGCTTCTTAAGTCCTGGCGAGAGGTCCAGAGCATTCCGTGTTCCTGCGTCGCACTTCGCGAGTGCTGCGTAGAGGCGATCCAGCTCTTGATCGTGCAAGAGCGTGTCGAGAAGGTTAGCGCCCGCATCGCGTTTCCAACTGGTCGCCGAGAGCCAGTCCTGCGCAGGGAGAAAGATGGGAACCGTCGTGCCTCGAAACGAATAGCTGAAGGGGCCATCCTTCGCCAGCGCCTCTTCCAGCGTCGTCAACGGGAAACCAGAGTCAAGAGTCAGGAACGCTCGCTCGGCATTGGTAGTCCGGAGAGCGGTGTTTCTGTGGCCGCAATCCTGCTGAAATCCGTATCCAAGAGTTTCCAGCAGATTACTTGCGTCCCTGCAGCCAGTGATTCGGATCGTGCCATTCGCATTCGCTAGGCTCTGAAGCTCCCGAGCAAAGTGTAGATACCTTTGTAGTAGCAAGAGATATTCCGTAGGCCTTCCACCCTCGAAGCCCATGAGGGAAACATTCCGGGTGAGCATAGGCAGGACATCGTTTACGGGCACCTCCTGGCTTACTCCGGCCATGCGAAGGAACGAACTTAATGGGCCAGGAATCTCGACTGAATCACCCGAATTCACGGCCTGCAATTCAATGTTTGAAGGTGCGGCGTTTGCTTCTGAGAGCGCAGGGGCAGAAACTGCGCAGAGGGCTGCGAAGCAAACGAATCCCGATATCCATACGCGCGGGCGATGAAGGAACCTCATCTCAGACACCCCTCGAAGACGTTGAAACCGTGCTCGATCTGTTTAGGGAAGTGTTGTGCGAGAGTTCAGCAGCGTCCTGCGTCGCTATTCTGGGGAGCGGCTGGCGTCAGGACTCACGCTGGTTCGCGACCAATCATCGCAGAGCCTTTGGTTAACGGGCAAGCCGGTTCTGTCTTTTATTTCTGATTCGCGAATAGAGAGATTCGGACGTGAATCTCTCCTTCCTGCCGGCTTCTCTCGCAGATTCAGATTGTTGCGCGATAAAGACCCTCAAATCTCCCCGGAATTGTCAAACGAGTTCTTCGCCAGGAGGGCCGACGTGCAAATCAGCTTTGTGCAAGGAGCGGACGGCCAAGGTTACCGCCCTCGTCCTGCACCCGGAACGACGGATGAGTGGTGTATCCATCAAGTGCGTCACCGTTCGATCTAACGACAAACTAGAACCGCGGTTGGAGCAGAAGGCCTGACGATGACTTGCCAGGCCTCTCTGCTTGGTTGGCTCTACGGATGATTCTGATCGTCGCTCGTAACAGCTTCGAGCAGCCACGGAATGAAAAGAATGTTCGGGCCACTGGTTGTAGAGCAGCCCGTTATGCCGGGGCCCTTGGGGCATCCCCAGTAGTTTTCCGTTGCATCGCTGCCGCCCTTACAACTTGGGTCGTCAAGGGTGCAGACGTTGGCTACGCCCACCTTTCCTCCGCGTAGATCGTTCAGATGAACATTGACCCAGGCCGGCGTATTGACGGCAACATCGATGTCCTCGTCCGTGATGACATTGTGAGAAATGATGGTGCCGCGGACGGGCGAACCGCCCCCGCCGCTGTTGATGTTGATGCCTACCCGACCCCCCGTGGCAGTGTCATCCACGTCAGCGAGATTCTTCGCAATGTAATTGCCGGTGATCACATTGCCATCCATGTCGTCTGCGGGCAATCCAAAATTCGGCCCTACATGGCTATGCAGCGCGACACCGCCGATTCCGTTGCCAATCAGTTTGTTGTGGCTGATCACATGTTGCGAGGAGCGCCCCTGGCCGATCCCATCGCTGAAGATGCCAACTCCAGCGCCGCCAACCTGCACGCCATTGTTCTCGATGTCGTTGCCGTCGACCGTAATGTGAAAAACGCCATGATGTTTAGATCCGACTGCACCGACCGGCGGATGCGATGCCAGCACAATGCCACACTCTCCAGGATTGTCGCTGACATTGTTTTGAGTGATGAGAATATCGTGGCTCGCTGCCGACTCATCGGTGACGAGAATTCCATCGTCATTTTGCGTGATGGTGTTTCCCGAAACGATCGCGTCCCAGACACCCATCAGATGTAATCCGCCGCCACAGTCGCCAGTCTCATCCAATTCGAATGACGGCTGGCCTGAACAACCTGTCGGATTGCCCGTAAAAACGGTCGGGGCCTCGGTGTTGTTTGCGATCTTGTTGTCGCGCACCGTAACGTCTGAAGCACTCACGATAAGCACTCCTTCCCATTGAGCGCCCTTCACCGTGAAGCCGGCGATAGTGACGTGACTGAGACCAGGGTTGTCAAATCCATCGACGAAGATGCCGTTTGCGAGGCCAGTTGCGTCAATCACGGAGTGGCCCGCGCCCGAACCAATCAGCGAAATGGGAATTCCAAGGACAACATCTTCTTTGTAGGTGCCCGGCCAAACGTTGATTACGTCATAAGCAGCGGCGTGGCTGACGGCGAGACTGATTGTCTTATAGCATCCGCCGGAACCGGCCGGATTCACACAAAGCGTGGACGCGGTGGCGTTTTGCGAATAACTTGCAAACAAAACGGCACAACAGAAGAGAAGGCACTTCTTGAAGCCTGCTTGGGGCATAGAACCTCCTGGTGTTGATTTGCGCTGTTTTATGTTCGAGGCATTCCGTTCATGTTTGGATTGGTCCAGGTGGTTGAGTTTCAGGTCGAACTTCGAGATGTTCGGATCCATACTCTCGATCAGGGTATGGAGTTCGGCCAGAAACGCTTGCTGTCCTGAGCCACAGAAGACATAGCGGAAGGCATGGCGAACGGGGAAATGGGAATCGGAGCGAACAGGCAGCGGCATAGCCCCTGCGGAATGCTCGTACGTCTTGACCTCCTGCGCCTGGCGAAGCGAACTTGCACCGCTCGATAGGGGACGAGGGAATGCGAGTGGGTTGAGGCAGACGGATTATACGGACGTTGAGAAGAGTTTTGAAACATATATCGTCGGCGGGCTGGCCACCTTTGGCTGGCCCAGGGCACCAGGAGCAAAAGCCATTACGAGCGCTGCGAAACACGGCTTCCCCGGGTGATCGTCGCCGCGATTGCACCAGCGCAAATCTCGTCAATCCGCTCACCGCGCGGCGTTGGGGCATGTGTTTTCTCAAAGCTCCTGGTTGCGGTTGTATGCCTCAGGGCGCACGTAACCCGAGATTTGTGTTGGAGAAGGAATCAGGTCTTATATCAAATCGCGTTGGGTTATCTTCTACTCTTCCTGAGAAAGGTCAGCGAAGGGCAATAATCGCGATCGCCCAGTCCGCAATTCTCGTCGGCTGCTGAGTGCTGCTGAGATTCAATTGGGCCGGGTTCACCGTTCAAGAGGAAGCTTCCAATTGTTCATTTCTCCGCACATCGCAAAATGGAAAGGTGTGCTACCTTCGGTGCCGGATCATCCTGGATGCCAGGAGGAGAGGCGCGATGAAGTGGGAATACAAGATGGTTCAAATGTCAGGCAAGCCTGAAAAGTCAGTTGCCGAGTTGAATGATTTGGGTTCGGAAGGCTGGGAGGCCGTTTCTGCTTGGGTGGACGCGATTTCCACCCACGTCCTGCTAAAACGGGTTCGGAAAGGATAGCAAGCGCCAAGCCAGTTGCCGCTCAGCGATCGGGAACCGATAGGACCCGACCTGCGTAGGTGACAGGATGAGATCAGTCTGTTGCGCCGCGGGCGCGGCTATCCTTGCCTACAGTTTCGCCGGATTTGCCGAGACAAAGACTCCCTGCAGCCAAACTGTCAGCTATCCTCTGCAATCCAGGGCAGTGCTGAAGATTGATTCGAAGCCTGCGGGACTTCAAATCGTTGGCACCGACCAGGGAGCGATTCATGTCTCTTGCTCGGCGAGCAACGACGAAACTGCCACGAATGTAGCTTTTCATTTTTCGCCGACAGCGAATGGCGGCGAATTGTCTATCGATGGCCCTCGCCTCCGACACGGCAACAATGGCCTTGAGGTCAAGATTGAGGTTCCCAGGAGAACAAACCTGAGCATTCGCATGTTTGCGGGCCAGGTCACAGTGGAACAGGTCAAGGGCGATAAGGATATCGAAGTCGGAGCGGGCCAGATCACGATCTCCTCCATTCACGACGGGGACTACCGCAACGTGGACGCTTCTGTCGGCGTGGGCGAAGTCCAGGCACGGGCCTTCGGTATCGACAAAGGCGGTTTCTTCCGGAACTTCAGGAAGAAGAATTCAAATGGCGACTACTGGCTGCAGGCGCATGTGACGACTGGACAAATCGAACTACTGGGGAACGCAGAGCAAAAAGGCCAGGCAGCCAAACCTGATTGACTTGTGGGGAAGCCGCGCACTGAGACGGACTTTACTGGAAGCCGTACAAGGCCAAAGTTCGAAGCGCCCTGCAGCAAGCCTGGGTAGCCAAACTGCCAGCGCCGATTGAGCCTTGCTCTCAGGAGATGGGCTGCTGCAACTCAGCTCAAGAACATCTCCCCAAATGCTGCGCCCTGTTCATTTGCGGACAGTCTGTGCGAGATCGGACAGATTTCCCCGGGGAAAGAGTCCTGGTTCCGCCCAAAAGGCCCGCGGAAACGGCACCGACAGATCACTTTCGCTACGCTCATTTCGTCGAACGGCAAGAAACCAAAACCTCAAAAGAGTGATGCGGTGTTTCTCGCCGATTGTCAGCGACCTCCGAATTCGCTTCACGGTCGCTCCTGACTTGGAAGCCAAGTTGCTGGAGAGTTTGATCGGAGCACCGACTTTCCTCGTCCTTCCGCGTCGCATAGGAGGCACCGATGCAGATATTTCTTCAGGATCTCCGGTTTGCTTTGCGGCAAATTCTCCGCAATCCTGGCTTTTCTCTCACCTCTATTCTGTCGCTCACGCTGGGAATCGCCGCCACAGTCGCCGTTTACAGCATTCTCTATGATGCTGTGCTCCACCCCTGGCCCTATGCGGGCATCGAGCGGATTTGCGATGTCTGGATTACCGATAACGCCGGTCACGATGGCACTTGGGGGTTAACGGGGCCGCAGATTCGGCAATTGCGCAAGGCACACGCTGTCGAAGATGTGGTCGCCTCCAGCTATACGAACCAGACGGTGACGGGCAGTGACGTTCCGGATGGTGCGATTGTGGTTGAGATGACGGGATCGCACTTCCAGTTTCTGGGCCTTAGCCCGTTGCTGGGTAGATACTTCATCCCTGCCGACGCGCCCGATGGGAAAGATCCGCAGCCCGTCGCCGTGCTGGGCTACAAGTTTTGGCAGCGACACTATCGTGGCGATCCTGCGGTTGTGGGCAAAACGATCCAGCTCAACCACAAGACCTATGCAATCCTCGGCGTGATGCCCGTGCGCTTCACGTGGCGGGACGGAGAGGTTTACATACCGCTGGACTTGGCCTCCGATCAGCTCCATCGGTACAGCCCGGAGATTAAGTTGAAACCCGGCGTCACGATGGCCGCCGCCGCGGCCGAATTTGGGCCCCTTTACCAGCAGTTCGACAAGCAGACGCCTAATGTCTTTCCTAAGCAATATAAAATCAGCGTGCGCGGCCTGGCCGATACCTACACTCGCGATCTGAAGAAAACAATGTATCTCCTCTTTGGGGCCGTTGCTCTACTTCTCGCGATCGGCTGCGGAAATCTCTCGATCTTGCTCCTGGCGAGGGGCACAGCGCGTCAGCATGAGTTTGCGGTGCGCTCGGCCGTGGGAGCCAGCAGCATTCGCATCGTACGCCAACTTCTCACCGAATCGCTTCTTTTATCCTTGGTTGGAGCCGGTCTGGGAGTCGTCGTCGCTTATCGCGCGATCGGGTTCCTCGTCCCGCGGTTGCCCGACCACTCCTATCCCTACGAAGCAGACTTCCACATCAACCTTCCTGTTCTCTATTTCAGCGTGGCTCTGGCAGTGCTGAGCGGAATCGTCTTTGGCCTGTTTCCCGCACTGCAGTCGGCTCACCCGCAGATCAGCCAGGTGATGCAGGCTGGTACGCGACGCCTCACTGGCAGTGTCAAAGGCAGGCGCCTGCACACCGCGCTCATTGCCGGCCAGATTGCTCTGACTCTGCTGTTGATGACCGCTGCGGGAGCTGCTATTCAGGGCTTTCTTGGCATGCTTCGTGTCCCGCTCGGCTATGAGCCGAACCATGTGATGTCGGTGGTCATTCCCATCCGCGATGACGCGCATACAACCTGGGTGGATCGAGCCCGTTTTTACACAGAACTGCATGACAAGATCGCGACGATGCCTGGCGTCCTCTCAGCCGGCATATCGACGAATGCCACTCCACCCGACAGCGGCTGGCGCCAACCCGTCGAAATCCTGGGCAAGCCGGCTTCACAAGCACAGGAGGCGCAAGTCGAATTCGTGGGCCCCGAGTACTTCTCGACCTTGCAAATCCCTTTCATCAGCGGTCGCTCATGGGACCATACCGAAATTGCGCGCGGCGCCACGCTCGTCCTGGTGAACCAGTCCTTCGTGCGCCACTACCTTTCCGGAGGAGACGCTGCGGGACATTCGGTGCGCGTACCCCAATTCGCGACCCTCCCTCCGGTGGCGCTAGCGGCAAACGGAGCCGCGGGGTGGCTTCAGATCATCGGTGTCGTAGGCGACTCTCTGAATGACGGCCTCGATAAACCGGTAGCACCCGCTGTCTACGCGCCCTACACACTCGTGACTGTGCCGTTCACTCAAGTGCTGGTTCGCACTCAAGGCGATCCCCTGATTATGCTTCACAGTATCAAGCAGCAGATCGCCTCGATCGATGCCGACCAGCAGATCGATGGCGATGTACGTGATCTCGAAGGCTGGATTCAGCGCGAGCCGGAGTACGCTCGAGGGCGCCTTGTTTCGATGCTCTTCAGCGCTTTCTCTGTTCTGGCGCTGGTTCTGGCCGCGGTGGGCTTGTACAGCGTTGTCTCCTACACCGTACTTCAACGCACGAGCGAACTCGGCGTTCGCATCGCCCTTGGGGCACGGCGCCGGGATGTGCTTCGGATCGCTGGAGTATCGGCCGGAACCGGCGTAGGTTTGGGAATCGTTTCAGGAGTCGCGCTCAGCTTCGGACTCGGACGGATGATTGCGCAGTGGATCGAGAATGGAACCCGCGATCCGTTGGTCGTTCTGGGAGTATCGGCGCTTCTCCTGGCCGTCGCGGCGATTGCATGCTTGGTGCCCGCGCGACGGGCGCTTGCCATCAACCCCATCGAGGCATTGCGCTCCGAGTGAACGTAGGCCCTCGCAAAACCCACGAGACGAACGTGGACATACCTCAGACGTGACTTCAGAGTTGGTGACAACCCTCCCAAGACCCTGTCAATGAGTCTTTCGGCCCGTTGGCAGCAATCGAGAATCTATTCCCTCAGGCCGCGAATAAAGTGAAGGTCCCAACTAAAAAGGTAAAGCCGGTACCGAACTCCGAGCGGCGGGCGGCCTCCGCCGAAATTGACAGTTCCGTTGTCGCGAGAAATCCGGGAGACTGCACCACGTGAGCGATCGACCGCCGCTGCACAGAGTTCGCGATTGGGCATGCTCAGTTGTCTATATAACCAACCTAAAACTAAGCTCATCCTCGGGGCAGTCCTCCTTTGGCCTTGCAATCTGCAGCAAGAGGGATACAATTCCTTCGAATTCCGAACCGGTTCCCCAAGCTGCACGACCGGTTTGCTTTGAGTAAGGAGTTCCCATTTAAATTTCGGCGACCTGCGATTTGTGAACGAGGGCGCGGGGATGAGTGTGTCCTGCGCCATTTGCCCGATCACAGAGGTCTGGAGCCGGATTGCGAAATCAATCAAGGAGGCTCCAAAATGACGCTACGCAAATTGATGAAATTCATCATCGGGCAGGGGCTTGCGCTGTTCATGCTTGGGTTGGCCCACGCAGTTATGGGACAGGCCGTGAACGGCACGCTGCTCGGTACGGTCACTGACTCGGCCGGAAACGTAGTAGCCAATGCCCAAGTAACGATTGTTCTCACGGGTCAGAGTGTTCGCTATGCGACCGTCACCAACGGGAGTGGGGACTATACGGAACCCGATCTGCCTTCCGGGACCTACGCGGTTACAGTTGTCGCACCAGGTTTCAAGAAAGAGACCCGCGAAAACATTGCCCTCGCCACAAACACCACGACGCGCGTCGATGTAGCCCTTTCCCCGGGCAGCACGACGGAAACAGTAGAAGTGACGACGGCTCCGCCTGAGCTCCAGACCGACCGAGCCGATATCTCTAGCACAATCGAGCAAGGCCAGATCGGCAGTCTTCCCCTCAGCAGCGGCAACAGCTTTCAATCCCTGCTGAATTCGGTGCCGGGTATGGCGCCGATCGTCTTCAATAACTCGCAGTTCTATAACGCCAACAACGATCTATCCACAAATTCGAACGGCCAGTCGTCTTACGTCAATCTCTACCAGATCGAGGGTATCGATGACGATCAGCGCACCGGTATCCACATCATTCTTGTTCCGCCCGCAGCTGCAATTCAGAACGTGGACATTACCACGAACAACTTCGAAGCGGAATTTGGACGCGCTGTAGGAACCGTTGTTAACGTAACGCTCAAGTCAGGATCCAACTCGTTCCATGGTTCGGCATTCCAGAATATGGAAAACAACGGCGTCAACGCCCGCAACTATTTCGCAGCCGGGCCCAATGGACGTCTTGTCTACAATTACACGGGCGGCTCGGCGGGCGGCCCAATTCTCAAGAACAGGCTGTTCATCTTCGGCGATTTTCTCCGCACCTCGGATCACGAATCTACGACCACGATCGCGACCATTCCGTTCTATAACGTGACCAACGGCTTCTACAACCTGAGCGAGTATTCGGGACAGGTTTACGATCCGAACACTGGAGACACGGCTGACTGCGTCGGCAGCACGGCCAACAACAGCTGCGGAACGGGACGCACTCCGTTTGCCGGCAACTTGATTCCAACAACGAATCCCGGTATCAGCCAGGTGGGTTTAACCGTTCTGCAGGACCTGGACGCCCTGGCCAGGAATCCGAAAACGAATCTGTCGTCCGCCGCGTACATTGCCGGTGCAACGACCAACAATTTTTCATCGAATTTGCCCTTCAGCAAAGATGCCATCAGTTACGACATCAAATCGGATTACACGCTGACAGCCAAGGACCATCTAAGCGGACGGTTCAGCCACCAGAATACGACTACCTATCAGGCGCCTCTCTTCGGCGCGTTCCTCGGGGGGCCCGGAAGCGGTGGATTTGAAGCCACGGGAATTGCAGCGGCTTACAGCACCGGTTTCAACTACGATCATGTCTTCTCGCCCACGCTGTTTACCGAAGCGCGCGTCGGTCTGGCGCATCTGCGGAACTCCGCGCAGCAGACAGACTATGGAAAGGACGATGCGACGACGCTTGGTATCCCGGGCAACGGCCCCAATGGAACGGACAACACTGCCACGAGCAGCGGTCAAGTCGCCTTCGCGGCAAACGTCTTCTCGTCCCCGCTGATCGGCTATTCGGCGTCTTTGCCCTGGCTGCGCGCCGAGTCCAATATCGACTTTGCCAACAACTGGACCAAGATTTTCGGCAACCACACCTTGAAAGCAGGCGCGGACATCCGTCGCGTGCGCGACGATCTTTTGCAGGGGAACAACAACGCGGCTGCGGGGCAGTTCTATTTCCAGGAGAACACGACTTCGGCGCCCGGGGCTACCACATTCAACGGAAGCGTCACCGGTGAAGCCAACGACATGGCCAGCATTCTGTTCGACGTTCCCTATAAGGTAGGCCAGGACACCAACAGCACTTTCCCGTGCTATCGGCAGAGCTGGCTCTTCTTCTTTGTCAGTGACAAGTGGCAGGCTGGCCCAAAGTTGACTTTGGATCTCGGCCTGCGCTATGAACTCTATCCGCCGGCAACGCCGCGCAAGGCGGGCGGTTTCGTCAATTACAACGCGGCCAATAATTCACTGGTGATTGCAGGGGAAGACCATAACCCCTCCAACCTCGGAATGCAGACCGACTACACCAACCTTGCTCCTCGGATTGGAATGTCCTTTCGTTTCACGGAGAAAACCGTACTTCGCGCCGGATTTGGCATTAGTTATGTTCCCTTTGTAGACAATAGTTACGCTTATAACTACCCGATCAAGACCAGCACGGGCTACACGAATACACCGACCTATGGTCCAGCCCTTAACCCAGTCGGCGGTGTGATCAATTTTGTAACCGGCATACCTGCCACCCCGACCGTGACTTTTCCATCGAACGGAGCTCTGGTGGAGAGCGCGGCCAACGGGACCATCGGACTGTCGAATCTTCTTATTCCCCAAAACTTCAAGAATGCCTCAGTGGATTCTTGGAACGTTGCGCTTGAACGGGCGCTGCCGGAGAACATGTCGCTACAAATCGCGTATGTTGCCAATCACGGTACGCGGATTGACATTGCGCAGAACATCAATCAGCCCACGATCTATGGCCAGAGCGCCTCGTACGATCCTTTCAAACTTGCCTTTGGAAAAACTGCATCGGTAACACAGTACTTCCTCGGTTTCTCAAGCAACTATGAGTCAATGCAAATCCAGCTAACGCGCCGGTTCGCCAACGGCCTGTCCTTCAACTCCGCGTTTACGTGGGGCAAGGCGCAGGGCTATCAAACCGGGGCGCAGGACGGAAATGTACTTTTCTGGAGCGGGAACCTGCGCCGCAACTACAACCTGCTTGACTTCGACCGCAAAAAGAATTTCGAGCAAACAGTCACCTATGAGTTGCCGGCCGGCGTCGGCCATCGTTTCTTTAGTTCCGGCGCGGGATCCTATGTTCTGGGCGGCTGGAAGATTTCGGCGACGATCGGGATGCTTTCGGGCTTGCCCTTTACCGTTTCAGCAGCCAGCAGCGCGACACCGGGAACGACGCAAACGGCCAACGAGACAAGCCCGATCCAAGTCACGCATCGCGTCGCCGGCGGGAAGAATCCCGCTCTTGCGTGGTTCAATCCATCCTCGTTTTCGAATCCTCCTGCCTGCGTGGCCTATTCGGCCAGCAACCCCAATCCATGTGCAGTCGGGAACACGCAACGCAACGAGTTCCGCGGCCCGGGATATTTTTCGGACAACGTGTCGCTCTTCAAAAGCTTCCCAATGTTCCGCGAGTCCTCGCTCGAGGCCCGCTTCGATGCATTCAACATGAGCAATACTCCGGCATTCGGCCAGCCAAACGGAACCGTTGGATCGAACCTTGGCAAGATCACGGGCACACTGGGCAGCGGCGTTGGCAATGTCAACGGTGTCGGTAGCTCTCGAGTGCTTGAGGCGTCGGTGAAGATAAGCTTCTGAGTCATGCGCGCTCGCCGTTATCGTCGCCGCCTGAGTCGTTGGCACGAAGGAGCACATTTGACTGCGAATTCGGCACTTGTTGCCTTCGCCGGCACGGTCACCGCATATCGAATATCACGAGATTTGCGGATTGCGCCTTGATCACCGCCTGCCCTTCCCCTCGCTTTAGGGAGCCAGTATGGTTTCGAGGCGAATATTTCACAAGAGGCAGATGTCGGTCTTCAACGCACTCAAGATGGATCGAAATGGCGGAGGCCGAGCTTTCCTCCTCCACTCGTCGAGACCAACAATGCAAAGCCACTGGCCCCTGGCACATATCTCGGCACGCAGTCCATGATTGATCTTCAGCGGAGTGAGTTCAAAAGCACTGTCTGAATGACCTTCGAACCTGACTTTGAAACGTCAATCACGCGATGCACTGGGAATCTGAAACTCCACGCCGCTGGCGCTGTTGACTTGCTGAGTCGCGGCAAGGTCGATCTGATCCATCGGAATCTGCTCGTAATGTCGGGAATCCAGATCGGTGAGGACCCTTGCAGTCATCATGTAGTTCTGCATCTTCACAGGATCACGAACGCTTTTGAAGATCACCGTAAGAGATTGCTCAGGTGAAAACTTGGAGGGAGAGGTCGATCCTGTGGTAGCGGGTTGCTGACTTAGTGAGCCATAGCCTTGGTCTGAATAAGAAGCCGGGGAAAGAGGAGATGCACCGTCCTGCTCATACCCCGAGTTACCGGAGTCTCCCCAATCGTAGAATCCAGGATCGATCACATAAGGGTATCCATATCCAAGCCAGTTTGGATAGATGTGTGCGTACCAGTTTTCGAACGACCGTTTCCGTGCCCCGAATGGATCGCGCTCTTGATCCGAGGTGCGAAACAAGCCGGCATTCCGCGAATACAACGATGGATGGGCTGCCACGAATCGATTGTTGTTGTAAGGACTTCGAAGGCCCGAATAGTTCCGTGGGCGATTGCGCTGCAATCCTGCGCCACCCAAAGAGCCGTACCGACTCGGCTGTCCAGATCGCGCAATGCTATTCGGCTGTGAGAAACCGGTGTGTCCTGAAACGAATCCACGGGTCCTGAAAGATCCACCGTGCGTTCCGCCGTGTTGTGCAAAGGCCGGCGCGGCGAACGCAATCAGAGCGGTCAGCGCAATTGCGGGTCGGAACATCATGACGCCATTTTACCTCCAATCGATGTTCTATTGCCGGATGGCAAGTCCAATCAGAGGTACCTCAACAACGAACTGCTGGTCACAGCGTCTGTACTGAATGATCTTTCTTCATGTCTTCTGATTTAAGCTTTCGTTCGTCGATCCCTGCCCCGATGGCAGAAACACGAAGAAGACGGTCCAACTTCGCCCGAGAGTCGTGCTCCCTTTCACGCGAATCGATCCATGGTGATTCTGCACGATGTCTACGAGATCATCGCACCGGAGGATCGAGTGCACTATCGGGAATTCAACGAGCGAATTGGTCAGGACAAGTGGGGATCATTGGAATTTGACATCGTGGGGCTGAAGGGTCAGCGACGGCATATGGAAACCCATGCCGCCCCGCTTCAAATGGGGGCGTGAGCCCAGGATCGTGCCGGACTCGCTCAGCCCGCGTGTGTGATCTAAACTTTCTCCATGAGAGATCGGACACCGTACATGGCAAACACTCGAGGAATAGTGGTGAGCGTCGAGCCAACTTACCTTGAAACGAGATCATCTCCTGACAGCTCGCAATATTTTTGGGCTTATCGAGTGCTTATCGAGAATCAGGGGCACGAGACGGTGCATCTGCTGAGCCGGCACTGGATGATCACGAATGCGCGCGGCGAATTCACAGAGGTCAAGGGACCAGGTGTTGTCGGGGAGCAACCGGTCCTCAAACCGGGAGAGCGCTTTGAATATACGAGTGGCGCGCCTCTCGACACGCCGTCGGGCATGATGGGCGGAGCTTACCAGATGGAGAGTGAGAGTGGTGAGCGTTTTGATATTGAAATACCAACGTTCTCGTTGGATCGCCCGAATCAGGGCGTAATTCTGAATTGAGAGATAGAAATCGTGGATTAGCGGATCGAAGATGAGGTCCGAGTTCCGAGCGGTTGCCCCGCGACTCTCCCCTCGCCCAACTAGGGAAGAGTCGGCCACAATCCAGGCACAGAACAGCCCAATCCAGGCGCTATGCGTATCCGGGGATCTAGTGATTGAATAAGGAATGCTGCCTGGCGTTTCAGAACTTTTTAGGTTGAGCGAACAGTGCATCAGGTTGGGGAAATGCCAAGTTGAAAACACGAATCGTCACTGCCGTACTTGCATTAAGCTTATCCATAGGCTCTGGTTCAGTATTCGCGGCTTCGCAAACATCTTCCTTCCAATTCCTGGGAAAGCCCGGACCGCATCCGGTAGGGTTGAAGGTGGTCGATCAGTACGATCACTCACGCACATTTGTCCCTCCAACCGAGGGTCCGTCGGAGCCGCCTGTGGGCGAGAACGCTCGTCCTCTGCAGACACTTATCTGGTATCCATCGTTGATAAGCGTGGGCGGGCTGATGACCGTTGGTGACTATGCCCGACTGGCGGATACGGAGATCCATTTCAACGCGCCGACCGAGAAAGAGAATCGTTGGCGTTCGCTTTTGAAGACATCCCTTGATACCCAGCTTTGGGCGCTGCGGGGGGCGAAGCCGGCAAAAGGCCGTTATCCGGTTCTCATCTATGCTCCTAGCGATTCCTCCGTTTCGTGGGAGAACGCCGATTTGTGCGAGTATTTCGCAAGTTATGGCTACGTCGTCCTTGCAAGCCCGTCTCTGGGGGTTTCCACGCGCGACATGACGGATGATCCTAGCGGGATCAACGCGCAGGCGCGCGATATCTCTTTCCTGATCACCTATGCCGGATCACTTTCCGATACCGATTTGTCTCGGGTTGCTGTAGTGAGCTGGAGTTGGGGCGGGCTCTCGAGCCTGTTTGCCTCAGCACGAGACCCTCGCATCGATGCTCTGGTGGAGATGGATGGCAGCATGCGCTACTATCCTGGCCTCGTGACACGAGCCGGGGACGTTCATCCAGAGCGAATGACGATACCGCTTCTTTGCTTTACTCGAAACGTGAGCCTCGAAGATCTCGAAAATGACGACGTTCCTTCCGCGGACAAAGTTGGTCCGGACGTGCTCAACGCCTGGATACATGGCGATCTCCTCACCGTGAATATGCTTGGCATGGCACACCCGGAGTTCAGCTCAATGTTCCAACGCAGGGAGAGTGCGCAACGCTTTGCTGAGAATCAGGTGGCCGACTACGGACGGGGGGACGCCAACACGAGTTATGCCTGGGTTGCGCTCTATACTCGGAACTTTCTGGATGCCTATCTGAAACACCACGCTTCTGCGAAGGCGTTTCTGGAAAAGACGCCCGCTGAAAATGGGGTTCCGAAGCACTTTATGGGTATCAAGTTTAGGGCCGCACAGAAACAATCCGGTGCAAATGGAAGGTAATCGGATTTAGAGGTGTCGCGTTTCTTCGTCTTGCGTGGTCTGGGCGAATCAATGTGCTCCGGCAGGATTACCCTTTAACAGTCATTGCCTCAATTCTGGTGTATTTGCGATTCACGGGAAATTGGTCGACGAACCGCCCGCTTCCTGTGTTCCTGGAACGGGGCTATTTGATCGGTTGTAACGGAGCCGAGTTTTCGCTCCCTGGTGAATGACATTGCCCGATGCATCCGGGGACTGCATAGAAGGTATGCCATCGGCAGCTACGCGAAGCAGGATGCGGGTGCGTTGCCCAACGGGTCCCGAAGGCGGAGAACAGCCGACTCGTCTGGATCACGACCGAGCGCGGCACGTTCACGCAATGCATATGAATGTTTGCCTCTGAACTCCCTCGTGCACTGCACGGAGCGCGCTATGTCCGCGCTGGTCGATTCCGGGTAAATAGCGTATCGCCGATGTTGTCGTTGATCTGGTAGGAGGTATCACGTTCGTCGCTGTCCTGCTCGGCATTCAGGGACATGTTTGGTCCTGCTCAACAGGGAGAAGCGGTGGCCCTTGATCCCCTTCCCCAGCCAGTCTTCAGACTTGCCTCGGTTGTATTCCCAGCAACAATCGAAGAACGTGACGCCTCCTTCGATGGCGCGGTGGACGATCTCGACCGCTGTCTGCTCATTTTCGGCTGCGCCAAGATGGTGACCGCCTAGGCCAAGGGCGGATATTTTTGGCGTCGGACTTGCCAAATGAGCGAAGAGGGATTGCGCCGTCGGTCGACATTCGAGGTGTTCGATGCGGAGGGCAATCTATTTTTTGGATCGTCACGGCCTTGGAATTTCAACGGGACTCGCCGGGGCCTCTCTGAGGGCTGAGACGATCCAAAGGCAACAGACGGCTAGATTTCCGCGTCAGACAACTTATTGCTGATTGGCGGCGCTCGAATCGAGCGCCGCCTTATATTTCGTACTCTGTATATCCCGTCCGCTGTCTCAGACGCTCTTCCAAGGAACCAGGTTTCACCCGTGACCAGGCAGCCGCGCAAAATCCGAATTCGAAGCGAATGGTGGTGTGCTACCGCCCTGTTCCTGGCGTTTTCCAGCTCGGGACTGCTCCGCGCACCAAGCGCAACTGTGGACCTACGTGAGATGACTTTCGCTATATGGCGCTGCTTTGCGCCATCTGCATTCCGTCGGCGTTTCTGCTCAAGAAGGCATCGAAAAATGGCGAAGCGGCGTGAATTCCCTCTTTAGCGGCGCCTTTTGAGAAAAGAATCGAATGGTTCAGGAGGAGGAGATATGGCGGGTCGCCCTACATGGTCAGGATCACTTCAAATCTCTCTTGTCTCGATCGCAGTGAGAATCTTCCCGGCAACGAATCCTGCCCGGCAGATTGACTTCCATCAGATCGATCGAAAGACCCATCAACGCATCCGCCACCAGAATGTGGACGACCAAGGCGAAGTGGCCAAGTCCGATATCGTCAAGAGCTACGAATACGCTAAGAACAAATATGTTGAGATCGATCCGGACGACTTGGCAGCGCTTCGCATCCCTACGGCGACGACGATGCAGATCAAGCAATTCGTCAAAGCGAATGAACTCTCCCCTTCTCTCTTTGATCGGCCGTACTTTGTCGCGGCGAAAGATGAAGTTCAGGCGCGGGCCCTTGGGATCATGCGCAAGGCACTGTTTCAGACCGGCACTCTAGGCATCGGGGAGATCGCATTCAGCGGGCGTGAGCATCTGGTAGCGATCGGCGCCCCGGCAGATCCAAAGCAACGCGGTCTAATGCTCTACACGCTCCGCTACGAGGACGAGCTTCGAGATTCCAAGGGCTCGCACTCGGGCGTCAATGAACCCATAGTCAGCGCCAGCGAGTTGTCCCTGGCGAAACAATTGATTGAAGGAAACACATCGAAGCTCAAACTCGCCGAATACAAAGATGATTACGAAGCGGCAGTCAAGAAACTTGTTGAAGCCAAACGCAAGGGCAAGCGATTGCCAGAAGAGAAGCCAGAGAAGGCCGGCCCCAAGGTTGTGAACATCATGGACGCGCTTCGCGATAGCCTCTCACAAGCGAAGCAAAAGCCAGGAAGGAAAAAGGCGTCTCGGCTGAAAAAGAGCGCATAGACGACCCGAATTTGGGGGAGGGACTTAAGCGATTCGGGGTCTGCCCTATCAAAAGGAAGAGATGCCGGTGGCGGACCTGTGGGTAGAGACGGCCTGGATGAATCAAAACCTCGTGCATCCGGTCGATAAGTATATCGGCTTGGCGAATCGTTTTTTCCGAGTGTCCGACACATGCAGATGTTCGTTTCACTCGTGAGGCGAGTAGCGCATTACCACATCGTCAGAGTCACGTTATCGACCCATTCGTGAAGTGGAGTGCCGGTGGGATCCTGGTCCAGTTGGTATTGAATGCCGATCATATCCGGCCAAGTGGTCGTGTTGACGTTCCAGGTCTGATTGAATCCGTAGGCCTGACCGTCGAACACGAGTGTGTCGTAGCGATACTGTGTGGAATTGAGGCGCTCATAGTACCACTGAACGTGGTGCCAGCCCGGCGCCCAGTGCGGACAAGGGATTCCACTGAGAACCCAGGCACCGCCCTGGCTATCCCAGGTGGCCCAGTAGCCGTCTCCAAAGTCGCACTGACTGCCGATCATGAACTCGTTGCCACCGAGAACCTGCCAGAGATCGAGCTCCGAGGACCAGAAGTGGGCTTCGGAAGCGGGGTCATGGTAGACCCAGAAGTCCCACAGAAAATTGGTCTTGGAACTGGTGCCCAACTTCGTATCCATAAACAGCACGTTGGTCCAGGACGGCCCGTCGGCGTACATCTCAAGGCTGCTGCCGCTCATGGAGGGCTGGCTCTGGTCAAACGTCATGGTGTAATTGCCGGTGGTGTTGGTGCCCGCCGCACAGAGGCTGCAGATGGTCCAGTTGGCGGTGTCGTTCTGCATCTCCGCTAGCACCTGTGCGTCTGCAGGCGGCGTGGGCAGCACGGTACTGCTCGCCGGTGGCGTTCCAACCTGAATCAAGTGAATTTCTGATCTGTCGGAATCGCCCGCGGCGTCGGCCGCGCTGGCCCAGAGAAGATGCTGGCCAGTGGGAATCACAATCGCCTGGGAGATGGAACTTGCATCGCTATTTGTCTGATACACGGATTGACCGTCGAGGCAAACCGTCCACCGGGCAACGGTGGCGGGGCCGTATGCGGTTGCAGTCACCGTGACATTGCTTGGATTCTGGCCTGGTGTGGGGCTTTGCATCCAAACGCCCGTTATCTCTCCATTTCCGTTGGTATATCCATATCCCGCACCGCCGCATCCCGCAGAGGTGTCGCTCGGTGAGCCGCCGATGGGCCCTGGGCTTGTGCCACCGCTGCCAGAACCTGTACCACCGCTCCCCGTGCCGCCGCTGCCTGAGCCGCCACTCCCGGATCCGCCGCTGGAACCTGAGCTGCTGGTCGTTGAAGGTGAACCGCCGCACCCGGCTATGACCAGGACCTGGAGTGCAATTGCGAACGAGCAAAGAAGGGAAAGGAAAAGCCGAGCCATCCGGTACCCCACGATACGCAAGATGTAAGATGCAGAGTGCTCAGCTTGTTATGTCCCAAATAAACAATAATATTCGGCTAGCCCAGATGCCCTTGTCCATGGGGTTCTTGATTCTGTCCGCATAGCCCGCCGGTAGTCTCTCCCGCGACGGCACCCGCCTTGCCTACATTGAGCCACCTGACTTTTGGGTGTCGGCATCATGAATCGCGGAGGTCTGACCGGCAAATTGTATCCGTGGAGGAGATGCCGAATACCGATCATCTTCATCACAGGGCGCGGCGACATCCCATTGGCAGTAAGCGCTATGAAGGAGGGGCGAGCGACTTTTACTAAACCGGTCGACGGAATTTCGCTGCTTAATTCGGTGAAACGGGCGTTGCAGCAAAATCTCGCCAATCGCCGGGAAGTACCGAACATGACGGCTGAGTCGCTCGATATGAATCTCGCCAAGATATTGATAGTGCCGGTACGAGCACTCTTTCGCGAACGATTGGGGACGGGCAGCGCGATCTTCGATCCCAACTGCGCTGACGCGTATTTTTCAGATGCGTCTAGAGTCGCGCAGGGGATCCGCAGGTCACCGCCTCTTCGGTGGCTACTTCGCGAGTACGGCTTGTCCTGTATGAAACGATGCATGATTGGTCCTGCTGAGAAAGACGGCAAGCCGGTTTCGTGTCGGTTCTTTGGCGAAGTCTTCTTCCGAGACAGCGGCGTGTTTCTTTAGCCAATCGTCAACGGTGAACTTCTCGACCGCCGAGGTGATCGTATTATTCACTTCACTCCACGCTCTCTTGAGATCTACCACTGAAAGCGGATCGGCAAACGTGCGGTCTGGATTGTTTAGGTACACCTCGTCGAGTTGGGGATGCAAGCGGTCACCAATGCCAAGCAGTGGCAACATCCGGTCGTGTACAACGGTCAGATGTCCAAGCAGATAGAAAAGGCGATTCTTGTCCGGTGCGACCTGCTTTTGAAGTTGTTCGCCATTGAGCGGTCCGAATCGCTCGTCCAGGCGGCTGACAATCTGCTTCCACGATAAAACCACGGTCCGCACAAAAAGCTCATCCATCGCACGCTCCCCATATGGTCTTCCCATGTTCGATGCAAGAGGCGGCGAGAAGATGCGAGTATTGAACTTTCGCGTGGAGACTCGTACTTCAAAGAACCTTCAGGTCAAAAAGGATGCGTTTCGAAATTCGAGAGCCACGGGAGGCGGCTTGTACGGAGTTGACACTTGCGTTCTCGTCAGATCAAGCAACTCTCGGTCGCAACGTGCGTTCCGCAGACGAGACGGTACATGAGAAGTCGCGACGAGCCCGGATGCGCACGCGAAAGCATTAGGTTTGTAGCAAGGGAGATCAGCGAATGCACCGACCTCCTGCGCGATCCGGATGACTTCGCTCGAGTCAGTCTTGGGGTTTGGCCGCAGCGCTCGCCGATCGTAGCGCCGCCAGCGCCGAATTCGGCTCGACCACAAAGCTATTACGGTGATCCGCGAGATAGCGATGAACATCGGAAATGACTACGGAGCCTTCGCCAACCGCAGATGCCACACGCTTCACGGACTTGGAGCGCACGTCCCCGACGGCAAAGATTCCGGGAACGCTGGTGGCATAGGGAGTGTTCTCAAACCCATCTGCACCGCCGGTCAGGATGAAGCCCTTCTTATCAAGGCGCACTGTGCCGAAGAGCCACCCGGAATTGGGCTCCGCGCCGATCATCACAAATACGCTCCCGATCGGTTTTACCGTCCGCTTGCCGGTAACACGATTTACCCAGGTGACGGACTCCAGAGAGGATTCACCTTCGAGCTTCTCGACCTCGGAATTGGGGTAAAGGGTGATGTGAGACGAATTCTCGATACGCGAGACAAGATACTGCGACATGCTGCTCGCCAGCGATTCACCGCGGATGATGTGATGCACATGTTGAGCGATGCCCGACAGAAACATGGCGGCCTGTCCCGCTGAATTGCCACCGCCCACCACGATCACTTCATCGCCGCGGCACAGCAGGGACTCCATGGCAGTCGCTGCATAATAGATCCCGCGATTCTCAAACTGGCTATAGTTTGCCACCGAGAGTTTACGGTACTGCGCTCCGGAAGCCACGACCACAGAGCGTGAGCAGACGGGAGCACCGCCCGCTAGTGTAAGTCTATGGATGCCATCGATCTGCTCCGCTGTGACCACATCTCTGGAGATCGCCAGCTGCACTCCAAACTTGAGTGCCTGCAACTGAGCGCGGCTCGCAAGGCGTTGGCCGGAGATCCCCGTCGGAAAGCCGAGATAATTTTCAATCTTGGAACTGGTGCCTGCCTGCCCTCCCGGAGCGATTCCCTCGATGACAACTGTGCAGAGCCCTTCCGATGCCGCATAGACAGCAGCTGCGAGACCTGAGGGCCCGGCGCCGACAACTGTCACGTCATAAATCATATGGGGGTCAGGAAGCTCGGTGATGCCTAGTTCATCGGCGAGTTGCGCGATGGTGAGCCGATGCAAGGTGCGACCATCGGAAAGGATCACGGCCGGCAGCGTAGATCCATGGCTTGATCGGTAATCATCGACCTGCGGAGATTCTTCTTGTGTCGTCTCGATTATCCTGTGCGGATACGTGTTGCGCAGAAGGAAGCGCTGGAGTTGTATCGTCTCTGCATCGCCAGGGTGCCCCTTGAGTACAATTCCGCCGCCAGCTTCGTTGATGATTGCAATGCGACGCCAGATAATCGCCTGCATAATGAGATTCGCGATATCGCCCTCTGCGCGCATGAGTCGCTGTAGTCCGCTTCGCGCTATGCGAAGAAATCGGCTCTCCTGAAGTGTCCGCGCTTCTACAAGCGATCCCTGAGAGTTCAGAAGATTCAACTCGCCAGTGAAGTCGAAGGTTTGATGATGGGCGATGATTTTGGACTCCCCGCCCGCCGCGGGAAGAGACATATAGATATCCCCGGCAAGCACAACAAACATATCGACCCCTCGTTCACCGTATGAGTACAGTAGGACGTTTGCCGCGAATGTTATCTCCTGACCGTATGGCCGGATGCGCTCAACCATATCCTCTGTGAGTTTGGGGAATGCGAGGTCCGGACGGGGGGCCGGGACGCTCCACGCGCTGGCTTCACTCTTTCCTTCGTGGGGCATGGGCGGCGGAGTCTCCTCGCTCAATGCGGGACTTTAATTGTAGAGTCTACATGCTCACCCAGACCCGAACGATAAGGGGCATTCACGTCGAAGGACCCTGCGGAGCCCCGCGCCAACCTGAGGTCCTAGGTGCTCAATCTCGTGCGAAATCAAAACGCGGTGAAGTCCGGGCCAATCGCCGCCGGTGTTCATAAACAATTTGGCGATGTTGGTTGAGTAACTGACGAAAGGCAGGGCGCGTTTGCTTGCGGCGCCGACGCGTGGCTTCGATCCCGGCTTCGGGCACAAATAACCTGCCAAGGACCTGCGCACAAACTTACAAATTTGTTCGCCCCGTTCGCCATCTGATTTGGCAGCTTCGAGTGCCTGAGAATCATTGAGACCCATTCTGAATGCAACTCCCTCCCTGTAGCTCGTTCAGGATGGCGGTTAGGAACTGTGCAAGCCTGTTTCGTAAACTTGGGTCATGAAGAGAAGTCGCTCCCCTTTCTACGTCACGACCTTGATCGCGGGAGCTTTCTTCATGGAGATGCTGGACGGCACCATTATCGCCACTGCGCTCCCTCAGATGGCGCGAAGCTTCCATGTCGGTCCAATCAGTCTTAACCTCGGCATGACGGCGTATATGCTCACCCTGGCGGTATTCATTCCGATCAGCGGCTGGGTGACCGACCGCTTCGGTTCTCGTTCAATATTCGCGACGGCAATCGCTGTTTTTACGGTTTCTTCCGTGCTCTGCGGGACATCCACCACTCTGGTGGAGTTTATCTTGATGCGTATTCTGCAGGGCGTTGGAGGAGCCATGATGGTTCCCGTCGGCCGCCTGATTGTCCTGCGCACCACCCCGAAAGACGAATTGGCGCAGGCCATCGCCTATATCACGTGGCCTGGACTGAGCGCTCTGGTCATCGGCCCTCCGCTTGGCGGTTTCATCACCACCTACGCAAGCTGGCACTGGATCTTTTTTCTCAATCTTCCAGTTGGCATTCTCGCTCTCATTCTGGCACTGCGCTGGATAGAAAACGTCCGCGGAGAACAAGCGCATCCATTCGACTGGTTGACCTTCTTTTTGGGCGGCTTCGCCTCTGCAGGAGCCGTTTATGCCATGGAGGAATTCGGCGGAGAGGGGGAAGACTGGATCCTCCCAATCATCATCCTGATGTTGAGCCTGATCAGCGGGACGGTTGCCGTTGTCGCCGCTCGCCGCAATCCCGCCAAGTCGCTGATCGACTTTGATTCGCTCAAGCTGAAGACCTACTCGCTCTCGGTCTATGGAGCCAGCGCCTTCCGCATCGCTGTCGGCGTATTGCCGTTTCTGCTTCCCCTCATGTTTCAGATTGCATTCGGTCTGACTGCCTTCCAATCCGGCTTGTACCTGCTCGCGCTCTTTGCAGGCGATTTCAGCATGAAGGCCATTGTCATCCAGACCCTGCGCCGCTTCGGTTTCCGACGCGTCATCCTTGTGAACGGTGTCATCAATGCCGCCTCGATGGCGCTCTGCGCGACATTGGCCCCCTCCACACCGGTCATCCTTATTGTCGCGATCCTGTTTCTTCACGGGGCCCTGCGGTCCATGGAGTTCACCGCCTTGACCACGCTTGCATTTACCGAAATCTCATCGGATAAAATGAGCCGGGCCAATGGCTTCCTCAGCACGGTCATGCAACTCAGCTCGGGCTTAGGTGTCGCGGTCGGCGCCATCACCCTGCGCATGGTGGCTCACGAGCGTGGCCACTCTGCTTCCCTGCCCCAGCTTTATGATTTTCATCTGGCGATCCTGTTCATGGCGGTGCTGGCACTGGGCCCGGTTTTCGATGGGTTTGGCCTCGCTCAGAACGCCGGAGCCAGCACCAGTGGCCATGCGCAGCCAGAACTGGAACCTTCCCATTAGCCACTGTTTCTGCTGCCCCAATGCTCCCCTAAGAGCTGGCCGACAAGCGCCGATCCAACTCCATCCAACCGCGTTGAGATCCCCAAACACCGGCTTTGAGCGAGATCGTCATTTTTCATGAGATAAATCGAATAAGAAGGCGACTGTTGATCGAATGCCCTCGAGGTGTGAACGTTTACAAAACGCAGCATGTTCCCCAACAGATGCGCGGCATCTTGACATACTAGTTTTTTGGGGGGATAGTTACGCAGTGATCATCACCTCTCGCCTTCACGATCAGTGGCTATCCCCTTTCAGATTGTCAGACCATCGGACGATCTGAGTTAGACCGAATCCGCACCGGTTGGACAAGCAAGCTCGAATCAGTCTTTCAAGCAATTGCACGGTATCGAATGTCGCGCTGATTTTCAACAGGCGGCAGGGCACCGCAGTTTCCTAAAGGAGGTCACCCCCATGTCCCCCATGATGAGTTGTGAAAACACAGGTTCTCGATCCGTTGGCCGCAGAGAACCATCGGCGATCCGCAATAGGAAGAGTATTTCTGTTGCCCCGCATGTCGGCACCGCGATTCTTTCCAGAAACGAGACGAAGTATCCGGCAAGACTGACTTTTGCTGAAGACTTCCTGTTGGAGCACTCCGCCTCTGTCGCACTGGGCGCCAATCCCAAGAGTGCGGTTTGCGCCGGACCATCAAGCCCGGAGCGGTCAGCGCCCAACGAGTTCTGGGGATTCTGTTCCTGAGCTGCGGGCTGCTACGGTCCGAACCCCGCAACAGGCGGGAGCCTGAACCCAATCCTTGCCGGACTCCGCTCCGACTAGTGACGAGCGCGCACCGGACCGCCTCTAAAGCAACTTTCCGATTGATCGATGCTGCGGCTGATTCCCTTCTGAGGAACCGACCTGCGACAAGCGTGTAGGCAGGGGAATGCGTGCGCCTATTTCGTATCGTGAATCGGCATGGACAAAGTCGCCGTTCATGGAAGAACTTTTTCTGCGAGCAGCATGCTTTGCTCTTACAGCGGTTTGTGCGCCTGCGCCACCGCCCTTGAGATTGCGTCGCTGAGGGAATCTCGCAACACTTTTTCCTTTTCCGCAGGAACTTCTCCCTGGGCAAGATCAGGTGCCCCTCCTCCGCGCAGTCCCAAAGCAGAAAGTGCCTCGCGTAGAATCTGCCCACAGTTAAAATCGAGATCCGAACTTCGGGCAACGAACACGCAGCCGGGGTTGGCCTCGATTGCCCAGAAAATTACGGCTGTTCGCGGGGCTGCTGCTGAGGTCCGCGCCGCCAGAAGCTTCACGAAGTCGCGGTCCCGGTCACTCCACGCATGTACTACCAGCCGCAATCGGTCTTCGATCGGCGTCTCCGCAACCAGTTTCTCTGCCTGAAACATGGCAAGTTCCTCGCGCATTTTTTGGCGCTCTTTCGCATTTGCCTTGCCCTCAGCCAGCATTCGCTTCACAGTGGGCGACAGTTCTTTCGCCCCAGTTGAAAGGAGCGCAGCAGCCTGGCTAAGAATGGCGAAGTCTGCACGAGCGGTTCGAACCGCCCGCGATCCGCAGACGAACTCGACGCGCACGCCGCGGCTTACCCTCTCCACTGTCCTCACCAGCAACCCGCCAATCTGGCCCGTGGAGCGGACGTGGGTTCCTCCGCAGGCATTGTTGTCGTAATCCGCAATGCCGATCAGGCGAATTTCTCCTTGCCGGTCGGGTAGCTTGAGAAGGTTACCCGCGGCAAGCATGCCCTCCGCTTCACTGCGGGAAACAAAGCGCGTAGTGACCGGCCGGTCTTCTCCAATGATCTCGTTCGCAATACGTTCCACCTTTTCCAGGCTCGGATGTACCGACAGCCCGCCGGCCAGGTCGATCGTTGCCGCGCTTTCTCCCAAATGGAAGGAGATCGTCTGCGCCTGAAGTTCTCGCCAGAAAACCGCAGAGAGCAGATGTTGTCCCGTGTGCTGCTGCATGTGGTCGAAACGCCGTTCCCAGTCGATTTCTCCCAAGACGCTTGTCCCCGCGCCGAGCGGCGTGCGCACACAATGCCAGACCCCGCCTTGTTCGTCCTCCTCGACCTGTTCTACGCGGACCTTGAGTGTTGTGCCATCGCCCAGGGTCGCACTCAAATTACCCGTATCGAAAGGTTGTCCACCGCTCGAAGGGTAAAAGGCCGTGGGGCGCAGCAACAGTTTCCATATCGGTTCTCCGCTGCCACCGGGTTCGCGGACGTCGGTCACGGCTCCGGTAAATGTTCTAAGAAATGAATCTGAATAGTAGAGCCGCTCAGACCTGTACAAGATCGAATCTCCTAGTGCTGTTAAGAGCCCTTGCACAATCATCGGACAAAAGCTGGCCATTTGAATGTCGATGGTCGGGGGCGAAAATGTTGATCGCCGTGAGCCGGACGTTCACACCGGTTCGGCCGCCGCGGCGCCTGAGTCACAGAATCCGCAGCCCTTTCAGCTGCTCCACTTCCTGTCCTACCGATTCAAAGAAAGGATGCAGGCCATCATTTTGCGCGGGAAGGTGACGCTGATTCCATCTCCATCTCTTTCAATCCGGATGCCCAGGTCGGTCGGATAGAGGATATCCATTTGGGGATCGATCTTCGGCACATGAACCTTCCCGTCGCCCTCTAAGCGCCATACTGCAACAAAGTCGCTATGCGGGGAGCGCATTCCCAGCGCGACCGGAGAAACCGTGTCCGTCAAGTCGGGCAGGCCGAGCGGATAATAGGGCACAGCGGATCTGATGTGGGGTCGGATTTTCTCCTTGTAGACGCCGAGCCCATTCTTTACCTGCATAAAACTCTCCGCGCTCAACTCGGCCAAGCGGCCACTTTGATGAATTCTGAACAACATGGCGTTCACCATGTTGAAAGTCGCGGCATCTTGGTCGCCGTTCGCAAGCTGGTAAGACCAGATGGCCAGTTGCTCGGGCAAGACTGCAGCCGATTCGCCCACGGCGATAGCGGGATAGAGTCGATAGTCTTGCTGATCGCTTGAAGACTGAAGCTGCAAGTGCGAAAGCATGGCGTAATCCATACGTCCGCCTCCGCTGCCGCAGTTTTCGATCGTCAGATCCGGGTAACGGGAAAGCACTTCGTTCAGCCAGGAAAGATGAGCCCGGTTATGCTCCAGAAGCCCCTGCCCGGGGCTTTCGGCCAGATATTCGGTTCCCTCAAGGCCATCGACGTTGTAATCCATCTTGATGTATCCCACTCCGTACTCGCCGACCAGCCGGTCAATCACGGCGTTCAGATAGGCACGCACTTCCGGGTTTCTGAGATCGAGCAGGTAACGCGAATGGTCTATGATCCGTTTGCCATGACGCTGGAAAAACCATGCATCGGGCTTGTTCTTCAGAGGGGAGTGGATACCGATCACCTCTGGCTCGAGCCACAGTCCAGGCACCATTCCCTTGGCTTTGATACGGTCGAGCACCTCTTGAAGTCCGCCTGGAAATCGGGATTTTGATGGCTGCCAGGCCCCGACCGACCCCCACCAGTCCTCGTTCAGCTCCGCATACCAGCCGGCATCGATGACGAAGTATTCGCAACCGGCAGCAGCAGCTGCGTCGATCAGCGGCAATTCCTTGGCGGTCGTGGGATCGCCTTCCAGACAATTCATGTAATCGTTGAAAATGACCGGCAGATTGCGGGTGTCGGCACGCGGGCGAAGGCAGGCGGCGCGTCGATACCGAGTCAGTGCACCGACCGCCTCTTCATAGCCTCCGCGGACGCAACCGACTGCCGCAGGAACGGTCGCATAGGTCTGCCCGGGTTTGAGGTTCTTCCAGGCGTGGCCATGGAGCTCGTCCGGTCCGCCGAGATAGGCGTAAACGGCTTTGTCCTGGGTATTGGCCAGTTCCCAGTGCCACGAGCCATTGTGTTCGATCTGCCAGAACCAGGCGACTCCGAGCTTGGTGTTTTCGACCACGCCCATGGGCAGATAGCGTTCGGTTGACCAGGTGCCGATGCTGTTGAACGCGGCGGGCGAAATGGTGAAGTTGCCGTTGTCGATAAAGCCCGCCCGCGATGGCTTCATCGTTCGCCACTGGGCTTCGGCTTGCCAGGTATTTTGAGCCACGTGGAGCAGAAGTTCCTGCTCGAATCGGCGCGGCGAGGAGAGATTAAAAAGCATCGCCGAGCTGAGATATTCAATGCCCACTTCCTGTTGTCCGCGATTGATCACGCGTGTACTTCTGCGCACGACCGGCAGACCGGCAAAAGTCTCGTAAATTGATTCAAGGTCGAGGCCCAGCACCGGATCCGACTGATAAATGGTGAAACGTCTCCCGCTCGGGGTGGGGACGTCAACTCTCCCTTGGTAGAGCAATCTCGCCCCCGGGCTGCCCCCGGTCAGCTTCAGCCCATGGTGATCGTTCGGGTCTTCCCCGCTACAGTGAATCGAGGTCTCAAGACCAGAATTCAGAGATGCAGGCGGAAGGCCGACAGGAGGATTGACACCGCTGGGCAATACCGTTCTCAAACGAAGTTTCTTGTCGAAGAACTCAAAGGAAAAAACCAGATCGGGAGCATTCCACTCGAACGAATCGTAGACAGGAGCAGGCAATGGGTTGCCCTCCTGGCCTGAGAGAGTGTCATCGGAAATTGAATCCATTTGCAATGCCTGCACCTGTCCGGCAAGAGTGCCCGCGGCCATCAGCCCCGTTCCCTGCAAAAAAAGCCTTCGGTCGATTCGAGCCACTCTGCTTCTCCGCTATTGCCGCTTCAAGGAAGCGGTCGCGTCAACTTGGCAACCGATACTATATGGCGGGCCTCTTGAGTGACAACGGGCCCGCTGCGAACCCCAGAGGCATCGGGGTGCGGGGCCCAGGCCAGAAATCCTGACGGCTGAGAAAATGGGGTTCTCAGTCGCCCAGCGCATAGCACAGCGCTCCGGCGTCGGCTCCTGCGACCTCTGCGACTGCACCGGGCGGCCCTGTACTGCCGACGGGCATCGACGTAATCGGCGTGTACTACAAAAACAAATCCGGCGCGTGGACTGCGCGATTGCCCGAGGTCGTGAACTTCAAAACGGGCGGCGTATTGAAGAGGCTTGCCACCGATGAATTGGTCAAAGGTGACATAAACGGCTTCGTACCGAACGCGCATGCAAATACTAGCGTCACCTTCCCCGTCGTTTTCGCGGTCTACGTTCCCGAAGGGAACGCGATCACCGAATATCAGCTGTTGCGCTATCGCACGCACGACACGTCCCGTGAATTTCGCTCCATGACCGGCGGGGTTTTCCACTCCTCTGGCGGCGCGGAAAGGGATTCGCTCGAGTTTCACGCCGACAAGGTTGCACCTCGCTTGTACCAAATCATCCTCGATGCTTCCATGGGAAAGGGCGCATATGGACTGCTGCCTCCCGGCTCCTACACCCGTTCAAACATGGCATGCGGCGGGAACATTTACTCCGCCAGCATCATTGAATAGTTCCCCGATCGTCCGCAGGTCCATTCAGCGGCAACGAAAGGACGAAACAGTTCAGGCATCTATTCTCGCGAGCTTTGTCACGCGACCGGTCTGATTCCAGTCTGAAATATAGATGTTACCTTGCGGATCGATATGGCAGCCGTGCGCTGCGCTGAACATTGCGGGCGCAATATCCCGAGGGGGGAGCTGATAGTTTGCCCACTGCTTCTTTCGGGGGTTGTCGCCGAGGAAGGCAACCGGCACGTTGTCTCGGTCCAGGATTGTAACGCGCCCCTCCAATTCGGAGACCAGCGCAAAGTCGCCGTGGAAGCTCACCTGGCAGGGACGACGGAGATGTTGCGTTATCGTGCGCACAAATTTCCCGTCGAAATCGAGATGACACAGACGGCGATTCTCGCGATCGCACACCAGCAAGAGGGGCTGCTCGTAGCGCGTGTCAACGGCAAGGCCGTGGCTGCAATCGAACTGGCCATCCGATGAGCCCTTGCCACCATAGCTTGCACGGTATTCGCCGCTCTTGTCGAACCGGAAAATACGCGAATCTCCATAGCCATTGGCGATGAAAATACTGCCGTCTGGCCCCGGTACCGCAGCCGTAATCCGCCACTGATTCGGCGCCTCGAATCCGGCCTGTGGCGGGGCGGTAATTCTTTGCACCACCGTGCCGTCTGTCTTCATCTTGACGAAGAGCCAGTTTTCTTTTGGCGTTCCTTTTTGTACGGTCATGTAGAGGTACTCGTCGGCGCCCTCCTCCGCGCGGAAAATCGAATGCACCTCGGGGTAGGCGGTGGCGATCCTGGATTTGAGAACGCCCTCCGGACTGTAAACCAGGATCCCCGTCTCGCTCTGCGTGCTCACATACAGATGACCGGCTTTGTCTGTGGCGATTGCACCGTGCGTTCCACCAAACGTAGAGCCGGGGGGCAGTTGACCCCAATTCGGCACAACTTCGTACGTCCATTCCCCGTTGCCGGTCAGCGTTCTTGTGTTCGGTCCGTTTTCACCGCGCGAGGATTCCTCCGCCCTTATGAATGGAGCGGTGATCGTTGCCAAGGTGGCAGCTCCTGCGACGGCGCAAAAGCTGCGTCGGCCGAGAATGCTTGAATCTGGCCGGCGTTTCGTGTCTCTCATTGAGCATTCCTCTCGACTGGTTGTGCTTGCAGAGTGGTTGGGATCGGTTGAGCAGGCGTGTTGTAGAGGTATACATGGCGCAAGTTCTTCATGGCGCTCAGGGAACGAACCGCTTCGCTCGTAACTTGCGTTCCGCTCAAATTCAGATAGGTTAGCTGCGAGAGCGGAGTGAGCTTTGCCAAGCCATTGCCGGTGATACGTGTTTCTTCAAGATGCAGCGCACGCAGATGAACGAATAGCTTTAACGTATCGAAGCTGGCATCCGTCACGGCGGTGCGTCCCAGCTCCGCCTCGACAATGTAGGGTGCAAATTTCAAAAACTGCGCAAGCTTTTGATCGTCAAAGCTGTTGGCGGCGTCCACTGTAAAAAGAACCAATCCATCCTCGGGCTTCGCGGACACCGGCATCAGCTTCGCACCCTGGGATTGCTGCAGCTGGCGAATCTGGGGAACCAATGCGGAGTAGTTCCCTACTGGCTGCAGTGGCAACTCCGCACGATCCTCATGGATTGAGATCCCTACTAATGCGGTCGCTGAAGGAGAAGCGCCTTGCTGAATCCAGGCCCTGATCAGAGCGATTTCCTCGGCGCGCAACGGAGGCTTTCCCTCAGCCGGCATAAAGTGCTTTTGATCCGGAAGAAGCGTCACACGCTGGAGGAGCAGGCTCTTCTCCGGATCACCCGCCACGATAACCAGGCCGTCCTGCCCACCTTTCATCAATCGATCAAAGGAATCCAAACGCAGACCACCCTTCGTTTTTGCCTCGCCATGGCATTCGACGCAGTTGGAATCGAGAATAGGGTCGATTTGCTTTGCATAGATCGAATCCGGAAACGGCTTGGTCCCGCCGGATGCTGTGAATTGCTTCAGGCTTGCCGGCATATAAGCCGTGAGGTAGTTGCTTCCACGCGAAAGCGAGCCGCCCTGGTGCGTGGTCCAAAGAAGGATCGGAATGACAGAAGCGAGCAGCGCTGGATAAATATAGGAGACGCTTCCGCTGGCCCACGAGGGACGCGCCAGGAAACAAAGAAGCACGCCAATGGTCAGCGCGATCCCTCCTGCCATATGCCGTGTAACTCCCGGACCCGCTTCCCCGCTGCCGTATGCAAGAAAGGCACCCAGAACAATAGCCAGCAAGCAGCTGGCAAATGTAAGCCCCAGCACGAAGGATGCAGCCTCACGCAACGCCGGGCGAAAGGTACCGGCAATTTCAAGCAGCGGAACCAGCAGCAGAAAGCCGATGGGCAGATGCACGGTGAGCGGATGAAACCGGCCGAGGAACTGCTGCCAGTCTGCGTGCGCTTTGCCATCCAGTTTCAGAACCCACGGCAGCAGAATCAGGGGAACAGTGATTGCAATTGCCGCAATCCATTCGATACGTCCGATTTTGCTCTTCGGCAGAAATCTTAGAAAATCAGCCGACGGCCGCTGACGAGTGTTCACGCAAGCAATCCCTTCACGACACTCGCCGGCACCGGCCCCGTCAGCTTCTGATCGAGGCCCTGGAACTTGTAAGTCAGCTTGTTGTGGTCAATGCCAAGGCAATGCAGGACGGTCGCATTAAAGTCGCGAACTGTAACCGGATCCTTGACGACGTTGTAACTGTACTCATCGGTCTCGCCATAAGTGATTCCCGTGCGAACGCCGCCTCCCGTCATCCATGTCGTAAAGCAACGTGGATGATGATCGCGACCATAATTCTCAGGGGACAAGCCACCTTGGCTATAAACGGTCCGCCCAAACTCTCCTGCCCAGATCACCAACGTGTCGTCCAGCAGGCCGCGCTGCTTGAGGTCTGTAATCAGGGCGAAACATCCGCGGTCGGTTTCGCCGCAGATAATCGGCAATATGCCGGTCACGTTGTCGTGCATATCCCATCCACGTTTGTAGACCTGCGTAAAGCGTACCCCGCGCTCGGCCATGCGTCGCGCCATCAGGCAGTTATAGGCGAACGTTCCCGGCTCCTTTGCCTCCGGTCCATAAAGATCCCACGTCGACTTCGGCTCTTTGCTCAGGTCTGCGAGCTCCGGGACCGAGGTCTGCATCCGATAAGCCATCTCATATTGGGCAATTCTTGAATTCGTTTCGGGATCACCCAATTCCTCGGCCGTCTGCCGATTGATTTCATTGACCGCATCCAGCATCTTGCGGCGCACTTCGCGATCCACTCCCTGGGGATCCGTGAGAAACAGAACTGGATCGCCGGCAGAACGCAACCCCACACCTGCGTACTCCGAGGAAAGAAACCCGCTGCTCCAAAGCCGCGAGGATACAGGCTGGTTATTCTCCTTGGTGTTCAACTTGCTCTGCAGCACCATAAATGTAGGCAGGTTGTCATTCATACTGCCCAGCCCATAGGCGAGCCAGGAGCCAAGACAGGGCTTGCCTGCATTCATGTTGCCGGTATTCATCAGCATGATGGCCGGCTCGTGATTAATCGCTTCGGTGTTGGTCGACTTGATAATCGCGAGGTCATCCACGATCCGCCCGGTGTAAGGAAGCAAATCACTCACCCACGTACCGGTCTGTCCGTAACGTTTGAACCCCCAGTGGGAAGGCGCAATGGGGAACCGTGCTTGGCCCGTCGTCATTCCCGTCAACTGCTGGGCACCCCGCACCGAGTCCGGAATATCTTTGTCGTAGAGCGCCGCGAGGTTTGGCTTGTAATCAAGCAGGTCAACCTGCGACGGGCCTCCCGACATGAAGAGATAGATCGCGCGCTTGGCGCGTGGCGCGAAATGCGGCAGCTTGAATTGTTCGGCTCCGGCCGTCCCCGGCTTGCCGTTTGTCTCTGCACCATAGGCATCGCCGCGCAGGTGGTCGCCGAGCAGGCTCGCCATTGCCGCCCATCCTAGAACTTTTCCCGACGTTCCGAGAAAATGCCTGCGTGTCTGCAATGCCATCCATGCCCGCTTCATTTCCACCGGGACGGCAGGATGCATCACTTCCGGCAGTCGCTCCGTATCGGTACAAAGAGGATGTTGCTTCATTCCATCTCCCTCAACTACTTGCTTACCGTCTCGTCCAGGTTCAGCATCTCGCTCGCGACCATGGTCCAGGCAGCCAGTTCCGGCGCGGGAATCGACGCGTCGCTCTTCTTCTCCCCGGTGCTTATCAACTGACGCGCTGCTTTGGGGTCCGCCGCATAATGTTTTTCCATTTGCGATGCCGAGCCTTCAAGGACCTTTTCCATCGATGCCGGTGGATCGTGCGACAACAGGATCTCACTCATCAAGCGGATGCGGCTCTCCGGCTGCGAACCGCCGCTTTTGATCACTCGCTCCGCCAAGGCACGCGCTGCCTCAACCCATTGCACATCGTTCATGGTCACAAGCGCCTGCAAAGGCGTGTCGGTGCGCTGACGGCGTGTGCAAACGACATCCCGCATCGGAGCATCAAACGCATCCATATCGGGCAGCATCGCCATGCGCTTCCAATAGGTGTACATGCTCCGTCGATAAAGCGCGTCCCCGTGGTCCTGCTCATAGACCAGGGTGTCGCTCCCCCCGATGCCGACCTGCTCCCACACATTCGCGGGCTGGTAGGTCTTGACGCTTGGCCCCCCAATCCGGTTGACCAGCAGGCCGCTCGACTGCAACGCCACGTCCCGCAACATCTCCGCATCCATGCGGAATCGTGGCCCATGCGCAAGCAGCAGGTTCTTCGGATCTTTGGCAAGCTGCTGGGGCGTCGACTTCGCGCTTTCACGATAGGCCGCGGACATCACCATCAGCTTGTACATGTGTTTGATGTTCCAGCCGCTCTGGCGAAACTCCACGGCAAGCCAGTCAAGCAGTTCCGGATGCGAAGGCCGTTGGCCCATGATCCCGAAGTCTTCCGTAGTCTCAACGAGCCCGGCTCCGAAAACCTCGTTCCACATGCGATTGACGGTCACGCGCGCTGTGAGCGGATTCTCTGCGCTCACCGTCCACTTGGCAAGAGCCAGGCGGTCGTGCGGTTCATTTGCGGGCAAGGGCGGAAGATAGTGAGGTGTATTCGCCTCAACCCTGTCGGTGCGCGCGGTGTAGACGCCGCGTGTCAGAACGTTTGCATAAGCAAGGGACGGCTTCTCCCATGAGACGAGAGTCAGGTCGCCCCCCTCCGAGAGCCTGATCAATTGCGCATCCAATTGGTCAATTTGCGCCATGATGCGCTTGGCGGTCTGGTCAATATGGTCGAAGTAGAACTCATTCACCGCATGAGCTTCGTCCGTGTTCCATTTGTCCATGGGTTTCGCCGCAACCTCCGCCACATAATCCTCAAAGGGGAGCCGCTCGACTTCCTCTGCAGTCAGGGTGCGTCCATAGAGGCGAATGTCCTGGTAGCGCGTCTCGCGCGAAGGATTGGCGTCCGGATGCCGCCAGCCAAGCAACATCGGCGCCGGTGTCCGGATCGTTGCCTGCGCCAGACTGTCGACGACAACCTGGGTCTTGACGGGCGCCCCATTTAAATAAATCTTGACTCCCGTGGCCTTGCCCGAACCGTCGTACGTAAAGAAGATGTGCCTCCAGTGGCCGTCGAGGGGAATAGGATCTGCTGTAGAGACCCGAATGGCAACCAGCGGAGTTGTGTCCTCAGGGGGTTTGGGCGCGGCAGGCTTCGTTGCCTTCTTTTCTTCCTTCTTCTTGACTTCCTTCTTCACCTTGGGCTTATTGGGCGCGAGATCCTTGGCGGTCAAGTCAGAGGGCGTGGGAAACTGAAATGCCTCATGGATCTTCTTATCCGCAGGTTTCTTTACCTTTTCCTCTCGATGAACGACCAGGTCCTTCGGCCCCTCGTTCACGAGCTCGACGCTGACAATTCCCTTGTTCAGCGCAATATCCCAACCGCGGTTGTGCTGAGTCGAATCCATTTTCGATAGCAACGTGCCCGAGGCGTTGTTGTTGACGTTGTAATTTGGCGCGGACCGCAACATGAACCAACCGCCCGACGAGAACGACTGGTTCGATTCAAAGTCGCCCATTTGACCCAATGCGATGCGGGTATTTGTGTCGATGCGAAAGTCGGGCCACAGCCACGTGGTCTCGCCCCACTGCGGCTTGAACTTACCAATGGGATAGACGGCCGGCTGCGCATGGGCCGCGCTGTTCTTCAACACAGCGCCGCCCCCTTCGTCCAGCCGCAGGCGGAGCATGAGTTTCTCTGCAGACACGGGCTGAGGCGCATCTTTGCGCGACGACAGCCAATGCGCAACCAGAGTTCGCTGCTGCAAATGCATGAGGCGCAGACGCTCTGCGAGTTCCGACCTCGCGGCGAATACATGGTTGTACTGGGGCTGATTCTGGGGCTTGGGAATGCGCGCAACAGGTTCCCAAACCGGCCGGTCATTGTTGAAGGGCTTCTCTTCCAGGTTGTTGAAGAACGCGCTCAGCGCATAAAAGTCCTTCTGCGTGGTCGGATCGTACTTGTGATCGTGGCAGACGGCGCAGCCGACGGTAAGGCCCATGAACGTCGCGCCATAGGCTTCAGTCCTCTCGCGCGCGATGTTGACACGCAGTTCCTCCGGAATTGTGCCGCCTTCGTTGCTGCTCACTCCAAGGCGCACATACCCGCTGGCAATCAGAGGATCAAGATTCTTTGCAGGCAGAAGATCGCCTGCGATTTGTTCCACGGCGAATTGATCGAATGGCTTGTTGCTGTTGAAGGACCGGATGACATAGTCGCGGTAAGGCCAGATGTCCCGGCTGTTGTCATAGTGGAGTCCGTAGGTGTCGGCGTAACGTGCGTAGTCCAGCCAATAGCGCGCCCGCTCCTCGCCGAAACTCGGCCTCGCCAGCAAGCCATCCACGAGGTGCTCATAGGCCTGCGGTGACTTGTCATTTTCAAACGCCCGCACTTCCGCCGGCGTCGGCAGCAGGCCGGTCAAATCCAGTGTGACGCGTCGAATCAGGGTCCCTTTATCCGCCTCGGGCGAGGGTTGGAGTCCTTCATTTTTGAGCCGCTTGAGAATAAACGCGTCGATTGGCGTCTTGGCCCACCCGTCGTTTCCTGCAATAACCGGAGTTGTTGGCCTGACCGGGTTGCTGAATGCCCAATGCGGTTTATAGACTGCGCCTTCCTTGATCCACTGCCGGAGGATCGCGATATCCGACGCCTTCATCGGCTTGGCCTCGCCTTGCGGCGACTGCGGCATCAGGTGGTGAGGATCGCGCGATTCGATGCGCTTGATCAACTCGCTCTGGTCGGGATGTCCGGGAATGATCGCGTCGGGATGCCCCGGCCGCTTCCTGAATGCCGACTCTTCGAGGTCCAGCCTTAGTCCCGCTTTGCGCATTTCAGGGTCGGGCCCATGACAACTAAAGCAATTGCTGGCCAGAATCGGCTGCACATCCTGGTTGAAATCAAGATGCTGCGAATCCGAAAGTGCGATATTACCTGTCTGCTTCCCGTGACATCCAACTGCGGTCGCAGACACAAACAAGACAAGGAACAACCCCAATGCCAACGCAGAATGAGGCGGTGCCGATCTAACTAACCTCTTGATATCAGAAAGGATTGGACAGGTCGTCGCCAACTGGAGTCACTCCTTGTTTGCTCCCGGATGTTGCCTTGCTCCTCCAAGCCAGACGATGTTACCACCCGAATACGCTTCTTAACACCCTGTTGAACGGTATGAATAGAGATTCCCGGCGCACTACGGCTTCCCGAGGCCCGGATTCTCCGGTCTGGGTTCAGCGCGGCCGGGAAGACCCGCGATCCGGATCTTTCCAGTGCACTCTGATCAGTCGATTCAAACGAGACGCGAAACGGTTTCTTTCGACGTCGCCACGTGGCGCGAATCGAAGAATGGGTTTCGTCCACCTCTTGAAACGCTCGAGCGGGACTTGAACGTATTAAATTGAACAGCCGGCTGACGTGAGGATCTATATATTCTGTTCTAATTTCGCCGAAGAGCATCGCGAAATCGTTCCATCAACTCGATGCACCCGCCAAAGCTTCGTACTCGGCGGGTGCTTTCTTCCATTTTCTGCTTGGGCTTGGAGTCGTCCTCAGTCTTCATTTTTTCCTGAAGTGAATACAGATCAGCGTTCATTGATGGGGCGAGTGCTCGTGGCTCCTTCGATGAGACGACTCGAAAAGAAGACCTTCAAGGATGGCATCCTGGGCGCTGGTTTACGGCGCGGCATCGACCTGTCGAGGAGTGCTATGCGACTCTCTCCTTCATGCATCCCCAGCCATTCACGGTAGGTATTGATCATGTCTTTCACTGTCGTGGGAGTTGAATCCTCCGACGCGCCGGCGACAGGATGGCCTAAAGCAAGTCGCTGACTCTCAAGAGAGAAAAAATAGGTTACGACCCGCATACGCTTTCCACCTTCTCGCTGCGCAATATGGGTGCAGCGTCGGAATAGACAACGGCTACTTGACTCGCTGAAAAATGGGCGACGCGCACGCTCTGGCGATGGCGCGTGGTTTCAATCGCTTTCGGAACTCCGGGACGCCCGCAAGACTTCAAAGTACCCATGCGAAGTTGATCGGCTGCGGCTCCGTTTGATATCACGGCTTCCTGCGCTCCAGAACAGAATTTGTATCCTGCATTCTGATTAGCCACGGACGCCGCCCTTCTCAATTGGCTCCGCCCACGCGAGAGTACCGATCGATTCGGAGCGTGACTGCTCTGCGTTTCTGAGCCATGACTTCAGATTGAATGCGTAGATGCCAATGCAAAACAGGTTTGCCGGAATGAACCCATACTGCGACGTATGGATACCAATGACGCAAACGATCAAGCTGTTGACGCCCGAGACAAGGAGGCCGGTCCACTTCTTCCGGCCAACAAGGATCGTCGCAACAACAGTGAGAAGACAAGAGAGATAGTCCAACCTGAACATCTCCACAGCACGCCTCCAATTCAGCTAACGAAAGAAGTGACTGCATTTCCTTTGTGTTACCGCTGCACTCTTGTATGGCAAATGGGATGCCAAACCGTGCGGCTTTGTTCTGCGCGATTGTTTACCGATTCGGATCAATCATTTAGCGGCGGAAATCCTGCCTGACGATTGGAGATTGAATTGGAAGTGACGACATTCCATGACGATATTTCGCCATGACGACGATAGGCCGTCACGGAGAGCACAGGACGCGGCGCGCGGTCCAGTCCAAATCCTGCATCCGCCCTATGGACTCCCGGGCGCGGGCAACTTCGCCGCCGCATCATCGATAACCAGCACCCAGTCGCTCGCGGAGGGCGGCGTAAAATTCTTCTTCCCAAGGGTAACGAAACTCCCAATCAAGCGTGTGGCCCCTGAAGATGGGTTGAACCACCAGCAGGTGGCCTGATGGAGCTTACTTGTCACCTTGGACATATCCACCGTCAGCGTGCTGCGGTTGCCATTCGGAACATAGGCGATCATGGATTGACCGTCCGAAGTGCGTGAAGTGACGGTCAAAGTCTCGCCTGCCCCGAAGCCTGCCGTCACGACGGTATGGTTGGTATCCGCAATCAACTTCCAGTGCTCTCGGCTGCGAAAGAGCTGTCCCAGTCGCTGTTGATCGAACGAGGCCGTATGTTCCATGTTGACCTGCCATTTCGATCCGTGCTGGCAACACGGTGCCCCGAAGGGCCAAACACCTGCACTCCCGAACAGCCTTCCCAACTTGGCGCCACTCAAAACTTCCGAATACGCAACTTGCCGCAGTTGCTGATCATCATAGGGCTCCCTGGACCATGGTTCATATTCATAGGGGTCCTCCACGCTGAAGTACGGAACGAATGGCGTGGCCTCTGTTTCGGTCAAACTCTGAGAAATGATTTGACCGATTTCTGCGGAAAACACTTTGTCCGGTGTGCCCTTCGGATAGATCGTTCCAAGAGTGAGCCACCCGCTCGGATTGTTGGGCCCGAAGGTGTATGAAGACCAATGGGTGGCGCTGGCTTCACCCCACACACCGCTGGTCGCTTCAACGGCCATCAAGTGGACCGGGTCCGCCGACAGTATGCCTTGAGCAAGGTCGTTTACCTTCTTCCCAAGTTCGCTGCCGCAAGTTTTGATGTTGGCGTCGCCTCCCTGAAGCCAGATGATATTGGGATAAGACTTGTAACGATTCCCCAGGAACGCGCCGTATGCCTTCATCGTGGCGTCGGAACTTGTCGCCATGCTGCTGAAGTAGGGCAGCTTGCAACTTGAAAACGTCGCAGCAAAAGCCGTCCCAGCCAGAACTGTGATTCCATGCGCTGCTGCCCTTTTCAGCACATAGTCCACATGGGCCCAATATGAAGTGGCAGCTTCCATCCCTGTAAAATCGGCCTCGCCGTTCCATGGATCGTTGCCGAAAGCGTCTTTCTGCGTATTCCCCTCTCCCGGGCCTTCACCTGGAGGATGAGATCCCTCACCGTGGCTCCCGAAGTCGACGAGCGCGACCCAGATCAGGTTGATGCCCTTCGCCTGCCGGTCGGCTAAGTACGCTTCAACATCCGCATCAGAAGTCAGTTGAGTGATGAGATTGTAGGCGCTATCCCCGGTGATGAATACCGGCTTGTTTGTAAATGTATTTACGAGGTGCGTTCTATCCTCGCTCAACACCATGAACTGTCTCTTGCCGGCGATCTCGGTCGATGACGTTGGTCCCGCCCCGCGGACAGCACCAGCACAACCTGCGATCAGACCAGCCGCTAACGAATACGCGCCGGCGCGAAGCGCCACACGTCGCATGAATCGCGGCCGTCGCTCTTGGTTTCCTGTTCCTGCCATTCACCCGTCCTCACCATGCATGGTCCACGGCACCCTGCCCCGAGCGTGATCATTTTCCCCTGCAAAGCGATTTTTTCGAAATCTGCTTCTCGGTCTCCACGATCGAGTTCCGCAATTACCGCAAGGTGACATTCTCGTGCATGCTGGCGATTTCATGAACGCAGGTTACGATCTGCGGGAAGTTGTCTCATTCAATCGCTGGCTTGGAGAACAGCCTTTCGCGCATCGCATTGTTTGTGGCGGAAATCATGACCGGCCGTTCGAGAACTCCCCGGAACTGGCACGCTCGCTCCTATCTAACGGAATCTACCTCGAAGACAGCGGAACAACGATCGCGGGATTCTCTTTCTGGGGATCGCCTTATACTCCCGCGTCCTCTACTGGGCTTTTATGTATCCTCGCAGTGAAGCGGCAAATGAAGCCGTACGACAGAAGCGACCCAAGGTGCATGTCTTTGGCCATATTCATTGCTCGTGGTGTAACACTCAGCTTCGCCATGCGGGTAGATTCGAATCGCTGAATGACAGCTGGAAAATGTGTGGCGGGGACCACGGGGCTCGAACCCGCGACCTCTGCCCTGTAAACCTCTGCCCTTTCCGGATTCTGGTGGCCCACCGATATCGGCTATTTGACAGACTAACCGTCCCTGACAAAGGAATACAGCTATTTGGCGCGGGGCCGGTTTGACGTTTCCACAGATTCTGGCTTCGTTAACGACAACTCCGCCGCACGTCTCGGCTACTCCCGTCGCACAGCCCGGATTAAATCGGGAATCGACGCGGACCTGACGCTCTTGGAAGGCGATCCCGCTCGCGATGCGAAGGCTTTCGCTCATGCGGCGCTGACCATCCATCTACAGGAAACCCTGAGTTATCCGAGAATTGCATTCTCGACAAGGGATCCCTCAGAATCAAAAACCCGTACTTTGCCTCGACTTGATCGCCATCTGGAGGCATCACCCGTTGCGAACAGTGTTCTCTTGACTCAGAAATCAAAAGCTACGCAAAAGAAGGTCTCTCGCGCTCGTCAGAACCTTCTCTCGCATCGCTGGCTCTGGCAGCATCCGAGCGATTTCAACTGCCCCAACCATCGTTGAAAAAATGGAGAAGAATGCGCGCTCCTTGTCAGCACTGCGCTCACCGGGCATAAATGGAAGCATGCGGCTCCTGTACTTCTTCAGTTCCTCGAAGATCTGAGCCTTCATCGCCTTGCCTGCCCGGGCCATCTCCGGCGCAAGAGCTGGCAGCGGACATCCATTCTCAATATGATCGCAATATTCCAGGCTCAGATAGGTCTTAACAATCGCCTTCCACGCCGCTTCGGGTTTGGCCCGCTTTGCGGCCGCGGCAAGCGTCTCGGCAATTTCATTGAAAGCATCCCTCAGCGACTCAATCAGCAACTCATCCTTGCTTCCAAAGTGCTTGTAAAAGCCTCCATGGGTTAGACCTGCGTCGCGCATCACGGCGGACACTGCGGCTCCGGTGATGCCCTCGCTGCGAACGCGCCGCGAAGCGTCTTTCACAATCTTTTGATGGGTTTCAGCTTTGTGTTCAGGCCGGTAACGCATAAGTCATTATAGGATGCTGCCAAACATCCCACGTTTCAATCTGTCCGCCCGCAGGTTCTCCTAAAGAAATTCTGAATCGATAGGATGATATACATAATCCTATGCGTACAAGGAGGCTAAATGTCACCGCAAACAATCTTTCAATTGCAACTCGCTCTCGGCTATCTAGCGTGCCTGCTTTGCTTCAGGGCATATATCTTGCCAAGGCTCAAGTCAATGGAACGGTTTGATGCGCACCGCGCCATCGCCACTGTGCACAGCTTCCGCTTCTTTGGGCTCGTCTTTCTACTTCCCGGTGTAGTCGGCCCAAACGTGCCCGCCGTCTTCGCAACTTCCGCTGCCTACGGTGATTTCGCTACCGGCATCCTGGCCCTGTTGGCACTTCTCACAGTAAGAGTGCGCCCGCTTTCTTGGTTCTTCGTCGCCGTCTTCAATCTCGCGGGAGTAGTCGACCTCATCCTCGCCTCCTATTACGCTATCCACGGTGGTCTTCCTCAGCAGGCAGGCCAATTGGGTGTCGCATATCCAATCCCGATCCTCTATGTGCCGATGCTGATGATCACCCACATCGTCGCTCTCTATTGGCTCGCGCGTCCGCAACCTAAGTCTGCTCCGGCCTTCACCCGCAATGCGATCGCTTCGCAGTTGTAATCAACCGCAAGCATCCACGGTCATCCCTGAAGATACGTCGCGATCGATGGCACCACCGAGGCGCGAGCCCTATCGCGCCGCGGACCTCACCTTTCGTATTCAGCAGCATTCCGTGAAGCGGCTAGTTCGTGTTCCTGCAACGCATTTCACCCCACTTTTCAACAAGGAGTAGAAAAATGTCTGAGCCTATTCTCGTCACCGGAGCGGCCGGCGGCGCGCAAGGTTCCACAGGACGCCAAATCGTAGCCCTTCTGCTTGACAAGGGCATCGCCGTTCGCGCCTTCGTTCATACGCTGGATGCAAGATCCGACGCTCTCCGCGAACTCGGCGCCGAAGTTGTGCAAGGAGATCTGTTGGACCGGGACTCAGTTCGCGCTGCCTTTAAAGGAATCAAGCGAGCCTACTTTACCTACTCCGTATCAGATGGGCTGCTTGAAGCAACAACGATCTTTGCGATGGCTGCACGCGAAGCAGAGACCGAGCTTGTCGTAAACAACTCGCAACTCCAGGGGGCGCGCAAAGCACCAAGTTTTCGCAATCTGCAGCACGGACTCTCAGATCGCATCTTCGATTGGGCAGAAGTGGGAACAGTTCATCTGCACGCGCCTCCCTACTATGAAAACGTGCGGGCGCTGGTTAGCAGAAGTGTCTCCGCACAGAGCACTGTGTTTCTGCCCTGGGGCGACGGAAGCGCCACAATCCCCCTGGTCGGCGCAGTGGACGTTTCTCACGTCGCGGCTGCCCTGCTGACGAATCCTGAGTTGCCTTCCGCACGCGCGTACGATTTGATTGCTGCAATACCCACCGTCAAAGAGATCGTCGACACACTGAGCGCGGTGCTTCAGCGTCCGATACGATATGTCGACATCACAGATGAGCAGTGGGCCGAAGCCGTGAGGGGACATCTCAATCCTCACGCACTCAATCATCTGTCACATCTTTGGCGATACTTTCGATCACCTGAAAGACGCCACGATGAAGACGCGCGCAATGTCACCGATACAATCCCCACATTCACGGGAATGAGTGCTCAAACTTTGGAAGACTTCTTCAGAGCCAACACGCAAGAATTCGGCGGAGTTCCCGCTGCACTTTGAATTGCCCGTTGGGCCGGCTCATCAATGTCCTCTGGGTGATTCGTCACCGTTCTGACCACGTTGATGGGCCATACGCCGATTTGCCGTTATGGCGATTACCCATTCGTTGAGAGAAGCGGTCTCATGTCCCGCGGTCTGGCTAGCTCAATGCCTTTCCGAGTCGAATAAGTCCCTGCCGTATCGCAGATTCATCGAATCCGCCAAAGCCGAGGATCAACGCTTTTGGATCAGGACGTCTCAGAGTGCATCGATCGACGGCGAGAACCTCAACACCCTGGGCCGCCGCCATCTTTTCCGCGTGCCGTGAAGTCATCCCATTCCTGAGGTATCCGATCGTGTAGAGGCCTGCCCTAACGTCAGAGATCTCAAGCACCCCACTGAGATGTTGCCTGGCTACTTCCATGAGTGTTGCGAGGCGCCCCGCATACAGATTCCGCATCCTCCGCAGATGACGCGCGAAATGCCCATCGCCGATGAAGTCGCAAAGCACCGCTTGGTCAAAGGATGAATTCCGGAAATCTGTTCGGTAACGAAGACCCAGGAAGGGATCTATTAATGGCGCAGGCAATACGACGTAGCCCACGCGTAAGGCTGGGAATAGCGTCTTGCTGAACGACCCGATGAAGATCACGCTTGAGTGATTATCGAGGCTCTGCAGGGAAGGCACAGGCGGTCCCTCAAACCTGTATTCGCTGTCATAGTCATCTTCGATAACAAAAGCGCCGCTGCGTGAGGCCCATCTGAGAAGGGCCATCCGCCGCTCCAGCGACATCGTCTCCCCCAGCGGGAATTGGTGAGCCGGCGTTACGTAGGCTCCCTTCGCATCAGGACATGTCTTGATGCCGGCAGAAACAGATAGTCCTTCATCATTCACTGGAACAGCAATCATCCTGGCGCCGACATTCTCGAACGCGATTCTGGCTCCGAAATATCCAGGATCTTCCATCCATATTGGATCGCCCTTTTTCAAGAGCAGCCGTGCCAACAGGTCGAGCGCCTGTTGAATTCCAGAAACAACAACGATTTGTTCCGCAGTGCATCGCACCCCACGGGACGTGCGCAAATAGTCGGCAATTGCATCGCGCAATGGCCGATACCCTCGCCGATCAGCCTCTTTCTTTAACCACGACCTGAGATTACGTGCTCGGTTTGCGGCCATGCGTCCCCAAACCTCTGATGGGAACTCGTCAATGGCTGGAACCCCGATCCGAAAAGGGCGGATCCCTTCAACAAAAGCCAGGTCAACCCAAGGTAGAGGCCGTCTATATGTCGAAATGACGCGACGAATGTATGCCGGTAGCGTCGTTGCCTGGTGTGGCGGCCGGGGCGCTTCCACGCGATTGACCCACGTACCGAATCCGACCCGGGAGCTGACATACCCCTCAGCTTGTAAACGTTCCAGAACGCTGACGACTGTGCCCCGAGAGAGTTCGTACTGGTTGGCGAAATCCCTGGACGCTGGCAGTCTGGCACCTGGCGCCAGCCGGCCATCAAGAATGGCAGAGCGCAGTTCACCATACAACCAGTTGGTCAGGGTCTGATGGCGCGCGCGGCTTTTGAGAGTGAGCTCGAACGAGCTGACGGCTTTGGGCATCTCAAATGGTCCAATAGCTTCTAGGAAAATGGCTCTTGTCGATGTTCCATTGCGGCAATACTATCAGCTTTGAAATCGCGAAGCGCATGGGTCGCCATTGTGCTCTGGCTTATCGCGAAGCGGCTCACGGGAGATCAACAGATGAAAGTTGGCGTTTGGTTCTATGGCTTGGGCACTGTTCTAACCGGCATTCTGGATATCGCCTGGGGTGCATTCGATGCCTCTCATCAGCCCATCCAGGCTCTGGGCAAGAATCTTCCTGGTCAGCAATTACTGGCCTACATCATGGGTGTGTGGCTGATCGCAGCGGGTGCTGCCATTCTGTGGCGGCGGAGCGAGAAGATTGGCGCCGCGGCATCCGGCGCGGCATATTTGATCTTTGCGGCACTTTGGCTATTTCGGTACTATGCCGGAATACACGCTCTTGGCTGGCGAATCAACGTCCTGGCTGGCGTCTCTTTTGGGCTCGCACAACAGTTAATGCTCGTTGCTCCCGCCGCAATCATTTACGTCTCCACCGCCTCACCGGATTCCCTGCTGCAAAAGAGAGCAGCTATCGCCGCACGCTGGCTGCTGGGATTGCCTCCTGTCCTGTTCGGCTTATTTCACTTTATCGGTATTCGCGTCTTCGCAACCATCGTCCCGCACTGGATGGGCTTTGGATATTTTTGGGCGGCGCTGACCGGAATCGCCTTCTTCCTTTCAGGAATTGCGATTTGTTCTGGAATTATGGATGTCCTGGCCGCCAGGCTTCTTGCGTTGATGCTGTTGCTGTTTGAAGGTTGTGTAGAAATACCTCCCATTTCTATCCGGCTGCACAATCAGGCAACGTGGGGTGCCGCTGTCTACAATCTGGCTGCGATAGGGGCATGCTGGATTTTCGCCGAATTTGTTGCAAGCCATGCCGATGGAAGACGAACCGGTCCTGCGGAGAAGGTCGCCATGTCACGCCCCGATCCGGTGGTTGCATGATTGAGTAATGCGGGGTCGCCGACGAACACTAATCCCGCCGGATCCGTTGCAGCGGACCGGCCGCGACCTTTTCCCACTCCTCAACAAAAGGCCGCAGCGCCGTCGGATCGAGCATTAGGTCGAGAAGGTTGCGCCGCTTTGGTCTTTTCTCTAGATCCACAAATGATCCAAAGAATCGGCGGCTTCATTGGTGCGAATCACATTCCAGTACCGGTCCAGCACGAGCGCGGGGTGCGGCTCATGCTGATGAAGCATCCGGTCAATGGCCTGCGTTACGGCGACCATCTGCTCGGCATCCAGCCGTTCAGGATCGGTCTTCCTCAGGGCCGCGAAGGCGGTTTCGGCGCGGATGGAGGAGCTGAGCTAGTCACGTATGCCGCCGTGACATCCAGTCTCGCTTTGAAAGGATCTCTTTCGGCTACCGGACCGTTCTCCGTGAAGTTCATCAGCATATCCGTTTCGGGCGTGTACCGCGGCCAAGCCGGCGTGTTGCCCGTGCTCGGATCACCCGTTTTGGCAAATGCCACCCAATAACTGAGCATCGCCTGCGCGATCTTCTCGTCCTCCGGCGCGAGCTCATTTCCATACTTTGCTTGAACTGTATCGAAGACAAAGGGGATCTCGGTCGCATGCGGCGCCCCCGGCCACTTGCTGCGCATTGATTTCGCGACGTACGAGAACCTGTATTCGTAGGCAGGCAGACCTTCCGAAGCGAAAACGCTGGCAACGAAGCGAGCGGGCTCTACCATAAACCGGTCCATCGAGACCTGGTACTGCACAGCTCGTAGATCTCCATTGCCGGTGGGATCGTAGGCCGCGATCGCTTTTTCGCGATTCGCACCGAAGGGTGCAAACAGCGCTTCCTTGTTCGGAGCGAAGCCGAAGCCAATGTCCATGCTGTTGGTGCCGATCATGATAGGCACATGCCACCCGGCGCCCGCCAGGTACACGGATTGCGGGTCCGAAACCACCACGCGTCCGTCGATTATCGGCCCAGCGTATCCGGGCTGATTCATGGTTGCCATGTTGAGATTACCGAGTATCTTTTCGGCGGAAAGATGCCGCAACTGATCAAGTGCATCCTTGCCGGTTCCATCGACTCCTACGCTATGAGCGAACTCGATGCCGACAGATTCGGCCGACGGGGGCCCGTTCGGTAGCGCGGTGTCGAGATAACGAGGACCGCCCAGGTTGGTGCGGCCTCCTCCAGACTCGATGATCGCTCTTGAGAACAAGCCTTGCGTTAAAGGAGACGTGAGCAACATGCTCACAGAAAACCCGCCCGCAGACTCGCCGAAGACGGTAACATTCGATGGGTCTCCACCGAATGCACTGATGTTCTTCTGGACCCACCTCAAGGCAGCAATCTGGTCCATAAAGCCATAATTGCCGACCATGCCATCGGCGTTCTCTCTGGTGAGCTCAGGGAAAGCAAAGAACCCAAAGTGGCCTAGGCGATAGTTGGCGCTGACAAAGACCACGCCTTTTTCAGCGAACTTGCTGCCGTCGTAAACCGTGGGCGAACTGCCTCCATTGACGAAGCCGCCGCCGTAGATCCAGAACATCACGGGCAGCTTCGCGTCAGCTTTTGTGCTCGCAGGACGCCACACGTTGAGGTAGAGGCAGTCTTCTGCCGGCTTGGTGCCGAGTGGAGCCGCGTCACTGGGGAATGGGACCTGCATGCAGTCCGCCGAGTAGTCGTTGGCCTGACGCACATCGAACCAGGGCTGCACGGGCTGAGGAGCGCGCCACCGCAGATCTCCCACAGGAGGCGCGGCAAACGGCACCCCTTTGAATGATTCGACCGGCCCCTGGGTCACGCCTTGCAGCTTGCCTGCTTCGGTGCCGACCACGCTGGCCTGCGAGAACAATTGGGGCACAGCCAGTACAGCCATTGCGGCCAGGGCGAGCTTCTTCAAACCATCCATACGGCCTCCGGAAAGTGCATGTGTGAGCAACGCACGCGACTATAGCAGCGCGTGGAAGCATGTGTACAATTCATTGATTCGAACGGATTGATCGCATTTCGCGATGACGGCGTTAATCTTTCCGTGCGCGGGCGGATCCTGCCCGCTGGCTGTCCAGCTTACTGACACTGAACTTATGCAGGAGATGGCGTGCAAGGCTCTCGGCAGCAGGGGAGAGAGTCGCGTCTCTTCGCTGAAGCAACTCGATCTGGCGGTTGGAAAACCGGTTGTTGAGAGGAATTCTCAAGAAGGCCGAAGTCTCAGCGCCCGCCGCTGTCTCTGGCAGGATGGCAATGCCGAGGTTGGCGCGTACGAAGGCAAGGGCAGTGGGCATGAAATTTGTTTCATAGCGAATGTCCAGGAGCAACCGTTCGCGATGTGCGATGGCCTCCACTGCCTCTCGCACGCTGCTTTCCCGCCTGGGCAGGATCAACCCATGCGTGGATGCTTCGCGAAGCGTGATGGTGTGTTTAAGGGAGAGCGGGTGGCCCGCGGGAGCAAAGACAACCAGGCGATCCTGAAACAGGGGAATTGCGCGAAGGTCCGCATCGCGCCCGTGTAGTGTCCCGATACCGAAATCGACCTCTCGTTTGAGCACGGCTTCGCGCACGCGTTCCGCTATTACGTCAGAGATTTGCACGCGAATGCCGGGGTGGGTCTCGATGAAGCTTCGCACCAACTCTGGAAGCGCGCCCGCACAGACGGTGGGAAGAGCCGCGATAGTTACGAATCCAGTCGAGGCAGAACTCAAGTCGCGCGCATGTTCAATGATGGTCTGAGCGTCATTGAACAATCGCTGCAGCGGGCCGAACACGTCCTTGCCCGCAGCCGTAAGCGTGACTCCTCGCTTGTTTCTGTCGAAGAGCCTGACCCCCAGGCTCTCTTCGAGCTGCTGCACCTGAACGGTCAGCGCGGATTGGGAAAGATGCATGTCGTTGGCGGCACGTGTGAAGTTGCGCGTCTCTGCGATTTTGAGGAAGGCACGGATGTGACGGAGTTCATGAATCATCGGAATTCGAGATTATAGGCTTCTGATTTATGCAATGTACATATTGAGACGAACCTCTCTATACTCGCATTTGTTCGCGAAAGGGCGGCATTTCCGCGCGCTGAGCATGCTTGCTATCTGGGGTCTGATCACTATCCTCGGCATGATCGTCGCGATCGCCAGCCGACGCGTCTCACCTCTGATTGCGCTCTTTTTGTTCCCAGTCACGGCGAGCTTAGCGGCCGGTTTCGGATTAAAAACCGCACAGTTTGCTCTCTCAGGACTCGTGTCGATTGCGCCGGTGGTGGCGATGTTCCTGTTTGCCATTCTTTTCTTTGGAGTCCTGACGGACTCAGGAACGATCGAGCCATTCGTCAAGATCCTGCTCCGCGGTATCGGCAAAAACCCGGTGCTCATTGTTCCCGGGACGTCCCTGCTCGCGCTGCTTCTGCATCTGGACGGATCCGGGGCAGTGGTGTTCCTGGTTGCGATTCCTACACTTCTGCCGTTGTACCAGGAACTCGGGATGGATCGCAGGATTCTGGCGTGCGCCGTATCGCTGGCCGCGGGCGTGAACTTTCTGCCCTGGACGGGCCCGACGATTCGCGCTGCCAGCGCGCTGCACACCACTCCCATCGCGCTGTTCAGGCCGCTGATTCCTGTTCAGATTGTTGGCCTGGTTTATGTGTTCGCTGTAGCCATTTACCTCGGTCACAGGGAGAGGCGGCGCATTGGGCCAACGGCTACGACGCTCATGCAGGCAAGCACAACGCCAGTGGCTGGGACTGCGGTTGCGCGGGTTCGCGTCGCCGGCAATCTGGTGCTCGCTGTGGCGGTGCTTGGCTTGGTGATCAGCGGCAAGGTTGAGCCGGCAATCGCGTTCATGCTGGGCACCACGCTTGCCCTGCTGCTCAACTTTAGAACCGTGCGCGAACAGGGGGCTGCCATCGACCGTCATGCGAAGGCGGCGTTATCAATGTGCGCCATTCTCTGCTCGGCCGGCGTCTTCACTGGAATCCTAAAAGGCAGCGGAATGCTCGACGCTATGGCGAGAGTCTCAATCGCCCAGATTCCGCCGGGATTCGCGCCGCACATTCCCGTGGTGCTCGGCCTGATAGCCATGCCGTTGAGCCTGCTCTTCGACCCTGACTCGTTTTACTTCGGCATCCTCCCAGTGCTCGCCGCCGCCGTTCAGGGATTTGGACTGCCTGCGACGAGCGTTGCTGAAGCCGCGCTGCTGGGGCAGATGACCACGGGCTTCCCTGTAAGTCCGCTCACGCCGGCGACGTTTCTGGTAACCGGACTTAGTGGAATTGAATTGAGCACACATCAGCGTTTCGCTGGTCCGTTTCTGCTCGGAGCATCGATCGTGATGACCATCGCTGCCGTTCTCTTTCATGTAATTCCGCTGTAAGGCGGGAAAGAGGGAGAATGATCGATTGCGACTTACAAAAACTCCGCTGGCGGTTTATGCAAGATACAAATGCAAAGGTTGTATCTATACTCCAGGCGAAGCCGAGCATTTTGGTTTGTTGGGGAGAGCGCAGATGAAGAAGATCAGAATCGGCGCGGGAGCCGGATTCTCCGGCGATCGCATTGACCCCGCAGTCGAACTCGCCGAACAGGGCCAACTCGACTTCCTTGTCTTCGAGTGCCTTGCCGAGCGAACGATCGCATTGAGTCAGTTGGGCAAACGCGAAGATCCTAACGCCGGATACGATCCGCTTCTGGCCGAACGCATGCGGGCTATCTTGCCGGCATGCCGCCGCAATGGAGTTCGCGTGATCAGTAATATGGGCGCTGCGAATCCGAGGGCGGCCGCGCTACAAACGATCGAAATCGCCCGAACACTGGGACTTCATGGATTACGAATTGCGTGCTTGGAAGGCGATGACGTTCTCTTACTCAAAGATGCGTTCAAGGCTTTCGACGATCAGCCCCTCCCCGCTCACCCGATGATCATCTCAGCGAATGCATACCTGGGCGCCGACGCATTGGCTGAGGTTCTTGATCGCGGCGCAGATGTGGTTCTGACGGGAAGAGTGGCTGACCCTTCGCTGTTTCTGGGAGCGCTCATACACTCGTTTGGCTGGAACCTAGCGTCCTGGGATTTACTGGGACAGGGCACCGCGGTAGGCCATCTGCTGGAATGCGCCGGGCAACTCACGGGCGGCTACTTCGCGGATCCCGGATACAAGGATGTTCCGAATCTCGATCGGCTTGGATTTCCGCTGGCCGAGGTGGTTGAAGATGGTTCGGCAATGCTGACCAAGGTTGAGGGTTCCGGCGGACTCATCAGCCTGCAGACCTGCCGCGAACAAATACTGTACGAGGTTTTGAACCCATCGGCTTACATAACGCCCGACGTGATTGCCGACTTCACAGGGATTCGCTTCGACCAGCAGGCTCGCGGCGCAATGCGTGTGTCTGGTGCAAAGGGACAGGCACGGCCGCAGGACTACAAGGTTTCGATCGGCGTTGATGATGGAGTTATTGCGGAAGGGCAAATCTCATATGCGGGACCGGGTGCGCTGCCGCGCGCGGAACTTGCACGCCAGATACTCGAGAAGCGGCTGGCTCACATTGGAGCCGACGATCTGAGGATCGACCTCATCGGACTCAGTTCGATGCACGGCCCTCCCGGCGATTGGCCCACTCCTTACGAAGTGCGGCTGCGAGTTGCCGCACGATTCACGCGCGAGATCGATGCGGTGCGTCTAACGCGCGAAGTGGAGAGCCTCTACCTGAATGGGCCTGCCGCAGGAGCGGGAGTGACATTCTCGGTGCGGGAGAACATTGCCATCGTGCCCGCGCTCATCGCGCGCGAACTCGTCACGCCAAGCTTCTCGATGGAGGTGGCCTGATGAAGCTGCAGGTAATTGCACATGCCCGTGCCGGCGACAAGGGAAACCTTGTAAACATTGCGGTGTTCGCCTATCGCGACGAGGACTATCCGACGCTGGTCGAGCGAGTGACAGTGGAGCGAGTGAGCGAACTGTTCCGTGAACACATCACGAAGCCGGTCATACGATACTGCGTTCCAAACCTGTGCGCGCTGAACTTCGTACTGCAGCGCCGGCCGGCCGACGGCGTTACGCGTTCACTGCGTCTCGATGCGCACGGGAAGAGTCTGAGCTCGCTCATCCTTTCTCTGGAGATATGATGCCGCCGACTTCAGTTCCATTGACGCAGGCGGTATCCATGCACTCGATCTCGCCGAGGGAGAGCGGGTTGCCACCGCGAGTAAGTGGCTCGGATTTGTTGGCGCGGCGGGCTTGGGCAAGGGTCGGGCAAATCAATCGACACGAACGGATCGATGAAGCATGAATTCGAATCTCTCGCGACGATCTAGCGTTGCAATTGGCATCGGAAGTTGCTGGCATCCTGGGTGTCCCCGGATCCGGTGTATTGAGCGTGTTTTGGATATGCGCAGAGCGGGCGGCTGCGGCCGGGGAATGCCTGGCCGGTAGCGATAACGGAATCGGGCGCTGTGCCTTTTTCGACCCAACTGACGACGGCACTGAGCATGTCGAATTGATCGAGAGACGGACCGCCGCCGCAATGAGCCATCCCCGGCACCAGAAAAATGCGGCTCCAGGAAGCAACCTTTTCGGCGCCGCTATTGGTTTCCTCCAGTGACTTGTAATAGGCCAGTGTATCGAGGGCCGAGAACCACGGATCGCTGTCGCCGTGGAAGAAGATAAGCTTGCCGCCGCTGAGTGAGAACGTAGAGAGGTTGGTGGACGCCGGTTCGACGAGCGGGTCGGAGGCATGCAGCGCCGCCTTATCAACGTCGAGTTCGGTGGCGGTGGTATATGGTCCGAAGAGGCCGCGGTTCCCAAGGGCGAGCAGGCCCGGCACCGTTCCTTTTGCTGCGATACCCGCATCGTAAAGGAAGCCAGGATAAACCTGCGTGCCGTATGCATTCTTCGGTCCTGCGAAGGCTTTCTTGATGGCGCTGATTTTCTCGGAGACGATGCAGGCATTGGCCTCGCCGGGTTTACAAGCGAGGACCGTGGGGTCGAAGTCGCAGCCAAGAGGATCGGAAATCATGCCGTCGCCTACACCGTCTTTCGCGTCGCATTGCTTCATCAGCGCACCCATAAAGAGCTTTCGATCGTCGTCGGTGAGGAACTTATCGATCTGCGGCTTGCCGGAGGCGTCTTTGGGAGCGGCCTGGTTGTAAGCCACGGGGATCCATTGCGCGATGGCAAGGTTAGACAGGCCGGTGCGCATGGCTGGATCACCGGAGACGATGCCGTTGAACACGGTGGGATAGCGCTGCGAGAGAATCATGCCTTCGCGTCCGCCGGTGGAGCAGCCGACAAAGTAGGAATACGCTGCAGGTTTTGCGTAGTAGTGAGTGATGATCTGCTTGGCGACTGCGGCGACTTCGGCGTTCGCGAGGAACGCGAAATCGAGATAGGCCTGCTGGTCGCGCATGAAAGTGAAATCGAAGGCGCCCGTTTTTGCCTTGTGCCCTGTATCGGTGCTGGCCACCGCGAATCCGCGGGAGAGCGCTGGCTTGTCGCCTGCGTAGTTCGCTCCAGCGGGATACGCGATAATGCCATTGCCGCCTCCGCCGCCCTGCATCATGAAGTCACCGTTCCATGCCGCATGTTCGGGCAGTGCGAGAGCAAAGCCGATGCCGAACTCCTGACCGTCGACGCCTTTGCGGCGATTGATAACGCCGTCGACGCGGCAGTGCGCTGGAAGCGGGCCAATGGAAGGAGCACCGGGATACGGAGGTGGGACGGTGGTTCCGGCGGAAACAAGCGCGGCCTTGGTGATTTCGGTGCCGCCGATTTTAAGGCCGGAGAGAGCGGCACAGGGATCGGCCGATTGAGATTGGGCAGCCAAGGGTGCGCAGAGCAAAGCCGCTAGCAGAAGCGAGAGCCTGTATTTCGTCATAACCGGCCTTCTCCGTAAAAGGATGTGAGCGTAGCGTGGACCATTTTGCATTGCGAGACCCGGCGCAGCAGCTTATTACCTGATGGTTGCCTGAATCTCCTTGCCCTCGTAACTAATTTCCGCATTGACCGTAGCAGCCTCATCCAAGCCGATGCCATGTCCGCTTGCGACCAGGACGACGCGGAATTTGCGGTGTTCGATTATTCCGGGGAATGAGCCTTGCCTTGCGCCGATGGTGAGTGACAAGTTGTGATCGTTCCATTGGATTGGGATGACGGAATGCTGACCCTTCTCGTACTCGTATCCATCGCCTGCGTCTTCATAAAGATCAAATTTCCCATCGGCGCCGCGATAAATGCGAAGCTCGATCGGCCCTGCGGGATCCTGCGTGGCGTATTCGATCTGCGGGCCCAAGGGAAGGATGGAACCAGCTCGCACGAAAAGCGGAATACGATCAAGCGGCGCATCGGCTTCGATCTCCTGCCCGCCTGTGAGCGATTTACCGGTCCAGAAGTCGTACCACGCAGCGGCTTCGGGCAGGTAGACACTTCGTTTGGCCGCGTCGGCTTTGAGCACCGGGTTGACCAGGATGGCGGGGCCGAACATGAATTCGTCGCCGAGGTTCCATGTGTTGGAGTCGCCGCGCCAGTCCATCACGAGCGGACGCTGAATGGTGTAGTCCTCGCTTGTTACCTTCCAGGCCAACGAATAGATATACGGCATCAGCCGGTAGCGGAGCTTGTCGTAGCTCACAAGGATGGGCTCGACTTTGTCAAAGGCCCATAGCTCGTTATGTGGTCGGTGCCCGTGCGTGCGAAAGATGGGGCAGAACGTGCCGTATTCGAACCAGCGCGCGTAGAGTTCCTGGAACGCGGGATCGGCGATTGGGTCTTCGTGCGGAGGCCAGTAGCCGCCGATGTCAGTGGTCCAATATGGAGAGCCAGACAGCGCGAAATTGAGACCGGCAGGGACCTGGTGGTTCAGGCCCCAGTAGGTGCCGTAGACATCTCCCGACCAGACGGTGGCCCCTACGCGTTGCTGGCCGAGAAATGCGGAACGCGTGAGCAGAAAGACGCGCTTGCCCGGGTTCCGCGCCTTCCAGTGATCCTGCACACCGAGGGTGTGCGCAAACGGAAAGACATTGGTGAATTCCGCGCCGTTGCCGATGGCGATCTGGCGGCTGCTGAGGATGGCGTCGCCCATGTGCGGCCAGTATTCTTCAGGCTCGGCGCTGTCGAGCCAGAATGCGTCCCATCCCTGCGCCAGCAGCTTGCCGGGCAGGTGCTGCCAGTAGAGGTCGCGCGCCTCTGGGTTGGTGGCATCGTAGACGTGCGCGTCGGTCACAAGTTCGTGCTTAGCATCCAGAAGCTTATAGGTTTCGGATTGTGGGTCGAGTAACCCCCAGACAGAGATCATCGCGTGTACGTTTTCTTTGTGCAGAGCCTCGAGATCGCTCGCTACGTCGTGATAGTTGGCATTGAAGATCGGGTCACCCTCGGTCTTCCACCAGAACCAATCCTGCACCATGGCGTCAAGCGGAATATGTTCCTGACGATAGCGGTTTGCGATCCCGCGAATCTCGTCGAGCGATATGTAGCGGTCCTTCGATTGAAAAAAGCCATAGGCCCACTTCGGCAGCATGGGAGTGTGGCCGGTCATGGTGCGGTATTCGTGAAGAACGGCGTCGATCTCCGGGCCGTAGAGGAAGTAGTAATCGATCGACTTGCCCGCGATTGACGTCAGCTTCATATCAAGCGGGAAGCGATTGTCAAAGTACGTAAGCGCCGCCGTGTTCCACATCAGCCCGTACCCCTTGTTCGAAATCAGCAGGGGTATCGCAACATCGGTGTTGTTTTGACCCAACTCAACGGTGGCTCCGCGATAGTTAAACATACCGTTTTGGTGCTGGCCGAGCCCATAGACCGCTTCGGTGATCGAGGGAGAAAAGCGGTCCGTGACGCGGTAGGTGTGATCTCCATTGAGATCGACCGGCTCGTAGGTGCGCGGGATGCTGTTGCCTTCGTTCAGCAGCGATTCTCCACTGATGGTGCGAAATGAGAGATTGCCGCGTTCGATGTTGACGATCACTTCAAGTTGAGCAGTCTTCAAACTGGCCGCTTTCGCGTCCTGAGCAAACGTGAATGCCGCTCCAGGACAAGCCTGCTGGGAATCGAACATCCAGGGACGCGGCGAGGCGGGTGCAGAAGGTGCAGGAGTAGCAACGACATGAATCACCGAGTCAGCACACACGGTGACCTCGAGGACTTCACTGCCCGCGGTGGCGCGGATGCCGTAGCTTGTCTGCTCGATTTGCGCAGGCGGAGGACCTGGCGCCTTCTGTCCGGGCATTTGTGCAGCAGCCATCGCCGAGCTCATAAAGAAGAAAAACAAGGTGGGCATAAGGTTCCAACCATCACGCCCTGTGCGGAGAATTCCTGCTTTCAAAAGCATCTTTGATCTCGACTTTCTGTCTGCCGGCATTCTGCCAATTAACGGCAACCTGCTGTAAAGCAGAGATTCTTACTGAAGAACGGCAGCACATGATTCTGGAAACGATCTGCGACTGCACTGACATGTGTGCCGGAGTAAATCTCAAAGCTGTTCGCGATTCCGTAGTTATCGAGGATGGTGTGCAGCTTGGTAGCATCAAAGTGCAGTCCGTCCTGATCGCCCACGTCCATAGCAATGGCGCGGTACTGTTTTAGATTTCCGATGTACTGATCGACAAAGGCCAGTGGTGAGTTGGCCGTGTATTTCGCTACGATCTCCGGTTGCAGAACGCCGTCCTTGGTTGGCAGATCGAAATAGAGCGGCGGGTTTTTGGGATCGGGTGCCCACGCCGCTGCCGTTGCATATTGCGCGGAGGCGAAGCCCGGCGATTGTGCTGCGAGGTCAGCCGGAGACTTGGCTGCGGCAACCTTCTTCTCGCTGGCGATCGCCCGCTCCTTGATCTGATCGGTGGTCCCCGGTCCACCCCCGACCATCGAAGACATGCAGCAGGGACTCATGATGTAGAGAGCGCCGAAGACGTCAGGATGCTTCATGCCGATGCGCGACGCGCCATAGCCGCCCATGGAGTGACCAACAAGACCGCGGCTGGCGCGATCGGGGATGGAGCGGTAGTGCGCGTCGATGTAAGACACAACGTCGTGCCATATGAATTTCTCGAAGTCGCCCGTTGTGACAGAGCTTGAGTACATCGAGCCGTTGTAGATGGTTTTGGAGTCGGGCAGGACAACGATCATCTCGTGCGAGCCTAGCGCGAACGCACCTTCGACGGTCTGCGGTACATGGATTTCGTGCGTCCATTGCTCGGCGCCGATGGAGTAGCCGTGCAACGCGTAGACCACGGGATAGCGACGCTTCTTGTCTTTCTGGTAGCTGGGCGGCAGAAAAACGATGACGTCACGATCGACGGCGTCGCCTTCAAGATTGCCTTCAAGTGCCGTGCCGTGGATTTTGATGTGCTCCACTGCCACAGGTTTTGCGCCTGAGACAACTTCGGGAACGTTCGTCTGCACCTGCGCCGCGAGCCATGAACCAGGTGCAACTGCCAATGTGATTGCGCACGCAATGAACAACTTCGTTGATTTCATCTAGACCCTCTCTCGAAAGACCTGGCTACTGCATCGGGTAGGAATAAATGTTCACGCTGAAGGGGCGCACCGTGATCGTGGCGGGCAGCACGCCGAGCGTCTGTTCCTCAACCTGAACCCCAGGCTTCTTGTCCACTTGAACAGTTGCATCGATGGAGTCGGGAGCCATGCGCCACACCTTTCCTGCACTCGCAAGCTTCGTTCCGCTGATCGCAATCCTGATGCTCTGTTCAGAGTCGGATGGATTGAGTACGGCAATGGCGAGAGTCTTGCGATCTTCACTTAACGCGGCACTCACATCCAGCGGATACGTGTCGCTGCCGGGGTTGACCGCAGGTTGATCGCCGCCAGCCGGAAACGTCGGCTTCGGCTGCGGAGAGTCTCCGGTCACCTCGACGGGGATAGTGCCGAAGTGATCGCGATACATCTTGAACAGCATTCCAGTGGGATTGAGGATGGCTTCAGTTCGGTTCTGGCTCATCATCGCGGTTGCGAAGGTGAATGCGCCCATCTGAAAGATCTCGGAGTGGCGGAACATTTCGTGGAAGGCCCACGCGTACGCCGGAACAACCTTATATCCGTCGCGGTTGCCTCCGAAGTAAGCCCATTCGTCGATGGCGATGGGAACGGGTTTGGCGCGGAGAGCGGGAATGCGTTTGAGGTACTCCTGATAGTGCTCATATTTCGCGCGCACCTGGACGGCCGGTGCGCGTTCCCATTCGAGCAGCGACAGAGGAGGCTCGATGGGCACCTTCTTCTGCAGCTTCATGTCGGTATGCTGCGTGCCCGACGCGTAGTAGTGCTCGCTGACCATGTCGATGTTGTCGAGGCAGTTGAGGAGCATCTGGCCGGTCCAGTCTGCCGGCGAAAGGTAATCGGGAACATACTGCCCGTTAATACGCCTCGCCTGGTCGGCTCCTTCCATCACGTCGGGCATGGCGCCCCCCGCGATGAGCTTGATGGAGGGATCGACTTTACGCATTTCCTTGGCGAACAAGTTGTGCTTCAACTCAAATTGCGGAAGCGACATCGAGCCCATCTGGTAGTCGCCCCAGGGCTCATTACCAACTCCCCACCACTGCACGTGATAAGGAGCAGGATGGCCATTTGCGGCTCGCCATTTTCCCATTGGCGTGGTGGCGGCTCCGTTGGTGTACTCGACCAGTTCGCGCGCCGACCATGCGTCGCCAAAGCCGGCGTTCACGGTGATGTAAGGATCAACGCCGAGAAGACGGCAGAGAGCGAGGAACTCATCCGTGCCTACATCGTTGGGCTGCACGGCATGCCAGACGGGATCGAAGATGGGCGGACGCTTATCGATATCGCCCACGCCGTTGCGCCACTCGTATGCGGAGACGAAGTTGCCTCCGGGAAAGCGAAGGACGCCGAAACGCAACTGCTTGAGCGTTGTGACAACCTCCGGACGGAAGCCTTCAATATTGTCCGCAGGCATGAGCGAGACCGCGCCGACATGAAAGGAGCCCGAGCCTGTACCCGTGATCTCAAGTGTGGCTTCGTCAGTGTCTGTTCTGGCGGTATACCGCAATGGGAACTTGTGGTACCCGGCACTGAGCGAGCCGATGGTGACTCTCTGGCGATCGGTGGGCTCCTTACCCCAGATGAGCGTCACTTTAACCACTGCGCCAGGTGAGCCGGAGAGTACGATGCGACCTATGTACCCGTGGCTTTTGCGAACTGCGATTCCCGATTGGCTCACACCATGCGGATCTCTGGCATCAAGTCTGACCAACGGCGAATGATCACCAGTGTAGGCCTCCGTGGTGTCCATGGTGACCACGTCACTACCGCCGATTGGAGACCACCAGCGCGTAGGAACGCGGCGAAAGCGCGGATTGCCGCCAGCGCCGCCCATCACCGGAGGAGGCGTAGGCGCGCTGGCGGCGACCGGGTAGAAGAACTTGCGATCGACAAGCATCTCAGACCAAATGCCAGTGTTGACGATGTCGCCGCCGTGCTCAAGAAACTGGCCGTAGATGTTTTTCGAGATGGGAGCGCCGGTTTTCGCGGTCCCGATGGTGGCATTGACAATGCGAGTCTGGGATGAAAGGGCGGAGGGCAGCGAAAACAGCAGCAGGAGACACACTGGCAAATTCTGGGTGAGCGTTTTCGCGACGATCTTCAGGTGCAGAGGCATGGTCCGTTTCTCCTAATACCGGATGGAACAAAATATGCGTACAACCGGCCCGTCGTTAGATTTCGAATCGACTGCCCAGCAGCGTTCCCAGCTCTCGATCGAGCGCTGTTCGCGATTACGGCTCAATCGAGATGACGGTCACTGATCGAGACGCTACCGTGAGCGAAAGCTTGCCGTTCTGAACCTTAACTGCGATCGGCTTCGGCACAACTGTGCTCGGTGAATCAAAGGTGTTGATACTGTCTGCTGCAACTCCCGTTAACGTCTCCGCCTTTGCCGACTTTGCGGCGATGCCGGTAACATCTACATCGATCGTTGCGGGATTTTCCGCATCGAGGTTAGTGATCTCAATCAACGGCTTCCCGTCCGCCCCCATTGCCGCAATCGCGTCGACATGCGGCAGGATTACGCTTCCATGGGTGTAGGTTCCCGCGTCGAAGGCGACAGGAATGTACGTGGCATCTTGAAACGGAACGTACATTTTGAAGACGTAATAGGTGGGCGTCAGGACCATCTTCTCTTTGTCGGTAAGAATCATCGCCTGCAGCACGTTGATCATCTGGGCGATGTTGGCCATGCGGACGCGGTCGGCATGGCGGGCGAAGATGTTCAAGTTGAGCGAGGCGAGAATAGCATCGCGAACGCTATTCTGCTGGACGAGGAAAGCCGGATTGGAGCCGGGCAATGGCGCATGCCAGGCCCCCCACTCATCCACAGACAAGGTCACTTTCTTCTCCGGGTCGTACTTGTCCATCACCGCTTCCTGTTTGCGCAGGAATTCATCCATGAACAATGTCGATTTCAGCGTCTTGGTGTAATCGTCAATTCCGAACTTCTCCGACGCGGTCGACGGCGGCCACCCGTTTGGCACCGTGTACCAGTGCAACGAGACGCCGTTGATATCCCAGGCCCATGTGTGCTTCTTCCACGCCTGCATCACGGCTTCAGTCCACGCAGTGTCCGCCGTGCCGGGACCGACGGCGATCCTCAGCATCTGGTCCTTGCCCCGTTGCGCGGGATTCATGTTAAGAACGAAGCGACTGTACACCTTCATCAGGCTGACGTAGTACTCAGGCGTCATCGCGCCGCCACAGTCCCAGCTTTCGTTGCCGATGCCGAGGAATCCGACTTTGTACGGTTCGGTGTGGCCGTTGGCAGCTCGCTCTTTGGCAAGAGCAGTGGGCGCAGCGGCCGTCATGTATTCAAGCCACTCGGCCGCTTCTTGCGTCGTGCCGGAACCGACATTGACGGAAACGTAGGGTGTGCTGCCGATCTGTTGGATGAAGTCCATGAACTCATCGGTGCCGAAGGCATTCGTATCGATGACGTCGCCCCATGCCGAGTTCACTGTTGCCGGGCGTTTATCCCGTGGGCCGATTCCCTTGCGCCAGTGATACTGGTCGGCAAAGCAGCCGCCCGGCCAGCGGACGTCGGGCACCTTGAGTTCCTTGAGTGCGGCCACCACGTCGTTGCGGATTCCGCGAGTGTTCGGAATGGAAGAGTCAGGGCCGACCCAGATGCCTTCGTAGAGGCCATGGCCGAGATTCTCGGCAAATTGACCGAAGAGATTGCGATCGATTTTCGGCCCAGGTTTCGACGTGTCGACGGAGAGATGAATCACGTTGTCCGCAGCCATCAAGGGCGTGGACGAAGAGAGGGCCAGCAAGCAAAAAACCGCAAAGACGCGACGTATCACAAAAGCCTCCGCTCAACCGGAAGGCGTTGGAACTGGCTCGCAATTTTCGGCGATCGCTCTCGCCTGCCGTTCCGGAACCCTCGAATATACACAGAACAAGCCAGCGAAAACAAGTTCAATAAATCGCTTTATTTCTAAGCAGTAATCGTTTACTATGCGCATGGCCCGGGAGAGCTGATCTGTCCCGCGCCAAGCTGGCTCTCGCTCTCAACGCGTCCGCTCGGAGGTGAAATTTGAAAGTGATTGCATTTGCAATGCTACTGGCAGCGAGCTTCTGTTTAGCGCAGGACCAGGGCGATTTCAAGCCCGCAACATCGAACGTTCTGGATGCGCAGTTTCCGAAGGTCGACGGCAACTCGCGCGTGCAGATTCGGTTTAAAGCGTCTGACGCCACAAAGGTGAAGCTCAATTTCTGGAGCGGTCCCAAGGTTGACATGGAGAAGCAGTCCGACGGCTTCTGGACCTTCACAACCCCTCCGATGGCTCCGGGGCTTCATTACTACACGATCATCGTGGATGGCGCTGAGGTGAGTGATCCCGGCAGCACCGCCTATTTCGGAGGCAGCAAATGGGCCAGCGCTGTCGAAGTGCCTGAAGCCGGAGCGGATTACTACTTGCCCCAGAATGTTCCGCACGGACAGGTGCGTGAGGTCTGGTATCACTCCAGCGTGACGGGGACGTGGCGGCGCGCGTTCGTATACCTGCCGCCAGACTATGACACAGCGAAGACTCGCTACCCGGTGCTCTATCTGCAGCACGGCGGTGGTGAGGACGAATCGGGATGGATCCGTCAGGGAAAGGCGAACTTCATCCTCGACAATCTGATTGCTAGCGGAAGCACCAGGCCGATGATCGTCGTCATGGCCAATGGCTATGCGACTCGCGTCGGGTACGTGGTGCCTGACCTCACCGGCAAGCCGTTTCTTGGGCCTGACTTCATCAAAGTCATGCAGGAGCGGATGGGCGCTTTCGAAGACGACATGACCCAGGCGCTGATTCCCTTTGTCGATAAGACATTTCGCACCATTGCCGATCGCGATCACCGCGCCATGGCCGGACTGTCCATGGGCGGAATGGAGACGTTCCAGGTGACCTTCAATCATCTCGATCTGTTCTCCTACATCGGTGGGTTCAGCGGCGCGGGAAATCCTTTTCTGACGGGTACCAAATTCGACGTCAAGACAGCATACAACGGAGCCCTGGCCGACCCATCCGAATTCGCAAAGCGCGTTCATCTGCTGTGGATTGGCGTAGGCACGAATGAACCCGAACGCATGAAGTCTGGATTGGAGAGCCTGCACACTTCGCTTGACGCGGGAGGTGTGAAGCACATCTTTTATGAGTCACCCGGCACTGATCACGAATGGCAGACCTGGCGTCGCGACTTGAAAGACTTCGCACCGCGGCTGTTCCAGACATCGGCGGCCGGCAGCCGGAGATAGGAGTGCCGGTAGTCACCGTAAAGTTCCGTATCGAAGGCCAAATCGGGTTACCGGAATAAAGCAACATGTCTGGTCGGCGTGCGGCCATAAAGGAAGACTCATGCGCAGACGAGATTTCTGCAAATTACTCGCGATCGCCACAGCATCGAGAGCTGTGCCAGCCTCGGCGCAGCCCTCGCAGGAGAACGGGCCCGACCTGCCTGGAGGCTTCAACCAGTACAAGCACGACTACGCTGAGTTTTGCGCGTTGCCACCGGACAAGAGAGTTTTCTACAAGGTGAGCGACGGCAAGATCGTCGAAGAACAGCTCGATGAGGCCGCATGGGAACCTTCAGCGTGGAACTACAACCCCACAGCACAGTCGATTGCGGGCGGACTTTGGGATGATGTGCCCCTGCATTCGCCAATCCCCAATCTTGCCGGCGATGGTCCGTTCAAGCCCACCTGGGATTCGTTGCTTGAGTACGAAGCCCCGGATTGGTACCAGGATGCCAAGTTCGGCATCTGGGCTCACTGGAGTCCACAGTGCGTTGCTGAGGCCGGAGACTGGTACGCACGCAATATGTATGTCGAGGACCAGGGGCAATACAAATATCAACTCGAACACTACGGTCCACCTTCGCAGTTCGGGTACAAGGAACTGTGCGCACAGTGGACGCTGTTGAACTGGGAACCGGACGAGTTGATAACGCGCTACAAAAATGCCGGCGCAAGGATATTCGTCGCATTGGCCAATCACCACGATAGCTTTGATGCGTGGAACTCGAAGCATCAGCCGTGGAATGCGGCTGCCGTCGGTCCGCATCGTGATGTGATCGGCGCATGGGCTGCGGCGGCGCGAAAGCAGGGGTTGCGGTTCGGCGTAACAGTGCATCAGGCGCGCAACTGGTGGTGGTTCCAGCCTTCGCACAGCGCCGACAAGTCCGGCCCCAATGCCGGTATTCCCTATGATGGCCGTCTTACCCAGGCGGAAAGCAAAGATCAGTGGTGGCAGGGGCTCGATCCTCAGCGACTCTATGGCGTAAAACACCCAGCCGATGCATTGCCCGACACATCGTATGTGAAGAATTTCTACGATCGGACGCGCGATCTTATCGACCAGCACAACCCTGACTTGCTTTACTTTGACGATTCGCTTCTACCGCTAGGCTGGGCCGGGATGAACATTGGCGCCTACTTCTATAACAACAGCCTTCGGCAACACGGCGGCAAGTTGGAAGGTGTTCTGAACGTCAAAGATGTTCCCGACCGGCTGGCCAAAGCTGTTGTCGCAGACTATGAGAGTGGGCTTACTGCCGAGATCATGAGGCATCCCTGGCAATCGGAAACCTGTCTCGGTGCCTGGCACTATCTCCGTTCTCTCTACGAGAAACCGGGACAATACGGCGGGTACCTGCCACCACGTGACGTGATCCACTGGCTGATTGACACCGTGAGCAAGAACGGCACGTTCATTCTCAATGTCCCGGGCAGACCGGACGGAACCATTGACAGCAAGGAAATCGCTGTGCTCGACGGAATCACCGCATGGATGCAGACCAATCGTGAGGCGATCTACGAAACTCGGCCGTGGAAGGTTTACGGTGAAGGACCGACTAGCGTGAAGGCGGGTTCCTTCCAGGGCGGAAGCGTGAAGAAACTGGGAGAGAAAGATATCCGGTTCACGCGCAATAAAGCAAATACTGAGGTCTACGCACTGGTGCTAGGGTGGCCCACGGGATCGTTCACCGTTCAGTCTCTGGGACTTTCAGCGCCAACAAGACCGGGAAGAATTGGCAAGCTCGAACTTTTGGGAACCCACCAGAGGGTTAGTTGGAAACAGCAGGCTGACGCCCTGATGGTGGAGCTTCCGAAACTATTTAAACCGGCCGTGGACTATGCGGCGGTGCTCAAAGTGACACTCGCGTGAATAAAACCCGCAAAGCGGTCTTGGGGCGCTCCGCCAAGAACCAATCGACATAGACGAGCCGGTCAGAGGCGGTGCCAAGATCGCTTCGATTCTCGTAATCTCAACTTGTTCTTCAAGGAAGTAACACTTCATGCGGCATTCCTTGTTGCGGCAATTCTTGATTTTCGCCCTCGGTGCTCTCGCAGTATCATCCATCCCGCATGTTTCTGCACAACAACAGAGTCAAGCGCGCGAGATCGTCGTCAACGTGAAAGATGCGCGCGGTCCCGTTGATCGCTTTTTCGACCTTTCGGTTGGCTCTGATTATCCCGGAACGTTGATTCGCGATGACAGCCAGGCGCAGCTCAAACTCGTAACCGACGAGCTTGGTTTTCGCTACATTCGATTCCACGCCATCTTCCATGATGTCCTGGGAACGGTGCGCGTCGAAAACGGGAAAACCGTGTATGACTGGACGAAGATTGACCAGCTCTACGACGATCTGCTGGCGCGGCACATCAAGCCTTTTGTCGAGCTTGGCTTTACTCCAAAAGCCTTGGCGACATCCGAGAACAGCATCTTCTATTGGCACGGGAACACATCGCATCCAAAGCTAGATGGCTGGCGCGACTTGGTTGATGCCTTTGTCCGACACCTTGAAGAGCGCTACGGAAAGGACGAAGTTCGCTCATGGTACTTCGAGGTGTGGAATGAGCCGAACCTGGCCGGGTTCTGGGAAGGCGGCGATCAGAAGGCATACTTCGAACTTTACGATTTGACCGCGAAGACGATTAGGAACGTTGACGCCAGGTTGCGCGTTGGTGGACCCAGCACAGCCGGTGCAGCATGGGTGCCGGAATTCCTCGCGCACGTGAACCAGAGCGGCGCTCCAGTCGATTTCGTGACTACTCATACTTACGGCGTGCAAGGCGGATTTCTGGATGAGAACGGGAAGAGCGACACGAAGCTCGATCCTTCTCCAGACGCAATCGTCGGCGACGTACGGCATGTGCACGAGCAGATATCTGCATCAGCTTTCCCTGCTCTACCGCTTTATTTCACCGAGTGGAGCACCAGCTACACACCGCGCGATTCCGTGCACGACTCTTACATCAGCGCTCCCTACATACTCGCCAAGCTCAAAGCAAGCCAGGGATTGCTGCAGGGAATGAGTTACTGGACATACACCGACCTCTTCGAGGAGCCGGGGCCGCCGACTGCTCCCTTTCAAGGTGGGTTCGGGTTGTTGAACCCTCAAGGAATTCGTAAGCCGGCGTTCTTCGCATACAAGTACCTGCATGCGCTCCAGGGAGACAGACTTGCAACCAACGACCCGCAGGCGATGCTGTCCGGAAAGGAAGGAAGCGTGGCTGCCGTGATTTGGACCTTCGATCAGCCCGACCAGAAGGTCAGCAATCGCTCCTTCTATACGAAGGTGATTCCATCGCATCCGGTCGCACCTGTGAATCTGCATCTGACCCACCTTGCCGCTAATGCCTCATATCACCTTGAAGTGCATCGCACGGGGTTTCATTCCAATGATGCCTATACCGCCTACATCGAACTCGGTTCTCACAAAGAGCTGACTGAAGCGCAGATCGCGCATCTGAATGAACTCACGCAGGATCTTCCGGAGCGGGATAAAGTTGTGCGGAGCGATACCGGCGGCAATGTTGAAATCACTTTTCCGATGAACAGTAACGACATCGTTCTTGTAAAGCTGGTGCGCAGCGAGAAGGGGGACTCGAACCCCCACTCGATTGCTCGATGCGAATTCTAAGTCCTATTTCACGCGCCAAAGCATAGCCTTGCACTCCCCTGCACGGCAGCGAATAACATTAGCAGAATGAATGGCTTGGATCCGATATCCACATTGCACAAGATCGCACAAAAAAGAACTAAAACACGGTACAAAGTGGCACCAAAAGCGGCACCAGGTCTTAGGTTCGAGGCGAGAGCAGCGAGATATAAAAATCCGCTGCAATATAACAAATAATGTTATATCCGAATTCTACGAGGATTCTGTGACTGGAAATGCCCTAAGAACTGGACGCGAGGAAGCCAAACTCACGCAGCAAGAAGCGGCGTCAAGGCTTGGTCTCACGCAAGCTTACCTGTCAATGCTCGAACGAGGGCGTCGGCCTGTGACTACGAAACTCGCTGCGCAAGCAATAAGGGTATTTCATCTCCCGCCAACGGCCCTGCCCTTGGAAGCAGAATTTCTTTCGACTCTGGATGAGAGTGCGTTCAAAGCGGAACTCGGCGCACTGGGGTATCCGGGCTTCTCCTACCTGCGCGGAAAGTCTCACTACAATCCTGCTCGATTGCTGTTCCTCGCACTCGACCAAGACAGCCTCGATAGAAGGGTGGTGGAGGCACTTCCCTGGCTGGCCTGCACGTATCCGGGCATGGATTGGGACTGGCTCACACGCAACGCCAAGTTGAATGACCGTCAGAACAGGCTTGGGTTCGTGGTGGATCTTGCCGAGGAAGTCGCAGAGAAGGCGGGCAATGCATCACAAAGAAAAAGCCTATCGCAAAATAAGGCTCAAATAGAGCGTTCGCGACTCGCAAGAGAGGACACGCTCTCCAACGACTCCATGACGCAAGCTGAACGCAAATGGCTCCGACGCAACCGCCCGCCAAAGGCGCGACACTGGAATCTGCTCACGGACCTCGACGTGAAACACTTGGCTTATGTGCCCTCGTGAAGCGATGCCAGAACCGTAGCGGTCCTTCCTCAACGAACTGGACCGAATTGCGACCTCGACTGTGCGTCTCGATTGTATTGGCGGTTTTGTAGTCACGATGCTTTACGGGCTGAGCCGGCCTACTGCCGACGTGGGTGTGCTTGAAATCGCCCCACGTGCTGCGGCAGACGCTTTTTCTCAGGTCGCGATGCGGGGGGGCCATTGTTCCAGAAATATGGCGTCTATTTGGATCGAGTGACTGTTGCGCAGCCACCCTACGAAGACGAAAGTCGGCTTCAGGAGATGTTTCCTGGAGCATTTTCAAAACTTGCGCCTGATGGCACTTGATCCATACGATCTCGCTCTTACCAAACTAGAACGCAATATCGAGCGAGACCGAAGCGATGTGCGATACCTGGCTCGTGCCATTCCTTTTGATCTGGAGCTGCTTCGACATCGTTACCAGCAAGAGCTTCGTCCCTATCTCGGCAATCCGAAGCGAGAAGACTTGACGCTTCAATTATGGATTGAAGCCATCGAGGAAGACAGGGCCGGCTGATCGAACTGCTCTCACGATTTCAGTGAAAGCTGCCTAATGCGTGAAGTGACGACTCGGAGGTGTTTGGCTGGATGCGTCTCGTTTTGATTTCAGATACCCACGGTCTCCATGATCGGCTTCCGCAACTGCCGCAAGGTGACATTCTCGTGCATGCTGGCGATTTCATGAACGCAGGTTATGATCTGCGGGAAGTTGTCTCATTTAATCGCTGGCTTGGAGAGCAGCCTTTCGCGCATCGCATTGTCTGTGGCGGGAATCATGACCGGCTGTTCGAGAATTCCCCGGAGCTGGCACGCCCGCTCCTTTCTAATGGAATCTACCTCGAAGACAGCGGAACAACGATCGCGGGATTCTCTTTCTGGGGATCGCCTTATACTCCCGCGTTTCTCTACTGGGCTTTTATGTATCCTCGCGGTGAAGCGGCAAATGTGCATTGGGACCGCATTCCAGATGCCCTTGATGTACTCGTGACGCATGGTCCTCCTTATGGAATCCTCGATCAGACAACTTCTGACGAACCCCATCTGGGCTGCGAAGAGCTGCTCAAAGCCGTACGACAGAAGCGACCCAAGGTGCATGTCTTTGGCCATATTCACGGAGGCGCCGGAATCTATTACGACGGGAGCACTCAATTTGTTAATGCCGCCTATTTGAATGAGACCTACAAACCCCTTGAGCCTGCAGGGAAGGTCCGGATAATCGATCTGTGAAATTGCAGCGTGCAGCCTTTTTGGGGCTGAGATCACACTGATTGCTCGTGGTGTGACGCCCAGCTTCGCCATGCCAGTGGGCTCGAATCGCGGAATGACAACTGGAAAATGTATGGCCGGACGGTCCTGGTCAACAGGTATGCTCAGGCCAAGCCACTTTTCCCCACAGAAAATCTGGGTAACCCGATTCACGGAGCAGCCAACGCAACCTTTGCAGTTGCGCCATCATTCTGAAGTCAAGATGATGGCATCTTCCGGCGCAGGGGTGCGGATTCGAGCAAGGAGGTCGGCAGGGTGCACCGGCTTGATGAGAATTTCGAATTCGTTCCCGTCGGCACGCGCTTTTTCGAGTAAGTTCGCGGTGGCCGCCTGACCGGAGAAAAGTAGGATCTTGCAAGATGGCAAAATTGCGCGTGTTCTGATTGCCGTCTCGATGCCGGTAATGCCCGACATCACAACATCTGAGATCAGAATATCGGGTTTAAGGACTTGAACCATCTCAAGCGCTTTCTCGCCGCTGTAAACGGCATGCGCTTCAAAGCCGGACTTGCTCAGAATCATCGCGAGAGTGTTGGCTATCACCTCTTCGTCATCAGCAATCAGTACTGTCGGTTTGATCTGCGGCATCGTCGTCCCCTCTCGGCGTTTTCTCGTCATCTGAACCAATTGAAACGCTCCCTGAGCAGACGACAGTCAACGAGAAGCCACCCGTTCCTTTGTCTGCTCAAGGAATCGCGCCGTTCCGGCGTTATTCTGCGTTGCCTTTTCAGCCCGACTGTTATCAGGTTTGGAGATAGGAGCTCTGCTCTTGGAAATGATCGTTCGCTCAAAGTCAGGTTTAGTTTCGAGAATCGATGGCATGTGATTTTGCCCGGCCATGAGATCTCTGATGCCCGCAAGGAATTGAACTGGTGTTTTCTCAAGCGTGGCATCCGTAAACGGGGGGGATTGTCGGAATTCGCCCGATACGCAGGCAACGGGAATGCGCGAACCAGAATTTCGGATGAAGTGCGTCAGACGTTCACAGTGCTCTCTGGGAAGACTGTGGCACAGGATGACGAGGTCGAAATCACCATCCCGAAAAAGATGGATTGCTTCCTCGGCGGACATGGCCGAGACAACAATATAGCCTGCAGATTGCAAGACCTGATTGCGAATATCCAATAGCGCCAGGTCAAAGCCGATCGAAAGAACGAGAGTTTGCGACATCAATAAGCCCCTTTGTTTCCGCAAAATCGCGCGCGTTCTGGTTTTGATCGATCCTTATGTCCCCCGGAGCGTCCCTTGGCGCGGGTCCTGATGGGGGCCCGACCAATCGCCACTAACACCGAAATAATAATCCAGAATTCCTAGAATTTTAACTGGATGTTCTTTGGATTTCCCGGGGGTTTGAGCGGCGGAATCCATCTAAATTATTTATTTTAAGGGGGCTGATTTTCTGATCCGTGGCGTGGTGAGGCTCTCCATCGAAGATGCATCTGTCAGAAAAAAATGGCCACTGGGTAATCACGGGCCGTTAGCGAGACGTCAGCAGCGCAGCCCGGCATCTGTTCTAAAATTCCAAATGATGACGACTGAGCTTCATTGGCCTGCTATAGCCGTACGCCTACTGCTGACAATTCTTGCTGGAGCGTTACTGGGAGCGGAACGCAGCAAGAGCGGTCATCCCGCTGGGTTGCGCACTACGCTTCTCGTGACATTAGCCGCTTCGATTTCCATGATCCAGATGAATTTGTTGATTCAGACCAACGGGAAACCAAGTGATTCCTATGCTGTCATGGATTTGATGCGCCTTCCCCTCGGCATTCTTACCGGCGTCGGCTTTATCGGGGCGGGCGCAATCGTTAAGAAGGGCGAGATGGTCCTGGGTGTGACGACCGCAGCCACCATGTGGTTTGCGACGGTCGTTGGGCTCTGCCTCGGAGGCGGACAAATCATATTGGGAAGCACCGCCGCCGTTCTGGGCTTTCTAATTCTATGGGCCTTCCGTTTGGGAGAACGACGTCTCGAAACCTACCAGAGGGGCGCGCTCACCGTCGTCAGCGAAGGAATTAACGTTTCTGCGCAATCGTTAACTCGTCTGCTGCGTTCTGAACAGGTCCAAATCAAGTCCGCGTCCGTTCGATACGAGGGTGCGGAACACCACAATACTTTTCAATTCGAAATAAGGTGGCACGGAGAAGATCCCGCTGAGATTCCCAATGCCGTGGAGCGCCTGCGGCAGTTGCCGGGAATCAAATCCTGCGAGTGGAGCGGCACCGGAAAGCCGATGAAGGAGTAGCGATGCCTGAAGGCCTGATTCTAGATCTATTGAGAAGCGAGCGCCCTGGCGGCGTTGACAAGCGCGATGTGGGACAAGGCCTGCGGGAAGTTCCCCATGAATCGACCATGAGCTGGATCGTACTCTTCGGAGAGCAACCCCACATCATTTCGCTGAGCGATCAGCTTTTCAAAGAGTCTTTCTGCGTCTCTCAAGCACCCTACTCCTGCAAGGTTTTGAACCATCCAAAACGAACAAGCGATGAAGGCCGATTCACGATCCTTGCGGGAACTCGGAGACAGACGGTAAATGAACCCATCTTTGCTGAGTTTCTTCTGGATGACTTCCATTGTGTTCATCACGCGTTCGTCTTTGAAGGGAAGAAACCCGAAGATCGGGAGCAGCAACGCCGAGGCATCGAGGACCGTAGAGTCAAATGATTGCACAAAACTGCCCAATTCACGGTTGAATCCTCTCCGGCATATCTGGCGATGCAGACGCTCACGTATAACCTTCCATTCTCCGGCTTTTCTTCCCTTTGAGCTCTCGACCCCATGGTGGAGAGCCAGCCAAGCCATGGCTTTCGAATAGGTATAGTGCTTCTGCTGATCCCGTTGTTCCCACAGCCCCGACGCCGGAAGATGGCAGAGAGATGCAACGCAATCCGTAAGTTTGCTTTGCAAACGGAGAATGCGCTTGTCCAGATGCAGGCCTGCCCGCTTCATGCTCACGATTGCATCCGCAACTTCGCCGTAGACGTCCAATTGCATCTGTTCTGAAGCTGCGTTACCCATTCGGACCGGCTGCGACCCTCGATATCCCTGCAACCATGGAAGCTCGCATTCCGGGAGATGCCGCTCTCCCCGCAACCCATACATGATTTGCAGCTCTCGCGCATCGCTACCAACAGCCTGTAGAAGCCAGTCCTGCCAGGCCCGAGCCTCGTCGTGATACCCAACCGAGAGAAGAGATTCGAGTGTGAAAGCAGCGTCCCGCAGCCAGCAATAGCGGTAGTCCCAATTTCGGTCTCGGCCAAAATACTCAGGCAACGATGTCGTCGAAGCAGCGACAATGCCGCCGGTAGGCCGATAGGTGAGAGCTTTGAGCGTAATCAGCGATCGCTCCACGGCCTCCTGCCAGGCTCCCTCGTAGCTGCTTGAGGCGCACCATTCCCGCCAGAATTTTTCTGTCTGCGACAAGGCTTTTAGTACATTGATTCGCCGGGGCGGAGGCTCTTGTGCCTGACCGTACGTCAGAACAAAGTAACGATGTGCTCCCCTGTTCAGCGTAAATTCAGCGATGGCGATGTCGTCTCTTGTTTCAATCTGTTCTTGTGTACGAAGGTAAGCCGCACCTGGGCCGGCGGCCGCTACCCAGGTATTTCCTTCTCGGGGTCCCGTCCATGGTATGGTGCGTCCAAAATCGAAACGAATACAGAGTTCCATCCGAACCGTGACATTGCCTTCCAGACACCGCGCAATCCGCACAACATCGGAGTGCGTCTCCCTCACCGGCATGAAATCTGTGACAAGAAGAGTGCCTGTCGCTGTCTCGAAACGGGTTTCAAGGATCAGGGCATGTTCGCGATAGCGCCGCGAGGTTCTTTTGCAGCCGTTTCTGGGCGCGATTAGCCATCTGCCATTTTGGCCGGTTCCGATAAGGGCGGCGAAACAGGCCGGCGAGGAAAAATCGGGCCAGCACAACCAATCGATCGACCCGTCCTTTCCGACCAGCGCTGCGGTCTCGCAATCCCCTATCAGCGCATAATCTTCGATCCCCAGGGCCACGCGCGCAATCCTCGCTCATCCAGAACACTTCCAAGCGTTAGATGCTATTTCGCCTGGCCTTGCCTGCATCTAAGCTCTCGGAAGGCATTGACATGGAGAACAGTAGGATTCAGCCCAATTTCACTGCGGTCATTACAGGAGCGTCAGCAGGGCTCGGACGAGCCATTGCTCATGAATTTGGCAAAGCGGGCGCCAAAGTTGGTTTGATCTCGCGCGACCTGTCGGCTCTCGAAGCGGCAGCGGAGGAAGTTAAATGTCTTGGAGGCACAGGGGCCACGTATGCCGCCGATGTGAGCGACGACCAGGCTGTCGAGGCAGCGGCGGCGTCTTTTGAACAACGTCTGGGTCCCATCGACGTTTGGATCAACAACGCGATGGTATCGGTATTCTCACCGATCAAAGAAATGGACGCGGCTGAATTTCGCCGCGTCACCGAGGTGAACTACCTTGGCTACGTTCACGGTACGCTTGCCGCATTGCGGCGGATGCTGCCGCGCAATCGTGGCCGAATCATCCAGGTTGGCTCAGCCCTTGCAGTGCGGAGCATCCCTCTCCAGGCAGCGTATTGCGCAAGTAAGCATGCCATTGTGGGTTTCACGGATTCACTACGTTGCGAACTCATTCATGATAAGAGCAACGTAAAGGCCATCGTTGTGCATATGCCGGCAATGAATACGCCCCAGTTCACGTGGGTAAAGAGTCGGCTTCCAAATCTGCCACAGCCAGTACCTCCGATCTACGAACCCGAGGTTGGCGCAAGAGTGATCCTGCACGCGGCCTTGGCATCATCGCCTCGACGGGAATACTGGGTCGGCGGGTCGACAGTAAAAGCCATCGTGGGACAAAAGTTCTTTCCAGGTTTGCTGGATCTCTATCTTGGAAAGACCGGCTACAAAGCGCAGCAGCGCGAGCAGCCGGACTCTCCTGATCGGCCAAACAATGTCTGGCATCCCGTTCCGACTAGTCTGGGTGCGCATGGGCCATTTGATACGAAGTCCCGGCGGTTTAGCCTGGAAGCACAAGCGTCGAAGCACCGCGGCTGGTTTGTATTGGGATGTGGACTTCTCGGCGCAGCCCTCTGCGCGAGAAAATTTCTTACACGTTAGGCGATGCGCGGATTCCCCTTGAAGCGCGTATAAGGGGGGCTCAGGTCGTATCGAATTCCTGGCTCGTACAGATCTCGCCGATTTGAATAAAAGATGGTATCTCCCTGCCTGATCAGATGATCCGCGGTTCTTGCAGCAAGAGCTTGTATCGTAAGGCCAGGATTCGCCGATCCCTGCGTCGGCAGAATGCTCCCATCGCAGACAAATAGATTTGGGATGTCATGGGTGCGACCGAACTTATCGACGACCGACGTGGATGGATCACTTCCCATCCGCGCGCCACCGACCAGGTGAGCAAACCTCGATTCCTGCACGACTTGGTCCGCTCCTGCGGCCGCCATGATCTCCATCACCTTACTTTTCCCAAACTCGATCAGCTTCTTATCATTGTCATGCAGATTGAACGTGACCTTGGCAACTGGCAGGCCATGCTGATCTTTTTCTTCTGCCAACTCCACGCGATTGTCTTCCCACGGCAAGATCTCGCCCAAAACTCCTAAGGTCGCCCAGTGGTTATAGTCCATCATGACCTGGCGCATGCCCCATCCCCACGCCCCCATCGCCGCGACCATCTGCTTTGCAAATGCAATCGGCAGTGGTCCCACTGTCTGCACGGCAAAGCCACGAGCAAAACCACGCCGGGGATCGGTCTCGTAAAACTCTTCACTTAGCGCGTGCGCGGGGGGTGCTTTGTAAAGACGAATGAGTTCCTCGAACCGCCCGGCAACGACGTTTCCAGCCTGGGCCATGAGATATCTGCCAAGCGTCCCACTCGAATTGGCTAACCCATGACGATGGCCGGGACATGCGGAGTTGAGCAGTAATCTCGGACTCTCGATGGCGTATCCCGACACGATTACTGCGCGGGCTCGCTGAAAGTGCTCTTCACCTTCGCGATCCAGGTACACGACTCCATTCACCCGACCATCGTCGCGCAGGCTGATGCGCGAAACCATCGCATGGGCCCGAATCTCTGCGCCGTGGGAGATGGCGTCCGGCACGTGAGTGATCAGCGTGCTGGCTTTGGCTCCAACTTTGCAGCCTTGCAAGCAAAACCCGCGATAGATGCAATGCGGTCTGTCACCACGCGAAGCAGACAGAATCGCGACGGGTCCACCGGCAACGGATCGGATACCGAGGTTAGTGCAGCCGCGAACCAGTACATCGCCGACGCCGCCGAGTGGATGCGGACCATAAGGATGACCGTGCGGATCCCCCCACGGGAACCAGGCGGGTCCAGCAACAGGAATTTCGCGCTCCAGCAACTCGTAATAAGGCTTCAAGTCCCAATAGGAGATGGGCCAGTCGGCACCGACCCCATCTTCGGAGTAGACCCGAAAGTCTGAGGGATGAAAGCGCGGTGCGAAAGCAGCCCAGTGAACAGAGCCTCCACCCACTCCCTTGCCGCTGTTATTAGCGCCGAGCGCGAGAGGATGCGTTCCGCCGGTAATACGCAGATCGTTCCAATAGAGTTCGTGAGAGCCCTTTTCGTCGCTGACCCAATCCTTCTCTGTATCCCAGAAGGGACCTGCTTCGAGCCCGACCACGCGAAAACCCGCCCGTGCCAGACGCTGCACTAATACCCCACCTGCGCTTCCCACACCGACGATGCAGTAGTCGACAGTTTCACTTTCTTTGAAACGACGCATCGGCGATGGAAGCGTCTGCATGGAGCCGAGGTGGTGGGGCATCAATGACTTCCTCCGTGGCCGTGTGATGATCCCTGCTCGGGAGGAGCGCCCTGTTCGTCTAACTTGGACAGTGAATCGACGGGTGCATTCCACTCGTAGGGCTGTTCGTCTTTTTCCCAAGGCTCGGGTAGACCGTTTTCGAGGCGCATGTATCCCCGTGGATAAGCAGGGCCACCGAAACCTATCTCGTCCCACGCCCACGGATGGGAGTAGTAAGCCGTGACGCAGTCTTCCATCAGCATGGCCCAGAAACGATGGATGGGTATTGTTTGCCAGACGGCGTTATCAGGTTCAGGCTTTCCATCATGCAATGATTTCAAAATCAGCTCTTGCCGATGCACAGTGAGAGCCGGAAATGATTCCCCAAAACGCGCCTGCGCCATCTCTTCAATAGCCTTCGCCGCGAGCCGATATGCCTGCTGATCCGGCGGCATATCCTCATAGCGAAAGCCGTTGAGCGAGTTTTTATGGAGACGCTCGTCAAGAATGGGAAGTATGGGGATTTTGCATCCTTCGGCGCGATCGTCCTGAGGCATCACACGATTGATCACCGCGCTGAACAACGCGGCTTCCTCCTTCGAAAAGAAACGAATGGCTGGAGTTTTCTCTACTCGGTCCGTCACCACTTTTTTGGTTGCTTCTTCCCAGCTCTGCGTTTGGGCCATGGTGCTGTAGCCCGCATAATAGCCCGGTTGTTCGAGGTCTTTGAGCTCGCCTCCTGTCGCCAGAAATGGAAACGACTTTCTTGTCATCTCTTCTCCCTTCGGAGAAGACTGGCCATCAGGCCGAGGAATCCACACGCGGCGAATAAGAGAGGGGCAAAGATAGGAGGGCCGTAGAGTGTGTTGTAAAGGGGCTTTTTCACACCCCCTGATCTGCGGACGATACCGCGCGCATGGTAGTAGAATCCCGCCGCCCCATCTGCGAGAGCCAAAGCCGAAACGATCGGCAACGCGGTATTCGCAATGCGGCGGCTCTTCACCGCTCCCGCCGCCGCGGCCATTACCAGAGGTGCCAACAGCACCGGCGTCCACTGAGCCTTATAGCGAAAGTTTGTCTTGTAGTGGGAATAGAGTGCTTCAAAGCCGCTGAAGAGAGCCCACAGGACGGTCAAAGCGGACAAGTGTTTTTGGAACCGTCCATAACGCAGCTCGGTTCTCCAGTCAGAGCCTCCTGCTGCGACCGTTTCGTTGAATCGCTCCGTGAGCCCATGGATATCTTCCTCGCGACGAAGATACGATGCCATTAGTCCCAGGTACGCGCTGGTTCCAAACAAAAGTGGAGCGAATATCGGCGGCCCCATCACGATGTTCGTCACAGGAAGACTCCAGCCTCCGGGTTTTCGCGCCACTCCACGAACGTGGAAGAAAAATCCAATGATTCCATCCGCAAGCGTTGCGACGCTGACCCAACGGAGGATGGTCCGGGCAGCCATACGGTTGAAAGCTCCTAAGAGGCTTGCCTCAGCAAGGGCTCCGCTCAAAACTACCGGCGTGTACATGACCGGATTGCTGTAGCTTCCTTTGTAGTGCTCATATCCGACTTCGAGGCCGCTGGCCACACTGGTGGTGGCGACGATCAGACAGAGGCTGCGCTGAAAACGGCCCTCCCGGAGATGTTCGAGAACCGTAATGACAACTTCGGATAACGGAGCGGGCAGATTTCGATCCGCGCTCCGTTCCAGTTCCTCGGTCAGAACAAACGTCATGCCATCTCTCCCTCATCCCAGGCGACGGCCCGCGTCCAAGCCCCGCCGGCCCCCTGAATTAAAACTGGAAAGGCAGCGAAGTGCCGCGTGCGCCCATCCAGCATCGCCTCCGGCACGCAAATGTCTTCAATGATGAGTTTCTTAGCGCCCAGCAAGATTTTGTGGGCGGCCGTCTCTTTCTCCGGATCATCCCAGCCACCGATGCTGAGGCCTTCGATTCCTACGCCGTGAATTGCTCGTGACACGAGGTATTCCGCGCCCTCGCCGGTGAGATAGGGCCACGCAGTGAGGAACTCCTTGGAAAGAGCGCGCTTTTCCGCCCATCCAGTCTTGAGGAGCACAATCATGCCGACCCGAATATCACTGGAGTATCGCTCAAGATCGGCTGCAACGATTCCGCTTCCTGCCTCTTTGGACCGCAGATCGAGCCCCAGGCACGGCGCGTGAAAATGACTCAGCGGAAGTGCATCAATGGTCTCGGCCTCTGGAAAGAAATGAAAGGGTGCATCGGCATGCGTGCCGGTGTGGGTCATCAACTCTAATCGTTCTACATTCGCCGATTCGATTGCCGTGAGATGCGGAATCGTCATCGTCGAGGGCCGGAACTTAGGCCACTGGGGCACATTGTTGAAGATCGGCTGGCTGAGGTCGTAGATCATTTGCTTCTCCAGACAAGAAACCGCTCCGCATCCGAATGCTTGAAAAGGAGTCCCATTCCGGGTCGAGAACGATCGGGCTTCAGCTCCCCATCTTTGGCTGGAAGGAAACCATCGAAGAGCATCGCCTCGATTCGCGCATGGTCATGGAAGTATTCGACGTGCCGGAAGTTGGCGACGGCGCACCCGACATGCATATGCAGCGAGGGCGCACAATGCGCGGAGATAGGGTTCCCGAAACTTGCTGCAATGGCTGCTCCCTCCAGCAAGCCGGTGAATCCTTTGCAACGGGTTGCGTCCAGTTGCAGAACGTCGACCGCGTCCGCCTCAAGCATCTGCCTGAAGTAGAGGGAATCATAACCGTATTCGCCGGCTGCTATCTCCATAGCGCCTGGGGCCCGATCACGTACTCGCCGCAAACCATCAAGATCATCGGAGCTGACAGGCTCTTCAAACCATGTGACGTTAGACTCCTCGAACTTGTCCGCAAATCCGATCGCCTGCCGCGCGTTGTAAGCGCCATTCGCATCCACGAAGAGGTTTGTGGATGACCCTATCGCCTCCCGAGCCGCGCGAACCCTCTCCACATCGATGGACGGTTCCGCGCCGATTTTCATCTTTACGCTTTTCAGACCTTCCGCCGACCAGCCGGATAGCTGCGCAGCTAATTGTCGGTTGCTGTAGGTCGTGAATCCTCCGCTCCCGTATGCAGCTACGCTTGCATGAACTGCACCAAGGAGATCGACGAGCGAGGAACCTAGAAGTTTAGCTTTGAGGTCCCAGAGGGCGACATCAAGGGCCGAGATGGCCATGGACGCAATGCCGCGGCTACCGTCGTTCCGTACCTGTTTGAGCATGCTCAAGTGAAGAGCTGGGATATCGAGCGGCGAGCGCTGCAGCAGACACTTACCGGCCAGATAATCGGCCACGAATGCGGTGGCCTGATTGCCGTAGCTGTACCCAAATCCAATTTCGTCCGCTGCATGTATTTCGCAAATGATGAGTGTCGTGGAATCCCATCGCAGGGTGCCATCGCCTTCGGGGGCGTCGGTCGGTATCGTGTAGGCAGAGACATCCGCCTTTCCCACCGAAATGTCCGAAGGCTGCATGTTTATGGTGGCTCCTCATCGCGCGGTTATACCAGTTCGCGGACTTTATCATGCGCATTTGTCAGCGCGATCTTCATTCGGTTCGGCTCACCGCGAACGAGAGCCTCGGCCAATTTGAGAGCCTGGCCGGCCTTGATCTTGGCTGGCAAGGGAGGAGTGAATTGATCGACTACGGCCTCGATGAGTACCGGACCCGGACGACCAATCACGCTGTCGAGCTGAATTCCGCATGTAGCCGGATCTTCGATTTGGATAGCCTCAATTCCTGCGCCACGCGCGATCGTCACAAAGTCCGCCGGATACAGATCACAGGCGTATTCAGGATTTCCAAGGAAGACCATTTGTTCCCACTTGATTTGTCCCAGAGTGTTGTTCTTGATCACGATGATCTTAATGTTTAGCTTGTAGGCAGCAACGGTAATCAACTCACCGAGCAGCATACTCAGACCACCATCTCCAATGATGCAGAAGACCGGCCGATCCGGATAGACCACCGCCGCAGCCATGGCATAGGGGAGGCCACAGGCCATCGTGGCAAGATTTCCCGAGCAACTGTGTTTTTGCCCACGCAAAGCGGGTACATAGCGCGCCCACCATGTGGTGATTGTTCCAGAATCAGATGTAACGATGGCGTCCGACGGTATTCGCTTGCCAAGTTCCCACCCTACGACCTGGGGCTTCATCGGTCTGTCGGGTCGCGTTCCGCGCTCTTCCATGAGCTTCTGCCATTCCGCTTTGGCTTTTTGAGCTTTCTCAAGAAATCTCTTGTCGTGTTTTTCGAGCAGTGGAAGCAGCGCGCGAAGGGTGTTCTTTGCGTCTCCGACAAGGCCGACATCGGCGGGATGGCGCAGGCTGATGCGCTGCGGATCGATATCGATCTGTACACACTTGATTGATCCAGGCTCAGGCAAGAATTCGATGTATGGGAACGACGTTCCCACCATCAGGAGCGTGTCACATCCTTCGATGGCATCCTGCGACGGTTCGGTTCCGAGCAGCCCGATGCCGCCGGTGGTATAGGGGCTGTCATCCGGCACAGCAGCTTTGCCCAGCAGAGCCTTGATGATCGGGGCGCCGAGTACCTCCGCCAGCTCTTCCAGTTCCTGGGTGGCATGCAATCCGCCCTGGCCGGTCAATATCGCGATCTTCTTCCCGCGATTGAGAACATCCGCGGCGTGTTCCAATTCGATTCGAGCCGGAACCTGGTCGAAGTAGGCCGGGACCGCCGAAGTGTGGTGAATAGGGTTCCGTTCCGAACGGCCCTTCTTGATCTCCTGAACCTGTACGTCCACAGGAATGGTGATGTGAGCCACGCCTCGGGAAGCCAAAGCTGTGCGGATCGCGAGATCGGCCACACTTTCCATATGCGCTCCGCTCATGATTCGCTCGTTGTAGACCGCCACATCCATGAAAAGCTTATCCAGTGCTACGTCTTGTTGGGTAAACGTACCAACCAGATCGCTGTGCTGAAGTCCTGTGATCGCAAGAACTGGAGCATGATCCATCTTCGCGTCATATAGGCCATTCAAGAGATGGATGCCCCCCGGCCCGGAGGTCGCAATGCAAACTCCTAGCCTGCCGGTAAATTTCGCGTAGGCGCAGGCCATAAAAGCGGCTGCCTCTTCATGCCGCACGTGAATGAACCGAATTTTCTCCTTCTGTTTTCGAAGGGCTTCGAAGACTCCGTTGATCCCGTCGCCTGGCAAGCCGAATATGGTGTCAACGCCCCAGGCAATCAGGCGTTCTACGAGGATGTCTGACGCGTTAATCATCTTATCTCCGAGACAAAGTGACCCTTCTTAACTGGACACTCGGTTGGACGCACGTTTGGCCTGAGGGGTTTGATACCGACAAAAATGACCGAAACTTCACAGTTCTAATTCGTTCATCCTCCTCCAAGTTGCACTTGTAGCGCTCGTTTGCATCGAACAGACCCAGAGGGCGAGATGCGTTCAAAACAGTTTGCTGAAAATCCTAAGACCTTCGTGGTCATCCTCGACACCGGAGACGAAATTCTCTCTTCACTCAAATCCGTCGCTCAAGCTGAAGGTCTGGCTGGCAGCAGTTTGAAGGCAATCGGTGCCCTGAGCGATGTTGTGCTGGGTTGGTTTAGCTGGGAGACCAAGAAGTATCAAACAGTGGTCAAGCTTGAGGAACAGGTCGAGCTCATCTCTCTCATTGGAGACATTGCCTTGAAGGACGGCGATCCCCAGGTGCATGCGCATCTGGTCATTGGACGGATGGATGGAACTGCTCACGGCGGACACCTGTTGAGTGCGACCGTCCGGCCGACCTGCGAGATCGTTATTACTGAAAGTCCAAAGCACCTTCAGAAAGAAATCGACCCTGAATCCGGCATTGCTCTAATCCGTCTATGAGGGAACGAATTTGATGGCAAATCGAGCTTTGTCGCCGGTCTGGAATCGGAGGAGAGATTGATGGGAGTCAAAGAATTGATTGGGATGGAATCGAAACGGAAGATTCGCTATGCGGTCGTTGGTCTTGGGGATATCGCGCAGGAAGATATGATGCCGGGAATTGATCACACCGGAAACTCCGAAATTACCGCGCTCATCACCTCAGATCCAGTCAAAGCCGACGAGCTCGGAACGAAATACCGGGTCAAGTCGGTCTTCAGTTACGAACAATTTCGGGAAGCGCTTACCTCCGGAACTTTCGATGCAATCTATCTGGCAACGCCGAATTGGCGGCACGCGGAATTTATCATTCCCGCCCTGAAGGCCGGAATCCATGTCCTCACGGAGAAGCCACTGGAAGTCTCGACGGCCAAATGCAAGGAGATTCTCGAGGCAGAGGCGGCATCGAACGCGAAACTCATGGTTGCCTACAGGCTTCACTTCGAGCCGGCGACACTCGACACGATCCACAAACTTCGAGCAGGTCTACTCGGAGATGTCCATCTGTTCGCCTCAACGTTCTCTCAGCTGGTCGATCCCAACAATCATCGAGTTAAGAATGGGGAGTTATCCGGTCCAGTTTTCGACATGGGGCCATATCCCGTGAATGCGGCTCGCTACGTCTTCGAGGATGAGCCCACAGAAGTTGTCTCCGCAGTCGGAACCAAACATCCCGAATCTGAGTTTCCGCAGAATTTCTACGACACTGTAGCCGCAACATTGCGCTTTCCGAAGAATAGGCTTGCCCAATTCAACTTGTCCTATTTCGGCAACCCCTCGAACTCGCTGATCGCTGTGGGCACGAAGGGAACATTGGAACTCGATCCTGTATATACGTTCGGCAAAGCGCTATCACAGGTCGTCACCATTGGTGAGAAGAAGGACGAGCAATCCTTCAAGAACACGGATCACTTCGGCGGAGAGCTCAAGTACTTCTCCGAATGCACTCTCAATGACGAGAGCCCAGAGCCGAACGGAGAAGAAGGCTTTGCCGACGTCCGGGTTCTCGAAGGGATTATGGCAGCCCTTGAAACCGGGAAGTCTGTACCATTAGCTCCATTTGCGCGCTCACGACGAATCGACACTGAGCGTCAGAAGGCCACTTTACGGGCGGTTTCGACACCCGAACTTGTCCACGCTGGAAATCCTGGCCGAGGCACGGAAAAGAAGCCTAAGAATTGATCTACTAGCCGCCTATGTCCGCTTAATACGGCAAACAATGGCTTCGCGAAAACAGGAATCCAATTCAACGGAGGTTTGAGCCCGGGGCCGATCTATACACTCTGTAGGACCCAACGAAGCAATATCCTTTGCCAAAGTTCAAACATCAGCCGCAACGCGTCCCGGGTTCTGACCGGAAGATGCAACCCAAGGCCGATCACGGCGAACAATCCTACCGCGGAAGCGGGCGTCTCCCCAACCGCAAGGCACTCGTCACCGGTGGGGATTCTGGAATCGGTCGGGCTGCGGCGATTGCGTTTGCGCGTGAAGGCGCAGATGTAGTCATTAATTACCTTCCCAGCGAAGAAAGCGATGCCAAAGAAGTCGTGGAGCTGATCGAAGCGGCCGGACGCAAAGCATACGTGATTCCGGGAGACCTCAGCAACGAGTCATTCTGCAAAAAGCTGATTCAGCAAGCCCACAAAAAGCTTGGTGGTCTCGATGTGTTGGCTGTCGCGGCCGGAAAACAACATGCGGTCGAAAAGATCACCGACATTACGACCAAACAACTCGGAGAGACCTACAAGGTAAATATGTTTGCGCTCTTTTGGCTATGTAAAGCGGCTCTGCCGCTGATGCCGAAGGGTAGCTCCATCATCACAACTGCATCTATCCAGGCGACTCATCCGAGCCCAAGCTTGCTGGATTACGCCCCGACCAAAGCAGCAATTCTCGCCTTCACACGTGCGCTCGCTCGACAGGTGGCAGAGGATGGCATTCGAGTGAATTGCGTGGCGCCGGGTCCCGTATGGACGCCACTCCAGACGAGCGGCGGACAGCCACATAAGAAGATTCCTGCGTTTAGAATTGAGACCCCTATGAAGCGACCTGGACAACCTGTCGAAATGGCTCCGCTCTATGTGTTGCTGGCGTCACAGGAATCCAGCTACGTGACAGGCGAAGTTTATGGAGCAACCGGCGGCTTGGAGATTTCCTAGCGATACACCAAGAAGAGAATCCGGGACAAGAGTTGGACGGAGATTCCGGACGCCTTTGTCTGTTTGTTCATCGTCATGTTCTGAATTCTTTTTGAAGGTGGACGTTCAACCTCAAGGATTCTATTGTGCATCGGACGTGAAGCAAGTTAATCCGAGGAGGACAAAGTATGCCAGAGCAGGGATTGAAAGAGCTTTTCATTGATGAACTAAAGGATCTGTACAACCCCTGGTACGTGCTAGGGATTGTTACACTGATGTACCTGTTCTCGTTCCTCAATCGCCGGGTTGAATTCCCGATCAGAGAAGCCGATAGGAGAATGTCGGATGCCTGGGAGCGTTCTGGTGTCAGGAGCCGGGGTGGCAGGCTCTTGTCTGGCCTGGTGGCTCGATCGATACGGATATGCGGTGACCCTGGTGGAACAGGCGCCTGAACCGCGCGCCGGCGGCTACGTCATCGACTTTTGGGGCCTGGGCTACGACGTGGCCGAAAAGATGGGCGTGCTGGACGAACTCCGCCGGCATGACCTCAAGGTTCAGGAATTCCGGATCGTCAATCGCGTGGGCCGGCGGATCAGCGGCTTCAACCAGGGCGCGGTGCAAAAGCTCATTAAGGGCCGGGGCATGAGCCTTCCGCGTTCGGCGCTGGCTTCTGCGCTCTACGAAGCGGTCAAGGACCGAGTCGACGTGCGGTTTGGGAACAGCGTGACCAGCCTCGAAGACAGCCCACGCGGCGTGGAGGTGACGCTTCGCGAAGGTGAGGCTCAGACGTTCGATCTGGTCATCGGTGCCGACGGCCTCCACTCCGCCGTGCGACGACTCTGCTTTGGTGAAGAAACGCGATTCGAACACTTTCTCGGATACTACGTTGCCGCGTTCACCGCCCAAGGCTACCGGTTCCGTGATCCGGACGCGTACGTAACTTACGGCGAACCTGGCCGGGAGATTTGGCGAATCACTGTCGACGAAGACACGACGGTGTTCATGCTGGTGTTCGCCGAATCCGATTCCCACGCAGCTCCCGTCCACGATGCCTCGCGTCAGAAAGAGGTCCTGACCCGCCTCTACGCTGGCGGTGGCTGGGAAACCGACGAGATGCTCCACGCGCTTCAGGCAAGCACCGATCTCTATTTCGACCGGGTCAGTCAGATCGTCATGCCGAGTTGGACCAAGGGCCGCGTCGCCTTGATCGGAGACGCGTGCGCGTGTCCGAGCCTGCTCGCCGGCGAAGGGTCAGCGATGGCGATGGCCGAAGCCTACACGCTCGCTGGGGAATTGGTTGTCGCCCAGGGAGGCCACGCGTCCGCATTCGAAATCTATGAACAGCGCCTGCGGCCCTATGTGGAGCACAAGCAGAAGGGGGCACGCGATTTCGCTGCGAGCTTCGTCCCCAGGAGTGCATTCGGGCTGTGGCTGCGAAACGCGACCATCAGCGCCGCGAACAGCCTTGGGCTCATTCAGATGCTGTTCAGAGCCCAAATGCGCACTGGCATCGAACTGCAGGACTATCGGTAAGACTTCACCGGGCCTACCCATCCCTGGTCTTTGCTCCACGCGATACGCACTCGCCCCCGCGCGTGTGTCTCGGACTGCATTCTTCAGCATCCTAAGCCGGGTTGGCCAATTTGATCCTCAGGCGTTCGCCCCTTCGGCGCGGATGACATCGAATACAATCCCCTCTCCTTACTGGTGGCATGACGTTGTGAACCATGGGGGCATAACTCTGTACAGAGTGGGGGCATTTCGTTGTATTCGGTGGGAGAATCGACTGTAATCAGCACCAACCGCTTAAGCTGCTGTCGAATCGAGCTTTTCAATGGCGGCCTGATTGTGCTCCGGAGCCAGATGAGCGTGGCGAGTCGTCATCGAAATTGTTTTGTGACCAGCAAGTTCCTGCACTGTTCGCAGGTTTACGTCCTTCATCACCAACCGGCTGATGAAGGTATGGCGTAGGTCGTGCCAGCGAAAGTTCTTTACCTTGGCCTCTTCGAGGGCCAATTCAAACCAAGCCCTGGGGTTGTTGAGATCACGTCCGTACTTTGAAAGAAACACGCGACCATTGTGCGGCCGGGTGGCATGCAACGCTTCGAGAACGCTGAGGCACGTTTTGTTCAGCGGAATCTCTCGATCACTTCCATTCTTCGTCTTCTCCAATCTGATACGTTTCCGAGTCAGCGAGACTTGGGACCATTCCAGACTGAACTGCTCACTCTTTCGCATCCCAGTGTTCAGGGCTACGTCGAATTCCGGCATGTGCTTCGGGAATTTGTTCTTGATTGCTGCACGCAATCTCGCTTCCTCGCCTGCTGACAGGAACCGAATACGGGCATTGTTCTCCGCCCGTTGCTCAACCAGTCGCGCAGGATTGCTCGTGATCTTACCGTCTGCCAGCGCAATCTTGAACGTCTTTCCAAACACATTTTTATAGCGGTTCTTGGTCGCGGCTGACCATTTGTGAGAACTGATCCAGGTATCAATGTCAGACGGCTTAATCTCGTCAGCGACCCGGTCTGCGAACGCCTCCAGGATCAACTTCATTCTTCCCTTGAAATTTCGAACATCCCTGCGGTCGTGATTGACATACCATTCGATCGCTTCCTGGGCAAGCACCGAGAACTTGATGCCTTTGTCCTTCATGTTCGCCGGCATCTTTACGCCACGGAGTATGTCCGCCTTGCGAATCTTGTAGAGCTTGATTGCATCTCCGCGTCGACCCACTTTCTCCCGATGCTCGACTCCAGCGTCTTTGAAACGTATCCACCAGATGTCTGAGCCTGGCACCTTTTCGAAGACTCCGCGTTCTTTGCGAACCACCTTCCTCGGCATAGGATCTGCCCCCTGAATGCGATCCTAGCAAAGTCAGAACAAAGTGGCACCAGAAGTGGCACCAGCGCTGTACTCCGGGATGCCCGTTTCCGAGATGATAACCATAAATTATTGATTTAATTGGTGCCCGGAGGGGGACTTGAACCCCCATGGGATTGCTCCCTGCGGATTTTAAGTCCGCTGCGTCTGCCAATTTCGCCATCCGGGCATAAAGTCTGTATGCGATTGGCTTTCCAATGCCTTAGTGTAGCTCGCTCCGCCGCGCCAGCTATCCAACTCATGGCAACGCCCGTAACCGGTTCCGGAATCCACAGGGGGGCCAATCCCGATGCAACCATCCAATGATATCGCCCTGCTGGAGAACCTAGAGAAATCACTCTCTACCGAAAATCTCAAGCGGTCTCGATCAGTAGATAAGCTTCAGTGACAATTGAATCTGCCGCGAAGTGCCGGCCGTCTTGGAAATTTCGCCGAAACCAGATCCATTCAAGATGTTCGAGGGGAGCCCCATGTTGACGATGTTGAACAGATTGAAAAACTCTCCGCGGAACTGGACGTCCATGCGCTCTGCACCCGAGGGTCTCCTTCCGAACGGAGTGTCCTTGATCATTGCGAAGTCGTAATCGTAGTATGCCGGACCGCGGAAAGAGTCGCGCCCGAGAGTGCCGAAGCGCCCCTGGTTCGGTCCCGTGCCGCCGGCGATATGAACGGGAATATTGAAGTATGTGCTCGCGTTGGCCGTTCCCATCCCAAAGTAGTCTTGGCGGTTCGCCCGCGCCGTGGACAACTTCGGCACGGCAACCTGATCCGGACGGTCGACACCGTTCGCGCCCGCCCCCGTCTGCTGTATCCCCGAGTAAACAGTGAACGGAGCACCGGACGATATCGAAGAGATGGAGAGCAGTTCCCATCCATAGGTAAAGCTCCGTGGAAGCACGCTCAAGAAGTTCGCGCTCTCCATGTGCAGGTCCTGCGCCACACTCAATCCAAAATTGTGCGTAGCGTCAAAGGCCGAGGGTCCCTTCTCGGCGCGAAGATTGAACGGGTCCTGGGACGCTCCTGAGGTGGTAGCACCTGTTGAACCCGTACCGCTCAACACCATCGAAGTCGTGTCGATCGACTTACCCCACGTGTACGAAGCCTGAATGCCAGGTCCTCCGTGACCTACGGTGCCGAAGAGTGAAGCCTGCAGCGCGTTGTAATTGGAGTGCACATCATTGGTCATCACGTTCATCACCCCAAAGCCGCCGGTTACGTCGCCCGCGGAGTTGAATTGCGTATAGGGTGCGAACTCAGGGGTAGCGCCAGGATAGGCGTTTGGAAAAGAGATGCGCGGAAGCTTCTGGGCCGCAGTTCCTACGTAGCCCAGGTCTGCGGTCAGGTTGGCGATCTTACGCTCGAGACCCAGCGTCCAAGTGTAGAGTGCGCCATTTCCAAACTTGGCATCGATCCCCGCGAGATTCAGAGAACTCACCGCACCTGAGGAAGTCACGTTGGCCAAATCCTTCTCGTAGCGGTCCACATCCATCGGCGTGTTGGCAGGAATATTCTTCGTTCCCTTCGCCAGAATGTCATTGCCGCTCAGATCGTAGGCAATGGGCAACATCGATGGGGTGATCGTTAACCCATATGCAAGTGGCACGCTCGATGAGGATTGACGCCGCGGGCTGATCGAGAAAGGCGTGGAACCAGTGAGCATGTTGTCCTGCCAGATATTAGGCGGTATTACCATCACCGCTGCTCCTGCATGCGCGGTAAAGTTCTTGAGCGGCGCCCACGAAGTTTGTAACCTGGGACCCCATCCATTCCAAGTGGTTGAATACCCGGGCTGAGGATTGACAACATAGTCCAAGGTTCCATTGAGTGTGCGGAAGGAACCAGTGCGATGCGCACGCTCGGTGATCGGGGTGTAGTACTCCCAGCGGACACCGTAGTCCAGCGTCAGTTTTGGCGTGACCTTCCAAGTGTCTTCGACATAGGCGTTGTAGTCGCCGCGATTGATGGCAGCCGGACCGATGTGTGCGCCACCTGAAACTCCTGGAGGCGCAACGGCGACGATATAGGCAAATGGCGAACCTGAGAGGAAACCAGAGAGCGTATCCGGGAGAGGATCACCTGGGTTGATATTGTGCTTGCCGCTCGCGGACGCGATCGCTTCCGTTGCGTACGCGGTTCCGCCGCCGAAATCGTATTCCCCGTTCGGTGGAATACCGAAATAGGTGGTGTCCACATTCTCCCGGACTTCGAAGCCGGCTTTCAGAGTGTGTTGTCCGGCGGAGTAGCTGATGTTCTCCCGCTCCTGAAACAGGTTGCCGTACGCCTGCATCACGGATCCGCCGGCGCCATTGAAGGCTTCGAAGAGGCCGTCTTCAAACTTCACCGCGGGGTCCGTGTGATCGGGAGAAGGAAAGCCTGGGGTGGATCGGGTAATCGAGAGCGAGGACTCGAGCACAAGCTTTGGCGTGAAGGTGGTCGTGAGTGTCCCGACCACGTTGCGCTGCCGATCGAGATACTCGACGGCGAAGGCGGGGTCGATCGCTGTCTGATCCGGGTTTGTCGTCGGTCCCGTCAGGTTGTCCATCGTGAAGCGCGCAAAGAACTGGTTCTTTGCTGAAAGCTTGTGGTCGATGCGCAATGAGAACTGGTCGGCGTTGGTGGTGACCTTCGAAGCGGTCGCATAGGTATTCGCACCAAAGGAGCCCGTTGGAAGATTCGGCAGAGGATATCGAGCGAGTATCGCAGCAATCGACGGGTTCACCGGAACAGCCAGCGAATCTGTTGTGCCGTCGGGAAAACTCACCGTGTCGGAGACGATATCGGAGCCTCCTGAGGGCCGTTGTGCGGCGGTGGGTATCGGCATGACCTGAGTGGTGCCCAGCACCTGGCGGAAGCCCTGGTACTCAGTGAAGTAGAAGGTGCGCTTCCGCCCGTCATAGAGATGAGGGACGTAAACGGGACCGCCATTAGTGAATCCGAATTCGTTACGACGGAACGGGGGAATGCGTCCCGGGTATGCGGGCGTCGGATGATCGAAGAAATTGCGTGCGTCAAACGCTGAGTTGCGCACGAACTCAAAAAACGAGCCGTGAAAGCCGGCCGCTCCGGAGCGAGTGACGATGTTTGTGAAACCCGACGCTCCACGACCGACATCAGCCGGCATCCAACCCGAACTCGATTGCAGTTCCTGAATGGCGTCTACATTGAAGTTTGGCATGATACTGCCACCCATCTCCGGATCGCTAATGTCCGCGCCATCCATGGAAAATGTCGCCTCCACCCCGCGTTGCCCGTTGATTGCAAACTGCTGAGTGAAATTCGTCGCGCCGTTGGTATCGGTCATCGTGCCGGCTGCCAGGAGCAACAAAGTGCTGAAGTCGCGGCCGTTCAGAGGGAGAGAACTCACTGCCTGGCCTGAAAGTGCTTCACCGCCCGTTGCACCTGTGCCCTGCTGCGCCGACACAGTGATTTCGCCCCGGTTCGACAACGTGATCACAACAGGCGGAGCATCGGGAGTGAGACTAATTGCCTGGGCATAGGCAGCGGTCTTGTGCCCGGCGATGATTGCTAGCCTGTATTGTCCTGGACGTAGTGCGGGAAGCGTAAAGCTTCCGTCGGCACCCGTGTTGGCTTCGGCTGTGGCCGCGCCCTTCAGCTCCACTTTGGCATCTGCGATCGGCGCGCCAGCACTGTCGCGTAAAAGACCATGCCAGCCGAAAGCGGCTTGCTCTTGCGCAAGGAGTGGGGTCGTGAGCACCAATCCAAGAGTGACTAGTGGGCCTGCAGTACGTACGAGCCTCTTCAATATCGATATCATCGTGCCTCTCCTGCCTGGCCGGAAACCCGCACTGTCGCCCGCTTGATCCCGTAACGCCGGCTCAGCCGGGCGCGGACAGGCTCGTCGTAATACTTCAAGACGAACCATGCAATAAAAATCACGAATGGAATAAGTAGAGAAATCAATGTCAGCTTCACATTCAGACTGGGATGCCTTGTCCACGCATAACCCGCAAGCACGTATACGAATGGAATGTGAGTGATGTAGAGCGGATAGGATAGGTGGCCGCTGAACTTGCAAAGCCTGATCATTCCCGTGCCAGCGTCGGAGTGTGCTCCGCAAAGGAGAATGAGCGGAAATAGGAAGAGCACGCACGCCGCGTCGTAAAGCCCGTTCAGCGAGCATTCACCAACCTTGGGGAAGACCGGCATCTGGAAGCACACGATAAGCACGATCGAAAGCAAGAGGAGTCCGATTTTAGGGACTCGCATCCGATCGTGAACCCGATAGAGCCAGAGTCCCATCACGAACGAAACCGTCAAGCGAAGAGGCGCCATCCAGATTTTCGGATAATCCCAGCCTCCATCCAGCGACCCCTTTGCGTTGGCAGTCCAAATAAGCAGGAGCCCGCAGATGCCGAAGATGATCGCAAGGGTGAGCGCGCGCAGCCGGCGAAGAATCAAAGCGTAGGCGATGTTTCCCAGGTATTCCTGCATCAGAGACCACGCTGGCCCATTGAGTGCCTGCGATTCGTTATGCCGTCCACCGACCGGAGGGGATGGCAGCAGCAGCAAGGACGTGACGTATGCCAACAGCAGCATTGCGACGTTCGTGTGGTTTGCTGCCCGGCTGAAGGGGTCCAAGAGATATCCGAGAAGCCCCAGAGTGGCTCCGATCAGAACCAGTGGATGAAGGCGGATGAGACGAATCCGGAGAAATTGGAGGACCGACATCCGCGTCCATCGGTCATCGTATGCATACGCGACCACAAACCCCGAAAGTGCAAAGAAGAAATCGACTGCGAGATACGCGTGTTTGACGAGTGCCCAGGGACCATGGAAGCCAAACGAGTAATTGAAGACATGGAAGATCACGATTAGAAATGCAGCACTGCCTCGCAGCCCATCCAACACTTCAAAATGCTGTTTTCCGCTACTGGTGCGGTCAGCAGCGACGGAGACATTCATTAGTCAGATCACTCCGCAATTCTGGCTCGGCGCCGTATTCCCGCGCGGCTTGTTTTGACATCTTAGGATTCAAAGAGAGACGACAAATGGCACGAACTCAACGAACCATGAGAGTCCCTGTCAACGGCGTATTGTCCGACGATCCACCGACGAAGACTTGATAATCCCCCGGTGTCATATTCCAGGCATTCTTCTCATCGTTGAACGTCTTCAATACGCGCTCGTCGATCGGAACAGAAACTATTTTCGATTCACCCGGCGAAAGTGTGACCCGCGTCCATCCCGCCAGCCGCCTGTAAGGTTCGTCGGCACTCAACGGAAGCCGCGCGTACACCTCAGCAATTTCAGTGCCCGCACGCTTCCCGATGTTCTTGACCGTGAAATGCGCAGTTTTGCCGGAGGAATCGACACTCAGACCGGAGTATGCGTAGGTCGTGTAGGACAAACCAAAGCCGAAGGCAAACAGCGGCTTCTTGTGCTGCTCCTCGAACCACTTGTAACCAACTGCGCCGCCTTCGTCGTAGTGAACCGCGTAGCCTGCGTGAGCAGAAGCGTTCGAAGAAGGAGCACCGTTGTCCGCTACATCCCCAGCTTGTGGCTGACTCTCCGCAGGAATTTTCGGGCTCTCTGGGTGCGGAAGATCCGCTTCACTCCTGGTGAACGTAAGCGGAAGCTTTCCGGAAGGATTGACGTCCCCCACAAGTACGTCCGCCAACGCCTGGTGTCCTGAGCTGCCCGCGTACCAAGCCTCTACTACGCCCGCCACCTTGTCGATCCAGGGCATAGTGACCGCAGTTCCAGTTTCCAGCACGACGACGGTGTGCGGATTCGCCGACGCTACCTGCTCGATCAAGGCATCCTGATTGTCAGGAAGCGAAAGGCTCGGCACATCCATGTCCTCCGACAGCCACTGGTACACAAACACAATCGCTAAATCGGCGCTCTTCGCCAGACTCGATGCCGACTTCGGATCCGTTCCTGGATCGAAGTCGATCTTCGTGTTCGGCAGTTTCGCCTGGAGCGCTTTCAAAGGAGAGGTTGGGAACCAAACGGGTTTCTGCCAGATTGTCGCGCCTTTGCCCGGAGGCATAATCGCGTTTCCCCCAGGGGGATCCACCTGCGCCGACCCTCCGCCGGAAATCATCCCGACGTCCGCATGGCCGCCAATGATCGCAATGCTGTGAATCTTCGACGACACAAGCGGAAGAACTGTCGGACTATTCTTCAGTAGAACGATGCTCTTTTCCTCAACACGTCGAGCGACTTCGAATCCCTTCTCCACATCGACCACGCTCTTCTGAGGCGGGTCGTCGACGATGCCGGACAGAAATTCAGCGTTGAGAACTCTCCGCGCATGGTCGTCAATTTCTGACATTGGCACTCTTCCAGCTTCCACTGCTTCCTTTAGCTTCGGACCAAAGAAGTCTGCCATCGGTTGTTCCTGGTCGAGACCTGCTGCGGACGCCTTCTCCGTACTGTGAGTGCCTCCCCAGTCGGAGATCACAAATCCCTTGAAGCCCCAATCTTTCTTCAGTACCTCGTGAAGCGTGTACGGGTTCTCGCACCCGAAGTCCCCATTGATCCGGTTGTAGGAACACATCACGGCACCGGGATTCGCGATGGAAATGGCAATATGGAAGGCGAGCAGATCGGACTCCTGCATCGCTCGCTTTGCGATCACCGAGTTGACAAAGAAACGCCCCGTCTCCTGATCGTTCATCACGTAGTGCTTGATGTCGCCAACGACATGCTGTTCCTGCTCGCACTTCATCAGGCTGCCGACGACCGTACCGGCGAGGAGCGGATCTTCGCCCGCGTATTCAAAGTTGCGCCCATTCCGGGGTTCGCGGATAAGGTCGACTCCTCCGCCAAGAGTCATGTTGAATCCTTGCGCCCGCAGCTCTTTGCCGATCACAGTTCCGAATGCGCAAGCTGAGTCGGGATCCCAGCTCGCTGCAGCACCCAGACTCGAGGGCATGGCCGTCGAATACCTACCGTTTGCGCCGCTGTCTCTCACTCCATAACCCGCGTCAGAAATAACCAAAGGCGGGATGCCGAGGCGATTAACACCCTCCACGTATCCCGCACCACCGTTGGTAAGGTTCGACAGCGGCATTTGCCACTGCGGCGCGTGGGCCATGCCATTCCCATGTAATAGCGCGAGCTTTTCGTCGAGCGTGAGCTGCTTCAGAACCAGGTCGGCCCGCTCCTCCGGGGAGAGGCTGGGATTCATCCAGGGTCGGTCATTGTTCTGAGCCGCTGCGATCGATGCTGCGGAGACGAGCGCAAGGCCCGCAAGAACGGTGAGTAGAAGGTAAGAACCAGACTTGCAATTCTGCATGTGTCTCCCAAAAACTCTTCACAGTAAAGGTGATGAAAAAGTTCGCGCCTGCCCGATCGGCTGCATATACGCTATCCCGCCGTGTGTTGGGCGCAGACAGAATTCATTTCGATGCAACTGCGCCGTTTTCAAAGACGAATTTGGCATTCCTGGTGTGAAGTTCGACCAGGTACGTAACGCCGTTCACGATCGAAGTGACCACACCGGCTCGGTCGTCCCTTCCCTCGACCATAAGGGCTGGAACCGTCACCGTCTTCTTGTCATCTGTCCTGATGGTCAACTGCACGTGGGATCCCGAGGCTGTGCTCCAGGTCACTTCGCATATTCCGCGGGGTAGCTGAACGTTTCCCGCGCGAACATCGGAACTCAGGTAAAACGTCTGCGAGTTCTTCGCGGCCACAAGCGTGATCGACGACAACATGAATAAAAGGGCGAACCCAAGGATGCGCCTCATCGAATGCCTCCTTCCGTCCGTGGCGGAAATCCTGCAGACTTCCGTACGAAGTCAGGCTAGGCGTCGCTTAGGCAGTTTTTAAGGTGCATCGTGCATCAGACAGAGCAAGACAACGACAAATCTCGCATTTACAAGAGGATAGATCTCGAGTGGGGCCGGGATTGCAGGGATGTATGATACTGGTTTCTGAGGTCGAAACGACTCACCACGTCTCGACAGCGATGACCGTGGGCGGGCCCGGATGGCCTTCGATGACCTTTGCCTCTAGGACTGCTTCCAAATTGAGTTGGTCCCAATTCTTCGGAGCCTTCTGCAGCATCGCGTCCAAGTACGCCGGATTGGAAACGACCTCGCTTGCTGCTTCCGTTCCCTCCCCCAGGATGCCGGCCAGGATGATGACGGGTTCGCCGGTTACCGTGTCATGAAGTCGGGCGACGATGGCGTAGTCGCGCGCGAGACTCTTGCCTGGAACCTGCCATTGAAGTGTCCAGACTTTTTTGGGCACACTCTTGCGATCCACGACCTCGCGGACGTGATTGTCATATTCAAAGCCCATCGGTAAATCCTGCGTGATGCGCATGGTCCAGGGATTATCGAATGCACCAATCAGAACGAATGGTCCTTCTCGCAATTGAGCAAAGCCAGTATCCGAACCGGATAACACACGAAATTGGCCGTTCTTCGGAACGAGGGGCACGAGAGATCGTGCGAGGGTGATGACGTCGTATGTGTTTAAACTGCCACCTTCCGAGGCGGGGTACGTCCGGGCCTGCAGATCCACAGAGTCCGTTGGTGCTCCAAGACAATAGGTAACCCGGCTCGAAGTTGCGGTAATCGGCTGCCAGAAGCGGGACATGTTCGAGGGTTCACCGGCAACCGGTGCTTGATTCGGAGGTCTCACGCGACCAACGCTGAATCCGATCAGCGCGGCGACGAGCAAAGCGATGGCAAGCACCATCCAACGGCGGGTCGGGAGTCGTGCATGCGCCTGTTCGCCTTCTGCCTGCGTGAGCGCTAAGAATGCAGAGTCCTTCGGCAGCGACTCCACTTTCTCGGCGACTAAAGGCTCCGCCGCAAATCCCATCTGCGACGCGGCTGGATCCCGAAACGTCGGAACATAGGAGCCGATCGGCAGTTCGATTACCAATTCCCCGGCGTGATCAGGGTTGTAATAGTATTGGCTGAGCCTTTTCCGAACCTCGGCGGCCGCAGTCCGAACCACAGGATCCAGATTGACATCGTAAACGGGCTCGCGCCCAAAAGCCTCGATGCCAATTGTCCTTTCCTTCAATTCGCCCGCATTGCCAAGAAGCGTTTGCTCGACAGTGTAGGTCAGCAACACCGGGTATCGCTTGCTGTTCGTGAACAATGGGTGCGCAACGAGCCGCTTCAGTTGCTCGCGCACGAGTGCTGGATCCGGCCCAAGCTGCGCACCGCGCTGCCCATTCACAGAATGTGACGAAGACGCCATATCAAACGACCGCTGAAGAACCGTTCCGCCACCTCTTAGCAATCTCCTGAGCTGAAACGTTTTAGCAAGCGCCTCAACGGAAGATCTAAGATCTGTAGCAACAGATAATCATTTCACACAAAAGGTGCTGTCGTCATTTGTCCCGAATCGCCCGGCCACTCCACAGAAGGCGGCGCGCCGCTCTGGTGCTGACCGAATCCCGTATGGGCGCAGCAAGCCTTTCACCGCAATTACGACCGGCAAGGCCACTTCTTACAGATCCACTCCACCTGGATTTCTGTAGAGATGACGCTGCCCAGTCGCGAGATGGCGACTTTTCGCCTGCAGCTGCAGAGGGAGGGAGACGGGGCCTATGGCTACTTCTGCGCCTTCACAATTGGATCGTCAATCCGTCCTCGGTCAACGTAACAAGCTGCGTCTTTCCGCTGTCCATTGCCTGGGTTTTTATTTTCTTCCCAATAGGCGGCTTGGTTCCATCCGCTGCACGAAGTCTGAGGGTGCGCGATGTTTCTTCCCAGCTGCAGTCCAGTCTGGTGAAATCGCCATGTTCATAACGGAAACTTGTTCCATCATCCTCATACAATGTCGACTGACCATCGGCACCGGGATAGACCTGCAGCGTCACTGGCTCCTCTGTTGGTTCGGCCGCGTACTGACGTACGGGCCCCATGGGAAGAATCGCACCCGCACGCACATACACCGGGATCGTTTCCAGATCGACTTCGCGGGTGACTTCAACTCCGCCCTTCACTCCCTGATTGGTCCAGAAATCCCACCAGGTCCCTGCGGGGAGATAGGTTTTTCGCTGCGTGGCGCCGGGCTCTGTCACAGGAGCAACCAGGAGGTGATCTCCGAAGAGATACGCATCCGCGATCAGCAGAGCCTTCGCATCCTGCGGATATGCCAGCCATAGGGCCCTCATCAAGGGGAGCCCCGAGCGATGTGTTTGATCGACCGACGAATAGAGATAAGGAAGCAGCCGGTAGCGGAGATTCAGGTAGGAGCGGCAGATGGTCTCAATCTGCGGATGATGCAGATCCTGCGGCGCGGGCCAGTTGGCCAACGTAGCCGCGCCTTCCAGTGGGCCGAGCGCATCGTTACCCCACGCCCACGGCAAGCGCATCTTCCAAGCGACACCATGGGAGCGGAAGAGAGGACAAAACGCGCTGAACTGGAACCAGCGCACATAGAGCTCTGCGGTGAGTTCCGGGGTGGGAATGAACCCGCCCGTGTCGGTGCCCCAATACGGAATTCCGCAGAGACCCATGTTGATGCCGATCGTGACCTGCGCGGCGAGTGTCTTCCAGGTCGAATCGATGTCGCCTGACCAGAGCCACCCATAGCGCTGCAAACCGGCGTATCCGTTGCGGTGCAGTGCGAAGGGACGGCGATCCGGGTGCGCCTGTCTTTGTCCATCCCAGTACATTTCGTTGCGGGCCAGGCGCTGTTCTTCCGGCAGCAGGTCGCCTTCGTCAGGCCACCACCCGTCGATACCGATCTCTTCAATTGGCATGTGCCTGGTCCAGTAGGAAGCCGCATCGCCCGGCGTGTGGGCAGCGGAGGCCGAGTCCGTGATGTTGCCGTGGAAGTCGTAGGGCGGTACGACGTGCAACACGACTTTGAAGTGATCTGCGTGCAGCTGCCGCAGCATCGCGGCGGGATCTGGAAACACGTCGGCATTGAACGTGAAGGAGCCATGCCCGGTGTTCCAGCCTGATGGGCAGAAGCCGGTGCCCAGGTAGATCAGCGTGTCACATGGAAGCTTCTTGTCACGAAAAGTGCGAGCGATTTCGAGCACCTCATCGCGGCTTGCCAGTGTGCGGTGCGACTGCATGTACCCCAGAGACCAGAGTGGCGGCAGGTGCGGATAGCCGGTCAGCTCCGAATACCCGCGTAGAACGTCTGCGGGAGTGTCGCCGAGAATGACGTACACGTTGCGTGTGGAAGTTGCCACCGGCGAACGCACGACGCCCATTTCGCCGGTCAGATCGAAGGTCCCCATCGGTTGACCGACAAAGACACCCCAGCCTTCGGGACTGAGAACCCAGGGAATCGGGACGCGGGAGCCGGCGATACGCAGTTCCGCCGAGGCTTGCCCGTTACGCATTGCGTCTTTTGTGCCGCGGCGATCCACGCCCATCAACCCTTCGCCGAGACCGAAGACGGGATGACTGCCCAGACGGAAGCGTACCGCCGTGCTGTCCGCGTCAAACTGAATCTGCTGCCGGACTTGCTGTGCGGCATCGGTCAGGGTAATGCGGAGGGGTTCATCTTCAACGCGAACGTCGTACTTGCCCCACCGCACCGAACCGGTGAAGGGGCTGCCGCCGAGTGAGACTTCGTGAGGCATGTCGAGGATGCCGAGTTCCTGGTTCGGCGGCTTTGCGCGGGCGGGCGCGATGCTGATGCGCAGCACGCGCGATGTCATCGCTGTCAGGCTGAAATCAAGCTTGCCGGGTTTGCCGGTCAGCACAGGCAGAGAGCTTGCCGCGTCGAGCTGCTTGTGAAGCAACAACTGCGCTACGCCGGCTCCGATGCCGCCGAGAACGGATCTGCGTGTCGGTATCGATTTCATCGCACTCACAAGGTTGATCTTTGCTCGAATACGGCGCCTGCCTGGTTCGACTTGGGCAGCGCACGGCCGGGAGGATAGCTGCTTGAACCACGCACGACGAGCGAGGTTGGCACTTTCAACAAGCTGTTGGCGGTGTTCGCCAGGGGGTTCACGATGATGTGCTGAAGCGCTTCAAGTGCTGTCTTCGCGAAGTCGGTAATGGAGATTTGGACCGTGGTGACGGGCGGCGCCATCCACGCGGCGAAATGGCAGTCATCGAGACAGATCAACGAAATTCCGTCGGGCACGGAGATGCCGGCGCGCCACAAGGCCCGAAACGCGCCAAGGGCGACTGCATCACAGGAGCACAGGACGGCCGTTGGCAGGGGGTCGGACGTGATCAGCCGTTCCATGCCTGCAATCCCGCCGGTGAAGGATGAATCTGCTTCAACAAGCCAGTTGGGCATGCAGCCAATCTCTCTCAGTGCGAGAAGAAAGGCCTCCGACTTCTGCCTTGTTGGCAGATGACCGAGTGAAGAGCCGACGAATGCGATCTCCCGATGTCCCAGCATCGCCAAGTGTTGGACAGCTTCCCGCACGCCGCGCCAGTAATCGATAGACAATGCTGTTCCATTTCGAAGAACTCGATTCGAATCGCAGTGGATGACGGGGATATCGGCGCGCGAGAGAGCCTCGGTCAGAAGTGAATCGGGATTGAGAACAAGCGCCGCAATGCCACTGACTTTGCGGTCCAGCAACATCTGCACCTGGGCAGCCGCTTGTCTGCTGTCGTCGATCGAGCAAGTCAGCACATCGTAGCCAAGCGCAGCAGCGTTCTCGTGGAATCGCGCAATCAACTCGGCCGTGTGCACCTCAGTGAGGGCCGCGATCACCAGACCGAGCCGGCGATTTTTGGACACGCCTTTCGAGCCGGCATTCGGCATGTAACCAAGCTCTTCCAGGGATTCCCAAACCTTGTCTGCCGTATTTTTGCGCACGGAACGTATTCCCTTCATCGTGCGCAGGACGGTCGAGTGCGATACGCCCGCGTGCCGGGCTACATCGAGGATGCTGGGCCGGGATGGCTGATCGCTGCTCGTCCTGAGTGCCATTTGTACGAGAACCCGCACAGCAATCGCTAACTACCGCGAAGGAGACTGTCGATTCGACTTGTGCAGTCTTGTCTAGATCCAAACCTTCGACTCGATGACCTGTTTGGGCCGCTTCCACCTTTCCGGATCGCGATCAGTGGGATAGTCAGGCGGAGGTCCGACGCGGTTCATGCGCGCGAAATTGGGAATGGCCACCAGCGGTGTACCGTCTCGCCATTTGCCCGTGATCACCATGACCCCTCCCAGCAGGTCGGGGCGCCATTCCGTGTGGAGGGGCGCGTCGCCCAGCTTGCGATCGATGTTCTCGTTGTCTGGGGTTTCGACGTTGTAGATCAAAGGACCGTATTTCATGGCCGTGAGACCAGCGTCGGCGGCGATGCGTTCATCGGCGGCAATGCGCTGCGGCTCCATCGGCAACTCCAGTTCAATGCGGTCGCCCCGCTTCCACTCGCGGGTAATCACGGCGTAGCCCTTGTGCATCGCCGGCGTCTGTTCTTGTCCATTCACGGCAAATCGTTTCACGCCACGAACGGCAGGCGATTCCTTGTAGAGTTTGCTCGTGGTGCGGTCCGGAATACGCACGTAGACGGAAAACGTTTTGGGCGCTTCAGGATTGACGGTAAGGACGACTGAACCGTGCCAAGGATATTCCGTCTTCTGAACCACCTCGACGTTGGTGCCGGCAACCTCGCCGACATGGATGCGGCTGCCGACGAACATGTTCACGTAAAGCGCATCCTTACTCTTTACGTAGGACCACGTGGGAATCATGAGAAGTGTGCGTGATACGTTGCCGACGCAGCAGGGGCAAATGTGCCACTTCGCGCGTTCGGTGTTGACGAGGGGGTTGGTATAGCAGAAGCTTTGGCCGTCGAGCGCGACTCCTCCGAGAAGAGCGTTGTACATGGTCTGCTCGTAGAGGTCCGCATATTTCGCGTCATGATAGGCGAGGTTGAGCTTGTATTGGAAGAAGACCACGCCACAGCTTGAACATGTTTCGCAATACGCTTCGTTGCGCAATGAGTAGTTGGGCCCAAAGCCTTCTGAGGTTTCGCCGCTTCCGATGCCGCCGGTCGCGTAGTACTTCTTGTTGACCATGTTGTCCCAGAGCGAGATGACTGCACTCTGGTAGTCGCGATCCCGGGTCTCGGCGGCGATGTCCGCCATGCCCGAGTAGAAGTACATCGCGCGCACGGCGTGACCCACTGCCTCATATTGCTGGCCCGGCGGAAGGTGGCTCTGGTCGTACTCCGATCCCCCGCGTCGTGAGTCGAGCAGGAACTTGGCGAGCGCGATATAGGCGTTGCCGCGATGATTGCCTTCCTGATCGTTGACGAAGCGCCCGAAGCGCACCAGTGCTTGTTCCATCTCCTGGTGCCCGTCAAACCAGTCCTTCTTGCCTGGGCCAATATTGGCAACCCAGCAGTCGGCGAGCTTCTTGGCGGCGTTGTAGAGGCGGAGGTCCTTCCCGTCAGTCAGTGTGTAGTGATTGATGGCCGACTCGATGAAGTAGCCGGAAACGTAGCCCTCGTGGTTGCCGCGATGGTCGGGTGACCAGCGTTCAGGCCAGTCCTTGCGGTCCGCGAGAATGTAAGCGGTCTGCAGATAGCCGTCCGGCATCTGCGCAGCGAGGATAATCGGAATCCAGCGCTCGAGAGTCGCATGCATCAGGTCCTGCGCCTTGACGATGTCCGAATCGCCCTGCGGATCAACCATCATCGCAATGCACATCGATTCGACGGTTTGGTGGACCCAGGCATTGGAGAACACATATCCCTTGTGGCGGCCGTGGGCCTCACCGCGATTCGCCTTGCCTGCTTCGATGAAGTTGTCGATCCCTCCGTCGCCGCGCATGGGAGCAATGTCGGTTCGCTCGCACATCGCAACGCAATGGGGAATCCAATCGACAATGAGAGCTTTGGCACGTTGATTCCAGAGAGGGCTGTCGATCGAGTAGCGGCGCGTATAGACCACGTCGAGACGGTCGGCCGGCGGTGCAGGTTCGACATGCACGTTGATCGAAGGAGGCGGACCTTCCCTGCCTGACCCCTGCAGCGCGAGAACATAGTCTCCTGGAGTGGAAAAAGCTGCGGTCGTGTCCAACGAATTTGACGCGGCGAATGTCACTATGCCGGGTCCCGAGCTTTGCATCCATCGCACGCTGTTGTCGGGGGAATCGCGCAGCCAGGTCGCTCTTCCCGAGAGATAGGTGCGCCCATCGCTGACCACCGAGCGGTCCACACCGGCATCCACCACGGGAGGAAGCTCTGGAACGGGGCCGTAGTTGAATACTCGCCACTCGAGAATTCCGGCAGGCTGTTTCGCTTGAGGAATGACCTCGAGCCGCAGCTTGCTGGTCAATACAGGCTCGAACGTCGTGCTGTTAAAGGTGTCGGGTGCGACGCCCAGACCCTGGGGTTGCGCCACTGGAACGAAATCGTTGCCGTTCCAGTAGAGGATGCGATAGCTTTCGGGGGCTTTGACCTGCTGCCAGGCGCTGCCCGGGATCGCTGCGGGACGGGGGCGATCGACTGCCCAGTAGATCTCCACCTTCTCGATCTTGACCGGCTCGCCCCAGTCATATTGCACCCAGGCGGCCCGATCCCCGGGCGATGGAGACCACAACGTGTACAGCGCATGCGAGCGATCAAACGAATTTTCGGGCGTCAGGCCATCGTTCAGAGCCGATATCTTGTTTTCGCTCCGCATGGTCTGGCTGGTCGGAACCGCAACCCGAGCGATATTCAAAGAGCCCTGGGGCGATTCTGCCAATGCACGCTTTCCGGGAAAGGCATTCAAAACGGCCACGCCACCCAGCCCAGTCATAAAATCCCGGCGACTCAGCGCGCTTGCCGACTCTCGTGCGGACTTGATCGACGTATACGATTTTTTACCCATAGGTGCTCTCACTCCTCAAACCACAATCTCTTGAATACCCTGGGCGGAAAGCGTTTACCCAGATAGCGAGTTGCAGCCAAGAACGATCATATTTGGTCGCCGAACAATTTGTCCTCCGAGGCGCTTTCGTTCTGGCCTGGCAACGGTAAGTCTTCTCAATAGAGTCGTGCAATAGTGCAGCTGTACCATCAGGAAACCAGGCGAGCATTGTTTCCAAAGCCGCTATTGGTATTCAGTGCAGGAGACCAGCGATCTTGCTCCGGATGATCTCCGCTTTGGTTGAGTTCCCGTCCCCTTCGTACAGGCGAATCAATTGTTCGGCAGCGCTGAGGTTCATCGGATCCAGTTCAAGGGCTCGTTCGAGATGGAATTCAGCAGCTTCCTTGCTTTCGGATGCGGCGTAGGCAGAACCGAGATTAGCCTCTTCACCCGATGACTTGGGGTCACACCGTACAGCAAGTTCGAATGCAATTGCCGCCTCTGAAAATTTTCGCCCAATCGATAACGCATTCCCAATCGAGTTGTACATCTCGCAATCGCCCGGGAACTGATGCTGGACTTCGGTAAGCATCTGATACCCGCTCACGATCTGTGGCCACGACCGTGTCTCAGCGCCAGCCTGGATCAAGGCGATTCCGAGGTTACGTTTTGCTAATTCGGGGGGCGGATCCCTCCATGGTTCGATCCCGACAGGTTCGGCTGCAGGCTTGTGATCGGGTGTTCGTTGAATCCGATGATCCGTAAAGACCGTATGCCCGCCATCATTGGCTTCCCTTTTCGGCATATGGCACCCAATACAGTTGCTGCTTCGAGATGGATGGCTCACCGCAAAGTGCGTCCTGGCATGACAGATGAGGCATTTTGAGCGATAGTACGGTTCGGCAGACGCAGGCTCGTGATGGGGATCGTGGCAGGTTCCGCACCACATTCCTTCTCCACTCGCGCGTTTGCATCGGCTGAGCGCCAATTGTTCTGAATGGCTGATGACCTTGAACGGAGGCTGCTGGCCGCTCGGCATCGAGTCACGATAGATCGTAAATGTCCTTTCCAGCGGTTGGCCGACGACAAAGTCCGTAAAAGCCTTGCCTGGATTCGGGACTCGAGCCACGCCCTTCAAGTGGCACTGTTCGCAGACGCTGTCGCGCGACGCAGGATCCAACCGGATGGGGTTGACGATGTTCGACGGACTGGGGCCATGGAGATGGGCGTCTGCCGGGCCATGACATCTGCTGCAGCCGATTGCGAGGTGCGAGAACGGCTGCGCGCCATACTCATTGATTGTCCCCGCGACAGGAGTGAACGAACCGGCATGACAGAAGATACATCCCGGTTTGATCGGGCGGGTGAAGTCCGGGTCCGATTCAGTCTCATAGCCAGGCGCGAGACCGAAGGCAGCCTTGCCCCGGTAATATGCGACCGGTGATTGAAACAGATGATTTGCCAGGGAAATGATGTAGCCACTGGCATGCGTTCCTGATCCAATTACATAGTCAACACGATAGGTTTCAGTGGCGCCGTGGCTTTGCAGGGTCTGCCATGTTCCGTCGCGATTCGAGTAGGTCCGGAGAGTCGTTTGAGACGTGCTCACGATTCCCTCGGGTTCCTGCGCTGGCAGTCGCATCGAGTGGGCCATTTTCGAGCGCGCAAAACCCTTGACTTCTTCTTCATGGCAGTCGATGCAAGCGTCTGCTTCATCCCGCTGAGGAGCCTTGGCATCGATCGCGGCGGCTGCATGCGCGGCTGAAGGGGTTCCCCTCGTCCACATCGAGTTCGCAAGACACAATGCGACTGCGAAACCGCAAATAGCTATCGCACGCTTCAGGAACCGCATTCGCACCAACTCCGGGGACGGGCCGGGGCGGTTCGTGCTGCCCAAAAGGAGCCCTGATTAGTTACCGCTTATGTTGGATATCACTTGCACGGTCTGAGTGGAAAGGTCGCGTTCGACAACGAAAGCACACGGCTCAGCTATCCGGCATCGATAATACCCTGGCGCATGGCCACGGTTGCTGCTTCGGTCCGGTCTGAGACCTGGAGCTTGGCGGTGATGTGGTTGATGTGATTTCGCACTGTGTAGTGGCTGATCTGCAGAGCGCTTGCAATCTCTTTGTTCGTAAGCCCCTTGGAAACCATCTCCAGGATTTCGATTTCGCGCCCGCTCAGGCTCGATCGATCTTTGCGGTCCGAAATCCACTCGAGCATGTGTTCAGGAAAGTACGTGCCTCCGGCCACCACTTCTTCGATTGCGGCGATGATTTCTTCGCGCGGGGCGTTCTTGGAAAGATAGCCTCGAGCCCCTGCCTTGACGGCCCGGTAAATCTCCTCTTCGTATTCGTAGCTTGATAAGATGATCGTCTTGGGCTGGCTGTCACGCGACTTCAACATATTGAGTAAATCAATTCCGTTGATGCTCGGCATCCGCAGGTCCAGCAGCATCAGATCAACCGAGCAGCGCGCTAGGATGGACAGCGCCTCTTCGCCGGAGTGCGCCGAACCGGCAAGCTTCAGTCCGGCCTGCCTGCGAAGCAAAGAGGCCAGTCCTGCGCGGACAACCGGATGGTCGTCCACGATGAGTATCCGCACAGCAGGCCTAGATTCCTGTGAATTCATCTTGAGCTTTCCTCACTTTTAGCTGAACGAGCCATCGCCGCGCGATCGCCCGAGCGAGAGACGGCGGTATGGGCGCCAGCACGTGAACGCTGGTTCCCCTTCCTGGTGCGCTGTCGATTCTGAACTGAGCCGAAATATTGTCTGCACGCTTGTGCATTCCGCGGATGCCAAACCCCGCCGAATCGCTGGAAATGACGAACCCCACGCCGTCATCTTCGACGATCAATTCCACGGTCGAACTCTCATACAAGAGAGAAATGGTCAGCCGGGAACAACGTGCATGACGAATCGCGTTGGTGATGGCTTCGTAGCCGATGCGCAGCAGAGTGTCAGAAACACCGAGGGGTAGGTTCTGCAAAGTGCCTTCGCTCCCTGTCTTGATTTCAACCGAGGTGCTCTGCGATACGATGCGGCGCGCGCACATCTCAAGCGTCGATAACAGACCGACGGACTCCAGCAGTTCCGGACGCAACGCGGAGATGCTGCGCCGCGCCTCTTCGTGACTGTTGCGAACCATTTCCTGAGCCTGTTCGAGCTGGGGCATGATGTCGATTCCATCTCTCACATCTTCGCGGATTGCCTGGAGCTGAAAACCGAGCCCGGCAAAACTCTGAGCGAGGGTGTCGTGCATTTCATGGGCCAGCCTTTGCCGCTCATCCAGAACGGACTGCATGCGCAAGCGCTCCACAAAGTAGAAGCCCGTCATGCCGGCTAGAGCCAGCAGCAGGATGCCGCCTGCCATCTCCAGAATGTGAGCAGAGTTCCACCAGGGCGGGCCCTCCAGAACTTCGATGTCGCCGGCCGACGGAAGCAGCAGGGCGAACGCAGTTAAGTCATGCGTGTACCTGGAATCTACGGTGCAGATACCGCGCAGCCGCAGCTTGCTTTTTTCCTTCAGGGCCTCGAGGTGCGGCGAGCGTCCCAGTCCAGTAACCAGGACGACGAATGACTGGCTCTCGTCTTCCAGGGTCAGAATCTCTGTTCCGTGCCCGTCGTCGTGCTTCTCTTCGAGCCGGCCTTGCACCTCGACATACTGCGCGTCGAATGAACCTGTCGCGGCCTGCGATGCGGCTACCGCAACCGGAGAGACAGGCGTGTGCGACCAGAGAACATGGATATCGGCGTTGCGAAGCTCGGAACTGAAATCACGCAGGTCGGCATCGCCACTGGCTTCGACCTCGTCGCCGATTTGCAGAGGAGCGTGGGGACGACTGCTCTCGATCGCAAGGCCGCCGGTGGAGTCCTGAATGTAGAGCATGGGCGACGTAAGGGTGACAACTCCCTGCACGGTGACAGAACTCGGCACTTCCGGGGACAGCAGGCGAAGGCTGCTGATGGCCTGCGTATTCACTGCGGAACGATGAGCGCGAAGGTCGCGTTCAATGGGCTCGAGGAATCGGTCGTAGGGAGCCGCCTCCATGCCAGAGGGGAGTCGGCTGGGTACCGCTAGTTGCGGCTGTTGTTTGCCGATCATCGCCTCCAAGTCGCTCTGTGTCGCAGGCCGAACTTCGACGTTCCTCCACTGCGCACCGGTGTTATAGGACTTGAGGCCGAATCGCCCCGACTTGATGCAGCCGGGATCTCGAATTGCGATTGTGGTCGTTTCCCCCTTCTGCGCGGTGGCGCTAACCGCAAAATCACACTCAAAAGCCAGGAACTTGACGTGATACCACTGCACCGCATCGACGCGGGGCGAGATTGTCTTTGCGGCGTACTCTCTCCATCCATAATCGGCTCGCCCCATCATGAGCGTGTTGTCGAGATCGCGCAGGCCGGCCATGTAGCCGTGGTACGCATCGACTCCGGTCTCTTCGTCATTGCTGCGAATAATCAGGCCCGCGTCGCCATACTGTCCAAGCAGGAGCACATCCGCTTCAACCGAGTAGTTGGACCAATCGACGGAGCCTGTCATCAGCTTGGCCCCGCGCTCGTCGGAGTTATTGGTCATGACCCCGTCCGCAAAACGCCACGTGCCGCCAAAGGCCTGCCAACTATCCTGCTTGTCCAGCGAGATCATCGCATGTTGAATCTGTCTCTCTGGTACGAAGGCTTCGTACGCGACGGCCGCGATCACCAATACCGCGAGAAGAACCCCCGCAAGCAGAGCTGCAGTACGTGTACGCGTTGTCAGCTCTGGAGTCATTCCGAGGACCACCACGACATGTTTTCGATTTGGCGCATCTCGGCCGAATCCATGTTGTCGCGGGTCAACAACACCGGGGGGACGCTGGCTTCTGACCCCGGGCCGCCTTGGATCTCTCGATTCATGAGGTTCATCGCGACGCGGCCGATCTCGAAAGTGTTCTGCACGACGACAGAATCGATGCCGCCGTCGCGGATGGGCGGAAGCAGGTCCTGGTCAAATCCAACCAGCTTGATCGTTTGCACTTGAGCGAACTCGGCCAACGCGTAGTAGGTTCCACGGGTCGCGGCGAGAGAGAGTGCCACAATGGCATCGAGAGACTGGCTTCCGGTTAAGAGGCCTTCGGCGTTGTGCTGTTCCTGCGGGACACTCGACAGCCCGAGTCTGCGAGCGGCCACATGGATTCCAGGGAATTCGCTGCTGAGCGTCGATTCAAAGCTGCGTTCGCGCAGGGTATTGCTTTTGAGCTCGGGCCGGATTCCCACGATCGCGATGTTGCCTTTGCCCTGAAGGATCAGTCCCACTCTGCGGGCGGCGATGCGCCCCCCTATGTCCTCGTCGTTCAGGACATAACTGAGCTTGGGCCCTGGGGGAATGCCGAGTTCGGTATCGATGACGACCACGGGGATACCTTGATCAAGGACCTTGCGGATGGGAGTTCGCAGGGGCAGGGTCTGGATCGGCGAGACAATCAATCCAGCGACTCCCCGATCGACAGATTTTTCGATGAGCGAGATTTGGGTATGCGTGTCGTCGTCCCGCATCGGGCCATTCCAATAGAGATCGAGACCAGTCGTGCGTGCCACTTCGGCAGCCCCGGCGTGCACTGGCTCCCAGAGCGCTGTGCCGCAGGTCCGCGGAATCACCGCAACCGTGCGGGAGGCTCGTCTGCAGGAGGTGCAGAAGAGCGAGAGCAGCAGCAACGAGCCTGCGACCAGCGCACGGGAAAGGATCCAGGGCCGATGGTGGTGATGGGGATGTGAATTCCGTCGATCCATCCTTTGCGTCTTCCTCGTGGGTTCGTTCCTTGAGACTCCCGGACAGTTCGAATGCGCCATATGGGTCATTTGAACCATACGGAAAGCCCCCTGAATGCTTGGCGCAACCACAGCCGACCATGTCTACGGACCGGCAATTATACGGTGGGTTCGCTGCACGCGGCTCCCATGCTTCATTTCGCTCCCGGGTACGGAGATACTGGGCAGAAAACGAGAAGAGGTCTTCGGTAAGGATTCGACGATGCCAACCTCGTATGCTTTCGCACTGCGGAGTAGACTACTCAACAATTGGAGATTGGTTCCTGCCTGTCCAGGGCAAGAGGAGAGATGTGCGGCCGGCAATCAGGTGGATTTTTCGAGCCTACAAGGTCTCTTTATTCGTGCTTTTCTTTGCTCTGCATGTGGGCATTTCGGGCCAGACAAGCAATGAGCCGCTGGGCTCAATCACTTCCGCATTGCAGAGCCATGATTTTCAACGAGCCTTGCAGCTTCTGGGGCCGTTGCTGCAGAAATCTCCGAGGGATCCTCAACTGTGGATGCTTCAAGGCCTGGCATACTCCGGAGAGAGCGATTCCAAATCGGCGCTCGCATCGTACCGGCACGCGCTCACGATTGCTCCTGACTATCTGCCCGCCCTGGAAGGGGCAGCGCAGATTGAGTATGAAGCCGGCAGCGCCGAAGCAATTCCGCTGCTTCGGCATCTTCTCAAGCTGCGGCCCGAAGACGCGACCTCGCATGCGATGTTGGCAGTCATGGCGGAGAAGAAGAATGATTGCTCGACGGCCGTAGAGAACTATGCCGCGAGCGGGCTCCTGCTGAATTCTCAACCGGAAGCAATGCAGGGCTACGCAATCTGCCTCTCAAAACTCGGCCAGACCGACAAGGCGATTGCGGTTTTTCAGCAGCTCGTCCAAACGGCACCGGAAAATCCCCGGTGGCGCCGAGGCTTGGCTGCCGTCCAGCTTGCTGCGGCCAAACCCCAGGATGCGATTGCAACGCTGCAGCCTGTGTTGGACGCCGATCCAGACGTGAGTACGATGCGCCTGGCTGCTGCCGCATTCGAAGCCGAAAAAGACACGCCCAGTGCGGTGATGATCTTGCGGGATGCCATCGTCAAAGATCCACGGCAGATTGCGCTCTACGCGGACTTCGCGGAAATCGCCATGGATCATCAGTCGTTCCAGGCCGGTGTGGAAATGATCAACGCGGGCATCAAGCTGCGGCCCGAGGCTGCCCCTCTCTATCTGGCCAGGGGCGTTCTCTACGTGCAGCTTGCAGAATACGAGAACGCAGAGGCGGATTTCGAAAAAGCTGAACAGTTGGATCCCAAGTTGGGCATGAGTGCTGCCGCGCAGGGCATGCTCGCCGAAGAAGAGGACCAGAAGGATCCGGAGCGAGCGCTGGAGACCGTGCGCGCCAAACTTGCAGAACATCCAGGCGACGCATTTCTCTGGTACCTGCAAGCTGCCATCGTTTCGCAGAGGTCGCCGGATCCGGGCTCGGCCGATTTTAAGAAGGGTCTTGACTCCGCAAAAAAGGCGGTGACTTTGCAGCCCTCGCTCGAAGCAGCTCACAATGTGCTGGCCAAGTACTACCTTGACTCGGGCCAGTATGCGCTCAGCGCAAAGGAGTGCCGCTTGGTCCTCGAGAAGACCCCATCGGATCAAAGCGCCTTGTACCACCTCGTCATCGCGCTTCGCAAGACGGGAAACCAGGCTGAGATTCCCGATCTTTTGAGAAAGTTAGCCAAGGCGCGACAGGACGCGACCCGTCAGGAAGGCGAGCGGAACCGCTACAAACTGGTGGTGACGCCCTCGGAGCCGTCGCACTGAATCTGCAGTTCAAAATGTGTAAACCTTTACTCGGACCACGCCACGCCACCATAATGGTAGCCGCTTCAAACAGCGCTCTCTGATGACCATCGACCGTCGTTCTTTTGTCCTTCTTTCCCTTTGCGCTTCTGCCCAGCAACTGCTGGGGCAGGATCAGGGCATCGCCACCCGGAATATTGCAGCGCAGGCCAAGCCAGCGCCGTCCGGTCGTCCTTTCGATGCGCACTTTACCGACGTGGCTCGAGAAGCAGGCCTGCACGCGCCTGTCATCTACGGCGGCATTGAATCAAAAAAGTACATCCTGGAGGCCAATGGATGCGGATGCGCCTTCATCGATTACGACAACGACGGGTGGATGGATATCTTCCTGTTGTCGGGCACGCGGCTTGAAGGAGATCCTCCGGGCGCCACCAATCGTCTCTACAAAAACAATCGCGACGGCACGTTCACTGACGTTACCGAAGCGGCGGGATTGAAGGCCGCCGGTTGGGCGAACGGCGTCTGCGTCGGCGACTACAACAATGACGGTTTTGACGATTTGTTCTGCACCTACTACGGCCAGAATCGACTGTACAGAAACAACGGGAATGGCACCTTTACCGATGTGACAAAGGAAGCCGGACTCTTCAGCGCGAACGCAACGCGCTGGGGAGCAGGCTGCGCTTTCGTCGACTACAACCGCGATGGGCATCTCGACCTCTTTGTCTCCAACTACATTCAGTTTTCCTTTAAACACGCCCCGGTACCGGGAGAGAAGTCGACCTGCAACTGGAAAGGAATTCCCGTGAACTGCGGCCCGCGCGGTCTTCCCCCGGGACGGCATCTTCTCTATCGCAATAACGGAAACGGCACCTTCACCGACGTGTCGAAGGAGGCCGGCATCGACGTGGCAACCGAAAGCTACGGGATGACCGTGGTGGCGGCCGATTTCGATGAAGACGGCTGGCCCGACATCTTCGTAGCCTGCGATTCCACGCCCAGTCTCTTGTTCATGAACAACGGGGACGGAACATTTCGCGAAGAAGGCGTCACCCGCGGAGTGGCACTGAGTGACGATGGCATGGAGCAGGCCGGGATGGGGGTAGGGGTTGGAGACTATAACCTCGACGGACACCTGGACCTTTTCAAGACGCATTTCATCAGCGACACGAGCGGCCTTTATCGGAATGACGGCAAGGGAAACTTCGATGACGTCACTCGCGCCGCCAGGACCGGCGTGGAGACGCGCTTCACCAGCTGGGGCGCGGGGATGGTTGACCTGGATAACGACGGGTACCCGGATGTGTTCTTTGTGACCGGCAGTGTGTATCCCGAGGTTGAGAAGTCGCTGCCGCAGTATCCCTACAAGACGCCGCGCGTTCTGTTTCGCAACCTGGGCAACGGCACATTCGAGGAACTGGATTCGCAGGCCGGCGAAGGTGTTACGACCCCTCATAGCAGCCGCGGATGTGCGTTTGGCGACTTCGACAACGACGGTGACCTGGACGTGCTCATCGTGAATATGAATGAACCACCTTCGCTACTGCGCAATGATCTAAGCGGTCATCACAACTGGATCAAGATCAAGCTCGAGGGCGTGAAGTCGAATCGAAGCGCGATCGGAGCGCGAGTCATTGCCCACTACGGCAACAAGGTGCAGGCCCAGGCTTTGGTCAGCCAATCCAGCTATTACTCCTCCAATGATCCTCGCCTCCATTTCGGATTGGGGAGAGCAACGGAGGCCGCCATAGATATCTTTTGGCCGAGCGGGCAACGCGAGCTATATCCGCAGATTGCTGCCAATCAACTGGTGACGATTCGAGAAGGCATCGGGTTTGTACCCAACAAGGGCTGGAAGCGTTGACTCTGTCAGCGCGCATTCGCACGACCCAGCAATAGGACAAAGAACCCATTGACAGTCCATCAACGGATCTCCTACAAGCTTAACGACCCGGGAAACGTTTTCTGACAAGCATCGAAAAGGAAAGCCCTGAGGGTCATTCAGGAGGAGACCATGACACAACGTCGAGCGGCTTTTGTTGCCGCCCTGATGTGTTCTCTGTTCGCCCTTTGGGCTGTTCCCGCCTTTGCGCAATTCACGGCGAACATCCAGGGCGTCATCCAGGATCCATCCGGGGCAGGTGTGGCCAAAGCACAAATTATCCTTGTCAACACTGCTACGGGGATCCAGCAAATCGCAACTTCGGATCCCTCTGGCAACTACCGCTTCGTGAGCCTCCCCCCGGGGAACTACAAGATCTCGGTTGAAGCCACGGGGTTCTCGAAGTCTGAAGCAGACGTTGCGCTTCTGACCGAGCAGAACCTCAACCTTCCGATCTCTCTGAAGGTGGGCTCCGCCAGTGAGTCGATTGTCGTAAGTACCGAAGCGCCGATGGTGGACACGGCAGATAGCCGCAATCAACTCACCCTGGATAACAAAGGTGTCGCAGAATTGCCGATCGTGGGACGCAATCTCGTGACGCTCGTAACCATGGCCCCCGGTGCAACGGGTCTCGGCACCAGCACCTCGGGAAGTCCGGCGTCCGGCGTGGACAACTACTCCACGGAAGAACAGGTGGACGCCAGCGCGAATGGGCAGGGACAGAACAACAATCAATATGTGGTGGATGGTCTCGACGTGACCAGCGGAATCCGGCAGGGGGTGTTGAACCTGACCCCGCAGCCCGAATCCATCCAGGAAACGAGCGTGCAGGTTAACACCTTCTCGGTCGAGCACAGCCGTGCGGCAGGTTTACAAACCATCTTCACAACCAAGTCGGGCTCAGACTCTTTCCATGGCTCGGCGTCCGACTGGTTTAACTACCAGGAGATGTTTGCGAGTCAACATTTCGTCGGCTATCCATACCAGCCGTTCCACTCCAACAACATGGACTTTGCCGTCGGCGGTCCAATCTTTCCGCATCACAACAGCTTCTTCTACTTTGCCGTGGAACCGCTGCGCTCGTCGGCCAGCGCGGGTGGATCCGTTACGTTTGCGGACCCTCAATTCATTTCCTGGGCGGCAACGAACTATCCCGGCACCGTGGGAACGCACATCCTTCAGACCTACCCAACTTCAGGGATCGGGGGTGCGTCTGTGCAGCAGACAGCGGCAGCTGTATTTGGCAGCGGGGCGGGTGGCTGCGGCACAACCGCAGGGCAGAATGGCGTTCCATGCACTCTGCCTATGATCGACATTGGCTCGTTTGGCGCGACGCAAATCAGAAACGGCACGCAGTATTTCGCCCGCATCGATCAGGGTTTCAAGAAAGAACGAATCTACGTCAGCCTGTATCGCACGCTGCTGCAGACAGGGGCCGCGTCCCCCATGCCCCAGTTTTCGGCATTGAACAACACCTGGCAAATTGCTGGCCAGGTCGCCTGGACGCATACGTTCTCACCCAACACGCTGAACGATCTGACGGCTGGGCAAAGCAGAGTTGAAGGAGTGTTAGGCAGCGGTGCGAAGGACTACACGGTGCCCACCATCACCGTGAATGGGATCAACGCGGATGCCGGTCAGGCATACGGCGTTGGTTTCGCTCAAGGGGATTTCATCCAGCATAACTATCACTGGCGTGACGTGCTCACGCATGTGCGCGGTACGCATACATTGCGATTCGGGTACGAGGGTTGGTACGGAGACGACGTTGAGCCTTTCCAGGGACCGTATTCGCAACCCCATTTTGCCTTCACGAACCTGTTGAAGCTTGCCCAGGATGCACCCGCGAGCGAAGGTGGAGTGATGTACAACCCCGCCACTGGAACCCAGGCACTGTGGAGCTGGGATGCGGCGTCGAAAACCTTTGGGGCGTTCGCGGAAGACACCTGGCAAGTGAGCAGGAAGCTGACCCTGACCCTGGGTCTGCGTTATGACGACAGCGGAAATCCGTGGTCGAAAAGCGCCACGACCGTCTTTGGCAACTTCTACCTCGGAACAGGGACAACGAGGTCGGAGCAAATTGCCAACGGATATGCAAAGGCTACTCCCAATGCGCTTCTCCACGCTGTCGACAATCTGTGGAGTCCTCGCGCGGGCTTCGTCTGGGACCCGACGGGCAAAGGAGACTGGGCGGTGCGCGGAGGCGCTGGCATCTTCGACAACTGGCTTACCTCGGCGAATGTGCAGGAGGAATTCCGCGGGAGCCCTCCGGGATTGGTAGAGCCGACCTTTTTCGCAGGAACAGCGACTCCTCCCATCTTCGGACTGGGTAGCACAAATAAGCCGCCCTTCGGGTTCACGTTCCCGACATTCGCAGGCGGTCTGAATTCGCAAGGCGGTGTGGTCGGGGCCAACTTCTCGATCGGCGGAATCGATCCGCTCGTGAAGTCTCCCAAGTCGGATGTCTGGTCTCTCAGCCTCGAGAGAAGAATCAACCGGATCCTCGCCGCGACTGTTGGATACAGTGGATCCCACACGTACGATATGGTGGGCAACGAAAACTCTATCGGCAACGTTTCCTATGGCGTGAATATCAACGTTGTTCCAGGCGACCTCATTACGCATGAGAGCCTCGCCCCTACCGGTCTCAACCCGAGCTTCGGCTCCATCCTTTACGCCGAAAACAACCGCTATGGGAACTATAACGGCGTGTTCTTCGACCTGAAGGGACGAGTAACCCGAGGATTCTTCGATGTCTCGTACACTCGTGAAAGTTCGAAAGACGACGCGTTGGCCTACCCCTCGCCCGACAACCCCGCACAGTACTATGCGCCGTCAATTTTCAATGCACCGAATCGCGTTTCACTTACCCTGAACTATTCTTTGAAAGGCTTGAACGATGGCAAAGGAGCGATCGGCTACCTGACCGGAGGCTGGGGTCTTAGCGGCACAACCATCTTCCAGTCGGGCTATCCCCTGACGGCGGATAACACCAATGCCTACAGCCCGGTTTGCGCGAATACCGCTGCAGGCGCACCTCCCTGTCCTTCGGCAGCGAATCCCGCCGTCGGATATAGCCCAAGCAGCGGCGACTATAACGCCGATGGCAACAACCTCGATTATCCCAACGCGACGACTTATAAGCAGTCGACGAACAACAAGGCGTGGCTGACTGGAGCTATTCCGCAGTCGGATTTCGCCGTTCCGACTTTCGGTCAGGAGGGGAACGAAAAGCCCATGCAGTTTAGTGGGCCGAACTTCTTCGAGACGAATGGAAACTTCTACAAAGACACTCCGATCACGGAACGCGTAAACTTCCAATTCCGGTTTGAACTCTTCAATGTCTTCAACCGGGCAAACTATGCAAACGTCGATTCGAACATTCCCGATGGAAGCTTCGGTGCAGCGACCGGTTCGCATGAGCCCAGGTTCTGGCAATTGGGTGGGAGACTTTCATTCTGACGTCGGGGCGAACCTAACACTTGCAACAAATGGCCGGCGCATTCCTGATGCGCCGGCCATTTTCTTCTGGCGCACTGCGCACACAACGTCTTCAGAGTTTCTTTTTGAATTGCGGTCCCGTGTTCATTTCCATTGCGCAGCCGGGTGAGGATCCGACTGAAATGGCTGTCGCGACACCAGCGACAGCGACACGTGCGGCGAACTCAAAGATCTGCACATGCTCACATTAGGTATCTAGCGGATAAGATCGCGGGCCGTGAGCCTCAATCGCCACTCAGCTTTTGATGCGCACGTGTGTGCTGTAACTCTTCTTGTCGATCGCGATGGGGAATAGAGCTTGGGCTCAAACTGCCGACTTGGAGACTCAGGCTATCCTGATTCTGTACACGCACCTTTTTCCGCCGCGCAGAATCGATTCCTCCAGTTCTGCCTTGACCGGTCGTCCGAGAATTTGTGAATACGCCTCCTCCTGCCATCCCAAAGTGCAGTCGCAGAAGCTTCCAGGCGTTACGCCCACCTTGACCATCGGACAACTGCACGAGGGTCCCTTGTCGACGATCCGGATTGTGCCCTTGGCTTCGTCGTAGTCCGCTTCAGCCATCCAATGCCGGCGGCCCTCTTCGAGGAAGCCCCGGATGTCTCCTTTGTATCGATCGATCAGCTCGGTACGGAATGTGTCTGCACATTTCCCTCCAAGCGTATGGAGAACCTGCTTGCGTTCCTGCTCCGGCAAACGTGCTTCGAGGATCTCGACCAGCTTCGAGAAGCGAAAGCGTGCCGCATCGGCCCGCCCACTTACTTCGTCCAATTCCTTGGGATCGCATGTCTGCGACGCAGTTTCGGCAGCCATGGCTCCATGAGCCTTTCCGGCGCCACAGAAACCTGCTGCGCCCACGGCAGCGACACAGTCCCGCACGAATTCCTTTCGATTCAACATGGTCGTAGCTCCTCCTTACTTAGAGCTCAAATCCCAATCTGCATGCGCTCGCATCACGATCCTGTCGAAAGTGATCTTCCTGCCCGGCCAGCACACGGCCTCAACGATAGCTGAGCTTTGATAGCTCAGCTCTTGAGACGAACGTACGTGCTGTAGCTCTCCCTGTCGATCGACATGAACGGCCGCATCGTTACCTGTGAGCCATCCGCGGACGTGGCGCTCCAGTCTCCCGCCGCATTGTGCAGCGGCTTGGCCCGGAGAAGAGACTGCGCGTCAAAGGTAGGCTGCGCTTCGGCCACTGCCATCAGCACCACAGGGCCTTGCAGCAATGCGACGAGGTTCGGGTGATTCGCATCGACCGCCTCCAGCCGCAGCGGCATGGGCAGCTCAACTTCGATGCGATCGCCGTCTTTCCAGGTATTGTGCAGGGCCGCGAAGTTTCCCGGCTCAATTCCATCCACGACACGCTGGCCGTTCACCATCACTACAGGATTTGGTGTTGCAAAAGCCGGGATGCGTACGTAGATTGTGCAGGCGTGCGGCTCGGAAGACGATACCTGAATCTCAATCTTGTTGTCGAAGGGATACCGGGTCATCTGCGCGAGGGCGAGCTGTGCGCCGCCGTCGGTCCAGCGCACGCTCGAGGGTGTAAACAGGTTCACATAAATGCCATCGTGGGAACGGAGGTATGTGCTGATGTGGTAGTCCGCGGCAAGCTGCGGAAACGTACCCGAGCAACAAGGCCACTTATCCCTATACCAGGCCTTCTTCCCGGTGTTGGCGTAGTCCGAATAATAGAATGAGGTTCCATCCGCCTGGATGGGCCATGCACCCAGGATCGTGTTGTAGAGCACGCGCTCCATGCTGTCACCGTAGCGCGCGTCTTTGGTCGAGCGCAGCAGATAGCGCGTGATCTTGAAGTGCCCGTATGCGCCGCAAGGCGTCTCGAAGCTCGCGTGCGTCAGAGCCAGGCTGTCTCCAAGCTGGCCCGTACCAGGCTCGCCGAAAGCTTCGTTCGGTCCCCAGCCGCCGGTCGCAAAACTCTGGGTCTTTACTAGCATGTCGAAGCCATTCTTCGCGGCGCGCAGGTGCTTCTCACTGCCGAGAGTCAGATAGGCCTGCATCGCGGAACTGAACGCGTTCACGTGGCTGTACGCGTGCTCAAACGGAAGCACGTTATTGCCTTCTGCGAGCGGATTGAAATAGGTATCATCCTCCAGAAATTTCTTGGCCATCTCGAGATAGAGAGGTTTCCCGCTGCGCTGATAGGCAAGAAAAAGATTCTCGGGCAACGTGTAGGTCTCGTCCCACGTAAACGACGTGTCCTTGTGCGGCCTGGACCGCTGTTCTGCACGCGACAGCGCCTTCTCCGGCAGGTAAGCGCCGATCGCGCGTGTGAGCCTCTCGTGAATCTCCATCGCCAAGGGATCCTGCGCATATGCGTACGCGTCAATCAAGCCACAGGAGAGCTTGTCATAGGTGTAGGCAGGGAGTCGGTAGCCAGCGAAAAACCTTGCCTTGGGATCGAGCGTCTCGCCGTATCCCTTCACCAACCGGTTGATCTTTGTGAGCGTTTCTTGGGAGCCGGTAACCGCATAGGCGCGCGCCAAGCCAGAAACATACTGCCCAAAGGAGTGCCCGGCAATGAAGCCATGGAAATCGTTCTTTTCAAGACTAAAACCGGTGAGGTCATACCAACCTCCCATATCCTCTCCCGGTGCAGGAAGCCCGGCGACCTGGCGAAAGACCTTCAACATCCGATCTTCGTCGAGATGCAGGTAGCGGGCATGATTCTCTTCGAACTGACGCTTCATCGGTCCCTCGTGCAACTGGACCGCGCCATAGGGAAAGGTTGCGAGGGGAAAAGTGACTGCGACGGCACCCTCTCCTGTTTCTGCCAAAGTCGGCAGCGCGTTTGAAGCAACAAGGCCGGCCATTCCGGTGCTTGCCGCCTTCAAAAAAGTTCTGCGATTGACTTGATGTTCCATCGACGCCTGCTTGGCTTGGAGTAATTCGGTTGAAGGGTAGGTCTGTAATCGCCAAGCGGTCAATAGGTCATTGAGGCTATAGGCAGATCGCAGTGCTCCGGCGCCCCGTGCCAGCAGCTGCAGCCAAGCATGGCCGTATAAAGCGAATCACGGACATATTCGCCTTCGACACCTTCGAGAAGAATCGACCGCGCGCCCATCGTGCATCCAGGCAGATCTGGATTCCCATCGACGGCGGATGAGTCCTGACTGGCCGGCTTCTCGCCAGGTTTCCGGAGCCAACGCGTTTGATCATCCAGGCACGTTGGGGCGTCTACCTATAACTGTCCCACTTTGGTCCAAAAAGCGAATCATCGGTAATTTGAGCTTGCTCCCCAGTCCCGACGAACGCGTTCGGCTCTATGCGATGAATTGCCTCGCGCATGGGTTGAACTTTATAACCCAAAACGCCGATAACAAGAATGCGAAGAAAGCCAAGATTAAGAAGCTCGAGAATTGATAGCTTTGGAAATGATTCTAGCCTTCACGCACCATGACCAGTCCTTGCTCTATGACTGCAGCCGAGAACAAAACGCGGAGTCCGAGTGCGGTAGAGCAGGCAGTCCATACCGAACTCGTCCGCTTGCTGTTTGGCTCACCAGGCGTACCACTGATCAATGGCCTCGTGGCCCTCGTGACCGCTCGAGTGTTGTGGCGCGTTTTTCCGCTTCCGGTTTCACTATTCTGGCTGATCCTTTCACTCTGCACCGTGATGGCTCGACTGATTCTGTGGTCGCGATTCAACAAGTGCGGATCCCGCACAGCAGGTATGAACCTAGGGGCACGCCTCTTCACAACCGCGACGGCTTTCACCGGTTGCCTTTGGGGCCTCTTAGCCTCTACTGCCCTTATCAAATCTGATCCCTTCGATTGCGTCTTCGCAGCTTTCGTTGTGGGGGGACTCTGTGCGGGCGCTGCAATGCGCCTCTCACCCCATCTGCCAAGCCTGTATGCCTTCGTTGGTACATCCGCACCCCCGATGGTGGTCGTGCTGCTGCTGCACCGCGGTCGAGTTTCGATCGCCATGAGCGGTTTGCTGTTGACCTTCACCGTCGTCATGATTCTTGTAGGGCGAGAGAACCATCAGCGTCTGGCCGACTACATTCGTCTCAAGATCGAGCAAGAGATCATGAACGCCGATCTGCAAAAGCTGACGAAGGACCTCACTGCCACAGCGACATTGCTCAAGATTTTTGTGGAACATGCTCCGGTGGCACTTGCGATGTTCGATCGAGAGATGCGGTACTTATCGGTAAGCCGTCGATGGGCGGAGGATCACAAGGTTGACGAACGGGCAATCCTCGGCCGATCTCACTATGAGGTCAACCCTGACATTCCCGAACGCTGGAAAGAGACGCATCGGCGTGGACTGGCTGGTGAAACCCAGAGAGTCGAGGAGGATAGGTACGATCGAAGTGACGGCCGCCTGGAATGGATTCGATGGCAGATCATCCCTTGGCGGGGTGAAGACGGATCCGTTGGTGGAATCGTGATGCTCTACGAGGAGATCACCGAGCGTAAAAAAGCTGAGGCTGCGCTGCGTGAAAACAAGGAACTGTTGCAGCTCTTCATTGACCGCGCACCTGCGGCATTAGCAATGTTCGATCGCGACATGCGGTACCTTGCGGTAAGCCGCCGATGGCTTGAGGATAACTCTCTGGTCGGAAAAGACATCCTGGGGCGTAGCCACTATGAGGTTGTTCCGGACATTCCGGACCGCTGGAAAGAAGTGCATCGGCGTTGCATAAATGGCGAAACTCTAAAAGGCGATGAGGAACAATTCGAGCGAGCCGGCGGCGGAGTCCAATGGATTCGATGGGAGGTTGTGCCCTGGCGTACTTCAAATGGCTCTATCGGCGGGATTGTTCTTTTTGCGGATGACATCACAGCGCAAAAGCAGACGGAAGAGCGATTAAGGCAAGCCGCGAGCGTTTTCACTCACGCCCGCGAAGGCATTCTCATTACCGATCCCAATGGTCTAATTCTGGATGCAAACGGCGCCTTTTCGCAAATCACGGGTTACTCCCGCGAAGAAGTGTTGGGCCAGAATCCCCGTCTGCTCCGGTCCGGTCTTCAAAACGGAGAGTTCTACCGCAATATGTGGCGTTCCCTCCATGAGACCGGACAATGGTCCGGTGAGATTTGGAATCGCACCAAAAACGGAGAAGTTTATGCCGAGATGCTGAATATAGGCGCGATCACTGATGAAAAGGGAGGAGTGACGAGATATGTGGCGCTCTTCTCTGACGTGACGGAATTGAAGAACAAACAACGACAGTTGGAGCGGATTGCGCACTACGACGTCTTGACAGGGCTCCCGAACCGGGTCCTTCTGGCCGACCGGCTGCGTCAGGCGATGGTGCAGGCGCATCGTCGCAAGCAGTCGGTGGCTGTCGCCTATATTGACCTGGATGAGTTTAAGCAAGTCAATGACAGTCACGGACACGGCACGGGCGATCAGCTGCTCAGACTGCTGGCAACCAGGATGGAGAAGAGCCTGAGAGAAGGCGATACGCTGGCCAGGCTGGGTGGGGACGAATTCGTTGCGCTGCTGCTTGACCTACCAAACGCCGAAGCAGCTCCCCCGGTCGTTGGCCGGCTCCTGAGAGCCACCTCTCAGGCAGTGGAGATCGGCTCCCTCTCTCTGCGCGTTTCATCGAGTATTGGCGTCGCCCATTATTCGCCAGGTGAAATACTTGACGCCGACCAACTCTTACGCCGAGCAGACCAGGCGATGTATCAAGCAAAACTGGCGGGAAAGAACCGCTATCATCTTTTCGACCCGGTTCAGGATATTTCTGTTCGAGGCCGATATGAGAGCCTCGAACAGATACGGCATGCATTGGCCAAAGGTCATTTTGTGTTGTACTACCAGCCGAAGGTCAACATGCGCACTGGAGCGGTAGTCGGCGTGGAGGCTCTCCTGCGACTGCTGCATCCTGAACGAGGCCTACTGCCACCTGACGAGTTTCTACCCGCGGTAGAAGATCATCCGCTGGGAATCGCGGTCGGCGAATGGGTGATCGACGCCGCACTAAGTCAGCTAGAAATTTGGGGGAAATTGGGACTGGAAGTTCCAGTGAGCGTGAACGTCAGCAGTTCTCAGTTGCAGGATCCAGCGTTCGTCGACCGTTTGAGTACAATCTTCAACTGCCATCCAACCGTCCGACCTTCAAGACTGGAACTGGAGATACTCGAAACCAGTGCGCTTCGCGATCTTGTTCAAACCTCAGAGGTGCTTGAGGCGTGCCATCGGATTGGCGTTGCGATCGCTCTGGATGATTTCGGGACCGGCTATTCCTCACTCAGTTATCTAAAGCGCCTACCCGCGCACACTCTGAAAATCGATCGCAGCTTCGTAGGTACAATGCTTGAGAGCCATGAGGATCGGGCGATCATTGAAGGCATCTTGAGCTTGGCAAAGGTGTTTGACCGGCAAGTTTTGGCCGAAGGTGTGGAGACGACGGAACATGGAGTAATGCTGCTGAAGATGGGCTGTGACCTTGCTCAAGGCTATTGCATCGCGCGCCCCATGCCTGCTTCAGAGTTTCCAGCTTGGCTGAAGAATTGGCATCCAGATTCCCGCTGGTGCGATGTCGCATCGTTTACTGTGAAATCTGTAGGAGTGCGCGAGAGTCGCCGCAATCTAGGGGCAGGATAGCGTCTGGATTTCCACTGGAGTCGCACCGCTCACCTCTCGGAGCGCTTCATGCAATGCGGCTTCGCCTTCTCACTTGGGCACGTGAGCGTTCACATGAAAGAGTGCGCTTAGTTCTCGATTCCGTCCCCCCCGCACGCTCCAGACAATCATGCGAATCGCCGAATCTCCCTAAGTAGTGCACCAATGGCGCAGAATCTTGTAGCCGCTTTCATAGCCGAGATTGAGATCAAGGACAATAGCGTCGGGAAGAGGCCTCTCGTCCCGCAAACCTTGTTCAATGGACTCTATGGCTAGGGCGACGGAGGGCATGCCTCGATCTCCTCGAATCCCGCTGTATTGGCTAGGCAGGCAGCGATTCGACTGTCCTTCAAATCGTCGCCGATGATCATCGCGCACGTGATTTGCCGGAACCTTCAAACTGCTCTTGTACCTTGGCGCGGTCCCTCTGTGCGGGCGCACGAGGGCCTGCGCGTGGGCATTGGCGGAGGAAAAACAATCCGGCCGCTGCAGGAATTGTGACTGGCCGGGTCGAACTTCCATTCTCTCTCGTTATTCGTATCGCAGCGCAACCATCGGATCCACGCGTGCTGCTCTTCTCGCCGGAATCCAACATGCCAGTACACCGGTCGTCAGCAAGAGCAAAACCGTGCTCGCCAAGGTCACCGGATCATAAGGTTTCACTCCGGGCCACAACTCTGCCTCAACCGCTCGCCCCAGCAATAGGCTAACCACCAGTCCAACCGCAACCCCGGCCACGACTAGCCGCAGGCCCTGGACGATCACCAAGCGAAGTACATTCGCTCGTTCCGCGCCCAGAGCCATCCGGACTCCAATTTCATGCGTCCGCTGAGCCGTCGTGTACGCCAGCACGCTGTAAACCCCCACCGTCACAAGAATCAGCCCCACACCGCCGAAAATCATCATCATTAGTAAGGCAAAGCGAGGCCCTGCATACCATCTCCGGCTGATCATTTGATCCAACGCGTCGGGATACATGAGCGCCACACCTGGATCTGTCGCCCAAACCGCTTGCTGCACTTCTTCCATCAACGACATTGGTGTCTGTAGCGACCGAACCACTAGGCTCCGCTCTCCGGATCCTGTCACGGTGTAAGGTACCCACACCTGCGGTTCAATCGGAGCCTGCAGGCCGCCCCTGCCGTAGCCCGGTGCACCCTGATTTGAGACGTCGTCCACCACTCCCACGATTTCAAACGAGGGCTCGTGCAGCGAATCGGTAACGCTCTCGAGTTCCACGAGCTTCACTCGACGTCCGATCGGGTCTTGACCCGATAGATACGTCGACACAAACTTCCGGTTCACCACGGCCACTTTTCGCGCATCGTTGATTTCGGTTTCGGTAAACCCCCGACCCGTCTCAAACGGAATACGTAGAACGCGAAAGTATGTTTCGCTGACGTTTTGCACCTGTGCGCGCCATCGCTTCTCGGGCGATTTGCCCGAGATCTCGATCCTGCTGTCCCGACTATTGTTGGGCGGCACCGAACTCGATTCCGCCGCATCCGTCACCCCTGGAATCGCCTTTACACGTTCCAGCACCGGCCGCACAAACGCGCTCACCTGATCCGCTGACTTGTAGCGATCCGGCGGCAACAGCAACGTCGTTTTGAAGACGTGATCTGCCTGCAGCCCTAGGTTCACCTCGCGCAGCGCCAGAAAACTATGCATCAAAAGTCCCGCACCCACCAGCAGCGTCAGTGACACCGCAACTTCCACCACCACTGCCGCATCGCGCAATCGCGCCGTCCGGAATCCGCCAATCACGCCTCTTCCCATGTCGCGCAGTGGATCGTTCAAATCGCGACGCGCTGCCTGCAGTGCCGGCGCCAGGCCGAAAATCAGTGGAGTCAACACCGCCAGCAGCAACGTGAAAGCCAACACTTGCGCGTTCAGTCCAATCACTGACTCTGCCGGAATCGAATCTGGTGGCATCGTAGCCACAATGAACTTCAGTCCGCCCCACGCAACCAATACGCCTAGCGCCGCTCCACCGATTGCCAGTACGAGACTCTCAGCCAGCAGAAGTCGCACCAGTCTCCCCTGCCCTGCTCCCAGCACCGCCCGCAGCGCGAACTCCCTTTCTCGCGAAGTCGCTCGAGCCAGCATCAGGTTCGCCACGTTGACACAAGCGATCAGCAGCAACAATCCGACGGCGGCTAAAACGGTGTACAGCGTGGACTCAATGTGCTCCCCACCCGAGTGACCAAAGGGCACAGCGAACAGCTGGAACTGAGTCGGATAATCCTGCGGGCGAAGTTTGGCCATTGGATTAACGATGCCGGTCAGATCATTCGACGCTTGCCCCACTGATACACCGTGTTTCAACCGCCCCAGGATGAACCAGCGCTCCGGCAATCCCGCAAAGCCAATTGACATTCCCGGATGTGGTGTCTTCGGAATCCACACATCGGCGTCATACCAGCCGAAGCGGGGTGGCATGATTCCGACCAGAGTTCGCGCCGTTCCATTCAGCACGAAAACCCTATTCAACACATTTCGATCACCGCTGAAGTGCGCTTTCCATGCCTTGTAGCGCAGCACAAATACCGGCGGTGCCCCCGGCTTGTAGTCTGCAGGTTGAATGACCCGGCCGTATAACGCCGGCATACCGAAGAACTCAAACGAGCCTGGTGTCATGTCTGCTCCATAGAGCCACTCAACCCCCGCGCCATGTTTGTACAGCACGGGATCGTCCGTGGTGCCAATTACACCGTCCAGCGTGTGATTCTCCGCGGCAAACGCCAAAAGCTCATCGGAACTGAATCCCTGCCGTCCTTCATCCGGACCTTGTGCAGCGCCATGAACACGCGGATAGATGATGTGCCCAGCATCCTTATAGGGGAATGGCTCGAGCAGCACGTTGTCGATCACACTGAATATCGCAGTGCTGGCGCCAATGCCAAGGCCCAGAGTCAGTATCGCTACCAAGGCGAAACCAGGGTTGCGCTGAATCTGGCGGAGTGCGTAGCGTAAGTCTTGTCCGAGGCTCGCGAAGAGGCCGTGCCCGGTGCTTCCAGGCGCTGCCGGTTCGCGTGGCGTCTCGCGTCTCATCCGGGGTTGCTGTTGCATCAGCAGGTCCTCGTGATGGAGTTCCATCAGCACATCGCGGCGAGCGTCCTCGTCCGTCGTGCCCCGTGAAATTAACTCCTGGTAACGATCCTCTAGATGCTGCGACAATTCCTCAATGATCTCGTTCTCCCGGCTTGAGTCCAGCTTGAGAGACGAGAGCCGCCTGACAATTTCCCTGCTCCAATCAGGCATGTTCCGCCTCCGTGATCCGGTTGACTGCCTCTACGAATGCCTTCCAGCCACGGCGCTGCGAAGCCAGAACCTTTTTGCCCTCAGATGTCAGTTGGTAGTAACGTCGGCGGCGCTGGCCGCTCTTTTCCACCCAGCGGCCCTGGATCCACCCGCGTTTCTCCAGCCGATAGAGCAATGGATACAGTGAGGCGACATAGAAGGTGACCGTGCCACCGGAGCGTTGCTCAATGAGTTTTGAAATCTCGTAACCGTGTCGTGGCCTCGCTTCGACCAGAGACAGGATCAAAAGCTCTGCACTGACCTTCTTCCACTCGACTTCATGTGTCATAGCTCTCTCCCACATATGGCGCATCCATATAATTCCGGCGCGAGGCGTCAAAGTCAACATTCATGTGACGAGACGCAGCTGCACCGTTCTGAGTACAGGCGACCACTTCACGCGGCTGCTCATAAGGATGAACCGGTCTCAAGCCGTCCCGTTTCCACCCATCGAGGGAAATCCTTCGAATATTTACGAAGAGTGAGCGGCTTCTTGTCGAGCGGGCCGCCGCCCTTCTTACCGTGGGCGAGGGGTGGACTTTGTGCGCGTATCGGTCTTCGCAGCATCGAGCTGTCGCGCAATCGTGTCGAATTCCGGCGTGGGCCCGGACCAGCGCAACGGATCGACACTGTTGAAGAGAGGCAGGTCCGTCCGCAGCGTCGCGAGCGTTCGAAAGAGCAGCGCGCGATCCCAATCGCGACGGAGGGTGGAGGACAAAGTGCTGACGTTGGCGACGTTCACATGCCAGTCAAGATAGTTTGCTGGGATTTGCTCGAGGTGGTTGTATTTCCGAAGAACACCGGACGAAGATTTAGGTCCCCACCCCGGAAGGCCCGGATAACCGTCGGCCGCGTCGCCTGCGAGCGCCAGTTAGTCGGGGATCGATTCTGGCAGAACGCAGAACTTCTGAACCACACCTTGTTCATCACGAATGGTCCCGGTTCGCCGATCCAGCTGGACGATGCGAGTTCCTGAAACACATTGGGCGAGATCCTTGTCCGGCGTGCAGACCAGGACTTGCTCGACGCGCTTGTCTTTTGAGGCAAGAACCGCCCCGGAGGCGAGTGCATCGTCGGCTTCAAACTCGGTCATTGGAAAGATGACGATACCCGCGGAGACGAGCACGCTTTCGAGAAGTGAAAATTGCGCAAGAAGGTCAGGATCGACCCCTTCGCCGGTCTTGTAGCCGGCCCACAGATCGTTCCGGAAGGATTCGACGACGTGGTCCGTGGCGACAGCCAGGTGCGTCGCTCCTTCTTTCAAGAGGCGGAGCATCGAAGCGAGAACTCCCCGGACTGCGCCGACCTCGCGGCCTTCCGCGTCGCGAGCAGACGGCAATGCGTAGAAGTGGCGAAACAGTTCGTAGGTGCCGTCGACCAGGTGGATTTTCACGGTGAGGTTCTGTTCTCACACTATCGGAAAGATGAGGCGATGAGATCCATCGCGCCTGAATGAGTGGCATCGCCGATGCCATGGACGACCTGAAGCGAGCGCTCCTTCAGAACCTTCCGTGTGACCTGGTTCACCCACTGCGAAATGCTGCAAACTCCCCGCACTCCTAGCGTATTTAGGTATGCCGCAAAGCGTGCCATATCGGCTGCGCCCAAGTGCGCAAATAAGGACTTCCTGCTACATGTAGCGAGTGCTTCCGTGCGGGCTATTGTCAGGATAAGTGCTTGATTCTGAACTGGCTGCCCCCCAGGGATTCGAACCCCGATAGCCTGCTCCAGAGGCAGGTGTCCTACCATTGAACGAGGGGGCAACGGGCACCGATCTCAACCCCTTCGACACGCGATTGCGCGCTCAAGAATGGTTGCCGGTTGCAAGTCATCATCCTGACCATCATAAGGTGGATGCACAAGCCGGGTCAAACTCTGAACCATCTTGAGCTTGGCCCAACCACCGCGTTTCGTAACCATGCTGAATCGGAGCAGAAGAGCCCTTCGGATCGGTCCTGCTCCGGCTCGCGAAGTCATGACTTCTTCCTACGGCCATGACAGGGGTCCGGCCAAGATGGTTTCCTACGGGCTCAATCCGCCCGTGGTGTAGAATCGGGGCGGAGAATGGAGACTTTTCTCAATCTGGCTTGGGCGATGCTCGCAATCGCGGGCGTCTGCCTCTGGGCGCGCGTGGAGCGTCGAAGTGGCGCCGAAAGACGCTTGCCGCTCATTGCGCTCGCCATGCTGGTCGTGATCCTGTTTCCGGTGATTTCGGTCAGCGATGATCTGTGGTCCATTCAGAACCCTGCGGAAACGGACTCCTGCCTGCGCCGCGATCATCCCAGTCTGGGAGTCCACTCGATTTTTTTGGATTTTGCGGCTTTCGCGGTTCCTTCGTTTGCGCAGTTCCCTCTCCACTTTGCAAAAGGCGCGCCGACTTTCCGCGCAACACTTTGTGCCACCGCTACTCCGGCGATGAGTGAGATTGAGAATCGTCCCCCGCCCGTCGGCTGAAGCGTCTGCCATCCGTCCAATCCTACTGAACCGCAACTTCCTAATATCGTCGTCCCTTTGCGCGACGAAAGGACAGGTATGAAATATGTGCTCTTCCTCCGGACGGCGATCGGGGCAGCCTTGCTGCTCAGCCTAGGCGTGATCGAGTGTCCGGCACAGCAAGGTCTCACGTGGGATGAGGTCAAGTCCCGATTCGAAGCCGCAAACCCGGCTCTGAAGGCGGATGCATTGAATGTCGATGAGATGCGGGCCGAGGAGATTACCGCGTATCTGCGGCCCAATCCGCAGTTCACCGCAGCCGCCGACGGCACGCAGATTGCTCCCCATGACGGCGTATGGCAGCCCCTCAAGGGCACGGATGTTGTCCCAACCCTCAGCTATCTTCATGAACGCGCGCACAAGCGCGAGCTTCGATTGCAGAGCGCCAAAGAGGGAACACAGATTGCCGAATCGCAGCACGAAGATCTGAAACGTAATCTCGAATTCACGCTGCGCAGCGCCTTTGTCAATACACTTGAGGCAAAGGCCGTGCTCGACCTCGCCAAGTCCGACCTCGAATACTACGACCACATCATTCAGATCAGCCGCGACCGATTCAGGGCCGGAGACATCGCGCAGATTGATCTTGACCGCATTGAACTGCTGCGCGTGCAGTATGAGACGGAAATTCAAACCGCAATCGTGAACCTGCGAACGGCGAAAATCCAGCTGCTTCAGCTTCTCAACGACCGCACGCCGGTCGAGCAGTTCGATGTGGCGGGGCCATTCGATTTTTCTGATCCGCTGCAGCCGCTGGACGATTTTCGGCAATCTGCCCTGTCCGCCCGCCCCGATCTGCGGGCGGCCCTCGAAACCATTCAGCAGTCGCAAACCAACCACAAGCTTGCCATCTCGAATGGCTCGACCGATCCAACCTTTAGCGGATGGTATACCTACAACTCGTCCAACAATAACCCAAACGCGACGCAGGCCATTGGCGCCAGTGTGAATATTCCGTTACGCATCTTCGACCACAATCAGGGCGAAAAGCAGCGCACCCTCATCGACATCAGTCGCAGCCAGCAGGCCAGCGAAGCCACCCGCGCTCAGGTCTTCGGCGATGTGGACTCAGCCTATGCGCAAGTCGAAAGCGACATCGTCCTTCTCAAGCCCTACAAAGAAAAATATCGAGACCAGGCGACGCGCGTGCGGGATACCGTCACCTATTCTTATCAGCATGGGGGAGCCTCTTTGATGGATTTCCTGAACGCGCAGAGCGACTACCGCGTTGTGCAGCAAGCCTATTTGCAGCTGATCGGCTCCTATTTGACCGCGGCCGCACAGCTGAATCTTGCGGTTGGACGCGAGGTGATCCAATGACAAGCCTTCTCGTTTGGCCCCCTTTCTCTCGGACCTTCGCAATCCTGGCTGCCGGCATTCTGGCCGCCTCGCTGTTGCCCGGTTGCGGCGAAAAGGAGCAAGGCTCCGGTGCCCCGCCGCCTGCCAAGGTGGTCACCGTCTCCGATATGAGCCTGCTCACGATCGACAACAAAGACGTAGCCAAGTTCCCTCTCGTTACCGCGGAACAGATGGAAGCTCCTTCGGAACTCAAGGCAACGGGCACGGTTTCTCCTGACATTTCCCGCGAAGTTCCGGTCATTTCGCTGGCCAATGGCCGCGTCGTCGAGATCCGGGCACGGCTCGATGAAAACGTGAAGAAGGGGCAGCTGCTGTTCAGCGTACAGAGCGGCGACGTGACCAATGCCTTCAATGCGTATTTGAAAGCTGTGAATGACGAACAGCTTGCCAACAAGGCTTACTTGCGCGCCGACGATCTCCTGAAGCACGGGGCCATTTCGCAAGCCATGGTCGAGCAGGCCGAAGACTCCGAAAAGGATGCCAAGGCCGACCTTGTGGCCGCAGAAGAACAACTGAAGGTTCTGGGAGTCGATAAAGATCATCCCAGCCCCGTCGTCAATGTTTATGCCCCCATTAGCGGAGTCATCATCGCGCAGAACGTGACCAACGCCGCGGCGGCCGGCGTCTCCCTTTCCGGATCGGCCACGGCCTTCACGATTGCCGACTTGAGTTCGGTTTGGATCCTTTGCGATGTGTATGAAAATGACCTCCCCAAAGTTCACATTGGCCAGGAAGCTCAAATTCATCTCTCCGCCTATCCCGATCGGACGTTGACCGGGCACATCAGTGATATCGGCCCCGTGCTCGATCCTTCCATCCGCACGGCAAAGGTCCGCATCGTAGTTCCAAATCCGGGGATTCTCCGCCTCGGCATGTTTGTCACCGCGACATTTTCCAGCCTTAAGAAAGCCACCTTCACCGTCGTGCCGGCCGACGCTGTTCTTCATCTGCACGATCGCGACTGGGTCTATGTGCCGGCGGGCGACAATCATTTCCGGCGCGTCGAAGTGCGCGCGGGGAACATGCTCGATGGGAATCGCCAGCAGATCCTTTCCGGACTGGAACCCGGTCAGCGAGTTGCTACCAACGCCCTGCTCCTCGACACCGCGGGGAACGAGTAGATGATTCGTGCGCTCGTAGACTTTGCACTGAAGAATCGCTGGCTCGTGCTGGGCGCCGTGGTGGTGCTCACGGCTTGGGGCGTGATCTCGTTTCGGAATCTGCCCATCGAGGCCTATCCCGACGTGGCCAACAACTACGTCCAGATCATCACCCAGTGGCCGGGGCGCAGTGCAGAGGAGATCGAGCGCCAGGTTACCGTGCCGGTCGAGATTCAGATGGCCGGCATTCCGCGACTCACCCATCTGCGCTCGACCACCCTGGCGGGGCTCTCCAGCCTCATGCTCATCTTCGATGACAATTCAACCAGCGACGTCAATCGCGAGCACGTCCTCGAACGATTGAGTCAGGTCAACCTGCCGGCGGGACTCACTCCTCAAATGGGGACCGACTGGAGTCCGGTCGGTCAGATCTTCTGGTACACCCTTGAGAGCACAAATCCCGCCTACGACGTGATGGAAAAGAAGTCCCTTGAAGACTGGACGCTGGAGAAGGACTTCAAGAGCGTGACCGGCGTGGTCGATGTGTCGAGCTTCGGCGGTCCGACCAAGGAATACCAGATCAAGCTCGATCCCGAGAAACTCGTCGCCTATGGGCTTTCCATCAGCCAGGTCGAGCAGCAGATCGCGAGCAACAACACCAACGGGGGCGGCAGCTTTATTGAAGAGGGCGCACAGGAAATCAACGTTCAATCCCTGGGCCTCTACACCAGCGTTCAGGACATCGAGGAAACCGTCGTCAAGACCGTCAACGGCGCACCCATTCGCGTCCGCGACATCGCGACGGTCGCCCAGGGTCCCAAAATTCGTCTCGGCCAGATTGGCAGAGCTTCTCACCTTCCTGACGGCACAATCGTCGACAATCCCGACACCGTCGAGGGCATTGTGCTGCTGCAAAAGGGCGACGATTCCGATCCCGTGCTGCAAGGCATCCATGAAGAGGTCGATAAGCTCAACACCAGCATCCTGCCCAAAGGTGTAAAAGTCGTTCCCTTCCTCGATCGCTCTGTCCTCGTGAAATATACGGTGAGCACCGTCGAAGACAACTTGAGCGCGGGCATGATCCTGGTTTCGATCATCCTGTTTCTCTTCCTTGGCAACATACGCGGCGCCATTATTGTGGCGCTCACCATTCCGTTCGCACTGCTGATTGCGGCGATATGTCTCGACCTGAGCCATATTCCGGCGAACCTGCTCTCGCTCGGCGCGCTCGACTTCGGCATGGTCGTCGATGGAACGGTGGTGATGATCGAGAATATTGTGCGCCATCTCGCTCACCCCGATGACACACGTACGCCGGCGCAGAAAATTCGCGAGGCTTCTCACGAAGTCCTGCGGCCTGTCTTCTTCGCGCGCGCCATCATTATCACCTCTTACTTGCCGATCTTTACCCTCCAGGCCGTCGAAGGCCGCCTCTTCAAACCCATGGCCTGGACCGTTTGCTTCGCTTTGATTGGCGCGCTCGTCTTCGCCATTCTTGTCGCGCCGGTAGCCGCCAGCATGCTGTTCCGCAATGGCGCCAAGGAGTGGCAGAATCCCATCATGTTGTGGCTCATTCGCCACTATCGGACCGCGGTGCGCGCCGCCATTCTGCATCGCAATGTGACCCTCGGCATTTCCGCAGTGCTGTTTTTGATCGCCGTCTATCTCACCTTCGGCGGCCCCGTCGGTTCGGAGTTTCTGCCCCATCTCGATGAAGGCTCCATCTGGGTCCGGGGCACATTGCCCCCCAGCGAGGGTCCAACTGCGAGCGTCAACTTTACCAATAAAGCGCGCGTGGTGATGGCTTCATTCCCTGAAGTGACGCAGGTGGTCAGCCAGACGGGCCGACCCGATGATGGCACCGATACGGCAGGCTTCTTCAACACTGAATATTTCGTCGATCTCAAGCCGAAGAAAGAATGGCGCCCTCTCTTCCATCAGGATAAGGAGGCGCTGATTGCAGCGATCGATCAGCAGCTTTCAAAATTTCCCGGAGTCATCTGGAACTACTCGCAGCCCATCTCCGACAACATGGAAGAGGCTGTTTCCGGCGTGAAGGGCGAACTGGCCGTGAAGCTTTACGGCGACGACTTGCGGACGCTGGAGCACACAGCCGAGACCATCCAGTCGCAGATGGCCACGGTGAAAGGCGTTGCCGACCTCGGCATCTTCCGCATCGTCGGCCAGCCCAATCTAAACTTTGCTGTCGATCGCAAGGCCACGGCACGCTGGGGTCTCAACGTGGCCGATGTGCAGGATGCGATTCAGACTGCCGTGGGCGCGAATGCCGTCACCCAGGTGCAGCAGGGCGAAGCGCGCTACGACGTAACGCTTCGTTATCAGAAGGAATATCGCGACACGCGCCAGGCGATCGAGAATATCCGTCTTGTGGCTCCCTCCGGCGAGCGGGTCTCGCTTGGCCAGCTCACCACCATGTCGACCGATGACGGTGCCGAGGCCATCAACCGCGAAGGCGGCCAGCGTTACATCGCCATCAAATTCTCGGTGGAGGGTCGTGATCTTGGTTCGACTGTGAAAGAAGCCATTAACCGAGTCGAGAACAATGTGAAGTTGCCGACTGGCTATCACCTCGAGTGGGCCGGCGAATACGCTAGCCAGCAACGCGCCAACAAGCGCATGGCGATTGTCATTCCGATCACAGTGCTCGCCATTTTCCTTATCCTCTACACCATGTTCCGCTCCGCAAAATGGGCCATGATGATCCTCGTTTCGGTCATTATGGCTTCCATCGGGGGTCCGCTCGCGCTCTATCTCACCCATACGAACTTTTCGGTTTCTTCGGCCGTCGGATTCCTCGCACTCTTCGGCGTTTCAGTGGAAACTGGCGTCATTATGATCGAGTTCATCAACCAGCTGCGCGCGCGTCGCAAAGGCATGGAGGAATCTACTCGCGAGCACATCATCGAAGCTGCCGTGGAGGGTTCGGTGCTCCGCCTGCGGCCGGTGATGATGACGATGCTTGTAGCGACGCTGGGGCTTCTGCCCGCGGCGCTATCCCACGCCATTGGCTCTGACTCGCAACGTCCCTTTGCCATCGTGATCGTCGGCGGATTGCTCGCCAATCTCGTAATCGGCATCTTCCTCATGCCGGCTCTTTACGTATGGATGGCGCGTGAAGATGACGCACTACCCGCAGTAGAAATCAGCGAAGATTTCTAAATGCTTTTGGCTTTCGTAAGAAAATTCACTTCGACAGAATTCTCCTTGTGATCCGGCCCCCGGACCTTCTCCGTTTCTCGCGCGCCTACTCTTCGCGAAGCACTTCCAGCGGCCGCAAGCCGAGAATGCGGTAGCTGGCAATCCACCCAGTCGCCGTGGCCAGAATCGCCGTACCCACAAGCGCAAAGAGCGTCGCATTCCAATCGAGATGGAACTGCACTTCAAGTCTGCGCAAGAGCACGCGGGTCAGGATGTTTGCGAACACCACGCCTACGGACCCCGCGAGCAATCCGAGCACGCTGAATTCCACGCTGAATGTCCGGACAATACGCATGCGCGTCGCCCCGAGCGTCTTCAGGACCACCGCTTCTCGCATGCGGCGGAAGCGCGCGCTGGCAATGCTCGATGCCAGAATCATCAGTCCTGCAAAAATTGAAAATCCGGCCAGAAATCGAACCACAAAAGTGATCTGATCGACGACGGTTTCGATGCGGCTCAGAACATCTGCAATGTTGATCACCGTGACCGTGGGGTAAGCCGTGAACAGCGCGCGTTCCATCGTCGGGATTTGCTTCATCTCCAAATGCGCTCCGCCGTACCAGGTTGCTGGTTCATCCTTCAATTGCCCCGACGGAAGCACGAACGATACACGTGCGCCGGGATGCTCTCCATCGGCCCGATAAATCGCGGCCACTTTCAAATTGAGCGTGCGCCCCCCGGTTTCCAGTTGGACCGCAGAACCGACGCCAAGGTCCAACCTCTTCGCTGCCCCTTCACCGACCGCAAATCCCGAACCGTTCGCATCGCTCCACCACTTCCCTTGCGTGACTTTGTCTCCGGCGGGCGGTGTGTCCGACCAGCTCAACTCAGCATTCTCCAACATGCGCCGCGGAAAGTGCTTGTCCTGGAGCTTGTCAAGTGTCTTCCCGTTCAATGAAACGAAACGCCCCGCGATCACAGGCATTAGATCGAGTGGTTGCGTAACCCCCGGCTGATGCTTGAAGAAGCCGGTGATGCCCGCAACCTCGTCCCCAGTTACGTCGATCAGAAACACATTCGGTAGTTTGGGAGACGCGGTTTCGCGCAAATCGCGCAACAGCGAACTCTGCATCAGGTAGACCGCAAGAATCAGCATGACGCCTGTTCCCAACGATGCGAGCACCGCGGCGGATTGATTGCCGGGCCGATACAAGTTGGCTAAACCATGGCGCAACGACGAGGGCAGACGCAGGCGCACCCGGTTCAGCACAAACCGCAATGTGCGCAATGCGACTGCAGCCAGGATCAGCAGAACGATAAGAGCGATCGCAAACAAGAGCGCAAACCATCCGCCCACTTTCGCCGAATCCGACAGCGCCCATGCGATCCCGCCGAGCGCCACAACTACGAGCACCGAAAGCCCCAACTGCAATCGCCGCGCCCACCAGCGTCCCAGCCAGGCGCGGAACCCGGCAGGCGCCTGTTCCACAAGTCTCCGCAAAACGAGAACGGGCCGCACCGCGCGCACATCGAGCAGTGGCGGCAAACAGAAAAGCAACGTCGTCAGTAACCCTGTCCCCAGGCCGGCGAATACAGATCTCCATGGAAATCCAAGGACCGTGTTCACCGGCAGCAGTTTGCCAAACACCGCGGGCAGCGCCGCCATCACACCCACTCCCGCCGCCACGCCAAGCAGGCCTCCTGCGAGTCCGAGGCCCAGGGTCTGCAGGAGAAATATTCGCAGCAGATCGCTCGATTGCGCGCCCACTGCTTTCAGGATGGCCAGCATATCCATGCGTTGTTCCAGGTGCGCATGCATCGCCATCGCCACGCCGATTGCCCCCAGCACCATCGCCACAAGACAAATCAGGCTGAGGATCGCGGTGGCATTGTCCAGCCCCTGGCTCAGCGCCGGATTTCCTTCCTTGAAATCCATTACCTGCGCGTCGGGCAACGCACTTTCCACTTGCTTGCGCACAGCCACTGCATCCGCGGTCGGCGGCAGCTTCATAAGCAGTCGCTGGCTCGCGCGGCTGCCTTGCGCCAGCAACCCGGTGCGCTCAAGCGCGGCGCGCGACACCATGACCCGCGGCCCCATGCCCGCGCCCGCCGACATGCGATCGGGTTCCTGCTTCAGAACAGCGGTGATTTTGAAGTTCCGGCCGCCCAGCCGCAAAGTCTGCCCGACATGAGCGTTCAGGCGAATCAGGAATTCGTCCGCCACGACCGCGGAATCCCCCTCGAGCGCCTGCTGCAACGTCATCGTGGGCTCCAGCTCCGCTTCGCCATAGTACGGATATTCAGACGGGTCGACGGCCTTGAGCGTCACCAGCAGAGGGACCGGATCGGGAGGCACGGAGGCCATCGAAAGCGTCTCCACAACCCACGTGGTGCGGCCTTGCCCTGTCGACTGCGCAACTGCCTTGACCTTCTTCTGTTCATCGAGTGTGGGTTCGCGGTAGATGCGCGCGCTCAGGTCGCCGGCCATCAACGAACGTGCTTCGGTGGTGAGTGTGCGCCGAAAGGCTTCGCTGAATCCGCGCACTCCGACGAGCGCGGCCACTCCCACCGCGACCGACAGGACTACGAAGGCAAACTTGCCGGGCGCAGACTTCAGATCGCGCCAGCCGATCGCTGCCGCCCTGCTCCAGCTCAGCGCGCGCTTAGCCATTTTCGTTCTCGCTTGAAACGAGCACTTCAGAATCCACAACAAAAGGCAATGTATCTTCGACGATCATGCCGTCTTTCAAAACGATCTTGCGATCCGCGCGGCTCGCAACCTCGGCGTCGTGGGTCACCAAGACAAGCGTCGTCTTCGCTTCGCTGTTGCGCTTGAGCAGCAGATCAAGCACCAGCCGGCCATTGGTCGAGTCGAGATTCCCTGTTGGCTCGTCTGCCATCACGATCGGAGGATCCACTACAAACGCTCTGGCCAGCGCAACCCGCTGTTGTTCGCCTCCGGAAAGTTGAATCGGATAATGTTCCACACGCTCGGAGAGTCCCACTTGCTCGAGCAGCGCCCGCGCACGATGAATCCCATTCCCCTCAACGTTCAGTTCAAAGGGCAGCAGCACATTCTCCAGCGCCGTGAGCGTCGGTATCAACTGATAAGACTGAAAGACAAAGCCGATCTTCCGCCCGCGCACGGTTGCGAGCTCGGTTTCGGCAAGATTATGAATCGGCGTTCCATCGAGCCAAATCTCGCCCGCGCTTGGCGTGTCGAGCCCGGCCAGCAATCCAAGCAGCGTGCTCTTGCCGCTCCCACTGGCTCCCACAATCGCCACAAACTGGCCGGCCGGAATGCTCAGATTGATCCCCTTCAGAATCTCCACGCGTCGCGCGCCATTCTGAATCCACTTCTTTACGTCGCGGACCTCAATCACCCAGCCGCCTCCTGTTTAAATCAAATGCCGCCCCTCTCCTCATGATAGCGAGAGGCACACTGCGCCTTCTCTGCCTATACGAAAAAGCTGGGGCAGCTGTTCCAGGCTTCGCCCGGCTACACTGTTCCTGTGGACGTCCGCCGCCTACTTCTCGTTTCACTCTGGTTTCTGTTTGCCGGCACTTCAGTTTTCGCCGCCGACGCCCCTTTGCTGGTCTGTTTTGGCGACAGCATCACCGCCGGCTATGGATTGAACAGCGGCGAAGCGTATCCCGATGCCCTGCAACGGGATCTGAATCGACTTGGCTTTCACTACGCAGTCACAAATAAAGGGACCAGTGGCGCCACCAGTAAGGATGCCGTCGAGAGCCTTCCCTCCATCCTGCGCCTCCATCCTGCGGTGGTAATCGTCGAGTTCGGCGGCAACGATGGATTGCGCGGCCTGCCGCTTCTTCAAACGCGCCACAATCTCGACACCGTGCTCACTGCGCTCGACAGCGCTCACATCCGCGTGCTGCTCGCTGGAATCACTTTGCCGCCGAATTACGGTCCCGACTACATTCATCAATTCGATCAGGTCTATATCGATCTCGCCGCTAAGCACCATACGGCGTTCGTGCCCATGATCTATAAAGACATCGTCAAAGTTCCCGGAACCATTCAACCGGATGGCATTCACCCCACGGCCAAGGGCTCCGAGATTCTCGCCAACACGCTGCTGCCGGCGCTCAAGCCATTGCTGCGGAAACAACCTTGAACTTGGCAGCTATCCCAGCACCGCAACCGGCTGAAACAGTGTGCCCGCCACGCGTTTCGCAATGCCGACAAGATCGCGCTGCCCGGCAAATACCTTGACCAGCGCGGCCTGCGAAAATTCCGCCAGGTTCGCCTGCTGACCGTTTCTCAGCCGGCCCAAGGCGATTGCGTCGCCCATGACCGATGGCATTTCGGGTAACAGGCTTCGGGGATGAAGACAGAGAGCCTCCAATCCCGGGCGATTCTCCGCGAACGGCGCGAGTTCTTCCAGAGAATGCGCGTCCGCCAAGGTGAAGCTTCCTGCTTGCGTTCGACGCAGAGCGCTCAGATGCGCGCCGCAGCCCAGATCCTGCCCCAGTTCATGCGCGACCGATCGCACGTAGCCACCCGCGCTCAGGCTCAACGTGAAGTGCGCTTCTTCCCCCTGAAGAGACTCAATCTCAAAAGAAAAAATGTGAACTCTGGCGGGTTTCAGCGGGACAGGCTTGCCGGCCCGGGCCAATTTATATGCAGGGGTTCCGGAGATTTTCTTCGCGGAGAAACTCGGCGGCATCTGCTCCGTCTCGCCGCGAAAGCGCATCGCTGCCGCCCGCACCTGCTCAAGAGTCAGCTCCGGTTGCGTGCACGGCCCGCAAGGTTCCCCTTCAGCGTCGTACGTAGTCGTCGCGAAACCGAAACGAATTGTCCCGGAATAGCCCTTTTCTGCGGAGGCAAAATACTGCGCGAGGCGCGTGAATTTGCCGATCAGGAGCGGCAAAACGCCGGTGGCCATGGGGTCGAGGGTTCCCAGATGCCCGATCGAGCTCTCGCCGGAAATTCTTCGCAGTCTCGCCACCACATCGTGGCTCGTCATGCCACCCGGCTTATCGACGACCAACAGCCCATTCACCCATCTACTGTACGGCATCACCAGCGGCGCGTCTGTGAGGCCCGGCTCAAGGATTGATACCCGCGTCGCGTCGCGTGAGGCGTTCAGCTCTCGCGCTCGGCGTCCGTGATTGTGCGCCCGCCGATTGCAGAGGCCCCTTCACAGCGCCACCGCACCCGGCTGCCGCACCAGCGACAGGAACTCCGCGCGCGTTTCCTTCTGGCGGAAGCAGCCCACCATTGCGGAGGTGACGGTAGACGAGTTCTGCTTCTCAATCCCCCGCATCATCATGCACAAATGCCGCGCCTCGATGACAACGCCGACTCCCTGCGGGTGGATCGCGTCTTCGATCGCGTCGGCAATCTGCCGCGTCAGCCGCTCCTGCACCTGCAGACGCCGCGCAAACACTTCAACCAGGCGCGGAATCTTGCTCAGGCCAATCACCTTCCCCTTGGGGATGTAGGCCACGTGCACCTTGCCGAAAAAAGGCAGCATGTGATGTTCGCAAAGCGAGAACATCTCGATGTCGCGCACAATGACCATTTCGTCATAGTCGACATCGAACAGCGCGCCCCGCAAAATTTGTGCCGGATCCTGGTCGTAGCCCTTGGTAAGAAAGGCCATCGACTTCTCTACCCTGCTCGGGGTCGCAACCAGGCCATCGCGGCCGGGGTCTTCACCGAGACGGTTGAGAATTTCGCGATACATCTCTTGGGTGCTGAATTCGGCCAGGCCTTCTTCTGTGCTTGCCGCCCGCCGAACCGGCTTGCTCACTGCGATGGGTTGCGCCATTTTCCCTTTCCTTCTACTTCAGAAGTCCGGCCCCTTGAACTGATAAGCCCGGAATTGCTCTTCAACGTCGCGAGCTCACTCGTCCACGCTGTCACACTGAAAGAAGTTATTCTCGGTCTCTTCAACGCGCACATGCGCCAATTCGCCGGCGGGGAGTGCTTCCTTCAACAAAACAAACACTGCTCTACAAAGATTCTCCGTCGTCGGCACCTGATTCACAAACAGAGGATCGAGGTTCAGGTTTGTGTGGTCAAAGCGCTCCAGGATCCTTGTGCGTACGGCTTCATCCAGTTCCCCCAGATCGACGACCATGCCCCTCTCGGGGTCCAACTCTCCCCCAACCAGCGCTTCAATCACATAATTGTGACCATGGCCATGTGGATTGTTGCACTTGCCATAGGCTGCGCGGTTCTCGTCCTCGGAAAGTAGATCGGTATGCAGCCGGTGGCTGGCGCTCAGCGAGTAGCGACGGCCAAAATACGCCCTCATGCCTCCCCCCGATATTCCGCGAAAATCTCGGGAGTTTCGTAAACCCGCACGCGGCTCAACCGAGCCCCCCGGGCCACAGAAACTGCGGGTTCAAGGCGCTTCCAGGCTGCAATCGAGATGTTCTCAGTCGTAGGAATAGCCTTGGCAAACTCGGGCACTTCAAGGTTTAGATGCCGGTGGTCATACGCGGAAAGCACCTCGCGCTCCATCACGTCCTTCAGCCACTTCAAGTCGACCACAAAGCCCGTCACCGGATCGGGATCTCCGGCTATCGTCACCTCGAGGGTGTAGTTATGCCCATGACCATTGCGATTGGCGCATCGTCCAAAGACCTGCCGATTCTTCTCCTCGGACCAATCCTCATTCCAGTAGTAATGGGAAGCAGAAAAGGTGGCGCGCCGCGTGAGCTCAATCATCAAATATCCCCAATCAACGGATGCCGAAGCAGCGGTTCAGGCTCAAGGAAGCCGACCAAAGTTCCTGGCCCTGCACGTCCCGCGGGCCACCCGCCAAGTCAGCCACCGTAGGTTCGGCCTTTCCAGCTTACCTGCTTCAGCACCCGATGCTGAAACCAACTCCGGTAAAGCAAAAACACGAAAAGCGGCAACCCCAGGGGCGAAAGAGCGCAATCGGCAAACCCAAAATTCGACTTTGCAACACGCGCATAGAACCGAACCAGGGTGCGAATCCACAACAGCAAGAGAACCCATCCCGCCCCCAGCCACTCGATCGACTGCGCCGCAAAATGCGCGCTCCAGAGCTCGACCGCCAGCACCGGCAGGCCCAGCAAAAGGACAATATCCAGAGCCCTCCACAGCGAAAGAGCCAAAGCATTATTAAACAATAACGCTAAGTTTTTCGTCCAACCCTCAAACATTGCAAGGGTTGAACGATACATATGCGTGGCAAGCGCGTCCTCGGCATAGCGGAAACGCAAGCCGATTTTTCGCCGCTTTGCGAGCACCGCCAACTCCACATCTTCCAGAACATTGCCTGCGACCGCAGGATGCCCGCCGATCCGGCGATACGCCTCCCGCTCGATCAGCAAAAATTGCCCATTGGCCGCCGCGATGCGCTGGTTGGGGTCCGACACTTTCGCCGGCGGATACGCCAGCGCCAGTTCGCAAAAAACCAATGGCATCAACACACGCTGCCATAGCCCCGAGACGATCTGGCGTGGGGAGTAACTCAGCATCCCCGCTTTGTGCCGCGTCGCCTCGTGCACTGCCCGCCGCAAATCGCCCGGCTCGTGAATCGTGTCCGCGTCGGTGAACAAAAGCCACCGTCCGCGTGCTTTCCGAGCCGCGGTCCATAGGCCGTTCGCCTTGCCCGTCCATCCCTTTTCAAGCTTGCCCGCGGGAAGCACCGTCACCCCGGCGAAGCTACGCGCGATCTCTGCCGTCCCATCCGTCGAGTGGTCGTCCACCACCACCAGCTCCCAATCCTGACCCAGCCTGAAGACGTCTTCCGATTGCGCGACCAGCGACTGAAGACAGGCGCCCAGGCAGTCTTCTTCATTCCGCGCCGGAACAATCACCGTGAGCTCGATCAGCTCGGCAGGTTCGGGCTGGTCGAAGAGTGTGCCCGCCCGCGCGGGGATCGTCTGCAGTTCTCCCGGCTCGCTGGAGAGACCAAGAACCGGCTTCCACGCCCGCTGAACCGGCGCTTCGCCGCTCCCTGCGTCGTCCTTGCCGTCGTCCTTGCCCATGACTTCGTTCCCTTCCGCTCAGTATTATAGGGATGTGAGGCACCCCAGACTCTTAGCCCTGACTCTCCTGCTCTCGCTGATCCCGGTTCCGGGTTGCGATCGCGGAGCCCATCCCGCACAAGCCGGCAAACCGGCCCCCGATTTCAACGTCTCCGACGGTCTTACCTCGGTGCACTTGGCCAACTATCGAGGCCAGGTCGTGCTGCTCAATTTCTGGTGGAGTCAATGCGCGCCATGCATTGAAGAGCTGCCTTCCCTGCTCCAGCTGCATCACGAAAATCCGAGTCTCGTCGTGCTCGCCATAAGCATCGACGAAGACGCCGATTCGTATTCCAACTTCATCCGCAGACGCCACGTGGATCTAATCACCGTACGCGACCCGCAAGAGACCGCCGCCGCTCTTTTCCATACCGACATGTGGCCCGAGACCTACGTGATCGACCGCAAAGGCGTGATTCGCCGCAAATTTGTCGGAGCCACCGACTGGTCCGATCCAGAAATTCGCAACTACCTGAACAGTCTTTAACCCGGCTTCAACCCATGCGCCCCTGAACGATCCGCGCCTCCTTGGATCGGGCGTAGTGTCTCTCCCGTGCCCGAGCTTTCCCGAATTCAAAAAAATCTCGAAATTTCCGGTTGACTTCTTTTTCTATCTAGTGTACTAGTTATCTAGTACATTGTTTGAAGTCATGAGCGCCTCTTCCAAAACGGCCTTTCGCTTCCACCTCGACCTTCACAGCGGGGTCCCCGTTTACCGGCAAATTATCGACCAGGTCCGCGGCGCCATTGCTTCCGGCGCACTCACCGCTGGTTCCCAGTTGCCGACCGTGCGCCAATTGGCCGTCGATCTGTCCATCAATCCCAACACCGTGGTGCGCGCCTATCGGGAGTTGGAACTCGGTGGATTGCTCGACTCCCAGCAAGGCACGGGCACGTTCATCAGCATGCAGAAGTTCCCGCGCGCCGACGCGGAACGCGATCGCCAACTCCATCAGATTGTCGCGGACGCCGTTGCACGCGCCGGTGCCGCAGGATTCACCGTGGAAGACCTGGCCGAACAGTTGCGGAAGCTGGGCGCAGAATCGCCCCGCAGGAGATAACGTGATGTCCAGAATTGCAATTCAACAATTCAACGGAGTCGCAGCCACGGCCTTCGTGGTCTGCTTTGCCGCGGGAGCCGTTGTCACCGCGGTGATCAACAAGCCCGCACCGGCAATCGTCGGCGCCTTTGTCGGGCTCTACTTTCTCTATGCCATCAAGGTGGTGCGCCAGTGGGAGAAGGTTGCGCTGCTGCGGCTCGGCCGCTATGTCGGTCTGCGCGGCCCCGGCCTGTTTGTGATCGTCCCGATCCTCGAAACCTTGAGCCCCTTTATCGACCAGCGGGTCCGCGTTGCCAATGTGACCGCGGAGTCAACGCTGACGCGCGACACCGTTCCGGTCGACGTGGACGCGATTGTTTTCTGGCTGGTCTGGAACGCCGAAAAGGCGATCCTCGAGGTGGAGAACTATCTTGACGCAATCGGTCTCAGCGCCCAGACCGCGCTGCGCGAGTCCATCGGACGCCATGAATTGGCGCAGATGATTACCGACCGCGAGTCCCTGGGACGCGAATTGCAGCGCATCCTCGACGAAAAAACCAACCCCTGGGGCATCACCGTGCAATCGGTTGAGGTGCGCGACGTGCGCATTCCCCAGGTCCTCCAGGATGCAATGTCGCGCCAGGCGCAAGCCGAACGCGAACGCCAGGCTCGCGTGATCCTGGGAGCCGCTGAGGTCCAGGTCTCCGACCAATTCGCGCAGGCCTCGCGCGTCTATAACGACAATCCAGGCGCACTGCATCTGCGCGGAATGAACATGCTCTTCGAAGCCATACGCGAAAGAGGCTCGATGGTCATTGTTCCCTCTTCTGCCGTCGAAACGATGGGCCTCGGCGGCACCCTTGCAACGGCCGCGATTGCCAAACAACCCTGACCCATAACCCTCACCCCATAACTCTGACTGGAGGAATTCGATGAAGCACACCATGCTGACTCTGGCGCTCCTGACCGTCTCCGCATGCTCGATGGCAGCAGCGCAAACCGCCCCAAACTTCGACTGGACTGGAATCTGGCACGCACATGCAGGTGACCTTCCCACCGATACACTCACGCTCGCCACGGACACCGGCGCATTGGGCGGAACAGTAGTCCTGGATATGGTGAGCCACAAGGGCCAAACACCGTACGTGATTGCCAGCGAACCCCACGTGTTGATGAATCTCCAGGCCCACGGAAACAAGCTCAACTTTCAAGTGAAGATGAAGCCGCCCAGCGGATCGATCGTGGTAGCGAGCTTCACGGTAACCAGCACTTCGGCAGACAAAGCAAACGTCCACTGCACCAGCTGCGGACCCGATGCGCCGATAGTTGAACTGGTCCGAGGCCAGTGAGGCCACCGACAAAGAACAGAAGCGCACGAATCTGAACCCGCAAATGAAAGCGACCCCGCTCCCGCCTGCCGCGCAGTGAATACTGAACGGCACGCGAGTTCCCACAGGCAAACTGGTATCCTTGAATCATGACGACGGTGGATATTCTCTTCCGCTACGCGACGCCTCCAACCGAGGCCGTGACCTTTGCGCTGGCCAATATGCGAGAGGTTTATGGGATTCGCCGGCTCGAATTCGATCGTGCCACTCGCACCTTGCGCGTGGAATACGACGCGACGCGCCTGGACGCCGCGATTGTCACCAACCTCGTGCGCCAGGCGGGTCTCGAAATTGATGCGGAACTGTCCTTGATTCCTCCGCAAGTGGCGCCTGAACCCGCCCCCGCGGCCTGAATCGACGCGATTGCACCACCCTCGAAACCCTGATAATCTGTCTTAGGTCCTGCCAGGGACCGGTGTGCGCCCGTAGCTCAGCTGGATAGAGCGTCTGGCTACGAACCAGAAGGCCGGGAGTTCGAATCTCTCCGGGCGCACCATTCAATCAATCACTTACAGCAATCGCCAAAACCTACAATCTAAGCTGTCACTGCGCTGCCAGGTCGTACAAATGCACTCATTCGTGACCCAATTTGGCTGCTTTTCTAGTGCGAGTTCTAAGGTTGGCTAGCCATCACTAGGTAACCCCTCGTCAGCGGCGATTCTGCTCTTCGTGCAGCTTTTCCTGTAACAATTGCACCAAGCCGCATACAGAGTCATGAAAATCACGAGGATTCCCACACTCGATGGCTGGCGCGGGATTGCGATCCTTCTGGTGCTGGTTGAGCACCTACAGAAGGGGTTATTCAATCGCGTCTACGGCGGGCACGACTGGCTCTCGCTGGGGGCGCACGGTGTCACATTGTTCTTCGTGTTGAGCGGATACCTCATTACATCGCGCCTCCTCGACGAGGACAGGATCGACCTTGGGGCCTTCTATATCCGGCGCTTCTTTCGCCTGATGCCTACTGCGTTCGTGTACCTGGCGTTCATCTGGCTGTTCTCCTGGGCCTCCGGGGTCTGGTACATCGGCTGCGGCGACACGATCAGTTGCCTACTGTTCTTCCGCAACTACTACCCGGAGCACACGACACCCTTCAACACATTCACCGTTCACTTCTGGTCGCTCTCCGTCGAAGAACAGTTTTACCTCACTTGGCCCGTTCTGCTGTTATGGGCCGGACGAAAGCGTGCGATGCTGATCGCTGTTCTCGGGATCGCCGGGTGCGCGCTTTTCAGGTTTGGACACTGGTACTGGAGCGGCGGCATCGAGGCCAACATGGACAAGCTGCTGGTCGGCAGCGTCCTGGCAATCTTGATGGTGGAGACAAACCTCCGGGCGTGGCTGGTCAAGTTCAATCGAATTCTCTTGCCGGCGTGCCTGGTCAGCTTTGTCTTCTTCATTCGGAACTTCCACTATGTGATCCCGTTGTCGGAATCGATCTTCATCGGGCTGGCGATTGCCTCAACCAGTGTGAAGCCGGACTCCCTCTTCGGTCGACTGCTCGATACGAAGCTTTTAAGTCAGATCGGCGTCCTTTCGTACAGCCTGTATGTCTGGCAGGAATTCTTCATTGTCCCTCACTGGGCCTCCATTGGGCTCCTGCTGCTGCCGCTGGTTGCAGTGGGCAACTGGGCGCTGATCGAGAAGCCATGGATTGCTCAGGGAAAAAGAATCGTTTACACGCGGCGCTTCTCAGCTTGCGGCGCCTCCCAGCTTCCGGCGCCCGATTGAGATGCGCGCGCACTGGTTCGTCCCTTCCAGCAAGGAGGCGGCTTGCAAGTACGCTGCGCCGATTTGCTCATCCCCTGCGACGATTCAAGGTACTCGCGCCGGCGCAAAAATCAAACTGACTTCAAATCCGCCACCACCCAGCACGCGCCCGTGGTGAGGAACGTCAGAATGCATTCAGACCAGTTGAAATGCGCCTCTGGGTGAGCCAGCACGTGGGGAACCCAAACCAGTACTCCGAAGAGCGTCAACATAAGAGTCATGAGGAGTATCGCAAGCCGAGCCTGGCGATGGACGAGCATGGCAATGGCGGCGAGCGCGAACGCAATGGTGGTGAGAATTGCCCAAAACATTTGGCCGGGAGGGATCCACTTTGGAACCAGGCTGGCAGTATCACGAAGAAGGAGCGCCTGGCCCAGCGTAAAGGAAATCGCGCAAACGCCGAGACCGATGCGCGCCACGCGGCCCAACACACTGGCTCTTGCCGCATTTGGCTCAGACGCCGCGAACAGCGCGATCGCCCCGCAAGTCATGGAAAAGAACAGGAAGAAGCTACCACCGAAGCGCTCATAGATGTTCGCCGCGGCAACGATGTCAGGAATGCAAGCCAGCGCAAAAGACAGGTACACGACGCACAGAATGAGCGACGCCAAACGCACGGTCCGCGGAAACTGCATGCCGATGCCAGCGGCAATTTGCGCGATCATAAGACCGCCGCCGACGATCACGCCAAAAGGCAAATTCCAGAGATGTTGCAGGTTTTGCCAGGTGTCAACGTCGTGCCACAGGAGAGCGATCGAGCCGAACAACACCGCCGACCCGCCAAAGACGAACCGCCCGTAAATCGCCTTCTTCATGGGGATTTTCCATCATCGCACGACGCTAGCCATCCGGCATTTTTCGATTTCGCTCTTGCGCCGACCTTTGCGTTTTGATTCAAACCGCGCGGACACTGAGTGTCGAGACCATGGAATGTTCGGCGGCTGGGGCAACCGAGATTGCAGCCCCTAGAATGTTGCTTGCCTCGACGCAGATCATCTGACTCCACTCGTCGTTGCCGAGATCGGCGAGAGAAGCTGCTCCCTGCTGCCAGGGATTCCACACGATCGTCGTGTCCGAATTCTTCTTGGCGGTTCCCAGGGTGCGATGGAGAACGGGATCGACCACTTCTGCCGTGCCCCGCGTGTTGAGATAGGCATTGTCCGTCGTCTTGGTAAGAACCACAACGCCCGATTGGATCCTTTCGCGGTTCGCATCGGTATTGTCGAGATACGAAACACCCTCGAGCCCATGCACGCGGACACTCGCTACCTGGCCCACGCGGAAATAAGTATGGAGCGCTTCCTCGCATTGAAATGGCGCAGTTCCAGTGTTGGTCACGATGAGCTCGAGTTGAAGTGTCTTTGCAACGGAGATCCGATGCACCAGGCGAAACTCGTGCGGCCAGAGTCGGCGCGTGTCCTCGTCGCTGCCCTTCGAGCAGACGACGGCCACGGCGCCCTCGCTGTCCACGGTGATCGAATCGAGACGCCACTCCTGGGCGCGCACAACTCCATGCGCCGGCGCCTTCGGGTCATCGGACTTCGCGCGGAACCATGGAAAACAGATGGGAATCCCGCCGCGGATCGCACGACCCGCTTGCCAATGCGAACTCCCACTGACGAAAATCACTTCATCGAAACCGTGCGGGATCCATGACGTGACCTGCGCTCCGTGCAGGTAGATTTCCGCCGACGCCGCTTGCGTCGTGATGCGAATTTTTGGCAATCCACCGTTGCCGGCAACGACCTGCGCGATGCCGGGAATTCCGAAACGAAGATTCAATTCGCCAATTTGCGCAGTCGCATCCATACTCATCGGATTCTATTCGAGAACAGCCGCGGTCGGAAATCGCCTGCTGCTTCAGGGCTTGAACTCCCTGCTCGTTGTCACTTCCACCGTCGCGTGGACGGGTAGGTTATCGCTCGCGCCGCCAGCCAGCACCCGCACCTGCTCCCTCTCCACATGCCAGCTATGACTCGGCGCATCCCAATAGGCCAGGTCGCGCGCCTTCAAGTCCAGCGTCACTTCCTTCTCGGCGCCCGCTTCGATCCGTACACGCTTGAACCCTTTCAATTCGAGTTGCGGCCGAGGGACCGACGATCCCTCATGCTGCACATACATCTGGACAACTTCATCGCTTGCGCGCGCCCCGGTGTTTTTCACTTTCACCGTCACCTGCACATTGCCGTCCGCATCCATCGCCTCAGAGTTCAGTGCCACGCCTTCGTACGCAAACGTCGTGTAGCTCAACCCATACCCAAACGGATAAAGCGGCTTCTGCTTGTCGTAAAGATAGGTGCGCCCGTGGAGCAAGTTGTAATCCATGATCGGGAGTAACTGCACGTCGCCCGTGGGCCAGGTCTGCGTCAATCTGCCCGCCGGCGAGTAATCGCCAAACAACACATCGGCCAGTCCGTGCCCTTCTTCCTGGCTGTTGTGCGTCATGTGCACGATCGCGGGCAGATTCTGCTGGCTCCATACGATCGCGTAGGGGAAACTCGATCGCAGCACCTCAACGGTCCGCGGATTCGCCGCGTAGACCTGCTTCACCAGCGACTCCTGCTCCAGCACAATGGTCTTGCGATCCACATCCTCCTTGCCATTCGACGGCGTCGCACATTGATCCCAACCTCCGTTGCATTCGGGATGGTTTCCCACCACGACGATCGCAACATCGGCCTGCTTCGCAAGCTTTTCTGCTTCGCCCGCATTCGACCCATCGGCGAACAGGACTTTCACATCTTTGCCCGCTGCCTCGCGAATGCCGTCGAGAATCGTCACCGAGTACGGCCACGTTCCGCTGTACCAGTCCTGCAGCACCTGGTCGATCCACGGCCCGATCACGGCAATGGTCTTCAACTTCGTGCGATCCAGAGGCAGCGTTTGGCTATCGTTCTTCAACAAGACGATCGACTCGTCGGTGGCCTGCCGGGCCAGCGCAAGGCTCGAGTCGCGCTCCCAGGGCGGCAGCTCGCCGTTCCCCGTGCGACCAATCTGCTCGTAAGGATCGGCGCCCGGGGCATCCATCTCCCCCAGACGCAGAAACAGCCGAAGAAGGTTCTTCAGCGAAGCATCAATTTCGGGCTCTGTGACCAAGCCGTCTTTCACGGCCTGCGTCAAATCCTCCTTATAGGTGTCGAGAAAATGATTGATCCCCGCCTTCACCGCGGCCGCCGCACCGTGTCCCTTGTCGGGGAAAGTCTTGTGCGCACTAATCAACAATCCCAGCGCGCCGCCATCCGTGCAGATCAGGCCATCGTTGCCCCACTCCTTGATCATCACGTCTTTCAGCACCGGGTGAATCATCATCGGGATGCCGTTCCACGAGTTATACGCGGCCATCACGGCGCGCGATCCACCCTCTTCAAATCCCATGCGGAAAGGCACCGAGTAATACTCGCGAAACAGCCGCTCATCGAAATCGGACGAGCTATAGGTGCGTCCATTTTCGTTTTCGTTGGCCAGAAAATGCTTCATCAGCGAGGCTGCCTGCCAATGCTTCGGATCGGGCCCCTGCAAGCCTTGCGCGAACGCCACCGTCAACGTGCCCACCAGGAACGGATCCTCGCCATACGATTCTTCGGTCCGTCCCCACCGCGGATCGCGGCTGAGATCGGCATTGGGCGCCCGCACCACCACACCGCCGCGATCGAACACCGGGTTCTGATAGTAGTAACGCGCCTCGTAACCCTCCAGCGCCCCAATCCTCTTGAGGAGGTCAGGATCCCACGTGGCGCCAAGCCCTTTCTCCTGCGGAAAAGTCGTGGTCGGCACCGGCTGCCTGCCCCGCCCACCCCAGCCCGCCGGACCGCCCAGCGCCAGACCATGCAGGCCTTCCACCTGGCCGGAAAAGACCAGTCCAAGACGGGGAATCTTCGGATGATCCGACATGAGGTTGATCTTTTCGTCGAGCGTCAGTCGGCCCAGCAAGTCGGCGATCCGCTGATCGTCGCTGAGTTTCGAGTCGCGAAAGGGATACTCCGTTTGACCCAGGGCGCTTTCCCCTATTGGCCCTATCAACCCCAGCAATACCAACCCCACAACCCAAGTACCGCACAGGATCTTCACGCGCATTCCTCCCCGTTTGGAACGAGCGAAGCTTATCACACCAGCAATGCGAATGCCGCCTAGTGAATCGATTGATCTCGAATCCCGCGCCAAAGGAAAAAGGCGAAGCGCCATGCGCCTCGCCCTTCGGATTCCTCTATTCAGATGGTTTAGTTCAGATGGCTTAGTAAAGTCTGAAATTGACCTCGATCGTAATGCGCACCGGGACAGGCGTTCTGCCATCTTTCATCGCCGGCTTGAACTTGTACTTGCGCACCGCTTCGAGCGCCTTCTCATCCAGTCCCATGCCCAGTGCGCGAATGACCCGCGGGTCCTGCGGATTGCCCTGCGCATCGACGATGAGCGAGATCAGGCAAACGCCCTGGTACTTCGCCCGCCGCGCCTCGTCGGAGAATTCAGCTTCCGGCGTGAAGATGGCCACGGGCGCCGAAACGCCACCGCCAATCTGGTAAACGCCGCCACCGGCATTGCCACCTGTACCCGGACCAAAACCGTTGCCGGTCCCCGAACCCATGCCTCCGCCGTACCCCGTCCCCATACCGCTTCCCCCACCCTGCCCGTTCGAGGCCAGCGTCACATTGGCGGATTTGGTCACCCCGATATTGGGCAGATTCGGGTTGTCGGGCAGTTGAATGTTCTGCTGCACATTGATTGCCGACGGAACCGCCAGCTTAGGCTGCTCCAGAATCGGCGTCATGGGCGGCGTGATCGGGTCCTTCATGCGCGGAGGCAGCTTGCCCTTGATCGGATCGACGATGTCATGCGAACCGCCGCCGCCGCCGCCGCCGGCTGCAACGCCGGCTTTGGGAGCCTTCAGATCAAACGTGCCCACATCGATGTTCGTGGCCTGAACGGGCGGTTTGACGATGTTGTGTACCACCCGGATGCCCAGCCAGATCGCGAACAGCACAATGGCGATATTCAAGGTGGACGAAATGCCAATGGCCCACGGATTCGCCTTCACCGCCATCCGGTCGGGAACCGGAATCGGCGTCGATGTCAGCTGGAGCGGAGGAAGCTTGACCGGAAAGAAAACGTCGCGGATGATTCTCGTAGAGGGTCGTCCAGACCGGCTTTTCTTCAAAAGCCTTGCCGAGAAATGCGTCGAGCTCATGCCCGGAGCGCAAGTCGCTGTAGATTCGGTCTCAGCTTGGGGCTGGGTAAGAATTTCGTTTGCCATGTCTGCCGCTGGCCCTGTCGCCGGCGCATACTCCGATCGGGGCTGGTCCGTCTTTGGACCCTTCCAATCATTATGCTCGACACCGGCTGTGCTTGTCTCTAGTCCAGACGGGTCAGGCTCCAAATTGACAACCTTCCGAGTCTCATAGTCTGCGGAAGAGAGGTTTCCCATAAACAATAGACGACTTTGACGCCGACATTGTTACCGAAAAATATCTTTCCGAACATTTACACTGAAGAATGAACATCTTTGCAGCGAACCAGGGAGTGTCCATGTCTCCAGCGCCGGAGTTGAAGGCGACCCTAACCTTGCCCCAGACCGCCTTCCCGATGAAGGCCAATCTGCCCCAGAATGAGCCTCTTCGGCTGGCCCGGTGGACCGCGCTGCGCCTCTATGAGGAGTTGCGCAAAGCCGGCGCGGGCCGCCCCGCCTATCTGCTGCACGACGGCCCTCCCTACGCCAATGGGCCCATCCACCTGGGCCACGCGCTGAATAAAGGCCTCAAGGACTTCGTGGTCAAGTCGAAAACCATGGCCGGCTTCGACTCTCCCTACGTCCCCGGCTACGACTGCCACGGCCTGCCCATCGAAATCAAGGTCGACGAGCAACTGGGCCGCAAAAAGCTCGAAATGCCCGTTCCTGCGGTCTTGGATGCATGCCGCGCCTATGCGCAGAAGTACGTCGACCTGCAAACCGAGCAGTTCGAGCGCATCGGCTGCTTTGGCCGCTGGGACACGCCCTACAAAACCATGTCCCGCGACTACGAGGCCCGCACGCTTGAGGCTTTCTACGGCTTCCTTGAGAAGGGCTTCGTCTATCGCGGACTCAAGCCGGTTTACTGGTGCATCCACGACCGCACCGCACTGGCCGAGGCCGAGGTCGAGTACGCGAACCACACCAGCCCCTCAATCTACGTGCGCTACCGGCTCACCTCGGATGCAGCCGCGATCGCCCCAGCTCTAGCGGGACGCGAGGTTTACACCATCATCTGGACCACCACTCCCTGGACCCTCCCGGCGTCGCTGGCGGTTGCCTTCCACCCTGACTTCGAATACGTGGCCCTCGCCGCCAGCGGCGATCCAAAGACGCCTGTTTCTGCGTCGGACCCGGTCTACATCGTCGCCGCCGAACTGGCGCCCTCCGTGATCGCGGCATGCAAACTCGGCCAGACCACAGGAACTCGCGCGCTTCAAAGGCGCAGAGCTCGAGCGCGTCACCTTCCAGCATCCGTTCCTCGAGCGCAGCATCCTCGGCGTTCTGGCCACCTACGTCACCGCCGACACCGGCACCGGCGCCGTCCACACCGCTCCCTCCCACGGCGCCGACGACTTCTACACCGGCCAGCGCTACGGCCTCGACCCCACCTGCCGCGTCGATGCCGCCGGCGCATCTTCACGTCGATCCTGAACGCCTGGCCATCACGCCGCGCTGCCCGCCGTTTGAGGGCAAGACAGTCTGGGCAGGCAAATCCCATCATCGTCGCCATGCTCGAGGAGCGCGGCGCGCTGCTGGCTCGGCTCCGACCTCGAACACTCCTACCCGCACTGCTGGCGCTGCCACAACCCGGTCATCTTCCGCGCCACCGAGCAGTGGTTCATCTCGCTCGAAACGCCGGTGAAGCGCGCCGACGGTTCGGAGACGACTTTCCGCCAGCTCGCCATCGAAGAGATCGACAAGGTCGTCTGGGATCCCTGCGTGGGGCAAGGAGCGCATCACCAACATGATCGCCACGCGCCCCGACTGGTGCATCAGCCGCCAGCGCATCTGGGGCGTGCCCATCGCCGTCTTCATGTGCGAGGAATGCAACCAGCCGATCCTCGACTCCGCACTGAACCGGAAGATCGTCGACCTCTTCGAACGCGAGGGCGCCGAAGCCTGGCATACCACCGCCATCGAAACGTTGCTGCCGGCGAACGCAAAGTGCGCGCACTGCGGCGGTCAGAGTTTTCGCAAGGAAACCGACATTCTCGACGTCTGGTTCGATTCCGGCGTCAGCTGGTTTGCCGTCTGCGAATCGGACGCCGACCTTAAATCAGCCTATGCGTCCTTCCAAAAGGGACAAAGGCACGGAGTGCCTGTATCTCGAAGGGCGGCGATCAGCACCGCGGCTGGTTCCACTCTTCCCTGCTGACCTCGGTTGCCCTGCGCGGCCGCGCGCCCTACTCGCATGTGGCCACCGCAGGCTGGACGCTCGATGAGCAGGGCCGCGCCATGTCGAAATCGCTCGGCAACGGCGTCGATCCTGTCGATATCGCCGAACGGCTGGGCGGCGAAATCGTGCGCCTCTGGGTCGCGTCGATTGATTTCCGCGAAGACATGGCCGCCAGCGAAAACCTGATGCAGCGCTGCGCCGAGCTCTATCGCAAGCTGCGCAACACCTTCCGCTTTCTGCTCGGCAATCTGCACGGCTTCGACCCGGCACGCGACGCGGTCGCCGAAGCGGACCTGCTGCCGCTCGATCGCTACATGCTGGCCCGCACCCGCGACCTCACCGAAAAAATCCTCGCCTGGTATGACGCCTTCGAGTTCCACCGCGTTTACCAGGCTGTCAACGAGTTCGCCATCGTCGACCTGAGCTCCTTCTATCTCGATGTGCTCAAGGACCGCATGTACACCTTCGCGCCCACCAGCCCGCAGCGCCGCTCCGCGCAAACCGTGCTCTGGAAGATCACCGAAGCGCTGGTCCGGCTGGTTGCGCCGATCCTCAGCTTCACCGCCGACGAAGTCTGGGAATATCTGCCGCGCAGTCGAAGGCCGCGAAGCCAGCGTGCATCTGGCGCTGTTTCCCAAGCCCGAAGAAATTTTCTCTGAGAATCCAGCGCAGCTTGTTGACGGAATGGAAGCAGATTCTTCGCGGTGCGCGATGCAGGCGCTGCTGGCGCTTCGAAGAAGCTCGCCAGGACAAGCGCATCGGCAAAGGCCTCGAAGCCGAAATCGAAATCGCTGCGTCCGGCGAACTGCTTGCAGCTGTTGCGACGCACATGCTGCCGGCCTGAAGGAGATCCTCAACGTCTCCGCGGTCGCGCGTCATCGAAGGCCCATGCGCTCGCCGATCACGGGCGCTCGCCCGCCTCCGGCCACAAATGCGCCCGCTGCTGGAACTTCATGCCCGAAGTCGTCCGACTACGGCATCTGGCAGAACGTCTGCACCCGCTGCCACGGAGCGCTGAAGGAAATGGGCATCGATCCGAACGCGGCGCAGCCGGAGAGACGGCCGCGTGAACGTTTCACTGTGCCTCGCCGCCTGCCCTGGCTGCTCCTCATCTCGGCCGTCGTCATCTTCCTCGACCGGCTCACCAAAACGCTCGTCTCCGCGCGTGTTATGGTGGGCGGCGCCATTCCCGTGATTCCGCACTTTCTGCGCATCACCCATTGGACCAACGAGGGCGCAGCCTTTTCGCTCTTTGCCGATTCCGACTCGCCGCACATGGTTCGCTGGGGTTTGATCGCCTTCTCGCTGCTCGCAGCCGTTGTCGTACTGATCGTGCTCATCCGCCTGGGCGACCGGATCACCCTCACCACCGTCGCGCTCGCTTTGGTCTTCGCGGGCGCTCTGGGCAACGTGCATGACCGCATCGCCTATGGATCGGTCGTCGACTTCATCGAAGTCCACATCTTCGGCTATCACTGGCCCGACTTCAATATCGCCGACAGCGCCATCGTCACTGGAGCTTGTCTACTCCTGCTTGACTCGCTGCTGCCCAAGCGGCACTCTTCGGAATCAGAACAGAAAAGTCCTGCCTGACAGCTCGCAGCTGTTCGCTCCACTCACTCCACTCAGTTGATTCATTCAAAAACGAAATAAAGACAACTGGTCTCTCGCCTCGGTCTCAGGTCATTGAAACTCAACCGTTTGACTTTATCGCCTGGCTTCTGAGTGCGCAACCATCTATCTGCGCCAACCAGACAACTTTACATAACTTAACATCGAGACGCATGTTATGAACCACCACGACTTAGCGATGCATAACGCATCCTTTGTCTGCGTCATGCCTGCTGCGATAGAAAACCAGATCGAGCAAATGCTCCTCCAACTAATTGAATGAACCTCCAATCGAAAGCGGCTGGAGGCGGAAGCAATCTTGAGAATTGGGAGCAGTTTGCGATGAATTCTGAATGGATGAAAAGCATCACGATGGCGGCGGTTTCCGTCGCTCTGTTGGCGCCGGGCGTCGCACGCGCACAAGATCCGGCGGCGGCTCAAACTTCGCAAAGCGGAGTGCAAAGCGCACAAACAACGCCGAATATGGGTTCCGTGAGCGGGCGAAATGAAGCGATGAAGATGGTGCCGGCTCGAGCCGCCCTGACCGAAAAACTCGACGCGAACAAGCTAAAGGAAGGAGAACAGTTCAAGGTCAAGCTCGCAGATACCGTTCACTTGAAAAACGGGCCCGAGCTGCCGCACGGGACCGTTTTGTACGGAGTTATATCGACAGACACAATGCACCCGGGAAACGCAAAGCTCGCTCTTCGCTTTACAGAAGCCCGGTTGAAAGATGGGAAACTTGTTCCGATCAAGGCGACCATTGTCGGCTTAGCCAGACCTGAACCGGAAAACGGCGAAGGCTATGACATTGTTGCCGGCGATCAGGAGCCAAACAGTTGGACTCCTCAAATGCTGCAGGTGGACCAGGTCAATACGATCTCGGGCATCGATCTGCACAGCCGCATTGCTGGAAACAATTCTGGCGTTTTTATAGCCGCGAAAAAAGACGACGTGAAGCTGGCCATGGGAAGCGAGTTGTTGCTCGCAATTGCGCCGCAGGGCAGCTAGCAACGTACTTCTCACGGGATGTTACAAAAAAACGGCAGTGCCTTTGCGGCACTGCCGTTTTCTTGTAAGCGCGCCCCGCAGGACCCTGCCCAACCAGACAAAATATTTGGCTACCGACGGCCTCTTCGGATGTTCCCGCATGGAAACCCCACCATGGGTCCGCCCTTACCAGGCAATCTTCTCCGGCAGGAACTCCGCGAACAGCTCGTCATAGTAGGGTTTCAGCTGCTTCAGATCCGGCTTGGCATGTCCCTTGGAATACAAATCGTACTGGTTGAACTTCAGCACCCACTCCAGCATCGCCCGGTCCTGCTCGTTCGTCAGGTGTTCATACGCATTGTGTTTGTGCCACGGATAAAACGAGTGGAAGCGCAGCATGTAGAGTGACTCGACCGGCATATACGGCTTCATCACCTGGGCGATATAACCATCGTGCCCAAATGACATGTGGACATTCTCCAGCCCGCAGTGCCGTTCATAGATTCCGTTCTTGGTCTGGTATTCGGGAACATTCCGATCTGGATTCTTGGCGAAGTATTCCGGAAACACGATCGCATCCGACCAGGCGCATCCCACCGGAAACGTGTCGCCCACCACCGCCCACTGCGGCTCGCCATAAAGACAGAGACATTTGCCCAGGTCATGCAGAAATCCGGTCAAAACCATCCAGCGCGGATGACCGTCCCTGCGAATCGCCTCGGAGGTTTGCAGCAGATGTTCAATCTGGGTTAGATCCGTATCGGGATCGCTGTCGTCCACCAGCGTGTTGAGAAATTCCGCCGCTTCCCAAACCGTCTTCATGCCTTTCTTCAGGCTGAAATACTCTTTCTCTTTGCCAAGAACAAACTCCACCGTCTGCCCTTCGTGGTTCAGACGATAGAACTCCGCCACCGCCGGCGTAGCAGCGGCATCGTAAACCCGAAACTCTTCCTGGGACTTGCCTTCCTTGTAACGCCCTTCGACAAAGTCGTCCCATTGGTCCAGCTGGGCTAGCGGTTGAGTGGTGTGAATTGTGGCGCTCATGGGCACCTCCTGGTGGGCAGCGTGCGACAATCCTGCTGGGCCTCTTGTACCAAACCCCGTGCGGCGACGCAAGAGACCTTCTGTCCCCCAGGATCAAAACCTATGAAAACAATGCATGCCAGCGGAGTCTTTGATTTGAAAATGGCGCCCTTGCCACCCGACGATTCCGTCGCCGGAACCTCGATCGGCCGCTTCGGGATCGAGAAGCAGTTCCACGACGATCTCGAGGCGACAAGCAAGGGACTCATGCTCGGCGCCGGCAATCTCGCCAAGGGCACAGCCGGCTATGTCGCAATCGAGCAGATCACCGGAGTGCTGCAGGGGCGCAGCGGATCCTTTGCGCTGCAGCACAATGGGAGCATGGCCGGTGGAAAGTTTGATCTCTCGGTGAAGGTCGTGCCCGGATCGGGAACCGGAGATCTTGAAGGAATCTCAGGCGCAATGACGATTCTTGTCGAAGGCAGCAAGCATTCCTACACCTTCGACTACGAGCTACCCAGTTCTGAGTAGCGCGCCGAGGCGGCTTGGATCACCGCGACAGCACCCCCAAACAACGATCCGCCCCAACGAGCAAGATCCTCGCGGGAGCGGATACGTTGCGTTGACCTGCTTACCGCGCCTGGAAATTCACGACAAGGTTCACGTCGACTGCGACGTTCTGCTCGTCGAGCGTGCCGGGCTCGAAGCGGTACTGGCGAACAGCGTCCAACACGCGCTGATCGACCGACTGATTTACCGACTTCAAAAGGTGGATGTTCTGGGGTATGCCCTTCTCGTCAACCCGGAACCCAACAACCATGTGCTCGGCGGCCAGATCGTGCGTCGGGAAATCTGTTGCAGAAACAGATACCGTCGGCACTGAGATCAGCTTGGGCCAGGTAACGCCGGTGCTGATCCGCCGGCCACTGGGGAAGGCTGCAGTATCGGTTGCGGGTTGTGCCGCGCTTGCACTCGCGGCGTCGTTGCGTGCCTCCAGGGTTACACCCTGGCCCTTCGTGGCTGACTGGGCATGGAGCAGCACGGTGGAGAGAAAGAGCGTGGACATAATTATTCTGCGCATGATTGTTCTCCAATTGGTCAGGAGTGACCATCACCAATATAGCGCCAACCATGGATGGTTGTCAAAGCAAAATTTTGAGCACAATAGTTTCAGAAGTTTAAGCGCACTCCAACCCTTCGGTTCAAAAATAGTCGAGGCTTCTTGGAATGAGGCCGAACAGCCGATACAATGCCCCGTCGCAACAGAATTCGCGTCCCAAGCGTGCCCGTTTTTCAGAAATCCACAAACGACCGCCGGCCGGTTGCGGGCATTCGATTCGCTACCATAAAACCTATGGCGCAATTCCTCCCCGGACAAACTTTGTTGATCGACGCCGACGATACCCTTTGGGAAAACAACGTCTACTTCGAACGTGCCATCGTCTCCTTCATCGGGTACCTGAATCACCGCGAGTACACACCCTCAGAAGTCCGCAAAACGCTCAACGCGGTGGAACGCGAAACCATCCTCTCCCAGGGGTACGGGCTCTCGAGCTTCACCCGTTCCCTGCTCACCTGCTTCGAGAGAATCAGCGCCGAGCCGCTGTCAGAAGAAAAACGCGAACGCATCCTCGGATTTGCGCAGACCATCGCCGATCAGGAAATTGAGTTGCTCCCCGGCGTCGACGAAGCGTTAGCTGAACTCTCCACGCGTCATCGACTCATCCTGATGACCAAAGGCGACGAGGCGGAACAGGCTGCCAAACTGGCGCGCTCCGGACTCGCTCCCAATTTCGCCGGCGTCGAGATCGTCGCAGAGAAGAATCCCACCGCCTACCGGTCGGTTGTCGCCCGCCACGGACTCGATCCCGACACCAGTTGGATGATCGGCAACAGCCCCAGGAGCGACATCAATCCGGCACTCGCCGCCGGTCTTCACGCGGTCTTCCTCTTTCACAAGGACACGTGGATCCTGGAGCACGAACAGATTGATCCCGCTCCCGCAGGCCAGCACTTACTCGAAGTCGATTCCTTCCCCAAACTCTGTGTTATCTTCTAGCTAAGTGGAATCGCGAGGTGACCTGCAATGGACCGGACTCCGATCCCGCCAGTCACAAAATACAAAGCGGCTTATCCCCCTCCGCCTCGCGTGCATTGGGCTTTCGTCCTGGTTGGCATCGTCGTCTCCGAAGGCCTCGTCCTGTGGCTCGTCCCCCAACCCTTTCGCGAATTCCTGGTCAACCTTGTCATCGCAGCATGGCCGATTTATCTCTGCATCTGGATCCGCAAAATTGATCAGCGCTCCCTGTCGCTCTACTGGGCGCTCGCCTCGTTTGCCACCGGCTTCCTTTTCTCCTGGCTCCTGTGGATCGTCGTCATCTTCGAAATTCGCGAAGAACTCCTCGAGCACTACAACACCCGCGAGCCGATCGGACTTCGACTCAACCTGGTGATGACCCTGCTCTTCTCCTTCGTGTATTTTCAATATCACCTGAATCGCATCACGCGCGAGAAAGACCGCCAACCCGAAGAGCTGGTCGTCGGTCAACGCCGCTCCGCTCTGGAATAGAACCACAACCCTTCCTCCTCGTTCAACGCTCCCGGCATGCCGCCGGCTTTGCATTGGAACCCCGCAAAAGTCAATACAACCAAAGCACCAGACGCGCTTCCTCCCCAGCGTCTATCCGGCTTGCGCGCTTTCCGTGGCAGATACCGGAATTTCTTGACGGTGTCTCTGCGCCACAGGCAGAATGAAGGCGACCGGCCAGATTTGATCAATACAGAGAGTCCTCGGCAAATCGGGGGATTTGAATCGGAAACGATTGTGCATGCCGGATCACAATCTGCAGAATCGCCGAGTTCTATTTGGGAACGTGCACCAAGAATAAAGTTCGATGCGAATTGTTAAAAGCGGGCTTTTCCATTCTGGCGTGACCTTCAACATCGCATCCGGTTCACGCGCAGACCGTCGTATTTCGTTTCCGTCGTAGCATTGAAATTGGTAGGATTTGCAGGTGTAGATACCCTGGATACGTACGTGGAAGACGTTCTCTGTGAAAACTGGCCGGCCAAGGGCTGGAAATCCTGGTTAGTACCCTATGGACCGGAAGCTTTCATCTTGATGGGGGCGTATGGACGCTAAAAAATACATCGTCTATAACAAGGCCCGGGAAAGCTTCCTCAGTTCGTCCGTCACTTCGGTCAATGCCGCTCTCGAACCTTTAAAAGTCCTGAAAGTTCTGATCGAAGGCCTTCCCGCCAATGCGCGCACCGGCCTTTGGTTGACCAACTTCAAAGGCGTCCCGGTTGCGCGCACGCTCTCTCCCTTTGATCTCGTTTACCTCGACAAGGACCTGCGCATTGTCCACTCCGTGGAGTTGTCCAAGGACGGCGAATTTGCGTCGTTCAAGAGTCAGCCCGCGAGCGCACTCGTCCTGCCGCCTCGCTCCATCTCCGCTTCCAAGACTAAAGACGGCGATGATCTGGAACTTCGCCTGGTCGAGTCGGCAATTTCCGAAGCCGCCGACGTTCCGACCGAAACGCAGGCCACCGCAGAGCCGGTCGAACTCGTCGAAACTCCGAAAGAAACGCCGGCTCCGTCCACTGCGCGCTTTTATTCTCCCGCGGCAAGTACGCCGGCACCCTCCGTCGATCAGGCTCCCCTCGACCGATTCGTCAGCGCGCAATCTTCTCCCTCCGTCGGCAGCGCTGCACCGGCCGAAGCGCTCATGTCCCCATCGGCAACGCTCCCGGCTGAGCCCGAACCCGTCCCCGCGCCCGAGGAACCGACCGCTGCCCCGCTCGAAAATCCATTCAACCCGCCCGTCCCCAATCCGGCCCCGCAAGGCAAAAAGCGTCGCCTCGTCACCGGCCCCATTCTGACCGCGCCGCCGCAATACACAAGAAAGACTGCGGCCCCGGCCGAACCACCGTCCAACGCCCGCGCGCCGATTCCCTTTCCCTCTGTCCCCGCCGCGCGCAGCACCGCTCCAACCATCCAGGAAGTCCCGCCCCAGGACATCGAAATCCCCATCACCCTCTACCCGCAGCAGCGCGGAAGCGCCAAGCCGCAAGAGGAGATGCCTGCCCCCGCAGCGTCCGCGGCGCCCGCTCCCATCGCTGTTCCAAAGCCACCCGCGCCTTCGCCTGTCCCGGCGCCAAAAATCGCTGCACCGCTTTCGGTGCCCGCCCCCATTCCCGTCGAGCCCGTTGCTTTGCCGCCGGCGGAGATTCCCCGGCCCGGCGACATTCCCGACTACGCTCCAGAACCGAAGCGCAAGTTCTCCTGGAAGATTCGCGTCCTGCGCTGGCTCTTTCCTGAATTGGTGATTCGGGAAGCTCCCAAGCCCCGCGACCGACGCCGCGCCGATCGCCAGGCGCTGCCCAATCTGATCGCTTATTTCTTTACCGGCGGAGCACCCGAGCCGCAGAAGATCCGCAACATCAGCGTGACCGGCTTCTATCTGCAAACCGAAGATCGATGGATGCCCGGCACCGTGGTGCGCATGACCCTGCAGAAAATGGGTTCCAAGGGCGATGACCCCTCCGACACCATTACCGTCAATTCGAGAATCGTTCGCTGGGGCCCCGATGGCGAGGGATTCGAATTCATCCTGACGGACCTCGACGACTAGAACGGTCTCATAAATGGATTTGTGACAGGGCACGACTCAAATGGCCATTGAAAACATGTAAGTTACTGATTCTGCAACATCCTAAATATCCAAGAAATCTATATCGTTAGCACAAATTAGCACAGAACTCCGGCTCAGTGCGGCTGCATGCAGGGACCGAAACTTCCCCGTTGCCCACGATAGTCCCGCGATGTTCCGATATGACGTTTTTGCCGCCTCAACCTGCTGTTGCTGCTCGAATTGCGCGATTAGGATGAATCGAGCGGACGTGAAAATCATGTCGAATCGAGAAGATGCCGAAGCAATCCGGGCGCGAGAAAAGATGCAGGCAATGCGTATCCGAGAAAACCTGCAAAGAATAAGGCCGCATTTCGGCTGGACCTTCGGAATTGTTTCTTTCACTCTGCTCGGTTTTTCTCTACTTCATTTCTATTCCAAGCTGATCAGAGACGGCGGACTGTCTCGTCTTTACAGCCACCAGGGTTGGAGAACGCTCATCGTGTGTTGCGTGTTGTTCGGTGCAGGTCTTGTCTTCGCCATGGCTTGGTGGACTACACGAAAAGTTCGACCGCCGAAGCGGGAATGGGGAATCGCTGCAAGCCTATTGAGTCTGGCATTGCCGCTGTATGTCTACATCGCTGGTAAGCCAATGAGAATCTCCGATTGGGAGATCATGGCATACGGCGCTCTTGCTCTATTCATCTACGGTTGGCCAGATCGCTGGTTTTCGGATGTCGCATCTTCTAACCCAAGGCGAACACCGCCCAACTAAACGAGCACTTGACGACTACGTGAGCCAATCACCGCCGATACGGAAGTTTCGCTTGAGACGTCCCTCAGGGGCTGAAGCCCGGACTGATTTGGTTGCGTTTGCGGCACGACTCAAGTCGTGCCCTTTCAAGAGACCGCTCGGAGCGGGCGGATCACCGCCAATGCGGAAGTTTCGGTTGGAGGAAACTTGTACTCGCGGTCTTGGCGACCCGGCCTAGCACAGAATCAGCACAGAATTTTTGAAACATTCCCTTCGCCCTTTGATTTGCAAAGGTTACGGACCGTCCTTTGTAACAGGGCACGACTTCAGTCGTGCCGAATGCGTGGCAAGAATCGTTCGGCTTTAGCCCCTGGGGATCCTTTTCGCAGGACTAAGCCATTTTTGAGACAGTCCTGGTATCGTGTCCCGGAAGTTCGTATCAAGAGAATCTGTCATCCTAAGGTCCTGCGCGCTTGGGGCCCCGTGAACAACGTCCGTTGTTCCTGGGGTTAGCGGGGCGAAGGATCCGCTTTTCCGGACCTAGGCGAATGTATTTCTGGGACACCACACGAGGGTGTTTCAACGGGAATCGCCTTGCTCCGCGTTGTCCCGTTCTCTTGACGCACGGCCTGTCGCTCTGCTGTACTGCAACCAACGTCATGCCAATGCACAGCAAGCGCATTCACCCGCACCCGCTCTGTTACGCCGCGCCGCTTCCCGCCCTGCGAATTAGAAATCACAGCGCGCGGGGGAGCACAGCCTGACGAATTCATTTTCGAAAAGCATCCAGGCCACCTCCCGCAGTCAGGGTTGGTGGCTTTGGTCTTTTATGCATTGATCCCTTGAGGAGTTCCGATTGGAATCCGTAAGCCTTGCCAGCATTCAAGTCGCCCGCGCGCGCATCGGCGAAGCTATTCACGTATCGCCCTGCCATCTCTCCCATCACCTCTCCGAGCTTGTCGGACTGCCCCTGCACCTGAAGCTTGAGAATCTGCAGCGCACCGGATCGTTCAAGGAACGTGGCGCGCTCAACAAGCTGCTCACTCTCTCGGAATCGGAACGCAAGCGCGGTGTGATCGCCGCCAGCGCAGGCAATCATGCGCAGGGCGTTGCATTCCACGCTGCAGCCCGTGGCATTCGCGCCCAAATCGTCATGCCGTTGGCAACCCCGCTGGTAAAAGTGGCGGCCACCCGCAGCTACGGCGCCGAAGTGATTCTCCATGGCGCGAGTTATGACGAGGCCTGCGAAGAAGCACTGCGGCGGCGTCTCGAAGAAGGCTGCACCTTCATTCATCCCTTCGACGATCCTGAAGTCATCGCCGGCCAGGGCACCATTGCCCTCGAGCTCCTCGACCAGGTCCCCGACATCGAGGCCGTCGTCGTTCCCATCGGGGGCGGAGGCCTTATCTCCGGCATCGCCTGCGCACTCAAGGAATCCAATCCGCGCATTCGCGTGGTCGGTGTCGAGCCCGAGAAACTGCCTTCGATGTTGCGCGCCCGTGAAGCCGGCGCTCCCATCACCCTCGCTCCCGAAGCCACCATCGCCGATGGGATCGCCGTACGCCGTGCCGGGGATCTGACCTTGCCCCTCGTCCGCCGCTACGTAGATGAAATCGTCACCGTCGACGATGAAGAGATCGCCAGCGCCATCCTGATGCTGCTCGAACAGGAAAAAACCCTCGCCGAGGGCGCCGGAGCGGCCGCACTCGCTGCCGTTGTCCAGGCCAAGACCAACCTGCGCCATCGCCGCACCGTCGTATTGGTCTGCGGCGGCAACATCGACGTCACCCTGCTCGCGAAAATCATCGAGCGCGGCCTTGTCAAAGATGGCCGCCTGCTGCGCGTGCGCGTGTACTTGCAGGACCGCCCCGGCGCCCTGCTCCATCTCACCGAGATCCTCGCGCGCGAACGAGCCAACATTGTCGAGACCATTCACAATCGTGCGTACTATGGCGTCAGTCTTGGGGAAACCGTGATCGATGTAACCCTCGAAACACGCGGCGCCACTCACATCACGTCCATCAGCCACGCGCTGCGCGAGGCTGGCTTTCGCTTCGAACGCATTCAATAGAGGGCGCCATGTACACCCCAAAATTCAATCAAGTCTCCGATCGATCCATCCTGATCGAAGCCATGCGCGACAACTCGTTCGCGATTCTCTTTGGCCCTGCGGCCTCCGGCGATGCTGCCTCGCGTTCCGTCGCCACCCATCTGCCCCTGGTCGTCAAGGACGAAGGAGAACACGGCGTTCTGGAAGGCCATTTTGCCAAGGCCAACCGGCACTGGCAGGCGCTCGCAGGCCACGAAACCCTGGTCGTCTTCCCCGGCCCCCACAGCTATGTTTCGCCCTCGCTCTACATCGAAGAGCTTTCCGTTCCCACCTGGAATTACGTTGCCGTCCACGCCTACGGCCCGATGGAGTTGATCGAGGACGAGCCAGGCAAGGACGAGCTTCTGAAGGGCCTCATCGCCCTCCACGATCCCGCCTATGTCGACCGGTGGCGCGCCATGCCGGCCGGATTCAGACGCACGATGCTCGTGGGCATCGTCGGCTTCCGCATCCCCATTGCGCACATTGAAGGCAAGTTCAAAATCAGCCAGAACCGCGCCGAACCGGAACGGGCCAACGTCTACGCCGCGCACTCCGGCGGCACGCCCGATCAGCAGTCTCTGGCCGCCTGGATGAAGCGCCTCGGCAGCTGACATTTGCTCCACGCGCGGCCCGTAAAACAGGCCGAAAGTGCCCGTCCGATGAGCCTTACCGCTCGGCCCGCCTGCGCTCCATCTTTGGTATACTTGATGGGTTCACCTCATGCGGAGGTGGCGAAATTGGCAGACGCACTAGCTTGAGGTGCTAGCGCCGCAAGGCATAGGGGTTCAAGTCCCCTCCTCCGCACCAAGAATCCTTCCGTCCGGTTTGCCGGACCTTGAAAGCAGCTGGGCAATGCAGATTTTCTTCTATTTCGTAGTGGTCGTGCACGTGATCGTCAGTCTCTTTCTCATCGGAGTCGTCCTCCTCCAACAGGGCCGCTCGGCCGACCTGGCCGGCGCGTTCGGCGGACAAGGCTCCCAGACCGCATTCGGTCCGCGCGCAGCAGCGAACGTGCTCACCCGCCTGACCAGTTGGTCGGCTGTCGTGTTCATGTGCACCTCGCTCACCTTGACCGTCCTTTACGTGCGTAGTGGGAATCACAGCCACTCCGTGCTCGATGACACCAAGCCTGTCTCGGCACCCGCAAAGCCCGGCAAGTAGGACTCTGGCAGTTTCGAGGCTTCCCATTTCCGCAAACGGCGTGGGCAGGCTGCTCGCACGGATGCCGGCATCCGGCCCGCTACCCCTCGCTCTACAATCGAGGCATGATCCTCGAGACTTTTCCCGTCGGCCCGCTGCAGTGCAACTGCACTTTGCTGGGCGATGAAGCGGCCGGCGAGGCCATCGTCATCGACCCCGGCGACGAAATAGACCGCATTCATCGCCGCCTTCTCGCTCTCGGCTTCAAGCTCAAACAGATTCTGATTACCCACGGGCACATCGACCACGTGGGCGGCGCTCTGAAGCTCAAACGCCTCACCGGCGCTCCCATCCTGCTCAACGAAAATGATCTCGCCCTTCTCCAGATGATGAAGGAGCAAGCCGCCTGGATCGGCGTCCCTGCGCCCGAAGTCGCACTGCCCGACGAAGCCCTCGCCGACAGCCAGATTGTCGGATTGGAAAAGTATCCCGCGCGCGTCCTGCACACGCCGGGCCACACCCAGGGTTCCGTGTGCCTCCTCTTCGCGCCTCTCAACATGGTCTTCGCCGGAGACACCTTGTTTGCCGGCAGCATTGGCCGCACAGATTTGCCCGGCGGCGACTCCAACCAAATTCTCGATTCGATTCGCGCCCGGCTGCTCCCTCTGCCCGACGAAACAAGGGTGATCCCCGGTCACGGGCCTTCCACAACGATCGGATCCGAGCGCCGGACCAACCCATTTCTTCAACCGTAACAGTCTTCCGCCATTACGAATTCAACTCGCTTAAATACAAATACTTAATAGATTTTCTAAAAGCTATGGTTTAAGTCGAATTCCATTCCTGTTACCACCTTGATGCGTTCCTAAATATTCAATACACGTGGTTACTCCTGTACTTAAATCGGGTGCTGGTCCCAGCAGGCTCACCACCAACCATCCCGCCTCCTCCATTCCGAAAAAGTAGCCCGGATGCACCCACACACCCTGCTGCAGCAGCTCCTTCACCGTCTGCTCATCCGGTTGAAGCGCCGGAATCCGCAGCAATGCATACCAGCCGCCCTCCACCTCCAGGCGCCGGATTGTGCTCTGCCCCGCGAGCTGCCGATCCAACTCGTCAAGGTTTGCACGGACGCGCGCCTGGATCTGCCTCTGCAGCGCAGCCCTCTTGTCCAGCCAACCGGCCATCGCCCACTGCACCGGCGCATTCATCGAAAGAAACGTATCGGCGATGACTTCGAGCCGCTCCAGCGCTTGCACCCGCTGCGGACCCGTCGCCACGATCCAGGCAGCCTTCATTTGCGGCAGCCCGGCGATCTTGCTCAACCCGCTCACCACGTAAACCGGTACGTCCTCAAGCCCGGCGGCAAAGCTCTTCGGAGTCCCTTCGAACCCATAGTCGAGAAACACCTCGTCGACGATGAGCGATAGATCATGCTCCCGGCACAACCGCGCAATCGCCTCCGCCTCCCACGGTTTGGTGAAGTGCCCGGTCGGATTGTTGGGGTGAACCAGCACGATCGCCCGCGTCTCGGGAGTGATCGCGCGGCGAAAACCTTCCGCATCGATCTGCCACCCGTAGTCGTAGACCAGCGGCGCGGCCTTCAACTTCACATCGTCCAGCACCGCAAGAAAGTCGAAGAGCGGATACCCGGGCTGAGGTACCAGGATCTCGCTCCCCGGATCGCAGAGCAGCCGAAACAAGTAGCTGTAGGCCTCGCTCGTACTTGTGGTCAAAACAACCTGGTCCGGCTCCAATTCAACGCCATGCTCGCGATAGTAGCGGCACACCGCCTCGCGCGCAGGCAGAAGCCCTTTCGGCTGCGGGTCATAATCGAGCGAGCGCGGGTCCGCCAGCGCACCGAGCACGCTGCGATCGTATGCAAAGCCGCAACGCGTCGGATTCGAAGCCGTAAGGTCGGCAATCGGCAAACCTGCCGCAACCCGCTCCCGGTGCGCGCGCGCCAGTTCGCTCTCATCCGTATCCCAATTTGTGCGTTGCGAGAAGCGCATCGTGTCCACTTGAAGTTGCCGTCAATTCCCTGAAGCCGCAAGCCAGTGCCGCTCCAATCAGCCCATTTCAATCATGCAGAATAGAACCATGCGTCCCTAACACCATACACGGACGACCACGGAGGCAAATTGGCGCTGCGCGCGGTGATCTTTGACTACGGAATGGTGCTCACGGGACCTCCGAATGAAGCGGCGCACGACGCGATGGTGCGCATCACAGGCTTGCCGCCCGATCGCTTCGAAGCCCTCTATTGGACCGATCGCCACGCCTACGATGAAGGAAAATTGACCGGCATCGCATTCTGGCAGAAGTTGGTACGCGACGCGCAGCTCGATTTGAGCCAATCCACCATCGAAGAGTTGAATGAATGGGACGCACGCATGTGGACCACTCAGAATCCAGCCATGGTCGCGTGGCAAGGCCGTCTCAAGCAGCATGGCCTCAAGACCGCCATCCTCTCCAACATGGGCGACTCCGTGTTAGCCAGGATTGAACGCGAATTCGCCTGGATCAACGGGTTCGATGTCCTGGTCTGGAGCTATCAGCTCCTCATGGCCAAGCCCGACCCGCAAATCTATCTGCATGCGCTCAAGCAACTCGGCACCATGCCGGGCGAGACACTCTTTATCGACGACAAACGCGTCAACGTCGACGCCGCCCTTGCTCTGGGAATGAAGGCCATCGAATTCTCAACCATCGATCGCCTGCGCGCAGATCTCCTGGCAGCAGGGCTCCAATCCCAGTTGCCGCTTCCCTGAAAATTCCCGCCCGCTGAAGCCTCCTGAGCCCACGAATGCAGCGAATCTGCGCCCGGTGGTGCATCTGTGCCCCGATGGACTACACTTCAATGCCGTCAGGAAGAAGCTGCCAGCTCAAACGTTTAATTGGGCGGCAAATCGCAAAACTGGCGACGGTGCATTGTGCCATAGTCGTCCCGAACGCCTTCAGGGGGACCAGAATTGAAATCCACACGGAATAAACCTTTAAGGAACCACTCCATATTCTCACCAAGATTTTTGATCACTCTCGCATCACTTGCCTGCGCCGCCTCTCTGGCAACGGCGCAGACCGTTCCCGTCGTAACCGGCGATGCCCGGGTCGACAAGCTGCTCAGCCAGATGACACTCCAGGAAAAACTGACGCTCGTGCACGGCACCAAGGAAGATCCCGCGGTCTATCAAGGGCAGGCCGGTTATCTCGCCGGCATTCCGCGCCTCGGCATCCCTGGATTGCGTTTCGCCGACGGGCCTCCGGGCGTGCTCACCCGCCATCCTTCGCAGGGCGAGACAGCGACCATGGGCGTGGCTGCCACGTTCAGCGTCAAAGATGCCGAAGACAACGGTGTCGTGATTGGCCGCGAAGATCGCGCGCTCGGCATCGACGTCTCCCTGCAGCCGTTTGTGAATATCGATCGCGACCTTGAATTCGGCCGCGGCTACAACACCTTTGGCGAAGATCCGTTCCTGACCAGCCAGATCGGTGCAGCCGAAATCAAAGGCATTCAGGCCCAGCACGTCATGGCGCAGGTCAAGCACTACGTCGCCTACGACTCGAACGCCACCAACATCTTCGTCGACGACCAGACGCTTCACGAAGTCTACGTGGCCCCGTTTGATGCCGCTGTCAAAGCCGGCGTCTCGTCCATCATGTGCTCCTATAACCGCGTCAACGGCACCTTCGCGTGCGGCAACGATTCGACCCTCACCCGAATCCTCCGCGATGAAATCGGCTTCAAGGGCTACGTGACCTCGGACTGGGGCGCGACCCACGCCGTCAACTTCATCAACGCCGGCCTCGACATGGAAATGCCCGGCGGCTCGCCCGATCTCATGGGATCCTTTATCCCCTCGTTCTTCGATTCGTTACCGCCCGCCCCCCCGTTGCACATCGATCCCAAAGAGGCCGAAGAAATGAACGCCGCCATGTTTGGCGGCCACATCCCCGAAGAGCCCGCCCCCACGCGCGACCTCGGCGGCGACTTCGGCGTTAAGCTCGATCCCAAGAAAATGCCGGATGCCCTCAAAGACGGCTCGGTCAATGAAGCCGCGGTCACGCGCGCTGCCGGTCGCGTGCTCTACGAAATCGTTCATTTCGGCTACATGGACGGCCAGTCCAAGCACGAAGTCACGGCCCAAGCCATCGAACCCAATGCAAAAATCATCGAAAAAACCGGCGAAGACGCGGCCGTCCTCCTCAAAAATGAAGGGGCCATCCTCCCGCTGAAGGCCGCCGATCTCGGCTCAGTCGTTCTCATCGGCCCAACCGCCGCGCAAGTCGATTCCATCGGGATCAATGGCGAGCGGTCCGTCGGCTTGCCGCAACGGCAGATCGGTCCCCTCGCTGCAATGAAGAAGATCTCCGGAAATTCCGGCATCGCCTTCGCGGTAGCGGACGACATGACTGGAACTCCGATTCCGGCGAGTGCGTTCACGCACGAAGGCGCGCCCGGGTTGGAACGAACAGCTTCGAGAAACTCTCAAGTTGATCCTCAGCTCGACTTCACCGTCAAGAACGGCAATGCTCTCCCGCCAAACTCCGTGATCACATGGAAGGGCTCTCTGACAGTCGCCCAGGCAGGCTCCTACTGGATCTACCTGCAGGCTCTCGGCAGCAACGCGGTCATCCGGCTTGATGGCAAGCGGCTCGCCGGAACCGGGGCTTTCCAGGGCGGCGTGCACGGCGACATTCTGCAGGCCAATCAGGACAACGCAATCCCCACCACCGACGGCCTCGACAATGTCCGCCGCGCAGTCGACCTGAATGCAGGACCACATGCGATCGAAGTGACGACAAGCCTTGACACCTCAAGCGCGCCGGTTCAGGTTCGCCTGAGCTGGTACACACCCGAGCAGCGCAAAGCGGACCACGAAGCAGCCATCGCCGCGGCAAAAAATGCCAAGGTTGCCGTGGTGTTCCTGTGGACGCGCCTTGCTCCTGTCTTCGGCCTCCCCGGCGAACAGGACAAGCTGGTCGAAGAAGTGGCTGCCGTCAATCCCAACACCGTCGTCGTGCTCAATACCAGCCAGCCCGTCGCGCTGCCATGGGTCGACAAGGTGAAGGCCGTACTCGAAATGTGGTGGCCCGGCGACGAAGGCGGCTGGTCAACCGCCAACCTGCTCCTCGGCAAAGTCAGCCCCGCGGGCCGCTTGCCTGTGACCTGGGGCAAGAGCCTCACCGATTACCCTGCGACCGATCCGAAATATCCTGAGCGCTCCCTCAAGGGCGTCGACGGCAAGACCACCTATAGCGAGGGCGTGAATGTGGGCTACCGCTGGTTCGACAAGGAAAAAATTGAGCCGCTGTTTGCCTTCGGTCACGGCCTCAGTTACACCACGTTCGACTACTCCGGGCTCAAGGTAGAACGCGCCCCGGAAGGCGGTCTCGACGTCACCGTCAACATCAAGAACACCGGCAGCACAGAATCCGACGAAGTCCCACAGGTATACCTTGGCGCTCCCGGCAAGATTCCGCCGGGCGTGCAGTTCCCTGTCCGCGCCCTCGTCGCTTTCGACCGTATCCACCTGGCCGCCGGTGAATCGAAAACCGTGAAGCTGCATATCGCCCCCCGGCAATTGCAATATTGGTCGACGACCGACGAGAAATGGGTCAGGCCGAACGGCACACGCGAAGTCAGCGTGGGCGGCTCGTCCCGCGATCTCCGTCTCCATCAGTCCGTCGATTAGAAACCGTCCCATCGATGGTTTGGTGAAAGGGCACGACTTTAAGGCGTGCCGCAAACGCCCCAAAATCGCAGGGCTTTAGCCCCGGAAGAGTCCGAACCGGGGGCCGGCTCCCAATCGGCCGGCCCCCATTTTCCGCAAAGAATTCCTCGCCAACCGCACTCTTGCGTGCGACACTGTCCTGCGGAATCCGGTGAAGAAACCGGCTCCACGCTCGAGTTGTTCTTCTCTGCTTCCGCGTGAGTAAAAAACTGAAAGGAACGATCATCAAATGAAGCTTCTTCATGCTCTCGCCCTTAGCTCTGTGCTGAGCGCTAGCCTCGTCCTGGCCCAGACTCCTGCACCGGCCAAGAGCACCACGCCTGCGGCTTCCACCAAAACCGCCAAGCCCGCAGCGGCGCCCGCACCTTCGGCTGCCGACATCGCCAATGCCAAGTCCAAAGGTCTCGTCTGGGCCAACCTGAACACCAAGGTCTATCACTTCTCGACCGATTCAACCTACGGCACAACGAAGAATGGCAAGTTCATGACTGAAGCCGACGCCAAGACCGCCGGGTATCGGGCGGCGAAAACGGGCGCAGCCAAAACCGCCAAAGCTCCAGCCTCCAAGTAGTCAGCACCCGGATGCGGCTGTCGGCGACGACAGCCGTTTTCTGTTTCACGACGCCATTCCCAGTCCCACAAGGTTGGCCGCGGCAATAATCACCAGCATGCCGGCCCACAGCAATCGCAAAGGTCTTCCCCCCACCTCGGCCCATTCGCCCAGCGCCAATCCGACCAGCCCGCCGCACAACACATAGATGCTCATGTGCAGCATCCAGTTCACGTACGACAAGTGTTGCGGGATGTTCGCCGCGCCCCACGCATAAAAGAAGAACTGCAGGTACCACATGATGCCGCCGGTCGCCGCCAGAATGGCATTCCTCGCCAGCACCGGTCCAGGCTCGCTCAGGTCCTGGCGCAGCGACAACCTCTTCAACACCGCAAGACGAATAAAGCAGTAACTCAAATTCACGATCGCGCCGCCCCCCATAATGAAGACGTAGCTTGGCAGCGCCGCGTAGAGCGGATTGACTCCCAGGTGCTTCGCCGCGGCCTCCATCGGCTTGGCCGTATCGATGGCGAACGACATCCCCGAAGAGAAAATGCCGCACAGCACGGCGAGAAAAAGTCCCAGCGACAGGTTGAATTCCTGAATCTCGCCGCGCAATTGCACTTCTTTCTGATGGCCCGCATACGAAACAATGGCCACGCCGATCAATGCCACCAGCACACCGGCCATCGTCAACAGGCCGCTGCGCGTCGTCAGCAGCATCGCTCCTTGCCCATGCAGAAGCGGCGGCACCAGCGTGCCCACCACCAGCGTGACGCCGATCGCAATCCCGATGCCGAGCGACATTCCCAAATGACGCATGGTCAGTCCGTAACTCACGTTTCCTACACCCCACATCGCGCCAAACAACGCAACCTTGAGCAATAACTGCGTTCCCATCGAAGAGTAAAAGCCGCTGAAGTCCGGCAGCAGCACGAGACTGACGCCAATGGGCAGCAGAATCCACGAAAAAAGTCCGGCCAAAGCCCAGGTCGTTTCCCACGACCACTTCTTCACTCTCCCGATGGGCGCGTAGAACGAAGCAGCCATCCCCGCGCCGATCACATGCCAACCGATTCCGGCCACGACCGAGGTCATCCCTTCTCCTGTTCCCGCGACACCCCGACGCAATGCAGTTTCTCCTGCAAGCGCCGGCACTCCAGATCGACGGATTCCCCCATGACCCTAAGGAATCCTTCCTGCCGTTGTCAAAAAACGCTGCGCCCGCTTCAATCCCGCCCTTCGCACCCCACCCCATCGCCGGAACTCGCGCCATTACACTAGATTCATGGGCCTCCGCCTGTTCGCTGCCACTTCAAGCAAGGGAAAGCTCCGCGATTTTTGCACCGCAGCTCAAGCCCATCAGGTCTCCATCGAGCCTCTTTCCGGCCTCGACGACATCACCGCTCCCGAGGAAGACGGCGACACCTTTCTCGCCAACGCGGCAACCAAGGCTGTTTTCTATTCGCGTTTCGCCCCCGGCGAACTAGTCGTTGCCGACGATTCCGGCCTTGAGGTCGATGCCCTGGGGAGCGCCCCCGGCGTCCGCTCCGCGCGCTTTGCTGCCGACGCAGGCTTCGTCGATTCTCCCGACGCCAACGACAATACCGACGTCTGGAACAACATCGTGCTTCTGCAGCGGCTCGAAGGCATACCCGCGGCGCTGCGCACGGCGCGCTACCATTGCACCCTCGTCGCTGCGCGCGATGGCGAAGTGCGCCACGTCGCCGACGGCTCTGTCGAAGGCCTCATCCTCGAAGCCCCGCGCGGTACCGGCGGTTTCGGCTACGATCCACTCTTCTATCTGCCCCATCTCGAGCGCACCATGGCCGAAATCGACCTCGAAACCAAACTCTCCCTCAGTCATCGGGGGCGCGCCATTGCTGCATTACTCAAGATGTTAGGGTGAGAACGCGTCCGCGTCCCTCATCGAGAGATTCAACGGGCCTCCCTGCCCTTGACGGTGGTATTCGCCGAATCGAATAATCAAGATGGCATCCGACTCAACATTCCTTTGCCGTCCCACAAGAAGCTTCACTCCCCAGTCTCGCTAGGAGCCGCACCGCATGGCAACCGTTCAACATCCATCCGCCCCTGCACTTCGACCCGGCGTCCAACCACTCCGCGCTGGTCAGGGGACAAGCTTCTTATGGCGCAAGCTCCATTCGTTGCTGGGCATCATTCCCATCGGGGCGTTCCTGCTTGAGCACCTGCTCTCGAACTTCGAAGCCCTCAAAGGCCCCGCCGCCTATGGAGCACAGGTCAAGTTCCTCAACTCACTGCCCCTGGTCCGCGTGCTTGAGTGGGTGTTTATCTTTCTCCCGCTTCTCTACCACGGCATCTACGGTCTCTACATCTGGCTGCGCGGCAAATCCAACATCGTTTACTACCCCTGGGCCGGGAACTGGATGTACCTCACCCAGCGCTACACCGGCCTCATCGCGTTCGCCTACATCCTGCAACACGTCCTGCGCCAGCGTTTCATGGGGATCAGCCTTCCCGAAAACCCCGGCGCCGCCTTTGCCAAGGTCCAGCACGAACTCGCCAATCCCTGGATGCTCGCCGTCTACGTGATTGCCATGATCGCCGTCTGCTGGCACTTCGCCTACGGCATCTGGCTCTTCGCCGCCAAGTGGGGCATCACGCCCGGCGAAACAGCGCGCCGCCGCTTCGGTTATGCCTGCCTCGCCTTCGGCGTTCTGCTCGCAGTCATGGGTCTCGCCAGCATCTGGGCCTTCGTGTCTCCGAAATACCAGAATGCGCCGGAAAACATCACTCCGCTTTCGAGCCACCTGCTCGCGCCGCCCCTCGCGCCGCTTCGTCTCAACCCCGCAAGCCCTTCCATCAGCTGAGGAGACGATCATGTCCAGCAATCCGCGCATCACCAGCCAGGAGTTCCAGAAGCACGCAGCGGCCGCCCACAACGCCATCATGGAGATGAGCCGCGCCGTTGCCGGTTCAACCCTCGATCCGGAGTTGCAGCAACTCGTCAAGCTGCGCGCTTCGCAAATCAACGGCTGCGCCTTCTGTACCCAGCTCCATCTGAACGAAGCGCGTCACCTGGGCATTGCCGCTGCCAAGCTCGACCTGGTCGCCGTGTGGCGCGAGGCTGGCATCTTCTCCGAGCGCGAAAAGGCTGCGCTTGCCTGGACCGAACTGCTCACGCGCCTCTCCGAGCATCACGTCTCCGACCAAGACTATGCCGCTGTCTCCGCGCATTTTGCTCCCGCGGAATTGGCATGGCTCAGCGCCGCCGTCGCTCTCATCAACACCTGGAACCGCCTCGCCGCGCCGTTTCAATATGCGCCGCCCATTCCCCGTCACGCCATTCAACCCGCAATGAAGGAAACGCCCGCAGAACCGGCGCACGTCTCTTAAACTTGGCGTCGCAGGCGCATTTGCCTGGACGGCAAGTCCTGAAAGGATCTCGAAAACGATGGCAGGACCCAGAATCATCGTGGTGGGCGGAGGGCTCGCCGGACTCGCAGCAGTCATCAAGATCGCGGAGGCCGGCGGCAACGTGGACTTGTTCTCCATCGTCCCCGTCAAGCGCTCTCACTCCGTATGCGCGCAGGGCGGCATCAACGCCGCGAAAAACCTGAAAGGCGAGGGCGACACCACCGACAAGCACTTCGACGACACCATCTATGGCGGCGACTTCCTTGCCAACCAGACTCCCGTGAAAGCCATGTGCGAGGCCGCCCCGGGAATCATCGACCTGCTCGATCGAATGGGCGTGCCCTTCAATCGCACCCCCGAAGGCCTGCTCGATTTCCGCCGCTTCGGCGGCACGCTCTACAACCGCACCGCCTTTGCCGGAGCCACCACCGGCCAGCAGCTTCTCTACGCGCTCGACGAGCAGGTCCGCCGTTACGAATCCGACGGCAAAGTCAAGAAGTACGAGGGCTGGGAATTTCTGTCCGCCGTTCTCGACTCCAAAGGCGCCGCGCGCGGCATCACCGCTCTCGATCTGCGCACCATGGAGCTCCGCTCCTTTCCTGCCTCTGCCATCATCCTCGCCACCGGCGGCGTGGGCGCGCTCTTCGGCAAATCCACCAACTCCGTGGTCTGCACCGGCTCCGCGCAATCAGCAATCTTCCAGCAGGGCGCCTACTACGCCAACGGCGAATTCATCCAGGTCCATCCCACCGCCATCCCCGGCGAAGACAAGCTGCGCCTCATGTCTGAATCGGCGCGCGGCGAAGGCGGCCGTGTCTGGGTCCCGCGCACCGTGGGCGACAAGCGCCCCTTCAAGCAAATCCCCGAGTCCGAGCGTTTCTATTTCCTCGAAGAGTGGTATCCCAAATACGGCAATCTTGTCCCCCGCGACATCGCCACGCGCGCCATTCACAAGGTGGTCTACGAGCATCACCTCGGCATCGATGGCCAGCCGATGGTCTATCTCGATCTCACCCACATCGATCGCGACACGCTCAATCGCAAGCTCGAAGGCATTCTCGAAATCTACGAAAAATTCGTCGGCGACGACCCGCGCGAAGTGCCTATGAAGATCTTCCCGGGCATGCACTACACCATGGGCGGTCTCTGGGTCGACTTCAACCAGATGACGAACATCCCCGGCATCTTTGCCGCCGGCGAGTGCGAATACCAGTACCACGGCGCCAATCGTCTCGGTGCCAATTCGCTCGTCAGTTGCATTTACGGCGGATTCCGCGCCGGACCGATCTCTCTTGCCTACTCCAAGAGCCTGCCCGAAATCGAAGGCGATGGCGGCCATGCTGCCGAAATCACCCGCCAGGCCGAAATCAACAAGGCACTCATGAACAACGAGGGCACCGAAAATCCGTTCAAGCTGTGGCGCGAGCTCGGCGAAACCATGACTAAGCACGCCACCGTGATCCGCTACAACAAGGGATTGCAGGAAGCCGACAACAAAGTGGTCGAACTCATGGACCGCTACAAGAAGGTCAACCTGAGCGATCGCAGCCAATGGGCCAACACCAGCTTCGCCTTCGCCCGCCAGCTTAAAAACATGCTCGAGCTCTCGCGCGTAGTCGTGCGCGGTGCGATGTTGCGCGACGAGTCGCGCGGCGCGCACTACAAGCCCGACTTCCCCGATCGCAACGACGAAAAGTTTCTCAAGACGACCAAGGCCAGTTTCACCGGCGTCTGCACCGGCCCCAAGTTTGAATTTGAAGAGGTCGATATCCAGTACATCAAGCCGCGCCCGCGCCGTTACGACGCAACCAAGTAGGTTTGATGAATTGTCATCCTGAGCGCAGCGTGCTTGGGGCCCCGGAGACGACGAAGTCGGCTCTGGGGTAAGCGAAGCGAAGGATCTGCTTTTGTTGCTTGACGCGCGGCACGGAACGAAACGCGCCGCAGATTGAGGAAATACTGAATGCCCAAGACCGTGCAACTCGAAATCAAGCGCCAGGCCAGCCCCGATGCCCCCGCCGTGTGGGAAAAATTCGAACTCGAATGGCGCTCCGGCATGAACGTCATCTCCGCCATGATGGAAATCGCCGCCAACCCCGTCACGGCCGACGGAAAGCCGACCACGCCCATCACCTACGATTCCAATTGCCTTGAAGAAATCTGCGGCTCCTGCGCCATGCGCATCAACGGCAAAGCGCGCATGGCCTGCTCCTCGCTGGTTGAAAATCTCGAGCAGCCCATCAAGATCGAACCGCTTTCAAAGTTCCCTCTCGTTCGCGATCTCCAGGTCGACCGCTCCGTCTTGTTTGAAAACCTGATGCGCGTCAAAGCCTGGGTGCCCGTCGATGGAACCTACGATCTGGGCTCGGGACCGCGCGTTTTTCCGCAACAGCAGGAAGCCAATTATCCGCTGTCGAATTGCATCTCCTGCTGCTGCTGCATGGAGGTCTGCCCCCAGTTCAACGAAGACACAAACTTCGTCGGCGCGGCTACTATCGCCCAGGTCAAGCTCTTCAACAACCATCCCACCGGCAAAGTTTTCAAGGAAGAACGTCTGCGCGCCCTGGCCGGCGACGGAGGCGTGCAGGAGTGCGGCTTCGCGCAAAACTGCGTCGAGGTCTGCCCCAAGCAGATCCCTCTCACCAACGCCATCTCCGACATCAGCCGCGACGTGACCGTGCAAAAGGTGAAGGATTTTCTGCGCGGATAAACGACGGCGCCCCGTCGGGGCAACAAGAAAATAGCCCAGGGCAACGCCCTGGGTCGTCAGACGAGCCCATCCGCCAGCCGCCCCGTAGGGGCGGCCTGATCGCTCCTGTTGTTGATCCCTTGAACCCCTTAGGGACGGGCGGAACCGCTCACCCGTTGCATATAATTTCCCCATTCCGTCGCACAATGAAATCGGAAGAACTGCACACAAATCTTGGAAGTTTGGGGCAGAAGCCCGCCACTCGCCTCTAACCCCAATCCACAGACGAATCTGCGGGCAACTTCAATCATCAGAAGAATTTGGCGGCGACGAGCTTCGCCAACCCCAACAAATAGAGGAATTTACGCCCAGGTTCCGGGGGGAGGGTATCTACAGCGCCGGGTAGAAGTTCTCCATCCAACCCTGCAGAAGCGCGGGGAAGCAGCCCAGCACCATCACTGAAGCCGCAATCACCAGCAGCACGAACAGGGTCACCGGGTGCACGACGATGCGCGAGTCATCGAGCGCCGGCAATACAAACGCGCGCTTCAACACCTGCAGATAGTAGTAGAGCGACACCGCGCTCATGCCCACCGCGAGCGCAACCAGCGCAAACGGCACGACGCCCTTGGAGACGCCGAGCACCACGGCGAACAAATTGAACTTCGCCCAGAACCCGACCAGCGGCGGTATCCCCGCCAGGGACAGGAACAGCACCAGCAGAATCGCAGCCAGGATCGGATTGCGCCGATGTAATCCAATGAATGCGTCCATCTGGTCGCTGCCATTGGCGCGCTCCACTACCGCGACCACGCCGAACGCTCCGATCGTCGTCAGCCCGTAGGTGAGGATGTAGTAAAGCACCGCGTTCGCGCTCGCCGTCGTCCGCGAAAAGAACGCGAGGCCAAGCAGAATGTAGCCGGCATGCGCAATCGCCGAGTAGGCCAGCAGTCGGCGCACGCTGGTCTGCGCCAGCGCCGCCAGATTCCCCAGGATCATCGAAGCAATCGCCAGCGTGGTCAGCGCAATCGACCACGGCGCGCCAAATCCGATGAACTTCGGCATCGAGCCGCGTGGAACCGCGACCAGAATGTGGACGACCCGCGCTTCCCCGAAGACGTGCAGCGCGGCAGAGGTGATCGAGATCAGCAGCGCGAAGCTCGCCACCTTCGAAACCGACGCAATGAAGGCCGCCGCAGGCGCAGGCGCTCCCTCGTAGGTATCGGGCGCCCACAGATGGAAGGGCACCGCGGCAACTTTGAAGCCAAGCCCCGCCGCGATCATCACCAGCGCGACATAAAGCAGCGGCGTCGCGTTGATGGCATTCGAGCTGTACGTCGCAACCATGATCTGGTGCAGATTGGTCGAGCCGGTGATGCCGTAGAGATAGCTGAAACCGAAAAGCAGAAATGCAGCCGACATTCCGCCGAAGAGGTAATACTTCATCGCGGCTTCGGCGCTCTTGCCGGACTTCTTCGCGAACGCAGTCAGAATATAGAGCCCGAGACTCAGCAACTCGAGTCCAATGAAGATCACCAGCAAATCCTGCGCCGCGGAAATCAGCAGCCCGCCGGTTGCGGCCATCAGAGTCACGGCCACAAATTCGCCGGCATTGCGCGTAAACGTCGAGTCGATCAGAAGAAAGAGCGTCAGCACGGTCAGCGCCAGGATTCCCACCTGCGCAATGGCCGCGGAGCCGCCAACGGCGAGCAGCAGCTCATGCGTCGCTGGATACGTCAGGCCATCTTGCGCCTGATACGAAAGGGTCAGCAGCGCAGCAAGACAGCCGACAACGCCGAGCAACGCTGCGACCGAAGTCCGCATGCGCAGCGTAGCTTTGCGAAGAAGTCCCAGGTCGACGACCAGAACGAGCAGCGCCGCAAGCTCAAGCGCCGTTTCCGGCAACGTCACGCGGAAGAGGTCAGCGTAATTCACTGAACACCTCCCGCAAGCATGGCCTTCACGGCCGGCTCAATCGCCTCGAGCAGGATGCGCGGATAGAGGCCGACAAACAGGCTCGCAGCCATCAACAGAGCAACGCCCGCGACTTCGGGCCATGTGATCGCCGCCAGCTCATGGCTATGTTCATGTGCGTGCGCGGGCGCAGGCACATCGCTGAAAAACGCGCGCTGCAAGGCACGCCAGGTATACGCAACACCAAGGACAATTCCCACGCCTGCAGCCGCGGTCCACCACGGATCAGCCTTCCACGAGCCGACCAGGACCTGCAGTTCAGCGACAAATCCAGAAAATCCCGGCAATCCCATCGAAGCGATGCCGGCGACGACAAACGCCCACGCCGCGAACGGAAGCCGCTTCGAAAGGTGCATCGTTTCGAGTTCGCCCAGCTGTCGCGTATGCGTTCGGTCATACACAATGCGCCCGACGATGGCGAACAGCAGGCCTGCAATCACGCCGTGCGAGAACATCTGCAGCACTGCGCCAGTTACGCCGATCTGGTTCAGCGTCATCAGGCCCAGCAGCACAAATCCCATGTGACTCACACTGCTGTAGCCGATGACGAACTTGAAGTCGCTCTGTGCCAACGCAACCAGCGCGCCATAAACGATGCCAATCACGGCGAGCACGGCAAACACATCGCGCCACGAGCCGATCCCGATGAACGAGAATCCCCAAGGATCCATTCCGCGCGGAAAGAGTCCCATCGCAACACGCAAACAGCCGTAAGCGCCCAGCTTCATCACCACGCCGGCAAGCAGCATAGACGCAGCGGTCGGCGCAGCCACGTGGCCGGTGGGCGCCCAGGTGTGAAACGGCCACATGCCGGCCAAGATTCCGAATCCGACGAACACCAGGGGAAATGCCCACATCTGGAAGCTTGGAGACAATCCCGCATGCGCCAGATCAACGAGTCCCGTCGAATGGCTGCCAGCCGTGGCATACGCGGCGAGCAAGCCGATCAACACCATTGCCGAACCAACGAACGAATACAACGCAAGCTTCATCGCGCCATACTCGCGCCGCGTCGATCCCCAAATGGAGATCAGGAAGTACTTCGGCACGATGGCGATTTCATAGAACACGAACAGGAGAAACAGGTCGAAGCTGAGAAACACGCCGTAGACGCCGCCAATCAGCGCGAGGTAAAACGCGAAGAACTCATTGGTGCGCAGTTCGATGTTCCAGCTGAACAGGACGCCCGCAACTGCAGCCAAACCGGTCAACAGGATGAGAACCAGGCTGATGCCATCCGCCGCCAGCGTGTAGCGGATGCCCATTTGCGGAATCCACGCAACATCGGCGATGACGACGCGGCCGTGGCCCATACCCGCAGCGAATCCCAGCACACCAAGAAGCAGGCCCGCCACTGCAATTCCCAGCGCAAGCCAGCGCGCGAGGGCGGCATTGCCTTTCGGCAGCAGCGCCTGCAACAGTGCACCGGCAAACGAGAGATAGATCGTCCAGGCAAGCATGCTCGTCAAAATCTCCACTGCTTCAGCAGGTTCATCACCGTCGGATTCAAGCCGTCGACGATCAATTGAGGTAACAGACCTAAGAGCAGCATCAGCCCGATTACCGGCACCATCGCGAGCCGTTCTCCGCCGTGTAGATCAGGGAAGCTCGCCCACTTTTCCGGGACAGGTCCTGTAAACACCTTCTGAATCACGGTCAGGATCACGGCTGCCGTGACCAGTAGACCGAGCACCGAGACTGTGGCCGCGATCCATGAAAGCGGGAACACGCCGCGGAAGATCAGGAACTCGCCAACGAAACCGTTCAACCCGGGCAATCCGAGCGATGAGAACAACACGATTCCCATGACTCCGGCTAAGACCGGCGCAGGCTTGCGAAGACCGCCAAAATGATCGATCCAGCGCTCGCCTCCGCTGCGCTCCTGGAGCATGGCAACGAACCAGAACAGCGCTGCAGCAGTGAGGCCGTGATTAAACATCTGCAGGATGACGCCGTTCAACACGGCAGCCTGGCTGGTTTGCTGTGCTGCGCCGGCCGCGGGAATCGCTAATGCGAAAATGCCCAGCAAACAATAGCCCAGATGATTTACAGAAGAGTACGCAAAGACGCGTTTCAAGTCGCGCTGCGCCGCGGCTGCCCAGGCGCCCATTACCACTGTGGCAACTGCCAGGATGAGCAACGGCGTCCGCATCTGCGCAATCTGATGCCCGAACAACGGTAATGCAATCCGCAACAGGCCATAGACGCCCATCTTCGACATGGCGCCGGTCAGGAGCATTGTCACCGGCGAAGGGGCTTCAGCATACGCGGCCGGCAACCATGTATGAAACGGCATCATCGGCACCTTCACGGCGAAGCCTGCCAGTACGCCGATGGCAAGCCAGATCATGACATGTCCGAGGTGCGCGGTGACCATTTGTTCCAGAGCGCCCGACGAAGCCATCCCGGCCAGTTGAATAAAGTCCATCGTGCCAGGAGTGTCTTTGCCGCCGGTCGAAAGAAATACGGCAAGGAACGAGAGCAGAAGCGCCACCGACCCGGCCATGGTGTAAACGAAAAATTGTGTTGCCGCCGCGCCGCGCTTGGCTCCGCCCCAAATTTTGATCAGGAAGAATGCGGGAATCAGACTGAGTTCCCAGAAGAGAAACCAGTGAAAGAAATTCAGCGCGGTAAACGAACCGAAAAGTCCCGCTTGCAGCATCAACACTAAAGCGAAGTAGAGGCCGGGTTGGCGATGCACGCGATGCGCGGCGTCGACCGACATCAGCGTAACGATTGCCGACAGGACGAGCATCAACGCTCCAAGCCCATCGACTCCAAGGTGATACTCGATCCCGAGAGACGGCACCCAGGCCGCGCGCTCAACCAGGCCGATCGAACCGTCGGCAGGTAGCCGGGTCCACACCAGCAGCGAAAGCGACCAGTCCGGCAAGCGTTGTCGCAAGCGCCACCCAGCGGGCGTGTCTGCCGGCAAGGAGCGCAAGAGCGGCTCCGACAAGCGGAAGCACGGTGAGCAGCGTCAATATAGGAATTCCGTTCATCCTAGGCTGCTCCAGATCAGCAGTGCAGCGAGCACCACCACGGCAAGCGCAAGCAGCCGCAGGTAAGTCTGGACCCGCCCGCTCTGCACACTTGCCGCGATTCCGCCGCCGTTGGCGAGTTCCTCGCAGCCTTTGTCGAATCCGCCATCGACCCAATGCACATCGAAGAGGCGGCTCAGCGACGCGCCGGTGCGGAACAGCCACGCCACGAGAGAGACGATCCCACCCCACACGCGGCGATCGAGCCAGTCGGCAACGCCGGCCCACCAACCATAGAAGGCGATCACGGTTGCGCCATAAAGCTCGTCGACATAGAACTTGTTGTGCAGCACGGTCCAGACCGGCGGCATCGCCTTCTCCAGCGCATCCGGCTCCTCTTCACGCGGCGACTTGTTGCCGTAGAGTGCCCAAGCGAGGCCGAGGCCTGCGAAGACGACGGCAGAGGACGTGAGCATCAATGTCAACAGACCGTGCTCTGCAAATCCGGCGAGACCGAAGGGCGCGGTGCGATTCTCGAGAAAGGCGCGAAACCACGGCCACGCTGGAGTGCCGATGGCGCCCAGAGCAATCGCAAAGAACGCCAGGATCGCGAGAGGCGCCAGCATGACGGTCGGACTCTCATGAGCTGAGCCGTGGCCTCTCCAATGGCCAAAGAACACGTAGCTTACTTGGCGTGTCATATAAAACGCTGTGAGCAGCGCGCCGCACACCAGCATATAGAACGGCGCTTTGCCGACGCCCCAGCCCTGCGCTGCTTCAAGAATGCCGTCTTTGCTCCAGAAGCCTGAGAACAGCAGAGGAAATCCGCTGAGCGCCAGCATGCCGATGGCATAGGTAAGGAATGTCCAGGGCATGTCCGACTTCAAGCCGCCCATGCGACGGATGTCCTGCTCTTCATGGCAGCCGTGAATCACGGAACCCGCGCCCATGAACAACAGGGCTTTGAAGAATGCATGCGTAATCAAATGAAACATGCCGACGGCGACGCCGCCGACGCCGAGTCCCACCATCATGTAGCCGAGCTGCGAAACGGTCGAGAAGGCGAGAATGCGCTTGATGTCGTTTTGCGCCACCGCAATCAACGCCGCGAAGAGAGCTGTGGACGCGCCAACCCACGTCACGACCGTCAATGCGGTGGTCGTGCCAATCGCTTCGCCGCTTGCGGACCACTGCACGCCTGCCTGCATCAGCGGATACACGCGCGCGACCAGGTAAACGCCCGCGGCCACCATGGTTGCCGCGTGAATCAGTGCCGAGACGGGTGTCGGGCCTTCCATAGCGTCCGGCAGCCAGACGTGCAGCGGCAGCTGGCCGCTCTTGCCCACGGCTCCGGCAAAGATGAGGAGAGCGATTGCGCCAGCGGCTGTAAGACCGAGGTGCGAAGGAGTCGCCAGCAACATCGCTAATTTGTAAGGCTCCATGGAGCCTGTTCCGCCGTTATAGAAAAGCAGCGTGCCGGTCTGCGCGAAAAGCCACACGATCCCGAGCAGGAAGAACACATCCCCAACTCGCGTGGTCAGGAATGCTTTCTTTGCCGCCGCGGCTGCCGATGGCTTCTGATACCAGAACCCGATCAGCAAATACGAAGTGAGCCCCACCAGTTCCCAGCACATGAAGAGCAGGAGAATGCTGTTCGAAATCACCACGCCGAGCATCGCGCCTGCAAACAGGCTCAGGAAGCAGAAGAAGCGCGTGAAGTTTTCATCGTGCGCCATGTAGCCGGTGGAGTAAATGAAGATCAGCAGCCCGACAAAGCAGACCATGACCAGCATGACAGCCGAAAGGGGGTCGAGCACCCACCCAAAATCGACATGCGCGACACCTACCTGAAGCCATGTGAAGTCGACAGTCTCGCGAACAGCAGATCCGCTGGCCCATCCCATCAAAACGTGCGCGAAGGCCGCGAGAGCCAAAAGCAGCGAGAGCGAAAGCGAACCGATGGCCAGGGTTGCGGCCGGTTTACGGAGCGGTTGCTTCATCAACGCGATCGCACCCGACGCAACGATAGGTAATGCGGGAATCAGCCACAGAATTCCTGTGATACCAGAGGCGGCGATCTGGGGTGTGAACGCAGTTCCTTCTTGGATCACCGGCTCACCCTTTCATCCTGTTGATTTGGTCGAGGTCCGCCGTATGCGCATGGCGATGAATCGAAATCACAAGTCCCAAGCCCACGGCCGCTTCTGCCGCTGCGACGGCGATCGAGAAGATGGCAAACATCATCCCCGTGAGCGCTTCGGGATGCGGGCCGTACCGCCAAAATGCAATCAAATTCAGGTTCGCGGCATTCAGCATCAACTCGATGCCGATTAACACCAGAATGGCGTTGCGCCGCGTGAGGGCACCCGCCAATCCAATCGCAAACAGCAGCGCCGCCACCAACAGATATCCAGCGAGGGGGGTAGCCATCATTAATCCTTTGCCCCGTCTTTCTCGTGCATGGCCACGATCACAGCTCCAATCAAAGCCGCAGTAAGTAACAATGCAACAATCTCAAGCGGCAGGACGTAACGGCCCATCAAAGCCCAGCCAATTTGCTGCACGCTGGCCGCGGGCGTCGCGGACTCGTGCGGAAGTCCCGACCCACTCTGCAGCACTGCCCATCCGAGCATTGCAAACACGGCGGCAGCAATTGCCAACCCTGCTCCCCACGTGCGGCTGAAGATACCTCCGTCTTTCGGTGTCTCCGAACTCCGCGTGAGCAAAATCGCAAACACGACCAAGATCGCAACTGCTCCGACATAGACAAGAATCTGCGCGAAACCCGCAAACTGTGCGTCGAGCTGCAGGAACAGCAACGCCAACCCCAAAAAAGCGATGGTGAGTGCCAGTGCGCAATGCACAAGATTTTTCAGCAGCACGGCTGCGAGTCCGCCGGCAATCGTGAGCGCTGCAACCAGCCAAAAGACAAAGCTCATCGCAGGCCTCGCTTCCCGTGATTGCTGTGACGACGGCTATTCTGCATAACGGTAGCTCCTCGGGCCAAAATGCTTCCTGCCCATGCCTGCGCGTCCCGCAGCCACAAACACCAGCACCAGGATCGCCGAGCACACGATCCAGCGAAGCAGCCCTTCGCCCATAAACCGCCAGACCGCCGCGACCATCAGGTTCAGCAGCGTCATCGGCAAAACGAACTTCCACGCGAAGTTCATCAACTGGTCTTGCCGCAGCCTCGGCAAGGTGCCGCGCACCCAGATCAGCACCACAATCGAAAGCATCACTTTCGAGAAGAACCAGATCCACGACGGGACCCAGGTGAGGAACGCGAACGGCGCAGACCAGCCGCCCAGGAACAGGGTCGTGCCAAGGCCCGAAATGGACAGCATGCCCAGGTATTCACCGAGGAAGAAAAGCGCGAACTTGAATCCTGAGTATTCGGTAAAGTAGCCAGCCACGAGTTCCGACTCGCCTTCGGGCAAATCGAACGGCGAGCGATTCGTTTCCGCGGTGGCTGCGATTGCGTACATCACAAATGCGGCGCAACCCCAGGGCGTGAAGATATACCAATGCGGCAGGCCCCACGTGTATTGATTCTGCGCATCGACAATTTTGACCAGCGAAAGGGAGCCGGTCATCATCACGATTGTTACACTCGACAGCAGCAGCGGCACTTCGTAGCTGATCATCTGCGCCACGGCACGCATCGCGCCCAGCAGTGAATATTTGTTGCGGCTCGACCAGCCGGCCATGAAGATTGAAAGCTCCGTCGACGCGCCCATGGCGAAGTAGAAAAGCAGGCTGGCGTCCATGTCGACCAGCACCATGTTGCGCCCCACAGGCAGCACTGCAAAGCCCATGAAAGAGACAACCACAAGCACAACCGGCGCCAGAAAATGCACGACCGCGTCGGCGTTCAGAGGAACGATATCTTCCTTGGTGAGCGATTTGATGGCATCGGCAATGGGCTGGAGGATGCCGAACGGACCAACCCGGTTGGGGCCGAGCCGATTCTGCATGCGGCCCAGGCCTTTGCGCTCCATCAGAACAGCCGTGGCAAAGAGCGTCGGATAGACGGCCACGATTGCGATAACGCCGAGGATAACCCCTGCCGGCTGCTGCCAGCCTCCCGGCAGGAAGCCCACAAGCCAGTCTTTCAGAAGAACGAAAAGTTGATCGGCTTTGTCGAGCATCGCTTACTCTCCGGCTCCTGGTTTGCTTGGAGCGGGTGCAGCGGCCTTCGCAGCCGCGGCCTTTGCTGCAGCAGCCTCGGCCGCGGCTTTTGCCTTGGCTTCCCCTTTTGCTTTCTCTTCCGCAAGACGTGCGTCCACTTCCGATGCTTCCGTGGGATGAATCTTGTGGTAGTACTCGTTTGACCGGGCCAGCTCTTTGCGGTCATACAGCAGCCCGCCGAACCTGTCCGTGGTGCTGAGCTCGAACTGCGTGTCCATCTTGATCGCTTCGAATGGACAAACTTCCACGCAGATTTGGCAGCTCATGCACACGGAAATATCAATGTCGAAACGCGCAGGATAAATCTGCATTTTGCCAACGTAGTCTGGCTTTTTGTCTTTGCTCTTCTCGATGTAAATGCACTTGGGGGGACACTCTTTTTCGCAGATCTGGCAGGCCACACAGCGCATTCCAGCTTCCCAATCGGGTCCGTCATACACCAGAAAAGGAAAAACACGCGCCGCTTCGGCGGTTGGTATCCGATGCTCCGGATACTCGACCGTCGTCAACCGTTCGGCCGAAACGTAGCTGCCGGCAAAATTCTTTGCCGTCTCCGCCAGCCCCTTTAGAATTCCCTCACCCAGCAAGGATGACTCCTTCGTCCTCAGTGATCCGTGATCAAGTGATCAGTTGTCAGTGATCAGTTGCAAGCAACATCAATCCCCTGTTTTGTCGAGCATCCCGTAATTCATCTTGACTGCTTTCGTGAAAATCACTGTTATCGGTCCACTTCTCCCAGCACAATATCCACGCTTCCGAAAATCAGCACCACGTCTGCCACGTTATGGCCCAGGCACATATCTTCTAGAACCGTCAGGTTGATGAGGCTGGGAGGTCGCACTCGATAACGATAGGGATTCGGGCTTCCGTCACTGATCAGATAAAAGCCCAGCTCGCCCTTGGGCGCTTCAATGCGACCGTAGGCCTCTCCCACCTTGGGCCGAAAACCGCGGATCTTTGCTTTGGGGTCTACGATTGGGCCGCCCGGAATCTCTTTCAACGCCTGCTCGAGAATGTGGATGGACTCACGAATCTCCAGCATCCGAATCATGTAACGGTCGTAGATATCCCAGTGATCGCCCAGCGGCACGCGAAATTTGAATCGATCGTAGATGCCGTAGTGATCGACCTTGCGAATGTCGTAGTTCACACCCGACGCGCGCAGCATGGGTCCGGTGATCCCCGCATTCACGGCCAGTTCGGGCCGCAATTTACCCATCCCCTGCGTTCGCGCCATCAGGATTTCATTGCTGCGCAGAAAACTTTCAAACTCGTCGACGAATTCCGGAATTCCGGTCACAACCTTGCGCGCCGCATCAAGCCACGCGGGCGAAGCATCCACGCGGCAGCCGCCAAAGCGCATGTAGTTGCACATCATGCGCGAGCCGGTCAGTCCTTCGAAGAGATCCAGAATCTTCTCGCGCTCTTTGAAGGCGTACATCAGCGGCGTACCGCTGGCGCCCATCTCCTGCAGCAGAAAGCCGATCGCCGATGCGTGGTTCTGGATGCGTGTCAGCTCAGCCAGGATCACGCGCAGGTATTCGGCACGCTCCGGCACTGCCTGCCCGGCAAGCTTCTCTACCGCTAGCGCATATGCCCAGTTATTGGTCAGGGAGCAGAAGTAATCCAGCCGGTCGGTGTACGGCATCGAGGCTAGATATGAGGCCTTTTCTGCAATTTTCTCGTGATTGCGATGCAGGTAGCCGAAGACCGGCTTCAGCTTGATCACGCGTTCGCCGTCGAGCACGACATCCATGCGGAACACGCCATGGGTCGACGGATGGTGCGGCCCCATCGCTAGTTCGAGCAGTTCGCCTTCGCCGTCCGGCTCCACGACAGGAGGCCGATTCCAGCCCTCCTGGTGCGCGGCCTTGATCGCGAATTCGGAAGTAGATGAAGTCACGCCTTCAACCCTTCCGCAGCGCTCGTCATCCCAGCCGCCGCCTTGTGCGAATGCGCGCGGGCCAGCACTTCATCGTGTGCTGTCGGCTCATACTCAAAATCGTCTGGCTCGACATAATCGCGACGCATGGGGTGATCTTTAAAACCGTCCCACATCAGAATGCGCCGCAAATCCGGATGACCGTTGAAGACGATCCCGAACAGATCGAATACTTCGCGCTCCTGGAACTCGGCAGAGCGCCATACGGGCGTCAAAGAAGGCAGATCCACTTTGTCCACCCGATTCCCGGTACGCATCCGAATCACGACCGGCCCATGCTTTTTGGCCATCGAATAGAGGTGATAGACCGTCTCAAGGCAGCCAGGTTCGATGCGCTTACGCGTCTCTTCCACGGTTTCGTCCGCCGTCTGCTCGACCCCCTCGATAGTCTTGACAATCTGCCGGGTCACTTTTGATTTTTCGGTGATCTCTTTATCCGGCCAGTCCACGCCAGTCACATTGGAGAGAAAATCGAGCGCCAGTTCGGCGTCGTCACGCAGAAAGGTTGCCACCTCGACAGCCCGGTCGTGCGCAATCCGCAGCGAGTGCTGGGCGCTGGGGCTTGGGTTTGGCACAATCTCCACCGCAGCGCCCGGCACCGCCGCTTCGATTGCCGCCTTGATCTCCTCAACCGTCTTCAATCCGTCAACCCCTGATCGTTCCTATCGATTCTGCGACCGATCGACTCTTGCTTCACCGAATCACCAGCGGGACTGGCCAAACACCCTTGTTCGAGGTAGGTTCCAAGTCGTGCTCACCCTGATGCGGGACGGGGAACTCGCCCTGCGCTTCTGCATCGAGAAAGCGCGGACGATCCTCGCCCGTGAGGTGCTGCCCATCGATTTTCTTCTGCAACGTCATGAGCGCCTGCAAAAGCGCTTCGGGCCGTGGCGGACATCCTGGAATATGCACGTCGACAGGAATGTAGCGATCGATGCCCTTCAACACGTTGTAGCCCTGTTTGAACGGTCCGCCGGAGATGGCACAGGCTCCCATTGCGATCACATACTTCGGTTCGGCCATCTGGTTATAGAGCCGCACGACCTGGGGCGCCATCTTCTTCGTCACGGTGCCGGAGATGATCATCATGTCGGCCTGGCGCGGCGAAGGGCGAAAGATTTCTGCGCCGAAACGCGCCATGTCATAGCGGGCCATGGTGGTGGCAATCATCTCGATCGCGCAGCATGCCAATCCGAACTGCATCGGCCACACCGAACTGCGTCGCCCCCAGTTGTAAAGCTCCTGGAGGGACGTGACGATAATCCCCTGCTTTCCCAGCTCGATCTTCAGTCCCTCATCGACAGCCATTGGTCGCTCTGCTCCAAAAAACTAGTGATCAGTTTGCAGTCATCCGTTGTCAGTAAATCTCTCTAAAATCTTGATCGTCGCGCGCTCCCGGCAATCCGTCCGGTGCTTCGCGCATCCTTGTACAAAGCTCCATCTTCCAGCCCACAACGGACGACCGTCCAATGGCTCACGCCCAGGTCAGCACACCCTTGGCCCACGCCCAGGCCAACCCCTCAACTAAAAGCAATACAAAGACAAGCATGGCCACGCACGCACTGACGCCCAACCCTGTAAATGCCACCGCAAAGGGCAGCAAAAACACAGCTTCCACGTCGAAAATCAGAAAAATAATGGCGTAAAGATAGTAGGCAGAGCGAAATTGTACCCACGCGTCGCCCTTCGACTCCAGACCGCACTCATAGATGGCATTCTTGATCGCGTTGGGTTTCGGCGGCGCAAACGTCCTCCCCCAAAGCCACGCCAATCCCAGTGGAGCGAGTCCAAAGCCCAGGGCAGCAAGAAAGAGTACCACCAATGAAAAATAAGGATTTGAGGCCATCTTCTAAAAACAGAACCCTCTGATTCACCGTAACAGTTTGGGCCCTCATTTGGCCAAGGCGAAGTGATCCCAGTCACACCGTTCAGGCCCGGTTTTCCTCCGCTCATCCCACGTTGTGAACCGCTTGCTGCAAGAGAGGCTGCCAGTGCCGGCAACCCCCGGTACATACATAGTCTGATCTCTGCCAATCATTGCCAAAATCTGGTCATCGGATGGTTCAACAAATCCTGTCCGAGCAGAATTCGACGAGCGAAGAAGTCGAGTCCTCGGTTTTGACACTTTCACTTCTCCCCACCTTCATCCAACCTTGGATGGAGGACAGATGAACCCTCCCCTCTGGTATCGTTGCGGTGTCCCCGCCGGTTGGGCCCGATCCATGCCGCCGGAGAGGTTTTCGTACCCCTGGAGATCGCAAGAGAATGGACCGCTTTATCCTGCGCCGCGTTCTGCTTTTCGTCGCGGGGACAGGTCTATCCCTCACGCTGATTTCGGCCGTCTCGGCGGCGCGCGATTCCGAATCGGCCACACCCGCGCCAACTCCTGTCGTTTCTTCCGCGAATCCTCCCGCAGATTCTAATAGTCCGGCACAGTCCCTGGCAGACTACGCAACCCACATCCGCGTGACGGGCGCCACGAGTCCTTTTCACGATTCGGTCGCGGCGCGCTACAACTACGCTTTCGGTCACGACACGCCGTTCTTGCCTTCCAACGCAACCTCGTCCAATGGACAATTCCTGAGCCCGAAGAGTTTTTATACGGCAGAGTATTGCGGTCATTGTCACCAGGAGGCGTATCACCAGTGGCGCCAGACGGCTCACGCCAACAGCTTTCGTGCCCCCTGGTATCTGAAAAACGTCAACGCCCTGATTGACGAAAAGGGTGTCCAGTATTCCCGTCATTGCGAGGGTTGCCACAATCCGGTCGCCTTGCTGTCGGGAGATCTCTCCCAAGGCATGCCCAAGAAGCGGCCCTTTGAAGACGAGGGCGTGACCTGCTCGACCTGCCACTCCATCGTTGCGTCTGACGCTACCGGAACGGGAAGCTACATTCTGGGTACGCCGGCGGTGCTCGTGGATGAAAACGGAGCGCCGATCACCACGCCGGTCTCCGATGCGGAGATTCTCGCGCATCTTGATCGCCATTCGAAAGCCGTGATGCGTCCCCTCTATAAGACATCCGAGTTTTGCGGAGCCTGCCACAAGGCAGCCATACCGCGCACGCTTGACGACTACAAATGGCTGCGCGCGATCTCTCTCTACGACGAGTGGCAAGCCGCCAGCTTCACCAAGCAGTCGCCACTTCCCTTTTATCGCAAGGACTCGGTCTCGACCTGCCAGACCTGCCACATGGTCCGCGAACCACTGGCGCCTGGAGCTTCCGATCCCGGCGCGAAAGACGGAAAGTTGGTGAGTCATCGCTGGCTCGGCGGCAACACGCTGATTCCTGCGTATTACAAATACCCCGAGCAGGCCGAAAAAGTTGCGGCCTTCCTGAAGAACGGCTACGACGGAAAAGGTGTGCTCAACGTCGACATCTTTGGCCTCGAGAAAGAAAACGCCGCGGCGACCTCAAGCGATGAGGTCTTGGTCGCGCCCCTCGGACTGACGAACTTTTCTCTGGCAGCCGGCGAAACGCTGGTCGCCGATGTCGTGATCCAGAACAAAGGTATTGGTCATTCCCTCATCCCGGAGCAGCGTGACTTCTACGAAGCCTGGGTCGACTTCACGGTAAGGGACGGCTCCGGCAAAGTTCTCACCGAAAGCGGATTCATCCAGCCTGACGGCAATCTTGATCCATCCGCACACTCATTCACGAGTCGCCTGGTCAACGTCAAAGGTGAACTGAACGACCTCCATCAGATCTGGCACAACCGCGTTCTCGCCTACAACAACGCGTTGCAATCCGGCCGTTCGCAGCTGGTCCGCTATCGTTTTCGTTTGCCCAAAGACATTCGCAGCCAGTTCACGCTGACTGCGGCTGTCCGTTATCGCCGCTTCAACCAGCATTTCATCGATTTCGCGATGGCGGCAAAGCAATATCCGCAACCCATTGTTGACATCGCCTCGGAAACGCGAAGCTTTCAAATCGGCGCAAATGGGCCGATGACTCCCCAACCGGGCGAGAATCCCGAGTGGATGCGCTGGAACAATTACGGCATTGGGCTCCTGGACGCACAACAGTATGAAGCCAGCGTCCATGCCTTTGAGCGCGTGGCAGCGTTGCGGCCTGACTACGCCGACGCCTACACCAACATGGGCATCGTCGAAATTGCATGGGAGCGGTACAACGACGCAAAACCGAACCTGGCCAAGGCGCTCACCCTGCTGCCGGGGGATCCGCGCGCCCTTTACTATCGAGCGCTGGTGGAGCGCAACGCCGGCCAGGTCAAGGAAGCGATCGCTGACTTTGAAGCCATGCTGGCCAAGTATCCGCGCTCTCGCGATGGTTTGCGCGAATTGGGATTCTCCTATTTCCAGGAGCACAACTACGCAGCCGCGCGCGGCGCATACGAACGGCTCCAGGCGATCGACCCCGACGATCTGGCCGCGCATTATTCGCTGGCAATCATTTACAGACGTCTCGGCGAGAAAGAGAAATCGGCGATCGAGTCGGCAAAGTATGCCGATCAGAAGGACGATCCGCCGGCGGCCGTGTATGCCCTCGAATTTCTCAGCAAACATCCCGAAGTTGCCGCGGAAAGCGTGGTCTGGCATACCCATGATCTGACCGGCGACCCCATCAAGCGTCCTGCCAAGATTGACTACCACTACATTCCGGGCGCCGGGCTTTAATCCTTCCGCGCGACGGTGGCCGATCAGTGCATTGAAATCGATCGCTGGTACGCGAAGGGCAATGGACCCGTTGCCCCCTGCATGGGCCAACCAATGGCCAATTGACCGCATCCACAAGACTAAGGATCGCGACATCTTCGCCTGGATCGATGCCTCCGGTAAACGATATCCAATATCGGGAACAATCGCCCCAGCGTTTCTCAGGAAAGAAACCGAGACACTCCGATCAGCAAGAAGAGGCGTTGAGTTCAACGCGCAGGAGTCGGAGATGAATTGCCCTTTCGGAGCACACCTTTGACCCTGGATCTGCGCGACTCGGTAGAACCCGGCGGCACCGACGGGCCCAGAAACCGCGAAAATCAAGGAACGCCACCTCAAGACAGTGAAGTGCTGAGTCGTCTGTCGGGCGCTCCCTGCGGGCAACCCGAATTGATGTCGCTTGAGTCCACGGACCCCGCATCGAAAAAAGAGACCATCCTCATCGCGGAATCCGACGCAAATTTGCGCGCATCCATGAGTTCTTCGCTGCGGGACGATTACCATGTCTGTGCGGTTGCGAACGGCGAGGAAGCTGCGGACGCTGCACGGCGTTTGCATCCATCGCTGGTGCTCGCCGACGTCGGGACACCCGGGCTCGATGCTTTCGATGTCTTGAAGGCGATGCGGAACGATCCTTCCCTGGCTCGCATTCCGGTGATTCTTCTTTCGGGCCCAGCAGCGGAGGAATTACACGATCGCGGCGTGCGCGTGAGCGCCGAAGATCATCTCCTCAAGCCATTCACACAGCACGAGCTGAAGGCACGGGTCGGCGCACATCTTCGCATGGCGAACATGCGGCGCGAAGCCTCGCAGCGAGAATCCCGCCTGCGGGCAGATGTCGAGCTGGAACGCCATCAGATGCGCGATCTGCTGGCGCAGGCCCCTGCCGGAATCGGAGTGATGCACGGCGCGGAGCATCGGTGGACCTACGTCAATGACTGTTATGTCCAGATGACCGGTCGATCGAGCGCCGCTGATTTCATCGGGAGGACCATTGGGGAAAGTCTCCCGGAACTGCGTTCGCAGAGATTTATTCCACTGCTGGATGAGGTCTATCAAAGCGGCAAGCCTTATCGCGGGCGAGAGGCAAAGGTTCAACTGCAGCGAGAAGCAGATGGAGTGCCTTACGAGGCATACTTCGATTTCGTCTATCAACCGATGCGCAACACAAACGGCAAAGTGGACGGAATCTTTGTCCACGCGCTGGATGTGACCGACAAGGTCGCGGCACGCAACGCGGCTGAAGAATCCGCCGAGCGGCTAACACTGGCGCAGGCGGCGGCACAAGTCGGAACGTGGGAATGGGATCCGGAGCAGAACACGCAGCGCCTTTCTCCCGAACTTCATCGCATCTTCGGGACTGAATCGACCGATCCCGAACACGCAGACGTCTGGGCGTCGCGGGTAGACAAGCAAGATCTTCCGAAGGTCAAAGAGCTCATGGAGGACGGGTATCGGACCGGGGCGATGGAATTTGATTACCGATACAGGCATCCGATTTCCGGCTTGCGCTGGTTTTACTGCAGAGGACGCAGGTTCCAGGGCGAAACGCGCATGCTCGGAATCATCCAGGACGTAACCGACCGTAGGTCTGCGGAAGAGGCTTCGCAAAGACTCGTGGCGATCGTCGAGTCGTCTGACGATGTGATCATCAGCAAGGACCTTCAAGGAATCGTCACCAGCTGGAATCCGTGCGCGGAGAGGATTTTCGGTTACTCGGCCGCCGAGATGATCGGAAAGCCGATCATGACCATCATCCCTCCTGAGCTTCAGGACGATGAATCGAGAATCCTGAGCACGATCACGCGCGGGGACCGGATCGAGCACTTCGAAACGACCCGTGTAAAGAAGAACGGCGAGCGCATCGAGGTCTCACTCACGGTGTCGCCGGTGAAGGATGACAGCGGCCGAATCGTGGGAGCGGCAAAGATTGCGCGCGACATTACGCAGCGTAAGAAAGCGGAACGGGCACTGCGCACCACCGAGATGCTGGCATCGGTCGGTAGACTTGCGGCCACCATTGCACACGAGATCAACAATCCGCTCGAGGCGGTGATCAATCTTATCTACCTCGCGAAGAATACCGAGGCTCCCGAAGAACTTCGCAAATACCTGACCATGGCCGAAGAGGAGCTGGATCGCGTCTCTCATCTGACCAAACAGACCCTCGGGTTCTATCGCGAGACGAAGGGTGCGACGCACTTCCGTCTAGGCGCTCTGGTCAATTCACTGCTCCCGGTTTTCTCCCCCAGGGCCCGCAACAAAGGAATTCAGCTTTGCCCCGAAGTGAAAGAAGACGCGGAACTGTTCGGCGTTCCCGGAGAAATCCGACAGGTTATCGCCAATCTTGTCAGTAACAGCATTGACGCGACCGATGCGGGGGGGAAGATCCACATTCGCGTCTCGGCTTCGCGGCAATGGAAGGACGGAATGCGGAAGGGGGTTCGGCTCACCGTCGCGGACTCCGGATCCGGGGTTACCGCTGCAGCGCGCTCCAAGTTATTTGAGCCGTTCTTTACCACCAAGAGAGATGTCGGCACCGGACTCGGACTTTGGGTCTGCAAGAGCATCGTGGAAAACCATCGTGGCTCGATTCTGCTCAGGAGTTCCACAACTCCGGGCAGGAGTGGCACCGTGTTCTCCGTCTTCTTTCCGCTGGAGGCATCGAGCCTCGATCCCGGAGAACGGTCAGCCAATCCGAATCAGTCCGACGCGGCATCGACTCTCTCCAGGGGAGATCTGGACGTTCTACAGCGTGCGTCCTGATCCGGGCAGCTCAAAAGCAAAGGTGCCGGGCATCGTGGGCGCTGTTTCTCGATCCGCGAGATGATTCGCGCTTAGGAAACTATGGATTCCTCTGCATCCCTCCCAGAGCATCCCCAGGGGAACCTCAATCGGCGAAAATAGGGTCAATGATCGATTCGAGCCGCATTTCGTGCCGCTGGAAGCCGTGGGAGTTGGCCGCTGCACTTGTCTTCCTGGTGAATGGACTGATTTGCCTTGCGCAGGACATTCCGCTGCCCAGCGATGACTATCAGCCGAGGTTGAAAAAGCGCAAGATTCCGGATCCACTTCCCTCGCGACCCAATCTGTCGCCGGCCTTCTCGATTCCAGTGAATCCCTTCGGGTTCGGGCCACCGGGTTCTACCTACCTTGGCCGCCACTATGCGCTGCTGAGTCTGGATTTTCTCGATGAAAATCGTCTGCTCTTCAGTTTTCGCGCGCCGGGACTGTTGCATCGAGATGTGGCCAATGACGCGTCCACTGAAATACGTCAAATGCGTGCGGTCGTCGTGACGCTCCCCGACGGCAAGGTTGAATCGAAGGCGCTTTGGACCGTGCCTGATCTGGAGCGCTACGTCTGGCCGCTCAGCGGCGGTCGCTTTCTCTTACGCGATCGCGACGGCTTGCAGATTGGAGACAGCACACTCGAGACAAAGCCTTTTCTGAAGCTTTCCGGGGAACTTTTGTCTCTCCAGGTCGACCCGTCGCACAAGGTTCTGGTGACAAGATCGATGCAGGCGTCTGCCGCCTCGGCGAACCCGACCGCGGGGGGCAGCGGTGTCAATGGCTCCAACCCAGCGTCGCAAGTGGTCCAACGCGTTGTGGATTTGGCCTCGGGCCACGTGATCGAAACGCAGCCAATTCGTGCGGCGAACCAGCTGCCCGTTACCTCGGAAGGATACGTTGCGATCACGCACGACAAGATCGATCAGTGGTCGCTGAAGCTGGATCCCTTCGCTGGAAGCACGAGAGTTTTGGGCCACGTGGAATCGACTTGCCTTCCGGATTCGTTCCCAGTCTCGGATCATGAATTTCTCGTGACCGGGTGTAATCCAGCGCATAACCGGAAGATCACCGCAGTGACTGCCTCGGGCCAAAAAATGTGGGAAACTGAAATTCCGGATCCGGTCGTTCCGCCACTGCTGCTCGTGTCGCCCGACGGTTCACGTATCGCACGAGAAACGATTGTGCTGAACAATGGAGTCAAACCGGGGGCGCAGACCCTTTGGGTCAAAGCAGTAAAGGGACAGGTGGTGCGGGTCTTCGACGCCGTCAGCGGCAAAATTGTGTTGGAAACCCCGGTGACCCCAACGCTTGACGGCGGTGGGAATGTCGCCGTTTCTCCCTCAGGACGACGCATTGCCGTGCTGAATGGAGGCGCCATTGCGGTATTCGACCTGCCTCCGGCTGCACCATAGATCGCGCACGACGGCCTTCATCTCCCCACTTGATTAGCGGTCGACGGAACCCGCCCCTTCAATCGGCGATGGAAATTCACCCGGCACGACGATGCCGTATTTGCGATCCAGAAATTCCTGCAGCGCTCGGGGAAGCGCCGGTACCAGTTCCTGCCACGTAAGGACTTTCAGGCGCACCCGCATCTCCGCAGACTTGACCGCTGCCATCACCTGAAACCATGCCTCGCGCAGGTCCGGCCGCCGCGCGTCATGGAGGACGCAAAAGCTCGCGCCGTTGGCGGACGCTGCCAGCACATTTCGGATCAGCTGGTAACTGGCATAGCCGGACGTGCTGGCCCTGGTTGGCTCGTAAAGAATCGGCTGCCAGTTTTCCGCAGGGACATAGACTTCGTCCTGCGAATACTCCTCAGGAAACTCCGCGGACTCTTTCAATCGTTCGGTCGGTATCAGGACGCGCGGCAGCAATTCTCGTTCGAAGACTGCATCCACGTCTCGATAGGCCTCCACTGGCGCGGCTTTGCATGTTTGAAAATCACTCTCGGTGAGCTTGGCTTCCACCAGCAGATCGCCCCAGCGCATGTCGACTTCGGTGCGGTCGAATAGGCCATTGGCGAATGGCACGCGCGCCTTCCATCCGAAGATTGGAAGCTCCTCGGAATGGACGCCAAGCATGCGCCGCACTGTTTGTGATTCGACCACACCGGGCGTGCAGAACACATTCATCAAAAGGGCATCGGAGCTCATCGAGGAATCGAGTTCGCGCCACTTCCTCTCCGCTTTCGGCAGGGAGCGCCCCTGCGCGTGAACCTTCGCGAAACGTCGCGCCCAGGCGGGGTTTGCCTCAATCGCAGCGAAAGCAGGGTCAAAGAAATTGCCGTGCCGCGAATTCTCCGGGGCGTACACAATCACAGGTGGATTGCCATAGCTTTCTACGTGCAGCCGACCTCGCGCATACAGTCGGCTGCGCGCTCCCAGTTCCTGCCGGAGGCGCGCAGCAAACAAGCTCCCACTCTTCGCCATTCCCCTCCCCCGACGCGAATCGCGCGCGCGATTCTTCCGATTCGTATACCTATGCGCAAAACGTCAAAAGATTGTGCGCTGTAACCTCAGCGCAACATTGCTGTAATTTGATCGTAATTTTCGATTGTTAATTTCACATCATGCGAGACATTTGATTCCCCTATTTGCCTCCACCGCTCGAAGGTCGACCTTTAATCGCTCAAATTTCGGAGGTTCCTTGTGACTCATTGTTTAACGAGCCGGCGTACGCGCCAGTTCGTCTTGGCCCTATCCCTGCTCGCTCTGCTTCCGATGGCCCTGTCAGCCCAGAGCTCGTCGCGGATTGAAGGTACAGTCGTCGATGTACAAAGCAAGGGAGTCGCCGACGCAACCGTCACTGCCACGAACACCTCGACAAGCGCGGCGAGAACAGTACGCGCCGACAGCAGCGGCGCATATTTCGCGGATGGTCTCACCGCAGGCACATATTCCATTTCAGTGTCTGCGACCGGGTTTGCCACGGTATCCAAAACTGGAGTTGTGCTCGCCGATGGCCAAACGCAGCGAATTCCGTTCACGCTCGCCATCAGCACACTGGTGCAACAAGTCGAGGTCAACGCCGGCATCGATTCCATCGCAGCGGAGACCGCGCCTTCCGGCGGATTCCTTGAAGAGCGCTCCGCTCAGTCCTTGATCTCGAACACATATATTGAGAACTTTACCGCACCGATCGCGGACTTCGGCGAGATTGTCCAGATTGTTCCCGGCGCCTTTACGACCAGTTCCAACGGTGTTGGATTGGGCCAGAGCAAGACCTACTTCCGCGGTTTCCCTGACGGCGAATACGACATTGATTTTGACGGGATCCCGTTCTACGACACCAACACGCCGACGCATCACTCCTGGGCCTTCTTCCCCAGTCAATGGACCGGCGGCGTTGATTTCGATCGCAGCCCCGGCACGGCCTCTACCATCGGGCCTGCACCTTTCGGCGGCACCATCCATCTTCTCTCGAAGCCGCTCACCAATGAGTTTGATATGCGCGGGACCGTTTCTTACGGGACCTGGAATACGAAGCTTTACGATGCTGCGTTTAATTCCGGCGCTTTCGGCCTATTTGGAAGCCCCGCCAAGTCAAACTTGTTTGTCGACTGGCACCGCATGACCTCGGATGGTTATCAGACCTTCAACTACAACATGCGGAACGCCGGTTCGCTTCTGTATCAATATCAGCTCTCGCCCAAGACAGTCCTTACCGGGTTTTCAGGCGTGCTTCGCCTTAATTCCAACGGACCGAACATCAGCTCCACCAACTGCATGCTCTTTGGCCCGTCTCCTGCCTACAGTGGAACAGGATGCGCCAATGCCCACACCGCCAATGGACTTCAACCCTTTACGGGTGCGGGCATCAAGTTTCTGCTAACCAACAACTCCGATCCCTTCAGCTGGTTTGCCTACCAATACAACCAATACCAGGTTCCGACCGATTTCGAATATGTCGGCATCAAGTCTGATCTGGGCAAGGGCTGGTACCTGGATGTAAAGCCCTATACCTATAACTATGACAATGGCGAGCTTTATTCGAATGCCACGCCGATCGTGGATTCGACCAACCCTGCCATCACGACAAGCGGCAGCGGCAAATCGCTCACTTACCTGCTCAACGGCTCGCAATATTATCTAGGAACCGCCATCGCGCCTTGCGACTTTCAAGTTATAAAGAAGGGCGTGGCTGCGCTTCCCTGCGGCATCGACAAATACAACAGCTACCGCAAGTATGGAGAGACTTCGGAAGTGACGCAGACGTCCGGGTTCGGCGTCTTTCGCGCCGGCTTCTGGTATGAGTGGGCGCGCACGAATCGGCATCAATATCCGAGCGATCCAGTGAGCGGATGGGTCGATCAGCCGCTGCCCAAATTCAACGAGGAGTTCTGGACGAATTCCTATCAGCCCTTCGGCGAGTACGAGTTTCACGTTGCGCCGAAGTTCAACATCACGCCCGGCGTCAAGTTTGCGGGATACACCTTTGACATACTCCACCACGCCGACGATGGCGCGACCGTGGGCCTCTTGAGCTGCACCAGCACCACTGCGGCCTGCGCGGCGACGGTCACCGACACCGGCACATTCACAGCGTGGCTGCCTTCTCTCGATCTGAACTATCGCGTTCTTCCCAGCTGGGCAATCTATGGGCAAGTGGCCACAGGCAGCGTGGTACCCGCCAGCGCGACCTACGACTACTTGCACACTCCCGCGGCCGGCACCAGTACCCTTCCCACGCTCGCCACGCCGCCCAAGCAGCAGAAGAACACCACGTATCAGATTGGCTCGGTATATAAGGGCCAAAAACTCAGCCTGGATGCGGATGCGTACCACATCCGATTCCAGAGTGGTTTCTCGAGCACCATTGACAACACGGGCGACGCTAACAATGGCGATACGATCTATTATCTCCAGCCGAGCTCAGTTTCCCGCGGTGTCGAGTTCGAGACCACGATGGTCCTCGCGCCCGGCGTTGACCTGTATTTGAATGCAACCGCAGCCCAGGCGTTTTATGAGGGCGAGTTCAACGCCAACACAACGTCGACCGCGCAAACTGCTCCGGTTTACGAAAAGGCGCCGCAAGGTCTGTGGGTGCAGCAGACGCCTGCGGACACAGAGTTGCAGGGACTCACCTATCAAAAGCATGGGTTCGATCTCGGCATCTTCAACAAGCGTGTAGGCAAGGAACGGCTGGACAATGGGCAGTATCACGATCAGGCTCTGATCGCTCCGTTCAGTTCTCTCGGAGGGTACTTCAACTACACCATCCGGAATCGTTCGTTGTTCGATGGAACAAAGATTCGGCTGGATGGGACCAATCTGCTCGACGCGCACAACATTCAAGGCGACACACTCGCCGGATCGCCGCAGTTGGTTTACCTGAATGGCGGCGGCGCCTGCAGCAGTCCAACCGCTGCGAACCCCTGCGATGCGTTTCTTACCAATGGCCCTACACCTGTGAACGGGGCCGACGCCCCGAGCCTGATGGCGGGACGCAGCTTTTCGGTCTCAGTAACCTTTGGATTTGCGCCACGCGAGAGCAAATAGACGAGGCTTCGCGACGACTGCAACCACACTGGCAGCATCCGATCCTTCGGGCGCTGCCAGTGCCTTTTTGGGGATGGAGCTGGCCCCCCAAACGCTTCTCCAGATCGAAGTAATGGTCAGGATTCTCCCGTTCAAAGGTTGGGCGAGCTCAGCTCCTGGCCATGCGAAAATACTGGAAGTGAATTCGCGACTTCTTTCTCTGGTTTTCTTGGTACTTGCAGGAACATTCGCCCAATCGGCGCGGGCAGCCGATTCAAAGTCGGATGCCAAGGCCGGCGCAGTCCTCTACCGGGACAAGGGATGCGCGCATTGCCATGGCGCGCATGGGGAAGGCACTCCAAAGGCTCCGGCCCTGGTCGACATCCGCAAAAGCAAGCTTTGGACGCCCGACAAAATCACGCAGCAGATTCTGAATGGCGGTCAGAAAATGCCACCCTTCGCCGACTCTCTGAGCGATCCCGAGGTCTCGCAAATCGTTTCGTTCCTGCGGACGAAGAAATGGCCGACGCCCCCGCCTGCAGCTCCGACAAATTAACTGTTCTGGGAACCGGCCTGACTCACGCCGGGGATCGATGGGGATGGATCTTGCCGGCGCGAAAAACGAACCGCGTCGGCGCTGCAGGCGGCTGATTTCTCAATAAAAGATGGCGCGGTTTCGGTGCGCCCATCTCATTCCTGCGGCCACGCCACTCCCGTCAACTTCTCTGATGTCTCCCACAGTCGCCGCCCCATTTCCTGGTCCTGTGCCTTCTTGCCGACTCCGGCCACGCCCGACGGTCCAGCAAGTTCGAGTGCTCCTTGCGGCCCGTAGTAATCGCCCGGCCTTGCCTTGGGAGCCGTTGCGGCATAGAGCAGAGGAAGCGCGCCCGATGCAGCGGAATGGCCCAGCAATCCACCCAGACTCTGATGAACCCTGTAGATCAGGCTCTTCACGCCGGGGCCTTTTTCGAACAGCGGGGTCCGGGCATAACCAGGGTGCGCCGCCACGCTCATCAGGCGCCATTTGTTCGCCTCGCTCCTTCGTTGCAGTTCAAAAGCAAACAGGAGCATTGCCAGCTTCGATTGCCCGTACGCCTTGATGGGACTATAGCGGCGCTCGAATTGGAGATCGTCGAAGTCAATGGTGGCGAGGCGATGCGAGAGACTGCTGACCTGGACGACGCGCGGGTCTTTGCCGCGGCGCAATAACGGCAGCAGATGTCCGGTCAATGCAAAATGACCGAGATAGTTGGTTGCCAGCTGCATTTCGAATCCGTCGGCCGTGACTTCTCGGCGCGGGAGAGCCATCACTCCCGCGTTGTTCACGAGCAGATCAATCGGCCGCTCGATGCGCTCGACGCGCCGCGCGAAATCGGCGACAGCGGACAAGCTCGCAAGGTCAAGCTTCTCGTAGCGAACCAGCGATGCCGGAGCGATGGGGCGAATCTTGCCCACCGCCCAACGGCCCTGGGATTCGTTGCGACCCGCAACAATTACATCAGCATTTGCCTGCGCCAGGGCAATGGCTATTTCGAAGCCAAGACCGCTCGTGGCTCCTGTGACGATTGCCAGTTTTCCGGCTTGAGATGGGATGTCTGCTGCGGACCACTTCAGTAGTGTGGGAGAATATTGTGATGCGTTAATTGCCTTAACTCCTTACATCTTCCGCCTAATCAATGAATGAAACAGTCAATCATCAAATCAATGCAGAAAGCGATCAGTGCCCAGTGAGACCTCTCCAGATCAGATTGAAACCCAACTCCCGGCTCTGGACCTCCAGCTCGGGGTGGGCAATGATAAATTCGATCGTCGCTTCTGCATGTGCGCGCAAAAGCAAGACCATGAACTCCAGCGGGGCATCATGAAACTCGCCCCCCTCAACCGCTTCTCGAGTCGCATTGAGCGTCTCGACAACCATCAAGCCCGCTTGCTCACTCTCCTTGAGCAGCTTGCCTGTTGCCCTGATTTGGCGCATCACTGTAAGCCGCGCCGGCTGGGCAAGCCCCAGGTTCAGGAAAGTGTCCCACACGTACCGCAAGCGCGTTTTCGTGTCTTCGGCATACGGGTACTTGATGAGATTTCGATCAAAATCGCGACGCATCTCCAGATACAACTCATTCAGGAGCTCGTCCTTACTCGCAAAATAGGTGAACAGGCTGCCCTCGGCAACGCCTGCAGCTTTTGAGATCGCCGAAGTCGGCGCGTTCGCTACGCCCCGCTCGGAGATCACGCGCTGGGCAGCGTCGAGAATCGCTTTCCGTTTGTCGTCACTCCTGGGTCGCGACATCGGAGCTCTCTCAAAAAGCGCCAAGATGCATGAGTGACTGGTCACTCACTTAATGAAAGTCTAGTTAAAACGTTTGAATAAATCAAGACATTTCTTATCCAAAATCGATTTTCTGCTGGGCAATGGGCCTTTCTAGGCCGTAACCGGCGTATTTGCAATGCCTTCGCTTCCGAAGATTCGCCGGTAGCGTTCGACCATTTCGGGAGGACCCATGGCCTTGGCGTAGTTGTCGGAGAGCTTCACCGCCGGCCGGCCATCGACGTCACTCAGCTTGCAGACCAGGCTGACGGGATCGAATTTCTCGTCGCCCTGGGGATTGCAGTTGCGAAAATCGTTGGTCAGAAATGTCCCCCAGCCCGCACTGAAGCGGATCCGCCGATTGGGCACCCATCTTTTCTCATCGAGAAAATCGCTGGCGCGCCGGAAACTGGCCGGCGACGCTCCATTCCGTGGTGTGCCCCCGAAGTAGGCATGAAGCGCGAGGATCACGTCCACGTCGAGCGAATCCGACGCGATGAGACGCTTCTTGCGGGGATCGGCGCCGCGCTGTTGCAGCCACTCAATGTATTCATCGCCGGCTATAAACGGGTCCTTGCTGTCGATACGCTGGCCGGTCCATTGCGTCACCCAGTCCGGCGCATTGCGCAGGAATTGTGTCGTGCCGAAGGTATCGGGCAGAAGGATGAGCAACTCGCCCTGGTAGGTTTGCTGCCACAACTCCAACAGTCTGTATTGCGCAGACCGGACGTCTTCGTCGCTGTTCGACAGAGCTGCGAGCGCCATCGGCAGTTCATGCGCATTTGTGCCAATCGCTTCGAGGTCGTGTTTGTACGCGAGGAAGGTATTGGAACTGCCGGCAAAATTCGTATCCAGAACACTGGCCATCGCGTTGACAACGTACTCCTGCCAGAGAAAGCTGTGCCGCCGCCGGGTTCCGAAATCGCTGACGTTGAGGCCGGGCACGTCGCGCATCCGTTCCATCTTCTCCCACAAGCGCGTTTTGGCCCGGGCATAGAGAATGTCGAGTTCGAGTTCGGAAAGGCGCTTCAAACTTGCGCGGGTCTTCAGCTCATCGATCGCGGAAAGCGCATAGATCTCCCACAGGGTCGTTGCGGTCCACAACCCATCGAACTGCAATGAGATCTGCCCGTTTTGCACGGTAAGCTCAAAATCCGAGAGACAGAAGTCCTTCTCGAGCCATTCGAGGAAAGCCGGCTCAAAGATGCCACGCTTGCCGTAGAAGGTATTTCCAGCCAGCCAGATCAGCTCCGACATGTGGAAGCGCAGTTGCCGGGTCGATTCCAATTGTTCCCGCAGCTCGTGGATGTTGACGATCTGGCCCAAGGGGATCGCCGAAGTGCGGTTCACCAGCGTGAAGGTGGCCCGTGTTTTGGGGAAGTGCTTCCAGATAAACTGCAGCATCAGCAGCTTGTAGAAGTCGGTATCGAGGAGCGAACGCGTAATTGGGTCGAGCTCCCAATTGTGGTCATGCGCGCGTCTGGCGAAATTGATGATCACCCTGCTTCTACATTAAAGCAGCGCCCTGCTCTTCGGCCCAAGACTGCGAGGCTGTCCTATCACGAGCCGTGCGTTCCGGATCGCTCGAGGTGCGCGCCACAAGAGCGCCTGACCACCAGCTTGATGGGTGCCAGCACATCGCGCACCGGGAGCTCTGGATGCTCCAATCGTTCCAGCATGGTAGCCATGGCGAGCGCCCCGATGCCGGCACAATTCTGGTGGATTGTGGTTAGGGCCACGGGAAGCAGGCTGGCATATTTCACGTCGTCCATGCCGACAATGCGCACCTCTTCGGGAATACGCACTCCGAACCCGAGAAGCATCTGCATCAGGCGAGCGGCCGTCAAATCGTTGCCACAGACGACTGCTTCGGGGCGGGCGGAATCCATGATGTTCCGGATAAAGGTATCGTCCTGGGGGCTTCCCCGCCACACGGGGGTCCACTCCGGCATTACGCCAAAATTGCGCAATGCCTCGTGAAATCCCGTAATGCGCGCATCCACGGTGCTGGCAGCGTACTCTTCCCCGAGAAAAACCAGGCGCCGCACCCCGAGTCCCAGCAGGTGCGCGGTCGCTATAAAGCCCGCTCGCCGATTGTCGACGCCCACGAGATCATGGGCAGATCGTTCGGGATAGGGCATGTAGCAGCGGTCCAACAGCACCAGGGGAATCTGTGCGCGTTCGAGGGCGCGAGCGATGCGGCGGTTCACGACATCCTTGTCCGGAGTCAACTCGAGGGGCGCAAAAAAGACGCCCGCCACTTTTTGTGCAATGAACGAGTGGACCAGCTGTTCCGCCTCTTTGGCGGTTTCGCGGGCCGAAGCTGAAGCATTGCCCCAGAGCAAAGCATCCGGGCGTGCAAACGGCGTGCGCATCATGCCGTGGCAGATGGGCTCAAAAATCTCGGTAAGTCCCAGCTCGGGGATGAGCAGTCCAAAGGTGCGCCCGGTGCCCAGGTGCTGCCCCAGCACATGCGTACCCGCGCCCGGTCTGCGCGACACCAGGCCCATGCGCTGCAAGTCGAGCACCGCCTTCGCCACAGTGATGCGCGAAGCCTCGAAAAGCGCACCCAGTTCCGCTTCGCTCGGCAGGCGATCTCCAGATTTGAGTTCCCCCGACTGGATACTGGCGAGAAGATGATCAAAGATGCGACGGTGCTTTGCGACATGCTGGCCGGCATCTGTCTCCGGGGGGGCTGTCACTTTGCCTGCCGACCTTCGCGGACGTGCCATCAGAATCGCCTTTCAGCGTTGTTGCATTGCACTTTGTCGAAATGCGCTGGCTCTACGTTAATGGATAGGGAAAGATTCACGCATTGGAGATTGGCAACCCAATGGTCGACCCGACTTGGGACGCCCATCGCCTTCTACGCGATGCTTTCAATTGCGGCAGAAATCCTCGTCCGTATCGCCTCGGAAAGCATCGGCATGGCGCCGGATTGCGAAGCGACCCAGGCGCCCCAGCGATTCCCTGCGTCGTTCAAGGTGAGCAAATCGGCACCGCGCAACAAGTAGTGCGTCAACGCAGCGGTAAAGGCATCGCCCGCGCCGATTGTGTCGGCTACCTGCACCGGAATGCCTGGGTGTTCGTGCCATTCGTCCCGGGTCACAAGCAGGCTGCCATGCCCGCCTCGCGTGATCGCCACCATCTGCAGCGTCGGGAATTCCGAAAGCAGTCGTTCGGCATCAACGCGCAACCGGGCCGGATTCCCTTCTTCCGTGGATTGCAATCCCATCAGCCCGAGCACCAGTGAAACTTCGGCATCGTTCATTTTGACCACGGTGGCAAGTTCGAGCGATTCCTGCACGGATTCGCCGGAATAGAACGGAGCCCGCAGGTTGACATCGAAGACGCGAATGCATGCCGATGAGGTTTGCGCGGCAAGCGTCTGGATTGTCTGCCGCGACTCCAGGCTGCGCTGCGCCAGCGAACCGAAACAGATGGCATCGGCGCGCTCGGCCAACTGTACCCAATCGTCGGAGAGCTCGAGCGAATCCCAGGCAGCCGGCTGATGAATGACGTATTCCGGCTGCCCTTGTTTGAGAGTCACGGTCACCCGTCCCGTTTCATGGGACGGATCGACCTGCAGGTGGCTGGTATCGACGGGTAAAGGGTCGAGATGCTTGACCGCGCTTCGGCCCAGGTCGTCGCGTCCGATGCGGCTCAGAACCACGGCGTGATTCCCCAGCCGTCCTGCCATGACCGTAAAATTTGCTGGCGCTCCCCCGAGCTGAGGCCCTTCCGGCAACATGTCCCACAGTATTTCGCCAATTCCAAGAATCAACCGCGGCTCTTTCAAGTTCGTACCCCGTGCGTCCTAACAACCGCATCCGCCCCGTTTTGGCTCTCTTTGTTATCGCAAAGAGATAGACAAATCGTGGCCCCAAATTACTTTCCGCCAGCGCGCCGGAGCCGTCAATCCTTCTTACAGAAATTCTTTCGCGGAACCCTGAAAGTCACTCAGCCCACCCATCTCCAGATCGAACAGTCTTCGTAATTCGAAGAGGCGTACTCGCCGTCTGGCTGGTTGGCCAGGATCGTATGGTCCGCGATTGCGTCCGCCCGTGAGCGTCGAATCTGTCCAAGGAAAAGCCGTCGAAACCCGGATTGGCATTCGAACACAGATTCCTGTTCGTTGTTGACGTAAATAAGATCCAATTGCTTTCGACGCCCTGCAAGCGTCGCGCCAATCCGGGTTAAAAGGCGGCGCATGACGGGCGCGCCAAATGGATTGAAGAGGAAGATCAAGCAAGGACCTTCGGGCAGTTTGAATGCGGCGGCATCGGCGCAGTAGATGCGCGTCGCCGTCCTGGTTCGGTTGGCCGCGCGCCATACCGCAAGATTTCTGCGCGCGATGCGCGTCAGGGTCAAGTTGAGTTCCACGCCGACCACCTGACGAAACGGCATCTCCGCGGCAAGGAGCATGGCACGTCCCATCCCTGCGCCCAAATCGACAAAGGCAAACTCCTCGATCGGAATCGTCGGCCTGGTTCGCTTCCACCGGCGCACCAGGGACTGAAAAACCGACGGAGCGACACCGTAATACGCCGTAGCATGTCGATCGTGGCGATGCCCGCTGTTCAAGTGGCGACCAGCCACGAGCCCGCTGGTGCGAACGCCATGCTCTGTGTCGAAAGGGTGACGCATGAATCCGTCGCGGACGGTGAGTCCGGGCAGGCGACGCCTCGGCGTGGCTTTGTTTTCGGCAGAATTCACCCATGCACGTTAGCACATGCGACCGGGCGGGTCAGCGAGCAGCAGAGGAGCGGTTGCGTGCATTCCGGTGCGCCCGCCTGCGAAGGCCCACTCCGTCGTCAAGATAAAACGCCGCATTGACGAGAGCAATATGTGAGAAAGCCTGCGGAAAGTTCCCCACCAGCCGCTTATTTTTCATGTCATATTGCTCTGAAAGAAGCCCGAGGTCGTTGCGCAATGTGAGCAGACGATTCAATAGCTTGCGTGCGTCCCGTGGCCGCCCGATCGCCTTCAAACTACTCACCATCCAGAAACTGCATGCGAGAAAAAGCCCTTCTCCCGGAGGCAAGCCATCGTCGACTTTTTTCGTGTTGTAGCGCATCACAAGTCCGTCCGGCATGAGTTCCCGTTCGATCGCCTCCACCGTGCCGACCACACGCGGATCGTTACCAGGAAGAAAACCCACCAGCGGCATCAACAGAAGAGCGGCATCCAGCTGCTCTGACCCATACGCTTGCGTGAAGCAGTTTTTTCCCTTGTTATAGGCCTTCGCGCAGATCTCTTTGTGGATCGTGTCGCGAATCGATCGCCACTTCTCGAGGGGGGCCCGGTACTTGAGCTGTTCGGCGAGGAGCACTGCCCGGTCGAAAGCCACCCAGGCCATCATCTTCGAGTGGGTAAAATGCTGCGGCTTGCCGCGGGTCTCCCAGATGCCCTGGTCCGGCTGGCGCCATATGGTCTCCAGGTGATTGAGGAGCAGGACGAGCACGCGAAAGTCATCTTCGCTATGCCTGTCGACGTGCTGCGCATGAAAGAAGCAATCGAGCATCTCTCCATAAATGTCGAGTTGCAATTGCAGCGCGGCGGCATTGCCGATGCGCACCGGGCGCGAGCCTTCGTAGCCAGAGAGCCAGTTCACCTCCCATTCGACCATCTGACGCTCGCCCTTGATGCCGTACATGATCTGCACCTGGTCGGCGCTGCCGGCGAGCGCGCGAAGCAGCCAATCCTGCCATGCCAAGGCCTCTTCGTAATAGCCGCCGTTGGCCAGGGCGAGCAATGTGAAGGTTGTGTCGCGCAGCCAGCAGAAGCGGTAGTCCCAATTGCGCACTCCGCCGATGGATTCGGGCAGGGACGTCGTGACCGCCGCAACCACGCCGCCCGTGGGCCGAAACGTCAGGGCCTTCAGCGTAATCAGCGAGCGCTCGATGGCATCGCGGTAGCGGCCTTTATGCTTCAGGCGCCCCGTCCATTCCCGCCAGAAACGGTCGGCAATCTTTAACGCGCGATCGGGATTGATCTTGCGCGGATCGGGTTCGTAGGAACATCCATAAGTGAGCGAAAACGTTACGCGCTGCCCTTTGCTCACCGTGAAATCAGCGACAGTCGTCAGGTTTTCCCCGCGAATGGGGACCGAGGCGTGCAGCAGGGCGAGATTCGGTCCAGCGACCGCGCGCATGCCATCACGGATGTGCGTGACCCAGGGAATCGTACGGCCAAAATCGAAGCGCAACGATAGATCCATGCGCATCTCAACTCTTCCGCGAATTCCCTGCACAATGCGAAACACTTCCGAGTGGCTCCCGCGCGTGGGCATGAAGTCGATCAGGCGGACGGCACCACTTGCAGTTTCGAAAATGGTCTCGAGGATGAGCGTATGGTCGCGATAGCTGCGCCGGGAACGAAATCTTTTCGCCGCTGGTGCGATCTTCCAGTAGCCGTTTTCCTCGGTTCCAAGCAGCGAAGCGAAGCAGGCGTCCGAAGAGAAATCGGGCCAGCACAACCAGTCAATGGAGCCATTCCTGCTGACAAGCGCGGCGGTCTCGCAGTCCCCTATCAGGGCATAGTCCTCAATCATTCCGGCCATAGTTTTTAGTTGCAGAATCCTTTGCAGTGTGGGGTGATTTATTGCTCTCGATAGCTGCGCATCAGGCCGCCATCGATGACGAATGTCGACCCGGTGACATACGCCGCGTCGTCGGATGCAAGAAATGCTACAAGACCAGAGACATCCTCGGGCGTGCCGAGGCGACCCAACGGGATATTGGCCAGCAAGGCGTTCAGTTCCGTTTTGTTTTCGAGCAGTGACTGGTTGATCGGCGTCACAATCGCGCCTGGAGCAACATTGTTCACCGTGATACCCAGCGGGCCGAGTTCCACGGCCAGGTCGCGCATCAGCATGCGCAGTCCGCCCTTACTGCAGCAATACGTGGCGAAGCCGGGAAACACCATATCTTCATGCACCGAGCTGATGTTGATGATCCTTCCGGGCTTTTTCGCTGCGCGCAGTGGACGCACAAACGCCTGTGACAGGAAGAAGGGCCCACGAAGGTTCACGGCCATCACGTGATCGTAATCTGCTTCGGTCGTGTCCCAGAAGTCGGATCTCTTCTCCATGCCCGCGTTGTTCACCAGGATGTCCGCCGAACCGAAGCGGGACCACGCCTCTTCCACCAGGGTGCGCACTGCGTCGACGCTGGTCACGTCAGCCTCAACCGCCTCCGCTGTGCCTCCCGCGCCTTTGATCGCTTCTACGGTCTGGTCGGCTCCTTCGGAACGGCCGACGTAATCCACGATGATTTTTGCCCCTTCGCTCCCGAGACGCCTGGCAATTCCCTGTCCGATCCCTGAACCGGCCCCGGTGACGATAGCGACCTTGCCTTGCAGCCCTTGCATACACGCTCCTCAAGTTGGGATTGGTGCCGCTTCGTTCTCATTGGATGCCATAAATGTCAAAGTACTGTGACGCGGGTGCCCGGCGAGGTTCGTTCCCGTGACACGCATGCCCAACTCGCGTTACGCTGTCAGATATTCGCGGAAAAACGCGAATCAAGGAGCTTTTGCATCCCCATGCCTATACAGACGACCGGAAAAATCTGGCACAATGGCAAACTCATTCCCTGGGAGCAGGCCACGATTCATGTCATGAGCCATGTGATCCACTACGGCTCCAGTGTTTTTGAAGGAATTCGCTGCTATGCGCAGCCCCAGGGCTCGGCCGTGTTTCGCCTTCCCGAGCATATGCAACGCCTTCTCGACTCCGCGAAAATCTACCGCATGGACCTGCCCTTTGGCCTTGACGAGCTATGTGCAGCCGTGGTCGATCTAATTGAAGCGAATGGAGTTGCCCCCTGCTACGTCCGTCCCATCGCGTTGCGCGGATACGGCGAGATCGGGGTAAGCCCCAAAGGTTCGCCGATCGAGGTCTACATCGCCAACTTCCCGTGGGGTAAGTATGTCACCGGGACCGGCGGCGCCGATGTCTGTGTCTCCAGTTGGAACCGGCTGGCTCCCAACACCATGCCTGCCCTGGCCAAAGCCGGCGCCAACTACATGAACTCGCAGTTGATTCGCATGGAAGCCGACATCAACGGCTACGCCGAAGGCATCGCGCTCGACGTCAATGGCCTGGTCAGCGAGGGATCGGGGGAGAATGTCTTCGTGGTGCGCAACGGCGTGCTTTACACGCCCCCGTTGGCCAATTCGGCGCTCTCTGGCATCACCCGCGACAGCGTCCTGGCCATCGCCCGTCACCTTGGTTTCACGGTTACAGAGCAGGCGATTCCGCGCGAGCTGCTCTACATTGCCGATGAGGTGTTCTTTACCGGAACGGCCGCAGAGGTTGCGCCAATCCGCTCCATTGACCGGGTCGTAATCGGCGACGGCAAGCCCGGCGAAATCACGCAGAAGATCGCGGACGAATTCTTCGCCATCGCCAACGGGCTCAAGCACGACCGGTTCGGCTGGTTGACCCCGGTTAACGTTACCGCAAGCGAACCCGTCTCCGCCTAGCCCTGACACTCCTGAAACAAAAAAGGCGGCCTCCCGGGCCGCCTTTCCTTTTTCTGCTCGTTCCAGAACCATGGCGCCACCTTTCCAGCTTCAACCCGCACGCCGAGTATCATGGAAATCAAGATTCACTTGTTTCGTTCCGGATAAAAATCAGCCGGACATCCATCCCGATTCCAGGGCGAAGGAAGAGATGCGCGCGTGAAACCCGAGATGAAAGTCCAGTTCGCCGGATTGGACCTGGTCAACCCCATCATCGCTGCCAGCGGCACTTTCGGCTATGGCATCGAATTCGAAGAGATCGTATCGCTTGAACGGATTGGCGGTTTCGTCACCAAGGGCATCTCGCTGCACCCCATGGCGGGACACCCTGCGCCGCGCCTTCTGCAGACACCAGGGGGCATGCTCAATGCAATCGGGTTGCAGAATATTGGGGTCGAAGAGTTCATCGCCCAGAAATTGCCCCAGCTGCAGCGCTATCCGAATTGCAAATGCATCGTAAACGTCTTTGGCTTTACCGTTCACGAATACATCAAGGTCATCGAACAGCTGAATCACGCCGAGGGAGTCGCGGCATATGAGCTGAATGTCTCCTGCCCCAACGTGCACGCCGGCGGCATGACCTTTGGCTCCGATCCTAGTTCGCTGGAGTACCTGGTCAAGCTTGCCAAAGCTGTGGCCAAGCGGCCGCTGATCGTGAAACTCTCGCCCAATGTGACCTCCATTCCAAAGATGGCCAAGGTCTCCGCAGAAGCCGGCGCCGACGCAGTGAGCCTCGTCAATACATTCCTTGCCATGTCGATCGACGCGGAAACGCGCAAGCCGCGTCTGAGCAACATCACCGGCGGTCTCTCAGGACCCGGGATCAAGCCGATCGCCTTGCGCATGGTGTACGAAGCAGCGCATGCGATCAGCATCCCGATCCTCGGCATGGGCGGGATCATTACCCCCGAAGACGCTGTCGAGTTCCTGCTGGCGGGTGCGACGGCGGTCCAGATCGGAACCGCGAGCTACGCCGACCCACGCGCCGTCGAGCGGCTCGCCGGAGGCCTCGAATCCTGGTGCCGCAGCCATCACGTCGAGCGGCTCAGCAGTCTCACCGGAGCTCTGGACGTGCCAAAAGGCTGACCTTTCGGTGCCCGAACTTCGTTGGTTGGTGCTTTGATTCGATCAAAGATTCGAGCGTAAGAATCACTGTCCTACCAAAGTTCTTAGCCCTCCTAAGACACGACGGTGATCTGTTGCAACCGTCTCCCTATACGAAACGAAAGTAAATGCTTGCAAACCTGTGATCTTGCGCACAGCCAGTCGTGATGAAAAGTTCGTACTGTGCCCTCATTCATCGGAGAGCCAAAGGATCTGGCATGCCGTTCGCCGTCCCAGGCTCACACAACGAGCGAGGCACGCATGGGCGATTCCATTTGGCAATCAATGGAGAAGAAGGGCTACAGCCGCAGGGACTTCATCAAGTTCTGTACCGCGGCAGCAACCGTCGCAGGGTTCGGCAAGGCCGGGGTCGCGCAGGTTGCATCGGCATTCGAGAAAAAAGAAAAGCCGGCAGTGATCTGGATGCACTTCCAGGAGTGCACCTGCTGCAGCGAGTCGTTCCTCCGTGCGTCGCACCCCATCGTGGTCGACGCGCTTCTGGATGTTCTTTCGCTGAACTATTCCGAGACGCTCATGGCGGCATCGGGATTTCAGGCGGAAAAGAGTCTGAACGACACCATCAAGAATAATAAGGGCAAGTACATCGTTCTGGTCGAGGGCGCGGTGCCGACCAAGGACAATGGCGTCTACTGCATGATCGGCGGCAAGACGGCGGAATCCATTCTGCAGACGGTAGCTGCGGACGCCGCCGCAGTGGTGGCCTGGGGTAGTTGCGCCTCGAACGGGTGCGTCCAGGCGGCCAAGCCCAATCCGACGGGCGCGACTCCCATCCATAAACTCATCGACAAGCCGGTCATCAATGTGCCGGGTTGTCCTCCGATCGCGGACGTCATGATGGGGGTGGTGACGCACCTTCTGGTTCTGGGCCAGATTCCCGCGCTCGACAGCCTCGGCCGGCCCAAAGAGTTCTACGGGCGTCGCGTCCACGACACTTGCTATCGCCGGCCCAACTACGATGCCGGTCTGTTTGTCGAGTCCTGGGACGACGAGAATGCGCGCAAGGGCTATTGCCTTTACAAGATGGGGTGCCGCGGCCCGGTGACCTACAACGCCTGCTCGGTCGTGAAGTGGAACGAAGGCACCAGCTATCCCGTCCAGTCAGGCCACGGATGCATTGGATGCAGCGAGGAAGGCTTCTGGGACAACGGTCCGTTTTATCAACACCTGGCCTCGTTCCCAGGATTCGGAATTGAAAGCACGGCCGACACAATCGGCACCGTTGTGGGCGTCGCAACGCTCGCCGGCGTGGCGGCGCACGCCGTGGTCACCAATGTGCGCAAACACAAAGTCATCGCAGAAGTGCATGCAGAGGAACAGAAGGAGTCGTAAACGACCATGACACGAGTCGTCGTTGATCCAGTAACACGCATTGAAGGCCACCTGCGCATTGAAGCCGTGGTGGAGAACGGCGTCATTACAGACGCCTACAGCGCAGGCACCATGATCCGCGGACTGGAAAAGATACTAATCGGCCGCGATCCGCGCGATGCATGGGCGATCACTGAGCGCGTCTGCGGCGTCTGTACGACGGTGCATGCCCTCGCCAGCGTGCGGTCAGTTGAGGATGCATTAGGAATCGCCGTGCCGCCCACGGCGGAACTGATCCGAAATATCATGATGGCCACACTCTACGTGCACGACCACGTGGTGCACTTCTATCACCTGCATGCCCTGGATTGGGTGGACATTGTGAACGCGCTGAAGGCCGATCCGAAGAAAGCTGCGGAACTGGCCCAATCGTTCTCAAAGTGGGACAAAAACACGCCCGCCTATTTCGCTGAAGTACAAGGCAAGATCAAGTCGTTTGCCGACAGCGGACTGGGCATCTTCGCCAACGGCTATTGGGGGCATCCGGCGTACAAACTGCCCCCGGAAGTCAACCTGATCGCCGTGGCGCACTACCTGGACGCACTCGAATGGCAAAAGGATGTCGTCAAGATTCACGCAGTCTTCGGCGGCAAGAATCCACATCCGAACTACCTGGTGGGCGGAGTTCCCTGCTCGATCGATACCGAAGAAGTCGCGGCAATCAATTCGGAGCGGCTCAACCTGGTAGCGCGACTCATCGATCAGGCCGACGTTTTCGTCAACGAAGTGTATATACCGGATCTGCTCGCGGTGGCTTCGTTCTACAAAGACTGGGCCAAGTATGGAAGCGGGTTGCACAACTATCTCAGCTACGGCGAATTCCCGACCAAGGGCTACGGACAGCCTGAAACTTTCAAGTATGCCCGCGGCGCCGTGCTCAATCGCGATCTCAGCCACGTGTATCCAGTCAATCCGCGCGACCAGCAGGAGATCAAGGAATACATTGCACACTCCTGGTACAGCTACGATGGCGGCGACTCTGCCGGCGTGCATCCGTGGGCGGGTGAAACGAAGATCAACTATTCCGGCCCCAAGCCGCCGTTTGAGACCCTCGAAGGCTACGATAAATATTCGTTCCTGAAGACGCCGCGCTGGAAAGAAAATGCAATGGAAGTTGGACCGCTGGCACGGCTGATTGTGTCGTATGCGGCGGGCCACGAAGACGTCAAGGAACTGGTTGGCCAGACCCTTGGGAAACTGGGCGTCCCGGTTGGCGCTCTCTTCAGCACACTGGGCCGCACTGCGGCGCGTGGGTTGGATGCAGCCCTGGGAATGATCTGGCTCAAGCAGTTCTTTGGCGAGCTTATGGATCGTGTGAAGACGCGCGAGACCTCCACCTTCAATGGCGAAAAGTGGGAACCGAAGAGCTGGCCCGCCGATGCCGAAGGTGTGGGCCTGGTCGAAGCGCCGCGGGGCGCTCTCGCGCACTGGATCAAGATTCACAACGGCGCGATCGAGAACTATCAGCTGGTGGTGCCGACCACATGGAACGGCTCTCCGCGCGATGCAAAGCAGCAGCGTTCCTCATTCGAGGAGGCACTCATCGGTACACCGGTGGCCAACCTCGAACAGCCGGTGGAGATTCTCCGCACCATCCATTCGTTTGATCCGTGCCTTGCCTGCGCCGTGCATCTGTACGATCCGCAAGGACGGCACCTTCACCAGGTTTCCTTCGAGTAAAGACCATGAGCACGACTGGAATCAACGCCGGCAAAGTTACCGCGGATCCCGTAGACCATCCCGCCGAATATCGACGCGTCTACGTGTGGGAGCTGCCCGTTCGCGCCTATCACTGGATCAACGCCATCACCCTGGTACTGTTGTGCATCACCGGCTACTTGATCGGCGCGCCGATCCGCGCGTTTTATGCGTCCGAAGCGTACCAGCAGTATTGGTTTGGTTGGGTACGTTTCATTCACTTTGTCTCCGCATTCGTCTATGTTTTCAACTTTGCGGCACGGCTCTACTGGGGCTTTGTCGGCAACAAGTATGCGAAGTGGAATGCATTTTTTCCGTTGAAGCGTTCGCAGCGACAGGAGATTGTCGACGTGATCAAAGCCGACGTGCTCGAGACCAAGATGCACGGGCCGATCTCCACGGGTCACAACGCGTTGGCCGGGCTCATTTACTTTTTCACTTTCCTCGCGTTCTGCGCCCAGACCATCACTGGCTTTGCGCTCTACTCCAGCATGAGTGATTCATGGCTGCCGCGGATGTTTGTCTGGATCGTTCCTTTGATGGGTGGCGAGTTCGGCGTGCGTTTCTGGCACCATCTCTTCCTATGGTTTTTCGTCACGTTCATCATCGTTCACATCTATCTCGCCTTTTATCACGACTACATCGAAGGCCGTGGCACCATTTCTTCGATTGTCGGGGGATGGAAGTTCGATCGGGTGAAGAGTGACAAGTAAACCGCAAAAAACGCTGGTGCTCGGCCTTGGAAACGTCCTCATGGGCGACGAGGGCGTCGGCGTTCACGTGGTGCGGGCGCTCGAGAAACGTTCCCTGCCGGATTATGTCGAGTGCCTTGATGGAGGCACCGGCGGATTCATCCTGCTTGAACCGCTCCAGAAGGCCGAACGGATCCTTCTGATTGACGCCGCGGCCGACGACAATCCTCCAGGGACCGTCACCCGCACTACGCCACGGTTCTCACGCGACTACCCGCCAACCTTGACGGCGCACGACATCGGCGTCAAAGACCTGCTGGACGCCTTCTACATGCAGGGCGGAACGCGCCAAGTGGTCCTGTATGCGATCACCATCGACCCACAACAGCCCATCTCCCTGGAACTTTCCGAAACGGGTGCAGGTGCGGCGCAGTGTGCCCTTCACCAGATCCTCGAAGAGCTGCAGGCAGTCTGCGCAACCTGACGATCGAGCCTTTTCAAAGGCATCGATCCTCTGCCATGCGATCCGAGTAAGTAAAACCGAGCGAAAAGTGCGCTCTCTGAATTTGCGGGCCCTGGCTTCGATTCCGTCCTTGCGAGACAACTTCGGGGCTGCCTCTTGACGTCCCGGGGGTTCTGTGGGCGTCTCATAAATTCCAAATCACCAGTTAGTTACCTTTATTTCCATTACCTATGTTGCACGAAACGTTGCCATATGCTCCAACTTTGGTAATATAGTTTTCAATTACTCGCCGCTAAAATGCTTTCCTTCTCGATAAAGATTGCACTAAATTGAACCTACAAACACTGCTGAAATACTGTACAAGTCATCGATAAACTACTGATTTATCGAGATTTAACAAGTATACCTCCTTGGTAATCAAACAAAAGCACCATAGTGACACGTGTCACTGTCCTAGAGGACGATCGCTGTTACCCATTTGAGTAGATCCTCCTCTTGTCGCGAACCCATGGGGTGAATGGGCCCCAAACCAAAGTTGAGGAGGTTTGCAGAGGTCATGCATATGTTCCGAACACTACTATCGAATCACGGTGTGGCAACGCCAAGCCGCCGAGACTCGTCCGGCGCAACCGTGCGCACGCAACCAAATCCATACCAACTTTTCATTTCGATTAAAGGTTCTCGGCTTACTTATCTCCTCGTGGGATCGATCGTCCTCGGAAGCTGCATCGCTTTGGCGGGTTGCGGTGGTCTTACGGTGACCGGGAGTACAAGCGGTGCTGTACCGGCACTGAGTTCGCTCACTTGCAGTAATTCCTCTATTTCCGGGGCCAGCATGGATTCCTGCACAATCACCTTGAGCAAAGCAGCTCCGGGCACAGGCTTCCTCGTAACGCTTGCCAGCAGCAGCGCGGCAGTTTCCGTGCCGGCATCTTTGACCGTGGCCTCTGGCACCACCAGCATTGCATTCACGGCCGAAATCACATCGGTCTCCTCCACGGAAAACGTAACCCTGACATCGAGCGCCGAAGGCGTCAACGAGTCATTCGTCCTGAAGCTGAGTCCTCAGGTCGCGGGCGGCACGGGGAACCCCACGCTTTCCGGGCTTTCCTGCAGCAGTGGCACGGTTAGCGGAGCGGGCACCGATTCCTGCACCGTCACGCTGAGCGGTTCGGCACCGAGCGGCGGACTCGCGGTCGATCTATCGAGCAACAATAAAGCGGTGACTGTGCCGGCCACGGTGACGGTTCCGGCTAGCGCCTCCACCGTCGGCTTCACAACTTCCTTCACAGCGGTCACAACCGCCGAAACTGCGACTGTCACTTCCAACGCGGGTGGGGTGAGCAAGACATTTGCCCTCAAGTTGAGTCCGCAGTTGGCTGGCGGCACGGGGAACCCCACGCTGACGCTCAATGCGAGCAGCGTATCCTTCGGCGATGTCGCGCTGGGTGTCCCTTCGACGCAATCCGTCACCCTGTCTTCAACCGGCACTGGGGCGGTGATTGTCAGCGGAGTCAGCATGACGGGCACGGGATTCTCCGATTCTGGAATCACGTTCCCGTTGACCTTGAATTCCGGCAAGACGGCAACCCTGAATTTGCAGTTTGAACCGACCGCCACCGGCGCTGCAACCGGTCAGTTGACCGTGAACAGCAACTCCTCCCAGAACAGCAAGGCAGTGATCCCGCTTTCCGGTACAGGCGTTCCTCTCGCGATCGCTCTAAATTGGCAGGCGCCAACCGGCTCGACGGTGGCCGGGTACAACGTTTACCGAGCGACCGGGAGCAGCTCCTCGTTTTCAAAGCTGAACTCCTCCGTCAATACACCGGACTCGTATACAGACGGCGCTGTGAGCGCAAGCACAACCTATGAATACTATGTGACGAGCATCGACTCGTCGGGAATGGAGAGCGCTCCTTCGAACACGGCCACTATCGTCGTACCGTAAAACGGCGCATTCGAACAGAAAAGGCGGGCGACGCGAGCCGGGCGTCGGGCTTGGACGCAATCTGGAAAGCGCTGGATTGAAGAAGCAGAACCATCGCGAGCGGATGCGCCGGCGAACCTTTTCAATCAGATTGTCTCGATCGGTATGTGCAACTTGCTTCTGAGAAGGGCCGTCATCGTCCGCAGTTTTCCTTACATCGCATCGCGATGGCTGGCCTTGGCCAACCCTAAAGCCATTTCATTTCTTAGGACTGGGTCCTATCAGAACGATCCTAATAGGATGCTAGCCACTAAGGCCGGAGATTTATGAACCTGAAGCAGATACTATCAATACTTCCTTTCTTACTACTCTCATTGAACCCGCAGGCACAGACAGTAACAGTCAATGCCTCAACGACCTACCAGACCATTGATGGCTGGGGAGCTTCAACAGGCTTCGACGAAAGCAATCAGAATTTGAGTCCGGCACAGGCAGATTGCTTCTTTCTTTCCTCGTCGAATGGCTCATGCGATATTGGAACCGGTGTCAGTATCGGGCTATCTTGGATAAGAATTCAGGACAACAATACGGCCAACAGCGCCCCTGACTTGCAGACGTTGCAGTACGCTGTGGTGCGGGGCGTGAAGGTGAACCTCGGGTTCAATCCTACAACGGCCCTCTCGTCGAGTAACTTCTCTAGCCTCGCCTCCTACGACGTGGCAAAGATCCAGTACTTTCAGTCGCAAGGCATCGCCATTTCTGCAGTTGCCCCGGTCAACGAACCCCAGTATATGGGGGATGGTTCGACCACAGCGGCTGACATCGACACGTTCATTGCCAACTATCTGTGGCCTGCGATGAACTCCGCAGGCCTCGGATCGATACCCATCATCATGCCGGAACACTCGGCCTGGTGGAGTACCGACTATGCGACAGCATGCATGAATGATTCCGACTGCAGCTCCCATGTTCCCATCGTCGCCGGGCACGGTTACTGGACCGGAACTGGGAGCCAGAGCGCGGATGGGTTCTCCGGCGGTTACATGTGCTGCGTCGATTACGCAGCGGTGACACCACCACCCTCAGTGTCTGGCAAGAAACTCTGGATGACCGAAGTAAATGGCGGTCAAAGCAAATGCGCAGGGACCACGAACCTGGCGACATACAACAGCAGCATTAGCGATGCGCTGGTGTATGCCCACAACATCCACGATTTCGTGACAGGATCAAACGGTTCGTGGACGCCGTACGGTTCCGCTTGGTATTACTGGAACCTCGAATCAGCGGGGCCGGCATCCGGTGCTTCGGGATCATGCAATGACGGGTTGACTGACGCCAATTTCAATCCGGCCCAGCGATTCTATGCCGTGGGCAATTTCGCAAGGTTTGTTCGCCCCGGACAGGTACGGATTGCAGCGACTCCGACCCCGCAGACAAATGTCTACGTGACCGCCTTCCTGAACCAAAGCACTGGAGCGTTCGAGATTGTCGCGATCAATCAGAACCCGAGCGCGGTGTCGCAAGCATTCACCCTCAATGGCGTTTCAGCGAGTTCGGTCGCTCCTTGGATCACTTCATCAAGCTCAGATCTCGCGCAGCAAACTTCTATCTCAGTGACGAATCAAGCTTTCACTTTCACACTTCCAGCTTCGAGCGTGACAACGTTCGTGGGCAACGGCAACTCTACGCCGGGGTCGCCTACAGGTCTCAACGGCTCCGTGGTTAAGTAATGACAAGGAAGACTCTGCTCGAATGTGGGACCATTCTCTCGGCCATAGAGGATTGGTCCCGCAAAGTGAAATAGTTGTCTTAAGTGCATCCAATCTGAAACAAAAAAATCGCACGACTTAGAGCGATATCTTCTCTCTTGGCCGGCGCTTGCGTGGTTGGAGCGTTCCCCCTCTATTGGAGCCGACGTGGGAGCAAACCCCGTCCCTCCTTCGCGAGGCATACTCGATTGCTGATCACGCGGCCCATTTGGCATTGACCTGGATCCTTACCTTTCAATATCTCAGGTTAGCGTGTGCAGATCAGAGCAGAGAGCGCATTCGGTTTATGTTACTTCAACCTTTCAGCCATGCCACCATAATCTCCGCCCGGTGACTGTCGTACCCCTATTCAACGTACCCTTTGCCTGGATCCTCTGTGTTCTCATGCGAGAAAGACATATTTCCTTAGTAGACTTGGGGCGAGAGGCGCTGATGAGGGATCGTCTAGAGGCAGGACCGCGCAGCCGAGAGGAAACAATGGGTCCCGACCTCGGGACAATGAGCTCCTCTTTGCTGAGGAAGACACATTCAGATATTTTGTTTAAGACGCTTTCTGCCTTTGCCGTCGTCGTTGCCTTGTTTGTCAGATGGCACGGGCTAGCGTCTCAAAGCCTCTGGGGAGATGAAGGTTTCACTTTATGGGTCTCGCAATTGCCGCCGAACCAAATCTGGCAGGTGGCTCAGTCCGATACTTCTCCGCCGCTCTACTATCTCCTCCTCCATTTTTGGATTCATTGGTTTGGCATTTCCGAAACGTCATTGCGCGGCCTGTCGGCATTTCTTGAATCGCTTTGTGTTCCAATTTTCTGTCTGCTTGCCAAGAAGATACTGGCCGACAAGAGAGCAGTTACAATCGCAATGTCACTTTTTGCCCTGTGCGCTTTTCAGGTCGAATACGCTCAAGAAGCTAGATTCTACGGGCTGCTTCTCTTCCTTGCTTTGGCAAGTGTCTATTCGGCGATTGCATTTCTCGAAATGGGTTCGATTTCTTCTTTTGGTTGCGTAACTCTTTCCTTGACTGCGGGACTATATGCCCACAACATGATGCTTTTTTATCTCCCCGGGATCGCACTCCTATGGTTTATTTACCCCTCCGATCAACGCATACGTCAGCGATCGATATGGGGATTGCTCTGCGTTGCGATCGTGCTGCTGTCGTACTCGCCATGGATTCCGAGTCTGCGTAGACAAACCCAAATGGTTGAGAAGTCGTTTTGGGTTTCCAGGCCAACTGCTGAAAACGTTGTAGAGAGCATGTTCGTCCTTTCGGGCTTCAAGCAGGACCCCTGGTCCATTCCTATCCAACCGGGAGCAGTTGCCGGGCAATTCACGTGGCGGACAGATGGTTTTCTGTCCATGTGGTCATCGTCCTCGCGAAAAGCAAGGCTTTTACGTTTTTCCGTTAGCGCGATCATGGTGTTGTGTTTGTTGGGAAGTTTACTGAACGTGCGTCACGCCAATCGAAAGAAAGTCGCTGCCCTCTTCAGCTATTCCTTTGCGCCTATGGCGCTGGCATTTTTCGTCAGTCGAATTTCACAGCCCGTATATCTTAATCGAGCGTTTATTGCCACTTCCGGCATCATCCCTATTCTCTTTGCGGCGCCGCATGCTTTTCAAACAACGAGATTGAAAAGGCTTTTCCTGGTCATTAACCTGATCGCACTTTTCGCTGTGACCGCCACGCTGTTTGAGTTTCTTCGATCCGCTCAGAAAGCGGACTGGCGAGGTGCGACCAACTATCTGGTCCATCAGCCGAGAGAGCGAAGAAAGCTCTTATTTGCGGAAGGCATTGGGCAGATCTTATTTGAATACTATAACTTGAGAGCGACAAACCCGTCTTCGAACACAGACAAAGCAGGGTTGCCCACGACTTGGGGCTGGAAGGGGCATCCTGACGCCCCTTTTGCTACCCTTTCAAATGATCAACTTATTGCTCCACTTCGGGAAGCCGGAGGCTCCACCGATTATGACGAGATCGACGTAGTACTCTACCGTCCGGCAGACCGCCTGAACCGGCTGATACTTGGCTATCTGAATGCACACTGCACGTCGCTGCATGAAGCCGACTTTGCAGGTGGGATAAGGATTATCGGATGCAAACTACAAGCGAATTTGACTAGCCGACCAAATCCCAAGACGCGGTGAAAGGTCAGTTTCAGGCTCGAAGCGCTCCTTGAACTCCATCTCTGAGAAAGAATCTGACCTGCCCCCCAAAATCCGCACACAACCGAATATGAAATCGTATTTGGTGAACCGCTCCCATTTTCTGTCACAGTCGATACTAGAGGTCCTGGGCTGTTAAAGTCCTGATCTTCGCATCTGGCGCGGTTTTGGCGGACTTCAGAGTCTCTATCAAGAGACTCTGAAGCCCGCCCCCTAGCCACATGTTATCTTCGTCCCTGTGCTGTGCCGCAAATGCTCCAGGCGTAAACAGAGGCTAACTGCCACCGTCTCAGCTAATGTCTAAGGCTTCTCGCTATGGCCGCTTTTGACTGACCCCCGAGCCCAGAACCGTCGAGGTGACCCAAATTCGACTTCGGCTGCTTCTGGGGCAAATCGATTTTCAGCAAAACACATAGGCGAGTTTCATCTGGCTTAAATCGCGAAAAAAATACCTTGCCCCTGAGAAGAATTACACCATCAGATGGTCAAGTTCCGGTTAAATCCGATTATCGAATCCCATCCATTTGCGCTAAATTATTGCTGCAAAATGGTTTATTGTTAAAGGAAGGAAAGGTTGTCTCCTGGCAGAGAAATTGCTTTCAGGAGGGCGTCTTTCTTTTTTATGGCCAACTTCGCGCCTCTTTGGCACCACCGGGGGTGTGTAAGGGCAGGCGATTCGGGGAAGCCCTTTCATAGGGGCCAAGGGAAAGCCTTGGTCCAACTACGCAATCTTTTTACCTGCATATCGTTCGGTTGTGGATTCGTTCGAGAAGGAAGCACCTGTCTGGAACGTTTGCCATTTAATCAATCACTCCCCTAAGACAATTTGCAACGCTGGCATGGCTCAGCGCGCAATCGCACGCCTGCGACTGGAACGAGCCCCTGTCGTGAATGGACGGTGCAAAAAACAATGTGCCTGACCAGCATTCCCAGGACACGAAACGAAGAGGTCCATGCACGAACATTGGCCCGCAAATTCAAGTCTCGGGAGGTTTTAAAACACGTGAATCGACACAAATGCACGCAACGGTTGTGAGGTGAAGTGGATGTGGAAAAGTGAAGTCCTTTACCCTTTGGGTCCCAGAACTGCAATCGAGATCCTTCCCGCGAAAAGGAGATTTAAGTCGCGGTCCATTCAAAGTCGAACTCTTACCTTGACCATTGGCATTTTTTCTTATGCGACCCGCTTTCAATTCATCCCGCTTTCATGTTTCCTGTTGATGCTGTGCGGATGCGGTCAGGTCAACCTCAAGAGTGCAAACGCTATCGTGGCGACAACTAACACAGTCACATTTGGAACCGTCGTTGTTGGTCAAACCGCGACTGCAACCGTTGGATTTCAGAATCGCGGCTTGGAGCCTATCCAGATCTCTGCAACGAACACCGATTCGCAATTGTTTGCGATTACCAGCGCCCACAACCTGCCGGTCACGATCCCTTCCGGCGGAACCTACAGTGTCACTGTTTCGTTCAGCCCCAGTGCGACCGGCGCGATCAGCGGCCAGCTGGCGATTGAAGCGGGCTCAACCGTTGGTTCTGCAGCGACGGTCGGCCTCAGCGGAACAGGCACACCCGGAATCCGCGCTCTGGCTTGCAGCCTTCTGTCCATCTCCGGTTCTGGAACGGACGCTTGCAGCATTCAATTGAACGCCACAGCTCCGAGCGGCGGCCTCAGCGTGCAACTCTCCAGCAACATTGGCGATGTAACCTTGCCGTCGACGGTCACTGTACCCGCCAATGCCACCTCTGCGGGGTTCAATGCCAGCATCGCGACTGTAAGCACCGCCCAGTCGGCCACGCTGACCGCAACGATTCCCGGCGCGGCGGCCAGCCTTGCCTTGCAACTCATTCCAAATGCGTCTGCACTCAAGTTCAATGCATCGAGCATCGCTTTCGGCAGTGCTGCCTTGAATATGCCGATCACACAGGAACTGATCGTCACATCTGCGGGAAATCTTCCCATCTCGATCACGTCGGCCGTACTGGCTGGCGCAAACTTCAAGCTGGCCGGCGGTTCAATTCCCGTTACATTGAATCCTGGGCAAAGCTTGACGCTCAACATAGAGTTCAATCCAACGACACTCGGAGTCTCCACAGGGCAACTCGTTCTCAGCAGCTCACTCGCCAACAGCATCACTGCAATTCCGCTAAGCGGCACTGGTGTTGCCTATGAGGTCGAGTTGAACTGGAACCCTCCCAGCGCAGGAGCTGAATCCGTTACTGGCTATCACGTGTATCGCTCGACCGGCAGTGGCTCAAACTACCAATTACTGAATTCGTCGGTCGATCCGCAAACGACCTATACAGACACGACGGTGCAAGGGGGGCTTGTCTACGATTACGTCGTTGCCACCGTTGGCTCCTCGGGAACGGAGAGTTCCCCCTCAAACGAAACGACGGTGACGATCCCATAGATCGTCACCGTCGTCGGACTTAAATTCAATTGTGGAGTGATGGGCGAGACGCGATCGCCTACTCTCTAGGCTGTCAACAGTTCCTTCGCCTGATCGATAATCTCATCTGCAATGGCCAGGCTTGCGGTCGCCGCAGGACTCGGCGCGTTGAGCACATGAAGCGCGCGCGGCCGGCGAACGAAACTAAAATCCTGCACAAGTTCGCCGGCGGGAGAAAGCGCCTGGGCGCGTACGCCTGCGCCCCCTTGCACGAGGTCCTCAATTTGCAGCTCGGGAACAAGCCGCTGCAATGATCGGCAAAAGAGCGCCTTATTCAGAGAACGCCAGAATTCGCTCCAGCACATGCCCGGGTAACGAAGCAGAAAGTTCCAGAATCCGCGGAACGTCGCAGTCTCGATCATATCCCGCAGAGAGAAATCGGTTCGACGATAGCCCTCGCGGGCGAAAGCAAGAACCGCATTGGGGCCGGCCTCCACGCCACCGAAAATAAGACGCGTAAAGTGCACGCCAAGAAACGGGAAGCTTGGATCAGGGACCGGATAGATCAGGTTACGTACGAGATGCTGCCTGTCTTCCCTTAATTTGAAGTATTCTCCTCGAAACGGCACAATCTTCGTCGAAGTCGCATGTCCCGCCAGCTTGCTCAATCGATCGCAATGAAGCCCACCGCAATTGATGAGGAATCCAGCTTCATGGTCTCCGCTCGTCGTCTGAATGCGCCATCCATCCGATTCATCGAGTTGAGTCACTTTGGACGAAAACTTGACGACTCCGCCTTTGGCTTCAATTTGCCGCACCAGGGCTGCGGCAACACCTTTGAAGTCGACAATGCCTTCCTGCGGCACGCGGATTCCCGCCAATCCCGCGGCATGCGGTTCAATCTCACGAATTTGCTCTGAGGATAGGAGCTGCAGTCCCTGGAGGCCGTTGGCATTTCCGCGCTCCAGAAGCCCGTGCAGGCGCGGCACCTCTTCGGGCTCGGTGGCAACAACAACCTTTCCACATAACTCATAGCGAACGCTATGCTGCTCGCAGAACTCCACCATCCTGCGAATTCCCTGCACCGCCAGCCGCGCCTTCGTCGATCCAGGCTTGTAATACAGGCCGCAATGCAGAACGCCGCTATTGTTTCCAGTCTGGTGGCGGGCCGGGCCGCTTTCTTTCTCAAGAAGCAGGACCTGAACTTTCGGAAACCGTTCAAGGAGCTGATACGCCGTTGACAGTCCAACAATTCCGCCGCCAATCACCGCGACTTTCATGCTTGCTTCGAAATCGTCAATCCAGTGTTTGACAACTCAGGACACCTCGATGATGCCCGTGAAAAGTCCATGACACCGAATCGAGGCGCAGAGAAAGCCCGGGACCGTCCTCATGCGCGATTCTCTTTTCCGTTAACGAGCGCAGGGGCCTGGTCGCCGCTGGCCAAGTGGCCTCGAAATATTCTCTCGATGAGTTCGGCGATCTGACCAACGTTCGTCCAAACCATACACTTGCGCTGAAATCGACTCTGTGGATCAATCGAGAATATCCATGCTACTACGCGCCTGATAAGTTCACCGGCAATAATCTTCGGAATCGTAAAATAGATCCGCGGAATGAACCAGATCGGGAATCCTTTGTCTTTCTCTCGAATGGATGCCCGACCTTGGTCAAATTGGAATCGGAGAAAGTATCCCTTACAGAGACGCCCAGGAGGAATCGCGTGATGCACGACCGCGCAGGGTTGATACCAAAGGCGCAATCCGCTCTTGAATACGCGACGTCCGAATTCCGTATCTTCTCCCCGAATCTCCGATCCGGGGCATGGGCCGAGATCAGGCCGGAAGAGACCACAGCGTTCGAATACCTCTCGACGAAACGCCATGTTGGTGCCGAAAGGTGGTTCGGTGAGTTCCTTTTCCTTCGCGCCCCTTGTCAAACATGGCAAGTATCCCACTCAAGTCGTATGGCCCATCCAGGGCGAGCCACTCTGGAGTGACAAAGTTGGCCGGCGGCGCAATTCGGCCTCCCACGCCGATCCACGCCGAATCCTCAAAGGGCAATAAGAGATTCTTGAGCCAATCTGGCGCGACAACGACATCATCGTCCATAAACGCCAAAATGCTTCCTTTGGACTCTCGAATTCCCCGATTTAAGGCGTGAGATTTCCCTTGTTGAGACTCAAAAATATACCTGAACCGATCTGGATATCTAAGACAAAATCCCTTTGCAACTTCGGCAGTACGATCCTTCGAATTGTTATCAATAATCAGCAATTCCCAGGAACCCGGATCCAGATTCACCTGCGCCGCTGCACTTTCAAGCGCGATCTGCAAACTGTCACATCGGTTGAAAGTGCATAAAATCACCGAAACGATCATTGATTTGCGCCCCCGACTGAAGAGGCGGAATCCCGGCATGCGTGCACAGGAATTCTCGAGGAGACTTTGCTTCCAAGAGCAAGTTGAAGAGCTTTGTCCCGCGACGAAAATGACGCCTGCTTGGAGAAGAGCTGGGAATAGGCCGTGCGGCTGGCACGAGCGGCGGAAGACTCTTCCGATAGAGCTTGCACAATCGCATTGGCGAAGTTCTGAGGCGTGTCGCAAGCGCGGAGGCCGGCCCGTTCGAGAAGGTCCATGGGCATGCCCAGATAGGCCTTTGGGGTGCCAACAAATGGCTTCCCGAGTGCCAGCGCCTCGATCGTTTTGATAGAAATGCCGGTTCCTGAGATCATGGGAGCGATTACGCATCGCGCGGAACGATATTCCGGCGTGAGTTCCGCGACGAGCCCCACAAAATGCGAACGGAACGCCTCATAAATCTCGGGCAGTTCTGCGCGAACCTGGGTTTCAATCCCACCAACAATCCTTAGACGGTAACTGCGACCTTGAAGAAGCGGCCACACCTGCTCAAAAAACCACCGGACAGCGGCCGTATTCGGAGCCGTACTTTGCCCGACAAAGAGAATATCCGTCGGAACACTTGCACTGTCCACTTCCTCGTTGACACACGCAACGAATCTTTCATTGATTGTCGGCATTGCTAGAACGTGACGTTTCTGTGGCAAGCGCTTTTCGAAGAAACTCAAATCCTCCGTTGAGACATGGACGAGCACCTCGGCTTTCTTGAGGTGGGCAATCTCCGAGTCAAGCATGCGCTCGACTGTATCGAACCGGTGCGTCCAAGGATTGATCTCGCCCCGTTCGATCAGCGCCTTCGCCTGGATATCGTGAGTATCGAGCAGGAGCGGGACCCTCGCCCCTTGCTTCACGATCTGCCTCAGCATTCGCCTTGCAAAGTCCATAGTAAATACGTGATTGGCGTGGACAATTTCAACCGACAATGATCGAACGAACCGCGCATCTTCATCGGACAATTGCGCCGACTTTGAAGTAAAAACAACCCAATCCAGTGCGGTCCCGCGGAAGCCGTGTGCAACCCAAGTTCTGTACTTTTCAAAGGCGAATCTTCGTGGATCGATTGTAGCGATTAGAACGCGATCGGCGCCCAACTCCTGCAGCCCGGTTTTAATGACCGGCCAGTCCACATGTTCTGAAGTGAATGAGCAATGAACTGGAACACAGACGAATACGGTGAAATATCCTCGTTCTCGATAGTACTCAACCTGATTCTGCATCACCCGCCCAGTGCCGCTCCGGGGCCAGGGAGGGCCAGTGATAATTGCCGTCCGCTGCGCGTCTCGCGGAAAAGTCTCGCGCGAACTAGATTCATGACTCACCAGCGTTCGTCCCACTCTCGATCCATCCTCTTCTGCTTCTCTATTCATAAAACTTCCGCATTTCTTTCATCCGCATTTCATCTGGGATCAAAAATCAACATGTGAGTCCCAGTTGCGCCTGTCCTCAGATATCTTCTTGAACACCGAAATATTGCCAACAGGAGTCTGAATTTCCGAAAAGTCCACGCGATTTTTACGAATGAACGAAGCAACACGCTGAATGGATGCCATCCACATATCATCGAGAACAACATAGCCGCCGATCTTGCACAAATCGGCCGCCAATACAAAGTCCAATAAGGCATCATCAAATCGGTGGCCGCCATCGATATAGATGAAATCAAATGCAAGCTCCTTCCGATCAGATCCGTCAACCGCCAGGCTCGATTTCTCCGGAATCAATCGGAACGCGTCTTCCATTCCAATTGTTTTCGCCTGACTCATGCCAATCTCATGATATGCGGCCTGGTATGGATCGATCGCGAGGTGGGCCCCGCAGCCATTCGCATGAATAGCGGCCAGAATATAAATCGTGGAATAACCGTAACCGAGGCCAATCTCGCAAGTCTCTTTCGGATTGATTTCTCGGCACAGCGAATACATCCACATGCCTTGTGCAGCTTCAATCCGACTTTGGGGATCGTGCTGAAATAGTTCTCCGTTCTTTCCGCGCTGTGGTTCGCCCGCATATAAGGAAAGAAGAGGTAATCGGAAGCGATCGGGCATCGATGACAACACCACTTCGCGTGGCACTGTGTCAGCGGTTGATTTCGACCAGAAATTCATCTTCATCGTAGACTTTCGACTCCTCACATTTTGAGGCGAACTCGTAGAGCAGTCCTTGCTCGGCGCGAGTCAAATTAAATTGACTGACTCTTCGTTGCTCCCTGCCGATTCGATTCTCCGGAAAACGATTCCTTCTGTCGGTCTGATGACTCAAAACATCTGCGATATAACTCCACAACCTGGCCGGCCATCGCCCACGCGTGGCATTTGTTAAAGAATCTCTTCTGAGGATCCGTCTCCCGAATCCACCACCAGGTCTTTTTCGGAAGCATTTTCAGGCTTCTGTCTAAAAGACTGATGAAAGATCGGGGAATGATTCCCATCTTCCCGCGATTCCCTCTCTCGCGAATGAGCGCGCGTCCGTAGTCAAAATGATAGGCTAGAAAATACCTCTTCTCAAGCCTGCGCTCTTCCACCGCATGGCGAACAACCGCCGTGGGCACATAGAGGATTGTCTCTCCACCGCTCATGACCCTTGATCCGAATTCGGTGTCCTCGTGGCGAATCTCGCTTCCTGGCTGAGGCCCGAGATCTGTACGGAAAAGGCCATGTTTGACGAACACTTCTTTGCGGAAAGCCATGTTGTTCCCGATGGGAGGCGTAGAAAGCACCTGGACATCCGGCCCAAGGTCAAAATTCGCAAGAATGCTGAGGAGAGAATGGTTTCCTTCTGGCGCGATCCAAGATGGAATGGAAAAGTTGTTCGGCAAATAAACGCGACCGCCCGTACCCGCCCATCGACTGTCAGTCAAACGATTTGTAAGTTCAAAGAGCCAGTTCGGCTCCACAGTAATGTCGTCATCAATGAACGCCAGAACGTCACCGGAAGCCTCATGGACACCGCGGTTGAGTGCGAAGGATTTTCCTTGCCGTGGTTCAAAAATATAGCGATATCGTTTGGAATCTAGAAAGCTGAATTGTTCCACCACCTTGCGCGTCTCATCCTTTGAATTGTTATCGACGACAAGAATCTCCCACTCGATCGATGACGGCATTTCTGACGCAGAAAGACTCTCTAAAGCCAGCGTCAGGCTTTGGCAACGATTGTAAGTACATAAGATGACAGAGATTTTCACTGTGCCTGAAATCCTCAATTGAACTTATTAGAAGAGCACGTTCTATCCTAATTTTAGCCTTCGCGTTTAATACCTATTTTTACTGTTGCCTCTGATCTCTCACTATAGTTCTCAATTAGTTCACCCGCCGCTACCCAAAGTCGGCATTTCCAGTAAAATCTAAGTTTCGGTTTCCACGGAGAAGTGACGAGCCAGCGCGACGCGCGCGTGAGCAGGCTCAAATAGACCCGCGGAATCCCCCAGATAGCGGGACGTGATCCGTTTTGCCTACACATGGCTTTCCCATAGGAAAACCACCACCGAAGAAAATACTTCTTGCTAAGCCGCTCTTTCGAAACAGGGTGATAAACGATCGCTGCGGGATCGTACAGGATGCTTTCACCGGCATTCATCAAACGGCTGCCAAACTCCGTATCTTCATTTCCGATTAGACTGCTCCCACATCTGCCTAACTCCGGGCGAAAGTCGCCGTATTTTTTGAATACTTCCTTTCGAAAGGCCATATTTGCGCCGAAAGGAGGACGAGTGAGGCTCACGGCAGTCGTCCCAGCGTCAAATAATGCGAGCACACCGCTGCTGTCCATGAGCCCACCGTCCATCACAAGCCAATCGGGATGGACAAAATCCTGCGGAGCGCAAACCCTTCCGCCAGTACCGGCCCACTGATCATCATGCAGAGGAGCAGTCAGGTTCTGGAGCCAACTAGGCTCAACAGTCACATCATCGTCTGTGAAGGCGATGATTCGACCCTGAGCCTCTCGGATTCCCGCATTCCGAGCATTGGAAAGTCCTTGCTTTGCCTGAAAGACATAGCGGACTCGACTTGGTATTTTGTTGCAATACGCGTTCACGACCGCGCGGGTGTGGTCGCTCGAATTATTGTCGACGATAAGTACCTCCCATTCGGTGCCCGGCGCAAGCTTCGATGCAAGTACACTCTCGATTGCCGCGCCAAGGAGGTGGGCGCGATTGTATGTACAAAGAATTAAAGAGATATCCATATCGCCCGGCACTTTCTAAGTCGAAACGTTCTTGATCACTTTCCGAGCGATTTCCACCACTTCGTCGCGTGAAGCAAAGTTCGCTTGCACAGAAAACAGATCTTCATAGGCGACCCTGCTCTTCAATCCGGAGCCTCGTTCATCCTCAAGAGCATTGATGACGGCTGCAGCAAACTCGCGCGGAGTACTGTGGGATAGAACTCCGACTGCTTCCATCCTGTCGCGCGGCATCCCCCGGAACGCCTTCGCAGTTCCGATAAATGGCTTGCCAAGTGCCAAAGCTTCTATTGTCTTGATCGAGGTCCCTGACCCTGAGACCATCGGAGCTACTACACATCGAGCCGAGTTATAATAGGGCCCTAGATTTTGCACCTGTCCCACAAAGCAGGAGCGAAAGGCCTCGAAAAGCTCCGGGGCGCGCTCTTTAAAAAGGACATCTACTGGACCAACAATTCTAAGGGTGTAGCGTCTCTCTTCGATGAGCGGCCATACTCTCTCAAAGAACCATTTCAAAGCCTCGAAATTTGGGGGATGCTTCTGCCCGACAAAAAGCAGATCGATTGCGGATTCGAAGGGAGTGGCTCGTTTGACATTAGATATGAAGCGTTCATCGATCGTCGGCATGACCAAGACGTGCTGTTTTTCAGGCAACTGAGTTCGGAAGAAACATAAATCATCCATCGATAGGTGAACGAGGACATCTGCCTTTCTTGATAATGAGACTTCCGAAGGCATGATTCGCTCAAGCTTGTCGGGCTTGTGGGTCCACGGGTTCAGCTCGCGTCTTTCGAGCAGAAGGTGTGACTGAACGTCATGCGTTTCAAGGATGATCGGAATTCGTGGGTTCTGGACTCGCAGTTCACTCCGCAAACGAAGAGCAAACCCGAGGGTTTGAACATAATTCACGTGCAAAAGCGCTACCGGTAAAGATTGGAGTGACTCGATCAGGCCCGCAGGCAATCGGGCCGATTTTGCCATCGCCGACTCCCAGTGGAGAACCGTCCCATGGAAAACATGGGAGATGGATGCGACGTATTTCGCCACAGTGTATTGGTGGTTGTCGAGCGGAGCCAAGAAGAGGCCCTGCGCACCTAAGTCTTTGAAGCCTTCCTCTATCTCCTCCCAAACTGGATTCTCTCGCATGAACCATCGATGGAACGGAACAATCACGAGGACTGCATTGAACCCGCGCGCGCGATAGTGATCGATTTGATTTTTGATAACCCATGCCGCACCGCTCCGGGGCCATGGGGGGCCAACAATCACGACAGTAGAGGACCCTTCGGAACGGTTCGGAGGCTTTCCTCCCAACCTGATAGGTTGTGTCGATGGATCCGTCATCAGAGGTTCGATAGATAGACTCATATCAACGAAGGTCAAGTGTACGCTTTGACTCCAAATCAACCGACCGCAACATTTGAGCAGACTTGAACATCTCGCTCCTGCGAAACAATGCGTGCCTCTTGAATTTGGCCGCGTACGAAGTTGAAACGCCAATGGGCGCGATAGAGATCCTCTTCACTATGCATCAACCATGCCTTTGCCATCTCGGTACCTTCCCGATAGAGCTTCCTGTACAGATAGCGCGGAGCGCCAAACAAAACTCTCCTCGATGTAATTTCGCTCGTTTGTCCCAGTCTAAACTCACCTCGACCATGTCGAATCGCACGCCTCATCATCCATGCCTTGTCGAGTTGCTCCTTCCGGACCAGATGTTGAACAACTGCCCCCCGGACGTGCCAAGCTCTATGGCCAAGACCCTCAAGCCTTCGGGTCAACTCCGTGTCGCCTCCCTGAACGTAATTGCTCCCTTTGGGCCCGATGGACGTATTGAATCGAGTGCCCGACTGAAAAACCGCCGATCGGACCGCCATATTCGGCCCCCAGATGCAATTTGCCGCGATCGGTCCTTCTTCCAGGAAGGCTCCGTTATTGCATAGGCAGCCCCTTGGTCTGCCCAACGCGTCCAGTCAGGAGGAGCTACCTCCCAACGCGGGACAATCGAGCCACCGAAAATTGAGAAGTCCGGACGCGCATCCGCGGCTCGGCTCAATTGCAGGAGCCAATCTTCGTTTGGAAAAACATCGTCGTCCGTGAGGACGGTCAAATCGCCTTCGACGCGAGTTAATCCAGTGTTCAGGGCAAAATTCTTTCCTTTCTTAGGCTCCGTTAGAGATTGCAGCGGCAGACGATTCGCAAATGAATTGATGACTTCCCTCGTTTGATCCGTGCTCCCGTTATCCACTACCACGAGCTTCCAGCCGCAGGAAGGCGCGTGTAGCCCGCAAAAAGACTCCAACACAGAGTGAAGGACTCGGCTGCGGTCTCTGGTTGCAAACAAGACTGTCAGCACATCTTACTCCGTGAGTGCCCAGACATTTTCCGCATTGTCACAAGTTCCGTCCGCTTTCGTAAACATCCTTCCACAGAGCGAGAGACCCATGCAGAAAGGAGTCTGGAAGTGATCCTCGGAAAAACCTCGGAGAAATCACATGTAAGTAACCTACGAACGGTTTCATCCACTGTGGAATCAAAGGGTGTGCCTCATAAGAAAAAAGTAGGTCGGTGTTCTGCGCTCCGTACGCATTCATCTCCGACGTTCGTGCAGAGTCGTCGGGAAGTATCACAATGACATCACCCGGTGCCGGATTTGCAGCGAAATGACAGACAATGGGTTTCCCGTAGACGCAAGGTCCATCCCCTTGCATGGCTTTTCCGACGATCATAACTCTGCGGGTCGCAATAGCATTGGCGGAATCTCGCTCAATTGGAACGCCTCGATAGCTAAGATATGCGCCAAAGTCCATTACGATGGTCGAATGCGTAAATGGGAAATAAAGTCTCTTCACTTTTTCCGGAGACTCAGTATATTCCGTTTGGATCACCTGTGCCATTTCAGCTTTTGCATCAATCATATTGTTCCCTTTGTCAGATGTCCAAAAACTCAGAAAGTCGTCGAAGATCCTGCGTCACAATAAGCGCGAGGAGCGCGATGCAGCAGGTCCTCGTCCATTTCCTCATGTCTCGCCAAGATAGAGCCAAATAGCGCCCCACATATAAGACTGCGACAAAATCTACCGGTGCGAAGTAATAAGCACCATGCAAGTACAATGCACAATTACCGGCACAGCGGACAAGGACAGCTCCAATGACCAACCCATCAGAAAGAAACAATGCCAGCGCTTTATATTAAAGAAACGGAAACCCCCTCACCAGACTACTTCTAGTGGCAAAGAACAATCCGACAAGATCAATAGGGACCGATATCTACACCAGCACTTACCAAATTGAAAGTAGAAACTCAGTTAACCATAACATCTACGGTCATCGGGGAATTCACTTTTAACAAGGTGGTAAAGGACGAACGACTACGAACAAGGAAAACACGAAGTTGAGATCGAGACGACTCTCCGGATCGCGAAGCCGCGGTAAGTCTACGCCAGCTCTATCTCCTTTCCAGCATCGCAGCAGAGACCTACCACGAGCAAAGCCGAAGAGGAACAGGAATCCAATATCTTCACTATAGAAAGCCAATTCAACAAACTATATCAGGCCACTCTCCATACAAGTGATCTTGTCTCCTCAAACCTCTTCACGCTCAGCACGAGGCATGCGAGAGAGAGTCCAAGATTTGACTCGGGGTAAATAAGGCCGCCGAAGCTAATTACAATGCTTGGCGTAATCAGAAGCACGAAGATTGAACCAACACGGGCCGCGATGCGTATCTCAACATCAAAAGATCACCAACGTCCCGCCTATAGCAATAAGTTGAACAATGCGCAAAATGTGATAGCCAGCGACGGAATCAGTGAAATGACGGATGACATTGTATTCCTGATTGCATAGTGGAACAAATCGCCCCAGATCTGGCCAAATCACGATTGGAATGTTATGCCCAGCGAGCATTTCCAAGTGTAAACACATAGTTGTCGTAATATGCGAAATCTTCCCAGTAAAAAAGCCCCACTATGTAAAACATTTAGAAAAGACATAAGAACAAAACGGAGCCTATCGCCGAACCGGACCACTTGTTGGATCGGGAATGAATGGCGCCTTTCGCCTGGCTTCTAGTCCTTGGAACCAACCAAACCACCAGCCCTATTCCCAGGGCTGTGATTGCGATCCAGTTCAGCCAGAATAAATCGATCCGATGTCTCCAAAACGTTCCAAGGACATGAATTGGCGAATAAGACCTCAATCTGATCCTTTGCCTTTAGTGTCTTAGGTTGAGCCGCGCTGTCGAGGAATGGGAGTAGATGCACGTCACGGACTAGCTTGCAAGAATTCCAGGAGATATAAAACGCTGAACAGATTGAACAAATCGTTATCTGGCAAAAATAGACCTTAAAGACGCAGCAAAAATTATCAATACATACCTAAAATATAAGAGAATAATAGAGAATAACGAGCAGACTCCATTTTATAAAATCCCAAAATTGAAAAATCATGCAAAAATCCATAACTAATTAATAAAAATCCCAGACCAATTAGTCCTTCCTTTTGATTTCAGACTAAAAAACAAAAAATAAATGTTTTTTCTCAGGCGTCCTTCAGAAAATAGCGGAATTAGTACGTCATTTAAATATTTTCTTCCATGTGCAACAATCTTAGCCAAACGTGAAAATAGCCAGAACCGGTAAGGCCGCATTCTCCGAAGAAAGGAATCATTGTCTCTCCGAGAATAGGTCAGAACCTGATGGACGAGTCCGTAGTTCCAAGTTTCTAGGATGTCGAAACAGACGTGAGAATCTTCAAACGGCGCATGGCGTTCTTCGTAAAACGGTGATCTCGCTCGAACAACGTCCGAGCGCATAAGAAGCGAGGTTGGGCTTCCGAAAAGGCTTAGATTTTCCTTGAAAAAGAGCCTGCATACCTCCCTTCCGGAAACCTCGGGACTCGGATATGGCAGCCCATCAATTGATACCCATCGATCCTCCAATTCATAAGCGGCAACGATAGCGACTCTCGGATGCTCCTCCGCCAATTCAGCCATGCTCTTAAGGCAGTCCGGAAATATCCAATCATCCGCTTGTACCATCTTGCAATACTTGCTCTGCTCCGAAATGAGCGATAAGGCGTAGTTGTAGTTTTGCACTTGGGAAAGAAATGATTTCGTGTGGTATAGACGAATCTTATTGGGAAAACGGTCGACATAGCGTTTGACGACCTCGACGGATCTGTCCGAGCTGCAATTATTTACTAATATATATTCCCAGTTTGTGTAAGTCTGCGCCAAGACACTCTCCACACACTCGGCGAGATAGTCTTCCGTATTGTAAAAAGGTGTCACAACACTGATTAGAGGAGTTGAGTCCATTTTCTCTTCTCAATTCTGATACTGATGATGCTTCACGGCGAGCCCTGTCAGATATTCAAACTGGCGCTATGATCACAAGTTGCAAGCGACCCTTTCGATAATAGTTATCCGCTCTACAACTGCATTCCAATCTGCACTACTATCTTTATCGTCCTCAAGACTTCTTCCGCCGTGAAATCTGTGGTATGCAAGAGATATTCGCTCTGCTTAAGATCTTCCATTACCCAGTCGACCTTAGGATCAAATGATATTGCCATGACCGGAGTTTTCGAAACAAATAAAGAATCGTTCCGTGCAGGCGGCTCGCGACTAAAAGTCGACCTCCGCAGTACCGCAACCAGGTCCCGCCATGTTTTGATTGGTGGGAAAATATCTGTTCGCGATCACCTGCTTGACTTCTCGCCGACTACATTCAAGAGGTCCAAAAGCTCAGGAATGACGGTTTCATCGTCACCAAGGGAGGAGCAAACAATAACGACAAAGTACCCTTTGTGCACAAGAACGTCAATATTCCCTGCCATCTGTTGAAGATAGCGATCGTAGAGCCTTGTTTGGGGTGGGCCAGTTGCCGGGCTTCATGTAGCAATTGGGCTTAAGGCAACTATCGGCCGCCCGCGGGCCAGCCTCTGAATTTGTCCCCGGGGTGGCAACTCCGAATCCGGCAAGCTGAACGCCAAGTCAGGTATCACAGGGTCCTTGGTTGCATGCGGCAAGAACTCCACAGAGTGCCCTGCTCTTGGACTCTCGAAAGGATCTGTAACAGCACATGCGAAGTGCAATTGAAATAAAGAAGCGCGAAGCTGGTATCTTAACTTCCCGCACCGATGCTTGTCATTGCGCACAGGATACCCGCCACTCGTGCCAGCAGCGCCCACTTAAAGTATGCGAGAGGAAGCCTCCATGCCCCCCCATACTCTTCATCCAGCTGCCCGCCGCCGGAAAACAGCAAAAGGTCCTGAGAACGAAGTACTCGATAGCCCTTCACAGAATGAACGAATTCTCTCCGGATCACAAATATCCCGTTCGAATTCTTGACCAGTGACACTAAACCCGGAATGCTCGGATCACTCGTTGCACGAATCTCTGATTCCTCGGGGGCCGCCCCAGATCAGCTGGCCGACATGACAAATCTTCCTCACGCGACACCTTTTGCCATGAAGCTCTTTCGAGACTACCCTCAAGAGGCATTGACACTGCCAAAAGAGGAAATGCATCGATTCCATGGTGCTTCAGAAAGTTTTCGCTATTGAGAGTGATGCCAAGGAACTGAACTCCCGGCATCTGCCGACGAAGATTCAAGATCATCGAATCTTGAATCGCCGCGTCCCCGAGGTTTCCACCACTATACGGAGTCAGGAGAGCGACTCGGGGGCCCGCAACCGGCGCTTGATCGGCGGCTTGAGTGTCGACTTGATCGATCTGAATCGTTCCCATGTGTTACGACTCACTTTTTGATTGCTGCAGCACGCGGTTCACAAATAGCCAATCGCGTTATTTAACGCTTCACTGCAATAACAAAGAGGGATTGGCCAAAGCCAGCTCGTTCTTTCAAGCGTTTCACACGTTCGGCGCCGAGCGCCGCATTCAAGTAATGGTTAACCCTGCTCGAATTGACCACGCGCAAAAGTCCTAAGTGTCCCTCAGGCTCGAGCGTAGTTGCTCGCCAAATCGAGAATCGCTCCCGAAGCAAACCTTTGAGTGTCTTCATCGTGACCCACTTTCGGATCCAGCCGTCCGGGGGAGATATATTCGCTGTCCGTTCAAAGACATATTTGTTCTGCGCTGTTAGGAGCAGAAATCCTCCGGACTTCAAAAGCAGCCCCAGCCTTTCGATAAATGCGGTCTGATCCGGAACGTGCGCCAACACTTCAGATGTAACAACCACGTCAAAATAATTCGTTGGCAGTTCTATAGACTCTATAGCGCCTGAATGAAACTTCACTTGTGGATAGTTCTTTTGCGCCGTCTCAATGATTTCCTTACCGATATCACATGCGGTGACGTGCCCGTAGTCACTTAACTTCGCGCTCAGCCACCCAGTCCCGCAACCAACTTCCATGATTTTCGCATCTTGTATTTTGAGTTCACTCATCGCGGCGTCGATTGTCCGCAAGCGAACTTTCGACGGCTCATCGAGCCGCCCCTGACGGTAGGTGGAGTTCCACTTGTCCCAGATCTGAACGTCATTTGCGGGCCGCTGTACTTTAATGGTTTGTTCCATTCTCAAATCTCTCCTAATTAAACTTCGCAATATTGAGTAGAAGAATCTACGGTCTCGGACTCGATGAGCCTCGGAAAACAATTAACAGCCCCACCCACGGCTGTTGAAGAGCCGACGAAGATTGTTGCAGCCGGCTCCTTCCGGTCATAGCCTTTTTGAATGTCGTAGCGATGAACTTCAGTGACAAGATGAAAGGTCCCATGAGCAATGTTTAGGGCTAGCTCAAAAGTGCAGCGATAAGTCCCACCTGCCTGCAAGGAGAAAGGGCGGAAAGCCAAGTCGTTCGGTCGAAGTGTGAAAAATGATGTACTGCGTTTCGTCAGTAAACCAAATGACGACGGATAGTTTCCCTGTAGCCTCTCTAGCAGTGACTTCGACATCGACCCATGCCGTCTGACCCGATTCAAACTTTGATTGTTCTCCACCGCGATCGCGTATCTGGACTTTGGAGATGTAGACGGGCTTCTTCTGGTCCGGTTCCTCTATTTGCGCACCGAGGCTGAGATACTTTCTGGCAACGATGTCAGTTCGGTCAATCGCGAGCACTTTGCCATGCTCCAGCAGCATCGCGCTATCACAGATCTCTGTCACTGCTTTGAGGTTATGCGAGACGAAGAGCACCGTTGTTCCGGCTTTGATAACCGACCGTATCCTGTCCATGCAGCGTTGCTGAAAAACGAAATCGCCAACACTCAGAACTTCATCGACTATCATCACATCCGGGTCTACATGGGCTGCGACTGAGAAGCCGAGTCGCGCGTACATGCCGGAGGAATAGCGCTTCACGGGGGTGTCAATGAACTCCTCGATTCCAGAAAACGCGACAATCTGGTCAATCTTCGACTTAATTTCCCGCTTCGTCATGCCCAGAATCGTGCCATGGAGATAAATATTCTCGAGCCCAGTAAGATCGGGGTGAAAACCGGCCGTCACTTCGATCAAAGCAGAGAGTCTCCCATTCACCACCATGCGGCCGCTTGTCGGCTTCATAATGCGACTCAGAATCTTGAGAGCGGTGCTCTTTCCAGCTCCGTTATGACCTATGATTCCCAGGGCGTGACCGCGTTCCACCTCGAATGAAATATCCTGAAGAGCCCAAAACTCGCGCCGCTTCTTGGCATCCAGCTCCTGGGGACGAAGGAGCTTTCCCGTCAAAGCAGGAACCAGATCGCGAAGGGAGTTATAGGTTTCCCCTTTGCGAAACTTTTTATAGACATGCTCCATCCGTATCGCAGCATCAGACATGGCAATTTTCCTTTAAATGCTCTCAGCAAAAGCGGGCTCGAGATGCTTGAACATGATAAATCCACCCATGAACGCAGCCATACTGAATGCGAGACTGTATAGATACCAATGAAGGTCCGGTGACTCATGGCGGACCATGCACGTGCTTAGCCCATCGAGGAGCGGAGCCACAGGGTTCAAGAGAAGCCATTTACCTTTGTCGCCGAACATGCGCACATCATAGAACACGGGGGTGAAGAAAATTCCGAAGGTCAGGAACACTTCGACGATGTACCCCACGTCGCGAAAGAAAAGGCTCGCCGCCGAGATGATCATCCCAGTCCCAACGCAAAACAAGACTGTTGTTGCAAGCAGTACAGGAACCCAAAGAAGATAAACGCTCAGCCCAATTTTCATGAATATTAGGAAGATTATTAAGGCCGAAAACGCAACAAAGAAATCGAACAGGCACGCAAGAACCGCGGCCATCGGGAAGATTTCCTTTGGGAAGTAGATCTTCACTACCAGGTCACGATTGCCACGAAGGCTAATGCATGTGAAACGAATGCTGGAAACGATGAATGCCCACGGAACCGCTTTAATTGCAACGCTGGCAATATCCGCAGTCTTCAGAGGTGCATGGGAAACAAATGCGTATGCATAGCGCACGATAACGCCAGACATCACAATGAGGATGGGCATGAGGATCGCCCACAAAAACCCCATGACCGACTGCTTGTACCGGACCTTGATGTCCCGATACGTAATCATGTACAGAAGTTCTCGATAATTGTACAGCTCTTGTAGTTCCTGCTTCATTTACTTAGAAACTCCGATATCTTCGTTTGCTAAACGCCGGTGGGATTCAACACGGTGGCGAGTAGGTAGATCAAATGAATGTCAACTCAACCGCAGGATGTGGGGTAGCGCCCCGAACTGCAGACCAAAATGTTTCAGCGACCAAGTCTGTCAACGGTGAAGTCGGGGGCAACTCATATTCGTCAACGCGGGTAACTGGCGCTAGTTCGGCCAACGTTCCAATCAGACGAATCTCATCAGCGATATGAAGCTCCGTCCGATCAACCGGGCGCTCGATGAATGGGATCGCAAGCGAGTGGCAAATCCGTCGCACAATCTCAAGCGTGATGCTCTCTAATCTACCTTCCGATGCGGGCGGAGTAATGATACATCCATCGCGCACGAGCAGCACACATGCCCCCGTGGCCTCGGCCACACGGCCATGTTGATTAAGCAGAATCATTTCGGAGAATCCGCGCTTCTTGCCCTCGATACGCGCCAATCGCGCAACCTGGTAATTCGAACTCGCCTTAATCCGTGGAGAAAGACTGAGGTCACTCGCTCTCTGCCAAGTGCTGACACCAATGCTGACTGGAATCGGGGGATGTTTTGTCTGATGATAAGCAGTCAAGTACAAATCTGCGATGGTGTTCTCTCCCCAATGTCCTTCTACCACGAAAAGCGTCGCGCGAATCCACATATCCTTGTCGGGTTCATAAAGCGCTCGAACGAGTTTTCCGCACGCTTCCCGAAACTCCTCATACGATACGGGCACGGGAATGTGTAAGAGGCGTGCCGATCGGGCTAGTCGGTCATAGTGGCGGCGTAGCTCGACAATTCCAAATTCCTTGCCATCAACCTGCCAGTAACCTTTCAATCCTTCAAAAACATTGAGGCCGCGGTTCACTGCCTCGCACGAAACATGTAGCGTCGCTTCTTCCCAGGGCCGCACTTCGCCATTGAAATAAGCGAAACGCGGTTGCTGCAGGCCGAGCGCGTAAAGTCCCTGTTTTGCCGTCTGTGTCATGCGCGATCCCCGAAACTCCATCCTGTTTTCATCTCGCTGCCAGTTCAATCCTCAACGCCGTGCACTACCGAATCACGCGCGGCACTCTCATCTCGCACTTATCCACGCGTCGTGCTGACGGGTGCGCCCGTGGGAGACGCGACGAATTCGGCTTCACTCTCATCGCAATACGGAGCGATCGCTTCCTCGGGAAGATGTGCGTAATCCGACGCGCGGATGTAATCCCGCATTGTCGTTCCGGTAGAGGCCGAGTCGATATTCGGCGCTCCAGTCTTGCTCCACACTTCATCAAGGTGAACGGTTCGAAAATCGATGCTAAAGCGGGTCAGGCCGCAGGTGTTCGGGACCGTCGAATGCAATTGTGCCGCCGAGAAAAGCATCACCCCTCCCACTTGCGCAACTACCCTCACTTGCGGGTCGGGTGCCAGAGGAACTTGGGGACGAGGCTGCTCGCGGGTATCTGTCTTCACGTGTTGTGCGGCACTCTGCCGGCTGGCTCGATTCCACGCGTAATAGTTGTAAGTGTTCGAGCTGTTTGGAACCGCCTCATCCCAGTATCTCGGATGAAAAGCCATGCTATTTTCCGGACAAATGTCGTACACCGGCATCCACCAGTTGATTTGCGATCCGGGCGCCGAATACCAGGTGTCGCGATGCGGATGGAATGCAAACGCAATTCCCGAAGCCAGATAATCGGACGGAAACGCCGTGCGCAACCGGGGAACATCGAAATATGTCTTTTCCGGATCGCAGCCGCGTTCCACCAGCATGCCTTGGATGAATTCCTTCGATTTCGCGTGATGAATGAATTTCGGCTTCAGGTCGGCGAGAATCTCTACACAGCGCTCCACTGCCATATGTTCATGCACTTTGCGTGGATCATACGGATGAAATGCGGCCTCGACCATTTCACGCGCGAATTCACAAAGCTTCAGCGCGCTTGGCGAAGGCGAATATACGAGTACGGATCCGCGATACAGTTCCTGCCGGCGCTTTTCCTCATCCATGCGGGAGTCAATGAATAGATTCATTTTGCTGTGCCTCCTATACCAGTACACCCAACTGGCTTTACTCAATGCGCTTAGAGAACCACTTTGCGGCAGTGGAACGCTTCCGCGTATCCGCTCTCCGCATTGCACTCCATGCCTCGAATTCGCATCAACCCTAGAAACGTCTCGCGTTGAAACCAACGCTTCGACTTCTGCGACTCAAATGCTTCGAACAGATAGTCGACCTTTGTCTCGTACAGCGGCGGGTCGGCTGGTACAAACAGGTTCGGCCGCCCTAGATCTCCGTCGTACTTCGGAATCTCATATTCCAAAATCAAATGATTGCGAAATGTGTTGCCTGCCAACTCAGACAGAAGCCGATGATCCTGGTGTGCATCCCCTTGCCAATGCGTAAAAATCAAATCCGGACTGACACTGTTTTTGAGTTCTTCAAAACATTTCTTTACTTCTTGCCCGACATACGGAAGAAACCCGTCGGGGTATTCTTTGAGCACCACCGTCTTATCGCAACCCGCTGTAAAAAGCTCGGCAGCCTTGCTCGCTTCCTCTGCCCGAACGCCCGCTGCACTGAATACAACCCAGTAAATCTTCAGGCCCGCAAACAGCTTCTTGAGATGCAGTAGCGTCGCGCCACACCCGATTTCAATATCGTCTGCGTGTGCACCTAAACAAAGCACAGTGAACGCATTGGATGCACCGCTTGGAAGCCCGAGTCGAATCACGCCACGCTTCCCGCTGCATGCTGGCCGTTCTTCCAAAGGCGCCACGGGGCTGTTCCAGAAGCCTCAAGCTCGTCCAGTATCTGCTTGTCCCTGAAGGTATCCATGCACTGCCAGAAGCCGTCGTACCGATGCGACCAAATCTTGCCCTCCGGCATGAGCCGGCGAAAGGGTTCATAGATCAGTTCTTCGCCCGGATTGATGTAGCGGAAGATTTCCTTACGCAAAATGAAGTATCCGCCGTTCACCCATATATTCGCGTCCGTCATGCTCTTGATGCCGCGCACACAGCCTTCTTCGTCGGAAACAACGGTATCCAGGCTGCTCGACCGCGGCTGCACCGATAGGAACGATGCATAACTATCGCGCTGTGAAAACTCCTGAATCATTTTCGGAAGATAGAAATTCGTCAATCCGTCACTGTAGTTAGCGAGAAACATATCTTCGCCGTGAAGATGAGGCTCAACAAACCGCAGACGATCCGCAATCGTGGCGCGCAGACCAGTGTCGACGAAGGTAATTTTCCAGTCGTCGATATCTCGCTGCATGAACTCGAGCTTTCTTCCACCCTGCGAGAAAACGAAATCGTTGGAGACTGACTCTTCATACTCCAAGAAATAGTTCTTGATCGCGTTCGCTTTATAACCAAGACAGAGAATGAAGTCCTTGTGACCGAAATGGGCGTAATACTTCATCACGTGCCACAGCACTGGCCGCGAGCCAATCGTAACCATCGGCTTGGGAACGTCCTCCGAATAACCCCGGAGTCTCATTCCTTCGCCACCGCAAAACAGGACGACCTTCATTCTTTGCCTCGCCCTTTCTGAATTACGAAATCGAAACTTTAGGAATAGGAACAACGAACTGGCCGCCCCATTCCCTGACATACTGCATTTGCGCCATGATCTCCTCTTTCAGGTTCCACGGCAGAATCACAATATAATCCGGCTTCGTCTCGCGAATTCGATCCGGAGAATAGATCGGAATGCGACTTCCCGGCAGATGTCGCCCTTGCTTGTAGGGGCTGCGGTCCACGGTATACGAAATCAGGTCTTTCCCTATGCCGCAATAATGGAGCAGCGTGGCGCTTTTTCCCGGCGCACCATACCCTGCAACTTGCTTCCCTTGCTTGGCGGCTGAAACCAGAAACTCCATCAGCGCAAGCTTGGTCTCCCGGACTTGCTGCGCAAAGCTCTCATAGCCCTCGATGCAATTCAGCTTCGCGCGAATTTCATCGTCGACGACTTTCTTTACATTGGGCTCTAGCCGATGCGTCTCACTCGAAACATGGCACGCGAACACGCGCAGCGACCCACCATGCGACTTCAATTCCTCAACATCAAATACACGCAGCCCGTGCGCTTCTAGAATCTTTTGCGTACTGATGAGAGAGAAATACGAAAAATGCTCATGATAGATCGTGTCGAATTCATTCTGCTCTATGAGCCGAAGCAAGTGCGGAAATTCGAGAGTCAGCACACCTTCTGGCTTCAGCAAAATCTTGAGACCTTCCACAAAATCGTTGAGATCGGGTACCTGCGCCAATACGTTGTTGCCGGCGATCAGGTCCGCCGTGCGCCCTACGGAGGCAAGCGTTTTCGCTACCTCTGTTCCAAAGAAACGCACTAGCGTGGGAACTCCCTTTTTTACTGCTTCCTCAGCCACGTTCGCCGCCGGTTCAATGCCCAGGACCGGGATGCCCATGCGCACGAAGTACTGCAGAAGGTACCCATCGTTGCTGGCCACTTCGGCGACAAAACTCTCCGCATTCAGGCCAAAACGCGCCTTCATCTCATTGCAGTATTTTTCGCAATGCTTAAGCCACGAGTCAGAAAACGAGGCAAAGTAGGCATAGTCGCTGAAGATGCTTTCTGCGCTCTCATACTCTTCCAGCTGCACCAGCCAGCACTGTTCGCAGATGTAGACATGAAGGGGGTAGTAGGTCTCGCCGCGATTTAATTCCGCCGCCGAAGGATAGGTCTCGCACAGCGGGGACAAGCCCAGGTCGACAAATGTCTTCTGCAACTTTGCGCCGCAAAAACGGCACGACTTCGTCACAGTCTGCGTTTCAACTTTTTCGGGTACTGCAGAAGTCACGGTAGCCATCGATTATGCAATCCCCATTAAGCGCCAACGGTAGTTGCGGCGTGCTCGGCAATCCAGTGCAAGTTGTTATCGAGTTTGCCGGCCTGCTGCAAACGTTGAATTTCGCGGATCCGAACATAGCGTCCCTGTTCCATATCCGCCGCCGTGAGGCCCACGCTGCGATAGGTGTCGTAGAGCTCCTGGGCACCTTTGCGCGCTGTCCATTGGGGACGGAACGCCGGGATGAGCCGGTTAATCTTATCGAAGCTCACACGGTAGCAGCGAAGATCGGGACCGCCGTCCGGAGCGTATTCCACCTTGCAGCCCGGAACCACATCGGAAACAATATTCGCCAGCTCGCGAATCCGGAAATTCTCATCATTGCGGCCGACGTTGAAAGTCTGGTTGTGAACGATTTCGCGCGGCGCATCGAGCACTGCAACAGCAGCTCCAATAATGTCGCGAATATGCACGATGGGCCGCCATGGCGTGCCGTCGCTCTTGATATAAATCAGTCCCTTGGTGATTGCCGACGCCACCAGATCGTTCAACACGATGTCGAGCCTAAGCCGCGGCGACGCCCCATAGGCTGTCGCATTGCGCATGTACGTCGGCGAAAACTCATCATCCGCCAAGGGGGCAATGTCCCGCTCCACCAGAACCTTCGATTCCCCATAGGGCGTAACGGGATTCAGGTCGGAAGATTCATCTAGAAAATCATCGCCCGCCGCCCCATAGGTGCTGCAAGAAGAAGCGAAGACGAACCGTTTCACACCCGCCGCTTTGGCCAGTTTTGCCAGCTGAACAGAAGCGAGATGGTTGATGTCGTAAGTGAGCTGCGGGTTCAGGTTGCCCAGAGGATCGTTCGACAACGCGGCCAGATGTACCACGGCGTTAAATCCCGCCAGATCCGCCGTCGTCAGATCGCGAAGATCCTTGCGGAGCTCTGGAATGTCAGTACCGATGACACCGAAATCACAGTTTGCGTAAAGATCGGCGTCCAGTCCCACGACGTCGTGCCCCGCGTCGCGCAGAATGGGTCCCGCAACCGCCCCAATGTAACCCCGAGAACCCGTGAGTAATACCCTCATATCGCTCCTGTCGCCAACACCGGAAGTGTTCCCGGTCGAAACCGCTGCAACTGTTTTGCTAGATCGTTAGCATACCTGGAAAGTGCTCAAACCACGAGGTTTAGTGTAAGTAAATCCAAAAGTTCTCTGCTTCGAACGTTCTGTGTGAAGCGATGATAATACCGGGAGCTCCCCGCCACAATGCCCCGTTCGTTTCGCTCCAATTGATTACGAAGTGGCCACGGCCTCTTGCAACAATCCTCCCTCGCAGAGAACCTTTGCCGCACCGTCGATCACCGCGAAGGCCAGGCCGGACCGTTCCGCGATGTCTAGCAGGCTGTGCTGGCCGTCTGAAAGATTCAGCACCCAAAGCCTGGCATGGATCTCTTCGTGGATCGATCCCCCGCCCGTGCTGCGGTACAGATTCCTCTTGCCCAGTTGCGGTTCACAGAACGGATTCTGATTCACGTAGGTTCGATTGTTTTCGAGCACGTTCACGGCTTCGGCACAAACACGCAATGATCGAGCCAGCTTCTCCGGTTGAATGAACTGTAGGTTGTCAGCCGATGTGTGATACTCCGGAAATGTTCCCCACACACTGCGCATCAGGCATCCGACCGGTAGATTGAAACCAGGCGAGCAATACTGGCGCTCGTCGTAGCCGTATGGCGAAAACTCGAGTATTTCGGCCAGTTCCCCACTCTGACGCAGTACATGCGCCATCACCCGGTCGATCTCTGCATCATCCCGCCGGCTCTTCTTATAGTGAAATCCGCCGGCATCCCCAATACAAGTCAAAACCAGCCCATGCCGGATATGTTTGGCAGCATCTCTGTTGCGCGACAGCCAAGTGATCGCGCCGATCGTGCCCGGAACAAAAACAAATCGGTAAGAATAGCGTAGCTTCTGCCCCGTTAGTTGTCTTGCTAAGAAAGTCGCCACCGCCAAACCGGAAAGATTGTCATTCGCCAGCGACGGATGGCAAGCATGTACAGAGATCAAAACCTCGTCGCTCGTCTCCCCAGGAAGATAGTATTCGCCATAACTCAAGGCCCCAACCTCGAGCGTTGAGTCGATCGACACTTCATATTCACCGTCCGGGAGTGCTTGCAGCTGCTTGTGTGTGAGACAGAACCCCCAGTCCGGTTTGTAGTAGGACGTCCGATATGGAATCCAATCCGGATGTTCGGGAATCGTGTGCAGGTGCTGTCGGAGTTCGCCAAGTGCCAGGCGCGTATGAATCGGCAAGCTGTAATTCAGGACGTGCAGAGTGTGTTCTTGGAAATCCACCACCCGCCGCCCCGACGCATCCTTAATATAGGCATCCCGGATATTCCACTCTTTCGGGACTTCCCAATCGAAAACCTCGGTTCCGCTCTTTACTTCATGGATCTCAAGCGGCACAATCTTTTGGATTCTCTTCAGTGTTTCGCGAATCCCGTTGCCTGTAATGCTCCGGCAAATCGGATAAACTTCCGCAGCGAATTGGTGCAATTCCCTGCCCTTCTCCGCCAAATCTTCAAGTCCAGGCTCGCGCCCCAATGCGATCATCGGTTTTCGAAATCCGGGTAGCTTCGGTCGCGCTCAGAAATCACTTCTACTCTCCCTGGCCATTCAATTCCAAATGCTGGATCATCCCAGCGCAATCCGCGCGCCGCTTCCGGGTAATAGAACTCCGACATCTGGTAGAGCACTTCTGTCTGATCCTCGAGCGTAAGGAAACCGTGTGCGCAACCTTCAGGAATATAAAGCGCCCGATGGTTCTCTGCGCTTAATTCTGCCGCTGTCCATTTGAGATAGGTCGATGAATCGGGCCGCAGATCGAGTGCCACATCGTACAAACTGCCGCGCGTGCAGCGCACCAGCTTGGCTTCAGGGTTTGGGGCTGCCTGGTAATGCACTCCTCGCAGAGTCCCCTTCGCTTGATTGAACGATATGCTGCACTGCACGAGTTCCGAATTCAAACCATGGTCGCGAAACTCCCTCTCGCACCACGAACGGGCGAAGAATCCCCGCTCATCGCAAAGAAGCTGCATTTCAACCACAACTACACCGGCGAGATCCGTTTCATGGAAGATCATTGTTCCCGGAACGGCCCTCGCTAATTGCTACTCAATTCGGATGGCAGAGCATCGACTCCATGCTCTGGCTTGACGGATACAAGAGCATCCTCAAATACACAGGTCGGCAAAGCTTGCTTCCGAACGGCCGCTGCGCGAGCCCAGTCCAGCACTTGGCCGAGATAGCTGCGTAGGGACCACGGATGTAAAAGCGCCCGGACGAGCCCTGGCTCGCCTTGCGGGATATCGTAATAAGTACTCTCTCGCAGGATCGACTCTCCCCCGTCGTTTACACTCTTACCACTTCGCGGGAAATAGATAATTCGAGATTTGTCAGTCACCGGCTTCCGTTCTTTCAGCGGAAGATTTGTCAGCTTCGACTGCATGGCGGTCAGGAGGTCGCGCCCCTTTCCCAAGGCTAAGGGACAGGGCGGTGTGCAGCGCGGATTCATCTCAATTAAATAGGCCGATCCAGTCCCTTCCTCGATCATGAAATCAAGACCCAGAAAGCCAGACAGATTGAGCCTCTTTGCCAGCAGTTCCGCGGCCCGCAGCATTTCCTTTCCTTCGACCACCTGTACCACGATCGCGGGTTCCGTCGGGCCTAGCGCCTGCAGAACCTCCACGGCAATTGCGGCCAAGAGCTTTCCTTCCCAGCAAACAACTGCACAATTGGCCGGACGCCCATTGATATGCGACTGAACCATGATACTGGGACGAGAGTGTTTCCAATCCGACAATATCCAGGCGCGATCGCGGTTAAGGCCCAGTCGCTTTACAAGCTCGATGAGGCTCGGCCGCTGACTCAGTTCCACCCATGCCTGTTGTGCGTCGCTGATTGTCTTCACCATGCGCACGCCGCGGCCGCCCCAACTCCCGTCCGCTTTGATCACCCAGGGCGCCGGCGTCTGTTTACACCAACGATCGAGATCCGCAGCGCTGTGGATTGCAACCATTTCCGGCACTCGAATTCCTTCGCAGCGTGCAGTCTCCAATAGCTGGTACCGGCTCGACAGAACTTCAAAGCTTTCCGGTGCACCCAGCGATCGCTCAATGAGCAGGGCGACTTTACTTTCCGACCCGTTCTCCGCCACTTCCTTTGCGTGCAGAGCATGCAGATGCTGCACACTCCGATCGCAGAGCGGAAGAATGATGTCCGGGTTAACCGCATCGATCGCGTCCTTCAGCGAGACAAGCGGACGTCCTCCGGCATAGCTGAATGTTCGCCGCATCGCTCGGGTCTTCGCGGCTGGATGACCCGGCGAAGGACAGACGATAGATACATCGCAACCCATCCCGGCAAAACCGATCGCGAGGCGAGGCCCCAGAGGCCAACGATTCGTGTCCGTCAAAAGAATTCTTGGGCGATCCGAGCCCTCTCTGACGGATTGTACGGAACTTGAATTCATAGCCTCTGGGTTCTCTGTCGACTGCGTTAGACGCGTTCAGCCGCCCGGGCACTTTCCGCTCCAGCGTAGACCTTGGAGGATGCCCGACTTGGCTTCGCGAGATATTTTGATATCCGGCGCGCCGTGTAGTCTGCTCCGTATGCGAACCGCATCATGGGCCCGAAGGTGTTCGCGGAAGACACGCCCACGAAGTACAAACCTGGTAGCGATGACTCGAACGAGGCGGACAGTGCCGGCGCTTTGCTTGTAGTCCGAATTTTCTTACGAATGGATTGGCCGAGAAACTGCACTTTCTCCAGATCCACCTGGTACCCGGTCGCTCCAATCACATGGTCAACTGCGACGATTGTCTGCTTGCCCTCGCTGTCTACTAACCGAAGGGTCGGGCGGCCGTTCTCAACCTGCGCGCTGGTAATAGTCACGCCGAGATGAAATGGCACCTTGCCGTCCACGTCTTGCTTCGTAAACCACGGCGGCGCAGGTCCAAGCGTCTTGCGTACCCGGTCAAGCCGCAGCTGTTCCGGTAGATGCCGGAATAAATGCGGCGCATGGACATAGAAATACAGTTGCATGCCGGAACCGATGCCAGTCCTGGGATTGAGCATCTTATGTGTGAAAGAACTTTTCCCACCCGGGGGATCCTGAAAGCGAATCGTGGAGCTGCGAGCAACAACCTGAACGGAGGCACCGATTTCATGCAGTAAGGCTGCGATATCCAGTGCCGACCCGCCCGCTCCTATGACCGCTACGCTGCGCCCCTTGAAAGCGGCAAGGTCGCTGTGCGCAGCGCTGTGGCTGACTGCCTCCTTGGGAAGTCCCGCCAGAATCGCAGGCAGATACGGATAGTAGCTGATCCCGACCGCAACCACCACGCGGCGTGCCAGGACCTTTTCGCCGTCTTCGAGCTCCAGCTCGAAACCAACCGGAGACTCTTTCAACGAGGTAACAAGCTTCTCCTCGAGATTCGGCACAAACCTTTTCTGGAATGCGAGACCGTACGCAATGAATGTTTCCAACCGGACGGGCTCACCTACATCCTCATACTTGATGCCTTCTTGTTCGCAATAGTGACGCAATGTAAATTGCGAACGCGGGTCAGACAGCGAGGAAGCAAATCCTTCCGATTTCAGCCGCATGCCTTTCGGCATATGCTGCTGCCAAATACTCATTGGTTGGCCAAAGATGCGAAACCGGACCCCTGTGGATGCCAAGTGCGCCGCGACGGACAGCCCGTAGGGCCCTGCTCCGATAATCACCACATCAGCGATATTCTCAAATTGACTCTTCGTTTGTGCCATAGCTGCTTTAAATTCTCTCCATTCGTTTCGTCTCTTAGAGTTTTTCCCAGGAAAGACCTCTCTTGCAGTTTCCGCGCCTCTAACTCACCGGCCTGCTCCCACTACAGTTTCTGAAACGACGGTCGCAGATCGATAACTGCTCCGACATTCCTTAATGGCCCCGGCGCTGAACGATGCTTTGAGCTTGCACTCAAAACGATCTCGAGGATTCAGGGTGATGAACCATTGAAGAGTCCATCGTGTCAGCCTTCGATACAGTTCCAGCGGCACTCCCTGCATCATCCATTTCGTATTCCGTGGTGTCCCCATCTCGCGGATGTCCGAACGGCCTTTATCAAACCACCAGACCTGAAAGTATTTCTTGTTTAGACGATCCTCCGTCACCGGGTGATATACAACCGCAGAAGCTGCGTAGTAAAACCGTTCCCCTCCTCCGAGGAGGCGCCGCGCAAATTCGCTGTCTTCATTCCGGATTTCGTTGTTGGGCGAGGGACCAAGATCGACCCGAAACCCTCCATATTGCTCAAATACTCTTTTCGGAAAGGCCATGTTCGTTCCAACCGGGCTCTCTTCCAGGATGCATCCCTTGTCACCTCGGTCGAAAGATACCAGTGGACCCGTGACAGCCCATCCATCGCGTGCCAACCAGCGCGGCGGATCCGTTGTCCAACTGGGAACCACGCGTCCTCCGGTTCCGGTAAATCGACCGTCTCCCAAGGGCGCGGTCAAATTCTGAAGCCAATCGGGCGCGACGGTCACATCGTCATCCATGAATGCGAGAACATCGCCCTCCGCCGCGGCGATCCCTGCATTGAGCGCATACGATTTCCCGGGACGTTGTTCAAACAGATAACGAAACCGACCTGGGAATCGACGGGAAAACTCCTCGACGACCAACCGCGTCTGATCGGTCGAGTTATTGTCCACGACGAGGACTTCCCATTCCACGCCGTCCGGTAGTGTCGAGGCCGCAACACTCTCCAGCGCTACCGGCAGAAGACGGGAGCGGTTATATGTACACAGGATCACCGTAATATTCATTCGATCTCGACCGCATCTTGAACTTTTTTAACTGGAAGCCTGCACATGCAGGCCTCTCATCATCAAAGATGAAAGTATCTTGTTTTGAGGGCTGATGAAAAGCATCTTGTTTCAAATATAAGATCGCGTCTAACGGGCACGTACTCTATCCAATGGCGCTTCCACCGGAGTTTTTACGACAGCAGCCTCTTCGATTCCATGCGGCGGTTCCGACAGGCTGTCGCCGGTTGAGCTCGAATGGATTTGGATATCGGTATCCACAGCACGTTTTCGCGTAAACAGTTGTACCAATCGAAATAAAATAGTACGGTCCGGAAATGGATTGAGAAGCTCCCGCAGCAACTTCGGTTCGTCTTTCGGTACGTCGCGGTAGCAATCCGCAAGAATATCTTCGTTGCCTTTGAGAGCCTGAGGAAAGTAGGCAATCAAATCATTGCGCGTTGCGACAGGGTGATTGGGAAGAGGTTTACCCGCAAGCTGCGCCCACAAAGCCCCTGGCAGATCGCGTCCCTGCCCTAGCCGCAAATAGCAGGGTGGCGTAGGCCGAGGGTTCATTTCGATCAGATAGGGGTCGTTCGATCCTTCTTCGATCATGAAGTCCAACCCGAAGAATCCCGAAAGCTCCAGTCGATTCGCAATCCGGTCTGCTGCCGACCTCATCTCCGCATTCTTCACGATTCGCACAATACTGGCAGGGCCCGTCGCTCCGTCTGATCGGACTACCTCGACTCCGATGAACGCAAGCACCCGACCCTTCCAGCAAACAACGCTGCAATTCGCCGGACGTCCATGAATATACGATTGGACGGTTACACCGCGCTTGATTCGGTTCCACCAGGGGCGCAACCAAAATGAATCCCGGTTAACCAACATGCGCTTGATTGCGCGCGGGAATCGGAACACTTCGGGCAGTTCAACCAGCCAAGATGCCGCACTCTCTTGCGACTGAACGATCCGGACACCTTGGCCCCCCCACGTGCCGTCGGCTTTCATCACCCACGGAAAGGCCTCTTTCGCTTGCCAGTCCGCCATCTCGGCGTCATTGCGCAAGCGGCCAAAACGGGGAACCCGGACTCCCTCTTCCTGGGCGACGGCGAGCAATTCGTAGCGCGAGGAAATCAGCTTGTAGCCGCGTTCCGGCCCGAGAGAGCTCTCAATCAGGTCCGCAATGGCCTTTCCACGATCTCCCTGAGACTTCGCGCGCGCGTGGAGTTCATGCAAATGCTCGACCCCGCGATCGCATGTGGGAATCACCAGATCCGGATGGACAGCTTCGATCGCCGCCTCTAAAGATTGGAGCGGACGCAGGCCGCTATAGCGGAAAACTCGCTTCACCACCCGCGTTTTTCGAATTGCACTCGAACCGGAGGGACAGATCGCAAAAACCTCGCACCCCGCTTCGCTCAAACTAATAGCGAGGCGGGCCGCTAACCCCCAGCGATTCGTGCCTGTCAGCAAAATCCTAATGATCGGACTCTCCCTCGTTCCAAAATTATCTTTAACGCGCTTGCGAAAAACTCTGCCCAGTTAGACGTGAATTCTTTTCAAAGGCGCGATCATACGCAGCAAGTAAGTTAACGATCGAATATTTCCAGGCAAACTGTTGCTCGATGCGCGTCCGTCCAATCTCTCCCATCCTTTGACGCTCCTCTGGATGATCAAGGAGCCAAAGAATCTTACGCGCAAAGTCTGGGACCAGATCGTGATTGTCGCTGTAGAGAGAAGCATCCCCGGCGGTGGCGCGCCCTTCTTTTAGATCGAACTGAACGATCGGCTTGCCAAGGCACATATACTCTGCAATTTTGATCATGGTCGAAATATCATTCATCTCGCACGGCTTGTCCGGATTGACGCAGACATCCGCGGTCGAAAGAATATCCAAAAGTTCCGCGTCCGGGACTCGACCCGTGAAATTGACAATATCTTCAACACCCTTTTCTTTCGTAAGTTGCCGCAGCCCTTCCAGACCCGGCCCGCCTCCAACACAGGTGAAATGGATATCGTTGCGTCCCAACGCCTGGACATGCGCAGCCACGTCGATCAGGATATCGAGACCTTCCTGAATGCTCATCGTGCCGACATATCCCACTAGCCATCGTTTTCCGTGCTTCAGGCGCGCTTGCGTCGGCACCAGGCGGAACTTATCCAGGTCCGGTCCGTTGCGGACGACAAACACATCTCGTGGATCGAGCCTGCCTCGCCCAATCGCCAGAGCGCGATAACTCTCATTCGTGGCCATCACCACATTGCTGAACCGATAAGTCAGAGTTTCGAGCCACACCTGTGCCTTGTAGAGCGCATCCTTGCGTTCGTATTTTGATAAATAGAGCTCCGGGTTCGCATCGTGATGGTCAAAGATATACTTCACGCCGAAGAGCTTGAACGGAAGTGCCACGAGAAAGATATTGTCCGGGGGATTGCAACCTTGGATGCATTGGAAACCTCTCGTGACAAAAATCCACCACGCATAGAGGAACTCCCAGAAGATCGCGCATCCATATTCCCAAAGATACCCTTTTGCGGTGTTTCCTTCCTTGGGCATCGGATGCCGATAAATATGCACTCCTTCGAGGAGTTCATACCGGCTGGAATATCCCTTCCCCCGCGGCGACAGAACGCTGACCTCATATCCGGCATCGCGCAGCGCGCAGGCCTCTTTCCAAACCCGGCTGTCGAACGGTACAGGTAGATTCTCGACAATAATCAGTATTTTTCTTTTTGTAAGGGAATCCATTTTCACAGCCATTCGTAGAGTCCACCGAGTGCGCAAAGCATGGTGGCCTGTCCCCAGTGAAGCGTGGGAGTTTTATTGACTAACAAACGAGAATACCGCCGGTAGTAGAAGTACCCGCTGCGGTCTCGCATATTCGCGATCGTCCATTCAGCAACTTTCAACGCGAGTTCCAAGCTTCCTGGATCTTCTTCGCGGAAGAATACGAGGGTGTCGATAGCTTGTGAGCAGCACTGAATGTCGATGGGCAGCGTCTTTTGAAAGTAGTACTTCGGCGTTCCATCCGACAGGAAGAAATTCTCCTTCCAGTATCGATAGCCGCGCATCATTGCTTCATCGAAACGACTGTCGCCCGTGCTTTGCTGATAGTGCCGAAAGCAGTCCAGAACATATCCAGTGTGGAAATTGTCCACCCAGTGCAGATTCTCTTTTTCTCCGTAATACCAGGAACCATCAGGCCGTTGGCAATTTGCCGTATAAGTCAACGCCTGACACGCGAGGTTGCCGTACCCTTTATTCCCGGTTGCCGCGTAGACGCGGGCCAGCAGGCTGCCACCCAAAGTGTTTGCGTTATGAACCAGCACATCCTTGCCTGGGATATACGAGATACAAAGAGCATCCTTGGAAGGGATCGCTGCAAGGTCGTGCACAATATGCTCGCAGGCGCTTACCGCAATGTTCAAGTAAGCATCCTCGTGAAAGTGCTCCCATCCATCCAGAAAGGCATGGCCAATCAACGAAGTCCAAACAACAGTCGGAACCCCCTTGGGAAGATAGAAAGTCCTCGACTGATAGTCGAAGTGATTCCCCCAGCAGGCGCCACTGTATCCCGGAGATCGATGCTCGACGAGCCATTGCAAAGCCGTCCTGGCTTTTTCGTTCCAGTCAGGGTCGCCGGTCGCTCGATTCAAGCGCATGAACCCGCGAGCCAGAAAACCCATTCCCTTCGTCGAACGTTGCGGCGACACACCCAAAAGCGGCCGCAGATTCAGGGGAAAGCGTCGTACTCCCTGGAGAAGAGCAGTCCGCAGAAACACGCTGTTGAACGTGAGCGGACGGACGAACTTGGCATTCAAGCCATCAAAGGTATCGTACCCGCGATAGTCGTGCTCCTCGAGCCAGTGCACCAACCGCTCGATCGCATCATAGATGTCAGTTCTCGGACCAACCACGCGTAGCGGTGCCGTCAAGGTTTCAGGCATAAGTGAGCCTGTGCTTGGCATTCGAGCTCCCTTGTTGAGTGATCCGAACAAAATCTACGAGGCACTGATCTTCGCGAAGCTTGCTCTGAATCTGGCTGAATTCCGAATCACGATTCCCCACAACCACTGTCTGTGCGTGCTCGAGGACAGCTTCAATGCTGGGCACCATCAATCTCGAGATGTGCGGAATGTGGTTGAGAATGAAGTCCCGATTGGCGCCCACCAATGCCGCGATATTCACGTTTCGATCATAGATCCGGAGGTCGTAGCCCTTTCCGATCAGCCGTTCGATCACTTCGATGACCGGACTCTCGCGGAGATCGTCCGTCCCTGCTTTGAAGCTGAATCCAAGAACTCCGACGCGTGAGCTTCCACTATCCGTAACAAGCTTGACACCGCGCGCGATTTGCATCTCATTGCTGGGCAAAACCGCGCTGAGAATCGGGAGTTGCAGATCATGCATCTTTGCCTGATAGGAAAGCGCTCGCAGGTCCTTAGGCAGGCATGAGCCACCGAACGCAAAGCCCGGTTTCAAATAAGCTGGCGAGATGTTCAGCTTCTTATCCTGGCAGAAGATGTCCATCACCGCATCGGCGTCGACCCCGAATGAGTCGCACAGGTTTCCAATCTCGTTGGCAAATCCGATCTTCAACGCATGCCAGCTGTTATCGACATACTTGATCATTTCCGCGGTATGGAGGTCTGTGCGAATCAGGGGGGCCTGCAGGTTTTCGTAAAGTGTCGCGAGCAATTCGCCGCTTATCTGATCCAATTGCCCGATCACTGTCTTTGGCGGGCTGCGGAAATCCTTCACTGCTGAGCCTTCTCTCAGAAATTCCGGATTGTTGCATACCCCGAAATCCTCTCCCGCCTTTTTTCCAGAGAACTCCTCCAGGGTCGGAATGACGACCTTTTGCATGGTCCCCGGCAGAATTGTGCTGCGAATCACCACCGTGTGCCGGTCTGATTTGGATCGAAGTGCGGTCCCGATCTGTTCGCAAATGCGCCGAATATAGCGAATGTCAAGATTGCCGTTCGACTGGCTTGGCGTTCCAACGCAAACGAAGGAAAGTTCGGTCTCGTGGATGGCGGCCGCGGGATCCTGGGTGGCGCGTAGGCGGCCAGTCCGGACGGCTTCCTCGATGATCTCGTTGATCTCGGCTTCCACGATCGGCGAATTGCCGCGATTGATCAGATCAACCTTCTCTGCGACTGGATCGACTCCGAGCACCTGGTGCCCTTCGGCCGCAAGGCAGCCCGCGGAAACGGCGCCCACGTAACCTAATCCAAAAATGCTAATTTTCAAAGTGCGCTCCTTCTATACCTTGTTATCGACGAACTACTTTCCGCCGCCGGCTTCCTCGCTTGGCCTTTATCCCGCGCGCCGAACAGCCTCACTGCTTGGGTCGAAACACCAGAACAATCGGGGTTCCAGGCTTCTCATGCTGGAGCTCTTCCACGGTCCTGAATTTGCTTTTGATCAGATCGAGCTTTCTTTGAACGCGTCCCTTGATCATTCCGGTATTGAAGTCACGGCTATAGAGTCTCACGATGAAAACACCACTACTCTTGAGATACTTTGAATATTTGTCCAACACTTCCAGGACCGATCCGTAGGGAATGTGATACATCGATTCCCTGAAAAGGATCACGTCGAAATCACGCGCCGGCATGTACCCGAGGAAGTCCGAACAAACAAAACTATTCTTGCCCGAGCGGCCGTTTTCATTTGTTCGCTTTTCCGCTTTGGCCAGGGCAGACTCCGAGATGTCGACTCCAAGGTATGACCGGTAGGCCTTCTCCACGAGTTCATTCGCCGTGTTGCCCGGCCCACAGCCAAGATCCAGAATGTCTCCTCCGCGCGCATATTTCTCAAGCGGTGGGTAAACGCAATCACTCGATGTTTCGTCGATGAAGTCCCATTTGTCGCTTGAGAATTCCTTATCCCACATAGCCTTCTTGAACTTCGTCGGGCCATAGCTTAAGAGGAATCCACGCGCGAACGTTAGTGCGCGTTCCACAATGTACATTTTCCGGTCTCCATTAAGAAGTTGGGTCTCCGCACTGGTCTCGACAAATCATCGTCACTATCGGACTTTGGAGCGAAAGCGTTTGTAGTTTAATCCAGTAAAAAGAGCGGAATATCCTGGATCGGTTGGATTCGACCTTCACAGTTTCAAAAAAGCTGCAGGCCCTCAAAACATGAATTTCGCTTAAATCTACCCCTCAACCGCATTTTGGGTTCTATCAGATTTGTGCTAGTCTGCCCCTATATCTCGGGACCAAAGAAGACGAATATTTGATACAAACGCCCCGGGGCGGTGCGGCAGCGACCCGATCGCAGCTAAGCCTGCTAAAAAACTCAAGTTGTTTTCAATCAATGGCTTTTTCGCCATTTCCTTGGGAGCCGAATTCGGGAAGTCTTCACAACTTTGACTTTTCCCGCCGGGTCCGCCACCCCTCCTTGGTTACTTTGGTAATCGAAGTCCCTTTACCTCGTCAATCTCGACGAGCGAAAGGAATTTTCGGCCTGTGCGGGACCCGGCTTTCCATTCTCGAGGATAAGCCAAAGTCCACCGTGCCATGGAGTTAATGGAACGAGCTCCAATATTTGCTGCGGAAGAGTAACTCTGGTAACCGATGTTCACATTACCCGTGTTTTCCCATCGTTTCCTGAGGATTAGATTGGAAAGCAGATACACAAAACTTTTATCCCGCACCTGGAGGTCTGCTCGGCCTCGCGTGGCGGCGTCACGGAAGATTTTTTGAAATAAAGGAGTTGGCCCTTATGAAACGCATTTTCTCGACTTCACTCCTGCTATTGCTGCTCTTGATGATGAGCACGTCAGCCCGAGCAGCATCGAGCACCACAATCAACGCCGCGAGCTGCAATCTTTCAGACGTACAATCTGCGCTGAATTCCGTGACATCAAGCACCACCCTCGTGACGATTCCGGCCGGCACTTGCGCCTGGACGGGGAACCTGTCGTGGACAGTTCCGTCAGGGAACGCAAATCTGACGATTCAAGGTCAGACCGCGGTGAATTGCACCGGAACGGCGGGCACATCGAGCTATGCTTGTACCGCTTCAGACAGCACGATCATTCAGGACTCATTTGTAAGTGGCAGCGGGCAATCGCCGATCATTCTCACCATGTCGGGCGCGAATTCTTCTTTTCGAATTACCGGATTGACCATTGAAGGTGGCACAGGAAATGTAAAGAACGACGGCATCCTGGTCCTCACAGGGCCGAGTCACAATGTGCGCATCGACCATATCCACTTTGCGGTCGATACTTACACGACCAGCTTCTCGACTTTTACCGGACGGCTGTATGGAGAGATCGAGGGCGTCGGAGACCACGACATCTTCGATAACGCGGCTCCCGGAGTGAATACGCTCTCGCAGGGCTTTGCCTTTTCGAACACAATTGGCGATTCGGCCGGTTGGGGTGACGGGACATGGGCGAGTCCAACAAACTTCGGCTCCAGCTCCTTCTTTTTCATCGAAGCTTCGATCATCAATGGTGGAGAAGCTGAGGATTGCGACACCGCAGGACGCTTTGTAATTCGCTACTCGACGCTGACGAACGGCTCGACTGGTTCGGCCATGATCCACTCCCACGGAACCAAATCACAGGCAGGTCGCGGCCGCGGTTGCCGTGCCTACGAGGCCTATCACAACTACATCGTTGGCCCATCTTCTCCGCAGTATGCTGTTATCGGCTCCGCAGGCGGTCCTTCTCTTGTCTGGGGCAACACGCTCGCTTCGGGTTACGACGACCTCGCCGCAGTCTCGACCACGCGCAATGATGGTTCCGAGACCGAGACCAATACTCCCAACGGCTGGGGCTATTGCGGCACGACGATCAACGGCAACGGGGTTGGCTCAGCTTGGGACGGCAACAACCCATCGTCTTCAGGTTACCCCTGCCTCGATATGCTCGGGCGTGGCCAGGGACAGATGCTGAATGGACAAAACTTCCCGAATGCGCTGAACTCTTCAACTGGCACTATTGCATGGCCCCAGCAGATGCTCGAACCCATCTACTACTTTGAGAACACCCTTCCAAACGGAATCCCAGAAGTTGTCATCAACCAGGGTGACACAACGGCGCAGTTTAACCGCGAGATCTATAAAAGCGTCTCAAGCTTCAACGGAACAACCGGCACCGGCTACGGGACTCTCGCGAGCCGGCCCTCGACTTGCACTCCGGGACCCGGCGGCACATACGGCACAAGCCCGACGGGTTCCTACGGCGTGGCCTATTTCGCGACAGATTCGAACAGCGGCCAGGGCGAATTGTATGTCTGCACATCGACAAACACCTGGACGGGGATCTACCAGCCGTATACATATCCTCATCCACTTGAATCTGGCTCAACTTCGAACACCAGTTCGACGCCACAGCCCCCGTCAAACCTCAGTGGCACACTGGTTCAGTAAGAAGACGACTGGACCGGTCAGAAGAAGGGGGAGGAGAGTCAATTCAGAAGATCTCCTTTCCCTTCCGCATTGAAACTCATCTCGCCAACTCGACGATTCCGCCGTCGAATCAGCTCCTCACCCAGCTTTGTCTGAATCGGCGCCCGTCGATTTGGAACAGAATCTTGTCCCAGAGCCGCCCCGACGACCATTTAATGCGAGCTAAAATCACTTGAGCACGCTTCGCGCGTTGGCGCCCGAATAGCCGCGAGAGCCACACGGCCTTCCAGGAGAGCGTCGGAAGTGCAAGATTCCCACCCAGATCTGTGGCGATCTCTTCGACTTTCTTGACTAGGTCAGGACGATCCGGATAGAAAAAGCATACCCAATTCTGCAGATAGGTCACGCAGGCTTCCCGCACTCTTTGGCTGTCTTCGAGTGAACGGATGTATTGGATGTGCAGATCCATAGAGCGCAGCAGCGCAACCCTTTTCCGATCCGAATGGCCAATGTAACTCAAACTTGCAGGACCCGAGGTTCGATAGTAGACTTTCGCCTCTGGCACGAACTGTACTCGGTCACAGGCAAGCAGAACCCGACAGAAATATTCACCGTCGTCATCCACCATTAAGCTGGTATCCCAAGGGCCTGCCTTTTCCGCCAAATCCCGGCTCACAAGCCAAGTGGATGTTTGCATATAGAGGTTGAACTGCATCTTGCGAATCAACCATTCGACCGGAGACAGATCACACCACAGCGCACTGGGCGTGAACTCTGTCCGGTAATAGCGATACATAAATCTTCCCCAACTGCAGGACAAAAGCGTGCGCGAAGTCGCGGACGCTCCCAACGCTTCCATCTGTTTCGCAATCTTGTCGGGGGCCATGAGATCGTCTGCATCGAGGTGCTGGATGTAATCTCCCTGGCTCAATGAAAAAGCAGTGTTCCGCGCCGCAGCTGCGCCCTGATTCTTCTGTGTCACAACACGCAGCTGGGCAGACTCAAACCGCCGGGCAATCGCCAGTGTCCGGTCGGTCGAACCGTCGTCCACTACGATGATTTCCTTCGGCTCCCACGTTTGCGCAATCGCAGAACACAAGGTCTCACAAATCCATGCCTCTGCGTTGTATGCGGGAATAAGGATTGATACCAGCGGTTTTATGATGGCACCCCCCCTAACATTTGCGCATACGCTTGGCAGGTTAAGTCGGCAACCGCGCGCCATGAGTGATTTGCGTTAACGTAATCCTTCAGATCCTGCCTGCGCTCTTTCAGGTCCTTGAACAGTTCGCTGGCAAAATATTTCTCGACAGCATTGGCCATGTCTTCAGGGTCGCCGGGTTTGCAGAGAAATCCGGTTTCGCCTTCGACAATGTCTTCTCGAAACGAACCTACGTCGGTTGCGATCACCGGCAACCCAAAACTGTACGCTAAAAAGAGCACACCGCTCTGGAAAATTTCCTTGTATGGAAGAATCAGAACGTCCGCAGCCTTGAAATATAATTCCATCTCATCGTCGGGAATGAATTGGACTTTGAGAATAATCTCTTTGGGAGCGAAGCCTTTGACGATGGATTGCTGGATTTCATGCAGGTACTCCTCGGAGCCCTTCTTCGGTTCTCCGGCAATAATCAACCGGTACTTCCCTCCGCCTCGCACCGAAAGAACCTTGAACGCCGCCAGAAGGTGTTCAATTCCCTTATACGGCCTGATCCTGCCGAAAAACAGGATCGTCTTTTCTCCCGTGCCAAGGCCGAGCCACCGCTTCGCCTCAGAAGACGTGAGTGCAGTATCTGGTAAGGCGTTGTTCATCGGATACCGAATAACAGTCACGGCGTTGCCGTTCACGCGAAAATCCTGGCAAAGCTCTTCCTTCATCCTCTGCGTGTGAACGAAAATATGATCGCAAAGCCGATATTGCATTTTGAGCGTGACCTGGTTGAGGAGCGTGTCTTTTCCGTCGCGCCTTGCCTGATTCACGTTATGCGCCGTCATCGCCACCTTTTTCCCGCATATCTTGTAATAGAGCATCAGGAAAGTGCGATCAAAAAACTCAAATTTGTTGTTCCAAAGAATGTGCAGGGCCTTGGGTTTGGTGCGTGCAGTATACCGAATAAGCTTTGTGTAATAGACAAGCAGCTTGGATAATTTCTTCACGAAACCTGTCTTGCTCATCTTGCCGGGAAGAAAATTGAGAAAGCGCAGGTTCGGAGTCGTGTGCAGTTCAGAACTGTCGATCAGGTCGCTGCCCACAACATCTACGTTGATGCCGCTTGCCGCTAGCGCCGTAGCTAGCCCGAAGGCATAATGTCGATCCTTGCAGCCCGTCAGCAAACCAAGCTCGATCGCCGGTCGAACATCGAGGACCGCCCGCCCACGGACATCCACCGCTTCGACAATCGGCTTTTCGGCGACGCTGCTAGTTGGCATGATCATTGCTTTCCCAACTTCCAAATAAAGTCAGGTTTCTATTGGCTGCGGACTGTTTGCGCTAGAGTGTTTCTCAATTCCGACGAGGTCCGCGCACTTCATCCACGCGTATGTGGCCTTGCTAGGCCTCTTGGGCCTGGCATTGGTTCTTGCCCGACGACCCGATTTTGGTAGCCAGGATCTTGGGAGGCGTAAAATCAGGTCTCGGTCCTCGCTGCAAGACCCAATTCAAGACCCGCGTGACAGCGCGTGCTTTCGCATCCCAGGTCAGGTTTTCCAGCGCGTACGCCATGCCCTGCTGACGTAAGCGCTCCAGCAGCTTGGGATTGTGAACAAGCTCCGTCAACACCTTTTCCATCTGCGTCACAAAGTCATTCTCATTGGTGAGCGCGATCTTATATCCCACGTCCGAATGAACAATGTCTCCGGGGCCACCGAAATCTGCCACCACAGGGACGACGCCGGTGGCGAGAGCTTCAAAGACTACACCTGCTCCAAAATCGCGGACCGATGGAAAAACCATGACATCAGCGGATTTCAAGCGCTCAAGTACCTCTGCGTGGCTCACCCAGCCGTGAAATGAAACATCCTGTTCAATCCCAAGAGATCGCGCAAGCTCCTCAAGCCGGCCTCTTTCGGGGCCATCGCCGAATATGTTAAAGCTCGCCAGACCATTCTTCACAAGCGATGCGGATGCACGCAGCGCGAGGTCACATGCTTTGCAGGGAATCAAACCCCCGACAAAGATGAACTCCAGCTTGGTCCTTTGCTCGCGCTTGCACGGCTCGCCAGCAAAAAGCTGGCGCCCGATTCCATTCTCAGGAATAAAGAAAAGTTTGTGGGAATAGGCGGCAAACTCCGAATAGGTATGCGACGAGGCTGCCAGGATCGCTGCCGCACAGTGATAGGTTGAGCGCGCAAACGGCAGATATCGATACAAGCCGCGCAACCCAGAAATCCATTCTCTTTGATTTTCGGCCTGCCGGAACCCTTGAACGAAGGGAAGGCCACCATTGATCGGACCAATCACAAAAGGAATCGGCCCTTTCCGAAGGAAGAACGCAAACGGACTCGGTTGAACGGCCGTCGTCGGAAGGATGCGCAGAACTACATCAAACTCACCCGTCGAAATCCTTTGCCGCAACTGCCGCCATGCATACCATTCAAAAGCCAGGGAAAACGGATATCCGAAAGCGGTCAATGCCTGGCTGGCAAAGTTGTATCGAAAAATATAGCGTAAACACCACTCGTAAAAACGCTCGAGCTTCGGCATCCGGACTACTTCTATGGTGCGAAACGGACCGCTTGCGCGGAGCACGCTCGCTTCGCTGGGCGTTCCAATCACGAGAGAAACATCATGAAGCTGTGCGAGCGCCGCAGCGTGCAAGTATGCAATCAGGGGCATGCTGATACGCTCCGGATCGCAAAAAGGTGCTAGCAGTAAAATGCGCAGCCTAGCCGTGCGTTCTCCCTGGGAAGAACCGACTTTCTCTGCGGGGTGGGAAATTGAGCTCATATTGGAATTTGCATTACGGATTGAATCTTGCTTGAGAAACAGTCAAAGTCTTTAATTGAGAAGCCTCGCCGCTACGCTTAAGCCTCTGAAACAGCCGGCGACATATTCGTCTCGGAAACCGTGCTCAATGCGTTTTCCGTTTTGCGCTCAGGCAAAAAGTCGTGCACCAGACCGACCGTTTCGTTGATCGGCTTCATCCCTCCGTGAAGCGCAATTACACAGCCTAGATAAAGCGCGGAAAACAACAGTGAAACTGCAATCAGACGAATTAACGCGGCCGGAGCTCCGGCCATTGAAGCAAAATGCGGCAGCATGCCAATGATCAAGAATGTGGTGCCGCCTGCAACCACAGAGGCAACGAAAAATCTCCAAATCGCGGCAAAGATTGCTCCCACGCTGAGGGCGATAGGCTTTCCAGCGAACCAGAAGCCGGGAAACATCAGGAGAAAGAAGGAGATTGTCCAAGCCACTGCGATTCCTGAAGGTCCCCAATGCAGCGTCAGCAAGAACAAACTGGCGGTGCATGCAAATTCGATAATTCCCCACCAGAACCATCGCTCCGGACGGCCGATCGAGAGGTGAATCCAGCCTTGCGTATCGTAAAGCAGCATCACGCCGATTCCCGGTCCAAACAAAACAAAGATGCGGCCGGCCTCTTCCCATCCTGGACCCAGCAACAAGCGAATGACATCCATGCCGACTAAGGAAAGGTCGGCTCCGACACCCATCCCGATAAGTGCCAGCACCGTAATTGCGCGTAGAAAATACCGCTGAAACTGTTCGCGATCACGGTTTACACGGCTGAGAGTGCTCACGACCACAGCCGACATCGGTGACAACATTTGTTGCTCGGGTAGTACAAAAAGATCGTAAGCCCGCTTATAAAAGCCAAGCGCCCGGGCGCCAAATTTCCATCCGACCAGAACGTTATCCGTATTGCGTGTAAGGTAATTGAATGCGAAGTGCGAATACACGCTCATCGCAAACTTGAGCCCCTTCACGGTGCCGGAGGCGCGGCGTGGCCAGCTTGGGATCCAGCGGCATGCCAACCAAGCACCGGCAGCCACGGTCACAACCTGTGCAACACTGCCCCACACGAGTGCCCAGTAATGATAGTGGGCAACGGCTAACACTACCGACACGATCACTAGAACCAGCTGACCGATAAAGTTGATGATTGCCGTAGTCCTGAAAAGCATTGCCCGCTGCAAGAGCCCGAGGTGAATCCAGCCCACACAGCCTACTCCGATGGTCAGCGCCATACATACTGCAACTTGCGCGACCGCGGGATTGTGATAAAAGCGCGCTAACAGAGTTCCGGATCCGGCAAACAGCAGCGTGAGGATCGCCCCGATCCCCAGATCCACCCAGAAAAGATTGCTCGCCAGGGAATCTGTGAGCTCATCGCGCTGGACAATCAGTTCGGTGAATCCATTGAGACCGAAGCTCCGAAACAGGAGACTCACGGTCGTCACCATGGTCACGATTCCAAAATCAGCAGGTGTCAGCAACCGTGCCAAAACGACAACGGAACCCATTCCAACTATAAAACTACTCGCTTGACCGGCCATGGCCGCGCCTGCGCCACGAACTGCGGTCCTGCGAAGCCCCCTGCCTCTGGCGATGGGATGAAAGGTGCCGTCCGATTGAAAAGGTTTCAATGTTTATCTCTTGGGAGCGTTGGTCCGGGGCGCGAAATTACTGCATTGGATTGCTTTTACCGTGGATTGTTTGCCCGAGCGAGCTTGAACATCGCCGATCCACCGCGAGAGGCGTAAATCGCTTCCAATCCGGGGTCGGGTTCGCTCTTGCCGAGTGTTTTGATCCCATCGTCCGTGCGTGTGGCAAGAGTCTTGGTCGCTTTCCGAGCGAAGAGACCTGCGTTCACGCCGCTTGCTCCGACCACAGCTAGAAGCAGAAATATCCACATCGGATCAAGCATTCGGAAACCTGCCTCCGTGATGCTATACACCGCAGCAACGATGATATACGCGAGAAAAAGGCCTCCGATCTGCGTGTTTTTCCTAAAAGCTTTCACAGCGCGACGATAGCCGATGACGAGAATCATTGCGATGAGGCATACACCGACCACGCCGAGATTCAAATAGGTTTCGATATACCCGTTGTGGGCCTCGTTCAACCCTTCAGGGTGCCACCAGCCCAGAAGTCCACGCTGAAACTTCTCAACATTTGGACTGATCCAGAAATCTTCGAAGCCAGCGCCAATCAATGCATTCGGCGCAGCCGGAATGGCAGCGGCCCATATCTCCGTTCGTCCCGAGAGATTTGCTTGTCTCCCGAGAGCCTCGCTGACAGTTCCCTCGGCTCCTGAAAGGAAAGCGACTGCACCAAAAAGCAGGATTCCCAAACAGAGCGCATGGATGCGTACAGGCCGTATTCTGAACGAACGCAAATTGGACGCGATGATCAGACCGCCGCCAAGGGCAAAGCACGCGATCGCGGTTGCCGAATGAGCCATCTTGAAGAGCAGGATTCCAAATGCTAAAAGCACCCCCTGCGCGACAAGGTGTCGCCGGCGATCCCGCATATTCCTGTCACGGAAAATATCGATGACCCGCCAGAGTGTGAACAGCGTGACGACAAGCAACATGACGCCTAGCATGTTCTTGTTGGTCGATACGCCGGTATTCATCTGGGCACCATCGGGAGTGTACTCATGCCCGAGGTCTCCGAAGTACTTGATCATGAGCACTGAAGCTGGCAATAAGACGAAGCCGACGCGGGCCATGAGCCGAGTCAATGCCGCAACCGGTTGCCGATCGGTAACAATCACCAGAACCATCGCCAGATCGCCGATTGCCTTGATCCAGCGTTTAAATGAGACATCGGGATGATCCGACCAGGAGACGCTGATAAGGCAAAAGAAAAAATAGATGAGGACGGGCCAGTTCAAAACCAGAAAGTCCCGGGTCCGAGCGTTGCGGAAACACAGTACGATAATTGCCGACACCGTCAATATTCCAAACACTGCGGCGTCGATCCCACTCCCGTCAAGCTGCGCATTCGCCCCTGTGTGGTGAACGCCAAACCACTCGGATACCGATCGAGAGCCGACGATCGCGATCCAGATCACCGGAATCCAGAGGGCCTTTGATGTGCGGACCGTTTTATCCCTATCGAGATAGAACAGTCCCGCGATGCCGCAGGCGAAGATGCATGTCGCGAGTAAAGAATTCATTCTGCCCAGATCATGTGTAGCTTGGTTGGATTTGCACTTTCAATTGGCGTCAACGAAAGCCCGGTGAAGAAGCTCGAGAGAAAGAAGCCGATGAATCTCCGTCGTGTAATTGCGCGTACCTTTCAGATGGCCGTTAACAACTGCCTCGACGCCCGACCGTTCAAGATATGGACGCGCAAGCGCGCGAGAGTCGAGCAAGATTTCCCTTACATAGTTGGCAAGAACCGTACGGTACCACCACCGAAAATGAAAGATCTTGTGACGTCCCATCCAAAGGCGTTCCAGATGGAACGGCGCGAGAGCATGATCAGTCTTGGCAACCCACTGCGGCATGCCGTAGTCGTATGCATACTCGGCCTTGAACGTGAATTCTAAATACGCGCGGTTGATGGTCGACGCAAAACGATTCCTGCCACCTAGCCCGCGGTCGGTGCGGAGATTTCCAAGTTCTCGGCTTCCGTCGCGAATGAGCCGCAACCGCACGTCTTCGCCTTGCTCAATTCGAGGCGCCCGAAACACCGTGCGGACGACTTCATTGTCCAAGTACGGTGTGCGCACGGTCAGCTGCGATTGTTCAAGACTCTGGATGCCAAAATGATGCGCCGCCGTCTGCCGGAATGCGACAGCGCTGGTCCGGTTTCCGCCAACTTGCCGGCGATATGCTTCGCTGGCTCTGGCTACCTGCGTCAGAACCTCTTCGCGATAAATGCCTGGCGAAGGGGCGACTGCCTTGAACATGATCGCACCGCAGATAATTTCACTGCCGAAGGTCCCAACCATACGGACCGGTGCAATTTGCCGAGCCACTTCGTTGCAATAGAGATCCGGAGAGCGGCTCACATCCACGCATCCATCCGTCATATAGAGAGTGCGCTCGGCATATTGCGCGAAATTCTCTAGGCACCTGCCGTCGGCTGTAATGACCTCATGAGACTGGCCGCAAATTCCCGCTACGCGCTTCGCTAGATGAACATCCTGGTTTTCTCGGTACATGCTGCCAAACGTGTAGCATGGCAACGAGCCTGCAGCAGCTTTGCGCCACGCCATGATAATGCGTGTATCAAGACCGCCTGTCAGAGATACGCCGATTCCCTCGGGGCCGGTGAAATAGCGAGGCAATCTGCTCGTGAAAACTTGACGTAGTTCGCTGTAGTAGCTTTCTGCGTCGAGTGGCTCTTGCTCCTCCCACTCGCGTGACTCGAAGTACGCTCTCCTTCTCTCGAGAGCTCCTCCACGAAATCTCCATGCAGATCCTGGCGGCAGCAGCTGGAGCCCTTTAAAAAGGGTGCGATTCTCCAGAACGCACCCGCAAGCGATATACTCGCCAAGTCCTTGCGGGTCCATACTGCGCAGTTCGCGCCGGACAGCCAAAATCGACTTGGCTTCTGCAGAAAAATAGAACGCGTCCGATGCTTCGTGAATGTAAATCCGCTGCAACCCAAAACGATCGTTAAACAGGATTGCCGTGCGTTGCCGGCGATCTGCGACTAACCCTTGGAAGCGCCCATTCAGATTCTTGAAAAAGTCGGGGTCATCTTCATAAAGATGGACTAAATAGGATGGACCCGTCTCGTCGCACGAATGACCTTTTTCCTTCAGCCTGCGAGCCGTACCTGGGTCCGGAAATTCCTCGCCTCCAAAAACGAGCACGACATCTTTCCGCTCGTTGTAAATCGGCATTTGATCTGCGAATGAGTTCTCGCGCGCCACCCAGCCGACATAGACTCCCAGAGACTCGTCAACCCACGTTCCCTTCACATAAAAAGGTTCGTGCAGCAGAGTCTTGAGCATCACGGCAAGTTGTTGCTCTGCCCATTCCCGCGGCTTTTTGGTGATTAGTCCGACAATTCCCGGCATCCCGATGCGTTCCCTTTAAATATCTTGTTCTAGGGTTGGAAAACGGCGTTTGTACCATGAATAGCGAAGATCCCGCGCCTTCGCAACCAGAGGCTCCGGAAGTCGGTCGATGAACTTACGGTGGAGGCCTAGGCGATAGGCCGCCCGTCCGATACTCGTGAGCGGAATGTAGTACCGTGGCAATTCCACCTTCTTAAAAGCATTGCGTTCTTTAAAATCACTAAGGCTGCTGCGTTCCTTCTTTCCATACGAAAAATGCGAATAGACAAGGTTTGGAATTCCCCGATCAGCGCAGGATCGGACCGCCTGCGCCACAAGCGCATTGGTGGGTGCCTTATCGCGATGCTTAATCATCGAAACAATGTGCATCATCCCAGCCTGGATTCCATCGTCATCCATCGTCAACTTGATAAACCCGATCAGCTTTTCCTCAAAAAACGCGCCAATGAACACGCTGCTGTCGAGGTAGGTCGCGCTCATTCGGCGAACAGCCTCGAAGCTCTTGCCATAGTGGGGAAAACGCCGGCCCTGGCGAATCGGAGTCTCATTGTAGATCTCCCAGATCCCTCTCACTAAGTCGTCATCAAACGGGACTTCGCGGATCGTGACGCCTTTCTTCTGCGCCTGCTTGGCCTTGTTTCTTGCTTTGAATCCAATCTGCTTGTTCCACCACTCATCGAAGCTTGAAATGGAGAGAATCGCGAGATTATCCAATTCCATCGGGTAGTCATACTTCGGTTGGGTCTCATTTGGCTTCTGCAAGAATGTAAAAAGATCGATTCTCTTGCCGGATTTCTTCAGTCCATCCAGCATGGACGCCGGATCATCGACAAATTTGTACCAGTCCGCATCCAGGCGCGCAATTCGACACAGCTTGCCCTGAACACGAATCTCTTTACCACAAATCTGCATGCGAGAACTCCGTCCTGTCGCTCTGAATCTGCGCGCGGCTGCCAGTCTTCTGAACGAAGGTTGGCGCAACGCTTAAGCAGGTTGCATCTATGATTTCGTTAAATTTGATCACTTGACACTTTAAGTTGTTTAGTACATTTGAACGCCAGAACGAATGTTGAATCGATTCCTCGTGACAGATCAGACTAGGCTATTGCCGCTATCTGCCGTCCTACTCGGATACAGTTCTGATACGACTTCCTGTAAACGGCGATTTGCTGCCAAACAATCTCTTCAGCCTGTGCATCTGTTCAGACCGCACAAAGGCGACGAGATCCAGCGAGAGCGGAACCTGCGCTCGCCGGATAAGCGACCAGAGGTACCCAGTTCCCAGCGCCAGCCCGCCCAGGACGAACGGCTTGGACTTCATCTGGTAGATCATCCGAGCCAGTTCCCAGATCGGATGATTTCCTACCGTGTAGTCTTTACGGCCCATTTTGAATTTTGCTTTGAGACTCCCTTGTTCCGCAGTCCCCATCACACGATGATGAATGCAGACCGTCTCTGGAAATGTTCGAGTCTTCCATCCGTGAAATCGCGCTGTAATCACGGCAACATGGTCGATGCAGCCGCCTTTTAACGGAACGTATCCGCCAATCTCTTCGTAACAGTTGCGCCGAAAGAGCTGGCACCCACCCCATACATTCTCGATGTTTGTGAACCGATAGTCGTACTGGAACGTCCCTTCTCGAAAAGGTGCGCCTGCCATCCCCAGTTCAGGGTTCTCGCGCATCCTGGCGAGAAGAAATTCAAAGTGCCCAGACTCAAAGGACACATCGGCGTCCAGGTTCCCGACCACTTCGAAGTCCAGCGCCTTCACCCTCTCATACCCGGCATTGAACGCATAGACCTTGCCGGCAAAGTGCCTTTCGCGCCGCTCCGGCATCCGGAGTAACTCGATCCAAGGATAAGTCGCCGCGTAGCTACTGACAATTTCATCGGTCCGGTCAGTAGAGCCGTCACTCACAATCACCCACTTCCGAGGTAGGTGAGTCTGCGCAATCATTGACCTCAGCGTGAGCTCAATAAAGCGCTCTTCATTCCGCGCCGGAGTGATTAGTACGTAGCGTAAATTCTCGTTCATGGCCAGAGTAGTTTGAGACGGGGCGCCTGTCCTCGGCGACACGCATCCATCGAGATCCGGTTGGGGAATTGTTGTTCGCTTGGTTTGCGACATGCGTCGCCAAGGGTTGGAAGAGACAAAGAACGAGGTCTCGGAATAGCTCTTTATATCTATATGTTTGAACCATTCTTTGGTGGATGCGGTTCCCCCAAAGAGGATACAGACCGGAAGATCATCTGCCGTTGAGTCTTCTAGGGAGAGCGGTTCCGTCACGCGAGGGAAGTCGCTTCACATACGGGCGCTTTCCTGATCGACCCAGCGCAGAAGCTCAACACTTCATTTACAACCTTCCGCAGCTGCTGCTCCGACAGAGTCGGAAACATCGGAAGAGAAACGATCTGGGAAGCAACCCTCTCGGTCACGGGAAAATCACCGTTTCTATAGTTCATGGAGACATAGGCCTTCTGAAGGTGCAAGGGAATCGGATAGTGAATTCCGGACCCGATCCTGGCTTCTTTCAAATGTTCAATCAATCCATCTCGATCAGCCGTACGCACGACATAGAGGTGATACACCGACTGCGACCAAGCCGGCTCATACGGACACGTAATCGCGTCGTTTCCGGCGAGAAGACGGTTGTATTCCGACGCATGCTTCCGACGCTGTTCGTTCCACTTCTCCAGATGGTTTAGTTTCACATGCAGAAGCCCCGCCTGAATCGAATCGAGCCGCCCGTTGTACCCTTCCATATCGTGGTAATACTTCTTCGCCTGCCCGTGATCGCGAATCATTTTGATTCGAGCAGCAAGATCCGCATCGTTCGTAGTTGCAGCCCCCGCCTCGCCACATGCGCCGAGGTTTTTTCCCGGATAGAAGCTAAAGGCTGCGGCGCGCCCTACCGAACCCGCCGTCACCCATCGATTCAAGTCACGGGAAAAATACTTGGCTCCGTGCGCTTGGCAGGCGTCTTCAATGAGCGTGAGATCATACTGCCGGCACAGCCTCAGGATCGGGTCCATGTCCGCCATCTGGCCATACAGATGAACCGGCACAACCGCCTTCACCGGTAGACTATTCCGGCGGCTGATCAGCCTTCCTGATTCATCCAGCGTGCATTGTTCCTCAATGAACTGCTCTAACCTGTCAGCGGACAGGTTAAAAGTCGTCTCGTCAATGTCGACGAATTCCGGAGTTGCGCCGGTCTGAGAAATGGCTTCTGTCGTGGCGATGAACGTATGCGGAACCGTGACGACCACGTCACCACTGCCAACTCCGCAGGCCATCAGCGCAAAACGCAGGGCGTCGGTACCGCTGTTTACTGCGATTGCATAATCTGCGCTGCAGAAGGCTGCGAACGCGTTCTCGAAACCTTCAACCATGGGTCCGCCAACAAATCCGGCGGTGTGCAATGCCTTTTGAAATACCTCGGTCAGTTCCCTCTCAAGTTCGACATGCGGTGTAACAAGGTCAAGAAATGGAATACTATCGGACGCGTTCACGCTGTGCCTCCATACCCTTTTCTATATAACGCAGAAGTTTTGCCGGATTCCCGGCTACAATCGCGTTCGCGGGGACATCCTTCGTAACCACACTCCCGGCCCCCACGATTGCGTTTTCTCCAACACTCGTATTCGCAAGAATCGTCGCACCCGAACCAATCGACGCTCCTTGCTTGATGATCGTTCGCTCAACCTTCCAGTCCGCCTCGGTTTGGAGTTTTCCATCACCAGCAGTCGCCCGCGGATAGCTATCGTTAATGAACATCACCCCGTGTCCGATAAAGACGTTGTCCTCGATTACCACTCCCTCGCAAATAAAGGAATGGCTTGAAATCTTGCACCGCTTTCCTACGACCGCGTTCTTCTGGATCTCAACGAAGGTTCCGATTTTCGTATCGTCTCCAATTTCGCAGCCATAGAGATTAATGAATTGTGCGAGCCGGACATTCTGTCCCATCTTCACATCGGCGGCAATAGCATTGAACGAGCTCATAAGTAGACCAGAGACCCCCGCTTGCTCAATGATTCACTCGCCGCTTCCAGCATTTGAACCACGCGCAGACCAGCGCATCCATTGTTAAAGGGCTCTTGCCCAGTCGAGATGCACTCCACGAAATAAGCCATCTCATGACGAAGAGCTTCCACTTGCTCCAATTGCGGCGACCACATATCGCCAGACCGATAACTCACCAGAAGCTCGTATACCCCCTCCTGGCTTGTGATCTTCACGCCCTTGTCATAAATTTTTATCTTTTCGTCCGCTTCAAGATCGTTCCATACCAGCATGCGCTTCTCGCCGCCGATCAAGGTTGTCCTGACTTTCACCGGCGAGAGCCAATTCACATTGATATGGGCGATGACCTTCTCGGGAAAGTACACCGTCATGAAAGCAACATCTTCGTGGCCGTTCAAGTGACCCTGACCCGTCGCCACAATGCCTTCCGGCTTACCCTTCAGAAGGTGATCCATGATGGAAAGATCGTGGGGCGCCAAGTCCCACAGCACGTTGATATCGTGCTGAAAGAGTCCAAGGTTCACGCGGGTCGAATCGTAGTAATAAAGATTTCCAAGCGCGCCTTCGTCCACCAGCTGGCGAATCTTGCGGACCGCGCCTGTGAAAAGGAACGTGTGGTCCACCATGATCTTGAGATTCTTCTGTTGGGCGATGTTAATCAGCTCTTCTGCTTGGGCAGTGTTACTGGTGAACGGTTTTTCTACAAAAACATGCTTTCCGTTCAGCAATGCCGCTTTTGTCAGCTCATAGTGGGTCCAAACCGGGGATACAATTGCGACAGCGTCAATTTGCGTCGAAGTAAGCACTTCAGACGTCTCTCCGGTAACCTTGACGCCAGGATATGCTTTTTGCGCACGTGCCCGGGCATTCGCACTTATCTCTGCAATAGCTATCACTTGTGAGCCCTCAAGGCTCGCAAGGTTCCTGACAACGTTGGGTCCCCAATATCCGTATCCAATAACTCCGAAATTCACGAGCTTTCTCCGTCTTCCTTGAAATATGGAAGATATCTTGAATTTATTTTTGAATTGATTTGTTTGTGCACACGGGATCCGAGATCGTTCCCTTGGCGCCGACTCAGCCACTGCATGTGGGACTAATACGCGCCAGAACCGCGAATAACGGCCATCGGCGTTCTAATAAGAATCTTTAGATCGAGCCACGGGCTCCAGGATGTGGCGTAGCGCAGATCGAGCCGAACCATTTCGTCAAACTTTACCCGGCTCCGCCCGGTCACCTGCCAAAGGCCTGTAATTCCTGGCTTGACTTCAAGGACCCGGCGACGATGCCAAGTTTGATACGCCGCCAATTCGTATGGAATAGGCGGGCGGGGACCAACAAGGGACATGTCTCCCTTTAGAACATTAATAAGCTGCGGTAATTCATCGAGACTTGTTCTGCGAAGAAACTTGCCGATCGCTGTTACTCGCTTGTCATTTGTAAGTTTATAGATAGCTTTCTTGCCGGCAGGTTGTAATTCGTCCTGCGCGTCGTGTGCAATGAGCTTTGTTACATATTCTTGATGGACTGAATGATCATTGTCTGCGACCATCGATCGAAACTTCAGAAAGGTGAAGCTCTGGCCAAACTGTCCAATTCGTTCTTGCCTGAACAAAATCGGACCCTTAGAGGAGAGCTTGACCGCTAAAGCGATCACCACAAACAAAGGAAGGCAAAACAAAGTGATTATCGAGCTTCCTAAAAGGTCGATTGCCCTTTTCACAACCAGCAATGACTTGCGGCTACTATTGTGGTTCGTTAGATCTGGATAAAGCGCCGAATTGCTTGGCCGTCCAGGCTTGTCGTTTTCCCAATCATCCGGAAACAGGTGAAAGGAGATGCTGATTTGACTGAACTGCTCGAATGTCAGTTCATTACGCAAAGTATTACTAACTCTACTCAAGATTGCGCCCAGGATCGAGTTTCTGTCAGTAATCACGAGTCCTGTGAACATGACTCCGATCACGGAGTTCTCTGTGTACCACCCTACCAGGTCGGTATCTCTGCAAGAGGCCACCAGTGCGGCAACGATGCAATCGAGCGCCTGCTTTGTCTTCTCGAGGTTCTGATGATTTGTCACTTCCAAAAGCATGAGCACGAACGGCGCTTTTGAACGCTCCGTCCGCTTCCGCTCAATCGCAATTACCCTTTTGAAAGATTCTTCGTTGAGTGCACCTCGCTCGACCGTCGACGTGGAGTCAAAGATAGAATCGACGGAATTTGAGACTCTTTCCTGGCGCATGGTCACGAGCGTCTCCTTTCGAGCAAACTAAATGTGAAACTACTGAGCGACACCATCGAGAGATTCACAATTTATCGCCCAATGGGCGGTCTCAGCGAGGTGTCGTTTTGAATTGTGAAGTGTCCGCATGCTAAAGGAATTGGGCGATTGGACTTCCAATTCAGATGATCGTGGCCCCGATTGTTCAAGTCTCAGACGATCAATAGTAATAGTCGCTATGTGCCGCATTCTTCGAGCAGTTCAGCAGTGCGCCAATTAGCTTCTGAGGTTCGATGGCTTCGAGGCCCTTTTGTAACTGCTTTTTCTCTGTGACTCCTTGCCGAGCCACAAGAATGATGCCATCCGCAAGTCTCATCCAAACACTCGTATCCGCGAGGGGCAATACCGGAGGAGAATCGATAACAACAGCGTCAAACCACTCCGCCAGTTGTGCCATGAGGGCGCTCAACTTAGCAGACTGCAGAACTTCCAGAGGGTTTTGCGGCGAACTACCGGCAGGCATGACCCAGATCCCCGCGTCTTCCAGGTAGTACACGCAATTGGTTAGCTTCTGGTCGCCTCTCAACCACTCACAGATTCCCGGATGCCCTTGCAGGCTCAGCATCTGTGTGAGGGCCGGGCGGCGAACATCTCCTTCCAGGAGAAGGATCTTTTGCTGGGTTGCCCGCGCAAGGGTGCAAGCCAAATTTGCAGCGACTGTCGTTTTACCTTCCTGGGGAATTGTGCTCGTGATAAGAACTTTTTTGAGAGGTCGAGTGCGTCCCAAGTCCCTCAGGCGAACACCAAGCAGCCTGAACGCCTCCGCAGCAGGGCTGTCCTGCTCCATCACCGAGACCAAACGGCCTTCCGGGGCAACGGCGCATGGCAAGGTTTGAAATTGGCTGAGAATCCGCGAGCGCTCATCAACTCTTGCCGAATCGGTTTGAATCGGCGAACGACTTCCGCTTGCCTGCGACTCCATGCTCGCGGCTGTTTCCGCGTCACTCATATCTTCGACTTTCAAAGATCCGGAATTGCCAAGGACCGAGTGATTCTCCCATTTGGTCGCAACGAATCGCTCAGCGCGACGCAAGACTTCTGCAGGCTGCAACGAAGGCGTTCCCTCGGTTCCCGCGCGCTCGGCTTCGGATCTTTGCAATGCGTCGAAAATCTGGCTCATTTTCTTTATCCCTCCGACTTACAGTCGAGCTTCCTCTGAGTTACTTGTAATTTCATCTTCTTCGAGTTCAGGCAAATCGAAGTGGTGCCCGTTCGAATGCGATGAGAAAATCCCGTTGCTCGCGGCTCGCGCATCCTCGGCCAATGACCCTTTATCGAGACGAAATTCCCGCGCGACAAGCTTTACGATCTCCGGCGTGATGACCGGCACCTGTCTGGCATATGCCGTGATCAACGAATTCTCACACAAGGTATTAATCAAGCGCGGAAACCCTCGTGAGAACCGGTAGACCATCGCAACCGCTTTAGGCGAGAAGAGAGATTCGCCAGTCGAATTCGCACCCGCAATCTCCAGGCGGTGCTCGATGTAACGCTGAGTTTCCTCGAAATTCAACGGCGCAAGGTGAGTGCGAAGTGCGATGCGCTGTTTCAGCTGCCGGAGACCCTTGGAGTCGAGCTTTTCGTCAAGCTCCGGCTGACCGACCAATACAATCTGCAATAACTTATCGTCGTAGGTCTCGAGGTTTGACAGCAACCGGACTTCCTCAAGCAGCTCCTCGGATAAGAGGTGCGCTTCGTCTACAATCAGGACGGTTGTCATCTGTCGAGAGGACCTAGAAACCAGAAACTGGCTCAAATCAAAGAGCATCTCGCATTTGTTTTTCCCAGCCGTCGGCAACCCAAAGTCCAGCAGCATATACTGCAGAAACTCCGTGGACGATAGGCGATTATTGAAGATGTACGCGTAACTGATATCCCTGCTCTCTTCAAGTAATCGCAGAAGGCATCTCAGGAGCAGCGTCTTTCCTGTGCCAACTTCTCCGGTTACGACGACAAAGCCTTTATGCCGGCGAACCCCATAGTAGAGAGCGGCGAGAGTTTCATTATGCCGCTCGGTCGGAACGAAACACGTAGGATCCGGCGTGAGATCGAAAGGGTTTCGTGCAAGCTGGAAGTATGATTTATACATGCGTCGACACCGTTCTAACCCTGAAGAATACTAATTGCGGCTCCGGCCACGATCACGACTATGACCACAGCTGACACTGCCCAGCTGAACGCCAATCGCCTCTTCGCTCGTGCTTCGTCGCCTGGTTGAAGTACCTCGGGGACCTCGGAAAGAATAGCCATCGGCAGCATCCCTCTCAAATCGCTGTCACTATGTAAGCGGTCATCTGCAAACTCGAATCCGCCCGCCGCCACGGCGCCAATCAAAAGTCCCAGTGCGAGTCCGATGCCGCAGAATTTCAGCTTGTTCGGGAAATCCGGCTTATTCGGCAAACTCGGAGGATCGAGCACTGTGAAGTGCTCGCCCTGCTGCAGCTGCTCCATGCTGGTCGCCATTACCGATGAATTCTTCTTTTTTAACAACTCGTCGTAGATCGCCTTTGATTGATCATATCCGCGGGTGACCTCATCGAGTTGCTGTTCGGTCGACGGAGCGGCATTTAGCCGTCCCTGGTATTCATTGATTCGCTGCTGTAATTCCTCGACCCTGTGTTCCCGATTCGCGATCTCGGCTTGATTCGCTTTAAACTGGCCCTGGAGCTGTGCGAGAGTCGAGTTAGGTCCGAGCCCGTCGATATCACGCGAGGTGGCGCTTGTTTCATCGGCTGGCTTCTTGGGAGCTGCGCGCAGTTCATCACGCAGCCGCTCGGTTTTTGCGATCTGCTCCTTCAGCTTGACGACATCGGGGTACTGGTCGGTATAGCGCGAGCTCAAATCCACTAATTGCGTTCTGAGCTTCTCCAATTGCTGGTTCACTTCAGCCAGGCCAGTCGGTGTCCCGTCGGCGCGCACGGCCCCGCTCGCGGCACGATTCTGGTCGATGAGTGCCTGTAGATAGATTTTCTGCTGTTTCGACTGACTCAGCGAATCTTGTTCATTCTGCAATTGCGATTGCAGGCCGCCGAGAATCTGCAAGTTGCTGGTTTGCTGGGAAGGCAAGACTCCTTCGTGTTGCCCCTCAAATGCCTTCACCTTGGCTTCCTGCGCAGATAGCTGAACCCGTGCGGCCTCAAGCTGATCTTCGATAAACTTAGTCGTGTCTTCAGACTCCTGCTCTCTGACTCTCGAGTTTTCGTTGATGAAAAGATTTGTGAGTTCGGTTGTCACCAGCTGCGCGATGCGTGGATCACGCGCGGAGTAGGACACTTTGAACGCGGTGATCTCACTGTTCCTTGCGTCTCGGACGAGGTCGATGCTGATGTCTTTCCGCATGCTCGCCACTCGGCTATCATCATCCGCCGCATTCTGGGCGCCTCCCCCATAGAGGTTAAGCTTGTTCATGATCAAGATGAGGCGCGTGCGGCTAAGGATCTGCTGGGTGATGCTCTGTAGCCGCGCCTGCACGTTGTCATTTACGTTGGGCGATACGTAATTGGACGGCATCGTCGGCTGTTCTACCAGGATCTGCGTGCTGGATTTATAAAAACGCGGCAATACCCAGGTGAGTCCCCACACTATCAGCCACGTCAGGAAAAATGGTATGAGGAAGTGGAGGTGACGCCTGCGCACGATTTCGAAAAATCGTTCGACGTCAGATCGTTCTGCATCTTGCTCTTCAATCAATTCTGCCATAGTTACCGTCCTAGCGGTCTTCTGAAACCATAGTTAAGAGAAATGGATACTCGATCGGCGTTAGGATCGTTCGAGAGTCCGGCAATCCCCTGGAAATAATCGTGCAAACGAGAGTACTCTCCGACTAAGTCGAGATGCTCTCCCAATTTGTAGTCGAGCGAAGCTCTTCCAAATAGCGTGTGTCCTACGGGCGTATATGCCGTTATCAGGGGAGTGGCATTCTTCGTATTCGAATAGTTGCCATTCAGCCCCCCCGTCAGTCTTCGCGTGAACTGCCATCTGGCGACAAAGTTCGCCGTGTCCGCAGTGAAGGACCCAAGTAGCCCCCAGCCCGTCGTGACCTCGTGCGAATAGCTCAATGCGAAGTCTGCGCGATTTCTTTGCCACCCTACACTGGCGGTACCACTTGGCGCCCAGGAAGTAAATGGCGCAACCCCCGGCGCTGTGGTCGAGGTATATTCAGGCCCTCCGTTGAATGACAGCGAAAAATGACTGGGAAGACGAATGCTGTAGAAGGCTGTCGCAAATTGACTCTCCGTCGTTGAAGGATAAGTCGTTGTTTTCGAGATAGCATATCTGTACGAAACTCCGAGATATTGCGCCCGTCCCAATCGGCGACTGAAAGAACCAGACCCTCCGCCGCTATGCGAGTCATAAAACCCGTCTGAAAGCGCCGAACTCGAATAATCAAACAACGAATAATAACCGGAGGCGCTTACCATACTGCTTCTGCTTAACTGGTAGCTGATATGCCCAGTGGTCGACTCCATCAACTGCCCGAGATAGGGAAGGATCACAAACGGTGACGAAGCGCTTCCGGATTCGGATACCGTGGTGCCTGCGAATGTATACGGCTGACTGAACACGCTGGAATTCTGTTGAAACATCTCTTGCACCCCAACGGTGGTATGGGGAGTCCAGCGATACTGGAAATCTGCCACAGCGTTCTGAGTTGCCTGGTTCAATTCTGTTGTCGGGTGATAGAAGATAAATCCCGGACTGTAGTTCAAGGATCCGCGTAACCGAGACGTCCTCTCGCTGATCGTGACATTCGGAAGAATCGTGTAGGACTCCGCCGAGGTCTTTTGAATCGATTCGCCCGTGAGTACATTGTCGTTATACGCTGCGATCACGACAATTCCGCCAGAAAGTGTATTCTCCCTTTCCTCCGAGCCCACCGAGGAGGGATAGAACGAACCGCTCACCGATGGAGGTAGCGTCATCAACGTGTCGTCGTCCGATGTTGTTCCCGAACCGCCGCTCGCACTCGGTTCCACTTGACACCAAGCCGCCGTCGAGCAGGACAACAAAACGAGACTGAGGCACAATCTTCTAAACATGGTCGACCTTTAAGGTACGATGATCGTGTCTTGCGGCTCGATCTTTACATTCTGCGAGAGATTCTTCCCTTTGATGAATTCCTTGTAATTGAAATTCAATCGAGTTTGCGTGCCGTCCGGGTTCTGACGAAGAATGTAAACGCCCTTGCTCTTTGCGAAGTCCTTGAATCCACCCGCCGCAGCGATCGCATCCATTATCGTTGTCGATAAAGTCAACGAATACGCTCCAGGTCTTCCGACTTGACCGAGAATGTTGTACTTCTTGCTGTTGATCTGCTCGACAATCACTGTAACTTCGGGCACGGTGATATAACTCTTCAGCCGATTCGAAATCTCCATTTCAAGCTGCAAGGGCGTCCGCCCTGTCGCCTGGATTTCTCCTACCAGAGGCAGTGAGATTTTCCCATCAGAACGGACTGGAATATTTTTCGTGAGATCGGGCTCTTTCCAAACGCTGATCGACAAGTGGTCATCATTCCCGATCACGTAGGAAGCGTCATGCGCTTTGGTTGTGCCGGCGGAAGCCGAACCAGCAGTCGAGACACTTGGATCTGGGGCTTGCGCCCCACTGTCCGGTGCATTCCCAGCCGGTGATTGCCCATAAGACGCTCCTGTCATGACCAGCAGAGACAGAAGGGTTCGGATCGATGCGCGTGCAATCGAATTCATAACCACCCCTGTTGCATGCCAGGTAACTGGGCCAAAGAATAATTGAGTTTGTTCGCCATTATCTGCCTTTATCTGACAGCCGCAACACTTCGCATCGCGACCTTCTTGGAAATCGAAACCCTCTAGAATTTTCCGTCGTTCATCAGAGACACTGCCCTTGCCTAAGGCCAAACGGGTCTAGCGATCTAGAACGCTCACGCTCGGCCTCAGCCCAAACTGAGCTAATTCACTGACCGATCCACTAACAGACGACTCTCCCCTGGGCGGAATGCCGGTCGAGGCCTTTGGCTTTGCCGGTTCCACGTCCGCCGCATCGATCTCGACCGACACAGACTGGGCCAGCATTTCAACTGAAAGGACGAGGCGATAGAAGCTTTTCTTGCGCACCAACACTCCTTGGACGCCTTCCAGGCTCCCGCGGATCACCCGAACCGCCTCTCCACACCGAAGGAAAGGGTGCGGCTCGACCTTCGATGGGCTGTTGATCGCCTTTCGGACCGCCTCCATCTCCTCGTTCGGGATAATAGCGATCCGTTCGCCGTTATAGAGAATCGTATGAACACCGGGAGTCGTCAGAACATGGAGCCGGCGGCTTATCCCGCCACGCAGGAAGACGTAGCACGGGAAGAGGGGCAGAGACAGCAGCTTGCTGCGGTCCTTCCAACGCCGCACGGAGTCGTAAAGGGGCAAAAAAACCTCGAACCCCTTCGTCTCGAGAACCTGCGCCACTGCCTTCTCATGCTGGTGGCGCGTATAGATCGCCCACCACGAGGACGCATTTTCCAGATCTCCGTTAATCTCTTGTATCTTATTCATATTCAAAGAATTATGCGATCTGAAGCCCTTAAAAAATCGCCAATTGAAACGCAGCTCCGCCCTGTGAGCAACAGTGCCCTTTTTTCCACACTCTGCAATCTCTGACCCCCTGCTTCGGTTCGCTCATCGGCGGGAGTCAATCGCCTGTGGGCGTCGTGATATTTCGCTCGTTTTCCGTACATTCCAACAGCAAGACTTTCCGGGTTACAAAGAATATTTCGAATCAGAGAGCGCCTCTTGGCCTTCAAAATCGGTTAGGCGATCCTTCTCAGCCCATAACTTGCAGTTCTTTCCGACTCTCCCATGTCATCGCGTTGCAAGCGTTACGTCAATTCCACGTTGGTAATTCTTATTCAATTACCATGTGGAAGCTGGCTTCCAGCGGCCTCCATTTCAGCCGATCCAAAGCCACGCTCTGCCTGACACTCTGAAATTCGCCCCCCCAAAAAAACCTGCTATCTGAGCGGTTGGCCAGGCTCGCTGAAGACTCGCCCCTCCGATTCGGGAGATAATCTACCACGCATTTCTCCATCTCAACCCTTGCAGCTTCCCAGACTTACGTCCTTCTCTAAATAGCTCCAAAGTTGCATGCTGAGACTGAGTTTGCTCTTCGAGAATCCCATCGTCGCCATTTCTCCGATCCGCCGCGATTCTTGTGGGGTTCCCTTTCATCGTCCTCAGAACTCAATTCATCCCTTCAACGGGGTCAAAACCAGACTCAAGTCTCGAAACGCCGCTCCACTTTGCCCAGAAAACCGACATTCGCACAAATTTCGGCAGGCCCGCAAGAAGAAGGCGAATGGACTAACTCCGCTCCTAACTCGTGGATAAGTCGCAGCAAGCAGTCTTAAATAAAGTTAGCTCAGCTCATTATTCGAACTAACAAAATCGCGATCCCTGAGTTATTGGATGCACTAACTCATGTACGCTTCAATAAAACAAGACTCATTGAGACCCTTGCAACTCGATCCAACTTAAACTTGCGTTCATCAGCCGTTTACATTGAGGATGACGTCGCTGTTCGGTCAGGAACTGCCCTCGCCGGCGGATGCGGCGCAATTGCATGAATCAACAAAAAAAGCCGAAGATACAGTTTGATTCGGAGAAGATTCTTCGCTGGATTGGCCGCAGAGACTGGAGAGTGCCGCGTACGTAAAGTACCGGCATTCGAGCATCTGGGACGGATACGAGGGATATCACAAGGCACCTCTCATCAAAACTTGCAGCGAACACAGGCAATTCGCCTACTACGGATTCGGATGAATTCAAAAGCGATTCCGCCTCCTCCTTCGAATCAAGTCGGAAACCTTCGTCTTCCTATCTTGTGTTGAACGAAATCGCCCGACAATTTCCGTTCATCTTATCTTCCGAAACAAGGCCAATCGAAAACAGCCCTTTCAGTCGAACTGGGTCCGACAGATTCTTCCGAAATTTCGCAAGGAGCGCGACACAAAAAACGAAAGCTAGCGAACGCGTGGAAGCCGCGAGATGCGTTCGAAATGGGGGACACATTAGCGATCTCCCGTTGATATACCCGGGGTCGCAATGATCGAACTATAGGGACCTACCAATGGGGTGTCAATCACACGAAGGTGACCGGCGAAGCAGGTTACCCTCCATAACTAACAGAATATAATGACTTTACACGGATGACATTGATTTCCACCAAACCCAGACCCGTTATTTCAATTCCCAATGGATTGAATGTGCAGCCCCGCCAATCTTTACACTGCATCCGCTGATTTCGCCTGCAAGGGCAGCACTGCTGCAGCATACTTGGGAACTTGGGACGGTTCGACCCCCATATCTGATTCAAGCGTCTGCGTCTCGCCGCACCGGGTGACCTGGGCCTTGGATGGGAAGAAGCTGTCTATCCTTTGCAATCGAGCTTCATGACCATCGCCGCATCGGAACTGGCGTATCACCGCTGATCCGCAACGGATGGCTTGATCGCATCCGCCGCAAGGCAATATCCAAGGCCGGAATACTTGCAAATCAATTTATATCGTGTCACGATATATAGGTGAAATCCCAACCCCCACTTGACGCCTTGGACTCTCTCCTTGCTGCCTTGGCTGAATTTCGCTTCGAGCTACGCACTTTTTTGCATTTCAGCGAATGCGCTGCGGAGGAAGCGGGCTTGCACCCGCAGCAACATCAACTTCTCCTGCAGGTCGCGGCTGCCCCCAAGGGAACAGCGGTCACGATTGCTTACGCGGCAGAACGCCTGGGGTTGAAACACAATAGTGCGGTGGAACTCGTCGATCGGTCCGAACGCGAAGGTCTCCTCGCTCGAATGGAAGATTCGACGGACAAACGCCGAGCGATCTTGAAAGTGACCCGGAAAGGCAAACATTTGCTGGGCCTCCTCAACGAGAGTCATGCCCGAGAACTACACGAACTCGGACCCCGTTTGGCACAAGTATTGAAGCGCATAAGCGTGCATGCGGAATCAGCGTCCGGCGCGGAGAATCAATGAAGTCTAGACCCTCTGCTCTGCGCGATTTCACTGTCGATCGCCGTGTTTGGATGCTGTCCGCAGTTGCGCTCGTGATCGGAACGGGCGCCGCCGGTCTGGCAGTGCTGTTGCTTCGAGCCATCGCAGTTGCGACAAACGTCTTTTATTATCACCGGCTGAGTTTGGCCATGGTGGGTCCCGCCGGATCCCCGATGTCGCGATGGCTGATGCCGCTGGTTCCGGTCGTTGGTGGGCTGCTCGTAGGGCTCATGGCGCATTATGGGTCAGACAAGATCCGTGGGCATGGAATTCCCGAGGCAATTGAAGCCATTCTGCTTCGTGGCGCGCGCGTAGATCCCAAGGTGGCGCTGCTCAAACCGCTTTCAGCCGCAATCGCAATCGGTTCCGGCGGCCCATTCGGCGCCGAAGGACCGATCATCATGACCGGCGGAGCCTTCGGCTCATTGGTTGCGCAATGGCTCAAACTCACCGACGCTGAACGGACAACACTGCTCGTCGCCGGCGCTGCTGCGGGGATGTCGGCAACATTCTCGGCTCCGGTCGCGGCAATTCTTCTCGCCGTGGAACTGCTGCTCTTCGAGTGGCGGCCGCGCTCATTGGTACCGGTTGCGGTGGCAAGTGTGACCGCCGGCTTCCTGCGGATCAGCTGGCTCGGAGCAGGACCGCTCTTCCCGGCAGAGTTACATTCGTCAATTAGCTTGGGGCAGGCCCTGCTTGTTGCGGCTCCGTTGGGAGTCATGGTTGGCTTCGCGTCGACTGCGTTGAGCCGGCTGATGTACGGCTTTGAGGATGGCTTTGAGCATATCTGCGGCCGCCTTCGAATCCACTGGATGTGGTGGCCTGCAATCGGCGGAGTGGGGATTGGGGTGGGCGGGTTTTTCTTTCCGCGTGGTCTGGGTGTTGGATACGACAACATCGCAGAACTCTTGCGTGGCAATGCTCCCGTTGCGTTGCTCGTGGGACTGCTGCTCGCCAAGTCATTGATGTGGGCGTTTTCTCTTAGTTCCGGAACGTCGGGTGGCGTCTTGGCCCCGCTCTTGATGATCGGCGCGGCTCTCGGCGAGACGCCGGCAAGGTTGGCGCATTTACCCGGCGAGACGCAGGCGCTATGGGCATTGATGGGGATGGGAGCTATGCTGTCGGGAGCGCTCGGTGTTCCTCTGACAGCCGTCCTGTTCTCTCTGGAACTAACCCACTCATTGCCCTCCATTCTGCCGTTGACGCTGGCTTGCGTTGCGTCCTACTTGGTGACGTCGCTGGTCATGCCGCGTTCAATTCTGACGGAGAAGCTCAGTCGTCGCGGTTATCACCTGTCCCGCGAATATGGCGTCGATCCGCTCGAAATGGTCACCATATCGGAGGTGATGACCGAGCCCACATCGCAAAGTGGGCCCTGGATCAATGGAAGCGCTTCGGTGGGATTGCCTGAAGTCTTTGCATACTCCGATGAGACTTGCCGGGCCGTGGCCGAGGAGATGGCAACTACCGGCGTTACGAGTATGCCCGTCGTGGATCGGGAGACTGAACTCATCTGCGGCCACGTCAGCGCCCAGGAACTCCTCGCGGGCCGGAGACGCGCCGTAGTCCGCGAATCTGAGCGCAATAGCTCGTATCCGCTTGCATCGCGACCTAAAGCATGAGGGCCAGCATGCCTCAATTCCGCTCGCGCACTCCATCGAAACGAATCAAATACCGCTGCCGCGCCAGGAAAATTGCGGCAATCCAGACAAGCGCCAGTCCGCCGAAACCGATCCATTGGTGAATTCCATCGGGACGCGCCGCCTTGGCAAAGTTTTATGGACGCTCTCACCGGGCGTTCTCGGACAGGGATGGACCTGAAGCGTGCGAGAACATGCAAAGGGTAGTTGACCGCTTCTCGATCATTTGCCTTGCTGACCGCCCCCTGCGATGTAGTTTGGCAAAGCAGAAACGGACGAGTAGGCGCCTCTATGTAAGTCAAATTCAAGAGATAAGCGCGGAGGGATGAGCGTTCGATCATTTCCCTTGTTCTTCTACAACAAGTCATGCTACTTGTAGAAGTGAAAGGGGAGAGGCAGTATCTTGACGCGTTTCATCGATCTTCCGCAGGCGACGCTAAATCTTCTCAGCCTTCGGACCGTTGCCCTTCGTCCGCAATACGTCTGGGCAATCTCCGAACGCGTGCAGGAGATGTCAAGCGACGTGCTGCCGCACTCAGCAGGGCTCCCTCTATCCGCCGGCCCTTCATCGGCTCGAACGTCGCGGCTTGATCAAGGCTCATTGGGGCACCTCGGACAACAAGCGTCGCGCCAAATACTACGAGTTCCCCCGAACCGGCCCCCGACAGCTCGAAGCCGCCCAGAAAGAATGGGAGAAGTTAACTGCAGCAATAGCTCAGGTGTTGCGTCCTATCTAGGAGCCAGCCATGCTCAGCGATCTACGCTACCGGTTTCGAGCTCTCTTCCGTCGCAGCCAAGTCAACGACGAACTCGACGAAGAGTTACGCCATCACATCGAACACGAGACCGCCAAATATGTCCGCTCAGGGCTTCCTGCCGACGAAGCCCGGCGCCGAGCGCTCATCGCCCTCGGAGGCATGGAGCGGACCCGGCAGCAAGCCCGCGACTCCCGCGGCACAGGAATGATCGAGCAGTTCCATCAGGACCTGTGGTATGGCCTGCGTTCTCTCGGCAGGAATCGCGCCTTCACAGCCGTTTTCATCGTTACGCTAGGCCTCGGCATCGGATCATGCACAGCCATCTTCAGCTTGATGACCGCTGTCATGTTTCCTCCTCTGCCGTATGGAGATGTTGGGCGCCTCGTCTACATCACTACTCCCAATAGAAATGTAGGCGAAGTTCCCCCCGAAGCTTTTGTGCCTGACAACGCCGACCTCGCCGACATGAGGCGCGAGAGCAACTCGTTCTCCGCGATGACGCAGTTCAGCCAGGAAAAATTCAAGCTCGATCGCCCCGGATCGTCCTTGAGAGGCGCCGCCGTCGATGCGGACTTTTTCTCTACCCTTGCGGTCGCGCCTGAGCTCGGCCGACCAATCAATGCAGACGATAATCAGCCCGATCACGCGAACGTAGTTGTGATCAGCCACTCCGTTTGGCAGCAGCTTTTCAATGCTGATCCGGCAGTCCTGGGCAAGTCTCTGCAGCTCAGCGGCAAAACCTATCGTGTGATCGGTGTCATGGCCGGTGGATTCAACTATCCGCGCAATACCGAACTCGATGAAGGCGACTCCCACATCGATGCAACCGATGTTTGGGTCCCGCTCGCCCTCACGGCGAAACAGCGCGCCAATCGCGGCCTCTCGGGAGACAACTACGCATTGGCCCGTCTGAAGCAGGGCATCTCCGCCCGCCAGTCAGAAGCTGAATTGACGGCCATCATGCAGCGTCTCGATCCCCTGCACGATCCCGGCACTTTCCGGCAGGGTTGGTATGCCTACGTCAAGTCTTTCCGCCAACAATTCGAAGGATCTGCCCGTCCGCTTCTGCTGCTCCTCATGGGTGCGGTCTCCTTCGTCTTACTCATTGCGTGCGGAAACGCCGCCAGCCTCCTCCTTGCGCGCAGCGCGAATCGCACCCACGAGATGGGTGTGCGCGCCACGTTGGGCGCAGGACGCGTTCGCCTCATCCGCCAAATGCTCACTGAGTCGCTTCTCTTGGGCTCGGGCGGCGGACTTGCCGGCATCGCGCTGGCCTGGGTATTTCTCAGGCTCTTACTCAAACTCGACCCCGGCAACATTCCCCGGCTGCAGGAGGCTTCTCTGAATGCTGAGGTCCTGGCGTTTGCGGTTTCGATCATGTTTCTCACCAGCCTTCTTGCGGGGATCTTGCCCGCTCTAGCCGCCTCTCGCGTCAACCTGATCGAGTTCCTTAAGTCAGGCGGTCAGACCGGCGCGAAGGGAGGACGCGGTCGTTTTCGCAGTGGCTTGATCGTGGCTCAGGTCGCGATTGTTGTGGTTCTGCTGACCGGCTCCGGCCTCCTTGTCAAGAGCCTGATCAAGGTCCAACAGGTGCCGCTTGGCTTCTCGACGACCACGCTTTCGATGAAGATCAATCTTCCCGAAAGCTATGGCAAAGACGAACAGCGCGAATCCTTCTATCGCACGCTTCTCGCCCAACTCGCGACGTTGCCCGGCACTTTCGCGGTTGGCGCGGTCGACAACCTGCCCTTCGGCGACACCAAGGGCGTCGGTACATTTTGGATAGAGAATTTCCCGAACCAGGAAGGGCAAATGGTCGACGGTGGATCGGCGACCCCCGATTACTTCTCCGCGATGGGTGTTCCGATCGTTGAAGGTCGCACCTTCACCGCCGGCGACGCATTCGCGTCTCCCACCGCAGCGATCATTAATCAGGCATTTGTGAAGAAATACTTCGCCGGCCGCGACCCCCTCGGGAAGAAAATCCTGCCGGGCAATCCTGCTTTTTCGCCTCAAGACTCCAAAAATCCGCGAATTGTTGTTGGCGTAGTAGCCGACATGCACGACTGGAGTTTGGAATCACCACCTCAGCCACAGCTCTTTCTTCCCCTGCGGGCCCCGAGCAACGCCTATATCGTCCTTCGCTCCAGCTTGCCCAGCCAAGATGTCCCGCAGTCGGCGACGTCGGTCCTGCACCGCGTCGATCCGACCCTCGCGTTCTCGAAAGTCCATTCCATGCGCGAGCTGGTCTCCGAGGCATCCGCGCGGCGTCGATTCCAGACCGTGCTAATGTCGATCTTCGCGACAATGGCAACAACTTTGGCGCTGATCGGATTCTACGGACTGCTGACCTACACCGCGAGTCGGCGCGGCCCCGAGATGGGTATAAGGATCGCCCTAGGCGCCAAGAGGAGTGATATTCTCTGGCTTTTCTTGGGCCAGGACCTTCGCGTCATTGCCGTAGGTCTGGCTCTCGGCCTTGGCGCGGCGTTTGCGCTCACCCGGTTCCTCGCATCGTCCCTCTACCAGGTGCGCACCTCAGACCCGGCCACCTTCGTCGTCGTGCCGGCGCTGTTCCTCGCTGCGGCGCTCCTAGCGAGTCTCGTCCCCGCGCAACGGGCGGCGAAGTCCGATCCCATGATCATTCTCCGTCGAGAATGACCGGAGCAACACCCACATCAGCGTCGGGACTCGATCCGGATATCTCACCCACCGCTGCGCAGTTGCAAGTCTCACGCGTTGCTGCCGATCAACATGGCAACCTCCCACTAAATCTCTGCCAATCGGTGTCTTCGCTCGCTATTTGGCTTCGATCCACGTAGCCCGTAGAACAGGATGTACAAATAGCAAACTATGGGTACAAAGAAAGCGTGCTGCAGTCCGAAACGATCCGCAATTACACCTTGAATCAACGGCAGAATCGCGCCGCCAACGATGGCCATATTCAAAATTCCCGACCCACTTCCCGTAAGCGGGCCAAGTTCGGCTACTCCCAGGGTAAAGATGGTCGGAAACATAATTGAATTGAAGAAGCCGACGGAGAGAATAGTCCACATCGCCGCGTGACCTCCCAATATCATTGAAGTCATCACCAGCCCCGCCGCAACGGTCGTGCAAAGAACGAGCAAGGACGCCGGCTTGAATCTCCGCAGCAACAGTGCCCCTGCAAAACGCCCGATCATGGCGCCGCCCCAGTAGAACGATACATAACCGGCCGCCGTTTTGGCGGGAAGAGACGCGATCTCAGGTAATCCGAAATAATTCACCAGGAAACTTCCGATCGAAACTTCCGCACCGACGTAGGCGAAAATTCCAATCGCGCCCAACAGAAGGCTCGGATGCTTCCAAATCGAATCGTCTACCTTTTCCCCAATTCGCGCCGTGGCAGCTTCGATTTGCGGCAGCTTGGAAACGCCGATCAAAATCGCCAGCAAGACAAGTGCGCCTCCAATCACTGCGTATGGGATTCTGACCGAAGCAGCCTGTTGCACTCGATAGGCCTGCAGCGCCTGGGGCGCGAGTTGCGCCAATTGGGTTGAGGCCAATGGCGCTGCACTCAGAATCAGGATTCCTCCCACCTTTGGCGCGATCGCTGTCCCCAATGAGTTAAATGCTTGCGTCAAGTCGAGACGGCTCGATGCCGTCTCCGGCTTTCCTAATAGATCCACATACGGATTTGCGGCCACCTGGAGCCCGGTAATCCCCGCTGCCAGAATGAGGAGTGCAGTCAGGAACAACCCGTACGAAGCTGCGGATGCAGCGGGTAGAAATAGAAATGCGCCGCACGCCATCGTGACCAATCCCACTACCATCGTCCAGTGGTACCCGATCCTGTTCACGAATCTCGACCACGGGATTGAAAACAAGAAGTAGGCTGAGAAGAACGCAAACTGAATAAGCATGGCCTGCGAGTAGTTGAGATTGAAGATCGACTTTAGATGCGGGACCAGGATGTCGTTCAAGCAAGTGAGAAAACCCCACATGAAAAACAGGCTGGTAACGACGGCAAGAGGACGAGCGTAATTGACCGCGGGCACATTTGCCGCCGGGCCTGGAGTCATTGCTGCACTTGTCGCTACTCGTTGAGTTGCCATTTCAGTAACCTCCTCTGGCTACCACCACGCCTCAGCCTGCACTCCATACGCGAAGCTGTTTGTTCCACTCCGAAAGAGAATCCCACCTACAAAGCCCACAGCCCGCCGGTCGAAATGCCATAAGTGGAAAGAACAAACTCTCCATCGCACAACGGCGCCGATTCCAACAAATTCTTAGAAAATAATTCGCATCCTTGCCCCAAGAAGAGTCGTCGTGTAAGCCCTGGTTGCGTAGGTGGGATGAATTGAAACTTCGAGATCCGGCCCAAGTTCGACACTTTGTGTGAGACGAAGCCGGTAAAAGGACTCAAAGACACTCTCATGGTGCTTAGCAGGCGCGTTCGGCTCACTGTAAGCGAATGAGGTGCCGAACATGTCTCCCCGGCGCCCGAATGGATGCACTTGCGCAAGCCCGAGTTCGTATTCATCTTTGATCGCCGTTCCGGTCCTGGTCCCAAAGGCAAATCTTCCAAACGGCGTCCAGCCATCAAACAATTCATGATCGAACTCAAAGCCGCCGCCATGCCCACTCCCGCGATCCTTGGTGTCGTCTCGCCACACGCCCGCGCGATAAAGCCGATACTTCCCGCCAAGAGAACCCGAGGTCCAGCCCGCTTCAACAACCTCCGCATATTTTCGATCGACCATGGTTTCGATATTTCCCTGCTGTGAGCCCTCGGTATCGACTGCGACAGCGTGCACGAAGACATGCTGGCTAGCCTGGAATTCAACCGCGCCGCCGCCGGCGTATGTCCCGTCCGAGGCAACTGCATCATTGCCGTCGTTAGTCCCATTTAGAAACTGTGTGCGCTCGTCGTTGTTGAACATGCTGAGAGTCACATATTCGTTGGGGTGTATCTTGCCGACATAAAAAGAAAGCCTCTTGTCGAGAAAATCCTGCCTCCAATAGAGGATGTTCACGGTGATTGGCTCCTGCGGTCCCCCACCCTGCAGACAGTTGAGGTAGAGCCCCGAGCCAAGTCGATCGCTGAGGTTGAACTGTTGACTTCTTCCAATGTTGGTTCCGGAGCGAATAAGCAGGCTGATCGATCCTGCAGTGGTTTCATGGTCGTAGACACTCCACGCTCCGGTGAAATCGAGACGTCCGCTGGGTTGATCGTGCCGCACCCCGTCCGGCGTTGACGTCGCATACTGGTTGAGGAACGTATAGGTGGCGCCGAACTTCAGGTGCAGCGAATGAATACTTAGATCGATGACCTTGTCGATCGGCCGCAAGATCGGAGCTACCGGATCCGGTTGTATGAGTGGGTCGGCGGGTATCTTCGGTAACTCAACTGCGTACGCATCAAGCTCCTGTTTGAGTTCGTCCGGGTGGCCGTTCCCGATAGTCGATTGCGTGCTTTCGGCGGGTTCTCTCGGTGGATCTGCGGGTAAGGAGCCTGCATCGGGTTTTTGGCCGAAAACCAACAGGCTGGATCCCCAAAAAAGCAAGAGGAGACAGGCGATTACATGTTTGGCTTCTCGGTTACTGCGGTGTCTCCTGGTCCCCTCAGTCGTGGTTCGGGAGTTGCCGCCCCATCCGGCAGTACAAGGCGTGGTCCCGAAGAAACTCATCACAATGGAGCGGATGAACCTCCACAACTTTCGTTTCCGATCAACAGGTGAGATGACAGAACTTGGGTGCGCAAAACGCTCAGAGTGGCGGATGGTGCCGACATGAGAAGACGGACCTGCAAAGAGAGCTCTGTATTTTCGGGATGGAGCCATGCATATTCTCCAGTTTCCTAATCAGGCGACGATCTGAAACTCGCGCGTGGCTCTTCGTCAGAGATTGCTTTGCGCCAACATCAAGATGTCGTGTGAAGGCGGGCACTCGACGATTGCCCCGCTCTGGCACACAACGATAGATGTCACTCTGGCAGCAATATCTGCGTGCGCAACATTGGACAAAGGTATTGATCGATACCTAAGTAGAAGCATGACTAGCCGTAGGCTTTTGTGGCCATCGCGAGAACAGTCCGGACAACATCTTCGTCTTGGCGATGGGGATAGTGCTTTGTTCAAGAAATGCAGGTCACTTTGCATTCAGCCCGTGAGGGGCGAGCTGAATCTCGCCAATGGACGTCGGGATCGGCGCACCGCGAGTGCTGATCCACATGCCCTCTCACCGCCGTCCGGCAATGGCCTGGCCGTGGTGACGCGCTTTACAACCCCCTCGGGCTAGGTCCTGATCTGGGGCGGAAAGGCAGCTCGCGGTATGAACATGAAAGAAGCAAATAGATTTCTAAGCTTCTGGCGCAGAACTGCCACCGCGTCTGGAGAATCCAAATGAGCGAAGGTCGGCGAAGGTCGCCGAAGTTCGATAGGTATCGAATCGACTCATGTTTTATTTTATTGATTTTAAAAGAGATTGGCTCCTCAGGTAGGACTCGAACCTACAACCCTTCGGTTAACAGCCGAATGCTCTGCCATTGAGCTACTGAGGAGTGACTGGCGCAGAATTGTCCTCTATCAAGTTAGCAGACGCGCGGTACGCCGTCAAAATGCCCGAGCCATGCCCGAGCCTTTCCCGGCAGCCCCCAAAACACTGCAAAGCGATACCATGAAAAAAGCCCCTTGAGGAGACCTCATGTCTCGCATTTCCCGGCTCGACCGCAACGAAGTGACTCCCGACCTCGCAGCTCTTTTCGACAAGGTTTTCGCCCAGCGCGGCAATGTCCCCAACATGTTCCGCGTCATGGCCCACCGACCGGAAATCTTTGCGACGATGCAGGCCCATTTTGGCGCCGTTCTCAATTCCGGAACCGTCTCCTCAAAGCTGAAAGAACTGATCATCGTGCGCACCAGCCAGGTGAACGACACTCCTTATTGCCTCGCCAGCCACACCATTCTGGCTCGCGGGCTCGGCTGGACCGACGACCAGATCGCGCATCTCGACCAATGGCCTCACCGCGGCGACTTCACGCCCGCCGAAAAAGCGGCTCTCCGCCTCGCCGAAACCGTGACCCGCGATGCCCACGCCGTGACCGACGAGCAGTTCGCCGAACTCCGCGGCTTCTACTCCGAAGGCGAAATCGTCGAGCTCCTTTGCGCCATCGGGCTCTTCAACTACTTCAACCGCTTCAACAACGCTTTGCAAATGGAGCCCACCAAGGCGGGCGAAGGCGGTTGTGCCGTCCCGGCGCAGGAAGCATCGATCTCCCAATGAGCTCAATTCCATCGATGAAACTGACCCTCCCTGCCGGTGCGTTCCGCGCCTATCTTTTCGATTGCGACGGAACAGTGGTGGATTCCATGCCGCTCCATTACATCGCGTGGAAAAAGGCTCTCGCTGAGTGGAACTGTGAGTATGACGAAGCACTGTTTTATTCCTGGGGCGGAAAACCGGTCCGTCAGATCATCGCCGACCTGAATCTGATGCATGGGTTGAGTATGCCCGTCGACGTTCTTGCCGCGCGCAAAGAGGCTTTCTATCACGAGCAACTGCCTCAACTCCAGGCGATCCCGGCAGTCCTCGAACACGTGCTCGCCCAGTACGGCCGCATCCCGTTCGCCGTTGTTTCCGGCAGCCGTCGCGCCTCCGTCGTCGGCTCCCTCACCGTGCTCAATCTGCTCGACAAGTTCGACACCCTCGTCTGCGCTGAAGACTACGCGCATGGCAAGCCCGCTCCCGATTGTTTCCTGCTTGGCGCGCAGCGCCTCGACGTCGCCCCTGCCGATTGCCTCGTCTTTGAGGACACGGAACTCGGCATCGAAGCCGCCACCGCTGCCGGCATGGCCTCCGTACGAGTACCGCAAACCATTCCGGGAACCGTGACCCTGCAGACTCCGTAGGCCCTCGCACGTTGGCAAACTGCCCCCATGGCCTCGACAGTCCAGCATTCTCGTCTTGAAGGCGCAGCGCCCACGGCCCGCGCAGAACTGCTGGCCTTGTTCGCTATCGCCTGCGCCAATGCCCTGGCGCACATCCTCACCAACAGCCGCTACGGCTTTCATCGCGATGAATTGCAGTTCCTCTCCGACGCCCGCCATCTCGACTGGGGATTCGTTGCCTACCCGCCCCTCACGCCGTTTCTTGAGCACATCGGCCTCGCCGTCTTTGGCCTGTCGCTCGTGGGGTTGCGGCTCTTCTCGGTTCTCGCCCAAGCCGTCGCCATCTTTGTCTCCGGCCTCATGGCTCGAGAGTTGGGTGGGGGCAAGCTTGCACAGGTCGCTGCAGCGCTTGCCGTCGCGCTCTCCCCATTGCCCCTCTTCAATGGAACTGAATTTCAATACACCAGCTTCGACTTTCTCTGGTGGGTCCTGATCGCCTACTTCACCATCCGCCTGCTTCGCTCCGACAATCCGCGCTGGTGGCTTGCCATCGGCGTCACCGTGGGCGTCGCTCTTCTCACCAAGTACTCCATCCTCTTCTATATCGCGGGAATCCTCGGCGGCATGCTGCTCTCCCGTGCCCGACGTTTTTTCCTTTCCGCCTGGTTCTGGGCCGGAATCGCAATCGCTCTTCTCATCTTCCTGCCCAATTTCCTCTGGCAGGTCCGCCACGACTTCATCTCCTATCTCTTCCTGCAGCACATCCATGCGCGCGACGTCGGCCTGGGGCGCGCCGACGATTTCCTCAAAGGCCAGCTCCTCATTTGCATCAACGTCGTAGCCGCACCCCTCGCGCTCACCGGGCTTTTCTTTTTTCTGCGCGACTCACGCTATCGCATGCTTGGATGGATGTACCTGATCCCCTTCGCGCTTTTCTACATCGGAAAAGGACGCAACTACTACCTCGCCGTTGCTTACCCAATGCTCCTCGCAATGGGCGCAGTCGTCTGTGAACGCCTCCTCAAGTCCCTTCCCAGGCTCGCGCGCCGCGCTATATTAACGATCTATTTCGCCGCATTCGCATGTTGCGGGGCCTACATCTGCGCGGTCGTTCTTCCCATCGCGTCCTCCGGCCCCCTTCGTGCGTTCGCCCTTCAGCGCAATGGCGATCTGCGTGAGGAAATCGGCTGGGACGAATTGGTGCGCACCGTCGCCGGCATTCGCGACTCGCTGACGCCGGAGCAGCAGGCCCACCTCGGCATCACCGCGGGAAACTACGGCGAGCAGGGAGCCATTGAGATGCTCGGCCCTGCTTATCACCTGCCCCTGCCAATCAGCACAACGAATTCCGCCTGGCTGCGTGGCTATCCCACACCGCAACCCACCACGATCATCGCTCTCGGGATTACACGAAAACAGGCTGATTCAATCTTCACTGGATGCCGGCTCGCGGGGCATAACGGAAACTCCGAAGGCGTCCAAAATGAGGAGAGCCGCTTCCACCCCGACATCTTCGTCTGTGGCCCTCCGCGCGAACCTTGGCCCATCCTATGGAAGCAGCATCAGGACTTCGGCTGAGGTCCGAAGCGCAGCTCAATACAGCAATACCGCCACGCGATAGGCGGTGAAGTCTCCTTCAACGCCTTGCGCGGGACAACTCCCCACTGCAGCCCGGTGATACTGTCCCGATGCAAGCTTCTCCGTCAGAGGCCGCGGCAATTCCTTCAACTCCGAATCCTGCCAGCGCATAATAAACCCCGGCATCAGTTCCCCCGGCGACCCCGTGCTTCCCCGAACCGTCCCGCATGCCTCACGCGCCTGCGCATTGTTGGTCAAGATCGTAACTCCGCTTACACGAATCAGGCTTGCCACGCGTGCTTCCACCTGCAGTACCGTGAGCGCTTGCACTCCCCGTCCATAATCGGCCGTCGCATACAACACTCCGCGCGCCGCCACCACCGCAATTCCCACGCGATCGATTTCCGGATTCAGCAGATTCGTGCGATGCCCCGGCGACTGCATCCATTCGTCGTGAATCGCGGGTACCGATGGACCCACCGCAACGTTTTCCTCAATCAGGTCGAAGCGCGCGCCTGCCTTCCCCGCTCGAGTGGATAGATCGTCTTCTCCGCCATAGCGATGCGCAATCGGCCCCTCGTCCGCCATGCGGAGACAATGCGCACGCGCCGCCGCTGCCAGCGATTCATCCCACTGCAGCTTCCCCGCCCCGGTCTGCGCGCGCGCATCATTCGCCAGCGCCATCAGCTGTTCCCCGGCTCCGTGGACCACGTGCGTCGTATCCTGCTGCCCATGCGCCTGCAACAGCGCACAGCCAAACCCCGCGCCGCAAATCACGAACGCTATAAGAAAATCCTTCCGTCTCATCGCTCCGTCCCTGCCTCAACAATATTCTCTCCCGTCTCCCGCGCGATCCCTGTCGCGATATTCTTGATCTGCCGATGTCTCTTCCGAAACCCAACACAGCCGCCGCCCTGCGCAATCTCCTGCGCCGCCAGCCGCTTTCCGTCATCGGTGTTGTTCTGCTCGCCGCCTTTCTCCTCGGCGGATTGGCGGCTCCGTGGCTCGCTCCCTACAGTCCCGCTTCCATCGATCTCGTCCATCGCCTCCAAAGCCCCTCCGCGGCTCACCCTGCTGGAACCGATGAATTGGGCCGCGATACACTCTCGCGCCTGCTTTTTGGCGCTCGACTTTCGCTCACCGTCTCTGTCTCGGTCGTTGCCGTTTCTCTCGCCCTCGGTCTGGCCATCGGCGGATTCGCCGGCTACCGTGGCGGCTGGATCGACACCGCGCTGACCACCTTCGCGATGAATACCTTCCTCGCGCTCCCCGGCATCTTGCTGGCCATCGCTTTCGCCGCATTCCTCGGTCCCGGGTTTACCAACCTGGTTCTGGCTCTCGCCATTGGTGGATGGGCCGGCTATGCGCGGCTCGTCCGCGCCCAGGTCATGGCAGCGCGTGAACGCGAATACGTCGACGCCGCGCGGGCCCTCGGAGCAGGCGGTCTTCGTATCTTCTTCCGCCACATATTGCCCAACATCGCTCAACCCATTCTTGTGCAAGCCGCTATCGGAATGGCCGGCGTCATCCTCGCTGAAGCGACACTCTCGTTTCTCGGTCTCGGAATTCCCGCGCCCGCTCCCAGTTGGGGCGCCATGCTCAACGACGCCCGCCTGCACCTCTTCGATTCTCCGCACCTCGTTCTCTTCCCCGCTGCCGCCGTAGCCGGCGCCGTCCTCGGCTTCAATTTCCTCGGCGACGCGCTGCGCGATCAACTCGACCCTCGTACCCGACGCGAATTGGGGCTATGATGGGGCCATGTTTACGTTGCATAAGGGCGACTGTGAACATTGTTCCCGAACTTTTCATTACACGCTGCTGCATGCCGGGTTCGGAGACTATTCCTACGCCTATTGCGACTCCTGTGGGATGCTCGCAACGTTCAATTATTCCAATGGCTTTCTCGTGACCATGCCCCCGGTCAAGGTGCCTCACCAGGTCATCGATCGCGCATGGGAACCTTTCCTCGCCCCTTGCGAATGCGGTGGACACTTTCGCGCCAATGCAGCCCCTCGCTGCGTTTTTTGCAACACGACACTCTCTCCGCAGCATGCAGCCGCACACATAGAGCGCAATTCCAAAGGCGCAGGCCGCGGCTGGAAATGGCAGGGCAACTGGACCGACCTCTACTGCCTGGCCATGGAAGATCCCCGCGCTCCCGGCACTCTGCGTCAAATCAACGATCCATTCCTCGAACGCAGATCCTCTGAAGCAAAACCCCGCAAAGGCATCTGGTCGCAGATCCTCAGCTTCAGCCGATGAAGATCGGCGTCGTCAGTGATACGCACGGCCTGCTGCGTCCTGAAGTTCTGCCCGCGCTAGCCGGTGTGCACCACATTCTCCACCTCGGCGACGTGGGCGATCCCGCGATCCTCAAATCGCTCGCCAAAATTGCCCCCGTGCATGCCGTGCGCGGCAACGTGGATTGCACGGGCGCCTGTAGCCGCCTGCCCGAAACGGACGTCCTTCTCTTCGAGGGACACTACATCTATCTTCTCCACGACATCGGCACGCTCCACCTCGATCCGGCGGCTGCAAGGTTCTCTGCCGTTCTTTACGGCCACTCCCACCGCTCTTCCATCGAACACCGCAAAGGAGTCTTGTACTTTAATCCGGGCTCGTGCGGTCCGCGCCGCTTCGATCTGAGCACCACCATTGGCCTGCTCAACCTTCACCCCAAAATAAGTCCCACTGCCGAGATCCTTGACCTTCATCCCTCATCCACCACATAGCAGCGAGCGGGATCATCCCCAAGTCATCGCAACAGCCTCGTGCTTCTTTGCGCACTGCAAATTGAAGGGCAGCTTGGATTGGCAGGAGGGTCGAATCGGTGTCCGCACTCTACGTGCGCATGCGAGGATTCACCCAGCGATAGACAACATCCGTCAGCAGGTTCACCAGCACGTATGTCAAGCCGATTGAGAGCAGACAGCCCTGCACCAGCGCATAGTCGCGATTTGAGATTGCATCCACCATCAATCGCCCCAGCCCCGGCCAGCTGAAAATCTTCTCCGTCACAATCGCGCCCGCCAGCAGCGCCCCAAACTGCAAACCCACCACGGTGATGATGGGCACCAGCGCATTCGGCAAGGCATGCCGCCACACCACCGCCGTCTCCGTGAGTCCCTTGGCGCGCGCCGTCCGGATATAATCCTGCCCCAGCTCTTCAAGCATCGCGGTCCGCACCATGCGCGTCAGAATGGCTGCCAGTGATGCGCCCATCGCCACCGACGGCAGCACAAGATACTGCCATTCAATCAATCCGCGCCCGCCCCCACCGCTCGCGCCCGAAACCGGCAGCCACCCCAGCATCACCGAGAACACAAGAATCAGGACCGGCCCCAGCGCAATCCCGGGCACCGACAGCCCAAAAAGGCTGACCACCGAAAGCGATTGATCCAGCCATCGCCCGCGTCGCATCGCTGCGACAATTCCTGCAGGAAGCGCCAAAATTAGCGCCAGCCCCAGCGCGGTCAGGGCCAGTGTCAGCGTGTAGGGATAACGTGCCGCAACGAGATGAGCCACCGTGTCGTGCAGTCGGATCGAACTGCCGAGATCGCCGTGCAACACGCCGCCCCAATAGCGCACATACTGCACAGCCAGCGGCTGGTCGAGACCATACTGATGACGCAGCGCCGTAATGTCTCCGGGTGTCGCGCCTTCTCCCAACATCTGCAGAATCGGGTCACCGGGCACAAGGTGAATGAGCAGGAAAACCAGCGACACCACAAGCCACAGGACAGGGAGCGTAAGTGCCAGGCGGGTCAGAGTCTGCTTCATGGCTCGCTTTCACGATAAATCAGTGAGCCCGCGCAATGTCCCGCAACGCAATTCGGCGCACCCTCGATCGTTGCCGATCCAACGGTGCGCCGAAGAAAACCAGATCTGGGGAATTTTTCGACCTTGCTTAGTTGCCCCGCGACACGCCGGTATTGAAGAGCCGGCTGTATTCGCTCACATCTTTCGCGGCAGAGCTCTGCCCAACCGCGGACTCGATCCTCCGCGCAAACGGATCGCTGCCTTGCATTGCCGGCTGTTGCACGGGATACGGAATGGGACTCGGGGATACTTGGGGCGCTTCAGTCGGAGCATGCACTGAAGTCGCTTGGGCGGGCGCTTGCCTTTCTGTAACTGCACTTCGCTCGCCGGCTGCCGCGGCCGCTTCGTTCATCGCCACCAGTGGCTTCAAAGCTTCCACGACTTTCTCGATTCGATCTTTTCTAAGACGTAGTAACTCAAATTTACCCAATATCTCGCTGAGTTCTGCGTTCGCTTCATCAAAGGCAACTCGATAAACTTCCTGTCTCATGCTCGCTCCAGGCGCGTAGTCTAACACGCGTTTAGTCTGTGGGAATTGCGCTTCCCATCTTGGATTTCTGCTAATAACTGTGACGGCAGACCCTCTCCGCATGCATCCCCCGCCTGCCCATTTCGTTCGTTAAATAGTCACTCGTCGCGCGTAACGAACGATGCCCTCCGGTAACCTGGGCGACTGCGAAACAGTCAATTTCCGCACAGGATGTGATGCATCATCTGCACCGAAAGAGTTTCAAATCAAGAGGGGATGCGCTACGGTTTTTGCGCGGATTGCTGTTTCGCAGCGGCTTGTTCCACAGCATCTCGCAGCAATTGCAGAAGCGGCACGCCGGGGCCGTCCAGGCCGTCCTTCATCTCCCGATTCCAAACGGGCCCGACCAGCTTGCCGTCTGATGTGAGCAGGAACACCTTGAGCACGTCGTCGCTTGGCCCCACTTCTGTGCCCATGCCGGCAACGTCGCCATCGTCCCGGGGCTGCCCCGGCTGCGGTCCAGGGTTCCCTGCACCCATCGGGATCGGCCGCTGTCCCGGAGAAATCCCTCCATGCCCCTGTGCCCCCACCGTCCGTCCTTTGCGCACCAGGAACACTAAATCAGCCTGCTCCTTCCGCGGCGCCAACGTATACCGCTTCCAGGCCTGAACCCCATCATCGACATCGGAGATCGCTTGCATGTCCGGCGGATAAAGCCCCGGCTGTGTGACATCGCCCCCGTCGATCGCGCCAACGTAGACAGAATGCGCATTCAAGAACGCAGTCGAAACATCGGAATGCTTCTTGTTCTTCTGCTGCGCAAAAACTACGGCCGGCAGGAGAACCAAAACCCCCGCCATCCTCCAGGGAAGCCTCATCCACTCACCTCCACACGAAAACCAGAGTGGAAAAACTCCGGCGTCGGCACCAAATAACCTTACACCCGCTCCAATACAGCGCAGCCCGGCCTCGGCGTAACCGAGCATTGCCTGGGTGGAACCTTCATCCCGCAGGTCCGGACTCGGTGCAACCATCGAGAAACTGGAGCGGATCATTCGCGCATCAGTAACAATCGAAGACGTCGCTCGGAGTTTTCTACGGCAGGAACAATAGGAGTTTTCAAGGGAATGGGGAAACCGCCGGCCTTCTTATTCACGATGCAGAAGAAAGCAAGGCGTAAACAGGAGACAAAGTTGCGCCCCCATCGGCGGCCTCGTCCCAAGTTTCAAACATATCCGTGGGGGTGCGGCATCGGAAACGCGACAGAATGGTTTCCCTCGCGCAGGACGAACGCCGGACAAAATGCGCAGGCTGCGACTGCAGCCTGCCTCGAAGAGCTGTTCTAGCTAGTAAGAGTAGGACGGATTCTCGGAGGGCTTCCTGTCGCCCGAAGCAGCTTGAGTCTCGATTCCCGCGAGCGGCTTGAGAGCCTCAACTACCTTCTCGACGCGGTCCTTGCGTGCGCGAAGCTGTTCGTATTCTCCGGAAATCGCTGAAAGCTCAGAATTCGCCTCATCAAAAGCGAAACGGTATACCTCTTTGTTCATCATTCCCTCCAAGACCGATAGTCTAGTTCAACATAAGTATTTGAATTCAAAAGTCTTCTTAAGCTAGGTTTCCGCCCGATTCACCCCTGGGCGGCAAACCGCATGCCTCTGCCGGTTCGCTCGATGCATCTGCGTATCCGACCCATCCCCTGCGCGCCATCAGCACACACAGCGCACCGTGCCGCCAAAGCCTTCGACCCGTCTACGAAATGCCTTCCGTTTCCGTCTACGCGCGGGACAAAAGCCCGTTCAGTGCCCGCGGAAGAATCCTCGATTCCCTCGCACCCAATCCGTGCCGCAGAGCATTGTCAATCCTGCGTTGGAACGGATCGGAGGACTCTGCCGCAAATGCCGGTTCTGGTTCTGCAACAGGTTCTGGGAAAGTCTCCGCCGGCGCCGTCGGCGTCGGTTCGGACGAAACAGCCGAAGCCTGCTGAACCAGGAAGGGAGCCGGATCGCCGCTGGCATTCGCGCCAGCTTCGGGCATGGGACCATCGGCAAGCAGCGGCTTCAACGCGTCCACCACCTGCTGGATCTTTTCCCGGCGCAGTTGCAATTCCTCAAACTTGCTGAGGATCTCCTTCAGTTCGGAGTTGGCTTCATCGTAAGCAAGACGATATGTTTCCTGTGTCATGGTTACTCCAGGGGCGTAGACTAGCACAAATTAGATTACCTAATCGATGGAAAGCACTGATTCAAAAAGTACAAAGGTAACTCAAGTCGGGCGCTTCTCTCCTCGAGCCGCGCCAAGAGGCCCCACCCGCACACCACGCGCGTCGGTCAGACACAGTCCTTTTCGATGTTTGCTCAGGCAGCGGGATTCGACAGACCTGGCCCTTAAACTGCCGTCTGCAGCCCGCGATGTTCCTGATTCGAGTTGCCTAATTTAAGCGCGTTCCTGACCCGCCTCTGGAAAGGATCGCCCCCGGTCTCTTCTGCTTCGGGGAGCGGCACAGGTACCTGATTAAATGTGTAAGCTGCTGGTTCTCCAGAGGGTTGCGCCTCTCCCGGCACCGGCTGCTTCGCCGCAGCTGCGCTCGGCTTGGCAGCAGCCTCGAGTCCGAGAATCGGACTAATTGCCGCAATCAAGGATTCCAGACTCTCCTTGCGACGGCGCAGTTGTTCAAACCTCTTTGTGATGTCGAGGAGTTCCGAGTTCGCCTCTTCGTATGCGACACTATAGACATCCAGTCTCATACTTTCTCCAATTTTTGCCCTAGGCGCGTAGCTTAACACGCGAGTGGTGCTGCCAATTCCAAAGTAATATCAAGCAGTTTGCACGAAAGTAATTCAATTCAGTTTAACTTTCCCAATCCGCTCCACTCCACACTTTTTTCTCGAAAAGCCCACTCTAGCGCGTCGACTCCGCCGCCGGCGGCTTGCCTTCCAGAGGTTCCACGCGGACCTTGCTGATCCGCCTTCCATCCATTTCCACCACCGTCAGTCGCCGGTCTCCAAAATCTACGCTCTCCCCGCCGCGGGGAAGTTTCCCCAGCCGCATCAGGATGAAACCCGCCAGGGTCTCCACTCCGCCGTCCCGCGGCAGGCTCCACTGCATCTGTGTCTCGAGGTCGCGCAGGTTCGCGCCCCCATCCAGCAGCAAGGCCCCACTGGCGGTCGTCAAAACCGGGCGCGCCGGGTCGTCAAACTCGTCTTCCAGCTCGCCCGTCAACTGCTCAATGGCGTCTTCCGCGGTCACCAGCCCCACCGTCGATCCATACTCGTCCACCACAATGGCCATCTGCCTTCGTCGCTGCTGGAAATCCCGAATCAGATCCAGCACCGTTTTCGTCTCCGGCACCACCAGCACATCGCGCATCACCTGGCTCACGCGCAATTCCACAAAAGGTGGCCCGGGCCGTTCCGACGGTGCGGTCCGCATCGGTGCCCGCTGCCCCTTCGGGCGAAAGTAGATCAGCCGCGCCAGATCTTTCGAATAAACCACCCCCACAATATGCTCCGGTCCCCGCGTCTCGTCGTAGACCGGCACTCGCGAGTGCATATGGTCGATCACCCGCGCACTCGCTTCCTCGACCGGCATATCCGACGGCAGCGAGAAAATCTTTTGCCGCGGCGTCATGATCTCCCGCACCGGAACGTCATCCAGTTCCAAGGCCCGGTGCACCAGGGTTTCCTGGAACTTGGGCAGAACCCCCATCCGCCGCGCCGCCGTGGCAATCAGCTTCAACTCCTCGGGCGAATGCACCGCCGACCGATCCATCAGCGGGACGTCAAATCCGCGCAGTACCAGTGCCGCGGAGTTCCGCAGAAAGCGCACCGCCGGCCGCGCCAGCGCCATGAACACCAGCATCGGCGGCGCAACCGCTACCGCCATTGCCTCGGCCCGCCGCAGCGCCAGCGACTTGGGCACCAGTTCCCCCACCAGCACCTGCATATAGGTGATGAAGGCGAAGCTGACGGCCACCGCAGCCAGGTGTGCATACACCAGTGCGTGCGGCGGAATCGTCGGAAGCAGATTCAGCCAGTCCAGGAAGACCGCCGCGGCCAGCGGCTCCCCAATCCAGCCCAGCGCCAGCGAACAAAGGGTCACACCCAGTTGAACCGCGGGCAAGAATCCCTCCAGATCGTCTTGCAGCCGCCGCACCGCGCGCGCGCCAGGCACGCCCGCAGCCACCATCTGCTCAATGCGCGTATCCCGCACGCTCACCATGGCAAATTCCGCGGCCACAAAGAATGCGTTGACCAGAATCAGCATGGCCACAGTGACAAATTGCAGCAGGGGCAGACCGTGCATCTCGCCTGTGAGCATAGCATCGCTCCCGCGCCCTCAATCGCATCGCGCTGCGGAACAAATCTCTCCAACCTTGCGTAAGGACAGGCAGCGGCAATTGAGCCAATGTCCCCCTTCCCACATAAGGAAGGTGACAGCCGCACGTCGGCTCCGTCTGACCTATGGACTCTCTCAACCCATAGCTCGCTCAATCGTTCATGAAATACGGATCTCTTCGCTGCTCCGGGAGGCTTCAGTGGCTGCGCCAAAGAAGGGCAAAAAGTTCTGGATATGGATCGGCTCTGCCGCTTTGCTGCTGGTCGCCGTGGTCGGCATCATGGCTGCCCGGCTCGTCAAAGGCACCCAGATCGACCCCAATCGCATTGCCAAGGTGCAGCGCGCGGATGTGGCGCGCTCCGTCGTCGCTACCGGCAAAATCCAGCCCATCACCAAAGTCGAAGTCAAATCCAAAGCCTCCGGCATTGTCGAGAAGCTCTCTGTCGACATCAACTACCACGTCCATAAAGGGCAGGAACTCGCGCAGCTCGATCGACAGGAAATCGAGGCCCAGGTCGAGGCGCAGCGCGCACAGCTTGCTGCCGCGGAAGCGAATGTCGGCACCTTTGAAGCCAATATCGAACAGGACAGGGTCAACGCGGCCGCGCCTGACTTGCCCATGTACAAAGCAACCCTCGACCGCAATATGCAGATGCAGCAGCAAGGAATCGTCAGCAATCAGGCCCTCGATAACGCCAACCGGGACTATCTTGCCGCGCTCAACAAGCGCGATGCCGCGAAAGCACAAATTGGCGTCGACAACGCCAAACTCAAACAGGCACGCGCCCAGGTGCTGCAGAGCCAGGCCAGCCTCAAGCAGCTTGAAGAGCAGCTCAGCTACACCACAATCGTCGCACCCATGGACGGCGTCATCCTCTCCCGCGATGTCGAAATCGGCGATGCCGTCAGCTCCATCCTTGTCCTCGGATCGACCGCAACTCTGGTCATGACCGAAGGCGACACCACTCAGGTCTACGTGCAGGGCAAGGTCGATGAAGCCGACATCGCGCACGTTTATATGAACCAGGCAGCCCGCATCAAGGTTGAAAGCTTCCGCGATCGCGTCTTCAACGGGAAGGTCACCAAGATTGCGCCGCTGGGAGTCGAGAAAGACAACGTCACTACTTTCGAGGTGCGCGTCAGCATCGACAATCCCGGCGGCGAACTCAAAGCCAACATGACCGCCAACGCCGAAATCCTCCTCGACGAACACAAGAACGTCCTGAGTGTCCCGGAAAATGCCGTCTCTTACGACAACCAGAAGAACGCCTTTGTTGAGATTCCCGATCGAAACCAGAAAGAGGGCTTCCGTAAGGTCCAGGTCAAGGTCGGCCTGTCCAACGGTTCCGTCACCGAGATCGCCAGCGGATTGAAAGAGGGCGATCAAGTCGTCCTGCAGCAATAAGCCTGCCTGGACAGAAACAGGTTCCCGCTCTCCGGCGGTTCAGGCCAGCTGTTCACCAGAGCACAGCATTGTCCGGAAGTGGACACCCTGATTCCGCAACGGTGGGCCAGCTCAATTCTTTTTGCAACATCCACAGGGGTTGCGCCGTTGAGGAGTTTGGAAGCAGGAATGCAATCCACCTTACAGCGGCGATTGCACGCACAGAAGCAGATTGGTTGGTCCGAAAATTGACCTTGGTCCATGACATCGTTTCATGGATCACCGTCTTCCGAATCGAGGAACACGATGAAACATCTTTTCGCAGCAACAACAGCGGTCCTCATGCTGGCGGCACTCCCCGCATTGGCTTCCGAGGCAACCTTCGAACGCAATCTCTCCGTCAACGGGCGCGTGGAGCTGACGGTCTCCACCGGCTCCGGGTATATTCACCTCACCCACGGCTCGGGAAACCAAATTCACATCATCGGCAAGGTCCACTCCAGCTGGAATAGCGACAACGAACAGCGCGTCCACGAAATCGCCGCCAATCCGCCCATCGAACAGACCGGCAACATCGTCCGCATCGGCGTCCATCACGAGAACTTGCACAACATCAGCATCGACTACGAAATTCAGGCTCCTGCGGATTCATTTCTTGAGGCGAACTCCGGCTCCGGAGACATCAACGATGACGGCATCGGCGATAACGCGAAAATCTCCACGGGCTCGGGAACCATCCACGCTACAGGGCTCCATGGCAGCTTCTCGGTGAACACCGGCTCCGGCGACATCTTCGCAGCGCAGACAGGCTCGGGCGATGTCAAAGCGCAAACGGGTTCGGGAAGAATCGAGTTGCACGACATCCAGGGTGGCCTGCGCGCCGGCACTGGGTCCGGCGATATCAAGGTCACCGGTACGCCTTCGATGGATTGGAAACTTGAGACGGGCTCCGGCACCATCGAGTTCTGGCCCGGGAACACTGGATTTACGCTTGACGCTTCCACCGGCTCCGGCGAGGTGCATTCCGACGCCGAGATGGCCGTGCAGGGTTCGTTCAACCGTCATCACATCACCGGGAAAGTGCATGGCGGAGGACCCACCGTGCGCATCGAAACCGGCTCGGGCGACGTCCGCATTCATTGATTTCAGCGGCGGATCTCGTCAGGTCGCGGAACTACTCAACAACGCGAACCGGCTTCACAAGTTTGCACGCGAACCTGTTCGATATGTAACCGAACACGTTCGATAGGTTTGTTCCTCAGGCGAGGTCTTTAGGTCTTCTGGGAGGGCCTCGCCTGTCTTTTTCCCTCCCCCACCCCACCCAGAATTCAATACGCCAGATCCCTGTCCTCCTGAGCAAAGAACCAGCTTTTCAAGTCGGCCTACCAAAAATTGTCATCCTGAACGGAGCAGCTTGGGGCCCCGTCGCGTAAGCGATGGGGTAAGCGGAGCGAAGGAACTGCTTTTGTTTTTTGTTAATTTGCAGCACCCCCTACTCGCTTTCCCGGCTCACAATCTGCACCCGGAAATACGGCCGATCCTTCTCGTCGGGATCCGCGGTAAACTCCTGCTCCGTCTTTGCCGCATCGTAGTCCCGCCACAGCCAGATCATCTCTTCGGGGAACTCCGCCGCGCCCTGCCCCGCGTTATGGGTTCCCTTGCCAAAAGCAAAATGAAAATCGTAGCCCTTCGTCTTCAGCGCGTTCGCCATGCGGATGTTGGCCATCGGCCAGCTTCCGTACTTCGGATTCTCCATATCGTTCGCCCCGTCCTGCAGCCACACGCGGAGATTGCGCTTCGCTTCGCGCAAAACTTTCTCGGGATAATCCTGGCCTCCGTCGGCCACTGCCCCATCCTCTTTCCACTGAATCGACGTGAAGCTGCCGATCCACGAAATCACCCGGCTGAACTGGTCCGGCATCTGCCACGCCGCGTTGAAGCTGCAGATCCCTCCCGACGACAACCCCGTGATCGCATGGCTGTACGCGTCCTTCCGCAGGTTGTACTTGGCCCCGACATCCGCCAGAATCTCGTCCTTCAAAAACCGCGCATACCGGTCGCTCACCGTGTCATAGAGTGTGGAGCGCATTGAATCCTTCAAGGTGCGCTGCCACTTGTCGCCGTAGCCCTTCACGAAGTCGTATGTCGGCGTGCCCGGCGCACCCGCAATGTCGCCCGGATTGATAAACACGCAGATCATCACCGGAATCTTCTTCTGCGCGATCAGATTGTCGATCACATTCAGCGCAGGATTGTTCCCATTGCGGTCGATATACCCGCCGCCATCCTGAAAGACCATCAACGCCGCGGGAGTCTTCGGGTCGTATTCCGCCGGCACATAAATCCAGTACTCGCTCTTCATCCCGTCGTAGATCTTGCTGGTGTGAACGAGCTTTTCCGACAGAGTTCCCGACGGCACGCCCGCTTCGAGATACGACAACACCCCAAACGCCGGCAGATCAAGGCTGCCCCCGAAGCTCTCTCCCTTCACGAGATAGTGAAATTGATGCGGCCGCCCCAGCGGTTCGACATCTGCGGTCCCATACCAGAGATGAGAGCCTGCAATCGCCTCTAACGACTTTGGCGCAAAGTCGTCGATCACCAGCATGGGCGCATCTTCTGACTCCACGGCGAAGAAAAACTGCGACCCGTGCCCCGCCCATGCCGTTCCCGCCTTGAGTTGCTTGGCGTCAAGTGTCGCTTCAATCGCTGCGCGCAATTCCGGGCTATGCGCTTTCGCCATCTCGACCAACTGCGGCGCAGTCAGCTTGTCCGCAGCCCCTGCCGTCAAACTCCCGATCAAAAGCACCGCCAAAGAAACCATGCCGCACATTCGCATTTTGCACATGCGCAGCATGGTACATCACCCACTATCGGAATATGGCTATCGCATCTCGCGTAGATCAATACCCAACCGCCCAGAAGACCATTGCGCCTCACGCCCCGCCGTCTCCGCCATCGCCGAACCGAAACCTACAACATCGCGAAACGGAGCACCCCAAAAGCTTCTTTTCACTTCAATGGGGACGTGTCCTTTCACCTGGTCAAAAGATGCTCGAACTTTCTTTGCTCCTGCGGTGTCTAATCTAATAGCCGAACGACCAGTCCGTTCGGGCATTTCGTCCGCCGAGAAAGAGGAGCACGCCCATGCCCGACAATCCCGAATACCCATCTGCCGACGCGAAGCTCGCCGCTTACCTGCAATCCTTCTGGCCGCATCGCTCCCACGAATCCGGCACGTTCAGGAATCTGGCCTGCCTCTTCGGCTTTCATCTGTGGGCGCAACCCAACTACGCCAGCCTCGCCCCTCGCCGCAGCATCCGCTTCTGCCGCTGGTGCTCCTGCGTCGAAATCGACGGCACCCGCTACTCCTGAATATCGCCGCCGAGTCGTATTTCTGTTTCTCCGTGCCCTGATCCCCGATCCCTGTTCTCTGTGCCCTGCTCTTCTACACTGGAAACATGATCCGCGTCTTCCGGCCCATCCCCGTCGAATCCATCAAGCTCCTCGTCTTTGACCTCGACGGCACCCTCGCGGATACAGCGCAGGACCTCTGCAACAGCGTCAATTCCGCCCTCGAGCACATGGGGCGTCCTCGCCTCCCCGACGAACGCATCGCCAGCTATGTTGGCAATGGCGCGCCTCTGCTCGTCCGCCGCGCGCTCGCACACGAAGATGGAATCCCCCCCGATCAGGTGCCAGAAAGCGAATTCAACACCGCCTACGCTTTCTTTATCCAGCACTACCGCGAGCACAACCTCGACTTCACCCTCACATATCCCGGCACCGTCGAGGCCCTCAAGGCGCTGCGCAACGAACTCCATGAAACGCCCCGCACCTTCGCCGTTTTAACCAACAAGCCTGTCCGTCCCGCGCGCGCCATCTGCGAAGGCCTCGGCATCGCCCCCTATTTCCTCCACATCTACGGCGGCGACAGCTTCCCCGTGAAAAAGCCTGATCCCAAAGGGCTCTTGTCCCTGATGGAAGAAACCGGTGCGCGCCCCGAAGAGACAGTCATGATCGGCGACAGCCAGGTCGATGTGTTGACCGCCCGCAACGCCGGCGCCTGGTGCGTCGGCTGCACCTTCGGCCTCGCCCCCGGCAGCCTCGAAGCCATCCCTCCCGACGTCCTCGTCGACTCGCCCGCCGACTGGACAGCCGCTCTGCGCCCTGCGAGAATAAACGCAGAACAAGCGCGCGAAACCCGCATAAACCTTGACTTACTCTAACTTCGCGATCGCCCGATTGTTCTGTGCACTGTGAGAATCCGATTGCGCTTGCGACATCTTCTTGCGCATATCTGCTTCAAGAATCGCGGCGGCCTCTGTTTCCCCCGCTCACGCCTGCACGCTCGTCCAGGAAACAAACTGAATTCTTGCCCTATCGGATCGCCGCCGTTTGCACGATTGTCTTTCTTCATTTGATTTGCCTTGGAGATTCCGCATCATGCGCTCGCCCGCCTTTATCCTTCTCTTCCTCGCGCCAAGCATTCTCTTCGCCTGCAACCCTTCGTCGCCGACACCACCGCCGCCGGCTCCTGCGCTCCAGGGCGTCGTCGCTGATCCCACCGGCGCGATCGTTCCCGGCGCAGAAGTCGACCTCGTCGATACCAGCGGCGCTGTCACTTGCACAGGGCACTCCGGCGACGACGGCAGCTTTCGCCTGAATGCACCCCACACCGGCAACTACACCCTCGTCGTATCCGAGCCGGGCTTTGAAACGGTGCACAACCCCGTAATCATTCCGCCCGTCGTTTCTGCGGCAGCAAGCGCCCCAGCGCACACCTTTGCCGCGCCGCTGCGCATCGTCCTTCCCATCGCCGCCGTCGCCACCAACGTACGCGTCACCGCCGACAGCAGCGAAGACCTCACCGCGCCCGAAGACAATCACGACTCCTCGGTCATGACCTCCGAAGACCTCAAGTCTCTCCCCATCTTCGACAACGACTACGCCACCGCCATGAGCGCCTTCCTTGATGACAGCGCCACCGCGACCGGCGGCACCGGCCTCATCGTCGACGGCGTCGAAGCCAATCGCGCCACCATCTCCCCATCGGCCGTGCAGGAAGTGCGCATCAACCAGGATCCGTATTCGGCGCAATACTACTGGCCAGGCCGCGGACAAATGGAAATCGTCTCCAAGTCGGCCGCCGATCACTATCACGGCCAATTCAATTTCTACTTTCGCGACTCCGCGCTCAATGCGCAGAACGCGCTCGCGCCCTCCAAACCCTTCGAGCAGCGCCGCATCTACGAAGGCCACGTCACCGGCCCCATTCCGCACTTCGCAAAAAGCAGTTTCCTCGGTACCTTCAATCGCGCCGAGGAAGATCTGGACGCGGTTGTAAACGCTACCATTCTGCCCACCACGGCAAATCCCGCGGGAACCTTTGCAGCCAACGTCCCCGCGCCTACCCGTGATACCGAGTTCAGCCTGCGCGCCGCGCATCAATTCGGCGAGAAGCACTCCGCCTACGCGCAATACAGCTACGAGGATTGGACCGGGCAGAACCAGGCTGTCGGTGGACAAACCCTCGCCTCCGCCGGGTTCAACAATGAATACCGCGAAGACGACACAACGGTGCACGTCGACTCCGCGCTTTCCGCCGTTCTCCTCAACCAACTCTCCCTTGTCGGCGAACATGATTACAGCCGCAACGTTGACGCTTCCGAAGCTCCGCGTGTCTCCGTCACCGGCTACTTCACTGGCGGTTCGGCACAGAACGACTCGCTCCAGACCGAGTACAACTTCCGACTCTATGACATGGCGACATGGACCCGCGGCCGCCACATGGTCAAAGCCGGCATCGGCATTCCCCACTTCAATCGCCGCGCCTACGACGACAATACCAATGCCCTCGGCACCTATACCTTCGGTCCCACGCTCGCTGCTGACGACATCACCGTCCTGACGCCGGCCATCCAGAACTACGCCGCCAGCCTTCCCTCCGGCTACACACTGAACTCCGGCGAAACCCACTTCATCTATCACCAGCAGGAGATGGGCGCCTTCATTCAGGATCAGTGGAAGATCAACGACCGCTTCTCCCTCACGCCCGGCCTTCGTTACGACTGGCAGAACTTCCTCGCCAACGATCGACTCGGCTTCTCCCCGCGCGTTTCCTTCGCCTGGGTCCTCGATCCCGATGCGAAGATCGTGCTTCGCGGCGGAGGCGGCATCTATTACGATCGCTTCGGATCCTCACCGCTACTCGACCTCACGCGCTACGAAAACGCCCGTCGACGCGCCGTCAAGCTCTCCTTCGATCCAGCCACCGAACAACCCTGCATGCCCATTGCCGCGTGCTCCGATCCCAGTACGGCGCCCGTCTCCCTCGCTCAACTCGCTCCCGGCGCCAAGCTCCCTTATCAGATTCAATACGGCCTTTCCATTGAGCGCCAACTCGGCGAACGTGCCACCGGCGTCGTCAGCGTTTACTCCGCCCGTGGCATCGACGAGTTTCGCTCCGTCGATATCAACGCCCCCACATCTGAGTCCGGTTACACCATGCGTCCCAATACTGCCTACGGCATGATCCGCCAGATGCAGCCTGCAGGATTTTTCGAGGGAAGCGGCGTCGACGTTTCCTACCGCGGCCAGCTCAACAGATACTTCACCGGCTTCGGCCGCTACACCTGGTCCCACTATGAATCCAATACCGGCGGCATCAGCTGGTTCCCGCAGAACCAGTACGCGCCCAACGACGAGTGGGCCAGCGCCGGCTTCGATCGCCGCCACCGCCTTGGCATGTACGCCATCTTCAATCAGAAGAGCGTGTTCAATCTTGCCACTGGCATCTTCGCCAACACCGGCCGTCCCTGGACCATCCTCACCGGCACCGACCTCTACGGCGACGATCTCTTCAACACCCGCCCCGCGGGCATCGCGCCCTACACTGAAAATGCGCCATCCTACGTCGACCTCGACTTGCGCTGGGGCCACGACTTCGCCTTCACCCCCGATAAAGCCGACGATGCGCCCCGTCTCGGCCTATCCGCCGGAGCCTTCAACATCCTGAACCACCAGAACCCCTCCAGCATCGACACCGTCGAAACCTCTCCCGAATTCGGCGAAGTCACCGCCGTCAACCCGCCCCGACGCATCCAGCTCGGCATGCGCTTCGAGTTCTAGCACCCCAACGCAATGGGAGGAGCAGGGGCCTTCAGGCCCCTGAACCAACCACTAGAGCATTTTCAATTTAAGTACTTACATATCCAGACGAGGTGAAGTAGTTTGCGCATTCGCTGGTGGTGAGGGTATTGAGGAGAGCGCCGATTTCCTTCCACAGCTCTTCGGTGGCTCGCGGCGCGGCTTTGCGGAGCAGTGTTTTGAGTTTTGAGAAGAGCTTTTCGATAGGGTTCAGGTCGGGCGAGTAGGGCGGCAGATAAAGCACCTTGGCGCCCACTGCGGCGACGGCTTGCTGGACCCCTTCCACTTTGTGGCTGCTGAGGTTGTCCAGAATAACGATGTCTCCGGGCTGCAGTGTGGGGCACAGAAACTGTTCTACCCAGGCCAGGAACAGTTCTCCATCCATGGGGCCGTCGATCACCATCGGAGCCGTCAATTGATGGTGGCGCAGACCGGCAACAAAGGTGGTTGTCTGCCAATCGCCGAGAGGCGCCGAATCGACGCATCGACAACCCTTGGGGGCACGGCCATATCTTCGCGTCATGTTGGTCGCAGCCCCGGTTTCATCGATGAATACCAGGTTCTCGACGGCCATCGTCGGCTGCGCTTCACTCCATGCCAGCCGCGCCGCCTGCACGTCCTCGCGCTCTTGCTCGCTGGCGTGCAGCGTTTTTTTTAAAGGTTAAATTCCACTTGTTCAACTGGTGCCAAAGAGCCCCAGTCTTAATCTCAATATGCTGCGAGGCCAGCCGTTCCCGCAATTGCTCCAGCGTCAGCCCAGGCTCGGACGCAATCCACCGGCGCAAGGTTGGCTCTGCTTCCTCCAGTCGAGAGCGGCGATGGCCACCAATCTGGAAGCTGCTGCGTACCCCGCTCTCTTGCTCCCGGTCCCGCACTTGATAGACATAGAAACGGCTGACCTCAAAGCGCTGCGCGATCGCCGATGGCCCCTCTCCCCGCGCCAGCGCTCGAAGCACGCGATCCCGCAAATCCTGGGAATACGACTGCATCCGAACCTCCCTCCGACCCACGGGGAGATTATCGCATAAAATGTAGATACTTAAATTAGAAATACTCTAAAATCCGCGGGCTTCAGCCCTGGAAAAACCTGTCATCCCGAACGAAGCGCATCCGCAGAAATGCAATTGTCTCTGCTGTCGAGATCGCGGTGAAGGATTTTCCCTCGCTGAAAGGGCGCCGCCTGACACGTTGATCGGCTTGTCATTCTGAGCGGAGCAGCTTGGGGCCCCGTCGCGCAAGCGATGGGATAAGCGGAGCGAAGGATCTGCTTTTCGAGCAACCGGATCAACCATCCCCCCTTCAACGGAACCGAAGCGCCTCCCCGGAGGCGTAAACTTTGGAACGAAAGTCCTTCCCCTGCACAATTTGATCCAGAGGGGAACTTTCCCATAAGTTTCCGCGTACAGCCAGGAGAGACGCTATGAACCTCCGACACGTTTTCGCCTGCTTCATGCTCCTCGCCGCCTTCGCAGCCCTCCCCGCCCGCGGCGACCGCGACGCAGTTCAATTCGGCAGCAACATCGTTGTAGCTCCCGGCGAATCGGTCCATGACGCCATCTGCTTCTTCTGCAGCGTCGACGCCAAAGGCGACATCGATCACGACGTCGTGGTCTTTTTCGGGGACGTGCACATAGCCAACCATTCCAACCATGATGTGGTGAACTTCTTCGGCACCGTCCGCCTCGACAACAATGCATCCATCGAACACGACCTCGTCAACTTCTTCGGAACCATCCATCTCGGCGAAAACGCCTCCATCGGCAATGACATGGTCGCCATGTTCGGCTCCGTCCGCACCGCAGATTCCGCATCGATCAGTGGAAACCGCGTCATCGAGCCCGGCTGGATCTTCTGGATCCCACTCATGCTCCTCGGCGGCATCATCGCCCTCATCGTCAGCAGCTTCCGCAGCTATCGCCGCCGGCAGTATTATGCCGCGGGTTACGGTTACCCTCCCCCTCCTCCACCGCCCCCCACACAACCCCGGGCCTGACCAACGCTGTACGCTGGGTCCATGAGTCCCGGCGCCGCCGCATTCCCTTCCCGCCTTCGCATCGTCATCCCCGGCGGCAGCGGCCAGATGGGCCAGGTGCTCGCGCATTTCCTTCAGTCCCAAGGCCATCACGTCACGGTCCTCACCCGCGGACCGTTCACTGCACCCTGGCAAACCGTCCATTGGGATGGCCTATCCATCGGCCCCTGGACCGAACACCTCGAAGGCGCGGATGCCTGCATCAACCTCGCCGGACGCAGCGTCAACTGCCGCTACCACGCCGCCAACCGCCGCGCCATTTACGATTCGCGCATCGACACCACGCGCCTCCTCAACCGGGTCATCGCCAATCTCGCCGACCCGCCCAAAGTCTGGCTCAACGCATCGACTGCCACGATTTATCGCCACGCCCTCGATCGCCCCATGGACGAGACCACCGGCCAACTGGGCGGGCATGAGCTCATCTCTCCCACGCGCCACGCACCTGATACGTGGAACTTCTCCATCCGCGTCGCCAAAGACTGGGAATCCGCCTTCTTCGAAACGCCCACCCCGCGCACCCGCAAGGTCGCCCTGCGCTCGGCCATCCTCTTCAGTCCCCAGCCGGGCAATGCCTTCGTCATCTTTTCCAATTTGATCCGCGCCGGGCTCGGCGGCGCACAAGGCAACGGCCGCCAGTTTGTCTCATGGGTTCACGAACTCGACTTCGCCCGCGCTGTCGAATTCCTCCTCGCGCGCGACGACCTCGACGGCCCCATCAACATCGCCTCACCCCATCCGCTGACGAACCGTGAATTCATAGCAGCGTTGCGCGATGCCTGGGATGTCCCTAACGGCCTCCCCATCCCCACGCCAATCCTGGCCCTCGGCGCCTTTTTCTTGCGCACTGAAACCGAGCTGGTTCTCAAAAGCCGCCGCGTCATCCCTACGCGACTTCTCAACGCGGGTTTTCAATTCGAATTCCCCACCTGGCCCGAGGCCGCCGAAGACCTGGTCCACCGATGGCGCCACCGCTACGACTAAGGGGATCAGAAACAGTGGTCAGTAGTCGGAGTTCAGACTGAGTCCTGACCACTGATCACTGTTCCCTGTCTTACTGCCCCTTCGGCGTAATCTCCGTAACCGGCAAATCCCAGTGCGCGGCCAGAATCTCAAACCGCCTCTGCTCTTCTCTCTTGTATTTCTCCTGGTCCGGCCATAGATCCTTGATCAGCGCCTCTTCGTCCGGATTCGTCGTCGTCGCGACCGTCGAGTTCTTGAACCGGATCGTCACGCGATAATCCCACCGCCCGTCTTCGGTCGTGTGATACGCCGGCGCGTCAATCTTCACGCTCAGCATCCGCCCCGTGGCCACGATGCGCTTCAGCAGCGGGTAATGATTTTTCAGAAAGAGGTCGAGGAATTCCTGCTGATGCCCCCACTGCACTTTGTAGTAGTACTCGACAGCGTAAGGCTGATCGGCTCCGCCCTGCGGCGGTGCACCCTGCGCCATCAGCGGCGCTGCAAGCGGAATTGAAAACGCGACGGCGAGAGCAGCAACAACAGCTCGAAACATGAATGCCTCCACGGAATGTTGGTTGACATTCTACCGTGAAGGCATCTTTTCGGATGAGGGAGGGCCTTGAAACTTCCACGACGGAGTTGTGCTCCGCCGTGGTTTATGAAAGTTACTTGCGTATGAAAGCCTTGCTCGGAATCATGAATCTGTCGAAAACGAACAACGAATAGAGAAAGAATGAAATGAATAAATCCAGCATCGATTCTCCTCAGCAGCCCGCGTAATGCGCCAGCGCAACTTTGTTCGGGATGGTCAGCGTCGATCCGTGAAACGCCACCAGCCTCCGGCTCTTGAACGTGCTCAGCGTCCGCGTCACCGTTTCGCGCGATGCACCGATAAACTCGCCAATCTCCTCGTGCGTCATCGAGAACCGGAACTTCGCGCCCGCGTCGACCGCCTGGCCATTCTCGCTCCAGTCCAGCAGCAGCCGCGCCAGCTTCATCGGCGCCGACGACGAAAGACCCACCGTCCGCAACTGTTCGCAGGCCATCATGTATTCACGCGTCAGCTCTTCGCTCAATACCTGGTACGCTTCGGGATGACGCATCAGGAAGCCGAGAAATTCGCGCCGCCCAATCGGGACCAGCCGCGCCGGAAACACAGTCTCCGCCGTCATCTCGTAAGTGCTTCCCGACAGAGCCGACGTCAAGCCCAGAATCTCGCCCTTCCGCGCAATGCGCAGGCTCAGTCGCCGGCCATCACTCGAGTTGATCGAAAGCTTCACTTCGCCCTCGATCACGATATAGATTCCCCGCGACTCTTCCTTCTCTGAAAACAACACGTGGCCCGCAGGGTACGAGGACGAAGCTGCCAACGACGTTAGATCTTTCAACGCCGCGGGTGAGAACTTCTTGAAGAGCTCTCCGGGGAACTGCCCCTTGCTTACAACGCTTTCAAATCCCATCTGAATCGCTTGCATTTACGACCTCCTCGTGAATACCCGTGCGATTTATTTGCGGATAATTTCATTTGCCAGATCTTGAATCCCCAACGAATTGGCAACCAGCTCGGCGTCTGAATGGGAGAAAATATTCTTCAGAGCGCGCTTGCCGGCGGCGTCTGCATAGGTCACATTCCGGATATCGAGCGCCAACTTTTTCGATCCCAGCCGAGGAGCCGTTTCCGCCCAGACACGGTTCAATTCCTCGACCCATGGCCCCGCAACGCGCCCTTCCAGCATCATCTCCACGGCGCTCTCGGATTCATGCAATGTGATTCGCAGCATGCCCCCTATATGGCAACTGCCATGCCAAACTGCGCCGCACGCGCGGCTAATTTGCTTTGCTCTTGAGTTCAAAGGGAGTTACGGAGTCCGATTCCAGACAGGCTTTCTAAGACGAGTCCCCAAGTGACGAGCGACGAAGACGATATTTCGTCACTGAGACTACATATAGTCACTTCGCTCGATGCCCAGCTTCTTCATCTTCGAATTTAAAGTGGTCCGTTTCAGACCCAGCCGCGCCGCCGCGCCATCTTCCCCGCCGATCTGTCCCTTGGCCTCGCGCAGAACCCGCAGTATGTGTTCGCGCTCCGCTTCGTGCAGCGTCGCACCTTCCAAATCTTCGGTTCCCTCTTCCACCTTCAGTTCGGCCAGCGGTACATAGAGCGCAGTCCCTCGGGTCAGGATCACCGCACGCTCCAGCAGGTTTTCAAGCTCCCGAATATTCCCCGGCCAGCTCCAACGCGTCAAAGCTTTCATCGCATCGTCTGGAATCGAAGTGATGGTCTTGCCCATGCGCCGGCTATGCGTAGCAACAAAGTGCCGCACCAGCACCGGGATGTCTCCCGCGCGTTCTCTGAGCGGCGGCGCAAAAATTGGAAATACTTTCAACCGGTAAAACAGGTCGCTGCGGAACTCTTTCTCAACCACCATCTTGGCCAGGTCCCGATTGGTCGCCGCGATCAGCCGTACGTTTACCGTGATCGGACGATTCCCGCCCAGCCGTTCAATCTCCCGCTCCTGCAGCGCGCGCAGCAACTTGGGCTGCAAATCCAACGGCATCTCGCCAATCTCGTCCAGAAAAAGCGTTCCCTCGTGGGCCAGCTCCAGCCGGCCCATCTTGCGCGCGATCGCCCCGGTAAACGCACCCTTCTCGTGACCAAAGAGCTCGCTCTCCAGCAAACCCGCCGGAATCGCGGCACAGTTCAGTTTGATAAACGTGCGCTCGCTGCGCGGACTCAACCGGTGAATCGCGCGCGCCAGCAATTCCTTCCCCGTGCCGGTTTCGCCCTGAATCAAAACCGTGGCATCGGTCGGCGCTACCGTCTCAATCTGCTTCAACACTTGCCGCAGGCCCGCGCTCTCGCCAACAATGTCCTCGAATCGGTTATCGAGGTTGATCTCTTCCTCGAGATACTGCTTTTCCTGGCTCAACTTGTCACGCAATTCCGAAATCTTCTTGAACGCCATCGCATTGCTGACAGCCGTCGCCACATGGCCGCCCACTTCCGCCAGCATCTCCGCTTCCCGCACGCTGAAAGCCCCCTCCTGCCGACTTGCCACCATGAGCGTCCCAATCGCTTGGCCGCGATGGATTAAAGGAACCCAGCATCCCGACCGCAGGCCGAGAGTGGTCAGATGGCCGACCCCCTCCTTCGAGAAACTCGAGCCTTCCAGGCGGTCCACAATCACCGGCTCGCCTTTCCTGAAGGCCTCCCCGGCGGGTGAACTTTCCGTGGGGAGGCGCAAATCGCCCCGCCGCGTCTCGCCGTCGTCCGCACCGAGAAACTGGATCAGCAGCGTGTCGGTCGCTTCTTCGTAAAGTCCCAGGGTCGCGGCATCGTGCGGAACCACATCGCGCATGCTCGCCGAAATCGCTTCCAGCAGCTTCCGCGCGTCCATGTTCGCCAGCAGCGCGCCGCTCAACTGCAGCATCACCGCTTCTTCCGCGCGCTTCCGATCCGTAAAGTCGCGCGTGACTTTCGCATAACCGATCAGTTCTCCGCTCACATCGCGAATGGCCGTCAGCACCACATCAGCCCAGAATCGCGAACCGTCCTTGCGTACCCGCCACCCTTCCTGCTCCAGCCGTCCACGCTGCGCAGCCAATCGCAACAGCTCCGCGGGCTTCCCGCGCTCCGCATCTTCGTGTGTAAAGAATCGCGAAAAATGGCTGCCCACGATTTCCTCCGCGGTGTATCCTTTGATGCGCTCCGCGCCAGGATTCCAGGTCGTGACCGACCCCTCCTTGTCGAGTAAGTAGATCGCGTAGTCGCTCACGCTCTCCACAATCGAGCGCAACTGCAGATCGGCTCGCCGCAACGCTGCCATCGCCTCGTGCTGCTCAGTCACGTCGCGCACATAGCTCAGCACGATCGGTCCCGATTCCGTCTCCATCGGCTTCAACAAAATGTCGACAGGAAATTCAGTTCCGTCCTTGCGCAGCCCAAAGAGATGCAGCGCTGCGCCCATCTGGCGCGTACGCGGATGTGCATTGTAGTTTTCCCGATGGCTGGGATGCCGTTTCCGAAAACGCTCCGGCACCAGGTTCTCAATCGCCTGCCCCAAAAGCTCCGCCTGCGTGTACCCAAACAGCTCCGCCGCTCGCGGATTTGCGCTTCGGATGACTCCTGCGCCATCCGTGAGAAAAATCGCGTCGGGAGAAACATCAAACAAGTTCTCCAGCGCCGAAGGAGCGAATTCGACCGGCTGTCTTCGGGTCGCAGTCGTTGCGTCCGTTTCCGGGGAATCAGAAGGGCCCATGGATTGACTCGAACCTTTCTCGAACAATACGCCTACCCGTCACCCCCCGCAAATTCGAAACACAGCCCCGATACTCCTTACACAACACGCGCCTATTCTCTGAACCTTCCGGCCGCCGTTCTGAATCCAAGCCTTCACAGGAGAACTTCCCGCATGTCTCAAAAAATTGCCTTTATCACCGGTGGAAATCGTGGACTCGGTTTCCAGACCGCCCTCGATCTCAAAGACTCCGAAACAAAAGTTGTCATCGGTTCACGCGATGTTAAACAAGGCGAAGAGGCCGTCGCCAAATTGCGCGCCGCAGGTGTCGATGCCGAGGCCATCAAGTTCGATATCACCAGCTCCGCCGACCATCAGGCCGCCTATGACTACTTCGACTCCAAATACGGTCGGCTCGACATCCTCATCAACAACGCCGGTGTCGCCGGCGGCAAATTCCCCGGTACCGGTCCCGAACACCGCGCCTCCGACGTGCCTCTCGACGTCCTCGACAAGGTATTCGCCACCAACTTTTTCGCGCCCGTGGCTCTGACCAAGAAGCTCCTTCCCCTCATCCGCAAAAGCCCCGCAGGACGCATCGTCAACCTCTCCAGCATTCTCGGATCTCTCACGTTGCAGGCCGACCCCAATTCCCCCATCTACAACGCCAAATCCTTCGCCTACGACGCCTCCAAAACCGCGCTCAATGCCTTCACCGTCCACCTTGCATATGAGCTCCGCGATACCAAGATCAAGGTCAACTCCGCACACCCCGGCTGGGTCAAAACCGATATGGGAGGCGACCAGGCTCCCATGGAACTCAGCGAGGGCGGCAAAACCAGCGCCGCGCTTGCGACTCTCCCCGACAGCGGCCCCACGGGCGGCTACTTCCACCTCGGCAAACCGCTCCCCTGGTAACACCGCGTCCTTCCCTCCCGATGATTTGGATATCCACCCTTGCATCGCTCTTCGGATGCAAGGGTCGGAGACCACAAACGTCATGAACTCCTCCATTCCTGAGCCGTGCCCCCGTTGCGCCCCCGTTATACCCCCTGACCTCTGGCCCCTGACATCTGACACCTGTCTTCAGCGTTACAATGCGAGCCAATAGGGCGTCGCCCGGAGGCTCCAATGCAAAAACACTGGCTCAAGATCGTGGCTGGTTGCGCGGTCCTCGTCATTCTCCTCATCCTCCTCGTTCCGTTCTTCATCGACGCCGACACCTTCCGTCCCACGCTTGAAACTCAGCTCTCCACAGCGCTCGGCCGACCCGTCACCCTCACCCATCTCACCTTCTCCCTCTTGAAGGGCAGCCTCGTCGCTCAGGACATCTCCATCGCCGATGATCCCGCATTCAGCACCGCGCCCTTTCTCCAGGCCAAATCCCTGCAAATCGGCGTGGAAGTGCTCCCCTTCGTCTTCCATCGCCAGGTACGAATCACCCACCTCACCGTCGACACACCATCGATCAATCTCCTTCATGCCGCCAACGGTCGATGGAATTTCTCCAGCATCGGCAGCACCGTCGCCAAAACCAGTCAATCCCCGCAGCAGGTGAGCGCCCTGCCCGACCTCACCGTGGACGAACTGAAAATTACAGACGGCAGCGCCTCCGTCTCCTACGTACCCGCCGTCCGCAAACCCCTCGTCTATTCCGGCATCAACCTGTCCGTTCAGCAGTTTTCTTTCCTCAAGAATTTTCCCTTCTCGCTCTCTGCCAAGCTTCCCGCCTCCGGCTCCCTCGAACTGACCGGCAACGCAGGCCCGCTCTCGCAAAAAAATGCGGCGGACACGCCATTCCAGGCAAAGCTGAATCTCAAGGACTTCGATCCCGTCGCCGCGGGCGTCCTCGACTCCGGCGCCGGCATTTCCATGAGCGTCGATCTCGCTGCAGATCTTGTCTCCAACGGAACTTCCCTCACCAGTCGCGGCACGATTCAGGCCGACCACCTGCAATTGGCCCGCACCGGATCTCCCGCGCCGCATCCGGTCAACCTCGATTACGAGATCGCCGATCACCTGGACACCGATGCCGGCGAAATCCCCAGCATCTCCATCCATGCCGGAAGCGTCGCCGCGCAAGTCACGGGCTCCTACCGCCTCACGCCCCAGACCATCCTGCTCGATCTGAAACTCGCCGCGCCCAACTTGCCCATCGATCAGGTGGAAGAATTGCTCCCCACCTTCGGCGTTCATCTTCCCACCGGCTCCAAACTCAGCGGAGGCTCCCTCACCGCCAATCTCACCGTCACCGGCCCCGCCGCCGCCACCACCATCGCCGGCCCCATCGAAATCGACAACACCACCCTGCAGGGCTTCGACATCGGCTCCCGGATTCAGGGCCTCAACCTCTTCAAGAGCGGCGGAGGCACCCAGATCCAGACCCTCCGCACCACCGTCAATTCATCGTCGCAAACTACGCAGTTCAACAACATCTACGGCAACCTCCCGCAGATTGGAACCGCAACCGGAAGCGGTACAGTCTCTCCCTCCGAAGCGCTCGACTTCAAGATGGTCGCCACCCTGTCATCGTCCAACGCCGTGGGCGCGGTCGCCAATCAAGCCGCCAGCGCTGTCTCCGGCATCGTCGGTGGCTTTCTCCATCCAACTGCCAAACCCGCCGCCAACACCAACAAGGGGATTCCTCTCACCATCACCGGAACTGCATCCAGTCCATCCATCCGCGCCAATCTGGGCGCCATGTTCAAGTAGACTTCCGCTGGGTCTGCTCCCACGACTCCTCGGGCTTCCGCTGTTTCTGCAGAAGAATCCGACCATGCCATCTCCGCGTTTCTTCCGAGGCACACAATGGAATTCAAACTGGACTACGCCCTCACCCTTCTCGACCGAACCCCCTCCGTGCTCAGCGCTCTTCTGCGCGGTCTGCCCGACGCATGGACCACCTGCAACGAAGGCGAAAATACCTGGTCCCCCATCGACGTGGTGGCTCATCTGCTCTACACCGAACACTCCAACTGGATGCCCCGTGCCCGTCTGATTCTTGAATCGGGCGAATCCAAACCCTTCGCGCCATTCAACCGCTTCGGCCATCGCGACGAGCGCCAGGGAAAATCGCTCGATCAGTTACTCGATACCTTTGCGCATCTCCGTTCTCAGAATTTAGCGGAACTGCGCGCTCTTAACCTCAGCGCCGTGGACCTTGAACGGCGGGGTCAGCATCCGGCTCTTGGCCCTGCAACGTTATCCCAGCTTCTCGCTGCCTGGACCGTCCACGACCTGACTCATCTCCACCAGCTCACCCGCGTCCTGGCGCACCAGTACCGCGACGCCGTCGGTCCATGGAACAAATTCCTCGGCGTGCTTCAATGCAGCGGCCACAGCGCCCCCGCATAAATTCCATTCGCCAACTTCCACGAAAGAGATCTGCCCGCTATCGCAGAAGCTCGCTGAGGAACCTGTCCTCCTGAGCGGAGCTGCTTGGGACGCTCAAACGCCCCAGCGTTGGAGCGAAGGATCTGCTTCTGGGATCTACAGAGCCTCAATCAGCATGAATAAGGGTGCCCCATGTCTCGATTTTGAGACGTGGGAAAGCACGCCCCTCAACCAACGGGGCGTTCCTCCTGAGCGGAGCAGCCTGCGACCCTCAAACGAGCAAGCGTTTGAGGGCGAGCGCAGCGAAAACCTCCCGGATCTACGACCGCGGATGCACAAAATAAATCAGCCCGAGCGAATCGTCGCTCAGCAGAAAGCTGTCCGGCCCCATGCAAAGAATTCCGCAGGGCCGCCCATGCACCCGCGGCTTCCCATGTGCAAGAGTGAGAAACCCGGTGATGAAATCCCGAGGCGCACGGTCGCCGGCCGTAAAGCGCACCACGCGATAGCCCGTCCCGATCCGCGGATGGCTCGCGCCGTGCAGCGCCACAAGAAAGCTATCGCGCAAATTCGAATCGCCGCCACCAAAGTACGCAAATCCCAGGGGCGAACTGTGAGCCGCAAACGTGGCATAAGCCGCGTGCACTCTTTCGCACGACCGCAGTGGCTCCGGTGCGTTGCCCAGCACCGCATTCGGATCCGCCGCGAGCACGTGTCCCCCGCCCGCCGTCAGATTCGTGCCCGCCGCCGCAACGCCCTCCTGCTTGCCATACACGGAATCGTCCGCGCGCTTCCCCGCAGCCGGAACTGAATCAAAGGCGCGAGTATCGTTCAACATCGGCAACGGCGTCGCATCATGCACTGCCTTCCCACCAGCGAAGTAGCACGCCGGCCATCCATAATTCGCCGCTGTCTTCGTCCTCGGATCGATCACGACGAATGTGTCTTCCGGCAGCTTGTCGCCCAGATGGTCGTCGCCCATGTTCGTCGCAAACACTGTTCCCCCCAGCGCTGCTACCGGTTGCAAATCCACCGCATTTCGCAATCCCTGCGCCACCAGCGACGGATGCTTCCCATCCGGATCGAGACTCACCACCGCCGCGCGCAGCACCTCGCGTTCCCGGCAGTAATTGCACGACGACCCCGCTGCAACCAAAATGCGAGTTTCACCATTGACAACGGCCACCGCCACCGTGCGCGTCAAATGCCACCCGCCGTATTTGTAGTTCAATCCGTAATCCGGGAAACGCAGCAACGTCTCCGGCTCCGACGTCGGGGCTTCATCGCCCGCGTTGTATTTGTAGCGAACTAATCGATCCGTCAACGGTAGATACAGCCAGCTCTGTTTAGTTGCAGGGTCCGTCCAGAACGCGAGATTGTTCGGGTTGCGCAAATGATCGAGATAATGCGTGAAACGCGCGAACTTGTGCGCCTTCTCATCCCATCCCTCGAGAATGAACACCGACCCCAGCCGGTTATCGCTCAGGTCGTGCATGCCGGTCACGAAAATGCGCCCGTCCGGCGCCTGCGCAAAAAAACGCACTCTCCGCAATCCACTCGCCGCTATCTGAATATCGAACGGCTCCGGCAGCGAAAGCGTAATCGACTTCCCCGGTGCATAGGTCAGCGTGTGCGCCTTCTGCGCCGCACAAAAAACAGAGGCCCCCACCGCAATCAAGCTTCCCGCCGCCCCGCACCCAAGGCGAAACCAAAATTGCCGCATCCCTCGAAATTACCCCATTCTGCATACGAACTTGGAACCCTTCCGCCCCGTCTCTCACCTTTCATCCCAGGATTGAAACCCACGCGCCATCTTTCGCCTCTTCTTCGCTTTTCTGCTATAATTCCAAGATGGACTTTCAGCTCGTTACCTCCTATAAGCCGCGCGGCGATCAGCCCCGCGCCATCGAGGAGCTTGTCAACGGCCTCGGCGCCGGAGAAAAGCACCAGGTTCTCCTCGGCGTCACCGGCTCCGGCAAGACCTTCACCATGGCCAAGGTCATCGAGCAATCCAATCGTCCCGCGCTCATTCTCGCCCACAACAAAACCCTCGCCGCCCAGCTCTATCACGAGTTCAAACAGTTCTTCCCCGGCAACGCGGTTGAATATTTCGTCAGTTACTACGACTACTACCAGCCCGAGGCCTACATCCCCGCCGGCGACCTCTACATCGAGAAAGAAGCCACCATCAACGAGGAGCTCGATAAGCTCCGCCTTTCCGCCACCCGCTCCCTCTTCGAACGCCGCGACGCCATCATCGTCAGCTCCGTCTCCTGCATCTACGGCCTCGGCTCACCGGAGGCCTACTACGGCATGCTCCTGCTCCTCGAAAAAGGCCAGCGCATCAGCCGCAAAGACATCACCCGCCGCCTCGTCGAAATCCTCTACGAGCGCAACGACACCGACTTCCGCCGCGGAACCTTTCGTGTGCGCGGCGATGTCATCGAAGTCTTCCCCACCTACGACGAATCCGCCTATCGCATCGAGCTCTTCGGCGACGAAATCGAAAGCCTCTCCCAAATCGATCCCCTCTTCGGCTCCGTCAAGCAGAAGTACGCGCGCCTTCCCATCTATCCCAAATCGCACTACGTCGTCCAGCCCGAACGCCGCTCCGAAGCCGTCGATTCCATCGTCGCCGAGTTGAATGAGTGGGTCGCCCAGCTCGAGTCAGAAGGCCGCATGGTCGAAGCCCAGCGCGTTCACCAGCGCACCCGCTTCGATCTCGAGATGATCAAGTCCATGGGCTATTGCCACGGCATCGAAAATTACTCGCGCCACTTTTCCGGCCGTCTTCCCGGCGAACCCCCACCAACCCTCCTCGACTACTTCCCGCGCGATTTCCTGCTCTTCGTCGACGAGAGTCATGCCACGATTCCGCAGGTCCACGGCATGTGGTTCGGCGACCAGAGCCGCAAGCAAAACCTCGTCGACTACGGATTCCGCCTTCCCTCGGCCCGCGACAATCGCCCCCTCAAATTTGAAGAGTTCGAGAACCGCATCCACCAGACTATTTACGTCTCCGCCACGCCCGGCCCATACGAACTCACGCGTTCCGCAGGCATCGTCGTCGAACAGGTTATCCGCCCCACCGGCCTCGTCGATCCCCAGGTTGAGATCCGCCCCGTCAAGGGCCAGATCGACGACCTCCTCGCCGAGATCCGCGACCGCGCCAAGAGAAACGAACGCGTCCTGGTCACCACCCTCACCAAGCGCATGGCCGAAGATCTCGCCGGCTATTACACCGAGGTGGGCGTGCGCTGCCGCTACATGCATTCGGAAATTGAAACCCTCGAGCGCGTGAAGCTCCTCGCCGCCTTGCGCAAGGGCGAGTACGACGTGCTCATTGGTATCAATCTCCTGCGCGAAGGACTCGATCTTCCTGAAGTCTCACTGGTCGCCATTCTCGACGCCGACAAGGAAGGTTTCCTGCGTTCCACCGGCTCGCTCATCCAGACCATGGGCCGCGCCGCGCGCCATCTTGAAGGCCGCGCCATTCTTTACGCGGACCGAATGACTGCCTCTATGCGCCAGGCCATCGACGAAACCGATCGCCGCCGCGCTATTCAAACCGCCTACAACGAGGAGCACGGCATCACCCCACAATCCATCATCAACAAGATGGATATGGGACTCGCGCAAATCCTCAAGGCCGAGTATGGCGAAGTGATGGAAGAGGAGGCCGCGGGACTTCCCGACTTCACCTCGCAGGCCGAAGTCGACGCGTACATCGCCAAGCTCGAAATCGAGATGCGCGAAGCCGCCCGCAAATTCGAATTCGAAAAAGCCGCCCGCCTCCGCGATAGCATCAAAGGACTCCGCGAAAAAGAATTCCTCTTCGGCTAAACCAATCGCATTGTCGTCTGGATCGGAGCCTTCCCCAAAGAACAGCCTGTCCTCCAGAGCTGAGCAGCACGGGCCCACCCGTTAGGATGAAGCAGTGCACCAGCCTCGCCCGAATCCATTTTCCCGCCCCAAGCGCCCCCAGGAGGTCTGAATGGATGCAGACCCCTCAGCATCCGGGCCGATGAACTTGTACGCCGAGTGCCTGCAAAAGCTCTACGCGCTCAAGTCCGCAGAACAACACCGCGACCGATTGCTGGGCTTTGCCAAACTGACCGTCGCGGCCATCACGCTACTCCTCGCCTTCTGGTTCCTGCGCCATCCCGCAACCATCGAGTTCCTCGCCGTCCCCATCGCCGTCTACATCGCGCTCGCCGTCGCCCACGAAAAGGTGATCCGTTCCATGCGCCGCCACACCCGCTCCATCGAGTTCTACAACCGCGGCATCGCGCGCCTCGAAAATCGCTGGGCCGGCCGCGGAGAAACGGGGGAACGCTTCCTCGACGCCCTTCACCCCTATGCGCGCGATCTCGACGTCTTTGGCGACGCATCGCTCTTTCAACTTCTCTCCACAGCACGCACCCGCGCAGGAGAAGCAGCTCTTGCCGCATGGTTGCTCTCCGCCGCGCCCGTCACGGAAGCACTCGAACGCCAGGCCGCCATTCGCGATCTCTCCCAACGCCTGGGCTTCCGCGAAGATCTCTTTTTGCAAGGCGAATCCATGCGCACCGGCGTTCATCCCGAAGCGCTCACGGCCTGGGGTGAGCACCCTCCGCACTTCCCCTCGAAGGCCACCCGCATTGTCACAACCCTGCTTCCCATGCTCTGGGTCGCCAGCCTCGCCGCATGGGGCCTTTGGGGCCTTGGTTGGCTTGCCGCCTTGACGACACTCCTCAATCTCGGCTGGTCGCGTCAACTCAGTGCGCGCCTCGATGCCGCGGCCGGCGCAGTGGAAGATGCAACCAGAGATCTCCAACTCTTCTCCGGCGTCCTTGCGCTTCTCGAGCAGGAACCATTCGCTGCCCCCAAGCTCCTCACCCTCCAGGCAGCGCTCAACACCGGCAGCGTGGCGCCGTCGGCAGCCATTCGCCGGCTTTCCCATACCGTCGAATATCTGAACCACCGCCACAACCTCTTCTTCCGGCCGCTCGATCGCGTCACATTCTTGAGCGCCCACCTTCTCTTCGCCGCCGAACGATGGCAACAAAAGTTCGGTCCCCAGATTCGCGCGTGGCTGGCAGCCGTCGGGGAATTGGAAGCCCTCACCTCGCTCTCCGCCTATGCCTATGAACACCCCGCCGACACATTCCCTGCATTCATCGATCCACTAACCGCACCCGGCGCTCTCTTCGACGCCGAATCCCTCGCCCATCCGCTGCTTCCCTCCCACACCAGCGTGCGCAACGACTTCAAACTGGGCGATGGCTTGCAGCTTGTCATTTTGAGCGGACCCAATATGGCCGGCAAGAGCACCTTCATCCGCGCCATCGGGCTCAATGCCGTGCTCGCCCAATGCGGCGCTCCCGTCCGTGCCGCGCGTCTGCGTCTCGCACCCCTTCAGGTCGCGGCCTCCATCTGCATTCTCGATTCGCTCTCCGGCGGGGTGTCCCGCTTCTATGCTGAAATTCAAAAGCTGAAGCGCATCGCCGATCTCACCCAGGGATCCACTCCGGTTCTCTTCCTCCTCGATGAACTGCTTTCCGGAACAAACTCCCACGATCGCCTCGCCGGCACCGAATTCATCGTGCGCAGCTTCATCGAGCGCGGCGCCCTCGGCATCGTCAGCACCCACGACCTCGCTCTGGCGCGAATTCCCACAGAATTAGGCGCCCGCGCCATTAACTGCCACTTCGAAGATCGTCTGGAAGGCAGCCATCTCGTCTTCGACTACAAGCTCAAGCCCGGCATCGTCGAAACCAGCAACGCCCTCCAGCTCATGAAATCGATAGGCCTCAACATCGCGCCCTGAAAACCGATACGCGATGAATCACCCATCCCGAGCGGAGCCGAAGGACCGGCATTTGTCCATCGCTCGATTCAGAATTGTCATCCTGAACGGAGCAGCTTGGGACCCGCAAACGCGCAAGCGTTTGTGGGTAAGCGGAGCGAAGGATCTGCTTCTGCTTTTCGCAAAGCACCGGAGGGAGCAGGGGCCTTCAGGCTCCTGAAAGAGCAACAAGAACGATTTGCCGCTTTAGCCCCTGAAGAAATATGCGCCTCCCCTCACTCCCAACCAGCAACCCAGACGCGCGGCCCACGAGCCGCAATCGGCCCCACCGCAGGTGGCCCACACATTCCATGCACCTTCCTCCATCAAAGGTGTGAGCTAAATCACACGCTGAGGGCCTATCATGAGACGACAATAGACCCCGTCAGCCTTCTCCCATCCGTCCCTTCAGATGCGAGAATAAGGTTGGAGACTACATGGCAACCCTTGGCAGTTTCGCTCTCCTCATCGCGCTGGCTCTGGCCGCCTACAATCTCTTCGCCGGGACCGTCGCCTTGCGTCTGATTGCCACCGGGCAGCCCGCGCGCATTTCGCCCGAGCGCCTGGCCGACACCGCACGCCGCGCCGGAATCGCCGGTTTCATCGCCGTCACCACCGCGGCCTTCGCGCTCGTCTGGTCCGTCTTCGCCAACGACTTCTCCATCACCTACATCGTCGAGCACTCCAACCGCGCCCTCCCCGGCCCTTACAAATTTGCCGCTTTGTGGAGCGGGCAGGAAGGCTCGCTGCTCCTCTGGGCATGGCTGCTCGCGGCCTACGGCTTCGTTCTCCGTCTCACCCACAAAACCGACGTCAAGCTCTACGCCTATGCCGGCACCATCCTCGCCGCCGTACAGGTCTTCTTCCTCTCCGTCATCAACTTCGCCGCGCCGCCGTTCTCTCTAATGAAGGGCGCCATTCCCGACGACGGCAACGGACTCAATCCCCTCCTCCAGTACCCCGAGATGGTCATCCATCCGCCGATGCTTTACCTCGGCTATGTCGGATTTACCGTCCCCTTCGCCTTCGCTCTCGGCGCACTCATGATGCGCTACCCCGGCGAAAAATGGATCCGCGTCACCCGCGTCTGGACCCTCGTCACCTGGCTCTTTCTCACCTGCGGAATCTTCCTCGGCATGCATTGGGCCTACGCCGTGCTCGGCTGGGGCGGCTACTGGGGATGGGATCCCGTCGAAAACGCCAGCTTCATGCCCTGGCTCACCGGCACCGCCTTTCTCCACTCCGTCATGATGCAGGAGCGCAAAGGCATGATGAAGAGCTGGAATGTCTGGCTCATCTTCTCCACCTTCCTGCTTACCCTGCTCGGCACCCTGCTCACCCGCGCCGGCCTCGTCAGCTCCGTGCACGCCTTCGCGCAATCCTCCATCGGAAGCTGGTTCTACACCTTCATGCTGATCGTGCTTGCCGTCTGCATCTTCACTTATGTTCTGCAGCGCAACCATCTCAAGAGCGACCAGCACCTCGAATCCCTCGTCAGCCGCGAATCCAGCTTCCTCTTCAACAATCTCGTCCTCCTCGTGGCCTGCTTCGTCATCCTCTGGGGAACTCTCTTCCCCATCCTGAGTGAATACGTGCAGGGCAGCAAAGTCACCGTCGGCGCGCCGTTCTATAACCGAGTCGCTGTCCCCATCGGTCTCTTCCTGCTCTTTCTCACCGGCGTCGGACCCCTGCTTCCCTGGCGCGCCACCTCGCTGCGCTCCATCCGCCGCAACTTCATCGCGCCCACCATCGCTCTCTGGGCCACCGTCATCGTCTGCATCGCGGTCGGCGTCTCGCCTTGGAAAAACGGCTCCTTCGACGCCGGCAACTTTTACGCGCTCGTCGGATTCGCCATGGCCGCTGCCGTCTTCACCGCCATCCTCTCCGAATTCCTGCGTGGCGGCGCCGTCATCGCCAAACAAACCGGCCGCAACCTCTTTTCATCCATCCTCCTTCTTACCCGCCGCAATACCCGCCGCTACGGTGGATACATCATCCACATCGGCGTCGTGATCGTGGTGATCGGCCTCTGTGGCTCGGCGTTCAATCGCAGCGAAGAACGTGAACTCGCTCTCCACGGCACCCTGCCCATCGGGCCCTACACCCTCGAGTGCGTCGGCTTCACCCAGGATTCAAACAACAACTACAACTCCGAATACGCGCTGCTCGATGTTTCGAAAAATGGCAAAAAGCTCTTCCAGATGACGCCCGAAAAACGCGTCTACCTGGCCAGCGAGCAGCCCCAAACCATGGTCGCCATCCACTCCGTTCCGGGATGGGATCTCTACGTGGTCTATGAAGGCACCAATCCCGATACCGGCCAGCCCATCATCAAAGCGTTCTTGAATCCGCTCGTCGGCTGGATCTGGGCAGGCGTCGTCTTCATCGTCATCGGCACATTCATCGCACTGGTCCCCAGCCTCCATCCGTCCACCGCGTCCCTTCGCGTGCCCGCCACACGCTCCGTCCAGGAACCCGCTCTGCGAGGAGGCGACTGATGGCGAACCTCAAATACAAATCAAACGGAGCAACTCCACGCGAAGCTTTGCAGGCAGAGGGAACAAACGCATGCAGGCCCGTGAAGGAGTCGGAGATAGCAGGGGCCTCTAGGCCGGTTAACGTGTTGGAGGGAGCAGGGGCCTTCAGGCCCCTGAAAGAGAGCCAAGAAACATCGAGGGCTTTAGCCCCGGGCGACCTCAACCCAAAACAGACTTGTCTTCCTGAGCGCATATCCACTGGGACCTCCATCGCACGCGCGTGCGATGGGGCTAAGCGGAGCGAAGGATCTGTTTCTGCAAAGCTGAATTCAGCACGTACTTGGGTGTCCCAGGTCTGGATTTTCAGACCTGGGAAAGCAACGAGCCTCAACTTCTACCTGAAAATCGCGCAAGCCTTCCTATTGGCCATCGCTGTCTGTTTCTCCACCGGCGCCACCAACGCCAGCCTCCGCTTCAACGATCTCGGTCATCGCCTCATGTGCACCTGCAGCTGCGCCCAACTGCTGGGCGAGTGCAACCATGTCGGTTGTCCGTCGTCCGGCCAGATGCGCGACGAGCTCAGCGCTGCCATCGCCTCCGGCGCCACCGATGAACAGATCCTCACCAGCTTCGCCGCCAAGTACGGCGCAACCGTCCTCGCCGCGCCCACCACGCATGGCTTCGACCTGGTCGCCTGGATCGCACCCTTTGCCGTGTTCGCCGCTGCCCTGCTCGGCACTGTTCTCCTCGTGCGCCACTGGTCCGTGGGCCGCACGCCTGCGGAAGCCGAGGCAGTCGACCCCGCCATGAAAGCCCTGCGCGAAAAAATCCGCCGCGAAACGGAGGCCTCTGAGCTATGACCGAATCCCAGGGATTGATTGCCGGAGCCCTGCTCGCCTTCGCCCTCGGCATCTACACGTTTTGGCCCGAGAACGTCTTCGCCAGCCAGCGCGAAAAAACGCGTCTTGATTATCTTCTGGAGCGCAAAGACCAGCTCTACGAAAATCTCCGTGACCTGAACTTTGAATATCGCGCCGGCAAATACCCTGAAGAGGACTTCGCGGCACAGCGAACTTTGCTCGAAAACGAAGCCGCACAGCTGCTGGCCGAAATCGAATTCCTCCAGCAGCACGCATGAGCAACCCATGTTCTTAGGGAGCGCAACAAGGAACAAGATGGGTGCCCCATGTCTCGATTTTGAGACATGGGAAAGCACGGCCCTCAAACAACCGGCTTGTCGTCCTGAGCGGAGCAAAGGACCTGCATTTGCCTTTCGCTCCCGGAAAACCGAACCTCACGTATCAACCATAGGAAGTCATACGACCTCATGAACGCCTTCAAACTCATTTCCGCGACGGCCACACTTTTTCTCGCCGCCCACATCACGCAAGCCGCCACGGTTTCCGGCACGGTTACAGACAAGACCACCAACAAACCTGCAGCGGGCGACTCCATCGTCCTCGTGGACGTGCAGGCCGGCATGAGCGAAATCGCGCGCGCCACCACCGATGCCCAGGGGCACTACACCCTCAATGAGCCAGGCAGCGGACCCTACCTGATTCGCGTCACCCACCAGGGCGCCGGCTATTTCATCGCCGCGCCCCAGGGCAGCGGCCCCGGCGACATTCCCGTCTACGATGTGGCCGCCAAGGTCGACGGCGTTTTCATCGAGGCCGACGTCTACGAGTTCGAAGCCGACAATGGCCAGCTGCACGTCACCGAGCGCTACTTCGTCCACAACACCAGCGCCCCACCGCGCACCCAGTGGACGCCGCGCTCTTTCGAAATCGCACTTCCACCCGAAGCCACCGTTGCCGGCGTCGCGGCGCAGCGGCCCACCGGCCTGCCCACCAGCGTCAAGCTCGATCCGGTCGGCGCCAAGGGCCATTACGCATTCAACTTTCCCATTCAGCCCGACGAAGGCGAAAAGGACACGCTCTTCCAGATCGAATATGCGGTGCCCTATGCCGATGGAAAATTCACCTTCCATCCCCAGGTATCGCTGCGTACGCAAAGCATCGGCATTCTGCTGCCCAAGAGCATGACGTTCACCGCCTCCGGTCCCGACTTCCAGCCCATTCAGCAGGACCCCGGCATCCAGACATTCGTGGCCAAGAATGCCGCACCAGGCAAGTCGCTGGAGTTCACCGTCTCCGGCACCGGCTCCATGCCCCGCGAAGCGCAGGGCGGACCGCAAAGCGACAGCGGCGCGCAAACCGCAGGAGCTCCCGGCACAACACCGGGCGGCGGCATCGGCGAACCCATCAACACCCCCGATCCGCTCACGAAATATAAGTGGTGGATTCTCGGCGGCCTCGCTCTTCTCTTTGCCGCAACCGCGGCCTTCCTGCTCCGCAAACCCGCAGGAGTCCCCGGTGCTGTGCCCGAAGCCGCGGCTCACAATGCGCCTCACCCTGCCACCGTGCCCACGCCGGCATTTGCCTCGCACACGAGGGGACCTTTCTCCGCTAACATCGCGGCCTCTCCGGCATCGCAAAATGCCGCACTGCTCAGCGCACTCAAGGAAGAGTTGTTCTCCCTCGAAAGCGAAAAGCTCTCCGGCACCATCACGCCTGCGGAGTACGCCGAAGTCAAACCAGCCCTGGAGATCGTCCTCAAGCGCGCCCTCAAACGCAACTCCTAACCGTAAGGACTGATACAGCCGGTCCGACGCCATAATCCCGAGTCCCTCAGTCCCTTCTTCCACCGCCCTGTCATCCCGAGCGGGCCCGCGCAGCGCGGAGCGAAGGACCTGCTTCTGTTTTTCGCGCAGCATCCATCCGCACGACCCCGGGTACCCCATGTCTCGCTTTTGAGTCGTGGGAAAGCGCGCTTCCGTTGCCCAACGATGCACTTCTGATCGGAGGGAGCAGGGGCATTCAGGCCCCTGAAAAATGCAATGCCTCGAGCGGGGGTTTTAGCCCCGGAAAGGTCCGTTTGCAGAAAATTCCCGCGAACAAGCGCACAATCAAAATGAGGTCACAAAAAGGGGCGTCATCCGGGCAAGGTACCCCCCTCCCCCCCCCGGTCATGCCTCAGAAAGAGTGCAATCCTCGGTAAGACATCGCCCAACCACCCAATCTCCGATTCCCGCTTCTTCGCCGCTTTTCTCGCGTCCAATAAGGTGAGCGTTGCAAGGAGCGAAGGATGAACGCCTTTAAAACCACGATTCTGCTCACTGCTTTGACCCTGATCCTGGTCCTCGCCGGCGAATATCTCGGTGGAACCAACGGCGCGCTCATTGCCCTTGTGATTGCCGCGGCCACCAACTTCTTCAGCTACTTTTATTCCGACAAAATCGCCCTGGCTGTGTATGGCGCGCAGCCCGTCACGCGCGCACAACTCCCGCGCGCCTATCAGGTGGTTGAACAGCTCACCAGCCGCGCGGGCCTGCCGATGCCGAAGATTTACGTCATTCCAACAGACTCGCCCAATGCCTTCGCCACCGGCCGCAACCCCGAACACGCGTCCGTCGCCGTCACCCATGGCATTCTCGGTCTCCTCAACGACGAAGAGCTCGAAGGCGTTCTGGCCCATGAACTCGGCCACGTGCGCAACCGCGACATCCTCACCAGTTCCATCGCGGCTACGCTCGCCGGCGCCATCACCATTCTTGCCCGCATGGCTTTCTGGTTCGGCGCCTTCGGCGGCGGAGGCGGCCGGCGCGATCGCGAAGGCGGCGCCCTCGGCGGCATCGTGATGCTGTTCCTCGCTCCCCTCGCAGCCATGCTCATTCAGCTCTGGGTCTCGCGCACGCGCGAGTACGAAGCCGACGCCACCGGTGCGCATCTCACCGGCAATCCCTACGCACTGGCCAGCGCCCTCGAAAAAATCTCCGCCGTCAGCCGCCGCGTGCCCCTCATGGCGTCCCCTAGCTCGGCACATTTGTTCATCGTGCAGCCCCTCCTCTCGGGCGACATGCTGATGAGTCTCTTCTCCACCCACCCCCCGATTCAGAAACGCATCGAGCGCCTCATCGGCCGTCCCTCTGTCTCCGGCAACGTGCAATAGATCACAAAACCCCGTGATTTGACGCGGGTTTGATGCAATTCTCCGGCCGTACCCCGCCGGGTCACGTCCAATTTGTTCCACGCGGAACAATTGTGATCGCAGGCACAACACTCGACTCTTTCACTCGCATTGATCTGGCTTCTGCCTCTCGCCCTCGCTTCCAAGTGTCTCTACATCTCCGCTTCACGGTTCACTGACCACTCCTTCCTAGTATTCTTTCTCCATGAAGACGCTGCTCCGAACGCTTCTTTATCTCGCGGTGATCGTCTGGCTGGGCGCAGAGATTTTCTTTCCTGTCGTCGCCGCCGTCACATTCGGCACGCTCGCCGGCGATACGCATACTGCCGGCACCATCGTTGGCAGCCTGCTCCGCATCCTGCACGGCATTGGTCTGGTTTCCGGGCTTGTTGCTCTTGCCCTGCTGGCGCTCGCACCCGCGTGGGGAATCTATAAACCGCGTGCCGTGCTGGCTCCGATGATTCTCCTTGTCCTCATGCTCGCCTGCACCGTGGCTTCACAATATGGCATCATTCCCGCCATGGAGCGCGACCGTCTTGCTGCCGGCGGAGCGATCGACGTGCAGGATCGCTCCAATCCCTCCGTTGCCGACTTCAACCGGCTTCACAACCGCAGCGAGCATGTGGAAGAAGCCATTCTGCTACTCGGCATTGCGACCGTGGCCCTGGTAGCGCGCGCCGAAACCGCACGAATCTGATTCCCTGGACGCTTTCCGGCAGGATACCTCCAATTGCTGGATACCCTAGAGAGCTGGCGCTGCCCACGTGTCTTGTATCATCGAAGAGGCCCTGCAGTTGCTTTTCATCCTGTGCAGGGCCCTCATGGAAAGCAAATGAAGACTGGCATTATCGGCCTGCCGCAGGTGGGCAAAACTTCGTTGTTCAAAATCCTGACCAAAGCCAAATTGGAAGAGCGCGGCTACTCCAACCCTCGGGAGGCGCACATTGGTGTAGCACGCGTTCCCGACGACCGGTTGGACAAGCTGTCGGCTCTCTATGCGCCGAAAAAGACCACCTACGCCAATGTCGAATATGTCGATGTCGCCGCCATCGGGCAGGAAGCCCTGAAAGAAACCGCATTTCTTACCAGCCTTCGGAATGTCGACGCGCTGATCCATGTCCTGCGTGCCTTTGAGGACGACTCGATTCCGCATGTCGGCCCCAACGATCCGCTGCGCGACATCAAGAATGTCGAGTTCGACCTGATGATCAGCGACCTTACGCAGGTGGAAAAGCGCTTAGAGCGGGTCGAGAAGGATCTGAAGAAGGGGCGCACAGGCGAACTGGAGCGGGAGCAAGCGCTGCTGTTCCGGTCGAAAGAAGCGCTTGAAAAAGAGCAGCCGCTGCGCGAGCTGGAGATGACGGCAGAAGAGAGAAAGCTCATCAAGGGCTTCATGTTTCTTTCGCAAAAGCCGGTTCTTTATGTGGTGAATATTAGCGAAAGCACCACCCTCGGCGATGACCTGGAAACTGCGGTTGCCCGTTTCAAGCTGACCGATGTGGCCAATCGGCCCAACGCGGGAGCCACGGCGATCTGCGGCAAAGTCGAGGCGGAGCTCGCGGAGATGGACGAAGACGAAGCGGCAGAGTTTCTCTCGAGCTACGGTTTGCATGAGAGCGGGCTGGTGCGCCTGATACGAAAAAGCTACGAATTGCTCGGGCTCATCAGCTTCTTCACCGCCGGCGAGGACGAGTGTCGCGCATGGACCGTGCCTGCCGGCTCCAAGGCGCCGCAGGCAGCCGGCGCCATTCATACCGATCTCGAGCATCACTTCATCCGTGCTGAGACCATTCGCTGGGACAGCCTGCTGGCTGCCGGAAGCGAAGCCGCAGCACGTGCCCAGGGAACGCTTCGTCTGGAAGGCAAGGAATACCTTGTGCAGGATGGCGACGTGATGCACATCCGGCATAGCGGTTAAGAACGCATGCTCAAGCTCTCCATATTGCTCGGCGTGCTGGCTGCGTTAGCCGACGTTGCGGGCGGACTGGTGCTCGTCAGGGCTCGTGGAGTGGAACGCTATCTCCGCTACTTTGTCGCCCTCGGCGCCGGCTTTCTGATGGCGACCGCCTTGCTGGAGATGACGCCGGAGAGTCTGCGCCTGAGTCCGGTCCTGGGACCCATCCTGATCATGGCAGGCTATTGCGCCGTGCATTTGCTCGAACACACCATCAACGCGCACTTTCACTATGGCGAAGAAACGCACCATGACGAATTCGTCTCGCAACGCACCGGCTATTCGGTGCTAGGCGGCCTGAGCGTCCACGCGCTCTTCGACGGGGTGGCAATCGGTTCCGGCTTCGTCGTCAGCAATGCCCTGGGGTGGCTCATCTTTCTGGCCATCTTCTTGCATAAGGCTCCGGAAGGATTCACCATGGCCTCCGTGATGTTGGCCAGCGGACGCAGCCGGTCCGTCGCGTTCTATTCCGCCGTCGCGCTCGCGGCCGCCACGCTGGTCGGCGTTCTGGTGATCGAGCTGGCGCCTCATTGGATTGGGTATGGACTGCCCTTGTCCGCTGGAGTTGCTCTTTATGTTGGCGCCAGCGACCTGGTCCCCGAGGTGAACCGCGAGCCGGGCATTCGCATGGCGCTGGTGTTCTTTTTGGGAGTGGCGGGGTTCCTGCTGCTGCGCGTCCTGCTGCCGGCGCTGTAAGCAAGTCAATTTTTAAGGAAAAGGGTCTACGCCGAGGACTGTCGGACCGCCGCGTCTTGAGACCGGGGAAACTTTCTACGAGCGCAGAGCTGCGAGCGGGACCATATCGCTTTTGGCCGTCGTGCCGTTGAGGACTCCCCGCACCGACTCGAGGACCCGGTCCGGCGTGATCAGGCGCATGCAGACAGCGTCGTTGCAGGCGGAGTTCTTCTGGTTGGCGGCCGTCACGCAGGGCGAGCAGGAAAGCGCGGCCCAGATGGGCTCGGAATTCCCCAGGCTGCCATAGAGCTTCGGCGTCTCCGGCCCAAACAGCACAATCGACCGGATGGGCGCGATTGCCGAGAAATGGGCCGGGCCGCTGTCATTTGAAACCAATACTTCAGCGATGTTGTAGAGAGTAGTGATAGCAATGAGCTTATGCATGCCCGCAAAACTGCGGAAACGCGGGTGGCCGACCTTCTCCTGCATGCGCAGAGCCTCTTCGCGCTCTGCCGGGGAACCGGTGATCAGCACCAGCACGTCGTCCCATTCGCGGACGATTTTCGCAGCCAGCTCGCTATAGTTGTCGCGTTCCCAGCGCCGCTGCGGCAGTAATTCGGAGCTGTTGGGATTGATGAGGACGACGCGATGCCGCTTGGGCTGGTAGTCGGGATACACCTGCCGGATGAGGCCGCGGACAAACTCCTTTTCTGACTCGGAGACCGGCTGGAGCGGAACGCGAATCTCCTCGTCGGACACATAAGTCTTGGAATACGGAACCTCGGGCTTGGGTGCAAGCAGCGCATTGATCATGCACACGAAGTTCTTTGCCATGTGGATATGGCCGTTATAGTTCACGCGGTGGGTGAGCATTTCGCCGCGATACAAACCTTCGGAGTGAAAGCGATGGAACCCAACCCGCCGCTTGGCTCCGGAGAGGCCTGTCAGCAACCCAGAGTAGCGCGAAAACAGTTCCATATCGACGACCGTGTCGATGTTGGCCTTACGAACCCAGCGGAGAAAGCGAAACGTGTCGACGGCCAAAGCGAACACACTCGTCTCGCGGATAGTCACGATGTTCGATTCAGGAACGGTGGGCAAAAGGTGAAGGCAATCGACATTGCGCTCGAAGATCAGAAAGAAGATCTCCGCGCCGAGGGCCGTTTTGGCTTTCTCGAGGGCGGGATTGGCAATCACGGTGCTGCCCATCTCGGAGAGTTCGATGAAAAGGATGCGGCGCGGCTTGTCCGGTCCTTTCCGGGAGCCCAGCAGGCGCACGGCAAGGGTACCGAGGAAACAGAGCGGTATCCCAATCCAGTAATCCACCGCCCGCATGGTGCGAAGTTTCATGCCCTCAACCCTCGTGCCCCGATGACGTCTAATCCCAAAAGAAGTTCTGGATCGATCCTCTGAACCGGCATGCAAAAGCTTCAAGTCCGAGCCGCAGAGACGGTTCGCATGTGCCCGTTACAATTCGGATTATAGTTTGCAAATTGCTTCCGTAACCTGTTACCGAGAGTTGAGGACGTTACTCTGGTTGGCCCCGTGTGCGAACCCAAGGGGGCCGGCAAACCGCAGATACATTTGAAGACCTTTTCCCCCACGGCGAGCAGAACTTCCCTTGCCGCACGACCGTCCCAAAGGGAGAACAACAGGAGAGTGGAGATTTTTCGCAAAAAGACAGTCTGGCTGCTTCTGACGCTTTCAGCCCTGGCCTTTGTGGTGATGGGCTACCATCCGGGCGCCGAAGATGACACCGTGTATGTCACAGCGGTGAAAGCCGACCTGAATCCCGCGCTCTACACCCACGATTCGGACTTCTTCAGAATTCAATTGCAGGCGACAGCCTTCGACCCTCTGATGGCAGGCTTTGTCCGGGTCACGCATCTTCCGGTTGCCTGGGCGGAGTTGCTGTGGCAATTCCTCTCTATTTTTCTCATCCTCACCGCGTGCTGGCAGGTGATCTCCAGACTTTTCGAGGAAGGCTCCGCGCGCTGGGGCGCGATGGCCATGCTGGCTGCAATGTTTACGCTGCCTGTCGCGGGAACGGCACTCTATATTGTCGACCAGTACCTGCACCCGCGGGCCCTGGCAACGGCGCTCATTCTCTTCGGCGTTTCGCGGATCATGGCCGGCAAGCAGTGGCACGCGGTGCCTCTTCTTGCCGGCGCGTTTGCTTTGCACCCCATGATGGGGGCGTTGGGCATCTCGTTCTGCTGCGTCCTCACACTCACTTTTTCCCAGCCCGTCCATGCCTTGCTGCGCAGCCTGCGCCGACGAGAGGTTGCCGAAGCCACTACACCGGCAGCCGCCATGCTTCCCCTCGGCTGGCTGCTCGAACCGCCCACGAAGAGCTGGCTGACCGCAATCAGCTCCCGTCCCTGGCTACGTCTTTACGACTGGACCTGGTACGAGTGGCTGGGCGCCATCGCGCCGCTGATTCTCTTCTATACCATCTCGCGCATCGCCCGGCGCCAGGGCAACGCCAACCTGGCGGCCTTCTCGACGGCGGTTCTCGCTTATGGGATTTTCCAGCAGGTTGTCGCCATGATCGTCCTTGGACCGAGGCAGTTGATTGTTCTCAGCGCACTCGAGCCCATGCGGTATTTGCACCTGGTCTATGTCTTCCTTGCCCTGATTGCCGGCGCGTATCTGGGAAAGATGGTGCTTCGCCGACACGTTGGTCGGTGGGCGGTCTTCCTTCTTGTTGCCAATGGAGGGATGTTCGTTGCCCAGCGACAGCTCTTTGCCGGGACGTCGCACCTTGAGCTGCCCGGCATGGAACCCGCCAATCCGTGGCTGCAGGCATTCGACTGGATCCGGCAGAACACGCCGGAAGATGCCTATTTTGCGCTTGACCCCAACTATATGATCGCGCTTGGTGAGGACTACCACAGCTTCCGCGCACTGGCGGAGCGAAGCCAGCTGGCGGATGTCGTCAAGGATTCAGCCGTTTTGACGAAGGTGCCTGCCTTAGGACCGACGTGGGAACGCCAGGTAGCCGCGCAAGCCGGCTGGACACGCTTCACCCTTGCAGACTTCGAGCGGCTCAAAGCGGAGTTTGGGGTGAACTGGGCGCTGGTCTCGTTTCCGGCGCCGCTGGGGCTCACCTGCCGGTGGCACAATGAAAGCCTTTCCGTGTGTCAGATTCCCTGAGTCCTCTTTGGCGCCTTCAGCGGCTTGATTTCCTCGGTCCAGGATTTTGCGCAAGGCGGGTGCTTCCCCCAGAATGAGAGGAGTCCTTCTTCGGGCATGGAGCCCGGTGCATGCTGAATCTCGCTCAGCGTCTGGTTCTCGGATGCGTTCTGCTGGCCGCCCTCACGGTGGGACTGGCATTCATCGCTCGATCTGCGCTCAACGCGGCGGGAGAGGGTCGGCTCGGCGTCGTTTTCACAATTGCGTCGGTCGTGATTTGCATCGGCACGCTGTTTCTTGTTCTGCGCCCCATTCGCATGCTGGCGCGCGATGCGAAAAAGATTGCAGAAGGAAGTCTGGAACACCGCGTGGATTGGAACAGCCACGATGATTTCGGAGTGATTGCAAGTGAGCTCAATCGCATGGCGGTGCGCTTGCGCGATTTGCGCGATAGTGAAGCGGGACGCAAGCAGATGGAGTTTCAACTTTCGGACGCCGTGCTGCAATCGATTTTTGAGCCGATCATCGTGACCGACAGCAAGGGACACGTTCTGAAGATCAACCAGGCGGCGGCGGAGGTGCTGGGAGAAGCGGCCACGGATCGCATGGCGCTGACCACCACGCCGGGCGGCGAAAAGATTTTGAGTGCTATTCGCGACGCGGTGTCGATGCAAAAGCCGGTGACCGACGAGGGGGAAGCAGCTTTGCTGCCCATGCGGATCGGCAAGCAGGAACGCAGCTATCGATTGCGCACGACTCCTATGCGCGACTCCGAAGGCCGCCTGCTGGGGACCGTCACCACGCTCGAAGACGTGACGAGTTTGCAGGACACCGATCGCTTCAAAACGCAGTTTATTGCCGTCGCGAGCCGGAAGCTGCGCAATCCGCTGCTGCAGCTGCGGCGTGGCCTCTATGCGTTGGGGCAAGGATTTGGCGGTCAACTTGAGCCGCTGCAGGCAGAGCTTGTGGCCGCGGCCAGCAACGAGTCAGAAAAGTTGAACGACCTGATGACCGATCTGATCGAAGTGGCCGAACTGGACACCGGCAAACGCGAACTGCATCCAGACCGTCTGCGTCCGCTGCCACTGCTCAACGAGGCGCGCGACCGCTATTGTGAAGAAGCCTCGGAGAAGCATATTCGCGTTGAGGTGAAAGCATTCGCCGACTTGTCGTATGTGCAGGCAGACCGGCGCGCCGTTCGTTCGATTCTCGACAACCTGATGTCGAATGCGCTTCGCTATACGCCGGCGGATGGCGAAATTCTGCTTGCTGCCGAAGAGATCAAGAGCTTCGTTCAGTTCACCGTGCGCGATACCGGGCGCGGCATTGAAGCCGATCGGCTGGGCAAACTCTTTGATCGTTTCAATGCTTTCTCGGATACCGGAACCGGTCTCGGCCTCGCGCTCGTGCGGCGGCTGGTGGAGTCGCTGGGCGGGCAGATTGCTGTGGAGAGCCGCCTGGGCCACGGAACCACGTTTCGCTTCACGCTCCCCGTCGCCGTTGTCGATGCTGTGCATCATCCGGTCGAGGTGGGCTGAACGATGGCAGAGATCGAGCTCGAACGACAGCAGGAACCGGCCAAGCTTCGCATCTATCTCGGCGCTGCGCCGGGCGTGGGCAAGACCTACCACATGCTCAACGACGCCCTGCTCAAGCGCAAGTCGGGCGTGGACGTGGTGATTGGGCTGGTGGAGACTCACGGACGCAAAGAGACTGCAGAACAGATTCGCGACCTGGAAACTATTCCGCAGCGCGTCATTCCCTACCGTGGCGTCGACCTGAAAGAGATGGACGTCGACGCGATTCTGGCGCGGCACCCCGATACGGTCATTGTGGACGAGCTGGCACACACCAACGTTCCGGGAAGCAAGAACCGCAAGCGCTACGAAGACGTGCTCGAACTGCTGGACGCCGGCATCAATGTGCTGACGGCCGTGAATATCCAGCACCTGGAGACGCTGAACGATGCAGTGAATCGCTCGGCCAACACGGTGATTCGCGAGACGGTTCCCGACAGCTTTTTCAAGCGCGCCGACGAAGTGGTAAACGTCGACATTACTGTCGAGGAGTTGCGGTCGCGGCTGCGCGAAGGAAAGATTTATGCGCCGGAAAAGGTGGAGCAGTCGCTGGCCAACTTTTTCCGCAAGGGAAACCTGAATCTGCTGCGCGAACTTTCGCTGCGCGCGACAGCCGAGCAGGTCAGCAAGCGCGCATCGGACTATCGCCGTACGCAGGGGCTCGAACAGGCGCCGGTTCCTGACAAGGTGATGGTGTGCCTGAGCTCGCGGCCGGGAACCGAACGGCTGATTCGAGTGGGCGCACGCGTTGCCGGCCGACTGGCGACAAACTGGTATGCCGTGTATGTGGCACGTCCCGACGAAGACAAGGGACATGGCGATCCGGAAGCATTTCAGCGGATCGAAGAATTTCAGCGCATGGCGAGGGATCTCGGCGCGCAGGTGGTGGTGCTCACCGATAAGAACGTCTCCGATGCGCTGATCCGTTTCGCGCAGCAGGAGAGCATCTCGCACGTCATTTTTGGCCAGCCGGTGCGTTCACGCTTCGACATTCTTTTGCGCGGCTCAGTATTGAACAAGTTTCTTTCGCAGATCCGCGATGTCACGGTGCAGGTGGTTCCCATGCACAAACCGCTGCGCAAGCCTTGAGAGAGCTACCGTCAAAAGTTAGATCCCCAGCTGTTCCGCGGCCATCGCGGTCCCTTCGACACGAGCGCGAATCTTTGCGAAGGCGAGATCGCGGGCCGTCGAAGTGTCATCCGCAAACGGTGAGAAGCCACAATCATCCGTGGTGCCGAGCTGATCGAGGGGGAGAATAGCGGCCGCTTCCAAGATTCGATCCCGCACCATTTCGGGCGTTTCTATCTTGTCGGAAATTGGATCGATGACCCCGACAAAGACTCGCTTCCCTTTCGGGAGTAACTCCGCAACCCGGCGCAGAACCGAAGGGCGATCTGCCTCGCTGGCCATCTGCAGATAGAACCGCCCGACATTCATGCCAAACAGGGTGGGCAAGAATCCCGCGTAGTCTACGTCGGCGGAATGGGTTGAATCGTGATCGCCTCCCGGGCACACATGCACGCCGATCCTGGCGCGTTCGTCCGCAGAAAACCTTCCCAGCACGCGATTGTTCAAATCGACAAAGCTTTTCAGAAGGCCGCCGCTTGGGTCGAGCTTCAACGAAAGACGGCCCTCGGTGAAATCGATCTGCACCGAGTCGGCGCCCGCAAGAAAGGCCGAAACGATATCGGCTGTCGCTTCACTGACCAGGTCCTCAATGAACTGTTCGCGCGGGTACCCCTTGATGCCGTCTGCGGGATAGAGCAAGCTGAGCGCCGAAGCCGAGATCACAGCCTGTTTCAGAGGGCGCTTTGCGAGCGGCATGGCGCGCTGCACATATTCGCCGGCATATTTCCCGTAGCGAAAAGGCCCCTGTGTGAGTCGTGGCAGCTGACGAACGTGCCCGTCCTTGAAAGGGATCACGACACCGTCACCGGCAAGCCCTGCAATGCCTTCCAGCGGATAGGTCGCGAAGCTCGACTTGCGCTGTTCGCCATCGGTGATGACCGGCGAACCTGTCGCTTCGAAACGCTGCACCGTGTCGCGCACCGCGTCCTCGAAGGCCCTGTCGAGCGCTTCGGCGGAGACGCTGCCGGCAGCGTGACCCTGAATCGCGGCCAGCAGTTCAAGAGAACGCGGAATACTGCCGATTGGTTCGGTCGGTAAAGTCATGGCCGGGAGTCTAACCGGGCCCGCCGCGGCAAGACAATCAACCAAACGATTGAGGCTAGCGGGTCATCCAGATCTCAAGCCCCACGTCCTCCTCGCGGATGGCTACGCTGGCGAAGTTCGCCTGCCCGAGCATCTTCCGGAACTGCTCTGCGGTGTAGGCTCGGCGCAGCAACATGGTCCGAAAGGCCAGTTTGGTCAGAACGCCATTGACCCTGGATAGGTGCATGCCATTCACCATGCGGGTGATCTCTGTCGGTGTTGCATTGCCTTTCAGGTCGATAATGACGCCGCGTCCGCCGGGTCTGAGAACACGCGCCATCTCCTGCAGCGCGGTCACGGGATGGGCGAAGTTTTTGAAAGCCGCGCGGCACAGCAGAAAATCGAAACTGCCGGCCGGGAATGGCATGTTCGATGCAGAGCCTTGGGTGAACTTCACCTGGACGCCGGCGTCCGCAGCCTTTTTCGTCGCCATGCGCACAAACGTGTGACTGAGATCCAAACCGGTGATGTCGTAACGGCCAAGCTTGGCGAGTTCGATGGAAAAGTAGCCTGCACCCGGGGCGACCTCAAGCACCTTTGCATCTTGCGGCAATTGGCCGGCGATGCGGCGTGCAAGATCAACGTACTGCGTCATCATTCCAGCCGTGTTGGCGGCGTACCATTTGGCAACTATGCCTTCCATTCCGCTGTCACGGCGAGGCGTGGGCATGGCGAGTGTTGTCATGACGATTTCTCCTCCTCGTTGGATCGAACGTTTTTGAGGCGCGAAAGGGCGCCGGCCTCATCCACCGTGAGCTTCAACTTGCCGTCGGATGGACTCGTAGTTAGGTCGGGTCTGAACGCTAAGGAATCAACCGATCCAGCGTTGACGAGACCGGGTTTCGTCTTTCCGCACAGGATGGACTATTCGCAGAAAACTCGTACTTTCACCGTGTTGCCGTCTTTGCCGTCCACATCGACGGTGAGATCTTCGAGATGGTCGATCAACTCCTCGAGGTTCTCGGGCTTGATCTGCGACAGGGTGATGGGTACGCCGTGCTTGGTGAATGCTTCGTCGAGCTGATCGTGCGCCTGTTTCGGGATCAGCCCCGCAAGCCGCACGCCGGCGCGCAGCAGTTGCATGGGAACGCGCACATTCACTGTGGTCGGGCCTTTCATGCCGGTCATCGATTCGTCGGCCTCCACTTGCACGCGCAGGTATTTGGGGCGCGATTTTGCGCTGTTGCCGGAGGCATCTTTGCCCGCCGAACCACCGTTTGCAAAGGCTTGTGAAGCGGTGCCGGTGTCAGGCTCGAGAGCAGTCATCAGCCGCTCGGCCTCATCCGCGGTGATTTTGCCCGCAGCCAACATCTCGAGGATTTGACGACGATTCTCGTTCATAAAATCCCTCCAAACCAGTGGGTGAAGCAGGTAAGTGCATGGTGCGCAGCGGCGAATGTATCGGGTAGCAACGCCGTTGCAGTGTGTTGAAAGGCACCCAGGAATTCACGAATCTGCGGAAGCACGGTCCCCGCGATTGCCGCAGAGACAGCAAGCTTCAGGATGAATTCGTCTTCGTCGGGCCAGACTGAAAGCAAGCGCTCCGCTTCGCGCGGCGTGATGCGGCCCATGGCCACCAACGACAAAATGGTGCGGCGATCGATGTTCATGGCAGTCCTCACAGAATCCGAACCGTGACGCGGTTCCCGTCGGCGCTGACCCGTACATCCGTGCCGGGCAGGCTGCAGGTCAAGTCCCAAAACGTAGAGATGGCGCGCCAAGGATTGATTTTTCCGGCCACGCACACGCCCAGCAGAACCAGAAGAATCAGCGGCGAAAAAATCACCAGCGGAATCCACAACAGGAAGAGCGGGACCCACAAGCGGATTCCGCGCCAGTGCGGATTGGCAACGTGAACGATGGCAATGTTGGGCGTCATTTCAGCGACTCCAGTTCGCGGATCGCGTCGGCGGCGGAAATCTCGCCGTTCTTCAGGCGCTCCAACACATCGGCGCGGGATGGAGAGGGATCGTTGTCGACAAACTCGAGCTGCCCGGCAATGCGATTCAGGCGCGCCTTGATGGTCGGATAGCTCACTCCGAAGATCTGCTCCATCTCCTTGATCGAGCCATGGGAGCGGAGAAAGGCGGTGATGAAGACCTGGTCTTCCAGGCTGAGCCGAGCCAATTCGGGCAGGGTGAAGGCGCCCTCGATGGCGATCTGCTTTTCGGGGATCCGTACCCGCTCGATGACCAAGGCTGCCCCCTGGGCGATCCGTAGCAGGTCTTGCCAATCCGAAGCGGATTTCGAATCGTTTTCCACGAAGACTCTCGCTTTCTCAACTACACGAAGAACAATACTCAATTTAATTTATAATTGCAATACATAAAATTGATTTTCTTAATTTATTTCGATTCTAGAAACCATGAAGATTGCAAATGGATCGGTTGGCCACCTCTAAACAATGAAATTTCAAGTCTCGGGCGCCTTCTCGGCGGGAAAGGGAGCGGCAACACAGGCTGTGGTACTTTTGAGAAAGCGGCCTAAGAGCTCGTAGCTCAGTTGGTAGAGCAACGCCCTTTTAAGGCGTGGGTCCTGGGTTCGAGTCCCAGCGAGCTCACCATTTAAAATCAATGGTTTAGCTCATTTCAAGCCGCTAGCCCCACACTCGTATCCTCACCCTACTGCACCGTCGGCGGCAGCATTTCCCGCATCAAGTCACCCTGCGCGTGCGCGATATCAGCCGGCGTAGCGTGGGCTGGAATGCCGGCTCCTCTGTGCGGTTGTCGTGTTGCCCCTGGGGAGACCAAACAGGAACGGAGACCGTGCCAGAGAGCATGCATCCCGATCTTTCCTGGATGCCAGCCTTGGCAGCTGCGGGTGGAAGGGGGTCCTGGAGGACCGTTCAAGGACTCGGGCCCGGACAGACTGGTCCTTACGCTGTCCACGCGAAGGACTGCAAAGCGGCCAAGAAGGGCCCACAGGACGGGGTTGATGGCGGCTTAAGCTCTGACAGAAAGCGTAGAAGCCGACGAAGCGGTCGGCGCGGAGGCGGAGGCGGTTGTCCCGTGCGCGGCAGCCGACGAGTTGCCGCCGCCATGACCACCTGGCGCTGCGGCAGGCGCGCTGGACGAGGCCGAGATGCCCAGGTCGCTGTCGATTACGCTGATGGTGAGGCCGGTGTCGCTGGCAATCTCGGCTGCGCTTTCGCCCTGCAGGGCCATCTGCTGAATCTGGGCGGCCTGGGTGAGTTGCACCGTGTCCGCACTCGGGGCGCCGGTTCCGGGAAGCGGAGCCGGCTGATTCTGCGGGGAAAACTGGGGGTATGACTGCTGGATCCCCGCGTCCGAAGAAGAACCGCTGATGGAGAGTATGCCCAACTGTGACCTCCTTGGAGCAGCAACAGGTCCAGCTATTGCAGCTTTGCGCATCTTCTATCGGCAGACGGAGGCTTGAATTTCAGCGATTAGGAGAAAATTTTTCGCAGACCACTCTTTGCTCTGTTTCTCACCGAGTTGCACGGCCGAAGGTATCCACGCCTTACTGGCGCGCTGAATAGGAGGAACAGCGCTGGGTTCACTGAATGGGTATTGCTGGTGGGGAAAGACCGTTACTGCATCCGCTACGACCCACCGCACAAGCAGCAGCGTATTCTCATCTGGGGTAGATCATGAAACCGGCCGAGGTAGCCAAGTTCTGGGAAGCCAACGCGGAGAACTGGACGCGGTTTGTCCGGGCCGGCTATGACGTCTACCGCGACGCCCTGAATACCCCCGCCTTCCTGCGCATGCTGCCCCAGGTTCGCGGCCTCGCGGGACTCGACATCGGATGCGGCGAGGGGGCGAACACGCGCAAGCTGGCGCGTCTGGGCGCCCGGATGCAGGCCGTCGACGTGGCGCCGACTTTTATTCGCCACGCGCAAGCCACGGAAGCTGCGGCGCCGCTGGGGATTCTCTATCAAGTTGGGAACGGCATGGAGCTTCCCTTCGAGGCCAACAGCTTCGATTTCGCCACGGCTTTTATGTCCCTGATGGACATGCCCGATCATGGCCTGGCGTTGAAGGAAGCCGCACGCGTGCTGCGCCCCGGGGGTTTTCTGCAGTTCTCCATCATCCATCCGTGCTTTTCGCCACCGCATCGCAGGGTGCTGCGCGACCTCGAAGGCAAGGTGCAAGGCATTGAGGTCGGCGGATACTTCGACGCGATGAACGGACAACTGAACGAGTGGATGTTTACCAACGTGCCGCCCAAAGAACGCAAACGCGTGGAGCCGTTCCGCTCACCGATGTTTCATCGCACGCTCAGCAGCTGGGTCGACTTGATCTGCCGCGCGCCGCTAGTAATCGAGCAATTCGGCGAACCCACCGCGACGGCAGAGCAGGCCAAGGCCGAGCCGGTGGTTGCCGATACCCGCGTAGCGCCGTTGTTCCTGCATATTCGAGCAAGAAAGCGATAGATTGCCGGGCTTTCGGCGCGCCGGTCCCATCACTTATTGTGAGACGGTCCGCGTCGATGGCTAACGTAAGTTCCGCAAGCTCTCCACAGAAGGAACGAAATAGTACGAGCCGGTGAACGGCTGGGTATAGCGTGTCAGCGCGTCGCGCGTACCGGTGACCAGACCGGCCATGCTCTCCAGCATCCTCGAAAGGCGCTTCTGATCGGCACTGAATCCAACGAACACGGTGCCATGGTCGTCTACATTTCCGTAGGGCATGTTGCGGCGAAAGATATGGCCGAACTCGTCCTGATCGGTGCGAGCGACATGCGAATCCGCCGGCTTGTTTTCAAGTTCGATGCTGTCGAGTTTGGTGCGGCCCATGATGCGCTCCTGTTGATCGATGGGCAGGGCTTCCCACTCGACCACTTTATGTTTCCACTTTTGAAGCAACAGCACGGAGCCCGCAGCACCAGGCACTCCTTCGGGAAGAAGTGCCGCGCCGGGAGCGTCGAGCAGGGTCGGATTCTCCGAGCCATCGATAAAGCCGGTAAGGTCGCGATCGTGCCGATAGGGCCAACTCGACGTCTCTTCTCCCAACGTTGCCTGGCCTGCGAGATCACGGACGATCGTGCGGGCCATGTCGAAGAGAACGTCGTACGCACTGCCGGAGAGCCAAACCAGCGCGTCATGTTGAGTGGCCGGCAGGACGAATCCCTCAACACCCAGGAGAGCCTTGTTGAAGCCCTCCACGTCTGGAGGGATGTCGCCCGGGACAAGAGCGCGCAATAACTCAGGCCGAAACCCGATCACGAAGTTCACTCCACCGGTGGTGGTTCGCGGCTCACGGATGGAGGAAATCGTCGACGCGAACTCTTTGGCTTTTTTCGCATCCACCAGGTCAAACTCCAGGTAGGCATGCGAGGACGTTCCAAGAGCGAAGATTCCAGCCTGTGGCGTGTACATGCAGGGATTATAAGAGGCGGCCTGCGCAATGAAACGAAGGACTCAGCCAGACAAATGGAGCTTGTCGGTTCCGCTGGTTCTTCAGGTCTGTCTCTGCCGTTAGCCTCGCGGCCAGAAGTGGGTTTCAGAACAGGCGCGCAGACGCTCCGCGGCGCTTTCAGGGGTGATGTCGCGCTGCGGCATGCCGAGCATTTCAAAACCGACCATGAACTTGCGTACCGTGGCCGAACGCAGCAGCGGCGGATAGAAATGCGCGTGGAAATGCCACTCCGGGTGCTGTGCCTTGTCCGTGGGCGCCTGGTGAAATCCCATGGTGTAAGGAAAACTGGTCTCGAATAAGTTGTCGTAGCGTGTGGTCAGCCGGTTGAGCGCGTCGGCCAGCGCGTCGCGCTCATCGCCGCTCAGCGCGGGCATCGCGCCCAGATGGCGCTTGCTCACAAGCATCACTTCAAAGGGCCAGACCGCCCACCACGGAACGAGCGCGGCAACGTGATCGTTCTCGAAAACGATGCGTTCTGTCTCTTTCCGCTCGGCATCGAGATAGTCGCATAAGAGGCAATGGCCCGTATGATCGAGATGCTCACGCTGCGCCCTGGTCTCCGCGGCAGGCTCATCGGGCACAAAACCTGTCGACCAGATCTGCCCGTGGGGATGCGGATTACTGGCGCCCATCATGGCGCCGCGGTTTTCGAAAATCTGCACGTACTCGATCCAGTCGATGCTGCCGAGTTCTTCGTACTCCCGGGTCCAGGCATCGACCACGCGTCGAATCTCCGGTCGCGTCATGCGCGCGAGGGTCAGGCTGTGGTCGGGATGAAAACAGAGGACCTTGCACATTCCGCGCGCAGGCTCGGAAGCGTGCAGCGCAGACGCCGAATGAATTGTTGCGATGGGGGCGTCGGGTAAGAGCGCGGCGTAGTCATTCACAAAGGTGAAGATGGAATCGTAAGCCGGATTCACGGCTCCGCCGGCGCGCTTGTTGCCCGGGCAGAGGTAGCATTCCGGATCGTAGGTAATTGCCGACGGCGCGGTCTTTTGTGCGACTTCGCCTTGCCACGGCCGCTGCGTGCGATGTGGCGAAACAAGCACCCAGGCCTGTCGCAGAGGATTCCATCGCCGGTGCGGGGACTGACCCTTCGTTTCCATGCGTACTCCCCGGGCCATTGTAATGCGCGGGGAGCCGACGTGTGCTCATGCACGATTCGCCAACAGCCACGACTGCGTCCGAGTCTACGACGTGGGCTTGTCCGGCGGCGGCAACTTGGCCAGGAAGCGTTCCGCAAATTCGCGGCTGTAGCGATCCAGCAGTTCCGCGACACGCTGCGGTTTGGGCGAACGCACGATCAGTCCCGCGTGATGAAGTTTCTTCATCCGCAGCACAATTTCCGGATCGTTGAAACTGGAGGTGTCGGGCTCAGCGGTTTTGGCCAGGCACAAGACGCTGCCGGCGTAGTCGGTCCTTATCTGCGGAAGAACATAGGGCTCGCCTCGCAGGTCGGCCACTTCGATTCGCGCCCATTCGCGCCACAGATTAATCCCGGTGGCCGCCTCCACCAGGTCGGAGATGAAGGCGCCCCCCACCCGCGCAGCGATTTCAAGAAAATAGAAGCGACCGTCCGCATGGGCACGAATGTACTCCGCATGCGTGACGCCATGCACCATACCCAACGCCGGCGCCAATCCGGCATTAAGCTCGATCAGCTTCTCCCAAGCCTCACTTTCGCGGTCCACCGTGCGCGTAGTGAAAACACCGCCCTCGTGCATCACCTGCATCGGAGGCCGGCCATATTGGTGCGCGACAGAGAAAATCACTTCCCCCTGGCTCACGATCGAGTCCACGTGAAAGATGTCGCCGGGAATAAATTGTTCCAGCAGGAAGCGGCTTTGCTCGTCGCCCAGATCATCGAGGGTGCGCCACAGTTTTTCCGAATCTTCGATTTTGCGAATGCCAAGAGCTGAAGCTTCGGCGCGCGGTTTGAGCAGCCAGGGGGCAGGAACGCGTTCCATGTAGTCGCGCAGATCGTCGTAGAAAAAGATCCCACAGAATTCCGGTACCAGAAAACCCAGCTTCCGTGCGCTGGTGCGCATCGCCAGTTTGTCGCGATAGCAGTTGGTTGTGCTGATATTCATTCCCGGGAGGCGCATGTGCTCGCGCACCTGGGCGGCGGTCTCCTGGTCGAATTCATCCAGCGCCACAATGCGATCGAAGCGGCGGCCGCGCGCCATCCAGGAAACAGTGTTCAGGATCTGGTCGCGGCTCATGTTCACAGGGATCGTTGCCAGTTCCTCCAGCGCCTCGCGCGGCCAATCGGCGTCGCGCAATTTCTCCACCGTCAACAGAGTGGGCTTTACCCCCACCTCTGCGCACTGGCGCATGAAGTCCTGTCCCTTTTCGTAGCTGGAAATGCAGAGAAACCGCTGCGTCGTCTCCGCCATGTGACCCTCGCTGCTTGGCCGCTGAGTGAAGATAGTTCTACCATACACATTGTTGCATCGGCCTCAATTCCGGGAAAGGACTGCCCTGATGCTTTGCGCGGACGCGATTGTTGATCTTCAGGACAAATTGACACGCGTTTGGCACACCGATCCTGACGCGCACCCAGGCATGCCTCCTATTACGGGTGGCGTCCGTGGTCCAGCGTCGACTGCGGATGCCGAGGCTGACTGGCTGGCCCGCGTGACCAGGCAGCATCGGGCGAATTTCGACCTATGGCACATTGAAGACGAGGCGCGCGCCCCGGGAGCGTCCGACGCGGCGCTGGCAGATGTAAAGCGGCGCATTGATCGCACCAACCAGCTGCGCAACGACCTTGCGGAAGAACTGGACCGGTGGCTGATGGAGTGGCTGGCCCCGAAGGGTTTGCCCGCCGCATCTGCCCCTCTTCACTCCGAGTCGCCCGGCCTCATGATCGATCGATTGTCGATCCAGGCGCTGAAGATTTATCACACGCGGGAAGAGGCCGAGCGTCCCGACGCGCCCGAGGGCCACGACGAACGCAATCTCGAACGTCTCTCGGTCCTGAAAGAACAGCGCGCGGATCTCGCCGGATGCCTCGAGGCGCTGTGGCAGGGTACACTCAACGGAACACGCCGCTTCAAGCTTTACAAGCAGCTGAAGATGTATAACGATCCTTTGTTGAACCCGGCTATCTATCGGAAAAGCGAGCCGGATGCAGAGGATTGATCCGGGCGATTTGCTGAACATTTGACGTCTTGCCTTGTTCTGGGTATAAGAATTGCTCAAGCAGCATTTCCAGGGCCATTGATCAATGAGCCAATAGGAACAGAGTCGACGTAACCGGAGGGGAGCGGCGATGATGAAGAAAATTGGCAGCGCATTCAATTGCCAGGGAAACGCTCATAGCAGCGCAAGGCGCAGGCGCACGGTTTTCTCAGGGCGGCCGCTTCGTTGGTTGATCCTGGAATTTGCGCGTATGGCGAATCAATGACGCAAGAGGTCCGTTCAGCGGCGACAGGCCGCAAAAAAGCTCCCACGTTGACTGCCAAGCAGAGCAGTCAGGCCGCCGCTGCGCATGCAGCGGCTTTTCAGCAGTACCAGGCCGCCGTGCAGTTGGTGCAGCAGGGCAAGTTCGATAAGGCTCTCGCCGCATTCGAGAAGCTGATCCCCCACGCGCCTTTCGAGATCGTCGAGAGATGCAGAATGTACGCGCAAACCTGCCAGCGGCAGATCGGCAAGCATGGTCTGGCCTTTGTCACTCCCGAAGAACGCTATGACTATGCCGTCTCGCAGTTGAATGGCGGATACTTCGAGGAAGCGGGAGATCAATTGCGCGGCATTCTTTCGGATTTCCCGCAGGCGGATTATGCCTACTACGGATTGGCCCTGCTCGACTCGATCACAGGACGTATCCAGGGATGTCTCGACAATCTGACCAAGGCCATCGAGCTCAATCCCAAAAACAGGCTTCAGGCACGGTCGGATAACGACTTTCAGAATATGGTGGATGATCCCCGGTTCACAGAGTTGCTGTATCCTGAAGTTCCGTAATCAACATCTGTGAATTCTGTGCCGTCTTCAAGACCCGCTCGAAACAACTCGGATTCGTCTCGACAAAGAATCGCCGGACTCGACCAGGAGATGCGTCCGATGCGCGTAGTCGCCATTGGCGGCGGTACGGGCCTGTCGACATTGCTGCGCGGCTTGCGCAAGCACGTGAGCGTGCCGGGCTTGCCCGCCGCGGAACCCTCCCAGATCGCCGACCTGGCTGCCGTGGTCACCGTCACCGACGATGGCGGCTCTTCCGGTCGGCTTCGCAAAGACTTCAAAATGCTGCCTCCCGGCGACCTGCGCAACTGCATGGTCGCTCTCAGTGAGGAAGAGGATCTCCTGGTGCAGCTCTTCGCGCACCGGTTCCGGGGAGGCAACGGGTTTGAGGGCCACAATTTTGGCAATCTCTTTGTCGTGGCGCTCACCGAACTCACTGGGGACTTCGCCCACGCGATCCAGTTGGCCTCGAAGATTCTGGCCACTCGCGGCCGCATCTATCCTGCCACCACGGCGAACGCAACAGTTGTGGCGCGTATGGACGATGGCAGCGTGGTGCGCGGCGAGACCAATATCACTGCCAGCCGCCAGCGCATCGCAGAGCTCATGCTTGATCCGCCCGACGCTGCGGCCATGCCTGAGACGCTCGAGGCCATCGAACGGGCCGACCTTATCACTGTCGGTCCTGGATCGCTCTACACTTCGCTCATTACCAATCTGCTGGTCCAGGGAATCCCCACAGCGCTCGCGGGCGCCAGGGGCGTGCGCGTGTATATCTGCAACCTGATGACCCAGGCCAACGAAAGCCTCGGACTTACCGCCTCAGAACACATTGAGCGCATCTACGAACACACCCGCGCCCCGGTTTTCGACTATGCCATTGTGAATACGACCCCGTTTTCGCCGGAGACTCTAGCCCGCTACGCGAAGGAAAATGCTTCGCCGATCGAAGCGGACATCGCGCGCGTCGAAGCGCTCGGCGTGCAGTGTGTTGTCGGCGATTTTGCGAGCGAAGAAGCCGTTGTGCGCCATCATGCGATCCGGGTCACAAACGAACTGCTTCAACTTGGGCACGCTGCGACGGCAAAGCGCTAAGAGCGTCGAAACTCACGGGTTCCCACAGCCGAGAACGTCAGGCAACCTTTCCTGAGTACGGGCATCCTAGTCAAGTGGCGACGTGTTCATCACCGTCCCTCCCCCCTATTTCTCCTAAGCCACGGCGGTCCGGGCTATCAGCAAGTGGATAGCAGGGCTGCTGTGATTTTCTGCGCCCGAGAGACGAGTTGCGTCTGGTCTTTGAGGTTGTCAAGCAGGAATTCAGCCCGCATCTGGGGCAGAGGGAGCGCTCGCCGTCACGGAGCCGGGGCAGACTCGACCGTTCGCTTTAACTGGCCGCATGCTGCATAAATGTCGCGGCCGCGGGGCCTTCGTACATAAACACGCACTCCATCGTTCGACAAGATCGTCCTGAACCGCCCGATCGACTCCGGTTCCGGCATCGTGTATGGAATGCCAGGTCCGGGATTCCATGCGATCAGATTCACTTTGGCAGGCAGTCCGGTGCGCCGCACCAGGCGCGCAACCTCCTGCGCATGTTGCGGTTTGTCGGTGACACCGCCTAGCAAGACGTATTCAAAGGTGATTCGTTCCCGCGAGCGGAGCCGCACCTTCCGCACCGCTTCCAGCACGGCCTCAATCGGCCACTTTCGATTGATCGGCATCAGTTCATCGCGCACCGCGTCATTTGGGGCGTTCAAGCTGATGGCCAGCTTTGGCCGGATCTCCGGAGGCTCCTCGGCGAAGCGTTCGATGCCCGGAACAATCCCCGACGTTGATACCGTCATTCGCTGCGGACTGATTCCTACTTCTTCGACCAGAAGCCGCACCGCTCCGATCCAGTTCTCATAGTTGAGCAGCGGTTCGCCCATACCCATGAACACCAGGTTGACGCGGTCTTTGCCGATTTCCACCTTGTGCCGGTCGAGAACGGCGACCACTTGGCCCGCGATTTCCCCCACGGCAAGATTCCGCTGCAATCCGAGTTTCGCAGTCAGGCAGAACTGGCAATTCACGGCACAGCCCATCTGGCTTGAGACGCAGATGGTGGCACGGTCCCAGCCTGCTGCAGGCCGCCCCTCCCAAGCCGCACGAGGCAATTCCCTCACGGTGCTTTCCGGCGTCTCTCCGTCGCTGCCGTCGCCCGTTTCGCCTCCGTCTCCTTCGGGCATCCAGACGGTTTCAACGCTTTGATTTCCGGAGGCGGGGCATTCCACCAAGTAGCGCTCCGTCCCATCAATTGAAACGACGGTCTGTGCGATGCGAGCGCGGCCAATCGACCAGCCTTGGCTGGAAAGCCGTTGGCGCAGCGCCTTGGGCAGGGTGGTAAGTTCGTCGAGAGTCGCAAGCCGTTGATGGTACATTGCTTCCGCAAGCTGTCGTCCGCGCCATCCCGGCTCGCCTATCTCCACGAACCGTGACGCCAGTGCTGCTGCATCCAATCCAAAGAGAACGGCGCTGCTTCCCTCGACAGGGCGGTTGGTGTCTAATCGAAGAAGTTGATTGGATTGCGCGCTCACGGCTGGGCCCAGCATAGAGCATTTCTCCATCCCATGCAGCCCGGCAGCTTGACCCGCTCTTGTTTGTTTCCTGAATTCACAACCTGAAGCCGACTCAGCGAATCGAAAGTGAGTCCGCTGACGCTCGAGCTGGAATCAATGGCCATGAAGACTGAACGAAATCTCCGCCGCACTGTCCTGCCGAACGGCCTGATCGTTCTCACCGAGCGCATGGATTACTTGAGCTCTGTGGCCATGGGTATCTGGATCAAGTCGGGCTCCCGCTGTGAACCGGCAGAGACGAATGGCATTTCTCATTTTGTGGAGCACATGGTGTTCAAGGGGACGCGGTCCCGCTCTGCGCAGCACATCGCCCGCGAAATGGATTCCATCGGCGGCAATTTAGACGCTTTCACAGGCAAAGAAACCATTTGCTTCAACGTGAAGTCGCTCGCCGAACATGTTCCCATCGCGCTCGACGTACTTGCCGACCTGGTGCTGAACCCGACTTTTGCCTCGGGCGACATTGAGCGGGAGCGGGGCGTAATCCTCGAAGAAATCAAGATCGACGAGGATAATCCCGATGTGCTGGTACATGAGCTTTTCACGCAAAACTTCTGGCAGGATCATCCGCTGGGCAAGCCGATTCTGGGAACCACAGCGACAGTCGGGAAACTCGATCAGCAGAAGCTGTTTGATTATCATGGCGGGCGTTTTCTCGGCAGCAATATGATCTTCTCCGCAGCCGGCAACCTTGAGCATGACCAGTTTGTTGCGGCCGTTGCCGACAAGCTTTCCGGGCTGCGCCTGGGGGAAGCTGTGCGCGAAGAGCAGGCACCCGAAGCCAGCGCGCGCATTGTCCTGCGTAACAAGAAAGCGCTGGAGCAGGTGCAGATTTGCATGGGCGTGCCTTCGCCCCCGATTACCGACGGCAACCGCTATGTGACTTTGATTCTGAACACGGTGCTGGGCGGCGGCATGAGCTCGCGCCTCTTCCAGACTATCCGTGAAGAGCGCGGCATGGTCTACTCGATCTACTCCGACCTGAATCCGTATCGGGATACGGGAACGCTGTGCATCTACGCCGGCACTTCGGTGGGGAAAGCGCTTGAGGTTGTCGATCTCATCCTGACGGAATTGCGCAAGCTCAAAGAGTCACCTCTGAGCGAGGAAGAGCTGACGCGGGCCAAGGACCAGGTCAAAGGCAACATCCTGATGGGCCTCGAGAGTTCCAACTCGCGCATGGCCAATCTCGCGCGCCAGGAGATGTATTTCCAGCAGTTCTTTACCGTGGAAGAGATCACCGCGCGCATCGACGCTGTGCAGGCAGATCAAGTGCAGGCGACGGCACAGCGGCTCTTTGATCCGAACCGCATCGCGATCACACTGCTTGGCCGCCTCGATGGGATCAAGCTAAGCCGCAAGCGGCTGGTGTGCTAGAAGCAGGGACTAGGGACAGGGTTCAAGGGCGCAGGGATCACTCCGTTGTGGCTGTCGAAAGTTTTCGTCGCCGGACGCTCCCACACATGGGCCGCCGCCTATTGCACCTTCGGTTCTTGGCACAAGCTGCAGTTCTGTCCCTTAGCCCCTGTCCCTGTTCTTTCGAGCGTCGCATTTCCCTTCTGCGTCTGTACGTTGTAGCATTTTCTCGGATGGACCGGTGCGCCGGCCCGAACCGCGAGGATTGAATTCTCATGATGGGCAAGTACTGCAATTTTGACCGAAGGCGCGCTGCACTGCGTCCCAATGGTTTCACTCTGATGGAGTTGCTGATCGTGATCTCCATCATTCTTATCCTGATGCTGGTGGCAATCCCGACGGCGGGCAAGATCAAGAAGCATGCCGACGAACTCTCCGCGCAGAAGTCGCTGCAGACGATTGAGCAGGCCGAGTCGATGTACGAATCCACGTACCCGACGACAGGGTTCGCGTGCAGCCTATCGGCACTGGCCGGTGACCCCACAGCGGGACAATCGAGCTCCACCGCCGCAGGTATGATCAATGGCGAACTGGCCACGGGGATCAAGTCGGGATACATCTTCAACATTACCAACTGCACCAAGGTGACAATTAACAACGGCGACCGGATCACGAGCTACACAGCGACAGCTGTTCCCGCCACTCCCGGTAAAACCGGCGACCGTGGCTTCTGCCTCGATTCGGGCGGCGCGATGAAAGCCGACCCGGCCGGCGGCACCAACTGCACCCAGATGGTGCAATGACTCGCATCCAGCATTCGCTGCGAATCGGGATCGTCTTGGCTGGCTTGCTCGCTGGTGCACTCTCCGCGAGCTTCTTTGCCCAGAGCCCGACGCCGCCTGCGCAGTCCCCAACAGCGCACGATGTCGCGCAGCTGGTCGATCGCCACTACAACCAACTCCATTCGCTCAAGACGGGCTTCACGGAGAGCTATCAGGGCCTCGGCATGACACGTTCCGAGAGCGGGACGCTCTTGCTGCTGAAGCCCGGCCGCATGCGCTGGGACTACTCCATCCCCGCGGGCAAACTCTTTCTCATCGATGGCAAGAATGCCTGGTTTTACGTGCAGGGCGCCGCGCAGGTGCAGCGCATTCCGGCGAAGGAACTTGATGACCTGCGCTCGCCGTTGCGCTTCCTCCTGGGACACGCTGAGCTGGAAAAGGAGCTGACCGGACTTCATCTCGATGCCGGACGTGCTGCGCGCGGAGAATTGGCGCTTACCGGCCATCCCAAGGGACAGGAGGACCGGGTCCGCCGCATTACGATTGCAATTGCGCCATTGACCGGTTCGATTACGGCGATGGAGATCGAGGAGGCCGACGGCGCGCTGACCCGCTTCACCTTCACCCATGAGGAGCCCAATGCACGCGTTCCCGAAGGCGCATTCCATTTCACTCCGCCGCCTGGAGTCCCGATTGTGGATGCACTTCCGCCGGTATAGCGAAACGCTTTATTCGTAGCGCAAGGCCTCGATCGGGTCGAGGTTTGCCGCGCGGATGGCCGGGATCATACCACTGACGAGGCCGGTAATGGCGAGAATCACGGTGGCCACGATGACCGACAACGGAGAGATCCGCAGGTAAATATCCGCGGCCTCCGCGTGCAAGGCCATTGCGCTGTAAAACGGTATGCGGCCGACGAACAAGGAAACAAGATAGGCGAGCAGGATGCCGCTGAATCCACCCACGCCGGTGATGACAAACGCTTCGGCCAGGAATTGAAGCAGGATATGGCGCTTGCGTGCGCCCAGGGCTTTTTCGACGCCGATCTCCCGGGTTCGCTGCTGCACCGCGACCAGCATGATATTCATGAGCCCGATGCCGGCAATACCGAGCGTCAGGGCCCCGACGAGCGAAAGCAGAACCTGCAGCGCCAGCGACAGAATGCTGAACTGATGCAGCTCGGTCAGCAGGTTCGCAACGTAGATCGCATTGTGATCGGTGGGGCGAAAGTGATGAGCCGCTCCCAGCGTCTCGCGCATGTTCTTCTCGGCGAGTTGGTAGTCGCCTTGATAGTTGAACCAGATTCCGTCGAGATATTTTGTGTCTTTGATGTCGCTCATGGTGCTGAAGGGGACGTAGATTTGCCGGTTACGGTCGCTTTGGGCCCCCTCCTGCATCTTGGGCGCAAGAACACCGACGATGGTGAACAGCACGCCGTTGAGCCGGACGCTCTCGCCCACCGCCCAGGCGCCTGAAAAGAGTTTCGTCTTGGCCTCTGAGCCAATGACGCAGACATGCGCGCGCTGCTGATCTTCGGCGCCATTGAAGAAGCGGCCCTGGTCGACGTCAAGCTTCCAGATGTCCTGAAAAACAGAGCGTACACCATTCACCGTCCAGGTGTAGGTGTGGAGATCGTTCTGTACCGGCACATCCTGCTGCACCTGCGGTGTGATGTGGATGACTCCCTGTACGGAATTGGCGATGCGATCGACATCGTCTTCCGTGAAGCGGACCTTCACGCCCGATTTTTCGCCGCCGGCCTGTTCGCTGGTGCGCCCTGGAAAAGCACCGATGACATTCGTGCCCCACTGCGCAAAGATGGCTTCGATGGCGCGGCTGAATCCGGCGCCATAGGCCAGCAGCAGCACCACCGTCGCGATGCCCCACGCCATGCCGATCATGGTGATGGCGGTGCGACGCCGGTTGTACAGCATCGCTTCCCAGGCCTGGCCCCAGATGTCTCTGAACATAGCTTCCAGCCTCTTATGCTTCGCGCCGCAGCGCATCGATTGGATCCATCTGCGCGGCCTTGCTCGCCGGGTAGAGGCCTGCAGCCACACCGGAGAGCACCAGGGCCCCCATCGCCAGCGCCGCAGACCACGGGACCAGACGTGGCGGGTCCCATCCCGGCATCTTGTCGGTGAGCGCAAACTGCAACAGGCCCATGAATCCTGCGGAAAACGCGATGCCGATCAACCCGCTGATTCCCGTCAGCAAGAGCCCCTCCCAGAAGAACTGCGCGAGGATGCTTCGCCTGGTCGCACCCAGTGCCTTCAGCAAGCCAATCTCGCGCGTGCGTTCGGTCACGGAGACCAACATGATGTTGATGATGCCCACCGCCCCCAACCCCAGTGTCACAACACCGACACCGCCCAGAAAGACATCCATCGCGGTGAAGATTGCGCCGATCATGTGCATCTCTTCAATCGTGTCCCACTCCTGGAACGCATCGGTCAGCGTGGGGTCGAAGCCATGACGCTCAGCGATCACGCGATGTACAGCCGCCAGCGCCGCCGTTGCATCGCCTTTGGTCGTCGGCTGGTATTGGATCGAGGTCAGCGCATCCTCGGGAATGTTTTCTCCCTTGAGCGGAAACAACTCCTGCATGGTCGTGACGGGCAGGTAGACTTTCTGATCGTCGAAGTCGTTGTTGCCGCGGCTGATTTTATCGACCGAACCGACGACGGTAAACGCCGTTCCATTAATGGTGATGGTTTCGCCGAGCATCGGCCGTCCGTTAAACAGCAGGTTCGCTGCCTTAAAGCCGAGAACGGCAACGCGGCGCTTCTGGGCTAAGTCCGCATCGTCGATGAAGCGGCCGGTGGCCATGGGGATAAACCGCACCATCGTATAGTTGGGCGAGACACCCATCACGTGACTCGATGTGTTGCTCCATTGGCTCACTTCGTAGAGATCCGAGCGGCTCAGTTCAACCGTTACGGCGCGCAATGCGGGCAACTGCTTGAGCGCCTCTGCATCCCCCATGGTGAGCTGATAAGGACGCATTCCGGTGTGCTGGTTGGCTACCGCCGGAATGGTCCCGTTCCACATCATCACCAGGTCGTTCCCGAGCTTCGATAAATTGCGGCGCTGCCCTGACCGGAATCCTTCGCCAAGCCCCACCAGCACAAGCAGCGATCCGACGCCCCAGGCGATCCCAAACATGGTGAGAAAGCTGCGCAGCTTGTTGGCAGCGATCGCACGGAAGACCTGGCCGAGAGTGTCGGTGAAGGTTTGCATATCGGTTCGACTCGGCTCTCCTCTAATTGGCACTGCGCTGCAAGAGGGCAAGCCCTGTTTCAAGATACGCAGATCGAAAGAACGCGGTTCCCTCAGGCTAGACTGGGGGACGAGGCGGCCGATGGAAACGATGGCCAATGCGCCTGAATCTGTGACGAAAGCGGTCGTGCGCGCCATCAATCAACAGGATGTAGACGCAATCGCTGCCTTGCTTGCGCCGGCACGCGGAGGCAACCTGCAGCCGGAGAATTGCTGGCGCACGCGGTTGAAGGCTCACGGCGCTGCGAATTGAGGCGCAACGCCCGTTCGCGGGAAACTCATTTGGCTTTTGCAGCGTGGCCTTCGTAGGTGAAGAATCCGCGCCCCGATTTGCGTCCCAGCCAGCCCGCATCGACCATACGCACCAGCAGTGGGCAAGGCCGGTACTTCGGATCGCCGAATCCCTCCTGCAGGACGCGCAGAATATCTACGCACACATCCAGGCCGATGAAGTCCGCCAGCGTGAGCGGTCCCATGGGATGCGCCATGCCGAGCTTGAAGATCTGGTCGATGGCTTCAGGGGTCGCCACGCCTTCCATGACGGCGAATGCGGCTTCGTTGATCAACGGCATCAGCACTCGGTTCGAAATAAACCCTGGCGTATCGCTCACCTCGACTGGAGTCTTGCCGACTCGAACGGAGAGTTCGTGCACCGTCGCATACGTCGAGTCGCTGGTCGTCAACCCGCGTACAACTTCCACCAGCGCCATCACCGGCACGGGATTGAAGAAGTGCATGCCGATGACCTGGGTAGGCCGACTGGTAAGTGCAGCGAGTCGGGTGATGGAAATTGAGGAAGTGTTGGAAGCGAGAATCGCGCTCCCGGGAAGAATCTGATCGAGCGCGCGGAAAATTTCGGCTTTCAGTTCGAATCGTTCCGGAGCGGCTTCGACGACGAAATCCGCATCGGCAAGAGCCTTGCGATCCGTGACAGTCCGGATGCGAGCCATGCTCAGTTCGACTTCGTTTGTGGCCAGCTTGCCCTTGGCTGCCTCGCGCCCCAGGTTGGTTCGAATCTGTCCGACGGCACGGGCGAGGAAGGGCTCCTCCAAATCGCAGAGCAGCACGCCGAAGCCGGATCGAGCGAAGGCATGGGCAATCCCGGAACCCATCGTTCCCGCACCCACAATGCCGATCGTCGTGATTTCAGACATGGATGCTCCACCTTGCAGCGCAAGACGGAGTGTAGCAGGCCAGACGCAGGCCCCTGGAGTCTCAGCCACACCAAGGGGAGAGGCCGATTCTCAGGCCGCTTTCTGTTTAGTTTCCGGGGTTGGTGGCTGGTTCCAGATGCGTACGCTCGGTCAGGGTGAGCATCAACACATCGCCGGAATCGAGATGCGCCTGCGGATGGCTCACGAGGAGATGAGTAGTCACCACGCCTGCGCCCACCAGAGTGCCCGCCAATGCACCCACCGGCCCGCCCAGCATGGCCCCGGTTATGGCACCGCCGCCGACCACTGCACCGTATTCAATCCCATCGCGTTTCAAACGCGAATCAGGACTGATGGTGCCTTCCGCTCCCACACGCGTGTGGGTTCCCGGAGCACTGCTCACCATCGCATGCAGGTGGAAGCTCTCGCCATTCGGCAGCGTCACCGTCTCGGGGTGCAGGATCATCGTCCCGTGACCTCCGAAATGGCCCGACGAAACTTCGACGACTCTGCCGGAGATTTCCGAACCGGCGGGGATGACGATGTTTCCGGCCTCGAGAACATCGGAGGCGACGCGACTGCGAAATGGCTGGCCCTGTTCGGTAAAGGCACTCGACAAATCGTTCTGGAGCCGGACGCGGATCATGGTGCCTGCCCGAAGCTCGCCGGGACCCAAGGGCGCCGGATGAACGATGTCGCCATCGGGGTCATAGAGTACGGGACCCGTCGCGAGGTCTGCAGGAGGAGCGCCTGACGCCGGTTGCACGATGCCGCTGTCGGAGCCCGTCCGCACTGCCGCATTTGGAGTTGCAGATTGTGAGGGAACTATGGCCGCAGGCGTCGACGGGGCAGTCGAATCGGCAGGGGCATTCATGGGATGACCGGCAGGCGGCTTTGCCTGGGGTTGATCCGGGGTGTCGGTGATGATGGTTTCGTCGGGGGGCGGAGTCGAGGTCCCCTGATACGGACTGGTTTGGCTTGCTTCCTGCGCGACCAGTGCAGCGCTTGCGGCTGCAAAGAATGCGACAACGAGTATTTGCCGATTCATCCCCTTCACCCTCCAGCAAACAGAGTTTCCCCTTTTTGAATAGACCCCGTTTGCAGCAAAAAGTCTTGCTGGGCGACAAGGCGAGTCGAAACTCGCAATGATTGCCCAGCTTCATGCTATGGGCGGCTCTGGAACGGCGCGGCAACGCCCGGAACCGCAGGTGCCTTGGGCGATACGAATCAATTATGACAACACCTTCGAGCGGCTTGGGGAGACGTGGCATGTGACCGGCGCCACACGGTGCAGAGTGCCCCTGTTTGTTAGAATCGCTACGAGCAGAACAACGCATTTTTCGACATTTTTCAGGCCGTTTTCCCTTTCCGAATTTCCGCATCGCTGCTGCACCCCCCGGGGTGCACACCTCCGGACCAAGGACGCAGGGACCCCACCCCCCTGGAAATGCTTCGGAGCAGGACGGAGAAGAGATTCTTGGACGTGCAAGGGCTTCTGCAAACGATTCAGACCGCCGCCGGAGAAGACCTTGCCGTGGATCGCCGTCCCAAACTGAACGACCGGCTGCTGCACCGCATTGTGAGGACTCAAATGACTGAGATTGTTGCCATTCGCGCGCGCGAAGTGTTGGACTCGCGGGGAAATCCGACCGTGGAAGCAGATGTGATTCTCGAGGGCGGCGCACTGGGCCGTGCCATTGTGCCTTCGGGCGCCTCCACCGGCGAACATGAGGCCGTGGAGCTGCGCGACGGCGACAAAAGCCATTTCCTGGGCAAAGGCGTATTGCAGGCCGTGGCCAACGTTGAAACCGTGATCGCGCCCGAGTTGGAAGGCATGGATGCCGGGAATCAGCGGCTGATCGACCAGACCATGATTGCGCTCGATGGGACGCCGAACAAGAGCAAGCTGGGCGCCAATGCGATTCTCGCCGTCTCGATGGCCGCCAGTCGCGCCGTCGCGCAGACGCTGGAGATTCCGCTCTATCGCTATCTCGGCGGCATCAATGCCTGCGTGCTGCCCACTCCCATGCTCAACGTACTGAACGGCGGAGCCCATGCCGATTCGAATGTCGACTTCCAGGAATTCATGATCATGCCGGTAGGCGCCGAGCGGTTTGCCGATGCTCTGCGCTGGGCCGCGGAGACTTTTCATACCCTGAAGAGTGTGCTCAAAAAGAAGGGCTACAACACGGCAGTCGGCGATGAGGGCGGCTTCGCACCTTCGCTCAAATCGAACAGCGAGGCGATTGAGCTGATTCTCGAAGCGATCGAGCAAGCCGGCTACAAGCCCGGCGAGCAGATCGCCATTGCGCTCGATCCTGCGTCCAGCGAGTTCTACGACAAGGAAAAAAACAAGTACGTTTTCAAGAAGAGCGACAAGCGCGAGCTGTCGAGCGAAGAGATGGTCAACTTCTACGACAACTGGATTCGCCAATATCCGATCGTCTCGCTCGAAGATGGGCTTGCCGAGGACGACTGGGAAGGCTGGAAGATCCTGACCGACAAGCTCGGCAGCCGTATTCAGCTTGTCGGCGACGACATCTTTGTCACCAATGTGAAGCGCTTGCAGCGCGGCATTGAAGAAGGCGTCGGCAACTCAATTCTGATCAAGGTCAACCAGATCGGCACCATCACCGAGACGCTCGACTCAATCGAACTGGGCCGTCGCTATGGGTACACCTCGGTGATTTCGCATCGCTCGGGCGAGACCGAAGACACGTTCATCGCCGACCTGGCCGTGGCCACCGGGGTGGGCCAGATCAAGACCGGCTCCGTCAGCCGTACGGATCGCATCGCCAAGTACAACCAACTGCTCCGCATTGAAGAAGAGCTCGGCGCAGGCGCGGTCTTTCTCGGCCTCGAGAGCCTCAACTACAACGATTAGCCCGTCCGCGGATCTGTCGTTTCCTGGAAGCCTGGTCCCACCCTTGGCGCAGATTCATTGCGTCACGGGCGGACATAGGCTTTGAACGATTTTTCGACTTACGCGTGAACCTTCGTTTGCTGGCTCCGTCACCACTCTCGCCACGGTAAGTATCCCCCGGCAAAGCCGGGGGCCTTATTGTGTGAGCCGCTCAAAGCGGCTTGAGCGGGGACGCTAGAGCATTTCTAATTTAAGTATCTACATTTTATGCGATAATCTCCCCGTGGGTCGGAGGGAGGTTCGGATGCAGTCGTATTCCCAGGATTTGCGGGATCGCGTGCTTCGAGCGCTGGCGCGGGGAGAGGGGCCATCGGCGATCGCGCAGCGCTTTGAGGTCAGCCGTTTCTATGTCTATCAAGTGCGGGACCGGGAGCAAGAGAGCGGGGTACGCAGCAGCTTCCAGATTGGTGGCCATCGTGGTCAGCCATCAGATGGCCTTCTTCAATCCGGCTCTGCTTCTGCTCGGCGAGGCGCCGGAATACCTCGCCCAGGTGCTGCCGAAGCTCCTTGTACAGTGTTTTGCGACGGCATTTGGGAATGAAAATTACGTGGTATTTGCACTCCCATTTGCTGTGGCTTAAACTTTCGTATTCGTCCATCCGAGATCTCCTCCTCGTGTGCTTGGCGGCTCACGATCTGGAGTTTCTTGGATGGACTCCCGCAAATGTCAAACTTCTACTGCCACCCCGCCAGAGGCGGGGGGCCTCCCATGGGTAGCTAGCCCCGCTCTTCAAGGACCCTGCACATGCCCTCGACCAAGCATCCTCTCGTTCTGACCATCCTCGATGGATGGGGTTACCGCGCTGAAACAGCCAACAATGCCATTGCTCTGGCGCGCAAACCGACCTACGACAAGCTCCTGCGCGAGTTCCCCAACACGTTGATTCGCGCATCGGAGCACTTTGTCGGCCTGCCCGACGGGCAGATGGGGAACAGCGAAGTGGGCCACTTGAACATCGGTGCCGGGCGCATTGTGCAGATGGATATCACGCGGATCGACGCCCTGATTGCGTCGGGGGAATTCCGAAAGAATCCAACAATAGTGCAGGCCATGCAGCGGGCGCGTGAAGCAGGCCGGCAGTTGCATCTCTTTGGCCTGGTCTCCGACGGCGGCGTGCACTCCCACCAGGAACATCTCTATGCTCTGCTGCGCACCGCGAAGGAATCGGGTGTCGAGCGCGTGTTTGTGCATGCCTTCATGGATGGGCGCGACACCTTGCCGACCTCGGGGGCAGGCTATATTGCGGCGCTGGAACAAAAAATGCGCGAGTATGGCGTGGGCAAAGTGGCCAGCATCAATGGTCGCTACTACGCGATGGATCGTGACAAACGCTGGGAGCGCGAGCGCAAGGCCTTCGATGCCATGGTCAACGGCAAAGCAGAAGGCGGTGCATATCCCAATCCTGTCGCCCGCATCAAGGAGAACTACAACAACAACGTGACGGACGAGTTTCTCATACCGTTCGTAGTGACCGATGCTGCAGGCAAACCAGTCGGCCAGATCCGCGATGAGGATGTCTGCATCAACATTAATTTCCGCGCCGATCGAGCCCGCCAGATTACGCGTGTGCTGGCGCGGGAAAGCAGCCTGAACAAAAAAGGCGGCCGCGACCTGGAGGGGTGGGAATCGCTCGACGAAATGATTCCGCGTAGCGAGATTCCAAAGAACCTGCACTACGTGTGCATGACGCAATACGACAAGCTCTATGAACTGCCGCTGGTCATCCCTCCGGAATCGATGGACAACATCCTGGCGAACATCCTTTCCGCGCACCAGTTGCGAAACCTGCGCGTAGCGGAAACAGAGAAATTCGCGCATGTCACGTATTTTTTCAATGGCGGCATCGAGACGCCATTCCCCGGCGAAGACCGCGCCATGATCCCTTCGCTGAAGGTGGCGACCTATGACCTCGCGCCGGAGATGAAGGCCGAAGCGATCGGCGACACCATTGTGAAGGCGGTGAACGACACGGCGTTCGACCTGGTTGTCGCCAATTTCGCCAACGCCGACATGGTTGGCCATTCGGGCAGGCTGGAGCCAACCATCAAGGCCTGCGAAGCCGTGGACGCGCAGCTGGAGCGCATCTACAAGGCCATCAAGGAAAAGAACGGAAGCTGGCTGATCACTGCTGACCACGGCAACGCCGAGCTGATGGTCGATCCAGTTACGGGGGGACCGCACACTGCGCACACCACCAATCCCGTGCCGATGATTTATGTAAGCGAAGAGGCGAGCCACTATCGCCTGCGTGCGGACGGCTCGCTTCGCGACATCTCGCCAACGCTATTGAATTTGCTCAAGCTCGGATTGCCGAAGGAAATGACCGGCGGCGATCTGCGCACGCCGATGGGGGGCTGAGGGTCTCTTTTTAAAAATGCAGCAGGCGTGAAGTCCCAGAAACGGCGCACCGGATTGGTTGCCGCAGTTTGAATTGCGAGGAAGAATCTTCCAGCGCAAAAGTTCAAAGGCCTCCCACTCGGGAGGCCTTTGAACTTTAATCGCGATCGAAGGTCAACGCAAGCGGAGAGACTTCAGCGCATCCGGCAGACGCTCTTCGAGCAGACGCGCTCGCTCCGCAGCAATCCCGCTCAGGTAGGTCGGGGCAGGAGTGGCCATCATGACCAGGGCGAAAGCAATGACGGAGAAGCAGACTCCGGCAATCGCTGCCGAGACCAGCATGTGATACATGTCGAAGGTATCGAGTCCCAGAATGTTGAACGCTACATGCTCCAGCGGCTTGATGTGCATCAGAACGGACAAGGCGAAAACCGAGAAGAAAACCGAAAGCGCAGTGAGAGCAAAAAGACTTACATCCAGGCTACGATGAAACTTCTGTCGTGCACGACAGCTGCTGCACGTGGCCAGATGATACTCATAGTCCTTGCGCATCTCCGGCGAAATCCCGGAAATATCGTATCGCCAGCTCGCCAGGATGGCACCTACGACACTGTCATTGCATCGAGTTCTTGCCATATCGGTTAGACCCACTTTGCAAGAGGTTAAGCGCATTTACTGTGATCAAGCGCACCTTGAAAGAACCCAAGGTCAACGCGTATTGGTTGGATGCTGCAACGCGTGCGATTGATTCGGCGGCACCGTGCTTCCGTTCAGCGAACCCGCTGGGCATTTTGAGTGCCGACTCGGCGGGTATGGAGGAATGCCTGATGATCCCATTTTAACTTAAGTTGACTAAAAACATACAGGTAACAGCGGCTCATGTTGCTCAGCCAGCAACAGCCGGTTTGCCAAAAGGCTGGCCTGACCGATCAGGGCCCGTTCGGCCGTCACCCTTGCCAATTCTGGAAGATTATTGCTTTCAGAGAGATGACCAAGGATGACATACCTGGCTTGACCGTCATATTCGCTTTCGAGAAACCCAGCGGCGGCCTCATTGGAAAGATGACCTACCCGCGATAACACCCTTTGTTTCACTGACCAAGGGTAAGGTCCATCGCGCAGCATCTCCAGGTCATGGTTGGACTCGAGCAGCAGCAAGTCTAATTTCTTCAACTGCGCTTTCACGTTCGGTGGAACATAGCCCAGATCGGTGGCAATCGCCATCCGCACTCCCTCGGCCTGAAACACAAATCCAACTGGGTCCACGGCATCATGCGGAATCGTAAAGGGGCTGACGGAGATATCGCCGATTTCGAGCGGCTGTCCTGCCTTGAAATACTCGACGCGTGGCAACCAGGTCGGATCCTTCTGTGGAGGTGCCGCCTCCGCCTGGATCGAGGGTTCCTGCGCTTGGTCAATGGCCTGTTCGGCTTCGGCGTCATCGGGTTCGCCTTCGCTCGCTTCACACTCCGCCTGGCGCGCGGCCGCCTGATGCCTGCATTGTTCCAGCCACTGTTTGTAGGTCATCTGGCGCCGCGGCGTAAGCCAGCGCATCCACGCGCGGTGTGTGCCCTCGGTGAAGTACACGGGAATCCCCAGCTTGCGTGCCGTGACAGCGAGGCCATTCACATGGTCCTGATGCTCATGGGTGATGAGAATGGCGTCGAGCGCCGCCGGATCTTCGCCGGCAAGCTTCATGCGGCGAAATAGTTCCCTGCAGCTGAGGCCGGCGTCGACGAGAATGCGCGTGTGCCCCCCCGTGACAACAGTGCAGTTGCCTTTGGAGCCCGATGCCAGGATGGTGAAACGCACCATGCTCAGAGCATACCGCGCAGCCCTGCGCAACGCGTGTCCCGGGGTTAACTGCGGTGGAACCGGCCCCGCTCGATTCGGTTCGGATTTCCTCCCGGTGGAAAAATGAGCAAGTTTGCGGGGCGCCGGCATTATTCTGGCATCAGAAGCCGGATCCCCTCTTGTTGGCCGCGGCATTCCGATTTCGGAGGTCTTCCCGCATGTGGATAAAACTGCCCTGCAACCGCTTGTTGGCATTGAGCCTCGCGGTATCCGCAGGCATCCTGATTGGTTCGCACGCAAGATACGCTTTAGCGGCGGACAAGCCCGCTCCGACGGCAGCGCCCGAATGGGATCGGCAGGCAGCCGCACGCTATCTCGATAGCCGCGAAGTATGGTGGCAGAGCTGGGACCGCGCACAAAAGGATCACGGAACTCTCTGCGTCTCCTGTCACACGCAGGCGACGTTTGCCCTGGCACGACCGGTGCTGCGTTCCGAACTCGACGAGCACGATCCTTCCGCCGCGGAAACGGCCATGCTCGCCAGCGTCGAGAAGCGTGTGCACATGTGGAAGGAAGTGCTTCCCTTCTACAGCGATGCAATTTATGGCACCGGCAAGGAAATCGAGTCGCGCAACGCCGAGGCAGTCCTGAACGCCGTCATACTGGCAAGCTATGACGCGCGCGGCCGCCACATGAGCGATGGGACGCGGCTGGCTTTCGACAATGCGTGGGCTCTGCAATCGAAGACCGGCCCTGCTGCGGGTGCGTGGGTCTGGCAGAACTTCGATTACACCCCCTGGGAATCAAAAGAATCGGAATACTATTGGGCCGCGATGATGGCCGAAGTCGTCGCCAGCGCGCCCGACAATTACCGCACAGATCCCGATATTATCGGCAACCTCGCGGCATTGCGCGTCTATCTTCTGGGCCACTATGCCGAGCAGCCGCTGCTAAACAAGATCGTGGTGCTGTGGGCGTCGGCGCAGTTCTCCGGGCTGCTCACGCCGCCGCAGCGAAAAGCGCTTCTGGCCGAAATCAACGGTCATCAACGCGAAGACGGTGGCTGGAGCCTTTCGGACCTTGGAACCTGGCAACGTCGCGACAAAACTCCCCTGGAAACCCGCTCGGACGGTTATGCGACCGGCATTGCCGTGCTGGCCCTCGAAGAAAACCACATCGCGACTGCCTATGTAAACCGCGGCGTCAGTTGGCTGATTGCCAATCAGGATAAGACCACCGGAGCCTGGCCGGCGTGGTCGCTCAACAAGAATCGCGATCCAAAATCGAACGTGGGCCTTTTCATGAGCGACGCCGCCACCGGCTATGCGGTTCTGGCTCTGGCGGCGCGCAAATAGGTAGGGCCTGTTCACACTATTGGGGTGGATGGCGTTGCGAGCTAAAATCCGGCTAGACGAAGCCGAGCCCGAAGGCTGTGGCGGGCCCACCGTCGAGGGCGAGAATGAAGTATGGCCGGATTTTCTCCGCAACCCGAAGGGACGGGGCCAATTTTCCCCAGCTCTTCGTCAGTCGTCGCTGGCAGACACCCGGTATGCGTCACTCCTTACTCCTCGATCTGAGAAAAATTGGTTCCCGTCGCCACCATCCCAGTAGTGTGAACAGGTCCTAGTCGGGCAGGTTGGCGGGAATCTCAATCGACACCAGGGTGCCTCTGCCCGGATTGCTGACCACGCTGAAGCGCGCCTGCGGCCCGTAGAGCACTTCCAGTCGCTCCTGGACATTCTTCATGCCGATACCCGCACCGGTGCGGCGCAAAGCGGTTTGGGGGCGATTGCCCATGCCCACGCCGTCGTCGGCAACCTCGATGCGTACGCGGTTGCCTTCGAGCTTGCTGCGCAGCGTCACAGTTCCGCCATGGATGCGGGGCTCCAGCCCGTGCTTGATGCTGTTTTCGATCAGCGGCTGCAGAAGGATGCTGGGAACCAGCACTTCCAGCGTACGCGGATCGATTTCCTTTTCGACATGCAGCTTGTCGGCGCCAAAGCGAACCACTTCGATGTCGAGATAGTCGTCGGTGAAGCGGAGTTCATCGCTGAGGGGCACGTAGGTGTCGTGGTCTTTCAAGAGCGCGCGAAGAATGTTGGCAAGCTTCACCGTCATTTCGCGGGCCAACTCCGGCTTCATGCGCACCAGCGAGGCGATTGAATTGAGCGTGTTGAATAAGAAGTGAGGATTGATCTGGCGCTGCAGCGCGTCGAGCCGCGCCTCCAGCAGCAAACGCTTTTGTTCTTCGAGCTTGAGTTCGATGCGCAGGGCGTTCCAGACCTTGATCGCAACCCCGACTACGATCGGTGCCGTGAACCAGACCAGCGCCTGCAGCCACGGTTCGGCGGCCACCAATGCGAAGATCCGACGAGGAAACTCGCGGGCCAGCGAGTAGCGGCAAACTTCGGCTGCGACGATCAAAAACAGCATCAGGAACTGTCGATCGACGCGCGGCCTTCGCAGGTTGCGCCGCACCCAGCGATAGAGGCTCAGATCGATAAAGGGGGTGAACGACCAGATCTCCTCTTTCTCGACAATCGTGCCCAACAGGCCGGCCAGCAGACCGAGCGCGGCGTTGAAGAGAGGGGCCAGATATTCACCGTGATAGAGGGCCGGTGCCGATAAAACCAGCCCGCCGAGGACCGCCCACCCGGGCCCGATGAAAAGACCGAGCAGAATGATTGTCTCGAAGGAAATGTCGGCCGCCAGGAAGTTGGGGACCGTGGTGCGGATCCAGACACCGAGCGTAAGCGGAACGAGGAAGAAGGCCAGGAGGGCCAGGGTCTGGCGGGGGCGGCGATTCTCCGCAAAAAACAGGCGGCGGAACGTGCTGGCACGCGCGAGCACACTGGCAACCGAAGCCACCACGCCCAGCTTGACGAGCAGCGTAACCAGAATGAGCCTGTCGGTCACCCCACAACTGTATCGTGTTGCGCGCGCAGTTCTCCAATTCTGAAGGATTTGCGGCGATTTCGCCGGAGTTACGACTGGTGTGACTGCAGCTGCTCGACGGAATTCGGCACCAAGTAGAATGAGACTATGGCATTTGAAAGTGTGAAGAAGATTGCCGACGCCGAGTTCCCCACCCGCTGGGGCGACTTTCGCATCATGGGCTTTGAAGGTGTGCTCCCCGCACCGCGCCCCTGCTGCGAGCACGGCGCGCAATCGGGAAAGAAAATCGAGGGTCTTGTTGCCCTGGTGATGGGCGATGTCCATCGAACGCCGCCACTGGTGCGCATTCACTCGCAGTGCCTCACTGGAGACGTATTCGGCTCGTTACGCTGCGACTGCCGGCTGCAACTGGAGCTGGCGCTCAAGAAGATTGCCGAAGAAGGCGCGGGCATTCTGCTCTACGAACAGCAGGAGGGGCGCGGCATCGGCCTGATGGCGAAGCTCAAAGCCTACGAATTGCAGGATCATGGCCTCGACACCGTGGAAGCCAACGTGGAGCTCGGCTACGCCGCCGATTGCCGCGAGTACGAGTTGCCCGCCGAAGTGCTGAAGCAGCTTGGCATCTCGCAAGTTCGGCTCATCACCAACAATCCAGAAAAAGTTGCAGCGCTGGAATCGGCCGGCATCCGTGTGACCGAACGCGTATCTGCCGAGGTCGAGCCACAGGAGAGCTTCGAACGGTACTTACGCACCAAGCACGAAAAGATGGGCCACATCATCGACGATGTGAATGAGACGAACAGCGTAGGTTAGCGGGTGCTGCCGCTTCCGGCCAGGTCAAGCCCGAAGTGACTCTCGATACAATTCACGTCCGCGCGCCAGTGCACGCTCGTCCAGTTCGATCCAACGCGGATTCTTAATGAGCTTTCGCAGAGCGGCGTCGATGTTCGATTGGGGCAAGACGCCACTGATCTCCAGCATTGCCCCCAGCATCACCATGTTGGCTGCCCGTGCGTCGCCCAGTGCATCGGCAATTTTTGTGAACGGGATCGCGAGCATGTGCACATCTGCGCGCGCGACGTTCTCAGGAATCGTCTCGCCGTTGTAGATCAACCAACCGCCGGGCTCCACGGTTGCCACAAATTTATGCAACGACGGTTCATTCATCGCCACCAGAAAATCTGGCGACGACACCAAAGGCGAATCGATGGGCTCGCGCGCGATGCGCACATGGCAGTTCGACGTGCCCGACCTCATCTCTGGCCCGTACGAGGGCAGCCACGAGACCTCGAGGCCCGCGTCCAAGCCCGCCTCGGCCAGCACCTCGCCCAGCAGCAGGACACCCTGTCCGCCAAACCCCGCTACCCGGATTTGCACGTCAAGGTCGACAGCGGGCTCGTATGTCCTGGCGTCGCCGGCCGACGCATCTTCGTCCGCGACGCCGAGAATTGCCGGGATTTCTTCGAGTGCCGGCGGCGGCCCTACCAGTGGTCGCGGCTGCGCTTCCTTTGTACGGTCGCGAAACACGCCGAGCGGATAGGTTTTCTCCATCACCTCGCAAACCCAATGCTGCGCTTCAACGGGCGACATCTTCCAGATGGTCGGGCACGGCGACAGGACTTCAATCAGCGAGAACCCCAATCCGCGCACCTGGTTCTCCAAAGCGCGCCGGATCGCGTGCGCGGCCTGCGCGATCTGCTTGTTGTTGCCGAGGCCAACGCGTTCGATGTAAACCGGAGCCTCGAGGGTGGCTAATAGTTCGCTGACATGCAGCGGGTAGCCCTCATTCAGTGCGCTGCGGCCATTGGGCGTGGTTGTGCTCGGCTGTCCAAGAAGGGTGGTCGGCGCAAACTGCCCGCCCGTCATGCTGTAGATGGCGTTGTTGACAAAAAGCACCGTGATGTTTTCGCCGCGATTCGCTGCATGCAGAATCTCCGCCGAACCGATCGCCGACAGGTCGCCGTCCCCCTGGTAGCTGATGACAATGCTGGACGGACGGCTTCGCTTCACCGCAGTCGCCACGGCCGAGGCGCGACCATGCGCGGCCTGAATGTTGCCTACGTCGAAGTAGTAGTACCCGAAGACCGAGCAACCGACCGGGCTGACCAGAATGGTCCGATCCTGGATACCAAGTGCGTCGATCGCGCGTGCCAGCATCTTCGAAACCGTGCCATGACCGCATCCCGGGCAATAGTGGGTTTGGTGCTGCAGTTCGGCCTTTCGCTCATAGGACTGGTAGAAGGCTTTCGGCTTGCGGTGGAGGACTTCGTATTCCGAAATCAGCTCATTCGACATGGGTCAGGACCTCCATCTTGCAGCAAGAAGTTGCCGATGGCTTTCTCTGCGCGAGCTCTCGCACCAGGGTGAGGACTGACGTAAGAGAAGGCACATTGCCGCCGAGACGGCTCAGGAACGTCACGGGGCGCGCTCCGTTCAACGCAAGTCGCACATCCTCGAGCATCTGGCCGTTGCTCATTTCCACAACGACGAACTCGCGCGCGGTTGTGGCAAGCCTCTGAAAATGTGCCGTCGGGAAGGGATAAAGGGTGATGGGACGTAGCAGGCCCACACGCATTCCCTCGGCGCGCGCCTGGGCAGTCACAGCTTTCAAGATGCGTCCCACTATGCCATAACCCACCAGCACAATCTCCGCGTCGTCCGTTTCAATTTCTTCTGCGCGTGTCTCGCGCTGCTCGGCACAGAGATACTTCGTTTCCAAATCACGCTCGTGTGCTTCGAGCTCGTCCGAATCCAGATGCAGCGACGTAATGAGATTCCCATGCGATTCCTGCGTTCCGCCGACGGCCCAATGCGGCACGTGGGTTGGGGTCGCTTCCTGCGGAAACTCGACGGGCTCCATCATTTGCCCGATAAACCCATCGGCAAGCAAAACAACGGGGGTCCGATAGCGATCGGCCAATTCGAAGGCCAGCGCCGTCAGGTCGGCCATCTCTTGCGCAGAACTCGGAGCCAGCACCAGGGTGCGATAGTTGCCGTTGCCGCCGCCCTTGACCACCTGATGATAATCGCTCTGCTCCGCCGCGATATTGCCCAGGCCCGGGCCGCCGCGCATGATGTCGACGATGACACAAGGCAGCTCTGCGCCGGCCATGTAGCTGACACCTTCTTGCATGAGGCTGATCCCGGGACCGCTGGATGCCGTCATGCAGCGAACCCCCGCGGACGATGCGCCGTAGAGCATATTGATCGCCGCGATTTCGCTCTCGGCCTGCAGAAAAACACCGCCGGCCTGGGACATGTAGAGCGCGGCCGCCTCGGCAATCTCGCTCGCGGGGGTGATGGGATACCCGTAGAAGGCGCGGCAACCGGCAAGGATCGCACTCTTCACGATCGCTTCGTTCCCCTTGATTAATTGCTTGCGCATGGATCGGCCCCCCCGTTCTTTCCAAGGTCAGGAACGTCAACGCGTAGCCGAGGAATCGCCCGCAGGACGGTGATGGCTCCCGGCTCGGGACAAGCCAGGAAGCAGATCCCGCAGGCGGTGCAGCCTGCTCCGAGATAGCCGGCGGTGCGGTACCCAAAGTGATTGAGCTGTTGGCTGAGTGCGATGACCCGGGGAGGACAGGCTTCGACGCACAAGCCACAGCCCTTGCACTCGTTGGTATCTACCTGCAACCGGCCACGATCCTGCTTTTCCGCGACCATCCGATGCTTCCTTCTTTCTGAGTGAAAGCCACGGAATAGGTTCAACTTAGCGGAATCGAAGGGCAGTGATTGGCATCACCGCCGATGCGGAGCATGAACAGCTTCTTAGGAGTGCTTTGGCATCGGACGCGCCCGTGCCGCGCGAGATGCGTTGCCGTCATGGAGACAGCACACGATTGCGAGAATTACCCGGTTATTGGCTGCGCAGCGCTTTGAGGACTTTGGCAGTAGTAACCACCTGGCCGACGTGCCGCTGGGTATGGTCGGCAACGTGGATGAGCGCTCCGCCAATGCTCGTGGGAAGCTGTTTGCGCCCCACGCCCCGGAAAATGTTGAAGTCGGCGGCAGCAAGTGTACGCACGCGATCCGTGGCATTGGAAAACGAGGCTTCCACTTCGCCGAGCAGCATCGCCAGGGACTCTTCCCCGTTCTGCTCCGCTTTTAGCGCGGCCAACTGATCGCCCGTCAACTGCCCGCCTTCGGCGTAGGTCAAAATGCGATCAATGGAGCGGGCAATGTGGCGCAAATGAAATGCGACCGACGGCAGTCCCAGCGGCTTTGATTGGACTTCCGCATCCGTCAGGCTCTCGGTCCACTTGGTCAGATCGTCCTGCGCAAGATCGAGCGCATGCAAAACCGCGCGCCCCACCGCCGGCACATCAGCATACGTTCCACGCAGCCATGGCTCAACGTACGGCGCTGGCGTTGTTGGAGTACTCATGGGGGAAGTCTCCTCGGATGCCGGGTTCGAAGTTGCCCTAGCTCGCGCTCTTCACGCGCACTACGGTGATCTTGGCGAAGCCCTCTTCAAACATCGGCGGTTTGAGCTTTTCGGCCATTCTCTTCATCACTTCTTCGCTCACCGAGCGATCGCGCTGCCGATTGCGGTCGAGGCACACATCGAGCGGCACGTCAAAGAACACGGCTTGCACTTCGTAGCCGAAGCTCTTGGCCATCTTGATCCACTGGCGCCGCTCGTGGACCGAGAGGTTGGTCGCATCCACATAATTCCAGGGCATGCGGGCAATGAGCCGTGCACGCAGCAGCGACCGCAACGTGGAGAAGACCAGGCCCTGGTAGCGCTGCTCCTCTACATCGTCGAAGAGTATGTTGCGCAATAGATCGCTCGATAGCGGCGTAACGCCGCGACGGCGAAACCACGTCGTCTTGCCCGAGCCGGGCATGCCAATTGCCAAAACGACATAACCCTTCGGCGCCTGCGGCGAGCGGTCTGCCGCTGGGGCCTCTGGCGGAGGTAACGAAGGAGATTCCGGCTGGGTTTCCACTTCGAGCCTGCCGGCATTTTGAGGCTCGGCCCACTCCTGTTTGGCGGCACGCTCCGGGCTTGCAGGACGCTGCACGGGCTCAGGCGCACGCGGCTCGCGAGCACGCGACCCCGCCGGCGATTCGTCGGGATAGAGCGGCACCAGCGGGCGCTGCTGATTCGATGGGATTTCCTGGCCGATTTTGCCTGTGGATTCCGAGAGATTGGGGGCGCGTCTGGAGCGTCTTCTCATGCTGCCTTCATTGGATCCGTGCTGATACGGAGATACCACATCGGCGCGGGGCGCTGCAAATGGTGTGCAGTGCGTCACATACCAAGTTGCACCCGGCAAACAAAATAGAGGAGACGGAACCGCGGCTCGAATCCGAGAAATGCAGTTTTCATTTCGGCCCGCATTGTCCTGGATGTTACGATCAAGGGTTTGGTGGAATTGCCTCCGCAATCGATTTTTCAGCCTCCGAACTTCACTTGTTTTTGCACCGCAGCCTCACCCACTACGAAGGAGAATACGCATGGCAGTTAAGGTTGGCATCAACGGCTTTGGCCGCATTGGCCGCAACGTTTTGCGCGCCGCGCTCGGCAACGCCCAGATTGATTTTGTGGCTGTCAACGATTTGACCAGCCCGGCAACGCTGGCGCACCTGCTCAAGTACGATTCGATTCTTGGCAATTTGCCCAACGACATCACGGCCGGCGACGATTTCATTTCCGTAGACGGAAAGAAGATCAAGGTCTGGGCCGAACGCGATCCCGCCAAGCTGCCCTGGGCCGAAGTCGGCGCACAGATTGTGGTTGAATCGACCGGTCACTTCACAGATGCCACCAAGGCGAAGGCGCACCTGGGCTCGACCGTGAAGAAAGTCATCATCTCTGCCCCGGCCACCAACGAAGACATCACGCTTGTGCTCGGCGTCAACCAGGAGAAGTACGATCCCGCGAAACACAACGTCATTTCCAACGCCAGCTGCACCACCAACTGCCTCGCTCCGGTGGTCAAGGTGCTCCTCAAGGAATTCGGTATCGTCAGCGGCATCATGACGACGATCCACTCCTATACCAACGACCAGGTGATCCTCGACTTCCCGCACAAGGACCTGCGCCGCGCACGCGCTGCTGCGATCAACATGATTCCCAGTTCCACCGGCGCTGCCAAGGCCCTGAAGCTGGTGATCCCTGAGACCGCCGGCAAGCTCGATGGATTCTCCTTGCGCGTCCCGACGCCGAATGTTTCCATCGTCGATCTGACGTTCATCAGCGAGAAGACGACGGACGTCAAAGCCGTGAACGCCGCGCTGAAGGCCGCTGCCGAAGGCGAGCTCAAGGGAATTCTGGGCTACGACGAGAACCAGCTGGTCAGCTCCGACTTCAAGGGCAACCCGCTGTCGTCCATCGTCGACGGTCCGCTCACCAAGGTCATCGGGAACAGCGTCAAGGTTCTCAGCTGGTACGACAACGAGTGGGGCTACTCCAACCGTGTCGTCGACCTCATCGGCTTCCTGACCAAGAAGGGGCTGTAGGAAAGTAGTCAGTCGTCAGTGATCAGTGGTCAGCAGACCGAGGCCAGCCACTGATCGCTGAATTCTGAGGACACCACAGCGCCCACAGACATTTGAAGACTGACCACCGACTACTGTGATGCGGAAAAACATCAGCGGCGGTTCTCCCTACGAGCCCATCATCGGCTTCTCCCGCGCAGTGCGTGTGGAGAACAAAATCTATGTAGCCGGAACCGCCCCTGTGGGCGCCGAGAACGAAGACGTGGCCGGGCAGACACGCCGCGTCTTTACTATCGCCGAAAAAGCCCTCGCAGAGGCCGGCGCTTCGTTTGAACACGTTGTCCGTACGCGTATCTTTCTCACCCATGGAGAAGATTGGGAGACCGTTGGCCGGGTGCACGGAGAATTCTTCGCTTCCGTTCGCCCCGCCGCCACCATGGTTGTCGTCGCCGCGCTGCTCAATCCCGCATGGCGCGTCGAGATCGAATTCGACGCCGTGATTCCCATCCTCAAGACATCCGAATTCGACACAAAACCTGAGTTGTAGGCAGCCCAGAAAGGCCATGTTCCATGCCCAAACTTTCCATTCGCGATATCGAATTGGCTCACAAGCGTGTCTTCATCCGCGTTGATTTCAACGTGCCGCTCACGGAAGACAGCAAAGAAATCACTGACGACACCCGCATCGTGGCTACATTGCCCACCATCGAGTACGCCCTTCGGCACAAAGCCAAGGTCATCCTCGCCTCGCACCTCGGCCGTCCCAAAGGCAAGCCAAATCCAAAATATTCGCTCCGCCCCGTCGTCGATCGTCTTCGGGAACTCATCGACAGGGATGTATGCCCTGCGGAAAACGTGGGCTTCTCCCCGAACTGCGTCGGCGAAATTGCGAGCGAGATGGCACGCCAGCTCGAATCGGGACAGGTGCTGCTGCTCGAAAACCTGCGCTATCACGCCGAAGAAGAGGCCAACGATCCGGCATTCTCGAGAGCCCTGGCCTCTCTCGCCGAAATCTACGTCAACGATGCGTTCGGAAGCGCGCACCGGGCTCATGCGTCGACCGAAGGTATCACCCACTTCCTCAAGCCCGCTGTGGCCGGCCTCCTGATGGAAAAGGAAATTACCTATCTCGGGAAGGCACTTGAAGCGCCCGAGAAACCCTTCGTGGCAATCATCGGTGGCTCCAAGATTTCCGGCAAGATTGATGTCATCCAGAACCTTCTGGACAAGGTCGACACGCTGGTCATCGTCGGGGGGATGGCCTACACCTTCCAGCGGGCGCTCGGGGTCACGACCGGCAAGTCGCTCGTCGAGGAAGACAAGATCGACATGGCCAGGGAAGCGCTCGCCAAGGCGAAGGCCAAAGGCGTCAACCTTCTACTGCCCGTGGACAACATCCTGGCCGACAACTTTGCCGCCGATGCCAAAACCCAGCCATGGGACACGTCGAAGAACTTCCCGGCTGACTGGCAGGGATTGGACATCGGGCCGAAATCGATTGCTGCCATTGAGAAAGTTGTCTCGACGGCGCGCACCATCGTGTGGAACGGTCCCGCCGGCGTTTTCGAGTTTCCGAAGTTCGCCGTGGGGACAAACGCGATTGCCAAAGCGGTTGCAGCCAACAAAGCAGCGACGTCGATCATCGGCGGAGGCGACTCGGTCTCGGCTATCAACCAGGCGGGCGTAGCCGATCAGATCACGCACATCTCCACCGGCGGCGGAGCAAGCCTCGAATTCCTCGAAGGCAAAAAGCTTCCCGGTGTGGAAGCGTTGACGAACAAATAAGCGGCGATCCGTTTTCAACGGCTAGTCGTCACAAAAAGCGCATCCGGTCCACCCCTTGGGCCGGATGCGTTTTTTTCCAGCCTGGTCGATGCAGGGCGTACGGACTCTTGGAGATTCGACGTTCGTAGTCCATCCCGCTTCACTTCGGGGTTTCCATCCGGAGATCACAAAAAACACGCCAGCTTTGCACTGCGATGCGTTCTAATGGAGCCTGCATCCAACGGCGACATCCGACCCGCAGGAGATCGGCAATGCCCTATTACACACGCGTGCTCACCAAGCAGGAAGACTTTCCCCTCTTCGAAGAAGTTGCAGACTTGATCCGCGCCGAGCACCCGCAATTCAGACTCCACCTCGAGGAGGGGAGCGAAGAGGACTGGGAATCGCTCCTGCTCGCCAGCGAGGACGAAGTGGAGATCGCGTTGATCGAGCGCAACCCGGTCTACGATGGCTCCATCGGCCAGGATGAAATCGCCGATTTCCTTGAAGACCTTCGCGATAGCAAGCCGGAGAGCGGGGTCTCGTGGCTTCGCGACTATCTCGCCGAGGTCAAGACCATCTACGCGTTCCAGCACCTGCAGGGCGCCGACACAGAAGAAGGCGGCAACGTGCTTCATGCACTCCGCGCGTCTCTCTGGGAGCGCGGCGATGCCATTCTCCAGGCGGATAACGAGGGGTTTACCAACGAGGAAGGCTTCCACGTTGTCTGGCAGTTTTCCGACTCCGTCTCGGGGCCGTGGAATATGGCTGTCCTGCAGGACGATACCTGGCAAAACTTCAAAATGGATCTGGGCGATCCCGATCATCGAGCAGCTTTTCTGAACGGCGAAATGCCGGCTGATTTGTCCGTGATTCGCGTTCCGAACCGACCGAGCTGACTTATTGTGTGACGCCTTCCGGCTCGGTGCTCCACTCCGACGCATCACGTGACTGGAATGCTGAGAATTTCCGCTCTGGGATCCGCTTTCACCCCGTCGAAACGACCACTGCAGATTGCTTGTACCGCGCCACGCGTAGGGTTATAGTCACTCCAGGTTCAGGGAACGCCAATGCCAGGGGAATCCGCAAGCGGCGCTCCGTTGAAAGTGAGCCCGATGACTCGTCAGATTCTGATTGTTGTCGGTGTGGCGCTTCTGTCTATTGCTGGATTCGGGTTGATCCTTGGTGTTGTCTGGCTGGTTGCACACCTGGTTCTCGGCGTATCTCCCTACATCCTCGAATCCAGGCTTCATGAAATGTCCGGCGTGTTGCCCGTCCTGTGCATCGTGTTCGCGTTCGTTGGTGCATCCTGCATGGCAAGCGCGCTCGCGACCCAGCACAAGAAACAGCACCCCGGCGCCGACTCCCCTGCACATCCGAGACTGCACGATTAAGCAGAAGAATGCTTCTGCCGGAGTGGCAGCGGGCGGAAGACGGCGTCGATGAGGGCAACGCCTCGACGAAAGTCCCGAGATCAGCCGTGTTGAACCGGTCTTTCTCAGGCCCGCCTCCCTTCTCCTGTCATGGCCTTGTGTTCTTCATCACCCGGCAGCCAGCTTCTCATCCGTTAAAATCGGCCTGAGGATCCCTGAAAAATGTCACGAAAGAAACTGATTGCCGCCAATTGGAAGATGTACAAAACGCCTGCCGAAGCCAAGGCGTTCGTTGATGCTTTTCTGCCCCTTGTTGCCGGTCACACACGCGACGAGATCGCCCTGTTTCCGTCGCCTGTTTTGCTCCCCACCGTGGTTGCTGCCGCCAAGGGCTCGCATGTTGCCGTGGGTGCGCAGAATATTCATTTCGCTGAAGAGGGCGCCTACACCGGCGAGACCTCGATCGGCCAATTGAAGGCCGTGGGCGGGACGCACACGCTGATCGGACACTCCGAACGCCGCCAGTATTTCGCGGAGACCGACGAAATCGTCAACAAGAAGCTTCACACCGCGCTCAAGCATGGTGTCATTCCCGTGGTCTGCATCGGCGAAGTCCTCGCCGAGCGCGAGGCGGGCAAAACTGCCCAGGTTCTCAAGACCCAGATCACCGGCGCATTCGTCGGCATCACGGCGGCTGCCGCAGCGCCGATCGTCATCGCGTATGAGCCCGTCTGGGCCATCGGCACCGGTAAAACCGCGACGCCGGAGATGGCCGCAGAGGCACACAAGATCATTCGCGAGGAAGTTGCGAAGATACTAAGCGCCGAAGTTGCCGGAAAGATGCGGATCCTCTATGGCGGCAGCGTCAAGCCGGAAAATGCGACGGCTCTGATGAGCCAGGCCGAGATCGATGGCGCGCTTGTGGGCGGAGCGAGCCTCAAGCCGGATTCCTTCACCGCCATCGTGAAGTACTGATCCCGTCCCGTTCATTGCCCCTTCTGCCCGCGCCGCGAAGTCGATTCGCGGCGCAGTTTCTTGATGCGCCGTCTCACCTGCTTCTCCGCCCTCTTCAGACAACTAGCCCCACCGGTCGAGCCATCTGAGCTTCGAGGAGCGTGCATATGGCCACCAGGAAGACTTCTTCAAAGAAATTAACCGGGAAATCAACCGGCGCAAAAAAGGGCAGGAGAAAGAAAGCTTCGGCGCGGAAGTACTCGCCCTCTGCAGGCAAAGATGTCGAGACGGAAATGAAAGAGATGAAAAAGGGGAAACTCAAATCCGGACGCAGCGGCAAGAAGGTCACGAGTCCAAAACAGGCGATCGCGATCGGGCTGTCGAAGGCGCGCAAAGAGGGCAAGAAGGTGCCGGCAAAGAAATCATAGAAGCGAGTCTCTACAATTTCGCTTGCAGCTCGCCGTTCTCGACCTTGGCTTCAAACACCTGGGCACGCAGATCTGGATCGTCCTGCGCGACGCCCGTGCGCGGGTCGAAGGCATACCCGTGCCAGGGGCACACAACGCGTCCATTCTCGATTGTTCCCTCGCCAAGCGGTCCCCCTTCGTGCGGGCAAGTGCCATCGAGGACGCAAATGGATCCATTCACATTGGCAACGCACAGCGCGCGACCTGCTGCGGTCACCTCGCGTACCTCGCCCACAGCCGGTATTTCAGCCTGCGCACAGATACGCACGAAATCGGACATGATTGTTCTCCTTGACCCTCGAAACATTGGCCTTCGCGAAGGCTCCAATTAGCATAATGGAGTGTTCGCACCCAGTGGCAAGAACAAATGAGCAAGCCAACGCCGTCCCAGTCGAATGCATCCCGGACCACGAAGCAGGAGCACACAGCCGGCAAGTCGCGTGGGGGCCCGCCGACGGTCTCGGTGCGGTGGATCGGCTTTGCGTTCGGAAGTGTCGTGGCGGTGGCCGTCCTGTGTGTCTGGGGCGCCCTTTGCTACGCGTTTTGGCAAGGAAGCTGGCAGCTCCTCTATCATCCGGCAACGAGTGTCTTGCACACTCCAGCCGAGGCAGGAATTGCGTTCAACAATATTAGTTTCGACGCCATCGACGCTGGGGTGCCGCAGTTGCAGGGCTGGTGGATCCCCGCGGCGACCGGTATGGGCCCCACAGTGCTCTACTTTCACGGGGCAACGGGCAACATCGGGGACACCGTCGCGGGACTTGCCCGGTTGCATCGGGCTGGCCTTGCAGTCTTCACATTGGATTACCGTGGCTACGGCCAGAGTCAGTTTGCCCACCCGAGCGAGGCGCACTGGCGCGAGGATGCCGAATCCGCTTTGCATTACCTGACGGATACGCGCCACGTCGAAGCCGGAACGATCCTCGTTGCGGGCCAGGGCCTGGGAGCCGATCTCGCGTTGGAAGTCGCTGCGGCGCATCCCGAACTCGCCGGCGTCATTGTCGAGGATCCATTGCTGGATCCAATGAGCATCCTCTTTCAGGATCCCCGCGCGCGCCTGGTTCCGGCGCATTGGCTGGTAAAGGATCGCTGGGACCTCAACGCCGCTGCCGCCAAGTTAAAAGTCCCGTTGTTGTGGATTTGCAGCTCGAAAGATTGCGGATCGGCTCACGGGATTGACGAGCCTGTGGCATTCAAGGTCGTCCAGGTGTCAAAGAGGATTGTCTGGCTTACTTTGCCGGAGCACGCGCAGCAAGTTTATGAGGAAGCGCTGTCCCGATGGATCGATGAGCTGGCCAGCAAGCGCTGAGGGAGCTCAGCGTGGGATGTCGCGGTGCACTGCCTTGACCTGGTAGCCGGCCTTGCGAAGCCGTTTGCTCATCTCTTCAGCCATCATCACGCTGCGATGCTGGCCTCCCGTACAGCCGAAGGCGACAGTCAGATAGCTCTTCCCTTCCTCGACGTAGTGAGGAAGCAGATAGAGCATGAGTTCGGTCACCTTGCCTAGAAACTCCTTGGTCTGGGGAAATTTCCGGATATAGGCGGCAACTTTCGGATCTTTGCCCGTCTTCTTGCGAAACTCTGGGACAAAATGCGGATTGGGAAGGAAGCGCACATCGAAGACGAGATCGGCATCCAGAGGCACGCCATTCTTGAATCCAAAGCTCAGGCAACTTACCAGCAGCCGCTTGGATTTTTCTTCCTGGCTGAAGCGCTGCTGGATCTGTGCGCGCAACTCGTGCACGTTGTAATTCGACGTGTCGATCAGCGTGTCGGCAACATTCCGGATCGGATCGAGGAGTTGCCGTTCTTCCACGATGGAGCGCTCAACAGTCTCCGATCGCCGCAGCGGATGCGGGCGCCGCGTCTCAGAATAGCGCCGCACCAGCACAGAGTCCTGCGCGTCTAGAAAAACGACGCGCGTTGGGAGAACGCGCTTCACTTGCTTAAGGATCTCCGGTAGACGATCCAGCGTCAGCCCTTCGCGCACATCTACCACGATCGCAGCGCGTTCAATCTCGTCCGATTTGCCCACCAAGCCGGCGAATTCAGTGAGCAACTCCAATGGAAGATTATCTACGGCGTGATACCCCAGGTCCTCAAAGGATCGAAGCGCCGAGGCTTTGCCTGCACCGGAAATTCCGGTGACGATGACCATTTCCTTTTCCGGCTTCTTCATTTCCACTGTATGGTTTGCAGGCAATCGATTGGGAGTCGTGCGGAGCACCTGCAATGAAGGTATCATGGCACATCGTAAACCGAATCGAATCGCCGCTGAGTTGCGCCTCGATGAATACGCAGCTGGGCGCATTCGGACTGAAATCCAGCCGCGCTGTATGGACGAACCGGGCAGGTCGCAGCGGCCGTCTTGACGTCACTCCCGCCCTGGCCAAAGAACCGGCGGCCGCTTTACGGAATCTCGACCAGTTCCATCTGCCCGTCCCGCCGGCGATGGAGCACATACAGATCTCCACCCTGGTTGCGAAAAACGAGAAGATCGCGATCACGGAATTCGGCATCCTTGACAGCTTCTTCAATGGTCATCGGTTTCATAGCGATCGCGTCGGAACTTGAAAGGATATGTGGCTCAACGATGGTTGAGTTCGCCGGGAAGGAATGCACGGCGATCGCCGCACGAGCCTTCGCAGGCTTGCCGTTGGATTCCGCCTCGAATGGCTCGGCCGCGCGTGCCTTGGGCCTGGAAACGGGCGGCGCAGTCAATACCTTCTCTTCCTTCGGCAAACGCTTTCTGGTCAGATGGCGATCGCGATAACGCAGGGCCTGGTGTTCCGCATGGGCTAGCGCCTTGCGCAGCGCGGAGTCCAGTGAATCCGCTTCGCCGGCTGCAACAATCGTCTGCAAGCGAGCTTTGACCGTCAACTCGGCAATCTGCAAATGCCGTTGGACGCGAAAAATCACGCTGGCAGTGGTGGTGCGGCCCAGGATTCGCGCGATGCGGTCCATTCCTTCCTCGGCTTGCGTGCGCAATGCCTTGGAAACTTTTACCTGCCTGGCTGTCATCTCAACTTCCATGGTCAGCCTCCGGTGACTCTTGTTTCTGACGTCCGGGTGTCAGCCGGAAAGTCCGGTTTGATTGCTGTGGTAGATTCGCCGTGATCTTAAGCGATTTCGCTCTACTGTCATTCTGCAATGGAAGCAACAGTAGATCGCACCAACCAATTCCGCAATGCTCTTGAAAGAAGATTTGAAAACGGTGCGCCGCGTAAACACACAGAGTCCGCTTTGAGAGGAATCGCAAACACGATGCTGGATGGCACCGTAGCGCATGAAAGGGATTATAGCGATCTTGCCCGGTCTGTGAACGCGCGCGAACCCAGGCCGGGGCAAATCGCCGATCGCGAAACACATTCCCAGACTTTGAGACAGCGGGGAGTTGCGTTTTCCAGCCGATTGCGCGAGTCCTAGAGCGTCACTGGAACGACTGGGCGTGTCTCCTCGGCTGCTTGCCAGGTGCCCCCTTCGTGAGAGCCCGCGAGATCCCTCCCGGACTCTGAACCTTCGCTGCCGACCTCTGGAAAAACATTCAATGTCCCGTTTCCCGGGATGAACACGCGGAAACACGTGATGGACACTTCGCCATGGCGAAAGCTCCGACACGAGATACGGCCGTTGTACTTCTGCAGAATGCCTTTGCTGATCCAAAGCCCCAGCCCTGTTCCCTTCGCAGCCTTGGTGCTGAAGAAGGGCTCGAAAAGCCGATGGGCGTCCTCTGGCTTGATGCCAACCCCGGTATCGATCACCGAGATGCAAGGCCCACGCTGGCGCGTCGGCCAGTCAATTGAGTCGATGACGCGCAAACGAAGAACGCCTCCGTTGGCCATGGCCTGCACCGCATTTGAAATCAGATTCAAGAAAACCTGGCGCAGCTCGACCGGAAAACCAGTCACATTGCTGGCCGTAAAATACCTTTTCTGCAACTCGATCTTATTCACCTGGAACTGGCGCTTCTGAAGTTCTACAACGTCGTCCAGCAACTCATGAACCCCGATCGAAGTAGGCTGCTTTGATTCGCGGTAGAAGCTTAGCGTTTGCCTCGTGATATGGGAGACTCGCGTCAATTCCCGTTCAGCCGCGTCCGCATAGCTTCGGGCTTCGGCATTGAGCGACGGGTGATTGCGCAGTAAATAGAAGATGTTGGTAATCGCGGCCAGCGGATTATTGATCTCGTGCGCAATGATTCCCGCAACGCGCCCCATGGCCGCAAGTTTCTCGCTCTCGCGCAGAGCCTCCTCTGACTTCAACTGCACTGTAATATCGCGATTCACCTCGAGAATCTCATTGCCCTCGGGGTTCAATGTTTTGCGCGACGCGACAACAATTTCGCGGCCACTCCTCGTCACCTGCGTGAGATTGCCTTGCCATACGCGTCGCTCCCGGAGCGCGAGTTCCGCGTCATCGCGGGAAACCGGAAAAACAGTCCGCAGCATCCGGTGCATGTCCTGCCCGATGACCTCTTCGCGATTCCATCCGTAGAGGGCCTCCGCACCAGCGTTCCAGAAGCGGATGGCGCCTTCAGGATCGCGCACAATGATGGCCTCCGAGGCCAGCTCGAGAAGTTCCGCGCGCGTTCTAAAGCGGGCTTCGCTCTGCCTCAATTCTTCTGTTCGTTCTTGCACCCGCCGCTCGAGCTCGCTGTTCATCCTTTCAAGCAGTCGCGTCTTCCGATGCAATTCGACAAAGATGCTTACCTTGGCGCGAAGAACCTCGGGGATTACCGGCACGGAGATATAGTCGACCGCACCACTGCGGTAGCCCTGAATCTTGTCGGAGTCGGCAAGGTGAACACCAGAGATGAAGATGATTGCCGTCTTCTGAAACCGGGGATGTTGACGAATGACATCGGCAAGCTCAAATCCGTCAAGATCAGGCATACTGACGTCCATGAGCACAACGGCGATGTCTTTCTTCAAGAGGGTGTTCAAGGCATCGCTTGCAGAAGCCGCCTTGATCAGATTCTCTCCCAAATCCGCGAGGATCACCTCGTAGCTCAAAAGCTTCGCTGGCTGATCGTCCACCATCAGAATGTTGATTTTCTGATCTTCCGTCATCGATCCCTACTCCTCACGTCTCTACAAAAGACGACTACCGCGAAATCCAGGGATTCTCCAACCCGCGCGGAGAATACTTTCTGCTCCTCCTAGCGATGTAACCACATGCGCAATGCAGCAAGCAATTGTTCCGTGTTCACTGGTTTGGCCAGGTACTCTGAAGCTCCCGCTTCGAGGCACCGTTCCCGATCGCCCTTCATTGCCTTGGCGGTAAGCGCGATGATGGGCAACCGGCGAAGCGACGGGTTTTGGCGAATGACCTGCATCGTCTCGTAACCATCCATTTCCGGCATCATAATGTCCATCAAAACGATTGCCAAATCGGTGGTTTGTTCGATTGTCTCGATGGCTTCGCGTCCGGTGCCGGCCGAGAGCACTGTCATTCCGCGACGTTCGAGCACGCTGCTGAGCGCGAAGATATTGCGCACGTCATCATCGACGACGAGCACTTTGCGCCCCGCGAGTGCTTCGTCGGAACGATGCAGGCGATCGAGCATTTGCTGCTTGCTGGCAGGCAAATCGGCGACCACCCGATGCAGGAAGAGAGCCGTCTCATCGAGCAACCGTTCAGGAGACTCGACATCTTTGAGCACCACGCTGCGCGCCAGCGTGTGCAGCTGCGCATCTTCGTCGGGCGTCAACTCCCGGCCCGTGAAAACGACGACCGGGACGTCTTTCAGTTTGGGCGTGTCCCGCAGCTTCTCCAGAACCTCGAACCCTGTCATATCGGGCAGGCGAAGATCCAGAACCACGCAATCGTAGGCGCTTTCCTGCAAAAGCCGTAATGCTTTTGCTCCGGAATCGGCAGCTTGAATGTCGATGTCCTCGTGCCACAGAAGTTCGCGAGTGCTCAACTGTTCCGCGGGATTGTCTTCCACGACCAGCAGGCGTTTGCGGCGTGGCTGCGAATACTCCTTGATGCGCGTGAGGGCAGCGTCCAGATCTTCGGTCGATGTGGGTTTGGTGACGAAGGCAAACGCGCCGCGTGAGAGTCCATGGTGCCGATCCTCGTCCAACGTGAGCATCTGGACAGGGATGTGGCGCGTGCGAGGGTCCTGTTTGAGATGGTTCAGGACCGTCCAACCGAGCATGTCGGGCAGGAACACGTCCAGGGAAATAGCGGAGGGATGGTACTCCAGCGCCAGAGACAAGGCCTCGGCACCGGTCATTGCGCTCAAAACCTTGAATCCCTTGTCGCGCGACAGATCGCACAAAACGCGTGAATAGTGCGGATCGTCTTCGACGATCAACAGCACCGCATCGCCTTCCTGCAGATTGTTGCGATCGTCCTCGAAACGGGCTTCCTGTTCCACTGCTGTAACCGTCGTGATGAAGATCGGATTGGCGGTCTGCGATCCGCTCTTCTCGGTCCTGGGAACATTCGCCATCACCGGTCCAACATACGTCTGCGGCAGGTAAAGGGTGAAGGTGCTGCCCTGGCCGGGCACGCTCTTGAGCTGAATCTCGCCGCCCAGCAAGCTTGCGAGTTCGCGGCTAATGGCGAGACCCAGACCCGTTCCGCCGTACTTGCGGCTGGTGCCGGCGTCTGCTTGCTGGAACGCCTCAAAGATGATGCGCTGCTTCTCCGGCGGAATTCCGATGCCGGTGTCGGACACGGCAAATGCGATCACCGAGCCGGCGCCACTCAAGATCGGATGATCTGCGCTCCATCCTTCCGCCGCGCTGGAGACGGAGAGCCGCACTCCACCTTGCTCGGTAAATTTGAATGCGTTCGACAGCAGATTTTTCAGCACCTGCTGCAGGCGTTTGGAGTCGGTGACAAGGCTGCGACCCAGACGCGGATCGTTGGTGACATCGAAGTGAATTTTTCTGTTCTCAGCTTCGTGCCTGAAGGGTCGCGAGACTGTCTCGAGCAAAGCCCCGAAGAAGATCTCTTCCGCATCGACCGAAACGGTGCCCGATTCGATCTTGGAAAGATCGAGAATATCGCTGATCAGGTTGAGCAAGTCGGTACCGGCGCCGTGAATCGTGCGCGCAAATTCAACCTGCTTGGCGGTCAGGCTGCCATCCGGGTTTTCGGCAAGCTGCTGGCCCAGCACCAGGATGCTGTTCAGCGGCGTGCGCAGCTCGTGCGACATATTCGCGAGGAACTCCGACTTGTATTTCGAAGTAAGCGCCAGCTCGCGGGCCTTTTCTTCAAGCGCGCGTCGGGCCTGCTCGATTTCCTGGTTCTTGCGCTCCACTTCGTAGTTCTGTTCGGCGAGCTGTTGTGCCTTTTGAGCCAGCTGCTCGTTGGTTTGCTGCAGTTCCTTCTGCTGTGTCTGCAACTCTGTGGCAAGCTGTTGCGACTGCTTCAGCAGGCCTTCAGTCTGCATCGTTGCTTCGATGGAGTTGAGCACGATGCCGATGCTGGCCGTGAGTTGTTCGAGGAAGGCCAAGTGGGATGCCGTGAACGAACTCAGTGTCGCGAGTTCGATCACCGCCTTCACGCGGTCTTCAAACAGCACCGGCAACACGATGACATTCTTCGGAGGAGCCTTGAAGAGCCCGGAGCGAATCGGCGCGGTCTTCTTGGGCATCTCGGTAATGAGCAAGCGGCGCTTCTCCGAGGCGCACTGACCAACCAATCCTTCTCCAATTCTGATTTCCCTGGAATAACCCTCGGGCGTGTCAGCGTAGGTAGACAAAAGCACCAGGCTCCCGTCGGGCGCCGAGGACTCGATGCCCATCTGGTAAATCACGCCCTGTTGAGCGCTGACGAGAGGTGCAAGTTCCGACAACAGCATGCGGCCCACGGTCGCCAGATCGCGCTGTCCCTGCAACATGCCGGTGAAGCGCGCCAGGTTGGTCTTGAGCCAGTCCTGCTCGGTGTTGCGGTCGGTCGTGAGGCGAAGGTTATCAATCATCGTGTTGATGTTGTCCTTCAGCTCCGCCACTTCGCCACGGGCATCCACCTGAATAGAGCGGGTAAGGTCGCCCTTGGTCACGGCAGTCGCCACTTCCGCGATGGCGCGAACCTGGTTCGTAAGGTTATCGGCCAGCAGGTTGACGTTGCCGGTGAGATCCTTCCAGGTGCCGGCGGCGCCAGGCACGTTGGCCTGCCCACCGAGGCGGCCCTCGACGCCGACTTCGCGCGCCACCGTAGTCACCTGATCGGCAAATGTCGCGAGCGTGTCGGTCATGTTGTTGATGGTTTCGGCGAGAGCGGCGACCTCGCCCTTCGCGTTGACGGTGAGCTTCTGGGTAAGGGCGCCGTTGGCCACGGCGGTCACGACTTTCACGATGCCGCGGACCTGCTCCGTCAGGTTGGCGGCCATCACGTTGACGTTGTCGGTGAGATCCTTCCAGGTTCCGGCGACGCCCTGCACCTGCGCTTGCCCGCCGAGCTTGCCTTCTGTACCGACTTCGCGCGCCACACGCGTCACCTCGGCCGCGAATGCATTGAGCTGGTCCACCATGGTGTTGATGGTGTCCTTGAGCTCGAGAATTTCGCCCTTCACATCCACCGTAATTTTGCGGGACAAGTCGCCGCGGGCAACGGCTGTCGTCACTTCGGCAATGTTTCTCACCTGCGCAGTGAGGTTACCGGCCATCGCGTTGACCGAGTCGGTCAAATCCTTCCAGGTTCCGGCCACACCGGGCACGTTGGCCTGGCCGCCCAGGCGGCCTTCCGAACCGACTTCGCGCGCGACGCGTGTCACTTCGGCAGCGAACGAGCGAAGCTGCTCGACCATCGTGTTGAGGGTTTCCTTGAGCTGCAAAATTTCGCCGCGGACGTCGACCGTGATCTTGCGCGACAAGTCGCCGTTGGCGATCGCCGTTGCCACTTCGGCAATGTTTCTCACCTGCGCGGTAAGGTTGCCCGCCATGAAGTTAACGGAGTCGGTGAGATCCTTCCAGGTACCGGCCACGCCGGGCACAACCGCCTGGCCGCCCAGCTTGCCGTCCGTGCCGACTTCGCGGGCAACACGCGTGACTTCTCCGGCGAAGGCATTCAGCTGGTCCACCATGGTGTTGATAGTGTTCTTGAGCTCGAGGATTTCGCCCTTCACGTCCACCGTGATCTTGCGCGACAAATCGCCGCGGGCCACGGCCGTCGTCACTTCAGCGATGTTGCGGACCTGGCCGGTGAGGTTCGAGGCCATCGAGTTTACCGAGTCGGTAAGGTCCTTCCAGGTTCCCGCCACGCCGGGCACATTGGCCTGGCCGCCAAGACGCCCCTCAGTGCCGACCTCGCGGGCCACGCGCGTCACTTCGCCGGCGAACCGGTTCAACTGATCCACCATCGTGTTGATGGTTTCTTTCAGCAGCAAAATCTCACCGCTGACGTTCACCGTAATCTTCTTTGAAAGATCGCCCGTCGCAATGGCAGTGGAGACTTCGGCGATGTTTCTCACCTGTCCTGTCAGGTTGGAAGCCATCGAGTTGACGTTGTCGGTGAGATCTTTCCAGGTTCCCGCAACACCAGGCACCTGCGCCTGGCCGCCAAGCTTCCCGTCTGTGCCGACCTCGCGCGCCACGCGCGTGACTTCGCCGGCGAATGCGTTCAGCTGGTCGACCATGGTGTTGATGGTGTCTTTGAGCTCCAGAATTTCGCCCTTCACATCGACGGTAATTTTGCGCGATAAGTCGCCGCGCGCCACGGCCGTTGCAACTTCGGCGATGTTACGCACCTGGCCGGTCAGGTTCGAGGCCATGAAGTTGACGTTGTCGGTAAGGTCTTTCCAGGTTCCGGCCACACCGGACACTTGCGCCTGGCCACCCAGCTTGCCGTCGGTACCGACTTCGCGGGCAACACGCGTGACTTCGCCCGCGAACGCGTTGAGCTGGTCCACCATGGTATTGATTGTGTTTTTGAGCTCGAGGATTTCGCCCTTCACGTCCACCGTGATCTTGCGGGACAAATCGCCGCGGGCCACGGCCGTTGTCACTTCAGCGATGTTTCTTACCTGGGCCGTGAGGTTGCCGGCCATCGAATTGACCGAATCGGTGAGATCTTTCCAAGTTCCAGCAACACCGGGAACGTTGGCCTGGCCGCCAAGACGACCTTCGGTGCCCACTTCGCGCGCCACGCGCGTCACTTCGCCGGCGAACCGGTTCAGCTGGTCCACCATTGTGTTCAGGGTTTCTTTGAGCTGGAGAATTTCGCCCCGGACGTCCACAGTGATTTTGCGGGAAAGGTCGCCGTTGGCGATGGCCGTCGCCACTTCCGCGATGTTGCGGACCTGGCCGGTCAGGTTTCCGGCCATGAAATTCACGTTGTCGGTGAGATCTTTCCACGTTCCTGCCACGCCGGGCACGTTGGCCTGGCCTCCGAGTTTGCCTTCGGTACCGACTTCGCGGGCGACACGGGTTACTTCGCCGGCGAATGCGTTGAGCTGATCGACCATCGTATTGATGGTGTCTTTCAAGGCTAGAATTTCGCCCTTTACATCCACGGTGATTTTGCGCGACAAATCGCCGCGGGCCACGGCGGTTGTCACTTCGGCGATGTTTCTCACCTGCGCGGTGAGGTTGCCGGCCATCGCGTTCACGGAGTCTGTAAGGTCCTTCCAGGTTCCGGCTACGCCCGGCACCACGGCCTGGCCACCGAGTTTGCCGTCGGTACCGACTTCACGAGCTACGCGCGTTACTTCCGAAGCAAACGACCGCAGCTGGTCGACCATCGTGTTGATGGCTTCCTTCAGCTGAAGAATCTCGCCGCGGACATCGACCGTGATCTTGCGGGAAAGGTCGCCGCTGGCGACGGCGGTTGCCACCTCGGCAATGTTTCTTACCTGGCCGGTAAGGTTCGAGGCCATCGAGTTCACGGAGTCAGTAAGGTCTTTCCAGGTTCCGTCCACTCCCGGCACCACTGCCTGGCCACCGAGCTTTCCGTCGGTTCCCACTTCGCGCGCCACGCGCGTCACCTCGGCAGTAAATACGCCGAGCTGCTGAATCATGGTGTTCACGATGTTCGCGGAACGCAGAAATTCGCCCTCGAGCGGGCGCCCGTCCACGTCGAGACGCACCGTCTGGGTGAGATTGCCCTGGGCCACGGCAGCAATCGCGCGGGTCACCTCGGTGGTCGGCCGAAGCAAATCTTCGACCAGCGTATTGACCGAGGTTTCCATGTCGTCCCAGGCGCCACGACGTCGCTCAAAGCGGATTCGTTCGCGGGTCTTGCCTTCCTTGCCAACCGCCAAACCTACCCGCTGCAACTCCTTCGCCATCTGCTCATTAGCCGTCACAATTTCATTGAAATTGTCAGCGATTTTGCCGGGAAGCCCCGTCCAGGAAACAGGCAGGCGGACGCTGAAATCTCCGTTCTTCATGGTTTGAAGACTTTGAAGGATTTCCGCCATGTACTCGGCTGGCGTATGTTCTTGACCATTGGGAGGGAGGCGATTGGGACCTTCCTGTCCCATCACAGGCTGCGGAGCGACGGTTCCCATCAATACGACCTCTAGCCGTGGAGATAAATAGCTAAAGCGGCCAGGCAGAACCTCGCATGGAGGTTCTCATCGGATGCCCCGGGGGGAATCGCAAGTCAGCCTGTACGCAGCAGCTTAAGGAGGGATGCGATTTACAAAACGGAGGTTGTCTCGCAGGATCGAAATTTTAGTTGGCTGAGTTCTTCGGTAACGCGGGATGGAAAAGGGACGGACAAGGCAAGTATTGCCATGAGCAATCCGATTTTCTAGGCATCGCGGCGACGACGCTGGTGGGTCGACGGTATGCTCATGTCTTCGCGGTACTTTGCCACCGTGCGCCGGGTGAGCTGAATGCCCTGCCCCTGCAGAATGAGGGCCAGCTGGTCATCGGTCAAGGGACGACGCGGATCTTCTTCCTCGATAAGCTTGCGCACTTTACGCTTGAGCACGAGCAACGGGGTATCGGCGCCCTCGGGGCCGTTCGATCCTTCTGAGAAAAAGAAACGAAGCTCGATGACACCCTGGGGGGTGTGCGCATACTTGTTGGCCACGGCGCGGCTGACCGTCGAGGGATGAACTCCGATCTCTTCGGCAACCTCTTTGATCATCATGGGATGAAGAGCCTCGATCCCCTGATCGAGAAAATCCTGCTGGCGCCGGACGATGACTTCACAGGTTCGGAGGATGGTGCTCTTGCGCTGCGCAATATTGCGCATCAGCTGCAGCGCGGAGCGGAAACGCTCCTTGACATACTCCTTTACCTCTTTGTCGGTGTTCTCGGAAACCAGCATGCGGCGGTAGCGCTGGCTGAGTCGCAGACTGGGTAGGTCTTCCTCATTCATCGACACGACCCATTCGCCGCCCCGCCTCACGAACACCACGTCGGGTTCAATCAGCCGCGTCTGTTCTCGGTTGTAGAGCCGGCCCGGTCGCGGATCAAGGGTGCGAATGAACTCGACTCCCGCATCCGCTTCGGCGGGGGTCACCTGTGCGGCTCGCGCCAGGTCTTTCACATCGCGCTTCTGCACCAGGTGCAGATGGCGATCAACAATCATCGCCGCAACTTCAATGCTGCGGCGACGTTCTTCAAGCTTTGCATCTGCCTCGGCGCGGAAACTTCCCTGGGGATCTTCCGGGACGTCCTCTGCGTGCCGAGCGAAGATCTGCGCAAACTCATGCTGCTGCACGGCGATTTGAATCATCAGGCATTCGCGAAGATCTCTGGCTGCTACTCCCGCAGGATCGAGAGTCTGAATCAACTCAATGCCGCGGCGCACCAGGCCGAGGGCGGCCTCATGGTCCAGCTGCCGGCTCTCGGGAAACTCGCGGAATGCCTTTGCCAGCTCATCCTCCGGTACCGCGAGGTAGCCGTCTTCATCAAGGTTGCCGACGATAAATTCTGCGATCTCCCTCAGCCGGCCATCGAGCGTCAGCGCTCCCAGCTGCCATGCCAGGTGATCGGACAGAGTTGTCGGCTGGGAGAGGAAGTTCTCAAAGGAGGGACGTTCGTTCTCTTCAAATTCTGGCTGGGTACGATAGCCGGGATCGAGATACTCCTGAAAATAGGAGCCGAAATCAACCTCGTTGAATGAGTCCTTGGGCGCTGCGGTCGCCTCGCCCGCACCATCGTGCAACTGCTCAATCCGTTCCTCACGCTCATGGCGTTCAACGCGTCCAGCAACCTCGTCCAGCATCGGAACCGTTTCGTCGATCTCCTCCAGGACGGGGTTCTCCACCATCTCGGCGTCGATCATTTCCTTCAACTCGAGCTTGTTGAGCGCAAGAACGCTCACCATCTGCATCAGGCCCGGGGTAAGGACCTGGCGTTGCGCGACCTTTAGATTCAACCTGGGTTGCAACAGCGCCATACAAAAAGCTCGATTCCTGTTCCGTCTTAACTACCAAAGTGTAGGGGGATGAGAACAAGCCCGCAGGCCTAACCCTCATCCAATCCATTCATTTTCCCAAATTGGGCAGATACCTGCTCGGAAGTCTACGTCTGGGAGGTTGCGGGCCGCTACATCCTTTGCGTAATGAACCCTGCATCCTTGGTTGCGTCCGGCGGCTAGCCGCCTGCACCCCTGAATCCCCATCAGCTCAGCGAGAATCCTTCCCCCAGATAGACGCGTCGGACTTCAACATCGTTTCCCAGCTCGTGGGGGGTTCCCGTGCGAAAGATCTTCCCTTCCGCAATGATATACGCTCGGTCGGTCACGCTGAGGGTCTCGCGGACGTTGTGATCCGTGATCAGGATGCCGATGCCGCTGGCTTTTAAATCGAAGATGATCTTCTGCAGCTCCAACACGGCAATCGGATCGATACCGCTGAACGGCTCGTCGAGCAGGATGAAGTTCGGCTGGATGCACAGACAGCGCGCTATCTCAACCCGGCGGCGCTCGCCGCCAGAAAGTGCATAACCGCGCGTGGTGCGGATGTGGGCCAGGTTGAGCTGCTGGATCAACCGCTCCGTCCGGGCGCGGCGTTCCCGGCTATCCAGCGGCTGGGCTTCGAGGACGGCCAGAATATTCTCTTCGACGGTAAGCTTGCGGAACACCGAAGGTTCCTGGGGCAGGTAGCTGATCCCAAAGTTCCGTGCGCGGAGATACATCGGTGTCCGGGTGATATCGGTTTCATCCACCAGGACGCGGCCCGTCTCGGGCGGCACCAATCCGACGATCATATAGAAGCTCGTGGTCTTGCCGGCCCCATTTGGCCCCAGCAACCCCACCACTTCGCCGCGGGAGATCTTCAGGTTGACCCCGCGCACAACCTGTCGACCTTTGTAAGTCTTGCCGATTCCTTCGGCGATCAGTGTTTGCATCTAGCTCTCAGGCGCTTCCAGGCGATCTCATTCAGTTCAATTCATTGCCGTTTCGGGGCGGTGGTCTCTGTTGAGGTTGCGCGTCCGTCGCCTTCGACATTGACGCTATCATCGCGACTATTGAAAATCAAAGCCCCGCCCGTTACAGTTCCGCGGGCCGGGTCGGTCATGCGAGGCGGCACGGCAGCCGACCCAGTGAGAACGTATTTTCCGCTTTCGCTCGAATAGGCGAGCTGGTCGCCGGTTCCCTTCCGCCCTTGCGAGTCGATGCTGACGTGGCCGCGAGCGGTCATTTGATCCACCTGTGCGGCGCCTCCGTCCGGTGCCGCGTGGTTTCCGGGGGGCAGCAGGGTCAGTTCCACTTCGCTGGAGCGCGTGGTTGCATCCCCCGTTTCTGCAACGACCTCCTCGAGGACACCGCTCTGCATGACTGCCTTGCGCTCTGCGCCGGAGTACTTCAAGTCTCCTCCGCGTACGCGAAGGACAGACTGCGCATCCGGATTGCCGGTCTTGCCGGGCAGAGTGCCCTTGTTCGGATTCGCCGCGCGCAACATGACGACGCGCACAGGGTCTCCCGCGGTTGCTGTTCGCGCGACCAGAGTCTGCTTGTTCCGATCGAGAATGATCACGGGCGCAGCAACAGAGTCCGCCTGCTGCCACAGCCGCGCATGGCCGCGAAAGGTCGCAACGCCAGTCTTCTGGTCCAATTGCGCTTCGGCAGCGATCACGTGCGCGGGGCCCTGCGAACCAAGACTGGGCATGCGGGAGCCGGCGGGCGACGCATCCAGTTTGCTGCCCGGGGAAACTCCGTTCCCGAACCAGGTTGCCTTCACATCCCCGTGCGCGAAGGCTTCACCTGAAGTACGGGCAACATCGATTTTGGTCGCCGTCAATTGAAGTCCGCCGTCTTCCACTCGCGGCGTACCGGTAAGGTGCAGCCACTCCCCGGAGCCTTCATATTCTGCACGGTCCGCGGTTGCCCGCAACGCGGCAGGCGCCTGCGTCCCGGCGGCGGCAGCAGACTGCTGGAAGAGAACGACATGGCCGATCACGTGCGCAGAATCGATCTGCGTACCTATCCCAGGGCCGCCGGCAACCCGACGTCCAGTCCTCGAATCAACCTCCGGCGGCGGGCTAAAATGTGCTTCCAGACGGTCACCGCGGGTGGTTTGGCGGGTTCCCGTTTCCGAGACCTGATCGATCTGCGTGTGGCCCACGCCGGTCATCGTGCTCAGCGAAGAGTTGCGCCCAAATGTCCCTGTCAGATCGTCGGCTGTCATCCGATCCCGCGTGACCGCTCCGTTGGAAGCCTTGCTTTCGCTGGTGACGACCACCCCACCCACGCCATGAACGGAATCCAGCGTCACCTGTCCTTCGCCGGCACTGCGGAATTCCAGATCCGCAACCGGCGACGCCCAATCCCGATGGATGGTCACAGGGCCGCTCGGCGAGTTGGACTGCTCGTCGCTCGCAAAATCGACCTTGCGCTCGAGATGGGCATGGCGCAACTCGCCTTTCGCATCAAATCGCAGAGCCGCCGTGGGAGCAGTTCCATGCAACTTGCGACCGTCGTTCGTCGAATCGATGGTCACTCCGCCTTCGAGTTGCCCGCTCTGTGGCTCGTTATGCTCGTCAAATTGAAGCGTTCCCATCGGAGCCGTCAATTGACTGCCCGCTGCCGTAGTCAGTGCCAAGCCATTCGAAGCGTCGATTCTTTGCGCAGTTCCGTCGTCTCGAAATAGAACCGTCGCCTGCTGCGCGCGCGTTTTGCCATTGCGAAACTGCGCCGTGGCAGAGTTCAACCGGCAAATGTTGGAGTCCCGTTCGAACTCCGCATGCAGCGCCTGCAGGTGAATCGGGTCCGCGCCGCGCTGAGAATTCAATTCGACCGCGCTGTTCAACACCAGCTTTCCATTCTGCGAGTCGTAAGAGGCGCCCATTGAACTTCCCGAATTCTGCGCCAAGTCAAAATCCACGTGCTCGTTGGTCGTCGCGATGCCGCGGTTCTGATCAAACGTGAGCCCGCTGGTTCTCACGTGAATCTGGTTCGTGTCGAGATCTTGAGGAGATGGGTTGGACGGAGGGTCCTTGTCGAGATGTTTCTTGAGATCTTCGCGTTGATCGTTCCGAGGCCGAATCAAAGTAATCTCGACCTGGCCCGCAGCCTTGGCAAGGCCCGTCTGCTGGTCATACTCGAATTCGGAGCCCTCGATTCGATCGGACCCGCCGCCCTTCGGATCGTACATTTCGATCTTTACGGAATGCAGCCGATAGCGGTCGTTCTTCAGCTGTTCGACCTTCGAAGCCGTGATTCTGAACGTGGCGTGCCCGGCGTGAAAGCCCGCCTGGGTGAAGCCGTTCGCCTCCTGTTGGATGTCGATGCCGAGCTTCTTGGGCAGATCGCGACGACTGAATGGGCTCCGCCAATGGCCGATAGTCAGGAACACGCCGAGAACGACGACCAACAGCACTCCTGCGCTCAGCACCACAGTGCGTATCCATTCGATCGTGAAGCGCACCGTCAGTTCCCCATGCCGAGACGCGCCGCCAGTCGCTGAGCCAGGCTCTCTCCTAGTTCGCTCCACAAAACTCGTGCTGTCGCTCCGGATGCCTTCTCAACAGCTGAAGCAAGTTCGACGAGCTGGCGCACGTTTTCTTCAACGTGCCGGGCAGAAATCGAGTCCAGCTCCGCTTCTTCTTCAAGAAAGGCCGTATCGCTGCCGAAGTCGATCCGGATATGGCCCTCCTGCTCGTAGCCGCCTTCGTCAAAGAGAGGACCGAAGCCTGTGACGCGCACCAGGCGGGGCTCGCGCGCCCAGCGCGGATCGAGCATCTCGGGTTTCTCAAACTCCCAGAGATTCCACCCGATTTGAAACTCGTACGCGTAGTCTTCGTGGAGCAATTCCAATGCGTCTTCCACCGCCAGCGCTGGATCGACGCCACGCTCACCATGTCCGTAGACACGCTGAAATACCGGCGACTCGCTCCAGCTGACCGGCCAGACCGTTGCCGCGTAGACACGGGCCTCGCCGCCGCAAGCGGCAAAGGTTCCCAGCACGGCCGTCAGCTTCTCGGGGAGCGCCGCAAGGCGCAGGTTCGGATACCAAAGGCTCAAGTATAAGGAATCGGACATCTCTACCAATCTTAGACGTCTGGCGGCAATCGAGGATGCGCGGAAATGGGCGATCGCCGTCAGGCAACCACGATTTCGCTGAAGTCGGCAATACTCGAGAACCCGCGAAACACGGTATCGACAAGCGCCAGGTGTGCGCCACGGACCGCCGGATCGGGATCGAGCACCATCACTTTCTCAAAAAAATTGTCGACGGCGGGACGGAGTGTCGCGATCAATGCCAGCGCCTCGTCGTAGGAACGGGCCTTGCGCAACTCCTCAACCTTGGGCGCAAGACCAGCCGCAGAATTAGCAAGTTTTTGCGCCGCAGGAGCCAGTGAGTTTGTCGAGGCCGCCTGCAAAGTAAATCCCTTCTCTTCAGCCTGGCGCAGGATGTTTTTGATGCGCTTGAAGGCAATAGAAATCGCCGCGAAATCCTCAGATTCGCGGGCAACGGTGAGAGCTTCAGCGCGTGCCATCGCATCCCGCACGTCGTCCGAACCTGCCGCCAGGACAGCATTCACGACATCGTAGGCATAGCCGCGCACATCCTTGAGATAAAAATGGACGCGTTCGTGAAGAAAATTCGAGATCTGCGGTCGACTCTCTTCGGTGATTGCTGCAGCATTCACCACGCTGGCCAAGTTAAGCGTCAACTCCGATTCGGCGAGAATCTTGACAATCGCATTGGCGGCACGGCGCAGTGCAAAGGGATCCTTCGAACCCGTTGGTTCGAGTCCGATCCCGAACATCGCGGTGATGGTCTGGATACGATCCGCCAACCCTAAGAGTTGGCCTTCGACGGATACTGGAATTTCGTCTTCTGTGGACGCTGGCGTGTATTGCTCGTAGATTGCCATGGCAACACGTTCGCCAAGGCCTTGCGCACGGGCGTAGAGCCCGCCAATGATGCCCTGCAGCTCGGTGAACTCCTTGACCAGTTCGGCAGTCAGGTCGGTCTTGGCCAGCAAGGTCGCCGTTTCCACGTCGCTCCAGTGGCAAGTCGAGTCGCTCAGCTCCGGCAGTTGCGCATAGAGTCCCTTGACTACCTTGAGATTCTGCTCAGTCTTCCAGGCATAGCTGCCCAGCTCTTTCTGAAACGTCACCGCTTTGAGGCTTTCAACGCGTTCTTTGAGCGGCGTCTTCTGATCAACTTCCCAGAAAAACTGTGCGTCTTTGAAGCGCGCCCGCAACACGCGCGCGTTGCCATGACGGATGATGGCGTACCCCTCGTCGTCGACCTCGATATTGAGAACGGCCAGAAAATGTGGCGCCACTTTTCCGTTCGCATCTTCGACCGCGAAGTATTTCTGATGATCGCGCATCACCGTCACCAGCACTTCTTCCGGCAACGCCAGGTACTCCGGTTCGAAATTGCCCAGGATCACCGTGGGCCACTCCGTCAGATGCAGCACGGTTTCAACCAGCGCCTCATCCTCGCGCCAGCGCGCTCCCGGAACCGCACGCGTTGCCTTATCCAGGGCTTTGCGAATCAACTGCCTCCGCTCGGCGACATCGACGATCACCTTCGCGCTGCGCAACGTTTCTGCGTAGTCTTTCGCGGAGTCGACAACGACCGGGGTTTCCCCATGGAGAATGCGATGCCCGCGACTGGTATTGCCTGCAACGATTCCGGCGATTTCAATTGGCACGACGACAGAATCGAGTAGCGCGACGACCCAGCGGATCGGCCTGACAAAACGTTCCGGCTTGCCTGCGCGCCAGTACATGTTTTTCGCCCAGTAAATCGCCAGGACCTCCTTGGGAAGCTCCGCAGCGAGCACAAGCGGCGCTGCAGCTCCCTGTCGCCTGATCGAAGCGCCGACGTATTCACCCTTGGCGGTGGTGACCTTATCAAGTTCCGAAACAGCGATGCCGGCTTTCTTTGCAAAGGCTTCGGCAGCGGCTGTCGGATTTCCGTCTTTGAAAGCAATCTTCCACGAGGGACCGGTCAGTTGCTCGGTCGAATCGGCCTGTGCAACCAGGACTCCGCTCACCAGAACGGACAAGCGACGCGGCGTGGAGTAGGTCGCGACTTTCGCACCAGGCGCCAACAGGTGCTCGCGCGTGAGCAATTCAAGGACGCGGCGTCCCAGCTCCGCTTCGGCCCCGGCAATCATGCGGGCCGGTACTTCATCCAGCCCAATCTCAAGTAGAAAATCTGACATCGTTTCTTTGCTTTCTCGGGTGAGCCTCAAACCTTCGCTTCCACCTTCAGCTCATCCTTCAATTTGGATCTGCGACGGCGGGGCCAAAAGCTAGGCGTTCGAAGCTTGTTGTTTCGCATATGCCTTGGCGACGCCCACGGCCAATGTTCGAATGCGGCCTATGACGCCGACGCGCTCGGTCACACTGATCGCTCCGCGCGCATCCAGGATGTTGAACAGGTTCGAGCACTTGAGGGCCAGTTCATATGTGGGCAGAATCGGGAAGCGGCGTTTCTCAATGCTGGAAGCAGTCTCGCTCTCGGTCACCGCGTTGGCCTGATCGAGCAGCGTCCTGGCCTCGGCTTCGAAAAGATTGAAGTGTTCCCAGAGCTTCGCCACATCGGCGGTCTCGAAGTTGTACACGGAAAACTGCAGTTCCTCGGCGAACCTGACTTCTCCATACGTCACCGGGGTCCCGGTTTTCGGATCGCGCGCCCAAACAATGTCGTAAATCGAATCGAGATCCTGAAGAACCTGCGCAATTCGTTCGAGCCCATATGTCAGCTCGGCACAGATTGGGTCGAGATCAAGGCCACCGCACTGCTGAAAGTAAGTGAACTGGGTGATTTCCTGCCCATCGAACATGACCTGCCAGCCGACGCCCCACGCGCCCCCTGCAGGCCACTCCCAGTTGTCTTCTTCAAACTTGATGTCGTGCTTCGCCAGGTCGATTCCCAGAGCTTCGAGGGACTCAAGATAGAGCTCCTGCACGTTGGCTGGCGGTGGCTTGAGGATGAGTTGAAACTGGGTGTGCTTGAAAAGGCGATTTGGGTTTTCGCCATAGCGGCCGTCCGCGGGGCGGCGCGATGGCTGCGCATAACCCACACGGTATGGCTTCGGACCGAGCACGCGCAGAAATGTCTCGGGCGCCATGGTGCCCGCACCCACTTCAAGGTCATAAGGCTGCTGTAATACGCAGCCGCGGTCGGCCCAGAAGCCCTGCAAACGGAACAACAACTCCTGAAACGTGAGGTCGGATGATTTGGGAGAAGATGCAACTGGAGTTGGCGACACGGACGGCTCTCTCTGTATGGGTCTCATGCCCATCTTACCAGTCGCTGCGTCCGTTACCTGCCGAGACGTGCCAGGGCTTCGGCGGTACGCAGTTTGCGCTCCAGGTGCCGCTCCAGCGACTGCAAGGTGAACCGGCGCAAATCCTGGGCCCGCCGTCGAGTCCATGGCTCGGTTGCAAACGTGCTCACCGGAGCGCGCAACATGCGCTGCGCCAGCTGCCACGAATCGGCGGTGAGTTCACTGGCGTTGCCATTGCGGTGCAGCGCGCAAAAGAGCCCGTCTCCATAGAGGTTGAAGCTGACGGCGCCGGGCTCAAGGACTTCGCCGCAAGCCGTGCAATGCGCAATGTCGGGAAGGAGACCCATAAGGCGAGTCATCCACAACTGAAAATAAGTCAGTGCCATCCAAGGATTCTCGACCGTGGTTTGTTCCAGTACCGAGACCAGGAGCCGAAATGTTGTTTCCTGCGGATCGTGTTCGGGGAGCGCCTGATCGAGAAGTTCAGCAAAGAAGCTCAGCACAGACATGCGTGCTTGATCGACCGGGGAGGAAAGAGGCGATCGAATGATCTCCAGCTGGTCAAGTCGAACCAGTTCCTGGCGAGGCCGTTCGGCAAACCAGGCGCGGGCCAGCGTCATGGGCTCAAGGGCGCCGCCGAAGCGCTTGCGGCTCTTCAACGCCGCTTTGGCGGTGCCCTTCATGCGGCCATAGTCCCGTGTAAAGAAGCTCACGATCAGATCTGCCTCATGCAACGGCCAGGTGCGGAGCACGACCGCTTCTGATGTGAGCACACTCATACGACTTCATCATCGCATTCGAACGTGCAAAGTGAGTGTCGGGGTGAGTCGTGTTCGCCCGTTGCCGGTAGAACACTTTCGGAGTGTTCCTTCTTTACACTCTTTTGGCACCCGCCCACGCGCAGAAAAGGGGAGGCCGGTCCTAAGACGGCCGTTGCCGAACCGGAACGAATCCACACAACTATCCGATCTCACACATCGGGTAGGAGGCGGGATTACTCCCGCCGTCCTCCCACACCACGCGGACGTGCCGTTCGGCATCCGGCGGTTCATGAAACAGACTGGAAGCGTCGTTGTGTATCCAGCAACGAAACCAGCCCCATGCGGTCGAACCAGTTCTTGGGGTAGGCTTGGTTCATATGCGAGGCACCGCCGTTCCACCATGGGCCTCGCCCATTGGTGGCCGACTTCCACGCCCGAACCTTATCTATCCCAGCCTTCATCAGATTTCGCGCTCGTGTATAGACACGCTTCCATTGCCGCCATAGCAGAGTCCGCAGTTTGTGCCGCAGCCAGCCATCGAGTTCCTCCAACACGTTCTTTACTTCGGTGAGTCGGAAGTAGGCCAGCCAGCCCCTCAGGACGGGATTAAGCCCCTTGATGACTTGCTGCATGCTCTGCCCGCGGCCCCGCCGTAGCGCGAGACGGATCTTCTCCCTCAGGCGCTCACGACTCTGCGATGCGATCTTGAGCTTCGGTTTCCTGTGCCACGTCATGCTGTAGCCCAGGAACTTCCGCTCCCACGGTCGCGCCACTGCGCTCTTGGCCGCATTGACCTTCAACCTCAGCCTTTGCTCCAGAAACGCCGTGATCGATTGCCTGACCCTCTGTCCTGCCCGATCGCTTTGGACATAGATGTTGCAGTCGTCGGCGTATCGGCAGAAACGATGACCCCGTCGTTCCAGTTCGCGATCCAGATCGTCCAGCAGGATATTCGATAACAACGGGGAAAGAGGACTGCCCTGCGGCGTCCCTTCGCTCCGTGCATTCGCTACCCCACCTTCCATCAGTCCCGCTTCCAGATAGCGCCGGATCAGTTTCAACACACCGGGGTCTTTCACCTTGCGTCCCACTCGCGCCATAAGCACATCATGGTTCACTCGGTCGAAAAATTTCTCCAAGTCGAGGTCTACGGTCCATCGCCGACCCTCGGCAACATACCCTCGTGCGGCATTCACCGCCTGATGGGCGTTGCGTCCGGGACGAAAACCGTAGCTCGACTCCGAGAACCCGGGATCGAACAGAGGTTGCAGTATCTGATGAAGTGCCTGTTGGATCAGCCGATCCAGCGCACAAGGAATGCCCAGGATGCGTACCCCGCCTTGCGGCTTCGGTATCTCCACCCTGCGCACTGCCTGAGGCATGTATTCGCCCACCAACAGAGACTGCTTGATTTTCGGCCAGTGCGCCACAAGCCAGGGTTTCAACTCCAGAACCGTGAGCCCATCGACTCCCGGCGCTCCTTTGTTTTCCACCACCCGCTGGTAGGCACACAGCATGTTGCTGCGTTCCAGCGCAGCTTCCAAAAGTCCCTGCGCTGCTTCCGGTTTCGTTTCTCCACCAGTCGCCGTACGAGTCTCAGCACCAGACACGATCCTCGACAGGTTCCGCCCGTCTACCTCCGCGCCGGCCTTACTTGCGTAAGCTTCTGCTTCGTTGACTCGCATCGAGATCTGCTGTCCTACTCCCGTGTTTCACGTTTGGCCCTTCACTCCGCTCTCGCGAAGCTAATATGGCCGCTGCTGACTTCTGGTGGTTCATCCCAACGCCTCACGACGCCGGTAGCCCTGAGGCAAACCACCAGATCTCCCCGGGTATTACGCACTCACCTTCACGCTTATCTCTGTCGGATATACGCCGCAGCGTCCGTGCAAGTATCGGGCTTTGCATCCATTGGCCTGCTCACCCCACTGCGTCGCCTCTATCCGCTGGCTGTTCGTCAGCGCAGCGCTTTGCCTCCAGCTTCCTCCGGATCCCACCTCGCGATGAACACCCTTGCTGTTCGGCTAACACTTCCCCTTGCCGGGTGTGTAGAGGACTTACACCTCCTAGTGAGTGCGCCCTGCCGGGCGCACCAAAAGGAAAGCGCGCACCCTCAGATCGGGTGCGCGCTCTGTCGCTTCGGAATCGGCTACCGGCCGAAGTGCGCGGAATTCTTCTCTGTGAAATGGGCCCACTTTTCCGGCAGATCATCCAGTGCAAAGATGGCCGAGACTGGGCACGCGGGAACGCATGCGCCACAATCGATACATTCGACCGGGTCAATGAACAACTGATCGGCCTCCGCATGGCCGCTCTCATCCTTCTTGGGGTGGATGCAATCGACGGGACAAGCGTCCACACAGGCGGTGTCCTTGGTGCCGATACAGGGTTCTGCAATCACATAGGCCATCGTGAATTTCTCCGAAAGGTAGTTTCTCGACGCTGATAGTAGCACACGACCCCGAAGCCTGACCTGCTTCGAGAGATGCAACGTTTTGCTATGCGGGAACCAGTCGAAGCATTGACCGAGACGCTCACCGAAAATCAGTGCATGCCCGGTTAGGCGCGGGATTCGCGCTCCGCCGCCCACTCCGCGGGCGTAGGAATCGGCGCCAGATCCCGTCCCGCAAATAAGTTTTCAAAGAGTACGACCAACTCGTCGTGGATCAGCGCGTTGGATGCCAGGATCTCGTGACTGTCAATGCGATACGGGCTGCCCGAAAAATCGGTGACGCTTCCCCCGGCTTCCTCCACCATCAGAATGCCTGCGGCAGTATCCCATGGATTCAAATTGAACTCCCAAAAACCCTCCATCCGCCCGGCAGCCACATACGCCAGGTCCAGGGCAGCCGATCCTGCACGCCGAACCCCGTGCGAACGAAGGGTGAATTCCTGGTAGAAGTGAATGTTCGGGCTGGCGTGCCGTTTGCGGCTGGGGAAGCCCGTCGCAAGCAGCGATTCTGCCAGCTTCGCAATCTTCGAAGCCCGCATCGCCTTGCCATTCACGAATGCGCCCTTGCCCTTCTCGGCGACAAACAACTCCTCGCGCAAGGGATCAAAGATCACGCCGGCTACCAGGGTTCCGTCTTCATTCGGCGCAAGTCCCGCGGGCCGCTGCTCCAGGCCCAATGAGACGCAAAACTGCGGAAATCCGTGGGCGAAGTTCGTGGTCCCGTCGAGCGGATCGACATACCAGCGGAATTCGCTGTCTAGGCGCTCGCGCGTGCCCTCTTCGCCGTAGATTCCGTGCTCCGGAAAAACCTCTGTAAGCCGCGTACGGATAAGTTTCTCTGCGGTGCGATCGGCAACCGTCACAACATCGACGTCGCCCTTATACTCCGTCTCGACTCCCTCGATGAAGAATTCCTTCAAGCGCGCGCCGGCTTCGCGCGCAATCTCAGCAGCCTTCGGAACCCAGATCATGGTGTGCTCACCGGATGACCCAAGGCTCACTTGGCCGCCCCGTTTGACATGGCCGCACGAGAGTTGCCGCGCCGGCCGGCCTCCGTGATGGTCTGGATCTGGTGCTTGTAGATGAAGAGATTTGGTTTCCCTTCTCGCGTCAGCCGCAGCATCCCATCATCGAAGTACTCGATCCACCCGCGCACGGTTTCTCCATCGCTGAGTTTTACAATGACGGCAACCTGGCGCTCGCTCAGGGAGCGAAGATACAACGCTTCTTGCCCGGTTTCACCCGGAGGGGGAGTTTTTGACCGTCGATGGGACGACAAGGGCGGTGTCATATTGCCATTTTAGATGCAACTTCCGCCGCGCAAAGATCAAAACACGCGAGTCTCCCATATCGAGCCCCGATACTGCCTAAGGTCTTAATCGGACCTGACGCGTGACTTGGCTGGTGGATCGGCGTAGTAGCCCGTCCTGTAACGGATATTGAAAGCATCGTTTGCGGCCCGCGGAACCGTCACCTGGAGTCGATGGAATTTCAACCCGGGTTCCTGGTGATGAGGATAGTAGCCGATCAGGTATTGCGTGCGAAGATCCTCGCTGACGCGCGCGAATGCCTTGTCGAGACCGCCATCCGCCGCATAGAAGCTCTTGCCGCCGGTCTGCTCGGCCAGGGTCACCAGCGCATGCTCGCCGCCCAGATCGCGTCCCGCACTGGCCTCAATTGGTACGTCAATAATGCTGTAAATCATGACTTCATTGCGGAGCGCCTGTTCGAGAGCGTCCTGGTATGTGGTGCTCTTGACGGTGTCGCCGCCATCGGAAACGAGAACAAGCACCTTGCGCCCCTGCGCGCTCCCAAGGCCTTGGGAAGCAAGATAGATCGTGTCATAGAGAGCCGTGCCCCCCTCGCCGCGCATGCGGTCAATGCCATGGTCGATCTGGGCGGGGTTGTTGGTGAAGTCGGTGAGCCGGGTGACAAATGTGTCGAATTCGTAAAGGCTCATCCGGTCCTGTGAACGCAAAAGCGCGTGGACGAATTTCTTGGCCGCCTGTTGTTCAACGGCGCGGTCTTTATACACGCTGGCGCTCGTGTCCACGGCGAGGGATAAGTTCAACGGCAGTTCCGATTCGCGTTCGAAGACTGCGATCTCCTGGGGCCGGTTGTCCTCGGCCACCGCGAAATCGCCGCGGGTGAGACCACCCACAATGGCGCCATTGCGATCAGTCACGTTCACGAAGACGTTCACCAGTTTCACATCGACGCGGAAAGTGGTTCCATCCTGTGCGAACAGGCAAAGAGCGGTGCCCGCCAACCCCGCAGTCACCAAAAGGATCAGACTTCTTGCCCGGAAGGCCCGGCTACGGGACATGGGGGCCCTCCAGACCGAGCCCGGCTGGGAAAGGCTCGCCATCGGCCCAGACGGCCCCATCCGCGAAGGTCTCCTTCTTCCAGATGGGTACGGTTTTCTTGAGGGTGTCGATGAGCCAGCGGCAGGCATCGAAGGCCTGGCCGCGATGCGCCGAAGAGACCACGATCAGCACACTGGTTTCGCCAATCGCCAGCCGCCCCAGGCGATGGAGAATCGTGACTTGGCGGACACCGTATTTTTCGCGAGCCTGCAGCGCAAGATCGGCCATCTGCCTTGCCGCCATCTCTTCATAGGCTTCGTAGTCGAGGTAGAGCGTCTCGCGGCCACGGGAGTTGTTACGCACGATGCCGTCAAACGCAACAACGGCGCCATCCTCTCCATGCTTCGCGTCCGCAACGAGCCTTACGGCATCGATCGGCTCGCGGGTGAGCGCAACCGTGGGTTGAGTCGCGTTCTGCATCGGAATCTTGGTTTGTTTACCGCCGGAAACCGGGGGCAGAAGCCCGACTTGGTCGCCTTCGCACAGCACCTGGGCCAGGGTCGCGTACTCAGCATTCACGCTGACAGCGATGCCACGCAAGACCGGTGCAGAAGAGTCATTTTGGAGGCGAACGAGAAGGTCAGCAACCGTGGCGCCTTCTGGCAACTCGGCCGTGATCGGCGACGCACCAAAACGATCTTTCAAAACCCCGAAGGAGAGAATTTGCACGTGCATGTGAAGGAAAGAATACCGCCTCTATGGTTTAGACGCGCGAAGCCGTGATCGGGCAAAAGTGTACCGCGCAACAAAAAGGCCGGCAGTTTTGCCGGCCTTGCTTGGGTTTGCCTGTAATTCGGTCAGGCGGCGACGCTTGTGCCTTGCTCCGCCTTGATCGGTGTTGCTTCAGGCCGCGCCTTCAGCAGTGGCAGGGCGACTGCCAGTACGTCTTCGATGTGCTTCGCATAGTGGATGCTGACGCCCTCGGTCATCTCCGGTGTCAGGTCTTCCTCCACGTCCTGGCGATTCTCCGCAGGCAGAATAATCGTTGTCACTCCTGCCCGGCGCGCTGCCAGGAATTTCTCCTTGATCCCACCAACCGGGAGCACATTTCCGCTCAGTGTGATCTCACCCGTCATCGCGGTCAGCGGACGGACCGGGGTGTCGGTCAGCAGCGACGCAAGCACCGTTGTCATGGTCACGCCCGCCGAAGGACCATCCTTCGGAATCGCCCCCGCAGGCACGTGAATGTGCAGGTCGATGTCCTTATTAAAGTCCTCGGCCAGCCCCAGCCGCCCGGAGTTCGATCGGACCCAGGTCAGCGCAGCCTGCATGGACTCCTGCATCACTTCGCCAATTTGTCCGGTCATGGTGAAACCACCCTTGCCCTTCATCTTATTGGCCTCGATGAAGAGAATGTCGCCGCCCGCGGGTGTCCAGGCCAGGCCTACAGCCACACCGGCGCGCTTGACGCGTTCCTCGACCTCGGTCTCCACACGCACCTGGATGCCGCCCAGGAAGTCCTTCAACACCTCGCGCGTGACGACCAGCTTCTCAGCCTTCCCTTCCACCACCCGGCGCGCCTGCTTGCGGCAGACCGTGCCGATCACCTGCTCCAGCTTGCGCACGCCGGCCTCGCGCGTGTAGTGGCGCACGATATGGCGTATCGCTTCCTCGGGAAACTCGATCTGGTCCGCGGTGATGCCGTTGGCCTTCACCTGGCGCGGAATCAGGTAGCGCTTGGCGATGTGCACCTTTTCTTCTTCGCTGTAGCCCTGCAGGGGGATGATCTCCATGCGATCCTGCAGCGGAGGAGGCACGGTATCGAGCATGTTGGCCGTGCAGATAAACAGCACCTTCGACAGATCAAACGGCACGTCGAGATAGTTGTCGCGGAACGTATTGTTCTGCTCCGGGTCAAGGGTCTCGAGCAGCGCAGAAGCCGGATCGCCGCGAAAGTCACGCCCCAGCTTGTCGACTTCGTCGAGCATGATCACCGGGTCGTTGGTTTCCGCCCGGCGGATGCTCTGGATGATCTGGCCCGGCAGCGCGCCGATGTAGGTGCGCCGGTGGCCGCGAATCTCGGCTTCGTCATGCATGCCGCCCAGTGAAATCCGCTGGAATTTGCGCCCTAACGCCCGGGCAATCGAACGCCCCAGCGAAGTCTTGCCGACACCCGGAGGCCCGACAAAGCAGAGAATCGGCCCCTTCATGTCAGGCTTCAACTCCAGCACGCTCAGATAGTCGAGGATGCGATCCTTGACCTTCTTGAGTTCGTAGTGATCCTCGTCGAGGATCTCCTTGGCCTTGCTGATATTGATCTTTTCGCCCGAGCTCTTCGACCACGGAAGCACGGCAAGCCATTCGATGTAATTCCGCGTGAGCGAATAGTCCGCGGCCATGGGGGACATGCGGCCAAGGCGATTCAGTTCTTTCATCGCCTCTTTCTTCACATCCTCCGGCATGCCCGCAGCTTCGATCTTCTCGCGCAGATCGTCGACCTCGCGCTGCCCCTCATCCTGTTCGCCCAGCTCTTTCTGAATGGCCTTCATTTGCTCGCGCAGATAATAGTCGCGCTGCGACTGCTGGACCTGGTCCTGCACCTCGCTCTGAATCTTGCTGCGCAGCTGTTGCACCTCGATTTCTTTGGCGAGATGCTTGTTCAGCTGTTCGAGACGCGCATACACGGCCGCCGTTTCAAGAAGCTTCTGCTTGTCATCCGTGGTCAGGAATGGGAGCGATGAAGCAACAAAATCCACCAGCCGGCCTGGGTCTTCGATGTTTGCCGCGATGGTGCGAAGTTCGTCGGACAGAGTCGGCGATTCGGAAACAATCTGCTGAAACTGCCCAATGACGTTGCGGACCAACGCTTCCACGCTGGAGTTCGATTCCGGCTCCGCATCTTCCAGTTCCTCGACCTCGGCGATCATGTATGGCTCGGTCTGCACATAGCGCAGCACCCGCACCCGTGACACGCCTTCGGTAAACACGAAGCGGCTCTGGTTCGGCATGCGGACAACCTTGTGCACCGTGGCCAGGGTGCCCACCTCGTGCATGTCGGTCGGCTTGGGTATATCAAGCCGTGGATCGAGCTGGGTGGCCACCACAATTGAACGTTCCTCGCCCAAAGATTCAATAAGCTGGATGGAGCTTTCGCGCCCAACTGTAAGGGGCAGAACAGCATGCGGGAAAAGTACGGTGTCCCGGACGGGCAGGACCGGAACCTGGCGCTTCCCGGAGACACCAGAAGGGTTCGCGGGGGGTAAGATCGTTGGCTGGCTTGGCATTGAGTGTCCCCTTATCAACTTTTCTTCTTTAGAGTATGCAGGAAAAGAAAAGTTTCAGGAAAGTCGGGACGCCCCACCGCGTCCACCCGATATTTGCGAAAACCGCAATGACCAAAAAACACAGCGCCCTCGACTACCGGATAAGCCTGCTCTTCGCTTCGTTTTCCGTCAATGGGTAGAGTGGTTTCGACTCCCCCCGCATCCGCAATCTTCGCCCGCCCTTTCCCGCGAAAAACGAGAAGAATGGACCCGGCTCGCAGGGTTTATCGGCAGAAAAATGGGGAAAGTGAGGAAAGGAGCTGAGGCCTCAGGCCGTCGAAACGCAGGTTCGCACTCTCGACATGCCGGGCTTCAGTCAGGCTGGGTACTGCCTTCATCCTTCTTGATCGCCAGCTCGATGCGATCCCAAAGGTCCTCTTTTGGTTGCTCGATGGGGAGCAGCTGGCGCGCGGCCTCTGCAATGGTCTCAAGATCGGCATACAGAGCACGGCAGTTCTCGCATGTTTCGAGATGGGGGTGGGCGGAGACATCTGCGCCGGAACCGACCAGATCTGCCAACTGCGCCTGAAACTCTTGACAGCTCAGGTTCTTAGGGTCTCCGGTCATCGCGGTCTCTCCCTCTGGAGAGAAGTGCGCAGCGCTTCCCTCAGCTTCAGCCTTGCCTTGTGCAACTGCGACTTGCTGTTCCCGATTGAGCATTCGAGCATGCCGGCAATCTCATTATGCTCGTAGCCCTCCACATCGTGGAGGACAAAGATGAGCCTGTAACCGGCGGGGAGATCGGCCACCGCTCGCTCCAGCGCGAGTCGGTCGATCGAACCCGACAACGAAAGATCTGGAGCGCCGAAACTCCGCCCCGGCCCGTCATCGTGGACGGGTTCCATGGCTTCGTCCAGCGAGACCTGAGGCAGACCCTTTTTGCGCAGGTGCATCAGGACCACATTGATGGCGAGACGATGGAGCCAGGTTGAAAACGCCGAGTCGCCTCGAAATGTGGAAATCTTGCGATGCAACTGAAGGAAAGCTTCCTGGGTCAGGTCCTCCGCCTCCGCTGCGTTTCCCACCATGCGCAGGCAAAGCGAGTAAATGCGCCGCTTGTGGAGTGAGTAGAGATACGCGAAAGCGATGTGGTCCCCTGCCTGCGCGCGGGCCAGTGCCGCAGCGGCATCCAGGGGTGCGGATGCGGCCACAACAGTGTCCGTTCGTACGGGATCTTCGATTTCCATCATCGCAGGAGTCGGGTTGGGTTCGTCGGGTTTCGCAGAATTCGATCTGGGCATGCATAACCTTCCGGGGAGATCGCTTGCTTTTGCAAGCCGGGTCTTGCTGCACCGCCCAACATTCCTCGTTAGTATAGGGTGCAGCACTGGGATTGGCGTTGATTTGGCGCTCATTGACTTGATCGGTGCCATGCAGATTGTTATTTGGATGCAGCAATTTGCCGCAACGCAGCCTCGATCCTCGTGTTTTTAGGAGAAATGCTTTTGAAGTCACAGCCGGCAGCAACCTTGGGCAAGCGAAAAAGGTTTGTTTTTCCGCCGGCAGGACTCGTTTTGTCTGTGTTTCTGGTCGCTCTCTCCGGACAAGCCCAGCAACACGCCCTGCAACAGCCCTCGAATGCAGCCGAAAAAAAAGTGCCTTCTGATGCGGGTGCCGAGAAAACAGAATCCACACCGCAAGAGGACCAGCCGCTCGATCGATTCCTCGGCCTCAAGGTAGTGAGCATGCAGTTCGCGGGCGTGGACCCGGGACGCTTTACTCCGTTGCCCGATCGCCTCGCCGAGATTGTTGGAACGCCTCTCTCCTCGGAGAGCCTTGCCCGCAGTCTTCGTGCGGTCTATGCGTCGGGTCTCTTTGACACCGTCGAAGTCCAGGGACAAATCGAGAGCGGAGGCGTGGCCCTTGTCTTCAGAGGAACGCCTCGCACCTTCGTCGGAACAGTCAACGTGATTGGTGCCAAGGGCGCAACCATCAATGCGCAACTCGAGCGCGCCAGCCGACTCTCCCCTGGCACTCGGTTCACCGATGCCCAACTCGATCAGGCCATGGATCGAATGCGACAGACCCTGGCCGACAACGGCTACCACGAACCAACCATCCACCATACGATTACGCCACATCCCGCAGATCAACTGGTCGATATCGTGTTCACCGTGGCCTCTGGGCCCCAAGCCCGGGTCGGCGATGTGCAAGTCGACGGCGATTCCGGGATGAGTGTGGATGAGTTCCGCAGGCTCGCCCGTCTGCGCCCGGGCGCTCACGTGGACCACGACACGGCGAACCGCGCCTTGAACGGAATCCTCAAACACTTCCAGAAGCAGGACCGGCTCGAGGCTGAAATCAAGGTCGAAGCGCAAAACTACATACCGGCTACAAAGCGAACCAACTTCATCTTCACCGCGAACCGTGGACCGGTCGTCAAGATTCGCGTCGAAGGCGCCGGAGTAGGCAGCGATCGCCTGAAACACGCGATTCCCGTCTACGAAGAGGGAACCGTCGACGAGGACCTGCTGAACGAGGGCAATCGCAGGCTGCGCGACTACTTCCAGCGTCTGGGATATTTCGACGTAAAGGTGGATCACCAGCGTGAGACGCCTGCACCCGATGAGGTCACGATCACCTACACCGTCACTCTGGGGCTCAAGAATCGCGTGGACAGTGTGTCCGTCGCAGGAAATCACTATTTTGCGGAAGCAACTTTGAAGGATCTGTTGACCGTCCGCGCCGCCGATGTTCTCGATCGGCACGGTTTCTTCAGCCAGTCGCTCCTGCAATCAGACGTAAGCGCCCTGGAAGCCGTCTATCAGAACAACGGATTCTCTTCAATGAAAGTCACGCCGAAGACGAATCAGGTCGAAGCGAGCGCGGTCAGCCAGAAGAGCTCTGTGCGTAGCTCTGCAAAGCCTGCAGGACTTGCAGTCGTCTACCAGATCGATGAAGGAGCGCAGCAAAGAGTGGGTGCAGTCACCTTGGATGGCAACCAGCATGTGGAGACGGCGAAGCTCATTCCGCAGATGAACACTGCTCCGGGTCAGTTGCTTTCGCCCCAGAACCTGGCCGGCGACCGTGACACGCTCCTCACAGATTATTTGAACCGCGGCTTTGACCAGGCTCGGGTCGATGTCGAGGAGCAGCCAAAGCCGGATGACGCAAATGTCATGAATATTGTCTTTCACATCACGGAAGGACAGCAGGTGTTTGTGCGCAAGGTGTTGTTGACCGGCTTGGTATATACGCGCCCCGACACGGTGGCCAACGCGATTACGCTGCATCCGGGAGATCCGTTGAATCAGACGGCTCTGCTTGAGACCCAGCGCAATCTGTATAACTTCGCGCTCTTCAATGAAGTCAACGCGGCAGTGCAAAACCCCAACGGCGGCGAAACTCAGAAGACCGTTCTGCTGCAAACCACCGAAGCGCGGCGGTGGACCGTAACCTACGGCCTGGGATTCGAAACGCAGACTGGCACACCGCAAAATAACTGCGCGGGTTTCAATGCGGCCGGCGCAGCCTGCTCGCCGAATGGCAAGACCGGAATCAGCCCGCGCGTGCTGGGCGATGTGACGCGCAACGGACTCTTCGGGCGAGACGAATCGGCTTCAATCCAGGGAAACTACGGTCTGCTTGAGCAGAAGATCGATCTCATCTTTCAGAATCCGCATTTTTTCGGCAAACCCAATTTTGGCCTCACTTTTTCGGGCGGCTACGCGAATAGCCAGGACGTCACCACCTATGTCGCTTCGAAACTCGACGCAGGACTGCGCTGGTCCGAGCACTTCAGCGGAGACCATTCCCTCTTCTCGAGGGCCAACACATTCATCTACGAGTTCGATTTTCGGCGCGTCAAAGTTGCCGAGAGCAGCCTCCAGGTTTTCCCCACCGAGATCCCGATTCTGGCCGCCGCGGTGCGAGTCGCCGGACCCGGCTTCACCTGGCTGCGGGACACACGCGATTCGCCGCTCGATGCGCATCGTGGGACCTACACCAGCTTTCAGGAATTCCTGTCGGTCCATACATTTGGTTCGGAGGCGCAGTTCAACCGCGTGGATTTGTCGAATTCGAGCTTCTACGGCTTCGATAAGAATCGCTTTGTCCTCGCGCGCAATAGCCGCTATGCCCAGGAACGCGCCTTTGGAACAGATTCGGACCAGCTGATTCCTTTGCCTGAGCGTCTCTACGCCGGAGGGCCTACGTCGCTTCGTGGTTTTTCCTGGAATGGCGCCGGCCCTCGCGACCCGGAAACCGGCTTTCCGATCGGCGGCGCCGGCGCGTTGGTCAACAGCACGGAACTCCGGTTGCCGCCGCCGACCCTGCCGTGGCTCGGAGACTCTGTGAGTTTCGTTCTCTTCCACGACATGGGCAATGTCTTCACCAATGCCGGCGATGCCTGGGTCAGCGCGCTGCGCATTCACCAGCCCGAGCGAGATGCGTGCAAGATCCCTACGTACGGAAGCTCGGCCGCGCCGCCCACGCCGAGCGGACCGGATACCTCGACTGGCCCCCTCGGCCAATGCGACTTTAATTACTTTTCGCATGCGGCAGGGCTGGGTTTGCGCTACCATACGCCCGTCGGGCCCATTCGTCTGGACTTCAGCTATAACCTGAATCCACCCATCTATCCGATCAACGTGAAATATTCGCTGCCCCAGCCCTATAGCGAGAATTATGTGGGCGAGGCCAGCCATTTCAACTTCTTCTTCAGCCTGGGACAGACCTTTTAATGCAAGCGCGCCGCAAACTCGGACCGGGCCTCGCGAAAGCAATCGTCTTACGGTTGATATTTGCCGGATGCGCGGTGCTCACGGCATCTCCGAAAATGCCCGCGCAGGAGCCGGTCGTCCTGGATCGCGTGGTGGCAGTGGTCAATGATCGTGCCATTTTGCAAAGCGACGTCACCGAAGAGATGCGGCTTGCCGTCCTCGAACCCAAAATCAACGATCAAAGCGTGGAAACTCCGGAACAGGGTCTGCAACGCCTCATCAGCCGAACGCTGATCCGTCAGCAAATTCGAGAAGAGGACGCACAAACCACCGCTCCGACGGAAGAGGAAGTCCAAGCCCGTTTGACGGAGATTCGCAAACAGCTGCCGGCGTGCGTGCGCGAAGACTGCGCCAGCGAAGCAGGATGGACCGCCTTCCTCAAAGTTCACGGACTGACCCAACGGCGCGTTGAAGCATATCTGCGCAATCGTCTGCAGATCCTGCGCTTCATCGAGCTCCGTTTCCGGCAGGGCATCCGCATTCCGGACGATGAAGTGAACGCCTATTATCGCAATACCCTTCTACCGCAATACCCAGCCGGTCAGCCCCCGCCAACCCTCGACACGGTCGCTCCCCGCATTCAGGAAATTCTGCTGCAACAAAAGGTGAATGCGATGTTCGACGACTGGCTCGATAACCTGCGCCAGCAGGGTGAAGTTGAGATTCTTGATCCCGCATTCGAAGCCGCTGCCAGGCCCGACCACGGCGGCGCAGGATCGCAGTGAACGAAACGGACGCAGTGCCGGAAGCGCCCGAGGCGGCAAAGCTTCGTCGTCCAATGCGGCGCCGTCTCCTGCGCATTGCGCTTGGCGCAACAGCTTTGTTCGTTGTGGCTGTCGTGGCGCTTCTTCTTTGGGCCGGCTCGTCTGCCTGCGAAAACCTGGTCCGCAAACGGATTGTGGCTCAAATCGAAACGCTAACCGGCGGACGCGTCGAGATCGCGTCCTTCCATTGGCACTTGTTCGATCTCGATGCCGAAGCGTCAGGGATCGTGATTCATGGCAGAGAAGCCACCAGCGAAGCGCCCTATGCACAAGTCGGTCATCTGCACGTAAAGATCAGCGTTCTCGGCCTTCTCACTCCACGTATTGAGTTACGGGATCTTGAAGTCACGCAGCCGGCTTTGCACTTGATTGTGTATGCCGATGGCACAACCAATCAGCCGCAGCCGCGCAAGCCCCGTCCTCCTGCAAAGAACCACGGCCTCGATACTCTTTTCAGCTTGCGTGCCGGACATCTCGCCGTGGAGCAAGGCACGTTGGACTACGAAAACCGTGCGGCGGATTTCGATTTCCAGGACCGTTATGATCGCCTTGACTTTGCGGCCAACGATGTCTCGGCCCAACTGGCCTACATTCCTGCAAGCAGCACAGCTCCGGAGACCTATCGCATCGAAGCCGGCGCGCGCGACATGCGCGTAATCCGGGGAGAAAATGCCCAACCCCTTGCGCAGCCGGCCAAGGGGTACATGCAGGCGACGATCGATCTAACGCGCAATGCGGCAATTCTGCGATCCCTGCGCCTGACTTCCCGCCGGGAGGGCGCCGCCGAACAGACCCTGACTGTTTCCGGTTCGCTCATCGACTTCAACCGGCCGCGCTGGCAAGCGACGGCGCAGGGCGTTCTCGATATGCGCCTCCTGGAGCCGACGACTGGCTACAACAATTCTCCCGACGGTTTAGCGCGCATCAATCTTGCCGGCGCAGGAAGTAACGGGCAGTTTCGCATCGATGGAGCCATACACGTAGAGAACGGTTCCTATGTCGGCTCGGGAGTCAATGCGCGCGGGGTCGGCCTGGATGCCCACGTCCACGCCGATCCCGAACAGCTTCTCATCACGTCCATCGTGGCGCGCCTTCATGCCGGGGGAGAAATGCTGGGCACGGTGGCGCTCGATCATTGGCTTCCCATGATTCCAGGCGGCGCGGTTTTGGAAGCGGCCGCCCCGGCTCCGGCCAAACACTCGCGCTTTGGATCCAAACCCAGCACGCAGCCGTCTCCCCAGCCCCAACCGCCGGCAAAGCCGCTGCATCCTCCACCGACTGAAATTCCAGTCAACGGCAAAGTCACGGCGCAATTCCGGAATGTCACACTCGACACCGTCCTCGATATTGTCAGCCAGCGCCCTTTCCAACGGCTTGGAATCGATGCGCGCCTGAATGGTCCCGCAACAGCCATTTGGACCAAGGGAGACACACGCACGTTATCTGTGAGTTCCGTACTGAGTCTGTCCCCTTCGCCGATTCCCGTTGCCGGTGAAAGCCCTGCGACCGGGACAATCGACGGCACCTATACACAGCGGGACGGCGCCGTAGACTTGCGTTCCCTCGATGTCGTTCTTCCAGCCAGCCGTCTCGAAGCGCGCGGACACCTCGGCGCTTATCCCATCAGCAGTCCCTCCGCGATCTCCGTTGACTTTCACTCCCATGATCTTGGCGAGTTCGACACCGTCCTTCGCGACCTCGGATTGCGCCGGGAAGGGAAAGCCGGCACTGCCGCACTGCCCGGCTCCGTGGGCGGACAAGCCGAATTCCACGGTTCATGGACCGGATCGCTCCTTGACCCGCACCTTGCGGGCAGCTTGAATGCCACAAACGTCACGGTCGAACTACCGGCGAAACCAAAGGACACCACGGGCACGCCACAATTTGTGCACTGGGATTCCGTGAAGGCGACGGGTAGTTATTCGGGAGAGCGCATTTCCATTGATCGCGGCGAACTCACGCGCGGCCGCGCAACCATTGACATCCAAGGCACACTGGCCGCAAGCATGCTGCCATCGAAGCACGGCGTTCGTCCGAGCTTCGACTCCAATTCCGAACTCCATCTCCACATGAATGCCGGCAATGTTGGCGCAGACGAATTGATGCCGTTCATTGGAGAGCGTCTTCCCGTGACGGGACAGCTCAGTGCTCAAATCCAAGCCGATGGTCCGGTGCACGCGCTCGACGGTTCCGGTTGGGTCGAGCTCAGTCAGGCAACAGTCTACGGCGAGCCGATTGCGCGCATTCATGCGCAAGGCAAAATTACGGGCCACACCGTACAACTGGCGTCGATCACCGCGGACGATCCATCCGGCAGCGTCTCCGGCTCAGGAAGTTTCGATTGGGACTCCCATCAATTCCTGATGAAAGCCGAAGGCGCCAACATCGCTCCCGGCCGGATCGCGGTTCTACGCCAAGCGGGGATCGATGCCACGGGAAGTCTTGGCTTTTCAATCGACGGATCGGGCACGTTGGACGATCCGCATCTGCAGGTGCGCGGGAGTGTGACCAGCCTGGTGGTCAGCGACGAGCCGGTCGGAGATCTGCAATTCGACGCCCATGCGGCCAACCACGCGATCAATTACAACCTGGCCACGCATTTCGCGTCCGCGTCCTTTGCCGCGCATGGCGAGACCGCGTTAAACCGCGAGTACACCACGCACGCAAAGCTCGACTTTTCCCAATTCAATATCGCGGCACTTTTAAAGATGGCCCATATCTCCGGACTTACCGGCGCTTCGGATCTGGCGGGCACCGTCACCATCGAAGGCCCGCTTGCGCACCCCGATCAACTGCGCGGAGATGCCCGGTTGCAGGATCTGGCCGTCACGCTTTCGGGCGTACACCTCGTCAACCAGGGACCCGTGCACGCCACCCTCGCGAATGAGCGCGTCGATCTTGATCCGCTGCATGTGACGGGCGAAGAAACCGACCTGCACGTGCAAGGCAGCCTGGATTTCAAAGCCAACAAGCGGCTCGACCTCGTGGCCAATGGCTCCATTAACTTGAAACTCGCCGAGACACTCGATCCCGATCTCACTGCGAATGGAACAACGACCTTCCAGGTGGAAGCGCATGGGCCCCTGAGTAACCCCGGCCTCCGCGGTCGCATCGATTTTCAAAATGCATCGCTGGCTCTCGAAGACTTGCCCAACAGTCTGAGCCAGTTGCAGGGAACGCTCGAGTTCAACCAGAACCGGCTGGAGGTTCGATCGCTGACGGCAATGACCGGCGGCGGATTGCTCAGTGTCTCCGGCTACCTGGCCTATCAGCATGGCATCTTCGCCGATCTCGCCGTGTCAGGCAAGGGCGTCCGCATTCGCTATCCACAGGGCGTCAGTTCTCTGGCTGACGCCAACCTGAAATTGCAGGGCACACAGAGTAGTCTCCTGCTCAGCGGGAATGTGATGCTCACCCGATTCACGGTGAGTCCCGACCTGGACATTGCGGCGTTGGCGACACAAGCTGGTCGCATCCAGCCGATTGCCGCGCCCGATGCGCCGTCCAATCATGTCCGTCTCGATGTCCATATTCAGTCCTCCCCACAACTCAATTTTCAGAACGCCTATGCCAAGCTTGCCGGGGACGTCGATCTTCACTTGCGCGGCACGCTGGCGACGCCTTCGCTGCTCGGCCAGGTTTCGATCACCGAAGGCAATGCCACGATTGCCGGAACGCGCTACGAATTGCAGCGAGGCGACATTACTTTTACAAACCCCGTACGCATCGAGCCATCCATCGATCTGAACGCCACAGCGCGCGTCGAAGATTACGACATTACCCTCGGTCTCCACGGATCATTGGATAAAATGGCAGTCTCATATCGAAGCGATCCACCGCTTCCTGAAGCCGACGTGGTGGCGTTGCTGGCGCTGGGACGCACGCAGAGCCAACAGCAGATCTACGGCCAGCAGCAGGAACAGATCTCCGCCAGCCCCACCACCGAAGCTCTGCTCGGCGGCGCGCTGAATGCCACCGTGAGTAGCCGAGTTCAAAAACTCTTCGGCGCGGGTGCGGTCAAGGTGGATCCGAATTATCTCGGCGTCCTGGGGAACTCGACGACCCGGATCACGGTGGAAGAGCAACTCAGCAAATATGTGACGCTCACCTATGCCACCGACGTCAACACAACGGCGCAACAGCTGCTGCAGGCGGAAATCGCCGTCAATCGTCATGTTTCGTTGGTCGTGGCGCGCGACGAGTCCGGCGTCTTCTCCATGGTGGTCAAAGCCGTCCGTCGCTTCCGGTAGCCGGATTTTCTCCCATCCCAAATGGAGATCCGCCCCAAATGCAGCGCCGCACTCAGGATCCCAAAGCCTTCAAAAGATGCAACGGGTGCACCGGCTTGGGCAGGATTTCAAAGAAATAGCCCTCAAGCGATGCGTCTTCCAGCAAGCTTGCGGTATCGACATTGCCCGAGAAGAGCACAATACGCGCATTTGGGCAGATGGATCGAACAGTTTTCGCGAGTTGAATTCCATTCAGGTCCGGCATCACGACATCCGACACGATGATGTCGGGGCACTGTTCGTGAATCGACTGGATCGCATCCACGCCGCTGTACCGTGAGATCGCCGCATATCCATTGCGATTCAGAATTGCCGCGACACTGTCGGCGATAAGGCTCTCGTCATCCACGACCAGGACGCGAGGCTGCTGCCCGTCCTTCGGGAACAAGCCGGACTCCGGTCCAAAAAGAGGACTGCCGCTTTCTTTGGGTAGGTGGCCGTCAAATAAATGGCCCGGAGCGCCTTCTACGACCACTCGAACGATTGTTGTCACCAGAAGATTGATTCGATTATCGATCATGCGTGAATATTCGCCTCAGCCTCAATGGAGGATTCTTCCTTTCCCGTGGGAATAAGAAAGCTCATGACTGTCCCCGCCTTTTGCCCTTGCTGACTTCGGAATTGCAAGTGACCGCCTTGCTGTTCGATCAGACATTTCGTCACCCAGAGCCCAATCCCGGTCCCGACCTCTGGTTTGGTGGTGAAGAACGGGACGAAAATTCTCCGCTTCACTTCCGGCGTCATGCCCGAGCCATTGTCTGCCAGAGTGATGCGAATTCCAGATTGCATCCCGTGCGACCAGTCTCTTGTCCCTTGCGCACGAAGCCAGATTGTGCCGCCTCGCGCCGAAGCGTCGATTGCGTTCGCTGTCAAATTCGAAAGCGCCTGCTTGAGTTCACCCTGCTTCGCAAAAATTGCGAGACTCGGATCGCACGCAACGCTGGTCTCAATTTGCTTGGTTCGAAGTTTCCGCTCGAAGAGCAGCAAAACATCCTGAATCAATTCGGCAACGTTGACCCAGCGATTCTTCGAATTGTCCCGATAGAATCCCAGCGTCTGCTGGGCAATTTGTGCCACGCGCGCAAGCTCTCGATCCGCGATGTCCAGCTGGCGGCAGACTTCTTTTGGCACCCCCGGGGTCGTCTTCGCCAGATAGATCAGATTTGTCACCGCTTCGAGTGGATTGTTGATCTCGTGTGCGATGGTCGCCGCCATCCGGCCTGCTGCAGCCAGCTTCTCGGCCTGCACCGCCACTTGCTGTGCGTTCCTGAGTTCGGTCACGTCGCGCGACACCGCAACGAACCGTTCGACTTCTCCGGCTGCGCTCCGAACCGGCGTGATCCGCACATCCCAGCTTTTTACCGCCCCGCTCGCCGATTGGCATTCTCCCTGAAAACTTCCGACACGGCCCGCCATTGCATCGGCAAGGGCTCCAGCTGCCCGCTCCCGATCTTCCCCGCGCCAGAAATCAACCCAACGTTTTCCCAGGACCTCGCTTACCTCCGTGAATTCCAGGGCCCTCAACCCCGGGGGGCTCATAAAGTCAAGGCGGCCATCCAGGTCCAGCACCATGACCCAGTCATCGCTGGATTCGACGACATGTTTCGCGAACTGTTCCGTCCTCCTGAGCCTTGCTTCCGCTTCCAGGCGCTGCACCATGGCGCACTCTCGCTCCTCCAGAGCAAGCTGGAAAGCCGAAGCTTTCTGCTGCAGCGAACTGACAAAACGTCGTTGAACCTCTTCGCCGGGTAGGGATGGGGAACTCTCAGAAGCAAAGATTGGAGTCGGCGCCGAGTAAAGCTTCATCAACAATGCATGTTGCGATTCGCTCGTAACGCCGTCCCATGGATACGCGCATCGCAAGTTGAGGCCATACCGCTCGACGAACTCAGTCCACAATTTCTCCAATTGAATTGCAGCTTCATAGAAGCCCTCGGACCAAAGCAGCGTCACCATTTCGCAGAACGCCGTCACGTCTTTCGAACCACTTAGACTTCCCTGTCTTGCGCGCTGCAATACAGGTTCGATGGTTTGCGCAAAGAGCTCCCTGTCCGGCGTGCCATCCGCCATGAAGCGCGCCAGCATCTCCTGCGCGTCCATGGCAATATACCTGCCAATGGAAAGGGCCGCAGGAGCATCGATATTCCGCAAGAGCAACCGCTCCAAAAGCGCTTGGCGATGCGCTTGCGTGGCAATGACGACACACGCACCTCCAGCCCCAAGTGCTCCACCAACAAATTCGCTCAATCCGTCGAGAAAAGGCGCGTCGTCTCCACTGAAAAGAACTGAATACGATCCGTGAGATAGTTCGGCTTCGGACGGTGCAGCTGGTACAAGGGCGTTCTCGACACTAAAAGATTCCGAATCCACTGCGCCTCCGGTTTGCTCGTGCTGAAGCTCACCGAATCAAAGATCAAAGACGATCGGGGTCCGTTTGGCCCCACAGATACGATGCGGTTCTCCTGTTTGACGTTGTCGTGTCCACCAGCAACTGCTGCAACCCCTTCCCTGAGAAGCGCGATGGGAGATGTCTTGGAACTTCCGCTTCCTTCCGCACAACTCCCGGGGGCATCCGCGTGTCTAAGACACTAATCGAAGGTGTCCCGGTGATCGGGACGGCCGGTCGATCGATCTGAAAGTGAGGAACAACAAGGTATGACGACGAGAATCAGCCATTCCACCAGGGCCATCCTGATGGCCACGCTTACCGGGGCCCTTATGACACTCCCCCCAGTTTCGTTCGCCGCAGGCAGGAATTCCGCAGGTGCAGCGGCTGCGCAAGACCAGCCGGATGCAATGAACGCGGCAAAGTCGAAGCTGAATAAATCGCAATTCAAAAACGTGCAAGTCACTGTGGACTCGAACGGTATCGCTACCTTGACGGGCACCGTCGATCTATATGAGTACAAAGCCGACGCGGAGAAGCGGGTGAGCAAGGCCAAAGGAGTTACCGCAGTCCGCAACCAGATTGAAGTTTCCGGTCCGACCGTATCCGACCAGGAGCTCCAGTCGAAACTTGGCGAGAAGCTGGCTTATGATCGCGTAGGCTATGGAACCACCGCGTTCAATGCCATCTCCATTGGTGTGCAGAACGGCGTTGTGACGCTTGGAGGGCATGCCTACGGGTACGTCGATCGAGACTCTGCCCTGGCTCTCGTAAGCACCTACCCCGGAGTGAAAGACGTGGTCAACGAAATTGAGGTCGATCCCACCTCGATCATGGATGATCAGACCCGTCTCCAGGTGGCGCGCGCCGTCTATGGTTATCCTTCGCTGAATAAATACGCCGTTGATCCAGCCAAGCCGATCCGCATCTCCGTGCAGAACGGCCATGTTGAGCTTTACGGAACAGTCGACTCGCAGGCAGACAAAGAAACCGCGTTTCTGCGGGCCAACGGAGTTTCGGGAGTCTTCGGCGTGAAGAACTACCTGCAGGTCGCCGGACAACCGGGCGAAACTTCGCAGAAGTAGCTTCTCCAGCAACGGAACAATGCGCCGGGGCCAACCAACCCTGGCGCTGCTTCCCTAACATTCATCGAGGTTGAGCCACTCCGTTCATGCAATCCGCAAGAATGACGCGTGGGCGCGACCGCAGCCGAACACTCTCGCCATACCATCGATCTCTCCGCTCAGATACCACCCCATCGACCATCTCATCGCTCAAGTAAACTGTTCCTTGGACCTGCTGTGGGGAACGAGCGCGATGGGATTGACCAGGAAAATCCGCACGACTCTTGAAATGATCAAGTGGGAACACTCGATCTTCGCGTTACCCTTTGCGCTGACCGCCGCGCTGCTGGCCTCCGAAGGCCTGCCCCGCCTGCAGACGCTCGGCTGGATTGTGGTTGCGATGGTGACTGCTCGATCCTGTGCGATGGCCTTCAACCGTTGGGCCGACGCCGATCTGGATGCCGTCAATCCCCGCACCCGCAGCCGCGCCATTCCCGCGGGACAGCTTTCCCGGCAATTCGTCCTGGGATTCTGCGTGGTGATGGCGTTGGCATTCGTGGCGGCTTCGGCTGAATTAAACCGCCTGACGCTGTTCCTTTCGCCGGTGGTGCTGGTGGTGCTGCTTGGCTATAGCTATATGAAGAGACTGACGCGGTGGTCGCACCTGGTGCTGGGCCTGGCGCTGGGTCTTGCGCCCACGGCCGCGTGGATTGCGGTGCGCGGCAGTCTCGATCCCCGCATTCTGGTGCTCACCGCTGCGGTGACCCTGTGGGTCGGCGGTTTCGATGTGCTCTACGCCTGCCAGGACTTCGAACACGATCGTTCTGTCGGGCTCTACAGCCTGCCTCAATCCATCGGCATCCCCGCTGCTTTCTGGGGAGCCCGCGCAATGCACCTGGCCATGTTGGGCCTGCTCGCCTGGTGCGGTTTGCTGTTTCATTTCGGCGTGGCCGGCTGGCTGGGCATCGCAGCGGCGGGACTGCTGCTCGCCTACGAGCATTCCATCGTCTCTCCCAGCGATCTGCGCCGGCTCAACGCAGCCTTTTTCACCATGAATGGCGTCATCGCAATGCTCTTCCTCGGCTTTGTAGCCACTGATATCTGGCTGCGAAAGTAACCCCTGAATGTCCCCTGGCAAATTGTCAAACGAGCGCGCGGTGGAGCTGTGGTATGGTGCCAGAAGGCTTTCCTTCGACGATTCTTCAACCCCAGAGACCGATCCTCCAGGCGGTGCGGGAAAGCCAGGCATCGGGATGAAAGTCGCCATTCAGGGAGAACCGGGATCCTTCAGCCACGAAGCGGCGAAGAAGCTCAACGCCGAAGCGCAGATAGTCCCTTTCTCTCTCTCCGCCGATGTCTTTTCTGCACTCACGCGCGGCGCGGTCGATGCCGCCGTCATTCCCATTGAAAACAGCCTGGCCGGATCAGTGCTCGAGCATTTCGATCTGCTGCTCGCGCAGGACGTGCGCGTAGACCAGGAAACCCTGCTGCGCATCCAGCACAATCTCATCGCGCTCGCTGGAACCACGATCCGGGACATCGACCGTGTGTTCTCACATCCCGTCGCACTGGCGCAGTGCCGGCGCTTTCTTGCAGCGCATCCAAAAATGGAATCTTTCGCATACTACGACACGGCAGGAAGCGTGAAGCAGCTGGTCGAACTGCGCGATCGCCATGCCGCGGCCATTGCCAGCGAAGGTGCCGCGCATTATTACGGGGCAAGCATCCTGCAGTCCAATATCGAGGACAACCCTGAAAATTTCACGCGCTTCTTTCTGGTGCGGCGCAAGAACGATTCGATCTCCGATCCGCAAGCAAACAAGATCAGCATCGCATTCTCGGTCGAAAACCGTCCCGGTTCCCTGGTAGCCGCACTCTCGGAGATATCGAGCGTGGGCACCAACCTCACCAAGATCGAATCCCGTCCCGTGCATGGCAAGCCATGGGAATACATCTTCTACGTGGATTGCCAGATTCAGTCTCCCGACGAAGGCTCCCGGGCCCTTGCCGCGCTTCAGCCCCATTGCGCCATGGTGAAGGAACTGGGACGTTATCAGGAAGCCAAACATTAAATACAGGAATCAGGGAACAGGCGTCAGGAATCAAGCCATCAGGCAGTAGAAGTCAGGGAGTAGAAAGAATCCCATCGACGTATCGAGAATGTTCTTCAACAAATCAGAATCAAGACAACAATGGGAATGGCCTCAGCCATTCCCATCGATCTTCTTGACGCCTGTTCCCTGACGCCAAAATTTCTGATCCCGGTTTTCTAGAAGTGATAGGCCACGCCGATGGCCGGGTAGTACACGTTGTACCAGCGCTTGGTATCCAGCTGCGAGTATCCGAAAGTCGGCACCTTGGTGACGATCCCGCGATATTCGGCGCGAATGTCGAAGCTGGGACTGATTTCATAGGCGATTCCCGCGCCATAGAGGCCCCCAATCCCCGTTTCCTGCTTCACATCCAATGAAGTCGTTGAAGAATTGCGAATTGGAAGGAAGATCAGGACGCCCGGCCCGGCTTCCACAAATGGATTCCACTTGCGGAATGTGAAACTGCGCACGTATGCAAACGAAATCTCCTGCGTCCGCGTGTTCACCAGGTAATTGTTGGTATTGCTCACAAGGTAGTGAAACTTGTTGGCGTAGGTGATGCCATAATTGGCTTCCAGCGCACTCGAGGGAGTCAGCATAAATCGATAGCTGACCATCGCGCCTTCCCCGACATTTGTGCTGACCTGGACGTCCGTCGATGAGGCCCTGAATGGTTCATAAATGCCTGTTCCGCTAATGCTAATGTCCTGCCTGCTCTCCTGGGCGCGGCCCGCTGCCGCACACACTACGAGCAGGAATGCAATCAATGCGATCTTCTTCATTCCGCCTAGAACCTCACGACTGCCCAACCGTCCGGCCGGCAACCAATCTTGTTGATTCCGGTGCCCCACGCCCCATCGAGCCAAAGTCAGCCTCGTTGGGGACCCCGATTCGCCGGTTCGTGCCGGGCCCCGCTCTCGCCATTGTAAATGGCCGGAACGGGTCGGGGCAGAAGGGGTTACGCCGGAAGTGCTTTATCGCGTTAGACGCAGGTACATTCAATTGGGCGCTTCGCACATCCGTGGGTCAGAGCGAATCGAGACCCGCCTCAACCGGTGCGTTCCACGTGGTAATAAAAGGGCGGCCCTTGCTCCTCGGCCAGTGTGCGGACGGTCCGCAGAAAGGCCCGCGCCGCATAGCTGAGCGTTGTTTGCCGCCGATGAACCAGCCGCAGAATTCTCTTCATTTCAAGCTCGTCGACCGTGATGCGGACCAGGTCGCCGGTCTCCAGTTCGCGCGCCACCGCGAGGTGAGGAACCAGTGCCACGCCATTACCCATCGCCACAAAGCGCTTGATAGCTTCGATGGTCGGGAGTTCAATGCCCATGTTCAGTGGGGTGCGATAGCGTTGAAAGGCCTCGATCACCTTCTTGCGGAGAGGCGATGCCACGTGATGCGCAATGAAATCCTGCTGGCCCAGTTCGTTGATCGAAACCCGATCTGCTCCGGCCAAAGGGTGGGTAGGGCTAACCACGAAGGCAAGGCTGTCTCCGTAAACAGCAATGGTGCGAAATTGAGCGGGATCCGGCCGAAATGAAACCACTCCAATCTCAAAAGTCCGCAGATTCAGCTCCTCGGGAATGCGGCTGGCCAGCATGCGATGGACAGTCACATGGACATGCGGGAATTCGCGGCGAAACGCGTGCATGGCCGGCAGCAGATACATGCAGGTGTATTCGTTCGCAGCCAGTTGCAATTGTCCGCGTTCAAGGCTCTTCAACTCTCCCAGTGCGCTGGCCGCCTCGCGGCGTAGAGCCAGGAGGCGCAATGCATAATCCCGCAGCAGGATGCCGGCCGCGGTCAGGGAACCATCGCGAGCCGCACGATCAAAAAGCGATTCCCCGATCGATTCTTCAAGCTTGCGAATCACCTGGCTGATGGCCGGCTGGGTGCGATGTAAACGCAAGGCCGCACGCGAAAAGCTGCGTTCTTCGGCCACCGCAAGAAAAGTTTCCAGTTGGCTCAGTTCCATCGGGGCCTCGTTCGCATAGCCTCATGGGGCTTCATAACGAATTGTAATCGACTCCCCAAAAATAATAACTTTGCCTTATGGACTTGGGATGCGAGAAACTTGTATTGTGAACATTGGCTTCACTGGCGGGCGAACCTATGGCATCTGACCACGTCGTATTCTTCGACACCACTCTCCGCGACGGCGAGCAGTCTCCCGGCTGCAGCATGACCACGCAAGAAAAGCTCACCATGGCCCACGCGCTCGAGGATCTGGGGGTCGACATTATTGAGGCCGGCTTCGCCATGGCCTCCGAAGGCGACTTTGCGGCGATCGCGACCATCACGCAGGCGGTCCGTAAGCCGCGCATTGCTTCCCTGGCGCGCGCCAAGACCGAAGACATTGAGATGGCCGCACGCGCCCTGCAGTTTGCCGATCGCGCCCGCATTCACGTCTTCCTTGCCTCGAGCGACCTGCATCTTGAATACAAGCTCAAAATCGGCCGGCAGGAAGCCCTCGATCTCACCGGCGAGTCGGTCCGTCTGGCCCGCTCGCTGGCCGACGATGTCGAGTTTTCACCCGAAGATGCCACCCGTTCCGATCGCGAATTCCTGATTGAGATGGTTCGCACTGCGGTTGACGCCGGTGCAACCACTATCAACATGCCCGACACGGTGGGTTACAGCACCCCCGAGGAATATGGCCAGATGTTCCGCGAGGTGCGCGAACGCATTCCGGCGATCGACGCCCAAAGAGTGGTTCTCTCTTCACACTGTCACGACGACCTCGGGCTCGCCGTTGCCAACTCGCTCGCAGCCATCTCGGCAGGCGCGCGCCAGGTGGAGTGCACCATTAACGGCATCGGCGAACGCGCAGGCAACGCAGCCCTCGAAGAGATTGCGGCTGCGCTTTACGTGCGCGGAGATCGTTACGGCGTCTCGACCGAGATCAAGCTCGCCAACCTCTACGCCACCAGCGAAGTCCTGGGTCAGATCATTACTTTCAAGCCATCACCCAACAAAGCGATCGTCGGCGCCAACGCGTTCGCTCACGAATCGGGAATTCACCAGCACGGCATGCTGGCCAATCCGCTCTGCTACGAGATCATGACGCCGGCGTTGGTCGGCGTTTCAAAAACACACCTGGTGCTGGGCAAGCACTCCGGGCGCGCCGCACTCCGTCATCGCCTTGAGCAGCTCGGTTTCACGCTAACACGCGAAGAATTGCAGCAAATCTACTACCGGTTTGTTGCTCTCGCCGACCGCAAAAAGAACATTTACGACCAGGATCTTGTGGGACTGCTGCCCGACCCGATTCGCGAGCGCCGCAACGTGCCCGTCGCAGAACTGGACTAGCTTTGCCGTCGAACCGTTCCTAGAAACGTTGAATGCGCCGGATCACTCTCGACGCCGGATTGCGCAATAAGAACGATGAATTGAGAACTGGATACGCATGAAGCTGAAGATTCTAGTTACGGCCGGCGATGGCATTGGCCCCGAAGTCACGAATGAAGCGGTCGCGGTGTTGCAAGAGGTGGCGAAGCTTGGCGAACATCAACTCGAAATCAATGCAAAACGCATTGGCGGAGTGGCGATCGTACAAGACGGCACACCCCTGCCGGCCGACACACTAGCCGCGGCACTCGACTCCGACGCCGTGCTGCTCGGCGCCGTCGGTGGGAACGAATTCAATTCCCTCCCCCCCGAGAAACGCCCCGAAGCCGGCCTGCTTCAGATTCGCGCTGCACTCGGTGGATTCGCCAATCTGCGCCCGGCATTCGCCTTCAAAGAACTCGCGGTGAACTCGCCGCTTCGCCCCGAAATCGTTGAAGGCGCCGACATTCTATTCGTCCGCGAACTGCTCGGCGGCCTCTACTTCGGTGCGCCGCGCGCGTGGGACAAGGCGAAGGGCGAGGCCTGGAACACGATGCGCTACACCCGCGAAGAAGTTGCGCGCGTAGCTCGCGTCGCATTCCAGCTTGCGCAGAAAAGGCGCAAGAAGCTCACCAGCGTCGACAAGGCCAACGTCCTCGAAGTGTCGCAGCTCTGGCGCGCCACGGTGAATGAAGTTGCCGCAGAATTTCCTGGCGTCAGCGTCGAGCACCAATATGTTGACGCGATGTCCATGCACCTGATGAATCAGCCGCGTTCCTACGACGTCGTTCTTACGGAGAATCTTTTTGGGGATATTCTCTCCGACGAGTCTGCCGTCATCACCGGCTCGCTCGGCATGCTGCCCTCGGCAACCATCGGCGGCAAGGTCAACCTCTACGAACCGGTGCACGGCTCCGCACCCGACATTGCCGGCAAGGGTCTCGCCAACCCGCTGGGCGCGATCCTCACCGCCGCGCTGATTCTGCGCCACTCCGCGAAGCTCGAAGCCGAAGCGTCCGCAATCGAGTCCGCGGTGCGCAAGGTGCTCGAGCTGGGCTTCCGCACGCCGGACCTCGCTCGCTCGAATCCGCAAGGATTTACCGTGCTTTCTACAAAGGACATGGGAGCGAAGGTCAGGGAAACCGTGAGAACTTTGCTCGTTAACGCATAAATCACCACTTTGATTTTTGGGGACAAAGGATGAGTTCCGAACCAAAGACATTATTTGAGAAGGTCTGGGAGCAACATGTTGTGGTCGAGCCAAAGGGCGAGCCCACTCTGCTCTACATCGACCTGCAGTTGGTCCATGAAGTCACATCCCCGCAGGCATTCGAGGGATTGCGCCTGGCTGGACGCAAGGTCCGCTGCCCCGACCGCACAATCGCCACCGTGGACCACAACGTTCCGACGACAATCGAAGGCCGTCTTCACATTGTTGACCAGATCGCCGCGACGCAAATTGCCACATTGCGCAAGAACTGCGCTGACTTTGGCGTCGAACTCTATGATGTGGACTCGCGCGATCAAGGCATCGTGCATGTCATCGGCCCCGAACTCGGCATCACCAAGCCCGGCGCCACGATCGTCTGCGGCGACTCGCATACTTCCACGCACGGCGCGTTCGGCGCGCTGGCCTTCGGCATCGGTACCAGCGAAGTCGAACACGTTCTCGCAACACAAACCTTGCCCCAATCGAAGCCGAAGACTTTTCGCATCTCCGTGGAAGGCGCGCTACCGCAGGGCGTCACGGCTAAGGACATCATTCTGGCCATCATCGGCAAGATCGGCACCGACGGCGCGACAGGCTCCGTGATCGAATACGCGGGCTCGGCTATCCGCGCCCTTTCGATGGAAGGCCGGATGACGATCTGCAACATGAGCATCGAAGCCGGTGCGCGCGCGGGCATGATTGCTCCCGACGAAAAAACCTTTGCCTACCTCAAGGGCCGCCGCTACAGCCCCAAGGGCGCGGCATGGGATCGCGCCGTTGCCGAATGGAGCAAGCTACCCAGCGATCCGGGCGCGAAGTTTGACCGTGAGCTGGTCATCGACGCCACCGCTCTGGTGCCATACGTCAGCTGGGGCACGAGTCCTGGCATGGTCGCGCCGGTTACGGCGAATGTTCCCGATCCAGCATCTGCACCGAATGAACAGGAGCGCAAAGGCCTGGAGCGTGCTCTCGAATACATGGGACTCAAGGCCGGAACGCCGCTGAAGGAAGTCGCCGTGGACCGCGTCTTCATCGGCTCCTGCACCAACTCGCGCATCGAGGATCTGCGCGCCGCCGCGAAGATTGCGGCCGGCCATAAAGTTTCCGCGCATGTGAGCGCAATGGTTGTTCCCGGCTCGCAAGCCGTCAAAGCGCAGGCCGAAAAAGAAGGCCTCGACGTAATCTTCAAGGAAGCAGGCTTTGACTGGCGCGAGCCCGGATGCTCCATGTGCCTGGGCATGAATCCGGACATTCTTTCTCCCGGTGAGCGCTGCGCTTCCACCAGCAACCGCAACTTCGAAGGCCGCCAGGGGCGCGGCGGGCGGACACATCTTGTCAGTCCCGAAATGGCTGCGGCAGCCGCGATTGCCGGGCATTTCGTGGACATTCGCACTTGGAACGTCAATGAGGAGGTGGCCGTCTAATGGAACCGTTTCGCACACTGACCGCGCAGGTTGCGCCGCTCGATCGCGCCAACGTCGACACCGACCAGATCATTCCCAAGCAGTTTTTGAAGCGCATCGAACGCACCGGCTACGGCGACTTTCTCTTCTTCGACTGGCGCCAGACACCGGCAGGCGATCCGATTCCGGATTTCGTGCTCAACGATGCTCGCTACAAGGGCGCAAAGATTCTCGTCGCCGGAAAAAACTTTGGCTGCGGGTCGAGCCGCGAGCATGCGGCCTGGGCGCTCAGCGACTTCGGTTTTCGCTGTGTCATTGCACCAACCTTTGCCGACATCTTCTTTTCGAACGCCGGCAAGAATGGCATTGTGCTGGCTCGATTAAGCGAAGAACGGGTAGCGGAGCTACTGAAGAATGCGCAGACGATTCCGGGTTATCAGCTTACCGTTTCGCTTGAAGCGCAGACGATCACGGACGCAAACGGATTCAAGGCGTCGTTTGAGATCGATCCTTTTCGAAAATTCTGCCTCCTCGAAGGGTTCGACGATATCGGCCTGACCTTGCGCCACGTTGCGGCGTTAGACGCTTTTGAAGCAAAACACAACGAAGCCGACTGGCTCAAAGCCAAGAGCAACTAGTACCTCCAAAGAGAGCCAATGACCATCGAAGGCAAGCGCAATAGCATTCCGTTGACTGAGGGCCCGAGCCGCGCCGCGGCGCGTTCTTATCTGCGTGGTTCCGGATTCAGCAAAGACGATCTGCATAAGCCGATCATCGGTATCGCCAATACATGGACTGAAATTGGTACATGCAATGTTCACCTGCATGAAATCGCCGCGGCTCTCAAAGAAGGCATTCGCGAAGCCGGCGGCACTCCCATGGAGTTCAACACTGTCACCATCTCCGACGGCATCACCATGGGCACCCAGGGGATGAAGGCTTCGCTGGTCTCGCGCGAAGTGATTGCCGATTCCATCGAGCTGGTTGCGCGTGGCAACCTCTTCGACGGCCTGGTCGGCATTGGTGGCTGCGACAAGAACATGCCCGGCATCATCATGGCGCTCTGTCGCCTCGATATTCCGGGGATGATGCTTTATGGCGGATCGATTGCTCCTGGAAAGCTGAACGGCCCCCAGGGCGAAAAAATTGACATCACGATTCAGAATGTCTTCGAAGGCATCGGCGCGCACGCGGCAGGCAAGATCGATGATGCCGGACTCGAGGCACTCGAAGCCAACGCCTGCCCGGGCGCCGGCGCATGCGGCGGTCAGTTCACCGCCAACACCATGGCCATGTCGGGCGAAATACTGGGCATCTCGCCAATGCATCTTTCCGGCGTGCCTGCAACGGATAACGACAAACTCGCCGCGACCCGCGAAGCCGGACGCATGATCATGCATGCAGTCCGCGCTAATCGGCGACCATCGCAAATCATCAACCGCACATCCATCGAGAATACGATCGCCAGCGTCGCGGCCAGCGGCGGGTCGACCAACGCCGTGCTTCACCTGCTGGCCATTGCTCGTGAAATCGGCATCGATCTCTCCATCGACCAATTCGACCTGATCTCGAAGCGCACTCCTTTCATCTGCGACCTTGTCCCAGCCGGAAAATACATGGCATCGCATTTTCAAGCTGCGGGCGGTTCGCGCCTGCTGGCCAAGCGACTCATCGACGCGGGCCACGCCGATGGCTCGACGCTCACCATCAGCGGACGAACCCTCGCCGAAGAGGCGGCACTCGCCAAAGAAACGCCCGGCCAGGTCGTCATTCACTCCTTCGAAAAACCGATCAAGACAACCGGCGGTCTTGTCATTCTCAAAGGCAATCTCGCGCCCGACGGCTGCGTGATGAAAATTGCCGCTGCCGATCGCTACGAGCATCGCGGCCCGGCGCGCGTCTTCGAGTGCGAAGAAGACTGCTTTGCAGCCGTGCAGTCCGACAAGATCAAGCCGGGCGATGTCCTTGTCATTCGCTACGAAGGACCCAAGGGCGGCCCGGGGATGCGCGAAATGCTGCAGGTGACCGCTGCAGTCAGCGGGCATCCTGAACTCAGCTCGACCGTTGCTCTGCTCACCGATGGCCGCTTCTCCGGCGCGACGCGTGGCTTCACTGCCGGCCATGTCGCCCCCGAAGCCTTCGTGGGCGGCCCGATCGCCGCGGTGCGCGAGGGCGACATCATTCACTTCGACATTCCGAACCGTCGGCTCGATGTGGAATTGTCCGACGCGGAAATTGCCGCGCGGCTTCAGGGATTCAAACCGCCGGCCTTGCGCTGGCCTGCAGGTGTCTTCCGTAAATATGTCGACCGCGTCAATTCCGCGTCGCTCGGTGCGACGACGTAAGCGCAGGGATCAGAAGTCTGGGATCAGAGATCAAAAGCGAACGCGAAAAGCTCAAAGGAGCAAAACCATGGGAAGCAACACAAACGCAGAAGCAGCCAACGCCCACCTCACTACACCGACGCGTCTCACCGGGTCGGAGATCGTGTGGGCCACGCTGGTGGGCGAGGGCGTCACCGACGTCTTCGGCTACCCCGGCGGAGCGATCCTGCCGGTCTATGACGCGCTGCGCAAGTTTCCCATCCACCACACGCTTGTGCGCCACGAGCAAGGCGCTGCGCACATGGCGGACGGCTACGCGCGCGCATCGGGCAAAGTGGGCGTGGCCCTCGCCACCAGCGGTCCTGGTGCAACCAACCTCGTGACCGGCATCGCCACAGCCATGCTCGATTCGATTCCTATCGTCTGCATCACCGGAAACGTTTCAAGCAAGGTGCTCGGCACCGACGCGTTTCAAGAAGTGGACATCACCGGCATCACGCTGCCCGTGACCAAGCACAATTTTCTCGTCAGCAAGACCGAAGACATCGCGCCTGCGCTGCGGCTAGCCTTTCAGATCGCGCGTTCCGGCCGCCCCGGTCCGGTGCTCGTTGATATCACCAAGGATGCGCAACAGGGCAAAGCCATCTTCGACTTCGAAGCGGCCAAGCCGCGCCCCTATCGTCCGCATCCCATGCTCAAGGTTGAGGAACACGGCCTGCAACATGCGGCGGAACTGATTCGCAACGCGAAACGCCCAATCATTCTCGCCGGACACGGCGTGTCAGAGTCGGGCGCGATGGACCAGGTCCGCGCGCTGGCAGAGCGCACCCAAATTCCGGTCGCGCTTACATTGCTCGGCCTCGGCGCCTTCCCTGCTTCGCATCCGCTGAACCTGGGCATGATGGGAATGCACGGCGAAGCCTGGGTCAACGACGCCATTCAAGATGCCGATCTGCTGATCGCCTGCGGCATGCGCTTCGACGATCGCGTCACCGGTACGCTCGCGTCCTACGCAACCAAGGCCAAGAAGATTCACATTGAGGTCGATCCTGCCGAGATCAACAAGAACGTCAAGGTCGATGTGGCGCTCGTGGGCGATCTGCGCGAAGTGCTTGAAGAACTGCTGCCGCGCATTTCCGGACGCGATGGCAGCGCGTGGCTCAAGACAATCGACTCGAGCAAAGGTGCGTCTTCCGTACACGACATCAAAAACCTTCCTGACCTTGGCCATCTTTACGCGGCTCACGTGGTGCACGATTTATGGCGCATCACCGGAGGCGACGCCATCGTGGTCACCGACGTAGGCCAGCACCAGATGTGGGAGGCGCAATATTTCCACCATGAGAAGCCGCGCACGCTGATCACGTCCGGCGGGCTCGGAACCATGGGCTTTGCGTTGCCGGCCGCGATCGGCGCCAAGTTCGCCTGCCCCGAAAAAGAAGTCTGGGTGATTGCCGGCGACGGCGGATTCCAGATGACCGCTGCCGAGCTTTCCACCATTGTGCAGGAAGGCATCAAGATCAACATCGCCATCATCAACAATGGCTACCTGGGCATGGTGCGCCAGTGGCAGGAGTTTTTCTATGAGCGGAACTACGAATCGACGCCGCTGGTCAGCCCGGATTTCGTCAAGCTGGCCGAAGCGCACGGCATTGCGGGACGCGCGGTGCGCACCCGCGCCGAGGTTGATTCCGCTGTGAATGAAGCACGCTCGGCAACGGGCGCATTCCTGATCAATTTCCTGGTCGAGAAGGAAGACTCGGTCTACCCGATGATTCCTGTCGGCTCTGCTTTGCACGAAATGATTCGCCGGCCCGAGAAAGATCCATTGCTCGAGTCTCCGGACGACAAGTAGAAAAGCAGCTTCCAGCTGCTAGCTTCTAGCTCCTAGCTGAGGACTCGGCCGGCCAAATTGATGACCCAAGCCCATTCCTTCCGCTACGTCGAGAAGAAGCTGGCAGCTAGAGGCTAGAAGCTAGAGGCTGCCGTTATGCTCCACACATTCGTCGCCTATGTTGAAGACCTGCCCGGCGTGCTGACGCGCGTGGCTTCGCTGTTTCGCCGCTTGAACATCAACATCCATTCGCTGACCGTCGGCCGCAGCGAGAGGCCGGGACTTTCGCGTCTCACGCTGGTCTGTGAAGCTTCGGCAGAAGCAGGCGACCGCATTCGCGCCAGCCTGTTCAAGCTGGAGAATGTCATTGATGTCGACGACATTGCCAAGGCGCCAGCAGTCACGCGCGAGCTTGCTCTTGTTAAGGTAGCGGCCACGCAGAAAAACCGCTCGCAAATCTTCGAACTCGCCGAGGTCTTTCGCGCCCGCATTGTCGATCTCACTTCGGAGTCGCTGATGGTGGAGATGACCGGCGTCGAAAGCAAGATCGAGGGCCTGATCGAAGTGTTGCGCGAGAGCGACTGTCCGATTCTCGAAATTTGCCGTAGTGGGAAGATGACCATGCGGCGCGGCCATCACACCAGCAGCGTGCTCAAGGCGATGGACCACGGCATCGATGAAAAGCTCGAAGCCACCGATGGAATCGACGCGGCCGAAGAAGCGGACATCGAACCCGTATAGCATTGACCACGACCCTGCCTTGCATTGGTATCCGCACCTGAAAGGAGCGCACGATGGAACCGGACAGCAAAGCCTGCCCATTTTGCGGAGAGACCATCAAGGCCGTCGCCATCAAATGCCGTTTCTGCAACTCGGATCTTTCCCAACTCGCGGCCGCCAGAGACGACCAGCCCGAACGCGATCTGTTCGTCGGCAATCCGGCACTGATTTACACCGTCGGCCAGCTCACGCCGTTTCTCATCGTGGTTGCGGTCGCGGCAGCTGTCGGGTATGCGATGTATGCAGGCTATATCGCGCGCACTGATGCATACATTCTGTATCTATGCCTGTTTTTCGTCGTCGCGTGTGCCTGCATTTGTCTCTATTTCTACTCCAAGAGCCGCACGATCCACTACCGCATCACGACGCAGAGAATCAAACTCGAACGCGGTATGTTGTCCAAGGTCCAGGAGTCGCTCGAGCTGTTCCGCGTCGATCATTTCGAACTGCGCAAGCCCATCGGCAGCCGCCTGCTCGGCCAGGCGTCCCTGCATCTTTACTCCTCTGACGCGGAGCTTGAGAACTTCTCGATCTACGGCGTGCCGCATCTCGACGTTCTCGCCGATGAGCTGCGCGACTGCCAACTTCGTGAACGCGCTCGGCGCGGCCTGACTACGTTTGTCAGGGCATAACATCCCGCTTCGCACCATTGACTTAGCAAGGAAATTCCCAACCTGTTTGCAAAGGAAACTCGAAAACATCATGGCAAAGACTTACTACGATCACGACGCAGACCTCACGCTCATTCAAGCCAAGAAGGTCGCTATCATCGGCTACGGCTCGCAGGGCCACGCTCATTCGCTCAACCTCAAGGACTCCGGCGTGCAGGTGAAGGTGGGCCTGGCGGCCGGCTCCAAATCCATTGGCAAGGCGCAAAAAGCGGGCCTCGAAGTGGATACTGTTCCTGCCGTCACCCAGTGGGCCGATGTGGTCATGGTCCTGGTTCCGGACCAGACGGCCGCGAAACTTTACGCCGACGAGATTGCGCCGAATCTTGGCGCCGGCAAGCTGCTGCTGTTCGCGCACGGCTTCAACATCCACTTCAAGACGATTACTCCTGTGCCGGGCATCGACGTAGGCATGGCCGCGCCCAAAGCTCCCGGCCACCGCGTGCGCGAAGTCTTCACCGAAGGCGGCGGTGTTCCAGGCCTGATCGCGGTGCACCAGGACGCGACCGGCAAGGCGCACGCGCTGACGCTCAGCTACCTCAAGGGCATCGGCTGCACGCGCGCCGGCGTGCTGGAGACGACCTTCAAGGAAGAGACCGAAACGGATCTCTTCGGCGAGCAGGCAGTGCTGTGCGGCGGCGTCAGTGCGCTGATCAAGGCGGGCTACGAAACGCTTGTGGAAGCCGGCTATCAGCCGGAGAGCGCGTACTTCGAAGTGCTGCACGAGCTGAAGCTGATCGTCGACTTGATCTATCGCGGCGGGCTGGCTTACATGCGCTACAGCATCTCCGACACCGCAGAGTGGGGCGATTATGTTTCCGGGCCGCGCGTCATCAATGCCGAAAGCAAGAAAGCCATGCAGGCGATCCTCAAAGAGATTCAGGACGGCAGCTTTGCCAAGCGCTTTCTCGCCGATCAGAACTCCGGGCGGAAGGAGTTTCTCGCTTTCCGCGAAGCCGAAGCGAAGCACCCGGTGGAGATCGTGGGCAAGAAGCTGCGCGCCTCGATGCCCTTCCTCGATCCCGTCACGGTGGAAGAAGTCGCCAAGACGCGTTGAAGCCGATCCCACCCGGGCGAGGCCTGGGTGGGACGCGCTCGGTCCCAAGCATGGCGTGCGCGACAGGGGACTCCCCCCACCCGGAATCTGGGTGCAAGTTCCTCATTGGCATGAGTTTAGTCACAGGCCGTGTCGCCAAATTCCTCTCCATAAACGAGTTGTCCGCAGATTCCTCTGCCCTCAGGGGTTAGGGCGGCGGCTGCGCCGCTTTGGAACTTCTAGAGGCTCCCAGGCGCTCGGCCTGTCTCTCCAACACCCATGGGGTGGGGTGGACGAGAGGGGGGAGGGTGGGTATGGGGGTGGGTCGGTTTGCCTCAGGGATTGAAGAGCAACGACTGAAACTTTCCCGACCCCATTGTCTCGCAAGTGCGCTTAATTCTCTGCAAGTGGGGTGCGGACTGCCGACGTCGCGGGTGTTCATTCATTCATCACTTCCGAGTGGGGGGTCACTCGACGGGAACGATAGGAGAGATGCGACGAGAAGCGCAAAATCGGCCAGATCATTGAGGTGAGTCGGAGTCGTGCGCCAGATCAGTCCGGGTCAGGCGAAGATATTGGACCACGGCAATCTTGCCGAGACCGAGCGGAAGCGTCGTGATCGAGATTGCGTCGCCAGATTTGATCACGAGAGGACTCAGATCGCCTGGAAGCGCAACAACAGGAATGGACTTCTTGCGAAGCCCCAGGCCCAACCTCTGGAGTTTGTTAGGGGGCTCGTCTATGGGATCGGAAAGAGCGGTGAAGGTGCAACGGATCTGATCTGTGCCCTGGATCGGTTCGACACGCAGATCATATCCGAAGACTGCATTTAATTCGTCGTACTGGCGGAAATAGTGAAATATATGTTCCGGCGTGCTCCTATCTGCCCAGGCGTTGGTTAACCTCGGGGTAAACGGAGCCGGCTCTGACATCGAAACGTCAATCCCTATGCCATTTGCTCTAGTGCGTATATTTTCCGCGCCCACGGCACGCGCGGTCGATGGAACGGCGGAAACTATCTTGTAAAAGGGCGAATCAGCATAGCCCTGAGAATAACCGCAGAGCGGAATTGCGAGTGGGAGGATCAGGAGAAAGCGATTGAGCATACTGCCTCCGAGCACTTCATTAGACGCAACAGAATGAAGTTTTCTTTCAACACCCGGAGCATATCAAAAAAATTCTGGGCGAGTCGTGGGCAAACAGGAAACTACTCGAAAATGGGGTTTCTTCCTCACGACCCACGTCGATTGGGCCTTTCTTTTTGTGTTTCGCGCGTCTAAATCGAGCAGCCTTCTTGCGGGGTATCTCATCGACTGGCTACTCAACCGGAACAACCCTCACCAACTTGTCATAGGAGAGGCACGGAAAATCAAACCGCGTTTTCAGGGCAACTCCTGCGGCCACATCTGGGCGCCGTGCAGCACGCGCAAGATGCGTATCGTTTTCCCCGCGATGCGGTAGGCGGCGATATACGGTGTGCGCTGGATGATCAGCTCGCGTGTGCCATCCATACGTCCGGGACGGCCAATCTTCGGAAACTTCATCAGCTCTTCGATCTGGTGCCGGATGCGGTCGTCCACGGTAATGGCTGCCTGGGGACTATCTGCCTCGATGTAATCGAAAATCGCTTCGCGGTCGGCCTGGGCAAACCGGGTCCATTCCAATTGCATCGGCTATTGCACCTTGCGCCGCGCCGCAGCACGGCGCTTGGCAAAGCGCGCCTCTACCTTCTCGTGCGAGATAGCAGGTCGAGGATCATCCAGCGCTTCCTGCACCTTGCCACGAAACCAAACATCGTGCGCGGCGGCATTGTTCGCTTGCGTAAACGGAAGCGCGCCTTCGTTGGCGGTCCGCGTCAGCAGGATGCGCACGGCATCGGAAACCGTGATGCCCTGCTCTTCGAGCACCGCCGCCGCACGTTCTTTCACATCAGGATCAATCCGTGTTTGTACCAATGCATTCGCAGGCATAAGCGGCACCTCTTGACAAATTGTAATTCAATTGAATTACATCCCTCAATCCCCTTTGGACGTGCCATGGCCAGTCGAGAGAAGAATTAGCAATCACCGCCGCTCTAGGCGTGACGCAAGTATTTAGTGATAAGTAATTTAGGGGTTGAGGGGTTATCCGACCGGAATGGGGCATTCTGGCTTGAACGGGATAATCTGGATTGTCATGGCAGATGAAGAACACCCGGAAACGCGGCTGACACTCATGGTTGCGGTCGTCATTGTGGCGGTTTGTATTCTCGCAGGTCTACTGGCATATGCCTACTGGTATTACCGATGGACCCATCCAGCCCCAAATAGCCCACCCATACAACTCGGGCTTGATTAGCCCGCGCAGAAACGCTCGCGGTCGGATTGTGGCAATCCGTCAATAACCAAAAATGGTGCACTTCACGTTTGACGGTTTCCCTGAAGAGCTTGGCTTTGGCCCAACATAACCGTGGAGCCAATGGCACGCGGTTACGCCGCTCTTCGAAATTCGACAAAGCGTTTAGCGAGCTGAGCGAAAACGATCAACGTCACAATCAAGGTGGGGAGAATCCAGAGCAAGACCACGGTCAGGTTCGGAAAGTCTAGAGAAAGCTGATGAAACACCTGGGAGGAATTGAGAAGCCACGTCTGAAGGCGCGCAAAGGCGATCGCACACGGAATGACGATGACGACAAATGCCACCTGGCAGACGATGAAACCTGAAGTCTCCATCGTAAGCTGTGCGCCGCAATGTCTGCAGATGAAGACTTTGCCTGCCGGCGACCGAAACATATTCTGCAAGAAGATCGCAGGGCGGATCGAATCGAAAAGTACGGAGACCTCGTGTTGGCACGATGGGCATCTTGCCATATTTCTCTCCCGCGAAGGTCAATTATGGACCACTTCCGGCCCTTCGTGCCGCCTTGAGTCGCTGGTTGCGGATGAGAAAGTAACCAACCCGAGCGAAGATTCGTCAAAGGTCCTGTTCGAGGTTGACTCAGGCTCTACAAAATCAGGGCGACTTCTCAAGTCAAAGAACCCTGGCAATGCGAGAACCATCGCAGTGAACCCAGCGCGCTTCCAGTCGCCGACGCGACATTGGGGCATTGGGTCGTGGGCCAGTCCATTTCAAACTGACCCACGACCCGTTCTTCACTGCACCTGGATCGCGGTGACGGAACCTCCCTGCACTTCGAAGTCCGATGAAGCTCCAAACGTACTGCAGTAGAGATACAGGGTCTCGGGCGCTGTCGATTTCTGGACCGTGTAAAAGCCATTGGTGGGAAGGGTGACATACGCAAAACCATCCGCGCCACCGGCGGGGAAATATTGCTGGGAAAATGGGAGGCTCGGAATGAAATTCACCTCGACGGTCTTTTGGTAGTTGAGAAAGTAGCAGTACACAAACCCCGAGTGATCGGAGTCGAAGTTCTGAAATTGCTGCATTCCTCCGATGATGTAGGTGCCAGGGTTGCGCAGCGAGATCTCGGCGAGAGGAACGGTCTGGTCGTACTTGCCCGTAAAGATGTCATAGAACGCCGAATAGTACGGGACACCGGCAGGGCCTGTTGGTCCGGTTGGACCGGCTGGGCCGGCTGGGCCAGGACTCCCCGTAAGCCCCATCGGCCCTTGTGGACCCGCGGGCCCTTGCGCGCCTTGCGGTCCCGTCGCCCCATAGGTCAGAACGAAGGGCACCAATTCGCCGATGCTATTCGCGACGAGCACCGAGAAAGTGCCTGCCTTGGTATTGGCGGGAAGCGTGGCAACGATCTGTGTATCGGTGAAGGATAGGATCGGCAGCGATGCGGCGTTGAACAGCACCTTGGGAGACTTCTTCAGCGGCTCAAAGGATGTGCCGGAAAAGGTTACCTGGTTGTTGCTGTAGTTGATGGTGGCGCTGTTCAGGGTAAGGATGGGAATGCCGGCGCCGAAGGCGAAATAAGGGGTCAGCAGCGAGAAGGCCGCGAGCGCGAGGGTGGTTTTTTTCATCTCAATCTCCTTGTCCGATTGGCAGCCGTGCGTGGCGCCGACAAGAAGGAGTATGCGACGACTCCGCTCCGGGCTCCATGAGGCGGAGATGAGTTGCCGATGAGTTGGCTGTGAGTTGATTCGAGTTCTGTCCCTGTCATTTCTCAGGAGAGGCTGGGCTGTCGGCGGGAAGAATGCGAGAATCGGCGCGAAACACCTGGTATTGATCAAAGGAATCGTTCTTCGTTACTCCACCTGGTTGGGAAGATCTTCAACATCTTGAGGAATCGAGAAGGCGAACGTGGCGCCCGGGCCATCATTTTGAACGGCCCACAAGCGGCCATGATGAGCTTCGACAATTGAGCGGCTCACCGACAGCCCGATACCCATGCCTTCCTGTTTGGTGGTGAAAAATGATTCGAATAACCGCTCACTGATTTCCGGACTGAAGCCAACCCCGGAATCCTGCACAGAAACAGTGACGTGATTGCCGTCGGTCTCCGTCCTGATGAGCAGCTGTCTTGGCCGGTCGCTGATGGTGACCATGGCGTCCGACCCATTGTGGAGGAGATTCAGAATCACCTGCTGAAGTTGAACGCGGTCCCCCTTCACGGCAGGCAGAGGGTCGCTGAAATCATGCTTTAGAAGCACGTTTTTTCTCTGCAATTCGCCAGACAGAAGCGCGATGACTTCGCGGGCTGCTTCATTGAGGTCGAGTGGCTCGGCGTCAACTTGCTTTTTGCTGAAAAGCGTTCGCAGCCGGGTGATCACCTCGGAGGCGCGATTGCCATCGCGCATCATCCGCAGTACGGTCTCTTGCGCCCCTTGGAGGTTCGGAGGATCAACTCTTAACATACGAAGACACGTGCTCGCGTTCATGGTGATGCCAGACAGAGGCTGGCTAACCTCATGCGCGATCGAAGCAGTTAGTTGTCCCACGGTCATGACTCGCATCATTCTTGCGAGTTCCGCCTGGGTGTCGCGTAACTCCTCCTGTGCCTGCTTCCAATCGTGCATGTCAACGACTGTGCCGTGCCATTTTACGATGCGCCCTTCTTTGTCGAGCAATGGCAGGGCGCTCGCCACACACCATCGATATGTGTCGTCGGCAGCGTGAAACGTGCGGACTTCGACCCGATAGGGGGCGCCGCTGGTCACACACGACTTCCAGACTTTCGCTGTCGGTTCGACATCGTCGGGATGTAGAAGGGTCGTCCAACCATCCCTCATGACTTGTTCAGGACTAATACCGGTGTAATCAAGCAAGCGGCCATTGCAGTATTCAATTGCTCCATCGGCCGAGGCGCTCCAGAGCATCTCCGGGATGGTTTCGGTTATCTGGAGCAGGTTCAATTCTCGTATGCGTAATTCTTCTTCGGCGCATTTACGGCGATGGATATCGGTGTTTGTGCCATACCATTTAACGATTGCGCCGGATTCGTCGCGCATGGGATCGGCGCGAAAGAGAAACCATCGATATTCGCCGTTAGAGCCCCGAAATCGTGCTTCAATCTCGCCTGATTTTCCGCTGGCAATCATGGACTGCCAGTATTCAGTGACCCGACCAAGATCGTCGCGATGAAATGCCTCGGCCCATCCCCATCCAAGCGCCTGCTGGGGAGACAAGCCGGTGTAATCCAGCCACCGCTGGTTGAAGAATTCGACGGTGCCGTCGGGAAGCGCGGACCAGGCCAGGACGGGCATTGTGTTGATGATCAGGCTCAGGCTCCGCTCACTGGCACGGATCGCTTCTTCGGCGCGCTTCTTGTCGGAGATATCTCGAATAAACCCGGTGAATACCTTTCGATGATTGGAGACCATCTCTCCGAACGAGATCTCTGCCGGAAACTCCTCGCCGTTCGCCCGCAGCCCAATCATCTCCGTTGCCTGCCAATTCAGATGTTTCACGCCTGTCTCCAGATATCGTTTGAAACCCGACTCATGGAGTGGGCGCATGACTCCCGGCATGAGAACTGTAAGAGGTTTGCCGATAAGCTCTGCCGGGTTGTATCCAAATATCCGCTGGGTGGCGGGGTTCGCAAGAACGATCGCGCCGCTTTCGTCGATACTGATCACGGCGTCGCTGGCTGTTTCAACCACAACCCAGTGTCTTGCTTCGCTCCGCTTGAGTTCGTCCTCGGCGCGTTTCCGGTCGTCGATGTCGGTGATAAGACAATACCAGCGGGTTATTTTTCCTTCTGTGTCGCGCATGGGGTGGGCGCTATTTTGAAACCACCTATAGACGCCATCGGCTCGACGGCAACGGTGCTCGGTGTAATAAGGTTCCCCGGTCTTGATCGAATTTGTGAATTCGAGGACGACGCCTGGCAAGTCATCTGGATGAACTGCATCGCTGTTTCCCCAATCCTTTATTTCCTCTAACGTCTTGCCAAAGTACTGCAGGAACGGCCGGTTGGTAAGTTCCATCTCACCGGCGGGACTCAGAGTGCATACCAGCCCGGGAATACTGTCGAGAATCTCGCGAAGATTGGTTTCACTCGCGCGCAGGGCATCTTCAGCCCGCTTCCGATCTTCAATGTCGGTCAGTAAGACATACCAGCCGGTTATATTTTCATCTGCGTCTCGCACGGCCGAGGCGCGGACCTGGAACCATCGGTAGACGCCGTCGGCACGTCGGCAACGATGTTCAATTTCATACGGAGTCCCGGTTGTAATCGAATACGTATAAGCCTTGACCACTTCAGGAAGGTCATCCGGATGTACCGCATCGGTCATCCTCCAACCCTTCAGTTCCTCGGGAGTCTTGCCGAAGTATTCCAGGAGTGGCCGGTTGAGCTCTTCAATCTCACCGGTCGGATTCATGGTACAGATGAGCCCGGGAATGCTGTTGACAGTCTGGCGGAGATTGGTTTCGCTGGCCCTTAGGGCTTCATCCGCCAGCTTGCGATCCTGGATATCGGTGCTGGTTCCGTACCAACGCACAATCGCGCCGGATTCATCGTGGAACGGAGCGACGCGGATGAGAAACCAGCGATACTCTCCGTCGTGCCGGCGAAGACGGGCTTCGATTTCTCCCGGTTCTCCGGAGACCAGCAACTCCTGCCAGCGCTGCATCAAGGGTGGCAGATCGTCGGGATGGAAAGCCGCAAACCAACCCCAGCCGCGCGCTTCTTCAGGAGAGAGGCCTGTGTACTCATGCCAACTCTTGCTGAGGAACTCGTTGGGACCGTCGGCCAGATTGCACCAGGATAGCGTGGGAATCGTATCGATTACCCGCCTTAGCTTGGCCTCGCTTGCCTGCAGCGCCTCCTGGGCACGTTTCTGGTCGTCGATGTCTGTGGTGGTACCGACGAATTGGAGGACTTTTCCCTCTGCAGCGCGCAAGGCCACGGCTTGAATGAGATGCCAGCGATAGGTTCCGTCCCGCGCGCGGAGAGACCTGGTCTCGAACGCAAAACCCTGTCCCGAGCGTATTCCGTCCCAAAAGGCCCTCGACGCTTGTTCTCGATCGTCGGGGTGGACCGCGGTCATCCAGGCTTCGGGATGCGACCGGACGAAATCGAGGGTCTGACCGGAGAATTCAAGCCAAACTCGATTCACGTAGTCCGGTGTCCCATCCGGCTTGAGGGTCCAGGCGGATACAGGAAGATGCTGCAGCAGCCCGACCTGGAGTTGCAGCTCTTGGTTGGTTTCGGCAAGCGTCCTGGTCCGTTCCGCGACCCGCCGATCGATTTCATTTGAATTCTGTTTCTGCTCGTCCATGAGGAGTGTCTGCTTCGTTGAGAAGTCACTTCGCGAATGGAGAAATTCCGAGCCCAGGCGAGAATGTCGAGCACATTTGACTTATCAGCGACTTCACTGCTCTTCGCTCAAGAACAGTGCAGCGATTGATAGTCGGGAAATCGCGGGGGCCCGGGAACCGTGGCGCTTACACGAAATAGTTTGCAAGCTGAGAAGGCGCGCAAGACTCAAGCAATTTTATATCGCCGTCCATCTCCTTCGGCTGATCTTTCGTTGCGGCAGTGTCAACAACTGGTCTGTCAAAGAAACGGTCGCGACGCGAGCGAAGCGCCCCTCCCGGAATCAAAAGGGGCTTTTCGTGGCGGACTTCGTTGCGGCGCGCGTGGCTATTTCTTGTCGAGGCGGAAGGCCGCGGCCTGAAAGTCGCCCCGGAAATCGTCACTGAAATCGAGACCGTGATTCATCCACCATGCGCCGCTTGCGGATGCCGGCGTCTCTTTGGCGGCGCTGCCCTCGATGGGAGCCAACGCGTACATCGCGGCGGGGTCGAGACCTTTCAGCTTCAAGCGCGGGAAGGGGCGGCCTTCCTGCGTGGAGTGGATGAAGGCAAAGATGACCGACTGGCTGTTGTCGTGATTCACGGTTTGCGTGGATGAAAATTCGCTGCCGTTGCGGGGGCTGATGAGGCGATAGAGATCGCCCTGGACGATGGTGGGCTGCACCTGGTGATAGGCGGCGATCAAACGTTTGGCGGTGGCCATTTCTGTGTCGTTCCACCTGGAAATGTTGGCGCCGATGCCCAGCGAGCCCTGCATGGAGCTGAGCATGCGGTAAGGAATCGATGTCACGCGAATCTGGTGTTCCAGGTCGTGGGGCGAGTCGGTGACCCAGGCCATCATGACCTGCGGCGTGTAGGCGTAGGTGAATCCATCCTGCTGGGTCAGGCGGTCGAAGGGATCGGTATTGTCGGAGGGCCAGACCTCGTCGGCGTATTGAAGAATGCCGAGATCGACGCGTCCGCCGCCGCCGGAACAGGACTCGAGTTCAACCTTGGGATGCTTGGTTTTTAGCTCGGCAAGAATGGAATAGAGGTTGCGCGTGAACTCGACATAGACCTTTTTCTGCTCGGCCGCGGGAAGCTGATCCCACCCCGGCTCGCTCCAGTTGCGGTTGTAATCCCACTTGAGGAAGGCAATGTCGTTCTCGGTGAGGAGCTTGTCGAGGAAGCCATAGACATAGGCGCGCACATCGGGACGGGCGAGGTTGAGCACAAGTTGATTGCGCTGCTCGGTGCGCGGACGGCCGGGGAAATTGAGCACCCAGTCGGGATGCTTGCGATAGAGATCGGAATCGGGGTTGACCATTTCCGGCTCGACCCACAACCCGAAGTCCATGCCGAGCGCGTGCACCTTGTCGATGAGCGGCTTGAGGCCGTGGGGAAATTTCTCCTGGTTCACGTACCAGTCGCCCAGGCCGGCATGATCCGTTTTTCTCTGGCCAAACCAGCCATCATCCATCACGAAGCGGTCGACGCCGAGGGCCGCAGCTTTCTCTGCAAGCGCTTCCTGGCCGGCCTCGGTGACATTCATTTCCGTCGCTTCCCAGGAGTTGTAAATGACGGGGCGGGGTTTGGGCGCTGCAGTTTCGCCTTCTCCCTGGCGATGGGGCAGCACGTGGGCGATTTCGAAATGATGCAGGATGCGTGAGGCTCCGCCGAGGCCATGCGCCGAATAGCCGCCGTAGAAAATCGGCGTCTCGAGCGATTGCCCGGGGTGCAGGACGTAGCCGAAGTCAAAGGGATTGAAGCCGCCGGTGACGCGCACCGCATCGAGCTGATCCTTCTCGATGGTGATGCGCCAGGAGCCGCTCCACGCGAGGGCGCCGAACCAGACTTCGCCGTGATCTTCGTCGGGCTTCCCCGCCTGGATGGCGAACCATGGATTGGCCTGATGCCCGGTGGACCCGCGGCGGCTTTCGATGACGCGCGCGCCGGCGAGCAGCGGCTCCTGGTTCAGTGTCCATTCGCCGGCCCAGCGTCCGGTGAGGTAATTCAGGGTGTAATTGGCGGGCGGGAGGGCCCAGGCGGCAGCGGCGGCCTGCTCAATGGTGACGGGCTGCGCCTCGCGATTTTCAATGGTCGCCGATCGCGCCAGGATTCCGCTGGCGGGGTCGATCGCATAGTGAAGGGTGACGAAAAGATTGCGTTGGATATCTTTGAGTGAGATGTCGAAGCCGTGCTCCGTTTCACGATGGCTCACGTAGTGGAGCACCAGGTCGCGGTTGCCATCTTCAAAGGTGACTTTGAGGGCCGGTTCCATGTACAAACCTGCGCCCCATCCCACGTACTCCTGCGGCGTATTGGTGTAGGAATCGTCGAAGGAAGCCACTTCGCGCATCGGAGCGGCCTGTGGAAACTGATCGCCGGCTGCGAGACGGCCGCCCCAATAGATCTGCTGCAATTCGCCGCGCGGGTTGACGCCGAAGACGTAGGAAACGTTCCCTCCGTCGAGACGATAGGTCTTTGTTTGGCTATCGAACTTGGCGGATTGGGCCATTGCAGTCATAGACAGAGCGAAGCACAGGATTCCTGAAAAGGTTTTCCGCATGAGCGATTCCTTTAAGCCGCAGCGATGAACCGAGCAATCATACCATTCGGCTGCAGACGGGTAAGGGTCACGGTAGCCCGCCCGGAATTTGCTTCGAACCTTGTGACGAAACGGACTTTGTGTAGCATCTCCAGAACACGAGATCGGCTATTCTGGATGTGCAACCCGGAGGTACCCGGATGCTTTCCCCCACCATAACTGCTCCTGCGTGTCCCACACCGCCTGAAGAGATCGCGGCGGCCATTGATCGCATTTTGCCATTGCAAGGCCTGCGGCTCGAAGACAGGCTTTGGCTTGCCAAGCATGGCGAGGAAGTGGTCGGCGAGCCGGGCCAGGTGCTGTTTGAAGAGAACGCACCGGCCGATCGCATGATTCTTATCCTCAAGGGCGAGATTCACGTGCGCCGGCAGCGCGGCGGGCCGATGGAGCTTTTCATTGGCCGTGCAGGGCAGATGACCGGCTATTTGCCTTTTTCGCGCATGAAGATTTCAGGCGGCCAGGGTTTCGCGGTTTCGCCGGTGTGGGCGCTGACGATCCGCAAAGAACTTTTCCCTGAGATGCTGCAGGCGATTCCGACCATGGCGCAGCGCGTGGTGTCGACTTTGCTCGATCGGGTGCGCGAAGTGACGCGCATCGAGCAACAGGCGGAGAAGCTCTCGTCGTTGAACAAGCTGGCGGGGAACCTGGCGCACGAATTGAATAACCCGGCATCGGCGGCACAGCGGGCGGCTTCGAGCCTGGTGACCGAACTGCGGGCCAATCGTGAGAACCGCTTCAAGCTGGTGAATCTATGCCTCTCCGAAGAGCAGATTCGAGGCATTGAAAGCTGGGAGCAGAAGGTCCTGAGCCGGCGCGGGTCGGTGGCCGAGGTGAATGCGGGCGATTTGATTGTCCGCGAAGAGGCGCTGCGCAACTGGCTGAGCGAGTTGCCCTGCGAAGGCAGCTGGGAAGTGGCGGCGCAGCTGAACGAACAGGGTGTCTGCCTGGCGGATTTGAATGCGCTGCGCGCGCTGCTTGGGCCGAATGAAGTCTGCGTGGCCCTGCAATTCTTTGCGCGGTATCTGCGCACCTCGCGCTCGGTGGAGACGCTGATCAACTCGACGGATCGTATTTTCGATCTGATCAGCGCGGTGAAGGCGTACTCATATATGGATCGGGCGCCAATCCTCGAGGTCGACGTGTCGGCTGGACTCGACGCAACCATACAAATGCTGCAGTCGCGCATGACCCATGTGACGATCGAGCGGGAGTACGAGGCGAATCTGCCGCACATCAGCGCCTACGGGAGCGAACTGAACCAGGTGTGGATGGCATTGATCGAGAATGCGCTCGACGCGATGGGAAACCAGGGGCTGCTGCGGCTGGCGTGCCGGCTGGAAGGCGAGATGCTGCTGGTGGAGATCTGGGATGCGGGCCCGGGAATTCCTCCCGAACTGCAGGACCGGATCTTCGAGCCTTTCTTCACAACCAAGCCTCCCGGGCAGGGACTGGGGCTGGGACTCGATAACGCGATGCGCATCGTGCGCAAACATCGCGGGCACCTGAGTGTGCGTTCGGAGCCGGGATCGACGTGTTTCCATGTGCGCCTGCCGCTGGACCAACTGCAGGCCTATTGACGTGTTGCGCTGCAGCAGAGAAACTGCAGTGGCGCAGCGTTCGCTTCTACGACGGATGTTGAATCGCGTTTGCGTCTTGCGCATGGGGCCGGAGCCCATGCGTGAAGCGTCCCTGCAAGGAGCTCGCGATCGATGAAAGGCCCGAAGACGCTTGAGACCCGGCGTCTGCTGTTGCGCAAGCCCGCGCTGAGTGACGCGCAGGCCATTCTTGAGCGCTATGCGGGCGATCCGGTGGTGACGCGTTACATGAGCTGGTCCACCCACCGGACGATTTCCGATACGGCTGCATTTCTGGCGTGGAGCGATGCGGACTGGGAGCTCTGGCCGGCCGGATCGTACCTGATCTTCTCGCGCGAAAGCAAAAATCTGCTTCTAGGCGGAACCGGGCTTGCTTTCCGAACACCGGAATTCGCGGTGACCGGCTACGTGCTGGCCCAGGACGCGTGGGGACAGGGTTTTGCGACCGAGGCCCTGCAAGCAATGGTCGACCTGGCGCGCTCTCTGGGAGTGAAGCGGCTGGAGGCCGTGTGCCACGCAGAACATCGGCCGTCGGCGCATGTGATGGAGAAGTGCGGGTTTCAGAGCGAAGGCATTCTGCGCGCGCATACCGAGTTTCCCAATCTCTCGCCGGGCGCGCGATCGGACGTGCTCAGCTATGCGATCGAAATGAACGGATCAAAATGAAACGTCGACCGGCCCGGTCACGCGCAGCACCGACTGGTCGCCGGTTTGCTGCTTCCAGGCGGCGCGAATGGCTTCAATCTTGTCCCGATTCTCCTGCGTGTCGGGATAGTCGATGATGAGCATCTTCGAACGCAGACGTTCGGGAGCGGGCTGAGTCTTGCCTTGCCACTGGCCGTAGACTTCAACCACGCTCAAGCCGGATGGGAAGCGCGGCGTGACCTGTTTGTCGAGGAAGTCGCGCCATTGCGCTTCGCTGATTCCCTTCTCGGGCCGGTCGGAGGGACCGAGGCCAAAGTAGAGCTTGGTGTCGACCCAGCCCCTGGTCTCGCCGGGATGGTTGGGATCGCCGGAAAGCGTCGGCGCCGTCGCTGCGGGCGTCGAGGAGGTAGGGGGAGTCGCGCAGCCCGCGAGCGCGAGAGACAGGACAAGGGTGAACAGAACAGGCCGCGTGTGCATGGGAGGGTCGTTCTCCAAACCGGATTCTGAACCGAGAGGTGTCTACTTCTCGATTTCGACGCCTCGCCAGAAGGCAACGAAGCCTTTGATCTTGCGCGCAGCGGGCTTCGGATCGGGGTAGTACCACGCCGCATCGGGATTGTCCTGGCCATCGATGAGCAGGCTTAAGTAGCGGGCCTGGCCCTTCCAGGGACACGTGGACGTGGTGCTGCTGGGGCGGAAGAATTCTCGCTTGAGGCTGCCTTCGGGAAAGTAAACGTTCCCTTCGACCGTTTCTGTCACATCGCTTTCAGCGATGACTTTACCATTCCAAGTTGCTCTTGCCATTCGGGTTACCGGCCAATCCCTTTATCTCGGCCCGTTCACCGGTGGATTTTCCGGCGAGGGGTTAACGGATAAGACACTACCAGAGATTGGCTCGGATGGCGAGTCTGACAAGAGGTACCCGGCTTGCGAGTCGCTATTTTGCAGCGGTTACGGAATCCACATGGACGCTTTTCTTGTCGGCGCTCGGCGTGCCATGAATGGTGACGTGTTCGCCGTAGAAGCCCTTGACGGCGTCGGGGTTGTCGATGCTCCAGACGGCCTTTTTCTGTTCGTCGACGAAGACCGGCGCCATGCCGCCTTCGATACATTTCTTCACGCATGCGGATCCGGAGCCGGCGTGCTTTGCGCCGCACATGCTGTCGGAGATCCAGCCATTGATGGGGGCGGAGTCAGCAGCACGGGCCGCGATGACGCCTGCCGAAGCCACGAGAACGAAAGCCGCAACGAATCTCTTCACTTGATCCTCCAGGGAATTCTAAAGACGTATGGTCCCAATCATGCTCTACCGGCCTCGCATTGCACAAGCTGCAATTCGCTGGCGTTGGATGGGGGTTAACATTTGGCGGGTCTTCTTTCAGACGCGCTGCAAGGATTTGCGCCGGGCTTCCACATTCTTGAGCACGATTTCGTAGCGCGCCTGCGCGGTGGAAGAACGGTTCACGAGCTCCGAGGTTTTGGTCAGGAAGCCGGGCATTCGTTCGCGGATGCCGTCGAGAATATGCGCAAATTTTGCCAGCAGGAAGAATCCCTCGGCGTTGCTGTCGACGAAAAGGTCGGCAGAGACGGCACCGTGAAGCACCATGGCCGCGGCCATTTCCCAGTACGTGGTGACCTGGCGAAACCAGGCGGCGTGGGGATCGGATGGGTTGGAGGCCACGGCGAAGAAATCCGCAACCGTCTCCGGCCAGAACTCGCCGGTCATCCAGGCACGGGCCTGGCGCATCACGGTTTCGGTGCGCAATTGATAAAGCTTGAGAATGATTTCCGCGTCCGCCGGCGTTGCGAGCATCCGTTCCATGGGTTTCTCCGAATGCTTCATGGTAACGGATGCGGCTTGAAGTCGTGTGAACAAGCCTCAGCAACTGCTTTTCAGGCTGGCTGCAGCTCTTTCTTCGGGCTGCCCTTTTCGACGACGGGGCCGTGGGTTTCAACGGTCGGCGGAGGCGGCGCGTCGCCGATGCGCTTGGAATAGGTGCACACCACCGCGGTCTCGGCCGGCTCTGCAGCTTTCTTGCCACGCTTCTTCGGCAGCTCTTCTTCGGCGCCCTTCTTCTTGTTGGGGCATTCGAGGAAGATGCCGGACTTGAGCGTTTTCTCGACGAGGTAGGGGCTGCCGCATTGCGGGCATTTCTTCGGCACCGGCTTGTAATTCGACGTGAAATCGCACTTGGGATAGTTGGTGCAACCCCAGAAGATATTGCCGCGGCGCGCCTTGCGTTCGGCGATATCGCCCTCGCCGCACTTGGGGCACTTCATGCCTTCAATCAGGTTCTGCTTGATGTATTTGCACTTCGGGTAGCCGGAACAAGAGACGAACTCGCCGTACGCTCCCTGGCGCAACACCAGCGGCTTGCCGCACAACGGGCAATCCTCGCCCGTCGGCTTGGGTGTGGACTGTTTTTGCTGCTGTTTCTGGCTCAATTTGCGAAAGGTCTTGCAAGGCGGGTCATCGTTATAGCCGGGGCAGGACATGAACATGCCGAACTGCCCGCGCCTGAGCACCATGACGCGCCCGCAGTTCTCGCAATACTCATCTTGTTCGCCGGCTTCCTGCGCTTCGGGCGTGTTCATGTCCGGCTTGCCCGCGATGTTTTCCTTTGTGAAAGTGCAGCTGAACTGCTCGACCACGATCTTCCGGCCTTTGGCTGCGGAACCGTCGACCGCCTCCGCGATTGCCGCAGACAGATCTTTCGCGTTCGCTACCTCTTTCGCGTAAACGCTGGAGTCCTCGATGGTCGCGCGAACCGTCATCGGGAAATGCAACTCTTCTTTGATCTTCTCCAGGACTGCCCGTGAATCCTTCTTCCAGGGACCCATCGCGACCGTGACGGGTTTCTTTTGGGTGAAGTTTGAACAGGCAAAAAAGCTGCCGAATTTTCCCCACTTGAGTACGAGTGGCGAACCACACAGCTCACACTTTTCGTTGGTGGCTTTCTCCATGCGCTTGACGTTGCGCATTTTTTTATCGGCGTCCTTCAGCTCATCTTCGAAGTGATCGTAGAAACCGTTGAGAAGCGTCGTCCATTTCTCTTTGCCGTCTTCGATATCGTCGAGCTCTTCTTCAAGTTTCGCCGTGTACTTGGTGTCGAAGATGTACGGGAAACTTTCGACCAGAAGATCGCACACCACCATTCCGATTTCCGTTGGATAGAACCGCCCGCTGATCTTGTTGACGTATTCGCGATCCTGAATGGTGTTGATAATCGACGCGTAGGTGGACGGGCGGCCAATTCCGCGCTCTTCAAGCACCTTGACAAGAGAAGCTTCGTTGAAGCGCGGAGGGGGCTCGGTGAATTTCTGGACGGCATGGACTGCAGACGGTCTCAGGTCGAGCGGAACCTGGGTTTCCACAAATTCGGGAATCGGTTCGAGCTCGCCTCGCGAACCCGCGCTTTCATTTCTTGCTTCGATCTTTGCAACTTCCAGGTTGTATTTCTTTCGGGCCTGGTCGAGCTTTGCGTTCCTCGCGTCGACGGCTAATTGCTTCAGCTGATCGGCAGTGGCCAGGGGCAGACGCGCTCCTTTGGGAATTTCGGGCAGCCGATCCTCTTCTTCGTCGTCGGCACCGTAGATCCGCAGGAAACCATCGAACCTGAGAACCGATCCAGAGGTGCGAAAGTTATAAGTCTTGTCGCTGACCGCATCGATCTCGATGGTGGTTACGTCATAAATCGCGGACGTCATTTGCGACGCGACAAAGCGCTGCCAGACCAATCGATAGAGCTTCAGTTGCTCCTGTGAAAGGTAGCGCGCGATCGACTCCGGAGTGCGGGCCGCATCGGTTGGGCGAATCGCCTCGTGCGCATCCTGCGCGTCCTTCTTACCCTTATAAACATTGGGCGTTGCGGGCAGATACTTTGTGCCGATTTCCTTGTCGACCCAAGCACGGGCTCCGGCGACAGCCTCGGGCGCGACGCGCGGAGAATCCGTACGCATGTAAGTGATGAGGCCGGTCGTTCCCTCCGAGCCGAGGTCCACGCCTTCATAGAGTCTTTGGGCGACCCCCATCGTACGGCGAACGTTGAAACCCAGCCGCGCGGCGGCTTGCTGTTGCAGGGAACTTGTCGTGAACGGCGGCGGGGGCGACTTCTTCCGTTCTTTCTTCTCAAAGGACCGAACAGTCCACGCCGCCTTTGTCGCAGCTTGGACGATCTTCATCGCCGTTTCTTCATTCGGGACCGCGGGCTGGCTTACGGTTTCAATCGTGGCTCTTTCCCCATCGATGCCTACGAAACGTGCAGTCACCAGCATCGGTTCCGCGGCGGAAGTCCCTGTCGCCGTGAACTGCAGAATCGCGTCGATCGGCCAATACTCCACCGGTTGAAACGCGCCGATTTCCCGCTCACGCTCCACAATCAGACGAACGGCAACTGTCTGCACGCGGCCCGCGGATAATCCGCGGCGCACCTTGTCCCAGAGCAGAGGAGAAATCTGATAGCCGACGAGGCGATCGAGGACGCGGCGGGTCTGCTGCGCGTCGACCAGATTCTGATCGACGTCGCGGGCGTGCTTGAATGCTTCCTGCACTGCCTTTTTGGTGATCTCGTTGAAGGTAACGCGGCGAATTTTTTTCCGCTCTTTGGCGCTGGTTCCCAGCTGCAGCGCGAGATGGTAGGCGATCGCTTCGCCTTCGCGGTCAGGATCGGGCGCGAGGAAAATCTCGTCCGCCGCGGCACCGGCTCGCTTCAATTGCGCAACGACTTTCATTTTGTCGGGAGACACTTCGAGCGTTGGCTCAAACGTGCGGTTCTTGAGTTCCACGCCGATGTCTTTCTTGGGCAGGTCCATGATGTGACCGACCGACGCGAGAACCTCAAAACCTTTTCCCAGATATTTTTCGATCGTCTTTGCTTTCGCAGGGGACTCGACGATCACCAGTGATTTGCTCATTGCCATCCTTTATACGTACAGTCCAACGTTCTTCGTTCCCTGTCTTGGACTCTCAAATAGACCATTTCCGTTTTCTGCGTTTGACGAATGTTTCGCCATTTTGCACAACTGCGATTTCCGTTTCTGCGGAAAACAGACCGCAAAAGTTGGAAGCTAACACGGATGCCAGCTCCGTTTCCACCTGCAAATGCTCTTTCCGCCCGCGGCACGTCCCAGAATGAATACCCGCACTTTGCGCCGATGTTGCGGTAACCGCCGCAAAACTGAGCCTTTGGGGACGGGCGTAAAAAATTGCGGAGGCTCACAGGACACGCACGTAATTCTTTCCGGGCAGTTGGCGGATGCGGCCCGTAATTTCCAATTCGAAAAGCGCGGTGAAGACTTCAGACGAGGTGAGCTGGGTCTCAAGCTTTTCAAGAATCTCGTCGATCTGCAGCGACTCGTCGCAGCGCAAAACTTCAAGCAGCATCGCTTCCTGGGGCCGCAGTACCGGATCAGCCAAAAGAGATGCGGGGGCTTCCGGTTTGGATTCATCGGCGGCGATGGCTTCGAGCTGCAAGCGGACCTGGGATGGGAGATCTTCCCACACATCTTCCCAGGTTGCGACGAGCTTGGCGCCCTGTTTTATCAACGTGTTCGGCGTCCAGGAGTTTTTGTTGGTCACGTTGCCCGGCACCGCATACAGGTCGCGATTCTGCTCGGCTGCGCAGCGCGCGGTGACGCGGGTGCCGGAGTTCTCGCTGGCCTCGACCACCAGCACGGCAATACTCAATCCGCTGAGGATCCGGTTGCGGCGCGGAAAATTCTGCGGAGCGGGAAAGGTGCCCACCGGAGATTCGCAGACAATGGCGCCGCCGGCGGCCAAAATATCTTCCGCCAACTTCTTGTTTTCCTTGGGATAGACGACATCGAGGCCGGTGCCCCACACGGCGACCGTGGGCATGCGCGCGGCGAGAGCGCCCTTGTGGGCACAGGTGTCGATGCCGCGTGCCATGCCGCTCACAATAAGGATGTGGCGCACGGCGAGATCGCGCGCCAGCATTTCAGCTACGCCGGTGCCATAGGGCGATGGGTGACGGGTGCCGACGACGGCGATCGACGGACGCGCCAGCAGCGCGGCGGGCCCCTTGACCCAGAGAACGGGGGGCGGATCGTAGATCTCTTTCAGCCGCTCGGGATAATCAGGACATCCAAAAGTGAGAATCGATCCGCCCAGCTCAACCACGCGCGTCCATTCCTCTTCCGCGGCCTGGCGTGCTTTGCCGTCGAAGATGAATTGCGCGGCGTGAGCGGGAAAGCGCAATGCCTCGAGCTCGGTGAGCGAGATGCGGAAGATATGACTGGGTGCGTCGAGCGATCGGACGCCTTCCAAAATCCGCCGGGGCCCCAGGCCGGGCGCAAGCGCCATGGCAAGCCAGGCAAGCCGATCGTCGTCCATGGAAGGAGGCACCGGCGTGGCCGGCATTGGAGACAAAATTGAGTTCACTGGGCCGCGCAGATGCGTCGAAACGCATGCCCCGATCAACCGCGGAGGTAACCGGAATCGCTTTCTTTGGTAATTGCGGTCACCATAACCGGGCTTCGGTGGGAAGTCAAGGACCGGAAACACAGAACTGAGCTGCGAGCCGCGCGGGACGCGGGATTCGTAGAGTTTGTATGGGGTTCCGGGCCGCGGTTCAAGAGCCTTTCGATTCATGCCGATGCACAGCGTGATTCCCCTTATAAGCATCGAATGCGAGGGGTTGTTAGTCTAATAAGACGTGAGTTCCCTAGCTAGTCCTTTACGCATCGCGGCCATCCGGTTCCTGAATCCTGCGCCGCTGATGTGGGATTTCGAGCACCCCCCTCTGAACGAAGAACTGTCTTCCCGTTACAAGATCGATTGGATGCTGCCCTCCGAGTGCGCGGACCGGCTCGCCTCCGGTGCGGCGGATATCGGGCTGGTGCCGATCGCTTCGCTGGCCGCGACGCCAGGTTTGCGCATTCTGCCGGGCTGCACGATTGCGTCGAAGGGAACGGTGCGGTCGCTGCTGCTGGTGCGGCGGGCGAGCCGGGAATTGAAACAGCTGCGCAGCGTCGCCGCGGATCGCGCGAGCCGCACGACCCTGGCCTACGCGCGCATTCTCCTGCACAAGTGGGGCAACCCTGAAGTTCCCTTTGTGCCGATGGCGGCAGATCTCGACGTGATGCTCGAACACGCCGATGCAGCCATCGTGATTGGCGATCCGGCGTTGATGGCTCTCGAGGAACGCGCCAACCGATTCGAGCGAACCGGCGAGGAACTGGTGTATCACGATCTGGCGGAGGAGTGGCGTGCGTTGACCGGATTGCCCTTTGTCTCCGCGGTCTGGGGCATTGCCTGCAGCAGTGTTTTGGAGGAGAGTCTTCACGAGGACTTCCTCCACTCGCGCGACCACGGGCTCCAAAACATCGATGCGCTTGCCGCCGAATGGGCGCGCAGGATTCCGCTGACCGAACAGACCATCCGCTCGTACCTGACGGCGAACATCCATTATGTTCTGGATGAGGAATGCATCGAAGGCATGCGCGGCTTTTTCCGGATGGCGGCTGAGACCGGCGTTCTGCCGAACTATGAATTCACGCTGAATACAGTGACTGCGTGAATGCGTCGGTGTCCTTCAGGGACACGCGCTTCGCGAAAAACAAAAAGCAGATCCTTCGCTGCGCTTACCCCACGAACGATTCCGTCCGCGGGGCCCCAAGCTGCTCCGCTCGGGATGACATGTCTCTTGGTGGGGCGAGCAGTGGTGCCTCGGCTCAGGATGACAATTCTGATCCTAGGCGTGCGGGCTAAAGCGAGCTTCTAAATCTCCCAGCGCAACAGCGCGGCGCCGACGGTGAATCCCGCGCCCACCGCGGCCAGCAGGACCAGGTCGCCTTTCTTCAGCTTGCCTTGCTCGACGGCGGTTTCCATGGCCAGGGGGATGGTGCCGGCCGAAGTATTGCCGTACTTATCGATATTAATAATGACGCGCTCGGGATCCATGCCCAGCCGGTCGGCGGTCGACGTGATGATGCGCTTATTGGCCTGGTGGGGAATGAAGCATCCAAGGTCGGCGCCGGTGACTCCGTTACGCTCCAGAACTTTCGTCGTGGCCTCGGCCATTTTGCGGACGGCAAATTTATAGACGGCCTGCCCGTCCTGGTAGATGTAGTGCATCTTTTTGTCAATGGTTTCGTGGGTGGACGGATTGAGGCTGCCGCCGCCTTTGAGGTTGAGCGAGACGCCGCCGGAGCCATCGATTTCATGCACAAAATCGATGAAGCCGATTTCGCCTTCGGCCGCGGGCTCGATCAACACCGCGCCGCCGCCATCGCCAAAGAGAATGCAGGTGGAGCGGTCGGTGTAGTCGGTCATGCGCGTGTTGGCATCGGCGCCGATGACGAGAACTTTGCTGTGCGCGCCGCTTTCGACCAGCTTGACGCCCGCCTGCAGCGCGAAGACGAACCCCGAGCAGCCTGCGGACACGTCGAATCCCCAAGCGCCCTTGGCCCCGATCTTGTCCTGCACCAGGCATGCCGTTGACGGGAACATCATGTCGGGCGTGACGGTGCCGACGATGATGACTTCCACTTCAGAAGGCTGGATGCCGCGCGCGGCCAGGCATTTTTTTGCCGCCTCGACACAGATGTCGCTGACGCCGAGTCCCTTGGCGAGCACGTGCCGTTCGCGGATACCGGTCCGCTCGATGATCCACTGGTCGTTGGTGTCGACCATTTTTTCAAGATCTTGATTGGTGAGAACTTGGGGGGGAACGTAGGTGCCGAGTGCCGTGATCTTTGCACGACGACCCACCACGGGACGCACGGTGAGACTCAATGGACTTCTCCTTGCGGCGCGACCCCGGAATCTGTGTCCGGCCCGCTGCCCATCATCAAAGCTGCACCGCGGCGGACAACCGATCCACGGCCCAAGGTTTAAAAACCGCGCTGAGCGGCAAAAAAGTACCGGGTGACCTACTGCGCCCGTACTAGCCCGTTACCGTTGCTTCCTTCCGGACCTGGCGGGATTGGCGGGATTACGTCGCGTAGGACCCGGCACTGATTGATTTTACCACCCGGCGTTGGCTTCCCTGAGGGCCGGCTGGGGTTCCGATGCGGGCCTGGCGATTCGCCTAAGCCGATCGGATTCTCTCGATGCAGGCGCGGATGGAGTATTCTTTCGGCGCTCGCAAAACACACATGAAGGAGAGCGCGAAAATGAAGCTTTTTCGTCTGCTGCAGTCTTGCTTGATTTCTGTCTTCGCCTTGGCCGCGTATGGGCAGGGCCTTCCTCCGCTGGGACAATCTACCGATCAAAAACCCGCCGCGAGTGCGGCGCCGACGGTTGCCGGCAAGCTCTCGGTCGAAGCCGCCAATGTGGATTTGAAAACCGCAAGGGCAGCAAACCAGGAGAAACGCTACGCCGATGCGGAGACCCTGATGCAGCGCGACACGGCCATCCGCGCCGACATGCCTTATCTCTGGATCGAGCTCGGCCAGGCACAGCTGGGGCAGAAAAAATACGACGACGCGGTGGCCAGTTTCAAAACGGCGCTGGGCGACAACACCGCGCCGCAGAAGAAAGCGACGGACGGCTTTTATGTCGAGGGAAAGGGCACCAGTTCAGGGGTTCACGCCGAAGACGCGGTCACCGTCTCGAACAAGCTGACTCCCGATATCAAGGGTGTGAGTTATTCAAGCCTCGGACAAGCCTATATTCTCTCCAGCAAGATTCCCGACGCGAAGGCGGCTTTTGATGAGGCAGTCAAAGACAACCCTTCGCAAGCGCCTCTCTATTTTCGCAATGAAGCTATTTTCTTTCTGCAGGTAGGGAACTCCGCGGAGCAAGTGGCGGCTGCAGACAAGGCCATTGCCGTCGATCCCACGCGCGCGGTTCTCTATTTCTACAAAGGCCAGGGTCTTGCGGCGCAGGCGACGATCGATCCTAAAACGCAGAAGCTGGTGTTGCCTGCGGGCTGCGCCGAGGCGCTGCAGAAGTACCTGGACCTCGATCCTACGGGGCAATATTCTGCCGACGCGAAAGGCATGCTGACGGCTGCCGGGGTGCCCATCAAAACTGGCAAGAAATGACCCGGCTGCAGTTGAAACGAGTAAGCCGTAATCGATCTCTATTTGCGGGGGTTACCCGCGCCAAGGGCGTGCAATCCCCGTGTCTCCAGCAGGGAATCCTGGCTCCCGGTACAATCGTAAAGTGAGCAATACCGCAGAAAAACCTTCCCCGGTCGTGGGATTTGTGTCCCTCGGCTGCCCCAAAAACCTTGTCGATTCCGAGGTCATGATGGGCCTGCTCGATCGCGCCGGTGCGCGGTTGACGGCGCGTCCCGAAGACGCTGACATCCTGGTGGTGAACACCTGCAGCTTCATTGACACGGCCAAGCAGGAATCCGTAGACACGATTCTGGAGATGGCGCGGCATAAGACCGAGGGCCGCGCGACGAAGCTGATTGTTGCGGGGTGCCTGGTCGAGCGCTATCGCGACGAGATTCGGAAAAATATTCCGGAAGTGGACGCGGTGGTGGGAACGGGCGAGCTGGAGTCGATTCTCGAAGCCGCAGGCGTTGCCCCGGCGGCAAGTGCGACGCTGTCGCCCTTCCATATTTTGAGCAGCAACGGGCACGCGGAAGTACGGTCGGGGCGCGAGTCGGGCGCGGGCACCCACAAAGCCGACGACCTGCATTCCAGCGAAGACGCGCCCATCGCTTTTCGCGCGGAAGGCGATCACCGCGAGCGGCAGGGCCGCTTCCGTCGCGACGACTGGCAAGGGGCGGCGCACCTGTTGCCGACCTACCTCTACGACGAAACAACGCCGCGCCTTCTGTCGACGGGACGTACGTCTGCTTACCTCAAGATTGCGGAAGGATGCGACCACCCTTGCAGCTTCTGCATCATTCCCAACCTGCGCGGAAAGTTTCGCTCGCGTCGTTTTGAATCGGTGGTTGCGGAGGCGCAGCGGCTGGTTGCGAGCGGGGTGCAGGAGATTACGCTGATTGGCCAGGACACGACCTGCTACGGCGAAGACCTGGGCATGAAGGACGGGCTGGCAACGCTGCTCGACACGCTTGCGGGCATCGAAGGCCTGCGCTGGCTGCGCTTCCTCTACGCGTATCCGAACCGCATCACGGGCCGCCTGCTGGAGACGATCGCCAGGCACGACAACATCTGCAAGTATCTCGATGTGCCGCTGCAGCACGCGTCGCCCGACGTGCTCAAGCGCATGAAGCGCGGCGCCGGCGCCGAGATTTTCCTGAAGACCCTGGAGAAGGTGCGGGCCGCGGTTCCCGGCATTGCGTTGCGCACTTCGTTCATCGTCGGCTTTCCCGGCGAGTCGCTTCGCGACTTTGAACTTCTGGAGGAGTTTATCGGCGCGGCAAGATTCGACTGGCTTGGCGTATTCAGCTATTCGCACGAAGAAGGCTCCGCGGCCTATGCGCTGGACGCGCAGGTTCCGGGGCGCACCATCGAAGCACGGAAGCGCAAGCTGATGAAATTGCAGCAATCGATTTCGCGCCAGGCCAAGCAGCAGTGGCTGGGTCGCGAGGTGGTGCTGCTGGCCGAGGGTGAGAGCGAAGAGACGCCCATGCTGTGGGAGGGCCGTACCCAGTTTCACGCGCCGGAGATCGACGGCAAAGTCTACATCAACGACTTTGGCGATCTGGAGGCGCTCGAGGCAGGCCGCTTCTATCGCGCGGAGATCACCGAGGCGCACGAATACGACGTCGTTGCGCGGGTGGTTGCGGGGCCGCTCTAGGGGCGGCTGCGGAACTGGCTGGCGCGGTCGCGATACTCTAATTTTCATGTGGGACATTTCGCTGAACGCGGAGCCGCGCGCACTGCGCGGCCTCATCGAGCGCACGACTGAGCTCGGTTTCGACATGGCCTCCGAGCCGAAGACCGGCGCACTGCTGCAGGTTCTGGCGGCTTCGAAGCCCGGGGGACGGCTGCTTGAGCTCGGCACGGGCACCGGCATTGCCACGGCGTGGCTGCTGTCGGGCATGGATGCTACGTCTACTTTGATCAGCCTGGATACGGATGAGAGCGTGCAGTCGGTGGCGCGGGAATTCCTGGGAGACGACCAACGCCTCAAACTGATCACGCACGATGGAGCGTCGTTTCTCTGGCGTCAGCCGAAGAAATGTTTTGACCTGGTGTTTGCCGACGCGATGCCGGGGAAATACGAAGCACTCGACGAAGCGCTGGCCATCGTGAAGCCGGGCGGATACTACGTGGTCGATGACTTGCTTCCCCAAGCGAACTGGCCGGAGGGCCACCAAGAGAAGCCGCCGATTCTGATGGAGCGACTTCTCGCGGATCCGCGTTTCTTTGCGCTGCCCCTGCAGTGGGCAAGCGGCATTCTGGTGTTGGTGAGAAAATCTTCTTAGGCAAATTTGGAGTTATTGCGCGATGCCCGCAAAAAAGAAATCTGCAAAAGTATTGCATTGCCCCACGTGTGGGATGCTGGTTCGAGCCGGGGACGAGGACTTCCCTTTTTGCAGCGACCGCTGCCGCAAGATTGACCTGGGCAAATGGGCGATGGGCGTGTACAAGATCAGTTCTCCCGTTCTCGATCCCGAGGTTCTCGAAGACCTGGGTGGATTGGCGGGCGGCCAGGATCGAGGCCACAACGATGAATAGCGCTGCGACGCCGGCGATGCCTGAGCAGACCTTGAAGAAGACGCCGTGGGCATGGACGGTGGCGACATTCTTTGGCGCAGGATTTGGAAAGCCGGGTCCAGGCACCTGGGGTTCGGTGGCTGCAGTGCTGCTCTGGTTTTTCTATGCCGTGCTGCTGCATCCCAGCGTCCCGGCACTCGTCTATGCGCTCCTGGGGGGCATTGCTCTGAGCATTCTGCTCGGCGTTCCCGCTGCCTCTATCACGGAACGCGAAAGCGGCGCGCACGATCCGGGATTTGTGGTGATCGATGAAGTCGCCGGGCAGTGGATTGCGTTGCTTGGCTCACGCGGGAACTGGCGTCACGCGGTTCTGGCCCTGGTGCTTTTTCGGCTATTTGATATCACAAAACCGTTTCCGGTGCGTCTGCTTGAAAGGCTTCCCGCGGGCTGGGGCATCGTCTTCGACGACGTGGCCGCCGGGCTGTATGCTTTGGGTGTAGGTTGGTTGGCGCGACATTTCATTCCGTCGCTGCAAGGCTGAGACGATCATGGCTCGCACGCGCTCTCAATCCGCACCCGATGATGTGTTTGCCGATCCGCGCATCGATGACATCGTGCCGGCGGCAGCGCTTCCGTTGGGCGACGTCGAGCTCCTGGGCGTAAACCTTGGTCCGCACTCCGCCGGTCCGCCGGTTGTATTAGTCGGCACGCAACCTGCGCATGTGCTGATGAGCCGTCCCGGTCGGCTGGCGTTTCGCGTGCCCGATCAGGCCGGCACGGGACTGATCGAAGTTCGCTCGCCGGTTGGCGTGAGCAATGCCGCGCCGCTGCAAGTGGCGCGGGAGCTTTCCAGCGGTTTGCATCCGGTGACGAGCCCGGCCGTGAGCCGGTCAGGCATGGTGTACGCGACCATTTCGGGTCCGCGCGGAAAGCAGACGCCGGTTTCGGTGGTGCGCGTGAGCCATGACGGACGCGCCACTCCATTCGTGACCGGCATTCTGAACGCAACCGGGCTGGCCTTCAGTCCGGAAGGCGATCTGTTTGTCACATCCCGCGCCGAGGGCAATGTGTATCGCGTGGATGGCGCCGGCGAATCGACCTTGTATTCCGAAGGGATGGGCGTTGCGACCGGCGCAGTTTTCGATCGCGAAGGCAATCTGTTTGTGGGGGACCGCAGCGGGACCATCTTCAAGATCGATCCGCAGCGCAAGATCTTTGTGCATGCCACGCTCGAGCCGAGTGTTTCGGCCTATCATCTGTCCGTTGACCGCGAAGGCACACTCTACGTCACGGGTCCGACGCTGTGCTCGAACGACGCGATCTGGGCTATCACCTCGCATGGAGAGACGCGGGCCTGGTACCGGGGCCTGGGGCGCCCGCAGGGCCTTGCGCTGTCGAAGGAGGGCGATGTCTATGTGACTTCCTGTCTCCGCGGCAGGCGTGGGCTGGTGCGGGTGACCGCGGCGGGAGAAGCGAGCCTCGTGCTCAGCGGAAACAATCTTGTCGGGGTTGCCTTTTCACCGCTTGGGACGACCATTCTGACCACGAATGAAGCGGTTTATGATGTGGATCTAGGTGTTGAAGGATTGATTGTTTCGTAACCGATAGCTGCCAGCGATGCGCCGGCGGCTCCGAATTTTAAGGATTATTGCCTTCCATCGGGACCATCCCGCGTTCGCCTGCGCAGGATCCAAACCAGAGGCCAGGAGCTCGTTGCTGCGTTTATGAAATCGGAAATTATCGCAGTTGGTTCCGAAATGCTGACGCCGTTCCGGCAGGACACCAATTCTCTTTACATCACTGAAAAACTCAATGAGATTGGCGTTTCGGTGGCGTTCAAGACCATCGTCGGCGACCGGCGCAAGGATCTCGTGAGCGCAATTCGCACGGCGCTCTGCCGCACCGACATCATCATTCTTGTCGGCGGCCTGGGCCCGACAGAGGACGATCTCACGCGCGAAGCGGTGGCCGAGTCGCTATCGCTGCATTTGCGCCGCGAGCCTTCGCAGGTGGCTGCGCTGCACGCCCGCGCGGCTACCTGGCGCATCTCGATGCCGGAAAACAATCTGAAGCAGGCGGACGTGATTCAGGGCGCGACGGTGCTGACCAATCCCAACGGGAGCGCACCGGGACAATGGCTCGACACCATGTTCCAGGGTTACCGCAAGCTGCTCATGCTGGTTCCCGGGCCGCCGCATGAGTGCCATGCCCTCTTCGACACCGAATGCCTTCCCCGCTTGCGCGACGAATTGCCGCCGCGCGCGATTGCGGTGCGCAAGCTGAAAGCGGCCATGATTCCGGAATCGCAGGCGGATAAACTGCTGGCGCCCATCTACTCCGAATACCAGGACGTGGAAACCACAATTCTTGCGCATGCGGGCGACATCCAGCTGACGCTGCTTTGCGCCAAGGCAACGATGGCGGCGGCCAATCAGCGCGTCGATGAGCTGGCGGGGAAACTGGAAGAAGCGCTCGACGACTGGCTCTACTCGTCGGAAGGCGAATCGCTCGAGCAGATCGTTCTCTACTATCTTGGCTTGCGGCAAGCGACCCTCTCCACCGCTGAAAGCTGCACCGGGGGGCTCGTCGCGCAGCGCATTACAGCTGTCCCTGGGAGTTCGCGCTCGTTTCTAGGCGGCGCCGTTGTGTATTCCGACCCGATGAAGACTTCGTTTGCCAACGTTCCGCCGGAGTTGATCGCGCAGCACGGCGCGGTCTCCTCCGAAGTGGCCTGCGCGCTTGCCGAAGGGATTCGCAAACGCACCGGAGCCACGCTGGGCCTTGGAGTCACGGGGATCGCAGGACCGACGGGCGGCACGGAATCGAAGCCCGTCGGGCTGGTTTATTTCGCGGTTTCGGACGCCCAGAAGACCGACTCGTTCAACCGCACCTTCCGCGGCGACCGCGATCGCGTGCGGCAGTGGGCTTCGCAGCAGGCGCTGGATCTGATTCGTCGAAAGCTGATGTAGGGTGTAGGCTGATTCGCAACCGGCCGTTCGATTTTTTGAGCGAAGGCGCAGGCCATCGCCCGGCGGTCTGAGCGGGATCGGAGTTCAGGCCACCGAGGCGGTGCTGCAGCGTTCGAACAATTGACGTGCCCCCGCTCCCTCTGCAAAACTCCGGCCATGCGCTACAGCGGCAAGGTGGAGTATGCAGATGCCCGCAAGATGCGGCAACGCAACAAGGGATATTATCGGGTGCTGCACTGGCCTATCTGGATCTGGGTGTTTTTTCTCGCGCCGGGGCCGCTCACGTTTTCGCTGTTTGCGCACGGCTTCAGCTGGGCGAACTCGGCGTGGCTTGCGGCAGTGTTGATCGGCACGGGCATTGCTGGTCTCTATGGGCAAATGCCCGGCGTTGAACCGCGCCCGTACATCCTGCGTTTCGACGAAGACAAGCCAAACCCGCTCTATCGCAAAGTCTGCTACACCTTCGCATGGAACGCGGTGCTGAACTTTGCCTTGATCAACCTTGCCGGCCTGATCATCGCCAGCACCACCGGCGTCTGGTATATGAAGCAGCTGTATCAATACGCCTATTTGCCGCTGTGTGCATTGATCCTCTTGCTCGGCGCGCTGGGCAAGCTGCCGCGTGTGGGCCGCTCGACCAAAGGCGAAGGCATCGAGCGACGCTACTTCTACGGCTCCGTCTGGTCGGTCACCATCGCGCAAACGCTGCTGCTGATTCTCTGGAAATCGGTGCCCCTGACGCGCGCCGGCAGCCTGATCAAGCTGACCGCGTATGGCCTCACGCTGATCGCGATGGGCGTTGCTGCTTACAACGGCGCGCTGCCGCGGACCAGGCCGATCCTGCCCGGCGAAGTGATGGTGGATTGAGTTCGGAAGCGAAGCGCCCCCCGGCGGAAGGCTGAAGGTTATCCGCCGGGATAGTTGCTGCCTTGGTGCAGGCCCCGCTATTTTGCCGTGACGGATGTATATCCCGACGAAGCTGCTTTTTTCATAGCGGCGATGCCCTCGTCGACCGTGAGCAGCGGCGTAGTCTTGGTGCTCTTGAGCGCTCCCCCGGAACCGATGGCGAGAGCGACTGCAGCGGCGCTGACATTGTTGGGCAATTCCATCACTGCCACGATGTCCTGATCTCCGAAGGAGAGCCAGAGGCCCACGAGTTTGCCGCCGAGTTTTTCGATGGTCTTGCGCACCACTTCTGTGCGGTCTTGCGGTTTCTTCATTAAAGTGGCGAGGGCTTCGACGGTGTACGAAGCCTGCACGAGGTAACTGGGCATGGATTTCCGCCTTTCAAGGGAAGTTCAGAACTGAGTGCGTGGAGGAGGCACAACTCTACACCCGGCCCTTTCACCCTGTCGCCGGAAATCATGCGTCTGGCTGAGAAAAATTCTGGCTCATGGCCTGCACTTCATTGCGGATCCATGCGCGCAGCGTCTCCGGCTTGACGACGCGCGCCCCGTCGCCGAGTCCGAGAACGGCAAAGCGCGCCAGCATTTCCGAGTCGAATTCCGCCTGCGCTTCGATGCGGTCTCCTGCATCCCCGTTGCGCGGATTGCCGGTCGCAGGGGTCAGCACGCCCCAGCCCCGCAGCCGGCGCGCCGCCTCCGGTGTGAGCGAGAGAATGGCGCGATAGCTGCGGCGTTGTCGATTGAACTCTTCGGTTGAATTCTTCCAGTGGTCGGCAAGATCGAAATTCTTCGGGCGTTCAAAGCCCATGGCCAGCACGGCGACCGCCTGCATGCGCGACACGCGGAAGGTCCGCATTCCGGTAGCGCCGCGGGCGACCAGGTACCAGCTGAGTCCCTTGGCGACAAGTCCCAGAGGATCGACGGTGCGCGGCGTTTTTTCGCCATTGGCCTTGGTGTAGTCGAAGGCGATTCTTCGCTCGCGCGAGACTGCGTCCTGCACGACCGACAACATCGAAAGATCTTCGCCCGTCTCGTGCCATCCTGTCGCGTCCACATGCAGCCGCTCGCGCATGGTCGCGGCCTGGGTGCGGATCGGCGCGGGAAGCGCAGCCATCAGCTTGTTCAGGGCGCGTTCGGCGGCCGCCGCGAGGCGGGGATGTCCAACGACCCGCGGCTGCGCCATGAGCAACGCCCGCACTTCGGCTTCGTCCAGGGCCGGCACCTGGGTGCGCCAGCCCTTCTCCAGTTCCCAGCCGCCCTGCGATCCCCGCAACGCAACCACCGGAACGCGCGCCGCGCTGAGGGCCTCGAGATCGCGATGGATGGTGCGCTGCGAGACCTCCAGCTGCTCCGCCAATTCGCGCTCCGTGGCGCGCCCCTTGGCCTGCAGAAGCATGAGCACGGAAAGCAGCCGGTCGGATTTCATGGCGTTTTTCTCCCGCTTCACAACAATTTCTATTTTTCTCGATCATATATGACACGGCTTGTCATATATCACAAAACATAATGAAGAAGTCAGACCGAGGTGGGATTCATGCAGACTCGAGCGATTCATCTATTTGTTTTCGACACGATGGCGGATTGGGAGGTGGCGTTTGCCGTTGCCGGCATCCAGAACCCTCAGTATCAGCTGGCCCCGGGGCGTTTTCGCGTCGTGACGGTGGCGGCCAATCGCGAGCCGATCACGACGGCCGGCGGCGTGCGCATCTTGCCGGACACGACGCTCGATGAAATCACGCCGTCGCAGAGCGGAATGCTGATTCTGCCCGGCGGGGAGCTATGGGAGCGCGGAGGAAATTCCGAAGCGATCGCGAAAACGCGTGAATTTATTGCGGCGTGTGTGCCCGTCGCGGCCATCTGCGCGGCAACTCTGGCGCTGGCGCGCGCCGGCCTGCTCGACAACCGCTTCCACACCAGCAACGCGCGCGAATATCTGGCGGCGAGCCGCTACCGCGGCGGCCGGTTCTACCGGGAGGTTCCCGCGATCAGCGATCAGGGAGTGATCACCGCATCGGGGGTGGCTCCCATTGAATTTGCGCGCGAGATCTTCCAGGCTCTCGGACTTTATGGGTCCTGCATGCTCGATGCCTGGTTTGCGCTCTTCAAATATGGCGATGCTGCGCAGTTCTTCGAATTGGCAAAGTACACAAACCTGCCAACTGCCCAACCAATGCGGTCCGGATTTACCGAAAGTCCATTTCCCAAGGAGATTTATTCATGACCCTCAAAGACCTGTTCCTCGCCCAGCTGGATCGGGAAGCTGCCCTGACGCGCAAGACGGTGGAGCGCTTCGCGGAAGGCCACAACGATTTCAAACCGCACCCGCGTTCGATGGAGTTCGGCTACCTCAGTGCGCTGGTCGCGCATATGTTGGGGTGGATCGCGTTCATGATCGATCGGGATGAAATCGACTTCGCCGAGCCGTCGAGCCAGGAGTTTCGCCCCAAGGTGGCGGCGACCAAGGCGGAATTGCTGGCTGGCCTGGACGCGGAAATCGCCAAGGCGCGACGGGCGCTGGAGGCGACCACGGATGAGCATCTGCTGACTCCGTGGGCCTTCAAGATGGGCGGGACTATCGTGCAGCAGCAGGCACGGTACCTGATGATCATGGATGCCGTCTTCAGCCACCTTGCCCATCATCGCGGACAGCTCACGGTGTATCTGCGCTTGGTTTCCTCCACCGTGCCGGCGCTCTACGGGCCGTCGGCAGATGAGCGCATGTAAGCGTACAGCAAGCGCGGAGGCCTCGATGCAAAGGGTGCGGAAGGGCTGAGTTCCCCGCCGCCGCACCTGCTACACTCGTTCTCGTTATGCCCCTCGAAAGCCTACTGGTCGTGGCTGCAGCCTATCTGCTCGGCTCCATCCCGACTGGCTATTTGCTGGTGCGATTTTTTCGCAAGCAGGACATTCGCACGATTGGCAGCGGCAATATCGGCGCGACCAATGTGATGCGCACGGGGGCTCGCGGCCTGGGGGCGGCGACCTTTGTGCTGGATGTGCTGAAGGGATGCTCGGCCATCTGGCTGGGCGCGGCGCTGGCGCCGCACCTGATGCCCGCCGCCCCGGTGCGCGATGTCGAAGCGCTGGCTGCGCTGTGTGCGGTGCTGGGGCACATGTTCCCGGTGTGGCTCGGCTTCAAAGGCGGCAAGGGTGTGGCTACGGGTTTCGGCGTTTTCCTGGTGGCCGCGCCTCTGGCGGCGCTGGCGGCCATTACCGTCTTCGCGATCGTCTTCGCACTCAGCCGCTTCGTTTCGCTGGGATCGATTCTTGGAGCCGCTAGTTTTCCAGTGTTTGCCTGGTTTCTCGTTTCCGGGGACAAGCCGGCTTTCTTCATCGCGGTGCAGGCCATTGTTGCGTTTTTGATCATTGCCAAGCACCACGAGAACATTCGCCGTCTGCTTGCGGGGACGGAGAATCGCTTTGGATCGACGCACCCGCGCGAGGGGAAGCCCGCATGAGCCGTATCGTTGTTCTTGGTTCGGGGGCCTGGGGAACGGCCATCGCGCTCTCGCTGCATCGTCGCGGCGGGCACGATGTCACTTTGTGGTCGCACAGCGAAGACGAAGCGCAGCAGATCGTGGCCGCGCGCGAAAACAAGCTCTTTCTCCCTGGATTTCCTTTGCCCTCGGGTTTGAACGTGACCACGGATACGGGGCCGATCCGACTGGCGGAGATCCTGGTTTCGGTAGTTCCTTCGGAGTTCCTGCGGCCGACGCTGGCACGGGTGCGCCCTGCCTTGCATAACGGGCAATTCATCGTGAGCGCGACCAAGGGCGTGGAAGATCGCACGTTTTTGCGGATGACCCAGGTCGTCTCGGAAATTCTTGAGCCGGGAGGGCTGCTGCTTTCGATCGGCGCGCTTTCCGGGCCCAGCTTTGCGATCGAAGTGGCGCAGGGCCAGCCCACGGCGGTCACGGTTGCGTTCAGCGATCCGGAGATCGCGTCGGTGATTCAGCAGGAGTTCTCGTCGGAAGTGTTGCGCCTCTACACTTCGACAGACGTGGTGGGCGTGGAACTTGGCGGGGCGCTGAAAAACGTGATCGCGATTGCGGCCGGCATTGCGGCGGGCGTCGGTCTCGGGTACAACTCCGCGGCCGCGCTGATGACCCGCGGCATCGCGGAAATCACGCGGCTGGCGGTGGCCTGCGGGGGGCGGCGCGAGACGCTGGGCGGGCTTTCGGGCGTCGGCGACCTGGTGCTGACCTGCACCGGATCGCTTTCGCGGAATCGCACCGTGGGCGAGTCGCTGGGCAAAGGACGGAAACTGCCCGATATCCTCGAGGGCCTGGGCGGCAAGGTGGCCGAAGGTGTGCGGACCACGCGGGCGGCGCTTGGCCTGGCGCGGCGCTACGGGATCGAAATGCCGATTACCGAACAGATGGAACTGATTCTCGACGAGGGAAAAGACCCGCGCGAGGCCATCCGCGACCTGATGCTGCGACCCGGGAAAGACGAATAGCGGAGCCGTTTTCTCAATCCCTCACGGCGTGTCGCCGATCTTCTCGATGCCACCAGGGAAAATCGAATTTCACAGGCGCACGTGCCGGCACGAATGCGCTATAGTTGGCACCTTCGAACGTTCCTGTATTGTCCCCCCCCGAAGAAAATCCGAGAAAGAAGACGAGGTCAAGGTGCGATGAAAATTCTATCCACATATGCGATTCGACCGGGATGCGTGAAAGAAGCGGTAGGCCGGTTTCTGGCAGGAAAAGCGAATCCGCCCGCTGGAGTAAAGATTCTGGGACGCTGGCACAAGACAGACGCGAGCGGCGGTTACACGCTCGTCGAGACCGACAATCCGGCGGCGATGTATGAGTTTGCCGCGTCCTGGTCGGACGTGTTGGAGACGCATAGCACCGTCGTACTCGATGACGCCGAGGCTGGCCCGGTGCTGGCCAAGGTCTTCAAATAAAAAACGGGAGTGAAAACCAGCTTGCTGAAAATGGCGCGGGATCGAGTGCACGGGGCAGCCGGCGATTCAAGCCGGACTCATTGCCTACTCCCGCGCCGCACCCTTCCATTGCCGGCTGTCTTTCCGCGTTGCCAACCGCCGAGGGCCAGGGCGACCTGCAAACAGGAGTCGCGCAACGTGTCGGCAGGGCCGCGATTCTGCATGGCGCGCGCCACGACCATGCCGCCGATGCACAACGCGGCAATGGCCTGCGCGGAGCTGTGGCGATCGGGCTTGCGCGCTCCCATGCTGCGTTCGAGCAGCCTCACCATGGCGGCGAAAACCGTCTCAAATGCGGCCTTGGCCGCGGGGCTGCTGCGCGTGACGTCGGTGGGGAGCGCAACCATGGGACAGGAATTCTCCACGTCTTCAAAATGCCCGGTGGATAGATAAGCACGCACGACCTGGCTCCCCATGTCGGTTGATTTCGGATCGATCTCGACACCTTCCCAGCAATTCTTCCACTCCGGATCGGTAAAGAAGCAGCCCAGCACCTCGGCGTAGAGATCGCTCTTGCTGTTGAAGTAGCTGTAGAAGCCGCCGCGCGTCCTTTCTGCGCCTTCCATGATCTGATCCAGGGAGACCTTTTCGAAGCCGTAGCGATTGAACAGCCTGCGCGCGCTGTCCACGATTCTCTTCTTCACCTGGGTGCGATGACCAGCGGGATAAGGCATGGATGCTTCCTTCCTCGTGGGGAGTATCTGCCGGAATCTATCCGGCTGTCGATCAAAATATGTTCTTGAACATACTTTCGCGACGTGTTTCGATGAACGGGTCTTTGATAACCCCTCTGCGAGGCTCGAATGAAGATGAAAGAGAATGCACTCACGCGCCGCGAATCTGCAGCCGGCATCGCCGTCGTGCTTGGCTGCGCCTTGGGCGGAATGCGCGCTCTTGGCCAGCAACCCGCGATGGAGAAAGAATCATCGACGGCGGCAAACGCGGCCCGCACGTCGCTCCACCAGGAGATCGCGTTCAACGCCACGCCGCAGCGCGTGTTTGATGCCCTGCTCGACTCGAAGCAATTCGCTGCGGTGACGGGGATGGCGGCGGAAATCGACCCCAAAGCCGGCGGTGTGTTCAAGACATTCGGCGGCTTGATTGAAGGCCGAAACGTGGAAATCCTCGCCGCACAGCGCATCGTGCAGGCATGGCGCGAGCCGTCCTGGGTTCCGGGTTTCTACTCGCTTGTGCACTTTGAACTGACGGCGGCGGGCACGGGAACACGGCTGGTTCTTGACCATACGGGGTTCGCGGAGGGCGGGTACGATCACCTGTTTCCGGGGTGGCATCTGCGCTATTGGGAGCCGCTCAAGAAATATCTCGCTCGCGAAGGATAGGAGCAGCCTGTAAGCGGACGCGGCATTGGATCGACGCAACGTGCGGTTCCGAATTCCCTCTGGGGACGCGCACGCACCCTGCGCGTGCGCAATTTCTTGTCTTTGGAGCCGCCTAATCCTGTTGGAGCGAAGAACTGGAAGGGACGGCAATAAAAGAGGGGTTTGTGTCGGGCTTGCGGAGCAAACGAACGACGTGCTCGGCGATCTGCTGCTTGAGTGCGCGTTTCTTGCGCGTTCTCGATTTGTGCCCGTTGGTGATTGCATCGAGCGATTTGTCTTGAGGCGGAATGGGGCTGGCGTAGAAGCTGGCGGTAATCTTTTTCGCGCCCAGCTCAATCCAGAAATTGTCGTAGGCGGCGCGGAAGGAATCGTCGTACTCGGGAAGGTAGGAGAACTGGCTGGCTGCGGCGATGCCGGCCATTTCGTCGATACCGGCGATCTGGGCAAAGCCGTGCAATACGGCGAGCAATAGCGCCGGCGGAGCCACCTCGGAGAAAGCCTTGGTGGCCAGCTGTACCTGTTTGTAGCTCCCCTTCATGCCCTGGAGCCGCGAGACCAGAATCACATCGGAAGCGCTCGACTTGACTACCTTGCCGGGCACGATGGTGCATTGCAGGATATAAATCGCAGTGCCATCCAGCCGCAAGGTGAAGGTCAGCTCCCCTTCTCGGACTTCTTTGCGGGCCAGGTTCAGGTGAACGGACAAGAGCCGTTCGTCGATTTGCTTTTCGACAAGAACGATGTCTCGATAGAGGATTTTTTGCAGAAGAGGCCGCGGGAAAATGGCATTCAGGCGGCGATAGTGGTGCGCAAAACTGGCTGCCCGCTCTGCAGGAGCGAGTCCCCGCACCAGATAGCCGCGGGTAAGGTATTTGAACGGGAAGATCGGGTCGAGGCGCACCAGGCTCGCAAAGGCGGGCAATGCGAGGATGCGAAAGATTTCAAACTGGTGGCCGAGGTTGGTGGAGAAGGCCCAGAACAAGCGCGCAAAGCGAGCCGGGGAACGATAAAAACTGTGCCCCTGCCGGACCAGACCCAGGAAAGCATTGATGGGCAGACGCTTTCCGGCATCCGAACCTGCAATATAATCCGACGACCAACGGCGCTCACGCGCAGCTGATCGGACGACTACCGATGGTTCTTGAACCCCCGCCATGCGTTAAACGCTCCCTGTAAACGGGTTAGCTCAAAGAGAAAGCTGTTCCGCGAGAAGAATATTGAGCTAATTGGAACTCAAATCGACCCGGTTCCGAATACCACTTATGGGGGGTATGCAACGCCTCAGAAAAGGGAGTCGGCCGCGGGAGAGCCGCCGGCGATGGCGCCAATAATCAGGAGGGGCTCTCGGCCTTCGGCGACGGCGTCGGGAAGCAGTGTGTCGGGCGATTGGAGGGAGAGGTCTTCTTCGCAGGCGAAGAAGCGAAGAAAGGGCCGGCGGAGGCGGGTGTCGTGATCGCGGATGGTGCCGGCGAGCATGGGGTACCGAGCCTCAAGAGCATCGAGGACGGAGGCCAGGGTAACGGGCGTGGGGACGTTCAGACTGACTTCGGCATCCGTGCGCGCGAGGGTGCGCAAGTGGTAGGGGAGCTGGACGCGGATTGGGTAGGTTGCGGCCATTCTCGTGCGCTTTCCCCAAAGCAGACCTGTCGCGAGGGGATCCTTGACTGCCCCGTTCCGGAAGACAGGTTATGACTGCAAAGTCTGCACCTCGACGCTGAGGACGGCGGGGAGATCGTGGACGATGGCGGACCAGGTATCGCCGCCATCGGGAGAGCAATAGACCTGCCCGCCGGTGGTGCCGAAATACACGCCGCAGTCGTCGAGTGTGTCCACGGCCATGGCATCGCGCAGCACGTTGACGTAGCAGTTCTCCTGGGGCAGGCCGTTGGTGAGCGGCTCCCACTCGTTGCCCCCGCTGCGGGAGCGAAAGACCTGCAGCTTGCCATCGAGCGGGAAGTGCTCGGAGTCGCTCTTGATGGGAACCACGTAGACGGTTTCGGGCAGATGGGAATGGATGTCGATCACGAAGCCGAAGTCGGTCGGCAGGTTGCCGCTGATCTTGGTCCAGTTGTCGCCCGCGTCGTCGGAGCGCATCACGTCCCAGTGCTTCTGCATGAAAAGCACACCGGGGCGCTTGGGATTCATGGCGATGTGATGAACGCAGTGGCCCACTTCGGCGGTGGGATTCGGAATGTACTTCGAGTAGAGGCCCTTGTTGATGGGCTTCCAGGTGGTGCCGCCATCGTCGGTACGGAAGGCGCCTGCGGAGGAGATGGCGATGAAGATGCGGTCGGGGTTTTCCGGATCGAGAAGGATGGAGTGCAGGCACATGCCGCCTGCGCCGGGCTGCCATGCGGGACCGGTGCCATGCCCGCGGAGGCCGGGCAGCTCGTGCCAGCTGACGCCGCCGTCGGTGGAGCGGAAGAGGGCAGCATCTTCAACGCCGGCATAGACAGTATCGGCGTCGGTGAGCGAGGGCTCAAGATGCCAGACGCGTTTGAACTCCCAGGGATGCTGGGTGCCGTCGTACCACTGATGCGTGGTGAGCGGCTTGCCGGTCTCCGCAGAGGCGTCATAAGCAAACCGGTTGCTCTTGACCGGAGGCCACTGCGGGGTTGCATCGTCGGGCTTCACGCCAGGCTGGAACCAGGATTTGCCGCCGTCGTTGGAGCACTGCAGAATCTGGCCGAACCAGCTGCTGGTCTGCGAGACATAGATGCGCTCGGGGTCCACGGGCGAACCCTTCATGTGGTAGATTTCCCAGCCCGCGAAATGAGGGCCGTTGACTTCCCAGCTTTTACGTTTTCCATCCGAGGTGAGCAGGAACGCGCCTTTCCGCGTTCCAACTAAAACACGCACCTTGCTCATAAGTGGGAGGGCTCCTGGTGGGGGATCTTCCGCGAAAGGACAGCGGACACACGGGTGCGATTCTTCCCAAATCAATTGCGAAACGCAAGCGATTTTTGACGAACGAAGGACGCGAGCGATTCGTTGCGTTCAAGTCGCACAAAGCCGCATTGAATCGCGCCGGGCGAAGGGATGCGAGAAGCTCGTGCGCTGCCCTTTGCGGGTCCGTAAGCTATCGCGCTGCAACCGTGGTGTTGTCGAGGACCTGGTGCGCATGCAGGACTTCGGGAAGCGAAGCATCCGCGGCGGACCAGGCTTTGAGGAAGGCCTCGTAACCTGACCGGGCGCCGGCCGCATCGCCGGAAAGTTCGCGCACCTGGGCCAGGCCGTAGAGCGCGAAGCCTGAGTTGGGCCGTTCTTTGAGCGCATCTTCATAGGCGGCCTTGGCACCGGGATAATCCTTGGCGCGGATGAGAGCCACGGCCTCGTTTTCGCTGACGGGCCGGATATAGAACGGCGGCTCGTGATAGCCGAGCTTCTTTTCTGCAGCGTCCGCCGCGGCGAACTCTTTCCTGGCTTCGGGAAGATTTCCCTGCCCTGCGAGAACGCCTGCATGGAGTTCCATCGACGCCACGCTGAGCGCCTTGAGCAAGGGGCCGGCCATCGCATCGGGTGAAATCGGAAGCGTGGGCGGGGTGTTGTCCTGCTTGGCCTTGTCTTTGTCGGCGCCAGTCTTGGCCGCTTCCTTGGCGTCGCTTTCGCGCTGGGCGCGCCACAGGCCGGCATCCATGTGATCGGAGGCGATTTCGGCGGAGCGGACGTCGTTGTTCTCGAGAGCGCGCATGCCGCGGGCGAAGTCGCCGAGTGAGGAAGCAAGTGCGCGCAGGTTGGCGGTCTTGTCGGTATCCGCGACAGAGGCTTGGTCGAGGAGGCTCAGAACCGTATCCCAATCGGCGACGCGAAGCGCGACAGGAAGACGTCGCGCGATGCGCGCCATTTGATCGCGCGCCGACCAGATGTAGAGCGTAGCCGAGAGTTTTCCGCGCGCACCGGCCAGGCGGTCAGAGAGCGCGTTGGCCTCGGTAAGCTTGCCCTGCTCCATCAGGTTGGCGATGGCGTACATCATGTTGTGCACGTAGTTCCAATCGTCGTCGACGGAGACGTGCTGATCGCGCATGTAGGTTTCGTCGGCGGTCATGGAAGCGGCGAACCAATGCTCAGCGTCCGAGTAGTCGCCGGTGCGGTAGTAGATATGGCCGGGCATGTGGACCATGTGGCCGGAGGTGGGCGCGAGGCTGGCAAGCAGTGCGGCACTGGGGATGGCGCGCTCAGGATGATTGCCCGGCTCCATGGCGTGGATCCAGTAGTGATTGGCGGCGGAGTCATGGGGAGCTTCGCGCAGCACGCCCTCGAGGATGGCGATGCGCTCTTTCTGGCCGTCCTTGGGCTCGCCCTTGTCGTCATAGCCGTTGCCAACGGCTCCGGCGAGAAAGATGCGCGCTTCGATATCGTGCGGAGCTTTTTTGACGAGCTTGCGGAGGATCGCGACTTCGGCGGAGTGGTCGTCTCCTTTGGCGTCGAGGTCGGCCTGTTCCGCGTCGATGTAGAGCTTGTCGGCGCCGCTGGCATGCGATCTGAGACGTACGGCTTCGGCCATCGCCTGTTTTGCATAGAGGCTTGAGTCGCCGCGCATGTCGAGTGCCTGCGCCAGTCCCCAGAAGCACATGGCGCATTGGGGATCGACACGGGTGGCCTGCTCGAAGGCCTTGGCGGATTCGTAGTCCCAGAAATCGTGGAGAAGGCTGAGGCCCTGATCGAACCAGGCTTGCGCTTCAGGCGTGGCTTTAATGGCGATGTGGCTGTTGCCTATGCCCGTCATCTTGATGGGCGCGGGAAGCTGGGCGGGCGGCGGGACGGGTTGCATGTCAGCCATGGAGTGGGCCATGCCGCCCCCCATGGACTTGCCGGCCTGCGCTTGAGCGCGCGCCGGAGACAGCAGAAGCGCGGCGGCGACAACGCCGGATGTGAGACAGAAAAAGACTGCAGCGGGCGGGCGGTTGGGGAAGCTCTGACATCGCATGGAGGTCATCGTACGCGAGCGGATGGCGGACCCGCATCGAAAAAAACGCAGGTGCAAGGCGGCGGCCTCTGCGCGGTGCTCTCTGACCCGCTGCTTTAGACTGAAGGCTGGATATGCCCGAATTCATTACGTTGTTTGGCAATCAGGGAGACAAGCCGGAGGAGAAGCCGGAAGCGGAAGAGACGCGCGGTTTTTTTGGCCGCATGCGCGACGCCGTGACACGCACGCGCGAGAGTTTTTCATCGCGGATCAACGACGTTGTTGCGTTGACGCGGGTGGTGGATGAGGCCGCGCTGGAGGATCTGGAGTCGGCGCTGCTGACGAGCGATATCGGGGTGCAGACGACGACCGAGATCCTGGAGGCGCTGCGGGAGCGTGCGCGCAAGCAGGCGATTGAAGGCGGCACGGAGCTGAAGGATTTGTTAAAGGCGCAGCTGCGCGGGATTCTGGAAGCGCCGGTGAAGCCGGAAGCGTTGCCGCAGGCGTCCCCCCGGGTGACATTCCTGGTTGGAGTGAACGGGACAGGCAAGACGACCACCAGCGGCAAGTTGGCGGCCTGGTATCGCGCCGAGAATCGCACCGCGCTTTTGTGTGCGGCGGATACGTTTCGCGCGGCGGCGATCGAGCAGCTGGAAGTGTGGGCTAAACGCAGCGGCGTGGAGATGATCAAGACGCGGCAGGGCGGCGATCCCGCGGCGGTGCTCTATGACGCGGCGAACGCGGCCAAGGCACGCGGCATTGACGAGCTGATTGTGGATACGGCGGGGCGGCTGCATACCAAATCTGGACTCATGGACGAACTGGACAAGATGCGGCGGACCGCGGCGAAGCTGGTACCGGGCGCTCCGCATGCCGTGCTGCTGGTGATGGACGCGACCACGGGACAGAACGGATTGCAGCAGGCGCGGCTATTCACGCAATCCGCCGGCGTGACGGGGATTGTGTTAACCAAGCTGGATGGGACAGCCAAGGGCGGCATTGCCGTGGCGATTGCGCGCGAGCTGAACCTGCCGGTGCAGTTTGTCGGCGTGGGCGAAAAGATGGAAGACCTGCTGCGGTTTGACGCGGGCGCGTTCGTCGATGCGCTGGTGGGATGACGGCAGGGGTCGGGATCGGGAGTAAGCGATCAATCGCCGGACGTGCCCTGACGTGCGATGCGGCGGATGGCGTCTGCGCTCCGTTCCACATCCTCGTCGGTCGTCGACCAGTTTGAAACGCTGATGCGCATCGCCTTGTGTCCGTGCCATTCGGTTCCGCCGCACCAGCAGGTTCCCTCCTGCTGCACCGCGGCGATAACCTGCGCAGTTCTCTCTGCGGATCCGAAAGAGACAAGCACCTGGTTCAACACGACGTCGTTGAGAATCGTGTGCCCCGCCGCCGAGAGCCGGGTCGCGAAGAGGCGTGCCTGGCGGCAATTCCGCTCAATGAGTTCGCGCAGACCGGAGCGGCCTAGCGACCGCATCGCCGCCCACAGTTCGATCCCGCGCGCACGGCGTGAAGACTCCGGCACAAACCGCCATGGCTCGCGCTGCGCACTGTGCGCCAGATAGGCTGCGTCGATGGACATGGCGCGTTCGAGAGATTCGGCATTGCGCACCACGGCTACGCCGGAGTCGTAGGGGACATTCAACCATTTGTGGCAATCGATGGCCCACGAGTCCGCGGCCTCGGCTCCGCTAAGCAACGGAGCATAGTGAGGCGACACCGCAGCCCACAACCCAAAAGCTCCGTCGACATGGACCCAGGCGTTGGCTTCATGCGCCACCTGGCAAATTGCGCCGGCCGGATCGAAGGCGCCGGTATTCACGTTTCCCGCCTGCACACAGACAATGGTGCGTGCATTGAGCGGAGGCAACGCATCGAACCGCATCCTGCCCTGCGCATCTGCCGGCACGCGAATCAGCCGCGAGCGCCCCATGCCCAGGAGCGAAAGCGCCTTGAGCACCGAAACATGCACTTCGTCGCCCACCACGACTTGAATGGGCGGAGCGCCAAAGAGTCCATCCTGTTCCACGTCCCAACCCTCGCGCGCCAGGATTGCGGTGCGCGCAGCGGCCAATGCAGAAAAATTCGCCATGGTGGTGCCGGTAACAAAGGCTGCTGCGGAATCTGTCGGCAGTCCCAGCAGATCGATCATCCAGCGAAGCACGATTTCTTCGGTCTCCGCTGCCACCGGCGACATGACGCGCAAAGCCGCATTCTGATCCCAGGCGCCGGCCAGCCAGTTTGCAGCGAGGGCCGCGGGCAGGGATCCGCCGATGACGAAGCCGAAGTAGCGACCGGCAGAGGAAGCAACCGTGGCCGGCGAGCCCACCCGATCGAGAAGAGCCAGAATTTCCGACGGGGCGTTGGGTGCCTCGGGAAGCGGTCCGCCCAGTTCCGAAAGGCGCGCCACGCTTTCAGGCGTCGGGAACACGGACCGATCGGCAATCTCGTCGACATAACGCGCAGCACGCCGAGCCACGTCGGCTAATAGTTCTTTCACTCTTCCCTCCTGCCTCATTCTCGCTGCTGCAAACGGCAGAAACACTCCGATTGGATTTTATGGGAAGCGCGCGCTGCCGGAAGAGTGCGGCGAAGATTTACACTTCTCCGGAGCCTGAGCGATGACAATTCTGGAAAGTATCGAGCAAGACATCTATTGGATGAAGCGTGCGCTGGAACTGGCGCAGCGCGGGATCGGCGTGAGTTCGCCGAATCCTGCGGTGGGCTGCGTGATTCTTGATCGTGCGGGGCAGGTGGTGGGTGAGGGGTGGCACGAATATGACCTCCTGGACCATGCCGAAGTGGTAGCGCTGAAGGAGGCAAAGCAGCACGCGCTCACGCGCCAGGGCGAAGACCGGCTGAAGGGTGGGACGGCGTACGTCACCCTCGAGCCGTGCAATCACACCGGCCGCACAGGGCCATGCACGCAGGCGCTGATTGCTTCGGGTGTGGGGCGCGTAGTGGCCGCGACGATTGATCCGAATCCCCATGTGGCGGGGCACGGACTGGAGGCATTGCGCGCAGCGGGCCTGCAGACCAGTGTCGGTGTGTGTGAAGACGAGGCGCGGCGCTTGAACGAAGGATTTGCGCGCTGGAGCCAGCACCAGCGGCCGCTGGTGCTGATGAAGGTGGCGATGAGTCTGGATGGGCGGATTGCGCCTCCGGCGGGAGTGCAGGCGGCGCACGCGCCTTACTGGATTACGAGCGAGCTTTCGCGTGCTGCTGTCCAGCCGCTGCGGTGGCAGGCCGATGCAGCCATGGTGGGCGTGGATACGGTGCTGGCCGACGATCCGCTACTGACCGATCGCAGCGGATTCCGGCGCAGACGTCCATTGCTGAGGGTGGTGCTCGACTCGCTGCTGCGCATGCCGCTGGAGTCGAAGATGGTGCAAGGCGCGCAGAACGACGTGGTCATCTTCACGGTGTCGAAGGACGAGGCGCGCGCGGATGAATTGCGCAAACGCGGCGTCCGTGTGGAAGTGCTTCCGGCAGAAGCGGGACGTGTGCCGCTGGGAAAGGTCCTCGACAAGCTGGGCGAAGAAGGCATTCTGACCGTGATCACGGAGACGGGCACACGGCTGAACACGGCCCTGCTGGCGGCGGGCCTGGTAGATCGCGTGCATCTTTTCGTGTCGCCGCAGATTATGGGATCGGATGCGGTTCCGGCTTTCAAAAGCATGCCCCAGTTTGTGAAGATGGCAGCCGTCGAAGTGGAGCGCTACGGCAATGATCTGGCGTTGTGCTCCCTGCTGCGGGACCCATGGCCGAAGAAGCAGTGATCAGGGGCAGGGGTCAGGGATCGGGGCTCAGGTACAGGTGATCCGTCAGCGTTTCGGCGCGCTTGAGAAATCCGGTTGTTGGGGGATGGCGGCGCCGTCGGTGCGCGGATCGGATGCACCGAAGTTGATTCCGGTAGAGCTGTCGTGCATCACCGCCTGACCCCGGCCCATTTGCGCAGTGTAGGCGCCGTGGACTTCGAGCACGTGGCCCATCCTGGTAAGCGCGTCAAGGGTGGCGGGCGTGACGCGCGATTCGATCACAATTTTGCAGGCCAGTTGCCGGCGGTCGGTAAACCGCGGCTCTTCCATGGCGGCCTGGATGTTCATGTGGTAGTCCACAACATTGGAGACGAACTGTGCGTGGGCGAGAGGCTGATTGAGTCCTCCCATGATGCCGAAGCCGATGTGCTGATCGCCTTTCTGCATGAAGGCGGGAATGATGGTGTGAAAGGGGCGCTTGTGTCCGGCGAGCGCGTTGGGGGATCTGGGGTCCAGCGAAAATAATCCGCCTCTATTTTGGAGAGCAAAGCCCATGCCCTGCACGGTGACATTCGAGCCAAAGTTGTTGTAGTTGCTCTGAATGATGGAGAGGATGTTGCCTTCTTTGTCGACCACGGAAAAGTAGGTGGTATCGCTGGTGCCGAGGGCGCCGGGAGCAACCGTGCAGTTGGCGTGGGCGGGATCGATGAGGGCGGCGCGTTTTGCGGCGTAGTCCTTGGAGAGCAACTGGGCGACGGGTATCTTGCTGAAGCGGGGATCACCCACATAATTCTTGACGTCGGCGTAGGCGAGCTTCATGGCTTCGATACGGGTATGGAGTTCGGCGGGACTGTGCGCGCCTTCGGGTGCGGGCGGAAACTGCTCCATGATGTTGAGCATTTCGAGCGCCGCGATGCCGTCGCCGTTGGGCGGCAGTTCGTACACTGTCCAGTCGCGATAGGTGGTGGAGATGGGCTCGACCCATTCTGCGGAGTAAGTTGCGAGATCGTCAGCGGTCATGGTGCCGCCGAGATCGGCAGAGGTTTTGAGGATCGCCTCAGCGATGGCGCCCTTGTAATAGACGGACTCGCCTTTTTCTGCGATCAGCGTGAGCGCGCGCGCGACATCGGGGTTGCGAAAGATTTGGTTGCTGTCGGGCGCTTGGCCGTTGGGAAGGAAGACGCGCGTGCTTTCGGGATTGGTGAGCAGGCCGTCGCGATCGCCGGCCCACCAGGCATGGGTAATTTCGGCAACGGGAAGGCCGTTGGCGGCATAAAAGATGGCAGGCTGAAAAAGATCGTGCCAGGGGAGCTTGCCCCAGCGGTCATGCAGCTTGGTCCAGCCGTCGACGACGCCGCCGACGGTGACGGAATCAATGCCTTCCTGCGGCATTGTCTTGATGCCTTTCGACGCGAGGTGCTCGATGGTAAGGGCCTTGGGCGCCCAGCCGCTGGCGTTCAAGCCGTAGAGCTTGCCCGTTTTCGCTTCCCAGTAGATGGCAAAGAGGTCCCCGCCGATGCCATTCGAATTGGGCTCCATGACACCCAGCACGGCGTTGGCGGCGATCGCTGCGTCGATCGCAGTGCCGCCCTGCTCGAGAATGCGCGCGCCGGCCTGCGATGCGGCAACCTGGCTGGTGGCCACGATGCCGTAGGGGGTGGAGACGATGGAGCGTCCATAGGCGCGGTCCTGCGCTCGAAGTGCGGGGACGGCGAGGGTGAGTGCGGAGGAGACGAGAGCGATGACGGTCAGCGAGGATCGGCAGGCATGCATGAACGAGATTCTCCGATGGGAAAGTGCGTGCGTTGAAACCTGCATTGCAAACTGGGGAACGAAATTGCCGGGAAATCCAACGTAACAGAAATGCGCGTAAATGCGTTGTACATTGGCTGCATGCGGGCTCTGGCTTTCGTGATTGCGTTTTTGTGGACGGCGGGAACGGCTGTGGGGCAGACGACTGTGAGCTTTCCGACCGAAGACGGCGGTGTTGTGTTTGCAGATGTGTATGGGTCAGGCGAACGCGCGGTGGTGCTGGCGCATGGCGGCCGGTTTACCAAGGAGAGCTGGGCGAAGCAGGCTCCGGTGCTGGTGAAGGCAGGCTTTGAAGTGCTGGCCATTGATTTTCGCGGACGCGGGCAATCGAAGGGGCCGGGCGGCATGGAAGCGAACGATGCGCAGTTCGAGATGGATGTCATGGCGGCAGTGCGATATTTGCATGCACACGGCGCCAAGAGCGTTTCGATAGTAGGCGGGAGCATGGGCGGCGCGGCTGCAGGGGATGCGTCGATTGTGTCGCGCCCGGGAGAGGTCGATCGCATCGTAATGCTGGGTGCGGCGCCGAATCTGCCGGCGGAGAAACTCAAGGCGCCGGCGCTGTTCATCGTGGCGCGCGACGACACGAGCGGGGACGGGCCGCGGCTGCCGGGAATTCGCGCACAGTTTGAGAAGGCGCCGCAGCCCAAGAAGCTCGTGGTGCTGGCGGGTTCGGCGCACGCGCAGTATTTGTTTGATACGGAGCAGGGGGAAAGGGTGATGCGGGAGATTTTGCAGTGGCTGCAGGCGCAGTAGGCCGCTGCGCTCCCTGGGACGCATTCCGTGGCTCAATCCAACAGGAGGATTGCGGAGATTTCAATGTTGGGATCGGCAAGCCATGAGAGAATCATGGGCAATTCTTGTCTCCCGCTCAGACTCGTTTCAAGGAGAACTCGATGCCGGACGCATCCGCAGCAAATTCCTTCACCCTGGAGGTCGAGCGCAAGGGCAGCAAGGCACTGGTGCACTGTCACGGACGGCTGGTGGCGGGCGCGGCCAAGCCTCTCTATGACGGCGTGAAGCCCCTGATTCCGGACAGCAAGCTGATTGTGCTCGATCTCTCCGATGTGAAATTCATGGACAGCATCGGTCTGGGCACGCTGGTGCGGCTCTATGTTTCGGCCACTGGCAGCGGATGCCGGCTGGAGCTGATCCACCTGGGAAAGCAGATTCGCGAATTACTGGGAATCACCCACCTTCTCTCTGTGCTCACCACCATGAGCGAGCAAGGCATCACCATGCGGTTCTGAAGGCCGAACGGTTCCCCCCTCCGATTTCTATGTCTCCCCTGTTCCCTGATCACTGATCACTGTTTCGCTGTTTCCCTGTTCCCCTAAAATAGATCCATGTTTACGGGCATTGTGGAGCAGACGGGGACCTTGGTCAGCCTTCGCGACACGGGCGGCGTGCGGCGGCTGACGGTGGAGGCTCCGGGTATTGCGGGGCGGCTGCGCGAAGGCGACTCGCTGGCGGTTTCGGGTGTATGTCTCACCGCGCTCGCGGTCGATCCCACTTACTTTCACGCGGACCTGGCACAGGAAACGCTGGACCGGACTTCGCTGGGCGCGCTGACTCCTGGATCCCGAGTCAATCTGGAACTGCCGACGGCCGCGGGAAGTCCGCTGGGCGGGCATGTGGTGCAGGGGCACGTGGATGGAGCGGGCGTGATGACGGCGCTCGATCCGGTGATCCCGCGGACGAGTACTGCGTTTGACGAGCAGACCACGGACTGGACGCTCAAGGTGCGCCTGCCGCAGAACACGCGGCAGTGGATGGTGCACAAGGGTTCCGTAGCCATTGAGGGGATCAGCCTGACCATTGCGGCGGTCGAGGGCGATACGATTTCGATCGCGATTTTGCCGCTGACGTACTGGCGAACAAATCTGCATACGCTGCGCGTGGGCGCCCCGGTGAACGTGGAGGCGGATGTGCTGGTGAAGCTGGCCTACGCCGAGATGCAGAATGCGCCGAAGAAGCCGGAGATGGAATTGACCGAGGCCTGGCTGGTGGCAAACGGGTACTAATCACCTTGTTTTGACACAATTGCGCTGTGGCTCGAGTGCCACGCGGCACACTAGTTGAGAGATGTGGTATATTTGACTGGTCGTTTGACTGGTCGAAATCTATGCAAACCTATCAAGCATCAGAAGCTAAAACGCATTTCCTTCGGATTCTCGACGACGTGGAGCGGGGCGAGAGTGTGCTGATCACGCGACATGGAAAGCCTGTGGCGCGCATTCAGCCTGAAACCGCGATTGACCGGGAGCGTGTCAAGCTGGCGACCGAAGGCATGCGCGCGCTACGCCAGAGGATCGGAAAGCTCTCGCTCGAAGAGATTCTTTCTGCGAGGGATGAAGGACGGGCCTGATGGCATTTGTCCTGGACGCATCGATTTCGGCGGTTTGGGCATTGGCGGACGAGTCCTCTCCGATCGCGGATCGAGCGGCGGAACTTTTCAACAGCGAGTTCGCGTTGGTGCCTCCGCTCTGGTGGTACGAAGTTCGAAACCTATTGGTCGTGAATGAGCGAAGGTTGAGGATGACGGTCGAGGACTCCAGACTTTTCCTCGAGCTTCTTTCGTCGTATCCGATACGCACCGACACGACGGAGGACGAGAAAATGACATTGCAATTGGCACGCGATCATCGGTTGTCCTTTTACGACGCGGCTTATCTGGCAGTGGCGAAGCGCAATCGCGTGGCATTTGCAACTTTGGATAAGGCTCTGCGAAACGCTGCAGTGGCCGAGGGGATTCCCTTGCTGGACTAGGGTGTATGGCGTTGCGGAATTACTGAAACCAGTAATCAAGAAAATAGCCGTGGGTACCGACACCGCCCGTTCCGCGAAGGCCGGTGAGTTCTCCTGTGGCGGAGCCGGGAAGGATGAGCCACTCCGACGTGACGGCATTGTCTTTAAGGACTCCCGCGTTGCGCATCAGAAAAAACCCGGAGCGTCCGGCGAGGGTCCCGGTGAAGCGCTCGATTCCCGTGAAGTAGGCGGAGGCATCGGGCATCTGCGCCATCAGGAAGCGCGCGGCGCCCGTGCCGGTGAGGCCGCCCGAAAAGTCCTCGATGATCTCGACCTCGAAGAGCATGACCCCGGCGGATTCGTTGTAGGGTTTTGGATCGTAGCGGTTGACGTGGATCCAGCCGGTGACGCGTTGGGTGGGGCTGGTCATGCGAAGAGTTTCCCGGAATTGATTTTCAAAAGCAGATCCTTCTTTGCCCATACCCCACCGCGGAACTCTTGTGCCCCGCGGCCCCAAGCACGCTCCGTTCAGGAGGACACGTCAAGGACACTCAAAACAAATCAGGGTTTAGCGGGCAGTTTGGGCGGGTCGGTGACGTAGTCGTCGCCGGTGCGCGCGAGAAGCAGCTTGCGGCGATCGTCGAGCAGCTTGAGCTCGGTCGTGATTTCAACGAATTCCTTCTGCTGCTCGGGCGTGAGCGCGCTGGGGGCCGAAGGCTTATCGGGAGCGGGCGTGGCGCCGCGATCTTCCGTAGATGGGGTCGAGGCATTCGGCGCGGCGGCCGACGGGTCGAGTCCGGCGAGCTTGGTCAATTCGTCGAGGCGGGCCTGCAGGCGCGGCATCTCGCGATCAATGAGGACGGGGCGGATGATGGGCGTTTTTGATTTACCGGCGGCGATCTCGTTGCGATTGTTTTCTCCCCACAGGGGCAGGATGCCCACGTGGCCCAGCTCGACGCGCACGCCCGCGGGACCGTAGTCTTCGCGCACCGCGGAGAAGAGGCCGATCATCGAATCGCGGGGATCGCCGTCCTTGTCGGGCATGAGACCGTCGACGTAGGTGCGCGACTGGTTGGAGAGAAAGTTGCCCAGCGAATAGAAGATGACGGTATTGCGGCCATCGGGGGTGCGATAGGTTTCGACGGGCTGCAGGACGTGGGGATGGTGGCCGACGACGACCGAAGCTCCGGCGTCGAGCATTTTATGGGCGAGGTCGACGTCTTCGGGGCGGGGCGCGGGCGCGTACTCGATGCCCCAGTGAATGGAGACGACGAGCAGATCGCACTGCGCGCGCGCAGACTGGATGGCGGCGAGAACCTGGGCCTGGTCGGCGCCGGGCGCTCCGCCAGACTCGCCGGGATAGGGAAAGAAGTTGACGTGGGGCTGGTCGGGCGCGTCGGGGTTGCGATTGCCGTTGAGCCAGCGGGTCATGCCAAGCCAGCCGACCTTGATGCCGTGAGCCTCGGTAAAGACGGGCTGAAAAGTTTGCGCGGCCGTATCGCCGGACCCGGCAAAGAGCAGGCCGGTTTCGCGCAGGTGGTCCCGGGTTTCCGCGAAGCCCGCCCAGCCCTGGTCCATGACGTGATTGTTGGCGAAGGAAACGATTTTGACGCCACTCGCCTTGAGCGCCTGGGGCAGGGCGATGGGGGCGTCAAACATAAAGGGCTTGCTGCCCTTGGAGTGGTTGGGCGCGACCGGGGTTTCCATGTTGACGAAGCCGAAGTCGGCGGACTGGAAGATGTCGGCAACGTCGGAGAAGAGGGCAGTCCAGCCTTGCACGTCGGGGCCTTCGGCTGAGGCCGCGGCACGCACCGCTTCGTGGGGAATGACATCTCCGGCGACGGCGAAGCTGGCACGGGAGACTTCGTGGGGATAGGGCACCACGGGCTTCACGGGACCCGCGGCATGGAAGCTCGGAAGAGTGAGGAAACCGAGGGCGGCGACCGCAAAAAGGACGCCGAGGGCGACCAGGGGGGCGCGGAACCGGACGAAGCGCATGCGTCGCTTCCCTGCCTGGGCCTGCCCCCTGCCCGTGAGCCTGCGGATCCTGTGATTCCATTGAGACGCCATAGGTTTTCGCTTCCGAGGGAACGGAAACAGGATACATGGGCGCGAACTGGTCGGAATGAACGCTTTGGCGCGGGTTTGCGTCTATGCGGACAGAGAGACTGTTACCCTTGAGAAAGAAAGGCCTTTCGAGGTAAACCGGCGCTCGAAAGGTGCCGTCCGGCGTCCCGAAACATGGCAGAATTCGTCATCAAGTTGGCCGATGAGCGTGGCCGGGTGCAGGAGCAGGTGCAGACTGCAGCGACCGCCGAAGAGCTGCGTTTGCGCTTTGCGCACGCCGGCTATCACGTCTTCGAAGTGCGCGCGCGCAGCAGCGTATCCCTGCTGGGGCGGCGCAAGGTCAAGTTGGAAAAGTTTCTGATCTTCAACCAGCAATTCTTGACGCTGATTCGCGCCGGGCTGCCGATCCTGGGTTCGCTCAACATGCTGGCCAAGGGGCAGAAGGACGCGCAGTTTGCGTCGCAACTGGATGATGTTTCGAACCGAGTAAAGACGGGCGAAGCGCTGTCGTCGGCATTCGAAGCCCAGGCGGGGATTCCGCAGATTTATACGACGACCCTGCTGGCCGGCGAGCGAAGCGGCAACTTGCAGGAAGTGCTGGAGCGGTATGTCTCGTTCCAAAAAGTGTCGCTCACGTTTCGCAAGAAGCTGACCGCATCGCTGATCTACCCGGGGCTGCTGCTGACCCTGGTTTCAGGCCTGATGGTCTTCCTGTTTACGGTGGTCATTCCGCAATTTTCGAAGCTCTATGACGAGATGGGATCGCAGCTGCCGCCGATGACCCTGGCGCTGCTGTCGTTCGGCACATGGACGCAGCGGAACATTCTTTGGATCGCCCTGGTGGCGCTGATTGTGGGCGTGGTGGGATACCGGTTTTCGATCACCGAAAAGGGCCGGGATTTTGTCGACAGCTTTCGCATCGGGCTGCCGGTGTTCGGCAAGATCTGGCTGAAATATCAGGTGGCGCTGTTTTCGCGCACCCTGTCGACGCTGCTGACCGGCGGATTGCCGCTGGTGCCGTCGCTCGATACGGCGGCGCGGTCGATCTCGTCGCGGCGGGTTTCAAAGGCCGTGATTTCGTCGATTGAAACCGTGCGCGAGGGCAAGAGCCTGGCCGATGCACTGACCGCGACGAAAGTGATTCCCGACCTGGCCACGGAGATGATTTCGGTGGGCGAGCAAACCGGCGCGCTGCCGCAGATGCTGAATTCTGTGGCGGAGTTTTTTGAGGAAGATGTGGCCACGGCGCTGACCGCGGCGCTGGCGCTGATTGAACCGGCGATTCTGATTGTGATGGGCGTAGTGGTGGTCTTCATTCTTATTTCGCTCTATCTGCCGATATTTTCGCTGGGATCGGCGGCCGGAGGTCAGGGGTAATCGAGCATGGCTGACACGAGTGTTCTTGCGGTTCCCGTAGGTCCGTTGCCGGGCAGTCCCGAAGAGCGTGCACAGGCGGAGGCGCTGGCGGCGCGCTATCGTGCGGAGTTTGTGGACCTGAAGAACTTCAGGATTCAGCACGATCTGTTGCGCACGGTGCCGGTGGAGCTGATGTTCCGCTACAACTTCGTGCCCATCGAGCAGCAGGGCGAGGCGCTGGTGATCGCGGTCAGCGATCCATCGCGGCTGATGGTGCTGGACGAGATTGCGGGCTTGCTGGGGCACCGGATTGTTGCCGCGCGTGGCCACGCTTTCGCAGATCACCGATCTGCTGAAAAAGACGGAGCAGTCGCAGCGCGTGCTGGACGAAGCCAGCGAGGGTCTGACGTTTGACGTGCTGACGGGCGACGACAACTCCGACGAAAACATTTCGATTGAAAAGCTGACCAGCGACGAGGACATCAGCCCGATTATCCGCCTGGTGGACACGACGATTTTCACCGCGCTGGAGCGGCGCGCGTCCGATATTCACATTGAGACGCTACGACGATTCGGTGCATGGTGAAGTACCGCATCGACGGCGTGCTGCAGGAGGCGATGGCGCCCATTGCGCGCGAGCATCACACGACGATTCTGAGCCGCGTGAAGATCATGAGCGAGCTGGATATTGCCGAGCGCCGCGTGCCGCAGGACGGACGATTCCGGGTGCGCTACAAGGGCCGGCTGATCGATTTTCGTGTCTCCATCATGCCGACGGTGCATGGCGAAAATGCAGTGCTGCGCGTGCTCGACAAGGAGTCGATGAGCGAGAAGTTTCGCAATCTCACGCTGGACGTGGTGGGCTTCGCGGAAGACGGATCTGCGGCGCTTCCGGCGCTATATTCGCGAGCCGTACGGCATGGTGCTGGTGACCGGGCCGACCGGGTCGGGCAAGACGACGACGCTCTATGCGGCGCTGAACGAGATCAAGAGCGATGAAGACAAGATCATCACCATTGAGGATCCGGTAGAGTACCAGATTCGCGGGATCACGCAGATTCCGGTGAACGAGAAAAAGGGCCTGACGTTCGCGCGCGGTCTGCGCTCGATTCTGCGCCATGATCCGGACAAAATCCTGGTGGGCGAAATTCGCGACCAGGAGACGGCGCAGATCGCGATCAACTCGGCGCTGACCGGGCACCTGGTGTTTACGACGGTACACGCCAACAACGTGGTCGACGTGCTGGGGCGCTTTCTGAACATGGGCGTCGAGGCGTACAACTTTGTCTCGGCACTGAACTGCATCCTGGCGCAGCGGCTGGTGCGGACGATTTGCGAATATTGCGTGCGCACCGTGTCGTATCCCGAGGACGTTGCTGATTGCAAGCGGGATGGATCTGGCGGAGTGGCGCGGGTTCGCGTTTCGCGAGGGCGCGGGCTGCATCGAATGCGGTGGGACGGGCTATCGGGGACGCACGGCGATCCACGAGTTGCTCGATTTGACCGACCCGATTCGGGAGCTGATTCTGGAGAAGAAGCCGACTTCCGAAGTGCGCAAGCTGGCGCAGAAGGAAGGCATGACCTTTTTGCGCGAGTCGGCACTGGACCGCGTGCGGCGCGGCGTGACCACGCTGAAGGAGATCAACAAGGTGACCTTCATCGAGGCTTCGCGTTAGAAAAGCAGGGGTCAGGGAACGGGGATCGAAAGACCGGACTAGGGATTAAGGATCGGAAGATGGTGGGCAAGAGCAAAGTTGGAACGCAGACAAGTGCGCGGCCGCCCGCGGCTGTGGAGCTGATGCCGGAAGGCGTGCTGGCGGCGGCGTTGCCGGGCAAAGGCGAAGCGGCGGTCTACGCGTTTCGACCGCTGGCCCCTGGAGTGCTGGTGCCGGGGATCGACGAGCCCAACCTGCGCGAACCCCGCGCTGTGACAGACGCAATTCGCACTGCTCTCGACGATGTGTCGCCGCGGACGCATTCGGTCACACTGGTATTGCCGGACACGGTCGTGCGGGTGTTCGTACTGGACTTCGACACACTGCCTGCGAAGGCTGCTGAAGTCATCCCGGTGCTCCGGTTCCGGCTGCGCAAGATGGTGCCGTTCGACGTGGAAAAGGCGGCGGTGAGCTACCAGGTTCTCTCTGAAGATAAAAAAGAATGCCGGGTGCTGATTGCCGTTTTGCCGGGTCCGATCCTGGAAGAATATGAAGCGGCGGTGCGCGCGGCGGGATATGAGCCGGGAGCGGTGCTGCCGTCGAGCCTCGCGGCACTGGCGACCCTCGATACCGAAGAACCCGTGCTGGCGGCGTGCCTGAGCGGATATTCGCTGACCACTTCGATCACCCATGGGCGAGACTTGCTGCTTTATCGCACGCTCGATCTGCCCGATGATCCGGCGCTGCGGCTGGCAGAAGTGCAGAAAGATATTGTGGTGGCAGCAGCTTATTTCGAAGACAAGCTGGCGATGCGGGCGCGGCAGCTCTACTATGGCGGGATTGGCGGAGCCCAGGAATTTGCGCGCTGGATCAAGGTCAACGATCCGGAAATGAGCATTGTGGACCTGACGGCGCGGCCGACTACCGGGGCCGCAACGCCGCTGGGCAAGCTGAGCCTGGCAGGCATTGCCGGAGCGCTGGCGGGGGCGATTTAGACGATGAGAATCTCTCTCAATCTCGCGACGCGGCCCTTTGCCGATCTGGGACCGATCCTGAAGCGGCTGCGGATTGGCCTGGGCGCGCTTGCGCTGGTGGCGATCGCGCTGGGCGTGGGCGTCTATGAGCTGGACCAGAAGGCTGCGGTAGCGCGGGCACAGCAACAGGCGCTTGACCTGAAGATTGCGCACGTCAACAACGAACGGCAAGGCTATGAGGCGATGATGCGCGAGCCGGCCAATGCCGCGGTGCTGGCGCAAGCGCAAAATCTGAATCAGCTCTTCGACGAAAAGGCTTTCTCCTGGACCTTGGCCATGGAAGATCTGGAAACGGTGTTGCCGGGCGGCGTGCAGGTGACCACGCTGGAACCGACACGGGACAAGGACGGCCACATCACGCTGCGGCTGCGCGTACTCGGACCGCGCGACCTGTCGATCAGCCTGGTGCGGAACCTGGAACACTCCAAGCGCTTCCTGAGTCCCCGCATCGTGAGCGAAAGCTCCGAAACGAACGGCGGTCCCGGCCAGCGCATGGAGCCGGTGAGCGCGTCGAATCGCATCAACTTTGATTTACTGGCGGACTACAATCCTGCATCTCCTGGGGAACGCAGGGCCGCCCGACAGGCATCTTTAGATCGTGGGAAGGGGGCATCGGGGTCGAGCACGTTGTCTCCGATTCCGCCGGGAGCGCATCGGCCGCCTTACACAGGCCTGGCGCGGCCGCGATCGCCGCTGCAACCCAGACCGGGAGGCCCGCAATGAGCAATCCGACGCCGATGCGGGAGCGGCTCACCTCGCCGTTGACCTGGCACTATGCGGGAGTTGTTTTGCTGTCCCTTGTCGTGGTTTCGCTGGCGGTGCGGCTGGGCATGGACTGGTCTGCAACCCATGGCAGCGCCAACGATGAAATCGCCGGCAAGAAAGTAGAGCAGAAAGCTCTGGAGCTGGAGACGGCGCCGCTGCGCGGCTTAGACGGTCGCGTGGCCGAGTCTCGCGCCCAGATGCAGGATTTTTATGCCAGGCGGATTCCGCAGAACTATTCGTCGATCGCCACTCGAGTGGGCGACCTCGAAGTGAAATCCGGCGTCCGGCTTTCGCGCATGCTCTACACGCAGGGAGCGCCGAGCGGCGACCTGACGGAGATTTCGCTCGATGCGGGAATCAGCGGCGAGTATCCGCAGATTATGCGTTTCGTGAACGGGCTGGAGCGCGACCCGACCTTCTTTGTGATTCGCGCGATGGCGCTCACGGGCCAACAGGGCGGCATGGTGAACCTGCGCCTGCGGGTTTCCACATGGCTGCGTGCTGCAGACGCCGCGCAGAGCGGTCTGCCGCCGACGGGAAGCGTACCACCCGCAAACGAGACGCCCGGAAGGGAGGGCCAGTAGCGATGGCTCTGCCTCTGGGAACCGAAAACAAACGGCAGGTGTATTTGCTGGTGGGGCTTGCCTTAGTCATTGTGGGGCTCGGCGCCTACGAGCTCATCAGCTCGTTCTCGGGTGCACCGGCGCCCAGCGCAGCCGTACGGCCGAATGTGCCAGCTCGCACGACGGAGTCTGCGGGACCCGCTGCGGCAAAGCTCAGCAATACCGGGATTGATCCGGCTCTGCACCTGGCCAAGCTGGCCCTCAGCGAAGACGTGGTCTACGCGGGAACCGGAAGAAACATTTTTTCCGCCGAGTCCGCCCCGGTGGCGATTGAAGTGCCCGTGAAGAGCGCGCGCATCGAGGCGCCTGCGGTCGTGGCTCCGGAAGCGCCAAAGCCGCCAGCCATCGAGCTGAAGTATTTCGGCTATACCGAGACGCACGAGAAACTGCTGCAGGCTTTCCTGGTGCATGGAGACGACATTTTCATGGCGCGGTCGGGCGACATTGTCGATCACCGCTACAAAGTGGGAACGATTCTTCCGGGAAGCGTGCAGGTGACCGATCTGGGCTACAACAACACGCAGACGGTGCCGCTCGCAGTGAATTGATAGGACTAGGGACTTAGAGTCCAGAGGCTAGTAGCTAGTAGCTAGTAGCTAGAAGCTAACAGCTAGAGGCGAGTAGCTAGAAGCTAGTAGCTGATCGTAGGAGCTGTAACAATGCGCCGTGCAATACGACCCGGTGAGGATGGGTACATCCTGGTTGCGGTGATGTTCATGCTGGCCATTCTGGTCATCGCCATGGCGGTTGCAGTGCCGCGGGTCCGGGAAGAAATTCAGCGCGATCGCGAACTGGAAACCATGCAGCGCGGCAAGCAGTACATTCGCGGCATCAAGATGTACTACAAGAAATTCAATTCCTATCCGCCGAATGTGGACGCCCTGATCAAGACCAACGAGATTCGTTTTTTACGCAAGCGCTACCTCGACCCGATGACGGGGAAGGATGATTGGAAGCCGATCCTGTTTGGCCAAAACAAGGCGCCGGTGGCGTTGGGATTTTTCGGGCAGCCGCTGGTGGGAGGATCACCGTTAGCGGGAACCGGGCCGGGAGGCATCGCCGGCGCTTCGCCGATGGGCGGGACGCAGGGCAGTTCGACCTTCGGCAATGGGTCAAGCGGTAGTTCATTCGGGAATAGCAGCTCTTTTGGCGGGAGCAGTTCCTTCGGAGGCGGCAGTTCTTTCGGCGGCAGCAGTTCTTTCGGCAGCGGCAGTTCGTTTTCCAACAGCGGGAGCGGGGGATCGGCATTCGGATCGAGCGGGACCGGGACCGGGTCGACGACGGGCACCGGCACGGCAACGGGCACGACGGCCGGGAGTAGTTCGACCGGCGGCGCGGGGGATTCGAGCGGGGGGTCAACCTTCGGTTCGGACAACGGCGGGAGCCTGAGTTCGACGCAGACGTTTGGCGGTGGGGGAATCATTGGATTCTCACCGGCCAGTCCGAAGCAGTCGATTCTGACATACAAGACGAAGAACCATTACAACGAGTGGGAGTTCGTCTACAGTCCGCTCGTGGACCAGATGCGCCAGGGCGGCAATGCGGGAACGATCGGCCAGCCTGCAGGCGGATTGAACAATGGCTTCGGTGGAACGGGCACAGGCTTCGGCGGCACAGGCACATCGAATGGGATCGGCGGCGGCTTCTCGACCAACCCCGGTGGAAGCGCGCCCACTGCGCCGACAACGCCTGCTGCGCCGCAGCAGTAATGCGCCGCGGATAGAACCACGGGCCGCATCGATTCAATCAGGGATCAGGAGCAACGAAAGCTAGCAGCAAAAAGCCCGTCCACTGCCGTGGACGGGCTTTTCATTTGAATCTGCAAGTCTCAAGCGGGCTGGACCAGTGCGCGCCCACATCCGCCGAAGTTTAGACGCTGAACGACGAGCCGCAGCCGCAGGTCGACTTGACCTGGGGATTCTCGAACTTGAAGCCGGCCGCTTCCAGGGTCTCGACGTAGTCGACAATGCAGCCGTTGAGATACATCAAAGAAGTGGCATCAACAAAGACTTTGAGATCGTCGAAGCTGAACACTTTGTCCATCATCCCGCTCTGGTTTTCGAAAGCCATCGAGTACTGGAAGCCGGAACAGCCGCCGCCCACCACACCGATGCGCAGCCCGGCGGGAAGAGGATCCTGGGTGGCCATGATCTCGCGCACCTTCGTGATCGCCTGTGGAGTCAGCGACAAAGGGGCTTTCTTGACTGTTTCCTGGGGTGCGATGGTTGCTGTGGACATGAGATCTCCTCTGGGTAGGTGTTTGCCTTGACCTTGCTTAACTCTACTGCCCCGCGCATGCGGTTTCAAGACCCAAGCACGGTACCAACCGATTAGATGTATTTCGCCGATCAGGGTCGCAGGGTTTGTGCCGGAATCAAAAAGTGACGATTTTTGAGATATTTGGGCATAAACCGGGAGTCGGCCCGGCGATTCCGGTCCCTTTTTACCTCCATTCTGGAGCTACCGAAGGCTTGTGATTTTAGTCACTACCACCTGGCCCAATCGGAGCTAAGATGTCCTGCGTACGGCCCCTCTACTCACGAGACCGCGGTATGTAAGCACGGCCCGCCGGTATCCGGGACCTTCAAGCTCTTTGGAGGTGTTGTATGACAATCGTTCCCATTATGTGGATGGTCTGGAGCGCGGTAGTCGCCTTGACTGCAGCTCTTTACATCTACCGCTCAAACCTCACCAAGGATGAAGAGGATCAGATCTTCCTGGATGAGTCCTTTGCGCACGAGAAGAATGCCCAGGCGGCCATCATCGCCAAGGTCAACAAGGTGCAGCCGATCCTGAGGATTGCGCTGTGGATGGTGGGGGTCGCGACTCTGTTCGTGGTCGGGTATTACATCGTCGACGTTTTCAACCAATTCAAGTAAGCGCCTGTCTCCCTTGGTTGCCGATGCGCCTGGCGGCATCTGAAAAGCTGCCGCCGCGCCATCTCCAAAGCATTTGGCCCCGTCACTCCACTTCCTGACGGGCCCGGTAGCCGTCGCGCGCAATCACGTCATACTTCAGCGCCTTGTGCTTCTCGTCCTGCATCCGCAGAGGCTGTCCTTCGTCGTCGACCAGCTCGACGCGCAGCTTGCGATAGGAACCATCCTGTTTGGGATCGCTGGGATGGTAGATCAACTGATATTTTGAGCGGATCGCCTGGTTGATCGCTCCGAAATCGTCGGGCAATTCGCCGGGGAAACGCGGGCTGTACCACTGGCCGCCGGTCATCTTGGCGAACGTCTTCATCTGGTTGTCGGCCTGCAGATAATCGAGATCCTGCATCTGCTGGCGCATGCCCGGCCCACCCTCGGTCATGGCGCGCACCCAGCCGCCGGTCGAGATGGCGAAGATGGTCACATCGCGCGAGTTCTTGACCTTCTCCAGAATCTTGTCCAGCGTGATCTTCGAAAACGTGTCGCGCCCCGAGGCAATCAGGATGATGTACTTCCGGCCTTCAATGCGGCTGAGCCGATCGAGCGACTCATAGAGAGCATCGAAGAGGTTGCGATCCGTGAACCCGGGAATGATCAGGGTCTGAATGGCATTCAGCAGTTCCCGTTTGTCCTGGGTGAAATCCAGAACAATCTGGGTGCGCATGTCGAAGGTCATCAGGCCGACGTAGTCCTGGGGCCGCAATTGTTGCGCAAAGGCCCAGGCGGCATTCTGCATATCGCGTATGTAGTTGTAGTTGATCGAAGCAAACTCGCAGACCATCAGCGCAGTGATCGGCGCCTCGACGCGCTTGAACCCGATCACCTTTTGCTCCACCCCGTTCTCATAGACCTTGAAATTGTTGGGCTTCAAGTTGGGCACGAACTGACCTGTCTTTTCAAGAAGCACACCCACGTCGACGCTGACTTCGGGAACATCCACGCGGATAGAGAAGTTGTCGAGTCCGGGAGGGTTTTTAAGCTTGGGCGCTGACGGCGCGGGCGGAGGCGGTGGCGTATCGTCCGGGGCTTCCTTTTTCTTGGGAATAGCGATCACCCCGTTGTCGCCGCCGGGGCCGCCGGCATCGGGAGAAGACTGGTCCGCAGGTGGAGGGGGTGTGTTCTGCTGCGGCTGCGCCGGAGTTTGCGTCGGGGTCTGCGATTGAGCCTGGGCCACGGGCGAACCAGCAAACGCGGCGAGCGACATCGACAGCAACAAAACTTTCACTCGAGAATTCGTGCCAAAAGGAATGCGGATCGTTGACATGACAACCTCTGTGCTCAAAACAGCATACGGGAAAACCAGTGGCGGGCGCCGGGAATAAGCCGCGACAAAACACTGGCCCGGACCGTCAAAGCAATGCAATCAGGGAACCCGCGTGCGGATTGGCTTTATCGAAAACCAATGCCGCCGGCTGTACTCTTATAGACGTGAAACTGTACCGGAAGGAAGTCATGCCGAGGCTTGCGACCCTGTGTCTCATGCTGGGAACAGCGGTGTCTTCGTGTGCCTTGGCGGCGCAGGAGACAGAAACCGCCGGGCCGCCTCCGAGCACGGGCGGTTTTTTCCCGCTCAGCGAAGTGCATCGCGGTCTTACCGGTACGGCGTGGACGGTGTTTTCAGGCAGCAAGCCGGAACCGATGCAGGTGGAGATTCTGGGCGTGCTGCGCGGCGCGCGCGGGCCGGGCCACGACATGATCCTGGCGCAACTGCACGGCGCAAAGCCGGAGTATACGGGCGTGGTGGCCGGCATGAGCGGCAGCCCGGTGTATATCGGGAACAAGCTCGTGGGCTCGCTTTCGTTCCGCATCGGCCAATTCAGCAAAGACCCGATCGCGGGAATTACGCCCATTGAAGAGATGCTGGAAGTGCGCGACCTTCCCACGGAGCCGGCGCCGCCGATGCAACTGGCTTCGACATCTGCGGAAAACATGCACAGCGACGGCATGACCTTCCAGGCCATGGAAACGCCGCTGGTGATGAGCGGGTTCAGGCCGGAAGCGATGCGCCTGTGGCAGCAGAAAATGGCCGGCACCGGCCTGGAGATGGTGGCCGCCGGCGGTGGAAGCGGCAGTTCCCTTCCCGGCGACGCCGGACTGGATGGAAAGATTTCTCAACAGGCCGTGGATAGCATCGTGCCGGGATCCGCGGTCAGCGCCCAGCTGGTGCGCGGCGATCTGGAGATTGCCGCGACCTGTACCGTGACCTACGTGGATCCGAAACGACTGCTCGCGTGCGGCCATCCGATTCTGCAGGCGGGACCGGTTTCGATGCCCATGACAGCGACCGACGTGGTGGCAACCCTGGCTTCGCCGCTGAACGCGTTCAAGATCGTGAACACCGGCGCGACCATCGGGGCTTTCACGCAGGATCGCGATGCAGCCATCAGCGGCGTGCTGGGCGCGCAGGCGCATATGATTCCGGTGCATGTTGCGATTCATGCGGCCGGGACCGAAAAAAACCGGAAGCTGAATTTTGAAGTGCTCGATCTGCCCGCACTTACGCCGCAGGCGGTGATGGTGTCGGTGTACGACGCGCTGCTCGAATCGAACGACAGCACCGCCGACACGAGCTATCACATCCAGGGCAGCATCGATCTCGACGGCTATCCTCCGTCGCCGCTGGATCTCTGGGTGGCGGGCGGCAACGCGTTGCCGTCGCAGCTGGCGGCTGCCTTGCTGACGGGCGAGAGCTTTGCCAAGCTCTATTCCAACGGAACACGCCAGGGAACCGTGCACGCGATCGATCTGCGCGTCGAGGCCATTCCGCGCAACCTGCAAGTGGCGCTGGAGGCGGCGCGCGTGGTTTCTGGAGATATGGTGCATCCCGGCGACTCGATTGTCGTCGAGGCCACGCTGCATCCCTGGCAGCAGCCGGCCTACAACGTGCGGATTCCGATTCGCGTGCCGGCGCGCTTGAATGCGGGCAATCTGCGTGTGCTGGTTTCGGACGCCGCCACCCTCGATCGGACCATGGATCAACCACGCCTCTCGCCGCGCCCTGCGGACCTCGAAACGGCACTGGCCCAGGCGCGCCGCATGCATCCCGGCGACCGCGTGTATGTGAGCCTGCTGGCTCCTGAGACGCAAGCCAACATGGAAGGCCAGACGCTTTCCGGTTTGCCGCTCTCGATGGCCAACGCGCTGGAGCCTTTGCATGCGGAGCGGGACGTCACCATGAATGGAGAGTCCGCTCTCATCGCGGGCCAGGCATCCGCAGGCGGAGTGCTCACCGGCTTCCAGGTTCTGACCGTCCACATCACACCCGGCGGCGGTTTAAACTAGAAGGCAGCAAACGAAAACGCTCGAGACATTGAAGAGCGGGCACACGAACGCATGCTCGCGCAATTGAATACAGCAAAATCGAAGAGGATCCGTTCTTGCGAACCTCGTCGAAGATCGCCACTTCCCGAGGGTGACCTCAAGCGTGGAGTTCGACTTTCGGGATAAAGAATCTCTGGTTATGCATTCGCCGCAAGGCGAGGACTGCGGAAGGACCATGAGCCTGATTCAAGGATTTGCAGTACATGCGGCGGGAGCCGAATTGTTGCCTTTTCGTTATGACCCGGGAGATTTGGGTCTGCAGGAAGTTGAAATCGCAGTGACCCACTGCGGTATCTGTCACAGCGACATCCACTTGATCTCGAATGATTGGGGCATCAGCCAGTACCCGTTTATTCCCGGACACGAAGTCATCGGCACCGTGGCGGGCGTTGGACCAGGTGTCCATTCGCTGACGGTCGGCCAACGCGTAGGCCTGGGCTGGCAATCGAATTCGTGCGGGGAATGCGAGTGGTGCATCCGCGGCATGGAAAACCTCTGTGCGTCGTCCGAAGCGACCTGCGTGCACCGGCACGGGGGCTATGCCAACCGGGTTCGCGCCAACGCGCGCTTTGCGATTCCGATTCCGGACCCATTGCCGAGCGAAGAGGCAGCGCCTCTGCTCTGCGGCGGCATCACCGTGTACAGCCCGATGCGCACCCACGGGGTCAATCCCTCGTCGCGCGTAGGAGTGGTCGGCATTGGCGGACTGGGCCATCTGGCGGTCCAGTTTGCCCGCGTGTTTGGCGCTGAAGTTGTGGCTTTCTCTTCTTCCGCAGCAAAAGAAGACGAGGCCCGTGCACTGGGCGCGAGCCACTTTGTGAATTCGCGGGAAACGAAAGCCATGCGCGAGGTGGCCGGAGCGCTGGACCTGATCGTGAGCACGGTGAATGCGGATCAGGACTGGGCGCCCTACATCCAGGCACTGCGACCGACAGGAACGTTGTGCTTCGTGGGTCTGCCGCCGTCGCCGATTACGGTGCAGGCATTGCCGCTGGTTTCCGGAATTCGCTCCATCTCGGGAAGCCCCATCGGCAGCCCTTCGCGGCTCCGCGAAATGCTGGATGTTGCGGCCCGTCACGGCGTGAAGGCCAGGACCGAGCGCTTTGCGATGGCCGAGGCCAACGAAGCCATCGAAAAGGTCAAGAAGAACAAGGTCCGCTATCGCGCCGTACTGGCCAATTAGCTCATCGAGACGCTGAGGGATTCCCTGCGAGAACTACGCAGGCAAGCGGATTTCCCGCTCGCCTGCCTCGGATCACTGCGGCGCGAACTCTGCAGAGCATCGCTGTTGGCATGCGCACACGATACGCAGAGCGCCGACGACACAGATCCATGCGACGACAGAAAAGGCATCCGCGCTAGACGACGGCGGCCTGCGGTTTGCGCGATTTGAACGTGGTGGCGATGCGGGCCAGCAGATCTCCCGGATGAATCGGCTTGTTGAGCAGCAGGAATTGATGTCCGTCGCGGTTGGCGGCGGCCAGCAAATCGGCCGTCGAAGCCTGGCCCGAGAACAAAATGATTTTGCAATCAGGGAAGATGCGCTTGATCGTGATCGCCAAATCGATGCCGCTCATTCCCGGCAGGACAACGTCGGTGATCAGCATTTCTGGAGGCATCAACAACGCAGTTTCAAGGGCGCTGTCGCCATCGTATGCAGTCACTGCCGCGTAGCCGCTGCGCGAGAGAATCTCAGCCAGGGTGTCCGCAATGCTGCTCTCGTCGTCGACCACCATCACCATCGGGCGATGCGTCGAAGAACCGTTCAGCCCTAGGCTCGATGGAACCTCATTGAGGGGTACGGTGGGGAAATTTGATTTGCGCGTCATGGGGAGAATTACCTCTAAAAGGGAACGTAGCAGCTTTATCGGAATACGGGTCAACTCTTTTCGGCGAGGATTAAGTCTTTTTAATCTGATACTTATGCGTCGGATTTGCTTTTTGAGAATTCTTCCTGTGGGCGTTATAAGTTTTTCATAAAGGGCTTGCGAACTCTGCCAGGTATTAGTATTATTTTTCCCCAAGGATAGTTTTACGCGAGTTTAGCCGTACGTTAAGCAGAATTTCGCTGAAAGGAGCGACTCCGTTAGGAGACTGAAGGATATGGCTACCAATTCCGATTCAAACTCAGCACCGATGAAGTTCGAGTCGATTCTCCAGCTCGACGTGCCCAAGGGCCGGGATGGAAAGCACAAGAGAATTGTGACCCAGTTGCTCAGTGACATTGAACAACTGGCACCAGGAAGCGCGTTAAAGGTTCCTCTTGAAGCGTTGCCCGATACGAAGGAGAACGTTCGTTCGGCGCTAAATCGCGCGACCCACCAGCAAGGCATTGAGATCGCGACCTCGAGCGATGAAGATCACCTCTACATCTGGAAAGTGGAGCCCGACGCCGGCACTCAAGCCGACTAAACTCTGCCCGGCTTTCCCCCAATCAAAGACAATCAATCATGGCTTCCGTGCGCATCGACAAGTGGCTGTGGGCGGCGCGGTTTTTCAAAACGCGCGCCCTCGCATCGAAATCCTGCGACCTGGGACGGATTCGCTCGAACGGAGTGGAGGCCAAGCCGGCGCGCGATGTGCGCGTCGGAGACATGCTCCACATTCGCAACGAAGGCGGCGATTTTGAAATTGAAGTGCTGCTGCTGACCGAAATGCGCGGACCGGCCGCCGTGGCGCAGACCCTCTACCGCGAAACCGATGCCAGTAAGGAAGCGCGCGTGAAGCTCGCCGCAGAGCGAAAAGCAATGCAGCAATACGCGCCGCTGCCGGAACGCCGGCCAAGCAAACGCGATCGGCGCAGAATCATCCAGTTTCGCGGACGCGCGTAAATCAAAGCGATCTGAACGCATTCGGCCCGGGTCTGCTGCGCACACGCCACGCGCGAAGTCTAGTAGACTCAACGGCAGCATGGTCCTTTCCTTTCGCTCCCTTTGCTCCTCTTCTTCCGCTGCGATCCTGGCTGCCGTGGGGCTTCTGCCGGTTCTCGCCGGCGCTCCGAATGCGTCCGCCCAAGGCACTCATCTCTGGACCCAGTCGAAGTTTGAAGACTTTGAAAAAGGCACACCGCAAGGCGTGGCCGTGGGAAGTGACGGACACTTGCACGCCGGGCCTGCGCTCGATGAGAAGCTGACCACCCCATCGACGTTTGTCTGGTCCGTCGCCACCGACAAGAATGGAACCGTCTACCTGGGGACTGGCTCTCCCGCCACGGTGCTGCGCGTGGGAAGGGATGGCAAGCCATTCACGCTTTTTGAGAGCAAGGATTTGAGCATCCAGGTGGTGCGCATCGGTCCAGACGGCGCGCTCTACGCTGCGACCGTTCCCAGCGGAAAGATCTACAAGCTTGACCCCAGCTCCGCGGCGAAAATCGATCCGGAGAAAGCGACCGTGGTGTTCGACGCGGAGAAGCTGGACGGCGCCAAGCCCGCCGAAACCAGCGCTGCCGCAAAGACGGACGACGCATCAACCGGAGACAAGGGTGAAGCGCGATCGCACTACATCTGGGACATGACCTTCGACCGGGCGGGACGACTCTACGTTGCGACCGGAGGCCCGGCCGCGGTGTATCGCATGGACCCATCCAAACCCGCCGCGAGACCGGAAGAGTTTTTCAAGAGCGATGAGCAGCATATCCGTACCCTGGCCTGGGACGCGAAAGGAAACTTGATTGCCGGTTCCGATGGCAGCGGTTTGGTGTACCGCATCAATGCGGAAGGCAAAGGCTACGTGCTGTTCGAAGCCCCGCGACGCGAGATCACGTCGGTAGCGATCGCGGCGGACGGAACCATCTACGCGGCCAGCGTGGGCGACAAGAGCCACAATCCGCTGCCGCCATTGCCGGTGCAAGGCGTTGGCTCCATCACCATCACGATTGTGCAGCCGGGTTCTCTGCAGGCAGCCAACGCGAGCACCAGCGTTCCGGAAGGGACGGAGGTCTACGCGCTGAGCGAAGGTCAGGCGCCGCGCAAAGTGTGGTCGAGCAAGGACGACATTGTCTACGCGCTTTCGGCGCAGGCGGATGGCGTGCTGGCGTTGAGCGGCAATCGCGGGCATATTTTTCGCATACAGGCGAACGGGGACTATGCCGATGTGGCGCACCTCGAGGCACAGCAGGGACTGTGCCTGGCGCGCGGCTCCGCTTCCGACACGGTGATTGGAACGGGCAACACGGGCAAGCTCTACACCCTGGGCGCGAGCGAGAAACATGAGTATGCGAGCGATGTGCTGGACGCCAACGCCATGGCACGCTTCGGGCGCGTCGAGGTTGAGCCGGGCTCCAGCGGGTATGAACTCTGGACACGTTCAGGCAACGTGGAACAGCCGGTGCGCGGCTGGAGCGAGTGGGAACGCCTGAAGGACGGCGTCGTCGCGTCGCCGCCAGGACGGTATCTGCAGTGGAAAGCTTCGCTGGGTCCGAACGCGGTGCTGGGCAGCGTGGGCGTGAACTACCTGCCTGTGAATTCTGCACCGGTGGTGGATGAGTTAGTGGTTGTGCCGGGGGCGCGGCTGAATGCACAGAACCAGGCGGCCAACCAGCAGGTAGTGAACATTGCCTTGCCTTCGGCGAATCAGGGTGCCGCAGTTTCGTTTGACGCTGGCGCGAGCGCAACCTTGCAGGCGACAAAGGACCGCACCGCCATCACGGTGCGCTGGGCGGCGCACGATGACAACGGCGACGATCTGATCTATTCGCTCTACCTGCGCGGAGACGGAGAGCACGTGTGGCGCTTGCTGAAGAACGATCTCACCGACAAGGCTTATAGTTTCGACGCGACGCTGGTCCCGGATGGCGGCTACCAGATTAAAGTTGTGGCATCGGATTCTCCTTCGCATACGCCGGGCGAAGCGCTGACCGGCGAGAAGGTCAGCGATCGATTTGAAGTCGACACGACCCCGCCGGTGGTCACGACGTTGAAGGCCTCGGAAGAAACCACTCCCTGCGCGCAAGCGAGTTGCTCGAAGCCGGTCCATGTAACCTTCGACGCCGAAGACGCGGCATCGCCGATCGCACATGCGGAGTACTCCCTCGACGCGGGGACGTGGAGTTTCATCAACCCCGTGGGCGAACTTTCTGACTCCAGGCGCGAGCACTACGACTTTCGCCTGCCGGCATCGGCCCTTGAAGGCAAGCCCGGCGAGCATCTGCTGACGGTGCGCGTCTATGACCGGTATGACAACGTCGGCGTGGCCAAGACGGTCTTTAGCACAACGACGAAGTAAGGCTCGCTCTCTGAATGCGATTTGAACTCTTTATCGCTGCCCGTTACCTGAAAGCCAAGCGGCGCCAGGCCGTGGTGGGCGTGGTGACGGCGATCTCGGTTGCCGGCGTGACCGCGGGCGTAGCCGCTTTGATCATCGCCCTGGCCATCACCAACGGCATGCGGCGCGACCTGCAGGACAGGCTCGTGGATTCGAGCGCGCACGTGCAGCTTATGCGCGTGAAGGCCGATGGCATCCGCGAATGGCGCCCTCTGCTTGAGCGCCTGCGCAGGCTGCAGCATGTGACCGCGGCCGCTCCGGAACTGGATGAACAGGTGATGGTGGCGCATGGCGCGCGCGCCGGTTTCGCGCTGATCGAGGGTGTCGTTCCGCAGCAGGAAGAAAAAGTGAGCACCGTGCTGCAGAATGCCACACCGGAGGCAGTGCGCGCGCTGGAGCCGCCCGCTCAAAGCGATGCGCCGATCCATTCAACGATGCCCCCGATCATTCTGGGAAAAGACCTCGCCGATTCGATCGGCGCCGTCGTCGGGGATTCAGTGATGCTGGTGAGCCCCCAGGGCGATTTGACGCCGGTGGGGATTATTCCGAAGTATGTTCATTTCGAACTGGTCGGAACCTACCATACGGGCTTCTATCAATATGACTCGGCGTGGGGCTATGTGCGGCTGTCCGATGCACAGCGGCTTTACGACGAGCCGGACCTGGTGTCGGTGATCAGTTTCAAGGTGGACAATCTCAATCGCGCGCCGGAGATTGGGCACGAGATTGAACAAGCCGCCGGGCCGGGCTTCATGACCAACAATTGGATGGAGCAGAACCGCGAACTCTTCCGGGCGCTGCGCCTGGAGCAGGTGGTCACCTTCATCGTGATTGCGCTGATCGTAATCGTGGCCGCTCTCAATATCCTGATCGCGCTGACCATGATGGTGATGGAGAAGACCCGCGACATCGCGGTGCTGATGAGTTTCGGCGTGGAACCGAATCAAGTCCGGCGCATTTTTCTGATGCAGGGATTTTTGATTAGCTTGATCGGCACCGTGCTGGGCCTGGTGCTGGGCTACCTGGCATCGTGGGCCGGCAGCTATTACCACATACAACTTTCTCCCGAGGTCTACTCGATCGACTCCCTGCCCTTTGCCCCGCGCGCGCTCGACGGGGTGATCGTGGCCGCGGTGTCGATTGGGATTTCGCTGCTGGCGACACTCTATCCTTCGATCACGGCGGCGCGCGTGCTGCCGGCAGAAGCCCTGCGCTACGAATGAGAACGACGCCGGTTACGAAGCCAGGCGCAGAATCATTTCGTGCTCGAAGATGGCGGGATCGTTGGGGTAGGGGCCGGTCACTCCCGACATGCGAAAACCAAGCCGCTCATAAAATCGGATCGCGCGTTCATTGACGCTGGTCACCATGAGCCGAAGCTCGTGGATGTTGCGCGCCAGGGCCCAATCCTTCACCCCGTCGATCAACGCGGTACCGGTTCCCGTGCGCCGGTAGGCAGGATCGACCCACATGGAAAAAATGTCCGCGCGGGTTGGGTCGTTTTTATCGGCGCAGCAGACAACAAGGCCGCAAGTGGCGTCGCGATCGAACGCGATGTAGCCGATGGCGCCCTCGCTGCTCCATCGAACGGAGCGCCGGAACCACTCCTCCTCGGGAAGCTGCGCTTCCTTGGCGAAGGTGCTGCCGAACGCAGTGGGATCGCTCTCCAGCGCGCGAAGGCGCACCGCTTTGAATACGAGAGCATTCTCGGGACGGATGTTTTCCAGTGTGATCATGATGCGTCGCGAGGCCGGGGTATCCCGACAGAAACGATTTTCGCCGATCGGCGTACCCTTCTCAAATCGTCACGCAAGAACTGCAGCGGCTCCCGGCTGACTTTAACGGTCCCTGCTGGACGAGGGCTGCGCACCGGGAAACGGCTCGATGTGAAATTCTCCCTTGCGGCCGAAATAAATCACCTGCTTGCCGGTGAGGAAAGCCCAATAGGCAACAACCCCGGCTGCGGCAGCCTGGCGCATGAATGCGGGGTAGCGAATTTCGTCGCGTTGCGCGGCGCGAATGGCAGCGACGATACCGGACTCCGAAAACTCCTCGGCGATCGCATCCAAGGGGAGATGCATTTTCTCAACCAGTGTCGTGTTGTCGGTGAGATAGACGATGTCTTCGGAGCGCAGCATGTCGACAAAGTAGGATGCGACACCGGCGGCAAGCAGACGCTGTACCACTGCGGGGAAGATCAGCTTTCCGGCGTGAGATTCCGTAAGAACATCGTGAATGGTCTGGGTGTTAGAGGTTTGGGCGATCATAAATCTCCTTATTGTGTGGGAAGCTTGTGCAGGCCGTGAGCCCGCACGATTTTCTTCAGGATGGCGAGCAGCGTTTCGCGTTCGCCGGCAGTGAGCGGGGAAAAGAATTCAAGGTCATTGCGATCGGCGAGCTGGGCTAATGCAGGAACGAGCCGGTCGCCCGCCGCGGTCAGGCAGATGTCCTGGAAGCGGCGATCATCGTTTCGCTCTTCCCGCAGAATCAGTTTCTTCTCGAACAACCGGTCGAGCAGCTTGGAGGCCGCGCCACGCGTCATTCCCGTGAAGTCGGCAACTTTGCTGGGCGACATGTCGTTGCGCCCATACATTTCGCGCAGCACCACCCACTCCGCGACCGTGACTCCGCTTTTGAGCAGCTTACGGGCAAAGGCGTGCGAGACGTGGTTCGAAACAAGACGCATCCAGAAGCCGATGTGGCTTTTCAGATCGCTGACGGAAGCGGGAGCCGTGTGGGCTTTACTCATGAGGAAAAGATAATGCAATATAGTTTCCTTGTCAACTATATTATGGGAAACTATCGCGGCGGGAAGAAGTAGTGCAGTTTTAGTCCCGCGTGATTCACGCTTTATTGCGGGGTGATGATTCCCCCCACCGCGTGACGCCGGGGCAACAGGATGCCGCGGTGGTCGACCTGGCTGGGGGCGGCGGCGTTCGGCTCGGCTTCGGGCAGTTTCGGGCGGTCGACAAGGGCGCCTCCACATGCGGGGCACCAGTCGGCTTTTGTGTGCAGTCCGAGGACTGCGTGGCATTGACTGCAGATCCGTTCCATGAATAAGAGATTACCGAATCGAGCGCCTTGTTACGAATGGCGATTGGCGGCTGCAACGGCCGCCCCAGCGGCCACCGAAGTCCAATTACACTAGGAGGTATGCATCCCCTTGTGCGCCTGGTGGCGATTGACATCGACGGCACGCTGCTGCCGACGTTTTCGTCGGAGATTAGTCCCCGCAATGCCAAGGCGCTGAAGGCGGCGCAGGAGGCCGGCATCGTTGTGGCCATCGCGACGGGGCGGCGCACGGCCTACACCACGCCGGTGCTGGGAGGTGTGGGTCTGCGAGCGAACACCCCGCTGATTACGTCCAATGGAGCAGTGACGCGCACCCTCGGAGGCGATCCGCTGGACCGCAGTCACCTGCCGGCGCGCGTGGCGCGCGGGCTGTGCGGGCTGCTGCGCAAGTTCGGCTCCCTGGTCTTTACCTTTGACCGGCCCGGCCGCGGCGAGTTGATCCTCGAAGATCTTGAAAAAGCGCACGGGCGGATTTCGCTTTGGATGGAGGCGAACCGCAACGCGATTGAAGTGGTGAAGCCCCTGGAGAAAGCGCTGATCGACGGCGAAGACCCGATTCAAGGGATGGTTGCCGGAAGCATCGGCCAGATGAAAAAGGCAGAGAAGGCATTGAAAGAAAGCCCCTGGGTCGCGTTGTGCGAGTGCTCGCGGACCGAGTATCAGGGGAGGGATCTTTCGATCCTCGACCTGCTGCCTCCCGGCGTATCGAAGGGATGGGCGCTCGAACGACTGGCGCAACGACTGGGCGTGGATCGCAAAGAGACCATGGCCATCGGCGATAACTGGAACGACGTGGACATGCTGGAATGGGCCGGCCAGGGCGTGATGATGGGCAATGCCGCCGCCGATCTGCGCACCATGGCCAAGCTGCGCGGGTGGAAGCAGGCTCCGCCCAACGATGAGGATGGCGTGGCCGTGATGCTTGAGGCGGCGTTGGCCCGGCATGGTCAAACGGACGGACGGCCCAAGCATTGGGCGACGACGGCACGGAGTTGAGGATGCGGAACGCGATCGTATCAGCGGTGATGGCATGGGCGGTCGCGGCCCTCGTGCCGTCTGCGTTTGCCGCAGAGCGCATCACGCTGAGCAATGGCTTTGCGATGGACTGCAATCATCACGCGCTGGTGGACGGGCACGTGCGCTTGTATTTGAGCGCGGGCCAGGACAGCTACATTGAAATGCGGCCCGAAGAAGTCACCGGCGTGGAGTTGATTCCCGATGCGGCTGTCGATGCTTCGCAGGCGGCATCGCGGGCAACAACCGAAGAGACCAATTTGAGCCCAATCGATCTGCATGAAATTCTGGCCCAAGCGGGCGAGTCGCACAACCTGGATGTCGATCTGCTGGCCAGCGTGGTCAAGGCGGAGAGTGACGGCAACGCGCACGCCGTGAGTCGCGCGGGTGCCCGCGGCTTGATGCAACTGATGCCTCGAACCGCCAGCGATCTGGGCGTCGACGACAGTTTCAAGCCGGGCGAGAATGTGCGCGGAGGATCGGTTTATCTGGATTCCCTGCTCACGCGCTACCATGAAAACCTCGCAATGGCGCTGGCCGCCTACAACGCGGGACCGGCTGCGGTGGACAAGTATCACGGCATTCCGCCCTATCACGAGACGCAGGTTTATGTGGCGCGGGTGATTCACGAATTCAATCGCCGCGTCCGGGCGCGCGAAGCCGAGGCACGGCAGAACATGAAGTCGCCAGGTTCCCAGGCGGCACCCCCTCGATAGAGGGATCACCGTTTTCTCTAGTGGGGCCATAGAATAGACGTGTAGGCACTGGAGCAGTGAACGCTTGAAGAAAAATCAACTGATCCTTGGCCTGGTGGTGCTGGCGGCGATTGCGGGCCTGGTGTTCTGGGGTCGCGACCGCATTCATTTCAATTTTTCCGAATTCCGTTCGCAGCTCGCACTGGCCGACTGGCGACTCATTGGTCTCGGGCTCGGCTGCATTTATCTGGCTTATGTCTTTCGCTCTCTTCGCTGGGCCTACCTGCTGCGTCATAACAAAAAGGTGCATCCGCTGGCGCTGCTCGGAACGCAGGTGATTGGCTTCACGGCGATCGCACTGATCGGCCGCGTCGCCGATCCGGTGCGGCCTTACCTGGTGGCAAAGAAGACAGGCTTGCCGCTCAGCAACCAGATCGCGGTTTACATTGTCGAGCGGCTTTTCGACATGGGATCGATGGCGCTGATTTTCTCCTCGTCGATCCTGCTGGCCGCGTGGTTTGGCGCCGCCGGCGCGATGCCCCACCCCGAGCTGGTGAAGAAATCAGGATACTGGGGCATGCTCTTCACCATTGCGGGAGCCATTTTTCTGCTTGCGGTGCGGTTCGCGGGAAATGCGGTTGCCGTTTTCTTTGAGCGCACGCTGGGCGTGCTGTCGAAGAAGATCGGAACTGCTGCAGGAAACAAGATTCGCGAGTTTCGCACCGGTCTCGACACCATGCGATCGATCGGAGATTTTGGGATCGCTGCCGGGCTGTCGATCGGCATGTGGCTGCTGATTGCCGCGTCTTACCTCGCCACGACCAAGGCGTTTGTCGCCAACCCGCAACTGGCATCGATGACCCCGGCAAAATGCGTTCTTCTCATGGTGGTAAGCGGCGTGTCGAGCCTGGTGCAGCTCCCGGTGCTGGGGTGGTTCACGCAAATCGGCATCGTGGCTGCGGCGATTTCGAATTTCTTCGGCGTTGCGCCGGAGGCTTCGACTGCCTGCGCGGCGACCCTGCTGGTTGTGACCTTCCTGGGCATCATCCCCGTCGGCTTGATCTGGGCGCAGTTTGAACACGTAAGCCTGCGCAAGGTCACCGTCGAGAGCGAGCACGCCGAAGAAAACCTGCAACCTGCCGAAGCTGCGGAGTAGCTGGAAAACAGCGGCCGCGACGCTTGACGTACACCGGACTACATCGGGCGGTTGCGCGCCAGCTCCACAATCTTTTCGATCATGTCGGTATACGAGTAGCCGGCCTTCTTGGCTGCCATGGCGAATTCGGCAGCGCTGGCGAGCCACGGATTGGGATTCGCCTCGATCACGTACACTTCGCCTTTCTTGTTCAACCGCATATCAATGCGGCCGTAATCGCGCAGCTTGAGGGCGCGGTACGCGGCCAGTGCAGTGTCCTCAAGCTTCTTTGTGGTCTCCTCGTCGATGTCCTCGGCCGGCGCCGATTTGGTCACCCTGTAGGCCTCGGTCTCGTGATCGAACTTCACGTCCTGGCCGGCAATCCGCGGCGTTCCCTTGGGCAGCTTGGAGAGGTCGAGCTCGATCAGCGGGAGCACTTCGGCATTCTCGTTGCCGAGAACGGAGGCGTAGATTTCGCGGCCTTCAATGTATTCCTCAATGAGCGCCGGACTATCGAATTCTTCGTGGATATAGTGGATGCGCTCCATCAACTCTTTCACGCTATCGACCACGGAGCCGTTGTCGATGCCGATCGATCCATCTTCGGAGACGGGCTTCACGATCAGCGGAAATTCGATATCGTGCGAGTGATCGGTGCGCCCCTTATAAGATGTGGCGAAATCCGGGGTCTTGATCTTGTGAAAGTCGAAGATCTTTTTTGCAATCGACTTGTCCTGGGCAAGGTAGAGCGGCTGCGGACCGCCGCCGGTATAGGGAATGTGCAGCAGTTCCAGATACGCGACGATGTTCTTGTCCATGGTGTCGTGGCCGGCATACGACTCCGTCAGATTGAAGATGAGGTCGGCGCCGCACCGTGCCAGCGCCAGCAGCGATTGATTTTTGCCGTCCAGGATGTGATACGAAGGCTCGTGGCCGAGCTTGGTCAACGCGGCGAAAATTTCTTCGCGGTCGTGCAGCGGATCTTTCTTCTTCTTCGTGCGTTTGCCCGTCTTGCTGCGCGGCGCCTTGATCGGCTCCGGCTCCGGTTCCGGCGGGCCCTCTTCCCAGACGTCGTGCAATATCGTTACTTTCAGGTTTGCCATGATGCCTCTACGCCATTGCGGTGTGGCCCGCATCTGCTGCCACAGCAGATGTGAAGCGTCCCTCAGGGCTGAATGAACTTGCCCCGAGTCAAGTAGTTCATCGCCAGCGCGGTTGCGTACACGCTAACTTCGGTCAAAGATTCTCTTTCACATTTTATGTCGGCGCGCAGCCCGAGGTCGCTAACTTTTGCTTCAATGGTCTCCACGAGCTTCTTTACTAACGGGCGTTGCACGCCGGTCCAGTAATTCACCTTGTCGATCAGGACCTTGCGATTCTCGCGAAGAAGATCGACGGCGGGGCGCACATCATTCTTGCGCCGCTTCGAAACGTTGAAGATGTCGCGCAGATCCGTATCGAGAGGAAGCTCGCCGGGAAGAATCTGTTGATCGATCGCACGCTGATAAAACTCGCCGACGGTCACATCCATTTCGTCGACAGTCAAATCCGTATCCCCATGTGCGAGAACGGGCTCAACATCGCCGAGCTTGCGGCCGATGCGATCCATATAGAGCAGCTTCTTCATCGCGCCCCATTCCTTGTAGCGTTTCCGCCAGTTGGAGCGAGGAGTCATCCAGACCGCGAAGGTTTCCGCGAAATCTTCGTCGGGATGTTTTTGCGCGTACCAGCCTTCCATGTGGCGCACGAATTGGCGCGAGAACGGGACCGGTTTGTAATTGTCGCGGTATGGCCTGCGGAACGGTCCGAAGAGGTCGCGCCAATCTCTCTTTTTATAGAGAGCGTAGGCGTAATTGAAAGCATGGCCGGCCTCGTGGCGCATGTACATCATGATCTGCCGCGCATCTTCGATGTCGTTCATCTCCGATTCGAGGCGTTGCAGTTTCGGATCGGCCAGGTAGAAAGGGATTCCGATGACAGGCTCCATGTTGGGGCAGCCCCATTCATCGGTGAGGTAGCACTTGGGGCGAAACCGATGCAGCCCCTTGGCATCCAGTTCTTTGTAGAGTTGCAAAACGAAGCGTTCGAGGGGAGAGCCTTCCAGCTTCAAGCCCAGTTGCTGAATTGGCTTGGAAAGGATCTCCTGGACCTCGACCGGCGCTTTTTCGAAATTGGCCACAGATGGTCGAAGCGTAGCACACGCAAGCGGAGGCAAGCAGGGCCCTCCAAGGCGACCCGTACCTTTGTCCAAACGGGATCCCGGGTGCATCGAAAGCCGCGCCAGCGGCTCAGACTGCGCGCATCCCGGCAGCTTGCGTGAAGCGAATGGTCTCTGGCGCAACCGCGCCACCAGTCATGAGCATGCTCATCGCCTGTTCCATGGTCAGATCGGTTTCTGTGACCCGCTCCAGGGGCACCACCTGCAGAATGGCCGACGTCGGATTGATGGCGTTGGGCAGCAGGACCGCGGCGAGTTCCCTGCCGGTCGTCGAATCGGTAAGCGTGCGAGTCAGGAAGCCGACGCACTTCTGCCCTTCGATGGGGAAATCAATCAGCACCACGCGCTGGCTCGAATCCTTTTTGGCCATCATGGTATCGAGCAGCTGGCGCACCGAGGTGTAGACCTTGGCGACAAAGGGCAGGCGCTCGAGCGCAGCTTCAAAGAGATTGAAAGCCTGGCGCCCAACCACCAGCGAAGTGATGCGGCCGACCACGTAAAGCACCACCAGAGTGAGGGCGATGGCGAGGACCGATTGGGTCCAGGGCTGCTCGATCCATTCTCCGGGCAGAACGTTGCCCAGCATTTGCGCCAGCGGCAGACCGGCCTTGGCAAGGTTGCTGAGGACAAAGCTGAAGACGATCCAGGTAATCAACAGCGGTCCGACGGTGATGAGGCCGGCGAAGATGTAACGCTGTAAATGGCGCAGCAGATGGCCGAGAACTGGTCTCACGGGATTCTCCTGCAAACGAGGATACGCGAGTGTCCTGTGCGGCCTTCGGGGTGTGCGCGCGCATCGAATCTGCGCGGGAGTTGGACCGGTTCCCTTCCCGCGACGCATCCAAACCAGACATGGGGGACCATGCATGAATGCCCGGAGTACGCTTATATTCGACGAGAAAGGATTGCGAATGACGGAGAAAGAGCCGGCAGAGTTCGAGGAGCGCCTGCCCCGGGAAGCAAAGGTCGGCACGGTGGTGACCGGAGAGCCGAAGAACGTCTCAAAGGACGACACCAGCCACAATGGACATCCCGCGGACGGAAAGCGAGCGCTGGCGGCCGAAACGTCGCACCTTGCGCCGAGTGGGCAGCGGGGGAGCCGGGCCGGGGAGCATGCCTCCGGGTTTCAGCGGACGATGGGCGCGATTCGTACGGTGATCCCGATCGTGCAAAAGGTGCTGCCGCTGCTGGACGGCAACGTGGCCCTGGCGGTCGCGAATCTTCTGGTCCCGCGGCTGCAGGCGCCCACCGTGGACCTGCACCCGGTGGAAGAATCGGTAGCCCGGATGCGCGAGGAATTGACCGGATTGCGCGAAGGCATCACGTCGCATGAAACCGCGCTGGGCCGGATGGGGGAGCAGCTGGAGTCGGTGAAGGATTCGCTCGAACGCAGTGCGGCCCATCAGAAAGAACTCGCCGAAGACGTGCAAAGGGTGCAGAAGCGGATGACCGTGCTTTCCGTCGTGGGGCTGATTCTTCTGGTGGCTTCGATTGCCGCCAATGCGTGGCTTCTGGTCCGCATGGGGCAGTCTCTGCACTGAGGAGCGGTCGGGAGCCAGGGGGGCCGGAGGGCCGGAAAACCTCGGTTGTGCCCCCATTGTGACGGATTCCGGACATTATTTGACCATTTCAAATGCCCTGTTCGTGACACAAAAGCGAAAGCGCCCTTTTTTGCTTCCTTTTACAGTCTTCGTGCTCGTGGTCATTGCCAGTCGTCTTTTGCGGAGGCTAGTATTCCCAACAGTCCAATGGGGGACTGATCGGCCCAGCCACAATGCAGTTTTGTTCCTGAGTTCACACAGAGCTTCACTAACGAGCGCCGCTTACCGGCGTGCGCACACGGAGTGCAAAGTCATGGCATGGTATGCCTACTGCATCGGTGAAAAACAAGCATTTCCTGAACTAGCCCGTCATCGTAAACCTGTTCCGATGGAATCCGTACATGGAGTCAGCGGCAACCAGGTTTTCCTCTATCCAGCCAGCGATCTCGCCATCATCGTCAGCGAGCACAACCCCTCCGAAGCCTTAAGTCAGAAATCCGGCGTCGATCACGCCCGGGTCATTGCGGATTGCTTTTTGCATTCCACGGTGCTGCCTTTCCGGTTCGGGACGATATTTCACGACGACGAAAGTCTGCGGAAGTCGATTCGGTCAAACCAGCGCCAGTTTCAGTCGAACATCGACAAGCTGCGCGGCAAGACCGAGATGCACTTGAAGATTTTTGTGGATGATTGCTGCGGCCGCGAAAACGTGCGGTCCCAGTCGGCCGAGACCGTGGGCCGTGAATACCTGAGCAACCTGCGCGAGACGGCAGCACGTCAGCGCGAACGCCAGACCAGGGCGCGCGCGGTGAGTTTCCAGATGCATCGGCTGTTTATGCCGCTGGACGAGGAAGTGAGCTGCAGGCTTACGGAGAGCGGCAAAATGGTGCTGGATATCGCCCACCTGATCGAGCGCAAGCATGTGGAGCGGTACCAGAACAAGTTTGCCACCACCAGCGCGATGATGCGGGATTGCCATTTGCAGCTTTCGGGCCCATGGCCGCCGTACCATTTCGTCCATCGGCTCACGCGCACCACCCACGCACAACCACAGCCCGCGGCCGCAGCGACGATTCCTCTACCCGCGGCTACACCTGCAATTCAAGTGGAAGTGCAGGAACAACTGGTGGCGATGGCGTAGGGTTTTCCGTCCTGTACGTACTAGGAATCCCCGGCTGCGGCCGGGGATTTTGTTTTTGCGCTCTCAGCGCGTACCCGACGTGCTGGCGCTTTTTTCCCGGGTCAGAACAAACGTGCTGCGGCGATCATTGGACGCGTGATCGATCTTCTTCCAGAAGCCCACAAAATAGTCGATGGCCGAGATGGTCGAAACCAGCACCGTGAAGTAGATGGCGGCAATGGCAATCCACTCCACCGGAATCACCAGCAGCCCGAACTGCCAGTCGTACCAGTGATGCGCCAGGATCGCGGACACCACCGACACAATCTGAATCACGGTTTTGAGCTTGCCCAGTTCGCTGGCCTGAATCGTGAATCCTTCAGAAGAAGCGATGGAGCGGAGGCCGGAGATGAGGAACTCGCGGCCGATGATGACCACCGCGATCCAGACTTTGACCACGTGCGGGTTATAGGCCACCAGGGCCACAAGGGCGGCCGTGACCATGATCTTGTCGGCCAGGGGATCGAGCAGCATCCCCATGGTGGTGATCTGTCCGCGTTTGCGGGCGAGATACCCGTCCAGGCCGTCGGTCAGGGAGGCGAGGACGAACAGGACGGAGGCGAAGATCTCCTGCTCTCCGCCGATTCCCTGCAACGGGAAGTGCGGGGAAAGAATCCACAACAGGAGCGGGATCATCACAATCCGGCTCATCGTGATGGAATTGGGCAGGTTCACGATTCGCGCGCCATCCCGGACAAGAAGAATCCGGTCTTGCGTCCATTATTGCACTGGGGCGCCGCCTGTGATGCAGATTGCGCAGGCCGATGGGCACACGCGGGTCACAAATGGATCGTGTACGATAAACTGCCATGCTCCTGATGGATGCGCAACTCTCTGCACGCGAAGTTCTGCGAATTTTTCATCAGGATGAACCTGCCCTGTTTCTGGGTTCGGCGTTCACCACAGTTGGAATCGTGACCGGGGCATTCTGCCTCCTGCGCCGCCGCTTCGACGCGCTTCTGGTCTGGCTGGGGGTGTTCGCCTTCCTCTATGGGCAGCGCATGTGGTTTGACACAGGGATTCTGCACGTCACCCTTGCCGGGAACCAGTTTTTCGCGAATCTACGATGGGCAGTGAATTTCTTGGTGCCCATCCCAGCGTTCTTCTTTTTTCAGGCCGCGGGGTTGCTGGCGCGCCGCGGCAAGGTGATTACTGCGGTTCTTTCGATCGTGTTTTTGAGTCTTGCTGTGGCAGTTTTTGTGGTCGGACGGCTTCCCCTGCTGCACACCATTAACAACGTGCTGGTGATCGCTGCGTTGCCATGGGTGCTGCTCCGGGCCTTCCTCCTGGGCAAACACGATCACGATTTCGTCGTGCTACGGAGCGGACTGTTCTGCTTTGTTGCGCTCGCCCTTTGGGACAATACGCTGGGACTGCTTTGGTTCAGATTCAACCTTGAACCCTACGGGTTTGCGATCCTCCTCGGCTGCCTGGGATACGTCGCGGCGCGGCGCGTGCTCGAACGCGATCAGCAGTTGGGAGACTTACAGAAGGAACTGGAAGTGGCGCGCAGCATCCAGCTGTCGATTTTGCCCGGCGAGTTCCCTGCTTCGACCGCGTTTCGCGTCGCAGCGCAGTATGTGCCGATGAGGACCGTTGCCGGGGATTTCTATGATTTTCTGGCAACGGACGCGAGCCATGCCGGGCTGCTGATCGCCGATGTTTCCGGCCACGGCGTACCGGCCGCGCTGATTGCCTCGATGGTGAAGATGTCGGCCACGGCGCAGCGCGCCAACGCGGCGCATCCTGCCACGTTGCTTGCGGGAATGAACACCGCTTTGTGCGGCAATACGCAAGGGCAGTTTGTCACCGCCGCCTACGTCTACCTCGATGCCCGCACGCGGGAGCTGCGTTATTCGGCCGCAGGGCATCCGTCGATGCTGCTGCTGCGCGGAGGACAGGTGGTCGAGGTCGCCGAAAACGGATTGCTGCTGGCCGCCGCCGAAGACGCGCTCTATACCGAGAAATCGGTGGGCATGGAGACCGGAGACCGTCTGCTGCTCTACACCGACGGACTGCTGGAAGCGCGGGATGCGGCGGGACAAATGTTTGGCGAGGAACTGCTCTTCTCCGCGCTGAAAAAATCGGCCGGCCTCGCGCCTGCGGACGCCGTGCAACGCATCATCGCCGAGGTGCAGCAGTGGGCCAAATCGCAGGACGACGATCTGACCGCGCTGGTCTGCGACTTCGTGGGCATTCCATGAAGCATCCGCCGGGGAGAGATCAAGCTGGACCAGCGATGTGCCCTCCACCCCTCAGATCCCTTTGACCTCTCCGCCATCCATGCGCACCGAGGTTCCCGTCATCCACTTGGCCGCCGGAGAAACCATGAACCCTAAGAGTGCGGCGATCTCCTCCGGCTGCCCGTAACGGCTGATTCCGGCCTCCTCCGGAAACTTCTTCATGGCCTCCTCGACGCTCATCTTGTGCGCCGGAGCCCATTTCTCCAGGAACGAACGACGCCGCCCCGTCATCACCGCTCCAGGCACGATGCTGTTCACCTGCACGCCGTCCTGAATCCCTTGCTCGGCAAATGCCTTGGCCAGGGCGATAATCGCCGCGTTGGTGGCGGCAACCGCAGCAAACGCCGGCTTCGGATCGAGTGCCGCGCTCCCGGACATGAAAACCACGGATCCTTGACTCCGCTTGAGAGCCTCCCAGGCCCGAATCGTGAGCCGTCGCGCGCCATGAAGCTTCAGTTCCATGCCTGCATTCCATTGATCGTCTGTCATCTCGAAGAGATCGATTTGAGGCACCGCGCCGGCGATGTTGAGAAGCGCATCGATTTGTCCAAAACGTTGCAGTGTCTTGCTCACGATGACTTCCGGGGCGTCTAGATTGCTCAAGTCGAGTTCGAGAGGAAGCGGTTCAGCTCCCCGCTCTGTGACAGCAGTGGCAACTTCCTCAAGCGCTTTTCCATTCCGCGCTGCCAGGACCACCGCAGAAAAATCCTGGGCCAACCGGATCGCCGTGGCACGCCCGATTCCCTGGCTGGCGCCGGTCACGATGGCGACAGAGTGTTTCATGATTTTCCCTCCATTGGATTGGGTCGTTTTTGCCATTCATCGACCGCCGTGCGAAAGCAAGGCTTGCGCGGCCTCGAAAATCACGTCGACAACCTTGTCGGGCGCGGTGAGCAGCGGCGTGTGATCCACCGGAAACGACCGCACCGTCGCCTTCATGCGTTCGGCCATGAAGTGCTGCGTCCTGGGATGGATCATTCGATCCTGTTCCGCGATGAGGAACCACGATGGTTTTGATTTCCATGCCGGAGCCGGAGCCGGTTCCTGAATGCACTTGACTGAAATCGGACGCTGCACCGCCCGGCACAACGCAATTTGCTCGGCGAAGGCATTCTGCGCAAACGCGTCGGCAAACCCTTCGTCGGGCATCCAGATGAACCCGTCGGCATCGGGCGCAAGGTGCGGGGCCTTGGCATGTGCTTCGTCTCGATAGAAAACCTGGGCCACCGTCTCGCCTTCGTCCGGCGCCAGCGCCGCGATATAGACCAGGCCCTTCACCCTCTCCTCGTGCGCCGTGGCGATGACTGCACCGGCATAGGCGTGCCCGGCCACCAGGACCGGGCCTTCGGTCCTGGCGATGGTTCGTTGCAACGCTGCTGCGTCATCGCTCAGCGACGTGAGAGGGAGGGGCGCTGCGACCACATGCAAACCGCGCTGTGCAAGCGGGCGCACCACTGCCTGCCAGCTCGAGCCGTCCGCCCACGCCCCGTGGACCAGGACTACGGTTGCTCTCTCAGGATGATTCATGCTGCGAATCCTTTCGATCTCTACCCGTAAGATGCGAAGAGATCCCGCTCTCGATCAGGCGAGAGTCTTGATGATTTTTTGCGCGATGAATTCGCAGGAATCCTCCAGCGCAAAGTGGCCGGTATCGAGCAGGTGCAGCTCCGCTTTGGGAATATCCCGCAGGTAGGCTTGTGCGCCCGCCACCGTAAAGAACGGATCGTTTTTCCCCCACACAATCACCGTCTTCGGCTGCCGTTTCCGGAAAAACTGCTGCCAACCGTCGTAGTGAGCAAGATTCGCTTGATAGTTGTGAAGCAGATTCAATTGGATGGCGTCGTTGCCGGGGCGATCGAGGAAAAGCTGGTCCATGGTGTAGCAGTCCGGACTGATCTGTGAAACATCCTTGACGCCGTGCGTGTACTGAAAGATGGTCGTTTCTTTCTTGAGAAGCTCCCGCACCGGCTTTTCCGTCTCCGGATTGCGGTTCGCCCAGAACGGCTTCATCGGATCGAAGGCCGCCCCGATGCCCTCCGCATAGGCGTTGCCGTTCTGCACTACGATGCCCTCGATGGCCTCTTGATGTTTGAAGGCGACGCGATAGCCCACCGGAGCACCATAGTCCTGGACGTAAATGCTGAACCGCTTCAAATGGAGGACGCCAAAGAGCAATTCCTCGATCGAAAGGGCGAGATTGTCAAAGGTGTATTCGAACGCGCCAGGATCCGGAGCGGCACTGTAGCCGAAGCCGATGTAGTCCGGCGCGATCACGTGAAACCGCTCCGCCAGTTTTGGGATCAGGTCCCGAAACATATGCGACGAACTGGGGAATCCGTGCAGGAGCACGATGGTGGGGGAGGTTTCCAAACCGGCCTCGCGGTAGAAGAGCTGGAGGCCTTGAACGGTCGCAAATCGAAATGTGGTCATGTGGGTTTCCTTTTCCGGCGACGTAAGTCCCGCTTACAAGAATCGAAATTACACAACACCGTTAAACATGTCAATACCGGTGTTATAGGCATTTTGAGTTATGTTGTTTGAGTTATGTTGAAAGGGAGGTTCCAGGTCCATGGCTGCTCAAGACACCCAGGAATGGATCGATGGGTTTTTGTTTGTGGCGAACAGGCCGATTCTCGACTTGCTCAACACCAAACCCGTCCTGGCCGATGGACCCAGGGAACTGCTTCCTGATTTTCATGCGCTCGAAAGATGGTTGATCGCTTCCGGCATGGTCGCCACAGCCAAGGCGAAGACGACCCTTCGCACCTGGCGTCACGCGCAAGAAGCGGCGGCCTTCCTTGAGAAACTCATCCGGTTCCGCGAAAAGCTGCGCGAGGCTGTCCTTCGCATGGAGAGCGGAAGCACCCCTGGAGATGCGTTCCTCGCCGAAGTGAACGCACTCCTGGTGCAGCATCCTTATCCGGCACTCCTTCACAAGCGGGAGGGGAGCGTTGTGCGCGTGACATCGTTCGAGCTTCGTCGACCATCCGATCTTTGGGCCCCCATCATCGAAGCCACGGCAGATCTTCTCGCCGAGTCGTACCGGTCGCGCCTCCGCAAGTGCGAGTCCTGCGTGGTTCACTTCTTCGACACCAGCAAAAAGGGCTCCCGGCGCTGGTGCAGCATGAACATCTGCGGCAACAAGCTCAAGGTTGCCGCCTATCAGCGGCGAAAGCGCAGTGGTGAGAAGTGAGAAGCCGTTGAAATAGCGGACGAGACCTGCTCAGCTTCCGCTTGCCGCCGATGCGCCGTGCAACTTCCGCCGCTTTGCGCCGACTTCGACAGGATCCGAAGAAACAAAAAACAACACGGGCAGCAAGCGCCGCCCGTGTCCTTGGTTTCCCCGAGTTACGGAGCTTTCGCTTCCCCTAAAACTCCACGCGCGCCGAAAACTGCGCCAGCCGCTTATTGGTCAGCAGCGCCGTGGCCTGCCCAAAGTTCTGCGGATTATCCAGGCTTGACGAGATGGAATGGGAGTCGAATCGTACGCTGTTCGTGATATTGAACATCTCCCAGCGCAATTGGACCTTGGCCCGTTCGGTAACCTTGAACTCCTTGTCCAGGCCGCTGTCCCAGCTGAAGTATCCATCGCCGCGCATGGGGTTGCGCGTACCGCTTTCCCCGGGCAGCGCGTGCGAAAAGCTCGCAAACACCGACGCCGGATCGGCGAAGCGCTGCGTCAGGGACCCTCGCCCCGCGGCGCGCGACGGGATCTTCGAGGTCTGCGTTGCCCAGCCCTCGATATCCCAGTTGGTCGGATAATAGGCCCCGTTGTCCATCTGGAAAGGGAATCCCGACGTCCAGCGGATAATGCCCGTCGACTGCCATCCGCCGATCAGCTCGTCCATTAGCCGGCTCGGCGTCGAGAACAGTTTCTTCCCCCGCCCAAACGGAAGTTCCCACATGTAATTCGCGTTGATCTGGTGCGTCACGTCGAAATCGGACGCGCCGTAAAGCTGGTTCGGCTCCCAGCTGTTCAGAATCTGCGCATAGTTGACGCCGGCCGAGGTGTTCAAGCGCTCCGCCTGCGAAACGATATCCATCGACTTCGAATAGGTATAGTTCACATCGGCCTGGAGGTCCCCGATGCGTTGCTTGTACACCGCCTCCAGAGCGTTGTAATTCGAGTAAGCGATTGACCTCCACGCATAAAGCGCCGAATACTGGTCGTGGTAGAAGCGGTACGACGGATAGGTCCCGTTGGGATTGATCCCCGCCCCACTCAGCGAGTCCGGCACATCCAGCTCATACAGCGCATAGGTCTCGTTATAGATGTTCGACGCAAAGAGCTGGTACACATTCTGTGTCGCCGATGCCGGTCCCGCGCCCATGCCCAGGTCCACGTTGTCGAGCGCGCCCCAAACTTGCTCGATGTAAGGAATCGGCTGCACCGCGGTCACCGCCACGCCGGCACGCGAATCCAGCGCCAATTGCCGCGCGGCTTGAAAATAACTGCTCCCGCCCACCGCAAGATTGATAGGCATGGCCACGTCTTCCTGCGCCAGCAGCCGGTGCGCCAGCCGGCCAACATACGAAACCTCCAGCGAAGAGCCCTTGTTCAACTCCCGCGCAATCGAAAAATCGATCAAGTGCGAGTAGGGCGTCTTGATCGCAGAATCCATTCCCCAGCTGATGGCAAACTGGTCCGACGAAGGCGTGGCCGGAAATCCTCCCGGAGGCGCCGACGGCAAAAGGGCTGTCGGGATATTCGAGATCCCGGTGAATCGCGGCGCTGTCGCCACATTCGCGGTACCCGGCGGATTCGATAAATCCGTCGACAGTCCGTACGACCCGTTGGTATTGAATGTGTTCACCGTAGCCGCGCCAAAGTGGTCGAAGACCAGCGAGTAACCAGCCCGGATTGTCGTCTTGGGGGTGGGCGCGTAAGCGATGGCCAGCCGCGGTCCCAGGTCCAGCTTGTCCGGTGTCCAGAAATCCGCGCGGTGGTTGTAGCGGCCGCTCAGATCGAACGAAAAATCTCCCACCGCGTTCGCAGCGCCGCCCGCCGCCGCCTGCATCGCGCTCTGCTGGTAATAAGTGCTCAGCGCGTAAGGAGTGCAGGTCGTCCCGCTCAAACGGCACGAGCCCACCTGCGTCCCCGTCTTTTCTGCCGGAGCCTGCAGGTATGCCCAGCGCAATCCCGCCGTGATCGTCAGGTTCGGCGTGGCCCTCCACGAATCCTGCCCATACACTTCGTTTTCTTTCCAGCCGTAATTCCGTGTGACCGCTGCGCCCACCGGAAGCGGCGTTCCCTGCTTGTTGTAGTTGTAGATCGCATCTGCCTCCGGGATGATCCCCACCACCGCCAGCAGCGCCGAATTGTATTCGTTGCCGAAGTTCGAGAAATCGACTGCCGGATAGCCATACACCGGCGGGTCGAACGCCCCTCCGCTATTGGCGATGGTCGATCCATTCGACAACCATCCCTGGTTCATCTGCCCATCTGGAAACGAATTCGAATTGGTCGTGTTGCGATCATCGATCAGGCGCAGGTTGTCTCCGAACTGAAAGGTGTGCGAATGCTTTGTCCACGACACATCGTCCACGATGTTCTGCAACGGCACAATCACCGAAGTGGAGCGGGAGAAAGCCGCCGGCTGCGCGACTGCCGATACGTAGACGTGCGCCTGGTCCGAAGTGCCAGCCGTTTCCACGCCCTCCCGCGTAAACCCATAGCGCAGATTGTTCACCAGGTTGCTGGAGAGGATCGCCGTGTATCCCGCCGCGAATCCCTTGTTGTTGGTCAGCGTCGAACTCGACGGCGGCTGCCCCGGAAATGCCGGCGCTGTCGGTTCATCGTCGTTCTGAAGATTGCCGCGCCAGAACAAATTGTGCCGCGCACTCAGGTTCCAGTCCAGCCGCGCGATATAGGTGTTGTAACTCCGCGTGAGCGTATACGGGAACCGGTACCCCGCCGTGTTCAGCCCATCGCCCTGCGTCGGGTCGTTGGGCATCGGGTAGCCGTTCAGCAGCGAGAGCATGGCCGCGTTGTCGCCGATGCCCTGAGGATCCATCCCCTGAATATCGGCCGGCGTCAGCTCGTATGCCGAGTCTCCGCCCGAGTTGTTGACGTACTGGTATTGCAGGTTGCCCCCGCGAAACGCCGCCGTCGGCACCGTGCCCGCGTTGACGCTCACTCCCTCGTCATCGCGCCTCCCCTCGTAGTTCATAAAGAGGAAGACCCGGTCCTTCTTGATCGGCCCTCCCAGCGCAGCCCCAAACACATTGCGGATGAGCTTCGGCGGCTTATTCGCTTCGCCTGCCGCCAGCTGCTGCTGCTTGTTGAAGAAGTCATTGGCTTCGAGAAAATTGCTGCGGTTGTATTCGTACACCGCGCCGTGATACTGGTTGGTTCCGCTCCTTGTGACCAGCGCCACCTGCGCGCCCGACGACCGGCCCTCGTCCGCATTGGGGTTGCTGGTCGTCACGCGGAACTCCGCCACCGAATCTTGTGTCACCCGCAGCACGCTCGTGAACGCGTATCCGTTGTTGATGTCGTTCACGTCCACGCCGTCGAGCGTGATGTTCGACTGGTCGCTGCGCCCCCCGTTGACGGAGCCCGAACGCGAGTCGCTTGCGTTGTTGCCGATTGCGCTGGTGCCGTTCTGATCGTCCGTCCGCCCCAGGTAGGTCACGCCCGGCTGCAGGCTCAACAGGTCCGGAACATTTCTGCCTTCGATCGGCAGTTGCTCCACCTGCTGGGCGTCAAATGCGTTGCCCAGGGTCGCGTCTGTGGTGTTTAGAACCGCTTCCGTCTCGGTCGTCACCACCACGTTGGCGGTCACCGACCCCACGGTCAGACTCACATTGAAAGTCGCCGGCTGTCCCACCAGCAGATCCAGGCCGTCTTTCTCGACCTTCTCGAATCCCTGCGCCGTGACCGTCAGGTTATATTTGCCCGGAGCCAGTTGCGAGAACTGAAATTCGCCATTCGGATTGGTGGTGCCGGTGCGCGCAGCGCTGGTCGCAGCGGAGGTCACCGTCACCGAGGCTCCCGCAACAGTCGCTCCGCTCGTATCCGTAACCCGGCCGCTCAGAGAGGTGGTGGATTGGCTCGTAGCCATCCGGCAAATAGACGTGAAGACACTCGCGATGACGATCGCGACCCAGATCCTTCTTGTAATCATTGCGGCCTCGCAAAGGGAAGATGCGAATCAGCTCATCACGCGGGCTATCAAGCGCAGCCCGGTCTTACAGTCAGAGCGCTTGCCGCATTTGAACACAGACCACCGCAAGTTTCCCAGCGCGATTTGACGAACGGACTGCAAAGTTCAACAGCGGCGCTTTCGTGGTCACCGGTCTTCGAAAAGCGACAGCGCAAGACTGCCGCATCCACGGCGGCGTTTCTGTTCCTTTGAATTGGTCTGCCGTCCCGTCAACGAATCGTTCGACCGGCGGATTTGTAGTTTGCCTCGAGGTGCAGGCATAAAGGCGGCATCTTGCGTCGCACGCGCGTAGACGATCGGTTGGCACGCGCGCGCCGCACGTACGCTTTCCGACACCCGCCTGCTATCGCGTTACTGAAAAAGTAACTGCCGCGTCGGGGGTGATTCGAGCGGAACTCGGCAGACTAGAGAAATGATCAAAATGAAAGGACGAGAGGAGACCCACGCTGGCAGCACTGTCGGCGACGGAGAGCTTGGGTCATTGCGATCTCAACGCTTCATCTCTCAACTAGCCTCAAGTCCCGTTCCATGAGCGTCAACTTTTGCCGGTTGGTCAAACTGCTGAAAGCGTGTGGCCGACTCGCCGTACGTCGGAAACCATTTCGGGTTTGAAGATGCTGAAGCCGTTTCGGCCCCGAGCCTTTGCTTGATACATTGCCGCATCTGCGTTCCGCAAGAGTTCGTCGAAGCGGATATCGTTGTTCGGAAAAGTACACACACCCACGCTGACCGATATCGAAATCTGATGGTTCGCTGGGTCAAACGGCGCGGACAGACACGAAACAATCTTTAGCGCGATCGATTCAGCCTCTTCCGGGGAATGCAGATCCTCGAGAAGAACAATGAATTCGTCGCCGCCGATACGCGCCACCGTATCGGTCTTGCGCACGAGGGTGATCAGGCGTTCCGCGACCCAGCAGAGCAGCTGATCGCCGGCAAGATGACCCAGCGAATCATTCACTTCCTTGAATCGATCCAGATCCACCATCAAGATGGCCAAGACAGAATTGAATCGCCTGACCCTCTCCAGCGCCATCTGCAGCCGGTCATTGAGAAGAGTGCGGTTGGGGAGATGCGTCAATTCGTCGTGTTCCGCCATGTGGCGCAGGCGCTCCTCGCTTCGGCGAATCACCTCTGTTTGTTGCTCCACTCTTCGGCGCAGCAAAACGATCCAAAAGAAGGCGGCAACGGCGATGGCTGCGACAACGGCCAGCGTGAGCAGCGCGCGAGCCAGCGTCCACCAGGAAGGTGACTGCAAGACGACTATGTCGGCAGGTGAGCGGAGCAGGAGCCGAACCGACTTTGTTCGGACGGCGCCTTCCTGTAACGTGGTGTTCTGGGCGTCAACCTGCACCGAGCAGATGCCTGTCACGCTCAGCACACTTCCCTCCTTCCAGGGACCAATTCCCGTGGCAGCAGGACCAGGCGGCAGAATCACGGAAAACAGAGAGTTCCCATTCCGCAAAAAGAGGGCGCGATTGCTGGTGGCCCGGTCCTCGCCAAGAAGGATCCCATCGACAGTGACCAGTTCACCGTCTGTGTCCTCTGTAAGCGCCTGCAGGGCCGTCATCTTCTTCGCTAACGGCAACCTGCCACCGCTGGCAGGCCGAAACGTCACGTTCTCCAGTGTTGCCTGGTAGTCACTCGCAGCTGGGAAACCGACGAGGTCCACAAGATCTCCCACATTCACCTGGATCGATTGGGTGGCCGGCATGCAAAGGCCACTGTTTGCTTGCTGAATACACAGGATTTGTCCTGGCCACTGCAGTGTGGTTGTGCCCTGTACGTGCACCCTGTGGTGAAACTGAACATTCGGGCTATATCGCAGCAGGTCGGGTATCGGTACGACCGGCAACGCAAATGGATCCATGGGCGGGGCCTGGATCACCTTGACTTCGTCGAGACCAGGAAAAAACAAATGAGCGCCGACCATCTGGCGGCGCCGGTTAAAGACCGGAGCCGCGTTGGCGTGCAGACTGATCCGAGAATCGACGAGTTCCTCGTAATTCTTACCCGCTTCGCGGAGGGTTGTCGCACTGATCGGTCCACCTAACGTAGCAATATCGAGAACTACGTTTCGAGGCGTCATACGCACTGCGTGGACCAGCCCCTCCACCGCGACCCATTGCCCGTCTTCTTCTGGGGAGAGCAGTTGCGCCATCGTCACTCCCGGAGCCGCAGGTGGTACATGTGACTGGCCGAGGACCCGCACTTGAGCACGCTGCACAATCGGCGCATAGTCTCCGGAACCGCTGACGCCGGCCACCTCCACCACAGTGCCGGCGGTGAGAGGTAGCACGGGAAGTGAAGGTAGGCTCACAAAGATGCTGCCTGTCGCATCGTGGACGAAAAGGGCAGCGTGCCGGGCATCGATATACGGATCGTAATACGTGACCACAGCGCGCAGGCGGACCCGATGCTCCTGCGCCGCATCTTGGGGGGTGAGGCTGTGTACCTCATGCGCTCTAGTGAGGGTGGGCAGTAGTTTCGCAGGGCTCTTCTGATTCAGAGCTGGGGATGCGGCATACACCAGGTGGGACCCACATACAACTGCGAGGGCCATTGTCCACAACCGATGCCCGATCTCGCCTCGCCCGATCACCCCAGCGCACAGAGCGAGGGGCCTGATTCTACGCATTTCCGATTCCTGTACAACCACTTATAAGCGCCCTGCAAGACGCGACGATCCACTCTATTCAAGGGAAGAGTATCACTGATTGGGAGCAAATCGGCGGGCGACTTTTTTGAGGTAAGTACTTTGGTTTCTATTAATAACGCGAATTCATGGATTACTGCAAGTGAGCGCTTTGAACTGCAAGTTGCCAAGGCCGCTGCTCACTGCCAACAAACCGCCGCCATGATGGTCTCGGGGCTGCTCTCGGCGGTTCCTATCGGGTCGTGGACCATCCGTCGGCAACCTAACTGATCAGCATCCGCTCGCGCGAACGAAGATCCGCCGGTTTCGGTCGGGAAACCTGCGAAAACTCTTTGCGTATTTATTCTCGTCTTTCGCCACAATGGATGCAGGACACCCTCGCACACAATCGCATGCGCCGTGCGGCGGACCGCTAACTCCTGCTCTCAGACGAATCTGCGGCTAAGCTCTTTTCTTGCAGGAATTTGCGGCGGAAGGCACTCTCTAACCCCATGCGAATGAGTAATTTCCACCCAGATTCGGGTGGGGGAGGGTCCCCCCATCCTGAATCCGGAAGGAACGGCCGGCGCACGGCCAACCGCTAGGCGTAGATGCCGCGCTGCTTGATGGTGAAAGCTACGCGATCGATCGCCAGCATGTACGCCGCGATGCGGTTGTTGACGTTGTGCGCCTCGGCGTAGCGCACCACGTCATCGAAGCTGTCGCGCAGAATGGTTTCGAGCTGCTCGTTGACAATCGCTTCCTTCCAGAAATAACCCTGGCGATCCTGCACCCATTCAAAATAACTGGCCGTGACGCCGCCGGAGTTGGCCAGAATGTCAGGAACGATAAAGATGCGCTTGTCGGCCAGGATCTCATCGGCAACCGCCGTGGTGGGACCGTTTGCGCCTTCCACAATCACGCGCGCCTTGATGCGGTCGGCGTTGCGGCTGGTGATCACATTCTCCGTGGCCGCGGGAATGAGCACGTCGCATTCGGAGACCAGCAGCTCTTCGCTGGGCGTGGCTTCGGCGCCGGGAAATCCGAGCGTCGTCCCGTTGCGGTATTTGTATTCCGACAACTGGTGGATGTCGATGCCGTTGGGATTGTAAAGGCCGCCATCTTTTTCGGCGAGACCGACAATCTTGTAGCCGTGCTCCATCATCAGGCGCGCGGCATTGGAGCCAACATTGCCGAAGCCCTGGATGATGACCTTGCAGCCGTCGATCGACATGTTGAGATAGCGCAGGCTCTCATCGCAGACCACCATCACGCCGCGTCCGGTGGCTTCAATGCGCCCGCGCGAACCGCCGATGTTGAGCGGCTTGCCGGTCACCACGCTGGTCACGGTGCGGCCCATGTGCATGGAATAGGTATCCATGATCCAGGCCATGGTTTGTTCGTTGGTGTTGATGTCGGGCGCCGGAACATCTTTCTCGGGCCCGATGAAATCGATGATCTCCGACGTGTAGCGGCGCGTCATGCGTTCGAGTTCGCCCTGGCTGAGCAACCTGGGATCGCAGATGACGCCGCCTTTGGCGCCCCCAAACGGAATGTTGACCACCGCGCATTTCCAGGTCATCCAGCTGGCCAGTGCGCGAACTTCGTCCAACGTAACTTCGGGTGAGTAGCGAATGCCGCCTTTGCCTGGTCCGCGCGCAATGTTGTGCTGCACACGGAATCCTGTGAACATCTCAATGCGACCATCGTCCATGGTCACGGGAAAGTGCACAATGATTTCGCGTGCGGGCGTTCTCAGCAGCTTCCAGAGCCCCTCATCGAGGTTAAGTTTTCGAGCTGCAAAATCGAACCGCGCACTCTGGGCTTCCCAGGGATTGATTTCCTGGTCCAGGGTGACGGTCTGTGTTGCGATTGCCATACATTTCTCCAGTTCTATTGACGTGCCATCGTGCCGGTGGGTCACGGTAAATTCATCCATCCAAATCCGTTAGACGCAGACAAGCGGTCGGCGGAAAGGCATGGAATTTCCCCGATGGGCGATAGCGTCCAACCCACCTTTGAGGGCTTTCCAAAGTGTCTGTGAGCCCAAACCCATGTGAGTCTAGGCCCGTGGAATAGCCGCGTCAAGCCTTGACAGCACCCCGCCGGAACCTTTCGGAACCAGGCTGAAAACCCCGATTTTGGGAGGATATTGCAGTCAAGAAGTGGCTTTAGCCTTCGATTCTTCGTCAAACGAAGGAGACCCGTTCAAGCAGGTTTCGTGGCGAGTTTCGAGGCGTTCCGCTGCAGAGCCATGGAAGTTCGGCGGCGCGCAGCAGGCGGATGGTTTGCGGCCTTTTCCAGCCGGAGACAGCAGGAAACAGCAGATCGAATCAGAATCAATGAGTTGGCTGCAGCATCCCTTTAGTTACTGATGAGGGGGAAGGAACTGGGAAACAAAGATCGCGGCGGAGTGGCCTAAGCTACACTCAACATAGCTTTTGCAATTTGCTTTTTCATTTGTTTTTTGCCTTGCAGCGGAGAGGCCTACCGAGAAATTTGCCCGCGGGATCCGGAGAAGCGATGGCAAATACCGATAAAGTCCTGGTGATCGACGACGACTCAACTGTCTGTGAACTCGTCTCTGCTCTGGCACGGACGATGGGCCTGGTTTGTGAGACGACCAAGGACGCCGCAAACTTCCTGGAACGCATCACGCCGGACACTTCCCTCATAGTTTTGGATCTGATGATGCCGGGAATGGACGGCATCGAGGTATTGCGGCTGCTGGGGAAACGGCACTGCAAAGCGCGCATTCTGCTGATGAGCGGCATGGACAAACGAGTGCTGGAGACGGCCGAAAAGCTGGCCCAGAGCCTCGGCTTGCCGGTCGTGGGTCACCTGCAAAAGCCCTTCCCTCTGAATGAGTTAAAAGATGTTCTGTCGTCCCTCGCGGTGATTGAGGCGCCGGAGGCCCTGCAGGAAGTTCCGGTTCTCAAGATCTCTGACGAACAGCTGCATAGTGCAATATCTCAGAACGAGTTCGTGAACTATTACCAGCCCCAGATCAGTCTCGAGACAGGGCAGGTTGTCGGCGTCGAAGCGCTGGCCCGCTGGCAGAATCCGGACCGGGGGACGGTGCTGCCGGAGAACTTCATTACCCGCCTCGAAAATCTCGGGTTGATTGACGAGCTATGCTGGAGCGCCGCGGAACTGGCAATGTCGGAAGCCAAGAATTTTGTCGGCAAGAGGGGTGTTTTGCCGCGTGTCTCGATCAATGTGTCGATGCACTCTCTGCGCAAGCTCGACTTTCCCGACTCCTTGATGAGTCTCGCGAAAAAGTATGACTTTCCGCCCGAGGCCATCGCCGTCGAAATCACGGAATCGGGATTGATGAAGGAGATTTCGCATACGCTCGATGTGCTGACCCGTTTGCGGATGAAGAACTTCCAGCTTTCGATCGATGACTTTGGCACCGGCTACGCGATGATGCGCCAGTTGCAGAATGTGCCGGCGACCGAGCTGAAAATCGACAAGAGCATTATCGAAACGATGCACGTGAATGACAGCGATCGCGTGATGGTGGAAAAGATCATCGAAATGGGCCATGAATTGAAGATGGAAGTGGTGGCGGAAGGCGTTGTGGCGCAAGAGCAATGTGAGATGTTGCGCGCCAAGGGCTGCGATGCCGCCCAGGGGTACTTCTTCAGCGCGCCCCTGCCCGTGCACGAGTTGATCAAGTGGATCAAGCACTACGAAGCGGGTCTCGTGCGCTGATCGGGGCAACGCTCGAAATGAGCGGATACACTGGTTTCTGTGAAGGCTTCTGCGCAACTCATTCAACCAGCCAAAAAAGAATTCATGGCGCTCGCCAAAGCGCACACGCTGGTCCCCGTTTATCGCATCTTGACGGCGGATCTGGAGACGCCGGTGTCGGCATTCCTGCGTGCCGCGTGGCAGGAACGCGAATGCTTCCTGCTGGAATCGGTGGAAGGCGGCGAGCAGGTGGGACGTTATACGTTCATCGGCTTGAATCCGTACAAGCGGATTGTCGCGCATGGGCGCACCATTACCCTCACTGAAGGCAAACGGACGACGCAGATCGAAGGCGATATCTTTGCGATCCTGCGCGAAGCACTCAGCGGGCACAAGCCGGCGCGCCTGGCGGGCATGCCGCCCTTCACTTCGGGAGCGGTTGGATTTTTCGCATACGACGCGGTGCGGCAGATTGAGCGATTGCCGAACCTGGCGAAAGATGAACTCGGCGTACCTGATGCTTGCCTTCTCTTCTTTGACGAGGTGCTGGCGTTTGACCACGTGCGCAAACAGATCTGGCTGGTGGTGACCGCGGATGTCACGCTGGCAGCGCCGGACAAGGCCTATGCGGACGCCGTGCGAAGACTCGGCAAGCTGGAAAAGCGGCTGGCTGGGCCTCTGCCGAAATTGCCGAGCATGCGCGGGAAATCGAAGTTCAAGGTGCGGCACCGGACACGCAAGAAGGATTTTCTGGCGGCGGTTGCAAAGACCAAAGAATACGTCGCAGCGGGCGACGTGTTTCAGGCGGTGCTTTCGCAGCGCTTCGATGTGCAGTCGGGAATGGAGTCCTTTCAGGTATATCGCGCTTTGCGGACCGTGAATCCGAGCCCGTACATGTTCTTTCTGCGCTTCACTCCGCAGGGTGCGTTGGCAGGTCCAGCGCGCCGTTCATCCGGCAAGGGTAAACATTCTGCGGATGCGCTCGAGCTGGCAGGGTCGTCGCCCGAATTGCTGGTGCGCGTGCATGACGGAAAAGTGGAGTATCGGCCGATTGCCGGAACGCGCCCGCGCGGCGCTACCGAAGCGGAAGACCTGGCGCTCGAAAACGAAATGATGCATGATGAGAAAGAACGGGCCGAGCACGTGATGCTGGTGGATTTGGGACGCAATGACGTGGGCCGCGTGAGCAAGTTCGGCAGCGTCAAGGTGGACCGGCTGATGTACGTGGAGCGCTACAGCCACGTGATGCACATTGTGAGCACGATTGAAGGAAGGCTGCGGCCGGAGCTGACCGCGGTGGATGCGCTGCGCGCCTGCTTCCCTGCCGGCACTCTGAGCGGAGCGCCGAAGGTGCGGGCGATGGAGATTATCGAAGAGTTGGAGCCGGCGCGGCGCGGCACCTATGGCGGGACTGTGCTGTACGCGGATTTTTCGGGAAACCTCGACTCGTGCATCGCCATTCGATCATTGCTGGCCAAGAATGGCACGGGCTACGTGCAGGCAGGCGCGGGTATCGTCGCCGATTCGGTGCCGGAGCTCGAGTATCAAGAGTCGCTGAACAAGGCCCAGGCCGTCATTCGCGCTATCAAGCAAGCGCAGGAGATTTAGAAACCACCGTGCATCTGCGCGGTGGATCGCTGCATCGACGATCGGGACGAATCAACTAGGAATCACGAAATCGACCGGATCACTCGGCGCCGAAGATGCGACGGAAGAAGTGGCCAATGCGCGCGAAGAGACCCGATTTCTTGCGGTGTGCCGGTTGCGTTGGAGAAGGCGCAGTAGTCGTCGTGGCCGGGGACGCTGCAGTTTGGGGAGTTGCCGCGGAAGAATCGTCGTTCGCGTTAAAAACCAGAGGCTGCACCGGAGGAGCTTTGCCGGCTCTGCGAGCTGGAGCCGGTTTCGCGGGCGGCAGCGGCGCGAGGCCTTCGCTCTGGGCGAGAGGGAAGTCGTTACCTTGCGGTTGAGCCGGCGGGCAACCGCACGGCTCCTTTTCCTGATCGACAACTTCTTTCAGATTCCCGTGCTGAAACATCACGCGTTGACCGGGCTGCACGCGATAGACGCTGCCATCGAAAACGCTGGTGACGAGGACGTAGGGCGCATTGCTACCGGGGTTGTCCACACATGTATCGCCACCCTGGCCGAGGCGCACCTTTACATTTGCGTTGCCGGGCCCGCTGATGAGGATGCGGAAGTCCGGAGTAAGGAGAATGTCGGCATTGCGGCCGGTGGCAAAGCTGGCTTCGACGGCGCCATGATCCATGGCCATGAGGATACCGGGCGTTTCACCGGCGGGCACCGTTGCATCGGCTGATAATTTGACCGTCGTGGAGGCACAGACATTGAGCGTGCCGCGTTGCGGCAAGTCGACCACCGTGGTTGCCGGTCCAGCGGTCACCGTGCCGTTGGAGGCAATCATGGCTTTGCCGTTTGAAACCTGCAATGCGCCTGTGACCATGGCGGCGCTGCCGGGAATGTGGCTGTCGAGAGAAACGACGGCGATGGGATTCGAGGCAACTGCGGGGACCGGAACTACGGTCGGATTGGCGGTCTGAGCGCGAAGAACCGGACCGCACAGAGTCATCGCGGTGAAGAGCAGCACTCTCTGGAACAAAGGCCGGTATGAAATTGCGGTAGCCGGGGATGACGGTCGGTTCACGCTACATTTCCAAAAAGTTCTTGATCATCTGGTGGCCGCCCTCGGTCAGCACACTCTCGGGATGGAATTGCACGCCTTCGATGGGGAATTTGCGATGACGCAGGCCCATGATCACGGTTTCGCCGGCAGCGCCGGCGCCGTTCGATTCCGGCGTGCGAGCAGTGATGGCGAGTTCGCGGGGCAACGAATCTTCGGCCACGATGAGCGAGTGATAGCGCGTGCAGGTAAGAGGCGTGGGAAGTCCGGAAAATACGCCTTTTCCGTCATGGCGCACGGTACTGGTTTTGCCGTGCATCAGGTGATGGGCGCGGACCACCTGGCCGCCAAACGCTTCACCGATGGCCTGATGGCCGAGGCACACACCGAGTATCGGCGCCTTACCGGCCATGTGGCGAATGAGGGGGACGAGGATGCCGGCTTCGCCTGGGGTGCACGGACCGGGTGAGAGCAGAATGCGGTCCGGCCGGAGAGCCTCGACTTCCTCGACTGTCAGTTCGTCATTGCGGCGCACCACGACCTCCGCCCCCAGTTCGCCCAGGTACTGAACGAGGTTGTAGGTGAAGGAATCGTAATTGTCGAGAACGAAAACCATCGTGCATTCAAGTGTAGCGCGTGGGTGAGGCTGCGGAAGGTGCTGATCTTGCGGCAGACGCAGGCACGCGTATCCCGCCGGATCAAAAGACAGGAGGTTGCGCGTGAGTGCAGGCATCTGAAAAACTGATGTTGGTTCTTCCACAATGGTGCTTCACTTTCTCATTCAGGGTCGCGTACAGGGCGTCGGGTTTCGCTGGTTTGTGCATCGCGAAGCGAGCGAACTGGACTTGCGCGGCTGGGTGCGTAACACCGAAGACGGCGATGTGGAGGTGGTAGCCACAGGCACAGCCGCGGACCTGGCCGAATTGCGTGCGAGCCTCAAGCAGGGCCCGCGGGGAAGCCGCGTGGATCGCGTGGTTGAACACTCGCTGCAGGAGAGCGAAGCAAAAGATCTGCAGACATTTCGGATTGAAGGGGCCTGGTAAACGCTCGGGACTTAGGGACTAAGGGGCCGGGAACTAGGGAGGGATCGGATGCAAGCTCTCGACTCTCAGCTGCAATGCAGAACTGCTGCGCGAAACCCTGAAACCTGTTTCCTGATCTCGGCCTTCTATAATTGATAGGGAAGACGAACCGCGGACACCTCTGTTCCCTTCCGCATTTAAATCAAGCACAGCTTGAGACACTTTTCAGGAGCGAGCGGACGTATGCCCGAGATACCCAAGCCAGTGAACATAGAAGCTTTGAAGGCGCTGGTGCGCACGGTGCCCGATTTTCCCAAGCCGGGAATTCTGTTTTACGACATCACGACCGTTCTGAAAGACAAGACCGGTTTCGCGCAACTGATCGACGCGCTGGCGGCACATTACATTGAGCATCGAATCGATCTTGTGCTGGGCATTGAGGCGCGGGGATTCATCTTCGGGCCTGCGCTGGCGTACCGATTGAATGCAGGGTTTGTGCCGGTGCGCAAGCCGCGCAAGCTGCCTGCGCCGGTGGCGCGGGTGACCTACGACCTGGAATACGGCTCGGACACGCTCGAGATTCATATGGACGCGATCAAACCCAAGCAGAGGGTGGTGCTGGTAGATGACCTGCTGGCAACGGGCGGAACCATGGAAGCGACTGTCAAGCTGGTGAAGCAACTCGGAGGGGAAATCGCCGGGTTGGGTTTCGCCGTGGAGCTTGACTTTTTGAAAGGCCGCGAACGGTTTAAGGAATACGACGTTTTCAGCCTGCTGCACTATGACGAGTAGGCTGCCCTATCACTCTCCGATTTCCTTGAGCGCGCCTTCGGGCAGCTCCTCGGCGGGCTGCTCTTCGGCAGATGGATTCTCGCTGGTCTCGAGGAGCATCTGCGCGTCTGTGAAGCGATAGCCGACGTAGACATCCGTCAACAGATAGATCGGCCTGGACGCATCATCTTCGATCTTCTTCCGCAGCTGGCGAATGAAGGTGCGCAAGTATTCGACTTCTTCGCGGCAGTCGGCGCCCCACACGGCGGTCAACAAGCGCGAATAGGTGATTACCCGTCCGGCGCGGCTCATCAGGCAATAGAGAATGTCATATTCCTTGCGCGTGAGGTGAACCGGTTGTCCCCGCTTGGTGACGCTGCGACGTGCCGGGGTGAGGCAGATCTCACCGATTTCGATGGGAGCATCTTCGACGCGAACCGGTGCATGGACGCGACGGTGGGCGGTGCGGATGCGGGCGATGAGTTCGCGGGTGCTGAACGGTTTGGTGATGTAATCGTCGGCGCCCAGTTCGAGCGCTTCGACTTTCTCTTCTTCTCCTTCACGGACGGTGACCATCAGGACGGGCAGACGGGGTGCGAAGGAGCGGATGCGGCGCAGCGTCTCGATGCCTCCGATACCGGGCATGTTGATATCGAGCAGAACGACATCGACGGGAGCGGAATGGAGCAGCTGCAAGGCTTCTTCTCCGCGCGAGGCCTCCTGGACAACGAAGCCCAGCTCTGCCAGGGGAGGCCGCAGCGCGCGGCGAATAACCGCTTCGTCGTCGACAATGAGAACGCGTATTGCAGGTTGATTCATCGGGATGCCCTTCTTTGGACTGGTGCAGGAATCGCTGCGTAAAAGGTTGTGCCTTCTTCTTCGTCGCTGGTGACCCAGACATACCCGCCGTGGATATAGGCCGCTCGCTTGGCGACGGAGAGGCCGATGCCGGTTCCGGGGGCGCGGTTGGACGAGGTGGAAGAGCGGTAGTAGCGATCGAAGATTCGTTCCCGGTCGGCCATGGGGATGACCGGGCCGAAACTGTGAACGGAGAAGATGACCTCGGCTTTGGTTTGCGCGGCACCAATGGTGATGGTAGTGCCGAGGATTGAATACTTGCACGCATTATCGATGTATTGCGTGAGGAGCATGTGCATGAGTTGTCGGTCGCAGGTCAGAAAGAGTCCTTCGTCGGACAGATTGATGACGACCTTCATGCTGGCAAGACGATCGCTAAGGCCGGCTACGACCTCTTCAAGCAATGAGCCCACGTTGATGGAGATCGCATCGATGGCGACTTCGCCGGCGTCCAGGCGGGCGGTGGTGAGCAGGCGCGTGGTGAGATTGCTCAACTGGCCCGCTTGCTCGTTGATGAGAGAAACAAGCTCGGACTGCGAAGGAGAAAGGTGTCCCATCTCGCTGAGGCCTGTGCTGGCAGCGCGGATGGCGGTGAGAGGCGTCTTGTAGGCGTGGGCGAGGCTATCGAGAACTGTCGATCGCAGTTGCTCCGTACGGCGTTCCGTTTCAATGCGGCTCTCGTTGGCAAACGCCCGATAGCGATCAAAAGTGATGGCAATGAGGGAGGCGATGGCGTTGTTGGCGAGGGGGGTCGTGTCTCCACAAAGCACCAAGCTGCCGATGGGGACAGTGCCCAGGCGCACCACGCGGCGGCCGATGCCGGTTTCAGGATCATCATCAGACGTTTCGAAGTAATAGACGTTTTGAGCCAGTTCCTGGGGGTCTTCTTTCCAATAGCCGGCCTGGTAGATCTCGTGCAGGTCGGCATCAAAAACGGCAACCGCCTCGAGCGCAAAAATCTCGTGGACGAGTTCGGCCAATTGCGGCCCGGGCTCGACATGCAGGTTCATCTGCAGAGTACGGCGCGTGAACTCGTAGAGATCGTGCATCTGGCCGCCCCACGATTCGGCCTCTTTGGCATGCTCCTGGACGCGCGCGGAGAGGCGGCTCACCAGCAGAGCTGTAAGCACGAAGGCAAGGAGAATTACAGAGTTGGCGGGATCCGCAGCCGGGTTAAAGGCAGACACGCGGGCGGTGACATAGCTCTGCACGACGACGGCCGAGAGAGAGACGACGACTGCCTGCCAGAATCCGCTGAGCAGGGCCGTGGGAACCACGACGAGCAGGCATAGAAGGGCCGTGACCGGCAGCAGCCATTGGAACCAGTGGCCCAACAGTCCGATGAAACAAACCGCGGCAATCCCCAGAGCACTCTCGAGCGTGAACAGGAGCGTGCGCGAACCGGTGCGGCGCGCGCGCCGCGTTCCAAGCATCGTTCGCAGCGGGATGTACGCGCCTGACACGGATTCGCTGTCCCTCCCAAAGAATGATTCCCTTGAATCCTTAAATTGCGGCCGGTCCGGTGCGAATCCGGGGTTGAATCGTCACGAACGGGGGTTGGAATTTGGAGGCCAAGGCAAGTTTGGCGCTCCCATGACGCCGCTATCAGTTATGGAAATTGTGACTGAATTTTAGCAGCAATACCATGTCTTTCTTATGCGTGTCGATGTACATTGCCCGAAACCGCGAAATCCGACGAGCGCGCAGGCTGTGGGAAGGCGCGCCAAATCAGAAGATGCAGGGCATAAAGACATCTTTTTGCATTCTTCATTTTTTCTTTATATCGATTTTGCGTTACTGAAGTTGATCCATAGCCAATATTCGTTCACCGAAGAGAAGCGCACAATGCCCCCGGTTCCTTAGCAAAGAACCCATTCGGTCTCGCGACTCATCTTGTCTGCCTTCATCTCCGGATTCAAGATCGCACGTTCAGCGTGTGCTTGATCCCTGCTGTCTCTGAATTCTTTCCGCGTCATCGCCAAATCCATCCATTTTCATTTTCCTTGGAGGAACAGTGTCGATCTACCTGAACCCGAACAGTCTTCTATTGTCAATTTTCGGTGCAGTCCTCACCGCTTCGGCGGCCGCCGGCGCGCAGACGCCTGCCACGCCCGCCCCCACGCCGGATCAAGCTCCGGCTTCAACTCCAGCACCGCCAGCGCAAGCGCCTGCCCCTCCCGCAGCACCGGCAGCACCAGCGGCTCCAACTTGGAGCGTTGGACCGATGGACATCAGCGGGCTGATCGACGGGTATTACAGCTACAATGCAAACCGGCCGAGCGATGCCGCAAACGGGCAAGTCAACGACCTCTACAACTTCAACGACAAGACGGACCAGTTCAATCTGAGCGAAGCTCGTTTGACGTTGAATCACGATCCGGACCCGGTAGGCGCACATCTCGATCTCTTTTTCGGGCGCGCCAACACGCTGGTCAATGGCGGTTCACACGACCAGGGCGACTACCTTGAGCAGGCCTTTCTAAGCTTGAAGCCTCCGAAGGCAAAAGGGTTGGAGCTGGACTTCGGCAAATTCGTGACTTCAGCCGGGGCGGAGGTGATTGAGTCGAAGGACAACTGGAACTATTCGCGCTCGCTTTTGTTCGCCTGGGCAATTCCCTACTTCCACTTCGGGCTGCGCTCCTCGCTTCCGGTGTCGAAGGTGGAAACCATCGGTGTGCAGGTGGTCAACGGCTGGAACAACGTGACGACCAATAACGGTGGCGTCACGGTCGGTTTGACGAGCGCGCTGGTGAAGCCAAAGTACACATGGAACGTGAATTACTACACGGGCCCGTCGAATGCAGACACGGAAAAGGGCTATCGAAATCTCATTGACACGACGCTGCTGCTGACCCCGAACGCAAAGTTCAATGCATATCTGAACTACGACTACGGGCAGAACCGCGATGGCATTACGAGCAGCGGGTCGGGGGATACAAACCTGAACCACTGGCAAGGTGTTGCCTTGGCCGTCCACGAGCAAGTGACGGGCACCTCGGCGCTGGCGGGACGCTTTGAATTTTTCCACGACATGAACGGGTTTTCGACCGGCATGGCGCAGGAACTCAAGGAGTTCACCGGCACCTACGAATACAAGTGGGTGGAAGGACTGCTGACGCGGGTCGAGTATCGGCGGGACTGGTCGGATGAGCCATTTTTCCACAAGGGCGACGCCAATTTCGTAGACGCGCAATCTACCGTGACTGCGGGTTTTGTGGCGTTTTTCGGGCCGAAGCGATAGCCAAACGGCTCACGTTTCGGCGGAACGCTTCGCAGGATCGTGAGCCTCAAGTTTCTGGTGCTTAGGGCGTGAGTTGCGTTTCTTCATTTCATCTTTATCAACGCAACTCTAGCCTTTGATGTATCCAAGGCACCATCCTGCATCAGCCCGCACAGATTACTTGGAGACGGGCGAGCCACTGAAAAACCCGGGGACCCTCACCCGGTGCGGATCGACGATTTCACGAACTTCCAGGAGAATCTTCATGGCAGATCAAAAAGCACCTCAGATGCAGGCCACGCTGGGCCTTACGGGGTTAACCAGCAATGCGATGGCGCTGATTGCACCGGGCGCCTTTCTCTGGCTCACGTTTTTCATCCAGGCCACCACCGGCGTGGCTGGCCAACCCTCGACTGCCCCGGCCATGTGGCTCGGCATCTTTGGCGCACTGTTGCTCTGTTTGGCGACCGCTGTGGCCTACGCCGAGATTTCCAAACTTTATCCGGGCACCGGATCGAGCTACTACTACGCGGAGCAGGCGCTGTTGTCGAAGGACAAGGCGTTCAAGTATGCGCGCATCGCGAAGTTCGTTGTCGGGTGGGGCTCTCACCTCTACTACTGGGTGTACCCCGGCGTGATGGTGGCGACCACGGGCATCTTTATCGGATACGTGGTGGGCTTCCTGTATCCGAATTTCATCAGTGGCTCGAACCCGGGTCCAGTGTTCATGGCGCTGGTGGCAATCATTTTCTCATTCTTCGTTGCGTGGATTGCACAGAAGGGCGCGGGCGCGTCGACCGCTGTGAACCTGGCGATCAACATCGTGCAGATCTCGGCGCTCATTGTCTTCAGCGTGCTGGCGCTTGGCTACCGCATGAATCATCCGACGGGTTCGGCGGCATTCAACTACGACGGCCAGACGTTGGCCACGTACACTTACCAGTTCCAGACCAACCCGAAAGATGGATCGGTGGTCCGCGACGCGAACGGCATTCCTCTGCCGCAACTCGACAAGGCGGGCAAGCCGGTTGCCTTCACGATTGACTATCCGACGACCGACGCGAGCGGTAATTTCCTGACGCACCCCAATGCTGCTTCGGTCGTTGCGCCGCACAAATTCAGTTACATGTTCATTCAAGCCACCGTCGCCATCCTGATCCTGGTTGGATTCGAATCGGTCACGGCGATGGGTGGGGAGGCCAAGAATCCGACGAAACACATACCCATTGCCGTGATCGCTTCTCTTCTGATTCAGGGCTTGGTTTGTTATTTGATCGAATACTTCGCCGCCAATTATTTTCTGAATTCGGGGTATACGATGCAGAGCGCAGCTGGCTCTGCGGCTCCGATCGGCGACATGATGATCATTGTCGGCGATGCGTTGCTGGGCCAGGGTCATGGAAAATACTTCATGCTGGCCGAAGCGGTGACCGTGTTTCTGGCATTAATCGGTACCACGCTCAGCTGCATGAACACAGGCGCTCGCGTGACCTACGCGATGGGCAAGGACGACGAGGCGCCGGAGCACTTCGGCATTCTGCATGCGGAGTCTTTGACACCACGTCGCGCCATTTGGACGCTGGCCCTGATTTCGGCGGTGATTGGAACGGTCGCGGTGTCGCTGGTTTTCGCAGATGCCAGCGCCCCGACGGATGCAACGATCGCCGCATTGCCGCATGGAATCCTTTCGAGCTTCGGATATTCGACGCACGACAAGCTGGCGGCTCTTCCCAACTCGTTGCTGACGATCACCCTGACCTCCAACTTCGGCACGTTTATTCTTTACGCTTTGAGCTGCCTGCTGTGCATGATTGCGTATCACAAGCGGCCGGATCACAATTTCCTGGTGCACACGCTGATACCAGGATTTGGCTTGCTGGCTAATTTGGTCTGCATGGGCTTCTACCTGGCCGGTCCGTTCTTCAATCTCGGTACAAAAATGGAACCTCTCACGGCTTTAGGCATCTCGGGAGTGTGGGGCTTATACGGCGCGATCTATTTCCTGCGTGCATCGAAGTCGAAGGGAAAGGCCGTCCTGCTCGAAACCAAGAAGGTCCTCAGCTAGTTTTCGAATTGATCTGCAACCGAACTTCAAACACTGGGTGGCATTCCCGAGGTCGCTTCGCCAAAGGCGGCGAAGGGGCGCCACCCAGTAGGTATTTCAAGATTATCTACGCCAACACAACGAAACGCTGGCGCGTGCGAGCGCGGCAGACCTCTCAGGCGGCGGCGCCATGTTAGAAATACAATTCGGCCAGGCGAGCGATCCGGGGAAGATCCGCACCAACAACGAAGACACGATGGGTTCGTTTATTCCCTCTTCGCGTCAGCAGGCGCGATCGCACGGGTACCTGTTTGCGGTGGCGGATGGCGTGGGAGGCCTGGACCTGGGAGAGGTTGCTTCGTCAACAGCCATTTCGGTGCTGACGGAAGAGTTTGCAAAGGCGCAGTCTGGCGCCATGCTGATCAGCCTTTTGCCGCGTCTCATTCACTTTGCGAATGCTGCGGTTCACGATCGCACGTTGTCCCCGGAGTATCGCGGGAAAAAGATGGCAACGACGCTAGTAGCGTGCGCCATGCGCCACGACCAGGCGATTGTCTCCCATGTAGGCGATTCGCGCTGTTACCTGGTGCGCAACGGAAAGGCGAAGCAGATCACGCACGATCACACCTGGGTCAACGAGCAACGCAAACTCGGATTGATTTCAGCCAGCGAAATCGCAGAGTCCGATGTGCGCCATGTGTTGATCCGATCGCTGGGGCCGGAGATGTTTGTCTCTCCCGACACGACGGCGCTGACCCTGCTACCGGGCGATCTGCTGGTGCTTTGCACCGATGGCCTGCATGACGAGATGAAGGCTGAGGCGATTGCAGAGATTGTTGGACAGCAGAAAAACATTGATGAGATCGCAAAGGAGTTGGTGGCGCGCGCCGTAGAGGTGGACGGCAACGACAATACAACGGCGCAAGTGATTCGTGTACGCTCGGTGGAGCAAGTGGGCATGTATCGCGGCCGGCCGTATAGCCTGCCTTCGTAGCGTGACCTATCCGTCGAAGCTTGCCGAATGGGTGGTGTCAACCGGTAAAGTAAGCAGTACGTTCCGGGAGTAAGGCCAGGCAATGGGTTTTCTTGATAGCGTCGAAGCTGGAACGCAGATCGATTCCTACCGCATTGACGCTCCGGTCGCACGCAGCGGCATGGCTTCGATTTTTCGAGCGACGGATGTGCGCGACAATCGCGTGGTCGCGGTGAAGATTCCCCACCCTGACATGGAAGCCGACCCCATCCTGTTTGACCGATTTCAGCGCGAGGCGGGTATTGGCGAACGACTGAACCATCCGGGAGTGATGCGTGTATTCGGCGGAGAAAAGCGCTCCCGCGTGTACATGGTGATGGAGTGGTGCGAAGGGAGATTGCTGCGCCAGATCATGGAAGAAGGTCCGATTTCACAGGACCGGGCCATTCGCATTGCGGTCGAGGTACTCCAGGCGCTCGAGTACATCCATGAGAATGGCGTCGTTCACCGGGATTTGAAGCCGGAAAACATCATGGTGGACGACCACGGCAACATCAAGCTGATCGATTTTGGAATTGCTGGAGATACTGCGGCGCGGCGTCTTACCTACGCGAACTTCACGGCCACGCTGGGCACGGCAGACTACATCTCGCCGGAGCAAATCAAAGGCAAACGTGGCGACGGACGCTCAGACATCTACGCGATGGGGATTATTCTCTACGAAATGCTTACGGGGAAGCAGCCGTTTACCGGCTCGTCGCCGATGGAAGCGATGAACGATCGGCTGTTGAACTACCCGATTCCGCCATCGGTAGCGAATCCCGCAATTTCTCCGCAACTGCAGGAAGTGTTGTATCGCGCGCTGGAGCGGGATCCGAAGAATCGCTATGCCCGGGCGCGCGATTTTGCACACGATCTGGAGCACCTGGACCAAGTTGGTGTCGAAGAGCGCCCGGAAATCCACAACTGGCACAAGCGCAAATCCCAACTGCCGCGCGCTATTTTGTACTATTCCGCAATCGCACTGATCCCCGTCGTCATTCTGCTGCTGATGATGCTGATTGCTCATCATCGATAGCCCCGCCGGGTCGTGAAATCTTCACGGGTTCCTTATGGCCGAAGTTCTAGCATTTTAATGCAAACCCACACAACTTTTATTGGCCTAAGGAGATACATGGCAAAGTACAAACTCGAATACATCTGGCTTGATGGAAAGAAGCCGATTCCTGAACTTCGCGGCAAAACCCAATTGAAGGAGTTTGACAAGACGCCGACTTTGGCCGATATGCCGCTCTGGGGATTCGATGGCAGTTCGACGATGCAGGCCGAGGGGAAAAGCTCCGACTGCATTCTGAAGCCGGTCGCACTGTATCCCGATGCGAGCCGCAAAGACGCATTCATTGTGTTGAGCGAGGTGATGCATCCGGACGGCACAGCGCATACCACCAATTTCCGAGCAACGATCGAAGATGAGCCAGACTTCTGGGTTGGTTTCGAACAGGAATACTTTCTCTATAAAGACGGACGTCCTCTCGGATTCCCGGAAGACGGATATCCCGCTCCGCAGGGTCCTTACTACTGCGGGGTTGGTTACAAGTACATGGGGAGAGTGGCCCGCACGATCGTGGAAGAACACCTGGAGCTTTGTCTGGCGGCGGGGATCAACCACGAGGGCATCAATGCCGAAGTCGCCAAGGGACAGTGGGAGTTCCAGATTTTCGCCAAGGGATCAAAGAAGGCGGCGGACGACCTGTGGACGGCACGCTACCTGATGGCACGACTCTGCGAGCGCTACGAAGTGGACTTTATGATCCATTGCAAGCCGATTCGCGGTGACTGGAACGGTTCTGGCATGCACACTAATTTCTCGACGAAATATCTGCGTGAAGTGGGAGGCAAGGAGTACTTCGAGGCCTTGATGAAGGCATTCGAGGGACACATTGCGGAGCACATCGCTGTTTACGGGCCGGACAATCATTTGCGTCTGACGGGACTGCACGAAACGCAGGCCATCGACAAGTTCAGTTATGGTCTTTCGGATCGGGGAGCTTCGATTCGGATGCCGGTGAACTTCATCAAGAATGGGTACAAGGGTTACCTGGAAGATCGCCGACCGAACTCCGAAGCCGACCCGTACCAGATCGTTTCGCGCATTGTGAAGACGATCCACACTGTCCCGAAACCTTAGCCATCGCTGAACCGAGCATGGGGTGAGCCAAAGCTCGGATGCATCGATAGAAGCGAAACGTGGGGTGGGGCTGACGGCTTCGAAAGGAAGAGGATAGTCAGCACACACCGAAACAGGCCTGTATCACAAAGAGCGGGCATGGGATCGTGGGAAGCGAAGTTGGCTTTTCACGTTTCCATGCCCGCTTTGCTGCAAGCAGGGCGGCTCGGCCAATTATGATAAATTTTGACCGATAATCTGATTCCGATTGACGAGGAGTGCTATGTCGACTGAATTTCGCAATTTTCTAGCCCTTTCGTATGAAGAGCTCGAAACGCTGAATCTGGAAGCCAAAGCGGACCGCATGAATCGCGTGGCGATCGATGAGATTCGTGAGAAGCGCATCAAGTATTTGACCGACGAGAAGCGGATCAAGGCCGTCACAGTGCTCTTCAGCGATCTTGAGGGGCGTTTGCACTTGCTGGACTATGACAAGAAGTTTCTACTCGGCGCCTATGAGAACTTGACGTTCGACGGCTCCTCGATTCGAGGATTCACCGCGCAGAAGGAGAGCGACCTGCGCCTGGGGATCGACTGGAGCGCGTTCTACTGGGTACCGGCCGATGTGTTTGGCAACGGCAAGGTGCTGGTGTTTGGCACCGTGATCGACAAGGATGGCACACCCTACTCCGGCGACCTGCGTGGCGTGCTGAAGAACTACTCCGACACGCTGTTCAAGGAAAAAGGATTCACGCTCAATGCGGCAAACGAGATCGAAGGATTTCTTTTTGCCGGCCGGGACGCGGAAAGGAAGTTTCACGAGACCGGCAAGTTTGAATTCATCAATACGGGCGGCTATTATCACGTTTTGCCGCTCGACCCGCTTCGCGTGTTTATTGACACTGCGGCCGAAGTGCAGCGGGCGATGGGCTTTCAGAATGAGAAGGACCATCCGGAAGTCGCGCCCAGCCAGTTTGAAATCAATTACGGATATGGGGAGGTCGTGGCAGCGGCCGACCAGATTCAGCTGTATAAGCTGTTGTGCCGGCAGATAGCGAACAACATGGGCTACACGGCGTGTTTCCTACCCAAACCGGTGGTGGGCGTGAATGGAAGCGGAATGCACACCAATGTTTCCATTTCCAAAGGAAAGACCAATCTGTTTTGGGATGAGAAGGGACTGGAGAAGCTTTCGGGGTTTGGATGGGATTTCATCGATCACATTCTGACCCATGCGCTGGATATTTGCTTGATTTTGAATCCGAGCGTGAATGCGTATCGGCGACTGGATCCGCATTTCGAAGCTCCAAACCAGATCAAGGCTTCGGCAACGGACCGCGGTTCAATGGTGCGCGTGCCTATTGGCAATTCGCGGTCGATGCGGGTTGAAGTGCGGTCTGTCGCCCCGGATGCCAACCCTTATCTGACGCTTTACGCGATTTTCAAGACAGGAATCGACGGGACGAAGTCGGACATTGACGATCTGCGGCAGGCACAGCGCTATCTGCCTGATCACATTCAGCAGGCGATTGACGACTTCAAGGGATCGAGTTGGATTGGCAAGATTCTTGGCAGCGATGTGCAGGGACGCTTCGCGGACTTGAAGGAGGCAGCGGCGAATCGGTCACCGCGCGACCTGGGAACTTTTGTGAAAGCCTCCGAGGTGCAATACCATCACGAGGTGTATAACCAGTCTCTGTGGAACTTGTTTTAGGGGCAGAACGCTTTCACAACGATCGATGATCCACAGCAAGAATCAAACGGCGCACCTTGCGGGTGCGCCGTTTTGCTTAGGAGAGGCAGTCGATTTTGAGACGAAGAAACTAGTTCACATTGGGGAGGAAATAGGCCTCGACAGCGCGCATCAGAGCCGCGTGATCGATCAATGGCTTGCGCCCTTCATAGCGGGCAGACCAGCAAATCTGATTGACGAGATCGCGCGGGAAGCACCCTCGGAGTTCCTGCTTGAGCGTGCCTTTGATGACGGTTATGAGCTCCTGGAGAAGAACCGGATCGACCTCGATGTCGTTGTCAACGGCGATGCGGCGGAAAATCTCGCAGAACTGATCGTCTGTGACGGCGCCGACCCGGATCTTGGTTTGAATGCGGCGCAGGAACGCGGGATCGAGCAGTTCAGTCGGATCGAGGTTCGAGGCAAACACAACGAGCATTTCGAACGGGATCTCGATTTTTCGGCCACCGGCCAAGGTCAGGAATTCGATGCGGCGATCGAGGGGCACCACCCAGCGGTTCAGCAGCTCTTCAGGACGGATGCGCTGGCGACCAAGATCATCGATGATCAGAACGCCGTTGTTGGCCTTCATCTGCATGGGGCCGACGTAAAACTTGTTGCTGGGGTTGAATTGCAGGTCGAGCATTTCGGCGGTTAATTCGCCGCCGACCATGACTGTGGGGCGGTGGCAGCGTACCCAGCGCAGGTCACGATTGTCCGGTTCCGACTCCCAGGTGCGCTTGTGAATGGCGGGGTCGAAGACGGTGATGATCTGGCCGTCGACCTCGATTGCGTAGGGGATCCAGACAGCATCTGCGGCAAGAACCTGCGAGAGAGTTTCGGCAATCGCAGTTTTCCCAACTCCTGGGGGTCCGTAAAGGAAGATGGCGGATCCGGAGTTGAGCGCAGTTCCAAATTGCGCCAGCGTTTTGGAATCGATCACCAGGTGGGCGAAGGCGCGCTCGACGTCGGGCGGATGCACCTCGACGTTGCGCACACTCTGTTTGCGCACTTGTTCGACATAGCTTGAAAGCGAGATTGGAGCGGGACCTGCGTACTGGCTGTGTGAAAGGAGCTCAAGTGCGCGCGCCCGACCCTGCGAGGTGATGGCAAAGAAGGGAATATTGCCGGTCATCCCTGTAACTTCGCAGAGGAGTTTGCCACGCAGGCGGTTGAACAGCTCGTTCGCGACGTCGAAATTGAGCCGCATGTGCTCGGCGAGGTCCAGGACCGAGAACGGACCGGAAGTGTAGAGAGATTTCAGCGCGATGTCTTCCAGGACTGATTCACGAACACCGACTTCCGTGACATTGCGAGGCCGATGGTCGGGCGTCGCGATGTGTTCAGTCTTGCGAAAGTCCTGTATATGAAGAATGTCTTCCAATGTGGCCTCTCCAGTACCTGCAATATAACCGTTCCTTTGCAAGCGGAGCCAACCTTTTATGGGTGCCAGGGAGTACGAAAGAAAGGTAAGGTTGGGGATTTTCCGGGGGTAACTTGCCCAACTGTGACTCCGGACACGGCAGGTCGCGGGGTGGAACGGGTCTTTGCTTGCCAATCGTGCCGGGAACTGCTACAAGCTTCGGCCCCGGACAGTCCCCGTTGGATGACGCGGAGCGCGATAAGAGATCGGTTTGTTTCGCGAAAGCGCGGTCAATAGGGCGGGAGGCCGCCGAGATACATGTAGGACAGGGACGGCGTTTGCGCGAGGAGCGCCGAGATCTGCGGATCTGGAAAATGCTTGACGTAAATTCTGGCCCATGACATCTGCTCCGCGGTGGGAGGACCATCGGGCGTGTCCTGCTTGATGCCAGTCTCGTGATCAAAGTAGCCGCTGCCAGCCATGCCCGCGACGGCGCGCTGCACCAATCGCTGCAGGGCGTTGTTGTTTTCAGCAAAGAGATCGAGGCCATTGTCTTGTCCGAACTCAGCGAGGTAGACAAGGGGAGAGATGGCGTAGAGATGATAGTGCAGCGCGCGCTGGCCGCGTCGCATTTCCAGAGGCAGTGTGCCTTCGGGCGTTACCTGCTTAATGCCATTCCTGTAAGTGGAAACTGCCCAGTCGAACATGGAGCGATCATTCGCCGCGATGGCAATGGCGGCGATTTCGACTCCGGCCCAATAAAGGTGATTATTCTGCGACTCGCCTGCCGGTTCGGACCTTGCGGCGTCGTAATAATCCATTGTCTGGCGGGCTACATTCTTCATCCATCGTGAGAGCGATTCTGTTTCTTGGGGATGCACAAGGCCGCTGTCGCGCACCTTCAGAAATGCGATAGCTAACGCGCCAATCACCCATCCCTGCACATAGTAGGCCTGCCGAGAAGACATTTTGCCGGTGAACACGCCATCGGAAGCCGCTGTGTTGAGGAGGTTCAAGACGCACTGGGCAGCGGCGCGGCTGCCCGTGCTTTGAAAGGCGTCCGCAGCCGCGTCGGCTCGATTGCCAAGCTCCTTATACGGACCCGAGGACTCGACGTAGGCCTTCCATTTCTCCGGATCGATGACGGAGGATTTGCTGTCGGAGTAAAAACCGTTGGTTGTCAGGTCAGGCGAAAGATGAACGGGGCTGGGGCAGTCATAGGGCGCACCCGTGAGTCGGACCCTGGTTTGGTCCCAAGGAGAGCTCAAGGCCTTCTCGGCATTGGCGCAGGTGCAGAAGCAGACCAGGATCGCGCAAGCAAACAGGGTAGGAGTCGCGAGCTTCATATGAACTTTTCCTTCGCATTGGCGATGAGCTTCAGAGGTAGTCCTCTCGAGACGGGGTGAATATGTCGAGGACAGTCGAATCTTCAAGCGCAGTGGCATGATGTTCGACATTGGAAGTGACAATGAAGTTGTCGCCTGCTGAGGCTTCGTGTGCCACACCCTTCGCAAAGATCTGAATGCGTCCGCTGAGAATGTAGACCATCTGTTCGTGCGGGTGCTTGTGGGGGGCGCCTTGCCAGCCCTTGCGCATCTGGTGGCACACTAGCATCATGGCTGGGCTATGGACAAGAACCTGTCGCGTCAGACCGGGCTCCGGCTCGGTGACGTCGCTGGCCGAAGACGGATGGGGCAGGATGAGACCGCATTGTGCGGCCGGATCGGACTTCTGCATCAAGGTTCCTCCCTTTTAGACGCCCATGCGTGGTTTGTTGATGCGCACGAAGTCTGTGTCTTGCTTTGGCTCCGATTCGCACTCGATCGCGATCGTAGTGATTGGGTAGTCGGGTGCTTCCGCAGGAAGATCGGTGAAGCGCACTCGAAAATCGTCCTGTGTGAACGGGACCGATTGGCCGGTCTTGACAAGCTTTGCAGCCTTGACCTTCGTCCTCAGTCCCGAGATGGCGACGTAGTCCCCTGGCCAAAAGTGGACGTGCATACAGAGCGTGTTGCCGACGCGGGTAAAGCTCGCATAGTTGGAACGGCGCACCTGGCACGGATCCGATTCGTAGATGCTTTGCCCGTTCACATCCAGCCAAGCGCCCACTTCGCGCAGAATACGTACCGTGGGTTCGGGGACGGAGCCATCCCCCTTGGGACCAATGTTCAGCAGATAGTTTCCGGAGTCGCGCACGCAACTGATCAGGTTACGTATCACTGTTTTCGAGCTTTTCCAGTTGTCGTCTGCGGCCTGAAAACCCCAGCTGTCGTTGAGCGTCATGCACGCTTCCCAGGCGCGGTCGCCGGTCTCTGCGACGATGTGTTGCTCGGGAGTGGAGAAATCGCCGGGCAGCTTGTTGCGATTGTTGACGATGATTTCCGGCTGAAGCTGGAAGACCATTTCGTTCATGCGCGCAGACTCCCAACCGGCTGCATCGAGGGGCCAGGCGACGTCGTACCAGAGAACGTCGAGTTTTCCGTAATTGGAGAGCAATTCATGAATCAGACCGTGGGTGTAGTCGACGAAGCGCTTGCGGGCATCTTCATTGGTCGCGCAAAGCGCGCCGTCGGGATGATGCCAGTCCATCAGGGAGTAGTAAAACCCGACGCGCATCCCCTCGGCGCGCGCAGCTTCTACATATTCCCGAGCCAGATCGCGTCCCGGGCCCTGCTTTGGCGCGCAGTAGCTGGTGAGCGTCGTATCAAAATTGCAGAAACCTTCGTGATGCTTGCTGGTCATCACCATGTATTTCATCCCGGCTTGCTTGGCCAGGCGAGCCCACTCCCGCGGAGAACCTTCGCGGGGCTGAAACGTCGCTGCACGGGGTGCATACTCCGAGACAGGTATGGCTTCGTCCTCCATCACCCACTCGTGGCGCGCGATGGTTGAATAAACGCCGAAATGAACGAACATGCCAAAACGTGCGGCCTTCCACCATTTCATGCGCTCCGCGCGGTCGGCGTCTCCGGGAAGTGGGGCCGTGAGGGACGCAGCAGCCTGTGTCGCGCCGGAAGGAGAGGCGACGGCATTCCGAGCGGCCATCGCGACCATCGCCGCACTTGTTCCCTTCAGCACGTTCCGTCGAGTTAACATCGTTTTCTCCATGGAGCGAGTCTCCAGTTTAGTATTTCTTTCCTCGTTGAAATGATTTGGAATGGCTCTGCAGCTAAAATCCAATCTCGTCTACTTTGCAACGAGAAAGCGCGTTTCGTCCAACCGGACGCTGGAACGCGAGGGTATGGATTAGTTTTATTTCTGGAGCCCACGGCAACCTGGCGTGACGAGAAGGCATGGTCACTGGAAAAGTTGATATTGAAAAAAACGCTTGAAGACAGGCGGCTTTGAGCGGAAAAGCGAGGCGCTTTTTGAGTCTGGAACAATTTAGTTTGCATGGAAAATCGGCGTTGGTGACGGGATCTTCGCGTGGGCTTGGATTGGGCATCGCAGTCGCTTTGTCCGAGGCCGGGGCCAGGGTTGCGTTGCACGGATCAAGGACCGTTCCGGAAGAATCGATCCGGCAGGTCTCTGCGGCGACGCCGGGGACGATCGCGGTGACCGGTGACGTAAGCGACGCCGATGCGTGCAAGGCGATGATCGAGCAAGTGTTGGGTCAGTTCGGCAGAATCGACATCCTGGTCAACAACGCGGGAACCATCCGCCGATCTCCCGCGGTCGATTTCTCATGGGAGGACTGGAACACCGTGGTTGAGACCAATCTCTCGAGTGTCTTTCGGTTGACGCAACTTGCAGGCAGACACATGCTGGAGCAAGGCCAAGGGAAGGTCATCAACATCGCGTCGTTGCTCACGTTCCAAGGCGGGGTCTTTGTACCTGCCTACGCTGCGGCCAAGGGTGGCGTGGGGCAATTGACAAAGGCCTTTGCCAACGAGTGGGCCTCGGGCGGCGTGAACGTAAACGCGATTGCGCCGGGCTACATGGAAACCGATAACACGGCAGCACTGCGGGCAGATCCGGTGCGTTCGCGCCAAATTCTGGAGCGGATTCCGGCCGGTCGATGGGGAAAACCGTCGGATCTTGGCGGCGCCGCTGTGTTTCTTGCGTCTGCTGCCAGCGATTATTTGCATGGACATGTGCTGGTCGTCGACGGCGGCTGGATGAGTCGATAATCCGCTCAAAATCGCCTTGTTTCTTACGATCGCAAATCTTTTTCCCGTCCCTTTCAGCGGAACGGGTGGGCCGAAATGCGTTGACACTCGAGCCTTGCGGTTCGCAGAACGAATGCCCGAGTGCGTGCCGCTTGGGTTTTGATGTTGCGCACTCGGTTCGCCCCAAGTCCTGATTGTCAGCACCTATGGTCAGGTGTGTATTGTGGAGTCAAGCCTTTGGTTTTCAGGACAGAGGCGAAACTGGCAGGTGCACGTGAGGTGCGGATTCGATGAGTAAATCTGCAGGCCGTGGTATGACTTTTCGCAAAGATGCAGACCTTGACTTTCTTTCACTCGGTGCTCTGGTAAATCGTCTCGACACCCGGATCATTCCGTTTCGCAAGGCCACGGAATGCGCCATTCATGTAAGCGGCGGCGAATTCAATGTGGCTGCGAATCTGTCGGACTGTTTCAGGCTGAAGACCGGCGTTGCAACCGCAATGGTGGATTACCCGATTGGAGACCTGATTGCCGAGCGCGTGCGTGCGATGGGCGTGAAGCCGTTTTACAAGCACTTCAAACACGATGGCGTAACCGGACCGAACATGGCCACGGTGTACAGCGACCGAGGATTCGGCGTGCGTGCGCCGGTGGTTTTTTATAACCGGGCCAACGAAGCGGCAGCGGCCTTGAAGCCAGGGGATTTCGACTGGAAGGCAATTTTTGCGAGGGGTGTGCGGTGGGTGCACAGCGGCGGTATCTTTGCCGCACTGTCTCCAACGACGGCGGAACTGGCGGTTGAAGCGATGCGGGAGGCGAAGGCGGCAGGGGCTGTCACGTCGTTCGATTTGAATTTTCGCGAAAAGCTATGGAAGATCTCGGGCGGCAACCAGCGCGCCGTCGAGGTGATTGGACGAATCGTAGAAAATGTTGATGTGCTGGTTGGGAATGAAGAGGACTTGCAAAAGGGTTTGGGCATTACGGGTCCGGAAGTCGCATCGAAGTCGAAGCTCGATCCGCGAGTTTTCTTCGAAATGATCGACAAGGTCGTGAAGAAGCATCCTCAAGTAAAGGTCGTTGCCACCACATTGCGCGAAGTGCACTCGACGAGCCGGCATAGCTGGAGCGCGGTGGCGTGGATGAATGGCAAGACCTACGCAGCGCCAACGGCCGAATTGGATGTCTTTGACCGCGTGGGGGGTGGCGATGGCTTTGCGGCCGGTTTCATTTACGGCCTTCTATCGGGAGAATCGCCGGAGACTGCGATCAAACTTGGATGGGCACACGGCGCGTTGCTGACGACCTTTCCTGGGGACACGACGATGGCCACCCTGGAACAAGTACGCGCGTTTGCCGAGGGTGGATCGGCGCGGATTCAGAGGTGATGGCGGCAGGTCCGTTGCGGGTATGCTGACCTTGACATTGCGTGCCGCTGAGCGGGACAGTCGCGAGATATACTTGATCGTCACACGATGCACCGTTAGAAAATCGGAATGGCGATTCAGGAGATGGGTAGATGAGAACCAATCCAACCCGGAACGTCGCCGCACGCAATGGAATGCCAGCTTCAGGAGCAGATACGACAAAGGATCGCCGCTTACGCACGAGTGGAAAGAAAGCCGTTCTTGAAGTCGCAGGCAAACGGGTAAGGCCGGCGGAGGAGAGCGAACATGGGGATCCCTACAAGCTGCAGGGCCTGGATCGCGTGGTTGCAATTCTCGACCTGCTTGGCGCAAGCGACTCTTCCCTGAGCCTGGCCGAGATCTGCCAGCGAATGGAACTGCGCAAGAGCACCGCGCACCGCGCTCTGATGGCACTGGAACGCACGGGATTGATCGAGCGGGCACCCGGGAATCGTTACCGCCTAGGCCTGAAGCTCTATGACATGGGCGCTCGCGCCGTGGAACAGGTTGACCTGAGGACGCGTGTCCGGCCGCATCTCCGCAAGCTTGCGCTACGGGTGGGCGAGACGGTGCATTTGGGAGTGCTCCACAAGACGCGAGTTGTCTACCTCGACAAAGTTGAACCGATCAACAGGCGGGTTTGCCTGAGTTCGCGGACCGGCACGTCGAACCCGGTCTACTGCACGTCGATGGGGAAAGCCATGCTCGCGTTTCTACAGGCAGAGGACGCAGCGCGAATTATGGCTGACATCCAGTTCACGACGTTTACAACGAAGACACTTAGTTCTCGAGAGGAGTTAGGCAGCGCGTTGGACCGCATACGCCGCCGAGGCTACGCCATTGACGACGAGGAGTTGGAAGTGGGAACCCGCTGCGTAGGAGCGCCCATCGTCGACGAGAACAGACAGGCGATCGCGGCCATAAGCGTTTCCGGTGCGGCTACGCGTCTTGCGGCTCATTGCGTGCCCGGGATTGCGGAGCAGGTCGTGCGCTGCGCACAGGAGATCTCTGCAGCGCTAGCGGCACATAAGGCGAAATCCGCCCGATTGCATCCAACGAGCGCTGCTTGAACCTGGACTCGAGAACGCTCATGGCCGGTTCGGAAGTGAAGTGGATTACTCCTTCACTTTGATGACCAGAGCGCTATAGGTAGTGCCCGGCGGAATAACAAGCTGGTGGGGCACACCGGCGTTAACCGTAATGACATCGCCGGGCGCGATGGTTTGCGATTGGCCGCCTTGAATCGCGGTTCCTTTCGTTTCTCCATCCGCGCTGGTTTTGGGATCGACCAGGGTGCCTCCCGTAATCAACGTCGCAGTTCCTTGCTGGACAATCATCACGTCGTCGAAATGCGCGTGGATTTCCGCGCCGCCGCTCGAGGTGCGGACCGAGATTTGCAGCTTGTGGCTTCCGTAGTCTGCCAGTGTGACACCGGCGCTGCCCGTATCCATTGCGTGCTGAGCGAGGGTCGCGAGCTGGTCCTGGACCTGCCTGGACGAGAATACTTCGGCTTTTCCGGCGCTTTGTGCCGTTGCTGAAGAACTAATTACGACGGCCAGGAAAGACAGGATTAACGATTTCATCCGAGCTCCTTTTCAGCGCATGGTTTCCAGCGGCGCGGGATCCATGTCGGCATAGTCCTGATTCTCGCCGCCCATGCCCCAGCAGAACTTGTAGGCTTGCGTTCCTACTCCAGCGTGGATGGACCAACCTGGAGAAACGACCATCTCGCAGTTGTTCATCAGCAGGTGCCGCGTCTCCTGCGGCGGGCCCATGAGGTGAAAAATGCGAGCACCTTCGGCGACGTCGAAGTAAAGATAGATTTCAGAGCGGCGCATATGAGTGTGAGCCGGCATGGTGTTCCAGGCGCTCCCTTTGTGCAGGTGCGTGACTCCCATGACGAGCTGACAACTCTTTGCACCCCCCAAATGAATGTATTTGTAAATCGTGCGGCGATTGCAGGTCTCGGCATTTCCAAGTTCGGTGGGTTGCGCGTCTTCCTTCTTCACTAGGGTCACGGGATAGGTGGCGTGAGCGGGGTAACTCAGCAGGTAGAAAGCGGCCGCAGCGCTCTCAGACTTTGACTCGAAATGCACCTCAGGGTTGCCGCGGCCTATATAGAGAAGGTCGAGATGATCGAGGGGGTAGGAGGAGGGGCCAACGTGGACGATTCCAGCGCCGCCGACGTTGAGCGCACCCAGTTCGCGGCGCTCGGTAAAAAATGACGCTCGTAGTTCGGGGCTTGCCGGCAAAGCCAGCGGGGTCTCCAACGGAACGACCATTCCCACCACAGCTCGATCCAAATCCACATAGGCCAACTGAACCGAGCCGGCTTGATGGAGGCCTTCGATCAGAAAGGTATCGCGAAGCTCCTGCGTTGTCATGCGCGGATAGCGCACGGGATCAGCCATCAAAATCGTTCGCATGGCAATCGTATTTCTCTCTTTCTCATCCCCTTGTATCAGTGGATATGTTGCTGCAGCAGCCATTGCACCAGCTCCTTGCCGGCGGCAAAGTTGTCGAACTGATTGTAGATGAGTGGATTTTTTCTGCCGTCGGTGTATTCGTTGTAGAGCCATGGATCGACCACGGCAAAAACCGTGCCGCGGCCGAACTTCGTAGTCGCCATCACAATGTCGCCTCGATCGCGAAGGAGCGCAACAGCCGGCTCGCGCAGGGAGATGGCACACGTGTCTTTCATGTAGAGGGTATGGGCGTGATGAAAAATCTTGCCGTCTGCGGACACGGGGATGCGCCCATCTTCAACCTGTTCTCCGAGGATGTGATGATGGAGCACATCGTCAAAATGAATGCCGAACTGATCGGCAAGCAGATTCAGGTGCGCGATGTCGGCATTGGGAGGATCATTTTCGAACAGAATCAGCACGCCCCCCTGCTTGACCCACGCGGCAATTTCTGCAGCATCTTGATTGGTCATGTAGTGAGGATTGGGATTCTTCACGGGAATGTCGGGAGACGCGATGATGTAGAACTGCGACTTGGCCAGCTTCTCCTGTGTGGGCGCGGAAGGAAGCGTCGCGGTGTTCGCCCCGAAGCTGCGGAAGATGTGTCCCAAGAGCGAATAGCCGCTATCGCTCCAGTCTGTCCACTTGTAATGAAAATCGTCGACCTGGCCGGCTGCATTCTTGCGTCGCTGGCTGTTGTACCAGGCGTCAAGCGTGACCGTCGCTCCATGCCCGAGGGTGGCATTCGGTTCATGATCTTCTTCTGTTGCGGCTAGAAGAAACGCGCCCAACTCCTTGATGCCGGCGTGGTACGGAGATGCCGCGCTCGAAGAAAGCTTCGTTGAGGGCGTGCTCAAGACGATGGAGCCCTTCTCATCCAGTCGTACGGAGGAGCGCACGATTCCCTGCCAGGCGCGATGCGCCGGCGCGGCATAGAGCTCTGGAAGGTACCCGAGACGAACGCCCTTCTCCAGCGCATAGACGAGCAGACTGGATGCGGAGGTGGAGAACCGGCGCGGGCTATGAGATTCGCCTTCTGGCCGATCTTCGAAAAGTCCGGTCTGGTGATTCTGCTGCCGGACTGCCGCAGCCGCGAGGCGATTGAAAAGAGCGATCAGTTCCGCATGGCCAGGATCCTCTTCCGGGTAGTTGGGCAATGCATCCACAACGGCGACTGCCAGGCATGGAGCCGATGAAGGTCGATCGCCTACATCCACAGACGACGATCGCGAAGATGGCGAGGGGGAGAGCCGCTCTTCCCAACTTGTCAGGCTGCGCGTGATCGAGGCGAAATCCTGTGGTTGATGAAAGACGGACGCGTATTCGGCCAGGAAGGGTTGCGCATTGCAAGGGACTCTCGGAAGGTCTCTGGCTGAGGTGGGGGTCGGTGTATCCGCGGAGGTATCGACGCAGTGCGCGGCGAGCTGGTGTTCCATTGTTGAAGCTGCGTCAAAGTACCTCGGAGCGAGGGTGACGCGATAGAGCAGAAGAATCTGATCGGCCAGCAGCGGATCGTTTTCCGTCGCCAGCAAAGGATTGGGGTCCGGGCCCGAGCTGTGCGCGTCGAGATACGCATCTACGGTTTTGCGGACGAACCGGAAGTAGTCGCCATTCGCTGTGTTATACCAGGCTGCGCTGAGGCCTTCGAGTTCCAGGCCCGTCTCGTTTGGCCCTTCTTTTGCGAAGCCTTGATCACCGCTCTGCGAGGCGTGCGCGATTAAAGTATCGGCGGTGCGCACGGACCAAGGGACCGTCTGGGCGAATCCATGGAAGGCTGCGAAAAAGACGACTGCCGCGAGCCCTTGCACCCTCGCCTGGATCCGTCGGCCACGGCTCGAACGAAAGCTGCCGCGTGGGGTCCGATGTGTTTCCGACGGGTGCATGGGAATTCCTTAAGCTTATCGATTTAGGTTGAAGATTTACGCGTGAACTTGCTGTAAACGGTCTACCATATTGCACTTTTCTTTGAACAATGGTTTCGAAATAATCGTTCCGGCAGGCGGGATTTAATCCAGGCAACATGAACGCTCCAATATCAGGTGGCCCCGTATTGGGCGGGTGCGAGACTGTTCAGTCGCGCGAGATAAACACGGTGATTTGGTCGGTTTCCAGGGTCATCCTGGGCTCCAGCCACGGCTCTTGAGCGATGGTCAGGGTACCGGGGCCAAACGTGCAGACTCTTATTGGACGATTTGCGGCTTCGAGGCGGAGCGAGTTGAGCACCGTTCGCAAGATGGTGCCGGTAAATGGCGTGTAAAAATAGAATACCGTGCCGTCCGACAAATCCGCTTCACGTGCATCTTGTTGAACGAAGCTGACTCTTTTGAGGTTCAGTTTTTGCGCGCAGCGCTCCGCACTCGCGACAAAGCTGGGCTCCAACTCGACTCCAATGGCGCGGGCACCGGTACAGATCGAAACGAGCAAGGGAACGTGGCCTAATCCCGACCCTAGGTCCACGAGGACATCGTCGGCAGAAAGTGCGGCGGCCGCAATCAAAGCGAAGATATGACGCCCGGGTGTGGGTTGATAGAAAACATTCTCGGGACCCGTGTGTGCCGGCTCGCCGGACGGCTCATCGAGATCGAAAACACCGCTGATCAATTGATCGAGATGGTCATAGCCGATGCCACATGTTGGCCTGATCGAGACATGGGTGGAGTTTGATCGCCCCATCAAGTGAAGAAACATTTCCGGGCACAAACCCTGCTGAATCTCATGGCGGATGGAATGATATTGAGCCGAATTCGCAACCTCGAGCCGGGCGCAAATTTCTTTCGCGCGACACTGAAGTTCCGCAGTGACCGGGCTGGATTGGGAACCGGGCGCATCGGGAAAGGGGAACCAGGCGTCGAGCTGGTCGAGCACGTTCATGCGACGGAACAACTGGCTCGCCTGCAGAAGCGAATCGTCCCTTTCCCACTGCGTCATTCGTTCCTGCAAGGATTCGTGCACAAAGATGCGTTTCCTGCGAAGAGTTTACGCGACGGGGGCGGCACCCATCGAGAAAGTGGGCAGGGTTTGACGGGGGCGGAGATTCCGCCGTTCAGCGAGATCCTTTCCCATTGTAGGTGCTCTTCCTTTTGATTGCGGATGGGAGCGGGGATCGACCGGGACAGACCGGATCAGCTTCGTGGCGGTTGAAGTTGGGCAAAAAAAACGCCCCGGATTCGGCCAGTCTATCAGCGGCGAAATCTGGGGACGTCTTTTTCCCAACGAAAATTCAGAGCATCTGAGCGAAGCCGAAGTTCAATCCGTCATCCGCGTCTCGATGCGCTCCTGCTCGTGAAATACCTGCTGCTTTTGTTCCTTCTTCTGCGGCTGCGCATGCTGCGATTTTTGCTGCTGCTGCTGCTGCGGTTGCTGCTGATGATGCTGTTGCTCTTGATTCCTGAGAACCTTCTTCTTGTCCTTCATGGGAAGACTCCTTATGGGCAGCAATATACTCCACCCACTGTAGGGTTGGATGCCCTCCCATGTAACAAAGCGGCATAGTTTGCAATCAAACAGTAACGGCACCGGGAACGGAGGGGGAAACGGGGAGGAGTTTGAGGATGGGGTAGGGATCGAGCCTGAAATCCTGGGGCCCAAAAAAGGAGGCGCGGGGCTTGGCTCGATTTATGGACGGTCTCTTAGTTACTTGTTTTCTTATAGCTGGGACGATTCCAGGCCGAGTCGGTGACGGCGGCAGCCGCCTATTTGCCGTTCTCACGATTCATTGGGGCCCCCATTTCATTTCCTACTGCTCGGGTCGATCCATGGCCCCAAAAGCGGGTGCCGCAAGGGTCGAGGGTTGGGCTTCCTCTCCCAAGGCAATTCAAGTCCCGCCTTCCGGACCGACCAACTTTAAGAGGCAGCGCTCGCCGGAACCTGCGCGCTAAGGAGCCGGTTCTTGTTCCCCTTGTTCTTCTACACGAGTTATAGTACGGTCCTTATGTAGAAGCAAGAGGGGAAGCGATGCATGACAGAGGAACGTCTGGAACTACCGCAAGGCACACTTGATCTTTTGATTCTCAGAACGCTGGCCCTGGAGTCGATGCACGGCTGGGCGATATCCGAGCGTCTCCAACAGATTTCCCACGAAGCGCTGCAGGTCCCGCAAGGCTCGCTTTATCCAGCGCTTCATCGGCTCGAACGGCAGGGCTGGATCAAGGCGCACTGGGCCACCAGCGAAAACAACCGACGCGCCAAGTATTACGAATTAACCCGAAACGGGCGTAAGCAGCTTGAGACAGAGACTGCAGCCTGGCGCAAATTGACGGCAACTGTGGACCTTGTGCTTGGCAAGGCCTAAGGAGAAACAATGCTGAGCGATTTTTGGTACAGGTTGTGTGCACTGCTCCGCCGCAAGTCGATTGACGCGGAGATGGACGAAGAACTGGCCTATCACCTGGACCGGGAAGCCGAGAAATACCGCCGTCAGGGGGCCTCCCCTGAAGAGGCAATCCGGCTAGCTCGCCATTCATTACGCGGAGTTGAACAGACGCGCCAACAGTGCCGTGAGGCGCGTGGGACAAAGAATCTGGAAGTCCTGGGCCAAGATTTGCGCTTCGGCGTACGTATGCTCCGCAAAAGTCCAGGCGTAACGTTTCTGATCCTTTTTTCGCTGGCGATCGGAATCGGCGCGAATACAGCGCTCTTCAGCGTGACTAACACTCTGCTCCTGAAGCCGCTGCCTTATCCGCACCCCGACCGGTTGGCACTGTTGTGGCTGCGCTCTCCGGGAATCGGCATCCCGCAGGACTGGCCGTCGCCAGGCCAGTATCACGACATCCGGACGCAGAATCACGTCTTCGATCAAACCGCAATCCTCATCGATGACAGCTTTACCCTTGGAGGAATGTCCCGAGCCATGAAGGTCGATGGTATCGAGGCGTCCTCCAGCTTTCTGCAAATGCTGGGCGCCCAACCCCTTCTTGGACGTGTCTTTCTGCCTGCAGAGGATCGGCCCGGGAACGGGGACAATGTGGTGCTGACCTACGGTTTCTGGAAAGACGTTTTTGGCGGGGATGCGAGGGTGCTGGGGCGCAGCCTGCAGCTCAATGGGAAAGCGCACACAGTGATCGGCGTGCTTCGACCGGACTTTCGGCTGAACCGCGAAGCGATTCCCACAGTGGGAGGCACCGACAAACCGCAGGTCTTTCTGCCGCTCCCCATGGATGCGGGGGAAGAGACGGACTACGGGTCAGAGAACTTCAACATTCTCGCGCGCCTGAAACCGGGAGTGACGGTGCAAGAGGCCCAGGCCGACATCGACCGCATTGCCACGCGCCTCCGCATCGAGAAGCATCGCGATCCCTCCTTCACCATCAGCGTCATGCCGCTGATGGAACAAGTGGTGGGCAACGTCCGGGGATCGCTGCTCCTCTTGTTCGGAGCAGTCGGGTTCGTGCTGATCATTGCGTGCACCAACGTGGCCAACTTGCTGCTGTCACGCGCATCTGCCCGGCAAAAGGAGATTGCGGTTCGTTCAGCGCTCGGCGCCGGCCGCCGCCGTGTGATTCGACAACTGCTCACGGAAAGCATGATGTTGAGCCTGCTGGGAGGCGCCGCGGGCCTGGCCATCGCCACCGCGTGTCTCGAAGCAATTCGCGCCATGCATCCGGGCAACATTCCTCGACTCGATGAATTGGGGATGGACTACCGCGTCTTCGGATTTGCGCTGGCCATCTCCATTTTCACCGGCATCGCATTCGGCTTGCTGCCGGCGCTGCGCGTTGCGCGGGTCGATCTGAACACGACGCTGAAGCTAGGCACTCGAGGGGCGCGCCAAGGCGGACTGAGCGCGCGGCGCGACGGGTTGCGCGGGGTCTTGGTAATCGGCGAGCTGGCCGTCTCACTGCCGCTGTTGATCGGCGCGGGCTTGCTCGTGCGCAGCTTTGTGCGCGTTTTGGACGTACCGCCTGGCTTCAACCCGGACCACGTGGTATCGATGCATATCTCCGCGGAGGACATCAAGTACCACGATCACGCCCAAAGAGTTCAGTTCTACAACCTGCTCGAACAGCGAGTGCGAGCGCTGCCCGGAATCTTGTCGGAGGGACTGGTGACCGCGCTTCCGCTTACGCCGGCAGTGGGATGGGGCGGCGTGAGTGTCGAGGGATATGTCCCGCCGCCGAATCAGCCGGAAATCCAGGTGGATAAACGCGTGGCATCGGTCGACTATTTCCGCACGATGCAAATTCCGTTGATTCAGGGCCGATGGTTCACGTTGGACGACATGGATAAACCGAATTCGGTCATCGTCGATGAGAAGATGGCGCACTTTTTCTGGCCGCGTGGAGATGCCATCGGCAAACATGTTCGTGGGAATAGCAAACAGCCTTGGTTGACCGTAATCGGGGTCGCGGGAGTAGTGAAGGAGTACGGTCTCGACGAAGACACGCGGATGGTCATGTATATGCCGTACGTGGGGACGACATCGTAACTTGTAGCGCGGACTACAACTGATCCGGCCAAAATGGCGGAGACGATTGCCGGGCAGATCCACGCGATCGACCCCGAAATCCCCGTATACGATGCAGCAACAATGGACCAGCGCCTTAAGGATTCACTCGCGCGGCAGCGCTTCTCCATGACCATGCTGGCCGCGTTTGCGATCTTCGCGATGGTTCTGGCGGCGGTTGGATTGTACGGCGTGATGGCCTATCTTGTTGAACAGGGCACGGGCGAAATTGCCATCCGTATGGCGCTAGGCGCACAACGGAGCAGCGTGCTGGCAATGATTCTCCGCCAGGGAATGTTTCTGGCGTGCGCGGGAATCGTCTTGGGGCTGGCAGGGGCCGGGATGCTCACAAGGCTGATGACAAGCCTTCTGTTTCATGTGAGCGCTTATGACTTTGCTACATTCTCGGCTGTCGCTTCATTGCTGCTGTGTGTCGCGCTGGCGGCCTGCGTTTTTCCCGCGCTGAAAGCGACGCGCGTCCAACCCATGGAGGCACTGCGCATTGACTGACCACCCGCTGTGCTAGATCGGATCGGCGCTTCGCAGACGTCGGTGCCTCCATGGACCCATTGCTCTTCGAGCCTACACAACAATTGTTCGGGACGGGAATGAATCCATGAAGATCGGTTTTTTGGGATTGGGCAACATGGGCACACCGATGGCGCTGCGGTTGCTGGCTGCGGGACACGAAATGTCAGTATGGAACCGGAGTGAAGGACGCACCAAGCCGCTGATCCGCGGAGGGGCTATCGCTGCAGCGACTCCGGCGGAGGCCGAACTGGGCTCGGACGCTGTGATCACGATGCTCTTTGACGATGCGGCATACGAGGAAGTGCTGTTTGGCGCGAACGGACTGATGGATGCGCTCTCGCCCGGCGCACTTCATATTTCGTGCAGCACCCTCAGCGTCGCGCTCAGCGAACGGCTCACCACGGAGCACGCGAACCGAGGCATCGATTTCGTGGGAGCGCCAGTGTTTGGCCGGCCAAACGTAGCTCAGGAGGGGAAGCTATGGGTCGTAGCAGCCGGTGCCGACAAGGCTGTGAGCCGTGCACGCCCGCTGCTCGAGGCATTTTCACGAGGGATCACCGTAGTTGGGAAGGAGCCGAGGCAAGCGCATGCCGTTAAGGTGGGAGGCAATTTTCTCATCAGCGCCATGATTCATTCGCTCGGCGAAGCCTTCGTCTTTGCATCCCAGCAGGGTGTCGATCCCGGGACATTTTTCGAAACAATCAACAACGCCCTGTTCCAGTCGCCGTTTTACGCCGCGTACGCCAATCTCATGCTGCATCCTCCAGAACAGATTGGAGCAACGATCGAACTGGGCGCGAAAGATTTGCGTTTACTGCGCGAAGCAGCTGCGAACCGCAAGACGCGTCTGAGCCTCGCGGACCAGCTGGCGGAGATCTTCTCGGAAGCGCAGCGCACCGGACTGGCCGGGGAAGACTGGGCCGTAGGCCTGTACCGGATGGCTGAACGGCGGAGTCGAACCTAATGCAGAGCCAGCAACTGGGCCTGCGAGCGAGACTGAGGCAAAATCCTAAGGAAAACCATCTTTGGTCGCAACTAACGAGCAACTGCAACTCAAAATGGTTCACGGGGCAAAATTTGATCCATGAGCCATTTCCACCAGCCCTCCCGGATTTTGTCATCCCAGATCAGTGCCCCATGGGGTTTCAGATTGGAAGAAGAGGTGTCCACCTTCAGGTTGACTGCATCGGGATCGGTTGCCCAATTGCCCTTGAATTTTGCGTTGGAGCCTGCCCATTGCAGCCGATCTCGTTCGGCGCTGATGTTGAAGAAGTTTCCTACATTGTCCCCTTTTCGGTAGGATGTCCCAATGAGCGTCGGCTTGTTGAGAGTAATCAAGTTGTCGATTTTGTGGGTCACGCCCCGCTGCGAAGCGGCCAAGGCCACATTGCCGCCATGGCTATGCGCGAGGAGATTCAGCTTGCCGTTCGCAGCAAAGTTGTGCTCCGCGATCATTTCTCGCAGCATGTCTGCGGCCTCGAGACGATCTCGATCGTTGTTTCCGCCCGACCAATTCAGGAGTTTTGTACAAACGTGTCCGCAGTTTTGGCTCAGTTGGCCATTGCCGTAGAGGTAGAGGGGATTGTTGAGGCCCCATCCTCCGCTTCCGCTCCATTTGGTGCCCGGGATAAGAATCGTCAGGGAGCCGTTCCTGTTATCTTCCATCGATCGAGTCGGCCATCCCATTTAGTTTATGAACATCTCGATGCGCGAGTCTACCCTAGCAGACTTCGCTGATCCGTTGACAGCGCGTGCCCTGCGAGGGTCGACAAGGAGCGATGGTTGTGCTGATCGGCTGCCACAAGGCCATCCGAGAGGTGCCGCGGTTTTATACTCTTCCATGGGTGCCAGAAAATAATGTCAAAGCGTGAGTTCCAGACCGAAGTTAATCAGCTATTGCAACTGATCGTCCATTCCCTCTATTCACATCCCGAGATCTTTCTCCGGGAGCTCATTTCAAACTCCTCCGACGCTCTCGATAAGCTTCGCCACCTGACGCTTGTGGAGGATGCTTTCAAGGGCTTTCCATTCAGCCCGCGCATTGATCTGGAATTGGACGAAGAGAGCAAGACCCTCACCATTGCCGACACCGGCATTGGCATGAATGAGGAGGATCTCGTCTCCCACCTCGGCACCATCGCCCGCTCCGGCACAAAGAACTTCCTCTCCCAGCTCTCCGGCGACGCCCGCCGCGACTCAAATCTGATTGGCCAGTTTGGCGTTGGCTTCTACAGCGCATTCATGGTTGCCGACCGCATTGAAGTCCTGTCGCGCAAAGCCGGCGAAGAGCAAGCCTGGCGTTGGATCAGCGATGGTCAAACAGGATTCGACATCGAGCCCGCGGAGCGGCCTGTCGCCGGCACTACGGTGCTTCTCCACCTCAACGAGGAAGGCAAGCAGTACGCCAACAGCTGGCGCTTGCAGGAAATCGTCAAGAAGTACTCCAACCACATCGCCTTTCCCATCTTCCTCACCTACGACAAGAGCGAATGGAACGCAGAAGAAAAGAAATCCACCAAGACGCGCACCACCGAACAGGTGAATGCGGCGAGTGCCCTCTGGCGCCGGCCCAAGAACGAGATTACCGATGAGGCTTACAAGGAGCTGTACAAGTCGATCACCGGCGACTCCGAGGATCCACTCTTCTGGATTCACACCAAAGCTGAAGGAAGTCTCGAATACACTACGCTCTTCTTCGTTCCCGCCAAGGCGCCGCTCGATCTCTACCAGGCCGAGTTCAAGACCGGTATCAAGCTCTACGTCAAGCGCGTCTTTATCCTGGACGACACCCGGGAGCTTCTTCCGCAGTATCTGCGCTTCGTGCGCGGCATCATCGACAGCGAAGACCTTCCCCTCAACGTCAGCCGCGAAATCCTCCAGCAGAATCGCGTAGTCACCAGCATCCGCACGGCCAGCGTCAAGAAAATCCTCTCCGAGCTGAAGAACATCGCGTCCAGCCAGCCCGAACTCTATTTGCAGTTCATCGCCGAGTACAATCGACCCCTCAAGGAAGGTCTCTATGGAGACCTCGCCAATCGCGAAACGCTGCTCGACCTCATCCGCTTCAAGTCGACTGCCGTCGAAGCCCTCACCAGTCTCGCCGAAGTGAAGTCGCGCATGAAGGAGGGGCAGAAGAGCATCTACTACATCACCGGCGGGGCTGAATCCCTGCTGCGCACCTCGCCTCTGCTTGAGATCTACAGGAAGAAGAACCTTGAGGTTCTGCTTCTCGACGATGACCTCGATGAAATTGTCTTTTCCGGCATCGAGAAGTATGGTGACGTCGACCTCAAGGCAGTCAATAAATCCTCCACCAGCGAAGACCTGAAGGATGATGCCGAACCAGACAAGACCGAAACTCTAAAACCCCTGCTTGAGAAGATGAGAGCCACGTTGGGAGATCGCGTCAAGGAAGTAAGAGGTTCGGTTCGCCTTGCAGATAGCCCCTCCTGCATCGTCTCCGACGAAGAAGAACCCTCCCTCCAGATGCAGCAGATGCTGCGGGCCATGGGACAGAAAGAGATTCCCGCGCCTAAACCGACTCTGGAGATTAATCCCGATCACGAGATCGTCAAGAAGCTACTCGCGCACATCGATGACCCCGTCGTGGAAGACGCGTCCTGGCTGCTTCTTGACCAGGCACTTCTGATGGAGGGAGTTCAACTCCAGGACCCCGGGGCCTTCGTCCAACGTCTCAACCGGATCCTGAATCTTTCCATTGACTGAGGCTCTCGGAACGATGGGCATCGCGAGAGCTCCCGGCACATCTCAAGATTTTTAGGAGAGTTCGATGAAGAGGATGGTCCGATTCCTGGTCTCTTTCGCAGTCTGCTGCCTTGGTATTCCCCTTGCGTGGTCCGGCGAGAGACCGCCGGCGACTCCGCTCATCGTACATGATCCCTATTTCAGCATTTGGTCGGCTACCGACCAACTGTCGGGGTCTGACACGAGCCACTGGACGGGAGCCCCGCAACCAATCGCTAGCATCGCGCGGATTGACGGAAAAGCTTTTCGGCTCATGGGTCGGCATCCCGAAGAACTGCCCGCCGTGGAACAGACAGGCAGTGCGCTTACGCCAACGCATACACGTTACGAGTTCCACCAGAACGGCGTGAAGATAGAACTCACCTTTTTCACGCCGGCGATGATGAACGATCTGGATGTGCTTTCGCGGCCGGTGACCTACCTGACCTGGAGTGCGCAGTCGGCGGATGGCTTGCCTCATCGCGTTTCGATTCTCATCGATGTTGACCCGTTGCTGGCGGTCAATGATCGAAGCCAGAAGGTTGTCGCGTTCCGCAATCGTACCGCGTCGCTTGATGTGCTCTCCGTGGGCTCCCGCGATCAGAACATTCTCAACCGCTCGGGCGACAACGTTCGCATCGATTGGGGCTACTTTCACCTCGGCATTCCAAAAAACGAAGACGCAACCACTGCTATTACGCCGAACGGTGTCGAGTTGTTCTCTGGGAAGGGCGATCTCCCCGCCAGCGACTCGATGGGCATGCCTCTGCCCGCAAACCGAAACTCCTCACATCTCGCCGCCATACTCAACTTTGGATCGGTGAACGCCGCGCCCGTCACACACCATGTGCTTGTGTCTTATACCGAAGGCTACGCGATTCAATACTTCCAGAGAAATCTGCGCCCCTACTGGCAACGGGATGGTTTGACAGTCGAGCAAATGCTCGATGCGGCCGAAGGCCAATACGTCGCTCTCGAGCAGAAGGCGGACGCATTCGACAAGGAACTCACAGCGGACCTGATCCGCGTCGGTGGCGAGCATTATGCCGCCCTCGCGATCCTCGCCTATCGCCAGACCCTTGGAGCACACAAGCTGGTCGCCGATCTGAACGGAGATCCGATGCTCTTTGCGAAAGAGAATTTCTCCAACGGCTGCATCGGCACGGTCGATGTACTCTATCCGTCGGCTCCCTTCTTCCTCTTTTTCCAGCCCCGGCTGCTTGAGGCGCAGCTTCTCCCCGTGCTTGAGTATGCGGCGCTCGCACGCTGGAAGTTCCCGTTCGCACCTCACGACCTGGGCCAGTATCCGCTCGCAAACGGCCAGGTCTATGGCGGCGGAGAAAAAACAGAAGAAGATCAGATGCCGGTCGAGGAGAGCGGCAATATGCTGATTCTTCTTGACGCGCTCGCGCGCGCTGAAGGCAACGCACATCTTGCAGAGCGCTTTTGGCCGCAGCTCACCCGCTGGGCTCAGTTTTTGAAAGACAAAGGGCTCGACCCTGAAAATCAGCTGACGACGGACGATTTCGCTGGCCATGTAGCGCACAACTCCAATTTGTCGATCAAAGCGATCGAGGCGCTTGCAGCCTACGCGAGCCTGGCGCGCCTTCTCGGGCACCAAGACGTCGCCAAGGATTATGACCTCACGGCCAAATCCATGGCGAAGAAATGGGTTGACATGGCACGCGAGGGGGATCACTACAAGCTGGCTTTTAATAGTCCGGATACCTGGAGCCAGAAATACAACCTGGTCTGGGACGAACTGCTGGGGTACGACCTCTTTCCAAACTCGGTTCGTGCGGCCGAGCTTTCGTTCTACATGGGTAAGATCAATCAATTTGGTCTGCCGTTGGATAATCGTGCTGACTACACCAAGCTCGACTGGTCTTTGTGGACTGCGACTCTTGCATCGGATGAAAAACAGTTCCACGCGATTGTCGACCCCATCTACCGTTGGTTGAATGAAACGCCGAGTCGCGTGCCCTTGACCGATTGGTATGACACCAAGAATGGAAAACAGATTGGCTTTCAGGCTCGAAGCGTCGTAGGTGGTGTCTTTATTAAAGCGCTATCGGATAAGCAGCTGACGACCAAATGGAATGGTCTCGACCGATTGCCGAGTCCTGGCTCGGACACTGAAGGTGGTTCGTCGCGAGGGTCACGACAGTGACGGTGTCTACACACCGAGCGGAGCGTCGCTCGACAAAGTATACCTGGTCATAGGACGGAAAGGCCCGGCATCGGATCCTCTGCGCAGATACGAAAATGAGCGTTTGAGGAGCATCGTGCCACACACGCTGAGAGAAGTCGCGAATTACGCAGGCGTTTCGATTGCCACGGCAGTATCGGCTGCGACTCGTGCCAAGGTCTCGGAGGCTATCTCGAGATTCGGATATTCTCCCAATGTCTACGCTGCACTGCTAGCCAAGACAAAGTACGGCGTTCCCAAAGGGCGATACCGGAGCGGGTTAGAGCTGAATTTCGAGGGAGGAGGCGCGGCAGGGGCGCCATCGCGTCCCAACGCCAGGTTGAAGGACGATCTGTTTGCGAGGGTGCAAGAGCTCGAAAACGAGAATTTGCGGCTGCGACGGCTGCTGGTAATGATCGATCAAGATACGACGCATTCGGTTTGCTGACGTCAAATGGCGCCTACAAGTGTGGAGTTTTTTGTATTTGTATACGGAAAAAGGGCACGAATCATCCTGGATATCGTTCTTTTCCGCCGCCCCTAAAAGTTGCCCCTCGGGACGCTGGCTGCCCATGGAAGCTGACGGACGTCGGTGGACAGAGATCCATATATAAACCGCTGAACATCAAGCGATTACATTGGTCTTCTGGAATTCCTGGGACATCCTGGAAAGGGGCTTTGGTGGACGCGGTAGACATTTAAATGGAGAGGTCAGATATGCCGGATTCGCCAGTCAGAATCCTCATTGTGGATGATGATCCTGCGATTCGAGTGTCGATGCAGCTCGCCCTCGATGAACTGGGATACAGCGTGCGATCGGCAGCGGGAAGCTTCGCTGCGCTCCGTGAGATCCGCCGGAAATGCCGGATATCCTTCTCGCTGACCTCAATATGCCCGGCATGTCAGGCATCGAGTTGCTTGCGGTCGGTTGGCGGCGATTTCCCGCGATCCAAAAGATCGCGATGGGCAGCGTGTATCCGGGCAACGTGGCACCTTCCGGAGTGCCCGCGGAGGCCTTCTTTCAAAAGGGCGACGGGGTTGGAGAGCTTGTCGGGATCATCCAGGTGCTTCCGCCAGGTGAACACCACGCTCGCCAATGTTTCAACCCCAGTGCGCCGCTTCGGATTCATATAGATGGACATGCCGGCTGCTCAAAAGCATTTGTAACCATTCAGTGTCCTGAGTGCCTGCGCACCTTTTCCCAGCCTGTCGGTGGCCAGAACGGCTTCATGCGCGCGACAAATTGCATCCATTGCGGAAATTCGATTCAATACGCAATCGTCGACCCTCCGGGCCTCATACGACTCCGGCAACTGAAGCGCGTGACGAGTGCGACGCTCAGACGTGAGCAGAATTGATCAGACAGCTGCTTCCACTCCACGTGATGATGGACAGAGATTGATCGTGTTTTCGGTTGGTCCTGGCAGAACTGCCCTGTGGGTCCCTTCCCGAAAAGCGCGAGCCACCGTTGTTGGCGCTCGGTCGGATAATAGACGCGCGCTTTTCCTCCCCAATCGAGGTAGTGTTTTGACGAACCACGCAGGCATTCCGTTCGACTCCGGCGTCTTTCTTGCAAACGCCGGACTTGGCCGCGTCATTGTGGAGTTGAAGCCAAAGGAGACATTCTTTTGCCAGGGAGATACTGCCGATTCTGTCTTCTATCTGCAAAAAGGCCGCGCTCGGGTCACCGTGGTTTCGCAAAACGGCAAAGAGGCCACGATCACGCATTTATCTGCCGGAGATTTTGTGGGTGAAGAGTCTCTCGCTGCGATCGTCGGACTGCACATGGCAAGTGCCACGGCCGTGAACACCTGCTCGGCGCTCATGATCAGCAGAAATGAAATGATTCGAGTGATGCATGACGAGCCAGCCTTCGCCGACTTATTCCTCAAGTTCCTGCTGGCTCGCAGCATGCGGACCCAGGCCGACCTGGTCGATCAGCTGTTCAACTCCAGCGAGAAACGGCTGGCGCGCATTCTGCTGTTGATGGCGGAATTCGGCAAGCCAGGCGAACCGGAAACCTTCATCCCGCCAATTACGCAAGAAACACTGGCAGATATGATTGGGACTACGCGGTCCCGTGTCAGCTTCTTCATGAACCGCTTTCGCAAGCTCGGTTTTATTAGCTACAACGGCCGGATCCAAGTACATAAGTCGTTGCTGAACGTGGTTCTGCTCGATCAACTACCCGACCACAACGCGCAGAAGCCGGCCATCCCTGTTCCCTAGGTTGCCTTTGGTCCGTGCATCGCGCAAGACAGCTGGCTTTTTTCCTTAAGGCCTTTGAGCCTGAACAAGCTCGTCGAAGATCGTGCGGTATTGGATCATTGCTTTACGGAGTTCTTCGGTGCTGGCATCGACCCGTCCGGGTCGGACTGCGATGGCGTTTGCCCGCCGATAGTCTTCCATCAATTTTGGGTAACTGACTGAGATGTCCGCAGCTCGCTGTTCGAAGCTTGCCTTGGGATAGCCGAGGGCCACCAGCAGCGCAGAGATAAGCACATCGGCTTCAGAAACCGCAGACTTCGGATGATCGACGAAGCGAGCTTGAACAACCTGCCATTCACCGACAAAGCGCTCCCGTTCGGTAGCGCCGAGATTACGGATTTCCAGGGTTTTGACGCGAGTTTCACGATTGGCAAGATTCGTCTCGGCCTTACTCGAAGATCCGTGGGTGACAACGGCGCGGTCATACTCCGGCCCGAAACGCGTTCGGAAGCCGCGGGTTCTCGTTCTGCGGAATAAAAGGTACCCGACAACGGCGACGATGAAAACGAGGGCGAGGGCAGCGCCAGCAACAATCAGCTGCGTATTCGTAAAGTTATAAAACATTGCATTCTCCTATGCGGTTCATCTTGCTGCCGCAAGAGGGGCGATTGGGGGTCTCGGGGGGAGGGCCATACGGTACATCCTAAACAACCGTGCGCGTAATTACTGCCCAGAATTGCTCACCCTTTCCACGCAGGACTGTGGGTCTCGCAAGGGGCCTTTCCTCGCTGGCCAGAGCGACATGCTCATTCATCGCTTCGCCCAAGCCGCTCTTGGCTACGATCAGACCGGTGACCGTTGACTCGCCACATTCGCATTGCGAGGGGTCCTCATGCGCGTCAATTTGACGTCCTTCGCAAGTGCGAGCAGCGCCAGTATATGTATGAGGCAGTAGTTGAGGTCCACTTCCCACCACGCCATGCCATGCGTCGCCGATACGGGATGTGCGTGATGGTTGTTATGCCAGCCCTCTCCACCTGAGCTCTCGTGGTTGAGCTGCCTTAGGCCCGGTCTGCGGTTCCGGCCGGCGGCAACGGCGGCATGGACGGAATGTACTAACTTCGAGCGCGGACCACTCAATCCAGTAGTCGCCGCACAAGAGCAGAAAGGCCCTCATCTTTGGCTGGGGGTCTTTTCTGCTAGTCCGGTCAGAGCCCCACCTGCCGTCTGTGCACAAGCTGGCGATTGTACGCGTAGGTCAAAACAGGACTGACTTTCGACTATTGAACGCAACATAATAAGGCATGAAAAAGTTTTGGCTTGGATTGGTTCTACTCTTCTGCTTCGCAGTACCGTATGCGTCGCAGGCGCAGGTTGTGGTGGTCATACATCACCGCCATCATCATCATCACCACCACCATCATCCTAACCTCGATCAGTAAGAATCGAGAACGCAACAGTCCACACGTCAAGAAGACATGGTCGCCGTGAAACGGGCGTCGACCTGAGATCGAAAGCTCAGACTAGCGAACTCCGGACTTATCGCGTGATTGTGGGTACCAATTCAATCTATAGAGGTAGACCTATGAATGAAGATCGATTGAAAGGCGCCATGGACGAAGTAGTGGGAAGCCTGACGCAAAAGGCGGGTAATTTTACGGGTAATACTCCGCTCCAAATCAAGGGCATTGCCCAACAGGTAAAGGGTGAGCTTGAGAATACCTGGGGTGAGGCCATACACGTGGTGAATGAAGCAAACGAGGAATCGAGAACACAAAATGGCACACGTACGATTGGAAGCGGGCCATTCGGCGGGGCTGGCCGCAGACAGTAGGGCGTAGTACCCTTTTCCTCGCCGGCATCTGGTTCGATTTGAGGGCCGCTTGACACCCAAGACCGTGCGCGTATCCGTCCCGTCTCGATGGATTCGGGCGCTTTTAAAATCGCTCGGCCCCGGCATCATCACCGGGGCTGCAGACGATGACCCCTCTGGTATCGCAACATACTCCGTTGCCGGTGCACAGCTCGGAACGAAACTTCTCTGGACCGCATTGCTGACGTGGCCGCTCATGGCTGCGGTCCAAGTCATGTGTGCTCGCATCGGGCAGGTTACGGGGCAAGGCCTGGCCGCGAATTTCAAGCTGCGGTTTCCAAGATGGCTGTTGCTTGGCTTCGTGATCGCCCTGCTGATCGCAAACACAATCAACATTGCCGCTGATCTTGCCGGGATGGCGGATGCCGCCGCAATGCTTTCGGGGATCAATTCTCATTGGTTCGTGATCGCGTTTGCTCTCCTGATTTCGTGGGCAACGGTCAGGCTCCCGTATCAGCAGATTGCGAACGTCCTAAAATGGCTCGTTCTTGTCCTGTTCGCGTACCCCATAACTGCATTTGTGGTGGGAGCCAATTGGGGCCAGGTGCTGCGCGCTACCCTGGTGCCGTCGCTGCCGCATAGCCGAGTCGAATGGGCAACTCTGGTCGCAATCCTCGGCACCACTATCAGCCCGTATCTATTCTTCTGGCAGGCGAGTGAAGAAGTCGAAGAGGAGAAGTCTGAAGGTCGGAGTTCGCTTGCGCTTCGCAGAGGGGCCACGCCCGAGGAACTCGAGCTTAGAAATATTGATGTGGGCGTCGGTGCGTTCTTCTCGAACATGGTCATGTTCTTTATCATCCTCACGACTGCAATCACGCTCAACAAGCACGGCATCGTGAATATTGAGACATCGCGCCAGGCCGCCGAAGCCCTTCGCCCGTTCGCCGGCAACTTCGCAGCGACACTCTTCACCCTGGGCATCGTCGGCGTCGGATTCCTCGCCATCCCCACGCTGGCCGGATCGGCAGCCTACGCCTTTGCCGAAACCCTAGGCTGGCGCCAGGGCCTGAACAAGAAACTCAAACAGGCCCGCTGGTTTTACGCTCTGATTCTCGTCTCGACTGCGGCAGGTGTTGGGCTAGACTTTATCGGCGTCAATCCCGTAAAGGCGCTCTACTGGACCGCAGTCATCAACGGGTTGTTAGCGCCCTTCCTTCTGGTCGCAATTCTGATTGTCGCTGCGGACAAGAAGCTGATGCACGGCCAACCGAGCTCCCGGCTCGGATGGATTGTCGTGGCTCTCACGACGATCGCCATGTTCGCCGCAGGCGTCGCAATGTTCGTTGTGTAGATCGCTCCGCTAAATCAATCCGCTACGACAAGCAGTCACAGCCAATCCGCCGCGGAGAAACCATCGGATAGAGCAATCTCGGCAATTCAGTCCGCAGGAGCTGCTTCGAGTTTTGACTCGTGTTCCGCCGCCACATCGGAGTTGCGCAGGCCGCGGAGCTTCCATATCCCGAAACAGGCTCCGGCTACCATGAGTCCCACGAAAACCCAAAGCAGCGGTGCCGACCATTTCTGCAACGATCCTGACCACAGGCGGATCACGCGGCGCCCGTAGGCCACGCCGAGCCAGGCGATGAGGGAGTAGCGCAGGGTACGCGCCGCGCCATACACGATGAGAAAGCGGCTCCGCGGTACGCCGAGTGCACCCGAGGCAAGCGCAAAGGGCAGTAAGGGAATGGGCGGTGGAAGCACTGCGGGAAGAAACACAGCAAGGATGGGGTGATGCTTGACCCAGGCGACAATGCGCCTCAGAATACGGGCCGGGACGTAGCGGCGCAATGCCGCCTCCCCTCCTCTGCGCCCGACGTCCCAAGTGGTGTAGCCGCCCACAAGGCTGCCGAGGATGGCCATCGCTGCAAGGAACCAAGGATCTCCACCGTGCGCCACCAGCCAGAGGAGCACGAGATCCGTGCTACCCGGCAGAGGCAATGGAATCACGGAGGAATCGACCACCGCAATGAAGAAGAGACCCAACGCTCCTACGTGCACGAGCCAGTTTGGCAAAAGCGAATCATGAAAGCGCGGCGCAAGAAACTCGGCCTGTTGTCGCAGAAGACTTCTCATGCAGACTCGGCCTTACAACGGGAGGCTCTTAGTTTCGGAACAACCAATCGTTCGATGCGGGATGGCATGGGGCGAGATGCATCGTGCACTTCTTCCGGCCGGCGCGCGCCCTTCGCGAGCATATATCTAAGAGCCACACTGCCTGTTGACGTGCCAATCGTGCGACACTAGATCCGACCAATGAGCAGAAGTACGACGACAACAACAAGGACCAGCCCCAGTCCACCGCTGGGATAATAGCCCCAGTTTCTGCTATGCGACCATCGCGGCAGGGCGCCGAGCAGCGCTAACAGAAGAATCACCACCAATACGGTTCCTAGCATATTCAGTTCCTCCCTTTCCGGAATGAAGGCAGGGTATTCAGCACCCTCTGCGTCTCTCTACGAGCCCGCAGAGGATATGCCTTCGAGTTTTTGCTTCACACTTCCGATCGTCGCATTCACTGGACTTCCAATGGCATCGCCGGATACAACTAGTTCCACTCTCCGGTTCTCTTGCCGGCCAGAGGAGCTGTCGTTCGAGGCGACCGGCAGTGTGTTGCCGAAGCCGTGTGCTGTGACGGTATTGGTTGCTACGCCCGATTGCACGAGGTAGTCGCGTACTGCCCCGGCACGATTCTCAGACAGCTTTTGGTTCATCGCATCGCCGCCGACGTTGTCGGTGTATCCGCCCACTGCAATGTTGAGGCTCGGGTAGGCAATCAGGATTCCGGCTACCTTTGCCAGCTTCTCCCGCGCACCCGGCTTCAACGAGTACTGACCCGTATCGAACAACACATCGGACATGCTGACGATGAGTCCCCTTGCACTGTCCCGCGTCTCAAGGATCTTGTTGAGTTGCTCTGACAACTGCGCACGCATAACCGCCTTTTCGCTGTCTGCCTGCTGCTCATTCTGTTCTGACAACTGCGCATTCCGGCGGGATTGGTCGGCGTCCGCCTGGGCTGCGGTAATCGCCGCCGCGGATGCTGCCTGGTTCGTGGCCATGTCAGCGCGCGCCTGTGCCGCACTTGCATTCGCGCCTGCCGCATCGGACTGTGCTTGCGCCGTCAAGAGGTTGGCGCTGTCGGCCTGGGCCTGCGATCTGGCCTGCGCATCGATCGATGCCTGGCGTTCGTCTGCCCTGCGAGCCTCATCGATCTTCCTGACCGCGATCGAGCGCGCATCCTCTGCTGTCTGTACAGTCTCGCGGGAAGTCGCAATCAGCTGCTTCTTCGCAGGATGATTCTGAGTCGCGTACAGATCCGCATTGTTCATCAATTGGATCGCGTGCTGATAACTATCGGCGGCGTACGTCTCGGCTCCCTCAGATTTCGCGATTCGCACTGCGTTCCGTGCCTCTAAAAACTCGAGTGGCAACTTGGCATCCAGGACGACAGGGTCGAACTTGTAGCCGGTAGGAATATAGCCCCCACGTTCCATCAGCTCATACTTTGCATCCACCGCTTCGCTCGTCCCCTTGGTATCGGCGCGCACCACGTTCTCAAGTACGACGACATTGCTGGGCTGATGAACGGCATAGTACGGCTCCGCAGTAACGATCAGTGCAAATGCTTGCAGATTCGTGGTCGCTTTCAGTTTGCTTCGATCGTTATCGCCGATCAGCACTTCACCCAGGTTGGCTGCGCGGCCATCCGGCGAAATCGCCCACAAGACGTATGTCAGATATTCAGTGCCAAAGATCGTTGGGTTCTGCAGGTTGCCGAATTCCGCTTCCACTTCCATGGTGCCGCGCTTGCTGCGTACCTTGGCGGATCCGTTGGCGGATGGCAGCAATACGGTGCCTGTGAAGTCGACGCTCGTCGCGCCACCGCGATGCTGGTAATTGATCGCTTGGACCGTGCGGGTCACTTCGTTCACAACAAAGATAGGCGTTGGGCCAGTTGGCGCAGAGACCATCGATTGTTGCTGGGGGGTTTGAGCGAACACGCTCAAGCTGAGGATACTTCCCATCGCGAACATAAGCGGGTATTTCAAGATTTCTCCTACAGGCAGAAAACTGCCCTACAGCGAGGTTGTCTCAAGTGAGTGAACTGCTCGATGCAGCGATCGCGCTGCGATTTTTCAATGCCCTACGCGGAATTGCCGGAGGTGATCAAACAGCCCATAGAGGTTTCCGATCCAAATGACCAAAACGATGACGACAACGGCATTCAGGATCGATTTGATTTGTCCCTGCATCGGGATGAAGCGGTTTACAAGCCACAGCACAACTCCTGCCGCGACAATTGTGATAAGAACTGTGGTAAGTGGCATTTCGAGTGCTCCAATCTTGTTCTCGTCCCCGGTTTACCCGCATGGCGTCACGAGAAGTTTTAAGCATTCCGGCCGAATTGCCTTCCTGCTTCCTACGCGGCTTCCCTTGGTCGGTTCCTTAGTGCGTGAAGGCTACCGAGGTGTCAACAAGAGACAGGCGGATGTTGAGCCTTGTCCATCATGCAGGCTGCTAAGAGATAAGAGACAGACTGGACCACTTAGCATGGGAAGCCGAACGGAAGAGAAGAACGATGACTCCTACTCCGCTTCATTCTCATTTTTTCAAGGTCACGCAGAAATAGCTGAGCTACTCTGCTCACCTCGGAGAGACTGCTCGCTGGTCAAGTCGCCCGGCTGTGCCAGGCGCTATTGCTTTTGAGCCACCGCTGGGGTCATTGGGACTGGCCGGTCGGCATTGGCAATCGGCGCGCTCACGATTGGCGGCTTGTCGGCTGGCATCTCCGTGCCTGACGCGAAGATGAGAATCTGAATCGATCCCCAATCAGCATCGATGTTCACTCGGGCTTGCTTGCCCATCCCCAAGGTCTTCAGCAGGGAGTTATCAAACCCGAAGTTCTCGGCCAGATACGCACGCACAATCATGGCCCTTGCTTCGGTGAGGACAGCGTCCTTCTGCGTATCGCCCTCCAAGCCGGTGGAAGCCACAATGACTGCAACACCAAATTGGTTTTGCGCCAGGAATTCACCAGCATCGTTGAGAGATTTCTGGTTCTTTAGCTTGGCCGAATCGCGGCCGTCGAAGAGCTGCTTGACCGTGAAGGTAAACGCCTTTATAGGCGTCCCTTGCGGAAGGCCGCTGATCGCGTTCGCTCCTAGGTCGGCAGAGTCTTCATATCCTCGCTTCTTGAAGTATCCGTTCAACAAGAAGTTGTGTTTCAACGCCTCCATATTCTCCTGGAAGTCCGTTACCCCGCTCTGTGCCTGGAGCATCGTTGCGTGCAGGGTAGTTGTCGTCTGCTCGAGGTCGCTGTAAAGTTGCTTGTCGTTCACCAGTGCTCCCACGGTTCCCTGTCCCGAATCGATCTTGCTGCTCACGGAGTTTAAATGCGCAGTTGCCATCGTTACGTTCTGGACGGCCTCCTGGCTGCTATCCAAAATGCCGTTCGTCTTCCTCAGCAGATCTGCCATCTCGAGGGGCGGCTCACTCTGGATGGTTTCGCCGTCTCGCACCTCAGCTTGCCCGGCAGATCCGAACGAAATGGCCATGTACTGATTGCCTAACAGACCCTCTGTTTGGATCGAAGCCACAGAGTCCCGCTTAACAATCTCGTGCGTGGACTTCGCTAATTCCATGACTACTGTGACCTCGTCTCCGGGCTTCCTCGGCAACTCGATGCCGGTCACGGTTCCGCTGTGGACTCCGCCCACCTGTACGTCAGCTCCTTCGGCCAGGCCGACCACGTCTTTGAATTGAGCTCTCAATCGATAGGTGGAGCTGAACAGATACTCCTTGCTGCCAATAATGAAGACTCCGGTAGCCAGAACTGCCAATGACCCAACGATAAATGCGCCTAACCGTGCCACCCTCGACATATGTCCCCCTACGACAGCTTTAAGAATTCCCTCACGAATGCGATATCGCTTTGCTGAAGGTCTTCATAGGTGCCCTCGATCACGACATCGCCCTCGTTCAAGATGGCGAGCCGATTCGCAATTGTTTTGGCACTGTGCAAATTGTGCGTCACAACGACTGAGGCCATCTGGCGCTCACGTTGGAGCTTCAGAATCAATTCGCCGATCTCCGCCGAGCTGATGGGGTCGAGGCCGGCTGTCGGCTCGTCGAGCAGGAGAATCTCAGGGTCCAGGGCGAGTGCCCGCGCCAGGCCCACGCGCTTTTGCATTCCACCGGAGATATCGGAAGGCATCTTCTCGAGATTGCCTTCCATTCCAACTTCCGCCAGCAACTGGTTTACGCGGTCAGCCCGCTCGGACTTCGACATTGCTCCCCGGTGGTGTTGCAGGGGGAATGCAACATTCTCCCCGACAGTAAGCGAGTCGTAGAGCGCTGCATGCTGAAACAGAAAGCCCATCTTCTTTCTGATTTCTCCCAATTGATCGAGAGCCAGGCCGGCAATGTCCTGGCCATGGATACGAACTGAACCTGAGTCCGGTTTCTCAAGACCGATGATGAGCCTTAGCAGCACGCTTTTGCCTGTACCGCTGCGCCCGAGCACGGCGAGGGTTTCGCCACGGCCTACACTCAGGCTGATCCTATGGAGAACAGTGTGCCTGCCAAAGCTCTTCAGCACGTTGTCGACGACGACAACAGGCGCAGTACCCTCGCTCTTCTCGTTCCCTTGTTTCACCGGACTGTCAAATGCAGTGGCCATTTTGGTTCCGCGAACGGTTCAAGCAAGCATTAGGGAAAGACAACGAGAATGAATTTCACCAGTACAACATCGGCCAGGATAAGGAAGAGCGAGGCGAGCACGACCGAGTTAGTCGCTGCACGGCCTACACCCGCAGCGCCTCCGGTGGTCCGCATTCCCTGGAAGCATGCAATCAATCCGATGATTAGCCCATATACGGCCGTCTTAAAGGTTGGAGGCAGGAACGAATTGAAGGTGGCGCCATGGAAGCCACTTTCGATGAACTGATGAAACGAGAGCTGCTCAACAAGAGCTTGTGCAAACCAACCAGCTAACAAGCCACATGCGTCGGCGGCAAGAGTCAACAAGGGCAACATCAGGATGCAGGCCAGGATACGTGTAGCCGCCAGGAGCCGATAAGGGTTGATCGCAGACGCCTCGATGGCATCAATCTGCTCGGTCACTTTCATCGACGCAAGTTCCGCGCCAATCCCCGCGCCAACGCGGCCGCTCACCACCAGGCCGGTAATCACCGGGCCCATCACTTGAATCACGGAGTACACGAGAGTGGCGGGGAACATCGACTTCGCGCCGAATCGACTCAGACTGTAGCGGGCCTCCAGAGAGATGACAACACCGATCGCTGCGCCTGCCAATGCAACAAGCGGCAAAGACTTCGATCCAACTTCATCGAGCTGCCGAAGAAGTTCACGACCTTCATACGGCGGTGTAACTGCTGCCTTCAGGACCTGCCAGGAAAAGATACCGAGGCTGCCGAACCACTCAAAGAAGCCGTTAGACAAGCCCGCAGCAAAACTCGCAGCAGAACGCATTCCCCGTGCTCGACGCTCTGGGAGAGGAGGGTTCATGCCCGCAGCCGCCGTGGATCCAAGGCTGCTCAATGATTTGGACCAGGATCTGGCGCGCCGTGCGCATTGTTCAGGTGCATACGGGAGAGCAGCGAGTGCGGCCCGCTATAGAAAAACTCCAGGCCAATGTTCGCACCGACATCACCAAGCAAGTTGTAGTTGCCCATCCGGAATGCGTCCTTGGCTTCGAAGCGGCTCGGATACCATCCGTAAACCGCAGTCATCGAACCTGCATAAGGAGCGACAAGCCCGGGGATGGAGAAGACGCGATGGCCGTCCTCGCCCTGCCGTCCGGTCAAAGTCGATATCACAGCATGACGCAGTCTTGGGAAGAGTCCATTGCAAACGCAGCGGTAGTACAACGTATCTTCTCTGAACGCTTGTGCCAGCCCATAACGGGTTGTAGTGCTGACAGCTTCAATACCAAAGTTGGACCCAAATCGCTTGCTGAACCCCTCAATACCCTGGTTCCACTCTGGCGGTGAGTTGGTGAACTGATTGAAGCCGGCGGCAAATGCGGCGCCAACAACGGAGTATGGACCAAACGCGTCAAAGACGTAGTTGTTCACTTTTGCTCTCTGCGTCGGCGGGACGTAAGTGAGGTCCAGTTGCCCTGCGGTCGTGGTTCCTATGCTGTCCGAGAATTCTTCCGAAGCAGACAGGGCTTGCGAACCAGCCGTCATTGGAAGGGCCGTCAAAAACAAGGCAACCAATAACGGGACCATCAACCGGAGGATGCTCAGCCCAAGGACTGCCATGGTCGATCTACCCCATCGCGCGCTCACCAAGGCACTCCGGCAGGCGCACACGGATTGTTGCTCCGAGGTCCTTATTGAAGACGTCAACGGCACTCCTTGGATCAACATCGCCTCTCGAACCCACGCTGAAGGCTCAATCGCGTGCCTCCGTACAGGTACGCCCTCAGGAATACTGTCAGAATGGATGTCCCCGAGAATGGTCAAATCTGCTCGCAATCGCAAGGGATGTTCTTGAATCTGCCGCACTAGGCCTTCCGGTGCCTCTTCGCGCTCATGCTTTCGATTTAGCAGAATTGACCAAACCGCCGGCATTCCAAGAACCTACGCGACGAGTGTCGGGGTCATGCCCCAACAACACAATGCTCACAATTGCTCAGACTCCGGCGATTGCGATGCCTACAGTAGGAAGCGTAGGGATAGTAGATAGGCAAGAGCCCCCCGACATTGCGAGGGCCCGCACCATGAACGGAAATCCTTATGGTGGCTGATGTTGCTGGATTGTTCTTTACAGCGACAGAACATCCCACGCAAAAACATCAACCGCAGACACCTCAAGGGGGGTCAACCATGCGCGGACTAAAGGCTCTAGTTTCAACCACAGCGTTGCTTGCCGGCTTGGCCTTGGCCCCGGCGGCTCATGCGCAGATCTCGATTAATATCGGCGTCCAGCCCGTCTGTTCGTACGGTTACTACGGCTACGCGCCCTACGCCTGTGCACCGATGGGGTATTACGGCTCAGGCTATTTCTACAACGGCATTTTCGTCGGTATGGGCCCATGGGCCGGCTGGGGATATGGTCACGGCTGGGGAGGTCACCGCTTCCGTGGGGATGGTGGAGGAAGCTACCACGGTGGAGTTGGCCGCGTAGCCTACAGTGGACGTTCGGGCGGCGAAGCCCGCACAAATGGTCGGCCTTCCAATGCCGGCGGGCCGCGCCCGAGTGCAGATCATCGTGCATCGCCCGTCTCGGCACCGCGCGGCGGTGCTGAGAACCGCGGGACCCCGCATGCGGGTGGAGCGCGTCCTAACGCAGCTCATGCCGAATCGCATGCCTCGGCACCGCGCGGCGGCGGAGGGCAGGCTCACGGCGGCGGTGGTGGACATCCCAGCGGGGCCGACCACAAATGATCGACTGCAGCAGCGTCGGATAGCAGATGGAGCAATCCTCGGCGGAGCCTACCAGCTCCGCCGGTTTACGTTTGGAGAAGAGATGAGGCAGCTGGCGCGCTCAGGGTGATTCGCAAGTGTGCAAAGCGTGCTTCCGCTTAGGTTGAGCCGAACATAATGCGCCCACCAACGCTTTGATTTAGATCCTTCTTCCGAAGTCCGCGGTTAGATTGGGCTTGCGGCTCGCCAACTTTGCCACTCGCCGCTTGATCTAACTCCGCTAGAGAACTAGGGGGCTACCGGGTCGCATCCTTGACGCTGGTGACTCATCCGGATGCAGCGGTGTCGAGATGCCCATTGGGAGAGACCGTATGAGACTCCACATTCTGAGCCGACGCAGGTACCGGACCGTATGCGATTCTTGCCAATCACATCGCGCAGTGCTGTTTGTGCAGCCCAGTTGATCGCGCTTTGGTAGTCCGCCACATCAAGAGCTGCCTTCTTAGGATCGAGGATCTTCCAAAACAGCACTGCGTCTACATCGACCGGAACCGTGTCTTTCGTGAGTGTCTTCTCCGCTTTGAACGAGCTTGTAAGGACGCGCGTGTCGATCCAATAGGGAATGGATTCGACGATCGGGATGATCATGAACAGTCCTGGACCCTCAAGAGATCGGAACTTGCCTAACCTCAAGACCACAGCCTTGTTCCATTGATCGGCGACGCGGATTGCGGAAGCAGCAATATATGCCAACACAAAAGCACATGCCACGACGCCTATCGCGGCCACGTCGGCCGACACGCGATGAAGACCAAATACCACGGAAGCGCCGATGGCCAGGATTACCGCGAAAATCAGAGCTGGGATTGCCTCTCATCCTGTGCCAAGACAGCTGGGCTGAAGGAGGTTTGCCTTCATGCCCAGGTCGGCGTTGTACGATTCTGCCAACTGTTCAGGCGTAGACCGTCTCGCCATGAACTGCGTAAGAACTGTGCTCAGTTCCAGCAATGATGTCCTTGGCCTTGTGCACGTCATCCGGTGTGCCATGGACAACCAGCAGGAACTTGTCGGTTTTCAAGGCCACATCGTACTTGAGGACGCTGTCCTTTGGAATACCGATGCTTACCAGGCCTGCTCCCACTGCGCTGACTCCCCCGACAACGGCGGCCCCTTCGAGACCGGCGATGATCCATGCCACTAGCGGACCAGCCACGAGAATCGGCCCAATGCCGGGTATAGCGAACAACGCAGATCCGAACAGCAATCCCCAGAAGCCACCCCAGAACGCGCCCATCTTGCCCCAGTACTTCATGCGGTCGCCGGTGTTGTAGTAGCCGACTACATGTTCGTCGGTGTGTGTGTCTCGCGCGGCAATCGAGAGGCTCTTCATGTCGACACCGGCTTGCTGCAATTCTTTTACGGCGTGTTCGGCCTGCTCGTGCGTGTCATAGATTGCTACTACAGAATTGGTCGTGGTCATTCTCTTCTCCATGTACATCGGTTGTCTGAGATCGATTGAGGCGCTGTTCAAACACGCTCCGCTCTGTCCACAGAGATAGTGTCAGAGTCGGATGCTCAATAGATGGTCACTTTCGCTCGCAGATTGCGATGCTCTCAGCCATGAAGTGGCCAAAAGAGCACAGCCTTTGTTGCTGTGCCAGGAGGAGAATGAGATTCCAGCCGCCTAAGTCAAGCGGCCGGGGAGATTATCATGTCCGAAGTTCGTGCTTTCCCATCCATCCCCACGAAGATGCTTTTGCCCATTGACTTTAGTCCGTCATCCCAGACGGCTTTGGAGATGGCAGCTGATCTGGCTCAGCATTTTCATGCCGAGCTCCACCTTCTCAACGTGATTCCAATGTTTCCCACCACGACTCTCCCTGACCTCGCTCCTGAAGGCGAATTCCTTCAAGAAGCGAGAACACTTGCAGAGGGTCATCTGGCAAAGTGCCAGGTGACTCTTCGGGCCAAGGGTGTGAAGTCAAGTTTCAGTATCGAAGTTGGCAATGACGTAGCGGGAAACATCATGGAAGTTGTGGAGCGGGAACATATCGACATGGTCGTCATTTCCACGCACGGCATCTCCGGGTGGCGTCCGCTCGTCTTCGGCTCCATTGCCGAAAAGGTAGTCAAGCTCGTGCAATGCCCGCTCTTGCTGCTTCGCTCAGTCAGCCCCGAGGCAAGTGCTGGCTCTCAGAATGGGGCGCACTCCGAAATCGTGGCAGCGAAAGCATAGGAACAGGTAGCCATGTGAGCGCCCGCGGCGTTGTCGTGCCCTCGTCAGACAACTCGGCCGTAGAGCCGGTTCCGCAAATTGCGCGCCGAACGGCCTTACGGGCGTGACGCATTCGCATTCAGGCGTTGCACCAGTCAACGATGAGAGCAAAAGTGAACAGAATCTTGAACCAGTGAGAGTTCATGGTGACAACAGGAGCACATCGCCATGCCGGAACGATCCACGAAGACTGAACAGCGTTACGACTCAGACCACAGCATTTTTTCGAAATAACACGTCTATCGGAACATTTCTCTTGTGATCGATCCCTCATGTGTGTGCAGCGTTCCTCCGCTTGGGCGCAAGACCGATAGAGCATCTCCTCTATTCAACGGTCTTCCAAGCCTCCCCCTGAACCGCGCTGGCTGGCAGGAGCAAGAACAGGAGAACAACCATCATGACAGCGATTGCAGAGAAGCCGGAGTTGAAGCCTGAACTAAAGCACGACCCCAACCCAGTATCCAAGGACGATCTGAAGACCCTTCCGATGCCGGAGTTGCAAAAGAAGTTGGGGTCGACCCCAGATGGGCTCAGTCAGGCCGAAGCTGCAAAACGACTGACTCAATATGGCCCTAACGAGATTACCGAGAAGAAAACCAATCAACTCTTAAAATTTCTGTCCTATTTCTGGGGGCCCATTCCGTGGATGATTGAGGGTGCCGTGATCTTGTCGGCGCTGGTGCGGCATTGGCTTGATTTTTTCATCATCCTTCTCTTGCTCTGTTCCAACGCAGTGGTCGGATTTTGGGAAGAACATCAGGCTGGAAACGCCATCGCCGCTTTGAAGGCCCGTCTGGCGATCTTGGCTAAGGTCAAGCGAGACGGCAAGTGGCAGAATCCCAAAGCAAGTGAACTTGTGCCTGGAGACGTAGTCCGACTGCGTCTCGGCGACATCGTCCCTGCCGACGCACGCCTGCTGGATGGCGATCCCATCGAGGTAGATCAATCCGCATTGACGGGCGAGTCATTGCCGGTAACCGCCAAGTCGGGGAGTGCTGTGTTCTCGGGATCGATCGTCCGTCAGGGCGAAATTGACGCGATGGTGTATGCCACCGGAACGAATACCTATTTCGGCAAGACCGCGCAGATGGTGCAGGAGGCGAATACCGTAAGCCATTTCCAAAAAGCGGTGTTGAAGATAGGTGACTACCTCATCGTCCTTGCCGTAGCTCTCGTGGTGTTAATCCTGATCGTCGCGCTCTTCCGCGGCGACAAGGTTCTCACTACGCTGGAATTCTGCCTTGTGCTCCTGGTTGCCGCGATCCCGGTAGCTATGCCGACAGTGCTCTCTGTGACGATGGCGGTCGGTGCGCGTCTGCTGGCAAAGAAAGAAGCCATTGTCACCCGGCTGTCTGCGATTGAAGAACTCGCAGGCGTGGATGTGCTGTGCTCGGACAAGACCGGTACGCTCACACAGAACAAACTGACGCTGGGCGATCCCTTCACCGTGGACGGCATTGCTCCCGACAAAGTTATTCTCTGGGCTGCACTCGCGTCGCGAGCCGAAGACAAGGACACCATCGACCTTGCGGTGATCGGTGGAGTGAAGGACGACAAGGAGCTGAAGAGCTTCAAGGTACATCACTTTCAACCCTTCGATCCTGTGCATAAGCGCACAGAAGCCACGGTCGAAGGAGCGGACGGAAATCAGTTTTTTGTGTCTAAGGGAGCTCCGCAGGCGATTTTAAAGCTTGCAACCAACGCAGGCGAGGTCAAGGCCGCGGTTGAGACTGCCATCAATGAATTTGCGGGACGCGGCTTCCGCTCGCTGGGCGTTGCGAGAGCCGACCAGGAAGGCCAGTGGAAGTTTGCCGGCATGTTGCCGCTATTCGATCCGCCGCGCGAGCAGGCCAAAGCGACCATTGCGAGCGCCCGCCAGATGGGCGTAGACGTCAAGATGGTTACGGGCGATCAGATCGCCATCGCCCGGGAGACTTCGAAACAACTCGGATTGGGAACCAACATTCTGGATGCCGGCGCCCTTGGCGACACGAAGAAGCAGGAGTCGCCCCAAACCGAGGAAGCCATCGAAAAGGCCGACGGATTCGCGCAGGTATTTCCCGAGCACAAGTACCACATTGTCGATATTCTTCAACGGCGCGGCCACATCGTGGGCATGACCGGCGATGGAGTCAACGACGCACCAGCGCTCAAGAAGGCCGATTGTGGAATCGCCGTCTCTGGCGCTACAGACGCCGCACGGGCAGCCGCATCGATCGTACTGCTCACCTCGGGGCTGTCGGTAATCATCGATGCAATCAAGGAGAGCCGACGCATCTTCCAGCGGATGAACAGCTATGCAATTTACCGCATTGCCGAGACGCTGCGTGTGCTGTTCTTCATGACGCTCGCAATCCTGGTGTTCAACTTCTATCCCCTCACTACAGTGATGATCGTGATGCTGGCGCTGCTCAACGATGGAGCGATTCTATCCATCGCCTATGACAACGTCCGCTACAAGAGCAAGCCTGAGTCCTGGAATATGCGGCTTGTGCTTTCGATTTCCACAGTGCTTGGAGTCATCGGGGTCGCCGCTGCGTTTCTCCTGTTCTATCTCGGTGAGCGAGTCTTCCACATGGACCGCTTGCATATTCAGACATTGATGTACCTGAAGCTTTCGATAGCCGGACATCTGACCATCTTCCTCACGCGAACGCGCGGCCCCTTCTGGTCCATTCGCCCTGCCCGGATTCTCTGGATTGCGGTGCTGGGTACACAGACCATTGCGACGCTGATTGCGGTCTATGGCTTGTTCATGGCCCCGCTCGGCTGGAAGTGGGCAGGATTCGTGTGGGCCTACGCTCTGATCTGGGCCCTCATCAATGACCGTGTAAAGCTGCTCGCTTACCGTATCTTCGATCCAGCCAAGCCTGCACTGCTCTCTCGTAAACCTGTCGATCGCACTTCCGAGATCGAAGCCCGCGCCTACGAGCTTTATCAACAGCGAGTACATGGCGAGAGTCAAGCAGGACCAGGACTGGCTTGAAGCGGAGCGCGAGATACGCGATAACGCGGGGACCAAGAAAAAGATCGCGTAGAAGTCGTGCGACTTCGAAGGGACAGACAGAAATGACGATCGATTCGAAAAGCTATCGAGTGCCGCCAGGCAAGAAAGTCGACCTCGGCAAGTGGCCAACGACTGTCGACCCTTATTGCAAGTCAAAAGAGGAGTATAAGGGGCTTCTGCAGCAGCACATGGAGAAGCTAAGCTCGCTGCAGGATCTTCACTACGCCTCCAACCGGCATGCATTGCTTTTGATCTTCCAGGGAATGGACGGCGCCGGAAAAGACGGTGCCATCCGGCATGTCATGTCCGGAGTCAATCCGGCAGGCTGCGAGGTGTTCAGCTTCAAGCAGCCGAGTGCCGAAGAGCTCGAACATGATTTTCTCTGGCGCACCACGTGCCGCCTTCCCGAACGCGGCAGGATCGGCATCTTCAATCGTTCTTATTACGAGGACGTGCTGGTCGTTCGCGTTCATCCGGAGCTCTTGCAAAGCCAGGGATTGCCCGAGGAACTGCGTAAAGGGAAAGACTTCTGGTCCGAAAGGTACGAATCGATCCGCGATCTGGAGAAGCATCTTCATCGCAACGGAACAAAGACCATCAAGATATTTCTGCATCTGTCTTACAAGGAGCAACGAAAGCGGTTCCTTGCACGCATCGACGAGCCAGACAAGAACTGGAAGTTCAGCACCGCCGACATTCACGAGCGGAAATATTGGAAGAGCTATGTGAGCGCCTACGAAGATTGCCTGCATTCAACAAGCACTCATAACGCGCCGTGGTACGTCGTTCCCGCCGACGATAAAGAGAATGCACGGCTGATCGTCTCCCAAATCGTCCTTGATGCACTTGGGGGACTCAAAATGGCGTATCCCAGGACCACCGCGAAGCGCCGCCTCGAACTGCACGCGATTAAGAAATTGCTGGCGAAATAATCTCAAAGATCGTCCGCAGGCACATCCCGGATGAATCAACGTTTTAAACCACCGCCGCACTTTTGACCTGCCGCGGAGAAGTAGAAAAGGAATGGCAATATGGCTACCACCGAGATCCCTTTAAGCACTGACCACGCTGCGAAGCCTTCAGCGTTTATCTTCGATGTCGCTCTGTCTACCGCGATTGCCGCAAATGGAAATACGGAGACACATGCGCTGGTCCCTAAAGGTCCGCTTTCGCCTGTGATGCTTGACAGGATGAATCGCTATTGGCGTGCAGCGAACTATCTCTGCATTGGGCAGATCTACCTGTTCGAAAACCCACTCCTTCGCGAACCGCTCAAAGCGGAACAGATCAAGCCGAGGTTGCTCGGTCACTGGGGAACTTCTCCGGGACAAAACCTCATTTACATCCATCTGAACCGCCTCATCAAAGAACATGATGCGGACATCATTTACATCTCCGGCCCGGGACACGGTGGCCCGTCGCTGAATGCTTGCTCTTATCTGGAAGGCTCTTATACCGAGGTCCATCCCGAGATCACGGCCAATGAAGACGGCTTGCGGCTCATGTTCCGCAAATTCTCTACACCCGGAGGGGTGCCCAGCCATTGCGGCCCGCACGTGCCGAACTCCATGCATGAAGGTGGAGAGCTTGGCTATTCACTGGTTCACGCGTTCGGTGCGGCCTTCGACAATCCCGACCTGATTGTTGCCTGTGTCATAGGTGACGGGGAATCCGAGACCTGTCCACTTGAGGGAAGCTGGAAGTCTGTCAACTTTCTTAATCCTGCGCGGGATGGTGCGGTCCTTCCGATTCTGCATCTCAATGGCTACAAGATATCGGGTCCGACTGCACAGGGACGCACGAGCGACGCAGATCTGAAGGCTCTGTACACCGGCCGTGGGTACAAGCCTTACTTCGTCGAGGGCGACGATCCTGAGGCTGTTCATCAACTTCTTGCTCAGGCGCTGGACGATTGCTACGCCGAGATTCGGTCGATTCAACAGGAAGCGCGCAAGAACGGATTCAAGAAGCAGCCCGTCTGGCCCATGATCATCCTGCGCACGCCCAAGGGATGGACTTGCCCTAAGGAAGTGGATGGAATCCCAATCGAGGGCACCTTCCGCGCGCACCAGGTTCCACTTGCGACCGTTCGCGAGAATCCCGAGCATCTCAAGGTTCTTGAAGCTTGGATGAGAAGCTACAAGCCCCAGGAACTCTTCGATACGAATGGCAAGTTCATTGAAGAATTGGCGGTCCTCGCGCCTCGAGGCAACCGGCGCATGGGTGGCAGTCCCCATGTAAATGGCGGGCGATCGCTCATTACGCTTGCGCTGCCCGATTTTACCGACTATGCACTCGAAATCCCGGGACCGGGGCAGGTGCTAGCCGAGGCTCCACGCAAGCTGGGAGATTTCTTCCGCGATATTTTCAGGATGAATCTGACGAACTTTCGCATGTTCTGTCCCGATGAAACGAACTCCAATAGGCTGAACTCCATCTTCGAGGCGACCAAACGCTGCTCCATGGCAGAGCTTGTCTCGATCGATGACGAACTCGGCCCCGATGGCCGCGTGTTGGAAGTCTTGAGCGAACATCTGTGCGAAGGATGGCTGGAAGGCTACCTGCTTACCGGGCGCCACGGCATGTGGTCGTCTTATGAAGCATTCGCGCAGGTGGTCGATTCCATGCTGACGCAGCATGCCAAGTGGCTTGAGCAATGCCGCGAGTATCCGTGGCGCAAGCCGATAGCGTCTTTGAATGTTCTGCTCACCAGCCATGCATGGCGGAACGACCACAACGGATTCAGCCACCAGGCCACTGGTTTTGTTGACAACGCGCTGGCACGCAGAAGCGACACCATTCGCGTCTACTATCCGCCGGACAGCAATTGCCTTCTGAGTGTCTTCGATCATTGCCTGCGAAGCCGCAACTACGTGAACATCGTTACTTGCGGAAAGCAGCCGCAACTGCAGTGGCTGAACATGGATGAGGCCCTGGAGCATTGCTCGCGCGGCGCATCGATCTGGAAGTTTGCAACCAATGACGAGGGCGGAGAGCCGGATATCGTTCTGGCCTGTGCTGGCGACGTGCCAACGATCGAAATCTGCGCAACATCGTGGCTTCTGCAGAAACATGTCCCTGGGATCAAGGTTCGGGTTGTCAATGTAGTTGACTTGATGACTCTGATGTATCCAGACAAGCATCCACATGGGATGGACGAGATGTCCTTCAATGCGCTCTTCACCGAAAAGGCGCCGGTAATTTTCGCCTTCCACAACAATCGGTGGCTCATTCATACGCTGGTTCATGGACGCGCCAATGAGGGCCGCTTCCATGTGCATGGCTATATCGACGAAGGAACAACCACCACCCCGTTCGACATGGTCGTGCTGAATGAGATGAGCCGCTTCCATCTTGCATTGGACGCTCTAAAACACATTCCGCGGCTTCGCGTGCAGGCTGCCAGCGCAATCCAGATGTTCGGCAAGAAGCTAAACGAACATCACGACTACATTCGCGAACACCTTGAGGATATGCCAGAGATCAGGAACTGGCAGTGGACGGCGGACTTCAGCGATTCGGCCGCGCCTGCACCATTGGCCAAGGGACATCCTCAAAAGGCCATGTTCACGGACAGCTAAACTGCGAACTGCTGAAATTGAAGCGGAGGTGGGCTATCGCCAGAAGGGTATTGGCGAAGGCACTCTCCGCTTCCTGAACTCCGCAAGACAGGGAGATACATTGAATGATCCGAAAGCACCTTTCGATTGGTCAAAGATCGATGGATTCGATGCACTGGTTGAGTTAGCCCTCAATCTGCACTGGTCGTGGAATCATGCAGCGGACGAACTATGGGAAGGGCTCGACAAAGAACTCTGGAACACGACCCAGAATCCCTGGGTCATTTTGAGGACGGTTTCCAAAGAAAAGATGAAAGCCGCACTGAGCGCCCCGGAGTTTCGCCGGCGTCTCGATTCTTTGCTGAGCCGCAATCGGACATCTTACAGTGCGGACGCATGGTTTCAGAACAAGCATCCGAATGCCGCGCTGAAGTCGATCGCCTACTTCAGCATGGAATTCATGTTGAGCGAAGCACTTCCCATTTACTCCGGCGGCCTCGGCAACGTAGCGGGCGACCAATTGAAGGCGGCCAGCGACCTGGGAGTTCCGGTCGTAGGGGTCGGCTTGCTCTACGGCCAGGGATATTTCCGCCAGGACTTTGATTTCGAAGGACGCCAGCAGGCGCTCTATCCGGTCAACGATCCAGGTCAGCTGCCTATTCGACCACTAAGACAACCGAACGGGGAATGGTTACGGTTGCAGATCCAACTGCCAGAAGGCAAGATCTGGCTCCGTTGTTGGGAGGTTTCCGTTGGGCGAACAAAGCTGTACCTGCTCGACACCAACGATTTTTCCAACACGGCAGCTCATCGTGGAATAACCAGCGAACTCTACGGCGGCGACCAAGAGATGCGCCTGAAGCAGGAGATCGTTCTTGGGATCGGTGGCTGGCGTTTGCTCCGAGCGTTAGGTTTGCGGCCAGAGGTATGCCATCTCAATGAGGGCCATGCGGCGTTTGCCACGCTTGAGCGGGCGCGGTCCTACATGGAGGACTCGAAGCAACCGTTCGATGTTGCACTGAATGTTACCCGCGCTGGAAACCTGTTTACTACGCACACCGCGGTCAGTGCCGGATTCGACCGCTTTCATCCCGACCTAATTCGCCAATATCTCAGCCATTATGCTCTGGATGAACTCGCCATTCCGGTTTTGGATCTGCTCGCAATGGGCCGGCAGAACGCGAGAGACGCTTCAGAGCCCTTCAACATGGCGTACCTTGCACTCCGTGCCAGCGGCCAGGTGAATGGCGTGAGCAAGCTGCATGGACAGGTAAGCCGGCAAATCTTCGGGCCCCTCTTTCCGCGATGGCCGCAGGAAGAAGTTCCAATCGGCTCAGTCACCAATGGAATTCATGTTCCCACGTGGGATTCAGCAGCGGCAGATGAGCTCTGGACCTCAGCTTGCGGCGAGAAACGTTGGCGCGGGGATCGTCCAGCCGAAGACGACGTCCGCCATCTCACCAACGCGGAGCTGTGGCAACTTCGTACAGCAGGACGCAGAACATTGATCGGCTGTATGCGTAAACGCTACACGTCTCAGCTTGGCGCGGAAGGTCGAGGATCGTTGGATGCGAGCGGCATTTTTGACGTGAATGTGCTCACGATGGGATTCGCCCGGCGCTTTGCCACGTACAAGCGTCCCAATCTCCTATTGCGCGATCCTGAGAGGCTGATTCGCCTTCTCACCGATCCGCGGCGCCCTGTCCAGTTGATCCTCGCCGGCAAAGCTCATCCGCAGGACGTGCCTGGGCAGATGCTGATCAAACAATGGAAAGACTTCATCAAACGTCGAGATGTCCAGGGCCGCGTTGTTTTTCTCAACGATTACGACATGTTGCTGGCCCAGGAACTGGTCCAGGGCGTCGACCTTTGGATCAACACGCCTCGGAGGCCGTGGGAAGCATGCGGGACGAGCGGAATGAAGGTCCTCGTCAACGGCGGTTTAAACCTCTCCGAATTGGACGGCTGGTGGGCAGAGGCCTATTCGCCCGCGGTTGGCTGGGCCATCGGGGACGGACAGGAACATGGCGAAGATGAAGCATGGGATGCCCAGGAGGCAGAATCCTTGTATACCCTGCTCGAACGCGAGGTGGTAACTGAGTTCTACGAGCGGGATGAGGCAAATATGCCGTCCAAGTGGCTGGGGCGCATCCGCGAGAGCATGGCGCGGCTCACTCCAGAGTTTTCCGCTACCCGTGCGATCCGCGAATACACCGAGAATCACTATCTGCCTGCCTCCTCAAATTATCAGCAACGAGCGGCAGAAGACAGTAAACAGGGGTTGGGCGTGCTCCATTGGCGCCAGCAGTTAGATCGGCATTGGAGTGCGTTGGGCTTTGGCACGGTGCAGGTCGAGACTCATGACGGCCAGCATTTCTTTCAAGTCGAGGTTTCTCTGGGCACACTCAAGCCCGATCAAATAGAGGTAGAGCTGTATGCGAACTCAGATCACGGGGATAAACCTGCTATCGAATCTATGCACGCACCGGAACTCGCTCAGGGTTCCCCAGAAGTGCTCACGTATTCGGCTCAGGTTTCCTCAACTCGCTCTACAAGCGACTACACGGCGCGCATCATTCCTTATCACGCAAATGTTTCTGTTCCTTTGGAAACGGGGCAGATTCTTTGGCAGCGCTGAACTCTGACGCTGATTTGCTTCAGAGTTCAGTACCGCACTAGAAAGCAAAGCAGGCGCAAATGAAATCGCACGGACTTAGCGATACAGTAGCGATGCTCTTTGCAGAGAGCAAAGGTTTGCTCGCGATGGACGAGAGCAATCCGACTTGCAACAAACGGTTCGCCAGTCTGGGAATTCCTCAGACCGAGGAGGCGCGGCGAGCCTATCGGGAAATGATTGTGACGACTCCCGGGCTCAGTGAGTGCATCGGCGGCGCGATCCTCTACGACGAAACGATCCGGCAGAATACGAAAGACGGCGCACCGTTCGTACAAGTCCTCATCGAGGCGGGAATCATTCCTGGAATCAAAGTGGACATGGGCGCCAAGGATTTGGCGGGCCATCCCGGTGAAAAGATCACTGAGGGTCTGGACGGACTGCGTGAGCGACTGGCTGAATATTCCCGCCTTGGCGCGCGATTTGCAAAGTGGCGCGCAGTGATCGCGATCGGTGAGGAGGTTCCCAGCCAGGGCTGCATTGAGGCCAACGCTCAGGCATTGGCTCGTTATGCGGCGCTTTGCCAGGAGGCTGGACTCGTGCCGATCGTCGAACCCGAAGTCCTCATGGTGGATGACCATAGCTTGCAGCGTTGCTTCGAAGTCACTGAAAATGTTCTTCGAGTGGTTTTCTTCCAGCTGCATTCGCAAGGAGTGGTGCCGGAAGGGATAGTCCTCAAGCCCAACATGGTTGTTCCGGGATTAACCTGTCCCAAACAAGAAGGCGTGAATGAAGTGGCCGACGCAACTGTGAGTTGTCTCTTGCGAGCCGTCCCTGCCGCGGTCCCTGCAATCGCCTTTCTCTCCGGGGGTCAATCGGCCGAGTTGGCTTCTGCTCGTTTGAACGCGATGAATATTCGTTTCAAATCGCGGTTACCTTGGGCGGTGGCATTTTCGTATGCCCGCGCTATCCAGCAGCCGGCTTTGGAGCTGTGGAAGGGCTTGGATGCGAATGTGCCGGCAGGGCAGCAGGCTTTATATCACCGCGCATGCTGCAACCGGGCTGCTCGCCGAGGCGAGTACTCGGCAGCGATGGAGGAAAGATGACAGGGAGCAAGCACAACCGCGAAGGAAACAGCAGCGACAAGAGTGAGCCCGATCCGGGTCCCTATTGGAGGCGGATGCACCGAGACTGGCGCTTTTGGTTCGGTGCGCTGTTTATGGCAGCAGCGCTCGCCATTTACGTGCTAAGCGGCGACCTGGCTTGGGTGCCACACGGGCACCGGCTTCCGTAATTTAACGCAAACGACTTTGCTTGGTCGATGTCGGCATCGATCGGACTTCAAGTCTTAATCATGCGATCCGGGTGGCAATCAATGGGCTCGATAACTTTGTACCCTTTGCGTTTTGAGCCGATCTATCAGTACCGGCTATGGGGCGGCCGACGCTTGTCGGGAATACTCTCGGCGCCGTTGCCGGGTGACGGACCTATCGGAGAAGCATGGGTACTTAGCGACCGCGACGATTATCAAAGCAAGATTGCTAATGGGCCACTCAAGGGGCAAACCATAGGACTATTGATGGAGCAATATCGTAAACAGATCATGGGCGATCTGGCTCCGCGCTTCCATCGCTTTCCGTTGCTGCTCAAGTTTCTCGATGCACAACAAATGCTCTCTGTTCAGGTTCATCCCAGCGATGCACATCCGGAACTTCTGCCGCCTGGGGAGATGGGCAAGACTGAAGCGTGGGTCGTGGTGGAGGCTGGAAAAGGAAGCCGTATTTATGCCGGCCTGAAGCCAGGTACAACGAAAGGCGAACTGCGCAACTCCCTGAGCGACGGCACAATCGCCGACCACTTGGCTGGCATCGTCCCTCGGCCGCGCGACGCTGTGTTTATCCCTGCAGGAACGGTTCATACATTAGGGGAAGGGGTTGTTGTTTTTGAGGTTCAGCAGAACAGCGATGTGACATTCCGGCTTTACGACTGGGAACACATAGACGCGAAGACGGGCCAGCTTCGACCGCTGCAGGTCGATCAGGCTTTTGCCTGCATAAACTTCAATGGGAAAGCCGGAGGCCTTGTGTCGCCTCGCATTGAGACGACAACGCCAGTCGAGCGGGAAAAGCTGTTCGACTGTGCAGCATTCGAGCTTGACCGACTGATAGGGAAAGCTCCGTTCTCCGTTGGCGCCGCGGATGAGCCGCGTGTGCTCGTTTGCATTGACGGCTCAGGCCACGTCGATCACGGCAATATTCTTTACCCGGTAAGCAAGGGCGACGTATGGCTCTTGCCGGGGGCAGCCGGAGTGTGTGCTTTTCGACCAAGCGGGGAAGTGAAATTGCTGGAGATCGCGATTCCTCGATAGTTGGAAATCAGGAACCTCAAAGTTGGAGACGAATGAAAAAGCTAATTGTGTTCGACCTGGACGGAACCCTCGCGCCAAGTAAATCATCCCTCGATCCCGAAATGGCCTCACTGCTGCACGACTTGCTCAGTGTCGCCAGGGTTGCCGTCATCTCCGGCGGTGCATGGCTCCAGTTTGAAAAGCAAGTGCTCTCTCATCTTCCGCAAGATGAACGCCTGACAAGGCTGTCAATTCTGCCTACCTGCGGAACACAATTCTTCCAGTACGCCGGAGAATGGAAGAGGCTCTATGCGGAAGATTTCACGGCGGGCGAAAAGGAGAAGATCATCAGTTCCCTAACCAAAGCCGTGGAGACCGCAGGCTTCGCTGTCGAAAAGACCTGGGGAGAAACCATTGAAGACAGGGGAAGCCAGATAACGTACTCGTCGCTGGGTCAGCAGGCCCCGCTGGAAGAAAAAGTGAAGTGGGACGCAGATTTTGCCAAGCGGAAGAAGATCAAGGCAATTCTCGACACGCTCATCCCCGAGTTTTCAGTCCGTCTCGGCGGCGCAACATCCATCGACGTTACCAAGCCTGGCATTGACAAGGCATACGGCATTAAGAAGCTGCGCGACGTTCTCGGGATCTCGGTGCAAGAGATGATTTACGTCGGGGACGCCTTGTTCCCAGGGGGGAATGATTACCCGGCCGAAGAGGCAGGAGTCATTTCAATTCCCGTTAAAGGGCCTAAGGAAACCAAGCGAGTGATCGAAGCGATCATCGCTTGCCTTGGTGACGATCGACAGGCCCGATCTTTTGAGGTGGATTGATGGGAGACTTCCAGCTACGGCGCCTCGGGATGGTGATGGAACCCGAGGTCGGCAATCCCCAAGAGGTCGAAGGCGTCCTTAACCCTGCGGCGGCTCGTGGTCCGGATGGAGAGCTCTATCTCTTCCCGCGGTTGGTGGCAAAGGAAAATTACTCCCGCATCGGCATCGCGCGTGTGAGATTTAATGATGACGGGGATCCGATCGGCGTAGAGAGGATCGGCATCGCGCTCGAACCGGAAGCCGATTACGAACGCCGGCCCGATGGCGGCGGTGGCTGCGAAGATCCACGCGTGACCTATGTCGAGCCGCTTCAGCGCTACATCATGTCCTACACGGCATTTTCGCCGGCTGGTCCGCGAATCGCATTTGCTCAATCGGCGGATCTGTTCAAGTGGGAACGGCTCGGGCTCGCGACCTACGCTCATTGGCACGGCATTGAATTGGGCAACGTGGATGACAAGGATGCAAGCCTGTTCCCGGTCGCGATACCAAACTCCTCCGGGCAACTGGAATTAGGTATGCTCCATCGTCCGCTTTTTCCCGGCACTCGCCCCGAAGAGATCGTCACGTTCCGGGGAAGACGCCTGCCGGATATTGAAAAGGAGAGCATCTGGATATCGTACTGTGGCGGAGCATTGAAGGATCGAGAGACATTGCGCCTTCGCCAATTCACATCTCATCACCGCTTGGCGACTCCAGACTCTCCCTGGGAGCGGCTCAAGATTGGCTGCGGAACTCCTCCCATCCTCACCAGGCACGGGTGGCTCATCCTTTACCACGGAGTCAGCGAATCACAGGAGAACGGCGTCGCCGCACATCAGCTATGCTATTCGGCCGGGGTGATGGTGCTCTCCCAAAAGCATCCGCGCGTGATTCGTTATCGTTCAGCTGAGCCGGTGCTGACGCCAGTGCTGCCACAGGAGCGACACGGAACGATTGCCAATGTTGTGTTCCCCACCGGAATCGACCGCCGCGACGATCTTGGTACGCCCAACCGTTTCGACGTCTATTATGGGATGGCCGACCACCGGATTGGCTCGGCACGCCTCGACGTTCCGGAATACCTGCCGGTCGGCGTCGACATTGACACTGACGCCCTTGAAGCGATGGTCTAGAAAGTTAGTGATTCCGATCGAAAACGACACTCCATTCTTAGCACAACTCTGAGGTCAATTCCACAATGACGCCGACTGAGGGATCAGTCGCGCCCCTCAAACGCAATCAGACCGCAGCCTAATACCCATTGAGGAGGACCAGCAAACTTCACTCCTCGGTGAGTGGTTTACGCTCGTCAATGTAAGCCCGAATGCGCATCGCCAGGGCCTTGCTTGGTGCTTTTCTGTCGTATCTGGGGCAACTCGAAATCGTCGTTTGGCAGTTGCCCCGAAGAGTTGCCCCTCCGGGCGCTGGCTGCTCAGGGAAGCTGACGAACGTCGGTGGACGGAGATCCACATATAATCCGCTGAACATTCAGCGATTACATTGGTCTTTTGGAATTCCTTGAACATCCTGGGAGGGGGCTTTGGTGGACGCGGTAGGAATCGAACCTACAACCTGTCGGTTAAGAGCCGAATGCTCTGCCAGTTGAGCTACGCGTCCAATCGATTGGAGTCACCGTGTGGCGGGAGGAACGGAACACGGTTTTTAAGGCATTCAAGAAATGCCCGAGCAAACGGAATGACCGCTGCCACTTGAAAATAGTAGCACAACCGGTGTGGATTTCTGAAGTCGCGGAGGGCTGGAAACCGGGCTAGAACGTAAAGGCGAGGCCGGCCCGGATGCCGCGCTGATCCTGCGCAAAGATAAGAACAGAGCCGTCGCTCAGCATGTAGGGACGATAGCCCTCCGCGAGCATATTCCGTACATCCAGAAGGGCCTCAATGCCGCTCGTCCCTTCACGGCGCATGCAAATCGGCTGGCGCAGTTGGAGATTCAGGTAAGGCTCAATGGCGTTCACCGCAAACGGCGCCAGCTGGGTGACGGTGTCTTCGGGTTGCCAACGATAGCTCGCGCGCCACCTGGTTCCTGTGCCTTCCAGCGTTCCGGAAAGCGACAGCGCATAGGTCTGTACGTGGCGTGGATGCGCCATGCCCAGCACCTGGGCAAGTGGCAGAGGATGCGCGGTGACCGGCATGGCCAATGCATCTCCGTTGGCGTAGCTGAGGCGTACGCGATTGCCGCCAGGAAGACGACGTTCGACGGTGGCCATCATTCCCGTCGTCGCGAAGTCAGGCCCAGCAGTCTGCAACAATCCGCTGCCTCGGTCATAAAGGATGCTTTTTGCAGCAGGAACTGCGCCGCCGGAAACAACGCGCGTCGCTGCTTCCATCACCGGATTCCGAACAGAATCAGCGAAGACCGTCACGGCCATGTCAGAAGTGTCGGTTTGGCGTTCCCAACCCATCTCCTGATGCAGGCCGCGCTCGAGGGCCAGCGCGCCGTTGCGCAAGGCGAGGGTCGGCAAGTAGTCGTTGGGCTCGGAGCCCCCGGAGAAATGCTGCGATGGCACTGCCGTGGCCATCCGATAGCGGATCGCGGAGTTGCCGTCGTGCCAGCCGATCGTGGCAAATGGCAAAGCAGCCACGACTGTATTAGGAGAATTCTGGCCAAAGCGGGCGATGACCTGCTCGGATCCCACTTCGCCTTCGATGTCGGGGCCGAAGCTCAGATTTTCAGAAGAGAGCAGCGCGACTTCATCGGCGCCTTCTGCGTCCAGGCTGTCCACCTCGGGATGAATCGCAATCGCTGCCAGTGATTGCACGGAGCCCGCGAACCCCAGATCCTGGCGGAACCCAAGCATGGATTCCATGCCGCCGTTGGTATCCGGCGCAAAGTCGACGCGAGCCAGCAACTCCCGGCTGTCGGAGGGTGTGTTCTCGATGGAAGCGGTCAGGCGCTCGCCGCTCTCACCGAACGTCCCCTCATCACCGGTCGCCATGAGCCGAGCTTTCAGCTTGGGCTGAGCCCCGGAGCCATCGGAGACTACCAGCAATGGACCGTCTTCAAGCCAGCGCAGCAAGGGGCGGTTGGCGGCCGAACGCAGCGTCCATGCCCAATCATCCTTCGGCGCATTGGCCGCGCGCGGTTGAGCCGGCAACCACTGCATCACTTCGTAAAGCGTATTCAGCGTGAGATTCACGACCGTCTCGTGGCGAACGCGAACATTCTCGCGCAGTGAAGGCAGGAACGAGGCGCCCATCGCTTTGAGGGCGTAGCGGCCGGGAACAATCGAGGAGATCGAGAACTGACCTTTGTCGTTGGTGTAAACGATCGTGAGGACGCCGAGGTCGGGACGCAGCAGTTGCACGACCGCGCCGATCTGTGGAACTCCGGCGGAGTTGCGCACCACGCCTGAAATGGATCCGGGAGCAGCCCCTTGCATAGGAACGGCGCCCAGAGCAATCAGCGCGATGAAGAAGGCGAAATGAAGCCTACGCATCATCACTCGTTTCGGTAACCTGGCGGCGTCCCTGGCAGATCTGTTCCTGAAGGTACCTGCGCGAGCTTGCCGATCTAATGCCGGAGTCGCCCCATTGCGCAAGATACATACTATTCCACGACAAAAGGCGCCGATTGCGCAATCTCTTGTTTTGAGATTTCGTCATTTACCTGAATCGTCACCCTGTATTTTCCCGGCTGCAACCCAGCCAGCGGAAGCGATCTTTCGACCGTGATCTGGTCGCTATGAGCCCCCAAGTCCTTTGATTCCAATTCCTTCTGAAACAAAACGTTGTTGTTTGCCGTGTCCACAATCTGATAGGTGACTTTAGCTCCGTTACTCTTGGTAGCTTCGTCAATTCCCAGGTTATAAATCTGCATCCAGAAGTTGAGTTGCTGAGCCCGCTTGAAACTGACCGGAGTGGCCGGGTTGGCGCTCACTCGAGGGCAGATCTTTGTGTTGCCAAGCACGCAATTGCCTTGGCCAATTTCGTGCGAAGAGACCGGATTCATCTGGTCGGCCAAAATCAATGTCGAGGTCGCCAACTTTTCATCGTGGAACTCGGGCACTTCGAGGGCACGACCGTAAACTCCAATGTGGTCGGGGTTGTTCACGTCCTTGATCGCGATGTCAAGGCGGTAGAGTCCGGGGAGCAGCGGAACGGCTTTCCAGTAAATGGATTGACGATCGAGGGACTTCTCGAGCAGTTCAGACGGCTGTTGCACCTGCACTGTTTCTTCGAAGGTCTGCACCGTTTTATGCGTAATGGTCGTCACCTTGCCCAGAATGTTGACAAGGCCTGTGGCAACGCCATCCTTGGTCACAAAGGTGATGTCGCGGTTCTTGATCTGCAGTGTGATTGGGACGAGAACAGTGTTGTCGGTGACCTTGACCAGATCGGTGCGCACATCGAACGGGAAGATGGGACCGTTGATCAGTTTGTGCTCAGTGATGAAGTTTTCGAGGTCTTTGAATTTGACCGGCGGCGGAGCAAACAGCTTGGATGCGAGTTCGATGCGATCGAATTCTTTCGAAGCCTGCGAAGACGACAGGGGCCCGGTGCCAAGGTTCTCAAAGCCGCCTTTGAAGCGGTCGGCCTTCTTGGCCATTCCCATCTCTTCCCATTGCGTGGCACCCATGCCGGGAACGTGCAGGAGTGCATCTTTCTCGCCGCGATCGATGGTGAAGTGGTAGTCGCCGCACATGCAGGTGTCGACGAACTCAATGTCGATGTTTTCGCCGATGCCTTCCAAATAGCGATAGTGCCAAACTTCGAAGGGGAAGGTGGAAGTTTCGCCGCCACCCTCATCCATGGGGCGCTGATAGCTGCCGCCGGAAGGATGTGAGTCGGTAGAGTCCGGTGGACCAAAAGCAATATAGATGTGTCCGCGGTCGGTCTTCCATCCGGGCTTGCCGGCAGCATAATGCTCATTGGCATACGCAATGCGACGGTAATGCTCTTCGCGGAATTCGTTATCAGGAGAGTCGGGGTTGGGATTGCGGCGAAGCCAGAATTGCTCGATGAAGGAGTCGCGTTCTTCGTCGTTGCTGAGGTTCCTGAACGCTTTGCGTTCCTCGTCAGAAATGATGTAAGCCACGTCCTGGTCGAGCCAGGTCTTGTAGGCGCCCTTCAGCTCCTGCCGAACTGCCTTCTGCGCCTGCTGCTGTTCCTTGTCACTACGCGGCCGCTTGAGGGGGTCGATTTCCTGGTCTTGGCCGGTGGACTGGTTCCCGTTTTGTTGGCCTCGAAGAACGGCTGCGGGAGCCATTGCCAGGCCGCAAACCAGTGCGAAATAAAAGAAGATACGACCTTTACGCATCATTGCCTCAAAGATACTCCTGCGCTGACCTATTCTACGGGTCCCAAACGTTGCTGGGCAAGGATTTGCATGGAGTCCCCCAGAGATTGGACGCCAGGGATGGCTAAATGTAAGCCGACAAGGCGTCAACTCGTCCAGGATCAGTGGCGAAGCGGCGGGGGAGGATTTTTCGGCGACGAGGGACGAATCCGAGTTCTCTAATCCGAAACGTACTTCTGACGTGCATCCGCGGTCGGTTCGGAATTTTTAACTCAAACCGGTCAGTTGTTTAATTTCCGGCTCGGAATGCAGCGACATCGCGATTCGAAGCGAATCCTGCGAACGAAATGGCGGGGCGATCCCGATTCGATTCAAAAACGGGAACCATCTGCAGAACGACTGCGTAGATTAAACTGGGAACGACCCGGAGCAGCCATCTCAAATGAAAAAAGTTCTTTTGATAGCTCTTGCCGTAATTGTGACTGCGGGCCTTGTGGGCTTTATGGTCTACAAGCAGCAGTCTGGTTATACCAAGGTTCTCACTGCGAAGCTCGTTAAACAGGATTTGGCGACCGTCGTAAGCGGCACGGGCCAGATCAGGCCAAAGACGTTTGTGAATCTCGGCGCCACCGCGATGGGCCGCATCACCCACCTCTATGTGAAGGAGGGTGACCACGTGAAAAGGGGCCAACTGGTGGCCACGGTAGAGAACGTGGCGCAAGAAGCCCAGGTGGCGGGCCAGCAAGCCGCCATTTCTGCGGCGCAGACGGATATTTCGTCCTATGTTGCCGCGGAAAAAACTGCCGAAGCCAATGTGGAGCATGCGCAAGCGGATCTCGAGCAGAAGAAACTCGATTGGGATCGCGCCCAGGGGCTTTTCAAGGCCGGCATCATGGCCAAACAGGATTACGATGCCAAGAAAGCCGCATATGACACCGATGTTGCGTCCGTGGCGCAGGCGGTGGCGCAGGTCAATCAGGCCAAGGCCAACACCGATTCTGCTCGCGGGCATTTGAATACGGCGGTGGCCACGTTGCGCGCCAATAAGAATGCGCTCGACCTGACTCAAGCCATTGCTCCTTTTGACGGCATTGTGACCAACCAGCCGGTGCGCGAAGGAGAGACGGTCGTAGAGGGGATCCAGAATACGGAAGGCTCCACGTTCATGACCATCGCCGACATGAGCATTATCACGGCCGAAGTGAAAGTGGACGAAACCGATATCGTCAACATCCGGATTGGGCAGCCCGCCGATGTGACGGTGGACGCTATTCCAGGAAAGATCTTCAAAGGGCACGTAACTCTGGTGGGCGATCAAGCTCTGTTGCGATCCACTGGAGTCGCGACGTCGCAATCGACCACGGGCACAGAAGAGGCCAAGGACTTCAAGGTGGTAGTGACGCTCGATACGCCGTCGGACGAACTGCGACCGGGGCTTTCGACGACTGCCAAGATCACGACCGCGAAGAAAGAAAATGTGCTTTCATTGCCGATTCAGGCTTTGACGATGTATTCGCCGCCGCCTCCGGGAAGCAAAGACGGCAAGGTGGAAGCCGCATCGACTTCGTCGCCGAGCTCAGCAACCCCACCCAAGCAGGGAGTCTTTGTGATCGTAAAGGACGCGCATGGGAAGCAACGTGCAAAGTTCATTCCTGTCACGACGGGCATCACGGGAGCGACGGACATTGAGGTTCTTTCGGGCTTGAACACGGGAGACGAGGTTGTCACCGGTCCCTACAAGACGCTGCGTGTTCTGAAAGACGGCGCGCTGCTCAAACGAGATACGGAGAAACCGGCCACTCCGGGCAACGGGACAACCTAAAAAGCGCGCGGTGCGTGCAGGCAAATTTGGCATTGCGCTGCGTATGCCAAGCCTCCCACAGGCAAGACAGCGCTTCCATCGGCGGGCAAAGGATGAGATTCGGATGGCACTGGACAGCATGATGACCGAGGTCGATACAAAGCAGATTTCGCCGCCTACAGGGGACGTGATTGTCGTCGAAGATCTTTGGCGCACCTACGACATGGGCTCCGAGCAACAGGTACAGGCGCTGCGTGGCATCACGTTGCGCATCAAGCACAATGAGTACGTTGCGATTATGGGCCCTTCGGGGTCGGGCAAATCCACCTTGATGAATTTGATCGGATGCCTCGATACGCCGTCGAAGGGCAGGTATTGGCTGAACGGGCAACTGGTGAGCGAACTCGATGATGACGAGTTAGCCCGCATCCGCAACAAGGAGATCGGGTTTGTTTTTCAAACGTTCAATCTGCTGGCACGGGCCAGTTCATTGCACAACGTGGAACTGCCGCTGATTTACAACGGCACACCAGCTGCGCAACGACTGGAGCGCGCCAAGGAATCGCTCACCAGCGTGGGCCTGGAAAGCCGTATGTATCACAAGCCCAACGAGCTCTCTGGCGGACAGCGGCAACGCGTGGCCATCGCACGCGCGCTGGTGAATAGTCCGTCGATCATTCTGGCCGACGAACCGACAGGAAACCTCGACTCGAAGACCGGCATTGAGATCATGGCGCTTTTCGACACGCTGCACGCGAAGGGGAACACCATCGTCCTGGTGACGCACGAGCCGGATATCGCCGAGTATGCGCATCGCGTGGTGCATATTCGCGATGGCCAAATCTTCTCCGACGAGCCGTCCAAGCGTTTCCGCAAGGGCCCGGCGCAGGTGTAGAGCGAGCCAGAGAAAAACAACGTTCAGTGAGCCGGAGAGACAAGTCTCTCCGGCTCACGTTTTTGGGCGGAGCGCCGATAAATCTGCTGATGGCCGGGTATCGGCAAACGGAGCAGCGGAGGCAGGGCACGCGGATGGCAATGCAAACCGCCCCTCAAATTCGATTCGGCCCTTCTGCGGAGGAAACTCAGAACTTCGCGCGCGGGGCGTCGGTTGCGCCACAAATTGTGGGAGTGAATGCGAGTTGGCGCAAGCTTCTGCTGCAGGCCGAAGTGGTTGCGCCGCACCTGCAGTTTGCGGCGATTGAAGGGGAGACAGGAACCGGAAAGCAGACTCTGGCTCGTTTTCTGCATAGCCGCTCTACGCTGGCCAACGCGGGGTTTCAGCGCTGCGATGCGCGGGAGTGGCTGGTGACGGAAGCTAACCCGACGATGGTCGCGGGATTCATCTACCTGGACCGCGTGGACCTGCTGGCTTCTCCCGGGCAGGTTGTTCTATTGAGTGTTCTCAAGGCGATGCAGGATCGTCCGCGGGGACGAGTCGTCGTGCTGGCGTCTTCAGAGGTTTCTCTGCGGCAGATGGCGGGGCAGGGTTTGCTGATGCCTGATCTTGCTTTCCGCTTGACCGCGGTGCGCTTCGCAATTCCGCCGCTGCGGCAACGCCGTGAGGATATTGCCCCCTTGGCCCAGGAGTTGCTGACACGTTTCTGTGCCCGCTATCAACAGAGGCCGGTCGCCCTGGGGCCGGGCGCAATGGTTCGTCTGCTGCAACACAACTGGCCGGGAAACATTCGCGAATTGGCAAGTGTCCTGGAAGCTGGGCTGCTGGAAGCCGCGAACGGCATGATTCGCGCCGAAGATTTGCTGGTCCCGTCTGAAGTGCAGCTTTGTCCGACGCCGGCAACGGGGCCGGCCAACGGAAGTCTGGTGCTGGACGCTGTGATCCACAATCACGTGCAATATGTGCTGGAGATCAACCATGGGAACAAGCTACGTGCGGCACGGCAGCTGGGCATCAGCCGTTCAACGCTTTACCGCATCCTGGGGAACGAAGCCATCCTCGCACATTGACCGTGCCGAGGGTTTCTCCGCACCACCGCGCAGGCAGAAAACACGCAGGCGGGCATAACTGATCCGACGGGTTTGTGCTCTACACTCGATATGCAACGGCAGTCCGCTGATTTCTCGCGTATCGAGGTTATTTCCCTTGAAGATGATTCGACTTGCTTGGCTGGCAACTCCTGCACTTCTTTTAGTCTCTCTTTCTCTTCCGGTTTGGCCGCAGGCAAACGCTATTTCTCCGGTGGCGGACCGCCGCAAGGCTCTCAACGATCTTTTCCAGGAATACTGGGAAGCGAATCTTGAGCACTCGCCGGAATTTGCGTCGTCGATTGGCGACAAACGCTACGACGACAAGATCAGCGATTTCTCGGTGAAGGCCTTCAATAGCTGGCTGGCGACGGAGCAGACTTACCTGATGCGGCTAGCAGCGATCGATCCCACGGGATTGTCCGACCAGGAGAAGACGAGCCGCGATTTGCTCTTGCGCGACCTGGCGCAGGATATGGAGGGCGCGGAGTTTAAAGAGTGGGAGATGCCGGTGAACCAGATGGGCGGCATCTACTCCGACTACCCGCAACTGGTCGCACAGTTGAGTTTCAAAGAGGTCAAGGACTACGACAACTGGATCGCTCGTTTGCGCGCGCTTCCGAAGGCGTTCGACCAGGTCACGACGAACATGTCCATCGGCATAGAAGACGGGCGCGTGCTGCCGAAGTTCTTGATCGAGAAAACTCTCGACCAAGTCAAGCAGCTGGCGACCCAAAAGCCCGAAGACTCGCCGCTGGCGATGCCGCTGAAGAATTTTCCGGCGTCGATTCCTGTGCTGGAGCAGGAGCGCATCAAGGCAGACATGCTAAGAGCCCTCAGCAAGGAGGTGTTGCCGGCCTACGTGCGTTTTGCGCGTTTCCTTGAAGTGAGTTACCTCCCTGCCGGGCGGGCGGAACCGGGCATCTCAGCACTGCCGGACGGCGCGAAGTACTACCAGTTCCTGATTCGCCGCACGACGACTACAGAACTCACCGCGGACCAGATTCACCAGATTGGCCTCGACGAAGTGAAGCGCGATGAAGCGGAGATGTTGGGCATCGCGAACAAACTTGGATTTGCGGACCTAGTGAGTTTTCGCGCCAGCCTCAAGACAAATCCGAAATTGAAGCCCGCCTCGGCCGATGCACTGATGGATGCGTATCGCGGTTATCTTGGCCCGATGAAAGCGAAATTGCCGACGCTCTTTGGACGCTTGCCCAAAGCGCCTTTTGAGGTGGTGCCGATGTGGGAGTTCCTCGAAAAGAGTGCGCCAGCCGCTTATTACGAGCAGGGCACACCGGATGGGAGCCGGCCGGGACATCTTCGCATCAACACCTACAACGCCACGGAGCGGAATCTCTACAACGTGGAATCGATCGCGTACCACGAAGGCATTCCCGGCCACCATCTACAGATCTCGATTGGGCAGGAATTGACCGATGTGCCAGCATTTCGCAAATACGAAGGGTACACCGCCTTTGTCGAGGGATGGGCGCTCTATGCAGAGCGGCTGGGGAAAGACATCGGCTTCTACCAGGATCCTTACTCGGATTACGGGCGGCTGGAAGCGGACATCTGGCGGGCGATTCGGCTGGTCGTCGACACCGGTGTCCATTCCGAACACTGGAACCGCGACCAGATGGTGCAGTACTTCCACGATCATTCTGCTATCGATGAGACCAACATCCAGTCCGAGGTGAATCGTTACATTGCGTGGCCGGGGCAAGCACTCGCATACAAGGTCGGCCAGATGAAGATCCTGGAGCTGCGCGACCGGGCAAAGAAATCGCTGGGCGACAAGTTTGACATTCGCGCTTTTCATGACCAGGTACTGGATTCTGGGGCGCTTCCAATGGATGTGTTGAGCAGCCGCATCGATGCCTGGATCTCCAGCCAGAAGTAGCCCCGAGGACAGGCCGAGGCCCCTTCATCGCACGAGTTGGCGCAGTTGCCGCCAAGCGCGCATGGTTCGCGTATCCTTGAAAGTTGAACCACCACTTTCACCCAAGGCAAGGAACGAAATGACCGAGATCGCCGTTGAGGCCCCGCAGGTTCCCGCGCAACTTCCCCATGTCCGTGTTGCTGTTTTGGGCGCCGGCAAGATGGGGGGCATTCTGCTGCAAGCGTTTCTGAAGCAGAATCTCTTCGCCGCCGACCAGATTCACGCGACTGTGGCGCACGCTGAGAAGGCTGTGGCGCGCAGCGCACAGTGGGGTGTCGACGTCAGCACCGATAACCTTGCCGCGGCACAACAAGCAGACCTGATCCTGCTGGGAGTGAAGCCCTTTCAGGTACCGGAGTTGATTGGCGAAATCCGCCCTGCCCTGACCCAAGCGAAAACACTGGTTTCATTTGCTGCTTCAGTGAAGACGCGTGCCATTGAGGACGCTGCCGGGCTGGAGATCGGCGTCATTCGCGCCATGCCGAACACGCCCTCGGCGCTCGGAGCGGGCGCCGCCGGGCTATGCCGAGGCCGCTTCGTCAAAGCAGAACAAATGGAATTGGCGCAGCGCATCTTTGAAACCGTGGGGCGTGTGGTCGTGGTTGACGAGAAGCACATGGATGCAGTGACGGGGCTTTCGGCCTCGGGACCGGCCTATGTGTACATCATCATTGAGGCTCTCGCCGAGGCCGGTGTCAAAGTGGGGTTGCCGCGCGATACCGCGACGCAGCTTGCCGCGCAGACTGTCTTCGGCGCAGGCAGGATGGTGCTTGAAACCGGCTATCATCCAGCCCTGCTCAAGGACGAAGTGACAACGCCCGCGGGCTGCACCATTGATGGAATTCTCGAGTTGGAAGAGGGCGGCTTGCGCGTGACGCTGATTAAGGCCGTAATGCGAGCCACGCAGCGCGCCAAGGAGTTGGCCGCCGGGTAACGAATGTCCATGCAACGCCCGACGTGGCTGCCCGCGTACATTCCGGAATTGCAAGGGCTGCGCGGCCTTGCGGTGTTGGGCGTGGTTGTTTACCACTGCCATCCAAGGCTGGTGGGCACCTGGCTGTATTCCGCCTCGCTGTGGGGATGGGCCGGGGTCAACCTGTTCTTCGTTCTCTCCGGATTCCTGATCACATCGATTCTGCTCGAGGCACGCGACCGGCCCCACTACTTTCGCAATTTCTATGCGCGCCGTGCATTGCGTATCTGGCCCGTCTACGTGCTGGTGCTTGCCGTCTGTTACGCCAACGCTCCATGGTTTATTGGCCCCGGTGTATGGGATGCGGTGAAGACTGCGCCGTGGTGGGCTTATGCACTATTCCTGCAGAATCTGCTGCACTGGACGATGCCGCCCGCGGTTGCCCAGACATGGTCTCTGGCGATTGAGGAGCAGTACTACTTCCTGTGGGCTCCGGTGGTGCGCTTCCTGCGGCGACCCTGGATGCTGGCCGTCCTGTTGGTGACCGCCTTTGTCGAATCAGCCTGGATGCGGCGGGCGCATCCGCACTGGTTGACACCCACGCATTCGCTCATTCATCTCGATGGCATTGCGCTGGGAAGTTTGCTTGCGTTGGGGCTTTACACGGTACGTATGAGCCAACGCGCATGGCTTGGCGTTGGCCTGGCGAGCTTCATCTTCGGAATCGTGGCGGCCGCGACAATTGCAGGCGGCACAGCATTTCTCGATTCGGCGTTGGCGATTGGCTTTGGTGGCGCGATGCTTGCCGCGATTGCTTCCACGGGGGCGCGCAATCCCTTAAATTTAGTATTGCGGCGCGGCCTGCTGGCATTCTACGGACGCATCAGCTACGGACTGTACATGATCCACATCATGGTCTTCATCTATTTCGGCTGGTTCGACCTGAAGATGGATCCCTATGGACTCGCCGGAAACCTGGCGATCGTGACATTCCGACTCGCGATGGCGACTGCACTTGCCACGGCTCTCTGGTACGGCTTCGAGTCGCAGATTCTGAAATTGAAGCAGCGTTTTTGAGGCCAAACCTCCTCTCAAGGATCCAATGAGGGAGGGATTTGCATCCCACTCCACGGGTGTCGCCCCGCGGCGATGTGACTTCAATCACCCCTTCCTTTCACACGCGGCTGCTAGTCTTGACTGTCACGTAACCCTTACTCCCCGAGGTGCCTCATGACCAATGCGACGACGGAACTTCGCACGACCGAAACCAAGAGCAGCGGCCCCCTGACCCAGGAGCTACTGGCCAAAATGGATGCCTACTGGCGCGCAGCCAACTATCTCTCGGTCGGCCAGATCTATCTGAAAGACAACCCTCTGCTCAAGCGACCGCTGACACTCGAGGATGTGAAGCCGCGCTTGCTGGGCCATTGGGGCACAACGCCCGGTCTTAACTTTCTCTATGTGCACTGGAACAGGCTCATCCGCGAGCGCGATCTGGACATGATCTATGTGATCGGTCCGGGCCACGGCGGACCGGGCCTGGTGGCGAACACCTATCTCGAAGGCTCGTATTCAGAAGTTTATGCGCACATTGAACTGAACCGGGATGGGATCAAGCGGCTGTTCCGCCAGTTCAGCTGGCCCTATGGAATTCCGAGCCACGTTGCGCCGGAGACGCCGGGATCGATTCATGAAGGCGGTGAACTTGGCTACTCGCTGGTGCACGCCTACGGAGCGGCATTCGACAATCCCAACTTGATTGTGGCGTGCGTCGTGGGCGACGGCGAAGCGGAAACGGGACCTCTGGCGACAAGCTGGCACTCGAACAAGTTTCTCAACCCGGCGACCGATGGCGCGGTGCTGCCGATCCTGCATTTGAACGGATACAAAATTGCCAACCCGACGGTGCTCGCACGGATCCCGCACGCTGAACTTGAAGAACTGATGCGCGGGTATGGGTATGAGCCATTCACGATTGAAGGGCACGACCCAGCGATCATGCATCAACAAGCCGCTGCGGTCTTCGACACGATTTTCGACCGGATTGCCGCGATTCAGAAGGCGGCGCGTGAGGGCGGAGCGACTGAACGCCCGGCATGGCCCATGCTCATCATGCGTACACCCAAAGGGTGGACTGGGCCGAAGGAAGTAGATGGCAAACCGGTGGAGAACACTTGGCGCGCGCACCAGGTGCCCTTCAGTGAACTGCGCGAGAAGCCGGATCATTTGCGTCTGCTGGAAGACTGGATGCGGAGCTACAAACCCGACGAGCTCTTCGACGAGAAGGGCGCGCTACGTGAGGAGATTGCCGAGATTGCGCCAAAAGGGCGGCGCCGCATGGGGATGAATGCGCACGCCAATGGCGGGCTCTTGCTGCAACCGCTCCGGGTGCCCAACTTTCGCGATTTCGCGGTCAAAATTGAAGGCCGCGGACAGGCGGATGCCGAATCCACGCGTATTCTGGGCCGCCTTCTGCACGCAGTCATGGAAGCAAACCAGGACAACAAGAACTTCCGCGTCTTTGGGCCCGATGAGACAGCCAGCAATCGCTTGCAGGACGTGATCACGGGAACTGGCAAGGCCTGGATGGCTGAAACATTACCCGTGGATGAGAACCTGTCGTCGACGGGCCGAGTCATGGAAGTGCTGAGCGAGCACATGTGCCAGGGTTGGCTGGAGGGATATCTGCTGACCGGCCGTCATGGTTTCTTCAACTGCTATGAGGCTTTCATCCACATTATCGACTCCATGGCGAATCAACATGCGAAGTGGTTGAAGGTGACGCGGCAGATTCCGTGGCGCAAGCCGATCGCATCGCTCAACTATCTGCTGAGTTCTCTAGTGTGGCGCCAGGACCACAACGGATTCAGCCACCAGGATCCCGGCTTCATCGATCATCTCTTGAACAAGAAAGCCGATGTGGTACGGATCTATTTGCCACCGGATGCCAACACCTTGCTCTCAGTGAGCGATCATTGCTTGCGCAGCCGCAACTACATCAACTTGATTGTGGCCGGCAAACAGCCTGCGCCGCAGTGGCTCACCATGGATGAAGCTGTAGCGCATTGCACCACGGGTCTGGGTGTTTGGCCGTGGGCTTCGAACGATGAAGGCCATCCCGATGTGGTGATCGCGTGCTGCGGCGACGTGCCGACGATGGAGGCTCTCGCCGCAGTGACGCTGCTTCGCGCGCGAATCGCCGACATTCGAATTCGCTTGGTCAACGTGGTGGATCTGATGGCATTGCAGCCGCAATCGGAACACCCGCACGGATTGCCTGATGAAGACTTCGATCTGCTCTTCCCCGTTGGCGTGCCGGTGATTTTCGCCTTCCACGGATATCCCTGGGTGATTCACAGGCTCACGTATCGGCGTCACAATCACGACAATATCCACGTGCGCGGCTACAAGGAGGAGGGTACGACGACTACACCTTTTGATATGTGCGTGTTGAACAATATCGATCGATTCCAACTCGCGCTGGATGCGATCACGCGCGTGCCGAGGCTGGCGGGCCAGGCAGATGCGGCACGGCAATGGTATTCGGAAGAAATTCAACGGCACAAATTATATGTGGCCGAAAACGGCGACGATTTGCCCGAAATTCGAAACTGGCGCTGGCCCGCGGAGCTATCGCGCTGAAGTGCAACTTGAAGAACAAGGGGTCTCTTTCAATGTCGTCTTTGCCCGTTTTGGTTTTGAATAGTGGCTCTTCTTCGATCAAATTCTCGGTCTATGAAGCCGGCGACGGGGTCCGCACCAAGCTGCACGAGGGTGCTGTCGACGGTATCGGCACCGATCTAGGTTCGTTCTGGATCAAAGATGGAGCCGGGAAAAAGCTGGTGGATCAAACGCCGGCATTGCCGACGCGGGCTGTCGCTTTCAAGCTGGTTGCGGATGCTCTTCATTCCGACGACTTCCCTGCTCCTGTTGCCATTGGACACCGCATGGTCTCTGGCGGACCGACAGTGCTAGAAAATCAACGCATCACACCCGAGCTGATCGACGAGATGGAGCGCTATACTGCGTTTGCGCCGCTGCATACGCCCATCGCTGTTTACATCATGCGCGAGGCGTTGAAGTTGTTTCCGGGAATCCCTAATTTTGTCATTCTCGACACTTACTTTCATCGAACGATGCCAGAGGTGGCAAAGCACATGCCAATTCCCGCTGAATATGCGGCGATGGGCGTGCGCCGCTACGGTGCTCACGGGATCTCGTACGAATCGATTGTGTATCAATTGAAAGACGAAGTACCGGAGAAGATGATCGTCGCGCATCTGGGCAACGGCGCGTCCATCTCGGCAATCCATAGGGGCCGATGCCTCGATACGTCGATGGGGCTCACGCCGACCGGTGGAATCATCAGCGGCACGCGCACGGGCGATATCGATCCGGGTGTGCTGCTCTTCATTCTGAGAAAGATAGCCGAGAAGACCGAGAGCGCTTCTGCAGCCGCCGACCAGTTGGAGACGGTTGCGAGTAAAAAAGCCGGACTGCTGGGCGTGAGCGAGCTTTCCAACGACATGCGCGACCTGCGCGATGCGATCAAGGATGGCAATGCCAAAGCGCGCCTCGCGGTCGACAAGTTTGTGTGGACGATTCAGAAATGGATCGGAAGCTTTTTCGTGGAACTGAACGGGCTCGACATGCTGGTTTTTACCGGCGGCATCGGCGAAAACGATATTGCTTCGCGCGCGGAGATCTGTGCGGGGCTCAGCTCGATGGGCGTGGTGCTTGACCCTGCTCGCAACAACGTGCGCGGCGCCGCGGTCATCTCTGCAGAGGAGTCTCCAGTTACGGTGCGGGTGATTCCGCCTGCCGAGGATCTGATCATTGTCAATCACGTCGTGCGATTGATGGAAGATTGACGCAGGGCGGTGAACCGGAGGGATCTCGGCAAATCACGCGGCCCATCGGACCTGTTCTACACTGGAATGTCGGAGCCTTCCACGATGTCCCTTGCTGCCGCTCCCATGGGCACACAAGCAATGCCGTCTCTCGCGCTGCGCCGTTTCTCGTGGGCGGTGCTGGTATATTTTGTGGCTGTGATTTTGTGGGGAACCCTGGTGCGGGCAACCGGATCCGGCGCGGGCTGCGGCGATCATTGGCCGCTCTGCAACGGCACCATGTTGCAGCACTCCCCCCGCATTGACACAATGATCGAATTCACGCACCGCATCACGAGCGGCCTCTCGTTCTTTTCTGCGGTGGGACTCCTTTGGTGGACCTTCGCGGGCACGGTACGCGGGCATCTGGCGCGGGCGGCTGCGGCTGCTGTGGTGGCATTTACTCTCATCGAGGCAATTCTGGGAGCGTTGTTGGTAAAGCTCGGATTGACCGCGCAAAGTCAGTCACCCTTGCGCGCTCCGTACCTTGCGCTGCATCTGACAAATACACTGCTGCTGCTTGCCGCGCTCGCATTGACGGCGCACTTCCTGAGTCGTGAGCGAGGCTATCTCCGCGGCGATATACAGCTCGTTGCGCCGTTCGGCGCGTCGGTCGGGATTTTTGTTTTGCTCACTGTGGGTGTCACGGGCTCGCTCGCGGCGCTTGGCGACACACTGTTTCCGGCCCGCTCCCTAGACACTGCACTGCTACAGGATTTCGCTGCGGGGAGCAATTGGCTCGTGCGCTGGCGGTGGACGCATCCAACCGTTGCGTTCCTCGCCAGTATCTTCCTGATCTGGCTGCTGGTCCGGGCGGCGCAACGCAGCGCTCACTGGGACAACCGCACCCTCTCGGCGCTGGTTCTTATCCTGCTCGCCGCGCAGTATGTGCTTGGGGTGCTCGACGTGGTGCTACTGGCACCGGTATGGCTCCAGGTGACCCATCTGCTCGGTGCTGACGCGCTGTGGGCCGCCCTGGTCATCTTGACGGCCCGCCTGACCCTGCAGCCTAAAGAGACTATCTAGGGTAGTCGAATTACGAGCTTCAGAAGACCTCGTTATTATTTCACCAGCACGCCCGCGGCAGGATAGGTGTTGCCGTTCAATTTTGCCTCGATGACCGGCAGCTCCGGCGTGGCGGTGAGCCACTCGATTTTGCCATCGCGCAGAATGACCGTGTCTTCGGCTTTGCCGCCGCGAATGCTTGGGTTCCATGCGAACGCCTGGCTGTTGACAACGGTCTCAGAACCGTTGGGTGTGGCGACCCATTCGCGCTCGCTGTAACCTGTTGATCCGCCCTGGTGATGGAATTTCTCCTCTCCGGGAAAACCCTCGGCGGCGTATGCATCCTGCGCCACTTTGAATAATGCAGCCGAAGTTGCGCCGACCTTAGTTGCATCCAGCAATGCCGCGTTCACCTGTGCCGCCGATTTGAAACGTGCTTCGAGCTCTGCGGGAAGCGTGCCGAAGTGGACGAAACGCGTAATGGAAATTGCCAGGCCCCATTTGCGCGCGCACAGATTCAGCATTCCATATTGTTTGAGCCGTTTGCCGCGCGCGACGGCGTGTTTGTATTTGTAAATACGTTCATCCACTGCATAGAGATAGACCGACGGCAGGATGCCGCGCTTCAATAGATTGGCCGCGGTGAGTGCTTCAAGGTCGTACTCGCTCAGCCCGGGCTCAACCTGATGCAACGATTCGACCGTGGCGGCCGTCGTCTCGGCTCCGAGCCAACGATAGCGGGTGATTTCGGTTTCGCTGAGCGATGCGCGCAGAGGATAGAGATTCACCCAAGTGAGACCGGCGCCCTGCGTATCGGAACCGAGCAGGCCATCCGTCAACTTCTGAGCCCTGTTGGTCGTGTCGTCCGCGTACCACGGGGACAAGACCGGTTCGAAGTCGAGTGCGCCAAACTCTTCGTCGTGCAGGCGAGGTGCTTCATTTTCGGTGGTGAAATAGTAGCGTTTGCCCTCAGCCGTAACCAGGATCGAGGCCACGCCGGTTTCGCACGGGGTAAGCACGCGAAGCTCGACCGCGCCACCGGTAATCCAAGCAACATTCTCGTTGCGGCGGATGAGAACGCCGGCGAGGCCCTGGGACTTCATCCATCCCACAAGCTTCTCGTGCTTTCTATCCAGCTCCGTGTTCCACGCCGATTCACTGACCAACATATTTCCGTGCACTGTCAAGCTCTTGCCAATTCTTTTGCTCATAAGTGCGCCCTTCCAGCATGAAATCCGCTCAAAGCGATGCGGGCGTTGACATTGCTGTCAACGCCCGATTCTTCCTTCATTTGGTCAGTCCTCTAAGACCGGATGGTGATGGCTCTCCCAGCCCAGATAGCGCGCCGCTTCGTGGACGGCCTTGGAGACGTCGCTGAAGTTGGCGGCTACGTGATGTTCGAAGCCTTCGCGGCAAATGAATCGGAGCAGCTTCTGCAACTGCGGGATCTCCGCCACGCCCGCGCCTCCGAAGGTTTCCAGCGGATCGTCGGTAAAGCGACCCACGCCCGTGTAGCCGCGTACGATCCCCCGCCGGTCGTCGGTCGAGTAGCGCGCGAAGCACATCGTGCCCGCCTTCACCCGGCCCACGCAGGTGCCGAACGTGTTTTCCTTGCCCACCGTGCCGGCGATAATCTCCTGGTAATCCATCCGCACGTCCTTGAAGAAGTGCTTGGGCAGATTGGAGCAGTGGAAGCAGACGCACTTGTTCGGATCGGCTCCGTAGTTGTTGTTCCAGTCCAGGAGTGCCGAAGGTGTTCCGCTTGCCAGGGCCAGCATATACATGCTCAGCGTACCGGGCACGTCCGTTTCGCAGGCCGATGGAATCAGGTTGTCGCTCATCATGCTCATGATGGTGCACGGCACCACGCCAAAGAACTCCTCCATCGACGTCCAGCACTGCACCGCGCTGATAGTTACATGCGCCTGCTTCATCCAGCCATCGATCACCGCTCCCAGCTTGGCCATCTTCAACAACGCTGCGTCGGCGATGCCTGCAGTGGTGACATACTTCTTGATCGCTGCCAGCTTGGCCTGGGCTGCGTCGTCGGTATCTTTCATGCGGTTGATGCGCCCGAAGATCTCCGACAGATCGAGCGTCTCGATGGTGATGCCGCTGGTCTCGAAGATGCGTTCCGAGTAGCGTACCGTGTTGAAGGCCGTCGGACGCGCGCCGATGGCGCCGATGCGCAGGTTCTTCAGCCCCTTGACGATGCGGCAGACTGCGGAAAACCATTCCAGGTCGGCCTTGAATTCGGGTGAATTGAGCGCCTCGGTGTGCAGCGTGGTCAGCGAGTACTGGATGCCATACTGCATCATGTTGTTGCACGCGCTCATCTTGCCGCAGAAGCTGTCGCGGCGCATGGCAATCGTCATGTTGTCACTGCGATCGGGCGTGGCCTGCACCAGCACCGGAACCTTCAGCCCGGACAAACGAATGGCATCGACGATGCCCCGCTCTTCACCGAAGTTGGGCAGGGTGACGATGATGCCGTCGATCGCGTCGGCATGCTTCTTGAACAACTCCGCACAGCGTTGCGATTCAGCGTAAGTCTCGACCGCGCCGTAGGAGGACTCCTCCGGACTGAGCACGATCGCCCTGGCCCCGGCGGCCTCCAAAACTGCAATGATCTCTTCCCGGCCCGTCTTGGCCAGATGATGAGGAAAAAAGCCGCGATTCCCTACTACCACTCCAAACGTCATCGTGCGTTGCCCTGACATGTCCTCTGCTCCTTCTTGCCTCGCCGCAAAGGCGGCTGAATGATGCTGAAAATTCAACGTAGAATGCGCACAGCGACGATTTAGCGCGCTTGTTTAAACTTCTTCGCAACTTTTCGGGGAGCGCAGTCTTCCATTTAATTGCTGTCCCGCCCTGGCTTGAACCTGACTAAATAAAACACTCCGACCAGAAAAAGCACTGCCCCCCACCACACGGGTGTGTGCAGCCGCGTCAGCTGCACGCCCACAGGGTAGCTGGAGCTTGCCCATTCATACACCCCGTATCCGAAAATCAATCCGCCATAGACGGCGAGCAGGACCCCGATGAAAAACCAAATCGATATTGCCGAAGAATGCATGCGTAACCCCTTTACCAGAAGTAAATGTTCAGGGCGAGGAAGAAGATGATCGCGAGTACCATCCAAAACCACTCATTTTTGTAGAACGGCACTGGTTCTTCCGCGGGTAATTTGGTTGCCCCATAGACCAGACCATCGAGTTCCGCAACCGGACGAGGCTTTCCGAACATGCTAACGACGAATACAACAACCACCGACACGCTCACTGACCAGAGCGCACGGTACATATTCTCGGCCATGTCCTTTGCATCAGGAGAAAAGGCGACATAGTGCAAGGCCGAGGGATCAATTTTGACCCAAGCCCACAAGCCAATGGATGTGAGCGTGCCAATGAGCAAGCCCCAAAACCCGCCTGCCTTGGTGGCGCGCTTCCAGAACATGCCCATCAGCACCGCGCCGAGCAAGGGCGAGATGAAGAAGCTGAAAAGCGCCTGGACGTAGTCCATGATGCCTTTGGCATTCATGACTAAGTAAGCGGCGCCGATTGAAATAACGACGCCAAGAATGGTGGCCCAACGCCCGACCGAGACATAGTGCTCGTCGCGCGCGTTTTTGTTAATCAGAGGCTGATATATGTCATAGGTCCAGACGGCTGAAAATGCACTCACGTTGCCGGCCATTCCACTCATAAAGCCGGCGATCAACGCTGTAATGCCAAGCCCAAGCAGACCGGGCCCGCAGTATCGCACCAGCATCAAGGGCAACACTTCGTTGTAGCTGTGTAATCCTGCCCCAGGATTTGCAGCCACCACATTTTCACCGACCAGCTTCATCAGACTTCCATCCGAATTCTGCAGGACGACCAAACCGAGCAAGCCGGGCAGAATCACGATGAAGGGGACTGCCATTTTGAAGAAAGAACCGATCACCGGCGCCATGCGTGCTGATCGCAGGCTATTGGCCGCGAGCACTCGTTGCACAACTAGAAAGTCTGTCGTCCAGTAGCCGAAGCTAATGGCGAAGCCAAGGCCAAACACGATGCCGGTCCAATGAATCCCCATGGGATTGTCGGCAAAGTGCCCCATACTGCGCCACATGTGCGTATAGTCGCCCGCCGGGATTGCACCAATGGCGACATTGTGGGCAATTTTTGCCTTAAGTCCATTCCAGCCGCCCGATTGGATGAGGCCCAGAATCGGGACAAGTAATGCGCCACCCCAAATCAGCATGAACTGGAGCACTTCGTTAAAGATGGCGGATCGCAATCCACCCAGGGCCACATACGCTGCAACAGCAAGGGAGGAGACAATGATGGAGAAGTTGAGGTCCCAGCCGAGAACGACCTTCATCACTTCTGCCATTGCAAACATGTTCACGCCGCTCATCAGCACAGTCATGAAGGCAAACGAGAAGGCCGCCACTACGCTGGCTCCCTGCCCATAACGGAGCTTGAGATACCCGGGCACGGAATGCGTCTTGCAAACGTAATAAAAGGGCATCATCACCATGCCAAGAAAGAGCATGGCGGGAATCGCGCCGATCCAATACCAATGCGCGGCGAGAATGCCGTATTGATAGGCCGAGCCAGCCCAGCCCATCAATTCAAGGGAGCCCAGGTTGGCCGAAACAAAGCTCAAACCGGCGATCCAGGCAGTCATCTCGCGACCGGCCATGAAGAACTCTTCGCTGGTATTGGCCTGCTGCTTCAGGTAGAAGCCGATCCAGATCACCATCACGAAATAGATCGCGATGACGGCAATGTCGAGTGGTCTGAGACGAGCTAGTGGAGAAGCAGCCAAGGCAAGGAGTCCCGGCATGGAGTGAAGAGAGCCAGCCAAGGTTGAGATCGGGACCGATTCGTACATTGAGTCACCTGGTATGGGTGCGATGTGATCCGCAAATAGCTTCGGATATTCGACCCTTAGTAAATGGTTTTACTGCACAGTCTGTCAAGCCACAAAGGGCGCTTTTCGAAAATGCCGTTCGGTGAAACGCCGACGCAAACCGGCCTGATTGAAGGACAGAGAATTGTATTGCACTCGTGCTCGGTAAGCGTTTTCCGGACGAAGTGTACCACAAGGAGGATTCCCCGAGACACTTCGGCATTCGGTCCCGCATCGAATCCGCCCGCAGCTTCAGGGAACGAAGGGCAGGAGCGCGACATCGCGACTGCCGGCTCCAAGTGCGGAACGAATTCCAAACTCGTGCGGCCGCTGGCTCGTGTCGTCGGCAAAGAGCGCATAGAGGGCCTGCCGCTGCAGGCAAGATGGCCGCGACCGCAAGAATCCCCGCGAGCGCGGCAAGCATACACTCCTGCCACAGGGAGGCGGAGATGTGCTCCTAGATCGTCATGACCTCGAAAAACGGCAGCCGTCGATCCAGAGTGAACAACACCCGTCGCACTGGCTCGCTCCGGGCATCACCTCGTTCATCTCCCTCGTTGCGAATCTGCCCCTCTGCATACGAGTCGCGAGATGGCCTCAAAGCGAGAGGAAATCGAATCACAGAGCGCACTTGCGCGCTGCCAATGTTCTCTTAGAATAATGTCCGGCACGGAAGCCGGAAACGCAAACGCTTGTTCTTCGACCCGAATTCCTCCCGCGCAGAAGAAGGACGAAATCTTTGAAGTTTGCCCGTGCACTACAGGGGAACCGCCGGTTCTTTATGCATTTCCCCCTTGTCTTCGAGGTATTTCAACGTTACCTTGAGACATGGGGCGCCCTTTCCCCATTCTCCATCCCACGCCTTGTCTACCTGTCGAAGTCCCTGGACAGCTCTCGCAATCGTGCGCGCTGCGCATTCGTCAAAGGAGTCGAATCCATGCATCCCAATGAAGAACCCATTGCTTGTAGTGGCTTTACCCGTCGTTCCTTTTTTCGTTACGCCGCTGGAGCCTCGGCTTTGGCCAGCCTGCCGATCCTGACTGAACCTCGTCTTGCGCACGCCGCCCGACCCCATTTTGCCGATCCGAATGTGGGCATTCACATCGATGCGAATGAAAATCCGATGGGGCCTTGCGATGCTGCGCGTAAAGCAATCGTGGATATCGTTCCACGGGGCGGACGTTATCTATTCACAGGAGAGGAAGACCTGGCGGAGGTCTTTGCGAAGCAAGAGGGGCTTGATCCAGAGTCCGTGGTTCCGTTCGCTGGGTCAAGCGAGCCGCTTCACTACACCGTACTCGCGTTTACCGGCAAGGACAGACCTCTGGTTGTGGCGGACCCCGGTTATGAAGCGCCCATGTGGGCGGCGCAGATTGCCGGCGCGCCCATTCTGAAAGTGGCGCTCGCCGATCCCAAGGGTGAAGCCAAGCACGACATTCGCGCCATGCTGGCGGCAGCATCAAACCCCGGCGTGATTTACATCTGTAACCCGAATAATCCCACTGGAACCTGCACGCCGCGGGCCGACATAGAGCGTGCGGTTGCAAATGCCCCCAAGGACACGGTCATCCTGATCGATGAAGCGTACGTCCACCTTTGCGATGCGCCGCGCTCGCTGGATTTCGTCAAGGAAGGCAAAAACGTCATCGTGTTGCGTACCTTCTCGAAGCTCTATGGCATGGCCGGGATTCGCATGGGCTTTGCCATCGGCCGGCCGGACTTATTGGCGAAGATTACGCGTTTCGGCGGCCAAAATGCATTGCCGATCACGGCGGTTGCAGCGGCCAAGTCCAGCCTTCTCGATGCGGATCTTGTTCCAATGCGCAAGAAGACAATCGCCGACATCCGGATGCAAACCCTGGGATGGCTGAAAGGCGAGGGGTATGCAACGACGCCTTCGGAGAGCAACTGCTTCATGCTCGATGTGAGGCGGCCCGGCAAAGAAGTGCAGGCAGCCCTGGCGTCGAAGGAGATGTTCGTCGGCCGCATCTGGCCGGCATGGCCCAACAGTCTGCGCATTACGGTGGGAACGCCGGATGAGATGATGGCCTTCCGCAAATCGTTCACTGAAGTGATGAGCACGACGACGGCGGGTTTGACTCCTGCGCCGCTGCCGCGTCGCCTAGCAGAACGACCGTTTAGTCACTTATCGTAAACAGGTTCGCAGACTTCGGAAGATAGGCCTCGCCTCCGGGCGGGGCCTTTGTTTGTACGCTGCCCAGGCGTGCGCAATGAACGAAACCACTGGGCCCGCCTGGATCCACAAAGAGAACGGCGCCCGGATCGCTCCGGACGCCGTACTTGATTCTTTCGGGCTGGCGCTTAGAAGAGGATCTTCATTGCGAGTTGCACATTGAAAGGCTCGCCGGGCCCGATACCCGGAGAGAAGTTGCCCGAGCCGATAGTGGAACCCGATTGTCCGAAGCTTCCCCCGCCGAAGTAGTCGTTGCAAAGCTGCGTGCAAGCCGGGCTTGCAAGGTTGACGCGGTTGAAGAGGTTGAACATCTCGGCGCGGAACTGGACGTTGAGCGGGAAGTCCGCGATATTGAACCTTGTATTCTTCAGAATCGACAAATCCAAGTCTTCGTAGCCCGGTCCAAAGAGGCTGTTGCGGGCAACTGTTCCCCATGTATTGGCAGCGGGTTCGACATAGGCTGCCGGGTTAAACCACTGCACAAACTTGCTGCCGCTGCTGGTTGTCTGAATCTGGTGCGTGATTCCTGCGAACGGATTGGCGACCTGGTTCACACGCTGGGTGAATTCATTGGTACCGCTCGTATCATCCCCGTTGTACACCGTGATCGGTTGACCACCATTGAATGCGAATGCCGTATTCAATTCCCATCCGCCGGTTAGGAGTTTCAGCGTGGAGAGTCCTGGAATGGAGTAATTAACATAACCTTTGAAGGCGTTCCGCGTGTCGAAGTCGGAGTTGCCGTAATCGCCTTTGAAGTTACGGCTATCTTGGGGCAGGGAGCCGCGGTACTGCGTAACTTCGTCCATGTTATGACCCCACGTGTACGAAGACTGTGCGATGACACCGTGCCAGCTCGAAGTCCGGAAGACGGCTTGCAACGAGTTATAGTTCGAGGTTCCGATGCTTTCGATCTGGTTGATGTCAGAGTAGTAATTGCCGCCGTTCATGACACCATCGCCGGTGAAAGGACCCGGCGCGCCGCCAAGATAGGGCTGGTTGATATTCAAAAGGCTCAAAAGCTTTCTGCCTTGGCTGCCTACATAGCCGATCTGGAAGAATGCTTTGCCTAGTTGCTTCTCCAACTGCAGATTGAAATTTACGTTATACGGCGAGCGGAAATTCTTATCCACGCTGAAGACGCCGCATGGGTTCACGGTGCAGGAGAGGGTCGATGTCGGGATAATTTCCTGCCCAGGCACGATCAGCACCGGACTACCGGTCGAGGCTGCTGTGGTGAGAGTGAAAACGGGATTGCCTCCTCCCGGGTTGCCCTCGAGGCCGTTCGGAGCTTCGTTGCCGGGACGGTTGTCGAGGAACGGATTGGCATTCGGCGTATCAAAGAACATACCTGCGCCGGCGCGTATGACGGTACCTTTGGACCAAGCAGGTTGATAGCTGAAGCCTACGCGCGGGCTATAGCTGGTGTAATCCGGATTGTAGATGTGGCTGATATCCTGGCCCTGGAATGCGATGCCCGAAGTGGTGAGACCGGGACGGAACACCGAGAGATCCTTCTTCTGGTCGTTCATCGGCTGCATGAAATCGTAGCGGATTCCGAAGTTGACGTTGAGAGCGGTCGTCACCTGATAGCTATCTTGCGCGAAGACGTCGTAGCCGAGGGAAAACACTGTTCTTTCAGGATTGCCAACCGCAATGGATCCCTTCGTCAGGTAACCCGCAAGGAAATCGGCAAGAGAGGCAATATCCTGATCGCTGGTCGCCCATGGCACGGACCCGTCGCCATTCGGTCCTTCGCCGCCAAGGAAGGAGTAGCTTCCGATCGCATGGCGGTGATAAAACTCATCGACCTGCGCACGGCGGAATTCGCCACCCATGCGGAGTTGGTGCTTTCCTTTGACCCAGTTAAAGGCTTCGTCAATCACGCCAGTAATGTCCTGGCGTCCTTCTGGGGGCGTGTTGCCAGTGGGCTCGAAGTCGTTTCCGATCATGATGTTTGGAGCATTGACAAATGGCGCGCCGGTAATGAATCCCGCTTGGGCTACGCTGGCGAAATCTGCGTTGGCATCGGAAAACGTCTGATGGAAATAGTTGACGCCTGCCGTGATGCTGTTGCTCATTGACGGGTTGATCGACCAGTTATGACCGGCCGAATAGTTATAAACGTGGATTGGGCCGATCTCAAAGAAATACGGATTGATATCAGTCGTTCCCACCGGCGCGGTCTGGTTGCCTTGCCCTAGAAAGGCACGCGCGTAGACGCTGTGCTTCGAATTAAAAGTGTGATCAATTTTCGCGACGCCATTATAGCTATAACCGAATTCTGGAGCAGCGGATTGGAATGATCCTGGGCCGGTTCCGGTTAGTAAATCGGAAGGCCAGAGAATGCTGAGCAACTTCTGCGTGCTTGGATTCACCGCGACGCCCGCATTAGAGAGTAGCGTCAATGCGGCATTCTGATAGTACTGGTTCGGCTCCAGGCCGGAGTTTCCGGTGGCAATGTTGAACTTCTGCTTCTCAAAATTAGTGAACCAGAAAGTGTGATCTTTCCAGAACGGGCCGCCGAGGGACGCTCCCCATTGCACATTCTCGAGCGGCAGTTCTCCGAGGGTGTTGAAGGGGTTGGTTGCTGCCAATGCCTGGTTGCGCTCGTAATAGTAGATCGAGCCGTGAAGACTGTTCGTTCCAGACTTGGTAACCAGATTGACGCTACCGCCTGGGTTACGTCCCACTTCTGCGGAAGACTGCGTCTGGAGGCTGAATTCTGCAATGGAGTCGATGGGTAGAGTGACGCCAGCGATATTCTCAACTCCCCCTTGATTGACGGCAGGAATGTTATGCCACCAATCATTATTGTCCGAGCCGTCGATTTGCCAGTTCACCTGGTTACCGCGCGTTCCATTGACCGAACCGAAACCACCCAGGGCGTACCCAGCAAAACCCGGTGCGAGGCCAATCATCTGAGTAAAGTCACGCCCATTGAGTGGAATATCCTGTACGGTAACTTCCGGAATGTCGGTTGTTTGCGTCGTCGTGGTTGTATCCAGCGCAAGGCCAGACGCCGAGACTTCGACGGTCTCACCGGCCGACTCAACTCCTAACTTGACAGGAAGCGTGTAAATGACACCTGCAGTGACGGGAACGCTGGAGACAACCGCTGACTTGAAGCCGGAAGCCGACACAGTCACCTTATAAGTTCCGAGAGGCAGGTCTTGAAAGCTGTATTCACCTGCGGTTGTCGTCACACTCTTGTGCGACACATCCGTAGCCGTATCGACTGCTTCGACCGAAGCGCCTGCAACAACAGCGCCCGATTGATCCGTCACCGTTCCGTTGATGCCACCCCGAAAGGTTTGTGCGATGCTTGCCGTCGGCAGCGCCAGCACAAAAGCGAACAAGCCCAGCAACGCTGTGGATACACTTCGAGTAAGTCGATAAAGCATTTCGCTTAGCCTCCGAAAGTTACTGATAAAGTTGTCGGTTTGTTCGCGCCAAAAAGGGAGAAGATGCTGCGGAAGCAACGGCGCGCAAGAGCGTGGCTCGAACGATTACTCGTTCTGAGCGAACTTACATATATGGAAAATTGTGGGATTGATTTCCATTCCCAAACATAGTCCGACTCCCCGTAAAGATGCAATAAAGAATCTGAAAAATGACGATGCCCCGCAGGCGTCTGCGACCGACGCTGTAGCCTCGGAAGAACCTACTGAGGCTGCAAGATGGGAGAAGTCGCTCGAATTTGCGAAGAAGCCGACAGATCGCGATTGGGGTCCCATGGCTTGCATTCGGTTCTGGATCAGCGGGAAGTTGGCGGAGGTTGGGCCGCAAAACTATGCTTCGACCATGTGTGATCCAGATCACATGCTAGAGTGCTTATTCGCACATCGGTTGCATTGATTCGGTGTCACCCTTTCGAGCGAGAGAGCACCATGGCCGATTTCCATGACGATCAATGGACGCATCCTGCTGTCATCCTGGTCGCAACGGATTTGAGCGATCTCGACCGGTTGATGCCTTTCGCGGTTGACGAAGCAAATGAGACGGGTGCGCGTTTGATTCTTCTTCACGTGCTCACCGCCGGCGCCAGCCTCAATGTGGATGCTGTGGGGATGCCCTACTACGACACGTTGAGTGCTTTCGACTTCGCCGCAAAGACTTTGGAGTCGTGTCGAGCACTTGCGCGTCAGCAACAGATTCTCTGCGACGTCGTGGTGCGAGAAGGCAATCCTGCGCAACAAATTATTGCCTCTGTACGACAGTTCCAGGCCGGTCGTATACTTCTTGGCACTCGGAGCCGAGGCAAGATCAGCAAATTGCTCCTTGGCTCCGTGGCAGAACAGGTGCTGCGCTCGGTTAATCTCCCGGTCATTACCGTCGGACCCGAGGCTCATCTCGCGGTGGGGAACAGCGACGACAAAGTCGTCCTGCACGCCACCACACTCAGAGAGACCTCTCGCCCGAGCGCGGCACTTGCCTGCCAGATGGCGGCCAGCCAGCATGCTCGGCTTGTTCTGCTCCACGTTGCCCCTGCTGTCGTCGATTCAGTCGGTAGCCCGCAGCCTACCGGACCCGACTCAACGGCAATGCGGGAGTTGGAGCAGCTGGCCGCGGAGACGCGCTCCGGAGGCCTCTGCAGGGACGCGCTTGTTGAAGTTCGCATTGTGCATGGCCACCCGGCGATTGAAATCCTTGCGACCGCTACGGAAATGGGAGCCAGCCTGATTATTCTGGGCGCGACGCACCGATCGGCTTTGCAGAGTCTCACCCGTGATCGGACCATTTACCGCGTGCTGGCGCATGCTCGCTGCCCGGTGCTCACTCTTCGCGAGGAATCGACGGAGATTCCAAGCCTCCGCGGAGGACGACTCGCCCTGCACCTGTGAGTTGGACGATCCAGCCGACGAGTGATTTAGTTCATTGGAAGGTTCTGCAGCAGCAGATGCGAAAAAGGCGGGGATCGATCGCAATTCGCAGAAGAGAAGATCGAAGGCGACTAGGCGGTGAGGCTTTCAAGCTGATCGGGCTTGACGATGGTCAGACTTGACCCCTTGATGACGATCCACTGATCGCGCCGAAATTGATTCAAGAGGCGCGTAACAGTTTCGCGCGAGGTACCCGCCATGTTGGCGATCTCTTCGTGAGTCAACGCCATCGTGAATCGAATCTCCGGCTTGCCACTGGCGGCTGATTTTCCCCAATCCAATAGAAGTCGCGCCAGGCGTCCGGCAGCCGAGCCCGAGAGCGCCAACCGCTTGGCATCGTGAAACACGGTCAAGTACTCGCCTGAAAGAGCTTGTGCGGCGTGCATACTGGCGATTCCATGGCGGCCGAGGAAATCGACGAATTCCTGCTTCCGGACGGTCTTCACCTGGCAAGGCTCAATGGCTTCCGCCGTAACTTCGTGGGGCACGTTGGCGAGAACGGCGCTCAGGCCCATGACGTCGCCCGGGGCTGCAATTTTGAGAATCATGGTCTTGCCGTCGCGCGAAGTAGAAGAGATTTTGACCTGGCCAAAGCAGATGACAAACACGTTACGCGCCGGATCGCCTTCAGAGAAAAGCTTGGCGCCGCGGGCGTGGCTCATCATGATCCCGATGCCGTCGTAGTCTTGAAGGGCCTCTGGCGTGAGATTGCAGAACATCCGAAGATGCCGGTGTTCGCAGTTGAGGCAATCCTCAGGTGGGTGATGCGGGTGCAATCCAGCCATACTTTTCCTGCAGGTCTTATATAAAGTATATCGCACTTCACAGGGTGAAAGAATCCAATTGCATCTGGCTCCATAGAAAGCGCTCGCCCCGCCTTAATCGTTTGATTGAAGGTCCAAACGGAGATCAGAAGCGATTTACGGGCGATTTAAGTCCATGCCGGCGTATTCCCGCCAACCGTGTTGCGCGACACGAGACATAAGCGCGGGACACTTCGCGCGCCAATTCTTCGAGCAAACGCATGCGCAGCGGCGGATAGGAGTGAAATGCCTGCCCCAAAGCGCTCATTGGCAGCATCAGGAGCGAACCCGAGGACTGTGCCACCAGGGTGAATGTGTGACGTCCATCCCCAAGGGTTGCTGCAAGTTCCACCAGATCCCCAACGCGGGTCGTCCCAAGAGTTAGGCGTTTCTCCAGTCTCTCTGCCTTGCGCAGCAGCTGTCCGGAGACTACGACATAGAGTCCGTGACATTCGGCGCCTTGTTGAAAGATCGTGTCCCGCGCATCGAATTCGATGCATTGTGCTGAGGCGTTCAGGAGACTCGCGATTGGCGGCGGACAGGACAGCAGCTCCGCCAACGGACGCGCGGAGGCCTCTCCTATCTCCGATTTTGCCTCAGGTTGCATGGCTTCATCTCCCCTCGCACCCGACTCCCGAATTCAGTTTCTGTTCGTTGTGCAAAGAAGCATGCGGCAAACAGAAATCGAGTGCAGCGAACGCGGACTTGCGATGAACCAGACTCCAAAACGTAAAAGTCTAATGAGACGTGATTGGCCCTGAATTATGAAGCATTCCAGACCGGAGGATGATTCGTGATGTTAATTCTCCGGGTTTTCTGCAATGCGTCGGCTTGGTGGCTCGAGTTGAGAATTTCATGCAATTGTTGTGACCCATTACACCTTATGGGGTGACTGCCGTTTCGCGGGCCTCCTGCATTGGAGAAATTGTGGATGTCGAGATCGGCACACAAAGGACGGGAACACGGGAGTTCGCCAACAGGGAAAATGCGGTGCCGTGCGGTCCCGGGGTTTCACTGGCGCGCTTGACTCCGATCACAAGGATGCTCGGATGATATTGTTCAACTGCGTTCGCAATGGCGTCGGCCGGTTTTCCATCCTTGATGATGCATCGCACCGGAACCGCCGCGCTGGTATGGATCCCGAATTCTTCAAGGGTTGTCGCGGAGGGGTTCAAAAAGCCGATCACCTCAGCCGCTGCACGTGCATGAACCACCAACAAGGTGCGGTGAAAAGTTCCTGCGAGAGAGCGCGCTGCTTCGGCGGCCGCCTGCGTGGCTTCGTTTTTCTCCATGGCCAACAACACGGGACCTCCCGGCGCGGGCCGGAAAGGACCAGCGTTCCAGTCTGCAGCGACAGCAAGCACAGGACAGGGAGCCAATCGAACCAATTGTTCTGCGACGGCGCCTACCACCACGGGGCCGGCACCTTGTCTTCCCTCGGTGCCAATGACGATCAGGTTGGCATCGAATTTCCGGGCTACTTCAACTAACATTTCGGCAACGGTACCCTGGAGAATTTCAGTATGGCTGTGGATTCCCTTTTGCATCAGTTCGGCTGTCATCCGGTCGAGAACGGAGCGCGCTTCCTGGGGCATGCCACGCAGGATCCGTCCAGGAACTGTGTCTACAGCTGCGTAATCCATGGGATCGAGACTGTAGGCAAGAACGATTCGCGCGCCATAGGCGATGGCAATTTTGCGCGCGTACTCAAGCGCAGCATCGCACCGACCATCCAGATCAGTCGCTAAAACAATGGTCTTCAATCCATTCTCGAAGCCCACGCAAACCTCCCGCCTGATGCGGCACCAAGTCGAGGCGTCAAGGGGACGTACTCGACCCTGCGCTCATTGGATTTCGAGTCTGCGCTCGGCCTGGGAGCCGCAGCAGTGACAACATGCACTTCTTGCTGTGACTAATGTCACATAGCGATCTGTGCAAATCCTGTGCTTTGGAACGGTTCGTGCTATGAGTATTCGTGTGAACGGCTTGTATGCAGGTTGCGAGTGTATCCTGCAGGCTGTCCGGCGTCTTGATCACCAAAACCCGGTTGTCCTCCCGTCCGATCGTTGCATTTCGTGGCGTCCCCGCTTACGCGCTCCTTTCTATGGTCCAGGCGCTCTTGTCCGTCGGTGGTGCGGCCCAGACTCCGTCACCCGAATCATCCGCGCGTGAAGCGCGGCCTCCTATGCTGCCGGCCAAGCTCACATTGGAACAAAAGACTGAATCAGCCAATCTGACGCTTAACTGATCCCAACCTCGCGGAAACAAACGTCCGGCCATCTATGTCTCAATCAAACAAACTCAAGATTCGCCACTTGCCGGCGTACGATCGGATTCCGACGAAGTACGATAGCGGAATGAAGCGCGTTCTGTTGTCGTGGAGCAGCGGGAAAGACAGTGCCTGGACCCTTCATGTTTTGCGCCAGCAGTCGGACATCGAGATTGTCGGGCTGTTGACAACTCTCAACGCTGAATTTCAGCGCGTGGCCATGCATGGAGTCCGTCGCTCGGCACTCGAGGCGCAAGCTGCCGCAGCACAACTACCGCTGTGGATTGTGCCGCTGCCTTGGCCGTGTTCCAACGAAGTGTATGAACAACGCATGACCGAAGTCTGTGAACGAGCGATCCTCGAGCGCGTAGAAGCAATCGCATTTGGTGATTTGTTTTTGCGCGATGTCCGCGCGTACCGCGAGAAGCAGCTTGGAGCAACGGGGCTCGAGCCGCTTTTTCCGCTCTGGGAGATTCCGACCGATCAGCTTGCACGAGACATGATTGCAGGCGGCCTTCGCGCCAAGCTTACCTGCGTCGATCCTAAACAATTGCCGGCTGCCTTTGCCGGACGCGACTTTGATGCGACGCTTCTGAGCGAGTTGCCGGATTCAGTCGATCCGTGCGGGGAGCGCGGCGAATTTCACACCTGCGTTTATGCCGGGCCTATGTTCAAGGCGTTTATCCCGCTCGAAGCAGGAGAGATCGTCCACCGAGACGGCTTCGTCTACGCGGACTTCACCGAAGGAACACCCGTGTTGAAGTAGTCAATCCGGATCGCGAGGTCTACGGGAGCCATTCGCTCCGCAAGGGATGTTTTCCTGCTTCTCTGTGCCTAAACGATGAAGTTTTCCGCTTTCTATGATCGCGACGAGACCGGTCGTGCTCTCCTTGTGAGCCTTTCGCCCAGTCGTGCGGGCTTCTTTTGTGCCGTTCTCAGCCGCGGAGTTCATCGCTGCGGGGTGGAAGGTTCGGTCGGCAAACCGACTTCCGCGGCCGGCGGCAGCGTGTGCGTTGCGTACCAGCGATGAACCACCAGCTGCCATTGGTCTCCGCGGCTGATCCAAAGCTGCGTTGCGGCGTCGTAGCGCGCCCTGTCGTTTGCGAGCCAGTAGGGTCGATTGTCGCGCAGCCAAGCTTGTTCGAAGAGCTGGCCTAGCAATGCATAGCCATCTCGAATGTCCTGGAGGCGGCCGTTATTAGAGCCGATGGTGTGCATGATGTTTGAGACTTCGTTCCATCGGCTCTGGTCGCCCTCCATCGCCAGCGCCTGGTTGTAGAGGGCCGTGCACTCGTGAGCAATTTGAAATTTGTAACCGATGAAATCGATGCGCCGCGCTCCCAGTTCCATCGCATCGAGAGCCTCTTGATTATCGAGCTTCCCCGATGCCCGTGCCTGGGCAAGGAGTGTGATGGCCCGTTCTGCGTTGAGCCGCAATTCGCCGGCCACGGGCAACAATTTGGCTGAAATTTCCTGGCCCGCGGGTGAAAAAGGATCGATCCAGAAGTAGCTGTCTTGCGCATCGTTCAGACCGGCATTTTTCAAAACAGCATGTGCAGCCATCAATGCTTGCTGCGCCTTGCTGATCTTGCCTGTACCATCTCCGTGAAATGCCTGTCCGAAACTTGCAGTGAAATTGGCTTCGGAACTCTCGCCCGCTTGCCAGCTCGCCGCCGCGCCAAAGAGCACGCCGAACCAGTTCTCGTCGAAGATGCCCTCGCCGTCGTCGTTCCACACTGTGTTCAACATGCCGGTCGCACCCAACTTCTGGCCGTCGCGCACAAAAGCGCGAATGTTCCCCAGCGCCTCGTTATTGTTGGGAAAAACGCGATTCCAGTTGTTGACCCCCGGGGCGATCCATGTCTCCAATCCGGCTTGTGTGAAAGGAAGAATCAGAGGGGTGAAATCCGGCTCCGCATCGTAGCGCCAAGGAACGGCAATCATATCCTTGGGCAGTGTCTTCACAAGTTGCGGGGACTTGACCGCGATGTCTCCCCAGAAAAGCAGGCGCTTGTGATAGGGCTCCAACTGCGCGTGAATGCGCGCGAGGAAGTCGAGATAGACCTTGTCGAGCCCCTCTTGCTGCACCTGGTCGCGTGTCCGGCCAAGGCCCAGTTCGAAAGTCTCATCGGCGCCGATATGTGCATAAGGCGCGGGAAACACTTGAGCAAGTTCACCGAACCACTCGCCAATTTGGGGAAGCGAGTTGCCATCGCCGGGTGCGAGCACCGAACCATGCGGAGTCTCACCCAGCGGCGAATATTGTTCGAACTTAAGCACATGATGCAGATGCCCAAAGGACTCCTGCTCAGGAATCACGGTGATATGGTATTTTCCCGCGTATTCGACCAATTCGCGGGCTTGATCCGGTGTCATCGCACCATCGGGGAACGCCGCAACGGGAGTGCTGGCATAGGCAAACGTGTGCTCGAAATAGGGCGAGAAGATGTTGTATTTGTAAGCGGCGAGCGTGCGGATTTCGCGCTTCAGAAAGTCCATGTTGGGCAGAGGCCCCCGCGACCAGTCGTCGCTGAGCCCACGATGCGCCATGGCCGGCCAGTCGCGCAACGTTGGCACCAGCAACACGGTGTCTCTGCCTAATCCGCGAATCAACTGCTTGACGGTTTGCGCGCCGTAGAAGAAACCAGCAGAGGTTTCGGCCACGACGATCAAGCCGCCGTGGCTATCGGGCACGATCGCATACCCTTCGTCGTGCATGGCCGGATCGAAAGCCAAGTGGTGCCGCGAAAGCAATTCCTTTTGCGACTCTGCTGAGAGAAATGAGATGCCGACAGCGTGACTCGGGTGGACGCCGATGTCATGGGCTGCAAACCAGGCTTCGAGATCGTCCGTGGCAAACCGCATATCGGGCAGTCCGCGATCTCGTGGATCCATATGCACTTCCAAAGCAGCGCGCGGATTTGTCTGGGGGCCGCCAATCGAAGTGATCGCGACGGAGATGCATTCCCGCGGCGCGGGCACCAAATGCAGTTCGTCACACGTCGGGGCGGTGGGAGACTGCGCATGTAGGGCGGCGGCAAGAGACAAGAAGAGGAAACCAACCAGCAAAAAAGAACGAGAACGCATCAATTTTTTCCCTCGGATTCAAGAGAAAGGCTAATGCATGGACGGTTTCGTTGTCACCGCATGGGGCCGCGTCTTCGCGTTTGCTGCAGTTTCGCTGAAAGCCAAACCTCGCGCCGGAGGTGGCAGGCGACTAACGGAGATTCCTTAGAGCTTGATACAGTTTGCGCCACCTTGCATAGCCGGCTTTGTATACGGCAACCTCGCTGGGGTCAGGCTCGATGCGTTGCGCAACTTCGATTCCCTGGGCGCATGCCGCGTCAAGGGTGGCCCAGTGCCCGGTCCCAACGCCGGCCATCAAGGCGCAGCCGAAAGCGCCTCCCTCTTCGGCAGTGAGAATTTCGACAGGCTGCGCGTAAACTGCGGCTTGAATCCTGCGCCAGAGTGGACCGCGCGCACCTCCGCCGCTCAGCCGCACTGCGGTGACCGGAATTCCCAATTCGGCGAACAGCGTGAAGCTGTCCTGCAGCGAGTAGGCCACGCCTTCCAGCACCGCCCGCACAAAGTGTGCCGAAGTATGCGTCGGTCCGATGCATGCAAAAGCCGCGCGCACTTCCGGGTCGAGATGCGGTGTACGTTCGCCCAGAAGATAGGGCGCCCATTCCAGTCCCTCGCTGCCCGGCGGGATATTGGCCGCAGCCGCGGTCAGCGCATCATAATCCTGCCCTGCGAAAAACGTCTCGCGCAGCCAGCGCAGACTCAGACCGGCTGATTGCGTTACGCCCATCACGTGCCAAAGGCCTGGGACTGCGTGACAGAAGGTGTGCAACCGTCCCTTTGGATCTTTCGTCGGCTGCGCTGTTGCCGCGAACACGACTCCCGAGGTGCCAATGGTCGCCGACACCGAACCTGGCTGCAGAATGCCCATCCCCACTGCGCCGGCACCCTGATCGCCTGCGCCGGCAACAACCGGCGTCCCGGCTTTCAATCCTGTCAGGGCGGCTGCGCTTTCGCTGATCCGTGCACAGACTTCAGGCGATTCATAGACTTTCGGGAGCCAGCTCTCCGGTATGCCCGCAGCCTCGGCCACTTCTTTTGACCAGCGGCGATGGGTAACGTCAAGCAGCAGTGTTCCCGATGCTTCTTGAACGTCGATGGCATACTCGCCGGTAAGCCGGTACCGCACGTAGTCCTTGGGGCACAACACGTGGCGGATTTTGGCGAAGATCTCCGGCTCGCGCACTTTCACCCACAACAGCTTTGTCAGCGTGAAATTGGGCAGGGCCGGGTTGCAGGTAAGTTCGATGAGCTTTTCGTAGCCGATCTTCGCGTGCAGCCAGTCGCACTCGGGCTGCGTACGCGTGTCGCACCAGATGAGCGAGGGGCGCAGGACCACGCCATTCTCGTCCAGCATCACCGCACCGTGCATCTGCCCGGTGAGTCCGATGCCTGCGATTGGTTGGCGTGGTTCGGGCGTCGACGCGAGGGCCGCGCGAATGGCTTCCTGCGCGGCGCGCCACCAGTCTTGAGGATCCTGTTCTGCCCAGCCGGGATGAGGGGTACGGAAAGGCGCGTGCTCTCTCGAAGCTCCACTGATCAACTTGCCGGTCGCGTCCACGACGACAGCCCGCGTGCCGCCCGTGCCCACATCCATTCCGAGGAACCACATCGCCATCCACTCCCTGCGTAAATCGGTTTTTCTGAGCGCTAGCCAGCATAGCAGCTTTGGTTTACGCCGCAAAGGTCATCGACTACGCACCATGTCGGCACTTCTCCGATCCGAGATACCCAGGGGACAGGCCGATCGGCTACACTTCCTCCACTCACCTCTGTCGAGTTCTTCCCCTGGAAATCCCCGTAAGAAAGAGAGACACGATGACCACGTCTGCGCTGACGCCGGATCACATTCTGCAAACTGGAATGGCCTTCTGGGCCTCCAAAACACTGCTATCCGCGGTCGAAATGGAAGTCTTCACAGAACTCGGCAAGGGGCCGGAGGATTTGAAGTCGCTTACAGGACGCCTCGGTTTGCATTCCCGCTCCTCGCGCGACTTTCTGGACGCGCTGGTTGCGCTTGGATTCCTCCAGCGCGAAAACGGAAATTACTCGAATTCACCGGCCGCGGACCTGTTCCTCGACAAGCGCAAGCCTTCCTATGTCGGCGGCATACTCGAGATGGCCAACAAGCGCCTCTACCATCACTGGGACCGTCTTACCATCGCGTTGCGCACCGGCGAACGGCAGAGCGAAGAGGCCGGCGAATCCGACCTTTTTGCCGCGTTGTATGCCGATCCCGCCCGCCTGAAAGGCTTCCTGCGCGCCATGACCGGGATCAGCCACGGCGGGAACATCGCCATCGCCGAACGCTTTCCCTGGGAAAAGTACAAGTCCGTTGCCGACTGCGGGACCGCCCAGGGCGATCTTATCGTCCAGATCGCGTTCAAGAACTCGCATCTTGCCTGTTTCGGCTTTGACCTACCCGAAGTTGGGCCCATTTTCGAAGAGTACGTCGAAACCAACAGCCTCTCTTCGCGGGTGAAGTTCCTTCCGGGTAGTTTCTTCACCGACCCTCTGCCAAAGGCAGACGTGATCCTGATGGGGCATATTCTGCACGATTGGGACCTTGAGCAAAAGAGGATGCTCATCCGCAAGGCATATGAAGCCATTCCCGAAGGCGGCGCTTTCATTGTCTTCGAGTCCATCATTGACGATGAGCGCAGGACCAATGCCTTTGGGCTCTTGATGAGCCTGAACATGCTGATTGAATCGCCGGGCGGCTTCGACTATACGGGGGCCGACTGCATGGGCTGGATGAAGAAGGCCGGCTTCCGCGAGACACGGGTTGAGCATCTCGTCGGACCCGATTCCATGGTGATCGGAATCAAGTAGCGCGATCTAGCCATTAGGACCCGAAATGAGGCGGTTCATCCCCGGACCCTTTTGAGATCCCGCAACGTGGGACAACCCGCCGGCCTGTGATATTGCGCACATGAGGATTTGGCGCGGCAGGTAAGAATGGTCTCGTGCCGCCACGGACTCAATTCCTCTCGCGGCAGGGAGATCGATTCCAATGAGTGACCTCGCCCCCATTGCCGAAGCCGTAGCCGTTGACCCATTAGTGAGCCATCCGGCCGATTATCACGTATTTCATAAGTTTCTGGAGCGCTGCAAATCTCTGCCGGCCATCACTACGGCCGTCGTGTGGCCTCAATCTGACGTTGCGCTCAGAGGTACCGTTGAAGCCGCCGCGGAGCACCTCATCGAGCCGACCTTGATTGGCGATGAAGCCCAGATGCGCGCGCTCGCCGTGAAGATGGGCGTCGATCTCAGTGGCTTTCCGATCCTGCAGGCCGACACGGAAGACAAAGCTGCCGAGCTTGGCGTGGCAATGTGCCGCAGCGGCAATGCGCAGGCGATGATGAAGGGTAGCCTGCATACCGACGAATTGATGAAGGCGGCCATGCAGCGCGATACAGGGCTGCGGACCTCGCGCCGCATCACTCACGTCTTCGTGATGGATACACCCGCCTATGCGCGGACCCTCCTGATCACCGACGCAGCCATCAACATCAAGCCGGAATTCGAAGACAAGATCCACATTGTGCAGAATGCAATCGACCTGGCCCATGCCCTCGGAATTCCGGAACCGAAGGTTGCCCTGCTCTCGGCCGTGGAGACCGTGAATCCAAAGATTCCCTCTACGATGGAAGCGGCCGCACTCTGCAAGATGGCCGATCGCGGACAGATTACCGGCGGCATCCTCGACGGGCCACTGGCCTTCGACACCGCGGTGAGCCTGAAAGCAGCGAAGATCAAGCACCTGAATTCGCCCGTGACCGGACAAGCCGACATTCTGGTTGTGCCGGATCTGGAGAGCGGCAACATGCTTGCTAAGCAGCTTGAGTACCTGGGTGGTGCACAACTTGCGGGCATCGTCCTTGGAGCGCGGGTTCCGGTGATTCTGACGAGCCGCGCCGATTCGGCGGAAACAAGATTAACGAGTTGTGCCGTTGCCGTTTTGCTTCATTACGCCACTCACCCGGTGCCAGAAGCCTGAAATTCTCCAATTCCCAGATTAATCAGGGGAGCCCCTTCAGTGCGGAAGGGACTCCCCTGATCTTTTCCACAGCGCTTTCCCGGCTTTAAATCCGAAAAGAGAACCCATCCCTGGCTCCCGGCATCCTACACGTGCAGCGGGGGCATTCAGGTGTCTGCTTTGCGCCCGGGTCTCCCGCGAGCGAGGAGCTCTATGTCAACGCATACAAGTCCACAGTCGAAGGCCGCGAAGGTCAACGTGTCCGATGGGTTTGGCCCTGAGGAAGTGAAGAATCTCTCCAGTGTTCTGAATGCGGTGCTGGCCGATGTCTTTTCTCTTTATTTGAAAACCAAGAATTTTCACTGGCACATGAGCGGAGCGCATTTCCGCGATTACCACCTGCTGCTGGACGAGCAGGCAGCCCAGATCTTTGCGATCAGCGACGACATTGCCGAGCGGGTGCGCAAGATCGGGGGAACGACGATCCGCTCCATTGGGCACATTGCGCGGCTGCAGCGCATTTCCGACAATGACCAGGAGTTTGTGCCGGCACGCGACATGCTGCTCGAACTTCATGCTGACAACCGGGCTCTTGTGGAGAGCTTGCGAACGGCGCACGAAGTCGCCTCCAAGGCCAACGACTATGCCACAACAAGCCTAATTGAAGTCTGGATCGACGAGGCAGAGCGCCGCGCCTGGTTCCTGTTTGAAGCGACGCGATAAAATTAGGCATCTCATTCCGGCTTTGTTCCCCCTCCCCGGAAAGGCAAAGGCCGCGCTAGGCGCGGCCTTTGTTCATTCAGGATCGCCCGTTTCTCAATCCATCGACAAGCTGAGCTGGTGCCGGACGTCTGCGCCGCGAATCCAGAAGATCACATCAGTTGCGATATTCGAGGCGTGGTCGGCAATGCGTTCCAGGCTGCGCGACACCATGAGGCCATTCATGGCCTGCTGAGTATACTGCGGCCTCTCTTGAATCAGCTTGAGCAGGTCAGCGTGGGCGCGGCGGTTCATACGGTCGATTTCATCGTCCATTTCGCGGACGGTATCGGCCAGGCGAGCGTCGCCTTCGAGCAGAGATTGGACCGCAGTGCGGATCATGCGTCCGGCAAATTCCCCCATGGCCGCGTAATCGACGGGCAATTCAACTTCTTCCGCCTTGATGATTTCACGCGTGCGGCGTGAAATTCCCATCGACTGGTCACCGATACGCTCCAGGTCGCCATTGATCTTGATGACCGCCAGGATGAAACGAAGATCGATAGCCATCGGCTGCTCTTTGGCCAAGAGTTCGTAGGCCATCTCGTCCAATTCGCGCTGAGCCGTGTTGATCGCGGTTTCATTCTGCTTCACGTACTGGCAGAGGCCCTGGTCCCGTTGTAGATAAGCGTCCACCGCGGACTCGACCGCCAACTGCGCAAGTGCAGCCATTGCAAGGAGTTTGTCCTTGAGTTCGGCCAATTGAAGTTGAAAATGAATACGCGGCACGACGAAAACTCTCCTAGAAATGATTGTGCATCATCGAATGTTACCAGTCTGCAAATTTCCTTGCAGAGGACCTCGCGGTCGCACTCAAAAGTCACTGAAATTCAATAGGTGTTGGACGCGAGAGCGCCCCTGTTGGTAGAGGTAGTTTCGTGGATCTCGCCCTCCGGGCCGCGCGACGCATCACCGCGTCATCCTATTATTCGCCGTGGACGCACGGCTAAATGCTCCGGGAGGAGTCAACGCGTGACGCTGTCGAAGTAGCTATGAGAGATGCGCTCCGCGAGGGGAGATGGTTGTTTGTTTCAGCGCCAGCGGATGCGCCGGCTTAGGTCGCGCTCAACTCAGCGCCCTTCGCTTCATGCCCCATGGCGGCCAGAATGGCCAGTGCCAGCGCCACAACAGCTACAGTGATCGCCAGGACGGGAGGGTAGGAGCCCCATCGCTCCGCAATGAGGGACTGAGCCTTTCCGTTCCAGGATGTGATGAGCCCGCCCAATTGGTACGCGAGACCAGGAGCGGTCGCGCGCACGGGCGCCGGCGAAAGCTCGGTGAGATAGGCCGGGACCACGCCCCACGCCCCTTGCACCATAAACTGCATCAGGACGGCGCCTATGCCGAGCACGACAGCAGAGTGTCCATAGGCGTAAAGGGGAATCACCGGAAGCGATAGGAGAGCCGCGGAGATGATGGCTGGCTTGCGACCCCATTTTTCGGAGAGCACACCAAAGACATATCCACCCGCGATCGAGCCCAAACCATAGAGAATTCCGATGAGTCCTACGGTTTCCGGCGACAGCTTCATCTGCACGGTGAGAAAAGTGGGATACACGTCCTGCGTTCCGTGCGAGAAGCTCATGAAAGCAGTCATGAGCAGAATCAGGAACAGAAATGTCGGAATGAATTTGCGGATGTGCCGCGGAATGATCGCACCAGTCTTCTGGGTGCGGCTATTGGCACCGGCAAGCCAAATTGGCGATTCCTCAACGCGGGCCTGCACATAAAGGACGAGTAAAGCCGGGCTCGCCCCGGCCATGAACATTCCGCGCCAGCCGATCAACGGGAAAAGGACCGCGAAGGCAGCGGACGCGAGGATCGATCCCAGCGCATAGCCCTCTTGCAGAATCCCGGAAAATGCGCCGCGGCCCTCTTTGGGGAGGGTTTCGAAAACGAGCGCTGCGCCGACTCCCCACTCCCCACCCATGGCAATGCCAAACATTGCACGAAGCACGAGCAACACGTTCAATGTTGGTGCAAAGGCGCACGCGAGTTCGATGACCGAGAAGCCAAGAATATTGAGGATCAGCACCGGGCGACGCCCATAGCGATCGGCGAGCATGCCGAAAATCAAAGCCCCCAGCGGACGAAATGCCTGGGTCAGAAAGACAGCACCGAGCACAGCAGACGGCTTTGTGTGGAAATCGGATGCGATCGCCTGGACGCAAAAGATCAGGAGAAAGAAGTCCAGGCTGTCGAGGGTCCAGCCTAGAAAAGAGGCGATGAATGCGTGTCGTTGACTGCGGCTTAATTGCTGGAAGTCGCGGAGAAAGGACATCCTTCGGAGGATAGCAGAGCATTCGCAAATCTCGCTTCGACCTCAGGGAGCGCTCGTGAATTCGTTTCAGGAGAGAGCGGGAAACACTCGAACCGCTCCCCAAGCTGCCAGTTTCGATTGGTCCCATATTCCCGGCACGATTCGATGGCAAATTATTTGTTGCAACGAATACTATCCTGGCCGCGTCAGATGGACATGTAGCTTTGATTCCGTCCCAACGGACCGACCGCGTTTGCGCGCCACTTCGGCGTACCCCTCGCGACGTCGCCGGCAACCGAACGCAGTTCTTGCGGACATCCAAACGAAAGGATCTGAATAATGAAGCGTTTCGCACTCTTCACTGGCTTACTCGCGCTCGCAGGCCCTCTGGCCGTGGCACAAACCTCCACCTGGGTCCCCGATAGAGCACACAGCGAAGTCGATTTCTCCATTCTCCACATGAGCTTGTCCAATGTTCATGGGCGCTTTGGAAATATCGGCGGCTCGATCGCGTTGAACGAATCCGACATTTCAAAGTCGACGGTGAGTATCACCATCGATGTCTCCAGCGTCGACACCGGCGTCTCTGCGCGGGATACGGACCTGAAGAGCGCGAACTTCTTCGATGTTGCGCAGTTCCCGACCGCGACATTTGCGAGTACAAGCGTGGCAAAGAACGGCAGCGGGTTGACGGTGAGCGGCAATTTGACGGTGCACGGAGTGACGAAACCAGTGGTTCTGCAAGTCGAAGGTCCGGTCGGCCCGGCGCAGGGCATGGACCACAAGGCCCATGAGGGTTTCTCGGCCACCACAACGATCAGCCGGACTGCTTTCGGCATTGCGACCAAATATCCCGCGAGCGTTGTCGGCGACGACGTGAAGCTCACCATCGAGCTGGATGCGGCGAAGCAGTAGCGATGAAGGGATTTCGGAACGGTGGACGAGCGCCTGGTTGCCGTTCTGCACCAACCGAGCATCTATACGTGGGGAATCAGGAATGGCCAGTCTGAAGCGTGAAATCGCGCAGGAAAGTCCTTTCTCAAGCATCGAGGAAGAGGCTTGCCTGAACCTTCTGCGAACTGCGGACTGTCTCGATCGGGCGTTTCAAAAGATGAGCCGAGCTTGGGGAATCACTGGCACGCAATATAACGTGTTGCGCATTCTACGCGGAGCGCGGCCGCTGGGACTTACTTGCTCGGCCATCGGCGATCGGATGATCACTGCTGAGCCCGACATCACCCGATTGCTCTCCCGATTAAAAACCTTGAAGCTGATCCGGCAACAGCGGGACCGTCATGATCGGCGCGTGGTCTGGACGCAGATCTCGCAACAGGGCATGGATCTCTTGAGCCAGATGGATCCGGTGGTCCTGCAAAGCCCGAAAGAATTACTGGGGCACATGTCCGAGGCCGAGGTTTCGGAGTTGATCAGACTCACGGAAATGGCGCGGAAGCAATGTGGCGATACGCAGGCCCCCGTCCGTTGCGCGGGGAGTCCGAGCTCCGACGGAGGGAAGTGTGATGCTGGCGGAGCTTCGTTGAAGATTGAATAAGAAACCGACCGCGCGATCGATCTAAAGAAAAATCGCGGGCGCTTGGCGCCTAACGGCTAACGATTTTCTTGGCAACGGTCTCTTCATCCACATCCGACTGGATGATTTTGTTATGGAGACAATAGAGGGCCAATTCAAGTCGGTCGGAGACGCCGAGTTTGTCATAGATTTTGCGTAAATAATTCTTGATAACTTGTTCGGTAGTCCCCAGCTGAAACGCAATTTCCTTGTTCCGCTTGCCCTGGGTAATGCAGGTGATAATTGCCATTTCCTTTGGCGACAGGCGCGGTTGAGTGCGCGGGCTGACAAGGGCTGCTGCCTGCGAGCGATACGCGTCGATCACCCAATTGACAGATTGATTGTCGATCCAGGTTTCGCCTGCGGCGATTCTGCGCACACACCGTACCAGAAGATCCGGGGATATGGAGCGCGAGATAATGCCGCGAACACCGCGCCGGTAGAGTTCGACTGTCTGGTTTTCGTCGGCGGCGATTGCCTGGACGATAAGCTTGACGTCGGGCGCCAATCGCAGAAGTTCTGGGATGACATTGGCAGTGCCGGCCAACAGGCCGCCTTCGAGCAGGACCACATCGGTGGGATAGCGCTCGATCGCTGCGCGCAGATTATCCAAGGAGTCGGCTTGCGCTACGACGCGAAGATCGTCTTCGAGAGCAAATATCTTTCGAATGCCAACGCGATAAATAGCCTGCGAGTCCGCAAGAATGATCCGAATCGCTCCGGGCCGTACCGGTCCGTCTACAACTTCGCCTTCAGGAGTTTCGTCCAAGAATTCCATAATTTAGCCGCAAAATCGCCAGCGCGTGCCCTTACTGCTCCGCAAACCGGTATTCGTCGATTGTTGCAGCAGCCTGGTACTGTCCCTGGCTTAACGAGCAGCGTACCACACGCCCATGACACTCAACCATGACGTCGGTCGGCGCGCCGAGTATGCTGCCGGGCATGCGGATTGAAAAATCGATGCCCTGCCCCACTTGCAGAGGGTCGTGCACTTCCAGCAGCACGCCACTCGCGGAGACATTCCGTGTAAGAGCCGTGAAGGGCTCGCGTTCGCCCGAAAGCACAGCATCAAGCGAAAGAGGGAACCGGACCGCACAACGAACTTCCTTTCGCGGAGCGGCCGCCGTTGAGAGGCCTGTCTTGGGCGCGTATTTGATTTTCGAAGTGTCCTTCATTCTCGGTCTCGGGGGTACTGTTTTTAAAAGCCTACACGTCACTTTAACTGAATTTTGAGAATTAACGTAGGGCACCAAAGTTTTTCGATAGGTAATCGATTATGTTCCTATGCATCTGAGGTTTGCATCACACCATGATTTCGGGGAAATTGTCGGTCTTAGGCCTGTGGGAAAAACGCTGCCGACGCGCCCACCCATTCCTGGTTCTTATTATGATCCACACCCATCATTTTGCCTCGGCCCAGCCGCACCAGTGAAAGAGCCGCGGTGAGATTGCCTCTTTCGGGCCATATATAGAGAATACGGATCTCGGCTTGCGTGAGTCCGTGTGGTGTTTGGATCGTGGGTTCAAAGCGCATTCTCTGTTGCAGAAGAAAGTCGGATCGGCGGCCCTCAGGGATGGATTCGAGGAGTGCCTGTGTCGGTTCGAATTCAATTCCCTTCCCGGCGAAACTAAATAATGGCTTGAGCAGCACTTCGGAATAGACGGTTTCAGGTCCTCGATCGCTCGGCAGCGGTACGCCGGCAGCGGCAAGCCTTTCGCGCCCGGGACCGGCTAAGAAATCGCTCAGGAACACTGCGGGCGGCACGATGGGGTCCCTGTCAGACGAGTCACACAGCCACGGCACCGCAAACTTGCTGATGAGAAAATACCAGTTTGGATGGCCGGCCCACTCCACGTTCCAGGACCTTGTCAGATCGAAGGGCAATTCAATCTTGCGCACGATCAGTTCATCGGCGATGGCCCGGTTGTAGATTCTGCGAATTGGAGTCAGAAGTCCTTGGTCATTCCGATAGTGCAATGTGTCACCGATCGGCTCCAATGTCGCGATATCGACCACTGCAATCCCCAGTCGTTGTGCGGTGATTCTGAAGTCAGGCAGAGTTTTCTGGTGCAGTGGATCGACCTCGGTGAGTACCACGTTTTCAGGGTCGTGGCCGGCAACGATCGCTTGACGTAGAAGCGTCCAGTAGCCCTCTTCATCGAGGCCGCCAAGGAAGCTCCCAAGCGGGTTGGGCAGATCATACGATTCGCGATAGGCAGAACTAAGCATTTCCTGGTAGCCGAAGACAGATGGAAACGCCTGAATCTCGACGAGTCGAGGACTTAGATTGCCTTCTCTGTTGCGAACGAGAGCAAAATCGGCGGTCAGAAAGTTCGGATGGACGGTCTCCCCAGCAACACAGAACCCTTTCGGAATCGCGCGGCGCGCAGCCTGAAGATACGCAGAATCGGAAAGTAAGCGTAAGGCGAGTGCCTCACCCGCGTCCGCCATCTGGTCCAAGAGCTCTCGTGGGAGAAACACCGGAGTTTCCGCGATCCGAAATTCAATTCTTGTTGCGCTGCGCGTCTCGAGGAGTCTAAGCAAAGCATCGTATTTCGCCGTCGAGAATTTGTCATTAAACCGTTGGCGGAGCTCCGGAATCACGCGCTTCCTCCTTGAGTTCCCTCATCAGACCCAAGGTTACTTCGAAGCTCATCGGCGGCCCCGAAGTCTTCTGGGAGAGTTTAAGTAACGTTACCCCGAAACAACCGAATGAAATCTGGCATCAAGATTGCGTCCTCTCGGGACCACAAGCCTCAGGATTATCTTCGATGACAATCTAGCAGCTCACTATCTTTCGTAAACCGTTGTGTTTCCGAGACCCAGATTTCACAAACATGAGTGAAGCACCATTTTTCGCCAATCGTCTCCGGCCCCACAATTCGTCTCATGTTAAACGATTTAGCGGTAATATCCGAAGGATTCCGGTGGAAACGATTCCAGTGCGGTTGGATTTCACTCCAGCCCCATAAAAAAATAGGACTTTCCGGTACTTTTGTTGTAGATTTCGTACATCTTTTGGGGTAGTCTTTCGATGCAGATCCATCAATGGGTTTAAAAGGAGAAAGTCTATGCATTCGAGAGCTTCGAAGCTGGCTGTTGTTGTGCTCGGTGCGATGTTTACGGCTTCCATGTGTTATGCCGATTCGATTTACATGGGCCCCATGCCCCCGCCGACCGGCAAGAAATCAATTTACATGGGACCGATGCCGCCGCCAACGGGTAAGAGCTCGATCTACATGGGGCCCATGCCCCCACCGACCGGCAAAGTTGCGATCTATATGGGACCGATGCCGCCGCCAACGGGTAAGAGCTCGATCTACATGGGGCCCATGCCGCCGCCGACCGGCAAAGTTGCGATCTATATGGGACCGATGCCGCCGCCAACAGGCAAAAGCTCGATTTACATGGGACCCATGCCGCCGCCAACTGGCAAAGTTGCGATTTACATGGGACCGATGCCACCGCCAACGGGCAAGAGCTCAATCTACATGGGACCTATGCCACCGCCGACTGGCAAGAACGTAAGCTAGATTTGAGATCGTTTTAGAGTAGATACAGGGGCACGCGCGTAACTATTCGTCTTATTGCGCCTGCCCCGATTACTGCTAAACTCAGTTCATCGCATCGATCCGTTCAGAACAGGATGTCGATGATGAGTCTGGATAACACGATTTGGATCGCCGGGATTGTTACTGAAGCGGCCGTTGTTGGTCTGCTCGTTTATCGGCGCATTTGGCGGCAACTTCCCCTGTTCTGTCTCTACTGCGTTTGGGACCTCGCAATCAATCTCATCGGGTTTCTAAGCCAGAGATTCTTTCCTTCCGGGATCAATTGGACAACTTATCTGATCCAAACTGCGATGGACTCGGTGCTCCAGTTTTGTGTTCTGGTGGAAGTAGCTTGGTCAGTGCTGCGCCCAATTCGGGGATCTTTGCCTCGTTTCACGATCGTAGTCGTCGGCGTCATCCTACTCGTAATAGGTGCCGCTATCTGGCCGTTCACGACGCTGCCCAATCTCGGGCAGATGCCGATAGAGCAGCAGCTGCTGGTGCATCTTCAACAGGCTGTGGCTATTCTTCGGATCCTGTTTTTCCTAATCCTCGCAGGCTGCAGCCAGTTGCTTTCGCTTGGCTGGCGCGACCGAGAGCTACAGGTGGCCACGGGCCTCGGCCTTTATTCCCTCGTGAGCCTGGGGGTGACGATCGTCCAGGCTCGGTCCCCAATGGGCTCGGAATATGCTCGTCTGTATCTCTTTGTCATCGTGGGCTTTCTCTGCTCGCTTCTTTATTGGGCATTCAGCTTTGCACAAAAACAGGCAGAACGTCGCGAGTTCACTCCACAAATGCAGAGCCTTTTGCTGGCTGTCGCTGGGGTCGCCCGAGCCGAGCGCGCGGCCCTGAATGAATCAGCCGCGGCAACCCAACGGCATAAGAAGCTCTGAGAGCCCCTTCTGAAGAACTGATTTCTCTCTAGCACCATATCTTCCAATATGTTCCGTACTCTGTATGGTTTACCGCGCGACCCCGCGGGGATTTCCACAGAATTATTAAGCTTGGTTCTCTTCTCGCCGTCCCCGGAAAGTATTATTGACCCCATGGGTTGATTACTTTAAGTTACCTAGGTGTAGGAAGTTGTTGGGTACCGGCAGTAGGAATGTGTATTGAACTCGGACAGATTGCTTTCCGACCAAGATTGTTTTCTGGTAAGAGTATTAGGACAAGTAGGAATGTGCCGGGGCGGCCATCGAAGAATGGCTTCCTGTAGTCCGGCTTGAGGACGGCCCATGATCTTCCCTTTGATTCAAGTTGCCGCGCTCACGATCGTGGCTCTTTACCTTGGTAAATGGAGAGCTGGTGTCCGCCAGCGCAGCACTCAGTCCTGGGAATCCTTGATTGTGAAGCTCCGTCCCGACTGGAGCGCACGGGAACTGAGCGATCATTTCCTCTGGAGAGAGGGAGTGAATGCGACACCCGAAGAAACCTGGAAGCGCATTCAAGGCGCACACGGTCTCTGGGCCATGTATCAAAATGCACGCGTGATGCTGGAGATGGCAGATTACGCCGTCCGCAACTGCGAGTCGGTAGATCGCGAGCTGGTTGAGACACTTCGCAGCGACGCAATGCAGATACGGGTTTGTGTGCTGATGGCACTTGCGCAATATGCCTTCAGCCAGGCCAGTGAAGGCGTCCGGGTCAACGCGTTCCGTGCCGCCTCAATGTATACCGGCATGGCGGCCCGCATGACACAGCTGCTGCAGGAAAACGCGGCAATCGTTGTTCCGGACTTTGTCGCTGCAATGTAAATTGCAGATCGGTCTTCAAATTGAAAACCCCGGCTCTTGGGCCGGGGTTTTTCGTTGTTTTGAAGGGTTGGAATCAGGCAGACTCGGCCGCCAGAAACTCATTGATCCTTTTGTATTCGTCCGCGGTGAGGCGAAACTCAAGCGCGGGAATGATCCCCTCGACCTGCTTCGCACTGCGACCGCCCACGATCGAAGCAGTAATTGCGGGATTCTGCAGCGTCCAGGCCACGGCAACAACTCCTGGAGCGACATTGTGCGCGTTGCCGATTTCACGAAGGAGTTCCACAAGCTGAAGGTTCCGGCTAAGCCGCGGTTCATTGAATTCAACTGCTTTTCGGCGCCAGTCATCTTCGGGAAAGGCTGCGATTCGCTCAGCCGTCATCTTGCCTGTGAGCAGCCCCGAAACCATCGGCGAATAGCTAATGACGCCAATCGCATTCTTCCGGGCGAATGGCAGGATCTCCTGTTCAACAGCCCGGCGCAGCATCGAGTAGGGAGGTTGAAGGCTAGTAATCGGGGCGATCCTTTGAGCCCGTTTCATCTGTTCGACTGAAAAGTTGGAGACGCCGATCCAGCGAATCTTTCCTTGCTCGCGAAAGCGCGACAAGGCTTCCCAAGCCTCTTCAATTTCGTTCTCCGGATTCGGCCAGTGAATCTGATAGAGGTCGATTGTTTCCCGGCCGAGACGACGGAGGGAGTTCTCCAGTTCCTCTGCAAGCGAGCCTGCATTCAGCGACCTGTAAATGGAACGGTCCCGATGCCAGCGCATGGAGCACTTGGTGAAGACATAGGGTCTTTGGCTCGTCGATTTCAGCGCGCGTCCGACAACCTCTTCAGAGTGGCCGAGGCCATAAATCGCCGCAGTATCAATCCAGTTGACGCCGAGGTCGAGCGCACGATGGATTGCCTGGATGGATTCGTTGTCGTCTTGGTGACCCCAGGCGAATTCCCAGTTGCCGCCGCCGATCGCCCATGCGCCAAAGCCGATCGAGGTGAGTTGCATATCGGAATTGCCGAGAGTGCGTAGCGAGGTTGAAGCGGATGTGGTCGTCATCTCATTCCGTTGGATGAAATGCGCTTCGCGGAGTTGCAACATTCGAGGGTTCGAAGCGGATTTGTAAGGACAGTTCGACCCCGCCACAAATGCCAGCGCACGGATCGATTGAAACGCGCTGAGAATGCACAGCCGTTTTATGGGTGTTTGTTCGATGCTTCGGGCAATCTATCTCGATCGTTTATGAGCGCTACGCCGTCCTCGAGAAGGAAATCTTTCTGTGCAATCCATTGAGAAAGGATGCGCCTGAGTTCGACCACGCCTGGATCGCTTGGGCCAAGCTCCGGCGTCTGTTCGGCGCGCTGGATCGTTTCGCGTAGAACCTCGATGATCCGCGAAGATCGAGGTCCCATTTGAAATGTCGAACTCACTCGTAATTCCTCGCGACGGCAATCCTCTCAATTCAATCTGCCCGGTTGGGTCGATTCCAGATCGGTAATCGCTCGATGCACGCACCGCTTAAGATCACCGACTGCTTCCGTTCCCTTTCCCGGATAGCTTGTGTATTCCAAGAGATACAGCACCGTATTCAGCACGGCAGTCAGATTCAATTCGGGTAAGCTACTCATTTCACTCCAGTTGGAGCAGTGGCTCCGTCCCCCCGGAAGCTTCTTCCCCGTTACAGCATTGGATGCATACGCGAAAACTTGTGCCGCCTTGGCAGTGAAAAAGAAGGTTCCAGAAGATCGACAAACCATTGTTTAGTCGGGAGTTAAGGCGAACCTTGCATTGAGTGCGACGGGGAATCGGATGGTTAGAGATTTGCGGAGGTCAACCGAAGAGGTCCCATACCTCTGCGCATTCGACGGGGAAGGACTTCATGCCAGCGCATTGCGGTGTTCCGGCAGCTCAGGCAGCGATAAGGAATCGACCTTCTCGCATGATTTGCTCTGTTACGCGATTGGGACCGTCTTCGGACTCGATCCAGATGTTGAAACCGAGACCTACGACATCGATGTGCGTGCCAGAACGCCAGGGAGCGCCGGTATGTTCTCCGTAGGGATTACCGAATGCGATGTGGATACCGGGAAATTTTTCGTCCTGCAGAATATTGCCGATCACACGCTGGACGCCAAGATTGGTACCGATGGCGAATTCGCCGACTCTGTCCGAATTTTCGTCGGTGTGAGTATAGGTCCAGAAGTCGGACTCAAGATCCTTGTTGGCGCTGGAACACGACCTGATGCGATTGGCTGCAATTTCAATGGTGAGAGGAGTAGCCGCCAGGAGCCCATAACGTGCGCAAAGCCAGTCACCGACAACTCCATCGACGACAAAGGTTCCGTTCACTTCGCCAGGAGATGTAAAGCACTCGCCGCCCGGCAAGTTCCCCCACTTCTCAGAAGAGATGATCCCGGATGTCTTGAACCATTTGTAACCGGGATTCATTTCAGCAGTGATATCGGTGCCGGCGGAGGTCGTGGCGCGAATCCGAGTGGCCCGGCGCACGCGGTCAAGAACCTTCTGTGAGAGACGGTCTACGAGATCGAAGTCGGCACGCATTCCCTGGCACATGATCTCCTCGGTGATGTTTACCATATGGGCGTGGCGCATGTGGCGGCGATTCACGACGTCCGTCATCTGCATACGCGAATGCAATTCGTTGGGCTGGACCTGCACCGCGAAGATGGAGACCGCGGAGGTCTCCATATCGGAAAGAACTGCAGTTGGCATATCGGCGAGCGGACGAGGCGCGAGATCCTCCAGCACGAATGCGTTCCACTGGCATCCATTCGCGGAAAGCTCGGCGGCTAACGCGGCGCCGATGGCTTCGGTGGCGCGGTCGGTGATGAGCGTGACTTTTTCAGAGGGAGAAATGCGCAGGCATGTTGTCACGGCAGATCGCGCACCGGGCGCGAGCTCAGCCGGGTAGGGTAGCGCAAGCAAGTATCTAGCAGCTTCGGTCATACGTGAGGTACAGCTCTCCCTCGGAATTGAAGGTCCGCGCTTATGCGGTATCTCTTGAGGGTATCGAAAAATTCACAGAAATGAAACCGGTGGGGAGAGCTTCGGGAGTTCGGCTCGGTGCGGGCTTCACGCGACGATGAGGCGGAACCAAGAGCATTGCCATTGCAGACCACGGGAATCGCGCACCAGAATTGTGCGCAGGAACTAAAGCCCGGCGGCGGTTTCCTTTGCCATGTAATCTACGACGGCCTTCAAGTCGCCATTCGATTCCTCAAAAACCTTGAGCTGGCGGTCGGCGCCGGTACCGGTCTCGAGGATTTTCCGAATGCCCTCAATCGCACTGCGGCTGCCAAGCTCGTCCACTTCCCTGTCGACGAGGACAAGATATTCCTCGAGCAGATCGCGTTCCGGGATTTCCTGTTGGCGTCCGAAGTCGATGAGCTTGCCATCGAGACCGTAGCGCACCGCGCGGAATTTGTTTTCCATTAGCAGAGAGCGCGCGTATTGACGAAAGTCCTGATTGGATGCATGGAGACGGTAAAGATAAGCCGCCGTGGCCTGGATGAGCGCAGCAATCGCAACGGTCTCTTCGGCGCGCAAAGGGATATCGCATGCGCGCACTTCGACCGTGTTGAAGAATGGGTGAGGGCGAATGTCCCACCAGATTTTCTTGGCGTTGTCGATGCAGTTGGTGCGGACGAGCAGGCTGACGTAGTTTTCGAATTCGGAGTAACTGGAGAATGCGTCCGGAATGCCGGTGCGAGGAAAATTTTCAAATACTTTTGCGCGGTAGCCTTTATAGCCGGTGTTCAGGCCAAGCCAGAAGGGCGAGTTGGTCGCCAGGGCCATAATGTGCGGCAGAAAGTAGCGCATCGAATTCATGATGCGAATGGCGGCTTCGCGGTCTTCGATACCTACGTGGACATGAAGGCCAAAGATTAGGTTGGCGCGGGCAACAAGTTGCAGATCTTTGACGACCTGGTGATAGCGCGGATCCGGATAGATCTCCTGGGTACGCCAGTCGGCAAAGGGATGCGTCGCGCCCGCGACAAGCTGGAGCTTATGCTCGGCAGCCAGCTTGATCATCTCGCGACGCAGTTCGTAGATGTCTTCACGCGCCTCATCGATATTTCGGCAAACGCGCGTGCCGACCTCTACAACAGAAGTATGCATCTCGGCCTTGACCCGCTCCTGCAGGCGCAGTTTGCCTTGCGCCAGCATCTCTGTTTGGATATGCGAGCGCAAGTCGCGTGTGACCGGGTCGACGGTCTGGTACTCCTCTTCAATGCCGAGCGAGAAGGATGGCCGCATGGAGATTCCTCGGGAAAGCCCTGCGGCCATTGTATGACAAGGATCGGCGGCATATGGACAGTGGTGCGGAATTGAATTGCGAGACTATTCTGACTTGGATTTGAGCGCGGCCTTCTTCGGCTTGGGGGCAGCCGGCTTTGCGGCCTTCCGCGCGGCAGGCTTTTTCGTCGGCGTGGGCTCGACCTTGGGGGCCGACTTCGTTGCTGCAGGTACACTTCCCGTGAGGAATGCCGACCAGCGGAGCTCACCCAACGCTTTGGATTTCGCAGACGCTTTTGAGATCGCCAGATCCGCGACTTCGCGCACAATCCAATCGAAGTTTGCCTGACCGACGGAGTGAAGATCGGCATCGGGCGCCGGGTTCATGAAGTCGATGGCATAGGGGATACCGTCTTCTACAGCAAACTCAACCGTGTTGAGGTCATAGCCCAGCGCACGGCAGAGGGTGAGGGCGTCGGACTCGACTCGCTTAAGAAGCTTCGGATCATAGAAAGGCGGGTTCTGAATATAGCGTTCATGATGCGGCCGGCGCGGATCGTAAGGCATGATGTGGACTTTGTTCTGGCCGACGACGTAGCAGCGGAAGTACTCATTGAACTCGACAGCCTTCTGATACATCATGCAGAGCTGATGCGATTGGTTGTAGGCCTCGAAAAACTCTGCAGGGTTGTGAATGTGGTAGACATCGCGCCAGCCGCCGCCATTGACGGGTTTCATGAAGCCGTGCTCCCCTACGTAGGCGAAAACTGCATCCCAGTTGAGCGGATATTCGAGATTGCGCATGGAGCGATCGGTTGTGCCCTCTGGATGCTTCTTATGAGGCAAGATCACGGTAGGAGGAACGGCGACGCCGAGCTTCGCAGCAAGTGTGTAGTTGAAGAATTTGTCATCCGCCGACCACCAGAATGGGTTGTTGATGATCGCTGTTCCGTTGAGCGCGGCGTGCTTGAGAAACGCGCGATAGAACGGGATATCGTGCGAGATGCGGTCGACGATCACGGCGTAATCGGCGGGCTTGTCCAGATGAATCGCGCCTGTCTGAACAAACTCGGCGTGAATCCCGTCGATCTGGCGGGCGTTGATGTGCTCGACGAGCGCGCCAGGAAAGCTGTTTTCCATACCGAACAAAACGCCGATTTTCTTCATCTCGCCCTCCGCCTGCATTCCTCGGAAGCGGCCGAACTCGGCAGCACCGCTTCATTTCTGACAACAGTGTACGGGAAGGGCAATGGCCGTGTGAGGCGTGCGGAGTAGCCGCGGAAGCACGCGAAGCTCAGATCGAGGATCTTTCCTTGGCTGCGAGGCACATGAATTAAATTATTGATAATTAACAATTTATGTTGTCAGTCGACGCTATGTGATCCAGAAGAGCGATGTGTCGCAGACCACTGAAACGTCCCCGGGGGCGGTATAGATTGGGGCCGTCAGCAAGTCGGAGGCGGCTGTGGACTATCGGGCATTGACGGTTTCGAGGGAATTTGGAAGTGGCGGCGGACGCATTGCAAAGGTGGTTGCGGAGCGGCTGGGTTGGAAACTTCTGGATCGTGAACTGATTGAGGCGATCGCCTGTTCCGCGCACGTTGATTCGCGCGTGGTGACCTGTTTCGACGAACGAGTGGAGTCGTGGCTGGGGAGAATCAATCGCCGGGCGATGCGCGGCGCGGCGCTGGCCGCCGGTGTAATTCCCGCAGACGAGAGCTGCTTTGATCCCGATGTGATGATGGAGATGACGCGAACCATCGTGAAACAGGCCCATGAGGACGGCAATTGCGTGATTGTCGGAAGAGGTGCGCAATGCATTCTGCAGCAAAAGACGGATGTGTTTCATGTCTTCGTATATGCGCCGTTTTACGATCGCGTAAGCCGGCTGCGCTCTCGACTCGGACCCGGCGTCAACATTGAAGAACGCATTCACGCGGTAGATGGCGAGCGGGCGCACTACATGCAACAGACCTACGGAAAAGACTGGTCAAACCCGCATCTCTACGACCTGATGATCTCTTCGCACGAAAACGAAGAAGAGACCGCAAACATCATCCTGGCGGCAATGTCCTGCCGGGAAATGCGGTCGAGTCTTCGCGCGTAGGCGCGGGAGCGCCTCGCGGACTAGCCTGCAATGCGCTGCAGCTGGGCCACATGATTGAGATCATGACCGGCCATTGTCTCGACGATGGTCTGGAAGGTCATGGTGCCACGCTCGGGGTGCGTCACGGTTCGCTCCGCGGCTGCCGGGAGTGCTTCACGAATGAGAACGAGATTCCACTCGCGGAGACCTTCAAAGGCGGCAAGCGCAGCTCCAGCGGCGATCCCTGGGTAGATCACGGCCCACTTCTCCTGATCGAAGGGCTGAATGACGTGATCGTTTTCCGCGAGCGTCTGGCGCAGGCGGAAAGCAAATGCTATTTCGCAATCGGCGAGATGGCAGACGATCTCGACTGCCGACCACTTTCCGGGTGCAGGCGGCTTGGTGGATTTCTCCGTGCCGATGGTCTTGATCAATTTTGAGATGGTCGAAGAAGTTGAGGCGAGGATTGTTTCCAACGGACGCCCATCAAGAAACTTCGCATAGGGGTTGAGGTCGATCATGCCAACGGTCTCCTGTGGAGCGAGTTTATCGTTTCGCTGTGCTCTTTTATCTGGCGCCACCCCATCTGGTCACAAATACTCCTGAATCATCCGCTGCCAAGTGGGCCAGTCATGCGCGTTCCACGAGTCCCAAGTGTAGAACTTGTGGGGAATGCCTTTGGAACTCATGATGCGGTCGAGATTCTGATTCTGGCCAAGGCACTGGTCGTCCCAGCCGGTGGCGAGGACGTACGTATTGCGCCGGTAGCGCTCGAAAAACCAGGGATCGCTCAGGTTCGGGAGGTAGTGGGTGGGCAGATTGAAATAACAATCCTGGTCGTAGTAGCCGCCAAGAAAGTTGGAGAGGTCGAAGGCGCCTGACATCGTCAGCAGCCCGGTGAAAATGTCTGGATGGCGCAGGGCGATGTTGACTGCATGATATCCGCCAAAGCTGCATCCGAGCGAGACGAAGTGGCTGTCGTGATTCTTCAGGCGGACAAGGGGAACGACTTCCTGGATCAGGTAATCTTCGTACTGCAAATGTCGCGCGATGCGCCACCGCGGAGGCACGTTGCGGTTGTACCAGCTCTCCATGTCGACAGAGTCCACACAATAAAACTGAAGGTGACCTGCTTCGATACGGTGCCTGACTGCACCAATCATGTTGCGATCTTCGAACTCATAGAAACGTCCGCCGGATGTGGGAAAGACCAGAACCGGCAAACCTGCGTGGCCAAAGACGAGGAGCTCCATGTCGCGTCCGAGGCGACTGGAATACCACTTGTGGTACTCACGGTTCATGATCGGTACTCCACTCCCCGGAGCTGCAATTGGAGAACAGCGGTTTTCTTGATACTGTAACAGCCACGGGTTTGTGCCGCTCCTCAGAGCCCAGGCCGCCCAAGTTGAAGGACCGCAAGGATTGGAATTGGAGCAACAACCAGGAGAGGCCACGCCCGAAGAACAAGTCGAATCGGACGAATCCTCGCCTCACCCCCGACTTCGACTGCATTGCCAATTCAAGAGTCAGATCCTGCCCGATCCGCGTGACGTAATTGTGTATATACCGCCGGGCTACGACGACCAACCGGAACGAACCTACCCCGTTCTCTACATGCACGATGGGCAAAACCTCTTCGACGGGCGCACGTCGTTCGTCAAAGGGCGCACGTGGCAGGTGCGTGAACACGCCGACGCAGCGATTGATGCCGGCGAAGTGGAACCGCTCGTGATTGTGGGCGTCTACAACACCGGCGATCGGCGCCTGGCCGAGTACACGCATGAGCGCAACTGGCAGATGGGCGGCGGCGAGGCGGAAAGCTACGGCAGGCTCATCATCGAGGAGTTGATGCCGTGGATCGAGGGCCAATATCGGGTGCGGCACGAGCGCGAGTCGACGGGAATGGGTGGCTCGTCCCTGGGTGGACTAGTAACGCTCTATCTGGGAATCCGGCATGCACAGCATTTCGGCAAGCTGGCGGTGATGTCACCCAGCGTGTGGTGGAACCACAAGAGCATCCTTGGATACCTGAACGAACACGCGCCCCAATTATGGGAGCGTCCGAAGCTTTGGCTCGATGTCGGCGACCGGGAAGGTCATCGCACGCTGCGCGACGTGGAACATCTGGCGCGGCGCCTGAAGGCAAATGGGTGGCACCCCAGCGAGACCATGCACTTCGAGAAGGTACATGGCGGTACCCACGATGAAGGGAGCTGGGCGACACGGGTGCGGCCGATGCTCAAGTTCCTGTTTCCCCCGCATGGGCGCTCGCTTGCCTGAAACTCCGGTTTCAGCGATACTTAGGTGTTGTGTCTTGCGCGGCTGTGCCCGATGGGTCGGCCCTGAATTTAGGCGCGTCACGTCCGTGACGGCCTTCAAAGACTTCTAAGACCGCAACAGCATTGGATTTGAAAGGAATCGTATCGCCGTGGTGATGATTCGTTTGGCGCGCGTTGGCGCCCGCAAGCAGCCCTACTATCGCATTGTTGTGATCGAGAAGGATCGGGCCCGCAACGGCCGATCGATTGAAGTTGTCGGCACATACAATCCCCGCACCAACCCCGGAACTGTAGACCTCAAGCGCGAGCGCATCACATATTGGCGCGGGGTTGGCGCTCAGCTGTCGCCGACTGTGGCCAAGCTGCTGGAGAAGAACCCGGCGACGGCAGCCGAACCGGCCGCCGTCTAAAGCCAAGCGAAGGAAGAACCTACCGGACTTTACGTCCGCGACGCCCTTTGTTTTCTGGCGCATTTTGTGTCCGTCATTTGGCGTTCATCTAAATTCGGATGACGAATGGCAGGTGTGCTACCATTCGCGCACGCATCCAAGTATCTTGATTCTGGATGTAGACGGTCAGAGGCAAGTAGATGACCCATCACGATATGGTCGCGGTAGAGGATCTGGTTCGCGAGATAGCGCGAGCCCTGGTAGACGAACCATCAGCCGTTGAGGTGCAGTCCGTTGGCAGGGACGAAAACACCGTCCTGAAGCTCAAGGTGGCACCGCAAGATGTCGGAAAAGTGATCGGGAAACAGGGGCGCACGGCCCGCTCTGTTCGCACGATTTTGGGGGCAGTGAGCATGAAGCTGCACCATCGCTACACGCTCGACATCCTTGAAGAAGGCGATCAGGGTTAGGATTGACAGTCGACGAGGCCATCGCTTGCGGGAGGGTTAAATGGCCGCAGCGGAACAATGGGCTTGGCTCGCTCGAATTCGCCGCACGCAAGGTCGAAAGGGCGAGGTTTTTGCCGAGATTCTGACCGATTTTCCTGAAAAATTTGCGCAACGAAAGCAGCTTTGGTTGCTGCCGGGCGATACCGCGCGTCCAGCAGGCAATTTGGACGCTGACTTGCCCGACCGCAAGGCTGCGCGCGGCGTGGAACTCATCGCCCACTGGTCGCATAAAGGCGGCGTCGTGCTCCATTTCGCAGGAGTGGATTCGATTTCCGCAGCCGAGATGCTCATTGGGTTTATCGTGGCGATCCCGAAAGCCGAACGAGTCTCGCTGGACGAGGACCAGGCGTATATTGACGATTTGATCGGGTGCACGCTGGTAGACGTGGCTGGCGCCGAGCTGGTTGAAGTGGGTCGGGTCGAGGATGTGGATCTTGCGGCTGGGCCGGCACCCTTGCTCGTGGTTGAAGGCTCGTCCGGCGAGGTTCTGGTACCGTTTGCGAAGAGCTATCTGCGGCGGCTCGATTTGGAGGGCAAGCGACTGGAGATGGCGCTGCCCCAAGGGCTTATCGAGCTGAATACCGACCGGCGGACTGCCCGCTCCAGCGTGTGACGGATTGGCAAGCTCGCGCCGAAGCCGATCGGGCTTCCTTTCCCTATATCATCGTGAACGATAGACATGCGCTTCGACATCATCAGCATTTTCCCCGGATTTTTCGTGGGTTTCTTCGATTATGGGATCGTGCGTCGGGCGCAGGCGCAGGGACTTGTCACTGTGCAGGTGCACGATTTGCGCGCGTTTGCACATGACCGGCATCGAACCGTCGATGATCGTCCCTTTGGCGGCGGAGAAGGTATGGTGTTGAAGCCAGAGCCACTGGCCGAAGCGCTCGAATCACTCGAAGTCTCTCCGAAGCCAACAAAGACTGAGTCGGCTGCCGAAGCCCCCGCTACAACCGCGTCGGCCACCTCATCGCCGATGGTAATTCTGCTTTCGGCGCAAGGTCGGCCCTTTTCGCAGGCTGCCGCTCGAGAATTGTCTTCGCAGGAACGCATTGTTCTGATCTGCGGACGTTATGAGGGCGTGGATGAACGGATCAACAGGCTCTATTGCGACATGGAGCTTTCGATCGGGGACTACGTATTGAGCGGGGGCGAACTGGCCGCAGCGGTGGTGGTAGATGCGGTGATGCGGCTTCTCCCGGGGGTGTTGGGGAACGAAGCTTCAAGCGAATTTGAGAGCTTTGGCATCCCAGATGCGGAGATTAAGACAGACGTTGACGGTGTACCGCGATCGCAGCATGGAGCGGGCGGGTTGTTGGACTATCCGCACTACACGCGCCCCGCGGAATTTGGAGGCATGAGCGCGCCCGAGGTGTTGCTGCAAGGCGATCATCGAGAGATTCGCCGTTGGCGGCGCGAGCAGCAATTGCGCAAAACCCTGGTCAATCGGCCCGACCTGTTGGAGCGTACTTCGCTCAGTGCTGACGATGAAAGACTCCTCGCCTCATTAGGCTGGCAAAGAAGGCGCTAAATGCTGGCTTGAACTTTTGAAACAGCGCTCAGAACGATTGGACGGGAGCAGCCTGATCTGCCCCCACATTCCCTATCTCGATCCGGGCCACGAAGTAATTCTCGCCTTGAATCTTGGCGCCAGCGAGACGGCGCATCATTGCCAATTGTCCGACATGCGTTAAGGCATCGGCGATCGGTGCCTGAAAGAGCTTGTCCATCGGTGCGTGGAGTGGTTCGGTTGAAGCAAGGTAGGCATCGAAGACTTCAAGTGCGGCAAAAAAGCGCTTCTGCTCTTCTTTCCAAGAAAGGGATTTGGAACTGTGCCACTGTTCATGACCTTTAACCATGCTCAGAGCCCACTCAAAGAGATCACCCATGTGGGCCAAAATGTCGGCGGGTTGCCGACCGACTCCGGCAAAGGTTGCAAACGAATCCGGCGCTCCCCCCAGGGCATGGGCGGCGCGGTAGGCAACTGTGGCTAGTGTGTGGCGCAGCAGTTCTCGTTTTTCGTCCATGACTGGAGACTATAACGCAAGCGAGAAGGCCCGGATTAGGCGCGAGACCCCAATCTCTGTTAAAATTGGGATTCTGAGTTCAAAGCAGGAAGAAACCATGTCAATTCATCCAGTTATGCAGCGCTTGGCAGACAAGCTTAAACGGACCGATTTGCCGGCATTTGTGCCCGGGGATCAGATTCGGGTCCAGGTAAGAATCAAGGAAGGCGACAAGGAACGCTTGCAGGCGTTCGAGGGACTTGTCATCGCCATCAACAATGGCCCCCAAGGCACATTCACAGTGCGCAAGATGAGCTTTGGGCAGGGTGTCGAGCGTATTTTCCCCTTCAATTCAAAGGTCGTCGACAAGGTCGAAAAGATCCGCAGCTACAAGGTGCGTCGCGCCAAGCTGTTTTACATTCGCGGACTGCGCGGCAAAGCCGCACGGTTGAAGGAAGTCGATCGAGTCACTGAAAAAGCTTAGATCTCACCAAGCCGGCTTATGTTTGCAAAACCCCCAGCCCATGTGGCCGGGGGTTTTGCTTTTGGCGTCTGGCGTGATTGCCGTTCGCCATGCGTGCGGAGCCCATCTGGCTACCTCTTCTTGATTCCTTGGGCCACCTCAATTTTCCCAAGATGCCTCGCTGCATTCAGATGTTCAAGTGACCGGAATTCCACACGCGACTTGCACTTATACTGGGACGCATGCCCAGCGTCTTGACCTCGAAGCCCGTCCGCAAGAAATTGCCTGCGGGGACGCCGGTTTGCGGCTGGAAGCTGGAGAGAGCCGCACGCAAATGCGGGGCGCTGCGGGTCGCCGGACTCGACGAGGTAGGGCGAGGGCCGATGTTCGGCCCAGTGGTGGCTGCAGCAGTCATCCTGGAGCCAGGCACTCGATTCGAGGGGCTCACCGATTCAAAAAAACTGCAGGAGAAAAAACGGGTTGAACTCGACATTGAGATCCGCGCTCGAGCTGCCGAGTGGGCCATCGCTGCCGTCGATGTAGAGACCATCGACCGGATCAACATTCGCCAGGCATCGTTGCTGGCCATGCGACTGGCCGTGCAACAGCTCACGGTGGAACCCGACTATCTGTTGATCGACGGTGTCGATACAATTGAGTGGCCCTGTCCACAGCAGTCCGTGATCCAAGGCGATGCCACCAGCTTTTCGATCGCTGCAGCAAGCGTTCTGGCCAAGGTGTACCGGGATGCGTTGCTCGTCGAATTGGACCTGGAATACCCTGGATACGGCTTGGCGAGCCACAAGGGATACTGCTCGGCAGAGCACATGGCGGCGTTGGCGCGGCTCGGACCGACACCGCTGCATCGGAAGAGTTTCCGTCCTGTGGCACAGCAGCTCTTGACATTCACGGATGCACTGGATGACTTGTCAGTTCTCGCCGATCAGACTGCAACCTGAGCAGCCTTGCGCCGCTGAACGAAGGCGAATGCAGGTCGCGCAAGAAGCAGGATCGCGAGGACGATCGTCAGCCGCAGAGGGCTCAAGACGCCCGGCTTGACCTGCCACCAATAGTGAATGATTCCACAAGTTGCTGCCAGGTAAACCAGCTTATGAAGGCGGCTCCAGCGCTTGCCACCCAACTTACGGATTGACCAATTTGTTGACGTGGCGGCCAGAGGAACAAGCATCAACCACGCAGCGACGCCGATTGTAATGTAGCGACGTTTTTCGATATCGGCAAGCATGACATTCACATCGAAGCCAGCATAGAGGGCAATATAAGTCAGTAGATGCAGCGTGCCGTAAAAAAAAGCAAAAAGGCCCAGAAGGCGCCGGAACCGGATCAGCCAACTCAGTCGCGGCGAAAGGCTACGGAGCGGTGTGATGGCCAACGAGAGAATTAGAAGCAGCAGTGTATTGTAGCCCGTGGTGAGGGTGATTTTGGCGGTCGGATCAGCTCCGAGCGTGTTGGTCACCGCGCCATAGACCAGCAGCGCAAAGGGCCAGAGGCAGGCAAACCAGGCGAAAGCTTTGAGGGCGATGATTGTGGAACGGTTCATCGGTGCCGATTCAGCGAGCTAGCTCGGTTGCAGGCCGGCGATTTTTTTGTTTCTTTGAAATTGACTTAATGATCAGCCGATGCTCACTTCGTGCATCGAATGGCACCTTCGCCAAGGCTTCCGCATTCTGCATGAGAGCGCGCACCGCAGGCTCCTTCAGCATCGCAACGTAAGAAACCACAACGTGCCGGGCAACATTTCCGCTCCCCTTCAAAAGCCCGTCGGGATCAGGCAAGCCCTTCGCTTGCAGGAAGAACAGACTCACCCATCTGGGAAAGAGCGTGATGGAAAAGATTGCCTCCGAGGTGCGCTCGGTCGGACCGAAACCAATCGCCAGCGCGTTATAGTTGTCATACACGAGTTCGAGCGCCATTGGATACTGCTCTCTCATCTCCTGACGAATCTCCCTCGCCTGCGCAGCAATCTCCGGAGTGTACTTCGCGAAGAAAGAGTCGAGTTTCGCTTCTCCGTCTTCTACTTGAGCGGGGCGAACACCCCGATCCGACGGGGATCTCTTCGCGCTCTTGGCAGTGGGCATCGATTCCTCTCTGGTGGACATCAATAGTACCGTTTCAGATCCATGCCGTTGTAGAGTGATGCAACCTGATCGCTATAGCCATTAAACAAAAGTGTTGCTCGCTGTTGCGCATAAAAAGGCAAGCCGATGCGGCGCTCGGTCTTCTGGCTCCAGCGCGGATGGTCGACGTTGGGATTCACGTTTGAATAGAAGCCGTATTCGTTGGAAGCCATGTCGTTCCACGTAGTCGGCGGCTGTTTTTCGATGAATCGCACTTCGACGATGGACTTAGCGGATTTGAACCCGTACTTCCACGGCAACACAATGCGTACCGGTGCACCGTCCTGATTGGGAAGCACCTCGCCATAGAGGCCGAAGGCCAGCAATGCCAGTGGATTCATTGCTTCATCCATGCGTAGACCTTCGGAGTAGGGCCAATCGATCGTCGATTCCGAGGACCACTTCTCAACTTTGCTGTTGAAGTACGAGAGGAACTGGACATACTTCGCTTTAGCGAGCGGCTCACACTGCTTGATGAATTCCGATAGCGGGTACCCGACCCAGGGGATCACCATGCTCCAGCGTTCAACGCAGCGGTGCCGATAAACGCGGTCTTCGAGCGGTCGCAACTTGAGGAGCGTATCAATGTCAAAGGTCTTTGGGTGCTTGATCAGGCCGGTCACCTTCACTGTCCATGGACGCGTGGGCAAGGCACCGGCATTCTGCGCAGGATCACCTTTATTCACTCCGAACTCGTAATAGTTGTTGTAGTGGGTGATGTCTTCGTAGCTCGTGAGCTGTTCTCCCGTAGTACTGAGGGGACTCTTCACCGTCTCGAGTTTGGTCCCGGCTTGTGCGCGGATCCGAGGGGAGATGACATCTGCCACGCGGGCTACACCCGCAGCAGTTGCGGCGACGGCGGCGATTCCCGACAGTGCCCCTCGGGCAAATCGGCGGCGGTTCAGATACCGCTCCTTCGAAGTGATCGAAGACGATGGTATGTCGGAAGGCTCGCGAATAAGCATGGTGGACCTCGCTGGAAACTAATTCATTGCATTAGACACTCTGGTCCGCCACAAGTTACAGTCGATGGTCCCGCAGGGTGTTTTCAGCCTGCGTCGCTGCGTTTTCCCTGGGCGGCGCCCATCAAAGCGGGCAGGCTTCCGCGCGGAAAAGCGGACGACTGGCGAACGACCAGCCGCGTAGAGATCGGCCAGTCGCGTTTTCCGTGCTTCGGGTGCTCCGTCTCGATACCGGCACGAAGACCTTCCACGGCTGCTGCCGCCAGATCCTTGCAAGACATCTGCACTGTAGTGAGCGGAGGCAGCATGAATTGCGCAAGGTGAATGTCGTCGAAGCCGACCACCGAGATGTCTTCGGGCACTCTGTGCGTGGTGCGATAAAGGGCATGCAGCGCGCCGATGGCGGTCATGTCGTTCGAACACATCACAGCAGTTGGTAGTTCCGGGAGAGCAATCAGGCGCTCCATTGCGCTGATCCCGCCCTCCATGGTGTGGTTTCCCTCGACTAGATGTTCTGAGGGCACTTTCAGGCCGAGTTCGCGCATTGCCGCAAGAAATGCCTCCCGCCTGATCTTGGGAGAACGCTGAGATATGGGACCGCTAATAAACCCGATGCTGCGATGCCCGAGCGCCGCAAGGTGCTGCACTCCCTGTCGAATGCCTTCGGCATAGTCCACTTTGAGGATGTGGATGTTGGGCAGATCGGGACCGGCGTCCACAAACACCAGCGGAAATTCGCGTTCAACGAGTTGTTTTACCAACTCCTCTTCAACGCCGAATGTCATCACGGCAACGCCATCGACATTCCGCTGCAGGAGGCGGCGCATGAGGCTCTCCGTGCGTGCCGGATCGTAGTTGGTCGATCCGATCAAAACCTCGTAACCCTGCGACACAGCCAGACTTTCAAATTCCTGCACAAGCTCGGGAAAGAATGGATTGGTGATTTCAGAAACGATGAGGCCGAGCATCTTGCTTCTGCCGGAGACGAGAGCACGTGCCTGGGTGTTGGGCAGATAGCCAACTTCCTCGATCGCCTTCCACACGCGCTGTGCTAGTTCGGCGTTCACGGTGGAAATGTGGTTGACGGTCCGGGAAACGGTCGCAATCGAGACGCCAGCTCTTTCCGCAACATCGCGAATGCTGACACTGCCGGGTCGGCGTCGTTCTATCGGGTTTTCTCTCGCGGCTGCCACGATGGAGCGATTTTACTACAGTTTTTCTCGCGTTTCTCAAATGACCAGGGACAGTCGAGCCGGGTGATGGATTCGCAGAAAATCCATCGTGAGAATGGTTTGGGGACAAATTGCCGAGAATTCTGCGAATCCTTGTTGGAGATAGAGCTGGGGCGAGAGGTAAGCGTTTGCTGTGCATTGAGATTGGAACACCCGATTGGGCTAGTGGTGGCTCTCGGTGCCGGTTATCGTTTCGAGCCCGTGTCGAATAAGCGGCAGGATGGAACTCAAACTCTGTTCGGCTCCGCGTAGGCTTCCCGGCAAATTGATGATCAAGGTTTGGCCGCTGAGTCCTGCTAGACCTCGAGAGAGCCAGGCCATCGGATTGTGTTCTGCGCCTTTTGTGCGCATCGCCTCGGCTATGCCGGGAGCTTCCCGTTCGATGAGCGTTCGAGTGGCTTCTGGAGTCAGGTCACGAGGGCCGAGGCCTGTGCCGCCCACGGTGAGGATCAACGCCGCGTTTTGGCTGATCCACTCTGCCAAAGAACCGCGAATCTGATCGGTCTCATCCGGCACGAGAGCAGTTTGTATCTCAGCGTCGCGCCAATGCTGGCGGAGGAGCGTGACAACGGCCGGACCGGCAGTGTCGATGGCGATCCCTTGTGTACAGCGATCAGAGATGGTGAGAACCGCGAGGAGCATGAGGTGATTGTAGAAGCTATGGGGTCGGCAGCATCTTGATGGTGTGCAACCAGATCTCCACGCTTTGCGGCCAGGCAGTGACGGGTTGGGCGGTGCGGCGCAATCCGTAACCATGCCCACCTTCCGCGTAAATGTGCAACTCTGCCGGCACGTCCGCACTCTTCAGTTGCGAGAAGTAAACCAGCGCATTCTCGACATGTACTGGATCATCTTCCGCTTGCACGAGATAGGTTGGCGGCGTGTTGTCGGTGGGGCGAATCTCCGGATTGGGCGCCATGCCCTGTTCCGGCATGGCAAGATAGCCGGGATAAACAATCACCGCAAAGTCGGGGCGGCAGCTCAATTTGTCTGCATCATCAACCGGCTCGTAGAGACGCTGATCGAAATGGGTACTAAGAGCGGCGGAGAGGTGGCCTCCTGCAGAAAAGCCGAGGACGCCGATGCGTCGTGGATCAACGTGCCATTCGGCCGCGTGCTTACGCACCAGACCCAAAGCGCGCTGCGCATCCTGCAGGGCCGCAGAAGATTTGGGGTAGGGACCGCTATTGGGAACGCGATACTTGACCAGCACGCAGGTTACGCCAATCGAATTGAGCCAATCGCAGACCTCGGTGCCTTCCAAGTCAATGGCGAGAATCTGATAGCCACCCCCCGGGAAGACCACGACAGCGGCACCTGAGTTCTTGTTCTTTGGTGTGTAGACGGTAAGAGTTGGCTTGGAAATATTTCCGAGTCGAATCAGTGGGCGTCCGGCGATGAGTTTGTCCTTTACCGTTGTCATGTCCGCTTCAGGAGGCAGATTGCCGGTCGCTCCAGGTACCGCGTTTGGCCATAGTGGAATGGTCAGGTTGCCAGGAGTCGGATGCCATGCAGGCTGTTGCCCGATCGCGCCAAGCGGCGTAATCGCCCAGATTACCAACAAGAATAGAGACTGGTTCTTCATGCAGGAGTTCCCCGTCCAAGAAACCTATCGATCATTGCAGGTAACAGGGCTGACGATCAAATGAAACCAGCTCGACGAGGGCGCAAACCTGCGACGGATCGAGTGTGGGAGGAGTTGAAACTCAGGGTTGCGCGGTCGGTGGAATAAGCAGCGTGAGCTTTTGCGAAGCGATCTCCATACGCGCCGGGAGCACACCGAGCACTTCCCCGTCGGCTTCAACGTAGATGGGGTTCCTTGATCCATTGCGAAGTCGGCAATCGACGCTGGTTGCTTCAAGGAGTTCAACATTTTTAGAAAACGTATGACGGCCAGCTACAACTGCCAGCAAAAAGCGAAGATAGCGGAAACGGCTACGCGTATTGAATGTAATAAAGCTCAGTGTATCTTTGCGGAGAGTTGCGCCGGGAGCCAGCGTGCGCAGCACGCCTCCGAAGGAACGCACCCGCACGGCGAGCAGTTGAGAGACTTCCGAAGCCTGCTTTTCGCCGGTTCCGTTCAACGAGAAGTCGGCGTGGAAGAGCGGAAATGGATTCGTGGCCCAGATGCGCGCCGCCTCGACTACGTAGAGAGCATACCCAAAGCGGCGCTTCAGTCCGGCATCGAGACTGGCCATTAGCAAGGCATCCGCACCAATACCGGCGGCCACGGTGAAGTAGCACGAATTCTCGGCCCCAGCTTTGTCGCGATAGAAGATGCGGCCAACTGGGACCTGCGTCGGGACAGCCTCTATGAGTTTGCGTACGGCCTTCACGGGTGAGGTGCCAAGACCAAGGTCCTGAGCGAGCGCATTGGCGGTTCCCAAGGGCATGACGCCGAGTGCCACATCGGTCCCTACCAGACACTGCAGCACTTCGTGAACAGTGCCGTCGCCGCCGCAAGCCAAAATGCTGTCGTAGTTGTTGCGCATTGCGGCGCGAGCAAGGTTCTTGGCACTGCCGGGGCCGTCGGTCTCGAGGGCGTCTGCTTCGATACCAGCCTCGCGCAGCACTTTGAGCGCGCCCTTGAGAGCCCCACCGCGATGGGACGAAGGTTGACCTGACCGCGGATTGTAGATCAGTGCGACGCGACGCATTCCCAACCTTATCGACTCTCTCCCTGGATCGAGTAGTTTCTCCATTCTCGCAGGCCGGAATCAAGCGCGGCGCATCGAGCGACAGAAAGGCTCCAGCCTGGTAACCAACTCCGTTGAATCCCGGAAGGATCATCCGCGCGACGATCCTGCTTCGCCAGTGCAGGGTATGATTCATTCGGTTCGAACGATAGCGACAGAGTCGGATGGAAGGATCAATTTTGATCCCTCCACCAATGCATTGCGATCGGAAGCGAGCAAGACTTGGCCCGGTGCGGCGAATGGGAACGAGCATACGGATTCGCCGAGGTTGCAGAGGACGGTGATCGATCCCCTTTCCACGCGCAACCAGTGTTCGTCCTCATCGTAAGAGACGCGCGTGCTCGCGGGCCGGCCATCATTCAAGCAAGGCGAGGTTCGACGCAAGCGGATCAGGTCGCGGTACCATGCCCGCACGTCCGCATGTTCGGGTTCAGTGACTTCGCGCCAATCCAGCTTTGAACGCTCGTAGGTCTCTCGGCTTTCCGGGTCAGGAATCAAATCAGGATTCCAGCCAAACGCGGCAAACTCACTCTTGCGCCCTTCGGAAACGGCACGTGCCATCTCGCGGTCTTCATGGTTGGCGAAATACTGAAATGGGGCGCTTGCAGCCCACTCCTCCCCCTGAAACAGCATGGGGATGAACGGGCTTGTGAGCACGAGGGCGGCCGCAATCTTGGCACGGCGGAGCCCGATAGTTTGAGCGATTCGATCGCCGTTTGCACGGTTGCCGACCTGATCATGGTTCTGGATGTATCCGAGGAAACGATGCTGAGACAACCCCGCAACGGGACGCCCATGAATACGGCGGCGATACGGCGAATACACACCGTCGTAGACAAAAGTCTGCTCGAGGGATTTGGCTAGCTGGCTAAGCAGACCGAAGTCGCCGTAATACCCAACCGCGGGCTCATGAATAAGCGCCGTAAATAGAGCATGGTGAAAATCGTCGCTCCATTGCGCGTCCATTCCAAGCCCTCCGGCTTCGCGCGGGGTGACAAATCGCGGATCATTCAAATCGCTCTCCGCGATCAGCACCAATTGCTTTCCGAGCGCGGCACCGAGACCCTCGACTTCAGCGGACAATTGCTCGAGGAAGTGAATCGCGGAGCGATCGACCAGCGCGTGGACCGCGTCCAGGCGCAAGCCGTCGATATGATAATCGCGCAGCCACATGAGCGCGTTGTCGCAAAAGAACCGTCGGACCTCAAACGAATCTGCGCCCTCAAGATTGACGGCGCCACCCCAGGGTGTCTTGTGCGCTGCGATTAGATACGGGCCAAATTTGCCCGCGTAATTTCCAACCGGGCCGAAGTGGTTGTATACGACGTCGAGCAGAACAGCAAGACCCTTTACGTGTGCAGCGTTCACGAAACGCTTAAGCGCGTCCGGCCCCCCGTAAGGTTCATGAACCGAGAACAGCGCGACTCCGTCATATCCCCACCCGTATTCTCCGGCGAACGACGCGACTGGCATGAGCTCCACATGGGTAATGCCCATCTCCACGAGGTCGTCCAGCTTTTCAATCGCGGAGTCCAGCGTTCCATCGCCTGAAAATGTGCCTACGTGAAGTTCGTAAATAATTCCGCTTGTGAATGCATCCGACTCAAAGGAGGAGTCAGTCCATTGAAATGCTGTCTGATCGTAGACACGCGATAGACCGTGTACGCCGGATGGCTGCCACCGTGATCGAGGGTCTGGGTAAATCGAAGCACCCTCGTCAATCGAGAATCCATAGTCAGAGCCCGGCCCAGCCTCGACCTCTTCGGCCTCCCACCATCCCCGATCGCCAACGCGCTGCATGCCATGAAGCGAGCCATTCACCTTGACTTCTGCGGCTGTCGCCAGTGGCGCCCAGAGTTCGAATCGATGCATCGTTCACTCCGCCTTCTTTGCCAGGAGCGCCACGGGGAAGCGCCTTAAAAGGATCTGGGCGCGCACCGCTCCGCCAGTTACTTCTTCGCCGGTCAGTATGTTTTCCCAGCGGCCCACAGGGATATTCACGGATGTGGCGCCCCAGCGTCCAGCTCGCAATACGTTCCATCGCGGCACGCAGGTGATCACATTTTCCCCGCGCAAATAGGCCATTAGATGATCTTGCTTAGGCCCAGCTACCTCCAGCGGAAGATAGGCTGCTTCCTCATTCAGCCATTCCGGTCTTTCCTGCCGCAACTGCAACGCGCGGTGGATTACCCATAGCTTTGGCAGCCCACTCTCCATCCGCTCCATGATCCCTTCGATTGCAAGACTAGATTTGAGTTCAGACAGCATGGATTGGCGGATCGGATAGTCCACCGGGCTGCGGTTGTCGGGATCGACCAGCCGCAAATCCCATAATTCTCCGCCCTGGTAGGTATCGGGCACGCCCGGAGAAGTCATCTTGATCAGCGTTTGCGCGAGACTGTTGACTTGTCCCGGCAAAAGAACAAGCGAGACAAAATTCTCTACCTCTGACACAAACTCGGCGGAATTCAGAATCCGTTCGATGAACGTACGCAGCGCATCTTCGAATTCCTCGTTCTGCTGCGTCCAGCTTGTCTGCTGTTTGGCCTCGCGCGCAGCCTTCTCCATGTATGCAGTCAATCGCTCCGCCGTAATAGGCCACGCGCCAATCAACGTCTGATAAAGAAAATACTCTGTATTGCGATCCGGAAAACCATTTGTTTTGAACTGCGCATTCCTGCGAAGCCAACGATTTGCCGCAGTTCGCCATCGTCCATGGACCTCGGTCAGCACGGCAAGGCGCGCTCGTACATCGTCGGAGCGTTTTGTGTCGTGCGTCGCAAGTGTGGTCATGGTGAGCGGATGTTCAGCCTGCATCCTTGCACAATGTCCGTGAAATTCCGCAAGGCTCAAGCCGTTTAGATCGGGGGATCCGCCCACTTCGTTCAAACCGATCATGCGGTTGAAGCAGTAAAACGCAGTATCCTCGAGGCCTTTTGCCATTACCGGGGATGTGAACTGCTGGAAGCGCAATAAGAACTCCGCTTCCAGAGAACCGCGTGCGCGCAAGGCCAGCACATCACCGATGAAATCCATCAGGCCCGAATCGAGGTCCTGTCTTCGGAGCTTCGCCTCAGCCACAGCCTTGTCGATTTCCTCGCGATCTTCATTGGTAACCTGCTCGCGTGATGGAACGACATACGTTCTGTAGATAGCGAAACAAGACGCAATCTCGCGCAAGGCACGTCGAATCTCGGCGCGCGTGTAGTCGCGACGATCGCGGTTGTTCTCGCAGATCTCAACAAATAGGCTGGTCAATCGGTTGACGTCACTGCCCAGCGCCTCGCGCTCAACATTGAGCTTCATGCTCCGTGCGAGCGATTCGAACTCCACCTCTTGGCGTATGAAGTCGCGATAGACTTTGTCCAGTTCCTTGAGGCCGTCACCATTCACCAGCAGCCTGTTACACAGATTCACGAAGTCGTAACCGCTGGTTCCTTCGATTGGCCAATCGTCGCGCAACGCTTCGTCTGGCTGGAGGATTTTCTCGGCGATGATCCACGCATGCGGCGCGTGGCTCCGCAAGCGCTGGAAATACTGTTGCGGATCGCGGAGGCCGTCTGGATGATCCACGCGGACTCCATCCAGAACACCCGTTTTGAGCCACTCGAGCACGCGTCGATGTGTTGCATCAAAAACCTCGGGGCGTTCGACCCGCAAACCAATCAGCGTGTTGATGTCAAAGAAGCGACGATAGCCAAGCTCTTGATCTGCAGTGCGCCAATAGGCCAATCGATAGTATTGGAGGTTGAGAACCTCATCGAGTGCATCGTGATTCTGGTTGAGATCGTCTACCGCCTTTGCAATTGCCGCATTGGTTGCGGGCTGTTCCTCGCATCGCTTGTGCAGCAACTCGTAGATCGCCATCTTGTCGCGGTGACGCGAAAGAATGAGTTCTTGTTGCGGACCGTCAGCCACTGGGAGCCGTTCGAGGCTATCCGCAATGAGACTCAATTCCGGGTTATCGACAATCTGCGCTGCTCGAGTGAGGGGGATAACTAAAGATCGAGGTGCGAGAGGAAATTGATGTTCCATATAATGAACACGGAAGAGGCCGCATTGCTGTTCGACGCGCAATTGATTGGCGCTGAGCACTCGGCCATACTGATCACCCAGGACCGGGATCAAAACTTTGTTTTGCAATTTGACTTCGTCCGAATGCCAATCGATGTCGAACCATGTGGCGTAGCGGCTCGAGGGTCCATTTTCGAGAACATCCCACCAGGCCCTGTTCTGCGGTCCCGTGGCCATGTGATTGGGTACGATGTCGAGCACTTGGCCGAGCTTCAGCGCTCGCAGGCGCTCACAAAACCGTCGGTGGCCCGCTTCCCCGCCGAGCTCTTCGTTTACCTTGTCGTGATCAACGACGTTGTACCCATGCATGCTGCCAGGCGCAGCCTGCAAGTAGGGGGAACTGTATATGTGCGAGATGCCGAGCTCTTTCAAATAACCTGCGACTGCGATCGCGTCATCAAAAGTGAAGCCCGCATGCAACTGCAGCCGGTAGGTAGAGCACGGTATGCGTCGCATCGTATTTTCTGTCACCGTTCCTTTTAGGAGCAAGATTGACGGACTCGAAATTGGCATTGGGTCGTCGGCGGTTTCGGGGCCGGAGGTCTTTATCGGCGAGTGCGAGGACAACGAGGCTCCCAGCTATGTGCAACGCGTAATGATCTTAGATGAACGAAAGCCTCTGCGCGGATGCTCCGCGCCGAAAAACGGAGGATTCTCGCAGTCTGCACGGTATAAGGTGCTATTGGACATCAGCCACGCAAATCGAGGTTTTCGTTCTCTTGCCTTACACTGAGGGGGCGAGAAAGTATGCAGTCGCAGAATAGGACAGACCGGAGATGTCCGCAGCAATCGAGTTTAGGAGCGTGACAGTTGCGACGCCGCAAGGGCGGCGGTTGCTAGACGGCATCTCGCTTTCGGTCGAGGAAGGCACGACAACTGTTTTGCTGGGGCGGAGTGGCTCCGGCAAGACAACCTTACTACGCACGGTGAACCGCCTGATAACGCCGACGTGCGGCCAAGTACTTGTGAACGGAATGCCCGTCGAGAATGTCGATCTGATCGATCTCCGACGCGGCATCGGCTACGTGATTCAAGAGACGGGCTTGTTCCCGCACTTCACGGTGGAGCGAAATGTGGGATTGGTCCAGGAAGCGAAGGGATGTGCACCGGCTGAACGGGTTCGGCGGAGCCGGCAATTGCTCACCGACGTCGGACTGGACCCTCACACCTTCGCGCAGAGATACCCGCATCAACTGTCGGGTGGTCAGCGGCAACGCGTCGGCTTGGCACGCGCCCTGGCAGCTGATCCAAGATTTCTCCTGATGGATGAGCCCTTCGGCGCGCTTGATCCACTGACAAGGGGCGAAATGCAGGAGATGCTGCGCTCGCTGCTTCGACAGTTGAGGAAGACGGTGCTTCTGGTGACGCATGATCTCGACGAAGCTTTGTATCTTGGTGATCGGATTGTGCTGGTGGCAGAGGGAAGAGTGGTTGCAAATCTGGGGCGTGATGAATTTTTGAATTCGGAGCAACCCGACGTGGGTGCCTATGTGAGCGCTTTTCATCGCGGGGAGAATCATGTGGACCCATTGAGGACACATTGAGCTCGGGATTCATAGCTCAATACGGGGGCGAAATTGGCACGCTCACCGTTGAGCATCTTTGGCTCACCGGAGCGGCGATGCTTTTTGCCACGGCGATTGCGGTGCCAGCGGGTGTCTGGCTCACGCGCGCACCCAGCTGGGCCAAGCCGGTGATTGCGTTTGCGAATATCCTGCAGACCATTCCGTCGCTGGCAATGTTTGGCTTTCTGCTGCCGCTGCCGTGGCTTGGTGAACGCGCGGCTCGCATTGCCATCCTCGCGCTCACCGCGTATGCTCTGTTGCCCATTCTGCGGAACACTTATGCAGGAATTCGGGGCATCGAGCCCTCTGTGATCGAAGTAGCGCGAGCCCTTGGACTCACTGACACGCAGCGACTCTTCAAGGTTGAATTGCCGCTTGCCGCGTCGTTCATTCTCGCCGGCCTGAGAACAGCAACCGTGACGTGCATCGGCATCGCCACCATTGCAGCTGCGGTAGGCGCAGGCGGGCTAGGCGAATTGATCTTTCGCGGAGTAGCCTCCGTCGACAATCGCTTAGTGCTCGCCGGTGCCGTTCCGGCTGCACTCCTCGCGCTTGGAGCGGATGCTCTCTTGGGGCTTCTGGAGCGCAGGTTCAAGGTTCCCGCTTCATGAATCGACGCGTGACTGCTGCGTTGATTGGCATTGCTTGTCTCCTGGTTGCCGGCTGTGCACCGCCCCGGCCCGACCATCCTGTCATTGGTGCGAAGAACTTCACGGAGCAAGTCGTCCTGGGTGAACTGCTGGCGCAGGAGATTGAAGCCAAGACTAGTCTCAAGGTTGAACGCAGATTTTATCTGGCGGGGAGTTACATATGCCATCAGGCGTTGGTTGCAGGCAGAATCGATGCCTACGTGGAATATACGGGCACGGCGCTCACCGCAATTCTGAAACAGCCGGTCGATCGAAATCCGCAGACTGGCCTGGGCACAATTCGAAGGCTTTATGCGTCGAAATATGGAATCGTGGCGGAGGCGCCGCTGGGCTTTGAAAACACGTTCGCCATGGTAATTCGCAACGATGACGCGCGGCGATTGCATTTAAGCACTCTTAGCCAGGTGGTACCCTATACCGCGCAATGGCGACTCGGGGTTGGATACGAGTTTGAACAGAGGCCGGACGGATTGCCAGGACTCAGCGCCGCCTATGGTTTTCGATTTGCTGGGCATCCGCGCACGATGGACCTTGGACTCCTCTATCGCGCATTGAACGCGCACCAGGTGGACATGATTGCCGCGAATTCCACAGATGGGCCGATTCAGGCGTTCGGTTTGACGATGCTTGAAGATGATCGGCACTACTTTCCGCCGTACCAGGCCGTGCCGCTGGTTCGCGAAGGAGCATTGCAGCACTGGCCGCAGATGCAGGCGGCATTCGACGCGCTCGCGGGAAAAATTACGGCGGAAGACATGCGGGCAATGAATGAGGCTGTGGATGGAAAGCATCTCGATCCAGCCGACGTGGTGCGCGCGTTTCGAACGAAGAAGGGGCTCTAAGTCGCAGGAATTGCGCCCGGGCTAACCAGGCGTCGACGCCACGCGTTCGCTTTTCCAGCGCATTACTCGATTCGTGCAAGCTTTGCGAGCAGTGCATCTCTACGCTGAAAGGCAATTCTGTCGGCATGTCTCAAAACAAGAACCCAGCCAACAACAGAAGCGCAAGCCAGGAGGAACAACGCGGGCGGCGCCCACCATGGTTCATCAAAGATGCCGCAGAGGCTAATGACGGTTGCGCCGACTCCGAGAATCATGGTTTGAATCACCATACTGAGCAGAGCATTTGCTTGAGATCCTGACTGGCGACCGATGCGGCCCAGGTTGACGCGATACGCCATGGTGAGGGACAACAGGTTACCCGCCGCAAGGTTGGCCGGCAGGGCAAATGCCAGCCAGCCGATCGTCGTCGCAACAATGACTGCGCTGGGGCGGCCCATACGCAGGACCGCCAGGGTACCCGCACCCAGCGCCACCAGAACATAGAGCGTTGCGTGAAAGAGATTCTTGCCTAGAAGTACAGTACGAATAGGAACCGGAAAGAGGAAGAGCATCTGAATTCCCTTCCCTTCTCCGCCCAGGTTGTTGTACATGAGTTGTGTAAATCCAAGCAGACCATATGCAATGCAGACCGGCAGCGCAAGGTGAAACGAATGCTGGGTGAACGATGCCCCATTTCGAAATAGACTTGCGATGACAAAGACCATGAGCATGGGGACGCCGACGGAATACATTTGCGGCATCGAACGAAGAATCGTGCGGAGTTCTTTCTCGATCTGTGCGGAGACAGGACCAGACCCTGAGATGAACCACCCCGATTCCGCTTTGTCCTGAATTCTTCGGCCGGGCGCTTCGCCAAGGTTTTCGCCGCGGAATTCGGCGCGGAGCCGAATTCCAAGCAAACTACCGGCAACCAGGACATAGACTCCGAGCGCGCCGAGAGACTGGCTCGCAGTGCCTGCATTGCGATCATTGGCCTCGCGCGGGATCGCCGCGGTGAGGCCGGGAGGCATCCATGCCTGCACGGACACGACCGAATTGAGCCACGAAGGCATCTCGTGAACTCTTCGAGCGCCGAAGTCCTGGTCGTGCTCCGCACGCCTCTGAAATCCTTCGTTGCGCACGACCGGGTTGAGAAGTTGCAGACTCAACATCGCGAGAAGAAAGAGCGCGCTGACGATCTCGCGCGATCGACGCTTCGCCAGCCAGCGATCGATCCAGGCAAGGACGGCTCGTACCAAAAGGATGTTGAACGCAGCAAAGCCCACCAATGCGACAAGTGTCGCAATGAAGAGGTCGGGGCGCACGAAAGCGACTGCCGCCAGGATGCCAAAACAGCATAAGCCGCCCACGATGGTGGAGACATCGACCAGACCAAAAATCAGATGGAGCAGGTAAAACACGCGGAAATTGACCGGGAATTGGAGAAGTCCAGATAGATCGTATTGTTCCTGAAAGGAAACCAGCGCGACAGAGATCGCGAGCCAAAGAACGCCCAAGACCCAGAATTCAATGGATAGAGATTGCCAGCGCTGACGAGCCACTAACGAATAGGCGACAATGCCCGCAGCGGTTCCAAGGCTGAGGCCCATGAGGCAATAAATGAAAAAGGAGACGGTGCGCGCCCCCACCTCGAATGCGCCGGATGTAGTGCGAAAACTGTTCACGAAAAGTCGGGCACGCATCGCGGCGAGCGCGCTATATTGACCGCGCGCCAGGGGTCCCAAGACACCCTTGCTCAGTCCCCCCCTCGCGGGACTCCAAGGCTTGTCTATGTCAGCCATGAAAGTTCCTGGATCGGCTCCTGCCCGCCTGCTCCCACGATCGAAAGGAAGATCTCTTCCAGAGTTAGACGCGTAACGCTTTCCCCTCCGGGAAGGGAAGAGGCAACGCCGGCGCGCAGGTCCTCAAGCGAACCGTTGGCTACGAGCCTGCCCTGGTGAATGATGGCGACATGGCTGCAAAGACGTTCGACAATCTCAAGCACATGCGTGGTGAGAAAGATCGTGACTCCGCGCTGGATCATCCGCTGCAACATGGCTTTGAGCATGCCGGCAGCAATGGCGTCCACGCCCTCGAACGGCTCATCGAGAAACAGCACTTTGGGACCATGGATGACTGCGGCGGCTAGAGCCAGTTTCTTCTGCATGCCGTGAGAATAGTCCGTGACCATCTTGCGGCGATCGTTCGCGAGTTGCATGAAATCGAGCAATTCTTCGGTGCGGTGATTGACCGTTTCGCGGTCCAGCCCATACATGCGTCCGACGAAATGCAGATACTCTGGTGCTGTAAGACGCCCTAGTAATGCCATGCCCTCTGGGACAACTCCGATCTGGCGCTTCAGATCGAGCGCCGTCGCGCTGAAAGACTGCCCCAAAATTTCGATCGATCCGGCACTCGGTTCAAGCAGGCCGGTCAGCATTTTAATGGTTGTAGATTTACCTGCGCCGTTGGGCCCCAGAAAGCCGAAAAACTGACCTTGCGCCACACTGAGTGTGACATTCTCCACGGCTGTCAGTTCGCCGAAGCGCCGGGTCAGTCCGTGGGTTTGAATCGCCGCCGTGTCCATCTGAGGCAAGGATAGCAAGCTGTGGGCATGCCACCCAAACGGCCGACGCACGAAAGTTTGTCCCGAATCAAATCAAGAGAACGAGCGATCTAGGCCTGTTTCTCGTGCGGATCGCCCAGCGGATCGTTGTCACGGTCCGTTACATCGACCAGCGATGCAAGCGTCGCAGCGAGTTGCGGCGTCCAGCTCCCTTCAGACGCACGCCAGCTCCAGTTGCCGGCGGCGACCGCTGGTGTGTTCATGCGTGCTTCGGAACCAAGCCCGAGAAGGTCCTGGGCAGGGACCACAGCCATTTGGGCGACGCTGGATTCGACCGCACGGATCAACTCCCAGGTCGGGTGATCGTTCACCGCGCCAACGTATTCCGTCACGGCAGCGCGCTCCACGTCGCCCGTTGTCTTCCACCAGCCGAGTGTGGTGTCGTTGTCGTGGGTGCCGGTGTAGGCAACGCATTCGGACGTGTATCGATGGGGTAAGTGGATATGCGCGCCTTTGTCACCGAATCCAAATTGAATGACCTTCATCCCCGGCATTCCCATTTGCTGGCGCAGCGCGTCGACTTCCGGAGTGATGAGGCCGAGGTCTTCCGCGACCAGAGGCAGTGGGCCGAGCGACGCCTCGAGTGCCTGAAACAGCGAAAGCCCGGGCGCCTTGACCCATTCGCCATGGATTGCGGTCTCATCGCTTGCCGGGATCGACCAATATGCCTCAAAGCCGCGGAAATGGTCGAGACGCACGATGTCATAAAGCTGGCGCGCGCGTCGGATGCGCTGCACCCACCACTCGAACCCTCGATCCTGGAGCACATCCCAGCGATAAAGTGGATTGCCCCAACGCTGCCCGGTGGGCGAAAAGTAATCAGGCGGAACACCTGCTACGCGCTCCGGCTTGAGTTCTTGATCCAATTCGAAGAGATCGGGATGGACCCACACATCTGACGAATCCATGCTTACAAAGATGGCCACATCGCCAAGAATGCGGATAGAGCTGCGCGCCGCGGCGCTGCGAAGCTGGTTCCATTGCAATGAAAAAGCAAATTGCAATGCCCGCTCTTGCGCAAGCGCGCGACTATGCTGCGTGGTGAACGCTGCGAGTGCCTCGGGATCGCGACGCCGCAGAGATTCCGGCCATTGGGTCCACGCACCGGTGTTGAACTGAGAGCGAAGTTGGGCATACAACGCATAGTCGGCGAGCCAGTTCTCCTCGGCGCGGCAAAACTCTTCAAACTGTTGCCACTGGCCTGCCGCTTTCGGGTCTGTTGAACCGCAATCCACGAAGTTGCCAGCGGCTTCATACAGCAGTGCCAGCTTGCGCTTTTCAACATCGCCGAAATCTACATAGCCGCTGCGTCCGGCAAGACCGGCTATCCGCGCCGTATCGATCCAACCCCACTCACAGAGGAACTCGAGGCTGACGAGAAATGGATTTCCGGCGAACGCCGACGAGCCTGCATAGGGCGAGTTGCCGAAGCCCGTGGGACACAACGGCAACACTTGCCAGATATGTTGTTTCGCCGCCGCGAGAAAGCCAATGAAGTCATGCGCGGCGGGGCCGAGATCGCCGATGCCTCCATAAGAAGGCAACGAGCTGATGTGAAGGAGGACACCGGACGAGCGCTGGAATTGCATACCTCGATTATCTCCGTGCTGAAAGTCTGCCGGTCAGCGGCGGCGTGAATTCCGCGCACGAACGTAAGAAAGGCCCGCACCCAGTATTGGATGCAAGCCTTTTTGATGCCTTCGAGTGAATTTACTCACCAGGTAATTGTGGGTTTCGTGCCTTGCCGTTGAAAAGCACACGACGATGCTTTTTGTAGTCGTCGATAATGCCGCTTGCGAAAACCTGGAAAGCCTCACCCCGCCGCTGATCGAGAATCTGATCGCGGGTCTGGTCGAAGTCCTTGGTCATATCGGCAGGGCTCGGTTCCTGCTTGATGAGGATTTTCGCCACTACTCCGGTGCGTCCGGCGTTAATGGGCCCGCTAATGTTGCCGGGAGCCATCTCAAAGAGCTGAGGGGCTAGTTGACCCACCGCCCCGAGATCCGGCACCTGGCCGGTTTCGCCGACTAGATCGCTCGTCTTCATGGTCGCACCCACAGCCTTGGCCGCCTTCGCCAAATCATTCAGTGATTTTGCCTGGGTGGCCAGATCGCTGGTTTTCTGCCTCAATAAAGCCGGAATCTGCTCGGCGCGATAGTCATCGAGAACGTGGCTTTTCCAGTCAGAAAAGGTCGGTGCATGGGCAGGAGCTATGCCCGTGACTTGGAAGATGGCATAGCCTTCGCCGGTGGGGGCGGACTGTGCCGGATCGCCCTTTTTAGCCTGAAATGCCTTGGTGAGAAGACCTGCACTATCAGGCAGCGCGGCAATCGTCCCCTGCTCGGCGGTAGGCGGCGTGGAGACCAGTTGAAGATGATGTGCCGCGGCGGTCTTGTCGAGGCCGTTCTTGATGGCTTCAGAAGTCAAAGCCTGCGCGTAGCTCTCCTGCGCGGCAGAGGACTTCTGCCGGATCAGTGTTGCCTGTATGGTCGGAAGCACTTCGCTCAGTGTCTGGGTGTGCGCCGGTGTGCGCTCCTCGACCTGGACGATGTGGTAGCCATATTGCGTTTTGATGATCTTGGTGTCGCCAATCTTCTGCGTGAAAATGGCGTTGTCAAACTCGGGAACCATGCGCCCGCGCTGCGCAAAACCGAGCTCACCACCCGTGTCTTTGCTGCCTGGATCGTCGGAATTCTTCTTGGCCAGGTCGGCAAAGTTGGCACCACCCTGGATTTGCTTGAGAATGCTCTCTGCCTTGGCCTTGGCAGCGGCATCTGTTTTGGCGTCCGCGCCTTGATCGACCTTGATTAGAATATGGCGCGCACGCGCCTGCTCCGGCACGGTGTATTCAGACTGGTGGGCTGTGAAGTACTGCTGAATTTCCTGCTGTGTGGGCTGGGGTACACCGCCCGGCACATCGTTGGGCGTGAAGGCAAAGTAAGTGATGACGCGCTGCTCTGGGACTGCGGTTGCATAGCGCGCCGCGTTCTTCTTGAAGAACGCTTCCAGCTCCGCATCGGAAGGGTTGATCTGCTTGCTTATGTCGTCCGAAGAGATTACCGCATAGTCAAACTTGACCTTCACGTTGTTCTTCAGATAGAAATCGTGCACTTCCTTGTCGCCGACTGTCACGCCGGCCGTGATCAGGGATTCAAGGCGACGAATTGCGATGTCTTGCTTGACGCTGTCTTCAAAGTCGGCCACAGTGATGTCAAAACGGCTCTGAATCAGGGCTGCGTACTTGTCCTGTCCGATAAACTTCCCGTTCGGGAACAGAACCTGCCCCGGGGGTCCGGTCTGCAGATAGTTGCGCACATCGGCATCCGTGACATGAATGCCGAGTTTCCCTGCCTCGTCGAGAAGAATCTGCTGCTGCACCAGCTGCTGGCCCACCTGCGGCTCAATCATGTTGAGGATCATCGGATTGCCGGCGTACTGGGGATACTGCTGCTGCACCCTCTGGCTGGCAAGCTGAGTGACCTTCTGCTGGGTGATGATGTCTCCACCGGAAAGATATCGGCTGTACCAATGCGGGTAGACGATCGCGAAGGTGTCCGCGCTCGTGGCGCTCTGTCCGGTGAGCCCGGGAATCAGGTAAACGACCATCGAAACGGAAGCAGCCGCGATGATGACAACGAAAAGTGCCTTGGTCAGGCGATTTTCTTTTTGCAGGAAACGGATCATGGATGGACTTCGGCCTTCTACTCTCTACGCGCGTTCCTGGGAATTCTGCCCGTCCGTGGCATGTGTTGCCCGGTCAAAAGGCGAGGAGTTCTCCCCTCAGCGCACAAATCTCGCTCGACGCGATTCATTGCCATTATAGACGAGTGCGCTGCGGGGGCGCATGCCCCGTCAACCCCTTCAAGCTAAGGAGATTTGCGTTCCTGGCGTGTTGTCGGAAACGCTCGGAAAAGGTCAATCGGGGGCCTCTTCGGATGGTCAGAATCGTGAGGCATCGAAGGCCCCGAATCAAAGTCAAAGCCACGGGCTATAGACTTATTTCCTTTCAATTCTCTTCCAAGCAAAACGGGCACCCTTTCGGATGCCCGCTGTGGTTCTGGGAGGAGGAAGTCGAAACTCAACGCCAGTAGTAGTAGCCGCCGGAGAAATAATAGGGACGGTAGTACACCGGCGCGTAGTAGTACGGGTACGGAGACGGTCCCCCGTAAGGGCCACCGTAGTAGCCACGACGGTACAGCGTGGGCCCACCGGGATACAGACCTTGCGCCAGCCGTGCTGCTTCCTGAGGATCCACGGGGTTCACCGTAATTGGAGCACTCAAGTGGAATGTGACCAGAGCCTCGGCCGGAATCCATGCACGCGGTCCGGGAGTTGCCGCCGATGCGGCAGTGCCTACTGTTCCGCCCGCGGCCGCGCCGATGGCTGCTCCGCCGCCGCCGCCGGCTGCGCCGCCGATGAGAGCGCCAAGCAGCGCGCCGCCCACGATGTTGCCGGCTGTACGGCCCCCCTTACCGGGTGCTTTCACCTTGAAAAGATCCGATTGCAGGGGGTATGACTGGCCGCCCAGATCCAGCGAAGTCAGTTGCAGTGCCAATTCCGAGCTACCGGTCAATGTGCCCGATCCGGAATTTCTTACTTCCGCAATCACGCCATGTACGGTTGCGCCGCGGGGAATGGCCAGTATTCCACCGAGAGTTACATCCTGAATGACAGTGAACTGAACCGGCTCGCCGCCCTTGGCTCGCTTACTGTCAACAGACTCGCTGGTGCGCAACTGGATCAGTGTGCCTTGTGGAACGGTCACAGGTCCCTTGGCAAACCTGTAGGGAGGCTGTGCAGGGGCATAGCCGGGCCGGTAGGGCGGAGGCGGCGCCTGTCCATAGCCCGGAGGCGGGGGTTGGCCATAGCCCGGAGGCGGAGGAGCCTGGCCGTATCCCGGGGGCGGCGGGGCCTGCCCGTAACCGGGCGCCTGCGCCTGTCCGTTGTCCTGGGGTGGATTCTGCGGGTAAGCCGGAGGCGCACCATTTTGCCCATAGTCCGGAGAAGGCGCGGCGGCGGGAGGAGCGCCTGCAGGCTGGTTGTCTGCCATATCCTGCGAGTCGTCCTGCGTGTTTTGTGTGCCCTGCGCATTCGGATCATTCGCCGGGTTACCGACGTTCAGGTTATTTTTTACGCCGGAAACACCGGGAACACCCTTCACGATCGATTCCGCCAATTGCTTTGAAGCCTCGCTCGACACCGTCCCAGACAGGGTCACTTGCCCCTGAATGGTCGCGGCTGTGATGAGGTCGTTTTTCAGCGCTTGGGAGCCATCAAGCGCGTGTACGACATCGATCTCGATTTGCCCATCCGTACGTTGTCCGCTGGCGGGTGCCGTATCCTGTGCCAGCGCAATCACGCCGCACAATGCGGCCGCAGCAGCCCACGCCACGGTACGTACCACCACTCGCTTGAACAAGGTCCGATTCATCTTCAATCTCCTGCCAACTACAGTCTTTGGATGCTTTAGTCTTTGGATGCTTTCATTAGACGAGAAAGTGCAAAACCTGTCATTGGTTAGAACCCCAGACCCGGCAAAAAGTTCCGTCCGAAGTAATCTGGTATTTGCGTCGTCTCGCAGGGATCAAAATCGTCATTCTAAAGACCAACGCCAACGCCCTGGCAGGCTGCAGGCCCGGCGGATTCAGCCGAGCTTTGCCGTCAATGCCTGCGCGATCTGCCTTCCATGAAACCGGCCGTTTTCGATGAAGATTTCGTTCGTCCTCGAACCCGCAACGATGACTCCTGCAAGATAAATGCCAGGCACATTGCTTTCCAGGGTCTCGGCATCGCAGATAGGCAGCTTGTCTGGCCCGGCAAACTGCACGCCAAGGGTCTCAAGGAATGTGAAGTCGGGGTGATAGCCAGTCATGGCAAACACAAAATCGTTGTGCAGCTCGATTTTCCAGTCGGCGGTCTCCAGCTTCACGCTGTCGGCCGTGATTTCGGTCAACCGCGAGCGAAAGTATGCCTTGATCTCCCCATTCTTGATGCGGTTTTCGATATCGGGCTTGATCCAGTACTTCACGTGGTGGTGCATCTCGGCATCGTGATGAACGAGCGTGACGCGCGCGCCGTGGCGCCACAACTCGAGTGCGGAAATTGCGGCTGAATTTTTGCCCCCGATCACTACGATGTCGAGGCCGAAATAGGGATGAGGATCGTCGTAGTAATGATGAACCTTGCTCAATTCTTCGCCAGGAATCTTCAGCAGATTCGGAAGATCATAGTAGCCGGTGGCAATTACCATTTTCCGCGCGTGCAGCATTCCCGGCCGGCCAAAACGGTCGACGGCGTGAACAACAAATGCGCCATCGGATCCAGTTACGCGCTCGACGCGATGATACTGGCGGATGTCCAAGCGATAGTGAGCGGCCACTTGGCGGTAATACTCCAAGGCTTCGTTTCGCGTGGGCTTCGCGTTCGGGCTTGGAAACGGGATGTCGCCGATTTCGAGCAGTTCGGACGTAGTGAAAAAGGTCATATGCGATGGATAGTGGTAAAGCGAATTGCAGACGCAACCTTTATCGACAGAAATCGGCCGAAAACCTGCCTTCTTGGCTTCAATCGCGCAGGCTAGACCCGTAGGGCCGGCGCCGACTACAAGCAGGTCGTAAATCGAGCCCGCGTCCGTTTGCGCCTCTGAGGCTGGAATCGAGTGCGGATCTTCGGGCGGAATGGCATTTGCAGGAAAGCCGTTCATAACCTTTAGATTAGGACATCGCGATCCGGATTCGCAGCATAGTTGCCGGCGCGCATGCGCAAAGCTACCGAGAAAACCATCCCCTCCATCCGCTAACCTAGAGAGTCGTACGTTTCGAGGAGCATCGGATTATGACTGTCATCCGGCAGGAAGATTTCATCGCCAGCGTTGCGGGCGCACTGCAGTACATCAGCTACTACCACCCGGTGGATTACATCACTTCACTCGCCAAGGCCTATGAGCGCGAGCAATCCCCGGCCGCCCGCGATGCGATGGCGCAAATTTTGATTAACAGCCGTATGTGCGCCGAAGGCCATCGGCCCATCTGCCAGGACACGGGCATCGTGAACGCTTTCGTCAAAGTCGGCATGGATGTGCGTTTCGAACCTGCGCCTGGCGAAAAACTGCTTGACCTTCAGGAGATGGTGGACGCCGGCGTGCGGCGGGCCTACCTCGATCCGGACAACAAGCTCCGCGCCTCGCTCCAGGCTGACCCTGCCGGCAAACGAATCAACACGAAGGACAACACACCCGCCGCCGTTTTCGTTGAACTTGTCAAGGGATCAACCGTCGAAGTCACGGTCGCGGCCAAAGGCGGCGGATCGGAAGCAAAATCGAAGTTCGCTATGCTCAATCCTTCTGATTCTGTCGTGGAGTGGGTGTTGAAAACGGTCCCCACCATGGGCGCCGGCTGGTGCCCGCCTGGCATGCTCGGCATCGGGATAGGCGGCACGGCAGAAAAGGCAATGCTGCTGGCAAAAGAAGCCCTCATGGACCCCATCGACATCCAAGATTTGATCGCGCGTGGACCGAAGACGACCGCCGAGAAACTGCGTGTAGAACTGTACGACAAGGTGAATCGGCTGGGCATTGGGGCGCAGGGCCTGGGCGGGCTCACGACCGTGCTCGACGTGAAAGTTCTCGACACCCCGGCGCACGCGGCTAATCTGCCGGTCGCCATGATTCCCAATTGTGCTGCGACGCGGCACGCCCACATCGTCCTCGATGGTTCGGGCCCAGTGTATTTGGACCCACCGAGCCTCGAGGACTGGCCGAAGCTGACCTACGACGTGAGCGGGGCACGCCGTGTGAATCTCGACAATGTGACGAGGTTGGAGGCTGCAACCTGGAAGCCCGGCGAAGTCCTTCTGCTCACCGGCAAGCTACTCACCGGACGCGACGCAGCCCACAAACGCATGACCGACATGCTGAACCGCGGCGAAAAACTCCCCGTCGACTTCCATGACCGGTTTATCTATTACGTTGGGCCTGTCGACCCGGTGCGCGGAGAAGTGGTCGGCCCCGCGGGACCGACTACCGCGACGCGCATGGACAAGTTCACGCGACAAATGCTGGCCGAGACAGGTCTTCTGGGGATGGTAGGCAAAGCTGAACGGGGGCCGGTTGCCATCGATGCAATCCGCGAATTCGGCGCGGTGTACTTGATGGCTGTAGGAGGCGCAGCCTATCTCGTCTCAAAAGCTATTCATGGCTCGCGACTGTTGGCCTTCGAAGATCTGGGCATGGAGGCCATTTACGAATTTGACGTGCGCGACATGCCCGTCACTGTAGCCGTCGACAGCAAGGGGACGAGCGTCCACCAAACGGGTCCCGCGGAGTGGCAACAGTGCATTGCTGGAATCCCAATCCTGCAGTCGTGATCCGGGAAGACGGACCACCAAACGGACGTCGGTCCTGCTATGAGGTGATCCTGTCTGGTGCCAGGCCGCGAACCTAGTTTCGCCTATTGCTTGCCGAATCGGTAAACGAACCCGTAAGTAAAGCCGAAATTGTTCTGCATGGTTGAGCCGAATCCCGTGCCGAAGTAGTCTCCCGAGAGGCGCAGCGACAAGGTCGGACTCACGTTTGCCTCACCGATCACGGCGCCGTTGATGGCATACGTCGTGGAATCGGGATAGAGCCCAAGAACCGCCGTACCGAATCCGCTCGTATCTCCGGAAAAGTCGCTCAAAGCGACTCCACCCAAAGCATGCGCAGAGATGGAGTATTTGGGCCGCATGTAGAAACGGTAGGTGGGCCCACCCATCACCGCATATTGGCTGATAGCCGGCCGCGTAATCGAACTCTCATTCAAACCGACGTAGGCCGTTCCGTAGTAGCCGCGGCTGTCCAGAGTGATGCCAAGGCGCTCACTGCGGAATCGCGTAATTGCCGCATCCCACGAATACATCGTGGTCCGCTGCAAGCTTGGTCCCGGCGTAAAGCGGATGTAACCGCCGCCGGTAAAGAGCTCATAGAGGTGCGAGTACGTATCGTGGATCGCCTGTGCGCGGCGTTGTTCGCGCCGCGCCCGGATGCGTGCCTGTACGCTCACCTGGCCCTGGCTCTGATTGGCGTCGGGTTGCTGGGCCGCTTCAGGAGCAGCGGGGGGTTGAGCCTGGTCTGTGGCTGCGGGAGTACTGCTTGTGCTTGAATCCTGGGCAGGAAGAACGTGCACCACTGGCAAACTGCAAACCAGTAGAAGGGCAAGACGGCGGAAAGAATACATCGCTTTCGGGATACCTCCACGACTTTACGGAAGCACCCGATCAAGAAAGCGCTCCCCCACTAGGTATTAAACCATTTGGGGGCAGTGTAGTGGGTGGACCCGCTACGGTTTGGACGCGCGCCGAGGGAGTTTGCTGCTGATAGGACTCACTTGATTGCTTTCAGGTCGGTCTGCAGCTGCCCCTGGTCGAAGCCGGGAGGCGAACCTTTGCTTGACAGCCAATCCTGACCAAGAAGCGTGTGCGCCTCGTCACAATACTCCTTCCAGAAAGCGACCGTCATGGTCTTCAATTGGCCCCAGGTGATGCAGGTAAATCCGTTCGTGTCGTACTTCGGTACATAAACACAATGGCCGCCCCAGCTGCCTTTCTTTGCATTGGCTCCGCCGCCCGCTACAACGTCCCATACATCCTGTGTCTGCGCAGTGAGGGGAAGAGCCAAGCCAATATAGACGCCTCCAAAGAGAGCAATCGATTGTCGAATCTCGACAAGGTTAGAGAATTTTGGATCTGCGAAAGCCAGCAGCGCATGGCCACCAAAGCCCTGCTGCCGCCAGTCATTGAGCACATCGAGTTCCACACCCCCTGTGTCGGTACTCGCGTCGCCGGGGACATAGCCGTCCCACTTTTCGTACATCGCTTCAACGGTGGAGTCGGGCACGGTAGCGATGCCACCGGTGTTGGCCGTCCACACCTGGACGGCATGCCCACAGCCGGCAATGGTGCAGTCACCCAACTGATCGTTGAGCATCATACCCCAGCCTGCAATGCCCTTGGTCCAGTCGGCAGTCGCCGGCGGAGGGGGTATGGAGGGCGTTAAATAGTCCCCGAGCATCAGGGTGCGGGTATCGGTTTTGATGGCCTTACGGCCGAGCTTCATGCGCGAATGATCTGCCATGGGGAACTTCTCCTTGCATACCAGGCCCCCCTCGAATCGCGGGGAATTGAGTTCATTGTCTGGGCCAAACAGTGCCAAATTTCAGCTCAGATGTCTACAAATCTTTGCTATTTAGAAACAAGTCAACAGCTCAGCAATCCCTCGGTCGACAAATGCAATAGGATGGTTGGCACGGAGGGCGTCCATGATTCGCATTTTTTTCGGGATTATTCTTGGCATTTTGTTGGTGCCGCTTGCAGGTTTGCTGTGGCTCTACTATGGCAAGGTGCCTGTGGCCGTCGCAGATCCGCCTTTGCCCCAAGAGGGGCCAATTACCAATCTTGCGCTGCACGCGCGGATCGACCGGGAAATGGTACAAAGACCTCCGATCGATGCCGATGAGCACGCCTTCGTTTCAGGCGCCCACATTTATAGCGAGAAATGCGCGGTGTGCCATGGATATCACGGCAAACCGGCCGCCATTGGTCAGAACATGTTTCCTTCCGCGCCGCAGCTTTGGGAGAAGCATCACTCCGGCACAGTTGTCGGCGTCAGCGACGATCCGCCCGGGGAAACCTACTGGAAGGTCGATAATGGAATCCGCTTGACCGGCATGCCGGATTTCAAAACCCAGTTGAGCGAGACAGAGATGTGGCAGGTAAGCCTGCTGCTCGCTAATGCGGACAAGCCATTGCCCCCCACGGCGCTGAGTATTTTGCGCGGAGAAGGTGTTTCATCGGCGCCGACAAGCAGCAATTCACCCCAAACGGGCTCCCCTTCTGGAACGCAAGCGAAGCCGGTGATTCCTTAGGCCGTTGGCCCTGGGAACAGTTTGGAGAAAGTGTAAGTCATGAGTCTCGTGGATTCTCTGCGCAACGGCCTCAAGTTTTTCCTGATGAGCCTGGGTGTGTCTACTCCGGAAAAGAAGCCGCTACCTCCTGCGCCAACGGTGCCCAAGAACCATCCAAACAAGGGATCGTGAGGGCTAGGTATGTCGGATGCGGCTGGACAAACCAATTTCAGTGTAAGAACAATTCTGCGGAAGATGAGCGAAGCATTGTGATGACGAACGAGAGAAGGATGTACCCAGCTTTTCTAGCGATCGTGCTGGCCTTTGGATGCACCGCGCACGCTATTGCCCAACAAAACCCGTATTTCTCTGACTGGCCGAAAGGAACGTCCCCACAAGAAGTGGGTAAGAACCTCGCTGAACACTTCGTCACCAGCCCCCACCAGTATTCCGCGACGATTCATTACTCGGAAGCGGATACGTGGTATGGTGCACTGACATTTGCTCAGTTGACGCAGGACGACGCGCTGCGCGACGCACTGATTCGCAAGTTCGAACCGTTGATGCCGGGCGGTGCGGAAGCCGCGCGCAGGCCGATTCGCCATCATGTCGACGATTCGATCTTCGGCATCGTCCCTCTTGAGATTGCGATTCAGATCAAGGATCCAAAGTATCTCGCCGAGGGTAAATACTGGGCGGACCGGCAGTGGGAGAGTCCGCTGCCGGACGGGCTCTCAGGCGAGACGCGCTTCTGGGTCGATGACATGTATATGCTGACGATGTTGCAGCTCGAAGCCAGCCGGGCAACCGGCGACCGAATGTATCTCGACCGCGATGCGAAGGAGATGGTTGTGTATCTCGACAAGCTGCAGCAGCCGAACGGGCTCTTCTATCATGCGCCAGATGTGCCGTTCTTCTGGGGCCGCGGCGATGGCTGGTTCGCGGCAGGCATGGCGGAGATTCTGCGCGATCTGCCTCAAAATCATCCGCAGCGCGCCCGCATCCTCGAAGGCTACCGACTCATGATGGCAGCACTGTTGAAATACCAGGGCCCGGATGGAATGTGGCGCGAATTGATCGACCACGAAGAAGCATGGCCTGAGAGTTCAAGCTCCGCCATGTCCGCGTTTGCCATGATCACCGGCGTTAAGAATGGATGGATCGACCCAGCGGCCTACGGCCCCGCGGCACGACGCGCATGGATTGCCGTCGTCGGCTATATCGATCAAAACAACGACGTCACCAATGTTTGCGAGGGAACCGGCAAGAAGAACGACTTGCCTTACTACCTGGCTCGCCATCGCCGAACCGGGGACTTTCATGGACAGGCACCGGTGTTATGGGCTGCATCTGCACTGCTCCGATGAACATATCCGACGCGTCTCATCCAGGCTTTGACGGCCGCCGGGTGTCATGAAAAAATGTGGAACTTCCGAGCGTTTGAAGCTTCGAGTATAGAGGATTGGAAGAAGATGGAGCCAAAACGAGAAGATCATCTCAAGGAAGACAAGGGCTTCAAAGAGCGGATGCGTGCCTTTTGGGACTTCTTCGTCCTGTTTAGCGGCATTTCGACGGCGAGGAATCTCTCTCGTACCCGCAAGAATCCCATCCTTACACGCGGCGTGTTTCTCTTTCGCTCCAAAAGTGGAAAGTGAAGGCTGGATTCCAGTCAATCGCGAGGAATCGCGGCAATTGATAAGATTGAATTATGTCGCTGACCCGTACTCAAGCCCTCGATTATTTCCACTCTCCTGATCTCATCGGTCTCGGCTTCGAGGCTGACGCGATGAGGCGGCGTCTGCATCCCGAAGGCGTGGTCACCTACATCATCGACCGGAACATCAACTACACAAACTTTTGCACGGAATACTGCACCTTCTGCGCCTTCTATCGGCCCCTCAAAGGGCCCAAGGCCAGCGAGGGCTATATTCTCGACTTCGAAAAAATCTACGAAAAGATAGCAGAGACGGTCGAGATGGGCGGCACGGGCGTGCTGATGCAGGGCGGCATTCATCCCGAGCTGAAGATCGATTGGTTCGAGCGTCTTTTCGGCGGAATCAAGGAGCGCTTTCCGCAAATCTGGCTGCACTGTCTTTCCGCCTCCGAGGTGCTGGCCATCGCCGAGTATTCGAACTTGAGTTTGCGCGACACTATTGCCCGTCTGCGCGATGCCGGGCTCGATTCCATTCCTGGTGGCGGAGCCGAAATCTTGGACGACGACGTCCGTTTCCGCATCGCCCGCCTGAAATGCCGCACCGAAGATTGGTTGAGCGTGCATCGTACGGCCCACCAACTCGGGATGCGGACCACGGCCACCATGATGTTCGGAGTTGGCGAGACATTCGAGCAGCGCATCAACCATTTTGAGGTGGTGCGGAAGCTGCAGGAAGAAACCGGTGGATTCACCGCATTCATTCCCTGGAGCTTCCAGCCCCACAATACGGCTCTTGGCGGCCGCGGCTGGGACGAGGCAACTTCGGTCGAGTATCTGAAAGTTCTGGCGATCGCGCGCCTTTACCTCGACAACATCGAGAACGTGCAGGCGAGTTGGGTGACACAAGGCCTGAAGGTGCTCGAGCTCGGCCTCCACTTCGGCGGCAACGATGTGGGTTCGGTGATGCTTGAGGAGAACGTGGTGAAGGCTGCAGGCACGAGCAACTGCACCACTGAAGAAGAACTCCGCCGCATCATCCGGGATGCCGGCTTCAGGCCAGTCCAGCGCGACACGCTCTACCGCACAATGTTCTTGAACTAGGTCTCACCCCGTACAGGATCATCCAACTTTTTGTCCTGAGAGCGCTGCGACACTGCGAACAGGACTCCTTTTCTCGCACGGATGACGTGAACAGCAAATCAAGTGAGATCAAAACAAATTGCCCCAAGTCAGGCAACACGCCGTTGTTCTCTTCCACTTCAACGTGGGACAATTGTGCAAGTTAACTAAACGACTGATAGTCATCGGTCAGGTTGCCACTCTTGAGGGACTGTGATCCGTGCGCAATTTCCGGATCAGCGTGCCCATCACCTTGGTTGAAAAGGCTCAAGTCCGCACACGGAATAAAACTGCGAGACCTCTTATTTCGCGGGTAGACCTCAATGAGAGAGGTTTCCTGAGCAGCGCGCAGTAGACGTTCCCGAACGTCTCAGGCTCAGAACAACCCAACAAATTCTTCCTTGATGGGTCGCTCCACTCGAGAATTCGAAGGAGCGAATTACTTGATCCCTGTCCCGGAGGCCACGGCGACACCTGTTCGTTCCACAGCTCGCTGTGGTTGAGAAGAATGCGCTGGTAGCTTCGGGCAGCACCTATTTTTCTGTAAAGGAATTCTCGATGAAGTTGACCCGGAATCTCTTCTGCGCCTGCCTGGCGCTCGGCACAATGATCCCCGCGCTCGCGCAGACGATCATAACCAGCCCTACCAACGGCCAGGAAGTCTCTTCCCCGTTCACTCTCAACATGAACGCCGGCAGCTGCTCCTCCAGCCCGGTCACTGCCGTCGGCTACTCCTTGGATAACAGCGCCAACACCTCAAGCTGGCCGGTACAGTACATCGACGGCCCAGTAGCCGCACCGAGCGGTTGGCACACCTTGCACGTGAAGGTTTGGAACGGTTCAGGGGGCGTCTGTGTCACCGATGTCTCAATCGATGTTGCCGCTGGGGCAGCAACCACGACAAACACTTCGTCCGGGTCCACTTCAATCATTCCGTCGGATGCAGTCAAGGTCAGCAGTATCCAGGCACTGGGAAACTGGATCACGATTCATGACGGCGGAACGAGTGGTTCTTCCAGCGGCACAATGAGCCTTACGAGTTCTCCTTCGTTGACCGGAACTGCCCGACTCTTCGCAAACCAGTTCAATGATTACGGCGGGCAGCGCTACTCGGTTCAGTTCGATGACAACAACACATCGCAGAATTTCTTTTATGACACCTGGGTCTACATCGCGGGATCCTCGAGTGGCTTCGCCAATCTCGAGTTTGATCTGGACCAGACGTTGCCGAACGGCCAGACCGTCATCATGGGTTTCCAGTGCGACAGCTGGATTCAACGATGGGATTACGCTCTCAACGCCGGCTCTCCCACAAGTCCGAATGACACTTGGCTCCATTCCTATGCCCCATGCAACGTGAACAGTTGGGGGGCCAACCAGTGGCATCACGTTCAGATCTACTTCTCGCACAACGACTCCGGCTGGGTCACTTACCACTCGGTGTGGCTTGACGGGACGGAGCAAGATCTGAACTTTACCGTCTTCTCCGGATACGCCCTCGGATGGGGTCCGGCAATCGTAACCAATTTCCAGATTGATGGAAACAGCAGCGGAACCACGTGGGGGAATGTCTACCTCGACGAAATGACCGTCTATCGCTGGTAAAGGAAGGGGAGCGGCTCGGCTAGGCCGAAGAAAAGACGAGCACCCGATGCAAACGCTCCACCGCTTCCCATTGCCATCGGAAAATCTACGCTCGTAACCCTGGCCGGCGTCTCCAAGCCCGCAAGATCTTGCTTAATCTGACGACCCTGAGCCGTCGTATTTCCCAGTCGAATTTCGAGCACGCCTGGGCCACAAGGAAGAAGTTCGGAACGTGAAGCGATTGAATTAAGTCACGCCGTATTACGCCTCATGTGCGCTGAGTGAAGGGCCACTGGCCCAATTTCCTTGCTCGCCATAAATAGATTAATGTGCCGCTCGAAGCAATCGTCGCCGCGACTGCCAGGCCCTGCAAGGCGTTAGTGCGGTTTGCAAGAATGAATGCAAATCCCGCCATCGCCACAAGCGGAGGGAGCGGATACAACGGCATTCGGAATGGGCGAACGAGATCGGGTTGCCGGGCTCGAAGTAGCATCACCCCAACTTGCTGCAGAGAAAACTGCAGCAGGATGCGCGTAATCACAAGCATTGTGATCACTTGCTGAAGCGAAAAGAAACAGAATGCGGCCGCAACAACTCCCAGCGCTACCAGGGATCGGTGCGGAATGCCGTGGCGCGGATGTACTGCAGACAAAGCGCGAAAATAGTTGCCATCGCGCGCTGCGGCAAAGGGAACTCGAGAATACCCCAGCAGCAACGAGAACACGGAAGCAAACGCCGTCCACATGATGAGCGCTGCCATAATCCTTCCTGCCCAGACACCGAATGCGGACCCCGCGATATCGGCCACCAACTGCAGGTGAAGCGGCGCCGCAGCCTGGCTGGCATGAACGGCTGCATCATGAACCGAGGGGAGCGCGGCAAGATTCATCACGATGTATATCGTTGCGACGAAGAGCACGGAGAGAAGAATGGCACGCGGAATAGTTCGCTCCGGATGGCGGACTTCGCTCCCCAGAAACGTGATGTTGTAGTAGCCCCAATAGTCGTAGGTCGCAATCAGTGTGGCCTGCGCAAGGCCGCCAACCGCAATCCCTACCGACTGCGCTGGCGACGGAGGCATGTGCCACCCTCCATTCGCTGCGGCGTGGGCGAAGCCGGAGACGATCACCCCCGCGAGCGCTGCCATTACGCCGGCAAACAATACCCACGCAAGCCGGGTGATGGAACTGAGGTTGCGATAGAGCAGCGCCGTCACAAGAAGGCAGGCACCGGCCGCAGCGAAATTGGAATAATGGAGAGCGGGTAATGCGGCGATCGGCACCGTCTCGAGGCCAGGCCAAAACCATGCCAGAAAACTCGAAAGCCCGATGCAGCCCGATGCGATGGAGAGCGGCGCGGAAAAACTGAGCTGCCAGACGTAAAGGAAACTCAGCCAGTTTCCTGTAGTCTTAGGGTTCCAAATTTCGCGCAAAAATGCGTATGAACCGCCCGCGCGGGGAAATGCCGCGCCCAGTTCTGCCCACACAAGACCGTCGGCGATCGCAATCGCCGCACCCAGAACCCAGGCAACGACTGACAGTCTGTACCCGGCAGCAGCAATGACCAGCGGTAGAGTAATGAACGGGCCGACACCGATCATCTCGAGCATGTTGAAGAGGACCCCAGATCGCAGGCCAATGCGCCGTTCGAGCGCTTCGGATGGTGTAGAGGTCGATGGAGACGAGTTCAAGGGGCCGGCTCGTTTTTCTCGGAAGGTACTGTGGCGGATTGTACACTGGCGAGGACCATGTCCCTCGCTGAGAGAGTTCACCGCGCAGCAGTCTCGTTGACCCCATTGTTCCTGCTTCTTGCATGCGCAATGCCGCGTACGCTTACGGCGCAACAACAAGCGACCGCGGCGACTGAATTACCCAAGACGGAGCCAACTTCGATCGCACTTCAGCTCCCGGAAGACCGCGGAGGAGCGGCATTTGTGCAGGCGCTCAAACGTCTGGGAACGACGGCAAGCCTCATGATGATTGTGGCTCACCCCGACGATGAGGACGGCGCCCTGCTCACCTATCTCTCGCGCGGGATGGGGGTACGCTGCACGCTACTTACGCTGACCCGCGGCGAAGGCGGCCAAAATGCGATGTCGGCCGACAGCTATGACGCCTTGGGAATCATCCGCACCAGCGAGTTGCTCAAGGCGGACGAGTATTACGGCGCAAAACAGCTTTGGGGAACCGAAGCGGACTTCGGGTTTTCGAAGACCCAAGAAGAGGCTTTCGCACGATGGGGACATGACCGCGTGCTTTACGACGCAGTGTTGGCTGTGCGGCGTGAGCGGCCCCAAGTTCTTGTATCGACGTTCGTTGGAGGAATCACAGACGGGCATGGACAGCACCAGGTTTCCGGCGAAATTGTCCAGGAGGTCTTCAAGGTGGCCGCCGACCCAAGTGTTTTCCCTGAGCAACTGAAGGAAGGCCTGCAGCCATGGCAGCCGCTTGCTGTTTACTCCATGGTTCCGTTTGCACCCGTTACTGAAAAAGGCATGTTCGACTACGCGACCGGAAAGTGGGCGCCTGCAAAGTTTCACAACTATGTCACCGGCGAATGGACCGACGGTGTTCCGTCCACCGACGTCACGATTCCCGTCGGTGATCGCGATGCGACACTGGGACGCAGCTATCAACAGATCGCGCGCGAAGGATGGGGCGAGCAGAAATCGCAGAACGGCGGCGCAAACCCCGCACTCGGCGGCCCTGCTTCCACCAGCTATCATCTGTGGGCCGTCGCGACCTCGGCGAAACCGACAGAAGCTACCAATGCGAGCAATGACAGCCTGTTTCACAACACCCGGGTAAACGTCGACACAAGCATCCGGGGGCTCGCACGCCTCGCTCCGGGAACCGCGCCGGAATGGCTCGACCGTGGCCTTGGAGAGATTGACTCCGCGCTGGAAAAAGTTGCCGCAAAGTGCCCATGCAGCGCGAAAGTCGCAGTGGCACACAACCTCGCCGGCATCTATAAGCAGACCCTGGACCTGCGTTCCCATATCGCCGGCAGCAGTCTCGACGCGCAGACAAAGGCGAACTTGCTCTTAGAACTCGACGAAAAAATAGGAGAGTTTCAATCGGCTCTCAAGGATCTGCTTGGATTGGACCTCGTCGCTTATCGAACCAACGAAAGGAATGCGACCAGCGGCGGATTTCGAGGCAGCTCTGCCGATGAAACACCGCGCAGCGTGTCTCCAGGCGAGGACATCAAAGTTCACATTCACACCTCGAGCGCTTCAGTCGAGGCGCACTTGCAGAAAACATGGTTCGAAAGCGGAAGCGGCGACGAATGGAAGCATGGAGAAGCCCTCAACTCCGCGGGAAGGGCGGGGACTTCCGATGCGGTCTTCTCCTTAAAGGTTCCCGACGATGCCGAGTCGACGAAGCCGTTCTTTACCCGTGCTTCGATTGAACAGCCCTATTACGACATTTCCAATCCGGCTTGGCGCGAACGCTCGTTTGCACCCTGGCCCTTGGCGGCGTGGGCAGAGTTTACCTTCGATGGGCTACCGATCCGTCTCGGCGAAGTGGTGCAGACACTCGAGCGCGTCACGGGCCCCGGCGGAATCTATCAGCCGCTCGTTGTCGCTCCGTCGATCGGCGTACGCGTCGATCCCGCAGCACGGATTCTCCCCCTCGATGGCACTGCGCTTCCCGTGCGCGTGGCTATTCACACCCAAGGCTTGGCCCAAGGCACCGTCGAACTGAAGCTTCCCGAAGGCTGGCATGCGGAGCCGGCCGAAGGGCACTTTCATCGCACTTCGGCGGGAGACACAGAGCCGATTCTGTTCTCAGTGACTCCATCTACAACGGAGGCGGGCGCATTCTCTATCGTGGCCGTAGCGCATGCGGACGGGCGTACGTATCAAACAGGCTGGCAAAGTATTGGCTATCCGGGGTTGCGGCCTTACAACCAATATCAGGCGGCGGATCTGCACACGCGCAGAGTGAATGTGAAGCTTGCGACGGGCCTACGCGTCGGATATGTGATGGGGACTGGAGATCTCGTTCCCGACGCGATTGAAGGGATGGGTGCGACACCGCACCTTCTTTCCGCGGACGAGGTTGCCTCGGCCGACTTGTCGCAATGGAACGTGATTCTGATCGGCATACGGGCCTATTCCGTCCGGCCCGAACTCGTCGCTGCGGAGTCGCGCCTGGAAGAGTTTGTTCGCTTAGGCGGGACGTTGATCGTTCAGTACCAGAGCAGCGACTTCCCTGCTCCGCTTCCGCTCAGCATGGGTCGCATGCCCGAACGAGTCGTGGACGAAAATGCCCCTGTCACACTTCTCGCCTCTGACAATCGGCTGCTCTCGTGGCCCAACGTTATTACCGCCGCCGATTTCAATGGGTGGGTCGAAGAACGTGGGCACTCGTTCCTCGACAACTGGGATAATGGCTACACGCCTCTCACGCAGACTGCAGACGCCGGCCAGGACCCACAACGCGGAGGGCTGCTCGTCGCTCACGTTGGCAAAGGAACCTATATTTACGCTGCCTATGCCTTATATCGTCAGCTCCCCGAGTTAGTCCCCGGAGCTTATCGAATCTTAGCCAATCTCATGAGTGCCGGAAGCGCGAAGTAAGTTACTCCCCTGCTCCGTCGACCGCTCAAAAAACGTGCCGTTCAGTGCGGGAAGGCTTTCTTTTGAGCTACAGTGACTTCTTGAATAGAAGATGAATTTGTCGTCCATTTGCTGAGCTATGTCGCAGAAACGACTCTGTTAAAAATATGTGAATTAGTCAAATATTCATCAAAGTCTGCGAGCCTTCAAACAGATACGGCAGAAGAAAGATGAGCTGAAAACGCCGCTTTCGCGGCCGTTCGGATTCCTTTCGCAAGTCTGCTGGCACGATGCACTCATGTCACTAAAACAATTCTGGATGCGGAAGAGACAGCGCTCACGCACTCGGTGGGCGCAGGTACGAATCAACCTGATGAAGAGGGAAAAGAGAGGCCCAATGAACTTTAGACTTCACACTGCTGCCGCGGCAATTCTGGCAGCTAGTCTTGTCGGCTCGTATGCTTATGCCGGCGAGCCCCCTGCGCCCGCAAAGAAGAAGCAAGTAACCAAGAGGCCGCCGAAGCCAACGGTAGAAGATCAGATCCAGGCTTTGCGTCAGGAGTTTCAGGGCCAGATCGACGGCCTCAAAACGGACTTGGCAAACAAAGATGCACAGCTGAGGCAAGCACAGCAGACGGCAGCAGACGCACAAGCAGCTGCGGCAAAGGCCGAGTCCGACGCCACGGCACAGCAGCAGGCAACCGCGGACAACGCGACTGCGGTCTCAACGCTACAAAGTACCGTGACAGACCTGAAGACCAACGCGGTCTCGCTGGCGACCACAGTTTCAGACGAAACGGCAGCCATTAAGAAGTCGATCGCGAATCCGACCACACTTCACTACAAGGGAATCACCCTCACACCTGGAGGCTACGCCGCCGGTGAAACTGTATATCGCACGAAGGCGACCGGTGGCGACATCCCGACGGCTTTCAATGCAATCCCCTATGAGCACGCCGACGCCTATAGCCTCGGAGAATTCTACGGCAGCGCCCGTCAGTCGCGTGTGACTTTGATGGCAGAAGGCAAAACCAACTGGGGCACCCTCCGTGGGTACTATGAGGCTGACTGGCTCGGCACTGGCATCACTTCCAATAACAACCAATCAAACAGCTACGTGTTACGCCAGCGCGTGATCTGGGCCCAGGCTGAGACCAACAACCATTGGGCCTTTACGGGAGGCCAGTTGTGGTCTCTCGCTACTGAAGACAAAAAAGGCATCTCCAACTTGTCGGGCGACATCCTGACGCCGCAGACCATAGACCCGAACTACGTTCCGGGCTTTGTGTGGACCCGCCAGTACGGATTCCGGGTGACTCATACCGGCCGGTACGCTTCATTTGGCATCGCCGCCGAGAATCCGCAACTTCTCTATACCGCTTCACTTGCAGGCAACACACCCTACGCGGTCATCGGCAGTGCCGGCAACAACGGCGGAAACTACAACGCGGCCATCAGCGCCTGCACCCCAGCCACGTCCGTCGTCAACTACACAGACCAGGTGGAAACCGATTCCGCCGGCAACACCCTCCATGTGGCAGTTCCGGTCTACAAAACGGTCAATGGTTGCGCCAATATCGCAAACCTTTCCTTCAACGAAGCACCGGACTTGATCGCCAAGATCGCACTCGATCCCAAATGGGGTCACTATGAGATCTTTGGCATCGGGCGCTTTGCGCATGAGACTGTCTATCCCGGCGAGACAACGGACCGCAACTTGTATGGCGGCCTGACTGACGTAGCGACGGGCGCAGTGGTCGCACCAGCGCTCACTGTGAACGGGTCCTATACCAACAGCATCGTTCTCGGCGGCGGCGGCGCAAGCTTCCGTGTTCCGATCACCAAGGCCCTGACCGTCGGTGCGAAGGGTATGTATGGCACCGGGCTTGGACGTTACGGCGACTCAACCCTGGCCGACCTCACAACCGACAGCGCAGGTGAATTCTCACCGCTTCATAACGTCTCCGGCCTGTTTACGATCGAGGCCAACCCGACACCGCGCCTGCTGATCTATGCCAACTATGGCGGCGATTATGCGAGCCGCGACGACTGGGGTGTATCTGGTGCAACAACTTCCTTGGGTGCTCCCTCTGCAGACTTTTGCTACACGCCGACAGGGGCAACCAAGCCAACTTGCGCCACGTCTGCTTCTGCTGCAGCGATCGCGGCGGGCGGCAAGTGGGGCGGCCACTGGGGCAGCCCGGGAAACTCCGCAGTCGGATACGGCTCACGGCTTCTCTCTAATTCTGGCTGCTTGACCACGACCAATCCCGGATACAACGGCGGCGCTTCCACGGGCTATGCGGCCGGCGGTTCTTGCGGCGCGCAGGCGCGCGACGTCCAGGAGATTACCGGCGGTTACTGGTATGACATCTACCGGGGCGACCGCGGTCGTCTTCGTCAGAGCATTCAGTATGGCTACGCGGTGCGCGAAGGATGGACGGGCGCTCCTTTAACAACTGGCGGAGCCGGCGTTGGCGCGAAGGGCATCGACAACATGTTTTGGACGTCGTTCCGGTATTACCTGCCGTAATCGTCCAATAACCGAAGAGGGCAGCTCACATTTGAGCTGCCCTTTTTTGTTTTGCCTTGCTCTGCAGTCTTTTAAGCGGAATACTAAAAGGCTCTCAGTTCGCTTTCGGCTCACCCGTGGACTGAAATGCCACGCCCGCGACGGCGTCTCCAGAGGCAAGAACATCCCGCAGTTTTTCAGGATTTGCGCCGGCTCGGTGGAATGCCGCTTCGATGAGATCCAATGCTCTGGCTGGCGTCGTAGTGCCCGGAAGCCGGAAAATCCATGGGACATTTGTGGAGGTGAGGGATCGATCGTCGCTGAGCGCAAGCACGGGGACAAAGGCCTTCAGCGCCAGCTGTTCTGACAGATGGGCAGCGTTCCGATCCAAGGCCACAATGGCGAGAGCGTGCTGATCCCACAGCGCATGGACCAACTGCGTGGATGCGAAGCCCCAATTCTGATCACTGGCGACGGGAATCAGCTCAAAAGTCGCATCGCCCGCCGTCTTCGCGTCCAGTTGCGCGCGCATTTCAGGAGAGCCGGCAACCTGGTCAGCGTTCGGTCCGAACAAAATCACGCGAATTGGGCCGTGCGGCAGATCCGGCGGATGCGGACCAGCGTAGTTCACGCCAGCTTCCCCAACGCGCGCATAGGGTATTGCTTGCGGCAAAGTGGATTGAGATCCAGAAGCGGCCGATTGCGGAGACGCCGCGGTCTTTTCCATCGTTGCGATCCGGTAGGAAACTGCGCCATTGTGCACTGTGCCGAGGTACATGGGCGCAACATTCTTCTGGTTGGGATCGAAGGCCATGTGTCCGGTTACACCGTCGTATGTTTCGATCTCGGCAAGTGCGTCGTGAATGCGTGCTCGGTTGAGCCCGGCCTTGCAAATCGAGTCGAGCAGCGCGTTCATGGCATCGAAGGCAAGCGAGGCGAACTGCTCCGGCTTTTCCTGGAAGCGCGTTTCAAAGCGGCGATTGAAGTCGATCCACTGTGGTTCGGTGCGAGTTGGGTCATAGGGGAAAACCGCTTCAAAGCCTTCCGCGGCGGTTCCGGCTTCGGTTAAGAGCTCCGGGCCCAGAGTGCGATAGGAACCGAAGACGCGCTGCTTCATGCCAAGCGCTTTCATCTGCTTCAGAATATTGGCTGCCGGAGTTTCATCAGTCCAAAGGACGATAGCGTCTGCATGCGACCCTTGAATGATCATCAGTTCACGCGTGTAGTCCGTATCGCCGGGCATGAATTTCTGTTCAATTACGACTGGATGGCCGAGCCGACGCGAGGCATCGCGAAACTTGGGAACCCCAAAGCGGCCGTAGCGGTTATTCACGCGCAGTAGCGCAACACGCTTGAGACCGAGCTCGGTGTAGATGCGGCGCGCAAGCGTGAGGCTCTGCACGCGGTCGTCCTGCAGATCTGTAAAGTACCACGGGACGTAGGTCTCGGGAATCGTGGGATCGGTAGACGCTGAATTGACGATCGGAATCTCCGCCTTCAGTGCGACACGTAAAACAATATGCGTGGATTCAGAACTGATGGAACCGAAGATCGCCCAGTCCCGGTCGTCGTACACCATCTTGACTGCTTCATTTGAGGGCGAGCCCCAAATGGTTGGATCGGTTGGCCGGTCATCGCCGTAAACAGTTTTGGCCTGCCAGTTGTCGTAGTCATTGTGGAGCATCAGGCGGAATGGCTTGCCACCGTATCCGCCCCGAGCATTGGCCTCCTCGACCGCCAGTTGTGCACCATGGAGCATCCGCAGACCGAATGCTTGTTCCGGGCTGTGCTCGATGGGTCCAAAGAATCCAATGCGTACTTCAGGCAGATTCTTCGGCTCAGGGATATCTCGGCCCGCTCCCGTGTAGATATTGGGATGAACGTAATTAAGGTCGTAGGGCGCGGCAAATTTTGCGTAGGGGCTCAGGTCCGCTGGTTCGCCCGCATAGGGCTGCACTGCGCGGTCCTTCGGCGGAGCCGGCGGGTGGGCGCCACATGCGCAAACGTGTGTGCCCCCGTTGCGAGGCGCCACGGCCGTTTGCGCGGAGTACGGAACAATCAGCGCAGAAACCGAAAGACAGGCCGAAGCCCAGTACCATCGCCTGCTCATCGCTACTCCTTTGAACCGGCGGCCTTTTCAGTGCGAAACATGGCGATGGCTTCGATCTCGACCAGCAGTTCGGGCCTGCACAGCTTTGCCTGGATCCCTGTCGATGCCGGCAACGGGTCAAGTCCCTGTTCCTTAAAGAAGGCAGTCCGCTCTTCGTTGAATTCTTCGTAATCGCGGTCGATGTCGCGCAGATAGCAACTGGTCCGCACGATGTCGTGCCAGGTGCACCCCTCGCTCTCGAGAAGGCCGGTGATGTTGGCTAGCGTACGGCGCATCTGCGCGCGGAAGTTACCGATGTGGACGCTCTTGCCTTCCTCGTCGATGGATGCTGTGCCCGAAATGAGCAAGATTGTCAGTCCATTGAGATCAATGCGCATGCCACGCGAAAAGGAACTCGGCTTGGCATAAGCAAAAGCTTCGTTGAGCACGCCGTGGTTGGTCATCGCGCGCTTTTCGATGGGCTTGTGCGCGATGGACTCCAGAATCTCGGAAAAATCGATCATGATGAGGTCTCCTTATTTCTTATCGTTGAAGAATCCCGTGGCTTAATCCCTTGGCCGTAGCGACCCAGATGTCGTTGCCTTGAAAGTCGATGTTGAGGATGTAGTGGTGTGCGGGCGCGGTGGTAACGGGTACGCTCGTGACACGCCCCTGCGCATCGCGGATAGTCATCTCCGGCTTGCCTGTTGTGAGCGACGGCCGATAGACTGCCCAATTCGTGCCGTCGTAATACGCCAGGCCCCTGTCCGTCCCAAACCAGGCACGGTTGGCATCCACACCTTTAACGACATTGGTGAAATTCGAGGGCAGGCCGCTGTCCTTGGTCAGAAAGTTGTGCCAGTAGCGCCCGTCATAGCGGCTGTCGCCAAAATAAGTGGCGGCCCACAACACGTTATCGACGTAGCTGACTGAAGTCGTGATTTCGTGAATCAGGCCTTGATCCTTGAAAAGCACCATTTCGTTTTCACCATCCGGGTCGTCATATTTATCCCAGACTTTGGTCTTCTGGTCGTATTCGAGAATGCCGCTACCCCACACTGCGTAGTAAATCTTTGTTGGCGTCGCTGCCACGCCATAGACCCAGATCTCGACCATGGGTGTGTTGCGCTCGTTGTACAACGACCATTGGCCCGTATGCAGATCGAGGCGGCAGCCTCCCGCGGCCGTAGCCACCCATACGTTTTCGCCTTCGACGGAAACTCCGTAAACCACGTCATTGCTGAGGCCGGAGTTAAGCTGTGTGAATGTGTCGATGCGGCCGCCGGAGATGCGACTTAGACCGGCCATGGTCCCCGCCCAAACATCGCCCGTACGCTTATCGAGTGCCAGCGAGAGCACGGCGCGGTGTGCCAACCCTTCCTGGGTGTTGAACGTTCTCCATTTCCCGTGCTCATAAAGGCCGAGGCCGTTGTCGGTGCCAGCCCAGATCCGATCGCCATCGACAAGCACAGAGTACACGTGATCGTCGGGAAGCCCGCTCGCCGTAGTGAAGTTTTCAAATCGATACCGCGGCAGCGCTTGAAGCGCCGCAGACGACGTTTGCGCGCCTCGAGAATTGGTGGGCACTGTCGACTTTGGAGGTGCGCACAGTGCCAGCGGGACGCCGACAGAAAGAGCGGCGGAAATGATCGCGAAAATCTGTATCCTTTTCATCGCGTCCTCAAGTACTCAATCATGTCGTTCAGCTCATCCTTGGTCAGATCGTTGGTGCGGCCATGCTGGTCCTTCGGATTGAAAACGGTCCAAATCTGCTCGAGTGTGGGCGCTGAGCCGTCGTGCAGGTACGGCGCACTGAGCGCAATGTTGGTCAACTGCGGCGTATCGAGCAGGCCGGTGTTGTCGGTTGGCTTCTGCGTTCCTACGTTGAAGGATTTCTGGCTTGTTCCCTTCGGCCCGCTGTGGCAATAAGAACACCGGTTGGTAATTGGAATCGGCTTGCCAAACTTGTCTTCAGCGCGTTCAAACAGCGCCTTGCCCCGCTCCTCCGCCGTGTTCGGTTCCTGATTCGCACGACGCCAGCGATTGGGGCGCGGCGGCAGGCTGCGAACATAGCTAACGAGATCGGTCAAAGTCAGGTCGTCGTAGTTTTCCGAGCGCCAGAAATACTTCTCCGTGCGGGGTCCACATTCGGTGGGCAGGTTCGGATTGCCACCATTCCACTTGTAGGGCTCCGTTCCGACGAGGTCCTCGATGGGGCGATTGTCGACGATATCGCGACCGAAGCCGTCGGGCTCCAGATCCCACGTAAGGCCGTCGAAGGTCGAATCGATGTGGCAATTGGCGCAGCCGATCTGGCCCTGGAACGAGTAGCGCGCGGTATAGAACGCCTGCTCGCCTCGGCGCAGGACGGAAATCTCTTCGGGCCCTTCGAGCGCAGTGGTGAACGCAACACGACTCGTGCGCGGATCAATCACGGTAATCGTGTCATCGAGCCGGTTCGCCACGAGCAGGCGCTGGCCATCGGGAGAAAACGTCAGGCCCCGCGGATCGCGTCCCACTGGAATACGCGCAACGACGTAGCTGGCGCTCGCGGCGAGATCCTCCGCAAAGGGCGGCTGATGCGCATGAATGAAATGCAGGAGCCGCGGCACGTCGATGACCGTCACACTTTCTGAACCCTCGTTCGTGACAAAGATGCGTGATTTGTCGGGCGCAACGGCGACGCCAAACGGACGCACGGCATAGCGCTCCAATTCGTCGAGTGGGACTTCAACCGGCTTCTCGCCTACATCGGCTCCGAAGAGGGTAAGGGTGTCGGCAAACGCGCCACCGTGCTCAAGGTGCGCAAGCGGAATCAGATTCTTTGGGTGCAGGCTTGCGGCAACGCCCAGGCGGCCATCGGCTGAGAAGGCGATGTGAAAAGTATGTGCGATGGCGTGCAGAGAAATACGATCGGCGACCACTGCGTGTGCGGTGTCAATCTCCGTAATCTCCGACTCTGGAGCTGTCCGGTGAGGCGAAGAGTTCGGATAGACATGGGTGACATAGAGGCGTGCACCGTCGGGAGAAGGCGAGATGTAGCTCGCACCGCGACCGGCCACAAGACGCTTTTCTTCTTCACCGGTATGAGCATTGAGCACCACCACGTCGTTGCTGATGCGATTGGCTACAAACAAATTCTTGCCTTCGCGATCCTCAATCACACTCGATGGTTCTGCTGCAACGGGCCATGTCGCAACGGCTTCAAGCGTGGCTGTGTCGATGACGGAGATCGTGTCATCCCAGGTGTTGGCCACAAAGAGACGCTTGCCATCCGGCGCCAGGGAGAATCCGCGGGGGATGTGACCAACGGGAATCGTCTTGATCGGAGCGAATGTTACAGCATCGTTCACTCGAACTTGATCGCTTCCCTGGCACAGAACATAGAGCCGGGCGCCATCGAGCGAAAAAAGCAGTTCGACCGGAGAGGCGTATTTCAGGCTTTGGCCGGTGGGGGTCTTTGTCGCCGCGCGTGCGAAGATGCCAGTCTGAAGCGAAACGCAGAGAAGCAGCGCGCCAAGAGCACTTAGGCCGACAACGAACGCGGCCTGCATCCGGAATTGCGTTGCGGAGGTCACCGGGGCTCCTCAATGCTCAATACTCGATCGACGCCCTGGCTCCCCAACGCCTGCTCGCGCCCGCTGGGCCAGTGCACAACAATCTTGTCGACCGTACTTGCGGTGCCGAGGCCGAAGTGAAGGCGCTCCTCGTTTTGCGACAGGTAGCCGGATCCGCCCACTCGCTCTTGCGTCCATCGCTTGCCGACCGCGAACACTTCAACGCGCGCGCCGATGCCATCCCGGTTGCTCTTTGTGCCTTTGAGCTTGATGGCAAGCCAGTGGCCCGTGTGCGTTGAGACGTTGTGGACCAGCGTGCCCTTGGCGCCGAGGTTCACCAGGAACGCGTCCACCTTGCCGTCATTGTCGTAGTCGGCAAAGCAGGCACCGCGGGCCACCGTGCGGGTGCTCAGAACGGCACCGGCATCGCGGGAAACATCGCCGAAGCGATCGTTGCCAAGGCCCCGAAAAAGTGTGTGCTCCTGTGGGATGAGGTGAATGAGGCCGCCGTGGAAAATGAGGATGTCGAGCAACCCATCATTGTCGAAGTCGTAGACTCCCGTTCCCCAACTCACATATTGCGCATTGGCCTGCGACACGCCGTTGGTCGCGCCGATATCGTCGAAGCTGAGTTTTCCCTGGTTCCGCAGAAGACGGTTGTAGTGACCGTCCGTGACCCAAAGATCCAACGCTCCGCGTCCTTCAAGATCGGCAAAGACCGGGCCCATTGACGAAGTGGACTCGCCATTCTGTCCGAACGCTGTGCCTGAATCGTTCCCGATCTCTTCGAAGGTTCCGTCATGCTTGTTGTGGAAGAGGAAATTTTCGGTGCGGTCGTTGGCAACGTAGATGTCATCCCAGCCGTCGCCGTCGAAATCCGCAGCCGTGACGCCCATGGTGCGGCCTACGTATGCGCCGATCCCCGACTTTTCTGTGACATCGGTAAAGGTCCCGTCGCAGTTGTTGTGGAACAGCTTGTTGGTTTCGCCTTCATAGTCCAACGGGCCGGGATAGTTGTCGGCGGCATAGTAGGCGCGATACTTAGGGTCGAATTTGACGTAGCGCCCGACGAAGAGATCGAGGCAGCCGTCCTTGTCGTAATCGAGCCAGGTGGAGCTGATGGTCCAGCCTTCGACATTGATGCCGGCTTTCTCGGTCACGTCGGTAAAGTGGCCGCTGCCATCGTTGCGATAGAGGATGGCCTTGCCATAGCCAGTGACGAGCAGGTCGACGTTGCCGTCATTGTCGTAGTCGGCGGCAGCCACGGCCATCCCGTACATATCCGGATTCAAGCCGGATTTGTCAGTGACATCGGTAAAGCGGCCGTTGCCGTCGTTGCGGTAGAGATGATTGTGCGGCGGTGGATTTGGCTTCACCTTCAATGGATGCGGATGCATGGAGTCGTCGAGCGGGCGGCCGTTGACGACGTAAAGCGACGGGCGGCCGGAGTTGTTGTAGTCGAACCAGACGCAGCCTGCGCCTGTGCCCTCCAGCAGCGAGCCGAGTTGCGCCGAACCGAAGCTGTGCACATAATCGATGCCGGCCTGGTCGGTCGCGTCCTCAAAACGAATCATCGGCAGTTGCGGGTCGGTCTGTGCCCCGGACGTGACCTGGGTTGACGTCGCACCGGACTGGACAGTCGGATCCTGGGCGCAGATTGCTGTGGTCGCCGCGAACAGCATCGTAAGGGCAAAAAGGGAAACGAGGCGATTCATCTCAGCGGCCTCCTGCTGCAGCGCGTTGGTTCGCAGATGAGTGGATGGGATTGGTCAGGTCAACCGGCGTCGTCGTCCGCAGCAACACCGCTGGCACCTTGTTTTCCGGCGCACGTTCCGGTCCCGTGTGGCAACCCACGCAGTAACGCTGCTCTCCGCCACGCACCCAGAACCAGCCATGCTCCTCGCGCAGAATCGTGCCCCGCGCATCGAGCAATGCAAAGCGAATCGGTTTGTCCCCGGGGACCTTGACGAAGAATGACCCGTCCTGCTCGACGGGCGCGGCGCCCAACACGGTTGAGTGGCCGTCTGCATCCTGCGCCTCAAGCTGCACCGAGATGGGAGCGGATTTCAGAGCACCCTCGCGCGAAAGCCGAGCGTCAAGAGCAAGCAGATTGGAATAGTCCCAGGGATGAAGCGCCGACGGATGCCGTTTGGGGATGGTGCGCGGCGCCACAAGGACCGGTTCGACGACGTCTTCGCTATTCTCCGCAAGGACCGTTTGGAAAGTTGAAGAGCCTGGCGTCCAGAGCATGAGGGAAAAGTGCGTGGTGGCGCCCATGCGTGCGCTCAAGAGCCATCCACCGGTTTGCGTTTCGGCGAGACGACCTGCATACTCTCCACGCGGGATAGGGACGTGCTCTTCATGGGCTAGCGGAGAGGTGAATCGAGCCAGCGAAGACCCGTGCGTGAAAATCACGTCGCCAGAGGCAAGTTGTTTCCCGCCCCAGCGTGCTGCACCGTGGTCACAGCGGTACGACTCCACTCCTGAACCATCCGAATACACCAAAAACAGTTCCGGTGTTGACCCTGAGCCAAGCGGAAAACCGGACTCGAACAAAATGCGTCCGTCGGCGAGGACATCAGAAGGTATGGCGCTCGCGTTTGCAAACGTGAGCGTGGTGGCGTCGTGTTGGGCTCCCTCTGCCGAAGCGTTGGCACCGGGATCCAGGATCGGCGCGGATCGCAACTGAAATCCCTGCGGCGTAAGCTGCGCGAATACAAAACGCCCGCCGGGCAGATAGAGCGGACGGACGGCGTCGGACGATCCATTTGTGACCTTTTGGATCGAGCGATCGGCGAGCATCAGCTCCCACACTTGCCACCGATCGGTTGCAGCTTTTTTACCGGCAAAGAGTACCTTGGACCCATCGAAGGAGACGCTGGCGTCCGCGGTCGCCGCGAAGCCGTCCACAAGCTGCGCGGGTTTTCCGTCGTGCACAAGCAGCAGCTGTGCACCTTCTGGAAAACGCTCCTGGCCCTTCAGTGCCGCCAGCGGTTCGTAGATGGGCGCTGCTGTCACAATGATGTCGCTGTCGATGTTGTGTGACGGGTCCGGTGAGAACGCGCAAAGCAAGGTTAGGAATGCAATGCAGGCAGCTATTCGGATCGTCATGGTGCGAGCCCTCATCCGAAGGTCTCCATCGGCAGCTGACTAGCCAGTTCAGTTTGCGAGCGTTCGCGTAGCGCGATGTATGGGTCGAGCGCAACCATCATGGCGTCGAAGGAAGCGAAATCAAGAGATTGTTCCCCGTCACTCCATGCCTTGTCGGGATCGGGATGCACTTCCACCAGCAGCCCGTCGGCACCCGCCGCCACCGCGATGCGCGCCAGACCCGGAACCAGTTCGCGATGCCCCGCGGCGTGGCTCGGATCGGCAATGATGGGAAGATGGGCGATGTGTTTGGTCAGAGCGATTGCGGTCACGTCGAAAGTATTCCGGGTCGCTGTTTCGAAGGTGCGGATGCCGCGCTCGCACAGGATGACATTGGGGTTGCCGTTGTCGAGAACGATCTGCGCGGAACGAAACAGATCAGCCAACGTTGCGACCATGCCACGTTTGAGCAGAATCGGACGGCCAGAGCGCGCCGCCGCTTCGAGCAGCGCATAGTTCTCCATGCTGCGCGAACCGATCTGGAGAATATCGGCGTACTCGGCCACCATGGGCACGTCGTCTTCCGACATTACCTCGGTGACGATGGCCAGGCCCGTCTCTTCGCGGGCACGCGCCAGCATCTTGAGTCCTTCAAGACCGTGACCTTGAAATGCATACGGAGAAGTGCGCGGCTTGAAGGCGCCTCCGCGCAGGATGCGGGCACCCGCACGGCGCACATGGTGGGCGGTGATAAGGAGCTGGGACTCGGTCTCAACCGAGCAAGGCCCAGCCATCGTGATGAACTCGTTCCCGCCGACTTCGAAATCCAACACCGGCACGACTGTTTGCTGCCGTTGCGGACTCTTGAGAACATCCGGAGTTTCGGCAAAACGTGCCTGCCAACTTTCGCGCACCCGCTGCGCTCCGATCCGGGGAAGCGTCAGACTACTGCGATCGTCCACGCCGCGCCTCCATCCAAGGGTTGAGGTGCGGTAACAGGGAGTAGCCGCACATCACCGTTTCTAGCGGCGGAATGAACATTTGTCTGTGACGGGTGAACTTGACTTGGACTGAATCAGTCCAAAATCGCTAGCGGTGGCGGACGATAGCCAAACGCGTCGTCGATGACCGCGGCAACTCCGAGCGCGATCTCGTCGCAGAACGGGCGCGCTACAACCTGTACGCCGATCGGCAGTTCGCGCCCATTTCCTTGCATTTCTCGGCCGACAGGAACAACGACCGCGGGCGCCGCCAGCGTGTTGAACCATTGCGTGTGCCGCACCGCGTCAAGATAGGAGACCGACTGGCCTTCGATCGTCCATGTCCGTTCGCGGTGACGAAATGCAGGAATGCTGGCGACTGGGCAAAGCAGGACTGGATGCGTGCTCATCTCTTCGAGGGCTTTGGCGCGGAGCAAATCCAGTTCTGCCCATGCGTCGAGGAGTTCAACAGCGGTGAGCGGTGACTGCGACTCGGCGATTTGAAGGAACTCTGTGAAGATGGGGCTAAGTTCGTTTCGTTTTCCGCGGGTTGCCGGCTCATAGAACATTGCGCCGCACTGGACGAAAAACTTGCTCCACAGCTTGCGTAACTGCTCCAGAACGCGCGGCCGGAACGGCTCGACACGGAAGCCGGCATCGCGCAGTGCGGTAGTTGCCGCCTGCACTGCAGCGCGCGTCTCCGGCGTCACCGGGACAAGCCCGTCCTCTTCAAAGAATCCGATCGTGTTGCTGCGTAGTTCCTGCGCGGACGGCGAACGTTGGGGGATCGGAGGGCTGGCAGGGTCGTGCGGATCTTGTCCGCTCAGGGTGCGGAACAGCAGAGTCACATCTTCGATCGTACGAGCCATGGGCCCGATGGCGCCGAGAACGGAGAACGGGCCGACGCAGGGAGGCAGATGTCCAGCGCCTGGAATACGCCCAGGCGTCGGCTTGAGGCTGCAGATGCCGGTGAAATGCGCAGGCACGCGTACAGATCCGCCGCTGTCGGAACCGAGTCCCGCGGCGGACATTCCAGCCGCAATGGCTGCCGATTCTCCGCCGCTGGACCCGCCCGGCGTCCGCTCCAGATCCCACGGATTTGCCGTGCGACCGTGCAGCAGGTTGTCGGTCTCATAGGCCATCAGGAACTCCGGGCAATTTGTCGTGCCGAGGATCAACGCACCAGCCGCGCGCAAACGCTCGACGACAACAGCATCTTCGTGCGGCCGCTCTCCCTTGTGAAGGAGACTGCCGATTTCGCATTTGTACCCCGCTGTGGCAATCGAAGACTTCACGGTCACGGGGAGCCCGCGCAAGGTGCCGCCCTCTTTCATAGCATCCATTGCACGCGCCTGCGCACGCACCCGGGCCGGATCGAAATCGGCAAAGACATTGAGTTGCGGGTTGAGCCGCTCGATCTGCGCAATGTGCGCTTCCGCAAGTTCGACAACAGAGATCTCGCCGGCCTGCAGCATTTTGAGTTGTTGCACTGCCGGCTCGAGCACTACATTGCTCATGGGGCGTTGGCCCTTATCTGTTGCGAGGAGTCGTCCTGCGGAGTCGAAGGCGACAAATGGAAGTCGAAGCGATAAGAACGCACTGGTTCGCCCGAATCGAAGCGATCGTTCCAATTGAGTCGATAGGCAACTGTATCCGTATCATCCGGGAAATTTTCGTTCGTGGGATACGGATATGCGCTCATGCCATGAAATGGAAGTTGCGCCACGGTAAACGGCGACGCGTCCCACCAGTCCATGTCTTTCACATAGCCGTTGGCATAGAAAAAGTAGTCGCGCTTCCAGTGCGCTGGAAGCGCAGGAAGCCGCGTCGCGTCAAACTCGGTTGCAATCTCTTCTCCGCTACCGAAGATGGCATAGCGGTCATCGATTCCCTTCACCAGCGCGGTCACATCGCCGAAGCGCGTGTAATTGCCCCGCTGGTGCTGGAATGGGCCTGTGAGACTGACACGATCGTAGTCATAATCGAGATCGCCGGAACTTGCGCCTTCAATTTGCGTCGGGTAGCCGCGGAAATGTTCGGTTGCCAGCGTCAGCGGCACCTCGGTCGCGCGCGATTCCGCCTGCGGGGCGTTATCGATGAGCACCTGGTCCCAATAGATTTCGAGATTCGTGATGAGCCGGATGCGACGTGCGCCCGCGGGCAGCTTGCCCGTCAAGTCCACAACAATTGTGCGCTCAAGTCCTGCAGGAAAGCCCGCTTCGCCGGGAATCCGCTGCCAAACTCCGTTCGGCAATTGCGCTTCAACATACGGCGAGATGGGCTTGATACCTGCCTGCCATGCCCCGTAGAGCGACGTGGCGCTGAAATAGTTTACATAGCCCGTCATCAGCAGCTTGAGAGGCGCACCTGAATTGACGACGCCGAGGTCGAGTGTCAACGTGTGTGCGTTCACGAAGCCATCATAGGGCGAGGGTGTGAAGCCGGCTGCAAATTGATGATCGCGCCGGCTCAACTTGTCGAGGACATCTCGACCCTCGCCATCCCATGCGCCAAGCGGAAGACCCGCGGATTGCGATGCGACCACGCGCCCCGAAGCAAAGGGTGGATCGTCGAGGAATCGCTCGTCGGGATTCACTTCCACATTTTCCGGATGGTCGACGGCGACGAGTCTCAATTGATCGATGTAATTTACTTCTTCCATCGGCTCGATAAAGCGCAGACTCAGCTTGCCATCGACAGGAACGAGACGATCCCCTTCGACCTTGATCCACTCGCCCGGGTTAGGAATGTTCCGCCGCGTTGGCGTGAACCAGTGGCCGACTACTGCGGCGCCGATCACGTCGGTGACGAGACGATATTTGTGCCCGTCCCATGCGAAGAGAACCGGGCACGAGCTGCCACGGCGGTCGGCCTCTTTCATCGCGATCACTCGCGTGTGCGGCAGATCGATCTCGTCCTGCAGAACGCCTGTCGGCCAGAGAATGCGCAACAGGTCAATGCCACCGGCTCTTCCAAGTCCAACTAAAATCTGCGGCGCGGCTTGCGTTTGGAAGCCGGAGGCCCCGGCCAGTTCCCACTTTTGCCACTGACCATTGGCAAAAATCTCCACCTTCGCGCCAAGCGCAGTCTTGTTGTCGGCATAGCCGGTCAGATCCAGGCGCACGAAGTGATTTTTGTTCGCACCAAGATTGCGCAACAGGATCGGCGGTGCGTTGACCTGGGTCACGATGAGGTCCGTAGCTCCGTCCCCGTCGACGTCAGCAGCGATCAGGCCCCGCGGAGCTGCAAGTTTCAGTGCGTCAAGACCGAGTACGTGGCTTACATCTTCGAAGCTGCCGTCCCCGCGATTCCTAAGCACGCGGACCTGCGAACCTGTGCTGGTCTCCACGATCGCCGCAAGGTCGATCCATCCGTCATTGTCAATATCAATTGGCGTTACGCCCCATCCTCCGAGCGTGCCCTGCAACGGGAGCGCAACGCGATCGAACTTCCTCCCCTTATTGGGAGGCACCGCGACATTTCGCCAAAGCGACAATCCGGGCGCACCCGCGTGAGTTACGGCAATATCCATCCACCCGTCTTTGTTGTAGTCGAGCACCGCGATGCCCTGCGTGGGCGACTGCTTCCCGTCATAGAGAGGTTGCTGGGGATACTTCCCTTCCCGCGGATTGACGAATAGGACCGGCGCTGCGCTGTCTCCGGTAACAGCGATGTCGACGGCACGATCGTTATTGAAGTCAGTGAGGATCGCGGCTGCTGTTTTCCCGCTTCCGCCAAGGCCGGTAGGATCGGTCCAATCGGTGAAGGTCTTGTTGCCGTTGTTGCGCCATAGCACATTGGCAAACTCGCCAGCCTTCAGGGATTGGCCGGTTATGAACAGGTCGAGGTCGCCATCGTGGTCGTAATCCACGAACGTGATGCCCGAGGGATGGTTACGCGGGGCAAGGCCGGCCTCGGCAGTCACATCCTGGAACTTGCCGCCACCGAGATTCCGAAAGAGGACGACTCGATCATCCAACGCGACGGCCAGGTCGTTGAGGTTATCGCCGTCGTAGTCGCCAACGGCACAGGCGACCGCACGCCCCGCAGCTTTCAGGCCTGACGCCGCCGCGTCAAGCTCTTCAAACTTTCCATCGGCACGGTGATGCAAGATGCGAATAGCCTGGGAACCCGACTGCATCAGGACGAGGTCCATAACGCCGGAGCCAGTGACATCGATCATGCACGCGCCGCCGGTTTCGGTGCCGCTGGTTTCGGCGATCATCGGTTGCGCTTCGAGGCGCACCGGGATCATCGCACCTTCGATCGTCTGCGGCTCCTCAACAGGTGTGACCGTGGAATAGTGCCCTTGCTCGCCATAGGCCAAGCCGATTGCTGCGGAGATTTTGGCGCTCGTGAGGTGCTGAAATATTCTGAAATGCTCTTTCGCTTCGGGCGTTCGGCCGGCACGCTGCAGCGCGCGCGCCATGGCAAATTCAGAGGAAGCATGCAAAGGTTGGATCGCCAAAGCCTGTTTCAGCACATCAATTTCTTTCTCGAAGTCTTTCAGCTCGCCATAACAGACACCCTCGAAGTAGTACGAGTCCGCATCGCGCGGGTCGAACCTGGTCGCCTGCTGGAAGCTCGTCAACGCCGCATCCAGCTCGTTGTCCGCATGCTGCGCGAGACCCAGGTTGTACCATGCCTGGGCATTGCCGGGCTCCAGAGCGAGCGCGGCATGGAAGGCCTTCTCGGCTTCATCGAGCTTCTGCAAGGTCAGCAGAGCAATGCCTTCGTTCACGGCCGCCTGCGCCATTTTCGGATCGTGCGTAAACGCATCGGTAAAGCTCGCTGCGGCCTTCTCAGTGAACTGCTGGCCCATTTGAGCCACACCCCGGTTGTTGAGCCGGATGGCATCAGCATTGAAGGGTCCTGCTGCCCACGCGATGGACGTCGAAAATGCCAACAGCGCAACTGATAGGATTCTGCCGGTCTGAGTGGTTTTCTTTCCCAAAGATTTCTCCGAGCTGGGGGCGTCGCGGCCTACTTGACTGGAACTATCCAGTGTATGCGAGCAGGGTCTGCGACGGTACCGCGTCGTAAATAGCCGCGAAAGTGCGATACCTCTTCGGTAAATCCTGTGATACAAAAGCGGGAAACGGAGATCATCATGAATTCGATTCCGCAGACAAGCGCGGTCTGGCATGAGTACCGGATGCGAGGGGCGCCGAGGTACCTTCTCCTGGGGATGGGCGTCCTTTTTGCTTGCCTGGCGATCGTCATCGTGACCAATTCCGTCCATAGCTTTCCGACAAGTCCCTTTTCCCTGTTCATGCCGGTCTTCTTTTTCGTCGCAGCGGCATGCATGGTGGTATGGCCTCTCCGCGCCCGCGTGGTCCTCGATGGAACACGAATCGAGGTGCGCAGCCTTTTCAGTGAGCGCCAAGCCGATTTGAACGAGATCGAAGGCTACCGCACCATCCAGACGCGCAACGGCTCCTACACGAAGCTTTATCTAAAACAAGGACGACGCGCGATCAAAGTCTCGAATTCCTTCAGTACCGATGACGACTACCGCGCCTGGTTCCAACAGATCCCTGACCTCGATAAACGCGACCGCGAAGCCCTGCTGGAAGAGATTTCGCATGAGCAGGAACTGGGCGCCACACCGCAGGAGCGCCTCGGCAAGCTGGCCAATGCGAAAACCTGGGGCATTTTCATCACGGTGGTGACTGGCGCGGCGGCAGTGGCGCTGGTGTTCAGCGAGTCGATCCTGCGGGTGCCGGGTTTCGTCGTTCTCACGGTTACACCGGTAGGGGCATTCTTCCTGCTGCAGCGTTCGCCTTTGCTTTATGCAGTCTTCAAGCAAAAGGCCGATCCCCGCGCCGAGCTGAGCTATTCCCTGATCGTGTCCGGCTTCGGACTTTTGCTGTCTTGCACGCGGTTACACTTCGTTTCGTTCGAGGGCTTGTTGCCGGTCATTGTGCCGGTAGGCCTTGCTCACTTCTTTGCGTTCTATACCGCAAGCCAAAGGGTGTCCTCACGACCGGGAAGGATTCCGGCGCTACTCTTCTTCGCTGTTTTTTTTGGCGTTGGTTTCGGAATGCTGGCCGACACGATCTCTGATTCGGCGCCTGCCACAACCTACGCGGCAGACGTGATCGGCAAGCACATCTCGAGGGGACGCTCCACGAGCTACTACCTGGAACTGGCGCCTTGGGGGCCAAAAGCGACTCCGAACAGCGTGAGTGTTTCTCCGAAGGACTATGGCAATTTCTGGATCGGGGACCAAGTTTGCTTGAGCCTGCATCCCGGCAGCCTGCATGTTCCTTGGTATCAGCTCGTCGATTGTACTGATCGATTCGGTCCCGATCTCACCCGCTAAGTCGCGCGCACCTCAAGGTGCGAGGCACGCCCATTTATACTTCGTGTGTGACTCCTTCCCTTGATTTAGTGGGCTGGCGCAGGTTGATGGCCCGATTCTGTCTGGCGCATCAGACGGCAGAAGCACAGGACCAAGCGCGCAATCCGCGTGTCGCGGCATGAACGGAAAGACCGTCGCCCGCCGGCGAATCGGTGTCGTGACCACATCGCGCGCGGACTACAGCCATCTTTATTGGCCGCTGCGGGAACTCGCAAATCATCCAAACATCGAGTTGGGCGTGTTCGCCCTGGGCCCGCATCTGTCTCCGACGTACGGCACCACAATTGCCGAAATTGAACGCGACGGTTTTCCGATCAAGGCGCGCATTGAATGCCTCCTCAACTCCGATACGGACACGGGGATGGCGAAGACAATCGGGGTCGCGATTCTCTGCCTGGCCGATGCGCTCACGGCGTGGCGACCCGATCTTCTACTATTGATCGCGGACCGCTATGAAATGCTAGCGCCTGCGGCGGTGGCATTGGCGTTGCGCATTCCCGTAGCGCACATCGAAGGCGGTGAAGTGAGCCAGGGTGCCATCGACGACCAGGTGCGGAATGCGCTGACAAAAATGGCACACGTGCATTTCACGTCGACCGAAATGGCGAGGCAGCGGGTAATCTCGATGGGCGAAGAGCCGTGGCGTGTGCACAAGGCTGGTGCCCCTTCGCTGGATCATCTGCGCAGATCAAAATTGCTGGATCGGCCGATGCTCGGGGCGCGTCTCGAGCTGGTGCTGAACTCGCCAACGCTGCTTGTCGCGTGGCACCCGGTGACGATACTGCGCGACACCAATGCAGAGGCGGATGCGCTCTTCGCGGCGCTTGCCCAAAGAATGGAGCAGCTCATCTTCGTCTTTCCCAACGCGGACGCGGGGAGCCATGCGCTCATCGAGCGCACGCGCAGCCTGGCGGAGGCGCACCGCACCGCGCACCTCTTCGTCAATCTCGATGCCGTGACATATTGGAGCCTGCTCGGCCAGGTGGACGCGTTGGTGGGCAACTCCTCCAGCGGCATCATGGAGGCTGCATCCTTTGCACTCCCCGTGGTAAATGTCGGCATGCGCCAACAGGGGCGGGAGCGCTCTCGAAATGTCATTGACGTGCCCGCGGAATCTACCGCAATTTCGGCGGGAATCGAAATGGCGCTGCGCCCCGCGTTCCGGGGTGAACTCGGTGGGATGTCCAACCCCTACGGCGATGGCACGGCAGCGACAACCATCGTTGAAGTGATTGCAAATATCCCTCTCGAAAATCTGCTGATCAAGGCGCCAATTCCGATTCCCGAGGAAGCGGAGCCGCGATGATGCCGCGAATCCCTCTTTCAGCACCCGACATTACCGATGCCGAGATTGCAGCCGTCACTGCCGTGCTGCGTACGGTACGGCTAAGCCTCGGTCCCGAGCTTGAAGAGTTTGAGAAGGCGCTGGCCAGTTTCCATTCCGTTCCGTACGCGGTGGCGGTCAGCTCGGGAACCGCCGGGCTGCATCTCGCGCTCTTGACGCTTGGCGTCGGAGAAGGTGCCGAAGTGATCGTGCCCTCGTTCGCATTTGTGGCAGTGGCCAACGCGGTGGTCCAGGTACGTGCAACCCCGGTTTTCGTGGACATCGATCCTGTCACGCTGAATCTCGATCCGGAGTTGGTCGAATTAGCGATCACTTCCCGCACGCGGGCAATTCTCGTCGTGCATACGTTCGGTGTTCCCGCTGAAATGGATAGAATGCGTGAAATCGCCAATCACCATCATCTTGCGATTGTTGAAGATACCTGCGAAGCCCTTGGAGCAGAGTTCGGCTCGAAGCGGGTCGGCGGTTTTGGCGATCTCGCGGTGCTCGGCTTCTATCCCAATAAGCAAATCACGACCGGCGAAGGCGGCGCAGTGCTCGCTCGGGATTCGGTCCATGCGGCGCGGCTGCGCTCACTCCGTAACCAAGGCCGGATACCCGGAGCCGGTTGGCTCGATCATGCTGAAATCGGCTACAACTACCGACTTTCTGAGCTGGCGTGCGCCCTGGGACGCGTACAACTCAACCGTATCGACGAGATTCTGTCCCAACGCCGTTTGGCTGCTGAACATTACCAGGCGGCACTTTTCGAGATTCCCGGCATCGAGCCACCACCGGTTGAACTTCCCCATCGCCTAATCAGCTGGTTTGTTTACGTGGTTCGCCTGCAGGATGATTCGCTAGGAGCAAGTGAGCCGAGCTTGCGCGACCGTATACGGATGGTGCTCGGGGCCAACGGCATTGCCACTAGCAGTTATTTCGCCCCGATCCATCAGCAGCCGGCATGGCGTAATCACCCCAGTGCCGCCACGCGCCTTCCCCATACGGAATCAATCGCCCGGCGCACTCTCGCTTTGCCGTTTTTCAACCGGATCTCAAAAGAACAGCAGCAAGAGGTCATCGAAACACTCGTCAGGGCAATTCGGGGATTGTAAACGTTTATAACTGGAACGCAGCCGCACTAGCTATCGAGTTACACCTGCTCATTGATCGCCCTCGCAGGAAGTTACGGGATTTGCTTTTCAGACTTGAGGAAATGCCCCCGCCTTTTTGAGGAGTCCGGGAAACTCTGTGATTGATTTGCGCATCTGATGCAGGGTATATCAATTTTATTCGCATGACCTTGACAGCGAATAAAAAGCAGCGCACTATCGAGCCAAATTGGTATTTCCTGAGTCCCAATTTCAACTCGGGAATTTCCGATCCGCGAATTCCGAATCCCAAGAAGACATTCGGCTACCGGGCTCCCTAAACTGACTTCACCCCATGTCAAACAAACGGGCAGGTCTTATGGTAGTCAAAACACAAAGCAAGGGTCGAGGCGTCACCGGCTTGAATGTCGGGATCAATAATGTCGAGCGTTATTTCCCGCGTGGTGTGCAGTTCGTTGAATTTCAGTTGGATCATCTTCAGATTCAGTGCGATCTCGCACCCGACTTCTGGCAGGGCCAACCGGAAATCTACGATCCACGCTTGTGCGCATGGCTTGAGTCCAAACATTTCAACGCCAAGCATGGAAAAGCGCCAATGCAACTCGCATTGATTCCGGCGGGCAAAAACTCCTTCCGAATCCGCCCTGTCGCGTCAAATACACATTCCGACGGAAAGATTGCGTCTCATCCGGCGGCCTGACCTTAACGACCGGTTGCACGCTCCAGTCGCACATCATCCCCTTGACTCCAGTGTCGAAGTGGAGCAATGTCTCTGTTCTCGTCCATTTGATGCGTAACTCTCCTAATCTAAGGTAAACGATTTCTATATTCGCAAAGTTAGCCCACAAGCCTCCCATCAAGGTCTGGGGCCTGGCTCTATAAGATTTTGCGTACAACTTATGTGATCCCAGTTCAACTCATTTCGTGGATCCTAAGCGTTCGTACGCCGACGGGGTGAGACCCTTCGGAGCGTCGACTAAACCGGAGACCGAATCAATCGACCCTCTCCATAAAAAATATGTGTTTCCTGTCTCCTAGTGCGGCTGAGGTTGGAACGAGTTCGGTAATGCACCGAATTCGCTTGATAGACTCAGGAAGAAATGACGACTGAAAAATTGCAGGAGGTGGTCGAGCAGCTTTTCGCCGCCGGGTCGGCTGCCGCCAGCGCGGCGTCGGCAATGGACGCTTTCCTAGAGTTGAGGGGGGCTCTTGAACGCGGAGAGGTGCGCGCCGCTTCTCCGGACCCCACGACGGCAATCGGCTGGCGGGTCAACGCTTGGGTAAAGCAGGGCATCCTGCTCGGGTTCCGCATCGGTGCACTTCAGGACTTTTCGAGCGGCGGATTCTCCTTTGTTGATAAGCATACGTATCCCGTCCGAACTTTCACACGCGAGGACGGCATCCGAGTGGTTCCCGGCGGCTCGTCGGTGCGTTCGGGCGCTTATCTCGCGCGAGGTGTCGTTTGCATGCCGCCGATGTATGTCAATTCCGGCGCTTGGGTGGATGAAGGCACAATGATCGATTCCCACGCCCTCGTCGGCTCCTGCGCACAGGTCGGAAAGCGCGTCCACCTGAGTGCCGCAGCCCAAATCGGCGGGGTGCTGGAGCCAGTGAACGCCAGCCCCGTCATTATCGAGGACGATGTGCTGGTCGGTGGCAACTCCGGCGTCTACGAGGGAACGATCGTGCGCCAGGGGGCGGTGCTCGCAGCGGGAACAATTCTGACCCGCGGAACGGCAGTCTTCGACCTGGTGAAAGGCACCGTCCTTCGAGCCACCAAAGAAACGCCGCTAATCATTCCTGGCAATGCGGTCGTCGTGCCCGGCTCGCGGGCGGTTTCCAAAGGCAAGGGGCAGGAATGGGGACTCAGCCTTTATGCTCCGGTCATTGTCAAGTATCGCGATGAGAAAACAGAACTGAGCGCGACGCTGGAGGAGTTACTACGGTAGACATTCGATGGGGCGTGGCGGGACCAGGGCGCGCCGCAACGCGCTTTGCCGACGGTTTGAAAGCTGTCCCCAACGCAGGCCTGCAGGCCGTCTGGGGCCGTAATCCGGAACGGGCGCACAGATTTGCGACGCGCTTCATGCTTCCAACCATTTGCAGATCGATTGACCATCTTTGTGAGGCCGAAATTGACGCAGTTTACATTGCCACACATCCCGATACCCATGCAGAGCTTTGCATGCAAGCTCTCGCGGCAGGCAAACATGTGTTATGCGAAAAGCCTGCGGCGCTGAACGTTTGTCAACTCGAAGAAGTTCTCGGAACCGCGCGACATCATGACCGGCTCTTCATGGAAGCCATGAAGCCTCCATTCTTTCCCCTGTACCGCCGGCTTCGCGAGCATTTGAAAGCGGACCCCATCGGGCCAATCGGCTTTGTCCGAGCTGGGCATGCAGATGCCTCGATTGGTCCGGATTATCCGCTGCACTTTCGCGAACTCGGCGGCGGGGGCATCATGGGCATCGGACCGTACGAAGCTTTTCTGGCGCTGGACTGGCTGGGTCCGTTGAAACGCATTCAGACCATGGGTCGTCTCAACGGGGCAGGGGTCGACAACCTGGCGCTTTTCCAGTCGGAGCACGAGCGGGGCATGGCGCAGTTGCACACCGGGCTCGACTTGCTTAGCCGCGGCGATGCACTGCTTTGCGGCTCCAGCGGATTTGTCACCCTCCACGAAAACTGGTGGAACCCGGTGCGCGCGACGATTCGGTACGTCGATGGTCGGACGATGGAACTGAATGAACCCTACACTTCCAGCGGATTCAACTACGAGACGGAGCACTTCTGCGATCTGATCCGGAACGGGAAGCGTGAAAGCCCGGAGATCACGCATGCACTTTCACTGCAGATGGCAACCCTGTTGCAAGCTGCGCGCATGGCACTCGGCGTTCGTTTCCCGGGAGAATAGGTGATTCCTCTGTCTCGCTCTATTCGCGTGGTTGCCGCCTCTTCAAAAGCAAAGATTGGTCGATGGTCCGCAACAGCTCCCCCGAAGAATCGTTGAAGTAACTCCAGAACATCACTCCGCCCAGCTTGTGTGAAAGGACGTAACCGCATTTCACGGCGAGGGACTGGGGATCCTCATACGACACAAAGATCTGCTTGTCTTCGTTGTAGAGGTAAGGCACCTGCGAGGCTGCATCCCAGAAACGCGCAAAACCGTGATCGAGCATTGTGCTTTTGATCGCGCTGTAGGGCGCATAGCTATTGGGAATCGCCTTGCCGGACTGGAACAATCCGTGATCGACATTTGCCACTTGTCCCCACATGCGTCCATAAAATGGCACGCCGAGAACGACCTTTCCCGGCGGTACGCCAGCCGTCTCGAAAGCCCTGACCACCGAATCTGCCGAGTCCTTTTTAGGATCATCCGGATCGGTAAACAAAGGTGCGTGATTCCCCGTGAGCGCGTCTGCGCCTGCCTCGTAATAGTCGTAGCTCATCAAGTTCACCGCGTCCACGACGCGCCCCACCTTGGCCATTTCAGTCTGAGCCAGGTAATCGTCGAAGGCCCCCGCGGCAATGGTCAACAATAGTCTTCTGTGTGTACTCCTGAATTCTTCGGTGAATCGCGCCCGCAATTCTCCGAGCAAGAGGGTAAAGTTCTGCTTGTCTTCACGTCGAAACCGGTTCCCTGCACCGGGCTGCCCTGGATACTCCCAGTCGACATCGAGGCCGTCCAGGTCGTAAAGCTTGAGAAATGCCATGACACTATCAACAAAGGTTTTTCGGCTTTGTGCTGTCAGCGCAACGTCGGAAAATGGACCCGAGCCGAGCCACCCGCCGACCGAAATGAGCACGGCGAGTGACGGATTTTGTCTGCGGAGCGCCCCAAGCTGAGTGAGGTTCTGTGCGTCGCCTGGTGCACTTGTGACCATGCGGCCATCCAGAATGAGGGCAAACGCATAATTGATGCGCGTCATCACGTGCGGATCGATCTGACCCGGCTGCACGTTTCCGTTCTGCGGGAAAACATAACCGACGACGACAGGGCCGGGAGTTTCTGCAAGCAGAGCCGAGCAGATAATCGGCACCAGCGCTAAAACGGAAATAGAGGGTCGTATTCCCAGCATGTGCACCTGACTCAGGCTAAAACTTGCGTCAGAAAAGACCTAAACTGTGCGGTTGCAGGGCGCTTGCCGGATCATATTCTTTCGTCTGCTCGGAAACCGGATGGGCCGTGCAATGCTTCCCGGTCGCGAACGTGGCAGCGTAGGAGCGCGTAACATGCATGCGATCCATCACGATGTACCGAGTCCGCAACCCTTGGATCGTCTGCGGCAACTGCGCTGGGATATCTTTTCGATCTACATAGATGACCAGCGCGGCGTCGCGCGGATTGTCCAGGCTCAGCCCGACGCCAATACCGAAGAAAGCCGGATTTTGGTTCATCAATTCCCGCGCCACTTGTTGCTTGACGATCACGGCCTGTTGAATCGTCTCATTCATGAGCGGCGGCGCATCGGAAATAGATACCGTCGCGGGAGCTGCACCCTCGGCCACCGCGCGCGCGGTGCTGGGAATGACGACGGTGCGAACCCCGTCAATGATGGAAGGCACGCTCGACCCAGCATTCCCGGCGACGTACATCACGACCGCTGCCTCACCGGGATGATCGGTGCTTTTCCCCATGGCCACCCCCAGAACACCGGTAGCCGGATTGACGAGAGAACGAGCAGTGGTCAGTGCTCGCTGCGCGCGCGCGTTCTCTGCGTCTGTGAGTGCGAGAGATTGTGCTGCCGCAACCGAGCTGTCCCCATAGCTGAGACAGCTGACCGCATGGTCCGGTCCGCCAACAAAGTTGAAGTTTCCTCTGGGATTCTGAGCGCTCAGCTCGTTCAATACGTCGTTTGCAGGGTTCGCCATTCCCTGCCCTACTCCAGCGGCATCGGTTCCACCGGCAAAGTAGAGCCCCACAGGCTCTGCGTTTCCGGCATCAACGACCAACGCACCAGAGTCTCCCGCATCGCTCAAGTGATCCCCGCTGAGGCCGACTTGATTCGTAAATGTCTTCGTCAGATAGGGTCGCGTCTCCGCGCAATCGCGAAAGTAGTCCACCGAGATGTCAACATCGAGCGCAGAAACGCCCCCGCAGGTTAGTCCGGTCGTGCGACCGCTCTTGGCAACGCGCATTTGCAACGAAGCAATTTCACCCCTTCCATCGGTTGACGAGGTGCCAGGAGGCGCAGCCGCCAACGAGCCGTCGCTTCTTCGTACGCCCAGTTCCAGAATGCTGCCGGTCGCGTCGACTGTATGCGAACCTACTTCGGCAATTGCTGCATCCGCGTTGGTCTCCTTTGAACTCAGCGGAAGCCAAGCGGTCAACGCGCCTACCGGGAGCGTTCCCGCACCTTCGCCATAGGGCGTGCAGTTATTGTCGATCAGTCCCGGCTGGACAATTGCATCGCCCACGTTCGCGTGATCGCTTTGCGCGAGAACGTGGTTGTTACTCAACAAGAACTGTCGTCCCGTATTGTCCTGCACGAGCGATCCCAGCGTTCCGCTGCAGCAATCCACAATGTTGTTGCCGTGCGCATCAAAATCGTTGTTATTGCCGCCGGAGCTGCCCAGAAGCATCGGCGTTGCTAACTGCTCCTGGTGTCCGGTCGGATTGCTGGATACGCCCGCACTATTGAGGAGCACTGCCGCCTGGGTCTTTGAGGGCGAATCTCCAGCAGTCGCCACCACATAGGTGACGAACGTAGACTGCACCACCGTGGGCGCCGTATAGGTCACCGTGCAAGTAGAGAATGCACGTTCTGTGCGCTGGCAGGTCGTCGCACTGAGCGATCCCTCTCCTCCGCTTGTTCCCGTCGGCGAGTCAGAAAGCCCGAACCGGATGTCGACTCCGCCCCCGGCTTCGGCCAGTACGCCGGTCACGACGATCGTCTGGTTTGCTCCCAATGCGACATTCTCTGGCGTGAGCGGTTGAAGAAATCCCGGCGTCACTGTAATTACAGAGGTCGCTCTCATGCCGGGATTCGCTTTCAAGGTTGCGGTAACCACGACCTCGACACGATCGGTGGTCAAAAAGCTCGGTGGAGAATACTGGCCGTTCGCTGTGATGATTCCCGCTCCCGCGCTGCGATCGCCGCCCGAAACCGACCACTCAACATCTGCAGATTTGCCACTGTTTAGAGTTGCGGTGAATTGATGAACCGCGCTCCCTCGTGCATTGGTGGCGTTGCAACCTGTACAGTTGGTATCGACTTGCGTGGTGAAGGGGGCAATCGCGAAAACGTCGTTTGATGGATTCGCTGTAACGGCGCTCCCTCCGCACCCGGCAAGCCAGATCGGGAAGCCGGCCAGCGGAACCGCCAAGAGACGCAGTCTCTTCCAAAGGGTGGCTGTCACGTAGCTTGCGACAACCGCTACCTGATCATTGCCGTTTGCTTGTGCATCTAAATTCAAATACTTTTGGCTCAATTCGCAGTTGAAGCAGGGTGGCGCCTCAGTGGGCTCCACCTTCAGGATAATCCGATCGATACTTCGCCAAACTCAGGCGAACTGCTCATTCCGAAGACTGGGCATCCGTGCCGCCCCTTAAAAAGGTAAACCGGCGTGATTGCGCTGCCGTTTCAGTCCGATGAAGCTAAGAAACCAAGATTCGCGACCCGTCGGTCACAGCTCTTCTAAGGGTAATCGACGAATTTGGCCGGCGGACGAGAACCCGTGTCTCGTAGAGGAAATCAGCCGCAAGTCTCACGTGCGAAATATCTTGAAAGAATGATCCCACAGAGACAGCTTGCGTGCGTGTGCACCTCGGTTCATTCGGTTACCTTGGAGTTCATCCAAAGAAGAAATGTCGCAATGAGAGGCACCGCGAAGAGACTATTCGCAGCCCTGACGGCAACCCCTGTATTCTCAAGGCCGGGACAACGTCGGTTGAACTCATGGCAAAGTTGATCGCCGCTCGAACAGATATCACCGAAATTCGGGCGGATGCCATTGTGAATGCAGCCAACTCTTCGCTGCTTGGCGGAGGAGGGGTGGATGGTGCGATTCACAGAGCCGCGGGTCCCGAGTTACTTGAGGCCTGCAGGGAACTGCACGGCTGCTCGACGGGCGACGCCAAAGCGACGCCAGGCTTTCGATTGCCGTCCAAGTGGGTTTTTCATGCTGTCGGACCCGTGTGGCAAGGTGGCGACCATGGCGAGGACTCTCTGCTCGCAGGCTGCTACCGGCGTTGCATGGAGCTGGCACGAGAGAACCTCGTCGTATCGATCGCGTTTCCTGCGATCAGCACTGGCGTCTATCGATTTCCCGCTGAGCGCGCAGCTCAAATCGCAGTTCATACCGTGGAATCTCGTATCGAAAGCAGTGGAGTCTCCGTCGTGTATTTCGTGTGCTTTAGCGACGAGACCCTGAAGATTTACGAGCGCCTTCTCAACTCCTGAAGGCTGCCGGCACACAATGTGGTCGATCCGGGGCATCCCATCCCAGACATCCGCATGTCCCTTCACGGCGTCCTACAAAGAGAAGTATGAAAATCGAAACGAGGCCAAATGAAAGTTCTCATGGTGGGAGCGACCGGGAAATATGCGGGGTTGGTACTGCCAGAGTTGAAGAAGCGAGGCGCCACAGTGCGCGCGCTCGTGCGCAGTGAAGAAAGCGCACAGGCGGCCTTGGACCGTGGCGCGGACGAAACTGCCTTGGGGGACCTCGAAGATGCCGCGAGTCTGAGCGCCGCCGCCGCCGGCACCGAAGCGGTCTTCCACGTCAATCCCGCCTTTGCGCCTCGAGAAACGGAGATGGGACTCGCCATGCTGAAGGCAGCAGAGGATGCTGGCGTCACGAAATTTGTATTTTCCGGCGTGATCCACCCTTCGCTTTCCCAACTCCCGAATCATGCTGCAAAGTTGCCTGTCGAGGAAGCGATCTACGAATCTGGAATGATCTTCACTGTTCTGCAACCGACGATGTTCATGCAAACGATTGAACAAGGCTGGGAAGAAGTGATGGGTCAGAACCGGTTTTCGCTGCCCTATTCGAAGCAGGTGCGGGTATGCTACGTGGACTATCGCGACGTTGCCGAGGCCGCCGCACTGGCTCTCACCAGCGATAAACTCGACTACGGCACGTTCGAGTTGTGCGCGGAAGGCATGGTGAACCGTATTGAGGTCGCCCTGCTAATGAGTGATGTTCTCGGCCGGAATGTGGAGGCCGACGAATCGTCCTTTGATGCTTGGGCGGACACGGCGCAAATACCAAATGGATCGCTACGCGACGGACTCCAGCGCATGTATGGAGACTATGACGAGTTCGGGTTTCCTGGCGGGAAACCTCTTGTGCTGGAGGCAATTCTGGGACGGCCGCCGCGCACTCTCCGGCAGTTCTTTCGAGAACTCGCCGGACAGGAAAATGTTGCCGAGCCACTCAGTGCTGCAAGCAACTGAACCGCTTTCGGGGAATTCGCTCTTGCATGCCTTCGCCAACACGAGACAACCTCAATCATTGCGCCCACATCTCACATGCGGGTGAGTCAACCCTTCTAGGTGTGACACGGAGGAGGAGAAGATGGAGAATTCAGGTTCACAGCGTTACGCTCTGCTCGGCGCAGCGACCGTGCTGGCCATTTCTTTGGTGTTTGCAGGATGCCAGAAAGCAACGCATCCGGATGAAAAGTCCGCAGTCACGAATTCCCTCAACAGCAATAAGCTGGATGCGGTCAGCGTATCGCAAGATCGCGATAAAGGCGTGATGACGTTGTCAGGCAACCTGGCAACGGCGGATATGAAGAATCAGGCTGAAAGCCTCGCGAAGCAGGCCGCGCCGGATTACACAATCGCCGACGAAATCGGCGTTCGTCCTCCCCAGGAAGAGCACGCGGGTGCAGTCGCGTCAGACCTTGACAGCGCGATTGAGGATAACTTCAAAGCGGAGCTCAAAGCCCATGAGAATCTGAATGACCAGAGCATCCGTTGCTCCGCCAAAAACGGAACCATCGTTCTAAAGGGAACCGTGAAAACCGCAGCCCAGAGACGTGAAGCCGAGAGTCTCGCCAAGCACGTTCCTAATGTGCAGCAGGTTGTGAACGAGATCGAAGTGAAGCCGGGGAAGCATTCAACAACGAATTCGTAGGCGCGCACGACACCTCAACCGCGGCTTCCTCTACACTCCGATTTTCGGCTCAAGGTCTGAGCTGAAGGTCGGAGTGTTTGAGCGTTTTGGCGAAGCTTCTAGCTAACCTCCAGGACCAATTTGCCGAAATGATTGCCCGCTTCCAATCGATGAAGCACCTCACGAACTTGAGTCCACGGAAAGCGCTCGAGGACGGGATTCAACCGGGTCAGCGCGATGCATCGGTTCATCGCTTCGAAGTCCGATCGGGAGCCCACATAGATACCCCGGATGCGAATCTGTTTATGAAGAATCATCGGCAATGGCAACGGAGCAGTTGCCGACGCAAGAACGCCAATCTGCGCAACCGTGCCGCCCATGCGTACTGCTGACAGTGAGAGGGGTAAGGTACCCACACCCCCCACTTCGACAACCAGGTCAACACCTTCGCCATTGGTCTGCTGTAGAGCCCAGCTATCCCAGTCCGGGGTCTCGCGATAGTTGAGGCCAATGTGCAGTCCGAGCGCGCGCGCCCGTTCCAGTTTTTCGTTGCTGCTCGAGGTCCCAAGCACTCTCATTCCCATCAGCCGTGCAAATTGCAGAGCGAAGATTGAAACGCCTCCCGTGCCCTGCACAAGCACCGTACCGCCGGGCTTCAGATTCGCGGTGGCGAGCGCGTTCCACGCCGTCACAGCCGCACAGGGCAGGGTCGATGCCTCAGCGAAACTCAGGCGGTCTGGAATCGCGACCACACCGGCTGCCTTCAAGACAACGAATTCAGCCAACATCCCATCGATGTCGCCTCCCAACGCGCCCTTGGTCTTTGAGGGTGTGGGTGGCCCATCGCTCCAGTTCTGCATGAAAATGCCGGCGACGCGATCGCCCGGCTTCCACGCGGTCACGCTTTTTCCTACCGCAACTACTTCGCCCGCGCCATCTGAACAAGGAATGCGCGGCAACTTCATTTTGGGATTGTAGGAGCCCTTGATCATCATCAGGTCGCGGTAGTTCAATGAAACTGCCCGAATTTTTACTTTCACTTCGCCGGGTCCCGGTTCGGCATCAGGCCGTTCTACAAACTCTAAAGAATCAACGCCAAATGATGAAATCTGCCAGAGTTTCATGGGGAATCCTTCGTTCACCTCAATTGGATATCGTTACTTCGCGAGACGCGCTCTCTCAGAAAACCCGTAGAATGAACATATGGCTCGTGGATGGGAAAGTAAATCGGTGGAGGAACAAATGGCAATTGCCTCAGAAAAGGCAGAAGCACAGCAGGCCAACGGTTTTGTGAGCGAAGAGAAAAGGCGGCTTGCCGAACAGGAACGCGCTCAGCTTGCGCGCCAGAAGCAGTCTCTCGCGTTGCAGCGGGAGAGGATTCTCTCTCAGCGGACTTCCAGTCCTATTCGCCGCAACGCACTCGAGGCTGCACTGAAAGACATCGAAGCTCAGATCGCGACGCTAGGTTAACTCCCTCAACGGGTTTGGTCGCGTCTCCTTAGCCCTCGCGGTGAAATAGCAGCGAGTTAGCTTGTTGCACGGGGGTCAGAGTGACGCGTGCGATATTGACATGAGCCGGACGGCTGGCAGCCCACACAATCACTTCGGCGACGTCTTCCGCAGTCAGCGGCTGAACTCCTTTGTAAACCTTGGCAGCGCGCTCGCTGTCGCCGTGAAAGCGTACCAAACTGAAATCGGTCTCCACCATCCCCGGATCTACACTCGTTACCCGCACCGGCGTTCCAAGCACATCCTGACGTAGGCCGTCATTGATCGACCGCTCGGCCGCTTTCGTTGCGCAATAAACGGCGCCGTTGGGGTACGTGAGCTCCCCCGCAGTCGATCCCAAATTGATGATGTGACCCCGTCCGCGCACCACCATCCCCGGCACCACGGCGCGTGTGACGTAGAGTAAACCCTTCACATTGGTATCGATCATCTCTTCCCAGTCCTGGATCCTTCCCATGTAGAGCTTATCGAGCCCTCGACTGAGTCCGGCATTATTCACGAGGATTTCGATCTCGGCCCACTCCGGCGGCAGGTCGTCCACTGCCTGCTGCACCGCACGGTGATCTCGCACGTCAATGTCAATGGAATGCACCGCAGCAGCGCCGCGTGCTAACGCTTGCGAGGCCACCTCGGACAACTTTCCGGCCCGACGCGCGGCTAGTAGCAGCCTTGCGCCCTCCGTCGCAAAGGCCAAAGCGGTTGCAGCGCCAATGCCGGCGCTGGCTCCCGTCACAAAGACGATTTTTCCCTTCAACCTCATGACACTATCCTAACGAACCGGTAATGGGCATCAAGTGGCAGCCGCTACGTTGGGAAGTCGGGCGTCTAAGAAACCGCCATTCTATACCCCGCTGCCACGGCGTTAGGCCGTGCGGTATTGGCCGATCGCCCAATCCTCGTTCCCATCGTTTCAACCCACACTGGAACGTTACACTGATCGTTCGATGCTACGAACGGCTACAGCCACACGCTATGTGGTTCCCTTGCGCGAGGGTGGCTCTTTGCCTGCGATTCTCGAAGCCGATGACCTCGGCCTTTACGTGGTCAAGTTCCGCGGCGCCGGTCAGGGCATTCTTGCGCTCATCGCAGAACTTATCGCCGGCGAAATCGGGCGGGCGCTCGGACTACTCGTCCCCGAGATTATTCTTATTGACATCGATGCTTCCCTGGGCCGCAACGAGCCCGACTATGAAATTCGACAATTGCTCAAGGCAAGTGTTGGGTTGAACCTGGCGCTTGACTACCTGCCGGGCTCGGTCACATTCGATCCCGCGGCTCATGACACAGCCAGCCCCGAGGAGGCGTCCTTGATCGTGTGGTTTGACGCCTTTACCCAAAACGTCGACCGCACTGCAAAGAACGCCAACCTGCTGGTGTGGCATCGCAAGATTTACCCCATCGATCATGGAGCCGCTCTTTATTTTCACCATGACTGGGCGAGTATGCACGAGAAAGCGACGTCTCCGTTCTCCGAGATTCGCAACCATATCCTCCTGCCTTGGGCGTCGCAGATTCAGCAGGCTTCCGCAATTGCCCAGTCAAAACTCACGCCGGATGCACTCGCTAAGATCGTCGCCCTCATTCCTGAGGCTTGGCTCGAGGCCGTCCCCGGCAACCTGGCCACATCGAAACGCCGCGCAGATTATCTTGATTTCTTCGGCGAACGGCTCTCCGCCGCACAAATCTTCGAACAGGAGGCGGTGAATGCCAATTCTCGCATCCTTTGACTACGCAGTTCTCCGCATCGTCCCGCGCGTAGAGCGCGAAGAGTTCATGAATGCGGGAATCGTCGTCTTCTGTCTCGAGAAAGACTATCTCGCTGCTCATATCCGCTTTGATCGCAAACGCCTCAAAGCATTATGGCCGGAAGTCGACGAAGACTTGGTGGACAAGCACCTCGCAGCCGTCCAGCGAATCTGCGACGGAGATCCTTCGGCCGGCCCCATCGCCCAATTTTCCCGCCGGGAACGCTTTCACTGGCTTGCATCGCCACGCAGCACCATCATCCAGCCATCCCCTGTTCACACAGGCGTCTGCGATGAAACCGATGGTCTACTTGAGCGCCTGGAAAAGCAATTCCTCGCCTGACTTCGTGAGTTGGAAAGTTAGGCGCCAAAACTCCGCTATTGCGGAGTGACCAGATGATGGGCGATGGCAAACAACGCAAGTTCCAGGCGCGTAGAAACGCCCGTCTTGTCGAAGATGTTCGACAGATGGCGCTTAACCGTTTCTTCGCTAAGCGTAAACTGCTTGGCGATGTCCCGGTTGCTGCATCCTTCCACGATGCACCCTACCACTTCAAGCTCCCGCGGTGTCAATCCATATGTCTTCTGCTGCGGCGGTGTCGCCTGCTGCATCAGGTCGTGGAGAGCGGATACCAGGTTTACGACGCGCTTGCCGCCGATCCAGTAGTCTCCCGAGCAAACGGTGCGAATCGCCGTCTTTAAATGGCCGGCCAGAGCATCCTTGAGGACAATCCCGCGGGCCCCGATGTGGAGCGCCTCAATGATCTGCTGCGTCGTAATCGTAGACGTCAGGAGCAGGATCTTGACCGACGGCGAGCCTTTCATGATGGCTCGCATGGCCTCAAGACCCGGCAGGCGAGGCATGGCTACGTCCAGCAGCAGGATGTCCGGCTGCAGTTCCAGGGTCTGGGTGATGGCCTCGTCGCCGTCGTCGGCCTCGCCAACCACGTCGAACCCCTCTTCAGACGTCAGCATGTTGCGCACACCGATCCGAACTACGGGATGGTCATCCGCCAATATGATTCGAGTTAGCGTTTCCACTTGAGCGGGACCCCCATCGATCGAACCGGCTGGAAAAGCCGTGCAGTCACTAATCTACACGAATTTGCCAAGCCTCTGAACCGATATCTCCAAGACAGCCTATTACCTACGTCGGAAATTCTACTTCAAGCATACGCTCCAGGTTTTCCTGGGCTGACTTCAATTCATGCCGGATGGCCGTGGAGTTATTCAATTCGTCACTCTCCGCCTCAAGCAGCTCACCCAGGCGCGCAGCCTGACGTGCCCCGGCCATGCCGCACCCTCCCTTGATGGTGTGCCCAATGCGCCGTACTTCGACGACGTCGTGCCGGGCAATCGCCGCTCCGAGGGCGTCGTTCCGCTTCTTCAAGTCAGAAACCACGGCCGCATAGACCTCGCGGACCGTAGCTTCAGGCATCATTTGCCGGAACTGGCTTAGGATTTTTGGGCTCACCACTGGCTCGTCAGAGCTCAATTCCGACGCTTCTGCTTTTGGCTTATGCTGTTCCAGCAGTCTCTGCAGCTCTTCGGGACTGAAAGGCTTTTGCAAGAAGCCGTCGACAGCTGCAAGCACTTCCTGGGGTGGGCTGCTTCCACTGATGGCATAGACACCAGCTTCGCTGCGGGAACGTAATTCCCGAATCAGGTCCACGCCGTTCAATCCCTGCATCTGCACGTCGACAAGGATGACCTGCGGCACACACGTACAGCCATCCAACATCTCCACAGAAGCAGCGCCATCCGCGGCCGTATGGAGCGTGTAGCCGTTCAAGGTGAGAATTGTGGCAATCACCTCACGGCTGATCAGATCATCGTCAATCAATAAAACTGTAGGAAAGTTGCGGTCCGCACCAATTCCGAGCATCGTTCTCTCCCCTCCGCCAGAACTCCGCCCAGGCTTATTCGTCGGCGACCGAAACCTCGTGGAGCCATCCCGGAGCTTTGAGCAATTCCCTCGGCCGGGAACCATCCGCCGGTCCCACAAGGCCATCCCGTTCCATCAAATCGATCAAGTGTGCTGCACGTCCATACCCGATCCGAAGCCGGCGCTGCAGCAGAGATGTCGATGCCTTCCCAAATTCGAAGACCAGGCGCACCGCATCGTCGAACATCGGATCATTCTCATCGGGATCGCCATTCGAACCCTCGACGTTTGTCTTCTCGTCGCGCGGCGCCTCCAGAAACCCTTCCACGTATTCCGCAGCGCCCTGCTCCTTCCAGAAGCCGACCACCGCTGCAGTCTCTTTTTCGCTTACGTAAGGAGCATGCAAACGCATCAAGCGACTGGTACCGGGTGGCAAGAAGAGCATGTCGCCGCGTCCCAGCAGAGCCTCGGCGCCGTTGGTGTCGAGAATCGTGCGCGAGTCCACTTTTGTGGCCAGCCTGAAGCTGATGCGCGTGGGAACATTGGCCTTGATAAGACCGGTGATCACGTCGACGCTGGGACGCTGCGTCGCCAGAATGAGGTGAATGCCCACAGCACGCGCCATCTGCGCCAGCCGCGTGATGGACTCTTCAACGTTGGAGCGATCAAGCATCATCAGATCGGCCAGTTCGTCGATGATGATGACAATATAAGGCAGCGGCTCTTCTTTTTCGCCTTCGTCGAACAGCGAGGGCATGGCTCCCTCGAAGAGCTTGTTGTACTGATCGATATTGCGCACGCTGCGGCTGGCCAGCAGCTTCAGGCGCCTTTCCATTTCGCGCACCGCGTTGCGCAGCGCATTAGCCGCCAGCTTCGGCTCGGTAATGATGGGCGTGAAAAGGTGCGGGATCCCCTCGTACATGCCAAGTTCAACCCGCTTTGGATCCACCAGAATCAGCCGTACCTGGCTCGGTGTCGTGCGAAAAAGCAGGCTCATGATCATCGCGTTGATCGCGACCGATTTGCCCGATCCTGTGGAGCCCGCGATGAGCACGTGGGGCATCGAAGCCAGATCGGCCGTCACGATGCGGCCGTTGATGTCTTTGCCCATGGCCAGCGTCAGCCGCGCCTTTGACCTGCCGAAGGTTTCGCTCTCGATCACATCGCGCAGATGGATGGTTTCCCGCTCGTGGTTCGGCACCTGGATCCCGACTGTGCTCTTTCCCGCCATGCGCTCTATAAGGATGCTTTCGGCGCGCATCGCTAGGCATAAGTCTTCGGCCAATCCAGTGACCCGGCTGTACTTTACACCAGCTTCGGGCTTGAATTCGTAGGTCGTCACCATGGGCCCTGGATTGATCCGCTCTACCTGGCCACGGACATCGAATTCGGCGCACTTCTCCACGAGCACCCGGGCCTCATCGCGCAGTTCATCTTCGCGTACTGCTTGCGGTCCGGTCCCAGCATGGAGGAGTGTGCTCGCAGGCAGTTTAAAGCCGCTGACGTTCTTTGGCGCTACTGTCACCGTGCGCACATCGGCGTCGGCACGCTCGTGGATCGCAATCGTTCTCGCCTCTTGCGGAGGCGCTGCAGAAACCGGCTTGACCTCGAGGGCGGTGCGCACGGGCTTCGCTTCGGTCACCGCATGTGCAACCGGCGCTGGAGGCGGGTTCGGCACGGCGATGGGTTTCAGCGTTGCGGCAGAGGATTCGGTTGCCGGGCGCTCCCAGATGCTCGTTTTACGAGTTGTCGCAACCGCGGGCTGCGTCTCAACCGGTATGGTCGAAGCTCGCTGAAACGCCGGAATCTCGTCAATCGGATCAGAAACAGCCTCTTTTTCACGCCTGCGAAAGAGCGATGCGAGACTGAAGGACCGTTTGGCCGGAAGCTCGGACTCCTTCCCCGCGACGGCATCCCCCATAGAACCGGTGAAGAGCCTCTGATCGGGTCCGGGCGCATTTTGCTGAGCCTTTGCGTCCTCGCGCTCCGCTTTGGCCTCAGCTCGAGCTTCACGCCAGTTGTGCCAGCGGTCGTTCCAGGCCATCAGATGAATCCAGCGGTCTTCAAGGAACTGTTTCATCGTCCAGAAGCTGACTGCGGCAGCGAAATACAAGCCTGCTCCTGCCAGCACCGCGGCTACCAGCCACGCACCCTGAACGTTCAGATAGGTGATCAAGGAGCCCGCAACCATGCGGCCGACGACGCCCTCGATCGGAACGGCGTGCAGCCAACGCCAGTGCCAGGGAAACAGCCCCAAAACTGCGGGCGCGAACACGAGGGCTAGCGCGTAGCCAATGCAGCGGAGCCAGAGCGCTCCACCGGAGCGCGAGCGCATCCAACCCCACCCCAACCCACCCATCCACAGCGGAAGCAGAAACGCCGTAAGGCCCAGCGACTGCAACATTAGATCGCTTAACGTTGCGCCGAATAGCCCGATCCAGTTATGCACCTGGTAGATGCCGGTATCCGTGGCCGTGTTAAACGATGGGTCTGCGGGGTGATACGTGGCGAGCGAGAGGAAAAGAAGGATCGACACCAGCGCCAGCATGAGCCCCAGAAACACATTCAGGGCACTGCTTCGTGTCGGCGACAGAGCAATCGGGATAGCTTTCATAGAGGGATGCCTCCGCGCTAACAGCCCTTTGCGGAGTACGCAAATGCGGCGTCAGGGCGGATGGGTGAATCCCAGAGCAGTTTTTATTATCTAGGTCGTGAAAGGCGGTTTCGGGCAAAACAGAGTAGGGGGAACCACGCTGGCAACCCCCTTCCGGAGCCGCGACGTGCCGGATCCGGCAGCAGAGCAGCTTCCGATCAGTTGCCGATCAGGCGGCTACCCCAGACCAGGAGAATAGTGCCGACGATGATGCGGTAAACGGCGAAGACAGCGAAGCCGTGCTTCCGTACCCACATCAGAAACCACTCCACCACTCCGAGAGCTACGATGAACGACACTACAAAGCCAATCGCAAGCACGATCCATCGCTCGCCGCTCATAATCACGTGAGACGTCGCATCGCCCACAGCGCCTGCAACCTTGCTGGCATGAAGTTCCTTGATCAAATCGTAGCCAGTAGCCGCAAGCATGGTGGGAATGGAAAGCAGAAAGCTGAATTCGAGGGCGGTCGGGCGACTCAAGCCCACCATCTGTCCAGAAGCGATTGTCGACATGGAACGCGAAACTCCAGGGAATATCGCAGAGAGCGACTGGCAAAGTCCAATCCAGATCGATTGGCCGAGGGTCATTTCCTCCACGTGGTTGGTGGTTGGTTCATAGCGGCCCGCCCAGATATCGACGGCCCACATCACGATTCCTCCGGCGAGCATAGCGATTGCAATGACTGTGATACTGCCCAAGTTCCGGTCGCTCCATTTTTTCAACGCGAGCGCGGGAATCGACGTGCAGACAAACGCAAAAAACGTCATCGAAATGGGGTGCGTTTTCCAGGTGCGGTCGCCGCTTTCGCCCTTCGGGAAAGAATGCATGAAACCGACGATGCGCTCGAGGTAGAGCAACAACAACGCCAGGATTGCTCCTGCCTGAATCACGATGGTGTACATCTTCCAGTACGCATCATCCAGCGGGATCCGCATCACCGCTTCGGTGATGCGAAGATGTGCGGTGGAACTCACCGGCAGAAACTCGGTCAAGCCTTCCACAATCCCCAATAAAACTGACTGAATATATACGCTCAAAGAGCCTCCGCATAAAAATCATCGATGAGTTCAAGTAAATCAAAGTCTGACGCGCTCTCAATCCGTTCGATCAATTCCGTAGACGGGGACGCCTTGATCCAGTTTGTACAACACGGCCGCGGCGCGCCACGCGTAATCCGATTGCGGATACTTGTCCTTTAATTTTGCCGCGAGATCGCGCGCGTGGCTGTGCGCTTCCTCTTGCTTCTTGTCGCTACCGTCGGCTCCATACATATCCGCCAACACTGCCTGTCGATACGCCGCCTCGTAGAGTGCGCGCGCTGCACGCGGGCTATCCGGGTGTTCGGCCGCGTACTTCTCAAAGATCTCCGACTCTTTCTCCGGGCACTTGGGTGACCCCTGCCAGTCGCCACAAAGCTTATTATCGATCAACTCGAAGTCCGCCAGATCTGCCTGCCGAGTATGCGGGTAGAGTTTAGTAACCTTTTTCAGGCCGTCTTCATCCATCTGCTCCCGCATGTAGGAATCGCGCTCCTTTGCGGACGGAAGTGAACCGAAATCGCTCTTCTGGATCTGCCACAGAATATCGGCGGCACGCCAGGCTGCCTCCGGCGCCAGCGGGGAGGTGGGAAACATCTCGGCCAGCCTGCGATAAAGCAGGTGTGCGCTGCGCGCTGCATTCGCAGGGCCCTTCGGATCGTTGGCCTCCGCTTCCTGGTTTGCGGCAGCGCCCATCAGGATCTGATCGCCGTTCGGGGTGTTTTCCACCACAATGCCCTTGGCCTCCAGCCAGCCGGAGATCGGGGGAGGCGTCTCGTTGGCGCCAAAGATCGGTTGATCGCTGGAGTGCTCTTCGACAATGTCGGTATTCGCGTAGACCCGCATCCACGGTCCGCTCTTTTCAGCCACCACCATCTCCCGGCCAATCTGCACGCGATCTACCTTTTGCGCGGTCTTGTCCGGAGAGATATAGAGCCAAGTCACTCGCAACGCGGTGGCGCGAGGCCCTGCCAGAGGTTTTACAAGCTGGTCCTTTTTCTTGTCTGCAGCAACAGCAAGGGAGACGGAGAGAAGCAGCCCGGCGGCGATCACTCGGCGCGTTGATTTCCAGGAAGTAGGCACGGAGAAAATCATAGTTCAACGACGTTACGAACCAGTTTCAGTGAGCACTTCGGCCAGCAGCGCCGGAGCCACGTTCCCCCCGCTGATTACCGCAACAGCCTTTCGATAGGGGGGCAACTGAGCGGCGTGGAAAAGGAGCGCAGCCGTGGCAACGGCCCCGCTCGGCTCGGGAACAAGCCGCGTTACAGCCACAATGGCCCGCATCGCGGCACGGATTTCGGCTTCGGATACAGTGACGATACCGTCGACAAATGCCTGGATGTGTGTGAAGTTGCGTGTCCCGACGCTTTGCGTGCGTAATCCGTCGGCGATCGTGCGGCTGGTCTGTTCCGCCGGCCACTCCACAATGGAGCCCTTGCGGAAACTCTCGGCCGTGTCGCCGGCGAGTTCAGGCTCGATACCAAAGACCTTTACCCCTGGCTTCAATTGCTTGACAGCGGCCGCAATTCCGCTGAGCAAACCGCCGCCCGAGACCGGCGATAACACGAGATCGACGTCGGGAAGTTCATCAACGATCTCGAGGCCACAGGTTCCCTGCCCTGCGATGATTTTCTCATCGTCGTACGGGGGGACCACAACATAGCCGTGCTTTCGCACAAGCTCTTCGGCGACCGCAAGGCGTTCGCTCGACGCGGGACCGACATCGACCACTTCCGCTCCCAGCGCGATTGTCGCTGCGCGCTTGATGGCTGGGGCATTCGACGGCATGACGATCACCGCTTTCGCACCGACGGCACGCGCCGCGTAGGCAACGCCCTGCGCGTGATTGCCACTCGAATACGTAATCACTCCGCGTGCGATCTCTTCGCGCCTGAGCTGCAGGATCTTATTGGCGGCACCACGAATCTTGAAAGCACCAATGGGTTGCAGGCTTTCGGCCTTCAGCCAGATATCGGTTCCATCTCCCCCTACGCCCGGGAACGGCGCATGCACCAACGGCGTCTTGACGGCTACGCCTGCGATACGCAGCGCAGCTTCGCGGATCGTTTCTAAGGAAACAAGCGTCTCAATCATTGAATTCATGGCAAGTATTTCTCCGGTACAGGGCCAGCCGTGGTATTCGGCTCCCATAGGATGGAGAGCACCCTCCATCGGGCTCCATCAAAAACCGCCTGGATGCTGTTGATGCCGGTAACCGTTGCGTTGCCATCCCGCGTGGGGCGAATCTCATAGGTGCTCCACAAGTGCGCGAAGTGACCGTATGTCTCCGACTTTACCTTGACCTGTACCTCGTAGAACTCGGCGCTTCCCCGTTTTGCAACCGTGTTGATCCAATCGTCCACAGTCATCAAGTGGGCCGCGAAACTTCCGTCTGGCATCTTCGTCATGGGACTCAGTCTCGCTCGCGGTAACAAGACCTCTCGCAAACAGCCGCGATCCTTATTCGCTGGCCCGCTCACCGCATCGTCAACAGCGTGGATGAGCTCGTCGAGGGTCGCAGAAGGATGGCACGCCGGAACGCCGGCTGGGGCGTCAGTCCCTTTGCTTTGCGCGCAAAGCAAGGGTGTCAGCATGCCCACGATCAATGCCAAAAAAGGGACAAAGCAGCACATGGAGTCATTCTCCGACGGGACAATCGCACCCTGCAAATCTTCGCCTGGCTCGGAACCACACCACTAGATTTCCAAAATCACCGGCATGATCAACGGTCTGCGCCCCGTGGTCTTCTGGACCAGCCGCTTCAACTCCACGCGCACCTTTTCCTTCACCATGCCGTAGTCGGATTTTTCTTCACCGGTGAGGCCTTCGAGCGTTTTTAGGACCACCGCGCTGGCTTCCTCGGTGATGTCCGCGCCGCCGAAGCCGCGCATGATCAGCTCAGGCGCCCGCTCCACCTTGCCGGTCCGCTTGTTAATCGCCACCACGGCCAGCACGATACCGTCTTCGCTCAGAATGCGCCGATCGCGGATGACCAGATCTTCAACCACATCGATGGAGGAGCCGGAATCGATCAGGATGCGCCCCGCCGTGACTTTGTCTCTCTTACGCGAATCGTCTTTATCCAACTCGAGAACGTCGCCGTCTTCCAGCACGATGGCGTTCTCGACCGCTCCAGTTTCCATAGCCACCTGTGCATGCCGCCGCAGATAGCGATAATCGCCGTGCACGGGAATGAAAAACTTGGGTCGAACCAGGTTAATGAGCAGGCGCATCTCTTCCTGGCTACCATGGCCGCTCACGTGAATCAGCCCATGCTGGCCGTCGTCGTAAATCACGTTCGCGTCGCGACGAAAGAGGTGATCGATGACGCGGAAGATACCTTTCTCGTTGCCCGGGATAATGCGTGAACTTAGCACCACGGTATCGCCTGGATCTATATGCGCATGTTTGTGGTTGTCCACGGCCGCGCGGCTTAATGCGCTCATGGGTTCGCCCTGCGTTCCGCTGATCAGCACCATCAACTGATCGGGAGGATAGTCGCGCATCTGGCCGGGATTGATCACCAGGCCGGGCGGCAGATCAAGGTAGCCCAGATCCTGCGCGATCTCGGTGCTCTCCATCATCGAGCGTCCGAGCACGGCAACCTTCCGCCCATGCGCGCGAGCCAGTTCCATGGCGATGCGAATGCGATAAATCGACGAGGAAAAACAGCTGAAGAAGAGCTTCCTCTTGGTGCGCGAAAAAATCTCGTCCAGTCGTGGACGCACGGCCGCTTCGCTCGGCGTATATCCCGGACGCTCCACATTGGTCGAGTCTTGCAGCAGCGCGAGCACCCCGCGCTTGCCGTATTCCGCGAATGTATGCAGATCGAAGGGCTTTTCATCGAGCGGCGAAAGATCGATCTTGAAGTCTCCGGTATGGATGACGACACCGACGGGCGTTTCAATGGCCAGCGCCACACAATCGACCAACGAATGCGTGACGCGAATCGGTTCAATCGTGAATGGACCGATCGAGAATTTTTCCTTCGGCGTGATCTCGACAAGCTCGGTTTCATCGAGCAATTGGTGCTCTTCGAGCTTGCCTTCCACATAGGCCAGGGTGAATTCAGTCGCGTAAACCGGCACCTTGATTTCGCTCAGGATCCATGGCAGTCCACCAATGTGGTCTTCGTGCCCGTGTGTCAGGATAATGGCGCGGACGTGCGCCTTGTTCTCAATCAGATAGGTGATGTCGGGCACAACGATATCGACGCCCAGCAGCTCTGACTCCGGGAACATCAGCCCCGCGTCAATCACAATAATGTCGTCTTCCCAGCGAAGCGCAAGGCAGTTCATGCCGAACTCGCCCAAGCCCCCAAGAGGAATGATTTTCAGGTTTTTATTCTGCATCGGTCACGTTCGATGCTACCACCGAGGGGGTGCCTGCTCGTCCTCCCGACAATCGGGTGGCTTACCCGAATTTGCGCCCGCGTGAGAATTCTTGCCCCCGCACCAATCCAAAGCAACCTCGCCCTCGTACTTCAGTTGTGATACGCGCGCAAACAACCTTAAGGAGGCAATATCGTGAAGCAACTCTCGAAGATTGCAGGGAGAGGAGTCTCTCGCCGTAATTTTTTGGCGGGGCTCGGGTGTAGTGCGGGCACGGCGGCCGCACTCACTGTAGTCGCCGGTTGCGGCGAAAGCAGTTCCGGCTCGACAACTACCACCCCGACAATGCCAACCACGCCGGCGATTACAGATGCCGACATCCTGAACTTCGCACTGAATCTTGAATACCTTGAAGCCGAGTACTACCTGAGAGCGGCAACGGGGAATGGCCTTTCTGCCACCGACGCGGGTTCGAACGCAGGGACAGTGACGGGCGGGGGCCAAGTGCCATTCATGACTCCGGCCATCCAGGAATACGCCATGGAAATCGCCAATGACGAATTGGCGCACGTGCGATTTCTTCGCCAGGCTCTTGGCTCTGCCGCAGTGAGCCGACCTCAGATCGATCTGACCAACAGCTTTAACGCGGCCGCAACGGCAGCGGGCATCGGGAGCTCCTTCAACCCCTTCGCAGACGAGAATAGCTTCATCGTTGGCGCATTCACCTTTGAAGATGTAGGCGTAACCGCATATCACGGCGCGGCGTCTCTTTTGACAAGCACAACGAACCTCTCGGCAGCCGCGGGCATTATGGCCACCGAGGCTTACCACGCAGCCGAGGTTCGCACGTTACTGACCCAGCTCGGCGGCAACTACCTTACCTACGCAAACCAGATATCCGCACTGCGCGCGGCGGCGGGAGGCGGGAATGAAGTGGCGGTCTCGGGCACCGCGATTGTTGCCTCGGACACTAATTCCATCGCCTTCGATCGCACAACCAGCCAGGTTCTGCACATCGTCTACCTGAACGCCACAGCTGGCGTAATCAAGAGCGGCGGATTCTTTCCAGCGGGCCTCAACGGCACCATCGCAGCAACCACCAGCTAAGGAGACGCGGAGATGGAGAACACCATGGACTTGCAAACTTCAGAAAAGAGTGGCCTGGGTCGCCGTGCCGCGATGTTGCTGGGCGGCGCCGCTGTGGCAGGTATGGCACTAAGCCGCACGGCCCTTGCGCAATCGTCGGGGGTCACAGACACCGACATCCTCAACTTCGCCCTCAATCTCGAATACCTTGAGGCGCAGTTCTACACACTGGCAACGACCGGACAAACGATCGACCAGGTAGGCGTCGGCATCACCAGCGGCAGTGGCGCAGCCGGCGGCACCGTGACAGTGAAATCCAACCCGATGGTGCCCTTTGCGACACCGCTACTCCAGCAGTTTGCACAAGAGACGGCCAAGGACGAACAGAACCACGTGTCCTTTCTCCGCTCAGCCTTGACCACCAGCGCAGTGGCCATGCCGAATATCGACCTTCTCAACAGCTTTAACGCCCTCGCGCAGGCAGCTGGTCTTGGTTCAACGTTTGACCCTTTTGCCAGCGAAACAAACTTCCTGCTCGGCGCTTTCATCTTTGAAGACGTGGGCGTCACCGCCTACAGCGGCGCGGCGGGTCTGATCTCGAGCAAGACCTACCTGGACAAGGCGGCAGGGATTCTTGCCGTCGAAGCCTATCACGCGGGCAGCATCCGTCTGCGCATCTTCCAGGCCGGCGCTTCGGCGCAAGCGGCGTCGACTAGCATCGCCACCGCACGCGCCTCTCTCGACGGCACAGGCAACGACGACATCGGGGTGGGCGTCTCGAATAGTGAGGCAACCATTGTCGATGCGGACTCGAACGCCATCGCATTCAGCCGCACCACCAGCCAGGTTCTGAAGATCGTCTATGGCGGGGGATCGAGCGGTGGCGCATTCTTCCCCAACGGACTCAACGGCAATATCAAGTAACGCTGTCGCGAATACTGTGGACCGGAGTAATTCTCCGGCCCACGGTGATCGTGTTTTTTGGTTTCCGTTCTTTAGTTGATGCACGTTAAGAGGATTGACGATCTGCTTGTGCGTTGCGGCTTCGTCCAGCGAAATACCAACTCCGCATCTGTCAGGATTGTGCGGCTCTTTCCAACTCGGCAATCTCGAGCTTTTTCATTTGCATCATTGCCTGCATCGCCTTCGGGTGCTTGATCAGATCCGGAAGACGCGCGGGTACGACTTGCCAACAAAGACCAAATTTGTCTTTCAGCCAACCACATGCGATCTCGCTCCCCCCATCCGTCAGCTTCGCCCAGTACTCGTCCACTTCGTTCTGCGTATCGCATCGGATCACAAACGAAATCGACTCGTTGAACTTGTGAAACGGCCCGCCATTCAGAGCAGTGAAGTTTAATCCTTCCAATTCGAAGCTGACGGTTAGCACCGTTCCGGCGCGACCGCTCGGGTCATCCACTTGACGGACAAACGTGCTCGATTTGTGTGAGTTTCTGAACACGGTGAGATAGAAATCGACGGCCTCTTCTGCATTGCTGTCGAACCATAAAAATGGAGTAAGGCGGGGAGACTGTTCAAGAGCCGCCATAGGGAAGACCTCGCAGTTTGGAATAATCTGCTGCTCCCGATCCTCCACCTGTCTTCCATTTGACGGAACCAGAGCCCCAGAAACCAAATCTAAACAGGGATCGCTTGCATAACGCAAGCAAACGTGCGGTAACCGCGGACCATCATGTCTCGAATGATCAACAGCGCCCGGCCAAGTCAAGGTGAAGCCCGAATGTATGGCAGGACTTGTACCAGCGCAGTTCTTCCGTAGGTGCCGCGATGGAGAAAGGCACTCTGGGTCGCCGCTTACCTTATCGCCAGCGCGGGGAGATGCGAATAAGATCAAGCGCCCCCAGGTCCTGTACCGCAAACACAGGTGAAGACGCAGGAACCGCAACGATGCCCCGTGGCGGCAGATCAACCTGGCCGAAGCTCGGGCTGGCGAGACGACCGGAACCTGCAGCGGCAAAAAGATACGAAAGCCCGGGGTACGTTTCGGTGCGGCCGGGAAGTGTCGCACTCGACCGGCTCACTTCAACAGGAAGCCTCTCCACGCAAAAGTAGTCTTCCTCAATCAGGATGGTGCGATCCGGGAGCGCTCGTGGGGCAACCTTGCCCGCGCGGGTTGTCAGGCGCGCCGCCTCGAGCGACTTCTCGATGTGCAGTTCGCGTGGTCGGCCGTAGTCATACATGCGATAGGTGATGTCACTATTTTGCTGCGTTTCAAGCAGAATTGACCCTGGCCAAATGGCATGGACCGTTCCAGCATCGACGAAAACCATGTCCCCCGCGGTCACTGTCAAAACCTCCAGGGATTTCTCCAGCGTACCGTCCGCAATGCCGGCTCGCACCTGGTCCAGAGTTGCGCCCGGCTTGAGTCCGGCAGCGACTTGCGCACCGCTTTCGGCAGCGAGCGCAAACCAGCACTCCGTCTTGCCGCGTGGGAAACCGTACTTTTGCGCGAGCGGATCGTCCGGATGCACTTGGACGCTGAGCTTCTCGCGAGCAAAGATCACCTTGATCAAAAGAGGCGAATCGAGCGAAGAACAATCGCGGCCCAGCAGGGCCTCCGGTGCCTCGGCGAAGAGTTGAGAAAGGGTCTTTCTCGTTTGCGGGCCGCTGGCCACCAAACATTCATCGCCGGTGAGCCAGACTTCTCCAACGGGTTCGCCGTCCGCCACAAAGTCAAACCATGGGCGAAGATCGCAGGAGCCCCAGACACGGGTGACAAAGCGGGGCTCGATTCGAAAAGGAGAAAGCGCCACAAACACCGACTCACCTTCAGCCGCCTTCGGGCTTGCCGCCGTCTTTCGAGAAAGTCCAAATTTCGCCATCTTGATCGAAGTGTTCAGGTTCGGACCCGGGAGAGGACTCCGGACAAATTTCACTCTAGCAGAACTCCGGCAGTCCTCCGCCCCGCGGAAACACTCAAAAGCCAATAGCATTCCCGGGAGGCTCCCGCATGCCAGATTCGGGACGATTGTCGACCATAGCAGAAGGTGTGTAAAGTTCTTGTGCTCCGTCCGCGGCCCTTGAACAAGGTTGCTACGGTTCGCAAATCGCCTGAAAAACCGATTTTTCAGCCTGGCAAGTACCATCTGGATCACGGCATACGTCATTCCATACAGAACTGCCAAAGACAGGGTTGGTTGAGATGCGGAAGCTGATTCTTTCGTGGATGATCGCGGCCCTGGCGCTATCAGCCGCCGGCGCCCGGCGCATGAGCGTCAACGAACTGAGCGAAGCACTTGGCGCCGCCGATATGAGGCACCGCAGCGATCTCGACATGGCACGCCAGCTTGGCGAGTTGGAAATGACCGAGCGCCTGACCGAGCGAACCCTCAACCAACTCGCCGCCACGCACAAGATTGGACCGAGGACCGCACTTGCTTTACAGCTGCTTGCGGATCGATCGGCATTTCTCGACCCACCCCGCAATGAGTTACCGGCAACGGAGCTTCCCGACGCGGATGCCCAACAGCGGATGCTGGCGGCTGCGCAGGCCTATTCCGACGAGACCTGGGCGCGCATGCCGAATTTCTTTGTAACCCGCGAGACTCATCGTTTTGACGATGGCCCTCACGTTTTGGCGCAAGGCGAATGGCCGGTTCGGGCAGGGCTTCAACCCGTAGGATCATCCAGCCGGCAGGTCTCGTTTCGCGAAGGTAAAGAGGTTCAAGAACCAATTTCTGAAAATGGGTCGGCGACCGGGAATGCCTCGCAGGAACTCGGCCTCCATAGCTGGGGCGAATTTGGACCCGAGCTCACGGTGGTGCTTGCCGACATGGCAAAGCACAAAGTTGATTTCAGCCACTGGGAGGAAATCGGGAAACGGTTTGCCGCCGTGTTTCGATTCGATGTTCCGCGCGAAGCTTCTCACTACACAGTCAGCTACTGCTGCACGTTCGACCAGAAGGTTCTTGGCCGCACCCAATTTGGATACGGCGGACGGGATCGCTCGCCTCAGCAGGTCGCAAACATCCCGCGGGCCAGCGAATCGCACACCTATAGCGAAACTCCCGGATACCATGGCACGCTGGCGATCGACCCAACCGATGGCGCCGTGCTGCGCATCACGATTCAGACAGAACTTAGCAAAGGTGATCCCCTCTTGCGCGCAGAAACCATGGTGGAATACGGACCGGTAAACATTGGCGACCGACAATTCATTTGCCCGGTTCGAAGCCTCGCGCTTTCTATGGAGCAGGCATGGTTGAGCGGTTCCGGAAACTCAAAATCCTCGGCTGCGAATAGCGGCGATACGAATTCGGCGTGGCAGACCGTTTCGAGCAGCGGCGGGTACACACCAATTCTGCTGGTCAACGAGACCAAGTTTGTGAATTACCACCGTCTCGGCACAACCACCCGTATCGTGACCGATGCAGCTGCAATTGGCGCTCCTGGCCCGCAATCGACAGGCACCCCTGCCGCGAGCTCGCCAGCCAATCCCCTGCCCCCGGTCCCGAGCCCTGCTGAGCCCGGAAGAGAAGGTTCCACGCCGCAGCCTCAAAACAGCAGCGCCGTCGCAGCTTCGGCAGAAACAGTCACCCCCGCCAAACCGCCTCCGCCGCTTGGAGCACCGGTAATTCCCGAAGTTAGTATGAGCGCAGCCACGGGCGTGCCCGACCAGCCAGCCGATGCCTCGCAAACAACGGACGGGACCTACTCGCTCAAGGTGACAACACGACTGGTGGACGTGGGGCTTGTGGCCTACGACAAAAAGGGCCATCCGGTGACCGATTTGAAACCCGGCGACCTCGAGATTTACGACAATGGGCATAAGCAGGAGGTGCGTTCCTTCAGTCTGGCAGCGAATCCAGGGCAGGCCACGGCAGCCACGACAGCGAGTGCGGCGGGTACTCCATCGTCAGCGCCGAGGACCCAGGAATCTCTCTTTGCAAACCGCGCCTCTGACAGACCTGATGCCGCGTCTGCCGTTCCTGCTTCTGAAATCGGATCCACGATCCTCATAATCGACGAAAGCCACATCGCCTGGAACGACATGAGCTATGCGAGAGGCGAGATTTTGAAGTTTCTTGGCTCTCTCGATCCGGGTGAGCGCGTCGGCTTATACACCATGACGGGCCTTGGTTTTCGCATACTCGCCGAAGTAACGACAGATCACCCTGCCCTCATTGCTCGCATGCAGAAGTTCATGCCTTCGGCACAATCGGCCGCTCAAGCGCAGGAGGAAGAGACGCGCAACCGCCAGCATTTTGACGAAGTGCACAACGTTGCAGATCTGAACTCAGTAAACGGAAACCACGCCGATGTTCCGGATTCGGACCAGCCTGTGGATCCGCAGCTTCTGACCATGGGCGACAACCCGGCACGGTCTTCGTTCATTGTTCTAGCCCAGGTCGCTCGCCACCTCTCCGCAATTCCTGGTCACAAAAAGCTCGTGTGGGTCGCAAGCGACAACGTTCTTGCCGACTGGCAAGACCAGTCCGTCGGGATCGATAAGAGCCCCAAGGACGTGCTCGCATATGCGATGCGAGCCCAGGAAACGCTGAATGAAGCGCACGCAGCCATCTATCCTTTCGATGTGTCGCAGCTCGAAGTCGGCGGAGTAGGGGCCGATCTGCAACACAGCAGCGTGCAACTGGCCCCAGCAGTTGCGGAGAATGCCGCCACGTCTGCTTCAGCAGGCGGGCCGTCCAATCCCACTGCCGCTTCCAACCGCGACACTGCTCCTGGTCGGATCACAGCCGCGGCCAGCCAGGACCTGCACCCTGTCCAAGGTCCTGTGCGCCAGGTAGCAGACGCGACCGGCGGACGTGTTCTTCGACGCTCGGGAGATTTGAGTGCGCAACTTAATGGGATCGTTGCCGACGGGCATGCCACCTATATGCTGAGTTTTTCGCCCCAGGGGCCGGCGGATGGACAATATCACGCCATCAATATCAAGCTGAACGGAAGGCGCGGGCTCACTTTGAGTTACCGAACAGGTTATCTGTTTGAAAAGGAGCCGGCCACCCTGCACGACCGCTTTCAGCAAGCCGTGTGGCGCGCGAACGACGTAAGTGAAATTGCCGTCTCCGCCAACGTGTCGCAACAAGCGGCCGGGGCGAACGTAAAACTCAGTATTGCGGCCAGTGATCTCGGGCTCCGCGAGCAGGCCGGTCGATGGATGGACAAGCTGGACATCTTTTTTATTCGACGTGATGATGCCGGCGTGCACGCTCACGTGCAAGGACAAACCCTCGGATTGCAACTCAAATCTTCTACCTACGAAAAACTCATGCCGGTTGGCATTCCATTCGAGCATTTTGTGGGAACGAAGCCTGCCATGGCATCTCTCAGGGTTCTCGTCGTGGACGAGAATTCCGGACGCATGGGGTCCGTTACGATACCTGCTTCCGCCTTGGGGGCGGATCAATGAGCATATGTCGAAAATGAGGTTCGTCACATTCTGTCGCGGTCCTTCGCCCGTAAAATGGGCGCGCCGCGAAATTGGCATCATCAAGGGAGGATTCGATGAAACAGTGGGGATGGGTTGTCATTCTGGCGCTTGCGGCATTGCCCGCATGGTGCGCGAAAAAGGTTACCGTTGGAGAGCTCGCGGATGCGCTGGCCTCGATGCACAAGGAAAACAAGAGCGATGCCGATGTTGCTGGCGCCCTCAAGCAGTTGGAGCTGACCGAAGAACTCACACGCAACACCATGAACAGTCTTGTGGCAAACGTGCCCGGTCCGCTCTCAACCGAACAGATCTACGTGCTCGAGGCACGGAGCGCCATGCTGGCGCCGCCGCCCTCGGATATTCCAACCAGCGCTGCGCCCGATGCAGCCGCGCAAAAGGCAATGCTCGACAAGACCGCGGACTATGTAACCAAGACGTATGGCCAACTGCCCGCGTTGACAGCAACAAGAACGACGATTCGTTTTCAGGACAATGTGGAAGCAGCTGCGCCCAGCTCGGGTATGCACGGAAGCGCGACGGACGTGTCCACCGGGACTGCGTTTGTGAGCGCTTATCAATTCATCCACTACATCAATTCGACGGATTCCCAGGTTACGAGCGACCACGGCGCTGAAAGAATGCCTTCGGACAAGGACAAGACTCCATGGGGAGCCAACAAGATGATTGCCCTCCAGGAACCTGATCCAAGTCTGGCCGCGGTTTTCCAGGAAGCACAGGGAGCAGGCGACATCAAATGGCTCCGTTGGGAGATGGTCAACGGCAAACAGGCTGCGGTCTACGCATTCGACATCCCGAAGAAAAAAGCCCATTTTGCCGTCAGCGTATGCTGTTTTCCCGATGTGAGTCAGACCGGTGTTGCCACTTTTCAGTCGGCGTCAGCGGGCTCGGCGCACGGTAGCGGAGGTGGTGGAGCGAAGGGGAATTTTCAGACCAACACCGATTGGAGCAACTACAAAGCAAACGTGCCCTATCATGGAGAATTCTTTATCGATCCGGACACGGGCATTGTTGTGCGGATGATTACAGAAGCCGAATTGAGGCCCACCGAGATTGTCCACCAGGTAGATGAACGCATTGACTATGCTCCGGTCACAGCCGGCGGCAAGACGCTCGTTCTTCCGATCAAGAGCATTATCAATACAGAAGTGGTCCCCAATGGGGACTCCGGTGCCGCGGGAAAGTTCTCCATCCGGCGTACCCTCTTCACTTCCGAATACAAGGACTACCATTTTCCCGGTGCAAGTTAGCGCTCAAGGCTGTCATCGCGTTGCTGCGGCTACGTCTGCATCGCAGACGTAGCCATCTTGAAATCTTCTCGCGACTCGTACCCGGCGTCGCAACCGGACGGGCAATTCACCTCCCAACGCAGTTGCGCGGAGGGCGAGTGCCTATTCCCATTCGATCGTGCCGGGCGGCTTTGACGTGATGTCATAGACCACGCGGTTAATCCCTCGCACTTCATTCACAATGCGGCTTGAAATGCGCTTGAGAAGCTCGTGCGGCAGAAGCGCCCAATCGGCGGTCATGCCATCTTCCGAGTGCACGGCACGCACCGCTGCGGTGTACGCGTAAGTGCGCTGGTCGCCCATCACGCCTACGCTCATCACCGGCAGCAATACGGCAAAGCTCTGCCAGATTTTGTTGTAGAGTCCCGCGGCTTTGATCTCTGCGACCACGATGTCGTCGGCTTCCTGCAACAGGGCAACACGTTCCGGCGTCACTTCGCCCAGAATCCGAACCGCCAGGCCGGGCCCTGGAAACGGCTGGCGGCCCAGAATCTCTTCCGGCATGCCCAGATCGCGGCCAATCCGGCGGACTTCATCCTTAAACAGATCCCGCAAAGGCTCGATCAGTTTGAGCTTCATCAACTCAGGCAGACCGCCTACATTGTGGTGGCTCTTGATGGTCTGACTTGGACCTTTCACACTGCTGGACTCGATGACATCGGGATAAAGGGTTCCCTGCACCAGCCAATCCACGCCGCCGGTCCCGTTCGCAATGCGCGCAGCTTCATCGTCGAAAACCGCGATAAATTCTGCGCCGATAATCTTCCTCTTCTTCTCTGGATCGGTTACGCCCGCCAGCTGGGTAAGAAAACGCTGGCTCGCGTCGACCGCAACCAGGTTCAGACCCAGCTTGCCGCGCAGGTTTTTCTGCACGCTGAGGAATTCGTTCTTCCGCAGTACGCCATTGTTCACAAAAACGCACGTGAGTTGGTTGCCGATTGCCTTGTGCACCAGGACGGCGGCGACCGATGAATCCACGCCGCCTGACAGTCCGCAGATCACGTGACCCGACCCAACTTTGTGCCGGATCGAATGCACAGTAGTCTCGATGAAGTGAGCCGGCGTCCAATCGCCGCGCGCCCCGCAAATGGCGAAGACGAAATTCTTCAAGAGCTGCGGCCCGAGCGGCGTGTGATGCACTTCGGGATGAAACTGGACTGCCCAGATGCGCCGATCCTCGTTGGCAATGCCGGCCAGGGCGTTCGAGGTGACGGCCGTGCGGTGGAAGCCCGGAGGCAATTCCAGCGCTTCGTCCCCATGGCTCATCCACACATGCATCGAATCGGGCAGCCCTGCAAACAATGGGGTTGAGCTGTCCTCAATCGTCACGTTGGCGTGGCCGTATTCACGCTTGGGCGCGGTCCGCACTTTGCCGCCCATGTGGTGGACGATAAAGTGCAGGCCATAACAGATCCCCAGCATCGGCGCGTCGAGAGAAAGCAATTGGGGATCCGCGGCAGGCGCGTCGGCGTCGTAGACGGAGGACGGCCCTCCGGAAAGAATGACGCCGATCGGCTGGTAAGACTGGATATCCGCAAGCGCTGCGGTGCATGGCAGCACCACCGAGAAGACGTTTTGTTCGCGAATGCGCCGCGCGATCAGCTGCGTATACTGCGAGCCGAAGTCGAGAATTACGATTGTCTGGGTGTCCACTCCCTAGTGTGGCAGGGGGCAGTGCCCGCTGTAAAGATGGTTGCCGCGCGTGCGCTTGTCGGCCATGATCAGTGCACTTGCTCAATGCCGTGCCCAGCCCTTCAGGGGCGCCCACCCTTATAAACGACACCCGCCTTCATCACAAACTTCACGTCTTGCAGAATACGCACGTCATCGAGCGGGTTCTTCTCGACGGCAATGATGTCCGCCCATTTGCCGACCTCGAGCGATCCGGTCTTTGCACTCCAGCCCATCAAATCAGCCGCATTCACTGTGGCCGTTTGCAGCGCAACCAACGGGCTCATACCGATTTGACTCACATACACGTCGAGCTCGTGTGCGTTCAACCCATGCGGATAGACAGCCGCATCCGTCCCAAGGGCGATCTTTACACCCGCCTCATGGGCCCGCCGGATGTTCGGCTTGGCCACCGCAATCGCGTCTTTCATCTTCTGCTGATAGAAAGGCGGCAAATTGCCGTATTGCAGGATCCAATCTTCAAGGTAGAGTGTTGGAACGAGATACGTGCCATTCTTCTTCATCATGGCAATCCCTGCATCGTCAATGTAGCTGCCGTGTTCGATTGAGTCCACGCCCGCTTCAGCCGCCCACAGGATGCCCTGCGCCCCGTGCGCGTGGGCGGCGACTTTCCGGCCTAGGCGATGCGCATCCGCTACGATGGCCTGCATCTCTTCCAGCGTGTACTGCGAGGCCTGCAGGTCGTCGCCCTTCGAAAGCACGCCGCCGGTGGCGCAAATCTTGATCAGATCTGAACCATATTTGATGTTCTCCCGTACCTTGTGCTGCACGGCCGCGATCCCATCGGCCACGCCGTCTCCCACTTCGTGATAGTGGATCGGCAGCAGATTCTCGTCGCAGTGCCCTCCGGTGATCCCAAGAGGCGGACCGCTCACAAGCATGTGGGGGCCTGGAACCTGTCCCGCATTGATCGCATCGCGCAGATCCACATCGACAAAACCTCCGGCGCCGACATTGCGCACCGAAGTGAATCCCGCCATCAATGTGGTTCGCGCATTGACGACGCCGGCAATCGCCTCCTTCGCATCGGTCCCGGTCAGTTCCCGATACGGATCAAAGTCTGGATTCCCTGTCAGATGAGTATGAACGTCAATGAGCCCCGGGAGGACGGTCATTCCCCGCAGGTCAATCACTGTATCGGAGGCTTGCGTGGCCACCGATGCCGACGCAGCAATCGACTGGATCGTGTCGCCCACCACCACGATGGTTTGGTCCTCCAGCAGTTTGCCCGTTTTCACGTCCAGCAGATGGCCGGAACGTACAAGGGTACGGCCCGCTGCTGGTTTTTGCGCCTGTGGGGCCTGACCCGATGCCATGCATGCGGCTGTGGCAAGCGCTACAAGGGCCGCGCGCGCAAAAGTCGACCAGGTATTCATCAATGACTCTCCTTTGGGGGACCGCATGTGGAGTGTAACAAGAGCCTAAAACCCAGCCCTCCAGGACGCGCTCGTTGGGTCCCACCTCTCCGCGCCGCGTGATAGCCTGCTAGGCAATGCAGTTCCCGCCAGACCGGCTGCAATCTTCATCCTCCGGGCCCCACCAACTGCTTTCAAATTGTCGAGGGCCTGGGGATCTGTCAGGGGATAACCAATGAGCCAGTTCCGCTTTGTTCCTTTCCTGCTGCTTGCAGCTGGCACCGCTATGGCGCAAGCACCCGCAGCCCTTTCTTCCGACGAGAGCGCCCAGCCGACGCCCCCCGCCGCTACCAGGAGCTTCGACACTTCCGCGATGGATACGACGGCCGATCCCTGCACAGACTTCTATCAGTACGCGTGCGGCAACTGGATGAAGAACAATCCGATTCCGGCCGACCAGACGCGATGGGCGCGTTCGTTCTCGCTCCTCCAGGAGCGCAACCGCTATCTCCTGTGGCAGGAATTGGACGCCGCTGCCAAAGATCCGAAAACTCCTCTGCAGAAGCAGTATGGCGACTTCTATGCCTCCTGCATGAATACCGACCTCGTCGAGCAGAAGGGGCTGGCGCCCCTTGAGCCGGCGCTGCGCAGCATTGCCGAGTTGTCCGACCCGCACAAGATTGCGACGATTATGGGCGATTTGGAAGCCTCGGGGGCGCCCGCACCCCTGTTCCGCTTCGGTGTGGGGCAGGATGAGAAGGACTCCTCCAAGCAGATTGCGCAGATCTCCCAAGGCGGACTTTCGCTTCCCGATCGCGACTATTACATCGTAGATAATCCGCGGTTTCAGGAGATCCGCAAGCAGTATCTTGCACACGTAACCAAAATGCTCACTTTGGCGGGTGATAGCCCTGAGACCGCGGCCAAGGAAGCGGACCAGGTGATGGAGATCGAAACGGCTCTGGCCAAGGCTTCGACCAGCCGCACCGAACTGCGTCAGCCTGAAAATCACTATCACATCTATACGGTTGCCGACTTTCAAAAGCTGGCGCCAGATTTCGATTTCAGCATCTATTTCACGGACGTAAAAGTGGGCCATTTCGACACCCTTAACGTTGCAACCCCAAACTTTTTCAAAGAAGTGAATACGCTGGTGACAAGCGAGCCCATCGATGCGTGGAAGGCCTATTTCCGGTGGCACGTCATCCATGGTTCCGCGAACAACCTGCCCAAATCGTTCTTCGATGAGAATTTCGCGTTTTTCGGCAAAACGTTGGCCGGACAGCAGGAGCCGCAGCCGCGGTGGAAGCAATGCACCGCTCTGACCGATCGCGCGCTGGGTGAAGCCGTCGGCCAGGACTGGGTAAAGCAGAACTTCCCGCCAGCCGCAAAAGCCAGCATGGATCGGCTGGTGGCAGCGCTCGAAAAGTCCTTGGGCGACGACATCAAGACCCTGCCCTGGATGAGCGACGAAACCAAAAAAGCCGCGGCCGAGAAACTGGCCATGTTCCGCAACAAGATCGGCTATCCGGAAAAATGGCGCAGCTATACGGGTCTCAAAGTGGACCGGAATGACCTGGTCGGTAACGCGGAACGCAGCGGTGTCTTCGAGATGCAATGGGACCTGAGCCACCTTGGTAAACCTGTGGATGAGAAGGAGTGGGGCATGACGCCGCCGACGGTCAACGCCTATTACGACCCGTCGATGAACGACATCAACTTCCCGGCCGGAATCCTCCAGCCGCCCTTCTTCGATTTCAAAATCGATCCTGCGGTCAATTTTGGGGGCATCGGCGTAGTCATTGGTCACGAAATGACGCACGGCTTCGACGATCAAGGTTCCAAATACGACGGCAAAGGCAATCTGCGCGAATGGCAGACTGCCGACGATCGTAAGCAATTCACCGAGCGCACGGACTGCGTGGCCGATGAATACAGCGGCTTTACAGCGGCTCCGGCACACGACAACGTGGCAGAACAGAAACTCAACGGCAAGCTGACGCTGGGCGAGAACACCGCCGACAATGGCGGATTACGCATCGCCTATCTGGCTCTTCTGGACACCCTGGCCGCGGAAGGCAAAACCATCAACGAGAAAATCGACGGCTACACCGAGGCACAGCGCTATTTCATCGGATTTGCCCAGGTCTGGTGTCAGAACCAGACCGACCAGGTATCGCGTCAGTTGGCATTGACGGATCCGCATTCGCCGGGCCGCTGGAGAGTCAATGGCTCGGTGCAAAACTTCGACGAATTCGGCAAGGCATTCGGGTGCACCAGGGGCCAGCCGATGTACCCGGTGAAGTCGTGCCGCGTATGGTGACTCTGAGGCAAGCCCGTGTACCTTGTTGCGCGCAGCTCGGTACACGGGCTCGGCTGCAGGATGACCCTTCGGAAAGCTTCGAATCCCTTCCAAGCCGCCGGAATTCAGTGGATTCCGGTACAGGCCGGGTTGACGTTTCCTCCATTTCGCCCGTCCAAGAAACAATCGCGCCAGAAGAGAACCACGCAATTCGTTGACATGAATTCGCAAAGTCGACGCCCGCAAAACCGCCTCGGCGACGCAGTTCTTCTGTGGGCGCGGTTTGGAAGCGAAGGCCGGATTAGGCACAACCTGCCCCGGCCTTTTACAATGCAGCAGGGACCCATCCCAACCCAGCTCTGCTGCGGAACAGCAAACTTGGCGGCATACGCCGAACCAGGATGAAGGAATCGCATGAGGTTTACGAAATTCGGCAAGACTCTTCTGATGAGTGCCATCTCCGCTGGCGTCATCCTGGGAATTACGTCTTGCGTTCAGAGTTATACAGTCGGTTATCTGTACGTCACCGGAACGAACAACTCTGCATCCAGCAACAACGGGGTAATCAGCGGCTTCAAGATTGATCACAACCGGGGAGCGCTCGTACCTATCAACGGATTACCCATCGGCTCCGGAGGAGCTAACCCGGGACGCGCAGTTTTGCTTACCGGCGGACAATTCCTCTACGTCCTGAATCGCGGCGCAAACTCGACGGGGACCTCGAATTGCACCCAGGCTGACCCGTGCACCGGCGCCAACATCACGCAGTTTGCCATTGGCGGCAACGGTGTTCTTTCGGCTCAGGAAACTTTCTTCACTCAGGGAATCAATCCGACTCGCCTCATCTCCGATACTTCAGGCAATTTTCTCTACGTCCTGGACGGAATCGCCCCGGATAGCACCACCTGCTCTCTGGCGCTCGGTACAGGTGTCACATCCTGTGGGGACATTTCGGCATTCAAGATTGCAGCCAATACCGGCCGTCTGACACTGGTCGTGAATGCCCAGGTTACCTCGGCAAGCGGACAGCCTTTGCCTTACTTCCCTGTGCCGGCCAACCCCATCGATTTTGTCTTGTCCTCCAGCTACATCCTCACCGTAAGCGGAACGCCGGCAACCGGGGATTCGGTATTCCCCTATACCTATAGTTCTGTCAACGGACAGTTGACCGTGAACCAGAACAGTGCCCAGCCGCTAAACATTGCGCAAGTCACGTCGATCGTAAGCGCGGGCGGATTTGTGTATGTTCTGGATAACGAAGGGACGCTGGTAACCACGGGCGCCACTGGCCAGATTCTGCCCTTCAGCATTGGAACCAATGGAGCGCTGCAGCAGCAGACTGGCGGCGCGGTGCCGGATGATGTAAGCCAATCGAACCCGGTCTATCTTGTCCTGGAGAGCAAAGGCAAGTGGGTCTACGTGGCCAATCAAGGCAACAACACCAACAATACGAACTCCCAGAGCGGCATTACCGGCTACGTCATCGACCCGGCTACGCATCAATTGAGTGAAATTTCAGGCAGCCCTTGGGGCACCGGCGCCGGTCCGCAATGCATGCTTGAGGATCCTTCGAACCAGTTCATCTACACAGCCAATTACAACGATTCGACGGTTACTGGGCGCGTAGTGGACCAGAATTCCGGCGTGTTGGATAATTTGCCCGGCTCAGCCAACAAGAGCTACTCGTTGAGCGGTCCGGCGGCATGGTGCGTGGTGACTGGACGCACAAGCTAGTCCGCAGGAATCCACACGGGCAGGCTTTGGCGGATCGATTGCACCTGCCCGCGGGTTCCGAGAGTCCCGAATTGCTGAGAACCATCGCTGAATCGAAGTTGCGGAGTGTGCAATCGCCGCCGCGATTCATTGAATCAAACCAGCTTTGCAAGGCGAGGTTGCACTCCACTTACGAAAGATGCGAATGACGTTCAACAGATCGAGCCAGTTATCGCTGGTCGCGGCGGTCAGCCTTCTGGCGGCGGGACTCGTAACCGCCTGCGGCACACTCACCGTCGATTTCGTTTACGTGACCAGCGCCAAGGCCGCGGGCCCGAACAACTATGGCGAAATTGATGTATACGAAATTAATTCGGAATCCGGCCGCATGCGCACCATTCCAACTTCACCCTTCCCTTCCGGTGGACGTAATCCGGTTGCGGAAGCCGTTTCTCCCGATAATGCCGATCTCTACGTTGTGAATCAGGACGACAACACGATCGTGCAGTTCGTCATCGGAACGGACGGCAAGGTTTATCCGCAGAACACCATCAACACGCAGGGAGTCTTTCCGTTGGCGGTTGCAACAGGCGGAAACTTCCTTTTTGTCGCGGATACTTACCAGCCCCTTCCTTCGTGCTCAACGGCCGCGCCGTGCTCAGGATCGGTTGCGGTGTATCCCATCCTAAGCGCTTCCCAGGCCGCAGCTCTCACGCCGGCGCAGCCACCAGATACGTTGGGAGCGGCCGTCGCCAACTCCAGCATCAGCGCCAATTATTGGCCGCTTACGCTGCCCTCGAATCCAACACATGTATTGACTCCAACCGGGATCACCACAGCATCCACGGGCGCATATCTCTTCGTCACAGCGTTTGACGCAACGGCGGGCGGCGGCTATGTCTTCGGTTTTACCGTCAACAGTGACGGTACACTCAGCGCGCTAAACTCCGGTGCACCCTTTCCGGCGGGCATACATCCCTCCGGAATCGCAAGCGCGCCCGGCGGGAGCCTCATCTACGTCACCGATTCCACGAGTGACCAGATTCTTGCATTCTCAAATAACGCGGGAGTCCTGACCCCGGTGACCGGAAGTCCGTTTGCGACAGGCAATACGCCGGCTGCAGTTGCTGTCGATGCGACCGGAAACTATGTCTTCGTTGCCAACTCGCTCGATTCGAACCTCACCGTCTACTCATCTGCCAATGGAGTTTTGACCTCTGTCGGGACATTCACCACTGGAACGCAGCCGGTAGCCATTGGCATCGATCCGTCGTTGAACCAATACGTTTACACAGCCAATTTCCTGGGGAACTCGGTTTCAGGATTTCAGTTGAATGCCACCACGGGGAACTTGCTGAATTCGCAGTTTTCGCCGTCCAGCGCGAACGCAAACCCAACCGCCGTTGCGGCAATTCCGCATGGAAAAGCCAAGTAGCGGAGGCAAAGAAGGATGTTCGTGCATGTTTGGCGATTTTTGAGCATTGGCAGCAAGAGCCTCGATCGGCTCACTTAGCATCACCCCCGTATACGGCTTTTACAATGCTTACGGGGCATCGAAAACAGTGAATCCTGGGCTCGCGTCGGATGGCCCATCACGAAGGAAGAGCATGAAGTTGAGCAAATCGAGCCAGCTAGTCCTGGTCTCTCTGATCGGCCTCTCCGTGGCCGCCCTGTTGACTGCCTGCCAGCTCGTCACCATCGACTACGTCTTTCTGGCCAGCGCCGCTCCGCCCGCAGGCAGCACCAACGGCCAAATCCAGACCTACGCGGTGGACTCACAATCCGGCGCACTGCGCACGGGCGCGCCAGTCGTTTCATCCGGCGGGGTCGACCCCGTGGCAATGGCAGTCTCCGCTACCTACACCGACCTCTATGTCGCCAACGCTGGCGACAATACCGTCGTTCACTTTGCCGTTCCTACCAATGGCGAGCTAACGGCGAAAGACGCTGTTACCTTGAGCGGGCCTCCTGTTTCCGTCGCCGTGAACTCCCAAGGCACTTATCTCTATGTCGTTTCAGGCTCGACGACCGCAACGTTGACGGAGTATGCACTGTCCGGTGGCACAATCGGTTCAGTCGTTGCGCAAGAGCCCCTAATGATTCCGGGTTTTACCAGCGATACCGTGGTTCCTACCGGCGTCAATGTGCTCGCCAACAACACGGTGGTGCAGGGCAATGCAGTCTTCGCCACGGTCTACGACCAGTCCGCGTATAACCCTGGCGGGACCACGACAAGCACAGCACACCCAGGGTGGGTCTACAGTTTCGCCATTGGCTCTGGAGGCGCTCTAACGCCGGCCAACGGCAGCCCCTATCAGGCAGGTGTGAAGCCCACAGCGGTTATTTCTGACCCGACCGACCGCTTCGTTTACATCACCGACTTCGCTTCAAATCAACTCATCGGTTACGGGATTCAAGGGGGAAGCAATCTCAGTTTCCTGATCAATGGTCCGTTCAAAACCGGCAACGAGCCCCAAGCTGTCGCGATCGATCCTCGCGGCAAATATATGTACGTTGCCAACGCGCTCGATTCTTCGGTTTCAGCGTACGTGATTGATCTTTCGACGGGTACGCCGGCGGCCGCAGTGAACCCCACGGGAAGCGCCACCAACTCAACCGATACGGAGCCTATCGCGATCTACGTTGATCCAGCCCTGGGACGCTATGTTTACACGGCAAACTATCTAGGCAACTCGATCTCGGGATTCCGTCTTGACCCGAACGCCGGCAGTCTTACCCTGGCGCAAGCGACGCCTTTTCCTTCCAATCCGAAACCAACGGCCCTGACGATTGTCCCGCACGGCAACCATTCCTCGCAAGCAGTGGCACCTTAGGTCTGACGTAGCTCATAAAATTAAGCCCAGCCGGTTCGGCTGGGCTTTTCCATTCCGCCGGTGCTCCAACTTTCAGAGGAATCCACCCACTATGCCGACGCATGCATCCACCTGCGCAACAGTCGCTGCGCCGGCTTCTCGATCAGATACAGTGCGAGCAATGCCATCAGGATCAACAAGAGATAACTGATCCATGGATCAAAGCGATTCAGTCCCAGCCGGTCGAGCACATGAGTGTCGTGAATTAGGTTCCACATATTGAAGTGGAGAAGGTAAAGGGAATAGCTCGCCTCCCCCACAAAAACTAGTGGTCGGGCGCCGATCAAATGCGCCAAAGGATTTTCTCCTGCCAGCCCCAGGATGACACATCCGAAAAAGGGCATCAGCAGGCCATCGTGCAGGAGCGCGTAGGGCATCACCCCGGAAGCAAGAACTCCGAACAACCCTCCAAATCCGACGATCCCAAGGAAGAAGCGGAGGAATCCCGGTCGCGGCATCACCGCGTCCAGGCCCGCCAGCAGAACGCCAAATGTGAAGCTGGCAAGATGCGGCAATGGCGTGTACTTCAATGCCTGCAGCCACGGGCCGTAGCTGAAACGATTGGGATGCGGAATGCCATCCGGGTTGAAGAGAATGTACAGCGTTCCCGGTATGAGCCCGAGAATCCATACCGCCGTCAGTTTGAGGAGATGATTTCTCTTGCGCTCCGGCTTCTTCCATCGCGCCATCCAGGGAAAAATGACGTAGTAAAACGACTCTGCCGACATGGTCCATGCCGGCGTATTAAGAAATGTCGCGATTTCGGGAATCCACCCTTGCAGCAACAGCGGGGCCAGCACGATTCCAGCCCAGAAAATGCCGTGCGTATGCGCAGCCCACTCTTGGGGCAGCATGCGCCAGGCCAGCAGCAGGCTCAACAGGTAAATGGGATAGAGCCGCGTGAAGCGCGCCTTATAGTAGCGGGTTGTGTCGAATTGTCCCGCTTGCGCCCGGTCGGAGTAGTTGTAGGCCATCACGAACCCGGAGAGCAGGATGAAGTAGCTCACCGAAGCATAGCCGGCATTGACCACCGGAGCGAACCAGCCAAACCACTGAGGATTGGAAAAGTGGAAGAGAACAATGTTGATGGCCGCAAAGCAACGCAGACCCGTGAGTGCTTTCAGCGGAGCTGGCTTGCGTTTGTCCACGAAGACTTAGACGACTCCCCGCAAATGACGGGCGCAGGCTCGAAAACGGGAGTCGCTGCACGGCCGCACAAAGCTGTGAACCTGGCGGGGTTCACAGGGAATTGCTTTTACGCAGTGACCAGCGAGCCGACCTTCTCGCCGAGCACAACGCGCCGAATATTTCCCGGACGGTTCATATTGAAGATGATCATGGGGAGGTTGTTGTCTTTGCAGAGACTGACTGCGGTCAGGTCCATCACCTTCAACCCTTGTTTCAGGATCTCCATGTATGTAATCTCGTCGTATTTCACTGCATCCTTCACATGCACCGGGTCGGCGTTGAAGACTCCTTCGACCTTCGTGCCCTTCAGCAGCACATCGGCCTTAATCTCCATGGCGCGCAGACTAGCAGCAGTGTCGGTCGAGAAAAACGGGTTGCCGATGCCGGCTGCAAAGATCACGACCCGCCCCTTTTCAAGATGGCGGACAGCCCGACGCCGTATATACGGCTCGGCGATCTGGTTCATAAAGACGGCGGTCATCACCCGGCACTGAACGTCACGCGCTTCGAGCGCATCTTGAAGAGCAATGGCATTGATGACGGTGGAGAGCATGCCCATATTGTCCGCGGCAACGCGATCCATCTCCTTTGCCTGCTGGGCGACGCCTCGAAAGAAGTTGCCGCCCCCGACTACGATGCCGATTTCGACGCCCAGGGAGTGAACATCTGCGAGTTCGCCGGTAATCTCGGAAATCTTGTCAGCATCAAGACCAAAGCCCCTCGTGCCCGCTAATGCCTCTCCTGAAAGCTTAAGAACGATCCGCTTATACATGCCTTTTGAGTATCGCATACGGCAGGGTCGAGCTGGTTCGCCTGCCCGACCCACCAGATGAGCCCGACTCTGGCAGAGGCGTTCCGGGAGGCGAGGTGGAGGAGGATAGAGTAGGCTTGGCACCGGAAGATTGAACAAGTTGATCGATTCATTCACGGAATCCGATCGCAAAAATCTTGAGACTTCCACTCCCTCCCATCTGACGATCCCACCTCCTGGGGTCGAGAAATGAAAAGGCCCGGAGCGCGCTCCGGGCCTATACGTACCCTTTTCAGATTGCCGCGTTACTCGCCGGCGGCCTCGACCCCTTTGGTCTGGGACACGGTCCAATCGGGTGCGCCAACTTTGAAGCGCGCGAACCGGCGGACCGTGATGTTCTCACCGAGTTTGCCAACCTTCTGCGCAATGAGCTCTTTGATCGAGATGGCCTGATCCTTGATGAAGGGCTGTTCGAGCAGGCAGACCTCCTCGTAGAACTTCGCCATCTTGCCGTCGACGATCTTCTCGATGACCGGCGCGGGCTTGCCGGTAGCGGCAGCCTGCGCGCGATAGATTTCCTTCTCGCGTTCCAGATCTTCCGTCGTCACATCCTCGGGCTTCACATAACGCGGATCGCTGGCCGCGATGTGCATTGCGATATCCTTGAGCAGCTCCTGGAAGTCCTCGGTGCGTGCCACGAAGTCGCTCTCGCAATTGACTTCAAGCAGAACGCCAATCTTGCCACCGGCATGAATGTAGGTGCCGACCGCACCTTCATTGGTGCTGCGTGCCGCCTTCTTCTGTGCCGATGCCATGCCCCGTTTCCTCAGAACAACAAATGCCTCTTCAATGTCGCCCTTGGTTTCCTGCAAAGCCTTCAAGCAGTCGCCCATCGGCGCGCCAGACTTCTCACGCAGTTCCTTCACCAACTTTGCATCAATCTTGTCAGCCACAGTAGTCATCTCGCTTCTTTAGTCTCCACCCCAACCGTTTGGTTGGTCCAATGCATAAGAAAAGCGTGGCTCCGGTCAATGCGGCCACGCTCGTCTCAGTATGCGCGCCGTAACGCGCAAGAAAGATTAAAAGCCTTCCGCGACTTCGGCCTCTTCGAGAGCTTCAACCGCAGCTGGAGCCTTGCGAATGCCGCCGCCGAGGGCCGCTTCCAGATCCACTTCTTCTGGAACCGCAGCTTCAGCGGGAGCAGCTTCCTCCGAAACGGCCGCCACCGGCTCCTCGGCGAAGGTCTTGTCGCCCACCAGGTTCACGCCTTCGGCTGCCGAGTCGGCGATCTTCGATGTGAAGAGACGAATGGCACGGAGTGCATCGTCGTTGCCGGGAATCACGTAGTCGACGACCGTCGGATCGCAGTTCGTATCAACGACTGCAACGACGGGGATGCCGAGCTTGCGGGCTTCCTTCACAGCGATTGCCTCGTTGTTCGAGTCGACCACAAAAATCGCGTCCGGCAGCCGCTTCATGTTCTTGATGCCGGCCAGGTTCGCCTGAAGGTGCTTGCGCTCGCGTTCGAGACGAATCACTTCCTTCTTGGTCAGCAGCTCATAACGGCCATCGGTGGCCATATCATCCAATTCCTGAAGGCGCTTCACCGACTTCTGCACGGTCACCCAATTGGTGAGCAGGCCGCCAAGCCAGCGCTGATTGATGTACGGCATACCAGCGCGATTTGCCTCTTCAGCAATGGCGTCCTGTGCCTGGCGCTTGGTGCCGACGAAGAGAATCGTCTTGCCGCCGGAACATAGCTCAGTCACAAACTTCGACGCATCCTTGAACAGCTTGAGCGTCTTCTGCAGGTCGATGATGTAGATCCCGTTGCGCTCGCCGAAGATGTACTCCTTCATCTTCGGATTCCAGCGCTTGGTCTGATGCCCGAAGTGAACACCCGCTTCGAGCAGCTCCTTCATTGTGATCGTGGCCAATGGGCCTCCTTCGTGGATTGCATCCGGGCGATACTGCCAGGCTCGGATTGAACCCGCTAATGCGGGAATTTGAAACTCGGGGTCAGAGTCCGGTGGACAAGGATCAGAAAAGCACAATGCTCAAACAGATCCCTAAACCCTGAAACCTGATCCCCTGAAACGCGCTAGCGCTTCGAGAACTGGAATCTCTTGCGGGCGCCCTTCTGCCCGTACTTCTTGCGCTCCTTCTGACGCGCATCACGGGTCAGAAGGCCTTCGGCCTTGAGCATTTTGCGCAATTCCGGATTGAACTGGATCAATGCGCGGGCAACGCCCATCTTCACCGCATCGGCCTGCGAGGACACACCGCCCGAAGAGACAGTCGTCAGAACGTCAAAGCTCGACGCCAGCTCGGCAACCACAAGAGTCCGCTTGGCGGAGACACGCTGCTGCTCGGTGACGAAATACTCGTCAAATGCCTTGCCGTTGACCTTCCACTCACCCGTTCCGGGGCGGAGAAAGACGCGAGCGATCGCCGACTTGCGGCGGCCCGTTCCGTAGTATTGAACCAGATCTGCCATTCTTTGCTTAGCTCCTAGCTACTAGCTTCTAGCCTCTAGCTAGAAACCGAACCTTCGATTACAGATTTCAAAGCTAGCGGCTACAAGCTAGCAGCTAGCGGCTGCTGTTACGCAATCTCCAATGCCACTGGCGCCTGCGCCTGGTGGGGATGTTTGTCGCCTCGATAGACTTTCAGCTTCGTCGCCATCTGGCGGCCCATTTTGCTCTTGGGCAGCATGCCCTTGATCGCTTCTTCCAGAACCTTCTCAGGCCTGCGATTGATCAGTCGCGTAAACGACTCCTCGCGCAAACCTCCGGGGAAGCCGGTGTATCGGCGATACAGCTTGCTCTGGCTCTTCAATCCGGTCAGGCGAACCTTCTCCGCGTTGATCACAATGACGTGATCGCCCATATCGATGTACGGCACATACTGAGGATTCAACTTGCCGCTCAGCACACTCGCCGCTTTGGTGGCGAGCCGGCCCAGTGTCTGGCCGCTTGCATCCACCACATACCATTTGCGGCTAATGTCCTTGCCGCTTGGAACAAAGGTCGACATTCTCTTCCTGCCTTTGGAACAATTTCTTGGCCGAATTCAATCGGCCGCCAAAACCCATCGCGCAAAACCCACTCTCGCCCACGCAAAATGCACGGGCTTTCATCGCACCCACTGCCAAACAAACCTGTTCGCGTGAGGATTGCCGGGGCTGCCCCTCAAGGGGACTCGGGCTCAACTGGACGAATCGAACGAAACGAGTGTCCAGCGACCGGTGGACTGCTCCGAACAGACCTCCAAAAACTGAAGAGATCTTTCGGCCCGGGTCAGGTCGACGACACACAGACCCCAGCCACAACACCGCGCAAGGACTCTAGAATAACCGAATTAAGGGACAGAGTCAATGAAAAGGGCCGTCTCAATTCCGACTCTCGCCGAACCTGGTTCGCCCTCGCCGATCTAGCCTAGGTTCCACATCGGTAACTGGATAGCCGCCAACTTCCCGTATAAAGTTGGAGGCGATGACAAGCATCGGGGAAAGAACCGAACCGCCGCGCGCCGACTCCCCGGCGGATCCCGTCCGGAACGAAAGCACCCCACCTACGCGCAGTCCCTGGCGCATGGTTGGAGCCATTGCCATCGTAGCGACCGGTTTTTTGCTGGTTGCGGCTGCATACGCTCTAAGCCTGCAATCCAATAATCCCACCACCAGCGACTTCATCGGATACTGGGTAGCAGGTCAACAACTCGCGCACCATGCAAACCCCTACGACACGCAGGCCATCTTTCAGTTGGAGAAGAGAGTTGGATACGACGGCCTCGAACCGCGCCTGACACCGAGCCCTCCCGTGGCAGTGATCCTTCTGCTCCCGCTTGGCTACCTCTCAGTAAAGCTCGGATTGTTCCTCTGGACGATGATTCAGTTTGCCTGCCTCTCCTTGTCCCTGTGGCTTCTCTGGCTGCGGCATGGACGCCCCTCGACGATACTGCACCTCTTTGGGTTTGCCTTCGCACCCGCCATCGCCTGCCTTCAGGCTGGGCAATTGGGCCTGTTCTTCCTGTTCGCCCTTGTACTGTTTCTTTACTTCATCGAGACAATGCCGTTTCTCGCAGGCGTATTTCTTCTGCCTTGCGCGCTCAAGCCGCATCTTTTCGTACCCTTTGGGATTGCCCTGATTCTCTGGGCCATGTCAAAGAAGTCCTACCGAGTTCTCGCGGGAGCTGGATCGATCGCCGTGGCATCCAGTGCTCTGACCTGGCTCTTCGATCCCCAGGTATGGACGCACTATTTTGCGATGGCACGGTCGGCGAGTCTTGAGGATCGCTACACCCCGACCCTCAGCGTTGTCTTCCGCCAATTGGTCGCCTGGAATGCGGAATGGCCTCGCTTCGTCTTGCTGGCCGTTGGCTGCATTTGGGCAGTCTGGTATTTTTGGACGCGCCGCGATCGCTGGGATTGGATGGATCAAGGACAAACGGTATTGCTGGCCTCAGTCGTGTGTTCCCCCTACGCTTGGTTCACCGATGAGTCTCTCCTTCTCCCAGCCGTCTTGACTGGAGTTCTGCGCGCACGGCAAACGCATCAGTCGCTCGTTCCCTTCGCCCTGGCATCGGGAGTTGCTTTGGCCGAAATCACATGCGCGGTAAAAATCACGACACTCTTCTACATTTGGACCGCACCCGCATGGCTCGCCTGCTTTGTCTTAGCCACAACACAGACGAATCGTGACCGCCAATCCAGAACTGCTTCCTCTGCGGCACCCGGAAACCAATGACGGGCGGACTCCCCCGGCGGCTGGCGGCCGCGCTCATTGTTTCCACCGGCACTCTCCTCGTTTGCGCGATCTTCTCCATCGGCTTGAGCAACAAGAGCGCGACTGACCGAGATTACATCCAGTATTGGGCTGCGGGGCATCTCCTTGCCGAGCATGCGAATCCTTACAACCTCCCAGCGATTCTCAGGGTTGAGCAGACAGCAGGACTCGAAAGCCAGGATCCGAAAGCTTCCGTCAGCCCGCCCGTTGCTGTGATTCTTCTGGTTCCGCTCGGCTTTGTGAGTGCGAAGACGGGCCTGATTCTCTGGTTGCTTGCGCAACTTGCCTGCCTCTCTCTTTCAATCTGGATCTTCTGGATCATCATTGGGAAACCAGACACCCGGCTGCACCTTCTCGGCTACATCTTTGCTCCCGCGCTGGCTTGTATGCAGGCAGGACAACTCGGCATCTTCATGCTTTTCGGGGTCATGCTCTTCCTTCTTTTCTGCGCTGAGAGACCCTTTCTGGCCGGCTTTGCGCTCATGCCGTGCGCGCTGAAGCCTCACCTGTTCCTTCCCTTTATTGCGGCACTTCTGCTATGGACTGTCTTCAAGAAGAGCCTCGGAATCATCACAGGTTTCTTGTCTTCGATGGTCGCAACATGCGGCCTCACGCTGCTCTTCGATCACCGCATTTGGGTTGAATACTTCGAGTTCATGCGCTCCACGCGCTTGATGCAGATTCAGCTGCCGACTCTGAGCGCGCAGTTGCGGTTTCTTGTCGCTCCACAAGCAGGGTGGTTGCAATACCTACCCGCGATTCTCGCAACCTGTTGGGCGGTCTGGTTTTTCTGGAGCCGACGGGACCGATGGGATTGGATGAGTCACGGCTTGCTTGTCCTGCTCGTCTCATTGATGTGCGCACCCTACGCATGGCTAACCGACGAAGCAATCCTGCTGCCCGCGGTGCTTATCGGGATCTATCGCTCGCTCGAAGCGCGGCGCTCATGGATTCCCGTCGCAGTCATTGCCGCAGCCGCATTGATTGAGCTATTTGCCGGGCTAAGTATCACCGCGTGGTATTACACCTGGACGACGCCGGCCTGGCTTGGGTGGTATCTTCACGCGACCGGGAAACTCAAAGGACCGCAGATGCCTGAAGACAACCCGGCTGTTCAATTGGGTTGAATTTCCATTCACCGGCGCAGCTTCGCCGGATCTCCCAACCATGAGTGTGCCTCCCCAATGCAGGCCAGCGCATTGGCGCGTTTTTTTTCGACGCATCGCAAAGGTTGAGCGCCCCACTCTCGCCGCAAGTTCTCGGCCAGAGTGGAGCGCCATTTTCTATCCGTTCGAGTATCGGGAGCCGAAGCTACACGTGAGACTTTGTTTTAACGCTCTCGCTCGCGGACCGAACCCTGAACTTTTTCATCTGGATCGATAGCGTCCGTTCGATCTTGCGCAAATCGCCGCGTTCTGCGTGCCCGGCAAAAGTGGAGGCGACGCCCTTGGCGGAAGCCCGCCCGGTCCGACCCACACGGTGAACGAAATCCTCAGGCTCTTTCGGCATGTCGTAGTTGACCACATGCGCCACATTGGCTACGTCGATGCCTCGCGCGGCAACGTCGGTCGCCACGAGGACGCGGTGCCGCCCCTCCCTGAAGCTCCTCAGAGCGGAGTTGCGCTGCGACTGCGAGCGGTCGCCATGAATCTGCGTAGCCGACCAGCCGGAACGCGTAAGGCGGCGCGCCACGCGGTCTGCGCCGTGCTTGGTGCGAACAAAGACCAGAAAGCTGCCCTGTTCCACGCCGAGCAGGTGCTCGAGCAGTTCCTGCTTGTTGTTCTGCTCTACCTCGAAGGTCCGCAACTCCACGTTTTCCGCAGGTTTCAACACGGATCCGATCTCAACACGCACCGGGTTATTCAGGTATTTGCGCGAGACTTCCTTCACCGCCGCATCGAGCGTGGCCGAGTAGCAAAGGGTCTGGCGGGCGACAGGCAACATGGAGGCAATCCGCGCAATGGCAGGCTGGAAACCCATGTCGAGCATGCGATCCACTTCGTCGAGCACCAGGACTCTCACTTGGTCAAGACGTACCAGCTTGCGATCGATGTAGTCTTCGAGCCGGCCCGGGGTAGCGACAATCAGACGCGCGCCACGGCGAATGGCGTCGATCTGAGGCCGCTCTTGCATGCCTCCAACCACGAGCGCAGCAGTCATGAGCGGGCTTGGACGCACCGCCTTGAACGCCGCTTCCACCTGCATGGCGAGCTCGCGCGTCGGCAAAAGAATCAGTGCCTGGGCGGCATTCCGCTCTGGCGTGTGCTGCAGCATTTCAACAATAGGGATCAAAAAGCTGAGGGTCTTGCCCGTGCCGGTCTGTGCCGTTGCAAGCACGTCACGGCCTTCAAGCGCGGGAGGAATTGCGCCGTCCTGAACCGGCGTGGGGGTTATAAAGTTGTTGGCGTTGAGCCGCGTCTGGAGCGTGGCCGAAAGATTGAACTGCGAGAATTGAGTTGTCAAAACTATTTCTATTCCTATTGGACTCCGGGAGCCTCTTTTCCATGAGGCCTGCAATCGGAGTCGGACACCGAGGCGCGCGTGCGAAGACACTTCAGGCGCGAACCTGCTTTCAAAAGATATGCGTAAGAGAGAACCGACTAAACCTGGCAGGCAGGAACCTGTAGAGGAAGTGCACCTGCAACCCGGAGCTGACCCACGCTGCTGTTTCGCCAGGCGGCTCACAGCCGGCCGGCACCCACGCGTTCAAATACACTTAGTACGCTGCTCCGGAAAAACGGAGCCTAAGGGTTTACGCTGTAGGGCTTGGGGAAATCTGTGCCAGGCAAAGTTGCCGGTAGAAGGGCAATCCGCCGCTCACGTCCAAATCACTGAGCGCAACTCGATTGTAGCACGACTTATGCTTTTTCCTGCGGACTAGCGCGAACAGCGCGCATCTGGTAACCCCATGCAGCGCTTCATCGCGAGAATGTCTTGGACCTTCTCGTCGGGGATAAATGTGAGGGGTTTCCCGATCTGCTGCGCGATCAGGTAGGTCTTGCAGTAATTCTCCAGGATCTCGACCAGCCACTCGGCATGTGTCACTGTGTCTGCCCAACAGACAATGCCGTGATTGGCGAGGAGAATCGTGTTGTGGTCCTGGATGAAGGGAAGCACTGTCTCGGCGAAGGCCTGTGTTCCAGGCGTCTCGTAACGCGCGACCGCGGAAGGGCCAATAAAGATTTCGTACTCGGGAATCAATCCGATCGGCGGCGTTGTGCCGGTGATGGCAAACGCAGTCGCGTGCGGCGGATGACAATGCACAACAGCTCGAGCTTGAGGATTGGCTTTGTAGATTTCCAGATGCAACAGAAGTTCGCTGGTACGCTGTCCCCGCCCCTCCAGCAGATTGCCAGCCAAATCGCACACGCAGATATCGGCGATCGCAAGATCCCGCTTGCTGATCATGGTGGGCGTGCACAACACACGGTCCGCCCCGAGGCGCACACTTATGTTGCCGCCATTCCCATCAACGTAGCTTCGCTCCCACAACTTGCGGCCAACTTGAACAATCTCGGCACGAAGCGCGTCAGCTTCAGGCAAGTTGGTCGCGGACGAGGGCTCGACGGCCATTCGGTCCGATGTCTCCCCTTTGCCTCTCGGAAGACGTTCCCGTTCCTGCTCATCAATCGAAACTGAAGACTGTTCCATTCCCGCCTCACCCTTGCTGCATCAACTTTCCCATGGCTCCGCACGGCAAACAGTACCAGTGCGTAAGACCATATTGGACAAATCGGCGCTTTCCGCAGGTGACACGTGTCACGGAACAAAGGAGTGGTTGCAAAGCCTGCCAGGCAAAGGCGAAGATCGCCCGCCTCCGTGCCAGCAAGCTGTCGGATCAATCGGCCGAAACAAGCTTGCGCTGCAACTCTTCAAGCGTCTGACCCTTGGTCTCGGGATAGGTAAACAACACGGTCAGGAACTGAACTACCGTCATGACGGCAAAGAAGACAAACGGCGCGCCGCGGCCTATGCTGCTCGCGATCACCGGGAACGAAAGCGCGATGATCGTATTCATGGTCCAGTGGCTGGCATTCCCCACCCCTTGACCTTTCGAGCGCACGCGGTTGGGAAATACCTCGCCGATATAGACCCAGATGACAGCACCCTGTGAGAGTGCGAAGAAGGCGATGTAGACCACCAGTAGCCAAACCAGCATTCCCTGGTGTGAATTGCTTGAGAAAATCCACGCCACTCCCGCTAGGCAACTGGCCGTTCCGGCTGCTCCGATCAGCAGCAGCGTCTTGCGGCCCAGCTTGTCGATTACGCTCATGCCGACAATGGTGAAAACTAAATTGGTTAATCCAATCGCAATCGCCTGCTGGTCTCCGGAAAGCTGGCTAAATCCTGCTGCAGAGAAAATGTCATTGAGATAGTAGAGGATGGCGTTGATGCCTGCGAGCTGATTGAACGCGCCGATTGTGATCGCGAGGAACAGCGGGTAGCGGTACTTCCGGCGGAAGACGGGCTCGTGCGCAGTTGCATGCTCTTCGGCAATTGCAGAGCGTATATCGGCCAGCTCCGCTTCGGGGTTTTGCTCACCCATCATCTTCAGAACTTCGAGCGCCTCGTCAATGCGATCCCGCGATGCCGACCAGCGCGGACTACGTGGAATCCCGAACAGCAGCGCAAGGAAAATAGCGGCTGGAACCGCAGCAACGCCAACCTGCCAACGCCATTCCGCCGCGCCAAGGTGGAGAAGGCGGATAAGGTAGTTCGACGTGTACGCGACCAGAATGCCAAAAACGACGTTGAATTGAAATGCGCCAACCAGCCGACCGCGCCACTTGGCGGGAGCGAGTTCCGCAATATAGACCGGGCCCAGCACTGAGGAGGCGCCTATTCCAAGGCCCCCGATGAAGCGGAAAGCCATGAGCGACGGCCAGTTCCACGCGAGCGCGCTGCCAACCGCCGAAAGAACGTAGAGAACAGCCGTAAGCCGAAGGGTTTCACGCCCACCCAGCTTGTTGCCCACAACGCCGGCTCCGAATGAACCGACGACTGTGCCGATCAGCGCGATTGCCACCGTCCATCCCTTGCCATAGTCGCTGAGCCCATAGAGCCGAACAACCGCGTCAATGATTCCAGAGATGACAACGGTATCGAAACCGAAAAGAAGACCGCCAAGCGCTCCGGTCAGAGTCGCCTTCATCAGGTTCAGGTTGGGTCGCATCGTTCTGAGCCTCTTGAAATCCACATCATCCTACAGACTGAGTCGAAACCCTGCAAATTACTGGTCTTGCAGGTGCGCATGATCCCCTGAATTGGTACCATCGCTCATGGGACCGGCGAAATCATAGCGGCCTCGAACCGGTTCTCGCCCATCCCAACTTTCTGAAAAGGATCATCCCCCCATGACCCTGCGCTTCTCCCGGATCCATTTGCCCTCTTCCTGGCTCATGCATGCAACGGCTTGCGCGTTGTCTTTCTTGTTCGCCCTCTGCGCAAACACCTGCTCCATCGCCCAGAACGCCCCTGCTCCCAAGCCCGCGCCGGATTTGGTCATTCTCAGTAACGGCGACACCCTCCATGGCAAGTTCGTCAGCGAAGTCCAAGGGAAGGTCACATTTCACAGTGAGGTCCTGGGTGATGTCTCACTCACTTGGGACAACATCAAGGAACTGCACACCATCGAAAGCTTCGCAGTGCTCGACAAGAACGTGAAGTTGCGCGGGAAAAAGAGCGCAGAACACGTTCCTGTCGGCCCCTTCGATGTAGAGAACCAGGCCCTTGTCGTTCATCCGAGTGGCGGCGCATCCGTGGCGCCGATCCCGGTGAAGAACTCACAATTCATCGTCGACCAGCCGACACTGGATAAGGAGGTATTTCATCACCCGAGCCTTATGACAGGATGGAACGGTGCGGCAACCGCCGGGGGGACTCTGGTGACTGCTACAGAGAATCAGTACACCTTTTCCGGCGGCGTCGGCCTGGTGCGCGTTGTCCCCGCAGTGAACTGGCTGGACCCGCGCGATCGCACCTCGCTGGATTTCACAGGATCATTCGGCAAGATCACGCAGCCGGGCTACACTGTGCCCCCGACACCTCCTGCGACGACGCCGACCTTTGTTGCAGCAGAGACGACAAAATCAGCGATCTACCACGCGGATGCAGAGCGCGACGAGTATTTCTCTCCGCGCATGTATGCCCTTGTGCAAACGGCATTCGATCACAACTTCTCCCAGGACCTCGACCTGCAGCAGATCTACGGCGGCGGACTCGGTTGGACAGTCCTAAAGACCCCGAAGCAGGAAGGCGACCTGAAGGGAACGGTTCAATACGAAAAGCAGCAATTCATCAGCGGATCGGGTGACACCAATCAAAACCTGATCGGCTCGACCTTCGCAGCCAGCTACATCCGCCACACAAAGCTTCTCACGTACACACAGGGTTTCGCCTTCATCCCGGCCTATAACGTGCCACGCGCCTACTCCGCGAATGAGACAGACACGTTCGCCTTTCCTGCTTACAAAAATCTGAGCTTCTCTCTTGGAACGAACGACTCCTACCTGAACGATCCGCCAACCTCGTTGCCGCCCACGAAGCGAAATTCGTTCCAGTTCACCATGGGCCTGACGTACGCCATCAAGTCAAAGTACTAGCGGCAACTTCAAGCGATCAGAAACGGAGCCGGCACAGGATTACCGCGTCGGCTCCGCCGTTCGCTCCCACTGAGCATGGCGCATCTAAAGCGCGAATTCCTTTAGTAAAGCGATAAATCTAGCCAAGGGCTGCATCGGCCCTGTAAAGTTTCTTGCGGGCTGACCTTCTTCGTCCTTGAGTCGCTTGACTGGCGGGTTCGCCGGGCAGATCTTTGTGTAGCCGCCGCGAGGAGCCAGGTTCAGTTCCGGGAGGATCGATTCCATGCATCTCCGCCGCTGGCCTATTTCTTTGATCTTTGTTCTTTCGATCGCACTCGCTTCAGCGCAGCAACCGGCTTATCTCGACAACCACTTCTCGCCCCAGGAACGTGCGCACGACCTGGTGAGCCGCATGACGCTCGAAGAAAAAGTGAGTCAGCTCGAAGACTGGGGCACTTCGATTCCACGTCTCGCTATTCCGGACTATCAAACCTGGAACGAAGCGCTGCACGGCGTGGCGCGCGCCGGATATGCCACGGTGTTTCCACAGGCTATCGGCATGGGCGCGACTTGGGATCCGAAAATCGTGCATAGCATGGGCACCATAATCTCCGAAGAGGCGCGCGCGAAATACAACCAGGCGCAGCGGGAAGATAACCACCGCATCTTTTATGGACTGACTTTCTGGTCGCCCAACATCAACATCTTTCGCGACCCCCGCTGGGGGCGCGGCCAGGAGACCTACGGCGAAGATCCATTCCTGACCTCGCGTTTGGGCGTGGCCTTTGTCGAAGGTGTGCAGGGCGACGATTTGAATCATCTGCGCGCCGTTGCCACCAGCAAACATTTTGCTGTGCATAGCGGCCCTGAGACGCTGCGCCACGGATTCAACGTCGACCCCACCCCGCGCGACCTTGAAGAAACCTACCTACCGGCGTTTCGCGCTACTGTGATGGAAGGCCACGTGCAGTCGGTGATGTGCGCGTACAACTCCATCGACGAGTGGCCGGCCTGCACCAACAAAATGCTCTTGAAAGAGCATCTCCGCGACGCGTGGGGATTCAAAGGATTCGTGGTTTCCGACTGCGGTGCAATCGTGGACGTTTATCAGGGCCACAAGAAGACCGGCGACATCACGCATGCGGCATCGCTTTCGCTGCAAGCGGGAACTGATCTCTCCTGCAGCATCTGGACGCCTGGATTCAATTCGCTCGCCGCCGCGGTACATCAGGGCCTGGTCTCGGAAGACTTGGTGACGCAGGCAACCGAACGGCTCTACACGGCGCGCATGCAGCTTGGCCTCTTTGACCCCCAAGGCTCCAACCCGTTCGACAAGATTCCTTTTTCCGACGATGCATCCTTCCCCCATCGCACAACTTCGTTGAAAGCCGCCGAAGAAAGCATCGTGCTTTTGAAGAACAACGGCATCCTTCCGCTGAAAGGCACGCAACAGCGTATTGCGGTCATCGGCCCCACGGCTGACCTGCTCGTCTCGATTCTTGGCAACTATGTGGGAACACCCGTGAATCCCGTGACGCCGCTCGACGGCCTTCTCGGCATATACAAAGACAAAGTCCTTTACGCGCAGGGTTCCACTCTGGCTGCGGGAGTCGGCGTGCCCGTGCCGCGCACCGCATTCGGCTCGAAGGTCAAGCCAGGCCTGAAAACGGAGTTCTTCGCTACGCCAGATTGGACCGGTCGGCCCGTCGCAGTCACCACGGAGCCGGAAGTACAGGCGGATTGGGAAAACGCAATGCCCGCACCGGAAGTGGAGACCACGAATTATTCAGTTCGCTGGAGCGGCACTCTGACACCGCCCGCTCCCGGTCATTACGTCTTTTCGCTGGAGCCTGGTGACAGTTTCCCCTATTCGCCGAAGGAAAGTTATCGCCTTCTCATCGACGGCAAAGTGATCGGTGAAGGTAGTTTGCGCGCTGCCATGGATCTCTCGACGATGGGGAACTTTAAAGCCGCTCCCGGCGCATCGCCCACCGCGCCGGCGGTCATGGCCTTTCCCAATGTACCCTCCATCTCCATGGATTTCGCAAACACCAATCCCCACGAATTTGTCCTCGAATACTCGCACTCCGGCGACCGCGCCGGCGGCGGCGTGACGCTGAAGTGGGAAGCGCCCGCCGAGGCTCAACTCGACGAAGCTGTCGCTCGCGCCAGGGAGGCGGATGTCATCATCGCCTTCGTCGGTCTTTCGCCGCAGCTTGAAGGCGAAGAGATGCGCATCAAGATCGACGGCTTTGATGGAGGCGATCGGACCAGCCTCAACTTGCCCGCGCCGCAACAGAAACTCCTCGAAGCAGTCGCTGCCACGGGCAAACCTCTCGTCGTCGTGTTGCAGAGCGGAAGCGCCGTCGCATTAAACTGGGCCAATGACCACGCCGCCGCAATTCTCGAAGCGTGGTATCCCGGCGTCGACGGCGGCACTGCAATTCGCCAAACGTTGGATGGCGCCAACAACCCTGCGGGACGACTCCCGGTAACGTTCTATGCCAGCCTTGACGGACTGCCGGCGTTCACGGATTACGCGCTCAAGGGCCGCACCTATCGCTACTACCAGGGCAAGCCGCTTTGGGGATTCGGGTACGGACTGAGCTACAGCACGTTCAAGTACGGCCCAGTGAAGTTGTCGGCGGAATCGCTCAATGCCGGCGATCCGCTGACAGCGACAGTTCTTGTCTCTAATGCAGGCCCGGTCGGGGGCGATGAGGTCGTGGAAGCCTACCTCAAGACGCCGCAGCCCGATGGTCCAGTTCACTCGCTGGTCGGATTTGAGCGCATTTCGATTGCCGCTGGCGGCAGCAAGGAAGTCACACTCAAGATCGATCCGCGTTCCCTCTCAAGCGTCGACGATCAAGGCAATCGATCGATTCTCACCGGCAAGTACACGCTCACTGTGGGCGGCGCGCAGCCCGAGCAGACACAGGCAAAATCCGAAACGGAATTCACCGTGACCGGAACTGCAGCGCTGCCGAAGTAAAACGGTCCTTGGGTTTCCTGGGCAAAAAATGGGCGGCAGAGTTGTTCTCTGCCGCCGCCCTGTCCCTGGGTTGTCTTGAAAGTCATGCAATCCTGCGAAAACTCAAAAATCCTCGCGGCGCAAACCAAGCTTTACTGCAAGAGCTTGGTCACTTCCTGCTGCACCTGGTTGGCCTGCGCCAGGGCGGCAATGCCGGTCTGGCTGAGAATTTCATATTTCGACATGTTTGAAGTTGCGGAAGCATAATCTGTCGCCTGCACAGCATTTTGCGCTGAAACTACGTTCTCCTGTTGCGTGCTCATGACCTGGCTGATCGAATTCAGCGTATTGATCTGCGCGCCGACGTAGCCGTCCTGCGCCGCAACATCGCTGATGGCCACGTTGAGATCGTTCAATGCAATCTCCGCATCAGCCTGGGTAAGCAAGTCAGTGGCATTCAGTGCCTCGCCTGCGCCATCCGAATAGCTGGTTGTCGCTGTTCCGCCTGAAGTGTTTGTGTCGGTGATGTAACTTGCCCCACCGGCCGACTGACCGGAAGAGTTGTCGTATACGGTGTTCGCGCCGTTACTGACGCCAACGGTATAAGAGCTTCCTGCGGTGAATGTAAGAGCCTCGGTGGTGGTGGCGTCGGTGAGAGTGTTCGCAGTCACGGACAACGCTCCTCCCGTGCTCGCGGAATCCGTCAGCGAAATGCTTTGCGTTCCATCGCCATTTGTGACCACGGTCGCCGTCACTCCGTTCTTGGTCAGAGCAGTAGCCAATGTGGCGTACGTGTCATTCGTGCCCGTGACAACTGAATCCGTGTTGCTACCGTCTTTGACCGTGATCGTGCCGCCGTTGGCGAGCGAATCGTTGCCGGTGAGTCCGGTAAGCATTCCACTGGTGCTCACCGTGCTTGGATCGATCCCAACTCCCACCGCTCCAGCGATCTCAATGCCCGTCTGGGTTCCGACACCCCCAGCCTGCAGTGCAGTAACGAAACTCGCGTTCAAGCCCAGGCCCGACTGATTGATAGCGTCAATCAATCCATTCACAGTGTTGGGATAGCTGGTGCTGCCACCCACGCTGATGGCTGTGGATGCCGTTACATTCGAGCCGCTCGCTCCCTTTACCAGGTAGCTGATATTCATTGTGGTGCCGCTGGCGCCGTTGCCCAAGGAGTCGGTGGCCTGCGCATTGTGCGTCGCCATCGACAGGTTGAGGAACACATTATTCGACCCATCGCTGTAGGCCATCGCGCCGCCGGTATCGCCCACACTGGACTCAGAAAGGCTGCGGATTGCCAAGTTATCGATCGACGAGCCCTCCGTCGACGAGTCACCCGTGTAGATCGCAATAACATTTCCCCCGAATACCTGCTCCTGGTTGTAGGTCGTCGTCTGCCCAATATTATTTACTTCGGCCAGGATTGACTGGTACTCCTGATTCGCAGCGCCTTCCTGGGTGCTGTTGAGGGTGCCGTTCGAGGCTTCAGTAGCCAGCGTAATGGCACGGTTGAGCAGGTTCGTCACTTGCGAGAGAGCGCCGTCGGCCACCTGCAACAGACCCACTCCCTCCGTCGCATTGGTCTCGGACTGAGTGAGTGCCGCCGAGTTGGCCGCGAGGCCGTTGACCAGCGAGAGGCCCGCTGCGTCATCCGCGCCCGAATTGATCTTGGATCCGGAAGACAACTGCTGCAGAACCGTCTGCAGACTGCTGTTGGTATTGTTCAGATTGTTTTCTGCGTAGATAGCCGAGAGATTGTTCAAAACACCGAGGGCCATGGAAGTGCTCCTGTTCCGATGCCAGTGTGTGCGCCCATGCCCCGGTGTTTCTTTGCTTTCACCAGAGTCGCCGCTTGCCGGTGGGCGCTTCTTGCATCTGCCACTTTCATCGGACCTGCCCCGCAAAACTTTAGTCATTTTTTAAAGGGCTGCTTTTTGCCCCTTTTGTCGCGCTCCCGCACAAGGATGTGCCGCCTCCATCCACTCGCTGTCCCATTTCACGCCACCGCTGTCCCAGGATGCATCACCGCGCTGTCTTATTTCGATCCAGAATTTCACGCATCCTGCCCACTCGCCAGACCCGAAGCCAAAGACGCCCTGCAATTTTGGCGCAAAAAAACGGCGGCGAGAAGATCACTTCTCACCGCCATCGGTGTTGACTACAACCGCAGTTGCTCTCTGCCAAAAACTAAAGCGCCATCTCCGGTTACTGGTTCACGCCACCACCAGGTGCGTCCATGTCCGCGGGAGTCGGGGCAACATCCCCGTCCTCAAGCATTCCTTGCGGACCGGGCGCAGCAGGCGGTGCCGCATTGGGGCCGTGACCGTCCCCCTGACCGCGTCCGCCGGGACCACCCGGATGATGATCGCGCTGTCCCCATTCGCCGCGCTCGCGATTCTGCCGTAACGCCTGGACCTGTTTCCACTGTTCCGGCGTCAGCTTGCTGCGCAACGCCAGCAGATAGCGGGCGTTGGCCTTTTCCAATTCGGCACGAGCCTGGGCAACTTTGTCGATTTGCGCCAGAATAGCCGGCTCATTGGGCTGATCGGCTTTCACCAGCGGCTCCATCGCCAGTTCAGCCTTGTCCACGTTCGCGTGAAGGTCGATAAGCTTTTCTCTGTGTTCGAGCAGGATCTGGTCAAATCCCTTTCGCTGATCGTCTGTGAGCTTGAGCTGTTCCACGATGCGCGGGTTATTCCACCAGCGACCCTCGACTCCGTGGCCGCCAAACGCTCTCTCAAACGGTGGACGACGATCGCCCATCCCTCCCCCTGGACCACCCATCGGCCCGGGCCCCTGCGCGAATGCTGAAGCCGTAATCAACGCCCCAGCAATTGCTAATCCAGCTCGTACAACGATTGAACCTTTCATTCCCTCTCCTTGTTGTTCCCCAAGCCCAATTCTCTATTTCTATTCATTGCGCTTCGTCATCGTCCGTAAGCTGCGCCAGCGGCTCCATGGCGCTCGGCACCTCACGCGATACATCCTTATCCACACTGGCGAATAGGTCTTCTTCCTGCTGAGCCATTTCCTGCGCGTGCTGCGTTGCCAATTGATGCTGCTGTTCTAAAGCGCGCTGTGCTGCGAGCTGCGCCAGTACCTGTGCGCGGCGGTGTTCATAGAGACCCGCGGAGAGCGTGCTCCCCAGGAGCACTGCGGTCAGACCCCAACTCACGGCCAGCCGCCAGGATCGCCGCACCACCACCTCGCGCACGGTACGTGGCTGGCTCAACACTGCATCGCTCCATGCGTGCACACTCGCCTTGAAATCCCCCAGTGCCTGCTTCATCGCAGGATCGAGTGCATCGATATCGACTGGCTCTTCGGCACGGTTCGTGAATCGTCTCCAACTCATCGCTTTCCCCCCAGTTCCCTGCGTACCCTGCCCAGTGCGCGCGAAAGATGTGCCTTGACAGTGCCTTCACTCAGTCCGGTTGTCTGCGCGATCTCGCTCAGCTCTAGCTCCTCCACAAAACGGAGCAGAAATACTGTGCGTTGCCGCTCACTCAGACCTTCCACTGCGTGCCACACCTGCGAAACTCTCTCCTGCGCCAGCAACCTTTGTTCCTGCGAACTTTCCCCGCTCGGCAGCCATTCGCTGGCTTCATCCAGATCCACCGCATTGGTCCGCGTCTGCCGCCAGAATTGCATGCGGCGATTGCGCCAATGATCCTTCTGCAGGTTGATCGCAATGCGCATGAGCCATGTCATCGCGGTTGACTCGCCTCTGAAGCTGCTCCAGTTGCGATGAGCTTTCAGAAAGCATTCCTGCGTCAGTGTCTCGGCCAGGTCGATGTCGCGCGTCGACGCGAGAAGAAACCGGAATATCTGCGGCCGGTGACTTGCAACAACGTGCGAGAAATCGTGCGCGGCACGCTCGTCCGCGTCGGCCAAGGTCATCGAATCTAATGTAGTGCAGGCCGCCATCACTCAGGTAGACGCCCGCTTGTCATGCGAGTTTACAATCAGTCCGCGAATTCGAGAACCATCTGTTCGTCACGCGCTGATTCAAGCCAAAGCTGATAAACTGGTGTGGTAAACGCTTACTAAAAGGATCTACCGCAGGAATCGCGCCATGTCGCTCGAAACTCTCCGCGAACAAGTTCTGCATGCCAACCGCGAGATTGCACGCCGCGGCCTGGCGCCCCACACCTTCGGCAACGCCAGCGGCATCGACCGCTCCGGCACCCGTCCGATGGTTGTGATCAAACCCAGCGGCGTCGACTACGCGGAACTCACTGTGGCCGATTTGGTTGTCACAGACCTCGATGGCGCGATCATTGAAGGCCATTTGCGCCCGTCCAGCGATCTGGATACCCACACCTTGCTCTATCGTGAATTTCCGTCGATTGGCGGCATCGTCCACACTCATTCGGAATTCGCCACCTCCTGGGCACAGGCGTGCCGGCCGATCCCCTGCCTCGGCACCACGCATGCGGACTACTTTCATGGACCCGTCCCAGTAACCGAACCGCTCACCGCCGAAGAGGTATCTGGAGGCTATGTGCGCAACACTGGGGCGGTCATCGTTCGCCGTTTCCGCTCCGAAGACCTAGACCCCGTGGCCGTACCAGGGGTTCTGGTGGCAGGCCACGCCCCATTTACGTGGGGCAAGAGTGCGGCCGAGGCGGTGGAACATGCCGACGTATTGGAATACATCGCACGGTTGGCCTTTCGCACCGTCCTGCTGAGGGAATCCGTGTCAGAAATTCCTGCGCACGTAAGCGAACACCATTACATGCGGAAACACGGACCCAAAGCGACCTACGGACAGAAATAAGGCTCGAACCCTGTTCCGAAAGAGTGGGTGGAATCCTTTTGTTACCCTTCCCTCAACACAAAAATCTCCGTCTGCCACCAAAATATACCTCGCGACGGATCGGATATTGATTTCAGTAGGTGTATCCCTTTTGATGTAGGAACAATATTATTTCCTGCATTTTTCGCAAATTTCTCGTTGACTAATCGCTTCGCAATTCGTCACTATCCAATGTGTTCTCAGCAGATTGCCGGGTAAACTGGAACGGATGACACGTCCTTCCTGCATGGCAGTCGACGTGCATCGATAATCTGTCGGCGTTAGGTGCTCCTCCCATGGAGACGAATCTCTTCAACCGTTTGCAGGCGACACTGCTGGCCGTTGCTACGGTCGGCCTGGTGCTGCTTTCTGTGTTGAATCTCCGCCAGGAGGGTCGATTCCCGCAGCCCGACGATGGGGTATGGTGGGTTGAGTCACCCAACGGGAACGGCCTGCTCGCCGAAAGAGTCCTCCCCAACAGCCCCGGTCAGCGGTACGGAATCAAGGCTAATGACCTCCTGACGGCTGTCAACGGATCGCCCGTTGCACACATTTCTGACTTGATGCGCGAGCTCTACCGAACTGGCGTTTGGGACAAGGCCGAGTACTCCATCACGCGCGATGGTATCGACCTGGACTCGCCCGTGGTCGTGATCCCGGAGCCCCCGGATCGGAGTGTTCAACAGGCCCTGCGCATGATCGGCCTTATTTATCTCGCCATCGGGGTCTATGTCCTCTTTCGCCGCTGGACTGCGCCCCGCGCCACCCATTTCTACCTGTTCTGTCTGGTTTCGTTCGCTTGGTACGCACTCAAGTACACCGGGGCCCTGGACGCGTTGGACTGGACCGTTTTCTGGATCAATGTTGTCGCCGAGGCCCTGCAGCCAGCGCTCTTCCTTCATTTCGCTCTGAGCTTCCCTGAGGAGCGGCTCAAGAACGTTCGCCGACGCCTTTTGCTGCCCTTGATCTATGCACCTGGCTTGGCAATCTTTGGCCTCTGGGTGATGGCGATTAACCGGTGGGAAGCAACTGAGCTGCTCAAGCATCGCCTCGAGCAGGCCGGCACGGGATACGACGCCGCGTTCTATGTGTTGGCGTCAATTCTCTTCCTGAACAGCTATCTGCGCGCCAATACCCCCCTGCAGCGCCAGCAATTGAAGTGGCTCTGGCGCGGCGCGTTTCTCGCGGTCGTACCTTTCACGCTTCTCTACGCCATTCCATTCCTCTTCGATATACGCATGCCGAGCCTCCTCACAAAGCTGGCCGGCTTGTCCCTGGTATTCCTGCCGCTGACGTTTGCGTGGGCCATCGTGCGCTACCGCTTGATGGATACAGACCTGATCTTCAAGCGTGGCGTCGCCTACACCCTCGCAACGGCTCTGATCCTGGGCGGCTACTTCGGCGTCATCGCCATCATTGCCGACCTCGTTCACCAGCGTTTGCCTGAAACGATGCGCGAGTGGGCATTGGTGGTCGCGATTCTCGTAACGGCTGCGGTCTTCGATCCGCTCAAGCGTCGCATTCAAGGATGGGTCGATCGGGCTTTCGATCGCCAGCGCTATGACTACCGGAAGGCGCTGGTTGAATTTGGCCGCGGCCTCAGTTCCGAGACCGATCTGCGCGCTTTGCTCGAGTCCATCGTGGACCGGCTTCCGTACACGCTGCAAGTCTCGCGCGTGGCGGTGTTCCTCGAAGCAGAAGAACCAGGTACGCTGCGACTTGCCGCGGCTCACGGCTTGCCAACCGACGTAAGGGCCGCTTCGAACCCCCGACTCGCTGAGCTTTTCGACCTGAGCTTCCTCGATTTCGACAAGGCTTCCGACCACTCGCACATCTTCCTCGAAAATGCGCAGCAGGCGCTCCACTTGGGCGAAAGCCAGCGCCGAACAGCAGCGTTGCTCGATCTGAACTACTACCTGCCTTGTCGCGTGCAAGACGGCACGGCCACCCGCACCATCGCGGTGATCGGACTGGGGCGCACGGTGGGAGGCGACTTCCTTTCGAGCGAAGATGTGGAGTTGCTCGAGTCGCTGGCCAGCTACATCGGCATTGCCCTGCAGAACGCCAGTCTCTACGCTCGGCTTGAAGACAAAATCAGCGAATTCGAACGTCTGAAGGAGTTCAACGAGAACATCGTCGAATCCATCAATGTGGGCATTCTCGCGCTTGATCTGGACGACCGCATCGAGAGCTGGAATGCGCAAATGGAAGCGATGTACGCTCTCAGCCGCGCGGAAGTCATTGGCCAGGAGCTCCATTCGGTCTTTCCCGCCGAGTTCGTGGAAGCCTTGGACCGTTCGCGCCACGAAGCCGGAGTACATCATCTTTATAAGTTCCCTTTGACCACGCGCGCAGGTGAACCGCGCACGGCAAACATCGCGATTGCCCCCCTGCTTTCGCGCGACTTCGTTGCCGTAGGGCGCATCGTATTGGTGGACGACATAACAGAGAGAGTCTCGCTTGAGACGCAGCTCGCGCAAGCTGACAAGTTGAGTTCGATCGGCTTGCTGGCGGCAGGCGTTGCGCACGAGATCAATACTCCACTGGCAGTGATTTCGTCCTACTCGCAGCTTTTGTCGAAACAAATGCGCGGCGACCCACGGCTCAGCCCGGTATTGGAGAAGATTACGCAGCAGAGCTTCCGTGCGTCGGAGATTGCGAATGGCCTGCTCAATTTCTCGCGCACATCCACTACCGAATTCCGCGAAACGAATCTGAATCAGGTGATTCGCGATACGCTCTCACTGCTGGAGCACCAGTTCAAGACCGCACAGGTCGAGCTCGAGGTGGAGCTCAATGACGCGCTTCCTGCCATTCACGGCAATCCTGGAAAACTGCAGCAGGTCTTTTTGAATCTGTTGCTGAATGCCAAGGAAGCCATGCCGGGAGGCGGCCGATTGCGCGTCGCCACACTGGCAAATGGCCACGTCGAGGCAATCGTCGCGGATTCCGGAGCCGGGATCGCGCCCGAAAACCTGAAGCGCATCTATGATCCATTCTTCACTACCAAAACGATGCCCAAGCCGGGCGAACGGCGGGGCACGGGGCTGGGGCTGTCCGTTTCGTACGGCATTATTCAGGAACATGCCGGAAAGATCCACGTAGAGAGCGCCGTAGGCGCCGGGACCACATTTCACCTTGAGTTTCCCCTGTTGAGGAAGACCGTCCATGTCTGAGGTCGAACTGCCGTTGAACTTGTCTGCGTCTGCCCCTGCACTTTCCGCACTATCCAATAGCGCCAGCATCCTGGTGATCGACGACGAGGCGGGGATTCGCGAATCTCTCGAAGTGTTGCTCACTTTGGAGGGATACGGGGTTCGTACGGCTAATGACGGCGAACAAGGTTTGCGCATTTTAGAGATTGAAAACTTCGATCTCGTTCTGCTTGACCTCGCGCTGCCCGGCCAGAGTGGACTGGAGTTGCTGCCGCAGATCAAGGAGCGCCAGCCTGAGACGCCGGTCATCATGATTACCGCCTACGGCACGGTCGATAACGTCGTCGAGGCAATTCGCTCCGGGGCCGAAAACTTTGTCCAGAAGCCCTGGGATAACGAAAAGCTCATGGCCGACATCCGTTCGGCCGTGGCGCGCCATCGCGCCGAAGAAGAAAACCTGCAGCTCAAGCGGACATTGAAGCAGCGCTATAGCTTCAGCAACATCGTGGGAAAGAGCGATACGATGCTGCGGGTTTTTGACCTCATCGCGCAGGTTGCGCCCAGCCGGTCGACGGTTCTGATCCAGGGCGAGAGTGGCACCGGCAAGGAAGTAATTGCCAAGGCAATTCATGCCAACTCGCCCCGCAAAGACAAGCCGTTCGTGCCCATCAACACCGGCGCGATGCCCTCGGAGTTGCTCGAATCGACACTCTTCGGTCACGTCAAGGGCGCATTCACCTCCGCCGTAGCTTCCAAGAAGGGCCTCTTTGAAGTCGCCAACGGCGGCACTTTGTTTCTCGATGAAATCGCCACTATGGGCATGGACACGCAGGCCAAGATTCTGCGCGTTCTGCAGGACAAGCGCTTCATGCATCTCGGGGGCATTCAGGAAATTCAAGTCGATGTGCGCATCCTTGCCGCAACCAACATCGATCTTCGCCAGGCTGTGCGCGACGGACGCTTCCGTGAAGACCTCTTCTACCGCCTGAATGTAATCACCGTCGACTTACCACCCCTGCGCGCTCGCCGCGAGGACATTCCGTTGCTGGTGCAGCATTTCCTCGATTTCTATGCCAACGAGAACGGCCTTGCGCCCCGCAGGCTTTCAGCCGACGCCATGCGCGCGCTGGTCGACTACGAATGGCCCGGCAATGTGCGCGAGCTCGAGAACTCCATCGAACGCGGTGTGGTGCTTTCTTCGGGCCCGGTCATCGGCTCCGATCTTCTGCCCGGCCACATCACCGGCCGCAGCTTCCAGGATGCCTTGCTCGAACACAATCCCAACGCGTCCCTTTTCGACATTCTCGAAGACATCGAACGCCGCATCATCATCGAGAAGCTTGAACGCTGCAACGGCAATCAGACGGACGCCGCTGAGCAGTTTCGGATCCCGCTCTCTACGCTGAATCAAAAAATCAAGCGGCTGAATATCGAGATTCGCAAACGGGGCCGAGACTAAGCTTAGTTCCTAGCCCCCAGCTTCAATCCATCGCTTGAGAAAGCTTCGCAACTCGACCGGCGGCTTTAACCACACGTCCGCGTCCGTCGTACGCCATGCGCGGCGCATCAGCACGCTCAAATGGGGACCTTTGGCTTCATTCACAGCGCGAAAGCCTGCTTCGTCGGTCAGGTCGTCGCCGAGATAGGTCACCGGCACAGGACCGACTTCTCGCATAATCGCTCGAATAGCGCCACCCTTGTCGCGCCCCGTGCGCAGTTCAAGACCTGACTCAAATTCCAGTAGACGAAGGCCATCTAGCTTCGCTAGCGGCTCAAATAAGGTGCGCGTTCTGCTTGCGATTGCGCGCGCCTGCTTCCGCGATCGCCCGCGCCAGTGCATGACGGCTGCATTGGGTTTGTCTTCAAAGAGGCCGCCAAAGGCATCGCGCGTCAATTGCCGGCGCAATGTATCGAGCCGCGCGCGCGTCCCCGGCGAAGGCTTTTCCAATTTAATGCGCCCATTCGGAAAAAGCCGCTGTGCTCCATGGAGCCCCCAGACTTCCGGCGGCGCGTCAAGCCCAAGCATCGGCGGAATTTCTATTGCAGGCCGGCCCGTGATCACCCCAATGCGGGTTCGATCTTGACGTTGAATCTTTGCGAGAAGTTCGGAGACCCCTGCCCACGGCCGCGCCTTGAAGCGATCCAGTCGAAATCCCGCCAGCGTCCCGTCATAGTCCAGCAGCAACAACGACATGGGCGCGCCGCCAAGGGCGCGAAAGAAGCTTTCCAACTTTTTCGAAGCTTCACGGTTCAACGCGGAGTCTCGCTTTATGCCAGTTTACGTTGCGCGGATTCCGCCGGAACGACGGCAATGGACGGCTGGCCGAGCGTATCCGAGTCGTTGTCTTCAAGGCGGATCTCGCGCAGGGCGCCAAGCACGTTCGCTGCCCAACGGTAAATGTTGTGTTCCATCACTTGGCGGCGCATACGCTGCATTCTCTCCCGGCGCTCACCTCGATCCATCTCGAGGCCGCGATGCATCGCTTCGGCCACTCCTGCAATGTCGTACGGATTCACCAGAAGTCCATCACGCAATTCCACCGCGGCTCCCGTGAACCGGCTCAGAATCAGCACCCCGTCCTCATCGTCGCGAGCTGCGACGAACTCCTTGGCCACCAGGTTCATCCCATCGTGCAGCGACGTAACGAGACAGAGATTCGCGGCCCGATACCAACGCTCAACCTCGTGATGATCACACTGCCGCTCAATCAGAAGAATTGGTTTCCAGCGCGCAGTCTGGAAACGTGCATTGATCCGTTCCACTTCATCGGTTACACGCCGGTGGAGGTTCTCGTATGCCGGGATGCGCGTGCGGCTGGGCGCGGCAATCTGCACCAGGGTGAGACGTTCCCAATGCCAGGGATGTTCTTCGATCAGGTGTTCAAAAGCAAGCAGCCGCTCCTCGATGCCCTTGGTGTAATCCAGGCGATCGACGCCCACGGCAAGACTCTCGGCGCGAACACCGAACTCGCGCAGCAACTGGTTGCGCGAAGAATCCCGCTGCGACTCGAAGTCGAATTTTCCCGCGTAGGCGGCCGCCGAGGTGTCCTGGCCATCGAACGCGACGCTGATCGGATAGGGCCGCACATTGGTGACGTGTCCGTGGCGACTGACGGTCATGTGCTGGCGGTCGGTGCGCGCCTCAAAGACGCGATCCACCGTGTCGAGAAAATTGTTGCAGTGCAGCGGAATGTGAAAACCAATCAGATCCGCGCCGAGAAGGCCATCCAGCAATTCGGCCTGCCATGGGCAGATGCCAAAAGCTTCGGGATTGGGCCATGGAATGTGCCAGAAGATGGCAACCCGCGCGTCCGGCCGGGCAGCCTTCACCAGACGGGACAAAAGCGCAAAGTGATAGTCCTGCACAAAGACGATTGGATCTGCGCTGCCTTCCATCTCTTCCAGCAGAGCGCTCGCAAAGCGCTCATTGACCCGTTGGTACGACTCCCAGTCGGCCGGGCGAAAGATCGGTCGCGTGTGAGCGATGTGACAAAGCGGCCACAGCCCCTCGTTTGCAAAGCCGTCGTAGTAGTGCAACTCCTCGTCTTCGGTGAGCCACACGCGCCGCAGGGTATAGCGGGGATTGTCGGGAGGAACCCGCAAGCGGTCAAACTCATCTACGGTTGCCGCATCCGCGTCCCCGCTCCCGCTCGCCACCCAGACTCCGTCGCAGGCCCGCAGAACGGGTTCGATGGCTGTCACCAATCCGCTCGGAGGTACGACGCACTCAATCTCGCGACCTTGCCTCACGTGCATGTACGGTTCGCGATTCGAAACCACGAAGATTCGGCTCGATGTGGCATTCTCCCGCATGTGCACCGCAAGCCTCTCGGCTGTCCACAGATTCTCGCCCGTAGCGCGCAGTCGGGCCTCGGCTTCCGCTGCCGCACGCGCGGCGATCAGGCTTTCGGTTAGGGTTTCCATCTCCCGCGCCAGCGGCGTAAACATGCTGAAGTCGTTCGATTTGGCGTCTACAGGATCGTTGGTGTGCCCGCTGCGTAGCCGTCTTAATCTCTCAGACATCCGAATCATGGGCCGCATCAGAAGCCAGCGCACCATGATAAAAGTCACGGCGGCAATCAGAACCACCAGCGCGACAACCCTCCAGAAGCTCCTTTGCCAAAGGTCATACCCCTGGCTGCGGATATATCCCGCATCTGCAATAAGGACGAGTGCCCCTTTCAGTTCGTTCCCGTTATGAAGGGGGAAAACCTCTTCCAGCCACTGCACCCCACCGGCATGCCCGAAAGCTGCTTCGTCGGCACCCTTGCGAAGCGCCTTTTGCACGACGGGATAGGGCAAAGATCCGAAAAGCTCTGATGAGCCGGCGACCGCCAGAAGCGCACCCTGCGGATCAAAAACGGCCAGGCCCAACACACCCGTGCGCGCCTTCGAAGATGCAAGAATCGACGGCAGATCGGCTTTATTTCCTGAGGACAGAGTCTGTTCCAGGTACGACTGCAGGCCAACGCCCATCCATTTGGACCGGCGCTCCAGGTCTTGGCGCAGAAAATGCTTATGCGCCAGGACGTCAAAATACGTCGACGCAACGGAAACCAGGGTGACGCACGCAACGAGTACGAGAATCAGGCGCAACCGAAATGAGTGCATTGTGGTTCTCTCTCAGTACCTAGCTTAGATGCATGCGGCGGGTGGAAAGACTTGGGGCACTCCGGAGACCAGCCGTTCTGACGCTTTGGCATCAATGGGATACAGCGTTTGCGCCTCTCGCCGTTGTCGCCGGCAAGCCATGGCCGGAAGTTTTACACGACTCGATCTGAAGAACTCAGGCTATCAATCGAAGATTCGTGCGCTATCCTGTGGGAGAGAAACAGGTGCAGTCCTGCTTCCTGCATCTCCTTGTTCGGTAAACAAATGGCTCTCGATACGATCGACAACACACTGAAGCAGATCGTCCTGACCGTGCAGGACTATTCCCTATTCGCGTATCAAGCCCTTTCCAATCTCTTTCGCCCACCCATTTATTGGACGGACTTCCTCGTTCAATCGGACATCATCGGCGTGGGATCGCTGTCGATTGTGGTGCTTTCTGGTCTTTCCACCGGGGGCGTCCTGGCGTTGCAGTCGGCTTCGACACTCTCCGCCTTCGGCGCAGCTGCGGTTACGGGCCAGTTTGTGAGCAAAACCATGATCCGCGAGCTAGGCCCTGTGCTTACGGGCATCATGGTGTCGGGTCGCAATGCCTCTTCCATGGCCAGCGAACTAGGCTCGATGGTCGTCACCGAGCAAATCGATGCGATGCGCGCCCTTGGTGTAGATCCTATCCGAAAGTTGGTTACCCCGCGCATTTTTGCAACCATCGTCATGCTTTTCTTTCTCACCATTGTCTCCGACGCCTGCGGGATCGTCGGCGGGGGCTTGGTCACCGTTTTCATGAACCACCAGGATGGCCCACAATATTACAACATGGCCTGGGAACATCTCCTTTTCCCTGAAATCGTTCAAGGTCTCGTTAAACCGCTCTTTTTCGGCTACATCCTTTCTTCCATCGGATGCTTCTATGGCATGAGGACCTCCGGCGGGACGCAGGGCGTAGGCCGCTCCACGATTCAGGCCGTTGTAACCTCGTCCGTCCTCATCATCTTTGTGGATTTCATCATCACGCGGCTCCTCATCAACATCTTTGCGGCATGGATCTGAATTCCCCTGCAGTCCGATCGTCACTGGAACCCGCTCCAAAGGCGGCGAACCAACCGGTGTTGGCTTTCTCCGACGTTACGCTGGCATTCGACGGTCCACCGGTCCTGCAAAACATTACATTCTCCGTGGCTCCGGTCGAAACCCGCATCCTGCTCGGACCTGCCGGAGTTGGCAAGAGCGTCCTCTTGAAACTTGCCAACGGCTTGCTCCAGCCGGATGCGGGCAGCGTTCTTCTATTCGGCGAAGATATTTCCCACATGCCCGAAGAGATGCTCTTTTCTCTGCGGACTCGTACCGGCATGGTCTTTCAAGAAGGTGCGCTCTTCGATTCGCTCACGGTGCGCGACAACATTGCTTACCAATTAATCCAGGAACAAATCCCCGACGACGAAATCGATGTGCGCGTGCGCGAGGCCCTGCGCTTCGTCGAATTGGAGAGGACCTTCGATCTTTTCCCGGCGAGCCTTTCAGGAGGCATGCGTCGCCGCGTCGCGATTGCGCGCGCCCTCATCCACAAGCCTGACCTCTTGCTTTACGACTCCCCAACAGGTGGCCTGGACCCCGTTACCTCAACCACCATCATTGAGCTGATTGTGAAGCAACGGGACGTTTACCGGACCCCGTCTGTGCTGGTGACACACCGCTTGCAGGATGCGTTCACCTTGTGTACCCATCGCTTCGATCCGCAGTCGGGTCGCATGGTCCCGCTCCCCAAAGGGCAAACCGACTCCAGTACAACATTTCTCATGCTCTCCGAAGGGAACCTGATTTTTGATGGATCGCTCGCTGAACTGATTGGCAGCCAGGATCCGTTCGTCCGCGAGTTTCTGGCCTGAAGCTGGTAGACCGGGACTACCGCGCTGTCAACTTCCCGCACCTTCCAATTCGTATGGTCTCAAGATGAAGACAGCCCTATTCAGAACGGCCGCATGTATCACGCTGTTGATGATTGCCGGTTGCTGCCGGCAGGCTACCGCCTACTCCCTTTTGACGCATGAACAACTCATTGACCTCGCCTGGAGAGATTCCATTGTTCCCCTGCTTCTCAGCCGCTACCCGGATCTCACGCCCGCGCAACTCGATGAGGCCCATGCCTATGCCTACGGCGGATGCGTGATCCAGGACATCGGTTACTATCCGTTTGGCGACGCATCGTTCTCCGACCTCACCCATTACGTGCGAACCGGCGATTTTGTAGTCAGCCTTTTCCGCAACGCGAAAAACGCCGATGAGCTCGCGTTCGCAGTGGGTGCCCTGTCGCACTATATCGGCGACTCAGTGGGACACGCCGTGGCGACTAATCGTGCCGTGCCCATCGAGTTTCCCAAACTGGCCGCAAAATATGGGCCGGTCGTGAACTATGCGGAGGGCCAGCATCAACACGTGCAAACGGAGTTTGCTTTTGATATCAACGAAATCGCGCATCACCGCGTAGCGCCCCTGCGTTTTCTCCGCCACATCGGCCTCCAGGTTCCGACCAAGCAACTCGCTCTGGCTTACTATCAGACCTATGGCCTCACAGAGGACTTCTCCGGCCGCCGCGGGCGACGCTTCAATGTGCGCACCTATCGATTCGCCGTTCGCACCTTCATACCGCGCATCGCATATGCGGTCACCCTGCGTCGACGCCGTCATGAGCCGCCCGAGCCGGATACGCCCGAGTTCAACGAGATCGTCGCAGAGGCGGCCGCCGTGGACAAAGAAAACAACTGGGGTGCCTATCGCCGCAAAGCAGGATTCGAGACCTATGCAATCGCAGCCCTTCTCTTTGTAATTCCCAAGATCGGACCCCTGAAGCTTGTCGATGTCAAGGGCCCGACCACTGCGACCGAAGGCGATTACATGCATAGCGTCGCCCTGTCGATCACTATATTGCGCGGCACTCTGGCGCGTTTCACTCCGCCATCCAATGCATCGACTCAAGATGAGCGCGCCGCGACTCCGCCCGCCACTCTCCTCAGCATGATCGCCGCAACAAGCCCTGACATCCTTTTGCGGTCGAAGGACCCCATGCATCCCCTGCCAAATCGCGACCTCGACACGGGACGCGTCGTGCAACCGGGAGGCTATTCGCTTACCGACTCAACCTACGCGCAGCTTCTTCATCGCATCACACAGCAACCCACGCAGGCGATTCCGCCAGGCATCAAGCGCGAGATCCAGGCCTACTATGCGAATCCTGACGCGCCGATCGCAACAAAAAAGAATCCTGCGCAATGGGCTCAGGTTCAGGCAGACCTGACAACGCTGGCCGCCATGAAAACCAGCAATGAGCCTGAACCGTATCCGACCTACGGGGACGACGCCCAGAATAGCCAGTGATTGCCGGTTCTTTCCCAGCTTTTTTATGCGCAGAGCCAAACAGGGACCGCGATGCACGCATCGAACGGGAGCTAAATGCAGGGGCGATCTGCTAGCCTTTCCCTTTCCAGTTCCTCCACTCAACAGCAGGTGTCCTCATGGGATTCAAGTTCCAAGGCTTCGATTTTCTCGGCCTCGACTCCAGTTTCAGCGAAGAAGAATTGCTCGTGCGCCGCACCGCGCGTGACTTTGTCGAAGACAATCTGGTTCCAATCATCGAGGAGTGCTTTCGTACTGGCCGGTTTCCGCGGGAACTGGTACCGACTATGGGTGAGCTCGGATTCTTCGGCGCCAATCTCGAAGGCTACGGATGCGCCGGCATGTCGAATGTGGAATACGGATTGGTGATGCAGGAACTCGAACGCGGCGATTCTGGATTCCGAAGCTTCGTCAGTGTGCAGTCCGCGCTCGTCATGTACCCCATCTATACGTTTGGCTCCGACGAACAGAAGAACACCTGGCTTCCGTCCCTTGCCACCGGCGAAAAGCTTGGCTGCTTCGGCCTCACGGAGCCAGGCTTCGGCTCAAACCCGGGCGGTATGACCACCACCGCGCGATCCAGCGGGGATGGGTACATTCTCGATGGCGAAAAGATGTGGATCACCTCCGGCAACATTGCGGACGTCGCGATAATCTGGGCCAAGGTCGAGAATGAGAATGGGCGCGTACGCGGTTTTCTTGTCGAGACCGATCGGCCTGGCTTTTCGGCGCAGGAGGTACACGGCAAATGGTCGTTGCGCGCTTCAGTCACGAGCGGTCTATCGCTCGTCGACGTCCACATTCCGAAGACGAATCTACTGCCCGGCTCGGGCGGATTGAAAAGCCCGCTCATGTGCCTGAACCAGGCCCGCTACGGCATTAGTTGGGGTGCAATCGGCGCGGCCATGGCGTGCTACGACACCTCCTTGCAATACGCCAAGTTTCGCAAGCAGTTCCATGGGCAGCCGATCGCCAGCCACCAACTTGTGCAGGAAAAACTGGTTTGGATGGCAAGCGAGATCGCCAAGGCACAGCTCCTGTCACTGCACGTCGGCCGCCTCAAAGACCAGGGTTCTGTCGGGCATGAGCACATCTCGATGGCCAAGCGCAACAACGTCTGGATGGCGCTCGAAACAGCTCGCATCGCCCGCGACATCCTGGGCGCGAATGGGATCACGGAAGACTTTCCGATCATGCGCCACATGATGAATCTGGAATCAGTAAAGACTTACGAAGGGACACACGATATTCACGCGCTCGTTCTCGGTCAACATCTGACCGGAATCGCCGCATACTGAAGGAACTGCGCACACACGGCAGCCATTCCTCCACGCGAGGAGATCAGTAACAGCTTTGGGTTTTCGCAAAAAGCAAGCTTTGTTTTCCACGCAAGAATGCGCGGAAACGGTGGCCAGGCGATCGGCCGATTTGCTTTGAAGTCGAAGAGCACCCTGAGCGAAGCGAATGCGGCCTGCTCGCGTTACCCCTCTTGATGCACCGGAGACTCGTGCGCGTGGCTTTCTTCCCCGTGTGATTCGGACCCGTGCTCCGAAGGAATCGCATTTGATTCGCCGACTGCTTTAGGACTGGAGACGAATGGCGCAAGGCATTCGAGAAGCTTATCGAGCATTTCGCCGCGCGTGAGCAATTTCTCAATAGCTACGCGGATCTCGACACGATCATTGCTGGCTTGTTCAAAGGCACTATCGTAGCTGTTCGTGGGCATTTGTTCTAACCTCGAGGCGATAGTACCATGCGCATGATGCAACTCCAGGAGTTAGATGCCCAAAGAGTTGTGAAAAAATCGGCGCGAACTTTTTGCGCAATTCTGTGCGTTCTTTCAAGGTCGAATCCATCGTGCCAACCGCATGAAAAGCGGGTTTTCTGTCCCCTCATCCCAACAAAGTAACTCGATCACTCAGACCTCAAGTAATCCCATTGGATTCCTTCCCGTAACTTAGTAACACTTTTGATCGTCTATGGGTGCCTGCAGAGATATACATGAATGCAAACAGCGCTTCGATTGAAGCTCAAGTTCGTCGCGCTGACCATTGCTTTAACGAATCAGGGTTCCAACGCGAGCGGATCATTGGGTCCGACAGCGCGGCCATCAGTGCGGCGACATCCCCGATTTCCTTCCCCAATGCGGCAGGCAGCAGCTCGCATGCCACCGCAGCCTGCGGCAAGGCTTCTTCCGCAATTACCTTGCGAGCCGGCCCAAGAATGCGCTCTCCCAGCACCACGCCAAGGGAACCGAAAACAATCACCTCGGGGTTGAGAGCATCCATCAACAGGGCTAAGCCGCGCCCCATCCATCGACCTGCTGCTTCGGCTACCTGCAGTGCCTGCGAATCATTCGACATCATGGCCTCAACGAGTTCGCGAATCGGCAAATCCGTCTTCCATCGTGCAGGGAACATTCGCGCAGCAGTTTCCACCAGGCCGGCGCCCGAAGCGAACGATTCCCAGGAACCGCGCTTGCCAAAACCTGGCGGCCCATCTTCCGCAAGGCGCCAATGTCCGATTTCTCCGGCAGTATCGCTCGCTCCGCGAAGGATTTGGCCGTTGATAATGAACCCTCCGCCTACACCGGTGCCAAAAGTGAGAAAAATCAGGTGCCTGAGCTTCGGCCGAACTTTCCCAACCCCGAAGCGAAACTCAGCCAATGCGCCGGCGTTGCCATCATGCTCCACAGCCACCGGAATGCTTGGAAACGCTTCGATGAGGTGCGCTTTCAGCGGCAAATCGTGCCAACCCGGCAAATGCGGCGGATTGATCAGATATCCTTCATCGATCCTGAGCGGCCCTCCCACTGAAACGCTGATCGCAGCAATCTCTCTTTCCGATCGGCGAGCCGTCTCCATAAGGGTTCTCGCGCGGTGGACGATGGCCGGAAAGGTTGCCGTGAAAGGCTCCGCCGCCTGCGTAGGCATCTCGACGCGCTGCAGAATGGACCCATCAACCGTCCCTTCGACGATCGCCGTCTTCGTGCCACCAATATCGAAGCCCAGTACCGTGCGAACACCCTGTCGTGCTTTTCTGGTCAAAACGCGGTCATCTCCAACGTCCGGCATCGTTCCAGTCGGTTCGGCGGAATTCTACCATTGAAAAACACCCACCTGTTTCGGGTCCGACTCGATTTCGGTGCGGGGTCTCTTTGCATTCCGGCGGTTTTGCAGCGCTTTCTTGACCCGATGCTTTGGCGCGACGTACGATGGGCGCACGTACAGTGATGCTCGTCGGACCAATGCGCTGCCATGGAAGCACATGTGCAGCCGCCTGTGTTCTTCAGCCGTCATAACCCTCGAAGACATGAGGCTGTTCTGCGCTTCGCATGTCAGACATGGACCCAGGATGCCGCCGATTGATTCCTCAATTACTCGCGTGGCTAGGCGTGGGATACTCGCGAATCATCCCTTTTCGGAACAATTGCGGACGCAGTACTCCCAAATATCTCTCGACTCGAACCGAAGTTGCGCGACACCTAGCTCTCTATGAATGCACTACTTCAACGATTTAGTGTAATCAGTGGATTCACCCTGCTTGTCATCCTTCTCATCGCCAACGCCGCAATTACAAGACGACAGATCGGCGTTCTTGTCGACAACGAGAGTTGGGTTGCACACACCCGCGAGATACGCTTCGCCCTCGCACAAACAGAACTCCTGGTCGACGACGCGGAGACCGGGCAGCGGGGATATCTCTTGACAGGAGAGCTGAAATATCTCAGACCTTACGAATTCGCTGAACAGCAAGTGGGCCCGCAGATCGACAAACTAGCTGAACTAACCGCTGATAATCCGCTCCAACAAACGCATTTGACAAAGTTACGCATTGCAGCGCGCCAGAAGCTGGACGAGCTGGCCGAAACAATTTCGCTTTATCGCGGTGGCAAATCGAACGAAGCAAGGGCACTGGTCATGTCCGATCACGGATTGCTTCTGATGAAAGAAATCCGGCAAGAGATTGACCAGATGCAGCAGGAAGAGTCTTCGCTCGAGATCATGCGCTCAGCTGCGTATCAGCAAAGTATCCGTTCGGCGGTCGTTTCCATCTATTTTGCGACGGCGATCGCCATCGTCGGCTTGGTGGTGCTCGCCCGCCTGATTCTTCTTGAAAGAAAAGCACGTGAGGTGCACGCTCGCGAGTTGCGCGCCCGCGAAGAATGGTTCAGGGTTGCGTTGACCAGCATTGGAGATGCAGTCATCGCCACCAACTCCGCTGGAATCGTAACTTTCTTGAACCCGGTCGCTGAATCGCTGACGGGCGTGCGTCAGGCCGACGCGAGAGGGAAGGATGTGCGCGAAGTTTTCCCAATCTTCAATGAAATGTCGGGCAAAAAAGCAGACAATCCTGTCGAAAAGGTGATGAGCCTCGGCATCGTCGTTGGACTCGCCAATCACACCGTGCTGCAGCACCGCGACGGTCACCTCGTGCCGATTGAAGATAGCGCCGCGCCGATTCGTGACGATCACAACCAGACAATTGGAGTGGTCCTTGTGTTTCGCGATGTGACGGCTGAGCGGCGCTCGCGGGAGATGCTTCGGAAAACCGAAAAATTGGCCGCTGCCGCTCGACTCTCTGCCACCGTTGCACACGAAATCAATAATCCCCTGGAAGCAGTCGTCAATCTGCTGTTCATCGCCAAGGCATCGCCCGACGCGACGCCGGGACTGGTACAACACCTGAGTCTCGCAGAACAGGAGCTAGAGCGCGTAGCTCAGATTACACGTCAGACTCTCGGCTTCTATCGCGAATCGAACACTCCCGAGCAGGTCGATCTACGCACAGTGGTCGAACCCATACTCAAGCTTTATTCCAGCCGTATTTCCGCCAAAGAAATCCAGCTCGAGTGTTCGTTTAACCAATGCCCTCCCGTGCGGGGAGTCGGTGGCGAATTGAAGCAGGTAATCGCGAACCTGGTGGCGAATGCAAACGATGCTGTCCCGAAGGGCGGTAAGATCGCTGTCCGATGTGCAGCCTCCGAAGGCGTGTCGGGTAGGTTTGCCGAAATTCTCATTCAAGACAGCGGTCCCGGCATTGCGCCGGAGCTGCTCAACTGCATTTTCGATCCATTCTTCACCACCAAGCAGGACGTTGGTACGGGGTTAGGGTTATGGGTCACGAAGGAGATTGTGAGCCGTCATGGAGGCAGCATCGAAGTGCGGCCTCCGGGGGCAGTCGGTGACTTGCACGGTGCCGCATTTCTTATTCGCCTTCCCATCGCCACCAGCGACCAAGCCGATGCGCAAGCGATCATTCCGTCGTGACGAAATTCCACCCCTCCGGGACAGCTGCTTCAGTCATCCATCGACAAAATGGGGGGGCGGGCGGCATAGTCGTACACATGCGTGAAACTAATCCGTGGACTCGTCCGAGCGCGATTCGTCTGCTTCTTGCTTCCGCCGTTGTCAGCATTGCTTTATCGAGCATCGCATGCGCACAAACGCCGGCGCCGACGCCCATTGTGCTGCACGCGGCACGACTCCTTCAGGTAGACACTGGTACGTTGCTTCAGCCTGGCGAGGTCCTCGTGGTAGGGGAGAGGATCCGCGCCGTGGGAGTTTCGGTGGAACATCCCCAGGGCGCAAAGGTTATCGATCTGGGTGATTCAACGCTTATGCCCGGTTTGATCGATGCGCATGTGCACTTGTTCCTGCACCCTGGAGCGGAGGATTTGCAGACTGTTGAAGAATCAACTCCATGGCGCGTAATTCTGGCCGAACAAGCAGCCAAGGCTGATTTACTGGCCGGCTTCACCGCGGAAAGAGATATGGGCACCGAAGGTGCTGGTTCGGCCGACACTGCCATTCGCGACGCAATCAATCGCGGATTGATCCCCGGGCCGCGACTGCGCATCAGCGGCAATGCCATTGACCTTCTTGGCGGCCACGAAGACGCAAACCATTACAACCCCGCGCAGCATGTACTTTCAAACGCAGACTATGCGAATTCAGCGGAGCAGATCGTTGAAGTCATGCGCGAGCAACACAAAGAAGGTTCGGACTTCGCGAAAATTTACGAGACCGGACCAGACAAAATGGTGGACGGCATCCTGCGCACCCCCTACCAGTACACCGCTGCGCAGCTGACCGCGGCAGTGGAGGAAGCGCATCGCATGGGAACAACTGTTGGCGTGCATGCTATGGGCGAACCTGGAACACTCTTTGCGGCGCAGGCGGGCGTAGCCTCGATCGACCATGCCACCCAACTCAGCGACGAAACCATCCGACTCATGCGCGAAAAAGGAATTGTCGCCGTTCCTACCTTCACAATCTTCGATTACTTCGCCCATCATCGAGAATCACAGGACCAGGCCGCCTCTGAAGCCGAGATGCTCGATTTCAAGATTCGCGAATTCAAAAAGCAAATTGCAGCGGGGGTATCCTTTGCCGTTGGCTCCGACGTAGGGCCGTTTCCGCATGGTACGCAGGCACGGGAACTCTCGCTCATGGTGCAGTTCGGCATGAAGCCCCTGGCAGTCCTGCAAGCCGACATGATCAACGGCGCAAAACTACTGGGCTGGCAGGATGAGATCGGAGAACTCAAGGCAGGGTATTATGCGGACATCGTTGCGGTTCCCGGCAATCCACTGAATGATATCAGCGTCGTGGAGCGCGTTGCCTTCGTCATGAAGAATGGAGAAGTAATGCGGCAATAGCGCTAATCGCCGGCACTCACCAGCACTTGTTCACGGATCTCGTGCTTAGTGCTAGCCGGCTGGGCCGGTCCATACCGCATGTGCCCTTTGAGATTGATAATCGGCCCTTCAATCAGTTTGTAACTGAGCATCGACAGCAAGAGAGTTAAACAGAATGCGCAAGCACCCGATACGAGCACTGCGAACGAGTGCCGCATGTATCCGCCGAGCTGAGGCGTGAGCTTGTCCATGAAGTAAGTCGCAAACGTCAAATGAAAAACGTACAAGCTATAGCTCAGGCTTCCGAGCCAGCACACCCAGCGCTGGTTGCAAGCTCGGTTGAGCAGGCTATTCTCCTCCATCACAGCGATGATCAGTGCGGCGGCAGTAATGTTGACTAACGGAATCCAAATCTCCTCGCTGACATAGGTTTTCGACCAGAGTTGGCCCTTCCAGAGGGCGAGCACAACCGCGGTTGATCCTCCTGCGATCACGACCCACTTCGCGAATGGTTTGATCCGTTCGTAGATCGCATCATGACGAATAAGCCCGAGCACAACGCCCAGCAAGATGGCATCCACGCGTGTCGGAGTAAACCACAGAATTGACTTTGGGGATGACGCAACTAGGGGGGCCACGAGGCGAACGACGCAGCTGCCGGCGATTAGCGCAGTTGCGATTCCGATCAGTTTTCGCTTCTCAGGGAAGAACCAGACAACTAGCGGCCACAGGAGATAGAACTGTTCTTCGACTGCCAGCGACCAGAAGTGGATCATAGCCGCTGGACCGGCATGTCGAAATGGATAGCTGGGAAACAAATTCTGAATGTAGAGGAAATGAGTCCAGACTAGATAATCAGTGGGAACGTGCTTCCAAAAATAGACGCCCACAATCACCAACAAAGTCACGTAGTAAACCGGAAAGACGCGAAGGATTCGACGCGAATAGAAAACCCTAAAGTATCCGTCTCTGTTGCGTGTGTCATATAGAATCCCGCCGATGAGATATCCCGAAAGCACGAAAAAGGCGGGGACTGCAAAGAGTCCGAGCGATGCGAACGCCGTCAGAAACTTGAGTCGAAAAGTATCTGGATGCGCCAATTGATCGGGCAAGAAGTAATGGCCGCAGAAGACAAGAAGGAAACCGTAGCCTCGAATGCCTTCCAGGCACGGAACATAGCGGCGTACACGATCAGCACTTTGAATTTGGCCCATCTAAACTCGCAACAATCCGTTTTAAGCTAAGCAGCAACCCCTGATTCGCGTAGAAATATGCGCTTCAGCCCAGAATCTGAGACTTCCAAACATGCAATAGTTGCCTTGAGCACAACCCACCCGCACACTTCGCCTGATTGCTTCTCGCACCCCGAGAAGGGAAGCGGGCCGGAAAGAATGTCGTGCGCTGCCTGACTTGGACACCCTGACACAAATGAATTTTTACTCTAAGACTCAACATTATATTTAGCTGGGTCCTTTTGAAATACCCGAATGCTGCAAGGCTGTCACCCAAAAGTTGTATCGCGCCATGACAAAATCATGCTTGCACGAAGAAACTTAAGCCCTACTAGTAGAGCGCTGACCTAGAAATATCTTGATATACCCCGTGAATTACTCGTGCGGCTCGGGCATTTCAGCGCGGCGCCGTGCCCGTATTTTGTCGAGCGCAAGCGTGAAACGCTTTGGCTTGGCGGCCAGCAATGAATCCTCTACCGCCTTGCGGTATCCGCCCAGGTAAATGGAATAGAGGATGGCCAGCGAGCATCCGATTCCCCAAAGAAAACCGATGCACAATCCGAGCAACGCAGCAGGTCCGAACTCGATCACGGCGCACGTCCTGTCCTGCCGAACTACACCGCGACAGTAAAGCTGTCCTCGCTGCGGGTCACGGCGTGGTAAAGCGTATCGCGCTCCACTGGTACGCGCCCGGCTTCGGTGATGAGCCGGCAAAGCTCTTTGCGGGTCATACCCTGGGGCGTGGTCGCCCCCGCATCGTGATAGATCTTTTCCTCGATGACAGTTCCATCAAGATCATCGGCGCCAAAGCGCAACGCGATCTGCGCAATTTTCGGCGTGAGCATCTGCCAGTACGCTTTGATGTGCGGAAAGTTGTCGAGCAGAAGGCGGCTCACGGCAATCTGCCGAATGTCGGTCAGCCCGGTCGTTACCGGCAGGTGATCGAGCGGTGTATTCTCCGGGTGGAACGCAAGCGGAATGAAGGTCTGGAACCCCCCGGTCTCGTCCTGCAAAGCGCGCAACTTCAGCAGATGGTCCACGCGGTCTTCGTCGGTCTCGATATGCCCATACAGCATCGTCGCGTTCGATTTGAAACCCAGTTTGTGCGCAAGCCGCGCTGTTTCCAGCCACTCCTCGCCATCAATTTTGTGGTCGCAGATAATGGAGCGCACGCGCGCTGCAAAAATTTCAGCGCCTCCGCCCGGCATCGAATCGACTCCAGCTTCGCGTAGCTTGACCAATGTTTGTTCGATGGTGAGTTTGGCGCGTCGTGCGAGAAACGCAACTTCGACCATGGTGAAAGCTTTAATGTGCACCTTCGGAAAGCGTTCCTTGAGTCCATGCACCAGGTCGAGGAAGTATTCGAGAGGAAGATCCGGGTGCAGTCCGCCTACAATGTGGAACTCGGTGACTGCTTCAGTGTAGCCGGAGGCCGCCGTTTGCCACGCCTCTTCCAGCGCCATCGTATAGCCGGCCGGATCGCCCTTCTTCCGCCCAAACGCGCACAGCTTGCATGCTGCCACGCAAACGTTGGTTGGGTTGATATGGCGATTGACATTGAAATAAGTGACATCGCCGTGTAACCGTTCCCGCGCATGATTCGCAAGCCAGCCCACCGCCAGCACGTCGGCAGACCGATAAAGGGCCAGCCCCTCATCGAAGCTGAGCCGCTCGGATGCGATCACCTTGACCGCAATGGGTTCGAGTTTCGGATCATATGTCCGGAAACCGGAAAGGGGGCGGGAATCAGCCGTCTGAGCCTGCATGTATCGATGATACCGAAACTCGCATCGCTGCGCGAAATGCGCTTATTTTTCACCGATTTCGGCTTCGGCGCCTCGGGGCTGCAGCAAGACACCGCTATCGAGCGAAGCCGCCAGCAGGTGTCCTCCCGCAGCGCGGATCGCGGAGAGGCGGTATCCCGTCTCCCACCATTTCCATTCCAAAGTCTTGGCATCGATGGCGTAGACGAAATCGCTGATCTGCGAGCTGACCAGGACCTTACCGGATTCAGCGTCGTAGAAAAGGTCGTTCACGTCAACCAGAGGGAGCCGATGAACCCACATCCATGACTTGCCAGTATCGCGCGAGAAGTAGACCCCTTCCCGACCGCCAATCCAGAGCGTTCCGTCTGCCGAGAAAGCAACGCACTGAATGCGCGTGAGAGCGACGGGGATGCTGAGGGGCCACCAGTTCAGGCCGGCATCGCGCGAGAGCACGACCGCATTCGGCATTGCCGCGACCATTAGGGCTCCACGCGCGGCAACGGAAAGATAACCGGCCACGCCCATCACCGGTCCGCCTTGCCAGGTCGCGCCCTTGTCCTTGCTGGTAAAAATGCCGCCGCTGGTCGCCGCAAGCCAGACATCACCAGAAAGATCCAGGGAAAAAACCCGCCCGTCCATCGCGTGTAACTGATCCTTTACGCGTTTTTCGGTATTGACCCGCGATCCCCGCACCCCTTGCTTGGCGCTTTTCGGGCCCGTGTTGGCGATCGTACCTCCCGGCAGCCATGCGGACGAATCCAGGTCGAGCGCAAAGATCCCGCTGTTGGTGCCGGCAAGGATAGCGCCCTCCGGCGACTGTGCCAGCGCGAAGACATCGCGACCATCAAGGCCGGTGGCGATTTGCTTCCATCGCACCCCGTCGTCGACCGAGACAAAGACACCGCCGAATGCCTTGTCATTCAACACGCCGGCAAAAATCCGCTGCACATTCTGCCGGTCCACAAGCAAAGCCTCAACCTTGCGCTCCGAGATACCCGCGTTCGACTGTGTAAATGTTGTCGCGGCATCGTTGCTCGCCAGCACCCCTCCTCGGTCCGTTGCCAACAGAACGCGCTGCGGATTCGCAGGATCGATGGAAACATCGTTGACAATCACTTCTGGTCCCGTCATCCGCTTGAAAGTCCTGCCGCCGTCGGTCGTTTTGTAGAGACCCTCAGTGGTCCCCGCATAAACCACTTTGCGATTCGAGGGATCCTGACGCAAGACACGGGTGCGCCGCGCGGTCGCGGGGATGCCTTGAATCTTGCGAAACAGTTCGCCCCCGGTCTCGCTTTTGTAGATACCGCTGCAGGCGCTGGCATAAACTGTTTGCGGCTTTTCCGGGTCAATGATGATCGAGAAAACATCGGAATCGTCGATCACGCCCTTCTTGATGCTGTGCCAGCTTTCGCCCCCGTCGCTCGTCTTCCACGGCAAATGCCACGTGCCTGCATATAGGATTTCAGGATTGGTCGGATCGACCGCCAGCGACTCGACCTCATGAATCTCGTGGCTACCCTTGGGGCTGATTTGTATCCACGTTGCACCCCAATCTTTGCTGCGAAAAACGCCTTCAAGAGTTCCGGCAAAGAGGAGAGCGGGCTCGGAGAACGCTTGCACGAAGGCGCGAATGGATTGACCGTGGAGTCCGGCCGATTCACTCCAACTTCGACCGCCGTCACGGCTCACCCACAGGCCCCCGCCCGGATGGCTCAACGTCCATGCCGCCGCATAGAGGACAGATGAGTTGGCCTGGTTGATGACAATATGGTCAACGACCAGATTGTCGTCCGATTTGAGCTTCGCGAGTCGATGCCAGGATGCACCTTCATCGGTCGATTCGTAAATCCAGCTGTTCGTTGTGCCGAGATACAAATGGTTCGGATCGCCTGGCACCGCCGCGATTGAACGCGCATCGCCTCCGTCTGGCCCGACAGCATTCCATGGCACTGGCGCCCCATGGCTCCACACGACGGCGAAAACCATGAGTCCTGAAGAAATGCACACAGACCGCAAGCGCCCACGGAAAGAGGCAAGGCAAAGCGACCAGCAATTTATCAACTTTAGAGCTCCCACGACCAAGTAGGGCTTCGCCCATGCGCCTGCAGAATGAGAAAGAGGCTGACCGAAGCACTGGTCAGCCTCCCTCGCAACGATCAGGATCGAACCTTCGCTGCACTTCCGGTCCGCTCGACCTTAGAGCGCGCAGACCGGCATGCAGTTGTTATTTTTCAGCTTCGCAAGGCCATCCGTTGTCGACCTGCGGGCTGAACGCTATCGGCAGATCTGCCTACTTGTGGTGCAGTTTCTTGGGCGTCTGTGGTTTCACAGTGGACTCATCGACAGGCGAGGTCCCCTGCACATCCGCTTCGAAATTCGCGCCGGCCGGCACCAGGTAATTTGACACCTTCTGTCCGTCCTCGGTGCTGGTTGCCACGGTAATGCGCGATGCGTCGATTCCCTTTTCTGTGACAAGGTAGTCCTTGGCGTTCACGGCGCGTTGTGCGGCAGAATCCTCTACCTTGGCGCGTTTGTGCTTCGCGGCATACTTCTCCTGCTTCTCAGTCTTTGCCTTTTCTTTGGCATCCGACAGTCCCACCAGAACCACCTTCGCATCCGTCTGCTTCTGCAGGTCGAGAGCGACTTCGTCCAGGCAGGCCTTGGCTTCGTTGTTCACCCTGGTCGGGCGAGCCTTATCCGTGTCAAACGACATTGAGCACAGCGCCTGCGCGTGCGGTTGCGGCGGTGGTGGCGGCGCCACGATCGTCACTGAAGTGGTTGCCGATGCATTGTGACTCTTATCGTCGGCGACGTTGCAGGTGATCTCCACCGAACCCGTCGGCGCACCTGTCGAATTGAAGGTTGCCGATGTCCCAGTTCCATTCACGCTGCCCGAGGCCGCTGTGTAGCTGTAGGTCAGGGGACGATTCTGCGGGCTCACGCCAGTTGCGGTCACTGTAGAAGTGTCGCCGGGCTTGATTGTGCTCGGGCTCGCCGAGCAACTGATCGTGGGTGGTTCGAATTCTTTCACGGTGAAGCTCGCCGTGGCGTCGGCCGTCTGTCCGGGCTTCAATCCTTCCTTGCCCTTTTTGCCTTCCTTCACTTCCGCCTTCACCGTATACGGTCCCGGCGTCAATGACTCCGTCGCAACTGTGGCTGTCGTTCCGTTCCCGTTCACGCCGGTTCCCGACCAGTTGTACACCACACTGTTGTTCTTCTTGGTCGAAACTGCACCGGCCGTAGCAGTCACCGTGACTGCCTCACCTGGAAAGACTGCCGGTGGAGTCGCCGAAGCGGACAACGTGATCGGAGGTTGTTTCTTGCAGCCCACGGAGATCAAGGCAAGACTCGCCGCAGCTAGAACCAGACAAACAGACTTCAAATCGCGCAAAACCATTGGATTCTCCTTCGCAAACATGCTAACGCATTCGGTCTCTTCAAACACACCGAAAGGGGAACGCCTTGCGCCCCCCCTCTCGGATTCTGCTCCGTTTCTTCCGTTCTACAGACCTCTTCGCTTACGGCTTTTTGGGGGCCGCTTTCTTCTTCGGAGCGGGAGCTTTTTCGTTCAGAAGAGTCATGGAGTCGGCCGCATTGAACGGATAGAGTTGCACGGATTGCTGACCCGTGGTGCTCAGGCTGATGTCGACGCGGCGGTTTTGCGCCAGAACAATCACTGACAACCGGTGCAGAACCTTCTTCTTCTCCACATCGCTGAGGTCAGGATTCTGTTCAACCAGCGCCCTCACCTGTTCGGTTGTGAGCTGCTGCTCTTTACCAACCGCCCGTGTGTCGATGTCCGCTTCAGGTACGCCCTGTTCTACCAGGAACGACTTGGCACGGTTCACACGGCGTTCTGTCAGCGCCTGGTTATACTCCGCCGTTCCGCGCACGTCCGCATGCCCGGTCAGGGTTAGATGAGCATCCGGCTTGATGGCGAGATAGCTCTTGAAGTCCGTCGCCAGCGTGCTGAGGGTTCCCTTCTGGCTATCAACCAGGCCGCCCTCGGGATGCGTTGCCCGTGGCTGTGCGGTCGGGAAGAAGACACTGTGCAGTGCCAGGCGAGCCTCGAGACGAATTTGTTCGGGCGAGGGTCCCGGCGGTGGTGGCGGCGGCAAAATCGTCAAATTGGCGGTTGCTGTCGCTGAATGGCCCTTGTCGTCGGCCACATTGCAAGTCACATCCACGGACCCGCTGGGCGCACCGGCCGAGTTATACGTCGCAGTTGCACCCGACGGCGTCACGGTACCTGCCGTCGCGGTAAATGTGTAGGTGAGCGGACGATTCTGCGGACTCACTGCTGTCGCAGTCAGGTTCGCCGTATCGCCCGGCTTGATGCTGGTCGGATCGGCCGCGCAGCTAATGGTTGGCGGTTCGAAGTCCTTGACAGTGAAGGTTGTCGAGGCATCAGCAACCTGCCAGGGCTTCAGCCCTTCCTTTCCCGGCTTTCCTTCCTTCACACCGCACTTCACGGTGTAGCTGCCGGGAGCCAGCGAGCCGGTCGCCACGGTGGCTGTAGTGCCGTTGCCGGTGACGCCATCCCCACTCCACGTGTAGACCGCATTTTCCTTCGGGTTCAGCCCGTTCGCTGTGGAGGTGACCGTGACCGGATCACCCGGGAAAACGGTCGCCGGATTCGCCGAGCAGGCAATCGTCGGCGGCGGAGGCGGTGCGATCGAACCGACGTGGAACACCAGGCCCGCGCTCAAGCGCGCGGCATCGATGTTGGCGCGCCCACCGTAAACACCAGGGCCGAAATTCGCATGAATGTAGTTGTAATCGGCCTGGAAAACGCGAATTGCCAGACGGTGGTTGAGCCAGGGCGTTTCATAGTCCATGCCGCCGCCCGCGGTGAGATCCGGTCCCCAGCGGTTGGCATTGAAATCCGGGCCGTTCACCTGCGCCGTCCCCACCAGGGCATGCACAAACGGCGTGATGTCTTCTGTCGGGAAGCGGAAAATGATGCCGCCAGACATGCTCTGAAACCCGTCGTCATTCCCGTGGGTGCCGATGTTGCTCCCGTTGCCGCTGGCATCGCCCCACTCGTGGAATCCGTATTCGGCCTGCGCGCCCACATACTTGTTGAAGTAATACGCGCCGCTGAACAATCCGCCAAGGTTCACAGCGTTGTAGTTGTAAGGAACAACCGTACCATCGGGCTGGGGGACGTTGACTGTCCCGTGCGGGGCGATGTAGCTATACCCGGCAAAAATGTCCCATCTTGAAGCGTAGTCCGCAGAGCTTGCTTTCGGGGCGGGCTTGGGGGCATCCTGCGCTGCCAATGCGACTGGGGTAACCGCAAGGCACACAAACGCGAGCGTCCGGCCTAGGGACTTTAAACTTTGCACAAGCATCTTCAATGATCCTCCGCAATGTAACTGATCTTTCGTGTGGAAACCGGACTCTAAATTCGCGACGTTCTGGTCCGGCTCTTTCAGGGCTTAAAGGAAGTTCGGAAACTATTGAGACTGCACTACTAACCTACCATAGGAGTGTGAAAAAGAGGCATACTTTCTGCCTGGATTACCCCTCTTGACACTCCCACAGGAAAGGCGAAAACAGACTCGGATTTCCCGGAATGGCGATCAGAAAAGGTCTGAAAAATGGATTTTCTTAATCGACATTCAACGTCTTGAGCAAACTGCGCGGCTCGCGTTGGATTTTCTCTTGAAGAAGCGTGATCGCATACATCAGTTGTTCGGGACGCGGCGGACATCCAGGCACGTAGACATCTACCGGAATGACCTGGTTCACACCCTGCACAATGGCGTAATTGTTGAATACCCCGCCCGACGTGGCACAGGCGCCCATTGAAATCACCCACTTCGGCTCAGGCATTTGATCGTAGAGGCGACGGATCACCGGCGCCATCTTTTGTGAAACCCGGCCCGCAATGATCATCAAATCGGACTGCCGCGGAGAGGGGCGAAAAACTTCTGCACCGAATCGTGCGATATCGAAACGCGATGCGCCCATGGACATCATTTCAATCGCGCAGCACGCGAGACCGAAGGTGACCGGCCAGACCGAGCTCTTCCGCACCCAGTTGACGGCGAAGTCGAGCGACGTCAGAAACACACCTTCCGGCTGCTCGTAGCCGTAATTCACTTCCTTGAGTTTGGCGCGGTTTTTTGCGCTGCTCTCAAGGGCTCCGAACATGTAGCGATCGCGCTCTAGCGTACCCGCCATGCAATTAATATAACCCCAAAACGTGATTTGGACTGCATGCAAAGCCGCAGAAGAGCCTCCACACTTCGCTGATTGTGAACTTGTCTTGCCCTGGGCAAATGAATCAATGACTATATGAAATCTTCATGTGCAACCGGTCCGCGTGCGCTATTCTTCAATGTTCAACCAAGCCAAGCCGTCGAGCCTGGAACGCCTTTCCAGCGGTGAGCGATCCGTTTCTTTTTGGACTGTGTCCGGCCGTTGACGCCGCGGTAACAGGCCGATTGGTTCCGCTTGAAACCTCGCAGAATCTCGGATCCCGTGCTTTGTCCTCGGGAATATTTCGGAGCGAAGTCAACATGCGCTGTCATGGCAAGCCGTTATTCTTCTCTGCAACTTTCATCCTCCCGTTGGCCGCGCAGGCCCAGACGCCCAGTACTCTCCCCCCCACGCAAGCTCAGTTCGCTGCACTTCAGCAGGCGGTTCAGAACGCTCAATCGAACGCCGACAACGCCTGGATGCTGGTCTCCGCTGCCCTCGTGCTGCTGATGACCGGCCCCGGCCTCGCGCTCTTCTACGGTGGACTGGTTCGCCGCAAGAACATCCTGGCGACCATGATGCAGAGCTTCGCCATGATGGGGCTCGTGACGATTCTTTGGGCAGTCGTGGGTTATTCGCTTGCCTTCGGTCACGGGAATGCTTTCATCGGCGGCTTCGAGCACGTTTTCCTTCGCGGCGTCGGACTCACACCCAATCCCGACTACGCGGCTACCATTCCCGAACAGACCTACATGGTTTATCAGCTGATGTTCGCCATCATTACCCCGGCGCTCATCACCGGCGCCTTCGCTGAACGCATGAAGTTCAGTGCCATGGCTGTATTTCTGTCGCTCTGGTCGCTCCTGGTCTATAGCCCGATGGCCCACATGGTGTGGGGCGTCGGTGGCCTTCTGAATGCAAGTGGAGGCCACATCCCCAGCCTCGATTTCGCCGGGGGCACGGTAGTCCACATCACATCCGGCGTTTCCGCGCTGATCACGGCCCTCTACTTGGGAAAACGTCTCGGCTATCCGCACACCGCTATGCCGCCCCACTCCATGGTGCTCAGCTTCATCGGTGCATGCCTGCTTTGGGTAGGCTGGTTTGGTTTCAATGCCGGCAGCGCCCTTGGTTCCGGGCCTCTGGCAACAAGCGCTTTCGTCAATACGCACTTCGCCGCCGCCGCCGCCGCTCTCGGCTGGACAGTCGCCGAATGGATCCACAACGGCAAACCCACCGCGCTCGGCGCAATCTCGGGCGCCGTCGCCGGTCTCGTGGCCATCACGCCGGCCTCCGGCTTTGTACAGCCGTTTTCCGCACTGCTCATCGGCGCGATCGCCGGCGTTTTCTGTTCTTTCATGGTGTTCGAAGTGAAAAGCCGTTTAGGCTACGACGATTCGCTCGATGCCTTTGGAGTGCATGGAGCAGGTGGCACCATCGGTGCTTTGCTCACCGGCTTTTTTGCAACTCGTGCGATCAATGCAGCCTTCGGCAAAGGTGTGCCGACCGGCGCTATGGACGGCCATTGGGGCCAGGTGATGAACCAAGCCGCGGGAATCGGCGTTTCCTGGGTCCTCTCGATGGTCGGAACACTCGCGCTCCTCTTCGTCGTCGACAAGGTCATCGGCTTGCGCGTCTCGACCGAGGATGAACACGAAGGCCTCGACCTCTCGCAGCACGGAGAAGAAGGCTACGATCTCAACTCGTGACATGTACTGCTGAGGTACAGTTGAAAAGAATGCGCCCCCCGGGTCCACACAGCCGCCCCGCCTGATAGGCTGTCAAACGAGGCTTTTGCACATGCTCAAGATCGAAGCGGTTCTCCAGCCGTCGAAACTGGACGCAGTGAAAGATGCCCTGCTCGAAGCAGGCATCGAAGGCATGACGATTCTGGAAGCGCGGGGCCACGGCCGCCAAAAGGGCCATACCGAGTTTTACCGCGGCCGCGAATATACCGTCGATCTTCTTCCCAAGGTCAAGATCGAACTCGTCGTCACCGACGATCGGAAGGAGAGCGCGATTCAAGCCATCATCAGCGCCGCGCGAACCGGTCGCATCGGAGACGGCAAGATCTTCGTCAGCCGCATCGAAGAAGCCATCCGCATCCGCAACGACGAACGCGGCGAATCCGCGCTCTAGGTTAGAATATCCATCCCAATCCGATGCAGCCCTGCCGTCCGGTTTCCCGCCTGTCAGCTGTCGTGTCCCGAGTCGGGGCGCGCCGCAGACAAGTTTGCATCGCTGCATCCCCTCTTTTCTTCCTCAGCCTCCCAAACCATCCCTCTCGATCGGCGATTCTTTAGTATTCTGTAAATACATTCTTAAGGCTTGGCCGAACCACGCAAAACCTTCATGAATCCAGTCGCTTTGGCGGTTGACGATCTACGGGATCAGTATCTTCGCGAGATGGCGCTTGTCCGCCAGACCTGCGAACGTACGGGCGATGGAACTGCGGCCATCCGCCGCCGCTCGGCCGTGGTCGACCGGATCCTGATTGAGATGTGGCGTCGCGCCTTCGCCGGGCAGCCCCCGCCGAACATTTCCCTGTTGGCACTCGGCGGCTACGGGCGCAAAGATCTCTTCCCTTATTCAGATATCGATGTGCTTTTCGCGTTTGCCGACGACAAAGCCGAAGAACAAGCACGCGAATCCGTGCAGGCCATCATCCAGGGCATGTGGAATATCGGCCTGCGCGCCAGCCCCAGCTCAAGAACGGTCAAGGAAGCCGGGCGTTTCGATCCGGATAATCTCGAATTCACCCTTGCTACCCTCGATCGCCGCTTTCTCGCCGGACAATTCCCGCTGTACCAGCAGCTTCACCAGACGATCCTGCCCGGCCTGGTGTTGAGCGAGTGGAATCCCATCACTCAAAAGCTGGGCGAAATCGCACGGGCCCGCCACGCCAAATACGGCAATACCATCTTTCATCTCGAGCCCAACCTCAAGGAGTGCCCAGGAGGTCTGCGCGATTACCATCTCGCCGTCTGGTTCGCCTTGCTCTTCCACCTGAAAGAGACGAAGGAGTGGCCCCGCCAGCGCGGTGGCGTTTTTCAAAGCGCCCGCGGCGACGCTGAAGCGGCTTTTGATTTTCTCGCGGCAGCTCGATGCTTCCTCCATTTCCGCCATGGACGCGACGACAATACTCTCGACTGGCAGTCGCAGGACGAAGCAGCCGCCAACTCCATTGGTTTGGAAACCCGTGGCACCGCCGATCCGGCCTACTGGATGCGCACTTATTATCGCCACGCGCGCATCATCTACCGCCGCGCTGCGCTGCTGATGGAACACCTGCCCGCTCCCGTCAGCTTCTATCGCCAATTCCGCCGCCGCCGCACCCCCATCGCCGGCACCGATTTCATCCTCGACCAGGGCCGCATCGACATTCTTCCCGGAGCGCAGTTCAGCGACACTGCGGCAATCCTGCGCATCTTCTCGTTAATGGCGACGCACGGCTATGCCCTGTCGCAGGCCGCCGAAGACCGCATTACCGACGCGCTTCCCGCGCTCGCAATACACATCCCCGAGGGGCCTTATCTGTGGAACGCTCTCCGCGAAGTGCTGCTTGGTCCGCACGCGGCCCACGCACTTCGCACCATGCATGCGCTCGGCGTTCTCGAGATGTTGATCCCCGAATTCCACGGCATCGACGCTCTCGTCATTCGCGACAGCTATCACCGCTACACCGTCGATGAGCATACCTTCCTCACCATCGATAACGTTCACAGCCTCCGCCATCCCACCCACGACTGGGAACATCGCCTCGCGCAGCTCCTTCCAGAAATCGACCGCCTTGACCTTTTTCTGCTCGCCTTACTCCTGCACGACACCGGCAAAGGCCGTCGCAATGGCGAACACACGACGCAGAGCGTCGAGCTCGCCGACAGTTTCCTGGCGCGCCTTGATTTTGACGTGGAGGAGCGCGAATCCATTCTCAAGCTCATCCGTCTGCATCTCGAAATGTCCAACGCCATGCGCCGCGACATCTTCGATATCGAAAACGTGCGCAGCTTTGCTGACAAAATCGGCAGTCCCAGCTTGCTCAAGATGCTCACCCTCATGACTTATGCGGACATCAAGGCAGTGAATCCGGAAGCCTTGACTCCATGGAAAGCCGAGAATCTCTGGCAGTTCTATATGGCCACGGCCAACTTCATGGACCGCAGCGTCGACGAGGTCCGCTACCACGCCGCCATCGATCCCACACTGCTCAATCGCATCCGCTCCATGGTTCCCCCTGCTCAATACGGCGAGCTCAAACAATTTCTCGAGGGCCTGCCCCGCCGTTACCTGCAAACCCGCCTCCCCGAACACATTCGCGATCATTTTCAGCTTGCCGCCAAGCTCGACCAGGATCCCGTCCAGCTCGACCTCCGCCCCAACCGCCAGCTCTACGACCTCACCGTCATCACCCGCGACCGCAAGCGCCTCTTCGCGGACGTCTCCGGCGCCCTCGCCGCCTGGGGCATGAACATCGTCAAGGCCGGAGCGTTCTCCAACGATGCGGGCGTCATCGTCGACAGCTTCCATTTCACCGATGTCTTTCGCACCATCGAGCTCAATCCCAGCGAAAAAGAACGCTTCCTCGGATATGTTCATGACGTCGTCGCGCAGAAGGTTCCCGTCGAGTCGATGCTTGAATCCCGCGCCCACCTCAACCACCCGAGCAACATCAAGGTTGAAGTCACAACACGACTCCAGTTCGATAACGAATCGTCAAGCCACTCGACTTTGCTTCAGGTCGTCGCCCAGGATGTGCCCGGTTTGCTGCGCCAGATCGCCCTCACGCTTAGCTCCCACCAATGCAACATCGAAGTGGCACTCATCGATACCGAGGGCGAAACGGCCATCGACGTCTTCTATCTCACCAGTCAGGGCGCCAAGCTCCCCCCCGATACGCAAGGGACTCTTGGAAGCGACATGACCGCCGCTCTCGATGCGATGCGCGCGCCCGCTGCCTAGGCGCGCAGATCCGAGCCAGGCCGGCTCAGCGACCGTGGCGTAGGTTCAGTTCTTTCGAGATTTCCCGGATGTCATTGATGAGGGTGGTATAGCGGAGCATCGCTTCGCGTTTGCGGCGGGGTGCCGTGGTCGCCGTTGTCATCTCGGCAATCAGTCTGGATTTCTCCTGCTGCCGGTGATCAAGCCGCGAACGTAACGAAAGCATGCGAATTGCGCTGATCGCTTCTGCCATAGAAAAGCTAGTTGGATTGACCTAAGAAAAATGAACCCTCATGCATAGGCCCGTCAAGTACGCAATCGTACCCATCGATGGCCCCTTGCGAGGTGACTGAAGATGCCCCTTCTCCGCTCGAATTGGGGATTGGACTTCGCGAATCGGCTCCCCTCTTTCAAAACGCAGCACGACCTCCGAACCCTTCACCCTCCGCCCCTGGCCCCTAGGGTGTATCGACATATACAGGTGGCCAGCGACGGGAGCCATTTTTTCGCAGTTCAAGGAATGAGGAGAGACGCATACCGGGTGTCTGCGAACGACGAGGGACGAAGAAATGTGGAAAGATGGCCCCGTCCCTTCGGGTTGCGGAGCAAATCCGGCCATACTTCATTCTCGCCCTCGACAGTGGGCCCGCCACAACCTTCGGGCTCGGCCTCGTCTCCACCCCACGGACGAAGACCCGTCCGCGGGGGCCCGGTTCTGGCCGAATTTTCTCCAGCAACGCTGGCCGCCCGTATATCTCGATACACCCTAGTGAGTGCCCTCAACCAGGACACGGCGGACTGCCTCCATTACCGCATCCCAGTCTCCATGTCGCGGCTGACGGAAAAGCCGCACCGTCGGATACCATGGGCTGTCTTCGCGTTCCAGAAGCCAACGCCAGTCCGGCGCAAAAGGAAGCAATAGCCAAGTCGGAACGCCCAACGCACCCGCCACGTGCGCCGTGGAATTGTCGATCGTGATCACCAGGTCCATCGCCGCAACCTGCGCTGCAAAACAATCGATATCCGCCAGCTGATCAACAGACTTGTCTACGAGCAACGGCGCACCCGCAGCCCGCGCCTCGTGCTCCAACTCGTCTGGATCGCCATACTGCAGACTCACCCACCGCACGCCCTCCAGTCCGAAGAGCGCCGCAAACATTGCCAATTCAATCGAGCGCCTACGCCCCGTCTTCTGGTTCCTCGTACGCCACGCCAGGCCTACCTGTTTTCTTCCGTCCGCGTAGCGCGCGCGCAGTCGTTCTCGCTCCAGCGGATCAGCAACCAGGTAAGGTGAAATCCGGTTCGCAAACGCCGGGAAGCTTCCGCGAAATACTCCCGGCAGACTCCCGCTCGGCATCTGTGCCGCAATGCGCAAATCTGCCGCCTGTTGTGGATCACATCCGGCGAGAACGGTCGCCCCAAGAAAGGACCGAGCAAAGAGCGGTCTAAGTCGCGCATCGCAGTCCAGCACGAGCTCGTGGACGATGGCGAGTGCGTCCGGAATCAATCCCGCAAACATGATTTCGTCGCCGATGCCTTGCTCGCCCCAAATCAGCAGGCGCCCGGATCCTAGAGGCTCACCTTTCCACACCGGCTGAGGATAAGCTCGCCACGGCGTCTCGAACTCTCTGGTTTGCCACCGCGTTTCAAGGCCTTTCCAGCCCGCAGCGTAATCGCCTTTCAGCAGCAGAGCCATCGCTTCTGCGACGGCGGCCTCGGCCAGGTCCGGCTGCAACGAGAGTGCCCTTTGGTAGCAGACAACGCATTCGTCCACTTTGTTCTGCGCCTTGAGGACATTGCCGAGATTCAGGTGAACTTCGGCCAGGTTGGGCTTGATCGCCAGGGCGTGCCGATAGCTCGCTGCAGCTTCCTCGAGCTTGTCTTGTGCCTGCAGGACGTTGCCGAGATTGGCATGATACGCGGCGCCTTTCGCGTGAACCGCGATGGCTTTGCGAATCAGCTCGGCTGCATCATCCAGCATCCCGGATTGAAACGCAACCATACCCAGCAAATGAAGACTGTCCGCATGATGGGGCGCGTGCGCCAGAATCTCTCGATAGGCCTGTTCCGCCTCCGAAAGCCGCCCCGCCCGATGGTGTGCGAGTGCCGTCCGCAGCAAACCTTCAGTCCCACGAGGCTCCTTCTGCTTCACGCTCCGGTCCTGCCAGTCGCCGTCGGTTCCATATCGTCCTTCACCGGTTCAGTATAGGGTCCCAACGGATTTCGAACGTTACGCGGTGTATCGCCAAGAGCCGCCCAGACCCGCCTGAGCCGTTAATATCGAACTATGGCCACCCTCATTGATGCCATCGACATCAAGCGCAAAATGTACTTTGAATTTGAAAATGCGCCCTACTATTGCATGGACGTGGAAGTCTCCACGCCTACAGCGCGCGGCGGGCAGACACTTGTCCGCCTCAAGATGCGCAACCTCCTTACCCGCGCAGTCTTCGATAAGACCTTCAAAGCCGGCGAAAAATTCAAGGAGCCCGATCTGGAAACCGTCGAAGCTTCGTATCTCTACTCCGATGGCGAAGGCTCGCACTTTATGGATCAGGCAACCTTCGAAACCATGACGCTCTCCAGCGAAAAGTTGGGTGACGCACTGGATTTCCTGCTGGAAGGTGTCCTTCTTCGAGTGGATAAATACAACGGCAACCCGATCGGACTGCAACTGCCGACTCAGGTCGAGCTGGCAGTCACCTACACCGAGCCGGCCGTTCGCGGCGACACCTCGCGGGGCGATGTAACCAAGCCTGCCAGACTCGAAACCGGCCTCGAAATCAAGGTTCCTTTTTTCATCAAGGAAGGCGAGCGGGTGAGGGTTTCGACGGAAACAAGGGAATTCGCGGGGCGCGCCTGATCGCGGCGCGATGAATCGGCGGGGGATTCGTCACCGCCGAGCGGAGCAGCTTGGGGCCCCCGCGCATGGATCAACATGCGTGGGATAAGCGGAGCGAAGGATCTGCTTCTTGGGCATCCGACCTATGAATTCGACGTCAGGGAAATCAAACGAGCTACGCAATCAAAGCCCCCTTGCGTCCAGCGGCCCAACCCATTCCGCGCGTTTCAACCAAACCTTAACAATTAGTGAACGGGCATCCCGCTACGATAGTTTGAAGCCGCACCGCGTGGCCCTCTGCGATGAAATCACTTGAGATAGGCGCGCACCAGGTCGATCAGATCCTCCGCCAGTTCGGGAGCAATCTGCTCCTTGACGCCGTCGACAAGGTGAAAACGGATGTGAGTTTCGAGCACTTCGGCCATCAAACTGTTTACGCCTCCGCGTACGGCGGCCAGAAGCATCAACTGGTCCCCGCAATCATCGTTGGCGGTCAGAGATCGCTCCACAGCGTCCAGTTGTCCGCGCAGTTTGCGCACACGCTGCAACAGTTTCACCATTTCCCGCTCGTGATGCGACATCGCGATTCCTCTCTTGACAATACCCATCCCCGGTATGCTATCTACCCAGTGGGGGTATAGTTCGATCCCATTCTACTCCCCATTCCGGCGCTCCCGGTCCACGAAAGAAAAGGAACTTTGATGGCGCGGCTTGCCCTTCAAAGCCGGTGTTGGATCCGCTCGATCGCAGCAGTCATTCTTGCGGCGGCGACAATATCCGTTTGCGCGCAGGCTCCCCCCACGCCGGCAGATACCGCTGCCCAACTGCCGTCCGCACCCGAACCCCAGCCCGGCATTCCCCTCGCTTCGGTGAAGCTTCTTGCCCCCCCCACAGACGACTCCGGCGAGGGAAAACAGTCGAACGCAAGCAACCCCGTGGGCCGCGAGCCGCAGGACCCTCCCGTAGTCGCCATGGCCCCTCATCCCGAAGACAGCATCTACTGGATTTCAGGACAAGCCAACATCATCTATCAGGGACGCCTTCCCTTCCATTCGCTCTATGAGGGACCGAACAGCTTTCGCAATTCAGCCGAGTACAAGACGTCGATGGTCGGAACGCTTTACACCGCGTTGCGCCGCAGTCGTTCTACCCGCTACAACACCGATTTCATCTTCGACCTCGAAGCGGCAGAGGGCCGCGGCTTGAGCCAGGCGCTCGGTTTGGCTGGCTTTACGAACCTGGATGTGGTCCGTAATCCAAATTTAGGCAAGGCTCCCTACATCGCGCGTTACGAGATTCATCAGATCGTCGGTCTCTCCCAAAAGACCACCGATCAGGAAGCCGGCCCCTTTGCCCTCGCGCCCAGCGTGCCTCAACGCCGCGTGGAATTGCGCATCGGCAAGCTCACCTTGCCCGACTTCTTCGACGTCAACTCGGTGGGATCCGACAGTCACCTTCAGTTCTTGAACTGGGCAATCGACAACAACGGTGCATGGGACTATGCGGCGGACACGCGCGGCTATACGGTCGGCGGCATGGCCGAATACGACGATCGCGCCTGGAGCCTCCGCTACGGCATTTTCGCCATGCCCACAGTCGCCAACGGCATCGATATGGATTGGGCCTTCAGCCGCGCGCATGGCCAGAATGGCGAATTTGAGCTGCGCCATAGCTTTATCCCCCAACGCAAGGGGGGCACCCGGCTGCTGTTCTTTTCCAATCGAGCGCACATGGGATCCTATCGCGAAGCCGTGCGCGATTTCCTCAGCGGCGCCGATGCCGCAACCTACGGCATCACGGCTCCGGCCATCACGCTTCACGAGCATTTCGGCGCGCTTAAATACGGCTTCGGCTACAACACCGAGCAGGAACTCACAGAAAACCTGCGCGTGTTCGGACGCTTCGGTTGGAACGAAGGTCAGCATGAATCCTACGCCTACACCGAGGTCGACCAGACGGTTCTCGTCGGCGCTGACTACTACGGAACGCGCTGGCATCGCCCGGTTGACAAGATCGCCATCGCCATCGTTTCTGACGCCATCAAACGCGATCACCAGAACTATCTCCACTACGGCGGCCTCGGCTTCCTGCTGGGCGACGGGAATCTGAACTATGGCCGCGAAAACATCGTCGAAGCCTACTACAACTGGCACGCTTGGCGAGGCTTGTTCTACGCGCTCGATGTGCAGCACATTAGCAACCCCGGATACAACCGCGATCGCGGTCCGGCCTGGGTCGGCACCGTACGCGCCCACGTCGACTTCTGATTGCCTCCCTCGCCGGAATCGCGAGAGATCCTGCCTGAGCAGCTAAAATAAGCCGTATCCCCCGAATCGGAGGAATGTTTGGCCGTTTCCGGCAATCCCTGTGTCCTTGTCTATGACGTAGGCGGAAGCCACATCTCCGCCGCTGCCTGCTCCGCATCTGATTATTCCTTGGGGCCGGTTGTTCAAGCCCACCTCCCCAACGCGCAGTCGAGCGCCGCGTTTGTTGGGGTGCTTGCTCAATTGGCAGCGCAGGCAAGTCCTGCCAATGCCAACATCCTCGGCGCTTCCCTCGCGATGCCTGGCCCATTCGACTATGAAGCAGGCGTGAGTTGGATGCGGCACAAGATGCCTTATCTCTATGGAGTGAATGTCGGGCACGAACTCGCACTTCGCGTCGGATGGCAGGACGGAAAGGTGCGCTTCCTCAATGACGCCGCGGCCTTTCTCTGGGGAGAGATTGGCGCGGGCGCAGCCCGCGGCGTACCGCGAGCCGTCGGCATCACTCTGGGTACGGGCATCGGCTCGGGCTTCGCCGTGGATGGACGCGTTCTGACCGAGGGCGTGGGCGTCCCGCCCAGCGGCGAGATCTGGAATGTCCCCTTTGAAGGCGGAATCGTCGAAGATCTCATCTCAACGCGAGCGATTAAGCAGATGTATCGCGAGTCGACCGGCCTGGAGCGGGAAGTGGCCGAGATTGCAACCGGCGCTCCGAGGGATTCGGCGGCGGTTGAGGTCTTCAGAAAATTTGGCGCCTCATTGGGCCACGTGCTGCGGATCCTGCTCCACGATTTCTCTCCGCAAGTCGTCGTTCTCGGAGGCGGCATCGCCCACGCATCGCATCTTTTTCTGCCCACAGCCGAAAATGAATTGGAGGGGGTTGCGCGTCAGTTGCGTATCTCTGCCCTGGGCGACCGCGCGCCGCTCATCGGTGCTGGAGTTTCGTGGTTTGCCAAGGCAGCCGACACACGTGCAGCCTCCGCCGCTTCAACCGCGCAAGTCTGATTGAAATCGATCGACGCTCAAATGCGTTCGTCGACGCCGTGACGACGCGGTCCTCTATTTCCCGCTTCCTGCAGGCTGCGCTTCAGAAGGCTGCGCCGGCAACGTATAAATCACTTCGCCCGGCTTGGCGTAGTGCAACTGCTCGCGCGCCTCGTGCTCAATCGCCCCTGGATCGGTTTTAAGTCGCTCGACATGATCGCGCAAACGTTCGTTCTCGGCTTGCAGTTGCTGGATCTCCTGGCGCAGTTCCTGGTCTTGCACGCGCTGCTGCTGCCACGCAGACAATCCGTGCTTGCCATTCACCACGCCCCACCCGAACAGCAGGATCAGCGCAACTGCCACCGTCGTCCCCGCGGGGCGCCATACAGTGCGAACGGCCTCATTCAAACGCTCGCCGACAGGTAATTCTTTTTTCCCGTCTGCGCTCTGTCCGATTTGTGTCGATTCGTCCCGCATTCACCCTCCAACCTCGCTCATGACAGTACAAATGCCTTGGCGGCCGCCCGCAGCGATTCCATATCCTTTTCGCTGCGCGCTTCTGTGTAGGCGCGGACCACAGGTTCGGTACCCGAAAGCCGGTAGCAGACCCACGATCCATCGTTGAGGATCAGCTTGAGCCCATCTGTGCGCACTACACCCGTCACCTTGCGTCCGCTAAGCTCGGTCGGATCCGCCTTCAATTTTTCAGTGAACGCGGCCATCCCTTCCGGGGTCAAGTGGAAGTTCTCCCGAACCGGATAGAAGGAACCAAGGTCGGCAAAAAGCTCGCGCAATTGTGCACCCAGGCTCTTTCCGCGCACAGCAACCATCTCCGTAACAAGCAACCCGGCAATGATCCCGTCCTTTTCAGGCACATGTCCGCGGATTGTCAGGCCGGCCGATTCCTCGCCGCCAATGGCAATCTTGTCCGCAATGATCAACTCCCCGATATATTTGAACCCCACCGGCGTCTCATAAAGCGGCGCCTTGTGATGTTCTGCAAGGGCATTGATCAGGTTGGTCGTCGCAACGCTCTTGGCCACTCCGTTCTTCCACCCACGCGTCTGCACCAGGTAGTCGAAGAGCAGTGCGATCACGTAGTTGGGCTGAATGAAGGTGCCGTCTTCATCGACAATGCCGAAGCGGTCTGCGTCGCCATCCGTGGCGATACCGATCTTCGCGCCAACCTCCTTCATTTTGGCTCTCGTGTCGCCAAGCAGATGATCGTCGGGCTCCGGCGCATGACCTCCAAACAAAACATCCCGATAATCGTGGACTGTTTCAACTGTTACCCCCGCTTCGCGCAGAATGTGGCAACTGTAGCCGCGACCGGCGCCCCAGAACGGATCGAAAACTACCTTGATGCCCGATTTTGCGATCGCCCTCAGGTCGACCAGTTCCGCAAGACGCTTGAGGAAAGCAGGCTTCACGTCCGCGGTCTCATAGCCTGCTTCAGGCGGCGCAGCTTTGGCAACTGCCCCGTCGCCGATCTTCGCAATCGCTGCTTCGATCTGCTTGGTCACTTCGGGCAGCGCTGGCGCGCCGTCGTGGGTCGAAAACTTGATGCCGTTGTATTCGGGTGGATTGTGCGACGCGGTGAAGTTAATGGCTCCTGAAGCCTTCATCTGGCGCACCGCATAGGCAATCGCCGGCGTCGGAGCAGGCTTGGGAATTACGATGGGCGTCACTCCGGCTGCCGCCAGCACACTGGCCGCTTCGTCGACGAAGCTATCGCCCAAAAAACGCGGATCCCGGCCCACCAGCACACGATGCGGTTCCGGTTGCGTCTTCACATAGGCGGCAATGCCCGCGACTGCCAGGCGAATGTTGGCCACTGTAAACTCATCGGCCACAACGGCTCTCCAACCAGAAGTGCCAAAACGAATTCCTTTGCTCATCGTTCTTCTCCGCGCACCGGGTTCGCCGGTCGCAAGGACCATACTGCTACACCGCCGCCGACTCGGCAAGTTTTCGCACCGAACGAATGCGGCGCCTCCGACAACATGCTCTCGTAAACTGTCGATGGATCGAATCCCATGGCCGAGAAACCCAATTTCGCCCGAGTCGTTTTAACCACTGCCTCCAATCCCGAGGAGGCCGAGGGACTCGGTCGTGCCTTAGCCGAAGAACAATTGGTTGCGTGCGCCACCTTCATTCCTTCGGTTCGCTCCATCAACCGGTGGCAAGGCGCAGTCGAATACGCCCAAGAAACGCTCCTGCTGCTGAAAACCGGGGTCGAACAACTGCCCCCGTTGCAAACGCGTCTGGCAGCCTTGCACACTTATGAAACTCCAGAGTTCCTGGTCCTTCCCGTCGAGTCCGGAAGGCCAAAATATCTCGACTGGCTCATGGCCAATCTGCGCGAGCCCTAGCATCGGCAAAACGCTCCGGGCCGTTTTCGCCAATCTGGTATCCTGAGCTTTTGCAATCATGCACTGGTTAATGGTTGCCCTTCTCGTTTCGCTATGCGCGCTGTTGCTTGCAGCAGCGGCAGTGGCGCGTCATATCTGGCTCCAGCACGCCAGACAAAGCGGCATTGAACCGGTGCGAGCAGCCGGTTCCGGCGAAGAAGCAGATTTGGAATCAGAACCTTAAGGGGATCGAATGCAGAACGAACTCTCTCCGCCGATCGTCTCCTCGGCCGCCCGCGTCGGCGCGTCTTCTTGGCTGCGTCCCGTCGGAATCGTCGTGGCCGGAAGCATGCTGCTGGCGCTTTGTGCCCGCGTGTCCTTGCCGCTGAGTTTCACACCGGTGCCGCTGTCGCTCCAGCCCTTTGGCGTACTTCTCTTGGGATTGCTGCTCTCACCGCGCGCCGCAGTCGCCACCGTTCTCGCCTATCTGGCAGAAGGGGCATGCGGCTTGCCCGTTTTCGCTCCCACACTCGTCGGCTCAGCGGGCTTGGCTCATCTGTTTGGACCAACGGGCGGTTACCTCGTCGCTTACCCCGTCGCCGCGGCAATGATCTCGCTCGTCTGGCGCAGAACCGGGCGCGGCTTTTCGATGGCGCTCGTGAGTGCCGCGTTGGGCGATTTGCTCATTCTCACTTGCGGGGCAACTTGGTTTGCGGCGATCGCGCACGCGTCCACCGTCCCAGCCGTCTGGTCCGCTATATTGGCTTTTCTGCCGGGAGACGCGCTCAAAATCGTCTCAGCCGCCGGCATCGCGACTGCCTGGCAACGCACTCGTTTGGGAACCAGCCGGCAGCATCCAAACTGATTGCTTCAATTCGTCGAAAGGACGTTGGCACCCCAGTGAGCACCGACAAAATTGCAGTGGCCGCTCCTCCTTCTGTGTGTGAAATCTCCATCGCGCACAGCCCTGACTCCGACGACGCTTTCATGTTCTACGGTCTGGCAACGAACAAGGTGCGCGTTCCTGGATACAAATTCGGGCACACGCTTTGCGACATTGAGACGCTCAATCGCCGCGCCCAGGACGAGGCATTCTTCGACGTAACCGCAATCAGTTTCCACGCCTATCCCTACGTGCAGAAGAACTATGCTCTGATGGGTTGCGGCGGAAGTGTAGGCGAAGGTTACGGCCCGATGGTCGTGGCAAACCGCCGGCTCACGCATGAGGACCTAAATCGCGTGCGTATTGCGGTGCCGGGAACTCTGACAACAGCCTATCTCGCACTTAAAATCTTCAATCCGGATGTCGAGACCGAAGTCGTCCCCTTCGACCAGATCATTCCCGAGATCCTGGCTGGCAAATTTGATGCAGGTCTGATCATTCACGAGGGCCAATTGACTTATACATCGAGCGGCCTCTATCGCGTGCTCGATCTCGGCGTCTGGTGGCGCGAAACCTCTGGCCTTGTGCTCCCTCTTGGCGGGAATGCCATTCGCCGCTCGCTCGGAGCCGAGCAGCACAGAATCATCTCCAAGGCATTGCGCGACAGCATCCAGCACGCGCTCGATCATCGCGAACAGGCGCTGGAATATGCCATGCAGTTCGCACGAGATCTCGACTCCTCCCTGGCCAATCGCTTCGTCAGCATGTATGTCAATGACCGCACCCTCGACTACGGTCCGGACGGCCGCGCCGCCATCCGCAAATTGCTCGAAGTCGGCCACGAGCGCGGCATCATTCCCATCGCACCTGCAGTGGATTTCGTCGACTAAGGCAGCTTCAACATCCAGGTCAAGCCCCTAAGCCGGATCTTCATCGCGTATGTGTCTCTAAATACTTTCGGATTTCCGCCGATGCATCCCGTATCGGGGTCTTCCGGTGCTCGACGACCATAGCGCTACAATTCTGATCGCCTCCAACGATGCAGCGCTCATCCAAGTGATGGAGCCCGTCCTCTCCATTGCCGGCGCCAGCATTCAGATCGCTGCTTCCACTGAAGCCTCGCATCGCGCACTGACAGGGACCAATCGACCCAGCCTTGCGTTTCTCGATGCAGAGATGGAAGGCATGTGTGTAGGCCGGCAACTGGCCGCCGCGCGCGACCACGAAACCGCTCCACACATTTCTCTGGTGCTCTTGTCCGACGACCTGACAGAAGAGTGGACCGCATGGGCGCGTGAGGGACTCCTGGACGACGTGATCCCTCGTCAAATAGAAACCCCGCAGGGACGCCTCCGCCTCACCATTGCCCTGCGCTCCTGGCAACGATCACGCGAGAAAGCCGAGCACAATGCAACTGATCCGCGGAGTCTGAACCCGCAGGCCCTTACACGCGTGGATAGTCGTTCCAACCTGCTGTCTCTCTTCTTTCGTGAGACGGACCGCGCCCAGCGCATGAAGACTCCATTGAGCCTTCTTCTCCTGGCCATCGACGACTTTGCACATTGGAACGTGCGGCTGGGCACGCCTGCTTCGAACGGCCTGTTGCGCGCTGTCCAGGATCGAACCACCCGCCTGTTGCGCAGCTACGATATCCTGGGACCCGCCGGCACACATGAATTCCTGATCCTTCTGCCGGGATGCACCATGGCCAACGCGATGATGCTGGCCGAGCGGTTGCGGATCGACGTCTTTGGCGCGCCGGTGTCCATTGGCCAGGAATCGATCCGCCTCACCGCCTGCTTCGGCATCGCATCCAGCCAAGGCCGGTCTCCGATGGTAGTCCTGCGTGAAGCGGAAAGCGCAGTCCAGCGAGCCAGGGATGCGGGCCCCGATGCGATTGAATGTTTCGCCAACCGCTTCGAAGAAGATCCGGATCCCGCCGCGTTTCTATCTTCTGGATTCGACGATCAATAATCGCCGCGATCGAAAGATCTGGCTATCGAAGTATCGGAATTGGTGCAGACCGAAATTGTTCTTAATCAGCCGGCCATTCAGACTCCGACTCCCTCCGAAACCCTGCGCTCGTCCGCCACGCCCAGGAACTCCTGAAAAACATCGTTCGAGAGCAAGCGACCCTTTGCCGTGAGGCGCACCGTCTTTCCATCCATCGTCAACAACCCCGCATCAACAAGCTTCGCGACCGTTTCGACCGCATGCGCTACTGGCCCGCGGCCGAACTCGCGCCGCAACGCCGCCAGCTTGATACCGGCATTCAGGCGCAATCCAAGAAACCACGCCTCCTCATGCCGACGCTCGGGAGACAGCCACGCTGTCTCCACCGGCTGCGGACCCGCGAGATAGGCTCCGAGGTCGTCCGTCGTGGTCGAACGCAAAACGTAAGATCCCACTTGGTCCTTCTCGCCCGACGGCGCATCCGATGCGCTGAGCGCCGACGAAGCATCCAGGCCTGCGCCCAGATAAGGCCGCCGTTCCCAATAGCGCAAATTATGCCGCGACCGAAAACCCATCCGCGCAAAATTTGAAATTTCATACTGCTGCAGTCCGGCCTTGGCCAGCCTTTCAATCGCGACTTCATACATTTGCGCAATGGCATCGTCACCGGGAACAAGCTCCGCGTGATACTTCGTTCCGCCCGCCAGCATTTCGCGCCCCAGGCGGGAGTCCTCGTCGACTTCAAGCATGTAGACGCTGGCGTGAGACACGCCACAATCGATCAAAACGGAAAGTGACTCGTCCCACGATTCAAACGTTTGCCCGGCCAGTCCGGCGATCAGGTCCACATTTAGATTCGTGATTCCACCCGCACGAAGACGGCGCAGATCGTCAAGCACAACGCTGCGGCTGTGCAGGCGACCGCTTACGTGCGCTTCGCGGTCGATAAACGACTGCACGCCCAGGCTCACGCGGTTCACTCCTACTTGCGCAAGCGCCTTCAGCGTCTCATCCGCAAGTTGCCCCGGCGCACACTCAACGGTAATTTCCGCATCTGTTTCAAAATCGAACGTCGCCCGCATCGCTGCAAAAAGCTGCGCGATCAATTCCGGTGCCAGCAGGCTTGGTGTTCCACCGCCGAGATACACCGTATCCACGGTCCTTGGCAGTTCCAAGCCCATCTTCTCGGCCCAGGCGCCGGCTCCCTTCAGGTCATCCGTGACCCGGTTCACATAGCGGGCGTGGTCGCTCGCGGGGTAGACTCCCGAAGCAAAGTTGCAGTAAGTGCACTTCGAGCGGCAGAACGGAATCGAAAGATAAAGGCCAAGCTTGTCGTTTGTCGCCACCGCCATAGGTCTATTGTTTCACGGGTAAAGCAGGCCGCCCACGTGCTCTTCGAGCAGTTTCGGAATACCCGTAAACTTTTTGATAGCCATGAAAAGTGGCCCTGTCGCGAGGAAAACTCGACTCGAATCTGGACTAACGGACCTCCGCAATTCTGATACCGCGAGGACGGCCGGAACATGCCAGAATATTGAGAGGAGACTCGTTTGAAAGCGTGGCCTACCCTGGGCATTCTGATCGTCCAGGCTCTTCTTTGCCTTGCCCATTGGTTCCTCTATGACACCTGGATCGCTTTCTGGTGGCCGCTGAGCCCAACCGCGGCTCTGGGTCTGCGCGTCGCCCTCATCCTCCTTTCCGCCCTCTTCATGTTTGCGGCGCTGCTCGGTTTCCGCTTTACCAACTGGCTTGTTGCCTTCATCTATCAGGTGGCTTCTGTCTGGCTCGGCCTCCTCAACTTTTTTTTCTTCGCGGCTTGCCTCGCATGGGTCATCGACTTTGCCCTTCGTTTTCTCCTTCCACTCCAAGCACGGCTCCAGGCGCGCCACGAAATTGCGGCCGTCTTGTTCGTTGCTTCGATTGCAGCTGCGGTTTATGGCGTTTTGAATGCCCGGATCATCCGCATCCGGCGTGTATCGGTCAAGCTCGACAATCTCCCTGATGCGTGGCGCGGCAGAACCGCGTTCGTCTTCAGCGACCTTCATCTTGGAAACATCAACGGAGTTCGCTTCGCACGGCGCATCGCTGGCCTTGCCACTCGACTCAACCCGGACGTAATTTTCGTCCCCGGAGACCTCTTCGACGGCACAAAGGCCGATCCCAGCAAAATTGCTGCACCCCTCTTCGAGCTTCACCCGCCCTTCGGTGTCTTCTTCGTATCCGGCAATCATGAGGAATTCGGCGGCGCAACTCACTACTCCGAGGCACTCGATCACGCCGGATTCCACGTGCTCGTCAACGAACGGGTTGTCATCGACGGCTTGCAGGTGGTCGGCGTCCCTTACGAAAGCTCAAACCATCCCATCCAGCTGCGCCACTTCCTCTCCAGCCTTCGTCTCCCGGACGGCGGGGCCAGCATTCTGCTCCACCATGTGCCCAATCGCCTGCCCATCGTGGAGCAGGCAGGCGTCAGCCTCCAGTTGAGCGGGCATACCCATGGCGGCCAGGTCTTCCCCTTCTCCTGGATAACACGGCGCGCATTTGGCAAATTCACGCACGGGCTGGAGCGATTCGGCAAGCTGCAGGTGCTCACGTCCAGCGGAGTCGGCACGTGGGGCCCTCCGATGCGCGTGGGAACGCATTCCGAAATCGTCTTGATCACCTTCGCGTAGAAGTGTTCTGATAGTCCTTCCGATTTTTTAAAATGCTTGCTGCTTCGGAAAAAGGCGGATCATGCCGATTTTGAGTAAACGCTTCCACCGGATTCTCGCGTTTCTAGCCTTCACTGCCGTCCAGATAGCCCTCGCCCAACAAACAGCCGCATCCAGTCCAGGCAATGGACCCGACATCGCATTCCCCACCGTGCTCTACGGCGTCGCTTATTACAACGAGTACATGCCCGGAGATCAGGCAGCCCGCCTCGACAAAGATGTGGCGTTGATGAAGGCCGCCGGCCTCAACGTCGTTCGCATGGGCGAGTCGACGTGGAGCCTGTGGGAACCCGAAGACGGCAAGTTTGAATACGCCTGGATGGATCGTGTCGTCGATGCCATGGGTAAGGCCGGCATCAAGGTCATCCTCGGCACGCCCACATATTCCATTCCTGCGTGGATGGCGCACCAGCATCCGGAGATTTTTGCCGATCGCATTCCGCCAGGCATGTTCGGCGGCCAGCCGATTCCCAGTGCCTATGGCCTCCGCCAGAACATGGACACCGACTCGCCGGCCTATCGTTTCTATGCCGAACGCCTCATCCGCCACATCGTGGCCCATTACAAAGACAATCCCAATGTCATTGGATGGCAGCTCGACAACGAAACTTCCAGCTATGAGGCCGCCAATCCCGATGTGTTCATCGGCTTTCAGCATTACCTCGAAAAGAAATTCGTTACGCCTGAGGCGCTCAGCAAAGCGTGGTTTCTCAACTACTGGGGCGAGAATTTGCACACGTGGGAGGACCTGCCCAAGCGCGACGGCACCATCTCCACCGGGTACAAGCTGGAGTGGTCACGCTGGAGCCAGATGCGCGTCACCGATTTTCTCCACTGGCAGGCTGCGCTGGTCCGCGAGTGCGCCGGTTCACGCCAATTCGTGACCACCGATTACGGCGGCATGATGAAGCGCGACGTCAATGAAGAAGCCGTCGCCGACGCGCTCGATATCGTCGCGGACAACATCTACCACGCCACGCAGGACCACTACGACGGATCGTTTCAGGCCCTGCAAAGCGACTTCAGCCGCTCCTTGAAACACGCCAACTTTCTCGTCACCGAGACTAATGCGCAGACCATCGGATGGACTTCGCAAAGCCAATTCCCACCCTACGACGGCCAACTCCGCGAGGATGTCTACACCTATTTGGCCAACGGCGCCAACATGGTCGAGTACTGGCACTGGGCGTCCATCGCAGCCAACCAGGAAACCTATTGGAAAGGCATCCTTTCGCACGACCTCGAACCGAACCGCGAATACGCCGAGATGAGCCGTACCGCGCACGAGCTCGAGAAAATCGGTCCCCATCTCGTCGGGCTCAAGATTCACAACAATGTCGCAATCCTTTGGAGCCGCGACTCGGCAAATGCGATCAGCTTCATGCCCTACGGCGGCGGTGTTCCCGCACGCAGTTGGACCCATGAGCCCGATGGCTACGTTTCCCTTGTCCAACAAATGCATCACTCGCTCTACGACTTGAATGTGGGTGCGGATTTCGTCTTTCCCGAAACGCAGGATTTCTCAGCCTACAAACTCCTGATTGTTCCAGCGCTCTATATTGCCGACGACGCGTTGCTGCAACGCATCTCCGACTTTGTAAAAAATGGCGGCCACGTCGTGATGACTTTCAAGAGCGGGTTTGCCAACGGGAATTCCGCGGTGCGTTGGGTCCGCGCCCCCGGACCATTGCGCGAAGCCGCGGGCATCAGCTATCAGGAGTTCTCCAACCTGGAGCATCCTCTCGCGCTCAAAGGCGATCCCTTCCATGTGGCTGAAGCCAATAAGGTGCAGGATTGGGCCGAGTTTCTCATGCCCGAACACGCCAAAGCCCTCGCATTCTACGACCATCCATTCTTCGGCAAGTGGCCGGCAATCACCGAAAACCAATTCGGTTCCGGCACGTTGGTCTACGAGGGCACTTACCTCTCCGACACGCTGCAGACGGCGATCCTCAGGCAGGCACTTCAGGAAGCGGGGCTCACCAGCTCTGATCAGCAGTTGCCCCCGCAGGTTCATGTGCAGCATGGCATCAACCGAATGGGCAAACCGCTTCACTATTACTTCAACTATTCGGGCGACAATGTGAAATTCACCTACGATTACGGTACCGGCCTCGGCTTGTTGCGGGGAACGACGCCGGTCAAGGGACAGGAGATCACCCTGGGTCCGTGGGACGTTGCCATTGTCGAAGAAAAGTGACCGAATCGCAGCCGGAATCTGAGCCACGTTCGACCGATTATTGATAGGATTGTCTTTCTGCAAAATCGTTTGAGCGAGGTATCTATGAAGCAGTTCCTTCGCGCCATCCGGATGGCATTTCCAGCGTTCACGTTTGCTTTACTGATTTGCGTTGCGTGCCAGGGATTTGCCCAGCGTCGCCAACAGCAACCGCCGCCTCCAACTGGCCCCTGGATGAATGCCAGCCTCTCTCCCGACGAGCGCGCCGACCTGGTGCAGAAAGAGATGACGCTCGACGAAAAAGTTGCACTGCTGCACGGCGTCGGCATGCCCACCGATGAGCCGGTGACTCCGGAGAACGCGCCTTCGAATCGCGGAGTGGGCTATGCGGTCGGCGTTCCGCGCCTCGGCATTCCCGGCATCGATATGAGCGATGCGGCCTACGGCGTGCGGTCCAGTGGTGTCAATGGACGCTACTCCACTGCACTGCCCGCGAACGTGGCTGCGGCCGCAAGTTGGGATCCCGACGCCGCTTTTGAATACGGCGCACTCATTGGCCGTGAGCTGCGTGCGCAGGGCTTCAACATGTCTCTCGGCGGCGGCGTCAACCTTACCCGCGATCCGCGCAATGGACGCACGTTCGAGTACCTCGGCGAAGACCCGGTGCTGGCGGGCACGCTTGTGGCCAAGCTGATCGAAGGCACGCAGTCCGCGCATGTAATTGGCGACATCAAGCACTATGCGCTCAACGACCAGGAAAGCGGCCGCAACTCCGTCAACATCACCATCAGCAAGCGGGCCGCGCGCGAAAGCGATTTGCTGGCATTTGAGATCGGCATAGCCGAGGGCCACCCCGCTGCAGTCATGTGCAGCTACAACCGCGTCAACGGCGACTTTGCCTGCGAAAATAAATACCTCCTCACCGATGTTCTAAAGAGGGACTGGAAATTCCCTGGCTTCGTACTGTCCGATTGGGGTGGAACCCACTCAACAGAAAAAGCCTCTGCCGCGGGCCTCGATAACGAAGAGCCCGGCAGTTTCTTTTTCAGCGAGAAATACAAGGCCGCCGTCGAAGCGGGAACGATCCCCGCAACGGAGTTGGACGATCACGTCCACCGCATCCTGCGTTCCATGTTTGCCGTGGGCGTCATAGACAATCCGCGCCAGCGCTTCGTTGTCGACCCCTTCGCGGGCTTCGAAACTGCACGCAAGATCGAAGAGAGCGGCATTGTGCTTCTGAAGAACGAGCGCGCAGCATTGCCATTGAGTGCCGCAAAACTGCGCACCATTGCCGTGATTGGATCGCATTCCGACGTAGGCATGATCTCCGGGGGCGGCTCGGCACAGGTCGACCCCATCGGCGGCAATGCCATCATGCCCCAAGGCAAAGGCGCGACCCATTGGCTTGAAGAGATCTGGTTTCCGACCTCGCCGCTGAAGGCCATCCAGGCCCGCGCGCCCAAAGCAACGGTCAAATACGATCCCGGCACAGATCCCGCAGCCGCAGCAGCAGCCGCAAAAGGTGCCGATGTGGCAGTCGTCTTTGCGTACATGTGGTCCAGCGAAGGCATGGATCAGCCTAGTCTCACTCTGCCTCACCAACAGGATGATGTGATCGCAGCGGTCGCCGCGGCCAATCCGCACACCGTCGTGGTCCTCGAAACGGGAAACCCGGTCACGATGCCGTGGGTCAGCGCACCCTCCGCGATCCTCGAGGCATGGTTTGGCGGCAGCGATGGCGCCGATGCCGTCGGCAATGTTCTGTTCGGAACCGTGAATCCGAGCGGCAAACTGCCCAACACATTTCCCAAGAGCGAAGCAGACCTACCTCACCCAACATTGACCACGCCTCCGCCAGAGTCCGCCCATTTTTCAGGACCGGTTTCACCGGAACAGCGCGCAGCCGGTTTGCCACCATTTCAGGTCACTTATGACGAGGGCTTGAAGGTTGGCTATAAGTGGTACGACGCGGAGAAGAAACCCGTGCTCTTTCCATTCGGTTTCGGTCTCTCTTACACCACCTACAGCTACACGGGTTTGAAAATTACGGCGGGCGAAAAAGTCTCTGCGGCCTTTACCGTGACCAACACAGGTTCGCGCGAAGGCTCGGAGATCGCAGAAGTCTACGCCATGCTGCCGGACGCAGCCGGCGAACCCTTCAAGCGGCTGGTGGGCTTCTCCAAGATCAAGCTTGACGCCAAGGAACATCGCACCGTGTCCGTCGAAATCGATCCCAAATACCTCTCGATCTTCGACGAAGCAAAGAACGACTGGACCCTCGTCCCCGGCGACTACACCATCCTCGTCGGTGGCTCCTCGCAAAGCCTTCCTTTGAAGGCGACGGTGAGCTTGAAGTAAGCAGATGGGAAGGGCGCGGCAGTAGCCGCGCCCAACGCCGTGAAATACGCTATTCCGCCTCTGGCGGCACCTGCTCCAGCAGCCGCTTCCAGGTTCTCTGGTTTTTGCGAAAACTTTTTTTCAGGTCTTCAAGAATCCTCTCGAAATCTGAATTTGTCCGCAGATTGTTCCACGCCGGATTCTTCTGGAACCACGGATAGTTTTCGTTGCCGAGATAAATAGCCCGGCGCAGCCAATGCAGAGCTTCACTGGAGTCGCCTTCCACGGCAAAATAACTCGCCAGCCTGTACGCCATCTCGTTGTCGGCCTCGGCCGCCGCTAATGTGTCGTCTCGCAGCAGCCCTGCAGCGCGCTCGCGCTCTCCCTCCTGCACGTAGCACATCGCCAGAGTCGGCACCGCGATGCGCATCGATTCGTCATCGCGAATCACGCCTTCGAGGATACGGATCGCCTCGGGCAGATTCCCGGTCCGCATCTGCTGATATCCCGCCGACGTTCGCAACAGCGGATGACGAGGCTCAAGCGCAAGTCCCTTTTCCAATTCGTCTCCTGCCAGTTCAATCTGGTTCTGGTAGTGATAGACGCGGGCGCGATGGTTGTAGAGAATCGCCGCATTTGCAGGATTGAGCTTGAGCGCGCGACTGAACTCGTGCAGCGCCTCGAGGTACATGCCGTCCCCGCGTAGCGCCAGGCCGGCCACCATGTGCACGTTCCAATCGTTCGTAGCCGATGCCAGCAGGTTCGCAATGCCATGACGTGCCGACTCCTTCTCGCCTCGCGAAAGAAGCATGTAAATGCGATAGAGATTCGCTTCGGTTGCCGCCGGATCGAGCCGCAGCGCCTCGTCAAACGCGCGTCGCGCATGCATCACGTGAATCTGGCCGCCAAAGCCATGACGCACATACTGCAGCTCGGCAATTCCGAGCCCGCTCCACCCGGCAGCAAATTCCGGATCCTTCGTGGTGACGCTCGTGAACAAAGCGTGGGCGCGGTCAAGATCGGCGCGCGCGCCGGTGCGCACCATAAACGAGCTGAGCAGCGCGCGAGACTGCAGATACTCTTCGCTTACCGGCCCCGGCAGCGATCCGTCACGCGTCGCCTGTCGGCTCGTCTCCTGCGAAGCTGTTTCGATTCGGTCTGCGCCGCTTAGCCCATGCAAGGCGGCAAACACTTCGTTGGAAATCTCCGTCTGCACGGCGATCAGGTCCAGCGAAGCAACCTGAATCGCTCCGCCCGAACGTACGCTTTGCGAAGCCACATCCAGCAACTGCCAGTTCAAATCGAAGCCGAGATCCGAGCGCACGAAGCTGCCCGCCAACACAAACGACACCAGCAAGCGCTGACCTACCGAAAGCGGGTCCATCTGCGCGATTGGCAGCATCATCAATGTGCTCGAAGGACGAACGATCAGTGCCGGAATGCGCGCCAGCCGCGCTGCAATGGCATCCGCAAGCGCGTATCCGTAGAGCGGCGCAACTTCCGTCGCTCCCAGATTTGTGAAGGGCAACACCACAAGCGAATTCTGTGCGGCACGCTCGCTCGCCGACTCGCGAAATCGCTCGGCGAGCATGGAGAGAATGCCCGTCGCACGCTTTTCCGCCTCGGCGCCAGTGGTCGGCAAGTTGGCCGCGGCCTCTCCCGGAATAATGCCCGTCTCGATCTGCAGCGCCTTCATGATCGTCTTCAGTGCTTCACGCACTTCGGCAGCGTTGTTGTACCGCGCAGACGGATTCTTCTCCAGGCACGTTGCGATCACACTCTTCAGCTCAGCGGAAATTGTCGGCACAATCGCGCTCAAATCGGGGGGATCGGAGAACTGGATGGCCCGAATGGCTTGAAAGTCTTCCGCATCGGACCGCGAGAAGGGGTGGCGTCCGCCAGCCAGCTCATACAGAATCACGCCCAGCGCCCAGACATCGGATTGCACGCTCGAGTGGCCTGTCACAAACTGCTCCGGCGCCATGTAGCGGATCGTACCGCCGCGCGCAGTGTACGTTGCGGCAAGCGATGAATCTTTGGCCAGCGCGGGCTTGCTCGGGTCAAAACCTGCATCTTCCGGCTGCAGCCTCCGCGCCAGGCCAAAGTCGAGAATCTTCACCAGGCCGCCTTCGGTCAACATCACATTTTGCGGCTTCAGATCGCGATGAAAGATACCCAACGCGTGCGCTGCCTGCAGACCATCGGCGATCTGGATGCCGACCGAGAGCACAAGCTGCGGGCTCGCCGGCCCGCGTGCAATAAGCTGATCCAGCGACTGGCCGGGGACAAACTGCATGACGATGTACCCCTCGTCGACGACCTCGCCAACCTCGTAAATCGCGCAAACATTGGGATGCTCGATGGCCGAAGCCAGCCGCGCCTCGCGCAAAACGGTGGAGCGCATCTGCTGAACCGAGAGCAGCCCGGCACGCAGGATTTTGAGCACCACGGGGCGCTGCAGAAGCGTGTCCGTCGCCAGGTACACGACTCCGCTGCCGCCGGCGCCAAGCTTGCGGACAATTTCATAGTGCTCAATGGTTCTGCGTTTCATGGCTCTCTCTCAGTGTAACGGCGATGCCATAAAGGCTCCCTTTATACCGCACTGTGAGAGTGAGAAGTTCGTCAGTGTCCGCGCCGCACTTCTCCTTCTTCGAGGGCCGGCGGCGGCTCTTTCGCGAGCTGTATTTGTCTGTGGCGTCCTAACAGGAACATCGAGAACCCGAATACCAGCAGCACCAGTCCCCACCAGAGGTTGGCGTTGATGCCCAGGCTCTTGGCGTAAAGCGCAGCATCTCCGTTGGTGCGTAATCCGAAGACACTCAGGATGATGCCCACGAAGGTAAACATCAATCCCATGGGGATGCGCAGATCGAGACTCATTGTGTCCCCTCTCCCGTGCTCGATTCGTGATGTTGCAATGCACTTCTCTTCACAACCGCACCTTTCCTTCGAAGTTCCTCACGCAAAGAAAATGTTCAGCGCAACCGCGCCCAGCAACACGGCGATGCCCAATGCTTCCGGCCGCTTCCACCACGCAAGATGCGCCATCGACGGTTTCGGCGTCAGCGAATGCACCAGCCCCACCAGTTCCGATTCCGGTCGCGGCTTGGTGCAAAGACTCACGACAACTGCAACCACAAAGTTAGTGCTGAAGGCAAAAATGGCGCCCCAGAAATTCTGCGCCATGTCGCTCGGATAGTGGTGGACCACGGTAATCCACCCGCCGTGAATTCCGGTGTGTGCCTCAATCGGCAAGGTCAAGCCGTGATGCAACATCGCCGCTGCTGTGCCGGCAATGAGTCCCGAAAACGCGCCGTGTCCTGTTGTCCGCTTCGAGAACATTCCCAGAAGAAACGTTGCAAACAGCGGCGCATTCACAAACGAGAAAACCAGTTGCAGCGTGTCCATGATGTTGTTGAAATTGATGGCCGCATACGCAGTGGCGATCGACAAAAGAATCCCGCCCACGGTGGCCCATCGGCCAACCGCAAGATAGTGCCGGTCGCTCGCGCCTTTGTGAATGTAGGACTGGTAGAGATCGTAGGTGAAGACTGTATTGAATGCCGTAACGTTCCCCGCCATACCGCTCATAAAGCTGGCCAACAGCGCCGTGAGTCCAAGCCCGAGAATACCGGTGGGAAAGTAGTGCAGCAGCATGTTCGGCGTGGCCATGTCGTAGTCCAGCAGTGGATGCCCGCTGGCATCGAGCATCGCCTGACCCGTCAAGGGATTGATTTTCGCCGGCACCAGCCCGCGGCCTTCTTCCACTTCTTTGGGGACCACGGAGATGTTATGAACGATTGCGCCATTCGACTCCGTGGTCACAACCGTCGAAGTGTGCGGGGTCGGCAGGCCGATCGCCAGCAAGCCCGGCAGAATCACGAGAAATGGAAACAGCATCTTGGGAACAGCTGCAATCAGCGGGACGCGACGCGCCGATTCCATATCCTTCGAAGCCATGGCTGTTTGGATAACGAGAAAGTCCGTGCACCAATACCCGGAACCGAGCACAAACCCCAGACCCATGCCGATGCCAATGATCTCGATGCCCATCGGGTTCGTGTTCGAATGCAGCACACCCTTCCATTCATGCATGTAGGCGACCGGCACCGACGCTTTCAGTCCTGCCCAGCCGCCGATATTCTTGAGTCCCAGCAAAACCAGCGGCAGAAATCCAGCGATGATCAAAAAGAACTGCAGCACCTCGTTGTAAATTGCGCTGGTGAGTCCGCCAAGAAAAATGTAAAGGAGAACAATGACCGCCGACAGCACGATGGAAAATGTGAAGATACCGCCCTGCGGCCAGCCAAGCTGATTGAACAACCCGTCGAAAACATGCAGAGCCTGGATCAGTCGCGCCATCGCATACATCGAGATACCCGAGCTGAATACGGTCATCACCGCGAAGGAGCAGGCGTTCAATCCACGCGTTTTTTCATCGAAACGCAGGCGAAGAAACTCAGGCACTGAGCGCGCCTTCGAGCCGTAATAGAACGGCATCATGAAGATGCCCACGAAGACCATCGCCGGGATGGCGCCGATGCCGTAGAAGTGCGCAGTCTCCAGGCCGTACTTGGCCCCCGACGCGCCCATGCCGATCACTTCCTGCGCACCGAGGTTCGCGCTGATAAAGGCAAGCCCGCAAATCCATGCGGGCAGCGCACGCCCCGCCTGGAAAAAGTCCTTGCTCGTCTTCATGTAGCGCTTCAGGGCAAAACCGATCCCTATCACGAAGACGAAATACAACAGCATGATCAGCCAGTCGACAGACGTGAGTTTCAAGACTGCTCCTTGAGCCAGGGTCGCTCCGGCGCCTACAGAACGAGGCATGCTGCCGTGCTCGGGCCCGAGAACCGCGGGGATACGGTGACCAATGTACGCAGTCGGATGCCGGACCGTCTAGTAGTTTCTGAAAATGTTTTCAGGCGCAGCGCGCCCTTCCAATCTCGAACGAATCTACAGGTTAAACTAAGAATGCATGATTCCGACCCTCGCATGGACGCCGGAAGGCGTTCGCTTCATCGATCAGACCAAGCTTCCGCTCGAAGAGAGCTACGTTACCGCGGCCAACTACGAACAAGTCGCCGACATCATCGTGACCATGGTGGTTCGTGGCGCCCCGGCAATCGGAGTCTCCGCCGCCTACGGCATTGCCCTCGGCGCACAACAATCGAAGGCGGCGACAGCCCAGGAATTTGCGCCTGAGTTTTCGCGCATCTGCGATCGCCTGGCCGCGACCCGCCCCACCGCCGTCAATCTATTTTGGGCCATCGATCGCATGAAGCGGGTCTTCGCCGCCCTGCTCGCCGACCGATCCGCAATGGCAGAAATACAGCGAAAACTTCTCGCCGAAGCCCACGCAATGTACGAGGAAGACATCGCCGCGTGCAAAGCGATGGGCGCTTATGGCGGAGCCTTGCTCCCCGAAGAAGGCGGCGTGCTGACCCACTGCAATGCCGGCGCGTTGGCGACCTGCGGTTACGGTACTGCTCTCGGGGTCATCCGCTCCGCCATCGAGCAGGGCAAGCGCATCCACGTCTACGCCGATGAAACGCGGCCGTTCCTGCAAGGCGCGCGCCTCACTGCCTGGGAACTCATGGCCGACGGCATCCCCACCACGGTCATCTGCGACAACATGGCGGCCAGCCTCATGCGCGCAGGCAAAATCAGGGCCGTCGTCGTGGGAGCCGACCGCATCGCGGCCAATGGCGACTTCGCCAACAAGATCGGCACCTACAACGTTGCCATTCTCGCCAAGGAACATGGCATCCCGTTCTTCTGCGCCGCCCCCTGGTCCACCATCGACACCGCTACGCCCACCGGCGACGCCATTCCCATCGAGGAACGCAGCCCGGTCGAGGTTACCCATCATGGCGGCAAGCAGCTCACGCCGCATGGCGTGGGCATCTGCAACCCGGCCTTCGACGTAACCCCGGCGAAATATGTCACCGCCATCATCACCGAGCGCGGAGTCCTGCGTGCTCCCTACGTCGAATCTTTGAGAGAGATGGAGCTGGTTGCGCGCTAGGATTCGTGAACAAAGGGCGGGAACAAGCATCTACAGTTAAGAACTGTGCGTGCCTTCCTCGCCATCTTCCGCTTGCGGCATAAATCCCTCGCACGCGGCATCCTGCTGTCGCTCGGAGCTTTTTTCGGAGGCCTGCTGCTGGCCGGCTTTCCTCATCTTGAAAATCTTCATGGTTCATCCTGGCAGATTCTTCCCCTGCTGATCGCCATCTGGGGAATGGGCGAGACGGCGCGTTGCTTGCATCGCCGATGGACTCTCTATCACGCCGGTGTCCTGCTGCTGCTCTACGCAGATCTCATGATTCTGGCCATGATCGTCTTCCTGGTGGCCTATCCGTGAGGTCAACCGCGCGGCGTCGAGCCGTATCAATGCAAATCTAGCGGTGCCATTTTCATATCTGCCGTGTAGCATGGCTGTACGCACGACGCGCCGGTAGCCGGACCTCCGCTCATCCAACCGGGGTCGCGAGTGCAGCACTCATCTACGGGAGGAAGACATGTTCAAAGGCTTTCGTGACTTTGTTCTTCGTGGGAATGTCGTTGATCTCGCCGTCGCCGTCATCATCGGCGCCGCGTTTGGGGCGATTGTCACATCTCTGGTCAGCGACATCATCAACCCGCTGATCGCCGCAACCGTTGGCCAGCCCAACTTCAGCTACATCATCCTGCATGTCGGCAAGGGCGAAGTGAAAGTCGGCAATTTCATCGACCATGTCATCTCGTTCGTGATCATTGCGTCGGTTGTTTACTTCGCTTTCGTACTGCCGGTCAATGCCCTGCTGGCGCGCTTCAAAAAGCCGGTGCCCGAGACGCCACCCGTCACCAAAGCCTGCCCTGAGTGCCTCAGCGATATTCCCATGGCCGCGAAACGTTGCTCCCACTGCGCCCAGTTAGTCGCCTGACCGCCGCGCTCCAGTGGTGATTGAGTGCAGACGGAGAGCGCGCATCGGAGTGGCTTTTTCCTAAACGGCGCCCCAGCGGCAGATCTTCGTCGCTAGGGCTAAAGTGAATACCAACGTTTACGCCCATCAAAACGTCCACGCGGCTTCCCAAATTTCTCTAATCCAGTTCCCGCAACGACGGCGAAAAAGCAAAGAACCCCAGGAAGATGCATCCCGCCAGCCCTGCCATCAAGGCGAGGGCATGCCCGGTCGGGATGCGGCGTGACAGCACGCCCGCAAGCAACGCGCCCAGCGGTGGCAATCCCAGAAAACTCGTGGTGTAAATGCTCATCACGCGTCCGCGCATCTCATCCGATGAGAGATGCTGGATTGAAACGTTGAAGCAGGAGATCATCATGATCCCGCTGAACCCTTCAAAAAAGGCCAGGCACTCCGACAGCGCAAAGCTATGCGAAGAGCAGAAGCCAATGATGGCCAGGAAGAAGGCCACTCCGCCAAAGGTGATCACCACACCACGATGCCGCAACACCCCCACGGCTGCAACCGACATGGCGCCCAGCACGGCCCCAAATCCAGAGCCTGCCAGCAGCCAGCCCAAGCCGCTTTCGCCTGCGTTCAATTGGATCTTGGCAAAGTAAGGAATAAACGTGAGGAACGGAATCCCCAGGAAGCTCACCGCCGCCGTCATCCAGACAAGAACCAGCATCTGGCGCTCGCTGCGTAAATAGGCAAACCCGCCCCGCAGGCTGTCCCACATGGTTTGGTGCCGGGACAGATTCTCGTCCGGATAGCGAATTCGCGTCAACGCCCAGAGCACTGCAAGAAAACTTACGCCATTCAAAAAGAAGTTGCCGGTCACGCCGAATGCCAACATCGCATAGCCGCCCAGAGATGGGCCCAGGATGCGCGACATGTTGAACTGCGCCGAATTCAGAGCGATCGCGTTGGTCAGGTCTTCCCGTTTCACCAGCCGCGGCACCATCGCCTGGTAACTGGGAGCATTCATCGACATGGCCACGCCGTTCAGGAACGCAATCCCTGCGACCTCCCATACCGTGATCACCTTGAACCACGCTAGCGCTGCGAGAAGAAACGCCAGAAGCATCATCGTCGATTGCGTCATGATGAGCAGCCGCCGCTTGTCCACACGATCGGCAATCACGCCCCCGAAGAGCGAAAAAACCAGGAAAGGAATCGACCCCGCAAACCCAACCACCCCCAGCCAGAAGGCGGAGTTCGTCAGCAGCAGCACCAGCCAGCCCTGCGCGACATTCTGCATCCAGGTGCCGATGTTGGAGAGAAAATTCCCGCTCCAGAAGAGACGAAAATTGGGATTGCGCAGAGCGCGCACCATGCGCGGCACACGGGTAGCCTGCGCACCGGCCGGCGACTGGGCCATAAGGACAGCCTCTTCCGGCGTGGCATTGATCGATTCATTCTCTGAATGCCGCTCCGCGCCCAGAAAGACCCCCGTCTTGTTAGTGTAAGCTGGGTTGAAATACGGCGGAGGCTTCCGCATCCGCCTTCTAACCTTCCCCACTGCATTGAAGTAACGCGCCAAAGGGCTTCGCTCATGCTGATTCGCAAGTCTCCGATTGTCTTTCTTCTTTTCGCCCTCGTACCCGATCCAAATGCGACCCGGTCCGCCGCACAAGCCGCGGCGCCCAGTGCGTTCGGTTACACCGACTTCTCTAAAGAAGCAGCCCTCGAGACCAAATTCCTCGACGTGCCCAGCGCCAAGCTCGCTGGCGAAGAGTTGAAGACCCTCACCGCGGAGCCCCACATGGCCGCAACGCCCGAAGACCACAAAACTGCGGAATATGTCGCGGGGAAATTTCGCGCCGCAGGCCTCGAGACGGAGATCGTGCCCTTCCGAGTGTTGTTGAATCAGCCCAAGGTGGTGACCGTCGAGGCCTACGATGCCGCGGGCAAGCTGCTTATGTCCGGTCCCACACGGGAGCATGCGCAAGGCGACCCCGGCCAGGATGATCCCCGCGTCGTGATGCCGTTCAATGGTTCTTCCGGGTCCGGCGACGTAACCGGCGATGTGGTGTACGCAAACTATGGCCGGCTCGAGGACTTCGATCAGCTCGCAGCGCAACACATCGATCTGCATGGCAAGATCGTGATCGTTCGCTATGGTGGAAACTTCCGCGGCGTCAAAGTCTACATCGCCGAGCAGCGTGGTGCCGCCGGTGTGCTCATCTATTCCGATCCGCAGGATGACGGCTACTTCAAAGGCGACGCCTACCCCGTCGGTCCCTGGCGCCCGGAAACCGGCGTGCAGCGCGGGTCCGTGCAGTATCTCTTCAAATATCCCGGCGACCCCGAGACTCCCGGCGTCGCTTCGACGCCCGATCTTCCCGATTCTTCACGCATTTCTCCGGACGGCAATCAGCCCCACATCATCTCCATCCCCATCAGTTACCATGACGCGTCTCCAATCCTGCAGGCCTTGAAGGGCTCCAGCGTGCCGCAGGGATGGCAAGGCGCGCTGCCCTTCCGTTACCACCTCGGAGCTGTAAGTGGAGCAGACGGCGTCCGCGTGCATCTCGTTTCGCAGCAGGATTACCAACGCCGCACGATCTGGGATGTGGTGGGCAAAATCAAAGGGACCGAGTTCCCAGACGAGTGGGTCGTCAACGGCAATCATCGCGATGCATGGGTCTACGGGGCCGTCGATCCCAACAGCGGCACGGCAGTCATGCTTGAAGCTGTACACGGCATCGGCGCGCTCTTGAAAGAAGGGTGGCGTCCCAAGCGCACGATCCTCTTCTGCAGTTGGGACGCCGAAGAAGAAGGGTTGATCGGCTCCACGGAGTGGGTGGAACAACATGCGCAAACCATCGATCACGCAGTCGCATACTTCAACACCGATGTCGGCGTGGCCGGGCCCAATTTCAACGCGGCCGCGGTTCCCTCTCTTAAGCAGTTTGTGCGCGATGTAACCAAATCCGTGCCCAGTCCGATCAGCGGCACGGTGTACCAGGAGTGGCGGCTAAGCCGCGACAAAGGCGATGAGCATCGCGGGTCAAACGCTCCCTTGCAGCCCGGCGAAGAGGTCCGCGTCAGCGATCTCGGCTCCGGCTCCGACTTCACACCCTTCCTGCAACACGCTGGCGTACCCTCGACCGACGTCGGCTCTTCCGGACCCTACGGCGTCTATCATTCGACATTCGACGACTACGCATGGTTCGTGATGAATGCCGATCCCAAGTTCGTTTACCTCCAGGAAATGGCGCGCGTCTTCGGGCTGGAAGCGCTTCGCATGGCCGATGCTGACGTGCTTCCCTATGACTACCCCGCCTACGCGCGAGAAATCTCTTCCTATATCGATTCCGCCAAGCGTAAGGCTGGGGACGCCGGCATGAGCTCGGTGGATTTTGCGCCGGCACAAGCGGCCGCAAGCCGGTTCACCTCCGCGGCTGCGAAGGTCCATTCCGTCCAAGCGAAGGCGTCAGGCGATACAACCAGGCTCAACCACGCCCTGCGTCAGGCTGAAACCGACTTGCTTTTGCCCAATGGCTTGCCCAACCGGCCCTGGTACAAACACTCCATCTACGCCCCCGGCGAGTTTACCGGCTACGCGGCAGTCGTCATCCCCGGGGTCAACGAGGCCATCGACGCCAAGGACGCGCCACGCGCCAGCCAGCAGTTGACCGCTCTGACCCAGGCGATCGATCGCGCCGCGCAAACCCTGGATTCTGCACAGTAGGCATTCCCGGCGCACACCCCTGCAGCTCGTCCCCGGTGAAGGCAAAGTCGTGTGATTTAAATCACGCATGTTGGTCTGGATGGTTGACCCGGCCTCCTTCCGCTCGTATCGTTAAATGCAGGCATGAAAAGCTCTTCCAACTCGCTTCGCATCGGCATCGCGGTAGCCGTGATCCTTGGCACGATCGGCTGGCTGGCCTTCACCGGCTACGGTTCCAGCAAGAGCTATTACGTCACCATCGCTGAGCTCGGAGGCATGGGCGACAAGGCCTACAAGAGCAATCTGCGTGTCGAGGGGTTCGTGAAGCCGGGTTCCATTGAACAGAACGGCACCCACGTCACCTTCACGCTGAACGAGTTCGAGAGCCATTCTCCGAAAGCCGCCACCGGCCGCACGCTTGTCGTAAACTACAAAGGCTCCGAGCCGCCGCCAGACACTTTCAAAGATGACTCCCAGGCTCTCGCATTGGGCACCTTCGGCCGCGACGGTGTCTTCCACGCCAATCAGCTCCAGGCCAAATGCGCCAGCAAATACGCCCCGGGCCAGCCAGGGTCAGGAAGGCCAGCCGCGGCACCGGCGAATCCCCGCGCCGCGGCAACACCCGCTCCCAGCTCTACCAAGCCGGCCACAGCCGATTGATCCGATGACCGCGCTCGCCCCAGCGGCCGAAAGCTCCAGCCTCGGTGCGCGCCCCTTTTCGGCTCGGCTCGACAAAGTCTCCAAACTCTTTGGCTCCTTCGCAGCTTTGCGCCAGGTGACCGTCAACCTCGAACCGGGTCGCTGCTACGTCCTGATTGGGGAGAATGGCGCAGGTAAATCAACACTTCTCCGCATCCTTGCCGGGCTCCTCCGTCCCACGCACGGCACGGTGAACGTCTTTGGCGAGAACGACCCTCACGACGTCCGCGGACGCATTGGCTATATGAGCCACGCACCCATGCTCTACGATGAGCTGACGGCCCACGAAAATCTGCGCTATTTTGCCAGCCTCTATACGGAGCAAAAATGCCTCGCGCCCGCGGAAGCACTGCGCCAGGTTGGCCTCGATCCTGAATTGACGCGACCCTTCGGCCAATACTCCCAAGGCATGCGCCAGCGCACCTCCCTGGCCCGCGTGCTGCTGCCTGTGCCCGAGCTGCTTCTGCTCGACGAGCCTTTTTCCAACATGGATGTCGAATCCGTCCGCCAGATGGTCGAGTTGCTGGCTGGCTTCCGCCAGGGCAATCGCACCATTGTCATCACCACGCACCAGCGGGATTCCGCCGCGCCCATCGCCGACTGGATCCTGCGTTTGCAGGCCGGTCGCGTGGCATCGTTCGAGCCCGGAGCGCCCAGCTTATGAAGACCAATGGCGCGCGTTTCCTTGAGAGCCTCGGCATTCCGTTCGAACTGCGCGAATACGAAGTCGACCCCGACGATCTCTCCGCTATCACGGTCGCGAAAAAAATCGGCATGCCGGCCGCACAGGTCTTCAAGACCCTGCTCGTGACCGGCGGGCCGAATGTCTACCGATTCGCGGTAATTCCCGGCGATGCTGAACTCGATTTCAAAAAACTCGCCCATGCCGCCGGCCTGCGCAAGGCTGAAATGGCGTCCCTAAAAGACGTGCAACCGCTCACCGGCTACATCCGTGGCGGCGTCACCCTTTTCGGAGCACGAAGGCCCTATCCCGTCTACATCGACGAAACCGCCATCCTCTTCGACAAGATCAGCGTCTCCGCCGGAGCGCGCGGCACGCAACTCATTCTCAGCCCCGGCGACTACCTCCGTGCCGCCCAGGCACTCGACGTCGAAGTGCAGACCGCCGACCTCACCAAAAACCCGGGTGCCCCAGCTCCCGACACCTTGCAGAATGAGTCTTCCACCCACCAGAGACGCGCAAAATGACCCGCGCCCTCTGGACCCATCTCATGAAGGATCTGCGCATCGAATGGCGCTCGAAAGAAGCCATCAACTCGATGCTCTTCTTTGCCCTTCTGGTCGTGGTTCTCTTCTCCCTGGCATTCGATCCACGCGGCGCCTTTTCGCGCGACATCGCCGGTGGCGTGCTATGTGTCGCCACCATGTTTGCTTCGGTCAGCGCTCTCAACCAGGCATGGGCGCGTGAGATTCGCCACCAGGTGCTCGATGCGCAGCGCATGGCTCCCACGCCCGGAGCAGAGCTGTTCCTCGCCAAGGTGCTCGCCAATTTCTTCTTCGTCTCCATTGTCCAGATCGTGCTCGCACCGGTCTTCCTCGTCATGTACAACCTGCGCGTCGAGGGAAATGCCTGGTTGTTGGCGCTGGTCCTGCCACTGGCCACGTGGGCCCTGGTGGCCAACGGAACCTTCTTCGCCGCACTTTCCATTCGCAGCCGTAATCGCGAGTTGCTCCTGCCGCTGATCCTTTTCCCCATCTTCATGCCCGCGCTACTGGCCATGGTTCTCGCCACTACCGCGATCCTGACCGGCGAAAGCGACCCATCGCTTTGGATCAAGTTGCTCGTGGGCTACGACATCATCTTCACCACCGTGAGCTTGCTCCTCTTCGACGTGATCTTTCACGCGGAGTAGCGCTCCACCCATCGATGGAGACTGCCGTTTTGGCTCCGTCGTACACTAAGAGGGATCGAAATCAAGGTTTCAGCATGAAAAAAATCGGCATTGCCCTTTACGCCGCCGTCACAGTAGCGCTCATGATCTGGGGCTTTTATCAGGCCATGTATGTCGCCCCCGATGACGCCTTGCAGGGCTACGTGTTTCGCATCATTTACTACCACGTGCCTTCCGCCTCCGTCGCGTTTGTCTTTTTCGCTGTCAGCCTCCTCGGTTCAATCGGATTCCTCGCCAACCGCCGCGGCCACGAAGAATGGGCGCAGGTCGCCGATGCGTGGGCAGTCGCGGGCGCCGAAGTCGGCGTCGTCTTCTGCACCGTCGTGCTCATTACCGGTCCCATCTGGGGCCGTCGCGCGTGGGGCATCTGGTGGACATGGGATGCCCGCCTAACCACCACCCTCGTGCTCTGGCTCATCTACGTCAGCTACCTGCTGCTCCGCCGCTTCGCCGCTGGCCCGCAGGTGCAGACCCTGGCCGCCGTCCTCGGCATCTTCGGCGCTCTCGATGTGCCCATCGTCTACATGTCGAATCGCTGGTGGCGCACCCAGCACCCCGCCCCCGTGTTTGGCGGAGATCCCGGTTCCGGCATGAAGGACCCGCAGATGCTCCAGGCCTTCGGTTGGAACATGCTCGCCTGGTTCGCATGGGGCATCTTCATCCTCATCCTGCGCTTCAACGTCGAGCGCAAACATCAGCAATACGCCGAAGAAGAAGCACAAGAAGCTCTCGCGGCCAATATCTGATCCGACGATGCGATTCAGAACAAGGAGAAACATGGATCCGGCAACCGTTCTCGATCACCAATTCGTTGTTGCAGCCTATACCGTCACCTGGGTGCTCCAGTTGGGCTACCTGACCTGGCTCGGTTTGAAATGGCGCTCCGAAAAGCGCAATGCCGCGCGGCGCACAAACCATTCGCGTTAAATGATCTCTCTCGAATCTCGCGCACAGCCCCAAAAGAAGCGCGAATACGACCAATTGCCGTAAACTTGAGGGTTGAGAGGCTTACGATGCTCGTCGTCATGAAAGTGCAGGCCACCAAAGAAGAGATCCAGGCGGTCTGCGAACATATCGAACTGCTGGGTTACCGGGCACATCCGATGCCTGGAGCGCAGCGCACCGCCATCGGCATCACCGGCAACCAGGGCGAGGCCGACCGGGGCAACCTCGAAGAGCTCTCTGGCGTGGCCGAAGTCATTCGTGTCAGTAAGCCCTACAAACTTGCCAGCCGCGACGTGAAGGAAGAGGACACGATCATCCGCTTCCCGGGAACCGACGCCTCCATTGGCGGCCGCAACCTCGCCATCGTCGCAGGGCCCTGCTCCATCGAGAGCCGTGAGCAGGCATTCGCCATTGCCGAACAGGTTGCCGCGGCAGGCGCACAGTTTTTCCGCGGCGGCGCCTACAAGCCGCGCACTTCGCCTTACGCGTTTCAAGGCCTCGGCGTCGAAGCTCTCAAAATCATGGCCGAAATCCGCGATAAATTCGGCTTGCGCATTATCACTGAAGCCATCGACAACGAGACCCTCGAGCTGGTTGCCGAATGGGCCGACGTCATCCAGATCGGCGCGCGCAACATGCAGAATTTTTCTCTGCTAAAGCATGCCGGACGCCTGCGCAAGCCCGTACTCCTCAAGCGGGGCCTGAGCGCGACGCTCGACGAGTTCCTCATGGCCGCCGAGTACATCATGAGCGAGGGCAACTACGAGGTAATCCTCTGCGAGCGTGGCGTCCGCACCTTCGCTGATCACACGCGCAACACGCTCGACCTCAGCATTGTTCCTGCCGTGCAACGCCTCAGCCATCTGCCCATCCTCGTTGACCCGAGCCATGGCACCGGCAAGCGCGACAAGGTGCTGCCCATGGCCCGCGCAGCCATCGCAGTCGGAGCCGACGGCATTTTGGTCGAAGTGCATCATCAGCCCGAAAAGGCGCTCTCCGATGGACCTCAGTCCATCTACCCGAACCAATTTGCCCTGATGATGGACGAAGTCGAACAGATTGCTCCCATAGTCCATCGCAGATTGCCCCGTGGCCTGCACCTCGGAACGCCCTCGGCGGACGCGCATGTCGCCAAGGTCCGGTAACTCCGTCCACATCCCCTTGGGCGCGATCCGAAAAGCGGACGAGTCGAGGGATCTGCTTTCTTCCATGCCGAACTCCGCCCGGAAAGATGTGCCCCATATCCCAATCTTTAGACCTGTGAAAGGAAGTTTGCTCGCCTTATTTCTGCTGGTGGCCCTCGCCGGCTGCCGTCCGCACGACTTCCCGCAATACCCCGCCAACTACCGCGAATATGCTTACGTCACCAATGGCGGCAGCGGCACCGTGTCGATCTACGACGTGGTCAACGTACGCCTCGATCGCGAGCTCGCCTTGGGACCCAATCCGATTTCGGTCGTCGCCAGTCCCAACCGCAGCGAAGTCTACGTGCTCAACGCCGGCGTCGAAGGCAGCCAGGGATCCGTCTCCGTCCTCAACACCGAAAATAATTCAGTAGCGGCCACGATCCCGGTTCATCGGCGTCCGGGTGCTCTGGCTCTCGACCCCGACGGCGCACTCGCTTACGTGGCCAACTCCGCCTCCAACAGCGTTTCGGTTTTGGACTTGAAGGCGCGGCGCGAAGTTGCCGTGATCGGCACCGGCGAAGAGCCCGCTGCTCTGCGCGTTGCGCCCGATGGAAAAACACTCGTTGTTGCAAACCGGCGTGGAAACTCGGTGAGTCTGGTCGACCCGGTCTCACGCAAGGTGCGCGCCGTATTCGAAGGCTGCCCCGGCGCCAGCGATGTTGTGATTCTTCCCGACTCCTCCAAGGCATTCGCAGCCTGCTCCGCCGGTCACCAGGTCATGGCCATCGCGCTCGCCCATTCGAAGTTCCAACCCGACCAGCCCGATCGCGTGGAATCTCTCCTGGATGTGGGCCGCGCACCGGTGCAGTTGGCCCTTAAGCCCGACGGCGGCGAAATCTTCGTGTCCAACTCGCTTTCAGATTCGATCTCCGAAGTGATCACGGGAACCGACGATGTGCTGGGCGCTTATCTCATGGGTGCCGATCCGGTGCGAGGTCTCGTATCCGCCGACAATTCCCTGCTCTACGTCGGCAACCTGCGCTCGCAAGAGGTCACGATCTACGCGATTGACGACGGCAAGCGCGAAGGATCGGTGCATGTCGGCGACGGTCCCGCGGCGTTGGCATTCTCCGCGTCCGGCCATCTCCTTTTCGTGGTCGACGCGCGTTCCGGCGACGTAGCCGTAGTCCGCACAGCGTCACACGCGCTGTTCACCATGCTGCCCGCGGGCCGCAGCCCCAATGCAATCGCCGTGAAGGCTTTCAAGCTCCCATAGCACTGGCCGGTTCGCACACGCGCTGTGTGGCAGTTGCGGCTACTTCTCTTCGTCCCCAAAGCGCGTCACACTAAACTGCGCACCGGCGAACAAAATCAATCCTGAAACATACGCCCAGAACAGCAACCCCACCGAAACATAAAACGGGCCGTAGAGCGCCTTCAGATCGAGGTGCGGCAGAACCGCAACAAAGATGTACTTCGACGCGAGCCAGATGATCCCCGTGATCACCGACGTGCGAAGCACCTTGCGCGCCGGGATACGGCGATTGGGAAGAATCCAGTAGATCGAAAAGAAAAACAGGATCGACGCCGTCCCCGTGCACAGTGTGAGCCAGAGAGAACTGAGACCCTCAAAAACGAAGTTGTCGGTATGGTGAAAGAAGAGAAGGCCCAGCACCTGCCGTTGCCCTGCGCTCAGCAGGATGCTCGCCATGGCCAGCCCCATCATCAGGATCGCCAGGCCAAACGCCACCAGCTGGTTCATCAGGTAATTGCGGCTCTTGGTAACGCCCCAGGCCTGATTCAGCGCCACCTCGAGAGGCAGAAAGATTCCCGTGCACGAAATCAGAATCATCACCAGCGAAAGCGCCTGCACGCCGTGCCGCGATGAAAGCACAGCCACCGACTCAAGGCTACTCGTCATCCAATCCTGCCTCGTCGTCGAAGGCAGATAATAGCGCACCACTTCGTTCACCACATCGACCATTGCGCTCGAGTGAAAAACCGACATTGACAGCGTGTAAAGCAACACGATGAATGGGATAAACGAAATAATGGCGTTTGCGGCCACGCTGAACGCATAAGTATGTACTTCGCTATCGAGCAGATAGCGGACCACCGGGACGCAGCTGCTGCGCAGCCTGAACCACTTGGATTGGGTGACCGGTGGGGCGGGTGCTTCCGTGCATTCGACCGGCACTTCCGTACCGCGCAATGTACCGGCATTTGAGACGTCTGCCAACTGTGCTTCCTTCCACCGAGCTCTGAAAACTGCGCTCGCGGCGCGGTCAAAGTCGTTCGGAATTACCGGGCTTTCCTTAAGGATAGATGCTCCCTGCCTCTGCGGGTTGTGACCAAGGTGTAGCAACCACCTGCTGCGCTCTCCCGATTTTCTCCTTGCATCCTTCTTCATTTCCTGCCATAACTTGAGCACAGCGCGCCGGGAGGCACGCGGGTTCGAACCAATGGAAGGCCGATAGCTTTGGAAGTTTTGGTTTCTGGCGGACACAATCTCAAATCGGGTAGGTATTCGAGCTGCCAAGGCGCACGATTTCAAATGTGCGTGGGCGGCTCGCGGTGTCTTTGGGGGATTACACCCGACTGCATGCCTTGCAGGACCCGACGCGAGACGTAAGTGTGTTGTGCTGGCTAAAAAAACAAGGAGCAGATCCATGAAGGAACAAGGTGTCGTGAAGTGGTTCAATGGTGCCAAGGGTTACGGGTTCATTCAGCGGTCCAGCGGCGAGGACGTGTTTGTCCACTTCTCCGCGATCCAGGAAGAGGGTTACAAGACTCTCAACGAGGGTGAGGCCGTGGAATTTGAATGCCAGCAAGGCCCCAAGGGACTGAGCGCGGCGAACGTCATGCGCGTTTCCTAGCTTTTCGTTTGTGTGGCCCTCGTCGGATGGGGGTCGCAGTTGCCTGTGGTTCGAGTTTCCATTTTTTCCGTCGGACCCATCGTCAATTTGAGTTTCCTGAGCGCCCACTGGGACGCAAAGCGCAGGCCTTCGTCTGCCGCGCTGGACCATTCCCGCAAGTACGCGGCGAAGGATTGCGCGCCGCTGTTGCCCATGGCGATGGCCACGTTGCGCCTGAGCCCGACGAAACCCGTCCGGCGCACCGGCGAGCCATTGAAGGTGCGCTCAAACGTTCGCTCATCCATCGATGCGAGCCACTCCAGGGCCGGGTTCACAAGTTCCGCCCTCGCTTCGAGCTGCGGATCCGTGCTGATTGGAGCCTTGCGATTCCAGGGGCAAACATCCTGGCAGATGTCGCATCCGAAAACCTGCCTTCCCATCCCATCCATCCACTGGGCCTCAATGGCGCCCTTGTGCTCAATCGTCAGGTAAGCAATGCATCGCGTTGCATCCATCTCATAGGGAGCAACCAGGGCTCCGGTCGGACAGACTTCGAGACAACGTGTGCAGCTTCCACACCGATCCGGCACGACCTCCGGCTTCCCGCCTTCCTGCATCGGTTCGAGACTGGTCAACAGCACGCCGAGAAACCCAAAAGATCCCAGCTTGGGATGAATCAAGCAGGTGTTTTTCCCCGTCCATCCCAGCCCCGCAGCAGTGGCCAGGGAGCGTTCCACCAGCGGTCCGGTGTCGACATAGGCCCGCGATTCAAATGCGCCGAATTTCTCGTGCATTCTTGACTCCATCGCGCGCAGCCGCTTCAGCAACACCTTGTGATAGTCGCTCGGACGCCGCCTTCCGTCCGCATCCACGCGGCTCGACCACGCATAACGCGCAATCCATCCCGCACCGGCATCCGACGGCGCCGTCGACCGAGGGGGCGCGGTGTTGTAGTTCGCCAGGCAGACGATGGCCGAACGCGCCCAAGGAAACGGCGTTTCCACACGCGCGCGCACCAGCTGCCCATTCTCGCCGACCCGCGCAAGGTAGTCCATGGTTCCCGCACGGCCCTCGCGCACCCAGGTCTCAAAGCGCGTCGCATCGCGCGCGGCCCCGCGGTAAGGAAGCGCCACCAGCCCCGCCATGGAAAAGCCCGTTTCGAGCGCAAAAGCGCCTGCCAGACCCGCTGTCAGGCCAGTAATCGTTTGCTCACTCCCCGTATCATTTTCGTTAACTGCCAATGGAACATTTCCCCTGCCCGTGCGTAGTTAATGTCAACGTGTTCGATAGCGGACGCCAGGATCGAATCCGAACACCTGAAACCGAAAGGCAACGCAACTGAATGATTGCATACCCTTTAAAATCAGCGCATTCCGTCACGAGCGAGTTTGGCCGATGGGGTGCAAATTGAAAGGTGGGGCAATAGCCATTTCGGCAGCACTCTTTCGTTGAAGTAACCCATGGCCAGCGTCCCGAGGAGGTTTTTTATGACTGGCATTCTTTCCCATACGGTAGACACACTGCGCATCGCGCCCGGCGATTTGCATGAGTTGGTGCGCGGCCAGGAACAGGCTTTGGTCGAACGCCTGACGCCCCTTGTCCGCAGGCAGAGCGTAACACTCGATCTTTCCCACGTGGAGCGCATCGACGCGGCTGGCATTGCCGCGCTCATCTCCCTATACGGCACAGCCCGATGCGCGGGCAATGCATTTTCAATCGTGAACGCATCGGCGCGGGTTGTCGAGATTCTTGCCCTGGTCGGCTTGGACCGCATTCTTATCACGCGGAATGCGGCGCCCTGCCGCGAATCCGACCCCTGCTTCGCCCAGCCGGCGGCCTGACCTGCCCGATTTGGCCGCCGTCGGCGCGGGTATCCATCTAAAATCGCCCCAAAACAGCAGCAGCTGGCCTGAACCCCGGTGCACGGATTTCCGAACTCCTCTCTGGCATAGAATCGGTCGCAGATCTCTCCGTTAATTTCCGAAGGGGTTCGATGCGCGTGCGCTCCCGACCGCCGGTTTTGCTTGCCGCTTGCCTGCTGGTTTTCCTGTCCGGCCTCCCGCTCTCCGCGCAAGATGCAGCAGCGGCCCAAAACTTCCTTCAGTCGGTCCATCGCAATTATTCCAAGGGAGGCCCGGGTCTCGATGTCCACAGCCCCAAGGCCCGCAAAGTATTTACCACTTCCTTGATTGCCTTGCTGCACGCCGGTGAAAAGGCCGCCGGTCCAGGCGAGGTCGGTGTGCTCGACGGGGACCCACTTTGCTCCTGCCAGGATTGGAGCGGAATCTTCGATCAGAAAATCTCCCTTCGAGTGCAGAGCGCGGGAAGTGCGAAAGCTGCGGTTTCGTTTGCACCATTTCTGCAGCAGGACGGAGCAGATCAGGATCGGCGTTCTCTCGAGATTTCCCTGCTCAGCCAGGGCGGCCAATGGCGCGTCGACAACATCCTGGACAAGTCGGATCCCAAGGTTCCGTTTGATCTGCGGGAAGAGCTGAAAAAGCAGAGCCGCACCTCCGCAAACAGCACTCCCACCAAACCTCCTCACCCTTAGGCCAAACCCATGAATCCGCCCTAGGCACGCGGCTTTCACCGCCGTTCGCCTGCAAACTCCATCAATTTCAGCATCGTTTTCAAGGGCTGTGATGTGGGGCACATGCAAGTGTATACTTGCCGCGCTATTAGTTATTGCGATCACGTCGTCCGCAAAGCGCAGTCGAGTTGTGTGAGCGGCTGCATTCGCTAAGGTTTCTTACCAAACTTCCCGCGAATGATCCACGCCTCCTTCCTGCCTCTCGCTCTGCGGACACCCAAAATTTCAGGCGATCCACTTTTTCGCCGCAAGACCGAAATCCTACACGGAGGCTTCATTTCATGACGCAGGGCGTACTGGACCAACAACTTGCCGACAAGGCAGGTTCGACGTCAACTTCAACCCAATATGTGTACTTCTTCGGCGACGGAAAAGCCGATGGCAACGGAAAGATGAAAGACGTGCTGGGCGGCAAGGGTGCCGGCCTCGCCGAGATGACGAATGCGGGTCTGCCCGTTCCTCCCGGATTCACCATCCAGACCGAAGCCTGTCGCGAATACATGCGCGGCAAGTTGAATCGTCAGATCGAAGACGAAATGCTCACCGCCCTCGAAAAGCTCGAGAAGCTGCAAGGCCAGAAACTCGGATCAGGCGAAAATCCACTGCTCGTTTCAGTCCGCTCCGGCGCCAAGTTCTCAATGCCCGGCATGATGGACACCATTCTGAACTTGGGACTCAACGACAACGCAGTGGAGGCCCTGGTCAAGCGCAGCAACAATCCCCGCTTTGCCTATGACTCCTATCGCCGCCTCATCCAGATGTTCGGCGATGTCGTCCTCGATATTCCCAAGAAGAAGTTCGAGCACATTTTCGACGGCGTAAAGGCCGCCAAGAAGGTCAAGTTCGATTACGAGCTTAAGCCCGACGCGCTCAAGACGATCATCGCCGAGTACAAGAAGCTGGTAAAGAAAGAGACCGGCAAAGACTTCCCGCAGGATCCGCTCTTCCAACTCGCCGCGGCCCGCGATGCAGTTTTCCGCAGCTGGCAGAATGACCGCGCCAAGACCTACCGCCGCATCAACCACATCGACGACTGGCTAGGCACAGCCGTCAACGTGCAGGCCATGGTTTTCGGGAACCTGGGAGAGAACTCCGGCACGGGTGTGGGCTTTACCCGAAATCCGGCCACTGGCGAGCACGTCTTCTTCGGCGAGTACCTGATGAACGCGCAGGGCGAAGACGTCGTCTCCGGCGTCCGCACCCCGCTCCCCATCAGCGAGCTTGAGCGCGTCATGCCCAAGGTCTACGAGCAGCTGCGAGATATCACCCGCCGCATGGAAAAGCACTATCGCGATATGCAGGACTTTGAGTTCACCATCCAGGATGGCAAGCTCTACATGCTGCAGACGCGCAACGGCAAGCGCACTGGCCTGGCCGCCGTCCGTGTCGCCATCGACATGGTCCGCGAAGGCTTGATCACCCAGGAAGAAGCCATCTTCCGCGTCGAGCCCAACCAGCTTTATGACTTCCTCGTCCCGCGCCTCGTTGAAAAGGGCGAGAAGATCGAAGTTCTCGCGACCGGTCTACCCGCCTCGCCGGGCGCCGCGGTCGGACAAATCGTCTTCACCGCGGAAGATGCCGTGAAATACCACACCAACGGCACCTACAAAAACGTCATCCTCGTGCGCGGCGAAACTACGCCTGAGGACATCGCCGGTATGGAAGTGGCGTCCGGCATTCTCACCTCGCGTGGCGGCATGACATCGCACGCCGCTGTCGTCACCCGCGGCATGGGCAAGTGCTGCGTGGCCGGCGCCGGCGACTGCGTCGTCGACGAAGCAAAGAAAGAACTCCGCGTCAAGGGCCACACCTACAAGCAGGGAGACTGGCTTTCGCTCGACGGCACCACCGGCCGCGTGATTGCCGGCAAGCTCAAGACGCTCGATGCGCAACCCGACGATCCAGACCTCGTCAAATTCATGAGCTGGGCTGACCCGGTGCGCCGCCTGCAGGTCTGGGCCAACGCCGATATTCCGCGCGATGCAAAACAGGCGCGCGCTTTCGGCGCCGAAGGCATCGGCCTCTGCCGCACAGAGCACATGTTCTTTGCCGAAGATCGCATCGAACACATGCGCACCATGATCCTGGCCAGCAACGAAAAAGATCGCCGCACTGCGCTCAAGAAGCTTTTGCCCATGCAGCGCGCTGACTTTGCCGGCCTTTTCAAATCCATGGACGGCCTGCCCGTCGTCATTCGCCTGCTCGATCCGCCGCTCCACGAGTTCCTGCCCAAGCGCGAAGACCTGCTGGTCGAAATCAAGCACCTCGAAGATACCAAGCCGCGTTCGCCAAAGCTCAAGGAGCTGCGTCCGCTGCTGGCACGCGTTGAAGAATTGCACGAGCAGAATCCGATGCTCGGGCTGCGCGGTTGCCGTCTCGGCATCACCTTCCCCGAGATTACCGAGATGCAGGCTCGCGCCATCCTAGAAGCCGCTGTTGCCGTCAAGGCCAAGGGCGGAAAACCCCACGTCGAGATCATGATTCCTCTCATCGGCTCCATCGAAGAGATGCGCCATCAGGCTGCGATCGTGCGCCGCGTCGCTGACGAAGTCTTCAAGGAAAAGAAGACCAAGGTCGACTACATGGTCGGCACCATGATCGAGTTGCCCCGCGCAGCCCTGACCGCCGATCAGATCGCCGAAGAAGCCGAGTTCTTCAGCTTCGGTACCAACGACCTCACGCAGACCACCTACGGCATCTCGCGCGACGACATTAACAACTTCCTGCCCGCATATCTCAAGGCCGGCATCTTCAAACAGGACCCCTTCGCCTCCCTCGATCAGGCAGGCGTCGGGCAATTGGTGAAGGGCGCCGTGGCCAAGGGACGCAACACGCGGCCCACTCTCAAAGTCGGCATCTGCGGCGAACATGGCGGCGATCCCGAATCCGTCAAGTTTTGCCACAAGATCGGCCTCAACTACGTATCCTGCTCGCCCTTCCGGTTGTTGACGGCAAGGCTGGCGGCTGCACAGGCGGCACTCGAAGAGAAACAAACGGGGCCAGACCTGCACACCGGCGCCAAGTAGCCGATCAGGCAACCGGTCAAACAGGAAGGGCGCAGCCAAAGGGCTGCGCCCTTTCTGCGCACGGACCCCTGCGCCTGGATCCCCGCGCCACGAGCAAACCGTTTTGGCCGGCCGCGTCGTTGAACCGCGTTTCTCCCATTCCTATATCCTGCATCTAACGAAGAGAACCGTGCTGTCCCGCGCAAGACTTCCCTGCGCAAGATGGGATGGGCTTTCACGTTTGAGGGAACCAAACCAAAATGCTGATTCGCGTCGGATACGATATCGAGTTCAACCTGCCTGCCGAGACTGCAATGCTGGCCATGCTCAACGTGCACCCTTCCCGCTCGCTCGACTTGCTGGAACCGGACGAAGTCAGAACCGAGCCATCCCTTCTGGTCTCGAATTACTTCGACAGCTTTGGGAACCGCTGCACCCGCTTCCTGGCTCCGGCAGGAAGGCTTCGATTGTTCAATTCGACGCTCGTACTCGACCCGGGCCGCCCCGATCCCGTCAAGCTCTCCGCAACCGAGTGCCCCGTAAGCGACTTGCCGGAAGACGTCCTGGTCTACCTGCTCAACAGCCGCTATTGCGAAGTGGACCGCTTTTCGAGCATTGCCTACGACCTCTTCGGGCAGACACAGCGCGGCTGGCCCCGCGTGCAGGCGATCTGCGAATGGGTCCATAGCAAAGTGCGCTTCGATTACGCTTCAGCCCGTCCCACCAAGACGGCCATGGACGTCTTCACTGAGCGCGTTGGTGTCTGCCGCGACTTTCAGCACCTGGCCGTCACACTTTGCCGCGCGATGAACATCCCCGCACGCTACGCCACCGGTTATCTCGGCGACATCGGCGTTCCTGTCTGCGGCCCCATGGACTTCAGCGCTTGGTTCGAAGTCTTCCTCGACAGATGCTGGTGGACCTTCGATGCGCGTCACAACGTCCCGCGCATTGGGCGCGTTCTCATGGCAACCGGCCGCGACGCCTCCGATGTAGCTCTCACCACGTCGTTTGGGCAAGCCGACCTATGCCGCTTTTATGTAGTTGCCGAGGAAGAAAAGGCCAACCCGGCGAGGGCCACAGCCAGTGGAACGCTCGAACTGGTGGCCGCGGCCGGTTAGATTCACATCTCGCAGCCTAGCGTGAATTATCTCCGCCCGGTGCATAGTATCCTTCGCGCGTGATCACCGTCAGGTCGCCGTTGCTGGCCTTGAGCGCCACCTTGTGGTAGCCACCGTCGGTGTCTTCCTTGTCCGGCGTGTAGGTCAGCAGATACTGGCCGTGCAATTCATCGGCGATCATGCTGTAAATCTCGCTTAAATCGTCTTTCTTCTTGGTGTCGAAAAACCGCCCTCCGGTCCGCGTTGCGATCTGCGCCATGATCTTCTTGCCATCGACCTGGGGCTCCGTAGAGCCCCGCCGCCCGCCCGGATAGCCACCACCGCCGGGGTAGCCCCCTCCGCCACCCGGCCAGCCTCCGCCCATGCCGCCGCGCCTGCCAGGAAATCCGCCTGACCCGTTTTGTTCCTGTTGACCTTTGAAGTAGATCGTGTAGATCGTCAGATTCGCGTGGTCGGCCGCGTCCAATGCCTCATTCATCGTTTCTTTGCTGCCCCGATCCACGCCATCCGAAAATACGATCAGCGCTTTCCTGCCATCCTTCGACTTCATCAACTCATCCGAGGCCAGGAAAATCGCGTCGTACAGCTGCGTTCCCCCGCGAGCGTTGGGCCGCTGTTTCTCCCGGTCGTCTCCGGTCGTCTCCGGACCCTGGCTGTCGTTTTGCGAATGCGACGACGGTCCCATCTCATCGATCTCGTGGTGCAGCTTGTCCCGCGACGAAGTAAAGTCCTGCAGCAACTCCACCTCGCGATCAAAATGAAGCAGAAACGCCTGGTCCTTGCCGGTCGTCGCTCCGGAAGGCACAGCCTTCGCCCCCGCAGCGTCTCCCGCAGCCTTCGGATCCCCGCCCCCCAGCATCTGATCCACAAATTTGTCGGCGGCTTTGCGCTCCTCCTCCAGGGCGCCTGAGACGCTGCGGCTGGTATCCACCAGCAGCCCCATGGCGAAGGGAAGATTGCTTTCGCGTGTGAAGCTCTTGATCACCTGGGCCCGGCCGTCTTCCGTAAGCGTGAAGTCGCTCTTCTGCAGCGTCGTCACCAAGGCGCCTTTCTTGTCGCGCACTGTGACCGGCAACAGGACTTCCCGCGCCTGCATGTGCAGCGTCGCGACCGATTGGTCGCTGGCCGGCTGTGGTGGGGTGGCCTGCTGGGCCGGGGTCACTGCCGGCCAAGCAAAAAAGGCCAGCATGGCGCAAACGAAACGGGAATTCAGCGAAAACGGCATCAGAAGATCTCTGTCCATGGAGTGGGCACACTTTCAGATCATTAGACGAGCCACACGGCTGTCCGTTGACCGCCGGTTCAGGCCCGCCAGGCCAGCCCAGCATCTACAGGTACAAAGCTTATCCGCATGGGTCCACTTAATGCGAATTCGGCATCGCGGGATGTTCTTCAAACCAATGCCTCACCCGCTCTCGCGTCTGCAGCAGCTCGGCATCGGTCAGGTTTGAAGCCGCCGCGTCCCGCTCCGCAGCAATCTCGTCCTGCCGAGCCGATTCTGTCTCGGCCGCCGCCAGGTTCAGCCAGAAATACGCCTCGACAAAATCTTTTGGAACGCCCTCCCCTGACTGATACAGGACGCCCAACTCGTACGCCGCTGCGATTGTTCCCTGCGCCGCCGCCCTCCGAAACCACGCCGCCGCCTCCCGGTTGTCCTGCACCACCCCGGCGCCGAACAAATAGGCAGAGCCCAGCTTGCACTGCGCCTCGGCGCTCCCATGTTCTGCCGCCTTTCGATTCCAGCGCATGGCCTCTGCTTGGTCCCGTGCAACGCCGTTCCCGGTAGCGTAGATCTCCGCCAGCCGCGCCTCCGCCAACTCATTGCCGCTGCCCGCATCCGCTTTGGCGTACCACTCGACCGCCTTCGCGGCGTCTCTCGAAACGCCGCGTCCCGTCTCAAACGCGAGACCCACTGCGTAGGCCGCGTCCTCATCTCCTTGTTCAGCAGCCTTGCGGAACCAGCGTGCCGATTCTGCGTCATTCCGCGCCACGCCGAGTCCATTGTGGAACGCGACGCCCAGGTTGTATTCCGCGTGAACGTATCCCCGATCCGCAGCCTTCCGATACCAGTGCAGCGCTTGCGTAAGATCGAGTGGAACCCTCGCCCCAATCGAGTATTCGAGGCCGAGGCGGAAGGCTGACACTGGATCGCCGCCTCGCGCACGTTCCTCCAGCTCCGGAATCTCCTGGCCCAAGACAACCGATACTGTTCCCGAAGACAACAGCACGATCGGAAGGAGCTGCAGGGCACGAGTTCGAAGTCCCGGCATACCGCCGCCTTTCACGACTCCGCGCGGACTTCACGTCAGACTCGTTCAATCGCGCAGGAACTCACGAGCTGGCTCTCGCACGCGCTGCTGCTCCCTTCGGACCGTATAGAGCGGCACACGCGCGACCGCATAGCATGCGCAGTTCATCGCGTTTCGAAACTTCCAGGGCAACGCCGGGGAGGGCGTCGGTGTTTTGAGGATTACTCCGACATCGTAACCCGGAGTTTGGAAAGCAGTACGATTTTTTTAGCTGTGAAAATCAAGCATAGACGCATCCGCCCACTTCATCCGCGGGAGAGTCTTCATTCCGCGGCAATCTGCCCTGGCGCAACCTGAATTATGCCGCTCCGCGTTCACCGCTGCAGCGCGCATACATCTGCAGACCAAGATGAGTTGGCTTGGACCTTGTAACATTCGAGATCGAATTCGTTGAAGCCCTTGTGCTCTTCTCCAGTAATCCCAGATCCGACAGTTCCGCGATCGATCGCGTCACCTTCATCAGATTCGTCGATCCAGTCAATCGGGCCATCTCCTCGGGCGAGCAGGCAATCACGTAGGGCGAAGGAATGTCTCGCCCGGCCATCACGCTCATCGCCTTGGCGCACGCCGCAGACAAAATCCGGGCATGGATCGGCGCCAATAGGCTTAGCAGATTGATGAAGACAAGATTCGATTCATCCTGTCCCTCCTCGGTGCACGAAGTCGCCAGCAGCCCGGCCCATAATTCCTGGATCCAATCCACATCCACCCAGGAACCACCCTCCAGAATGCGAATAATCAGGTCGGGATGGGCCAGCATCTTGTCGGCATTGGGCTCATGAACCAGCAGCTTTTCGGCCTTGAGCGCAATCTCCACAGCATTCGCAACCCTCACGTTGCTCAGCTCCGCATAGATCAGATTCTTCGCCTGATCTGCGACCGGCGGACAAACACGCCGCAAGAATGCCAGCGCCCGCGCCATACGGATTTCGCGCACAATGTAGTCCGGCTCCGCTTCCTGCATGCCCGTTCGTGCCGGTGTCTCCCACAGTCGAAGGTCCATCCCTTCAGGCCATAGAAACGTCAAACCCACACCGTCATTGCCCCAGCGCACCGCCCCCGCTTCCAGATCCACGCGCCGCTCTGCAGAACGCTCCAGCGGTCCGGATCGTTGCAAGGTCAACGAGAGCATTTGGCCTGGCTGCCATCTCTGATCCGTCAGCAGGTAAATGCCCGTGGAGCTGATATTACCGATCTCATGTCGCTGCGGCGCCTCGCCGGACCAGTCATACGCAACCAACCCATCCAGCGGTCGTCGCGGCGAATGGCGACGGTCCTGATCGTAAAGCGCAGGATAAAGCCACCGAAGTATGCGATGAACCACGGGCTTTTTTTCTTCCGGGGCGGCCTCGGCCTTATCGGCTGCAACGGCCGGTTGAACTGGAGGCATCAACGCGCGGTGTGGATCCGGCCCGGGCTCCCGCTTGGCGAATGGAACCAGCGCATGCGATGAATCGTCTCGTCTCGCCACATCGAACGCTGGCGCAATCGGAAGGTCGGGAGCGAACGATACCGGGGTCCACGAAACCTCATCTTCATTGGCAACCGTCGCAATCGAATCTTCAAGCTCGACCGATGCTTCGGGCACTTCGAGAACAGCATCGATTTCCGGTGCCGCCGGCAACGCGAGAGCTAAGTGCAAGCCGCTTGCTAAGGACGCGCCTTCCATTTCCAGCGCCAGCGGTTGCGTCACAGCCGGCTCGGCAGCCACAGGAGCGAACGTCAGCGACAGGAAAGGTGAATCGAACGAGGGGAGCGCAGCAGTCTCGAGCAATTCCGGCGCAGCTGGCAATACGGGCGCGACAACTGGGCTGACAGTCGATCGACCACCCGCCCCTTCGACAAAATCCGGCGGAGATTGCTTCGCCTGCACAACCGGCCCCAACGGCTGAAATGCCTGTCTTTTTCCACGCCTCTTCCGCTTGCCGCTTCGCGCGAAAGCCGCTCCCGAGGGTTCATGCATCGCATTCGCCGGTCTCACTCTCGCGGCATCAATCGACTCCAGCGTCGCCGCGACCTCCTTCGCGGGCCGTACCTCGTGCAGAGGTACCTCCACCTCGGTAATCGTCAGCTTCGATTGCGCAGGCGCTTGGGGTGTCTTCGCGAGAATCGCAACCGGTTCGGGTCCGCTCTCGATTCCATCACTGGGTTCGACTTTCTTCTCGACCGCGAAAAGCGGCTCGACGGTTTCCTCGATCGCAGCAAGGGCATCGACTGTTGCCACAGCCTGCTCTGCGTCCGAATCGGCTTCAACCATTTCGCGGATGACAAACTCATCGCCTGCACCGATGCACAACGACGAGATGCTCTGAAAGGGCAGGATGAGCGCGCTGGCTGCGGGGCTTTTGAAACGCGGCATCTCCGCTGCCGGCAGCAGCTCAAAGCGATCGACTACACAAAAACTCTCATTCAGGTAAACCAGGTCGAAAGGAGAAAGCCGCGGCACCATCGGAAAGCTGGTGATATGAGTCAACCACAGACCGGCTTCGTTGTCCGACCCAAGCCCCTCGATCATCGCCCGCAGCGCCGTCAACGGTTCCATGGCGGAGTGAATGACCGGAACGCCGTCCCCGACTGAGTTCTCTCTTGTCTTGTTATAAATACTGTATTCTTTTGCTGCCATACGCCCTCAATTTCCCGGACGCCTTCCAATACAAGAAGTCTCCTTTAATTGCCCGCTTCTCTTAATTTTTCATCGAGATAGATCTGGAACAAAAGAATGCAATCGCATGCACGCAGGCGGCGGTCCACGCCCCCGTCCACCTAGGCTACCACCGGCTCGCAGCTCAAATTAACCAGCGATTTGCAACTTTTGGGTCACTTCTGGGCGAACTCGGAGATACTTGCCTCACCCAGCACCGAAACACGAGAGCCCGCCGGGGAAGCGGGCTCGTCGAAACTCTTTTTTTGAAAACCGGCCCGATTCGTAAACTGGTCGCGATCCGCTGTGTCTCGGTTGCAGCGCATCGCCCAACCGTTTAGTGGTGATTGTGCCGCCAATCCCAATATTCCTTCTTGTCAGCGTCGTTGCGTTTCCCAAAATCCACATGGTCGCGATGGGTGTCGTGTTCCCACTGGTTATAGTAAACGACCTCTCCGTTCCACCCGTGGTAATCGTGGTAATAGGGGTCATAAACGCGCGCATGCACTGCGCAACCCGCTATGAACCCAGGAAGCGCAACCGTCGCTGCGAGCGCGAGTGTGCTGAATTGCCTTTTCAACAAAGTCATCCTCTTTCCTTTCGCGTTGAACCATACCTGCTGAAATGCTCTTCTCAGACAGATTCCCGTTCCATCGAAAGGGTTGTTTGTCAGGGTGAAATCAAACTCTCCGGCGCGCCCCAAAAGTGCCTGGGTTCTTATGGTTGCGCCCTCGGCCGGTTTGGCAGAGGGGCCGCCGCAATGACCTTTCTCTGCATCTCTCCCACCAACGTGACAACCCCATCCCCGCAATGGTCCATCCCTATCTGCCTTCGTGTGATTGTTCGCCCTCCGGCACACGCCTACACTTCGGACATAGAAGGCGTCTGGTTCGTGCAACGACGCTCCGAGGTGTCCGCGATGTTCGAAACGAAAACGATCGACTTCTACGAATTCCTACAGATCAGCCCCAACGCTGATCCCGACACAATTCATCGTGTCTATCGCTTTCTCGCGGCCCGTTTCCATCCCGACAATCCGGAATCCGGAGACCCTGAAAAGTTCTTCCTCTTGAAAGAGGCTTACGACGTCCTCTCCGACCCCGCAAAACGCAGCGGGTACGACGTTCGTCGCGAAACACAACCTGCCGAAAAAGCTCCTCTCTCAAGCACTGTCGATTTCATGGACGATATCAAAGGTGAACTGAATCGCCGTCTCGCCGTCCTCGCCGTACTCTACTATCGCCGCCGCACCAACCCGCATAGCCCCGAGGTCGGTTTGGCCGAGATCGAGAAGCGCATGGGCTTCCCGCGCGATTATCTCGACTTCACCACCTGGTACCTGATGAAAAAAGGCCTCATCACCCGGGCCGACAACTCCGACTTCACCCTTACCGCCGATGGCGTCGATTTCGTTGAAACCCAGCGGACCAATATTCCGGTTCTGAACAAGCTCCTCACCAACGGCGCTTCCATACCCAAGACGGCGATTGTCCCCGAAGAGACTCTTACCGCCGATATCGCCGAACAGGTCGTGATGTAGCCTTCCCGTCCCCCCGGCAAACCAGCCGCAGGGAGACGTGGCTATTCGGCGTCACCATCATGCGCTTGTGTTTTTTCGATTGCGGGGCTCGCCGAATTTTCCGGCGGGGATTTTGGTAGCGCTAACGGGAATCGAACCCGTGTTTTAAGATTGAGAATTTTAAATCCTACTTAGTCAATTCAATCACTTGCGTCCAGTCGTGTCCAAACTGTGTACCGCTGTGTGTACCAGATTTTCCAAAGTGGCCCAAAATGTGGCCTCATTGGACCGCTTCTGTTGCATTCGGAAATGCGGTTTTCAGACCTTCAGCAATTCCCTTTTCCAGGTACTCGGTGAACTTCGCGGCACCGGCTGCAACATGGGGTGTCGTGACGTGAATGTAATACTTCTCGGCGACCGATGGGCTGCTGTGCCCCATGAGCCGGGCCAAGCTGAATTTGTCCATCCCCGCCATCGCACAGCGGGTACCGAACGTGTGCCTCAGCGTGTAGAACTCGAAGCTCTTGAGTCCTGCGTCTTCAATTGCTCGCCGATGGGGATGCTGGACGCTAACAAGGTGGCCACTAGCGCTTGAACTCGGGAACACGTACACCGACGTGTCCTTGGTGTCTTCTGCGGCCTTCTTGCGGGCGCGTAGCACCCCACTGGCCCTTGGGGTAAGGGGAATCGCTCGCGGTGCGTTATCGGTCTTCCCAGCGCGAACGTGAACTACACCTTGCGGGCATTCTGTGCTGGCCGTCAGGTTCACGTCAGTCCAACGCAGAGGGAACAATTCAGAATTCGGCCTCATGCCGGTGTCTACGGCGAGGATAGCCGCGTCTCTAAGATTTTGGGAAGCCTTGGCTAAATAAAGCTGCTCCTCCTCGAACCCCAGCACGCGGTCACGGCCCTTCGCATCTCCGTTCTCGTGCAAGGTGGGAGCCTTATCGATCCGGCCCCATTCCTCAGCGAGATTCAGAACTGCTCTCAGGGTGCGCACGTCACAATTCACGGTCGTGAGAGAATTCTTTGCGATTTCCGTCCGATATCGGATGTATCGGCTTACGGTCTCGCTGGTGATTTTGTCCAAGGTCGCATCGGCGATTGAGGCAAAGGTCAGGATGCGATTCAAGCAGGTGTCGTAGAAGGTGTGTGTGCTCTCTTTCTTGTGAGCCTTGATTTGGGCCAAGAACTCCTTTGAGAAATTTCTGAAGAGCGGAGCCGCGCTTGCAGCAGCCTCCGGCTTTGGCCAAGGATCAAGCGGGTGAATCTCGCCAAGCCTCAGCGCCCGCCGATGCTCGTTCTCTGCGTCCTCTGCGTCTTTCCGCTTGTGCGTCTTGGCAGACTGCCGAATGCGAAAACTCTCATTCGTTCCATCTTGATTCTTGATTGTCCATCGGAAATTGTAGGTCCAACTTTTTCCCCTCTTGATTAGCACTAAGAGCCTCTCTTTCTCCTCGCGGGTTTTGGTTTGTTCTTTGCTCCTTTGGGCCAATTCGTAGTGGTTAGGAGTGCTGCATGTGAGGCAGCAGATCAACTCGAATCTTGCTGTGCTTCTCTACCTGCCACAAGTCATATTTCACCTGCATTCCAAGCCATACCTCCGGCGATGAAGTGCCGAAGGCGCGTGCCAACCGCACGGCCATCTCCGGTGAAACAGCAGCCTTGCCGTTCAGAACACGCGACAACGTAACCCGGCCCACGCCAAGGTGCTTAGCCGCAGCCGCGACGCTCATGTCGCCAAGATATTCCCGAATTACCTCCCCGGGGTGCGGGGGATTGTGCATACGCATATCGCTCTCCTCTCTCAGTGATAATCCCGATAATCGACTAGAACCGCGTCTTCACCCTCGAAACGGAACGTGAGACGCCAGTTTCCGCTGACCATGACAGCCCAATGACCTTTCAGTTCGCCCTTCAGAGGGTGAAGTCTCCATCCGGGGGCATTCATGTCTTCCGGCCGATGGGCGTTGTCGAGCATTGCCAATTGAAAACGCAGCCGCAAGGCATGTTTCGCCTGAATGCCTGCCACAGACTCGGTACGGAAGAACTTCTCTAGTCCCTTGTGGGCGAAACTTTTGATCACAACTTAAGTGTATCGCGTAACGATACGGACCGTCAATATGGGCATACGCTGACGTTTCCAAGAAAGATCAGACAGTGTACGGATTTTTTGTCGCTGCCGCTGGTCTGCTACTACCTGAAAACGACTTATATGTTGATAGGCTGGCGAGCATTATCCTGAACCTCGGCACTAATGCTTGCGAACTTGCATCTTATGCTTACTTAATGCTTACCTTATAGATTTCATGCTTGCAAGTAATGAAAAAGGCTTGACGTACAATCTTTTCCGCTGTCTCCTGTGGATAGATAGCGGCACCCGCCCGCTAAATACAGAGGATGAGATTATGACTACAGATTACTCTGATGTTCTGCCGCAGGCGCAGGCGAGCAAATATTTAGGCATAGCTGAAAACACGCTTCGGGGCTGGCGGCGCGAAGGAATCGGCCCGACCTATTTCCGCGCTGGAGAAAAGTTGATCCGCTATCGCCGGGTCGATCTCGACCAATGGATTGCCGCGCGATTGACCGAGCCCACGGCACAGTCTAAGTAATGTCGCCCGCGACTAGACCAAATTAGATGGCCCCGCGTGACGGCGGGGCCATAACTTAATTCGAATGGGATAACTTGTGCTGGGCCTGACCGGGAGACGGGATAACCAGCGTGGAGAACTTACATTGTCTACCGATAATTCTACAGCAATTTCAACTCCCGCGTCCTTGCTCGACTCTGACATCGCCGCGTTCGCTAAATTGAAAATCCCTGCGTCCCTGCTGGCTGAAGCTGGCGTGCGTCGCGTCACTGATGAGCAGGCGAGAACCGACTTCGGCATCACCGGCTCGCCATCGAAGAACATGGCTGGAATTATTTTCCCCTACTTCTCCCCCGTCACTGGCGACCGTACAACATGCCGCCTACGTCGCGACCATCCAGAGAAAGATGCGGACGGCAAGCCGCAAGCCAAATACATCGCGCCGTTCGGCGATCCACGGCACCTGTACATCGTTCCCGGTTCGACGGGGAAGCTCAAAGACCTCTCCGTTCCCGTCGTCCTGGCGGAAGCCGAGAAAAGCGCGCTTTGTCTCTGGGCGTGGTCACAGCGCACTGGCACGAGCATCATCCCCGTCGCCCTTGGTGGTTGCTACGGCTGGTCGGGCCGCAACGGTATCGAAGTCAGTCCCAAAGGCGAGCGGGTTGAGACGCGCGGGCCGCTTGCCGACTTAGCCCATTGTCGCGGGCGTCGCGTCTACATCATGCTCGACTCGAACGTGGCAACGAATCCTAAGGTCCAAGCTGCACAGCGCGCCCTGATATTTGCTATTCGGGAGAAAGGTGCAAGCGAAGTGCTGGTGTGCGACCTTCCTCTGCTGGAAGGCGCTAACGGGCCTGATGACTTCCTCGCGGCCACAAACGACGAAGCAATGCGCGCTGTCTTCGAGTCGGCACGTCCACCGGAACAACGCCCTGCACGGGCTGAAGACGCGCCCGCTAGCCCCGTCTACGCCGATGACGCGCTTGCTCTGAGATTCTCGGCCCTGCACGGTGAGGACCTGCGATTCACCGCGCTCTGGGGCCGCTGGAGCCGATGGGATGGGGCGTGTTGGCGGCGGGACGACACCCTCCATGTGTTCGACCTTGCGCGTGAGGTGTGCCGGACCGCTGCGGACGAAGAGGAAAAGCCGCAAGTTGCCGCCCGCATCCGAAGCGCACAGACGATCTATGCGATTGAGCGGCTGGCGCGCTCGGACCGCCGTCACGCGGCGACGGTGGAGCAGTGGGACGCTGACCCGTGGCTGCTCAATACGCCTGTTGGAGTTGTGGATCTACGAAACGGAAACCTACACCCTGCACGAAGAGAAAACTACTGTACGAAGAGCACCGCTGCTGCCCCGAGTAATGATTGCCCATTGTGGCTGTCCTTCCTGGAGCGAGTTACAAACGGCGATAAGGATCTACGAGCCTACATGCAGCGGATGATTGGCTATTCACTCACGGGCATAACACGCGAACAAGCGATTTTCTTTCTGTTCGGCACGGGGGCAAACGGCAAGAGCGTCTTCCTAAACACGATCTCCGGGGTGCTGGGAGATTATGCAAAAGCCGCGCCAATTGAGGCTTTTATCGCTTCGAAGAACGACCACCATCCCACAGACCTTGCGGGCTTGCAAGGGGCACGGCTCGTTACCGCCGTTGAAACAGAGGATGGAAGGTGCTGGGCAGAATCAAAGATTAAGTCCTTGACTGGAGGCGACCGCATTGCAGCTCGTTTCATGCGCGGAGACTTTTTCGAATACGTGCCGCAATTCAAGTTGGTCATCGCGGGCAACCACAAGCCGGGGCTCAGGACCGTAGACGAAGCAATGCGACGGCGTTTCAACTTATTGCCGTTCACTGTAACGATCCCACCATCAGAACGCGACTTCGAACTTGGAGAGAAGCTCCGCACTGAATGGGGCGGCATTTTAGGTTGGGCCGTGGAGGGTTGTCTAATGTGGCAGCGGGAAGGCATCCACGCGCCTCGGGCGGTTGTGGACGCGACCTCTCAGTACCTCGCTGCTGAGGACACGCTTCAAAGGTGGATTGAGGACCGATGCGAACTCAGCAATGCTGTGTGGACCCCGGCAGCGGTTCTCTTCGGTGACTGGCAATCATGGTGCGCGGTCAATCAAGAACATGCCGGTTCGCAGAAGAAGTTTTCCGCTGTACTTGAAGAGCGTGGATTTGCCTCGGAACGAACGAGAACGGCCCGCGGGTTTCTTGGAATCGGCCTGCGTGTGACGGATGTGACGGGTTCACCTGTTATCCCCGTCACGCGCGCGCCCGCGCGTATACGTACCAATGGGTTCGATCCGTCACATCCGTCACCGACAGCGGAAGGTAAATCTCAGGACGCCGCCGAAGGGAAACTGTCATGCTGAGTATCACGACCGTCCCACCCGTCTCCGAGCATCACGCCCTGAGCCTTACGCGTGACGAATTTGCTGTCCTGAGTCCTGTCGAACAGCTACGCCGGGCATTTGGTCCAGGTCATCGTTTAGGTGCTGTGATTGGTGCGCTTATCGGCGGGTTCGTTCCGGTCGCAAGTTACGAAATTGTCCACGCCGAAATTCTCGCGAATAAGTGGTTGTGGGCTTTAGTTGGGGGGGCCTTGCTGTTCTCGGCCCTAAGCGTCTTTGGTTGGGCAGAGGCTGCATTCCACTCGGGACTGAAGGCGGCGGGATTTTGCGTATTGGCTGAAGGCACGATGGTGCTCACCCGTAACCAATGGCTCGGGCTGTCCGCTCTCGGGCTTTTGGTGCTCATAAACGTGTGTTCCTGTAGTTGTGCTCTGCAAGTCCGTCCTGACTCCATCGTCACCAGCGACACGGGGATACAGTCGCTCGGGTTGCATTCTCCGAGCGTCACAGTCAACGTACAGGCTCTCCAACAGAACGCCGTCACGCCAGCACCAAGACAGCACACGCGACGACCGTCACGGTCCAAGGATGACGCGGAACGCAAGGCGGAGGCAGCGAGACGCGCACGGGAATACAGGAAGAGAAGGCGTGATGCACAAGCATCACAGCTTGCATGACAACGCAACACTAACGAAAAACGAGGCAAATGATGATTACCGAAGCAAACTACGTCCCTTCACTTCTCTTGCACAAAAACAACGAAAACCTACTTCGTGATTGGCTCTCGGCGAACTGTCGTTGGAACCTTTATGAGTCGGGCAACAAAGACAACCTGTATACCGATTTCACGGCGTTTTGCAGCGGCAGGAATACGACGCCAATTGAGAAAGGGTACCTATGGCCGCTGCTTGGACAGCTTGGCTATGAAGTAGGAAATCTGAATGTTCGGGGCATACTGCTTAAGCCCAAGGGAGAGGATGCGAATCTTGCCGCCCCTGCCGCCGTCCAACAGCCCAGCGTAAACCAGAGGATGCAGACCGTGGTGACGCCTGACCTGCTTGCGGCAAATAACCCAGCAGAGCCAGAGAAGAAGCCGGAAATTATTTTCACCAGCGCAAAACCTGCCATGTAGTAACGAGGAGAAACCATGCCACGTTCAGTCCAGCCGCCTGCGCCGCAAGAGGAGAAGCCGATCCATCCACTGGTGGTGCAGGCGCGGAATGTTCTGCGTATTTGGGATCTCGAAATCGTCTCTACCGGCAGCCATGCTTTCATTCAAGGACCGGGCCGGACGCAGTGGTTAATTATTCAGCACGCGGGCGGAGTTACTTTTGAGAAAGTCTAGCCTTCATGCTTGCAACCAAAAGGAGATTTAACCCAATGTCCATAGTTTCTGCATCGGCCTTCGACATTTGGCGCGGGTGGATCGGCGATGTGCTTGCGTCTGTTCGCCAACAAGTGGAGTCCGCTGCATTCCGTCACGCGAAGATCGGCGGCGATGCTTGTACTGCAACTTTGATTTGGATCAGAACAGGCTCACGCGGCGAGGCTAGTGGCATCCTGACGACTATGGAACACTCAGGGGATGTACACATCAGCCCCGGCGTGCATCAGCTTATTACTTTTCTCCAAACGTTGCCCACGGATGTGCGGCAGGAAATAATTCACTCGCTTAACACCGCAAGCATAGGAGTTCCAAAATGAGCTACGAACCATTTGCCGCCACTCCTCCAAGCCCGGAAATGCAAGCCTTGTATGAAGTGACATCACAGCAGACGGAACTTGCGGCGTCGGTCGCAATTGAATTGCTCGCGAAGAATGCGCCACTTTTCGAGGGGGAGTCACCCGCCATCGTTACGCTGGCCTGGGGGCAAGCATCGGCGTGCGGCAGGTCTACGGGAAGTCTGATTTGCATGGACTACTCTAACAAGACCTCTGGAACGAGCGATGAAACGGAATGGCAAAAACTATTGCTGGCGCTCGGCTGTCTTCCCAAGGAAAGACGCAGATGGCTGGTGGCAGAACTCAAAAGGTTAGATCCGGAGCAGATGTAAACAGCTCAGGCTTCAAGCATCGCGCTGTTGGCGTTCTTCGAGGCTTTTATGAATCGCTTCGAGTGCCGCTTTCCTGCGACCTGCGGCGTCAAGTTTTAGTGGATCGGGCCGTTCGCCAGTCTGTGCCGCACGTCGAATTGCGCTCATCGAGTTATTCGCCGCCATTGGGTTTATGCTTCCGGATTGGCCGTCGCTATATTTGTTCATGACCTTCGACCGTTCGTCTGCGCGAATCCGTTCTTCAGCCTCTTTCTGGCGCTGTACCTGAATTTCGCTTTCACGCTTCGATAAAGAGAACTTCCGCTCCGCAAGTTCAGCCGGACTGATTCCCAAACGGTCCGCTTCGGAGATCAAGGCCGAGGGCTGTATCTCCATCGGTTTTCCGTATAGAAGTTGGTGGCGATGCGAGATATCTAAAATTTGGTTGAATCCCTGCGCCGCGCGTCCTATGAATCGTTAGGATCACCGGAGAACGTTGGCGTTCCTGGAGTTCTATCAGCAACGAACCGGCCTGAGTTATCACGCGCGGAGTTATCGCCAGTTACTACGCCTTGTTCGACGAGCACTTGACGCTCGCGTTCGAGCGCTGCTTTTTCAGACTCTGAACGCGCTAACTTACGAGCTAAATCGCCGCGTTCACTTTCCCATGCTGCGATACCGGGGGAGTAAGGTTTTGCCAAAATTCATGACATTTAACATATCTTGTTCGGCTTTCGACAATACATTATGTAACGCGCCTGTTACCTGAGGGTCCAACGAGTTAATCGTGTAGGTATCCAAGCCGCTCTGCTCAAGAAGTTCGCGAACTGTTGTCATTATGTCTCCTTAGAATGTAACCAGCGTCGAATAGCATGATATAAGCGGTTGTTGCAGTGCTGTCGCGTCCTGTGTAGGCAATCCCTGCCCTTGCTGGCCCTGCGTTGCCTCACGCGCAAGAATCATCAAAGCTTCGCGACAATGGCCCGCGATCTTATTCATTTTGTCGGCAATCATCGAATAGTGCTGGCCGACCTCGCCAGCAACCCTCATCCAGTTGGCAAGGAGCTGCATGACCGGCGAGGCTGCTTGCTGCAATCCTTGTCCTGCGGGCTGTCCTTGTGCTCCGGAGTCTCCGGGTAGAGGCATGGTAGGGGTTGGCTGCTGCGGGCTGAATCCTGGGGTGGTAGGGGTTGCCATATTAAAACTCCTCTGTTGTGTCTTCGTTCATTGCTCTCATTGCCTTCTTGGTGGGTTTACGCGATTTTCTTGAATTTCGTACCCATCTTCCGTCCGGGCCGTCCGACTTCACGAATTTCTATCGTCACTCTCGGTTTAGTCGTAAATGCATTTTCACGTTACCGCCGAAGAAATTCGGAAATTCTCAGCTCTTCAATTCTCGATGAAATTCCTTCTTCGATTTGCGCGAGAAAATCCTCGATCACTTCACCTTGCTACGGCATTTAATCTCTCCACCATCTCCGAGAATAATTCAAAATATTACCACCTCGTATATCGGCGTTCAAATTCCACTTTCAATTTCTTTTCCTTCGGCATCTCTCGTTTCTGTGGCAAATCCACGGTCATAGTGTATTTTTTCTTGGCGACGAGATTAATCCTGAAGCTCACACTTCCTGAGAGATATTCACCGTATAACTCGTCCTGCAACCTATTTTCCAGAGCCAACCTGACGTGGTGAATGACCTCGTTAATTACTTGGTTCTTAGTAATCATGCGGTGACCGCCTTTTTAGCGGCGCGCTCGTATTTACGCATGAAATCGTCTAATTTCATCACGGTTAGCGAGTTAGCCTGCGTTCCCTCGCCTTCAAGATTTTGAAGCGTCCTGAGAGATACAGTGCTCAAAACAGCCATTTCCGCCTGCGAAAGCTGATATTTGGCCCGGAATCGGCGTAACCCTGCGGCTACATCCTTCCTTTGACCCATTAAAAATAGATGCGTTTCCATATCCACCCGCGCGTCGTTGCGTCTATCTAGTGTCCTGAACCTCTACTTACAAGTCAAGCAAATTGATTATCCTGCGCTTTGTTGCGGAAGACGTGAATTAAGCAGAGGGACTTATCAAGAAGTCCTCATTCCTTCGTCAATTTATTCCGAGTCGTTATTTATTTAATTAGTCGCGGGATTTCTCTTTTTCGTGCTCTCGCGATCCACTCGGGCGAGATTGTAACTGTAGGCTTTGGTGGGATTGGCGGCGATTCGCAGGGGCATTCCCCCTCAAGTCAGAGAAGACCTTCATTATCGAAGCGAATCATGATCTCGCGGACCTGCTTGTGTATTGCGGCAAGACTTGTAAGCACTTCCTTGCCGCGAAACCATTTTGGCTCTCCGAAAGCTATATGAAAGTTGAATGTCATATCATCGTCCACATCCGAGATGGGAAAGGTACCCAATTCGCTGCCATCTTTTAGGGGACCGGAGTTGGCCGCGAGAAAGACTTTACCTGGTTGATTGGCGAGAGCTGCTCGAATGACCTCATCCATTTCGATGCGCTTAGTTCGTGTAATTGTGTGAGATACCATATTCCCCCAAATGGGAACGAGAAGGCGATGCTTATCGAGTTTATTGATCTCGTGAAGCATGAAGAGGTGGACTCCGTTTCCAATCCCACTCCCGATGGGCGACCCATCGGGACGGTAGTAAGGCTCGATACGATCGATTGCCATTATTGCAGCATCGGTCATGCCCTGTATTTTTTTCATCTTTCCGTCGTTGTATTCGCGGGCCGTCTCAAAGATCGGGAAATAGATATCCTTGTCTTTGGCCTTGGGAGTGACAGGGCTGCTCTGCACCAGATACCAGGCAAGATGATCCAAAGAGCTTCGAAGATTCTGAGCGATATCCCCGATCAGCGCAGAGAATTGGGGCGGCGTCTCCTTACGAACTCGAAGATAGTACGTGCGTTCACCGGTATCCGTATTGTCCTCAAAGAAAGTCTCGTAGGGGCCGCCCTCACCGAGGAAGCGGAGAAACTCGGCAGTGAGATCGAGGATGTGCTTATCGGCCCTATCAACTTTGATTAGCAAATCTTGAAGGACTTTGGAATTCGACATGCCCCATCATATCGCCTGTATGAGGGGATTATTCCTTCGCAAAAAGGCAAGCGAGGACCTTTTGCTCTACAGTCGAATCATTCTCATCAGGGGATGATTCTTGTCCTGCTGCGATAAGGTTAGCGCGATAGAATCAGGAAGAGGGAATGCACCTATGAAATCCGTTTCGGAAATATCTTGTCCCGTTGCCAAACCAGATTATGTGAGTGACACGGGACGATTGGCTTCCATTTCCAAATCTTGCGAATTATTGTGGCGGAATCTCGCATCCCTCCTGTATAGATGGCGTGTGGCGTTCCGCAGTTGTCGTACCCACATACGCATCCAATCAACCAAAAATTCGGGATGGGTAGACGTAGGTGAACGGGGTCTATTTCTTCATGGACATTATGTGAATGACAAACGCGGAAGTATGTACTTTACGCAAAGGGGCTCAAATTATTCGCCTGAGGCTGTCTTAAAGTCGGAATCCAGAAGTGCTCGGCCTGCCATCTCCAAGTTAGGGGAGGGTCGGTCAGTAGTCGGAAACTGAAAGGCACAGTTGACGAAGGTCACATTTTGGAACGTCACCGGCTTATCAGTGAAGACTATTCGCGATTCAACGAATGTCATGTTTGCTATTCTCCCTCCCAAAATAAAAACGCTCCGGGCAGGAAGTTTTATTCCCGGTCCACTTACATCAGTCAAATACATTCCATCTTTTCCATTGTAAGGAGGGGCATTGGGAGCTAATCCAGCGCTGGCGAATTCAATGAACTTTAGGACGGTTGGCCAGTACTCTTCCGTTGTCTCATCGACAGACTTAAGTTGATAGGCGACTCGTTTCAATGTGTCAGGTGCAGGTGAAACATCTGCCAGTGGTTGCTCTGAAACTTTGCGAAGAGCGGGTAGGTTCTGTGCGAATTGCTTCGGGCCTAGCGAGGCGATCTCCTTTAGAACCTTTCCCGGATTTTGTGAAGCATTTAAGGTTCTCAGTTGGCTCTCGATATTATTCAGCCTTTGCTCTGTGCTTCCCTGGAATCTAGAATTCTCTTTGATGCCGACACCAGCAAAAATGCTTACAGTTATCAGGAGACCAAGCAAGGCCAAGGGCGTAGCAATCGCGGTACCCGCCAATCCCCACTCTCGAAGCCAAAACGTCAATTTTCGCCAACCGTGAGGCTTCAGGGAATCACCGAATTCCTTGAGCCCATCGGCAAGCTGCTTCTTAATCTCACCACTTAGCCAGCGCTTATCGTCTGCGGTTAGCTTCATATCTTCCTGTTGGTCTGTGGCGGATTCTGGGTTTGGGAAGTCGAAAATGGTTGCCATTGGGCAAACTCCTGCGGTACGCTACCAATAGCGTTGCAGGACGCGACAACTTCGACGGCACAAAGAACCCGCTGGCAGGCGGGTTTTCTTGTGGATTGAATATTATTCTATTTAGGCCACCCCTCGGATGGTTTCTTCTTCGATAGGGACTTCTTCACGGCGTCCTGCCATTTGCCCTCAATCTTGAGAGTGTCCGGCTTCGGGCCGGTCTTGGCGGGTTTCTTCTTCGCAGCCTTACGCATGATTTGGGGACGCTTTTCTTCCCAACGCAATACTTTTCAGACCGTCCCGACGAACACACAAATCCGCCGATTTTCCGGCAGAAATCCTGCGCTCCCGCAATCTTCAAATTCCCGCAAAATTCAGTTTGTTAATTCCCCGCAATTTTTATTCTGCGCCAAATTCGGTTCATTGATTTTCCCAATTACGCAAAGGCTGATTTTTTCTGGCTGAGTCCGGCGCTCGGAGGCGCTGGAGCATCTGGAGACCGCCTCGACGCCCGGACAACTGAACGCGGTGGCCAACTGGGGCGGACGGCGTGTATACCTAGACGCCCTCTGTGTACCGCCTTGTGTACCGGCTTATCCGCTTTCTAGCGTCAGGACCCGTCACCAGGTTTTCCGGGCAAAGAAAAAGCCCGCTGATTTGACGGGCTTTAGCGGATACTGACTGGTAGCGCTAACGGGAATCGAACCCGTGTTTTAAGATTGAGAATCTCACGTCCTAACCCCTAGACGATAGCGCCACTTGGAGAGGGGATGGCCGTCCTGGCCACTCATCTACTGTAACAAAATCCCGATACGCTGCCAAAACGGGTGCGCGCTGCTCAGATCCCGAGCTTGCGCACTTCGTCGTTGTAGTACTTGCGGTACAGAATGTCCCACTCTTGCGAGCCTTCGAGGATGATCTTGCGCTGCGAGGCAATCTTGAGCCGCGCCGCTGTGTCGATGCCCGCTTCCTGCGTCAGCAGCTGCTCCAGCGCCTTGCGCGCCTCCTGCCGGATCGTGTTTCGATCCTCAAGAAAACCAACTTCGTTGATCTCGGCGAGCGTGTCAGCCACGGTGTGCGCCAGCTTGTTCAACTTGTCGCGGCTGATCCTCATAGCACCGCCTTGTATTTGCGGGCCAGTTCCGTCTTTACCTTCTTGAACATTTCGGCATACTGCGCGCCCGATTTGCGCATCTCGTCTGAGTAAGCTTCGAGAATCACGCGCACCTCTTCGTTGATGCGGTCTTCCAACGAAAGCTCGTCGGTCAGGCCTGCGGTCACGCGCGCCTCCGTCGTCTTCAAGTCGCTCGTGGTGATCATCTTGACGTCGATGAGGTGCTTGACCGTGCGGCGGGCGAGATACCCAATGTATTCGCGAGAAAAAATCATGGGTTAAGTATTGAGAATACCGTATGACACCACGCCGTGTACACATCGTGCCGCCGCCGGCTATTGCTTCGGCTTCGCGCGCTCTCCTCAGCCACGATGCGGACAACTCTTGGCATTGAGGCACCCATCGGCGATACGCAGCCGTTCGACAGGCTGGCCACCCACCAGGTGCTTCGTCACGATCTCAGCCGCATCCTCGGCCCGCACCCCGCCATACCAGATCGCTTCGGGATAAACCACCACCGTCGGCCCATGCTCGCATTGGTCCAGGCAGCCGGACTTGTTGATGCGCACCTTGCCGCTCAGTCCCGCATCCTTCGTCAGTTGCTGCAACGCCGTGAACAGCTCGCTCTTGCCGTCGCTCGTGCACGAAGGACGCGGTGCGCCTTCCGGACGCACATTCTGGCAAACAAAGACGTGGTGCTCGAATACCGGCAAATCGGATCCTCCTCGGATGTCGCTGTTTCCAGACTAATGCCTCCAGTCCGCCTTCCCGATTCGGCTCCATCGCTTTCCACAATTGATCCCTGCAAGCCATCCGCATCTGAGAGAATGATTGCTTGACGATGAGCCTGGATAATCTGCACTCCCTGAAAGACGACATGGTGGCCTTCATTGAAGGGCACGGCTTGCGCCGCCTGCCCGGCTATGTCACCGAGGAAATTCCTTCCATTCTGTGGGAGAGCCAGGGTAATCCCGATGCTTGGAAAGACTTCGTCGAAATGGCCAAGCATGTCGGCGCACCGTTCATCACCTTCAGCGAGATGACGCTGGAGCGCGAAGAGCTCGAATCCCTGATTGAAGAAGCGGGCGAGATGAACTTCCCCGACGAAGAAGCGACGGAGCTTGTCGAGGCCCAGTGGCTGCGCAAATATACCGGCATGGTGGGCTACATTCAGCTTGGGTTTGTCTACCAGGGCATGGCATTTCTGCACGAGACCACCACCGAGTGGTATGAACGCTTCCAGTCCCTTCTTGAAGACATTGAAAACTTCCACGACTTCGTGATCGACGATCCCAACCACGAAGACGGGGAAGAGTAGAGCGGGTGACGCCGGCGAGCGCAGCCCCAAGCAGCGCAGCAGCTTCTCGTCGCGGTCCTCGTCAACGTTGGATCATCCCCCAATCCCATACGGAGGAGGCAGAAGCGCTCGCCAAAGATGCGCGTCTGCCCCTCGTCCTCGCAGAGTTGCTGGTCGCGCGCGGCATCACCCAGTCGCAAGAGGCTTTCAACTTTCTTAATCCCGATTCGACCCATCTGCACGACCCACATTTGATGTTGGGGATGGCTGCCGCCGTTGAACGCCTTGAACGAGCCATCGCCGGCCATGAGCTTGTTCTCCTCTATGGCGATTACGATGTCGACGGCACAACTGCCGTGGTGCTCCTCAAGACCGCCATCGAAATGCTGGGAGGCCTGGTTCGCTTCCATGTACCGCATCGCATTCGCGAAGGGTATGGCCTGCAATCGAACGTGCTTGAGGCTGCCTGCGCCGAGGGTGTGCGTCTCATCATCACCGTGGACACAGGGATGCGCGCCTTTACTGAAGCGGAAACAGCGCACCGGCTGGGCTTGGACCTCATCATCACCGATCACCATCTGCTTGACGGGCACGAACGGCTGCCACAAGCGCTCGCCATCCTCAATCCCAATCAGCCTGGCTGCTCCTATCCTGAGAAGTCCCTCTGCGGCGCTGCCATTGCGCTCAAGCTGGCGCAGGCTCTGCTCGAGCGGCGCGACCGCGAACGCACCCATGAAAGAACGCTGCCCAGTTTTCTCAAGATGGCGGCCATTGCCACCATCGCCGATGCGGTGCCTCTGCGGGGTGAGAATCGCACCATCGCCGCACTGGGTCTGCGTGAGCTGCGCCGCCCCCTGGGCTTAGGCCTGCGCGCACTCTTTGCTGCCGCTGCCCTCGATCCATCGGCAAAACAGCTCACGGGCTTCGATGTGGCGTTCCGCCTGGCGCCCCGCATCAATGCCGCGGGCCGCATGGACGTGGCTTCTGAAGTCATCGAGCTTTTCACCACGCGCGATCGTGGCCGTGCCCAGGAACTGGCAGCAAAGCTCGAGCGCTTGAATCGCGAACGCCGCGACACCGAGGCCCTCGTGCTCAAATCCATCGAAGACCGCCTCGCCAAGGATGGCGCACTCGCCGCGGAACGCCTGCTCATTCTCGACGGCGATGGATGGCATCGCGGTGTCATCGGCATCCTGGCTTCCCGCGTGGTAGAGCGCACCGCCAAACCCGCCATCGTCGTCTGCGTCGAAGACGGCGTGGCGCACGGCTCAGGTCGATCTGTCGATGGATTTCAGTTGCTCGAAGCCATCGAAACCTGCGCCGATTTGTTTACCCGCTTCGGCGGTCACGCTTTTGCGGTAGGCTTCGCTCTACCCGCAACTGCATTGCCTGAGTTGAAGCGACGGCTCTGCGCCTATGCTGCAGAACGTCTTGCCGCGCACGAGCCCGAACGTGTCTTGCACATTCATGCCGAGCTGCCTCTCGATCGCATCACGCCCGTGCTAGCTGGATGGCTCAAGAAGCTCGAGCCGCTGGGTCACGGCAATCCCGAGCCTGTCTTCATGGCCCGCAATGCGCGCCTCCTCTCGCCCGTGCGCATCATGAAGGAGCGGCACATTCGCCTCGATCTCGCGCAGGACTCGGATCCTTCGAAGCCCAGCTCTCTCGGGCTCGGAGCAATTCGCGCCGTGGGTTGGGATATGGCATTCCGCGCCGCGGAGCTCGGCCTCGCGGCCGGCAGCCTTATCCATCTCGCCTATCGCATTCGCGAAAACGATCATCCCGACTATGGCGGCATCGAAGTCGAGATCGCGGGAATGGAACCTGCATCCTGACGCAGAAAGGCCCGCGGCGAACCGCGGGCCTTTTGCCGGTCAAGTCTCTTGCTGCTTAACGTCCCTTGCCTTTGGGTTCTTTCGATTCGTGCTGCGGCCGCGATTGCGGTGCCGGGCGCGATTGCGGAGCGGGGCGCGCCTCATTCCGCGGCTGATTCTGCGTCTGCGGATGGAACTGGTTCGTCTGCCCCGCAGGATGATACGTGTTCTGATTCGCGCCATGCTGCTGGTTATTGAACGAGTTCCCGCCGTGGTTCACTTGCTGCGCGCCATGGTTGTTGTTGAATCCCGATGGCGCGGGATGATTCTCGGCTGCCAGCGGCCGTGAAACCGCCGCATTCTGGGGATGACCGCCATTGAACTTCGCATACGAATTGTGATCGGCCATCGCCGCATTCGCATGCTGGCCCTGGAACGACGTCGGCGCCATGTGGTGCTCATTCATCGCCACCCGTTCCTCGTTCGTCGGCCCATGATTGATGCCGCCCGGACCGCCGTTGAAAGAGACATGCCGATCGTTGACGATGGTCGTGCGCTCCACGATTGTCCGGTCGACATAGACGCGATTGCCGCCCCAGCCGCCGCCAACGCCCACGTGCATCACCGCACTGTTATACGCGAACACCCCGCCGCGCCACGCACCGCCGGCAAAGCCAACGCCCATGTAGCCGAAGCCGTAGTTCACGCCGCCGTAGTAACCCACGTGCGGACCCCAATATCCAGGATGCCAGACATACAGTCCGCTTCCCCAGCCCCAGTAACCCGGCGTCCACAGCGCCCCTGTATAGGGCGCCGGTACCCAGGCTCCAGGAACCCAGTAATAGCCGTCGGGGCCATAACCCCAATAACCGGGCGTCCACATCAACCCCGGTTCAGGGCATACGGGTTGCACATACACCGGCAGAACGGGTGGCGCAAATCCAACGCTGATAAATACACCTGCATGCGAAGACGCAGGAACGAGGCAGAGCAGAAGCGTCATCAAAATCCAACGCGCAGAGCGAAAGAGTCGCATGGAAAAATCCTCCTGGATGCTTGGTGCCTGCCTTGCCTGCCGACCTTCTTCGTCTCGGGCAGGGTCAGGTAGTTTCTGGAAACGTGCGCGGCATTCGCGCGGTCAGACTACCCCAGTTCGAACCCAAGATGCTACGGGAAGTTGCATCCACACCGTATTACTTTGGGTTCCGTTGTCTTTTTATCTCGTGCCGGTATCTCCTCCATCCGAAAAAGTTGACAGCATCGCTGTCCCGCGATCGAGCGCAAAAAAATACGCCGGCTCTCATCCTCTCATTTAATAACGCAGACTGAGCCCCATTCCGAACACGCTGTTGGCCTTCAAGTCCACCGGCACCAGAACGAACGGCGGATTCGCCACACCCGTCGGAACCGCGGTATTTCCAATCACGCCGGCCACGTGACCGATGCCGACATCAAAGGCAAAATGCGGGTTCTCCTTCTGCGTCACGCGCACCGCGTAGTCCATCGTGGTCGGAATGTGTGCTCCGCTTCCCGGCGGAAACAGAATCGCGCTCAGATTCGTCACCTGCGGCGGCTCCTGCGTAAATCCAATAGCCGGCACAATGGCCGTCTTAAACGGCGCCGGAATCGGAATGCCCAATCCACCGAAAAGCCGCCCGCCAAAACGTGTCGCCTGGCCCCCGATGCCATAGATTGAGGCATTCGTCGCCTTCCATCCAAGGTTCACCAGAAACGGCACCGGCGGATGCAGCCACGTCTTCGTCGCCGCCACGTACACGTCTTCGTTGGTATACGACTTCAACGAGCCCGTGAGCGCCTCGTTCAGCGCGCCGCTCACAAACTTGTCCCCTGTGCGCACCACAAATCCACCGGCGAGACCTGGGGACCAAGGCCCGAACTCTCCATCCTTCAGCGCCACCACCTTGCCATTGAAGATGTTCATCCCGGAGTAATGCCACAGGCTGCTGAATAACGCGCTGTTGCCTTCCGTATGTTCGCTGCGCGTGTATCCAACCTCCGCGCGATTCGCGAAGCCTTCAGCAATGCTGAAGGTGTGAATGTTGCCGATCACGTTCGATGCATCCACAAAGTGATAACCCACGGCGGGATGCGAAAAGAGTTTGTCTTTCGCTGAATAGACCACGTAGGCCGTGGGCGTGATGAATCCGCCGGTCTGACCCTCGAGTGTGAGGTTTTGAGCTTGGAGAGTGCGGGTTACGCACAGGGCCGCCATAAGGCAGACCCAAAGGGCAATACGGGGGAGGATACGAATTTTCACGGACTTGCTACTCCATAGGGGCACGGTTGCCCGCGCCGGATCTTCCATAGGAAAATCAACTGTTTGTAACACAAATGCAGCTTCTCCGTCTCCATTACGGGAGGGTGTTAGACTCTCGCCATGCCGCGCGGTTTATTCATTACGCTCGAAGGACTTGACGGCTCCGGCAAGACCACGCAAGTCAAGAAACTTGCAGCGTGGATGCAGAAACGGGGCCTCGACCCCCTGGTCACGCGGCAGCCGGGCGGCACCGCGACCGGCGACCGCATTCGCGCCCTGCTTCTCGATTCCGGCGCCACGCCCGTCGCGCCCATGACCGAGATGGCTCTCATGTTCGCCGACCGCGCACAAGCCATCGCCGAAGTCATCGAGCCTGCGCTCTGCAGTGGGAGAATTGTTCTCTGCGATCGCTTCACCGATTCCACTGAAGCCTATCAGGGCGGCGGCCGCGAGATCGGCTCAGAAGTCGTACTGTCGCTGCACCGTCTGATCTGCCGCAACCTGCAGCCCGATCTCACCCTCCTCCTCTTGCCCTCGCTCGCGATCGGCCTCGAGCGCGCACGGCGTCGCAACGATCGGCACACCGCGCAGAATGGCGCCGACGAAGGCCGCTTCGAACAGGAAGAGGATGCCTTCTTCCGCCGCGTCTGGGAGAAATATCACGAGATCGCGCGCCGCGAGCCCCAGCGCGTTGTTCTCATCGAAGGCAACCTTGGCATCGACGAAGTCCACGAGCAGATCGTGGAAGCGGTTGCTGAGAAACTGCTCTTCACCCACAAAACCGCTTGAGCGAAGAAACCATCAGTCATCGCCCGCGACCGCCACATAATGTATCTCGTTTCTCCGCTCAGCGAATAAAAATGTTCTTGGGACAAATGGCATGCACGCCGACATTGCCATCGACGAGCTGCGTGATGTCCATATCCACTGCCACACTCGTCAGCATGTAGGCGTCATCGCGGCTCAGGTGCTTCTCCTCCACCAGGAAGTCAATCATGTCCCGCACCGCCAGCGTGGTCGCCTCTTTTAGATCCGGACTGAACCCCATGCTGATGTAGCTCGTGGGCGTTTCCGCGCGCGGCCACAGCAGATGCCGGTCTTTGTGCACCACAAAGCGAAACGTGCCGGAAAGAAAAGTCTCCATCGCAGTAATGTCCACTTCGCCGTTGCCCTGCCCCGCGTGCCCATCGCCTGTCTCAAACAATGCGCCCTTCGCATGCACTGGCAGGTAGAGCGTCGTGCCGGCCACCAGTTCCTTGTTGTCCATGTTGCCGCCATGCATCCACGGCGGAGCGCTGTCGTACCGTCCGGCCGAATCCGGCGGCGCGACACCCATGCTTCCAAAGAACGGATGCAGCGGAACTTCGATTCCCGGAGCAAACTTCGCCAGCATCTTGTCGCGATCCAGGGGAATGATCTTGCGGCGGCTGTAAGGAAAGTCGTTGGGCAGGAAGCCGCGTCCCACGCTGAATCCGTTGCACGCAAACGGGACATCGATGTCGATTTTGAGGATATCGACCTCGAGAACATCGCCCGGCTCCGCCTCAGCGATCTCGAGCGGGCCGGTCAGAATATGGCCGCCTGGTCCACGGTCTTTCACCTCGCGGTAAATGTCGGTGTTGTACGAAGGGATGTACGAGGGCGCGACTCCCTCCTCCACCATGCGCTCCGTCGGTCCGCACGTCGACAGTGTCTGGATGCGCACCGTGTCCCCTGAGTGAACCGTCAGCACGGGCTTGGCTTTTGCCGAGTAGTATCCCCAGACAACGGTGGTCGGCGATGCAGGCAAGGTCGCCGTTGGAACCTGGCCGATCGCCAACGCGCCTGCCGTCAGGCTTAAAGCAATGCTCCATAGGATTTTCATGTCCGTCTCCGGGGCAGGAAGTGCTCAACATATTCGTTCTAATCGGCTTCGAGGCGCGATCTTCCGGGTAAATGCCGAACTACAGTGCTCTGAATATATCGAAAATCCCTTGCGGCTCAATGCTTACCCTCCGTGTTCAGGACCTCGGGAAGTGCGATTTATGGCACAATTGACTGTAGGGATGACTGCAAACCGGCAAAGAAGCGCGTGGATCTTGTTGGCCGTGGCCGCAATTGCGGTCGTGACCCTCGCACGCGCGCAGGACGGCACGCCCAACACGGCAGCCTTTACAAACCCTGTATTGCAGTTTCTTTCGGGGCATTCCAACGCGGGCTCGTTCACAACCGTCGGCATTGCGAAAAGGCACGAGCAGCAGCATGCAAATCGCCAGGCTCGCGCTTCCTCGCGCGGCGACAGTTCCGGCGTCTGGATCGCGCTCATGCCCGTCTTCTTCATCGGCCTGATCGCTCCCCTCAGTCTCATCGCTCCAAGAGCCGCTCTGTGCCTCGGGCGCGCACCCTCTGCTCCCGCACTTCCCTTCCTGTTTCAGCGTCCTCCCCCTTCGTTCCTCTTCTAGCGTCGATTCCGTTTCGATCCTTCAAGACTCTGGCATTCCACTTTGCCTGCGTCGCGAGATCACTCCAGAAACGGTGTTCCTGCGGAGAAGTGTCTGAACCGAACGAGAGGTTTTCTTCATGGCGCTCCTTGTTCTGATGTGCCTGTCAAATCCGATCAATTGGATGGTGGTGATCATGCTGGTCACCAGTTGGTCGCGCTTCCGTCGATCGGCCAACAGGAAACAAACGGATCCATCCCGCGTTGCCCGGATCGGATCAGGTTCTCCCGAGGCCGCGGCCACTGCGCTGATGTTTCTCTCTACGGCGTATCGTCCACACCAGGCCTTTGTTGCCAAAGCGCAGATTCAACAACGCGAAGAGGCGGATGACGATAACGAAGGCGGCGCCGACACGCCGAAGAAACATTTCCGGCGTCAATTGCGGCGCATCCGCAATGGCGAGAATCTTGAGCGCCTGATCCTGCGCCTCGAATGATCTGAACAGTGCACAAGCACGCATGCGCCGGTTAAGCATCACACCGCCGCGAGTTTCAATGCATTTACACTTGTAGATGGAGATTCCAGTGTTTTTCGATAAGGCACTTACCAAAGTATTCGGCACCGCGAATGAGCGCGCCATTAAGCGCCTGCTGCCGGCTGTCGACACCATCAACGCATTTGAGCCCGCGATTCAAAGGCTCTCCGATGAAGAGCTCCGCGCCAAAACCGCCGAGTTCCGCGCGCGCATCGCTCAAAGGCTCGAAGGCATCACCGATCCCGACGCCATCAAGGCGGCAGAGAACGCAGCGCTCGACGAAATTCTGCCCGAAACTTTCGCGGTAGTCCGCGAAGCCGGCTGGCGCTCCGTGCAGATGCGCCACTTCGACGTGCAGCTCATCGGCGGCATGGTGCTTCACCAGGGCAAGATTTCTGAAATGAAGACCGGCGAAGGCAAGACGCTGGTCGCTACGCTCGCCTGCTACCTCAATGCCCTTGCCGGTCACGGCGTCCACGTCGTCACTGTCAACGACTACCTCGCCAAGCGCGACGCCGAGTGGATGGGCAAAATCTATGAGTTCCTCGGCCTCACTGTCGGCGTCATTGTGCACGATCTCAGCGACGATGAACGCCGCAAAGCGTACGCCGCTGACATCACCTACGGCACCAACAACGAATTCGGATTCGACTACCTGCGCGACAACATGAAGTTCGACCTCAAAGACTGCGTGCAGCGCGGCCATTACCACGCCATCGTCGACGAAGTCGATTCGATCCTCATCGACGAAGCGCGTACCCCCCTCATCATCTCCGGCCCCACCGAACAGACCACCGATAAATATGCGCGGGCACGCAAGATCATCCCCGAGCTTGAGCTCGGCGAAGAGGTCGAGGCTCTCGATCACAAGCGGCAGGATGAACTCGGCATCCAACTCGGCGAAGGCGAGAAGTATTTCTCCGGCGATTACGTCGTCGACGAAAAGCATCGCACCATCGGCGTCACCGACCAGGGTTGGGAAACCATCGAAAAGCTCCTCGGCATCGGCAATATCGCCGACGCGGAAAACTGGGATCTGAAACACTACGTCGAAACGGCAATCAAAGCCCACGCCCTCTACAAGCGCGACGTGGACTACGTGGTCAAGGATGGCGAGGTCATCATCGTCGATACCTTTACCGGCCGCCTCATGCCCGGCCGCCGCTGGTCCGACGGCCTCCACCAATCCATCGAAGCCAAAGAAAACGTCAGCATCCGCAAGGAAGACCAGACCCTCGCGACCATTACCTTTCAGAACTACTTTCGCCTCTATCGAAAACTGAGCGGCATGACCGGCACTGCCGAAACGGAAGCCGCCGAATTCGAGAAGATCTACAAACTCGAAATCGTCGTCATCCCCACCAACAAGCCGATGCTCCGCCTCGAAAACTCCGACGTCGTCTTCCGCACCACCAAGGAGAAATACAAGGCAGTCGCGGATGAAATTGCCGAGCTGCACGAAAAGCAGCAGCCGGTGCTGGTCGGTACCACGTCGATTGAGAAGAGTGAGCTGCTCTCCGGCATCCTGGCGCGCAAAGGCGTGCGCCACGTAGTGCTCAATGCCAAGCAGCACGAAAAAGAAGCCGAATACGTGGCCCAGGCCGGACGATCCGGATCGGTCACCATCGCCACCAACATGGCCGGCCGCGGCACCGACATTCTGTTAGGCGGCAACGCCGACTTCATGACCCGCCAGGAACTTGTGAAGAAGGGCCGCGCGCGTGCCATCAGCGTCGCCGAGGGTGCAATCAATCCTACCGCGCCCAAAGGCTTTCAGCGCTTCTATTACCAGGGCCAGGAGTTTGAAGTCGCTGATCCCGAATGGGTCGAAGCAAATAGGGCGCACGCCGATGCTGCCACGCAAGACCACGAACAAGTCATCCAGTCCGGCGGCCTCTTCATTCTCGGCACCGAACGCCACGAGTCGCGCCGCATAGACAATCAGCTCCGCGGTCGCGCCGGCCGTCAGGGAGACCCGGGCGCATCGCGTTTCTATCTTTCGCTCGAAGACGATCTGATGCGCATCTTCGCCAAGCAGTGGGTCTCCACGCTCCTTGAGCGGCTGGGCATGGAAGAAGGCGTTCCCATCGAATCACGCATGATCTCCAAACGCATCGAGGGAGCGCAGAAAGCCGTCGAGGCGCAAAACTTCGAATCGCGCAAACACCTCCTCGAATACGACGACGTCATGAACAAGCAGCGCGAGGCAGTCTACGGACTCCGCCGCCAGTTGCTCGAAAGCGTCGAACAGCGCGAGCTCATCCTCGAAGACTACGTCGGCGGCATCCTCTCAGGCCTGCTCGATGAGTTTGTGCCCGAAGACAAGCGCGTCGATCAATGGAATTTCAAAGGACTCGAAGCCAAACTCATGGATCACTTCGGCCTGCCCCTCGGCGACGCCGGAACCAACGCCCACAACCGTCACGATCTCGGCGAAACCATCTTTGAAAGCCTCAAGGCCGAATATGAGAGGAAAGAAAAAATCCTCGGCGCCGAGACCATGCGCTACCACGAACGCATGGTGATGCTCAGTGTCATCGACGGCCTGTGGAAAGATCACTTACTCTCCATGGACCACCTCAAAGAAGGCATCGGCCTCCGCGGTTATGCCCAGCAAGACCCGCTGGTCGCCTACAAACGCGAGTCCTTCGACATGTTCGAAGCCATGATGCTGAAGTTTCAGGAAGACACCGTACGCTTCCTCTTCCGCATGCAAATCGTCGGCCCCGACGGCCAGCCCATCAACGCCGCTCCTGAGCCACCCCGCGCCGTTCCTCCGGCTCCTCCGGTTGAAAGTGCTGCACAGCCCTTCAATGGTAACGGCAACGGCGCGCAGCCCCGCGAAATCTCTCTCCCCGTGCGCCAGGCGTCCACCACCATCGACGCCCTCGAAAAGGAGTTCCACCGCAAAAAGCAGCGTGAGCTCGCCGTCGCCAGCCGCGCCGGCGCAGGCGAGTCAAGCCAGCCCGCGCAGCGTCACACCGGCGAAAAAGTCGGCCGCAACGATCCTTGCCCCTGCGGCTCAGGCAAGAAATACAAAAAATGCCACGGCGTTGAAAAATAATCGCGCAGCAGGGGGACGAACCGAATCCGCCCGTCCCCCTCGCCGCACTATTGATCCAGATCGAACTTGATATCCATGCCCTCCGTCGATTGCACCGGCGCCGACACAAATCTCCACTTCCGCACCGCGTCTTCGGCCGCCGTCGCGAGCGCGTGATTCCCGCTCACGGTCTTCACGTCCATCACCTTGCCGTCCGCATCAACCGTTGCTTCCAGCTTCACGACACCGCTGATCCGCATCCGCTTGGCAATCTCCGGATACACCGGTGCCACCCGCACCTTCACCGCGCGCTGTTCTGCCGCTCTTCCCGCAAACGCAAACGAGAGTGCCAGGACAATCGTTCCTATGCGCGTCCAATGCAAACCCGGGTTTCTGAGCATCTTCACGTCGAATACACCTCCGTGCACATGTTTCCTGCCGTGCACATCGGCGGGAGAAAGGGGGACTTGAAGACGTGTGTCAAGATGGCACGGCACCCACAGGCTGTGCCTGTTTCTTGAAGATTTTCTGTCGGAGATTCGCGATCAGAAGCCGGAACCTGAATCCAGATATCTCCCCGCCCAGGGAGATTCAGCTACGCAGGGAATTTGCAATCGCCGCGAAGGTCAGGTCCTGTGCGACGGAATTGTGCTCCTCCCGCCACTGCTCAAAAAGTCGCCCATAGCTGAGCGTCAAATACTGCGACGGGCCGACACCGAGCTTTGCCGCGGCCCCATCGATCCACTCGGCCGTGCCCTCCAACTCGGCGAAGTTCCCAATCGGCGTTTCATCCACCACGCACTGCCCCGCACCGTCGCTCCACTCGCTCCGCCATTTCTCATAGCGAAACGCCGCCACCAGTCCAAGGGACTGAAAAATCGCTGCGATTGCCGCACCGTCGGCAACTTCGGTTTCAGTTTCGATTCTGTGTTTGTGCCGGTCTTCTCCAGGCCCCACATCCGGCAAGCGCTTGTGCGTCACGAGCCATTTCCCGCAGTAGTGCCGGATCCTCAAAATCTCCGTCCGCGCGCGCATCGTACGACCCAGCGTGTCATACAAGACGTTGCTCTCAAACTCCCGCCGCGTCTCCAGCTCAAAGCCGGCGGATTCGAGCCGCGCCGCCAACCCAGCCAGATCCTCAACGCGAAATTTGATCTCGGTTTCAATCGCCATGGTAACCAGTGAGTATACGGCAGAAGACGACCGCGTCCTCCTCCGGCGACAATAGAAAGGTGAAAACACTTCGCCTCCCAGTGGATCCTGCGCATCTCGATTCGGTCGACGCACGCCAGGCGATCGCACGCGCTGCCAAGATTCTGCGCAACGGAGGCCTGGTTGCCTTGCCAACGGAGACCGTCTACGGCCTGGGCGCCAACGCCCTCGACGCCTCAGCCGTCGCGCGCATCTTCGCCGCAAAACAGCGTCCCGCATGGGATCCGATCATCGTCCATATCGCCGGTCCCGTCCCCATCAACTCCATGCTCGACGCACTGACGATGGAGATCTCAGCGCCGGTGCGCAAGCTCATGACCGCTTTCTGGCCCGGCCCGCTCACCCTGCTGCTTCCCCGCAACGCCGCGGTGCCGGATGCGGTCACCGCCGGTCGACCGCTCGTCGGCGTGCGCATGCCGGCACACCCGGTTGCCCTCGAACTCATTCGCCAGGCCGGCGTGCCGATTGCCGCGCCCAGCGCCAACCTCTTCGCCCACACCAGCCCCACCACAGCCGCGCATGTGCTCGACGATCTCGATGGTCGCATCGATGCCGTGCTCGACGCGGGGCCCGCGCAGCACGGCGTCGAATCCACGGTGCTCGACCCCGGCCAGTCTCCGATGATGATTTACCGTCCCGGCGCCATAACCGCAGCGCAGATTCGCGACATCGGCGGCCCCGTCACATTTTATGAAGATTTAACGCGTCTCCCTGCAGCCCCCGCGCGCGTAGTTCCAGAATCACTTCCCTCACCGGGAGTAGGCATTCGCCACTACGCGCCCCATGCCCGCGTTGTGTTGATGGACGCTGCATTGGCCGCATTGCCCAGCCGCTTGTCCGAGCAGATCACGCGCCATCCGGCGGAACGAATCGGCGTCCTGCTGCCCACCGAGCTTTCTGAAACAGTCTCGGCATCGCCTGGCATTGTCCTCTTCCCGTGGGGCAATTGGGCGTCTCCCGGGGAACTCGCGCATAATCTCTACGCCGGTCTGCGCGCACTGGATGCCCAAGGCTGCACCGTGATTCTGTGCCCCCTTCCGCCCGCCGATGGTCTCGGCGCAGCCATCCGCGATCGCCTCGTCAAGGCTGCCGACGAATCTGTCTAGGAAGTTGTTCAGGCGTACGAGAATCAAACAAGGGGTCGAGCTTCAGCCTAGCCCACGCGCGCAATCAATCGTCCGTTTCCGCATCGGGCCAGCCAATTCCGCACCCTCGCTATTGCGCGTTCTCCCCGAGCTTGTACATATATTTGATCGCCGATTTATAAATCATGACCTTGTTCCGGCCACGCACCTTCAGCGTCTTGCGGTCATACCATTCAATGCAGCCTTCGATATGCTCGCCATCGGCAAGCACAATCACCATGGGCGTCTGCGATTGAATCTGCTTCTGCAGATAAAACAACTCAGCTTGCCGTTGGCCCGGTTCGTCTTCAGGATGCGGATGATACGACGGATGAAATGGCAGAGGCACTTTCTTCGCGTTGCGGGATGAAGGCACGGGATTGGCCGCGCCATCGACATTTTGTATTCCAGGCAAGGCGGCTTGAATATTCATGGTTACGATCCTCCATTTGCTCGTGAGGCCCGATACCGAAACAACTTCAACTGAGGAGATTAAGATGCGTCTTTCGTCTTTGCCGCTCTCGTCCCGCGACTTCAGACCATTTCAAAACCGTACCGTTTGGCCCCGATTTGAAAACAGGGAGACACACCAGCACTGTCTCCAGGGAATCCCTGTTTAGGCAGGCTTCCGGTCGATGGGTTTGCCTGATTCTATCCGAAAAGATGCCCGCCGATTGTTACAGGTTGCTTTTTCTTCCCAATACGGACGTCAACGCTCGGCGAGGCTCGTCGCCATGGCGTCCAGCGACAACGAGCGCAAAAGGTTGCGCCGCATCCCTTGCTCCACCTGCACCAGCCCCCGTGCCGCGTTGTCAAACCAATCCACGGTGAGCCCCTGGGCCATCTTTTCGAGCTCGGTCGCGAGGTCCAGGTTGCGAATCAGCGCTGGCGTGCCTGCCACCACAAGCAGCATGTCCTCAATCAGGCTGCCCAGCGCCCGCAGCAGATTGATCGTCATCTCCTGCCCGTCAGCCCCGCCCCGATACGTCTCGGTGGCCCTGAAAAGCTGTGAATAATCCGGCTCTTGAAGCGCCGTGCGCAGCACAAGGATAGCGTTTTCCCGGCTGGTGAGATACACGCCCAGATCGAAGGTCAGCGCCCGGCCCACAGCGCCCTCGGCAAGGCGCGACACAAGAGTTCGCTCCTTCGCCTTCAGCTCCGGACGTCGCTTCTCCAGCAGCGCTTCCAATTCGACTGCCGGCAAAGCACCCAGCCTGTGAACCACCGAGCGCGAACGAATGGTCGGCAGCAGTTCCTGCGGATTCTCCGTCAAAATCAACAGCGACGCGTTCTCCGGCGGCTCTTCCAACACCTTGAGCAAACTATGAGCCGCCTCTTTCATGAACGCCGACGACGTAAAAATCGTGAACGCGCGTCGCGCCTCGACGGGAGGCCGATAATAGGCGGCGTGAATCACCTGCCGCACTTGGCCCATCTTGATCAGAAGCTGTGGCGGATCCGGCGGAACAATCAACACATCGGGGTGCGTCTGAACCAGGATGCGCGTCTCGCGTTTGTCTGCGTCGCGCATCTCTTCGCGTGCTCCCACCGCCTCTGCCACGCGCTCTTCCAGGTTCGCGGCTTCCCCAATGCGCGCGCAGTTGCGGCAATGTCCGCAAAAATCCGGCAACCCATCCGATTCGGTCGGCTCAAGGCAATTCACGGTCTGCGCCAGCATCAGCGCCAACGTATATTTGCCGGCGCCTTTCGGTCCCGCCAGGATCATCGCTTGCGGGAAGCGCCCCGCATGCACGCTCTCCCGCAGACGCGCCACAGTCGCCGAATTGCCTAGAAATTCCTTGAAGCTCACAGTCCGAGTCTATTGCATCGGTCGACGGATTCCCTGGCGCTCCCGCTCTACCGCCGTCGCACGAATCCCATTCCGCGGACGCAATGTGATCTTGGGCTGCAATTCAATCGATTGACCGGGATCGATCTTCAACCGCCACCGCTGCGCAATCGTCGCCAGCGCCAGCGTGGCTTCCATCATGGCAAACGATTCGCCGATGCACTGGCGCCCGCCTCCTCCAAAGGGAAAATAGGCAAAGCGCGGGCGGCCCTGCTTGGCATCCGCTGTAAAGCGCTCCGGCAAAAAGCGCTCCGGCTCGGGAAACCAGCGCGGATTCCGCTGCACGATGAATTGGCTAAAGAATACCGACGTTCCTTTGCGCAGCCTGTACGGCCCGATCGCGACGTCTTCGAGCGCCTCGCGACCCATCGCCCATGCCGGCGGATAGAGCCGCATCACCTCCGAAAGCACCATCGACGTGTACTCAAGCCTGGGGAGATCCTCCAGGCGCGCGGGTCTGCCGCCGAGAACTTCATCAATCTCTGCGTGAAAGCGCGCCTCGGATTCAGGATTCTGTCCCAGCAGCAGCCACGTCCATGCCAGCAGATTCGCCACGGTTTCATACCCTGCGAGGAACAGCGTCAGCACCTGGTCGCGAAGCTCATCGCTCGAGAGTGCATGGCCACCTTCGCCGGCCTCTTCCGCGCTGGCTGCAAGCAGCATCGAGAGCAAGTCGCCTCGCGCTTCAAGCCCCCCGGGAAAAGCCGCTGCTTCGGCAAGTCGTGCCCGGATCATGGCATCCACCACCTGATCAAGCCGCCTTTTTGCACTGCGAAAGCGCCGCATGCCCGGCAAAGGCGCGTCGAGCAGCAACTCGGCTCGTGGCATCGTGATGAGGTAGTTGTAAAGATCCATCACGATGTTGACCTGGTCGTTGATCACCTGGATCTCCGGCGTCACTTCCGTATCGAACAGCGTGCGCGCCGTGATCCGCAGCGCCAGCCCCATCATCGCAGCGGCCACATCGAACGATTGGCCCGGAACCCAATGGCTGCTAAGCAGTCCGGCAAGATCGACGATCTGCTCCGCATGCTGCTCGATGCGCCGGCGGTGAAAGGCCGGCGCCGCGATTCTTCTTCCCCTCCTGTGCCTTTCTCCATCGGAAGTGATCAGGCCTTCGCCCAGCAGAATCTTCATCCGCTTCTGCGTCCGGTCCTTTCCGAACGAAGCAGCTTTGTCCACCAGCACTTCGCGAATGTCATTCGGATCGTGAAGCAGGACCACGTCGCTAAACAAAATCCGGTAATGCGCAGCGCGACCGTAGCGGGTGAGATATTGGAAGAGAAGGATCGGGTTTCCGGGTTCGAAGAACCGATGAAAGCGATAGAACACCAGGTTCATGCGTAAGCCCGGCGGATAAAGATACGCGCCGCGCCGCACCACCTGTGGCGTCAGCCCCACCCCGAGCGAGTTGCCGATACCTTCGTGCGTGCTCACGCAATGAGTCTACGGCAAAACACGAATTCTCCAAGCAAAAGCCAGAGTACCATCTGCGCGCGAGCGGTCGAATTGCGACTGAGTCCCCAAAAACCGCACCTGAACTACACTCTGAGCAAAACGAATTTCAGTGTCCCCCGGAAGCACCGCCGCCCAGCCTGAAACGCTGCGTCAACAGCACCAGGGGAGCGGCGATCAGGGTCATCACGCCAATCAAGTGAAAACAATCCATAAAAGCCATCAGGTGCGCTTGCGCCTGCAGTTGGCTGTACACATGCGCGTACGCCGCGCTCAACGAATCCGCTTGTGCAAATCCACGCGACTGCAGAAACGATGCCGATTGCTGCAATTGCTGCTGCAGCGCCCCCGATGACGCGGTCAGGTTGCTGCCCACCGTAGCCTGGTGAAAATTAAGCCGCCGGTCTGAGAACGTATTGATGAACGCAATGCCGAAGCTGCCGCCCCAGTTGCGAAAGAAATTCGTCAGCGACGAAGCCTTGTTGTTCTCGCTCGGCTTCAATTGCGAATACGCGATCACCGAAAGTGGGACGAAGAAGAACGCGTACCCCAGTCCTTGCAGAGCTCGCGCAAGAGCGTAATGGTCATAATCCGTCCCCAAATTGAAGTTGCTGTAGTGCAGAAACGATAGACCCACCACCACCACCGCGCCCAGCAGCAGAATCCTCGGCTGCACAATCCGGCGCTGCACCAGTTGCGCCCCCACCGGTGCCAGCACCGTGATCACCAGTGCGCCCGGCCCCAGCACCAGCCCCGCATCGATGGCGCGATACCCGTAAAGCGACTGCAGAATCTGCGGAATCATCGTGGTGGACGCAAAGAGCCCCACGCCAAACACGAAGTAGAACAAATTGGCGATAGCAAAATTGCGCGACTTCAACAGCTTCAATTGAATCACCGGATCGCTGTGTCGCAGCTCCCAGAAAATCGCCGTCGCCAGGCAAACTACCGCGATCCCAAACATCCCTGTGATGAAACTCGAACCGAACCAGCCGTCGATCTGTCCGCGATCGAGAGTCACTTCAAGCGCGGCGGACCCCAATCCAATGAGCGCAATTCCAAGCCCATCAACGCGCAGTTTTCCGTCCGGCCCGCGCACCGTCTTGCGTTCCTCGGCAAAGGCCGGCGGGTCGCTCACAAACCGCGACGTCAGGTAAAGCGACAGCAACCCCACCGGAATGTTGATAAAGAAAACCCAGCGCCAAGTGTAATTATCGGTAATCCACCCACCAAGGACGGGCCCGATCGCCGGCGCCGTTACAATGGCCATTGTGTAAAGCGCAAACGCCGAAGCGCGCTTGTTGGGCGGAAACGTATCCACAAGGATCGCCTGTTCCACCGGAGCCAGGCCGCCGCCGCCAATCCCCTGCAGCACGCGCGCAAACAGCATGATGCCGAGGCTTGGCGCGATGCCGCAAAAGAACGAAGTCAAGGTGAACAGAGCCACGCAAATCAGGTAATAATTCTTCCGGCCCAGCACCCGCGACAACCACGCCGACATCGGCAGCACCACCGCGTTCGCGACCAGGTACGTCGTCAGGATCCACGTCACCTCGTCATACGAACGGCCCAGGCCACCCGCAATATAGGGCAGCGATACATTGGCGATCGACGTATCAAGTAACTCCATGAATGTCGCCAGCGTGACCGTAAGGGCAATCACCCAGGGATTGATGACCGGTTTTGTGATCGTGCCCCGCCGAGGAAGCGCAGGGGAAGAAGCAACGGCGGTAGCCAAGCAAGACCTCGGGGACAAAAATAAGAGACCGATTGGTCTCGATTTACATCTGATTCACAAGAAAAGCGACCGATGCGTCTTTTTTGCGGTATGCTTCTCGGCAAGGTATCCACTATGAGCAAGGGAGAGCTGACTCGCCAGAAGATCGTCGAGCTGGCGGCACCGATTTTCAATCAGCACGGGTACGCGGGCAGCTCCATGCACGACGTGATGCAGGCGACCGGCCTTGAAAAAGGCGGCCTTTATCGGCACTTTGGCAGCAAAGAGGAGCTCGCAGCAGAGTCCTTTCGTTACGCCCTGAATCAAACAGTTACGGTGCGTTCCGAAGGTCTCGACACAATTTCGAGTGCGCTCGAAAAGCTTCGCCATATCGTCCGGCAGTTCGCCGAAGTGCCGTCGCCCACGCCGGGTGGCTGTCCGTTGATGAATACGGCCGTCGATGCAGACGACGGCAACCCTGTTCTCCGCAGACTCGCGGCGGAGGCGGTCTCCGATTGGAAGTCACGCCTCACCGTGATCATCGAGGACGGCATGCGACGCAGGGAAATTCGGAAGAGTGCCGGCTCCCGGCGCATTGCGAATACCATCATTGCCACACTGGAGGGCGCCCTGATGATCAGTCGCGTCGAGGGGAACAGAACCGCGTTGCGCGATGTGCAGGAATCGCTTGAGTCCTTATTTGAGGAGATCGCGTGCAAGCAAAGGGGATGACTCACCCAATCAGAATCGCTTTGGGATCACCAAAGATTCTCGCCCCGTCTCCCTCCATTCCAGGCGTTTCCGACTTGCCCGTACAATAGAGAAGTAAGCTGACACGACCGATGGCCGACCCGGCGAAGAAGGATCCCCAACAGACCAGCTCGACGCAAACCCCGGCTCGCAAGCCCGAGCTGCGCAAAGCCGACGAAGATCCGGTCGGCAAGGTCTATGACTCGCGCCTCATGCGTCGCCTCGGCCGCTATCTCCTTCCCTATTGGTGGCAGGCGTGCGTCTCCGCGGTCGCGGTCTCTCTCAAGTCGCTGAGCGACGTAGCCGGCCCCTTTCTCGTCATGATCGGCATTGACCGCTACTTCCCCAGCGGGGGAAGCTCGGCGCACACCGCAACCTCTCCCGCGCACGGATTCGGCTCAGCAACCTGGCTCACCCACCGCCTCAGCTCCGATCCTTCGCGCGGCATCACCCAACTCGCGGCCATCTACCTCGCGCTGCAAATCTCCGCGTACCTCTTCGAATTCATCCAGACCTACCTGATGCAGTGGACCGGCCAGAAAATCATGTTCGATCTGCGCCGCGAAATCTTCCGCCACATGCAGCGCATGCATATCGGCTTCTTCGATACCCACGCAGTCGGCCGCCTGGTCACGCGCCTCACCTCCGACGTGGATGCCATCAACGACATGTTTACCGGCGGCATTCTGGCCATCGTCGACGACTTCTTCACATTGTCGATCATGGCCATCGTCATGCTCAGCATCAACTGGTGGCTGGCGCTGTTGGCGTTTGCCGTGCTCCCCGTCATTCTGATCGTCACGCGCCTCTTCCGCGACAGCGTCCGTGAAAGCTATCGCCGCGTCCGCGCTGCCATTGCCCGCATCAACAGCTTCACGCAGGAGCACGTCAGCGGCATGCGCGTCGTCCAGCTCTTCAATCGCCAGCAGCGCGCCTACGACGATTTCGAAGCCGTGAATCGTCTCCACATGATCGCGTTCAAAGACACCATCTTTGCCTACGCACTTTACTACCCTGCGGTCGAGTTGCTCTCCGCCATCGCCATCGCGCTCGTCATCTGGCGCGGCGGTTTCGGCGTGCTCGCCGGTTCCGTCACCATCGGCATGCTCGCCAGTTTCAATATGTATTCCCAGCGCTTCTGGCGCCCCATTCAGGACCTGAGCGACAAATACAACATCCTCCAGGCGGCCATGGCTGCGTGCGAACGCATCTTCAAGCTGCTTGATACTGCGCCCGAAATCGTCAGCCCCGCCAACCCGCGTCCGGGCGACGGCAGCAATCGCATTGAGTTTCGCCACGTCTGGTTTACTTACCAGAAGCTCACCTCGGAGCAACAGACAGCCATCGACCATGCTGCTCTTTCCGCGAATCCCGGCACGGGACTCGCGACAATCAAAGACATCGAGTGGATTCTCAAAGACGTGAGCTTCACCATCGAACGGGGTCAAACCATCGCCATCGTAGGCCACACCGGAGCAGGCAAAACCACGCTCACCAGCCTTATGATGCGCTTCTACGACGTAACCGCCGGACAGATTCTCGTCGATGGCGTCGATCTGCGCGAGCAGGACCTGACCAGGCTGCGCCAGCACTTCGCCGTCGTTCTCCAGGATCCGTTTCTCTTCACCGGCACCGTCGCAGAAAACATTCGCCTGGGAAACGACGCCATCACCGAAGAAGGATTGCGTCGGGCTGCACGCGACGTCAATGTGCTCGACTTCGTCGAAAGCCTGCCCAGCGGCTTCGATGAACCCGTGCGCGAGCGCGGCAGTTCGCTTTCCACCGGCCAGAAACAGCTCATCAACTTCGCACGTGCGCTGGCCTACAATCCGCACATCCTGATCCTCGATGAGGCAACCTCGAGCGTCGACACGGACACTGAACTTCGCATTCGCGGCGCGCTCGAGCGCTTGGTTGAGGGCCGCACCAGCGTCCTGATCGCCCACCGCCTGTCTACCGTGCAGCGCGCCGAAGCGATCCTCGTCATGCACAAAGGCCAGTTGCGTGAGATGGGCTCTCATCAGGAACTCCTGGCGCAGCGTGGCCTCTACTGGAAGCTCTACCAATTGCAATATAAGGATCAGGAACTCACCCACGGCACTCTCAACGCCTCTGCGCCCGAGCCCTCCATCGCACCTGTCTTGTAAACTGCGCTCCGCCTCCGCCTCAGGAAACGCCGCGACCTGCGCGCCCATTCCCCATTCGAGCTATCATGAATCGTCGGGGCAAGCTTTCCAGTTCCCCCCCCGATCCAAGGCCCGTTTCACCGGCAGCGACAGGATCCAATGAACGCATCTGTAACCCGAAAAGTCGAGCTGTTTGACACCAGTCTGCGCGACGGTCTGCAACAGCCGCATCTCGAAATCTCCGTCCCCAATGCGGTCTTGCTGCTGCAACGCATGCGCGCTTTCGGCGTTCATTACGCCGAGATCGGTTTTGCCGGCGCCAATGAATTCGTTCGAGATCTCACCAGCGCATTGTCTTCGGTCGACACCGGGGCCATGAAGCTCGCTCTCTTCGGAAGAACACGCGGCCGCGACACCAAGGTCGAAGAATGGCCCGATGTGCAGTTCATCCTGCGCCACAAAAGACGTGTCCCCGTCGCTGTCGTCGTCGTCAAATCCAGGCTTCTTGATATCACCAAGTCCCTCGAAACTACGCCCGAAGAAAACTTGCGCATGGCGTGGGAGACCATCGACTGCCTGCAGCAGAAAGGACTCGAGGTCATTGTCGATCTCGAGCACGCCATGGACGCCTACTGCGGACGCCGGGAATGCGGCACTCCTTGCGATCCCGATCTCGGCCGGCACAGTCTCGATTATTTCCACCAGCTCTCCGTGCAATGTGTCCGCCAAAACGTGAGCCGCATCGTTGTCTGCGACACCACCGGCGGTGCCAGTCCCGAAGAAGTCTCCGAAGCCATCGCGGAGCTCGCGCGTCGTCACCCCGAAGCACGTTTCGGTTTTCACGGACATACCGACCGCGGGCTTGGCGTAGCTAACACACGCGCGGCAATTCTCGCCGGCGCAGTCCACGTGCAAGGCACCTTGATCGGTACCGGAGAGCGCTGCGGCAACGTGAATCTCACCACGGTCACCGGCGGCATGCAGCTGCGCGGCGAGGCTGAATTCGTCTCTCCGGATTCTTTGAAGGGGCTCACCAGCCTTGCGCAATCCGCCTACGCCGCCTTCGGTCTTGAGCCCCCGCATGGCTCTCCCATCGTCGGCTCTGGCGCGTTCGGCACCTGGGCTGGCATGCATGGCAGCAGCGAACGCAAGAATCCTGGCGCCTACCTTTGGTGCGATCCGGCGCAGGTTGGCGCAAATCCAACCATCGGCGTGAACGCCCAATCGGGCAAAGCCAACATCATGCTGCTGTCTGAAGCCCTCGGCGTCGCGCTCGATTCCGCCCAGGCCCAGGCGTTGCTCGAGTCCGGTCAATCCATGATTGAAGGCGGCGGCTTCACCGCCAGCGAGATCTCATTCCGCCTGGCCAGCATGCGCGTCCTCGGCACCTTGCCCAACCGCTTCGGCATCCGCAGCTGGCGCGTCTTCGACGAATCCGACGAACTCGGCAATCGTTTCGTCCAGGCCTTCATGACGTTGTCGGTCGGCGAGTCTACCCTCGCCACCACGCGTGCCGAAGGCGCCGGACCTGTCGATGCCCTCACCAAGGCCATGCGCCACGAGCTCGAAAAGTGGTATCCGGAGCTCGCCCGGATGCGCCTCGGCACATTCACCGTCACAGCCCTCGACGTCTCGGCACACGACTCGGCCGCGCATGTGCGTGTCACCGTCAGCTTCCACGCCGACGGTCACGAACCCTGGATCACCGCCGGCGTCAGCAGCGACATGAACCAGGCCGCGCTCATGGCCATCGTCGATGGCTTCAACTTCTGGCTTCTGCAGCACGCGAACAAACCCGGCGACTCGCCCTTTTCCTCTCAAACCGATCTGGCCCAGAACACCGGCGACCCCGTGCCCAGCACAGCAGGCTCCGCAAAACCTTCCTAGAAGAAAGGACAAATCCCTTCGCTCGCGATCACAAACCGCACAATCGCCCACGCGCAGTCGTCGCCTCTGACGCAAGACTCATCCACGAAGTCTCCCGCACCCAACCGCGATACCATCGAACGTAGGTTCGAGGCCGACCGCGTCCCCTGCGGACGACCAAGTCGAAAAAGCACGTCCGGCATCCAAACAATTGCAACGCCGCCCAACCTGCACCAGACCGACGCCCATGAGCGCATCCACAACCGCGAAGCCTCTCGCCGAGTCTCCCTCTCCCTCCGACGCGAGCAAACGCCTGCTTCCTTGGCTTGTCGCCGTCGCCTTCTTCATGGAGTCGCTCGACACCACCATCCTCAACACCGCCGTGCCCGCCGTCTCCGAAGCCCTCGGCGTCGCTCCGCTCAGCATGAAAGCAGTGCTCGCAAGCTACACACTCAGCCTCGCCGTCTTCATTCCCATCAGCGGCTGGATGGCGGATCGTTTCGGCACCCGGCGCGTCTTCTCGTCCGCCATCGGCCTGTTCACCCTCGGCTCACTCCTGTGCGGGCTCTCCATCAACATCCATCTGCTCGTCGCGTTTCGCATTCTGCAAGGCATGGGCGGCGCGCTGATGGTTCCCGTCGGCAGACTCACGCTGGTGCGCACCTTCGCCAAATCGGAACTCGTCCGCATCATGAGCTTCGTTTCGATTCCCGCGCTCGTCGCTCCCATGCTCGGTCCCATCGCCGGCGGCTTGATCGTTGGCTACTTTCATTGGCGCGTCATCTTCTTCCTCAATATCCCCATCGGCATCGTGGGCCTCATCCTGGTCTATCTCCACTTGCCCAATTACCGCGAAGACGAGACGCACCCCCTCGATCTGGTCGGGCTCATCCTCTTCGGCTCCGGCATTGCGCTTCTTTCCTATGTGCTTGAAGTCTTCGGCGAACATGCCTTGAGCAGTCGCGAAATATCCGGCATGCTCTTCCTTTCCTTTGCGCTCCTCGCTGGTTACTGGCTACACGCGCGCTCTCTCCAATTTCCCCTGCTCCAGTTGAGGCTCTTCACCCTGCGCACTTTCCGCGCCGCGGTCAACGGCAGTTTCTTCACCCGCCTAGGCATCGGCGGAGTCCCTTTCCTGTTGCCCCTGCTCTATCAAACCGGCCTCGGCTACACGCCCATCCAATCCGGCCTCTTGATCATGCCCCAGGCCATGGGAGCGATGAGCGTCAAAGCGGTTCTGCGCCGGCTCCTCGCGATCTTCGGATACCGCGGGGTCCTGATCTCGAACACCCTGATCATCGGCGTATTGCTCGCTCTCTTTTCCACCATCAATCCCCATACGCCCGTCTGGCTGATCGTGCTGCTCGCCTACTTCTATGGCGGCTTCACTTCGCTCCAGTACACCAGCATGAACACCCTCGTCTATGCCGACGTCGGCGAACACGACACTAGCAGTGCCAGCTCCATTGCCAGCACCATGCAGCAAATGTCGATCAGTTTCGGCGTAGCGGCCGCCGGCCTCACCACCGCCTTCTTCGTCCCCGGCGGCGGGTCCACCATCCCCGCCGAGATGATTCACGGCATTCACCTCGCCTTTCGCGCCCTTGGCGGACTCACCATCGCCTCCACGCTGGTCTTCTCCAGCTTGAAAAGCGATGACGGTGACTCCGTCAGCCAGCAAAAGCCCCTCCACCAGCACCACCCCGACGGTTAAGGCAAACGGTTGTAAGCTGCCCCTTCGATCTCCACCCCGATCGCGCATTCGAAATTGGATTTCCCTGCCTCCCTCATTCAGGCGGGGCCAGTGCGCCCGCCCGCGTAGATCTTTTCCTAACCGCGCCAAGAACCTTGCTGTCTAATTGGGTGCATGGGGCAGAGCGACCAGGCCACGATCCAGGCGGTTCTCGCCGGAAACAAAGACGCCTACGCAGCGTTGGTCGCGCAGCATAGCCGCAGCGTTTTCCGCGTGGCATATCGCATCACCGGCAACGAGGCCGATGCCGAAGAAGTGGTGCAGGATGCGTTCATGCGCGGGTATCGGAAGCTGGAAGGGTTCGAGGCACGCTCCGACTTCGGCACCTGGATCTACCGGATCGCCGTTCGTTGCGCACTCGATCGCATCACACGCAGCGCCGAACGGAACTGCCGATTCGTCACCGACTCCGATTCAGAGGCGGAGGCGGTGCAGCTTCCCGATCGCACGCCGGGACCCGAACGGGTTTTATTGAGCCGCGAAATCGGCGCTTTCCGGGAATCGGCCATGCACAGCTTGACGCCGCTCGAGCGAACGGCGTTCACGTTGCGCCACATGGACGATTGCTCGATGGAGGAGATTGCATCCGCATTGGAAATTGCCCCCAACGCGGCCAAGCAAGCCGTGTATCGCGCCGTCCAAAAATTGCGGCAACGGCTCGCACTGCTGAAGGTGAAAACATGAGTCATTTAAACGAAGAACAGCTGATCGAACTCTATTACAGCCACGACGGCGCCGAAGCCGCGCGCCACCTCGACGAATGCACTGAATGCGCCCGGACCTACGCGGCCCTGCAAACCGACCTCGCGGACTTGAAGTCCATCGATCCGCCACCGCGCGACGACTCCTACGGCGAGCAGGTGTGGCAAGCGATCGCACCCCGTCTTCCCGCCTATCCCCAACCCACTCGGTCATGGTTTCGGCAGCCTTTGTTTCTCGGCCTGAGTTGCGCTGCCGCTTGCACCCTTTTGGCCGCCGCCGCGTTCTATGCCGGCCGCATCTGGGAACATCGCCAGGCGCCGCACATTGTGGCCGTCCATCCTTCCGCACCCGCTCCGCAACGCGTCGTCGTGGTTCTCTTGAGCGATCATCTCGACCGCTCCGAACGCCTCTTGGTCCAGTTGAAGCACGCCAACGCCGACGACTCCGCGCTCGCCTCTCCCTTGCGCGACGAAGCGCGCAGCCTGCTTGTTGCCAATCGCAAATGCCGGCAGGATGCCGAACATGCCGGCGACCCGGCACTCACCCACGCTCTCGACCATCTGAATCAACTGCTCAGCGAGTTGGCCAATCAGCCCGGCGGATTGAGCCCCGCCTCCATCGCCCGGCTGCAGAACGAAATGAACGCCGACGGCCTGCTCTTTGAAGTGCGCGTCTTGCGCTCCCGGATTCCAAACCGGCCACCAGGCCAAAATCACCGCATGGACGGAGGAAAAGCATGAAAACCGCATCAGGAATCGTTTTCCTTCTCGCAGCCGCCATCCTCGCGGCGCCCCTGACTTCTCGTGCGCAGTCTGCACCCGGAGAAAACCTGGTTTCCGCCGAATCCTCCCTCGACTTGAACGTTGCCGCCGGCATTCAAAGTTCTTCCGACGACAGCGCGTATGCCGATGGAGTGCGTGCCATCAACAGCGGCCGCTGGTCCGAGGCGATTGCCATCTTCACCCGCATTGCCGAGCAAGGCAGCACCCACGCCGACGGCGCTCTCTATTGGAAGGCCTACGCCGAAAACAAGCAGGGCCAATCAAGCGCCTCGCTTGCAACCTGTTCCCGCCTGCGCCAGGATCACGCGGGCAGCAACTGGATCGAGGATTGCGGCGCGCTCGAGATAGAGATCCACTCGAAAAATGGCCGGCCGGTCCCGCCCAACGCCGAGCAGAGCGACGACCTGAAGCTGCTCGCCCTCGCTTCTCTCATGCAGCACGACGAAAAAAAGGCACTCTCGGAAATCGATCAGATTCTCAACGGCGGCGACTCTTCTGAAAAATTGAAACAGGGCGCCCTCTACATCATGGGAGAGCACCACACCGACACTGTCTATCCGCAGATTGCGCGGGTCAGCCTCGTCGACGGCGACGTGCGTGTGGAGCGCGGCCTTGAAGACAAGCGTCACAAAGATGCGACCTGGGAAGTGGCGACAAACGATCTTCCCCTCGAGTCAGGCTTCAGTCTCGTCACCGGCGAAGGCCGCGCTGAAATTGAACTCGAAGACGCATCCACCCTGTATCTCGCTCCCAACTCGGTGCTCGTCGTCAACGACCTCAGTTCCACGGCTGGCATCCCGCATACCGAGCTCGCGCTGCTATCGGGCACGGTGACGCTGCACGTCCGTCCCTACGTCGCAGGAGAGACATTCATTCTCCGCACTCCCACCGACAGCGTGGTCACGAAGTATCCCCAAATCGCCCATTTCCGCATCAGCAGCTACACCGATGGAATGGCGTTCACGTCCATGGGCGGGGGCACTCTCGGCATATCCGGTGCATCCTCTGAAGCGTTGACTCCAGGCCAGACCATCTATTTCAAAGACGGCCGCAGAACCATCGACGCAGGACCGATCCATCCGCCGGATTTCTCCAGCTGGGACCAGTGGGTTGCCGACCGCACAGCGGCCCGCGCCACCGCTACCGCCGAAGCTTTGAAAGCTTCGGGCCTCAGCTCTCCAATCCCTGGTCTCGCCGATCTTGCCGGCAAGGGCAACTTCTTCGACTGCGCTCCCTACGGAACCTGCTGGGAACCAAATACCGCCGCGGAACATGCGCAGACAGCTACGGAACACGTCGAGACCGGCGCAGTCGCCACGACCCAGCCTGCCCTCGAGCAGAGCGAAGTTGCAGCGCGCGCCATGGTCCAGTCTTCCAACGAACAAACTTCGCCGGCCGGTCGCAATATCCAATTCATCGGGCCGCCTGCCGCCTCGGGTGCGCCTGCGGCAAACTTTGCCGCCATGCAGGACATGTTTCCATGCGTGCCTTATGAGGTTCGCTACCAGCTTGCCCGGGCCGCCTATCCCGGCGCCTCCCCGTCAGCCTATCCGAGTTTCTACTTTCAACAACCGGCCTGGGGTTGGGCCGAATGTCACGCCGGCAGCTGGCTCTACCGCAACAACCGCTACGTGTGGGTTGTAGGACGGCGGCATCATCATCCCCCTTGTCACTGGGTCAAGAGCGGGCGCACCGTCGCTTACATCCCGGTTCATCCGCATGACGTCAAAGACCATGCCCCTGTGAATCGCTTGAATGCGATCTTCGCCATCAATGACAAGAACGGACACCTGGTCGAACCCATCAAGCTTGAAACCAACCATCCCTTGGCGCTCCTCAACGATCCGCCAAAGGACCTGCGCACCCTCACGCCGATTCCCCTTCCGCACGCCTCGGAACCGCGCATGCAAGCCTTCCAATTGAAGGATTTCGCAACCGCAAAAGGCACTCCGATCAAGCCGGTGGGCATTCCCATCACCTACAGCGCGAAGGCGCAGAGTTTCATGATGCCCCACCAAACCATCCAGGGAGGCCGGCCCGTCTCGGTCGTCGCGCCGATCAGTAATCGCGGCGGCGATCTGCAAGCGCACGCCGGCTTCAGTGGTGGCTACCACGGCGGCGCCAGCGGAGGTTCGTTTCATGGCGGAGGGAGCAGTGGCGGCGGTTCCCATGGAGGCGGCGGCAGCGTTGCATCCGGGGGTGGAGGCTCTCACGGTGGAGGAGGCGGCAGTTCCGGCGGCTCGAGTTCCAGCGGCAGTTCCGGCGGGTCCAGCGGCGGAGCCAGCGCTGGCGGCGGTGGTTCGCACCACTGAGTCGCACCACCGCGGAGGGCCTCTCCAGTCCCCTCCCCACGCCCCGAAACAACGAAAACCCAAAACGAAGGCCGCTCCGCTTGTGCGGAACGGCCTTCGTTTTTCAGCTACCTGTGATTTGACCTTATTTCGCGCCCACCAGCGAAGGCCGCGTGTCCAGCTTGCCGCTGGCGTAGCCCTTGGCGATCTCTGTAATCGGAAGCGGCTTGTAGTCGCCGGAATGTCCAGCCTGCCCAAACTGCGTCATCCGCAACGCCACCACCTTGGCCATCGCTTCGCGCGCGGGCTTCAGGTAGTCGCGCGGATCGAACTTCTCCGGCGTCTCCGCAAATACCTTGCGGATCGCTCCGGTAATCGCGAGGCGATTGTCCGTATCCACATTGATCTTGCGCACGCCGTTCTTGATGCCAAGCTGAATCTCCTCGACCGGCACGCCCCACGTCTCCTTCAGCTTTCCGCCGTATTGATTGATGACGTCTTGCAGTTCCTTCGGCACCGACGAGCTGCCATGCATCACCAGATGCGTGTGCGGCAGACGATTGTGAATCTTGATCAGCAGATCCATCTTCAGCACCGAGCCATCCGGCTTCTTGCTGAACTTGTAGGCGCCGTGGCTCGTGCCGATGGCGATCGCCAGCGCGTCTACGCCCGTCCGCTCCGCAAATTCCACCGCCTGGTCGGGATCCGTCACATGCTCCAGACCCGTGCCGCCCGCACCGTGACCGTCTTCAATGCCGCCCAGCACGCCGATCTCGCCCTCGACCGTCACACCGCGCGGGTGCGCATACTCCACCACGCGCCGGGTCACTTCCACATTCTCTTCAAAGGTCGACGGCGTCTTCCCGTCTTCCTTCAGCGAGCCATCCATCATCACCGACGTATAACCCAGCTCGATGGCGCTCTTGCAGGTCTCAAAACTGTTGCCATGATCCTGGTGCATCGCGATTGGAATCTCCGGGTTCAGCTCCGCCGCCGCTTGAATCAGCTTGAACAGGTAAAGGTCCTCGGCAAACGCGCGCGCTCCGCGGCTGGCCTGCACAATCACCGGCGACTTGGTCTGTTTCGCCGCCATCATGATCGCCTGAATCTGTTCCATATCGTTGACGTTGAACGCGCCGACGCCGTATCCGCCCTTGGCGGCCTCGTCGAGGAGCTGTCGCATGGAAACGAGAGGCATAAAATTTCTCCTTTAATCTGGATCCCGCGGCCTGGTCGCTCTGGCCCGCTTGGCCGACAGTGCTTGGGCGTGGTTGCGGGAACTGCAATCGTCCCTATGGTAGCAGACAGCCGGATTGCGTCCGTGTGCGTTACCTCACACCTACAGAACTCCTTTTCTGCCCTGTATATGGAATAATCCGTGCGTGCATTCCCTCGCCGGTGGCCTACCCTCCAGCTGGTTTCTCCTCGCCTGTGCCGCCGGCACCGTCCTGCTGCTTCTCGTGCTGATCGCGAGAGTCCGCCTGCATCCGGCACTGGCCCTCGCCGTGTCGGCATTCGCGCTCGGCATTGCCGCTGGCATGCCTTTGTCCCAGGTCCCCGTTTCGTTCACCGCGGGCGTCGGCGGACTGATGGGTCACATCGCCATCGTGTTGGGACTCGGCGCCATTCTCGGCCGCCTTCTTGCCAGTTCCGGCGGTGCCACCGCACTAGGCAGCACCCTCGTCGAAAGATGCGGGGAGCGCGGCCTCCCCTGGGCGCTGCTCGCCCTCGGCATCCTGGTCGGCATGCCCGTCTTTTTCGAAGTGGGTCTGGTGCTGATGATGCCCATCATCGCGGCCGCCGCGCGGCGCAGCGGCCAGCCCCCGATCCTCGTCGGCCTTCCCATGCTCGCGGGCCTCTCCATCGTGCACGGCACCATCCCTCCGCATCCCGCGGCCATGCTCGCCGCCACGCAATACCACGCAGACCTCGGCCGCACCATCGTTTGGGGTGTCATGGTCGGCATTCCCGCCGGCATCATGGCTGGACCCGTGCTCCAGAGTGTCCTGATGCGTCTCTGGAAACGGAGGCCAAAAGCCGCCCAGCATTCCGCCCTCGATGAGTCCCCGCTCTTTACCGATTCGCGCACAACCGATGCACCGGGGAAGTCGGACGCCCCACCCGATCCTGTTCCTACTGCTGAAACGAGCAACCATGAAACCCGCCCTAACCCGGAACCGCTCCCTTCACCGGTCGGACCCATCCGCGCCGCGAGCGCCATTCTCCTGCCCATCGCTCTCATTTTTCTAGGCAGCTGGGCCGACTCGCTCGCCACCGCGGGTACCGTCTTCAATCGGGTTCTGCATTTCATCGGCAACCCCGATGTGGCGCTATTACTCGCCGTCCTTGCCGCGCTCGTCACCCTTGGCCCGCACATCCAGACAGGCCGCCATCACGGCCGCGAATTGCTGCGCCAGCTCACGTCGGAATCCTTTGAGCCCATCGCCAACGTGCTCATCATCCTGGCTGCCGCGGGAGGCCTCAGCGGCATTCTGCGCGATTCAGGCGCCGCACAGGCCACCATCTCCCTCGCCCTCGGCGCCCACATGCCGCCGCTCGTGCTCGCCTGGCTCCTCGCCGCCGTGGTGCGTGTTTCCATGGGCTCGGCAACCGTAGCCATGGCCGTCGCCTCGGGCGTTCTCGCTCCCATGGTCGGGCACATGGGCGTGCGCCCCGAATTGCTGGTACTCGCCACCGGGACCGGCTCGCTGGTCTTCTCGCAGGTCAACGACCCCGGCTTCTGGATGATTCAGACCTTCTTCAATCTCGAGATCAAAGAAACCTTCGCCACCTGGACCGTGCTCGAAACCATCCTCTCCGTCGTAGGCCTCTTCGCAACTCTAGCCCTGTCCGCAATCCTGCAATAGCAGGCAAAATGGGACTGAGCGATTAAGGACTGAGAGACTACCCCCTGTCCTTTCACCCTCCATCGACTTGTCATCCTGCGCGGACCAGCTTGGGCCCCACAGCCGCATGAGCCGCTGCGGAGTAAGCGGAGCGAAGCACTTCTCAAAAAATCCTCACCTGGTCCCTCCGTGCCAAGTCCCCGCCTTCACCCCCACGCCCCCAGCGCCTTCCGCACCAGTACCAGCTGCCCGACGTGATATGCATTGTGATCCACCACCAGCAGCGCCTCGCGCAGAAGCGTCTGCCCGTCTCCATGCGGAATCTTCGCATAGAGATCCGTGCCCTCATCCTCCACCAGCGCACATAGGGCCTTCAGGTCCTTGCGAAACGCGCGCACGCTTTTGTCCCACGCCTTCTCATCGGGAGCAGCCGGCTTCACCGGCCAATAACCGCTCGGCCATTCGGGTGACTTGTGCTGCGCATCCCGCGAAAATTCGAGAATGTCCCACTGCGCAATGCGCAGATGCTCCAACAATTGCCATGGCGAGTGCTCCAGGCCTTTCGGCCGCTTGCCTCTCAATTCAACGGGCAGGTTTTTCACCGCGTCTTCAAATGTCACGTGAGCGTTGCCTTTGGTGAGCAGGTTGACCAGATGTTCGCGCAATGCTGTGTCGTTCGGCATGAAAGAAGATGCTCCGTTTTCTCCAGGGATGGGCGACGGCTGCTCCTACACGCAGCAACCGCGCCTTCCAGTCAATGATTCGCTCCATCCACGGAAGGATGCGCGAATCTTCGCATTCCCTCGATGCGTATTCTGCTCCGGACGCGTACCCCTGTTTGTTACTCTGCAAATGCACCAATCAGCCATACCCCGTGAGGTCCTGAAAGCATGCGCCGCATCCGCATTGCCGTCGCCGCCTTTTCGTTTGCCGGTCTTTCCGTTGCCTGGTCTCAGCAGACCGCCAGCCCGCTCTATCCCAACTATCCCAGCGAGACGCCTGCGAAATTGCAGCCGGCCACCGGCAGCTTCGACTACACACGCCGCGAAGTCATGATCCCCATGCGCGACGGCGTTCGCCTCCATACGGTCATCCTGGTGCCGAAAGGCGCAACCCGCGCGCCAATCCTGCTCACGCGCACACCCTACAGCGCCGACGAACTCACCACGAACCTCCATAGCGCCCATCTCGGCCCTAGTCTCTACGGCTACGACAACGCGACAGACGTCATCATCGAGGGCGGCTACATACGCGTTGTCCAGGATATCCGCGGCAAATACGGCTCCGAAGGCGACTACGTCATGAACCGCCCGATCCACGGGCCGCAGAATCCCACCCCCGTCGACGAAGCCACCGACACCTACGACTCCATCGAATGGCTCATTCACAACATTCCCGAAACCAACGCCAAGGTCGGCATTCTCGGCATCTCCTACGACGGCTTTCTGCCCCTCATGGCCCTCGTCCATCCCCATCCCGCGCTCAAGGTCTCCGTTCCCATGAATCCTATGGTCGACGGCTGGATGGGCGATGACTGGTTCCACAATGGCGCCTTCCGCGAACAAAACATGCCATACATCTACGAGCAGGAGGGCACGCGCGACAACAACGCAAAATTCAAATGGTGGTCTGCGCACTTCGACGATTATGACGAATTCATGAGCGCAGTCTCCGCCGGTGACCTCGGCCATCTGCACGGCATGGAGCAGGTCGGCTTTTGGAACAAGATCCTCGCGCATCCCGCCTACGACGCGTTCTGGTCCGATCAAGCCATGGACAAGGTCCTGGCCGACGACTTCAAGAGCGAAGGCATCAAGGTGCCGATTCTCCTTGTCCACAGCCTTTGGGACCAGGAAGACATCTATGGCGCCCCCGCCGTCTACAAAGCCATCAAGCCGCTCGATACCGCCAACGACAAAGTCTTCATGATCCTCGGCCCGTGGCATCACGGCCAGGAGATCGAGCCCGCCGACTCGCTCGGCGCCATTCGCTTCGGCTCCGACACCGGCACATGGTTTCGCCAGAATGTTCTGCGCCCCTTTCTCGATCACTATCTGAAAGACGACGCCCCTGCAATGCAGGTCGCTCCCGTCACCGTCTACGAAACCGGCGCGAATCGCTGGCAGACCCTCCAGTCCTGGCCCGCCGCATCCGCCACCAAGCCTCTCTACCTAGAGGCAGGATTCAAGCTCAGCTTCACCGCGCCGGGCAACGTGTCAAGAGCATCAACGACTCCCGGCGCAGACGCCCAGCACAAAGATTTTGACGAATACGTCTCAGACCCCGCGCATCCCGTGCCCTACCGCGCACGTCCCTCGCAACCCATCGGCTACACCCTGCCACTCACCTGGCCCAAATGGCTCGTGGACGATCAGCGCGAGGCCTCGGGCCGCACCGATGTGCTCACCTACACCTCCGATGTCCTCACCGAACCCGTCCACATCCAGGGCCAGCCCCTCGCCAATCTCATCGCCTCCACCAGCGGCACCGACTCCGACTGGGTCGTGAAGCTGATCGACGTCTACCCCGATGAGGTCGCTGGCGAACCCGACCTCGGGGGCTACCAGCTTGCTGTGGCAATGGACATCTTTCGCGGGCGCTATCGCGAGAGCTTTGCCGCCCCCAAAGCCATCGAACCCAACAAGCCATTGGCCTATCGCTTCGCCTTGCCGCCGGCAAATCACGTCTTCCTCCCCGGCCATCGCATCATGGTCCAGGTGCAGTCCAGCTGGTTCCCTCTCTACGACCGCAACCCGCAGACCTTCGTGCCCAACATCTTCTGGGCCAAGCCCGCCGATTATCAGAAGGCAACGCAGCGCATCTATCACGCGCCCGGCGCCGCCAGCACCATTGAACTTCCAGTCGTGAGCACGGAATAGACTCGGTCCGGCAACGCGGCATCACCAAAAATGTGCGCTCGAAGAAAGCGGCTCGCAGAGCCTCACCGAGGTCAGCACACCGTCGCGGCTTGAATGGACGCAGGCGTGTCCCCAGGCCACAGCCCAATGCATGCTCTCCTGGCCGCCGTCAGCCGCGTCGCATTCTAAAAATCCAACGCTGTGTCCCTGAAACAATCCCGGCAATCAAAACCGCGTTGATGAACGCTCCTGCGATCGCCAGGGAGAGCCCCGTACTCGGCCCCAGTGCCGACCACGGCATCGTCAGGTAAAGAAACGGAATCCACTCCAGGCCGTCATCTGGATGACTCGCCGTGACTCCGAAAAGAAGCGCCGCAAACAACAAATAGGCAACCCCGAGCGCAACACCCAGCCCAATCCCTGGCCCCGCTCTTCTTTTCGAATCGCTCGTCACGCGCATCTCTCGAGCTCACATACTCCCGGAATACACATGGATGATTGAATCACTGCGAAAGCTGGGTTCCTTCCCCAGAAAAGGCCATTCGATGCGCCGCTTTCGGTCCCCAACAAATCCCGAAACATCGACTCGCGTCTCACGCCCCCAAAATCGCGCGCTGTGCTGCAAAGATCTCCTTCAATCCAGCCTCTGCCAGATCAAGCAGCCCATTCAGATCCTCGCGCGAATAGCTTCCCTTCTCCGCCGTGGCCTGCGTCTCCACCAATCCCCCATCGGCCGTCATCACCACGTTCATGTCAACCTCGGCCTGCGAATCTTCTTCATAGCAGAGATCAAGCAACGCCGTTCCCCCCACAATGCCCACCGACGTTGCCGCCACCAGTTGCTTCATCGGCGAAACTTTCAGCGTCCCCGCACGCACCAGCGCGTTGAGCGCCAGGGCGAGTGCCACCGCGGCGCCCGTAATCGCCGCCGTCCGCGTTCCGCCATCCGCTTGAATCACGTCGCAGTCCAGGATCACCGTTCGTTCGCCCAGCGCCTGCATGTCGATCACCGAGCGCAGGCTTCTTCCAATCAGCCTCTGGATCTCATGGGTCCGTCCGCCAATCTTGCCGCGTTCACTCTCGCGCGGCGTGCGCGTCACCGTCGACCGCGGCAGCATCGCGTATTCCGCCGTCACCCAGCCCCGGCCCGAATTGCGCAGCCACGCGGGAACACCCGACTCGATCGTCGCGTTCGTCAGCACCCGCGTATTTCCAAATGAAACCAGCACCGATCCTTCCGCGGTTTGAACATATCCGGGCGTCAATGTCAGCGAACGCAACTCGCCGGGCCTCCGGCCACCGGGACGAAAAAAAACAGGACTGCCTTGTGCATGCATAGGGGGATTGTACGGGAATGGAACGGCCCATCCCCAGCTGCGTCCCTGCCGATCCAGAACGGGAATCCAGATCTTCTCGTTCCACAACGGCACAACCTGCTAAGCGATAGATTTCACAACTCCGGCCTCTCCGAACCCCAATCTCCATTCCCCTTTCGGGACTACGCACCTCCCTCGCCGTTCCACCTCCTCCAACTCCAAGTCCGCCATAATACCTGCCTCTCCAGCAACTTAAGAGTCACCTTCCTACTTTGGCACGCCACGTGTATTAGAAGAGTGCAGATTGCAACCGAAAGTCGAACCTTCAACGCACCAAGTTGGCCCACGCGTGAACGTGCGACGCAAGAAAGAGAGAGTTCAGAATGGATCAATTCAAACTAACCGTGTCGGAAGCCGCAGAGATGCCTCCGGTCGAAGGAATATTGCAGGCATTGAATCCGCAGCTCGCCAGTGGCGAGAGTCTGGCTGAAGTGGCGCACGAGGCGAACAACATGGTTTCCGCTCTGAGTCTCTACTGTGATCTTCTCGAGCAGCCGGGCGTTCTCGCCGCGCCCTATCAACACTATGGCAGCGAACTAAAGATGGTCGCTGCCGCAAGCCGCCGCTTGATTGCCCGTCTCATGGCATTCGAGAGCCAGCCGGCGCGCAACACTGCATCCGGCCCGGACACAGCCACCGCCTCCGCTCTCTGGCCGCAACCCTCCTCCAGAAGGCCGATGACCGGCAAGTATTGGGATCAATTGCCGCCGACACTCATCAGCGATCTCGCCTGGGAGCTACAGGCCAATCGGAATCTGTTAGCGGCGCTTGCCGGTCCGGCAATCAAGGTCACTGTCGACGCCGCCGGCGGCGCCCTTCCCGTTCGGCTCAATAGCGAAGACCTCACGCGTATCCTCGTGAACCTCGTGAAGAATGCTGTCGAAGCCATGCCCAACGGCGGACACATTCACCTCGGCCTTCATGAGATCTCAGCCGGCGCGGCAGGGGAAACCGTCCTCCTTCTGAACGTTGAGGACAACGGACTCGGCATCGCTCTCGGCGCATTGGAAAATCTATTCGAAGCCGGGTTCACGACTCGATCCACAACGGAAAGCAACAAAGAGGCCGGGAAAATCACGCATCGCGGTCTCGGGCTCGCGATTACGCGCTCCCTGATCGAGTCGGCCGGCGGACACATTCGCGCGGCCAACCGCGATCCCGCAGGAGCATGTTTTCAAATCGAACTGCCGCTCCGTCGCGCATAAACATCGAATAAGCCAATCCTTCGGCAAACCAGCCGTGACCTTCCACACATACCAACCAGGAAGAGGGCCCCTAGAATGCTTCAGACAGTCTTTCATTCACAAGTGATGGAGCCTATCCCGCAGCTTACCGAAACCACGCCATCTCTGCGCGTGCTCGTCGTTGACGAAGACCTCGCTCTTCGCAATGCGTGCGAAGAGGTCGCGCGCACACTCGGCTACGCCGCCGACAGCACCGGCGATCGTTTCCAGGTACGGACCCTCCTCACTCATCACTCTGCCGACATCCTGCTCTTGAACGTGCCTTCCGGCGATCCCGAAAGCCTCGAGCTCGTCACCGAGATCCGAGCTCTCTGCCCGCAGGTTGTCATTATCGGCATGACCACCTCGGGTTCGGTGAACTCTGCCGTCGAAGCCATGCGCCGGGGCGCATCCGACTATCTTGTCAAGCCGTTCGCCGTGGACGATCTTTCCGCCGTCCTCGAACACGCCGCATCCACGTTCTCGATCGAGGCGGGAACGCGCCATCTGCGTGAGGACCTGCGCTCGATTGCAGGCTTCGGCTCCATGATCGGCCACTCTGTCGCCATGGAGAAGCTCTACCGTATCCTCTCCAAGGTGGCGGAAAGCACGCATCCGGTCTTGATTCTCGGCGAAAGCGGGACTGGCAAAGAACTGGTCGCTCGGACCATCCACAACAGCGGACCGCATGCCGAGAAACCCTTCCTCCCGGTGGACTGCGGCTCCTTGGTTCCCACCCTGATCGAGAGCGAGCTCTTCGGCCACATCAAAGGCGCGTTCACGGGTGCGAATCGTTCTAAAGACGGCCTGCTCGTTGCTGCCGAAAGCGGAACCGTTTTTCTGGATGAGATCGGAGAACTCCCGCTCGACTTGCAGGCCAAACTCCTGCGCGCCCTACAGGAAAAGGAAGTGCGCCCGGTCGGCGCAAACCACACCGTGCCCATCAAGGCGCGCATTCTGGCCGCCACGAACCGTGACCTCCCGGCCATGGTCGACAATGGCTCTTTCCGGAAAGATCTTTTCTATCGCTTGAATGTCGTCAACCTTCGCTTGCCGCCCTTGCGTACGCGTCGCGAAGACATCCTGCCTCTCGTTGCCCACTTCCTCGAACGCACCAGTCGCGAAAGCGGCAAGAAGTTCAAGCTGAGCGACGAGGCTCTGCGCACCATGATGCAGCACGACTGGCCCGGCAACGTGCGCGAGCTCGAGAATGCCGTGGCTCATGGCTGCGCCTTCTCCACCTGCGGCATCGTTGCCCTCGGCGATCTTCCCACGCAACTGAAGCAGGAAGGGCTCGCGGCGCTTCGCACCAACGCGACGCATGGCCAGGGAGCCGACAAGCCTGGCGAAAAAGTCCATGTGACCCCGATCGCCGAGTTGGAGCGGCAAGCCATTCTCGACGCCATCCGGGTGCTCAACGGAGACAAGCTAGAAGCCGCGAAGCTGCTGGGCATCGGCAAGACCACCCTGTACCGCAAGCTGAAGGAATACGGCATCGGAGATCCGGTCCACGTCTAGCCCATCCACCGGAACGGGCGCTGAGCGCGCTCGGATCCACCGAAATTCTGTTCGCGCCAAAGTGTCCCATTGACTCAAGACCCGGGCAGTGCAGCGCCAACGCATCGAAGGAGCAGTTATGAGCATTTTGATCGTCACTGGAATTGAAGGAGCGCGCAATTGCGCTGCAGTTGTCGCCGAACAGCTTGGCATCGAAGTCGAAGTCGCAGAAGGACGCAAAGCCGCGCTGACCGCCCTTCGCAAGAAAGAATACATCGCCGTAATCCTCGACGATTCGCTGGCCGAGTGCGACCCGGTAGCTGCGGAATCGATCTGGGAGCGCGCCGGACTGGCCATTCCCATGCAGATCAACTTCGCACTCTCAGGAGCCGCCCGGCTGGTGCGGGAGATCCGCTCTGCTCTCCATCGGCGCGAGCGCGAACAGGCACTTGCGCGCAAAGCTGCGGTCGCAGCAATCGCATCCGAGGTAAAAACCACCGTCGCCGGACTTCTCTTAAATTCTCAGCTGGCGCTTTCCTCGGGCGAGATACCATCCCCTGTCGCCGACAAGCTGCGCGTCGTGGCCGATCTGGTCAACAACCTGCGCCAGCAGCTCAGCGCTCCTTCGCCCGCAACCCGGCCCACGGTCGTCTGACAACACATGCCGACGCGCCCGAATCCGCAGACAAACGTCGATCGTGCATGCTGCTCGCCTTCCCCGCGCCTCTTGAAACCAGGGATCAGACGTCAGCGATCAAGTCTCCCACTCTCACCTCATAAATCGAGGATGCATCGCCCTGTTCCGGATCCCTGACCCCTAGTCCCCGTTCCCTGACCTCGGACCAGCCCCTACGCCACCAGCGCATCCGCAATTCCAAGATGCCGGTCGAGCGCTGCAACCCCGAAGTCGATCTCTTCCTTGGTCACAATCAACGGCGGAGCAATCACGAAATGGCTCACCCACGCCTGCTGCGCCACGCCATCCGCCATCATCTTCGCCGCAATCTGATCCACCACCAGCGACTTGCCTTCCACCTTGTCGCGCATGGTGTTAAAGGGCTCTTTCGTCGCGCGGTTCTTCACCAGTTCCACCGCAAAGAACAACCCGAGCCCCCGCACGTCCCCGATCGAAGGATGCTTCGCCTTCAATGCTTCGAGCTTCTCGCGCACGTACGGTTCGAGTTCTGCGGCGCGCTCCACCAGCTTCAGCCTCTGCATCTCCTCGATCGTCGCCACTGCCGGCCCCAGCGTAATGGGGTGCGCTTCATATGTATGCCCATGCGAAAAATAGTGCTCTTCAAAATAGTCGGCGATCTTCTTTGTCGTCGCGCAGAGCCCCAGCGGCACATACGCCGACGTGATTCCCTTCGCCGTCACCAGGATGTCCGGCTTCACATTCCAGTGATCGACCGCAAACCACTTGCCGGTGCGTCCCCAGCCCGCCATCACTTCATCGGCAATCATCAGTACGCCATGCCGATCGCAAATCTCGCGTAGCCGCGGGAAATACTCCGGGGGTGGAATGAGCACGCCATTCGTCCCCACCACCGGCTCGAGAATAATCGCCGCCACGTCGCTCTCGTTGCGAATCATATGCTCTATATAGTCGACGCACGCCACATTGCATCCGGGATAGGTGTGCTTGATCGGGCAGTCGTAACAATTTGTCTCCGGCGCGAACACCACCCCCGCCCCCTTGCCGGCCGGCTCCATCGCCCAGCGCCGCGGATCGCCGGTCGCCGCAATCGAGCCCATCGTCGACCCGTGATACGAACGGTACCGCGAAATAATCTTGGTCTTTCCCGTGTACATGCGCGCGATCTTGAATGCTGCTTCATTCGCTTCCGTCCCGCTGGTCGCGAAGAAAAACTTCTCCAATCCCGCCGGAAGAACTTCCAGCAGCTTCGCGCTCAGTTTTGCGCGCGCAGCAGTCGCATACACCGGCCCCACGAAGGCCAGTTCCCGCGCCTGCTCGGCAATCGCCTCCACCACCCGCGGATTCTTGTGGCCCAGGTTCACGCACATCAATTGCGCGCTGAAATCGAGGTAACGCTTGCCCGCCCCGTCCGTAAACCAGCATCCCTCCGCGTCCGCCACGTAGAGCGGCTTCCATGTTTTCTGGAAGCGCCAGGTACCATAATTTGTTTGTCGCGTGACACTGCTGATCTGCTCGGCGGTTAGCTCAGGACCGGTAAGAATATCGCTCATCGATGACCTCATGGAAAGCTGATCCACATATGCTACGGCATCCGAGCTGCGGGACGCGAGAGAATCCGGTCGGTCCACAAATCGTTTCGCCAATCGTTACACTGGTCCAGGGAGAAGACCGCGATGGCCGACGGCCGCGAAGAACGAGAAGAACAACAGAAGCGCCGCGAAGAGGAAGAGCGTAAGGATCGCGAAGACCGCATCGAGCGTGAAATTGTCGATCAGTGGAAACCGGAGCGCGACGACTCCTGAACTACCGCTTCGTTCACCAATTCGCAGAGAGCACGCTCCTCGTTCGTTGCGATCCGCCCCATCCACCAGAAAACACGCCACAATGTAGAATGCGAGGACTAGGGGTGCACCCCAGTTCATCTTTGATCAGGAGGACGCCGTGCGGAAAATCTGCCTCGCCCTCGCAATCGCTTTTCCGTTGCTTTCCGGCGCGCAGGAAGAACATGACCACGGCGCCCCCGAGAAGCTCGGCAACGTATCGTTTCCCGTCTCCTGCAATCCCGACAGCCAGCACGAGTTCAATCGCGGCGTGGCATTGCTTCACTCCTTCGCCTACGCGGACGCCCAAAAATCATTTCAAGCAATCGCAATGCGCGATCCCCACTGCGCGATGGTCCATTGGGGAATCGCCATGACCGGTTTTCATCAGCTTTGGGAACCGGCGCTTCCCCCTTCCACAATTGCGCTCGCGCAAAGCGAAATCGGACAAGCGCAAACCATAGGAGCTCCCACCAAGCTGGAGCGCGCCTTCATTGCAGCGCTTGCCCTGGTGTATCAGAACGCATCCACGGTTCCGTACCGCACCCGCGTTTCGAATTACCAACAAGCGATGAGCCAGCTCGCCGCGGAGAACCCGCAGAATGTCGAAGCGCAGGTGTTCTACGCGCTGGCTCTGCTGGCGAACGCGTCCCCGTTCGACAAAATGCACGTCAAGCAGAAGCAAGCGGTTGATGTGCTCGAGCCCCTCTACCGCAGCTTCCCGCAGCATCCCGGAATTCCCCACTACCTGATTCATGCGTGTGACAATGCCGAGCTGGCATCGCACGGCCTGGCCGCGGCTCACGCCTATTCCAAAATTGCGCCGTCCACTCCCCACGCCCTGCACATGCCGTCCCACATCTTTACGCGGCTCGGTCTATGGGACGACTCGATCGCTTCGAATCTCGCCGCAAAAGATGCCGCGCACCAACAGGGTGACACCGGCGAAGAATTGCACGCGATGGACTACCTCGTGTACGCCTACCTGCAAAGCGGGCGCTATACCGAAGCTGCCGACGTCGTTCAACAGCTCGCAAACATGCCGCAATTGAGCAACAAGGATTTCAAGAGCGCGTATGCCGCAACCGCAATGCCGGTTCGCTTTGCGGTCGAGCGGCGCGCATGGAGCGATGCAGCAAACACGATTGCGCCACCTGACACCGCGCCAGGCCAGGTAATCGCCATCGCGATCTGGGCACGCGGTCTCGGACTCGCCCGCAGCGGATCCGCCGCGCTAGCTCCCGTTGAGGCCGAAAAGCTCCGCCGCATCGGCGAGCAGCTTCACGCCGCGGGCCAGGACTACTGGGCCTCCCAGGTGGACATCATGAGAAACGAAGTGCTCGCATGGACCGCCGAAGCAAATCAGAAACCCGATGAAGCCGTCGCTTTGATGCGCACCGCGGCCGATAGCGAAGATTCAATCGAGAAGCTTCCTGTGACCCCAGGTCCGATTGTCCCAGCCCGCGAACAGCTTGGAGATCTTCTGCTGGAACAGAATCATCCGGAGCTGGCATTGAAGGAATTCAGGGCTGCGCTCATTGCTGCACCCGGACGCCGCGGCGCGCTGCAGGGAGTCGAAAAGGCTACCAGAACGTCAGCTGGCACCTAGAGGTCGATCTCTTGATTTGTAACGACAAGCAAAAAGAGCCCCGGACATTTTGTCCGGGGCTCTTTTGACTCCAGCCTTGCTTATGCGCTGAAGAGCAGGATCCCTGCCGCCTTCTCCTCGGTGCCGCTCTCGTCCGCACTCACCGGGCGATAGAACAACTGGTTGGCATCGAGATAGACTTCGAGGAACGCCGGCCGTGCCGTAATTTGTCCGGCGATCAACGCTTCCGACAGCGGATCTTCGACATAACGCTGAAGCGCGCGGCGCAACGGGCGTGCCCCGTAGCTGCGATCCACCAGCGTTTTCTCGAGAATCCACTTCTTAGCATCCTCCCTCACCGAGATGGTGATCGCCTTCTGCGCCAGGTTGGCGTTCAGCTGCTGCACCAGCAGCTCGACAATCTGGATCAGATCGGCATCGTTGAGCGATTGGAACAGGATCACTTCATCGAGACGGTTCAAGAACTCGGGGTTGAAGGTTTTCTTCACCTCGTTCTTGACCAGCTCTTCCACCTTCTCGCTCACCAAATCGTCGCGGTCGCTCTGGAAGCCCAGCCCCTGTTTCTTCATCAGGTGCCGCGCGCCGATATTCGACGTCATGATCAGGATGGTGTTCTTGAAGTCGACCGTGTTTCCCAGTCCATCGGTCAATTGGCCATCTTCAAACACCTGCAGCAGCAGGTTAAAGACATCGGGATGCGCCTTCTCCACTTCGTCCAGCAGCACCACCGAGTAGGGCGACCGCTTCACGCGTTCGGTCAGCTGTCCGCCTTCCTCGTAACCCACGTATCCCGGAGGCGAACCGATCAGCTTCGACACCGAGTGCTTCTCCATGAACTCCGACATATCGAACCGGATCAGCGCCTTGTCTGAGCCGAACAGAAACTGCGCCAGCGTCCGCGCCATCTCCGTCTTGCCCACGCCCGTCGGTCCCAGGAAGAGGAAGCTGCCGATCGGACGATGCGGAGACTTCAACCCCGCACGCGATCTGCGAATCGCCCTTGCCAGCGCCGAGATCGCCTTCTCCTGCGAAATAACCCGCTTGTGGAGCTCTTCCTCCACCCGCAGCAGTTTCTGCGTCTCTTCTTCCTTGATGCTGGTCACTGGAACACCCGTCCAGCGGCTGACCACGTCCTCGATATCCTCGCGGCCCACGATCCCTGCCGCCGAATCATCCAGGTGATACTTGTCGCGCAGGGCACGCAGATTCTCACGCTCCTTGCGCTCCTCATCGGAGTAGAACCGTGCCTTCTCGAACTCGTGATTCGCGATCGCCGAATCCATCCGGTGCACGATGAACTTGATCCGCTTCTGCACCTCGGTGATCTCTTCAGGCAGCGAAGTCTGGCGCAATTTCACGCGCGCGCCGGCTTCGTCGATCAAGTCGATCGCCTTGTCCGGCAGGAACCGATCCGGAATATAGCGGTTCGAATGCGACACCGCGAACTCCACCGCGGCATCGGTGTAGCTTACCGCGTGGAACTTCTCGTAGCGATCCTTGATTCCGTTGATGATCTTGATCGCATCGGCTTCATTCGGCGGCGGCACCTTCACCGCCTGGAAACGCCGCTCCAGCGACCGATCCTTCTCGATCGATTTGCGGTACTCCGCCGGCGTCGTTGCGCCAATGCACTGAATCTCGCCGCGTGACAGCGCCGGCTTGAGAATGTTCGCGGCATCCAGCGAACCCTCCGCCGAACCCGCACCCACCAGCGTGTGCAGCTCGTCGATGAAGATGATGGAATTCTGATTCTCCATCAGCTCCTTCATAATCGTTTTGAGCCGCTCTTCAAACTGTCCGCGGTACTTGGTGCCCGCCACGATCAGCGACAGGTCCAGACCCAGCACTCGCTTGTCCGCCAGGAAGCTCGGCACTTCGCCATCAGCGATGCGCTGCGCCAAACCCTCGACAATCGCTGTCTTGCCCACGCCGGGTTCGCCGATCAGCACCGGATTGTTCTTGGTGCGGCGGCACAAGATCTGGATCACGCGCTCCAGCTCGCCATCGCGGCCCACCAGTGGATCCAGCTGCCCATCCATCGCGGCCTGCGTCAGGTCGCGCGAGAACTCGGCCAGCAAGCTCGATTCGCGCTGCCGCTGTTGCTGTGGTGCTTTCTCCTGCGTCACCCGCGCCAGTTCGTCGCGAATCTGCGCCAGCTTCAGGCCGCGCTCCTGCAAGATCTCCGACGCAAAGCATTTCTCTTCGCGCAACAAGCCCAGCAGCAGATGCTCCGTCCCAATATGCTTGTGGCCCAGTCGCTCGGCTTCTTCCGCCGCGTAGGCCAACACCCTCTTACATTCGTTCGAAAGCGGCAAATCCACGCTGGTCGAAACCTTCTCGCGAATCGTCGTATGCGCCTCGATCTGCTTGCGGATCGATTCGACCGATGCGTGCGAGCGCAAAAAACGGTTGGTTAACGCCTTGTCTTCGCGCAAAAGCCCAAGCAGCAGATGCTCAGTCTCGATATAGGGCGAACCAAACTGGCTGGCCTCGTAGCGCGCGAAGAAGATCACGCGCCGTGCCTTTTCCGTATAGCGTTCGAACATTCTGTTTCTCCCTAGCAGGCTCTCGGAAGGAGTGGCCGTCCGGTCGTTTCGCCCGGCTTCAGCCCAACCCGCACGCGCCCCTCAGTAAAAATCGCCGCCGGAGGCCCTCACTGGAAAATCCCTTGCATGCCCCGAACAGCTCTTTGGGATGGTTCCGGACCCGCCTTGCATCCAAACGTCTCCGGCGCTTTCTTTGCCTCACCGGGGACTACCATCCGAACCTCTTCGATCCGAGTAGGCATTTTCTCCCACACGGACCGCCTACTTTATCAGACTCTAAAGCGACCCGAATTGGTGCATCTTCTGCGCTTCGGTTTCAGGTCGGCTCCAGTTTGGGTGGGTTAGCCCAAACGCGTCAAGCGCCCGGTCTCCAGGCGCAGAGTCCGCGTACATCGCGCGGCCAGTTCGAGATTATGGGTTACCACCAACGATGTAAGCCCATGGGAAAGATGCAGCCGCTCCAGCAGATCGAAAACTCGCCCCGCTGTCTTTTCGTCCAGATCCCCCGTAGGCTCATCGGCCAGCAAAACCCGCGGCGTCCCCACCAACGCGCGCGCCAGCGCCACTCGCTGCTGCTCTCCACCCGACAACTCGCCGGGCCGATGATCGCGTCGGTCTTCCAGATCGACCTCTTTAAGCCAATTAGATGCTGCAGCTAGGGCTTCGCGTTTCGACTGCCCGCGCGCCAGCAGCGGCATGGCTACGTTTTCAAGCGCCGTAAATTCCGGCAGTAAATAATGAAACTGCCAAACGTAGCCGATCTCGCGATTGCGAAAGGCGGCTGCCTCCCGTTGGCTCAAACTCGCTACGTTGGTTGACGCGCAGTGTACAGTCCCCGCCGTCGCCGTATCAAGAGCACCGAGGATGTGCAACAAGGTACTCTTGCCCGCGCCCGACTGCCCCACAATCGCTACCAGTTCGCCCGGGAAAACCTCTAACTCCAATCCCTGGAAGAGAGTAAGCGACCCTCGGCTGGTCTGGTAGGTTTTTTCCAGGTTGTGAACACGGATCAGCGGCACCCACTCTTCCGCCCCCCGCTCAATGCGGGACACCTGGCGGTCAGCCGCTGGAAGAATTGGATTCATCCGGTTGCCCCATTCTAGCGCGCCTCCGCAAATCCCTCTGCAAAACCCGGTACGAAATCCCTCCAAAAGTCACGGATACGCGAACTGTGCCCCCACCCCGGCGCAACTGTCTTCCTGAGCGGAGCAGCATGGGGCCCCGCGCACCAAATCGTTCGCGTGGTAAGCGCCGCGAAGGACCTGCTTCTGTTTTTTTCACAAGGCATCAATCCGCAAGAAATTCTTCCATGCCTCGTGCCAGAGACGTCTGAAAGCAAGCCCGTCACCGTCCCGACAGATCCTCCGCATTCAACCGTCCAATCCGCCCGTTCGGCCCCACCACAAAGGGCAGCGACACTGCGTTCCAGTTCCCATCATCCAGCCTCACCCAGGTCTTCCCGTCGTCCCGTGAAATGTCCGAGCCATTCGTCCCCACCGTGATCCATGCCTTCAGCGCATCGCTCCAAGCGACCGCCGACCGGTAGCCATGCGGCGGTAAAACCGCAACCGTCCACGTCCAACCGCCGTCACTTGACCACGCCGCCGTGCGCGCCGTTTCTTGGGGCCTGGTATAGTCGCCGCCCACCGCGACAAACCGCGAGTTGTCGTTGAAGTTGCATTCCTCGCATACCCCGATCGTCACTGGATACCGATACGCGACCGAGAACGTTCCCGAACTCTCCGCCCCCGCGCCCACCGGGATCGGGCTCGATTTCCACGGCGCTCCCTTCTCCTGCACCAGCTTGTCAAGCAGTCCCTCCCGCTCCTCTGCCGCAGTAAAGGGCCGGCTGAAAAACATCGAACCGCTCGCCCCGCCGGTAGCAAAGGCCCGTGTGAAGAGATCATCGCCCCGCGCGATGCTGGAGTTGCTCGCCGCAAACGCCGCCAGCGCACGTCCCTGCAGCGCCAGCCCCGGGTGCGGATCGCGTTCCCATCGCTTTCCATTGTTCCGGGTGAGAAACACAGCAAACTTTCCGCGCACCGGGTCGCCCAGCACCATGCCCCGCGGCCCGTTCATCCAAAAGCTGTCGAAAAAGCCCTCCGTCCCATCAGGGTTGGCAAAAATCAGCCGCCACGTCGCGCACCCATCCGTGGTTCTGTAGAGCCGGCTTTTCGCCCCCGGCCCGCTCGCCATCACCATCGCCGTCCGCGCGTCCAGACCCTGCACCCCGCGCAAGTCCAGCGTCGCGCCGTCCTTGGCCGCATCCGGCACTGCGCATTGCGTCCAGTGCGCTCCGCCATCCGTCGTCTTCAGCACCGTGCCGCCCGTGCCGCTGGCCCATGCCACCCTGCCATCCACGGAATCAATCCCCCGCAGTCCCGCAGTGGTGCCCGATACCTGCATCTGCCAAGGCACGTGTTCCTGAGCCGGACCGGGAAAAGCAATTCCTACGAAGGCGCCCAAAAGCGCGAAAACCCTGGCTGTTTCCATGGCCCGCAGTATAAAGCCGCGGCCAGAACCGCCGATGAGATCGAAAGCGGGCGAGCCGAAGAAGGCTGGCCAGGGCAAACCAATTGAAGTGCCAGGAGTCACTGCGCAGATTCTCGCGAGTCGCTAAAAAGGACAGACACATGAAGACCATGCGATCCATTGCGGGATCGGCAGGAATCGCGATCCTGGTGACCGCCACGCTTGCGCTGACTGCACAGCAGCCGGCCGCGGAACACTTTGTGATGCGCAACGACGGGCCGGCAGCCCCCCAGCCCTTTATGAAGCGCTTTATGGCGCACAACGCTGAGGTGGCCGCGCTACAGCCCTCGCTCATTACACCTTTGGTCGCTCCAGACCCGCGGCTGGTGCAGTATGCGAAGCTGTCGTTTTCGAACCAGTACACACCCACAGGGACCCAGACGGTGAACTATGGCAACGCGCGCGGCGGGGGCATCATTGCCTTCAATCGTTTTGAATTCGATGTGGTGCCGCCTCCATACATCCAGCACAACAGCAGCGCCAACGATGGATTTGGCGACATGTCGGTGATGGGCAAAGTTCGCCTTGCGTCGGGCAACGCGGAGCACGGCAACTTTGTTGCGGCAGCAATGCTGAGTCGCACATTCACCACCGGAAGCTACAAGAACGGTGCGCTGACCGATGCCTTTTGCCCGACGCTGGTAGCCGGCATGGCCTTCAAGAAGCACTACGACGTGGTTAGCTCGCTCGGCGGTGTGATGCCGACGGGCAAGATCGCCACCCAGGGCCGGACAATTGCCTGGAACGAGCTGGTCCAGATGCATGCCACGAGGCATCTTTGGTTTGAAGTGGAGAACAACGCGACGTTCTACTTTGCCGGTCCGCACGACGGCAAAATGCAGAACTTCGGGACGCCTGCGGTCTTCTGCGTGGTACGGCGCAAGGATTGGCAGCCGACCCATCCGTTTCTCATCCTTGACACAGGAATGCAGGTGGCGACGTCGAGCTTCCACATCTACAACCACAACCTCATCTCCGAGGTCCGCATTCTCTTCTGAGCCCTTCCTCCGGAAAACTTCCCCGTGCCCATTTGCAGAAAATCGCGGGAGAATCGCGCCAATTGATTCATCGATGTTTGCCCATACATCACAAGAGGGATTCTAGAAGTGAGGGGCACACTCTACATCTCCTGCCGGCACTCTTACGCAAGACGCTTATTACTTCGGACTGGGTCGAATCCAGGCGCGCTCGGTACAAACAGAGTGGATAAGCGATTCGTGATTTTGGCCATATCAAATAACTCGATCGAAAAAAATGAGACAGTCACATTGCGAAAGGTTTCGCCTATCAACTTAGTGATCTTGATCACAGTAGTGACTCACGACTTCGTGCCAATCCCAGTGAATCTGCATAAGACATAAGTTAGTTGCACAAAAGAAGCATTGTTACGAATGGATAAGTGGCCGATTCTTTAGTTATCAGCACACCATTGCTATCTCGCCTATTAAATGCAGCGAGTGGCGGCGGGCGTTGCGAGCAAGCGGAGAGACGACCATGAGATACCTTCTGAAGGCCCTTATAAATCGCCCTCGATCTTGGGGTGTAGCAAGCCGCATTCCGAAATCAAAAAAGAAGTCAGACAACAGCCGATTGGGGCCCTTGAGCCGCTTGATCCGTTCGGGGGAGGAGGGAGGTTCGCTGGTCGAATTCTCGCTTGTACTCCCGCTTATGGTGATGCTCATCACCGGAATGGCTACATTCGGAATTGCCATCAACAACTATATGGTGCTGACAAACAGCGTCGGAGCGGGAGCTAGGGCCATGGCATTGGCTCGCGGTCAAACAAATCCGGCCCTCGCAGCATCCGACCCTTGTGCCTATGCGGTGAATATTGCAAATAGCGCGGCACCGAGCCTGAACCCGAGCAATGTGACTTACTCAATTGTGTGGACAACCACCAATTCATCAGGGACCACGGTCTCAACAACCTATTCAAACAGTTGCCCAGGGTTGAGTTTGAATTCGAGCGACAGCATTCAAGTACAGGGGTCCTATCCCTTCACGCTCGTTGTGTATGGATGGAAGCCGGGATCACTGAACATGGTATCTCGGACCACGGAAATGGTTCAGTGATTGGCGCCGAGCGCAAGGAGGTTATCCTATGTGGGATCTCGAGTCGAATTCGATCCGTGTTTTTGGCATTAGTCGGTTGCCTGGACGAGAAAGCATCGGGACGAACGTGAAAAGAGGATCAGGACGCGAGGTGCTTTGCCGGGAGAACGGACAGGTACTGCCTTGGTTGGTCCTTCTCTTGGGTATTTTTCTGGGGCTTTGCGCATTGACCGTGGATGTGGGTCGTGGGTTGCTCGTTCGTCGGCAATTGCAAGCGTCTGCCGATGCCGCTGCCTTGGCTGCCGCGCTTACCTTGCCGAACTCCAGTTATGCCACCGTGGGGCAAGCGTACAGCAGCGCGGTGGGCAGCAAGAACGCCTATTTCGGATATACCGTTGCAACCCCGGTAATCACGGCGCGGTGCTCGACCACGGTTGCCGGGCCGCCCTGGAACATTCCGTGCACGTCGACAAGCCCCAACGTGGTGACTGTCACCGAGACGGCGACCGTGTCGACGTTTTTTGCCGGTGTCCTCGGCATTCCAAAGTTGACTGTGAATGTAGAGTCGACAGCATCGAAAGGAGCAAAGCCGCAACCTTATAACGTGGCTATCATCCTGGACTCAACAAATTCGATGAACAATAAAGATCCGAACTGCAGCAATCAGACGCAGTTGCAGTGCGCGGAAAATGCGATCGCGATCATCCTCGCCGGCCTCGCTCCGACTGAAGACCACGTGAGTTTGTTTACCTTCCCGGCAATGGTGTCGACCTCCGCTCAAAATGACAGCAACTGTTCTGGCACGCAGGCAACCGGCGCGCCCTACACCTTTCCCTCGACGACCGCAAGCACTCTCCAGACAATGCCCTACACAACGACGCATTCTGGCAGGCACGGCACGACTAGCACCACGGTGCAGACAACCTATGAGATTTCGGGCTACCAGAACAACTATCGAACTTCCGACACGGCCACATCGCTAAGCAGCAGTTCACCGCTGACCAGCGCAATCGGGTCATCGAAAGGTTGCAGCGGGTTGGTGCCGAATACCACACAGAATACCTATTTCGCCGCTACGATCTATGCTGCGCAGGCATCGCTGCTCGCCGAACAGGCCGCCAATCCGGGTACGAATAATGCGATCATCATGCTCAGCGACGGCAATGCGAATGCGGTGAACAACGGTTCATTCTCGGATATGGCCACGAGTACTCAAAGCACTGTCGGTGTCAACAACTCGAGCGACGGTAAATATCCCAACCTTCAAGGCGAATGCGGACAGTCGGTTGATGCGGCCGCTGCCGCGACCGCCGCGGGAACGCTCTTCTTCACCATCGCCTACGGCTCTCCTTCAACCTCGACAAGCGGGGGCGGCACTGGCAATCAGGGAAACTGCGCCAGTGATATCGGCACCGGCCAGCATCCAAATATCACACCGTGCCAAGATATGCAGCAAATGTCTTCTGGGTGGAACTCCACGCCACGGAATACGTCGCACTTCTACTCGGACTACTACGCGCCGGGTGGGGACTCCGGCTGTCAGGCGGCGGACGCCAATAATACCGTCACGTCGCTGAACAATATCGCTGCGTCAATCGTCGGGCAGCTGAGCGGGGCGCGACTTATACCAAACGGAACAAACTAGTCTAGTCCTGCATCCGGCCGGGGCGAATCCCGTTGATGCTCTCGGCATAGTCGCATGTCGAGAGCATCAACGGCCTTGTCTTGATTTAAGATTTTTTTCCTTTTCAATACTACTGATTTACAGATGCAAGATATCCACAACTGGCGACTCGCGCGGGACTACCATCCGCATCAACGCTACATAAATGATTCCCGCGGTGAAGAAGCCCACAAACCACGCATAGTCATAGAGAAAATGCAGCGGCTTGACCGCTAGGCCTACCAAAGCCACTAACACTCCCACAACTAAGGCAAAAATCGCGCGCGGATTGATGCCTTTCGAATAGTGATAAATGCCTTCGCGGTGATAGAGCGAGTTCACGTCAAGTTCGGTTTTCCGAATGAGGAAGTAATCGCACACCATGATGCCGGCGACCGGCCCCAGCAATCCCGAGTAGCCGACCAGCCAGCCGAAAATATACGCATCGGGCGTGGCCAGCAGCTTCCACGGGCACATCGCGAGGCCCAGCAAGCCGGTGATCAATCCGCCGGTGCGGAAGCTGATCAGCCGTGGATACAAATTCGAAAAATCATTCGACGGCGAAACGACATTCGCACCGATATTCACATTCAGCGTCGCAATCAGAATCGCAATCAGCGCAACAAGCGCCACAACCGGTTGGTGAAACGCACCGATCAGTTCAATCGGGTTCCAGATGGGATGGCCGAAGAGCACCGCCGACGCCGACGTGACCGAGATGCCGACAAATGTGTAGAGCGTCATCGCAACCGGAAGACCAAAGGCCTGTCCCCACGATTGTGCGTGTTGCGATTTGGAGTAGCGCGTAAAGTCGGGAATGTTCAGCGCCAGGGTCGCCCAGTAGCCAACCATCGCCGTGAGCGACGGGAAGAACACCGCGAGAAACGAGCCTGTCGAATGAAACTGGCTCGGCGTGGAAAGCATCGAGCCGAAGCTGCCCGCCTTGGTCCGCACCCAGATCAGCAGCAGTGCGGCCATCACAAACATGAACGGTGCGCCAAAAGCCTGCAGGTGGCGAATCGATTCCACACCGCGCCACACGATCACCATGTTCAACAGCCAGAAGCCGAGAAAACACGCCCAGAGCACGCCAGGCGCATCCGTCACCGAAGGCCAGATTACCGCAAGCATGGAGTGAATCGCAGTGCCGCCAATCCACGACTGGATGCCGAACCAGCCGCATGCCACGATGGCACGCAGAATTGCCGGAAAGTTGGCGCCGCGCACCCCAAAAGGCGCTCGAATAAACACCGGGAACGGAATGCCGTACTTCGCCCCAGCGTGCGCATTCAGCAGCATGGGAACGAGCACAATGAGATTGCCCAGCAGCACCGTGCCGATCGCCTGCTTCCAGTCCATGCCTTTGGCGATCAGCGACGATGCCAGTTGATACGTCGTGATCTCCATCGCCATCGAGAACCACAGCGCGATGTAGTTGTACATCGTCCAGGTGCGCTGCGCAGGCGTCGTGGGTTGCAGGTCCTGATTCGATAGGGATGGGTCGACGACGCTCAAGGGCGCTCCTCAGTGCATTCGACTCTACCTGCTTTTCTGCTTCAAATCTATTTCCACGCGCCGCCGCGGGCCGACCTGCGCAGATATTGGCCACGCCCGGGTTTGCCAATGAACTCACCCTTCGACACCACCAGCTCACCGCGCGAATACACATCGCGCGCATTGCCCATCACCTTGAAACCTTCGAACATGGAGTAGTCAACCCGCATGTGATGCGTCTTGGCGCTGATCGTGTGCGCGACGGTCGGGTCCCACAAAACAATGTCCGCGTCGCTGCCCGCCGCCAGCACGCCCTTCTTCGGATACATCCCGAAGATGCGCGCGGGCGCAGTTGAAACCAGCTCGACGAAGCGCTGCAGCGTCAGATTTCCAAGCCCTACGCCGTGATGATGCAACAATTGCAAACGATTTTCGATGCCCGGGCCGCCGTTGGGAATCTTCGTAAAGTCGTCTTTGCCCAGCGCCTTCTGATCTTCGAAACAGAAAGGGCAATGGTCAGTGGAGACAACCTGCAGATTGTCCTTGCGCAGGCCTTCCCATAACTTCGGCTGGTTGCGTTTCTCGCGCAGCGGCGGCGTGAAGACATACTTCGCGCCTTCCCAGCCTTTGTCCTGGACGTCTTCGAGCGAGAGCAGCAGGTATTGCGGGCAAGTTTCGGCAAACGCCGGCAGCCCGCGATCGCGCGCCTCGCGCACTTGGTTCAGCGCGTCTTCGCTGGAGAGATGCACGATGTAAACCGGCACACCCGCCATCTCCGCCATGGCAATGGCGCGATGCACCGCCTCGGCCTCGGCACGCGTGGGCCGCGTGAGTGCATGATAAATCGGTGCCTTCTTGCCCTCGGCAAGCGCTTGCTGCACGATGACATCAATCACCGATCCGTTCTCGGCATGCATGCAAATCAGCGCGCCATTCCGGGCTGTCTGCCGCATTGCCTTGAAGATCGTCGCGTCATCGACCATCAGCACGTTGGGGTACGCCATGAAAAGCTTGAAGCTGGCCACACCTTCGCGCACCAGGTCATCCATGTCTTCAAGACCAGCATCTGGCAAGTCGGTCACGATCATGTGCAAGCCGTAATCGATGCAGGCCTTCCCTTCCGCCTTCTTCCACCATGTGTCCAGCGCATTCCTCATTTTGGTGCCGCGCGGTTGAATGGCAAAGTCCACAATTGTCGTGGTGCCACCAATGGCCGCTGCCCGCGTGCCGGTCAGAAAATCGTCTGCCGAATTTGTCCCCCCAAAGGGCATGTCGAGATGGGTATGCGCGTCAATCCCGCCCGGCAGCAGCAATAGCCCTGTCGCGTCGACGATGGTTTGCGCGGCCGTGGTGGGAATGCCGCGACGCACTTCCTTGATGATGCCGCCATCAATCAGCACATCGGCTCGTGCCGTCGAGTCGGCGTTGACGACAGTCCCGTTTTGGATGAGAGTCGTGGGCACGTTAGGCTAAGAACAACGAACGTTCATTCTATTCAGGATCGATTCGGCTGTACCACGCACTCGGCGCCGCGCGAGCGCTGCTCCCAGGTCTCGGCAGCAACTCCTGAATCGACGCGAACCATGGTGATGCATTGATCGACCGGGCATACCAGCGAGCAAAGGTTGCAGCCCACGCACTCGGTCTCGTCCACTCGCGGAATGCGCTCGATCGGCGTCATGTAGGGACCATGCGTCGCGCTTGCAGCCGCCCGTTCCTTGCGCGTCACCGGTGTGACGGTAATCGACGAGCGACTGCGTGCTTCGTTCGCGGCCGGCGTGGGATGCAATTCAACATGCCCATTCACGGGCCCGGTCTCGCGATCCAGATGAATGCATTGGTGCGCGCCATCCCAGCAAGCAATGTGGCAAAGGTCGCAGCCGATGCACTTCTGCTCGTCGATGCGCGCAACAATCTTATAGTTGAGATTCAGGTGCTTCCAGTCCGTCACCCGATCGAGAGACAACCCACGAAAATCCTCGATCTTGCTGAAGCCTTTGGTCCGCATCCAGCTTTCAAGGCCTTCAGCCATATCCTCAACGATGCGATATCCGTAGTGCATGGCAGCCGTGCATACCTGCACCGTTCCGCAGCCCAGGAGCATGAACTCCGCAGCATCCCGCCAGGTTTCGATGCCCCCGATGCCGGAAAGCGGCAGCGCAGATTCCGCGTCGGCCATCACCTGCTGCACCATGTTCAGCGCGATCGGCTTCACCGCAGGCCCGCAGTATCCACCATGCGAACTCTTGCCATCCACGTTCGGTCGCGGCGTGAAGGTATCGAGATCGATGCCCGTGATCGAGTTGATGGTGTTGATCGCCGACAGGCCGTCGGCTCCGCCGCGCTTTGCCGCGCGCGCCACGGTGCGAATATCTGTGATGTTCGGCGTGAGCTTCACCAGGACCGGCGTACGCGCTTTCTCTTTCACCCACGCAGTAATCATCTCCGCGTATTCCGGCACCTGGCCGACTGCCGAACCCATGCCGCGCTCGCTCATGCCATGCGGGCACCCGAAATTCAACTCGAGCCCATCCGCGCCGGCATCCTCGGCGCGCGCCACAATCTCGTGCCATGCCTCCCGCGTCGATGCCACCATCAGCGAGGCAATGACCGCATGATAGGGATAGCGCTTTTTCACCTCGGCCATTTCACGCAAATTGTCTTCGACGCTGCGATCGCTGATGAGCTCGATGTTATTGAAACCCATGATGCGCAGGCCGTTCCAGTCGGTCGCCGAATAGCGGGAGCTTACGTTGGTCACGGGCTCGCCTATGGTCTTCCACACCGCGCCGCCCCAGCCCGCGTCAAACGCCCGCATGACCTGTTCGCCGCAGTTCGTCGGTGGAGCGGAAGCAAGCCAGAAAGGATTCGGCGAGTCAATACCGCCGGCGAATCCGCGTACGTGAATGTCAGGCATAGACCGCCTCCGCGATTTTCAACATCGCCAGGGCAGATCGCTTCCCGTCCGCGACCGCATCCACGACTTCTCTGCCGCCGTTGGCGCAGTCGCCGCCAGCGAAGTACCGCGTATTCGTCGTCTGGCCAGATTCGCGATCCGTGACAATCATTCCATCCCTTACTTCAATGCGACAAAAGTCGCGCATCAGGTCCGTAATTGGGGATTGGCCGATCGCCGGTACAACCAGGTGGCACGCAATCGTGAAGTGCGAATCGGGAATGGGCAACAACTTGCGATCCACCTCGTGCGTCTGCACTGTGTCGAGAAGCAGGACCCCATGCGCGTCGGTGCGGATCGCAACGGGCTGGCGACGCCAAAGGAATTGCACACCTTCGACCTTGGAGTGTTCGTACTCGAAGTCGAACGCGGGAATATCGCTTTCGCCACGACGGTACAGCAGATAAACCGTCTCCGCGCCAAGGCGGCGCGCGGCATTGGCGGCATCAATCGCGGTATTTCCTGCGCCCACCACCACCACCGTCCCGGCCAGCTCACGAATGCGCCCGGTCTTGTAGCCGGCGATCAGCTCAAGCGCATTCATCACCCCTTGCGTCTCTTCGCCCGGAATGTTTAATTGCTGCATCGCCCCCAGGCCGAGGCCGAGAAAAATGAAATCAAACTCGGCTTCAAGCTCCTGCAAGTCCTCGGCCGTCTCGATGCCCGCGCCAAAGCGGAACTCCACACCCATGCGGCGAATCAAGTCAATCTCGCGCAGGCTCTCCGCGGCGCGCAGCTTGTATTCGGCCACGCCATAGGTGTTCAGTCCCCCAGGCAGCGGTCTGCGTTCGACCACCGTGGCCTTCGCGCCCTGTCGGCATAGCTCCGCAGCGCAAGCGAGCGATGCAGGCCCCGCGCCAATGCATGCCACACGCACATGCCGGGAGTCACGCGGTGCCGTTTGCAGATCCTCGCCGCTGGCGTGAAACGCGTCGATCGCATGACGCTGCAGCTGGGCGATGCGGATCGGGTGACGGCCCTGCTTGTGCATCACGCATGCCCCTTCGCACAGCACGTCAACCGGACAAGCGCGCGAACAGCTGCCGCCAAGAATGTTTGCATCGAGAATACGCAATGCAGATCCGCGCAGATTGCCCGAAGCAATGCGTTTGATGAAGCCGGGAACATCGATATGCGTAGGACAGGCGATCGTGCAGGGCGCGTCGAAGCAATAGAGGCATCGGTTGGCCTCAATGGTCGCAGCCTGCGGCGTCAGCGGCGGCTTCAACTCACTGAACCGCTCGCGCAGCTGGGGATCGTCCGGTAGTGTTGCGATACTCATTGATTCCTCAGAATTCCAGTTCCTTTGAAAGACCGCATCAGGACGCCACCAGCGGCCCGTACTGATCGGGCCGGCGATCGCGGAAGAACTGCCACGTGCGGCGTACTTCGGCAATTTCGTCGAGATTCAAATCGGTGGTCAACACTTCATCCCGATCGCGCGAGGCCTGGGCAATAATCTGGCCGCGCGGATTGGCAAAATAGCTCGACCCGTAAAACTCTCCGATATTCCACGGAGGCTCAGTGCCGACGCGATTGATAGCCGCAATGAAATATCCATTCGCCGCCGCATGCGCCGGCTGCTCCAGCTTCCACAAGTACTCGCTCAATCCCGCCACGGTGGCCGATGGATTGAACACAATTTCAGCTCCGTTCAGCCCCAAGCACCGCGCGCCTTCCGGAAAGTGCCGGTCGTAACAGATGTAAACGCCAATCTTTGCGAATCCCAGGTCGAAGACTGGATACCCAAGATTTCCCGGCCGAAAATAGAACTTTTCCCAAAATCCCGGCGCCACGTGCGGAATATGGGTCTTGCGATACTTGCCGAGATAGTTGCCGCTGCCGTCGATCACGGCAGCAGTGTTATAGAAAATGCCCTCTTGCTCGACTTCGTACACCGGCACAACCAGCGCGATGCCCAGTTCCTTCGCCAGCAGCCTCATCAAACTGACGGTTGGGCCGTCGGGAACGCTTTCCGTCGTCTCATACCATTTGACGGATTGCTCGGCGCAGAAGTAAGGCCCGTTGAAAATCTCCTGCAAGCATACGATCTGTGCTCCCGATTTGGCCGCCTGCCGTACCAGGCCCAGGTGCTTGTCGACCATGGCTTTCTTCTGCTCTTCGAGCGGCGCGGTGGCCGGCAGGGCGTTGGACGCCTGGATGATGGAACATCGAACCGTTCGGGGCATTTCGGAAGCCGCTCCCTGGAAAGTGTGAGACTACGAAGTTAAAGCATCGAAAGCAGCTTGGGCAATGGAATTGTTCGAGCACGGACCCCAAGCCGTCGCGATTCTACGCCTCCGGTAGGAGTTTTGCTGCAATCGACTCGATGGCCGAGAGAGTTGCACGGACCCGCAAAGGAGGTGCGCATTTTGCACCCCGGAATTAATACTCAACTTTGTTGGGCGAATTGATCCATGCGGCGAAGGCGGCCCATGCTTCATCCCCAAGCAGTTGCGTCGCGAGGAGCTTGCGGTCGGCGCTGGTCTTGCGCATTTCGGCGTAGAGAAATGCATCGTCGAACCCGGCGCGCGCCGCGTCCGCAGCGCAGCAGCCATAGTAGATGGCGTCAAGACGCGCCCAATACGACGCCGCGAGGCACATGGGACAAGGTTCGCAGCTTGTATAGAGCTCGCAGCCGTCCAGGGCAAAAGTCCCCAGCGCTTTGCACGCAGCGCGGATCGCGTTCACTTCCCCGTGCGCCGTCGGATCGTTGGTCGCCGTCACAGTGTTCACACCTTCGCCAACAATCTTGCCGGCACGCACAATGACCGCCGCGAAGGGGCCGCCTTTGCCCGCAATCACGTTCTCCGTCGCCAGCGCGACGGCGCGTCTCAGGAACTCCGGATTTGGTAGGCTGAACATGGCGAATCGGCGCGTTCCTGTTCCCGCATCGCGAAAGTTAAAAACAGTATGGCACAGGCCTTTCGGTCAAACCGAGTCATGACGCAGCAAGGCCTGATGCCTGCAACGCTTGTGGTCGAAGACGGACGCTTCGTAGAGATTCGCGCCTGGGACACGGGGCGATCCGACGCACCGCTACTCGATTTTGATGATGCAGTCCTCCTGCCCGGGCTGGTTGATTCTCACGTACACATCAACGAACCTGGCCGCACCGAGTGGGAGGGCTTTTGGACAGCCACGAGGGCTGCGGCAGCCGGCGGCGTCACCACGCTCATCGACATGCCGCTCAATTGCGTGCCTGAGACCACCAGCCTCGAAGCCCTCGAAGCCAAGCGCGGCGCAGCAAAAGACAAAACCTGGGTGGACTGGGCTGCATGGGGTGGCGTGGTCCGAGGGAATTCTGACTGCCTCAAACTGCTCGCAAAAGCAGGCGTGGCAGGATTCAAATGTTTTTTGATCCATTCCGGAATTGACGGCTTTGCCTGGGTAGATGAAGCCGAACTTCGCTTGGCGCTGGGTCAACTGCGGAGCACCGGTTTGCCGCTGCTGGCACATGCCGAGGTTGCGGGACCGGTGGAAAACGCATCCCGGAGCCTCCGCAGCCGCAATGCCGACTGGCGCAAATATGCAAACTACCTTGCGTCGCGTCCGGACCAAGCCGAGTTGGAAGCGATCGCGCAGCTCGTTCGACTTGCAGAGGAATTCAATACGCCGATTCATGTCGTTCACCTCGCCAGTGCGAAAGCTGTGCCTTTGCTGGCAGATGCTCGCCAACGCGGCGTGCCAATCACGGTCGAGACCTGTACGCAATACCTGCACTTCACTGCCGAAGAGATACCCGACGGCGCGACGGAATACAAATGTGCACCACCGATCCGAACGCGTGAGAATTGTGAAGCTCTGTGGCGCGCGCTGGCAGCGGGAGTGATCGATTTCGTCGTAACCGACCACTCCCCTTGCCCTCCGGAATTGAAACGCCGTAAAGAAGGCCGCTGGGATCTTGCCTGGGGTGGCGTGGCGAGCCTCGGACTCGCGTTGTCCGTGCTATGGACTGGGATGCATCGCCGCGGCTTGGGTTTCGAGCGCCTCGCGCAATGGATAGCCGCGGGACCAGCACATCTTGCCGGATTCGACGGCAGAAAAGGCGCGCTGGCCATAGGCGCGGACGCCGACTTCGTGGTCTTCGATCCGGATGCTAGATGGACCGTTGCGGAGGAACATTTGCATTTTCGCCATAAAATCTCCCCGTACCTGGGAGCTGAACTGCGCGGGAGAGTGCGCGAAACACGGCTGCGCGGTGAACCTGTCTTCCGCGATGGGCAGTTTTTCGGCGAGCCGCGAGGCCGCGAGTTGGTGCGGCGATGAGGAAATGCGCTCTCCGCGCCATTGCAGAATGCCGGCACATCGCCACCATGACCGAGGAGCCCGGTCGCATCACGCGCCGCTTTCTCACGGCCCCGACGCATGACGTCCACGTCCATTTGCGCGCTCGCATGGAAGCGATGGGAATGACGGTGTACACGGATGCCGCCGGCAACTTGCGCGGACTCTGGAAACCGACCGGAGCGACGAGCAAACGCCTCATTCTCGGATCACACATAGATACGGTGCCGGATGCGGGCCCTTATGACGGCGTGTTGGGCGTAATCCTCGCGCTGGAGTTGTTGGATCTCGCGCGGGAACGCGCCCTTCCGCTTCCGATCGAAGTGATCGCTTTCTCTGAGGAGGAGGGCGTACGTTTCGGTGTTCCCTTCCTTGGCAGCCGCGCCGTTGCGGGACGGTTTGACCCGGCCCTGCTGGCTCTGAAAGATGCAGACGGCACCACGCTGGAAGGCGCAATTCGCGCTTACGGCCTCGATCCGCAGCAGATCTCCAGAGCCGCAATCGAAGACGAGACGCTCGGCTTTCTCGAAATCCACATTGAGCAGGGCCCGGTGCTCGAGGCGGAGGGGTTGAGCATTGCCGCGGTCACGGGAATCGTCGGACAGTCCCGGCTGAACCTCGAGTTTGCCGGTCAGGCGAATCACGCCGGCACGACGCCTATGCAACTTCGCCGCGATGCACTGGCCGGCGCTGCCGAGTGGATCAGTGCCGTCGAAGCGAGAACGCGGGTTGGCAAGGATCTTGTCGCGACCGTGGGAAAGATCGAGGTGACGCCGAACGCGAATAACGTGATCGCAGGAACTGCGCGTGTCTCGCTCGATGTGCGCCATCCTCACGATGCGCAGCGAATCGGCGCTGTCAATGAGATCCTCGAGAGCGCCGGCCGAATTGCGGAACGACGCCAGCTGGCCCTCCAATGCACGCCTCAGTTGGATCAGCCGGCAGTTCCGATGGACGAGCGCTTGACTGCTTACATGACGGACGCGCTCAAGGCGGCAGGGTTCCCGGCAAAACAAATGCCCAGCGGGGCAGGCCACGATGCCATGGTGATGGCCGGCCGCATGCCAACAACGATGCTGTTTTTGCGTAGCCCCGGGGGCATCAGCCACAACCCCGCGGAGGCGGTACGCGACGAAGATGTGGAAGCCGCGCTCGAGGTAAGCTGCAGGTTTCTTGAGCGACTGGCCGGCGACATTCGTTAGAATCGGAAAACGCATTTGAAGCACATTCCTTCAATGAGGTCCCGCGTGCATCACCTGGGAGCAACCCGAAGCAACTTGAAGCAGGACCACCTGCTGCAGACACCTGACACTTTCATTCGTACGCCGCTGCCGGGCGCTTCGGGTGTGGAGTTCATCGTGCACGCGGCGCCGCAACTGGGCGCCCAATTTACACAGATGACCGCCGAGTTTACGGCCGGTGGAACTCTCGGGCCCACGCCGGCGCAGCGTTTTATTTATGTAATCGAAGGCGGACTGCAACTGGAAGCCGGCGGCCGGAAGCACACCCTCAAACCGGGCTCGTTTGCCTACATTCCGCAAAGCACGGAGCACAACGTGCGCGCAAAACGTAAATCGCGCGCCGCATTGATCGAGAAGCCTTACCTGGCCGAGACCGGCACGGCCGCTCCGCAGACGGTCATCGGCAACGAATCGTCCGTCAAACCCGTCGCATTGATGGGAGACGAAGGCTTGCAGGTGCGGTCTCTGATGCCCGATGGACCGCCCTACGATTTCGCAGTCAACACCATGACCTATGCGCCCGGCGCGGCGCTCAGCATGGTCGAAATTCACATCATGGAACACGGCCTGCTCATGCTCGAAGGCGGCGGCATCTACAAACTGAGCGACTCGTGGTATCCCGTCGAGGCCGGCGACTTCATCTGGATGGCGCCATACTGTCCGCAATGGTTCGGTGCGCTCGGCAAGAAACCGGCGAAATACCTCATCTACAAAGACTGGCGCAGACACCCGCTGGGAGCGTGAAACGTGGCCACAACTCGCCCTGCACTCACGATTGAGGGTCTCCTCGACGAGCTCAAGACTCTCGCCGCCATTTCAGAAGCTGATCCACCCGTGGTAACGCGCGTCGTCTTCAGCGAGGCAGACCTGCGCGCGCGTGCTTATGTGAAAGGCCTCTGCGCCGATGCGGGCCTTGAGGTGACTGAAGACGCCATCGGCAACACGTTTGCACGATGGCAAGGCCTCGAGCCTGAACTTGCGCCCATTGGCACCGGTTCTCACATCGATGCAATCCCGAATGCCGGTTTGTATGACGGATGCGTGGGAGTACTCGGCGGCCTCGAAGCCATACGCGTTCTGCAGAAGCTTGAATTCAAGCCGCGCCGCTCCATTGAGCTGGTGATTTTTACGGCCGAGGAGCCGACGCGCTTCGGCATCGGGTGCCTGGGCAGCCGCATGATGGCCAATGTGCTCACACCCACCCAGGCGCGCAAGCTCACAGACAAAGAAGGCCGCAGCTTGGAACAGTTGCGTACTCAAGCTGGATTCGTTGGCGGGCTCGAATCTGTCGCGCTGCCCGCCGAGCGGTTTCACCGGTTCATCGAACTGCACATCGAACAAGGCCCGCTCCTCGAGCAGGAAGGGATCGACCTTGGCCTGGTCACACACATTGCCGCTCCGGCGAGTGTACGCATCCTCATTGAAGGCGAGGGCGGGCACGCCGGCGGCAAATTGATGCCGGGCCGCAAAGACGCCTTGACCGCGGCAGCAGAATTGATTCTTGCGCTTGAATCTGCGGCAAAATCCACGAGCGCCATCGATACCGTTGCGACCGTGGGAGTTTGCGAGGTGTTTCCCGGTGCCGTCAACAGCATCCCGTCGCGCGTGCGGCTCGAAACCGACATTCGCGATATCGATGGAGCCCGCCGCGACCGCGTTCTCGAAACTCTACAGGCGGCGTGTAACGACGTCGCGACCCGTCGCCGTGTCGCTATCAGCACGGAGCTTGTCAACGTGGATCCGCCGGCCACCTGCGATCCAGCAATTCTTGCAGCTCTGGAGCAATCGGCCCAGACGGCATGCAAGTCCTACAAGAGAATGGTGAGCCGCGCCTACCACGATTCGCTTTTCATGGCGCGCATCGCTCCCGTTGCCATGCTTTTCATTCCCTGCCGCGGCGGCGTGAGCCATCGGCCCGATGAATACGCATCGCCGGAGTGGATTGGTTCGGGCGTCCACGTTCTGTCGCGGACCCTGGCCACGCTCGCCGGCTGATCCCGCAACTGGGCTCTGTTTACCACGGATACTGCCTGCGACCACCGTGCTCGCTTTGCATCGGCGCAGCTTCGTTGTATGCTATGCCTCAACCCGTACGGTGATTCGCGGCTTTCCCACCATGAGCACGCATGCGAAAACCCGCATCGTTGGCTCACCCGTTCCTCGCAAGGAAGGGGTCGATAAGCTGCTGGGTCGAGCGCGCTACGTTGACGATATCGAGCGCGAGGGTATGTGGTACGGCGCGACTGTCCGCAGCACAATTCCGCGCGGCTTCATCCGCTCCGTCGCTTTTGATCGCACCATCGACTGGAGCGAATACGCCGTCGTCACCGCGGCCGATATTCCCTGTCAGAATTGCATTCAACTCATCTTTGCCGATCAACCCTGTCTTGCCGATGGCAAAGTGAATCACTGCGACGAAGCAATCATCCTGGTGGCGCATCCCGATAAATGCAAGGCGCGCGAAGCCGTGGCCGCCGTTAAGATCGAATACGAACCGCTGCCGCCAGTCTTCACCATTGAGGAAAGCGAGCGACAGGACGTAATCGTGTGGGGCACCGACAACGTTCTGAAAAGCTTCCTGCTCGAAAAAGGCGACGTGGATGCCGCATGGGCCAGCGCCGCACACATCGTGGAAGGAGAGTACCGGACCGGCGCACAAGAACATCTCTACATCGAAAACAATGGCGTCATTGCCGAATACAGTCCCGAAGGCGGCGTTACGGTCTGGGGCTCGCTGCAATGCCCCTACTACGTGCACAAATCGCTGCTCGCTGTTTTTGAATTACCGGAAGATAAAGTACGCGTCATTCAGACCGAGACCGGCGGCGCGTTTGGCGGCAAAGAAGATTATCCGTCGACACTGGCGGCGCACGCTGCTCTGCTCGCGATGAAAAGCGGCCATCCGGTGAAGATGGTCTACGACCGCATGGAGGATCTTGCCGCTACAACCAAGCGCCATCCCTCGCGCATTCGTCATCGCACGGCTGTCGACGCCAACGGCAAGTTGCTCGCCATGGATATTGAAGTGACCACAGATGGCGGAGCCTATTCCACGCTTTCTTCCACCGTCCTTTCGCGCGCCACGCTACATTCCCCCGGGCCCTACGTCTGCGCGAACGTGCGCGTCCGGTCGCGCGCTTGGGCTACCAACACCGTGCCTTATGGCGCGTTTCGCGGCTTTGGCGCACCGCAGGCCATTTTTGCGATCGAACGGCACATGGATGAAATCGCCGCGGCGATCGGCATCGACCCAATCGAACTGCGCCGACGCAACTTTCTTCATGACGGGGATACCACGGCAACCGAACAAGTGATGCGCGAGCCTGTCATTCTTGATCAACTGCTTGACCGCGTGCTTGCCGAGAGCGACTACCACCGCAGGCGCGCCCGCTTTGCGGAGGAGAACCGGACGAATCCCGTCAAGCGCGGCTTGGGCATCGCCGCCTTTTATCACGGTTCAGGATTCACAGGATCCGGCGAACGCTATCTGAATTCACTGGCCGGCATCGACGTCACACCAGAAGGACGTGTGCGGGTGCTGGTATCGAGCACCGAGTTTGGCCAGGGCACGAATACAATCTTGACGCAGATTGCGGCAGAAGCCATCGGACTCGACTACGGCGACGTAGCGATGGCTCCCCCCGACACACGGATTGTTCCAAACAGCGGGCCTACCGTCGCTTCGCGCACATCAATGGTCGTGGGCCGGTTGATTGAGCGCGCCAGCCTGCAGTTGGTGGCCACGCTGCGCGAGAGCGCCGGACTTGCCGAGACATTTACGCGGGAGGACTTCTTTGCAGCAAGCGAGCGCCTGCGCAGCGCGAAAGGCGAAGTTGTCTCACTATGCCGCTACGAGGCGCCACCGGGAATTCACTGGGATGATCAGAAATATCGAGGCGAGGCGTACCCCGCTTACGCCTGGTCAATTCAGGTTGCGCAAGTGGCCGTCGACACCGTGACCTATGCGGCCGAGGTCGAAGAGTTTTGGGCCGTGCAGGAGGTTGGACGCGTCCTCAATCCCGTCCTGGCCGGCGGGCAGATCGAGGGCGGCATCGCGCAAGGCATCGGTTACGCGCTTTATGAAAAAGTGCTTCTGCAGAACGGACACATGATCAACAACCAAATGACGAATTACATTATGCCGACAGCCGAAGATGTGCCGCCCATTCATGTGTCGTTCGTTGAGATTCCTTTCAGTCACGGAGCCTACGGCGCGAAGGGCATCGGAGAGTTGCCGCACGATGGGCCAGCGCCCGCGATTCTGAACGCTATCCGCGATGCAGTCGGCATTTCGTTCACTTCGATACCCCTGCTACCCGAAGACCTTTTCGCACGACTTGCTGTGAGCCAGCCGATTGAAGAGGCAGCCGCTGTATGAGTCAGCCCTGGCCCACGACCGAGATGACCGTGAACGGCGAGACACGCCGTGTCTGTGTCCCTCCGATGAAGCGGCTCCTTGATGTGTTGCGCGAAGACCTTCAACTCACTGGAGCCAAGGAGGGCTGCGGCGAAGGCGAGTGCGGCTCCTGCTCAGTGCGCATGAATGGCGAGCTTGTAAACAGTTGTCTTGTGCCTGTGCTTCAGGCGCGGGGTGCTTGCATCCAGACGGTGGAAGGCATCGCAATAAACGGCGAACTTCATCCGTTGCAGCAGGCCTTTCTCCATTGCGGAGGAGCACAGTGCGGCATCTGCACCCCGGGAATGCTGATCGCGGCCACTCAGCTGCTCGCTCAAAATCCCCATCCCACGATGGCTGAAATTCGCGAGGGACTAGCCGGCAATCTTTGCCGCTGCACCGGATTCAAGCGCATCTTCGATTCGGTCCTTTCGGCCGCTGCCCAAAACCTCGACCCGGCCGCGCACCAGGCGGCTCATGCGCGGTAATGCCGAGGCGCACGAACTGATCGCTCCCGGCAATCTTGACGCGGTGCTTTCTTTGCTTGCAAGTGCGCCCGGCCAATGGACTCCCATTGCCGGCGGCACCGAGTTGATGGTCGCTCACGCCGCGGGAAGACTGAACGCAACGAAACTTGTCAGCTTGTGGGGTATTCCTGATCTGCGCTCGATCGAGACAACCCAGGAATCCCTCATCCTCGGCGCATGCACGACCTTTCGCGATCTCCGCCTCGACACGGTCATTGCCGCGGAGTTTCCGCTTCTCGCCAAAGCGTCGAGTTGGATCGGCGCCATCGCCAACCAAAGCCGCGCCACGGTCGGCGGAAATCTCGTGAATGGGTCGCCTGCCGCTGATTCTTCTCCCGCTCTTCTGGTCTACGACGCCGAGCTTGAACTTGTCTCCGTTCGCGGCAAGCGCCGGCTTTCGTATGCAGAGTTTCATACGGGGTACAAACGCACAGTGCTCGCTTCCGATGAGTTGGTTTACGCCATCCATCTTCCGCGCCGGTTTATGCAGCATCGACAATACCTGCGCAAAGTTGGCACACGCCGCGCAATGGCCATATCCAAAGTGGCCCTGGCTGGGACGGCGCTGCTGCAAGGAGACGCGATCGCGGAGATCCGCCTGGCCGCCGCGAGCCTCGCTCCCTTTCCCGCGCGCCTCTGCAAGACCGAATCCGCACTCCTCGGGCAATCCCTCACAGACGACCTAATTCATGCGGCGCGCAAGGTTCTATTCTCTGAAGCACAGCCCATCGATGACATTCGTTCGACCGCCGAGTACCGGAAGCGCGTGGGCGCCAATCTGCTGGAAGAATTCCTGCGCGACTTACAAAAGGATGGGACTCGGTCATGAACGCAATCCTCGACGCATGGAATCGAGCCGACGAGGCGGAAGCACGCGATGCGATGATTGCCTGCTGCGGCGCGAAACACTGGGCTGCTGCCATGGTGGCTTTGCGGCCGTTTGACGGCATTGCAGCATTGAGCGAAGCCGCAGACCGCGAGTGGGGGAAGATGGAAGAATCGGATTGGCTGGAAGCTTTCGACTGCCATCCGCGCATTGGGCAGCGTAACGTTGCACATGCAACAGCGCAATCGGTCGCGTGGTCGCGCCAGGAACAAGCCTCGGTCGCAACCGCGCAAGAGCGTGTACTGGCCGAATTGGCCGGGGACAACGCCCTCTACGAACAGCGCTTCGGTCTCACGTACATCGTCTGCGCTACAGGGAAAAGCGCCGAAGAAATGCTGGCAATCCTCAAGCGGCGTCTCGCCAGCGACAGGGCCACCGAATTGCGCGAAGCCGCCGAACAGCAGCGTCAGATTCTTCAGATCCGATTAGGAAAGTGGTTGGCACAATGAGCAAGATCACGACACATGTGCTGGACGCAGTGCTGGGCAAGCCGGCCACGGGCATCCCTGTGAAACTGGAAACGAAGGACGCAAACACCTGGATCGACATCGCCGCCGTCGCGACGGACAAAGACGGCCGCTGCCGCGACCTGGCGCCGGAGGTTGCCGCCGGTGTCTATCGCCTCACATTCGAGGTCGAGGCTTACTTCACAAACAATGGCCGCAAGAGCATCTATTCCGCCATCACGATTACGTTTCAATGTGACGGCATCGAGCATTATCACTTGCCGCTGCTCCTGAGCGACAACAGCTATACCACTTATCGAGGAAGCTGAATCATGGCACGACTTGGCGACAATCGCTACGGCAAATCGCGGGTGCGCCTCTCGCGCATTACGCGGCGCGCAGACCATCACGACTTCAACGAGTGGAGTGTGGAGGTACTGCTGCAAGGCGACTTCGAGACCAGCTTCACCGAAGCGGACAACAGCAAAATTCTGCCCACAGACACGATGAAGAACACCGTATATTCCATCGCGCGCGACTCCAAGGCGGAGACCATCGAAGAGTTCGCGATGGAGTTGGGCGACTACCTGCTGAACAACAACCCGCAGGTCACTAAAGCCAGCGTCGAAATTGCCGAGAAGAACTGGGAGCGCCTGGTTGTCAATGGCCCAGCCGAGGCGACGACCTTCAAACTGGGCGGTCCCGAAATGCAAACGGTGCTTGCCGCTCGAGCGAAAGGCGGCACCTGGTCGGTAACTTCGGGCATCGACGGACTGACAATTCTCAAGACCACCAAGTCGGCATTTACCGGTTACATCAAAGACAAGCTCACCACCCTTAAACCAGCTGCCGATCGCATCTTCGGCACGCGCGCGCGGGTCACGTGGGAATACTCTTCGCCCACACCCAGGTACGCCGAGGTCCGCTCGAGAATCGTTGCAGCACTGTTAAAGGAGTTCGCTGCGCACCACAGTATGAGTGTGCAGCACACACTCTTCGACATGGGCAAAGCCGCCCTTGCTTCGGCTCCTGAGATCGTGCGCATCACGCTCGCGATGCCCAACCTGCATCATCTTCTGGCCGATCTCAGCCCGTTCGGCCAGGACAATCCAAATCACATCTTCGTTCCCATTGACGAGCCGCATGGGTCGATCGAGGCCACGATCGAGCGATAATGCCTATCCCAGATGGGCAAGATCCGACGGTAAGTCGATGTCGACTTCCCCACCTTCAAATGCAACTTCAATCAGCGGACATGGCGGTTTGGCAAGCAATGTGCGCGCGCCCTTGTCTCCCTGCAGAGAATGCAGCTTGGCAAAGACACTGCGCGGAAAAACAGCGGGGATGCCGTGGATTCCCGCATAAGACGACGCGACAATCAACGCGTTGGATTGTTTCTCGAAAGCCAACAGCAGCGCGCGAAGGTGCTCTGCAGAAAGACGCGGCTGATCGCACGTCATGATCAGTGCGCCCGTGGATTCGGGAGCGCGCACGTCCGCCTCATGCAATCCCGCGTGAATCGAACTCGACATGCCCGATTCCCACTTGTCATTAAACACCGGGATCGACTCGTTGAATGCCACCGTCGCGCAGATGGGTGCGAAATTGGCTCCCAGCACGGCCAGGACCGGCGAAGCACTCGCTTCTCTGGCTAAGCGCAGGGCACGTTCCAGCAAAGGTTCTCCGCCGAAACCCAGAAGTTGTTTTGGCTGGCCAAGCCGGCTGCTTGGCCCGGCTGCAAGAATGATGGCGGGGACGGTCATCGACATCAGTGTAGCGCGCGGTGCTTGACGGCACGGCGAAACACAGGCCAGACTAGGTTAACCCGAGCAACAATCAGCGACCGAGAGGCGGATGGGTGGTAGACCACGCAAATGCGACAGCCGAAGTGTCCCCGGGGCAGCCCTCCGCGGAGAACTACGGATTGCATGCCGGCGTACTCGGCCCCGTCGAAACGCTCGCCCAGTCGGTCTCCGCCATCGCTCCCTCCACATCGCCCGCACTCACCATTCCGTTGGTCTTCGCGCTCGCCGGAAACGCTACCTGGTTCGTCTATCTCCTCGCCACGGTTGCGATTTTTCTTGTTGGCTTTTGCGTGAGCCGGTTTGCCCGTCTCTCGGCCTCGCCAGGGTCGCTTTACAGTTACACGGCAAACACGCTTCCACCGTTTTTTGGCGTGATCGCCGCCTGGGGATTGCTTCTCGCTTACCTGGCGACCGGCGCTTCGGTAGCCGGCGGGGCACTCTACTATGCAAACCTCATCTCGCACGAGTACCTCCACAGGTCGCTTCCCGCGATCCCCGCGCTGGTGCTGGTGTGCATCGTGCCCGCGTTCATCGCCTATCGCGACGTGAAGCTTTCCGCCGAGGTGATGCTGTGGATTGAAGTCGTTTCCGTAAGCCTGATCGTGCTGGTGCTCGCAATCCTGCCCATCCGGTTAGGTCTCCACTTCGATCAGGACCAGTTTCATTTGAAGGGCGTATCAGTATCCGCTCTTGGACCGGCCCTGGTTCTCTCCATCTTCAGTTTTGTCGGTTTCGAAAGTGCAACCACATTGGGAGGCGAGGCCCGCAACCCGCTACGCACGATTCCTCGCGCTGTGCTGCAGAGTGCAATCCTGGTTGGGGTTTTCTTCGTGCTATGTTCCTACTCTGAAGTTCTTGGCTTTCGAGGAGAGTCCGCGCAACTGAGCGAGTCCACCAGCCCCATGCACCACCTGGCAGAAAAGGCGGGGGTCGCCCCGCTTGGAACCGCCATCGACGTCGGCGCGCTCATCAGCACAATGGCCTGCATCCTTGCCTGCACCACGGCAGCCGCGCGCGTGCTGATGCGCATGGCGCGCGGCAAGCTTCTTTCCGCCGTGTTTGAATGCACAAGCGAGCGGCACGGCACGCCCGGTGCGGCCATCGCATTGTCTGCCGGACTCATGCTCGCAGCGACCCTGGCCATGCATGCAACCCATTTCAGCGGCTCGGACATGTATGACCTGCTGGGTTCCTTGTCTGTGTTTGGATTTCTGACCGCCTACGGCCTCGTCGCGCTCGCTCTTCCCTTTGCACGGCGTGCGATGGGACAGCACTCACATGTGGTCGCAGCGATCAGCATCCTCACCGTCGTGGTCCTCATCCTGATTGCGGTGTTCGATCTTCGTTCTACGTCCGACGCGATTCATGCCAGCATTCCTTATGCCTATCTCGCCTACATCGTTGTCGGAGCTCTGTGGTACATCTTGCGGCGTAAGCGCGTTGAGATCGTGGCCGACTAGCACGTCACAGCTGAGTCTCGCTTTCCGGGGAGATCAGGAAGAGCAGGACCAGTCCCACCTCGACAAAGTTTCTGAACGACTCCTCTTGCCCATTCCATGTGTGCGACTGCCACATCAGGAACCACTCGCCTCCCACGGCCTGAAAGGCGACGAGCCACATCAACAGAGAAACAGTGAGAGCCGCGATCGCTAGGCGTTTCGCCATATTGAAAGCAACGTGGGGTTGCCGAAGCGCCTTAACCAGCTTGGCCACGCCCCACCAGAGCAAAATCGTGGTGACTGTCTCCCAGGCAATGATCGACCAGTAGAACGCGAGATAAAGAGCCGGTGAAGAGAGGGAGCGCCACATGCCGTGATTGCCGGGAAAGGTCGAATCCATCAAGAGCACATGATGCACAAATTCGTAGTTCGATTGAAAATCTGTGAGGTTGTTGAACACGACCAGCGTGTGGAAGAGCGCGATTCCCGCCAACAACAGTACCTTCGCAGTCCGCGTAATCACGGGTGCCGCCTTTCGAGCAACCAGTGTGCAAAACCGTAAGCGAGCGTGTCCCGGCTTTGTTTGGATTTCGGCATGGCTCATGCTACCGTGACGCGACCGCAAATCCCAAATGGAATCCCCTCGCCCGTGCTACATTCGATTGCAAATGACCGTGAACGATTCCCCTGAAGACAAACTTGCCGCGCTCGGATTATCGCTACCCCCACTCCCAACGCCGGGCGGGAATTACGTCTCCGCAAAACGACTGGACATGATTGTCTATCTGGCTGGCGCCATCTCCGCTGGACCGCAGGGAGTCATCACAGGGACAGCCGGTGCGGACCGAAGCATCGAGGATGGCTACGCTGCTTCCCGGGCCTGTGCACTCACGCAGCTTGCCGTGCTGAAGCGCGAACTGGGTTCGCTCGACGCAGTCGCCGAAGTCCTCACCGTGAATGGTTACGTGAATGCCGCGCCCGGCTTTGCCGACTCGCCCGCAGTCATCAACGGAGCTTCTGACCTGCTGGTGCAGGTCTTCGGCGAGGCTGGCAAGCATGTGCGCGCAGCTGTCGGTGTCAGCGCCCTCCCGCGCAATGCATTGGTCGAATTACAAATGACCGTGCGGGTGAAAGAGTCATGACGGAACACGCACTATCCGCCGAGCCCACGCACTCTGTGTGGGACCGCTCGCTGAAACCCCGGCTCCGCATCGAGCCCGGTGCCGAAGTACAGATCGAGTGCATGGACGCGAGTGGCGGGCAAGTACAGCCGGGGATGACCGTCGCTGAGTATCTGCGCATCGATCGCAGTCGGATTCATGCCCTTACCGGGCCCATCTGGATCGAAGGTGCGGAGCCGGACGACGTATTGCAAATCGACGTCCTGTCCACCCGGCATTCCGGATGGGGCTGGTCCAGCATCGTCGAGGGCCTTGGCTTTCTGAAGGAGCGCTTCCGCGATCCCTATCTCTTTCACTGGTTCCTTCACGGCCAGGCTACCCATTCGCTCGAGCCCGCGATCGTGCCCGTTCGCCCGTTCCTGGGCGTCATGGGAGTTGCGCGCGCCGACGACGGCGCCTTTCGCACCCGGCCTCCAGGCCCCTTCGGCGGCAACCTCGACGTGCGCGAACTCTGCGCGGGTTCGACGCTTTATCTTCCGGTCTACAACCCAGGTGCGCTGTTCAGTTGCGGTGACGGGCATGCGGCCCAGGGCGACGGCGAAGTCTGCATCAATGGCATCGAATGCCCGCTGGACGTGACCCTTCGCTTTCAACTGCACAAGCGACAACCACTCTCAGGCCCAATTGTCGAAGCCAGCGAGCGAGCCGCGCCCGACTCCACTGCCGACGCCTGGGTCGTGATTGAAACCGGAGAAGATCTCGCCGCAACCGCCCGCGCAGCAACCCATCGCATGATCGACCTGCTCGTCAGCCGCTGGGGCTTCAGCGAGATTCATGCCTATCTGCTCTGCAGCGTCGCCCTGAAACTCCGGCTGAGCCAGGTAGTCAACGAGCCCATTCACACCGTCAGCGCCGCCCTCAGCAAGCAGATTCTTCCGCCTCGGGAGCTTTTTCCACTCGCATGAAGATCAATGACCCCGCAATCGTCGCCGAACTCCAAGCGCTCTATCCGCTCTACGAGCAAGCGCTGGTAACAAATGATGTGGAAAAACTGGTGGAAATGTTCTGGGCTGGACCCCAGGTGATGCGCTTTGGCGCAAGCGAAAATCTTTATGGCACCGAGGAGCTGGAAGCCTTCCGCAAAGCGCGCCCGGCAACGAATCTCGCGCGCACCGTGAAGCGCCTCGACATCGTCAGTTTCGATCGCGATTTCGCAAGCATCACGCTTGAATTTGAGCGAGTTACGGGACAAGCAACGGTGCGGGGTCGACAAAGCCAGGTTTGGGTTCGGTTCCCTCAGGGATGGCGCATCGTCCAGGCCCACGTTTCGCTTCTTCCCGCATGAAATCCAGCATCTGAACCATTCGACCCAGACCCCAAATCTTTAGATGAACTTTATTCCGTAGCTATTACTCTATTGACATACCGCAGGTCGCACAGAGCCTGATAAGAGGCAGCATCTCGTCTTGAGGTGCGTACTACTTTTTTCCCTCTTTCACCGGACCCAGAACTTCAGAGCAACCAGAAGCTGAGCGTTTTTTGAAAGTCAAAAGACCTTTGCGAAATTCCCTTTTTTCCCGAGGCCGTCCTTTGAGGTATTCCATGAGATCGTTTCGATCCCTTCTTCCCCGGCTGCTGACAATGATGGCAGTCGCTGCGTTGTGTACTTCAGCCCTGTTCGCACAGCAGACACTCGGCGGCATTACCGGCGATGTCACAGATCCATCGGGCAGCGTCATCCCCGGAGCGACCGTGACCGTCCTCGACGAGCAAACTGCCCTCTCCCGTGCGGCAACCAGCAACGGCGCAGGAACGTATTCGTTCGTGAACTTGCCGATTGGCTCCTACACCGTGACTTTTGCGGCCAACGGGTTTGAGACTCAGAAGACTCCCCACATCACGGTGCAAGGCAATCGCACCGCAACGCTGAACGCCCAACTCAAGGTCGCTTCGGCCGGCCAGACCATCGAAGTGGACGCCACTCCCCTGATGAATGCCGTCGATACCACGAACGGCTACGTGATGGACAAGACGCAGATCGATACCGTCCCGTTGGCCACGGGCAGTTTCACCGGCCTCGCCACGCAATCGGCCGGCGTCAACGCTGAGCTGTCCGGCGGCACCGGCGCAAATTCCGGGTTGGGCAATGCACCCATCTGGTCCAATGGCCAGCGTGATACCTCGAACAGCTTCCTCCTGAACGGAGTCGACGCCAGCAACCTGTTCAATGGCAAGAGCACCAGCCAGGTCCCCTCGGCACGCGTCATCAATAGCACCGGCGTCTCCTCGAGCACCGGGGCAGGCGGCGTGATCCAGACCCTTGCGTCCATCTATCTCTCCATCGGCAATGCGATTCCCACGCCTGCGCCTGAAACGCTTTCCGAGGTCCGCGTGAACGCTTCGATGTATGACGCGACCCAGGGCTCCACCTCCGGCGCGCACATCGATATGAGCACCGCGTCCGGCACCAACGACTTTCACGGCGGCGCCTACTTTCACCGCGGCACCGACTGGCTCAATGCCGCTCCGTTCTTCTTCAACCAGGACAACAATATTCCCGCCAACTACAAAGTGCCCCAGCTGCATCGCTACACCGCGGGTGGCACACTGGGCGGCCCCATCATCAAGGACAAGCTCTTCGGATTCCTCTCCTACCAGCACATTCACGTGTCCGACGATGAGATTGGCGACTCCGTCATCGACGTGCCGGTGGGCCTCAGCGACGACCGCTCCGCCGGAGCCTTGGCATCCGTGAGCAACAACTCGTTCTGTTCGGCAAGCGATCAAAGTGGCGGATACTGCACTGGTCTCACCGCAGCCAACATTGACCCGACCGCACTGGCTCTGTTCAATTCGCCTTCGTTGCCGGGCGAACCTGGAAAGTGGCTTATCCCCAATGACAATCTGAACGGCGCAGCCCCCACCTATGCGCACGTCGACAATGCTTTTCTCCCCGGTACTGGCCGTTTTACCGCGGATATGGCAGTAGCCGATCTCGATTACAACGCCACTTCCAAAGACACCCTCGCGATCAAGTACTTTTACCAGCACGATCCCGCGGTCGCTCCCTATTCCTATTCCAGTGTGCCGGGATTCTCTGAACATCTCGACTCCGGCGCGCAAGTCATGTCCATCACCAACAGCTTCATCGTGAAATCGAACCTGAGCACCAGCGAGACACTCGGCTTCATCCGCGAGAAGATCTGGGGCGACAATGAGCAGCCCTTCGGCCCGGATTCGATCCCCGGTGGTTCGGCTGGTACGGGTTCTATCAACATGTTTGGCTCGAAGTATTTCCCCGGCGTCTCGGTGTATAACGTGCTCGGCGAGAGCCAGCCCGCTGGCGCGGAAACCGCAATTCTGAACATCGGTCCAAACGCAGAAGGCCAGGCAGCCAACACCGGCGTATTTCAGAATCGAATTGCGCCCTCAGGCCAGGCGATCTGGATGCTGGGCAAGCATACATTGAGTTTCGGAGCCAGCTACAGCTACACGCAGCTCAACACCATCGACAAGCGCACCGGCACCGGCACCATCGCCACGGACGATTTCAGCCAGATGATCCAGGGCTTTGTGACGCCGGGCAGCAGTTCCACCGGCTTCTACGTCAGCTCATTCCTGCAGGGTGATGCAAGCCGCTATTACCGCTCAAACCAGCTCGGGACGTATTTTCAGGACAAGTGGCAGATCAAGCCCAGCCTCTCCCTCACGGCGGGTGTGCGTTATGACTGGGACGGTGGCCTCACGGAAAAATATGGCCGCATCTTCAACTTCGATCCTACGACCTACAACTACGACGTCGGCTCCGATACCATCGTCAACTCAGGCCTGGTCATCGCGGGCAACAATGCAAACGGAACCAAAGGCGTGAGCCCCACAACACTGACCGGACGCCAATGGGGCTTCGCACCGCGCATCGGTGCAGCCTGGCAGCCGGGCTTCTTCCACAACAAGGTGGTGGTTCGCGCAGGCGGCGGCATGTACTACGACCGCGGCGAACTGTTCAGCTACTTTTCGCCCGGCTACGCGATCGGCACCGTGACCGGCGGACCGTTTGGCGTGAACCAACAGTTGCCATTCGTGAACGCCTCAACCTGCCCCGTCGCGACGCAGTATCTCTATGAGGGCTACATTCCCACTTGCGGGGGTACGGATGCGGAAGGCAATCTGGCGAATCCCTATGGCACTTCGCTGCTGGCACCCCCCAACAGCCCCAAGGCATCCGATCTCAACAACTATCTGCCCAATGCCGGCACGATCGTGAACGATTTCGGCCAGCCTATCTCCCTCGGCGTCTACGACAGCGCCAACAAACTTCCCTACACCTTCAACTACACCCTCGACCTGCAATGGCAGCCACGCAACGACATCGCGATCGAACTAGGCTATGTCGGCAATCGCGGGCGGCATCAAGTAATTCCGGTGCCCTTCAATCAACCCACAATTGCGTCGCCCACTAATCCTTCGCTCGCAGGCGGTCCCTATGCACAGAGCTACAGCTACGGCTACAACGTCGGCGGCGCGACCCTCGACGATGGAACCCCTTATCTGGCTAACTACGAGGGCGGCAACGTCGACTTGCGCGTCCCCTACATTGGATATGCGGCGGAGTCCATCTCCTACAGGGCCGCAGGCGTCGACGCGTATGACGCGCTCCAGGCTCACGTCGACAAGCGGATGAGCCACGGCCTCCAGGTCGGCGCCTCCTACACCTATTCGCACACTTTGGACGAACAGAGCGGCCTGGGCCTGTTCTACAACGGAAACAATCCTCTCAATCTGCGGGAGTCCTACGGCTCAGCCGACTTCGACCGTACACACGTGCTCAACTTGAACTATGTCTTCCGCGCTCCTGACTATTTCCGGGCCAGTTCGCTCGCAGGAAAGGTCGCCAACGGATGGTCTTTGATGGGCGTAGCTGTCCTGCAGTCAGGTCAGCCCTATAGCGTCATCGACTTCACCGGCGCCATCGGCAGCATCTTCTATTCCACCGCGAACGGCATCACCAATCCCATAGTCCCCTTGGCCAGCGGCTGTACTGCAAAGAAGGCGACGACCGGTCATTCAGGCGCTTGGACTCCGGCGGGCGCTCCTTCTGCCCTCGATCCAGGGTGCTTTACCTTGCCGTTGCTCCCGGCAGGGGGATTGAACGGCGCAATCCCGTCCTCCGATCCCTATGAGACCGGGTTCACTACGGGCCAGCGAAATATCTTCCGCCAGTCCTTCCAGAAGCGCGCCGATGCGTCGTTGGTCAAAGTTCTCAACTTGAAGGAAAAGTACAACCTCAAGTACACGTTCGAGGTTTACAACCTGACCAATACCACAAGTTTTGACGTACCCGGCAACGAGGTCTCTCAGAACCAGTACTACAACGCATTCCCTGAAGCCCTGAACTCCGGCCCCGAAGCGCCAACCCAGGCATTGCCGACCAACAACTGCGCGACAGACCCGAATGGCGTAAACACCGGCTTCTATAACTGCCCAGGCTCCCTCGGTGTGGTTAACCATACCATCGGCAGTCCGCGCCAGATTCAGATGTCACTTAGCTTCACGTTCTGATGCGGGATAACTCCTGAGCAAAAGGGGCGGCTCTTCGGAGCCGCCCTTTTTCTTTGTGCTTTTCTCTCCTGCGTCGATGCCCCGCTGTTCGGTGCGCACTATGCGCTCAACCTAACCAGAAGTCTCTGTTCCGGCGCCGCGGAAAACGCTGCATCCAGCGCCGACGACGAGTCAAAGACTTTCCCCTCGACATGACGCGCCGGAAATCCGAATCGCAGCTCACCCTCTTCGAAGGGCCACGGGGCCAGTCGAAAATGACGCGGTCCCATGGGCAGAACTTTCACTTCTGCGATGCCGCCTTCCTTGAGCGGAAGCGGATGCAGCAAATGTGCCGGCGCGCTGTAAGCCACGCACGTGAGGAGCGAGAGATTGTCGCATGCCTGCAACAGGCGGAAATGCTCGGTGATGGTCTGCTCCTCTTTGGCCTGCGCCGAAAGTAACGGATCCGCCTGAATTCTCGCTCGCAGCTCTTCCTGGTAGGCGCGCTGCCGTTCGAGGAAGGCGTCGAGCAGTTCGAGTCCCTCTGACGTGATCGTTGACCGGTCGGCGTGGGCCGTCAATAGGTTATACGTGTGCATCGAAATCAGCAGTGCGGCATACGGATCTTTCTCTGCAATCAACCGGACCGCGCGATCGCGCACAGCGAGATAATCGGCGAGATTGATCTCCTCGAATGCGGAATACTTCCCCACCAGTTCGATGGAAAAGGCGGAAGGTTTCCCCTGCCGCGTGATCACCGGGTGCGCATCGCGCTCGGCCCATCCGTCATCGTGCCGCGCAATCCCCAGCAGCACCCGCGCGCGCGGCTCCGGCTTGCGAAACAGCTCATTACCCCATGCTGCGGCGAATACGCCCGCCAGTTCCGCGTGATCGGGATGCTTGATCAACCACCATCCAGTCTCCGACTCCATCCGCAACATTGTTCCTGTGTCTCCTACTCCGCCAGTTGGGGCCTGCTCGACTCGTGCCAGTGATGCAGAAAGAACCACTCCAGAAACATCACGATAAAGAAGAAGCCGAATCCCAACACAGTGGCAGCGAAAACAAGTGCGAACAAATAGCTCGTCTCCATCTGGTTACTCGCATAAATGATCGCGTAACCCAGTCCCCCTTCGCCCACCCGCGTCGAGCCCGCAAACAGTTCGCCGGTAATGGCCCCAATGACGCTGATGCCCGCGGAGATCCGAATGCCGGTGAAAAGATTCGGCGTCGCGTGCGGCAGGCGCAGCTTGAACAGAATCTGGGCCGCCGTGGCCTTGTGCATCACGAAGAGATGGATCAGGTTTTCTTCCACGCTGACCAAACCTTGCGTCGTGTTGGCGATGATCGGCGCGAGACAAATGATGAACGTCACGACCGAGACTGAGAAGATGCCAGCGCCAACCCAATTGATGATCAGCGGCGCGATAGCCACAATCGGTACCGTCTGCAGCAGGATTGTGTAAGGATAAAGCGTCTGTCGCAGCCAGCGCCATTGCGCGAAGATCATGGAGGAAGCCACGCCAACCAGGATGCTGGACGCCAATCCTCCCGCCGCTTCCTCGGTCGTGATCCACAGCGAATTGAGCAGCGATGGATAGCGTTCGCGCAGCGCCTGCGCTACCAGCTTGGGGCCAGGCAGAATGTAGGGAGGCAGATGATTGAGCCACACCACAGACTGCCACACTCCGAGCAGGCACAGAAACACGACAACGGCATTGATCGCGAGCAAGCCTTGTCTCCTCATGCCGCGGACGCTCCCCGCAGCAGCCGCGATGTGCAAAGAACCATCTCTTCATAGGCGCTCGATTCGCGTGTCGCCGAGGTCCGTGGCCGGGGTAGATCGACATGCACCTCGTGCGCGACCCTCCCCGGATGCGCAGCAAGAATCACGATCCGCGACGACAAAAAAACCGCCTCTGCAACCGAATGCGTGACAAACAAGACAGTCCATTTTTGTTCCGCATAGAGCCGCAGCAATTCTTCGTTCAAGCGATCGCGCGTCATTTCATCGAGCGCGGCGAAAGGTTCGTCAAGAAGCAGGATCCGTGGCCGGCTCACCAACGCGCGTGCAATCGAAACGCGCATCTTCATGCCCCCTGAGAGTTGGCGCGGATAGCGTTGCGCAACAGGTCCCAGGCTCACCAACTCGAGCATCTGCGCGACGCGCGCCTTTCGCACATCGCGCGCCGCATACTCCAACTCCAGCCCGAGGCCTACATTTTGTTCCACCGTCCGCCATGGCAAGAGCGTCGCGTCCTGAAAGATGAAACTCATCGTCTCTCGCGCATTCTCCGGTGTCATGCCGTTCACCTGCAGGACTCCGTCACTCGTCGGACTCAATCCCGACACGAGCTTCAGCAGCGTCGATTTACCGCATCCAGACGGCCCGAGAAAGGTCACAAACTCGCCGCGCTCCACGGTGAGTGAGATGTCCTCGAGCGCAACCGCCGCATTGCGGAAATGTTTGGTCACATGGCGCAATGTGATTTCGGGAACGGCGCCTGCGTGCTCGATCACCATCCAGAATCGCCTTTGATCGGCAGATGGAGTGTCGAGGGAAATTCCGGCGTGTGCGTGATCTGCTGCGTCGATCGCATCCAGTTCCAGCTTTCTGCGCGCTGCGGCGGAACGTGAGTCGACGGATTGCGATCGTACAGCGGGAAAGCCGAGCTCGCAATCTCCAGCCGCAACCATTCACCCGTCGCCAGCACAAACGCAATCGGCTCCAGCGTGAATTCCCACGCATGCATCTCGTCTTCCTTGTAACCGTTCTCGCGAAATAACCACGAACTGCGTGCGATGCCGATCGAGAGAAATTCGGCGCGTCCGGCAGGAGTCACCCGCACCAGCTTGGCGACAAGGTCAGCTTGCGGGGCGGATGTAGCGGCGTAAAGCTTCACGCGGGGTTGGCCAAAAAACTCCGTTGGCTTCTGCACTGGCTCGGACGTATACACCAGTACGTTGTTGCCCATTTCCAAGACTGCCTGGTCGAACGGTCCACTCAATGCTTGCGGTCCGCCCGGCGCCATCACGGGAACTTCCGGGTCATAGACGAACACATCGCGCGGCTCATCGCTCTCTGGTGCGGCAGGCGAAAGGTGACCGTCCCCTTTCCGGGAGTTGGCCTTGCCTGCACTGCGTAGATAAAGCGTGAAGCTCTCTTCGTTCCAGTCATGCGCACCGCGCCAGGTGTTGATGCCCATTCGGAAATAGCGGATCCGCGCGTCCATCGAGAAGTCAGAAGTGTCCTTCAGCCAATGGCTGAACCAGCGCAGCAGGATTGTATCGGTGTCCAGATTCGCGGCGTCTCCCAGAATTACATCGCCGACGCGATCTCCCCACGGGATGTGCACCCAGGGTCCGACAAACAGGTATTGGTTCTCGCGTGCAAGTTCGGTGCCTGCGCCCTTACGCAGCGACCGATACGCCGCGATCGAGCCCTCAAGATACGTGTCGAACCACCCGGCAATATGCAGCGCCGGAATCTCTATCCGATCGATGCGCGTGCTGATGTCTTGCTTTGTCCAATATTCTCCGGGCTCACGATAGGCAAACCAATCGCGCACATAGCTGGGCAACTCCGGATCCGCGATTGCCGGATGTTCGGCATACGGAATCTTTGCCGACTGCGCGCGCACATTGGCCCATGCTGCTTCGAGCGCATCGCTGGCCTTGCGCAAGCCCTTGCGCCGCGCATCTTCACGCAGCATCTGAATGCCCCAACTCAGCGCCGAATTCAGCCGCAGCGCTCCCTGATGGTAGAACCAGCCCTGATACAGGTCGGCCGCCGCCATGTGAGGTGCGATGCATTGCAATCCCTTCGGCTGTTCAGCTGCAGCCAGCAGTTGCGTAGCGCCCTGGTACGAAAATCCGTACATGCCGATGCGTCCATTGCACGCTACGTGCGCGCGCAGCCATGCGATGGTTTCCGCGCCATCACGACCCTCATTCCGAAACGGATAGAAATCACCCTCGGATCCGCCGCGCCCGCGTACATCCTGAATCGCAACGTGAAATCCCTGGCGCGCAAACCACATCGGATGCGCGTAGACCACGGTCGACGCGATGTCGCGGCCATAGGGCTGCCGCATCAACAGCGTTGGCCACGGTCCTTCGCCCGCAGGATAGTAGTGATCCGAAACCAGCGTGACGCCATCGCTGAGCCGGCAGCGCACGCCGCGCTCGAGACGAACCCCGTTGCCGCAATCAATCATGAATTAGGCCCCGTGCCTCGGCTCAAAGTTGAACATGGCGATAAGGATTTCTGCAATGTACGCGGCTGCGTCCTTCGCCCAACGCTCGCCGTTCTCGGCCGTCGACGCCGCCGGGTCGCCCAGCACACCGGAGGGCGCAATATCGCGCGTAAGCCACGCAAAATTCGCGGAAGATCCCTCCGGTTTGAGTAACTCCGGCCGATCGACGCGCGCAATGTAATTTGCGGTGTACTCCTTCGTCCGCACCAGTTCCGGCGCGGCATGCAACAGATACGCTGTCTCGATTTCACCGGCGTGAAATCCATACGTACGTTCCTGCTTGCTCACGCCCTCGAATGCCGCCCCTGGCGAGCCAAACAAAGAAAAGGTGCGTAATCCGAACTCCGCGCGCAAGTCGCGCGCCAGGACATCAACAAGCGCGGTGTTGCCGCCATGGGTGTTGTAGAGAACCACTTTCTTGAAGCCGCCGCCTGCGATGCTGGCGCCTAAATCGCGCACCACAGACATAAACGTCGCCGCGCTCACTGAAAGAGTTCCCGGAAATCCAAGATGTTCGTTGCTCTTGCCATAGCAAACGGCGGGCAGCGCATAAATCGGTAGATCCTTCGGAACTAATTCAAGCGCCTTTCCAAGCAAGAGGTTGTTGATCAGCGTATCGGTCGCCAAGGGCAAATGATGGCCGTGCTGTTCAATCGCAGCCGTCGGCAACACCAGCAGGGTCGTCTCGCGCGGCAGCGCGTCCACTTGCTTCCACGTGAGATAGGCAAAGTTGCGTTCGTCAGGAATCCAGGTTTTCAAGGGGCAACCACCTGCTTATGAAAGCTGATCATTTTTCCAGGATTGAGCAGGCCCCGCGGATCGTATTTCTGCTTGGCCAATAATTGGATGTTGTCCGAACGAAAACGTCCTCCATCTTCCAGATAATTCACATGAGGGTTCGCGACGAATACGCCGATAGACCGGCAGAATGCGATCATCTCGTTCAACCGCTCCTCGGTCGTAAAACGCACCACCGGAATTGCCCCGGGAATCACGATGCCGTCCCCATTCTTCATAAACTCGATGTGAAACAGAATCTCTTCGCCATAGCGCTCGCGCAGTTTTCTGAATTGTTCTCGACATGCTGCCGCCGAAAAACCACACTGCAAATAGGTATAGGCGGGATCGGCCTTCATCGCCCACAACGTGGTGTGATTCCAAGTGTAGTCACTCAGCAGCGGCAGTGTCCGTGGCCCTTCGAATGCTCCGGAAAAGGTAACCTCGCCTCCCGCAGCCCTCGCCGCATCCTCCAATGCCTCGGCCTGCGCCGCTTCAATCATGATCAGTACAAGAGATTTTCCATCGCGCACAATTTTCTTGATCGGCGTAAAAAACGAAGGAATGGGCCATTCGAAGACGGTCGCCAGGCGCTTGGTCCACGCCGGATCCGTCGCCACAGTTTCAGTAAATCCAAATGCCTTTTCGTAGCTATCAAATGCGGCCGTGAATTGAACCCACTCGACGGCGGGCGCAAGCGCAAACCAGATGCGCGTCAACACGCCGTTTGTTCCCCACGCATGCAGAATTTCGTGGACGGCCGCGCCTTCGTGCAACACCACGCGCGGTTCTTCTTCCATCGTCACCACTTCAAACGCGCGTACCGTATCGAAGTCGCGCAACCCGCCGTGGGTCACCGAGCCGATGCCACCGGAGCCGCCGGCCAGAAATCCTCCCACCGAGGCCTTCACCAGTGTGGACGGGTACATGCGCAGCTCCCAGCCCTGCTTGCGCGCTTCGGTTTCCAGTGCGCCGAGCCGTAAACCCGGCTGGCACACCGCCACGCCGTCCGGCGTAATTCCTTCCAGCTTGTCCATCAACGAAAGATCGAGAACGATGCCGCCTTCGAGAGGAACACATTGCCCGTAGTTGCCGGTGCCCGCGCCGCGCACGGTTACAGGTACTTCGAAACGCCCGGCATAGCGCAACACGGCCAGCACCTCGTCCACGCTCACCGGCTGCACCGCCACATCGCCATGCTTGTGCGCGAGCTTCGGTCGCAGTACAGGCGAATACCAATAAAAGTCGTGCGACAGACGATCAAGCACCGCAGGCGCGGTCAACACGCGTGCGGGATCGGCAATGATGCTGGACAATCCGGCGACAACTCCATCCTGCATGAGGCAACCTCAATCGAAGCTGAATCGTCTTTGCCTGCGCTATTTGCGCTTTCGAGTGGGCAATTGTCGAATGGACCGCAGCATGGTGGGGTGAGTAAAAAGAGCATAACACTCGTCGCGCAAAAACGGACCTTCGACCACACACTGCATATCGCTCCGCTGCGCAATCTCTGCGGCCGGAATCTGAATCTGGTTAAAATGCCGGTTTGCATCCTCGATCGTTGCGCCGTAGACCACTCGATCCACCTCCGCCCACAGCGCGGTGCTCATACACATGGGGCACGGTTCGCAGGTGGAGTAAAGCGTGTACCCGGCGAGCGATACGTTTTTAAGACGCTTCGTCGCCAGGCGAATCGCGCGCACTTCTGCGTGAGCGCTGGGGTCGAATACCTGTGTCACATTGTTGAGGGCCGCGAGCAGGAGCTTCCCTGTTTTTGTATGAACAATGGCAGCGCCGAATGGCCGCGGCCGCGCTGTGCGCATCGATCGCGCGGTAAAGCCAATCAGCGCTTGCATGCGCTCCTGATCGCGATCGGGAACCGGCGTTCGTTTTCCGGCAGCGCGGGATGATGCAGACGAAACAACTCCCATACTCGAACTTAGCACGCGGCTGACGCGAAGCAGGGCGGAAAATGCGCTTCGCTTATGCGGTCTTTATACGGACGAAATAGGACGGAGCAGACAAGCAGATTCGACGCCTACAATCTCTCTATGAACTCGCCCGCATGGACAGTCCGCGGCCTTCGCAAAGCCCTCGCAGCGGGCGAAGTCAAACCGTCCGATCTGGCACGTCAGGCACTCGCGCGGGCCAACAGCAATGCCAGCCGCAACACCTATCTCTGGCAGGACACCGTGTGGACGATGGCGGAAGCAGCCCATGCCGAGGCGATCCCACCCGGCACCGGCGGCGCTTTTGGCGATGGACGCAGCCCTCTTTGGGGTCTGCCGATCTCCGTGAAGGACTGTTTCGATCTGACCGGCGCACCCACCACTTGCGGCGTGCAGTTCTATCGCGACTTGCATGGAACCCAGTCGCAGGACTCATGGGTTGTGGAACAACTTCGCTCCGCAGGCGCGGTGATTTCCGGGAAGACGCACCTCCACCCGCTGGCCTACGGCATCACCGGAGAGAATCCTGAGTTTGGCGATTGCCTGCAGCCGGGCAATCCCGGCGCATTGACCGGCGGGTCGTCTTCGGGTGCGGCTGCAAGCGTGCTCGAGGGCTCTGCCGTCGCCGCGATCGGTACAGACACCGGTGGCTCTGTCCGTGCCCCTGCCGCCTTATGTGGATTGGCTGGATATCGCGCAAGTCTCGGGCGCGGCGATTGGCGCGGAGGCGCACACCTGGCTCAGTCGTTCGATACCATGGGCTGGCTCTTTCGTGATCTCGAAGATGCGCCTCTGCTCGCCCAGATCTTCGCGCCGGCAGGTTCTCTTCCAGGGCGATCGTTCAAACAATTCGCCGTGATCGACGACAGCTTTCTCCACGATTGCGAACCAGAGATTGTTGCCTCGTTGCATGCCGCTACCGCCGAGTTGCAGGCCCTTGGTTTGAACGCCGAGACCTTCCAGCCGGAGGTGTGGACCAACTCTTTCGAGATCTTTGCGCCGATTCAAGCGTGGGAAGCGTCGCGCATCCACGCCGGGCACTTCGATCAGTTTCAGCCCGCGATCCGCGAGCGCCTGCAATGGGGCGCACGCATCAACGCAACCGAAATTGCCACACTGCGCGAGCGTCAGGCGGAGTTCACTGCGCGGATCGACGCTTTGTTTGCTACGCACGAATTGCTTCTGATGCCCGCCACGCCTGTCGCTTGTCTCCCCGTCGGCACCGACCACAGCCAGACACGCTCGCGGTTGTTGCGCTATACCACGCCGTTCAGTCTTGCCGGCGTGCCCGTCGTGAACCTCCCCGCGTCCGTGGGAGGCCTGCAACTGGCTGCCGCACGCGGTTGCGACGAAGCTCTCCTGGATCTGGCTGCGCAAATTGGCGCGCAAAGAAATGCAGCCACCGCGGCCCGTCATGCATGATACGTTTCATTGCAAGAGCTCCAATTTTTTGAGCGAGGAACGCATTGAGACTTCATCGAATACTCCGCATTTCATTCTTCGTACTCGCCGCAATGCTGGCTCTGGCTCTTGGCGGTTGCCGCAACCGCTCCGCTGCTTCGGGCAACCATCTCACCCCGGTCACCCTGCAGCTCGACTGGTATCCGCAGCCGGAACACGGCGGCTTCTACACCGCACTGCTCGAGGGCTACTACAAGACAGAAGGCCTTGATGTCACGGTCTTGCCTTTGCCGCAATATGGAAGCGTTGCCCAGCTTGTTTCCACGGGCAAAGCGGACTTCGGTCTCGGATCGAGCGACCAGGTTCTGGAGTGGGACTCAAACGGCCTGCCGCTCGTCGCGGTGGCGGCCACAATGCAGCACGACCCACAAGCAATCATGGTGCACAAGGACTCGCCCGTTCATGATTTCAAGGATCTTGAAGGCCGCACCATCGGCGCCCAAACAGGCGCCACCTGGCTTAAGTACGTCGTCTCGCGCTACAACCTGCACAACGTCCGCCAGATTCCGACGACGCTCTCCATCGCCAGTTTTCTCGCCGATCCCGATCATGTGCAGCAGGTTTTCATCACCAGTGAGCCGTTTTTTGCCATGCAGGCGGGAACAGAAGTACGCACGTTTCTCATCAGTTCGTCGGGCTATGATCCCTACCGGGTTCAATTCACCACGCGCGACTTCGCCGCGCAGCATCCCGACATTGTCGCCAAGTTTGTGCGCGCCAGCATTCGCGGCTGGAATATGTATCTACGCAACCCCACTCCAACCAACGATGCCTTGCTTAAGCTCAATCCCGCGTTGAATCCAGCCCAGGAGGCCTATACCGCACAGGCCCTGCGCAGCGGGGGCTTTGTCACCGGTGGCGATGCTACCGGCGCGCAAACGGGGCGCATGACCGCCGCGCGCTGGCAGACAAGCTACGAGCAGTTGAAGGCGCTCAACATCCTCCACGGGCCCATTGATCCCACCGCCAGCTACTCCCTGCAATTTGCCCAGTAGCCTCGGCCAGGTTTCTCAAATCTGCGACGCGTTCAGCGGGCTCAATAGCAGATTCGTGATATTCGAAACGATGGGCTCAAAGGCGAATTGCGGATCCGCCGAAAGCTTCTTCCAATTCGGATCGTTGCGGAACACATCCCACTTCGCATCCAGTTCCGCACTGTCCGCAAAGCTCAGCATGTAGGTCAAGTTGGGCATCCGCGAACCAATCAGTGTGTCGCCAAAGAAGACCATGTGCATCCCCGCCTTGGCGAAGATGTCAAACTCGCCCGAATGAAACATCTTCACCTTCACCACGTGGTCCTTGTAGCTTGGGCTCTCGTAGGTTCGCAATTGAAAGATGCGCTTTGCCTTGGTCGCGGTGCTGGGCGGTGGCGTCAACTTCGGCCAGCCTTGAAACGCGGCCAGAAGCGAGTATTCCACGCGCTGGAACGCCGGGGCTGCCGCCGGTGCGCTCCAGAACGGATCCGCGGCTTTCAGAAATTCCGCATCTTCGACAAGATGCAAGTCCACCTCGGCCAGCGCGGCGGCATTGGGACCCGGAATCAGCACGTAATACACCGGTGTCTCGGGCCCAAAGTCGAGTCGAAATGCACCAATTGGCCCCATGCCCAGCTTGCTGACCGCAGGAATCAGCGCATCGCTCAAGTAGGTTTCCGTGAGTTTTGACTGCGGTCCCGATTCGAGCATGTAACGGCGAACCTGGTAGAACTCGCGCGAGTGTCCCGCCGCGGACTGCGCATGGGTCGTGCGTGCCAAGGCTACAGCCGAACTGGCAAGAGAAGCTGCCAGAAATTGACGTCGTTGCATTGTTCCTCCGCTCTGCTCATCACTAGAATTGTCCAGAATTTGCGCGCTCGCCTCTGCTCATTCTTCGCCGATGTCTTCATTCCATACCGCGGGATGTTCGGCAATGAATCCCTCCAACAGTTCGCGGCACGCGCGGTCATCCATATCGATCACGTCCACGCCATTTTCGCGCAGCCATGCCAGGCCCCCGGAAAACGTCCGGCTTTCGCCCACTACCAGCGTACCAATGCGAAACTGTCGTACCAGCCCACTGCAGTACCAGCACGGCGCCAGCGTCGTCACCATCACCAGGTCTCGATAGCTGCGCTGCCGGCCAGCGCGGCGAAACGCGTCGGTCTCCCCATGGATACTGGGATCCCCCTGCTGCACGCGCCGGTTGTGTCCCCGGCTTACCAGTTCGCCTGTCCGCCGAAACAGCGCTGCCCCGATCGGTATCCCGCCCTCGGCGCGCCCTTGCTGCGCTTCTTCGAGCGCAACCGCCAGCATCTTTCTGTAGAGTTCCAGGTCCGTCTCTTTCTGCGGAACCGCGTTCGCGCTCACCGTTCCCTCACCGCTCTCGATCATAAGGGATGAATCCGACCCGAAAGCTTGCGGTCCTGGCTAGCGAACCGCGCCAACTTAGCCAGATTCGAAACATCCCATTTCTGCTCTGCAGGAACGCTTCTTCAAGGCCGTCCGCTTTCTTAAGAATTGTTAAGCGATTATCAAGTGTTTCATCGACATTGACATCGCTAAATCACTGTGAATACAAGGGATTTCACTGTTTTTCGACCCGCAATTTGGGCACGTTTTGCGAGCAAATGGGAACCTTACCATTCCTTGACTTCGAGCGCGCTACAAGTTGTACGTTGAAGGTATGCAGAACACGGGTTACACCATCCGAAGCATGGCCGAGCGGTGCGGCATGACCGCGCATACGCTTCGCTACTATGAGCGCGTGGGGCTGATCCAGCCGGTAGGGCGCGCGCGGAACGGTCACAGGCGGTACTCCGAGGCAGACGAAGCCTGGCTGCACTTCCTTCACTGCATGCGGGCGACAAGCATGCCCATTCGCGAAATGCAACGCTACGCTGAGTTGCGCGAACAGGGCGATGCCACGTCGCTCGAGCGGCGCAAGATCCTGGAAGATCACCAGGCGGGCATTGCGGCGCAGATCGTGCAGTTGCAGCAGGCGCATGCGCTCCTGACCCACAAGATCGCAAACTACAAGATGATTGAGCAGCGCACCCGTATTTCCAATCCGGTCTTGGCCGAGCCGGAAATCGCACGCGAACTGGAACCCGTCGGGTAAGCCCTTTCAGGAAACGCGGCGTCTGGCTCCCAGCCTGCACGTCGACGCCGCCTTCTGGGAGTGGCGGCCTGGCGCACGACACCTCTTGGCCGCATCCCAATTCTTTGAGGTGTCGTAAACTGCAACCCGTCGTCGAGGTATCCACCAATGAAGACCCGTAAATTGGGTGCGCGTGGGCCCGTGGTCTCCGCCATCGGCTTGGGCTGCATGGGAATGAGCCAGTCCTATGGCCCGGCTGATGAAAGCGAGTCCATCGCCACGATCCATAGAGCCCTCGAACTTGGACTGAACTTTTTCGACACAGCCGAGGTATATGGCCCGTTCCGCAACGAAGAACTCTTAGGCCGCGCACTCAAGGGGCGACGCGACCAGGCATTCATCGCCACCAAGTTCGGCTTCAACATCGTGAACGGGAAAATGACGGGAACCAATAGCGGCCCCGAGCATATTCGCGAAGTGGTCGAAGCCTCGCTCCAGCGTCTGCAGACGGATCACATCGATCTGCTCTATCAGCACCGCGTGGATACCGCAGTCCCGATTGAAGAGGTTGCCGGCGCGGTCAAGGAGCTTGTCACGGCAGGAAAAGTACGCTATTTCGGGCTTTCGGAAGCGGGCGAGAGCACCATTCGTCGTGCGCATGCGACGCATCCGATCACAGCACTGCAAAGCGAATATTCCCTCTGGGAGCGGAATCTCGAACCAAAGATCCTGCCCCTTCTCAACGAACTGGGCATCGGCCTTGTTCCGTTCAGTCCGCTGGGACGAGGCTTCCTCACCGGAACCGCGAAGCGCGCCGAAGATTATCCCGAGGGAGACTTTCGCCGCGGCGATCCTCGTTTCCAGGCCGAGAACTTCGATGCCAACATGCAAGCCGCCACCGTGGTCAAGGAGATCGCGACTCAGAAGCAGGCCACGCCCGGACAAATCGCGCTGGCCTGGCTCCTGGCCAAGGGAGAAACGATCGTTCCCATCCCCGGTACCAAGCGCAGAACGTTTCTTGAAGAAAACATCGCGGCAGCGGCGTTGACTCTGGGTCCCGAAGAGGTTGCAAAACTCGATGCGGCTCTGGCGCCGGACGCCATCGCCGGACCACGCTACAGCCCGCACATGATGGCCTACGTGGACCGCTGATCGCGGCCAGCGGCGCTCTCATCCTGCCGCATCACGACAAGGGCCTCACCGATGAAAAGGAAGGAGTCCTCATGAAGACCCGTAGATTGGGCTTGCACGGACCCACGGTTTCGGCCATCGGCCTGGGCTGCATGGGCATGAGCGAGTTTTATGGGGGACGCGATGACAACGAGTCCCTTGCCACCATCGATCGCGCTCTCGAACTGGGCATCGATTTTCTTGACACTTCCGATGTTTACGGTCCGCACAAAAACGAAGCGTTGGTTGGCAAGGCGCTGAAGGGCCGTCGCAACCGCTTTTTTGTCGCCACCAAGTTTGGCATCGTGCGCGATCCGAATGACCCCACAAAACGCGGCGTCGATGGCAGCCCCGCCTATGTTCGCAAATCCGTCGAAGATAGCCTGAAACGGCTGGGCATCGACACGATTGACCTCTACTATCAACATCGCGTCGATCCCAAAACTCCGATCGAGGAAACTGTGGGCGCCATGGCGCGCCTGATCGAAGAAGGCAAGGTCCGCTATCTCGGATTGTCTGAAGCGTCTCCGGCGACCCTTGAGCGCGCGCACCGGGTGCATGCGATTACTGCGCTGCAGACCGAATACTCGCTCTGGACGCGCGATCCCGAACCGGAGGTGCTGCCCACCTGCCGACGGCTTGGCGTCGCATTCGTGGCGTACAGCCCACTCGGTCGCGGCTTCTTGACTGGTGCAATCCAAAGCCCTGACGACTTCGATGCGGACGACTATCGCCGCGAAAGTCCGCGCTTCCAAGGACAGAATTTCCGGCGTAATCTTGAACTCGTCGAACGGGTGAAGCAGGTCGCCGCAGAAGCCGGCCTCGCTCCCGGCCAGCTTGCTTTGGCTTGGGTGCTGGCGCAGGGCGACGACATCGTGCCGATCCCCGGAACCAAACGACGCAAATATCTTGAAGAGAACGCCGCCGCCATCGACATTTCGCTCGATCCCGGCGTTCTTGAGACTTTACAAGACGTGTTTCCACCCGACATTGCCTCGGGCGATCGTTATACCCCGGCTATGATGGCTTTAGTCAAAGGGTAAGATTTGCCGCACTGCTTCCGTTCCGACAGGTCTTCCCGCAGCTCCGCACGGATCGAATCGGTTCTCCACGCTTCGGTCCGATTTCACACCGGACGCGATCATGCAATTGGATCTGCGTCAAATCGCCCCTCCTGCCCTGCAGCAACTCGGGTAGGATGGCTGCACGGGATTCGTCCCGAGGAGGTCCCCTGTGGCAGATTCGGTAGACCTGCGCGCGCAACATCCCCCCGCCCAATCCAGTCAGAAAGAGCTCGCCGCGGATCAGCACACTCTGGAGCTTGAGCCCCTGCTTCCCCCCGGCGCAGGGACGAAGAATTCCCGCTTCAGCCGCCGTTCCTTCCTTTCCGGACTCGGCGCGACAAGCTTGCTTGCGGGCACCGCCCCTCTCGCGGCCGCCGCTCCGATGATTGCGCCCGAGGTCGAGGATGGACGCGGCGACCTTCCGGGAACCGCGAACGTCACACTCCGCATCAACGGCAAAGAGTACACGCTGCGCAACCTCGACACGCGCGCCACTCTGCTCGACACGCTGCGCGAGCGCATCCATCTGACCGGTACCAAAAAGGGCTGCGACCACGGTCAATGCGGCGCGTGCACAGTTCACGTCAACGGTCGCCGCGTGAATAGCTGCCTCTCTTTCTCCGTAATGCATGAAGGCGACGAGATCACCACCATTGAAGGCATTGGCCAGCCCGACAACCTGCATGCGATGCAGGCGGCCTTTGTCGAGACCGATGGCTACCAATGCGGCTATTGCACCAGCGGCCAGATCATGAGCGCCGTCGCTCTGCTCAAAGAGCCCATTGGACCCAGCGACGAAGACATCAAGCACGCCATGGCCGGCAACATCTGCCGCTGCGGCGCTTACACCAATATTGTTGCCGCGGTGAAACGCGTGCGGGCGCAAGCCTGACCAGGGAGAGGACACCATGCAGACCTTTAACTACGTCAAGGCCTCCAGCGTCGACAAAGCATTGGCCGGGGCGCCCTCGGGTAAATTCATTGCCGGCGGCACCACGCTGGTCGACCTGATGAAGCTCAGCGTCGAGCAACCGGCCGGGTTGGTCGATATCAACCTGCTTCCGCTGGACAAGATTGAGAAACTCCCCGACGGCGGCCTGCGCATCGGCGCGCTGGTGCGCAACAGCGACCTCGCCTGGAACGCCGACGTCAAAGAGCACTATGCCGTGCTATCGCTGGCGCTGCTCTCCGGTGCTTCGCCGCAATTGCGCAACATGGCCACCACCGGCGGCAACCTCCTGCAGCGCACCCGTTGCGCCTATTTCCGCGAACCCAGCGCCGGCACTCCCGGCGGTTATGGATGTAATAAGCGCTCGCCAGGAACGGGCTGCGCGGCGCTCGAAGGCTACCATCGCACCCACGCAATCCTCGGCACAAGCGAGCATTGCATCGCGACTCATCCGTCGGACATGTGTGTGGCCATGGCTGCGCTCGAGGCCGCGATTCACGTCGAAGGGCCAAAGGGAAAACGCACCATCCCCTTCGCGGATTTTCACAAGCTTCCCGGGGACACTCCCAATATTGAAGACGCGCTTGAGCCCGGCGAATTGGTGACCTACGTCGACCTTCCCAAGCCGATCGCAGGATCGAAGTCGGTCTATCTCAAGCTGCGCGATCGCGCCAGCTACGAATTCGCACTCGCGTCCGCAGCGGTTGTCGCCAGGGTCGAAGGCGGCCACATCCGTTATGTGCGTGTGGCTATGGGCGGCGTGGGCACTAAGCCCTGGCGCTCTCATGAAGCAGAAGCCGCGCTGATCGGCAAGTCGGCCGACGCAGCTACGTTCCGCAAAGCGGCCGAAGCCGCACTCGCCCAGGCCAAGCCCCGCACCGACAACGCCTTCAAGGTTGAGTTGGCCAAGCGCTGCCTGGTTCGCACGCTCAAGCTCGCAACCGCTTAGCAACCATGGTCAATGAGCCTTGTGAAAAGGCTCGGAATAAAGCCGGATTGCACGTCGATCCAGGGAGATTCAAAATGGCGACGCAAACCGTTCCCCACGCGGCTAGCATCATTGGCGCATCCGTACCTCGCATCGATGGCCCCCTCAAGACTACGGGCACCGCGCGCTACGCAGTCGATCACGACTTTCCCAGTCTCGTGCATGGAATAGCAGTGCAGGCCACCATCGGCAAGGGGCGCATCCGCTCGCTGGATGCGAGCACGGCCGAGAAGATGCCGGGCGTCCTGCTGATTTTGCATCATGGCAATCTGCGCGATGTATTCCGCACGTTCCCGCGCCAGCAGGATGGCAGCATGGCCGAATCGCGCGCCCCGATGAGCGACGAGAACATCACGTACTGGGGACAATACGTCGCTGTCGCTCTGGCAGAGACACTGGAACAGGCGAGGGCTGCCGCGGCCGCGATTCGCGTGGAATACGACGCCGGAACGCCTGATGTGCGCCGCGACCTGAGCACCGGCTTCGAAGGCAAGCGGGAGAGCAGCTGGAGGCGAGGCGATCCCGACCAGGCGCTGACGAGCGCTCCGGTCACAATCGACGAAACCTACGTGACGCCTGTCGAAACCCACAACCCGATGGAGATGCACGGCACCGTTGCGGTGTGGGACGGCGACAACGTAACGCTTTACGACAGTTCGCAGGGCGTTGTCAGTTTCCGTACGGTGATGGCCGAAGTGCTTGGCGTACCGCGCGAAAATGTTCGCATTATTTCGCGCTTCGTCGGCTCCGGTTTCGGAGGCAAGCTTTCTCCCTGGCCGCAGGCAACGCTTGCCGCCGCGGCAGCGCGACAGCTGAACCGGCCGGTGAAGCTCAGCGTCGACCGGCGCATGATGTTTTCAAATGTCGGCCACCGTCCTCGCACGCAGCAGCGCATCCGGCTCGGCGCCACGCCGGATGGCAAGCTGACTGCCATCCGCCACGACTTCTATACGGAGACATCGGAACTCGATGACTTTGTGGAACACTGCGGCGAACAGACTCCCTTCCTCTACAGCTGCGCAAATCTCGAAGTGACCACGGCGATGGTACGGCGCAATGTGGGCGCGCCTGCCCCGATGCGCGGTCCGGGCGCAGTTCCCGGTCTCTTTGCACTCGAATCGGCGATGGACGAACTGGCAATCAAGCTCAACATGGATCCCGTGGAGCTGCGCCTGAAGAACGACGCCGAACACGACGAAGGCAAGAATCTCCCCTTCTCTTCGCGGCACCTCAAGGAATGCTATCTGACCGGAGCGGAGAAGATCGGCTGGAAACAGCGGACTCCGGCCGTGGGCTCGATGCGCCGCAATGGAAAAGTCATCGGCTGGGGTGTCGGAGGCGCATCGTGGGCTGCTGCGCGCGTACCCTGCACTGCAACTGTGGAGCTATGCCAGAACGGCCGCGTCTGTGTGCGCTGCGGGACGCAAGACATCGGCACCGGCACGTACACGCTCTTCGCGCAAGTCGTGCATGCCAGGACCGGCGTACCGTTGGACCGCATCGACGTCTTCCTGGGCGACTCAAGCCTGCCGGACGGGCCAACGTCGGGAGGCTCGATGGTGACGAGCGCTATTCTGCCGGCAGCCACGGGCGCGGTGAACCAGGCGGTTACACGGCTGATCAACATTGCCACGATGCTGCCCGAGTCGCCATTCCATGGAGCAAAGCCCGACACGCTGACGATTGCCGATGGCCGCATCTTTGCCAAGCAGCTGCCTGAGGCGGTAGGCGTGGCGTATCGCTCCGGCAGTGACCTGACGGCAAATGGACTGCCGTTCGAAGAGGTGCTGAAGCTCGCGAATTTGAGCGGAGTTGCGGCTACCGGCAAGACATTCCCGTCCTTCGAGGATCCGAATGCGCAAAAATATTCGCTGCATTCTTATGGCGCGCATTTTGCCGAAGTGGAATGGGACCCGGAAATCGCGCACCTCCGCGTGAGCCGCGTCTTTTCAATCTTTGATTGCGGACGCATCATTAACAAGAAGGCCGGCACAAATCAAATTCTCGGGGCAGCCGTGATGGGCGTAGGCATGTCGCTGTTTGAAGGCACCCACTATGACGCCAAGTTCGGCCAACCCATCAACGGAAATTTCGCTGACTATCTGGTGGCCACTTGCGCTGACCTGCCCGATCTCGACGTGACATTTCTCGATTACCCTGACCTCATCGTGAATGAATACGGGGCTCGCGGCATCGGCGAAATTGGCATGGCCGGCGTTGCACCCGCCATCACGGCAGCGGTCTATCACGCGACCGGCGTGCGCGTGCGCGAATTGCCAATCCGCATCGAAGACCTGCTGCAATCAAAAGTTCTCGCAGTTTGAATCGAGTTCCGCAAGAAGGGGAAAGCATGAGCACGACCTCCGATTCGATCATTGGCGCAGCCACTCCGCGCATCGACGGGCCATGGAAAACATCCGGTATCGCGCTGTACGCCGCCGATTTTCACTTCGACAACATGGCCCACGCAGTCCCCGTCGGTGCGACCATCGCGAGCGGCCGCATTCGCCGTCTCGACACGATCACCGCCGAACAAATGCCCGGCGTGCTCCTGGTTTTGCATCACGGGAACATCGGGCCGCTTTATCGCACCGTCCCCGGAGACGACAACGCGACCAACAGTGAAGTGCGATCCGCCTTTGAAGACGAAGTGATCCGTCACTGGGGCCAGCATGTTGCCGTCGTCATCGCGGAAACGTTGGAGCAGGCCACCGCCGCGGCCGCTGCCGTGAAAACTGACTACGAGCCGCAGCCCGCAAACCTGCGCACCGGTCTCGACGATTACATGGGAGAACGCAAATCCGTTTCCAAGCGCGGCGATCCCGATGCCGCCTTCGCTTCAGCCCCCGTCCAGCTCGACCAGACTTACATCACGCCCAGCGAAACGCATAACCCGATTGAACTGCATGCCTCCGTGGCCGCGTGGGAGGGTGACCGCGTCACCCTCTACGAAACCTCGCAGGGCGTCGTCAACCATCGCCTCGTGATGGCCCAGGTGCTTGGCCTGCCGGTCGAGAATGTCCGCGTCGTGACACGTTTTCTCGGCTCCGGCTTCGGCGGCAAGCTCTTCCCCTGGCCTCATACGGCCATGGCTGCCGTCGCCGCGCGCAAGCTGAATCGTCCCGTCAAGCTGAGTCTCAATCGCCGCATGATGTTTTCGACGGTCGGCTACCGTCCGCGCACCGAGCAGCGCGTCAAGCTGGGAGCGACGAAGGAAGGCAAGCTTCTCGCCCTGCGCCACGACTATCTCAACGTCACGTCGCAACTCGACGACTTCAACGAAGGCTGCGGAGAAGCGACGCCTTACCTCTACAGTGTGGCCAACCTGGAAGTCACCGGCGCCGTTGTCCACCGCAATGTCGGTGCGCCCATGTGGATGCGCGGTCCCGGCGCGGTGCCGGGCCTCTACGCCCTTGAAGCCGGCATGAATGAGCTTGCCGAGCAGTTAAGCATCGACCCCCTCCAGCTGCGCCTCCTGAATGACGCGGACAAAGATGAGGCCAACAACAACATTCCGTTTTCCTCACGCCACCTCAAAGAATGCTTCGAGCTCGGCGCAAAAAAATTCGGATGGGAAAAGCGCACTCCAGCCATCGGCTCGATGCGCCGCGACGGCAAGATTCTCGGCTGGGGGCTCGCCGGCGCCAGTTGGGTCGCCTTGCGCCTGCCCTGCACCGCGTCAGTCGAGTTTTGCGCCAACAGTCGCCTCTGTGTTCGTTGCGGCACGCAGGACATCGGCACGGGAACCTACACCGTCTTCGCCCAGGTTCTCAGCCACAAAACCGGCATCCCGCTTGATCGCATCGATGTAATCCTGGGCGACAGCGCACTCCCTGACGGACCCATGTCGGGCGGATCCATGGTTACCGGCTCCGTCCTCAACGCCATCGCCGCGGGAGCCGACGGCGCCATCCAGAAACTGCAAAAGCTCGCCGCCGCCACCGATGGCTCGCCCTATCTCAATGCAAAAGTCGAAGACGTTGCTTTCACCCACGGCCGCATTCACCGCAAGAATCAGGCCCCGGAAAGCGGCATGCATTTTTCCGACTTGCTCAAGTTGGCGCGCCTCAATGGCATCAGCGCCGAAGGCAAAACGCAGCCCACCTGGGAAGATCCGAAAGCCAAGGGCGTCTCTCTGCACTCCTATGGCGCGCAGTTCGTCGAGGTCGAATGGGAGCCTGAAATTGCGCGCCTGCGCGTCAGTCGCGTCGTCTCCGTGATTGACGCAGGGCGCATCATCAATCCCAAGGCCGCGGCCAATCAGATTGAAGGCGCCGTGGTGATGGGCGTCGGCATGGGCCTGCTCGAAGAAACCATTCGCGACATGCGCACAGGTCAACCCATCAACGGCAGCATGGCCGATTACCTGATGGCCACCTGCGCCGACCTGCCCGACATCGACGTGACTTTCCTCGATTATCCCGACCCGGCCATGGGCGAATTTGGCGCGCGCGGCGTGGGCGAAATCGGCCTCGCCGGCGTGGCGCCGGCCATCACTGCCGCGGTCTATCACGCAACCGGCGTCCGCGTTCGCGAGTTACCAGTGCGCATCGAACACCTGCTGCAATCGAAAATCGTTGAGGTCTAACAGTATCGACTTGCGCGAAAATGGGAGAACATGAACGACCTCGGACAGATTCTGCCGCTCTGGCGCGGACTCGAAGATTCCGGGGTGGACTATGTGCTCGCGACCGTCGTCGCCGTCGAAGGCTCAAGCTACCGCAAGCCGGGCGCGCGCATGCTGCTGGCCCAGGATGGCCGCCGCGGCGGAACCGTGAGCGGCGGTTGCCTCGAGGCCGAGGTCGCTCGCCGTGCATGGTGGCTCACTGCTGCGGGTCCGGTCGTCGAGCGCTACTCCACACTCGACGATGAAGACGACCGGCCTTATGGCTCTGGATGCGGCGGCGTGGTTTATCTCTTGCTTGAACGTAGGCAAACGGCAGGGCCGCTTCTTACCGCGTTGGAGAATGCGTTTCGCGCCCGCGTCCCTCTGGCAATCGCCACGATTCTCGAGGGGCCGCAGATTGGCGCACGAGTTCTCGCCGGACCGTCCATCGAACTCGAACCCGACGATCAGCGAACTGAACTTCAAGATCTGGCCGTGCGCGCGCTGGAAACTCAAAACTCCTTCGAGCGGACAATTGAAATCAATGGCACTCCGACACGCGCCTTCGCTGACTATCGTCCCTCACGTTCGTCCCTCTGGATCTTCAGCGCAGGCGATGATGCCAAGCCGCTCGTTCAGTTGGCGCAGGGATTGGGTTGGTTCGTTGCAGTAGCCGACGGCCGCTCTCATCTCGCCACGCGGGAGCGATTTCCCACCGCCGAAATTGTGCGCGTGTTGCCCATCATCGAACTGCCCGACGCTGCTCCCCTGCACATCGACTTGCGACCGTCCGATGCCGCAGTGGTGATGACCCACAGTTTCGAGCAGGATTCGCGCGTTCTCGCTTCACTGCTCGCTCTCGATTTCCCCGTTGCCTATCTTGGCGTTCTTGGGCCGCAGCGCCGCACACGTGAATTGCTCGCCGAAGCGGCGCGCCTGCTTCACTTGCCCGACACGGAGAACCGCGTCGACCGCTGGCTCGCCCAATTGCATGCGCCTACCGGCCTCGATCTCGGGGCCGATACCCCCGCGACAATTGCGCTCTCAATCCTTGCCGAAATCCAGCAGGCCCTCACCGCCGCCTCTGGCCGGCCGCTGCGCCAGGTGCGTGCCGCCAAGGAATCCTTGACCCAATGCTGATCCATCCTGCGGCAACCGTGTCCTGCAACGGTGCCGCAGCCGCGATCTGTTCCTTCAGGCTGCCTTGTGCGCGAGGTGCGCCTCCAACACGTCCAGAAACTTCGCCAGCCATACCGGATGCGCGGTCCACGCGGGACCTGTCACCAGGTTTCCGTCCACCGTCGCTTCGCTGAAATCCAGCTTTACAAACGTGCCGCCAGCCAACTCGACTTCCGGCGCGCATGCCGGGTAGGCATTCAGCTTCCGCCCTTTCAACACACCCGCCGCAGCCAGCAGTTGCGGTCCATGGCACAATGCGGCAATCGGCTTCCCTGCCTTGTCGAAATGCCGGATGATCTCCAACACCTGCGCGTTCAGGCGCAGGTATTCAGGCGCGCGACCGCCTGGGACCACCAGCGCGTCATAGTCTCCCGGCTTTACATCGTCAAACGTCGCATTCAGCGTGAAGTTATGCCCGCGCTTTTCTGAATAAGTCTGATCTCCTTCAAAGTCATGGATCGCCGTGCGCACTTGTTCGCCTTTTTTCTTGCCCGGACAAACTGCGTCCACGGTGTGGCCCACCATCTGCAGGGCTTGGAATGGAACCATGATCTCGTAGTCCTCAACAAAATCGCCCGCAAGCAGCAAAAGCTTCGCTGATTTCATCGCATTCCTCTCCTATGAAAGTTTGATTGCGTTCGAACCTCGCATGTTCACTGAAGAATCTCATCGCTCCAGTGTCGCGCCTTCCGTGCCAATTTCTCCCCGAACTGCCCTTTCCACCATGCCGCAAGGCCAGGCATCTCCGCAAACTCCCCCGCGACCTTCGGATCAAACGCCAGGTACATGCAGCGATTCACCGCCGTGATCGACCCTCGCTCGTTCAGTCGCTCCTGCAAAAGCCAAGAATCCCCTTCTTGAACTTCTCCGTTTTCGAGAACCCGCAAATAAAATCCGGTGCGATTTTCCCGAATCGTCAGCCTGACCCAATCCGCGCGGCCTGCACGACGTGCCTGATTCTCGCATGGAATGCGCGGCCCGGTAACTTGCACAACTGCTGAGCCAATCCGCACCACATCCCCCACGCAAACCTCGGTTTCAGCCGTTCCCCCGACGACCAGATTCTCGCCTAAATGGCCATGCTCAAAGTTGATGCCGTAACGTTCCCGCCAAAAGCTGTAATGATCGGCAAGATGCACGCATGCCGCAGCATCCGGTCCACCATGATACGGCTGCGCAACCTTGTCTCCTGCAAAACCCTCTGCGGATAAGGGAACTGCTCCATGGGCGCGCCGGCGTGCAATCGACGAGAGCCAATCCCCACGATCATCGCGTAGAGCTCTTGGGCCGCCGATAAAAATTGAATCAATAGAGGGAGTCAAAAGCAATCCTCGCCGCGAGTCATTCTTCCATCGGATGACCCGCTCGCCCTTGCCGATGCATGCCTTGTGGCGAGTCACCCGAACTCCGCGCACACTCCAACAATCTATCGCGTTGTCCAATAGAATCCCACTATGGCCCGACCCAGCCCGCTCGAAGCCCTCAACGCCCGCATCGTCGCCTGCAATCTATGTCCGCGTCTGCGAGGCCACAGCACCGAGGTTGCGCGGGTGCGTCGCCGCGCTTACGCCGATTGGGATTATTGGGGAAGACCTGTGCCCTCCTTCGGCGATCCCGCGGCACGCGTACTTGCATTGGGCCTCGCTCCCGGCGCCCACGGCTCCAACCGTACCGGAAGACCGTTCACCGGCGATGGCTCCGGCGATTTCCTCTACCCCGTGCTGTACGAAGCGGGCTTCGCCTCGCAACCTGACTCCAAATCCCGCGACGACGGCATGAAACTGACCGATCTCTGGATCAGCGCTGTCGTGCGTTGCGCCCCGCCCGACAACAAGCCGGCTCCCGATGAACTGCGCAACTGCGCGCCTTGGCTCGACAAGGAGATCGCCCTGCTGCGCAATCTTCGCGTGGTCGTCTGCCTCGGGCGCATCGCTTTCGACGGCCTGCTGGCACATGCGCAGCGATCCGGCCAGATCTCATCGCGCTCTGCCTACAAGTTCCGCCACGGCGCCGAGTACCCCCTACCCGGCGGCCTCCGCGTCCTCGCAAGCTTTCATCCATCGCTCCAAAACACCAACACCGGCCGCCTGACGCGCCCCATGTTCCTCGCCATCTTTCAACGTGCACGCCGGTTGGCGGATGTCGAAGTTCATACGTCTCTCGCCGTAAAATGACAACGGACCGAATGCCATGGACGATTTCTCCAAAGCAATCCTGAGGGAGCTTCTCCCTGCCGAAAAGCTTCCCACCGCCCCCAAGGGCAAACGCGCCCGTCGCGACGATGTGCTCGATCATCTTGCTGCGCCCATCCTGCTCGAGCGCGCCGCACATTTGCGCAAGCTCGCCAGGTTCAGTGACGGCTCGGCCAGCGAAGTTCTCAAGGATTATCCGCAGCATGCGATTCATCTGCTCGTGCGCAGCCGCGACGGAGGAGCAGAATTGCACGAGCGTTTCGCAGATCTCTTCCTTGTAATCGATGGCCGTGCAGCCCTCGTCACCGGCGGCACCATCACGGACCGGAAGATCATTGCTCCCGGAGAAATCCGCGGCTCATCGGTCGAAGGCGGTGCACGCCAGGAATTGCGCGCCGGCGATCTGGCCCACGTGCCTGCGGGCTTGCCCCACCAAATGGTGGTCGCCGGCGACAAGTTTGTTACCTGCCTCGTGGTGAAGATTCAGCAGCACCCACCGAAACCCTGAGGCCGCATCGTTCGAACGAACACCCGAGAGCTCGCCGGTCCTCAAAAACACCCGATCGAAGATGGCAGCGGAGAATCGATTCAGAATTGGAGCGGGAGACCGGGATCGAACCGGCGACATTCAGCTTGGGAAGCTGACGTTCTACCACTGAACTACTCCCGCCGACTGGAACAGCCCTTCCATCGGGGACCCGCCCGGCATCCTGAGCACAATCGCGCCAGGGCGAACCATCAAAAGTATATCAACACGGACAGCCAGGGGCGGTTCGTCTTAGGCTTGAAACAGAAATGCGGCTCGGTCCACCAGCTAGGTGTCTTCGCGATTCTTCAGGCCGTGTGAATAGGTAACATCCGGAATTGATCTGCCCTCAACAACGCACGAACTGCATAGCATCCACGATTTGACCAGTACGAACAGACGCGCCGCGATTTTATTGAAGATTCTCGGCAAGTACGATCGAGCTTCTGGCCGTGCCTGGCGCAAACAGCACGGTCCGCCCGTCGGACGACGCCGCAAGATTCGCATCCCAGGGAGGAGCGCTTTGCCCTTCGCTGAGGGTAAGTAATCGGGAAAGCCGGTAATACCCAAGGTCATCGGCTGCTAGCATTCCTGCATGCGAAGTTTGCGATTCTGGTTTCTCGCTGCCGCCTTTTTCGCCTCGGCATGCCTGGGGCAGGAGCCAGCGCCGATCTTCCGGCATACCCTGCGGGGAAAACCGGGAGACGTGGGGAAGGAGATCACTGCCCTCACACCAGACAATGACCTCCTCGTCCTGCAATCGTTCAAAGACGATCAATGGATTCTCGAACGAGTATCGGCGTGGGACACGAATACCCCTGTCGAAAACACGCTCGCGCTCGATAGCAGAATTCCGAGCGAAACGGGTCACGCCGACGATTGGAACTTGACGGTGAGCCCGGCTGGAGACACGCTTGTTGTCCGTTTTTGTTTTCATCACATCAACTGGTCAGAATTGAGTGGATCAACCGGTGGCCCGGGGCCGAATGCGGTTGTGATCCTGATCGATCTACGTCACTTCACTGTGATTTCCCGCATCGTCACCAACGATCCGATCATCGCCGCGGCTTTGTGGCGTTTCAACAAAGATGGCGATTTGATCGCCAGTGGCCTGGAAAAATCCGGGTACCAGCCAGGACAGCCGGCGCAGAGTCAACGAGACGGCGGGACCTATGCGGCCGAAGTGTTGAAGGTTCCCGATCTTCAACCGAGAGTGGCTTGCACCTTCGCAAAGCTGTCTAAGTTTTCGCAAGAAAGCTGGCCCGAGTTTCTCGAAAGATCTAAAAAGGCTGATGGGGAGTGCGCAGGCGTGCTGGAAGCTGGAAGTGCGTCCACGCTGAAAGATCTACAGTCCCTCCTCTTTGACTACCAGGGTTTTCGGATTGCGAGGCTAGTGAATCCTGATTCCTTCGTTCGTGTTGATCTCAAGAACGATCCCCGCTACGACCGGGAGCAACATTGCCACTTCATCGATGTGAGTCAAGGCGACCGATTCGCGAATTATCATTGCGAATTTTCGGGTCTGTGGAAAGACTTTTACAACGCAATCGAAGTTTTCTCCGTTGCGAACAGAACCCGGGTGTTTCTCCTGCAGGTTCCACTGAATAGGCCGGTTGGTTCGATGCTTGCGACGAATCACGGCCAGGACTTTCTACTTCTACTGCGCGAGGGCACGACCCTGGAAGTTTATCGCCTCCCGTGAAGAAGCCGGAGAACGGCCTGGCGATCAGGAACAAAGTGCCGTTCGGCCCGCGGTCGGGGATATGCCCCGCGTTCCATGAGAGCATCGACGACTTTCACTGACCATAATGAGCTTAAGGATGGATGACAAATGACAGACTGGTTCGCGCGCCCCGTCTTCCACGTCAAGGACGTCGAGGCTTCGCTCCGCTTCTACGTTGACCGACTCGGCTTCTCGAACTCCTGGCGCTACGACCAGGACGGCAAAGCGCACATCGCACAAGTCGACGGCCTGGGTTGCGCGCTGATCCTCGCCGACACGTGGCCGGAGAAGATTGGCAAGGGACTCATGTTCATTTCCCTGAACGCCGAGCCGGAGGCACAGGTTGCGGGCTTGAACGCATTGCGCGCGGATCTCGAGGCCAGGGGAGTGATGGTCAAGGACGGTTCGTGGGGATACCGGCTTCTGGTGGTCGATGATCTCGACGGCAATCAAATCTTCTTCAACTTCCCGAGCGAGACCGACTCCAGCAAAACTGACCTAGATCAAGCATAATCATCCCGTCGCGCGTCAGCCTGGCGTCCCAGAACCACGCCGAGAACGACGCGATTCGGCGAGGTATTCAGACGTCTCACGCGGAATCGCCAAACTCTCCCACCGACTCGCTTCCACGCTCATGACAATTTTGCGCGGGGGAGCCAACACCTGCGTGCCCTGTGATAAAAAAACATACCTTCCCCATGGGCCCGGAATCCACGCTGTGCTGGTGTACCAGATTCTTGATCGTTTAGCCTGCGAGATAAGCCTATGACCAACCGAATCTCCCAAGGAGTCGTGCACGACCTTCCGGCTGACCTCCGGAATGCCCTCGCCTCCGACGTGAAGGCATTGACTGCCTGGGAAAACCTCACGCCACTCGCGCGCAACGAGTGGATCTGCTGGACCATCTCGGTGAAGAAAGACGAAACAAGACGCCAGCATGTCGAAAGGGTGTGCTCGGAACTCAAAGAAGGGATGCGGCGGCCGTGCTGCTGGCCGGGTTGCCCGCATCGATGAGGGCGACGCACACCTGCCTCCGCACATCCGTGAGGTAATGCACCCACACGCCGCCCCGGCGATTGTCTCGCAGACCTGACCCCACAAACTCCGCATCCTCGATCCAGCTTATGGTTCAAGTTCTAGGGCACAGAAACAGTTGTGGTATTGGATGGACTGCTTTCTGTGCCCGCGCTATTAACGGTCGTCACGTAGTATTCGTAGGTCCCTCCGACCTGCAGTGAGCCATCCTGGTACGTTGTTTGTTTGTCGACGCTGGAGTTGAGCCGTTCAAACGAACTGGTTGCGCTGGAGCGGTAGATGTTATATCCCGCCACTGGGGCACTCGAACTTGCAGGGGCGTTCCACTTCAGATCGACCTGGGAGGCCACGCCTGTGCCGCTAAGACTGACTTGAGCCACGGGGTTGCTTGTCGAAGAGCTGAGAATTGTCAACGTTCCGCTCGCTGCCCCGGCCGCCGTCGGGTCAAATTGTATGTTCAACGTGTCAGCTTGACCGGCATTCAAGGTGATCGGAAACGTAGATCCCACGAGCGAGAACCCGGCTCCGGTCACCGTCACTGCGCTCACGCTTCCCGCCGATGTGCCCGAATTTGTTAACGTCAGCGCCTGTGTCGCCGGTTGACTGAGCGCAACACCGCCAAACGACAAACTGGTTGCGTTCACGCCAATCGCTTGTCCCGTGCCTGCGCTCTGGCTGGCTCCAGTCACCGGATTCAACGTCATGTAGAGGGAATAGCAAGTGCTGCCCTGCGTGTTGGCCGGAAATGGATTTGCCAGGGAGGCTCCGGACAATTGGGCGTTGGCCCAGGTGCTGTGGTAGGAGGATCCTGGACAAACTCCGCTGACCGTCCCCTGAGAGATCGCATTGCTGCCCGTGAGGTAGCCTATCCAATACGTTGTACTCGCGCTCAGCGTCGGGCAGTTGCTGATGTTGACCGAATTCCAGCCCGACGAAGGCGTGATCGTTCCCATCGAGATAGAGCACAGAAGCGAACTGGGACCGCTTGAGGAATTGCTGTAGACACCCAGGTCGAAACTCGTTGAAGTTGGCGTGCCTACCCAGTACGAAATGCTGGAAACCGTATAGCCGCCGGAGTTCGTCCCCGTGGCACATGGCGTGCCCAATTGCCAGCGCGCGTTGCCGCCGTCCGTACCCGATTGACCCGTCTCGCCACAAGCGCTCTGGCTGGCTCCAGTCACCGGATTCAACGTCATGTAGAGGGAATAGCAAGTGCTGCCCTGCGTGTTGGCCGGAAATGGATTTGCCAGGGAGGCTCCGGACAATTGGGCGTTGGCCCAGGTGCTGTGGTAGGAGGATCCTGGACAAACTCCGCTGACCGTCCCCTGAGAGATCGCATTGCTGCCCGTGAGGTAGCCTATCCAATACGTTGTACTCGCGCTCAGCGTCGGGCAGTTGCTGATGTTGACCGAATTCCAGCCCGACGAAGGCGTGATCGTTCCCGTCGAGATAGAGCACAGAAGCGAACTGGGACCGCTTGAGGAATTGCTGTAGACACCCAGGTCGAAGCTCGTTGAAGTTGGCGTGCCTACCCAGTACGAAATGCTGGAAACCGTATAGCCGCCGGAGTTCGCCCCCGTGGCACATGGCGTGCCCAATTGCCAGCGCGCGTTGCCGCCGTCCGTACCCGATTGACCCGTTCCACCACAGGTCGTGGCGGTTTGTGCAGAGGCCACGAACGTTTTGACTGAATCCTTCTGAATATAAGCGCTGCAACCTGAAATCATGATGCAGAAACAGGAAATCGCAAGGGAGCCTGAGAGGCACGCGAGCAATTGGACGGCAAAAGACCGCGGTCCTGAAAATATTCGGTGCGATCGGAAAGGGTGTGCGTGGAGCGCGGAACGAATAAGAATGAATTTCGGCTTAGCGGCGCCCAAAAAACGCATTGCAGACATCTGCTTACCTCAAGATTTTTGTAGAAGGATGACAATCCTGTCGGCCTTTAAAGGCACAGGGACTCGGTCGATACCTGAAGGAATTCCAGCGACACACGAGCACGTCGCCACTTAAATGGCAATTGACTTGTGGATTAGTCGAGCTTGGTTTGGGTTGAAGTCAAACCTTAGGCAAGGAGGTAGTCCAATATTCTTGGCACATCTTTATACAAGTAGGCCAAAAAGACTGAATCAGCGTCGCGTTACAGATCCAGCGCAGGTACCGTCGCTGATTTCTTTGATATGAAGTTTCGCTCGTCTGTATGCACTAATCGTGCCAAACTCCCAACTGTAAACCTTCCTGCATTTGCACACTCGATCCATTCAATTTATGTCGATCCCACCTAAGCAATGCGCGCAATGGTTGCACTTCAGATCGTGTAATTCTTTGCGATGCATTGTATTTTTTACGCTTTTCGAGTAACCACGCTCACCCGGTTCCAGTAGTTCGCGCAATCCAGTAATCCAGCAGCATTGCACTAATCCAGCAGCATTGCACCAATCATGCAGCAATCCAAGAATCATGTTACGGCAGGATGACAATCAGTTCTAAGTTGCCCCAAAACCAAGCCAATGCCTCTTGATTTATGTGGTCGTGACTGCGCGAACGGCGGCAGGCTCGACAGCGACTTTGCGTCGCAGAAGGGCAGCGGAGAGGAGAGCAATAAGAAGACCGACGGGCAACGGTTCAATAAAGGTGTAGGCCATGTTGACGAAAGGGTTCTGGTAGAGCTGCTGCGAGCGCTCGATGGCAGCGACCCGCACGGCAGTAGCGGCGGGATCAAGTCCAGACGCTTGGACCCGCTGAATCTGCGCGGCGAAGTAACTGTCCATGAAGTGGGGCATGAAGTTGAAGTAGAGCACCTCCCACGTGGCGACATAGCAGACCGTGGTGATGACGGCAATGAGGAGCCCGCAGGCGAAAGCGCGGCCGAATGAGATTTGCCCGCCGAGGGTGTTGTCGCGGTAGCTGCGGACGCCGAAGTAAATGAGCAGGAACGACGCCACCATCATGGTGTAGCCCAGAGCCATGCTGTGGCCGGAGCCAATCTTGTGGGCGACGAGCAGCGAGCCGTCCATTAGGACGGAGATCATGACGCCGGCGATGAGGCCGAAGGTGAGGACGGCTTTTTTCATGCGATGCTCCTGGAGCGACAAAAGATGGAGTCAGAATGCGGTGTCGCGGGGCCGGACGTCGTCACCCTTTCGAGTGATTTTCCATGAATGAACCGGAAATCGTGCTTCTGGGGGACCCGGTCACGGCAGCAGCCCTAGTTCTTTGCCGCGCTGGACCGCCTGGGTGCGGCGGGCGGCTCCGAGTTTGTCGAAGGTCCGGGAACAATGAGTCTTGACAGTATTTTCTGAAACGAATAGCTGCGTGGCGATCTCACGATTGCTCAAGCCGCGGGCAATCAGGGTGAGTATTTCGAGCTCGCGTGCCGTGATGCCAAGGGTCTGCTGGCGGGCCGCATTGGGAGCGAAGGCGACCGGGCTGGGAACGAAAGGGGCTGGCGCTTCCTCGGGGACAAACACCTCCTTCACCACCACCGTTTCCCGAATGGCCTCGCTACGGCGCGTGATGCGGAGGCCGAGCCAGATGCCGAAAGCCGAGAACAGGATGGCAACAAGCGCGCTGTAGAGTTCGACGGAATGCTCGATGATGACGAAACGGTATTCGGTGTATTGGAGGGTGGCGATGAGGAGGCCGCCGATGAGACCGAAAATGAGTACGTGGCGCTTCATGATCGGGTTGTGAAGAAGTATAACGGAGACGCCAGGAGATTGTTTCACCAGGCAAAAGACAGAAAGACAGAGGCATTCTCCAAGGCAGAGGCATTCTCCGGAAAGCGTGCAGGAATATGGTCTGGCAGCTTATTTTTTTCCGATTGCGCTGCGGGCAAGATTCTCGGCGGTTCGCAGTGCGTCGGCGGCATCGACCCGTACGTCGGGCTGAACGCCCGTACCTTCCCAGGCGGGTTTAGCCTCGACGTGAGCGATCTGGCTCGGCGCAGATCGTGTTCCGGCATGCGACGCGCCGCTCGTGGTTTCGCCCACGATCATCGCCCGCTTCAAGATCTTGAGGTTGTATGCAAAATGCTCACCACCGGAAAACGTCCGCGACGATGTGAGGACAAAGACCGGCTTATTGGCAAGCCTGCTTCCCGGAACCGGCGAGTCCGTGACGAGCTGTTCGGGGGAAGCGGCCCGCGGGTTGTACCAGGCAACAGGACGATCGAAAAGCCAGCCCGCCATCCAGCGCACCATCTCCGGGTACCCTCCCCGCGTGTCCCTGAGATCGAAGATGACAGCATCGGTTTCGTTCAAACGCTGCATCACGGCCTCTGCAATCGCACCACAAGATGCCGGATCGGCGAACCACGTGAGTTTGACATATCCAATGTTCCCCGGATGCCGCTCGAGCTTTTCGAAAAAACACGTTTGTAGCTGATCGGCGCTCCGGATCTGCCTCTCAAGCTTCTCTGCCACGGCCTCAGCGTCCGGGTTGCTCTCGCTTCCGGGGGTTCCTGCATTGAGCCTTCCGACGGAGCCTGGGAAGGGGTGGAATGCGGCAGCGTGGTTCATGACAAAGAGGACGAGAGCCAGCGTGGCGATCCCCAAAAAACTGCCCATCACGACTGAAAGCGGCCGCAGTGGCTCCTCTTCCAGAGTGCGAAACGCCGGCAGCCCTGCGACCGCCTGCCAGGCTTGCGTCGCCGTTGGCGTTCGGTAGGTGTTCCGGTATGCCAAGGGAAGTCCTGACGCGAAATCAATCAGCAGGTCGATCCACAGGTGCACCTTTCCCAGCAAGCCTCGCTCATCGCCCAAGCGGTCTTGGAACAGCTGAAGCGCTTCGGCTCCGTACTGCCGCCGGAAACGAGCTGGGTAAAGGCGAAGCAGGAACGAATAGATCTTCTCAGACATATTCCCCCTTGAAAATCTTCTTGGCGCGGGCGACGCGTAGTAGATCAGCCAATCTCTCTGCTTCGGTGCGTGCAAGTTTGCGCCCGGAAGAAGTCAACCGGTAGTAGCGGCGGCGTTCATGACCCGCCTCCTGATCGGAGTTCCGATCGACTTCCTCAATCAGTCCTTCTTCGAGGATGGCCTGAATCGAACTGTAAAGCGTTCCAGGACCGAGACGCATTCTGCCGTTGGTTTGCTCTTCGACCTGACGCATGATTCCATATCCATGCAAGTCACCATCCGCAAGCGAAAGCAGAATCTGAAACGCTGCCGAAGGTAAAGGGTCAAGCTTGCGTTTGGGCATAAGTTGATCGATCCTCGATATATCGATAAACGACTGTACATCCCGGCGAGATCCAAGTCAAGCAAAATTCGCAAAAGTTCCACGGTCGAGTCCGGACTCCCAAAAGCTGAAGGATCCAATGCCTCACGCTTCACGGCGATCAGAAATCCCAAACGCTCAGCGAGCAAGATAGTCCAGGTGTCCGCTTCCCATAGAACACCGAGTGGTGTATCCTCTCTTCCATAGATGTTCGAGTGGAGCACTTCTCGATGAGCAAAAAACATCCGTCCGACGGCGAAATGCTGAAGGGCACGCTGGACATGATGATTTTGCGTACCCTCGTCACCGGAAACGCACACGGACACACCATCGCTAAAGTGATTGAGCGGAGCTCGGAGGATGTACTGGAGGTGGAGCAAGGTTCGCTCTATCCCGCGCTGCATCGGCTGGAGGACCGCGGCTGGGTTTCGTCCCACTGGGGCCCCAGTGAGAACAATCGCAAGGCGAAGTACTATCGCCTCACCGCTGCGGGCAGAAAACAGCTTGTGCTTGAAACCGGCCGTTGGCGCCAGATGATCCGTGCCATCGGCCTGGTGATGGGTGAGGAAGCAGCTGCAGATGGAGGCACTCGATGAGTTGGTTCAGGTTCTTTCGCCGCCGCCGCGCAGACCAGGAGTTGCAGCAAGAGATCGATGCCTATCTCGCTGAAGAAACTGCCGAAAATGTTGCGCGGGGGATGAATCCGGAAGAAGCGCGACGCAGGGCAAGAGTCAAGCTCGGAAATCCGCGAAGCGTTCGTGAGATTCTGTGGCAGCAAAATACTCTCTCCCTTGCAGACACACTCGGCCGTGATCTGAAGTATGCGGCCAGAACACTCTTGCGAACGCCGGGATTTTCACTGATCGCCATCACCGTAATGGCCTTGTGCATCGGCGCCACGACCTCTCTCTTCACAGTCGTTCGCTCAGTGCTGCTCAGGCCTCTTCCTTTTCGCGATCCAGACCGCCTGGTTTTGGTCTATGAGCATTTCCGCGATGCGCGCAGCAACCAGGAGGGATTTAATTACAACGCCGTTGCGCCAGCTGACTTCTTCGACTGGCGCGCGCAAACGCACGGCTTTGAAGACTTGGCGGTAGCGCGGCGAGCACAATTCAACCTGACCGGCGAGCACGGAGAGTTGCCGGAGCTCGTAGGCGCAGGCGCCGGGAGCTGGAACCTGTTTCCGGTGCTGGGGGTGCCGGCGGTCATCGGCCGCACGTTTGCCGAGAGCGAAGATCGTTTGGACGGAAACACCGCCCTGCTGACCTGGAATCTCTTCGAGCGGCGGTTCGGCGGGGATCCTTCGATTGTCGGCAGGCAAATCCATCTCGACGGGAAGCCATACACGGTGGTGGGCGTGCTCCCCCAGTCGTTCACCTATCCCGATGCGAAGACGCAGGTGTGGGTCCCGTATTTGTCGGGATTGCCGCCCGATCTGCTGAAGCGTCATGACTACCACTTCAACCTTGTGGTCGCGCGCCTGAGAACAGATGTGAGCCTGGCAAGCGCCCTGAGTCAGGTGGAGGCGGTGCAGTCCCGGCTGCATGCCCAATACCTGAATGCGCCGGTGGCTGAAGATGTTGCGCCGCGGACCCTCAACGATGACCTGGGGCGCAATGTAAAGAAACCGCTGCTGCTGTTGATGTGTGCCGTTGCATGCATGCTCCTGATTGGCTGCCTGAACGTTGCCAACCTGCTGGTGGCGCGTGGAGCGGCACGGCAAAAGGAAGTTGCCATCCGCGGCGCGCTGGGGGCACAGCGTCTGACTCTGATCCGCGCACAATTGATGGAGAGCTTGTTGATTTGTCTCGCCGGCGGGGCAAGCGGAGTGTTGATGTCGCTGGCGGCTACTCGATGGCTATCGAGCGCATGGAAGAGTTTACCCAGCGCCGCGGGCATCCATGTCGACGGCGTTGTTCTGGGATTCGCTTGCGCGCTGGTTTTTACGGCGGCGCTGCTCGCGGGTCTGCTTCCCGCCATTTCGTCCACGGGCAGGGCGGCTTTTGCCTCGCTCCAGGCTTCATCGCGCACCGCGAGCGGAAATCTCTCGCGCGTCACACTGCGCAAGATCCTGCTGACGGTCGAGATCGCTGTCACCGTGGTGTTGCTGGTCGGCGCAGGATTGTTGCTCAGGAGCTTCGTGCGTCTGCGCACGACCGACGTGGGATGCGTGACCAACAATGTACTGTCCTTGGACTTCAGTCTTCCCGCGCAGAAATACAATACTCCGGAAAGGGTGAACTCCTTTAACGAGAACCTCCTGGTAAGATTGCGCGCCCTGCCCGGAGTCCGCGCCGCCGCCCTCGGTACCATTCTGCCCGGCGAAGGAAATGGCGGAGACGACGTATTCACGATCAAGGAACATCCTCCGCTGAAACCCGGTGAACTATTGCCCGACGCTCTCGTGCGCGGAGCCGATCCCGGGTATTTCAGCGCTTTGCGGATTCCCTTGCTGAAGGGACGTTTCTTCACGACCGACGACCGGCTGGACCGCGCGAAAAAAGTTGTCATCAGCAGCAGCCTTGCCCGGCAGTATTTCCCAGGCGAAAATCCGGTTGGAAGAAATATTCATGTACCCGCGCTCAAAGACGCAGACTACGAAATCGTCGGTGTCGTAGGGGACACGCTTTGGCAGGTCGGTAAGCCCGCGCTGCCAACTGTGTATTTTCCGATGCTCGATGGTGGCCTTTGGCACGGGGGATCGCTCGCCATTCGCACCGATTCCGACCCGCTGGCAATCTCCGTTCCGGTGCAGAAGCAGATCGCCGCACTCGATCCGCAGTTGCCCGTCTCTGACGTGATGACGCTGCAGCAGGCAATTGGGGATTCGCTCGGCAACGCCAGCTTCAGCGCCACGTTGGTGCTGAGCTTTGCGGTGCTGTCGCTGGTTCTGGCCTCTGTAGGTTTGTACGGCGTTCTCTCCTATCTGATGACGCAACGCACAACGGAACTTGGCGTTCGCATGGCGCTCGGCGCGCAGAGAGACCAGGTGCTGCGGCTGATCCTCTTCGATGGACTGCGGCCGGCAATCCTTGGACTGGCACTCGGATCCGCAGCCAGTGCCGGAATCACACAACTGATTCGCTCCATGCTCTATGACACCAGGCCGCTCGACCCCGCTGTCTACGTGGCAGTAACGTTTACGCTGCTCATGGTCGCCACCCTGGCCTGCATGCTCCCCGCGTGGCGAGCCTCGCGGCTGGATCCAATGCAGGCGCTGCGCGCGGAATAGTCCCGGGCAAAGTTACTTCATTGGCGGCGCCGAAATCACGAACTGACTCGCCGGCTCGTGTTCCAGGCCTCGAAAAGCGGAGATCCGTCCCAAAAAATAGCACGCAACGATTCAGGCGTGTTCTGGCTCCCTGTCCCCGGGAGCGTTTTTATGAATGACAGCCTGGACTCACCGACCATCGCACCCATTGGCCACCCTCCTCCGCTGCGTCCCGACGGTTCCCCGGCAATTCTTCCCAATTAGCCTTCTTAAGAAAGTTCCAATTTCCTGTTGCTTTCCAAAAGGAGCCGTGCGACTATTCCTGTTGGAAACCTAAAGGTTGGTTCGTCATGAAGGAAAAGCCGGACGTCTTGCAAGGAACACTCGCCCTCATGGTCCTCAAGACCCTCGATGTCCTGGGACCGCAGCACGGCTGGGGCATTGCCCGACGCATCGAGCAGATCAGCGGAGACCTTCTGGCCGTCAATCAGGGCACGCTGTATCCCCTGCTCCTCAAGCTCGAGCAGGAAGGTTCGATTGCCTCCGACTGGGGCACCTCGGAAAACAACCGCCGCGCGCGCTTCTACCGCCTCACCAGGACCGGCCACAAACAATTGCAAGCCGAAACCCGCGAGTGGGAGCAGACCACGGCGATCATCGCCCGCTTCTTCAAAGCCAAGGCGGAGGATTTAACGTGAAATTCCTGCGACGCTTCTTCATGCGCCTGTCGAATTTCGCTACCGGGCGGAGTGCCGGTCAACGCCTGCAGGATGAAATCACCGAACATCTCGCGTTTCAGACAGAGGAGAATCTGCGCGCCGGCATGCCGCCGGCCGAGGCGCGCCGGCAGGCCGTGATCAAGCTGGGGGCGCCGGAGGCGATCCGTCAGGACCACCACGCCGAGCAAAGCCTCCCGTTCATCGAGAATCTGCTTTTCGACCTGCGCTATGCGTTTCGCATGCTCCTGCGATCTCCTGGATTCTCTTTCATCGCCATTGCCACCATGGCGCTCGGCATCGGAGCCACCACTGCGATCTATAGCGTGATCGACGCCACGCTGCTCCACCCTTTGCCTTATCCCAACCCTTCCCAGCTGGTGCGCATTGTGGACGACCTCCCCGGCGTAGGAGCGCAGGGCGTCGGCATCTCCGTCCCTGAGTGGAGAGACCTCGGGAGTTCCGGCATATTCCAGTCCGCGTCGATTACCGGCACGGGCGCAAACGTGAATCTCACCGGCAGCGCGCAGCCCCTGCGTCTCAGCTTCAAGCAGGTTACGCCCAATTACTTCGCGCTCCTCGGTGTCGACGCGCAGTTGGGCCGCACATTCGATCCGCACGATACCACTCCCGGCTATAACCTTGAGGTCGTGATCAGCGACGGGCTCTGGAGAAGGGAATTCGGAGCCGACCCGCACATCATCGGCAAAGCTCTGCGCCTCGACAACGACGTGTATCACGTCGTGGGCGTCATGCCGCGCGGTTTTCGCGATCAGGGCTCAACCAGCGACGAGCAGAATGTGGAGCTGTGGCTAGGCGCCGGCTTTGCCGGTGTGCCGTTTCCACCCCCGCTGCGCGAGTCCCGTCTGCGCAGTCGTGTGGTCATCGCGCGCTTGAAGCCGGGACTCTCGATTGCGGCCGCGCAGCGGCATCTCGATGCGCTGGTCGAATCGCTGAAAAAACAATATCCGGCGGAGTATCCGGTCCAGACCGAATGGACCGTGCGCCTGGTTCCGCTCAGCCAAACCGTGGTCGGCAGCGTGCGCCAATCCCTGATTCTCCTGTTCGGCGCGGTCGGATTGGTCCTCCTCATCAGTTGCGTCAATGTCGCCAATCTCCTGCTCGCCCGGACCAGTGTGCGGAGTCGTGAGATCGCGGTTCGCCAGGCCATGGGAGCGCAAAGAGCACGCCTCATCCGCCAGCTTCTCACCGAAAGTCTGCTGCTCTTCTTGCTGGGCGGAATTGCTGGATTTGCCGTTCTCTTCTGCACCCAGCATTTCCTGCTGCAGCTTATTCCGGAGAGCCTCCCGCACCTCAATGCCATTTCCATCAATTGGGGCGTGCTGGCCTTCGCTCTCGCCGTCTCTGTCGCAGCCGGAATCGTCTTTGGCCTTGCTCCCGCGTGGCTCGTCAGCCGCTTCGATTTGATGGGCACGCTCCGGCAGGAAGGACGCGGGTCCAGCGGATCGCTTGGCCGTTCGCGCGCCCGTCAGATTCTGGTCATCAGTGAATTGGCGCTCTCCCTGGTGCTCATGGTCGCCGCGGGCCTTCTGCTGCGCAGTTTCTGGGACTTGTTCAAGGTGCAGCCCGGCTTCAATCCTGACCGCGTGATGGCCATTCAAACCTGGCTGCCGGGACCGAACGATCCCACGATGGATCCCTATCAGACCGCCACGCAGGAAACAGTCCTGCTGCGCGAGATTCTTCGCCGCAGCCGCACCCTGCCGGGCGTCGAAGAAGCGGCTGTCGGCGACGAGGCCGCTCTTCCCCTGGGGCACAGCGATCCTAGCCGGCTGCCATTGATCCGCGAAGGCATCGAGACGATGGACAATCAGGCTCCTGTGATCGGGAGTCCCGTCGTTTCGCCCCAATACTTCCACCTGTTGGGAATACCGCTCGAGCGCGGACGCATTTTCAGCGAGCAGGATATTGAAACGACGCCCCAGGTTGCGGTCATCAATCAGGCCGCGGCTCACACCTACTGGCCGAACCAGGACCCGCTGGGCAAACGCGTCCGTTTGCACTTGGATACCCGCGGGCTGTTGACCTCTCCCACTTCGGCCTGGACCACGATCATCGGCGTAGTTGCCGATGCCCGCACGGAATCGTTGGCAGACGCAGCAATTCCGCAAATCTATCGCTGCGCCTACCAGCACCCCGCCAAAGATCTGGCCATCTTCCTTCGCGGACAACTCGATCCCAGCACCATCCCCGACCAGGTGCGCGCGCAGGTCCAGGCGGTCGATGCCACGCTTCCCGTTTTTCATGCGGAGACGCTGCAGGACGTGCTCTCCACCTCGCTTTCCGTGAGGCGCTTTTCCATGGATATGATCGCGATTTTTGCGGGCACTGCCTTGCTGCTCGCCGGACTCGGAATCTACGGGACGATTTCCTATGTTGTGAATGAACAAAGACGCGAGATCGCCATTCGTCTCGCCCTGGGAGCGCAAAGAGTCGGCATCCTCAACATGGTCCTGCGCCGGGGACTCCGTCTGGCCGCCGCGGGTGCCGGGCTGGGTGTGGCCGGCGCGCTCCTCGTTTCTCACCTCATGGCCGGACTTCTCTTCGGTGTGTCACCTGACGATCTCACCACTTTTGCCGGTGTGACCATTGTGCTGACCGGGGTCGCGCTCGCCGCCAGCTACTTCCCCGCGCGCCGCGCCATGCGGGTCGACCCCATCGTTGCTTTGCGCGAGGGCTGAACCTCTGTCCAAGTCGCCAGACCATGAGCGGGTCTAAGTTGGCGCCGATGCGGCCGCTGATGCTGTTCTTCAAAAAGAACGGAGACGGTGCCATCGTCCCAATCGCCCAGCGTTGATTGCGGGCCACTTGATGGGTTCAATCCTTTACGCCTGAAGCCCGAAGACAGGGTGCGCCTCGTTGCGCCGTTCAAGGCGTCAGTCTCGCCGCATGCTTCGCCCCAGCGCGACAGGCAAGCCCGATCGATCCGGACCAGGCTCTGCGCGCCAAGAAGCCGCACCCCAAGGAGCGAAAATCTGAACTGAGGACACCTTGCGGGGCGATCGGCGCGGTGGCCCTTATAGGAGTATGCTCAAGCTAGGCCTTCGTCCTTCCCTTTCTCGCCTCCAGCACTCCAGGCTTCGCTCCAGACGAGCAACGTTCAAGCATGCAACAGAGCGATTGGAGCGGCAGTGAGCGTCATCAAGAAAAGTGATGTAAAGAATCATCTGTCTACCCACAACCGCAATGGAATCCACTTGCAACGGCGGGCGAGCCAACCGGATGCAACCGGATTCTCGGGCGAGCAAGCTGGGACCGCAGATTCAAACTCAAGCAGCAACGTCGAAGATACGCGAAATCGATCAGTCGCGGGTGAACTGGAAAACGGTCCGGCGAAAACTGGAACGGATTCCAGCGGCGTCGCAATGATCAATGACTTCAAGAGTGGGCGAGCGTGACGCCTCATTCCGTTTTTCTGCGGAAAGAGTGTATCTTACCCAGTCGCCTCGATCCTCTCCGCGAGCCTGTCGGGGATGGGTGGACGCGCGTGGAAGAACTTTCTGCGACAGTCTTCGATACCATGATCCGTCAGACGGGCTGGCACTTTATGTGGGTTCTCCCAGCTTGTGCGCGAAGAGGCTTTGGGACGAGCACGAATGCCGCCACCAATCGAGCATTGACGCGCGCACTTGGAAGCGTACCCCGAAAATTCAACGCTGCGGAGCTCGATTCCGTGCGCATCGCGAAGTATCCGGGCTTCTTCATCGCGAACGTCACTCTTCAATCGCGCCAGATCCAGGAACACACATCCCTGGACCAAGTCGACGAACGACACCCACGGGCGCTTGTAGCAAGGTAGAGCAAAACGTAGCCAAAGATGGGTGCGAAGCTCTCAACGCCGCGATTCTCGTTGCGGGGGAGATGAATCTCCCTTTGCGGTTCCGAAAATGAAAGTAGGACAAGATGCCTTTTCCTGAAATGCACCATTCTGAGAAGTCGGCTGAAGAACGCGTTCGAGTGCCATCCAGGCCGGCGGCGTTGAAAGCGCAGAGTCTCCCGTTGCCGACGCGTGTCGCATTCATTGGAAATTACCTGCCGCGCGAATGTGGGATCGCCACTTTCACGACGGATCTTTGTACCGCGCTGGTGGCCGAATACGGCGAGGGACGACTCTTTGCGATTCCCGTCAATGATCCGGATTCAAGTTATGTCTATCCAGAACAGGTGCGACTTGAACTGGAGCAGGAAGAACAGGACTCTTATGCGCGCGCCGCTGATTTTCTCAATTTCAATGGAAATGATCTGGTCTGCCTGCAGCACGAATACGGAATCTATGGCGGCACCGCGGGTAGCCACATCTTAACCCTCCTGCGCAGATTGAAAATGCCGTTGGTGACCACGCTGCATACAGTTCTGCGCGAGCCCGACGCCAACCAGCGCGATGTGCTTAAGGAGATTGCGCGACTCTCCGATCGCTTGGTCGTCATGAGCGAACTGGGAGCTGAGCTCTTGCGCGATGTGTATGCGGTACCTAGTGAAAAGATCGACGTCATCCCGCATGGGGTGCCCGAAATGCCCTTCATGGACCCAAACTACTTCAAGGATAAGTTTGGAACTGAAGGGAAATCTGTCCTGCTGACGTTCGGTCTCTTGTCGCCCAACAAGGGCATTGAGAATGTCATACGGGCCCTTCCTGCAATTCTGGCGAAACATCCCAACGTCGTTTATATCGTTTCCGGCGTGACCCACCCTCATATCCGGCGCCGCGACGGCGAGCGTTACCGCGAAGAACTGAAAACGCTGGCGCGGGAACTTGGCGTTGCGTCCCAGTTGATCTTCAACAACCGTTTCGTGAGTGCGGAAGAGTTGGTCGAGCACGTAGGAGCGGCGGATATTTACATCACTCCCTATCGCCAAGAGGCGCAGATTGTCTCCGGCACGCTCGCCATTGCACTAGGCGCCGGAAAAGCGATCGTGTCCACGCCATACTGGCACGCAAAGGAACTGCTTGCGGATGGACGCGGCGTGATCGTTCCCTTCGACGATCCTGATTCCATTGCGGAGGCGGTGCTCCGATTATTGGAGAATGACGCCGAACGTCATGCGATGCGGAAGAGGGCTTATCTTCACGCGCGGGCAACAACATGGCCTAAGACGGCGCGGGCGTATATGGCGAGTTTTCAGCGCGCGCGTTTCGAACGAAGTTTGCGGCCAAGGCCCGCACAGCTGGACGAGCATCCGTTGAATGCCCCCGAGCATCTGCCGGCGCTTAATACCGAATACCTGTGGAGCATGACCGACGATACCGGCATGCTGCAACACGCGATCTTCTCTGTCCCCAACACGCGTGAGGGCTACACCACAGACGACAATGCGCGTGCCCTCATCGTATCCACACTATTGGATGAAAATGGCGAAGCCGCGCGGATCGATGAGCATCTCAAACTCTCTCGTCGGTATCTGGCCTTTCTCTGGCTCGCATTTCATTCCGATACGGGGCGATTTAGGAATTTTCTGGGGTACGATCGGAAGTGGTTGGAAGATGTTGGTTCGGAAGACAGCCACGGCCGTTCCCTTTGGGCTTTGGGTACCGTGCTTGGACATTCGCAGGATGAAGGTTTGCGTGGAGCCGCGGGAAGGCTTTTTGAGGCTGCCCTTCCGGCCGTTCTGAAGTTTCGAAGCCCGCGCGCGTGGGCTTTTGGCATCCTCGGCGTACAAGCCTATCTTGACTGGTTTCCGGGCGACAGAGCCATGCAGGGGATTCGAAACACCCTTGCCAATCGTCTGCTGGACATTTACGAACGCAGTCGTTCCGATTCATGGCACTGGTTTGAGAAGAGTCTCTCTTATTCAAATGCCAGGCTGTCCCAAGCGCTCATCCTCGCGGGCTGGCGCAGCGAAAACAAAAGAATGGTGGCGGCTGGTACCGAATCACTCGAATGGCTGTTAGGCGTGCAGTCTTGGGGTGCCAAAGAAATCTTTGTGCCGATCGGTTCGAACGGGTTTTACAAGGAAGGTCAGGAAAAGGCCCGGTTCGATCAGCAGCCGGTCGAAGCCTGTGCGACAATTTCCGCTTGCCTCGAGGTCTACAGGCTCACAGGGCATGCGAACTGGCTTGAAGAAGCAAATCGAATCTTCCAATGGTTCCTGGGGAAAAACGACCTGCAGGCGCCTCTCTACGACCCCGCAACCGGCGGATGCAAAGACGGCCTTCATCCGGATCGCGTAAACGAAAATCAAGGCGCGGAGTCAACCCTCTCCTTCCTGATGGCACTCCTCGAAATCCAGAGGGTGCAAGAGACAAGCGCGGCAGATCTGCATCACGAAATGAGTCTCTCCTTTTGAATTCCCACATAAATCAAGCTGAGCTTCCTGAGGCAATCGCGGTCGAACCGAAGAATCCGGACGCGTGCGCAGATCTCCCTCTACTGACGCGCTACGACGGCAACCCCATCCTGACCCGCCAGAATTGGCCCTATCCGATTAACAGCGTCTTCAATGCAGCCGCAGTGCGTCTGCCGGGAGGCGATACGCTCTTGCTTTGCCGTGTGGAGGACCGAACTGGTTTGTCCCATCTTTGCGCGGCACGCTCGAAGAATGGAATGGACGGCTGGCGGATTGACGCCAAGCCTACGCTTCTGGCCGACCCGCACAACTACCCCGAAGAAATCTGGGGTATCGAAGACCCTCGCATCACATACGTTCCCGAACTCGAGCAATATGCAGTGGCATATACCTCCTTCGCCCGTGGAGGTCCCGGTGTTTCTCTGGCCTTGACCAAAGACTTCAAGAGCTTCCAGCGATTCGGTGTCATCATGCCGCCCGAAGACAAGGATGCCGCCCTCTTGCCCTACAAAATCGACGGCTACTGGGCCATGATCCACAGGCCGATGACTGCGTCGGGCGCTCACATGTGGATCTCCTACTCCCCGGATTTGCGGCATTGGGGAAACCATAAAGTGATCCTCGAAGCCCGACGAGGGGGATGGTGGGATGCGAACAAGATTGGGTTATGCTCCCCGCCGATCGAAACTTCGAAGGGCTGGCTCACCATCTATCACGGAGTTCGACGCACCGCCTCGGGCAGCATTTATCGTTTAGGACTCGCGCTCTTCGACCTGAAAAGGCCTGACATCTGTTTGCAACGTGGAGACAGCTGGATATTTGGCCCCGAAGCTGCCTATGAGCGCTCGGGGGATGTGGGCGATGTCGTGTTTCCCTGCGGCCAGACGATTGGTGCGGATGGAGATTCGCTTCACATCTACTACGGGGCCGCGGATTCTAGCGTCGCCATGGCAACGGCGAGCATCCGCGCTCTGCTCGCGTGGTTGGACCAAAACTCCAACGCAGGACATGAAACCGCACTTTGACATGTGGCCCAAGAGGAAACTTGGGATCAACGTCATCCGGGCTTCAAGACGCTGACCTTCGTCAATGTAGAGCAAGTGATCGGGAGAACCCGTACCCTCAATGCCACCCTGCAGGTAGCCGGCGGCGAGGAGCGTGTAAGTGTCTCGGCAACCGCTAGGGCCGGACTGCCCACGCCAGGCCATCGGGTTCTCCACCGACGTCCAAATGGTCCACGACCTCTAGAGTCTTGAGGTCGAGAACCGCAACATAATTGTCCGGGCCACAAGCGATGAACGCCCGTCCGCCTTCCGGATCCATCAGGATGCCCGCCGCTCCGTGGCCAATATGCACGCGCTTGAACTCCTTCCGCGACGCCGCATCGTAAATCAGCAGGTCGCCATCACCTAAACGCGAAATCAGAACCAGCTTTCCGTCCGGAGTGAACTTCAGCCGGTTGGCGCCGAACGCCTTCGCATCCAGAGTGGCCACAACCTTTCTCGTACCGAGATCAATCACCGACAGCGTGCCGTCTTGAGCGTCCGCTGTCCACAATGCGCGTCCATCTGGCGAAACATCAAAGCCTTCATCACCTTTGCCGACCGGGATCACCGTTTCCGTCCAGTCCATCCGTGGCTGATTGCTGCCCGGCGGAGGCGTAAAGGGCTGGGCCCCCGGTGGCGGCCGCATTCCTGGCGGCGGCCCCATCGGAGGCAGAACAACTTGCTCGAGAATGCTGACGGTCGCGGAATTCACGTTCGTCGTGTAAATCTTCTTTTGGTCCGGAGTGACATAGAGCATGTGCGTTCGGTTCTGCCCTGTGCCCATGATCCAATCAATCTTCGCGGTTGCTGGATCATAGGTGGCAATAGCCTTCGCGCCCTCGGCCGTGAACCACACCTTTCCACCGGTAAACGCGAGACCGTGCGGCCCGTTCAATGCCCCGGTGTCGACATCCGCCAGCGCCTTCTGCCCCACCAGGTCAATCACCGAAAGCGCATGGTAGCGCCCGCCGCCATAGATAGAGACATATGCCGTCTTTCCGTCCGAAGACGCAATCACCTCGTGTGGGTCAGGTCCGACAGGCGCGCGCCCTACGACCTGCAGGGTCGCCGGATCCACGATGGCCAAGGTGTGGTCGCGTTTCGACAACGCCAGCAGCGACCGTTGCGGCGTAGTCTGCGCTTGTCCTGCCGCTGCCAACGAAAGAAATCCCGCCAGCATGGCGCCTGCAGCAAGAGAGGGGGAAATTTTGAATTTCATGTTCTTTGCTCCAGAGAGTTCCAGGGTTGGCTTTGCATGTATCCCCTACGCACCCTCTTTGACGATTGGATCATGGCGCGATCGGTGAGGTGCAATCGCCTTTTCCAAACGCCAGTACGGATTGGTCAGAATCTCTCCCGAGACTCCGTCAAAGTTGATTCGACTGATGCGAACCAGCCACGGGTGAAGATCGAGCCACGCCGCTTGTTCCTGCTTGAGTTCCGAAAGCGGACGCACACCCTGCCGCGCAGGATGCGCCATCGCGCCCCCACCTTCTGCCATGCTCGTCAGCGGCGTCGCACCCAGAGCGCACAGCGACTGCAACAGATTGTAAGTGCCGGTGCGAGGCACATGCAGGTCGTTCAGCGATGATCCGAGGTAGATCAGGCAGAACGCTACCTGCAGCATCGAGAAAAGCCCGCGCGTTGCGCGTCTTGAAAATTGGTGACAATTTTGAGACTTCATCAAATATCTCCGCTGTGCTGGCCTTGGCTCTGACGGCTACGAATGGATCGCGTCGCGACCCAAGCTCCCTGCCGTACGAACTTCAGAGTTCTGCGCCGCAGATCCTGTCAAGCCCGTCTCCAATCGCATCGCAGCCAATAACCTCCGAAGCGCCATGGATAGACCCGTCCATACCAGGAAAACCGCGCCAAAGCACGCGATCGCTGCGATCGTTTCACCCGCAACGCCAAACTCTTCGCCCGTATGCAGAAACCGGGCCCACCCCCGCAATTTGCGCCCGGCACTGTTGTCGCTGAAACGCCGCATCGAATCAACATGCCCGCTTTCACGATTGAGCACAAGCTGCGATACCTGTTCCGGCTCCCCGCCCATGCTCTTGTCCACCGAGACTACGAGCGTTCTCTCTGCGGCATGCGGAACTTCCACCACCATCGACCTCCATCCCGAAACTTGTTGCTTCGCGATCTGAGTGAGATCGTCCAATGTGCGAGAGTCCGGCGGCGCAAAATGATCTCCGTGCAGCGTCCTTTGATCCGATCCCGTGCCGCGCGGGCCTCGATCGCCGCGCCCTCCGCCTGCAGGCGCCTGTGTGCCCGTCATCGTGTAGAGCAGGTTCGACGCCCAGGGATAGGACATAATCACGCCCGTGAAAACGATGAAGAAGAGCGGGACCACGGTCCAGATCCCGAATACGTGATGCCAGTTCCATTCCCGCGCCCTGCCCCGCAGGTTGGGCCCAAACAGAATGCGGCTTTTCAGGCTCGTGCGCTTGAACACCTTCGGCAGCCAGAGATAAAGGCCCGAAAGAAGCATGAAAAGAAACGCCAGGTTTGCAGCGCCCGTCATCCCGCGACCGAAGGCGCTCTGCATGCCCAGGCCAAGAGAACGATGGATGCGCTCGACCGCGCCAAAAAATGCCCGCGTCGCTTCCGAAGGTTGTCCGACCACTTCGCCTGTCCATGGATTCAGATAGAGCGTGCGCTCCCGGCCAAACCGAGCTTCGACAGGAGCATTCGAATTGTTGTGCAGAACCAGTTCGGAGGGTTCGCCCTGGCCATCGCTCTTCAGTCGCGCCATCAGTAAATCAAGCGACGCAGGCTCTTCGGAATCCGACTGCCCCTGCAAGACAGCGGGCGCATCGGCCACCGCATTGATCTGCCTTTCAAAAGCCAGCAGCACTCCGGTGACCGACATCGCAAGGATGACCAGGCCCGCAACGCAACCCACAGCAAGATGCGCCCAGAAAAGCACCGCGCGCGCAAATCTCATCGATAGACCTCCCTCGATCGAGATCCACTATGGAGGATGAATCTGAAAACCATCTGAAATGGATTAAGAAATACCGGGAGCGTCTGCAGACTTGAGTTTCACCGTGAATGTGCTGCCCTTCCCAAACTGGCTCTCCACGGAAAGGTGACCGCCGTGCCTCTCCACGATTTGCCACGCCATCGAGAGACCAAGCCCGGCCCCTCCCTCCGCGCGCGACCGCACTTTGTCAGCCCGCCAGAAGCGGTCGAAGATATGAGCCAGTGCACCCTCTTCGATGCCAATCCCTGTGTCGCTCACGATCACCTGAATCCACTCGCCTTCTGCCTTGAGATCCAAATCAATCGAGCCTGCTTCGGTGTACTTGATCGCATTGTCGAGCAGGATAAGAAACACTCGCCGCAACTCGGTGCCCTCGCCCAGCACCCGAACGGTATCACCGGGAAGGTTTGCTTCGAGTGTGAGCCCCTTCGCCGCTGCGGGTCCCTTCATTTCTGCGCACAAGTCTCGAAGCATTCCTCCGATATCCGTGGGTATCTGCTCGGTGTGGCGATTGCGCGCGTCTCCTCGTGCCAGGTCGAGCAGGTTTTCAACCAGCTTCGACATGTGACGCGCTTCGCGCACGATCTTGCCCAGAACCTCGGCCAGCTCCTCGCGCGTGCGTTCCCTTCGGAGCGAAACTTCGCCTGCAGTCATAATCAGGGCCAACGGAGCGCGCAGTTCATGCGAAGCATCAGCGGTGAATTGTTCAATCGAACGAAAACCCGTTTCGATTCTCGACAGCATGGCGTTCAATGTCTGCGCAAGCCGGGCGATTTCGTCCTGCGTCACAGGTACCTGCAGCCGCGTCGTCAGATCGGCCGGATCAATTGCCTCGGCTTCCTTCCTGATCTGTTCCACCGGCGCCAGCGCCCGCCGGCTCATCCAATACCCGGCCGTTGTTGTCAGCAGAAGCGCGATCGGAATCAGCACCGTGAGATAGAGCCGGTACTCGCGAAGCGAGCCCATCACGTCCCTCAGTGGCTCCACAACATGAACCGTCAAGGCGACGCCACCGACCATCACGCGTTGGCTCGCAAAGCGGATCGGCCATCCGTGATGGTCCGCTACCGTGGCCAGCGCGATCGAGCCGTCCAGCGGCCCCGGCGGCAGCAGCTTGACACGATGCGAGACCAGCACATCCGATGCGTAGAGAATGTTTGCCTGCTCATCCGTAACCTGCACGAAGACGCCCACAACGGGCGATTCCGAGCTGTTCGCAAACTCCTTCGTGAATTCCTCGCGACTGTTGAGCGAATGGATCTGCATGAAAGGAACGACCGTCCCCATCCGGTATCCAAGATCGCGGTCGATCGCGTGATACATGCTCGCCTTCATCGCCAACCAGCTGCCGCCGGCAAACAGTGCCACCATCACCGCGAGGCTCAGGAAATACCACGCTGTCAGTCGAGCCTGGATGGTCAGGGTCTTCAATCGGACCCTTCCCTGAGGCAATAGCCAAGCCCCCTCTCCGTATGCAACAGCCGCGGCAAATCCGGCCGATCCACCTTGCTGCGCAGATAGCGGATAAAAACATCCAGGTTGTTCTCGCTGATGTCCCGCTCGCCCCAAACCTGTTCAATAATGCGCCTGCGCGTTACAACGCGACCGGCGGCGCGCATCAGGCATTCGAGAATGGAGAATTCCGTCCGGGTCAGATCCAGTCGCTGCCCCCCACGCACTGCCTCGCGCTTTTCCGTATCGAGAAAGAGATCTGCGAAACGCATCTGCGCAGAATTTTTCCCCGCCGTCGAACGGGTGCGCGCCCGGATCCGTGCCAGCAGTACTTCGAATTCGAAAGGCTTGGTCAGGTAGTCATCCGCTCCGGCATCGAGACCCTTGACGATGTCCTCCGGCGCATCCCGCGCTGTCAGAAGAAGAATCGGAGTCCGCACATTCTGCAATCGCAGGCGCCGGGTCACTTCGAATCCGTTCAAGACCGGCAACATGACATCCAGCAGGATGATGTCGAACGAATGACTCTCCCCCTGCCGCAGCCCGGTGCCGCCGTCAAAGCACACCTTCACCGCACAGCTCTCTTCCTCCAATCCTTCGCGGACAAATCCAGCCAGTTCCTTGTCGTCTTCCACAATCAGAACGTTCAAAGCCGATTGGAATGCTTCATTCATATCCGATCCCGCGGCGTCACCTGGGGCGAGACGAACAGCCCCCGCCCAGTTGGAAAGTCAAACCTATCATCAGCGTCTTCCGCCCTGCTCCCCAATCGCAAACTGGCCTGCCACCGAGCGAATTCTTGCAACGGCGTTTCACTTGCACCGTTCCGTTCAATGCAACAATGACAGGTCAACCTGAAAGAAATCTGAGCATCAAATCCGGAGTTCAAGGACAACATCTCCACCTCCCTTGAGTTCCATTACCCGCCCTGCGCCCAATCTTCGCCCGGCACCAAGACTTCGATATCTTATTTAAAACAAATAACTTCCCCACCACACTCATCAGCCAAAAGGTGAAGAGGATCGCTCTTTAACAGGAATGGGACGGGGCCAAAGCCCTTGAGCCCCCAACGGCGTAAAATTGAATCATGATTGAGACGCTTTATAAGACCGAGACGCCGGTGAAGGGAAAGTCAGAGTGTTACGTGCTCGTTCTAACCTCGCGTGCGGGCAGCAGACGCAGTTACTACGCCTTCATGGAAGAGCACGGATATTGGAACGACCAAATGAAGCGTTTTGTGCACGAGATCTCTTCGATCAATACCGAAGACGGAATCACCCTCGAGAATGCACGTGCGCTCTACGAATCGGCAAAATGGGACCTCACCCAAAAAGGCTTTGTTCATTCCGTCGTTCAGGACTACCGCCGCAAAGACAGGCGCGAGTGCACAATGCCTGAACTCGAACCGATGACAGCGTAACCAATCCAAGGATTTCCCGCCGCAGCATAGTTTCAAAAGAAACTGCTGTGGCCGCTATGAAATCCGTGTCGCATCCGCATCCGTTGCAAAGAATCAAAAGATACCGGCGCGCAGCCGGTCTCGCACGTTTGCGGCATCGGTTGCAGGAATTCCTTGACCCTACTTTGTGCTCGTCAGCGCCAGCGGCTGCGCATAAAGATGCTCCGCCTGTCGAAGCGGCAGCGTAATCAGAATCTGGACTCCACCGGATTCCCCGCTTCCCGCCGAAACGGTCCCGCCGTGCGCGCGCACAACCGCATCCACAAAAGCCAACCCCAGCCCATGCCCCGACGATTCCCGGCCCTTCACCCTGCGGGAAAAGAGACTTGCCAGCACTTCAGGATCAAATCCCTTGCCATTGTCCTTCAGCAACAGTGTGGCCGCCCCACGTTCTTCCTTCAGTTCGACGGTCACAGCACATTCAGCCGCAACGTGCTTCAGCTCGTTGTCAAAAAGATTGGCGATCATGCGGTGCATCAATCCCGCATCGGCAACGATCCTTACCGGTCCCTGGCTGTGAAAACGAATCTGCAGTCCACGCTCCGACATCGACGGTTCATAAAGCTCTACCATCGCGCGCACCAGATCTTCCAGATCGATCTCCGTGCGGGCCAGGCGAAGTGCATCCGCCTTGGCCTCGGCTACGTCCAGCGACTTGTTCAGGAAATCCGTCAGCCGATCCAGTTCTTCAATAGCCGAAACGATGGGCTCCGCCTGGTCGCCCTCTCCCGCTGCCGAGAGCGAACTTTCCAGCTTTCCACGAATCGCCGTAAGCGGGCTCCGCAGATCGTGCGCCAGCGAATCGGTGATCGTGTGCAACTGGTGCATCGAATTTTCGATGCGGTCGAGCATGCGGTTCAGTGTGAGCGCCAGTTGCGCGATTTCGTCATTCCTCTTGCTCGTCGGAACCCGCGTATTCAAGTCAGAATGCCCAATGCGCGATGCGGCTTCCGTAATCCCGCGCACATGGCTCAGCACCCGCCGCGTCGTTGAGAAGACCATCGCGAATCCCAGCATCACCAGCGACAGCCAAAGCAAAACAAACCGCGCGCGCAGATTTCTCAACACCCGCAGTTCATCCCTTTCCGACAGCCCCAGATAGATGTGGCTGCCGTCCTGCATCGCAAGAGAAGCCACTCGGAAAGGATCTGCGAATCCCTCGACGCGGATGTCTGTCGGGCGCTCAGGAACGATATTGCTCCCCTCGATGCCCCGCAGATGCGCTTGGCCATTTCCCATGCCCACCCAGAGCTTGAGAGAACCATCTGCAAGCGTCTGCAGAAAAAAAACCGAGTCGTTAGCGGATTCCTGGGAAGGTAACTTGTTGGGCACCTCGCGCGCGGCCAGTTCCGCCACTTCACCCACAACCGTGTTGTACAGCGAATTGTCGGGCGTACGATTCGCCACGTCCCCCAGCACCTCAACCTCGCCCGAGAGCCACGCATCGCTGCGCCGCTGAATATCGTTGGCCACAAAGCGGTCAAGAAACATGAAGACAATCAGGGTCCCGCAGGCAAAGGCCAGTGTCGCCCAGAGCGAGATCCGCCAGGCCGCGCTGCGCATCCCCGGCCTAGCGGCTCCGGAGGACATACCCCACTCCTCGCAGAGTCCGGATCAGCGGCTTCTGCCCGCTCCCATCCACCTTGCCCCGCAATCGGTAGATGTGCACATCCACGACATTCGTATCGGGCTGTATCCGCATCCCCCAGACCTTATCGAGAATCATTGAGCGCGTCACCACCCGCCCCGCATTGCGGCAAAGATACTCCAGCAGCACAAACTCGTGAGGCGTGAGCTGAAGCGAATTGCCCGAGCGCGTCGCCTCCCGCCGCAGCAGGTCCAGTTCCAGATCCTGCACACAAATCCGCGTCGCTTCGTTCCCCGCAGGAATGTTCCGCTTCAGTAGATTCCGCAAGCGCGCCAGCAGTTCGGCGAGCGCAAACGGCTTGGTGAGATAATCGTCGCCGCCCTGCTCCAGTCCGCGCACGCGATCGTCCACCGATCGCCGCGCCGACAAAATCAGCACCGGTGCCTGCACACCCGTCTGCCGCAATTGCAGGATGAGCCCGATGCCATCCTGGTCCGGAAGCCCAAGGTCGACAATCAGAATGTCATACGGGTGGACCGCTGCTAGATTCTTGGCCGTTTTTCCGTCAGCAGCACAATCGACTCGATAGCCGGCTTCTTCCAGTGCCTGTCGCAGAAACGTTTGAATCTCGTGCTCGTCCTCGACTAACAGGAGCCGCATGCCATGCATCTTAGTTCATTCGAGCCATCCGTTTCTGTGCGCTCGCTAAGATGAACGAATCGTCATTTCACGCGCCTGACTGTGCCTGACAGCAATTTGCGCCCCTCTGTCTTCGTGTTTACCTCGTGCCTCGGCGATTCCCCTCACACGACCGATCTCCCCGGAAACCCCGACTCGAATTACGTGCAGCTTCCGCGTCCATACTGCCCACGACGACCCCGCTGTCGTAGAATGAGGCGGCTTCCGGAATACGCTTTCTCCCGTTGGGGAAATGACCCGCGGGACGCGCCCGGAAAATTCGAACCCATACGCAGGGATGGACCGTAATGAAGAATTCCTCTCGACCACGCATCGCTCTTTCCATCACCCTTGCCTTATTGACGGGAACCCTTTTCGCCATGAGAAGCTCCGCGCAAAACGCAACTGAAATCGGCGGTCAGAAACTTGTGACCCTCACGCGCTCCGCCGGCAGCACCACCAAGCCCGAGTTCACCAGTGTGACCCTCGCCCCGGGCCGCGGCATGGAACTCATCCAGGTCACTGCCAACTTTCCCGGCAAAGGCAACATCAACGTGCTGGCCTCGCCCGATCTTGCCGCCGCCAAACAGATGCTCGACGACAAAGACGACGCCAACGGCGATCTGGGCTACCGGCTTGGCTCTGCCTTCCTGGTTCCCTACCCCAATCGCATCCGAGGCAAGCTCTCGGCCGACGGGCAGACTCTCACCACTTCCTGGGAAGGCCACTCCATCACCCTTCCAGCCAATAACATCGGCAAGAACCCCGGCGCCGAGCGTCACGCCATGCACGGCCTCATTCTCAAAGCCAAAACCGACAACGTGCACGTGAAAGACATCCCCGGGGGACAGGAAGTCACAGGCGTCATCCACGCGGGTAATTTTGGCGGCCACTGGCTCTCAAAGACCGACCTCGACGTGACCATCTCGTTGACCGCTGAAGCGCTCGACGCCAGCATCGTGGCTCATAACGTAGGCAGCGAAGCCGAACCCATGGCCATCGGCTGGCATCCCTACTTCGCGCTGCCTTCGGGCGACCGCACCCAGGTCCGCATCCATATTCCCGGCACCAACCTCGCCGAAGTCGATGGCTACGACAATGTCTTTCCCACCGGCAAACTCAAACCCGTCGACGGAACCCAATATGATCTCCGCGCGCCCGGCGGCGTTCCGCTCGCACACAACTTCTACGACGACAATTGGAGCAAGCTCGAGTGGAAGAACGGTGTCGTCACCGTCAAGGTGATCGATCCCGCCGCCCACTACGGAGTTGACATCCTCGGCATCTCGCCGGAAATCAAAACCATTCAGATGTACGCGCCCCCTGCGATGCAGTTTGTCGCCATCGAAGATCAGTTCAACTTTGCCGATCCCTTTGGCAAAGAGTGGGGCACGATGAATACTGGCATGGTCACCCTGAAGCCCGGCCAGAGTACGAAATGGCACGTCCGTCTGCACGTCTTCGTTCCATAGAACGAGCTCCATGCATGCCACGGGCTCACGTTCCCCGATTCCCGTGAGCCTGTGGAGTACGCTTTGCAGAGCGGTCGATCCTGCAACCGCCCTTCGCCGCCGCGAGGAATGAATCTGCACAACAAAACCCCGAAAACTGAACCAGTCACCGCGCTGCTTCAGGACCTCGGCACGCGATGCAAAGCTTTTCCACGCCGCGTAGACTCACTGCCGCTGCTTGCTCTCCCTATCCTTCTTCTCTTCCTCGCGCCTCCTGCTTGCCATGCTGTCGAGCCATCGCCCGCTGCGGTTGCGGGGTTCAACGCCTACGTCGCCCTTGTTGAGAATCGCCTCGCCGAACAGCATCGAGCGCATGCCACCTTCCTCGCGACCCAGGCCATCCCTCCGCAAAATCGGGCGCGCCTTCGCAATGGCGACTTCATCGTCGAACGTCTCACTCCATCGACTGCCCCCAACATGCCGGGAGCCATGCTGCATCATTGGCGCGCAACTGCCTTCGCTCCTGGCGCCAAGGCTGCGGATTTTGAGCGACTCATGAAAGACTTCAACGCCTACCCGCAACACTTCGCCCCCCAGGTTCTCGAGGCGCGCATCCTCGCCGGGCAGCAGGATCACATCCAAGCGTTCATTCGGGTGCGCCAGCACCACGTTCTCACCGTCGTTCTGGATACGACGTACGACGTCACCTTCGCGCGGCTTGATCCCCAGCATGGCTACAGCATTTCGCGCAGCATGCGAGTCTCTGAAATCGCATCGCCCGGCACCGCCTCCGAACACGCCCTCGCCCCAAGCGACGCGCATGGCTATCTCTGGCGCTTGAACACATATTGGAGTTACGAAGAACAGGATGGAGGCCTCTACCTCCAGATCGAATCCGTGTCGATCACGCGCTCTATTCCCACCGGGCTTGGCTGGGCCATCGGGCCTTTCGTCGAAAGCGTTCCCCGCGAGTCGATGGAGTTCACACTGCGCTCCACATGCAGCGCTCTTCGCAGATAGAGTTACTCTCCCACGCTCGTCAGCCGCACACTTCTTCCTGTCCGCGCCGACTCCCGCGCTGCATCCAGAATCTGCATCACCGTCACATTGGTATCCAGCGCACTCAAATCGCCTTTGTCGTGAATCTGTCCGCGCAACACCGCTGCCAGGTAGCTCAACGAATTGCTCTCGTTCGTGGCCAGCGGCGCCGGGGTGGGCGTCTCCTCTTCGCGGTCGTGTTCGTGCCGCACCCGCATCTTGTCAGGACCCACCGTGATCGCATAGCCGGTCGCGCCATACACTTCCATATCCTTGCGCGCGAATGGCCAGTTCCACGAGCCTTGGATCACCGCCTGCGCGCGCGGATACTTCAACACGATGGTCGAATCGTCATCCACCTTGGGATAGATTTCCGGCTTGTCATGGTTCACCACGGCCGTTACTGTCTCCGGAGCCTCTCCGTGCATCAGCCATGTCATCAGGTCCACGCCATAGCAGCCAAAGTCGTAAAGCGATCCGGCGCCGTTCTGCTCGGGATCGGTCAACCACTTCAGGAAATCCGGCGATACGCCAATTTCCTTTGGCCCTTGGTGTCCGTCGTGCACCACCACCCTGCGCACTGCGCCAATCTCTCCCTTCGTCACTTCGTCGTAGGCCGCCTTGTTACTCGAGTACCACGTCGTCTCGTAGTTCACCAGCACATGAATGTGCTTCTCGCGCGCAATCTTGCGAATCGCCAACGCGTCGTCCAGCGATATCGTCAGCGGCTTTTCCACCATCACCGAGATGCCGTAGTACGCTCCTACTTCAACAACGCGGCGATGATCGGCAATCGTGGTGTAGGCCAGTAACGCATCCGGCCGCCGCGCCTCGATCATCTTGGCCGGGTCTTTAAAAAAGAGCGTATCGGCGAGACCATACTTCTTCTCGTACTTCGCCTGCAGCGCCGGGTCGGGTTCCGCGATGCCCACCAGTTCAACATCCGCATGTTGCGGCAACTGCGCCAGAAAACCGGCCACGTGATCGTGCACCAGGCCCACAATCGCAACCCGCAACGGTTTCTGTTCCGTTTGCGCGCACAACGGCAACGGCAACAACAAAAGCATTCCGGTCAAAAACCCGCGGCTCAAAAGGGAAGCAATCGGCAAGTGGAAACGACGCATGAATGGGATTTCCTCCGTGCCCGATTCTACGCTGGCAATGGAATACCTTCACAAGCCAAGAATCTCAGGTAGGGCATTTGGAATTGGGATCCCGGAGATGGCTGAGCTTCGGTGCGTAGGTGAATGTGCCGTTCCCATTCCCGAGCATGACCTCGTAATCTTCGCTATCCTCGCTCGTGACGACGAGATCCGAAATTCCATCCTTGTCGAAATCCGCCGTCGCAATGTGAAATTCCATGCCCCTTCGCGGCAACTGAAACGACCACGCCTGACGGAACGCTCCACTCCTCGAGCCAAGAAGAATCACCGCGGAATTCGACTCCACATCCGAGATCACAAGATCCAGGTAGCCATCGTGCGTGAAATGGCCCGTCGCGATCGATGCGACCGAACCCATCCTGGGAAGGCTGCCCGCGCGATGTAGCTTTCCGGTGCCGTCGCCAAGAAACTCGAGCAACGTGCCATCACCGTCTCCCACGATCACGTCGGGAATACCGTCTCCATTGAAATCGCCCACCACCAGGGCCCGGGGATCGCTGCCAATCCGGTTGTCCGTGGGCAAGCTCGCAAACGTGCCGTCCGTTTGGCCAAGTCGTACGGTAAGAAAACGCTGACCCAGCTTTGAGCCTCCGGACGGCGTTGCTTCCACTAGATCAGCAATCCCGTCGCGATTGAAATCTCCTGTCGCAATCACCGTCCCCGGTTCGTCGGGAATGTCCGCTGCACCTTCGCTGCTCTCTTTCAAAAGCGCGGTACGCACAAAGAGGGAGTTTCCCGAACCAGTTTGCGCAGACGCACCCGCTAGGATGGCGACAATGAGAACGACGGGGAAATATCCGGCGCGGCTCAACAAATCATCTCCTCTTGGATCTTCTTGGATCTTCGAGTCTCGACGAAGTCCCGGAATTCAGAAACCAATTCAATTCCATCCGCCTTCAAAGGAACTCCAGAAAGCTGCCCAAACGGATTCGCTCTCTGGCCGCCTCCGAAACATGTTCCGGAGTTCGATCCATCCGCATGCCCGAAATTGTATTCCTCTCCGCCTCGCCGATCCTTCCCCGCGGAGTAATCTTTCGTCCTCCGATTTCCGTCTATTGAAACGTGGAACAAGCTGTATATCTGTACCGCTGCCCCTGCTGTGGGTGCAAAACATTGGAAGCACCCAGTGCCATGCAGCTATGTCCCGTCTGCTGGTGGGAAGACGATGGCCAGGAAGACGCCGATGCTTCTGAGATTCGACTCACAGTCAATGGCCATTTGAGCCTCACCGAAGCGCGCGCTTCCTATGTCCGCTGTGGCGCCGCAGATCCCCGCTTTTTGCCCTACGTCCGAAAACCCGCCAGCCCCGAACTCTAGCCCTCTGTATCCTGTCCTCCTGAACGGAACGGCTCGGGGCCCCGTCGCGTCACGCGATGGGGTAAGCGCAGCGAAGGATCTGCTTCGGTTTTTGGCAAATCAACCCTCCCCACGAACACTCGAGAAATGACTGCCCCAGACCACGCAGGCCAGGCATTCGCTCCTCACCCATTCCGAAACTTCTCCCATCGCGAGTCCCGTCTTGGAACAGTAACGTGACCTCCGCATCGGCCTGCGAACTCCCATTTTTTGCACCGGTTTGACCCTGTCCGCAATCCCTCTTACCATGAGGTATAGGAATCCCCCGAGCCACACGGTGCTGTTTCGCCCCGGAGCGGCGGCGGCAGTTTCTGTCGGCTCGCCGCGGCGAGCCTGGAAGGCATTACCTTGAGCTCAACCGACACCCTCGAAAACACCAATCCCCCCGACACCGCAGAGCCCTCCCACCTGCACGACCACGAAGGCCACGATCACGAAGGCCATGACCACGATCATGCGCACGGCCCGGTTCTGAATCCCGAATGCACGCGCGAACTGGTGCTCGATGTTCCCGCGGATGAGGTTTCGAAAGCCTTCCGCACCGTAACCCGCAACTATCAGAAGTACGCGCGTATTCCTGGTTTTCGTCCAGGCAAAGTGCCCGAGTCGGTGGTGCGCCGCCGTTTTGCCACGGAGATTCGCAAAGAAGTCATCGATGGCATTTTGCCTCAGCGCTTCAACGAAGGGGTCCGCGAACTGGGCGTGAAGCCCGTTGGCCAGCCGCAGGTGGCTGAGCTCACCATCGAAGAGGGACAGCCGCTTCACGTCAAGGCCATCTTCGAATTCATCCCCTCGTTCTCCATTGATGGCTACAAAGATGTAACCGTCGCTAAGCCCTCCGCCGAAGTATCCGAAGAAGAATTTCAGCATGAGTTGACCGAACTGCGCGAATCGCGCGCCACCATTGAGCCGGTCGAAGAAGATCGCGCGCTCGTCGATGGCGACTGGGCGCAAATTTCCTACACCGGCCAGGTCGAAGGCGAACCCGATGCCGATCCGATCGCCGGCCAGGACGCTCTGGTAGAAATCGGCGGCAAAGACACCGTGGACGCGTTCAATGCTGCGCTGCGCGGCGCCAAGCCAGGACAGGAACTCAAAGCCGAAGTCATCTATCCCGCCGATTACGCCGAGCCCAAGCTGGCCGGCAAGACCGTCGCTTATGAAGTAACGGTCAAGGCCATCAAGAAGCGCATTGTCCCCGAACTCAGCGACGACTTCGCCAGGGAGTTGGGACCTTATGAGAGCCTTGCCGAGCTGGATACCCGCGTACGCGAGCACATGGCCAGCCGCAAAAGGCGCAGCGTGGCCGCGGAGACCAAAGAAAAGCTCTTCGCCGCTCTGAACGAAAAGTATGCGTTCCCCATTCCTGAGTCGCTGGTGCAGGACCAGGTGGACGCCCGCCTGGAGCGCGGCCTCCGCGCCCTCGCCGCTCAGGGAATGGAAACCGAACAAATGCGCAAGCTGGACTTCGCCCGCCTCCGCACTGCCCAGCGGGATGGCGCGCTGGCCGAAGTGAAAACCAATCTCCTGCTCGACAAAATCGCCGAGGCAGAAGAGCTCACCGTGAGCGAAGAAGAGTTGGACCGCGAACTGCACCTGGCCGCCCTGCAATCCAAGGAACCGGTGGAGACCTTACGCCATCGTTTGACGGAGGATGGCGGGCTGGTTAGAATCCGTGAACAAATGAAACGCGAAAAAACCGCGAATCTGCTGTACGAAAGGCTTCCTGCGTAACCACCGGCAGACCGGCGACTCGTCTTCGCTGGTTCGGTTTGAACGCGGAAACCAAATTTAACGCTGCAGACTTCGGAGACCCCCCTTCTCCGGGAGAAGCGGCCCTCAAATGGGAGGGGGAAAACAGGCCCCCGACGGAACAGCGAGAAGAACGCCGAATGGCATTGGTTCCCATGGTGGTTGAGCAGACGAGTCGGGGCGAGCGCGCCTACGACATTTACTCCCGTCTGCTCCGCGATAACATCATTTTCCTCGGCACACCCATCGACGACCAGGTGGCCAATCTCATCGTCGCCCAAATGCTCTTTCTTTCCGGCGAAGACCCGGAAAAGGACGTGCAGCTCTATATCAACTCCCCGGGCGGCTCCATTACCGCCGGTCTGGCCATTTACGACACCATGCAGTTCATTAAGAACAATGTCGTGACTTATTGCATCGGCCAGGCAGCCAGTATGGGCGCTTTTCTCCTCCTGGCAGGCACCAAGGGCAAGCGGTTTGCCCTGCCTAACTCCCGTATTCTCATTCATCAACCGTCCATGGGCGGGCTCAGCGGTCAGGCCACCGATATCGACATCCACGCCCGCGAAATCCTCCGCATCCGCGAAATCACCAATACGTTGATGGCCCGGCATACCGGCCAGTCCCTCGACCGGATCGAGCACGACGTGGAGCGGGATTTCATCATGAACGCACAACAGGCCAAGGAATACGGCATCATCGACGAAATCATCGACCGGCCTCGCACTTAAGTGCACCCGGTCTAGCACCTAGGGCATGTAGGCAACGAAAGTCAAATCGCGGTATCTTACTCAGGGGGTAGTCCAGATGAAAACGCGCACGGGACCCGAAGAAGCGCTACGGTGCTCGTTCTGCCACAAGTCGCAGGACGCCGTGGCCAAATTGATCTCGTCGCCCAGCGACTATCCACGGGCCTACATCTGCGATGAGTGCGTCGCAGTTTGCAATTCGATTCTCGAAGACGATCGCGGCGAGGCCCACCCCGCGACCACCGCCGGCCACCTTCCCAAGCCCCAGGAAGTGAAAAGCTTCCTCGACGATTTCGTCATTGGACAGGATCAGACCAAAAAGAAGCTCGCCGTCGCGGTTTACAACCATTACAAGCGCATCCAGATGAACCGCATGCGCAACAACGAAGTCGAACTCGCCAAGTCCAACATCCTGCTCATCGGCCCCACCGGCTCCGGCAAAACCCTTCTCGCTCACACCCTGGCGAAGATGCTCGACGTCCCCTTCGCCATCGTCGATGCCACCACCCTCACCGAGGCTGGCTACGTCGGCGAAGACGTAGAAAACATCATCCTCAAGCTCTTGCAGGCCGCCGACGGAGACGTCTCCCGCGCCCAGCAGGGCATCATCTACATCGACGAAATCGACAAGATCGGCCGCAAAGACGAGAACCCCTCCATTACCCGCGACGTTTCCGGCGAGGGCGTGCAGCAGGCGCTGCTCAAGATTCTCGAAGGCACCGTTGCCAACGTTCCTCCCCAAGGCGGCCGCAAGCATCCGCACCAGGAGTTCACGGCAGTCGACACCACCAATATTCTCTTCATCTGCGGCGGAGCCTTCGTTGGCCTGGAACGCGTTGTCGGCCGCCGCATCGGCAAAAAGGCCCTGGGCTTCAAGACCGTGGATGCCGAGGCCGATGCCGCCACCACCCGCTCCCATCGCGATACCGAACTGCTGCGCAGAACCGAGCCGCAGGACCTGATCAAGTACGGCCTCATCCCCGAGTTTGTCGGTCGCCTGCCCGTGATGGGCATCCTCGACGAGCTGGATGAACCGGCCCTGATCGAGATCCTTACCAAGCCGCGCAATGCCATCCTGAAGCAGTACCAGCGCCTGCTCGAGTATGAGAATGTGCGCCTCCACTTCACCCAGGAAGCCACCGGCGCAGTCGCCCGCGAAGCCCTCGCCCGCAAGGTCGGTGCCCGTGGCCTGCGCATGATCCTCGAAGAGTTGATGCTCGATCTGATGTATCACCTGCCTTCCAATAAGCGCGTCCGCGACCTCGAAATCACCAAGGATATGGTTGAGCGTCGCGACCTGTCGCTCTGCCTGCTTGAAAAAGCCGGATAAGCGATCCGCCGATCACGCAAGACAAATTGACCCTCCAGCCAAACCGGCGGAGGGTCAATTCTTTTTCACAATGTTCTTCCCAACCAGGCAACAGGGCCTTTCTAATTCCCTCTCCCCTAGGCAAGCCTGCGGATGGTTCCCAGCCCTTGGCCCCAGTCTCTAGTCCCCAGTCTCCGGCTCAAGCCCAGGTCCCTACCGGTCGTTGGCGCTCACCTGCTGCGCCCACTCCATCGCCTTCCACTGCGCATCCGAAACCAGCGTCTCGGAGATATGCATCTCTTCGCAGAGATGGCTCACCGTGTACCATTCTCCCGCCTCGACTGCGGTCATCAGGTTGTAGAGAGGCGTCAGGCTGCATTCCTTCTGCAACAGGGCCAGCTTCACTTCATGGTTGATCGACAATGCATCCACCACCGAAGCCATCGGAATCTCCAGGATCGCGTCCATCATCGACAGCAATCCAAGCAGGAAGAGATCCAGGCTGCCATCCACCACGTGCGGCCCCAGCAGTTCGCAGAAGTGGGCGCGGGTCAGCGCCGACAGCATCAGGTCCGACGTCCGGTTCTGCGCCATTTCGATGGTGACGGCCAGCCGGCACCAGCGACGCACTTCGTTCTCTCCAAGAATCAACAGCGCCTGCCGTACGGAACAAATCTCGCTCCGGAAACCAAACATGGGCGAATTCAAGTAGCGGAGCAGCCGGAAGCACAGGGTCGCGTCGCGCTTGATCAGGTCTTCCACCTGCGATAGATCCAGCTCCGGCTTGAGAACTGCATTCAAAATGGCCAGATGGATGGCTCGATTCGAGGAGCCCGTCCAGGTGCGCACCATTTGCGGCCGGCGGAAGAAGTAGCCCTGCACCAGCTGGAAACCCGCTTTTTTGGCGAATTGAAAGTCCTGCCGGGTCTCCACCTTCATCGCAACCATCTTGCAGACCGCGCGATGACTGGCGACAATCATGCCGGCATCGGTCAGCGGCGTCTGCTTCAAATCCACCTTGATGAAATCCGCAAAATAAGCCAGCGGCTCGCGCGGATCGTCGATCACGTAATCGTCCAGCGCGATCTTGACCCCGGTCTTCTTTAACTGGCTGCAGGCAAGCATTACTTCTTCGTCGGGAGGAACCGTGCTCAGAACCTCCAGGACCAGGTTCTCCGGCGGAAGCAAAGTAACAAATTCACTGAGCAGAATCTCCCGCGTGCAGTTGATGAAGGCGGCCGCGTTGTCGCACAGGACGCCAAGGCCCAGCAGGCTCGACATGTCGATGACCGAACGCGTCGCATCGGTCGGGTCGGAGCTGATGAAGTGATTCTCTGCGCCAGAGCGGAAAAGAAGCTCATAGCCGAAAACCCGCTCTTCCGGGGTAAGAATCGGCTGCCTGGCAACGTAGCGCGCAAGCTGCGGCGTTTCAGTCGAATACGGGCTCGGGGCGGTTCCGTCTAGATGGGGCATGTCTATCTATCGGCAAAATGGGCAAAAAAGTATAAGAGCTTTTTGAATTTCCAGCCTCCCGCGTGACCCCCTCCCGGCTCCATCTTCGTCCTTGACTTTTATTCCGGCCCCGGCATACTGGACGGGCATCGGAAACCAGTTTGTAAATTGCTGTAAAAGTGGGGCTCAAGCGCCAAGATCCAACGCTTCGAGTCATTTTTCTCGGGAATTGCTTCTCTGCCTCCCTGCCCCCTGCTGGCCTTGGAACGTTACCCCCTCCCTCCCCATCTTTCTGTGGATTCACGGTCCGTCGAACACAGCGCCGCAGTGCTGTCATGCCAACTTCTCCTGGAGGAAGCATCTCTATGTCTCTCTATCTTTTGCCGAAGGATTCCAATCACGGCAAGCGCCCCGGCGCATGCCTCGTCCTCGCGCTCTTTGCCTTGGCTCTCAGCCCCCTCACCCCGGCCACGGCCCAGATCGCCCATCACCGCCCCGGAACTGCCGTCGTACCCCACTCCAGCGAGGCCCAGCCCAATGACGCTGGCCGGGTTCTCCACACCAACGTCCGCTTCGTCTACATGAACGGCTCCTCGCCCAGTGAACTGCCTCCGTTTGCCGGGTACGGCTACGAGACCCCTGCTTCGTTCGCCTGCCTCTACAAGCTCGCCCGTCCGGTTACCGGCTGCAACCCCAACCTGACGACCACCAATAGCCCCGGGGGCAGCCAGGCCATCGCCATCGTCGACGCCTACGACGATCCCAATGCCGCCGCGGACTTGGCCTTCTTCTCGTCCCAGTTCGGGCTTCCCTATTCCGACTCCAACTTCAAAGTGGTGTATGCCGAAGGCCCTCAGCCTCCTGAAGATCCAACCGGCGGCTGGGAGTTCGAAGAGACCCTGGACATCGAATATGCGCATGCCATGGCGCCCAACGCCAAGATCTACCTGGTCGAGGCCAATTCCAACTACGATTCCGATCTCTTCCCGGCAATTCTGGTCGCAAGCAATCTCGTCTCCTGCGGATCGACAAGCACCTGCCCCAAAGGAAGCAAAGGGAAAGGTCAGGTCTCGATGAGTTTCGCAGGCGCCGAATTTGCCCAGGAAGCTTCCCTCGATTCTTTCTTTACGACCCCCAATGTGGAGTATTTCGGGGCCGCCGGAGACTCTCCCGGCGTGGAATACCCCTGCGCTTCCCCGAACGTCATCTGCGTCGGCGGAACTTCCACGGCGCGCAGCGAATTCACCGGCAATCTCATCGCCGAGATCGCCTGGTCCGACGCCGGTGGAGGCATCAGCAGCTACGAGCCCATTCCCCGCTACCAAGCCACCTATCCCGGACTCAATGGGCAACTGCAGGGATTTCGCGGCGTTCCCGACGTCTCCGCCGACGCCAATCTCAACACCGGCGCCTGGGTTTGGGACACCTTCCCCTACGGAGCCGACGCGGAGACCGGCTGGTTTATCGCCGGCGGCACAAGCCTCGCCACTCCGCTGACCGCTGGAATCTTTAACGCGACCGGCAGTTTCGGAACGTCCAGCAACGGGGAACTTTCCGAAATCTATTCGCTGCGCAGCTTCGGCAGCTTCCGCGACATCACCTACGGAGCCTGCGGCTACTACTCCGGCTCCTTCTCGAGCCCTGGCTGGGACCTCTGCACCGGCTTCGGCAGCCCGGCCGGCCTCGACCTTCGCTAGCCAACTGCATCGTCCCTGAAAATCTCATGCTTGCCGCACAGTCCCTTGTGCGGCAGGCATGGTAATTCCTTCCTCCTCAGAATCCCGTAAATCCAGTCGCAGAAATCCAGCCGCCGCTAGACGACCTCGGCACTCTCTCCGTTCATGCGCGACGTCTCCCTCGCTGCAGAATAAAAGCGTGCCGTCACCCTACAACTTTTGTTCGCAGGCTTCCTCGCGCGATCAATCCAAAATCGACGTAATCCTTTCTTCGCATCCCGGCGCAACTCGCGCAAACTCAATGCCCCGCACCCGTGAGACTCAAGCTTCCTCCATTCCGGCGTAACATCGTGATCCACGTTGTTTCGCTGTACAATCCGATCATGAGCCGCTGTCTCTTTCCTGCAGCCGTAGCCGTTCTCGCGCGTCCAATGAAGATGTCACTCAAGGTGTCCCTATGACCGCGCCGCGCGAAAAGACTGAGCCCCGCAAGCTGCCCATGATGCCCATCCGGGACATGGTGATTTTCCCCTATATGATGACGCCCTTCGTCGTGGGCCGCCTCTCCAGTGTGCGTGCGCTCGAAGAAGCGCTGAACGGCGATCGCAAAATCTTTCTCGCTACCCAGCACGACGCATCCATCGACGAGCCCAAGGCCAAGGAGATCTACCAGGTCGGCGCCGTCTGCAACATTGTGCAGAGCGTCAAAATGCCTGATGGCAATATCAAAGTCCTGGTTGAAGGTGTGGAGCGCGCCAAGTCGATCGATATCAGCGACCGCGATGGCTTCTTCGTCGCCACGGTGCGCACCGGCAAATCCGATTTTGAAATGACGCCGGCTGTCGAGCAGCTCATGCAGCGCGTCACTTCGCTCTTCGAGCAATACGTCAAGCTGCAGCAATCTCTCAACTACGAGACCATCATCGCCTCCGTGCGCATGGACGAGGCAGCCAAGCTGTCGGACACCATTGCCGCCAACCTCCAGATCGGTGTCGAAGAAAAGCAGGAACTGCTCGGCATCTTCGATCCCGCCGCACGCCTCGCGCGCATTGCCGACGTGCTCGATATCGAAATCGAAAAACTCGACCTCGATCGCAACATCCAGTCGCGCGTCAAACGCCAGATGGAGCGCGCGCAAAAAGAGTATTACCTCAACGAAAAAATCAAGGCGATCCAAAAGGAACTGGGCCGCGGCGAAAAGAGCGAGTTCGACGAGCTGCGCAAGAAAATCGAATCCGCCGGCATGCCCAAGGACGTCCTCGACAAGGCAATCCAGGAACTCAAGAAACTCGAAGCCATGCCTCCCATGTCGGCTGAATCGACGGTCAGCCGCAACTACATCGACTGGCTGCTGGCCGTTCCCTGGAAGAAAAAATCCAAGGAAACGCGCTCCATCGACTACGCTGAAAAGGTTCTCAACGAAGATCACTACGGCCTCGAGAAAATCAAGGAGCGCATCCTCGAATTCCTCGCCGTACGCCAACTGGTCAAGAATCCCAAAGGCTCGATCCTCTGCTTCGTCGGACCTCCCGGCGTCGGCAAAACTTCGCTCGGCATGTCCATTGCGAAATCCACGGGACGCAAATTCGTGCGCCTCTCCCTCGGCGGGGTGCGCGACGAGGCCGAGATTCGCGGCCATCGCCGTACCTACATCGGCGCTCTACCCGGTCAGATCATTCAGCACATGAAACGCGCGGGCACCAAGAATCCCGTCTTCCTGCTCGACGAAGTCGACAAGATGGCTTCGGATTTCCGCGGCGATCCCGCTTCGGCATTGCTTGAAGTCCTCGATCCGGAACAAAACACCGCCTTTCAAGATCACTACCTCGACGTGGACTACGATCTCTCGCAGGTGCTCTTTGTCGCCACAGCCAACGTGATGCACACCATCCCACCGGCCCTCCAGGACCGCATGGAAGTGTTGCGCCTGCAAGGCTACACCGAGCAGGAGAAGCTCGAAATCGCACGCCAGTACCTGGTAAAAAAACAGCGCGAACAAACCGGCCTGAGCGACAAAAATATCGTCTTCCTCGATGACGCCATTCTCGAAATCATCCACAGCTACACCCGCGAAGCGGGCGTGCGCAATCTGGAGCGCGAAATCGGCAATGTCTGCCGCAAAGTGGCGCGCCGCGTCGTCAAGAAGGGCGCCAAGCACAAGGAAGAGATCTCCGCGGCCAACATCGGCGAGTTTCTAGGCGTCGTCCGCTACCGCGACTCCGAAGTCCACGAGAAGAGTGAAGTCGGCCTCGTTACCGGGCTTGCCTGGACCGAAGTCGGCGGCAGCATTCTCACCACCGAAGTGCAAGTGCTCGACGGCAAAGGCAAGCTCACCATCACCGGCCAGCTCGGCGACGTGATGCAGGAGTCGGCGCAGGCTGCATTGGCTTACATCCGCAGCAAGGCGCAGGCCCTCGGACTCAGCCGCGAATTCTATCGCAATGTGGACCTGCACCTGCATGTGCCCGAAGGCGCGATTCCCAAGGACGGTCCTTCCGCCGGCATCACCATGGCCACCGCGTTGGCCAGCGCCCTGGCTAAAATCCCCGTGCGTCGCGACATCGCCATGACCGGCGAGATCACGCTGCGCGGCAAGGTTCTGCCCATCGGCGGCCTCAAAGAAAAATTGCTCGCCGCTCTGCGCGCCGGGATCTTCGAAGCCATCCTGCCCAAATCCAACGAGAAAGATGTGGCCGAGCTGCCCGACAACATCAAGAACTCCATGAAGCTCCACTTCGTCGACACCATGGATGAGGTCCTGACCCTGGCTCTCGAAAGCCCGCTGCCTCCGCCCATCCCGGAAGGTAGCGAAGTCCTCACCTCCGTCCCCCCGGCCGATGTCGTCAGCGGGCAGGTGGCGCGCCAGTAGTTCGGATCAACACTTCCTCAAAGAGCCCCGCGCACGCGGGGCTTTTTCTTGCCCCACAACCCTCCGCGCTCCCCCCGCACACGGCGTACCCGCTCCTGTATCCTGAGCAGGTTGCCTTCCACACGCTACAGCACGCAATTCCTGCTCTCGGCGCTCGCCGCTGCGCAGTTCCCTTCGCCGACGGTGCCGGAGGTTGCGTTCCTCGGCCGCTCCAATGTCGGCAAATCCAGCCTGCTGAATTCCCTCGTCGGCGAGAAAGCAGCCAAAGTCTCTCAGACGCCCGGTCGCACGCGCGCCATCAACTTTTTCGCGCTCCTCGACACACGCCAGCAACCCAGGCTCCTGTTTGCGGATCTTCCTGGCTATGGCTACGCAAAGATTTCAAAATCCGTCTCCGCCGGATGGCCGGCCTTCATCGAGCCCTATCTCCACAACCGCTCGACACTCCGCCTCTGCGTCTGCCTCGTCGACTCCAACATTCCTCCGCAGCCCAGCGATCGCCAGCTCGTCGACTGGCTCCGCGCCGCAGGCCGCGACTTTGCCGTCGTCGCCACCAAGGTCGACCGCCTCAGCGGCAACGAACGCACGCGCAACATGCTCGCCCTGAAAAAAGCATTGGAACTCGACGATATCCTGGCCGTCTCGGCCAAGACCAGCCACGGCATCAATCAACTCTGGTCTCGGATTGAGTCTGCCACGACCGGCCAAGCCTGACATCCGGCAGATCCCGCATGCACGCGGAACCGTCCTCAAACCGCGTCTGATGCCATCGGCCCGAAACGGTGCTCTTCGCACGCCCCGCCAAATGTCACTTGAATCCGGCCGCGCACTTGGATGGTTCCGTTCCGTACCTGGTCCAGCGTTCGCTCAATAAATCGCGCGGCAACGGCTCGATCACTCCACACCAGATGCTCTCCACGCGACAACTTGCCCAGGTAACGCCCCGACCCGCGCAGCCAGCGCTGCGCAACTGCATCGCCCGCCTCGAGACAATCCAGCGCCAACGCATCCAGTCGCGGCAGCCAAAGCGCAGGCGACGCTTCCACGCTCCAGGCCACCAGTGCCATCACTCGCGACGAATCCGCATCAGGGCCCCCTGCTTCTTCGCGCCGCGCCTCATCTCCCTCAGCCATGCGCAGCCCGTCTTCCCGCACCACATCCGGCCGCACCCCCCGCTCCACCATTGCGCCTTCGACGGCATCCAAGGCAGTTCCCACACAAACCGCCACCGTGGCATGTTTACGAATTTCGTTTTTGAGGATGCGCAGCGCTTCGTCGAGCGAAGTCACCAGAAAATCCACGATGCCTTCCCGCACCGCTTGCCGTTGTGCATCCACATTGCTCGCCGCCGTCAGCGTTGCGGCGCCTGCAATGTTCCCCGCCACCACCAGCGCCCGCCCCGTTGCATCGAGTTCTCCCGCCCAGAGCAGTTGACCGCCGAGGCTTGCCTCCACGCGTCCATCCGCACCGCAACCAGCCGGCGCATGTTGCATCAGGCTTGCGTAGAAACGATAGGTTTGAAGGCTGAAATCGAGTGCGGTTGGGGAGGCGGTATCGTGCGGCAAAGGAAACTCTCTCTTCGATCGAGTCAATCTTCCAACTCGACCCACTACTGCTTCATTTGTTCCTTCCAGTTCTGCTTGCGCACGAAGACAATGAGTTCGCCGGGCTTGGCGTCCACCTTGGCCTTGTCGGCATCCTTCGGCTTGACGCAATCGTTCGGAATCGAGATGCCCGAAGCCAGTATGTCAGTCAACGGATACCAGCTCGCCACCGTCGGGTCCTTCTGTTTCGCCATGTCGCAGTTCACATAATATTCAGTGGAGCTTTCATAGGTCGCGCGAACCGCAATCACCTTGGCATCGTTGGGGACCTTCACTTCAATCGTGCCGTCGTCCTTCTGGTCAATCCAATCCCCGTGGACATCCGATCGATGGTTGAAGAGGACTTGCACGTTCGACGGAGTAACCGCTTCTCCGGTTTTCCCATCTCGCACTTGGATGATAATTGTTTTTTTAGCTTGCCCTTGCAACAAGCCGGGCATGGCGCCCGCACACAACACGCACAAAAGCACGGCCCAGGCTCGTCGATTCATGTTGTTCCTCTGGCCGCCAGTGTACATCTACCAGGAGGAATACGGCTGCCCGTCGGAGCCCGCTTCCTGCGAACCGGAATGAACATCGTTAATGCCGGGGTCCGTCTGGTCGACAGAAGACAGCGTGTCGCTGGTGTCTGTCACCCACGTATCTCGGCTCCGCGTCATCGGGTCTTCCGGAATGCTCTTCAGGTAGCCGTCCTGAATCAGGTCATCGAGCGACTGCGGCGCTTTCTGCTTGTCCATGGTGTAGGAGTCGATGGCTGCCCGCATTACATGCAGGTCTTCGCGCAGCACCGCTTCACGCGCCGACTTCACGGCTCCGATGAAGCTCGGCACAGCCAGCGTCGCGAGGATCCCGATGATCGCCATCACGATCATCAACTCCATCAGCGTAAAGCCCGCGTCCTGTCTCCCATTCCTGCGCATGTCGGTTCCTACCAGCTCGCGTACTTGGTGCCGTCCAGGGCCGTGCCCTGCGACTTCGAATACACATCAAAAACGTTCTGCCCGCCAAACGTATCCGACGTCGGATCATCCTGCATCGAGCGCAATCCCCACTCCGTCTTGCCGGTCATCGGATCCTCCGGAATGCGCCGCAGAAACCGTACCTTTTTCCCCTGCACATCCACGCCGTTCACCAGCGTGTCCAGGTCCGGCGGATAATTCTGGCTATCCACCTTGGTCTGGAATGCGCCGCGGTCCGCCGCATCTTTGTAATGGTCGATCGCGTCGCGCATCTCCCACAAATCGCGGCGAAGTTCGCGCTCCCGCTGCCTCTTCACCTGGAAGCGCGCCACCGGCACCGCCGCCGAAGCAAGAATCGCCAGGATTGAAACCGTGACGATCAGCTCGATCAGCGTCAGGCCGCGCTCCCCGCGTTTTCGCCTTGGCCGCATCCTCTTCATCGACGCCGCACCTTACTTCACCACGATGGTCGTCTGCCCCAGGTCCGCTTGAACCAACTGCTGCGCGCTGGTCGTGGCGCCGGTGCGCTCAATCCCGATCGTCGTTTGCCCCGCCGCCTTGGCCTGGAAACTCAAAACGCAGACCACGCCCGCACCGCTGATGCCCGCTGCTCCCGGCGGACGCGTCGTATTGATCTTGACCTCGCCTGCGGTTGCATCATCGCTGTGGATCAACGTCACCGTCTGTCCATCGCGGTTCAGAAAATCCCCATCGCCCACGTTCACCAGCGACAGCTTCGACGGATCGTACTTCACCTCGAGCGGCACCGACGCAATGTCGTGCGCGCCGGTAATCACGACCGGCACCTGAATCGTGCTTCCCACCGCTGCCGACGATCCAGTTGAAGGAACCAGCGCAAGGCGCACTCCCCCCGGTGCTGGCGCCACCGGCGGAACCCCACCATTCGCTGCTGTCGGCGGCGCATTGCCAACGGCCGACGAACGCAGTTGTGCCAATGCTCCAGGCCCGGCTGCCTGCGCGGTCTGCCCCGGGACCGTGCCCAAGCCCGGCTGCACAACCGGCACCGGCGGAGCAACAGGTGACATGCTCATCTCCCCGCCGCCGGTCGACGTGCGGCGCAGCTCAATCGACTGGCCGGCACCTGTATCGATGGGCCGCAGATTCACATTCGTCAGATCAGGAGACCGCACAATGTGCGGCACAAGTAGAAAGACAATCTCATCGTCCGTGATCTGGTGATCCTTCGATCCAAACAGATATTTCAGGATCGGAATCGAGCTCAACCCGGGAATTCCCGTCCAGGATTGAATATCTTGCTGATTCAAGATGCCCGTCAGCACCGTCGCATCGCCCTCGTGCAGCCGGATCGTCTGCTCGCTCTTCTTCTGCGCAATGATGGGCTCGGTCACTCCCTCAATCGTGACATTGTTGCTCTCCGAGCTGACTTCAATCGCCAGCTTCATCGTCACGTCATGGTTGTAGTGCACCGTGGGCGTCATCTCGATATTCACGCCGACGTCGATGTATTGAAACTGCGTTTCCGCCAATGGTGTCACCGCCGCCGCCACGCCTACTCCCGACTGGAACGAACCCGTCGCAATGGGGATACGGGAGCCGATTTTCATCGTGGCTTTCTGCCCGTCCGTCGACCGAATGCGTGGATTCTGCAGCGTCTTAGTATTCGAGTCGGTCAGCAGCGCATTCGCCGTGGCCGTCCCGATATTCACCGCAAAGTCATTCGAGTTCAGGTGCGCCAGGTTATAGAGTGTCGGATTGGTCGTAGTCGACGTGGTCGAAGTAGTCGTCGAGGAAGACGTCGTGCTCGCCGTAGGCGATTGCAGGGTCACCGCGGCGCTTTGCGGCCAGGCAATGCCCAGCGTGCGCTCCCAGTTCTTGCTCACTTCCAACACCGCGATGTCCACCACCACTTCCGGCCGCGCCTTGTCCAGGTCGTTCACCAGCTTTTGCGCCAGCAGCAGTTCATCGGGAGTGCCGCGCATGACAATCGCATTCTGGCTCGCCACTCCATACGCGTGCGCGTTGGGCAGCACGTTGCGAATCGCCGTCTGCACATCGGTCAGATCATTCTGTTGCCACGCGTTGGTCAGATAAAACGTCTGCACCGCCTCTTCATCGAGTTCCGCCCGCTTCGAACGCGTATTCGCCGCAACAAAAATCGTGTTGTTGGTGACCGGCCGCCAGAATGTATTGGAAAGCGTCCCCACAATCCGCAGCGCGTCCATCAGCGACACGTTATTCAAATCCACTTGGATGCGCTTGCCCGTGTAGTCAGGGTCAAACAGCACATTCACGCCCGCCGCCTTGCCCACTGCCTGGTAAACAATCTTCGAGTCTTCCACCATGTGCAGCGTCAAGGGTTCGTTCGACATGGGTTGCAACTGTACCGGCGCAGCCATCGTGTCCAGCTCCGTCTGCTGGCTCGCCATCTGGGGAATACCGGTCTCGTCCTCCGGAATCTTCTCCTTATGCAAAGCGCGGATCCTGTTGATTTCCTGCTGCGCCGCGTCGTCTCCCGGCTCGATCTCCAGGGCCCGCAAAAATTCCGTCAGGGCGCCTTGCTCATCGCCCGTCTGCATCAGCCTGCGCCCATTCTTCATGTGCAACGACGCAGCCGGAATCTGCACGCGGTAATAGGCTTGCTTGTAGCTCAGATCCTTTGGAGCCATCGAATAGGCTTTCTGGAACGCATTGAAAGCCGTGTCGTAGTCCTCACGCGCCTCTGCGGCCGAGCCCTGTTTGTAGTAGGACTTCGCCGACTGCGCATGCAGCATCGCCGAGCCGGCGCCAAGCGCCACCACTACTACGGCTGAAAACGCAATCCGGAATATGAGTCGGCATGCGGCCTGTGCGACTAGGCTGCGATTCATCGAGCTCCTCGGCGTCGAATCAGGCCCTTGCTCCGCTTCGAGCCGCTGCCGGCAACTTGGACCACTGCAGCCCTGACAGCCTTGACCAACCTTGACGCAATCTCTCGTAAAACCAATAGCCATCCAACGTTGCCTCATTCTAACAAAGCCCCGCCCGTGCCCGGCATACACGTCGATTGGCGTTACCTGTCTGCCGTTCCTTCGCCTGAGCGCCCTGTCCGCGCATCTCTCGGCCGATGCTACGATGAAGATTCAAGGGTTCCTCCCGATGCCGCGCCAGACCAGCCACACCATCGTTCCGCAAGACCGCTCCGCACAGACAAAACCCGTGCGGCCCCGCGACCCTGTGGCTTCCGGCGAGCGGGACGCTGTGCAGAACCGTGTCGCCAGCCACAACTACTTCCTCCTCGAAAAGTTCGAGGCCGGGGTCGCCCTGCGCGGCACAGAGGTCAAATCCATCCGCGAAGGCAAGGCCAACCTCAAAGACGCCTACGGCTTGATCAAGGATGGAGAGGCGTTCTTGCTCAATGTACATATAGGACCTTATTCGCACGGCAACATCGCCAATCACGACGAAACCCGCACGCGCAAACTGTTGATGCACCGCGAAGAGGTTCGCAAGCTACAGTCGAAGACGCAGATCAAAGGCCATACGCTCATCCCCACCCGGCTTTATTTCCGCAAAGGAAGGGTCAAATGCGAGCTGGCGCTGGCTAAGGGAAAACAGGACTGGGACAAGCGCGAAACCGAACGCCGCCGCGAAGCAGATCGCGATGCCCGTTCCGCCATCAACGCCAATAAACACCGCATGGGCCACTAGCGATTGGGCCGGCTGGCCTTGTTCCTTGTTGGTGCGAATCCGGGAGTGATCTACCCCTGCCTCTATGCCCGCTGGGCCAGCCGTCGATTCAGACCAGGCAAAATCAGGAATGTCAGCACCGATTGCACGATAAGCGCGAGCGCAATCAGCAGGATGTAACCTTCCATATTGGCGCCGGTAATGACCCCGGCCAGCGCCCGGCCAGCGAGCCAAAGAATACCGGCACAGCCAACCAAAGCCAGGGGCCGAAGCCACCCCGGCCGGCGCAGATACAGTGCCGCCAGCGTAACCGCTGCTTGCCCGACGATCAACCCGGCAATCAACTCCCGTCCCGCATAGCCCGGATGCCGTAGCCGTAGATCCATAAGGCCGAGCCACATCCCCGACATCCAGGTGAAGAGACAAGTCAGCGCAAGCACCGAGCCAAATTTCTGCGGGACGAAACTCAGAACCTGCCGCACGTACCAGAGCTTCGCGCGCGCCGCGCCGAGCAAGAGAACTTTCGCGTCGCAAAATTCCTCATACAGATCGCCGGAAACGGACTCGCGGCTTTCTTCGGGCAAGAGATGCTTGAGGAGCTTTTCCATCAACTTCGGCGGTTCAGCCTGCTTCATCCCATTTCCTCCCGGGGCCAGGTGACCCCACGCCACATGCGCTCCAGCGTTGCCTTCGCCTCACCGAGGGCGGCGATCCCTTGGGGCGTCACGCGATAGAACCGCTTCGCTCGACCGCCGCGCGACGGCGTTCCCTTCTCCAGCCGCGACGACACCAGCCCTTCCGACTCCAGCCGGTCCAGCGTCGCATAGATCGCGCCGGCCGATACGCTCCGCTCTCCAGCGAAACTGGCTTCCACTGCACGCAATACCGACCTGCCATACGCTTCATCGCCAGATATCATGACCGCCAGCAAAACAATCTGTTCGAAAGTGCCGAGCAAAGCTGCCATATCTACAATGTAGACATGCTGACTCTTTCTGTCCAGCAATTTCGGCAACCAACCTTCGCTTTTCAAAAACGAAGCGTTACCCGAAAAATACGAACGGTGTCACGGCCGCCCCGAGGATGAAACAATATCCGAGATGAAGACCGAACTCTCTTTCACTCCCCTTGCGCAAATTTCGACAGAGTTGCTGGCTGTTCTTGCCATCGATACACAAACCGCAAAAGGGCCCGATGCCAAGCCCACGCCCATGCTCCTCACCGCCGATCCCGGCGTTACCGCAGCCGCGGCCGCCATCCTCGCCAGCGGCGAATACAAGGCCGGTGCCAACGAAACGCTGCTGCTCCATGCGCCCGCGGGTCTCGCCGCCCGGCGCCTTCTCATCGTCGGCCTCGGCAAGCAGGCCAAGGCCACGGTGCACAGTGTCCGCAACGCTGCCGGAACCGCCGTCCGCTTCACCAAGCCCCGCGGCATTCGCGAACTGGCCCTCGCTCTCCCATCTTCCGAAGGTCTGCCGACCGCGGCCAGCGCAAGGGCCGCCGTTGAAGGCGCTTACGTCGGCGACTTCGATCCCGACACCTATCGCAGCGATCGCAAAGACCAGAGCATCCAGACCTTCACCGTAATCGCCCCCGCCGACTCCCAAAAGTCCGCTGTTCAGTCTGCGTTTGCCGAAGGCGTCATCATCGGCGAAAGCCAGAACTTCACTCGCTCTTTGGTCAACGAGCCCGGCAATAAGCTCACCCCCACCATCCTCGGCCAGCGCGCTGCGGCCATGGCCAAGGAGGTCGGCCTCGCCTGCACTGTCGACTCGACCGATAAGCTCCGCGAGCTGAAAATGGGTGCCTTCTCGAGCGTCTCCCAAGGCTCCGCCGAGCCGCCCGCTCTCATCGTCCTGCGCTACGAACCCGAAGGCGTCAAAGACGGCCCAATCCTCGGCCTGGTCGGCAAAGGCATCACCTTCGACACCGGCGGCATCTCCATCAAGCCCGCCGACAACATGGAGAAGATGAAGTACGACATGGCCGGCGGCGCGGCCATGCTCGGCGCCATGCGCGCCATCGCCCTGCTCAAGCCCAAAGTGCGCGTCCTCGCCATCGTCTGCGCCGCAGAGAACATGCCCGACGGCAAAGCCTACAAACCCGGCGACGTGGTCACCGCAATGCCCGTAGCCGCCGACCGGCCCGGCAAGACCATCGACATCATTAACACCGACGCCGAGGGCCGCCTCGTCCTGGCCGACGGTCTCACCTACGCACGCACTCTCGGCGCAACCCACCTCATTGACGCAGCCACCCTCACCGGCGCCGTCGGCGTCGCCCTCGGCATGATCAATGCCGGCGCCTTCTCCAACAACGATCCAACCTTTGAGAAATTCACCACCGCCCTCGCCGCCTCCGGCGAAAAGTTCTGGCGCCTGCCCTTGGGCGAGGAATACGCCGAGATGATCAAGTCCGACATCGGCGACATCAAGAACACCGGCGGCCGCTACGGCGGAGCCATCACCGCCGCTGAATTCCTTCACGTCTTTGCCGAAGACACACCCTGGATTCACCTCGACATCGCCGGCCTCGCCTGGGTCGACGAAAACAAACCCTTCATGGCCAAAGGCCCCAGCGGCGTTGCCGTCCGCTCCATCCTGGAATGGGTGCGGAGCTATTCCGCCTAGCCGGGTCCCGCGCGCCGGGGCAGGCAATTCCAACAAAAGAGCCGACTTTCCGGAGCGTCGCGGTCCAGCATCCCACCGTCGGCTTTTTCCATTTCCTTATGCGATCTTCATTGATCCGTGCCCTCCCGTGCTGTATCACAAGGCATGCGACGGATGCAGACCTCACACGTCTGCCATCCTTTCTCAAGCCAGCGGAGGGGCTAACGCAATGATCCTGCAACCTGCAGAACTGACGCCAAGCCAGAAAGCCGCTATCGAAGAAACGGTAGGCCGCAAGCTCCAGGACACCGAAAACATCGTGCTCTGCGGCGGAACTCCCAAGGTCGCCAGCTTCGTGGAACGGCAGAATTCCGTGCTCCAGATGCGCTATCAGCTCGACCTGCTCGACCGCAGCCAGCGCCGCATGTCGATTGAGGACTGCATGGCAGCGTTGCTCGAGCAATCCGGCACCGAGTTGCCGGCCTGATCCAGGCAGTTCATACGCCGACGATCTTTCCTTCATCGTCGACATCGATCTCTAACGCGCGCGGATGACTCGGCAAACCCGGCATCAGCATCATATTGCCGGCCACAGCCACCACGAATCCCGCACCCGCCGAGAGCGAGACGTCCGTCACGCGCAAGTTCCAATCCTTCGGCGCACCCATGCGCTTGGGATCGTCGGTGAGCGAATACTGCGTCTTGGCAATGCACACCGGCAGTTTGCCGAAACCCCACCTCGCATAGCGTTCCAGTTTCGCCCGCGCCGTCTCGCTGAAGATCGCGCCTTCTGCGCCATAGACAGCCTGCGCCACCTTCACAATCTTTTCGTCGAGCGCATCCTCGGGGGTGTAGACCGGCCGCACCTCCGGCGAGGGATCCGCTTCGATCGTCGCGACGACTCTTGCGGCCAGATCCCTTGACCCTTCCCCGCCCTTGCGGAAAGCCTCCGTCCGCGCAGATTCCACTCCCAGCCGGACGCACTCGGCCTCAATCGCCTCCAGTTCCTCCGCCGTGTCGGCTGGAAAACAGTTGATCGCGACCACCACTGGAACTCCGTACGACCGAAGCCTCTTCACGTGATGCGCCAGGTTCCCGAATCCTGCCTCCAGACTTCCTTCGCCTTGCCCGCGCAGACTCTGCACCGTCGTCACCAGCACCGCGGCCGCAGGCGCAATACCCGACACCCCCATCACAATGTCGAAATATTTCTCCGCTCCCAGATCCGCGGCAAAGCCGCATTCATTCACCACAAAATCGGCCAGGCGGACACCCATCTGCTGCGCCAGCACCGAGCTTGTTCCATGCGCAATGTTCGCGAACGGCCCCGTGTGCACAATCGCCGGAGTTCCTTCCGTCGTCTGCACCAGGTTGGGCAGCAGCGCATCGCTCAGCAGCGCCATCATCGCCCCCGTCGCGCCCAGATCTGCCGCCGTCACCGGCCGCCCCGCGCGCGAAGCGCCCACCACGATCGAGTCCAGCCGGTGCCGCAGATCGTCACGGCTCGAAGCCAACCCCAGGATCGCCATGATCTCCGAAGCCGCTGTGATGACGAAACTCGTCGCCCGCGCCGCTCCGTCTCCCTTGCCACCCACGCTCACCGTAACCCGCCGCAACGCGCGGTCGTTCATATCCAGCGCGCGCGGCCACGTGATCTCGCCTGGATCGAGATCCAGCTTGTTGCCGAAAAATAAATGCGAATCGACCATCGCCGCCAGCAGATTGTGCGCCGCCGTGATGGCGTGAAAGTCGCCATGGAAATGCAGATTGATCTTCTCGCTCGGTTCTACCTGCGACTGGCCCCCACCCGCCGCGCCGCCCTTCAAGCCGAACACCGGTCCCAGCGACGGTTCGCGCGACGTCACAATCGCCTTGCGCCCGATGCGTTCCAGTCCCTGCGCCAGCCCGATCGAAACCACCGTCTTGCCCTCGCCGTGCGTCGTCGGCGTCGTCGCCGTCACAAGAATCAGCTTGCCTCGCACCGGGAATGTAGCGTTCTCGAGCAGTTCCAGCCTGAGCTTCGCACCATAGGTCCCCAGCGTTTCAAAATCCGCCGGCAAAAGCGCCAATTTGCGCGCAATTTCCTGAATAGGTAAAAGGCTATCTGTCATCGTTCCTGTGTTCGTCATGAGCCCGCTGTTCGTTATAGACATAGACATTGACTGCTCCGCAATATACTCCCGCGCAGCCACGGCCCATGTGACCCTTGCTACACCGGTTTCGTTTCGGGCGGCGGTAGCTTTTGTGCCTTGGCTAGGAGCTAGAAGCTAGCAGCTAGCGGCTAGCGGCTGTCTTTACATCGCCTCCGGGCTCTCGATACCCAGCCACCCCAGCACCGTCACCAGCTCGCGCAACACCACCGCCGCTGTCGCCAGCAGGAACGTCTTGCGCGCCGCATCCTCTTCGGTGAGGATGTGATGCTTGTGGTAGAAGTTGTTGAACTCCTGCGCCAGTTGAAATGCATGCTTGGCCAGGTACGCTGGTTCAGAAGTCGCAATGCACTGCTCCAGCACCGCCGTGCGCCGGCCCGCGCGCAGCCACAGCGCCCAGATGTCTTCTGCGTCTTCTCCAGAAAGATACGGAGCAGGGTCCACGCTGCTCATCGCCGCAAGCACTACCCCCGGCGTGGTCTCTCCCTTTCGGAAAATATTGCGCGCCCGCACCACCGCATATTGAATGTAGGGTCCCGTCTCGCCCTCGAAGCTCAGCGCATCTTTGAAGTCGAACGCGATCACCGAATTCCGCGTGTACTTGAGCATGAAATAGCGCAGCGCCCCAATCGCAATCTGCTTCGCAATCCGCTGCCGTTCCTCTTCATCGCGTCCTGTATGGCGCGCGTCCACCTCGGCCCTTGTCGCTGCAATCAGCTTGTCGATCAGGTCATCGGCCTTTACGCCGAATCCCTTGCGCCCGCTCACTTCGATATACGCGCGGCTCCGATCTTCGTCCGCTACTTCGTAGCCCAGCTCCATCGCGCAACGCGGCGTCAACGCCACCATCTCGTAGCTGAAATGTGTGTAGTGGTCCGCCTCCGCCGTGTAGCCCATGCCCCGCAGCGCCTGGATCACGTTGGCCTGCGGATCACTCTGCCGCGCATCAATCACGTTGTAGATGGCCTGCGCGCCGCCAAAATGCGGATGCTTTTCCTCGCCCTTCTCCGCCGAGATCCAGCACTCGTGATCCGGATACGTGAAGAATTTCTTGTACCCAAAATCGCGGCCCAGCAGGCCGAACTTCCAAAGGTGATACGCAATGTCCTTGCCGACATACGTCACCGTTCCATTCGACCGCACGATCACCTTCGCATCTTCGTCCGTGCCCTTCGATCCGTCCTCTTCCGGTGCGGCGTCGGTCGCGCCTTGTTTGTCCGCCCCGCCCGGCCGCGTCATCACCCAGCAACCTTTGTTCTTGCCCTCATTCTCGAAATACAGCACGCCCGTCTTCTTCAGCTGCTCAAACGCCAGAGCCCAGAAGTTCAGGTGCAGAATCTCGCTCTCGCGCGGCAAAAAGTCATACTCGATGTCCAACCGCAGCATCGTTTCCAGATGCCGTTTGAGCACCGCCGTCGAAATCCGCTCGGCCACTTCCGCCGTATCGTTCCCGCCTTGCTCGATCGCATGCAGCGTGGCATACCTGAGCTTCTTGCGCGCCTCATTCTCCGCATCCGTCCCGCTCGCATACCAAGCCGAAGTCCGCGCATACAGATCCCAGCAGTGGTAATCGATGGCGTCCTCGAAGCGTCCACTCGCCGCGAAGCGTTCTTCGCAGTCCGCGATCAGCTTCTTGACCGCCCCCGCGCTCTGTCCCTCCAGGTGCAGAAACCCCACCACCACATCCGCCACCTGGACCCCAGTGTTGTCGATGTAGTTCTGCACCATCACCTGCTGCCCCGCCGCCCGCAGCAGCCGCACAAACGTGTCTCCCAGAATCGCGTTGCGCAGATGCCCCACGTGAGCCGCTTTGTTGGGATTGATGCTGGTGTGCTCTACGAGTGCCTTGATACCGGTCGGGGTCCGCTCCGAACCCGTCTGCCCCAGGCCCGCAACCGCCCGCACCCCCGCCGCCCGATCCAGCCGCGCATTGATGTACCCCGCGCCTGCAATTTCAAATCCGGCAAATCCTTCCACCGGACCCAGCGCCGCCACAATCTCCTGCGCAATCACCTTCGGCGCCTTGCGCAGCGTACGCGCCAGTTGCAACGCGATCGGCGTCGCCAGTTCGCCGAACTTCAGCTCCGGCGGCGTCTCCATCGGAATCGCATCCAGCCGAAGATCGTACTTCGCTAGCAACACGTCGCTGAGTCGTGCGTCCAGTCTGTTCTTTAATTCCAGATACACCGCGAAAGGCCTCGAAACTGCTTGATTTTCAAGGTGATTTTAACAGAGCACGCTTTGCCTCTATGTTTGACGCACCCTGCGCGGCCCCCTAAGATTGAAGACAGATTGCCCGAAGATTTCCGCCCGTCGTCCAGGCGAACTCCCCGCATTCACCAACCATGACCGACCCCAATTCCAACCCCGCGCGGTTCTATCTCACCACGCCCATCTACTACGTCAATGCGCGCCCCCACCTGGGCCACGCTTACTCGACCATCGTCTGCGACGCCATCGCGCGCCGCAAGCGTGCGCACGGCATCGACACATGGTTCCTTACCGGCACCGACGAACACGGACAAAAGATCGAGCGCTCTGCAGCCCTCGCCGGCCGCACCCCGCAGGAGTTTGCCACCGCCATCGCCGCCGAGTTTCGCGGCCTGTGGGACAAGCTCGGCCTCACCTACGACGACTTCATTCGCACCACCGAGCCCCGCCACAAACGCGGCGTACAAAAGTTGTTCGCCACCCTGCGCGATCGCGGCTACATTTACAAGGGCTCGTACACCGGCCAGTATTGCGTCTCCGACGAAGCCTGGGTCGACGTCCCTCCCGGGGCTCCCTGTCCGGACTGCGGTCGCATCACTGAAACCGTCAGCGAAGAAAACTACTTCTTCAAGCTCTCCGCGTTCGAGCGCAAACTGCTCGAGTTCTACGAGGCCAACCCCGGCTTCATGCAGCCCGAATCAACCCGCCGCGAAGTCCTCTCCTTCGTCCGCAGTGGGCTCAAAGATCTGTCCGTCAGCCGTGCCAGCTTTACCTGGGGCATCCCTGTTCCCGGCGACGAGAAGCAAGTCGTCTACGTCTGGCTCGATGCCCTGGCCAACTACATCACGGCCCTCGGATACGGCTCCGACGATCCCGCCGACCAGGAGAGATTTGCCAAATTCTGGCCCGCCGACATGCACCTCATCGGCAAAGAGATCAGCCGCTTCCATTGCGTCTACTGGCCCGCCTTCCTCATGGCCGCGGGCATTCCCGTACCGCGCTCCGTGCGCGCCAACGGCTGGCTGCTCTTTGATCAGGGCAAGATGTCCAAATCCCGCGGCAACATTGTCCGCGCCGAAACGGTCCAGGAAGTTCTGGGCGCCGATGCTCTGCGCTATTTCCTCCTCCGCGAAATCCCCTTCGGCCAGGACGGCAATTTCTCCTTCGACGCACTCCTCCAGCGCTATAACGGCGACCTCGCCAATGGCTACGGCAACCTCGTCAGCCGCGTCGTCAACATGGTGCACAAATACTTCGAAGGCATCGTGCCCGAACCAGGCGCTGAAAGCGCGTCTGAGTCTGCCCTGCGCGACCACGCCCAACGCGCCATCGCGGAGTTCGGTCCAGCCTTCGACGATCTCAACTTCTCTGAAGCCTTAAAGATCCTCTGGCTCCTCATCGCCGAAACTGACGGTTACCTCACCGCCAATGCGCCGTGGAAGAAGCCTTCCGACCGCACCGACGAGGATCATAAGCGCCATCAGGCCCGCGTCCTGGCAACAGCAGCCGAGGCCATCCGCATCATAACGGCGCTGGTCTATCCCATCCTCCCCGATGCCGCGGCGAAAGTCTGGCATCAGCTGGGATTGGGACCGATTCAGGACGCAGCCCGGCAGTCTTTCCTCACGCATCTGGCGTGGGGTGCATTGGCCGCCGGAACCAGGTTCAGCGAGCCCGCGGCGCTCTTCCCCCGCGCGGAAAAGGACGCAATCGAGCGTATGCAAAATCTTGAAGACGAAAACAATCGCAGCGCCGTCGAGGCTGCCGGCAATCCCGAGAAGGCCCCCACCTCCGCGCCAGAAGCGCCCACCGCGGCACTTCCCATTGCGCCGTCCTCCGCCCCGGCTTCTCCATCCGTCGTTTCAGTGCAGGAGTCGGGAACTGGTCCGGCTGGCCAGCAGCCGAAAGCGACACCCAGCCAAAGCACGATGACGCAAGCCGCCGCCGCCCCCGTCAATCCGGCCAGACCGCTGGACACCGCGCACGTCCACCAGGTTGCCCCCGAGCTTGCCAGCAGCCGCCTCAGCAGCACACCCGCGAACGCCCCTGCGGACGCGCCTCTGCACCCCAAGGAAAATCTGCCGGACCCTCCGGCGGCGCCGCAGCAGCCGGCGCACATAACCATTGACGACTTCACCAAGGTGGAGCTGCGCGTGGCACAAATTCTCGTCGCCGAGCGCGTTCCCAAGGCCGATAAACTGCTGCGCCTCGAAGTCGATCTTGGCTACGAAAAGCGGCAGATCCTCGCCGGCATCGCGCAACACTACGAACCGGAAAAACTCATCGGCCGAAAAATCGTCATCGTCGCTAATCTCGCCCCGCGCAAAATGCGCGGCCTCGAGTCCAACGGCATGCTGCTCGCCGCCTCCCTGCCCGAAGGCGCTCCCGTTCTCGCCGGCTTCCTCGAAGATGTCCCGCTCGGTGCGCGACTGAAATAACACCGCCCGGAATGGACAAGGCCCGGACAACAGCCGAAGTCAATGACACTCGGAGTAGGTTCGATTGCTGATTGATTCTCACGCCCACCTCGATAGCGAGCGCTACGCAGAAGACCGCCCGGCCATGCTCGCGCGCGCCGCCCAGGCAGGCGTCGGTGCCGTGCTCTCCATCGGCATCGGCGAGAGTCCCGCGGAGATGCACCAGGCTTTCGATCTCTGCCGCAAATACAACGGCCAGCCCGGCATGCCGCGTCTCTACGCCAGCGCCGGCATCTATCCCCACAACACGCACGAAGCCGACGATGCAGCCCTCGCCAAGCTCGACAACCTGCTCGCCGAGCCCGAAGTGATCGCCTGCGGCGAAATCGGCCTCGATTACTACCACGAAGGCGCGCCCCACGATGTGCAGCGTGCCGGCCTCGTCCGCCAGCTTGAAATTGCTGCCGCACACAAGAGACCCATCCTGATCCATTGCCGGCCGAAAGACGGCTTGACCGACGCCTGGGATCACCTGTTCCTGACCCTCGACACCTATTGGCGTCACACCGGCCTCGGCGGCGTCATGCACTGCTTCGGCGGCGGTTGGGACCAGGCACGCCGCTCGCTCGAGCTCGGCTTCCTCATTTCTTTCGCAGGGAACCTGACCTACCCCAAAGCCCAACCCCTGCGCGATGTGGCCGCCCGCCTGCCCCTCGACAGTGTCCTGGTTGAAACCGACGCTCCCTGGCTCGCCCCCGCCCCCGATCGCGGCAAGCGCAATGAGCCCGCCTTCGTCGTCCGCACCGCCGAAATCCTGGCCGCCCAGCTCGGCGTTTCAACCGACGAAATCGCCGCCGCCACTACCCGGAATTTCGTCCGCCTGTTCGGTCTGCCGCCCGCCATGGGAAACTAATAGAGGTACACCGGCCCGGCTGGACTCCAGACCGACGGCCCGAACGAGGGAACATGGCCCAGGACAATTCATTCGATATCGTCAGCAAAGTCGAGATCCAGGAAGTGCGCAACGCCATCGATCAGGCGCTCAAGGAGATTCACCAGCGCTTCGACCTCAAGGACTCCCACTCCGAGATCAATCTCGTCGAGGGCGACAAGGAGATCCAACTCGCATCCGCCAGCGAATACAAGCTCGAAGCCGTAAAACAGATCCTGGGACAGAAATTGGTGAAACGGGGTGTCTCGCTCAAGAATCTCACTTATGGCAAACTTGAACCCGCCGCCGGCCAGAGCGTCCGCCAGAAGATCAGCCTGCAGCAGGGAATCCCTACTGAAAAAGCCAAGGAGATTGTTCGCATCGTCAAGGACTCGAAAAAGAAGGTGCAGGCCAGCATCCAAGGCGATACTGTGAGGATAGCCGGGAAAGACCGCGATGACCTGCAAGCCATTATCGCCACCCTGCGCGGCAAGGATCTTGGCGTCGAATTGACATTCACCAACTACCGCACGAATTAAGAGACTTCCGTGTCAGGCGATGGGCCACCCAATACGCAGCAGGCAGCCTGCAAGCCGGCACAGGAACGGAAAGCGCGAGAACTTGATAGCTTGAGCACTCTGGCCATAGCGACGGCACGCGAAGTCTTCGAATTGCTGCGAGAAGACCTCGTGGCCATCGAGCAGGAACTGGGCCGCGACGCAGCCTCCAGCGTCAGCACCATCACCGAAATCGCCGAGTATCTCCGCGAGGGCGGCGGCAAGCGCATTCGCCCTTCGCTGTTGCTGCTGGCCGCGCATATGCTCGACTACTCCGGTCCCAGCGCCATCCGTCTCGGCGCGGTCGTCGAGATGGTCCACACGGCGACCTTGGTCCACGACGACATCATCGACGGCGCTCAAACCCGCCGCGGCCGCCCCTCGCCCAACACCACCTGGGGCAATGAGAAGTGCGTTCTTGCCGGCGACTGGCTTTATATGCAGGCCTTTCGCGTCGCGCTTGAAGAGAAGAACCTCCGCGTTCTCGATTTGCTCATCGGCCTCACCCAGCAGATGGTCGAAGGCGAGCTCTTGCAGATCCAGCGCCTCGGCAAAGCCGTCTCCGAAGCCGAGTACTACGACCTCATCTTTCGCAAAACCGCCTGCCTCTTCTCCGTTTCCATGCGCCTCGGCGCCGTCCTTGCCGGATCCACAGAGGCCCAGGAATCCAATATGGCAGCCTATGGCCGCTCCGTCGGCCTCAGCTTCCAGATCGTCGACGATGTCCTCGACCTCACCGCGACCGAAGAGGTGCTGGGCAAGCCCGTCGCCAGCGACCTGCGCGAAGGCAAGGCCACCCTTCCCGTCATCCACTCCATCGACCACGGCACCGCCCGCGATCGCCAGATGATTCAACGGGTCTTGGATGACCGCAGTTTCGAGCACGTCAGCCGCGAACGCATCCAGGAGATCCTGGTGCGCAATGGCTCGGTCGAATACGCCATGGCCGCTGCCGATCATTATGCGGAGCAGTCGCGCCAAGCCCTCGCTTCCCTGCCCGACTCCGACTTCAAACGCGCTTTGCTCTGGGTTCCCGACTTCGTGGTCGCTCGCGAGAAATAACCTCTCCGCCCCATGACAAAATCCGCACAAAATCTATGGACAAAAGTCGATCGCTATTTCGGCGAGCAACTGGTCGCACCCGACGCATCGCTCGAAGCCGCGCTTGCCGCCAATCGCGAAGCCGATCTGCCTCCCATCGACGTCACGCCCTTGCAGGGTAGATTTCTCGAACTGCTGGTCCGCATGTCCAATGCGCGGCGCATCCTCGAAATCGGCACCCTCGGCGGCTACAGCACCATCTGGCTCGCTCGAGCCCTGCCTGCAGGCGGCTCTGTCGTCACCCTCGAACTTGAACCGAAACACGCAAAAATCGCCCGCGCGAATCTGAAACGCGCAGGCCTTCTCGACCGCGTAGACCTGCGCGTCGGCCGCGCCGTCGACTCCTTGCAGGCCCTCGTCGTCGGCAAAGCTGCACCCTTCGACTTCATCTTCATCGACGCCGACAAGTCCGGCTATCCCGACTATCTCAATTGGTCCTTGCGGCTCTCGCGCCCCGGCACCATTCTCCTCGCCGACAACGTCGTCCGCGATGGCAAAGTCATCGATCCAAAAAATCCCGATCCCAACATCCAGGGTGTGCGCCGCTTTACCGAGCGCATCGCCGCCGAGCCCCGCCTCTCCCCCACCGTGCTGCAGACGGTGGGCAGCAAAGGCTACGACGGCTTTACCCTCGCCGTCGTGCTCCACTAAAAACTCGCCGCCCCTTGCGGGAGACAGCGAGCCTCGATACGTTTCGAGTTCGTGTCAGCGCTGTTGCAAACCCGGCTGCGGCTGCGCTCCTTCGGTAATATGCACCGAGTGCTCCAGCCGAAAGGTAAGCATAGTTTCCGCGGGTAGAACGATTTGCTTGTTGCCGGTGAATGCTGTACCGGCCGTGCCTGCGCCGCCACCCGCCAGTGCGCCGATCCCAGCCCCTTTGCCTCCACCCGCAAGACCGCCAATCAACGCGCCGAAAGCCGCGCCACCGCCGATAAAGCCCGCCGAGCGTTTCCCTTTGCCATTTTCTGCGCGGTCAATCGAAGTCGTCGCTACCGGGTAACTTCCCCACCGTGTGTGCACGCGATCGAGCCGCACCGAAAGCAACGCCCCGCCTTTGAAATGTCCCAGCGCCTTGGCATCCACCACTGTGCCCCCGGCACGCGCGCCGCGCGGAATCACGACGGTCCCGTTTGCCAGCACATCGTCAGAAACAGTCGCGGTAAACGTGTCGCCCGCGTGCGATATCTGCGAGCCGAGGTCCGAATCGAGTCGCACGCGAAGCCGTGTTCCGCTGGGCAAAGAAATAACCGACGGCGGAGGCGGAGCTTGCGGCGCCGAAGCAGTGGGCTGGCTGCTCGCCGCCGGCTGCCCACTTCCGGCAGACGGTGCAGCCGCCGGAGCGGCCGACTGTCCCGCATCCCCCGATGGCTGCGCCGTCGGCGCAGCTTGTCCCGGTTGCGCCGGCTGGCTCGTGGCTTGTTGGTTATTTGACTTGCATCCGCTCAGCGCAACCGCGGCGGAGAGACTGAGCAGAGCGAAGAGAGCAGAGGGACGGCAAATGTTCATTGGGTTCACTCCTTGCGAACGATGCTCCGAACACGATGAACCGCAGCAAGGACTTCAATGTTTCATGGAAAGGTTTTGGCACAGCGCGCACGATTACTGAATGAAAGCTTCGTGGCTTTCGTGCAGATTTTTGAAGGCGCAGTCTCTACGCATGGCACGCCGACCGCTCCTTCCATTTTAATCCGCCCCACTCCTCATCAACCGGGCGGTGCATTTCACTTGGCGCAAATCAGCACGAACCAGGGTGCCCCATGTCTCGCTTTTGAGACATGGGAAAGCACGAACTCGGACGCGCCTCATCACCTGCCATACCCCTTGACGGTCGCCTCCGGATGCTCTGCTCGATCGTCAAGCAACGACGATTTCCCGTGATTCAAACTCGCCTCGAGAAACGCGAAAATATACGACTCCGTCAAGTCCAGGTTGTGGAGCGCAGCTTCCGTTTCTGCGGGGCGACCCATCGCGGCCAAAAGAGAATAGTCGCTGAAGCTTCCGTGAACCAGCCCCGGCGCTTTCAAAACGACATCGTAGCTGCCCGCAGGGCACCGCCCGAGTTGATCTTCCTTCTTCTTCAGGTACAGGTCGTTCTGTGCGTCATTGAAGCCTCTCCGCTGACCGGTGTGATCCGCCTCCAGAAGAAGAACTGGCTGCGCGAACCATTTGCCCCCCGGATTCTCCGGAAATGCGCCAACCGGCGGCATCGCTCCGTCCAGGCTGATACAAGCTTTGAACCGCGGATCCAGCTGGCAGGCAAGAGTCGCATTCGCACCGCCCGCGGAATGCCCTAGCGCCGCCACTCGATCCAGATCGAGTCTCCCTTTGAGAACAGAGTGCCCGTCCTTTCCCTGATTCAGTTCGGTCAGCCGATTCAACACAAACATCAAATCTTCTGCGCCTGTGTTGATCGCCTCACCCGCGCCCTTCATCATTCGCTGGAATCGCTGATCCTGCGAAAGGCCCTGCGGCTCCGGTTCGTGATACGCCGGAATAATCCGCCCATCGGGAAACACAACCGCCGCAGCAATGTAAGTGTTCTCGACGGCTGCAACCACATATCCATGGCTTGCGAGGTCTTCGAGGAGCGCTGTGTATTCGAAGGATGTTCCTCCCAGACCGTGAGCCAGGACAACCACCGGAAACCTCTGCGGAGAGCGGGCAGCCGGGGCATTCTCGATCGCGTGAGATGTGATCGCCCCCGAAACAATCAATGGCCAGTTGCTCTCAAACTCTCCTTGCAACATGGGGCGTACTGCTGGGTTCGCATCCATCTGCTTCGCTCCGGGCAGATACTCTCCTGCCTTCCCCGCCTTTCCCTTCAGCGCGGGATACCAGAGATACACCATCAAGTCGCGATGCGCCTGAGGGTCGGTCGAATGACCATCCGGCCGCGCCGCATCGATCCATTCGTAAGCCGCACGGCCGACGCCGAAAGGTCCGGAAGGAGTTGGTATTTGAGGGACATTTGTTGGTTGCGCAGACCGGCTCGGCACCCCAGCCGACTGTGGAGATAGTTGCGCCGCGATCGAGAGCGCTCCCGCAAGTATGCCGAAAGTTCCCAGAAAGCTGATACGCCAAAACCTCATAGCGTGGTGCCTCTTGAGTTCGCGAAATGAAAGGCGTCAAACTGACCCGAGCGCATCTGGGTCTCCACTGCAGCGCGTGGGGGAAGCGAAGCCCTGCTTTCATCCCTGGCTCCAATCAGAATTGTCATCCAGAGCGGAGCGCGTTTGGGTCCCCGCGCAACGCGTGGGGTAAGCGGAGCGAAGGATCTGCTTTAGCTCTTCCCATATCTGCAATGAACTTCAAAGACACAACAAGACCGCCGCCCAGCGTTCGACCAACAGTATAGGCCCCGCCTTTGCCCCAAGCAGAGGCGTAGAATTCTGTGCAATGAACCCGCGCATCGAAAAAATCCGCCAGCTTCTCAACGAGCTCGAGAGCCAATCCGATGGCCAGCTTGTGGGCGATCGCGGATTCTCTGCGCTTGAGCTGCCCGTCATCCTCCAGGAGATCGTCGACGACCTTCAGCCGCTGCTCACGCCCTATGACGCTGCCTTCTACTGGTTTCTTTTCCGCCACTCCATCGCCAAAGACGGCAGCCCGCACATTCGCGTCAGCACCCGCTACCTGCGCCGCGCCGTCGTGCGCTCGTCTTACTCCCAGGCCGTCGAGAATTCCGTCTCCCTCGGTAAAGTGCAGGAGACGCTGCGCGCCCTAGAAAGCGTAGGCGCCATTCGCAAGGAAGGCGAAGCCAACCGGCACGGCACACAGTATCGCGTCCTGATCCCTCATGAAATTGAGGCTTGCCGCAAATTCCGCGCCGAACGCACCGCAGCCGAAACAACCCTGATGTTTCCGGATTCCGATGAGGAAGACGACAAGATGCGCACCACACGCCTGCACGTTTTCGAGCGCGATGAATACAAATGCCATCACTGTCAAAAACAGCTCACGCGCTTTACTGCAACTCTGGATTACCGGACACCCTTGTCCGAAGGCGGCGACGACAGCGAAGACAACATGATTACCGCCTGCGTCGATTGCAATGCGCGCAAGCACGACAACGCCGCCGAAGCCCTGGTCGCCGATCAATAAAGCCGATCAGTAATTCTGCAAAATCCGCGCGCCGCCTGCGATTCGAATCGCTCCCACCGTGGCTCCACAGCTTGCCGAAAAACTCGGCTTTTTGTGGTCCGGAGGGAGCGTGGGGCTTCAGCCCCACGAAGAACGACCATAGAAGCAGTAGGCCTTAGCCCCAGTCTCTTCATTGAAACGCAGCACCGGAGTTTTTCCGCAACCGGTTCAGTCGTGCGCCATCAGTTCGCGCAGCGCCGCCGCATAGTGCTCCGGCAACGGCTTCTTGTTCAGCCGGTCATCGCACACCACGTGCACCGTCTCGCCTTCGGCCAGCAGGGTCGGCTCAACACCGTCAACGCCCTTACGCAAAATCCTGTATACAAACTTCAGCACCGAGCCGCGCAGCAACGCCGGCCGCGTCTCAATCAGAATTTCATCGTCATAGCGCGCGGGAGACCGGTAGCGGCACGTCGCCTCCACCACCGGCAAAATACATTCGTGCTCTTTTTCAAGCTGGCTGTAGGCGAGACCGAGCGAGCGCAGCAACTCCACGCGGCCCAGTTCAAACCACACCAGGTAGTTGGCATAGTAGACGATGCCCATCTGGTCGGTTTCGGCATAGCGCACGCGCACCTGGTGCGTGAGAACTGGCATTCTATCTACTCTCTTTGGTTTGCAGTCAGCGAAAGAAGGTGCGCCCCATCAGAAAAACCCTGACCCCTGATCCCAATTCTCTGATCCCTGCTTTCAGGGCTTCAGCTTGCTGAACACCGACAGCTTGGCCACGTCGTTAAAGCTGACATAGACAAAGAACATCACCAGCACCACAAATGCCGCCTGGTAGATGCGTTCCTTCACCACCATGCTGATGTCGTGACGCAGTAGGCTTTCGATCAGCAGCAACGCAATCAATCCGCCATCGAGAATCGGAAACGGCAGTAGGTTGAGAATGCCAAGATTGAGACTGATGCCTGCCGCCAATCCAAACTTCGGCGCCCAATATTTGGTCTCTGCCGCCTGACCAGCCGCATGCGCAATGCCCACAGGACCTGCGAGCTGTTTCACAGAGGCCTGCCGCGTAATTAACTTGCGCAGCACATCCACAATCAGCAGCGAGTTCTCAGCGCAGAAATCGCGAGCCTCGCTCGCTGCTTCGGTAAACGCCATCGGCCGCTGATGCATCGGCGGGTCGTTGGGAGGCACCGCCATAAAGCCAAGCCGCCACTGCGCGTCCTGCAGCGAAGGGTGCACCACCACCGGCGCAATCACCGCCCCGTCGCGTTGCACAGTCAGAGTCACCGGTTTTCCCTGCCCCTCCTGCAAATAATCGAGCAGTGGATCAACCGTGTGAAACGCATGACCATCGACCGCCACAATCGAGTCGCCTGCCCTCAACCCTGCGCGTTCTGCCGGCGCACCGCCAACCGTCTGGTCCACTCCGATCGGGCCCTGCACGTAGGCGAGAAAGATGCCCGTCGAGTCGAGCTCAAATCCGTTCTTCGAAGTCTTGTCGGGTACATGCAGCGTGGACTGCACGGTCTGGCCGTTGCGCTCGACGGTAACCGGAATCGCCTGTCCGGAACTCTTGCGCGTCAGATCGAGCACCGTGTCAAAGTCAGGACGCGTCACATTCCCGAATTGCCGAAACACGTCGCCGGGCTGCAATCCCGCGTCGGCCGCGGCTGATCCCGGTGTCACCCACTCCAGCGTCGCATTCTTGATGTCGGGGACTTCGTTGATCCACCCGAAATACAGAATCATCAGCCCAAACGCCAAAATGAAATTTGCCGCCGGACCCGCCACCCCAATCAGCATGCGCTGCCAGCGAGGATGTGTGGAGAAGGCGCCCGGATCGTCGACCGGCAACTCTTCACCCGGATTCTCGCCGGTCATCTTCACATAGCCGCCCAGCGGCAACAGGCACACCTTGTAATCGGTGTCGCCTCGCTTGACCCCGAACAGACGCGGACCGAAGCCGACAGAAAACGCCTCAACGCGAACGCCGCAAAGCTTGGCCACCGCAAAATGACCAAACTCGTGGACCACCACCATGATCCCGATCAAGACGATGAAGGCGAGGGCGGATACTAAAAAATCATGCATAAATCTTCGGTTTGTTCCTCAGGCCCGCACGGCTCGCGACGCGGTTTCCGGCTCCGGTAAAGAAGCAAAGGCACGAGCCATTTGACGCGCCTCTCGGTCAGCCGCGAGCACCCCGGCAATGGTTGTTGGATGCGCTTCGGGGATGGATGCAAGCACTCGTTCAATTGTACGCGGAATGCCTGTAAACGGGATACGTCCCTGCAGGAACGCCTCCACCGCCACCTCGTCTGCTGCATTCAGGGCAATACAATGGGCCCCGCCTTTTTCCGCCGCTTCATACGCCAGCCTCAAGCATGGAAACCTTTCAAAATCAGGCGGCTCAAAGTCCAGGTGGCTCAATGCCGCCAGGTCAAACGTCAAGGTCGACGCCGGCCGCTCCGGATACGCCAGGGCATACAGAATCGGCAGCCGCATGTCGGTTACCGAGATCTGCGCCAGGATCGATCCGTCCACATACTCCACCAGCGAGTGCACCGTCGATTGCGGGTGCACCGTCACCCGCACCTTGCTCGGCGGAACATCGAACAGCCGGCACGCTTCAATGATTTCCAGGCCCTTGTTCAGCATCGAGGCCGAATCGATCGTGATGCGGCGCCCCATCACCCACGTCGGATGCTTCAGCGCCTGCTCCGGCGTGATCGAATCGAACTGGTCCAGCGGCAGCCGCCGGAATGGACCGCCCGAAGCCGTCAGCCAGATCGTCTTCACTTCCCCATGTGCGCCCACGCGCAGGCACTGGTGCACCGCGTTGTGTTCGCTATCAATGGGGAGAATCGGCACCTTCCGCGCCCGCGCCGCCGCCGTCAGAATCTCCCCCGCGGCTACCATGCATTCTTTGTTAGCCAGGCCCACCGGCTTGCCCGCAAGAATGGCCGCATGCGTCGCCTCAAGCCCCGCCACGCCCACAATCGCCGACACCACAAAATCCACTTCGCCCAGCGAGGCGCACGCCACCGTGCCTTCGGTTCCGTGCACCACTTCAATTTCTGGGATTCCGCTCGCGCGCAGTCGCTTCGCCAACCCGCCGGCCGCTTCTTCCGTGGCCATCGAAACAATCTCTGGCCGCCAGCGCACCGCTTGCGCAAAGGCTTCGTCCACATTGCGGCCCGCAGCCAGCGCCGCCACGCTGTAGCGCTCCGGAAACTGCTCGACGATCGAGAGGGTGCTTTGCCCGATGGAGCCCGTACAACCGAGAATGGCGAGTCGCTTCAAAGCGCGTTCAATTGCCTCAACCCTTATTATCGCCGACACGTCGAAGCGAAGCCGGCTACCGCATCACCTGCGCATACCACAGCACCGGGGCGGCCAGCAGCAGCGCATCGATCCGGTCCAGCACCCCGCCATGGCCCGGCAACAGGCTGCCCGAATCCTTCACCCCCGCCGAGCGCTTCAGCGCCGACTCCGCCAGGTCGCCCACCTGCGCCGCAACGTTCACCACAATCGCCATCACCAGCCAGTACCACCACACCTCATCGGCAAACGAAAGCTTCACAAAGTTCCATTGCGCCAGTTCGAGCGAAAGCCAGAACAACCCACCCGCCACCAGCAGGCTGCCCGCCAGCGAACCGATCGCTCCCGCCCACGTCTTGTTTGGACTGAGCGAAGGCGCCAGTTTCCGCTCCCCCCACATGCGCCCCACGTAAAGCGCCACAATGTCGCCCGCCCACACCACCAGCAGAAGGAAAACCACCAGCGTGGGTCCATTCGGTTGCTCGCGCAGCGTCGGAATCGCTAGCAGCGTGAGCCCCGTGTAGCACAGCGCGAAAATCGACGCCGTGGCATCCATCAGCACCCGTTCCACGGGAGAACGAAACGTGCAATACACCAGCAGAATCAGACTCAATCCCGAAAAAAGGACCAGCGTTTGATCGGGCGCTTCGAAGTTCACCGCGAACAGCACCGCGAGCGCTGCCGCCACCGCCACGCGCGGGGGCTTGGCCCCGCATTTCTCGGTCAGTCCCAGAAACTCCCACCCCGCCAGCACCGAAACCATCGCAACGGAAACAGCAATGAGCCATTTTGGCCCGAGAAAGACCAGGGCCAGCACCAGGGGCGCCAGGATCAAAGCCGTGATGAGGCGTTTCATTCAGGGATGAGAATACACCGCCGCACCAAGCCGAAAGTCCTCTCCCGAACCGATGCATCTCGCCAAGGTGATCTGGACAGTACCTCCAGCAACTCCGCATCTCTCTACCGCACCGGCCAATCCCACTTCGGCGTATTAAACTTCGTCGCGCCCGCAAGCGTCGTCTCGCCAAACGACTTCTCCAGGTGCAGCCGCCTGCACTGCTCCATCTTTTCCAGCGCGTCAATCAGGATCGGCGCATGCGATACCACCACAATCTGCGTGCGCGTCGCTGCCAGGGCGATCAATCGCGCCAGCGCCGGCAGCAAGTCGGGATGCAGGCTGGTTTCCGGCTCGTTCAGCACCATCAGTTCCGGCGGACGCGGCGTCAGCAGCGCTGCCGTCCACAGCAGAAACCGAAGCGTGCCGTCGGAAAGCTCCGCCGCCGAGAGCGGCCGCAGCAATCCATGTTGCCGCAGTTGCACCTCGAAGCGCGCACCAACTCCCTCAATCGCAATCCGGCTGCCCGGAAACGCATCGTCGATCGTGCGCCTCAGCCCTTCCCGGTCGCCAAACAGGTGGATCGTCTCAAGCGCCGCCGCCAGGTCCGTGCCTGCATCGCTCAACACGGGCGTGAAAGTTCCCACCTGCGGCACCCGCACCGGCGCGTCCTGGTCCGTGCGGAAGCCTTCATAAAATCGCCATCCGCGGATCGATTCCCGCACCGCCAGCATCTCCGGAGCACGATGCGGATCGGCAACGCTGGCCAGCATGCTGTCCGTCGAGCTCAGTTCCTTGGTCAGAATTGCCGGCTCCTCCTGCTTGGCCGTCTTGCCCGGCGCAAGCTGCACCAGGCGGTTCGACCGATCCACCAGCACGGCACTACGGCGATAGAGAGCGCCGTGCCAGATGCATTCGCGCTTGATCGCCGGATCGAGCGGGAACGCCAGCTGTGCCGGCGGCGGATAGCCCAGGTCGATGCAATAGCTGAAGGGCTCGCCCGCAAATCCCAGCTTCAGGCTCACCGCCTTCTGCCGCGGCGTTCCCTCCACAGGATGTTCCCCCAGCCGCACACTGCGCGCAATCGTCTCCGGACCAGCCCAGAGTGTCGAGGGCAAGCCCCCTTCGCGCGCCAGCGACGCAACCACGGTGTTGAGCGCGGCATCCGCCAGCAGTCGCAGCGCCCGGTAGAGACTCGACTTCCCCGTTCCGTTCGCGCCCGTCACCAGGTTCAGGCGCCCCATGGGGAGCACAAGATTTCGAATGGATCGATACCCCGAGATGGCCAGCGTTGCGATCATGCAATCGCAGAATAACGCCCCGGATTCTGCATGGAAGGATTCTGCACGGAAATCGCAGCTTGCCGTTTAGACGGCGGCGATCTTCATGCGTTCGGGGTTTTCTTCGACCTCGCCGCAGCTTTCGCCAATGCCGCCGAAGCGCCGTTCGCGTTGCTGGAACGCCGCGATGGCCTCGAGCAGATGAATGCCGCGGAAATCGGGCCACAGCCGGTCGGTCACAAAAATCTCCGCATAGGCAATCTGCCACAACAGATAATTCGAAACCCGCATTTCGCCCGAGGTGCGAATCAGCAGGTCCGGGTCCGGCATGTGCGCCGTGTAGAGATGCCGATGAATATCTTCTTCCGTCACCCGGTCTGGCGAGATGTGTTTCAGCCGCATCTCCGCCGCCAGGGCGCGGAAAGCATCCACCATCTCCGAGCGCGCGCCATAGTTCAGCGCCAGGGTGAGAGTGGTACCGGTGTTGCGGGCCGTTGCCTCTTCGGCCCAGCGCATCTTGTCCTGCACTTCGCTGGGCAGCTCGTGGGTGCGCCCGATGGAACGGATGCGTACGTTGTTGTCCATCATCCGCTGCACGTTCGATTCCAGGTAGCTCTTCAGCAGCCGCATCAGGAAATTGACTTCCGCCTTGGGCCGCCGCAGGTTGTTCTCCAGCGAAAAAGCGTAAAGCGTCAGCCACGGCAAGCCGATCCGCGACGCGGTCTCCGTCACCAGCTGCACGCTCTTGGCGCCTTGCTGGTGGCCCAGAAAACGCTTCAACGAGCGGCGGCCCGCCCAGCGGCCATTGCCGTCCATAATGATCGCGATGTGGTCGGGAAGTCGCTCGGGCTTGAGCGCGGCATAAATCGCGCGCTCATCCGCCGTGAGCTCGTCGATACGCAGCGTGCCAGACAATTGCAACGGGATCGCCTCTTGAATACTCTTGCGGCTTCCGGGGCAGCGCTCAAGAGCATCGACGAATGAGAGCGGCGCTTGCTGCGCCAATCCGGAGAGAAGGCCGTCTTTTTTTACGGCGGCTCTCTTGAATCTACTAAGGCTCCGGTCCGCGCCAACATGACGTTTCTGTCACAAACGCCGCAGGCAGCGCGTCTTTCGCCTTCAAGCCAAGAGCACCGCTTGAATGCCGCGGAAAATCAACATTCCGGCCGCCCAAAAAACAAGGGCGGCACCATCGAACCTAGCACATGCAAACACCTGCCGCAAACGCCGCGCATCGCGCCATGAAACGGAAGTGTGAAGACAAAGGCACTGCGGCTGCCCATCGCAACCGCACCCGCGCTGCGTGCTCTGCTAGGCGGTGCGGCGCCGGCCCGTGGCCATGTCGCGGAGCGAGCCGTAAACCAGCGTGCGATGCAGCGAATCCAGGTGCGGCAGCATCGACGCAATCTCCGCCAGGAACGGATCGGCAAAGATCGCCGCCACCTCTTCTTCGCGGCGGCTGCGGGAGTCGCGCACCAGCGCGCTCACTTCAACCTCCAGCGCGTTCGCCAAACGTTCCAGCGAACCAAGGGTCGGGATTGCCTTGCCGTTCTCGATCTTCGAGATGTAGGTGCGGGGCACCTGCATCCGGCCGGCAAGCTGGCGCTGGCTCAGGTGACGCGCACGACGAATCTCGCGCACCTGTCCGGCTACCTGTAGACCTGCCTCCGCCGTCGATGCGACCGGCGGCGTCATCACAAGTTGGGGGGTCAGGGGAGCTGGCTCCTCGATGTCAAGGGGCCGTCGGCACTTCCTGCAGAGAGAGTTGCTAGTCCTGTACTGCACCAGGCTGCAGAAGTCGCAGCGCAGAACTTCTCTCGTTTCCACACTCACAAGGGTGGTGGCCATCGTTTGGTTGCGGAGTGCCAGAGCTTGGTCTCCGCGGTGCTCGGTTGCACCGTGATACGTGCTACTTTGGGGGGAATGAACCATAATTGTCAAGTAGAAACTTAGGGTCAACCCTAAGATTTCCCCATCATATCCTGAAAACCCCGAAGATACACGAACCAAATGCAGCAACAGGAGGCTATTTTTTATGGAAACTTCCGCGCCCTTCAGCCGCCAACAGGCCTGGGAGCTGCTCACTCAGTGGACCCAGAGTGAGAGCCTGCGCAAACATGCCCTCGCGGTGGAAATTTGCGTCTCAGCCTGCGGCGCCGCCGAGGCCGACCGGCTTGGACTCACCGGCGACGCCCGCTCAGCCTTCCTCGAGCTCTACGCCACAACCGCCCTCCTCCACGACTTTGACTACGAGCGCCATCCCACTCCCCAAGAGCATCCCTTCGTCGGTGTCCGCGAATTGGAGCGGCTCGGCTGGCCGCAGGCGTTGCGCACCGCGATTCTCGGTCATGCGCAATACTCCGGGGTCCCGCGCGTCACCCATCTCGACAAAACCCTCTTCGCCTGCGATGAGCTGGCCGGATTTCTGACCGCCTGCGCCCTGGTCAAGCCCACCAGGGCCGTCGCCGATGTCGAGGTCTCGAGCGTGCGCAAGAAGATGAAGGACAAGGCTTTCGCCCGCGGCGTCAATCGCGAAGACGTGATCCAGGGCGCAGCCGAACTCGGTGTCGACCTAGACGCCCACATCGGCTTTTGCTTAGAAGCGATGAAAAAGCGCTCCAGCGAAATCGGCCTGTGATCGGAGGGAGCGTGCGGCTTCAGCCAGCGTGGGAGCGAGCGTGGGGCTTTCAGCCCCACGAAAAAGACGCAACCAGGAAGGGCCTTCAGGCCCCGACGTGCCCTCCATCACCTGCCTGGAATCCTCGTTTTGCGCTACCATAGGCTTCGCCGCCGGAGCAGGAACCGGCATCTGCCAGAAAGAGGGCCACCATGACGCGCTTTAAAACCATTCTTGCTGAGACTTCCAATGGCGTACGAACCCTGACGCTGAATCGGCCTGAAAAGCGCAATGCCCTGAGCCCCGAGGTGATCGAAGAACTGACGCTGGCGCTCGAAGAGGCGGCCGAATGCAGTTGCGGGGTCGTCATCCTCACCGGGGCCGGCTCTGCCTTCTGCTCCGGGCTCGATCTCGACCATCTCGCCACCATCTCCGCGCGCACCCCCGAAGAAAATCGCCGCGACTCCGAAAACGTGGCTCGCGTCTTGCGCGCCCTCTACGACTTTCCCAAGCCGGTCATCGCCGCGGTCAATGGGCCCGCCATTGCCGGCGGCATGGGCCTCGCCACCATTCCCGATTTCACCCTGGCCGTGCCCGAAGCAAAGTTCGGCTACACCGAAGTCCGCATCGGCTTTGTGCCCGCAATTGTGGCGTCGTTTCTGCTCCGGCAAGTGGGCGAAAAGCATACCCGCGACCTGCTCCTCACCGGACGCCTGATCAAGGCGCAGGAGGCACTGCAGCTGGGGCTCGTGACCCAGATTGTCACTGCCGACCAGCTCCTCTGCACCGCGCGCGCCCTGGCCCAGTCGCTCTTGCAGAACAGTCCCCAGGCCATGCAGTGCGTCAAAAAGCTCCTGGCCAAACATGCCAAACGTCGTCTCGACGACGAACTCGCCGACGCCATCGATGCCAATGCCCTCCAGCGCTCCACCGAAGACTTCAAAGAAGGCGTGCAGGCGTTTCTCAATCGCCGCCGCGCCGACTGGCCCAGCCTGAAAGAAAAAGTCTAGCCACGCGGTTTAGGACGCGTGCGGATTCGTCCAGCGCCCGCCTTCCACAAGGCACTCCGCGCCCGGCCTGCCTTTGTAGTCATAGACCCAGCAGGAAAACACTCCGCCCGCGACCAGCGTCACCAACTGCTCGATCCGCGTATACTCCGGCCCCTCGTAGGCGTCCAGTTGCCGCAAAACCTCCGCATCCTCCGGCAGTTCGAAGACGGCCCCATAGATGATCCATGCCGATCCAGGATCGAAAACCGCGGCCGGATACTTGCCAAGATCATAGAGCTTCCCAAACGCAAATCCTTCGCCCAGAGGCCGCAACCTCTCCACCACCGGCGCAATCTCTTCCGGCGCGAGCCCCGGTCGCAGAGTTCCATATGCAAACAGATACACACTCATCGGACTCAAATGCGGCTCATGGCAAGCGACCACGGATCAACACCGGGTCTCCCCAGCTTCTGGGATTCACAGTCTCGCTTTTGAAACATCGCAAAGCAAACGAACCCAAACCCACAGATTTGTCATGCTGAGTTCAGCAGCCTGGGGCCCCGCGCACGAAGTGCCCGGGGTAAGCGAAGCGAAGGATCTGCTTTCAGGACCATGGCGCGTCTCTGAATTTCGTTCCATGAAAAACCTGTCATCCTGAGCGGAGCAGCTTGGGGCCCCGCGCACGAAGTGCGCGGGGAAAGCGAAGCGAAGGACCTGCTTTTAGACCCATCCGACGCAGCCAACCCACTAAACCGGTTTTTTCGCCCGCAGCTCCGCCACAATCTCCGCGGCTGCCTGCCGCGCCTTGTCTGCCTGATCGGGCGGAAAACTGATCGCTCCCACCCGCGCATGCCCCCCGCCGCCGTAGCGTTCACAAACGGCCGCGAGGTTCACCATCTTCGCGGGATCGGCCTTGGTCCACGGATTCGATCCCACCGCCACCTTGGTCCGAAAACTCGACTTCGACAAGCCAATCGAATAGGTCGCCTCGGGATGCAGATAGTACGGGATGAACTTGTTGAACCCTTCGAGCAGACGGTCCGTGATATCAAAGAAAATCGTGCCGTCCCGCTCTTCGCTGCGCGACCGAATCAACGCAATCGCCTCCTGGTGCCGCTCCAGCAACGGACCCAGCAGGCTGGCCACGAAGGGCTGCGCCAGCACCTCGGCCAGCGGCATCTCCGTCAGCAAAGGAATCAGCCGCGGAATGAAGTGCGGGTCCTGCGTCGACTCGATGATCAGCGTCAGCTTCATCGCCGGCGCCGCCATCTCCACCGCCGCTTCGGGGCTTTCGTATTGAGCGCCATCCACAATGTTCGCCCAGTGAATCATGTCCGCCATCGGCTCGGTGTTGAAGCCAAACTTGCTCGACCCGATATCCGCGAGAAACTTCGTGCACGACGTATAAGTGGGATCGAAAAACTTGTGCGCCGCGCACACCGCATCGCGCTGGCATGCAACGAAATGCTCATGATCCTGGGGAGTCAGAAACGCCGAAAGATGATGATCGAACCACCACGTGATCTTCGGCGACGCCGAATATTTGAAGTCAACAATCGCGTTCTCATCCCCCGTAAACTCGCTCTCGTCAAAAAGCGCGCCCGCGCGATGAACCAGCCCGTGGTAGGAGTACCCGGCGCCCTTCGCGATGCATTCGCGATGAAAACGAGTGAATAGCGAAGCCGAGCAAGCTCCATCAAAACACTTATCGTGGTAAAACACGCGAACTTGCAAGACACACCGCTCCGTGCAGCGAAATCCGGACAACCGGAAAGTTAAGCATCAAGGGCTCGGGTCATTGTGTCAAGGCATCGGGATTGCACAAGTGCCCTCCCGGTCCCAGAAAGGGAACCTGCATCCAAAGGATTCAGGATTAGGCAGAACCAGCACCCCGTCGCCCACGTTTGCCTTCAGTAAAATCTAAGTATAGGAAAATCTACAGGACCTGAGCTCCATGAGTCCTCACGGAGAGCACACCCCAAAGCACGAATGGACCCAACCCTACATTCACGCCGGCCCCTGAAGCCGGAGACTGAAATCCGGACGCCGCAGTCCCAAAGCCGTGCGCCAGGTCGTGAAGACCAGCCATCCCCCGAGTCTCCTCTCCCCGTCGAGCACGACGTCCACTGGGCATTGCTCGGTCCGCACGGCCTCCGCGCCGGCTGGTCGGCTGTTCTCTTCGTCTCCCTCTACTACCTGCTCACGCCCGTCCTCGACACCATCGCCGTTACTATCGATCCCGCCCTCGAAGATCCGGTCTTTTCTCCCTTCCGCGTATTGATCACGGAATTCATCCCCTTCCTCACCCTCGTCCTCCTCAGCCTTTTCATGGTCCGGATTGAACACCGGCGCCTCGTGGACTACAACCTCGCCGATACGCAACCCCTGCAGCATTTCATCGTCGGACTCGCCTCCGGCTTTGCCGCCCTTTCCACCCTTGTCGCCGCACTGGTGCTGGGCGGCTGGATCCACTTCGGCCCGGCCTCGCTGACCGGCGCGCAGGCTTTCAAATTTGGCAGTGTCTGGGCGGGCGCTTTTCTCCTCGTCGGCTTGTTTGAAGAAGGCACCTTCCGCTGCTACCTGCAATTCACATTGGCGCGCGGCATCAACTTCTGGTGGGCCCTTGCTGCCGTGTCCGGCCTCTGCCTGCTCGTCCAGTTCAGCAGCGATCCCAAGGGCGGCGAAGGCGTCTACATGGTTGCCCTTCTCGGCCTGGTTCCCTGCGGACTTCTGCATCGCGCGCGAAGCGCCAGTTCGAGCTTCTGGCAGGCGGCCTGGACCACCTCGACCGCCTTCGGCTACTACCACACCAACAACAGTGGGGAAACCTGGATCGGCATCTTCGCCGCAGCGCTCATCGGTTTCGTCTTCTGCGTCAGCGTGCGCGTCACCGGCTCCGCATGGTGGGCCATCGGCTGCCACTCCGCTTGGGACTGGGCAGAAACCTTTTTCTACGGCACCGCCGACAGCGGCTTTCCCGCGCGCCGCCACCTGTTCACATCCATCGCTTCGGGCAACCTGCTGTGGAGCGGCGGCGCCGACGGCCCTGAAGGCAGCCCGCTCGTGGTGCCCATCATTCTTCTCCTTCTCGCGCTCCTGATCCTCCTCTACGGACGCCGCCGAAAGCCGGCCCCTGCCCTGGCCTGAACGTGCAGCAGCCGTTGCTCCTCCTGCTTCCATCACCGCACGTGCATCCCTGCGCCGCAGTGCAGCGGTATCCTGTACCTGTTGCCGTTCGTCCGTTGCGATCAGGCAAAGCCGCATTCGTTCCGCGATTTTTCGACGCAGAAAAATCCACCTTGCATTGACCAGAAAGCTCCACACATCGGAGAACCGCTCCAAGCGATGCCCGACCTCGAAGACGAAGAATCCGCTGACATGCAGGCTGCTCCCACCGCCGCGCGCCCTCTCCAACGACGCTGGCCGCGCATTTTCCTCGCCTCCGTTGCCGCCCTTCTCGTGCTGTCCTTGCTTGCGATATTCGCCGGAATCTTTTGGCTGCATTCGGTCGCCAAAGCCGCGCTTCCTCAACTCGACGGCGACCTGCACCTCGCGGGGTTGTCCGCTCCCGTCACCGTGCGTCGCGACCAACACGGCGTGCCCCACATCAACGCCGCCACCCAGGATGATCTCTTTGCTGCCCAGGGCTACGTCACCGCGCAGGATCGTTTGTGGCAAATGGACGTTCTCCGGCGCAGCGCCAATGGCGAGTTGGCTGCAGTGCTGGGCCATTCCCTGCTCCGCCATGACCGAACGCAGCGCGTCTTTCAATATCGCAACACCGCGCGCCGCATCTATGCCAACCTCCTCCCCGCCGACCGCGCGCGCCTCGATGCCTATGCCCGCGGCGTGAATCTTTTCATCGCTCAACATTCCGATGCGCTTCCGCCGGAGTTCGCCCTGCTGCGCTACAAACCGCAGCCGTGGAGCGGCGCAGACTCCCTCAGCATCGGCGTCAGCATGATGGCCGAAACCCTCGACAGCCATTGGGATTCAAAACTGGCCCGTGAGCAGATCGCGGCCAAGCTGCACAATGCCAAGCTCGAGGCCGACTTGTATCCCGTCGGTTCCTGGCGCGATCACGCACCCACAGGCGAAGTCGTGGACTTGACCCAGCCGCGCCCTCCGCTGCCGCCAACCCACGACGATGAGGACGACGATGACCGCACCCAAACCCGGCTCGCTCCCGGCGAAGACATCCAGGCTCTCCGCGCCTTGCTCGGCAAAGACCCCTGCGCAGACTGCACCCCGGGATCGAATGAGTGGGTCATTGCAGGCAAACACACCGCCAGTGGAAAGCCTCTGCTCTCGAACGACATGCACCTTGAGCTGACGGTGCCCAACATCTGGTACATGGCCGATCTTCAAGCTCCCGGCTTTCACGCAACCGGCGTGGCCCTCGTCGGCGTTCCTTTCGTCGTCGCCGGCCACAACGACCACGTTGCCTGGGGCTTCACCGCTCTCTACGCCGACGTGCAGGACTTGTACGTGGAGAAACTCGATGGCAAAGGGAACTTCCAGGCTCCCGATGGCTCCTGGAAGCCGCTCATCCTCGATCACGAAACCATTCACGTGCGCGGTCAGCCCGACGACGTTCTTGATTTGCAGTTGACCGCACACGGCCCTCTGCTCAATCCCATCTTCAGCAAAGAAAAAAGGCCGATCGCCCTCAAGTGGATGATCTACGACGCCACCCTCAACGCGCTCCCCATCTATCAGCTCGATACTGCGGCCAGTTGCGCGGAAGCCACCACAGCTCTCAGCAACTGGAGTTCGCCCACGCTCAACGTCGTCTACTCCGACGATCAGGGACACATCGCCTATCACGCCGTGGGCCGCGTTCCGCTGCGCCCCGCCGGCCTCGTAGGCGTGCCGATCCAGGACAACGCGCATGAATGGCAGGGCTATATTCCCTTTGACAGCCTCCCCAGCGCATTCGATCCGCCGTCCGGTTTTCTCGCCACCGCCAACTCGCGCGTCACCACCGACAAATCTCCCTACCCGCTCACCCTCGAATGGGCGGACCCCTATCGCACCGAGCGCATTTACAAAGTGCTGCAAGGCCGCGACGGTCTCACGCCCAAAGACATGCTGGCCCTCGAGACCGACGTCTATAGCGAAGTCGATCAGGAACTCGCGCATCGCTTTGCCTACGCCATCGATCACGCCGCGGGTACCGACGAGCGTCTGCGCAAAGCCGCCGACCTCATGCGCAGCTGGGACGGCCGGCTCAGCACCGACTCCGCCGCGGCCTCTGTCGTGACGCGCGCCCACGGCGCTCTCGGCCTCATGCTGCTTCAGTCCAAGCTGGGCGATCTCTGGAAAGACTACCTGTGGTCCGAGTCCAACTTCGCCGAAGAAGAAATCGTGATGCACGCCAACCCCGACTGGCTTCCGCCCGGCTACAAGGATTGGGACGCCTTCCTCACCGAGGCCGTCCGTCGCGGCATGGAGACCGGCAAAGCCCCTGCCGACGTGAGCCGATGGAACTACGGAAGCTGGCACGTCATCGATCTCGAACATCCCCTGTCGCCATTCCTGCCCATCCTCAGTCGCGTCGCGGGCTCAGGTCCGCAGCCCCTCGCCGGCGACACCGTCACCGTCAAACAGGCCGGCCGCACCTTCGGGCCGTCGCAGCGATTCACCATGGATTGGAGCAACGTGGATGGATCGACCGAAAACATCGTCCTCGGCGAAAGTGGCAACCCGCTCAGTCCCTACTTCCGCGACCAGTGGAGTGACTATGCCAACGGCACAACGTTCGCCATGCCGTTCAGCGACACCGCCGTCTCCGCCCAAATCCGCCACACTCTCCGCCTTTTGCCATGAAACGCGGCCACGCGGCTCGGATTTGCGGGTCGTCCCTACTTCCAAAGTCCCTCGTCCACGCCCCCCCCCGCTCTTGTCATCCTTGAGCGGAGAAGCAAGGGGCCCCATGAACACAGTTCATGGGGTAAGCGGAGCAAAGGATCTGCCTTTCCTGACCCCTGACCCCCAGGGAACTGGCACGACTTCTCAGCCTGCGGAAGAACCTCGTCTTGTAACAGGGCACGACTTCAGTCGCGCCGCAATCAGTGCACAATAAACGATGGGCTTCACAGGCTGCAGAAAAACTCGATCCGGAGGGAGGCGGGGGTTTCAACCCCCGCATAAAGCCAACAAAACTAGCGCGGGCTTTAGTCCCGGAGGACCGGTTCCCACCGCCTTCACCCAAAGTCTAGAGTTTTTTCGCAACCTGTTCAGCCTCTGTCGATCTTGTCCCTCGCCTCGAAACAAAAACGAGTCGCATTCAAGAGGAGCGTTGTGAAAGTTCTGCCCACCGGTGAACACGACGACAGAGCATGGACTCGCTTCATCGGCCCGGCCATCCTCCTCTTCGCCGCGTTCGTCGCCATCCTCCCACAAATCCTCCAGGGCAACTCCTGCGGCCACGATTTCGACTTCCACCTCGTCTCCTGGCTCGATGCGCAGCAAAGCTGGCGCCAGGGAATCCTCTATCCGCACTGGTCGCCCAGCGCCAACTTCGGTGCCGGCGAACCCCGCTTCATCTTCTATCCCCCGCTCTCGTGGATGCTGGGCGCCGCGCTGGGCTTCGTGATGAGTTGGAAGGCCGTGCCAATCGCCATCACCTACCTGTGTCTCGCCGGCACCGGCCTCGCAACCCGCGCTCTCGCCCGGCAAGGTATGAGCGAAGGCCCCGCAACCCTCGCCGGTTGTGCCGCATTGTTTTCCGGCTACGCTCTCTTCACCGCGTACGAACGCTCCGACTTCGGCGAGTTGATGGGCGGATTCTGGATTCCCCTTCTGCTGTTGCTCATCCTCCGCGATCGCAGCCCCCACGCGCCTGCGCTGCGTCGTGCCCTCGACGGTTCTGCGGCGCCTCTTGCCATCGTCCTCGCCGGCGCCTGGCTTTCCAACCCGCCCCTGGGCGTGATGGCTAGTTATTTGCTCGCCGCAGTCGCGCTGCTCCTTGCCGTGCTCCGGCGCACCGGGGCTCCGTTGCTGCGCGCCGGCGTCGCCGTCGCCCTCGGCCTGGGCCTCGCGTCGTTTTACATCGTCCCCGCCGCCGTCGAACAGCGCTGGGTCGACATTCGCCAGGCCACCGACGATCCCGGCTATCAGGTCGAGAACAACTGGCTCTTCGCGCGTCACGCTAATCCTGCCCTCGAACTCCACGACCTCGAATTGCTCAAAGCTTCCGCCATCGCCACCACCATGCTCGCCGTGGCCTTCTCCGGCGCTCTGGTGTGCTGGGGCCGTCATCGTTTTCGTGGCAACGCGCGCTGGTGGATTCCCCTCGCCCTCATTCCGGCAGGCATTCTGTTCTTGCAATTCCCCCTGTCCGATCCGCTGTGGAACCTCCTTCCCAAACTGCGCTTCCTGCAATTCCCGTGGCGTTGGCTCGTGGTCCTTGAGGCACCCATGGGCATCTTCTTCGCCTCCGCCATCTGGATCGCGCACCGACGCTGGCGGATGTTGGTGCTATTCGTCAGCATTGCCGCGTTCACGACGGCCACTCTCTTCGCCGGGTTCAGTTTCTTCCAGGTCTGCGATGAAGACGACGCCGTGGCAGGGATGCTCAGCGTCTATCACGCCGGCACCGGCTTCGAGGGAACCGATGAGTATGCCCCTCCCGGCGCCGACAATTCCCTTTTGCCCATCGGACTGCCCGAAGCCTGCCTGACCCCATCGCCGTCCGCCGCGCTCGGCCAGGGCGCAGCCGATTCCCCCCTGGCATGGAGCCCCGATCAGCACAGTTGCGACAGCACATTTCCCGCCGCCCCCTATCCAGACAAATCAGCCGCCGAAGATCTGCGCGTCGTCGCCAACCCCAGCCATGACGGCTTCCTGATTCTCCATCTGCGCAGTTATCCCGCCTGGCAGGTACGCATCAACGGTCAACTTGCGCAAGATCTTCCCCAACGCCCCGACGGCCTCATCGCCCTTCCCGTCGCTGCCGGACCAACCACCATTACGGCCGACTGGACAACCACACGCGACGTGCAAATCAGCCGCGCACTGACCGCCCTCGCCCTTCTCCTCGTCACAGTGCTCTTGATCGCCGAACGAAAGCCGACCGCGCCTCGTTTATCATGAAAGCAATGCCGAGCGATGTGAAATCTCTGATTCAGGAAGGCGCCGAGCTGACCGACAAGGCTCTCGAAGCGCTCATTCCCGGCACCGAGATCGTTCCCGCGTCGATTCACGGCGCCATGCGTCATTCCACCTTCGCGGGCGGCAAGCGCCTGCGGCCCGTGCTGGCCATGCAAGCCGCGGCCACCATTGCCGGTGACATGCCAAAAGGTATCGAGAAGCTGGGCGCAGCGCTGGAAATGCTTCACACCTACTCGCTCATCCACGACGACCTGCCTGCCCTCGACAACGACGACCTGCGCCGCGGCAAACCCACCTGCCACAAGGCCTACGGCGAAGCGATTGCCATCCTCGCCGGAGACGCCCTGCAGACACGCGCCTTCGAAGTTCTCGCCGCGCTCGACGCGCCGCCCGCCGCCGTCGTCCAGATCATCGGATTGATCGCCAACGCCATCGGCACCGTCGATGGCATGATCGGCGGCCAGGTCCTCGACCTCGAAAGCGAACACCTTAAGCCCACACCCGAACTGGTCGAGGCCATTCACCGCGCCAAGACAGGCGCGCTCATTCGCGTCAGCGTGGTCGCAGGCGGCGTCTTTGCCGGAGCCACGCACGACGATGTCGCGCGCCTCGATCTGTTTGGCCGCAAGGCAGGGCTCGCGTTCCAAATCGTGGACGACGTGCTCGACATGACCGAGGATTCAGCGCACCTGGGCAAGACTGCAGGCAAAGATTTGGCCACCGAAAAAGCGACTTGGCCCGCCGTCTACGGAATCGAGCAAAGCCGCCGCGATGCCCTCGCCCTCATGCACGAAGCCCTCGCCGCGCTCGACCCCTACGGCAGCCGCGCCGACGGCCTCACCTCCGTCGCCCGCTACCTCGTAGAGCGCAAGAACTGAGCCGAGCCTCTAGCTCCCAGCTTCTAGCTTCTAGCTTCTAGCTTCTAGCGAGTTTCGTGCATCGGCGCCTATCGCTTCATACGGAAGTGCACCACCGCTCTGCCCTGTTGCGCCGCGCCAAGAAAAGCTAGAAGCTAGCGGCTAGTAGCTGGAGGCTGCCCCTCATTCTTTCCGAATCCGACATCCTCGCCGCGCTCCGCGACTGCTATGACCCCGAAGTCAAGCTGAACCTCGTCGACCTCGGCCTCATCTACAACGTCGAAACCGGCCCCGATCCCAACTCCACACCGGCATGGCCGCGCCAATGGGTCAAGGTAACAATGACCCTCACCACGCCCCAATGCCCCGCCAGCGGCCTCATCTTCGAGCAGGTACACAACCGCCTCGCCGGCGTCCAGGACATCAGCAAAGTGGAAGTCGATTTAGTCTGGGAACCGAAGTGGACACCCCACCGCATCAGCGAAGCGGGGCGTCGCCAGTTGGGAATCTAATCATCCGCGCGAGCGGGCTACTTGCCCGTGCCCGTCAGCGCCTGGTGCAGGTTGTCGCGCGTGGCCGCCAGGTCTTCCATCGAACTCTGCACGCGTCCCACCAGCTTCTGCACCTGGTCCACGTAGCCGGGAAACTCCTGCCACCACTCCCGCACCATGTCCTGCTGCCCCAGCAGCGTCAGCGCCGCGCCGGCCATCGAGGCCACCAGCCCCGCACGGCGCTGCCCCGTGAGCAGCAGAATGCCACCGGCCATCAGCGATCCGCCTGCAGCAATGTTCACCCAGTCGCGAGACTCGGTTGCGCCTGCTTCTTCCGTTTCCATCGTCTTGCGCTTCGGGATAGACACGATGCCCATGCTTTGCTCCTTCGCTCCGGAAATGTCCTGTCTATTATGGGACACGATCTGCAACATGCGCACAAAGTGCACAACCCTTAGCTGAGGAAAAACCGGGCGAAACTCGAGCGCCAGGTGCGCGCCGCCCCCGCATGCACTTCAATCCAGATCGAAATCGCGCAGCGGCTTGCCTTCCGGCGCATCCTTGGCTTTGCGCAGCGCCTCGGCAAATTTCTTTTCGAGCAGTTCGGCTTTGTTCTTCTCTGCATCCACCGACTGCCGGAAGATCGATTCCTTCCGCTCATCCTGTTCGCGCATGGCCTTCGCCGCCGTTTCCAGATCCTCAAACATGCGCTTCCGCGGTGCGGAAGTATGGCTCACCAGGATTCCCGTCGCGGCATCGATCTTCAACATCGCCCCGCAATCGGGACACGCCACTTCAAACGTCGATTCTTTCGTCTTCGCCATGACTCTTGCATTGTAGGCGCTTCTCGCCTCGCTTGAATAGAACCAGATCTCTACTTCGGCGCATCTGCCGGATGCACATGCAAAATGATCCGCCGATACGATGTGAGGCGCGGCGAGCCGTCGTCCGTCACCGCCAGAACGATGTGCGCCGTCCCGCTGCCCCGGCATGGAATCAGCGGCAGCCAAAGCGGCCGGCAAGGCGCGTCCGCATGCACCGTCACCCGCGGCGAGTCCGCCCCCGTCAACGTCAGCGCCGCAAGATTCCCGTCCGCACTGCCCGCCTCGGCGTAGTGAAACCAGCGAAACTGCAGACTCTGCCCCGCATCTGGGTCGGAACTTCCCTCCGCATCCAGCGTCACCGACTGGCCGGCGTTCACATCCATTTCGATCGTGTCCTTCCCCGCTTTCCCATCCACCACCGCCATCGGGTTGTGATTGGCGTGCGCGAAATCGGCGACCGTCCATGTCATCCGCGCGGCAAAGTCATTCTGGAAAGCCTCGCGCCACCGCCAGATCGTCGCCTGGTCTGATACATGTTCCGCGCCGTCCACGCCCACCACCGCATCCTGCGACGTCACGCGCGCGAACTCATCCCCGCCCTGCGTCCAGATGGGATGCGTCTCTCCATAAGGCTGTCGATAGACGTAGCGCCCGCCCCATCCGCCCCAGTCGGGCCTGCGCCACGCATTAAGCCCGTTGTCGATCAGCCCCAGAAACGACGGCGTGTCGCCCTCCATGATGAACATGAACTTCGGATAGACCTTCCCCAGCGGACCCTTGCTGCGAATGTTCACATCGAGCCACTCGTTAGTCACCGTCGTAAAATCAGCGCCTCCGCCGTTGCGGTAGTAGCGGTCTCCACTGATCCCCGTCCACGTCGCAAAGTAGGACTCGCCGCTGGTCGGTGTCGAGGGTGACACGACGTAAAAAAGATCCGGAAATTCACGGCGAATCCACGGTCCCGCATCGTCCTGGTCGCCAATCGAATACACGCGCACTTTGGCGATAAGTCGGGCCATTTGCTCCTGCGTTCGACTCGCCCGCGCGTCCATCAGTGCCTGCGCCAGCGTGCTCGCGCCACCCCAGATGCAAATCCAAAGCGGTCGCGCATCGTCTCTGTCTGCAGCGCGCACTATCCCTTCCGAACCAGGCGAAGTCTTTCCGGGTCCGGTTGCGGCAAGCCCATAGGCTGTTTGGCCGACAAAGACCCGAGCCGCCAGATCGCCCGCTTCCGGCCATCCCTGCGCGTTCTGCAGAAGATTCGACCTCACCTGCCCGTAGGCATCGATCAGCTGCCGCATCGTCTCCGGGTGCGTCGCCTTCTTCTGCCACGTCGACGTCGTCGCAATCATGGCTTCCAGGTCAAGTTCGTTCGAATAAAGCAGCAGCCGCACAAACGACATCTGGTCGTCTGGTTCGTTCCCAATATCGCTGAGGATTACGACCCGCGGCTTGCCGGCCAAGTCATCCACATGCGTCGCCGGCCATGCCTCGGCAAACACAAATGCCGCCGCGGCCAGTCCGCACCCGATTAGAAAAACAATCCTTGCCAGCTGTTTCATCCCAGCTCCATCTTCATTCGGCTCAGTAGAAAGAAGGACCATTCTCCTCCACCCACCCGCAGTCGCGCCAGAAACCCTCATGCTGCGGATGTGGAAAGCAAAGGAGAACCGGCGCGCAACAAGAGAGCCAAAGGCTCAAAATGACCGATCCGTCATGAAGATGACTGAATCGTCATCCAGCATCGCTGAACCCAGATCGGGCATGCGCCGATAGAAGGCTACGGACCACGGAGGTCCTATCGAAAATGGTGACAGGAATTTCTGCCAACACGCCGGTTTCTCATCCTTCTAACGCTGCGCAGTCTGCTCCCACCCCCGCACCCTCGACCAGCAAACCACCCGAGGATACAGTAACCCTCAGTGCCGCCGCCCAAAAGGCATCCAGCACTTCGACTGACGTCGATCACGACGGCGACAGCCACTGAGACGTCCCTAAACCTAAACGCAAAGCCACAACTTCCACGCAAAACGAAGGCCCCGCTCCCACGAGCAGGGCCTTCGTATTTGAATCACAAATGAATCTGCCCAGCCGCGCAGTCAGTGCTTCGCTGCGCCCGCCGACGCGATCTTGGCTTCTGCTTCAGCGATCACCCGCAGCGCCTCGGTATACGCCTCTTCACTCTCGCCGGCATCCTTCCACTCCTGCTGCCCGCGATCCAACTGCTTCTCAGCGCGCGCCACATCGATCTCTTCCGGCTTCAACGCATCGTTGGCCAGAATCGTCACGCGATCGGGCAGCACTTCCACAAATCCCCAGTTCACGTTGTAGCGCTGTCCATCTTTTTCCCCGCCATGCACAATCACGTCGCCTGCGCCCAGCTCGGCGACCAACGGAGCGTGTCCATACAGCGGCTCCAGGTACCCCGTCTTGCCCGGCAAATCGACCGAGTCCGCCTGTGCCTCAAACAGCACCCGCTCCGGCGTCACCAGCCTTACCCGCAATTGATTGGTTGTCGCGTCCATCGTTCAGCTCCTGGCTCCCAGCCTTCAGCTTCTAGCTAGCAGCTAGGAGCTAGAAGCTGCCTTTACGCCGTTGCCTTTAGCTCCTCGGCCTTCTTCAGCACGTCTTCAATCGCGCCCTGCATATAAAACGCCTGCTCCGGCACATCGTCGTACTTGCCCTCGATGATGCCCTTGAAGCTGCGCACCGTGTCTGCGATCTTCACGTACTTGCCCGGAATGCCCGTAAACTGCTCCGCCACGTGGAAGGGCTGCGACAGGAACTTTTGCACCTTGCGCGCGCGCGCCACGGTCAGCTTGTCTTCTTCCGAAAGCTCGTCAATGCCCAGAATCGCAATGATGTCCTGTAGATCCTTGTAGCGCTGCAGAATCCTCTTCACGCCCTGCGCCACGTTGTAGTGCTCATCGCCCACCACGCGCGCCGCCAGAATGCGCGACGTCGAGGCCAGCGGATCGACGGCCGGATAAATGCCCAGTTCCGAAAGCGGGCGGCTCAACACCGTCGTCGCGTCCAGGTGCGCAAAGGTCGTCGCCGGCGCCGGATCGGTCAAGTCATCCGCCGGCACATACACCGCCTGCACCGAAGTCACTGACCCTTTGCTCGTCGAAGTGATTCTCTCCTGCAGCTCGCCCATTTCGGTCGCAAGGTTCGGCTGGTAGCCCACCGCCGACGGCATGCGGCCCAGCAGCGTCGACACTTCCGACCCTGCCTGCGTGAAGCGGAAAATGTTGTCGATAAACAGCAGCGTGTCCGCGCCTTCCACGTCGCGGAAGTACTCGGCAACGGTAAGGCCGGTCAGCGCTACCCGCAAACGCGCTCCGGGCGGCTCGGTCATCTGGCCGAAGACAAGGGCACACTTCGACTCCTGCCACTTGCCGGGCTTGATCACGCCGCTCTCCGTCATTTCGAGCCAAAGGTCGTTGCCCTCGCGGGTGCGCTCGCCCACGCCCGCAAACACCGAGAAGCCGCCGTGCTTGGTGGCCACGTTGGTGATCAGTTCCTGAATCACAACCGTCTTGCCCACCCCGGCGCCGCCGAAAAGGCCGATCTTCCCGCCCTTCAAAAACGGCTGGATCAGGTCGATCACCTTGATCCCGGTCTCGAACATCTCCTCGTGCGTTGACTGCTCGTCAAACAGCGGCGCGGGGCGATGAATCGGCATGCGCGACTTCTCCCCCACCGGACCCAGTTCATCCACCGGCTCGCCAATCACATTGATCACGCGACCCAGCGTCTCCTTGCCCACCGGCACGCGAATCGGTCCGCCGAGATCGGTGGCCTTCATCCCCCGCACCATGCCGTCCGTCGCTTCCATCGCAACCGTGCGCACGCGGCCTTCGCCCAGGTGCTGCTGCACCTCGAGGATCACGCTGATAGGCGTGGGAACCGTAAAGCCGTCGCTGGTCACGCGCAACGCCTGGTAAATCGGCGGCATCGTCGCCTCTTCAAACTGCACGTCAACCGCGGGACCGGAAATCTGAATTACCTTGCCGATGTTTTCTGCCATATCTGCCTTCCGAAGTGCTAGACAGCGGCGGCGCCGCTGACAATTTCAATAATTTCCTTGGTGATTGCCGCCTGCCGCACACGATTCATCGTGAGCGTGAGCGAATCAATCATGTCGGATGCGTTGTTGGTCGCCGAATCCATCGCCGTCATGCGCGCCGCCTGTTCCGCAGCCACCGATTCCGCCATCGCATGAAAAAGCATCGCGAATACATATTGCGGAATCAGTCCCGCAAACAGCTCTTCCGCCGGCTGCTCGTAGATGTAATCGACTTCCGCCGTACCAAATTTCTTTGTTTCCTCGTCAGCCTCGTGCGTATCCGCCGGTTCAAGCTCGATGCCCGCGCTCCGCGCAGCTTCGGCAGCCCGTTCACGCTCTTCCAGCGTGGGCTCCACCGCGCCCGCCACCCGCGGACTCCCAATCTTGAGCAGCGGCAGCAGTTGCTCCACCACCAGCCGCTGCGAAATCACCGATTTGAACTCGTTGTAGACGATATAAGCCGAATCGATCTCTTCGTGCACGTAGCGCGCGATGATGTCCCGCGCCAGGTCGAACACGCGTCCGGTCTCAAGCTTCTCCAGCATGCCCGGATGATCGCCCGTGACTTCCACGGGACCTTTACTCTCACGCGTTTTGTGCGTGTGCCCTTCCGCATCCGTGGTCTCGCTGTACTGGGCCACCGGGTAACGGCGACGCATCTGGTCGCGGCCCTTGCGTCCCACCGCCTCAATATCAATCTGCTTGTCGGTGTTGCCTCCAATGAACTGGTAGGCCACCTTGAGAATGTTTGCATTGAACGCGCCTGCAAATCCCTTGTCGCCGCTCACAATCACCAGCAGCACGCGCTTCTCCGGCCGCGTGATAAACAGCGGGTGGCGCAGATTGCCGGTTGCCTCGTCGAAGATATCGACGCGACGCACCAGCGAGTTCAACACGCTGGTGATCATCCTTGCGTAAGGCCGCGCCGCCAGCGCACGCTCCTGCGCCCGGCGCAGTTTCGCCGCAGCCACCATCTTCATGGCCTTGGTGATCTGGCGCGTGTTCTTCACACTGCGAATGCGCCGCCGTAGATCGAGTACGTTTGCCATGTCTTTTCCGAGCTGCTAGCTCTTAGCCTCTAGCTCGTTTACCCTGCTTCAAATCTCAATCCAGCTTTCACTCCGTGCCTCTTAGCTAGTGGCTAGTAGCTGGAGGCTGGAACCTGCCGTTACGCAGTAACGGCTTCCGCCTTCTCCGGAACAAACCCCGCCTTGTATTCCTTCAGCGCCGCATGCAGCTTGCTCCGCAGGTCATCGTCAAACGATTTCTTCTTGGTCAGCTCGTCCAGAAACGCCGTCTGCGCCGACGCGAAGTACTTGTACAACCCCTCTTCAAACGCGCGAATGTCGGCGAGCTTCAAGTCGTCGAGATATCCCTGCGTTCCGGCAAACAGCACAATCGCCTGCTGCTGCCACGTCAACGGCTGGAATTGCGGCTGCTTCAACAGCTCCGTGAGCCGCTGGCCGCGGTTCAGCTGCTTCTGCGTCAGCGGATCGAGATCGGAACCGAACTGCGCAAACGCCGCCAGCTCTCGATACTGCGCCAAGTCCAGTTTCAGCGTCGAACCAACCTGCTTCACCGCCTTGATGGCCGCCGAGAATCCCACGCGCGAAACCGAAAGCCCCACGTTCACCGCCGGCCGAATGCCGGAGTTGAACAGATCCGTTTCCAGAAAGATCTGCCCGTCCGTGATCGAAATAACGTTGGTCGGGATGTACGCCGAAACGTCGCCGGCCTGCGTCTCAATCACCGGCAGTGCCGTCAGCGAACCGCCGCCTCGCGGATCGCTCATCTTCGACGAACGCTCCAGCAGGCGCGAATGCAGGTAGAACACGTCGCCCGGATACGCTTCGCGCCCCGGCGGACGCCGCAGCAGCAGCGAGATCTCGCGATACGCCATGGCATGCTTCGACAGATCGTCGTAGATCACCAGCGCGTGCCGGCCCGAGTCGCGGAAATATTCGCCGATCGCCGTCGCCGCGTAAGGCGCAAGATAAAGCATCGGCGCCGGTTCGGACGCGGACGCTGCCACCACAATCGTGTGCCCCATCGCACCGTGCTCGGCCAGCGTCTGCACCACCTGCGCAATCGACGACCGCTTCTGCCCGATCGCGCAGTAGATGCAGATAAGGTCGTTTTTCGCGTTGTTGATGATCGTGTCCAGCGTGACCGCCGTCTTGCCCGTCTGGCGATCGCCAATGATCAGCTCGCGCTGTCCGCGGCCGATCGGAATCATGGCGTCAATCGCCTTCAGTCCCGTCGCCATCGGCTCGCGCACCGGCTGCCTATCGATGATGCCCGGAGCCAGCCGCTCCACCGGGAAGAAATCCTTGGTCGCAATCGGCCCCTTGTCATCAATGGGCGCGCCCAGCGCGTCTACCACGCGGCCAATCATCGCGTCGCCCACCGGCACGCTCAGGATCTTGCCCGTGCGCTTGACCTCTTGCCCTTCTTTCAGCTCGGTGTAGTCGCCCAGCACCACGGCGCCGACCTGGTCCTCTTCAAGGCTCAGTGCCAGCCCGGCAATCCCGTGCGGAAAGCTGAGAAGCTCGCCGGCCATCACCTTGTCGAGACCGTGAAGCCGCGCGATGCCGTCGCCCAGTGAGGTGATCGTGCCCACCTCATCGACCTGCACCTTGGAATCGTAGTTCGCGATCTGCTCGCGAAGAAGCTGTGTAATCTCGTCTGCCTTGATCTGAGCCATGTGCAGTGAACAGTGAGCAGTGGTCAGTGGTCAGTCTTCGCTGCTTGCGATTTCTGTCCCCTCGAACCGCTGAACGCCTGCCTCCCTTTCGAGTCCTTAAACTCCGATTCAAATACTTCCGCCGCCGTAGCAGCTCTGATCACTGATCACTGACCACTGATCACCGCGCGGGATTCATCCCGCGACCAATGCTTCCTTCAAACGTTCCAGCCGTCCGCGGACCGAACCGTCGTAAATCGTCGAACCAATGCGCACCACCGCGCCGCCCAGGATCGTCTCATCGAGCTTGAAGACCGGCTCAATCCGCGCACCCGCCAGCTTACCCACGCCTTCAATCAGTTGCGTCCGCTCTTCGCCGCTCAGCTCCCGCGCCGTCACAATCTCCGCCTGCCGAATTCCCAGCCGCTCCCGCAACAGCGCCCGATACCCCGCGGCCACTTCGTGTACATGCCCAATGCGATCGTTGTTGATCAGCACCGCCAGCAGATTGCGCAGCTCCTTTTGCATGCCGAGCTTCGCGTTCAGCTTGTCGAGAATTCCCACTTTTTGTGTCGCCGCCACCGCGGGGTTTTCAAAAAATGTCTGCAGCTCCGCACTGCCGTCCCACGTGGCTTCAAAGTCCGCCAGTTGTTGGTCGAGCGCCGCCGTATCCAGCTTGGCCGACGTCACTACATCCAGAAAAGCCTGCGCATAGCGGGAGACAAAGGCTGCCATCTAGTTCCTTCCCTCCCCAGCGCCGTTCCGGCTCGCGTCGCCCACAAACTCCGCGATCAGCGCGCGATCCGTCTCCGCCGTCAACACCAGTTGCTTGGCCGCCTGGTCGATCGCCAGGTCCGCCGCAAAATGGCGCAACCCGCGCTTCGCCTGCGTCGCCGCCATGACGATTTCCTGCTCGGCGGCCGCCACAATCCGTCCGCTCTCTTCCTCAATCGTCGACTTGATCCGCGCTTCGTCGTGTTTCGCTTCTTCTTCCACTTGCGCACGCATCGAAGCAATCTCGCGATCCAGGCCGGATAGCTTGGCCTCAATCGCACTCAGCCGCGCATTGGCATCCGCGGTCAGCTTCCGCGCCGACTCAAGATCGTGCTTGAGCGTTTCCGAGCGCTTGCGCAGCACCTTGGGCATTAACCGCGCCAGCGGAATCACAATCGCCAAAGCGACAATGGCAAAGTTGAGGAACTCGAAGAGCCGTGCCGTGATCTCCACGTCGAGATGCAGCAGCTTGGCCAGCGATCGAACCAGCGGCGTGTGCCGGTACACGTTCTCGTCCTCGGCAGCCGTATTCTTCGCGCCGGCGTTGGCGATCGCGCTGTCCACATTCTCCCCGCTGCCCGGGGAACTCTTCGCGGCAGGCGTCGGCTCCTGCGCCGTCGCACGCGCCGGATGGGCGGCGACTCCCATGACCCATGCCGCCAAAAGAAAAATCAAAAGAATGCGAAGAGAAAAGCGCCCTGGGCGCATGGTCTGTTTCAACGGGAACCCCCGGCAGTCGCGGGCAGCACCGCCCGAACCACCTGATTCGCCAGATCAGCGACAGAAGCCTGCACCGCTTTCCGAGCCTGCACCGCTTCGGCTTCCAGCTCGGCTTTCGCCTGGCTTACCCGCGATCCGGCAGCTTTGCGCGCCACTTCCACGGCGGCATCGCGTTCGGCGTTCCACTGCTTGATACGCTCCTCGCGCGCTTTGAAAACTTCCGCGCGTGCCTTGCGCAGCTTTTCGGCATATTCCGTCGCCCGCGCTTCTGCATCGGCAATGGCCTTGTGCGCCGCTTCCACTGCGCCTGCGGTCCGCGCCCGGCGCTCTTTCAACGCCCCCGACAACGGCCCCTGAATGAGGATTTGATAGGCCAAAACCAGCACAATAAACAACAAAGAGGTGGGCACAGCTCCGATGAAGTAGCCCTCAAGTTGTTGGAAGATTTCTTGCATTCAGGCACCGGGATTGCAGGCGGTTGGTTTTGAAAACTGTCGTGGGTGGAACACCCTTTTGTATCAGGCTGAGATTCCGGAAGTCAACGCGGAGAGGCCGTTCCCACGGGGCTCTGTGATCGCTGTCACGATCACTAAACTTTCTTAAAAAAAGCCTTGCTTTCCCGCATAACTGGCCTAGACTTAAAACTACCACCTAGACCCGGTTCAGGGTCCAGCGGGCGCCGATTTTGGGATGCCTCTCCACTCCCAAAATCGGTTGCCCGCCTCTTACTTTCTGGGCCAATTTTCCCGCCCAATTTTCTCGCCCCAATTCTTCCACGCCGCGCATCTCCCCCTGCCTTTCTCCGTCTACCTCCATGACCGGCTCTCCTGCCTTCCAAATTCCGGCGGGAGCAATCGAGGAACCCAGCCCCTGGCCGCCTGCTTTGCGGCCGGTTCCTGAAAGAAAAACGGAGGAATATCAACCCATGCGGTCCAAACTCTTTACCCTCGCCCTCGGCAGCATCCTCACCCTCGGTGTGAGCTGCGCTGCCACGGCCCAGGACAACCCCGCCCCCGCGCAGGAACAGGGCCAGTCCGGCCGCGGTCCGGGTCGGATGAATCCCGACCGGCAGCTCGAACACATGACCCGCGAACTCGGACTCAGCGCCGATCAGCAAGCCCAGATCAAGCCCCTGCTCCTCGAACGACAGCAGAAAATGGAAGCCATCTTTCAGGATCAATCGGGCTCCCAGCAGGATCGCCGCGCGAAAATGCAGTCGCTCCGCCAGGAGTCCCAGGGCAAGATCGAAGCCGTCCTCAACGACCAGCAGAAGCAGAAGTTCGAAGCCATGCAGGAACATATGCGTGGCCGCGGCGGCCCCGGCCAGGGCGCTCCGCAGGAAAGTGCCCCGCAACTCTGACGCACCGCGATTTTCGTAGCGGCAAGCGGGTGGTTCTTTCTCGACGAAAAGCCACCCGCCTGCATGCTTCGATCCACACAAAAAATGCTCTGAACCGCGCCCACCGAAAGCAACTTTCCCGCCCCTACTTCATCGAACTGCTGATGAATCCTGCCAGGTCGTCTTTCAACTTGTGCAGCGCGTCCACGTTCAGATAAATCATGTGCCCGGACGGGTAGTAGCCGAACTGCACGTTCCCGCGTAGCGCGGGTTCCAGGTCCATATGGTCGAGATCGTATTCGGTGGCGAAAAATGGCGTGGCCAGGTCGAACCAGCCGTTGGCTGAAAACACGTGCAGGTGCGGATTCTTCCGTATGGCGCTGGCGAGATCGGCGGCCACATAAGGCTGCGTCTGCTCTCCGCCCCCGGGCCCGGGCGCGCTGCTCGTGGGGCGATGCTTCCAGTCCCATTGGCCAATGGAGTTGGCGCTGGGGCGGTACTCATCCGTGGAATCGTACTTCAGCTCGCGCGAAAGATAGTCGTGCAGCGCGGCCACGAAAGCTCCGCTGATTCCCGTATCCGAAGCGTCATAGCTCGGGTTCTCCCCCGCCGCATCCACATCCATCCCTTCGAAACGCATGTCATAACGGCCCAATGTTTTCCGGTCGTCGCGCAATACTTCCTTGCGAAAACGCGTCGGCGAAATGCGCAGGTTGGCTTCCTTGACGTAGTCCACGCTGAGCCCGGTGAAGTGATTCACCTGCCTGGCCACTTCCTCCAGTTGCGCCGCCGGCAGCGTGTCCCCCGCAAACAACGCATGCGCGTAAGACCCGGCTGCGAATTCGCGCGCCCGCTCCACCCACGTCGCTACATCCGCAGGCTTGTCGGGAATCTTGTTGAAATACCATGCCGCCGCGGCATAACTCGGCAGGTTGAAGACATAAAGGTTGTCGTACCCTCCGGCGCGAATGTTGTAGTTCAGAATCGACGAAATCAGCACCACGCCGTTCAGCTGCACCCCGTCATTTCCCAGCATGTCCGCCAGTGCCGCCGAACGCGTCGTACCATACGATTCGCCGATCAGAAACTTCGGTGAATTCCAGCGCAGATTCACCGTGAGATAGCGAATCACAAATCGATCGAACGCGCGCAGGTCCTGGTCCACGCCCGTGAAGTCCTTGGCCGTCGCTTTGCCCACCGCGCGCGAGTAACCCGTCAGCGGAGCGTCAATGAACACCAGATCCGTCTTGTCGAGCAGTGAGTATTCATTCGAGACCAGCTTGAAAGGAGGTCCCGCCGTCGGATTGGGGCTGTCCGTCGTAATCCGCACCGGCGAAAACGATCCCATGTGCAGCCACAATGTCGCCGACCCCGGCCCGCCGTTGTAAAGGAAGCTCACCGGCCGCGTCCCTGCATCCGCGCCGTCCAGCGTATACGCGACATAGAACATGCTGCCGTACGGCTTATCTTCCTCATCGCGAATGAGCAGGTTGCCCGCCGTCGCCGTGTACTTCAGCGATTTGCCGTCGAGCGTCATCTCGTGATGCGTCGCCACCGGCCTCTCCGGCGGCACCGGCGCGTTTTCCTTGTCCGCATCCTTGTGCGCTTCCGTCCCCGCCGGCGCAGCCTGTGGCGCGTTCGACGGTTGCGCGGGTGGCCTCTGCTCCTGCGCCACCGCCGTCGCAGAAAACGCCAAAGGCACACCAAGAACCGCAGACAACACAGTCAGCGAATGCAAGCCCTTCATGAATGCGATCCCTCCGAATGAATCCTCTTCCCTTAGTCCCTAGTCCGCTTCACAGTTTGCAGAAAAACTCGTTTCTTTGTGGTCCGGAGGGAGCGTGGGGCTTCAGCCCCACGACAAACGGCCAATGAGAAGTTGGCTTTAGCCCCGGTCTTTTCATTGCAACGCTACATCGGAGTTTTTTCGCAACCTGTTTAGCCCCTGAGAAACAATTGTCGCAGCGCGAGACCATCGATGAGGCAGCCTCGAGTCTCGAGTCCCTGGTCCCTGCTACTTCGCCGGAACAACCGCCCCATCCTTCGCCAGCAGCCCCTGCGCGCGCAGCCACGTCTCCAGCAGGCCCGGCCACTGGTCCAGCGCCGCATCGCCCTTGCCCAGTCCGCTGCCGTGCGCTCCATTCGGGAAAATATGCGCCTCGGCCGGTACCCCCGCCTTCACCAGTGCCTCGTAAAACCGTAGCCCCTGCTCCACCGGTACCGTCTGATCGTTGAACGTGTGATACCAGAACGTGGGCGGTGTGTTTTTCGTGACAAACAAGTCCGGCGAGTAGGCCGCTCGCAGCGCCTCGCACTGGTCCATCAGTTTGAAAATGTCGCAATAGCTCAGGTGCGAGGTATCCGTCGTAATCGCGCCGATCCATGGATACACCAGCACCAGGTAGTCCGGCCGGCTCGAGACACGGTCCGTCGGATCCTCGGCCTCCGGATTGCCCGGCACAAACTGCGTCCCGGCCAGCGCCGCCAGGTGACCGCCCGCCGACGAACCCACCACCACAATCCGATTCGGATTGATGAAATAATCCCGAGCCCGCGAACGCACAATCTGCACCGCGCGCCGCGCATCCAGCAACGGCACCGGCAACACATACCCATTGCCCGTCAACCGATAACTCAGCACGAAGGCACGGAATCCCCGCGCCGTAAACCAATCCGCATATTGCCGCCCTTCAAGATTGCCGGCAAGGTTGCGATACGCGCCACCCGGAAAGATCACCACCGCGGAGCCATTTTCAGTGCCATGATGCGGCTCGAAGATGGTCAGCGTGGGAATGTCCTGGCAGGCGCTTCCCTTGGCCTGCGGCGCCGGACCCGCCCACAAGCGGATCGTCTCAATTCCCAGAAAAGCGTTGTCCTGTCCAGCCGTCGCGCAATCCTGTCGCTGCGCCTCGGCCAGCGTACCCATCAGAAATCCCAGCGCCAAAACAAAACAGAGTCGACTCATCCGTCCCCTCGCACATTCGGGCCGATTATAACGGCGCAACATCGCCACCGAAATATCCTGAGTCGGATTTCGATTTGCCGAGCCGGCTCAGTTTCTCGGAATTTCTCTCGTCAGCTGTTCTCTTTTTTGGGATTTCTCGACTGCGCTGCTTCTCTAACTCTCTGCATTGATCTCAATTGTTTCTCTAATTCAAAACTTGTTTTTAACTTGTTCCCTGACCGCTGTCACACTGATCACTGACAACTGATCCCTGACCACTGTCTCTCCGACCCCTGCCCTTCACAGCCAAACCGCCATGTGTCCCGTACAGCTCTCCATGGCTTGCGTGGTCAGCCGCTCGGCCAATTCGAACCCGTACCGCGCAAAATAGTAGGCCGCGCCATGCACCCGCTCCTGCAGCACTCCATCCGGATAAAGCGCGCGCATCATTGCATCGGCATGACGCTTGAGCGAGTCTTCTTTCTGCAGTTGGAAATTCGCCGCCAGCCGGCGCAGCCGGTTCATCTGGTAGCGCATCTTGCTTGCCGCGGTCTCTGCCGACCGGCCCAGCCCCGCATCCAGCCCCCGCATCCACTCCAGCAGCGGCGCCAGCTCGCCGTCCAGCGCATTCCCCGCCGCACTCAGCTTGCGCTTGCCCTCCACCGGCATCACCCGCGCCGCCAGCAACTGCGCCAGCGAGTCCGGCGTTTCGCTGAAAATGCGGTCCAGCGTCAATTCGTGCTTGCGCAGCAGCTCGCCAATGGCCGGCTCAATCAGCGTCGCCGAGAAGCGCGGCTCCGCCGGCGTCATCCTCCCATCCGGCCGAATCTTGATTCGCTCAAAAAGCACCGCCGACTGCGCGAAATACGCAATCTCCGCCGGCCCGCCAATCGTCAGCGACGTCCCCAGCAGAAAATCCTGGAACACCGGCCGCAGCAACGCAGAAGGCGAAATGCGCTCCGGCGCCGCATCCAGAATGCCCAGCAAATCTTCGGTCGCGTATCTCTCCCGGCCCGCCTGCCACAATCCCTTCGGCTCCGCCGCGCTCGCCGCCTGCCGCTTCAATGCCAGCCGCGCCCCCGTCTTCTCGTCGATCAGGAACAGCAGGCTCGACTCCGCCGCCACCGCCACCTGCGCATGATAGCCGGCCTCGATCAATGCGCGGTTCCGATCCAGAAGCGCGGCATGCAATTCATCCGCGCGTTCCAGGCCCGCGCGCAGCACCGGCGCGCCCATGCGATGCACCGCACGCGACTCGGCATCCAGAATCAGCAATCCCTGCACCGCAAAAACCTTGCCATAAAATTCCGCAAACGCCTGCGCAAACGTGCGCCCCGGCGTGTACGCAGCCGCCAACGCTTCCATGGCATCGGAGTAACCCACCAGTTCCCACGCCTGCTCCATCAGCGGCGTCACCGTCTCATCCAGAACCACGCGCCCCACCGCAACCGGCGTCGCGGGCCCATTCCCATACACCAGCTTCTTCAGTTCGCGTCGAGACGGAAACGTAACGTGATTGATCTCCGCAAAATCGTGGTCTTCGGTGGCCAGCCAGAACACGGCAACATGGACGCTCCCGCTCGCCGTAGCTTGTCGCGCCCGTGCCAGCGCCGTCGCCGCTTTCAAGGGCGTAAACAACGGCCCGCCGAAAAGGCCCACCTGCTGCCCCGTCACCACAATCCCGGCTCCCGCGCGCAACGCATCCAGCGCCGGCCCCGCCGTCGATGCGGGATTCTGTGCCGAAAGCACATCCACCAGTTCCGCCCAGTGTGCCGGCAGCGGCGGCCTCTTTTGCCAATCCGCATGCGGCGGAACCGACCCGAAGAACGGCTGCACCGCCCCCTCCCCAGCACAAAAGTCCGCAAAAAGACGGCTCAATCCGGGGGCTACGGCAATCGGGTGACAGTCTGCAAGATGCAACGTCTTCACGTCCCGTTCAAGTAAACTCGATGGCCCGTACCCGGGCTTCGCTGAAACTGGTTGTGTTTAAGGATGCCATGGCCGACGCATCCGATGCACAACCATGGGACGAGCGGGGGTGCCCGTGACTTATTCTTATACTTTCATCGAGTCCGCAGCCAGGAGAATGCCCAGCATGGCGAAAAAAAAGAAGGCGCCCAAGTCCGCAAAGCCGACCAGAAAATTGAAGCCCACCAAGGCGCTCAAGAAAAAGGCTCCCAAACAGCAGCTCGTCGAGACCGCTGAAATTCTCAGCTCTGTGATCGTCTATGACGGCCCCCTCTTCAAGGTGCGCCACGACAAGCTCATCGAGCCCGGCGGCAAGCAGAGCGAACGCGACGTCATCCGCCACAATGGAAGCGTCGTCATCCTGGCCCTCGATTCCTCCAAGAGCAAAAAGGATCCCTGGATCGTGATCGAACGCCAATACCGCCACGCCGCCAACCAGTTCCTATGGGAATTGCCCGCCGGAAAACTCGAGGCCGGCGAAGAGCCCGTCGCCGGCGCGCAGCGCGAACTCGAAGAAGAAACCGGCTACAAAGCCAAAAAATGGCGCCCCCTCGTCGAGTACTACGCCAGCCCCGGCTTCCTCGGCGAATCCATGAAGGTCTTTCTCGCCGAAGGACTCATCGCCGGCCAGGCCCACCCGGAAGAAGATGAAGAGATCGAGATCCGCCTGGTCAAACTCTCCGACGTCTTGAAGATGATCGAGAAGGGCGCAATCCTCGACGGCAAAACCCTCACCAGCGTCCTTCTCTATGCGCGTTTGAACGCAAAAAATCGCAAAAAGTGAAAATTTTCCCGACGATTTTGGCGAATTAAATCAATACCTTCCCCTCCGACGGGCCGCCTCCTGGCGGTTCCGTCTCACTTTATGAACCTTCCTGCTGAACTTTCATTCAACCTTTCATCGCCTTTCCTCGTCATATCCAACATACGGCGAGCGTCCCCCCAAACCTTCGTTCGCCGCAAACCATCAAATCGTAAGGAAGGCATATGCCTGTGGCTCAGTACAAAGGCAAAGTCAAGTGGTTCAATAACGCCAAAGGCTACGGATTCATCGGTCGCGATGACGGCCCCGATGTCTTCGTCCATTACTCGGCAATCCAGTTGGACGGCTACAAAACTCTGAAAGAGGGCGATGACGTCGAATTTGATATCGTCCAGGGCCAGAAAGGTCCCCAGGCGGATGCAGTGATCCGGCTTCGGGACGCCGCCCATACCGCAGCCTAGAACCCCGCTCCTTCAGGGGTCTTCATGCGCTCGAGGGTCTTTATACCCCCAGAGTGCCTAGGAATCGCTGGACTTGCTGTGCGCACCACCCGACGTAATGCCACCGCCACCATCGTGGTTGAGGATGGTTGTGCCCCATCCCTGAATGCTCACCACAGCCACTCTGAAAACCAAAATCCCGCGCACTTCCAGCAAGTTCCATGCGCCCCCGTGCGCATCGCTGCCTTCCTGGCCGCGCACCCCCTCGATCGAAACCCTGGTATCGTGTCCCGGAAGGGGATCCTGTCCCGGAAGTTCGTATCAAGCGAATCTGTCATTTCGTATCATGAGACTCTGTCATCCTGAGATCCCGCGCGCAGCTTCTGAAATGTATGTCTCGGACACCACATGAGAGGCTAGAAGCTAGAGGCTAGAAGCTAGTCGTTGTTCGTGGGGTCAGCGGGGCGAAGGATCCGCTTTTCCAGATCTCGGCTCATCCATTTCTGGGACACCACACGAGAGGCTAGAAGCTAGCGGCTAGAAGCTAGTCGTAGTTCACCCTAAGCCTCGGCAATCACCGCGATCGACACTCTCAAACCCGGCACCCGCACCGGCAGCTTCGCGCCTTGCCGCGCCGGCGGGTTCACCGGAAACCACTTCACCCACTCTTCATTCATCCCCGCGAAATCTGTTTCTTCGAGCACGATCACCGTGGCGCTCACCACTCGTTCAAGAGAAGTCCCCGCGGCCTTGAGAATCGCCGACACATTCTCCAGGCACTGCCTTGTCTGCTCCTGGATCGTCTCCCCCACAATCTTTCCCGTCACCGGATCCTGCGGCCCCGTGCCTGAAACAAACACCAGCCCCGCTGCCCGTACCGCCTGGCTGTAAGTCGGAGGCGGTGCCGGGGCATCCGGCGTACAAATAATGTCTCTTGCCATCCATTTCTCCAGTGCAGAATGCCAACTTCGCTGCAAAATCCGACGCTTGACCTGTCGCAGAAACGCGGAGCCCAAAGCATCCTCATCGCATCGAGAAAACATCCTCTCACAACTCCACACACCCGCTTCCCGCAAATCGTTGATACTGGTCGCGGAGATCTTTCCCCCGCGGAGATTGCATTGGATAACTCGATCATGGCTCGCCTGCTGGCCGAGACCGCCGACCTGATGGAAATCGACGCCGCCGACAGCTTTCGCATCCGCAGCTACCGGCGCGCCGCCGAGGCCGTGGAGCAAACCACCGTCGACCTGGCGTCCGTCGTAACCGACACGGCAAAGCTCCTTGAGATCCCCGGCATCGGCAAGAGCATGGCCGCAAATCTGCAATCCATCGCCGCCACCGGCTCTCTCCCTTTGCGCGACGAACTCGTTGCCAAATACGGCACCGGCATCCTTGAGTTGCTCAAGCTTCCCGGCATGGGCGCCAAAACCATCGCGCTCTTTTGGGCCGCAGCCAAGATCACCAGCATCGACCAGCTCGCCGAAGCCATTGAAGCCGGCAATCTCGCCAAGCTACCCCGTATGGGCGCCAAGCAGCTTGAAAAACTCAAGAAAGGCATCGAGGATTACCGCCGCAGCGCGGGACGCTTCCGCATTGACGAAGCCGAAGAAGCCGCCAACCAAATCACCGCCTATCTCCTCGCCTTCAACGGCATCGAGCGCGTCACGCCCGCCGGCTCGTTGCGTCGCGGCCGCGAAACCGCCGGCGACCTCGATCTGCTCGTGACCGGTCCCGCGTGCCAGTCGGAACACTCCGCGCCCGCCGTCGAATACGTGGCCGCCTATCCCGGCATCCAGAGCATCATCGCCAAAGGCGAAAACAAGGTCAGCTTTTATCTCAGCAACAGCCTCCAGGTCGATGTGCGGCTCCTGCCGTCCGAATCCTACGGCGCCGCGCTGCAATACTTCACCGGCTCCAAGGCCCACAACGTCTCCCTGCGCCAACGCGCTCTCAAGATGGGCTACACCCTCAGCGAATGGTCCCTCGCCCGCCTCGACGATGGTTCCACCGTCGCCGCCGCCACCGAAGAAGAAATTTACTCCGCCCTCGGCATGGACTGGATGCCCTCGGAGATGCGCGAAAACCTCGGCGAAATCGAAGCCGCTGCCAATCATTCCCTGCCGCGCTTGATCCAGTTGTCCGATCTCAAAGGCGATGTGCACATGCACACCACCGTCACCGACGGCCGCAACTCCATCCGCGAAATGGCCGACACCGCGCTCCAACACGGATACCAATACATCGCCATTACCGACCACTCCAAAAACCTGGCCATGACCAACGGCCTCGACGAAGCGCGCGCTCTCGAGCACATCGAACGCATCAAGGAAGTCGACCAGCAGATGGAAGGCCGCATCCGCGTCTTCCCCGGCATTGAAGTCGATATCCTCGCCGACGGCGCTCTCGACCTCGACAACGAAGTGCTCGCCCAGATGGACGTCGTCATCGCCAGCGTCCACACCCGCTTCGAACAAAGCCGCGAAGAGATGACCGACCGCGTGCTGCGCGCCATTGAGAACCCCTATACGCGCATCCTCGGCCATCCCACCGGACGCCTTCTACTGCGCCGCGAGCCTTTTCAGATTGACCTCGGCGCCGTCCTGCGCCGTGCCGCCGAACTCGGCGTGGCCCTCGAACACAACGCCTCTCCCGAGCGTCTCGACCTCAGCGATCGCGACCTCCGCCTCGCCAAAGAACTGGGCTGCAAAATCGTCATCAACACCGACGCCCACAACCTGCGCGACTTCGACAAAATGACCTACGGAATCCGCCAGCTGCGCCGCGCATGGCTCGGCCCCGACGATGTCCTGAATACGCGCGGCCCGGACGCCTTCCTCGCCGCGCTTCGCCCCCAGCCATAGTGCCGCTGCTGGCTACTCTCCACGCGCAGCGACAAATCGAGCCCTGACCGCGCCGCCGTTGTCCAGCAGGTCGAGTTCGGCGCCATGAATACGGAATTGCTGGTCACCTGCGAGACTGGAGACCAGGCCGCGCGGCATGCGCTCCGTGACCTTGCATGCCAGCAATGTGCTGGAAATGATACGCACGCGCAGCCAGTCGCCGGCCGCGCTATAAACTCCCCTGAGATGGCTGCCACAAGCGTCTGTTGCGTCCTCCAGTTGGCCGGTAGAGCCGTTTTGGAGGCGCTCCATTGCCTTCAATTCGAAGTACGGCTGTCGGCCGTCCTGCGCAATGCGTTGACCTGCTGATTCCGCCAGCATCCATTTCGTCCCCGCGAGAGGCGCGGCCCTCTGAACCTTTCGTGCATTCTGCAATTGTTGCGCACGAACCAGCCTCGGCGCTTCAGCGAGAAGGCCAACCAATCCGATCAGAGCAAAACACAATGCTCCAATCATCCTTCGTTGCGCCATAACGAACCTCCGCGACCATGCGCAGCCAGAGTCGGGTCCGCCAATCGTCGAATCGACCCACGAGACCCTAGCGTTCGGACGGATCGGGAGACATCTGCGTCTCATGGTGATGATGAAACAGTTTGCCAATGCCCCGCCCGGTGCCCTTGGCGATTTTGCCCGTGCCCTTCACAGCACCGACGCCGACGTCCTTGCCCGCCACGGCTGCGCCCTTGCCGACATTACCTGCGGCATCGAGCGGGTGAAGCGTGACAAGGTCGCCCGCACCTTTCCCAACACCCTTGGCCGCCGCTCCAGCGCCCTTGGCCGTTCCCTTGCCGATATCTCCAGCACCCCTGCCCACGTCTCTACCAGGGCTGCTTGGATGGGCCTGCCCCTCCACGGAAGACTGCGGCGTGTCCGTAGGCTGCGAGGTTGGTTGGGTCTGGCCGCTCTGCGCCGAGGCGTTCTGGCCCCAGACAAAAAATGAGAAAGCAAGCAGCACGAGGAAGGGTGTCCGGAACGACGTTCGCATGGGGTTAGACCTCCCTTCCTTTGACTTCGATGCCCCCGCTGAGGATTCCCTCTCCGACCAAGAAATTGGGAAAAACAATGCTGGAACGAGAAGCCGGCGAGCGGGAGCGAAGAGAATCCCCCAAATTCATAGCCCACCCCACGCGCCAGAAGATAAGATAAGGGCGCCATGGGTCTGCTCAATCAGGAAACTCCCGGCCAGTTGGATGACGCTGCCCGCGGCGAGTCTTTTACCAAGGGCTCCAGCCACCTGGTATGGGCGAGCGTCGCCGCCGCCGTCGTGGTCACCATTGCGATCGCGATTTATGTGATTGTCGGCGAAAAACCGCCCGTGGCGACCGGCCAGGTCCTCGAAGTCTGGGCCCATCCCATGCACGAGGTGACCCCGGCCTTCGATGCCGCAGGCGCCGCGGTATCCCAGTCAACCTTCGACCAGGTCCTCGTCTTTACCCGCGTCCAGCTCCACAATCAGAGCAAGGGACCTGTCTTCCTGCACCAGATCATGACCAACGTGACCCTTGCCGACGGCACCGTCGACACCAGTTTTGCCACCACCGCCTCGCAATATGAACGGATCTTCCTGGCTTATCCCGATCTTCGCCAGTGGCACTCCACCCCCCTGTCGACGGAACTGACGCTCGACGCCGGCCAAACGGCGGAGGGGACTTTCGTCTCCTCCTTCCGTATGACCAAGGAACAGTGGGATGCGCGCAAGGCGCTCGATTTTACCTTCGGCCTGCGCTATCAGCCCAACCTCACCGTCAAGGCTGAAACCCAGGTTACCGACCGCTAGGAGAAGCCGTCGGCGGCGCGGGAGCGCTCTTGGGCGTCGACAAATACCCCGAGATCTGATTCTTACCGCCAATTGTGTTCACAACAATTTCGTATAGTGCCGGATCTTTGCCGCTGTAGAACTGCAACGGCTCGTCGACGTTGCGATCCTTCTTCTCGTAGCTCCGATCGTCCGCGTAAACCACCAGCGTGAACCGGCTCTTCTTCTGATCCGCCTTCTTCAACTCCAGGCTCACCGTTCCCACCGGCTTCTTTTGTCCCTTCGCCAGCGTGAATTCGTAATAGTTCCGGTCGCCCCTGTGTTTCAGAACATCCAGCTCCTGCGCGTTGCGCGCAATCAGGCTCGAGTGGTCGCTTAGATCGCCCTTCATCGACGTCAACTGCGCAACAGCATTGGCCAGGTCGGTCTGCGTCTTTGCCACGTCCGTCTTCACACCGCCCACATCGGTCTTTACGTTCGAAACATCGCTGGCCACAGCGGTCACCTGCTGCGCCGTTTGCTTCTGCGCCGTTTCCAACCGCCGGCTGTCCGCCTGCTCCCGTGCAATCAGCTGTTCCGCGCGCTGGTCAAGCTGCTTCTGCGTCAGTCCCAGCGACTTGCCCAGCTCATCGGTTGCCACCGTCAGACGCGCATTCGTTTCGCGCAGGTCCGCCGCCAGCTTCACATTCTTCTCGTTCGCGTCGACAAGCGCAGCTTCCTGGTGCACCAGCCTCGTGTTCAGCGTGTAAGTCCAGATCAGTCCGCCCACCGCGGCCAAAAGCGCCGCTCCAATCACCGCCAGCAGCGCGCCGGAATAGGTTCTCGGGGCATTTTCAAGTTCATCACTCATTGGTTCCCTTTCCTCCTGCTTGTTGGCCCCTCGCGCGCGGGCCGCTTATCTTGGCCCCAGCATGGGCCGTGTGAGGTGTTGGCGCAATCCTATCCGGTTTCAGTCCGATACGGAATTACCTCGGTAGAGTCTTGGCTTCCCGGCCCGCAGGCCAGAACCGTTCGGCATCTTGAGTTGGGCGCATCGAACGCCCCGGGGATTTCACCCAATATAGACCGAATCCCTCGCTCAACGCGATACCGGAACCCCTTCTCCCTGTGACGGAAGATTGGACCCCCAGGTTCCCATTGCGTCCCACCCGCCGTGACAACCATCGAATCGCTGGTCTATAAAAGACTTTGCTGCCTTTTGCGCTTCCGGCGCTTTTCGATTGCCGGATTTCGGCTCAATACAAACCCACGAGGGAGTCCAAAAGCCATGTCTACGGCTGTCGTTGGAAAGGGTCTGGAAGGAATTGTCGCCGCCAACTCCGGGATCTGCTGGATCGACGGCGATGCCGGCGTGCTTGCCTATCGCGGCATCGATATTCACGAGCTGGCCGAGAATTCAAGCTTCGAAGAGACCACCTACCTCTTGTGGAATGGCCACCTTCCCAACCAGTTCGAATTACGCGAATTCCAGTCCCAACTGGCCCTCGCCCGCTCCGTCGATCAGCGCATCATCGACCTGCTGCGCAGCTTCCCGGCCAATGCCACCCCTATGGAAGTGCTCCGAACTGCCGTGTCGGCGCTCAGCTTCTATGACGCCGACGAAAAAGACAATTCCCACGACGCCAACGTCCGCAAGAGCTACAACCTGACTGCCCAGATCGCCATGATCGTAGCCATCTACGATCGCATCCGCAAAGGCCTCGAAATTGTCCCGCCCGACCGTTCCCTTTCCCACGCCGGCAACTTTCTCTGGATGCTCAATGGCGTCAAGCCTTCCGCAACCGCCACCCGCACCCTCGATATCGCCCTTATCCTCCATGCCGACCACGAACTGAACGCCTCCACCTTCGCCGCCCGCGTCATCGCCGCCACTCTCTCTGACATCCATTCCGCCATCACCGGCGCCATCGGCGCCCTCAAGGGCCCGCTCCACGGAGGCGCCAATGAAGGCGTCATGCGCCTTCTGCTCACCATCGACAAAGCCGGCGCAGACCCGGTCGAATACGTAAAAGGCATGCTGGCTGCCAAGCAAAAAATCTCCGGCTTCGGCCACCGCGTCTACAAGACCGAAGATCCCCGCGCCACCCACCTCCGCCGCATGAGCGAACAGCTGGGCAAAGACGCGGGACAGCCGCGCTGGTACGACATGTCCCGCGCCATCGAGCTCTACATCAAGAACGAGAAGAAGCTCAACGCTAATGTCGACTTCTATTCCGCATCGACCTACGCGACCCTGGGCATCGACATCGATCTCTATACGCCGATCTTCGCCGTCAGCCGCATCGCCGGATGGGCCGCCCACGTCATCGAGCAACTCGACGACAACCGCCTCATCCGCCCCCGCGCCGACTACATCGGCCCCGAGTATCCTTGCCACTGGACCCGCGTCGAAGACCGCCCCTAGAGCAGAACACCCGCAGATGGACGCGACCCATCGACATCGGAGGGAAAATCCATTGCCGCGGCTCAAAAGCCTGAGCGCTCTCCTTGCCGGTGCCGCCTTCTTCGTGTCCCTCGATGCCGCGCCGCCGATGCGCGCCCAGGCTCAATCCGACACGCCCACAGCGCCGCAGTTAATTCCCCGCACTGCCGAAGAACGCGCCCAACGCTACCTGGAGACGCACCGCATCCTCCTCAGTGTCCGCGTGTTCGATGCCGCGGGCAATCCTTCCAGCGATCTCAACGAAACTGACTTCACCGTCCTCGACAACCGCAAGCCGCGCAATCTCGTCCGCTTTCAATCCATCCGCGGCGCCTCGGCCATTGCCCCGGTGCGCATCGTCTTCGTGCTCGATGCCGTTAACAATACCTCCCTGCACCTTCGCGATTTCGAGAAACAAATTGAAAAGTTCTTGCGCCCGCAAAAAGACCAGCTCGCCAATCCCACCTCCATCGGCGTGTTCTCCGGCTCGAGGATCGATATGGAGGAGCCCACCCTCGATCGCAACACCTTGCTCGACGGACTCCGATCCCTCGCCTCCCATCTGCACTCCACCGGGTGTCTCGAAGATGAGCAGGGCGAGACTCCGCCGGCTGCCTGGCTGGCGGGCAGCAGCAACCTCCACGGCCTCGCGCCCGGCGCGCTCAATTGCATGAATCAGCGCTTCATGACCTCGGTCTCGGCGCTCTATACGCTCGCCAGCCACCAGGCCAATGTGGCCGGACCCCTCCTCGTTCTTTGGATCGGACCCGGCTGGCCCATCCTCACCAATCGCGAATTCCGCTCCGACACCCCGGACCTGAAGCAAAATTTCTTCGAGCAGCTGGTCGGCGTTTCCACCGCCCTGCGCGAAGCGCAGATCACGCTCGATGCCGTGGCTTCTCCGAATCTCGCGCCCGACCCCGCATCGCCCGACTCGCGCAACGATGCCTTCTACGCCGGAGTCTCCGACGAAAAAAGCGCGCGCGCCGGCAACCTCGGCCTCCATGCCCTCGCACACCAGACGGGCGGCCGCATCCTGCGATCGACCCGCGACTTCGACGCGCAGATTCGCTCCTGCATCGCCGATGCCGCGTCCTATTACCTGCTCGCCTTCGACGCCCCGCCCGCCCCGCAATACGGCGAATATCACGCCCTGGAAGTGAAGATCGATCGGCCCGGTTGGACCGTGCGCACCAACACCCTCTACTACGCCGAACAGTGATCGCCGTCAGCCCATGGTGCAGTCTTTCGAGAAGGCGCCCGTCCTCAAAGCTCTCGCGCCACGGAGACCGAGCCGCCCTTCAAGATCGCGCAGTTGCTCACGCTTGTTCTTTTCGTGATTTTGATTGTCTTTGCGTTTTGCTGCTATCGCGTCGATCTCGCGGTCAATTGATTCGCACCAAAATCGCCTGGGGCCGGCGTCCGGTGGTGTCCTGATCAAGCCGCCGAAGTCAGGCTGCCGCCGCTGCACGTCTCCGGCGTCATCCGCATCAGCACTTCATCCTCATACGCGAACTGGAATCCCAGCAGCTTGGCGCGCATGGCCAGCGAACGCACCCTGCGCGCAACGCGATCTCTCCGCTCCACGCGGCCGGCCGCAATCAGCTCCCGTCCGTTCTGTGTCTCGCGATAAATGCGCAGCTCGCCCCGGTCAAGTCCCGGCAGCGTCTTGAACAACAGCGCCCGCACTTCGATCGCATCCGTCAGCGCCTGCCGCGCCTCGTTCCGGCGCGCCACTTCGCCGGGCAGACCGGCATCCCAGCTGTCCGCACGCCGCGCCAGCACATCGCACTGCACTTCCGTCTCCGTCACCTGCAGGCGGAGCAGCCGCAGCGGCGCCCGCGTCAGTTCTCCAAAACGCAGCTTCACGCGAAACGCCTTCAGAAAACGCCCCGCATCCCACAGGCTTTCCATCAGCCCTGCCCCGGGATGCAAGCGCTTGCTTGGTTTTTCCGGATCGAGTTCTGCGGGCATTTGCGGCATCGATAACCCCAAAATCGCGCCTTCGATTTCGCCGTGCACAAATCCCGCAGCCGCACCGCTTTCTTCATTCCAAGCCCGGCAGCCGGCGCAAACACTCGATCGAAGATGCTCCAGACCGCCGAAACCCGTGCAGTCCTGTCCTTCTACTATCGATTGAAAAGGGGGAATTCTGTAGGTGCCAAAAGATTGGCCGCGTTACTTTTGGCGCGCCCGCCACATCTGGTAAAGTCCCCACGCCGCCACCGTGCTCGCATCGGCGATCGTTCCGTCCGCCATCATGCCTTCAAACTCACCCACCGGCACACTGTGCACCACCAGGTCATGCTCTTCGGCATCGCGGTCCGTCTCCTGCTGCGTCAGTTCTTCAGCCAGAAAAATGTGCTGCTTCTGCCGCAAAAATCCGTAAGCGATCCACAACATCCCCAGCCGCGTCATCCGCGCCGCATGTAGCCCCGTCTCTTCGCGCAACTCGCCCCGCGCCAATTCGTCCGGATCGGCCGTCTCCTGCTCCCAGCTCCCTTGCGGCAATTCCAGGGCGCGCTGCTGAATGGTGTAGCGAAACTGCTCCACCAGCCACACGCGGCCCTTGTCGATGGGCAGAATAATCGCCGCATCTTCCTTCTCCACCACCCCGTAGATTCCCTTTTGTCCGTTCGACCGCAAAATCTCGTCTTCGCGCAACCGCATCCACTGGTTGCGATACACCTCGCGCGACGACAGCGTCTGGATCGAAGGCGCTTTTTTCGCGAAATCGTCTTCGGTTTTCATCCCTCCAGTGTGCCATGCACCTCTTTCCTTCGCCTCAATCACAACTGTCATCCCGAGCGGAGCAGCTTGGGGTAAGCGGAGCGAAAGCCTGCCCTGAGCGAAGTCGAAGGGGATCTGCTTCTATTTTCGCGATGCATCCACAAGCACGCCCCCGGGTGCCCCATGTCTCGCTTTTGAGACATGGAAAAGCGACAACCCCACAACGCTGTCATCCCGAGCGGAGCAGCTTGGGGCCCCGTGAACGCAGTTCATGGGGTAAGCGGAGCGAAGGATCTGCTTCTATTTTCGCGATGCATCCACAAACACGACCCTGGTGCCCGGCCGAATCCGGCGCTTTTATCGCTTCTCCGCTTCCCGCATCCGATACTCCCGCAGCCGCCCCACCAGCGACGCCGGACCACTCACGCTCAGCCGTACCAGGTTTCCCTCGTAGCTCCGCCGATGCACCACCATGCTCGCTTCAATGGCCGCCAGCACTCCGCCCTCCTGCTGCGGCACGCGCAACTCCGCATCGATCACCGGGTCCGAATGAAGCGCTCCATCCATCGCCGCCAGCAGCGCTTCCACGCCTTCCCCGGTCCGCGCCGACACCAGCACTTCGCCGCGCGCCTTCAGGCCCTCGCGTTCGTGCGCTCCCACCAGGTCCACTTTGTTCAGCACTTCGATGCGCGGCTTCTTCAACGCTTCCAGTTCGCCCAGCACCTTCTCCACCTGCGCCTTCTGCTCTTCGCCGTAACTCGACGACGCGTCGCGCACGTGCAGCAATACCTCGGCCTGCTCCACTTCTTCCAGCGTGGCGCGAAAGCTCGTCACCAGCGTGTGCGGAAGATTGCGAATGAATCCGACCGTATCCGAAAGCAGCACTTTCCGCCGGCTCGGCAATTCAATCGCCCGCAGCTTCGGGTCGAGCGTGGCAAACATCCGCGAGGATTGCAGCACCCCCGCCCCCGTCAGCCGATTGAACAACGTGCTCTTGCCTGCATTCGTATAGCCCACCAGCGCCACCGTCGGCACCGGCACAGATTCCCGCCGCTGCCTCTGTTGTTTGCGCACCCGCCGCACCGCTTCCAGATCCACCTTCACCTGGTCGATGCGTCGTTGAATCTTGCGGCGATCGGTTTCAAGCTGCGTTTCGCCCGGGCCGCGCGTGCCGATGCCGCCGCCCAGCTGCGACATCGCTTTGCCCCGCCCCGTCAGCCGCGGCAGCATGTATTCGAGCTGCGCCAGCTCCACTTGCAGCTGCCCTTCCCGCGTGCGCGCATGCCGCGCAAAAATGTCGAGGATCAGTTGCGTCCGATCCAGCACCCGGCACGGCAGCGCCGCTTCCAGGTTGCGCAATTGCGTCGGCGAGAGATCGTGGTCAAACAGCACCAGGTCCGCCTGCGTCGATGCCGCCGCGCCTGCAATCTCTTCTACCTTGCCCGCACCCACCAGCGTCGCCGGGTCCGGCCGCGGACGCCGCTGCAGCAACACCGCCACTACCTCGGCGCCGGCGCTCGCTACCAGTTCGCGAAACTCCTCTAGCGATTCATCCGCGCCAAATCCCCGCGCCCCCGCAGTGTGTTCCCCTGACGGTGCGGACCCTTCGATGGATTCTGTTTCCCGATTTTTTCTGGGGAGCGATGCAGCGGAACGAGCCCCGGCCAGCCCTGCCACGGACCCAGCCCTGTTCTTCGGCGGCCGCGCCGTGAAGTCCACCCCCACCAGCACCGCGCGTTCCCGCGAGCCGGTCTCTCGATCCGCTAGCCGGTCGGCCCTCAGCGATCGAGACGCACTCCCGCGAAAGTCTCCTTGCGCAGACTGAGTGCGTTCTTTCACATCGCCCCGGACAGATGCCAATCAGGCTATCGCTGTTCCGCCGTGGCCGCGGTCGGCGTCGGCGACGGAACCGCCGACGGGCCGAGCCCGGTATGCCCAACCGCAGGGCGATGCTCGGTGTGAAGCACGCTGCGATTGCTCACTACGGTTGAAATGGCATGCTTGAAGATCAGCTGCTCCTGGCTGTTGTTTTCGAGCAACACCGAATACTTGTCGAAGGAGCGGATTTTTCCCGTCAGCTTGACTCCGCTGACCAGGTAAATCGTGATCGGTGTCTTGTCTTTGCGAACTGTATTCAGGAAGGTGTCCTGAATGTTCTGTGCCGGCTTGTTTTCCATTTGCCGATCTCCTGCTTTCTTTGAAGTCTGAATGTTGGGTGCCATACCCTGCACCTCGGTGAAAATACAAATCCGCGGGCGCGGCCCCGGCATTCCCGGTTCCGCCAGATCCCGCAATAGGTCAACAATAGCGAGGTTCACCAACCTTTTCAACTCCGCTGGTCCCATCGTTTCGTCCCATCGTTCCGGGACGCCGGCCAAAGTCGTGCAGAATAAGACGCCGATCTCCGCCCGGCGTTACCATAAATGGGTGCAAGACCCCGCTTCATCGCCAGCCCACCCGGCCTCCATCCGCCAGCCCGTTCCCATGCTCGACCTCCAGCGGCAATACCAGCCGCTCCAGAACGAACTGCTCGCAGCCCTCAGCCATGTGCTGGAGACCCAACAGTTTATCCTCGGCGAATCCGTCGCTGCCTTCGAACAGGCTGCCGCGGCCCACCTGGACGTAGCCCACGCTATTGGATGCTCATCCGGGACCGACGCGCTGTGGCTGGCCCTCGCTGCCGCAGAAATTTCCGCGGGTTCTGCCGTCCTCACCACCCCCTTCAGCTTTTTCGCCTCGGTCAGCGCCATCCTCCGCGCCGGAGCCGCCCCCGTCCTCGCCGATATCGACCCCGTCACCTTCAATCTCAACCCGGCAGCCGTCCAGGAAGTCCTCGAGAACCCGCGCGGCGCCAACATACGCGCCATCCTCCCCGTTCACCTCTACGGCCAATGCGCCGCCTGGGATGCCTTTGCCCGCCTTGCCCAGGAACACGATCTCAAGCTGATCGAAGACGCAGCCCAGGCCTGGGGTGCCGAGTGCCATGGCGTGAAAGCCGGCTCTCTCGGCCATATCGCCGCCTTCAGCTTTTATCCCACCAAGAATCTCAGTGCCGCGGGCGATGCCGGCATGGTCACCACCAATTCCGACCAACTGGCCGAGCGCGCCCGCATGCTGCGCCAGCACGGCATGCGCCAGCGCTACCACCACGACGAAGTCGGATGGAACGCCCGCCTCGATGGATTCCAGGGCGCAATTCTCCAGGTCAAGCTCAACTACATTGAGGATTGGAACGATGCCCGCCGCCAAGTAGCCAAACGCTACACCGACCTCTTCCATGCCGCCGGTCTCGCCGAATCCGGTCCCTACCCTGTCCGCGGCGTTGTTCTCCCCCAGCAAATCCACCGCACCAGGCATGTCTGGCATCAATATGTAATCCGCACCGCCAAGCGCGATGCTCTGCGCGACTTCCTCACCGCCCACAAAATCGGCTCCGAGATTTATTACCCGGTACCGCTCCACCTGCAGAAAGCGCTTCGCAATCTCGGCTACGCGGAGGGCAGCTTCCCGGAAGCAGAACGCGCCGCTCGCGAAGTCCTCGCCCTCCCCATCTTCCCCGAACTCCGCGAAGACGAGCAGCAAACCGTAGTCGCCACCATCGCCGAATTCCTAAGCTGACCACCGCCCCCCTGACCCGTGACCACTGATCACTGCGCACTGTTCACTGTTCACTCCCCCGACCCCTTACAATCGCAACAGAATGAAGTGTCCCTACTGCGGGTTTCCGCAAGACCGTGTCGTCGACTCGCGTGAAAGCAAAGAAGCCGACTCCATCCGCCGCCGTCGCGAATGCGAAAAATGTAATCGCCGCTTCACCACCTACGAACGCATCGACGAAATCCCCTACATGGTCGTCAAAAAAGATGGCCGCCGCGAGCGCTTCGACCGGGAAAAAATTCTGCGCGGCCTCCTCCGCGCCTGCGAAAAGCGCCCCGTCTCCTCCGGCCAACTTGAAAAAATTGTCGACGCCACCGAAGGCTTCCTCATCGACGCACCCGAGCGCGAACGCACCACCAGCGAAATCGGCGAGCTCATCATGAATCAGCTCAAAGGCCTCGACACCGTGGCCTACATTCGCTTCGCTTCCGTCTACCGCGACTTCAAAGACGTCCGCGAATTCAAGCAGGAACTCGAAGGCCTGCTCGATTCCCACCGCGGCAAAGCCAAAAGCTAACCGCTCTCCCCCCTCTCCGCGAAGAACGAGCCGCGCGAGGATGGTCTGCTTCCAGCCATGGCCTTTCAAAGCGTCTTCATCCGTTGATCCAGGGGTTACGTGTCCCTTCAGCCATGGCAGCCTCAGCGAGAAGCGCCCCCGCGCGCCACCTCCTCGTCCATAAACCCTCGTGTCGGGTCGGGCCAGCTCCCTATCTAAAGAGCGCAGGACCGCGTTCCATCAGTGCTTCGCGTGGACCACATGAACGCCGGCGTGCCCCGGCGCAAGTCCTTGAACCGCGCCGCCGAACCGGAACGCAATCTCCTCAAAATCGATGTCTGCGATTTCGCCAAATCCATGCGCGCCAAGAATCGCTGCAATCTCCGCCGGCCTAAAGCGGCTGTCCGAACGTTCACCCATCTTCGCAAGCTGTTCGGCCCGCGCCCTTTCGATTTGCCTTAGCTCTTCTGAGAACGCCTCGGGAGGTTCCATGTAGTCGAACACCACCTCCGCGTGCGGGATCGACGCCATGCACTCCAGAGCACGGTCGATCGCCTCCTCTGTCAGATAGGGCACAACCCCGAGCCAGGTGAAAAATGCGGGCGCGCCCTGCTCGAAGCCTGCGGCGACGAGCTTCTCTCCCACATCGTCTCGCTCAAAATCGACCGGCACGAAAATAAGTCCTCGCGGAAATTCGATTTCAGCTTCGGCCAGGCGCTCGCGTTTCCAGGCCTGCGTCGCGGGGTGGTCCACCTCATAAATCCCTAGACCGCGATGGGGATTCCGCAGTGCGAACGTGTCCAGCCCGGCGCCCAGAACGACGATCTGCCGAACCCCTCCCTCGACAGCTCCGGCCAAAGCATCTTCCGCGATCCGGCTTCGCGCGGCCGTCAACAGACGTCCAATGCTGGCCACCGGGTGCTTGTTCGCAAATTGAAGCACGTCCTTTTCGTCTTCCCGCAGGATCCTCATGGCAAATGGATCCTCAAGAATTGAGCCATGATCGAGCAGCTGGTGCGCCGCTCGTTGCCGGGCAATCATCAGCGCTGTGCGGCTTGGTTCATTCGGTTTCATATGCGAGATCTCTCCGCATCGCAATACTTCATGGTTTTTTGGGTTTGGATCGGGGCGTGGTGATCCGGAAGCAACGAAGGAGTCTTGAGTTTACCCGCTCGCCCGCAGTCTACAGAATCGGCGCACAAATCCCGCCGCGCCGTGGCATCCTTGAGAAACCGCATGACCCGATCGAATTCACGCGAGGATCTGCAACCAAGGGCGTGGAAGAACGTCCCTCGCTGGACCATCGTCGTCTTTCTCCTCTCCGCCTTCTTTATCTTCGCGAGTTTCGGATTCGTATTCGACGGGATGGACATGGGACGTCAGCCCGCCCTGTGTCTTGCTCTCTCCGTCGTCATCATCGCCTTGTTCCCGGCCTTCTACACCGTCGCCGGCATCACCCTCCGCAAACGGTTCTGGATTCCCTCCCTACCGCTCTTCATTCTCGAAAACCTTTGCCTGGTGCTGTTGCATAAGTGGCTGCCCGACGCTCCGCCGCTTGCTCATCTCGATGCAGACCAGCTCAGCCGGTTCCACAACCGGGTCATCTTTGACGGCGTAGCTGTCGTCATTTCCATCGTCCTCGGCTACTCCGGTTTTGTCGTGGTCGCGATTCTCGAGGCGCGCCGCCGCATCCGAATTGAGCTCGATAAAGCCGCTCTGGAAACCGAGCTGGAGGCCGCCCGCGCAATCCAGCGGCTCATGGTGCCCGAAAAGCTGCCGCCCACGCCGGGATACGTCATCGAAAGCATCTACCGCCCCGCCGCACAGGTGGGCGGAGATTTCTTCCAGGTCATCCCCCTCCGCAGCGACCAAACCCTCGTCGTGATCGGCGATGTCAGCGGCAAAGGCCTCAGCGCCGCCATGATCGTCTCCATGCTCATTGGCATGCTCCACGCCCTCAGCAAAATAAGCCAGGATCCAGCACAGATTCTCGCCGAGCTCAACGGATGGCTTTTCGAGCGCCGACACGGAGGCTTCGTCACCTGCCTGGCGGTCCGCCTCGATCCTGCGGGGCACGTCGTGCTCGCCAACGCAGGACATCTGCCGCCCTGGCGCAACAGCGCCGAAGTCGCATGCGCCGGGTCCCTGCCGCTGAGCCTCCTTGCCTCCTCCGCTCCAGAGCAGGTCACGCTCGAGATGCAGCCCGGCGATCGCCTCACCCTGATTACCGATGGCGTCGTCGAGGCGCGCGATACCGAGGGCGCGCTCTTCGGCTTCGACAGGACGCAGGCCCTCCTGCGCCAGCAAACATCCCCACTCGCCCTCGCCGAAGCCGCCATTGCGTTCGGCCAGGACGACGACCTGACAGTGATCTCCATCCTCCGCACCGCCTGAGGTGATTCCCTGCCAAACCCGATTGCATATCCGGGGAGGAAACAAACCGTCGCTACCCGCTTTTCTACGACGCCTTTACAACGTATCCAGGACGGTTTAAAAGACGACGCGCTTCGGCCGATTCTGCTTCGAGAATCGCGATGCGTCGGCCCAGAGCGAGCTTGAAAACCGCGCGTGTTCTCGGGTCAACATCCGGGTCCGGGCAAAAACGCAAACCGTGCAGCGTTTCGCGAAGAATCTCGAGAATCTCTTCTCGGGTTCGGGATGGTTGACTTCTCATAAATAACGGTTCCTTTGGATTGCAATACACTGCCGAAAATCGCATTCCGTTGTATGTGATCTATCTCACTCAATTCAGAAATCGCGGGTGGGAAGGCAACCCAGACCGCGACCCGGCCCCGAAGGGGCCAACGATCTTAGCCCAGGACAAGTTCGCGCCAGCAAACGCAATCCTGGGGTTAGCCGCAAAATAAGATCAGCAGCCCCGTAGGGGCGGCGCGATCGGGCAGGATCTGCTTCTGCCCTTCGCATCACGTCCCCCACAAGAGTGGCTGCCCAACCATTGCAGATTATTTCTCGGATTGCGCGACAATCGAAAAGGGTGAATCGCGTCGCACCGCGCCCAAACCCCAGCACAAAACCTCCCTAACTCCTTCCATGAGAGGAATCTGCGGCTAACTCATTTCAAGAGAGGATTTTGCGGCGGAGCCCGGTCGATAACCCGATCAAAATGAGGAATTTCTGCCCAGGTTCCGGGGGGAGGGGTGCCCCTTGTATCTTCGAATCAGCAGCCGATGCATAGGCTGCTCGAAACAGAAAGCACCAGACAAGAGGCGCGCACATGTCCGCGACAAAGACCCATCGCATCACCCTGATTCCCGGCGACGGCATCGGCCCCGAAGTGACCCAGGCCGTCCTCCGCATCCTCGACGCCACCGGCGTCCAATTCGAGTGGGAGCGCCACGCCGCCGGCGCCGAAGCCTTCGAGATCTACGGCGAATACATTCCCACCGCGCTCTACGAATCCATCGAACGCAACAAGGTCGCGCTTAAAGGCCCCGTCACCACCCCCATCGGAGGCGGCTTCAAAAGCATCAATGTCACGCTGCGCAAAAAGTTCGACCTCTTCGCCAACTTCCGGCCGATCAAAAACCTTCCCGGCCTCGAAACTAAGTTCCCCAATGTCGACCTCATCATCGTTCGCGAAAATACCGAGGGCGAATACGTCGGCCTGGAGCACGAAGTCGTTCCCGGCGTCGTCGAGTCCATCAAAGTCATCACCGAAAAGGGCTCGACCCGCATCGCCAGGTTTGCCTTCGACTACGCCCGCAAACACGGCCGCAAAAAGATCCATTCCATTCACAAAGCCAACATCATGAAAATGTCCGACGGCCTCTTCCTCCGCTGCGCGCGCAAAGTCGCCGAAGGCTTCCCCGAAATCCTCTACGGCGAACACATCATCGACAACACCTGCATGCAGCTGGTCATGAACCCCTGGCAATACGACACGCTGCTGCTCGAGAACCTCTACGGCGACATCGTCAGCGACCTCTGCGCAGCCTTCGTCGGCGGCCTCGGCCTCGTTCCCGGCGCCAACCTCGGCCACGAGTGCGCCATCTTTGAAGCCGTGCACGGCTCCGCGCCCGATATCGCCGGCAAAGACCTCGCCAACCCCACCGCCCTGCTGCAATCAGCCGTTCTCATGCTCCGCCACCTTGACGAAGAAACCGCCGCCGACCGCGTCTACAACGCCCTCGTCACGGTCTATTCCGAACGCAAAACACTCACCCGCGACGTAGGCGGCACCGCCGGCACCACTCAATTCGCCGACGCGGTCTTAGCCGCTATGGGCTGAGAACTCGTCGAAGCCTGATCCCTGACGCCTGATCGCGGTCCACGCATCGGGTACACTGGAGTGTTCAAGGCCATGCAAACCAAGCACTCCATCGGCATCCTCGGCGCCACCGGCATGGTGGGCCAACGCTACATTCAACTGCTCGAGAACCATCCGTGGTTCCAGATCACCTGGCTCGCCGCCAGCGACCGTTCCAGCGGCAAACCCTACGGTGAAGCAGTCAAGTGGCGCCTCGACACGCCCCTGCCCGAACGCATCGCGCGGATGATGGTTTCACCGGCCGACCCCCAGGGCGCACCCGCCGGATCCGTTCCCAAAATCATCTTCGCCTCCGTCGACGCGGCCTTCGCCCGCGAACTCGAGCCCAAATTCGCCGACGCAGGCTGCGCCGTCCTTTCCAACTCCAGCGCCTTCCGCATGGCGCCCAACGTGCCCCTCGTCATTCCCGAGGTCAACCCCGAACATCTTCACCTGATCGAAGAACAGCCTTCACGCAAGCTGTCCGGCGGTTACATTGTCACTAATCCCAACTGCTCGACCATCGGCCTCGTCATGGCCCTCAAGCCTCTCGAGGAACACTTCGGTATCGAGCAGATCTTCGTCACCACCATGCAAGCCGTCAGCGGCGCAGGCTATCCCGGCGTCGCCTCCATGGACATCCTCGACAACGTGGTTCCTTACATCGGCAGCGAAGAAGAAAAGATGGAAGCCGAAACGCTCAAGCTCCTGGGCAAATTGAACGGACATCATGTCTCCCCGCTCGCGGCCAGGATCTCAGCACATTGCAATCGCGTGCCCGTAGTCGACGGTCACACCGAGTGCGTTTCCATCAAGTTCCGCAAGTCCGCCACGTGCGAACAGATTCTGGCCGCGTGGAATGGATATACGCCGCTGGCCGGCAAAGACCTGCCCTTCGCGCCCCAGCAGCCGGTTCAGTTTGCCGAGCAGCCCGATCGCCCCCAGCCGCGCCTCGATCGCAATCGCGAAAAAGGCATGGCCGTCACCGTCGGCCGTCTCCGTCCCTGCAACCTGCTCGACTGGAAATTCGTCTTACTCTCGCACAACACCGTGCGCGGCGCTGCCGGAGCCACCATCCTGAACGCCGAGCTGCTCGCAAACCTCGGCAAACTGGATCCGGTCGTCGAAGCCGCGCATGCCTGAACCGCACGACGAAAATGAGAAATCGCGCATGAGCGTTGTGGTGATGAAATTCGGCGGCACCTCGGTCGAAGACCCGGCCGCAATCGGTCGCACGGCTGGCATCGTCGCCGGCCGCATCGCCCTCGGCAAGCACCCGGTCGTCGTGGTCAGCGCTCTGGCCAAGGTGACCGACCAGTTGCTCCGCGCCGCCTCCGCCGCGGCCTGCGGCGATCGCACCGGGGCCCTCGCCATCAGCTCGCGCCTGCGCTGCCGCCATCGCGACACCGCCTGCGCCCTGCTCAAAGACTCCGGCGCCGTCGTCACCCTCATCGATCAGAAATTCGATTCGCTCGACGAAATCCTGCGCGGCCTCGCCGCCATTCTCGAACTCACGCCGCGCATCTCCGACCTCGTCGTCAGCTTCGGCGAACGCATCTCCAGCCGCATTGTTGCTGCCGCCTTTCACGAACGCGGCATCGAAGCGGCCCACGTCGATGCCCGCGACATCATCGTCACCGATTCGCAATTCCAGAAAGCCATCCCCCAGGATGCGATCATCGACAAGCGCGCCCAAGAAAAGCTGCGTCCCCTTCTCGAGCAAGGCAAAGTCCCGGTGATGGGCGGCTTCATCGCTTCCAACGTCGACGGGATTACCACCACTTTGGGCCGCGGCGGCTCCGACTTCACCGGCGCTCTCGTGGGCGGCGCGCTCACCGCCGACGCCATCGAGATCTGGACCGACGTCGACGGCATCATGACCTGCGATCCGCGCATGTGCAGCGAGGCTTTGCGCGTCAAGGTCATCAGCTTTGAAGAAGCTGCCGAACTGGCCTACTTCGGCGCCAAGGTTCTGCACCCCGCCACCATTCTGCCCGCGGTCAAAAAGAACATTCCCGTCCTGGTGCTCAACAGCAAGAACCCCACCAACGAAGGCACGCGCATCATCTCGCTGGCTCCACATTGCAAGAGCCCGTTCAAGTCCATCGCCGTCAAAAAGAAGCTCTCCATCATCGACGTCGTCGCCAGCCGCATGCTGATGACCCACGGCTACCTCAGCGAAATCTTCGCTATCTTCGACAAGCACCAGTGCCCCGTCGACATGGTCTCCACCAGCGAAGTCTCTGTTTCACTCACCGTCGACTCCAATGAAAAGCTGCCCGCCATTGCTGCCGACCTCAGCAAACACGCCGACGTGAAATACGAAGGCAAAAAGGCCCTGGTCTGCATGGTAGGAGAAGACATTCGCGGCCAGAGCGGCATCGCGGCGCAAGTCTTCGCGGCCATCCGCCACATCAACGTACGCATGATTTCGCAGGGCGCCAGCGAAATCAACATGAGCTTCATGATCGAAGAAGAAGACGCCGAAGAAGCCGTGCGTTCCCTACACGCCGCGTTCTTTCAGAATCCCGATCCCCTGGTCTTCGACGTCGAAGCCCAGAAGAAGCAGCTCCTCGCCTCCAGTTCTTAACCTCTAGCTCCGGCGCGTTGCCCGGCGTCCTTATCCGAAAACACAACTCCGCGATCGCGCATCGCGATGTCTGCCCAAATTGTTATGCTCAATGTCGTAGTTCTTAGCTGGAAGCTAGGAGCTAGGAGCTAAACCGTGCTTTTCCTCGTCCTCGGTAAAGGTAAAACCGGATCTCTCGTTGCCGAAGTTGCGCGCGAGCGCGGCCACGGTGTCCGCGCCTACGACGTCAACGAAAACGTGCGCGCCTCGGCCCTCACTGCGCCGAATCTCGCCGGCGTCGATGTCGTCATCGACTTCACCACCCCCGAAGCGGCGCAGGAAAACATCCGCGCCGTGCTCGCCCTCGGCTGCCGCATTGTCGTCGGCACCACCGGCTGGTATGCGCACCTTCCCGAGATGAAGGCCCTCGCCGAAAAGCGCAAAGCCGCCCTCCTCTATGGCACCAACTTTTCCATCGGCGTGCAAAAACTCTTCCGGCTCACTGCGGATCTTGCCCGGCTCGAAGGCTACAAGTTCGCCATTCGCGAAACGCACCACACCACCAAGCTCGATGCGCCCTCAGGCACCGCTCTCACCCTAAAGGAAATCGTCCGTTCCGTCCGCCCCGACGCTGAAGTCCCCATCGTCTCGCAGCGCCTGGGCGACGCCCACGGCGAGCATATGGTCACTGCCACCAGCGACTATGACGTCCTGGAACTCCGCCACGATGCCCACTCCCGCCGCGGCTTCGCGCTCGGTGCGGTCCGCGCTGCGGAATGGGTGCAGGACAAAACCGGCGCCTGGGAGTTCCGCGAAATCTTTGACCAGCTGTAATCAATCCTCACCTGTGACGGCCATCCCTGCACTCCACTGCCCCGCCCCCCTAGTCTGACAGGGACGCGCATCCCAGGGGACCGCTTTTCTGGTTTCAAACCAGAGCGCTCGAGCTCCCTGGAAACTTCGCTAGGGAAGGCAAGTGGGTTCCTCTGTCTTGAATTCGGACAATGTTTCAGCGATCGGCCCTTCCACCGAGCGCTCCGCTCCAGGCTCGCGTCTGAGCAAAAGCTCAATCGCCATCCTGCTCTTCCTGGTTCTCGTTGCCGCGGCAGCCATCGCATGGCCCAAGAGCAACTACGACGGCGTCTTCTATACCGCGCTCACGCTGCGCACCAACGATGCCCTCGCGCTGCACGCCGCCGGCATGCAATTTGCCGATCGAGATCCGGAAACGGTCGACAGCCCCTATCGTGACGACCTCCGCAAAAGTCCCGCGCATTTCCAACAGCAGTTGCCCTTCTACACCGTCAAGCCACTCTATGTTGTCTTGCTGACGCTCGCCCGCAATGCAGGACTCGGTGGACGCTCGGGTGCTTTTCTCTCGGCAATCTCCTATTGCCTCCTCGGCGGTACTGCGTTCTTCTGGCTCCGACGAACCTATCCGGACTCCACGGCTGCACTCTTCACCGTGATCCTGCTTCTCAATCCGACCGCCCTCGAGCTCATCCGCTGGACCAGCCCGGACATGATGGCGATCTGCGCAGCCATGATTGCAACCTGTTTGATCGTCGAATTCGAGAGGCCTTTCCTCGGCGTCGCCGTTCTCGTCCTCGGCATTTGGATTCGACCCGAAACGATCCTCTACGCGGGGCTCCTCCTCTTTGTGCTTTTCCTCACAAAGCGTTTACCCATCACAGCGGCCTGCGGCTTTGCAGCGGCGGCGCTGGCCAGTTACTTCTTCATCACTCGCAACAGCTATTCCTTCAGCGTGCTCTTCTATCACAGCGTGGTCGAGGAACTGACCGCACCCGCCCAAGCCCACATTGCCCTCACGCGCCCCGTGTATTTCGCTGCTCTGAAGCACACCTTGCAGTACCTTTCCTTCGCCAATCCCCTCCTTTGCTTCCCTCCGCTCGCCTGCGCCATCCAGTACTTTGCGCTGGGCCGCCGCAATCTTGCCACAGCCGTTTCGTTTGCCGCGCTCATCGCTGCCGGCCTTCTGTTTCTCGCGTATCCCAACTTCGAGGCGCGGTACTTTCTCTCCACCCTCTTCTACATTCCGTCCCTCTGCCTGCTCGTCCAGATCAAGCGATCGGCCTCCGCGCAAAAATCACCCCAGCCCTGCTAGCTTTGCGGGCCCAGATTGTCACCAAATTGTCACGGGGCGGGTGGCAGGGGTCCCCGTAGGCGCCCCGCCGAAACGTCCTCAAAAGTTAGCGTCGCTTCGCACCGTTTTCCGTGCTAGCATGGGTGCCACATCGTGCTCCCCACGGAGCCGAGTTCTGTTCCCGGCCCAGAATCGTCACAGTTCGCCACACATAAAAGGAGGCGGACATGCTCTCTCGCTCCGCATCTGCCGCAACAGCTCTTCTCTCCGCTCTGCTGTTTGCCACCACTTTGACTGCCCAAACCACGGACGCAGTCCTGTCGACGCCCGGCGCTTCGAAGATCCGCATCGTGCGCCTCAGCGAGGTGCGTGGCGCCGTCCGGCTCGACCGCACCACCGGACGCGGCTTCGAGTCCGCCATGGCCAATCTCCCCATCGTCGAGAAGAACCGCTTGCGCACCGATCAAGGCGTTGCCGAGGTCGAGTTCGAAGACAACAGCACGTTGCGCGTGGGTCCCAATTCTGTCGTCGAGTTCCCGCAGCTCGAGCGCAATGCCGACGGCGCAACAGTCTCGACTGTCCACCTTGTCCGCGGCATCGCGTATGTCAGCCTGGTCCGGGCCAAAGGCAACAACCAATTCAACCTTCTCTTCGACCGGCAAAACGCCGCACTGCCCGCAGGCAGCCACATCCGCCTGGAGACCGATGAGACCCGTTCAACCCTCGCTGTTCTCGACGGCTCGGTGCGCGTCGAAGGCCAGGCGGGTTCGACGGAAATTGGGCGCAAAGAGACAGCGACCTTCCATCCTGCCGACCAAGCCCGGCCCGACATCGAAAAGAAAGTCGCCGCCGAATCTTTTGACGAATGGGACAAGGATGCAACCGGCTACCATGCGCGCACTGCCGCGATGAGCGCTCTGTCCAGCGCGCCCTACAGCTACGGCCTCAATGACATGGCATACTACGGCAGTTTCATGAATGCCGGAGGTTGCGGCACGATGTGGCAGCCCTATTTTGTCAGTGCCGATTGGAGCCCATATTCCAACGGCGCGTTCGCCTACTATCCCGGCGCCGGCTACTCCTGGGTGTCTCCTTATCCGTGGGCTTGGACTCCCTATCACTACGGCAGCTGGTCCATGTGCCCCGGCGTCGGTTGGGGATGGCAGCCTGGCGGTGCCTGGAATGGGATCAACAATGTTGCAGGTTTGACCGGAACCGGCATTGGCAGCGGCGCAGCCGGCCCGATTCGGTTCCATCCACCAGCCGCTCCGCCTCAGGCCGGCGCGTCGACTCTGGTGCTGGTGAATGAGAAGCCGCTGGTGCGCAATGAGGTCGCGTCAGGAGACTCCTTCGTCTTCCGCAAAGATTCCGCAGGCTTGGGAATTCCGCGCGACACATTGGGCAAGCTCGACAAGTTCTCCCATCAGGCTGTGCAGCGTGGAACTTCAAACATGCACATCTATTTCAGCGCACCCACCATGTCCGCAACTGCGGGCAGAGCGCCTGGCTCGAACGTGGCGCCCGTCTCGATTCACCGCGGGTATGCAGGTTCCGAGTCCGGCTCCGGTCAAATAGCTTCCAACGGTGCGTTTGTCGGCTCCCATGGGACCACCCAGGTATCCTCCGCACCCTCCGTCAGCCACGCCGGAACCGCTTCGGGCGGAGCTCACCACTAAAACGACGTGACTCAGTTCGCTCAACAAGAACTGAGTCACCCGGAGCCAAGCACGTTCACTTTTCTGAATCATCAAGCCTCGTTTTCCTCCTAAGCGGAGAAAGCTCGTCGCGGCCCCCGGCGACAAGTCCTTGTAGTTGATGTGACTGGGGCCCCGCAAACGAGCAAGCGCTTGTGGGGAAAGCGCAATGAAACATCTACTTTTGCCCTGTACCGCGTCCACCCACAGGAAAATGGCTGCGCGATCCGTCCGCGCTCTTGCGGAAGTGTGGGAAAGCGTGAGGGGAAACTTGCTTTGGATCCGAAGCGGCGCACTTTCCAGGCGACGATCTGCCGCCTGGAGACGCCTCTGTAACCGCACTGGCCTCAGTGCTGCTGGTCTACAGAAAAGATGACTCGGATGGTCGTCTGAACTTCCACCGGCTGGTTGTTCAGCTTGTAGGGCCGATAACGCCAGTTCTTCACCGCTTCCATGGCAGGTCCACGGAAAATGTCCGGTCCGCTGATCACATGCAGCCCTTCAATCGTTCCGGCAGGAGTAATGTTCGCTGCCAGCAAGACGGTTCCACCCAGGTGAGCGTCTCTGGCAAATTGCGGGTAGATTGGCTCAATCCGATGCAACAGCATGCCTGCCGCAACTCCGGCGGAGATGGCGGAGACGCCGGGCACAACTTTCAACTTGTTTTGGCTGCCGAAGACGGCGCCAGGAACGGATCCGCTGGCGTCAAGCCCACCAGGAGTGAAACCGGACGGCGGAGCCTCTTCCACGGGGGCCAGCTTCTTCATCGAGCCTGAAATTCTGGTGGGCGCCGACAGCTGCGCATTCATCATGTCCGACGAAACCGGGGCCACCGGGGTCGGTGTTGCGCCCGCTGCCTGATTCGCCATCGCCGAAGGGCTCGGCTTGGCAATTGCCTGGGCCGGCGTTGAAGACGCGCTGCTCGTTTCCGCAGGATCGGCTTGTGGCAGGACAACTTCAGTCGCCGGTGCAGCTGGGGCTTCGGCAGGGTGCGATGGACGCATGAAGATGAGAGACAAAACCACGATCAGTACTATTGGGATCGCGCCGATCAATCCCCACTTCTTCCAATCGATGCCCTGCGCCTCGCTCTGGCTCGTCTCCATACCCTGAAAGAGCGGTGCTTCGGTCGAACTCGTTTCCACCGGAGCGGCCGGGCGCGCAACCTTCTGCGGACCGCCAATCAGCCTTCCCGCCGGTTTCACTGGAGCGGGCACCTCGACCGGTCGAAGCTTCGGTTCTGCCCCATTCGACGGCTGTGCTGAGCGAATCCATGCGTTATCCCATGCGGCGAAATCGGTCGACGACGGTTGGCTTGCTTTGGCTTCCGCAGCTGCCGGCGGGGGCGGGGGCGCGATCTCCGCAGCCTTCGCCATAAAGCTGTATTCCTGTTCCTGGGGCGCAGGACGCGTCTCGGTCTGAGGATGACTCGGTGCCGGCATCGGAACCGCCGCCTTCGCAACCGGTTCCACAACCCGCATAGCCTCGCGCGCGGCAGACGGATCACGATAGAAATCTTCCAGCGCAAACGCAGGTGTCGACTGCACGGGCTCCGGGGCCGGCGGCGCTTCACGATAGAAGCTCTCCGGTACGGGCGCTGGCGTGGACAACGGTTGAGGCCGCGTGATTTCCGGCAAAGCCGGCGGCGCCTCTCGATAGAAACTCTCTAATGCGGGCGCAGGTCGCACAGGCTCGACGGGAGCCGGCGTTTCACGATCAAACCTCTCTACGGCGGGTGCAGGTGCCGGCAGCACGGGTTCCAGCTGCATGGGCACATTGCGCGCAATCTCTGGTGCTGCCGCAGGAGTCCGCGCGATCTCCGCTGCGGCTGCCGGAGCGGTGCGCGCCGCCTCTTGCGGAGGTTCGGGTGCCGTGGACGCAGACGCCGCTTCTGGTTCTCCCGGCAGCGGCAAAAAGTCGCGCGCCCCGGCTTCCATGCAGCTGCGCAACAACGCCTGGTCGTTGCGCTTGGAGTAGACCATCACCATGACGTTCTCAAAGGCGGCAAATTTCTGCACCACCTGCAACGCATAGCTCTGGTCGCTATCCACGTCGATCATCACGACGTCGAAACGCTGCTGCTCCATCAGCCGTTGAATATCGCTCAACTTCTCGGGATAGTCGATGAACTCGCGCACGGTGCGCGCATCCGAGCCGGCCAACGCTTTGGACACCACCTTGCGATGCGCCGCATTGGGGCCGATCACGGCCACCGACATGCGCGTTGAGCCGGTTGCTTCCGAGGCTGGGTCCTGAATGCTGGTCGACGTTTCAGCGTTGCGGCTCATAGTTTCTTGACATCCTTCTTGCCGATGCGTTGGATTTTGTCTCCCCGCTCCTGCGGCTCACGCTTGCCGCGGAAAGATCGCGAGAGGGTCCAAAAGAAACAACGCCTGCCGCGAGCCTTGGCTTGCGTCGGGCGGCCCAGCGATTCGCTGCGTCGTAGATCGAGGAAAAATTGAGACTGCTGCCTGCTTTGTTTTGTTAGAGCTTTGCAGGCCAAATTCTATGTATTCAACGCGATGAACTGTCGTTGTCGCTTGACTCAGTGAGTGCGTAGATAGACGGAGTTCAGGTTACTGTTAACAAATGGTATACGCCTTCCAGCCGCGGATGATACTACCCGTCTGTGGGATGGGACGTTCCTTTCGTCATCAAAACCCGCAGCTCGGCGCTTGCTTCCTCGATCCGTGAATGCTTGCCAGCAGATTCGGCAGCTGTTCCAGGCCTCGCATCTCCCCTTGCACCCATGCAAGTGTCCCAATTCAGGACACTGCCCGATTCTGCGAAAGGCTGCACGCCGCAAAACTCCACGCACCCTTTACTCTGGGATCGATGCTCTTACGACCCGCAGTAGAAAACGACATCGCACGCATCGTCGCCCTGGAACGCACCCCGGTCGCGCAGTCCTTCGTCGGCCAGTGGACTGAGGAACGTCATCGCGCCACCCTTTCCGGCAGCGACGCCCGCTATTTTGTAGCTGATTCCTCCGCCGGCGACCTCGAAGCCTACATCATCCTGCGCGGGCTGAGCGAGAACTCCGGCGCCCTCGAACTCAAACGCATCGTAGTGGCGGCGCCGGGACGTGGCTTGGGACGCAAAATCCTCGCCAACCTTCTTCAATTGGCCTTCGAAGATCTCCACGCGCATCGGCTCTTCCTCGACGTCTTCGAGGACAATGCCCGCGCGCGCCACCTCTACGAGAGCCTAGGCTTCGTCTACGAGGGCGTGATGCGCGATGCAGCTGTCCGCGACGGCCACTACTTCAATCTCCATCTCATGTCCATGCTCGAAAGCGAATACCACAAACACCAACTCGGCCGGGCCTTGTCCCAAGCCCCCAGTCTGTAGTTTTTTTTGATCCCTGATCCTGCTCCTGTTCCCCCTCCCCCGTCCCCTAGTACACTCTCCTGTGATGGAAACAAGAGGATGTGGCACGGCACTCGTGACGCCTTTCCGGACGGACGCGAACTTTTCGATCGATGAGCAGGCTCTGCGCGCTCTGGTGAATTGGCAAATCGACGCCGGCATCGATTTTCTGGTGGCCTGCGGTTCCACCGGCGAAGCGGCGACGCTCGAGGAAGACGAGTGGCTCAACGCCGTCCACATCATCGTTGACGCCGCCGCGGGACGCGTCCCGGTCTGGGCTGGGTGCACCCACAACTCCACCCGCGTTTTGCTCCGGATGGCCGCGCGCCTCCAGCAGATCCGTGGCGTAGATTGCATCCTTTCCGCCAACCCTTACTACAACAAGCCCACCCAGGAAGGCCAGTATCAGCACTTCCTTGCTCTCGCGCGCGCCGTTCACCCCACGCCGATCTGCCTCTACAACGTGCCCGGCCGCACTGCCGCCAATCTCGAGCCTGAAACCGTGGTCCGTCTCGCCGAAGCTGCGACCAATATTCAGGCCATCAAGGAAGCCAGCGGCAAACTCTCCCAGATTGCCTCGCTGGTCCACTCCCTGCCGCCCCGTTTCCGCGTCTTCTCCGGCGATGACAGTCTGGCCCTCGCCACCATCGGCATCGGCGCCCACGGACTTATCAGCGTCGCTTCCAACGAGGCTCCGGCCGCGGTGGCCCGCATGATCCGCGCAGCTTTGCGCAACGACTGGACCACGGCACGCTCCCTCGAACATCAATTTGGACGCCTCTTCGAAGCCAATTTCTGGGAGTCCAATCCAGCCCCGGTGAAGACCGTGTTGAGCCTGATGGGCCGCACCTCGGATGTTGTGCGCTTGCCCCTCGTGCCTCCCACTGCCGCGACCCGCACCCGTCTCGAACGCCTCGCCGGCGAATTGGGCCTCTTGAAGCTGGTGCCGGTCGGCGAAGGCGCTCGCCTCTTCTGAACCAGGAAAACCGGCCGCGGATCCTCAGTCGAGTTCCCTGGCAGATCCGCCCTCGTCACGAAAAGAGATCTGAAGGCATCCCCGGCCTGCGTAAGAAAAATGCGAAAGTCTGCCAGAATGTCGAATTCGCTCGCCCCGGTCCGTCATGGGAGTGGCGGACACAAATGCCGCCTAAAATCCAAACCGGAGGGTTTCCCATGCAATATCTCTTAGCGCTTTACCTCGATGAAAGCGGCTGGACCACCATGACCAAAGAGCAGCAGGAGCAAGGGACGGCGGCTTATATGGCCTACACCGAAGCACTCAAGGCAGCAGGCGCGTTGAAGAATTCAAATCGTCTTCAGCCCAGCGCCTCGGCCACCACGCTGCGCACCAAGAACGGCAAAACCCAGATTCTCGACGGGCCTTTCGCGGACTCCAAAGAACAACTGGCCGGCTACTACTTGATCGATGTGCCCGATCTGGACGCGGCCATGGCGTGGGCAGGCCGGTGCCCGGCCGTGGGTCACGGCATTGTTGAAGTGCGTGCCATCTGGGCGATGTGAACTCCGCGATGAATGAAGACCAGGGCGGCGCGCAGGCTCGCAGCACGGCAGATGCAGTCGCGCGCCGCAGCTATGGCAAGCTTGTCGCCTTTCTAGCGGCGCGCACACGCAATGTCGACATGGCCGAAGACGCTCTTGCCGAGGCCTTCGCCGCTGCGCTCGCCGACTGGCCGCAAAAGGGCTGCCCCTCCAATCCCGAGGCATGGCTGCTTACCGTCGCACGCCGCAAGTTTCTCGACGTAGTGCGCAGTCAGCGGCGCGAAATCGCATCCGACGAAATGGAAAGCATTGCTGAGGGCCTCGTGGCCGCGGAAGGCCGCTCGAAATTTCCCGACCAGCGCCTCGGCCTGATGTTTGCCTGCGCGCATCCTGCCATCGATGCGGCCATCCGCGCTCCACTCATGTTGCAGGCGGTCCTCGGATTCGACGCGGCTCGCATCGCATCGGCTTTTCTCATTGCGCCCGTCACCATGAGCCAACGCCTGGTCCGCGCCAAACAGAAAATTCGACTGGCCGGCATCCCTCTGCGCATTCCCGAGCCCGAAGAACTGCGCGATCGCCTCGAAACCGTGCTCGATGCAATCTATGCCGCGTTTTCCGAAGGCTGGATCGACGCTTCCGGCACCGATGTCGCACGTCGCGAACTCGCCGCAGAGGCAATCTACCTCTGCCGGCTGGTCACCGAGCTGTTGCCCGACGAGCCGGAAGCCATGGGACTCCTGGCCCTGATGCTCTTTGCAGAATCGCGCCGCCACGCCCGCCGCGATGCGGACGGAGAATACGTGCCCATGGCCGCGCAGCCCATCGAAGAATGGAATGCATCCATGATTCACGAAGCCGAGTCGCTCCTCTTACGGGCCAGCGCGTACACGCTCATCGGCCGATACCAATTGGAAGCCGCCATTCAATCGGCCCATGTCGCGCGCAGAATTACTGCGCGCGACAACTGGAACGAAGTCGTGCAGCTGTATGACGCTCTGCTCGCGTTCTCACCGACGCCCGTGGTGGCCATCAATCGCGCGCTGGCCATTGCAGAACGAGACAATCCTGCCGCGGGACTCGCAGCCCTCGAAGAAGTCGCAGGCGATGCGCGCCTCACCGAGTATCAGCCATGGTGGGCCGCACGCGCGGACCTTCTCGCCAGAACCGGAAACCCCCAGGACGCGCGTCACGCCTACGACATCGCCATCGGTTTGGAGCGTGATGAGTCGGTGCGAAGATTTCTTGATAGACGCCGAACTGCCCTCGCGCGTTGACACATACACCTGATTTTTATTGGCAATCCATAGAAAGTTCGAAGAAGAGTTACGAGTGTAATGGGGAGCCAAAAAAATGTCGCATCCCCGCACAACTATCGGACGCGAAGAAGGGTTCGAGGTTAGCAGACACGCATAGCTAGTCCGCAAATCGATTGTTTCGAGGTTTAAATAACAGGTCCGAGTTGATGCACTGCGCCGCCTCCTGATCTCGACGATACATCTCCTCCGTCGCGACCGGTCTCGGTGCGTACGTCAGCTCCATCCAATCGCTTCAAGGAATCCTCCGAGAAACGAATCAGGGTTCGTGCTGCAGCAGTGTGTCCATTCCAGCGACGCTTCGTGGAGGCCACGGGCGAACGCAGAAAGCGTTGGTACTGAAATGCAATTCAAAACGCATGGGAGAGCTTTTCTCCCCTCGCTCGTTGCAATGACTGTTGGTTCGCTGCTGGTTGCGGGCTGCAGCGGAGTGACCACCAACTCCTCCACCTCCACTGACTCCACCACGCCGACAGGAGCTTCATTCGTGGTCGGAACGGATGCGCCGATGGCGAGCGTCACTTCGTTCTCCGTCGTTGTTTCCGGCGTCCAGGCCTTCACCAGCAATGACTGCAGCGGCACCGGCGTTTCCCTGGTCAGCGGCACGCCCACCGTCGACTTCGCGCGCTTCAATGGACTGCAGACGCTTCTCGACATGAATGACGTAGCCGTCGGGACGTATAACTGCGTGTCCATCTCCCTTGGCTCCGCAACACTTGGCTATCTCGACACCAGCGGCGGCGGAGCGCCCGTCATCACCACGGAAGCGGCCACTCTCCCCTCGGGCGCTCTGACCTATCCGCTCTCGACTCCCATGATCGTTGCCACCGCGGGCGCTCCCGTCGGCCTGCACATGGACTTCGATCTGCGCAAGTCCATCGCCGTTGACTCCAACGGAAACATCACCGGTGCTGTCAATCCGACTTTCAACGTCAAAGCGGTCAATAACCAGGATCCTGGCGCCTACATTGACGAATTCGATGCCGCCGTAATTTCCACTACCGCGCAGTCCTTCACCATCCAGGGTCCGCACGGCCGGCAATTCACGGTCGACGTGTCCGGCTCTACGGAATGGGATGGCGGCGCGGCACTCGGCAGTCTCAACTCCAGCAGCATCGTGCAGGTCTCAGGCTTTCTCGATCGCGCCGACGCAACAATCGATGCGGACGAAGTCGCCGTGCTCTCCGACAATGGCTTCTATGCCGCCGGCCAACTCACCTATGTAACTCCCTCGTCGGGTCCGGCGACTAGCTTCGACCTTTATGTCCGCGGCACCCTTCCGGCCAGCACGGGAGTCGCCGACGGCAACATCGCCACGATCAACCTCAGCGGCAGCGAGAAATTCTCCATCTACTGGATGCATGGTCCGCTGGCGCAATTCCTCTTCAACCCGAGCGGTTTGCTTCCCGGCCAGCATATTGCCGTCGGCGGCCCCGCAACTGGTGCGGCCAGTGCCTCCAATGTGACAGTGAAGCGCGTCATGCTGCGCGACTGGGGCTTCAACGGCACAGTCGTCGCCGGCAGTGAGAACTCCACCAACGGCACGTTCCAGATGCAGGTGAATGGATTCGCCGGCGTCTTGATTCCGCAAACTGTCACCGTCTTTCTCGCGGATAACTGCTCGTTCCGCGACGGATGGACGGGATTCTCCAACATCACCGATAGCGCCAATGTCCGCGTAGTGGGTCTTCTGTTGAAAGACCCAACCTCCGGCAACACCGTGCTGGTGGGTCACTATGTAGACGATTTGGATTAGGCTGTCTGACAAGCACAGCCTATGCCGGGGCAGGGAAATCCTGCTCCGGCTTTTTTTGTTGGCGTCCCGAATCCCCTCCGATGCGCACGCTTTAGAACAAGTCGGCAATCGGAGGAAATGTCAGCAGCACGCTCAGCACCAGCAGCGTAACGGCGACTACACAAATGCGGGCGAGGGCGACCGTGCGCTTGCGCCAGAGATATGCCAGCACGAACCACACGGCGAGCCATATCAGAACAGCCGTCGTCGTCACGCCCGAAAGCGGTCCCGTCGGCCGGTAGAAATTCATCGCGCTCTTCATCCCCGCCCACTGGTCCGCCACAATCGCCAGCAGCGCAACCAGAAAGCAGCCGATGCCTGCCGACAGAATCGCCGCAGCACCCGGGCCGTTGGGCATATCCATCACGTTGGCTTGCGGAGTGCCGGGTCCTCGCGTGCTCATGGCTGCCCCCCTTCCATCCGCCGAATCGTCGTGCCTCCATCGACCGGCGCGTGTTTGCTCAGCATCGCACCAAAGAATCCTGCCGCGCCTGCCGCGAAAAACGACAGCAGAACAAAGCACAGCACCCCGTTGCGCAATTCCGGTTTGTTTTTCAGGTTGCGTCGGTACTTGCTGAAAACTGCAGCCGCCATGGTGATCGAAATCGGCACAATCCAGGCCACGTGTTCCTTCCACTCCATGCCGATCGAATGCCAGCCGCGCGTGGCGCCACTCGACATCAAAAATCGTTGCGGATAGGCCGACAGATCGGCAGTTCCCATCGGCGGCGTCGCGCGATACCACGGATAAATCACGTAGGTCCCGGTCAGCACCGTGAACCATGCCACCACCGCCATGGCGAGCAGCCAGCCCTGTAGAAACCTTTCGTCCTCTTCGCGCACCGGAGTCATGTCGCCGGGCGCATAGCGTCGCCAGAGTTCCACCAGCGCAGCCGAACAGGCAAGCAGATAGAGCGCGCCAAATCCCATGCCGTGCAAGAGCGTCCACAACGCCCGCGCCGTCATCTCCATGGTTCAGTACTCCAATTGGGTAGCCGTCAAAACCCGCGTTTCATCGCGTGCCCGGCAAACATTTCATCCATCCGCGAAGCGTTCTGCTCTCCAGGCCCTTGTTCGTCCGGCTTCCCTGCATCTTTGCCCCACGTCCAGTACATGCCCACATACGCGTAGTTCTCCGTCTGCCCCGCCACCGAGTGCCCATAGCAGAACAGAAACTGTTCTCCCTCATGATGTTTGAAGTGGTAGTAGCCGCCCACGTCGATCATCGCCGAGCGCCCGGTCTGCGCGGCCGCAGTGCCTTCCCGTCCATGCGCAAAAATCTCCGCGCCCAGTTCCAGCCGCTCGTTCAACTCCCGCTTCACCAGCCACCCGGTGTATGGGAAATCGCGATAATTTGTCTGTGGCACAACCTCATAGCCCCCACCGCCATCGAAGAGCCACTTGCCTGAATTTTTCTGGAGCCAGAGTGGAAATTTGTACCAGACTCTGCCCACGCCCAGACCTTTGTCGAAGTTACCCGTCGGCATCTCGAACATGGTGAAACTGCCGATCTGCGGAACGTGTTTCGTTTCCTTGATGAACGCGATTTTTGCGCCCAGTTCCATGTCGGTCAGGCCGAATGCGCGGGGCCCGGTGCCCGAAGGCAGATACGTGGGATTGTTCGAAGGAAAGACCCCGCCCCAGGGCAAAATCGCGTGCAACTGCACCCGCGGCACCGCGCCCCAGTTAAACTCGAACGCCGGCCCCGTCGAATCCATCTCCACCGGAGTTCCATCGGCCGCGCCAAAAATATAGAACTCGTAGTGGTGCAGATCCACCGGGACCGGATCGTCGGTCTGATACGGAGGACCCTGCGCCTCGAGCCTTGAGGCGCTCAAGAAGAAAACCGCAAGCAGCAAAGTCAGGCGAATTGCGCCGGCTCTCATCCGCCGATCCCCCACATCGAAAGACGAACCACTGCTCATACCGGTCATCTCCAGCTGACCTTATATCGAATTTCGATTATAGTCAATGTATCGACTTTCGATTATGGTCACACCACAGAACAAGCCGCAAAACTTTCTGCGGAGTTATATTGAGTTGTGGCCAAACATCCTCAGCGCGAACTCTACGCCGGGCTGATCCGCCTCCACGTGCTTCTGCACGCCGCGCATGAGCCCATCTTCGGCCTGGCGATGATGAAGGAACTCGCCCATCACGGGTACCGCATTGGCCCCGGCACTCTCTACCCGCTACTGCACGGATTGGAAAAAAACGGCCTGTTGAAATCGCAATCCGAACCCGCCGGAGGACCCCAGCGGCGGCTCTACAAAATCACCGCTGCCGGCAAAAAGGCTCTCGACAAAGCACGCTTGAAAGTCGACGAGCTGTACGACGAACTGCACGAAGCGCATCCACGCAAGGTGAGCCGCAAGACCGATCCCCACCGCTCCTGAGCGACATAAGGGCCCAGCTTTTCATCGATCATTTTTGGATCGGTGCACCAGGGAAAGCCGGCAGAATGATGCGGCGGAGCCGCCGTCGCCGTTACCCCGCCAGCGCCTGCTTGACGTGCTCGCTCACAATGCGGCCTTCCGCGCGCAGCCCCTTGGCCTGGATCTTCGCCTGCACCGCCTTGATCACCAGGCCCATGTCTTTCGGCGATGGCGCGTGGCCCGCAGCCGACGCCTGCTCGGCAACCGTCTCCGAAACCAACGCCTTCAGCCCGGCCTCATCAAGCGCCTTGGGCAGGAACTCCTCGATCACCACGATCTCGGCGGCTTCTTTCGCGGCAAGCTCCGGTCGATTGCCTTTTGTGAACTGTTCGATCGAGTCCCGCCTTTGCTTGATCATCGTGACCAGCGTCTGCTGCTCCTCCGCTGGAGTCAGCGCGACATTTTTTTCAACCGCCTTGTTCATCAGCGCCGTCTTGATCAGGCGCAGCGTCCCCGTGCGGTTCGCGTCGCGCGCCTTCATGGCTGTCACAGTCTGTTGCGTAATATGCGCGGCAAGTGCGCCTGGATCGATCATGGCTTCCCCTCTAACCTATCGATTCTAACGGAGCACACAGTATAGAAGCACTGAAACACCGAATCGAACCATCCAAAACTGCGATCACGCAACATTGTCCAAACGTCAGGCCGGCCCTTTCCCGCGCAAGCAGAGCTCCTCTGAATTTCAGGTCTCTGGAATTTGAATTTCCACGGTGTCCCCATCGGCGAGTTGGAAGGCATCGCGCAAGCGCACATCGGTCGCGATCTCAACAATCGTTCTGGGATGATGACCGCGCCCTTCTTCATTGGCATCGGTCCGCAGTAGAAACGCACACTTGCCGCGAATAAAGCACGGCACCAGGTTCACCGAGACGGTGCCGCCATACTCAAAATCTTCCAATCGCAGCACGTTCTTCGGCAGCGAGTAAGGTTCTTCCAACTGAACGTTGAGAGTCCCTGGATACAGATGCATCCCAGTCTTGCGCAGATAGTGGTCGTGCAGTTTGTCGATCCAGAACGAGAAGTTTCCCATGCCTGAAACGACCTTCCCCACCAACACCAGCATCCACACTCCTTCACTCGCCCCTGCGAGCGGCCTCCAACGTTTTTTGGACGCAATATCTCCAACGATGATCAAGCATCGCAAAAGATGCAACTGTGTCCCCATTTTGTTTTCGCGCAACCAAAGCGATCTGCCGCGGCCACCAGAACTTCTCCCGCCATATTGCGTTTAATGAAGCGGGAGTTAAAAAAGCAATGATGCACAAATCAATAACGATTGCGCTTGTCAGCCTTGGGCTCACCCTGGGTTTGCCCGCTTTCGCCGAGAACCCGGCCCGCCCGGGCACAGTCAACTACGTGGAGGGTGCGGCGACCCTCAACGGGCAGCCGGTGACCGACAGCAACGTGGGAACCACCGACCTCAATCCTGGCGATGAATTCAGCACACAGCAAGGGAAAGCGGAGATCCTCCTCACGCCGGGCGTGTTTCTTCGCCTCGACGACAACAGCACGGTGAAGATGATCTCGCCGGACCTGACGCAGACCCAGATCGAACTCGAACATGGCCGTGCAGGCATCGAGGTCGATGAAATCCATCCGGAAAACAACCTCGACATCATCGATGCCGGCGTGACCACGCGCCTGCTCAAGACTGGCTACTACGAATTCAACGCCAACCAACCCACTGCGCTCGTATTCGACGGCAAGGCCTCAGTTGAAACCGGCGACGGCACCTACCGCGATGTGAAGAGTCACCATGAGCTCGCGCTCGTTGTCGCGCCCAACTCCAGGCCTCTCGCCAAGGAAAAGCCGGCCGACTTCAATACCGACGCGAACAAGGACGAGCTTTACAACTGGAACAGCCTGCGTTCGCAGTACCTCGCCGAGGCCAATAACCAGATCGCCGGCGACTATGCCGGTGGCCCTGCCTTCTATCCAGGGTGGTATTGGGATCCCTACATGCTCGGCTATACCTACATCGGCTTCGGCCCGTTCTACAGCCCATTCGGCTGGGGCTTCTATCCCTTTGGCTGGGGAGGAGGCTGGTACGGCGGTAGATATGGTGGCTGGTACGGCGGCCACGGGGTCTATCGCGGCGGCGCCCCCATTCACGGGTACGCAGGCGGCGGCTTCCATGGCGGCGGTTTCGCCGGTGGTGGCGGATTCCACGGGGGCGGTGGATTTGGTGGCGGAGGCCATCGGTAGATAACTCTCGATCGCAGGCCGCGGGATCAAACCTCGCGGCCTTTTTATTTGTGTCTTCGCTTTTTGGACACCATCCAATCTAAATGATTGATAATGCACAATTAAATCCGAGGATCCTCACTGATTCTGCGAATTTCCCCTGCCCCCACAGCCAAGTCTTCATCCACAAAATTCACAAATATGTGTATTCTGTGATTTCACATCGCCAGCACAATCGGAGACGAGGAAACCCATGTTTCGCAAAACGCGCCTTTTTACCCCAGGACCAACGCCGCTTCTGCCCGCAGCCCAGTTCGCCATGGCCGCCGCCGACATGCACCACCGCACCCCCGAGTTCCGCGCCCTCTATCAAAAGGTGCTGGCCCAGCTCAAAGTCTTCGTCGGCACCCGCAACGACGTCCTGCTGCTCTCCTCTTCCGGCACCGGCGCCATGGAGGCCTCTGTCTCCAACCTCACCTCGCCCGGCGACAAGGTCCTGGTTCTCACGGCTGGAAAATTCGGCGAGCGCTGGGTCGACCTCACCAAGGCGTTCGGCTGTGCCGTCGACGTGGTCAAAGCCCCATATGGCGAAACCTTCAAGCTGGAAGAAATCCGCGCCGCGCTCAAACCGGAATACAAGGCCGTCTACATTCAAGCCACCGAGACCTCTACCTGCGTACGCCACGATATCGAATCGATCGCCAAGCTGCTCAAGCAATTCGCACCTGAAGCGCTGCTCGTGGTCGACGGCATCACCGGCCTCGGCACCACCCACTTCGACGTCGACGGCTGGGGTATCGACATCCTGATCGGCGGCTCGCAGAAGGCCGTCATGATTCCTCCCGGCCTCGCCTATCTCAGCGTCAGCGACAAGGCGTGGAAAGCCATGGAGACCGCAAAGAATCCTCGCTACTACTTCGACCTGCGCAAGGAACGCAAGAATGCCGTGAAAGGCGAGAGCGCCTATACGCCCGCTGTGGCCCTCGTTGCCGGCCTGGGCGCAGCCCTCGACTACATCGCCGGACAGGCAGGCGGCGACCTCGAAAAGGGCCGCATCGCCCTCATCGACAACGCGGAGCTCAACGCCGCGGCGACGCGCGCAGGCTTGGTCGCTCTCGGCTTCACGCTCTTCGCGCCCACGGCTCCCGGAGCGGCTGCTACGGCCGTGGCTGTCCCCGAAGGCATGAACTCCGGCGACGTGGTTAAAGCGCTGAAAGCGAAGTTTGCTCTGGTCACCGCCAACGGGCAAGGCGAAATGCAGGGCAAGATCTTGCGCGTCGCCCACCTCGGTTTCTTCGACTACCTCGACACGGTCGCCCTGCTCGGCGCCATGGAACACATCGCCAAAGACACGCTCGGCCTGCCGGTCGAATACGGCAAAGCCGTGGCGGCCGCGCAAAAAGTCTACGCCGGTGCGGCTTCCAGCCAATAGCTAGTAGCTGGTCTGTGCGCGATGGACTGCCGAGGTTTTGAAATGGCATGTCTTACGAACGAAAGAGTCTAAAACAAACGTTGGCACGGCTTCGAGCTTAGAGGCCTGGAGCTAGAAGCCAGGAGCTGCCTTTGATGGCTGAACTAACTTTTGCCGAGAAACTTCTGATCGCACGCAAGCAGCTCGACCTTTATCAATACCAAATGGCCGAGCGGCTCGGCGTGCACCCTAACTCCTTCACCAAATACGAGCGGGGCGAAGGCAAGCCGCACGCCGCCGTGGTGCGCATGTTCGAACTGCTCTGCGAGCAGAACAACATCCGCTTTGATGCATACGAATCCGCGCAGCAAGACAGGAGCAATGGCATGAAGATCGTTCTGGCCGAAAAAGTTTCTCCGGCAACGCTGGCCGTTTTTGCGGCCGAGCCCGGCTGGGAAGTATTGACCCACGACAAGCTGCCCGATGGTTTGCCCGCTGCCCTTGGCGACGCCGACGCGCTCGTGGTCCGCTCCGCCATACAGGTCGACGACGCGCTCATGGAGAAGGCTCCTAAGCTCCGCGTGATCGGCCGCGCGGGCGTGGGTGTCGACAACATCGATGCCGAAGCGGCTACGCGTCGCGGCATCGTGGTGATGAATACGCCGGGCGCCAACGCTGTTGCGGTCGCCGAGCTCACCATCGCCCTCATGCTGGCTCTCGCCCGCAAGCTGCCGACCGCCAACTCCACCTTGCACGCCGGCAAATGGGAGAAGAAGAATCTGCAGGGCGCGGAGCTGCGCGGCAAAACTCTCGGCATCCTCGGCCTTGGCCGCGTCGGCCTCGAAGTCGCACGCCGTGCCCGCGGCTTCGGCCTCGACATCGTCGGCAGCGATCCGTTTGTCTCCGCCGCAGTCGCGCGCGAAAACGGTATCGTTCTTCTGCCATTAGAAGAGCTCTTCGCCAAGGCCGACTACCTCACGCTCCACGTTGGCCTCACTCCGCAAACGCAAGGCGTCGTCAACGCCAAAACTCTCGCCACCATGAAAAAAGGCGTACGCATCATCAACTGCGCGCGCGGCGAGTTGGTCGACGATGCGGCGCTGGTCGACGCGATCAAGAGCGGACAGGTCGCAGGCGCTGCGCTTGATGTCTTCGTCGAAGAGCCGCTCAAAAACTCTCCGTATTTCGAACTCGAGAACGTCATTCTCACACCCCACATCGCCGGGTCCACCGCCGAAGCGCAGGAGGCAGTCGGCATTCAGATCGCGATGCAGGTGCGCGAATATCTCAAGCTCGGCGTCGTGCAGAACGCCGTCAATCTGCCCTCTCTCAGCCACGAAGAATACGTGCAGCTTGCGCCCTACATCGATCTCGCAGGCCGTCTCGGTTCCTTTCTCGCCCAGACCGGCAAAGGCGGCATCGAGGCCATTCATCTCATCTACGGCGGCACGCTCGTCGACGCCAAGACCGACCTCGTTCGCAACGCGGCCATCGAGGGATTGCTGCAGGGCTCCGAAAATGTGAATCGCATCAACGCAGCGGCCGTTGCGCAGGAGCGCGGCATCCGCGTCCACGAAGACAAGCGCGAGAGCCATCGGGGCGGTGCCGCAACGCTGCTCACCATCGAGCTGCACACGGCAGCGGGCGCCAGCCACGCCACTGCGACTGTCATTCACGGCGAACAGCCGCGCCTGCTTGAATACGACGGTATCGACATTGAAGCCCCGCTGGAAGGAAATCTCCTGGTGTGCCGCAACCTCGATGTGCCCGGCGTCATCGGCCGCATCGGCACCATCCTCGGCGAACAAGGCGTCAACATTGCCAACTTCGCCCTCGGCCGCGACCGCTCAGGAGCTCAACCAGTCAAGGCTCTCGCCGTCGTGCAGGTAGACGCGCCCGTTTCCAACCAGGTCCTCGAAGCACTCTGCACCATCGAAGCCCTGCTCGAAGCCAAACTCGTTCAGCTCTAGCAGGCTGTCCGTTGATCGGAGGGAGCAGCGTCCTTCAGGCCGCTGACAGAGCGCCACGAAAGAACGCGGGCTTTGGCGCCGGGGACAAACTGGACCTCTCTACGCCCCGTACTGCGCGTCGCTCACCTGCTCCATCCAATCGACCGTTTTCCCATCGAGCTTTTCCTGAATGGCGAGATGCGTCATCGCCGTGGTCGGCGCCGCGCCGTGCCAATGCTTTTCGCCCGGCGCAAACCAGAGCACATCTCCCGGCCGGATCTCCTCGATCGGACCGCCCCACTGCTGCGCCCGGCCGCATCCTGAGACCACTACCAGCGTCTGCCCCAGCGGATGGGTATGCCACGCGGTCCGCGCCCCCGGCTCAAACGTCACGCTCGCTGCCACCACGCGGGCCGGATCGGGCGCCGTGAACAGCGGGTCCACGCGCACTGTGCCCGTGAAATATTCCGCAGGCCCCTTGCCCGAAGGCTGCGACCCGCTTCGCTTGATCTCCATTTGATTTTTCTCCCTATGAAGTTGCGCTGCTTCATACAGCTGCTCAGAGGCCGGTCATTTTCTCAATGTGCTCAGGATACCGTGCGCCTTCCACCACGATCCTCGATGCCGCGTTTTCGATCTCGCCAAGGTCCTGCTCTGAAAGTGCCAGCGCAACAGCGTCGCTCGCGATTACTCCGATTTGAGCGAAGCCATATCGATCGAGAACCGGTACTTCACGTCGGACTTCACCAGCCTCTTGTACGCTTCGTTCACCTTCTGTATCGGAATCACTTCCACGTCGGAAGTGATGTTGTGCTTGCCGCAGAAGTCGAGCATCTCCTGCGTCTCCGGGAGGCCGCCGATCGGCGAGCCAGAGAGACTGCGGCGTCCAAACAGAAGTCCGAAGGCCGCAACTGCCAGTGGCTTTTCGGGAGCGCCCACCAGCGTAATGTTTCCGTCGCGGCGCAGCAACTGGATGTAGGCGTTGATGTCATGATGCGCCGACACGGCGTCGAGAATGAAGTCGAAGCTGCCCACGTGCTTGGCCATCTCGTTTGCGTTCCGCGACACGACGACCTCATCGGCGCCCAGACGGCGCGCATCGTCGGCCTTGCCCGGCGAGGTGGTAAACACCACGGTGTGCGCTCCCAGTGCATACGCAAACTTCACGCCCATGTGACCCAATCCACCGAGCCCTACCACGCCGACTTTCTTGCCCTTGCTCACGCCCCAATGGCGCATGGGCGAATAGGTCGTGATGCCCGCGCACAGCAACGGCGCAGCGGCGGCCAGGTTGAGGTTCGCCGGCACGCGCAGCACAAAGCGTTCATCCACAACCACGCTGTTGGAATAGCCGCCATACGTCACTCCGCCCAGATGCTTGTCGGGGAAATTGTAGGTAAGCGTCAGATTGGGACAGAACTGTTCGAGGCCCGCCTGGCACTCGGGACAAGTGCGATCGGAGTCGACCAGGCAGCCCACCGCGGCCAGGTCCCCGGCCTTGAACTTCTTTACCCCTGCGCCGACCTTGGTCACGCGGCCCACGATCTCGTGCCCTGGAATGCAGGGATACACAGTCGGCATGACCTCGCTCCACTCGTTGCGCACCTGATGCAGATCGGAGTGGCAGATGCCGCAAAACAGAATCTCAATCTGTACGTCGCTTTCCGTGGGATCGCGGCGCGTGATCGTGGTTGAAGCAAGCGGCGATGTCGCGCTCGCCGCAGAGTAAGCTTTGGCTTTATACATGGGATCTCCTGCGCCGGACCGGCGCGCGATGGTTTTGGATGCGGCGTCCCGTTCAGATCGAAGGCACGCGGATTTCTCAACCCCTAGATTAAGCAGCAGCCCCGCTCCTGTGGTATCCCAATCCTGCTTTTCTCTTGCCTATTTCTGTCGAAGGCCGGATGCTGCCAGCGCGGCGTTTGAAGTCGGCTATGAAAGCGCGAGCCAGTTCAATCGGAATACAGCCGCTTCTTTGGACAGCCGCCGATGCGCGACGTCAATGCGCGCCGCCTACGGGCAACGCGACAGCGCACGATTGAGATGCGTGCATAGGTTCGAGGCACGGCGAATTTCCGTTTGCCGTGGACCTGGGGTGCGGGTGGTACCCCCCCTCCAGACCCTGGGTGGAAATTCCTCATTGGCATGGAGTTGCAAGCCAAGGTCTGGCGCAAAATCCTCTCAGGAAAGGGCTTAGCCACAGATTCCTCTCAGGAAAGGACTTACGAGCAGTTTTTCGCGGAGGGGAAGGGCTGCTGCGGATGTGGCGCATCAGTTCACGTTTCTATTTTGCCGGAAGACGGCGGAATAAACTGCAATTTGCTTTGGGACGGCCTACGGGTGCGCGCTCGAGGCAAGGTTTTTCGATCGGGCTTTCGGACGGTTCGGCCATGGGAAGGAACCTGGGCCGAGACGGTGGGGGGTATTAGGCAATCAGTAACTTCCGGGTTGCGGGTAAACCAGCCGTACCCGAAGACTGGCTCGGGCCCTGTGCGCTAAGCTCCTCGCTTCTCGTCGCCGCCGCCTCTTGCTAACCCGATAGAAAAACGAGTGACCCTGATGATCATCGAAAACAAAACACCCAAACAGAACCACCACACGGTTCCGCCGACGAGGAGAACGATTCGGGGACTCAGTGATGAGGTTTCCGCCAATTTCGCAAGAAGGATAGAGATAGGTAGATCTACGACGAAGACCAGAAATTCTCCCCAGCCCTCATTTGAATGCTGTGAGACGTCATAGAAGTAGAAACAGATATGCCCCAAAGCTAGCGCCGAACACACAGCTAGCGCCGAACGCGTTAAAGTCGACCTCACGTAGTCCACCTCAATTCTGACGCGCTCCTCAGTGACTGCTCGCTGGTCATTCTAGACGCTTTCTGTGGCTCCGGTCGGGTTGTAGCTAGGTTAGATCGGAAACGCCTCGGCCGAGATGCAGCGTAGAGTTGCATTGCTTCTCCGAGGCGTTTTCGATTAACGCACGAGAAGGAAGCCGCAGGCGTACTTAGCGGACGCGGTGAGTTATGCAGGGATTATGGGTATTGAATGCTGTCTGTGTTGGGCGTGAGTGCTTCAGGGGGATGAATCGGAGCCGACGGCGATGGTTGGAGATGTGAAGCGAAGCGAGTTGTCGCTTGTTGAGCACTATATATGGATAGGGAGAATCGATGAAATGGCCGGGTATGGCGTGCTGAACACACGCATGCGCAGGCGTGCGGAAAGCAAGTCGGCAGTCCGTGATGGAGCCAAGCCTCATGAGGAGTCGGGATCTCTGCCCTGGGATAATTCCGCTGCGGTAAATCTTCTTGCCACGCGCATGGGTCGGCCGCATTTCGGACAGTGCCAGAGTGGAGTGGCTTCAGTTGGATCCTTCGGCGCGGGCCTGGGAAGCGGATAGCGACCCTCGGCGGCGAGCAGTTTTTGCGCCAGGGGCAGGCACTGTTTGCGGAAGCGGTTGGACAGCAGGCCGTAGTGGCGGATGCGCACGAAGCCTTTTGGCAGCACGTGGAGGAAGAAGCGGCGCAGAAACTCGGTTGCCTTGAGCTTCATGATGCCTCGCCTGCCGCCATGGGCGTAATCCTTCCAGCGGAAGTGGACGAGCTTGCCGTCGAAGCTGACCAGGCGGTGGTTAGAGATGGCGATGCGATGGGTGTAGCGGCCGAGATAGCGCAGCACCTGTTCAGGACCGCCGAAGGGCGGTCTTATGTCGACGACCCACCGCTGTTTCTTCAGTTGTCCGATGGTCGCGGCGAACACATCGGGATCCTTAAAATCCGATGCTTGACCGCGGCAATCAAGCAGTCCCTTGTTATACAAGTGCGCAAGCCCCTCGAGAAACCTGGTGCGGAAGGCGATGCGCAGGCATGGAGCGGGCACGAGAAACAGCGGATGAGAAGTGTGTATCCAGCGCTGATGGTCCGGAGATAATCCGCCGGCGGGCACCACACAGTGGATATGTGGATGGAGAAGCAGGTTCGATCCCCAGGTATGGAGGATCGAGAAGAAGCCGATCTCGGCGCCGAGACGCTTCGGGTCGGCGGCCACTTCGAGCAGTGACTCGGAGCTGGCGGCGAACAGCAGGTTGTAGTATGCGACGGGGCTGGTGCGTGCAAACCCGTTGAGTTCGTGCGGCACGGTGAACACGACATGGAAGTAGTTGGTGGGAAGCAGTTCCCTTTGCCGTGCCTCGATCCATCGCTGTCGCGCGCGTGCCTGGCACTTGGGACAGCATCGCGATCGGCAGGAGTTATAGGAGAAAGGCGCTTCGTACTCACAGCCGACACACTTGTCCCTGTGTCCGCCGAGAGCCGCGGTACGGCAACGCTCGATGGCCCGAAATACCTTCAGCTGCTGATAGCTGCGGCTGGACTTGAAGCGTTTTAGGAACCGGTTGCGCAACGCACGAAGGATGTCTGCCACCTCGAGGGCAGGTCGGATCATCGTTTATCGGTACGCCGGAAGGCGCGGCGGCTGTCGTCAACGTTCGACAGGCGAAGATCTTCGAGCGGGTTGTGCACCTGCTGCAGATGCTTCTGCGAAAGATGGAGATACTTCGCAGTAGTCTTGAGATCTCCGTGTCCGAGCAGAATCTGGATGGTGCGCAGATCGGTTCCGCCTTCGAGCAGATGCGTTGCCCAGCTGTGCCTCAGCGTGTGCGGCGTAACGCGCTTGCGAATACCGGCCTCTTGCGCGGCTTCTCTACAGGCAAGCCACACCGCCTTGTCGGAGATAGGTTGATGAGGTTCCTTCGCGTGACGCGATGGAAACAGATACTCCAGTGGCTTGCGCCAGCGCCAGTAGGCCCGCAGTGTCTCGAGCAATGTCTGGCTCAGCGGCAGATCGCGGTCCTTACCGCCCTTGCCTTCGACTACGCGGATGATCATGCGCTGGCTGTCGATGTGTTCGAGCTTCAGGTGCGCAACTTCGCTGCGGCGCATGCCGGTGCCGTAGAGAACCATCAGCAGGGTGCGCCGGAACAGGTTGGAGCTGGAATCGATCAGCCGTTCGACTTCCTGCTTGCTCAGAATGCCAGGCAATCGCCGATGCCCTCTCGGATAGGGCAGGAACTCGCGGAACTCCTGACGTCTCAGCGTGCGCACGTACAGGAAGCGCAGCGCAGCAACGTGGTTAACAACGCTGCCGACCGACAGCTTGCGCGTCTTCAGCAGGTAGGCCTGATAGCTTCGCAAATGCTCCAGGCCCAGCTTGTCCGGCGACTTGCCGAAGTGACGGGCAAAGTCTTCCACCATGTGCAGGTAGCGTCGGATCGTTCCGTCAGAGTAGTTGCGGCGCTGGAGTTCTTCCAGCATGATCTTGCGTAAATCGGTCACAAGTACCTCCTTGTGACCCATACCCTACATCGGCTGAAAATCTACTCGAAGGCCAACACCGTAGCGGCCGCGGCGCCTGCGGCTTCGTTCTGGTGGCCTACTCGGAAGTGACCCCGTTTTGGTGCTACTTCCCTCGGTCTGACAATGGGCAACTGCAAAATCAACTAAAGGTCTTCTTCTCGTAGCACGGAACGCGTGGGGTCGCGGGGGTCTATGTGGACCTTGACGGTCTCGCCTTTGTAGGAATCCGCCCAAACTTGGGCGTCGTCCCTGTTGCCAAACCTACGGCTGTAGTCGCCCATCTGCTGCTCAGGATTGCGATAGACATAGGTGAGCGTCGCGAGGAAGCTGGGAAAGCGAGCGTCGTCCGTCACATCAGCGACACTCACAATGTCAACGTGGGCTGACGCTGTCGGCCACCCACGGCCACGAGTGCGCTCAATCCAATTGCCTAAGATCGCGCGGAAGATGGCCACTAGCATGACGGTAGCGGCGAATAGCGAGATCAGAATCACATCTAAGCGAGTGAGCGGGCGCCCTCCGCGCACGAACACCACGCTTGCGATTGCTGTCTCTGTAAGGCATTCGAATGGGGCCATGTCTTCAGCATAACGAGCGTCGTGGTCGAATTGTGGCCCACTCGGAGACTACTCTTGCGATACTAGGACGATCTAGGCGTTAACCGGAGAGAAATTTCCGCCTGGGGGGTTATCCACTCGGAGCAGCAGCTGCGCCTCAGAAATCACTTCGCTTCACCGCCCTATAAGCGCATAAACTTCGCGCACCGCGCCTACTATCGCATCGGGACGCTCATCTGGAATCGCGTGCGTGCTATCGGAAACGATTTGCCACTTTCCCTTTGTTGAGAGACGCTGCGCCAACTGAATTTGTCCATCCACCCAGTTTTTGCGCAGGTCTATCCAGTCCTGTGACGTTAGCTGCAGACCCCACATGCCTTTGCCAGCGATGAGAACAACAAGCGGCTTATCGCCCAATGTTGGCGCGTCTGCCAACTCAGCTTCGCTATCGCCCGCAAACTGCTCCTCGACTTCGCTCGTTGTCGCCCGAATGAATTTTGGTTGTATCGCGTGGTACGACCATTCCTGATCGTCGGTTGGCTCGCCCGCACCCTCGATATCCTTTCTCGCGAGGAACCGGCTGATCCCAAAGAAATACAGCACGGACGCGTATGTTCGATCCCGCTGGCGGCGTCTAAGGTCAGCTTCAGCAGATGCGAGTATGCTGGCCGGCAACTTTAAGTTATTCGGACCACCCTCGGCCAAAACTATCCCGGACACTTCATCCGGATAGAGTTTGTTGTACACGAGAACGCTGCCTTTGCCGAATGAATGTCCCACAAGTATGTAGGGCGGTTTTTCGCCCGCATTCTCCAGGAGCGAGTGCAACTCCTTCGCGAGTTGAGAAAGCGTTCGAGGCATCGGACCGGGATCACTCCAGCCATATCCGGCTCGGTCATAGGAGCAAACCCGAGTAAAACTCGCTATCCCGGGTTGTACAAGTCGCCACCCTGACGCAGGCACTCCGAGTCCGGACACAAGAACGACAGTAGGGCTTCCCTTGCCATTGCAATCGATATTGAGATCGGAACCGCCAACGTCAACCGACGTCCCGACTTGGTGAAACCGGTGAGCGTCTGCTCGGGCCTCAATCGTTTGATATGAAATCCCGAAAGCGGCGAGGAGCAGGACGATTCCTGTCGTCAGCAGAGCGATCCAACGAAGTTGTCGAAGAAGTTTAGCTCTTTTGGTTTGACTTGCACCCGGACGTTGACTCTCCATGATGCCCCCTCAGATAGCCCCGCGAGTGAACCGTTTGCGCTGAGAGCATCTGGGCGTCGCATGCAGTGCCAAGAGCCCAGTTCGTCTCCGAAGCCCGCGAACACAAACGCTGCGTTAGCGCGCAGGTGCCGATCCTGATTGTCGAGGCATGGCTGAATTTGCGAGAGGACCTTACGGTCGTTTCGGGCAACGAGCTTTTGCGCCACTTCAAATTGCTGCCAGAAGTATTGGATTCCGTTGAACTCTCGCACCAAAACCGCCAAGCTCTCACCTCAGCACGAGAACAAGATTGTAATCCCGCTCTATAGCAGATTTGGAGGTAATTCCTGTGTTGTAGCCAATCCCGAAGCAGGCGTGATCTTGCTCACGTTACGTCCGGATGGGGGGTGACACACCGGGGGCGCACGTCTTATGAGGGGGAAGGTGGCGGTCCATCGGTCCATTTATCCGATTCTCCCAAGCGAAGTCGGCTTTTCCGGCCTGATAAATGATCGCCGAATGGCGAAGGCTAGAGCGACAGGAGCTGCCGCAACGCAGGCGCAGAGCATCGCGTTGCTAATGAGTTCAACGGTCAACATGAAAACGGATAACAGTGGGTTGGGTTCGTTGAAGCCAAATCCCAGGATAGAGGTCGGCCAAAGCACGAGCAGAAGGTGATGCCTTAGGACCGCGAGATGCCACTCTCTGGACATCAGGATGGAAATGGGGCTAATTACACCGATCAATGCTCCGATGAGCGCGGCAAGCAGGATGGGATGTGAGCGCCAGATTTTCATTCGTTTCTTCAACTTTAACTTAGGCTCGGTCGATCATCCTGGATGGCGGCCCACTCGGAAGTTAGTTCGCAGTCAACAATACTGCGGTCGGCGGCGCTCCTCAGAGTTCGCAGAAAAATCCAAGCGTAATTTTCGCGGCGATATTTTGTTCCGGGGCTGAAGCCCCTGATCTTCTTTGGAGCTTTTCAGGGGCCTGAAGGCTCCTGCTCCCTCCGTTTGATCCAGCCTGAGGCTGATGGTTCGCGAAGAACAAAAGCAGATCCCCTTCGACTTCGCTCGTCCCACTTCATTGGCGTGGTGTGCTCCGATGACAGATTTTGGTTGGCGCGTGTTTGAGTTCGTTGCTTTCCCATGTCTCAGAAGCGAGACATGGGGTACCCGGGCTTGTGCTGGTTTGTGCATTGAGAAAGGCAGAAGCGGGTCATCGGCGCTGTTGGGCGGATTGCGAACGAGCCATTGCGGCGTTCGCTTCAACCCATGAAGCCGCTGTGTCCGAGCCACGAGCGCACATACGAGGCTTGTCCGACGTGATAGGTCTCGTGGAAAGCGAGAAGGTGCACGATTCCCGAGAGCGCTGAGAGCTATTGGACGGGGTGAGCGTTTCCGTTTTTGAGGCTGTCGTCGATGACGATCCGCACCTGGCGGTCGGCTTCTTCAGCGATTCTGCCCTGCTCGGCGCCGAGGCGTCCCTGCTCCGCCCCAAGCTTGCCCTGCTGCGCGCCGAGCCTGCCCTGCTGTTCCCCGAGTTCGCCCTGCTTGGCGCCGACCATGCCCTGCAAATCGCCGAGTCTGCCCTGGAGTTCGCCGAGCTTGTCCTGCAGATCGCCGAGCTCATCCTGGGTGATGTTCTTGCCCATCTTGGCCTGCAACTTGGCCATGGCGTCGGTGATTTCGGCCATCTCCTTGCGCAGATCCGGAGCCGGTACGCTGGCCTGTTCCTGCAAACGGCCAAGCGCTTCCTGCTGTTTCCCGAGCTCGTCCTGCTGGTGACCGAGGACTTCTTGCTGCTTGCCCAATTCTTCCATCGGCTTATACATCGCCTCGATGTGCGCAATGGTGCCGGCGTCGTCGACGAAATAATCTTTGCCCTCGTGGCGGAACCAGAGGAAGTCGCCGTGCGCGAGCTGACGGGCCTTGTCTATTTCCGATGTGTGAATGTCGCCGGAGAAGTTCATCGTGTCGCGGCGATCGCCGCTGATGATGGCGTAAGAATCGCCATCCCTGCCATAGCTGTATCTGAAATGGTTACGATCGACGGTGGCGTTCGCATCGTCTTGTACGAAGGCAAGACTCATCGTTGAAGGAACCCTGACGGCGATGCGGGGCACAACCATGGTGATGGGAGGCACGGGCGGAGCAATGATCATCGGGGTGTTCATGGGAGTCACGAGGATGCTGTGCACCGCGGGTGGACGGGGCACGACCACATGGGGCGCGACGGGTGCAACGGGCGCGATGACGGGACCGGGCCAATCGGGAGCGACAGGGCCGTCGGTATCGACTTCAACGACGGGCTCGCCGGGAGCGGCCTCGGGCGCGGGATGCGACTGTCCCGTGATCGGAGCATCCGGCTGGGCAGCGGCTGCCGGTTGCGGCGCCTCGGCCGGCTGGGCAGCGGGGGTCTGCTGCGCTTCCTGAACTTGCTGCGCGGCCTGCACGCGCACGAGGCATGTAGCTGCGAAGAGCGCTGTGGGCACGAGCAGGGCGGCGACGACAATGCGACGGCGTCCGCCGGCAAAGGCCTGCGCGAACGTGTTGTCGTTGAGCAAACGCTCGATGCGGCGGGAGAGACTTCCGGTGCGAGCCATGGCGACTCCGATGGGTGTGGGGCGCGGCGCGGCCGCGAATTCGAGGAGGATCTGGGCATAGGACAAGCAGCTGGCAGCCTGCTCGAGTCCGGCGCGATCGCTGATGGTCTCGGCCAGGTCAGACAGTTCGCGCTTGAGCCACCAGCCGAGGGGACTGAACCAGAAGGCGGCCGCATAGAGAGCGGCGAGCAGCTGCACGTAGAAGTCGCCCTGGCGAATGTGGGAACGTTCGTGGGCCAGGACGATGCGGAGTTTCTCGCTCTCCCAATGGCTGTAATCGGCGGGCAAGACCACAGCGGATCCGATGGTGACCGGCGAGGCAACCGCGTGACTGGAGCGCAAGGGAACTCCGACGGCGAAGTCTGATGCATCGGCCGCAGGGACCGGATCGGCGTTGAGCCAGAGGAGCAATGCGGAAGCGAGGCCGTAGAAAACGCGGAACAAGAAAGCAGCGGCGACGGCGAGATAGAGAATCCACGCGATCGACAATGGAGACGCGGGCCTGGGGTGACTCTGAGGCTGCACGGGAGCGGCGGCATTCGCTACGCCGGTGTCGACGCCGGTTGCCAGCGGAGTATTGAACGATGGTGCAGATGCAGGGATGGCGGCAGATGCCGGGGCGGCGGGTTCGGCGGCGCTGTTATAGGGCGAGGTGGACGCTGGTTCCCTCTCGACAACAACGGGCACGGAAGTGTGCGCGGCCGGGAGATTGGGAGCCACAGGGGAAACCGATGATGCGGGAGCGGATTGCGTATGGAATGAATCCAGCGAAACGATGAAGGAAGCGTTGGGCGGCAGAATTCGCGACAGTGCCGGCCACCGAACGAGCAGCGGCATGAGCAGCGCAGCGGCGAGGACCAGCCCCCAGCAGGCTTTTTGCGCCAGGACGTTGCGCACGCGGAAGACGCGTAGCCCGGCCCAGACGGCGAGCGCGACGAGCATGGAACGGAGAGCAGCTTCAATCATCGTGGGGATCATGACCTGGGCTCCTTCTTAGTAGAGGATGACAGTTTCTGCGCGGCGGCGATGCGATCGGCCAGCCGCTGCAATTCAGCTCGATCGAGGACCTTGGAGTCGACCATGCCGACGAGCAGAGCTTCGACGGAGCCCTCGCAGAACCAGTCGACGATGCGCTTGGCAGCGCGCCCCGCAACACGCTGGCGGGACTCAGCGGGATGATAGACAAAGGTGCGATCTTCGACGGAGTGGGCCACGTAGCCCTTTTCCTCAAGACGGCGCAACACGGTGCGGACCGTTGAATCCTTCAGCGGGCGATCGAGCTCTTCGCGGACGTGTTCGGCGGTGACCTTGCCGAGGCGCCAGATGATGGAGAGGATGCTGCGTTCGAGTTCGCCGAGTTCGGCTGGATCGTGGCCTGTGGGAGGGATAGCCGTCATAGTGTTACTGACTGTAACATACGGAAAGGGTGAGCGGGCAAGAAGATTTTTGAGGGCCCGGTTTTGTTCGTCACAAAAAAGCACGCCGGAGAGGATGCTCCGGCGTTGGGGTTGGATCGAGTTGTAGTTCAGGCGATGCGGCGGTTCAAGCGCGGCTTAGATAGGCGCCTTCGCTGGTGTCGACCTTGATTTTTTCGCCTTCATTGATGAAGGGGGGCACCTGGACGACGAGGCCGGTCTCGGTCTTGGCGGGCTTGGTGACGCTGGAGGCAGTCGCCGACTTCAGTCCGGGCTCGGTCTCGATCACGGTGAGTTCGACGGTGCCGGGGAGCTCGATGCCCACGGCCTGGCCGTCGTAGTAGCTGACGTGAATCTGAAGGTTGGGGGTGAGGTATTCGACGGCATCGCCGAGAGTTGACCCTTTGAGCACGGTCTGCTCGTAGTCCTCCGGATTCATGAAGTAGTAATCGTCGCCGTCGGCGTAGAGGAATTCCATGAGAATTTCGTCGACCACGACGCGGTCGATAGCATCTGCGGAGCGGAAACGGTGTTCAAACATGGCGCCGGACTTGAGGTTGCGGAGCTTGGCCTGAATGAAGGCGCGGAGGTTGCCGGGGGTGCGATGCTCGACCTTGAAAACCAGGTGAAGCTGTTCGTTGTGCTTGATGATCATGCCCGGACGCATCTGAGTGGCGGGAATCGCCATAAAGGGAAAACTCCTTGCTGTGCTTGCGTTTCGCTACGCAAAAGATATCGACGTTAGTCCAAGGTTCATTGTAACTGAGTGGCAATTGGGGAGTGCGCCGGCTCGAGCTGGTTGCGAGCGCAGACGGCAACCGCTATGGTTTGAACGGGGCCATGAGCGCGAAGGAGAAAAGAAGGATCAGGGACGCTGTCCCGGTGGCGGGACTGTTGGTGCTGTGCATTCTCTGGTCGCTGGAATCGCTGCGGACGGAGTTTGCGCCCGGCGCGTCGGACGGTGAATTGCCTCCGTTTGCGCGCGAGGCGCTGCGCCTGGCTTTGTTGGCCTTGGTCGCGGCGTTGCTGTCTCTGTTGCGCAAAGCGGAGTGGCCGCGCGGCCGGCAGATTTGGGATTGCGTTTTGATTGGCCTGGGATTGTTCGTTGTCCCCACGTTGCTTGGCGATCTTGCGCAGACGACGATTCCGGAGCTGGCGCGTGTGGCCCTCTTCTCGCTGGCTCCCGTTTTCGCGGTGGCTTTCGAGCCTTATCTTGGGCGATTGACGGAGTTGCAGAGCCGGGGCGGACTGCTGGCGGCGCTGGGCTGCGTGATCGGGACGGTGGCGGTGTTTCCGCTTGCGATTCCGCGCACATTCGAGGCAGCGGGGGGATTCTTTGCCGTGATTTTCTCGGTGGCCTGCGTGGCCGCCGCCAACTGCTGGGCGGTGCGGCTGGTGGCGAACTCGCCGCGCGGAACGGCAGCGCCGATCGCGGCGATTGCGGGAGGAACGGCGGCCTTGGTGCTGGAGATTGCCAGTGTGCTCAGCGAACGAAGTGTGGGGGGCCATCCCGCGCCGCAATCGGAGCTGACCTGGTCGGCGGCAGTCGAGCTGCCCGCGCTGCTGCTGCTCTTCTGGCTGATGCGGCGGATGTCGGCGGTGCGGATGACCACGCGTTTTATTGTTGCGCCGCTGCTGGTGAACATTGTGGGGCTCATCCTGCTGCGGCCGTCGATCGACTTGCGGGTCGGACTCGGGCTGCTGTTGACCGCGATCAGTGCCGGCTGGCTGCTGTGCGCGCGCGAAGAGGAAATCGACACCGGCGAGTTCCCGCTTAAGCTGAATCAAAGCTAAACATCCGCGGAATTCGCTCAAGCTCAAACGTTTTATCGCTGCGCGTTTGCAGTAGGCGAATCGGTCGTCGATCCGCTACTATTGCCTGCGAATTTCGAGCAGGGGATTTCCCTGCCCCAGGAGTTTTGCCCATGCGCATTTCGTGGTTCTCTCTCCGTGCTGTGTCTTCTGTTGTCGTGGTGGTTGGGTTGGCGCTGCTGCCGGCGCGCGCTCGCGCAGAAGACGGTTCCGCGAAAGCACCGTATAAGGATGCGCGCTTGCCGGTGGAGCAACGGGTTGCCGATTTGCTGAAGCGCATGACCCTGGAGGAGAAGGCGACGATGCTTTCCGGATCGGGGTGGATGGAGTCGGCGCCGATTGAGCGGCTGGGAATTCCTGCGATCAAGATGGCGGACGGTCCGTTGGGCGTGCGGTCATGGGTGGGGAGTTCTGCGCTGACCAGCGCGACTAACGCGCCGGTGAAGGTGGAGACGACGTCGTTTCCCTCGGGCGTAGCGATGGCGGCAACGTGGGACACGGACCTTGTGGAGCGCGAAGGCCAGGCGATTGGGCAGGAAGTGAAAGCGCTGGGGCGCGACATGATCCTGGGGCCGACGGTGAACATCAATCGGCAGCCGCTGTGGGGGCGCAACTTTGAAGGCTACGGCGAAGATCCGTATCTCTCGGGGAAGCTGGGTGTGGCTTATATCAAGGGCGTGCAGGGCGAAGGGGTGATTCCGTCGCTCAAGCATTTTGACGCCAACAACGAGGAATATGAGCGGCACCGTGTGAACGCAACGATCGATGAACGGACGCTGCACGAGATTTATTTTCCGGCGTTCAAGGCTGCGGTGGAAGAGGGCGGCGTGTGGAACGTGATGTCGGCTTACAACAAGTTGAACGGCGTGCATTGCGGCGAGAACGACTATTTGCTGGACACGGTGCTGAAGAAGGAATTCGGGTTCAAGGGATTTGTGGTGTCGGACTGGGGCAGCACCTATTCGACGGCGGCGACGGTGAATGCGGGGATGGACCTAGAGATGCCGGGGGGGCCTCCTATGGAGAAGTGGATGGAGAATCCGCGGACATTGGAGAGCGGGAACGGCGATGGATGGCTGGTGGCTGCGAAAGTGCTGGCGGAGGTCAAGGCCGGGAATATCAAGGAAGCCGCGATCGATGACAATGTGAGCCGCATTCTGCGTGTGATTTTCCTGAGCGGCATCTTCGACCATCCGCATGCGGGTGGGGGTGCAGTGGATACGCCGGCTGAACGCGCGGTGGCGCGGGCGGGCGCTACAGAAGGCATTGTGCTCTTGAAAAATGACGGAGGGTTGCTGCCGCTGGATGCGACGAAGATTCACTCGATAGCGGTGATTGGGCCGAACGCGGTTATTGCAAGGACGGGTGGAGGGGGCAGTTCGCTGGTGCGGCCGAAGTACTCGATCTCGCCGCTGGATGGAATCAAGGAGCGTGCGGGGAAAGCGTCCGTGCAGGTGAGTTCTGCGCTGGGCGTGGGGATGGAGGGCGAGGATGCTGCGCAGGACACGCCGGATGCGCGCGCGCAAGCGCTGAAACAGGCGGTCGATGCGGCGGCGCATGCGGATGTGGCGGTGGTGGTGGTGGGACGGTACAGCAAGCTTGAGTCCGAAGGATTCGATGTGAAGACGATGGATCTACCGGCAGGCCAGGACGAGCTGATTGCAGCGGTGGAGCAGGCGAATCCTCACACCGTTGTGGTGCTCAATACGGGCGACCCGGTGACGATGACGAAGTGGATCGAGAGGACGCCGGCCCTGGTGGACATGTGGTATGGCGGGCAGGAGGGCGGCCATGCGCTGGCGGCAATCCTGTTTGGGGATGCGAATCCGTCGGGCAAGCTGCCGGTGACGCTGCCCAAGCGCTACGAAGATAATCCGGCGGCGGCGAATTATCCCGGCAAGAATCTCGAGGTGCATTATGCCGAAGGAATCTACGTCGGCTACCGCTACTACGACACGAAGGGTGTGGAGCCGCAGTTTCCGTTTGGCTATGGGCTGAGCTATACGAAGTTTGCGTACAGCGATTTGAAACTGCGGAAAGTCGAATTCGCGGGCAAGAATCCGATTTGGAATTTCACGGTGAATGTCCGCAACACGGGCACGCGTGCCGGCGCCGAAGTGGTGGAGGTCTACGTGCATGATGGGCACGCGAAGATCGATCGGCCGGCGCACGAGTTGAAAGGATTTCAGCGCGTGGAGTTACAGCCGGGGGAGACGAAGGCGGTTGAGTTTTCACTGGATCGCGCGGCGCTTTCGTATTGGGATCCGGCCATGAAGGCGTGGCATGCCGATCCGGGGACGTTTGAGATCGAGGTCGGCGCGTCTTCGCGGGATATCCGCCTGCGGACACCGCTGAAGTTGGAATGATCGGGATTCTCGGCCTACCCCGTCGAAACTCAATCATGAGGTTTCGTACGGTCTTTGCATGAGGAGCCAGTTAGCTGTTCGGTCGCGCGTCGCGCCGAATTCGCTCCAAGAGCGTGATCCTGACGGTTTGTCCTGGCGCTTTGCCGATGGCACGCAGAGTCTCCGCCTTGATCGGCAGTTTATGATTGCCATCCCCCAATGCCATGAATGAGCTTTGGATTGGGTGACCGTCGACTGTCGCTTTGACTTTCACGAGCCCGCGGGTGCCGAAAAAGGATGCGGATTCGGGCCAGATGACATAAGTCCACCCGCCCGGCTTGGGGCTCTTGAGGATCTCTGCGGTAAATGACTTGTTTAACATGGCCCTGCCACTCCTCCATTTCGCCGACGCACGACTCGGTTCTCAGAGCTGCCTCCTTCGTATGACGCACGATCTATCTTTCAATCGACACTCAATCATTCCCATGATGCTCAGGATGCAGCTTCCGAGTGAAACAGACACCGGTTCACTTGGCGAGAAGCTCGGATATCAGAAGCTCGGATATCAATAGATCGACCAGACGCCGGGCGTAGCAATTTCTATCAGGTGGCGGTCCGGATCGCGAAAGTACATGCTGGTGCCGCCCAACTCCCATGTGCGCTTCTCTTCGACCTCGATTCCGTTTTCTGTCAACCAAGCTTCCCAACTTGCGAGTTCGGAAGGCGGAATGGCGAAGGCGATGTGAAGCTCGCCGTCGCCGTCGTGCGGAGATTGGATTTGGCGCGAACCGCCCTTCTTGAAGAGCAACAGGACCTGGCGGTCGCCGGCTTGCATGGCGCAGCCGCGCTCTCCGAAATCGCTGATGGTGCGAAACGCGAAGATCTTCTCGTAAAACCGAGCCGAACGGACGACATCCTCGACGTACAGAGACGACTCGAGGATTCCTTCGGACTTAGGGTTCATCCCGGCCCTCCGCTGGGCAGCTTCATCGTACCTAATTTTTGATTTGTGGGTTGGTCAATGATGGGGCCGCCGGGGAGCGCGAGATCGTGCGTCGCGTGGCTACGGGACCGGCTTTCAATCGGCCCCGGAAGCGTGGAGGCCCATCGTGCGCACGCATGTGCTCGGGTCTCGCTCCGCTTCCATCGGGCCAAACGGGTCAGCAAAGTCCTCGCCATGCTGCACCCGGCAGAGATAGGTTTCCCTGGCTAGTCGTTCTTATTTGCCCCAATGTCCCACCCACCGCCGATAGGTGCGGTCGTTCCACCGAGGGTGTTGGTGAACGGCTGGAACGAGCCGACTGTGACGGGCATGGCGATGTAGCTGGCGGTGATGCCCATCTCGGCGGAGCTCGCGGTTCCGCAGAAGAGGTGCACTGTATCCGTGGTGACGGACGTCGGAATGGTGATGGTTCCCAGAACAGGCAGGTTTGTCGCCTCTCCCAGGTCCGCTGCGCCTGACGCGAGAGCGATGCCTGCTCCGGCTACGGCGTCGTCGTCAAACAGACTGCAATTGAGCGTGTCGTTTGTTCCCAGAGGCCCGGTCACGACGGCTTGGAGAAGGTAGGCGCCCGGCGGAAGCGTGAGATCGGCGATGTCGGTTGCTAAGATGCCGCTGCCCACAATGACGCCACCGGCGAACGAGGCACCATATAAGGTCGGAGGCAATGTCGGTCCCTGGGGTCCGATGGCCCCGGTCGGGCCGGCTGGTCCTGCCTGGCCCATTGCGCCAGTTGGCCCTGTTTGTCCGGCTGGGCCGGCCGCGCCGGTTGCCCCCGTGAGTCCCTGCGGGCCTTGCGGCCCGACCGCACCGAGAGTGACGTCGGCTGCCGCGAAGGTTATGCCGGAGGTGACTGTGAGCAGATAAGTGCCCGGCGCGGTGAGGGATCCGAGGCTGGCAACGATGCTTGTGGCGGTGAAGGAACTAACACTCAGATTTGTCCCGCCAAGATTAACCGCAGGCTTGACTTTGGTGCTGAATCCGCTGCCGGCAATCGTGATCGTGTTGGCACTGGTATTCACCTTGGTGTTGGAGATGATGGAGAAGAGCTGCGCCTTCGCCGGCAGTGCAAAGGCGACGAGCAAGAACGCAAGCAGCGCGACTGGCGAGAAAACCCGGGAAGCGAGACGATTCATATTCATCCTTTCAGGAATTCGTTGGTTGCTCTTTGGCATCGAGCGGATTGTCAGCATTCCATTGGAGAGGGCGCACGTGTGCGCCCCTCCGGCGATGCGTCTGGCGATGCGTCTGCGGAGACCTTTGAACCACCCGCTACTGGCGCGAGATTCGGCTGCGCGACAAGGAACTCGAAGCCAAGAAGAGACATAAGGGAAGCTGGACGAAAACCTACAGAGAGCGCGCGCAACCGTCCATCGATTTCCTGTAAATTCGATCTAAATTCGATCTAACGATTGATCTTGCTGATTCTGGTTCACTTTGCCTCATACACAGCGCGCTGGACATATGCCTGACCGCGCTTTGAGAAGGGGTTCGGCGCGCAGGGCCGGCTATGAGGCTTTCCTGGCGAAGTCTGGAAAGGGCTTTGAAGCGAGCTCTGGTTGCGAGACGGCGGCTGGAATTTTAAATGCCGGCTTCGGAGGTGGAGCATGCGTGCGATGCGCTGGTGCGAGCGTTGGAGGAGCGATGCCTAGCGGGGGGGCTGGTAGGGCTCGACGCTGAGTACATTGCCCAGAATGCCGCGCTCTTCGGGGCTGAACGCGTTCTGGTAGCGCGCTGAATTCAACACCATCTGGCGCTGATCGGGCGGAACATTGCTCAGGTCGCGGAAGGCGCTCTTCATCGCGGCCTGGCGATCGGCGGGCAGCATTCTCCAGCGCTGTGCTGAATCCTGCACCTGGGCCCGCTCCTGCGGCGACAAACGCTCAAGGTTTTCATTGCGCGCGAGCCTTCGCTGGCGCTGCGCTTCGGGCATCTGGTCGACGCGGTTCAGCTGCTGCACCAGGCGTTGCTGTTGCGCGGGCGGCAACCGGTCAAAGCTGGGATCGTTGCGCAGCATCTGCTCCTGCTGTTGCACCGGCACACCGCGATGCGCGTTCAGCCAGGCGCCAAGGTGACCGGGCGGAGCATACCCCGGGCGATTTCCCGGGTAGACGGGGCGGGCGTATCCCTGACCCTGGTATGCGGAGCCGGGATTCGCTGCACTGAAGCCGGAGGGCGGCGCCGACGCGGGTGGGCGATATGCATTGGGTTGACCGGCGCCGCGATATTGCGGGTAGGCTTGCCCGGGAGCGACATTGCCTTGAGGCCGGCTCTGCGGCCGGATGGGCTGGCGGTTCGGCTGCACGCGGGGCGCGGAGTAATGGGGCACCCGAGGCGCGCTGGAGTGTTGGCCGAGGGCCCATGCCGAGGGCAGGCACAGCAGGAGCGCGAAAGCCACGGTGAAAACGATCCCGTGCGCTTTGCGAACAGCGCTCGCGTTGATTACCCCCTTCATGGATTTGCTCCCGGCCTTTCTGCAAAGAACCTCTAAATCGATAGACACCCACACCTAGTTTTCGTTGTTGCTGTCGCTATTTGAAAGCGATTCAAGCTGATCGAGCAGTTGCGCGTTGTTATCGAGCAACTGTAAATCGTGGACAACTGCCGCCTGCGGTGGCGCCGCGACCGGCTGGTCCCAATTGGTGATGCCCAGGTAGGTTCCGCCGCCCAACAACAGAATGACTGTCAAAGCCATGGCGGCGATGGGGCGGGCATGCAGCGGCGGTCCATAGGTGAAGCGCGCCTTGAGGCGTTCAAACCAGCCTGCAGGCGCCGCCTGGCGCTCCTCGTTGAGGCGCGCATTGAGGCGGGTCATGAAGTATGGAGTGGGCTCGGGCGCTTCCCAGGTATCGAGCAGCGCCATCGTGGCGTGCAGCTCTTCCAGCTCTTTGGTGCAAGAGTCACATGACGCAACATGCGTCGAAACCTTGGCAGGCGCAGCTTCAGGAGCGAGCAGCATATCGGCCACCTTCGTCTCCATCGCCGTGCACGTTTTCACATTCCGTTCCATCGCTACCACCCCACTCCCTGCCGGTTCGCTCCGGCTTCGACTGCTTACACAAAATCCTTCAGCTTGTCGCGCAACGTCTGGTAGGCGCGAAAGAGCAGCGACTTGGTCGCCGATTCGCTCAACTTCAGAACTTCTCCGATTTGCCGATAATCCATTCCCTGATACTTGTGCATCAGCACTGCCATGCGCTGCCGCTCAGGCAATGCCATTACATGTTGCCGAATGGCCGCCATGCGCTCATCGCGCAGGAGGTTCTGCTCGACATTCGGCTCATCGTCCGCCACGTCCGGCGTGGTGCCTGATTCCTCGTCCGGCGCATCCAGATAGACGGTTGACGCGGAGCGCTCATGGCGCGTATCGCGCGCGTGATTCACCGCCAGATTGGTGGCGATGCGGTAGAGCCAGGTGGTGAACTTGGCCTCGGCCCGGTAGCTCTCGCGCGAGCGGTACACGCGCAGAAACACTTCCTGCGCCAATTCTTCGGCAACCGCCTGATTGCGCACCATCCGGAACAAGAAGTGAATCATGGCCCGATAGTGCTTCTGCACCAGGAAATCAAAACCCGCCTGGTCGCCTGCGGCGACGCGCAGCATCACTGCCGCATCGCTCGATTCGTCGGCGCCATAGTTTGGCACGACCGCGGGCATCGTTTTCGCGCCCGGCCGTGGGGCGGAGCCCGTACCCAGCGCCGGTTTGTCCAGGACCAGGGTTGCCATATCTTCAGGAACCCCGTCGCCGTCGGAAGGTTGCGTCAAATCGTCACTTTCCGGCCCGGAATTAACACTTTCCGGTGAGCCGACGTCTTTGCCGCGCCGGGGCTGGGACCGCTGTGAATCGTCGCTTGCCCGAGGGGCGGACATTGCCGCTTGATAGGGCATTCTGGCGCGCAGGAGGACTGATCCGTCAAGGGCAATTTCGGCCAGGTTGGGGTCGCCCGGTTTCGGAATGAGAAGAAAGTCGGCCAGCCCGCCGGAAGCGGGTTCTTGGAGGTCACGGGTCGGCCTGAAATTCCAGAACATGGGCAATTGGGGGCTTTGGCCGGGGACCGCCGAGACGCGGCGCCGTTGGCTCTAAAGCCTCTCTGGTGTTACTCTAACCTACGGAATGCCTGAGGGGCGCACCCTGCGCCGATCGGTATTCACGGGCGCTTAACTCAGCGGTAGAGTGTCACCTTCACACGGTGGAAGTCGCAGGTTCGAATCCTGCAGCGCCCACCATCTTTCGATTCCAGACGATTCCAGGACATTGGAGCAGACATTGGTTAGCCACTGATATTGCAGTGGCGCTTGCGCCTTTGCGACTCGCACGTCCTGGGCACGTTGCGTGTGGAGGGCGGCGGGATTGCGGATGCGATTCGCGGAGGTCTAGTCGTCGACGGAGACGGCGGCACGGCGGATGGGCGCAATTGTCAGGCTGAAATGCTCCTGCGCAGGGAGTCCGCTGTGTGGAGCGCCTCTGCTCTTTCCTCAAGCCGCTCGATGGCCTCGCGAAGATTCGCCAACCGAAGGCGACAGTGGATTTGTTGTTGGTCCTCGCTCCGTTTGGGGTACGCGGCTCGGAGGGTTTCGATGTATTCATCCCGGAAGAGACCGAACCAACTGCGCAAACGCTTCACGCCTTCGAGGTCGTGGGCTTCCGATTCCAAAAGATTGCGGATCTGGCCCGAGCTCTGGGACAGAACGACGACTTGTGTCGCACACATGCTTGTTGCCCTCTCACGGAGGATTGTAGGATAAACCGGCAGAAAACCCTAAGAAACACGTCAAAAACCCAAACTATCGTCACCTTCCAGGAGGAAACCGAGTTGGGAGAGCGTGTTCAGGGCCCATGTCATCGTTTTGGCTACGGGTTCATCTTATTGATTATAAATATTTTATGTATAAGACATGCGCGCTAGACGGCAGGTTGGGCCTGCCGGCAGCAGGTGCGGCAATGACCCGCAGGTCACTTGTTGGTGTAATCCGATGGGCGACGAGGCGCGCATATGTTGTATTTCAGGCGGGGTGAAAGCCTGCCATGATCTCTTTGTGTTCAGCGATGCGAAGTGCACAAAACAATTCACAGGAGGAAGAGAAATGAATCACCTAATTCTTAAATTGCGGTCCCTGATTGAGCGCGAAGAGGGTCAAGACCTCGTCGAGTACGCTCTTGTCGTCGCCTTGATTGCTTTTGGTGCAGTAACGGCCATGAAGGGTCTGTCCAGCGAAATCAACACCGCGTTCATGACCATCAGCAGCGATCTCGGGTCCTCGCTCTAGTTTCCAGGCTTCCGTTTTACGGGCTCTCGTTCTCGGGTTCCAGTTTTGGGCAGTAAAATCGTGGGCATCCAAGGCTTCGCTCCCCTTGGATGCCCATTGGTGTGTCTGGAGGACGTCGCGCCTTGGGGTTCCGCCTGCGAACATGCCGTGCAATTGCGTTCAGCCGGGCTGTCGGGTTGTCCCGGGGGGCGGCGCAGTTTATCGGAGATTCAGCGTTGTCGGCTGCACGGCTTTTGCATGGATTGGAAGACTTGGGCGAATTTGGGCGGTGGAAGGAATATCTGCACTTGATCCGTTCTGTTCATTCTTCGTTGAGGGGCAAAGGGAGGCAGCATGCATTCACTGGTAAAGCCGATTTGGGATATCACCGGGGCGACCTGGGTGGACCATCCGCCTCATTCTCGATTCGCGATTCTGAAGACCGCAACTTCGCCTACCGGGGACGCGGTCCTCGATAAGGAAACCAGATTGGTTTGGGAGCGCTCACCCTCGACCAACAAAACGAATTTGAGTGCAGCCGTGGTTTACTCGACGACGGAAGTTGTTGTGGATCGCAAGGGCTGGAGGCTGCCGGCGCTCGAAGAATTGCTGAGCCTTGTGGATCCGGCAGAGACGAACCCCACGTTGCCGAACGGGCATCCATTCGTGAACGTGAAGCTGGACTATTTCTACTGGTCCCTGACGCGCGGCCTTCCACTCGCGACGGGCGAGCAAAACCTGGTGTGGGGCTACAACTTCGGGAACGCGGATACGAGTTCGATCGTGGTTGCGGTGGCGAGTTGCTACACCTGGCTGGTGCGCGGGGGCTATGGTCACAATTACGCGCTGTCGATCTGAGCGATCGAAGAGGGCTGCTGAGGGGGCTCGTCCCGCGTATTTCGCAACGCGCCAAGCAACCTCCGGCAACTTCCCCGTTTCTCAAAAGGAATGGTGGAGGGGCAGATGTCGATCGTACAGTTGGTCGCGGCGGCGCAACCCAGTGGCACCCCGTCCGGGACAGGCAACCCACCGAGCGCTGAATACTTTCTGATTGCGATTGTCGCCGCGGTGCTGGCACTGGTTGCGATGATCTTCATTCGCACGCTGGCGAGAAAGTCGTCGAAGCAGTAGCGCAGCTGGAAGCGACGAGGCATCCAGGCGAGCAATGCGGGGCCATGTTACGGCATGCGCCCACGTGGTTTGCCAGGTGGGCGCCCGGGTGGATTGATTCAGTCATTTAGTCGTGGTGATGGTGGCGCCACTTCCAATACGCATTGTGATCGCTTTTGTTACGTGCCTCCCATTCGACATGGTCGCGGTGTGTTTCGTGCTCCCATTGGAGGTAATACGTACTTTCTCCCGGTCCCCATACATAAACCCGCTGGTGCTCGGCGCATCCCGTGCCGAAGACGGGCGCGATCAACGCCAACGCAAACACTAGTCGACCAAGTCTCTTCATCTTGAATTTTCCTTTCAGATCATCCATTCCTGAACCGGTAGATGCTGTGAAAAAATGACAAGTTGTTCATCTGGCGGCGGAATTCTTGTTTGGTGCTGAAAGCGTAGCGGGTTCTGTCTGTCACCGAGCAGACGCCTCAATTTTTGCGGGATAGGATTCAAGGCCGAAGGTCGGGGGTGCGGGGATTGAGGGAGGGGCCATGAATCTCGTCGACAAAGAATTACGTTGTTTTGATTGCGGCGCGGGGTTTGTATTCTCGGCGGCTGAACAGGAGTTCTTCAAATACAAGGGATTCGAGAACGAGCCCAAGCACTGCAAGCAATGCAAGGCGAAGCGCCAAAAGGGCATCGTAAGGGCAGTTGAGACGCGAATCAAGTGTTCAGAGTGCGGCGCGGAAACCACGGTTCCATTCAAGCCTACTCAGAATTGGCCGGTGCTGTGCAGGGGCTGCTTCGCGAAGCACGCAGAAAATAGAACTGCCCAAGTGGCGTTGATTCGGTAGCCGTCGCTCGACGGCGGGATGGCTGGGAAGACCACCCTTGCGCGAGATCCGGGTGCGCTCTGGCCGGCGCCAAAGCTAACTTTGTCTGTTCAGTGAATCGAGGGCTTGCAGCGCTTTTGAATGGCAGTCGGCGCTTCTCCCGGTTTCCGATTGGCGGCCCGTTGAGACGCCCGTTGTGAGCGCTGTGGATGTTGATTCTTCGGGAGCGTCGACGGCATTGCCTATCCGACCACGGCTTTTATTTTTCCCTTGGCGTCGAGCTTGTCGGCTTCCAACTGGGCCCACTGTTTGCGTTCGCGCTCCCTGTTCCAGAGGGCGACGAACACGAGGAGCGCGGCAAAAGCGCTGGCGATGAGGAAGAGCCGCTGCGAACGTCCCTGCTCCCCCGCCATTCTCCAAACGGCCCGCATCAAGTTGACCTTGAAGACAAGAAGCGTGACCAGGATGAAAATACCGAGAACGTCATCCAAGCGCGAACCTCCAAAACCGGGGGGTATGTTGCCGTCAGTCTAGTACGAGACGGGCCGGTCTTGATACGAGAATCGGGTTCGATTGGAACGCGCGAGTAATTTGCGGCTTTCTGGCGACTCCGAGTTGGAGAAGATGAGGGCCGCTTTTGCCCATTTTCGATTTGTCTGGAAGCTCGACTGGTGGCTCCCTTTGACAATTGTAGGCTGCGCTTTCTCAGAGGCGGACTCAATGAGGCGAAGGTGAGTTGCGGATGAGTTCGAAGAGCCGCTGAACTCAGGTTCAACTCATCTCGAGCTCATTGAATGCAAAAGAGAACTGCCGCAGACTCCTTTCATGACACGGCGATAGCGATGAAGACGCCGAATCGCAATGGAGGGACCGCTATGAAAAGCAAATTGAGTCTTGCGCTCGCCGCATCGATGTTTACGCTGGCGCTGGCAGCAAACTCGCGGGGCGCGTGGGCCGCGAAGAAGGGTCCTGCCCCGAAACCGACACCGGACCCGGTGAAGCTTTACCCCTTGCCAAAGTTTCACTTCACGATGGGGACGGGCGTGATGGACACCATCCTCCTGGTGTTGTGGCTGCGTTAGGGGCAGGGCAGCGCCGCGCTCCGGTAGCGGCGGCAGGCTTTGGAGGATGCCGTACGTTCAACAATTCAACAAGGGGGCAACGGTTGGGCGGATGCGCCGAACTAACACGCGATCTAGCAGCCCGATCAAGCCCTCAAAGGAGATCTTTCGATGAAAAGGAATATGACACTCGCACTGGCCGCTTCGTTCTTGACGCTCACCCTGTCGGCATTTCCCCATCGTGCCGCAGCCGACTCAAACACCGCGCTGCCTCTCCCGTCGCCCGCTGCGTCGAGCGGGAAGCACATCAAAGAGGTGAAGATCGAATTGCAATCTATTCTGCTGGTGCTGCGGCTTTTATAAATGGCAGTGCGCAGCCGTTTTCACAATGTGCGGCACGTCAATGGGGAATGATTCGAAGTCAGCCGTTGCGCAGGCAGAGCCATTTGGTAGTCTCGTACCGAGGTGAAACATGCGCAAAATCAAATTGCTCGGATTGCTGGCCCTGGGATGCTTGCTCGGCGGGGCTGCCGGAAACGCACGCGCTCAAGTTGCGATCAGCATTGGGGCACCCCCAGTTTGCCCTTACGGCTATTTCGACTATGCCCCGTATAGCTGCGCGCCTTATGGCTACTACGGGCCGGATTGGTTTGTGGGAGGGGTGTTCCTTGGGGCGGGGCCTTGGTTTCACGGTCCGCACGGATTCTATGGCCACGTCGACAACCGCTGGGATCCTCACCACGGCTACGCGGGGCCGCTGCCGGATCGCGGCGAACATGCTTTCACGCACTTTCATGCCAATGAAGCGCGCGATGGCCGAGGCCATGTGGGGAATGCCGGCCACGACGGGCACGCAGAACACGCGGCAGGATTTGCCAGGGGTGGCGGCGGGCACCGATAAGTTCGTCTATCTCGTGTGAACAGGGCAGGGTCTTTTGCGGATCCTGCCCTTCCCTTTTGCGCACCCTACTCTTTTCTTTTGGAGATCGGCGCGGGTGCTTTTACCGGACAGCGGATTGCGGGCCCCAATTGTGGAGTTGGAATTCTCGGATGTGGGCCGCGGCGGTGCTGGAGAGGATGTTGAGGCGGACGCGGGCGGCGGTCACGGGCGCGAAGGCGTCGATCTTCTTGTGGCCGATGGCCTGCCCTGCGGCGACGCGCACCCATTTTGTGGAGTTGGTGTCCGAGACTTCGATCGCATACTTCTCAACATGCTGGCCGTCGTTGAGCCACTCCATGGTGACGGCGTGGTCGAAGGTGACGGGTGCTGCGAAGTCGACTTCAAGCTCGGCGTGGTGGGAGCCGGGCGGAGCCGACCAGAATGTATCGGGATCGCCGTCGACGGCTGCGGCGGTTTCGGATGAAGTTGGCTGGTGCTGGAGAGCGAGGTTGTTTTCTGCGCGGTGCTGCAGGGCGGCACCGAATTCCTGCAGGCGACGGACGTCGACATCGGGCAGCAGGCCACGATTGTCGGGGGCTACGCCGAGCATGAGCTGCGCGCCGCGGCCGACGGTTGCATCGTAGGTGGCGAGCAATTCGTCGACAGATTTGAGCGAGCCCTCGTCGTCGGGATGCCAGAACCAATGGAGCTTCCGCAGAGGCGTATCGGCTTCGACGGGACGCCAACGCTCATAGCCGTGCCGATCGATCACGTTCCAGTTTTCGTAGTCGACGATGCCGGCTTCGTTGCCGACCCAGCGCGCATCGCCATATTCGAAGAGGCCGGTATCGGCAAACACGACTGTATTAGGTTGGTAGGTCCGGAGGGTCTCAATGATCTTCTTAAAGTTATAGACGTGCCCTTCTGATCCGGCGCCGTCGAGCCAGAACTCGACTAAGTCGCCATACCTTGAGGCTAACTCGGATAATTCTGCGTTGTAATAGTCGTCGTAGGCCGCGGAGTCTTTGTATTTCGGCTCATGGCGGTCCCAGGGGGAGAGATAGACGCCGAAACGCAGGCCGTATTTTCGAGCCGCGCGGTCAACGTCGCCGACCACGTCGCCTTTGCCGTTCTGCCAGGGACTGCTGCGCACGCTGTAGCTGGTTTGCTGGGTTGGCCAGAGGCAGAAGCCGTCGTGGTGTTTGGCGACGAGGACTACATACTTTGCGCCGGAGGCGCGAATGGCGCGCATCCACTGGTCGGGATCGAACTGGGCAGGATTGAAGACGGAGGGACTGGCTGTGCCGTCGCCCCACTCGCGATTGAGAAAGGTGTTGGTGGAGAAGTGGAGGATCACGCCGAACTCGAGATCCTGCCAGGCGACCTGATAGGGAGCGGGTCTTATGTCGGCGGTTGTCTGGGCATAAGACGGGAGCGCGGCGAGAATGATTGCTGCGACGATCGGGGATAAGGGCAGAGTAGGCTTCACGATGTTCCTCGGGAGACGAGTGTAACTCGGATGGGGCGGCTCGTGCGGGGCCTCTAACGTTTGTTGTCTTGCGGATGGACGCTTCGTGAAAAGCAAAAGCAGTTCCCCTTCGACTTCGCTCAGGGCAGGCTTTCGTCCCGCTTGCCCCGTGAACCGTATTCGTGGGGCCCCAAGATGCTTCGCTCGGGATGACAAAGGCTTTCTTGAAGTACACCTCAGAGTCAACCGGTTAGTTTGCCAGGGTCTCGACCAGGCGGTGCATCGCTTCTTCCTGTTTCTCGATGGATTCGACTAACTTGAACTGGGTGCGGCAGCGGTCGAGATTATGCCCTTCGCGATGCACTTTGAAATAGGTGTCGCCGGCGAGATAGTCGGTGAGGAAGCGGACGCCGATCTCGAAAGTGATGAGTTTGCCGGAGAAGGCAAGGTGCTGCTTCTCTGTTTCGGTCAGGAAACTGCCGGCGGATTCAAGATAGCCGCGCACCAGCGCCTCGAACATGGGGAACTGCATGGATACTTTGGAGAGATCCTGTTCATCTTCGAGCGCGGGACTGGTTGTGGTGCGCACCATGTCGCCGAAATCGTAAGCCGCAAGGCCGGGCATGACGGTGTCGAGGTCGATGACGCAGATGCCTTCGCCGGTGGAGTCGTCGAGCAGGACATTGTTGAACTTGGTGTCGTTGTGGGTGACGCGTTCGGGGAGATCGGCATCAAGCAGGACGCCGGTGATGGACTTATGCGCGAGGGCAAAGTCGATTTCCGGTTTCGCGAGTGCGGCGCGGTGAGCCACGTCGGCCTCGATGGCACGTTCGAGCGCGGCGAATCGCCGTGGCGTGTTGTGAAAATCAGGAATGGTATCGAGCAGACGCGGCGCGGGAAGATTGGCGAGCATCTGCTGGAACTGGCCGAAGGCCTTGGCAGCTTGAAACGCCTGTTCCGGCGAACTGACCGCGTCGTAACTGCCGGCGTTCTCGATAAATTTATAGGCTCGCCAATAATTCCCTTCGGAGTCGGCGTGCCATGCACGGCCGTCGCGCGCCGCGATGAGAGTGAGCACGCGGCGGTCTCGATCCGGCTCGCCGTTGACTTGCGCGCCGAGATGCGAGGTGACGCGCTGGATATTTTCCATGACGGCGACGGGGTTTTTGAAGATGTGATGGTTGATGCGCTGGATGATATAGCGCGCTGTTTTGCCGGCGGTGCGAAAGGCGGCGCAATAAGAATCGTTGATGTGCCCGCTGCCGTAGGGTGCGGCCGAAGAGAACTCGCCGGGAATTTCAAAGTGGCGCGCCACCTCGGCGACGTTGTGGTTGAGGTTCATGGCCAGAGTCTTTCAGGGTAGCGTCCGGCGTCGACGAGTTGGCGAATGCTGTCGACGACAAGGGGGCGGTCGGCGCGGTAGGAGACACCGAACCAGGCGTCGCCCGATCGGAGCACCTTGACCCGGGCGAGTCCCGCGTGGACCAGCTGATTGACGGAATTGGGCAGATAGCATTCTGCGCGCAAATCCGATCCATTCGCGCGGAGGAACTCGACAAAGCCGTCGTAGAGCTGCGTGAAGGTGTGCGGCGTGAATCCCCACATGTTCATGGATACGTCTTCATCGCCGGACAGCGGGGTCACGTTTCCGGCGGGATCGGTGCTTTTTGCGCCGGAGCCATCGCGTTCAATGCTGGTCCGCTCGACGATGCTGCGCAGAAATCCCTGGGCGTCTTTGTCGCAGATGCCGCGCGAGACGGCCCCGAAGTCGGAAAGCGTATTGCGCAGGACAAAGCCGATCATCGCGTAGTCCTGCGTGCCGGATTGCAGATGATTGGCGAGCGCGCGAAAGCTTTCGGCGCCGTAGAAATCGTCGGCGTTGATGGCTGCGAACGGCTCGTGGATTTTTTCTTCCGCGGCGAGGATGGCCTGGGTTGTACCCCAGGGCTTGGTGCGACCGGCAGGCAAGGAGAATCCAGCGGGGAGCGCGTCGAGTTCCTGGAAGGCGAACTCGACGGCGATGCGGCTCTCAAAGCGGCCGCCGATGGTGTGGCGGAAGGGCTCTTCGATGTCTTTGCGGATGACGAAAACGACTTTGCCGAAACCGGCGCGCAGGGCGTCGTAGATGGAGTAGTCCATGATGGTCTCGCCGCTGGGACCGACCGGATCGATCTGCTTCAATCCGCCATAGCGGCTGCCCATGCCGGCAGCTAGAACGAGAAGCGTCGGGGATGTCATCGAATTTCCTTCTGCTTTGAGATCATTTTGACTCGGCTCCCCCGGCGTGGAGCAGATCGAGCGTGAGCACCTGGAACGGAGCGAGATGAAACTGGTGGGCCTCTTGCGTTTGCAACGGAAGCGCCGGCCTCCCTGCGTCCTCTTTCCATGGGCTGTGCGCGACATAGGCGTGCGGGGCGTCCGGCGGCAGTTCGAAAACATCCTGCAGCTTGAGGGCGATTGTCTGCTGCTTGTCGCTGGGATTGCGCAGCACGAGGATTCCCTTTTGCGGCGTCCAAGAAGCCCATCCGTAGACCTCGAGCCATGCAGGATCGCCGCCGACCCAGTGTGTGTCTTTGAGAACGTCGGCATTGGCGCGCGACCACTTGGCGGTTTCGGCGAGGTCATCCCAGTTGGCGTCGGTGAGCAAGGATGGGGTGATGTACATCTCCTGGAGCTGGGTGCCGGTACCGAAGTAAGAATGGATCTCGTTGCGGAAATCGTTGCCTGGATCCTTGTCGAGCTGCTTGTGGCTTTGCGCAAAAATCATGCCGTGGAGCATCAAGGAATTGAGCGGGTAGAGAGGGCCATTCTGCACCACGCGCTCGTAGGTTTGCGCATCACGATAAGTAATCCAGCGCTCGCGATAGGGACCGACACCGGCAACGGAATCGTCGTCGCCGCCGCGCCAGATCGAGTCCGCATACATCAACCAGAACGGTGAAGGCCAGGTACCGGTGGTGAGGTTGATGAAGATGTCGGGCTTGGCGGCGCGCAGTTCGCCGATGAGATGAATGGCCGCAGAAAAGTCGCTGTCGAACTGACTGCCGGGGAAGACGGAATCGACGTTGCCGGTGCCATCAAACTTGAACTGGTTGACGCCGTACTGCTGCACCATCTGGAGACAGACATCGCGGAAAGCCGCGTAATACCTGGGTCCGGAGAGGGCGTAGCCGCCGTCGATGATTTCGAAGCCGGCGGATTTTCCGAAGGCGATCCGCTCCTGTTTCGGCTTGGAGTAGCCGCCCCAGGGAGACATCCAGACGCCGGGTTTGGCGTTGTACTTTTCGGCGGCCTGACGAATCGCGGTGAATCCATCGGGGAAACCCTGGTTAAATTTCCAAAGCGATTTGTGATCGTCCCAGCCGTCGTCGAAGAGAAACGAATCGAGCTTGACGCCGCGCTTTTCAGTCAGCTCGCGGCCGAAGAAGTTGACGCGATCGAGTGCGTCGGGCTGGCTATAGGGAGTGAAGTAGCCGAGATCGTACCAGGAGTTGTAGTGGAGAAAGGTGCGGTAGGGATGGGCCCGCTCTTTCTCGAGGTAAGCGAGGAAATCGCGGCGCAACTGTCCGGCGCGCGCCACGCCGAGGACCGATGAGTACGTGATGGATTGGCCGGCCTGCAGGGGTAGATCGCGGTCGATCCACGCGGTGGCGCGATCGCTGGTGACCTTGCTGTGGGAGAGCGGATGTTCGAATCCGAGGAAGAGATTGCCGGCAACGATGGGAGAGCCGTTGACCGAGCCAACCACGCGGGCTCCGGGCAGCGGGAGGTGAATGAGTTCGACGCGGGTGATGGATGCGTCGCGGGCTACCGCGGTGACGGTGAGCAACTGGCGGAGATAGGCGGAGTCGTCGCGCAGAACCAGCGACCAGGTGACTTGCAGGGAGTGGTCGGCGCTCTCAAAGGGTATGTCGAATTGCACGCCATGGATGCGATCGGCCGCGCGAGAGGCTTCGGGTTGAGGAGTTAATTCTCGATGGCTGGGCTGACCGTTGAGCGTGAGGTGATCCGGATCGAGGATTGAGCCGTCTTTGAGGAGGATGGCGAAGGGCGCGGGGATGGGCAGCGCGGTGCGGTGAAGTTTGTCGGTGATTGTGAGGGCGCTGAGCTTGCCGCCGTCGATAGAGCCGTGCGCGGCGATCGCGTTGTTCTCAAGCTGAAAGCTGTTTTGCGTCTGCGTCGCGATGGCCGGTGCGGGGTCTTGTCCGAACGCGATACCTGCGCTGCACAGGGATATGAAGAGAAGAATCACGCGGCCGGCGATTGGATGGACGTACAGGCGTTGCATGCGGTGATCCCTTTCAGACGAAGTGCCAGTGTATCGCAGGGACGACTGATTCTCTTCACATGTATCTCCTCAGGAACGGGCCACTCGAGACTTTCAGAGAGCCGCGGAAGGGGCTTTCACGGCGCGGATCCGACTGATCGGGTCAAAGCGATGAGTGCACTGGGAAGTGAATGAATCGAGCGGTGAACGCATGGGGAAGTGAATGAAATGCAATGGTTGCGCGGGCACGCAGGAAGAGTTCTGGAAAGCTGTCCGCTGGCTGTGATATGAAGGCAGAACACCTCGGCTCGCGCGCTGCGCATGCCCATACTCGCACGAAGGAAAGCCCCCATGAAGAACGCACGCCTGAAGACACATTCCATTTCTCTATTGCTCTCCCTGGCTGCGCTGGCAGCGCCGATGACCGTCGCGGCACAAGCAGCCCCTGCGCAACTCTCCGAGGCACCGCCGGTCACGATGGGACTGTGGCAGACGGAAACGAGTTCGACGGTCACAGGGGTTGAGAACACGCCCATGGCCGGCATGGCATCGGCCCTGGGGCGCGCGCACGTGACGCAGTCGTGCCTGACTCCTGAAAAATGGAAGAGCGACATCCAGGGATTCAACGCGCGGCAGCAGCATGGCTGCACGCTTTCGAATCTGCATCAGGATGCGCACGAGATCTCGTTTGACGAGGCGTGCGGAGGCGGGATGAACAATGCGCACGTGGATATCCTGATCGACGATGCAGGGCACGCCCACGGAACGGTGCTGATGAAGATCGTGGCGCCGAGCCTGCCGCAACCGGTGACGGTGAACATGACCATGGCTTCGCACTATCTGGGTTCCGATTGTGGAGATGTGAAGCCGGGCGAAGGGAAGATGATCAAGTAGCGGCACGCGTCAGGCAGCGGTTGCGATGGTCGCGGTACGCTGGATGGTCACAACGGTGATGTCGTCCTGCTGGCCGAATTCCTTTGCAGCATCGACGATGGCGGAGGCTGGTTGCGTGGAAATGGCGCGTGCGCGGTCAAAGCCGAATAGTTCGCCTTCGGCGCTTTGGGCTTCGATGACGCCATCGGAATAGAACGTAAGGCGGTCGCCGGGACCGATGCGGAACTCGATGTTCTGATAGGTTGCGCCAGCGGCAGCGCCCAGCGGGAGTGCGCCGGGGAGCTCCAATTCCTGACCTTCGAGATAGGGCGACAAGTGTCCGGCATTGGCGATGGTGACGGTGCCGTTGGCTGCGATGTGCGCGGCGAGCGCAGTGGCAAAGCCTCCGCCGGCGCGGCCTGCGAGCCGGTCGTTCAGGTTGGCGAGGAGTTCGGCAGGGTCGACGGTGAACTCGGCGACGCCGCGAATGGCGCCTACGAGGACAGAGACCAGCATTGCGGCCGGCAATCCCTTGCCTGCAACGTCGCCCACCACGACAAACAGATCGCGCTGGCCTGCGGGCAGAATCTGAAAGAAGTCTCCGCCGACTTCCTGGGCGGGCTGGTAGATGCTTTCCACGCGAAAGCCGGGGACGGCCTCGACCTTTTCAGGCACGAGAAGCTGCTGCACCTGTTGCGCGGCTGCCATCTCGCTTTCGAGGATTGCCTGGCGGCGGCTCATGCGCGTGGAACGCAGCAAGATGATGAGGGCCAGGGAGAATGTGGACAGAATGCCGGACAAATGATCGATCGAAATGGCAAAGGGGCCGGCGGGAAATCGATCGATCAGGTTCAAACCGCGAAGCGCGGAATCCCGCCACGCGGGAAACTGGAAGAGGATATCGAGTCCGACCTCGGCATAAATATAGAGGCTGAACAGCAATAACGGAATGAGCAAAATGCCGGCTTCCCGATTGCCGCGGCGCCAGTGAATGGCAAGCACGATGGGAATGACCACGGAGAGAAGAATGATGATGGGCAAGTTCATGAAGATCTGCAGCGCCAAGGGCAGGATCAGATATTGCCCCATTCCGCTGAGTGCGTTGATGACGCCGATGACAAGGAGAGCGATCTTCCACGGCCTGCTGACGCGCTGATGGACAAACGCGAAATAAAGAGATAGCCAGATATACGGGGTGGCGGTGCGGCACAAGGTAGACAACTGATCCCAAATGACCGGGATGTTGAAGAAAGTGCTGATGAATGGAACCGGAAACTCTGCGAGATAGAGCGCGCCGAGGGCAGCGATCCAGAGATATTCCGTTTGCTCGCGCTGGGAAGTGTAGAGCACAAGTGCGACCAGGCCAACCCCGATCACGAACAGCTCGTCGATCCATTTGAGAGCATTGTCCCCGACGATGGCGAGCCAGTTCTGTTGATCGAGCGTGGTCTTTTCGCCGATGGAGAGGTTTCCGGAATAGAAGCCAGGGCCCTGGCTCTGCCATTCACTCGGGGAAATGTGGACGCGCAGAGCGATCAACAAGGAGCCCTTGGCCAACATTTTCGGCGGAATGGGAAGGAGCACCCTGGCGGCGGACATCGATTGCACGAAGGGTGCGACCTGTCCGCAAGCCATGACGCGCTCGCCGTTGATGTAGACCTCGAAGGCGTGGGAGATGAGCATTTCCCGGAGCGCGAGGCCGGTCATTGCGGGATTGACCTGGACGTGGAGCCGGTACCAGAGGACTTCAGGATGCTGCGGGAAGAGCGGATTGATCGGGGTGTGGGGATCGTAGAGGGTCCAGTGGGTGTCGTCGAACACGGGGCTTGCGTAGGTGGGATTGTCCCCGGCCTGGACAAACCATTTAGAGTCGAGGTCCGCAGGTTCGCGCAGGTTGGTCGCGTCGAAGGTTTGCGCACGCGCGACGGAGAAAGACCCGAGGGATGTGAGAGCCAGCAGCAACCAATGGATCGGGTGGAATGCTGGAATGGATCGCTTCATAGAGAGCGGAGCAACTCCTCGACGTTTCCAATTCAACCTACCACGCCGGATTCTTTGGGCCTGGTTGAATTCCTGCATTTCTAAAACAGCTGTTCGGGCGCAGCGGAAGAAGGATGGGCAGATCGAACCTTTGCGGACTTGGCGCTTCGCGCGTTGAGCTAGCGGGTTTCGCCGGTGCGGAGGATGGCGTCGATGGGTTTGTTGTAGTGACCGGTGAGGGCGTTCCAGCGGACGATGGCCAGCTCTTTGAGCATCTGCAGTCCGTCTTTCAAATAGCTCATGCGGGAGCGTTCATCGTGAGCCCAGCTGACGGAAACTTCCTTGACTTTGAAGCCGCGTTTGAGGGCGATGAAGAGGATCTCGGGGTCGAATCCCCAGCGCTCGATGGTCTGCAACTGGAACACGGTCTGGGCGGCGGAGCGCGTGAATGCCTTGAAGCCGCATTGTGTATCCGCGAAGGGGAGTTGCATCACCATGCGGCAGACGGCATTGAAGCAGCGGCCGAAGAACTGGCGGTAGAGCGGCTGGCGATGGGTCTGACGGCCACTTTCGAGCCAGCGCGAACCGATGGCAATGTCGGCGCCGTTGGCGATGGCGGTAAACAACCGCTCGGCTTCATCCATGGGGGCGGAGAGGTCGGCGTCGGTGAACATCACGATGTCGCCGAGCGCGTGAAGCACTCCGTTGCGCACGCTGTAACCCTTGCCGCGGTTGCCAGGGTTTTCAATCATCCGTAGTTCGGGTGCAGTCGCGGCCATGTCGCGCACGATTTTCGCAGTGGAATCGGTTGAGCCGTCGTTGACGACGATGACTTCAGCATCCCAGGCATTGGAGCGCACGCTGGCGAGGATCGACTGGAGCGTGGCAGGGATGCGCCCGCTCTCGTTGAATGCCGGAATCACGATGCTGTATTTCGGATAGTGCGACACGATCCCGCCCTGGCCCGTCCCCACACGGATCCTTATTGAGAAAGACTCTGGCCATGATAACCCAAGGACAAACCGCGGCGGAGAGGCAAAATGGCGAGTTTTCCCCCATGTTGCTGATGGATAAGGCCCAACTGTGAAGAGCGGACTTGATTTTTGGCCCCAGTACGCGGACAATCCGTTTATTCTGTGTGCGGAGGTCGCAACGATATGACAAAGGCAGATCTGGTGGAAAAGGTCACACGACTCGGAGACCTGACTCGCCGCGACGGCGAAGTGATTGTGGAAACTGTCTTCGATTCAGTGATTTCTGCCCTTCAAAGCGGAGACAAGATCGAGATTCGCGGTTTTGGCTCGTTTCGGATTCGCCAGCGCAATCCCCGCATTGGCCGCAATCCGAAGACCGGCGAACGCGTGGAAGTCCCTGCAAAGCGTGTGCCTTACTTCAAGCCCTCAAAGGAACTGCGCGACCTGGTCAATCCGGCGGAGGCAGCGAACGCCGCGTCGTAGGCCAGACGCTGCGCGAGAGGCGACCCTTCGGCCGCCGTCTACTAAAACTCGAACAATCTGAGACTTACAGCGGTGTAACGCCAATGACGCTCATCATGCGTCCGGCGTGCCCGTGTGCGGCCCGGTGGGAGAAGTAGAGATCGGGGCGACAGCTGGTGCAGCCTCCAACGAGGCTAATGTTCTTCGCGCCTAGACCGGCGCTGAGGAGCTGTCGGCGATTGGCTTCGATCAAATCCAGATGCAGCTGAGGGCCGATGGGGGAGTGGCCCGGAGCGCGCTGGGTGAGGAAGAGCATGGGATATTTTTGCCGCACCGGGTCGGCGTCGTAGACCTCGCGAAAGAGTTCGCGCGCGTACGTGAACTGACTTTCAAACTCGGAGAGCACCTCTTCGCCGACGGCATAGCAGCAGGCGCCAATTCCGGGGCCGATGGCGGCGAAGAGATCTTTTGGATTCGATCCGTACTGAAGGCGCATTGCGCCGATGCCGCGCTCGACGATGCGCTTGACGGTGCCGCGCCATCCGGCGTGGAAGGCAGCGACGACTTTGCGCTTGCGGTCGGCCACCAGCACGGGAATGCAGTCGGCGGTCTGGATGGCCAGGAGGATGCCTGGTTCAGCGGTCATCAGGCCGTCGGCGCGCATGGGGCGTGCGCGGCCGGCGTCGGCGCGCTGGGCGATGAGGGCCAGACCGGAATGAAACTGACGGAGTGTGATCAGGGGTGTGGATGGATCGCCGGAGACCGCTTTGGCTAGGAGCCGTCGGTTTTGGACAACGGTATCGCGCGCGTCCTCAGCGGTGAGGCCAAGGTTGAGCTCGCCCGGAGCTCCTTCGACGGAGTAGGTGCGGGAGAGGCCACCTTTGCGGGTGCTGAAGCCGTGCCAGAGCCAGGGCAGCTTCTTCCACGAGGCGACTTGGAGGATGTGGGCGCCGTTGGTGGCAGGAATAGGTTCGGGGGCTTTGGGTGAGAGCTCCTGGGGCATGAAGCGATCGAAGCGCGGAACGCGGGAGAGGCTCGAACGGCTGCTGCGCAGACTGCGCGTCAGGCCAGCGGCCTGAAGGCTGCGGTCTATTTTCTGCAAATTGGATGGAGTGGCTTTTTTAGGCGACGAGACTGCGGGCTTCACAGATCGATTGTAGGGGAGAAGGGATGAAGCGGGAGCAGGAGGTAGAGCGAATGGGCCTGCCTTCCGGCAGGCCCGCTCGAGAGGCATTGAAAGGAAGGGGATCCTGGAGGGTCAAAAGAAGTGGTCCGTTGTAGGACCGTCAAAGGGGGTGGAAACCTTTCTTGGAAGGGCCATAAATCGGGGAAGCCTCTGCTTGTTACCAAATAAGACGCCAACTGGCGAAGAAAGGTTGCTAAAGGTTGGAAAATCTATCCGGACTGTTTTCCACAGGTGCAAATCACTGATGTCAGGAAAGTTCCAGGTTGAGGTTGTTTTGCTCCAAACTACTTCTTTGTTTTTCCAAACTACTTCTTTGTTTTTTCGGTGCCCGGGCTCTTCCGCTTGCGTACGGTTGCCGCGGCATTCCGGGGCGTTTTCTGATTCTTTTCGATGCGCAATTTCCACGCCGTGCGCAAGGCGCCGGTGAGCAAATCTTCGGTGGCGGCGGACAAGCGAACATGGGTCGATCCATTTTTGCCCCAACCGTTGGGAATGGGCAGAAAGATGTTGGGCTGTTCGGCAACGAAATCCGCCTGTTGCTCTGGTGTCAGCAACAGATTTCCGTAGCCCTGTTTCTCGGCTGCAAGCGTCGCAAAGATGCGGCCGTCCACGCGAAAGTCGGCGTGGCCCATATGCGAGCCTTCTTCGGCTCCTTCGAGGCTGAGAGCGATGCGGCGAAAATCGGATGCGGTCATTGGTTGAATCCGGGAAAGGTTGTGGTGGTGCCGCAACGCACCGGGTCTTTGCTCATGGCTGCTTCTCCGAGGCAAACTCGACGCGGATGAAAAGCTACGCGCTCACCGCGAACAATTGTCCCTCGAATTCTTCGTTGAGCCAGTTGGAGAAGGCTGCGAATTCTTCATCACGGCCGAGGAAATCGCGCACCATCTGGCGGCCCGGCTTGGATCCGCCCTGTTCGAGGACGGTCTTACGGTATTTTGCACCGGCGTCGCATCCGAGCAAGTCCTGGGGATCAAACTGCGCGAAGAAATCGAGAGCGATGACTTTGTCGAAGGCGTAGGTGTAGTAGTTCGACGAGTAGCCAGTGAGGTGGCCGAAGCTCGCATACATGCGGTTGCCTTCCATCCAGGTCCACGGCTGCAAACTCTGGTAGAGCCGCTTCGTGGTCTCATCGAGGTTGATCTTGGTGGGATCCTGATCGTGGAGGTCGAGGGAGAGCGTGGTGTAGTAGAGCTGTGCGCGCACCCAGTCGGCGCGGCCAAAGGCACCGGCGAGTTTCATTTTCTGGATGGTGTCGGCGGGCAGGACTTCGCCGGTTTCGAAATGCTTGGCGAAGGCCTGAAGCAGTTTTTCGTCGCGGAAGAATTCCTCGAGCATCTGCGAGGGAACTTCGATGAAGTCGCCTTCGGTGGCAAATCCGGAGAGGCCGGCCCACTCGGTCTGGCCGCCGAGAATGGCATGCATCAGGTGGCCAAATTCGTGGAAGTAGGTGACCACGTCGGAATACTGCATAAGGCCCGGATCTGTGCCGTCTCCGCCGGGGAAATTGCAGATGAGCGCGGCCTCGGGGAGATAGCGTCCGCGCACGCCGGTGACAATTGGGGCGGCGGAGAACCATTTGTCTTTGCCTTCGCGCGGGTGCATGTCGAGATAGAAGCGGCCGACGATGCGGCCGTTCTCAAAGACTTCGAAAGCGGAGACCGCGGGGTCCCAGCCGGGTTTGGGTGACCGACGAAACTCGACTTTAAAGAGGCGGGCGGCGGTGTCGAGCACACCGGCTTCGACCTGCGCATAGGGAAAGTAGGGACGCACCGATTGCGAATCGAAGTCGAACTCGGCTCTGCGGAATTGCTCATACCAGTAACCACGGCTGGTGATGTCGATGGCCTTCAATCCGGGTTGCCGGCGGCGCGCGAAGTCGAGAATCAGTTCATGCTCGCGCACGGCGCCTTCGCGGCTGGCCTCGTTGAGCTTGGCGAGAAAGGTGCGCACATTGGCTGCCGAACCCATCATCTGGTCGGCCGTTGCGAGGTCTGCCCAACTGCGGAAGCCGAGGACGGTGGCGATCTCCTGCCGCGTGGCAAGAAGGTCAAGAAGCAGTTGTGCATTGGCGGGATAGGCACGGGTGTTGTAGGCGAGAAACATGCGCTCGCGGAGCGCGGCATCGGCGGCAAAGGTCATGACGGGCTGCATGTCAGGCGGATCGGTGGTCAGCGTCACGCGTCCCTGGTCGTTGGCGGGATGGCGAGCGAGATAATCGGCGGGCAGACCTTCCAGTTCTGAAGGGGTCGCGTCGATGGTCTTCGCGCCTTCCTGGATATTGCGGCTGAAGTCGAGAGAAATTCGCGTGGCTTTTTCATGCAGACCCTGGAGGCGATCGCGGGTGGCCTGGTCCTTGTCGACGCCGGCCAGACGGTAGCTGAGGAGGGTGCGTTCGACGTAGTGGCGGGTGGCGGGATTGGCGCCGGACAGATCGATCGCGACCAAAGCATCGTAGACGGCGCGGTTGAGGCTAAGGGCGCTGCCGGCCATTGACACGCGCTGTGCTTCCATCTGCGCCTGATCGCGCACGGCTTTGTCGGCGGCTACGGAATTGAGGACGCCGGCCTGGGAGCCAGCCAGACTGAGGTGCTCGATCGCCGCGTCATAGAGCCGCAGGGAGTTTTCGAGGGTGCGCGGCTCCTCGACGGCGAGCAGGGCAGTGAGTGCCGCTTCATGCGCCGCCAGACGGGCACCGACCCAAACGGAGAGTGCTTCGGCGGATTGGGCTCCGCCGGTTTCCCAGGCGTGCAGGTCTTCGGTGACGGCGGCGGCGACGGCGACTTCAGCGGGCATGATCGGAAATTCCCTCCAAGGACTCGAGTGGTGTCGCAGAAATACATTTTAGAAACCGAGGTCCCGCAAAGCAGATCCTTCGCCCCGCTGACCCCATGAACAACGGACGTTGTTCACGGGGCCCCAAGCGCGCGGGACCTCAGGATGACAGATTCTCTTGATACGAACTTCTGGGACACGATACTAGGTTGCCACAGGGGACCACTTCGTTGCGCGGCGGCCGGCAATGTGGCGCGTCAAAATTACGCAGTGGAATTACGGAACGGACTTGTTTGGCCAAGCGTATCGAGTTTTAGCCCGCACACGAGGATTCTGCCCTGGGGAGATTCATGGACCGTCTCAAGCTTCTAGTCCGGTTTGCCTTGCGCCAGATGGCGCGCAATCCCGGATTCACCTGCACGGTGATTGGAACCCTTGGCCTATCGATCGGTGCGAATACGGCCATCTTTTCGCTGGTCAATGCGCTGATGCTGAAGAGCCTGCCTTATCCACAACCGGAGCGCATGGGGACCATCTTTACGCGCGTCGAAGGCGGGAAGCCGTATGACAGTCGCCATGCGATCGACGGCACGCAATGGGAGGCGCTGCGGGACAATGTGCCGTCGCTGGTTTCGGCGGTGTATGCCGGAATGGCTTCGGGCGTGAATCTGCGGGCCGGCGAGAGTGTGCAATATGTCTATGCGGCACGCGTATCGCAGCACTTCTTTGACGTAGTGGGCATTCGCCCGACAGTCGGGCGAAGCTTTTCAGAGGAGGAAGACCGGCCGCATGGACCCAACGCGGCCATTCTGAGTTACGACCTGTGGCGCACGACGTTCAACGCCAACCGGAATCTTGTGGGACAGACGATCCATCTGAAGGGCGCGCCCTACACGGTGATCGGCATTCTGCCGCAGGGAGCGACGACGCCGGCGCCCGCCGATCTGTACACCGCACTGCAACCCAGCCGGGAGGGGGAAGGCGGCGGCAGCAATTTTGAATTGATCACGCGGCTGCGCGACGGGGCGACGTGGGAGCAGGCCGATGCGGAGATGAATCGCGCATGGGCATTCCGTGCGCAGCAGTACGCAAAGGAGTTTCCCGGGGGTGGGCGGCTGAATTTCTATTCCGTGCCGCTGCAGGAGGGCCAGTCGACCGAGCTACGGCCCAAGGCGTGGAGCCTGATGATTGCGGCAGGATTCATTCTGCTGATTGCCTGCGCCAACCTTGCCGGTCTGACGCTGGTACGGATGGCGCGGCGCACTTCGGAAATCGCGACGCGTTTGGCCCTCGGCGCCTCGCACGGACAAATTCTGCGGCAGATCTGGGTGGAGAATCTCATTCTTGCTGCGATGGGTGGAACCGTCGGCGTGGGGGTTGGCTTTGTTGCGCTGCGCGGATTGCTTTCGCTGCTGCCGCGCGATTATCTGCCGGTGGCCGGCGTGCCCTTGGATGGCCGCGTACTGGGATTCACTCTGGCTGTTTCAGTCGCGACGAGCCTGCTTTTCGGGATGCTGCCCACGCTTGGTGTGCGCCGGGTCGATTTGCGTGCCTCGATGGTGAGCCGCGCAGTTGCGGGGGGCGCGCACACGAGGCTCCGGCAGACGTTGATTGCCGGAGAGGTCGCTTTGACGGTTGTGCTGCTGGCAGGGAGCGGTCTTTTAATCCGCACGCTCATTCATCTGCAAACGCTGCCGCCGGGGTTCAATCCTTCGGGGGTAATGGCAGGCAAAGCGTCGCTGGATGACGCGCGCTACCACGATGTAGCTGCGTTTCGCCAGCTTTTGACGGAGAGCGTGGCCGCGATGCAGCGGATTCCCGGAGTGGAGAATGCCGCGGTTGGACTGTCGCTGCCCTATGAACGATTCCTGAACGACCAGGTGAAGTTTCATGATGGACCGGAAGCGGGCCAGGCGGTCGGATCCGATTTCAACTATGTTACGCCCGGATATTTTGAGACGCTGGAGATTCCATTGCTTGCGGGCAGGACTTTCAGGAATTCCGACGGCGCTGCTACGCAGCCTGTGGCGATCGTGAACCAGACGTTTGCGCGCAAATTTTTTCCGGGCATCAATCCGATTGGTCACGCAATCGACGACGGGATGGTGATTGTGGGCGTGGTGGCGGACACGCAGCTCTCTTCGGGTCTGAACCCGACGGCCCCGGTGATGACCGAGGAGGCCGTTTACGTTCCGGCGACGCAGCTGGGGCCGCAATTTCTGTCGATGGTGCATGTCTGGTTCCAGCCTAGCTGGATTGTGCGCACCAGCGGACCGGTTGAGGGACTGACGGTTCAAATGCAGCGGGCTTTGGCGAGCGCCGACCCGGGTCTACCCTTCTCGGGGTTTTACCGGATGAACGATCTGCTGGCCAAGACGCTGGCCGCGCAACGGGTGGAAGTCTCACTGTTGAGTGGGATGGCCGGACTGGCCCTGTTGCTGAGTGCGGTCGGCATCTTCGCGCTGGTGGCCAACCTGGTGGCGCAGCGGACGCGGGAGATTGGCATTCGAGTGGCCCTGGGGTCGAGCCTCGGCCAAGCCATGAGGCATATTGCCGGACCGGGGCTGCGGGCTTCGGCGGTGGGTCTCGGGATCGGGCTGGCGTTATGCGCAGGAGTCTTAAGGGTCCTGCGCACAGTGCTTTACGGGGTCAGCGTTTATGACTGGCCGAGCCTTTTGGCGGTGGTTGCCATGCTGGCGATGGTCACGGTGGCGGCGACGGCTCTTCCCACACTGAGAATCGCTTCCATCGACCCGGCGAAAACGCTGCGGGACGAGTAGCCGGGAGCCATCCTGCGCCAGGTTGCCTGACCAACTGTAGAAGCGAGCACTCCGGTTCATGGATCTTTTGTTGCATCCGGGCCGCAAGACCTCTAATATGCGGCAATTGAGTTATGCCCCACGTGACTGCCATTGCGGCTCCACTGCCTGCCTCCGCCAATTTGCGGATGCGGGTGGGGAAAGTGTGTATTGCGATCCAAGGCGGGTCGCCGGGCGAGTTAGTGCAGCGCGCCGAGGTGGGGCTCAAGGATTCCCGTTTTTTTGAGTTTCGACTGGACACGCTGCCGAAGCCGGCTGCGGCGCTGCCCTACCTGAGGCAGTTTCTGTCAGAACGACGGGAAGTGACCGCGATCGCCACGTGCCGGCGCAAGGAATTCGGCGGACATTTTGTGGGGACTTTGCAGGCGGAGCTCGCGATTCTGTCGGACGCGGCGATGGCCGGCTGCCAGATGATCGATCTTGAAGTGGAGTCGGCCGAACAGGCCAAGCCGGCGCAGATCGCGAAGCTGCGATCCGCGGGGGCGGCGCTGCTGATCAGCTTTCACGACTTCACACGGACGCGGAGCCTGGAGCAGGTGGCGGACCGGATTGAACGGCTCAAGCCGGACTACGTCAAGGTGGTTTCGACGGCGCGATCGCTGAGCGACAATCTCGCCATTCTTCGCCTGATTGAGGATCGGTCGCTTTCGGCGCACGTGGTGGGCATCGCGATGGGGGAAGAAGGCATTGTGAGCCGCGTTCTGGGGCCGCGGGCCGGTGCGGCGTTCACGTTTGCCGCGCTCTCCGATGGGATCGAGACGGCTGCGGGACAGATGTCGGCGCACACGCTGCTGGATTTATATCGCGTGGAGCATCTGGATCAGGCAACGCGCATCTTTGGCGTCGCCGGAAATCCGATCTCTCATTCGTTGTCGCCGCTGATGCACAACACGGCTTTTCGCCGTGAAGTGGTGAATGCGGTGATGCTGCCGCTGAAGGCGCGCTCACTCGAGGACTTGCTGACGGTAGTGCGCGAATTGCCGCTGGCGGGTGTCGCGGTGACGATGCCTCTGAAAGAGGAAGTGCTGCCGCACCTGGCAAACATGGACCCGCTGACGGCGAAGATCGGCGCCTGCAACACGCTGCGCACGGGGGCGGACGGGAAGCTTTACGGCTTCAACACCGATGTGGTGGGCGTGGTGCGGCCGCTCGAAAAGCGGCTGCGTCTCAAGGGAGCGCGTGTGGCGGTGCTGGGCGCGGGCGGAGCGGCGCGGGCCGCCGTGTTTGGCCTGGTCGATCAGGGGGCCGAGGTCTTCGTGATCAATCGCACCCACGAGCATGCGGTGACCCTGGCGCGCCAGGCGAAGGCGAAATCGCTGAAACACGAGGCGTTTGCGAAACAGCATTTCGATGTGCTGATCAACGCGACGCCGTGTGGCATGAAGGGTGTGAAGCAGGGTCTGCCGATTGCGGAGAACGAGCTTAACGCTGGCATCGTTTTCGACATGGTGTATAACCCGCTGGAAACGCCGCTGCTGAAGCTGGCTCGCTCCAAAGGGAGCCATGTTGTGAGCGGGCTGGAGATGTTTGTGCAGCAGGGCGCGCGGCAGTTCGAGATCTGGACGGGCAAGCCAGCACCGGAGAGCGAAATGCTGCGGGTTGTAGAGCACGAGCTGCGCCGCCGCGGGTGATCCACCGGATGCCGGTGTCGAGTCAGTTTTGATTCGGAGATTTCGGCGGGGCGTCTGCCGGGTTGGGAGAGTCCGCAGGCATGGGAATTCCCATACGCCGCATCTGTTTCTTGATCAGGCTGGCGCCGCCAAACTCGCGCATGAGATTGGTTCCAAAGCGCACAGCTTCCTTGATGCCCCACCCTTGCACGGTGTTGGCGAAGGAGACGTTCTGGGAGGGGAGATAGGCGTTGCTGAGCGCCGACGCCATCGCAAAGCCGAGCATGCCGGAGTAGTTTGGCATCTCGCGGCCGTTGTCCGCATAGGTGACGAAGTTGCTGCGCAGGGCCCAACCGGTGCGCGATGCGAAAGAGCCTTCGCCGGCGCGAAAGTAGCGCGGGTCCTGGTGAAAGGCCGTGGGCAACAGGGCATCGGTAAAGAAGAACGTCGAGGCGAGATTGGCGGCATTGTAGAGATACAACTTGCCGACGGCCGCCGCTCCGTCGCCGTAGCGAGGACCGACTCCGACGGCTTCGTCGTAGGTAGTACTGATGCCGGCGCCGATGGGGTAGGACGGATCAAAGATCTTGCGCCACGCCATTTTGAATTTCTGTTTGGGTCGGAGCGGTGGAACCGCGATGTTTGGATCGTGGACGGTTTCGTATCCGGGGATGATGAAGAAGGATCGCCGATAGGGGAGGGGCGCTTCAGGAAGCGAGGGATCGATGCGCGCCTGTGCCGCACAGAAATGAACGCCTGCTCCGGTGCAAAACCAAAGGCCCAAAATGAACGCTGCCAACCGTGGATTCAAACGAGGCCTCGGCAAAGGATGTTCCTACCAAGTTGGAATCGATTGCGCGCAGCGGGGTTGTCCTGACGGAGGACGCGAGGGCGCGCGGAGATGCTAGACTTCCCGGTGCATTCGTTTCCAATCGTGGACTCATTCGCAGGGGTTTGATTGCGAGTTGAGGCACACTCAATGAATTCTGGAGCTCAAGATGAATCCTCTGCTGTCTTCGTCCGCCGCGGCCGCTTCGCTGACCCGCCGTCGTTTTTTGCAGGCAGCCGGCGCCGCCGTTGTGCTATCGCGCAGCAAACTGGCGCGCGCGAACCGGGTCTCGGCTTCAAATCGCATCACCATCGGGGTGATCGGGTGGGGCATGATGGGGCCGGCGAATACGAAGGCATTTTTAGGGGAAGACGATTGCCAGGTGGTGGCCGCATGCGATCTGGACCCCAAGCATTTGCAGGCCGCGGTCGATACCGTGAACAACCACTATGGAAACAAGGATTGCAAAGCCTATCACGACTATCGCGAGTTGCTGGCACGGGATGATATTGACGCGGTGATGATCGCCATTCCCGACCAGTGGCACGCGATTGTGGCGACCGAGGCGGCGCGTCGGAAGAAGGATATTTACGGCGAAAAGCCGCTGGCGCGCACCGTTGCAGAGCAGCAAGCAATTGTGAGAGCAGTGGAGCAGAACAACGTGATCTGGCAGACGGGCTCGTGGCAGAGATCGGAAGCTTCCTTTCACAAGGCGGCGGAGATTGTGCGCAACGGGTTGATCGGCACGGTTACGCACGTCGAGGTCGGATTGCCGGGCGGGCACCATGATTTTCCGGGCACAGTGCCGGCACTGATGAAGCGGCTGGCGGCACTGCCCGGTAAGATCACCAGTCCCGCAGAGATTGTGCCCGGGACGCGCGCATGGGACCTGGCAGTGACGGCGCCGCCTGCCGATTTCGACTTTGACCGATGGCTGGGGCCGTCGAAGATGGAACCTTACATTGACGTGCGCGTTTACCAGAACTGGCGCTGGAACTACAACACGGGCGGCGGCCAGTTGATGGATTGGATCGGCCACCATGGGGACATTGCGCACTGGGGGCTGGGGTTCGATGGCACAGGCCCGTCGGAGGTGGAAGGGTTCGGCGAGTTCCCTGCTGCCAACGCGGTTTGGAACACGGCGACGAAGTACACGGTGGAGTGCACCTATCGCAAGGAAGTGACGCAGTATCCCGTCGATGTGACGATGACGATTGCCGGCGGCTCTCCGGCAATTGCCATGGGAACGAAGTGGATCGGCACCGAGGGGTGGGTGTGGGTGGATCGCAGCGGATTCGACGCGTCGAATCCGGAATGGGCGAAGGAGGAGTCGCTGCCGGACAATTTGGGCAAGACGCCGCTCTACGAGTCGCGCGAGCATCGGCGGAATTTCCTGGATTGCGTGAAATCGCGCAAGCCGACGATTGCGCCGGTGCAGACTGCGCATCACTCTACGATTCCCGGGCACCTGGGACTGATCTCGATGCTGGTGGGGCGCAAGATTCAGTGGGATGTGGAGCAGGAAAAGATCGTGAACGACGCCGATGCCAGTGGTTTGTTGACGCGACCCTATCGCGATCCTTGGAAATTGGCGTAGGTGCAAGGAAGAGGGAGCTCGCGGAAAGCTGTCGATCGCGGCTTAGCGGTGCTTCCTGGTTTTTGCGGCTTTGGCCTTGTTGGCCTTTTCGCCCGGCTCATGCATGGTGGGGATGGGCGCCATGTCAGGGCCGATGCGGCGCACCTGCGTATCGCGCATGGCGTAATTAAGGGTGCGCGGCGCGACCGGATGGGCAATGCCGGTGCCGGGATCGATGGCCAGATCGGACGAGCTGGAAATCTGAAAGCTGAAGGTCGGCTCGGTACCTTCTTTTGCCGGCTCAGAGGCGACGCGGACGGGGAGAAATCCCTGGATTGGATGAAGGCGGAACGCTGTCTCGTAGCGATGATGTTTCAGGCTCCACGTGAAGACTCGAATCTGGTCGAAGTCGAAAGGCAGGCCGGATTTCGGCGGTGCGAGGGCCGTAACGTACTCTGCGACCTCGTGATCTGAGGTGGTGGCTTCGTCATCATGGACCTTGGTGAGGATGTAAGCACCGACGATGCGCTGCCCTTCTGCATATTGGGCTACGTCGTCGGGAACGTCGACATCGACGCGGCTGCCCAGAACCCATCCGACGCGGCCCTGGGGGTCGCGAATGAGGGACCAATCTTCAAGGGCGATGGGAGGGGCATCCGTCGCAACGGCGGGTGCTGGGCTGGCCACTGGCTTGGGCGCTGGAGTCTTGGCAACGCTGGTGGGGGCCGGCGCCTTTGGCGTTTGCGGTTTCGGTTTCGGAACCGCCGCGGACGGGGAGGGTGTCCCTGCTTTGGTGACCGAGGCTCGCTGCAGCATCTGCACCTTCGTGTTGCCGGTGAGCAGATAGAAGCGGTCGGTGTCGCGGCCGGGACTTACGTGGAGATAGATATCGTCACGCAGGGTACCGGAGGCGACGATGGAATCGCTCTTGTGTTCCGTGGCAAGAGCGGTGAAGGCGTCGTAGGTCTTTTCGTCGATGACGGCACGATCGGGAATCCATCCCTCTTCGTTTTTGGAAGTTTTGACGCGGAGAAAGCGGCGGCCGTGTTCCAGAACCTCGAGAGGCTCGCCGTTGGTTACTTCGCCGGCGCGATTGGATACGGCAGCGACGCGGTCGCGGAGATACATTTGCCGGGTCCAGACATAAACCGTCTCATGATGCTGTACCTGGCGGATCCTCGCGCAACCCGACGTAAGCACAAGAAACAAAAGGAGCAAGGCACAGCATGCCCTGAATCTTTGACTCCTGACGGGAGGGACATCCGGAATCCGAAATCGTGTTGGCGCGGCCACAGGTGGACATCTTGAGAATAGCACCGTGAGTAGGGCAGAGGCGCGGGCCATACGGCCGGGGCCCAATGCCGCGGATTCTCTCCAAGCAAGAGTCTCTTTCCTGGTTGAGCTCTCAGGGAGCGGCGACGATGCCGCTGGCTTCGACTGGGTCTGTGCCGGTGTCGGCGGAGATTGCTGCATCGAGGTAGCCGGCGTTGGTGGAATCGAAGGTGTAGCCCTTCAGATCGGGACTGCCTCCGAAGTTCACCGTGAAGATGAAATTCCCTGTGTTGTCCTCGGCGAGAGCCGTTGGGTTTGTTCCCGCGGTAAAAGTGCTGCCCAAGGCAGTAAGCGTGTAAGCGGTGCTGGTAGAGCCGACCGTGAAGCCGGCGATGACGCCGGTGGAACTGCCGCTGACCTGGCGGTTGACGGTGTAGACATAATTGCCCGAGGCGAGCGGCAGGATCGAATATGGCGCGAGGCCCTGGCTGGCAAAGGGCGAACCTGAAATCTCAGTCAGTGTGCCGGAAGTGAGCGTGCCGAATTCAAAAGCCCGGATGGCTCCGCTGTTGGAGCCGCTGACCGCAGCAGTTTCGCCGATGTAAAAGAGGCGCGGAGCGGTTTGGCCGGAGACGACAGGATCGACGGCGACGGAGATGGCAGCACCTGCGGAGTTCACGGTGGGAAGGCGGCGCACGGCACCCAGAGGGTTGGTATTGGAACTGGTGAAGGGAACGAGGGCGGTGCCGTCGGAACCCATGGCCACGAAGACATAGGTTTCATCGGGAGCAATGGCGACCTGCTGCACGCTGCTTGCCGGGAGGACTGCGTATTGTTCCGTCCGCGAGTTGAGAACGCCGGTGGAAGAGTTGATGGAGACCGCATAGACGTAGGGCGCGCCGGAAGCGACCTCGAGGAGCCAACTGTCGTCGGGGCTGATCTGCATGCTGATGGCTTGATCCGAAGAAATGGGCGCAGAGGCGTTTGCCAACGAGATCTGGCCGGTGGACGCAATGGAATAGAGGTAGATGCCTTCGGAGGTGCTCACGTAGAGAAAATTTCCATTGGGAGCGATGGCGATGGCGAGCGGCGTGGTCGGCAACGTGTAGGGGCTGCCGGGGAGGGTAGTGAGTGTGCCCGCATTCACGTAGTAACCCGCGACCTGATTGGTGGCGACATTCAGAACGTAGAAATGGCCGCTTGAATCTGTTGTTGATCCTGATCCGCCGGAACTCGCCGGTGGAGTCCAAAAGCCTTTGCAGCCTGCGAGGAGAAGAGAGGCCGCCAGCACCAGCTTCATCCACCTACGTGTCATGGTCGAACTTCCTCCGCTGTGTGCCCTGCCTACCTGAATCAGGGTAAAGCCTCACGCCCAGGTTCACCTGCGTGACGCCGGATGAACGCAGAAAAGCAATCGATTCCTGAAGAGAAGGACGTGGAACATGCGGTTTTCGCTTATGGTTTTGATTTTGTTGAGTTGACCCAGTCGTCGAGTGAAGCGCAGATAGCGGTCGGGGTGCGGCGGGGGCGACGCGACAGCTCGAATTTCAGGTTCAGGAAGATGAGGATGTTCGCGCCTGCCAGACAAGCTGGGCGCCGGTGAGGTCTTCGATGGCCAAGCCGACGGACTTGAAGACGATGCGGCGGTCGCGCGGGATATGCGCGGCTTCTGGATGGGCCAGGATTTCGCCGATTTCCGCATCGACCGTTGCACCAGAGAGGCGCACATCGCCTGATTCCCGCTCCACGCAGGAACGGGAGTCGGCCACGAGATAGCTCCCTTGCATCACTTCGTCGTCGAGTTCACGGAGCGAAGAGCCGGTAGCGCCGACCGCCAGCACCAGGGCGCGGGAGGCGAGATGCCGGCCGAGCAGGACTGGTTTCGGGGAGGAAGTCACAGTGAGGACGACGTCGGCGGCCGAGGTTTCTTCCATTGTGACGGCACGTGCGGGGAATCCTTCGCCGAGGTTTGCCACGAGGCGTTCCGCGTGCGCCTGGGTGCGGCTCCAGATGCGGATCTCCTGAAGCCGGGGCCAGACGTGGCGCAGCGCCTGAATGTGTGCGTGGGCTTGGACACCGGATCCGAGAATGCCCAGGCTGTGCGGCGGCGCATTGAAGTGAAGCGGGGCGAGCGCGGCAAATGCGACTGCAGAGACGGCCGCGGTGCGCATCTCGGTGATGAGGCGACCATCCATTGTGGCGAGGGGCTCGCCGGTAGCGCGGCGCATCAAAGCGATGGTAGCCATGTGGGTATCGAGGCCGAGTTCCGCGTTGCCAGGGTAGAAGGTGACGTTTTTGACACCCATGAAATCGCCGGCGATGACGGGCATGACGGCAAACCAGCCGTTTTTGAAGCCGTTGGCGTTCCCGGCGCGGAGGATCATGCGTGGAGGCTGGTCGACAAGGCCAGAGGAGTAATCGATGAGCGCGTGGCGAATGGCGGGGATCAGGGTTTCATAACGGAGGATGGAGCGGATCTCGTGCTCGGCAATGTACAAGCGATTCCTCTGAATCGGAAATTCTGTTCCGGCGGAAGAGCGCTAGTTGGGGCGGTTGTTGGAGTTGGAGCGGCGGCGCATTCGTTCGTCGACGGGCTGGCGACCCTGGAAACCGGCTTCGACGGTATGCCAGTGCTCGATGGTGGTTTCTCCGAGGCGCCAGCAGAGAAGCACGATTTCGTCGTCAAGCCGGAAGGGAAAATCGAGCAGACCGGTCTCGAGGTCCTTCACCTGCACGCCGATGGAATCGATCTCGGCAACGGTCTCGCGCATCCGCTGGGTATGGCTTTCGATCTCGGCGCGCTGTTTGGCGACCTTGCCAACGTCGACGCGCATGCCGCCGGAAACGTAAATACGCTGCGACAAAGCGGAAAGGTCGGCTTCCACTTTCTCTGCCTCCTGTTTGCTTTCAATGGCGCGCTTGAGCAATGCCTCCAGGACGGGGAGTAGGGATTGCGCTTCGTCAAATGTAAAAGTCTTCATTGGAATGCACCTCCAGAATACGACGAACCAGGGTGTCTAAACCAGCGTTGCCGCTTATGAGGTTCGACACCAGTAACTGGAAAACGAGGTACAAATTATGTAGATGCACGGGGCCGGGCAAGCGGCGGGATTTGCATTTGTCCTGGCTCGGGGGATTCCGGTTGGGGAAACTTTGAGGTTTGCGCAGGAATTCGAACCGTTTGACCCAACCGAGTCGTCTAACCCTCACAAGCACGTCGGCAAGCTGATCGTTCCAATCCCCATGGGGTGACAGATTGAAGACACGCAATATATTCCGTTCGTGGGGTAAGGTGCTGCTCGGCCACACTCCGCTGCTTTCGATCGAAATTACGCGGGAGTGCCCGCTGCACTGTCCTGGCTGCTACGCCTACGGCGACAACCATCTGGGCGGAGACGTGACGCTGCGCGAGCTGAACGACAAGCGTGGCGACGACTTGGTGCGCGGAGTGCTCGAGCTGGTCGATCGCCACAAGCCGCTGCAGGTGACGCTGGTGGGCGGAGAGCCGATGGTGCGACATCGGGAGCTGAGCCGCATTTTGCCGGAACTCTCGGATCGCGGGATCTTCACCATGGTGGTCACCAGCGGAATCATCGTGATTCCCACCGAGTGGATGAGTGTGCCCCGGTTCACGATTGCGGTCTCGATCGACGGTTTGCCGGAGCATCACAACGTGCGGCGTGCGCCGGCGACGTATGAGCGTCTCCTTTCGAACCTAAAGGGTCGCCGCGTGAATATTCACTGGACGATCACCGCGCAGATGCTGGGGCGCAGGGATTATCTCGAGGAATATGTCCGATTCTGGAGTGTGCGCGAGGAGGTGGCGCACATCTGGGTGAGCTTGTACACGCCGCAGCGCGGAGAGAAAAGTGCGGAACGCTTGAGCCCATCGCAGCGCGCGTTTGTGGCGAGTGAATTGCCACGGTTGCGCGCCCAGTTTCCGAAACTGCTCACGCCGAGCGGGTATGGGCAGGCGTTGCTGCATCCGCCGGAGTCCCCCAAGAGCTGCGGCTTCTCGCGGCTGTCTAAGAACTACTCCGCCGACTTTCGCACTCAGGTGGAGCCATGCGTTTTCGGCGGCGATCCGGACTGTTCGCAATGCGGCTGCTCGGCGAGCGCGGCGACCCACTGGATCAGCGAAATTCGCCTTGCGGGGCCGCTGAAGGCGAAGCATCTGCTGCACGGCTCGATGGCGATCGGGAGCACAGTGGCGCGGTTGCAGAGATTGGCGCTGCCGGCGTGGCGCGAGCGGGAAGAGGGCGTGCCGAAGGAAGAAGATCTGGTGCAGATTTCGATGGATTAGGGGATGTGGGATCGCGAAGAGCGAGGTTTGAGTTCGTTGCTTTCCCATGTCTCAAGAGCGAGACATGGGGCACCCATCGTGGTGCTTGTTGGCATAGCGCGGAAGACAGAAGCAGATCCCCGCCTCGCTTCGGATTGAACAGATGAAGCGCAAGGGATTTCATTGTCCGCTGAATGGGCTGCTGGGATTTCTGCTGGCGGCGATCCACGAGACGACGGCGAACACGGCAAGAATCGACCCGATGATGACCAGGGAAAGTGTGATGGGGACATCGAGCCATGGCGCGGCAAGCATCTTGAAGGCGACAAAGGCGAGCAGTGCTCCGAGCCCGTAATGCAGATAGCGGAAGCGATCAAGCAGTGCGGCGAGCGCGAAGTAAAGCGAGCGCAAGCCGAGGATGGCGGCAATGTTCGAGGTATAGACCACGAACGGATCGTGCGAGACGGCCAGGACCGCTGGAATGGAATCGACGGCAAAGAGCAGGTCAGTGAATTCGACGGCCAGGATGACTGGAAGCAGAGAGCCTTTGGCCGGCTGCAGGCGCTGAATCCAATTTGGAATGACGGCATGGGCCGAGCCGCCGCTGAGCAGGCGCCAGGCCGCGTAGAGCAGAAGCAAACCGAAGATCCACGTAATCCAGCCGAAGCGGTTGAGGAGTGTAACGCCGGTGGCGATGAAGATGCCGCGGAGGATGACTGCACCGGCGACACCCCACAGCAGCGCGGTGTGCTGACGTTTTTCGCTGATGCGGAAGCCCTGGAAGAGAACGAGGAAGACGAAGAGGTTGTCGATGCTGAGCGAGATCTCGATGGTGTAGCCGGCGACGAATTCGAGCGCGCGTTGGCGGCCTTGCACGGCGTTCATCCACAGCGCAAAGAGGGTAGCTGCAAGGACGAGAGCGCCGGTCCACAGCCACGCAACGGACTGGGCATGCTTGGTTTCGTGGCGGCGGCCGGGAAGGAAGGAATCTGCGGCGAGCAGGGCAACGACTGCCGCGTGAAACCCGAGCCACCATGTCCACGATGCGCCGGCAAACATAAGGTGAATGCTACTGTACGGGGCTCGAAGCTTTCAGCCTCGAGCCGTTGATTGAATACAGGAAGCGATGGGTCAACGCTGGTTGATCAGGCGAATGGTTTCGAGGAACACGTCGCCATCGATGGCGAGACTGCGGGCGCTGATTTTATCGAGGGTGTCCTGCGCGGTGTGGTGATAGCTGTTGTTGGGTCCGTAGTCGAGGTCGATGATGTCGATGGAAGGGACGCCGCGCTTGACGAACGGCATGTGGTCATCGTCGACCGGTTCTTCCTGCTGGAAGAAGTAGCGTTCGTAGCCGTATTTTTTCGCGGCCTGACGGACCAGGTCGACCAGCCAGGCTGTCGATCGGCTTTCACGCTGAATGTCGAGGTCCTTGTCGCCGATCATGTCGGCGAGCATGAATGCCTTGATGCGCTGCAGGGTGCCATCCCGTCCCCATTTAGCGGCGAGATGGCGGCTGCCATAGGTGGAGTCAGAATCGGACCAGCTGCGGATGGCTTCTTCGCCGTCGAAAAAGACGAGCCAGACGGAGTAGCCGTCGAGTTTCCTGCCACCGGCTGTTTCGATGCGGAGCTGATCGGCGATGGCCATGAGCAGGCCCGTAGTTGCGGCACCGTCATTGGCTCCGACGAAGTTGATGTCCTTGAGGTAGTAGTTGGTTTCGTAGTGGGTGGCCAAGACGATGACGCCGTCTTTTTTGCCGGGATAGCGGACGATGAAGTTGCGCAGATTAATGGGGCCGATCGGGGTGTCGGCGGTGAAGGCGTCTTCTTCGAGCGGGTCGTGGTGGAAGTGGGTGCGGAGAAAGGTCTCTGCTTTCGTGTGGCCGGGACCGGTAGGCCAGCGCGGACCGATGGAGACAAAGTCGCGGGCGTACTCATAGGCCCGGCCGCCGTTGAATGTCTGTGCCGGGGCTGCCGGTGAGGGCTGCGCAGCGAACGGGGCGAGCAGGAAGATTCCCGCGAGAACCCGGCTCAAGAGCGAGCGCCTCATGAAGCCGCCTCACGGGCTTTGCGGCGTTCCGGATGGACCCACCAGGCCACGCCGATGCCGACCAGATAGAGGAACAGCATGGGAATGGCGTAGAGGCACATGGTCCAGGGATCGGGGTTGGGACAAATGAATGCCGCCACCATAAACACCGCAAGAACCGCATAGCGAATGTTCTTCCAAAGGAACCGCGGGCTGACGATGCCGAAGAGGGCGAGGAAGAAGATGAGGATGGGCATCTCAAAGCTGATGCCGAGGCCAAGAATGATGGAGAGAAAGAAGCCGGTGTACTCCTCAATCGTGATGATGGGATTGAAGTGTTTGCCGAAGTCCACGATCAAGATTTTAAGCGCGCCGGGCAGGACGAAAAAGTAGCCGAATGCGGCTCCGCCAAGAAACAAGGCGACGGTGGCTGCCATGAAGGGCACGACGAAGCGGCGTTCTTTCTGGTAGAGACCGGGGGCGATGAAGAGCCAGACCTGGTAGAGGATGAAGGGCGAGGCGAGTATTGCTCCACCGATGAGAGACACCTGGAGGTAGAGGTTCAGGGCATCCATGGGGTGGGTGTAATTGAGTTTGATGTGGAGGCGATCGAGGGGTTGCTGCACCAGCCCATAGAGCCGCTCGTGGAAGATGTAGGCGACCACGAACCCGACGGCAAGATAGGCAGCGGAATGGACGATGCGACGGCGCAGTTCGTCGAGATGCTCCATCAGGCTCATGCCGGGGAGCTCTGCGCGTTCGGTCACGGCCTGCCTTGCCTTGCCGATGGCGTCCGCGGGATCAACCATTGCGCGTGACCGCCTCGGCTGCGGGAGTGGGCTCGTCGTTCGATTGACCCGTGCCTTCGAGATTGGGATCTGCGACTGAAAGTGGCGCGGAGGGCTCGGCGGCAGGTGTTGGGGGAGTCGCATTGTCTGCGGGGGGCTCGGTCAGCTCTGTGAGTTGCGAGCGACGGGTGGACGCGATGGTTTCGCCAGTGGAGGGCGGGAGAATGCGCGGTTCGGGATCGCTTGGAGCCGGGGACGCAGCTTCGGACGCGGGCGGATACTGGGTCTCACCGGGGTAGGGCGATTCCATCGACTTGACCAAGTCGGGTGTGGCCGAGACCGATTCCTGCGCAGGCTGGCCGGCGGCCAGTTGTTTGCGCTGCTCTTCTTCCTTCTTGCGCCGGTCTGCCTCTTCGGAGAGACGCAACTCTTCTTCCATTTGAAATTTGAAGTCGTTGGAAGCTTTGCGGAACTCGTACATCAGCTTCCCGATCTGACGCCCGATCTGGGGCAGGCGGCGGGGGCCGAACACGACCAGAGCGAGCACCATGAGGATGAGCGAGTCCGCCATGCCGAGGCTGCCGAGTTGAATTGTGGGCGGAGTTCCCATGAAGGGTAATGATACCCGCCCGCGCATGGCGCTCACAAACGGGGATCGGCGCAGGCCTCTCAGAGCGGATTCGAAGGATGGTGTGACCTTGAGACGGCCCGACACCACCCTTTGGCAGAAAGGGACTATTCGATGATCTTGAAGTCGACTTCCGCCTCAGCAAGCGAGCTGCCGCCCACCCAAATGTTGTAGGTTGTGGGCTCCACGGTGCGTTTGACGTCGACGTTATAGAAGCTCAGTTCGTCGAAGCCAAGGGGGAAGGTCAGGTGTTTGGTTTCACCGGGGGCGAGCTGTACGCGGGCGAAGCCTTTCAATTCGCGAACCGGTTGTTCGACGCTGGCGTCGGTGTTGCGGATGTAGAGCTGCGCCACTTCCGTTCCTGCCACGCTGCCGGTGTTGGTCACATCGACACCGACGGTGGTCGCGGGGTTGCGATTGGAAAGAACGTCTTGGAGAGGTGCCTCTGCGCGGCTGAGGGTCGGTTGGGCAAAGTGGAATCGCGTATAACTCAGGCCCCAGCCGAAGGGGAAGAGGGCGGAGTTTTGTTCGTCGACGTAGCGGGAGACAAATTTCTCCGCGGAGTTGGTCGGCATGTGGGTCAGGTCGACGTGCGCGGGTCTGCCGGTGGGCATTTGCGCATAGTAGAGCGGTTCCTGGCCGACGGCGCGGGGAAAGCTGGCCGGGAGCTTGCCGGATGGATTGACATCGCCAAAGAGGATGTCGGCGACCGCTGGCCCGGCTTCGAGGCCGGGACTCCAAGCCTCGAGAATGGCGGGGACGTGCGCGCCTGCCCATTTCAGTTGAAGCGGCCTTCCGGCCAACACGACAAGGATGACGGGCTTGCCTGTAGCGACAACGGCCTCAAGCAATTTCTCTTGATTGCCGGTGAAGCCGAGGTGGACACGGCTCGCGGCTTCGCCTTCCATCCAATTGGCAGGCTCCCCGAGGGCGAGAATGGCGACGTCGGACTGGTTGGCAATATCGACTGCGGCGGCGATGCTCTTCTCGTCGTCGGGCAGCGGCTGACTTTGAGCGTTTGCAACTGATCCGCCGAAGGTGACGCTCTGCAGAATCTTTTCGTCTTCCCCGGCCAACAGCCCGCAGCCTTCGGCATAGAGGAGACGATCGCCCAGGCGCTGGCTTAACTCCTGCTTGAGGGTGATGACATTTTTCGGATCGCCGGCGGACCAGGCGCCGAGCAGATCGCGGGCATCGTCGGCCAGCGGTCCAATCAAAGCGACCTTCTTGGTTTTGGCGGCAAGAGGAAGCAGGGCGCCGACGCCTTCGACAGGATCATTTTTGAGCAGCACGATTGTCTCGTCGGCGACTTTGCGGGCGGCAGCGCGACGCTCGGGGGTCGGCTGATAGGCGGGGCTCGGCTCGGTGTAGGGGTGATCGAAGAGTCCGAGCGCAAACTTGACGCGCAGAATGCGGCGCACGGCTTCGTCCACGGTGCTCTCGGGGATCTTGCCGGCACGCACTTGCGCAGCGAGCGTGGTTCCGAAGAGATTGCCTTCCATGTCCATGTCGAGGCCGGCTTCGAGGGCCTTGCGCGCCACGGTCGGGCCGTCGCCGATGGAATGATTCAAAAGCTCGCCGACCGCTCCCCAATCGGAGACCACGAAACCGTCGAAGCCCCACTCCCGGCGCAGAATCTGGGTGAGCGTCAGCGGATCGGCAGTTGCCGGGATGCCGTTGATGGAGTTGAAGGAACTCATGACAGTGGCGACGCCGGCTTCGACTGCAGCGTGGTAGGGCGGAAGGTAGACCTGGCGGAGCGTGATTTCGCTCATGTCGGTTGCGTTGTAGTCACGTCCGGCGATGGCGGCTCCGTAGGCAGCGAAGTGCTTCACGCACGCCGCGACCGAATCGGGCTTGGAGATGTCCCCTTGCTGGTAGCCCTTAACCCAGGCACGCGCCATAGCGGAGCTGAGATAGGGATCCTCGCCATTGGACTCAACGATGCGGCCCCAGCGCGGATCGCGGGCGATGTCGACCATAGGCGAGAAGACCCAGTCGATGCCGTCGGCGCGGGCCTCGAGCGCGCCGGTGCGGGCGACGACCTCGGCTGCTTCGGGATCCCAGCTTGCCGCGACAGCGAGCGGGATGGGAAACGTGGTGTGGTGGCCGTGAATGACATCGAGGCCAAAGAGGATGGGGATGTGCAGGCGCGCTTTTTCCATCGCGATGTGCTGATAGTGATTGGTCTTCTCCGCTCCCACGACGTTGAGCATCGAACCGACCTGGCCTTTGGCAACCAGATCGTCGTAGGTGAGATTGGACGCGGCCGGCCCGGTGGCAAACCCGGCGGAGTATTGCACGAGCTGTCCGATCTTCTCGTCGAGGGTCATTTTCTTCAGCAGCGCATCGACGCGTGTGTTCACCTCTTTGGAGGCGAGCTGGGCATTGGGTACGGGCCGCGACTGCGCCGCGGAGGGGAGTGCCGCCATGCAGGCGAGCAGCACCAGAGCGAATTGGAGAGGGACTTTGCAGACAAAGGCAGAATTCATAACCCGGCAATCATAAACTGCCCGTGTTTCCCGCGTCAGGTTGGATGACGGGGATGCGTGATTTGTGATTGGGTTCGTGCTTTGCCACGTTTCAACAGCGAGACATGGGGGAACCCGGGTTCGTGCTCATGGATGCTCGGTGAAAAGCAAATGCACATCCGGGTAATGGCTGCATGAGAAACGGTTGGAGGGTGTCGCCGGAACGGCAGGCGATGCACTACTCTGGCTTGAGATGCGTGCGGCAGATTTAGCGACCAAATTCCGAAGAGCCTTATGGCTGGCCTTTCAGCATGATGTGCTGAACACGGCGAAGGCAGCTGCCTATTCGGGGATGCTGATGCTGTTTCCCACGATGGTGGTGGTGACGGCGCTGCTGGCGCTGGTGCCGGAAGGCTCGACGGTGATGGGCCAGATTCGCATTACGTTCCTACATATTCTGCCGGCCGATACGTATGGGCTGTTGTTGTCGTCGATGCAGACGCGGCGTTTCCAATCGACGCAGCTGCTGTTTTCTGCATTGCTGCTGAGCGTGTTTGCGGGGCTGGGGATGATGCTTTCGTTGATGGAGGGTTTCCGGCGCGCGTACAGGTTGCCGCGGGGCGAATGGGGATTCTGGGAGCGGCGGGTGCGCGCGCTGCTGCTGGTGCCCACGGTGCATGTTCCCCTGGCGCTGGCTACGCTGGTTCTCGTGTTCGGACACCAGATTGAGCATTGGATGGTGGACAACTCCGCGCATGCCTTGCGGCAGGCGGTTTTGGTTTTCTGGCGAATGGTGCGATGGGCAGTTGCAGTTGTGACGAGCGTGACGGTGCTGGGCGCGCTCTATCACTTTGGGACGAGACGCAAGGAGCAGTGGTTCCGCGTGATGCCCGGGGCCCTTGCGGCCACCGTGCTGTGGTTTCCCGCGACTCTGGCATTCGGTTGGTATGTAACCGCGATAGCCAACTACTCGCGATTCTATGGTCCCTTTGCGGCAGGCATTGCGACGCTGGTGTGGCTCTACATTACTTCGTTCAGCGCGCTGCTCGGCGCGGAGTTTAACGGAGTGCTTTTCCGCGGTCGCGGGGATGGAGAAGCGGAGATTGATTATCCTGAAACGATTGATTCCAGGGGCTAACGGATGCCCGGACGCGTTTCTTCCTCAAGAATTCACCTCTGCCGTCGAAGAATTGGGACATGCTACTCCGTGTAGAATAAGAGGGATTTCCTTCCACTCAACCCCCAACCCTCGCCGAGCCCAGTCTGGAGTGATTTTTGATGCCGCACGCTGAAACGATCCTGAATGAATCCCCCATTCAACGACGCGCAAAGATCGTTGCGACTCTGGGGCCCGCTTCGAATACGGAGCCGGTTTTTCGTGAATTGGTGCGCGCGGGTGTGGATGTGGTGCGCCTGAATTTTTCTCACGGATCGCACGAGGAAAAGCTGGCGTTGATTCAAATGATTCGCAAGGTGAGCCGCGAAGAGCGCAAGCCTTTGTGCATTCTTGGAGACCTGCAGGGGCCCAAGATTCGCACATCGAAGCTGAAGGATCACCAACCGGTGCTGCTGAAGGCCGGGGGACGCCTGACGATTACACCGCGGGAAGTGCCGGGAACGGCTGCGCTGGTGGGAACGACGTTCAAGACGTTGGCGGAAAACGTGGAGCAGGGCTCGCGCATTCTGCTTTCCGACGGGCTGATCGAATTGCGTGTGCATGAAGTGCTGGGTGCGGATATCGTTTGCGAGATTATCAACGGCGGGATGCTGGGAGAGAACAAGGGCATCAACCTGCCGGGCATCGCGGTGCGGGTGCCGTCGTTGACCGACAAGGATTCGCAGGATCTTGAGTTTGCTCTAAAGAACGGCGTGGACGCGATCGCGGTATCGTTTGTGCGGACCGCGGAAGATGTGCGCCTGGTGCGCAATCGCGTGGCAGCCTATGGCGGAGAAACCTGGGTGATCGCGAAGCTCGAAAAGCCGCAAGCTATCGAACATCTGGATAGCATTCTGCAGGCGGCCGATGGCATTATGGTGGCGCGCGGCGATCTCGGCGTAGAGGTCCCGCCGGAGCAGGTGCCGGCGATTCAGAAGCACATCATCCGGCGCGCAACGGAATATTTCAAGCCGGTGATCACGGCGACGCAGATGCTGGAATCGATGATTGAGAACCCGCGGCCGACGCGCGCGGAAGTTTCCGACGTGGCGAATGCGGTTTACGACGGGACAGACGCAGTGATGCTCTCAGGCGAATCGGCCGTGGGCAAGTATCCCGTGGATGCCGTCTCGATGATGGCGCGTATTGTGAGCGAAGCCGAGAGGCACATCAAGGAAGAGAAAGAGAACTACTCCGAGACGCGGGTGCGGCAGAGTCATCTCTCCATCGCAGAAACCATTTGCGAAGCCACGGCGCACGCGGCCGATGATCTTGACCTGCGGGGGATCGCGCTGTTTACGGAGTCGGGCGCAACGGCGCGACAGCTGTCGAAGTATCATCCGACGTCGCCGATCTTCGCGCTGAGTCCGATTGAAGTGACGATCAACCGGCTGAACCTGCTTTGGGGTACAACGCCCGTACGCTGCCCCAAGGTCAATTCGACCGAGGCGCTGGTAGATGTGGCGGAGAGCCTGCTTGAACAGTATGGGTATGTCCGCAGTCGCGAGGTGATTGCGATTGTGGCGGGCACAAGGACCAAGTCGGGGTCGACGAATTTTCTTCGACTGCATGTGCTGGGCGAGCAGAAAGAGGGCGTGCGTTTCTTCGCGCCGCATCATCAGGAAACTCTTCCCGATCCGGAAACCTCGGAGGAGCAACCCAAGCCAAAGCGCCCGGCCCGCAAGTCGCCGCTGCGCCGGTATCCCTCGCCGAATCCGCCGAACATTTCGAATCCGTAGGGGCGGGTTGTTTAACTGGGTTCGTTGATCTGGGCGGATGCAGGAATCGATACGGAAAAAGAATGGGCGCGCAGGCAGTGGAGTTGGTAGGACTCCCCTTGCCTGAGCGCCCGATGTGCTCGTGAGCTACCTCGCTGCTAACTGGCGCAGCACGTAGAGAAGAATGCCGCCGTGCTCGAAGTACTCTATCTCCTGCGGCGTATCGATGCGGACCTTCGCGTGGAATGTTTTCCTTTTCCCGTCAGTGCCGGCGGCGGTCACCTGTAGAGTGCGGCCGTTGGCAAATTTGGCTTTGAGCATCGCGGTGAGGCCGGGGAAATCGTAGACTTCTTCGCCGGTCAAACCAAGAGACTCGACATTCTGATTTTCTTCGAACTGCAAAGGAAGAATGCCCATGCCGACGAGATTGGAGCGGTGAATGCGCTCGAAGCTCTCCGCAATCACTGCGCGCACACCGAGCAGATTGGGCCCTTTGGCGGCCCAGTCGCGCGAGGAACCCGAGCCGTATTCCTTGCCGGCAAGAATGATCAACGGCACTTTGCGTTCGGCATAGGCGACGCTGGCATCGAAGATCGACATCTGCGTCCCTTCGGGCAAGAGGCGCGTGACGCCGCCCTCGGTGCCGGGGGCGAGTTTGTTGCGCAGGCGCACATTGGCAAAGGTTCCACGCACCATGACTTCGTGGTTGCCGCGACGCGAACCGTAGGAGTTGAAGTCTGCCGGCTTCACGCCGTGTTCGGAGAGATATTTTCCAGCCGGACCGTTGGCCTTGATCGAGCCTGCCGGAGAAATGTGGTCGGTGGTAACGGAATCGCCGAGCACGGCGAGAACGCGCGCACCGAGAATGTCGGACAAGGGCGCAGGGGTTTTTGTCATGCCATCGAAGTACGGAGCTTTGCGGATGTAGGTTGAATCGGGCTCCCACTTGTAGACGTCGCCGGTGGGGAAACGCAGCCCCTGCCAGTTGGCATCGCCATCGCTCACGGTCGAGTATTCCTTGCGGAAGCTCTCGCGGCTGAGACCTTTTTCGATAGCCTCGGCAACTTCCTGCTGGGTGGGCCAGATGTCCTTGAGATAGACGGGCTGGCCGGCTTTGTCTTTGCCCAGGGGATCGGAGTCGAAGTTGTGGCCGATGCGGCCGGCCAGGGCATAGGCGACGACCAGCGGCGGCGACATCAGGTAGTTGGCGCGCACGTCGACGTTGACGCGTCCCTCGAAATTGCGATTGCCGGAGAGCACGCTGACGGCGACGAGGCCGTGCTCGTCGATGGATTTGGACACGTCGGACGGCAGAGGTCCCGAATTGCCGATGCAGGTGGTGCAGCCGTAGCCGACCACGTTGAAGCGCAGCTTTTCGAGATAGGGCAGCAGGCCGGACTTCTGGTAGTAGTCGGTGACCACGCGCGAGCCGGGGGCAAGCGATGTCTTCACCCAGGGTGGAACGGTGAGGCCTTTCTCGACGGCTTTCTTGGCGAGCAAACCTGCGGCAACCATGACCGAGGGATTGGAGGTATTGGTGCAGCTGGTAATGGCGGCAATGACCACGGAGCCGTGATCGAGATATTTGTCGGGGTCGATGTTGAAGCGTTCTTTCACCGTGGTGGTGACGTGGAGCGGAGCCTTTTCTGCGATGGCGGTGTCGGTCACCGTGGAGCGCTCCCATGCTGCAGCGGTGCGCGAGCCGAGCGGCTTGGCAGTCGGCGAGAGCAAGGTGGGCAGCTGCTGGGCGAAGCTGGTTGCGGCGTCCTTGAGCAGGACGCGATCCTGGGGGCGCTTGGGTCCGGCGACGCTGGGTTCGACGGCGCCCAGATCGAGTTCCAGCGTTTGCGTGTATTCGGCTTCCGGCGAAGTCGCGGAGTGAAAGAGACCCTGCTCTTTGTAATATGCCTCGACGAGCGCGATCTGCTCGTCGCTGCGGCCGGTGAGACGCAGGTAACGCAGCGTCTCCGCGTCGACGGGGAAGATGCCGCAGGTTGCGCCGTATTCGGGCGCCATGTTGCTGATGGTGGCACGATCGGCGAGCGGGAGCTCGGCAATTCCCGGCCCAAAGAACTCGACAAACTTGCCGACGACGCCGAGTTTGCGCAGCGCCTGGGTCACGGTGAGGACCAGGTCGGTTGCCGTTGCGCCCTCGCGTAACTTGCCGGTGAGTTTGTAGCCGACGACTTGCGGCACGAGCATGGACACTGCCTGTCCCAGCATGGCGGCTTCGGCTTCGATGCCGCCGACGCCCCAACCGAGCACGCCCAGGCCGTTGATCATGGTGGTATGGGAATCGGTGCCGACCAGGGTGTCGGGATAGGCAAACAATTCGCCTTCGATCTCCGTTGTGAAGACGACGCGTGCGAGGTATTCGAGATTGACCTGGTGGCAGATGCCCATGCCGGGCGGGACGGCGCTGAAATTGCGAAACGCGGTTTGTCCCCACTTGAGAAATGCGTAGCGTTCGCGGTTGCGCTGAAATTCGAGGAGGGCGTTGGCATCGTAGGAACCAGCGGTGCCGAATTCGTCGACCTGGACGGAGTGGTCGATGACCAGCTCGGCGGGAACCAGAGGGTTCACACGCTGCGGGTCGCCTCCGAGGGTCTTGATGGCATCGCGCATGGCGCCGAGATCGACGATGGCCGGAACGCCGGTGAAGTCCTGCATGAGGACGCGGGCGGGCATGTAGGCGATTTCGCGGCTGGGCTCGGCTTTTGCGTCCCACCTGGCGAGGAATTCGATGTCGGCAGCCGTGACGTTGACGCCATCTTCGCGGCGCAGCAGGTTCTCGAGCAGGATCTTGAGGCTGAAAGGAAGACGGCCCAGATCGAAACCGCGGGCGGTGAGAGCGGGAAGACGGAAGATCGTATAAGAGCGCGCGCCCGCCTGGAGCTGGGCACGGCCGGCAAAACTATTCATTGGGAAAACCTTTCTATCCGCAAAAGGGCGGATCGAATCCGAGATCATCAGTACGAGCCCCGGCTAGCCGGGGAGCGTGCGATGGCATCGGCTCGGTCGGCAAAATCCGGAAAAATCTGGATGGGGATAGATTACTCAGCGGGCGGAGCGGCGTCCACGGTCGGGGCGTCCGCGGCGAAAGCGCTTGAGCATTGGTTGCGCGAGATGGTGCAAAAGGCGGCGCATGCGAACAGCAAGATTTTAGCGCGTGGAAAGCGTAGTTGAAAAATGGAAAGTGCAACCGGCTCAGGACCGGCCGGGCGGGCGAGGCATAGCGGCTACACTGGCTGCGTAGGCCCATTCTGTTCCCACTCATTTGCTGGAGGTTTTCCATGGATCTGCGCGGAGCGCGATTTCTGATCGCATTCCTGCTTTTTTCGAGCGTTGCTTCTTTGGGGCAATCCGCGCCACCGGCGAGCAAGTGGCCTGCGGTGGATGGGACGGTGGTCCTGAAGGATTTTCGTTTTGGCACCGGCGAGATTTTGCCGGAACTCAGGCTGCACTACGTCACGCTGGGGACTCCGCATCGCGATGCGTCGGGGCATGTGGACAACGCGGTGCTCCTGCTGCATGGGACGGGCGGGGACGCACATTCGTTGATGAATCCGCTGTTTTCGGACGTATTGTTCGGACCCGGGTCGGTGCTGGATATTACGAAATACTTTCTGATCCTGCCGGACGATATTGGGCATGGGCAGAGCTCGAGGCCTTCAGACGGGCTGCACATGCATTTCCCTGCATACGATTACGACGACATGGTGCGCAGCCAGCACCTGATGCTCGATGCGATGAAGATCGATCATTTGCGGTTGATTCTGGGCACGTCGATGGGGTGTATGCAGGGCTTCGTCTGGGGCGAGACATATCCCGATTTCATGGACGCGCTGGCACCGTTCGCGTGCTTGCCGGTACAGATTGCGGGACGCAATCGCATGATGCGCTACATGAGCCTCAAGGCGATTGAGCTGGATCCGGCGTGGATGGGCGGGGAATACAAGACGGAGCCTGTGGAAGGACTGCGGCTGGCGAATACGCTGGTGCTGGTGATGGGTTCGAGCCCGCTGCAGATGCAAAAGGCTGCGCCGACGCGGGAGGCGGCGGAGGAGTATGTCGATCGATTCTGGGCGCGGCCGAGTCCCGATGCGAACAACATGATTTACTACCTCAACGCGAGCCGCAATTACGATCCAAGTGCGAATCTCGAGAAGATTACGGCGCCGGTATTGTGGATCAACTCGGCCGATGACTATATCAATCCGCCGGAGCTGGGGATTGCGGAAAAGATGGTGAAGCGCATTCCCCATGCGAAGTTCATCCTAATTCCGATTTCGGATCAGACGCGTGGGCATGGAACGCATACGATGGCCGCGGTCTGGAAGGACTATCTGGCAGAATTTCTGCGTGCGACGGAGCCCAAACCGTAGCCGGACACGCATCGACAACCCCTTTTGGGGTGGGTGCACTTCTATACTGGGAGTGCAAGTCTTTCGCCGCGAGGTCGCTTCCCCTTTGAATTTCTGGGTTTGGCTGGCAAATCTCTATACCCGTGCCATCGCATGGTTTATGCAACGTATGCCAAACGAGCGGCAGCGGTTGCTGGCGTTCACCATTCTGGCAGGCGGATTGTGCGGACTGGCCGCGGTGGCGTTTCACATCAGCGTGGCGTGGATCGAGGGGGTCCTGATTGACAGGGCAGCCGCGGGACACGCGACGGCCGGCAATCACTCCTGGATTGTTTGGACAGTACTGTCGCCGGCCCTGGGCGGATTAATTTGCGGGCTGGGCCTCTACTATTTTGTTCCGGCAGCGGCGGGAAGCGGCATTCCGCAAGTGAAGGTGGCCTTCACCAACAGCTCGGGCTATATCTCAGCCAAGGAAACAATCGGCAAGTTCGTACTTTGCGTGCTGCAGATCGGCTCGGGTGGATCACTGGGCGTAGAAGGGCCGACGGTGCATATTTGCGCGGGGGTGAGCAACCTGCTGGCGCGGGCGGCACGGCTGAACCCGGAAAACCGACGCCGCATGGCATCGGTGGGCATGGCTGCGGGTATCGCATCAGCCTTCAACGCACCGATTGCGGCGGTGACCTTTACGCTCGAAGAATTGATTGGAGATCTGGACCAGACAATGCTCTCGGGTGTCATTGTCGCGGCGGCACTGGCGGCGGTGGTAGAGCACGCATTCATGGGCGCCAACCCCGTGTTTCACGTACCGCGGGCATTCGACTTGGGAAATGCTTCTTCGTTGGTGTGGTATGCGCTGCTGGGGCTGCTGGCGGCATTTGTTTCGGTTGCGTTCACCGATTCGCTGCTCGGGTTGCGCGCATGGTTCAAACGGCGAACGATGATTCCCAAGTGGGTGCAGCCGGCGCTGGGTGGGGCGGCCACGGGAAGTTTTGCGGTAGTGGCCTTGCTGTTGTTTCACCTGGGTGGCATCGCTGGAGATCCCTACAAAACCCTGACGCAGGCGTTTAGCGGGACGATCCCGGTGGTGGCCATGATTGTGCTGTGCGTACTGAAGCTGGCGGCGACAGTGACATCCTATTCGAGCGGCGGAGCAGGCGGCATTTTTGCGCCGGCATTGTTTATGGGAGGGATGCTGGGGGGGGCGGTCGGGTATCTCGACGTCACGGTGTTTCATCATTCGGCGGATTCAATTGGGGCGTTCGCGGTGGTGGGGATGGGGGCAGTGTTCGCCGGGATTGTGCGTGCTCCGATGACATCGATTCTGATCATTTTTGAAATGACGCGGGGCTATGGACTGGTGTTGCCTCTGATGATTGCCAACATGAGCGCCTTTGCGCTGGCGCGGCACTGGAGGAGGACGCCGGTGTATGACGCGCTGCTGGAACAGGACGGTATCTTCTTGCACGGCGAGCCAGAAACGGCTGAAAGCGCGATTGAGGCGAATGCCTCGGAGCCGCCGCTATTTCAGGAGCTAAAGGACAAGGGCACGTATGTTGAGTAGGGGAAGGAAAGCTGGTCGCTCGGCGAGCATTGGCTAGCAAGCAGGAGTCCCCGCAGAGTTTTTGAACGTCTGGAAGCCACCAATGCCGGATTGCGAAGGATTAGTTTTCTGCCAGCAATTCATCGGCCCACAGTGTTGCCGCGCTGTAGTTCTGTTCCATGCGGGCGGGATCAAATCCGTGGAAGGTCGCAAGCTGATCGCATCGCGCGAAGTCCCCGTGTTCATGGCTTTCAAGCCAATACAGCGGGCAGCGGTAAGGATTGTCGGATCCGAGTAATGCCGCGTGAATCGAGGCTGCCAGCGAGAGAGGCGCGAGCGCTTCTTCCATGGGCATCTGCAACATGGCGTCGAGCAAACTGAGGAGACCCAGCAGATATTGCTCGGTTGGATTCAGGCCGCAAAGCGAGGCAGCAGTTTCGCAGAAGCGCGCCCGCACGAGAGCCATTCGCAGGATTTCCGGGGATTGTCCGGAGTTGAGTTCCACTGCAACGGCCAGCGTGGCCATGCGCCGGAACAGATCGTCACCGACTACGAGCAGGGCAGACTTGATCGAGGTGACTTCCTGGCGCAATCCGCGCCCAGCGGAGTTCACATAGCGAAGAAGCCGGTACGCAAGAGACGGTTCCCGCTTCACGATGCTGCCGATTGACGCGATATTCAATGGATTTTCCTGCATCAGCTTGAGCAGGCGGAGGTAGACGAGGCGGTTTGACGGTACGGCACTTTTCTTGAGAAGGGATGGCTTGGCGAAGTAGTAGCCCTGGAAGAGGGTGAAACCTTCTTTCTTCGCCTGCTCGTATTCCTCCCGGGTTTCGACCTTCTCTGCGAGGTAGGCGCCCTTGAATTGTTTGAGGGTCGCAATGAGGTTGAGTCGCTCCGCGCTGGGAGTACTGCGAAAGTCCATTTTGATGAAGTCCGCAATCCGGATCAGAGGGTCAAGGGAAGGGCGATATACAAAATCATCCAGAGCGATCTTGTAGCCTCTCCGCTGCAAATCGATGCAGGCTTTTACGACCTCTTCCGTTGCTTCCACGTCCTCAAGCACTTCGAGAACAGTCCACGACGCCGGGAGCATTTCGACGTAGGGGCTCGCCAGAGTCTCCGCGGTGCAATTGATGAAGGCCGGTACGCCGGCGGTCAGCTTCCCCACACCGTAGATGATGGTGTTGTCGATCATGGCCTGGCTGGCAGCTTCCCCCGATCCGCTGAATGCCGAATCGGCCCCATTCCGGAACAACAGTTCATAGGCGACGACGCGCCCTTTGACATCGAGAATGGGCTGGCGCGCGAGATAGCGAGTGGATGTAGCCGCCGCAATGGCAACCGCGCCAGAGCCAATGGCACAAGATAGCGGATTGCTCTCCAACGTTTGCTGCATGACTCAATATGAACTGATTGAGACGGGATCTTGAATAGCACTTTTGGCCCGTTGTGATCTAGATCACAACAAGTGCGTGCCACCCGCTGGGACAGGCCAAGGGGGGGGTATATCGGGTCTGGGCTGGAGCGAGTGGCCAAGCGTGCTCTGGGCAAGAATTTGGAGAGGACGCGTTTTATTGCCGGTTGAGTGTCGGGAATGCGGGCTGTTATTTGGGCGGCTGCTCGTTGTAGAGGAACAAGGCGCGCAATTCTAAATAAGGCCCGTGGAACTCACGCGGCAGCGGCGGATAGCTGGAGCCTGTGATGGCACCCCAGGCAGCGCGGTCGAGGCCGGTATCGCCGGAGCGGCCCTCGAGGACCATATCGGTGACCTGGCCGTTGGGCAGCACCTTGAAGCGAATCTGTACGGCTCCCGACTTGAGGATGGGCGCATTCACTTCGTCGGGGATAAGCGGGTCCCAGGTGTGCTCGGTTTCGTAGTACCAGCGATGGAGCCAGGAGTTGAAGTCGACTCCCTGGGTGTCGGAAAGAATCTGCACGCCGGAGCCGGCGCCGGGATGGCGGGACAAGCCGCCGGTGGGCTGAGCGCCTGAGGCCGCTCCAGGACTCTGCGATGCGCCGCGCATGGCATCGCGCAGCTGATCGGCGGGGTTCTGGGAGCCCATGGCGAAGTTGGGACGGGCCGGGACTGCTGTAGGGTGGGGAGCCTCAACGGGGGACTCCGCCTTGGGCTGAACGGGGGTTGGTTGCGGCTGCGGCTGAACCGGCGATTCGAGCTTGGGGGGCGTCGGCGCCTGCACCGGTGGAGGCGTGGGTTTGTTCATCGCCTCGAGGGTTTTCCGGTCGATTTGGGGGCGCTTGTCGGGAACCGCCTTGATCTGGACCTTGGGCTGGAGCTTCTTGAGCAGGTCTGGCGGTAAGTCTAGGTAGCTCAGATCTTTGCGTTGTTTGATGGCATCGAATGGGTCGATGACGGGCGGAACCTTGAAGACATAGCGCGGAATCCAGGTGAGGGCCGAGATCAGCAGGATGTGCAACAGAAGCGCCCACAGGACGCCTTCGCGCAGGCGGGCCCAGCGGCGCTCATCTTCGAGCTCGCTGATCATTTCGAGCAGTTCGTGGGTATCGTAGTCGACCCAACGCGAGGTGGTGCGACCTTTGGGGCGCGCTTCTTCTTCGCTGGAGGAAGGATCGGGGGCGGCGCCCGAGGCTTCGGGCCGGTTTCCGGCAGGTTCGTTGGGTTCGTCCACCCTGGTTGGCGTTTCGATAATGGGCATTCGCTCAAGGGGAACCGAAGGATGCGACCAACGGCTCTACTTCAAGTCCTTCCTGTCTATTCTCTCATCCTCTTGGAATGGTTCCAATCGGTTGAGAGGTTCCCGACGGGTCTGAAAAGTCAGACCCTTCGTAGCTGGAACCCCGATGGGCGCAATCGGTCGCGCAGACGATGCGAACCGTACAATGATTCTTTTGGATGGACGGATTGGCAGGGGGAAAGAGACCCGTTTGAAGCGGTTTTTCGTAAATCTGACGGCCAAATGGAAGTTTGTGATCCTGCCGGCGTTGATCAAGCTGGGGTTCTGGGGCGTAGGCGCGGTTGCGCTGCTGGATTCCTCTTCGATACCGGTGCCGATGGACGCCATTTTGGCGGTATATGTCTGGAACGACAAGCCCCATTTCTGGCTTTATTGCGTGATGGCGGCGGTGGGATCGGCCATTGGGGGCCTGGTTCCCTATGGGATCGGGAGAGCGGGTGGAGAGCTGTTCCTGCTGAAACGGGTGAATCGCGCGCGATATGAGCAGCTGCGGACCCGGTTTGAGCGGCAGGAGTTCCTGGCGGTGATGATTCCGTCGATGCTGCCGCCGCCGACGCCCTGGAAGATCTTTGTTTTTGCGGCGGGCGTATTCGAAATGAGGGTTTTGCCGTACATGCTGGCAGTATGCGCGGGGCGGCTTGTGCGCTGGTTGATTCTGTCGCTGCTGGTGCTAAAGCTGGGGCCGGGCGCGGTGGGGCTCGTGGCGCACCATGCGCTGACGGTGTTGCTGGTGGTGGGCGGGCTGGCGGTGCTGGGGTTCGGGTGGTGGTGGCTGCGGAAGCGTCGCAGCGGCGCGGTCGGGAGCATTGAGGAGCGATAAGAGCCGCCGGCTTCCCGGGCTTACAAAAAGGGGTTCACCAGGTTAGAGCACACGTATAGGGCTCAGAGGATGTTGACGGCGCGGGCGGCAAGCAGGATTACGGTGGAGAAGGCGATTGCGGATTGAATCATCATCAAGACCTTGGCCCAGCGCGAGAGCACGGGACAGTCGGTGGGGGAGAAGGCCGTGCTGGTGTTGAAGGCGATGAAGAGATAGTCCACAAAGCCTGGGCTCCAATTCTCTTCTCCCATCTCTTTCCGGGCTTGCGGGCTCAGCGTCATCTGGGGAAAGAGGAACGCGCCATCGACATGAGCACGGCGCCGGTCGCGGGCATTCGGTCCGCCAGCGTCAAGGCGCCAGTACCACGAGGCGAAGACGAGAATGTTGGTGAGCCAAAGAGCCGAAGCGGAGCGAAGTAATTCGAGAGGGCTTTCTCGATGGGATGGCAAGGCAGCGACCAGCTGTATCAAGGACCAAAGCATGTCGACAGTGACGACGCCGGCGACCAGATAGCCGAGAACCTGGTTAGCCCGTTCTTGCCTGCGTCTGCGAGCAAGGATAGTGGGGACAAGGAGCACAAGAACCACGACCAACAGGAGCCAAGGCGGACCGAAGGAGAGCGCGTCAGGAATTGAGAGCCTTAGACCGGCGACGGCAAGCAAGGCGACCAAGGCCGGCCACCGAGGTTCTTCTTGTCCACCCGCACGTTCCATGACTCCCAAGCGCGACCGTTTCTACGCAGTTCTTCCTAAGCGGTTTGGGGCTGAACGCGTTTCATGCGGCGGACGAGGACCGGTACGCCAAAGGCGAGGCCTGCGACGATAGTCGTCGAGATGAGGTCGTTGCGATAGAAGGGCAAGGCGGCGATGTAGCATTCGCGCAGGCCGGCAAGCGTGTGGGGGTAGAGGCCGCCGGCGGACCAGACGGCGTAATCGGAGACGATCCAAAAAGAGGTGGGCCCGAGGATCACGGCCGCGGCCACGCGCACAAAATTGGTGCGGGCGTGGAGCAGGATCCAACCCAGGGCCATGGCCATCGCGTACCAGCCCCAGGTGGTGACATAGGACTGCCAGCGGAAGGGGTAGGAGTAGATCTGGGTGGTGAGGAAATAATCGGTTGCGATGAGGGCTGCGAGGGGGGCGAGCATTTCGCGCCAGGAGCGCCGTGCGCCGAAGAATAGAAGCGCGCCGCCGACTGCGGTGAAGTTGAACCATTCCGGATGGGGAAAGGCGGCCAGCAGGAGCCGGCTGAGAATGGCGACAACAATCAGCAGATAAGCAGGCATGGACGCCTCCGACGTGGGAATCCCTGCGCGTACCGGGCAGGGTTGAGAAAGGCACACTTTCCATTCTGAGGGGTAGGCGCGGCGGGGTCAACCACGGAAGCGGGCGCGGGTTGATAAAAGCACACGTGGACGGGCGTTGTGGACTGAGGGGACTCTGGACTCTGGAAAAGCAAATGCAGGTCCTTCGGCTTCGCTTACCCCATCGCTTGCGCGTCGGGGCCCCACGCTGCTCCGTTCAGGATGACAGATGCAGAGGGCGGGCGGCAGAGACCAGGGACGTAAGGACTGAGTTGGACAATGCGGGATTCGGGAATGAGGAATTGCGAATCTGGTGATTTATGACTGAGGGAGCGGGAAGTTCAGGCGCGGCGCTTGGTGCGGGATTTCCTTTTGTGGGAAATTGCACGGCTGCTGTGGCTGGTGGAGGCGACCTGGGAGAGAGAGGCGCGGTGGGTTCTGGAGCGACGCGCGGAAACCGGGCGCAGGGTTAGGCTGACGCGATGCTCGGCCACGGTAGGACTGTCGTCGTAGGCGGGGTCGAGCATGGCGATGACGGCGATGGCGCGCATGCGATAGTGTTTGGCCCACTGGCTCTGGTAGAGCGAATGCTGCACGTTGCGCCAGTATTCCGAGCTGTCGGAGAGCGGAGTTTCGGCTGAAACGGCGGCGGCCTGGGCCGTGGCGGGTGTACCCGAGTTGGCTCGTGTGTGGTCGCCGCTGTTGATGAGGGACAGGAACTCGTCGAAGTGGGCGAGGTTGACACCCATCTGGTAGACGAGCTGGCTGAGGGCCATCTGCTGGGAGCCGGTCATCTGGTCGAAATTGCGGCAATAGGCGCGCGCGTTGTAGATGGCCTGAATGGCGGAGATGCGAAGCAGGAGCGTGGCTTCGTCGTCGGTAATCTGCGGCTCGAGGGTAGGAATGCGCTTTTGGAACCTGCGCTTTTTCCAGGAGGCGAGCCGGTCGCTGTAGAGATCGAGAATCGCATCGAGCCGGTCGGGAGCGAGGCCGGCGGCGCGCCACAGGTCGGCGGAGGATGGCTCGAGAAACGGATGCGTGTTGAGGGGATCGGGCTGCGGGTGTTCGCGGGCCGGCAAGTCGAGGGTGAAGCCTGCGCCGATCAAGGGCTGGCTGGTCTTTGGATCGGGATAGGCGGCGAGGACCCATCCTTCATGGCGTTTGTCGCGCAGAGTGTCCATGAGGGCGCGGAGATCGAACTTGATATCGGAGTCGCTGAAGCTACGCAGGATCTGGACTGCGGGCGAATCGGGATTGCCGAGCGAGCCGGGTGTGGGCGATGAGATGGCGACGGAAGGAAGCGCGGGCGGAACCGGATCTGCTCCTGGTGTGGAAGGACTGGGAACGCCTTGGCCAACCGCCGCCCCCGTGCCGAGGAGGACGAGAAGGGGGAGGACGAATTGCCGTCGCACACTTTGCATTCCGAAACGTTGCTGCTCTCAGATTCCTACCTATAACAATGACGGCAAAGGAGCCGGAACACAATCCCCTGACAGTGAGATGACTGCAGAAAGTAATCAGCTTTCGCGCAGAATGGGAACGAGAAGCAGGACATGGGGCATTCATGCTGCGTGAAAAGAAGCAGCAGATCCTTCGCTGCGCTTTCCCCATGCACTCCGCGCCTTGGGCCCAAGCTGTTCCGCTCAGGAGGACAGGGTTTTGGGTTCGGTTGCTGCGATTGGGAGAACAACCCTGGATTGAAGTTTATTTTTGTTCGCGATTACCCATGCCTTCGGCAGCTTCTTCTTTGCCGTCGATGATGTAGACCCAGCCGCCGAGAGGTGAGGAGCCGATGGCGCGGCCGGTTCCGCGAAAGCTGTAGTCGAAGCGCAGGTCGGAAAACTCTATGGTGGTCCAGATGCGACCCGGCGGGAGTTGCGGAGGGTCGACGGCCGGCATGGGTGCCTGACCGATGTCGCGGACCACGGCCCAGCGACCCCAATCGAGGTAGACGCGTCCGAGATAGGTGCGCTTGGCGGCTTCAACGGCGGGCGTGTCGGTTGGTTTGTAAAGCACGTCGCGCGGCGCTTCGCTCTCGATGGCACCGGTGCGGGTATTGATGTCGGCGAATTGATAGTAGTTTTGCGTTTCGAGAATCGCGTGCCAGTGGAAGGGATTGACGGGATACGGCTCGATGGCGACGCGCGTGATGGGCAACGAAGTGACCTGCGTGTTCTGGAGCATGGCTTGCGCCTGCGCGTGCTCCGCCCATCGCCAGCACCAGACGATCACCATGCCGCAGAGCGCGAAGATGGCCCAGCCGCGGCCGCGAAATGGAGTGCGGCGCGCGCCGATCTCGCTGTCGGCCAGGCCGAGAAGCCAGGGAACGATGAAGGCGGAGAAGAGCAGCGCCCACAAAACCGGTTCGGCGATAAACACGAAGCTGCCTTCATACCAGCGTGGGTTGAAGGGAAAGAAGGGGCGGACGCCGTAATTATTGGTCCAGTCGAGGAGGATGTGGGTGGATGCCGCGACGAGAGCCGCGCAGTAAACCCAGAGCCAACGAACCGGGGCCGCCGGCGGTTTTGTCTTCAGAGGGACATTACCCGCACGGCGTTTTTGTCGCGCCTCGAGCCACCGGTGAGCGAGCCAGACGGCACCCGTCACCACCGCTGCCACGAAGGGAATGGCGATGAAGGTGTGGGTGATGCCGCGATGATGCTGCAACTCGGCGACTGGACCGGCGAATCCCCAGACAACGTCGAGGTCGGCGGCTTCGGCGGCCAAGGTCGCGGCCAGGGTGGCGTATGCGGTTTTGCGATTGAATCCGGCGCGGCCGATGCAGGCGCCGGTGAGAAAGTGCGTGATGGGCTCCATAGCTCGCTGGAGACATAGTAACGGCTGGGACGGGGGAGACAGTGAATCAGGGAACTAGTGAAACAGTGAACAGCGAGAGAGTGAAGCAGCGAGGCAGGGGTCGCGGGGAGCACCCTATAATCCAGCGCATGGGCGAGAGGAATCAATCGGAGAAGGTGCGGCGGCGGGTGGAAGAACTGCGGTCGGAGCTGCGGCGGCATGAGCATTTGTACTATGTGATGGACGCGCCGGCGATCAGCGATGCGGAGTATGACGCGCTGATGAACGAGTTGAAGAAGCTCGAGGCGGAGCATCCCGACTTGCTGACGCCGGATTCGCCGACGCAGCGTGTAGGGGGCAAGCCGGCGGAGGGATTCCGGAAGGTAAAGCACTCGCGACCCATGCTGAGCCTCGACAACGCATATAACGCCGAGGAGCTCACGGATTGGGATCGGCGCGTGCACGAGTTGGCGGGCAACTTGAGCGTGGAATACACCGCAGAGCTGAAGCTGGATGGACTGAGCGTTGCGGTGACTTATGGACCGGGGGCCGATGGAAGCGCGACGCTGGTGACCGGAGTGACGCGCGGCGATGGACAGATCGGCGAGGATGTGACGTCGAATATCCGCACGATTCGCAGTGTGCCGATTTCGATTTCGGCGGCGGCGCTGAAGAAGGCACGTCTCCCGCAGGCGTTCGAGGTGCGGGGCGAAGTGGTGATGCCGGAGGAAGGATTTCGGCGGCTGAATGAGGAGCGGGAAAAACAGGGACTGCCGGCGGCGGTGAATCCGCGCAATGCGGCAGCGGGGACGCTGCGCACGATGGAGCCGAGCATTGTGGCGAATCGGCGGCTGGTTTTCTTTGCGTATTTTTTGTTGATGGAGGGTGAGTATTTTGCGGCGGGACAGGATGCGACGCTTGATGCGCTGACGACGCTGGGGTTTCGCGTGAATCCGCATCGAGGACGGGTGCACACGGTGGCAGAGATGATGAAGTTCATCGATGGCTCCGAGGGACAGCGGGCGACGCTGGGCTACGAGATCGACGGCGTGGTGTTGAAAGTCGACGCGCACGCTGCGCAGCTGCGACTGGGCTACACGGGGCGCGCGCCGCGGTGGGCGATTGCTTACAAGTTCACGGCGAAGTCGGGCGTGACGCAGATGGTGGACATCATGATCACGGTGGGGCGGACGGGAAAGCTGACGCCGACGGCGATGTTGACGCCGGTGTTTATTGGCGGTACGACTGTGAGCCGTGCGACGCTGCACAACGCCGATTTTATTGAGCGCATGGGGCTGAAGATCGGCGACTGGGTAAAGGTGGAACGCGGCGGCGACGTGATTCCCAAAGTGGCGGAGGTGGTGGAAGACAAGGATCATCCGCGAGGAACGAAGACGTTCCACTTCCCTGCCAAGTGCCCGGAGTGCGGGAGCGACGTGGTGCGCGCGGAGGGGGAAGCCGATCATCGCTGCGTGAATGCCGACTGCCCCGCAAAATTGCGCGAGAGCCTGTTGCATTTTGGGGCGCGCGGGGTGATGAATATCGAGGGGCTGGGCGATGCGGCGGTGCAGCAACTGCTGGAGCGCGGACTGGTGCACAGTGTTGCGGATCTTTACAAGCTGAAGGTGGAACAGCTTGCGGGGCTGGAGCGATTCGCGGAAAAATCAGCGACCACGTTGAAAGAGGAGATCGATCGTTCGAAAAAGGCCGGCCTTGCGCGGGTGATGATGGGATTGGGCGTGCGGTTTGTGGGTGAACGGACAGCCGAGTTGCTCGCGCAGGAGTTCGGCTCAATCGATGCGGTGATGGCGGCGAGCAAGGAAGAGTTGGAACGCGTGGAAGAAGTGGGTCCGCGGATTTCGGAGGCGATTCTCGAATTTTTTGGACGGGAAAAGAATCGTGAACTCGTGGAGCATCTGCACGCAGCCGGCGTGGAGATGACGGCGGAGAAGAAGCAGCGATCGACGCAACTGGCCGGACTGACGCTGGTGTTGACCGGCACGCTGCCGAACCTGTCGCGGGACGAGGCTAAGGCGAAGATCGAAGCCGCGGGCGGCAAGGTATCGGGTTCGGTCAGCAAGAAGACGAGCTATGTGATTGCCGGCGAAGAGGCGGGATCGAAGCTGGACAAGGCGCGCGAGCTGAAGGTGCCGGTGCTGGATGAGGTGGGGCTGACGGCTTTGCTTCAATCAGGCACACGCAAAGATGAAAGTCGCTAGCGTGTATCGACATATACAGGTGGCCGTCGACGGGAGCCATTTTTTCGCGGTTCGAGGAATGAGGAGTGACGCACGCTGGCCGCTTGTAGTTTGGTGTCCCAGAAATACATTCGCCGAGGCCTGGAAAGGCAGATCCTTCGCCCCGCCGACCCCGTGAACAACGGACGTTGGACCCCAAACGCGCGCGACCTCAGGATGACAGATTCTCTGGATACGAACTTCTGAGACACGATGCTGGCGTGACGTGTTTGAAGTTCGCTGCATAGGTCGGACGCCCCAAGAGCAGGTCCTTCGCTCCGCTTACCCACAAGCATGCTGCGCTCAGGATGAAACAGTTTTCCAGGGCAAACTTTTCGCTCGCCCTGAGACAGCCCCTGTGAGCTAGGGATCATGCAATGGGGTGGCGACGCGAAGGAGGGGCGTTGAGAGCGGCGCGCTGCTCGCGGGCGCGCTCGCGCTTCCAGGCTTCGGCGCGCCAGGTGCGCGCGCTGAAGCTGGGCGGGTTGGGAATCGGCTCTTCTTCGGATCGGGAGCTCAGGTTCAGGGGTAACGCGGCGGGAGCGGCAGATGTGTAGCGGTCAATGTATGTGGCAGGGATGGGAGCAGCGAGAGGCACAGATGACAGATGAGCTGCGTTTGAAGTGAGGCTGGCATCGGTGCGCGGAGCGGCGAGGGCTGCAGGTTTTTCTTCGGCGTTTCTGATTTCAGGGCTTCGCGCTTCAGGGATCCGAACTTCAAGGCCCGGTGCCGCTATCCCCAGAGCCGCGGCACCTGCGGCGAGGATGCGCGCCATGTATTCGTCGACGAGCTTGTGCAGACACGTTTGTCCGCAAAGGTGCTTGGCCTTGGTGCTCATGCGGGCCTGCGAGCTCCAGCCGCTGATGCGCAGCTCCGCACCGTGTTCGTAGACCACGAACCAGTGGTTGGTTTGCTGCTTATCTCTGCCGCAAATGTCGCACGAAATGGCCTGGCGAATCACCGGGCCGCCTCCTCCAGGCGTACTGCCTGTTCCTATTTCATCGCGAATGGGTGGAGTTGGAAGAGAAGACGGAAGGAAGAAACCAGCGGGTGCGCAGAAAAGGGACAGGGTGGGCGGAGATTCCGGAAAGGGGAAGGGGTGGATCAGGGGCTGGGGACTCAGGGACTGGGAAAAGCAAATGCGGTTCCTTCGGCTCCGCTTACCCCATCGCTTGCGCGACGGGGTCCCATGCGCTTCGCTCAGGAAGACAAGTACAAGGGTCGGGTTATTGCTTTCCCACGTCTCAAAAGCGAGGCATGGGGCACCCAGGATCTTGCTTGGGTTTGCTTCGCGAAAAGAAAAGGCAATCTTTCGCTGCGCTTAGTCGCGGGGAGCGAAGTAACCCTTTTTTGCGCGCACCTGGTAATGGGGGTTTTTGCAATAGAGATAGATGGAGCGGAAGGCGCCGTTGGTTTTGAAGTCGGCGGGCGCGTAAGTGAGCGCGTATTGCGAGCGCAATTCCTCTTCGATCTGTTTGAAGCTCGCGGACATCTCATCGACCGACGGCGGGAAAAAGGGTTGGCCGCCGGTGGCTTCGGCCATTTCGCTCAGCACCTGGTCGCCTTTACCGCGGCTGGGCGTCCAGTTGGTGCTGATGGCATAGATGATGGTTTCAGCGCGCTGGCATTCTTTGATGGCCTCGTCGGGATGGACGCGGCTTTGGTTGTCGTCGCCGTCGGAGATGAGGATCATGGCCTTGCGTACCGGTTCCTGTCCGCGCGAAACGTCGAGGAGCTTATCGCGGCAAGCGGTATAGACGGCGTCGAAGAGGGCTGTGCCTCCGCCGGGACGAAGGCGATTGATGCCGGTCTCGAGTGCGTCGAGATTGTTCGTCCAATCCTGCTCGATGGTGGGCGTGACGTCGAAGCCCATCACGAACGCGCGGTCGCTGCGTGCTTTGAGAATCGACAGAAGGAATTCCGTAGCCGACTGTTGCTCGAATTGAAAGCGAGTGCGGATGGAGGTGCTGGCATCGATCACGATGCCCACACGCAAGGGCAGGTTGATCTGCTGCCGGAACGAGGTTACTTTTTCCGGGGCGCGCTGGTCGTCGAGCAAGGCAAAGTCGTTGAGCTGGAGGTTGGGAATGTAGTGCCCGTGCTTGTCGGTCACGGTGAAGATGAGATTGACTTCGTTGACGCCGAGGCGGAGGGTCGGGGCGTTGGAGGCGTCGTCGCCGGAAGGAGGTATGGGCTGCTGAGTTTGCGGCTGTCCGGGCTGGGTCGCAGAGGACGGAGCGGAAGTTGTTGGTGTTGGCGCTTGTGCGGGAGTGGTCGTGGCAGGGGGCGCCGCGGGCTGCTGCGCACACAAGGTCGCGGCGGCGAGCACCGCTAGTACAGAACCAAGCAACTTTCGATTCATATCTCTCTTATTCTACCAATGTCTCTTTGCGTGCAAGTTACTTACGGCATTGTTGGTTCAGGTTCGTGACGAACTCTCGAGTTTTTGCAGAAATTCTTCTAACTCTTTGGGCAGGGGCGCCTCGAGGTTCAAGGTCTTGCCTGAAGTGGGATGCTCGAACTCCAATTGTGCGGAATGAAGAAAATTGCGGCCGAGGCGAAGGCGCTCGGGCTTGTTCACGGAGCGATGCGTCTTGGCGTCGGCCTGCTCAGTGAGTTGCCCAGCGGCGCCGTAGAGGGTATCGCCGACGACCGGGTGACCGATCGACGCCATGTGAACGCGGATCTGATGGGTGCGGCCCGTCTCGATGCGCACGCGCACCAGCGTGAACTTGCCGAAACGGGTTGAGAGTTTGCGCACCACTTCATAGTGAGAGACGGCGGAGCGGGCATTTTCGGTAGGTCGCGCGGTCATGCGGGTACGGCGTAAGGGGTCGCGGCCGACCGAGGCGCTGATGGTTCCCTTGGCGCTGGAGATTTCGCCCTGGACCAGCGCGAAGTAAGTTTTGCGGACGCGGCGCGAGGAAAACAAGGTTCCGAGAGCCAAGTGGGCTGCATCGTTTTTGGCGACGATGATGAGGCCGCTGGTGTCTTTGTCGAGGCGGTGGACGATGCCGGGGCGCAAATCGCCCCCGGTAGAAGAGAGTGCGCGAAAGCGATGGAGGAGCGCGTTGACCAGCGTGCCGCGGCTGCGCGCATCGTCGGATTGGCCGGAGCCTGCGTGGACCATCATGCCAGCCGGCTTATTGACGACGGCGAGGTCGGGGTCTTCGTAGACGACGTCGAGGGGAATGTCTTCGGCGATTGCTTTGAGGGGTGCGGGATGCGGATCGCCGGTGACGACGATCTGCTCGCCGCCGCGCAATTTCAGAGATGCCTTGAGGCGTGTGCCGTTGACGAGGACGTCGCCCTGCTCGAGGAGCAACTGAACCCGGGAGCGGCTGACGCCGGAGAGCTGCGTGGTGAGGAAATGGTCGAGGCGCTGGCCGGAAGCATCGGCGGGCACTGCGAAGGTACGCACGTCACTCATGGGGCGCCTCGATGGGATGGGCGGGCTGGGCGACGACAGTCTCGTCTTCGATTTGAGCCTCGGGCCGTTCGCGAAGAATGAACGCGCCCGCGAGGAACAAGACGATCGCGACCCACTGCGGCCCGTCTAATGCGCCATGCAGGATGGTGCCGCGACCTTCAGAGTCACGCCAGAATTCAGTGAAGTAAACGGCTGCGCTCACCGCCATGAGGCCGGCGCCGAAGATGTCGCCTTCCTGGCGGGCCCGGGGCATGAAGAGAAACAGTGCGGCGGCAAGGAGGAGAAACGCAAACGCGGCGTAGGCCTGGACAGGATGGACGGGAAGGAAAAGTGGAGTGCCGCTCCAGCGCGCGGCGAGGGGATGGGTGTAGATGACCGCCCAGCGGACATCGGTCTCTCTGCCATAGCCCGAGCCGGCGAGGAGCGCGCCGATTTGTTCAAAGGCGAGACCGAGACAAAGGGGGGCCGCAAGGGCGTCGGCGGTGCTGCGCAGGGGCAGCTCTTGACGACGCGCATAGGGCACAGCAGCTGCAAGAGCGAAGGCGCTTCCCGCAGCGGCGAGCAACGGATGATGCACCATGGCGAGGCCGAGAAGCCAGGCGGGATGACTGCGCAGGATGGTCCAATTGAGCGCGACGAGCAGAAGGCGCGAGCCGACGAGCGCCGCGAAGAGTGCGACGATGCAGAGATTCCAAAGCTGATTGGGATCGAGGCCAGCGATGCGCGCGGTGCGCAGGAGTAGTGCCAGACCGAGGAGAACGCCGAGGGCAGAAAATACGCCATAGGACGGGACAATGAGAGCGCCGATGTGGAAGAGGACCGGGTACACGTGAAAGAAGAATATCTTCTCGACCCGGAAGGAGGTTAGAAATCCGGCCCACTGGGCCGTGCGTGATGCGCTGGTGAACCCGTCCTAAGACGGTGGAGCTCCCCGCGGTTCATTAGGCATTCCGGACTGGCGGACACGGCACACAGAACCGATTAGACGAGTCGAGCCCCTGTTCAATGAATGTTGGTTCATCCAGCGTTGACCACCCACCTGCTTTGCAGGCCGGTTTCTATTGCGGATAGTAGGGACAGTTGAGAAGAATTGCAAGTCTTGTGCGGGGTAACCAAGGTGTGGTACGTTTTCGGCCCGCCTCGATTTGGGACTTTGCGCAGCCCGCGGACATGATCCAAAAGTAATGTGAAGAGCCGCATTGACTGCTGCAATCAGCCTGTTTTTCGGTCGTCCTCGAGCACTTCGTCGAGCATGCCGCGCAGCGTGAGAGCGCGCGCATGGCCTTCACGGACATCAGCGCCGCCGACCGTTGTGAGCTCGTCGGCAAGATTCAAAGCAGCCAGCACGGCGACGCGCAAGGAGTCCACTGTGCGGCCCTGAGCAGCAACGGCGCGCATCTTGGAGTCGACAAGTTCAGCCAGCTTGTGAATGTGCACCGGGTTTTGGCCAGTGAGGTGATAGGCCTGATCGTAGATCGAGACCGTGGTGTAGCCGGGAGGTGTTGCGTTTTCGTTCTTCGCCATCGATCAACCTCACAATTCAAGGGAGTCAAGTTGGGAGAGGAGCCGCTCGACGCGCTGCCGCACCTGATCGCGTTCGGCGCGCAGGGAGCGAATTTCTGTTTTCAACTGATCGACGATGGGGGACTGTTCGGCGATCTGGGCTTCTGCTTTCACGGCACGCTCCTCGGCGGCGGCGCGTGCCTGGCGCTCCCGTTTGACGAGTTCGACGGCGCGCACGACGCGCTCTTCAAGTGCTGAAAAATCAGCGGCACTCAGGGCAAGAGAGCCCGGCTCCGACGAGGAATTGGCGGCTTGATCTGCAGATGTATGCTCTTCCACGGCTACGCCTTCAAAAAATGTTTGCGACATGAAATTAACCTCCGCGCTTGCGCGCTTCGTGCAAGTATAGCGCTGCGTCGGGTTCAATGATCAGGCGAAGCGATGTTGAAAACGAGGCGGCCTCAAGAGCGTAAGCGGGCGCCTGTCCGGGTAAGTGCAGCAACCACTTGCGACTGGAAGTTTTGCAACTCTTCTTCACGCAGCGTGCGGTCGGGGGCCTGGAAGGTGACGCCGAGGAGCAGTGCATACTCGCGCGCGCCGAGTTTGGGGTCGCGGAACACTTCGCGGGCGCGCCAGTCGACCATCTCGGGGATCTGCAAAGAGGCAAGGGCCTGGTCGAGATTGTCCCACGCGATGTTTTCGTCGAGGATGAGGGAAAAGTCGCGGCGCACCGGCTGGAAGCGCGAGATGTCGCGGGCCGCCGGTTTGCGCAAGGGCAGCTTGTAGAGGCGATCGACGTAGATTTCGCCGAGGAGGACTGGCTCCTTGAGTTTGCGGGCTGCTGCTTCGGATGGATGCAGTTGGCCGAACCATCCAACGGTGATGCCATCGGCGACAATCCGTGCCGCGCGATACGGATGAAGCCATGGAGGGTTGAGACCGGCCTCGGACGGAAAGCGATCGAAGTACACGGTGCGCATCTGGAAGCGGGCGATCACCTGCTCGACTACGCCTTTGAGATCGTGGAACTCAAGGACGCGCGGGGGATAGAGAGAGCTTTGATCGGGCACAGCACCCACGGCAGCGAACGCGAGGGCCGGCCGTTCTTCGACCTTTTCGGTTGTGCCGCTGAAGACGGTGCCGAGTTCGAAGAGGCGCACATCGCTGACGTCTCGATGGAGATTCGCGGCAACCATGGTGAGCATGCCGGGGATGAGCGAAGGGCGGAGCACGCCTGCTTCTTCGTTGAGCGGGTTGCCCAGCGGGACAACGAGGCCGGGCTGGGGCGCGGTGAGGGCCGCCTCTGCGGCGGAGCAGAAGGTGCTGGCGATGGCTTCGTGGAAGCCGGCAGTCAGAAGCGTGCGGCGCACGACTGGTTCGGCTTCGGCCCAGGGCAGAGCGCGAACGCCTTCACAACCGAAGGCGGGCAACGTATTGGCGAAACGGTTGTAGCCGTAGACGCGCGCGATCTCTTCGATGAGATCGATTTCGCGCTCGAGGTCGAGGCGCCAACTGGGCAGCGTGACGTTCCATGCAGCGTCGGTGGGCTGCGCGGGCGGTGCACCGACCAGCGTGCAGCCGAGGGCGATGAGAATGTTTTCGACGGCCGCGGCGTTGATGCCGGCTTTGTCTTCGGTGGCGCCAAGCAGGCGATGAACTTCGCTGAGGGCGAGCGCGACGGGCTTGCGTTGCACAGTGCGAGCATCCCATGACGGAACGCGGAGGTCGACCAGATCGCCTTCGACTGCGCCGCCGCTGGCGAGCAGAATGCGGGAGACGAGCGCGGAAGCCACGGGTCCAGCGTTGAAGTCGGCGCCGCGCTCGAAGCGATGGCTGGCGTCGGTGTGCAAGCCGTGGCGGCGGGCGGTGCGGCGGACGGCCATGGGCTCGAACCATGCGGCTTCGACGAGAACATTCTTGGTGCCGGGGGTGATCATCGTGTCCCAGCCGCCCATGACGCCGGCGAGGCCGAGAGCTTTGGCGTGATCGGCGACGACGAGGTCTTCTGGATCGAGCGTTCGTTCTACTCCGTCGAGGGTCTTGAGTTTTTCTCCTTTGCGGGCGCGACGCACCACGATGCCGCCTTCGATTTTGTCGAGGTCGAAGGCGTGGGTCGGCTGGCCCATGGCGAGCCATGCGAAATTTGTGGCGTCGACGGCGTTGGAAATTTTCTTCTGCTCGAGGAGTTTGAAATAGGTGTCAACCTCGGTGCCGGGAAACCAGTCGCGCGAGTCGGTGATGGTGATGCCGCGGAGAACGCGGGCGGTGAAGCGGCCGCAGGCATCTTCGGCGTCGATGCGGACGGAGAAGACCTGCTTGGCCGGTGCATGTGCGGGAAGGGGCATCTCGAGGGGCTTCAATTCGACGCCGTAAATGGCGGCGGCTTCGCGCGCGATGCCGTAGTGATTCATGGCATCGACGCGGTTGGTGGTGATGTCCATCTCGAAGAGCGAACCGTTGCTGTCGCCGAGCGCATAAATGCCCTCGACCGCGATGCCGCGGAGAGTCAAGTCTTCGGCAAGCTGGGTGTCGGAGACGGGGAGTTCGGGCAGATAGGCACGGAGCCACCTGGTGAGAATCTTCATGCGAATTGCCCCAGGAAGCGCATATCGCCGGCGTAGAACTGGCCGATTTCGCTGATGCCGTACTTCATCATGGCGATGCGCTCGACGCCCATGCCGAAGGCGAAGCCGGAGATTTTTTTCGGGTCGTAAGCCGGCTGCTTTTCCCGGGCGAATTGAAACACTGCGGGGTCGACCATGCCGCAGCCGAGGAGTTCAATCCAACCTGACTGTTTGCATTTGCGGCAGCCTTTGCCGCCGCAGAAGATGCAGCTGATCTGCACGTCGGCGCTGGGTTCAGTGAAAGGGAAGAACGAGGGGAAGAAGCGCGTCTTGACGGAGGAGCCGAACAGCGCCTTCATGGCGTGATCGAGAGTGCCCTTCAAATCGCTGAAGGTAATGTTGGTGTCGACGCAGAGGCCTTCGACTTGATGAAAGATCGGCGAGTGGGTCGCGTCCTGTGCGTCGTTGCGGTGGACTTTGCCGGGAATGACGATGCGGACGGGCGGCGGCTGCTGCTCCATGGTGCGCATCTGCACAGGGGACGTGTGGGTGCGCAGAAGCAGGCGATCACGGAGCGGGCGGCGTTCCTGATTGGCGACGACGAGGGTATCTTGCGTATCGCGCGCGGGGTGGCCAGGCGGGAAGTTCATGCTCTCGAAGTTGTAGAAGTCGGTTTCGACCTCGGGACCGACGCCGACGGAGTAGCCCAGGGCGGCGAAAACACTGACGATTTCGTTGAGCGTGCGCGTGATGGGGTGCTCGGCACCGGTGAGGCGGCGCGTGCCGGGCAGAGTGATGTCGATGGCCTCGGCGGCGAGAGCAGCGGCATTCCCTGCCCCGCCCGCACATGCGGCCTGGTCGAGAAGCCCATCCACCAGATCCTTGAGGACCTTGAAACGCTCGCCTACGGACTTTTTCGCACTGGGCGGCGCGGCCTTGAGCCACGCGGAGACATCGTTGAGGCGGCCCTGCTTGCGGCCTACCCAGCGGAGGCGGTAGGCCTCCATCGCGTCGGGAGTCGCCAGTTGAGCGGCCTCGTCCTGCGCCTGCCGGGAGACAGCGGCAAAGGCCTTGTCGAGAGCGTCGTCATCGAAAGACAACGGAGTAGGAATTGCATCGTTGGTCATTGCGTAAAGCTCAGGATAAATCACTCGATGGAGGGAGCGAGGGGCGCGGGCAGATGCAACAACGGCCTGAAGCTTGCGCTCCAGGCCGTTGTCTGACGCCACCAGTCCGGGTGTTGTCGGATTAAGCTGCTTTGGTCTTTTGCGCGAGCGCGGATTTGGCCTGGTCGACGAGCTTGGTAAAACCGGCGGCGTCGTGGACGGCGATGTCGGCGAGGATCTTGCGATCGAGCTCGATGCCGGCCTTCTTGAGTCCGCTGATGAACTGCGAATAGCTGGTGCCGTTGAGCTTGGCGGCGGCGGCGATGCGGACAATCCAGAGAGAGCGGAACTGGCGCTTCTTCTGGCGGCGGCCGGAGTAGGCGAATTTGAGTCCGCGCTCGACGGCTTCCTGCGCTGCCTGGTAGAGCTTGGATTTGGTAAGGAAGTAACCGCTGGCGCGATCAAGAATCTTTTTGCGGCGGTCGTTGCGTTTTGTACTGCGTTTTACGCGAGGCATGTGTGTCTTCTCCGTTTGGTCGTGCGTTACGCGGCTGGAGGCAGGAGGGCCGATTTGAATCGGCCGGTAAACCTCTTCACTCGCTCATTCAAGCCTTGATCTCGCCGGTGCGATTGCATTTCGCAGGGGCGGGGGCCACTTGATTCATGGCCCAGAGGCACCGGGGAAACTCCTGAAAGGGAGCTTCGCGCGGAGCGACTCAGGCGTAGGGGATCATGCGCGCGACCTTGGCGTAGTCTCCGTCAGAAACGAGCACCTTCTTGCCGAGCTTGCGTTTCACTTTGGGAGACTTGGACGAAAGGATGTGCCGTGTCTTCGTCTGGTGCCGGACGATTTTGCCGGTGCCAGTCTTTTTGAAGCGCTTGGCCGCGCCCTTATGGGTTTTCAACTTGGGCATTGTTTTCTCGATGTACTTGTGATTCTGGAGCGGGATAAAGCGCTCCGAAGGCACATAGGCGCAGAGACTTCCCGCAACCTTAAGGCTCCATTGAGTATACCTGAAAGCGGGTTTTGATGCCAGCTTCCGGGGGAATGGGCTCTGGTTGGACGCACGTGGCCGAGGGCGGGACCTGATACTGCGGGAATTGCGGCGGGTTGGGGCTGGCTGAGGAAGAAGGCGAGGCGGATTTGCCCTAGACTTGCAGTGTGGGGTCTTCCTTTCATATTGAGAACTTTGGTTGCAGGGCGGCGCGGGCCGATGGCGAGGCGATCGCGGATCGGCTGCGGGGCGCGGGACTCTGCGAGCGACAAGAGGCGGCCAGCGATGTGGTGATTGTGAATACCTGCAGCGTGACGGCCGAGGCTGATCGTGCGGCGCGAGCTTTCATCCGGCGGACGCATCGGAAGAATCCCGCGGCGCGGATTGTGGCGACGGGCTGTTATGCGCAGCGGGCGCCGGAAGAACTGGCGGGATTGGCGGGGGTCGCGGCGGTGGTGGGCAACAGCCATAAGGCGTTTGTGCCGGAGATTGCGCTGGGGCTTTCGTTGGGACACGCTGGATTTGAGGCGCCCGGTGGGATGGTGAGTGCGGCTTCGTTGATGGCGGGCGGAAGCGCAACGGTGCTGGCGGACGAAAGCTTCGCGCACTCGTTTCTTGAGGAGATGCAAGTGACGCCGGGAGCGCAGACGCGACCGAACCTGAAGATTCAGGAAGGGTGCGGGAACCGGTGTTCGTTTTGCGTGATTCCGTGGACCCGGGGCTTGTCGAAGAGTTTGCCGTATGAGGCGGTGCTGCGGCAGGTGCAGGGCTTTGTTGCGGCGGGCGGCAAGGAGCTGGTGCTTTCGGGAATCAACCTGGGCCGGTGGGGACGGGATTTCTCTGCTGGTGCGGGAAGCGCTGTGGTGGATACGCGCCTTTCCGGTGTTTCGGAAAAGGAGCGCCGAAGCGACGAAGAGCCGCGATCGCTGGCGGGGTTGGTGCGGGCGATTTTCGAGCGGACGGAGCTGGCGCGTTTGCGGTTGAGTTCGATTGAGCCAATGGATTGGGATGCGGAGCTGATTCGGTTGGTGGCGGAGTTCGGAGGAACGCGGCTGGCGCGCCATGCGCATTTGCCGCTGCAGTCGGGTTCGGATGCGGTGCTGCGGCGCATGCATCGCCGCTATCGGCCGTGGCATTACGCCGCAAAGGTCGATGCACTCTTCGAAGCGGCCGGACCGGAGCTGACACTGGGTGCGGATGTGATGGTGGGATTTCCCCGCGAGACGGACGGCGAGTTTGAAGAGACGCTGGAGTTTGTGAGGGCGCTGCCGTTTGGGTATCTGCACCTGTTCCCTTTTTCGCCGCGGCCGGGAACGAAGGCGTGGACACTGCACAAAGAGTGCGGTGTGCCGGCGCATGTGGTGGACGAGCGCATGGCGGAGTTGCGCAGCGTGGAAGCGGAGAAAAAGCAGAGCCATCGGAAGCCGTTTGTCAGCCGCACGCTGGATGCGATCACGCTGCATACGCCGGATGCGCTGGCAATCCGGGGATTGACGGTGGCGCTTACGGAGAACTTTTTGCCCGTGGAATTGGAGGGCGTCATCGCGGCGAACCGGCTGGTGCGCGTGAAGGCGATTGGGCTCAATGCAGAAGGTGCGCTGCGCGGGCATTGGGCGGAGGTCGCAGAGCCTGATCGATCCGCAAAAAACAGCCGACCGGATTCCCAAGGGGCCGACTGCGGCGACTTTTGCGCGTTCGTGGGCGAGAATTCCGGCGGCGATTCTCTGGAAACCCGGAGCCCGATTCAGACAGTGCTGGACCGGTAAGCGGAGCAGAAGGCGTGGTGCCGTTTGGCGTGGAGAAAGCGGCGGAAAGCGTGCGGTTCTGACGAGCAATTGAAGTGGAACCAATGTTATACTCAGGGTGCGTTCGCGAGCCCGTCGCGATTCCGGATGGCCCCGGATCAGGGCAGCGGACAGCTCGTGGAGGAGCACCATCGCACTCGATAAACGTTCGGCCAAGTCCTTTATCCGCATCAATGATCGTATCCGCGCGCGAGAGATTCGCGTCATCGACGAAAACGGCGAACAAATGGGAATCCTGCCGCCTTTTGAGGCGCTGAAGATCGCTCGCGAGCGCGGGCTGGATCTGGTGGAAGTGTCGCCGACCGCGGTTCCGCCGGTGTGCCGCATTCAAGATTACGGACGCTTCCTTTATGAAAAGGAAAAGAGCGAACGGGCGGCGCGCAAGAAGCAGAAAGTCATCACCATCAAGGAAGTGAAATTCTCGGTGACGGTGGATGAGCATGACTACCAGACGAAGAAGAACCAGGCAGTGCGCTTTTTGACTGATGGGGACAAGGTGAAGGCCAGCCTGCGTTTTCGCGGCCGGCAGATGGCGCATCGCGAACTTGGATACAAGATCATCAACCGCCTGATCGTGGACATCGGCGAGGCAGGAACGGTGGAGTTCATGCCGCGCATGGAAGGCACGATTCTGCATGCCATCCTGGCGCCATCGAAGAAGGACGGTTCGAAGCCGAAGCCGGTACAGCAGATGCAGCCGCCTTCGCCGCGCCCGCCCTCTCCTCCGCCACAGCAGGCGCGATAGACGGACAAAAGCTTTTGAATACTGGAAGGCCGCTCGAGATCGGGCGGCCTTTCTGTTTTGACGCGCCGCACTCGTTGTGTATGCTTTCGCCATGGATTCATCCCCTCGTTCTCATTGGCTGCGGAAGGTGTCTTCTGTCGCGGTGGTTTTCCTGGTTGCGCTCAGCGCGCAGTCCCAACAAAATGCGGCTGCGCATTTTCCGACGACGGAAGATTTACGGCATTTGAAAGTTCTGGGCGGTCCGCAGCTTTCGCCGGATGGCTCAGAGGCGCTATTCAGCGTCACGGACGCCACTGCGGATGGGGCCAAAAGCCACGTCTGGGTGGTGGCGACGAGCGGCGCAGAGAAGGCGCGGCAGTTGACGTTTTCGCCGCCGGCGGAGAAACGCGGCGAGCGCAATCCGCAATGGGCAGCGGATGGTTCGGCGATCTACTTCCTGGCGCACCGCGGAGAGAATACACAGCTCTTCAGGCTGGATCTGCGCGGAGGTGAAGCTGCGCCCTATGACTTGAAGATCGTTCCGCCGGTGGATGAGTCGAAGGAGAAGAATGCGATTCCGCCGCCGGGCGCTGAGAAGAAAGGCGGCGACAAGGCTGCGGAGAAGAAGACGGACGAGAAGCCGGCAGAAATGAAGCCGGACGGCACGCCGGAGCCGGTGGCCATTGATGTTTCAGGTTTTGCGCTGTCGGAAGACGGCAATTGGATCGCAGTGTGGGCGCGCGATCCGGAGACACCCGGCGAGAAGAAGCAGAAGGAAGCGAAGGCCGATGCTGAATGGGTGAATCATGAGAAGCATGGGTCAAGACTGTATCTCGCGGCGCTGAAAACGGACGGTGCGCTGGATGGTGCGCTGAAAGCGGTGGCGATTGGCCCGGATGTGCGCGGGGCAGTGTGGTCGCCGGCTTCGGATCGGCTGCTGGTGATTGCCGAACCACCCAACGATCTTTCGGATCTGGGGCCAGCGGGCACGGCGTGGGTGGTAGATGCCGCGACGCCGGAGAAGGCGGTGAAGCTCGATGCAGTTCCACCCACGGTGGGCGGCGGAGAGTGGCGCACCGATGGGAGCGGCGTTGTGTTCAGTGCGGCGACGCCGGAGGATGCACCTCCGGGGTACGACGAATTGTTCGCGCTGCCGGTGGGCGATCCGGGCGCGAAGCCGGTGCGGCTGTCGGCGGGATTTGCGGGGCAGTTGAATGCGTCGGCGTTGTTTTTTTCGCCGGACGGCACGGTGATTACGCAGGCCGGCGTGGGAACGCGGGCGACCGTAGTGCGCATTGGAATCGACGGGAAGAGCGGACCGACGCCGGTGGATCTGGGTGCGGCGGTAATTTCGGGATTGAATACCAATCGCAAGCAGACGGGTTGGCTGTGGCTGGCCGAAAGCGGCGCGCAGCCGCAGAAGCTTTGTTATGCCCAGCACCTGGGCGATGGATGCACGGCGTTGGCGATTCCAGATCTGGCGCCGGCGGGATTGCGTTTCGTGGAACCGCAACAGGTGACGTGGAAGAGCGGCGCATTCACGATTGAGGGATTGCTCTATCTGCCGCCGGACCAAGGTTCGACGAAGGTCCCGCTGATCGTGGATGTGCACGGTGGACCGTTCGGCGCATTTGAAAATCGCAATGATGCGTTTGCAGCTTTTCTGGTGGGACATGGATGGGCAGTGCTGCGGCCTAATCCGCGCGGATCGTCGAACTACGGGGTGAAGTTTGCGGCAGCGAACAAGAACGACCTGGGCGGCGGCGATTATCGCGACGTGATGGCCGGAGTGGATGCGGTGCTGGCGAAGTACCCGGTGGATGCAACACGGATGGCGTTGATGGGCTACAGTTACGGCGGCGAGATGGCGGCATTTGTGGAGGGGAAGACGGATCGGTTCAAAGCCATCATCAGCGGAGCGCCGGTGATTGACCAGTTCAGCGAATACGGCACGGAGCGCGGCTCGTGGTACGACCGCTGGTACTTCGGCAAACCGTGGGAGCATCTGGAGGATGCATGGCGGCAGAGTCCGCTGGCGGGCACGGCAAAGGCGAAGACGCCTTTCATGCTCATCCAGGGACAGAGCGACTCGACCGATCCGCTGGGCCAGTCGGAAGAGATGTATCGCGCCTTGCGGCAGGAAGGCGTGCCAGTGGAGTTGGTGACGTATCCGCGCGAGGATCATGGACCCTTGGCGATCGGGATGTATGGGCGGCCCTCGCCGGAGCCGTGGCACGGCTATGACGCACGACAGCGGGTAGTTGAGTTTCTCGACAAGGCATTTGGCGTGGAGGCAACGAAGACGGAGTCGGCGACGAACGCGGCGCGATGATCTGGTGGCATTCGCGAAGGAGCGCCGCGGTTTGTCTCTGCGACGAGGAAAGGCAGTGTCGCTTCGTTATACTGGAGAGAGCACGCTGCACCGCCTTGTTCGCTCCCCTCTGCATGGAAAGTTCTGCCACCGACATCGCATCGAATGCCCCGTCGCACGTATCGCGTGCGGAAGTGCGGCACATCCTGGGGTTCGTCTATTTCACTTTTGTCTGCTATCTGGCGATAGGGTTGCCATTGGCGATTCTGCCGGCATATGTGCATTTGCGCATGGGCTATCACGCATCGCTGGCGGGCCTGGTGATCAGCATTCAATACGTTGCGACGTTTCTGAGCCGGCCGTGGGCGGGGCGGATCAGCGATCGCATGGGCGCGAAGATTTCGGTGCTGTGGGGCATGGCGGCATGCACGACGAGCGGGATGCTGCTGTTGGGCGCGGCCGCTCTGCATCGCAACCCGGCGTGGCTAAGCCTGACGAGCCTGCTGGCAAGCCGACTGGTGCTGGGCGTGGGCGAAAGCCTGGGATCGACGGGCGCGACGCTGTGGGGCATCACGGCAGTGGGACAGGACCATACCGCCAAGGTGATTTCATTTAACGGCGTGGCGACCTATGGCGCGCTGGCGCTGGGCGCACCCCTGGGCGTGGTGATGGAACAGCAGTGGGGCCTGCAGTCGATTGGCGTGCTCACGATTGTGCTGTGCGGGGCCAGCTTGATTTTTGCCAGCCGCAAGCGCCCGGTCCCCGTGGTGCACGGCGAGCATCTGCCCTTTCGCGACGTGCTCGGGCGCGTGATGCCGCACGGCATCGGTTTGGCGCTGGGCGGCGTGGGCTACAGCGTGCTGGCGACGTTTGTGACGCTGTTTTATGCGAGTCGTCAATGGAACGGAGCCGCGCTGTGCCTGACGGGATTTGGCGTGGCATTTATTGCAGCGCGGCTTTTGTTTATCCGCGCGATTAACCACTATGGTGGATTTCCGGTGGGCATCACGTGCCTGATCGTCGAGTCGTTTGGGGTTCTGTTGCTGTGGCAGTCGATGTCGCCGTGGATGGCGTTCTTTGGCGCTTCGGTGGCGGGCTTCGGATTTTCGCTGGTGTTTCCGGCACTGGGCGTGGAGGCGGTGCGGCGCGTGCCGGAGCGCAGTCGTGGGACGGCGCTGGGCGTTTATACCGTGTTCGCGGATGTTTCATTCTTCCTGGTGGGACCGGTTGCGGGCGCAGTGATCGGGGCTTTCGGCTATGCGAGCGTTTTCCTGTTTGCGCTGATCTCCGTGCTCAGCTCTCTGGGAATTGTGATCGTACTGGCTTTGAGGAAACAGAGACTGGTCGCCAGCCTTTAACGACGGGCTGCAAGTCGAGCGGTAAACTTTGAAGGGCACGGTTCTGAGACAGGAGATTCGATGAAGGCGTTGGTCAAGGCACGCGCGGAACGCGGACTTTGGTTGGAAGACATTGCGGAACCGGCGATGGGCATCAACGATGTACTGATTCGGGTGCGCTATACAGGCATCTGCGGGACGGACGTACACATTTTTGCGTGGGACGAATGGGCCCAGAAGACCATTCATGTTCCGATGGCGATCGGGCACGAATTTGTGGGAGAGATTGTTGCGGTGGGCTCGAACGTCAACGACTTTTTTCCAGGTGACATTGTGAGTGGCGAGGGCCATGTGGTGTGCGGGCGCTGTCGCAATTGCCTGGCTGGGAGGCGGCATCTGTGTGTCTCGACGCAGGGCGTGGGAGTGAATCGTCCGGGCGCGTTTGCGGAGCTGATTTCGCTGCCGATGACGAATATCTGGCGACACACTCCCGGGGTGAACCAAGAAGTCGCGGCCATTTTCGATCCTTTTGGGAATGCGGTGCACACAGCGCTTTCGTTTCCGGTGCTGGGAGAGGACGTGCTGATCACGGGGGCGGGACCGATCGGCATTATGGCGATTCCGGTGGTGAAGCATGCGGGCGCGCGGCACGTGGTGATCACCGATCTGAATCCTTTCCGGCTGGACCTGGCACGCAAGATGGGAGCGACGCTGGCCGTGAATCCGACCGAAACGCCGCTGGCCGAGGTGCAGAAGCGGCTCAAGATGACGGAGGGCTTCGACGTGGGGCTGGAGATGTCGGGCAGTCCCCAGGCGTTGAGCGACATGATCGCGAACATGAGCCATGGCGGGAAGATTGCGGTACTGGGCATTCCAGCAAAGACGTCGCCGATGGACTGGCGGCCGGTGATTTTCAACATGCTCACGATCAAGGGAATCTATGGCCGCGAGATGTACGAGACGTGGTACAAGATGTCGGTGATGCTGGAGTCGGGCCTGGACATCGAACCGGTGATCACGCACCGCTTCCCCTATGACGAATTTCAGAAGGGATTCGATGCCATGATCTCGGGGTCTGCGGGCAAGGTTGTTCTGGACTGGACCGGAGCCAAGTAGCTCCGCATTGTGGTGCAACAAAAGAGAATTTGCGCGCGACGCGAGTGCGCGGGAGCCGTGCAATGCGGATCGCCTGGCACTTTGGTGGTATCCCTGCCTCCCCAATCGGTCATCGGGTTGCCCAAATGAGTCATTGCTGCCTTATGACTTTTTTACGAATCTAAGAGTGGGCTTGCAAGAAAAGCCTTTCAAGTCTGTACGGACAGCGCGCTCCGAAAGCGGGCTTCCAAAAATCTGAGCCAGATTGAAAGGAAATCTCTAAAATGGGCAATCTTTTGGGCGAATTCCGGAGAGAAAATTCAATGAATCTTACAATCTGCAAGCGTGCATATAACCGCGCGTCGGACGCGCTACTGAAGTATTCCCTGCAGGTCCGTGACCTGCTGGAACGGGAAGAGGGCCAGGACCTGGTGGAGTATGCGCTGGTCGTGGCGATCATCGCGTTTGGCGCGACCACCGCGATGAAGGGATTGTCCTCGGAGATCAAGACTGCATTCAGCACGATCAGCAGCGATCTGGGCTCCAGCCTGTAGAGCAGTTCCGGAACACAGGGCGTGATTTTGCGCCGGATTTCCAACAAGCAGATCCTTCGCTCCGCCTGCCCCATGAACTGCGTTCATGGGGACCCAGGCATGCTCCGTTCAGGATGGCAGTCCAGTGGGTTGGCACGTATCTGGGTTCGTGCTTTCCCAAGTCTCAAAAGCGAGACATGGGGCACCCATCGTCGTGCGGATAGATGCATCGCGAGAAGCAGAAAGCAAAACGCACGGCCATCCCGAAGGATGGCCGTGCGTTCGTGCTGCTTAGGAGAACGTTAGCGCTCGTTCTTGCGCCAGTTGAGGAGATCGCCAAGTGTGGTGGTTGAGCTGGAGACGGGCTGTTTGTGCGCGTTCTCCTTGTAGTGTTCGACCTGGGCGCGGCTGGCTTCATGGCCGGACACACGCAGGCTGAGGCCCACTTTTTTCTCTTCCACATTGATCTTGATGATCTTGAAGTCGTGCTCCTGGCCCTGATCAAGCTTGGCGGGAGCGCCGTCTTCGCCGACTGCTTCGGAGACATGGCAGAGGCCTTCGACGCCCTCGGCGATTTCAACGAAAGCGCCAAACTGGGCAGTGCGGAGAACCTTGCCGTGAACCACGTCGCCCACGCGATGGGCGGCGAAGAAGCTTTCCCAGACGTCGGGCTGGAGCTGCTTGATGCCCAGGGAGAGGCGGCGATTCTGCGGCTCGACGCCGAGAACGACGGCCTTGACCTTTTCACCCTTCTTGACGATTTCAGAAGGATGCTTGACGCGCTTGGTCCAGCTGAGGTTGGAGACGTGCACCAGGCCGTCGATGCCGTCTTCGATTTCGATGAAGGCGCCAAAGTCGGTGAGATTGCGCACGCGCCCTTCGACCACGGTACCGGCCGGATAGCGCTCGGTGAGGTGCTCCCAGGGATTCTCGAGGAGCTGCTTCATGCCAAGTGAAATACGGCGGTCGGCAGGATTGACGCTGAGAACGACGGTGTCGACTTCGTCGCCGGGCTTGACCAGCTTGGATGGATGCTTGAGGCGCTTGGACCAGGTCATCTCCGAGAGGTGAACGAGGCCTTCAATGCCCTGCTCCAGCTCGACAAACGCGCCGTAGTCGGTCACGGAGAGAACGCGGCCGTGGACGTGGGCGCTCACCGGGTAGCGTTCTGCCGCATCGAGCCACGGATCAGGGGTGAGCTGCTTGAAGCCGAGGGAGACGCGTTGCTTCTCCTTGTCGAACTTGAGCACCTTGACCTGTATCTCGTCGCCGACGTTGACCAGATCGCGGGGATGGGTGAGGCGTCCCCAGCTCATGTCGGTGATGTGCAGCAGGCCGTCGATGCCGCCGAGGTCGACAAACGCGCCGTAGTCGGTGAGGTTTTTCACAGTACCGGTAAGGACGGCGCCTTCGCCGAGGTGCTCGAGGGTGGTGGAACGCTTGGCGTTCTGCTCTTCCTCGAGGATTTCCTTTCGGCTGACGACGACGTTGCCGCGCTTTTTGTTGAGCTTGATGACGCGGACTTCAATCTGCTGGCCGAGGTAGCCGTCGAGATTACGCACGGGGCGAATCTCAAGCTGCGAGCCGGGCAGAAAAGCTTTCATGCCGATGTCGACCGTGAGGCCGCCTTTGACGCGGCTGACGACGGTGCCGAGGACCGGGGTCTTCTCGTTGTGGGCCTTCTCAATGGTGTCCCACACGCGGAGACGCTGCGCTTTCTCGTAACTGACGAGATAGCCGCCTTCAGGCTCTTCGCGCTCGATGACCACTTCAATCTGCTCGCCGGGCTGGAACTTCACGGCGCCGGTGTGGTCGACAACCTGCTCGAGGGGGACGAGCCCTTCAGACTTGAGGCCAACGTCGATGACGAGGTGCTTCTCAGTCTGCTTAAGGACAGTGCCGGTGACGACTTTGTCGCCATAGGCTTCAACGGCGGCCGCTTCTGCGGCCTGTTCGCGCTCAAAGGCTTCTAGAGCTGCGGAAAAATCATCAGCGGAATCGGGCCCATGCTCGGCATGTTTTTCGGTCATCGGTGCGGCAGCGGCATACACATCGGCAGATAGATCTTCTGTCGAAGCGTGTTCTGCTGCAGGCTTGGTTGAGGCATCGGCGTCCAGCGCGGGTGAAACGAGGGATTCAGCGGTTTCTGGGTTGGACGTGGATTCGTGCAACGGCTGCTCAAGCTCCGTCGCAGGGTCGAGGGTTGGGGTTTCGAGTTGAGTGTTCAGGTGTATGCTCTCAGTTTCGGGATTCAGGACGTTTGCCATCACTGCAGCTCCGGGATTTTTCGCTCCGGCGACACGATCAGTGCGTCGCAGGGGCTGGCGTCTTTGGTGCGGAAACTTTCGTCCGCTGGCGCCTTTGGCCGGTTCCACAACGCCGCGCGTGTGATCAAACGATTTCCTTCAGCGACAGTCGTCCCAGCCAGACGAGCTGGCACGGAAAGCGACTCGTCTCCTACAGGAATCACCAGGCGCGCAACGGCTGGTTGGAGGGCGGCCGCAGCTCGCTGCTGAAATATGTGCAGGGAGCTACACCCCAAGTTTACCAACCTAAAGATTCCACCGTCAATGCAAGGGCTTGGCAGATGCTGGCCTGGCGTGATTCTGACATCGAAAATTCACAGAAGCGGGTAGGAACGCACTGAGTTAGATGCCGGCCAACCGATTGCGGATGCGGAGCGTTTGAGGACGAAGGGGATGCGCCGAGAGCCTGCTCCCATGGAAGCGGGCCGCTATACTGGGATCCGCCGACTTGGGAACGCAAACGGCGTAGACATGGATCAGCTTTGGACCCCCTGGCGTTTCGCGTATGTAACCACGGCTGACGGAGCGCCGCGTCCCGGAGTTCCGGCGAGCCTGGCGGCCTGGCCTGGCGACAAGGGATGTGTCTTCTGCAACCTGATCGCCTCGGTGGACCACGCCATCGCCAACGGAATGAACGCGGAAGAGGCGGAAGCCGCGGGTGGGATCGTGGTGCGGGGGAAGCACTGCTACATCTGTCTCAATGCGTATCCCTACACCTCGGGCCATGTGATGGTGGTCCCCTATGCGCACCTGGACCGGCTGGCGGGGATGACGGTAGAGGCGGCGCACGAGATGATGGACCTCGCGCGACAGACGGAGCTGGTGATGGAGCGGCTTTATCATCCGCACGGGCTGAATATCGGCATGAACCTGGGCAAAGCGGCGGGCGCGGGGGTGGCGGGACATCTGCACCTGCATGCCCTGCCACGCTGGATCGGGGATACGAATTTCATGACAACGGTGGCCGAGACGCGGGTGCTGCCGGAGAACCTGACGCAGACCTGGAAGCGGATGCGGGAGGGGTTTAAAGCATTGACTGAGGGGGCTCAGGGACTAGGGACTTAGGGACTGAGGGACTCGTCCGGTTGTCGCGTTTGTGTGCTGCGAGGAGTGCTTGTGCCGAGTGAACGGGGATCAGGAATTTCCTCTTTAGAAGTTTGGCCGGCGCTGCCGCAGAGCGCGTGGAGCGATACCTGCGCCACGTTGCAGCTCTGGATGCAGATTGTGGGCAAGGTGCGGCTGGCGCTGACGCCGCCGTTGAACCACTGTTGGAACGTGACGCTCTATCCGACGGTTCGCGGGGTCACCACAGCGCCAATGGCGCATGGCAGCCTGATGGTGCAGATCGACTTCGATTTTCTGGAACATGTTTTGCGGACCGAAACGAGCGCCGGCGCGCGCCGAACGATTCCGTTGCAGCCGATGACAGTGGCGAATTTCTACGCGCAGGTGCAGGCAGAGCTTGCCAGCGTCGGCGCGCCGGTCCGCATCTGGCACATGCCGGTGGAGATTGCGAATCCTATTCCTTTCGATGAAGACACGGTGCACCGGGCCTACGATGCTGAATTTGCGCAGCGGTTCTGGGGTGTTCTGCTGCAGACGACGCGGGTGTTCACGATTTTCCGTGCGCGATTCCAAGGCAAGGTGAGCCCGGTGCATCTGTTCTGGGGAGCGCTCGACTTGGCCTGCACGCGCTTCTCGGGACGCACGGCGCCGGAGCATCCCAGCATGCCGGGGCTGCCGGATCGCGTGACGCGCGATGCGTATTCGCATGAAGTGAGCAGCTGCGGATTCTGGCCGGGCGCGCCGGGGATGGACGCGATGTTTTATAGCTACGCCTATCCGGAGCCGCCGGGCTATCGAGAGTGCCCAGTCGCGCCGGAGTCGGCATTGTTCGACAAGAACTTTGGGGAATTCGTGTTGCCCTATGAGGCGATGCGCGGGTCGGCCGATCCGGATGGGGCGCTGCTTGCGTTTTTGCAGAGCACGTACGAGGCTGCGGCCGATTGCGGGAAGTGGGACCGGGGAGCGCTGGAAGTGGAGACGAAACGGGGTTAGGAATGCCACTGGATTCGCTGCGCTTGCGTCGCCGCTCACAGACTTTGGTCATAGCAAGACAGTTGCATCTCATTGTGACCTTTGGGTCATGCCGTTTGCATATTCGCTGCCGATAAACTGCGTTTAAGTGTGAGGATGGAACAAAAGATCCACCTCAACGGGAGTTTATGGCAGAGCAAGCTGATACCACTGTGAACCGCGCGGAAGTATCGGACCGCATCGCCAGCGCAGTGGCCTACATTACGATTTTTCCGGCGATCGCCCTCCTCGTGCTGCCGCGCTACAACAAGCGTGCCAACGTACGGTTCCATGCACGTCAGTCGATATTCTTGAACGCGGCTTTGGCGCTGGTCAGTTATTGCGTGACGTTGTTGCTTGGATTCGCGGCGCTTGTGGGGTCCAGTGCGTCGATGAACCTCTACTTTTCGCTGACCTGGATGATTCGGATCGGGTGCTTGCTGGCCTTAGCGGTGTGTGCGGCGCAGGTGGCGCGCGGTAAGACGCTCAGGCTCTGGTTGCTGGGCAGACTCGCCGAGAGGCCGGCCGCGGCTTCGGCGAGCGCTGCTGGAAAGACTGCGACACAAGGGCGCGCGGCTTCCGCGGTGCCTGTGGCTTCGCGGTAACGATCCAACTCCATCATTCTCTGAGATCGCGCCGTTCTTACGAACGCTGTTCGCCATTGGCTATGGTTGCGAAGACGCGCGGAATTGGACCCTGGAAAGAGCGTTGCGATCGAAGTCTCAGCTTTTGATTTCCGAGGGTTCTTCGGCTTCGGCGGCGAGAGCGAGTTCGAACTCGTCGATGTCGGCGTGATCGAGGAGATCGGCGGGAATCGATTTGCTGGTGCGAATGCCGAGTTTCTTGAGCATTTCGACTTGGCGGACAAGATTGCCGCGCCCTTCGACAAGCTTGTTCATCGCCTTGGAGTAGTTGGCATCGGCGCGGCGCAGGCTATCGCCGATGGCTTCCATGTCGGTGATGAAGCCGACGAATTTTTCGTAAAGGTCGGCGCCGCGATTCATCACGTCTTGCACACTGCGCGCCTGCAGTTCCTGCTGCCACAGCACATTGACGATGCGGATCACGTAGAGCAATGTTGTGGGGCCGACGAGCAGGATGCCTTGTTTGTAAGCGTCGGACCAGAGCGTTGCGTCGTTTTGCAATGCCAGGAGGAACGCCGGCTCGATGGGAATGAAAAGAACGACAAAGTCGGGGGCTTCGATTCCGGCGAGACGATGATAGCCGGCTTTTGAAAGGCCCGACACGTGGCTGCGCACGCTGGCCAAATGCAACTTGAGCGCCGCTTTGCGCGCTTCGTCTTCGACGGCGCTGACGCAATCGGTATAGGCAGTGAGGGAGACTTTGGAGTCGATGACGAGGCTGCGGCCGCCGGGAAGAAAGACGATGACGTCGGTGCGCACGGTGCGCGCGCGTTCTCCGTTTTCTCCTTCAACGCCGGTGAAGGACTGCTGAAAGGAATACTGCTCGCCTTCGCGAAGGCCGGCTTTGTCGAGCAGGTCGCGGAGGATGAATTCGCCCCAATCGCCTTGCGTTTTCGCGGAGCCGCGGAGGGCGGTGGTGAGGTTGCGCGCTTCGTCGGTCAGGGCCTGATTCAGGGTGCCAAGTGTGCCGATGAGGGTTTTGAGTTCGGTAACGCCGGCTGTCGATTCGGTCTGCACCTTGTCGACCCGCTCGCGGAATTCCTTGATTTGATCTTTGAGCGGATTGAGAAGATTGCCGAGGTCCTTCTGGCTGGTTTCGGAGAATGTCTTCGATTTCTGATCGAGGATTTCGGCGGCGAGGGTTTGAAACTGATTGGCTAGCGCCTGCTTTGCGGTCTCGAGCAAGGCGATCTTTTCGGCCATATTCTTACGCTCGTTGTGAAGATCGGCTTCCAGCTGGCTGATGCGCGCGGCATGTTCCCGTGCAGTGACGTGGTTCGCTTGCAATTCGTTGCGCGCAGCATCGCGTTCGGCGGTGAGGCGACCGATGGTAGCTTGACGCTCATTCGCTAAAGATTCACAGCCGGCGCGGCGGCTGGATTCCACCTGCGCCTGGGCCAACTGCGAATGCACCGCGGCAAGGTCGGCCAGGTTCTTCTGATTCTGTTGCGCGAGCAGCGCCTTCTCGGATTTGGCGGAGCTGGCGCGAATCCAGAAGCCGAGCAGAATTCCAACAACGATGGCGATTCCGGCGATGAGAGCCTGCGTCACTTTTCCCGATGCCTCTTCGCCTAATGTACGCCTTTTGTCTGTGTATTTCCGGGACGGAACTGGGCAGGGTTGCCGCCTGGTCAACAGGGTGAAGGGGAGGCGGAATTTGCTCACGGGACTTGATTTATTTCCACGGCGCCTGCCTTTACATGCCCCGAGCCGCCCGGTAGACTTGGAGTTTCGGGGCCATGCGCATCTTTTTAGGCGCGGTGGTTGTATTGGTGTGCCGGAAGCCGCTATTGTAGGCAGGCGGAACCCAGTGCGATGCGGTGAAGTCCCGAGTGCATCCGACAGTTTTGAACCAATGAGGAGAATCAGGCATGGCAGTTGAAGAGAAAGTGAAGCAGATCATCGTCGAGCAGCTGCAGGTGGACGAGGCCGAGGTAACCCCGGGAGCGAGCTTCCAGGAGGATCTGGGCGCGGATTCGCTGGACGTGGTCGAGCTGGTGATGCAATTTGAAGAGGCCTTCGATCTGGAGATTCCCGACGAGGACGCCGAGAAGATCAAGACCGTAAAGGATGCGATCGAGTACATCGAGAAGAACGAGAAGACCGCGAAAGGCAAGTAACTGGTGAATCGTCGAGTTGTCATCACCGGCCTTGGGCTGGTCTGCGGTGTAGGCAATACCGCACCCGAGGTGTGGCGACAGTTACTGGCCGGTGCGAGCGGCATGGCACCTATTCAGGGCTTCGACACCGCGGGGTTCCCGGTGACCTTTGCCGCCGAGGTCAAGAATTTCGATCCGCTGAACTTTGTGGACAAGAAAGAATCGCGCAAGATGGGGCGATTTATCCACTTTGCTTTTGCGGCCACGCACGAAGCCATGACCCAATCTGGTTTGAAGATCACGCCGGAGATTGCGGACCGGGTGGGCGTGTTTATTGGCTCGGGGATTGGCGGATTTGAAATCATCGAGCGCGAGCATTCGAACCTGCTGGCGGGCGGTCCGCGGAAGATTTCACCCTTCTTTATTCCGGCCGTAATCGTCAACATGGCGGCCGGGCAAATCAGCATTCGCTACGGTGCGCAGGGGCCGATTTCGGCCACGGCGACGGCATGCGCCACCAGCGCCAACTCCATTGGCGACTCGGTGCGCATGATTCTGCACGGCGATGCGGACGCGATGATTGCCGGCGGCGCGGAAGCTTCGGTGACAGCGCTCTCGGTGGGTGGATTCGCTGCGATGCGGGCGTTGTCGACGCGCAACGAAGAGCCAGCGCGGGCCAGCCGGCCGTTCGATAAAGATCGCGACGGATTTGTGATCGGCGAGGGCGCGGGCATTCTGATTCTGGAAGAGCTGGAGTTTGCCAAGGCGCGCGGCGCGAAGATTCTGGCCGAGGTGATTGGCTACGGCATGAGCGCCGATGCGTATCACATGACGGGCATCGCTCCCGAGGGACAGGGCGCACAACGCAGCATGCGGGCGGCGTTGAAAGACGCGGGCATTCAGCCGGGCGAAGTGGGCTATGTGAATGCGCATGCGACGTCAACGCCGGCGGGAGACGGCAATGAATCGCGCGCAATCGAGCTGGTGTTTGGCGAGCACGCGCTGAGCAGGAAACTGAAGGTGAGCGGGACCAAGTCGATGACGGGGCACTTGCTGGGCGGTGCGGGAGGTTTGGAAGCGGGCATCACGGTGCTGGCGCTGCAAAACCAGATGCTGCCGCCGACGACCAACCTTGAAAATGTCGATCCCGAGTGCCGCCTGGATTATGTACCGAACGCACCGGTGGCGCACAGTTTCGATGTGGCGCTTTCGAATTCGTTTGGATTTGGCGGGATCAACGCGACGCTGGTGATGCGGCGTTGGGTGGAGTAAGGCAGGGACTAGCAGGATTGAAAACACCAACGGCGCACATCTTTGCGATGTGCGCCGTTGGTGTTTGTGCCCGAAGTGCGAGATTTTGGGGGTGCGTTTGTCGGGCTTAGCCCATGATTGCGGCCCAGCCTACGCCGATGAGGACGATGAGGGCCCACCATCCGAAGACAGCGATGTAGCCGGAGCTGCGCTTGACGCCGGCAACCATGGCGGTGCCGATGCCGGCGAGAACCAATGTCCAGATGGTGACCACGTCAAGGCTCGTGGCCAGGGAGTAGAGCGCCTTGTTGGTCTCCATCGGGTTGAGGAAGGCGCCGATGTTGGTGGGTGCATAGTTTTTGATGTTGAACGACTCGGGCGCGGTACCGGCATAGATGACGATGGTTCCCAGGAGCACTTTGATCATGCCGGGCAGGCTGGTGTACATCCACACAGCGAAGATGCTTCCGTATTTCGCTTTGCCGCCGAAGATGAAGTTGATGGTACCCCAGAGGACGAGCGAACCGACGGAGACGATGAGCAGCAGCAGGACCGGGTTCGCGATGAAGACCCCTTTGGTGATGTTGAGAGCGATTTTCGCCGACATTTCGCGCTGCTCAGGCGTGGCCTGCGCCATCTTTTCTTCCTGCGCGGGGTTCATGTGGACCTGGTTGTCGACGACCTGTTGCATGCCGATTTTTGTGGTGACGGCGGCAAAGAGGATATAGCCGACGATGGACAAAATGATGAAGGGCATCCACCAGCTTTTGTTGCCGCGCTTGATGTCTTCAAAGGTTTTTGATGGCGCGGAGAAAACGTTGGTGACGCGCTGCAATTGCGAGAGACTCGGCGCCTGTGCGGCTACCGGTTGGACCCCAAGATCATTCATGCTTCCGCCTCATTGAGAGAATGCCGGTTTGAAAGGAAGTCGAGCTACTGTGCGCGATGATACGTTCCTGTTTTGCTTGCGGTTCCGTTTTTCGTCTCAGAGCCGAAAGAAGTCAGCGCGCAGAAACTGCGTTCGCCCGCGATTGTACCGTTGAAGGGGGCTGGGATGAAACGATTTTTGAGGCGGAGCGGCGGTCTGGAGTTGAGTCGAGGCCTGGGAGGAACCGTCGTTTAGACGCCGGGAGTGGGGGTGTCGGAGGGAGCAGCGGTTGTGTCGGGGTCTTCGACGGGCTGCGTCGCCGGATGGGCCGGCTTGTGGAGCGGACCGGCGCCGATGTAGCTCTTGTAGACCGTGATGTGGAAGCAGGACTGGCGGAATTCCTCTTCAACATCGATTTTGCCTTCGTTCTGCAAGGCGTCTAGGCGGTTGCGCATCCAGTAGATCTCGCTGCGTGTGAGGCCGTGCTTGGCGATGTCGATCGTGGCGCCGGTGAGATGGGGACTGGCGATATCGCCCTCGGCGGGTGCGGCGTTGCCGTTGGTGCGCATCAGGTGTTTCTGGTACTCGACGGTGCGGACGGCGGAGCTGACTTCAAAGCCGCGATGGAATTGCACTTCATGCGCATGCGAGAGGTCGGCGAGGAAGGTGGCGGTCCAGGGACGGCAGTAGCGGCGATCGACCGGCAGGTTCGGGTTGACGACGAGGCCGGCCGATTCAGGAACACGGACGAGCTGGCCACTGGAGATGCGCGACTGCAGATCGGCGTCGTCTTCAATGCGCTCGAGGTTATCGGCGTTGGTCTTCTCGTTCTGACGAATCAACGACTCGAGCGAACCGCGCAGGGGAGCCATGGCTACGATGCGGGTGCTGCGGAATGGGTCGGCGGCAGCCAAAGCGGCATGGGAAGCAGGAAGTTCGTTGGCGGCGATCTGTTCGGCGGCGTCCTGGGCAGTAGGCGTATTGACTTCGTTGGAGTCGGCCACTTCGGATTCGGCGATGGAGGTTGCGGGGGTGGGCACTCCCGGCTTTTGCGGCACGGCGTCGGCGGTTTCGGATTCTGCGGCGCGCTCAAAGTGCGCGGCCGATGTGGCACTGCGGGCACGCATCCACCGGTAGCGGCGAATGGGCATGCTGGTGTGCACGACGGCGGCACGCGCATGAAGCGTTCTGCGGTGCGCGGGCGTATAGCGGGCGGTGCGCGCGGAGGGATGGCCGGCGGTGTGTCGGGCGGTATGCACGCGCGCGGCCTGGGCGCGATGGTGCGCGGTTTGGCTGGTGCGGTGGGCGCGCGACGACTGGGCCGTCGCATGGGCGCCGAACGCCGCTAGAAGCAGGGCGCACAAAAACGCGATGGAAGCAGTCCGCACCTGAAAGGATACGCGGAAAATCGAGAGCACCATGATTATAGGACGCATAAGAAACGTATTCGAGTATTGAAAGGGGTACGCGCTCGCCCGATCCCTTGCAGAGTTAGTTTACCCCAAATGGATTTACCCGGGGATTTAGATGCGGGAATGGGGGTAACGAATGGGGGAGTTGAACGCCGAATCGTGTTTTGGGCAAGTTGGAGTTGTGCGCATGGGGAGCCGCCCTTCTGAATCCGTGGTCTTGCGCGAGGGAAATCCAGCAGATTGAGGGACTCGGCCGGACTTTCACTTGGCGAGGTTTCGGTCCAAGGTCTCACGTAAGAGACCCGGGACCGTCGGATTGATGGACACGCCTATTGGAGAAGCGTCGGTTCGTCGTCCTTGGCGATTTCATCGGGTGGGATGATGACGGCGGCGGCTACCTTGTCGTCGTCTTCGAGGTTGAGCAGGCGGACGCCCTGGGTGGCGCGGCCGGCGGCGCGGATGGTCTTGGTGTCGATGCGGATGATTTTGCCGTATTGGCTGATAACGACCAGTTCGGAAGCATCGTCGACCAGCTGAATGGTGCTGACCTTGCCGATGCGATCGGTGACGGCCATGTTTTTTACGCCTTTGCCGCCGCGCGTCTGCAGACGATACTCCTCGACATTGGTGCGTTTGCCAAAGCCGTTCTCGGTGACGGCGAGGATGCGGTAGGCTCCCTCTTCGTGCTCCTTGGGCGTGATGGCAATTCCGACCACGTAATCGTTCTTCACGAGATCGATGCCGCGCACGCCGAACGCAGGGCGACCCATGGAACGCACGTCCGCCTCGTCGAAACGGATGGCCATGCCCAGGTGTGTGGCTAGGAAGACGATCTCGTTGCCGTCGGTGATGCGCGCAGCCACCAGTTCATCTTCTTTGTCGATGCCGATGGCGATGATGCCGCGGGCCATGACGTTAGAGAAGTCCTTGAGCGGCGTTTTCTTGACCGTGCCCTGGCGCGTGGCGAAGAAGATGAACTTTCCTTCTTCTTCGAGATCGCGAATGGCGAGGATCGCGCGGACATTTTCTCCGGGCTGCAAGTTGAGCAGGCTTTGAATGCTCTTGCCCTTGCCTGCAGCACCCACGTCGGGGATTTCGTAGACCTTGAGCCAATAGACGCGGCCGGCGTTGGTGAAGCAGAGCAGGAAGGCGTGGGTGGAGTCGATGATGAGCTGCGAAACAAAATCTTCTTCGCGGGTCTTCATGCCCATGCGGCCGGCGCCGCCGCGGCGCTGCTGACGATAGATGGAGATGGGAGTGCGCTTGAGGTAGCCCTGATGGCTGACGGTGACAGCGACCTGCTCGTCAGCGATGAGGTCTTCGAGTTGCAGCTCGGCGGACTCGTCGACGATCTGGGTGCGGCGGTCATCGCCGTAGCGATCGCGGACTTCTTCAAGCTCCTTGATGATGACGGAGCGGAGCTTTTTGTCGCTGCCAAGAATCTCTTCGTACTCGGCGATCTTGGCGCGGATTTCTGCGAGCTCTTTGAGGATTTCGTCGACCGAGAGCTGGGTGAGGCGGTAGAGCTGCAATTCGAGAATCGCATCGACCTGCTTGAGGGTCAGGCCGCGTTCTTCCGTGGCCAGACGCTGGCGGTCGAGGTTGATGACGATCTCGGTTCCCTTGCCCCAGGCATACAGATTCTCGCGAGCTTCGACACGTGAAGCGGAAGCACGGATGATGCGGATGACGGTGTCGAGATTGTCGAGGGCAATCTTGTAGCCTTCGAGGATGTGTTCGCGCTCGCGGGCCTTGCGCAGCAGGTAGACGGTGCGGCGCTGCACCACGTCGACGCGGTGATCGATGAAGGCGTGGATGGCCTTGTCGAGCGGAAGCTCCTTGGGCTGGCCGTTGAGAACGGCCAGGAAGATCATGGAGAAGCTTTCCTGCATCTGGGTGTGCTTGTAGAGCTGATTGAGCACGATCTCAGGCTGCGCGCCGCGTTTGAGCTCGATAACGATGCGCATGCCGTCGCGATCGCTTTCATCGCGCACGTCGCTGATTTCGTCGATGACCTTGTCGGTCACCAATTCGGCGATGCGCTCGATGAGTTTGGACTTGTTGACCTGGTAGGGGATCTCGGTGACGATGATCGCCTGCTTTTCCTTGGTCATGCTTTCTGTAGCCACTTTGGCGCGCATCATGAAGCGGCCGCGGCCGGTCTTGTAGGCGTTGACGATGCCTGCCTTGCCGTAGAGGAATCCGCCGGTGGGGAAATCGGGGCCGAGCACGTGCTTGAGCACTTCAACGAGACCCGCGGTGGGATGCTTGACGAGATCGATGGTGGCATTGATGACTTCGGTGAGGTTGTGGGGAGGAATGTTGGTTGCCATGCCGACCGCAATTCCGTTGGAACCGTTGACGATGAGATTGGGAATGCGGGTGGGGAGGACGGCCGGTTCCTGGGTGGACTCGTCGTAGTTGGGCGTGAAGTCGACGGTCTCCATCTCAATGTCGGCGAGCAATTCGCCGGCGATGCGATCCATGCGGCACTCGGTATAGCGCATGGCGGCGGGCGGGTCGCCGTCGACGGAGCCGAAGTTGCCCTGGCCATCGATCAGGGGGTAGCGCAGAGAGAACGGCTGCGCCATGCGGACGAGGGTGTCGTAGATGGCGGAGTCGCCGTGGGGATGGTAGACGCCCATGCACTGGCCGACGACCTTGGCGCACTTGGTGTACTTCTTGTTGTACTCGAGGCCCATCTCGCTCATGGTGTAGAGCACGCGGCGATGAACCGGCTTAAGTCCATCGCGGGCATCGGGGAGGGCGCGGCCGATGATGACCGACATCGAGTAGTCGAGATACGACCGGCGCATCTCCTCCTCGATGTTGATGGGAATGTGGCTGGGATTGTTGGGCGGCGTACCGCCATCGAGAGGGAGTTGCGGATTCTGATCGTCTGCCATAAGGGGTCTTCTGCACCTGTTTGGGGACCGCTGTAGCGCCTTTACGAAGCGCCAGAGGTGGGATTGAACGTGAAGCGGTCGAACGCCGCAGGGTGAAGCTTTATTGTAGCGCCAGAGAGGGGTTGGAGACAAGCCTCTCGGTGGATATTAAGTCTTTATTCTGCAGATATTTAATAGCCGGCTCGCAGAACTCGAAAATGGGATCGGAAGAGCTCGGCAAAAGAAGGAAATTTTGAGGGCGAAATGGTCGAAAACTGGATGCGATCCTGGACCATTTTTCAGAGCCAGGTCGGATCTTCCGGTGGACTCGATATGCGACAGACGCCGCGGCTAGACCTCACAGCAAACCGGGCAGGCTGAGGACGCAGAAGATGGCTTGCAGGGCGACCACGGCACCGGCGGCGGCGAGCGCGAGGCGTCCGCGGGGACTTTCGAAGGCATCGGCAAAGACGCCGCCCACAAATGTGAGCAGAAACGGAAGGGCCCACAGCCATGGAGAGCCTGGTGCGCCGGTCATGCTTAGACAAAGCAGCGGCAGCGCACAGAGCAGCGGGGCGGTGTTGCCGAAATAGCGCGAACGGCGCACGCCGCAATAGAGAAGGAGTGCAGAGGCCGCGGCGATGGTGATGCCCGCGTTGCTGAGGGTGGAAAAGAAGCGCCGAGCCGGATCGAGCGAAAGCCCAAGAAAGCCTGCGGCAGAGCGAAAAAGGTAGCTAAAGGCATCGGGTGAAAAGCCGTAGCAGGCAAAGACGAAGAGCAGCGCACCCGCCGACGCGGTCAAGACGATTGGAAAGACCTGGCTCCGCCGGCCTTCGGCAACCCAGAGCATGAGAACGAGTCCCAGCAGCGCTGCGATCGGGAGTGCGGCAATGTGCGATGCAGCCGCGACTCCGAAGACCGCCGTGAGCAGCACGATGCGCGGCCTCCATTTGCGACGCGGCCCCTGCATGGCATGGGCTACACCGATGCAGGTATAGACAGCACCGTAGGTGCCGAGCGCCGCCAGGATCTCAGGAGTGGGCGTGACGCAGGCTTTGAGGATGGGGGGAGAAAAGCAGTAGAGCGCGAGCGCGGTGTAGCCGCCGAAGTTGCCGTAGAGACGGCGCGTGACCCACCAGAGGCCTGCTCCGAGGACACAGCCGGCGAGCAGAAACGGCAAGCGCAGGAGGAGAAGGATGTGGGTGAGCTGATGGCGCAGTTCCCAGGCGCTGACTTCTCCCTCCGATTGCACGACGCGGTCTTCAGGCTTGCGAAAGCTGTCGAGGACACGTTCGGCGAGCAGATTGAGGGTGAGCGGCAACCCGGCCATGCGATAGGCAAGGATGCCGTCATGAATATTGCCGCACGATGTGTAGTAGCCGGCGAGCGGCGAAGGCTTTTCCCATGTCTCGCGTCCGCAGCGGGCGTATTGGTAATCGCGATCCGAGAGGGTTTGGCGGCTCGTAACCCAGAGACCCTGCGCCAGAAAGAGCAGGAGCAATCCGGCGGCGATGCGCTGCGGCAAATTGAAACGGAAGCGGCGGATCAGGCCAAAAGGGCGGGTCATCTCGAATGGGGCCTGATTCAGTCTAAATGGTGACGCGGAGAGGGATGCGGCGGCAGGTCGTCGTGGGAGGCGAGAGAAATGGATTTGAAGGGTTCACGAGACAGAAAAAAAGCCGCTCCGGAGAGCGGCTTTTTGGGTGCCTTGCGCGAGGACTATTGCTGTCCGAGAACCTGGACGGACAGAACGGTGTAGCCGGTGACCTGGATGCCGTCGGGATTGGTGTAGGTGGCGGTGATGGCGGCGGTTCCCAAAGCGGTTGAAGCGCACACGCCGGTAGCGGCGTTGATTGCGCAGACGCTCGGATTGCTCGATGTCCAAACGGATTGGGTGGTCAGATTTTCAGAGCCGCCATTGCCCGTGGTGCCGATGGCGGAGAAGCCGGCAGACTGGCCTTCGAGGATGATTGGGTTTGCCGGGGTGACGGTGAGCGAGGTGACGTCAGAAGTCTTGGTGGCCGAGGGCAATGTCACGGTGAAAGTCGAGGGGGTGCTGATGATGTCGCCGTTGAATCCAGGCATGCTCGCTGTAACTTGTGTAGTCCCGATTGCACCGCCAGTTACAGTTGCTACACCGGTGGTGGAAACAGTGACCAACTCGGGCGTATAGGACAGCCAGTTGACTTCATTGGTCAGGTCTCTTGTTTCAGCCGGATGACCTGGATGGGTGTAATTGCCCGTCGCGGTATACAACGTCTGTCCTTGCTGATTGGTTGGCGCAGAGGCGCCCGCTGCGTTGAGAACTAAGGTCGTTGTATACGAACTGGGACTGATCGTAATGGAAGTCAGCGAAGGTGAGGTGCTGCAACTGACGATGGGCAACACGGCTGCACTCAGCAACAAGGCACCCAAGGACGAACGATGAAACATGGTGGTCTCCTGGCGAATCCGCCCGGCAAGCCTGGTGACTTAGGCTCGCCGCGTACGACTTTTACTCAACACGCATGCACCGGCCTAATTCTCATTCTTCCGGTGTGGTGTGAACGAACTTAAAAAACCTGCGAATCTGCGCTCGACGAAGATACGCAAACTCCTGCGTAAGCTAAGGTTGCCCGCTCTCTGCGCTTTTTATCGCAGTTATCCGGACCTAACTAATTCCAGCTTTTTCCTCTTGTGAGGTGGCGCAATCATAAGACATGTCAATCCACCGAATCAATAACAAACTTGGGTCATTTGGGCTTGGAAGTTACGCGCGTAACGAGGAGCTAGCCAAGGACTTGCACAAATTCTGAAGGTACTTTGGCTATGTTCGCGGGCCTTGACGGGAGCGAGTAAAGATGGGCGTGTTTCTGCGACTAAGTCATGCCGTTTTGCCCATGCGACCGGCAGCGGCTACACTTCCCACAGCATGACGCTCAGTCAAGAGGATGCACCGGACCGGTTGGTGAGCGCTTCGCGCGCCGAGGAAGAGCAAAACTTCGAACTGAAGCTGCGTCCGCGCTGGCTTCGCGAGTTTATTGGCCAGACGAAGGCCAAGGAGCAGCTGGGGATTGCGCTGGAAGCGGCGAAGTCGCGCGGCGAAGCATTGGATCATGTGTTGCTGTTTGGGCCGCCGGGTCTGGGGAAGACAACGCTGGCAACGATCATCGCCAATGAGCTGGATGTGGGATTCCAGCAGACATCGGGACCGGCGCTGCAGATCCAGGGTGATCTGACGGCGATTCTCACGAATCTGCGCGAGCGGCAAGTGTTATTTCTCGATGAAATCCATCGGATGCAGCCGGTGTTGGAAGAGAAGCTTTACACGGCGCTCGAAGACTACAAACTCGACATCATTATTGGGCAGGGACCGGCGGCGCGCACGCATGTAATGGAGATTCGCCCCTTCACCTTTGTGGGTGCGACGACACGGCCGGGACTACTGAGTTCGCCGCTGCGCTCGCGGTTTGGAATTTTGTTGCGGCTCGAGTTTTATACCGAGGATGAGTTGCGGGTGATTGTGGAGCGCTCCGCCGAGGTGATGCAGGTGCCGATCGACGCGGACGGCGCGGCGGAGATTGCGCTGCGCTCGCGAGGGACGCCACGCATCGCGAATCGGTTGCTGCGGCGGGTGCGGGATTATGCCCAGGTACGCGGGACGGGAGCCATTGACAGACCAACGGCGAATGCTGCGTTGACGATGCTCGAAGTCGACGCGCACGGATTCGATGAAATTGACCGTCGTTTATTGCTGACGATCATCCAAAAATATGATGGAGGACCGGTGGGCCTGGGCACGCTTGCCGCGACGCTGGCCGAGGAACAGGATGCGCTGGAAGAGGTCTATGAACCGTTTCTGATCCAGATCGGATTTCTGGATCGAACGCCGCGCGGGCGCGTGGCGACGCGGTTGGCGTATGAGCATTTTGGCCTCTCGGTGCCCGGCCGTCAGCCAGGGCTGTTTTAGGTTGGCGGAGTTAGGCTCGAATCGCTGAGTGATCGCGTCCCAAAAAGACTGAGTTAGCAGAGCTAGCAGAGATCGCACGCCGCGCTGTTTGCGTAGCGCGCTAACTCCGCAGAGGAGAGACTCATGGCATTGACTGAATCGACGATGGAGTTGGAGTTAGGCGTGGCGGCGCCGGACTTTGCGCTGCCCGATGTGGTTACGGGAAAGACAGTGCGCCGGGATGATTTTCGCGGGCAGAAAGGCTTGCTGGTGATGTTCATTTGCACCCACTGTCCTTATGTGAAGCACATTGAGAAGGGCCTAGCCGCCCTGGGCATGGATTATGACGGCGAGCCGGTGAGCATTGTCGCGATCAGCAGCAACGATGCGGTGAATTTTCCGGACGATAGCCCGGCGGGGCTGAAGCGGCAGGCACAGACGATGGGATTCCGCTTCCCTTATCTGTATGACGAGACGCAGGCGGTGGCGAAGGCCTACCATGCGGCGTGCACGCCGGACTTCTTCCTGTTCGACAAAGATCTGAAGCTGGCGTATCGGGGCGAATTTGACCGCAGCCGGCCTGGCAACGGGACTGCTGTGACGGGGGAGAACCTGCGGGCTGCGCTGGATGCGGTGCTGGGGGGAAAAGCACCGGCTGGAGAACAGCGGCCTTCGATTGGTTGCAATATCAAATGGAAGACGTAAGGGATCCCGCGTCGCCGGCTGAGCGATGGTCGAGAACGAGCCAGCCGGCGGGATTTCTACAAGGGTAGTGTCTTCAGGTAGTCGCGGAATTTGGCGCCGAACTCGGGACGCTTGAGCGCGAATTCGACGGTGGCCTGGAGCATGCCGAACTTGTCGCCGGCATCGTAGCGCTTGCCTTCGAAGGTGTAGCCAAAGACTTTCTCTTCTTTGAGAAGCCCCTTGATGCCGTCGGTGAGCTGAATTTCGCCTCCAGCGCCAGGCGTGGTTTCCTCGAGCAATTCGAAGATGCGGGGCGTGAGCACATAGCGGCCGATGATGGCCTGCTTGGATGGTGCATCTTCGAGCTTGGGCTTTTCGACCATGCCGGTGCAGTTGTAGATGCGCTCGTTCTCGGGATCGGGCGAACCGGCCAGCACACCGTAGGCACTGATACCCGGGCCGTCGATGGTCATGGTAGCGAGCACGGAACCGCCGCGATCGTCGAAGACATCGATCATCTGTTTGAGGCAGGGCACCTCGGCATCGATAACATCGTCGGGAAGAATCACGGCGAAAGCTTCGTCGCCGACCAGTTCCTTGGCGCACAGCACGGCGTGGCCGAGGCCGAGCGGCTCTTTCTGGCGGACATAGCTGATGCGCGCCATCGTTGCGACGCTGCGCGATACGGCGAGCAATTCTTTTTTGCCGCGGCGTTCGAGGGTGGCGTCGAGTTCGAAGCTGTGGTCGAAATGGTCTTCCATGGCGCCCTTGCCGCGGCCGGTGACGATGATGATGTGTTCAATGCCCGAGGCAATGGCTTCTTCGACGCCGTATTGAATGATCGGCTTGTCAACCAGCGCCAGCATTTCTTTGGGAATGACTTTGGTGGCCGGCAGAAAGCGCGTGCCGAGGCCTCCGGCAGGGAAGACTGCTTTTCGAACTTCCTGGCTCATGTGGTCTCCCATTCTCTGAAAAGGTAAAAGCGCCGTGCGCGTCCAACGCCTGCAGCGCCATGGTACGGTGTTTCTTGCTTGTGAGTCGAGACGAGAGGTATAGCGGCGGTTCCCTGCCCTTCAGAGGGCCGGAGAATCGTCGCCGAGCATCGCCTCGCGCACAATCTTGATGGGCGGAAATCCCTGGCGGAGGAAGTCATTGTGGAACTCCTCGAGCGAGAACGCCGCGCCCTGTTTTGTCTTGAGATCTTCACGAAGCTTCATGATTTCGAGCTTACCGAGGGTGTAGTAGAGATAGGTGGGATCGGACGTGCCCCGCTTGGTTTCGACGAGCGCCGCTTCCTTCGATTGGTAACCTTCTTTCTGGAAGAAGTCGACAGCCTGATCAAAACTCATCTTACCCGTATGCATTTCGATGCCGACTATAAAGCGGGCGTTGCGCAAAAGTGCGTCCTGTAGCTGACCGAGGCGCAGAAATTTGGATTCGCGTTCGTCTTTCGCCCCGTATCCGGGTTGACCGTAACCCTCGTCGAGCATCATCTGTTCGCAGTAATGGGCCCAGCCCTCGACGTTGGTGGTGGCACCGAGGAGTTTACGCACGCGGCTGGGCGCCTGCGGGACCCAGAGGAACTGCACGTAGTGACCCGGATATGCCTCGTGAACGGCGGTAGATATGATCGTGCCGATATTGAAGGAGTGCATGAATCCCTCGACCTCGGCGGGCGTCATGGAGGGGTCGGGAAGGGTGACGTTGAAATAGGCCTCGGTGGCGTGCTTCTCATAGGGTCCCGGCGTGTCCATGGAGGCGAAGGTGGTGGCGCGCATGAAGGGCGGCGTCTCCTCGACGATGGGACGAATATCGGAAGGAACGGTCACGATATGGTGCGCGCGAATGAAGCCGAGCAGGCCATCAAAGGTTGCGCTGAACGTTGCGATGAGTTTGTCGGGCGCTGGATGCATCTGGCCGAGCTCGTCGACCACGGCGCGCGGATCTTTGTCGGGCTCCAGCTCTTTCGCGATTTGATTGAAGTGCGCCTGATTTTTGTGCAAGTCGGCCCAGCCGATTTGGAGGAGCTTGTCGAGCGGCAGATCGACCATTTCGTCGTATTGGAGCTTCTTGGAGAAGGTGTCGGCGCCGATACGAAAGTCGCCGTTGGAATTGGCGAGCAGGTCTGTCTTGAGCCATCCGAGGAAGCTGTTGAGCGCGGCGACTACCTGGGAGTTGGCGTGCGCAAATTCTTCTTTGAGCGCGGGATCTTGGGCATCGGTGAATGCCGCGGGCACGTCGTGTTCGAAGAAGCTTACGTTGCCCGGGAGCTGCTCAATGGCAATTTCGGTATAAATGCGGGGAGGATTCTTGAGGTTCACGCGGGCTTCGTCGAGGAGCGCGGGAATCTGGCGCTCACGCGCGACGAGAGAGCGAAGACGTTGATCGGGTGAAGCGAATTTGCGCTCCATGATGGTGAATGCGCCATTGGTCGCGAGGGTCGTATAGAAATCCGGATCTTTTTCCCACGGTCGAATGGTTTGCATCGTGAGGAGTGTAGAGCGGATGTTGCCGAGCACGATGTCGCAGTCGCCGCGCGTAGTGAGGTCAAACGACGCTTTGGCGCGCATCTCGGCAAAGCGTTTTTCATACTTCTGGAGCGCCGCGATCTGTGCGGTAATGGTCGGCTGGCTCATGTCTTCGAGCTTGGCGTCGTACTGGTGATAGCCGATGGACGTGCCCTGCGTGGGCTGATAGGGAAAGTAGACCTGATCGAAATACTCATCCGAGACATGGACGAATTCCTTGTCCCAGTAAATCTCGGTCAGTTTTTTCTTTTCGGCTTGACCCGTAAGTGGGGCGGACATGCAGGCTCCGATGGCAAACAAGAGAGCGAATTTCTTCACAGTACCTCTCGGGGATGGAGACGGACTTTTCATACGTTAACAGCCGTTGGCGCGAGGCTGGAGAGCAATTCGCGGATTTCGAGCAGAACCTCGTCGGGCCGGGCGGTGGACAAAGGATACTTGAGGACTCCCTGGGGTGTGAACTGCGCGCCACGCTTGGCGTTGCGCGCCACGAGGGCGAGGAGCTGCTGCGGATCGACCTTGGCGGTTTCAGTAAAGCGAATCTGCAGTTCGGAGCGGCGGCGATCGATTTGGGCGATGCCCATGCGTTCGCACTCGAGGCGCAACGCGGCTGCTTCGAGCAGATAGACCGTGGAGTCGGGCAGCGAGCCATAGCGGTCTTCCATTTCGGCACGGAGGTCGGCAATCTCTTTTTCATTGGTGGTGCCGGCGATCTTCTTGTAGAGGCGGAGGCGCTGATTTTCTTCGGTGACGTAGCTTTCGTCGATGCGAAGGGCAATGCCGAGATTGAGCTGGGTTGCGGGACGTTCCTCGGCGCCCTCACCCTTCATCTCCTTGACAGCAGCCTCGAGCATGGAGGTGTAGAGTTCGAAACCCACGGCTTCGATGTGGCCGCTTTGTTCGCCGCCGAGCATGTTGCCGGCGCCGCGCAATTCGAGATCGAGCGCGGCAATCTTGAACCCCGCGCCGAGGTCGCTGAACTCCTTGAGAGCGGCAAGGCGGCGGCGGGCAACTTGACTCAATTCTTTGTCAGAGGGAATGAGCAGATAGGCGTAGGCGCGGCGATTGGAACGGCCGACGCGTCCGCGGAGCTGGTAGAGCTCGCTGAGGCCGTGGCGGTCGGCGCGGTTGATAAGGATGGTGTTGGCGAGCGGGATATCGAGGCCATTTTCAATGATGGTGGTCGCGACCAGCACGTCATACTCATGGCGCATGAAGGCAAGCATGACGCGCTCAAGCTCGCTTTCGGTCATCTGGCCGTGGCCCACGGCGACGCGCGCGGCGGGAACCAGCTCCTGAATGCGCGCGGCAATCTCGAAGATGGATTCGACGCGGTTGTGAACGAAGTAGACCTGGCCGCCGCGCTCGAGCTCGAGCTCAACGGCCGAGCGCACCAGCTTTTCATCGAACTTGGCGACGACGGTTTGAATGGCCATGCGGTCTTTGGGAGCAGTCTCGATGATGCTCATGTCGCGCAGTCCGACCAGGGACATGTGGAGGGTGCGCGGAATCGGAGTGGCGCTCATGGCGAGCACATCGATCTCTTTGCGCATTTGTTTCAGGCGCTCCTTGTGGCGCACACCGAAGCGCTGCTCCTCGTCGACGATGAGGAGGCCGAGGTCCTGGAACTTGATGTCTTTGGACAAGACACGGTGGGTGCCAATAAGGATGTCGACCTTGCCGGCTTCGACCAGTTCGAGGATGGCCTTCTGCTCTTTGGGCGAGCGGAAGCGGGAGATCATTTCGATGTTGATGGGAAACTGGGAAAAGCGGCGCTTGAAGGTTTCGAAGTGCTGGAAGCAGAGAACCGTGGTGGGGGTGAGAACGGCGACCTGCTTGCCATCCTGCACGGCTTTGAAGGCCGCGCGCATGGCGACTTCAGTCTTGCCGTAGCCCACGTCGCCGCAGAGCAGGCGGTCCATGGGCGTAGTGGCTTCCATGTCCTGCTTGATGGCGCTGATGGCGGTCAACTGGTCGTCGGTTTCGTTGTAGTCGAAGGAATCTTCGAACTCGCGCTGGAATTCGTTGTCGGGCGAGAAAGCGGTGCCGGGGGCGGTGTGGCGTTGGGCGTAGAGCTTGAGCAACTCGGCGGCCATATCCTGCATGGCCTTGCGCACGCGGGCCTTGGTCTTGACCCATTGCTGCGAGCCCAGCCGGTTGAGCACGGGCGCGGGACCGGAGTCGGTCGAACGATATTTCTGAATCAGGTCGAGGCGCGTGAGCGGGACGTACAGCTTGGCCTGCTCGGCAAACTCGAGAATCATGAACTCGACAGCGAGTCCGTCCTGCACGATTTCTTTCAGGCCCTGATATTGCGCGATGCCATGTTCGACGTGGACGACGTAATCGCCGATGGTGAGGTCGCGGAAGTCGGAAACGAAGGCTGCCGTCTTGGAGCGCTTGGGTTCGGGGCGCGCGTGGATGTCGGCATCGTCAGAGAGATCGTTGGCGCCAAAGACGACCAGGTTGGCTTCGGGAAAGCTGACGCCGGAGGTGATTTGAGTGCGCACGATGACGGGGACGCGCAGGTCGCCGGCCAGATAGCTGGCCTCGTCGAACATGGTTTCGCTGGTGGGGTGCGAGGAGCGGCTGCCGAGGCGGTAAGGGATCTGGTACTCGCGCATCACGGTGGCCATGCGCTCCACGTCGCCCTGCGTGGGCACGGCAAGAACGATGCGCTGTGTGGAGGCCATGAGATTGCGCAGCTGGTCGGTGAGGGCAGGAATGGAGCCGTGAAAGCGCAACGTAGGGCGCGAGTTGAGCGCGATCTCACCCAGCGTGTTGTCTTCGTCGAGGATGTCGACGGCGCCGAGTTGATCGAGGTCGAGGCCGGGATGGGAGGAGAGCATGGCCTGCAAAATCTCAGGGCGCAGGTAAATGTCTTCGGGCCGGATGAGCGAGCCGATGCCGCTGCGCTCGTGGCGCTGCTCGACCTTGTTCCACCAGCGATCGATTTGATTGCGCACCATGGCGGGCTCGTCGACGAAGAGTGCACACTTGGGGAGCAGCTTGAGCAGATGACTGTCGGCGCCGGCGACACAACTGAAGAATTCCCAGCCGGGAAAGACGCTGACGCCACCGGCCGCGGCGGCTTCGGCTGCCAACTCTTCATCTTCTGTTTCGACGCGCTGGCGGCTGAGCCGGGCGTTGACGGCAGCCAGCAGGCGCTCTGTAACCGGAGTTTCGGTGAGCGGCGAGATCTGGGTTTCGTCGAGGCCCGACTGGGAGCGCTGGGTTTCCGGATCGAACTTGCGGATGGTTTCGATTTCGTCGCCGAAGAACTCGATGCGTATGGGCCGATCGGATTCTGGCGAATAGATGTCGAGGATGCCCCCGCGGCGCGTGAACTGGCCGGGCATCTCGACGAGGTCCATCTGGGTGTAGCCGACGCTGGCGAGGTGGGCGGTGAGGACTTCGATGTCGACTTCTTCGCCGCGGCGGAGGGAGAGGGCGAGGCTGGCGTAATAATCGCGATCGAAGAGCTTGAGCGCGGCGGCTTCGGCGGGCGCGATGAGGACGGAGACGGCGCCGGTGGCGAGTTTCCAAAGAGCGGCCGCGCGCTGCTCCTGGACGTCGGGGTGCGGCGAAAGATTTTCAAATGGAAGGACGTCGTGGGCGGGAAAACGGACGACGCGCTCGGGATCGATGGCGCCGGTGAGCTCGCAACCGGCGCGGAGCGTGGGCTCCAGGGCCTCGGCGGCCTTGTTGTCGGCAACGACGACGATGACGGGCTGCCGCGCGGCGCGGGCCAGCAACGGGAGGTAAAGGGAACGGGCGGTTGCGGTCAATCCGGACACACGCCTGCGTCCCGTACCAAGGCTGAGGTGCCTCTGTACGCGCTCGAATGCGGAGGAGTGCTCCAGCTCCGCGAAAATTTCGCGGACGAACGGGAGGATCATGCAGTTTCCAGTTTACCGCTTGCGGAGGCGAACGGATTCCCAGCTGCCGTCGCTGGCCCAGCCGCCGTCTACGGAGAGGCAGTGGCCATTGACGAAGCTGCTTTCGCTGGGGTCGGCGAGGAAGAAGATGGCGCGGGCGATGTCGTCGGGCGACGCGAAGCGGCCCATGGGGACGCGGCCGGTGATGTCTGCATCGGAGTAGCTGCCGCCGGCCTGGTCGGCCACGTCCATTTCCGTTTTGACCCAGCCGGGACAGACGGCATTGACGCGCACGCCGCGACCACCCCACTCGGCGGCAAGGGTGCGCGTGAGGCCGATGAGGCCGTGCTTGGAGGTGTTGTAGGCGGCGCGGTCGGAGACGGCGAGGAGACCGGCGACGGAGGCGACGTTGACGATGGCGCCGCTGCCGGCGGCGAGCATTCGTTTGCCGAAGATCTGGCAGAGGAGAAACGGAGCAACAAGATTCACATCGATGACGCGGCGATAGTCGGCGAAGCTGGTCTCCTCGGCCGGGGCGATGTGGCTGATGCCGGCGTTGTTGACGAGGACGTCGGCGCGGCCGTAGCGCTCAAAGACGCGGAGGGCGAATTCGTCGACCGAAGATTCGCGGGTGATGTCGCCGGCCAAGCCCATCGCTTCGCCGGCCTTGGCTTCGATGGCATTGATTGTGGCGGCGGGTTCATGGAGATCGATGATGGCGACGGCGTAGCCGCGTTCGGCGAAGAGCTCCGCGGTGCGGCGGCCGATGCCTTGCGCACCGCCGGTGACGACTGCAACACGCTTGTTCATGGAGGTTTCTCCGAATGGCTAGTGTGGACGGCCGGGCAATACGAAGTGCTCGGCGCAGCGCGGCTCGTAGGAATCGCCGGGCATTTTAATCGGGCTGTCGTACGGCGCGGGCTTGCCGGCGATGAGGCGCTGCGAATAGAGAGCGCGCGCTCCGCAACTGCAATAGGCCATGCACTCGGTAACGCTGCCGCCGTAGGCGTTGACGAGCCAATGAAGGGTCAGCGTCTCCCCAAACGGGATGGCGCGGAAATCGAGATCGAGGCCGGCGACGAGCACATCGTGATTGGCATCGAGCAGATGTTTGGTGAAGAGAAAGAGATCGCTGACGAACTGGCCTTCGTCGATGGCGATGCATTCGACGCGCTTGCCGATGCGTGCTTCGAGGTCCTCGAGCGCGGGGAGCACTTCCCAGGGATTGTGCGACTGAAATTCGAGAGCTTCCATTTTGGCGTGCCCGTTGGGATTACGGCTCTCGAGAATGCCGGGGCCGCCCTTGGTGTCGTCGCTTGGTTTCAGCGCGAGAACATATTGGTGGGCATACTGGCGGCGCATGTCGGCGCGACGCAGCAGTTCCGCAGTCTTGTTGCTGCGCATAGGCCCCAGCAAGAGTTCGAGCTTTCCGGGCACCGCGAACCTCCGCGCATCCGGAGCGTAGAACGCGCTCACGGGCTTCCATGATAGCGCCGGCGACGGACGCAGGTCCGTGAGACCGGCGCGGTGCTTCACTTGCCGAGTTCTTTGGTGAATGCGTAGAAGAAGTCGAGCGACTTCCAATAGGACTCGACGGGGACGCGTTCATCCTGGCCGTGGGCGCGGTCGTCGTCGCGTTCGAGCGCGATGGCCGAGTAGCCGTAGGACGGAATGCCGGCCCAGGCGAAGTAAATGGAATCGCTGGCGCCATTTTCCATAACGGGCGTGACCGGCGTGCCGGGCCAAATCTGCTGAGTAATGTGCGTGAGCGGGTCGAAGACTTCTTGGATGGGCGCGGGCGGGGCGATGGCTTTGCGCTCGGGCGCCGTGTCGGCCACGATGCCGGCGTCGGAGACGTATTTCACACTGAGCGCGGGGTCAGCAAAGACGGCGATGAGCTGCTGGCGAATCTCTTCTGGCGAGTGACCGGGAAAGATGCGGCAATTCACGTTGGCCTGGGCCGTCTGGGGCAATGCGTTGTTGGCATGGCCGGCGAAGAGGCGCGTGGCGACGCAGGTGGTACGAAAGTTGGAGTTGAAGCTTGGTTCCGCGCTGAGACGCGCGATGGCGGCGGAATCGGGCGGCGTGGCGAGAATGGCGCGCATGTCGGATGCGGTCTGGCCAGTTTCGCGCTCGGCAAGATTCTTGAAATAGGTGCGAGTGACTTCGTTCAACTCGAAGGGGAACGAGTAGGTGGAAAGTTTATTGAGCGCCGCGGTGAGCTCGTAGATGGCATTGTCGGGACGCGGCAACGAGCTGTGGCCACCGCGATTGAGCGCGGTGACCTGGAAGTCGGAGTAGACCTTCTCTGTGGCTTCAACGTCGGCGACAACTGGGCGCCCGTGGTCGAGTTCCACGCCGCCTGAGTCAGGATTGATGACGAAGGCCGCGTCGACGAGGTCGCGATGCTGCTGCACGAGCCATGCAGCGCCGTTGAATTTGCCGCCTTCCTCATCGGCGGTGAGGGCGAGGATGAGGTCGCGGTGCGGCTTGTAGCCTTCGCGATGGAGGCGCAGGAAAGTGGCGACGAGCGCGGCGTCGGATTCTTTCATGTCCTGGGTGCCACGGCCGTAGTAGTAGCCATCCTGCTCGATGAACTCGAAGGGATCAGTGTGCCAATCGGCGCGCAAAGCCTCGACCACGTCGATGTGGCAGAGGAACAGGACGGGCTTCTCGGTGGGCTGGCCTGTAGCGCGCATGCGCACGACGAGATTCTGTTTACGGGCGTCAAGACCAAGCAGTCGGACGTCTTCAGGGGTGAATCCGGCGTCGAGGAATCGTTTCTGCATAGCGACGGCCGCGGTGGTGACGTTGCCGCTGGGGGTGTCCGTGGTGTTGATCTCGATGAGCTGCTTGAAAATCTCGCGGGCTTCGGCTCGATTGGCGGCCGAGGCGGTGGGCAAGCTGGTTTGCGCGCGCAGAGGCAGAGTGAGACAGGCAACGAAGCAAGGGACCGCCAGAAACCTGGCGCAGGATTGAAGACGCATGTGCGCATTGTAAAGGGGCGAATCGGATCTTGAGGGGTAAAGAACGAGGAGCCCGCCCAGGTTTGCGTTCGGCAGCAAATCGTTTTATCTTGGTGCGGCTCATGTTTTCGAGGTGCATCATGCATTCAAGAAGTTTTGTCGCTGCTTTTGCCGTGCTTTGCGTCGCTGTCTTCGCAACCCTTGGGGCCGCAGCGCAGAGCGTGCCGGAGCGTCCGAAGATCACAGGAATTTCGCATCTGGCGGTCTACACGAGTGACGCGGCGGCGACCGAGCACTACTACAAAGACATCATTGGCGCGGCCAAGGAGCCGGACCCGGAGAATGCGCAGGGCGTGCGCTACGCGGTGAGCGCGACGCAGTTTATCGAAGTGCTGCCGCTGCCGGCGGGCGCGGGGATCAACCGGCTGGACCATGCGGCATTCAACACGGACAGCGCGGAGGGCATGCGCAAATACCTTGCAGCGAAAGGTTGGACAACGCCGGCCAAAGTGTCACATGGATCCGATGGAAGCCGCTGGTTTGAGGTCCGCGATCCAGAAGGAAACAAGGTGCAGTTTGTGCAACCGGCCGACAATGCCGCGGCGCCCGATGCACCGCACGCGATTGGACATCACGTGATCCATGTCGGATTCCTGGTGCATGACAGGGCCAAGGAAGACACGTTTTATCGCGCGCTGCTGGGCTTCCGGCCTTACTGGTTCGGAGGGATGAACGACACGAGGGTCGACTGGGTGAGCCAGCAGGTTCCCGATGGACACGATTGGCTGGAATACATGCTGACGAGCGGACCTTCGGGCACGGGAATTCCCGCGAATATCACGCAGCGGAACCTCGGGGTTTTGGATCATCTCTCGATCGGCGAGGTATCGGTTTTCGATGCGTACAAGGTGCTGGAAGCGGGCAACCGGCTGGGCGGCCGGCACGACGACGCACCGAAGATCGGCAAGGACGGCAAGGGGCAGTTCAACCTCTATGACCCGGATGGAATCCGGCTGGAGTTGATGAATTTCCACGCGACGGAGAAACCCTGCTGCTCGTCGTTCACAGCGGAGGATCCGGCGGAGTAGGGATTCGAAGAAATTCGAAATTGTCTCGTGCGGGGGGCCAGCGCGGAGGATAGGCCGGCTTTCGCTTCGCGATAAAATCGTAATTACTTATGCTTGCTACCGCGCTTTCGCCTGAGGGAATGGCCAAATACGAACCGGTCATCGGGCTCGAGGTTCACGTGCAACTGCTCACGGCTTCGAAGGCCTTTTGCGGCTGCGCGAATCGATTCGGCTCGGAGCCCAACACCAACATTTGCCCGGTGTGCCTGGGACTGCCGGGAGCCCTGCCGGTATTGAATGCGAAAGCGGTCGAGTTTGCCGTGCTTGCCTCGCTGGCGCTGAACTGCACGGTGAATGATCGTTCGATTTTTGCGCGGAAGAATTACTTCTATCCGGACCTTCCCAAGGGCTACCAGATTTCGCAATACGACAAGCCTCTGGCCGAGCATGGATGGATCGATGTGCCTACGGCGGATGGAAGCACGAAGCGGATCGGGATCACGCGACTGCACATGGAAGAAGACGCGGGTAAGAGCCTGCACGAAGGGTTTGCCGATTCGGCGACACATACCTATCTGGATCTGAATCGCTGTGGAACGCCGCTGATCGAGATTGTGTCGGAGCCCGATATCCGGACGCCGGACGAAGCGTTTGAATATCTCACGCGGTTGAAGGAGATTCTGCTCTACACGGCGGTTTCGGACTGCAACATGGAGGAAGGCTCGCTGCGTTGTGATGCCAACGTGAGCGTGCGTCCGAAGGGCCAGGAGAAATTTGGCACCAAGGCGGAAGTAAAAAACGTGAACAGCTTCCGTTTTATCCGCGCGGCGCTGGAATACGAGATCGAGCGGCAGATTGAATTGATCGAAGCGGGCGGGCGCGTGGCGCAGGAGACGCGGCTGTGGAATGCGGCGGAAGGCCGAACCTATGCGATGCGGTCGAAGGAGCAGGCACACGATTATCGCTACTTCCCGGAGCCGGATTTGCCGCCGTTGATTGTGACACCGGAGTTTTTGGCGGAGGCGAAGGAGAAGCTGCCGGAACTGCCGGAAGCGCGGCGTGCACGCATGATTGCGGAGTACGAACTGAATGCGAAGGACGCGCACACGCTGACGGCTTCGCGGGAGTTTGCCGATCGCTTTGAAGCGGCGGCACGGACCGCGAAGAATCCGCGGCGTGTCGCGAATTTGCTGTTGAGCGAGCTGGCCGGACGTCTGAAGGCGCTGGACCTGGAGCCGGAACAATCGCCGGTCTCGATGGCGGGGGTGGTGCTGGCGGCGGATTTGCTCGAGGAAGGCAAGATCAGTTCGAAGCAGTTGAAACAGCTCCTCGATCTTTGCTTTGAGAAGGGCGAGGACTTCCCTGCCGTGTACGAACGGGAGAAGCCGCAACAACTCACCGATGTTTCGGCGATTGAGGCGATGATTGATGAAGTGATCGCGGCGAATCCGAAGCAGGTGGAGCAGTATCGCGCGGGGAAGAAGACGGTGGCTGGATTTTTTGTCGGCCAGGTGATGAAGGCTTCGAAGGGGCAGGCCAATCCGGCGCTGCTGAATGAGCTGGTGACGAAGAAGCTGGATGGGTAGGGCAACTTCGGACTATTGGCCTTTGGCGCTCAAGCGGCGGGTTGCGTCACGCCATGGGCTGCGGACCGTATAGCTTGGGGTCGCAGTCACGTTTTCTCTCGCGACGGAGAGGAGCTTGCGTTTGAGCAGCCAGCGAATGGCGGCTTGCGCGGAGCTCTTCGCAATCCCCACCGACTCGGCGACTTGCTGATAGCTCACGCGTACCTCGGCGCCGGTTCGCGCATGCTCTGCAGCAAGCCAGAGATAGACGAGAAAGCTGACTGGTTTGTGATCGTGGCCGACGAGGTCGCGCATCAACACATCGGTGATGTAATCGTCGAGCTGGGGCATAGCTATACCAATCTTTACTATAGCAATCGATGACTGATTGCGTTGGAAAAACGATGCGCGCTATTCTCGCGACACGGAGAGGAAGACATGATTAAAGGGATCAAATTCGTGGGAATTCCGGTGCGCAACCAGGACGCGGCGCTGAAGTTCTATACCGAGGCGCTGGGGTTCAAGGTGGTGACGGACCAGCCGTTCACGCCGCAGCAGAGGTGGATCGAGTTGATGATTCCGGGCGCGGAATCGGGCTTATCGCTCTTCATCCCAGACGGTCACGAGCAGCGCATCGGGGAGTTTCAATCGATTTCGTTCTGGTGCGACGACGTATTTGCCACGGCGGACGCGCTCAAGAAAAAGGGCGTGGTATTCACAAAAGAGCCGGCGAACGAGTCGTGGGGATCCGTTGCCGTTTTTAAGGACCTGGAAGGCAACCAGTTTGTGCTCTCCAGCCGTGGCAAGCAGAAGTAGGCGGCCCGGAAGTGAGCCACGGGCGATGTGAACCATTCGGATTTGGGAGAGTCTACTTGAATTTCAGCTCAGTCTCAAATTCTTTCCGTGCGTCCCAAGAGCTGACTGTTTTGGTGGGACTCTTCTTGCCGTCTTTCTCTGCCCACAGGTCGTAGTCTTCCGCCATATTCACCTGGGCAAAATGGAACCGGCCGTCCTTGGCCGAGGTATAGCTGCGGATCGCTTTCGTTTTCTGATTTTTTAGAAATACAGTGGCTCCGGCAACGGCAGCCGAATCCGCGTCCACCACAGCGCCAGAAACATTGCGCTGCCCCAGATTTTGCGCTTGCGCCGCAAAGGGGTTCCCGTGCGTCGAAAAAGGCGCGATTCCAGCCGCCAAGGCAGCAACGAACACTGCGGCAGCCAGTCCAGCCTTACCTCCGTTCACTCTTCCTCCTCGTCTTCCTCAAAGAGCTCGTCGTCTTCTTCATCGAGGTCGTCGTCCACCTTGGACAGTTCGAGCGGATCGACTCCGACTACCTCATACTCTGACCCACACTCTTCGCAGGCGACCACGTCACCTTCTTCTAGTTCATCGACTTCCAGGTTTAAATCATTTTCGCATTCCGGGCAGCTTGGCACGGTAGCCTCCTCTCCCAAGGCGAATTTGGCAGTTATAAGATGGCAAATCTTTGCAGAACGACTCCGCTAGTTTTAGGGAGAACCCGGCCCGAGGTCAAGATGACCATTTGCTGTCGGAGCGAGACTCCCAATTGCGGAGAATACACCATTGGGAAGCCCTCCCCGTGTCCCGGATTCCAAGTGTGGAGTGACGGCGCATGGAAGGACGAGCCCGGTTCAAGAGGTCTTCGCAAGGTCCCGGCGCTCGAACTCTGACGGATGCGAGTTTGCATGCGATTTTCCTCCCGGAGCCTTGCACAATGAACAGACGCGAAAACTCAGGAGGGGTTTGCCGCGATGAGTACATTCGGCATCTACCCTGCACAAGCTGGCCCGCGACAATGCAAACGGCAGCATTCGGTGGAAATCGAGAGCCTGCCATTTTCAAACCCTCCAGATCGAAGAGATGTTGCGCGAGGTCAACATGACACCCACACGTTGCGGGGGTTACTCTGTTCTCAGCGATGCCACGAATCGGCGCAACCCCGTTTGCATTTCCAGATTTTCACGGAGCGACACGCCGTCTGGTGTTGGTGAACCTGGTTGCCTATTTTGCGTTGGCGCTGGCAGGTCTCGTAGCCACGTCGTCGAGCAGCCGTTTGGCGGAACTGCTGGTTCTCGTGCCGGGCACGGTGATGCACGGAGCAATCTGGCAGCCATTGACCTACAGCCTGATGCACTTTGGCCTGCTGGGGACGCTATTTGAGCTGCTCTCGCTGTGGTTTCTGGCCGGATTTCTCGAGCCCTATCATGGCGACGCGTGGGTCTCGGGGCTGTATATTGCGTCGGTGCTGGGAACGGCGCTGGGCGCGCTGGTGCTTTATCTGGGCGGAGCGGCAGTAGGCCATCCCATCGACCAGATGCCCTTGTTTGGCTGCTTCGGCGCAATCTTCGGGATGCTGATTGCGATCGGCTATCTCTACGGCGACGTGCAGTTCCTGATGTTCTTCGTGATCGGGATCAAGGCCCGTTACCTGGCGATCATCTACGGCCTGATCTGCTTTGCCATGCTGTTTGGGCAGCAGCGCATGTATGCATTCGCGCAGATCGGCGGGGCGCTGGTGGGATGGCTCTATGTCCGCATGGTGCCGCGGCGCGGCTTCGGCTTTGTCTTCAGCGAGCAGTGGTATGGCATGCGCAACCGCTACTACCGCTGGAAGCGGCGCAAGGCGGCGCGCAAGTTCGAGGTCTATATGCGCTCGCAGGGACGGACGGTCCGCTTTGACGGGCAGGGCCGCATGATCGACGAAGACCACGAAGACAAAAGCCGCTGGAATTAGGGCTGTGCGCGCTGCCGCGGGACCATCGCAGCGTTTGTTCAGCGAGTCGCTTTACACCTTAGTGCCCCGCTGCGAGCTTGCGGCGATGGTGCCCACGCGCACCCTTGAATCAACGGCACGAGAAATTTTATCTATTCTGCAACGAGCTCATTCCATGTGAGATATACAGGGTTAGCGCTGGCGCACGCAATCGAGAAATTGTGCTTGAAAATGCGGGGATGGCGGCGCGATGTAACAGAAATTGGCCATATTACCCCCCAAAAGACGCATTGAAGGGCCACTTCGAGCCCAGCACACTGAAACGGAGCCTGGGTCCAGGTAAACCCGGGCTGTGTCTCTGTTTCGGGCTGGCTTCAGAGAATCCTTCTGTGTTGTTTTGTCTGGATTGGGCCCTGATTTTCCTGGTTTGCGAGGCTGGCTGTGGCCGCTACATCCCGGATGTTCGCAGCGTTGCTGTTCTCACTGTTCATCCTTGTCGGGATCAGTCTCGCGGGATCGTGGGATCTTGAGCATGCGAAGCCGGCAGCGTCCGTCTCTCGTTCAACCCAAACGAAAGCAGAATCGGTTCGCGAAGAGCAGCACGCGCAACCGAGTCGCTTGCGTGTCGTGGGGAAGTGGATGACGGTGGCCCAAGGCCTGGCCCTGATTGTCTGTGCCGGGCTGTACGGTGTGGCCCTTCGTCTTCGCGCCAAGAATGCACGGGACACACGCGAAAAACTTGCCGCCGAGTTGGCGCTGGAGAGGCGCGTGGAAGAACGAACGCGCGAACTGCGACAGGAAGTGGAAGATCGAAGGCGCGTAGAGCATCTTAACCGCGGGCAGAAGCAGATTCTTGAGATGCTTGCCGATCCCGGCGATCTGAAAACGGACGACATTCTGCGCCATCTCACAGAGATTGTCGCGTCGCGCAACCAAGGGTGGGAATGCGCGGTCCACCTGGTGGAGCGCCGCGGGAAATCGATCCACCTGGCGGCATCTTCTGAAGTGACCGAACGGCTGAAGGGCTATCTCGAAGACGTGGGAACGGAATATCCGGACACGCCGGAGTGCCAGGCTTGCGCTTCGGGCGAGACCCACGTTGTGGAGCATTTGAGTGACCTGGGACTGGCCTGGAGCGACCTGCTGGCCGGCACCGGAATTTTCTCGGCGTGGGCGATTCCTTTTTGCGCCAACGGATCGAGCCGCCTGGCTGGAACGCTGACGGTTTACTCGCGTGCACATTGCAAGCCATCGGCCCGGGAACTGGAGATGGCCGAAAGCGCCGCGAAACTGGCAGGACACGTTGTGGAACATCGCCGCCTCTGCGCGGAGCTGATGCATAACGCCTACCAGGACACGTTGACCGGGCTGCCCAATCGGCGCGCGGGAGTGCAGGCGATTGAGTCGGCGATCAAGAAAGCCAGCCGGCGCAAAGAGGCCGTAGCGATTGTGTGGATCGACATCAATCGCTTCAAGCGCATCAACGATCAATACGGGCACGATGCGGGCGATCACGTACTGCGCACGATTGCCGAACGGCTACGGCGCAATCCGTTGAGCTCCGGTACCGTGGCGCGCATGGGCGAAGACGAATTCCTGGTCGTGATTCCCGGAACGTCGGACTCGATCGACGTGGTGGAGATTTCGCGACGCCTGGGATCGGCGATGGCCAAGCCAATTTATGCCGGGGCTGCGAGGATATCCGTCTCGCCAAGCATTGGAGTGTGCCAGTATCCGCAGGACGGCGACACGGCCGATCTGTTGGAACGGCATGCGGACTTTGCTGTGTACCGCGCCAAGGCGGCCGGCGAAGGCTACTGCATCTTCTCGCCTGCCATGAGCCAGGAGGCCAGCGAGGCTCTGGAAATTGAAGAGGCACTGAGTGTGGCTCTCGAAAAGAATTATCTGCGCCTTGCGTATCAGCCTCTTTACGCGCAGGACGGCGAACTGACGGGGTTTGAAGCGTTGTTGCGCTTCCATCATCCACGGTTAGGCAATATTGCTCCTTCCCGTTTCATCCCCGTAGCTGAAGACACGCGGCTGATTGTGCCCATCGGCAACTGGGTGTTGCGCGAAGCATGCAGGCAGCTGAAGACGTGGCAGCAAGCCGGGCTTCCGCACGTGCGCATGGCGGTGAACATCTCTGCGTTGCAGTTTGCGCGAGACGATTTTGCCGATATGGTGGCGAGCATCTTCACGGAATGCCGTTTGAATCCTGAGAATCTGATTCTCGAGCTGACGGAATCGGTGGTGATGGAAGACTACGCCGCGGTGGTGCGCCAGATGAACCTGCTGCGGCAGTGCGGTGTGCACATCGCAATGGATGACTTTGGTACGGGTTATTCGTCGCTGAGTTACATTCACCGTATTCCTGTCGACGTATTGAAGATCGATCGCTCGTTCATTGAACGTTTGGCTGATCCCGAAGGCACGCGGCCGATTGTGGAAGCTGTAATTGCGATGGCCAAGCACCTGGGCTTGCACGTTGTGGCGGAGGGCGTGGAAACACAGGAGCAGCAGGACATTCTGCAGCAGGCGGGATGCCAGGGATTCCAGGGATTTCTCTTCGCGCGTCCGCTGCCACCGGAAGAAGCGGAGAGTTGCCTGAAAGCAAGCCGTACCGTGGCGTTCGCAAACCCAACTGTACAAGAAGCAGGAGGCGGACTTGCCGTTGCCTAATCGAAATCGCGTGGTGACGGGAAGGCCGCGGGGCCTTGTCAGCAGCGATAGTGCGCCGCGCGTTGTTTCTGAACAGAGGGGCACGGGAATCTCCGGCCAACGCTCCGGCCCGCGTATCTCGGTTGCGGCCTCGTTCAAAAAGACCACCATCGTTGATCTGCGTCCCGCAAACGTGCGCGCGTAGCACGGCGGCACGTCCTGGCGGGCGAACGCGCGATACAATCCTTTCTGAAATGACCACAAAAATTGCCTTTCTTTTTCCCGGGCAAGGTTCGCAGTCTGTTGGCATGGGCCGCGAACTTGCCGAGCGCTTTCCAGTCGCGGCCTCGACGTTTGCCGAAGCCGACGAGGCTTGCGGCTTCTCACTTTCGAAACTTTGCTTTGATGGGCCCGAAGAGGAATTGAAGCTTACGGAGAACACGCAGCCGGCGATTCTCACCGTGAGCGTTGCTGCGGCGCGGGTTCTTGCCGCGCATGGGGTGCAGCCAGCGCTGGCTGCGGGACATTCCCTGGGGGAATGGTCGGCACACGTGATTGCGGGGACTTTGCGGTTTGGGGACGCGGTGCGTGCGGTGAAAGCGCGCGGCCGCGCGATGCAGCAGGCCGTTCCTGCGGGAGAAGGAGCGATGGCTGCGGTGCTGTCGACCGACGCCGGCGCAGTTGTGGAGGCGTGCGCGGAGGCGGCGCGCGAAACCGGCCAGACGGTAGCGGCTGCCAACTTAAATTCTCCGGGACAGACGGTCATATCAGGTACGACCGCCGCAGTGGAGCGGGCCAGCACGATCGCCAAGGCCAAGGGTGCGCGCCGCGTGGTGATGCTCCCGGTGAGCGCGCCTTTCCATTGCGCCCTGATGCTTCCGGCGCAGGAGGTTGTGGCGCGGGTGCTGGAGTCGCTGGAGCTTGCCGATCCTGCATTTCCTGTGGCGGCGAACGTGACCGGACACCTGGTGACCACGGCGGAGACAGCGCGCGAGGCGTTGGTGCGCCAGGTGACGGGAGCGGTGCGCTGGGTGGACTGCATGCACTCGCTGCTCAAGGGCGGCGCGACGGTCTTTGTCGAAGCGGGACCGGGGAAGGTGCTGGGCGGACTGCTGCGACAAATTGATCCGGCGCAGAAGGCGGTCAACGTGGAAGACGCTGCGAGCCTGGAGAAGACATTGGCGGAGCTGAAGAGCTAGAGCGGTGTCTCTGACGTTGGTTGCATTCGTCGGACGCGCTCAAGGAAGATCGCTCAGGTTTGGGTTCGTTGCTTTCCCACCTCTGAGAATCCAGACATGGGGCACCCGGGTTGGTGCTTTTGGATGCTTCGCGAAAAACAACAGCATCTAGGGGCCGAGGTAGAGCTCGACGGGAGAGAAGCCGAGAGTGTGCATCTGGGGATCGTAATTCAGAAAGAGAGCTTTGCTTTTGAGCCCGTTGATGAAGATGCCCATGAGGAGGACGTTGCCTGACATGCGGGCTGCGACGATGTCGTGGTGCTTGATGGCGCCATATTCGTTGGCAGGACTGGTCGGACTCCAATCCTGCTGGAAGCGGTCGAAGGGATAGGCGGCGAACTGGTTGGGGTGCTGCTGCCACTTGGGATCGTGAAACCAGATGCCGTAGGCCTTCTGCATGTCGTTTTGCTCGACGGCATCGAGGAAGTGACTGGCCGTCATCCGGCCGCGAAAATGCGTCCACCAACGCCAAGGCCAATCGACAGGCCGGCCCGCGACAAACCAGCTGGCGATGAAAAGGACAACCAGCAAGCCCGCGCCAGCGCCAAGCAGGATGGTGTTGCGGCGATCGCGGGCAGCATCAAAAGCGGGAGCATCGAGCAAAGTCATCGCATTCGTTCCTCGGCATACAGCATACGGCAGGAAAGCCGGTGGGCGGTGAGACCGTGAAACAGTGATCAGAAGAGACTGTGGTCAGTGAGACCGAGAAATACTGGTGCACTGGTTGGGTTCGCCCCCCTGAGGGGTTAGACACCGGCTGAGGGCCATCGGTTCCCAGTTTGTTGCAATCCGCTCGCTGACTACTCCTGCCTCTGCGTACGCGTCTTTCGTTATTCCTGGCGGCTGTAGGAGGTGCGGCTCTTCTCCGCGTGGCGCTCCAAGGCGAGTTCAATGAGGCGCGTAATCAAGTCGCTGTAGCCGATACCTGTGGCTTCCCAGAGCTTGGGGTACATGCTGATCTGGGTGAAACCAGGCAGAGTGTTGACCTCGTTTAAAAAGATGCGGCGCTTGCCGTCCGGCTCCATCAGGAAGTCAACGCGGGCCAACCCGGAGAGATCGCATGCGCGAAATGCGTCCACGGCCATGGCGCGAATCCGCTTGGATTCGGCGCTTGTGAGCTTCGCAGGAATCACCGGCACCGAGCCTTCAGAGAGATATTTCGCTTCGTAGTCATAGAATTCCTTGCCGGGAATAACCTCGCCGACGACACTCGCTTTGGGATCGTCGTTGCCGAGCACAGCCACTTCCAATTCGCGAGCTTTGGATTTTTTGCCGCCTACGCCTTGCTCGACCACGAGTTTGCGATCGTATTGCGCAGCGAGATCGAGTGCGGGGCCAAGTTCCTTGCGATCATGCGCTTTGCTGATGCCGACCGAAGAGCCGAGATTGGCCGGCTTGACGAAGACCGGATAGGTCAGCGTTTTTTCGATTTGGGCGATGGCCTTGCGCGGAGACTTTTCCCGGTCGGCGCGGAGCAGCGTGACGTGCTTGACGATAGGGAGCCTGGCCTGCGCGAAGAGACGCTTCATCACGTCCTTATCCATGCCCGCGGAGGAGCCGAGCACGCCGGAGCCCACGTAAGCGATGCCGGCGAGTTCGAACAGGCCCTGAATGGTGCCGTCTTCGCCGAAGGTGCCGTGAAGAACCGGGAAAACCACGTCGATGGCCTTTCCCTCGGGGCCTTGCGGCCCGGGCATCGGAGCGAGAAGAGTCGGCATGCCTTCCTGCAGGAGCTTGGCTCCGGGAGTGACGGCGGGATCTCCGGCACGCAGAGTGCGGGCGACTGCATCGCTGCCTTCGAGCAAGGTGTGCGCATCGTTCGCACCCAGCCAGCGGCCTTCTTTGGTGATGCCGATCGGCACCACGTCGAATTTCTTGCGATCGATTGCCTTGAGAATCGAAGCGGCCGAGAGCAGCGAGACCTCGTGCTCCCCGCTGCGACCACCGAACAAAATGCCAACACGCAGTTTTTTTGCCATTGTCTTCCTGGTTTGTTTTTCTGGGCGCCTCTGCATCCATTCGGTTCGAATGATGCCGCGGCGCATCTTCTTCCAGTTTAGATTGCGCTAGAGAATTTTTTTGCCGAAGGCGGAGCAGGCCAGTTCTACCGCGAGGTCGGCGGTGCGGTTGTGTTCGTCGATGACGGGATTAACCTCGACCATTTCGAAGCTGACCATGCGACCGTGATCGGCGAGGATCTCCATGGCAAGGTGCGCCTCGCGGTAGGTGGCACCGCCGCGCACAGGAGTTCCCACGCCAGGCGCATCTTCGGGATCGATCCAGTCCATGTCGAGCGAGATGTGGTAGCCGGCGGTACCGCGGCCCGCGGCGCGCAGAGCTTCTTCCATCACGGTGCGCATGCCGCGCTCGTCGATATCGCGCATGGTGTAGACCTCGGTCAATCCGGCGCGGCGGATGTTCGCGCTTTCGGCGGCATCGACGTCCCGGATGCCGACAAGGACGGTATTTTCGGGCGAGATTTTTGGGGAATAGCCAAAAATGTTGCCCAGGGGCTCGGGGCCCAGGCCGAGCAACGACGCCAAAGGCATGCCATGCACGTTACCGGAGGGGGAGGTGTCGGGAGTGTTGATGTCGGTGTGGGCGTCTATCCAGATAAGGCCAATTTTCTGACCCTGGCGACGGTAGAATTCAGCCACGCCGGAGACTGAACCGGCGGCCAGGGAGTGATCGCCGCCGAGAACCAGGGGGGTGCGTCCTTCCTCGAGAGACTTGAGAACGGCTTCGGCGACGTGGGTGCATGTGTCGGCTATCTGCTTGATATAGCGTGCGTTGGTGCTGCCAAAGGCCTGGGTTTCGGCGATCGCGACCGGTATGTTGCCGCCATCCGTGACCTGGTGGCCCAGGGCTTCGAGCCGCGCTTCAAGGCCGGCAACGCGCATCGCCGAAGGGCCCATATCGACGCCGCGACGGCTGGCGCCGAGGTCGAGAGGCACGCCAAGAACACGGATACGCCGGGTGGGTTGAGCCTGGGTGCCGCTGGGTGGGCTAAATGGCGAAAGACTTGGAACTTCCATCGGATTTGTCATGAATTACGTCCGTTGCAACGGCCAAAATCGAGCTTCCGGAGACAGCTGAGAGACCTGCGCCGGGCGCCAAGGCATCATACCGTTGTAAAGGGGCTGGTTACCAGAGACACACCTAACCGTCATGCCCTAAAAGGGCTATTAGACCAGAATTCATTCAGAGTAAGATGAAGATGCAACAATCTAAAGGAATTCAGCCCATACTTAGGAAGTTATAACCCCGCCAATTCCGGGGATTCGGTACGAGGCAGCCTGGGAAGGATCAAGGCATGATGGACGCTGGGGGTACCAGGCTGCGCGGTGCAGCCACAGCTGGTACATACCTCATCGGGAGAGTGATTGCCCTGCTGGCTTTGGCTTCAGCGTGCGCCTCGGGGGCGCATGCCCAGCCAGCGCCGATTTCCTCCCTGCGCGCAATTCGTGCCCTGTCGAATGCGCAGGCGAGCCAGGCGCTTCCAGTTGATTTTGAGGCAACGGTCACCTATGTGCGCACATATGAGCGCGCGCTCTTTGTGCAGGATGGCGATGCAGCCGTCTATGTCGATTGGCCAACCCAGAATCTGCTGAAGCCCGGCGACCGCGTTCAAGTCACGGGAGAGACCAAGGCTAGCTTCCATCCCATCGTTGTGGCCAAGAGCGTCACGCTTGTTCACCACGGGGTTGTGCCCGCGCCGGTGCCGGCGACTTTTGATCAGCTGATTCGGGCCGATTTCGATTGCCAGTATGTGACGGTCAACGCGACCGTGCGCGACGCCGAAACGGTGGTGAAGCTGAATGTGCGGAGTACCTTGCTGCAGCTGCACATGGATGGCGGGGATATTGAAGCCGCCGTCGATGTAGACAATCCCGACGTGCTGGGCTCGCTGCTGGATGCCGAGGTGCAAGTCACGGGAGCGGTGTCGGGCCGGTTTGACGGCAAGATGCAGGAGACGGGCATCGTGCTGCACGTAAGCTCACTCGATGGAGTGAGGGTCATACGGCGCGCGGCGTCGAGTCCATGGGACTTGCCGATTACGCCGATGGACCAGGTGCTTTCGGGCTACCATGTGACGAATCTGAGCAAGCGCCTGCGGGTGCACGGAACCATCACGTACTATCGTCCCGGTTCGGCCGCGGTGCTGCAGGAGGGCGACAAGAGCCTGTGGCTGATTACATCGTCGATCGCGCCGCTGCACGTGGGGAATGCCGCAGATGCTACAGGATTCCCGGATCTGCACAACGGATTTCCGGCGCTTGGAAATGCGGAGATCCAGGACAGCGGGACCGCGGCACCGATCCCACCCAAGCCTGCAACCTGGGAGCAGCTTTCGACGAACAAGAACCTCTTCGACCTGGTTTCGATTGAAGCAACGGTGGAAGCCGAGGTTCGAAGTGCAGCCCAGGATGAGTATGTTCTGAATTCGGACGGGAATCTTTTCTCGGCGGTGTACAAGCACGCGTCAGAGGATGAAGATGGAGATCCGCCTTCGCCGATGAAGCACCTGGCCCCGGGCTCCAAGGTGCGGGTGACGGGCGTATGCTTCACGGGCGGATCGAGCCCACTGGAATCGCGCGTGCCATTCGACATTCTGCTGCGCTCGCCGGACGATATTGTGGTGCTGGAAGGCGCGCCCTGGTTTACCGCTGCCAACCTGGCACGGCTGGCGGGACTTCTCTTCCTGCTGGTGTTAGGTGTGGGCGTGTGGGGTTGGATGCTGCGCAAGCGGGTTCAACAGCAGACCGCGGCCATTAAAGCGCAGAGTGAAGCGGATGCGGCGCAGGAACGCCGGACGGCGCAACTGGAGCAGTGGCGCAGCCGGGTGCTCGAAGACATCAATAGTTCGCGGCCGCTGGGAGATATTGTCGAACACATCACGGAGATGATGTCGTACATGCTGAACGGCGCGCCGTGCTGGTGCGAGATTACCGAAGGACCGGTGCTGGGCCACCCTCCCGCAAAGAAGGAAAAAATGCGGACCATCAGCCGCGAGATTCACTCGCGCACGGGATTGGTGCTGGGCACGCTGTATGCTGCGTTCGATGCGGAACAACATGCGAATGAAAAGGATGAGCAAGACGCACTTGCCGCAGGGGTGCGGCTTGCAACGCTCTCCATTGAAACGCGCAAGCTTTACAGCGATCTGGTTCACCGCTCGGAGTTCGACTTGCTCACCGATATGTACAATCGTTTTTCGCTGGATCGACACCTGCAAGAGCTGATTGATCAATGTCACGCGAGCGGGGCGAATTTCGGACTTATTTATGTCGACCTGGATGACTTCAAGCTGGTGAATGACCTTTATGGACACCGCGTCGGCGACCTGTATCTGCAGGAAGTGTCGCTGCGCATGAAGCGCCAACTCCGGACGGGTGACGTTCTGGGACGCATCGGCGGAGATGAGTTCGCGGCCCTGGTGACGGTGGTCAATGGCCGGGCGGACGTGGATGAGATCGCGACGCGACTGGAGCGCTGCTTCGATGCTCCGTTTGCCTTGGAAGGCTACGTATTGCGGGGAGCTGCGAGCGTGGGGCTTGCCATCTATCCCGACGACGGAGCGACTTCAGACAGCTTGCTGAGCGCTGCGGATACGGCGATGTATGCGGCAAAGAACAGCCGGCGGGGCACCGGAAAGCTGCCTTCGCGCCGGAGTGGCTAATCGGCGATTGGGCAGGCCGGATGCGCGCAAGCGCTCTGTATTTTCATTCGATCGACATTTTGAACAGTGGGGCCGGTTTCTTGACCGCGTCCAGACTGATATGTGCGCTGCGAAAACGCGCCCTCGTGGCGGGCGACGTTGAGCTTCACGTGTGTTTCCCGGTACAGGGGGGAATGGGAGCGGATTCCACCTCCTGGTCAGAGCGCATCCCCCTTTAGTTTTGTCTGCACTCGCAGATCCATTGATCTCCAAACTGTGGGACGCCGATAATTGCCCATGCGACAAATGGGGTCGGCCATGTCCATGAAAGCGTCCGCTTGTTTTCGACGCTGGAGGACTGCGCAGTGGGCATCGATCTCATTCCTTTTCCTGTGTGCTCTGCCGGGGTGGGCCGGTTCGCAGGTTCCGCTCACATCATTGAGCGAGATCCACAAGCTCAGCAATGCAGAAGCGAGCAAGTCGGTTCCCGTAGCTTTTGAGGCGACGGTCACCTACTTTCGCGCATACGAAAAGACAATGTTCGTCCAGGATGGGGATACAGCAATCTTTGTTCTGGCAACAACGAGTCACAAGTTTCAGCCGGGCGATCGTCTTCTGATCCGCGGAATCACCAAGGGGAGTTTCCGTCCCATCGTGGTGAGCAGCGACCTTACACTTGTTCGCCATGAAGCTCTGCCGCAACCGGCTTCGGCCACATTTGTGCCGCTGGTGCAGGCTAAATTCGATTGCCGCTATGTGACGGTGCGCGGCCGCATTCGATTGGCGGCGGATGGCTTGAGTTCGGGACGGCACGTCACACAATTTGAACTGATGATGAAGGGCGGCGAGACCGGGGTCACGGTCGATGAGGGCGTATTGCCGCGCTTGAGCGACCTGCTGGATGCGGAAGCAGAAGTGACAGGCGTTGTTTCGGGACAGTTCGACGGCAAGATGCAGGAGACAGGCGTCCTGCTGCATGCCAGTTCTCTCGATGACATAAAGATTCTGCACAAGGCAGCAGTCGATCCGTGGTCAATTCCCATTACTCCGATGAACGAAGTTCTGACCGTCTCGGACGATGAGGATCACACGCAGAGAGTTCGCGTGGAAGGAGTCATCACTTACTTCTATCCCACGCAAATGGCCGTATTGCAGGAGGGCAGCCAGAGCATCCGCATTCTGACCCCGACCATCGAGCGGCTGCAGGTTGGAGATCGTGCTGAAGCGATTGGCATTCCAGCGGTAGATCATGGGTTCCTGACGCTGAAATCGGGCGATTTGCGCAGCATTGAGACCGCGGCTCCGGTCAACCCACTGTCGATGACATGGGATGAAGTTGCATCGGGGAAACATGCATTCGACCTGGTTTCGATTGAAGGTAGCGTGGTCACCCAGGTGCGGGAGCACTCCCAGGACGTTTACATCATCTCTTCGGAGGGGCACCTCTTTTCGGCCGCGGTACGGCATCCTTACACCTACGAATACGGGGCCAACGTTCCGCTTCCGCCGATGCCGGCAATTCCGGCAGGGGCGATGGTGCGTGTCAAGGGTGTGGTGATCCACGACGACGCGAATCCTTTCAACGGTCCGATGGCGTTTGGCATTCTTCTGCGATCGGCTTCGGATATTGAAGTCGTCGCAAGTCCGTCGCTGTTGAATGTACGCAACCTGGTCAGCCTGGTCAGCGTGCTGCTGCTGGTGGTGATTGCCGTTTGTGGATGGGTGTGGATGCTTCGCCGCAAGGTGCATGAGCAGACCGCCGAACTGGCAACGCGAGCGGAAGCCGAAGCGCTCCTTGAGCGGCGGCGAAGCGCCATTCTTGAAGACATCAACGGGACACGCCCCCTGGGCGAAATTCTGCAGCAGATCACAGATCTCATCTCGTTCCGGCTGGGCGGCGCACCATGCTGGTGCGAAATCGGAGATGGGATCGTCGTGGGCAATTGTCCTGCAGAGATCGGTGGCCTGAACGTAATCCGCCAGGAGATTTCATCGCGCACCGGACCGTTGCATGGAATCCTCAACGCGTCGATAGATCCCCACGCGCCGCTCGGCGCCCATGCGCCCGAAGCGCTGTCGATGGGAGCGTGGCTGGCAACGATGGGAATTGAGACGCGCGGCTTGTATTCCGATCTCGTGCATCGGTCGGAATTCGATCTGCTTACCGATATCTATAACCGCTTCTCGTTTGAACGGCGGCTGAGTTCCGCGCTTGAAGATGCGGAACGCAGGGACGCCCTATTCGGTTTGATCTACATCGATCTGGACGAATTCAAACAAGTGAACGATCAATACGGGCATCGCGCCGGAGATCACTATCTGCAGGAAGCTGCAGCGCGCATGAAGCGCCAGTTGCGGCCCATGGACATGCTGGCGCGGCTGGGGGGCGATGAATTTGCGGTGCTGGTCGCCAATATTCGCGGTAGAAGCGATGTGGAAGATGTGGCCGCGCGCTTGGAACGCTGCTTCCGGGAACCATTCCTGCTCGAGGGGTATACGCTGGAAGGATCGGCGAGCGTGGGCGTTGCGCTCTTTCCCGAGGACGGGACAAGTAAAGACAGCCTGCTGAGTGCGGCGGACGCGGCCATGTATGTGGCCAAGAACGTAAGGAAAGAAGCGGGCCAGCAGAATATCGCATAGAAGAGATGCGAGGGCGGAACACTTTGCGACTTCGCCTTTGAACCAAGAAAAAGCCCGGCTTGCGCCGGGCTTTTTGCAGTTGTGATCAGAGAGAAGATGTTGCCGGAACTGCCGGTTCTTACTCGGCGGCCATTTCCTCGGCTTCGCCTTCCTGGCGCATGAGCTCCAGTTCGCGCTCGGCTGCTTCGATCTCGGCATGCACTTCTTCCTGCACGCGAGCTGCCGCTTCTTCGAGCTCCGGAGAGAGCTGGACGTTGCGGTAGTATTCGAGGCCTGTGCCCGCCGGGATGAGACGTCCGACGATCACGTTTTCCTTCAAGCCGCGCAGGTTGTCGATCGCGCCGTTGATGCTGGCTTCGGTGAGAACACGCGTGGTCTCCTGGAAGCTGGCAGCGGAGATGAAGCTATCGGTCGAGAGCGAGGCCTTGGTGATGCCCAGCAACAGCGGACGCCCGATCGGCGGCCGGCCACCGTTGGTCAACACGCGCTCGATCTCTTCGCGGAAGCGGAAGCGGTCGACCTGCTGCTCGAGCAGGAACGTGCTGTCGCCCACTTCGTCAATCCGCACCCAACGAAGCATCTGACGGACAATGACTTCGATGTGCTTGTCGGAGATCGCCACGCCCTGGAGGCGGTAGACTTCCTGGATTTCGTTCACCAGGTAAGCCTGCAGCTCCTTTTCGCCGAGGACGGCAAGAATGTCGTGCGGGTTCAGCGGTCCATCCATCAGAGGATCGCCGGCACGCAGACGCTCGCCTTCCTGTACGTTGACGTGAATGCCGCGCGGCACCGAGTATTCCTTCTCGTCGCCATTGTCGGCCGTGACGTAGATCTTGCGCTGACCCTTGGTGACTTCGCCGAAGCGGACCACACCGTCGATTTCCGAGATGATGGCCGTCTCGCGCGGTTTGCGCGCTTCGAACAGCTCGACGACGCGCGGCAGACCGCCGGTGATGTCCTTGGTGCGCGTGCTTTCCTTGGGAATCTTGGCCAGCACATCGCCCGGACCCACTTCGTCACCGTCCTGAATCATCAAGTGAGCACCGCGGGGCAGAAGATAGCGCTTGCTGCCCTTGGCGTTCTTGACGATGAAGGTGGGCTGACGCTTTTCATCCGGAGAGTCGGCAACCACCCAACGCGAGAGGCCGGTCACTTCGTCGACTTCTTCGTTGAGGGTGATGCCTTCCTGGAGGTCCTTGAACTGCACAGCGCCGCCGATTTCGGTGAGAATCGCGTAGGTATACGGATCCCACTCGGCCAGCAACTGACCCAGCTTGACCGCTTCGTTCTCCTTGACGCGGAGGCGCGCACCATAGACCACCTGGTAGCGCTCCTTTTCACGGCCACGCTCATCCACGATGGCCAGCGAACCGGAACGGTTCATTGCCACCAGCGTGCCGTCTTTGCTCTCAACGTAGTTCAAGTTGATGAAGCGCACGAAGCCATTGTTCTTGGCATCGAGGCGCGACTTGTCCTGCACGCGGCTGGCGGTGCCGCCGACGTGGAAGGTACGCATGGTGAGTTGCGTTCCCGGCTCGCCGATGGACTGCGCCGCGATGACGCCGCAGGTTTCGCCGAGTTCAACCATGCGGCCTGAGCCGAGGTTGCGACCGTAACAGAGTGCGCAGACGCCGCGGCGGGATTCGCAGGTGAGCACAGAACGAATCTTCACGCGTTCCACACCGGCGCCTTGAATTGCCGAAGCAATGTCTTCATCGATGGGCTGGTTGATCTCGACCACCACGTTGGCGTCGTAGTCCTTGATGCGCTCGAGGGATACGCGGCCAATGATGCGATCGCGCAGCGGCTCGATGATTTCGCCCGACTCGACGATGGAACCGACGTAGATGCCTTCCGACGTGCCGCAATCGTACTCGGTCACAATCACGTCCTGGGCCACGTCGACGAGGCGACGCGTGAGGTAGCCCGAGTCGGCAGTCTTAAGCGCCGTATCGGCCAGACCCTTACGAGCGCCGTGCGTCGAGATGAAGTATTCGAGCACAGTCAGACCTTCGCGGAAGTTCGCGGTGATGGGCGTTTCGATGACTTCGCCGGAGGGCTTGGCCATCAATCCGCGCATACCCGAGAGCTGGCGAATCTGCTGTTTGGAACCACGGGCGCCGGAGTCAGCCATGATGTAGATCGGATTCATGGCGCCTTCGTCATCCGCACGCTTCATGTTGCCGAACATTTCGTCGGCTACCTGATCGGTGACCGCCGACCACATCTGGATGACCTTGTTGGCACGCTCGCCGTTGGTGATGGCGCCGTCCATGTATTGCTTCTGGACTTCGATCACCTTCTTGTCGGCGGCGTCCACGGTGGTGTACTTGCTCTCGGGGATGACCATGTCATCGAGGCCCACGGAGAGACCGGAACGCGTGGCGTACTGGAAGCCAAGCTGCTTGATGCGATCGAGCATGCGCACCGTGACTTCAAGGCCGAGGTTCTGGTTGCAATAGTTGACCAGCTGGCCGATGCCCTTCTTCTTGAGCAGGCCGTTGATGTAAGGCATGCCCGCCGGAAGAGCGTCGTTGAGAATGACGCGGCCCACGGTGGTAGACAAGTATTCCTTGTTGAAGTCCACCGGCTCGGTGTGGGTCAGGTCCTGATCGTCATAGGCCGTGGCCATGTCGAGGACCTTGCCCGTATAGCGCAGACGGATGGGCGTGAGGGTCTCGACTTCGCGTGCTTCGAGAGCCATCAGGATTTCATCTGTCGTAGAGAACGTGCGGCCTTCGCCGACGCCGCCCTTCTTGGCCTTGGTCAGGTAGTAGAGTCCGAGCACCATATCCTGCGTGGGCACGGTGATCGGCTGACCCGATGCCGGCGACAGAATGTTGTGCGAAGCAAGCATGAGCACGCTGGCTTCAATCTGCGCCTCAGGCGACAGCGGAATGTGCACGGCCATCTGGTCGCCATCGAAGTCGGCGTTGAAGGCGGTGCAGACGAGCGGGTGAATCTTGATGGCCTTGCCTTCGACCAGCACCGGCTCGAACGCCTGAATGCCCAAGCGGTGGAGGGTTGGGGCGCGGTTGAGCAGCACCGGGTGATCCTTGATGACTTCTTCAAGGATGTCCCAGACCACGGGCTCCTGCATTTCGACCATCTCCTTGGCTTGCTTGATGGTGGTGCAGTGACCGGTTTGCTCGAGGCGGTGATAGATGAAGGGCTTGAACAGCTCGAGCGCCATCTTCTTGGGCAGACCGCACTGGTGCAGCTTGAGCTCGGGGCCGACTACGATGACCGAACGGCCAGAGTAATCGACGCGCTTGCCGAGAAGGTTCTGGCGGAAGCGGCCCTGCTTGCCCTTGAGCGTATCGGAGAGCGACTTGAGCGGGCGGTTGTTGGCGCCACGGAGCACACGACCGCGACGGCCGTTATCAAACAGCGCGTCCACCGCTTCCTGCAGCATGCGCTTTTCGTTGCGCACGATGACTTCAGGAGCGTGGAGATCCATCAGCTTCTTCAACCGGTTGTTGCGGTTGATGACGCGGCGATAGAGATCGTTGAGATCGGAGGTGGCGAAGCGGCCGCCATCGAGCGGCACCAGGGGGCGCAGCTCCGGGGGAATGACCGGCAGCACATCGAGAATCATCCACTGCGGCTTGTTGGAACTCTTGCGGAAGGCCTCAACGACTTTGAGGCGCTTGGCATACTTCAGCTTCTTCTGCGCGGAGTTCTCGGCCTTCATGCGCTCGCGGAGTTCCAGGCCGAGCTCTTCGATCTGGACGCGCTTGAGCAGTTCCTTGATGGCCTCAGCGCCCATCATGGCCTTGAAGCCGGAGGGACGATACTGCTGGTCGAGCTCGCGGTAGCGGTTCTCGTCCTTGATAATCTCGCGCTCCTTCACAGGAGCGTCGCCGGGATCAACAACGACGTAGGACTCGAAATAAAGAATGCTCTCGAGGTCGCGCAGAGAGATGTCGAGCAGGTGGCCGATACGCGACGGCAGGCCCTTGAAGAACCAGACGTGCGAGCAGGGCGAAGCCAGCTCAATGTGTCCCATGCGCTCGCGGCGCACTTTGCTGACGGTCACTTCGACGCCGCACTTGTCGCAGATGACGCCGCGATGCTTCATACGCTTGTATTTGCCGCACAAGCATTCCCAGTCGGTGACCGGGCCAAAGATGCGGGCGCAGAAGAGGCCGTCGCGCTCCGGCTTGAAGGTGCGGTAGTTGATGGTTTCCGGCTTGGTGACCTCACCATGCGACCAGCTGCGGATCTTTTCGGGCGAAGCCAGCATGATGCGGATGGCGTCGAAATCTGTAATCGGGCTGGTGAGTTCAAACGGATTTGAACGGAACAAGGCGACCCTCCTTGGCGGGCTTTTTGCACCCTGCCGCGGCTTTTCCCGGGATTGCTTGAGGATCCTTCCTTCCCGGGAAGCGGCGTTTGCCGCTTTGAAGAAGGACCCTGAAAAATAGCTACTAGCTTTTAGCTATTAGCCGCAGCTCAAAGCTGTACTTAGTCGGCTACTGCCGCAACTTCCGGCGTGGGAACCTTCTTGATGAGGTCCGCACGCTTGATCAGTTCTACGTCGAGGCACAACGACTGCAATTCGCGAATCAGCACGTTGAACGACTCCGGCACGCCGGGCTCGATGGCAGCTTCGCCCTTGACGATGGCCTCGTAAATCTTGGTACGGCCATAGACGTCGTCGGACTTGGCGGTCAACAGCTCCTGCAGGATGTATGCGGCGCCGTACGCTTCGAGGGCCCACACTTCCATTTCGCCGAAGCGCTGTCCACCGAACTGGGCCTTGCCTCCCAGCGGCTGCTGGGTGATGAGGGAGTACGGCCCGATGGAACGCGCGTGGATTTTGTCGTCGACCAGGTGGGACAGCTTGAGCATGTAGATCATGCCCACCGTGACCGGCTGCTCGAACTGTTCGCCAGTCATGCCGTCGAACAGCGCCGTCTTGCCGGAGGAAGGCAGTCCGGCGGAGGCCAGCAATGCCTTGATCTCTTTCTCTTGCGCGCCGTCGAAGACCGCGGTGCCGAACCAGATGCCGCGTTGCATGCCGGCAGCGACGCGCAATAGCATCTCGTCGTCGAGCTCGAGCAGCTGGCGCAGCGTTGCGGTTCCGGCAAACTCCTTCTTCACTGCTTCGCGCACGACTTCGGCGCCCGAGTTGAGCGTGACCAGCGCGGCAATCTTCTTGCCCAGCGTGGATGCGGCCCAGCCCAGGTGTGTCTCGAGGATCTGTCCGACGTTCATACGGGACGGAACGCCGAGCGGGTTGAGAACGATCTCGACCGGGGTTCCATCGGGCAGATACGGCATGTCTTCCTCGGGAAGAATGCGCGCGATCACACCCTTGTTGCCGTGGCGGCCAGCCATCTTGTCGCCGACGGAGAGCTTGCGCTTCATGGCAACGTAAACCTTGACCAGCTTGATGACGCCGGGAGGCAGCTCGTCGCCCTTCTGCAGCTTGGCGATCTTCTCGTTGGTGATCTTGCGCAGCACTTCGATCTGGCGCGAGGTCATCTCCTCGATCTCATCGATCTGCTCGTTGACGCGGGGATCCTTGTCGGCGTAGCGGATGCGCTTGAGGTTCTTGGTGGAGATGCGCTCGATGGTTTCGCGATCGACGAGCGCTCCCTTGGTCAACAGGCGCTTGTTGGTCCGCTCATCGTGCAGGTCGGCCAGCACTTCCTTGTTGCCGAGGATCGCCTCGAGACGCTTTAACCGCTCGTCGGTCAGAATGCGAATTTCGTCGCCAAGGTTCTTTTCGAGCTTGGCCACATATTCCGATTCGATCTGCTTGGCGCGCTCGTCCTTCTCCTGGCCCTTGCGGCTGAAGATGCGCACGTCGACCACCGTGCCTTCGATACCCGGAGGACAGGTGAGCGAAGCGTCGCGGACATCGCCGGCCTTTTCGCCGAAGATGGCGCGGAGCAGCTTCTCTTCCGGCGTCAGCTGGGTTTCTCCCTTAGGCGTTACCTTGCCGACGAGGATGTCGCCGTGGCCGATCTGGGCGCCGATGCGGATGACGCCACTCTCGTCCAGATCGCGCAGCGCATGTTCGCTGACGTTGGGAATGTCGCGGGTGATTTCTTCAGGGCCGAGCTTGGTGTCGCGGGCCTCGATTTCGAATTCCTCGATGTGCACCGAGGTGTAGTAGTCCTCGCGCACCAGTTTTTCGCTGATGAGGATTGCGTCTTCGAAGTTGTAACCGCGCCATGGCATGAAGGCCACGAGAACGTTGCGGCCCAGGGCCAACTCGCCCTGCTCGGTGCAGGGACCGTCGGCGATGACCTGGCCCTTGATGACGCGCTCGCCCTCGCGCACAACCGGCTTCTGGTTGATGCAGGTGTTCTGGTTGGAGCGCTTGAACTTGATCAGCGTGTAGATGTCGGAACCCACCTCACGCGACAGCTGCGTGGGATGGTGCTCGCCTTCAACGCGCACGATGATGCGTTCGGAGTCGACCGAATCGACGATGCCGTTGCGCTTGGCAAGAATCACGGCGCCGGAATCGCGGGCGGTGACGCCCTCCATGCCCGTGCCCACCAGCGGGGCTTCGGCTACCAGCAGCGGCACCGACTGGCGCTGCATGTTGGCGCCCATGAGCGCGCGGTTGGCGTCGTCGTGCTCAAGGAACGGTACCAGCGAAGCCGCGACCGAAACGAGTTGTTTCGGCGAGACGTCGATGTAGTCGACTTCGCCCTTGTTGACGAGGACGAAGTTGCCCTGGCGCCGCGCATTGACCAGGTCTTCGGTGATCTGCCCCTGATCGTTGAACTCGATGTTGGCCTGGGCGATGGTGTGCTTGTCTTCTTCCCACGCCGACAGATAGAAGCTGTACGGAATGTGATCGATCTGTCTCTTACCCTGCTTCTTGAGCGAGGCATTGAGCTTGATCGCCTCTTCCTTCTCGATGTGATCGCCCACGCGTAGACCGCTTTCGCCGGCGTTGGTGATCTCCACATAGTCGAGGATGCGCGCGTCCTTCACCTTGCGGTAAGGCGACTCGATAAAGCCGTACTCATTGATGCGCGCAAAGCAGCTGAGCGAGCTGATAAGGCCGATGTTCGGACCTTCCGGCGTCTCAATCGGACAGATGCGGCCGTAGTGGGTCGGGTGCACGTCGCGGACTTCAAAGCCTGCGCGTTCACGTGACAAACCGCCGGGCCCAAGAGCCGACAGGCGGCGTTTGTGCGTGATCTCGGACAGCGGGTTGGTCTGATCCATGAACTGCGAGAGCTGCGAAGAACCGAAGAACTCGCGGATCGCGGCCATGACCGGCTTGGCGTTGATGAGGTCGTGCGGCATGGCCGTAGTGAGCTCCTGGTAGACGCTCATCTTTTCCTTGATGGCGCGCTCCATGCGCACGAGGCCGATGCGGAACTGGTTTTCCATCAGTTCGCCGACGGCGCGAACGCGGCGGTTGCCGAGGTGATCGATGTCGTCGACCATGCCGATGTTCTTGCGCAGCTTGAGCAGGTAGCGGATGGTCGCGTAGAAATCATCGGGCGTCAGCGTACGGTGATCGAGCGGCGTGGCGTCCTGGTTCTCATAGAGCTTGATGTTGAACTTGAGACGGCCCACGCGCGAAAAGTCATACTTGCGCGCATCGAAGAACATGCCTTCAAAGAGCGCGGTGGCGGTGTCGAGGGTCGGCGGATCGCCCGGACGCAGCTTGCGGTAGATCTCGATCAGCGCTTCTTCGGGCTTGTGCACGGAGTCGCGCTTGAGGGTATTGGTGATGATGTTGCCCACGTCGTCGCGCTCGGGGAAGAACAGCTCAACCGACGTTGCGCCGCTCGAAATGACCTTGTGCAGGCGGTCGGCGGTGAGCTCCACGTTGGCTTCGACGATGACTTCGCCGGTGGCCATATCGACCACGTCGGCAGCGGTGAGGGCACCGTCAAGCTCGGCGGATTCGACTTCAATCTTCTCGATGCCGGCAGCGCGAATGGCCTTGAGGGTGTGCGCGGTGACTTTGCGTCCGGAGTGGGCAATTTCATCGCCCTTGTGCATGACCGCATGAGCCGGCTTGGCGCCGAGCAGATGGGTCGCCTTGCCTTCCGGGGCGACTGCCCAGAACAGCTTGCCGTCGCCGATGTTGATGCGGTCGACGGTGTAGAAGGTCTTGAGAATCTCTTCGTCGGAACGCAGACCGAGGGCGCGGAGGAAGATGGTGCCGAGAAACTTGCGCTTGCGATCGATGCGGACGTAGAGGGTGTTCTTCTGGTCGTATTCGAATTCGACCCACGAACCGCGATAAGGGATGATCTTGCCCAAAAAGTAGGTGCGGTTGTTGGCTGTCTCAAAGAAGACGCCGGGCGAGCGGTGCAGCTGGGACACGATCACGCGCTCGGTGCCGTTCACGATGAACGTGCCGTTGGGCGTCATGAGCGGAATGTCGCCGAAGAAGACTTCCTGCTCCTTGATGTCGCGGATGGTCTTATTGCCGGTCTCTGCATCCTTGTCGTAGATGGTGAGCCGGACGGTGACCTTGAGCGGCGCAGAGAAGGTCATGCCGCGCTCTTCGCACTCCTGCTGGTCGTACTTGAGCTGCAGTCCCACGGGGTCGCCGCACTTGTTGCAGAAGTCAGGCGTGTTCTTGTTGTAGGTGCCGCATTTCTGGCAGAGCACATCGCCGGGAAGGAATGGATCGGTGATGACCATGGCGCCGCAATTGACGCAGGCGGTGCGCAGGTGATGAAGCCCTTTGAGGTGGCCGCACTTGCATTCCCAGTTGCCGATGGCGTAGTCGACGAAGTCGAGCTGGGAGATTCCGCGGAAATCGGTGATGGGGAAAACGGAGACGAAGACCGACTGCAGGCCCGAATCATCGCGCTCATTGGGGAGCTTGTCCATCTGCAGAAAGCGCTCGTAGGAGCGACGCTGCACTTCGATTAGGTTGGGAATCTGGGTTGCGGTTGGGATCTTGGAAAAATCGAGCCGGCTGCGAATCGCGCGCTTCTCGTTGGGCATTCTTCACTCCTGAGGCTCATGACACCGGGCCGCTCAAGGGCGGCGCCGGGCCGGCACCCGAGTCTCGGGGCGCCAGCAAATTACGGTAAGAAATCGAAAATCCTGACTGGCCTAACTCGAAGCCAATCCCACCCCACACGATGCTTCGGCCCGAATCACGCCGATGCTTTGCGGGTGAATCCCCTTGCCAAGCGCTTGGTACGAAGTTCCTGTGACGAAACGCTGCAGGCATTGCTGCATTGGGAATTTCGTGCATCGAACTGCTTCAGGAAACTCAACGGGGCGATCCGCAGCCGTCGCACCCGCTTGCGCGCGTGGACAGGATCATCCGTTTTTTGCTTTACATCGATTCCTGAAACTGCTCTATACTGCGCACAATCGCGAAAACAGGCGTGCAGGTGACTCTCTTGATTCCCCGCACCAGTCTGGTAGATTTTGCCGGAAAACGCTCTATCTGCCGCGGTCGGGAGACACAAAAGGCCCGTGAAGACGCAATGCCTCACGAGCGCCGAACCCTTTCAGTGCCCCCATCCGAATTCTCTTGCCTGTACTCGCCGATCCCAAAGCTCGCTTCTGCCGCTCGCCCGCCAGCTACTCGCCATCGTCAATGGGGAATCCGCCTATCCCATTGACCCAAGAGCACTTGATTCTCGCAACTCAGCGCTTCCAGAGTGCTTGGCACTTCTCTGGCTCACCGATGCTTCTGTGCTCTGTTGTCTCTCCCAGGACGCGCCGACCGATTCCCGTCCGCTCCTGAGGGAAACGGAATGAGGACGGAAAGACGCGCAACGATCATCGTAGCGCGTCTCGGCTCGCCTTGCAAGTTTCGTGCCAACTACTTGATTTCGACAGTAGCCACGCCTTCGAACTTCTTTTTGATGGCCTCTGCCTCGTCCTTGGTCGCACTTTCTTTTAACGCCTTGGGGGCGCCGTCGACCAGATCCTTGGCTTCCTTCAAGCCGAGCGAAGTGACTTCACGCACGGCCTTGATGGTGTTGATCTTATTGGCTCCGGCATCCTTGAGGATGACCTGAAACTCGGTCTTTTCCTCAACCACCGGTGCCGCCGCGCCACCACCACCCGCAACTGCAACCGGGGCCGCTGCTGCTGCCGAGACGCCAAGGCGCTCTTCCAACTTTTTCACCAGTGCCGCCGCTTCCAGCAGGCTCAGGCTAACAATCTGTTCTTCCAACTGTGCGAGATCCGCCATTTTTTCTTCTCCAATCCCAACCGTTTGAAATTTGATATCCCCGACCGCAAAGCCAACTTGGAAGTTTCCGATGCGCCAGACTCGCGCACTTCCTGCCGGATTTACTGCCAAAACCAAGAACAGCTACTAGCTTTTAGCTGCTAGCCCTTTGCGCGAAAGGCCCTCTTCGCTACGCCGCTCGAAACAAGCTAGCGGCCAGGAGTTAGAAACCGGCGGGCTTCAGGCCGCCTGAAACTTCTCTTTTTCGACGCCCTGGCCAAGAACGACAGCCAGATCGCGACCTGTTGCGTTGAGCACTGTGGCCAAACGCTGCGCGGGTGCATTGATGAGGAAGAGCAGCTTGGCAAAGATTTCATCCTTGCCCGGCATGGTCGCCAGCGCCTTGACCTCTTCTACAGTGAGCAGCTTGCCATCGACGATGCCGAGCTTGAACTGGAACTCCGCGTTGTCGCCGACCCACTTGGCAAAGCCCTTGGCCAGGGCGACCGGATCGCCCGAGGTAAACGCGACCGCGCTCACGCCCTTCAGACCCTTGAGCGCGCCCTCAACCTGGGTGCCCTGACTCGAAATACCAGCCAGCTTGTTCTTGACCACGCGATACTTGCCGCCCGCTTCGCGCACCACTTTGCGCAGTGCAAAGTCCTGGGCCACGGTCAGCTTGCTGAAAGTACCGATGATTGCCGTGGTCGAGCCCTCAAGCTCCTTGGCCAGAGCCTGGACCTTCTCCGATTTCCTGCCTCTTGAAATTGCCATATCTTCGCTCCGCTACTACAGGGTTCGGGACACAAGGTTCAGGGATCAGGGCCTCAACTTCAACGCCGCTGTAAATCCGTGCCGCTTGTTCCGTGAGCCCTTTTCCATTCCCTTATCGGGTCGATTGCTTGAACCCTAGTCAATGTGCTCGCTTCAGGGAAACAGCGTAATTCTCATCGTGCTTTCGGGCTCAACCAATCCCCGATCCCTGCAACCTGCTCCTATTTTTTCGACGCCGCGTCGGCAACTGCCGAATCCAGCGGAACGCCGGGACCCATCGTCGAGCTCAGCGTGACGCTCTTGATGTATTTGCCTTTGGCCGCCGAAGGCTTGGCGCGCACGATCGTGGTGATCACCGTGGCAGCATTCTCGACCAGCTTTTCAGGCGAGAAGCTCAACTTACCCACGGGCACGTGCACCAGGCTGGTCTTGTCGGCGCGAAACTCTATCTTGCCGGCCTTGATCTCTTTCACGGCTGCAGCCACGTCCAGAGTGACCGTGCCCGTCTTCGGGTTCGGCATGAGCCCTTTGGGGCCAAGCACCTTTCCCAGACGGCCAACGACCTTCATCATGTCGGGCGTCGCGATCAACGCATCGAAAGCGGTCCAATTCTCTTTCTGGATCTTTTCCACCATCTCTTCGCCGCCTACAAAATCGGCGCCAGCTTCGGTGGCTTCTTTCTGGCGGTCGCCCGTGGCGATCACGGCAACGGTCTTGGTCTTGCCCAGTCCGTGGGGCAGAACCACCGTGCCGCGCACCATCTGATCGGCGTGACGCGTATCGACACCCAACCGCATGGTCAGGTCGACAGTCTCATCAAACTTTGCGTACTTTACCTGCTTAAGCAGGCTCACAGCTTCGGGCAGCGGATACGCCGGCTTGGTAACAGCGGCGCGCGCCTTCGCAATATTCTTGCTGACTTTGGCCATTCATCCCTCGTCTCCCACCGCTTTTGCCAGTCCGCCCTTGCGGAATCACCAGCTGTCGGGGCAACTTCATTCGCCTCGTCAACCAGCTGGGACCAAAAGCCGTGGTGCTAGTGACAGCCCGGAAGACAACTCCAGGCACATCTATGGAGCATAAAGGATTGGCAGTGGGAATGCAAGCAGAGCGCCCCTCGGTCCCGGTGGAACCGCAACAATCCCCAGCAAAAAGCATCTAAATGAGTGGTGAAGGTGAGGCTTCTCTGGTGGGATAAGTGCTTGCCAACGGGCGGCCTCGGAGGATGAACAGATGAAGGCAATGAAATTGGCCGCAGGTATCGCGGTTGCTTCGGTTGCTCTGACGGCGCCCGCTTTCGCGGCACAAACAGAGCAGGGGCAGGGACAGGCTGTGATCACTGTGCTGCCGAAGAACAATGACCTGAAGGCTCTGAATATTCAGTCGCAAAGCGTGCAGCTAAAGGTCGACGGGAAAGGTTCGGGAGTGACTTCCTGGACATCGGCCAAGGGGCCGAACAGCCCGCTGGAACTCGTGATCCTGATCGACGGGTCGGCGCGCACATCTCTCGGTACACAGTTGAGCGATATTGAGAGCTTCGTGAAGGAAATGCCCAAGGACACGCGGATGGCCATCGCCTACATGGAAAACGGGCGGGCAGCCTTCGCAGGGCCGCTGTCGTCTGAGCCGCCGCAGGTTCTGAACGGCCTGCATCTGCCAGGCGGAGTACCGGGACAAAGCAGCAGTCCCTATTTCTGCCTTTCGGACCTGGCCAAGAACTGGCCTTCTCGTGACATGACGGCGCGCCGCGAAGTGGTGATGATCACCGACGGCGTGGATTATTACCAGCCGCATCTGGATTTGGAAGACCCTTACGTTCAGGCGTCGATTGAAGACTCGGTACGCGCTGGGCTGGTGGTCTACTCGTTCTACTGGAAGAACCAGGGACGGATGGATCGGTCGGCTTATGAAACCAATGCCGGCCAGAGCCTGCTCTCGGAAGTTACACAAGCTACGGGCGGCTATAGCTACTGGGAAGGGACGGGTAACCCTGTCTCCTTCGATCCGTTTTTCAAGGATCTTCGGTTTCGCTTCCAGAACCAGTACCGGGTGAACTTCTCGTCGGGACTGAAAGGTAAACCGCAAGTCGAGCGGTTCAGCCTGAAGATCGACGGAGCCGAAGCCAAGGTGACTGCGCCGCAACAGGTGTTTGTGAACCATGGGAGCGCGAACAGCGGAGAGTAGGCGCATCTGCGGGGCCGGTCATTCCTTGATTGGCCCCAGCCTTTTTGATTATCCCTTCCCTGACCCGAGATCTGAGCATCTGAACGACCCACCACGCGAGTTCTGCAGCAGTCGGCAATTTCAATCGTGAGCGGTCAAGACGCTGAGAAGTTCTTTGGGATGGATCGGCTTGGTCAGGATCTCGAAGTTGCGACCCTTTTTCTTGGCCGGCTCGAGAAGGTCCGCGGTTGTGGCTTGTCCCGAGAAAAGGATGACGCGGCAGCCAGGCAGTTTGTCTGAGACCTGCATGGCCACTTCAATTCCCGAAATGCCGCGCATGATGACGTCGGTCAGCAGCACGTCCGGCCTCAATTCGGTCGCCACTTCGACAGCATTTTCGCCGTTGTACACGGCTCGAGCTTGAAATCCACTTGCATTGAGAATCTGTGCCAGCGTGTTGGCGATCATCGGCTCGTCGTCAACGATGAGAACACGCAGACCTTGCGAAGAGTTGGACACGGGGGGAGTCCTTCGTCGAATTGGAATTTAGGGTGGCTACGTAGAGGATAGCTTAGTTTCGCTTCAATATTTCTCAAGGCGGATTCAATAGACCGACAGAAAAAGCGGTCGAAATGCACGGATTCTCGAATGCAGATGCAGCGCTCCACGGCAAAGGGATGGATCATTCCAGGAGCTAAAGCGATTCATCGGATGCCGTAGGGCGAATCCTTGGCTCCGCACGTTGTGCCGGGCTCGAGTCGCCCCCTCGGGATGACGATTTCGTCATACGACGAATTCGACCCTAGTTTCTGCTGCGCATCTTCGAGAGAAGTCGAAGGATCTCGAGATAGAGCCAGACCAGCGTGACCATGATGCCGAAGGCGCCATACCACTCCATGTATTTGGGAGCGCCGTAGGCCACGCCCTGCTCGATGAAATCGAAATCCAGCACGAGGTTGAGGGCGGCGATGCCGCAAACGAACAGACTGAACACAATGCCGATGGTGCTTCCGCCATTGATGGCCAGAAACTGCACGTGGAAAAAGCTGAGCACCACTTCAAGGAGATAGAAAAGCATGATGCCGCCCGTGGCAGCAACGACCCCGAGGCGAAACTTCTGTGTCACCTTGATCATGCCCGAGCTATAGGCCAGCAGAAGCACAAACAGCGTGCCGAAGGTAAGGCCGACGGCCTGAAAGGCGATGCCGGGATAACGGAAATCGAAGATGGCCGAGAGGCCGCCGAGCACCATGCCTTCGAGCAGCGCATACATCGGCGCGGTGACGGGGGACCATTCCTTCTTGAAGACGGTGACCATGGCCACGATGAAGCCGCCGATGGCGCCGACCATGAGATAGGGGGCAACCTCGGTCATATCGCGCGACTGGATGAAAAGATGCCAGACCCAAGCCGCAGTGGCCATCGCGCAGATGAGGAGCAGGCCGGTCTTGTTGACGGTTCCGCCGAGGCTCATGCGCGCGGTCGCGTCGATCATGCCGCCGTAGCCAGTGCCGGGCAGGTTCTGGAACGTCTTGCGGGTCAAGGCGGGATTCGACGTTTTCATCAAGGGCATGGCGGTTTCTCCAAAAGTGCGCTGCGAGATTAAGGTCTTAAAAAGCCCGGCTCGCTGCTTCCATTTTATCAATGCGGCCGGTTGCGTGCATTGGGGCAGGATGGGGCATTTTTGAGAACGCCAATGATCCCAGGCCGGCGGGCTGTTGGTGGGTTCACGGGCTTGTGTTTGAGTCTTAAGGGTTTGCTTTCTTTGCCGGCTCGCGGAAGCTGCGCTCAATCTTGTCATTGGGGTCGGTCGATACGGGCGCATCGCGCCAGAGCCAGCGCATCATGTCAGGCAGGATCGCGCCGCCCATTTTTTGCCCGTGCAAGTTCATGCCCCAGGCGTAATTCAGGTCATAGCCCTTCGCGGTGAGCGCTTTCATCATGCGCACGTTCTGGTAGAACCAGTCGAGCCGCGGATCGTAGGGGTTGACGTTGCGTACGCCCCGGTTGTCGTTGCGTCCATCGCAGAGAAAAATGCGGATCGGCTTCTTCGGACTGGCGAGAATGCGGTCGGGATACACATCGCCTCCGCGCAGATTGACGAAGCTGCCCACATTGCTCAGCACCTTGCGAAAATCGTCGGGGCGCTCCCAGGCCACGGCGAACGCGGCGATGGCGCCGGAGCTCGATCCGCCTATGCCATGCTGCTCCGGGTCGTGGGAGATGTTGTATTCGCGATAGAGGACCGGCATCAGTTCGTCGGCGATAACGCGAGCATAGCGATCGTCGGGCGTGTTGTATTCCGTAGGCCGATTGGTAGTGTGGTCTCCCCACTCCTGAGCGTTGGGCTCAGGCTGCTGCGGGGTGCGCCCAGGGTTGATGAACACGGCCAGCATGGTTGGAATTTCGCGACGATAGATCAGGTTGTCGAGAACGTTTTGTGCGCGTATGTCTCCGTCGGGGTTCATGAAGGCCTGGCCATCGTTGAAGATCATGAGGCTCACGGCGGCGGCGGGATCGTATTGCGCGGGCACGTAGACCCAGTACGTGTGCTGCGTGCCGGGATAGATGGTGCTGGGCAACGTGAATGGACCGCGGATTTCGCCCCGGGGGACGCCCTCCTGCGGCATCGAGTCGGGGCCGAGGCGATACTGCGAGTCGGGCGACGGAGCCGGCGGCTGCGACGGAGATTGCGCAAGCGAGATCGCTCCCGCGGCGATGAGGATTGCAGCCGTGTGCATTGTGGGGAGCAGGTTCATGGGGAAAGGCTACTCCCTCTTCGTGGGATGGTGCAGATCGTGAGGATGGTGTGTGGGTAGGCTCGTGGTTTTGCGATAATCGGGGCACAACGCCCGGTGAGCACGAATTCCGGCCTCGGAGGTCACATGCTCAAACTCGCCAGGGACTTTCATTTCGCAGCACGGCAACTTGTAAAAACGCCCGGATTCGCGGTCACCGTGGTTCTGACGCTTGCGCTCGGCATCGGCGTCACGACGGCAATCTTTTCGCTCATTGAAGGCATTCTTCTGCGTCCGCTGGCGTTGCACGATCCGGATCGGCTGGTGCTGATCGGCGATCGACTGGGCAACAACCGCGGCACCGGTGTGACGGCGCGCGAAATCGCAACCTATGCCCATGCGACCAGCGCATTCTCGTCGATGGGCGGTTTCATCGGCGCGAACTATGAGCTTTCGAGCGGAGCCGTTCCAGAGGAGATTGCAGCCGGACGGATGACGGCGAGCGTCTTTCCCACGCTGGGGGTTGAGCCGATGCTGGGACGCGTGTTTACGGAAAAAGAAGAGGATGCAAACGAGTCACTTGCCGTGATCAGTTACGCGCTATGGACCAATCGCTATCATCGCGACCCGCAGGTGGTGGGCCACACGATCGAGCTGAATCGCAAAACCTATTCGATCGTTGGTGTCATGCCGCGCGACTTTACCTATCCCGTTGACCGCGGCCGTTTCGACCCTGCTCTGCTCTGGGTTCCGATGAGCCTGACGCCGGAAGAACTGTCGGACGCGGAAGCAGGAATCTGGGGCTATCAGATCGTCGCGCGCCTCAAGGTCGGCGTTGCGCTGCCGGCGGCGACCCAGGATGTGCAGCGCGTGGCCGAGCAGGTGATGCGCAATTTTCCACCGACCATGTCGGCGATTCGCATTCGCGGCAACGTGACGCTGCTGCATGAATACGCCGTAGGCGAATCGCGCTCGCTATTGCGGACGCTGTTCGGTGCAGTTTCAATCGTACTTTTGATTGCGTGCGTCAACGTCGCAGTGCTGATGCTGGTGCGCGCCATTCGCAGGCGGCGCGAGTACGCGGTGCGCCTGGCACTGGGCGCGAAGCCGGGAGCGGTTGTGCGCGCAGCGGTGTGCGAAGGTCTGCTGCTGAGTTTTGCAGGAGGAATGCTGGGGCTGGGTAGTGCGGCCATTGCTTTGCGTGTCGCGCTGCATTATCTGCCGGACTCGTTGCCGCGCCTTGACTCGGTCGCGGTGGACGGCGCCGTCGCGGGATTTGCCCTCGCACTGGCGTGTGTCACCGGTCTGCTGTGCAGCAGCGCACCGGCTTTTGCGGCCGCACGCACCGACTTGCTGGAAAACCTGAAGGAAGGTGTCCGGACGGGCGGCGCAAAGAGTCACGCGTGGCTTCGGTCGGTGCTTGTGATCGCGGAGATCGCGATTGCGCTGGTGCTGCTGACAACGGCGGGAGCGTTCGTGCGCAGTTATCAGAAGATGCTTGCGGTCGATCCAGGCTATCGCGCGGACCATGTCCTGGTGGCTGGGTATCAACTTCCGCTGGGGCATTATGCAACCCAAGGTACGGTGGATGCCTTCGACCATGAGGTGATTGATCGCCTCATGCAGAAGCCGAGCGTGACCGCTGCCGGGCTCACCGGGATTCTTCCGGGAACCGGCAACTACGGGATGTCGGCCTACACCATCGAGGGTCAGCCGAGTGAAGGCTGGAAGTTGAAATTCGCGCCTTTTGGAGCCGTTGATGGCGACTATTTTCGGTCGCTCGGCATTCCGCTTCTGCGGGGCCGGACTTTCAATGAGAACGACCGATCTGATGCGCCGCTGGTTGTGGTGATCAATCAATCGATGGCGGCGCATGCATGGCCGGGACAAAACCCGCTGGGCAAGCGGATGCACGTCGGCAACCCGAAGAAGGGGCTGCCGTGGGCTACCGTTGTGGGCATCGTGGGCAGCACCAAGATCGGCTCGCTCGAGGACCCTGACCCGGACACGTGGTTCGCTCCCGCAGCGCAGGCGGCGATTCTCTACGGCACAGAAAATTCATCGAAACTCTCCGGATCGGTCGGCGGCTACATTACGCTGCGCTCCTCGCTGCCGCCCGAGAGGATGGTGCAGACACTGCGCGAGACCATCGCAGGAATCGATCCACTGCTGCCCTTGCAGCATGTCCGGAGCATGACGGACGTGGTTTCGGAATCGGAAGCGCCGCGCCGCATCAATACAGACCTCATCTCGGCCTTTGCCCTCGGGGCGCTCGCACTGGCCATCACCGGCATCTACGCGGTAGTCGCATTTTCTGTCTCCCTGCGCACGCAGGAGATCGCCATCCGCATGGCGCTGGGCTCGCAACGTGCAGGGATCGCACGGCTGGTACTGATTTCGGGCGCAAAGATGGCGTTGATTGGATGCGGGATTGGCGTGGTCGCGTCGGTTGCAATCTCCCACCTGGTCACTTCGTTCCTGTTTAATGTCAGCGCCACCGATCCGCTGATTTATGCGGGGAGCGTGGTTTTGATGCTGATGGTTGCGCTGCTGGCGTCGGCGCTGCCCGCGGCGCGCGCCGCATCGGCAGACCCGATTCAAGCACTGCGTGCGGTTTAGGAATGCGCGGGCAGCGGCAGTCTCTCTTTTGGAAATTTTCATCCCTTTGGAAAACCGTGCCCGGGACCGTATAGTTTGGGGGATATCAAGTTTAGGTTTTATGGCGGCTTTTCGGCTGGTTTGGCCGTCTGAAAACAAAAGCCATTTCCCGCGGGCCCGCCACGCACGACCTGGACTGCCGTCCGCAGCTCTGAATCCAGAAAGCATTCTTCGAAATGAGGACTATGAGAACCTGCAGGCTCGCCTTGTTTTTCGCTTTCGTTGCCTTGTGTCCCGCAATGCGCTTCGCGCACGCGCAGGACCTGAATGCCAACTATGCGCGCGACACGAACCAGCCGATTGATCAGGCCTACACCGACAAGATTCTGAAGTACACCACGGACAAGTCGTTCGTGTCGCCGCTGGTCAATTACCTGCCCGCCTCGAAGACCGTGCCCACGCCGGAAAAAGTGCTGGGCGATATTTCGGGCGCGCCGGACATGCTGCCTTACGCGGAGGACGTGTACAAGTATTTCCGGATGCTGGAGGCAGCGAGTCCGCGCGTAAAGGTGTTCTCGATTGGCCGCACCGAGGAAGGCCGCGAGATGATTGCCGCGGCGATTGCCGATCCCGAGTTGCTGGCGGGGGCGAAGGAAAATGACGCGCGGCTGGCGCAACTGGCCGACCCACGGACGATCGGGCTGGATGACGCGAAGGCGCGCACACTGATCGACAAATCTTACCCGGTGTACTACATCACGGGGACGATTCACTCACCCGAGACGGGAGCGCCCACTGCGCTGATGGAGATGGCGTATCGACTCGCCGTCGATGATGCGCCTTATATCAAATACATTCGCTCGCACATGATCGTGCTGATTACGCCGGTGGTGGAGGTGGACGGGCGGGATCGCATGGTGGATATCTATAAATGGCACAAGGCTCATCCGAACCAGATATATCCGCGGCTGGTTTATTGGGGCCACTATGTCGCGCACGACAACAATCGCGACGCGATGGGCATGACGCTGGACCTGACGCGCAACGTGCTCGACACCTATGTCAAATGGCATGCGCAGGTGCTGCACGATCTGCACGAGTCGGTTCCGTTTCTCTACGACAACACGGTGGGCGATGGTCCGTACAACGCGTGGGTGGATCCGACCCTGGCCGATGAATGGGCCGAGCTGGGCTGGAACAACGTGGCGCAGATGCAGAGTTTCGGCATGCCGGGCGTGTTTACGCATGGGGACTTCGATACGTGGAGTCCAGGCTACCTGATGTTTCTGGCTGCGATGCACAACGGGATCAGCCGTCTCTACGAAACCTTTGGCAATGGCGGGGCGGACACGGAGAAGCGGATTCTAACGCCGGAGGAGTACTCGCGCACGTGGTATCGGCAAAACCCGCCGCTTCCGATTGTGAACTGGTCGCAGAGGGACAACAACAACTACGAAGAGACGGCGCTTCTGTCGACGATTTCGTATTTCTCGCAGCATACACATCACTTTCTCGAGAATTATTACGCGAAGAGCAAGCGCAGCGTAGCGAAGCCCACTCTGGAAGGACCTGCGGCCTATGTGATCGCACCGGATGTGGCGCAGACCAATCGCACTGTTGAATTGCTCAAGGTGCTTGAGCGCCAGCATGTGGAAATTCAACAGCTCTCGGCGGCAACGAAGTGTAGCCTGCCGGGCGAGAAGCGCGGCGACAGGCCAGTGGAGGCAACGCTTGCGGCGGGAAGTATTGTGGTGCGCATGGATCAGCCTTACTCGCGCATTGCCGATGCGCTGCTCGATCATCAGTTCTGGGCGCCCGACGATCCGCAGAAGCATCCCTATGACGACACTGGGTGGTCGTTCACCGATCTGTTTCATGTGAAGGTGGCTCGGGTGACGGACGGGGAGATTCTCAAGGCAGCGATGGCTCCGGTGAGCGATCCGGCGACCTTGGCGGGAAAGCTGGATGGAGACGGCGCGTTGGTTGCGGTCGCCAACAGTGGGCAGGTGTCGCTGTTATCGCTGGTTTACAAGCTGAAGGGCGCGCATATCCAGGCCGTCGAAAAGCCGTTTGATGCGGGAGACAAGCATTTCGCGGCAGGATCATTGCTGATCTCGGGCGTCGCCGATGACGCACTCAAGAGCGCATTGCACGAATTGGCGCTCGACGGCACACACCTGAGCGTGACGCCAATGGTGGCTGCGCATGCGGTGACGGCGCCGCGCGTTGCGATGATGCATACGTGGCTTGCAACGCAGACTGAGGGCTGGTGGCGTTACGCCTTCGATGCGGTGGGAGTTCCCTTCGACTACATCAGCACGCAGACCGCGGCCAAAGAGGACGACCTGCGATCGAAGTATGACGTGATTGTATTTGCGCCGGTCAGTCGCGTCTCGGCAACTGACATCATCGACGGGCTTCCGACGTGGAACAACGCTCTGCCCTGGGAGAAGACGGAACTGACGCCGAATTTGGGGAAGAACGATACGACGCCGGATATGCGGCCTGGGCTGGGCTACGAAGGCCTCGAGCATCTGAAGAAGTTTGTCGAGCAGGGAGGGCTGCTGATCACGTGCGAAGACACGGCGCAGTTTGCCGTGGATACGGGCCTTGCCCCCGGTGTAAGCGTGGCAACGCACGGCGATGCGCGGGTGGTGGGTAGCGTTCTAAATGCGATCTTTGTAGATCGCGAGAGCCCGGTGGCCTTCGGTTATGACGCGAGCGTGCCGGTGATGAGCGCGGGAGGGATGGCCTTCACCGTCAGCAACACGCTGGGTCGCGCGGGCGGTCGTCTTCTGATGGATCCATACGCGGAACGGCCGACGGGTCGTGGGAGCCTGGAAGACAGCGACGAGCCGCAAGGGCGCAAGGTTGCGGAAGCAGAGCCCTTGGAGAAGCAGCAGCCGTGGCAGGCCCGCAAGCTCAACGAGGAACAGACGCGCAACAATCCATTGGTCATTCCGCCGGAGCTGCGGCCGGATGTGATTTTGCGTTTTGCGGATAACAAAGGGCTGTTGCTGGACGGTCTGCTGGACAAGGGCGGCTCGATTGCGGAGCACGCCGTGGTGGTGGATGCGCATCTTGGCCAGGGCAATGTCCTGTTGTTCGGCAACAACCCCATCTACCGGGGAGAAACCATCGGCACCTATGGGCTGGTTTTCAATGCGATCCTGAATCATGACCGCCTGGGGGTTTCGGCACACGAGGAGAAGCATTGAGCGGCGCGCCGTTGCCGAATCGGGCACATTGCTCTTTTCGCGCGATGCCGTTTTGTGTCATGCTTTGACGCATGGGAAGCAAAGACAAAGGCAGAAAAGAAACCAAGAAAGCGCCGAAACCTAAACCGAAACCCGAGCCTGGCCGCAAGCGCGAAGTATTTACGCCGGCTCCGCCCAAATAGATCAGCCGTGAGCTGTTTGTTCGCGCGGGCCGGCCGCCGCGGTCTAAGAGAGCCCTCCGCCCAGGAGGGCTCTCTTGCGTGCGCTACGCATCTGAATTGAGCGTCGTCGACTCGGCGGTATCGGGGACGGGCCTTCTTTGCGCACACTGCTGATTGGAGCGCGGGTGCAGTACTCATCGCACCAGCTTCGAGTCGCGAAGAAGAAGGCCCTCCGCAAGCGGAGGGCCTTCTTCTTGGTATGACTCGCGAGGGGCGCTGTTACGCGACGACCTCGATACCCATGGAACGTGCGGTGCCCTTGATACTTTTGATCGCGGTCTCGACCGAAGCAGCGTTGAGGTCGGGCATTTTCTGCGTGGCGATCTCACGGACCTGCTTCTCAGTAACCTTGCCTACCTTTTCCTTGTTGGGCGTGCCAGAGCCTTTTTGGAGGCCGGCAGCTTTTTTGAGGAGGACGGCCGCGGGCGGCGTCTTGGTGACGAAGGTGAAGCTACGGTCGGCGAAGACGGTGATGACGACCGGAATGATGAGCCCGGCCATCTCTTTGTTCTGCGTGCGCGCGTTGAACTGCTTGCAGAACTCCATGATGTTGACCTGGGCCTGGCCGAGCGCGGGGCCGACGGGTGGTGCAGGGGTGGCTTTGCCGGCTTCAATCTGCAGCTTGACGTATGTCGATACTTTCTTTGGAGGTGCCATTGGTTCCTCTGGAACCAGCTGTTAGCTCCTAGCCGCTAGCTATTAGCTGGTTGTTTCTCGTGCGAATTTTGGTGTTGCACTCCAACGTTCGCTATCAAACCGGCGGTCGCTAGGTGAGACGCCAGCTAGAAGCTAGTAGCTAGTAGCTAGAGGCTGCAACTACTCAATCTTTTCGACTTTGCCGAACTCGAGCTCGACCGGGGTGGAGCGTCCGAAGATGGTCACCATGACCTTGAGGGTTTCGCGATCTTCGTTGATCTCATCCACCACACCGTTGAAGTTGGCAAAGGGCCCGTCGGTGATGCGGACCTGCTCACTCTTTTCAAACTTGATCTTGAGACGCGGCTTATCCTTGCTGGTCTCAGAGCGGAAGAGGATGGAGCTCACTTCTTCTTCGCTGAGCGCAACCGGCTTGTCTCCCGTACCGAGAAAACCCGTCACCTTAGGCGTATCTTTCAAGACATGCCAGAGGTTGTTGTCGAGGTCCATCTCCACCAGCACGTAGCCGGGGAGGAAGACGCGCTCGACGGTGCGCTTTTTGCCGTTGATGATCTCGGTGACCGGCTCGGTGGGAATCATCACACGGCCGACCTTATCCTTGAGTCCGAACGCCTGCACGCGGCTCTCGATCGACTCGCGGACCTTGCGCTCAAAGCCCGAGTAAGCATGCAGGATGTACCACTTGAAGAGTGGATTACGTTCCGGCTGTTGCGGCTGCTCGGCGGTTACTAATTCTTCTGCCATTCTTATCTCGATTCAAGGGAGCGCGTCTTACTGCGCGCCACCCAGCCGTGTGAGTATCTCGTGAAGGCCCCGGTTGAAAATCAGGTCCACCACGAAGAAAAACAATCCGAAGATAAAGACCGTGATAATGACCACGGAAGTGGTGGCTTGCACTTCCTTGGGTGTAGGCGCGACAACCTTGCGCATCTCTGCGCGCACATCGCTGAGAAAGCCGGTTGCGTTCGACCACATGCCCATGGCGCCTTCGGAAATGTTCGACATCGTACCCGATTCCTGCAGCTTGGCAGAACGCTGTTCGCCTTTTTCGATTGTTGCTTTGCTCGCCATACTTCCAATCCTTCACTCCCGGCGTCGTTGCCCGAAGTGTCCTTACCAATCTGGCAGGGGCGGAGGGATTCGAACCCCCAAGTTCGGTTTTGGAGACCGACAGTTTAACCGTTGAGCTTACGCCCCTAGAAGCAGTGATCAGTGAACAGTGATCAGTCTGTTCCTGCGGCTGAAAGCCTCATCGCCTTCGTTGCCGAAGCTAAAACTGACCACTAACAACTGATCCCTGATAGCTGTCTTTCTTACTTCGCTTCTTTGTGCGGCTGGTGTTTGCGGCAGCGGTTACAGAACTTGGAGAACTCGAGACGGCCGGTGGTCGTCTTCTTGTTCTTGGTCGTCGCGTAGTTCCGCTCCTTGCACACCGAGCACTGCAATGTCACAATTTCCCGCATTTCAAACTCCAGTGATCAGTGTTCAGTGAACAGTGATCAGTTTGTGGCTAGCCGCGTCTGGCTTACGCCCGACGCGGCCAGCATTTGTCGGGGCCCCCAGCGACAGGTCTTCGTCGCTGGGGTGACCGTCTACTTGATAATTTCCGAGATCGTTCCTGCGCCTACGGTGCGTCCGCCTTCACGGATGGCGAAGCGCAGACCCTTCTCCATGGCTACCGGCGTGATCAGTTCGATCACCAGCTGCACGTTGTCGCCCGGCATCACCATCTCGGTGCCCGCCGGCAACTCCGCCACGCCCGTCACGTCCGTGGTGCGGAAGTAGAACTGCGGACGATAGCCCTTGAAGAACGGAGTATGACGGCCGCCTTCTTCCTTGCTCAACACGTAAATCTCGCCCTTGAAGTTGGTATGCGGCGTAATCGATCCCGGCTTGGCCAGCACCATACCGCGCTCCACGTCTTCCTTGGCGATACCGCGCAGCAGGATGCCGGCGTTGTCGCCCGCCAGACCTTCGTCCAGCTGCTTCTTGAACATCTCCACGCCCGTGCAGACCGACTTGCGCGTCTCGCGGAAGCCCACAATCTCCACATCCTCGCCCACCTTCACCTTGCCGCGCTCGATACGGCCCGTCACCACGGTGCCGCGTCCCGAGATCGAGAAGATGTCTTCGATCGGCATCAGGAACGGAAGGTCGATCGAACGCTGCGGCTGCGGCACGTTCTTGTCCACCGCATCCATCAGCTCGTCGATCTTGGCTTCCCACTGCGCTTCGCCGTTCAACGCACCCAGCGCCGAGCCGCGAACCACCGGCACATCATCGCCGGGGAACTGGTACTTGGTCAGAAGCTCACGCACTTCCATCTCGACCAGGTCGATCAGCTCGGTATCTTCTACCGCATCGCACTTGTTCAGGAACACCACAATGTACGGCACGCCAACCTGGCGCGCCAGAAGAACGTGCTCCTTGGTCTGCGGCATCGGACCGTCGGTTGCCGCAACCACCAGGATCGCCCCGTCCATCTGCGCCGCACCGGTGATCATGTTCTTGATGTAGTCGGCGTGGCCCGGGCAATCCACGTGAGCATAGTGACGGTTGGCCGTCTCGTATTCCACGTGCGCCGTGGCAATCGTGATACCGCGCTCCCGCTCTTCCGGGGCGTTGTCGATCGAGTCAAACGACCGAAATGCAATCTTCGGGTTGTGCTTTGACAATACCTTCGTTATCGCCGCCGTCAGCGTCGTCTTGCCGTGATCGATGTGCCCAATCGTTCCCACATTCACGTGCGGCTTCGAACGGTCAAACTTTTCCTTCGCCATGCCCCTTCAATCCTTCCATTGAACTTGGTTCCTGAAATCCGCTGTCAGCTTCCAGATCCTTGCTCGCCCATGCTGGAGGTACAGCCTGCAATTCCGTTGAGAGTTAGCCAGTAGTTAGAAGCTGGTAGCTGAAAGCTCGCCAACCTCAGTAATACGCGTACACCTTCAAATACCTTTGGCGCAGATCCTGCGGCACCTTCTCGACCAGGCGCAGATAGCGCTCGCGGGTGAGTGCCTGGTCGGAAACGGGCAGCGCCGCATAGAGTGCCGGAGCTTCTTTGCCGAGAAAGCCGCGCTTCAGCACCGACTCGTAATCGCGAATGCGCAAACCGGCGCGCTTCACGCGGGTCAGAAAGACTTCCACGTCGCGCACGTCGAACGCTGCGTCGAACAGCGAATGGAGCTTTGCGTATCCCTTTTCGTCCTGTACTGCGATGGCGGCCTGCTCAAACATTTTGTCCTGGTCCCGCAACTTTCCAACGATTCAAATCAAACTCTGGCCTTCAAAATTCTGGAGCGGGAGACGGGGATCGAACCCGCGACCAACAGCTTGGAAGGCTGTGACTCTACCACTGAGTTACTCCCGCAAAAACAACAGTGATCAGTGGACAGTTTTCAGTGATCAGTTCGCTTCGTCATATGGAGGCCAATTCAATCTCCCCGCTATCGCCTCGACTGACAACTGACCGCTGCTCACTGTCAACTGAACTTCTGGAGCTGATGACCAGGATTGAACTGGTGACCTCTCCCTTACCAAGGGAGTGCTCTACCAACTGAGCTACATCAGCCCTCTAAAAACTTCAGCTTTTAGCTCCTAGCTTTCAGCTTCCAGTTCATCCTGCGGGTGCGAGCCGAATCGACTCAGTCCATCCACAAAATCTAGAAGCAAGCGGCTAGATGCTAGCAGCTGTCTTTCTCCCCGCCGCGGCGAATCTTGTCTGCCTGCAGGGCTACCACGGTGCGCAATGCCAGCCCGCCCAAAATCATCAGCGGAACCAGTCTTAACTCTACCGGCTTTCCCATGACGATAACTTTGCCGTCGCCCATGGTAAACCAGACCAATGCTGCCAAAACCACGTACAGCCCGAGAGCCACAGGAAAGCGCTTTTTCAAATCCGAGCCCGAGCGCTTCGCTTTCTCGCGATCCGAACCTGCGCCTGTTGTTGCCAGCCGGCCCTCCACGCGTCCCTACTCTCAAAAATCCTGGTGCACAGGGGAGGATTCGAACCTCCGTAGCTCGCAAGGAGCGGCAGATTTACAGTCTGCTGCCATTAACCGCTCGGCCACCTGTGCCCAACTCACACTTCCCCAGCTAAAACCTGCGGCACAAAGCCGCTTCAACGCGTACTGCCCCTCCCGGAAAACATCCGGCTTGTCGGAGCATGCACCTCAGTGGGATCGCCGCGGAGGACAGGCCCGGCGCTCCAAAAATGCGGCACCGGTCTAAAAAAACTTGCTGCCGTTCCGGCCCGGTCTCTCTTCTCGAAGTGGAGCTGGCGAAGGGATTTGAACCCCCGACCCTCTGATTACAAATCAGATGCTCTACCAGCTGAGCTACGCCAGCCCAAAAAGCGGTGTCCCAGCACAGCGGAGCCGCCTTTTCCCCGGAAAATTGACCCGGAAACCAGCGATACGCGCAGGCACACTCCTGCTCCGCGCATACCACGGCACAGTCTCAAAGGTTAGCACACCAGAAAGAGCGCCGCAAACCGGTACCGACTTTTAATGACCATGCATCAACTTCCGGTTGACACCGCAGTGACCGTGCGTTTAGCTTACGATCCACCCGGATTCATTTCCTATTTTCAATACTGGAATCGTCCCATGGAAGAGCCTCAGAGGTTTCGTCTGTTTGGGTTGGCAGCTGTGGCTGCAATCCTCGTTTTAGGGCCTCAAGCGATCCGTCTGGAAGCCCAGGTGGGCGATCCGGCGACGTTGGATCAGGAGAAGCTCGTTGCCCAGATCAAGCTGACAAAGGCGGCGGCTGATCATTCGGATGTTGTCACGCCCGGCGATATCGTGGTGCTGCATAAAGACGGCCTGATGATGTGCAGCTCGGCATCGTCCTACGCCTTCTCGAACACTTATAGCAACGGGGTGCTGGCTGCGAATTACAACAACCGCGCCAAGGATGCGGCGAAGTCCTTTCTAAAGGGACGACTTCCCTTTGGCGGCGGAGGGAGTGCCGCCGACGCTGCCAATAACGGCTGTGCCTCGCGAAAGTTTGTCGCCGGCGAGAAGTTCTGGGTCACCGGCGTCGCTGTCCAGAAGGACGGAATCCTGGTCAGCACGATCAGCGACCCCTACAACGACGTTCGTTTCTATGGAGATATCAAGTTTCAATTTCCAAAAGGCAGCGTGCCGCCGCCAGACGAATTTGTCAAAACCGTTTCGGAGGTGATAACGGTCCAGCCCGGGGATGACCAGAATCAGGGGGGTCAAAGCGATCAGGGCCAGGCTGCTGGACCAGGGGTCGCTCCGGCGCCTGCATCGGCCCCGCCACCGGCACCCATGGCCGCAATTCCCCCGCCGCCGCCGCCCACCGATGCTCCTCCGCCGACCATCGCCATCGGCCAGACCGAAGACCAGGTAACAACCGCCTTCGGACAGCCCCTGCGCGCGGCCAAATTAGGAGCGAAGAAAATTCTCTACTACAAGGATATGAAGGTGACCCTTACCAACGGAAAAGTAAGCAACGTGGAATAAAGCGTTTGGGCATTCGAGTTGGAACGCGGGTCGGGAACAGGAATGAGGAACCGGAATGACGATGCGGCTTTTTTCTAAGACGATTAGGCATTGCTCCGCGGCGGTTATCGTTGCCGGACTGCTGGGCGCAACTGGCACAGCGAGAGCAGCTGCCGACGAAAAGAAGGCCCCTGCGAAATCGGCGCCGGCCAAGCCCGCGGTAAAGAGTGCCGGAGGCGCCACAGGGGGCACAGCGCACGGAGCAGCCACCGGCGCGTCGACTTCCCACGGGCCCACCGCCAACGGCACCCATACCACGACCACCGGCTCGCACATCACCACTACGGGCTCGCACACGACAACCACAGGAGGCGGGTACCACGCAGGCGGCGCAGGTGCGAACGGGCGCGGCGGCGTCGGAGCCGGCGGGGCCAACCACTCGGCCTTCAAGGGCGGTCCTGGGCCGCGCGGAAGCAATGAGCATGTCACCCGAACGGGAAGCGCGATCCGCACCCGTCCCAACGGCAGGGTGAGCGACATCCACGACGCCCGCAGAGGGATGGATGTGCATCACGGCCTGGCCGGCGGCCGCCGCGTCTCCATGGAGCGCGCCGATCACAGTCGGGTCTACGCCGAACGTGGACGCCGCGGATTTGTCGAGCGTCCCTACGGCTATCACGGTCACGACTTCGCCCGGCGCAGCTACTACTACCATGGCCGCGCCTACGATCGCTATTACCGCGGCTACGGCTATCACGGTGTGTATTTGAACGTCTATGCGCCGGGTTATTACTACGCGCCTGCCTTTTACGGCTGGGCCTACAATCCCTGGGCAGTTCCCATCGCCTTCGGCTGGGGATGGGGTGTCGGCAATCCCTGGTTCGGGTTTTATGGCGGTTATTTCCAACCCTATCCGGTATATCCCTCTGCCGCGTTCTGGCTGACGGACTACATCATTTCGCAGGATCTGCAGGCAGCCTATGCCGCGCGTCAGGAAGCGGCAGCCGAAGCTGCGGCCGCGGGAGCTCCACCTGCCGGCGGACCCCCGGCACTGTCTCCTGAAGTGAAGCAGATGATCTCCGATGAAGTGCGAGCGCAGCTGGCGCTCGAGAATCAGGAGGCGGGCCAGAACGCGCAGCAGCAAGATGTGGATCCGGCATCGAGCGGCATAGCGCGCATGTTAAGCGATGGGCGTCCGCATGTGTTTGTAGCCGGCGGGAGCGTCGATGTTGTGGACGCATCCTCCGGGCAGGAGTGCGCCATCAGCGACGGTGACGCGTTGCAGTTGCAAGCCCCTCCGGCTCCAGCCGCGACGGCGGCGAACCTCGTCGTACTGGCCAGCAAGGGCGGGATCGAGTGCGCGAAATCCAGCACCGTCACCGTGCAGTTGACCGATCTGCAGGAGATGCAGAACCACATGCGCGAGACCATCGACCAGGGTCTCCAGGATCTGCAGGCCAAGCAGGGCAAGGGTGGCTTGCCTCCAGCCCCGCCATCTGCACAGGCACCGCCAGCGACGGCTGCCTACACAGCAGCTGCTCCTCCGCCCGAGGCCAACGTCAACACCGAGATTGCACAGGCTGACCAACAAAGCGACCAGGCGGAGAAAGACGTGACGGCCGAAGCAGGTCAGCCGGACACCGGTGCGCCCTCGCCGGTTGCCGCCGCGGCGGCGGCAGCTCCTCCGGCGCCTGCAGCGCCCACGGCAACGGTGGAACTTGGACAGACAACTGACCAGGTGAAAGCGGCTCTGGGCACGCCCACAAGAATTGCGAATCTTGGGCCCAAGGTCATCTACTACTACAGCGGCATGAAGGTCACCTTCAAGGATGGAAAGGTGAGCGACGTCCAGTAGCCTGTAGTACAAACACAGTTTGTACGCTGAAACAGACGCCCACTGCACTCTTGCGGTGGGCGTTTTTGCGTCTTCCACCCCCTTTTGTTACCCAAGGCACCTTGTTCGTAGCGAGCCGTCGGCCCCGTCACTGATTGCCGCTACGACGCGGTGCTATAGTCCCGGCCGTTGGGGGAAAGATGAAAAAACTTGTTGCAATGGTTCTCTGTCTTACTTTTCCAATCATCGCTTTCGCGGGGGACAACGGATACAAGATTGGATACGACGGCGGCTCCATCCAGAACGCCAAGGCCGGCACGGAGATGAAGCTGTACATCGATGGCACAAACATCCGGATCGTGAAGGACAAGACCGATATTGCGGTCATTCCGGCCGCTGCTATCACCGAGATCAGTTATGGACAAGATGTTCACCGGCGCGTGGGCGCAGCGATTGGCATTGGAATTTTCACACTCGGCGTTGGCGCACTGATGGCGTTGACGAAGTCGAAGAAACATTTTGTTGGGTTGACCTGGGACGATGGCGGAAAAAAGGGCGGTCTTGCTTTCCAGGCCGATAAGAACGACTACCGCGGACTGCTGGCCGGTCTCGAAGGCATTACCGGCAAGAAAGCAGTCGACTCCGACACAATGACCGTCAAGAACTGAAGCAAAAGGCACGGGGACAACATCTTTCGGTCTGGGCTCTTTCGGCTGAGCCGTCGCTTCGGCTGCCAAAGCCCGCTCCGGTAAAATGGTAGGGGGGGCTTCTCTGTCGTTCAGGGAGGCTCTTTCAGCCTTTATGCATAGACGCACGCGCCGTACGCTGTTGATCGTGGCCGGAGTCGTAGTTCTGCTGGCCGTGGCTGTTTTTCTGCGCTCCAAGGCTCCGCCGGAAGCCGCGCGCTTGCTCCCGGAATCGGAAGGCATTCTCTACATCAATTTCACCCCATTTCATGCTTTCTTTCACAAACAGCTGAAGCCGCCGCAGCGCGTGCCGGAGTATCAGCAATTTGTCGACGCGACGGGCATCGACTGGGAAAGCGATCTTGACCAGGTGGCCATTGCGCTGCATCGGATGCCTAATCCCAATGGCCCGAATGGGGCGGTTGCCTATTCGCTAGTGCTGGTGGGCAAGCTCACCGGCAGTCGCCTCAACAGGTGGCTTGAGGCCCACGCCGCTTCGCGCGAAAACTACGCCGGGCACATCATTTACAACATCCCTTCCGACGGCCGCACGGTGCGTGTGGCACAGATCGGCTATGACATGCTGGCGGTGAGCAACACGCCCACGCCGGAGCAGATTCACTCGATCCTCGATCGGCATCGCACCGCAGCACTCCCGTTTTCCGGATCGTCGCTGCTTTCGCATCACTACCATGAGGTGCCGCTGCTCTCGCTGGCTTGGGGCATTGGGCAGATTGGCTTGCCCTTCTCGGAAAGCGGAGCCATTCATGTGCTGGGGTTTTCGCTGCCACTCGCCGATGGAGCGACCATTGTGGCCAGCCTCACACCGACTCTGCCGCTGGCGGGCGGGCTGCGGATGCGGGCAGAGGAGTTTGCCGCGAACGAAGAGGAGGCGTCAAGCCAAGCCGCTTCGCTGAATCTGCTGCTGGGGATGGCGCGCGGCTCTACGGTGCGCCTGGCGGACAATGCGGCGAACGACGGCCTGCGCGAGGTGCTGAAGTCGGCGCGAGTGACGCAACGGCGCGATCGCGTTACGGTGACCGCGACCCTGACTCCGACGCTGATCAATGGCCTGGCTGCCAGCATGAATTCCGCGGACAGCACAGAAACTGAAGCAGCCCAGGGCGCATCGAAGTGAACGGGAACGCGTCTCCCCACCGTTCCGGCATGACAGGGACATTGCAATCCAACCCAGCGTTCAAGCAGGCGCAAACTCCAAGACGCCGCAATTGATTCGTAGCTCGACGGGTCCGGCCCTGTTCTTCCGCGATTGATTCCCCTGACTGCATACACAGACCCAGGGAGCAATTTTCCTTCGTTCCTACGAATCGCAATTGCTTCCCTGGGCGTCTCTCACTTGAAAGCATTTTCAGCGACCTTGTGTAGAGTTGAATCGCAGTTGGTTTCCCGTTCCTTCCCGCAACTTAATTTCAATGAGAGGATTTATGAGCTTTCCCTACCGGATGCAATCTCTGCTTGCTGTGTTTCTTCTTGTGCCTTTCCTTTCTGCAATTGCTGCGGACAACACCAACCATCCCGTTCTGACCGGGCAGTCCGCATTCACCGATGCACAGCACGAGTCTCCCGGCACGCGCCGTCATCTGACCGTTGCCGATCTGCCGGCGCCCGCACCGGATCAATCGGTCGACAACGGACCGAGCGTCGTGGACCGGCCGGCGAACGCGTGGCCGATCGCGCCAAAGGGTTTCAAGGTGGACATGTATGTCACCGGGCTCGACAATCCGCGCCTGCTGCGCGTGGCGCCGAACGGCGACTTGTTCCTCGCCGAGAGCGGCAGCGGAAAGATCAAAGTGTTCCGCGGCATCGGAACTGATGGCAAACCGCAGGAGATGTCGGTTTTCGCGGAGGGCCTGCACCAGCCTTTCGGCATTGCGTTTTACCCTGCCGGTCCCAATCCGCAGTGGATCTACATTGGCGATACCGATGAGGTCATACGTTTCCCCTATCAAAGCGGCGACCTCAAGGCGCGCGGGCCGGAACAGAATGTCGCCGAACTGCCGGGCGGCGGACGTCTGCGCGGCGGCGGCCACTGGACGCGCGACGTGATTTTCTCGAAGGACGGAACCAAGATGTTCGCGTCGGTTGGTTCGCACTCCAATGTGGACGACAGCGACACGCACCCGGAGGAATTTCATCGCGCGGATGTGCTGGAGTTCACGCCCGAGGGCCGGTTCCTCAAAGTGTATGCATGGGGCATACGCAACTGTGTGGGGGAAGCGATCAATCCCATCACAGGGGAGTTGTGGTGCTCGACCAACGAGCGCGATGCGCTGGGGAATAACCTGGTGCCCGACTACATCACGCATGTGCAGGAAGGCGGTTTCTACGGATGGCCGTGGTACTACATGGGCGGGCACCAGGATCCGCGCCACCAGGGCAAACATCCCGAGCTGCAGGCCAAGGTGCTGACGCCCGACATTCTGCTCAACCCGCATTTCGCGTCGCTCGAATTCTTTTTCTACTCTGGATCGCAATTCCCTGCCGAATTCAAGGGCGACGGTTTTGCCTGCGAACACGGTTCGTGGAATCGCGCGCAGCGGTCGGGGTATGAAGTAATCCGGCTGCCGATGAAGGATGGTCATGCGACCGGCGAGTACGAGGACTTTTTGACGGGATTTGTTTTACCGGATGGAAGCGTGTGGGGACGGCCGGTGGGTGTAGCGCAGGCTGCGGACGGCTCGCTGTTCGTGTCGGACGATGGGTCGCGCACGATCTGGCATGTCCACTACGTAGGCAAATAACCGCTCCGGCGCGTGGCCGGGAGAGCTGGTACTCGGACGCTCGAGGTCCTTACGCTTGGGACTTCGGGCGCCAGATTGTCCTACGTTGCGAAGGCTGCGGTGTTTCGCGCGGGGGTGCCACCCAGTCGACATGCTATTTCCCTTTCAGGCCTAGCGCTCTTACGGTGTCGGGATCGACGACCGACATGCCGTTGGCGGCCTTCACTGCTACGCCGAAGCCTTCGTGATAATCCCACATGGCCCAGCCGATGCCATCGGCTTCAAGTGCACTGCGCACATCGTGAATCCAGGCGAGACGAGAAGCGGGTTCGGCGACTTGCCGGTACACGCCGAATTCGTTGCAGATCAGCGGAACGTCGTTGGTCTTTGCCCATGCTTGCGCTTCATCGATCAGCAGGCGAATGCGATGCGCGTCCCAATGATCCAGCCAGTAGTTTTCCAGTCTGTACCGGTCGACGAGGTCGGGGACCTGCTTCACAAGCGCGGCCATGGAATCCTCAGTGGGTGGGTAGGGGATGCCATGTTCGTAGATCCAATAGGGCGCGCCCCAGTTGGCGCCCTGGTGGGTGAACTCGTGCGGGTCGTAGAAGTGGAAGTTGTAAATCACATTGGCATCCGGAAGCGGATGCTGCGTGAGCAGGTCGATGATGTCGGAATAGTTGGGCCCGGTGGCGATGATGGTGTTGGCCGGCGCCACCTCTCGGATGGCGGCCGCGACCCGCGACTGGATTCCGGCCCAGCGATAGGGATCGCTGACTTCGGGCTCGTTCATGATCTCGAAGAACACGCGCTCGTGATCGCGGCCGGCGTAATGCGCGGCGAGGCGACGCCAGAGGATCACGGGGCGATCGACGCCAGAGTTGTTCGAGCGGATCTGCTCTTTGAACGTCTCTTCCGGGTGCAGATCGATCTGCACTGCCATACCGGTGGCAAGAATCTCATCGACAGCCTTGTCGAGACGGGAGAGGAAGTCGGTCTCACCCTCTCCGCGGAAGGCCTGCTCGAGTGGAGTGGCGTCGATACTGAGGCGCACATTGTCGAAGCCCAGCCGCGCAATTGTCGCGATGTCGTCGGGCGTGGTCTCGGTATCGGTGTGGTGGGCCGAGTAGTCTTGAGCATTCTGTGAAAACCAGTGCGACGTATTGATGCCGCGCTGCAAATGTTGCGCGCGCGCGAACGCAATCTTCGTATCTGAGGCGTGATCCTGTGCGAGAGCTGAAAGTGTGAACGCGAGAAGGGCAGCAAAGCAATGAAAGCGGACAGGCATGGCCGGTCTCCTCGGGAGTCATCAAAAATCCCGAAGCAACGATATCACCCTGGTGGGAAACAGAGGACCTTGGAGCTATGCATCGACAAGCAGTATAGCGGCTCCTATGAAGGAGCCGCTGTGTTCAAAATCGGATGAATCGCCTTGATCGAAGGCCAGGTCTGTTGGTGCTTACTTGCTGGAGATGGGGCTTGAAGTAGCGCCCATGTACGCCTGCTCATAGGTGGTGCGCAGGAATTTGTGAGGATTGACGGCCACGTTGTGCACGCGCACTTCGTAATGAAGATGCGGCCCGGTGGCACGACCGGTTTGCCCGACGTAGCCGATGATTTGCCCGCGCGTGACATGCTCTCCGGGCAGGACTGCGACTGCAGACAGGTGCCCATACAAGGTGGTCAAGCCATGGCCATGATCGAGCAGCACTTCGCGCCCGTAACCAGAACCCACGGTAGCGCCGGTGACATCGCCGTCGCCCGCGGCCCGCACAGGAGAGCCATAAGGCGCATCGATATCGATGCCGGAGTGAAAGGCGCCTTCGCCGTTGATTGGATCTTCGCGTTCGCCGAAGCTTGAGGCGACGCGGCCTTCGAGCGGCCAGAGGGAGGGAGCATCTGCAAGCAGGGTCCAATCGCCCTCGTAACCGGAGGTAAGCCCGCTCTCAAGAGCGCGGGCCACGCGTCCCGACATGGCCTGCTCGCGCAACGCATAGAACTGGTCGATGGAGAGGTTGACTTGCTGCTGGCTGACTTCGTCGGAGACCGCAAGACTCGGCGGCGTGGGAGCAGACGCAAGGCTAGCAGAGGGCCGCGCGGCGAGAAGCTTGTCCTGCCGAAGTCCGTAGAGCGTGCTCACTTCGCTGGCGAGCGCTCCGAGAGAGGCCACCTGGACATCGCGATCGTGCGCGATTTCGGCCATCTGTTTGTAGTTCTTGCGGAGGGTTTCGCGCTCCTGGCGGACCTGGTTGTAGCTTTCCGTCTTCAGGAGCATGCGGGTGTAGGAGCCCGCCAGGCCGACGATGGTCAGTGCGCCGACAAATGCCGCGGCGACAAATCCGTACACGTAGCGCAGAGGGAGCGGAATTTTGCGTACCCGCCCATCTTCATCTCTGGCAACAAAAAGGACGTAATAGCGTTTGCGCAGCATCATCATCTCTCATTCCCGCATCTGGGAAGGCTGCAATTCGCCACAAACCAATCGAACAGCGAAAGGCGATAAGGGGCTCATGTGGAGCCGCGGAGCGAACGAAAGGCCCCTGCGTGGGTGCGCTTTCTAGGACGTTCGGATCAGGCTAACAAATGGCGCCGCGCAGGGTCAATGAAATCAAGCACAAATCTCCTTTTCCGAGGCCCCAGGAGTCCCTCTTGGCGGCACTCCTTTCGTTTCCCTTTCAGGTCAAACAGGGGCCGGTTGCCCTATTCTCTGAAAGATGCGCAACCGCCTCAAACATCCCGGTCCAAAGCGGGCGCCCGGAGAGCGATCTCTCATTCAGCGAATTCGGGGGCGGGCCGGACTCCTTGCTGCACCGCGGATCACCTTGGGCATTGGCGATGATTGCGCGTTGCTTGCGGTTCGATCGGGGGAAGAGCTTGCCGTCACCACCGATCTTTCCATAGCCGGACGCCACTTCCGGTTAGATTGGCATCCGCCCGAAGTGGTTGGTCACCGGACACTCGCGCGGGGACTAAGCGACCTCGCCGCGATGGGTGCGCGTCCGCTAGCCGCCTTTCTTTCGTTGGGCTTACCGCAAGAATTGACGAAAACAAAAGATCGAAAGAAAGCTTGGGTCGACCGCTTCTTTGACGGGTTTCTTGCCCTCGCAGAGGCTTGTCAGACGCCGCTGGCGGGCGGGGACCTGGCGCAGGCTCCCCTCGCAGTGGCAGACATTGTCCTCGTGGGGGCGATTCCGCGAGGGCGGGCGCTGCTGCGCTCCGGGGCACGGGCCGGGGACTTGCTTTACGTGACGGGACGGCTCGGCGGTGCGGCGGCGGGATTGGCGAAGCTGGAAGAGCTTGCGGCTTGTCGGAAAGGGCCGCCGAGGATTTCGCCCGGAATGCGGGAACGACTCGCGGCGCATTTGTTTCCAGAGCCGCGGATCGCGCAAGGGTTGTGGCTGCAGCGTCGGCGCCTGGCGACCGCTGCAATGGACCTGAGTGATGGGCTTTCGACTGACCTTGCGCATCTGTGCGATGAGTCGGGCTTGGCCGCTGAGGTGGATGCGCGGCTATTGCCGATTCATTCCGCGGCCAACCTGGAGCAGGCACTGCATGGCGGCGAAGACTACGAGCTGCTCTTTACGGCGCCGGCAATGACCCGCATTCCGCGCTTGATTGCAGGCGTTGCAGTGACAAAGGTCGGCCGCATGGTGCGCAGACGTGGTGGTCAAGGGATGGTGACGCTCCGTACCAGTGACGGTGTTGAGCCGTTGCAGCCGCGCGGCTGGGAACACTTCGCCTGACCGAGGAAGGCACGCTTAATAGGCAACGGTGAACTGCCGCCGGACGTGCTTTGGTTTCTCCAGTTCATCCACCAGAGCAATGGCATAGTCTTCAGCGGAGATGCGGCTTTCGCCTTTGGCGTCGGTGACAAGCTGCGTGGCGCCGAGGCGAAATTTGCCGGTGCGTTCGCCGGGTTGAATCAGGGCCGCGGGGCTCAAGCAGGTCCAGTCCAAGCTCGAGGCCTTGAGAATCGGCAAGATATCGCGATGGGCGCGTGCAATTCCCTTCCAGGCTTCAGGGAAATTCGGGGAATCGACCAATTGCAGGCCGGGTGCAACTTCGAGACTGCCCGCGCCGCCCACGACGATCACGCGCTTCACGTCGGCGCTGGTGAGGCCTGCAAGCAAGGCGCGTAGCGCAGGCAGTAAGGCTCCCGGATCATCGGCCGGAGGCGAAAATGCGCTGACGACTGCGTCGGCTCCTCGGGCAACGGATGCCACGCTGGATTCGTTGGTGACATCGCCCTTCACGACTTTCATGGCGGGAGCGGAGATTTTCTCGGGGTTGCGGACGACGGCGGTGACCGCATGGCCGCGCTGTGCCAGTTCCTGCAAAATGCGCGAGCCGATCATGCCCGACGCTCCAAACAGAACCACGTTCATCTTCATTTCTCCTGGCGATGTGATGACGTCCGCGGTCGAAAAGAACCAGAATTTGCCGCTTGTGCCTGCGGAACCGATGGTCATGAGAACGATGCGAAATAAGCCGCGAGTAACGAAGTATGCGCACGCGAGATGCCCTGCGAGGGCCTGAGCGCATTGCGACCGGCTATCATCAGAACGTCATGGGAACTGAAAAGATTCGTGTGCGTTTTGCCCCGTCCCCAACGGGGCTCCTACATGTGGGGAACGCGCGCACGGCACTCTTCAACTGGCTTTTTGCTCGACATACCGGGGGGAATTTCATTCTCCGCATCGAAGACACCGACGGTGAGCGCTCGGAACTGCGCTATGAAAAGAAGCTGATTGAAGATCTGAAGTGGCTGGGACTGGACTGGGACGAGGGACCGAACGAGCCGGGGAACAAGGGCGCCAGCAAAGGCGATCCCGGCAAAGGCGACTACGGGCCATACCGGCAATCGGACCGGCTGCCGATCTATGCGACCTACGCAGAAAAGCTGCTCAAAGAGGAAAAAGCCTATCGTTGCTTTTGTTCCGTCGAAGATCTTGAAGCGGAGCGAAAGATGCTTGCGGACCGACACCTGCCCCAGGTGTACTCAGGGCGCTGCCGCGATTTGAATCCGAAGATTCTGCGCAGGAATCTTGGGGCCGGAATGTCCTATGCCATCCGGCTCAAGATCGGCGAAGAACCGCTGCGCTTTCAGGACCTGGTGCGCGGGAAGGTTGAGTTCCCGGCCGAGGCTGTGAGCGATCCGATTCTGGTGCGCTCCGGAACAGAGATTGTGCCCGGCGTTCCGGTCTACAACTACGTGGTGACGGTGGACGACGCGCTGATGAAAATCACGCATGTAATTCGCGGCGACGACCACATTTCGAATACGCCGAAACAGGTGGCGATTTACGAAGCCTTCGGCTGGCCGGTGCCGGTCTTCGCGCATCTCTCGACAATTCTTGGTTCAGACCGCGAGAGGCTTTCAAAGCGCCACGGCGCAACGTCGATCGCATCGTTTCGTGAGATGGGCTACCTGCCCGAGGCGCTGGTCAACTACTTGGATCTGCTTGGCTGGGGCGCAGAAGAAGATGGCAAAACCGAGCTCTTCACTGTACCCGAACTGGTGAAGCAATTCACGCTCGAACGCGTGACGCCTTCGCCGGCCATTTTTGACTTTGACAAGCTGAACTGGCTCAACCGGCACGCGATCAAGGCAAGTTCGCCGGTGCGGCTCGCGGCCATGGCATGGGAGTATTTTGGCGGCCTGCTTCCGGAAAAATTCGACGCGAGCGACGAAATCCTGGTGTGGTTCGTGCGGTTGGTTGAGCTGTTTTCCCCCTACGTCGATCACCTCGATCAACTGACGGCGAAGGCGCTTTTCCTTTTCGGATTCGATCCAGAGGTAGCCCGCGGCCGAGAAGAAAATGCCGATGTAATAAGTGCTGACACGACACGCACCGTGCTCTCGGAGCTGGCGGCGCGCGTGCGAGCGCATCACGATGCAGTGACTGCAGAAATCTTCGAAACCTGGATGGATGAGATCAAGGAAGCTTCTGGAGTGAGCGGAACGGCACTCTATCATCCGGTTCGTATTGCGCTCACCGGCACGCACTCCGGACCTGAACTCGACATGCTGATTCCGATCATCGAGGAGGGTGCGGCACTGGGCATCGGCGTGCCCAGCATCCGCCAGCGGGTGGAGAAGTTTGTGGGAGTGTAGCAAGTGCCTGCGCCCTCCCTTGACCTCAGTTTCCCACGCCTCTGGCAGGTTGAAGTGCTTGCGGGCCGGCCGCTGATATTGCCGCAACGCCATTTTGTGTATCCACGCGACGTGGATGAGGTGGAGCGCGGCGCGTTGGAAGTATTGGTGCGCCCGGCGAGTATCGGACCGGACAAGGAATCCCATTCAAGCCATGCGCCGACCGTGCAGCCGTTTCTCGCCACATGCGCGTTAGGATTTCGCGATCCGTCGGTGCCCCACGGTGTGTGGTCGTGCCCAAGGCCGGAGGAGATCTGCGCTGTGGCCGGCGGGTATGCGTATTTAATCGACACGATAGTGCCGGAGCAATTCTCGATGATTGCCTTTCGACCCGTGCTTGCGGTGCGGGCCGTGATGGAGCAGGGACTGCTGCTGTTTGTCGGGCACCAGCGCATCCTGGCATGGGGAGCGCGGGGGGAAGCCTGGCAGTCGGAGAAGGTCTCGGACGAAGGGGTCACGATCACATCGATTGAGAAGGACGTGCTGCGCGGCATGGGCTGGCACTTGCTTACCGACAAAGAGGCATCCTTCGCGCTGGATCTGCGAAGCGGTTTGCGCGTGATTTAGGTTTCATCCGCGCTGCGTCGAGGGTTTCATTTTGCGGGAAGCCATTGCATTGCAGCTGCAAGGCGTGGCCGCTACCCGGCGCCGACCATGGTGCGGCTGGCAGGCACCATCTTCTCGTAGCCTGCATAGACACCTTCAAACACGGAGTCCCAGCTTGCGGTGAGTGCATACGTGCGCGCCGCGATGCGCATTGAGGCTTGTTGGGCCGGGTCGCCGAGGATGCCCGCAACGGCGGAAGAGAACTCCGCATCGGGCACGATGCGACCCGTCTCTCGATCGCGGACGATGGTGCATGGACCGCCATCGGGCGTGACGACGGCAGGAACCCCGCTAGCCAGCGCCTCGAGTACCACGTTGCCGAAGGTGTCGGTGTGCGATGGAAAGACGAAGAGGTCCATGTTGGCATAGGCCTCGGAGAGAGCTTCTCCGCGCAGAACTCCGGTGAACTCGGCGCGATGCAATCGTTCGCGCAGCCATGCTTCGTCGCCGCCATGGCCGACTACAAGGAAACGAAAGCTCTGGTGGCCGATTTGCTCGAGCTCGTCCTGCACCTGTACCAGGCAGGCGATGTTTTTCTCGACAGAGAGGCGGCCGACAAAGCCAAGCACGTGATCGCGATCTTCAGGCCGGCGATTTCGTTTGGCGGGATGGAAGAGGTCGGCGTCGACGCCGCGCGGCATGAGGAAGCAGGGTCGATCGGTCATTCGTTCGAGCCGCCGGCAGAGATCCATGTTGGGCGCGAACAGCACTTGCGCGATGGAGTAGAACTTGGCGGTGGCAGCCATGGCGAGATCTTCGATGGTCTGCCCGGTAACGGCCGATTGACACGCAGGCAGAAAGCGCAAGAGCCACTCCGAACGGCGCGCCGCGTACTCGTGCACATTCGTATGCCAGCTGGCGGCGATGGGAAGCCCCATGTCGGCAGCGAGACCCGCGCCCAACATACCGACTTCGCTGGGTCCGGTGATGTGAATGAGATCGGGCTTGAAGCGCTGCAGGACTTTATTGATGAGCGGGATGTGGCGGAGAAACGCAGGATCGAAGCGGAGATCTTTTTCGAGCGCAAAGGAAAGAAAGCCGCGGGGTAACTCGAGAGTCCACACCGGGCCGTCTTCGAGGATGGCCTGGGCGCGGTCACCGGCACGCACGCAAAGGAAGGGCAGGTTACGCCGTCGCGCGAAGGCTTCGAAGTGGCGGCTGGTGTGGGCGACCCCATTCACTTCATGGAACGAATCGGGGAAATAGGCCACGCGCGGTGCGGATGCGTTCATTGCTTTCATCAAAGACTACACGGTGCGAGGTCGGAGGCAGCGTTTGATTCGATGCACTCAGTGCGCAGCACGCTCTAGGCACTCTGGCTCAATCCTTCCCCGTCGCCGAGTGCCAGGCGCAGTTTCTGCGAATCGGCCCATGCCAAACGGAGACCATCGGACACTGGGCCCTTCCCGAGCAATTGCACCGTGGCGATTGTCCAGCCGATGACACGCGGTGCGCGTCCGCCGGGCCAGATTTCTGTGAGAGGTCGAACAACGCCTTGTGCGTCGGGATGGTAGACACGCTCGTCCCAGGTGCGCGATCCCTGCGGAAACTCGGGGTAATCGCGGATGGCATCGAGTGTGGACCGCAGGATGCGATGTTTCCATGGTTCGGCATACTGCGGCATGAAGAGGACATTGCTTTGCTTTTTGCGCCGGATTTCGTGAACAAACTCGGTGAAGCTGGAGGCGTTGGTGAGGTTGATATTGGCATTGGGCTCGACGCCGTGCCGGTCGCCGCCGCTGAGGAGAACCATGTTCCACTGCTCGGCAAGGCGGCGGACTTCACGATTTTCGTCCCAGTGGCGCAGGCCATTCAGTTCCAGCGCGTGTAACCAAGCGCCGTTCTTTTGCAGGAATTCGTTGACCAGAAAGGCATGTTTCTCTTTGCCGATGAGGTAGAGGTCCCACATGGGGTGGTTGAAGACCACGAGGACATTGGGTTCCTGGTGCAGGGCCGCCAAAATCTGCGTGAGTTCAGAATCGCTGGGCTTGGCGGTGAAGTCTTCGAGTACGCTCATCCATTGCGCGGCGCGGGCGCTGGGCAAATTGTGAATTCCGAGATGAAACGATTGCACGCCACCATAGGGTGCGCTCCATTCGACGGAGACGGGGATGCCGCGGGCGCTGGGCACCGTGCGCAGGAGCATGGGGGCCTTGATGTTGTCGTGGTCGGTGATGGACACCATGGGAGCGATGTCGAGACTTTCAATCTGGCGGTTCTCCAGATCGAAGGCCAGCTTGGGAGTCATGGGCGGTGTCCAGTAGCTGGCAGCATAATCCATCCGCACGCCGTGAACAGCCTGGGCGCGGCGCTCGAGACGGGAGATCAAGGGCCGAATCAATGGATACTGGTTTCCCAGATTGGCTAGGAAATCCAGAGTCTCCTTGGATTGATTGGTGTGGCCATGGAGGGAAATCCCGGTTCGAAACCCCTTTGCAGCTTTCTGGTCGCGCCACAGGTAGCTGATGGTCGAATTGGCCATTTCTCCCCCTTTATAGTGCGATCTTCCCCTGGTTTCTGGTGCCAGTATCCGCCGGATACCGTCAATATCGCGTTAACATCGTGCGAACGAGGCTTCAATTGCGGCGAGACTCAACCAAGTAACCAGAAATGCCAGAGAAACCCTCAAATTCGCGGCAAATCGCGGAAAATCCTGCACTCCAAAGTGTGCGTTGGGGCGTCCCGGAGTGTGGTCGCGAGAGCGCGCCGCACCCTATGCAGAGCAGGCTCGCGGGGCAGGGAGTCTATTTGCTGGTTTTGGCTAGTTCCGGACCGAGGAAGTCTTCGAGCGTGACGCCGGGCAGAATCTCCGGTTGCGGGTGCACGGCGGCCGCAGCGGCCTCAGGAATCAGATAGTTCTCTGTAAGCCCCTGGCGCAACATCTCGAACGCCTGCTCAGGTGTGCTGGCGAACTGAAAAAGTTCAATATCTTTCGGTGAGATGGCGCCGGTATCGACCAGGACGCTGAGGTTGAACACGCGCTGCCAATACTCCGGGCCGTAAATCACAACGGTGATTTTCTTGGCCAGCTTCTGGGTTTGGGCCAGGGTGAGGATCTCGAACATTTCGTCGAGAGTGCCGAAGCCTCCAGGGAAAACGACCAAGGCCTTGGCCAGATAGGCAAACCAGAGCTTGCGCATGAAGAAGTAGTGGAACTCAAAGTTGAGCGATGGGGTGATGTAGGGATTCGGGGACTGTTCGAAGGGCAGGCGGATGTTCATGCCAATGGTTTTGCCGCCGGCTTCGTAAGCGCCGCGGTTGGCAGCTTCCATGATGCCGGGACCTCCGCCGGATGTGACGACAAAGCGGTGGCGTCGCGAGGGAATGGTCTTGGCCCAATCGGCGAACATGCGGGCGAGACGTCGCGCGTCCTCATAGTAGCGTGCCATTTCTACTGCGGCTACGGCGCGCTTACGTTGCAGGTCGCTCGCCTTGCCTGCCGCGATCTCCGGCGCCTTGGCGGGCTGTTCTTCGCTGGGAGCGGGGCGCGTGGAGCCGGTGTTGTCGAGCAATTCCAACTCATGGTCCGCTTCTTCGCGGCCGCGAAAGCGGGCCGAGCCAAAGAAGACGACAGTATCTTGAATCTGCTCGCGGCGAAAGCGGGCCAGCGGCTCCATAAATTCAGCCACGATGCGGATGAGGCGGCCATCGGCGCTGTTAAGGAAGGTCGGATTCTCGTAAGCGAGCGGAGCGGAAGCAAGCGGTGGAGGGGTACCTTTGCCGGGCAATTTGGCGGCGGGTGCGGCTGCGTCCTGGGCCGATGGAGGCGCTTCATTTCCGGCGGGTTTCACTCCTTCCGGCTTCCCGGCCGCGGAGTTTTGTTTGCTCTTGCTCATGGCTTACCTGTTTCTAAAGTGGATAGCGTCCTGGAGAGCGATCCACAAATTCAATAGACCGAGTCCAGAGATGATGCCGCGCACCGCACCGTTGGCAGCATAGATTGAAAGCGTGGGGAACTGAACGAAGAGCGGATTCTGATCCCAGAACATGGGGGACCATGGCGCGTAGCAGACGGCAAGCCCAATGTAGATGCGAAGCATCACACGCAGAAAGAGTTCCGCGCGCACGAGCCATCGCGGGATACGCTGCGGGGCCTGATTGTCGTGCGGTGCGGCGGTGCCCGGTGCGGCTCCAGGTTCAGGAGCCGGGCTCGCGGGCAACGGAGGCGATATCAAATCCGGCTGCTGAGACATTCGTTAAGAAAACTTCCGGCTTCCAGGCGCTGCGAATCCGTCTGAAACAAGACGCCGTATTGAAACGGTATCACAGAGAAAGGGTATTCCCGAGCGCCATGCATGGCTCCCGGGCGTTGGCGAAAATTGACCTTGACCCAAGGCGAAAGCTCATGGTCGGCAGCTATATCTTGTCTCAAAGGAGATGGAATTGTGGAGCAGGCCATTTTGAATCCATTGTCGGCCAGAAAGGGTCATTTTCTGATGGAGTCGGGGCATCACGGGGACCGTTGGTTCGATCTGGAATTGCTTTGTCGCCAGCCCAGAGAGGTGCAACCGTTCGCCGTGACGCTTGCGGAGGGACTTTCCTCATTCGAAGTGGATGCCGTATGCGGTCCGCTGGTGGAAGGAGCATTCGTCGGTCTGATGGTTGCGTCGCAACTGGGCTGCGCATTCGCGTACAGCGAGCGTGTGGCTCAACCGGCAGAAGACGGCCTGTATCCGGTCGGTTACCGGGTTCCTCACGCGCTTCGGAGATTCCTTGCCCATAAGCGGGTTGCAATCGTCAACGATGTCATCAATGCGGGGTCGGCGGTGAAAGGCACGTTCGTCGACTTGCAGCGATGCGATGCGCATGTGGTTGCAATTGGCGCGCTTCTGGTTCTGGGAGACGAAGCGGCGCGATTTGCAGCAGAAAATCGGATTTCGCTCCTGAGCCTGGCAACGCTTGAAAACAATCTGTGGACCGCAGGCGAGTGTCCCCTCTGCGCGGCCGGGATGCCTTTGGAAGACGCAGGTGGTTTTACCGCTGCTTTTCCAGTTCAGGAGCGATCATCGGAAGCCTAAAAGCCCTCCAATTGCCGTTTGATCGCAGGTCCCGGCGGGGGTATCTTGTTTGTGTACGCTGATTTCTTTTTCAAGGAGTTCCCGATGAAGCGTGCTGCGGTTCTTGCCATCTTCTTTGCCGTTGCCATTCCGACCCTTTCCGCACAAGACAAGGCTGCCCCGCGGCCAGCACGGGAGAATGTACCAGCGACAACGAATTTTGTTGTGGCCGTTCCCACGTCCGCGTGCCCGGTGAACATGCATGCGCTGCAGGGAATTGGCAGGGGAATGGTTGCCGTGCGCGGCCCGGAAAAGGTGACCGGATTCGCCCAAAGGATCCATCTCGTGTTGTCGAATGCGGGGGCGAAGCAGATCGTTGGCGCCAGGGTGAAAGTGTCTGGGCTCTCCGGAAAGAGTCGAGTGGAAAGGGCCTCGTCCTCGATGGATTTGACCCTCGATCCGAGCCTTCAGTCCGACCCGGGCGAGCTGACACGAATGCTCAATGCGACATTCGTACCGGAGAACGACAAAGATGTGGCAACGGACCTGGTGTTGCCGGGCTTTACTTCCGTGCGCTCCATCCAGCTGGAATCGATCACATACACAGATGGGACAACATGGACCGTGCCTGGGCTGCAGGCCTGTCACGTGGCACCTGACCCCATGATGCTGATCGCCGGCCGTTAGACCAAAGTCCGATCCGCTTTCGACTCAGAAACGAAAATAGGCTCCGATCATCGGCTCAGCGGTGTGCGTAAACGCGTTCGTGGACGTATAGAGCCGCGTGAGATCGGGCGCCTTGTACAGATTGCCGCGGTATTGCAGACGCAGGCCGAGGTGTGGAATCAGACCCCAGTCGAGGCCGGCGCCATAGACATACACCGCTTTCGTCGAAGACGTCGTGTCAGCCTGCGTCCCGGAGGGCTCATTGAGCAGCACTCCTAGCCCGGCAAGCGCGAAGGGCCGCAAATTGGCCACCTTGACTGAGATCACCCAATCGCCGGTGATTTCGTGAGCATTTGCCGAAACGGGTTGAGGCAATGGCGGACTGCAGGGAGGGACCACCCCGACCGGACAAGCAAAGGACGTTGCCCGGTAAACCTGGTTGTCCCGGTTGTAGGAATAGGTGGCCTCATAGCCGATGAGCGGATTGGAAATGTGGCGGAGTTCGATGAGGGTGCCGGCCGCATTGGACGGGCTTTGCTGGACGCCATTGCCGTTGGTGGCACCGCTGAACGCGCCGTAAACGCTGGCCGCGACGCTGGTCTGGGCGAAAGAGAAGGAAGCGCTTGCGAGACTCAATATAGAAACTAAAAGAGTATTCCGCATAAATTTGAACTGCATGGATATCTCCCGATGTGGTTTCGGTCGATGGAGGTCGTGAGGGATCGACTCAGATTGGTTTTGACGCAGCGCAGGCGAGTTTGGTGACCCCGGAGGCGGCGGGAGAATGAACCAAAGTGACAAATGGTTCCCCGTCGAAAACGCGAAACGCCGCGGTCACACTCACCTCGACGCGACTTCGCACTTCGCAGTCGAACGAAAGTCGCTGGATGGGTTGTGCGCTCGAGCGGGAGTCTCAGAGAGAAACCGGGTGCTGCCGTCCGAATCCTTCTGCGTTAGAAGCGGAAGAACGCGCCGACCATGGGTTCCTGGGAAAGGACATAGCCGCCTGTCGGTGAATAGCCCCGGTAGACATCGGGGGCCTTGTAGGTATTCACGCGGTACTGCAGACGTATCCCCAGGCGCGGAGCAAAGTTCCAGTCTGTGCCGCCGCCGCCTACCCAGACCGGGCGGGAAAGCGAGTTCAATCCGATGGTTGGCCCGGTGGTGTTGGTGAACACGAAGCCCAGACCCGCTTCCGCAAAGGGAGTCAGACTCCCAATCTTCTTGGAGACGACGTAGTTTGCGGTGAACTCAAGCCCGGTGGCGCTGACATGGAGCGGCTGATTGTTGCAGCGCAGGGCGCATGAATTGGGATCGGAGGAGAGAGATTGGGCTGCCCCATTGACCGCGAAGTTGAACTCGACACCTAGAAGCGGGTTGAAGATATGGCGCACGCCGACCATGCCTCCGCCGGAGTTGGCCGCACTTTGATCGGTGCCGTTGCCGGAGGTGGAGTTATTGAATGTGCCAAAGGCACTCGCCGAAATATCAGTCTGCGCCTGCGCGGCGGCGGTGAGCACAACGAATCCCATCAACAAAAAAGCGGCCTGCTTCCAATTGGTCTGCACGTATCTTCTCCGAATTCAAATTCGCCTGTGTCTGGCACGGGCTCGAACATAACTCGCCCTGGAGCGCATCCGGGCTTTGCGGCTGGGTCTACCCATTAGATGGTTACACACGCATTTCGTGACATGCCCGGCGTATCCCTTTGGGGTCGAAGCCTTGAAGCTTCCTCGATGCGATCGAAATCAAGGCTCCTTGGACAGGATAGCTGGTGCAAACGGGGCGGGCGGCGGGCGATTTGAACCTCGGTTTATTCTGTGAACACCCTATGATGCGTTTGCCCTATTTCCTCCTTTTGACGGCTCTCACCGGTTCTTCGTTTTTTCTGTCGACTTATATGACCGGCCAGCAGGATTCGGGGCCCGTTTTGGCCTACAAGGATGACCAACCGGTGCGCGCACGCCATGGCATGGTGGTGACCGTGCACCACCTGGCGTCGGACGCAGGGCTGGCGGTGCTCGAGGAAGGCGGCAACGCGGTGGATGCCGCTGTGGCGACGGGATTCGCGCTGGCGGTGGTGCATCCGGCGGCGGGGAACCTGGGGGGTGGCGGGTTTCTGCTGCTACGCCTGCACGACGGCAAATCTACCTTCATCGATTACCGCGAGAAGGCACCCCTGGCCTCCACCGAGACCATGTACCAGGATGCGCAGGGCAATGTGTTGCCTGAGACCAGCCTGCAATCCAGCGTGATTGGCTATCGCTCGATTGCGACGCCGGGATCGGTCGCGGGGCTGGTCTATGCCGAACGCAAGTATGGCAAGCTTGGGCTGAAACGGGTCATGGCTCCGGCGATTCAACTGGCTCGCGATGGATTTGAGCTTTCTGCGGAAGAAGCGCATGAACTGGAAGATGAGGATCTTGCGAAATTTGCGGATTCCAAGCGGATTTTTCAGCGCGATGGACAACTCTACAAGACCGGCGAAGTATTCAAGCAGCCGCTATTGGCGCAGACGCTTGATCGGATTGCGAGCAATCCTGACGACCTTTATCACGGAAAGATGGCGCAGCAGCTCATTGATGATTTGAAGAAGGGCGGCGCGCTGCTTTCGCTGAACGATCTGGAGCAGTACACGGTGGTGGAGCGAGCGCCGGTGATGGGCACGTTTCACAACTACACGATCGTCAGCGCACCACCGCCTTCGTCGGGCGGAGTTGTGCTGGTAAGCGCGCTGAATATCCTGGAAGGCTACGATCTGGCCAAGCTTGGAGATCGAACCGCCGCGTGGATTCACTTGATCACGGAGGCGTATCGGCGTGCCTACATGGACCGTACGGATTACCTGGGCGACCCCGACTACAACCAGATCCCGGTGGCGGAACTGACGGCCAAGAAATATGCCGAGGCATGGCGGACGGGCATCGATTTGAATGCCGCAAGCAAAAGCGCAACGCTGGCCCGGCCGGCCGGCTTTTTGCCGCCCGCTCCGACAACTGCCGGGCATCGCCGCGCGGAATCGCCGGATACGACGCACTTTTCCGTGGTGGATGGCGAGGGCAATGCGGTGTCGGTGACCACGACACTCAATGACAGCTTTGGATCGCATGTGACCGCGGGATCGCTGGGATTCCTGCTGAACGACGAGATGGACGACTTTGCTTCGAAGATGGGTGTTCCCAATATGTTTGGCTTGATCCAGGGTCCGGCCAATGCAATTGCGCCGGGCAAGCGTCCCTTGAGTTCAATGACGCCGACTATTGTGCTGGAAGACGGCAAGCTGCGCTACGTTCTCGGATCGCCAGGCGGAGCGCGCATTATTACGACGGTCGCGAATATCTTTCTCTCCGCAGCCGAAGGCGGCTTGAATATCCAGCAAGCCGTGGATGCGCCTCGGTTCCACCATCAATACCTGCCCGACAAGCTCTATCTCGAGCCTGGATTCAACGAGGCGGCGTTGAGCGGGCTGCGAGCGATGGGCTACACACTCAACATCCGAAACGGCCATTGGTCAAACGGCGAGTGCATCGCCGTCGATCCTCGAACCGGCGAACTGGAGGCTGGGCAGGATCATCGCAGCCACTATGGCAAGGCGGCAGGCTACTGATTTGCCGGCGGCGTGGCTAAGCGACGGGACTCTTCGACGAAAGCGAGACACTTGGGACGGAGCCGGGCTCCACCTCGATGCCATCTGTGCCCGCAGCTTGGGTCGTAGGCAAAAAAATGGAGAACGCTGTTCCGCTGGCGCCGTAGCGCTGGGTGCTCCAAACGCGAATGTTGCCACCGTGGCGCTCGACCAGCTGAGCCACGACCCACATACCCAGGCCGGTGCCTGTCTCCGGCTTGGTGGTAAAGAATGGCTCAAAGATGCGCCGCTGGATTGCGCGATCCATGCCCACGCCGGTGTCGCAAATGGTCACGCGCATCCCTTCGAGGGATCGATCACGCCAGTTGCGGGAAGGGCGCAGGCGGATCATCAGCTTTCCGCCTTGGGTTGATGCCTCGATCGCATTGGCGATCAGGTTAGCAAAAATCTGCTGCGCCTCGCTGGGCATGCATGCGATGGCCACTTCATTGGCGGCGCGCACATCCACCTTAATTCCAGCCGCGTTCAACCGGGGGCGAAAGAGGGCGATGACGCTTTCGATGACTTCGGAGAGCATGGTGATTTTGGGCACGCCCTGCTGGCGGTGAAACTTCAAAGTCGACTGGGTGATGAGCGAGACGCGCAGCAGTTCGTCGAGCGCTTGACGGGCTTGCTTGTGCGCTTCCTCTGCGGTCTCGCACAGTGTGATGAGGTAGAGCAAGTTGGTGACGGCTTCGAGGGGATTGTTGATTTCGTGGGCCACCGACGCCGCCAACCGTCCAGCTACTGCAAGCTTTTCAGCTCGGAGCATCGCCTCCTCGGCGTGCTTGCGGTGCGTGACGTCGGTCAGCACCCCCATGATCCAAGTTGCGCGACCATCGCTGTCGCGCTGGCACTGGCCCTGCGATTCGATCCAACGCACCGAGCCTCCGGGACCCAGCAGGCGATATTCGCGTCGGAAATCTTTTCCATTTTTGATGACCTGGTCGAGGCCATCGCGAACGGCGTCCACATCTTCCGGGTGAATCGCGCGGAACCAAAGCTCGTTGACAGGCGGAAATGCGCCCGGTTCCGTCCCGAGGATGCGATAGATTTCGTCCGACCAATGCACGGAATCGCTCTGCAAATCCCAAGTCCACAGGCCCATGCCGCTCGCGCGCAAAGCAACTTGGAGGACGGCGTCGCGATCGCGCAAGGCCTCACCGGCGCGCAGCCGTTCCTCCGCCATCTGGCGCTGCGTCTGCTCCAGAATCAGGCTTTTCTTCAGATCCTGCGATCGTAGTTCGGCTCGCTGTTCGGCCCAGCGCCGGATGAGCACGCCCACCAGCGTAGAAAGAATGAGAAACAAACCCAGCCGTTCCTCTTGCTGCGCGAAACCGATCGAAAATCGGAATTGGGCCCTGGTGAGGAAAATGTCGACCAGAACAGAATCAACGATGGCGCAACCGAAACTCCCGGCCATGCCAAAGAACCATGCGCTCAAAATGACGGTTGGAAAAGCGAGGAGCAAAGGAAACGCCCGCAAGGGCGGAATCAAGTAGGTGAGGCCGACAGAGCCCAGGGCGACCCCGCATCCGAGTAAAGTGCGCAGGTACCAAGGGAGGCGGTCGATTGAGCTCGCATTTGGCATCTTCGACGCGTCCCTCAATTCCGATGCGGTTTGCGCAAGGGTTCCAAATGTGCAGGAAAACCTATGGGCAGGATAAACGACGGTTCCAGGCGAAAGTCGCGAGATCGCGAACCGGAACCGGTACGCATTGCGTTGGGCATCGAACACCCGAGCGGGCAGTCCGGCAGGGGGGATCGCAGTGACGGTAGCATAGGAAACTTGTGCCCCGGTGTCCAGTGTTTTAAGCAGAAGCGCGACCTTCAATGGGTACCAAGCTGACCAATTACCCTAAAAGGCGAATTCGAGGTAACTTGTTGGAAAAATGCGACAATAGAGCCAATGATCGGTTTGCGCCGCGGGAATCAGGCGCCGGGGAATCGACTTGAGCATGCAGCGGGCTTTCTCTACGCATTTATTTCTGAACCAGCGCCTTCATCCGGGGCTGTTGGAGCTCGCCAGTCGAGCCGGGGCACAAGGGGTCGAGATTTTTGCGGCGAAGCAGCACTTTGATTACACCAGCCGTGAACACGTCGGTGAACTCGTCGACTGGTTCCGATCGAACGCGCTTGAACCCTTCTCGATGCATGCCCCGATGTTTCCCGATCGCGAAATGGGGCGTGCGGGTGCTCCCGCTGTGAACCTGCTGCATCCGGAAAAATCGCGCCGTATTGATGCGATGGACGAGATCAAGCGAGCATTGGAAGTTGCCGAACGGATCCCGATCAAGAACCTCGTGCTGCACTTGGGAGAAAGAGACGACCGCTGGTCGCCGCGCAGCGTAGAGTATGCGCTGACGGCGCTGGAGCATCTAGGCGCATTTGCGCGTCCGCTAGGCGTGCGCCTGCTGGTGGAGAATCTGACCAGTGAAGCTGCGAGCCCGGAGCACCTGTTGGACATCCTCGACATGGGACATCTGACGAGTGTAGGTGTGTGCCTCGATGTGGGCCACGCGCACATGAGCCAGAGCGTCGCGGAGGCCATCGCGACTCTCGGAGACCGCATTGGCTCAGTGCATGTGCACGATAATCACGGGCTGAAAGACGAGCACCTGTGGCCGGGTGATGGCACGATCGATTGGACGGCCACAATCACTTCTCTGAACGCGCTGTCTGCGCCGCCGACGGCAGTGCTCGAAATCGGCTATACGCTCAATGATCCGCCGGCGACAATCCCTGATCGACTGCGCAAGGCATTCGACCTGCTCTAGCAAACAGACCCGCTTCCGATTGCACTCAAGTTCAATGGGAATGGTGGTTGGATTGAGATTCCGCGTTCCGGGATGTCCCCGCGCTGCGGGCTGACATGACGGAGGTAACGGAGCCTTCGCACCAACGCGGCAAATTCGCTTGAAGAGCCCGGTGCAAGCCTGATCCTCTGGAAGAAGACCAATCAATCGATCTCCCGATCCTGGAGGGTAGGGCTGCCTCGGCGGCACGGAACCGTGGATTTTCCCAGGAGGGGGATCACGGCTACCCACTGGATTTACGGTGGCCATTGTCGGCAGACAGGCCAACCCTTGATTTTTCGCTGCGACGACTCTCTCCCATCTGTGAAACTGGCACACGCTTCTGAGCCTGGCGATAGTGCGCGCATTGGCTCACGCAGACGCGCAGTAGAAAAGCGGCGAGTCCAGCACACGTGCGATGCGGAAGATCTCAAGCCGGGAAAGTTTCTGGGAGCGAGTCAATATGCGACACCGAGCCATGTGCCTCCTCGTCGGAGCGACAGCTTTGTTGACGGGATGCGGTTCTTTCACACTGAAGACAACGGGGGGCGGCTCGGGCTCGGCGAGCAAACTAGCGATCACCACGGCCTCGCTTTCTGCCGCGACCGTCGGCGCTGCGTACAGCGCAACCGTAGCAGCCTCGGGGGGGACGACTCCCTATACATTCAATGCAACCGGATTGCCGAGCGGTCTCACCATGAGTGCTTCCACTGGCGCGATCACGGGAACACCCGCGGGAAGCGCCGCGGGTGTCGCTTCGGTCGCGGTCACGGTGACGGACGCAACGAAGCCAACTCCCGAGACGGCCACGGCCACCCTGTCGCTGACGGTGAATGCCGCGGCTCCAAGCACGCTCGCGATTACGACCACTTCGCTGCCCGGCGGCACTGTGGGCGCCGCCTACAGCGGATCCATTGCGGCAACCGGCGGGAGCCCACCGTACGCATTCAGTGCAACAGGCCTGCCGAGCGGGCTTGCGCTCAGCGCTTCCACCGGCGCGATCACGGGAACGCCGGCATCCTCCGCAGCGGGCACGGCTTCGGTGAGCTTCACGGTGACAGACGCGACGAAGCCGAGCGCACAATCAGCAACTGCAACCTTGAGTCTGACGGTGAACGCAGTGGGAACGGCGCCGGCCTGCAGCCAGATGAGCACGGGAGACAACGCGAGCCTGAACGGCTTTGTTCCCTTCCCTTCCTCAGCCGCGTGGAACACGGATATTTCAAACGCGCCGCTGGATCCGAATAATGCTGCGATCACTTCGGCTTCGGGGTTTGCCGGATTGCATCTGCATCACGACTGGTCCTCGGTCGCGGGCGGGAACTACGGCATCCCGTATGTCGTCGTCGACTCAAGCACCACGGCGCTGGTTTCAATCAATGTGCAGGATTATGCCAGCGAGAGCGATGTGGCGCAGGCGCCGTTCCCAATTACCGCACCGATCGAAGGCGCACCGGCGGATTGCGATGGATGGCCCGACACCTATATCGGCGATTCGCACGTTCTGGTACTCGACCGGCATAGCTGTTTTCTGTACGAGACATTCAACACGCATCGCTGCAACGGCCAGTGGGCTTCCTCGTCGGAAACGATCTGGGATATGAAGAATTTTGAGCAACGACCGTGGGGATGGACTTCGGCCGATGCTGCGGGCCTGGCAATTTTCCCCGGCCTAGTGCGCTACGACGAGGTCGCCTCGGGCGCGATCAACCACGCAATTCGTTTCACAATGCAGCAGACGAAGAACGACGCCAACGGCGGCTACTATGTGGAGCCGGCCAGCCATGCGGCAGGAACGGTGTACGGCGTGAGCAACGTGATGGGCATGCGCATCCGGCTGAAAGCGAGTTTTGATATTTCGGGCTACTCCGCAACGAACCAGGTGATTCTGACGGCGATGAAGAAGTACGGGATGATTCTCGCCGACAATGGGAGCTACTTCTACTTCCAGGGAGTGCCCGACCCGCGCTGGAACGACGATGATCTGGTGAACCTGGATTCGATTCAATCTTCGAATTTCGAAGTGGTGCAGATGACGCCGGCGTGGCCCGGTTACGACGACGCAACGGCGCCGACGGGTGCGCCTCCGACGATCAACAGCTTCACGGCGTCTGCCTCCAGTGTTGTCTCGGGTACCGCGGTGACGCTGACATGGAACACGACGAACGATTCGTACGACTTCATTGACGTGCTGGGCGGAGTGAGCGGGGGAAGTGTGACCGTGACACCGACCGCGACCACGACCTACACCCTGAACGCGACGAATCAATATGGACGCTCAACCGACCAGGTGATGGTGACCGTGCACTGAGGCGCGTCCGAATTCGAGGTCAGCAGATGCGCGGGAGCTGCTCTCCGATTTGCGTGGGAATGACGCGGTTGGCTCCTAAAACGGTGCGGGCCACAAGCATGTGCGGATGCTGCGCGGTCACTTGACCGATGCGTGCGGCTTCGCGCCCCAGCGGATGGGCACGCAAGACATCAAGCACGCGAGCTGCAGCTTCGGGGGCAACAAAGAAGACGGCCTTGCCTTCGTTGGCAACATAGACAGGATCGAGCCCAAGCAGTTCGCAGGCTGATTGTACTTCGGTACGCACGGGCATGCTGGTTTCGTCGATGTCGATGCCAACATTGGAAGCGCTCGCGATTTCGTTGAGCGTGGAAGCGAGTCCGCCGCGCGTGGGATCGCGCATGGCATGCACGGCATCGCCCGCGGCATCGAGAACGTCCGCGATCATGCCGTTGAGCGCGGCGCAATCGGAGCGGATCGGACTTTCAAATTCAAGGCCTTCGCGCACGCTCATGATCGCCATGCCGTGATCGCCCATGGTGCCGGAAACCAGCACGACGTCTCCAGCCTGTGCGCGATGGGGGCCCACAGTGATGCCCGGGCGCAGCGTGCCAATGCCGGCGGTATTGATGTAGCAGCCATCGCCGTGTCCGCGCTCAACGACTTTTGTGTCGCCGGTGACGATGCGAATGCCGGATTTCGCCGCGGCTTCGGCCATTGCCTCGACAATGGCTGCCAATTGCGCCAGCGGAAACCCTTCTTCGAGAATGAAGCTCGCGCTCAAGAACTTCGGTTCCGCGCCGGAGACGGCGAGATCATTCACGGTTCCGTTGACGGCAAGTGCACCGATCGATCCGCCGGGAAAGAAGAGCGGCTGCACCACGAAAGAATCGGTGCTCATGGCCAGCTTGCCCGAGCCCAGGTCAAGCACCGCGGCGTCCCCCAGATTTTCAAGTGCAGGATTGCGGAAGGCGGGAAGAAACAGGTGCTCGACGAGCTCGTTGCCCAGCTTGCCGCCGCCGCCGTGGCCCATGACGATGGTGGGATAGTCGCGGAGCGGGAGGGGGCAAGTCCAATTGGAAAAATCGGGGGCGCCTGTGTCGTGAGCGTCGGTCAACGGAGATCCTTTCGAGCTTTGAGCTCCTGGCCAAGGCTCCGGCAGCGAGCTTCCTCCACTCAATTCTATGAGGACGGGAAGCGCGGAGGGCGCATGGAGCGGGCTACAAGGTCGCAGCGATCGTGCCGGAGAACGCCGTTCCTGCATTTGCCAACTCTGCGGCGGACAGGAAGCGACCATAGTTGTAGTAGGCGGCGCACGCGCCTTCGCTCGAGACCATGGTTGCGCCCAGCGGATGCCGCGGCGTGCATTCCTTGCCGAAGGTCGGGCACTGGGCGGGCTTGATGGCCCCGCGCAGCACATCGCCGGAATGACACAGCGGCGACTCCTCGGTGTGAATGCCGGTGATGTGGAAGCGCTCTTCGGCATCGAAGTCGCGGTAATCCTCGTTGAGGCGCCAGCCGCTTTTCGGAATCACGCCAATGCCGCGCCAGGCTCGGTCGGTCACTTTCGAAAACCTCGCTCAGAAGTTTCTGTGCGGCACGATTGCCGTCGAAGGTTACGACGCGTTCATACGCATTTTCGACTTCGTGGCGACCCGCTTCAAGCTGGACAACGGCGCGACGAATTCCATCGAGGAGGTCGAGGGGTTCGAAACCGGTGACCACCAGCGGCACGCGGAACCTTTCGGCCAGGGGCGGATATTCCCAGTAGCCCATGACGCTGCATACGTGCCCCGCCAGCAGAAATGCCTGCACCTGATTGCCTGGAGCAGACAGAATGGCCTCGATCGCCGGGGGCACCAAGACGTGCGAAACCAGCACGGAAAAATTCTTCAATCCGCGCCGTTTCGCCAGGTGGACGCTCATGGCGTTCGCCGGCGCGGTAGTTTCAAATCCAACCCCGAAGAAGACGACCTGCTTGTCGGGAAACTTCATGGCCAGCTCTACGGCGTCCAAGGGGGAGTAGACGATGCGCACGTCGCCGCCACGACCCTTCACCTGGAAGAGATCGCTCTCGGTACCCGGAACGCGCAGCATATCGCCAAAGCTGCAGAAAATGACTCCCGGTTGTGCGGCGATGGCCAGCGCCTTGTCAATGAGTTCGAGAGGCGTGACGCAGACCGGGCATCCGGGCCCGTGGACCATTTCGATGCCGGGGGGCAACATCTGGTCGATCCCATTCTTGATGATGGAGTGGGTCTGGCCGCCGCAGACTTCCATGATCTTCCACGACTGTGTGGTGATTTGGGCGATTTCGCGCGCCATGCGCTGAGCGATTTCGCCGTTGCGAAACTCAGTCAGATACTTCATTGGCGGCCTGATTCCCTTCGATGCTTAGGTGCTAGCTTGTCTTTTCGCTGACTGCCGCGCCTGTAGTTTCTTCCGCGCAACTGTTGTCGGGGCAGAACATTTGCGGTGCCTTTGCGGCGCGCGCAAACTGCTGCTCTTCGTCGGCCAGTTCTTCTTCGAGCACGCCTAAAGCGCGGAAATCGGCGAGAGTCTTTTCGGCAGTCTCTTCATCGATTTTCGAGAGAGCGAATCCGACGTGGACGATGGTGTAGTCGCCGACCTGAATTTCGGGCACGTAGTCGAGGCAGACGCGCTTGACCACTCCGCCGAAGTTCACGCGGCCGACGCGGAGGTCACCTTCGTTGAGGATCTCTTCGACTTTTCCGGGGATCGCTAGACACATGGCAACCTTCTTATACCTCGGTTGTGAGGCGGTCAAGTGTGATCTGAATCACTCGGGGTCGCGTGCGGGAACTCCCTGCCCATCAAGGACGTAGGGACTCTTATGTTCGACGATCTGAAACTCGCAATGCGGCAGTTAAGGAAGTCGCCAGGGTTTGTGCTGACGGCCATTGTCACTTTGGCGTTAGGAATTGGCGCGAATGCGGTGGTTTTCAGCGTGCTGAACGCGTTGATCCTGCGGCCGGTCAACGTGCCGCATGCCCAGAATCTCTACATGGTGCAGCGTTCCGTGTCTCCGTCCCAGGCCTATCCGGATTATCTGGATCTGCGCGATCGGAATCGGACGTTTGAGAACCTGGTGACCTTCATGATCATTGGTCCAGTCGGCGTGAATACGGGCGGAAATCCTTCAACGGCGTGGCCCTACCTCACCAGTGGGAATTACTTCGATGCGCTGGAGATTCAGCCGTACCTGGGACGGTTTTTCCATGCTTCCGACGAAAAGGGAAACAACAGCGCTCCTTATGTAGTGTTGAGCTATCCCTACTGGCGCGGCCACTTTCTTGGCGATCCGAGGGTTGTGGGGCAAAAAGTAGAAATCAACAAGCACTCCTTCACCATCCTGGGCGTGGCGCCGCCGGCATTTCGCGGAACAGAATTATTTTTTGCCCCGGCGATGTGGATTCCAATCATCGAGCAGCCCACGGTGATGGGTTTCAACATGCTGGAGAGTCGCGGCAATCATTCCCCGATGATCGTAGGGCGGCTGAGACCGGGAGTAACTCCCGCGCAGGCGACCGCGGACCTGAACGCAATTGGGGCCTGGTTGTCGAAAACATATCCGGCGGACGACGATGGGTTGAAATTTACGTTGGCTCGTCCGGGGCTGATCGGCGACGTGCTGGGTGGACCGGCAAAGGCGTTCATGGCCGGCTTGATGCTGCTCGCAGGGTTAATTCTGCTGGCAGCGTGCGCAAATCTGGGAAGCCTGTTTGCGGCGCGGGCAGCGGATCGGTCCAAAGAAGTGGCATTGCGGCTGGCGCTGGGATCGAGCCGCGGGTTAATTCTGCGGCAACTGCTGACCGAAGCCGTGCTGGTTTCGGTCGCCGGAGGAGGAGTTGGCGTGGCGGGCGGCGTGCTGATTCTGCGCGGTCTGAGCGTATGGCAGCCGATTCCCGATATTCCCATCAACATCCCTGTGAATCCGGACTTTCGCACGTATGTTGTGGCGCTGCTGCTTTCGCTGTTGAGTGGATTGCTGTTTGGCATCGTGCCGGTGCGACAAGTGATGCGCGCGGACCCGTGGCAGATGATTCGGACGGGCATGAGCAGCACGGCCGGGATGAAGCGGTTGACGATGCGCGACGTTCTCCTGGTGCTGCAGATCGCCATTTGCGCGGTGTTGGTGACATCGTCGCTGGTGGCGGTACGCGGGATGGCGCGTTCGCTGCATTCGAACTTCGGATTCCAGCCGCAGAATGTCATGCTCGCCGACAGCGATCTGCAGATGGCTGGTTACACCACGGATCGGGTGCCGGAGATGCAGCGGCGCATGCTGGAAAGTGTGGCGGCAATCCCCGGGGTGACGGCGGTTGGCTACATCAGCAACCTTCCGCTGAGCCTGGGCGGCGGCGACTCCTACGTGTATACGGACAACACAACGGACTATCGGCCGACGAATTTTGCAGCGGATCCTATGAACTACAACATTTCGCCGGGCTATCTGGAAGCGGCGGGCACACGCCTGCTGGCAGGGAGAAATCTGACCTTGCAGGACGATGCCAAGGCGCCGAATGTAGCGTTGGTGAATCGGGAGTTCGCAGTGAAAGTCTATGGCTCGGTGGACAAAGCCGTGGGGCAGCATTTCAAGTTCTGGAATGGAATGCGCGCAGAAGTGGTAGGCGTGGTGGAGGACGGGAAGTATCGCACGCTGACCGAGGATCAGCAACCGGCAATGTTTTTCTCGTTTTTGCAGCAGAAGACACCGCGCGCGCTGCTGGTGGTGCGGACGGGACGCTCTCCGGAAGAGATGGCGGGAGCACTGGAGCGCACTCTGCACGGGTTGGATTCAGCACTGCCTCTCACGATACGGACGTGGACCTCGGAGATGAATTCCGCGCTGTTTGCGGCGCGCGTGGCGACGATTGCGCTGGGGATTTTGGGATTGCTGGGTGCCATGCTGGCGGTAACGGGCGTCTTTGGGATGGCTTCGTATTCGGTGAGCAAGCGGCTGCGCGAATTGGGAATTCGGGTGGCGCTGGGCGCACGGAAGAGCGAAGTGCTGCGCGCATCGCTGGGACGGGCGTTTCGCTTGCTGGTGATCGGGTCAGTGGTTGGCCTTCTGTTGGGGGTCCTGGCGACGCGGGTGCTTTCGTCCATCGTTTACCAGGCAACGCCGAAGGATCCGGTGGTGCTGATCGGTGTAAGTGTAACCATGCTGGTGCTCGGGATGCTGGCGGCATGGATTCCGGCGCGAAGGGCGCTGGCCGTCGATCCTCTGATTTTGCTGCGGGACGAATAGGCAGTGTAACCGCGTGGAAAGCCAGCCGCCCCGCATTGAATGGATTGAGCCGGCTTTCCAGTCTGAAAGGACACCTGTCGTGCAGATTCGCATTGCGAGTCGGTTCCGCAACAGTATTCCAGGATAACTAGCGCGCCGCTCGCGCTTCGTTTTCCTTCACGCGCGCTTTCACCATTTTCTTGATCAATGGGGCAGGCAGCGGCTTGTCGAGCGCGAATTGCAGCGTTCCTTTGGCGGTGCGATAGGGTTTCAACTCGTCTTTCATCGCATCGAGGAGCGAGGACTGCATCGGGAAGAAGCTGCAATGTTTTTTGAACGCGGCATACGCGACGAGAGCTCCCTTGTAGCGAAATGCCGGCATGCGATAGCTGATGCCTTCCGTTGCGTCTCTGGGCGCGGCCGATTTGATTGCAGCGCGAACCTTGCGCAGGGTCGCTTGCGCCGGCTCCGGCACTTGAGCAAGGTATTCCTCGACCCCTTCGAAGCTGTCTTTTCCAGGTTTCCCCTTCTGCATGACATCCGTCCTGACTCTAGTGATCGCGCCCATGCCGCGGATTGATTTTGGGCCATCAGTATAAGCCAGCAGGGATGCCGACGATCAAGCTGCTGTGGAAGGAATGATTGAGGCGGCTTTCAGGATTTGCGAGCGGCGATTTGCTCCGCGAGATAGTCGAGCCACGCGGCCATGCCAACACCGGTTTTGGCCGAGACTTCGAAGATGCGAATGCCGGGGCGAATCTCGCGGATGTTTCTAAGCGCGGCATCGCGGTCGAAGCTGCAGGGCTCGGCAAGATCTATTTTCGTGATCACGGCGGCGTCGGCGGAGTTGAAAAGCGTGGGATACTTCAACGGCTTGTCCTCGCCTTCGGTCACGCTGAGCAATGCGACACGAATCTTCTCACCCAGGTCATAGCTCGACGGGCACACCAGGTTGCCGACATTCTCGATGAACAGATAATCCAGTTCAGCGAGATCCCATCCCTCAAGGTGCTTGCTCACCATTTCGGCTTCGAGGTGGCAGATGCCGTGGGTGTTGATCTGGCGGACTGGCGCGCCGCTGGCGGCCAGCCGTCGCGCATCGTTATCGGTTTCGAGGTCACCGACCAGGGCAGCGACGCGGGATCCGCCGGTTCGCAAGTCGCGCAGCGTACGCTCAAGGAACGTTGTTTTGCCAGTGCCGGGACTTGACACGAGATTGAGCACCAGCACGCCGGCCGCGTTGAAACGTCCGCGGAGGTTACGCGCCAGTTCGTCATTTTTCTTCAGGATTCCCTGCCGCAGTTCCACAATCCGCGTGGTCATGATTTTGCTGTCTCCTCGGCTTCCTCAATCTCGATGGACTCAATTTCCAATTCCCTGCCCTGGCGCAGGTCGCTCACCGGCTCGCTGCATTGGGGACAGCGAAAGCTTTGTATGCTGGCGATCTCGACATCCTTGTCGCACGCGTCACAACGAGCAACGATGGGCAGGATCCGGATGACGAGCTTCGAGCCCTCGAGATCGGTGCCGTCGGTCGCGATGCCGTAACAGAATTGCAGCGAATCTTCGACGACCGCTGCGAGGGCTCCGACGCGGAGACGCACTTCTTTGACGCGCGCACCGGGATAGGTAGCGAGCGACTCGACGACCGAGTCCACCACACTCGAAATGATCGACAGCTCGTGCATCCAGTCGCCCCCGAAACCCCGATTCTACGCCGTATCCGTCCAGTTACCGGTGTCCGATCGCACTCGGCAAACTTGCGCAGACCCCATGTACCATGGCTGAAGAGGTCGGAGCCCTTTATGTCCCAAACTCTCGCAACGCACCCTCAAACCCAGTCGCGCCTCGCCTTGAGCGAGCTGGCCCCCGGTGTGATGCAATCCGAAATTCGCGCCATGACCACGGAGTGCGACCGCATCGGCGGCATCAACCTGGCGCAGGGCGTCTGCGACACGCCCGTTCCCACACCGGTAGAACAAGAAGCCCATGCGGCAATACGCGCGGGCCACAACATCTATACGCGCCTCGACGGCATTGAGCGGCTGCGTGCCGCCATCGCGGCCAAGCAGAAAAGGGAGTACGGGCTCCAGTACGATCTGGAGACCGAGGTGCTGGTGGCGAGCGGGGCGACCGGCGGACTGCACGCTGCGGCCATGGCGCTGCTCAATCCCGATGACGAGGTGCTGCTGTTTGAACCGTTTTATGGGTACCACGTGGCCACGCTGAAGTCGATGCGGGTGAAGCCCGTGATCGTACCCCTCACGGAGCCGGACTGGGCTCTCGATACCGACGCGTTGCATGCTTCGATCACCAAGAAGACGCGGGCGATCCTGCTGAATACGCCGGCGAATCCGAGCGGAAAAGTTTTTTCACGGGCGGAGATCGAAGCGGTCGCGGAAGTGTGCCGCGCGCATGACTTGTTTCTCTTTACCGACGAGATCTACGAGTACTTCGTGTATGACGGGGCGAAGCATATTTGCCCGGCAACGCTTGAGGGCATGCGCGAACGCACGATTGTGATGTCGGGGTTTTCGAAGACGTTTTCTGTAACGGGTTGGCGGCTAGGATACGCCTGCGCGGATGCAAAATGGATGGCAGCAATGGCATACTTCCACGATTTGACGTATGTATGCGCGCCGTCGGCGTTCCAGCATGGGGCCGCGGCGGGGCTCGAGCAGTTGCCGCCGGAGTTTTATCGACAGCTGGCACGGGATCATCAGTCGAAGCGGGAGAGAATCCTGGAGGCGCTGCGCGCAGCAGGCATGGAGCCCAGTGTTCCGGCAGGCGCGTATTACGTGCTGGCCAAGGCAACGCATTTGCCGGGCGCAACTGCAGCGGAGAAGGCACGCTATTTATTGGCGAAAACAGGCGTGGCTTCGGTGGCGGGGTCGGCATTCTTCCGGACAGGACGCGGCGAAAACCTGCTGCGGTTCTGCTTTGCAAAGAAGGATGAGGACCTGGATAACGCGTGCGCTCGACTGCGGCGGCTGTAGAAACAGAACGGCCAGCGGTTAGGGACTCACGAGCCGGGACTCGGAACTTAGGACTCGAGACTAGGGGCAGACGTCGGCGTTCTCTCCCCATCCTCGCGAGGAATTCGCGGCAAATTCTGACAGACCGGGCATATACTGGGCGCATTTCCTGGAGGGCAGAGATGCGGAGCAGTATTTTGCTTCTGTGTGGGGTAATGGTGGGAGCGCTGGCTGCAGGTGCACAAGAGCAGCCGCAGGCTGCACCCACGCCGTCCCCTGCCGGTGTTCCCGTGATTCATGTTCCCGACGGGGGCGCAGGCGGGCGCATGGAGAGCATTTTTATTCCGCCGAAGGCGGGAGCCCCGTTCAACCTGAAACTGGCGGCAGAGTGGACGCGGCAGCTCGGCAACGGCGGGAACCTGACACTGGCCAACGAGCGGCGGATCGTGCGCGACGGGAGAGGACGGATCTACCAGGAGAGGTGGATTCTGGTCCCCAAGGGCGGCGCGATCAAGTCGACGATGGACATTTTTCAGATCACTGACCCCGAGCAGCACACCTGGTTGAACTGCGAGACGCGTACGAAAGTCTGCGATTTGATGAAATACAACCTCACGACCGAGGCGGTCTACGGACCCGCGACGGGGGCGACCGGACCGTTGCCGAACGGAAAGGGTTCGCGACGGCACGAGGATCTTGGAACGCGCTACACCTCGGGGGTGGAGACGCACGGGTATCGCGAAACTGTGACGCTGAATCCGGGCGTAATGGGCAACGATGCGCCGATGGAGACGGTGCGGGAGTTCTGGTATGCGCCGGACCTTGGGATCGATATTTTGTCAACGGTGGATGCTCCGTTAACTGGCAAGCAGGTGTTCACGGTGAAGGAGATTTCATTAGGCGAGCCGGAAGCAACGTGGTTCCTTCCACCAGACGACTACAAGGTCGTAGATCATCGGGAAGAACGGGAGTAGGCGCCCAACCACAAGGAGAACAAGGATGCGGTTCATACGCGACGGAATTTGTGTGAAGGGCGTAGCGCGGACGGGTGCCCTGATGGTTGCGGTGGGGCTTTGGGGAGCGGCTCGGATGCACGCGCAAGCCCCCAAAGGAATCTGGGAGGGGTATGACGGCGAGCTTGGGGTCACGGCCTCGCAGCTGATTGCGCTGGCGGAAGCGACGCCGGCGGAGAAGTTCGCGTGGCGGCCGGCGGCCGGAGTGCGATCGACCAGCGAAGTCTACATGCACATTGTCATAGCGAATTTTTATCTTCTGAGCGTGACCGGGCCGAAAATGCCAGAAGACCTGAAACAGGATACGGAGAAGACGGTGACCTCGAAGGAGGACGTGATCCGTTGGCTGAAGCGATCTCTGGAGGCGGTGAAGGAGGCACACCTGAAGGAGACGCCGCAACACCTCGCTCTCAAAGTTCACATCCAGGACCGGGACTCGACAGTGGACTGGATGTATCTGCGCATCCTTCTTCACGACAACGAGCACATGGGGCAACTGATTGCGTATGCCCGCATGACGGGCGTGGTGCCGCCCTGGTCGAAGTAGGACTGCCCTGTTGAGTATGTTCATCCTCGGCGAACGCGACGAAGAACATCGGGAAGAATAGCGAGCCCTCGGTCGAAATAAGGGTCCGTCGGGCTCGCCGCGTCTAGTCGGCGCGCAAGGCTTCTACCGGATTGATGCTGGCGGCGCGGCGAGCGGGCAGGTAGCTGGCCACGGCAGCGGCGACGACGAGAACGACCGGAATTGCGATGTAGGTGAAAGGGTCGAGGGGGCTGATGCCGAAGAGCAGGGACTTCATGAGCTGCATCAGCGAGGCGGCGGCGCAGAGACCGAGCACGACTCCGATGGCCGTGAGAACGAGGGCGGAGCGCACGAACATCCATTTGAGCTCGCTTTTTTGTGCGCCGAGGGCGAGGCGGATGCCGATTTCGCGGGTGCGCTGGGAGACGGCGTAAGAAATGACGCCGTAGATTCCGATGATGCCGAGGAGAAGCGCCATGGATCCGGCGATGGCCAGCATGACCAGGGTGAACGACGTGCGGGCGAGCGATTTCGAATAAATCTCCTGCATGGTTTGAACGGAGGCGAGGGGCAGACTGGAGTTGACGTTCCAGACTGCCTGCTTCACTTCGTTGAAAAAGGCCTGGGTGCCCGCGCGGCCGCTGCGGACGGCGAAGGTGACGGAACGCGGCGCGTGGATGGTGTTCGCCTTGTAAGGATTCACACTCATGGCGGCCCAGTAAACGGTGAAAGGCGGCGGCTCAGCGACGCCGTCATGGTGCACGTCCTGCACTACGCCGATGATCACCTGCCAAGGCATATTGGAGAACTGATGGAAGCGCTTGCCGATCGCCGCGGCGGGCGATCCAAAGGTTTCGCGAGCGAGATTTTCAGAAAGGATAGCGACGGGGCGCATGCCGAAGTTGTCGTCCCAGGTAAAATCTCGTCCGGCGACGAAGCGCGTGCCCATGGCGTGAAAGTAGCCGGGAGAGACAAAGTTGAAGAGGCGCAGCGGGGGATGGTCGTTGTTGTCGGGCTTGCCTTCGAAGCGGATCTCGTCCCAGTTGGGATCGATGCCCTCCATGGGCAAAGCCTCGGCGAATCCCGCAGAAGAGACGCCGGGAAGGGCGGCGAGCTTCGCGAGGATGCTGCTCTGGATTTGCATGACCTGGCGGTCGTCGGGGACGAGCGAGTCGGGGATAGAAATGCGCAGGGTTTGCAGGTTGGGAGCACCGGAGAAACCGGGATCGACGTTGTGCAATTGCCAGAAGGTGCGAATCATCAGCAGGGCGCTGATCAAGAGAACGAGTGCCATGGCGACTTGGGCGATCACGAGAATTTTGCGGGAACGCTGGCGTTCGCGGGTGGCGCTGCTCGTGCGGGCTGCTCCGCTGAAGATAGAGCGCATGTGTCCGCCTGCGTATTTGAAGGCTGGGATCGCGCCGAAGAGCAGACCGGAGAAAAGTGCGAGGACGAAGGTAAAAGCGAGGGAGCGTGCGTCGAGGGAGATTTCGTGGAGGCGGGGAAGATTGGCGGGGCCTACAGCGACGAGGAGGCGCAGGCCCTCCGACGCGATGCCGACGGCGACGACGCCGCCGAGGAGGCCGAGAGTGACGCTCTCGAGCAGCAGCTCACGCGCGATGCGGCCGCGGCCGGCACCGAGCGCGGAGCGAACCGCGAGTTCCTGCTGACGAGACTCGGCACGCACCAGGAGAAGATTGGCAACATTGGTGCAGGCAATGAGAAGCACAAGGCCGATGGTGGCCATGACGACCCAGAGGACCTGCGAGATGTCGCCGATGACGGCTTGCTTGAGAGGACGGAGCGCGGGAGTGATTCGCCAGATTTCATACCAGTGGGGATTGGTGCCGGGGCCATTGGTCCACGAATCCATCCAGATGGGGATGAGCCGTGCAATGTCTGCGTCGGCCTGCGTAATGGGGATGCCGGGTTTGAGGCGGGCGATTCCCTGATAGCCGAAGCCGGCAAGAGGCTCGTTTTGCGGATCGAAGGCAACGGGGACGAGGATGTCGAAGTCCTGGTCGACGAGACGAAACCCGCGCGGCATGACGCCGACGATTTCTCGGGCTTCGGAATCGATCATGATGCTGTGGCCGATGACGGAGCGGTCGCCCCCAAAACGGCGCTGCCAGTAGCCATAGCTCAGTACGACGGATTTGATGCCTTTGGGATCCTGGTCGACTGAAGTGAGCCAACGGCCGAGAAGCGGGGGAACGCTGAGGGTTTGGAGCACGCCGTCGGTGACCATTTCGGAGTGAACTTCTTCCGGTTGTGCGAGCCCGGTAACGTTTGCGGTGCTCGGCATCCAGACTCCGAGCGACTCGAAGGTGCGGTTGTGGCGCGCGAAGGTGAAATACATGGAGGCGGAGAGACGCAGGCCGTTGATGAAGTCGGAGAGGCCTTCGGCGCCGGGAGCCTCGAGGGTCAGCGAGACCAACTGGTCGGGTTCCGGATAAGGCAGCGGCTTGAGCAGGACGCTGTTGAGCACGCTGAAGACCGCGGTGTTGGCGCCAATGCCGATGGCGAGGGTGAGCAGGACAGTGACGGTGAAACCGGGAGACCTGCGCAGGCGACGCCCGATGAATTTCAAATCGGCCAGGATGGACTCCAAGGCCGGCCACTGCCAGGCTTCGCGGCTTCGTTGCTCGAGGAGGCCGACATTGCCGAATGCGCGGCGGGCGGTCTGTTCAGCTTGGGCGCGGGGCATGCCTTCCGTTTCCAGTTCGTCGGCACGCTCGGCAATGTGTTCCTGAATGGAGACCGAAAGATCGTCGTAACGGCGCCTGCGGGAGAAGAGCGGAAACAGGGACATGGGGACCTTCCTACGGCTGAGCGACGGCTAGAACACGGGTGATGCCGGCGAACATCTTTTCGAAGCTGGAAACTTCCTGCTCGAGATGACGGAGGCCCGCGGCGGTCACTCGATAGATGCGGGTGGGCCGGCCTTTCGCTGAGGTGCCAGCTTCGGAGTCCAGCCAGCCTTCGCGCAGCATGCGCTGCAGGGCAGGGTAGAGGGAGCCTTCTTCGACTTCGAGGAGATTGTCGGAGACCTGCTTGATGTGTTTGACCAGGGCATAGCCATGCATAGGGCGCAGGCGAAGTGATTGCAGAATCATGAGTTCGAGGGCACCGGGAAAAAGATCGCGGCGTTCGGAGTTCTTTGTCATGGGAAGATGATAGGTGGCATATACCTATTTTGGAAATAGGTATTCGACAGCCAATCTGAAGTATGTGACGAATGGTGGAGCAGGCTAATTTGATTCCGCCAGGCGAAAAAAATGGCCGCACAGGCCGTTTCTGCGGTCCAAGGGAACTAAGCTCTCAATCCGAACGGGAAGGGAAAAAAGACCTTGCAGCAAGCCCCTGCCTTATTCGGGGAGACACACGGACTACCGCGCGCGCCCCGCAAAGAGGATCCGATTGCCGTCAGGATCAGAAACGATGAATGTGCGAGCGCCCCACGGCTCCGTCTTGAGCTCCTGTTGAAACACCACTCCAGCCGACTGAAACTCAAGGAAGAGCGGCAATGCATCCTCGAGAATGATGGATGCAGAGAGCAGATGCTCTCTCTCCCGAAGTTCAGGATCGATGGCAGGTTCGTCGAGATGCCGGAGATTCAACCGGGCGCAATCCCGGATCACTTGTCCATAGAACGGTGGATCGCCATACGTGAATGCAACTGTGAACCCGAGCATCTTCGTGAAGAACTCACATGAGACTCCGACGTCGGACACAAAGAGCTGAGGTTCGGCTGCAAGTAGTATCGGTCTGGATGGAGTTTCGTTGTGTATCTCACTCATCGCGTGGACTCCTTTCGGAAGTGCCTCCCAGGTCTCGAATCCTATCTTTTGAGCATTTCACTTTTGCGCGTCCGACAACTCAAAGTTTGGCGCGAGCGTAGCCTGGTCGGTTAAAAACGATGGAAACATGCCACGAAGGCTGGAATGTGCGCCGCAAACGGGTCGTAACAATCCCGGTATATCACCTGGTGAATGAAAACTCGCCTACGACTCCGAATAGCGGGAGTTGACGGAAAAAATGACAGGGAGAAGACATTTGGCTGACAACCACTTTTGCGGGTCGGCCTAGGTTAGGTGAAACGTCGGTGAGCGTCAAAGCTCGCCGAGGTTTATCCTTCCGCATTCCGACCACTTTCGGTAAGTCGCTTTCAACTGGAGCCCGCGGCGATCCCGAAGTGGTCGTTTTTTTTGCGATGGGGTGAGCCCGGGGGATCGAAGGATGCTGCTTATCGGATGGACTGATCAAGGGGGCGGATCCGCGGGAAGGCCGATGGACAAGAAGACGCGAGGGCGTTCTCCAGTGCGTGCAGCCAGGGGCGAATTTCATCGCGGAGCGGTTCGACGGCAATGCCCCCGAACCATGCAGGGCAGCGTTCGAGACGACGCAGGGATCTCCTGAGCAGAGACGCGGCACCGGCGACGTTGCCCGCACGCTGATGATGGAAGGCCGCGCTGATCTGGATTAATGCCTGAAGAAAACTTTTCTCCGGCTCCTCCAAATCCAGCCAAACGCACTCCCAATGCTCATGGGCCTCAAAAAACTCCTCGTTTTGATAGCAGTGAAGGCCTGCAGCGAGCGGTCCGGATTGCCATTCAAGAGCCACCGCTTCAGCATATGCGATGGGGCAAATGGACGGCTTCGCGGGAGGAGCGAGAACCCGGCGCGATTGCAACGATGCACGTATGCGCGCAGGTTGAGCGGCTATAATTTTGCATATCTCTGCACGCCGCTCTGCACCTTGGTCGCAATGTACCGGCCTTCGAGCTATTTGCGCGCGGGGCCGGTTTCTGAATGAATAGTGATGAACTCCTCCTTGTCACCGGCGCGACCGGATTCCTTGGGGTGCAGCTGGTACGCGATCTGCTGGAATGTCAGCCGCACGCCAAGCTCGCCCTCCTGATCCGCGACAGACCCGGCCAGTCGGGACCGCAACGCGCCGATGCGATTGTGCCGGCCGCCGAGCGGTCGCGCGTAACCGTGTATTCCGGCGATGTGGGATTGCCGAAGTGCGGCCTGGAGGCGACGGCTTACGAGCGGCTGAGCGCGGAAGCGACGCGTGTGATTCATTGTGCCGCGACGGTGCGTTTCGATCATTCCCTGGACGAAGCGCGACGCATCAATGTGGAGGGCACGCGTTCAGTACTGGATTTCGCAGCAGGCGCGCGGCAGTTGCGGAGCTTGGCGTATGTGGGCACGGCCTATGTGGCCGGGGAGCGCTCTGACCTGGTGCGCGAAGAAGAGCTCGCCGTGGGGCAGAGCTATCGCAACACCTACGAGCAGACCAAGGCGGAAGCCGAAGCGCTGGTACGCTCGCGGCTGGGGTCGCTGCCCGGCGTGATTCTGCGACCCAGTATCATCGTGGGGGATTCGCGAACGGGCGTGACATCGAGCTTCAAGATGATGTATTGGCCGCTGAAGATTTATGCGCGCAGACTATGGCGCACGGTGCCCGGCTATCCAGATGCGGTGCTGGACATCGTGCCGGTGGATTATGTCGCGACGTCGGTAGCTCGTCTGCTGTTCGATGAGTCGGCGCTGGGCAGCACGGTTCACCTCTGCGCCGGGCCCAAGGGCAGCGCAACGATCGAACAAATTGCGCGGCGCGCGGCAGAGTATTTTCAGGTGCGCGAGCCACGCTATGTCGATCCAAAGTTGTTTTTTGCAGTGCTGCGCCCGTTGCTGTTTATGGCACTGTGGGGGCGGAAACGCCGGGTGCTGCGCGACGGACGCGCGTACCGCGACTACTTCACGATGAAGATGCAGTTTGATACCCGCAACGCCGAGAGGCTGCTGGGGCCTGTGGGCGTGTGCCCGCCCCCGGTTCTGGATTATCTCGATCGCCTGTTCCACTATTGCGTCGCCAGCGATTGGGGGCGCAATCCGGTCGCGGCCCAATGAATATCTTCAGGCGGTATCAGCTCGCGTGTGACGCACATGTCACGGTCGCGAATCTTCTGGATGAGCTGGTAAGGCGCAAAAGCGATTGCGAAGTCTCGGTGGGAGAAGACGGACGCTATCGTCTTGCCGAACTGCATGCGGATGTTTGCACCATTGATGCGTTTCTCCGGCGGACCTGCGATCTGCGCCCGGAACAGAATGTCGCCATCTATCGCACCAACACCCGGCGATGCTTTCACTGGTTTCTTGCCATCATTCGCGCGGGAGGCATCGCGGTTCCGCTGAACCCGATGTTATCGCTCGCCGAGGTGCGTCGCATCCTGGCCGATAGCGGAACGGAGATCCTGGTCACGGACAAGGCGGTCTTTGAACGGAACATCCGCGACCGCGAGGCGCTGCAGGTGCGGATCTGGATCCAGGCAGAGGATGTGCCTGACGAGGCTGAAAGGCTTGACGGATTTCTTCGCGTTGCCGACACGGGACCGGTTTTCTTGCCGACCGCGATTGATTCCTCAGCGACGGTGGGCATCTTTCATACGTCCGGCACCAGCGGCTTTCCCAAGGGCGCGGCACTCTCGAGCAGGGCCCTGCTGGGAGCACGAGCCTCGACGGTGATTGCGGGAGTTTTCCTGGGACCGCGAGACTTGGCCCTGATTGCGCTGCCCTGGTCCCACATCATGGCGGTCAGCATCGCCCTGTATGGGCTGATGGCGGGTATTCGCGGATGCTTTCTCGACCACTTTGATGTGGAGCGCGCGCTGAGTCTGGCAGAACGCTTTGGCATCACAGCTTTCGTGGGAGTGCCGACGATGTTTGCGCGGCTGGTCAACAGCAATCCGAACCCTGCCCGGCTGAAGACGGTGCGCCTGTGGCTTTCGGCCAGTGATCATCTGCCCAGCGAAGTGCGCGAGCGACTGCGGCGATATGGCGCGCTGATGCGGCTGCCCGGAGGACGCCGGGTTCCGCCCGTGTTGCTGAATGGCTACGGAATGGTGGAACTGGGCGGGCTGGCGATGATGGGGGTGGAGTTTTCACTGTTGCCGGGCAGTGGCGATCTTTGTTTTCCGGTTCCCCCGTTTCACATACGCATTGCGGATGAGAGTGGACGGCCAGTTCCGGCGGGCGTCACCGGTGAGTGCCAGATCCGCCGGCGCGGCCTTGCTCCTCACTATTGGAAGGACAACGGCAAGGGCGAGAGCTTGCTTACCAGCGATGGATGGATGCGGACAGGCGACTTGGCGACGCGCAATCGCCTGGGCCTCATTCGCCTGGTGGGACGGATGAAAGATGTGATCAAGTCGGGCGGGTATTCAGTGTATCTTCGCGAACTCGAAGAGGCGGTGCTTGCGCACCCCGACGTGGCGCGCGTTGCGGCGTTCGGGCTTCCGCACAAGGAGAAGGGCGAGATTCCGGCCGCAGCGGTAGAACTGCATCCCGGCGCGCTTAGCGGCGAAGACGAATTGCTGGACTGGTGCCGGCAGAATCTGGCTCCTTACAAGGCGCCGCGGCGCATTTGGATTGTCGCGGCTGGAGGATTGCCGCAGAACGATAATGGAAAGATTCTGCGCCGTGTATTGAGCGAGCGGTTCACAGATTCTGTCGACTGATCCTGATCTTAGTCGTGGCGCAGGGCTTCGCATGGGGAGAGCTGCGCACCGCGCCATGCAGGAAAAGCTCCGGCAATCAAACCGGCCAAAACTGCAATGCCGAGCGCCTCAGCAAGGAGTGGGAGCGGGAAAGACGCGGAGACAATGCTCGCAGTTTGCGGAAGTGCGGCCAGCAGGTTGAGGGAGCCCCATCCAACCAAAAGACCGAGAACTCCCCCACCCAGACCCAATGCGGCAGCCTCGGTTTGGATCAGCAACATGACTTGCCACCGCCTCCAGCCCAGGGCGCGCAGGACGCCGATTTCGCGGGTACGCTCGAAGACCGACATGGCCATGGTGTTGGCGATGCCCAGAATCCCGATGAGCAAAGCGATCGAGGAGGTTCCCCAGGCCGAGGCGTGGGCCATGCGAACGAGTTGATTGTTGCCGGCGCGCTCGGCGGCGGGAACTGCACGTAGGCCGGGCAAAGCGGATTCGATTTGGGCCTGCGCCCTCTTCAGATAATGATCGGGAGCTTCTCCGCCCGGGGCAGGACGAAGGCGGATATGAATGGTGGAGACTTTGCCCTGCAGGCTGCTGAGTTGCTGAAATTGATCGAGGGGCAGAACGACTGCGTCGGCCTCGAGCGCCGAGGGACCATGGTAGATCCCGACCACTGTGAAGTTCGAGCCTTGAATTTGCAGGGTGTCGCCGGGCTTTTTCTTCAAGCTGTCGGCCAGCAAATCGCCGAGCATCACTTCGGGGCGTCCGTCACGAATGCGCCGTCCCGCAAGAATCTGCAGCGACTGGAATTCATAGGAGTCCGCCTTCCAGCCGTAAGCCAAAGCATTCACATCGGGCGTCAGATCCATCATGTTGTAGATCACGGGGGAGGCCTGGGCGACGACGGGCAGAGCTCTCAGGCGAACCGTAGCCGACTCGTTCAGCGAGGTGCTGAGAAATGTTCCCTGAATGACAGCGATGTCGGTGCCGCTACTCGAGTAGATGCGCATCCACGCCTCTTCGAAAGCGCTTGAAAACCCGACTAGACCGACGAAGGCGCCGATGGCCATCGCGACGCCGCCCAGAGTGAGCAGAGTGCGCAGGCGGCGACGCCAGAGATTCTTCCAGGCAAATCTGCGGAACGAAAGTTGAGCAGCCATGAGGTCGGCGTCGGTCTCCACGATGCAGCAGGATGGAGGACAGACTGAGTGTAGCGGGCGAGGCGTGGGGTGTCCACGCGGGACATCTGCTCCCCAGGGAGGGAGGTGCGCGTCTTCGACCGATTTCCCCGGGGGACAGTCGAAGGGGCGCACACTAGCGGAGCGCCGAAAGGATTGCCAGGTTCAGGATGATCATCAATACGGCCGAGCCAGGGATGAGAAGCAGGGCTTTCCTGAGCCTTAGCGGGTCGCCGCCGGCGATGGCCCCGATGATGCGCGAGCTGACGGCCAAGCCGGCCCAGCCGCAGGTAATTGCAAACCCGATGGCAGTACCAGTCATGCGCGGAAATGCAGTGCCGACAATAGCCAGAGTGGTGGGGAACACCGGAGCCATGGCGAGTCCGGCAAGAAAGACGAGGGCGGCCGCGAGGCCGGGGCTATTGGTTCGGAGCATCAAGAAGGTGGTGATGGCCATGGCGATGGATGCGGCGAGGAGGACGGAGACTGCGGGAACATGGATGAGAATAGGGGAGACACCGACGCGGCCGACGAGGAGCCCGAGCGCGAATCCCAAAGACAGGATGTTGAGGGCGCGCGACTCGGGGATGCCCTGGGCAATGAGATGGCGCGGCAGCCAGTTCCACACGCCTACTTCGCAACCGACGTAAAGGAAGAGGAAAAGGCCGAGCAGGAGAAGCAAGGGACGGCCCAGGATGGGTTCGACGTCGGCAAGGACGAAGACTGCGTTCCCAACCGGCGCGGGCATGGAGGTAACGGCCTGGAAGACGAGAGCGACCAGCGTGCAGGCGGCGACGGCGTAGCAGAGGCGGGTGGAGTTTTTCTTGAAGAGATTGGCGGAGAGGAAGGGAGTCGCGAGCCCACCCAGGCCAAAGAAGAGATTGACGAGGTTGAGCGCGGTAGCGCGATGTTCAGGGCTGGCGGCCGAAGAGAGAGCATTGGCGCCAGTGACCACGATGCCCCCGCCGATGCCGAGAAGGAAGAGCAACAAGACGAGACTGCCGTAGCCGCGCGATCGGGGCAGAGCGAAGAGGGCCACGGCGATGCAAACTAGGCCCAGGATGAGGCCGATCTTGTCACCCTGGGTATCGAGCAGGGGGCCGACGCCGAGCGAGGCGATCATGAGGCCGAGAGCCTGGGCAAAGGCGATGGTGCCATTCTGCGTGGGGGTCAGGTGAAAGCGCTCCGAAAGGTCGGGCAGGATTGTGCCAAGCATGGCGGCGATCATTCCGTAGACGAAGATGGCGAGGATGGCGGCGAAGATCAGCACAGGGCAAAGATCCTTTCGGGCGACGAGGCTTTCGGTTGACTTGGGAAGAATAAGCCATAAGGCTGGCCGGGCGGCGCAAATTGACGAGTAGCGGCTCACAGACCGCCGAGCCTCGCGTGGAGCATGACAAGAATCCGCGCGGCAGGATGAGAAGCCTCGGAAAAGATACTGGTCACTCTCTGCAAACAAACTGGCCTCTCGTGCGTTCTATTTGAAAGAGCCTCTTCGCGATCCGTTGATTTCTCCCGAATCGGAAGATTCAATCTCAATAAACGGAGCACTCCTGTGGGCGACCTGTGGAATGACGTGAAACACGCGCTGCATCTCTTCATCAAAAGCCCCGGATTCACGCTCGCCGCGGTGTCGGCGCTGGCACTGGGAATCGGCGCGAACACGGCTATCTTTACGGTGGTGAACGCCGTGTTGCTGAAGCCGCTGACGTATCCCGATGCGGACCGGATCGTGGAGATTGAGCTGGCGGGAGAGGGTGGCAATGCCGCGGTTGCGTCGATTCCGAAGTTTCATATCTACCAGCAGCAGACAAACATTTTCAAGGAAGTGGCGGCTCACGATTTTTCGGGGCCGGGGTTCAACCTGACGGGAGGACAGCCGGAACTGATCCATGGGATTCACGTGACCGAAGGGTACTTCAAGCTGTTTGGCGCGCCGGTGTTGCTGGGGCGCACGTTTACACAGCAGGAAGACATGCCGAACGGCGGCAAGGTAGTGGTGATCAGCTACGGGCTGTGGCAGCGGAAATTTGGCGGCAATCCCAAAGTGATTGGGAACGCGCTACCGCTGGGCAACGAGCCGTACACGATCATTGGCGTGCTGGCGAAGGAGTTTAAGAGCGATCCGGATGCGGAGATCTGGCTGCCATTTCAGTTTGAGCCGAACAGCACCAACCAGGGACATTTCTTTCAGGCGGTGGGGATGTTAAAGCCCGGAATTACGCTGGCGCAGGCAAACGCGCAGATGAAGCTGGCGTATGCGCAGTTTCACCGGAAGTATCCGGAGAGCGACCCGAAAGGCGGCTTTGCAGTCGAGGAACTGCGGGACTCGATTGTGGGGGATTCACGGAAATCGCTGCTGGTCCTGCTGGGCGCGGTGGGGCTGGTGCTGCTGATTGCATGCGCGAATGTGGCGAATCTGCTCCTGGTGCGGGCGACGGGACGCAAGAGGGAGTTTGCGATCCGGTCAGCCTTGGGGGCGAGCCGCACGCGGATTGTGCGGCAACTGTTGACGGAAAGCGTGATGCTTGCGGTGACGGGCGGCGTGCTGGGACTGGTACTGGGTTTCCTGGGAGTGCGCGCGCTGCTGGCGATCAGCCCGGCGGGGCTGCCCCGCATCGGGGAAGATGGATCGTCGATCGGCGTGGATTGGAGAGTGCTTGCATTCACACTGGGCGTTTCGTTTTTGACGGGGATTTTGTTTGGCCTGTTTCCCGCTTTCAGCGCTTCGCGGTCTGATTTGAATTCTTCGCTGAAGGAGAGCAGCAACCGGTCGGGCACAGGGTTCCGGCAAAGCAAAATGCGTTCGTTGCTGGTGATCAGCGAAGTGTCGCTGGCGCTGGTGCTGCTGGTGGGATCGGCGCTGCTGATTCGGACGTTTATGGCGCTGCATAAAGTGAATCCGGGATTTGATTCGCACAATGTAGTGACGATGGATATGTCGCTGACAGGCGCGCGATTTGAAAAGACGGCTGGCGTGGCGCAGCTTTCTCACGATGGACGCGAGAAGGTGATGGCGATTCCGGGAGTCGAGGATGCAGCGTTTACCTGCTGCCTGCCGATCGAGGGACAGTTTGGATTGCCATTCCAGATTATGGGGAAGCCCACCGACCCCTCGAAGAAACTGACGGTCGGCGCGGGATGGATGAGCGCTTCACCGGATTACTACAAGCTGTTCAAGATTCCTGTGGTGCGCGGGCGGGAATTCAATGAGCACGATACAGGGAGCGCGCCGGGCGTGGCGCTGATCAACGAAACTTTGGCGAAGCAATTCTTCCCCAATCAGAATCCGATAGGGCAGCAGATATGGATCGGACATACCGTGGGACCGGAGTTTGAAGAGCCACCGCGGCAGATTGTTGGGGTTGTCGGCAACACCCACGATGGCGGGCTGTCGCGCGATCCAGGGCCGCTGATGATTGTGCCGGACGTGCAGGTAACCGATGGGATGACGAAACTGAATGCGGGGATCGTGCCGCTGCGGTGGGTCATTCGCACGCATGGCGATCCGAGGCGACTGGTGGGAGCGATTACCGAGCAACTGCGCGTGGCGAGCGGCGGCTTTCCCGTGGCCCACGTGCGGACGATGGACGAAGTGGTGGGCCGGTCGACGGCACGCGAGAGCTTCAACATGACACTGCTGACGATTTTTGGTGGGGTTGCACTGGTGCTTGCGGCAATTGGGATCTATGGATTGATGGCGTATTCGGTGGAGCAGCGCACGCAGGAGATGGGCATACGCATTGCGCTGGGCGCGGATCGCAGGGCGATTCGGGCACTGGTGGTCCGACATGGCATGGGGCTGACGCTGATCGGCGTGGTGCTGGGCATGGGGGCGGCCTTCGGGCTGACGCGCTTCCTGGCGAGTTTCCTGTTTGGCGTCAAGCGTTGGGATCCGCTGGTGTTTATCGTTGTACCCCTGGTCCTGACCGCGGTTGCGCTGATCGCCGTTTGGTTGCCCGCGACGCGCGCGTCAAAGCTGAACCCGATGGTGGCGCTGCGGGTGGAGTGAGGTACTTCCCGCTGCGCTTGAGAATGGGCCGGCATACACTCTGGCGCCCGACGATCCTTGTGCGCTCATCGGATTCGGCTGAAATCGTCCCCTCCTCGATCGGATGAATCCACGCGAAGCGAGCGGGTCAGCTCGAGGGTCTACGGTTGATGTCACGCTCTTTCAGGACGAAGGATCAAAAAGACGCTGAGGAGGACCAGGGCGGTTCCCGCGAGGGTACGGAGAGTGACCGGTTCGCCGGCGACGAAGTAGCCAAGAGCAACTGCAACAATGGGGTTCACATACGCGTGGCTCGAGACGGTGGAAGCAGGCATCTGCGATAGGAGCCACACGAAAGCTGTGAACGCGATCAGCGACCCGAAGACGATGAGATAAAGAACGGCTCCGGCGGCGCGCAGAGAGATGTGGGGAAACGGGTGCAACTCGCCGAAGACGGCGGAGAGCACGAGAAGCCCGGTGCCTCCAAGCATCATGGCTGCGCCGGACGTGAGAGGACGCGACTTGGGTAGATCGAGCGCCCGGCTGAGGACCGTCCCCAGCGACCAGCAGACGCTTCCGGCAAGGATGGCGAAGCAGGGGAGCAGACCGAAGGACTGTCCGTTTCCGCGCAGAAGCAAAACTCCGACGCCGACGAAGCCCAGAAGAGAGGCGATTGCCGTGGCCCCGCGAAAGTGGCGCTGCCGTAGGATCAGCATCTCCAGGACCAGGGTCACGATGGGGATCGTGGCCGCGAGCACGGAAACGATGCCGGAGGGAACGTATTTTTCGGCCCAGAAGAGCGGCCCGTATTCGGCAACGAACATGAGCGAAGCCATAACGGCGAGATTGCGCCATTGAACCGCGGTGGGGCGAGCCTCGCCTCTCGAGAGCATGAAGACAAACAACACCGCACCAGCCATGAAGAAACGAGTCCCGGCGGCGAAAAGCGGGGGCAGTTCTTCGACGGCGACGCGGATAGCCAGAAAGGTCGTTCCCCAGAGGAAGTAAATGGCGAAGAACGCAGCGATCACGCGCAGCCGGATGGATCCCGCAGCGGACAGGTTGGCTGGACTGGTAACCACTGAATCGCTCATAGACAGTTATCACTTTACAAGAGCTCCACTAACCTGTCAACATTGTTTTAGAGGTTAGCGGCTGTGGTGCAGGCAGGTTCCCAGGAACGGCTCTTTCAACTGGTGGGGGAACATCCCGCCCTCGACCTCGTCAACACATTGGATTGGCGCTTCCGCGACGGCGGCCCGGAAGAATTGCTGGGAGGCTACGGCGACCTGGTCGACTTCGCGCAGCAAGTGCAACTGGTGACCGTGAAACAGGCCCGTCAGCTCAAGCGCCGCACAACTGTGCACGCCGGGCATCGGGTTCTGTTGCTCGCAAGGGACCTGAGGGAAGCTCTGGCGGACCTCCTTTATTCCGAATGGAATCGGCCGGATACGCCTGACGCATCTCTGAAGGCACTCGAGAAACATTTCCAGGCCGCGCGGGCACAAACGCGGCTGGTGCGAGACCAGGCTCAGCTGCGATGGGAGTGGGCGGCGGACGCGGAGGCCAGGGCGGAGTACCCCTTGTGGCTTTTGACGCGCGCAGCTTCGCGATTGTTGGTTTCGGAAAGTGTGCAGAAGGTGCGGGAGTGCGGCAACCCGGATTGCCGATGGCTTTTTCTGGACACCAGCAAGAACCACACACGGCGCTGGTGCGACATGAAGATCTGCGGGAATCGAATGAAGGCGCGGCGCTTCAAGGCGCAACACAAACCCGAGGTGTAAGCGGAATCTCACGCAATCCCACGTTGCCGGCCTGCTGGTCATTCTTCGCGCGTTCATTCACTCGGAGGTGTGATCCCTCACCTTCTCTCAATCGATTTCAAGGAAACAAGCCAGCGGCCTCGCCCGCCACATCCACAAGCCGCACCCCTATTTCGGTAGACTGAAAGGCGATGCGATCGCGACAAAGTTGGGGATGGGTTGGGCTGAGCGCCCTCTGGATCGCGGGCGCAACAGGATGCGGAACGCCGGGAGCGCCGCAACCACCATCGCTGAATCTGCCCCAGACGGTCACCGATTTGTCGGCCAATCGCGCCGGAGATCGGGTAACCCTGACCTGGACTTGTCCCAAGAAGAACACGGATAAATTGGCTATCAAGGGAGACATCAAGGCACGCGTGTGCCGGCGCGAGGGTTCCGGCACGTGTGCGGATGCTGGCAGTTTGAAGGAACTCCCCGGGGCAACGGGAACCTTCTCGGAAACGCTGCCCGACGCGTTGGCCTCTGGAACTCCCCGCGAGCTGCATTACTTTGTGGAGATGAGAAACAAGGCGGGACGGTCGGCAGGGTTGTCGAACCCCGTGGCGGTACTCGCTGGAGCGCCGCCGGTTCCGGTGCAAGGACTGAGCGCAGAGATGCGCAAGGAGGGAGTGGTATTGCGCTGGAAAGCGGACCGCGAGGATGGTGGGGTCCGCCTGCAGCGCACGCTTCTGACGCCTCCGGCGACCAAGCCAAAAGAAGGAATTGCGACGCCATCTGGCGAGCCAGTCGAACAGAACCTTTGGGTGGAAGGTGGCTCCGGGACCGGACGCACCCTGGACAAGAACATACGTTTTGGCGAGACCTACGAATATCGTGCGCAGCGTGTCCTCCGCGTGACTGTGGATGGAAAGAGCTTGGAGCTGGCGGGCGAATTGTCTGCGGCGGTCCGCGTCGAGGCCAACGATGTATTTCCGCCTGCGGTTCCCACAGGACTCGCGGCGGTAGCCTCGCTGGGCGGGAACGGCGGCGAAACGGCAGTTGATTTGAGCTGGCAGCCGGATACAGAAGCGGATGTGGCAGGATATGTCGTTTACCGGCGCGAGGGCGGCGCAGCGTGGCAAAGGATTTCGCCGGCGGCACCGGTGGTGGGTCCGGCGTTTCACGACGCGCATGTCGAGCCCGGGCACACCTATCGCTATGCGGTGAGCGCATTGGACCAGGGCGGCCATGAGAGCGCGCGGTCAGAAGAGGCCGAGGAGAGTGTGCCGAACCAGTGATACCGCGGCACGCGGGGGAGTCAGTTCGCATGAGGTATTGCCGTTTTCTTTTTGAAGGACAGACGTTTTATGGCGCGGTAGAAGAGCGCGGGGGCAATTGGTGGATCGTCGACCTGGCCGCCATCCCAGAAGAAGACGCCGCCTGCCATCTGGAGCGCAGGCGCATGGAGGCTGTGCAAGCGGTCGTCACCGAGATTGCGGCATTCGACTTTGAACCGCTGCCGCTGAACGAAGCCAGGTTGATGGCGCCGGTGACCCCTTCGAAGATTGTTTGCGTGGGTCGCAACTATCGGGAACATGCACAGGAGCTGGGCAACGAAATTCCCGCCGAACCGCTGCTTTTCTTCAAGCCGCCGTCGTCGCTGCTGGCACCTGGAGGGATGGTGAAGATGCCGTCCGCGTCCCAGCGCGTGGACTATGAGGGAGAGTTGGCGCTGGTGATCGGCAGGCGGGCGAGTCGGCTCAAAGCATCGGACGACTGGCACAGCTATGTGCGCGGCTATACGCTGGCCAATGATGTGACGGCACGGGACCTGCAGAAAAAGGACGGGCAATGGACGAGGGCCAAGGGGTTTGACACGTTTTGCCCGGTGGGTCCGTTCGTGAGCGATGCGGTGGATCCAGCGGATGGAGTGGTCATTGAGACACGTCTGAATGGCGAGGTGCGGCAGAAAGGCACGACCGCGGATTTTATTTTCGCGATTCCCGAACTGCTGGCCTATATCACGGCAGCGATTACGCTTGAGCCGGGAGACCTGGTGCTTACGGGAACCCCGGCGGGCGTGGGGCCGGTGAAAGCGGGCGACCGCGTCGACGTGTCCATTGAGGGCCTGGGCATTCTGACCAATACCTTTGCCGCGGCACAAGATTGAACGGACCGGCGTTCCACTTGAAGCCGATGGAACCTCACACGATCCGATGCATCCAAGTGTAGGTTGGGAACAGGAAGTTGTCGGGCGATTTCGTCATGCGTACCCGGGATCCGGTTGCAAGGTTTTTTCTTGATAAAAATGCAGCGGAACGGCACAAGCTTCGCGGGACGTCCAAAGCAGAACCGCTGTACACTGGAAGCCGAGCGCCCCAAGGCGGGCCCTTCCCTTCCCCTAGGAGGAAATTATGCCGCAGAATTTGCTGGAACAGTTGCGGAAGTTCACGACCGTTGTGGCAGACACCGGTGACATCGAGGCGATGGAGAAGTTCAAGCCCACCGATGCCACGACCAACCCCTCACTGATCACAGCCGCGTCGCAGATGCCGCAATACCAGCCCATAGTGGATGGCGTGCTGATGGATGCGCGCAAGGAACTGGGCGACAGCGCCACGGATCAGGATGTCGCCAATCTCGCCTTCAAGCGGCTGGCTGTCGCTTTCGGCAAAAAGATCCTGGCGATTGTGCCGGGCCGTGTCTCGACGGAAGTGGACGCGCGCCTCTCCTATGACACACACGCGACGATAGAGCTGGCGCGGGAGATTATCGGTCAATACGACGCGGCGGGCGTGAAGCGCGAGCACGTGCTGATCAAGATTGCATCGACATGGGAAGGCATCCGCGCCGCGGAGGTGCTGGAGCGTGAAGGCATCCACTGCAACCTGACCCTCCTGTTCGGCGTACACCAGGCGATCGCTTGCGCCGAAGCAGGCGTCACGCTGATCTCGCCGTTCGTGGGGCGCATCCTGGACTGGTACAAGAAGGACACCGGCAAGGACTTTCATGGGGCCGACGATCCAGGCGTCCAGTCTGTGACGAAGATTTACAACTACTTCAAGAAATTCGGCTACAAGACCGTGGTGATGGGTGCGAGCTTCCGCAACATCGGCGAGATCACGGAACTGGCTGGATGCGATCTGCTGACGATTTCGCCGCAACTGCTGGGCGAGTTGGAGGCAACCCAGGCAGATCTGCCGCGCAAGCTCGATCCGGAAAAAGCCAAGACGCTGCAAATTGAAAAGATCACAATCGACAAAGCGACATTTGATCGCATGCACAATGAAGATCGCATGGCGCACGACAAGTTGAAGGAAGGCATTGAAGGTTTCTCTGCAGCGCTGGAGAAACTGGAAGGCTTGCTGGCTAATCGACTGGCGGCGCTCGAATCACGCACGCCGGCATCGGTGTAAGCACTGGTTCACAATTCCGCAATGGGAAAGGGCAGCCACGATGGCTGCCCTTTCCCATTGTGCGACATATTACGATTGTTATCCCTACCGCATGGTCGAAGTGATTTAAATCACTGGCAAGCGCGACATTGCAGCTAAACTCGGTGTTACACCCAGTAAGTTTGAGGCGTTCTCAGGAGCAAGTGAGAAACGCCGCAGGACCCCGGGGAACGCCACTCTTCGCTGCAACGTATTGCGAGGGAGAAGTCCCAGGGAAAGCGCGGATCCTGAAGGCGCCTATGCGGAAACCGGGCAGAAGCTCCGGGCTGCGAACGTTGCGCCGAGCCGCCCCATCAACGCCGGTTGCGTGCGCAGCCAGTGGAGGTGTCTATGCAAACCGAAGCTCATCCGCTTGAATCCTTCTTCCAAGACGCTGTGCGCAAAAGCTTCGTGGACAAACTGGGGCTGAACGACCCGGAGATCGTCGACTACGTCGCGCATCTGCTTTGCGAGTTTATGGAGCGGGACAATCTGCATCGTCTGCGCGATGCGACGGGGCATCGTGTGGAGACAGTGGCCGAGATGCTGCGCGCGGCGGATCCGGTGTATGGTACGGCGGCATCGTTCGACGAAGAGCGCTCGGTGCGTAAATACATCGGCGATTACGCAATCTACATGGCGGGCCTGCACCTGGATGTGATGGAGTCGGCGCCCAACTATGAGATCGATCGCGGGATCGTGGACGAGTTGCTCAAGGTGGGCAAGGAAAGCTATTTCATCGTGAGCCAGTTCAATGTCTTCGAGTTTGAAAAGGAAGCGCCGCTGTTTGCGCGACTCGCCGAATGCATGGATCGCTGCGTGCTGGGACTTGCGATGATCCGGGGCGAATTGGGAGAGCGCCGGTATCAGAACGCGCCGCAGAACTAAATACAATTTCTCCGCAGGGGCAAAGGTTTGCTGCGGGATCTTTGCCTCGCGACTTCCACAAAAGTTGTATTCATTGAGTGATTGTCTTTGCAATCACGGAACCTTATTGCCAAGAAAGTTTCAATCCCGCCCTTGGCAAACACAACATTTCGGTTAATCTCTTTGTCAAAGCAATGTAAATAGGCAGTGGCTGGCTTCCCCGGCTGCACGCGTTTGGTTTTCGGCCAATGCCTCAAAACAGGCCGGCTGCGCGCGAGCAGCAACAGGAGGCGTGTATGGAGGAGCAAGCACATCCACTGGAGCCCTTCTTTCAACAGGCTGTGCGCAGCAGCTATGAAGGAAAGCTGGGCTTGAACGATCCGGACGTCACCGGCTACGTAGCACGTCTTCTTTGCGAGTTCTCGCAGGCCGACAAACTCTACAAGGTGCGCGATGCAATGGGGCATCCCATTGAAGAGCTCGAAGCGATGCTTCTGGCTGCGGACCCGGTGAACGGGACAGCCGAATCGTTCGATGTGGAGCGATCCTTGCGCAAATACATCGGCGACTATGCGCTATTTGTGACCGGTATGTATCCCGAAGCGATGGTGCCGGGAAAGCGGCGCCGCGGCGCCCATCCAAGCCTGGGAGATTTGATTCGCGCCGGGAAAGAAAGCTACTACATCGTGAGCCAGTTCAATCTGTTTGAGTATGAACGCGAGGCTCCCCTGTTTGCGCGCCTGTCGGATTCGTTCGAACGCTGCATCCTGGGGCTGGCACTGGTACGGGAAGACCTGAACAAGCGCAAGGCACTGCCGCCGATGGTGAACTAGGCACTGCCGGTGCGCGGCTCGGGCTAAAAGCTCGAATTGAAATGGAAAGGCGCGGTGAAGACCGCGCCTTTTTTTGGTGACGACCCAGCTTATTCAGACCAGACAGCAAGGACATTGCCTGCGCCATCGCTGAAGTGGAAGCGGCGGCCCCCGGGAAACTCGAACGTGGGCACGACGATGGCGCCGCCAGTGGCAAGGATAGCGGCTTCCGTGGCCTTGAGGTCGGCCGAATAAAGAACAACCAGAGGGGAAGTTTTGGTGGGAGGCGGAATCGACGGCGTCTTATAAAAGCCACCGTCGATTCCAGACGAGACCGCGGTGAAGCTGGCGTAGTCAGGGCCGTAGTCGACAAAGCTCCAGCCGAAGACGGAAGTGTAGAACTTTTTCGTGCGCTCAATGTCCGTGGACGCGAACTCAATGTAATTGACCTTGTGGTGATGCGCGGGATGGCTCATAGGGCTCTCTCCTTGTTGTGTATGCATGTGTGGAAGCGAGGGAGGAGAGCCGCCAGCAGCGCAAGCGCACTTCTCCCGAAGTGCTCTGATACGCCTCCATCCACAGTCCCTCAAGAGCAGGAGAGTGCAGGTAGAGCCCGCGAATTGATGCTGCGGCGCGGACTGCCGAGGTACGGAGAAGAACTTAGCAAAGGCGCGCCACGAGCGCAACTGGAAAGATGGAACCTACAGGATGTAGCGGCTGAGGTCCTGGTCCTTCACGATAGTGGCGACCATCTGCTTCACATAATCAGGCGTGATGGTGAAAAGTTTCTCGGGGCCGGAGGCAGTCATACGCTCTTGATAGGGTAGAGGGGTTGACGACTCGTTCTTGATGGCCTCGGAAAGCGCGGCCTGTTCGCCCTCGGGGGTGCGGCGCGCCACATCCGGCGCGAGAAAGCTGACGTCTTCGAGCACCTTCTCCATGATGGTGTGAAGACGGCGGGCGCCGATGTTTTCGGTGGCTTCGTTTACCTTGAAGGCGAACTCGGCCATTTCGCGCAACGCCTCGGGTGCAAACTCGAGACGGACTCCCTCAGTCTCAAGCAGCGCAGTGTACTGCTTGGTAAGCGAGGACTTGGGCTCGGTAAGGATGCGCAGAAAATCCTCGACGGTGAGCGACTTCAATTCAACGCGCAACGGGAAGCGGCCCTGCAGTTCGGGGATGAGATCGCTGGGCTTTGATACATGGAAGGCCCCGGCGGCGATGAAAAGGATGTGGTCGGTGCGCACCATGCCGTAACGCGTGTTGACGGTGGTTCCTTCGACGATGGGAAGAATGTCGCGCTGCACGCCCTCGCGCGAGACGTCCGGGCCGTGGCCACCCTCGCGGCCGGCAATCTTGTCGATCTCATCCAGGAAGATGATTCCGCTCGATTCGACCCTCTCGGTGGCAACGCGGTTGACCTGGTCCATGTCGATGAGGCGGCCTTCTTCCTCCTGCACAAGGTAGTCAAAGGCATCCCCGACTTTCATTTTGCGTTTCTTGGTGCCCCCGCCAAAAATGTTAGGCAGCATGTCTTTGAGGTTCATCTCCATGTCTTCGAGGTTCTGGTTGGAGATGATGCCGAACTGGGGAGTGCCACGTTCGCGGACGTCGAGCTCGACCATGCGGTCGTCCAGCTTGCCTTCGCGGAATTGCTGGCGCAGTTTTTCACGCGAACGCTGATGGCTGTCGCTGGCGGGTAGCGTGTGGGAATCGTCCTGACCCGGAGGCGCAGATGGAGGTGGAGGCAGAAGAATGTCGAGCAGGCGCTCTTCGGCATTCATCTCGGCGCGGTCTTCCACTTCTTCGAGGCGCTCTTCCCGGACCATGTCGATGGCGATTTCGACCAGGTCGCGAATCATGGATTCGACATCGCGCCCGACGTAGCCGACTTCGGTAAATTTGGACGCTTCCACCTTCAGAAACGGCGAGTTGGTGAGCTTGGCGAGGCGGCGCGCAATCTCCGTTTTGCCGACGCCGGTGGGCCCAATCATGATGATGTTCTTGGGCATGATGTCTTCGGCAAGGTCGGGGGGGAGCTTCTGGCGGCGTTGGCGGTTTCTGAGAGCAATCGCCACGGCGCGCTTGGCGGCGCGCTGGCCGACCACGTGCTTGTCGAGCTCGGCGACGATCTCACGCGGCGTGAGTTCGTCAAGCGCGAGGTCCTGTTCTTCGGCAGAGGCGGGCAGATAGATAGCCATTCTTTTTTGATTACTCCCAATACCAAGCGGTTCCGGTAATTTCCCAGGGCGGAAGTCCCGTCACTGCATCCTATTCCATCTTGCCGGATCCATCTTGCCGGGGTTTCAGCCCGGTCTATGCTTTCAATTCTTCAAACGTGAAGTGGTCGTTGGTGTAAATACAGATCTGGGCGGCGATGGCCATTGCTTTTTCGGCCACTTCGCGTGCGCTCAAATCGGTGTTCTCGAGCAGCGCGCGGGCAGCCGCAGTGGCGAAACTGCCGCCCGAACCGATGGCGGCAACTTGATCGTCGGGATCGATGACGTCGCCCGAACCTGAGATGAGAAACGTCTGGGCGGTATCGGCGACCACCAGCAGCGCTTCCAGGTTGCGCAGCATCTTGTCGGTGCGCCAGTCCTTGGCGAGTTCGACGGCGGCGCGGTTCAAGTTGCCGGCATATTGCTCAAGTTTGGATTCGAAGCGCGCGAAAAGTGAAAAAGCATCGGCGGTCGATCCGGCAAATCCGGCCAGTATCTTGTCCTGGTAAAGCCGGCGAATCTTACGGGCGGAGTGCTTGAGCACGTGATCGCCCATGGTGACCTGGCCGTCGGAGGCCATGACGACCTGGCCGTTGCGGCGCACGCAGATGACCGTCGTGGAGCGCACGCGCGGACGCGTTGATTCGGCGATCGTACCGGCAGAAAGCAAAGAAAGAACCTCCGCGAAAAGCACCGTCCACGAGGCTTTGGCCTATCGAGACGCAGTGTTCAGTATAGGGCATGGCGTGGGTTGAGACGGTAGAGCACGTGACGACGAAACGCATGGTCAACGGCGAGATTGGGATGATTGAAATCTTCGGCCGGATCGTGGGTCATGCCGAGTTTATCCATGACACGCCGGGAGCGAATGTTAGCTGGAACGGTGAACGAGACCAGTTCAGGAAGTTTGAGAAATTCGAAGGCATGACAGACGACAGCTTTCGCACCTTCGGTGGCCAGTCCTTTGTCCCAGTAGGCGGAAGCGAGACGCCAGCCGATCTCGACGCAGGGCATGAAGGGCGCCTCGAAGTGCGGAATCGAGAGTCCGACGAAGCCGATGAAATCCCCGGAACTGCGCAGTTCGGTGGCCCAGAGGCCAAATCCATGCTGCTCAAAGTGCGCTTCAACGCGGTCGATGATCCGATTGCTCTCCACGGGATTGAGAAGTTTTGGAAAGTGCTCCATCACTGCGGGGTCGCGATTGATGGCGGCGAAAGGCGCACGATCAGAGAACTGCCAGCGGCGCAACAGCAGGCGATCGGTGCGGAGCACGGGAGTCTGTCTCATCGAGGAGGCACGCGTACCTCCTATTGTCGCTCCCAGAGAACGCGGCCGGAACGAATCACCATTTGCACACGGGAAAAGTTGGTAAGGTCGGCAGCGGGATCGGCATAGAGGATGGTGAGGTCCGCGATCTTGCCGGGCGCAACAGTCCCCTTCGCCTCCGATGCGCCCATGCGCGATGCGGGGTTCGTGGTGAGCATGGCGAGGACGTCTTTCCAGTCGAGACCGCTCCGGCCCAGCTCCACAAATTCACCGTCGGTCGAGTAGTCCGTCATATAGCCGACATCGGTGCCAAAGATCAACTGGCCTCCCAGCGCATGAAACTGGCGCACCTCGTCGCAGATGGGATCCATGTAATGCGGATCGGTGGTGACCGTGGACGCGAACATCTTGAGGGTAGGGATCATGGCCATGTTTTTCTGGACCGCCGAGGAGAGCAGCGCCTGGTCGATGCCGCGGGTGTCGTCGGCAGCGTGGGCCAGCACGTCGACGCCGCTGTCGATGGCGACGCGTACACCGGCAAGATTGGACGGGTGGGCAAAAACCAGCTTGCCGTTCAGATGACTTTCTTCAACGGCAGCCTGGGCAATGTTGAGCGGCATGGGCAGAACATGGCCGCGCTGCACCCAGGAACCGGTGAAGAGCTTGGTCAGATCGGCGCCGGAAGCGAGATTGCGACGCACCGTGCGACGGGCAGCCTCGGGCGTTCCGGGTTCAGGCATGAGCGCCTGCATCCACGAGGGCGCCGTCTCCTTGATGTAGAACGGAATGCCGTTCGGCGGATAGAGCGGCGGACCCGAGGAGTAGATGTAGGGTCCTTTGAGTTGCACCCTCTCGATGCGGCGACGAATAGCGAAAGTATCTGCCGGATTGGAACCGACGTCGATGACGGTGGTGAAGCCGCGGCTCAGGAACATATCGGCGAGTTGGGCGTCGAGCAGGTCGTCGGATTTCCATTCCGCCAGGTTCCACTTGGGCTCTGTGAAATGCACGTGGGCGTTCCAGAAGCCCGCAGTAACAATGCATCGGTCGCACGGGATCTCCGCGGCGCCCACCGGCACGTCGACATTTTGACCGACCGCGGCGATCACTCCGTCGCGAATCAGGATCGTTCCGTTGTCGATGGGGGGCAGAGTGGGCGAGACATAGATGCGCGCATTACGGATATACACGGCCCCCCTAGCGAGCTTGAGGGGGGGATGCGAGCCGTAGCGGGGAAAAATTTCGATAGCCCAGAACAGGCCGCAGGCAACAACCAAAAGAACCAGAAGCAGGAAAACAAAACGAACCATTACCCTGCGCATGAAGACCTCACCCTTTCAAGCCTATACGCAGACGGCCGCCTGCCGGTTCGTCACTCTCGGTTCGGTTGATTGGGCAGGGTTTGCGACAATAGGTTGAAGTGAGCGGGGCGCAGCCTTGGCCCCCAAGGAGCAGGAATGCAGAGCAGAGCCGTTGGCTGGATTTGGAAGGGCTGCCTGGCAGGGACGCTGATGGCGATGGCCGCGCGCGTCGGATGGAGCCAGGATCTAAAAAGCTTTGAGCAGAGGATCACCACGAAGGTGCTGCCCAACGGGCTGACGCTGCTGATCTGCGAGCGGCCCGATGCACCGGTCTTCAGCTACTCGACGTTTATCGACGCGGGTGACGTAAACGATCCCTCGGGCGAGAGCGGATTGGCTCACATGTTTGAGCATCTGGCCTTCAAAGGGACCACGGAGATCGGGACCAAGGACTACCCCGACGAGAAGGTGGCGCTGGAAAAGGTGGAAGAGGCCAACAACGCGTACGAGGCGGAATACCTCAAGCCGGTAGGACGCGATCCGCAGAAGCTGGCGGAGCTCCACAAATCCTTCGAAGAAGCACAAGCGGCCGCAGAAAAATATGTGATTCCGAACCAGTTCACCGAGGTTGCGCAGGCCAACGGCGCTACGGGCCTGAATGCGGAAACGGGCCTCGACAACACGGAATACTTCTGGTCGATGCCGGAAAACCGTCTGGAGTTGTGGGCCTGGCTGGAGAGCGGGAGGCTTGCTGACGTCGTCCCGCGCGAGTTCTACAAGGAACGCAACGTGGTGATGGAGGAGCGGCGGATGCGCGTCGACTCTAATCCCATTGGGCGGATGGTGGAGCAGTTCCTGGCAACCGCGTATGTGGCGCACAACTACGGGCGCAGCGGCATTGGATGGCCGAGCGAAGTTGCGCAGATTACTGCAACGGAAGCGATGGCGTTCCACAGAAAGTACTATGTGGGCTCAAACATCGTGATAGCTGTGGTGGGCGACGTGAAAGCGTCGGAAGCGATGCCGGTTCTGGAAAAGTATTTCAGCAAAATCCCCGGCGGTCCGAAACCGGAGGACATGACGACGGTGGAACCGAAGCAATTTGCGGAGAAGTCGGTCGTGATTCGCGAGCAGACGCAGCCGTTTTACATCGAAGGCTATCACCGGCCAAGTTATCGCGATAAGGACGACGCGGTATTCGACGCGATCCAGGACATCATGTCGAATGGGCGCGTTTCGCGGCTTTATCGAAGCTTGGTGCGCGACCAGCAGATTGCGGCCGATGCCGAGGGATTCAGTCCCTTTCCCGGCGACAAGTATCCCAGCTTGTTTTCGTTTTATGCCGTGCCTGTGCCGGGAAAAACGCCGGACCAGATGCGCGATGCGATTCGCAGAGAAATTGACAAGCTGAAGACCACCGATGTGACAGATGCGGAACTGGCGATGTACAAAACGCGAGCGCGTGCCGACTTGTTGCGCGGACTCGCCGATAACCAGGGGCTGGCGAATGCGCTGGCGGAGTACCAGACGCGCTACGGCGATTGGCGCGAGCTGTTCCTGCAACTCGATCGGGTGGATAAAGTGACCAAGGCCGATATCCGGCGCGTCGCCAACCAAGTGTTTGTTGCTTCAAACCGCACCTCCGCCGAGATTGATACAGAAGCTCCGGCAGCCAGTGCAAAAAACGGAGGCGCGCAATGAAGAAGAATCATCAGAAATCAGGTGTCATGGATCTCGCCAGAGGACATTTCACGAGGCTTGCCGTTCTGGCCGCGCTCTCAATGGGCCTGCTTGCGCCCGTCGCACTTTGCGCGCAGGAAAGCAAGCCCTGGGAGAAGATTCCCGTGCCGCCGCTGCGAGCATTCAACCCGCACCAACCCAAACGGATCGAGTTGAAAAATGGGATCGTGCTCTTTCTACAGGAAGATCACGAACTGCCGTTTGTCACCGGGTCGGTATTGCTTCAAGGGGGCTCGCGCGATGAGGATCCGGCAAAGACCGGATTGATCGATCTCTATGGGCAGGCGTGGCGAACCAGCGGCAGCGAGACGATGAACGGCGACGCGATGGACGATCTCCTGGAAGCCAAAGCGGCCCACATTGAGACCGCAGGCGATGTCGATTCGACCGCGCTTTCGTGGGATTCGCTGAAGGGCGACGCGGACCAGGTGTATGGAATGGCCATGGATCTGCTGTTCCATCCCAAGTTCAGCGAGCAGAAGCTCCAGCTGGCACAGCAGCAGGACGCAACTGTCATTATGCGTCGCAACGACGACGAGGGGGAGATTGCGGGACGCGAGGCGGCGAAGCTGGTCTACGGTCCGAACAGCCCTTACACGCGGCAGATCGAGTTTGCGACCATTGGCGCGGTTACGCTGGCGGATCTGAAGGCATGGCATGATCGCTCGCTGAAAAGCAGGCTGATTGTGAGCATCAGCGGTGACTTCGATCCTGTTGCAATGGAAGCGAAGCTGCGGGCGACGTTTGAACCGTTGGCGAAGGTCAGTCCCCTGCCTCCGCATCACGAAACCTTTCACGATCCAAGCCAAAGCGTTTACTTCATCAACAAAGAAGATGTGAATCAATCGAACATCGAGATCATGGGCCTGGGCACGGATCGGCGCAACCCCGATGTGCCATCTCTCGCGGTGATGAACGAGATCCTGGGCGGAGGTTTCGGAAGCCGGCTCTTCCAGAAGGTTCGCACGGAGCTTGGACTCGCCTATGCCGTGGGTGGAGGCTATGGCTTCGACTATGACCATCCGGGCATGTTTCGAGTGATGGTGATGACAAAGAGCGCTTCGACGGTGGACGCGACCAAGGCAGCGCTGACCGAGATCGCCGGGATGAACGAGAAACCCTTCACCGAAGCGGAACTGAAGCGAGCCAAGGACGATATTTTGAACTCCTTCCTTTTCCGCTACGACACGCGCGAGAAGGTATTGGCGGAAAGCGTGCGGCTGGAGTTCTACGGGTATCCCGCGAACTATCTCGAGACCTATAAGGCCGCGGTAGAGAAAGTGTCGCTTGCCGATTTGGGCGCCGTGGCGAAGAAATATATCCATCCCGACAAGCTGGCTGTGCTGGTGGTCGGCAATGGACCGGAAATCAAGCCGGGGTTGGACGAGTTGCACCTGGGTCCGGCGCATCCGATCGACATCACGATTCCGCAGCCGAAAGAAGGGCCGGCGCAGGAGAGCAAGCAGTGAGCAAGAAAACGGCCGGCGGCCCGCAGCAAGACCTGAAGCTGGCGGTGGTGATTATGGCTGCCGGCAAAGGGACGCGCCTCAAATCGCGAAGGCCGAAGGTGCTGCACCAGGTCGGCGGAAAGCCGCTGCTGCAGCACGTGATTGCAGCGGCGGCCCGCGTGGTGAACCCAACCAATATTTTCGCGGTGGTAGGTCACCAAGCAGAGCGGGTTGAGAAGGCGATGGCCGACAGCGGCATTCGCTTTGTGGTGCAGACCGAGCAGCGCGGAACCGGCCACGCAATCCAATGCGCGATGGAGAGCGTAGGCGCTTACGAGAATATCCTGGTGCTTTCCGGCGATGTGCCGCTGCTCCGGACCGAGACGATTCAGGAGCTGTGGAACTTTCACGTGGCGCAGGATGCGGCCATGACTCTGCTGACCGCGATGCCCGAGAATCCCGCTGGCTACGGGCGCGTGGTGCGACGCGACGCGCAGTCAGCGGAAGTGGAGGCAATCGTCGAACAGAAGATGCTGACGCCGGAGCAGCAGCGGATTCGGGAGATGAATGCCGGGGTCTATGCCTTCAAGACTGCCACGTTGAAGATGCACCTGGAGAAACTCGCAGCAAACAATGCGCAGGCCGAGCTCTACCTAACCGATATGGCACAGCTATTGCGGGCGGCCGGCCAACGGGTGGTGGCCGTAAAAGCCGCCGATGCCGCGGAAGTTTTGGGCGCGAATACGATTGCTGAATTAGTGGCACTCGACTCCACGATGCGGATGGCGACCGCCAACCGGTTGATGGGGGCAGGCGTCACGATTTTTCGACCAGAGACCTGCGTGATCGATGCTGAGGTTGAGGTTGAGCCGGACACCATCATCGAGCCGTTTGTGCAGCTGCTCGGCCGCACACGGATTGGGACCGAAAGCCACATCCGCTCGTATTCGGTAATTGAGAACTGTACGGTGGGCGACAGAGTGATCATTCGCCAAAGCTGTGTGCTGATCGACAGCTCAATCTCTCATGGTGCCGACATTGGGCCGTTTGCCCGCATGAGGCCTGGCTGCGAGATCGGGGAAGACGTTCATATCGGCAACTTTGTCGAGGTCAAGAAATCGAAGCTCCACAATGGAGTGAAGGCCGGGCATTTGGCCTACCTGGGAGACTCTGAAATCGGTGCCCGAACAAACATTGGCGCGGGCGTCATTACCTGCAACTACGATGGGATGCGCAAGCACCCAACGCACATTGGAGAAGGCGTCTTTGTCGGGAGCGACTCCACGCTCATAGCGCCGGTCACGATTGAGGACGGCGCATATATTGGAGCGGGATCTTGCATCACGAAAGATGTGCCGGCAGGTGCCCTCGCGGTGGGACGCGCGCACCAGGTAACCAAAGAAGGTTGGGCCACGGCGCGACGGGCGCGCAACGCGAAGGAACGCGAAGGAAGCTAGTCCAGCCTGGGATGGAAGAGGCGCATGCTCCCGATTCTCCATCAAGACTGGGGACGGAAAAGGTCGACTTTCGACGGAGAATGGCCGGGAATCGCATACGGTACTTTCGTTGTAGCTGAAGGATGCAGTTGACAAGAAACCTAAATTGAATATTTTGATACTATCCATGGAAAAGCTTGCGCTTGGCGGAATGCTGGCGTAACTTCGTCCTACGAACTGATTTAAGCGGGAGCGGCATCCACGGCTGGAGTAGAAAGTCCGACAAAGCCGCCCATAAAAGCGACTCCTGGGCCGAATTGCGATTCTCCCAATTCCTGCGTCGATTGAAGACCGTTTATCGTCCAATGAAGAAACAGTTGCCATCTTTTTTCTCGGGCTAAATCGGCAGTTCGAGCGATCTGATCCGCGAAGCGCTGGACAAAGAGGATCGTTGGATCGCAGGAGATCAATGGGTTTCACGTCGAACCTCGCGAATCCGGGGGAAAGTGACCCCGCGATGCCTGAACCGAATAACTCGGATCGACATGCGAACGTGCGTACGCGTCGTACGGCTCGCGTCCTTGTTGTGGATGATGAGGCGCCAGTTCGTTCGATGATTGGTGCCACGCTGCAGCGCCAGGGCTATGAGGTACAGCTGGCGATCAGCGGAACCCAGGCCGTGGAAGTTTTGGGACAGGGTACGTTTGACCTGGTTCTGACCGACATCGTGATGCAGGACGGGAACGGTATTGCGCTGCTGGAGCGCATTCATGCCGACCAGCCGCATTTGCCGGTAGTGATGGTCAGTGCCATTCATGACATCAGCGTTGCGATCGATTCGATGCGACGCGGCGCCTACGATTACCTGCTGAAGCCCTTTGAGCGCGAACACCTGGTGGCCACGGTGCAGCGCGCGCTCGATCATCGGCAGGCGCTGCAGGAAAGCCACAATTACCAGCAGAATCTGGAGCAGGTCGTACGCGCACGCACCGAGATGCTGCGCCAGGCGATGGAAGATCTGGAGCACTCCTACGACGTGACGCTGGAGGCTCTGGGCGATGCGCTTGACCTGAAGGATTCGGAGACCGAAGGGCATTCCAAGCGGGTAACTGCGTACACCATTGCGCTGGCCCGCGCGATGGGAATTCCGCCCGTCGATATCAAGGTCATTGCACGAGGAGCGTTCCTGCACGATATCGGCAAGATGGCGATTCCCGACGAGATTCTGCGGAAGCCGGGCAAGCTGACCTCGGAAGAAGAAGAGATCATGCGCGACCATTGCACGCGGGGCTACCACATTTTGCGCAAGATTCCCTTCCTGAGTGAAGCCGCGGCGATCGTATACACGCACCAGGAATATTTTGATGGGAACGGTTACCCGAGCCGGCTGCGCGGAAATGAGATTCCGATCGGGGCCCGGATTTTTGCGGTGGCCGACGCGATGGATGCGATCACGAGCGATCGCCCTTATCGCAAGGCGCGCAGTTTCGATGAGGCGCGGCAGGAAATCCTGCGCTGTTCGGGTTCGCAATTCGATCCGAATGTGGTTGAGGTCTTTCTCAAAATCCCCAACGAACTGTGGCACGAACTGCGCGCGGAGATCAATGGCGAGAATCGCCATTTTTCGACGTTCGACTTTTCGGGAGCGCCGCGCGAGTAGTTGCCTTTCTTCGTCCTCTTAACGCGTGACCTACGAACTCGATGAGTGCCTACAATCGCGCTTTTGCAAAGGCCCGTCCCGATCCTGACTTCAAATACTTCTCGAATGAAAATGCGCGCGCTTCGTCCGCAAACGCGACATAACTCTTGATGCGCCATGGACGGAACTTCGACGTGTGTGTCACTGCGCCGGAATTGTGCTTTGAAAGCCTGGCGTCCAGATCGTCGGTGATACCCGTGTAGAAATGCTCTCCGGCAAGGTCTTGAAGGATGTAGGCGAGTTTCATGATGTTCGCGTACTCACGCATTCACGTACTCACGCATTCATGCATTCATGCATTCATGCATTCATGCAAGGAGCTTAATACAGTGGTCCGCCTTCGCCAAGGCTACGGCGCGACAACCTTCGCTTGGCGAAGGTTGGTGGAGGCGGCGGGAGTCGAACCCGCGTCCGAAATCGTTGTCAGCCTAGAGAATCCATGCTCAGTCCAGTTCCGATGGTTTCGCTTGCAACGCTCAGAACGGACAAGATGCGCTGCAAGCTAGTCCGATGATCTCGCGGCTACAACACGGACCGAGAAGCAGCCACCAGCCTACTGAATGACGTCTTGCTCGCAGCCCATAGGCGAAACCGCGAAAGACGGCAGCTTAGTTAATTAAGCTGCAAGTGCCAGGTTATCGTTGGCAACTTTAGTTTTGCAGGCGATTATGGGTGCCCACACCCCAGCATGCCTCCGTGCCGCAAGCGATCCCGTCGAAACCGTGACGCCCCCCTTGGTCCCAGCGCGCAAACGCCGCTTGCTGGGTACCCCGACCTGGCGTAGCGAAGATGTGATTCGCAGGAAGGCGGGGTGGAGTGCGAGCCGGGCCAACTGGCTCGTGCTGCAGCTCTATTGTATACCGGATTCTGGAATGGCCGGGGACCACTCCCCCCCCGGAATCTGGGCGGAAATTCCTTGTTTTCAGCAGGTTGGCGACAGTTGACGCCTCCAAATTCCTCTACTCATTGAACTTACCCGCAGATTCCTCTCGGGGAAGGACTTAAAACCAGCTGCTAGCTTCTAGCTGCTAGCCGCTAGCTTCTGGTCTCAGCTCTTCGAGTTCTATTGTGCTACGGGTGGGGGGAATTAACTGCAAATCCTCGAACGGAATCGGGCTTCGGATATTTTTCGAACCGTACAAAAGTGAACAGAAGGAAGGCTCGCCCGCAGCAGACATAGCGGAACGATCCAGGTGAGGAGCAGCGCCCTCTCCCAATCTGCGGGAACAGTATTCTCCGTTTTTCTCCCGTTGGACCCACACGTGGAACCTCTCTTGGCCGGGGTAGCTGCTAGCTTCTAGCCCGCCGCCACTTACCTCTTGAGAGAAGGGGTGAGGAGCTCTTCTTCGGGCTCGACGTGCACCAAGACTTCTGCGATCTGCGGAACCTGTTGCAGTACGGCATCTTCGACATCATGGGCAATGTTGTGCCCTCGGCGCACGGTGAGAGTCCCTTCGACGACGATGTGCAGGTCAACGTAATAGCGAAAGCCGACTTTGCGGACGTGGCATTTCTCGAGGCCGATGACTCCGGAAACGCTGGAGGCAACGGCGCGCACCTCCTGTTCCAGCTGAGGGGCGGGCGCCGTATCCAGTAATTCTGCGAAGGGCGCCCGGAGTTGGCGCCACGCATTGAACATGATGACGGGGGAAGCACAGAGCGCAGCCCAATCGTCGGCTGCCGCATTCCTGGTCCACAAGGCGATCGAGATGCCGACAAACACAAAGGCCGAAGTGATGGCATCGCTGAGATGATGCCAGGCGTCGCTACGAACGGCGGCGCTATTGATTCCTTCGCCGACGGTGGACACATAGCGGGACAGCAATGCCTTGATTCCCACGACAGCTAACAAGACCCACAGGGTGTAGGGCTCGGGCAAAGGATGCGGAGTTTGGACGCGCACGATGCTCTCGATCCCGATCACGATGGCGGCGACAATCAGCGCCAGGCTCACAATGATGGCGGCGACGGGCTCTGCTTTTCCGTGACCATAGGGATGATCTTCATCGGGTGGCTTGATGGAAAGACGCAAGCCGAGGTAGACCACGGTGGAGCTGATGACATCGGAGAGCGATTCAATTCCATCCGCGATCAAGGCGAAGGAATGGCCGATGAAGCCGATGGTGCATTTGAAGGAGGCGAGGACGAAATTGAAGCCAATGCCGATGAGCGAAGACTTCACGCCTCGCTGGATCATTTGCTCCGGGGTTTGCCTTCGAACCATGCTTCGCCATTATCGCCAATGCGGGCGTTAAAAGGCAGCTACTAGCTTCTAGCTCTTGGCCTTCAACTCTTCCGGTTTCCCACTGACGGATGGGGCAGCACCCACTCACTGCGCGATACCTCTGCTTCGGTTCCGGCTTTATCACCCTCAACACCTGCATTGCCGATCGGTAAAGCAATTGCCGAGAACACGCTGACAATCGTCAGATAGCATCGGGAATGCAGCGCGCAGGAGGCTGGAATGGATACGGAAAAGCGAGTGATCCGTGTGCAACAGCGGCAGGACCGCTTCAACGAGCGCATTCCGATGGGCGCCAAAAGCTCAATCGACCGCAAAGTGTCGGGCAAGGACACTGCGGGGTCCTGGTCGATGTTTGAAGCGCATTGGAGCCTAAAAGGTGGCCCTCCCTTGCATGTCCATGAGGTCGAGGACGAGTGGTTCTATGTACTTGAGGGGGAATATCTGGTGCAGGTCGGCGATGAAAGGTACAGGCTTACGCCAGGAGATTCGCTTCTCGCGCCCCGGAAGGTTGCTCATACTTATGCTCATCTCGGCGATCGGCAGGGTAGGATGCTCATCGCCTATCAACCAGCTGGCGCCATGGAAGCTTTTTTTCTAGAGATCGGCGGCTTGGTTGGCCCGCCCTCAGCCAATGAAGTTCAGCAGGTCTTCAGAGAGCACGGCATGGAGGTCATAGGACCTCCGCTGAAATTCTGAAACTTAACAACAATTGCTTGAGCAATACGTCTCGCTCTGCCGTTTGCGGGCAGGGTTTCGACGCACGGCGTGGGAATTTTTTTATTGCTGTTCGAGGTCGATGCTTTCGTAGTCGTGGCGCGCGATGCCGGCGCGGATTTCGGCGGGGGTTTTGCCGGCCTTGGTGAGGCGGTAAGCGTAGAACGCTTCTTTGGCGCAGGTGGAGCACTCGGTGCCGTGGAGGCCTTCGTAACAACTGCGCAGGCTGGTATGGCCGAGCGCGCGATCGCAACGGCAATTGCAGGGGAGCTGGTAGAGCACGTTGCCGATGTGGGCGGCCTGCTGGTAGACGTGGACCTGCCAGGGGTAGCGGAAGTTGTCGCCGGTGAGCCTGGACCCGGCAAGAATCGGCGGAAGCGCGCTGACATGCAAGGGGGCCGCGGGATGGTAGGCGGGGATTTCGTCGGCCGGGTTGGACCACTGCGCGTAGCTGGCGGCGGTGACGGCGAAAACGGAAAGCGCGAGGATCCAGCGGTGTTGCAGAAGATTTCTCATGGGCACTGTGCGTCCTCATTGTAGACGAGGGGCGGGTGCGGGTGTGAGCGTGGGGAAGGAATTGGGAGGAGGGGCGAGGCGAGGCGCTGGCTCATGCCGGATTTCGGGCAAAAAAGACGGCACGAACTTTTAGCTGTTCGTGCCGGGAGGCCAGTGACGCAAACTACTCCCAGCCTTGGAGGGGTAAGGATTACCGCCTCCCCGACTGGAATAAATACACCTTACTATAGATTCAGAAGAAAGCAAATACAAAATTCAAGATTTTATCGCATTGTGACACGGTGAAGATTGGCGGGATTACCATTTATGTAGAGGTCCTAGCTCTTTGGTGGACCCAGCCGCCAACGCGGAACAGGATTGGCGCAAAAATATATGGCAAGCATCCCAGAATCTGCAGTTTACAGACATGAATTTGATCGGAGCCAAGCGCGAGCGGCACATTCCCCGAGCTGGCTGAGGGTAGGCTTTGTCGCAGCGGCGTCGGCGGTGGCGGGTGGCGTGGCGGCGGCCTGGTACTACCGCAAGACGCTGGCGAGGCTACGGCAGGCGGATGGTGTCGGCAGAGAGCCTCCCATTGGGGCGTCTGCGCACGACAACGGCGACGACTTCTAGAGGCAATTCCCACGAATGAATTTCGGTTTCCCACCTTCCCGAAGAGCGCGGAAGGATGGGGCATCCGCTGCTGTTTTGTTGTTGGTGCTTCGCAAAAAGCAGAAGCAGATCCTTCGCTGCGCTTACCCCACTGCGTGGGGCCCCAAGCTGCTCCGCTCGGGATGACAATTCTGATCTTAAGTATGCGGGGCTGAAGCCCCACGCTCCCTCCAAACCAGCCAGATGATTTGGTCAGAGCTCTCGCTTGCCCTTGGGGTCGGATCGGCGTTCTGCGCATTGGAGGAGACGCCGGTCCTGGAGCGAAGATGCGAGGCGCTCAGGGACGAAGCTCTCCCATGTAGACACCGAAGGGCCCGAGCTGGATGGTCTGCAGCGAGACCGGATCCGTGGCACCGGGAGTTTTGAGCAGCGTTTTGAGCGTTGCGCCGGAACCGGGAACCGAGAGACTCACGGACTGCGGCTCGGCTGTGAAGTTGACGGAGATGACCACGGAGGGATTGCCGGGGGATTGGCGCACCCAGCTCAGCACGCTGGGATTTTCAGGATCAAGCATGGTGTCGGTCCCCAGAGCGAGAGCGGGATTGGTTTTCTTGAGGCGAATGAGGGCCTGATACCAGGCGAAGAGTGAGTCGGGACTGGACTCTTCCGCCTTCACGTTGACTTCGGTGTAAGTGGGCGGAACCGGAAGCCAGGGAGTGACTCCGGGCCGAGTAAAGCCGGCATTGGCCGAGGCGTTCCACTGCATCGGGGTGCGCTCGCCATCGCGGCCTTTGTCTTTGGGCCAGCCGGTGATGCCGACCGGATCTTTCACGTCCTCTTTGCGGGTGGGCGGGGTGGTCTTCATTCCGATTTCGTCGCCGTAGTAGAAGAGCGAGGCGCCGCGATTGGTGAAGAGGATGGTGGAGATGACGCGCTCGATGTCGGTGTTGTGGACGCCGTCGCCATAACGCGCGTCGAGGCGGGGATTGTCGTGGTTGTCAAAGACGAGGAGCGGGGTGTGGCCGTCGAGGTGCTGTTCGGCGTCGGTCAGCTTGGCGCGGAAGGCCGCGATGTCCATCTTGTTGATGAAGCCGAGCTGGGTGTCCATGGGCAGGTGGAACTCGGGATGGTCGGGCGGCCCGTATTGCTTCTCGAGCTCGGCGATGTTGGGCAGGTAGGTTTCGCCGATGAAGACGCGGGTTCCTGGAAATTTGTTGGAGTCGAATTTGTCAGAGTAGGCGCGCATCTCCTGCATCACGGGATGGACGCCGGGGAGGTTGTTGGTGCGGGTGTCATTGAGGGCGATGTCGCCGTAGTTGTTGAGGTAGGTGTTGCCGTTTTTATCTTTCAGCACGTCGTCGTCGGTGAGGTTGGGATCTTCGAAGAGGGTGGTGATGGCGTCGAAACGAAAGCCGCCGACGCCGCGCTTGAGCCAGAAGCCAATGATCTGCTTGAACGCCTCGTGAACCTTGGGATTGTCCCAGTTGAGGTCGGGCTGCTGAATATAGAACTTGTGGTAGTAGTACTGGCGCGTCTTTTCGTCCCATTCCCATGCCGAGTGGCCGAAGTCGGACTGCCAGTTGTTGGGGACCTGGCCTTTGTCGGTAGCTGTTTCGCCTTTACCGTCACGCCAGACGTACCAGTCGCGGTAGGGATTGGTGCGCGAAGAGCGCGATTCGAGGAACCATTTGTGCTTGTCGGAGGAATGGTTCATCACCATGTCCATGATGACGCGGATGTGCCGTTTGTCGGCTTCGGCGATCAGGCGATCGAAGTCGGCGAGGGTCCCGTATTGGGGATCGATATTCTCGTAGTCGGAGATGTCGTAACCGAAGTCAACCTGCGGCGAAGGGTAGATGGGCGAGAGCCAGATGGCATCGACGCCGAGCTGCTTGAGATAGTCGAGGCGCTGGGTGATGCCGTTGAGATCGCCGATGCCGTCGCCGTTTGAATCTTGAAAACTGCGTGGATAGATTTCGTAGATGACTGCGTTTTTCCACCAGTCGTGCTCGCTGGAAACGACGCCGGTTCTGGCGGTGGTGCTGGATTGTTGGGCCTGTGTGGTGAGGGATAGAGCTGCGAACAGCAAGCCTGCGGAAAGGCTTGCGATGTTTCTGGTCCAGTGCATTGTGGTCTCCTCGTAGGCGCGGATCCGGCGAAGCCAATACAGAGCGCATCAAGCATCGTCGTGAAGCGGCCTTCGTTTCCATTGCTCGTGGATTCGGCAACGGTTTGACGCATGACAAACTAACACATTTGGCGCGATGGCGCGTGCGGCCTGGCGCGCGCAATGGGTCTTACTCGACGGCGGCGACCAGCGCGCCGAAGGGCGCAAGGGTCACGTGCTCGAGCGGAATGGGTTCCCCGGATGAGTCGGACGAATTATAGAGCGGCGCGAGCCGGGTCCCGGCGATTCCCTCGGCTGCAAGATGAAAGGCCATGGTGTGCGGATGGGCGCTCATGTTGAGCGCGACCAGCACGGTTTTGTCGCCGGCGTGGCGTAGAAAGGCAAAGACGTTGGGGTCCGACTCATTGATGCTTTTTTGCCATCCGTCGCGAAGCGCCGGGTCGCTCTTGCGCAGGGCAAGAAGGTGTTTGTAGGTGTTGAAGATCGAGTTGGGATCTTTGCTCTCGGCCTCGACGTTGTAGCTGGAGGCGGAAGGCGGCACGGGCAACCACGGCTTGGTATTGGTGGTGAACCCGGCCTCGGCGGTGGAGTCCCACTGCATCGGGGTGCGTTCGCCATCGCGGCCTTTTTCCTTGGGCCAGCCGAGTTTGCCGATGGGGTCGTGGACATCTTCAATACGCGCGGGGTCGGTGGTACGCATGCCGAGTTCTTCGCCGTAGTACATCTGCGGGGTACCGCGGGTGGTGAGTTCGAGGACGGCCATCAACTTGGCGATCTGGTCGTTGTGCTCGCCGTCGCCATAGCGGTCCCACTGGCGGGGCTGGTCATGGTTGGAGAAAAAGTATTCGGGCTGGCCGTGGGCGGTGTTGTTTTCGATCTGGTCGAAGAGTTGGCGGAAGCGCGGCGCGGAGAGTTCGTTGACGTCGGCGATTTGGAAGTCCATGGGCAACTGCACTTCATCGTTGTTGCCGTACATCTTCGTAAGCGCCTGGACGTTGGGCTCGTCGGCTTCGGTGACCAGCACGGGGTCGCCGGGATATTTGTCGACCACGCGGCGGACTTCTTTGAGGACGTCGTGCACTTGAGGGAGGTCGTCGGTGTAGAGGTGCTTGATATTGCGATCGCCATAGACGTTGTGGCCGGGCCTATAAGGGTCGTCGTGCAGATTCGGATCCTCAAAGAGGCGGGAGACAGCGTCGATGCGGAAGCCGGCGACGCCGCGCTTCATCCAGAAGTCGAGAACGCCATCCATGGCCGCGTGGACCTCGGGGTTGCGCCAGTTGAGGTCGGGCTGCTGCACATAAAAATAGTGATAGTAATACTGGCGCGTCTTTTCGTCCCATTGCCAGGCGGAGTGGCCGAACCAGGACTGCCAGTTGTTGGGCGGCTGGCCCTTGTCGGTCGCGGTCTCGCCTTTCGACCCCAACGACGAAGACCTGTCGTTGGGGGCCCCCCCTTTTCCATCGCGCCAGATGTACCAATCGCGCTTGGGATTGTCGCGGGAGGAGCGGGACTCGAGAAACCATTTGTGCTGATCGGAGGTGTGGTTGATGACGTAGTCCATGATGACGCGGATATTGCGCTTGCGAGCTTCGGCGACGAGGTTGTCGAAGTCGGCCATGCTTCCGTAGGCGGGGTCGATGGCGGTGTAGTCGGAGATATCGTAGCCGTAGTCGACGCCGGGCGAGGGATACATCGGAGTGATCCAGATGGCGTCGATGCCGAGGGCCTGCAGATAGTCGAGGCGGGCGGTGATGCCTTTGATGTCGCCGATGCCGTCGCCGTCGGAATCCTGAAAACTGCGCGGGTAGATCTCGTAGAGAACCGCGTGACGCCACCATTCCTGCTGGACGGCGGGGCTTTCAGATTGTGCTGCGGGAGGCGTCTGGCCGGTGGCGATGAGAGCCAGGGCGCTTAGAGACAGGGATATCGTGCAGCTTGCGAACTTGCTGGTCCAGTGCATTGCAGCTCCTCGCCCATTGCTCGTGAAACCGGCAACGGTGTGAACAGGCCAACGTATCACACGGGGCAAAGGATGTGGGGGACGAATTGCGGGAGAAGCAGATCCTTCGCCCCACTTTCCCCTTGCACGATCTTGTCGTTCACGGGGCCCCAGGCGCGTGGGTTCTCAGGATGACACTGCGAGGGCGATACGCTGCGCGGTGGACGACAGGAAGCGCGAAAGTGTGCGGGCATGATGCCTGCATCAGCGATTCGAGTGCTCAGACGTGTGCACAGAGCCCCGCGCGGCGCGAAGCATGCGCTAGGGATTGGCCCGCTGCGCGACCAGCATGGACTCGAGAATCTGATCGGAGACTTCTTTCACGGCTGCGGGCGAGTGGGTGAGGAAGAGCGTATTGGTCTTGTCGCTTTCGCCGATGGACTTCAGCGTGTCGAAGTATTGGGTGACCAGCACCAGCTGCATGACTTCCTTTGAAGTCGCGCCCTCCACGGCTTTCTGGAATTGTTCGACTGAGGTCTGCAGGCCTTCGATGATGGCTTTGCGCTGGTTGGCGATTCCCTGCCCCTGCAACGCTTTGCTTTCCGCTTCGGCCTCGGCCTTTTTGACTACAAGAATCTTGTCAGCTTCGCCGCGCGCGCTGGCGGCCACCTGCTCGCGCTGGGCCGCATTGATGTCGTTCATTGCGGACTTGACTTTGGAATCGGGAACGATGTCGGTGACCAGCACATTGACGATCTCGTAGCCGAAGGCGGCCATGTCGGCGTCGAGTTCCTCTTTGACCGCCGCCGCGATGCTGGATTGCGAGGCGAAGACTTCATCGAGCGTCATGCCGGGGACATGGCCGAGAATGACTTGCTCGACATAGGACTTGATCTGCGCGACGGGGTCAGACAATTTGTAGAACGCGTCGTAGGCTTTCTCGGGACGCACGCGATTCTGCACGGAGATGGGGATGGTGACGAAGACGTTGTCTTTGGTTTTGGTCTCCATCGTCAGGGTGATCTGATTCACCCGCAAACTGACAATGCCGGCGACGGAATCGAAGTAGGGGGCTTTCCAGTTGAGGCCGGGATCGGCCACGCGCAGGAACTTGCCGAAACGCGTGATGATGGCGATCTGGGCGGTATTGACGGTGAAAAAGCTGCCGAGCACCAAGGTGAGAAAAATGAGCGCGCCAATGCCCAATGGAAGCAGAAAAAGCATATCCATAGATTTCCTCCAAACAGAGGTTATAAGGTAACTGCGAATTGTACAGGATGGCGGTGAAACGTTGGACGGGCGCGGATGGGCTGCATGTGAAGCGCGCGTTTCAGGGATGTTGCGATGCGGAAGGGGGCACGGCAGGAGACGGAGCGGGCGTCGCACCCGAAGCGGGAGTTTGTTGCGACGGCTGCTGGTCGGGGCGTTGCGGATGGGTGTGCGGCATGCCTTTGAGGTCGATGCCGAAGTCGGGATTCTTGTAGGTGCCGGCCACGTGGATAGGCACTTCAGTACCGGCGCCATCTTTCTTGAAGAAACGATCGGCAGGCTTGAGCAGAAAGCCCTTCCAGCCGCCGACCATTTTGGAGACGGTGGCCTGCATTTTCGCGAGCCCCTTGAAATCGAGTCCGCCGCCACTGAGGGTGTAGGTTCCCTTAAGCAGGATGTCGGCGCCGGGAACATCGAAGGCGAGATTGGGCAGGGTGATGACGCCGGCCGCCATTTCAAAGTCACTCTGCATGTGGGCCTCGATGCCTGGATCGCCAGTGGATTTCGCATCCTTTGCATCTTTTGCATCTTTCGACTTGCCCTGGCCGCGAAGACTTAATTCCTGGATGCGGTCCTCGACCTTGGTGCTGCTGAATTGCGCCTGGTCGAGCGTGAACTGGCCTTTCAACGCCATGCGCTCGTGCACAGGAGCAGGACCGGGGGGGATATGCAGCGTCGATTTCAGGTCGACGTCGCCGGTGAGGAGCGGGGTTGCGGCGTGCGTGGCGAGGTGGAGAAAATCTTCGATGCGGCCGTGATCGACTTGAATCTTCAGGTTGATGTCGTGCCCGACGGTGTGCGGCGCACCTGCAGAGGCGGGGGCAAAGACGCGGACGACCTGGCCCCTGGCCGTGATATGGGTGTGACCCAGGGTGGCGTTGACGGGATCGAGCCACGTATCGCCATTGGTGCCGTCGACAATGGCGTGAAAGCGGGTCTGCAAGTCCATCGTATTGCCGAAGCGAGGGAGGCTGAAGTCGGGCGTGTCGGTCTGGCCGTCGACGGTGATGTCGCGCAGAGTGCCCTGGTAATTGCCGGTGGAGCTGAGGTAGCCGGAGATGCCTTTGAAGTCGCCGAGGTTGGCGTGGTCGAAGCTGTAATCGCCGACGATGGGGGACTGGCCGGGATCCCATACCTGCCACGGACCAAAGGTTCCCTTGGTGTGGATTGCTCCCACGGGACGCGGGTTGGTCAGCACTGCCTCGAAATGCATGGCGGCATTGGGCTGAATGTCGGTGACGCGGAAACGCTCGATGAAGATCTCCATGGGCAGCTTGCCGGGTTTGCTGGTATCGAGAACGATGTGCGCGCCGGTGCAGTTGACGCTGCCGAGTTGAAACCGGATGTGCAGAGCGTCGGAACGAGGCGCGGGGCCGGCGGCGCCGGGTTGGGGCGGCGGCTGGAGATGCAGGAAGTGGGAACGCGGCGGCAGGTGAAGCTCGAGGCCCTGAAGACGAACTTCGCTGATGTAGACGGGCTTGTCGGGAGCGTAGCGCAAGGGCGCGTGAAAACTAAATGTCTCGAGGCTCAAGAGCGGTTGGTCGGGATTGGAAGAGTCGGGGACGGAGACGCCCTCGACCGCAGCCGGGGGCCAGATGCGCAAGCCGCGCCCTTGCGCCCAGATGCCCCACTCGCCGCGCAGACCGTTGCCGATGGAGACGTGAAAGGTGTCGAGTTGCACGCGGGCATGGAAGTGGTCGGCGAGCCCATCGACGATGCGTGCGCGGAGAAAGGGTTCGATGCGACGAGCCAGCACGAAGCCTGTGACGGTGAGCGCTGCGAGCACCACGAGTAGTGCGCCGCAGCTCCAAAGGAGCCAGCGGTGACGGCGCAAAAACGACTTCTCTTCTGTGCGCGGTTCCACCTCTGACTTGGATGCATTCGGCTTGCCGGTTGCGTCACTCATTTTCTGATTCGGCGGCCGATGGTCTAGACTTCAATACACGAATGCAAGCGCACATTGAAAACCTCGTGAAGCTGCAGGCCGTAGACCTGGAACGTGTCCGCCTGACGCAGACCGCCAAGGTGCTACCCTCCGAGATTACACAAGCGGAAGGGGCGCTGGCTGCGGCGCAACGGCAAGCGGCGGCGGCATCGGATGCGCTGGCACGGGAAGACGCGCTGCGCAATCGCCTGGAACGGGAGATTGCGGGGCATCGGCAAAAAGCTGCACGCTACCGCGCCCAACAGGATTCGGTGACAACGCCGGCGCAGGCGGCGGCGATCGAACACGAAGTCAGTTTCGCGGTCAATGAGATTGATCGACTTGAAAACGAAGAGTTCGGCAGCCTGGAGCGGACCGAGACGCAGGAAGCGGCCCTGGCGACGGCGCGCGCACAAGTGGAAGAATCCGCGGCTACGCTGGACAAAACCCGCGCGCGTGTGGCGCTGCGCCAGCAGGAAATCAGTGCTGAACTGGCGAGGTTGCAGGCAGAACGGGATGCGCTGCGCAAGCAACTGGCAGCGGATTTGCTGGCGCACTTTGATCGCATAGCCGCAAGCCGCGGCACGGGACTGGCGCGCGCGGAGAATCAGCAGTGCACCGGTTGCCGCATGGGCATCCGTCCGCAGACGTGGAATCAATTGCGCGAAGGCGAGCTACTGAACTGCGACAGTTGCGGACGACTTCTCTATTGGGATGCGGCGATCGCGGCAGAGCCGAAAGCTCCGCAGGCTGAGGCGCCGACCAGCGATGGCCGCGCGGTTCGCAGGCCGCGCCAGGCCGGGGCCTGACTTCCAGGATCGCTTCGACCGCAAGGGACAATGCCGAATGAGCATGCGAAGCGATTCGCGCAGGGGGAGCGGGTTGTGAAGCGCATCTGTGTCGACATGGATGAGGTGATGGCGGATACGCTCGCCGAACACCTGCGCCGCTACAACCAGGCATTCGACGAAGAAGTCACCGTAGAGGAGCTGGCCGGCAAGGGGCTGTGGGAGATCGCCCCCGTCGACAGGCAGGCACAACTGCGCGCATTTCTCGACGCGGAAGATTTTTTTGAGGACCTGGCCCTGATGCCGGGGGCCCAGGATGTGTTGAAGCAACTGTCGACGCGCTTTGAAGTGTTTATCGCGACGCAGGCGATGACGGTGCCCAACTCGCTGGGACCGAAGTATCGCTGGCTGCAAAGGCATTTCCCGTTTGTTCCGCCGACCCACTACGTCTTCTGCGGCAACAAGAGCATTCTGCGCGCGGATTACCTGATTGACGACCTGCCGCGCAACCTGCAGCGCTTCGAGGGCACAGGGTTGCTCTACACCGCGCCGCACAACGTGACGGCGACGGGATATATTCGCGTGAACAACTGGGAGGAAGTCGCGGCGTATTTTGTGGGCGAGAAGGACTAACGCCGGTACCTCCCGTTGAGAATGGCCGGGGTCCGGCCCACGCGCGACGCCGCTACGAAATCTTGTGGCGGTGCTCGGTGGGGAGAATGGGAGCGGGATTTCCCGGGAGCGCCCGCGGAACACCCTGGCGCAGCAGCGTGACCGGCTGGGTGGGCGGAGGCTGGTGCATGGTGACGATCAGCGCATCGGCGGGCTTTTTTCCAGCGCAGAGGTAGGAGTGGGGGGTGCTGGCGTCGAAGTAGACCGCGTCGCCTGGTTCGAGCGTGCACTGATGCTCGCCGTGGCGGAGGTCGAGTTCTCCGTCAAGCACGTAGAGGAACTCGTAGCCGGGGTGCATGTGGGCGCGGGGTTCCTGATTCTTGTCGAGAGGAATGAACTCGGCAAAATAGGGATCCATATGACGATCGGGCACCATGTAGCCGAGGCTCTCGAAGAAGTAGGTGGGCTCGTCGACGCCGGTTTGCGGCAGGCGGACACGCTCCTTGCGCTTGTGGACGCGAAACATGGCCTGCGGCTCGGTCTCGAAGAAATAGGACAGGTCCTTGGAGAAGACCATGGCAATGCGGGCCAGATTGCGGAGAGTCGGCACGACGCGACCGGTCTCCAGCTGCGAGAGGAAGCTGGCGGAGAGACCGGTGTGCTTCCCCAACTCCACCAGACCCATGGACTTCTTGAGCCGCAGCCGCTTGATCCGCTCGCCGATGTGCTTTTCGGCGATGAACCGTTCGGTGGTTTCGGTATCCACCTGCGACTTTTGGGTCTCTTCTCTGCGAACCGTAGCGGGTTCAGTCATCAAGCCACCCTCCGGGGTGCAGGCCGGACGTTGTTGCCCTGATCAAAATGCATTCTCATGATACCAAATACAAAAGCCCTGAGCAATTCATCCTATTTGATTGAAAGGACGTGAAAAATCGAACCTGTGCATGTGCAGATGAACGAATATGGCTCAGGGGTTGTCGAGCTGCCAAAGAAGATCGTATTGAGCGGGGCTTCCGGGGGCCTGGGGACGGCGATCCGCGCGGAACTGGCGCTGCGGGGGACCTCTGTTTTGCAACTGGTGCGCGGGGCTGCGGCTGGGGACGGGCAGCTGGGATGGGATCCGGGGCGATGGCCGGCGTTGGAGAATCCCGAACCTTTAGAGGGGTGTGCTGCGGCGATTCACCTTTCGGGGGCCAACCTGGCCGGCCGCCGCTGGACAGAGGACTACCGGCGCGCGATGGTCGCGAGCCGCGTGGATTCGACGCGGGCCCTGGCGAAGACGCTTGCCGGCTTGCGCCGACCGCCGCGGGTGCTGGTTGTTTCTTCGGCGGTGGGGATCTATGGAGATCGCGGCAACCTGGTGGCGGATGAATCCTCGGAACCGGGGGATGGGTTTCTCGCCTCTATGTGCCGGCTCTGGGAAGAGGCGGCGCAGCCGGCCGTGGATGCGGGGATTCGGGTGGTGCACGCGCGCTTCGGCGTGGTGCTGGGTCGCGGGCCGGGCGCGCTCAAAAAGATTCTGCCGCTGTTTCGGCTGGGACTGGGCGGGCGACTTGGCTCGGGGCGGCAGTGGATGAGTTGGATAAGCCTGGAGGATGCGGTGGCGGCGGTGCTGTTCGCCCAGGAGACCGATTCGCTCGGCGGGCCTGTAAATGTGACAGCGCCGACCCCGGTCACGAATGCGGAATTCACCCGAGCGCTGGGCCGGGCGGTGCATCGGCCTGCGATCTTGCCGGTGCCTGCATTTGCATTGCGGATTGCCCTGGGACAGATGGCGGACGAAGCGTTGCTGACCAGCACGCGTGCTGTGCCGGCACGGCTGCTCGAAGCCGGGTTTACGTTCAAGCATCCGGTCGTCGAAGAAGCGCTGGCGGCGATCGAGTGAGGGTGGTGCGGGATCCTGCCGCGCCCTACGGGGCGGCGGGGGTTACCGGATTTCTCATCCCAGGACGGCGCTGCGCTTGTCCTGGGCTATTCTCTTGTCGCTCCTACGGAGCGAAGCGGGTGGCGCACCACACCCGCCATCCCTTGCCCTGCCCCCGGAGTTCATGGACACGGTGACAAAAGCACGCACGAGGTCGAGGTCTTAGCGGCGACCCTGGATTACGCGCTGGTTGCCGCTGCTACTTTTCTTTTGATTGCGGCGCGCGGCGATGTCGTGCATTTCCTTGCCCATCTTCGACTGGTTGACGCCCAGCTGCAGCACCAGGTTGATGATGTTGCTGGTGCCCCAATAGAGGGCGAGGCCCGAGGCGTAGTTAAACAGAATGAATCCCATGAAGATGGGCATGACGATGGCCATCATGCGGCGCTGCGCGGGATCCATGCCCGGGGACGGGGTGATGAACTGGGTGAGAAACATGGAGATGATGATGAGGATCGGCAGGATATGCAGCGGGTCGGGCGTGGAGAGGTCCTTCAGCCAGAACCAGTGTGCCTGGCGCAGCTCGACCGTATATTGCAAGACGCGGAAGTAGGCGAAGAACAGAGGGATCTGGGGCAGCATGGGGAGACAGCCGCCGTACATGTTGACGCCCTCGTCCTTATAGAGCTGCATCATCTCGGTGTTCATCTCGGCCTTCTTGGGGTCGTTGATCTTGAGATGGGAGTAGCGTTTTTTGAGGGCCTCGACCTTGGGCTGAATGCGCATCATCCGCAGCGAAGAGCGCATGGCCATGAAGCGGAAGGGCAGCATGATGAGCGTAAAGGACGTGGTGAAGATGATGATGGCCCAGCCCCAGTTGTCGCTGCCTGGTCCGAGCACGTTGTGCAGCCAGCGCAGGGCAAGATAGAGCGGCTTGGCGATGATGCCCCACATGCCGTACTGGATGAGAGGCTCAAGCGATGGACCGTCGGGCTTTCCGTCGGCGCTCATCGCGCGCACGTTCTTCAAGACGTCGGTCTGCTTGGGTCCCACGAACAAGCGCAGGTGGGTCGCACCGGCCACATCGCCCATGGCCACGCCCAGCACGGGGCGAGGCTTCTTCTGGCTGTTGGGATTGGAGAGGTCGCTGGAGACGTCGACGGCGTTGTTCTGCGTGACCAGGGTGGCGCGCTCGGGCGAATCGGGCAGGAAAGCAGCGGCGAAGTAGAGGTCTGCGATGGCGGCGAAGTCATACGGCTGCTCGGAGGTCGAGTTGCCGCTGACCTTGGCTGCGGTGGTTGTGTCTTCCTTGCCGCCGATGGAAGTGACCAGCTGCTGGGTGGAGGGAATGGTGCTGCGCGTGGTCGACGAGGGAAGGAACTCTTCCATATCGCCGAGGCCTGCGGGCCAGTCGACCAGAGCGCGCACCAGAGATCCGCCGCGGTGGACCTGCACGTCGATGCCGATCACATAGCTCGAATCGAAATGGAAGGTCTTGACGACGTCGAGACCGCCTTGCGCGTAGTGGAAGCTGAGCGTGTTTGGCGCGAGCACGTTGCCCGTAGCTGACGGCTGGTAGAGGGCCTGATTCAGTTGGGCCGTCAACGGCTGCTCATACGTAAACAGCGAGAGCGGGAACCCGAAGCGCGCCGCGAGTTGCGGCTGCACCAGATCGAGGGGCTTGCCCGACGAATCGAAATATTTCTTAAGAATCCAGTGATGGACCTGCGCGCCGCGGTTGGTGAAGACGATGCGATAGAGCTCGTTCTCAACTGTGGTTTCAGTCTCCGTGGCAGCGGTGACATCGGACGCGGTGAGGGAAGGAGTAGGCGCGGCTGCGGGCGCGCTGGCGGCGGCCGCCGGCCCTGGTTCCGCGGATTGGGCAGGCGGTGGTTGAGTCCGGGTCGGCGATGGCGAACCGCTTTGGCCGCCTTTGAAGTATTGAAAGCCGAGAAAAAGTGCAACGGCCAGAAACATGAAGGTGATCAGGCTGCGGAAATCGCCGCCGCTGCTGCCACCGCCGCCTGGACCTTGAGTCTCCAGATTAGGATTACGAATTTCGGGCAAAGGGAACTTCCTATCTTTGGGGAAAGGCGCGCAAGAGCACCTCTCAATCTATGGTAAAGGTTCGTGCGGAAACGCAGGGGCCGCGGGCGGTACTGGATCGAGTCCTCCGTGGCAGAAGGGGTGGCATCGCAGCAGGCGCCAAACAGACAGCACGACGCCGCGCACGGGTCCGTGGACGGCAATGGCGACCGCGGCATATTCAGAGCAGGTGGGCACGAAGCGGCAACCGCCGGGGTTGAGCGTATGCAAGGCGGGCGAAAGCCAGCGCTTGTAGAAATCCAGAATGGCGAGCAGCACACGCGTCATAAGACAGGCTTCGCGGCGGGGCGCTGAATTCCACCAGGCGCGGCCTCGGTCCCGGTCTGCGTCCTGGCCTGCGTCCCGGCCTGCATAAGGATACGCACGACCTCGGCGTCTAGTTTCGTGAATTCGACAGTGAGGACGGCCTGACGCGGGTGAAGGACGAGGTCGAAGCCGCCGGGCAGCAGGTCGACGTGGTGGCGCAGAACTTCGCGCAGGCGGCGCTTGATGCGATTGCGATCGTGGGCTTTGCCGAGGACCTTGCCGGCCGTGAGTCCCACGCGCGGGCCGGGGGCGGGTTCGGATTGCGGCGCGAGGAACCAGCTCATGGTCGAAGACTGGCGCTTGCGCGCGGCTGCATAGGCACGCTGATAGTCGGCGTGCTTGCGCAAACGCGCGCCGGTGAGCGAAAGCACGGGCGTTGCGGCGGCATGAGCGGCGGGGGGGAAATTCGGATTTTGCGGGATGCTCATGGAAGTACCGGAGACGATCGGCGCCAAATTGGAACCACGGGCGGAAGGACTCCGGCGAATCCGGCGGGATATTGCTGACACCCGGGGCTGACGCGCGGGGACTGACTCGCGGGGCTGCGCGCGGGTGTTAGTCGCGGAATCCGGCGCTGACACTGACGCGCTTGCGGCCTGCCGCACGGCGACGGCTGAGCACTGCGGCGCCACTCTTGGTCTTCATCCGCGAGCGGAAGCCGTGTTTCTTGACGCGGCTGCGTCGGTTGGGTTGAAACGTGCGCTTGGGCATGGAAATGCGCTCCTGATCTCTTCTAGAATCTGCGCCTGATCGGCAAGTATCTAGTGTATCGCAGGTTGAGGCAAGAATCCAGCGCGGGCCAGTTACAGAGGGCATGGAGTGAAGTGAAATGAGACCGGCGCTGCAGGGACATTGAAGGCGGTAACGGTGGTGAGGAGTGCGCGAAAAAATCGAAAAAGTAGTCGAGAATTTTCTTTGTGCGAGCAACCACGAAGCTCTCTTCGAAAAAATTTCGGAGCTTTCACCATCGATGGTGCAACCCTCGGGAGAATCGACGAAGTATTGTGAATGAGGGATTGCAACGATGTCCAAATGTGCTACTATCGGGTCCGTTCACGAAAGTTTCCCAGCGTCCCACGGAACGAGAATCATCCGGTGTCCCGAACTGCGTGTCAGGGACTAAACACGGCGACCAGGCAGGTTGAAGAACCAAATCCGCAGTGAGCGAAAGCCTCATTGTGCGAGAGAGCCATTGCCAAAACCGGCGCGATGAACCGTTACGGCAGTACACAGGCGACGCAGGCAAGGATCCGCTCGATGGTATTCGCTATTTCGCCGGCTTCGGCACTTAATCCATGGCTCCAGATTCTCGGGGCTCTCGAGAAGAAGGTCATCCGCCAGTCGTACGAGACCTGGCTCAAGCCCACTCGCTATAGTCATGCGGCAGGCCGCACGCTTTATGTACGCGTGCCGTCGCCTGAGTTTCAGCACATTGGCGATAAGTACGGGGACCTGATTCAGGAAGCGATTGATTTGCAATCGCTGGAATTCGACGATGTGGTCTTCGTGACCGCGAGCGACGATCCGTCGATTCCGCCGCAGCGCAGGGATGGCGGTTTTGGGCCGCTGCCGGCGCATGCGCCCACGGCACCGCCGCCGGCGCAGAATCATCGTGCGCCGGAACAGGCGCGCTTCGACTGGTCAACGGCGGCGCAGTTGAACTCGCGCTACACGTTTGACAATTTTGTCATCGGGAATGGCAACCAATTCGCGCGCGCTGCAGCTCTCGCGGTTGCTGAGCGGCCTTCGCGGGCTTACAACCCGCTGTTCCTGTATGGCGGCGTCGGCATGGGCAAGACGCACCTGATGCATGCCATTGGCCACGAGGTGAAGCGCCGCCAGGCCTCGTCAAACATCTGCTATGTCTCGGCAGAAAAGTTCACCAACGAGATGATCACCTCGCTGCGCAACGATCGCATGTCGAGTTTTCGCGATCGCTTCCGCACCGTGGACGTGCTGCTGATCGACGACATCCAGTTCATCGCGCAGAAAGAACGCACGCAGGAAGAGTTCTTCCACACATTCAATGCGCTGCATGAAAGCATGCGGCAGATTGTGATTGCGTCGGACCGTCCGCCGAAGGAACTGGCGGAGATTGAAGATCGTCTGCGTTCGCGCTTCGAGTGGGGACTGATTGCCGACATTCAGCCGCCGGACCTGGAGACGAAGGTCGCGATTCTGCAGAAGAAGGCGGAGACCGAACAGGTGGTTCTGCCGACGGACGTGGCCTTGTTCATCGCGTCGAACGTGCGGACCAACGTGCGCGAGCTGGAAGGCGCACTGGTGCGGCTGATCGCGTGGTGCCAGTTGAACCGGATGGACATTACGCTGGCCGCGACGCAGCAATGTCTCAAGCAGTTTATCGACATGCAGGTGCGCAAGATCACGATCGAAGCGATCCAGCGCGCGGTGGCGGAGCAGTTCGGCATGAAGATCGCCGACCTGAAGCAGAAGAACAACTCGCGCAATGTTGTGGTGCCGCGACAGATCGCGATGTACCTGGCCAAGCAAATGACGGAAGCCAGCCTGCCCGAGATCGGACGCCAGTTTGGGAACAAGCACCACACCACGGTGATGCACTCAATCGGCAAGATCGACGAGCAGCGCCGCAACGACAAGGACCTGCACCGCACGCTGAACAAGCTGCAGGAATTGCTGAACGGATAGAAACGCCGCATCTCCCTGGATGGGCCGAAGCGCCCGGATTCAGAGTGAATCCGGGCGTTTCGATTTTTGGGTTTCCTGGTCAGCGGCTCATCAAGTCTACAAACATCTTTTGGAAACGCGGCAGATCGAGGTCGACTTGCGCGTGCACGAGACGGATGCCAGTGGCGGGCTTGAATGGTTCCGACCAGGTGAGCGTGTTGCCGTAGCTGGGTCCGTGACTCAGGTCGATGTCCATGTAGAGGAGTTTTTCCCTGGTGATGAGCGTGGGATCGAGCCATGCACATGCCGTGAGTTCATCCCAGAGATAGTAGCGTTCCTGACTCCAGGCAGCGATGTAGCGCGCGGTGGGTGAGTGCGACCGGGAGATTTCGTCGAGCATCTTCTCGGTGAATGGCGCCTTGATGGAAATGTCGACGGTGGTGACGTCGATGCGGGGCCAGTCGGCGCGAAGCGCGATGTGGGCGGCTTCGGGATCGAACCAGAAGTTGAATTCGTGACGTGGACTGGTGGCGAATTCGGGATCGTCGGTTTGGGGATTGAGGCTGCCGCCCATGACGACGAGCCCCTGGGTGAGCGCAGCAAATTCGGGATCGATGGAGATGGCCAGAGCGATGTTGGTGAGAGGACCCGCAGCGTAGATCGTGACCTGGTGGGGGTGGGCGTGCACCTGCCGGATCAGGAAGTGCACAGCGTCCTCTTCGATTGGCTTGAGGGTAGGCTGGCCCTCGGGCATGGGGGGAATTTCGTAGGGCCCGTGCGATTGCAGAGTGTCGGGCGTCACAGGCGTAACGCTTTTGCCGTTCTCGACGAGCATGGTTGGTCCCTGGCCCCACGCGCCGAGCCAGCTCACTTTGCCGTCGATCTGGGCCGAGATCTGGGTTTCGCGCTGGGTACGGACCAGGGGAAACACAGCTCCCCTGGCGACTGGAACATTCGAGTGGCCGGTGAGTTCGAGCATCCGCAGTGTGTGCAATGTTTCCTCATCGCGCCAGGCGTTCCCGGTGACCATGGTGATGCCGAGGACTTCGACCTGCGCGGACTGCAAAAGGGAGAGCATTGCCATCTGGTTGGAGCCGCCGGGACCGGAGCCGTCCTGGTCGATGAGGACGAGTCGTTTTTGCGCGACACACGGGGGCGCTGCGAGAGCAAGGACAAGCAGGGCGGTTGCGATTCTCATTGCGGGTATTGTGGCATACACGCGGGGGGGATGAACTTCGATTATCTGCGGCCAAAGCCTCGCGGCCGAACCGGCGCCGTTACCGGCAAGTTGGTTTTTCCTTGTGGGAAGACGGCGAGGAATCGGTCCTGGCCTTCGCCCGAGCTGGCGGTCTCTACGCCTTCCATATCGCGAAAAGCCATGTGCAGCAAGCGGCGCTCGCGGCTATTCATGGGCGGAAAGGCGTAGGGTACGCCGGATTTCCGGACCTTCTCGGCGGCAGTCTCGGCGGCCATGCGCAACTCTTGCGCGCGCAGCGCCTTGAAGTTGCCGGCGTCGAAACTGATCAAGTCGTGTTCGCGCTGCTCGAGACGCAGCATCTGCGCCGCGATGGTTTCAAGGGCTCGCAGCAACTCCCCATTGTGCTGGGTGACGAGAGGAACGTCGGGCCCGGCGAGTTCAATGTAAATCTGGCGCGCCTCGAGCCCTTCGGGGTCGCGTGCGCCATCCCCGGCGGTAATGCGGTATTTGAGGCGCAACCCGCCAAGCTTATTGAGGTTGGCGAGGAATCCCGCGATTTTTTGTGCAGCTTCCTGCAGATCTGCTATCGGCATAACGGATTAGTATCGCAGAGCGGGGCGGGGCTGTGGGAAACCGGGTCCTCGCCGCGCGAGAAAAGCGCTCTTTTCAACGGGGGATCGGCCCTTCTATGCATACCACGCCTTCAGGTTGTTTTCATTTTCAAATGCTACCTTTTGACTTGTGACGACGTTGCAAAACGGGACACGGTTCAGAGCCGGATTGAGAGCGTGCGTGCGTTCGTTTCTGATTGCGCTCCTTTGGCTTGTGCGTCTGGTCGCGGCGGCGCATGCCCAAGGCGGCCCGCCGTTTATTACGGACGATCCCGGAACACCGGGGAACAAACACTGGGAGATCAACATCGGCTGGGTCGGCAACCATAATCCAGGTTTGTCTTACTACCAGGTTCCGGATTTCGATATTAACTATGGCTTGGGCGACCGCATACAGCTCAAGTACGAAATCCCCATCGCGGCTTCAACGAATCAAAACAACAGCACACAAGTAGACCTGGGTGAATCTTTTCCGGGGGTGAAGTGGCGGTTCTTTGAGCATCACACCGCGGGCGAGGCGCCGACGGACGAGAACTTGACGTTTTCGCTGGGAACTTATCCGCAGGTTTACATCAACAATCCGACCAGCGCCGTGCGTCGCGGGATCGTGGAGAACGGGCCGGAGTATTATCTGCCGCTTGAAGCGACGACGAAGATCGGCCCGATCAACTTCAACGGCGAAGTGGGGCACTGGTTTGGAAACCGGCATGTACCGGATCGATGGGGACGCGGTCTCATTGCCGGCCACGAGTTCAGCGATCGGCTTGAGTTGTACGGCGAAGTCTACGATCTGCAGGACGCAAACCGCGTTGAGGGCGCGCCCAAACAGCGGGCGTTCACCCTTGACGTGGGGGGGAGACAAACGCTGGATCGGAAGGGCCATCTGCGCCTGCTTTTCATGGGAGGCCGGGGGATCCAGGGCGTGACGCGCGAGAACAGCGAGCCGAGCTGGATTGCGTATATCGGAGTGCAGGTTCTGCTGGGACCGAAGGAGCCGGAAGTTCCGGGACAAACGCCGTAGGAACGCGACGTTCAGGCAAGAGGCAACGATTGGAAACGCCGAGGTGCGTGGCAGAATGGACCTATGCCGCTGACAGAGCCGATTCTGCTGACCGCTGCGCAAGCGCGGGTGCTGGGATCGTTGATCGAGAAAGAGATCACGACACCCGACTACTACCCGCTGTCGATGAATGCGCTGATGAATGCCTGCAATCAGCGATCGAACCGCGAGCCGGTGATGGAGCTGGATGAAGACGACGTGCGGCAGGCACTGCGCGGGCTGCAGGATCAGCGGCTGGCGGGACCGGCGCGGGGGGCAGACAGCCGCGTGACCAAATACGAGCACTGGCTTGGCGAGGCGTTCAACTTCAGCCGCGCCGAAACGGCATTGCTGTGCGTGTTGCTGCTGCGGGGACCGCAAACGCCGGGCGAGTTGCGCGGGCGGACGGAACGGATGCATCCCTTTGACGAAATCAGCGATGTGCTGGGCGGACTGCAGAGGCTGATGGAGCGTGAACCGGCGCTGGTGGCGGTGTTGCCGCGCCAGCCAGGGACGAAGGAGTCGCGCTATGCCCATTTGTTGTCGGGTGCGGTCGAGTCCGCACCGGCAGCTGCGGCATTTGCTTCTTCGGGTGCGGAGGCGTCCTCGCCGGAACAGGATGGACGCATCGCACTGCTTGAGACAACGGTCGCGGAACTTCGCAACGAGGTCGCGACGCTACGGGCGCGCATCGACGATCTTTTTGGCGATTGAGTCTTTGGCGGGCGAGCGTCAGTGCTCAGTGCGCAACGCCGGCCGCTGCGGAAAGACCAGGATGCAGATCAGGATTGCCACGGCCAGGACGCCCGACGCGGTGTAGCGGCTGATGGCCATCCCGCCCTGCGCGACAGGCTTGTCGAACAAGTCGCCGGAGACGGCGCCCAAGGGCCGGGTGAGGATGAAAGCTGCCCAGAAGAGGCCGGTCCTGGGGATCTTGGTGAAGAAGAAGAGCGCAGCGACGACGACCAAAGCTCCGCCAAAGACGCCGACTCCCCCGAGGTAGCCGAGGCCCGCATCGTCAGCGGCCCAATCGCCGAGTGCAGTCCCGAGAGTCTGCGAAAACATGATTGTGACCCAGTAGAAGATTTCCGACTTCGGAGAGCTGACGGTGCCGACGGACACCGCGCCAGTCGACCAGTACCAGAGGCCGAGGGATAAGAAGACCAGGGCCAGGAGTAATGCGCTTCCCCAGGCATAGCCCAGCCCTTCGGACCGGTCGGCGAGGTCCGCCATGGTGGTGCCGACGGTGGTGGTGGCCACAATGGTGAACCAGTAAAGGAAGGGATGGAATTTTTTGGCGAAGACCTGGGCGATGACCGCGGCGAGAAAAATCACGGCGAAGATTGAAGTGCCGACGGCGTAGCCGAGGTTCATCGACATGGTGACGGCATCGCCGCCGGTCTCGCCCAGCGTGGTGCAGAGAATCTTGATGATCCAGAATGAAAACGTGATCGCGGCGACTTTACTGAATTCGCGATGTTCGCTTGCGGATGCATCCTGCGAGGCAGACGCCATTCCCAGCTCCTCAAGTTGAATCAGTCTAATTCTGCCTTGCCCAGCTTAAGAATTGCTTAAATCAGCTCATATCCTGCGAACCAGTAGCCGATTTCGAAAGCGGCGGTGTCTTCAGCATCGGAACCGTGGATGGCATTCTCCTGAAGAGAGCCGGCAAACTTCTTGCGAATGGTTCCCTCTTCCGCATTGGCCGGATTGGTGGCGCCCATGAGCTTGCGCAGGTCGGCGATGGCATTGTCCTTTTCGAGAACCATGAGAAAAAGCGGACCCGACGCCATAAATGCGCAGAGATCGTGAAAGAACGGCCGCTGCGCGTGGACATGGTAGAAACCTTTGGCCTGGGCGACTGAAATGGATGCTTTCTTGATGGAGACGACCTTGAAACCGGCCTTCTCAATCTCGGCGAGAATCGCCCCCTGATGCCCCTTGCTGACTGCGTCTGGCTTGATGATGCTGAACGTGCGTTGCGCCACTCGATGTGCTCCTGACATTGATAAGTGCTCAGCCCCATTGTAGCGGCATGCGGGAGGAGAACCGGAGTGGGGCAAATCTGATAGAGTGGCGGCATGTTTCGCATCGGCTGCACCTCTTCCTGCTGCCTGGCGCTGCTCACAGCACTGGTTCCAGCCCGCGTATTGTGCCAATCCGCACCGCCTGCCGCATCGGCCACGAACGAACTGCGCGTTTTTGATCCGTCGTTGATCGACAAAGGCGTGGACCCCTGCGACAACTTCTACCGCTACAGCTGCAATGGATGGTTCAAGCGGAATCCGCTGCCACCGGATCAGACGTCGTATGGCCGTTTCACGGAGCTCTACGAAGTGAATCGGCTGCATCTGAAACAGATTCTCGAGCAGGCAGCGGTCGCTTCTTCGACGCGCACGCCGAATGAACAGAAGATCGGCGATGAATACGCGAGCTGTATGGATGTGGCCGCTGTGGACAAGGCCGGCATCGCACCGCTGCAACCCGAACTGGATCGCATTGCGGCGTTGCGATCGACCGCGGAATTGCCTCCCTTGCTGGCCCACCTGCACACGATTGGCGTGAGCGCGTTTTTCGATTTCAGTCCGAACCCGGATTTTGCCGATGCCAATTCGGTGATCTCTTTTTATGATGGCGGTGGTCTGGGGCTGCCGGAGCGCGACTACTACACGCGGACGGATGCCAAGTCGGTTGAGCAGCGCAAGCAGTATGTCGAGCACGTGCAGAAGATTTTCTCGCTGGCCGGGGAAGGCGATGCGCAAGCGCACAAGGATGCGCAAGCCGTGCTTGACCTGGAGACGCGGCTGGCGAAAGCATCGCTGACGGTCACCGAAGAGCGCGACCCGCAGAACTTGAATCATCCGACAGACGTTTTGAGTTTCAGCAAGGAACTGACGAACTTTTCTCTGCCCGCGTATGTTTCCGCCGCGCATGCGCCGGCCTCGGGCAAGATGAACGATATGCAGCCAAAGTTCTTTGCGGAATTTAACGCGCTTCTCGGGGACACACCGTTGGAGCAGATCAAGACGTATTTGCGCTGGCATCTGCTGCACGCCTATGCGGGCACCAGCCTGCCGGCTGCATTTGACGAAGAGTCGTGGCATTTCTACTCGCATATTCTGAACGGCGCGGAAAAACAGCAGGAACGCTGGAAGCGCTGCACGACGCGGGTGGATCGCGAAATGGGTGAAGCGCTGGGGCAGGTTTACGTGGCCAAATATTTTCCGCCGGACGCGAAGCAGCATGCCCTGGAAATGACACTGGCCATTGAGCAGGCCATGGACAAGGACATTGACGGGCTGGACTGGATGAGTGCGGAAACCAAGGTGAAGGCCAAGGAAAAGCTGCACACCGTGATGAACAAGATCGGCTACCCGGAAAAGTGGCGCGATTATTCCAAGCTGGATATTGTGCGCGACGATGCGCTGGGCAACCAGGAGCGGGCGCATGCCTTTGAATTTGCGCGGGAGCTGGCAAAGATTGGCAAGCCTGTGGACAAGGGCGAGTGGTATATGTCGCCGCCCACGGTAAATGCCTACTACGACCCGCAGCAGAATAACGTGAACTTCCCTGCCGGATATTTTCAGCCGCCGTTCTTCAGTGACCTGGAAGACGATGCAGCAAACTACGGCGATATGGGTTCGACGATCGGGCACGAGCTGACCCACGGGTTTGACGACGAGGGCCGTCAGTTTGATAAGGATGGGAATCTCAAAGACTGGTGGACCAAGGACGACGAACAGAAATTTACTGAACGCGCCGCATGCGAGGTCAACCAGTATGACGCGATCGAGGCGGTGCCGGGTGTCCATCTAAATGGCAAACTGACGCTGGGGGAAAACCTCGCCGATCTAGGAGGATTATGGCTCGCATGGCTGGCATGGCTGGACAAGGCGCAGGCCGCACACCTCGACATGAATGTGAAGACCGACGGATACACGCCGGATCAGCGCTTCTGGGTTGCCTATGCGCAGCAGTGGTGCACGCAGACGCGGCCCGAGCAGTTGCGCACGCAGGCGCAGACCAATCCGCACGCACCGGACGAGTACCGGACTAACACGGTGCTGCAGGATCTGCCCGAGTTTGCGAAGAGTTTCAGCTGCAAGAAGACGGACAAGATGGTGGTGGCGAAGCCGTGCCGGGTGTGGTGAAAGGCAGCCTCTAGCTGCTAGCTACTAGCTAAAACTTGAAGGCCCGCCGCTTGGCGGGCCTTTCAATTTGTCCTTACTCAGTCGATTCACTTCCATTCAGCAAGCTTGACTAGAAGCTAGCGGCTAGAAGCTGGCTTCTAACCTTTGCCTGTCACCTTGGCGAGGGTTGCGCCGATTTCGGCGGGTGAGACTACGACGTGAATGCCGGCGGCGGTCATGGCTTTCATCTTGTCGGCGGCGGTTCCCTGCCCTCCGCTGATGATGGCGCCCGCGTGGCCCATGCGGCGACCCGGAGGAGCGGTCTGGCCGGCGATGAAGCCGACGACAGGCTTCTTGACGTGCTGCTTGACGAAGTCAGCGGCGGCTTCTTCGGCCGAACCACCGATTTCGCCGATCATGATGATGGCGTCGGTGCCGGGGTCGTCGTTGAGCAGGCGCAGCGCGTCGATGTGCGTAGTGCCGATGATCGGGTCGCCGCCAATGCCGATGGCGGTTGACTGACCGATGCCGCGCTGGGTGAGCTGGTGAACCGCTTCGTAGGTCAGGGTCCCGGAGCGCGACACGATGCCGACTGTGCCCTCTTTGTGGATGCGGCCAGGCATAATGCCGATCTTGGCCTTGCCGGGGGAGATGACGCCGGGGCAGTTGGGTCCGATGAGACGCGACTTTGAAGTCTTGAGCTTGGCCCAGACCTTCACCATGTCGAGCGTGGGAATGCCTTCGGTAATGCAGACAATCAGCGGAATGCCTGCGTCTTCGGCCTCGAGAATTGCGTCGGCAGCAAACGGCGGGGGGACGAAGATCATGGTCGCGTTGGCGCCGGTCTTTGCGACGGCGTCGGCAACGGTGTTGAAGACCGGCCAGCCTTCGTGGGTGGTGCCGCCCTTGCCGGGCGTGACGCCGCCGACGACCTTGGTACCGTATTCGGCGCAGCCTTTGGCGTGGAAGGTGCCTTCTTTGCCGGTGAGTCCTTGCACGATGAGTCGAGTTTCGTTATCTACCAGAACGGACATGAAAGACAGCTCCTAGCGCTAGCTTCTAGCTCTTAGCTTTTCTTGCCAAGGGAGGCAATGAAGGCTCCCAGCATATTCGAGGTTTCTATGCAAAGCGTTTCTGCCTTCTGCAGCAACGCTCCATCGCCAATCAGGAAAAACAGCTCCTAGCTGCTAGCTTCTAGCCTCTAGCTTTTCAAAGTGTGGATGAAGGCTCCCAGCATCTTCGAGGTTTCGATGCAAAGCGTTTCTGCCTTCTGCAGCATTGCTTCGTCGCCAAACTTCAATTGCTTGGCCACTAGAAGTTGCGTCTGCACTTCATAGGTTGAGCCTTGCGCGATATTCAAGAATTGTCTGAACTCCCCCTCTGTTCCTCTGCCACGCCTTTCTGCAATGTTGCTCGCCACAGAAACGGAAGCTCGGCGCAGCTGCGACGTTAAACCGTATTGCTCTTCCTTCGGAAAGGATCGAGTCGAGCCGTAGACGCATACGGTCATTTCCATGGCTCTCTGCCAAACGGTTAAATCCTGGAACGCCTGTGCCACCGATCCTCTCCTGCTGTTGTGCTCGAGCTAGCAGCTAGAAGCTGCCTTCACGACCAACTCGGCGGCGTCCTTCATCGTTGCGCCCACCTGGAAATTCAAGCCGGAGTCTTTGAGAATCTTGCGGCCCTCTTCGACGTTGGTGCCTTCGAGACGGAGCACGATGGGCACTTTGACGTTCAGCTTGCGGGCGGCGGCCACGACGCCTGTGGCGAGCCGGTCGACACGCAGGATGCCGCCAAAGATGTTGATGAAGATTGCTTTTACATTTTCGTCGGAGAGCAGGATTTCGAAGGCATGCTCGATCTGCTCCTGGGTTGCGCCGCCGCCCACATCGAGGAAGTTTGCGGGGTGGCCGCCGGCATATTGAATGATGTCCATGGTGGCCATGGCGAGGCCCGCGCCGTTGACCATGCAGGCGATGGAGCCATCGAGCTTGATGTAGTTGAGCGCGTACTTGCTGGCTTCGACTTCGAGCGGATCCTCTTCGGCGGTGTCGCGCAGAGCCTTGATGTCGGCGTGGCGGAATAGCGCGTTGTCGTCGAAGGTGATTTTGGCATCGAGTGCGAAGAGCTTGTCATCTTTCGTGGTGATGAAGGGATTGATTTCGACCAGCGAAGCGTCGGTATCGATGAAAGCCTTGTAGAGGCTTTGCAGGAATGCGACCGCCTGGGTAATCTGGGTGGCTTTCAATCCCAGGGCAAAGGCCAGCTTGCGTGCCTGCCATGCGCCGAACCCGACAGCTGGATCGATGGTTTCTTTGTAGATGGCCTCGGGCGACTTTGCAGCGACCTCTTCAATCTCCATGCCGCCGGCCTGCGAAGCCATGAAAACGAGCTTGCCGGTGGCGCGATCGAGCACGATGCCGAGGTAGAGTTCGCGATCGATGGCGGCCGTCTCTTCGATCAGCAGGCGCTGGACCTTCTGGCCCTGGGGGCCGGTCTGGTGGGTCACAAGCTGCATGCCAAGAATGTTCTTAGCGTAGAGTTCCGCATCTTCGCGGGTCTTGGCCACCTTGACGCCGCCGCCTTTGCCGCGGCCGCCGGCGTGGATCTGCGCCTTGACGACCACGCCGTTGGCTCCCTCGGCAAACAGCTTGCGGGCCACTGCCGTGGCTTCTTCGAGCGTGTTGGCCACTTCGCCCCGGGGAACGGCAACGCCGTACTTCGCCAGGATTTCTTTCGCCTGATACTCGTGAATTTTCATCTTGGGATGAACCGACCCGTCCCGCTGAGGTTGGAATCGCACGATCCGAGTTGGACCAGCACGGAGATACAGCGGCACTCAAATACTATCTTGCGCGCCAAAGGCCCGGCAACCGCCGTGGGCGGCTTTGATCTCTAACGATTCGCTGCAATTACCATAATGAGAGATGAGCGTACTGAAGGATCATTTGAAGGCGCTGGCCGAAGACGGCACGGCGCTGACACAAGAGCAGGCTGCGAAAGTACTGGGCGAAATTCTGTCGGGCGATGCGTCGGAAGTGGAAACAGCGGCGCTGTTGGCGGTGCTGTCGACACGCGGCGAACAAGCGCCGGAGCTTGCCGGGTTCGTGGAAGCGATGCGCGCGCGAGCCATTTCGCTGCCGCTTACCGAGGAAGAACGCGCGTCGCTTGTCGATACGTGCGGGACCGGAGGCGGAGGGCCGCTGACCTTCAATATATCGACGGGCGCGGCGCTGGTGGCTGCTGCAGCGGGTGCGCACGTGGCGAAACACGGCAATCGCGCCGTCACGTCGCAGGCCGGTTCTGCCGATGTGCTTGAAGCGCTGGGGGTGCCGATTGCATTGGGGCCGGAGTTGGCAGCCGAATGCCTGCGCGCGACGGGATTCATGTTTCTGTTTGCGCCGCTGTATCATCCGGCGATGAAAGCCGTGGGGCCGTTGCGCAAAGCTTTGGGGTTTCGAACCATTTTCAATCTCTGTGGACCGCTGACCAATCCGGCGGGTGCAAGGGCGCAGGTGATCGGGGTGCTGGCGCCGAGCCGTGTGCTGCTGGTGGGCCGCGCGCTGGTAGCGCTCGGATCGAAACGCGCGTTCGTGGTGCACGGGACCGACGGCATTGATGAACTGACCACAACTGGCGAATCGGTGGTGGCGCGCGTGGAAGAGTCGCCCGCGGATGGCGCGCCGCAGTTGAAGGCCGCACGCATTACGCCGGAGATGGCGGGGGTATCGCGTGCAACTCTCGATCAATTTACAGGCGGGGATATTCAGACCAACGCATCGCTTCTGTACGACGTGCTGACGGGTATTCCGGGGGCGCGGCGCGACATTGTGCTGCTGAATGCGGCAGCTGCCCTGGTGGCGGCGGGATTGGCCGGCGATTTGAAAGAAGGCGTGGCGCTGGGAGCCGAAGCAATCGATTCAGGGCAAGCCGCGGCAACGCTTGCCAAACTCCGTCGGTTTGGCGAAAAGTATGCCAGGGACCTGAACTAAAGCATTGCGCAGGACGCTGCGAGTCGGCGATTCCACCGCTACCTTAGAGCAGTCATGATTCGTTCCTCCGTCTGCAAAAACAGACGGCCTCGTTTTATCATGGAGTCGTTATGCCGTTCCCAATTAAAGTCTGTGCCGTTTGTGGAGAGGAATTCGAGTTGAAGCCGGGAAAGCCCGGTTTTGCCAACCGCTGCCCCACCTGCAGCGAGCCGGAAGAGGCAGACTCCGCCGGCTCTGGACTGAGCAGCGATGACACGGAATTGAACGCCGCGCGGCGCAACGCCATGCGCAACATGCTCTATCGCAAAGAGAACTGAACGGAGCAGTGCCGCCAGCGATCGTGCGTGCATTGCGAAGAAGACTGGCCCGGCCAAGCATGCTTCCCGTCTTATCGACTACAACAGGCCGATCGCGCCGGGAACAATCCCCATCGGGAGGCTCGAGGACACTGGGTTGCAACGGGTGCTCGCTCGCACAGCGATCCGCAACTACTCACCACCGTCCTTGAGGGGAATCGCTTGCATCGAGAGGGCTATGGAGCACATCTCTTAGATGGTTGTTCAAACAACTATCGAATGCTGGATTTTGAGAAGCGAAATGCCTAGCAGGGAGGCCCCGTGAATTCAAACACACATCGTCAACCATCCATTTTCATTCCCCACGGGGGCGGGCCCTGTTTTTTCATGGACTGGACGTGGGGACCGGCGGACACCTGGCGCGCCACGCAGCATTTTCTTGAGGGAATCGCGAGCTCGCTGCCGGCAGTGCCGAAAGCGTTGCTGGTGATCAGCGGTCACTGGGAGGAGCCGGCGTTTACGGCGAGTGCCGCATCGAAGCCGGAGTTGATCTTCGACTACTCCGGGTTTCCCGAGGCTACCTATCGGTTGACGTGGCCCTCTCCCGGCGACCCGGTGCTGGCGGAGCATGTGGTTGGACTATTGGAGAAAGCGGGCCTTCCAAGTGCGGTCAGTCGGAGCCGGGGATTCGATCATGGCGTTTTTGTGCCTCTGAAGGTGGTATTTCCGGACGCGCAGATTCCGGTGGTGACGCTGTCGCTGGCAGCTTCTCTCGATCCCGCATTGCATCTGGCGGCAGGCCGGGCTCTCGCACCGCTTCGAGATGAGGGGGTCCTGATTGTGGGAAGCGGGATGACCTTTCACAACCTGAGAGGTTATTTTCGGCCGGAGACGTCGGAGCGTGCGAGAGCGTTTGACGGCTGGCTCGCAGAGGCCGTGGAATCGCCTGCAGCGGAACGGGGTGCGCTGCTGGCGGACTGGCGACATGCGCCGTTTGCGGCATATGCCCATCCGCGCGAGGAACATCTGATTCCGTTGATGGTGGCGGCTGGAGCGGGGGGCCATGCGGCGGGGAGACGGATCTTTACCGACGAGCCGATGGGAGCCGCGATCAGCGCGTATCGCTTCGATGGATGAGGTGTTCTCGCGGGTCGGGCAGGGTGTGTCTTTACCGCTGAAAAAGGCGCTTTGAACGGCCGAAGGTGACGCCGCTTTCGAATAGTACCGCGATGCAGCCGAACAGCATGCAGAGATCGGTGCGCGACTCGTGGAGAAAACTCAGCAGGCCGTAGCGGCCCAGGTGGGGCGGCTCGAATCGGCCAAAATGGTGCCCGAGAAGGATCGGCACCTTGGTTGTTAGGATCGCGGTGAGAATGATGATGAGCAGCAACACGGCAGCGTCGCCGGCAAAGAGGCCGAAGATCATCGCAGTTCCCGCCAGGATTTCAATCACGGCGACGAAGGGTGCGAGGAGATGCGGGAACGGGAGTCCTATATGGGCGAAACGGCCGCTGCCCAGGTCTCCGGGCTCCACGAATTTGAGTATCCCCTCGGTAAGAAAGACCAGGCCCACGACCACGCGAATGAGGATCATGGGGAGGTTCTTGCGCATCAGGCATCTCCAGCCGCAGCGTTGAATGCGAAACCCGGGTCGAGAGCGCTCGAGTTCCGGCGTATGTGCGGACTGAAAAGAAGCATAGCGCAGCGCGACGCACGTGGTTGTCGTTGAAGCCGTGACAATCTGGCTGCGGCGCAGTGAATTCGGGACGGGATATCAGTGTGTTTCAAGCAGCGCTTCGATGGGTGGGGAAAGCGCTTCCGGATTGGTCTTGGGCGCGTGGCGGCTCGCTACATGTCCATGGCGATCGACCAGGAATTTTGTGAAGTTCCACTGAATGCGCTGAATGCCGAAGATCCCCGGCCGGCTTGCTTTCAGGAAGCGATAGAGCGGGTGGGCGGCGGGGCCGTTGACGTCGATGCGCGCAAAGAGGGGAAAGGTCACGCCATATCGTTGAGTGCAGAAACCTGCGATCTCCTCCGCGGTTCCGGGCTCCTGGCGGCCGAATTGGTTGCAGGGAAATCCAAGCACGGTCAGGCCGCGGTGCTGGTAGGAGCGATGCAGGCGCTCAAGCCCGGCGTATTGGGGCGTGAAGCCGCACTGGCTGGCCGTATTGACGATGAGCAGAACCTGGTCGTGGAAAGTCGCGAACGAAACCAACCTCCCATCGAGCAGAGGCGCAGAAAATGGGTAAATGTTTCCGGACGGGGCAGCCATTCTGGCGAGACTCCACGAAGTGAGGATGTCATGTCGGAGGTCGATGCGTCTAAAGGAGGCAGAGGAACACGCGACTTAGGGACGAGCAAAGTGGATCTGCGGGGAGGCACTGCCCCGCTCGGCTCCGGTAGACTGGAGTCCAGGTCCAATTGCCCGATTCCTGGCGAGTCTTTCGTCACTGGAGCGGCAATGCGGGACGAACTGAAACCGACGCGCGGCTGAAGCTGCGGACGGTTTCGAGGAACGACAAGATTTCCGGACGGTTGAATGAGCCGGCGGGTTTGGGCGGGGTGACCGCGGTCCAATATAATCAGTCTTTCCGCAAAGCAGTACCAGATTTTAAGCAATGAGGGTGTGCATATTCTTCCCGTGAAGTTTGACATTGGACCGCACCAGGACAAGTGCTCGCCGCAGGGTTCAAGCCCGGTGAAGATCAAGCACGCATCCATCTCCGGCAGAGGGCGGATTTCTGCATGGCCAGGAAGAATTTTCCTGGGATTTTTGCTCCTTTTTTCGGGAGCCGCTGCGCTCGCCCAAAGTTCGCAGACAATCGATCAGATCCGGGTCATCGGGAATCGCCGTATCCCCAAAGAAACCATCCTGGCCCGTCTTTTTACTCATCCAGGTGATCTCTATGACCCGGTTTCGATTGAGCGCGACTTTAACTCTCTTTGGAACACCGGGTATTTTCAGGACATTCGCATCGAGCGCGAAGATACGGAGAAGGGGATCATCCTGAACGTCTTTGTGCGCGAGCGTCCCACGATTCGCGAGATCAATTACAAGGGCAATAACTCGGTCAGCACGTCGGACATTCTCGATCGCTTCAAGAAGGAAAAGGTCGGCCTGTCGGTGGAGGGCCAATTTGACCCCACCCGCATCGCGCGGGCGGAAGCCGTTTTGCGCGAGATTCTGGCCGAGCACGGACATCAGTTCGCGGTGATCAAGCCCGATGTGAAGACCATTCCTCCGGCCTCGGTACAGGTCAACTTCAACATCAAGGAAGGCCCGGTTGTGAAGGTGGGGAATATCCGCTTCACCGGGAACCAGCACCTGAACAGCCTTTTGCTGCGGCGTTCGATGAAGAACCTGAAGCCGGTGGGCATTCCGTATTCGCTGATCTTCGAGAATCTGTTCGCGAAGACCTATGACTCGTCGAAGCTCGAAGAAGATACGGAGCGGGTGCGCCAGGCGTACCGCGACAAGGGCTACTATGCTGCCGCGGTGGAAGAGCCGCAGACGCAGATTCGCGACGAAGGCGGGCTGAACTGGTTTACTTTCCGCCCCCGGCGCGGCAAGCGTATCGACATCCTGATGCCTATCGAAGAGGGCGGGCGCTATCGGCTGGCCGGCATCACCTTCACGGGCAACAAGGCCGTGACCAATGTGAAAGCGTTGCGCGCCACGTTTGCGATCAAGGACGGCGATTGGTTTAACGCGACGGCGGTCAGCAAGGGACTGGACAACCTGAAGAAGGCGTACGGCCAATTGGGTTACATCAACTTCGGCGCCATCCCCAAGGTCACGCCCGATGAGCAGAAGAAGACCGTCGCGATGAGCATCGACATCGACGAGGGCAAGCCCTTTTACGTATCCCGCATTGAGTTTCAGGGCAATACGATTACGCGCGACCGCGTCATTCGCCGTGAGTTGCTGCTGGAAGAGGGCCAGGTTTACAACTCCCAACTGTGGGAATACAGCCTTCTGCGCTTGAATCAGCTGGAATACTTTGACCAGCTCCGCGTGGATCAGGACTCCGAGGCGCACCAGAATCCGGAGGCCGGGACCGTGGACCTGCTGCTGAAGGTGCATGAAAAGGGCAAGAACTCCATCGGCTTAAACGGCGGAGTCAGCGGGCTCTCGGGCGCCTTCCTGGGGGTGAACTACCAGACCAACAACTTCCTCGGTCTGGGCGAGACGCTGAGCGTGCAGGGCAACCTGGGCAACGTCAGCCGCCAGTTCCTGTTCGGGTTCTCGCAGCCTTACATTCGCAACCGGCCCATCAATGTCGGCTTCCAGATTTTCAACAACAAGCAGGACTTCAACGCGGCCAAGAATTACCAGGCCACGACCGGCGCGGCGCCGAATCTCTCCGCCGCGGAACAGTCTCTGACGCAGAACTACAACCAGGCGTCGACGGGACTGAATTTCTCGGTCAGCTATCCGCTGAAGCGTCACGCCTTCCAGCGGCTGGGCTTCACCTATTCGCTGACCAAGTCGACGATTTCAGCTTTCAGCACGGCATCGCAGACCTTCTTCCAGACGATTTCGTTCCGATCGGGCATCCAGGGCAGCAACGCGCTGGCGGGCATCATCGAGAGCAAGGCTTCGTTCAGCTACATCTACAACACCATCAACAACCCGCTTCGGCCCCGCACGGGCAAGGAGTACACGGCGGTGTTTCAAGCGGCCGGCCTCTACGGAAGCGTTCGCTATATCTCGCCCCTGGTGGCGTACAAGAGCTTCCGTTCGATGCACTACCTGAGGCCCGCGGCCAATGGGCACAATGTGCTGGGTCTGCGCGCGCAGCTGAGCTACGTGCAGGGATTCGGCGGCGACGTGGCGCCACCGCAGAACCGCTTCTACACCGGCGGCGAAAATGATTTGCGCGGCTTCGACGTCCGCGGCGCGACGCCCTATGGCTACGTCCCCAACCGCGCGACAATACAGTTGACGAATCCGGATGGGACCTGCGTTCCCCGCGATCCCACCAATCCGCAGCTGAACCAGTGCATCCAGGTGCCGATTCCGGTATATGGCATTGCATCGATTGGCGGAGACACGAGCCTTACGACCAACGCGGAGTATCGCATCCCGATTGCGGGACCGGTTACGTTCTCCTTCTTTGACGACTTCGGCCTGGATGTGGCGACCAATCGCGGGCAGTTGAAGCAGAGTCCGGAGGGTTTTGCTACGTTGACCGCGCCGCTTTATGGCTGCGCGGTCTACAACAACGGGGCTTGTGAGGGCGGGATTCCTGGGTCCCAGGTTGGATTCCAAAAGGACATTCGCCCGGTGGCCGGCACCAACTTCGTTCCCCGCATGTCGCTGGGCGGCGAACTGGGCGTGATCATGCCGGTGGTGAACGCACCGTTCCGCCTTTACTATGCGTACAATCCGCTGCGGCTGTATGAACGGCCGTATTGCAACGACGTGAGGCTGGGCGGAAAGGTTCAAAGCTGCTCGGCGGAACTGATTACGCGGGACCTGTTCCCTCCCGGCGGCGCCGGAGACTTCACCTATGGGCAGGCTCTCCAGACGTATGGCGCGCAGAATCTCTTCCGCGAACCGCGCAAGACTTTCCGGCTGACCGTTTCGACGACTTTCTAGTTAGATTTGTCTGAAGCGCAACGAAGCGCGAAAATCGGAAGAGGATTGTCAAAGGAGTGTTGTTTGCGATGAAGCCCTGGGTTGGATTTGCTGCCTGTGTTTTCTCCAGTCTTGTCCTAAATGCCGCCGGCCAAACGACGGCCGCACCCGTTGCGGGCAGTGCTGTAGCGAGAGATTTGCCGGCAAAGATTGCGATTGTTTCTTTTCAGGAAGTGGTGACACGCACCAACGAATTTCAGCGGAACTTCGCCGATTTGCAGAAGAAATATGAACCGAAGCGCGACGCGCTGAAGACTCTGAACGATCAGATCGAGACTTTACAAAAGCAATTGCAGGCCCAGGCCGCAACACTCAGTGATGAGGAACGCGAGAGCCGCGCCCGGACGATCAGCGACAAGCAGAAGCAGCTGCAACGTGACCAGGAAGACGATCAAAACGACTTCCAGCAGGAGATTCAGGATACGTTCAACGGGGTCGCTTCGAAAGTCGGCGACGTCCTGATTTCGTATGCCCAGCAACACAACTTCACGATCGTTCTCGACGGGGGAAATCAGCAGGTACAGCTGGTGCTTTACCACAATCCTGCGACGGATATCAGCCAGGCGATTCTGGATGCGTACAACACCAAGTCGGGGGTGCCTGCTCCGCCGGCCGGGACGCCTTCGGCGCCGACCCCAAGACCGTCGACGCAACATCCACCGGCACCCAAGCAGCCCTAACGAAATCGGGATGGAGCGATCGGCTCCTTTTCCGGTTCGATGATTGCGAAATCTTAGAAAGAACTCGAACCCTGCGCGGTGATCCGGACCCGGACTTGCGCAGGGTTTGGGCGTTTTGGGATCTGCGGCTGCGTGGTCTCCATTGCGGACACTTTTACGGGTTTTGCCGTATAATCCACTTGATCCTGCTGATGTCTCCATCCGCGTCTTTTCCGCCCCTGCTCAATCCTGAGCAGTTCCCTAAGAAAGACCCGAGAGGTTTCTCAGGAGTCACAACTCTGTTTACGCGACTGCGCGAACAGCGATAGAGGAATCTTGAAGGAGTTTTCCAGCCGAATGAAGCTCTCGTTTGTACTCGCAACTACTTTGGCCTCGGGGATCGCCCTGAACGCCGCCGCACAAGTACCGGCAGCACCCGCGGTCGAAACCGCAACCGCATCGACAACCACACCTGCCGCACCGGCCGGTCCAGCGAAGATCGCCGTCGTTGCATTCCAGGTCGCAGTGGCTCAGACCAATGAAGGTCAGCGCAACTTTGCCGATCTGCAGAAGAAGTATGAACCGAAGCGCCAGCAGCTCAAGACTCTGAATGACGATGTGGAGAGTCTGACCAAGCAGTTGCAGACGCAGGGCGACAAGCTGAGCGAGACCGAGCGCGCCAGCCGTGCGAAGACCATTGACGAAAAGAAAAAGCAGCTGCAGCGCGAAGCCGAGGATGCGCAGAACGACATGCAGCAGGAGATGCAGGAACTCTACAACGCTCTGGCGTCGAAGGTGTATGACGTGCTTTCCAGCTATGCGCAGCAGCATGGTTACACGCTGGTTCTCGATGTCGCGCAGCAGCAGACTCCGGTGCTCTATGCGACGGAATCGACGAATATCACGAAGGCCGTGATCGAAGCCTACAACGTGAAGTCGGGAGTTCCGGCACCGCCGACGCAGCCGTCTGCGCCCGCACCGGCGCCCAAGGCACCTGGGGTTCATTGATCGTTGAGCCCATGTAGGGAAAGGCCTCGTAAAACGGGCCTTTCCCTATGAATCAAAAAGGGCAGGCTTGAGCCCTCGCCCGATGAGCGCGGACGGACGTTAAAACCCGACCTCCCTGCTGTGGAAAATTCTGTGGATTCCCGCCTCCACTTTGCCGGAGAAATTGTCTGTTTTCCTCTTGTCAATTCGACGGCACTTCTGATAATCGGACTAAGTTATTTATTTTCTTAAGGAAACGGGAGACAAAATTCGGCAATAAATCCGTCTTTACGGATTTGCTGGAAATGCCCGTGCAGCAAGCTTTCCACAGTTTGCCATGAATGCCCGATGACATCCGCGTGGGCCAGATCACGCAGAAACGGCTACTTTTGGGTGTCTTCGCCGACCCGCAAAACCGCCAGAAACGCCTCTTGCGGGATATCCACTTTCCCGATGCGCTTCATGCGTTTTTTGCCCTCTTTTTGCTTTTCGAGCAGCTTGCGTTTGCGGGAAATATCGCCGCCATAGCACTTTGCCAGAACGTTTTTGCGCAGGGCGGTTACGGTTTCGCGGGCTACGATCTTAGATCCGATCGCGGCTTGAATTGCCACTTCGAATTGCTGGCGCGGAATCAATTCGCGCATCTTCGAAACCAGAGCCTTGCCGCGCTCATACGCGAAATCGTGATGCACGATGATGGAGAGCGCGTCGACTGGCTCGCCGGAAACGAGAATGTCCATCTTGACCATGGGTGATTCCCATTCACCTGCGAGTTGATAGTCGAGCGAGGCATAGCCGCGCGAAATGGATTTGAGCCGGTCGTAGAAATCGAGAACGATCTCGTTGAGAGGAAGTTCGTAGGTGAGCAGGACGCGGGTGGGCGTCACGTATTCGAAGTTGATCTGTTTGCCGCGCTTCTCTTCGACCAGTTTGAAAATGCCGCCAACGTACTCTTCGTTGGTGAGGATTTTCGCGGTGATCACCGGCTCTCGAATGGTTTCGATGTTGGTGGGTTCGGGCCAGCGCGAAGGATTGTCGACCTCGAGCACTTTGCCATCGGTGAGCGTGATGTGGTAACGCACGCCGGGCGCCGTGGTGATGAGGTCGAGTTCATATTCGCGCTCGAGGCGTTCCTGGATGATCTCCATGTGGAGAAGGCCGAGGAAGCCGCAGCGAAAACCGAAGCCCAGGGCAACGGAGCTTTCCGGCTCGAAGAAGAACGAGGAGTCGTTGAGCCTCAGTTTTTCAAGCGCATCGCGCAGCAGGGTGTGTTCGTGCGAATCGACCGTGTAGAGGCCCGAAAAGACCATCGGCTTGATGTCTTCAAAGCCGGGCAGCTGCGATGAGGCGGGATGCAGATCATCGGTTACGGTGTCGCCGATGCGGGTATCGCTGACGTTCTTGATGGTGGCGGCAAAGAAACCGACTTCGCCGGCGGAGAGTTCGCCGATCTCGACGGCTTTGGGCATCAGGACGCCCATGGATTCGACGTCGAAAACTTTGCCATTGGACATGAAGCGAATGCGCTGGCCCTTGCGCATGGTTCCTTGCATCACGCGCACCAGGACGATGACGCCGCGATAGGCGTCGAACCACGAATCGAAGATGAGGGCCTGCAGCGGCGCATTGGGATCCCCGGTGGGGGGCGGCAGGCGGTGCACGATGGCTTCGAGTACTTCGTCCACGCCCTGTCCGGTTTTGGCGCTCACTGGAATCGCATCGGTGGCGTCCAACCCCACAGCCTTCTCAATGGCTTCCTGGGTGCGGACGATGTCGGCAGAGGGCAGGTCAATTTTGTTGATGACGGGAATGATTTCGAGACCGTGGTTGATGGCGAGGTAAGCATTGGCCAGCGTCTGGGCTTCCACGCCCTGGCTTGCGTCGACCACAAGGAGCGCGCCTTCGCAGGAGGCAAGCGAGCGGGAGACTTCGTAGCTGAAGTCGACGTGACCGGGGGTGTCGATCAAGTTGAGTTGATAGGTATTGCCGTCGTGCGCCTTGTACATCATGCGGACGGCGTGGGCCTTGATGGTGATGCCGCGTTCGCGCTCGAGATCCATGGCATCGAGGATCTGAGCCTGCATTTCGCGGCCTGTCACGGAGCCGGTGAGCTCAAGCAGGCGGTCGCTCAGCGTCGACTTGCCATGGTCGATGTGGGCAATGATGGCGAAATTGCGAAGGAAGCGTACATCCATGAGGGGTATTGGCCAGCTCTCGTTTCTCGGGTCTGTTCACACTACTGGTGTGGATGGCGAATCAGCCTGATCTGCCCTGGGCGGACCACTCAATGGCTGGGCTCGGTTCTTGAGCGCAAGGGAACCGTTTTATGCAATGGAGGCAATGGTGCGATTGTGCGCGGCCGCCGCAGCGGACCTCCATCGCATAGCTTATCATCGGCTAAAGGTCTCGTATTACGTACCCGTCGCCTGAAGCGTGACAGAATCGCTGTTTTGATTTGCCCATGAGTCGAGTTTTGTATCGCTATCTTCTGTGTTTCGCGCTGGCATTTTTTCTCGCCGGATGCACTCCATCGCAGCACGCGAAGTCGTCGCAGAACTCCTCCGCGCGCGCGACTGCCCCGGCTCTGCCCGCGGCTGCGCCGGAGCCGCAGGCGTCCGCGGCCGATGGGGCAAAGACGGATCAAGAGCAACGCGTGAAAGTACTGATCGAGCAGGTCGAAAAGGCCTATGCCAATGGGCAGACGGACTTCCGCAAAGGCGACCTGCCGGCGGCGAAGGCGGAATTTGATCGGGCTGTGGACCTGATGCTCACCAGCGGAATCGACATCAAGAGCGATCCCGCGCTGCAAACCGAGTTCGATCATGTTGTGGACGGCGTGAATGGACTCGAAATGGATGCGCTGAAAGAGGGCAACGGCTTCGAGCCCAAGCAGGAGGCGGCGCCTGCGGACGTAGCCAGCGATGTCACCTTCGCCGTCGATCCGAACCTGGTTGCCAAAGCGAAGGCCGACCTGGCCACCACCAAATCGGATCTCCCGCTGGTGGTCAACGACTATGTAGCCGCGTTCATTAATTTCTTTGCCAACACGCAAAAGGGACACAACACGCTGCTGCATTCGTTTCAACGTTCCGGCCGTTACAAGGGAATGATTCAGCGAGTCATGGCGGAGGAGGGCGTGCCGCAGGACCTGATCTACCTGGCCGTTGCCGAATCGGGATTTCAGCCGCGCGCGATCAATCCGCGCTCGCGAGCCGGCGGGATGTGGCAGTTTATGCCTTACGGCAACTATGGCCTGACGCGCAACGTGTATCTGGATGAGCGCTTCGATCCGGAAAAGTCGACCCGCGCTTATGCGCGCTACATGAAGTATCTCTACGATCAGCTGGGCGACTGGTACCTGGCGATGGCCGCGTATGACTGGGGCGCCGGGAACGTGCAGCGCGCGGTCGAAAAAACCGGCTATGCGGATTTCTGGGAACTCTACCGGCGCAACAACCTGCCGGGGGAGACCAAGAATTATGTTCCGGAAATCCTGGCCGCCATTATCATCGCCAATCACCCGACGCAGTACGGATTCGACGAGATCACGCTTGACCCGCCCGTGATCACTGACACGGTGACAATTAACTATGCCGTGGACCTGCGCCTGGTCTCCGATCTTGTCGATGCGCCGGTGGATGAACTGGAAGCGCTGAATCCGAGCCTTCTGCGCCTGACCACCCCGGCCGATACATCGTTTGACCTGCACCTTCCCGGGGGCGGGGCGCAGGTGTTTCAGCGCAAAATCGAACAGATTCCCGAGAGCAAGCGGGACTCGTGGCGTTATCACCCGGTGGTCCAAGACGACACCCTGGCTTCGGTTGCGCGGACCTACCGCGTCTCGGTGGCGGACCTGGCGGCAGCCAATCAACTGGGAGAAAACGACAAGCTGGATGGGGTCGAGGCGCTGGTTGTACCGGTTGCACCTACGGCGGCGCCGGCACGGGCATTGCTGTATACAACGCGCCGGGGCGATACGCTGGTGTCGATCGCGGACCGCTTCGGGGTTTCGCTGAGCCAGCTGCGGCGCTGGAACAATCTCACCGGGTTTAAAGTGGCGCCGGGACGGCGTCTGCATGTTGCTGAACCTGCCCGCGTGGTCCGTGCGCGCGCATCCACCAGTCGCCGGCATGGTTCTTCGGCGTCCGCAAGTGTTCGCGACAGCGCGCCCGCATCCAAGGCAAAGACGGCTTCGTCGCATGCGGGGCGGAGTTCGCGAACCGGCGGGCACAAGGCGACGAGGTCAAAAACCGGATCGCAGGGACGATCGAAATCGAAGGGCGGGGCGGCGGCGAAGCGGAAGGCGGGCGAGCACGCGCGGGCATCGAATTGAAGATGGATTGGCGTGACGAAAAATTCGTGAGAGGGTTCGCTTAACCGTCCTGATGTGATAACTTTTGAGGCGAAGCTATTGCTACAATAGCTTCCGCACGTAGCGCAAAGATGCGCGCGCTACGAAGATTGAAGACCCCGAATTGGGGCAGCGGCGAGCCGCTGGAGGCAATCGGATGGAAGATGTGTACAAGATGTACGCAATGAGTGACGGCAACCCGGATGCGGAGCCGCTCGGCCTCGACTCCGATCACGAAGACGACTTTGAAGAGGACGATGAAGTAGAGACCTCGAGCGTCATTACCTCCTCCGATGACGACGAGATTGGCGTGGAAGAAAGCGTCATCGTCATCGCCGAAGTGCCTGAGATTCCGCGGCCCGTAAAGAAGGCGGCTCCGGCAAAGAAGAAGGCTGCCAAGGCTCCCGCGAAAAAAGCTGTGGCCAAGAAGGCCCCGAAGAAGTCCGCCGTAAAGAAGAGCGCTGGCGCGAAGGGCGGAAAATCCGTTGCCAAGAAGAAGGCGGCGGTAAAAAAGAGCGCCACCAAACCAAATAAACGAGGTAAAAAGTTGGCCGTTAAGAAAACCGCAAAGAAGGCCGTCAAGAAGGCAGTTGCCAAGAAGAAGGCACCTGCAAAGAAAGCGGCGAAGAAGGCAGTGAAAAAGGCACCCGCAAAGAAAGCAGCAAAGAAGAAAAGTGCCAAAAAGAAGTAACCGGCAACAGAACTAAAAGGCAAGCAAAAGAGTCCGCTGCGGCGGACTTTTTTGCGCCCAAAAATAGGCGGGAGGGATCAGTGCGCGCGGACGCCGGTCCTCAGCTGCTTGAGGTGCCAGCGCTGGTGGCTCACGTAGTCCTCGATGAGGAACCGGAGCGAAACGGGGGCGTCGTCGCCGACGATGCATTGGGCATCGAGTTTGTCTGCGGGGATGTTGTCGACGACAGCCATCAGGATTTCGTGCTCCGCTTCCCACCAGCCGAGGAGCGTTTCCCATGGCTGGTGGCTGTAGCCGTGGGCGGCGACCCAGGCATCTTGCGCATACCGGGGCCCGACATATTTCCCGTCGATTGCGGCGCGCACGAAACGTTGGCGATTGTTGGCGGCCGAGTCGAGGAGATGGCCTACGATCTGCTTGCGCGTCCAGCCGCCTTCGCGCCAGGGCAAATCGGCGAACTCGAGGGGAACCGCAACGAGGGCACGGTGCACTTCATCCAGATCCGCGCGAAACTTTTGCGCCAGGTTTTCCGGCATGGATGTCTCCGAGCCCTCGAGGGGCGGTGCATTGGGAGGATTCAGCGCGTTTACTTTTTGAGGTCTGTGATCGCCGCCAGCACTTCTTCGGAGTGATGCGACGGATCCACCTTGGTCCAGACTTTCACGATTTTCCCGTGCGGATCGATGAGGAACGTATTGCGATTGGCGATGGTCCACGTGCCGAAGTGGCCCAGAGAGCCGTACTCATCCACAACCTTGTGCTCAGGATCTGCCAGGAGACGGAAGGTCAGGCCTTCCTTGGTGCAGAACTGTTTGTGGCTATCGGGCGTGTCGACGCTCACGCCGACGATGACGGCATTTTCCGCTTCGAACTTGGGGAGGTCGCGCTGGAAGTTGTGGGCTTCAATGGTGCAGCCGGTGGTCATGTCCTTGGGGTAGAAGTAGAGGACCACCCACTTGCCGTGAAAGCTATCGAGGGCAATCTGCGAGCCGTCCTGAGAGGGCAGCGTAAAGGTTGGGGCAGCTTGCCCCACAGTAGGCATTGCATCATCGGCCGCGCGGGCAATGCCGGCACAGGCCGCAACCGCCAGAACGGCAGCGAGGGCAGGAAGAATCAGCTTTTTCACAGGTAACCTCCAGAGGTTAGACGGGGATGGGGCCCTGGTTGACTCTGTTAAGTTCGGGTTAACGGGCCAGAACGGGTCCGCACACAGTATCAGCGCTCGATGGCCACCATGGCAATGTGTGCCTGGTTGGCGCGTGCGAGCATCGCTTCCCGGTCGAAGAGCAATGTGCGTGAGGCTTCCACGGAGAGGCAAGTCGCCCCGGCCTGAACCATGGTTTCAATTGTGCGGATACCGATCACCGGCACATCGAAGCGCATGTCCTGGTTCGGCTTGGCCACCTTCACAACGGTGAGACGGCGCTCGAGGATGGAAGGAGGGGCGGGAACTCCTTCATCGACCGACTGCATCAGCTTGCCGGCGCGCTCAATGGCCGCATCGGTACCTTCCATGGACTCGATGGCCACGCAGGCTTGCGCGGCGACCACGACTGTCTGGCCGATGTCGAAGCCGGCCACGGCCTTGGCGACACCCAAGCCATAGTCGATATTCTTGCGCTCTTCTTCGTCGGGGGAACGCTCGGTTAAGACACCCTTCTTGGCCAGCAGTGGTTCCAGGAATGCAGTCGAGCTGATCAGCTCAATGCCCTCATCGGCGAGCACCTTGGCCACGGCGCCGAGAAGCATGTCGGTGTTGCGCGAGCGCAGATTCAGGAGCAGCTTGGCCAGGCGCCAGTCGGGTCGGATGCTGCTGAAGATCTGTTTGTGCTTCACCTGGCCGGCCATGACCGCCATCGAGACACCTTCCTTGTGGAAGGTCTCAATGAGCCGCGAGAGTTCGCCTAACGATAGCCAGTGGACAGTGATTTTTTCGTCCGCGGCGGCGCGGTGATCGATCTCCGGGTCAGTTTCTTCGCGAATGGCGGCCACGGTCACGGCGAAACCCTGCGCCCGCGCGGCGTCGAGCAGCAGGAACGGGAAGCGGCCGTTGCCGGCAATGAGGCCCAGTTTCATGGGTCGCACCGCCGCAGCGAATGCGCGGATTCCGATTCACACCTCGTCCCATGCATCTCTCCCGGAGGGAATACCGAGAATAGCTCAGGGTAAGGTCCGAGGAATCGGACGGAACCCTGGGAAGATTCACGCAGTGAAGCTACGCCCCATAGAGCCAGTCGACACATCGATTCGGTGCTTCTCATACAATGGCTCCCGCCAGACCGACCCTACGGGGCGGGGCCGAGCCGCCCAGTGTTCCCACGGTTTCGCTACGCTTCACCGTGGGCTATTTTCGGCTCTCCCTTCGGGAGAAAGCTTCGTGATCAAAAGCTCGTTTGGAAAATGCGCTACAAACAAGCCGAAACCAGCCATAGAAGAGATGCTTGAGTCCAAGTGTTTCAATGGAGTCTCCGGTTGGAACCCGTCTCCGTGCGGGCGCTACTTGATTACGCCTCGCTGGCTTTTTTCGATGAAGGCGGCGAGGATGGCGGGATCTTCGCCTTCCATGGCCTTGATTTTTTCGAGGGCCTGCGAAGTGTTGAGCTTGGCGGCGAGCAGGTGGCGGAAGGCCTTCTGGAGTGTCTGCAACCGCTGGGGAGAAAAGCCGCGCCGAACCAGCCCGACCTTGTTGATGCCGAAGGCCTTGTTTTCGCGCCGCGAAGAGGTGAGCGAGAAAGGGAGCACGTCCTGGGTGACGATGGTTCCGCCGCCGATGAATGCGTACTGCCCCACGGTACAGTACTGGTGCACAGGGCTGAAGGCGCCGACGCTGGCGTAGTCCTCAATGATCACGTGGCCGGCAAGCGTCGCAGCGTTGGCCAGGATGCAATGGCTGCCCACGATGCTGTCGTGCCCGATATGCACATAGGCCATGAGGAGATTGCCGGAACCGACGCGCGTGATGCCGCCGCCTTTTGCGGTCCCGCGGCTGATGGTGACGCCTTCTCGAATCGTGTTGTCGTCGCCGATTTCCGTTGCGGTCGGCTCGCCCTGGTACTTCAGATCTTGCGGTGCGACGCCGATGGCAGCGAAGGGGAAGAAGGTGTTGCGCGCACCGACGCGCGTGTGGCCTTCGAGCACCACGTGCGAAATGAGAACGCAGTCCTCTCCCAGGACCACGTTGGCGCCGATAGTCGAAAAGGGTCCGATGGTACAGGAGGCAGGCACCACCGCTCCCGGCGCGATGACTGCACTCGGATGAGTGCTCACTCGGCGGCCACCGCGACTGGAGCCTTGTCCTCCTCCGGCGGAGCACCTTTCGGCGAATCGCCGTGGGCCCGCTGCTCGCGCTGGCGCGTAACCACCTGGCAAGTCAAGGTTGCTTCGCAGGCCAATTTGCCATCGACGAGGGCCCGGCCATGGATGCGCCCGGCGCGCGAACGGAAGGCCAGCACGTCGATCTCGATACGCAACTGATCGCCTGGCGTTACGGGGCGGCGGAACTTGGCTTTTTCGATCCCGGTAAACACCACCAGCTTTTCGTGGCGGTCGGGCATTTCGGCCATCATGATGACGCCGCCTGCCTGTGCCATGGCTTCAACCACCAGCACGCCCGGCATGATGGGATATCCCGGAAAATGGCCCTGGAAGAACGGCTCGTTGATGGTCACGTTTTTGATCGCTACCAGGTGTTTGGCCGGCTCAAATTCGATGATGCGGTCGATGAGCAGAAACGGGTAGCGGTGGGGCAAAAATTCCAGGATTTCCTGGATGTCGAACGTCATTCTCTCGCTCCAGACAGCGTGCGGGCATACTGCATTGCGCTCGTCAGGATTATATCGAACGGTCTATAGCGGGTTGGGGCGAGAGGAGCTAGGCGCCGACTTGCCTGGGATCGATGATGCGCGAGGCAGACAGTGGCGCGTGCGCGAATTCCTTGATGTGTTCGGGCCACTTCTGCAGGAGGTCGGTGAACTCCGCGCGCGGAACGGGCCGCCGGAAGAGATAGCCCTGGCCCGCGTTGCAGCCGATCTGATGGGCGACTTCGAGTTCGCCCGACTCTTCAATGCCTTCGGCCACCGTCTGCAGCTTCATTTGCTGCGCCATGGCGACGATGGTCGCGCAGAGGGCGCGCATGTCGCTCGATCGATGCACGCCGCGGATGAAGCACTTGTCGATCTTCATGGTGTCGATGGGAAGCTGTTTGAGGACGTTGAAACCTGTATAGCGGGTGCCGAAGTCGTCGATGCCGACGCGCACGCCGATCGCTTTCAACTGGCGCACCCGCGTGGCAAACAACTCTTCGTCTTCGAACAGGAGAGACTCGGTCACTTCGATCTCGAGTTCGGTGGGGGCGATGGTGAATTCGCCCAGAACGCGACGCACGTGATCGATGAAACCCTCAGTTCTCATATTGGCCGCGGAGACATTGACGGTCATCATCGGCGGGGCGATGCCCTGGGCGCGCCAGGCCTCGGTATCGGCAAGAGCAGCACGCAGGCTGAAGTCGAAAACCTTATGAATCAGATCGGAGCGCTCGGCCACCGGGATGAAGTCGCTGGGTACGACGTTGCCCCATACCGGATGGTTCCAACGCATCAGGGCTTCCGCACCCGCGACGCGTCCCGTCACCAAGTCGATCATGGGTTGATAGGAGACGCTGAACTGGCCTTGCTCGAGTCCCTTGCGCATCTCTACTTCAAGCCGGTGGTCGTGGAGGATGAGGTTATTCATGCCGGCGTTGAACGGAACCACGGTTTGGCTCCGTATATGGGCTGCGCGTCCGGCGGCAAGGCTTGAAAAGCGAACCAGATCTTCGGCCGTTGCGGCGTCCGAGGGAAAGAAAGCAACGCCGCCGGCGATCTCCGGCTTGATCTCTGTGCCGCAGAAGCGCATGGGAGTGATGCTGTTGATGAGCGCCTGAATGCGTTTTCTGGCACGACCGTCGTACTTGTCCCCGCGCATGGCAACCAGGAAACAGCGACCGCTGAAGCGGCCCAGCACCGCGTCCGGCTCTGCTGCGGCGCGCAGAGCATCGGCAATGTGGCGCACCAGCGCATCGGTTCCTGCGCTCCCCCAGAGGGAAAACTCACGCCTCAGGTTGAGCACTTCGATCCACACCAGAGCAATTTCTTGTTTGGGAGCTCCCTCGTTGAGCAGCCAAGCCACGGAATCCTGGAATGCCTGGTAGTTCAGCAAGCCGGTCTGCATGTCATGCCGCTGCGCATAGGCCAGCATCTGCTGATGCAAATCTTCTTCCGCGATGGGGGTATTCCCGTGCGCGAGATGTGGTGCGGAAGAACCTACGTCGAAACCAGCACTGTTTCCCGCCCACTCGGTTGGCCGTGCGGCGGCGCGTCGTCTCGATCGGACGAACACGTCGGAACGCTTGACTGGATCAAAATCGGTGAGTGGCATCGGTAATGTTGTGCAAGGTACTTTGAGATCGGTGTTTGGGTGACTTTCATGTTGTACTCGCGAACAAAACCGCAGGCAAGGAACGAAATAGCCATGCCATACCACCTGCGTGTTATGCAGATTGACAGTCGCCTTGGGAGTCGCCGGAATTCGCACGGATCCGCTTTAGATCAAGCAAGTGCTCGTGATTCTTCGGAGCCGGGAGGGATTTGGATCCGGATTCGATGAGATTTGGCGGCGTGCCTTGGGAGACGAAGAGCGAAGAAGAGGCGAATCGACACCGACTTTTGCATGCGGGAAGGAAACAGCTCTTTGGCGCCAAAGCGCCTACTTCTTGATCCGACCCGCGGCGGCATCGACATTCCAGAAATCGTCGGGCAGCTGGCGGTTGTAATCGACTTTCGTGATGTAATACTGGCGCACCATTTCGTCGTTTTTGAAGCGGGTGACGCTGAACGCGGTCGGGAATCCTTCGATGGTGTGGTAGTCGTCGTACTCTTCGGCGTCGGTGTTTTTATCCTTGTAGATTGGATCGCGCCACTGGAAAGTGCGGCGCAGCGGCAGATGGGTCTGCGTATCCATCTGGATGGTGATGGATTCATTTTGCGGCGAAATGAGAGTGACCTGCTCGGATAGATGCCGCTCGGTCATGGTCTGGCCTTCGTAGACAAGAATTGTTTGCGGATCCTTGAGCCAAACCTTGATCGCGGTTTCGATGGAGTGGTCGCGCCGACGAAGATAGTCCTCGAGCAGATCTTTCTGCATGGGCTTCTTGCCGCGAAACGTGACCTCCCACCCTTCGCGTCCGATGTAGAACTCCACCACGTCGCGGTGCTTTGTGACTTCGACGCGGTCGCGGTCGGGCCAGGCGTGGAACTGCCATAGGTCGATTGTGCCGAGATCGGGCTGGCCATGAAAGAACGCCGCCACATGTCCTTGTTCGACGGTGTTCTTGATATTGAGCCACGCATCGCCACCCAGCGCCTGCACCATGGCGTTGAGAACTTCCCGCGCTTTCTGCGCATTTTTGGCGGCCGCATCGTCGGAAGACTGGGCGCGCACGGACCGCGGCGCGGCGAGGAGGAGCAAGCTGAGAGCGGCCCACAGGAATCTCCGCATCCACTGAGAACGTTTCCGATTCATGCCATGTCCTATCCGACTAAAACTGCGCCGCCATTCACGTTCAAGATTTCGCCGCTGATAAATCCCGCCAGCGGTGTGCATAAGAAAAGAACCGGACCTGCGATTTCCCGGGCGCTTGCGACGCGCCCCACCGGAATTGCAGAAGTGATTTTCACTCCAGCTTCGGGATCATTCAGTGTAGACGCCGACATCTCGGTCGCGACCCAACCCGGCGCGACACAATTGACACGAAACCCTCGGGGAGCCAACTCGCTGGAGAGGCTCTTTGTAAGACTAATCAACGCGCCTTTGGTCACGGCGTAGTCGGCGTGCAGGGCCTCGCCGCGCTGGCCGGCGGTGGAGCTGATGAGAATGATGTGCCCCTTGATGCCATCGACGCCGATGGGCGGCGGACCTTGAAATTCCATTTGGGTAACGGACGCCTGAATGAGGCCGAGGATGGAATCCAGATTGACGCCCACGGTGCGGCGCCACTGGTCCTCGGTCATCAATTCGATGGGCACATCTTCAGAAGGCCAGATGCCGTGGTTGGCGACAAGAATATCGAGCCGGCCAAAGGCTTTGACCGCGGCGCCGACCGCGCCCCAGCCTTCTTTGGGCGTGCTCAGCTCCTGCTCAAGCGCAACGCAGCGGGTGGGGCCGCCGCATTCCGCCATAAGGGCGAGAGCTTGCCCTTTGGCCTGACGGTAGGTAAAGACGACGCGGGCGCCCGCCTCGCAGAACAGGCGGACCGTTTCGGCGCCGATGCCGCGCGAACCTCCGGTAATGAGGGCAACCTTGCCGTCCAGTTGGAGGGAAACTCCGGCCATAAGGCCAAGCTAAAGCATTGCCGGAAGCGCTGTCGAGTCAGCCTGAATGCGGGCGCCTTCGCGGTCCGATTCGGAAGCCGCGAGCTCTTCTCAAATGGCACGCAGCATGCGCGCGGGCAGGAAAATGATGGCGCTCACCAACTCGAGCACGCCGCCGACGGCGATGCCGACGATCCGAAACGGCAGCAGCAACAACCAGACCAGGGGATAAAGCAGCAGGGCCATCAAGGCCACAGGCCAGCAGAGGACAAAGAGGATGCAAAACAACAGAAATTTCGCCATAGATTCAGCGCCTCACTTCGCCGGGTTCCCTACGCTGAGACACATTTGTAGATACGCAGCGGAAATGAACTGAGTTCCCGACGTCACTTTTTTCGAGTCTTGCCGGCTTGGCGGGATGCCTTGCTGCCCGGGGTTCCCTTCTTGGCGGGTTTTGCGGATTTTTTCCGCGGGCGCAGGATTTTCTTGCGTGCGAGCATCCGATCGAGCCGTTCATTCTCGGGCAACGCCAGCAGGGTTTTCGTGCGGTTGGGAAGTTTCTCGTAGATGAGCGTGTGGGCGCGACGGAGCTCGTCTTCGATTGCGCGGGGCCGCAGGACATTCCAACGCTCCACCGTGACCCATCCGGCTTTGGCGAGATAGGGAGAAGGGATGATCCCGTCTGTCTCCAGCAACTCATGAAAACGCTCTGCGCCGCAATGGAACCACAGGACGCCGGTTCCGGTGCCGTCGAGGTCGGTCATGGCGAACATCTTGCCGCCGCTGTCGCGATCGCCGACCCAGTAGACGAGGTGGTGTCCCCAATTGACGGTCTCGGTGACATGGGGAAGGGCGAGACAAATTACCCGAATGCGCTCGTTGTCCATGGTGGCCAGTGTATGCCGGAGTTGGTTTGGGAGGAAGATGGATTTGCGCGGTCCATGGGCTCGAATTTTCGTTTGCGAAGTGAGCCTGGGCGATGCCAGATACGGCACGCAGGGCCGGAGCAGACTCTGGTAACGAACGGCCGGAAAGTGGGAGCGATGGGGCGCCGAGGCCCATGTAACAATGACTCGCAGAGCAGCCAACCATGGAGATTCGGCGCAGCATTTCCGCAGACCGGCGCATTCCTACCCTCGATGGTTGGCGAGGAATCGCCGTACTGCTGGTCATGGTAAGCCATTTTGAGGCTGGATACTTTTTCCGGCACAACTGGGGCGGCACGGTCCTGAACACGGGCCAGCATGGCGTGCAGATCTTTTTTGTGTTGAGCGGCTATCTGATCACTGCCAATCTTCTGCAGGAAGACAAGATTCATCTGGGGCGCTTTTATGTGCGCCGTTTTTTTCGTCTGATGCCGGCGGCATGGGCTTACCTTCTCGTGCTCGGACTTCTGACCGCGTTCACGCAGATGAAAGCGATCGGCCATGATGTGTGGGCCTGCCTGTTTTTCTACCGCAATTACGTCAAAGAGACGCTCTCGAACACCTGCACCGAGCACTTCTGGTCGCTGTCGCTGGAAGAACAGTTCTATCTGGCATGGCCGCCGATTCTTGCCTTGATTGGCCGGAAGAGGGCCGGATTCGCCGCGGCAGCCGCTGCGCTGGGCATCGCGATCTACCGGTTCTTCTTCTTTGGGAACGCGCACAACATGTTTGCGTTTCAGCACACCGAGTTTCGGGCCGATGGGCTCCTCGTCGGATGCCTGCTGGCCCTGGTCCTTCAGAAAGAGCCGGTGCGGGCGTGGTTTGAACGCTATGGTCGTGTCGTTTTTCTGCTGTGCCTGGCGCCGTTCGCATGGGACGTTTACCGGTATGCGGCGAACGGCAGAATGACGCTGAACGAATCGATTGTGCTGGCACTGATGATCGGCAGCACATCGTTGAACCCGCTAGCTCTGCCGGGGCGCGTGCTTGAGTGGGATCACCTGAAGGCGTTGGGCATCATGTCGTACAGCATTTACCTCTGGCAGGGTCTTTTTCTGCGCGCGAATTGGGGACTCTACGGTCCCATCCTGCTGGCCGCATCGTTCATGCTGTCTTGGCGCTTCCTCGAGCAGCCGGGAATCCAGTTGGGGCGGAAGCTGATTGCGAAGCGAGGCGGGCAAGGCGCGCCGGTGAAGACGATTCCTGTCGCTTCATGACGGCCGGCCGGTGAAGAGCGCGGCCTAGTTGGTGGGCAGGACCTACGTTTGCCCGACTTGAACTTTCGTCGACTTTCGCCAAATCAGTCAGAAAATAAATGAGTTAGATCGATTGGCCCTTGAGTCAAAATAATTCTTGACACCATACACTATTTGTCATACAGTATGTGAAGTACAGTGTACGAGGCACAGCATGAGTCCGAACGAGAACATCTTTGAAAATCTGAAGCTCGAACTGCGGCGCGGCTGTCTGACCCTGGCGGTTCTGGCGCAGTTGCGACGAGAGCACTATGGCTACACCCTGCGGAAAGAGCTTGTCGAACGAGGCCTGGAGATTGATGAGAGCACGCTTTACCCGCTGCTCCGCCGGCTGGAGACACAGGGGCTGCTGGTGAGCGAGTGGCGCGAGGAAGAAAAGCGCAACAAGCGGTTCTATCGGCTCTCGGGCGAAGGACAGCAGATTCTTGGCCAGTTGCTGGAAGAGTGGCAGGCCATCAACGCCTCGATCAATCGGATTCTGTAAAACCCGAATTCTGCAAAGCAGGAACGAATTCTGAACCAGCAAGAGGACACAAGTCATGGACCTACTCGAACGTTATCTGCAAGCCGTGAAGAAGCATCTGCCGGGGAAAAAGCAGGACGACATCCTGGCGGAACTGCGCGCCAACCTGGAGGCTCAGCTTGAGGACAAGGAAGCGGAACTTGGCCGTCCGCTGGCGCAGGGGGAAATGGAAGACTGGCTGCGTGCCATGGGACCTCCGATCCTGGTCGCGTCTCGCTACCAGCCGCAACAGTACCTGATCGGACCGGCGCTCTATCCCGTTTACCTCTACGTCCTGCGCGTGTCGGCCTTCTGGGCCATCATCATCTATACGGTGGTGAATGCCGTGGTGATTCCGCTGACCTCTCCCACGGGGGAGTCGGCAATGGAAGCCGTTCTAAGGGCGCCGGGAGTACTGATCACGGTGGCCGCGTGGGTCACGTTGATCTTTGCGGCGGTTGAGTTTGCGGCAGCGCGGTTTCCTGAAAAATGCTCGCCGATTGCGGGTCTCACGGGCAAGTGGTCGCCGAGTTCGTTGCCGCCGCTCGAGAAGGACACCCCGCAGGGCAAAAAACCGCGCAGCTTCGCAACGGCCGTGGCTGAGGTAACTTTCGAATTCCTTTTCCTGGTCTGGCTGCTGCTCATTCCGCAGCATCCGTTCCTGGTGATGGGTCCGGGAGTCGTCTTCCTTGATGCCGGACCGTTCCAGCTTGCGCAAGCGTGGTGGACTTTCTTCTGGTGGATTGTCGCGCTCAGTGTTCTGCAGATTGCGTGGCACAGCGTCGATCTGGCGCGCGGCACATGGCGACATCGTTCCAAGCTCGAACACATTGCGGTCAAGGTGTTCGGGCTGGCCCCGCTGGTGCTGATGCTGGATGTGCGCGACAAGGTGTATGTGCTGCTCAAGAACCCGGCAGTCGATCGGGCGCACTATGGCAGCGCACTCGAGTCCATCAACAAGAGCGTTCATCTGGGGTTGCTGGTGGTGACGACGATCGTTGCCCTTCAACTGGCGTGGGAGATCGCCCAGGCGATGGTGCAGATCAGCCGCGGTCGCGCCGCCGCTCACTGAGTCCGGCATGGTTGAGCCGAGAGGCAGAGCGGGCTTTCAAGAAAACCGCGCGAGGAGCACACCAGGCCTCGCGCGGTTCAGCCTTCAGAATTGGGCTTCGAACGCGCGGAATCGCCGCTCCTGTTCCCACTGCGCGGTCGCCTTCTGGCTTCCCTCGAGAAACGTCTTGCAGGCCGCAGAGGGATGGTCGGAGCCAGGGACCTGGCCGCGGCACGCAGCGGCAAGAGATGTGAAGGCATCGGGTGCAGCCCACAGGCTCGGTCCGGGAAGGAAATTGTGCTCCATGCCGGTGCGCGCGAGCTGCTTCAGATCCAGATAGGTGAGGTGGTAGTCGAGAGCGGCACGCGTGTATTCGTGGGTGATCTCGATGCGGCTCACTCCCTCGTCATCGGTGGAGAGGGCAACGGGGACATGCGCGGCGCGGTAGAGCGGGAAGGGGTGGTCCGCGCCTTTGATCCCGAGGATTCCTTCGTTGGAGCTTAGATTGATCTCAACCATGACATGTTTGCTTGCCAGCTCCTTGAGAAGCGCATGCGCGTTGTCTTCGTACATCACGTCGACGCCGTGGCCGATGCGCTCGGCGTGCCCCAGATCCACTGCTTGGCGAATGTGGAAACGCAGGCCTTCGGGCGGCACAAGTCCGGGAGCCAGTTCGCCGGCGTGCAGGCTGATATGGACCGTGGGATAAACGGAGTGCAGATAATCCAGCATCTTCATCTGCAGCGTGTAATCGCGCATGGAGATGAAGCCATCTTCGGGCATCACGAAATTGATGCCGACGAAGGTGTTATCGTGCGCATCCATAGCGGCCTGCACGGTTTCGAATCCGAGAAGCGTTTGTGCGAAGACCTGTTCGGGCGCAAAGCCCCGCAGCACCTGGTAGATGAAACGCACGGTTACGTTGCAGGCAGGCGTGGCCTTGGGTGTGCCACAGCGTTCAATCTCGCGGCGCTGCACTTCGGCGGTGCGCATCTCTTCGCGCCCGGCGGCAACTTCGTCTTTCAAATTCAGGGAAAGAAGCGTCTGGCGATACGCCGCAAAATCCGCGTTGAGCGGGTTCTGGTGCGCAATGGTCGCAGTATGGCGAAAAGGCGGGGTCTCCATCAGCTCGAGGTACTGCTGGTTTTGCGCGGCAGCACGGCTGGCCACTTCGTCGACCCATTCGCCGTGGTGCTTGTTGCTGATGCCGCCGAACTTGTCGAAGGTAGCGAAGAACTGATCGTGGCCGCTGAATCCCGGTGTGGGGAAATAGCTGCGCATCGAAAACGAATCGACCAGGCGGTCGTACAACGACTGCTGAGCGGGCGTGAGGACTCCATTGAGATCGGAGGCGGGAACCAGCGGCGACGCGCAGGGAGGGGCGGCAAAACTCAATTCCTTGGGATCGACGCAGAGGCCGTCCTCGGCCGCATCGCGGATGAAGGTTTCGGCATAGATGGCCCCACCAAGATGGATATGGAGGTCGGCGCCCTTGGGAAACTGCTCGAGGAAGGCGTGCAGCGCGAGAGGTCCGGCCTTGACTGCGGCCTCGTAGGGACGGGTTGCGCGTATTTCGCTGGGGGACTGGCTGCCTGCGACCGCAGCACAGAGAGAAACCAAGACCAGAGCAGAGAGGCAAAACTTCGCTTGCTTCATATTCGTTTTCCCATGGTAGTGCAGGAATACGCTGGGCGCCAAAGAGCGCGGAATGCCTACGCCAGGCCATTTTCCGGGTCAAAACGAAGCAGGAGCCGTGGTTTCGCCGCATGGCGAGGAGTTGATATACTGACTTGGTTGTTGCAGCGCACTGTTCGTGGAACCCCGCCTTACTTCGGCGCTCGCCGGAATCCCGCGCAGGAAATGCAACGCAAGTCTTCACTGAGGCCAGGTAGCTCAGTGGTAGAGCGCGGCCCTGAAAAGGCCGGCGTCGGCGGTTCAATCCCGTCCCTGGCCACCACAGTCCTGTTTCAATCCTCCCCGCGCTTCGCTCGCAATACGCGTATCCCTCCTTTCACGTCAGTTCCGTTTATCCCGGCGTCCTCCCACACGTCTTCCCCCGCGTCCTGGCAACCGTCGCATTGACCTGCAACTGACTCCTCCTCCAGCGAGTTTTCCCAGCATTGTCCCCCACCAGACTGGTGCTGGTTTGTGGCCGCGTTCGGGTCGTTCCAGCGGCTTCGCAGAAACTCGGACCGAACTGATCGGTGTTGTGATTTCTGTCACTGCCGCCTGCCTGGCCAAGGCATATGTTGAAAATGATTTTCACTTTCATACGAGAACGACGCGAGCTGCCTCATGATGAAACCTTCCCGATTTCCCTCCTGCCTCTTTCGTATTTTGGCAACCTTGATGTTTCTGATCTTCGGATCTTTGAGTGTTCTCGCCGGCGACTCGCAACAACTTGCAGGCACTGTTTTCGATTCGAGCGGCGCGGTCGTGGCAGGCGCCGCAGTGACCATTCAGAATGTCGGCGATGGTGCCAAGGAGGCGACGCAAACGGATGACCGGGGCGCATTCGAATTCATGCTGCCTTCAGGCAGATACCGGATCGAGATTGCGGCTACCGGCTTTGGGTCGTATGAGCAGGATGGCATCAGCCTGGCCCCGACGACACCGCTCCGCCTGGATGTGGTTTTGCATGTAGAAGCGCACCAGGAAAGCGTTGAAGTGAATGCCGGCGGAATCCAGATGGACCTATCCTCGACCCAAGTGGGCGAGGGGATGGGGCAAGAGAAGCTGGTGGCCGTCCCGCTGAACGGAAGGAGTTTCACTGACCTGCTGGGACTGCAGGCGGGTGTGATTCCCCAGAGTTCAAAGCAATCGAATGCCATTGTGATGTCAGGTTGCACGACGACTCCACCCTCCGGCGATCTGAACCCCGGGGATGTTTCGGTCAGCGGGCAAAGAGAAACGGCAAACGGATACGCGGTCAACGGGAGTTCTGTCGAGGAGGACTTCAATCACATCGCGAGCGTGGTGCCGAATTTGGACTCGATCGCGGAATTCAGTGTGCTCACGAGCAACTTCGACGCAGAGTACGGGAACTTCAGTGGGGGGCAGGTGCTTGTCACGACCAAAACCGGATCCAACGATCTGCATGGCAGCGCCTTTGAATTCTTTCGAAACACAAACTTCGACGCGACGAATTATCTTGCCGACGAGCGCGCCGCATATGACCGCAATCAGTTTGGAGGAACCCTGGGCGGACACATTCTCCGCGACCGGATCTTTTACTTCGGAGATTATCAGGGAACGAGAATGACCCAGGGCGTCGAGACGGGACAGATCGCTGTGCCTTCCGTTGCCAATCGCACGGGGGATCTTGAAGACCAGGCAGCGCACCTGACCGGCAAGGTAAGCGGCGACGCTCTGGCTGCCCTTTTGAGCCAGCGGCTCGGACGCACGATCAACACGGGCGAGCCCTACTATTCGACGACATGCACAGGGTCCAATGCCACATGCGTCTTTCCAGGCGGCGTGATTCCTGATGCTGCCTGGTCGGCGCCGGCAAGGGTGTTGCTTGCGTACATCCCGGCACCGAATACCGGGACCAATGTTTTCTCGACCTCGAGCGAGAATCAGACGGTCACGGATGACAAAGCGGCGCTGCGGCTGGATTGGAAGACGAAGGCGAGCGATTTTTCCGGCTACTACTTCCGCGATGGTTACGAGCTGAACAATCCTTATCCGACATCACAAGGCGGCGCAAATGTTCCGGGGTTCAACGCAATCTCACGTGGACGCGCGCAACTCGCCAATCTTGGCTGGACGAGGACCGTAGGCGCATCGCTCGTGAATGAACTGCACTTCAGTTACCTGAGAAATGCCAACAAGATCGGGCAGCCCGTGGGAGGCGTGGGGCCGTCTCTCGCTTCGCAGGGGTTCGTGGAGGGCGCAGGGACACTGGGCATTGTTCCCCTGAACCCTACCGTTGAGGGAATCGAAAACGTCGCTTTCAATGACTTCACGATTGGCGTCGACGTGACCGGCGAGCACCAGGTGAACAATACCTACCAAGGGACAGAGGCCCTGTCGAAGGTGATTGGGAATCACACGCTCAAGATCGGCACGAACGGGCACGTCGATCAAGTCAATATCAACTCTAATTCGATCAACAACGGGTCGTTCGTGTTTCAGGGAACCGAAACGGGTCTTGATTTCGCGGACTACCTGATCGGCGTCGCCAGCACGTATGAACAGGGCGATGCCAGCGGTTTCTACATTCGCAACAAGTACGCGGGCCTGTTTGCGCAGGACGCCTGGCAGGCACGCACCAACCTTACGCTGAACTATGGCTTGCGCTGGGACATGCTTCCACCCTGGGGGGAGAGATACAACCAGCTGCAAACGTTTGTTCTTGACCAGCAATCGGAAGTCTACCCGGGCGCACCGCGTGGCATGGTCTTCCCCGGAGATCGCGGCGTGCCGAGCACCCTTTCGCCGACGAAGTGGAGCGACTTTTCTCCTCGCTTCGGTATCGCCTATGCACCGGATTGGAAAAACGAGTGGATGCAGCGGTTGATGGGCGGACCGGGAAAGACCAATCTTCGCGCGGGTTTTGGCGTCTTTTACACCGCATTCGAAGGGCTGTCGGCAGGAATCATGAGTGCGTGTCCGCCGTATGGATACGACTACGACAGCACGGTGGGACATCCTTTGTTTGACGAGCCATTTGTTTCCGCGAGCACGGGCGCCACCAACGGGCAGCCGTTCCCTTCCCCGATTCCGGAGTTTGGCGCGACACGGCAGCATCCGAATACGACTGTGGACTGGTCGAAATACTTGCCGATTACGGGTGATCCTGCGTTTTACTCTCGCAACGCGTCTCCGTATACCGAAAGCTACAACGTTTCACTGGAACGGGCACTCGGGCAGGAGACCACCTTGACTCTCGGCTATGTCGGGGCGCGTGCCCACAAACTGCTTGTTCTCACGCCTGCATCGCCAGGAAATGCCGCGCGCTGCCTGAGCGTGAGCGACCCGAGTCAGGTGGCACCCGGCTCCAACACGTGCGGCCCCTTCAATGAAGGCGGCTTGTTTACACAAAAGGACGGAAGCACGGTCGAGGCGCGTGGCCCGTTCGGGCCGGAGTTCGACGGGATCACCTATCAGAAGACGATCGGCTGGAGCAATTACAACGCGATAGAGATTACGCTAAAGCATCACAGCCGCTTGGGCGAGATTCTGGGCGCGTATACCTATTCCAAATCGCTCGACAATTCGTCGAGCCTGTCGGAAGAAGTGAATCCGATCGAGCCTGCAATCAATAAGGCGATCTCGGCGTTTGATGTGCGGCACAACTTTGAGTTCAGCTATGTGGCGCCGCTCCCACTTGAGCGGGTGTTACCCGGACCACGGGCTCTCTCCGGGGGATGGACGCTCTCGGGAATCACGCGACTGACCACGGGCATGCCGGTCACGCTCTTCGACAACGACGACACGTCCCTGATTGGTTCCATGCCCAACGGCATCAATAACAATGGAGTCGACACGCCAAATTTTGTTGGCGGCAATCTGCAACTCAACCGGAATCCCCGCAATGGCCGTCCGGCCTTCGATGCTGCGCGTTTCGCGATGCCCGCATTGGGCCAGATTGGAAACGCACCGCGACGTTTTTTCTACGGACCGGGGATGGATACCTTCGACATGGCCCTCGAGAAGAAGGTTGCGCTGGGCGAGTCGCGCGCCCTGCTGCTGCGCGCCGAATCGTTCAATGTCTTCAATCACGCGCAGTTTTTCGGCCCCGGAGCGGTCAATGGGAATCCGGACAGTACCACCTTCGGCCGGATTGTGAACGCGGACGCGCCGCGACAGATACAAATAGCGGCCAAGTTCACGTTCTAGACTGCAGACCGGCTCTTTTTCAGACAGGCTTCGCAGGTTCCGAGAATCTGGAAAGTGTGGCGCACTGGCTCGAAGTGAAATTGCTTCCCTACCCGGCGCTGCACTTTTTCCAGTTCAGACGCGAAGAACTCCGCGGAATCGCCGCAGGCTGTGCACACCATATGGTGATGGGTGCGGCGGTTCAGGCTATGTTCATACCGCACTACCCCATCCTGAAAATCGACCTCGAAGGCCAGGCCGCACTGGGCAAGCAGCTTGAGCGTCCGATAGACGGTGGTATACCCGATGGTCGGGTCCTTTTTCTTGACGAGATGATGGAGATCCTCGGTGCTCAGGTGATCCCGTGTATCGAGGAAGACTTCCAGAACGCAGTCGCGCTTGGCGCTCTTCTTCAGACCCTTTTCGCGCAAGTATGCCGCCAACATGCGCTCGGCCATGCTCAGTAGAGCGTGGTGAGTGCCGGGTGGGTCATCGACACGTTTTTGCGGCGCAGTTTTCAGGGCTTTCGTCCTCGCCTGATTATATGGATTGTGCCGCGCAAGCCGGTGAACTCCGCGCCGGAACAATCCGGCCTTTCTAAGCTGTCGATTATGCGCATGAAAGTCGTGCGATGCAAAGTCGGAATAGGCGAATGGTTTTGACCACCCTGGTGTTAGCCTATGGAGCACCAATTGAGATAGATTTCGAGGAATCTCGTGAAGGATGGGCTCCATGAAGGGAAATGCGAAAGTTCTTGAGCAGCTGAATCAGGCTCTCCGCGATGAATTAACGGCGATCAACCAGTATTTCCTGCATGCTGAAATGTCGGAGAACTGGGGCTACAAGAAGTATTCCAAGTACATCAAGAAGCAATCGATCGACGAGATGAAGCACGCCGAATTGCTCATGGAACGCATCTTGTTTCTCGATGGCATCCCGAAGATGGACCCAATGTCTCTGACCATCGGCAAGTCGGTGAAGGAGATGATTGAGTCTGACCTGGGCCTCGAGCATGGCGCGGTGGCGTCGTACAACGAATCGATCAAGGTGTGCGTGGAGAACGCCGACAATGGCTCCCGCGACCTGTTTGTGAAGCTGCTGCGGGATGAAGAGGGACACGTCGACTGGCTCGAGGCGCAGGTCCACCAGATCAAGGAGATTGGATACGAGCGCTATCTGATCACCCAGACGGAAGAGGACTAAGTGCCGTTTGCAGAGACGTCGGGCGCAGTGATTCTTCTCCTTCCGCGTTCAACCTGTTCAGCGTTGGCGTCTTGATGAACTATCTTTCGGCAGGACTGAGTCGCCGACGCCGGAAGCCGCATAGAAGCATTTCCCGAGGCTGAATGGGCTTCAACAACAAAAGGCGCGATTTTCTCAAACTCTGCATCGCATCTTTTCCCTCTTTGGCGCTCGCCACGCGAACCAGCGGCGCTGATATGGCGAGCGCCCACGCGGGACCGGTCTACCGCACGCCCGCCACCCTCGATCGATACATTGATTCGCTGCCGATCCTGAGGCGATTGTCTCCAGAAAACAAGCAACAGAATGTCACCCACTATCGCATGCGCATGCTCGAATTCACGCGACAGCTGCATTCGCAATTGCCGCCAACGCGGTTGTGGGGATACGAAGGACAGTATCCAGGCCCCACGGTTGAAGCGCGGCGCGGCGAGCCGATCGAGATGCGATGGGAGAATCAACTGCCGGCGCGACATATTTTTGAAATCGACCCGCACATTCATGGAGCAATGCCGCCGGCGCCTGCGGTTCGAACGGTGCCCCACTTGCACGGCGCACAGACAGCGTCAGAAAGCGACGGTTTACCCGAAAAGTGGTTTACGCCCGGGAACTCGGCTGGTTATTCCTATCCCAATCGTCAGCAAGCCGCGACGCTCTGGTATCACGATCACGCGCTCGGCATTACGCGGTTGAACGTGTATGCAGGGTTGTCGGGTTTTTTTCTACTTCGGGACGAAGACGAACGCAAGATGGATCTGCCGTCCGGCGATTTCGAAATTCCGCTTCTGTTGCAGGATCGGAATCTCGATGACAATGGACAGCTGGTCTATTCTCCGACGCATGAGGACGGCGTCAAACTGGCTCCAGGGGTGTGGGGTCCGGAGTTCTTCGGCAACCTGCCGGTGGTGAATGGCGCGATCTATCCGTATTTAGAAGTTGAGCCGCGCAGGTATCGTTTTCGCGTGCTCAACGGCGCGAACTCGCGATTCTTCAATCTCTATTTGAATCTCGCGGCGAGACCGACGGATGTACCGTCTTTGGTCTCATTCCATCAAATCGGAACCGATGGCGGCTTTCTTCCGAGCCCGGTCGAATTGAAGAAGCTGCTTTTGGGACCTGCGGAACGTGCCGACTTAATCGTCGATTTCTCGGGGCTGGAGGGCAAGACTGTGACCCTGTCCAATGATGCGGCGGCTCCCTATCCGGGATGGGGCATGCTCTATCCCAACCGGGTACCTCTTTATGAGTTGATGCAGTTCCGGGTCACACTTCCCAAATCTTCACATCAAACCACGGGCAGCCCGGCCGCGCCTCCGTTCACAAAACTCAAGGAAACGGACGCGGCTCTTACGCGAGACTTCGTGCTCACCGAGAAGATTGACGGCCAGGGTCGGTCGCTGGGAGTGCGGATCAATGCCAAGGGCTACGACGACCCGGTCACCGAAACCGTAAGGCTGAACTCGATGGAGATCTGGCGATTTATCAATACCACCGATGATGCGCATCCCATGCATTTGCATTTGGTGCAGTTCCAGATTTTGCGACGCCAGGGATTCAATGCCGCTTCGTTGCGCAGCGGGACACTGGAGCTGGTCGGCGCGCCACGCCTGCCGCAACCGAACGAGGCCGGGTGGAAAGACACTGCGGTTGTTCATCCCGGAGAGGTGCTCAGCCTCCTCATTCCGTTCGAAGGGTTTGCCGGTCGTTACGTCTTTCACTGCCACATGCTGGAGCACGAGGACAACGACATGATGCGGCCGTATGTGGCCGTCTCGATTTCACCGGAACCGAGCGCCTAGGTAGCTCCCAGCCGGCGGCCGGAAGAATATCTCTCGTAAATCATTCATTATAATATCTTTAAATCCGCGATTGCCGCGACACTGTGGTAATTTGGACACACTTTGGCACCTAGGGCGCGAGCCCTTCTGGTTCCAGGGAGGGCCCTGATTTTGCGTTCGTTACCAGCGGAAAGCGGGTAAACCCCCTTCTGGCTGGAAATTGTTGAGCGAAATACCGATAGGAAGCCCACTGTCCCTGCGTTCAAAGCAATCGTCAGAATCTCTGGCAGTCTGTATTTGCTTTGCGACGAGGGCTTGCACGCGAAGCAGAACTGATTCGAATTCATGCATTCATTCTTCCGGCGAGAAAGGACGACCTCTGAGAATGATTTCCCTGAAGAAATATCTCGATATGGAGGGCTCCGACGTTCTGGTTGCAGAGCGCGGAATTGCTGACATTTTTCCAGCGACCTTCGATTGCTATCGCGCCCTGCTAGCCGCGATGGGACGGACTGCCACGCAGATCTCTCCTGCCCTGGGCTCGGATCTCGAGACCAATTTGCAGGGTCTGGAACGGCGCGTTTCGGTCAACCCCACTCCCGAATCCATCAAGCAGGTTGAAAACCAGGTTGAGGTGCATCTGCAGGAATGGGGCGCGCGCATCTCCGATCACCTGAAGTCGAAGGCAGATGAAGTTCGTGAAGTCCTGGTCGCTCTCGCCAAGACGGCCGAATCGGTCGGCAACAGGGACCAGGGATATTCCGATCAGTTCAAGGCAGTGACGGGGCGAATCGCACAAATTGCCAATCTCGACGATCTTACGCAGATCCGGTCTTCGCTGGTGCAGCGTGTCTCCGAATTGAAGAACAGCGTAGACCAGATGAATCGCGATAGCCGCGAGTTAGTTGCGCAATTGCGCGCGGAAGTCTCGATCTATGAAACCAAGCTCAAGTCTGCGGAGCAGTTGAGTCTGCGCGATCAGCTCACCCACGTAGCCAATCGGCGCAGTGTGGAAGAGCGGATTCGCTGGAGCATTGAGAGCAAGCAGAAATTCTGCATCGTGATGCTTGATCTGAACGGCTTCAAGCAGGTCAACGACACCCACGGTCATCTGGCAGGCGATGATCTTCTGAAGCAATTTGCGATCGAGTTGCAGAACAACACGCGTGCCGGCGACCTTATTGGCCGCTGGGGCGGAGACGAATTTGTGATCGTGCTGGCCTGCGATACGGCGGGCGCCAAGGCGCACATCGATCGCATCCGCGAATGGGTTTTCGGTAAATACACGCTCATCGAGCGTTCGGGTAGCCATGGCCTTGTGGTTCACGTCGAAGCAGCAATCGGCCTGGCCGAGTGGAATAACGGGAGAACTCTCGAAGACCTGATCGCCGAGGCCGATGCAGCTATGTACAAGGATAAAAGTCACTCCAAGCACAAGAGGTAAAAGGAATGTCCATCGTGTCTGCATCCTATTGTTGCTTCGATTCATTTAGAGGAGTTATCCGGATTTCTGCTGTTTCTTCACGTGCGAAGAAAGACAGTCTTCTCTCACAAAAGTTGTAGATACACGAGCACGAGATTTTGAAAGGCACCTAGAATCTCGAAAACCAGTGACCGATAGAGTCCACGTAACAAATAACCCACCTGCTCCAAGTAGCGATTCTGGACCTAAGAAGGAAACGGTTCGGTGCAGGCGGAAATCGATATAAGGAGCGATAAACAAATGCTGAGCATCCTCAATAGCATCTCTTCTCTGACGGCAGAGAATGCACTTTCTTCGACGCAGACGAACTTGCAGAAGACACTGACTGAACTCTCAACAGGCTTGAAGATCAACTCCGGCGCAGACGACGCGGCCGGCCTGTCGATCGCGAACGGCCTCCAAGCAAACATCTCGGCCCTCACACAGTCCAGCCAGAACGCTTCGGATGGCGTCGGTCTCCTGCAGACCGCGGATGGCGCCCTCTCGCAAGTCACAACTCTTCTCGATCGCGCAGTCACCCTGGCGACCGAAGCTTCCACCGGCGGCCTGTCCACCAGCCAGGCGACCGCGCTGGATACGGAATTCCAATCGATCCTGACGGAAATCGGCAGCATCGGATCGACGACGAACTACAACGGCACAGCGATCTTCAACACCACGGCCAGCGTCTACACCAGTGATGGCACGTCGGCGGGCAGCGCAACCATCAGCACGGCGATTGCCGCACTGACGACCACCGGATTGGGCCTCACCGCCGGTACGGATCTCACGTCTGTCGCAAACGCCCAGACCGCGCTGACCGAGATCAGCGCCGCGATCAGCACAGTTGCTGCCAACCGCGGTGCGATTGGCGCCGCCGTGAACCGTTTGAACGCGGACACCAACGTTGAAAACACCGAAGTTACCAACCTGACCGCCGCACAGAACAACGTGCAAAACGCCGACATCGGTGCGACTGTCACGCAGATGACGCAGTACACCGTTCTGCAGCAGACCGGCATGGCCGCCCTTTCGCAGTCCAACCAGGCGCAAGAGGCCGTCCTCAAACTGCTCCAGTAATTCATCCACCACCAGCCCAGAGCAGCAGCGCCTTCACCGGCGCTGCTGCTCTTTTTTGTTTGTTCTCCGGCTGGATTCTTCAGCGCGATGTGCCGATATAATCTTGCGGCTTGAACGTCAAACGCCGGCTTTGAACGAAGCCGGTCCAAGCCCGAGAAAAAGGTACCTGCTATGAGCTCCGTCTCTTCGGCACTCAGTTCACTTTTATCCGGTTCCAGCAGTTCAGCAATCGATCTAAGCTCGATTCTTGAAGCGGCCTTTGGCGCCTCCTCCTCCGGAATTGACGTGACTTCTGCGGTGAACTCGGCGATCTCCGCGGCCGAAGCCCCGGAAGCGGCATGGCAGAACCAGGAAACGCTGTTACAGAACCAGACCGCGGCGATTAATCAGGTTCAATCCCAAGTTTCAAATCTCGACAACGATGTGCAGACGCTCAACAGTCTGACGGGACCGCTGTCGGCGAGAACTGTCAATTCTTCGAATTCAAACATCGTTTCGGCATCTGCGGCATCTGGCACTGCTGCAGGAAATCACGTGGTCGTGGTCAACAACCTGGCAACGACAGCCTCGTGGACGTCCGGCGTATTTGCCACGAGTTCGACAGCGTTGCCCGCCGGCAGCTTCACGATTACGTCCGGCAGTGGCGCGACGGCAACGGTAACTACGGACGGAACCGAATCGCTGACGGACGTGGCCAGCCAGATCAACGGCGACAACCTTGGACTCACCGCGAGTGTGGTTACGGACGCGACCGGCGCCCGTTTGGCCATTGTCGCGAACTCTTCGGGCAGCGCAGCGAATTTCGCTGTCGCCGGGCCGACTGGATTTGGCTTCGCGCAGTCTGCAACCGGCGTCAACGCAGCCCTGACGGTGGACGGAATCAGCATCTCGAGCGCCTCAAACACGGTGAGCGGTGCCGTTTCCGGGCTGACGCTCAACCTGCTCAGCGCCGACCCCGGCGTCCAGGTGAGCCTTGGTGTAACGCAGGATACGTCGTCTGCCGCCACCGCGATCAATCAGTTCGTGACGGATTACAACACCCTCATTTCAAATCTGAACACGCAATTCACTTATACGTCCGGTTCCGGCGAAGGCGTTCTGGCAACCGACTCTGCGGTGCGCAACCTGCAGAGTGAAGTGCTCGGCTCGCTGGGCTACAGTTACACGCCGGCGTCCGGCACCACGACGGTATCGAATCTCTCCTCGCTAGGCATCTCTGTGAATAACGATGGAACGCTCAGCGTCGATTCCTCTACCTTGCAGAATGTGCTGCAAAACAACTTCGGCGATGTGCAAACGTTCTTTCAAGGCACAGCGCTCAATGGATTCGCCAACACTCTCGATCAGCAATTGACAAGCTTCATCAGCCCGAGCGACGGCGCCTTTACGCTCGACCTTCAGAGCATCAACAGCCAGATCTCCGATCTGCAGACCGACGTCACCAATTTTCAGACCAACTATATTGAACCGCTGCAGACCCAGTTACAGAGCGAATACTCCCAGGCGGAAGTTCTGCTGCAAGAGTTGCCGAACGAGCAGAAGCAGATCAGCGCCGAACTCGGTCAGAATACCTCGGGCGGCTAGGGCGAATAGGAGAGGAATATGACGCGGACAGATCTGGCTTATCGGAAGACGGCGGTGGAGGGCGCGAGCGGCTTCGGCTTGCTGATCGCCCTCTACGACACTCTCGCAAGCGACTTGCGTCGGGCCGCGGAAGCAGAGCGGGCCAACGACATCGAGAAGCGAAGCCGGGAAGTGAATCATGCGTTCCTGGTGATCGGGCATCTTGAAGACTGGCTGCTGCGCGGTACCGGCGGCGATCTGAACTCGAAGCTCAAAGCTTTTTATGCAAATCTGCGAAAGAACCTGCTGCAGGCGCAGCTGAACCGATCGGCTGCCGCCCTGGAGCAGGAGATGGCCAGCGTGTTGAAGATTCGCACATTCTGGCAGCAGGCCGATATGCGGAGCGCACCTTCAGAGCCGTCGATCCTGCGTCCGGTAGCGATGCAGAACTCCTACGACTACTCCGGAATCCAGGCAGAAATCAGGCATTGCAACTGGTCGGCGTAGAGTTTTTCCGGCCTTCATTCCCGCGAGCTTCCCAGCCAATAAGAAGATAAAAGCGCGCCGCGAAGGGCGCGCTTTTGTTGTTCTCTGACCTTGAAAATGCCGCGAAGACAGACGGTGCCAACGCCGTCTAGCTTAGCTTGGCGCGGCCAGATAATTGAGCAACGTATCGGGCAGGACCTTCGCCGCCGCCGCGAGCGCCGCGCTGTTCGAAGTTTCTGCCTGGCTCAGCTCGGTGGCTGCCTGGGCCATATCGACGCCCACCAGCGAAGTCTGCTGCGAAGACAGATTTACCGTCTCCTGCTGCAGGTAAGTCTCCTGCGAATTCAACTGGCTCTCCGCATTGGCGTAGAAGACGCGTTGCTGACCGACATAGTTCAGTGCAGTCGAGACTGCGGTAGTCGCTGTCGAGATGGCCGAAGTGTTTCCGCTCTGCAACGCCGAAACCAGCGAGCTCAGGGTCTCGAGAACATTCGAGGTCGAGTTTGAAAAGATCTGGCTGCCGGGCAGATTGACTTGAAGATTCGTGCTGTCGCCGATGGCCACGGAGTTCGTATTATTGTTGCCGTTGTAGGTGTAGCCCGAAGGTGCAGAAGAGTCGGCCGTATAAGGTGTGGTGGTGCTTGCAGTCCCGCCAAACAGGTAGGTGCCCTGATAGGAAAGGTTGGCCTGCGTCACGACGCTGGCCAGGATCCCTTGCACCTGCTGCGCGATAGCTTGTTGATTCGCTGTGGAGTTCGTGCCGTTTGCTCCTTCAGTGCCGAGCGTAACGGCTTGAGTCAGCGAAGTGACGACCGAGCTCAAAGCAGAATCCGCCGATTGCACCATTGACAATTCGCCAGTCACGTTCTTGGTGTACTGATCGACATTGCTGCTTTCCATGGTGTTCTGCACCATATCGGCAGCAGCAGCAGGATTGTCGGAAGGCTCATTGACGCTTTTGCCCGTAGAAACTTGCTCCAATGCGGTATTCAGCGTCGATTGACTCTGCTGAAGAGCCGCGAGAATGTCGGGGACCAAATTTGTATTAACACGCATAGGAATCAGTAGGACTGGCTCGAGCCCATGTCGAGAGTTACGGTGTTGAGTGCCTGGACTGTACTTACGATCCGGGCCGCAGCCTCGTACGCTGTCTGGTAGCGGATCAGATTGGTGGTCTCTTCATCAATATTCACGCCGGACTCTGCGTTTTGCTGATTGGTCAAAGACAGCAGGTTCTGCCCAATGGCCGAAGAGCTGGTGCTGGCATTGGAGGTGGCATCGCCCACTTGATACACGAGACTTGCGTACGACTGCGCGGCAGTTTGTCCCGACGGAAGAGCGTTGTTCAGAGCTGCGGTCAGATTCGCGACGTTGCCATTGCTTCCCGCCGAGCCATCGGAACTGACGGCGATCTGGGCAGGATTGGTAATCGCGACGCTGATGCCGGCCGCGGCGCCTGCGGTGCCCGAAGGGACGGTGAAGAAGTTCCCACCGGTGTTGCCGTTGGAATCAAATCCCTGCGCCTGCGCCGCGTTGAACGCGGTGGCAAACTGGCTGGCGAGCGTGTTGAGCTGATTGAGATAGCTGGGAATGGTTTGATCGCGGATCGCGAGGGCGCCGCCAAGTTGGCCGCCTTGAATCGACGACGTGATGTTATTCCCTGAAGTATCGATCACCTGCTGAAAACTATCGCTTCCGGTGGTCGTCTGCAGCGAGAAGCTTTGGCTACCCATCACCAGCGGGCTCCCGTTGCCGGTGGTGATCGTCTCTCCATCGCTGCTCTGCGTCAACGAGATGCCGGTCAGCTGCGAAAGCTGTTGCACCAGCTGGTCGCGCTGATCCTCGACGGTACCCGAATCCTGCCCAGCGGCATTCAACTGCCACAGCTGCCCGTTGAGATTCGCGATCTGACCCGTCAACGAATTGATCTGCGCTACCGTCTGCGTCACCTGTTGGTCCGCGGCCGATTGAATGCTGGTGAGGCCGTTGGCCGTTGTATTGAAGGATGCGGCCAGATTCTGACCGCTGGAAAGAACGCTTTGCTGGACCGCGGTGCTGGATGAGTTGGCGGACAACTGCGCGAGGCTGCCTGAAAAAGCAGACAGCGTACTGGCGATGTCTTCGCCGGTGGTTGAGAAGTAGTTTTGTATCTGCTGCAGGCTCGAGGACTGGGTGTCGACACTGCTCTGGTCCGAGGTCTGCTGCTGAATCTGCAGATTGAGCAATTCGTCGCGCACGCTTTGGAGACTGGTCAGGATAACCCCGCCGCCCTGGACAAAGTCGCCGGTCTGCGTCTCGGGGCCTTCCGATATTTGCGGCACTTCCCGGGTATATCCCGGCGTGTTGGCATTGGCGATGTTGTTGCTCGTGGCATTGAGCGCGCCCTGCGTCGTCTCCAATGCCTGTACGCCGATATAGAGAGATGTATTCAATCCACCCATGGCATTTACACCTGGCAGGACCAGGTTGCTTGCTTCAACCCGGTGCCGGCGCCCTCCTGAATCTGTCCCCTGAAGGAACTGAACAAAGAAACCATTAATGCCACTGAGTGGCTGGAGTGCTTCAGCAGTGCGGAGTAGCGCTTATTCAGTGTCTGGAGCGTTTCGGCGGCGCCGTGAATCTGGCCCATCAGGCTTTCATCATCCTGCGAGGCGAAGGCTGCGGAGCGAATTTGCGGGGGTTTGCCCAGTTCGTCGGCTAGTTCGCGAAGGCGCTCGGCAATTGCCTGCTGATTGGAGACGCTGTCTTCGAGCGAAGGCAGAGAGTTTTGGGCGATGGCCCGCATGGAGCGATCCAGCTCATGGGCCATGGAATGCAGGAGCTCAAGATATTCTCCGAGCTTGCCGTTCCGGTCCTGGAAGCCAGTCGCAGTCATTCCTCGAATTTCCGTATTTTTTCTTCAGGCGTTGGGCCTGACGCTTGCTTGAGCTCAGGCGTGCTCGTCGATCATGGATGCAGCAATCTTGCCCGGATCAAGTTGATAGGTTCCGTTGCTGATGGACTGTTGCAGGCTTGCCACTTTGTCGTCGCGCGTTTCAGGCGAACTCATTGCCGCAGTCACCAGCGAGCTTAGAGACTGGGTGTCCGACTTGAACGTGGTTCGATCCTCGCCCACGGAGGCGCCAGACGAGGGGACGTTGTTGGCGCTGACCGGCTTTGCGTTCGGCTCGTTTGCGAGTTGGCTGGCAGCCGTCTGGTTCAGATCGATTCTCATCGTGACTCCTTCATTTGGACCTGCGCTACTATCGGCACTTCACTTCAGAAAGTTTAATGATTTTCTCAGCTTATTTCGTAATTTGCGGGCTTTCTCCGGTTACCACCGGTTTGGCCGCTGCAGATTCCTTATCTGCCGCATGATGAAGGGCTTGCGCGATCATTTTGCCCAGCCCGATGCCCCCGGTTGCGGCCAGTCCGTTGGCCAAAGAGTGAACCCCGAGGCTCATCATCTGGTCCCGTCCTGCCGCATCTTCGTCGTCTTCTGCGCCCGGCACCGTGGCCATCGATTGCTCCGCCTGCTGCAACCAGTTGCTCAGCAGCATGGATTCAAACTCCGTTGCGCTCTTCTCGATTTTTCCATCGCTGCCACTTCCCTGCTGCGATTGAATCTGCTTGAGGGTGCGATCCTGCTGAGACTGCAGAAGACTCGACTGCGCCTGCGCTGCCAACGCGCCGGCTGAAATTCCCGATGCCACTATTGCACCTCCACTTCGGCCTGGATGCCGCCTTCTGCCTTGATTGCTTCAAGAATCGCCACGACATCGTGAGCCGTGGTGCCGATGGCGTGCAGTCCGTTCACCAGCTCTTCCACGTTGGCGCCTTCATCCAGGCGCATGGTCTGCGCCGGAGCGTCGTTCACGTTCAGGTTCTGCTGAGGAACAAGAGCAGCCGTCGGATTCTCGACAAAACCCCCGCGCTCGTCCCGCTGGCCTTCACCCCCGCCTGTTTGCGATCCTTCCCCTTGCCTGCCGGCCTCGCGGCTTCCAGCGCCGGAGGCTCCGGCTCCGCCCCGGCCGCCGCGATTTCCTTCAGACCAATTCGACCCCTGCACGCCGCCAAGCGGCACCACGCTGTACGAAGTCACCACCTGAATCGAAAGGCTTCCGTGAATGACGGACACCGGCGTCAGCTTGACGTCCCCGCCGAGAACGATGGTTCCCGTCCGTTCGTTGATCACGATCCGGGCCGGGGTGAACACGCTGAGCGAGAGATTTTGCACTCGAGAGATCAGCAGCGGCACCGAATCCGCGCCGGCATCGGCGACGTTGACGTCGACGCGAGTGCTGTCGAGGGCTGCAGCAATCGGTTTGTGAAAATCCGCATTGACTGCGTCGGCAATCTGCTTGGCCGTTGTGAAGTCAGGGTTCCGCAGCAGCAGTGAAACGGTCTTGAAATCGTGCAGATCGACGGAAGTGTCGCGTTCAACGATGCCGCCATTGGGAATGTTCCCGACGGTCGTCGAATTGACTTCTTTGCCATTCGCACCGTTGCCTGCCATATAGCCGCCCATCACCAGCGGCCCCTGCGCTTCGGCGTAGATCTGGCCGTCGGGTCCGTGCAACGCGCTCATCAGCAGCACCCCCCCGACCAGGCTCTTAGCATCGCCCACGGAAGAAACGGTCACATCAAGCGGCGCACCTGGGCGCGCAAAAGGAGGCAAAGAAGCGGTGATAAAGACGGCCGCCACATTCTTGACTTCCACCTGTGCCGGAGCTATGAGCACGCCCATCTTCTGCATGGCGTTGGCCAGCGTCTGCACGGTGAAGTAAGTCTGCTGGCTGTCGCCGGTGCGATTGAGGCCGACTACCAGTCCATAGCCGACGAGCATGTTGTTCCGCACGCCCTGGACGCTGGTAATATCGCGGATCAAGACCCGGCGATTGGGATTGTCTGCCGATGCATGTGGCGCGAGCGAAGACAGGACGACTGCCGTAATCCAGGAGAGGATCAGGGCCGGCCGAAATTTCATTCGTGCGAATCGAGAGCTCATCTTTGTCAGAATCCAAGCAGCCACAGGATGGCTCGCGTAATGCGGTTGGGCGGACGTGTACTGTCGGCGATGATGCCTTTGCCCTTCATCTCGACTTCGAGATTGCTCAAGGCCGTGGATGGCACGGTGTTGCTGGGTCCAATATCGTTGGGGCGCACGACGCCGCGAATCGTTACGTCTTCGTGCTGGTTATTCATGAAGATCTTGCGCTGCGCTTCCACGACCAGGTTGCCGCTGGGAAGAACCGCGATCACTTGCGCCGTCATGCTGGTTTGAAACGTCGTGTTCGAATCAGTCGCACCCGAACCCTTCAGCGTGGTGTTTGAATTTCCCGCAAAGAGCGGATTCACGCCGGTCGTCTTCAGATCGCCGGCCAGCCCGGTGAGGGCCGAAGTGGTACTGAAGGCGCGGGAGCTGTTGACGTCGCCACTTTGCGCCGCCGTCGTCTGGATCGCAACGAGAATGACAACCGTGTCGTTCAGCTTGCGGGCCTTGTAGTCGCCGGAGAGATCGCTGACATCGGTCGGCACCCAGAGACTGCCCACGGTGCGATTCCCCGTGGGGATCGGCTGCTCCTGCAACCGGGAGATGTAGTCAGTGCGCAATTCGGCCGGACTGGTGGGTTTCTTGGTCTTCGCTGCGTCAGCAGGTGGAACTGCAAATGTGCCTATCAAGAAGGCGGCGAGAAGAATTCGGGAGCCCTTTTTCTGGGTGATCATCATGTTCACAAGCTCCCCTGCAAGTGGCCGCCGTCGATCACGCGCGCCGAAAACACCAAGCGACGATCTTTGCCTGTGACGCGAATCGTCTGACCGGCCGCACCGTTCTCAAGACAAATCACCGAAATTCGAATGTGCACTCGTTCGCTGTCGAGTTGAAGCGTAGCGGGCGCGCCGCTGCGCACCACATAGTTCCTTGAAGACGTCATGGACGCGGGAATGAAACTCGTTGCAGGTTTCGAAGACGCCCCGTCGGTCTGTGCATCGCCGCCATTTCCCATCTGAAGTCCGACAAAAAAAGGCAAGCACTGTTCCCTGCTCTCGCATTCCAAACGAGCCATCATCCGTTGACTGCCCCAGGCCTGGATGGAACGAACCGTGAGCCGTGGAGCGGGGTTGGTTGCGACCACGTCCGACAACAGCGTCACCTGTGCAGGCGCGATCTGCATTCCAAACCTGCCCATGGTGGCGGCGATCTCATCCTTGCTGATGGCGTAATGCCCCGTTGCCGCGGAAGCGGTGGAAGCCGCGGCTGCCAAAATCATCGAGGACAAAATCGCCTTGTATCGAGTCATCGGATTCTCAACCTACTGCGCAAGCTGGTTCAACTGCTGAAGCATTTCGTCGGCGGCTTTGATCACCCGCGAATTCGATTCATAGGAACGCTGGGCGAGAATCATGTTGACGAACTCGTCGACCACGTTCACGTTCGATTGTTCGAGCATCCCCTGCTGAATAGTGCCGAGTCCTTCAGACCCGCCGGCCGCGCCCACAATGGGGTCGCCCGATGCCGTCGTGGGCAGATAGATATTGTTGCCGATGCTGTTCAAGCCGCCGGGATTGACGAACGTGGAGAGCTGAATGACACCCACCTGCTGCGCCTGTGTCTGCCCGGGAAGCGTCACGCTGACCGTGCCATCGCTGCCCACCGTAACGTTGGTGGCAGCGGCGGGAATATTGATGGCCGGCTGCAGAGCATCGCCATTGGCAGTCACCAGGTTGCCCTGCGCGTCGGTCTGAAATGAGCCGTTGCGGGTGTAGCCGGTTTGTCCGTTGGGAAGAAGGATCTGGAAAAATCCGGAGCCCTGGATCGCAAAATCAAGCGGATTGCCGGTGCTGGTCAAGTCGCCCTGGGTCTGCACAATTTCCGTATTGCCCGGCCGTGTGCCAAGTCCAATCTGCAAACCGGAAGCAACCGTAGTCTGCTGCGTGGCAGCGGCGCCCGGCATGATGTCGCTCTGATAAAGGAGATCAGAGAACTGAACGCGGCGCGACTGGAACCCGGACGTGCTCGAGTTCGCCAGGTTGTTCGCGATATTGTCCAGGTTGATCTGCTGCGCGGTCATTCCGCTGGCAGCGGTATAGAGGGCGTGGAACATTGAATCTCCTTTAGCTGACCTTGGGCAGGTCCTGCGTTGCGGTTTTATCTATTTCGTTGTTAAACATTCCAATGGCGCGCTGCATCATTTCCGCAGTGCGCTGCGCATTGACCAGCTCGACCATGGCCGAAATCGGATTCACGTTGGAGCTCTCGAGCATTCCCTGGCGCACATTCGAACCAGTTGCGACAGTCGCGGTTTTCGGTGGCGCGGAGTAATAGGTATTTCCGACGCTGGTGAGTTCGGTCCCTGCCGGAAACTCGACGACCTTCACTTTTCCTGAAACCGCTCCATCGGACGAGATGCTTCCATCCGCGCTGATCGAGATGCGCCCGGGCGGCATCGAGATCACGCCCCGATCGCCCATCACGGCGTCTCCCGATGCGGTGACCAGCTGACCCTTGCTTGATACCTGAAATGCGCCGTTGCGCGTGTACATCGGCCCATTCGCCGTCTGCACAACGAAATAACCCGAGCCTTCGATGCCCAGGTCAAGATCATTGCCTGTCTTTTGCAAAGCACCCTGGGCCTGGTCCAGCGTGGTTCCGCTGAGAATGCCGTAGCTGTTCATGGCCTGATTGAGAGGCGTCTGGGTCAAGCCTCCCGCGTTCGCAAGGACAGAGCTGAACACGTTGTGCTCGGCGCGAAACCCGGTGGTGCTGGCATTGGCAAGATTGTTGGCGATTGTGTCCAACGCCTGGGTGCGAGACACAAGTGCGGTGCATGCCGCGTAGTAGCCACTGTCCATAGTTGTACCTTTGACAGTTAGATATGCACGGGGCGTGCCATCCGAGTGGGCAAAGATTGCCCACTAGAGGCGCGCTTTAGGTCGAAACGGCCCCTGTTCATGAGGGTTTGATGAGAGCCGCGGCGCCGACAGGCCGGTTGCTCTCGGGAAAGCGACGTTTCCTCATCCGAACGCAATCTGCGACAGAGGAAGTCTTCACTTCTGGCAGGGATCCGCGATCAGACCAATTGCACGGCCAGGGCGGAACGCTTCGACACGGGAAGCCGATCGTTGGAGGAGCATTCCACCAGTGAAAAACCTGCATATTGGTGGGCATGATCCACAATTCTTGTCCACGGACTGGTACCTTTCGGTGTCCGCCTTGCGATGAAGAAGGCCAGAACGCAATTGGGAAGGGCCCACGCCTCGGCCATCTTGAGACCGGCAAGCGCCGGGTCGCCGGGCAATGAGGCTGCAAGATCCCAGTCGAAAACTTCGGGCAACGTACCGATAGCATGAAACAAGCCGACCAGATAGGCCTCGTCCGGATGGACGGAGGGGAACTCTGTCTCCGCAATCGATCGGCAGCTTTCGGCGATTTCCCGCGAATGCGACCAGATATCAAAGATTTCCAGGCGACTGGAGCTGCGCGTAAACGTCCGCCGCGAAACGGCCTCAAGGCATGCCTGTACGCCAAGGCCTGAAATGCAGTCTTCAATGCGTGCCGGACGGTTTTCTGAAAAGGATTCTTCCCGGCCTGCGAGGCGCATAATCTGCAGCGAAGCGCCAAGATCGCTGAGCACCAATTGCGACATTGCGCCCAGATCGACGGCGCGCTCGCCGACCTCGAGTTCCAACTGCAGAAGGGTCTCGAGCATCACTGGAACGTCGGGAAGATCGCGGACCAGTTCGAGCGCGAGGGTTGGAGAAACGGTCAGTGCATTCCGCGCTGTTGCGATCTCAAAAACTTTCTCATTCAGCACTATGCCACCACCTGGCATACCTATCGGCAACTCGTGCTGAATTTTTTACCCCAGAATCGCGGTCGACCCCTTAAAAATTTCGGTTCTTTCGGCTTCTGTCTCGTCCGGAGCCTTGCGGGGGCGGAAAATTACGTCCACTTTGCCCTTTTTTCCACTGATTCTGACCCAAACATGGTTTTTGCACTGGGTAAAGCTGGCTTCGCGGGCGCCGACATCGACGGCCGCACGGCCCACCGTCCGGGCCATCTTTTCGGGGGGCCCCGGTTCGTCGACGACTATTTCCTCGTATTCTTCAGACCGGCCGGTCCGTTCGATCTGCTCTTCGCAATCCCGAGGCGTGATGAAGCATGGTTCGACGCGATAGCCGGTCATCTGCTCGAACGATTCCAGAACGCTGTGCTCAATACGGTGGACAAAGCCCATGAGGACCCGCTTCGCGGTCGCGGAAAAATGGAGCGGCGCCGCGGAGCACGCTTCGAGGATGGTCCTGGGAATGTCGAGCCGAATCACCTGGTCGACAAAATCCTGCGCAAAGACGGGATATCCCCACTGTGCAGACCGCGCGGTCGCAATCTGTTTTTCAGTTGCCAGGCGAAGGCGGATCAATGTGGAAGCCAGTTCCTCTTCATCGGCGTGATTCTTTGCCGTCGCGGCGCGCAGATCGTCGGGGGTCAAGTAGCCCTTGGAGAGCAGGGCCAAGCCGAGCGACAAGCGCGGCAAACGAGGGGTCTCGAACGAACGTCGGCTCGAGAGGGATGCAAGCGGGACGCGTGCGGCAAAGGAGAAGCAATCGGCGCTGCAATACCAGAGCGGACCGACATGGATGCCTAGCCGGCTCCCCGGAATACTCCGCAAAAGCTGCTTGTTGTGGCATCCAAGAAAGCCACACTCGGCACGCATGCTTTTCAATCCACGATCAATGCCTGGCAAAAGGGACATGAAGGACAAGCTCATTGCGATGAAACCTCGATGACTTAGTTCAGAAGATGCGATGCAACCGGCTGCGGGATTTCCGTCACGCGCAAGCCGTAGTTTCCGTCGACGACCACTGCTTCGCCGCGGGCAATTAATTTGCCGTCGAGGTAGAGCTCGACGGGTTCGTCGATCATGCGATCCAGCTCAATCACCGATCCGCTTCCCAACTCGAGCACTTCGCGAAGGGGCATCTGGCGCTGGCCAAAACGAAGCGAAACGTTCAGCTCAACGTCCATGACAAGCTTGAGATTGTTGGGCGAGACCATGGAGTCAGGCCCTTTGTTTGAGCTTGCCTGATCCGAAATCGCCGAGAGCTCGTCGAGCAACTGGCCGCCAAAATAGAGCAGCACCTGCACGTTTGACTCGTCGGGAGAAGCAGCCAGCGAGACCACGAGCATGCCGCCAAAGGCCAGTCCGGCGACGCGATCGACTTTGAAACTCAAAGCTCCGAATTTGTCGGAAAGTGATGCGGTGAGAGCGGTCGTGGCCGTCGCGATGACCTTTGCGAGTGCTTCAACGTGCTCGTCCGCGAGCTCGGTGACCGGCTCTTTGACGATCTTCGCAATCAAACTCGAAACCTGCGGCTCGTACATCTCGACGAAGCAATCGCCGGAGACTGTGCCTTCCACGGTCAAGCGAAAATGAAGCGGCGTTCCCTTGTTGGCGGCCGGATCGGGGCCATCCATCGCCACCAGTGGCCAGGGAGATCCCGTGGCAGCGGCCATGGCCTCGGCGAATGCGGTGGCGAAGGCAGCTGCAAATTGATGCGCGCCGTCCTTCTTGGCTTGATTGTCCATACTCTATCTCCTCTTCCAATCTGTGGATGTGGCTCGCCGGCCCAATTGTGCAGCACGTTGCGTGCCATTCCGGACGGGGACGGCTTCAAACATGGGGCGCCCCCCGGCGGTGAGCATACCCGGGTTGCGAATCGGAGCACGCAGCTTCAACACCGAGCCGGCCTGCAGTGCAATCAGATCGCGCACCGCAACACGCAAGCATGGCAGCTCTGACGACACCTCGAATTCACAGTCGAGAATGCGCTCCCGGAGCGGCGGCATGGGAAGGCTTTGTACGCGCTTTTTCTGCTGCGGCTGGTCCTGCTTGATCTGGCTCATCAAGGCAGTTACAAATTCGGCGGAGAACACCAGCTTGAAAGTGCCCATGAACCCGGCAATCTGAACTCCGAATTTCAACACGGTGACCTTCTCGTTGGGTGCATAAAACTGATGCATCAATGAAGGCTTGATGCGGGGACCCAGGATGAGGGGCAGGTCCGGGATCTTCCAAACGGCTTCTGCATGGCGTGCCAGCACCAGGCTCACGTCCTGCATGACCTCTTCTTCGATCTCCGAGAGTTCGCGTGCTTCTCCCGAGGCATCGCCGGTCCCGCCCATCAGCAAATCGATCATCGGGAACACCAGCTCAACGTCAAATTCGACCATCACCGCGTTTGAAGACAGCGGCAGGATGTAGCTCAGGGGCGCGATGTCTGCGATATGCTCGCGGATCGGAAGCTGGTCGAGCGTTTCCAGCTTTACCTCGACGCCGGTGCCGATGTAGCTGTCGAGCGCGCTGGTGAGTTGCAGGGCGAATGTCTCGTGAATCGCATTCAGAGAACGAGCATCCTCATTCGACAAACGTCCTGCCGAACGGAAATTGCAGGTGTGGATCGTGCGCGGTTTCGCCTTCTCTTTTTGCGTCGCGGATTGCTTCGTTTCCGTCAGTGGATTCGGTTGATTCTGGCTAGGCGCGCTCAAGTTGCCCTCCGCTTATGGACTTTGCTGATGCCGAATTGCGCTGCAGGTGCTCCAAGGATGCTTTCAGTTTGACCATCGTTTCCTGCCGGATCTGCGACACTCGCGACAGGGCGACACCGACAACCTTCGCAATCTCTTTCATCGTGAGTTCCTCGCGATAGTAGAGCGAAAGGATCAGCTGTTCGCGCTCGCTCAATTTCGAGATCGCTTCCGCGAGATGCTCTTTCATTTCGCCTTCGAGACAGAGTTCGAAGGGATCGGGATCGTCGAGATTGGGCGCGGATTCGATTACATCGAGGGATTCCGAGCGATCGTTGGAAACCGCGACGCTTTGTCCTGCAAGCTGCAGCGAGTCGAGTTGCGCGATGAGCCGGCGCAGATGCTCGGGCTCCAGTTGCATCTCCTGGGCAATCTCCGTTTCAGAAGGATGCCGGCCGAGCTTCGCTTCGAGTCGGGCAGTCGCGTCGGCGATCTCGCGGCCTCTCCTGCGCATGTAGCGCGAGCCCCAGTCGGTTTCGCGGAGGCTATCAAGAATCGCACCGCGTATGCGAAATTTGGCGAAGGTTTTGAATTGCACATTCTTCGAGCCGTCGAAACTGCGGGTGGCTTCGAGCAGTCCTACGACACCGGCGCTGACGAGATCTTCCATTTCCACATGCTGCGGCAGCCGCTCGCGAATGCGGGCAGCAATGTAGTACACCTGCGGCAGTTCCTGCATGACGAGATCGTCGCTCTCGGTCGAACTGATCGCGCTCGTCTTATAAGCCAATTCCGCTGCCGTCATTGGGTCACCTCATTTACAGTTCTGAAATAATGTAGGCTCATCGCACCGATCCGAGCGACATCACTTGCGTCATGGGCGGTATCTCCGATGGCGAAATCACAACGATCTTGGGAATAAACGGCTCCAGGACACGCCGCAGGTAAAACCTTCCCGGCGAAGCGCAAAGCAGGACCGGTGGGGCGAGCGCGATCTGATCGCCTAACATTCCACGCAGGCCATCGAGAACCCTGCGGGCAATGGAGATTTGCAGCGCCCCGCCGACGGCCAACTGCGGATTCTGCGTCGTGGTGCGCGCACATTCTTCCTCGATGGAACTGTCGAGCGTGACGACTTTCAGGCGACCATTTTCGTCGAGAAGCGGGCGAATCAAGGCGCGCCCCAGCGCGTGTCTTGCCGCTTCCACGAGAAGGACCGGGTTCTTGTTGATCGCGGCCGTTTCTACCATCGTCTCGAGAATCGTGCCCAGATCACGGATCGAAACCTGTTCGCGGAGCAGTTGCTGCAACACCTTCTGCACTTCTCCGAGGGTCAGGAGTTTGGGTACCAGTTCATCGATGAGCTTGGGATGCGAATCGGCTAGGCGATCCACCAGGCGTTTGGTTTCATGACGCGTCAGCAGATCGTGCGCGTTCTGCTTGATCAGCTCAGAAAGATGCGCCGCGAGGACAGAGGTGTGGTCGACCACCGCATAACCAGCGGCGATCGCTTGAGCTTGCAGATCGGGTGTAATCCATTTTGCCGGGGAGTTGAATGCGGGCTCCCGCGTCTCCTGCCCGGGCAGATCGCCCGGCTTGGGGTTGGAATTGACAGCCAGCAGACGATCGCGGCGCATCTCCCAGCGCGCGATCTCCACGCCGCGCAAATAGATCACATACTCGCGCTCTTTCAAAGACAGATTGTCGGTGATGTGAATCGAAGGAACGAGGAAGCCCAGGGTCTGGGCAAGATTCTTGCGCAAAGACTTGACGCGTGAGAGCAATTGGCCGCCCTGTTTGGCGTCGACGAGCGGCACCAGGCCAACGCCCACCTCGAGCATCAGCTCGTCGAGCTTGAGAGCGGCATCCATCGGGTCAAGTGCCGGCGCGCCGGGCTTGTCGCCCTTCATGGACGCCGCTTTCGCGCCGATGGCTGCTTCAGCACCGGTTGCCGGCTTCATCTTCCACGCCGCGAACATCGTGACTCCGCCGAGGGCGATGAACGAAATTTTCGGCATGCCGGGGATCAAGGCCAGCGACAAGAGGCACCCACTCACGATCCACAACGGACGCGCGGTACGGAACATCTGCTTGCCGATATCCGCACCGAGCGATTTGTCGGATGCGGCGCGGGTCACGACGATGGCACCGGCTACCGAGACCAGCAACGACGGAATGATCGCCACCAGGCCGTCGCCGACGGTGAGAATTGTGTAGGTCTTGAGCGCCTCTTGCAGCGGCACTCCCTGCTGAAATACGCCGATGAGGAAGCCGGCGATGATGTTGATTGCGGTGACCAGAATGGTAGCCAACGAGTCGCGCTGGCTGAAGCGAGCGGCGCCGTCCATGGAGCCGCAGAACTCCGCTTCGCGGGCCACAGCCTCGCGACGCTGGCGAGCCTGGTCGGCATTGATGAGGCCGGTGTTGAGATCCGAATCGATCGCCATCTGCTTGCCGGGCATGGCGTCCAGGGTGAAGCGCGCCGTGACTTCCGCGGTGCGGACCGCGCCGTGACTGACCACGAGATATTGAATCGCGATCAACGCGATAAAGATGACGAACCCGACAATGTAGTTTCCGCCGACCACGAACTGGCCGAACGCCTCGATGACCTTTCCCGCGGCAGAGGAACCTTCGCTGCCGTGCAGAAGGATGCGGCGGGTCGCAGCCAGATCGAGCGACAGGCGCATCAGGGTCAGCAGAAGAATGAGACTCGGGAATACGGAAAATTCCACGGGACGGAGAACCTGAATCGCGGTCAGCAGCACCAGCACGGACGCCGTGATGCTGAGCGTGAGCAGCAGGTCGAGGAAGAAGCTTGGCAACGGCACCAACATCACAAAGACAAGGGCGACTGCTCCGACAGGAATGAACCACTCGGAGTAAGTGCGGAGCGTTGCCAGCAATCCAGGCTTCTTGTTCACTGCGGCCTCACATTCGGTCGTTGCGCGACGGGCCCACCGCGGTGCGCCTGACGATTTCTCACTTCGGACTGTGCCTTGTAGATCATCACGAGAATCTCAGCGACGGCATGATACAGGGCGGACGGAATTGGATCGCCCACTTCTGCGCTCTTGTAAAGGGCTTGCGCCAGCGGCCTGTTTTCCATCACCGGAATGTCGTGCTTCCAGGCAATTTCCTTGATCTTTGCCGCGAGGTTATCAAGGCCCTTGGCCACCACGATGGGAGCGGCCATCGCCGGTTCATAGCGAAGCGCAACCGCATAGTGCGTCGGGTTGGTGATGACGACCGTGGCTGTTTCCGCAGCTTTCAACATCTGTTTGCGCCGCGATTGGCGCTGGATTCTGCGAATGCGAGCTTTATTCTGAGGGTTGCCGTCCGTCTGCTTCAGTTCGTCTTTCAGATCCTGGCGGCTCATCTTCAGGTCGCCTTCGCTCTTCCACCAGAGAAGCAGGTAATCGACGCCGGACCAGATGAGAAGCACCAACCCGGACTTCCAGATGATCTGAATCAGAATGCCGCTGATGAGGCTGGCGAACCGCCGCGCATCCACGTAAGCGCTGCCCAGAATGTCGGTCCAGTGGGCGTGAATGGTTGCGGCGCCGATCCATGCGATCGCGGTGAAAGGCAACAACGACTTGAGAATCGTGCTCAGCGCGGTCGGCGAAAACATTTGCTTTACGCGGTCCGCTGGATTCAAGCGGCTGAACTGGAAGGAGAGCGCTTCCGGCGCGAAGACGAAGCCTCCCTGGGCGAGGCCGGCGACCACTGACACCGCGCATCCCGAAATCACGATAGGAAACACCCAGCGCATCGCCTCGACGCTGGTCCAGAAAAGAAGCGGCCCGCCGGGCTCAATGGAGTCGGTGCTGGCAAGGTCAAGTGTGGTGCGGAAAAAGTGCGTCCAATGGGGGACCGCATCGCGTCCCATTACGTACACTACGGCGGCGACGGCAGACATGGAAAGCGCCCCGCTCAGCTCGCGCGAACGGGTGACCTGGCCCCGCTTTCGCGCGTTTTCCCGCTGTCGCGGTGTTGCTTTTTCTGTTTTACTCGAGTCTGCCATCGTTCCTTAACCTGCCAAATGGAAAAGCCGCTCTCCGTTCGCAACGGCATCGGTAAACAAGCGGCGGAATAAATCGGGCCAATATTTCAGAGTTGCAATCAGAACGCTGATGCCGAGCAAGCTCTTCACCGCGGGCCCCAGCAGCATCAGCGGCATTTGCGGCGACGACTTGCCCAGCAGTCCAAGAACGACGTCGGCGGCGAGCGTGGCAGCCAAGACGGGCGCAGCGATCTGAACGCCCAGTCCGAAAACTTCACCCACAGTTTTCAAAACCGAGAGCGTGAACAAATTGCTCAAGTGCGCGGTTCCTGGCGGCACATATTGATAGCTCTTGGCCACCGCGCGCAGGAGCCACAACTGCACGTCCATTTGCAAAAAGAGCAGCATCACGATGCTTTGGTAGAAGGCGGCCATGACTGTCGTATCAACCTGGGTCTGCGGATCGAGAATGTTGATCAGCGAGTAGCCCATCTGGACCCCGAGCACCTGCCCGGAGAGCTGAATGGCCTCGAAGACGACGTTGGTCGCGATGCCCATCCCGACTCCAACCAGGAACTCCGTCATGATCATGAGCGGCCAGTTGGGCAGAAGGCGCAGGCTGATCTGCGGCCCCACGGTCGGATAGAGCAATAGCGTCATTGCGAAAACGAAGATTGCCTTAATACGGATCGGAATCACCAAGGATCCAAAGAAAGGTGCGAACAGCATGAGTCCCGAGAGCCGCACGCCGATGGTGAGCAGGCTGGTGATGATCGTAAGCAGGGGGATTTCGATCATTTCATGTACACACGAAAATCGGAAAAGGTTGAAAGGGTGAAAGAGGCAAGGTGACGCCACATCCATGGCATCGAGATAAACAATGCGCCGCCCGTCGCTACCAGCCGGGAAACCGTGGAAATGGTCGTATCCTGCAGCGACATCAACACCTGAACGATATTCACCGCCAGGCTGACGCAAATCGCGACGATCAGGATTGGCCCAGAAAGGATGATCACCTCCTGGAGCATTAAGCGACCGAGCATCACAACTTGATCGACGTCCATAAGCTCAGCTGAAACTCCTCATGAGAGATCCGATCAAGAGATGCCATCCATCGACCATAAGGAAGAGGAGCAATTTGAGCGGGGTTGAGATCACCACGGGCGGCAATTGGAGCATGCCTACCGAGGTGGTGATGGAAGCCACGACCATATCGACAATCAAAAACGGTAGAAAGAGCACGGTGCCGATCTGAAAGCCTGCTTTCAGTTCGGACAAGATATAAGCGGGCAAAAGAACGCGCATGGAGAGATCGTCGGGCGAACTGGGACGAGGCTCCTTGGCCAGATCGATGAACAGCGCCACATCTTTTTCGCGCACGTAGTGGGACATGAATTTGCGAATCGGAATTTCTCCGCGACTCAACGCTTCCATTGCCGTGATCTGGCCAGACTGCATGGGAAGAACGGAGGCCTGGTAGATTTGTTCGGCGACGGGCTGCATGAGAAAGAACGTGAGGATCAGGGACAGTCCGATCAGAGTCTGGTTGGAAGGTGTGGTTTGCAGTCCCAGAGCCTGCCGCAAAAAGTGAAACACGATCAGCAGCCGGGCAAAGGGCGTGACGCACATCAAGATGGTCGGGATCAGCGTCAATCCCGTGAGCAGTACAACGATGGACCACGGCACTGTTTCGCCGGGCAGGCCTTGAATCTGCAAACCAGTTCCTGGGGGAGCTTGCGGGGGAGGCGGGGGAGGGGTGTTGACGACGGAGGGCGGCGGTTCAGGATTCGTGACGAAGGGAATGGGGGCAGAGGCGTCGCTGCTTGACGGGTCGATCACTGCACTCTCGGCAGCGACCGATGGATATGCTTCCGCTCCGGGCACGGCGGACGGCGCCTCGGCGCGCGCGGTGAGCGCGACCGAAAACACCAGCGATGCCATCATCGCGAATTTACCGACGGCCCGGGACAACTTCATTCAGAAGGCTCCGACAACTCCGCGAGCGATTCGAGATCGTCGACAACTTCAGTTGCATCGTCCAGTTGAGTTAAGAGAGACACGCCCGCGGTACCGCCCCCGATGAGGAATTTGCGGCCATCGGCTTGCACGATCGCGACAAAGCGCTTTTCGCCGAGCGAGACAGTTTCGACTACTTGCAGCTGCTTGGGAGCAGCTGCGCCCACGCGCAGCCAGGAAAACGCGCGGCCAAAAAATCCGGGCTGCGGCTCAACAGGCTCCGGCAGCCTGGGCCGGGGGACGCGGCGCGTGATCTGCTGGTTCTTGAGCGCCTCCATCTTCCGCGCTCCCCCGTAACTGGCGAGCGACGAACCGACCGGGGTTGGTCCAGGAGCGTAGGGGGTTGTGGTGGTATTCGGCACAAACTGCGTTGCCTTCGTTTCTTTCACAAGCTTCCGGGGCATTCTGTGGGAAGAGGCGGGTCGCGCGACAGAGATTTTCAGATTCATATTTGCTCCGTAATGCGAACGGCAAGCCGGTCTTCGACGACTTCAAACTCGGTCCAGCCGATCAGCAGGTGGTTGACGCGCAGGGGCACGTCGCTGGTGTGATGACATGCGGTTTCCACGATCGACCCTTCCTTCAAGGCCAACAGGTCGGCGATCGTGAAGTGCACCACCGGTACTTCTAGCGTGAGAGTGCATGGAAGCCACGGCAAGGTGTCGAGCGGATCTATCCGGCTCGGCACCGCTTGCGGTCCGGGGGTCTTCCCTGCGTTCATGTCCAGGTTTTGAGCTGCAGTACTCATGAGCCCTCGCGCACGCTCCACAACTTCAGGCAAGAGATCAGTGCAGGCGGGTAGCCGGCCCTGGGTTTGCATCAAGATGGAGCGGTGCGCAGAGGTAAAAGCAATTCGAGGGCCGGAATGAGATTGGGCGGAGAGCCGTGCGAATCCGGCCGTCGATTTTTTGGCGGGCGATTGGATTAAAAGGATTTAAATCCAGCGGAAGTAACGGCCGCCGGACCCCATGGCTGGTGAGACAGCCATGAGAGCCGGCAAGCCGCGACAGTCTTCCACAAGCGCGCGAATTGCGCTCACTAAAGTCTCTAATCGTACTTTAAGAACTGCGACGCTTCTGCAACCTTTAACTGATCACCTGAAGCGTTGCCTGCGACACCTGGTCGAGGGTGGTCAGCACCTTGGCGTTGGCTTCATAACCCTGCTGCGCCACGATCATGTTGGCGAACTCCGTGGAGAGGTTAACGTTCGATTGTTCCACGGCTCCTCCCGTGATGGTTGCCCGGCCTCCGGTTCCTGCCAGGCCGATAACGGCAGCACCCGAAGCAAAAGATGCCTGGTAGTCGCTGTTTCCGCTTTGCGTCAAGCCCTGGTTGTTGGCGAAGCTGGCGACCGCCACCTGGCCCAGCGCCAGAGACTGATTGTTTGTGAACTGTCCCTGCACTGTTCCGTCGGGAAGAATCGAGTACCCGGTCAGCGAACCCGTGGCAAAGCCGTTCTGCGAGGTTGCGCTGGTGGCGCTGGTTCCGGCTTGCTGGGTCACGGCAGACGATCCGTTCGTCCCCGCCAGGTTCCAGCTAAGGGTCATGTTTGAGGCGCCATCCGCCAGCCCGGCGATGCCGATGCCCGCAACCGCACCCGTGGGTGCAGTCAGGTCACCCGATGAGTTGAAGGTCATGGTCCCGGTTGAGACTGAGACCGGATTTCCCGTTTGGCCTATATCGGCGGCGGGAACGGTAATGTTATAGGTCCAGGTATTGGCAGCCGTGTTGACGTAATTGACGTTGAGAACATGCGACTCGCCCAGCGAATCGTATACCGTGATGGGCGAGCTATAGCTGGCGCCCACCGCCGCACTGGCGTTCAGGTTGGTGTTCATGGTGAACGTGGTGCTGGCCGATGCGGGGATATTGTTGGCCGCGTTGACCACGATCGGGGTGAGCGCCGAACTGGTTGAGACGACGCCGGCGGTTGCCGGATAGCCCATCACAAGCTGACCCTGGGGGGTGGTGAGCTGTCCTTCCGCATTGACCGTGAAATCACCGGCGCGCGTAAAGCTGTTCACGCCGGAACTACTCTGCACAACGAAGAATCCGTTGCCTTGCAGAGCCATGTTCGACGAAATGCCGGTGTCACTGATATTGCCGTTGGTGAAGTTGGAAACGGTGCCGTCGGTTTGCACACCGTTGCCCATCTCGATCGGGTCGCCGTTGCCCGAGGTCGCCGAAATTCCATTGAACACACTGGCGAAACTCAGATTCTGATCCTTGTAGCCATCGGTATTCAGATTGGCCAGGTTATTGGCAATTACATTCAGCGACGATGAGGTGGCCGCAAGGCCTGACAGAGGAATCGAAAAGGCTGACATTTACCTTACTCCTGTATAGGTGGGATAGGTGGTTGGTTTAGGTATTCCGTAACTGCCGTAAAGATTCATGAGCCCCGCGTTGTTCTGGGCTGCTGCGGCCGCAGCCGGAAGCTGCGAAGCCGCCGTGGGGAACGAGGATGCGAGCGTAGACTGCGCGCCGCCCAGTGCATTCGGCGCCGCGGTGCTGCTCGACTGGCTTGAACCGGAAGCACCCGTAGAGCCGGTGGTTCCTGTACTCCCCGTGGTGCCTGTGGTGCCGGTGCTGCCCATGCTGGTGAGTGTCTGGTTGATCGAGATCAGCTGGTCCAGCTGATTCAGCGAAACCATCTGGCTCACCATCTCGGTCGGATCGACCGGAGAGGTCGGATCCTGGTTCTGCAACTCCGTGACCAGGAGGTTCAAAAAGGTGTCCTGAAGACTGGACGCCGAGGTGCCCAATCCGCCGCTCGTCGATGAAGAGCCCGAGGTGCCCGAAGTGCCCGTCGTCGCCGCCGCCCGGACATTGCTGGCGCTCGACCCCAGTACGGGTGCAGGTGTTGCCGGAATGATTCCTTGTATGTTCATCTATCTTTCCTCCCGCAAAAAATGAGTTCTTTCAAGCCCTGATATCGAGCCGCGATCCATCGAGGATGCTGGGCGGCGCTCTCAGGGGTACTCTGTCTGTTTCGGCCGGCGCTTGGGTGCCGTCGGCTTGCATGGATTGAACGAAGGGGCGTTGCTCTCTCGGTGCAGACTGACCGCGGTCTCCGGAAAAGCTCGTGCCGCTCTGACTGACTTCAATGGTGGCGTGCAAGCCGAGTTCATTGCCGAACTTTGCCTGCATCGATGGGATGTGCGCGGAGAGCGCGCTGCTCAGTTCGCTGTGGTCCACCGAAATTTGTGCCTGCACTTGCTGCTGCGTCACCATGGTGCGAATCGAGATGTCCCCGAATTCGGTGGAGTGCATGCCGACGCGCATCTCCGTCTCGTTCATCGACTGAATGACGCGCGCGGAGTTGATGGGAGAAGATCCTGCAGCACCGGCGACATTCGAGGCTTCCGCGGCGACATGCGCTGTCTCAGCATCGCTACGCGGCGCATCGGCAGTAGATCCGGACGCGCCGTGAGGCTGGGCCGATTCATGCGCGGTGACAACGGAGCCGAAAGAGATTGTCTGCGCGGCGGTGCTGTCTGCGGGCTTTCCAGCTGCATTGGCCGCCTGCGACGCATCGGTCTGCGTATGCTGCGCGGGGTCGCTGCTGTTTTGTGCCGCACGCACCGGCGAACCGGTAGAATCCTGCGCGTTGTTTTTCGTCGTTCCCCCGCTGCTTGTCACGCTGGCCGCATTGGGATTGGTACTCGACGCATTCGACGGCACAGCAAATGTGGTACTCGCGGTCTTGAACTGCGACAATTTCGCAGCGGACGGGTTCGTCGCGCCCATACCGGGCAGTATTGGAGCGGACAAGAACGTGCTGGCTACAGCGGAATTCGCCGCGAGAGCGAGGTCTGGATTGGGGGTTTGCGCGCCGTCTTTCGTGGTCGGGGAAGGATCTTGCGCGTTCGCGGTCTGTAGATCCTGGGTTGGCACGTCAGGAAACGTCAGCACCGGGTTTGCAATCGTCGGCGAGACTGGCGTTTGCTGTGCCTTGGAATTCGTTGGCGCAGAGACCGTGGACTGCGCCCCGGCCTGGCTCGAAGTGTCCTGACTCGCTGCGTCGATTGTGTTCTCGGTCGGCTGGAACGAACGTGACCCTGTTTGCTTCGCCGGAATCGGATCCACCGGGATCGGCATCGGGAGAACGACCAGGAGAGACGCGAGGGCGGCTTTGTCGGAAGAAGCGGGGAGAGTCGAGGCAGGTTTGCCGTGACCTCCCTGTGCTGCGTTCGAGTTTTTCGTCGAAGTCGTCGCTGGTGCTGCCGGAGCCGTTCCTGTGGTGCTCGCATTCACGAAGGATGCCAGTGCATTTGTGCTGTTGACGAGCCACTGTGCGGCACCGAGGTTTCCAGAAAGAATCGGCGTTGCATTGTTCTGGACCGAAGGGCTCGATGCAGCGGTGTCAGACGCTAGGCTGCTGCTTTGCGGAGCGGGAGATTGATCTGTGGTTTGGAGAAGAGCAGAAGATTCTGTGGCTGCGCTGGCGCTCGCATCGGCTTGCACGACGGCTGATTGCGCACTGTCTCCGTCCTCCATTGGTTCATCTTTGGAATCGCCCTCGGACTGGGCCTGGGACTGCACCCCGGAGGGAGCCGCAAGCTGGACTCCGACACCTGTTCCACTCAACAAGATGTCGAGGAACGATGTGCCGGAACTTTTGGCACCAGACACTGGCGTGGGTGTCGCGGTGTCACCTGCTGCGGGTTTGGGCGCAATTCGCACGCCGATGTAGCTGCACGTCCTCTGCCAGCAATTGGCAATCGACGCCGTCCGCAAAGGCAGGCAAGAACGATTGATTTTATTTGGGTTAAACGTTGGTGGCTCGCTCCACAGTGGGCGGCAAAATCTGCAGCAGGCAACGATTGCCGGGAGCGGTAGGCAAACTATGCCCAGTTGCTGGGTTCAAAGCAAAGATCTGCATGGAAACAGAATGCCCGCCTAAAGGGGACTGCAAATGACTGAGCGATTGAATGTGTTTGGTGTGGATACGGCGAGCGGCGCGGCCGCTTAACTACGCAGATGCAGGCGCGCGGCGAAAAGATCGTCGAGACGTTTCTGCTGAGCCCGTTCCTGCTCGTGCTCATACTCGCCTTTTTGCTGCTTTTGCAGTTCGATCAGCACCTGATGATCGTTGTGCGCGATCTGATAGCGCTTCATTTGTGCGTCGCGTTTCTGCTGGAGTGTTTGCAGAATGTCGAGGAGAGCCTGCCTGGTTGCCATATCCGCATCCATCTCGGCCTGCATGCTCCTGAGGCGAAAAGCCTGCGTCGGCTGCTGCAGGGCCTGTTCCCGGTCCCGCGCATCCTTTGCAAGCTTGTTGCTCAATTCTTCGACCTGACGCTGCACACGCGCAACTTCATACTCGGCTCTCTGCAGAGCGAGTTCTTCGCGCCTCTCGATACTCTCGCGGACGCGAAGAACGGTAGCGAGTGTGAATCGGAAAGACACGACGAAATCTCCTGTGGGTCGCGAGGTCAGGCAAAATATGAAGCAGCTTTAGCTCGGCAGTGCGACCAGCTGCTCCGAGGTTTGCTCGAAGGTGCAGAACTCATCCGGCTTCTGCTGTAGGAATTTGTTGACCAACGGTAAATTTTCAATCGCGCTGTCCAGTACCGGATCTGTGCTCTTCTGGTACGCGCCGATACGAATCAGGTCCTCAGACCGGCTATAGGTCGCCATCATGAGACGCAGCGCATTGGCCTTGGCAAGATGCTGTTCGGACACCATCCCGTTCATCAAACGGCTGAGGCTTTCGAGAATCGAAATGGGCGGGTAGTGGCTGCGGAAAGCGAGGTTCCGATCGAGCACCACGTGTCCGTCGAGCAGCGAACGCACCGTATCGACGACGGGATCCTGCTGATCGTCTCCCTCCATGAGCACGGTGTAGAACGCAGTGATGCTTCCCTGTGAGAAATTTCCTGCACGTTCGACCAGGCGCGCCAGCATGTTCAGCACCGATGGTGTGTAGCCCTTCGCGGTTGGAGGCTCTCCGGCAGCCAATCCAATTTCACGCTGTGCCATGGCAAACCGAGTAAGCGAATCCACGATCAGAAGCACGTTCTTTCCCTGGCTGGCGAAGTGTTCGGCGACGGCCGTGGCTGCCAGAGCGGCTCGGATGCGGAGAAGAGGCGATTGATCGGACGTCGACACAAGCACCACCGCACGGCGCAGGCCTTCTTCGCCGAGGATCTCGAGGAACTCGCCAACTTCGCGGCCACGTTCGCCGACCAGTGCCAGCACCGTCATATCCGCGGCAGTGCCACGGGCCATCATCCCAATGAGTGTGCTTTTACCGACGCCGCTGCCGCCGAAGATGCCGACGCGTTGTCCGCGGCCGCAGGTTAGAAATGCGTCAATGGCGCGAATGCCGCAACTGAGCGGCTCACGAATCGGAACACGATCGAGCGGCAGCGGCGCAGATCCGTCGAGGCTCAAAGAATGGACAGCGCGGTATTCGCCTTTGCCGTCGAGCGGATTCCCTGCCGTATCGATGACGCGGCCCAGCATGCCGGGCCCGACGCGGATGGACGGACGCGCTCCCCAGGTAACAATCTCATCGCCGAAGCGAATGCCTTGCGGCTGCTCGGCCGCCATGGATAACATGGTCGAGCCGCGGAACCCGATGATTTCGCCGGAGAAGCTGCGGCCGCCGTGACCGACGAGATTGCAAGTTTCTCCCACGGAGCAAAACGGACCTTCTGACTCGATCAGATTGCCGATGACCTGCGTGATGCGGCCTCGCCAACGCAGCGTGGAACCGACTTCAAGGTGATGTGTGTAAGGAGCGAGCAGCGCGCGGCTCATCGGTTCGCAGGCCTCAGCGCAAGCAGATCGAAGAAGCCCTGCTCCACCTCTTTCAGCTGCGCATCGAGGCCGAAGTTCGCAGAGCCGAGCTCGGTATCGAGCACGCAATCCTGATCGCCAATCTGCGGGTCTGCGGCGACGTTTACGTGCACCGCGCCGGGAATCGAAGCGAAATACTGTCTCCATCCGTCGGCGCGCCCGGGACTCACGCGAAGCGTCACCACGGAACCATCGCGCATTTTCTCGACGGCCAGCCGCACGAGTGCAGCCACGAGCATGGGGTCGACCTGCGCCTCACGATGAAGAATCTTCGCCGCAATTGCGAGCGCGAGCTGCACAATTTCTGCCTCGACTCGCGCGTAGTACTCACTGCGCTCCGCCTCGAAACCGGCAATCAACGAAGCGAGCGGCGCGCGTGCGGCCAGGAGCTTCTGTTCGAACTCCTTGCGCAGTTTGTGCTCAACCTCAATCACCGCTTCGGCGCGTTCTCGCTGGATTCGAGCGACCAATTGTCCCTCGGATGTGATCAACTCTTCCTGACGTTGATCTGCCGCCTCGCCCGGTAAAAATGCTGGGTCGGTGGTTGCCGACCCGTCGCGAGTCCCGCGCCCCGACATATCGCGGTACTGCAAGGTTGTGATTGGAACCGACAACGCGCCGCCGTACTCGGTACTAGAGGACATATTCGTCTTCTCCCGAACTCTTCAGTACGATCTTTCCTTCTGATTCGAGCTTGCGCGCAATCTGCACGATCTCGCTTTGCGCTTTGGCCACGTCTTTGCCGCGTACCGGCCCCATCATCTCGGAATCTTCTTTCATCATCTCGACAGCGCGCGACGACATGGTCCTGAAGATGTGCGCCTTGAGGTCTTCGCTGGCGCCCTTCAAGGCCACCATCAAGGTCTTCTTGTCGACCGCATTCATCAACTCACGCAGATCCGGCTCGGGAACTTCGAGGAAATTCTCGAAGGTAAACATGAGATCCCGAATGGTAATGGCCAGGTTGGGTTCTTCGGCCTCGATCTTCTCCAGAATCTCGCGAGCTGCCGTAGGTTCGAGACGATTCATGAGGTCGGCGAGATTTTTGACTCCGGAGTCGGTGCGCTTGTTCTGCTCCACCGCGGATCCGAAACGGCGATTCAACACGCGGGAAGCCTTCGCTGCGGCGTCCGGAGAAAACTGTTTCATTGTCGCCATGCGCTTTACGCAATCGGCGCGCACTTCCGGGTCGAGGCTCATCAACAAGGACGACGCCTGCTTCGGGTCGAGGTGGCCGAGGATCAGCGCCTTGGTTTGCGCATGTTCGCCGGCAAGAAATCTGGCTAGCTTCTGTGGCTCCGTTTTCTTGAGCGCCTCTACCTTGAAGGTGGCCTTGTCCTCGGGATGGGTGAGGCGCTGCACCATCGTCTTCGCTCCGTTCTCTCCGAAAGCTTTGACCAAAAGGCGAATGGCCACATCCCGGCCTCCCGCCGCAATGTATTCGCGAGCGGCCATCATTTGGTGGTACTCCTCGAGAACCTGCAGCGTGATCTCGATGGGGACGCGCGTAAGGTTGGCCACTTCCGTTGAGATTCGCTCAACGTCGTCGCTGGACAGATTGCGCAACACCGGCGCAGCCTCTTCTTCACCGAGGAACGAGAGCAAGATCGCGGCTTTACGCGCTCCGTTAGCCGTCGCTTGATCGAGAGAACTCACGATTGCTCCTCCCGCATCCATGCCTGCATCGCGCGTGCCGTGTCGACTGGCTTTTGCCGGACTAATTCAAACGTCTGTTCCTTGAGCTGTGCCGCACGAAGCGTGCCGCCACCGGACTCCGATGTGCCGGCGGAAAGTGCTTGCGCACCTGCACCGGCCAGGGCCGCTTGCCCGCCCGCTCCAAGCTGTGCAGGGCTAAGAGCGTGTTTCTGGATCGGGCGGATCACGAACAAATAGGCCAGCATGAAGAGCGCCAGCAAAGAGAGCGGCCGCAGTAGCGACGAGTAATCGGTGACGGTTTTTTGTACCTTCGTCGTCCAGGTCGGAGCCGGAAGATCTGAATCTTCGGTATTGGTGCCGAACGACATGTTCTGCACGCTGATCGTGTCGCCGCGCTTGGCGTCGAATCCGATTGCGGCTTGCGCGAGTTCCTGAATTTTGCTCAACTCTTCCGGAGTTCGCTTCTGCCGGGTGTAGGTTGTCTTTCCGTTCTTGACGTTCTTGATGAGAGAGTCGTCGATCAGGAGAGCTGCAGTGACGCGCTGAATCCGGCCACCGGGCATCACAGTATGGGTGATTGTCTTGTTTACGCCATATTGCGCATTTTCAGATTTCGAAGTCTGCGATGTGCCCTGCGAAAGGGACGCCGTGCTGGCGGTTGTAGCGCTGGAGCCCGGAGTCGTCGCGTTGGACTTAGCGTTCTTGGCAACTGGGATATTGCTCGCAGTCCCCGGAACGCCGGACGGTACGGCCCCTCCGGTGGCGAGGTCTTCAGTTTTCTGGTCACTCAGAAGAGCGCTCACCGAGGGATCGTATTTCTCCTGGCTCTCTTCCACGGAGCCCTGATCGTAATCAACATTGACGCTGGCTCGAATCGCATTGGTGCCGACGACCGGCTCAAGCGTGTTGATGAGACGCTGCGTTAACCGAGCCTCTTCGTCCTCGTTATTCCCCTGCCCGTCGTGTGCCATGCCGAGCGACATTTCGGTGTCGGCGTCGATGATCGAAACATCTTCCGGCTTCAGTTCATCCACGGCTCCCGAGACCAGCCGTGCAATGGCGAGTGCCGCGTCTTTCGAAAGCCCGTTGCGGTGCAGCTTCAAAATGACCGAAGCTTTGGCCCCGCGCTGGCGATCGAGAAAGACAGAATCGCTTGGCATGACGAGGTGGACCCGCGCGCTCTCCACGTTGGAGAGGGTTTGAATGGTCCTTTCCAACTCGCCTTCCATCGCACGCTGATAAGCGACCTTTTCATCGAACTCCGTCTGTCCCCAGGTCATCTTGTCGAAAAGCTCGAAGCCCATGCGCCCGCTATGAGGCTGCCCTTGCGCCGCGGTCTGCATGCGTGCGGCGTCCAGCTTGTCTGCGGGAACGCTCACCGTCTTGCCATCCGCGCTGATCTGATGGGGAATATTCTGCGCATCGAGTTGTGTCGCCAGCGTCTGCGCGTCCTGGGGTGCCAGGTCCTTGAAGAGCGGCTTGTAGTCAGGCGCGCTGAGAAGCCGCGCAAACAAGGTGAGCAGCACGGCAGTGCCCACAGCCCCGCCGAGGAGCAAAGCCTTTTGCCCACCGGTGCGAGTTGCCCAAAACTTTTGCGCCTGATCGGCGACGTTATTCATGCCTGGCATCGGGTTCTAATCCTAGAACTGCATTTTCTCGATATCCTGATACGCGCTGACGATCTTGTTGCGGACTTGCATCATCAACTGAAACGACACATCCGCTTTCTCCACGGCAATCATCACGTTGTTCAGATCGGCGCCCCCGCCTTGCAGGAGGTTGCTGACCTGGGAAGCCGCGTCATTATGCAGCTGGTTGACCCCGCTTACCGCGTTCGACAAAATGGAACCAAAGCTCTCTCCGCCGGAGCCGCTCCCGCTGTCGATCGAGGGCATCTCCGGAACCTGAAAATTCGGTATCGTGCCGAGTGTTACGTTGCTCATCGTCCGCTCCTTGCTTTACGAAGATTTCAAGATATCGAGCGATTGCTGAATCATCTGTTTGGCGGCGCCCACTGCCGACGCATTGAGTTGATAGGCCCGCACCGCGCCCATCAGATCGACCATCTCCGAAACCGGATTGATGGAAGGATAGGCGACAAATCCACTCTTATCGGCGTCGGGATTTCCCGGTTCGTACCGCATCACCGGTGGCGTTGTGTCGTTGACGACTTGCGTAAGCTGTACCGAGCCTGCGGGACTTTGACCGAAGCGGCCGATGCGATTCATCACGGTGCGAAACGGAGACGCGTTCGACGCGCTGAAGACGACTTCCTTGCGGACGAAGGGACCGCCGGTGTCGGTGTGTGTGGTATCTGCATTGGCCAGGTTGGCTGAAGTGACTTCTGCACGCTGGCGTTCGGCGTTCAGCGCCGATGCGCTGATGCTCATCATGTCAAAGAGGCCCATCGTCAGTCCTTAATGGCGCTCAGCAACCGGTGAAACTCCGCCTTAACCAGTTGCACGCCCATTTGATATTGGAGTTGTGTCTCGGAAAGCAGCATGCTCTCCCGATCGACGTTGACGTTGTTCCCGTCGGGACGCTCCGGCAATCCGTCCACCTCGACAGAAGCCGGTTCGAGTTGCATGTTGTTTCCCTCGTTCATCACCTGTTGCATCGCCGATTGGAAATTAATATCCCGCGCGTGATAGCCGGGGGTGTCGACGTTGGCTATGTTGGACGCAACCACCTGCTGGCGGTCGGACGCGACCTTTAGATAGCCCTGCAGCATTTGCATTAATGGAGTCGTGGCCATGATCAGGCATACCTCCTTGGTGGCAAACCATATTCGCGAATCTTGTTGCGCAGTGTGCGGAGACTGATGCCGAGCATTTCCGCAGCGACGGTGCGATTTCCGTCGGTGAGAACAAGAGTTTTTTCGAGATGAAGCTTTTCGACCTGCCAGATCGGCGTGCCCGCGGGCGCAACCGAGGCGGCGGGCGGGGCCTGCGCCGGACGAGCCAGGCTTGGGTTCCCTTGAAATTCGGACTCGAAGCACCGCGCATCGATCTCGGATGTGTCGGTGAGAGTCAACACGCGCCGCATGAAATTTGCCAGTTCCCGCACATTGCCCGGCCAGGAATGGGACTGCAGGCGTTCGAGAAAGTCGGGATGCAGGCGCGGCGGAAAAGACCGTTGCTGCGCGGCGTATTTCTCCGCGAAATAGCGGGCAAGAACCGGAATGTCTTCACGCCGTTCACGCAGAGGCGGAAGCGAAAGTGGAATCACATTGAGACGGTAGTAAAGATCGGCGCGAAACTGTCCGCGCTCTACCATGGCGGTTAACGAAACGTTGGTCGTCGCGATGACGCGAATGTCGACGTGCACCGTGGCCCCTTCGCCGAGCCGTTCAAACTCACGCTCCTGCAGGACGCGCAGCAGTTTGGGTTGCAGGTTCAGCGGCATTTCGCCGATTTCATCAAGGAGAATCGTGCCGCCGTCGGCCAGTTCGAATTTGCCGGGACGGTTTGCAATCGCCCCGGTGAAGGCGCCTTTGCCGTGACCGAAGAGTTCGCTTTCGAGAAGCGCTTCAGGCACCGCGGCGCAGTTCACGGCGATAAATGGCTTGCCGCTGCGATCGCTCGAGTCGTGCACGAACCGCGCGAGCAGTTCTTTACCCGTTCCGCTTTCGGCCTCAATCAAAACATCCGCTCCGGTGCTGGCTGCTGCGCGCGCCCTTTGCAACGTGCGCATGAGGGCCGGCGCATGACCGATGATGTCCCCGTTGGTGTTCGAATCTTCGACAGGGATCTGACGAGCACGATGAATCACCTGCGCTGCTGTGGCTTGCAGGCGATCAAACGGAATCGGCTTGGTGAGATAATCGAGCGCACCATCCCGCATCGCAGTCACGGCGTCGGGCACGGAACCATACGCGGTCAGCAGAATGACAGCGGTTTCAGGAGATGCCTTCCGCGCGGCCCGCATCACTTCCATTCCCGAACCGTCGGGCATGCGCATGTCGGTCACCACCAGGTCGAAGTCGCGACCTTCCACGTTGCGCACCGCTTCGCGCACGCATGAGGCTGTTTCGACGCGCCAGCCGTGGCGAAGGAAATTCGCGCGCAGGGCGGTGCGAATACCCGGTTCGTCGTCGACCACCATCACTGAAAGCACTTCGTCACCTGTCATAGCGCTGGGAACTCCAACTGAAAAGTACTTCCTTCGTGGATGCGGCTGGCGACTCGGATTGATCCGCCGTGCTGCGTCATGAGGCGTTTGGAAACGGCGAGCCCCAGGCCCGGCGTCTCGCCATTGGCACTGAACCCGGCATCGAAAATATGCTCGATCACGCTCTCCGGCATGCCGCAGCCGGTGTCGGCAATCTCCACCAGTGCGAAGTCTGCCCCGTCTCGCTTGCTCCGGCGGGTCGAAACGTCGACGCGTCCGCCGACATCGGTGTGGCGGATTGCGTTGCGTACGATATTGAGAATGATCTGATGGATTGCGTCCTCATTCCCCAGAACGGCTGGTGTGTCGGCGCCGGCGGAGAAGGAGAGCAGCAGGCCCGCCTGTTCAGCGATTGGCTGCACGAAGGCAACCCCGCTTTGCACGCTGGCTGCGAGATTCACGGGCGCGAGCCGCGGTTTGCTTTCGCCATTCAGGCTGAGCACGTTGTTGACGGTTCCCGAGAGCGTGCGAATACCGGCGCGAAGATGAGAAACCCATTGGGATGTTTGGCCCAGGTCCTGCTCGATCAACCCGGCAAATAATTCCAGGCTGGCTAATGGATTTCTAATTTCATGAGCCAGGATGGTCGAGATCTCGGCCAGCGCGGTCGCCCGCCGCGCCGCTTCCCGTTCCTGTTCTGCCTGCTTATTGGCGGTGATATCGCGGAGAATCCAGATGCTTTGCAGGTGCGGGGCCACCTCGGCCAGACCCTGCGTGGTCGGGGCGCAGAAGAGCTTGCGGTTTCCGATGGCCAGCCAGCGTTTCTCCATCCCCGCCGCAATGCAGATCTCGCTGTCGAGCGGATCATGCGATCCCTTGGTGAGCACTTCAAAATCAACGTGGCTGACGCGGGAGAGATCGCGCAGGTTGTCGATTTTCGCGTTTCCAAGCTCCAGCAAACGGCGGCCTTCCGGGTTGACCATGACGATCCGCCCGGCGTTGTTGAGGACCAGCACGCCGCACGGCATGGAATCGAGAATCTGCTGCAACGCAGCGCGCATGCGGTCGTTCTCTGCCAGGCTGCGGGTGAGAGCGGCGTTGCGCTTGGAGAGTTCCGAACCGAGGCGGCTGACCTCGCTCTGCAGATCGCGATAGGAAGACTCGAGAACCGACGAGGCTGCGATGAATTCTGAGAATGCGTCCGCGAGCAGTTGAGGGCTGGGGACAGGCTCAGCGCCCAACATCTTTATTGGAATGGCATGAGAACTCGGCAGCATTTGCCTATCTAACATGCACGGCGAGTGCCAAACCGGGACCGGCGCCCCAAATTGGGATTACCGATCTACAAAATGATGTGTTCGGGTTTGATTTCGCTTTCCGACCCTACGAAGATGGTGGCGCGTTCGATGGCATTGCGCAGTTCGCGCACATTGCCGGGCCAGGCATGCTGGGCCAGGACTTCGAATGCCTCGCGCGACAGCGAGACGCCGGGACGGAACTTGCCCGTGAAGGCAATGGCCAGTTCTTCGATATCGCTCATGCGCTCGCGCAGGGGCGGAAGGTGGATGGGGAAAACGGCGAGGCGATAGTAGAGGTCTTCGCGGAACTGCTGCTGTGCCACTCGTTTTTTGAGGTCGGCATTGGTGGCTGCAATCACGCGGACGTCGACCTTGAGATTCTCATTGCCGCCCAGCCGCTGCACTTCGCCTTGCTCGAGAAAGCGAAGAATCTTGCTTTGCAGCGAAAGCGGCATGTCGCCGATTTCATCGAGAAACAGGGTGCCGCCATGCGCCGCGTGGATGCGCCCGATGCGCGACTGAACGGCGCCGGTGAAGGAGCCCTTGGTATAGCCGAAGAGCTCCGCTTCGAGGAGCGTTTCTGGAATCGCCGAGCAGTTTACGACGACAAAGGGCTGATTGCGGCGCGCGCTGATCAGGTGAATCTCCTGCGCGACCAGGTCTTTGCCTGTCCCACTCTCGCCCGTGACCAGAACCGTTGTATCGCGGGCTGCCACCATGCGGGTCAGCGTATAGGTGCGCAGCATCGGCTCGGAGTCCCCGATCATGCTGCGAAGCCGGACTTTGTTTTCTACCTGGACTCGAGGAATTTCGTTGCCGGTAAACGGAAGAGGCGTTGTCCGCAGCGGTCCACTCTGGTTGACGACGTCGGCAAGCTTCTTGGAAACAGGAGTCGGCGATGCGCTCCCCACCAGCAGTTGGCCGGTGTGGGCGTTCAACATCATGATCTGCGTATGCGGAAAGCGATCGCGCACGATGGCGTGGAATTCGCCGGGCTCAAGGTCGGGCAGCGAAGGATCGAGCAGTAGCACCGCATCCTCGGCCGCATGCAGTTGAAGCAGCTTCAGAGCTTCAGATCCACTGCCGGCCTGGAGCAGGTTCCAGCGAGGCAGGCCCAGCTTGGACTGAAGCTCTTCGCGCAGCCTGACGTTGGGACTGACGACATAGACATCGATGGGCACCCGATCTTCAAAGCGTCCGAATTGAGAAGCCGGTGCGGCCATGCTGCAAATGCCTCCGAAAGATGAAAACAAACAAGTCCCAGGTTGAACGCGTCGCTATGAATTCAGCTGCGGTAAAGGGGAGCCTGGGGGTTGAATGGGTGAACGAGCAAAATCGGCCTCGTCGCTTGCTGCGATCGGGGCTGGAATTTTGAGAGTGATGCGAAACGGATCCTCTGAGCATTCCACGATGCCCTGCTGGCTCCGGATACTTGCTTCCACGAGTGAGAGATTGAGCCGGTCGGAGGAGTTCAGGTGCTTCCCCGTGCTGTGTGTGTGCACCACCAGATCGATGAAGCCGGGGCGCGGAAGAATATTCAAAAAAATGACATCGTCGCGCGACGACGCAGCAGCCGCGGTCTCAAGAGCGGCGCGCAACGCCTGTTCAGTTCTGCCGGCATCGATCATCCCGATGAGAACCTGGTCGGGCTTCGCCGCTTCGATGCGAATGCCCTTATCCTGCAGGGCTGTTTCAAGATCTTCGAGGACAGGCACAACGACTTCCCAGAGATCGACGGTGGTGCAATCCGCTTCGAACAGCGCCACATCCAAAAGGCTCTGCAGATTGGACAGCAACGCGCAGGTCCGTTCCAGCTGCTTGGTCGACATGTCGAGGTAGCGTTGCTGATCGGGCGAGGTCGCGTTCGTCAGGGTCAATGCGCCCAGTGCGCCGCGAAGGATAGTCAGCGGCTGCGCCATCGCGTGAAGGCCATTCGCCAGGTCTGCCAGGAGCGGGGAGGGCCGATCACCGGATGCGCACATACGGTTGGGGATATCTTCAGGCAAAACGCAACTCATATCCAAAACCGCGTACGGTGTGAGTCAACCTTGGTTCGCCGGGAAGGTCGATTTTGTCGCGCACGTACTTCATATACACATCGACAATATTGGTGGCGGAGTCCGAGGAGGACATGTTCCAGACTTCTTCGAGCAAGGTGGCCCGCGAAACCGGGCGCCCTGCATTGCGCATCATGACGTCGAGGATGGCAAACTCCCGCGGAGTCAGTTCGATGCGTCGGCCATTGCGCTCGACGCGGTGCTGATCGCGGTACATCACCAGGTCGCCGACGGTGGAGCAATTGGGAACCAGCCCGGAATTCCGGCGCAAGAGCGCCTGGACGCGGGCCAGGAGTTCAATCAGCGAAAAGGGCTTGGTGAGGCAATCGTCGGCGCCGCTTTCGAGGGCTTTGACTTTGTCTTCGACGCGGCTGCGCGCTGTTAAAACCAGAACGGGCAAGCGGGGCTGCGCCGGCCGGATGCGTTCGATCAGGGTGATCCCATCGAGCTTGGGCAGGTTCAGATCGAGAATCAGGAGGTCATAGCGGCGTTTGGCTTCCAGCGCGTGCAGAGCCTCTTCGCCATCGTGGACCTGGTCGACGACAAAGCCGTTGCCTTGAAGCTCGCCGCCGAGGAATCCGGCCAGCGAGACATCGTCTTCGACGATCAGAACCCTGCGCGCGGCGGCTCGATTGAGTTCGGCCGTGGTTGATCCGTTCTCCGTTTTCCCCGGACGGGAGGGCGGGGAGTCCTGCTTTTCCATCACCAGCGAGATTGAGGAAGAGTTCAAATCGGTCATATGGTGCCTGGTATTTCGGTTAGAGATCCTAATCTTTAAGCGCGAAGCAACTTCCCTGCAGAGGAGCACATACAGGACTGAAACGGTATCCATACTGCAGGATTGAAAGGGTAGTATAGGGCCAAACTCAACAGATTGAGTGCGATTTAAATTGGATTAGAGTTACCATGGAGATTCGGAAGGAACGCCTCAAAACATTGCGCAGAATCGAGTTTCGCGGTACATTATCCGCCGCCCCAAATTGGAACGCAAAATGCAGTTCCCTGGGGGGCTGGTTCCGAATTGATAGAAGAGCATCATAAATAGGAGTCATACCACCGGAGTTTTTCTGAAATATGCCGATAATTAGATCAACCAGAGGCGCCGCGGATGGCACGAGCAATGTCCCGGCTAGAACGGACGGAAGTATGCGGAAATTCAATTATCGCGTTCCACGATTCCCGGTTGATATTCCGGTCCGGTTGACGTTTGATGATTCGGCGCAGGCGGGGCGCTGCCGCGAAATCAGCACGGAGGGCATGAAGCTCGAAGTGCGGCAACCTCTTTTGCCCGATTCTTGCGGCTCGGTACACATCAGCTATCAAGGGGTGGCGCTGGAGCTCACGGTGCGGGTCGCGCACTCGGGTTCGACCCATGACGGGGTGAAGTTCATCTACGACTCCGACGAACAGCGGGACGACGTGATTCGGCTTGTCGAGCTTTTAGCCGGTCCGCAGCACCGGCCGGGTCCAGTCCTGCTCAGCTGAGACCACGCACGCTGACACGCTGAATTGATAGGAGTCTTGCGGACAGAAGAGTCTGGGCTATCAGATTCTGCCCCTGCTTCCATCTTTCCATCTACAATCCGGCTCTCGATAACGGGCTCCAAGGGCGGGAGCGATCCCTGCGTGCGGTTGCGCCTCTCGCAGATTTGAAACGGTTTTGGGCGGAGCAATTGCGGTCAAGTCGACTCACCGCACTGGCCGCGTCGAAATCGTGCCATCGAAAACCTGAAGGTCGAATCCGCTTAATTCGTGCCTCTTGTCACCCCGGCCTTGGCCATCGAAAAGTTAGGCGCGACTTCGGATCCACCCTGCACCTGGTACTGGACAATCAGCGAAATACGCCGGTTGGATGGGTCTTCGGGGTTGCTGGTCACGCGCAGGCGCTGATCGGCAAAGCCGCGGACCTGCGAGATCTGGCCGGAGCGCAGGCCCTGGGCCTGCATGATCCTCCGGGCTTCGTTGGCGCGGTCGGAAGAAAGATCCCAATTGTCGTACGTGCGGCTCCCGGTGTAGGCCTTGGAGTCGGTGTGTCCCTCGATGGAGACACTGTTGGGCAAGGTGCCGATTTCCTGCGCCAGCGCCTTCAGCAATACCACCAGCGCGGGCGTGGGCTTGGCACTCCCAAGCTCAAAGAAGGTCCCCTTTTCTGACTCCATGAGCTCGATGCGCAGGCCTTCCGGAGTAATGGTGATTTCGATCTGATTTTTGAGCTTGTCGAAAGGATCGAGGTGGTGGATCGACTGCAGAAGGTCATCTTTGAGCTTGTGCATGTCTTCTTTTTTCAGGGCCACGAACTCGCCGGCCCCGTTCTTGTTGGTTCCCACCACTTTGGCCGTACCGCGTGGGTCTTTGAAGTAGCCGCCGACGGCTTCCTGCACCTGCTTACTCGCATTCATCATCCACAAAACGATAAACAGCGCCATCATGGCCGTGACAAAGTCAGCGTAAGCCACTTTCCACGCGCCGCCATGATGACCGCCGTGGCCGCCGCCCTTTTTCTTGATGATGATGATTTCGCCGGATTCTGCCACGCCCGTAGTCCTTCCGATTCCCTGTTATGCCGCGACTGCTGCAGCGCCTGCCTCATCCTTTTGACGGCAAGCTTTTTCCACTTCCTGAAAGCTGGGACGGATATGCTCGGGGATCGCTCGCCTGGCCATCTCAATGGCAAGTGACGGAGACATTCCCTTGATGAACGCCAGCATGACGACACGCAGAACGTAATAGAACGCGTGCTCATCCGAGATCAGCTTGGTGAGGTTCGCACTGAGGGGGCCAACCACGCCGTAGCACAAGAGAATACCGAGGAAAGTTCCTACCAGCGCCGCTGCGACTTTGTGCCCAATCTCTTCAGGAGGTCCGCCGAGTGCGCTCATGGTGACGACCACGCCAAGGACCGCGGCCACGATGCCCAAACCCGGCAACGAGTCGGCCATGGTGCTCAAGGCCGAAGCGGAATCCGACTCGCCGGCATGATGCACGTCCATGTCCTGCTCCATCATCTGATCGAGATCGAACGCGCTCGCTCCGCCGGTAATGGCCATGCGCAACGTGTCGCAGACAAAATCGCGCGCATGATGGTTATGGAGAAAGTCGGGGTACTTGGAGAAAACTGCGCTTTTCTCGGGCTCTTCGATGTCCGACTCGATTCCCGCCAGGCCCTCTTTGCGCGCCTTGTTGAAGAGCGTGAACATCATCTTCAGCGTGTCGATATAGCGCTGTCTGGAATACTTTGACCCCTTCAGGACCGACAGCAGGCCGCTGACCACCTTTTTCAGGACGTGCACTGGATTCGCGGACAACAAGGTCCCAATCGCAGCACCGCCGATGATGAGAAACTCGGATGGCTGCATGAGCACCAGCATGGGCCCCTTTTCCATCAGAAAGCCGCCCAACACTGCCCCGAAAACCACCACGATCCCAATAATTGCAAACATGCGCCGTTTCCCTCGACTGATTCGCACCCCTCGCCGAAAGACGATCATCCGCGGCGAGGAGTTTGAGTTTCTGGCTGAAGTGCTTACTTTCTATCGGCAACGAGCCTACGGTTTTCCAGAAACCAAAGGGTCAGGGGCTGAAGATTTTGAGCTGCTGAAACTCAGTAGTACCGTGCGGGAGCCGATCGATCTGGATCCGGAATGCGGGGAATTTTACTGAACAAGGGTTGGCGCAAGGTGGCCGAACCCGATCCGCAATTGCCGATCGATCTGATCGACGGCAACCGGCCTGCTGAAGTAAAAGCCCTGAATCGTGTTGCAGTTCTGGGACTGCAGGAAGGACAGCTGCGCCTTGTTTTCGACGCCTTCTGCGAGCACCGAAAGATTCAAGGCCTTGGCCATATTGATGATGGCCGTTGTAATGGCGGCATCATCGGTATCGATCGAAACGTCCTGAATAAAGGTGCGGGCAATCTTGAGGCGGTTGACTTTGAACTGCCGCAGGTAGGCGAGGCTGGAATACCCGGTTCCGAAGTCGTCGATCGCGAGCATGACACCCATGTCCTTTAATTCCTCGAGGATAGAGAACATGACATCGGCGTTGCTGAGGAGCAGGCTTTCGGTTAACTCGAGTTCAAGATACTTGGGATCTAGACCCGTTTCTTGAAGTACGTTGCGGATCAGATCGCTGAAACCCTGCTGACGAAACTGAATGGCCGAGACGTTGACGGCGATCGGCACAGGGGGAAGTCCTTCGTTCTGCCATTTGCGCGCCTGCGCACAGGCTGTTCGCAACACCCATTCGCCGATGGGCACGATGAGGCCGCTGCCCTCGGCGATGCCAATGAATTCTCCCGGAGGAATAATGCCGGATTGGGGATGGTTCCAGCGCAGAAGCGCCTCCAACCCGGTAACCTCTCCGGTGCGCGAATCGACTTGGGGCTGGTAGACCAGGAAGAGCTCGTTCCGTGCCAACGCCGTTTGCAGTCCGTGCTCCAGGCGAAGACTTTCCTGGACCTTGTCTTTCATGGCATCGGTAAAGATACGAAAACTGTTCAGACCATCTTCTTTTGAGCAACTCATGGCGATATCTGCGGTCTTGATCAAGCTCTCGCAATCTTTTCCGTCCCTGGGAAAAATGCTGATGCCCAGGTTGCAGAAGACGCTGAGGGAGTGACCGAAGAACGAATACTCGGTCGCCAGCCTGGCAATCACGTTTTCTGCAATCGCGACGATGTGTTTCAGGTCGGCTGCGTCCTGCAGCACGATGGCAAATTCCGCACCGCCGACGCGTGCCACGACGCTGTCATTCCCCGCAGCCTGGATGACGCGATCGGCAATCTCCTGCAGCAGGCGGTCGCCGAAACGCGCTCCGAGCGAATCGTTGATGGTTTTGAATCGATCGAGTTGAACCAGCAGCAGGGCGGCCCGACTGCTTTTACGCCCGGCGCCGGCCAGCACTTTGGCGAGTTGTTCGCGGAACAAGGTTCGGTTGGGAAGGCCCGTGAGTAAATCGTAGTAGGCCAGCCGTTCTGTATGGACTTCGATTTGTTTACGCTCCGTGATGTCCTCTCCTGTGCCCTCGTAGCGCACGATTCGACTTTCAACACGGATCTCGCGGACATTGAAGCGCACCCATTTTGTAGAACCGTCCCGACTCCGAATCTGAAGGTCGAAACAGCGGACCTTGCCATCCTCAGATGAGACCGGAGCTTTCGCCCATTGGCTTGGATCGAAAAACTTGTCGGATCCTCGCTGGGCGCTTTCGGTTACGAACTGATCTGGCGTGGCGTATCCGAGGATGCGCGCCATCGCGGTATTCAAACTCAGGACCTGCCCTTTCAGATCTACTTGAAAGATTCCAACCGGCGCGTCTTCAAAGATGGTTCGGTACTTTGTCTCCGCTTCCACCAGCTCCTTGTTAGCGTTTTCATAGCGCTCGAGAAGACGATGCAATGAATCCAGCGCCTCGGGCCAGGACTGCGCAATGGGACGACTCCGCCTGCGTTCCACGAATGGGCGAGCAGGCGAGGCTTCCGCTACCGGATCCGTAGTCTCTGGCACGACATGAGAGATCTCAGAAGCGGCCTCGGAACTCTTGGAACGGGCAGGCGTACCTGGAGGACGGTGGGAGTGCATGCCCACCTATCGGCAATTTCAGGAGAAATTCCATGTCAACGAGACTGGAGATTTCAGTCGGCGGAAGAAGGGAGAGATAGACATATCTCCCTTATTTGCAAGGGTTGCACAGAATCTACCCCTGCAACCATCCGCCTCGGTATCTACGCCTTTTGGGGGATGCTTCCCTTCTTGAACATCGCGGGCGACATGCCGATAGAAGATCATCCAAACGACCGGGCAGGGCTTAACGCAGACACGGGGAAACGGTAAGGGTCGGCTGGTGAGTCTCAAAAACGGGTCGCGGGTCGCGAGTCGCCGGGTGTCCTACCGTCGCGATGCTCGACAGGAATGATGGGGAACACAGTGGATAAGAGCACATTTGGCGGCATCGTGATTGCGCTGCTGGGCATCGGGTACGGGTTGGTGCTCGATGGGGGAAAGATCTCGCAGATCATTCAGCCGACGGCAGCCCTGATTGTTGTCGGGGGGACAATCGGCGCAGTGATGGTGCAGTTCCCGCTTTCCACCGTGCTCCAGGCCATCCGCCACCTGAAAGATGTGTTCCTCAGCAAAGAACCGGAGTCCGACGCGATCATCCAGAACCTTCTGCGGTATGCGTTGAAGGCCCGGAAAGAAGGAATCCTTTCGCTCGATTCAGAACTGGCCAAGGTTCAGGATCCTTTTCTGAAGGAAAGCCTGATGCTGGCGATCGACGGCGTGAGCGCCACCGATTTGCGCAAGATGATGGAGCTGCAGCTTGACTACCGGGGAGAGAAAGACGCGCGTATTCCCAAGGTATTCGAGTCTGCCGCCGGGTTTGCACCCACCATCGGCATCATCGGCGCGGTGCTGGGGTTGATCCAGGTCATGCAGAAGCTGCAGGACATTAATGAAGTGGGTAAGGGCATCGCGGTCGCGTTTGTCGCGACCATCTATGGTGTAGCCTCCGCCAATTTGTTCTTACTGCCGTGCGCCGGGAAGCTCCGGATCCGCATTCGGGAGCGGGAAGTCATTCAGGAGATGACGCTGGAGGCAGTTCTCTCGATCATCGAAGGAGTGAATCCGCGCGCGCTGGAGATGCAGCTTCGCCGGTTTGTGAATTCGCCTGGCAAACCCGGCCTCCAAAAAGTGGCCTCGCGATGAGTCGGATAAAACATCTGCACGCGGAAGAAGCAGCCAGCCATGAGCGCTGGCTGTTGTCGTATTCCGATTTCATCACCCTGTTGTTCGCCTTCTTTGTGGTGCTGTATGCAACCACGTATCACGACAAGCAGTCGATCAAAAAGCTCTCCCACGCCATACACAACGGGTTTCAAAGCATGGGCGCTTTCACGGGCGACTTGCCGGGCAGCAAGGGCCCTTACACCGGTTCGACAGAAGAACCTGCGGATGGCCCATCAGAACTTGAGAACGACAAGATGGAAGTATCGGAAGGCTCTGCCCGCGCCGTGGCCGACCTGCAGAAACTGCGCAAGGAACTGGAAGCCGCGATGGGAGCCGAGCTCAAGAATCATGAGGTTGTGCTTCAAGTGACGCCGGAGGGATTTGTCATCAGCCTCAAGGAACTTGGGTTCTTCAACAGCGGGCAGGCTACCCTGCTACCCGGGGCCGCAGACAAACTGAAGCGCATTGCGAAGGTTCTTTCCCGGCCGGGTTTGGAGATTCGCGTCGAAGGACATTCAGACAACCAACCGATCCACAATGGCCAGTTCAACTCCAACTGGGAGCTTTCCACGGCGCGCGCGATGAGTGTGCTTCTTTTGCTGGTGAACGACGCAGGCTTTGATCCCCAGAAGATCTCTGCATCGGGCTACGGACAGTACCGTCCGACTTCGAGCAACGACACGCCCGAAGGCCGCAGAATGAATCGGCGGGTCGACATTGTCGTGGTGCAAGAGCGCGTTCGATAACCTCCGCCCGGTCCATCAAAACGCGCAACCCCAGGAACGACAGAAACGAATCGACAGTGGTCGGCTAAGCGGCGCGCTTCGGTTCCCTTTTCATTGCTTGCTCGACTTGAACGGAAAGCAGCTGCCGAGCTTTCTCAACGTTGCGGCGTCGTGCGACGCTCAACCGTTTGCCTGCATGCGCAAGGTAGAAGCCGAGGAGTCGGATCCCCGCAGCCGGCCCTTCCGGATAGGTATCTTTCGATGCGAATGTTGCAGCAATGGTCTCTGCATCGGGGGCAAACATGCCGGTGGGCAGGCACGGGGTGTTTATCTTCATGTTCATGGGTTTCTCCATCGTCCGTGAAATCGTTCAACCGCGTTCCAGGGCTCGCGTATCTCGAACAATGGAATCCCTTGTCGAGCCAATGAAAATGCTATGCAGCTTTCCGAGCCGAGGGATTGATCCTCTCCGCAATTTCCGTCAGCAGATGATCCGCATGCCCTTCTTCCTGAATCGTCTGATGGAGGGCATCTGCGTCTTCTTCAAATCCCAAAACACGGGCAAAGTGGCGAACCGCACCATATGCGGCAATTTCATAATGCTCCACCCGCTGTGCGGCAGCGATTAAAGCAGCATCGCGAACGGCTTCATGCTCAGAGTCCTCAATCAGATCTTCTGCTTCGGCGAGCAAGTCCCCCGCGACGGTGCATTTCAACGGATCCGCTTCCCCGGCAACGCGGTGGAGGATGCCGCGCAGCCGGGTAGCGTGCAACTCGCTCTCCTGGAGGTGCGACCGGAACGCCTGTTTGAGTTGCGCGTCGGTTGCCGCCTCCGCCATCCTTTGCAAGCCCGGCAGGATGATCTCCTCCGCGGAAAGCAGCTTGCGAATTTGTTTCACATACAGCGCTTGCAGATCGGGAAGCTTTTCACTGAAGAGCTTCATGGTTGTTACTCCTCACGGTAAGTACGATGCGCGCCGAGCGGCTCGCGTCACAGTGTCACCGGCTTCAGGCGGCTTGAAGAGCTCTTTCGTTCACGTCGCGGGAGACCTCGGTCAGTTTCTTGTCCGCGGTCTTCTCTTCTTCGAGCGTTTCTTGCAGCAATTTCATGATCTGCTGTTGTTTGAGCCGTTCGGCATACGAACGGACTGTCCCGTAGGCTGCCATCTCGTAGTGTTCGACGCGTTGAGCGCCGGAAATCAGAGCTGCATCGCGGAGATCGCCCTCTTCTGTCTCTTTCAGCATTTCGGCTCCCTCTTCGAGAATTCCTTTCATTCCGGCGCAGGTCTTGCCTTTCGGACTTCCGCCGAGAATCGCAAAAATCTGTTCGAGCCGACGGACGTGGCCCTCGGTTTCCTTCAGGTGATGTTCAAAAGCGCCCCGCAGTTCTTTCGAAGAGGTCGCTTTAATCATCTTCGGAAGAGTCTTGGTGATCTGGTTTTCAGCCGAATAGAGATCCTTCAGCTCCTCTACAAACAACTTGTCGATCGAATTTACACTCATTTCACTCCTCCGGTTCGTTCTTTGATTCCTTGCACCCTCCCTGTGATGCGAAGGCCGTAAGGCGTGTTGCTCTCGGACCGGCTTCGGCAAACAGCGTTTAACCGCACTCCAGGCTTTTTCGCGTATTCGTGTTTGCGCGATGAAAGAGGTGCACCTCGCGTTCAGAATCTACCTGCAAAACTGCCGCGCTTTCACAGGCAAGGCGCAATGTGCAATCTTCATGGCGGCGAATCGCTGGATTGCTTTTGCGTATCGTCAACGGCACAATCTATGTTGCGTCGGTTTGGCACGCAGCATGTCAAGCGCCGCCGGATGCTGCGACTTGCTGTCCTTTGCCGGTGCAATGAAAGTGTCTGGCCCAACGCTTGAAACAGCGGAAGTGAGAACCTCACCGTTGCAACTGGCGAGAGCGTATAATCCCGTTTTCGACTTCAAATACAGAACGTCAATTTAGGGCAACGTCGATGAGCCAGAAAAACCCGAAGGTGGATTCAGTTCTTCGCCAGGAAACAAAGTGGCAGAAAGAGTTTCAAGCGCTCCGCACCATCATTCTCGAATTCCCTTTCACCGAAGAGTTGAAGTGGGGCCAGGCTTGCTACACACTCGACAGAAAAAATGTCGTTCTGATCCACGGGTTCAAAGAATACTGCGCGCTGATGTTCTTTAAGGGCGCCCTTCTCAAGGACTCCAAACGGATTCTCGCCACGCCAGGTGCCCATCAGGCGGCGCGCCAGATCCGCTTCACCAGTGTGAAAGACATCACCAAGCTCAAATCCGCCGTGAAGTCCTACATCCGGGAAGCCATTGAAGTCGAAGAAGCCGGTCTCAAGGTGAAGATGAAGAAGACGGCGGACTTCAAAATTCCCGATGAGTTCCATCAGAAGCTCGAGAGCATGCCTGAGTTGAAGAAGGCCTTCCATGCGTTGACCCCAGGACGGCAACGCGGATACATCATTCACTTCTCTCAGCCCAAGCTAGTGGCAACGCGCGAAGCAAGAGTCGAGAAGAATATCCGGCTCATCCTCGCCGGCAAGGGAATCAACGATTAGCTGCTCCTTCACGAGGAAAGCTCGACAACGTGCGGGCTCAAATTGGCGCGCGGGCCATTGCCCATGACCGCGTAAAGGTTGCCTGCATCCACGAATCACAGGTCGAGGCCTAGGTTCGTGTCCGTTGAATCAGAGGAGACCGACCCTGTGAATCAACGCGGTGAAGCGCGGGTCGTTGCGGACTGGGTCGAAGTACGGATGAGTTTTGAGAAACTGCAGAATATTCGATTGTTCCCGGTACGCTTGCTCTAGCCAGTAGAAGGTCTGTTCCTTATCGCCAAGCCCCAGATAGGCGTTCACAAACGCGCCGGCAGGAACATAACCTGCCTTCCTGCGTTGCTTCAGTTCCGCGAGGACCCGCATCGCATCGCTGCGCCGCCCCGCGAGGGCATACGCTCTCACCAGGATGCCGCTTGCCGCAGGACTCCCTGGGGAAAGAGAGAGGGCCTTCTCCAAGACGGAGATGGCGTCGGCAGGACGGTTGTCGGCGATCAATGCGAATCCCAGGCCGGTTAGATTGCCCGCGTTTTCCGGCTGAACGGATAGCGCGCTGCGTGCCTCGCGCACCGCGTCATCGAACCGCCGCGATTGAAACAGAATCCACGATACCTTGCCGCCCGAAATTCCCACTGGGTCCAGGGCACGGGCGCGCTGGATCATGGCCACGGCTTCGTCGGTACGCCCCTGGCAACTTAGCCACATGGCATACCACGCCTGGGCATCCGCGTTGTTGGGGTCCAGTTCGAGGGCGCGTTTGTATTCCGTTTCCGCTTCAGTCCAGTGCCATTCCTCCTGCAGAACATTGGCCAGCATGACGTGGGCTTCTGCAAGATCCGGGTCGATTTCCAGGGCCTTTCGTGCGAAGCTCGCGACTTTCGGCCGCGTCGCTTCGGGTGGAACCCCGGAAAAGATCGTGCCGAGGAAGGTGTAGGCCTCTGCCAGACCCAGGTAAGCCGGGGCAAACGTCGCGTCTCTCTGGAGGGCGCCCTCGAAATCGCGAATGCTTTCTTCTTCGCCGGCCCGGTTTCCCTGTCTCAGAGCAAACCTGCCTTTCAGATAGCTCTCATACACTTCGGGCGCAACAGGACGTGCTGTGCTGAGGCGATGATGTTCCTCGCCGGTGACGGTGACTTCCACCTTTTCTGCGATGGTTTGGGCCAATTCGCTTTCAAGACTGAGCGCGTCGCGCAATTCCCGATCGTAGCTTTCAGACCAGAAATGCTGATCGGTGGCGCCGCGGATCAACTGGGCGGTGACGCGGATGCGATTGCCTTCCCGAATCACAGAGCCTTCGACAACGGCATCGACGTTCAGGGATTTGGCGATCTCCGGTATCGACAGTTGCGAGTTCCGAAAGCGGATCACCGACGTGTGCGAGGTGACATGAAGGTTGTGGATGTTCGAAAGGCGCCCGATAAGGGCCTCCGTGATGCCGTCCGCGAGGTATTCCTGTGTGGGATTCCCGGACAAGTCGCGGAGAGGCAAGACAGCCAACGACTGAATTCTGGGTTCAACAGTGACCGTCGCACGAGGGCGGACCAGGAGCCAGCCGGCAACCAGGACTCCGAGACAGACAATGGGGGCCAGGACGATCCATAACCGAATCCCTCGCCTTGGCCTTACGCCGGATTCCCGCAGGATGGGCGGGGACGCGTCGGGCTTCTCTTCGGGCTCGCCCAGACGCGAGCGTCGACTCTGGATCCAGCCATCGAGTTCTTCTGTCCAGGCATAGACGGAGCCGCGCTTTTCGTGCAAATGCCGGTGAACCGGCATTCCTTCCCGTTTCTCCCAGCGCTGAACGGTTGTAACATCGCGGTTCACATAGGCCGCGATTTCCTTCCACGAATCAAGCCGCCTGTCGGGCGGTTTCTGCACGGGCGGGATCTCGTACGTAGGCACACCCATGTCGATCTCCACTCGACCCACACGAACCTGGGGAGTTTGTCAATTTTAACCCTGTGTCTGGGGACTGCAATAGACGGTATTTGACGGCAAGGCGCCGTTCCGCAAGTTGCCGCTTGAAGAAGAGCGCCGAATCCACCATGGTGTCCCCAGTTCGGGCCTGAGGTTCGCGGGTGCTGCCCCCAGATTCCACCCAGGGTGTCAAAGGATGGCTTTGGGGACATTCGGTGAATTTTCAGTACGCCTGCGCTTATCTCAAAACTGGAGAAATCTCATGAAAAGCAGAATTCTGGCTTCCGCCGTATGCGCGCCCCTCCTCCTCCTGCTGTCCGGCATACCCGCATTGGCCCAGAAGGGAAAGCCAGTGCACTTCACCGGCCTGATCAATGACTATTCTCCCGCAACGGTCAAAGGCGGCCCCTGGGAGATGCATGGCCAATGGAGAATGGACCTGCACTCGGAATGGCGGGGCGAAGCGACGACCATCGCCGATTTTTCCGCGGATATGACCATGTCGGGCTATGGAACCACGGCAGGCGCCCTGGACGCGACCAAGGGCGGCCAGAATGCGCACACGCACCACATCAAACTAACCAACCAGACAGTCACCTGGAACATGGACGGCTGTCCCGTGGTCAGCCCTGCCACCACGGTGGGTTTTCAGATCAACGGAACCGTGAGTCTGATGACGGGGAACGGAAGCAATGCACTCTTTGAGACAAGTCCGCCCTCCTCGATGCTGCAAGTGTGCATCACGGGAGGGGACGATGTGACCACCTCGAACATTTCTTTGGTTTTCGGGGCTCCCGCGGTTACCCATTTCGGGTCGCAGGCAATTCATGGCGTTGTGCGCACCGCATCCGCAGAACCACTCGGAAAGGACGGCAGCTCTCTGCGATGAACGATCAAGAGAACCCTTTGTCTTCGTGCTCATCCGGGTTGCCGACTGAACCATCGGCAACCCGTCCACGGGCCGCGAAGCCGCTCTGCGATTTCTGCACTTTCCAAAACCGACGGAGGAAGAATCCATTGAGACTCCATGGCCTGTGGCTCGGCGTTGTCTTCACGGCTACCCATTTGCTCGCCGCAACCGATCCATTTGTCGGAACTTGGGTGTACAACATCCAGGAGAGCCCCAAACCAACGATCCAATACACAATCAAAGATCTTGGGGGGGAGCGCTACGCGCTTACCGGAAGCACCGGTGTAACGGTCGAGGTGAAAGCCGACGGGATCCCTATCAAAACGCCGTCCGGGGATACCGTCTCTTTCAAGAAACTCGATGAGCATGACTGGGAAATGGTCAGAGACGACGGTCAGAAAATGGTGCGCACGTATACCATTTCGCCGGACGACAAGACCCTGACGCTCCACGACGTCTTTGATGAACCGGAAAACAAGCATGAGATGACCACAAAATATGGGAGGCTGACCCCGGGGAACAACATCTTCGGAAAATGGCAGTCGTTTTCAATGGAAGAGAAGAGTTCTGGAAAAGAGCTCAAGCTGATCATCACGCCCTTTGGGGTGGATGGACTCAGCTTCAGCGTGCCGGCCGAAAAGCATCTGAGCGAAATGAAATTTGACGGGAAAGCCTACGCCGATCGCGGCGAGGGGGACACCGGGGGACGCTCCTCGTCCGGGAAGCGTGTCAACGACCATCTCCTGCAGATTGACGGTTTGGCCAACGGCGAGCGAGAGGATAGCGCAGAGCTCAGGGTATCGGACGACGGGAAAAGACTTACGGTGGTGAGCAGGCCTGCCCATTCCTCCGCGGTTTTCACCATGGTTTGGGATAAGCAATGAGGAGATTCCATTGCTTTCATACAAGCAGAATCAGTCTGCAAGCCGCAATCGACGAAACGACGGGAATTCGACCGGATCGCCGCTTTGCGTCCGAGCGCTCGATGGTGGCAGTGGTCTTCTGGCGTTCGAGCGGGATTACGACAAGCCTGCTGTCGGACATGGCGTCCTCATCCGGCAGCTCCTCCTCTTTCGTCGATGAGCTCAACCAGCTCGGGACAGATCTCCAAAACGGCGATCTTACTTCCGCGCAGGACGATATGTTGTCTTTGGATTCGCTGGCTCTGAATGCCGCATCGACGGCGGCAGCCAGTGCAGGTAGCTCCACAACGTCCAGTGCTGCAACAACGGCCAGTCCGGCAGAGAGTGCCGAGTTGATTCAGGCCATCGTTCAGGCCCTGGGAGCCGGGGAAAACTCCGCCGTGAGCAGTGCCTTGTCGGAACTGGCCTCCATTGCGCCGAGCTCTTCGGGTGCCACCGTTCTGCAACAGGAAAGCGAAAACTTCGGTTCGAATTCAGGCATCTCCTCATCCTCCAGCTCGATCAGCCAACTTCTGCAAAGCCTCGATCCAAGCAACGCGAGCAGCACAACGTCCTCCCTAAGCCTGCTGGCGTAGACGTAACCCAAGGATTGGCACTCGCCAATCAGAAGCAACTCAAAGGGTCGACATCAGTCCCTGGCCCAGCCGGGGATTCGTCGTGATTTCACGGATTTGGTGTCTGCAGGTTCGACAAACCCAGTCCCTTTTCAATTCGAAGTAAAACCTTCTTCATGATTTAGCCCTCTAACTACTCTCATAAGGGATTCGATTCTGCTTTCGCCTTGGCATGAATCGGGAAAAGAGGCTACATGTTTCTCATTCTTGGACTGGTGCTCCTTGCGGCGTGGATTGGCGGCTTTGTCGTCTTTCATACCGCGGGTTTTCTCATCCACCTCCTGCTGATCTTCGCGCTGATTTCGGTCGTCTTCCACTTTCTGCGCCCTCAACGAGGAACGGCTTGAAGAGGCGCGGACCTGTGGCCAGTGATTCGTGAAGACAGGCGGCGCCGAATTCTCCTTCGGCATGAGCCGAATTCAGAAACGGCGCCGTATCTAGAAAAGATGAACAAGACAGAAGTCAGCGGATTGCCCATCGTGTGCCAGGCGGGTCCCCCGGCGCGAGCGGTCGAGGTTGATTTAGCCGTGCACGTCTTTCGAAATCAGCGACGTCTTCACGCGGCTTCCGGCCTGCGCATCTCCAACAAGGACAGTTCTTCAGCCCGATCGATTCGTTTCCGTGCGAAGGATCGAAGCGTCTCGACCTGGGCATCGGTGATCCCGATCAGAAGCGAAACGTCTCTCGTGGAATACTCGAGGATGTCGCGCATGAAGTAGACCAGGCGTTCCTGCGCTGGAATCTCTTCGCACGGATTCAGACAATCCTGCGCAGAACGGGGCAGGCCCTCACTCGTTTGAGCGCACGCGCGCAAATGATGGATCACGTTTCGTACCAGGGTTCTCACCAGAAACCGGAGCTTGAAGTCATCCGGCACAGACCGCTCGCGCGCCTCCGCCTCGGCGTTCGCGAGAATCTGCTCGCCATACGCACAGTGGACCAGGGATTTCAGGTAAAACCTGACCTGCTCCCGGTAGCTCAAAATGGCCTCGTCCCAATTGTTCCTGTCATCGACAGGTCGCTTGCCTGGCAGTTTCATGGCGATCCTTTCTCGCAGCCCCGGGTCGAACTGAATTGCGAAGGACGTCGTTCGCAATGGGATATCGGATCTTCCAGCGAAGACGCTCTCACCGCGCGGAGCCTCAATACTCGCGATTAGGCCAGAAAAGAGGCCGCTCTTCCAGTAGACAAAGGTATTGATCGCTACCTTCGTATGCGCATGAAACTCCCCGCTAAGCCGTTGCTGGAACGCACAACCGGCGGCACCGTATTTCCTGGGCCGAGGGCGATTGGGATCGCGATGAGAATGAGGAACACGATGAACAGCGGGATGTCTTGGAAATCATCTCGGAGTCATCGCTGCATGTGCTGAAACTTACTTAGCCAGGGGTAAAGCGGCTCCAGAAGGGCGCGTCAAGCGAAGACGCGTGGCAATGCTCACTAATTCGGCCAGAGACTCTGCCTTCATCTTGCGCATCATGCTGCCGCGATGCGCTTTGACCGTAATCTCGCTGATGCCCAGTTCGCCGCCCACCTGTTTGTTCGGCAGACCGCTCACCACCAGCGCCAGCACATCCCGTTCGCGCGCGGTGAGGCGGGCGTATCGGGCTTTCAATGCCCGAATCTCCACTTCACGCTCCAGTAGAATCCTGCTGCGTTCGAGGGCATTGCGAATGGCGTTCAACAAAACGTCGTCACTGAACGGTTTTGTCAGGAACTCGACAGCCCCCGCTTTCATTGCCTGGACGGTCATGGGAATATCCCCATAGCCTGTGATAAAGATGATCGGCATCTCGTGCCGTTCCACCGCAATACGTTTTTGCAACTCGAGGCCATTGAGACCGGGAAGAGCGTAGTCCAGAACCAGGCAGCTTGGCACGATTGGGCGTGGACTGCCGAGGAACTCCTGCGCGGAGATGAACGTCTCTACGCCCAGGCCTTCATGGCGAAGCAACAGTTCGAGCGATTCACGGACAGAGATGTCGTCATCGACAACGAAGACGCTGGATGGGATTTGCGGCATGGGGAAAGACCTCAAATCAAAACCATGCGCACTGGCATGGGCCATTGTATCCCCGCATCATTTAAGCGATGCGACTCATTTGGCAGGAAGCGCGGACTTCAGCGCGCCCAGCAACGCAGTATCGCTGAATGGCTTGAAGAGGCACGCGACGGCCCCCTCCTCAATCATTTGCGACCGTACTGTTTCGTCTCCGTGGGCGGTGATGAAGATGACCGGAATTCTTAGTTTGCGGCGCTTCAACTCTTGGTGTAGGTCGGGTCCGCCCATCCCGGGCATCGCGATGTCCAGGATCAAGCATCTCGTTTGAGAGATCGCATCGGATGTGAGGAAATCCTCTGCGGATCGGAAAGTTCTGGAAGCAAAACCGAATTCCTTGAGCAAATCTGGTAATGATTCGCGCACCGATTCATCATCGTCGACAACCGTCACAAGTAAACATGCATTCGTCATGGATATCTCATACCGCACCAAAAGCGCTGTCCAGCTCAACGTGGAGAACCCTGTATTTGCTCCAGCGTTGTCTTAGGAAGTCGATGTGCTCCTTCGGGAGTGCTGCTCAGGCTAGTCGGGCTGCACATCAACAATGCGGCTGACTTTGTCTCCATGGCGTTCCTTCTTGGCGACACTTCTGATATCGATTATCCGCAATCCTGTGGGAGTCGTCTATTGTACTTAGGTATCGGTTACTCGCGAGCCGGACCTTTATGCATATCATTGATTATAGAATTCCTCACCGAACTGGCAAGGGCCTGCAGTTCTTCGCGAGGCCTTTGCAGGACCCGTGCCACGCCAAAAGGATCAAAGCCCGCGGATGTCGATCACTGCCTGGGCGAAGGCCTGCGGAGCTTCCTGCGGTAGATTGTGCCCGACGCCGCCACGGATGAGGCGGTACGCGTATTTGCCAGAAAACTTGTTGCGATATGCCGAGTCGGGCGGGTGGGGCGCGCCGTTGGCATCCCCTTCCAGGGTGATCGCGGGCACCTGGATGATGGGCGCTTCGGCGAGACGCTTTTCGAGATCGTCGTACTTCTTCTCCCCTTCGGCCAGTCCAATGCGCCACCGGTAATTGTGAATCACAATCTCGACATGGTCCGGATTGTCGAACGATGCGGCCGTTCGATCGAAGATGGCATCATCAAAGTTCCACTTTGGCGACGCCAGCCGCCAGATGAGCTTGTTAAAGTCGCGCGTGTTCTTGCTGTAGCCGCGCTTCCCGCGTTCAGTGGCGAAATAAAACTGGTACCACCATTCGAACTCGGCCGCGGGCGGTAGTGGCGCCTGGTTCGCGGCGGGGCTGCCAATCAGATAACCGCTTACCGAGACGATCCCCTTGCAGCGTTCAGGCCACAGCGCTGCCATGATGTCGGCTGTTCGTGCTCCCCAATCAAAGCCCGCGACAATTGCCTTCTGGATCTGGAGAGCATCCATAAGGTGGAGGATGTCGAGAGCAACCACGGATTGCTGGCCGTTCCGGAATGTGTCCCTGGATAGAAAGCGCGTGGTGCCATAGCCGCGCAGATAGGGGACGATTACTCTATAGCCCGCCGAAGCCAACAAGGGAACAACGTCGACAAAACTGTAAATGTCGTAGGGCCACCCGTGAAGCAGAATGACGGCCTGTCCATTGGCGGGACCCGCTTCGGCGTACCCGACATTCAGAAGCCCCGCATCGATCTGTTTCAGTGACTCGAATGCTGTTCTGGTTCCTGAATCCGCTGCCGACATGTCTCCTCGTGTTGCACTTGCGGGCTGCGCGTTCGCAAAACCAACCATGCCGAGCTGTGTAGCAGCGAGCGTAAAGGCCGCTGTGCCAAAGAAGCGGCGGCGATTGTGATCGATTTCTTCCGGGCGCTCGATCGCCGCGGGGTGCAGGCCAGACCATCCATTCAATTCTCTCAATGTCATTCTGAATCTCCCTCCTGGTTTGCAGGCGCACCAAGAAACGCCGCTGGCTTCAGTGCTGGCTGACTCGGTTGCTTTCCCCAGGGACCACGAACCTCACGACGCCTTGATCAAGCCTCTGATGGTTCGCGTTCACCAGCTCGATGAGGACTTTGTGAAGCCCCGGGGGAAATCCGTTCAAGATGAGGGGCTCGCCGCTTGCGTCTGCCCAATGCCATGGCGCGTCATCCACGGTGATGTGAATGTGGCCGATGCGCGGCGTCACCTTGAGAGCAGCTTCGCCAAACACCGGCACGATGCGAAGATTCTCAGCACGATACTGGATGACGACTCTTGCATGCTCCAATGGCTCTGCGAGCGGGGGGTCGACGATAAGCCGCGGCGAGGGTTCATTTGTGAGCGGCACAACGGCAGCGGGACCAAGAATATCTCCAGCGGTCTGAGCCAACGCGGGGATTGCACCAAGAAGAACGGCTGCGCCAATCACGCCTCTCAGCATTTGTCTCATTCCGTTTCTCCTGCATCGTTTCAATGGCTGCTGGAGATTCGCATTCACGATGGCAGTCCTCCAGCTCAAATCAAGAATCGGCTTCGCGCTGGCCTGCGGTCCGAATCTCAAATTTGCCGATTCTCATTCCGAAGTCCCCGATCAAACGCGTCGCTGAGACAGCGGCCGACGTCAGACAGACTTCTCGATGACTTATCTTTCTGCGGCCGCATGCGTAAGGTGGAGACGTGTGGCTGGGGCGATGCCATAACGGGGCGCAGGAGAATTGAGCGACAACTTGGGCACCATACTCTGCCGCGCCGCTTCATACGCCTCCCAGTCGCCGATATCTGGCAACGAAGGAATGGTGACCAGTTCGCCCTGATCAAGACCAGAGAATGCGGCATCGACCAAGTCCTCCGCTCTCATCACGATTTCGGGAGGAAGCCGCTCGACCGGAGTTCCCGCGATCGCCCAAAACTCCGTCGCCGTGGCGCCGGGTAGAACCACCTGAATGCGGATTCCATGGCTTGCGAGTTCCTTGTGAAGTGACCGGCTGAAGGCGAGGACGAATGCCTTGGTGCCCCCATAAACCCCGTTGAGAAGTTCTGGTGCAATACTGACGATCGACGCGATGTTGATGATCGTCCCATTGCTGCGCTTCTCGAACGCAGGAGCAATTGCGTAGGTCAGTCGCATCATGGCCGAAACGTTGAGATTAATCATCCGGTCCATTGCGTCTACATTGGAGCTCACAAGCGGCGCCGTCGCGCCAAAGCCGGCATTGTTCACAAGCATGGTGATGGCGCAATCTCTGCGGAGTTCCAGTTCGACCTTTGCAAGGTCTGCTCTGTTGTTCAGGTCGGCAACGATCACGTGAACGGAACGCCCGCTGTCCGACGCAAGTTGTTTTGCCAACACCGCCAGCCGTTCTCGATTGCGTGCGACGAGGATTAAATCGTATCCGCGGCGCGCCAGTCGATCGGCGTAGATTGCGCCAATCCCGGAAGATGCTCCTGTAATCAGTGCTGTGCCCTTGGAATTCCTACTCATGTGTTTCCTGTCTCCCGGCTAGCGCAGCGATCGGAACGACGCGCGAAGCTCTTCGGCGAAGGCTTGCGGCTGTTCCCAGGCTGCAAAGTGGCCGCCTTTGGGGAGCCGGTTGTAGTAAATCAGTTTCGGATAAGCTTTTTCTGTCCAGCTCCTCGGGGCTGCATAGATCTCGTCAGGAAACACGCTGACGGCAGTCGGGATGGAGACGCCTTTCGGAGCGAAAAAAGGGAGCTTGCTCTCCCAATAGAGGCGAGCCGAAGAGACCGCTGTATTCGTGAACCAGTAGAGCGTGATGTTGTCGAGAATGTCGTCTCGCGTGAGGCCCTCGGGCTGACCGTCGAAAACGCGTGCGATGAGTGCAAGACTGCGCGCGTCGTGATCCAGCATCCACGCGGCCAGACCGACCGGTGAATCCTCAAGTCCATACAGCGTCTGCGGGCGATTGGCCATCTCCTGGGCGTAACCCAGGCCGTGCTTGTAGAAGAAGTCGAGTTGGTCCCATGCGCTCTTTTCATCCACTGAAAGGCCGGGCGGCGGAGGCTGTCCATATTGGAGAGCCGTCGCAACGTCGGCTGGGACTGTCGCCGGCATGTTGGTGTGAATCCCGATCAATCCCGGAGGCGTCTGCAGAGCCATCTGCTCGGTTACAGCGTTTCCCCAGTCGCCGCCTTGGGCCACGTATCGCGTGTAGCCGAGGCGCCGCATCAGCACGATCCACGCATGCGCGATCCGAATCGGATCCCAGCCAGTCGTGGTTGGCTTTCCCGAAAACCCGTAGCCGGGCAGCGAAGGGATGACCACATCAAATGCGTCCTCCGCTTTTCCGCCATAGGCAGTCGGATCTGTGAGTGGGCCGATGATCTTCAGCTGCTCGATGATCGATCCTGGCCACCCGTGCGTGATGATGATCGGCAGGGCCTTCGCATGTTTTGAACGGACGTGGATGAAGTGAATCTCGACGCCATCGATCGTGGTGACAAATTGCGGCAGGGCGTTCAGTCTCGCTTCGCATTTGCGCCAGTCGTAGTCCGTTTGCCAGTACTGCACCAGCTCTTTCATCGTCTCCAGCTGTACGCCCTGCGAGCGGTCGGTCACAATCTCCCGGTCAGGCCACCGCGTGGCCGCGAGGCGTCGACGGAGATCCACAAGTTGCTCTTCAGGAACATTGAAGTGAAACGAGCGGATTGAGTCGTCTTCTTTCGCGCCGTCCTCGGTTGTGCTAACCGTGCTTTCGACAGACGCATCCAGATATTTGGCGAGACGAATTTGCGCATAGGCGGGGACGGCAAGCAGGAAAGGGCTGAGGACGCCGACACACCCCAAAGCGAGGAGAAGAATGTGAACCGCTATTGAAGACGCAGACGACGTTGCAGCAGGGCTGATCATGGGTCTTTCTCCTTCACGGCAAGTCGCTGCTTGCATACGTCCGATCAGTTCAGGTTCGCTACGTCCCGATTAAGCCAGAAGGGCGTAGGGTGATCCATTGGACAAAGGTATTGATCGATACCTTGGTATGACTCTGGTGCAAGGTGGCTTCTCTGGCCCGATGAGAGACCATGCGAATCAATCGCCGAACACCTCGATCGCGAAATGGGATAGACAGTACTTGCTGTATCTTGCGATCACTCGATGCGGTGAACCACTCTCGAATGCTGCAACTCTACAGTCATCCGAATCGACAATCGCGCTAACGCAGCCACGGTGACAAGTCGCCACTCGCACGGGTTCGGCCCCGGCACGGCATCCCAAAAAGTCAATTCATTGAACCAGTCCTCGGCCGATAGCCTGGCCTGTTCGGATCCGAATAAATCCGTTACTGCACGAGTGAAGGTCGCGAATTCCCGCCTCGCTATGGCCCTCGGACTATTGCAAATCGAATGACTTTCATCCGGCCGCTCACCAGGAACTACTGGTTGGAATTCATGCATGACGGTTCTCGATTCTGGAAGCCAGCGATGATTCTCTTCTGCCGTAAACCGGATGAGACAGACTGCTTCGGTGCCAGATTGCGGAAGGCTCGCGCGGAACTGAGCCGGAGGCGCGCCCGATGAAGCCTTGCCTTGACTGCGGGCAGAGAAATATCCAGAGTCTGCGCGATTTCTTCCAGAGAACTTCCGTGCACCAATCGAGTCTTAAGCGGAGTTCGCAGGCTGGAGTGAAGCCTCTCGATCGCGCGTCCGATGTTGGCGCACCGTTGGCGCTGATCGAAGATCTGTTCGGGATTGAGGCCGGGATCCTTCGCTTCGAACGGCGGAGTATCCTCTACCGGTTCTCCGAAACACTTGATCAACGTTTCGGCACGGGCATGATGCTTGCGGAGAACCATGAGCGCTGAGTTGATTGCGATCCGCGTCAACCAGGAATAGAAGCTCGAACGACCCTCAAAACTGCGAATCGCGAGATAGGCTCGCAGAAATGTTTCTTGAAGCGCATCCTCAGCGTCCTCTCGATTTTTCGTAATCCGGAAGATTGTGCTGTAGAGCTTTCGCGAGTAGAGTCGCTCGACTTCGGCAAATGCGTCGGCGGATCCCGCGCGGCAGGCGGAGGCCAAGACTGAATCTCGCAATGCGCCTGGCTCTGCTTCCATGCCTTGTCGAGACGCATCCTGTTTCCGAACGTCCATGGCGATGCTCCTTTACCAAAGCTGGCTGGAAAGACAAACGGGTCCTGCTTCCATGTCGAATGCTGGGCTTGATGTCTCGCGGCCGAACTGGAGAGTCGCTCCTCCCTGCCGGCAATCAACCGAAGGCACGATCGACGATCTGGAAACCAGAATCCAGAAACCCGCTTTTGGAACTCTGCGACTTACCATCAACCCTGGTCCCGCATCGATCGGCGCCACTTGAGCTCGCCCTGATAGCTGGAACGCTCTTGCTTCCTCGAGCCTCTGTGGACAGTTGCGATTTAGCCAGAAGGCATGAGCCCAATCCATTGGACGAAAGTATTGATCGATACCTTGGTAGCAGTGAAAGCCCTGAGGCTGCTTCCCGCAACCATCGACATCTGCGAATCCTGGTCAACAATGTCTGAATCGCCGTGGATAACTCCTGATTGTCCGGGTGGTGATGTGCGGCGTGCTGAGAGCCGCGCAACCGTATGCAGGCTTCATGAGCAAGGGCACGTCCGTTGATCGTTGTACGTCGTCTTTTATGAGCCCCAAAGCTTACAAAATTGTTGATCGATACTTTCGTCCAATAGATTCACGTCGCCGGCTCTGGCTTAATTGGATCAACGCGCGGGATCCGAGCGGATCGGCACACATCTATCAGCGAGGAGTTGGATATGGCAGGAGGAAAGACGGTCATTGTCACCGGGGCCTCGCAGGGTATCGGGGCAGCGATCGTTCAGATGTTTCTGGACGGTGGCTACCAGGTTGTCGCAACGGCGCGCACCATGTCGACGGCCGGCTTTGCGACGTCACCGAACCTCGTGCTCGTTGGCGGCGACATCGGCCAGGCAGCGACAGCCAAAGAGGTCGCCGAAACAGCGATCAAGGCCTTCGGCACAATCAACCATGTGGTAAACAACGCAGGCATCTTCAGCACCAAGGCCTTCACCGACTACACCGCGGAGGACTTTCAGGCGTTCGTCTCGACCAACCTCGGAGGCTTCTTGTTCGTTACCCAGTTGGCAGTGAAGCAGATGCTGCTGCAGGGCACGGGCGGCAGCGTTACAAGCATTACGGCGTCGTTGGCTGATAACCCAATGGCCGACACGCATGCTTCGGTTCCGATGATCACAAAGGGTGGACTCAATACGATCACGCGCAGTCTCGCCCTTGAATACGCCAGGAACAATATCCGCTTCAACGCCGTGGCGCCGGGCCAGGTTGACACTCCACTCCACCGAGAAACACCAAAGGAAATCATGAGAACACTTTCACCGATGGGCGCGATCGCCGATGCGAAGGACATCGCAGAGGCCGTGGTCTACCTGGCCGAAGCTCGTTACATCACTGGGGAGGTGCTGCACGTGGACGGCGGTGCGCACGTGGGACGATGGTAGCCGCCACTGATTCACAGCATGGCAGTGCGGACCGCCGACTGCAAGAGCTAGAAATCCAGCTTCCGGACGCCCCGACGCCATTCGGTTCTTACGTTGAGGCGGTGCAGACGGGCGGCCTGCTGTTTCTGAGCGGCATGCTTCCGGTTGTGGATCATAAGCCAAAGTATCTTGGCCGGCTTGGAAAAGAACTGGATGCGGAAGCCGGGCGCGACGCTGCCTATACGGCCGCTTTGAGCGCTCTGGCTGCAGCCAGACAGCATTTGGGTTCGCTCGATCGCGTGACCCGTGTCGTGCGGCTCGGAGTTTTCATGGCAACGTCGGGCGATTTCTTCGATCAGCCCAAAGTTGCGGATGCCGTGTCGGACCTGTTCCGCGATATCTTCGGCGGCGACAAAATGGCGGTTCGCATGGTCATTGGCGTTGCGAGCCTTCCACTCGGAGTACCCATTGAGCTTGAAGTTATCTTCGAGGTCGCGAAATAGCCGGAGACTGGATGGTTTCGACGAAATCAATTCTTCGAAATCTGGGGAGGATTGCCGCCTTGCAGACGATGCTGGCTCTTCCATTGAATGTTTCCGCGCAGAAAGCAGAGGGAGTCATGCAACATCCGGTATTTTATCGTTCAGTGAAGGTTCAAGGAGTTTCAATCTTCTATCGGGAAGCAGGGCCGAAGGATGCTCCCACTCTGCTTTTGCTGCACGGTCTGCCATCGTCATCGCGAATGTTTCAGCCACTGCTGACGCGGCTTGCAGGCAAGTATCACCTCGTGGCGCCCGACTATCCGGGCTTTGGCCACAGTGATTGGCCCGATCCGAAGGAGTTCGATTACACCTTCGACCACATCGCTGCGGTCACCGAGGGCTTCACGCAAGCGCTCGGCCTGACGCGATACACCATGTACATGCAGGACTACGGCGGCCCGGTTGGCTTCCGCATGGCGCTGGCGCACCCGGAGCGAGTGCAGGCGCTTATCGTCCAGGATGCCGTGGCTCACAACGAAGGCCTCGGCGCGAACTGGGCAACGCGGCGTGCCTTCTGGGCAGACCGTCCGGCTTATGAAGAAAAGCTGCGCACAAATCTGCTCTCGCTTGCCACCACGAAGACCCGCCATGTGGGCGACGATCCGCATGTTGAGCTCTACGATCCCGATCTCTGGACCGACGAGTACGCATTTCTCAACGCGCCCGGCCAGGCGCAGATTCAGAGCGATTTATTCTACGACTACCGCACCAACGTCGAAGCCTATCCCAAGTGGCAGGCGTGGATGCAGAAGCGCCATCCAAAGCTCTTGGTCCTCTGGGGCAAGCACGATCTTTCGTTCGATCTCGGCGAACCGGAACGCTATCGAAAAGATGTACCGAGTGCAAAGGTCTACGTACTGGACGCCGGGCATTTCGCTCTTGATACTCATGCCGATGAGATTGCGGAATTGGTTCGGGGGTTCATGACGGCTCGGGATTAAAGGGAAAATCTTTTGACCCGTTCCCTTGGGGCCGATGCAGAGACGCAAGGGCCGGTCCGAGGTTAATCGAGCCGTTTGCCGCCTTCGGTCTGGTCTACCCGTGGAATCCAAACTTGAAAGCGAGTGTCACCCGGCTTGGAACTGACCTGTACTGTGCCGCCAAGCTTTCTGACAATGAGTTGTACGGTATTCAGGCCGAGGCCCGTTCCCTTACCAACACTCTTCGTCGTAAAAAACGGATCGAAAATATAGGGCAAGACCTTCGCTGGAATTCCAGATCCACTATCGCCGATCTCAACCACGACGTAGTTGTCTTCGCGGAAGGTCTGCAGTCGAAGCTCACCGTGGCCCGACATCGCGTCGACGGCGTTTTCGATGAGGTTCGTCCACACTTGATTCAACTCAATTCCTACCGCGCTCACCAGGAGCGGAACTGCGTGGTAGGCACGCTTCACCTGGATGCCCGGCGGTTGCAGCAGGTGGGCCAGAGTGTCGAGCGTGGTTTCGAGACTACGCGCAACATCGATGTTCTGCACCGGCGCCAGGTCCATGTAGGTATATTCCTTCACTGTCCGAACCAGTTTCGAGATCCGGCCGCTGCCGTTCTCAATTGTGCTGAGAAGTGTCGATAACTCTACTGAAGCCGCGATCCGCGTCAGTGCCAGGCGCGCCGTGCCGGAATCGAGATGTGTCAAAAGTGCGGTGAGAGTGTCAGGGGACATGTTGCATTTTGCCAGGCTAGCTGACAGCTCCCATGCGTCATCGGGTCCATAGCCGCTCAAAATCGAATGCAGCTTTTCTTCCAGGTCGCTGAGAGCGAGCGCATCAACCCGAGTGGTCCCTGATTGCAGCAGCACGGCCTCGACCTCTTCAATTCTTGCAATGTCCGAGTGACTGATAGGCCGTCGCCAAAGTTCGGAGTTTGCACTTTGCATTTTCGCCAGCATAGCGCGCATTTGATCCGCTGCGCGTTTCGTAGCGGAAGCCGGGTTATTCAATTCGTGAGCGAGTCCAGCCGATAATTTTCCCAGCGAGGCCAACCGATCGCGCAGTTGCTCGATGCGAGTTCCTTCTCGGATTCGCTCGGACATCAAGGCAACTAATCTTGTCGTCAACTCCGGCATTCTTTGGATGAGCTCCGAAAAATTCGCAGTCGGAAATTTTCCGAGACGTCCGTCCGTAAGGGCTCGCCCGGTTACCGTGAAGCGTTTCATCCTTGAGAAGGGAAAAACCCCAGTGACCTCGCCGGCATGCGCCGGAAGGGAGACAGTATCGCCACCAAATTCCCCTCTCCACTGAAAGAATCCTTCCAGGAGAATGAACATCCAGTCTGCTGGATCGCCACGGTGGACAAATGCCTCTCCGGCCTTGACGGAGACTTCCTCGACATGGCTCAGAAACCACTCGATCTGACCGTCCGGCAAGCCCGAGAAGGCCTCGACACGCCGCAATTCGAGCGAAGTGATCATTGCCTGAGCCTTCCCGTGACACGCAGCCTCGGCATGGCGGGTGCATCATAAATCCTGAGTCTGAGTTTGGCCGGTCAACAAAGACATGCCGCAAGCAGCAGCTCGATCTTTGCGGCCAGGGCGAAACGGCCGAGCCCTGGCCGACGTGTAATTGAAGATCAAGTCCGCCTGTTCTTTGAACTGAAGTTCTAAGCCGCTGCGGCTCTCTCTGCGAGCAAGTGCAGAAGAGCCTTGGCAGCCGCCGTAGAGGATGCGGGATTCTGCCCCGTGATCAGACGACCGTCCGTAATGGCAAAGCTCTGCCAATCAGGAGCTTTCTCATAGAGACCACCGATGCGCTTGAGCTCATCCTCGACGAGAAACGGCACAACGTGCGTCAGTTGGACGGCTTCTTCTTCCCCGTTCGTAAAGCCAGTCACGCGTTTACCTTTCACCAACGGCGCGCCTTTGTAAGTAACCCGATGCAACACACCAGGCGCATGGCATACGGCCGCAACCGGCTTGCCGGAATTGTAGAAAGATTCGATCAGTGCAATTGAGTCAGGATTGTCGACAAGGTCCCACATCGGGCCATGGCCGCCAACATAGAAGACAGTGTCGAAGTCTTCAGACTTCAAATCAGCAAGCTTGACGGTTTGGGAGAGCGCCGCTTGCGCCACCGGGTCCTGCTTGAAACGCGTCATCGCAGGGGTCTGGTTCTCGGGCAAATCGCTCTTCGGATCAATCGGCGGTTGACCGCCCTTCGGGGATGCGATGGTCAGTTGCACACCAGCGTCCCTGAAAACAAAATAGGGGGCAGCGAATTCTTCGAGCCAGAAACCAGTCTTACGGCCTGTGTTGCCCAGTTGATCGTGCGATGTCAGTACCATCAGTATTTTCATACTTCACTCCTTTGTGTGGCTTCTTGCACATTCCGAGCTTCTCGGCGGCGCAATCCGATCCCATCAGACTCGTGGGTAGAGAGCAATTGGACGATGGTATCGTCGATACTTTGGTATTGCGTGAATCGTTGATGCCGTCTCGATCCTGCAAGTCAACGCGGGATCTCACCTGTCGACTTCAAACTGCTTGACGCATTGAAGAAGCATCGCAGCGGTACAAGACTCCCCCATCTCGGTATTGAACATTGCGTGATAGAGGCGGGGCTCCGGCCATTTGAGCCCGAGATACTGCCGAACGAATGCCGCTCGCGCCTCGTCCGTGGTGTCGACTTGCTCGATTGCCTCATCCTGCGTCGCGCCTTTCGAGATCATTCGGCTGATCTTTTGATCGCGAGAGGCATAGAGAAAAACATGGAAGACATCTTTGCGATGGCGCAGGAAATACTGCGCACCGCGGCCGACAATCACAGACGGCCCGCTGGAAAATGCCGACTGGACCGCTGTTTCCGAAACAGCGGCGATCCGGCGCGCATCCAGTACGTGCAGCCGGTCGGTGGGCGGCAGGCCACCTTCAAACGCGCCCCGAAGAAAGTCCTTAAAAATTCTATATACGACAGGATCGCTTCGCCATTCTCTCCGCTCCACTGCCTCTGGCGTACTTTCCGTCAGCCGCGCGATCTCCTGTGTCAACCGTTCATCCCATAGGCTCCAGCCTAGGCGACTGGCGACTAAGGCGGCAATTTCGGTTGCTCCGCAGCCAAACTCGCGCTCGATTGTGATGGCTTGAATCATGGTGTTTTCCTCAGCCGACCGCAACATCTCCACCTGCCCCGGGATCATTCTTCTTCAGGAAGAATGCGAGAACGAACATGATGGAGCAGAGCGCGCCCAAGACCCAAAAGATGTCCATATACGACAGTGCGCCACCTTGTTGATGCACCAATTCGTAGAATCTGGCAATCGCCTTGTCGCCGGCATCGGTGGCCCCAAACCCGGAATGGGCGACCTTTGAGCTCAGGGCATGGAGCGCCGAGCGATACGCGGGAGAATCGGGAGTGATGTGGCCGACGAGAATTTGCTGGTGATATTGAGCTCGTCGAGCAATCATCGTGGTCACAACGGACGTTCCGATGCTGCCGCCGATATTGCGCATGAAATTGATCATGCCGGAGACGCTGTTGCCTTTCTCCGGGGGAACTCCGATGTAACCCGCTGCGGTGATCGGGACAAATAGAAATCCGATTCCTACCACTTGTGCGACGCGCAGCCACATCGCAAATTTGAAGCTGACAAATAGGTCAATCTGGTTGGCGCAATAGAACAGTCCAATGGCGAGGCAGATCCATCCAGTCGCGATCAGCCACCTGGCTTGAATCTTGGATGTCAGCCGCCCGACGATGGGCATCATCACCAGCAAGACGACCCCGCCTCCGGACAAGACCAGACCGGCAAGCTCTGCGGTGTAGCCCATGAGGGTCTGCAGAAACTCTGGAATCAAGACCAGGGTGCTGAAGAGCATGAAGCCCATCATGAACATCATCAAATTGGCCGCAGCGAAGTTGAAGCTCTTGAACATGCGGACATCGATGATCGGCTCTTTGCGAAACCATTCCCAGATGACCAGTGAGAGGAGACAAATGGTCGCGGTGATCGCGAGGATTGAGATGAAGTGCGAGCCGAACCAATCGTCTTCCTGCCCCTTGTCCAGAACGATCTGCAGTGAACCGACCCCCAGCGCCAACATGGATATTCCGAGGTAGTCCACGCGGATGCCGCCCCGCTTTAAGCGGCGCAGGAACGGCGGATCTTCGACCAGAGTATGCGTCAAATAAAGAGCCAGCAGAACCGGGGGCAGTGTGATGAAAAATATCCAGCGCCAGGAATAATTGTCCGTAATCCAGCCTCCCAGCATCGGTCCAACCGTTGGGGCAAGAACTGCGGTAATTCCATAAACAGCAAACGCGGAGCCGCGCTGCTCTGGAGGAAACGTATCGTTGAGAATGGCTTGCGCCATCGGTTGCAGTCCTCCGCCGCCAATACCCTGCACCGCTCGAAACAGCAGCAAAAGCGGAAGATTGGGCGCTAACCCGCAAAGCAATGAACTCAACGTGAAAACGGCAAGCGACATCATGAAGTAGCGCTTGCGGCCGATCAACTCCGCGAGCCATCCGCTGATGGGCAGGACGATCGCGTTCGCAGCAAGATACGACGTGAGTACCCAGGTACTGTCGTCGTAGCTGGCTCCCAGACCTCCAGCGATATAAGGCAATGCAACGTTGGCAACGCTGGTATCAAGGACTTCGACAAACGCCGCCATCGACACCGTTGCGGCAATCGCCCAAGGATTTACCCTGGGCCGCCAGGCAACTTGCTCCGATGGAAGAGTCAGGGAGGACGCGCTCATCGTAGATACACTTTCGCTTCGACATTCATCCCCGGCCGAAGCTGGTGATCGCGATTCTCGCCCGGCTCCAGAACGATCTTGACCGGAACTCGCTGGACAATTTTGACGTAGTTGCCAGTCGCATTCTCGGGCGGCAGCAAGCTGAAGATAGGGCCCGTCGCTCCCGCAATACTGTCGACATGCGCCTTGTACGTGCGGCCGTTCGAGTCGAGCTCAATGCTCGCCTTCTGGCCAACGCGCATATGTTTAAGTTGCGTCTCCTTAAAATTTGCCGTGATCCACACTTGATCGAGCGGGACCACGGTGAGCAACTGCTCGCCGGGGTCGACATTCAACCCGACCACAACCTTTTTTGTGACCTCGCCTGTTACGGGTGCAAAGATTCTGGTGTAGCCCAGATTCAGCTGCGCTTGCTCGACAGCCGCTGCTTTCTGCTTTACATCGGCCAAGGCTGAAAGAGCCTTGGCGCGCGTTGAGTCAACGCGTTGCGGCCCCGCCTGGGCATCTTCGAAGCGTGCCTCAGCCTCAGTCAGACGGCTGTGCGCTTCTTGAACGGCCTGTAGAGCGGCGGCCTCGTCAGCTTCCGCCGCAGCAATGGCGGCGACATCGGTGGACGCGGCGGCATACGCATGGTCGTAGACCTGCTTCGGCACTTCTTCTTTGGCGAGCAGCAAGCGATAGCGGGTGACGTCATCTTGCGTCTTTACGTTTTCTGCCTGCGCTTCCAAAACGCGGGCATGCGCGGCCGCGGCTTGTTTTTCTGCTGCCTGGATTGCTGCCTCTGCATTGTTGATGTCCGACGAGGTGAATTTCAATTGGCTTGCGGTGTCGACGGAAGATATCGGGACGTCGATATTGGAGCTTTTCGCCTCAGCTTCTGAAGTGCCGAGCGTTGCCTGCGCTCTTGCCAATGCGACTTCGTAGTCTTTGGGATCGATTTCTACGAGGGTCGAGCCCTGATCGACCCATTGGTTGTCCCCCACGTCGACCTTCTCGACATATCCCGAAATGCGCGCGCTCACCGGGTAAAGATGCACATCGACTTGCGCATCATCGGTGGATTCGAACCCCGAAAGAGAGTGCCACAGGAACGCGCCCGCGACAGCAAGGAGAAGGATCGAACCAACAATGATCCACCGTTTGCGAGAGTGCCTGTGGGGATAAGCGGAGGCGAATCCGCCATCTGCTGCGTCGTTGTCGGCGGGCGCGCCTGGTTCCGGCTTCGTCGCTTGCGGTGGATTCGATGCTTGGCTCTGTTCAGACATGCTCAATTTCCCCTCAAATACTCCGCGTAACGGGATTCCGCTACTCCGGTGGCCTTCGCCAGCGATATCTTGGACAAGTTGTAGTTGTAGAGACTTGCAATGTAGGCATCATTGGCGACGGCCAGCGCATCTTGCGCCTGAACCACTTCAACGTTGTCCGTAACCCCTGAACTGAATCGATCGCGAGATTGTTCCAGGGTCTCCGTGGCCAGGGTTACTGCACTTTTCTCGACAGACACTTCTTGCGCAGCTGCTTCCAGATCGAGATAGACATCGCGGACCTCCTGGTCGATTCGCGCGCGCAGGTCGTCCAGTCTTTGTCTTTCCTCTGTGAGCGAGGCATCGGCTCGAAGAACATCCCCGTGTACTCTCCCACCCTGAAAAATGGGAATGCGGAGCGTGGCCGCCGCATCCACCGTACCGTGCGATGAGCCAGGGTTGGCTCCTGAGAGACCGTAGTCCGCTTCCGCACCTAAGGATGGGTACCGTTCGGCAGAAGCGGCTTTTCTCGCGAGCTCGGCGGACTGTACCCGATTCACGAGGCTCTGCAGATCAGCGCGCGCTTTGTAAGCGCTTTCGATCGCATCTTCGAGGCCTGAAGGCATCAACTCCGCATAAGTGACGTGGGTTGTTGCCTCGAACTGCTGGGCCAGAGGAAGCCCGATCGCTCGCGCCAATACCAGTTTCTGCTTGGCGAAGTTATTGCGTGCCGTAATCAGTTTTTGCTCCCGCGATTGCAGTTGTACCTGTGCGCGCAGGACGTCTACGGCCGAGGCAACGCCTGCCGATTTCTGGTCGGATGCCTGTTGCAGAAGCGACTTCGCGGTATCCCGTTGGGATGTCGCTGACTCGACCTCCGATTGGTCGGCGTTGACAAGCAAATAGTTGGAAACAATCACCAGCACGATAAGCTCGCGTGCCTCTTTGGAACTGAACTCGGCAGATTTCAGCTCTGCCCGCGACGATCGCGCCCGCTCAATGGAAGTCCAATCGAAAACGGACTGCGTGAGATAAGCCCGCGAGTCGAAATAGCCGAATGGTCCAACGATCGGAGGAACGCCATGAATGGAAAGACCAAAGGCCGCCTTGATGTTGACCTGATGCACTCCGAAACCGGTATCAGTCACTACGTTCGGAAGCAGTTCGCTGAGCGCCTGCCATTTTTCTCCACGGGCATCGATTACGGCATCCGTGGCCAGCACTCCACCGAGATTTTGCTTGAGCCCCAGCGTGACCGCGTCTTCGAGAGAAAGCTCCAGCGGCGCTGCGCTGATTTGTCCCTTAGGAATTCCCCCCAGGTACGGATTCTGCCAAAGGGTTTGGAAGTTATCTTGTCGGGCTTGAACGGCGGCTCGAGGCGCTCCTGTGACCTCGGCCAGAGCAATCGGGTTGTACGGGGCCGGGGTAGCGGGTGCGCTGTACTGCGCAGATGCGATGAGTCTGCCACACAACGAGACCGCGAGCACCATCGCTTTGGCCCCCGTTTGAAACCGCATGTCAAATCCTCCGCTCGCGTTCCTGCACGTTGCTTCGGCCTCCGCCGCGCATCCTCATCGACTCTCGCCGGGATCTGGATCAATGGCAGAAAACACACCCGGGATTCATTCCGCTTGTGCCCATGGAATGGACGGTAGTTCCCTGACATCTCGCAGGGCATCCAGACCTTTGAGAAACTTCGCCTTCTCGCCCACTGTGTCGCGGCCGATCATCGTCTCTCTACTAATGTGCTGAGGACGATCCGGTGGCGCCATCAGACGAAGGTATCGGTCGCTACCTTTGTATTGGTTCGGGAAGCCGTCAAGATCAAAACAAATGGTTTTGAGACTTAAGAGAAGAATTCGGCGCCACGAACTCAATACCAAAGTCCAATTGTTTCCTGCTCTACGTTCTGATCTGATTGAATGGTCGCCTGCCGGGTGGGTCTGCTCTTCATCCCGAAGACCCCTCTCGACGACGTGCATGCTTGGTCGGAGAGTGTGCATTGTCTTTGCAGTGTTCACCGTTTATAGCCGCATACGGCCGGCAGAAACCGCCAGCGATACCCACGTATGCAATGGACCGCATCAGATGAGCCGAGAGGATGCCCCGTCGAAAGCTTGGCAAACGAATGATGCGCCACGATCAAATCGCTGTTTTGATGCCGGTGGTGGCCGGCTCAATCGCTGCACTCTGCACAATCCTGATCCATTCCGTCGCCTTGGGGGTTTCTGTGCGCTTATTTCGCCGCGAGAGGAAACTTGGGCTGGTAGGATCACGCGTCTGGGTCAATCTCGGAATCTTTATGCTGACGATATCAATCGCCTTTGTAGCCCACTTGGTTGAGATTGCTTTGTGGGCCGGCTTATTCGTCCTCTGCGGAGAATTCAAATCTCTCCAACTCGCGTACTACCATTCAGCCGTCAACTACACGACTTTGGGTTATGGCGATTTGATTATGTCCCCGTCGTGGAAGCTTTTGGGTCCGTTGGAAGCAGCCGATGGAGCGCTGATGTTCGGCGTCTCGACGGCGATGATTTTCACGATCGCCCAGCGCTTGATGCATGCCAAGTTTAGCGATCTTGAGGGATAAAGCGGAGCTTGAGATGAGACAATGTTTCCCCAATGATGACCAAGTTTGCCGGTTGACCGAGTTTCCCTGGGCTCCTCGCCGTCCATGTTGAAAGGTCGATCACTCAAGCGATAAGGAGAACATCTCATGGCATCGACAGAAGAACTTAATGCCCATCAGAAAGCCCTCCGCATCAATCTTGACCCAACAAGCTATGGCTCCTTCGCCGAAATCGGCGCTGGCCAGGAAGTCGTTCGATGGTTCCTTGTCGTCGGAGGAGCCTCCGGGACGGTTGCGAAATCGATCTCTGCGTATGACAAAGAAGTCAGCGACGATTTGTACGGTTCGGGTGCGCGTTACGTTTCCGGAGAGCGCCTCCAGGCGATGTTGGAGAGCGAATGGGGCCAACTCATCTACCAATTGAACAAGAGTCGTGGATCGAACACTCGCTTCTTTTCGTTCGTTGACACCATTTCTGCCCGCAATTACGCCGGAACCAATGAGCCGCACGGTTGGATTGGCGTGCGGTTTCAATTGCAACCTGGCGGCCCACCGAACGACATCGTTCTCCATATCAACTTGCGGGATCCCTCCAACCCCCTCGAGCAAGAGGCTGTCGGCATCCTCGGCGTGAACCTTCTCTATGCTGTCTTTTACCAATTGGAGATGAAAGACTCATTCTTTGAGAATGTTGCGCAGGACGTCGAAAAACGGATTGAAATTGACTATGTGGAGGTGCGTGGCCCCGCCTTTGACGGATGGGATCAGCGCGCGATTTTGGCGCAACTGGTGTCTGCAGGCCTTGCGGAAGCGGTCTGTTTTCCATGTAGTGGGCCGCCCGTGCCGCCTGTCGAAGTGCTCCACAAGAAAGCCACGGTGCTCGCGCCAGGTTCGTTTGAACACGTGGATTCGGCGCATGCGGCAATCCACAATCAGCTGCTGGCCTCGGGGATCCAACAACTCAACGCAGAGTTCGCTGAAAAAGCACCCCCGCCCGTTGGATTCTTTTGCTTTTCTGCGATGCCGCTCGGGGAAGGTGACCCTCCTCCGGAAATCTCTGACCTGCTCGGTCGGATTGATGCGCTTCACACGCATTGCGGCGATGTCTTGCTGTTCCGTGATCGAGAACTCTACGGCATGACCGCTCTCGTGAACCGCTACACAAAGGAACCTATCCGTTTTGTCGTCGGCCTGTCGCTTCTGGTTCGCATATGGGAGTATCGCTACACTCAGCTCCCCGGCAGTTTCCTTGAAGCCTTGTCTCGTCTCTTGCCGCAAAACGTCCGCATTTACGCGTATCCAATGACCTCAAAGGATCTGCAGCAAGCGGTTCAAAGCATCTCAACCACCCGTTGGCAGTGGACTGATACGAACGGATGGGTCTCTGCCCGTCAACTTCACCCTCCACCGCCGCTCGGTCATCTTTATGACTATGTCCTCGCCAGCAATTTCCTCATCCCCCTGGAAGTTCCGAATACCCAGGGCACGCACAGTTAGCTGCACCTGCACGCATTGCGTTGGATCGGCGCTCCATGCGTCGAATGACGTCTCTCTCTTGATGAGCATGGAGCACAAGTCCGACCACTTCTTTAGCGGTAAGCGTTACAGCGCATGTCTAGCGCTTCCCGACTCCGAAGACTTGGAGGAATGAGACCCTTGCGTTGCAATCTGGAAGGAACCTGGCGCTCATCAACCGAACTCGCCAGATTTCCCTTGGAGGTCAGCTGCATGCGTGCCCGATAAAGTCTTGACTTGACTGAAGCGACGGAGATACCGAGCGTTTGTGCGATCTCTTTCATGGAACATTCATTGGCCATTTGAATTTGAATCGTCCCCTGCAGCTTGGGCTGAAGATTCCGGATTGAGCGCAGCATCATGACCCGTTGTTGGCGTTCATGATAGATTTGCTCTGGATTCGGCGAAGAATCCCTGATTTCGAAATGTGGGAGGTCATCCGTTCCGTCCACTGGAGGATCGAAGGACACCTCGGGGCGCGCGCGGCGCTTGCGAAGTGCCATCAGAGCAGAGTTGATCGCAATCCGCGTGACCCAGGAATAGAAACTCGAACGTCCCTCGAAATTACACAGTGCGAGATGTACGCGCAAAAAAGTATCCTGCAGCACGTCTTCCGCGTCTTCGTGGTTCTTGGTAATCCGGATGATCGTGCTGTAAAGCCGTGGTGCGTAAAGATGCTGGAGTTGTGCAAAAGCGTCGTCCGATCCTGCCTTTGCTGCAGATACGAGTTGCTCATCTCGCTCTGCGGCCAATTGTCCGAGCGGCAGATCGAGCGCCATATCCCCATTCGAATTGCTGATCGCATTGGTCATTCGATTTGTGTTGCACCCTGCCCAATCGCGGCATGGCGCATGCTCTCCTGACGGACTTCAAATCCCGCGTTTCCGATCAGTTCACATCGGATTCACACTTGCCATTAAGACAGAAGCCTTTGGGCGAATCCATTGGACGAAGGTATCGATTCATACCTTGGTAGCAAGGGAAGAAAGCTGCGGCACAGCCCCCGCAGACGGCAGCAACTTACGCAGAGAGGCGGCGAGAGAGTGCCACTGAACGATTCGCGGCTTGCATGCGGCCTCTCGCATGAATCAATGAAATATGCGACCGGGAGATGGTCTGGAGCATCCTACCGAAACCATGCCGTTCACGGTTGCGGCAAGTACCAAACGTCAGGCGGCAACATTCCGTGCTTTGACGGGGGAATGAAAGTTGCTGCTGCGGTTAGCCAAATGTAAGCGAGCGAGAAGGGAGCAATCTATGCAACTCGGAATGGTGGGTCTTGGAAGAATGGGGGCAAACATGGTGAGACGGCTCCTCAGAGGGAATCACAAATGCGTGGTTTTCGACATGTCTCCGAAAGCTGTGGGCGAACTGGTCCAGGAATCGGCTGAGGGAAGCACTTCCCTGCGCGAGTTGGTGACGAAACTTGCAAAGCCACGGGCGATTTGGCTGATGGTCCCGGCCGCGGTGGTCGACAAAACGATTGCCGACCTCCTGCCCTATCTCGAAGCGGAAGACATCCTGATCGACGGCGGAAATTCTTATTACGTCGATGATATTCAGCGCGCCAAGGAGCTGGCGGCCAGAAAAATACACTATCTGGACGTTGGAACGAGCGGCGGCGTGTGGGGCCTCGAGCGCGGTTATTGCATGATGATCGGCGGCGAGACGGAAGTCGTAAAGCATCTCGATCCGATCTTTTCGACGCTCGCTCCTGGAAGGGGTGACATACCGCGCACCACCGGACGCGAAAAACTGGGCGGCACCGCCGAACAGGGCTACCTGCATTGCGGTCCAAATGGCGCCGGTCATTTTGTGAAGATGGTCCACAACGGAGTCGAGTACGGCCTGATGGCTGCCTACGCCGAGGGTTTTGGCATCTTGCGGGCCGCCAACGTGGGAAAACAACACGATACCGTCGACGCCGAGACAACGCCCCTGCGCGACCCCGAGCACTACCAATATGATCTAGACCTGCGCGACATCTCCGAAGTGTGGCGACGGGGCAGCGTGGTTGCATCGTGGCTGCTCGATCTCGCTGCCGCCGGCCTGGCGAAAGATCCCGCGCTTTCCGAATTTGCAGGCCGCGTTTCGGATTCCGGCGAAGGGCGTTGGACGATCAAAGCGGCGATCGACGAAGCCGTACCTGCCCCCGTCTTATCCGCAGCGCTCTATCAGCGTTTCACCTCGCGCGGTGAGGCGGATTACCAGGACAAACTGCTCTCGGCGATGCGCTTCGGCTTTGGCGGGCATCTGGAAAAATCCACACGCAAATAAGTCTTCGGGAAAGAGGAGATCCTCCATGAATAAATCTAAATCGGATGCCCTGGTCTTTTTTGGTGCCACAGGCGATCTGGCCTACAAGAAGATCTTTCCTGCGCTTCAGGCCATGGTGAAACGAGGAAACCTCGACGCACCCGTGATCGGCGTCGCTAAGGCCGGGTGGGACCTCAAACAACTTCGTGAACGGGCACACGACAGCGTTGAGAAACACGGGGGAATCGACGCTGCGGCCTTCGAGAAGCTGTGCGGCTTGCTCCGCTATGTCGATGGGGATTACAACGATCCACTCACATTTCAAGCGATCCGCCGCGAACTGAAAGGGGCGGAACGGCCAGCGCACTATCTGGCGATACCGCCCCTGCTCTTTGAGACTGTGGTGCAACAATTGGCAAAATCCGGATGCTCTGAAAACGCTCGGGTCATTGTTGAGAAACCATTCGGTCACGATCTTTCCTCGGCACAGGAACTCAATCGGATTCTTCATTCGGTTTTCCCCGAATCGGAGATCTTCCGCATCGACCACTACCTCGGCAAGCGACCAGTCAACAACGTCGTGATCTTCCGTTTCGCGAACGCGTTTATGGAGCCTTTCTGGAATCGGAACTACATCGAGAGTGTTCAGATTACGATGGCAGAAGATTTCGGCGTGCAAGGTCGAGGCGCTTTCTACGATCAAACCGGCACTATTCGCGACGTGGTCCAGAACCATCTATTCCAGGTGCTGTCGAACCTCGCCATGGAGCCCCCCGTGCGCGCGGACAGCGAGACAATTCGCGACGAGAAGGTGAAGGTATTGAAGGCAATTCGGCCTCTCGATGCAAATAATCTGGTTCGCGGGCAATTTCAGGGCTACCGGCAGGAAGGCGGAGTGCGATCCGATTCGAACGTGGAAACCTTTGCCGCGCTCAAGTTGGAAATCGATTCCTGGCGTTGGAAGGACGTGCCGTTCTACATCCGGGCAGGAAAGAATTTGCCGGTGACTTGCACCGAAGTCTTCGCCCGATTCCGAAAGCCACCCACAGTTTTGAAGGAAAGTGTTGTGTCGCACAATCACATGCGGTTCCGCATCAGCCCCGAGATGGTCATCGCCATCGGTGCCACGGCGATGTCTGCTGGAGAAGTTCTTGAGGGACGGCACGTCGAAATCATGGCCAGCCGTAATCCCTGCCCTGACGAGATGGATGCGTACGAGCGCGTGCTCGGCGACGCGATGGCAGGAGATTCCACCTTGTTTGCGCGCCAGGATTATGTAGAAGAGGCTTGGCGCATCGTCGACCCAGCGTTGAGAGCCGAAACGCCCATTAACGAATACGAGCAAGGCTCATGGGGGCCAATCCAGGTGGAGCAGAGAGTCTCGCCCGAAGGAGGGTGGCATAATCCAACCCTGGCGGACGCTGAGAATCCAAGCCAAAACGTCGTGCCGTGTTGACGAGAAGCTCGTACTCCGGAGACGGATTGGAAAAATGAAGAGAAGATTGTCTCCGATCAACATTCTTTCGTGCGTGGGAAAGGCAGCCGCAACGGTATTCCATTTGGAGTGAAGGAACAGGAGATGAAACCGAAACCGCTTCTCGCATCCGCCAAAGTTCAAAACCTGGGACACAAGACTCGAGCATGGGTCGCGATGTTGCTGTTTTTGCTGGCCGCGCGCTGGTTGCAGGCGGCGGAATTGAAGCAGGAAACGCTTCGTGTCTGGGACCAATACATCCAGGCGCTCGACGTCAACAGAGAAAGCCGCATGGCTGGAAATGAGGCGTTCTTATTGGTGGAGGATTTGCCGGACTCGCAGCGCCGGCTGCAACAGAACGAGGTGGTTGTATTCAATCACGATCCCCACAGGGTGCCTCAAGGAATGATCCATCATTGGGTCGGCGCGATTTTTATTCCCGACATGTCCCTTGACCAGGCGATGAGTGTTCTTACAAATTACGGGCGCTACGGCGAAGTCTACAACCAGCTTCTTAAAAGCTGTTCGGTGCTCGAACGCAAGGACGACAATGTCGAGCTCAGCGTCATCGCCGTGCAAAAAGCTATGTCTGTGACCGCCGCAGTGGCCGTTGACAATCAGATCCACATTGATAGGCTCGATTCGAAGAGAGTATCCATCACAAGCAACGCAACCCGCATTCAAGAGATCGCCAACTATGGCCAGCCGAGTGAGCACCCGTTCCCGGAGGATCGACGGCCCGGCTACGTGTGGCGGGCTGTCGTCAACGAGCGACTGGAAGAGCGCGACGGAGGCGTCTACGTCGAACTGGAAACTGTCGCCCTCAGCCGCGGCATACCTATCGAGTTTCGCTGGCTAATTAAGCCACTTACAGACGAGTTACCGCGCAAGATGATCGTCGAAATGCTGAATGACACGCGAGCTGCTCTGTCAAATGGTGAAAGCGTAGCTTCGAAGTGATGAAAACCGTTAGTCCTAAAAACCCGTCGTCTTGTTGCGCCGAATCGTCCTGGGGTCCCAGGTCTGCCTGCTTTGGGACGATTGGAAAGGAATCTCTGTCATGACCTCACGCCCACCACTACCTCCCTTCACGCAAGAGACCGCGATTCTAAAGGTGCGCCTCGCCGAGGACGGCTGGAATACGCGCGACCCTGAGAAAGTTTCGCTTGCCTACACGATGGATTCACGTTGGCGGAACCGCGCCGAATTCGCAATTGGCAGAGAACAGATCATCGCATTCCTCAGGCGGAAGTGGACGAGAGAACTGGATTACCGGCTCATCAAGGAGCTGTGGGCATTCCACGGCAATCGCATCGCGGTACGATTCGCCTACGAATACCACGACGACTCAAACAACTGGTTTCGCGCCTACGGCAACGAGAATTGGGAGTTCGACGAACAGGGACTGATGTATGCACGGCATGCGAGCATCAATGAGTTACCCATCAAGGAAGCCGATCGGAAGTTCCATTGGCCCCTGGGACGGCGGCCTGACGACCATCCGAGTTTGAGCGATCTCGCGCTTTAAGGAATTTCAGATAGGCCTGTGAATATATCCCTTCTGCACCTCATTCGATAAGCCAGACAATCACAGGTCTAATTCGACGGCGGTGAGCGGAGTCGAGCAGCAGATCAAAACATTTCCTTCAACCGGCCGATCGAGCGGCTCGGGCGCGTAGCAGATCTTTCCATCGATCAATCCGGACTCGCATAAGTGGCAGACACCCATCCGGCACGACCACCTGACGGAAATATCGCAGGCTTCCGCGAATTCGAGAAGACTTCCATACTGCGCGTTCCACGGCACTGTAAGACCGCTGCGTGTGAACGAAATCTTCGGGCCCGCGCCGATGTTTTCGGCAGGGGGATGCGGGGAAACGAGTGGTTGGCTCGCGATACCAGGGGTGATCGACGATTCAGCGCCGAATACCTCGGAGTGGATACAGGAGTCGCCGACACCCCAGGACTTCAGGTCCGCGGTAAAGTCGCGAAGGAAAACAGGCGGTCCACAGAGATAGAAGTCCGCTTGCTTCGGTACCTGTTGCCGTTGCAATAAGGAGACACTCAGTCGTCCGGAGACGTCGTAATCCTTACCGGACTCATCGCCATCTTCCGGCTTGCTGTAGGCGACGAGGGAATGACTTTGGGCAAGACCGCGCAGAAGCCCTCGCGCCTCAGCCGCGAATGGGTGTTGCGCGCCATTTCGGGTGCCGTAACACCACCACACTTCGCGCATTGAGGTGGCACCGCCCTCCGCGAGCGAGTGGAGCATTGAAAGAAGCGGCGTCGCCCCGATACCGCCGCTGAGCAGAACGACTGGCCTGCCGCCGGGAGCCAGCGTGAAGCTGCCTCTTGGCGCGCTTACCTGAAGCAGATCGCCTTCCCGAACCTGGTCATGAAAGTAGCGGCTTCCTGCGCCAGCAGCGCGCCTCACACTGATGCGATACGTTCCCGCACCCGGCGGGCCGGACATCGAATAACTTCGCAGGATTGGATCCGAGTCTTTGCCCAGCTCCAGTTTGAAGACCAAAAATTGACCGGGAAGAGCCGCCGGTAAGGGGCTGTGGTCTTCCCACTCCAAAACAAACGAAAGTACGTCGACACTCTCGCGTTGCACCGCCGCAACGCGCAGCGAGCGAAACCCGCGCCACACCGGAGGAGGTGCGGTGGATGGAGAAAGGCCGGCATTTCCACTTCGGTCGTGTTTCTCTGCGGCGGCCAGCAGCGATTTGAGCGACCCCTCCCAACCTACGCTGAGCGCTGGGACGCGCAGAGCACGCTGCAGTTGGTCCGGTGTGTGGCCCGGCAGGTAGAGCAGCCCATCGATTTCCTCGACAGTCACATGCTCCGGTCCGTCGGCGACCTTCGCGATCTCATCGCCCGGGCCAATTTCCCCTTCTTCGATGACTCGGAAATAAAACCCCGGTCTCCGATGCGAAACAAGCAGCGCCGGCATCGCCGGGTTGTTCATCCGTATTCCCACGCGATAGCAGGTAACGCGGGGCTGCGTAACCTCAAACAGTGCGCCCCCGATCCTGTAGCGATCTCCGATACAAACTTCGCGATCAGTCAGGCCATCGACCGTCAGGTTTTCGCCGAACTGGCCGTACTCAAAGTCATGTCTCTGAAGGTAGGCCTCCCAGTAGCGATAAGAGTCGAGCTGATACACCATCACAGCGCGGTGCTCTCCACCGTGCCCCGCTCGATCGCCTTGCCCATCGCCATCGAGATTCAATCGGCGGGCCATCACCCTGCCGGCTATGGGCCGTTTCCAGACCGCTGTATGGACAATTTTCCCGTGCCACGCAACGTCGCGTGGAAGACCGACGTTGACAGAGACAACCGACGGCACCATCCTCCCGCCTTTCAACCTGAGTTCGGGTCGATCCTGATGCGCGCGAGAACCGTGATGGAGCCAAGGTCCGGATCACCCCACCTCCCAACCGCAATCTCGTCGCCGGACGTCCTCGCCGCATCGATGCAGTGATCTTTGCACGGCCCCTCCCACGGCAGTGAACGAATGTCAATCCAGCAATCGACTACTTTTCGTCCTTCGGGGTTACTTCTCGAAGCTCGCCTGTCGACAAATCAAAAACAAATCCGCGAATGACTATCTTGGATGGAATCCACGGGTGCGACCTGAGCTTCAGTACCTGCTTCTTTGTCTGCAGATTCACGTCGGAATAGCAGTGGAATTTATCCGGAGCTACCACCCACACGCCACATTGTTTGTGAAGGTGCTTCTCGAAGTCCTCTTCCGAGAACAATTCCATTCCGCATCCAGTGTGACCGACGATCATGATCTCTCGCACGCCCAGAACATGAATTGAAAACATAAGAGAGCGGACCACATCTTCCGTTGCGGCCGTTCCTACGTTTCGAATCACATCCGCATCGGCCGGCTTGATGTCGAGCCATTCGAGGAGTTGGTTCAGACGGGGGTCCATACAAGTGAGGATGGCAACCTTCGGAGCTGGCTTGTTTGCCAGTGAAGGATCATGCTTCGCTGAGTTTTTGCGGTTGGCGGCAATCGCGCTGTCGATCAAGCTCATTTCCATTCTCCTGAATCGCGTTGCAAATCCTGGATTCGGTTTGCGACAACGCGTCGTGTGATGCTGTTGATGCGGATCCGGCTCTCTTCTGGGGACTCCGCAGTTTGTTGTCACAGCTCGGCAGAGCTTGAAATCCCACGATGCTCCCATTCCTCGCGGCAGGGAATAATCTTCCCGTCCCACGCGCCGGAAATTCGTAGATCGCAGGTTCAGCTCTAACGAGCATTTCTCCCAGCCCCTCACGCGCCCTTGGTCACGAGGCTGATGAGGTGATTAAGCCAGAGGGGCGGAATCGCAACAATTGGACGAAGGTATCGATCGATACCATGGTGTGATGAAAGTCCTGCGGCGTTGTAACGGACGCCCGCTCATCGGTGTTTGGGTTCCTCGCAAGTGCGACAACCAATCCCCTCGCAGTCCCCGATGCGCCTGCATCGCGACACTCCTCTTCGACAGGGAATCATCTGTTCCCTTCGGCAGGACTTCCTTCTTCGTCTCCGGCGGAGTCGTTCAGAAAGCCGATGGCGCGCGCGTATCCTGCAACTTATCGATCGCTGAGAGACGCGGCTTCGAATAATTGCCGATAGGCATCTGTCAACAGATCAAGGGGGAAGGCGCGGTTCAGGCCGCTCGGATTGGGGAGTACCCAGACCGCAGATCCGCCGAATTTGTTTGGCTGTAATCCCCATGAAATGTCGCGCTGGTTCATAAACGCCGAAAACGCCGGCTTCCCCAGGAACGCCAGGTATCTGGGCCTATACTTCGCGATTTTGCGCTCGAAGGTGGGACGAGCGGCGATATAGTCGGCTCGACGGAGGTCGGTTGCGCTGACTGTCGGCCGAGTAACTGCGGAGGTGATTCCATAGCCATATTCGAGCAAGAGCCGTGCTTGCTCTGGTTCCAGTTGTTTGGCAGTGAAACCTGCGCGGTGAAGCACGCGCCAAAAACGGTTACTTCGATTCGCAAAGTGCAGGCCGACTGAGGCCGACCGCATTCCAGGATTGATTCCGCAGAAGACTACATGCAGGGAGGTCGAAAGAATGTCAGGCAGGCCCATTGAATGTCTTTGCGGATTAGATGGCATTGTTCGAGACGACGCAGCGTTGGCTGTTCGCATCCGTATCATCCGCTCATTCTCCAAGAAGTCTCTTTGGACCGCTTATGAAAGCACTGCCGCGTTCGTAGAAGCGCAATAAGCGGGTCGCTCCATGAGTCAGTCCAATGCGCACGCTTTTGCCGATCGGGCCCGCCTTGCGCGTCGTCGCAGCCAGCCAAAGAGGAGAACTTGGGCTGCACAAGTCCAACCCATCGTGCCTGAGATCAACCTTCATCGCCTTGGTCAATCGTCCCGGCCCTCTTCCTATATCTGCCTGCCGCGTCCTTCGACGCATATCATCCGCGCGTGCGATTTCATCAAGAGGCTCAACCGCCCTTAACAAAACTCCTGCACCAACTCCAGCCCGCTCGCTCGCCACATTCAACAAGAGCGACACGCCATAGATGAGATAGACATAGGCATGCCCTCGCTCAAGGAAAAGAGACCCATTGCGCGGTGTTCGGCCACGGAAAGCATGTCCCGCCGTGTCGCCAACCGGATAAGCCTCCGTTTCAACAATGCGTCCGATTAGCCTGACTTTTGCGGTGTCATGAACGATGACCTTGCCAATTAAGTAGCGCGCTAGATCCACGGTGCCGACAGGGAGATCTGCGCGCCTGAGGCGGCGAAGGCCTTCATTCGTATCGACTCGCGCGCGCAAATAGGGTGGAGCGGGCATAAATTCACTCAACAGATCGAACGCTTCCGTATGAGATCCAGGCTCTCGCATCTCCCAAACGCACGCTCCAGGAATCCTACGAGACAGAGTCGACCAACGTTCCTGCCGATGCGCCCGGCCTTTGCCTGAAGATAATTCACCGCGCCCTGTTGGTGTGGAAATGACTGGATAACTGCGGCTTTCACGTGGTCCACCGCAGCAACATTCGAGTGAACATCACCACGAATGCCAAGGTCGCCATAGACAAACCGCAGGTTGCACACCATCTGAGTATTCTTTGCTGTCGAGTCGTCAATCTCTCCTCCTCCCAGAAGCTCTCGCCCCTTACAATCCAATGCGCAAATCGAGGGGAAGACTGCGCCTCAGAAGCGGCCAGGGCACATAACAGATCGACTGGCTCCCGCATCGACCGGCTCTGCGCTATAGCATCGCGATCCCAATGGGGGCTCCTCGGCACTTCAATCTGATTCTCAATCCCGTTCCTGCGGATGACTGAGCGTGAGCGCATACCACGCGCGCGCGTCATTCCAGGTCCGCTGAATCTCAAAGCCCGAGTCCGACAGGAGCGTGCCCAGCGTCTCGTCGTTGAATTTGTAACTGTTCTCGGTATGGATCGTCTCCCCTTTCCTGAAATAAACCTCCAGCCCCGCGACGGCAACCCGAATGCTCTGTTCACACAGGCTTTCGAGGTGCATTTCAATCCGCGATTCGACGGCATTCCAACGGACACGATGTCGAAACGCAGTCAGGTCGAAATCGGCATCGAGCTCTCGGTTGAGCCTATTCAGGATGTTCAGGTTGAATGCAGCGGTGACCCAATCGTCGTCATCATACGCAGAGATCATCGTCGACGCGTCTTTCACAAGATCTGTTCCGAGAACAAGAGCATCTCCGCATCGCAGCTGAGAACCCAGATTTCGGAGAATCGTTCGCGACTCCTCCGGCAGAAAATTGCCGATACTTGAGCCGAGATAGAGCGCGAGTGTCGTCCCATCGAATTCTTCGAGTTGTGGCGGACTACCGACGTAATTCGCGACCACCGGCTCAATCAACACTCCCGGAAACGTGGATTCAACGTTCCTGCATGCGATCTCCATGGCATCTGCCGATACATCCAAAGGCATGTAGACCACGTCCGTTTGTCTGCGCGCGGCGGCGGCCAGCAACAGGCATGTTTTCGAGGCTGTGCCGGCGCCGAGTTCCACGATACGTAACGGTTGCGAACCAGCACACGCAGTTGCCAGGATTGCATCCGCGTGACTTTCAAGCAGCGCACGTTCCGTGCGGGTGGGATAGTACTCCGCTAACTGCGTGATGCGTTCGAAAAGTTGTGAACCTAGCTCGTCATAGAACATCCACGGCTTAAGCGAGCGCGGGCATGAGTTGAGTCCAGTCTGCACGTCTCGAATGAGTTCTTCGCGCTCGTCAACCGCGGGCGATGGCGCAAGATCGAATCCCGGTAAAGAGGTAGTCATCGATATCCTTCAGGTTGCCACGTGTATTGCGCAGAACTGCCATTCGTGTTGTGGGGTAACCAGTTTCACTATGTCGCACGTATGTTCCGCTAGAGGGACCTACAACCTCTCTCGCAAAATCATTTAACCCGACATTCACTTGCCCTTGTATTCTCCCAGTGCGGCGGGCAAGGACTTGTCTCCCATGCCTCTTGATTAAGCCGGAAGTGCCTCGAATAAAACAATTGGACAAAGGTATCGCCAATGCGGCTTTTCAGAAAGGCATTTAGCGATCGCGTTCGATGAATTGGGGACACGATCCTTTGTGATTAGGCCGAAAGAGTGAATCTGTTGAACGAAGGTATTGATCGATACTTTCGTCTAATAGATTCGTCTCTTCTCCTCTGGCCTAATTGTGAAAAGAAGTCCAATCCCAGAGAGTCTCGTCGAGTGCAGTCTTTTCACTCCGGGGCAGGTTTGTTCTTGCCGATGTTCCTCATACTCTTCTTAACGACTTCAATCAGGTCTCCAGATCATGGCGACCGGTTGTAGAATTGCCGTACCGGCGACTTCCCTGGCCTTCACCAGCCGGCTTTCGGAACTCCCGTCCCAGCTTCCAGGTTCGTGCGCTTCCCCAAGCATCCATTCCTGGCTGGAGTGGATGGGGCCACAAGGAGATTTGCCAATCTGTAAATCGATGAGCAGTTCGGCTCCAAGCCGATCCAATCGGTGGCCATGTTTCCCTACGGGTCCTTCGTCAATTTGCGATACGATGCCAAATCCGACGATCGACGATCAAGAAGAACTGTCCACTCAATGCAGTTCAAGATGACCCGTGTCGGCAGCGCCCGATGCAGGCCTTGGCCCAGCGCGCGCATGGGGCTTGGCGCTTCGGTCCTGCTGCTGGCAACTGTATGCATGAGCGCGTTCGCACTCGACCTCGATCGAAACATCGCCCAGTTTTATTACACGTTCTGGAGCGAGAAGGACGGCGCACCGAGCGAAGTCAGCTCCCTGGCGCAGACCCAGGACGGCTATCTTTGGATAGGTTCAGAACGCGGCCTTTTCCGCTTCGACGGTGTCAACTTCGAGGAGTATTCACCGCCGCCTGGGGTGAACCTGCCGTCCCACAGCATATATGCCCTGTTGGCGACACCGGAGGGTGGCCTTTGGATCGCATTCGAGCCAAACGGATTGGGTTTCTACAAGGACCGATCACTGACGGTCTTCACCCGATCAGAGCAGCTGCCGGATTCCCCCGTCCACTGCTTCGCGCGCGATAGTGACGGAAGGATCTGGGCTGGCACCGAAACGGGGCTGGTGTTTCGCCAAGGCGACCGGTGGATCTCCGTAGGCCGCGAATGGAATTTTACTCCCGATATGATTCGATACCTCTTTGTCGATCGGGATGGGACGCTGTGGGTGGCGACAGTCAAGCAAGTTGTCTACCTTAGGCGCGGTGCGAAGAAGTTCGAGTTCGGAGGCCCTGTTGGAGGTGCCGTCACAACACTGGCCCAGGCTCCGAACGGGCGCGTATGGCTTGCAGATAATGGCATCAATGTGGCGCGCCCAGTCCCGACGGAAGGACGCGTCTCGATGGCCGGCGGTCCATCCATCGCAGCAGAGGGCCTTCGTGAATTGCTCTTCGATAGGGATGGGGCCTTATGGATAACCCGCGACGACTTGGGAATCGTGCGAGTCCGGGATCCTGGAAAACTCGAACCGCGAAGATACGGCTCACAGGACCGCGAATTTGAGTCATTCGGCCCAAAGGACGGCTTTCCTGCTGGAAATGCTTACAAACTCCTCGAAGATCGCGAGGGCAATATCTGGGTTGGATGTGCGAATGGGCTCGTTCGCATCCGGCACAATCAAGTTGTGCCCCTCCGTCTGCCGCAACGCTATGAACGGCTGACGCTTCTGCCAGGAACGCGGGGAGACCTCTGGGTCGGAACCATCTCTGACAAACCCCTCTTAAAGATCCGCGGCGAGAGCATGGCTCCTGAAACAGGAGGCAATATCGTATCCAGCGTTTTTCGCGACACCCATGGGGATGTTTGGTGGGGATCACGAACCGGAATCTGGCGCCAGCGACACTCGGCCTTCACTTACTTCCGTTTGCCCAAAGATGCGGAGCCTGGCCGGATGTGGGACATCATACCAACAGCGGAAAACCGCGGAGTGTGGGTCAAGCTTGATGACGATGGGCTCGTCCGTTTCAATAATGGAACCTGGAACCTGCATGATTGGCCGCGAGGCTTCCCATCCGTTGGAGGTACATTCAAATACGGCCCAAGCGCCAGTTATCGTGACTCATCCGGCCGTTTCTGGCTTGGTTATACGTCGGGCCAAATCTTTCTGGTCGATCGAGAACATCCGACCGAATTCTCAAAACAGGATGGGCTCGATCTAGGTCGAATCAAGGTCATTCGAGGCCACGCCGATCACATCTGGGCAGGGGGTGAACTGGGGCTCGAGTTTTTTAGCAACGGCCGTTTCTGGAAAGTTCAGCCAGCCAGCGGAGAGCCGTTCGGCGCGGTGTCTGGAATGATCTCGACTCCCAACACCGGGCTCTGGTTGAACGAGATGAAAGGGATCGTGCAGATTCCTCCGGAGCAGATACAGGAATTGCTCGCGGGCCCCGGCCATCGCGTATCGTGCCGGCGATTTGATTATCTAGACGGCATGCCGGGCACGCCGCAGATGAGCTACACGAATTCAACCGCTGCGAGAACCAGCGACGGACGGCTATGGTTCGCGACAGATAGCGGCTTGGCATGGATTGATCCGGCTCACCTGACCAGGAACACGATCTCCCCGCCGGTCTCGATTCTCTCCATAGCCAGCGAGAATGGCCGCAAGGCAGTGTCCGGCCCAATTAGATTTCCCGCGGGGACGCATAGGATTGAAATCGACTATGCGGGTTTGAGCCTTTCCGTCCCTGAGCGCGTTCATTTTCGTTACAAGTTAGATGGAGTAGACGCTGACTGGCAAAACGTTGGCACCCGGCGCCAGGCGTATTTCAACAACCTGGGACCCGGTGCGTATCGATTCCAAGTGATCGCCTGCAACAACGACGGCGTATGGAACTACGATGGCGCCTCTCTCGATTTTCTCGTGGCGCCTGCCTATTACCAGACCACCTGGTTCCGGGTGCTGTGCGCTTTGGCTCTCACCGCGCTGCTTTGGGCCCTCTACCAACTGCGTCTTCACCAAGTGCATCGGCAGCTCGCCCGTGGACTGGAAGAACGCCTCGGCGAGCGCATGCGGATTGCGCGGGAGTTGCATGACACCCTGCTGCAAAGCTTTCAGGGAGCGGTTTTCCAAATCCAGGCGGCTCGCACCATGCTTCTCCGAAAAGCGGACAATGCAATGCAAGTACTGGATGAGGGCATTCTTGCAGCGGAGGGCGGCATTGCAGAAGGCCGCGCCGCAATTCATGACCTGCGCCCCGAACCCATCACCCAGCGCAACCTTCCCCAATTGCTCGAAGAGACAGGTCATGAACTGGCAGCGGCCCAGCAGATTCACGGGGAGTCCCCCAGCTTCAAAGTGATCGTCGAAGGCAAGGAGCGAACTTTGTCCCTGGTGCTCCAGGACGAAATCTATAAGATCGCGCGCGAGATGATCCGCAACGCATTCAAGCATGCCGCAGCCAGCCACATCGAAGTCGAAATACGATACGATCACGATCAGCTTCGACTCCGTATCCGCGATGATGGCAAGGGAATCGACCACAAGATCCTCAAACCCGGCGGCCAGACCGAACATTGGGGCATACAGGGGATTCGCGAGCGGACGCAGCGGATCGGGGCACAACTGGAGTTCTGGAGCGAGGCAGGCGCGGGCACCGAGGTCGAGCTGACGATCACAGCGGCATTGGCGTACGAGAAACGCCGTCATGGCCGTCGATCCGGGCTGTTCCACAAGGTGGGTGACGATGAGCAGCGTCCCTAGCATGATTCGAATCCTCTCCGCGGACGATCACCCTCTTCTCCGCAAGGGCATTGCGGCGGTGGTCAACGCAGAGCCTGACATGAAATTGGTCGCGGAAGCCTCCAACGGAGAAGAGGCCATTGAGAAGTACCGAATTCATCGCCCCGACGTCACCCTGCTGGATCTTCAAATGCCCGGCCTCAACGGAATCGAAGCGATGAATCGTATTCTGGCTGAGTTCCCGGACGCGCGCATTATCGTTCTCACCACCTATAGCGGGGACGCTCAAGTGCTGCGCGCACTCCGAGCGGGAGCCCGCGCTTATTTATTGAAGGGGCATGATCGAGAACTGCTCGAAACGATTCATCTGGTCATGGATGGACGAAAGAGGATCCCTCCGGAGGTCGCTGCCGAACTCGCGGAACACGCAACGGATGACGAGTTAAGCGAGCGCGAAATTGAGGTCTTGCGGTTGATTGCGACGGGAAATTCCAACAAACAAATCGCCGACCTGCTCTTCATCGCCGAAGCTACGGTCAAGAGCCGCATCACGAACATCCTATCCAAGCTAAATGCCAGCGATCGAGCGCACGCGGTCACGATTGGACTCAAGCGCGGAATTATCGATCTCTAATCACCCGAAAGTATGATTTTTGTTCCGGCCATCGGCCGTTCCCGGTGCGTTGCAAGCAACCGTATCCTCCCGAAGAGGATAAAGTGCAACGACTATTCTCGACGTTCGCGGACGGATGGCCAGGTTTCGGGCTCCTCATCCAACGACTGGTCACAGGCGTCATCCTTCTGTTCAATGGAATTGCGCCCCTAAGCCAACCTTCCGCGCCTGGGCCACTTATCCCTCAAGTCGCCGGAGCTGTCCTCGGATTATTCCTCCTGGTGGGTTTATGGACACCCCTTGGCGGGGCGCTGGTGGTGGCCATCGAAGTGTGGATCGCCTTGGCGGGCGCCGGCGACGAATCGTCTTTCGTCGTAGCCGTCCTTGGCGGTACGCTGGCGCTGATCGGTCCTGGCGCGTGGTCGATCGATGCCCGGCTCTTTGGAAGAAAGCATATTGCAACTTAAAGAACTCCCGTCCACCACTCCATCCTTCCACCAAAAGTCGGACAACCAGGCACACCATCGAACGAATAAGATTCCTTCGAATGCGGGTTGTCTCCGCAGGCGCTGCGCCTCCATAGTGTTGCTGTAATCGGTACGACTCCCCCTTCTGAGCTGTCTCGATCAGAAAGTGCCGAATTACAAATCCCCAGGCACCATCATCTGAACAAGTCGCGAGAACGTGAAGGAGGCCGATATGGGTTTCACTCTGACAGGATCTCATCTTGTAAATGGCACAGGCTTTTCCACCGATCACCGGTTCGGGTCGACAAAAACATCAACGTCCACACTCAGCGTTTTCGTCGTCGATCCGGATAGGGCCGTGCGCGAATCACTGGAGCAGTTATTCCAGGGCGAAGGCTGGCATGCGGAGACCTTTGCGTCTGCGGAAGAATTCCTTGCCCATCCGCTTGAGGCTGCTCCTGGTTGCTTGATCATGGACGTTTCCCTGCCTGGCCTGAGTGGTCTTGAATTGCAAAAGCGCGCAGCCGCAGAACGCCCTCATATCCCAACCATTTTTCTCAGCGCCAACGACGACATCCCCACTACCGTCGAAGCCATGAAGGCGGGAGCTGTTGAATTCCTCACCAAGCCTTTCCGGGACATCGAACTGGTGAGCGCTGTCCGGGAAGCTCTCGAACGGAGTCGTCTTGTTCTCGCCAGGAGGGCAGAGAGACAAGCCCTCCAGGGATGTTATGCGTCTCTCTCGCCGCGCGAACGCCAGGTGATGGCGCTGGTGTCTTCCGGGTTGATCAACAAGCAGGTCGGCGGGGAGCTCGGCATCAGCGAAATCACGGTGAAAGCACACCGTGGCCAGGTGATGCAGAAGATGCGTGCCAACTCTCTCGTAGATCTAATCAAGATGGCCTCCAGACTTGGGGTCTCCCGAAGGAAGGACTTCCCTCGGCTTCGTCGCGACGATCTTCCCACGGAGTTCACCGGCGCGCTTCTCGACTCCTATCATGCAGGCATCTTGGAATCCGCTTGTCCACGCTGAGAAGAGTAGATAGATGCCAAATTGGCTCGTGAAAGGACGCCTTGATCTTTGGCTGACGAGAATGCACCCAAAAGAATGTGAGCTCAGGCGATTTCGCGTTGCTCGAAAGCCCGGCTCCTCACGTCAACAAAGACGAGCCGTGCTGGGATTATCCCCCAAGGACCAGGCGCGATCTCATTGCAGCTGCGGGGAAAGTCACTTCGGTTTGGTCGCTTCGAGCGGATTCCCAGCCTGCTCGACCCATTGCGCACGCCAGGATGGTGCATCAAATGGATCACCGAAATACTGTGTTTCACGCCGGCATTTTTCGTTTTCAAATTCCATGATGCTGACCGTATACACCGGCTTTCCTTCGTAGTCGATCAGATATTCCGTGATCCAGAGATTTCCGGAGCCGCTGATGCGGCGCACGGAGAATCCAGCGGGACGACCTGGGTGGTGCCCTCGCAGGCTCATTAGATTCTCTCTGCCATGGATTCGTTCACCCGATTGCGGATATTCGCAGATCGCGTTCTCTTCATAAATGTCATGCTCCGCTGCGAGATCACCGGCCGCAGACGCAGACCAATGTTGCTCCAGGGCTGCTCGGATTTGCTGCTCACCCATCGCCATTCGATTCACTCCGGTTCTTCCTTGACGAAGAATTCTACGTCAAGTGAATAGGGATTATACTTCCGCGCATTCTCGGGACCGGCCAGCGGCGCAGGCAAGCTACTTTTTGCAGCCTCTCAATGGCCGATCGAATCGGCTGCGATGGTTCGATTCCACCCGAAGTACAACGGCAAATCAATTGGACCATGGTATTAGAGTGGCCCTTCAATTGGGCCCTGTGCAATAGAGTATGCACCACGGCGCGCCACCCTCGAATCCATACTTTCATGGCAATCGATACCTTCGTCCAATAGCCACGTCATCGTGATTCTGGCCTAATCAAGCTCAGGTGGACCAGAAGAATGATGAACACCGCAACCGCTGTTTCTCCCGTCAAAGGCATCCCGGATCTTCTAGGACAATCTGTGGTCGTAATCGGCGGAAGCGCCGGTATCGGGCTCGAGACCGCCCGGAGGGCAAGTGCGGAGGGAGCGAAGTTGATTCTCACGGGCCGCAGCCCCGATCGCCTCCAGCGCGCAGCGAGCGATGTCCATGCGCAGGACACGACCGCTTTTGACGCCACAGATCCCGCGCGGCTTGAGCAGTTCTTCCGCAACTTGCCGACCTCAATCGATCACGTCATGGTGACAGCCGGACGGCCCTATCTCGGCCGCCTCATCGACTTGGATCTCGCCCACGCACGCCGTGCGTTGGACGAACATTTCTCACTCTTCATCGCCGTCGCCCAGCATGCCGCGAACAAGGTAAAACCCGGCGGAGCTTTGATATTGATGGGAGGCACCGGCGTCCGCCGGCCGAGTCTTGGCCTCGGAATCGCATCGACTTTGGCCGCGGCACTTCCGGCCCTTACGGCCAACCTGGCGCTTGAGCTGGCGCCCATTCGCGTGAACCTGATCGCCGCCGGATTCGTCGACACCGAGTTGTCCGCATCAATCCTGGGCGATGAACTCGAAAATCGTCGCACCCAGCTTCGAACGAATCTTCCCATTCGCCGGGTGATTCAACCGGCCGATGTCGCTGCACTTGCGGTTCACATCATGACCAACACGGCCCTCACGGGCGCAACTTTCGACATCGACGGCGGCCAGCAGTTCATTGCCGCGTAACCAATGTTGTCCGACTTGTATGTAAGGACATGGTCCGCAATTCCGGAAAGGAACAAGGAGAAAATATGTCAACCCTGAGTGCGTCTCCGAGCACTGAAGCGATCAGCGGCGCGCGCGCCCAGCGAGTAGAGATGAAGTTCGAAGCCGTTGTGATTCCGGTTGCCGATGTCGACCGCTCGAAGGAGTTCTACACCAAACTCGGCTGGAGGCTCGACGCTGACTTCCCATTCGAGAATGGTTTTCGAGTCGTACAGTTCACGCCGCCCGGCTCGGGGTGCTCCGTCCAATTCGGTACCAGGATGACGTCGGCTGCGCCGGGATCCGCGCAAGGACTTTACCTGATTGTCTCCGATGTTGAGGCTGCACAGAGAGATCTTGTCGCACGCGGTGTCGAAGTCAGTGAGGTGTTTCACGCCGGATCGCCAGGCGCTCAGTTCGCGACCGATGGCAGCGGACGCATCAGCGGGCCGGACCCCGACCATACGACTTACCGCTCGTTCGCCGCCTTTCACGATCCCGACGGAAATGGCTGGCTGTTCCAGGAAATTACGACGCGGCTGCCTGGCAGAGAAGTGAGTAGTTGGGACGTCGCAACGCTGGCCGAACTCTGGCAATAGACGCCCCGCCGCGCATAGGGACCGTCATTCGAAAACCCCTTGATCGGGCTGCTATGCGGCCTGCATCGTCATTCTTCCTGGCGGCAAGACTCCCAAAGAGCCAGCCAAAGACGGTAAGCTCCCTTAGAGGAGCAGAGTGACCACTCATGAAGCACTTCGACGCGATCATTATCGGAACGGGACAGGCGGGTCCATCGCTTGCGGCTCGTTTTGCAGGTGCCGGCAAAACCGTGGCGATTATCGAACGCCATAAATTTGGCGGCACGTGCGTGAATACGGGATGCATCCCGACAAAGACGCTCGTGGCAAGCGCCCATGCGATGCATGTTGCCCGTCGAGGCGAAGAATATGGTTTCTCCATTGGGGATTTGCGCGTCCACATGAAGCAAGTCAAAGCGCGGAAAGATGCTGCCTCCGCAAGGTCAAACAATGGAGTGGAGGAATGGCTCCGGGGAATGACAAATTGCACGGTCATTCAGGGACATGCCCGCTTTCAGTCGCCTAACACCGTCGTGGTCAACAATGAGGTTCTGCAAGCCGACAAGATTTATATCAATGTTGGCGGGCGGGCCTCGATTCCCGACATGCCCGGGATTCATGACGTGCCATTTCTCACTAACTCGTCGATGATGGACATCGATTTCTTGCCCGAGCATCTTGTCATCGTCGGCGGTAGTTATGTTGGGCTGGAGTTCGCCCAGATCTATCGCCGCTTCGGGAGCGAAGTCACGATTGTGGAGATGGGTTCGCGCCTGGTTGGGCGAGAGGACGAAGACGTTTCCCAAGCAGTGCGCGAAATCCTGGAGGCGGAAGGCATAGACGTCCGGTTGAATGCGAAATGCATTTCGCTGGCGAGACGCGATGGCAGTGTCGTGGTCCACATGGACTGCAGCGAAGACGCAAAGGAAGCGGCAGGCACTCACCTGCTTCTAGCCGTCGGGCGTGTCCCCAACACCAGCGACCTGGGGCTCGAGCAGGCTGGGATTACGACCGACCCACACGGCTACATCATCGTCGACGATCAACTCCAAACCAACGTGCCCGGCATCTGGGCGCTGGGGGACTGCAACGGTCGCGGCGCTTTCACGCACACTTCCTATAACGATTACGAAATTGTTGCGGACAATCTCTTCAACGCGGACCATCGCCGCGTTTCCGATCGAATCCAGGCCTACGCGCTCTATATTGATCCGCCGCTCGGACGATGCGGCATGACAGACGAAGAGATAAGGAAATCCGGACGGCGCGCCCTCGCTGCGAAATATCCGATGAGTCGAGTCAGCCGGGCCTACGAAAAAGGGGAAACACAAGGCTTCATTAAGATCTGCGTCGATGCAGAAACGAAGCAGATTCTGGGTGCTGCGATTCTTGGGGTTGGAGGCGATGAAGTGATCCACGTTCTTTTAGACACGATGTATGCCAAGGCGCCATACACCGTCATCCAACGCGCAATGCACATTCATCCGACGGTCGCGGAATATCTGCCGACCATCCTGGCCACGCTGAAGCCCTTTGCCTAGAAAAGAAGCGCCCTCCACTCTGAAGATCAACAGAAAAACGCGGCCAATAAGACGGCGCACAACCCGGGCGAAATCATGGGTGTCCATCCTGCGATTGCAGTGCTGTCGCGGGCGGTTGATTCCTCAGCAGACTTCCAGTGGCAAATTCAAGGTTGACAGCCTCTAGGAACAATTCGGACCGCGCAGAGACACTGGAGAGTCGCGCTTGAGCCAGTTGTTTCTCGGCAGTAACCACGTCGACCAGATTCTTGACTCCATACTTGTATGCATCGAGCGATGCTGAATAGGACTCATTGGCGGACTCGAGAAGAGCCACAGCCGCGTCGTGTTTTCGCAACGCTGTCCGGAATGCAATGTAGGCCGTCCAGACCTCGCGCGTCGTCTCATCATCTTTCGTCGTGAGTTCATCCTCTGCCTCGCGGCGTTTCGATTCGGCGATCAACAGTTCGTTCTTGCGCGCGCCGCCGTCAAAGATGCGCCAGTGGATGCCAAGTTCGACGGACCATGTCGGCTCGTTCGCGAAACCTAGATGGCCATAGTCCGGGGTGGGCCACACCGCCGTCTGCGCTGCCGAACCCGAGAGAACAATCTGCGGTTTATACTCTGCCCTGGCCGCACGAATGAGATCCTCGGCGGCGCGGATTCGTAGAGTTTGCGCCATGAGCTCAGGGCGATCTTTCATCGCGCGATCGATGAGCGCTTCGATCGACATCGTGAGTCTCTCCGGCAATGGCGCACTTCTCTGGCTGTCAATCGCGATGTCGGGAGACGGATCAGCTCCTACGGCTTCCGTCAGCGTCACCCGCGCAATCTTTTCATCCCCATCGGCGGATTCCTCGTCGAACGCATCCTGGGCCGTTTCGGCCCGGGCGTTGAGAACGTCAGGAAGAGTTGCCAGTCCATTGTCCATCCGATTTTCTGCCGCATCCTGCGTGGTTTGGGCGGTTCGCAATGTGTCTTGCGCAGCCTGCAATCTCTCCTGTGCCGTCATCAACTGGTAATACGCACTGGCCACGCGAAACGCCAGCGCTTGGTTTACCTGAATCACATCTGCCCCTGCGGCAAGCTTCTCCTCTCGCGCAGAGCCCACCCGCGCTTCGCGTTTACCAAAGTCAAAGATGAGATATTGCAGGGCGACTTCAGGCCGGACGGTTGGTATCTCAACCATGACGTAGCCGCGAGGAGCCAGCGGTTTCGGGAATGGATTGATCAATCTCTCGTCGCCGAAAACAGCTAGACCCTCTAACTCAGGGTAGTAGGTCGCTTTGGCGAGACCGAGTTCGCTCGCCTTCTGTTTTGCGCGCTCCCAGATCGCGCGCGTGCTGGGATTATGAAGCTCCGCAACGTCGATCAGCTCGGCCAATGTATAGGGATGAACTGGGTTGAGAATCGCTTTCCCTCCGCGCGGAATTTCGCGCGCAGCGCAGTCAGCCGCAGCAGCTGGAGACGATACTTTCCCGGCGCATTGCCCCAAACTCCGCGCCGCGGAGAGGACAACAACGAGCGACAAGAATAAGACATTCAATAGTGTGTCGTATTCGATCAAGCGAAATCTCTTCCGGCTGGTCCCCGGTGACACGTCCGCAATCGATCGACACGCCCCTCTCCTGTGGGACTCCGCTTTCACACTCGTGCCTCCGTTCTGGCGGCCTTGCATGAGTGCCACCAACATCACTCCAGCGTGGCGCCGCTGCGAGGGTTCGTTGTGCCGGGGCAGGAAGCTGCAGTTCGGCACAGCGCTCAACTGCGGTCCGAACTTGTCACTGCGTTGACAAACTCGCGCAACCCGCTCCTGTCGTGCGTGTCGCACCTGTGTATGTCGACCGAGAAGCAATGTCTTTCGTATCCACCAGAGATTAATACAGAATTGCGAAGTCGAATCTATTGGACGAACGTATCGATCGATGCCAAAGTACCGGTGAATATCATCTGCACGGGACCGGTTTCCCTTGAACAAGCTCGCAAGGCTCGGTGTCGATTCGCAGACTACAATCGCGAAATTCCATCGATTCCGTCGTTGATCGACGCAAGCGCCAACGCGATCAACCGATGCGAAGGTATTGGTCGATACCTTCGTCCAATAGATTGGGCCGCTCCTTCTATGGCTCAATCAAAACGCAAGACTGCGGGTATCTATCGATCGCCCAATGACCGCGATAAACGTCGCGGGAAATACGGCTCGAGGCGATCGCTTTCCAGGACAAACTCACCCCGGATCGCCGCTGATCGCTGGAATCATCAATGCGGACGCCGTTTCGTTGCCTTTCCGTTTCGAGGCGCAAATGATGCTGGTTTTCACTTGACCATGCGGAGACGAGAATCCCGGGCGCATCGACAACCCGGGGGAGATCGATAGACCCTGTTTTCGATAGATCTGAGGTCCACGAACAATGATTAAATCGACGGAGCGCGATCGACGCCGGACCTCCTCGTTTCGCCAGCTCGCCGCTTTATCTTTGACGCTGTCGTTGGTCGGGTGCGGGCACGCGCCTGAATACAGCATCTTGGGCTCTTTTTTTCCTGTGTGGATCTTCTGCTCCGCCAGTGGTCTCGTATTGGCAATGGGCGCACGCGCCATGATCGCTCACACCGCTCTCGCAGAACACCTTTCTGCACCTGTGCTTTTGTATCTCGGCATGGCAACCTTCTTCTCGTGCATGTTATGGCTCCTGTTCTACAGCTAGGGGATCGCGATGTCGACCGAAGACACTGGCCAACCCGAGCAAGAGAATGCCCTCGCAAAACTTCAATGGTACGGTCGCGTCTTGACTGCTGCCATGGTTCTGCTGGCGGTCGTCGGATTGATTGTCGTCTACATGGTTTCGATTCGACATCCGCAGACCGACGATGCCGAAGTCTTTGCGAACTACATCGGAACCTCTCCCGTTGTCGAGGGACCTATACTCCACCTGAACGTCGCCGACAATCAGCATGTAAAAAAGGGTGATCTACTTTTTGAGATCGATGACCGGCCCTACAAGTATGCCCTCGACCGGGCGGTGTCGGACCAGGCGACCCTTGAAGGCGAGATAGTCGACGAACAGCGGCGGATTCGGGCCGAAGTACACGCCGTCAGCGCTTCCGGGGCAGCAACCCGTAGCGCGACGGCCAACGTCGACCGCGCCGACGCTTCGATCCGTGAAGCCGAGGCCGATGTCGCCCGCTCTGAAGCTGCCTTGGATCGAGCCAACACGGAGTGGGCATACGCCGAAAATAACCTGCACCGTGTCGAGCCCCTACTCGCCAAGAAGTACGTCACCGTCGACCAGGTAGACCAGGCACGTACGACAGAGCAGGCCGGCGCGCAGTCCGTGCATGAAGCCGAATCGCAATTGGCTCTGAATCGAGCCCACCTCAAGTCCATGCTGGCCGCCCTCGCGCAGGCGAAGGCCTCCGCTGAGCAGAGTACGGCACAGCTTCAGCAATCGCAGTCCAGCGTCCTTACCCTTGACCCCCTCGTGGCGCAACGGCAGGGACGGGCCGCCGCAATCGCCAACGCCCAATACAACTACGACCAGTGCCGGGTCTACGCTCCATTCGACGCGCGTGTAACTAACCTCGTCATTTCTGAGGGAACCTATGCCCACATAGGACAGGAGATCTTTACCCTCGTCGATACGCGCGTCTGGTGGGTGCTCGCAAATTTCCGCGAGACGCAGCTGAAGCATATCCAACCCGGTATGGCCGCAGACATCTACTTCATGTCTGAACCGGGCTTGCGATTTACGGGCGTTGTCGAAAGCATCGGGTACGGTGTTACACCCGATCCTTCGATCCTTGGCCGCATTACGCCGGGCCTTCCCGACGTGCAACGCACTCTGAGCTGGGTTCGCCTCGCCAGCCGCTACCCCGTCCGCATCAGGATTCAATCACCGCCATCTGACGTCATTCGTCTCGGGGAATCTGCAGTAGTCGTTATCCGCGGATACAAACGGAAGCCCTGATATGGCAAGTCGAGCCGATCAAATCCCCCACCCGCAAATCGGCCGAGGCACCTCGTGGCTTTGGTTTCGGGAGTTCCTCCGGTGGGAAATTGCTCCCTATCCAGGACGCATCGACACGGTCGTCCGCATGACGGTCACCGCAACTCTGGTCATGCTCATCGTCGTGAGCTTCCGCATTCCGAACGCGTTCCTGGCTGCTCTCTATTCAATTCTCCTGGCCCGCGAAAATCTCGCCGCCACGTGGCGTGGGGGGCGAATCGTCGTCCTTGCATTCGTCGGCGCGAGTCTTTACACCCTGCTCGGGATGATTCTCTTTCGCGGTTACCCCATCACTCATTTCTTCTGGGTCATCACAAGCCTGTATCTGATTTTTTTCGTGATGCGCACGACGACAAACTACGCAGCCGCGCTGGCTTTCGCCGTTCCGATTGGCGTTGCCCTGCCGATATGGGACCGCTCTTTGCCGAGCCAGCTCCAAGTGGAGGGAACTCTCTGGCCTGTCTTGATCATCGCCGTAGGCGCTGGCGTCACCTTAGGAACCGAGGCACTCTACCGCATTTTCGATCGCTCCGATCCCCTCATTGCATCCGTCAACGATCTATTGCTCACGGTACAGCAGGTAGCGGAAAGCATTGCCAATCATCGCGCCCCACCGAAGTCGATCCTCGCGAGGATTACTCAATATCAAATGATCGGCACAGGCCGCCTCAGATTGACGTTGCAGCGCCAAGGTGTCGATCCGACTCAGCGGGCGCAGCGCAGCGCGCTGATTTCGCTCGCGGGCAGACTTATCGATCTTGCCGCCGATCTCGAGCGCACGCCTCCAGAACCTGGCGACGACGACGCGATCCGTTTACGCGCACTCTCTGGGAGCCTCGGAGCAATCCGAACAGAACTCCGCAAGACAGGTGGCATCTCCTCATCGACTGCTGGGCTCGAAGGGCATCCGTCCTCTAAATTTCCAATGCTGCATGAGATGGAACGAGTCGTCGCGCTCATCACCGAAGTCTTTCAGCGTGATCCGACAATCAATCCTCGCCAAAATCCGCCTGGACCGGACTGGTGGCGCACTCTGTTTCTGCCGGATGCATTCGAGAACCCGGAATATCAACGCTTTGCTCTCGCCGGATGCCTGGCGGCTTCGGTCTGCTACATACTCTACAACGCGCTTGACTGGCCCGGCATCGGCCAGACCTGTGTTCTGACTTGCATCGTTACCGCGCTCAGCACCATTGGTAGTTCGCTCCAGGCGCAGTTTCTCCGCTTCGCCGGCTTCGTCGCCGGAGGGCTGATCATGGGGATTTCGGCGCAGATTCTGATCCTGCCTGGTATCGATAGCATCTTCGGGTTTGCGCTTTTCTTTGCCGCGGGAACCGCGATCGCCGCATGGTTCGCCACCTCCAGCCCACGGCTTTCCTTCTTTGGCATGCAGATGGCTCTCTCGTTCTACTTCGTTAACCTGCAGGATGCCCACATCCAGACCGACCTCACGATCGCCCGCGATAAAGCAATTGGCGTGTTATTGGGTATTCTCGCCATGGGTTTTATCTTCGACCGCTTCGGGACCAAGAGCGACGCGGAGCAGCTGCAGAAACTCCTGGCGCGGAACATACGCATGCTGGCACAGCTCGCAGTCTGTCCGGTGACGCGCGACAGAGCCATTGCCGTTGCGCAGATCAGCCACCTCCGCAGTCAGATCAATGACAACTTCGCGAGTTTGGGAACACAAATGGATGCGGCGCGATTTGAGTTTGAGTTTCGCCATCGGCGCGAGCAAGACGTTGCCGAGTGTGATCGAATTCAAAGGGCTCAGCCAGGGTTGCGCTCCATCTTCCTGCTGGAACTCAGCCTGCTGTCACATCGCGGGCAAAAGGAGATCGACTCCGAATTGACTCCGCAGCAAACGCAGGCGCTCGATGATTTCCTAAAAGACTTCAGCGGTGAACTCGTGCACATTGCCGAATGGATCGAACAGCAGGAGGAGACGCCTGCGCGCAGCAGCGAGGATTCCATCCGGCTGTTACCGCAAACCTTCGAGAACTCACGCTCTCCAACCGCGCAGACTATTGCCGATATCTCTCAGAAGATGGTCGCCTCTCTCTTGATGGTGCGAAACGAGTGCTAGGCGGCATTCCCAGCACGCTCTTGCTTTGCCAATGAGCTAGACTGCAGCCACTCCAGCCGTCGGGGCTTCCATCCAAGAATCCGCTTCGCCTTCGCATTGGAGGCTCCGCTCAGCTTCGTCGCGTAATAGACAGCATCTTCCCCCGCAGATGCTGTTACTTCTGCCTCGCTGCGATGCGGAGGCTCGGGCGCACCCACAAACTTTGCAAACGCCGGCAGCCAGATTGCCTGCGGCGAAGCGTCGTCATCCACAAGGTTGTACACACCCGGCTCCGCAGTCAGCGCTGCCACCGTCGCAATTGCTGCGTCGTCGATATGCACAAAGGACGAGACGCCTTCGCCCTTTCCCACCACGGGATTCTGTTGCCGCATCACCATATTCGCCGCGGCCCCGCCAGGGTAGTACCACGTCTTCGGCCCATAGAAGAACCCATAGCGCAGTGCCACTCCTTCAATCGCATCGGAACTGAACAACCTTGTCTCGAGTTCCCTATAGGTCCGTGCACTGGCTGCCACACTCGGGCTCGCATGTACATCCAACGGAGACGATTCGTCGGCCAGTACCCCTTGTGCGGCCTTCAAAAAGAAGCCACTCGCCTGCTGTAGATACCGCCGCACACCGCATGCAATCGCCGCCCGAAATAAATTCCCACCACCCTCGATCCTTAGTTTCCTGTCGCCCGCCGCATACTTCGGCATATCGCTCAGCTCCTTGGGCAATGACGTCAATTCATCAAGGATGACTTCCGCCTTCGCCCGTCGCAGCGCAGCCGTCAACGCCGCGGCATCGAACGCGTCGACGATCTCCGCCTCGGCTCCCTGGCCTTCCAGAATCTCCGCCCCCGCCGCGCTGGTTGTCATTCCCACCACAGAGTGCCCCTGCTTCAACAACTCCGCAATCAATGGCTCTCCAATTGCTCCGCTTGCCCCCGCGACAAATACACGCATTTTTTGCTCCTCTCAAACCCGCCGCCAACGACCAGACATCGATATGAACATGCTACGAGCGCTCCCACCTGGAGCACCGGACCCGTCTCTTCGCGCTGCCCCTACAACCTAATCGATGTGCAGCTGGTCAAGAAGGTGGCAAGAATCGCGATCATTCGTAAGCCAGTCACCAACTCCGCGAGCAGGAGTTCTTTTTGACCTCCGAACGCGACACACCCTCCTGGCGCAGAGCGTGTCGCACGAGGCTCGCTTTGTTTACAATGCCCACCATGAGAAAACCCATACCGTTCTCAAGGGTGTTCGCCCTGATCCTGCTTCTTCCCTGCGCGGCCGCGATCTTGACGGACGCTCAAACGAATGAGCCCAAGAAATTCTACAAATCCTATCGACTTCTTCCGCAACAACGCCTCATCAGTGGGAACAAGGAGTTTCGCGACGTGTATGTGCACTCCGAATTTCCGATCTCAGTTCGAGTAGGACAGTGTTCCAACGCCAGCACCGTTGACCTGCATTGCTATGGCGATCCCAGCGATGTGCTGGTTACGGATCAAAGAAAAGGACCGGCAACGAGGGATTCAGAGAAGAATTTGGTCGAGATCACCTTTGTCGAGGACTAGGGGAGTCACTCCGCAAAGATCATGCTTGCGCCAGGTCTGACGGGTGCTCTCCCAACATTCGCGGCTTCCCAGCCGTTTCTTTGATCAGCATCTTTCGAAAATCGCTCTCGCGGTGAGGCGGTCGGTTGCATCTAAGCCACTGTCATTGGTCTTGTCGTTCTGAACGTGTCTCCCTTCGTGCCGACAATCAAGGGCCGGACGAGACGAATTCTTTCACTGTTGCCGTACGATCCAGACAAACTGAGGAGACGAAAGATGGACGGGGCCGGGACCGCGCGGATTCTTGCCAAATTCTGGTATCTGACCGTGGCCGTCTTGGCAGTGGCCATCCTCTACCTCGCTAAAATCCTATTTCTTCCTCTGGCGTTCGCGGTCCTGTTCGCTTTCCTTCTTGCACCAGTCGTCGCGCTGCTTGAACGCTTCCGCTTGCCGCGCGGCCTGGCGGCAGCAATCGTCATCGTTGGATTCAGTTCTCTCTTGGCGGGCGTCGCGTGGCTTCTATTCGCGCAGCTGGTATCGATCGCCAATGATCTGCCGATCTACCGGGACAACATCACGCAAAAGATCGAGGCAATTCACCCGCCCAGCGATTCCGCCATTGGTCGTGCGCAGGAAGAAGTGGAAGAGCTTAGTGAAGAGCTCGGCCTTGCAAATTCGACAATGCCTTCGCCATGGCAGCACGATAAGCAGGGCTCTCGAAAGCCGCTCGGTGCGACGCCTGACCGCCCGATGCAAGTGCGGGAAGTTGCCAAGCCGACGGGCCGGTTGGATCAACTTGGCGGCATCGCCCAGCCGCTCATGACCTCTTTTCTAACCGCCGTGTTTACTTTTTTTGTCATACTGCAGCGTGAAGATTTGCGCAATCGCCTGATCCGATTGAATGGGGAACAAAACCTCACGATGATGACGCACGCGATGAATGATGCAAGCGCGCGCATCAGCCGCTACTTTCGACTTCAACTTCTGGTGAATATTTGTTTTGGCATCCTGGTTGCCATAGCGCTTTCCTTAATTGGTCTTCCCCACGCGTTCCTCTTTGGAGCATTGGCCACTCTTTCGCGTTTCATTCCGTATTTTGGAGCCCTCACAGCAGCTCTTCTGCCGACCGTGCTTTCGCTTGCCGTCTTTCAGGGATGGCTGCACTCTTTGGCGATCCTTTGCACGTTCGTCATTCTCGAGGTCTTCACAGCCAATTACGTGGAACCGCACATCTATGGGAGGCATACGGGGCTCACGGCTTTCGCTATTCTGGTGGCGGCTGGATTCTGGACGCTGATCTGGGGGCCTGTTGGGCTCGTCTTGTCCATGCCGCTGACAGTCTGCCTCGTTGTGATCGGTAGACACGTGCCATCTCTCGAATTCCTCAGCATTTTGTTGGGTGATCGACCGGCAATCCCACCTCCCGCCTGTTTCTACCAGCGGCTTCTGGCGCGCGATGAGCGTGAGGCAGCAGAAATTATCGATACCTGCCTCAAAGACGAAACGCTGGAAAATATCTATGACTCCGTGCTTATACCCGCGCTCCTGATGTCGGAAAAAGATCGCCAGCAGGGCGATCTGGCGGACTCCGCGGTTTCCTTCATTCACGCAACAGTTCGCGAGCTTGTGGAGGAGCTAGGCTACCGTGAGAAGTCGGCCGCAGAGAATTCGGCGCGACCGATGCTCCGCGCCACCAGGCCTCCTGCCCAAGTGTTATGCGTGCCGCTCCGAGATGATTCTGATGAACTGGTATCGAGGATGCTGGCTCAATTACTCGACTGCGAGAGCATGCATGCGGCCTCAACTCCTCCGGGATCCAGCACGGAAGAGATTCTCGCAACCGTGACCAAACAGCATGTGGATCTCGTTGTTCTCTCGGGCCTGTCGCCGTTTGCGTTGGCGCGTGCTCATCGGCTCAACCGTTTGCTTCGGACGCTCGCTCCGCAGCCCAGAATTTTGGTTGGGCTTTGGGGCGAGAACAATGACAGCGCTGAAAAGGTCGCCGAGAAATTGAAGGTCGAAGATAAAGTCCACTTTTCGACGACCCTCAGTGATGCGGTAGGCCAAGCGCGACGGTACTTCTTCATCGATCCAACGGACACCATCAACACGCAAAGTGAGCTGCTGGATTCAAGGGAGCCGGCCGCATAGTCGTGCTGGATATTTGGCTGCCCGGAGGGAGGCTCGCCCTGCCCACATATTTCTGCGTCCCTTCTAATAGCCAAGATGCTTGTCGATTGAGTTCAATAATGGCTGGTTCTTCTCAAATCGCGCATACTGTTCCAGAAAGAACCGCATCGCATCCTCCGTCCATCCTGGGATGTGGTCCGCGCAATGGGGGGACAGCAGTACATTCTCCATTTCATACAGCGCGCTTTGCGTCGGTAAAGGCTCGCGCTCGAAAACGTCCAGCCCTGCACCTCGGATGCGCTTTTCGCGCAAGGCACGCACCATCGCTTCTTCGTCGATCACTTCCCCGCGCCCGACGTTCACGACGACGGCTTGAGGTTTCATCGCCGCAAATTCGCCATTGCTGATCATATGCTGCGTTTCCCCGGTGAGCGGAGCGGCAACCACGATGTAATCGCAACCCGATAGCATTTCACGCAGCTCGGCCATTCCGTAATATCTCTCGATCAGCGGATCGGAAACCGCCGGAGGGTGACGCTTCGTCGCCAGAATCCGCATCCCCATGGCATGCGCCCGCGTCGCCACTGCCCGGCCGATATCTCCATAACCCACGATGCCCAGCACCTTGCCCGCAATCATCTCTACATCAAACGGATCCCAGTTGCGCGCCGACTGGTTACGACGCATGCGCGGGATGTCCTTGGCGAAGTAGAGAATCGCGGTCAGCGCAAATTCTCCCAGGGACGGGCTGAATACGCCCTTACCGTTCGTCAACACCACATCGCTGTTCACCAGCTCCGGAAACAGCAGACTGTCGAGGCCCGCCCATCGCGAGTGTACCCAGCGCAAACGTTCACATTGCAGAAAAGCTTCGCGGAGCATCTCCTTGGTGCCCGACCAGTGCAGGATTGCCGCCGCATCTTTTGCCACAGCGCCAGCGGACGGATCGCTCGCCAAAACATACGGCAGATTCGCAAGCATCTTGAAGTCCGGGTCTTCCTGCTTTGCAACAATCAGCAGCCTGGGTTCATGAGTCATGCTTCAATGTTGACACGGCGAGGATCTCATCCCCAATTCGTCCTCCCCATTCCTCCGTTGAGCTCGGCTCCGCTCACCGCACTAGAAAGAGACTGAGACTATTCCGGAAATTGCCGGCTTCCTCCATGCATGCGGACTTCTCTTCGTTTGCGGGCCATTCAAAAGTTCTCCACCATCCAGGCATTGTTGTCGTCGGGAGTTGGCATCTCTAAAATCCCGTGTCGCCCGTCAGGAGACTGGATGAAGAAGGAAAAATTGGAACCCACTTGCCCTTCCAGGACCGCCTCCGCCTTCCCTGCCCGATTGAGGGCAAGAATCCCCGGGACACCTGCCGACGTGTTGAGCGCGTGAGCGATGCGCAGGCCCGGAATCTGCAAATCGCCTCTGCTCAACCAACCCATGGGCTAAGAGGGGAAGAGCAATAATTCTGAGCCCTCATCGGGGTCGCGGAAGTTGCTGAGCCCCACGCCCACCAGGCGGAATCTTTGCTGCGCGTCGACGCCCACTCTGTCCAGAAGAGACAAGGCGATCCGCGTGAACTCCTCGCACGAAGCCAGTGGTGAGGCAGGCGTCTGGCTTCGCGTGAGTACGCGGAATTCCGCCGTTTTCAACTTCAAGACCACTGTTTTGGCAGCTCTCGATTCTTTGCGTGAGGCGAGCCAGGCTTTTTCCGCGAGACACCGGATCATCGGTTGAGTCTCGGCAAGCAAGACATCCTGCTCGAAGGTGTCCTCCGCGGAGATCGACTTCGTGGGCCGGTTCGGCACAACTGGGCTCTCATCAATTCCACGCGCCAGTTCGTACAGACGCCGTCCGTAACGGCCGAATAGACCCTGCAGTTGATCGAGAGTGCAGGCTCGTAACTCGCCGACGGTGCGCGTTCCAAGCTTGGCGAGTCTTGCCTCCGTGACTTTTCCGACGCCCGGAATGCGCCCCACCGGCAATGGAGTCAAAAAGCTCTCCACCTCGAAGGGCTGGATCACAAATAACCCATTCGGCTTGCGCCAGTCGGATGCGATTTTGGACAGAAACTTGTTGGGAGCCACGCCGGCGGAGGCACTCAAGTCGAGCTCTTCACGGATTTGCCGGCGGATGGTGCTGGCCACCTTCGTGGCCGTTGCGATTCCAGCCTTGTTCTGCGTGACATCCAAATATGCCTCGTCGAGCGACAAAGGCTCGATAAGATCGGTATGACGGAGAAAGATTTCTCGCACGCTGCGTGAGACGGCCCGGTAACGCGTGAAGTCGGGTGGGATAAAGATCGCCTGCCGGCAGAGACGCTCTGCATAGGACGCGGCCATGGCCGAGCGTATTCCAAAACGCCTTGCCTCATAGGAGGCCGCGCACACCACCGAACGCTTTCCCCGCCATGCCACGACAACCGGCTTGCCGCGCAACTCAGGATTGTCGCGCTGCTCGACGGATGCGTAGAACGCGTCCATGTCTACATGAACAATCTTTCGCCCGCTCACACTGCTTCCATGTTAGGACGATTTCGCCCGTTCGGATGGGTTGGTTTGAGAGCCGAATGCATGCGAATCCCGCTCGGGAGGGTCAAGCCTATGCTGAACCCAAGCCTTCGCATGCCGAGGAGACCGTTGCGTGACAATGAGGAGCACTCTCCAGGATTGGCGCGTCTATACCGATAGGGAGTCGCGCACCGGGCGACGGTTCCGTAAGATCGCGCTACACTTGCGGGATTCACCGAAACGCCGATTCTCTCGATCCAGTGGTCACAAAGTCTCGCTTGCTCCTGCAATTTCGTCGAAAATGCCGGAAGGCGGTCCCAGCACTCAATACCAGGGGAGACAGGTATGCAGACTCTGCTTCAGAACATCCATTTCAGCTTTCGCATGCTGGCGCGAAACCCTGGCTTGACCATCACCGTTCTGCTCACATTGGCCATCGGCATCGGCGCGAACACCGCCATCTTTACCGTGGATTATGCGACCCTTCTGGCTCCGCTGCCCTATCCCCAACCCGATCAGCTGGTGATGGTCTGGTCAAAAATCCAGACCTATCACAATGGAGTTGCCGCAGGCGACTTCCTCGACTGGAAGCAGCAGAACAAGGTGTTCCAGGATCTTTGCGCCTGGTCCGGCGCCAGCTTCAACCTCGCCACCAAAGACAAGCCGGAGTACGTCAATGGGAATCGAGAGACCTATAGCATGCCCCAGATGATGGGGGAGCCGCTCCTCATGGGCCGCTACTTTTTGCCGGAAGAGGGCGTCGCGGGCCGCGATCATGTCGTGATCCTTACCCATAAGTTGTGGGTCAAACTGGGTGCCAATCCCAACATTGTCGGCACCACCCTGCGCATGGATGGCGACCCCTACACGGTCGTCGGAGTGCAGCGCCCCGGCATCTTCGATCGTCAGGAATCGCAGCTCATCGTACCTCTGGTCTTCAAGCCGGAACAGGTCAATCACGACTTCCATTGGCTCCTGGTCATGGGCCGCCTCAAGCCTGGCGTCACCCTCAAGCAGGCGCAGCAGAACATGGACTCCGTCACTGCCCACATCGCCCAGGTCTATCCCAAAAGCGACAAGGGCTGGGACTCTTATGTCGAGGGACTTAAAAACGATTTCCTGCCCAAAGAGCGCATCAAGATGCTCTGGCTGCTCCTCGGTGCGGTCGGGTTCGTGTTGCTGATTGCCTGCGTCAACGTCGCCAATCTGTTGCTCGCACGCGGCATGGCACGCCAAAAGGAACTAGCCATTCGTGGCGCCCTCGGTGCCGGCCGCAGCGCCATCTTCGTTCAGCTTCTGACAGAGAGCGTGATCCTCGCTCTCGCCGGCGGAGCCCTGGGGGTCGGTTTCGGTTACGCCATGCTGCAGGGCCTCATTGCGGCCATGCCGCGCAATACATTACCCAGCGAGGCGGACCTGCGCCTCAACATACCCATCCTGCTCTTCACCCTCGCCGCCACCACGGTGGCCGGCCTTCTCGCCGGTTCCGCTCCAGCCTGGTATGCATCGCGCGTCGATCCCGCCGAAACTCTCAAAGAAGGTGGACGCGCCGGCACCAGCGCGGGTAAGCATTTCCTCCGGCGTATTCTGGTCATCGGCGAGTTCGCGCTTGCGCTGGCCCTGCTCGCCGGCGCCGGCCTCACCATTCACAGCTTCTGGAATCTCGCGCATGTCGATCTGGGCATCAAGACCGATCACGTTCTTACCTTCTTTCTTCCGGTGCCGGAAACCCGCTCCAAAGATCCCCAGGTCATCTCCGCCTACTACCGCGACATTCTCGCCCACATCGCTGCGGTTCCCGGCGTGCAACACAGTGCGGCAATGACGGGCCAACCGCCCTATGGCGCAGGCTTCGGCATGCCCTTCATGCTCGAAGGCGGCCAGACCTACGCAGATCCGTCGCAACGGCCCGGCACCCGATTCGGCATGGTGACTCCCGATTACTTCAATGCCTACGGCATTCAGCTCATCTCGGGACGTAGTTTCACCGATCAGGACACGGCCGGCACCGTCAGGGTGGCCATGGTCAATCAGGATTTCGTACACAAATACCTGCAGGGCAAAGATCCTTTTCATCAGCGCGTGCTCGTCGAAGAGCTGATTCCAGGCGTAACCAAGCTCGGTGGCTATCTCCCATGGCAGATCGTCGGGACCTATCACAACGTACACACGGCGGATCAGCGCGACGAAAACCCCGAGATGCTCATTCCCTTCTACCAAATCCCCTGGCCGCAGGCGGGCTTTGCGGTGCGGACCTCCGAGAACCCGGACACGATGCTCAACAGCATCTCTGCCGCAGTGCATCAGGTCGATTCCGGCGTTGCTCTTGCCGAGCCCAAGACCCTCGATCAAGTCGTCGACGAATCCATGAACGACCAGCGATTCACGCTCATCCTCTTCTCCAGCTTCGCTGCGGTGGCCCTGTTCCTGGCCGGACTCGGCATCTATGGCGTCATGTCGTTTTCCGTGGCCCAGCGTGCGCACGAGATCGCGCTACGCATGGCCCTCGGCGCCACCCGCAATCGAGTTGTCAGCCTCATCATTCGGGATGGCGTGGTTCTCGCCGCCATAGGACTGGGGCTTGGCCTGGTCGGCGCCTATTTCGTGGGCCGGGCAATGCAAAGTCTTCTTTTCGGCATCCAGGCACTCGACTTCGTTGCCTTCTCTTCAGTCGCTGTCGTTCTGCTTGCGGCCGCAATCCTGGCCTGCTTCCTGCCTGCAAGGCGTGCAGCGTCCGTTTCGCCCATGCGCGTTCTCAGGACGGAATAGCGCCGAGACGCAAACAACGGCTTTGCTCCTGCTTGGGGTAGATTGTCGCCAATGGTCCGCGGAGAGAGCGCCCACAGTGCAGGCATAAGCTCAGCAGACATCCGTCGACCGCAAGTTGCGGTGTGAAACGTCGTTTTCGCGCAACAGCGTCACTGCGAAGGTAAGTGAAGCGCCTTCGCAGCCCGCCTATATTCCGTAATCGGCATCTCGACGACCAGCGGGTCGGCGCCCGGCTTGAGCCAGCTCAGAGCCGTTCCCAACTCCGGCTTCGTCATCGCGGTACATCCCGCCGTACCCTGTCCACTGTCGTCCGATACATGCAGAAAGACACAGGACCCATCTCCCGGCCTGTCTTGAGGATTCTGTTCGATAACCGCTCCCCACTCGTAGTACACGCCCACCGATCGCATGTGCTCCGCGCTCTTCCAGTCCAGCACTCCACCCGTGCGCTCAACGATCTGGTTATAGTGTTTCGAGTCGCGATCATCCACGCAGTCGGTCGCCGGCGTCAGCGGACGGTAAGGCATCGCCCAGGCCGGGGGCTTGTCCGGCGCATATCCAAACGTCGTCCCCACGCCAAATATCCCGGCCGGGGTCCTTCCGTCGCCTTCGTGTTTCACAGGATCTGTCGCTGCATGTCCTGGAACCGCCACGACCCCATCGCCCCAGCCCATGCCGCCCTTGCCGACGACCACCGGGATCGTGTCTCCTGCTTTCTTCCACGGTTCGTCTGCGCTACGCCTCTCGTAGCGCTGCAAAGTTCCGGTCACGGAATTCCAATCCGACGTCGTGACGATCAACAACTGCCTGGACCGCGTGAGGGCGGAAGGAGACTGAGCTGCCGATGCGTAGCTCGCTCCCATCAGCACAACCAGGAAGATTCGTTTCGCGCAGAGGCGGAGATCCTGTATGTGAAACACCCGCCGAGTATACACTCTGCGCAGAAACAAGAATCCGGATCGCACCCCTGTTTCCGTGCAAATCGTTGGCTGGCGAAGGTCCGTCTTGCGTTGGATCCCAGGAAGGCGATTCGCGATCACCGGCCGCTGTGTCGCGGGCATCGTCTGTAGGTGAGCTTCGGACTCTGGATATTCGCTTCCCTCGTCATTCCCGGGAGAGAACTTAGCTTTCTTCAATCACACGCGTCTTCGCATTTCTGTCGAATCGCGCGGCCTGCATGCACTTCATTTCCATTCATCGCCGCTTGCGGCCAGCCTTCTTCGCGGGCTTTTTCACGGACTTCTTTGCGCCCCGCTTGGCCACCGTCTTCTTGGCTGCAGCTTTCTTCGCAATCTTCTTCGCAGGCGCCTTTTTGGAAGCCTTCTTCGACACGGATTTCTTTGCAGTCTTTTTCGCGGCCTTCTTGGCAGGCTCCGTCTTCAGTACCTCTGTCATCGCAGTCACCGCCCCGTTCAATGCCGTCTTGATGGCGCCTGCCATATCCGACGCCATCTCGATTCCTATCCCTACCGTCTCCCCAGCCTTCTCCACAACCGTTTTCTTAGCCATTCTCAGCCCCCTTGACCTCGTATTCATACGCCATGTCGGATTGTAGAGGCATATCGAAGTACGCGCAGAAATCTTTTGCCGCCTCGTCAGAGAGTCGGCTTACCTCGCGGCGATGGCGCTCATTTTCGGCGATCCTTTGGATTCTGAGTGAGCGGTAAGCAGGCAGAACAGTGAGACCGGAATCGTCGAATTCCAGCTGAACAACGACGACATGTGCAATATTGAGCAGTCTGCATGGGGCAGACCACGTAAGTATGAGTTCAGCTCGCTGAAGGAGCACGGCAACACCCTGCCAATCTTGTCCCCCCGCGATTCCATCCAAAGCGGCATCCAAGTCCCAGGAGTACTCATGAAAATGATTCGAGCAGTATTCGCATTACCCATCCTGGCTATAGCGCTGGCAAGCATGCCTGCCATGGCCCAGGATCACCCCGACAACCACACATACAAACAGCACAGCGAATGGAAAACCGGCTCAAAGATCCACCAGGAAGACTGGAACCGAGGCGAAAAGGTTGACTATCGCCAGAACCACCTTCGCCGTCCGCCGGCAGGGCATGAATGGCGCCAGATCGATGGGAATTACGTGATGGCGAAAGAGGACGGAACCATCGTTTCCGTTCGTCAAGTTCCGCACGATCGCTAAACAGCCGCCACCTTCCGCTGCACAAGCAATCCCAAGCCGTCCTTCGAAGATCGGCTTGGGATTTCTATGTCCGGCGTTCGCCAGCTCGGACGGATCGAGAAAATTCTCATCTGTTCTCGTTGGCGGGTGGACCCTAAGGGCATCAAACTATTTTGGATTACTTTCAAGGGTTCGGCGATTTTTCCGCGATTCCGTCCTGCACCGATACGAGCCCAATCCCTAATCCGGTCCACGTTGTATTCCGATGGGAAATGGACTTTCTCCCTCTTCTTGAATCCAGCTGTAATTCTGAGCCGCATCCCCAGATCGCCACGAGGCAGGCGTGCGCGACTTCATCCAATCCAACGGTTCACTGGCCGGTTTCGCAGCGCAGCGTCTGAAAGCTTCACGGAGCGATTGTTTCTGCTCGACGCCGATGGCCCTCGGATCCGGTGAAATCAGAAGAACAGTTCCGCTGTTCGCGACTGCCTGGAGCCACTGGCGACTCAAGGCCCAGGGCACATCCGGGGTGATCGCAACACATTCGGCATCGACGGAATAAAAAGTCCTGTGCTGCGGGGAGCGAAAAGCTAGCGTGTTCACGCCTGTCCGCCGGGTTCTCTCCCACTCCTTTCCACTCACATCGTCCCCGGTGCGCGAGGCGTCGAAGAGTCCAACCGAAAGATGTCCGACCGTATTGCACCCCAGGATAAGGCGGCCTTGTCCGCAGGTTGCGCGGAGTTGCCGATAGAGTGCAGTCACCACCTCGGCATTGGTGACGGCGCGGTCATTGAAGTGCCAGTGACCCCGGCACGGAGAAGCGCCCATTTGACTGCCCCATTGTCCGAACAGTTCCCAGGTTGTGAAGTCATGCTTGATCAAATCAAAACCCCAATCGCATGCCTCGGCTGCCACAGACACGACGGCGTGCAGTGCTTCCGGAATGGTCGGATCGTAAGCTACGGGCCCTTGCTCACCTCTGGGTCCACTCCAGCGGGACTCCGGCAGCAACAGATTCGCAGGGGTCCCCGGCGCCGCGCGCAAAGGACGAATCCACAAACCCGGAATCACATGGCGATCGCGGATGGCAGAAGCAAGCCGGGGAAGGCTTGGAAATCGGGATGGGTCCTGATAGCCATCGTCGATGACCGTGAACGGCTTGATTTGCCCCGCGGGCGCAAGGGATGCGACAAGATCGGCATCGCGCAAAATGCCGTCGTGCGTGTTTTGCCCGTAGGCGTAATACCAATCGTTGCTCCCGAGAATGGTATCGGTCTGCAAGCCGCCTCGGTTGATGGGCACCTGAGTGCCTTCGGCCATTGCACGGCATAACCGTTGCGTCACGGTAAAGGCGCTTTCGTCCAAAGCTCCCTTGCACTGCACGATTGTCGCCGCCTCAAGCGTGCGACTCCCGAGCGATACGCCGTTTCCACCATTGCGTACATCAAGCCATAGCGAGATGCCGGAGATATCCACTTGCCAAAAAGCAAAGGAAGCCGCTCCGGTCTTGATGCCCATGCCGGAGGTTTGCCCTTGCGCATGTAGAAGCGCGTACCAGGGCAACGCACGTTCTGCCTGCAGCGGCCGCCATTCCAAGTCTCCGTAACTGCGTTCCCACGCGTCCCCCAATGCAACGACATCTTCGGAGAGTCGCCGATTCCAGCGGAGCTGAATGCGCTGGACAGGCACCGCGGGCGCGGATATGGAGACCACAGCCTGCCGTAATGCAGCAGCGAAATCCACCGTAACGCCCGCCGCTCTGTTGGTTCCGGTCCACCTATCGCCAGCTCTCGAAAGCACCAGGCGCTGTGCCTCAGAATCGCCCACGAATGCAAAGACCAGGTCGGGCTGCGCGAGAACGGGCAGATCCAGGTCATCGTGTGCAAGGCTGGGCAAAGCGTTTTTCGACTGTTGCGCCCAGGATGCCGTTGGGATCAAGAGTGCCGCCGAAGGCACACTTTGCAGGACGTTCCTGCGCGTCATTGTTTTCCGCGTTTCAGACATGTCACTCTCGGTCATGTGAGGCTGGGCTGGGTGAGGTGTTTTCCTGCCGGATGATCGAAGGAGACTCCGGCCCAGTAAACAAGCCATCATAGTTGAACTTGTCACCGAGCGCACTTTCACATCCTCCGGCCCCTTCCGTCGCGATTGTTCGAATCGACGCCGTGAAGGCAAGGACCTCGGCAGAGTACCTAGTCCCTAAGATCTCGATCACCGTGTCCAGGGATGAGCCACCCAAAGATACAGCGGGCCTGGCTCGTCTAACATGATTTGAGGCTCGAACGTTTTCGCCAAGACCGCCTCCATCCTACTGAGGAGTTCGACTCCCGATGGCGCTTCATCCCTTGCAGCATCTCGCCTTAATCGCGCTCTCCTTCGCCGGTGTCGCCGCGCATGCCGCCGAAACGCGCATACCGACGCAGGACGGCATTGTGTACGGAACTGCCGACGGCCAGCCCCTCACCATGGACTACTACGCACCAAGGGGCGCCGGAATGCATCCGATCGCGATTATCATTCACGGCGGAGGCTATCACGGCGGCGACAGCAAGAACGGCAGCGAAGCCTACGTGGCCGATTTTCTCGCTCCGGCGGGCTACGCGGTCTTCTCCGTCAACTACCGCGTCGCGCCACAGTACCCCTACCCATACATGGTGTATGACGTGCAACGCGCGGTCCGCTACATTCGTTATCACGCCCGCGACTGGAGCGCCGATCCCGGCAAGATCGCCCTCGTAGGCGGCTCGGCCGGCGGCTACCTCAGCAATATGGTCGGCCTGCTTAATGCGCCCGGCGACCCGCATGCCGCCGATCCGGTCGACCGCGTCAGCGCCAAGGCGCAGGCCGTGGTGAGCCTCTACGCGCAAAGCAGCTTCGAGTTCGTTCCGCTCAACGCGGACGTGCATCGCTTTCTCGATCCCTTCATCGCGCAGAAAGGCGAGAAGGAAGCCATCCGCGAAGCCTCGCCCATCACCTATGTCTCGAAAGACGATCCGCCATTTCTCGAGATCCTCGGCACCCAGGATGAATACATCCCCATGTTGGAAGCGACCAACCTGCAAGCCGCGCTGCATGCGGTTCGCGTGCGCTGCGACATCATCGCCATCCCCGGCGGCAAGCATGGCACCGGCGGCTGGAACAAGCTGCCCAACGTGCCGGACTGGGAGCGCCAGATGACAGCCTGGCTCAACGCACGGCTAAATCATAGCGGCCCGATAGGCGATGGCATCCGGTCGCGCGTAACGGCTTCTGCGCCCTGAGTCGACCTCGCTGCACATTGTGCTAGCCTGTTTTCCGTGACGGATGGATTGCGGCCTGGATCTGAATGTGAGATCCATCGGCGCCCAATGGAGCCGAGCCGATTTTACGGTTCATCTTTTTCACAGACGGGAACGGTGCCTTCACTCGTGAATGCGAACGCCCGAAAGTCCGCCGAAAAGGCTGCCGACCGCGAAGGCTCGCGCGTTGCAAAGCCTCCTGATGCGGGAGACTTGCGGAATCGAGCCTTCCTTGGTACCTCCGGTTGGGCATATTCGAGCTGGAAACCGGGATTCTACCCTCAGGCGCTTGCTCAACGGAAGTTTCTGGAATACTACGCAGCTCAATTGAACTCCGTTGAAGTAAATTACACCTTCCGCCAGTTGCCGACCGGGAGCATGCTTGCCGGCTGGCTGGCCGCGACCGGCGCCGGCTTTCGCTTCTCGTTCAAAGCGCCGCAGCGGATCACTCACATCCTTCGACTCAAGGACTGTTCAGACACCGTTGCCGCCTTGGCGCGTGCGCTCGCTCCGGTCGAGGCCGCTGGACGGATGGGTTTGGTGCTCTTCCAACTTCCCCCCAATTTCAAGGCCGATGTGCCTCGCCTCGACTCATTCCTTGTGGCTGCGGAATCCTGTGGGCTGCGGATGGCGTTCGAATTTCGGCACAGCACATGGTTTTGCGACGAAGTGTACGCCGTGCTGCAGCGGCATTCCGTCGCGCTCTGTGTTGCGGAAAGCGAAGATTTGGAGACCCCGGATATTGTGACCGCGTCGTTCGGCAGCTACCGGTTCCGTCGAAGTGGCTACTCGCAAGAGCAGCTCGACGCGATTGAAAATATCCTGCGCCAGCGCTCCGCCCAAGGCGAGATCTTTGCCTATTTCAAGCACGAAGAGCAACCAACTGGCGCGATCTGCGCGGTCGATACACTGCGAAGACTTGAGCAGCGATGAGCTGCCTGATGAATGCCGGGAATCGCTATTTTTGGAACAAGGATGCGGCATCGCTGGTGCGCCGAAGCTGTGCAGCTTGATTCAGGGCACCGGCTGCCGCCGCTCGATTCCCCGACTTCATGTAGAGACGACCGAGGCGGTAATAGTAACTTCCGTCAACGTCGACCGGCACCGCCTGCTTGATCTCGCTGATCGCCTGCTCGTGCTGCGGGAATCATCAGCCGGATTCGCGCACAATTCGAGAAGGGATCCGTGAATCAAGAGGCGCTTGGGATAAGCGAGATGATTCGAGAAACGGTCGCCCTTCTGCGCGGAGAGGCGATGCGACACAACATATCGGTCCGGACCGAACTGGCAGCCGATCTTCCTCAGGTCGTCGGAGATCGGGTCCAATTGAAACAGGTCGCGATGAATCTAATCGTCAACAGAATCGAAGCGACCAAGGACGTGGATGGAATACGAGAGATGGTCATCGAGTCGCAGCGAGCGGAAAATGAGCAGATTCTTGTCTCAGTCAGTGATACCGGCGTAGGCCTTCCACCACAGCACGCGGAACAGATTTTCGAACCGTTTTTTACAACCAAACCCCACGGCACCGGCATGGGGCTTCGCATCAGCCGGTCCATCATTGAGTTGCATGGAGGCCGTTTGTGGGCCACCGATAATCCTCCGCGCGGAGCGCGTTTCAATTTCACCCTGGCCGTAAGCCCGACCGCAGCAAGTGAAAGCGGGCGTTCTTTTGAATTAAGAGCTTGATCTCCGGGGAAGGGAGAACCAGCCTCGGCACAGTTTGGGCACGATTTTGGCACAGAGGATTGTGCGTCGTCGTAACTCGCTGACTAGAAGATGGCTTAAGCTTGGTGCCGGGAGGGGGGGTCGAACCCCCACGACCTTGCGATCGGCGGATTTTGAGTCTGTTTTTTGAGGTTTTGCAGCGCGTTGCAGCCGCTCGCAAAATCTTGCATAAGCTGTTTTGGAAGAGCGAGTTGAAGAGAAGTGCCGCCTTGCAGTCCGTCGCAGCAAAATGCACAAAAGTTGGCAACGAACAGCCATCAAAACAGCCACCGAGAATCTCGGCGGATTTTCTTTCGAGGAACCGGCCTGTTTGCACTCGAACAGCAGCAACATGATGGCCGTTTAGTGGCTGTTTGCCTTTATAACCATCTCATTCTTTGCATGTTACGCATTGCACAATCTCTGGTGCAAATTAAGGTCAATCGTCGCGTTTATAGGGCAATAGCCATTAAATCCGCCGAAGTGATGCAGTCCGGCTCCGGTTCACGCAGCGGCTGCCATTCATGGAGCGCTTCTGAATTGAGAATTGCACCCGATTAGACACCCAATTACACCCATTTCGGTGTCGGTAGGGGCCCGGGGTTACCCAGACGTTCAATATTCAATTTATTTGAATATTGTATAATCTGATTGTGCTCAGACCACTCGATATTGTCGTCATGCTTAAGCTTTCGTTGGAGAACAGCGAAAGGCCTCCGTACCTGCGCCTCGCGAACGAACTGCGCCTCTATCCGTCCGAGGTCTACGCTTCGGTGAAGCGTGCGCGGGCGTCGCACTTCGTTCAAGGGCCGGAACTCGGAGATCGCCTGAATCGCTCCTCGCTGCTCGAATTCCTGATTCATGGAGTTCGATATGCTTTTCCTGCCGAGACCGGCGCGCCGACGCGAGGGGTTCCCACGAGCTATGCCGCTCTTCCGCTTTCGAGAACGATCGCTGACGCCGGCGAGTTGCCGCCGGTCTGGCCGTATGCGGATGGGAAAGTTCGTGGCTACAGCTTTGCGCCCCTCCACAAGAATGTCCCGCAAGCTGCACTCGCAGATGAGCGGCTCTATGAATTGCTGGCTTTGGTGGATGCTCTCCGTAACGGGCGAGCCAGAGAACGGAAGTTGGCAAGCCAGGAGCTGACGCGGAGGCTGGAGATACCCGCCGATGCCAAACCCTAATCTCGAACTGCTGGAATTGGCGGCTGAAAGATTGCGCCAACTCCTTCCGGAAATCGTCTTCGTCGGCGGCTGCACAACCGGCTTACTGATCGACGATCCGGCCGCCGCGCCCGTACGCGGAACCTACGACGTGGACGTCATCGCGGAGATTGGTTCCTATACCGAGTACACTGTCTTTTCCGAGCGGCTTCGCGCTCTGGGATTCAAAGAAGACAGCAGCGAAGGCGCGCCGCTGTGCCGGTGGATTCACGGCGCATTGACCTTGGATGTCATGCCGTTGGACTCCCGAGTTCTCGGCTTTTCGAACCGTTGGTATCCGGATGCTTTGCGTACGGCGGGGAACGTCCAGCTTCCTGGCGGGCTGGTAATTCGGGCCATCAACGCGCCCTACTTTCTCGGGACCAAGCTCGAAGCATTTCACGGACGGGGAAACCGGGATTACCTCGCGAGCCATGACCTGGAAGACTTCATCGCCGTAGTCGACGGCCGGTCGTCACTCATACCAGAAGTCGAAGCGGCTTCTTCAGCGCTGAAGACCTATATTGCCGATGCCGTCCAGACGCTTCTTGGAGAATCACGTTTCCTCGACGCTTTACCCGGGTATCTCCTGCCCGACAACGCCAGTCAAGCCCGGATAGGGCAACTTCTCGCGAGGCTCCGCAGACTCGAGACGATCCGCTGACTTGGCGGCGGTGCCTAAGCCACAATCCGCTCTGGATGGTCGGTCCGCGCATATTTCCGAAGCTCAGAGACTGGGACGAGAACCCGGCCGCCAATGCGCAGTCATTGATCGGATCGCCACGGTGAATTGAATACCAGTGACGGTCGAGAGACCAAGCAGAAATTGATTCGGCTTCGATGAGCGCATTGATGATTTACCACGATTCCAGACTGAGATCTGGTTGGATCGGATGTCCACCTCTCGGACAAGCCCGCTGAATGCGTCAACTGATGCCACGTGATTAGTTGCGTGTGATTTATGCCTTCTCACCAAGCTTAGGCATCCGGTTCCAGTGATCCACATCACAGCATGCAGGGAGTTGTCACGAGATGCTATGTGTGTGGGTTCGGCTTACACTATGAGCATGGGGAGAAAAGGCGCGATGTTGATGCTTGCGATTGTGGCCCTATGGGCCGCTGGCCCAGTTCTCGCCTGCATCACCCTTGCTCCCTGCCACTCCTGCTGCCGCGCAATGATGATGAATTGCGATTCGACGACGATGAGCGCCGCTCACCCTTGCTGCCAGTTAGACTCATCCGGGACGGCCATACCTCAGGGCCGCGTGGTAACGCCCGTGCCTCAGGTTGGGGCCGCGCAGTCGCTCGCTTCAGCACTTCCACCAGATCTCGACCGTCTTGCAGGCCAAAGTCTACTGTCCTCCAATGCTCCGCCCCTTCGATCCCAATCGGGCACCGGCACCATCCTTCGAATCTGATCTTTCCCTCGATTCCTGACTGGGGATTCGTGTGTTCCTGTGCGCCTGGCGCACTGCACGCTCGGATCTATGCCATGACCCCCCATCGATTCGAGGGACGAATGAAAGCTCTTTTTATTGCACTTTGCAGTCTTGCCGTTCTTGCGCCTGCAAACAGTATTGTTGCGCAAACGCCGGGCGCAAGCGGCCCCGTGGAAGCCTTCAGCGCTTTCATCGACAATCGGAAGCCACCCGATGCCTCAACTCCGGCGCAGTCTCTGGACGAGATTGAGCGAATCGCACTCGCTGAAAACCCTGAGATTCACGTCGCTTCGAGAAAGGTTTCGATGGCCGAGGCGCATGTGCCGACAACAGGCAAGCTCGACGATCCGCAGTTCATGCTGCGCGATTGGCAGGTACCGCTCAACAAGCCGTGGGACTATAACGCCGCGCAAAACATGTTGATGTTGACCCAGTCATTGCCGGGGCCGGGAAAGCGCGCTCTCCAAACCAGCATTGCCCAATCGGACGTGACCGTGGCACACGACGAGCTCGAGTCTGTGCGCCTGCGCGTTCGGGTCGAAGTGCGCAAGACCTTCTTCGAACTGCTGCTGGCGCAAGAGGAGATGCGCATCCATGACCAGCACGTGGATATTGCCCGCCAGGCCATTGAAGCGGCGCGTATCAAGTACACGGTGGGCAAGGTTCCGCAGCAGGATGTGCTGAAGGCACAGCTTGCGATGACGCGCCTTGAAGAGCACATGATCCGATTCGACCGCGACGCGGAAGTTGCCAGCGCGCAGATGAACACGTTGCTCGGCCGCAATCCGGCTATGCCGATTCGCGTTGAAGGCGACTTTGGAGTGGGCGTCGATCTGCCGGCAGGCAAGCAATTAGAACAACTGTCGCTCGTTTCACGCCCTGACCTCAAGGCAGCGCAGGCAGCAGCGGAGAAGAGCCGCAAGGAGCAATCACTCGCCGGCAAAGCCTACGTGCCAGACTTCAACATCGCCGGTGGGTACATGCTGATGCCGACAGGGAACAATCCCCGCAACAATTACATGGTCGAGGGCTCAATCACACTGCCGTGGCTGAATCGCCGCAAGCACGACGCCGAGATCAGCGAATCGACGGTCAAGGTCACCGAGCAAGACTCTGAAGTTGCAGCGATGCGCAACGCGGCCTTCGGCCAGATCGAAGAGGCTCTGGCTGAGGCGCGTGCCGCGCAGCGGCTGGCGCGTGTCTACCACGATTCGCTTGAGCCGCAGGCCGAGGCAACGCTTCACGCTGCGGTTATCGCATACGAAAACAACCAAACCGATCTTTTAGACCTGCTCGACAGCCAAATGGCCGTGATCGACGTGGATCTTGCGTGGTTCCAGTCGATGGGCGACTTTGCCACGAGTATGTCTGACCTGGAACTCGCCATTGGCGCGCCAATCGGCGCCACGAGGCAACCCCCAACAGCAGCAACGAAGGAGGAAAACCAATGAGCGACCGCGTATATCGACATGCATTTTTTATCGCTCTCGCCGCCTGCGTTGCACTGGCGGGCGGAGTCGGCTACCTGCTACTGCATCGCAGTCATCCCATACCCGCTGCAGAGACGAACGATCCAGTGGTGGCGCGTGGCCCAGTGGCCTCAAGCGCGCCAGGCACGCAAAGTGCAGTTCCTGACAGCGCGGAACCACAACTCGGCCCCATCCAGATTTCGCCGCAGCGCCTGCAACAGATTGGCGTAACGACGGTCGTCGCGCAGATGAAGAACATGAGCGACAAGCTGAGTATCCCCGGCAACGTCAACATCGACGAACAAAGCCTCTCCTACGTTCAAACGCGCTTTGCAGGTTGGATTCAGAGTGTCTCCGCGAATGCGAGCTACCAGTACGTGAGGAAGGGGCAGCATCTCTTCACCATCTACAGCCCGGATCTCGTCAGCACCGAACAGGAGTATCTTCTCGCCCGGCAAAACCAGAAGACGCTCTCCTCCGACTCGCATGGAATGGCAATGCAGGAAAGCGGCTGGCTGCTGGATGCGGCCGAGGAACGGCTGCGCCAGTTCGGTGTCTCGGCCGCAGTGGTCACTTCACTTGTGCAGAGCGGCAAGGTCGAGCATGAGATTGCGATCGACTCGCCCGCATCGGGATTCATCATCGAGCGCAACGCACTGCCCAATGCCTACGTTCAGCCTGACACCAAGCTCTACACAATCGCGGATCTCTCCACGGTGTGGGTCTACGCGAATGTCTTTCAGGACTCTGTAGGCCGCTTGCGGCCAGGCGATCCGGCACAGGTCTCGGTCGACGCATATCCGGGCCGCGCTTTTAACGGTCGTGTAGATCAGATTCTTCCCGAGGTTGATCCGGCAACGCGCACCGTGCGCGTGCGCCTCATCTTCCGCAATCCCGGTGTGGTGCTCAAGCCCGGGATGTATGTCAACGTCGACATCAACCTCCCGCTTGGAAAGCAGCTTATCGTTCCTGCGTCCGCCGTTCTCCAGTCCGGCTCGCGAGCCATTGCATTCATCGATCACGGTGACGGCAATCTCGAACCGCGCGAGATTCAAACCGGCCCACAGATCGAAGACTCTGTCATCGTCCTGAAGGGACTGCAGCCGGGAGATCATGTCGTAAGCTCAGCCAACTTCTTAGTGGACTCCGAGGCTCAGTTACAAGCGGCGTTGGGGTCGTTCACTTCTCCACAGCAGAATGCAAACCCTGAGAAGACACAATCGACTGGCTCCAATTCGCCGCACGACGAAATCAAGATCGAGTTAACGACTGAGCCCTCGATTCCGCAAAAGGGCAAAAACATGGTGCAGATCAAGCTCACCGGCGGCGACGGTAAGCCTGTCGATGGTGCCCAGTTATCGGCAATATTCTCAATGCCTGCGATGCCGGCGATGGGTATGGCCGCGCAGCGCGCGGCGGTCTCGCTCAGCGCCAAAGGCCAGGGCATTTACGCGGGCTCGCTGGAGCTCGACTCCGGTGGCACCTGGCACGTGGCTATCTCTGTTCAGCGTGCCGGAGCCACGATTGCCACCAAAATGCTCACCGTCGACGCAACAGGAGGGATGTAATGATCGCACGAATCATCGCATGGTGCGCGAGCAACCCGTTTCTGGTGTTTACCGCGGCCATCCTGCTTACGCTTGCAGGTGTGTGGTCGCTCCAGCGCGTGCCTCTTGACGCCCTGCCAGACATCAGTGACGTGCAGGTTGTGGTTCACACGAACTGGCCCGGCGAGCCACCGGATGTTGTCGAGGACCAGGTTACTTATCCCATCGTCACCGCGCTGCTGGCCGCGCCACACGTCAAGAGCGTCCGTGCTCAGACTATGTTCGGTGACTCCTGTGTCTTCGTTATCTTCGATGACAGCACCGACCTCTACTGGGCGCGGTCGCGCGTCCTCGAATATATGCAGCAGCTTGCCGGGCGTTTGCCGGCAGACGTTCATCCGTCCATTGGTCCGGATGCCACCGGCGCCGGGTGGGTGTATGAGTACGCGATCGTCGATCGATCGCACAAGCTTAATCTCGCCGATTTGCGAGCGCTTCAGGACTGGTTTCTTCGTTATAAGCTGGAGACCGTTCCGGGAGTGGCCGAAGTGGCAACCATTGGCGGATTCGTGCGCCAGTACCAGGTAAATCTCGATCCGCAGAAGCTTTTCTCCTACGGCATCCCGGCTTCGAACGTCATCGACCGCGTGCGACAAAGCACCAACGAAGTCGGTGGGGACGTGCTTGAAATGGGAGGCGCCGAGTACATGATCCGTGGCCTGGGCTATCTGCGCAATGTCGCCGATCTTGAGAATGTTCCCGTTGCGACCAAGAACGGAACGCCTGTGCTGGTGCGCGATCTGGGCACCGTGACGCTTGGTCCCGACGTGCGCCGCGGCGCGGCAGATTGGCAGGGCGAAGGCGAAACCGTCGGAGGCATCGTGGTGACGCGCTACGGTACGAACGCGCTCACGGTGATCGACGGCGTAAAAGCCAAACTAAAAGACATTGGCCCATCCCTGCCTCCTGGAGTCGAGATCGTTACGGCTTACGACCGCTCCTGGCTTATCAACCAGTCGATTCATACGCTCAAGCGAGACCTGTTCATCGAAGCCATTATCGTCAGCTTCGTCTGTATCCTTTTTCTCTTCCATTTCCGTTCAGCTCTAGTGCCCATCATCACGCTGCCCATCGCGGCTCTCGCGGCTTTCATCCCCATGTACTACCTGAAAGTAAGTTCGAACATCATGTCGCTCGGCGGACTGGCGCTGGCTGTCGGCGTGCTCATCGATGCAGCCATCGTCATCGTTGAAAACGGCTACCGCCATATCGCCGAACGCAAGGATGCAACCGAACTCAACGAAGGAGAACGCCGCCGCATCCTTGTCGGTGCAGCCCAGCAAGTCGGTCCTGCGCTCTTCTACTCGCTCATCATCATCGTGGTCTCTTTTCTGCCCGTTTTTATGCTTGAGGCACAAGAGGGGCGCATGTTTCGTCCGCTCGCATGGACCAAGACGCTGGCGCTCATTTTCTCTTCGCTGCTATCCATCACGCTGGTACCGGCGCTAATGCCGTTTTGCCTGCGTGGTAAATTGCGGCCCGAAGCGAAGAATCCTGCAGCGCGTGCCAGCCAGGCGCTCTATCTGCCGGTGCTGCGTTGGTGCTTGCGCCACTGGAAGATTGTGATTGCGCTCAATCTCATTTTCCTCGCTGCCACGATTCCCCTTTGCTTCCGGCTCGGCAGCCAGTTTATGCCGGCCCTGTACGAAGGTTCCGCGCTCTACATGCCAAGCTCGCTGCCGGGAATCTCCATCACGCAGGCCGCGTCGCTGATGCAACAACAGGACCGAATCATCCGTTCGTTCCCCGAGGTCTCAACCGTGTTTGGAACCGTTGGCCGGTCTGACAGTGCGACGGACAACGCGCCGCTGGATATGTACGACACGACCATAATGTTGAAGCCGCGCGAACAGTGGCGAGCCGGTATGACCTACGACAAGCTCATTCGCGAGATGGACGAGAAGCTGCAGTTCCCAGGCCTCACCAACACATGGACCATGCCGGTCCAGAACCGCCTCGATATGGAACTGACCGGGATCAAGACCGCAATCGGCATCAAGATCCAGGGCCCCGATTTGAATCGCATCCAGAGCCTCGGCGCCAAGATGCAGCAGGTGCTTTCGACCATGCCCGAGGCGACGACGATTTATGCCGAACGTGTTTCCCAGGGTTTTTACCTTAACGTGGAAGTGAATCGTCCGGCGGCTGCGCGCTACGGCCTCACCGTTGCGGATGTGCAACGCGTGGTTTCTTCAGAGATCGGCGGCATGGATATCGCCGAAAATGTCGAAGGCCGCGAGCGCTTCCCGATCGCCGTTCGCTACATGCACGATTTCCGCGATACATCGAAGACGTTGACGGAGGCGCTGATTCCGACGCCTTCCGGCGCGCAGATTCCTATGAGTGAGGTTGCGCGCGTCTATTACTCGCGCGGCCCCGCAATGATCCGCGACGAAGACGGCTCCCTTACCGGGTACGTCTATCTGAACCTGAAGACGAGCGACTACGGTGGCTTCGTCAATCGCGCGAATGCACTGATCCACCAGAAGATTGCGTTGCCCGCCGGCTACACCTGGCGATGGGCCGGCGAATACGAGTTCGAGGTGCGTGCCAAGCAGCGGCTCATGATCATTTTGCCCATCGTCTTCTTCGTCATCTTTCTCCTTCTCTATCTGGTCTTCAAATCCGTCGAGGAAGCTGCTGTGCTCATCTTCCCGGCGTTCTACGCCATGTCAGGAGGGCTGCTGCTGCAATGGTTGCTCGGGTATAACTTCAGCGTAGCAGTGTGGGTTGGTTACATTGCGCTCTTCGGCATTGCTGTTGAGACCGGAGTGGTCATGGTCGTTTACCTGCACGAAGCGCTGGAAGAGCGCATGCAGCAAGGCGCGCCGTTGACTGAAACCGATCTCGTGCAAGCCACCATTGCAGGAGCTGTTCAGCGCCTGCGCCCCAAGCTGATGACCGTTACCGCCGTGATTCTAAGCCTTGCGCCGATCTTGTGGGAGTCAGGCATCGGCTCAGATGTAATGAAGCCGATCGCCGCACCCATCGTTGGCGGAATGATTACATCAACTATCCACGTGCTCATCCTCGTTCCGGTCTTCTTCTTGCTGATGAAGCGGCGAGACCTCCGCGCAGGGCGGCTTCTTCCTCGCTCTTTCAAGGAAGCGGAGGCGCAATCAGTGATGAGCTAGCAAGGTCGTGAAAAAGAAGTGCGATCTTTCTTTGTCGTGTTCTTGATAAGTCTCACATTACCGCGCTTTCATTTGAAAGAGTCGCCGTTGAAACGCAGGTACCGATATCCGACTTCATTTCAAGAGGTATTTGAAGCTCGATTGGCGCCACGTCACTCATTTACGAGCCAGAGGATAGTCGCTTTCCGGACAGGTGATCTTTGGCGCACCTGTTGACTTCAGGGCAATGCACGCTTCCAGCGTCCGAAGGCCATCGGAAGTGCGTTGGCGATAGCGCACCGATTGAACTTGTGGAACGATCATTCGTGGCGGACTACTGACCCAAATCCTGGTATCGAGCTCCTAAACCGTTTAACGGCCCTACGCCTCTTCAAGGATGGAGCGAGAATACAAGAAGGGGCGGTTATAAACGGAAAGCAACCCAGAGGCGATCTCTACGCACGATCCGAAAAATCCGTCGCGCAGCTCGTTGCTATGGCACTGGCGGTTGGCGCGTGTGTGGGATTGGCGTGGTTGTTGTTGCTGGGGGGTATTGGTTTTGTAGGCGACTGGCTGGGAAGATCGTGGCTGCTCGGCGATGAAGCCCGGCGCATGTGCCTCGCGGTGATGCTCACTGTGTATTTCGTCCGGCTGCTTCTCACCCAGTTCGTGTTTCTGAAGAGAGCTGTAGGCTGGAGCGAGGTGGGCATGATTGTGCCATGGGTGCTGTTCATCTACCTGCTGCTCGCCATTGCAGGTGGTAGGAATTCTGCTCCATTTGGAGTGGTTGCCGCCATCGGAGCGGTTCTATGATTGTGGCTCCTGGATGAACTCGTATGCGGAGTACGCACGTAACGTTTGGAAACGCCAACCGCAAAATCATGGATGCCTCTATATCCTCGGTCTGTTCCGATATTCAAGGCACCCCAATTATCTTGGCGATCTGATTTCATTCTCCGGACTTTGCCTGGTATCGGGACGCTGGATAACCGTCGTCATTCCGTCGATCATGCTGGCTGGATTTGTATTTGCCAACATTCCGATGCTCGACTCGCACTTGCATGATCACTACGGTGCGGCATTCGATGAGTATGCGGCACGAACCAGCAAGCTGATTCCGTTTGTGTATTGACGCCATCTAGCGGAGGCCGAACGCGTCCAACAGAAGCGAAAACTCTAGAACCAGTTCAAGTGGCGACAGGCCAATGCACTCAGCGAAATTCGACGGGATTCCAATTTTCGTTGGCTCTTGTTCGCGGTATACCCACTGTCTCAACCAACAGCCACCAAAACAGCCACCAAACGATTTTGGCCTCTCCGCTTTGGAGAGGCCAATTCCATCTAAGCTCTTTATTTTGTTGGTGCCGGGAGGGGGGGTCGAACCCCCATGACCGCAAGGTCGGCGGATTTTGAGTCCGCTGCGTCTGCCAGTTCCGCCATCCCGGCGAGGGGTGGGTGCAGTGCAAGTATCGCACAATGCTTGTGTTGGATGCCACAGTCCCTCCCCCGCGCCAAGGCCCGTTCCAAAGACTCGGCGCGTCGCATTACTCCGCCTGATTGGTGGAGGCTCAGGGCCATACTGATCGACGTTCTCAGCGTTCGCCAGCTGCGCATTTTCCGCGGGATTCGACGGTGTTTGCCATGGGATTTAATCGAGTGCGGGCCCTGCTTTCCACACCATGCAAATCGCTTTTTAGCACGCTTCCCATGCGACAATGAAGTTAATCGTGATGACTCCAGCCTCCTCTGCAGTCGTTCCTGAGCCTGTCGTAGTAACTCCGCAGCTCCTGGCGCAGCACAGCATCACCGCAGATGAGTATGACCGCATTCTCGCGGCGCTGGGGCGCGTCCCTTCCCTCACGGAGCTCGGCATTTACAGCGTGATGTGGAGCGAGCACTGCTCCTACAAATCGAGCCGCGTGCACTTGAAGCGCTTACCGACCAAGAGCGATCGCGTGGTGCAGGGTCCGGGCGAAAACGCCGGCATTATTGATGTGGGCGATGGGTGGGCGTGCGCCTTCAAGATTGAGAGCCACAATCATCCCAGTTACATCGAGCCGTATCAGGGCGCGGCAACAGGTGTCGGCGGCATTCTGCGCGACATTTTCACCATGGGCGCGCGACCGCTGGCGGTGATGGATTCCCTGCGCTTCGGACCGATCGCCGAAGAACCAAACCAAGATGCGGAAGAGCTCAAGCTGCTGGCCAAGAACCACTCCATCGTCGAAGGAGTGGTAAGCGGGATCGCAGGATACGGCAACTGCTTTGGCGTGCCGAACCTCGGGGGCGAAACGAAGTTCGAGGCCTGTTACAGCGGCAACCCACTGGTGAACGCGTTTGCGCTCGGCCTGGTGCGCAAAGACGAGATCTTTTACGGCAAGGCAACTGGGACCGGCAACCCTGTCATATATGTGGGCGCGAAGACGGGGCGCGACGGCATTCACGGCGCAACCATGGCGTCGGAAGAATTCAAAGAAGGGTCGGAACAGAAACGGCCCAATGTGCAGGTCGGCGATCCGTTTATGGAGAAGTTGCTGCTTGAGGCCTGCCTCGAGGCAATGAAAACCGGCGCCATCGTCGGCATCCAGGATATGGGTGCGGCGGGACTGACGTGCTCTACGTGCGAAATGGGCGCACGCGGCGGCGTGGGCCTCGACGTGGAACTCGATCGCGTGCCGCAGCGCGAGACCGGCATGAGCGCCTACGAAATCATGCTCTCGGAAAGTCAGGAGCGCATGCTCCTGGTCGCCGAAAAGGGCCGCGAGCAGGAAGTGTTGCGTGTCTTTGCCAAGTGGGGCCTTGACGCGGTGATTGTGGGCACCGTCGAGCCCGGGCCGCGGCTGCGCATTCGTCATCACGGCGAATTGGTGGCAGACATTCCCAATCAATCGCTCACCGATGACGCGCCGTTGTATCACCGGCCCGTTGGAACATGGAAGGCGCCTGCTCCACTGGAGCCGCCGGAAGAAGCGCTCGCGGAGCTGGCGAAGGATCACGACTACGCCGCAGAACTGAAGAAGCTTCTGGCGAGTCCGAATGTCTGCTCGAAGCGCTGGGTGCACGAGCAATACGACACCATGGTGCAGACCAATACGGCGCTGGGGCCGGGCGGCGAAGCCGGCGTGATGCGCATCAAGGGAACAGGCACCGCCGGCCACGAGCGCGGATTGGCGATGGCTCTCGATGGCAATGGCCGCTGGGCCTATCTCGACCCGAAGCTGGGCGCGATGCATGCAACGGCCGAGGCGGCGCGCAAAGTTGCTTGCACGGGTGCAACACCGGTGGCGGCGACGAACTGTTTAAATTTTGGCAACCCGGAAAAGCCGGAAATCATGGCACAGCTCTCGGCAGCCATCGACGGCATCGCCGAAGCCTGCACAGCACTCGCAACGCCCATCACTGGCGGCAACGTCTCCTTATATAACGAGACACGCGGCGAAGGAATTTATCCCACGCCGGTTCTGGGCATCGTGGGCATTCTCGAAGATGTGACCAAGGCGGTGCCCGCAGATTTTCAGCAGGCGGGGGACACGATTCTTCTCCTGTGGCCCATTCCGCGCGGCGAAGAGCCGAATCCGAATCTCAAAGTTCCGCTCGAACCACTGCCCATCAGCCAATATCCGTTTCCCGCGCTTGAATCTGAGCCGCGCGCAAAAGCGAAAGCCGATGCGACGGACGAAGAGGTGCAGGAAGAACTGATCGCCTTCGGTTCATCGGAATACGCAAAGGTCGTCCTCGGCGCGCTCTGGGGCAAGCCGCCGAATCTTGATCTCGACGCCGAAGCCGACCTGCATACGCTCTTGCGCGGGCTGGCAGATCGCATGCTCCTTCACTCGGCGCGCGATGTGTCGGACGGCGGCATTGCCGTGGCGCTGGCGCAAGCTGCATTCGCAAAGAATATCGGCGCAACCGTGGAACAGGATCCGTCGCTGCTGGCGCACCCGCTGTTTGGTTTATTCGCAGAGCCGGCGTCCACCGTCCTCGTCACGTGCGCCTCGGGTCACGCAGCAGCCATTGAAAAGCTGGCCGGCGAATTCAACTTCATGGTTGCCCACATCGGAACGACGGGCGGCAATCGACTGGAAATTTCTGTCGATCGCGAGCCTTTTATTCAGGCATCCTTGGCGGAACTTCGCAAACCTTGGGCCACATCGCTCGAGTCGATCCTTCACGGCGAGGTGACCGCATGAGCCGGTTGCTGTTCCAGGGTGTTGCGGGCGTCCCCGATCGATCTGAACAAGTCAAAGCCGACTCCGGCAGTGGGCCTGGCCGCAGGAAAGTGAGAGCGCGCAGCACGGACAAGCTGCATGAAGAGTGCGGCGTGGTTGCCATCCATGGCCATCCCGACGCGGCACGGCAGACCTACCTTGGGCTCTACGCGTTGCAGCATCGCGGGCAAGAGTCGGCGGGGATCGCCTCGGCGGACGGCCAGCACCTGGCCAACATCAAAGGCATGGGCCTGGTTTCAGAAATCTTTACCGACGATGTGCTGCAGAAGCTGCCGGGAACCATGGCCATCGGGCACACGCGCTACTCGACCACGGGCGACTCGGCGTTGCTCAACGCGCAGCCGATTCGCGTGGACTCGACGAAGGGCCTCATCGCGATTGCGCATAACGGCAACCTGGTAAATCTCGGCAACGTCCGCGCACGGCTCGAGCGCGACGGCGCCTATTTCCAGACCACGTCCGATTCCGAAATCATCGTGCAGCTCATCGCGCACTCCGGCCGCCACACTCTCGTGGATTGCATTGCCGATTCGCTCTCGCAAATCGAGGGCGCGTTTTCGATCGTGATGATGACCCGCGATCGCATCTTTGCCGCCCGCGACCCACGCGGCTTTCGTCCCCTCTCGATGGGCCGCATCCGGAACCCCGACGGACCCGACACGATCGTCTTCGCTTCCGAGACTTGCGCGTTTGACCTGCTGCGCGCCGAGTATGAGCGCGATGTGCTCCCCGGCGAACTCGTCATGGTGACCGACGACGGGGTCACCAGCCGCCAGTACGCGAGCGGTGTCCCGCAATCGAGCTGCGTCTTTGAGCATGTCTATTTCGCGCGGCCCGACAGCCGCATCTTCGGCCGCTGGGTGCAGGAGAGCCGCGATCAGATGGGGCGCCAGTTGGCGCGCGAGTCCGGCGTGCCAGCAGATGTGGTCGTGCCTGTGCCCGACTCCGGGGTAACCGCCGCGCTGGGCTACGCGGAACAAGCGGGTTTGCCGTTTCGCATGGGCCTGATCCGCAATCACTATGTGGGCCGCACGTTTATTGAACCCGAGCAGCGCGTGCGCGACTTCGGCGTTCGGCTCAAGCTGAACCCGGTGCGCAATCTACTCGAAGGCAAGCGCGTCATTCTCATTGACGATTCGATCATCCGCGGAACTACCAGCCGCAAGATTGTGCGCATGGTGCGCGGCGCCGGCGCAAAAGAAGTCCATCTGCGCATCAGTTGCCCGCCGACAATTTCGCCCTGCTTTTATGGAGTGGACACACCACGCAAGCGCGACCTCATCGCCGCCAACAAATCCGTCGAAGAAATACGCCGCTACATCGAAGCCGACTCGCTCGCCTATCTCTCCCTCGACGGACTGCTCAAGAGCTGCGATAGCGGCGACAGCAATCGCTTCTGCACCGCATGCTACACGGGCAACTATCCCACCCAGTGGGTCGACGTGGACGAGATTCTGCCTGCTACTGCAAGTGTCTGAGTGCGGTTCACGCAACAAACTTCCTCGAGAACCTTCCGACGCTCAAACCGTCTCGCTGGCCATGCCCGCGGCTGTGACCGTTGCGGTTCGGCGTGCCAGGCTGCGCGTAAGGATAAACATCACTGCGGCTGCGATGAGGCTGGGGATGACGAGCCCGCGCAGGCCGAGCCAGTATGCCCCGGTCTTATCCTTCATGACGCCCATCCAATAGGGTCCGATGAAGCCGCTGAACATGGTGATGGTGTTCATCGCCGCAATGCCCGCGGCAGCGGCGCGGCCGGCGAGAAACTGCGTGGGCACTGAAAGCGCAGGCCCCTGCAGCGCCATGAACGCGCAGTAGCTGACTCCGAGCGCAGCGATGACCAGCCACGCAGGGCTACCGTAACTTGCAACCACGAAGCCCGCGCCCATGACACAGCAGGGCACGATGCAATGCAGGGCACGGTCGCCGGTGCGATCGGAACTGGTGCCGCCGAACAGCATGGAGAGTGCTCCGAGCACACCGAACGCGGCTACCAGGTATCCAACTTTGCCGATGCTCCAACCTGTGACGCCTTGCAGGATCGCCGGAGCGGAGAAGGAATAGGCGTAGCTGCAAGTGAGCGCGGAGAGAAAGAAAAGCCCGATCATCCAAACTTTGGGCGAAAGCAAGGCGCGCAGCACGCCTGCCTCGGTACCCAGGTGGGCGTGCGCGCTGTCGGCATCCAGTTGTTGCTGAAGACAGATTTTTTCGTCCGCAGTGAGCCATGAAGCATGGGCCGGTCCATCGGGCAAAAATCGCAGAAGGACATAGCTAAAGAGAGCCGCCGGCAATCCCTCGAGAAGGAAGAGCCATTGCCAGCCGGCCAGGCCGAGCAAGCCTTGCAAGCCCATCAGCCATCCGGCCAGGAAGCCCATGACGACCGAGCTGAGCGGAAGGGCGACGTAGAATCGGCTGACGGCGCGCGCCCGCATGTGCGCCGGAAACCACAACATGAGGTAGTAAATCACGCCGGGAAAGAAGCCGGCCTCTGCCATGCCAAGTAGAAAGCGAAGCACGTAAAACTCAATCGGTGTGTGCACCAGCATCATGGACATGGCGAGCAGGCCCCAGGTGAGCATGATGCGCGCCAGCCAGCGGCGCGGACCGAAACGCAGAAGCAGCAGGTTCGACGGCACCTCGCACACTGCGTATCCAATAAAGAAGAGGCCCGCGCCCAGGCCGTAGACGGTGGCGCTGAAATGCAGATCGCCGTTCATGCGCAGCGCGGCAAAGCTGACGTTGATGCGATCCATGTAGGCCAGGCCATAGCCCACGGCAATAAGGGGGATGAGACGCCAAGCCGCCTTGCGCTGAGCCGAAGCTGCGATGGCCGCGTTCTGTGCCGCCGTCGGACCAGCTGCGTGCGGTTCGCCGGGATTCGACATCGGCGTTCACCTCGAAGGGTATTGCTTCAAAGGAAACAGGAAAGCGGGCGCGGCACAGGGGTAAACCGACTGTATCACGGAGCGTGAGACGGATACGATGCCTGTGATAGCATCCGCTCTTTGAGTGTGGGACGCTTGTTGAGGACACGGACGGGCGCCTTGGCCCGATGCAAAAACGCCACTTACCCTGAGGTTGGCATGACTCCTTCGCGTTTGCTTTTTGGGGGCGCAGTTTTTCTGGGTTCCTTTTTGCTCTTCCTGGTGGAACCCATCGCCGCCAAACAGTTGCTGCCGGTGCTGGGCGGATCGGCAGCGGTCTGGATTACCTGCCTGGTCTTTTTTCAGACCGCACTTCTCGCGGCCTATCTATATGCCCATTGGCAGACGCGAAGTTCACAATGGAACCTGCATTTTCTTCTGCTGTTGCTGGCCGCCGTTGCCGCAGTCGCGTGGGCGGTGCGCAGTTATTCGGTCGGGCTCGGAGCCGAAAGCCCCATTGCGACTGTCTTTGTTGCCCTGAGCGCATGGATCGGGCTTCCGTTTCTCATGCTGGGCGCAACCAGTCCGCTGTTGCAGGTATGGTGGACGCGCGTGGAACCCGGCGGAATTCCCTACCGCCTCTTCGCGCTCTCAAACCTGGCATCTCTCCTGGCTCTCGGTCTCTATCCAAGCCTGATCGAGCCCCACTTCACACTGCAGGCGCAGAGGATCGCATGGGCCGTGGGCTTCGCCGTCTTCGCGCTGGTGTGCGGCGTGCTCACGAGGAGAACTCGTTCCACAACCATCGCGTCCGGCACGACAAGAGCAAGCGAAGATTTGGCTCTTCCCAATGCGCCGACGTTCCACAAAGTGCTATGGGTGCTGTTGCCGATGGGCGCGGCGATGCAACTGAGCGCGGTCACAAGTTATCTGACAGCCAACGTTGCCGCCATTCCGCTGCTCTGGATTCTGCCCCTCGCCGTCTATCTCTTCACCATCATTCTGGCCTTTCAGTTCCCTGGCGTGCTGGCCCGCGGTCTCGTAACGCGACTGCTCCTGGTGATGCTCGGCGGATTGGCCTACATGCTGTCGAAGACCGACGTCTCCTTGCCGTTACGCATCAGCATTCTGTTTTTCCTGATTGAAGTATTCGTCTCCTGCTTCTTCTGTCACAGCGAAGCCGTTGCGCTGCGCCCCAAACGCGCTTCGGAGTCTACTCTCTTTTATTTGCTGTTTGCTGCCGGTGGCGCACTGGGCTCGTCGATCATCGGCATTGCGTCGCCGATGATCTTTCGCTTCAACTACGATCTTCCTTTAACTTTTCTCATCACCGCGCTGCTTGCCTTTGCGATGACATGGAAAGACGGCTGGAGCCAGCGTCTGCTGTGGGCGGTCGCGAGCGTCATGATGGCCCTGCTGGTTTCGTGGGTTCACATCGCGAGTGGACGCGAAACAGTTGCGGCAGAGCGCAACTTCTACGGCACTCTGCGCGTGCGCCAGGACCATGGCTACCCCGGCTCGGTGCGGCGCGTCCTCACCAATGGAACCATCCAGCACGGCATGCAATATTTTGGGACCGAGGCGCTGCGACACACCCCCACAACCTACTATGCCGAGGATTCCGGCGTGGGTCTGGCACTGCGCTTCTGCTGCGTAGGCCGTGCGCGCAACATCGGCGTCATCGGACTGGGAGCCGGAACGCTCGCAGCGTACGGACGGCCTGGCGACCACCTTCGTTTTTACGAGATCAACCCTGCGGTTGCCCCCATCGCGGAGAACGTCTTTACCTACATTCGTGATTCCTACGCACAGACCGCGATCGTTCCCGGCGACGGCCGGCTGTCGCTGCTCCATGAAGAGTCGCAGCGCTTTGATGTCCTGGTCGTCGATGCATTTTCCGGCGACGCCATTCCATTGCATCTGCTCACCACCCAGGCGGTTGCGCTCTATCGCAAGCACCTGGCCCCGGGCGGGGTCCTGGCCTTCCACATATCCAACCAGCATGTCAATCTGGAGCCCCCGATTGCGCTGCTGGCGCAGGCGGCAGGAATGACGGCGATGCGCGTAGCGACCGGCCCCAAAGACGAAATCGGAGAGTTTGGCGCTACCTGGATGTTGCTGACCGACAATGCCGCCTTTTTCGCCCAGCCCGAAGTCGCGCAGCACGCGAAGCCCGCCACAATCAAGCCCGGTTTGAAGCTCTGGACGGACGATTATTCCAGCCTGCTCCCCGTGCTGCATTGACAGGGGTTTCAAGGCGTCCCCGCCTCCGAATCCAGGCGTCCGGCAGGGCGATTCCCCCCGGTGTATTTTGTCACAGGACGTTCACACTCCCGGTGTGATAGCATCCGTTTTCTTAAGCGAGACGCCCGGCGGAAACCCTCTCCCTTTGTCCGCCGGACGCCTGCCGGAGACTCTCCGTATGGACGAGGAAGACGGCAGACCGGGCCCTGGAGCCTGGAAATCCGGTCCCATGGACGTCCTCAAGGACGCCTTGATGGGGTCCCTGTGCTGCCCAGCCCCGATTCCTGCACAATTTACCCTCTTCAATCGATTCGCAATCGCCAATATTCCTTCAGACCCATCGCTCAACGTAATTCCACACCCATCAAATCCTGCGCCTCTTTTCGGACGCAGACCTGCCCAAGGCGTCCGCCCCACAGCAGGTGAAGGAGAAGCAGCATGAAAACGTACCAGGGAAGTGAGATCCGCAACGTAGCTGTAGTGGGGCATGCGCACAGCGGCAAAACCACCTTGATTGCCGCGCTGCTGCATGCCGCGAAAAACACCCCAACCCAGGGCCGCGTCAGTGATGGTACAGCCGTGACCGCCTACGACGAAGAAGAAATCGCGCGCGCCATTACCATGCAGAACGCCGTCGCCTTTGCCGAATGGCAAGGCACGAAAATCAATTTTGTCGATACACCCGGCTTTCATATGTTTACCCACGAAGCGCGCGCGGCCTTGCTGCCCGTCGAAGCAGCCGCGGTTATCGTGAACGCCCAGACCGGCGCAGAGCCAGTGACAGAACGGGTTTGGAAGTTTGCCGAAGAAGCGAATATACCGCGCATCGTGGTCATCAACCAGATGGATCACCCCAAGGCCGGTGGGTCCGGCGGATTGAGCGCCCTGATCGATGACCTGCAAACGCGCTGGGGCCGGCAATGCGTTCCCGTGCAACTGCCCATCAGCGATGCCGGGGGCTTTCATGGCGTAGTGGATCTGGTCACGATGGAGGCGTTCTTCTACACCGCGGGCGGCGATGGCCGCGGCAAGATCGGCGAGATTCCCGCAAACCTGGCAGGCGCCGCCAAGGCCGCGCACGAGGCGCTGGTCGAACTGGTGGCCGAAGGCAAAGACGAACTGATGGAGGAGTACTTTGCCCAGGGCACCATTCCCGAACAGCATCTCATTACCGCACTCCATGAGGCCATTCGCGAAGACCGCATTTTCCCGGTGCTGTTTGCCAGCGGTCTGGCGAATATAGCGACCGATCACCTTCTCGATTTCATCAAGGTATACGCACCCGCGCCCACAGAGCGAGCGCCGATCGCGGTGAAAGCGCCGGCCATGCAAGCCGTGGCCGCCAACGGAGGCAACGGCAACACGACGAGCCCGGGCGCAACAACGCGCAAATTCGACGACCGAGAGCCAACCGCCCTGCTGGTCTTCAAGACCATGTCGGATCCATTCTCCGGCCGCATCACCTTCTTCAAGGTGATTAGCGGCGTGGTCAAAAACGACGCCACTCTCGAGAACTACACACGGCGCGGACAAGAGCGCCTGTCGCACTTGAGCGTCATGCAAGGCCGCAAGGCGGTAGAAGTTATCGAGCTGCATGCCGGCGATCTGGGCGCCGTGGCCAAACTGCGCGAAACATTTACCGGCGATACGCTGGGGCAAAAGGGCGGCGACATCCAGGTGGAGTTGGCGGCGTTGCCCGAGCCGGCCATGACCTATGCCATCGAGCCCAAGAGCCGCGCCGACGAGGACAAGCTGGCGCCCGCCATTCACAAGCTGATGGAAGAAGATCTGCTGATTCGCTTCTACCGCGATCCGCAGACCAATGAGTTTCTGATTGCCGGCGCGGGCCAGCCGCACATTGAAACCATCGTCTCCCGGCTTGAAGAAGCGCTACCACGCCGAAGTGACGCTGAAAGCCCCCAAGGTGCCTTATCGCGAAAGCATTCGCAGCCGTGCCGAAGGCCATGGGCGGCATAAGAAGCAGAGCGGAGGCCATGGTCAATTCGGCGACTGCAAAATCAAGATGGAGCCGATGCCGCGCGGGGGCGGGTTCGAATTTGCCAATGAGATCTTCGGCGGCGCCATTCCACGGCAATTCGTTCCTGCGGTCGAGAAAGGCATCGTCGAGTCGGCGGCGCGCGGCTACCTGGCCGGCTACCCCGTAGTCGACTTCAAGGTCACCGTCTTCGACGGCAGCTATCACGATGTGGACTCGAATGAAATGTCGTTCAAGATGGCGGGCCGGCTGGCGTTTCGCAAATGCATGGAACAAGCCAGGCCGTGCCTGCTCGAGCCGGTCATGAAGGTCGAGATCGAGGCGCCCGACGAGTTTGCCGGCACGCTGATGGGCGACCTCAACAGCCGGCGCGGACGCGTGCAGGGCATGGAGTCCAAAGGCCGCACCACTGTCATCAATGCAGAAGTTCCGATGGCCGAGATGCTTTCCTACGGCACCCTGCTGACATCCATGACCCAGGGAAAAGGCACGTACCGCATGGAGATGCATCACTACGACATCGTTCCGCAACTGGTCGCCGACAAGATCCTCGCCAACGCCAAGCGGCCCGTGGAAGAGGAAGAGGAATAGAAACAAGGGATCAGGTTTCAGGGGACTAGGGTGTATCGACATATACGGGCGGCCATCGTTGCTGGAGAAAATTCGGCCAGAACCGGGGCCCCCGCGGACGGGTCTTCGTCCGTGGGGTGGAGACGAAGCCGAGCCCGAAGGTTGTGGCGGGCCCACTGTCGAGGGCGGGAATGAAGTATGGCCGGATTTTCGCCGCAACCCGAAGGGACGGGGCCATCTTTCCACATTTCTTCGTCCCTGGTCGTTCGCAGACACCCGGTATGCGTCGCTCCTCATTCCTCGAACTGCGAAAAAATGGCTCCCGTCGCTGGCCACCTGTATATGTCGATACACCCTAGAGAGGATTCAGGCGCGGCCGCACAGGCCACAACTGAACCCTTTTTTCGCACATCAAATCCTTCGCCAACAAACAGCCGCAAATTCGTCGCACGTTTACCCAAAACTGGGGTAATATCGAAGAACCCGCCGACCCCCGGCACACGGAGGAGAACAGTGATTCAGCTCATCGCCGTACGACTTCGACCTATCCGCTGATCATTGCCTCGGGCCGTTTGACCCTACTACCGCCGCACGGCGGTTTCCCCGAGGATGACTTCAGCCCCGGGGTGATTCTGCACATTTCAATCGAATCGCAGCATTGACCCCATTTGCATGTGCCATGCCTTGCGCATGACGCGATGGAGTTTTCGCATGTCTTCACTACAAACGACGCCGCAGTCGGAGGAAAACCGTGCGCGCGGATTCTGGTCCTCGGTGCGCGAAGCGCTCAAAGGCACGCACCAGGACTACACCATCGGAAGCATGAACCGCTCCATCTTTCTCCTCGCCATTCCCATGGTGCTGGAGATGGTGTTGGAGTCGCTCTTTGCCGTGGTCGATGTGTTCTGGGTCGGCCGCCTCGGCGCAAATGCAGTAGCGACCGTGGGTCTGACCGAGTCGATGATGGCGCTGGTCATGGCCATCGGCATGGGCGTTGCCATGTCGACCACCGCCATGGTGGCGCGCCGCATTGGCGAAAAAGATCCGGAGGACGCCGCCATTGCCGCTGTCCAGGCCATCGGCCTCGGATTGCTGATTTCGCTTGGGCTCGGGATTCCGGCCGGCATCTTCGCGCCGCAATTGCTGCACGCGATGGGCGCATCGCCGGAGATCGTTGCCGGCGGTTCTAACTATGCCCGCATTGCATTGGGCGGTTGCGGCGCGATCATCATGCTCTTTCTCAACAATGCGATCTTTCGCGGAGCCGGCGACGCCGCCATCGCGATGCGCCTGCTGTGGGTATCGAACATCATCAACCTCATTCTCGATCCCTGCCTGATCTTCGGGCTCGGTCCGTTTCCTCATATGGGCGTCACCGGCGCGGCGCTCGCGACCTTCACCGGCCGCAGCATCGGCGTGCTCTATCAGTTCTATCGCCTGCTGCAAGGCACCGAACGCATTCATGTGCTGGTTCGTCATCTGCGCTTGAACCTGCGCGTAATGACAAGGCTGCTGCGCGTCTCCATGAACGGCATTCTCCAATTTGGAATCGCGCATGTGAGCTGGATCGGACTGGTGCGGATCATCGCCTTTTTCGGCCCCTCGGCGGTCGCAGCCTATACAATCGCCATTCGCATCGTGATCTTCTTCCTCTTGCCGTCCTGGGGATTGAGCAACGCCGCGGCAACCCTGGTGGGACAAAACCTTGGCGCCAAGCGGCCCGATCGCGCGGCGCTGGCGGTGTGGCGCACCGGCTTTTACAACATGATCTTCCTCGGGCTCATCGGCGTTTTCTTTTTCGTGTTCGCAGCGCCGGTGGTGCGGCTTTTTGTGGACGATCCCAACGTGTTGCCGATTGCCGTCGCGGCTTTGCGCACCCTCAGCTGCGGCAACATCGGCTACGCCTACGGCATGGTGATGCTGCAGGCCTTCAACGGCGCCGGCGATACGCTCACGCCCACCATCGTCAACATCTTCGGCTTCTGGGTCATCGAATTGCCGCTGGCCTGGTTCCTGGCGGTGAATCTGCACCTGCGGGCCGAAGGCGGTTTCCAGTCGGTGGTCGTCGCGGAATGTGCCATGGCCGCGGCCGGCATCGTGCTCTTCCGGCGCGGTCGGTGGGCAAGACAGCAAATCTGAACCGAAGTCCGGGGCGGAACCGCCATTCTGCCCCGATTTCTTTCGTTTTTTGAGCTGTGATCGGGAATCCTTGGGCCCCATGCCTCATCTGAGAAAATAATGGGAGTGAGACGAGCGATCCATTTTGCCTTCCGGCTGCCGGGAGCGTGTGTTTTCTGTGCCGCGCTGGCCTTGGCCGGTACCACCGGTTCTGCGTTCGGCCAAATGTCCAATCCGAGTTCCGCCGCCAATCCTTTTTATGGCAGCGTGACCGCCCATCCAGCAACGGACGCGACGCTGCAGTTGTCCCTGGACGAGGCGGTCCGCCGTGGCCTCGAGAACAATTTAGGGCTCATCGAAGCCGAGAGCGGCGAAAAGCTGGTGAAGGGCGAAAAGAGCGAAGCGCTGCAGGAGTTTTTGCCTGCCATTTCCGTCAGTGGGGGAACCGGCGTCTTCCAGCACAACCTGGCGGCGCTCGGCTTCGGCCCCAGCAGCATCGGCCAATTCAAATCCCTGTTTCCCGGCGGAGTCGCTCCCGCAGGACTCTCTGAGATCACCAGGGACGATCTGACCCAGGGACAAATTGGCTATAACCAGATCCTGTTCTCGGGCCCCGTCATTTCGGGCTGGAAAGCAGCCGGGGCAGCGGAACGCTCGGCTTATTTTGCCAAGATGTCGGCGCGCGGCGAGGTCGTGCAGCAGGTGGCATCCGCCTATCTGCACGTGATTGCCGCAGCCAGCGAAGTGGACGACGCCAACGCCTTGGAACAAGCGGACCGCGTGCTCTTCGATCAGGCACATGCCGCGCACGAGGCCGGAACCGCCGCCAATCTTGACGAATTGCGTGCCAAGGTGCAGCTGCAGGCGCAAGAGCAGTCCGTGATCGCAGCACAAAACGCGCTGGACAAAGACCTGATCCTGCTGAAGCGCGAGATCGGCGTCGATCCCGGACAAAAGATCGTGCTGACCGATGCAGCGCCCTACACCGACCTGGCCACCCAGACGCCTGAAGAGGTACGCGCCGTGGCCTACAAGAATCGCCAGGACTACCAGAACCTGCAGAACCAGCTCGTCGAGGTCAAGGCGATTCATGCCGTGTATCGCAATCAACGCCTGCCCACTTTGACCTTTGGCGGCTACTGGGGCGTGGACAAAGTGAATGGTTCGGTTTCGCACGGCACCTTTGCCGCCATCGGCACATTGAGCTTCCCCCTCTTTGCCGAAGCCCGCTTGCGCGGCGACGAAGAGTCGGCCGCGGCCCAGCTGGCCTCCGTGAATTCGCAGCTCGCCGACCTGCGCGGACACATCGATCAGCAGGTCCGGTCGGCGCTGCTGGACGTCGATGCGGCCGGGAAACTGGTGACCGTGGCGCGATCGAACGTCGACCTTGCCACCCGCGCTTTGAGCGACGAAACCGACCGCGTGAGCGCAGGCGTGGACGACAATCTTCCCCTGGTCGATGCGCAGGCCACTTTGGCCTCGGCACAAAGCAACCTGGTCGAAAGCCTTTACCAGTACAACCTCTCGAAGCTGGCCCTGGCCCGCGCCGCCGGTGTGCTCGAGCAGCAGTACCGCGTCTACCTGGGCCGATAATTAATTTCACCGGTTTCCTGACAACTTACCCAGTTCTTCAAACATCTTCCCTTTGAGCCATCGCGCGACTGCGCACGAATTCCTTTTTCGTTTTCAAATGCGCCGTGGATCCTCGATCGGAAGGTATTGTCGAACGGAACGATTCCGGGAACCCGCAGACTTGCGAAAATCAGAAAAGCCGAGAGAATGGAGCAAAGGGATGGCCAAAAAGCTCAGAATTGAATACCAGGTGGTGCCCGATGCTGTGACGCTGGCAGCGCGCGCGGCCGAGCAGTTCACGCAAGCGGCAGAGAAAGCCGCCTCCGAGCGCGGGCGGGCACGCATCGCCATAAGCGGCGGATCCACGCCCAAAGCCGCCTTCGCCTTGATGGCGGACGCTGGCCAGCCCTGGCGCAGCCGCATGCCGTGGGACAAGCTGGAGCTTTTTTGGGTCGACGAGCGCTGCGTCCCGCCCGAGGACGCCGAAAGCAATTACCGCATGACCCGCGAAGCGCTGCTGGATAAAGTCCCCCTCAAGCCGGAGCAGATCCACCGGATGGAGGGCGAACTCGAACCCCAGAAAGCTGCTGCGCGCTACGAATCGCTGCTCCGCAACAGCTTTCGCCTGGAAGGCGCCGAGAGCCCCCGCTTCGACCTGGTGAACCTGGGCATGGGTCCCGACGGCCACACCGCTTCCCTCTTCCCGCATACCGACGCGCTCCACGAAATGGGCCGGCTCGTCACCGCCAACCACGTCGCCCAAAAAGATACTTGGCGCATCACCCTCACCTGGCCCGTGATCAACAACGCCAGCTCCGTTTTCTTCTTAATTGGCGGCGCCGACAAGGCCCAGGTGCTCAAGGAAGTCGTAACCGGACCCCAGGATCCGGAGCGCTTGCCCAGTCAACTGATATGGCCCGCAAGCGGTATACTCACTCTGATTCTGGATCAGGCTGCTGCTGCGCTTCTGCCCGCAACCGATGGGGATGGCTGCGGAGTTTTGGAGAGGGAACGATGATTCTGGCGGGTGACGTAGGGGGAACGAAGGTACATCTAGCGCTGTACGACTTTACAGACGGAAAACTCACACATACACGGGACGAGCGGTACGCCGCCAAGGAATACAACGGCCTCGAAGAGATCGTAAAGGAGTTTCTGGGAGCGGAAACGGTCACTTCCGCTTGCTTCGGTGTGCCGGGACCCGTGCGCGACGGGCGCCTTCGCCTCACCAACCTGCCTTGGACGCTGGATAGCCGCGAATTGTCGGCAGGGCTCAAGATTCAGCACGTGTTTCTGATCAACGACCTCGAAGCCAACGGTTACGGGATTGCCGAGCTCTCCTCCGACCAGGTCTATACCCTCAGCGAAGGCGATCCCCGCCAGATTGGCAACCGGGCGCTCATTGCCGCCGGAACTGGCCTCGGCGAGGGCATTCTGGCCTGGAACGGACGCATTCATATTCCCTACCCCTCCGAGGGAGGGCACGTCGACTACGCCCCGCGCAACGAAGACGAGATCGATCTTCTGCGCTTTCTAAAACACAAATACAACGGCCGCATCAGTTTCGAACGCGTTGTCAGCGGCATGGGTATGACCGGGATTTACGAATTCCTGCGCGACGTAAAGGGCATGCAGGAGCCGGTGTGGCTTGCCGAGAGGGTCGCGGCAGCCCCGGATCCGAACTCCGTGATCACCGAGATGGGATTGGCCGCCAAGAGCGAACTCTGCGAAAAAACTCTCGACATGTTTGTCGCAGCATACGGCGCAGAAGCCGGCAACCTGGCACTGAAAGTGCTCTCCGTGGGAGGCCTTTACGTGGGCGGCGGCATCGCGCCCCGCATCCTCGAGAAGCTGAAAGACGGCACCTTCCTGAAGGCCTTTACCGACAAGGGAAGACTCAGCCAGCTGTTGATCAACATGCCCGTGCGCATCATCCTGGAAAGCCGCGCAGCGCTGATGGGCGCAGCAGCCTACGCAGAAGCGCGCGCTGCGGAAATCAGCGGAGTCTCCGTGCGCGCGGCGTCGGTGAGTCACTAATCACAGCTGTCCCATACGAATTCAGGGCCAGCCGCATCCGGCTGGCCTTTGCATTTTGAATAGCGATCGAACCGTACCCCTCCTGCACGCTTCGGATAGGCTAGAAGGATTCCCATGGTTTTCGCCTCCACCATAGGCAACGTTCGTCACACATTTGGCAGCCTGCGCGAATTGCTCGCCAAGGCGACGCCGTTGCGCAGCGGGGATGAGCTGGCAGGTGTTGCTGCCGCGTCCGCAGAAGAGCGCGTGGCGGCGCAGTTTGCCCTGGCCGATGTGCCCCTTGCCCATTTTCTTCAAGAGCAAGTGGTCGCTTACGAGAGCGATGAAGTAACGCGGCTGATTGTCGATTCGCACGATGCCAAAGCCTTTGCGCCCGTGCACTCGTTCACGGTCGGCGAGCTCCGCGACTGGCTGCTCTCCGACGAGGCCACAGCGGAGCGGCTGGCCAAGCTTGCCTCCGGCCTCACACCCGAGATGGCCGCAGCCGTGAGCAAACTCATGCGCGTGCAGGACCTGATCGCCGCCGCCGCAAAAATCCGCGTCGTCACGCAGTTTCGTACCACCGTTGGCCTGCCCAGCCGCTTGAGCGCACGCCTGCAGCCCAACCATCCGACCGACGACGCGCTGGGAATTGCCGCATCCATCCTCGACGGGCTGCTCCTCGGATCGGGCGACGCCGTCATTGGCATCAATCCCGCCGGAGACAATGTCGAGGCCACCATCAAACTGCTCAACCTCATCGATGCCGTCCGACAGCGTTTTCAGATTCCGCTGCAGAGCTGCGTCCTCGCCCATGTAACGACGCAGTTGGCGGCCCTCACGGCAGGCGCACCGGTAGACTTGATCTTCCAATCTATCGCAGGCACCGAAGCGGCCAATCGCAGCTTCGGTGTCAACCTCGCGCTTCTCGCAGAAGCATACGATGCGGGCAAGTCCTTGCACCGCGGGGCAGCTTGCGCTGATGGGCAAATCGGCGCCAACCTGATGTACTTCGAAACCGGCCAGGGCTCCGCGCTCTCTGCCAACGCGCATCACGGAGTCGATCAGCAGACCCTCGAGGCCCGCGCCTACGCGGTGGCGCGGCGTTTCAATCCAATGCTCGTGAATACCGTCGTGGGCTTCATTGGTCCGGAGTACTTATACGACGGCAAACAGATTATCCGTGCCGGCCTGGAGGATCATTTCTGCGGCAAACTGCTGGGACTGCCCATGGGCTGCGATGTCTGTTATACCAATCACGCGGAGGCAGACCAGGACGACATGGATACACTGCTCACTTTGCTCGGCGCCGCAGGCGTGAACTACATCATGGGCGTTCCCGGCGCAGATGATGTGATGCTGAACTACCAGAGCACCAGCTTCCATGACGCGCTCTATGTGCGCAAAGTTCTCAGCCTTCGGCCTGCCCCGGAATTCGAAACATGGCTTGCAGGCGAGCAATTCAAGAAGCTGTCGTTGGAGGCGAGTCACCCGGAGAGGCTCCTCACCGCATGAGCGAATCGTTGGCGACATTCACGGCCAGGCAGTTGCGCGCTTTGACGCCGGCGCGTGTCGGCCTTGGGCGCACCGGGGTCAGCCTGCAGACAGGCGATCTGCTCGCATTCCAGCGGGCACACGCGCTCGCCCGCGATGCCGTGCATACGCAACTCGAAACGGTTACGCTCGCATCGGCGCTTGCCCAGGTCTCTAACCATCCGGTGATTCAATTGCACTCGATGGCTCAAGACCGGACCGTCTATCTGCAACGGCCCGATCTTGGGCGGAAATTGAACGAACGCAGTCAAGCCACCCTTGCGCGTGTGCCTGCCGGACCATGGGACTTGGCCCTCATCGTTGCCGACGGACTTTCCGCTTTGGCCGTGGAGCGGCACGCCGCGCCGGTCCTCACGGACCTCTGGCCGCGCCTCGAAGGTTGGCGCATTGCGCCGATTTGTGTCGTTGAGCACGGGCGGGTCGCGATTGGGGATGAAATTGGCGCAGCGCTTGGCGCACAACTTTCTGTGGTGTTGATCGGCGAACGTCCGGGGTTGAGCGCGCCCGATTCGCTCGGCGCGTACATCACCTGGCAGCCTCGGCCCGGGCGCACCGATGCCGACCGCAATTGCATTTCGAATATCCGCATGGAAGGCCTAAGCTATGAGCAAGCGGCCGCGCAACTCAGTTTCTATTTGGCAGAGGCGCGCCATCGCCGGCTCACCGGCGTTGCGCTCAAGCAAGAATCCCGCAGGATCGAGGCAGACTGAAGCGTGTTACGACTCATTGGACGTTGGCTCGGTCGCACCGCTCTCTTCCTGATGGCTGCCCTTCTGGCCACGTTCGCAGGCGACTGGCTGGCGTTCAAACTCGAAGGAGCGCCGCAGTCGACCGTCACCGTCAGCCGAACCCTGGTCGTGCCCTTGAAAAATCAAAAGGAAGAATACGACTACATCGGGACCTCCGATGAGCCTTGTTCGGTTTCGCTCTTCCCGCAGGGCGGCATGCTCCCGTGCTGGTGGCTGCGCCGCAATCCCAATCAGAATGTAAAAGTCTAGGAACGAAGCCTCGCATTAATCACCCACAAGACATCGTGACAAGAGTCACGGGAATAAGTGTCTCATTTCTGTACGATTGTGAAATCAACTCAGTCTTCAGGAATCCGATGTATAGCCGCACTCAGAATGAGACCGAACACTTCAATTCGCGCTGCCTCTACTGCTTCATCACCATCGCGTCCGACGTGCCAACCACCCGTGAGCTCGATCGGTTAGAAGCCACCCACCTCTGTCCAGAAAAAGCCCTGGCGCAAATGCTGGCACGCGAAAAATCGTGCCAATTGCCAGCGCAGGACCGCTAAATCTACTTTTCCGTCGGCGGAGTGGAAGGAGACGTCTGCCCCTGGGGCGGATGCGCGCTGCCGTTGGCAATCTTCTTGTAGAGATCGTCATCTTCCTTCTTGTTCAATGTGCTTGCCTTGTCGAATTCTGCCTTCGCTTCATCTTTCTTTCCCAACGTCCGATATAAGCGGGCCAGGCGCCAATGAACATTGACTTCGTTCGGCATCATTTTTTCAGCAGCAGTCAGCTCTCGCAACGCATCCTGGTTGCGACCCGCCTCGGATGCGACGATTCCCAGATCAAGGTGCGCAAGAGCGAGAGAAGGATCGATCTTGACGACTGCCTCCAGCAGAGGCGTCGCGTCGGCGGTCTGGTTCATTTGAATATCAGCATCGGCGAGATACAGCATCGACTGCGCGTGCTTGGGATCATTCTCGAGCTCGGCCTTAAACTCTCGCGCCGCCTCGGGATATTGCTTCTCCGTCCAGAGCAGATAGCCCAGGCCGAAATGCACATTTGGCTCTTTCGGATCTGCCTTGACTGCCGCGCGGAACATATCTGTGGCGCCAGCGTTGTCTTTCAATTGATCCAGCGCTTCCCCGGCCACCATGTCCGCCTCGGCGGAATCGGGGTTTAGGATCAGAATCCGGTGATAAGTCTCCATCACATATTTGTATTGGTTCGACCAGAGATAGCTGTGCTCCAACGCCAGCAGCAATTGCAGATTGTTCGGATCGCGGTCGGACGCTTCTTTCAGATAAGGCGCTGCCTTTGCGTACTCGGCCAGCCCGTAATACCCCATTCCAATCAGAATTGTCAGCCGCTGCGCATCGGGGGAATCCGCAGGAGCGCTCTTATGCACGATTTCGAATTCGGCGATCGCTTCTTTCAGCAGGCCTGCCTTGAAGAGCGCCAATCCGAGATTGAGACGGAGACCGGGAATCTGAGGATTGATCGCCAGCGCCTTGCGATAAAACGGGACAGCCTCTTTGAAATGCCCTTCGCGCGCCTCAAGCAAACCAATATGGGCGAGAGGTTCAGGAGTGCCTGGATGGGCCTTTAGAATAGCCCGCCATTCGGTCTCGGCCTCCTCGTTCTTTCCCTGCTGCTCAAGAGACAGCGCAGTCTGCCGCCCAGGATCCGGAACCGGCCTGTTTTGCGCCGGGCTTGCGACAAAGGCCGTTACAAGACCAATCCAAAGACTAAATACCAACGCCCGTTGCATGTATCGGCCTTCCCGGCAGGTGGTCTTCCTCAGCAATCCTGAAGCCACCGGCGACGCCCATTCGGCGCCCTGTCGCAAACCCAGTTTCAATTTTCTCTCGGATCATTTGCCGCAAGCAAATGTTTGGTGCAAAGAAAAAGGGCGCGACGGGAATGTCCCGTCGCGCCCCGGCTGAGGGTTGATTCAGAAAACGAACTTGCCGCCCAGTTCCAACGTACGTGGATCCTGGGTGTTCGTGACCTGACCAAAGTTGCCGTCTGTGTTCTTGGTGTCAATGCTGTTGAACTGCGTGTGGTTGAAAGTGTTGAACGATTCGAAGCGGAGCTCGAAGTGCGCCCGTTCCGTCATCGCAAATGACTTGTAGAGTGAAGTCGTGAAGTTGACGCGTCCGGGACCGACAATGGCGTCCTTGCCCGAGCTGCCGAAGCCCTGGTTCTGTCCGCCAGACCAAGCTGCCGTCGGAACCGAAAGGCGAGAGGGGTCAAACCACTCGGTCACCTTCTTCGGATAGCTCATTTTTCCGCTGGCATTCAGACGGTTGCTGTAGCCGCCGCCCAATCCGATGGTGTCGCTGCCGCCATACTGCGAGGCCGTCGGCACACCGGTTACATCCGCAATGGTTCCCGCAATTTCCCAGCCACCAGCAATGGAGTGAACCAGGCCGTTGCTCTTGGCGAAGAATGGGAAGTTGTAGATGTAGTTGGCGCCCAGGATATTACGGCGATCGAGAAATCCCGAACCCTTGTCGTACTTGATGTACCAGGGGTTGCTCACGCAGCACGTGTTGTCATAGGTTTGAATGTCGATTTCGTGGGACCACGTGTAATCGAGTTCGCCGCTGAGTCCCCAACGATTCTGCACGCGCAGACCGGTTTGGAAGCCGTTGTACGTGCCGTTGGTGGTGTTTTCCTGCTGGGTGATCCCGCTGTAGCCGGAGAATTCCCGGAAGGAGTTGGAGTTGTTGGCTATCTGACCCTGGCCAGATGTCGGTAGGGCAGTGGCCGGTGTTCCGTCGAGCGACGTCACGTTGCCGCCCCCCTGGCGGACATACATGGGAGTGTCGAGCGGGAAGTTGTCGACGTGGCGCTGATCGTTCTGATGCCAGGCCAGATTGCCTACATACTGCACAACCCAGATCATCGACGGCTTCAGCTCGTGCTGAACGCCAAGACTGTATTGCGCAACCGCAGGAGCCGGATAGGTGAGATCCAGAGTGGTCAAGCCGCTGGCAAAGAACGGCGTGGTTGCCACGAGGCCCGTCTGGCTGCTGGTGTGTGGATCTGACATATTGACGAACGGGGCGCTCGGGTCATTCACAAACGGCGCGTTGGTTGCCGCGTTGTAAATGTCGTTGCCCTGCAGGCGCTCAAAGAAGGTTCCAAAGCCACCGCGCAGAACCGTCTTGCCGGTGCCGAAGATATCTTCAGAGAAGCCCACGCGAGGCTGCCACGTGTTGTAGTCGTTGGTGACCAGACCCTTCGGGAAGCCACCCTGCCCGGCGAGTCTCATGCCGTTGGTGTAATAGGGAGCCGAAATGCCCACGATCGTATAGGTCTGGAAGCCCGGGCCTGTCGGATCCATGGAACCATTCGCATTCCAGAACGGTGTAGCACTGGCAAGGAAGGCGCTTGGGTCAAAGTTCGCAACCTGGTTGTTACGCTCCCAGGCGTGTGGCAGCGCGTCGTAGCGGATGCCCAGTTGCAGGGTCAACCGCGGCGTCACGTGCCAGTTGTCGAGGATGTAAGCCGAGGGTGTCTGGTTGACATAGTGGTTGATGGGAGCCGATGCCTGCTGATCGTAGCTCGAAGGCATACCGAGCAGCATGTCCATCAGGCCGTCACCCTGGATGCAGGCCGGAAGAGCGCCGGTGCCGCATGAGCCAAGGTTGCCGGTGAACTGTCCCGCGCTGGTGCCATTAAATGCGAACTGGCCTTGCGTATCGCCGTTCACCTGCTGGTTCTTGGTGTAGCGGTTGTAGCTGAAGCCATACTTCATCGCATGCTTGCCCGCCGTGTAGGAGACATCGAGCTTGGGCTCGTAATCTTCTGCGGCGTTATGCCACGGCGCGTTCCCCATCTGTTCCGCAGTGCCATAGGGATTGCCGAAACCGTTCCAGCTCGGCATGCTCTTCTGGCCAACGGATTTGCCTTCGAGAACCGTGCTGAGATTGTAGAACGTGTTCACGCTCCACCCAGAAGGAAGGAACGAGTTCGGGCTGTTGGTGATGTTGATGATGTTGCCGTCGTAGTTGATGCTCGCCTCAACCAGCAGGTTGGGGTTGATGGTGCCGCTCAACTTGAGGGCTGCGCTGTTGGAAGGATTCGACAGGACGCTGGTGATCGTGTTGTAGCTGGCCCAGTCCCATCCGAGTTCCGGCTGTCCATAGTTTTGCGTGACGGAGTCGTGCATGTAATGGCCAAGGATCTGCCATTTGTCGTTGACCTTGTGGTCCACGCGCAGAACGTCGTCGCGCACGTTGATCGGTGTCTGTGCCTCGGAAACCGCCTTGCCGTCGGCCCGTGTGGGCTTGGGCAGGATGCCTGAATTGAGGAACAGTACCGCATTCGGATCAAACAATCCCGCCGGAATTACGCCACCGGGGAACGGTTGTCCAGGTGTCAAACCGTACTGCGTGAGAAGAGCCGTCTGACATCCTTGCTTATCCGTGACCGAAGCCTGGAGGCAGGGCTCGAAGTACTCGTTTTGCTGGCCCGCTCCGGGAGTTGCGCTTGAATAAGGCACCACGATTCCCGGCGAGTACGGCAGACCGTTATTGGTGCCGGTGCCTGCAAACGCGGGAACCGTATACGCCAAGTTTGTGCCGGCGGTCGGAATATCCTGCGTCGGCAGTGTTGCAACCACGTTCGGCGTATTGCCCTGGTTGATCTTGCGCCACTCTTCATTCCAGAAGAAAAATGTCTTGTTGCGATTCTGGTTGTAGACCTTGGGAATGAACAGCGGTCCACCGATATTGAACCCGTAGATGTTGTAGTTCAGCACCTGGCGGGGCGTCGGTGTGGTGGTGTTGTACTTGTTGAAGTAGTTGTTGGCGTCGTAATCGGTGTTGCGGTTGAACTCAAACGCTTCGCCGTGAAACTTCTGCGTGCCGCTCTTGAGCGAAAGGCTCATCGTCGCGCCCGAAGAAATACCATAGTCCGGCGGATAGTTCGAGCTCATCATCGTGAACTCCGCGATGGCATCCTGCGAAGGCATGATGTCCATGCCGCCGGCGCCGCCGCGATCATCAGCTTCACCACCGTCGATCAGCCAGATGTTGTGACTCTGACGAAGACCGTTCACGCTGATGGTGAAGTTCGAAGCCACAGACGTTGGCGTATTGCTATCAGGAAGGGCAGAGCTTACGCCCAGGCCCAAAGCGGCCAACGCGGCAAAGTTGCGGTTTTCGGTGGCGATCTGGCTGATCTGTTCGGAGCTGATCAGCGTGCTCACCACGTTCGAGTCGGCCTGCACTGCCAGTGCGTCGGCTTCAACCGTCACAGTCTGCGACTCGGCGCCCACCGTGAGTTTGATGTCCACGCGCGAAGTGGACGACACGTTCACCACGACGCCGTTCTGCGCAAAGGACTCAAAGCCCTTCGCTGTGACCTTCATGTTGTAGTTGGCTGGATTCAGACCCGAGATGTCGTACAAACCGGTTGCACCGGCCGTGGTCGATTTCGAGAATCCGGTCGCCGGATCGATGAGGACGACTTTTGCGTCCGGTACCACCGCTCCCGTCTGATCCGTGACGATGCCAGTGACATCCGAGTTCGCCTGCGCAAATGCTCCTGCGCAAAACGCACCGAATATCAATGGAAACAGGAATATCCTGTACCACTTTTGTCTCATGTGACCTCCCTTTTCAAAGTTTGCTGCTATACATCTGCCGCTTCACTATCGAACTGGCATGAAGCCGGGAATGAATTCGCTTGACTGATTGTGTGATCGGCCAAGCCATTTAACGCGCGGTGCGCGTGAATCGTCAAGAGGAAAATCCCTTTACTTGACGCCATTCCCAACATCTACCGGTTCGCCCCGTCTTTGCAGCAGCTGCCCATTGCAATCTCTTTCGGGCTGTTCTGCCGGCACTTTCGCTTGAAGTGCCGCGGGGTTAAGTTGCGTTTTTGTTTCCGCCGAAGCGCTCCTCGCTCCCTCCGGCGCTTGCCATATCTCGCTTGCCCTCTCTGGACTTCGCTAGAAGCCAAGACAGGTGTAGAACGGCTGCTTTATCCGTTCTCTGGAAGAAGAATTTCCAAAACTTATGCTTTTTGGAATCCTCTTGCTCAAACGTTTAAGCAGAATGTGCGCTGAATCACATTCTTTGGGCCGGGGAAGATTAAACCCCGGTCGAACTACGCTTGTCAAGCGCGGAATTGTCATTTCAGGGAAGGGGAAGACAAGCAACAACATCCATCGCCCTGGCGGCGATTTAAGTCGGAATGAAGCACTGAACCCCGGAAGCTGACAGGAGAATGGGATGGAGAAAATGAAAGGGGCGCGGCGGAGAAGATCCGCCGCGCCCGGTTAAAGTTGCATTAGAAAACGAACTTGCCGCCCAGTTCCAAGGTGCGTGGATCCTGGGTATTCGTTACTTGGCCGAAGTTCCCATCGGTGTTCTTGACGTCGATGCTGTTGAACTGCGTGTGATTGAAAGTGTTGAACGATTCGAAGCGGAGCTCGAAGTGCGCCCGTTCCGTCATCGCAAACGACTTGTAAAGTGAGGTCGTGAAGTTGACGCGTCCGGGACCTACTACCGCATCTTTCCCCGAACTGCCGAAGCCCTGGTTCTGGCCGCCAGCCCATGCTGCCGTCGGAACCGAGAGGACGCTGGTGTCAAACCACTTACCCACCTTCTTCGGATAGCTCATTTTTCCGCTGGCATTCAGACGGTTGCTATAGCCGCCGCCCAAGCCGATCGTGTCGTTGCCACCATACTGCGAGGCCGTCGGCACACCGGTTACGTCCGCAATGGTTCCCGCGATTTCCCATCCGCCGGCAATCGAGTGGACCAGGCCATTTGATTGCTTGAAGATCGGCAGTTGGTAGATGTAATTCGCACTGAGGATGTTGCGGCGATCAAGGAATCCCGAACCCTTGTCGTACTTGAGGTACCAGGGATTGCTCACGCAGCAGGTGTTGTCATACGTTTGAATGTCGATTTCGTGGGACCACGTGTAATCGAGTTCGCCGCTGAGTCCCCAACGATTCTGCACACGCAGACCCGTTTGGAATCCGTTGTACGTTCCATTGGTCGAGTTTTCCTGCTGTGTGATGCCGCTGTATCCCGCATATTGGCGGAACGAATTGGCATTGTTGGCGACCTGCCCTTGACCGGACGCAGGTAGCGCAGTTCCGGTGGTCGTCCCATCGATTGTCGTGACGTTGCCGCCCGCCTTGCGGACTCCCATGGGAGTATCAAGCGGGAAGTTGTCGACGTGGCGCTGATCGTTCTGATGCCAGGCCAGATTGCCTACATACTGCACAACCCAGATCATCGACGGCTTCAGCTCGTGCTGAACGCCAAGACTGTATTGCGCAACCGCAGGAGCCGGATAGGTGAGATCCAGAGTGGTCAAGCCGCTGGCAAAGAACGGCGTGCTTGCCACCTGGCCCGTCTGGGTGCTGGTGTGTGGGTTAGACATGTTCACAAATGAGGCGCTCGGATCATTCACAAACGGCGCGTTGGTTGCCGCGTTGTAAATGTCGTTGCCCTGCATGCGCTCAAAGAAGGTTCCAAAGCCACCGCGCAGAACCGTCTTGCCGGTGCCGAAGATATCTTCTGAGAAGCCCACGCGAGGCTGCCACGTGTTGTAGTCGTTGGTGACCAATCCCTTCGGGAAGCCACCCTGCCCGGCGAGTCTTATGCCGTTGGTGTAATACGGGGCCGATGTGCCCACGATCGTATAGGTCTGGAAGCCCGGGCCTGTCGGATCCATGGAACCATTCGATTCCCAGAACGGCGTGGCGCTGGCAAGGAAGGCGCTTGGGTCAAAGTTCGCAACCTGGTTGTTACGCTCCCAGGCGTGTGGCAGCGCGTCGTAGCGGATGCCCAGTTGCAGGGTCAACCGCGGCGTCACGTGCCAGTTGTCGAGGATGTAAGCCGAGGGTGTCTGGTTGACATAGTGGTTGATGGGAGCCGATGCCTGCTGATCGTAGCTCGAAGGCATACCGAGCAGCATGTCCATCAGGCCGTCTCCCTGGATGCAGGCCGGCAGAGCGCCGGTGCCGCATGAGGCGAGGTTGCCGGTGAACTGTCCCGAGCTGGTGCCGCCGAATGCAAACTGGCCTTGCGTATCCCCGTTCACCTGCTGGTTCTTGGTGTAGCGGTTGTAGCTGAAGCCATACTTCATCGCATGCTTGCCCGCCGTGTAGGAGACATCGAGCTTGGGCTCGTAATCTTCTGCGGCGTTATGCCACGGCGCGTTCCCCATCTGTTCCGCAGTGCCATAGGGATTGCCGAAACCGTTCCAGCTCGGCATGCTCTTCTGGCCAACGGATTTGCCTTCGAGAACCGTGCTGAGATTGTAGAACGTGTTCACGCTCCACCCAGAAGGAAGGAACGAGTTCGGGCTGTTGGTGATGTTGATGATGTTGCCGTCGTAGTTGATGCTCGCCTCAACCAGCAGGTTGGGGTTGATGGTGCCGCTCAACTTGAGGGCTGCGCTGTTGGAAGGATTCGACAGGACGCTGGTGATCGTGTTGTAGCTGGCCCAGTCCCATCCGAGTTCCGGCTGTCCATAGTTTTGCGTGACGGAGTCGTGCATGTAATGGCCGAGGATCTGCCATTTGTCGTTGACCTTGTGGTCCACGCGCAGAACGTCGTCGCGCACGTTGATCGGTGTCTGTGCCTCGGAAACCGCCTTGCCGTCGGCCCGTGTGGGCTTGGGCAGGATGCCCGAATTGAGGAACAGTACCGCGTTCGGATCAAACAACGCCGCCGGAATGACGCCGCCCGGGAACGCTTGTCCAGGTGTCAAACCGTATTGCGCGAGAAGACCTGTCTGGCATGCATCTTTGTTGGCAACCGAAGCCTGCAGGCAAGGTTCGAAATAAACGTTCTGCACGCCTGCCGCGGTCGCTGCTGCGCCTGAATAAGGCACCACGATTCCCGGCGAGTACGGCAGACCGTTATTGGTGCCGGTGCCTGCAAACGCGGGAACCGTATACGCCAAGTTTGTGCCGGCGGTCGGAATATCCTGCGTCGGCAGTGTTGCAACCACGTTCGGCGTATTGCCCTGGTTGATCTTGCGCCACTCTTCATTCCAGAAGAAAAATGTCTTGTTGCGATTCTGGTTGTAGACCTTGGGAATGAACAGCGGTCCACCGATATTGAACCCGTAGATGTTGTAGTTCAGCACCTGGCGGGGCGTCGGTGTGGTGGTGTTGTACTTGTTGAAGTAGTTGTTGGCGTCGTAATCGGTGTTGCGGTTGAACTCAAACGCTTCGCCGTGAAACTTCTGCGTGCCGCTCTTGAGCGAAAGGCTCATCGTCGCGCCCGAAGAAATACCATAGTCCGGCGGATAGTTCGAGCTCATCATCGTGAACTCCGCGATGGCATCCTGCGAAGGCATGATGTCCATGCCGCCGGCGCCGCCGCGATCATCAGCTTCACCACCGTCGATCAGCCAGATGTTGTGACTCTGACGAAGACCGTTCACGCTGATGGTGAAGTTCGAAGCCACAGACGTTGGCGTATTGCTATCAGGAAGGGCAGAGCTTACGCCCAGGCCCAAAGCGGCCAACGCGGCAAAGTTGCGGTTTTCGGTGGCGATCTGGCTGATCTGTTCGGAGCTGATCAGCGTGCTCACCACGTTCGAGTCGGCCTGCACTGCCAGTGCGTCGGCCTCAACCGTCACGGTTGTCGCCTCTGCGCCGACCGTGAGTTTGATGTCTGCACGCGCGGTCGAAGAAACGTTGACCACGATGCCGTTCTGCACGTAGGACTCGAAGCCCTTGGCCGCGACCTTCATGTTGTAGTTGGCTGGATTCAAACCAGCGAAATCGTACAAGCCGGTCGCTCCGCTCTCCGTCACCTTCACTGTGTTGGTGGCCGGTTCGATGATCGTAATCTTCGCTCCCGCGACCACCGCTCCTGTCTGATCGGTGACGATCCCCGTGAGTTCCGAGTTAGCCTGCGCGAATACCACCACGCCCGCCAACATGAAAATCAACGGCAACAGGAAATACCTGTATTTCGTTTGTCTCATGTGACCTTCCTCAAATCTCCTACTGCTTGTTAGCCCGTCTCTCCTGCACGCTGCAGCATGTTAGGCCAGAGCGTGCTATCGGCATCAAACCTTTGCCGATTTGCGGGATCTGTTTCGCGTTTGGTTGCGCCGGTTCGCTCCTCGAGAATTCCGGCAAGTCTTGGATTCCTGGTCTGCTTCTCCCTCGCTGCGCGTTGCAATACGCACAAACGAGCAGTTGAGCGGTCAATTCTTCGCCGTTTGGTAGAAAGATTTCCTTCAAATACTTCTTTTGGAATATCCTCACTCAAACGTTTGAGCGCCGTACGGCCGCGAGCTCTCACACCAAGCCGGGACACATTCAAAGTCATTGCAACAATGGCTGTCTGTGCTAACCGTCACAATTTTGCGGAAGAGGAATCGGATGGAGTGGTGGTCGCGCGCGGGCGCAGCGACACACCTCCGCTCGGCGTCGGGAAACTCTTTGATTTATCAGGTTCTTCGGCGCGGGACGCCCCCGGCTCGACGCCTCAACGCATCCTTGCAAAATCGCGAAGCTCGCGCGCGGTGGCTTCGAGAAATGTCTCCACACTGATGCCAGCCGGTATCTCCAGCCCCGACTTCGCCTGAATGGCCTCGGCAATGCGCTGCGCCAGATGCTGGCGCGTCGGCAACGGCAGGTCGAGCCTCCGCGCGAAGAAGCCTTCCAACACTTCGAGATCAGTGGAGGACAAACGGGCGATTGCCGTCGCCGACAAGGACGGCATCGCGTGCGGATCAGGAAAATTCGCGGGCTGCAGGAAACCCGGCGCCGTGAACGTGCGCGTCCCCGTCTCGGCCCACAGCGGTGTCTCCTGCTCGCGATCGCGCACCACCAGTGTCCCGGCAGCAAGGTCGCCCAGGCGTTGGTGCTGGCGTGTGGCAAAGACCGCAATCACGCCGACAGCATAGAAAAACGGAATCTGATCAACATAGCGAATGAAGTTGCGCGCCATCGATTCAAAGATTCCAATCGCGCGCCCCGACTGCTGAATCACGCGAATCCGCGCGACCCGCTTGCCCGGCGTGCGTCCATGCCAGAACGCTTCGAACAATGTGAAGTAGCCCCAGTTCAGGAGAAACAGAGACAGCGTAAAGATGGCCACTGTCCACTGATAGGAGAGATTCGAGAACGCCTGCAGTGCGGGCTGAAAGGCCCACAACACAAGCGCGAGCACGATCAGTCCCGCGCCCCAGATCAGCGTATCGATCAGCAGTGCGATGAACCGGCTGCCGATACCCGCCAGCGGCATTTGGATCGCCACCAGTTCCGGCGTATCGATGTTAAGCTGATCTGAATTCGGGTCCATGCCCCACATTCTCTCAAATCAATGGATCGCCAAGCGACGGCCGCACTGGGACCGGCTCGCCGTGCTGCTTTCCCAATCGGATCAGAATGGCTTGACGCAATTGTCACGCAGCGAGTTGCAGGAACTGGCGCTGCTCTATCGCCAGGTTGCAGCCGATCTCTCGGTCCTGCGCGAAGACGCCACCGCACGCACCTATGCCGAGCACGTCAATCATCTGCTGGCGCGCGCTCACCACGTTGTCTATTCGGGTCGCAAAACCAGCACTGCCACCCTGTTTCGTTTTTTGCGCGACGAGTATCCCGCCATCTTTCAACGCAACCTGCGCTTTGTGGTTGCTTCGTTGCTGGTTTCCGTCGCGTGGGGCATCCTGGGTGCGGCACTCACCAGCGCGCGTCCCGAATTCATGCGCCACTTCGTCGGGCCGCAGATGATCGCCACCATGGAGCGGCACGAGATGTGGACCAAGTCCATCGTCACCATCGCGCCCATGGCGTCCAGCGCGATCATGACCAACAATCTCACCGTGAGCTTCGTAACCTTCGCCGGCGGAATCGCCTTCGGGATCGGCACCTTCTTCTATCTCTATGTGAACGGCATGATGCTCGGCGTCATTGGCGCAGCCTGCCATCAATATGGAATGTCGCTGGCTCTCTGGAGTTTTGTTGCGCCGCACGGATCTCTCGAGCTGCCCGCAATTCTCATCGCCGGAGGGGCAGGATTTCGCCTCGGCTACTCCATGCTGTTTCCCGGCTCGCTGCGATGGCGCGATTCTGTCGCGCAAGGAGGCATCGAAGCCACGCGGCTGGTCTCCGGCGTGATTCCAATGCTTATCGTCGCCGGCACACTGGAAGGCTTTTTTTCTCCATCGCGCGCAGCCATCTGGCTTAAATTCACCGTCGGCGGACTTCTTTTTCTGCTGCTTCTGCTTTGGCTCTTGCGCAGGGTCAAGCTGATTCCCGCAGCCTGATTCGCCGCAATGAATCTCAACACTCTTTTGCGGCTGCCCATTCTCATTGCAGCGCTCTTGATCCTGCTCCCCATGCTGGTTGCCGGTCTTGCACCGGGGCGCATCGCGGCGTGGGCCCTTGCAGTTCCGCGGTATCTCCGTCTCGCCGCGCCGGCCCTCCTCTGCATGCCCTACACACTGGTGGCGTATACCTTCCACATCTTTCGCTGGGAGTGGCTCGCGCTCTACGCGCTGTTGCCGATTGCCGCTGCTCTTTTGCTTGACCAGGCACGAACCGCGGACTCTTCCGCACGCGGCAACTGGCGCGATTTCCTGGTTCTCGCGGCACTCGGCTTGGCTGTCGATCTGCGCTGGTTTGAGCCTGCGTGGCCCAGCGGCGCCGCTGCATTCGGCAAGATGCTGCTTCTCGATGCGGGCATCTACGGATTTCTCGCCGTACGGCAATTGGACGGTGTGGGCTTTGATTTGCGACTGAACCTCCGCGACGTCGGCGTAGGTCTCCGTGAGTTCTGCTTTTACGCAGTCATCGCCATCCCTCTCGGTTTGGGCCTCGGGTTCCTTCACTTCCATGTGGCGTGGCCAGACCCGCTGCGGGCTCTCGGCGCGTTCGTCTTCACATTCCTCTTCATCGCCATTCCGGAAGAGCTCTTCTTTCGCGGATGGCTTCAAAATCTGCTGGAACGCCGCATCGGACGCACCCCGGCGCTCTTGCTCACCGCGGTTCTATTCGGATTAGCCCATTGGAATAAGCGAACCACCAGCTTCAACGGACAATATGTCCTGATGGCCGCACTGGCAGGGATCTTCTATGGCCGCGCATGGCGCGCTCAGCGGCGCGTGCTCGCGTCGTCTCTCACCCATGCCACGGTCGATACCTTGTGGTCACTCTGGCTCAGATGATTGTGAGGCCGCGGCGCGCGATAGGTGAAATAGCCGCGGCCAACTCGCATGTTATGCAGCGTCGATGCGGGCACGGTGATGGCCACGCAGATGCCGAAAATCGCGTGCGCCATGGCCAATGGCCACAAGTTGCGCGCCTTGAGAAAAACCAGGCAAGCGGCCAGTCCCCACACCAGCGTGAGAATCGTAAGGATCGGGTTAGGCAGATGGGCCAACGCAAAGATAGTCGCCGAAATCGCGGCAGCCATAGTCGCACTCGGAACCAGGCGCGAGAGGCGCACCAGAAAGTAGCCCTGCAGCAGGAATTGCTGTGCCAACGACCAGACTGTGTATCCGCCGAATGCAAGGACCCATTGCAGCACGCTATTGGGGTGGTGCAACGTATGCAGACTGCTGGCAAATGCCACGGCTGTTGCCGCAAGAATCATGGCCACACCCACGACCCATGCCGAACGCCAAAAGCCGGCGGCACAGCAGCCCATCGCTTTCCAGCCGGGGAAGGAGCGGATGATAACCAAGGCGAACCAGGCGATCGCTGCCCAATAAAGCCAGCGCTGCAAAGGCTTCGCCGTCCAGATCACGGCGAGGATCAGTGCATAGCCGATGGCAAGCTCGCAGAAGTCCCATGCAGGGCGCCTCGCCGGCATCGCGCCGGGGATACCCACGCCCAACGCGTTGGGATCTTCAACCGTCGTCACCTCGACCTCCAAATGAAACTGCCCTCGCGTCCGTCGAACCGTTGGCTCGCAGGTACGAACGCAGGCAGCAGAAGCGCTCCGCTGCAAAGCGGAGAAGCCTGTCTCCCAATAGACCTAAGATTAGGCTGGTTGTTACAACTTGATGAAAATCTTTTTCCGGTAGAGTACCCACACGGGAACAAAGCAAACCGCGGTGAAGGAAACGGAATAGGCGAAGGCTGCCCAGTGGGGATTCGGAACATGAGCAAAGATGTGGCCGAAGATCCATTGGTTCAGATCGATATGCCTTCCCGGTCCAGTCGCGATTGAAATATGATCAAGCGCCCCGGGCAATAGCTCGCTGATCATGTACGCGGCAATGGCATTCGACCCGAAGACCAGCCACGTCCACGTCCAGCCTTTCCGCCAGCCCTGCACTTCGACGGCCCAGAAGGCCAGCGTGAGCACCGCAAGCGAGTATCCGGCGGCCACCAGCACAAACGAACTGGTCCACATGTTCTTGTTCAGCGGAAACCAGAGCGACCACAAGTAGCCCAGGGCCAGGCTCGCAACACTGGCCACGCCGAGACCGACTGCTTTGGCCGCGCTCGTCCTGCCGCAGCGGAGCCACAAGCCGGTGAGGACGCCCATCAGGGCCGTGCCAATGGCCGGCAGATCGCTCAGCAGTCCTTCCGGGTCGCGCACGTTATGATCCGGCGCATAGAGATAAAGGTGGTACGGAAAAACGTGGCGGTCGATCCACGACACTAAATTCTGTGTCATGTCCATAAAAGGCACGTCGCGGCCCGGCATGCCGACGCCCGGGATCGGCGTCCAGCGCACCAGGACCCAGTAGCCCACCAGGGAGACGACCAGCGCGATCACCTTGGTCGAGGCACGACTATCCCAGAGATAGAAGAGACCCACCACCAGATAGCAGACGGCGATGCGCTGCAACACGCCGTAGAAGCGCATGTGGACCAACTCAAAGGTTGGAAAGCTGTTCACCACAATGCCAAAGAAAATCAGAATCGCTGCACGCTGCACGGTGTGCCGCGCGAGCTGTGCCCGCTTTGCGCCGCGAGCCAGGCGCGCTTCAAAGGCGAAGACCACCGAGACGCCCACAACGAAAACGAAGGTCGGAAAAACCAGGTCCGTCGGCGTCAGGCCATTCCACGCCGCGTGATTCATGAAGCGCCACGATCCAGGCCCTCCATTGTTGTTCACCATGATCATGAATGCGATGGTGATGCCGCGAACCACATCGAGCGACAACAATCTTTTCATGGGCGACGAAGCGGGTGCTCGAAGCTCGACGTCTACGGGGGTCGGTGCAGTTGCAGGATTAGCCATGTGGATTGGGCCCTCCGCTCACACGAGCGCTGGCTGCACTTTACGCTACGCGGTTCGGGGCCTGTTCGCCAAGTCCGTTGCGCGCGACAACCCGTTCCCGGTTTGATTCTGTGCGAATCCGCGCGTAGCGACCGCCCGAAACTGCAAATCGCAGCCTTCGACTGCTAAACTCCCCCTTTCAGGGAATTACTGCGAATCTGATTCCAAGCATCCGGAGGCCCTCGTGCCTGAATTTCAGCCCTTCGTTTCTCCCGCCGAAAATCGGCCCGAATTCACATTCCGCGCCCTCCTGCTTGGATCCCTCTTCGGCATCATCTTTGGCGGAGTCACCGTCTATGTGGGCCTCAGAGCCGGGCTCACCGTCGCCGCCTCCATTCCCATCTCGGTCCTCTCCATCAGCATCCTGCGCGCCTTCGGCCGTGCGTCCATCCTCGAAAACAACATCGTGCAGACCACCGGCAACGCCGGCCAGTCCATTGCCTCCGGCGTCATCTTCACCTTGCCGGCGCTGATCTTCCTCGGCTTCGATCTGGAATACTCGCGCATCTTTCTGCTGGCCCTCATCGGCGGCTGGCTGGGCGTACTCTTCATGATTCCGCTGCGCCGTCAGCTCATCGTCGAAGAGCACGGAGTGCTCACCTACCCCGAAGGCACAGCCTGCGCCGACGTGTTGATCGCCGGCGAAAAAGGCGGCTCCCTGGCAGGCCGCGTCTTCTCTCGGACTGGGCCTCGGCGCGCTCTACACCCTCTTCCAGAACGACAACATCTTCAAAGCGTGGCCCGGCACGCCGGAATTTCAACCGGACTTCGGCCCCCAGCACATTCTCAAAGGCGCATCGATCAAGGCCGACGCGACACCGGAATATCTCGGCGTGGGCTACATCATTGGCCCCCAGGTGGCCGGGGTCATCTTTGCCGGCGGCGTGTTCTCGTGGCTCGTCCTGATGCCCCTGATTTACTTCTTCGGCAAGGCGCTGCCCAATCCCATTTACCCCGGCACCATTCCCATTGCATTGATGGGCCCCAGCCAGCTTTGGTCCACCTATATCCGGCCCATGGGCGCGGGCGCCGTCGCCGCCGCCGGTCTCATCACCCTGCTCAAAACCGTGCCCACCATCTTCAACGCGCTGACCGCGGGTTTCCGCACCATGCGCCCCGGCGCTGCAGAGAAAAAGAAACCCCTGCGCACCGAAGACGACCTATCCATGGGCGTCGTCGTCCTCGGCTCCATCCTTCTCGTTGCTGTCATGTTTTTCTTCCTGCAATTCAAGCCTGTCCCAGGCGCCTACGTCGGTTGGGAAGCGAATCTCGCGGCCTCCCTTCTGGTCGTCGTCTTCGGATTTCTCTTCGTCACCGTCAGCTCGCGCATCGTGGGCTTGATCGGCAGCTCCGCCAGCCCGGTGTCGGGAATGACCATCGCCACACTCATGGCGACCTCCGCAATTTTTCTCGTGCGTGGCTGGACCGCTCCCGCGTTCGGCGCCCTCGCCATCACCATCGGCGGCGTGGTTTGCATCGCCGCCTCCAACTCCGGAGACACCTCGCAGGACTTGAAGACCGGCTACCTGGTTGGCTCGACGCCGTGGAAGCAGCAGGTCGCCCTGATGATCGGCGTGGTTGTTTCTACCGTAGCGATTGGATTCACCCTGAACCTGATGAACACCGGTCTGCAGCAGTTTCGTACCGCCGCACATCCCTGGAATCTTTCCGCGCCGCATCCCGGCGTCGCCGTGCAGGACGACGTGAAACGGCTCCCCGAGCAGTTCCCGGTGCTCGGTCCCAACAACGCTTCCACCCTCCACCACAAGGGCGAATACATCGTGCTCAATGCTCTCGGCAGCCCGGAACTCGCCGACGGCAAATATCTCTATGCGCGCGCCACCGGCCAGATTGAGGTGCAGTGGATCCAGGGCATCGGGAGCGAGAAGGCCGCGGCTCCGCAGGCCCGCCTCATGGCCACCGTCATCAATGGCATTCTGAGCCGCAAGCTGCCCTGGGGCCTGGTCATGCTCGGCGTCTTCCTCGTGGTTGCTGTCGAACTGCTCGGGATCCGCTCGCTTTCCTTTGCCGTGGGCGCCTATCTCTCCATCGGCACCACGCTCGCCATCTTCTGCGGCGGCGCAGTGCGCTGGTTCGTCGACCAGGCAGTGAAACGGGCAGGCGGCGACACAACCGAGGCCGAGAGCGAAATCTCCCCCGGCTCGCTCTATGCTTCAGGACTGATTGCCGCAGGCGGCATCGTGGGTTTATTTGGCGTGGCGCTCAAGGGCTACGAAACCACCGCCGACAAGGGAGACATTCTCAACTTCCCCCACACATTCCTCGATAACACGTGGGTTTCCGTGCTGGCGTTTGCGCTGCTTGCCTATTCGCTGTACTACTTCGCCCGCAAGCCGCTGAAGAAGTAGCCGCCCCAGAATCCGACCGCGCTTTCTCTGAAAATCTCCTCAAACAGCCGGACGCAGAATCTGCTTAACGAAGCATGTGCACGAAATGCCAGAGGCCATAGATCGCCAGCGCCGCTGCAGCTTCAATTCCCAGTGCAAACCGAACCGCCCGCATGCACCCAAGAGCCTGCGGAACGGTGTCCCACATCTCCTGGCTCACGGCATCCGCATCCGCAAGATCAATGAGGGAGCTTTCCTGCACCGGGGCGAATTCCCGCGGCATTTGCTGTGCGGGACGAAGAATATCGCTGGAAGGAAGAAGAAGGATGTCTCTACTCAACATATGAACAATTCCCTTCTCGGGGGAGATCGGCCTCCGCGCCGCAGACATTCGACCGAGCACCCTGAGCAATGCTTCTCGGACGACTGATTCTCTGATCCTCGAAGGGAGAACGATGTGATTTATATCACGCCCATAGGAGATCTTCCTTGCGGTTCGTCAAATTGGCCCAAAACCCCAGCCCCAGCATCGAGTGTTGCGGCATGCTCCCCTGCTCCTACAAGAACGATTGGGTTGACAGGTGCAGGGCGCAGCGCTAGAAGGAATGTGCTTTCGAAACAGCACCTTAATTGCTCGATAAAACAATGGGGACCGCGCACGTCTCCGGAAATGGAAGCCCCTTCATGGCAATCCCCCCGCTTTCTCGCCGCACCTTTCTACAGACAACCGCCGGCGCCGCTGGGGCGTCCCTGGTGCCTGCGTCGATGTTTCTCGACTCCGACGCCGCGTTCGCAGCGTCCGAGCCCGCAGCGGCCAGCGACCGCGTCCGCTTCGGCATTGTCGGCGTCGGCATGGAAGGCAGTGGTCTTCTCTCGACTGCCATCCAGCTGCGCGGCGTGGAGTGCGTTGCCGCCGCGGACCTCTACGATGGTCGCCATCTGCTCGCCCGCGAGATCGTAGGCAAACCGATTCGCACCACGCGGCGCTATCAGGAACTGCTCGACGCCAAAGATATCGACGCCATCGTCGTCGCGGTTCCCGATCACTGGCATAAGCAGGTCGTCGTGGACGCACTCGCCGCCGGCAAGGATGTCTATTGCGAGAAGCCCATGTCGCACAACCCGGCAGACGGCCTGGCCATGGTGGCCGCCGCACAAAAGACCGATCGCATTGTGCAGATCGGCGCGCAGCGCACCAGCTCGGTCCTTTGTGCCAAGGCCAGGGAACTCATCGCCAGCGGCGCCATCGGCGACCTCAATCTGATCGAAGCAACGTTAGGGCGCAACGACCCCACCGGTGCTTGGGAGTATCCGCCGCCCCCGGACCTCTCGCCTGAGACTCTCGATTGGGACACCTGGCAAGGCACTGTGCCGAAGAAGCCTTTCGACCCTTTGACCTTCGCACGCTGGCGCTGCTGGAAGGAATACGGAACCGGCGTGGCAGGCGACCTCCTCGTCCACCTGATCAGCGGCATGCAGTTTGTCCTCGGCATCAACGAAGTGCCCAGGCGCGCGTCGGCCTTCGGCGGCATCTACCGCTGGAAAGATGGCCGCAATATGCCCGACGTGCATCCGGTTCTCTTCGAATATGAAAACGTCCCGGTGTATATGCGGCTCTCTCTGGGCTGCGAGTCGGCCGAAGTCACGCGCTTCCAGGGCTCCAAAGGAATGATCGAGCTGCGCGAATTCAGCGTGGCGTTCACACCGCAAGCCGGCGTCGATCTTTCGCCGAGCTACTACACCTCCTCTTTCCCCGCGAAGATGCGCGACGCCTATGCAAAGCAGTGGCATGACGCGCACGATCCTGAGCCGGGCCAGGAACCCGCACCCGAGTCGATGACCTGGAACGGCAACGATTACGACGATCTGCGTCCTCACCTGTGGAAGTTTTTTGAGGCCGTGCGCTCACGCAAACCCGTCGTGCAGGATGTTGTCTTCGGTCATCACGCGGCGCTGGCATGCCACCTCGCCAATGAATCCTACTTTCGCAAGAGCCCGGTCTATTGGGACGCCGCATCGGCAACGATCAAGCAGTTGGCATAAGGGCAAAGGAGCCCGATTTTCGTGAAAATCCGCAAGGTAGTTTTTTCTGCCGCAATCGCACTTCTCCTCAATGTCTCGATCTCTGTTTCTCCCGCACAGACCTCCGGGCAATCCCCATCGGCCGCGCAGGCGCCCTCGGTCAAGCCCTTTCTCGGCCGATGGGATCTGACCCTGAAAGCTCCCGATCATGAGTACCCATCGTGGATCGAAATTCAGGAGAAAGACGGCCAGCTCAGCGCCCTTTTCACCAGCCGCTGGGGCAATGCCCGCCCCCTTCCAAAAATTGAGATCAAGGGCACGCACATCACCTTCGTCTCTCCCAAAGAGGAAGAAGACCGCAAGGACGACATGGCCTTTGAGGGCACGCTGCAAGGCGATGCCCTCGCGGGAACAACCACCGGCCAGGATGGCACGCCGTGGACATGGTCCGGCGTCCGCGCGTCTTCCTTGTCAAAAAAATCCGTCGCGGGATGGGGTCAGCCAGTCGACCTGTTCAATGGAAAGGATCTGACCGGCTGGAAGATGTCACAGTCAGGCCCACCGCAATGGACCGTGCAGGATGGAAAGCTAATCAGCCCCGGGAACGGACCAGAACTCATCAGCGACCTGAAATTCCAGGACTTCAAACTGCATGTCGAGTTCAACTGCGGGAAGAATGCCAACAGCGGCGTTTACCTGCGCGGGCGCTACGAAGTGCAGATTGAAACCGAGTCCGAAGCAGAGCCGCCAAGCCACCACACCGGCGGCGTTTATGGCTTCCTCAAACCCGAACCGGAGCTGCCGCGAAGCCCCGACACCTGGCAGACGTTCGACATTACGCTGATCGGCCGGCACGTCACGATCGTGCAGAATGGCCAGGTCATCATCAACAACAAGGAGATCCCAGGCATCACCGGCGGCGCTCTCGACAGCCACGAGTCCCTGCCCGGACCGATCTATTTGCAGGGCAGCGAAAAGGGGCATGTGGCGTTTCGCAAAATCGTCGTCACGCCGGCAAAATAATCGAACCTCGTTCAATACAGGCGACGCGCTAGCTCCGTGCGTCGCTGCTGCGCTTGCGAAAGACGACTTTCAATTCGTGGCGCCAGCGCTCCGTGAGTGCGATCAGTTCCCACTCCACCTGCGGCGACAAAAAACGCAGCACCGTCTCGTTGGCGGGATGAATGCGCAGAGCCGGTGCCGCCAGCAGAAGCCGCGGCGCGCGCGGCGACACCTCCACGCCGGCAAAGTAGCCCTGGCGCTCGAACGCGGACAGTGGATGGGCGCCCCCGGCAACCGACTGTCGATCAGCATTCAGCGCACGCACGCGAATCCAGTAGTCGAGAGCCTGCAAGGGCAAATGCAGATCCTCGTCCGCCTTGAGCTCAATCACCGCCAGCCGGCCCTCGCGATCCAGCGTCAGCAGATCGAGCATCCCTCGATCGCCGGTCGAGAGCGCGGGTACCTGCGTATGCAGCAGATCGCCGCGCAGACGGGGCAGAAGCTCTTCCAGATTCTCGCGCAAGCGCGCCTCGAGCCATCGCTCCGGCTGCAGCCGAAACAGCGCATCGTTCTGAAGCCCGTCGGCACAACGGCTCGTGAACAAACGCGCCAGCAGGCTCCGGCAGAGCGATTCATTGTCCTCCGTCAGCGGCGTTTCATTCGCTCCTGCGCCAAAAGTGATTTCGTTCGTCCGCGCAAAAGAGTCGGAAGCCGCCGCATGCCGGACGCGCGCGAATTCCAAACCATGCAGCAGCAATCCCACTTCGCTCGGCGATCGCGGTCGCATCTCGATGCCATGCACCGCGCACTCCGGAACCAGGCTCAATAAGCGATCGATTCCCGCCTGGCAGCGCTCCACCGCTGCATCCGATGAGAAAGCGTGAACCAGCCGCGCATCCAGATTTCCAATGTCCCGGAAGTCAACCTGTAGGAGTTCCTCCGTGCGTTCATCGAGAGTGAACAATTGAAACTCGGCGGACGCAGCATTGAGCCAAGCCATGCGTTCGGCCGTAGTGCGCCAGGCGCCGACCGGCACAATCACTTTCAGTCCGCCGAAATGGCGCCGGCTTTCGGCATGCTTCCGGCAATAATCCAGCCACAGCACCCCAAGCGTCAGCACTCCATCCACAATCGCGGAGGACTCGGCGGCGCTGACGCCAATCACTGCCTCCGCCGCCGTTCCCCGCAACAAGCGTCCGCGGATATACGCCGGCCCGAAGCTGTGCTCAAGGTCCATCGCTGAGCGAAAGCCATCCACCTTAGCGCCGAGGAAGGCGCGCGTCAGCACGCGCTCCAGCAGCCGCTGATAACTGCGCCGCGCCGCATCGCGCGTGGTCGGCGTGCGTCGGTCGCCGGTCGGCACCAGCTCCAGAGCCTGCGGCTTCGCTGCTCCCATGCGGCGCGTGAGCAGGCGAATACTTTGTGCCCTCTGCTGCACCTCGGTCACGGTGCGTATCAAGTTCCGCTCCTCGCTCCAAAGCTGGAGCAGGCAGCGCCCATGAGATTCGTTGACCGAATAGCGCGCCACGCGCATGTCAAACAGCACCCGGCCATCCTCGAGCAGCGCGGCTGCGGGATGCTTTGCCAGGTAGTCTTCGACTTCTCTCGCTAACTGATAGGGAGACGCAGCCGTGCTTGCCCGGCCCATCCTTCTCCTACCAGCCCTGGCGTGCGCGCAGGCTTGTGATGTGCGCCAGGTGATGACGCGCATGCCAGTCGTAGAGCCCCAGCGTCGTCGACAATTCCTGCCGTCCCCGCTCGGGATGCGTGAAGCCCTTGCGAAAGTCGTCTTCGCGCATGGCCTCAAGGGTCGCGACCCAGCGCTCATGCAAACTCTGGATCAGCAGAAGCGACGGCTCAATCGGCGACGTGCGGCTGTCGGGGAGTTCGGCCCATGCCGCCTCATCGTAAGGCTTGATGGTGGGCCAATCCTCCGTCAGTGCGAGCTTGAAACGCACATAGGAGTTCGCATGGCTGTCGGCGATATGGTGCACAAGCTGGCGCACCGTCCAGCCACCCTCGCGATACGGAGTATCCAGCTGCGTATCGTTCAGGTCCTTCACCGCCGCGCGAAGGCGGTCGGGCAACGCGCGCAGTGTCTCGATCTGGGTGGAGCGGCTTGCGATTGTCGAGGCGGGAGGCGCGCTAAAGCGGCCGATGGGATAGCGAAGTTCGTCCAGGTTGGTCATGCAGAGAGTTTAATGATGCGGCCATCTTCAAGCCTCGACGCCTCTGCCCGCAGCGGTGACCGTCACACTGGAAACAGAGAATCTAGAGCTTCTTGTGACTTGGCTTTTTGGCCTTGTATTTGGGGTGCTTTAAATAAGGATTTGTCGCGTGGAGATTGGTTGGGTGGACGGCCTTCGGATGCGTGACCTTGGGGTGCTCGGCAAAGGCCGGAGCGGCGAACGGCACCAAGAGAAACGCGGTGAGAACGAACTTCTTCATGGCCCGAATGTAGCACGACCTTCGCCCGACTGGAAGCAGTTCAATCGCGCTGAGCTGAAAAGAGTAACGTGTCGTCCCATCGCCGAAATCGCGTGTTGCTCAAGACCCGTGCTCGGCGGCGCGCACACGTCTCGCTCAGCGACGCCAGGCTATCGGCTCAGAACCGCTTTAGGCGGCGTGATGATGGTGGTGGTGATGATGGTGGTGGTGACGCCCGGAGGCGAATGCGGGACTGGCGAACACCAAAGCCAACAGAAGACCAGCGAGAAACTTTTTCATGGCACAAACTTAGCACGTTCAGACCGTACCCATCATCTGGTTTGGGCCATAAGCTCAGCCAAACCAACTTGCCTCCCCGCGCCACCATGAAAGCCCGGTCCGGCGTAAACTATAGCTACGATGACAAATCCGCTTCCTTCCCCCGTCACCAGCCATCGACGTTACTTTTTTGAGAAATTTGGGATCACCGAGCGCCTCCTGGAACGCTGCCTGGGCGAAGCCCTCTCTGCCGGAGGCGACTACGCCGATCTCTATTTCGAATCTGTCACATCCACCTCTCTCGGCGTGGATGAGCAGATCGTAAAATCCGCCAGCCAGGGGGCCAGCGCCGGCTGTGGCGTCCGCGTCCTTTCCGGCGAGCGAACCGGCTACGCCTACACCGACAACCTCAGCCCCGAAAGACTCCTGCACGCCGCACGCACCGCCGCGCTCATTGCCTCCGGTCCCGCCAAACAGCCGGTGCAGGGATTTACTGAAACCCAGGGCGCTGACCTCTATCCCGTGCCATTAGGCGGATTCGACCTCGACCTCGCCGCGCGCCTCGAGTTGATCCTGCGCGCCGATCGCGCCGCACGGGCGTACGATCCGCGCGTCGTGCAGGTGCGCGCCGGCTACAGCGAGGAGTTGCGGCGGATTCTCGTCGCGGCTTCCGACGGCGCTTTCGCCAGCGACACGCAGCCTCTGTGCCGTCTCAACGTCTTCGTCATTGCCAAGGACGGCGCGCTGGCCACGAAAGGCTCTGCCGGCGCCGGCGGACGTGCCGGTCTCGATCAGTTCGTCGCCACCAAGAGCCCGGAACATCTCGCCCGCGAAGCCGCACGCGGAGCCATCCTGCAACTGGGTGCCGTCCCGGCTCCCGCAGGCGACATGCAGGTCGTGCTCGGACCGGGCTGGCCCGGCATCCTGCTCCACGAGGCCGTGGGCCACGGACTCGAAGCCGACTTCAACCGCAAAAAGACTTCCGCGTTTACCGGCCTGATCGGCCAGTCGGTCGCCAGTTCGAAAGTCACCGTGGTCGATAACGGCACCATGACCGGACGGCGCGGCTCACTCAACGTCGACGATGAAGGCTCGGCCACCCAGGAGACCGTCCTGATCGAGGGCGGCGTGTTGAAGGGTTACCTGACCGACAAGCTTTCCGCGCGTCTCACCGGCGCTGCCAACACCGGCTCGGGACGTCGCGAGAGCTATCAGTGCATTCCCATGCCGCGCATGACGAACACCTACATGCTCGCCGGCGACGACGATCCGGAAGATATTCTGCGCTCGGTCAAGAAAGGCCTCTACGCCGTGAACTTCGGCGGCGGCCAGGTCGACATCACCAACGGCAAGTTCGTCTTTTCCGCTTCCGAAGCCTACCTGATCGAAGACGGCAAGATCACCGCCCCGGTCCGCGATGCGACGCTGATCGGCAACGGACCCGAAGCGCTGAAATATGTCTCGATGGTGGGCAATGACTTGAAGCTCGACGAAGGCATCGGCACCTGCGGCAAAGACGGCCAGAGCGTACCCGTCGGCGTCGGCATGCCCACCATCAAGCTCGACCGCATGACCGTCGGCGGCACCGGAAGATAAGTCGCAGTTTTCGAATTGGATGAAATTGCCCGCGAAACATCCTCGATGCGATCAACCGGTGAATCGGGTCAAGCCGCATCGTCAAGGGACACCCTCACCTTGCGTCCCAGCGCCGCTGCGATATTCACCAGTGCATCAATCGAAAACCGAGAAATTCGCCCGCGCAGCAGATCGTTGATGCGCGGTTGTGTCACTCCGCAGCGCTTCGCCGCTTCCTTTTGAGTCCAGCCGTTCTTCCTGATGATCTCTTCGATCTCATCCATGAGCTCCGAACGCAAGGTAACGTTCGCCGCCTCTTCCGGTGTCTTCGCGATTGCATCCCAAACGCTTTTGAACTTTTCGTATTTGAGCTTGTTCATTTGCGCCCTCGCAACTGCACCATTATATCCGATTGGATATATAAAGCAGGCCAAACAGGTATCTCTGTTCATAATCGTGGACTTTGATAGTTTCAAGACATGCCCGAATCTGCTCCTCCCGTCGAACTAACCGAAGTGGACCTCGAAACCCTTGCTGCCGATGTGGTCGCGCAGGCCCGCAAGGCCGGTGCCAGCGATGCCGAAGCCGTTGCCCGCGAAGGCGACGAGTTCAGCGTCAACGTCCGCATGAGCCAGGTGGAAACCCTGAAGGAATCAGGCTCGCGCGCTCTGGGATTGCGCGTTTTTGACGGCAAACGATCGGCCTCCGCCAGCACCAGCGACCTCACCCCCGATGGAATTCGCCAGCTGGTCCAAGGCGCGATGGCGCTCGTGAAAGTGACCGAAGAAGATCCGTTGAACGGGCTTCCCGAGCCGGGTGAATTCGGCGCAATCCAGGAAGATCAGCACCTTTTTTTTGACGACGTCTACTCGCTCTCCGGTCCCGAGCGCATCGAGTGGGCGCGTCGTTGCGAGGCTGCGGCGCTGGCGGCCGATCCGCGCATCACCAACTCCGACGGCGGCAGCTTCGATGCCGCAACCGGCCGCAAAGTGCTGGCCAACTCGCGCGGTTTTATGGGCAGCTATCGCACCAGCTATGCCGGCGTTTCCGCCGCGCCCCTGGCCATGGACACCAACGGCACGATGCAGCGCGATGGCTGGTGGAGCGGCGCCCGAAGCTTCGCGCTCCTCGAATCTCCTGAAGCCGTAGGAACAGAAGCGGCACGACGCACGGTGCGGCGTCTCGGCGCTCGGCGCGTCGCAACCCAGCAGGTCCCCATCGTGTTTGCTCCCGAAGTTGCGCGCTCCCTGATCGGCTCCGTATTTGACGCCGCTTCCGGCGATGCCATCTGGCGCCACGCTTCGTTCCTCGCCGGCAAACTAGGCGAGCAGATTGCCGATTCCAGCCTGACCATCATCGACGACAACGTCATGGCCCTCCCCACCGGTGCCGGCGGATTCGGCACATCGCCTTTTGACGGCGAAGGCCTCCCTTCGCGCCGAACCGTGATCGTGGAAAATGGCACCCTGCGCAATTACCTGCTCAACACCTATGCCGCGCGCAAGCTGGGCATGAAGTCCACGCACAACGCCTCGCGCGGATTGGCAGGAACACCCGGCATCGGCTGCGGCAACCTCTACCTCGAGCCCGGAACACTTTCGCCCGATCAAATCATCGCCGATGTTCCGGCAGGCCTTTACGTCACCAGCCTGATGGGGTTCGGCACTAACATTGTGACCGGCGACTACTCGCGCGGCGCCACCGGCCTCTGGATCGAGAACGGCCAACTCACCCACGCTGTCGAAGAAATCACCATTGCCGGCCACCTCGGCCAGATGCTGCGCAACATCACCGCCATCGGCAACGATCTTGTGTTTCGCAGTTCGGTGGCTGCCCCGACTCTCCGCATCGACGGCATGACCATCGCTGGAGCGTAACGTGGAATCGCCCGCGGCGAGCACGATGCAATCGATCCCTTTCGATCCGGCCAACGCCAAGGCCACGCTGGCCGAGTTGCCGCAACGGCAAGCCGTCTTTGCTCTCTATGCCGCGGAGGCCCACGCCGAACCCTACATCGGCCGCACCCCCAACCTGCGTGGACGCCTCGAGCGACTGCTGCAGCCTTCGCCCAAACATCCCCGCCGCCTCCAACTCGCAGGCCGCGTGCGCCGCATCGAATACCGCCTCACCGGCTCTGAGTTCGAATCGCTGCTGACGCAGTTTTCCCTTCTCGAAGATATCTACGGTCCGAAATCTCTAGAGCGCATGCACCTCCGCGCGCCCGCCTTTATCCGTTATCTCGGCGGCAATCCATATCCGCGCATCGTCGTGACAAACAAACCCAGCCAGCGGGAAGCCGACTGGGCCTATGGACCGTTCGCCTCGCGCGCGGCCGCAGAGCGTTTTGCCGAGGAAGCTCTGAAGCTTTTCCTGCTCCGCCGCTGCACCGACGATCTCGATCCCAATCCGAGCCACCCAGGCTGCGTCTACTCAGAAATGAAAATGTGCCTCGCCCCTTGCTACAAGGGCTGCACCAACGAGCGCTACGCCGAAGAAGCAACGGCGGTCGAAAACTTTCTGGCCACGCGCGGCGAAAGCAAGCTGGTCACGCTCGAAGCCCAACGCGAAGCAGCTTCGGCAAATCTCGAGTTCGAAACCGCCGCCTCGATTCACGCCCAGGTGCAGCGCGTCGAAGCGGTGCGCGCGCTGGCACCGGAGCTCGTCCAGCCCATGAGCAAATTGCGCGCAGTTCTGCTCCAGGAGTCCTCAACCACCGACGAAGTGGCCGTCTTTCTCTACGATCAGGGCAGATTCCGCGGCCCCGTCGGTTTCTCCACGCTGGGCATGCGCATTCAGAACGAACGATCCGGCTCGAGTTCCCTCTTCGCCCAGCCTATGGCGCTCGAACCAATTCCCGAAACGCCTCTCGTCGCCAACGAAACCCCCAACACCGATCCAATCCGCGAAGCTCCCGTGAAGACAGCGCGCGGGATGCTTGAAGCGCGCATGGACGCCGTTCTCTCGGCGCTGACACAGCCTGTCGGGCCGCCCAGCTCTGTTGTGCGGCAGGCACACCTCGCTCTGCTGAAGCGCTGGTACTACCGCCCCGAGGCCCGTCGCCCCGGCGAAATCTTCTTTCCCGACAGCGAAGGCCATTGGCCTGTAAAAGCGCTTCTGCGCGGCGCCGGGCGCGTCGCAGCAGCGGCGTTTGCCGCAAGTGGACACGAATGAAGCCGCACGCCCGCATTCTCCTCCAAAAACTCGAAAACCCGCCCAAGCAGCGCGACCCGCAATCGTCCCTCCACATGTTTACTTGAGCGACCGAACTCCACCGGCCACATCTCGCGAAAACTGCGGGCTGATACACTGGCCTCGCGGGAATGCTCCGCTCAGCACCATGGTCGAACTACTTCCATCCATCTTGTCGGCTGATTTTGCACGACTTGCAGACCAGGTCGCGGCTGCTGAGCGCGGCGGCGGTACCACCATCCACGTCGACGTCATGGACGGGCACTTTGTCCCCAACATCACCCTGGGCCCGCCCGTGGTCAAGAGCCTGCGCAAGGTCACGAAGCTGCCGCTCGACTGCCACCTGATGATCGAGAATCCCGACGAATTCATTCCGGCCTTTGCCGACGCGGGGGCCGACTGGGTGAGCGTCCACTACGAAGCGTGCCGTCATCTGCACCGTTCGCTCATGCACATTGCCGATCATGGGATGAAACCCGGCGTTGTCCTCAACCCGGCCACGCGCGTCAATTTCATCAAAGACATCCTGCCCATGGTCCACCACGTCCTGATCATGAGCGTCAATCCAGGATTCGGCGGCCAGGAATTCATCCCCTTTGCCCTGGATAAGATTCGACGCCTGGTGGAGTTGCGCCAGGAACTGGGCTTGGCGTTTAAAATCGAAGTGGACGGCGGAGTGGCTCACGACACTGTGGCCCGGGTCGTCCAAGCTGGTGCGGATCTGTTGGTGGCGGGCAATGCAGTTTTCGGCGCGGGCGAGCCCGAACGGGATGCGCGCGCTCTGCTGGCAGCGGCCCGCGCGGCGGCAGGTGAATAAGTTTTCCCCGGATCGAAGAGTGGACAAGGCATGCAGCCTGAATGCGGCTGCGGCTTATTTGAGGTGGTATGAACCGTTTTTCCCAGAAGATTGCGACAGCTGCATTGGCGTCATTGGTCCTCACGTCCGTTCTGGCCCAGGCCAGCACCAAACCCAAACCGCCCAAGCACAAGAAAAACGAGGATCTGAGCGCCAACCCTCTTTCCGGCGTAAAGTCCAAGCAGCCTGACAAGGTTCTGTTCGACAAAGCCATGCTGTCGATGAAAAAAGGCCGCTACGACGTCTCGCGGCTGACCCTGCAGACCCTCCTCAATACCTATCCCGACTCCGAATACCGGATGCGCGCCAAGCTGGCCGTCGGCGACACATGGTTCAAAGAGGGCGGTGCCGCGGCTCTGACCCAGGCCGAGGCTGAGTACAAGGACTTCATCACCTTCTTCCCCAATGCCCCGGAAGCCGCCGAAGCGCAGATGAAGGTCGGCGACATCTACTACCAGCAGATGGAGAAGCCCGACCGCGACTTCACCAACGCCCAGCGCGCCGAAGAAGAATACCGGAACATGATCAACCAGTTCCCTGACTCGGCCCTGATTCCGCGCGCCAAGCAGAAACTGCGCGATGTGCAGGAAGTGCTCGCCGAGCGCGAAACCCAGATCGGCCTTTACTACGACAGCCGCGAGAATTATTCCGCCGCCATCGCCCGCCTCGATACCGTCGTCGATACCTATCCGCTCTATTCCAAGAGCGACCAGGCCCTGTTGGGAATTGGCGACGCCTATGCCGGCCAAGCCCATCGCATCCAGCTCGCGCCCGGCTTGCCCGGAGCCGTTCGGGAACGGCTGCGCGCCATGTACTTGGATCGCGCCGCGGCTGCCTACAGCAAGGTGATCACCCGTTATCCCATGGCACCCCATGTGGAGGACGCGCGCGACCGGCTCGTCGCCATGAATCGGCCGGTTCCTGAGCCAACCGCGGCCGCCGTGGCCGAGAACGATGCGGAAGAACGCAGCCGGCAGCCCTTGCGCTTTACCGACAAGACTTTCGACATTATCCGCCACGGTCCTTCGGTGGTCGAAGCAGTGCACGTCGGCGATCCGAGCCTCGATGACCCCAAGCGCACCATCGCGCCCGACGTCACGAAAGAAAACATTACCATGTTCAATACCGCGGTGAACGCGGGCAAGCCGACTGCGCCTGTTGCGCCGCTGAGCCCCACCGGACCCAATGAGCCTCCGCGCAGCGATCAGCCTTCCACCGCACCGCAAATGTCCGCGCCGCAAGGTGGAACGGGTGTCGGCGTGCAGGTCGTGAATGCACCTGCCGGCGAAGCCGCTGCTGCAGATCCGAACGCCGTGGTCAAACCCGTCGGCCCGGTCAATTCAGTGTTGCCGGCTGCAGAGGCCCCCGCCGCTGCTCCGGACCAGGTGAACGACATCAAGCCCGGTGCTGCGCCCACTGCACCCGCTGCCGCCGATGGCAAGAAGAAAAAGGCTCCCAAGGCCGATCTGAACGACGAGTCTTCGAGCAAGAAGAAAAAGAAGAAGGGCCTTGCCAAGCTGAACCCGTTCTAAACGTTTTCCGATCCAACGCCAAAGGCCGCGCCGCTTTCGGTGCGGCCTTTGTCTTGTACCGCCCGCTCGCCCCCTCCAATCCCGAAATGCCTGGGAATGAGATGCCTCCATTGGGTTCCTCCCAGTCATGAAGAGCCCGACCCGCCTGTGCTAAGGTGAGGGGTAGTCCCCTCGCTCGAGACCCTCTCCATGAGAGGGGATGTCTGCAAATCCATTGGGGGCACGCAACCGACCCCCATGCCTCACGAACTGCCCAAAGCCTACGACCCCACCGCCATTGAAGATCACTGGGCCGAATACTGGGTCCGCGAAAATCTCTTCGCGCAACCAATCCCCGCCTCGGCTCCCGTGGACAAACGCCTGTACGGCGAGTCCCCCTTCGTCATCCTGCTGCCGCCGCCCAACGTCACCGGCCGCCTGCACATGGGCCACATGCTCAACCAGACGGAGATGGATATCCTCACCCGCTGGCGGCGCATGAGCGGCGATCGCGCGCTCTGGCTTCCGGGCACCGATCACGCCGGCATCGCCACCCAGATGATGGTCGAGCGCCAATTGACCGCCGAAGGCACAACCCGCCAGGCACTGGGCAGAGAAAAATTCGTCGAGCGCGTGTGGGAGTGGAAGCGCCACTACGGCGGCGCCATCCTCGACCAGATGAAGCGCCTCGGCGCCTCCGTCGATTGGCAGCGCGAATACTTCACCATGGACGAGCGGCTCTCCATCGCCGTCCGCCAAGCCTTCGCCCGGCTCTATGCACAGGACCTCGTCTATCGCGGCGCCTACATCGTCAACTGGTGTCCACGCTGCGAGACCGCGATCAGCGATGTCGAAGTCATCTACGACGAGCACAAGGGACACCTGTGGGAGATCCGCTACCCGGTGCATGACGACGCAGGCCGCGAAACCGGCGAGTATCTCACCGTCGCCACCACCCGGCCCGAGACCATGCTCGGCGACGTCGCCGTAGCCATCCATCCTGAAGACGAGCGCTACACGCACCTCCATGGCAAGAAGCTGCGCCTGCCGCTGATGAATCGCGAGATTCCAATCATTCTGGACGAATGGGTCAGCCGCGAATTTGGCACCGGCGCAGTGAAAGTCACACCCGCCCACGACCCCAACGACTTTGCCTTGGGCCAGCGCCACCATCTGCCATCCATCAACATCATGGACGAAACCGCGCACATCAACGCCGAAGGCGGTCCCTACGCCGGCCTCGATCGCTACGTCGCGCGCAAGAAAATCGTCGCCGCCCTTGAAGAACAGGGGCTGCTCGCGGGCATCAAGGATCACACCCACAACGTCGGTCACTGCGATCGTTGCAAAACCGTGGTCGAGCCGCGGCTCTCACTGCAATGGTTCGTCAAGATTCAGCCGCTTGCCGACAAGGCGATTACCGCCGTCAAAGAAGGCCACATCCGGTTCACGCCCGAGATGTATCAGAAGACTTATCTCAACTGGATGGACAACATCCACGACTGGTGCATCTCCCGCCAGCTGTGGTGGGGTCACCGCATTCCCGCGTGGCACTGCTCCAGTTGTCACCAGATCACGGTGCCCAAACCCGGCGCGGCAACCGATCCGACTGCGTGCGCCCACTGCGGCAAAGACACCATCACCCAGGAAACCGACGTGCTCGACACGTGGTTCTCGTCCGGTCTGCTTCCCGTCTCCGTCTTCGGCTGGCCCAACATTTCGACGGAGAACCGTTCAGACTTCGACGCCTTCTATCCCACCAGCGTCCTCGTCACCGGCTTCGACATCCTCTTCTTCTGGGTCGCGCGCATGATCATGCTCGGCTCCTGGTTCGCGGGCGATGTACCCATGCCCGACGGGAGCCCGCGTTCGCTCGCCGATTCGGTTCCCTTCCGCGAGGTCTACATTCACGCCCTGGTGCGCGATGCCAATCGCGAAAAGATGTCGAAGACCAAGGGCAACGTCATCGATCCCATCGAAATCGTCAAGCAGTATGGAACCGACGCGGTCCGCTTCACGCTGGCGTCGATGGCTTCCCCCGGCACCGATATTGCCTTCAACGTCGCCCGCACCGAGGGCTATCGCGCCTTCGCCAACAAGATCTGGAACGCCGCGCGCTTCATCTTCATGAACGTCGACCGTGCCGCGGAAATCGGCATCGCCGTCGATCGCGCAACGCTCGGCTCGATGCCAGCCGTCGCGGCCGATGCACCCCTCGAAGCCCGTTGGATCGTAGCCGAATTGCATGAGACCGCCGCAAAGGTCAACCAGGCGCTCGAGAACTATCGCTACGACGATGCCGCCAACATCATCTACCAGTTCTTCTGGGGCAGCTTCTGCGACTGGTATCTCGAAATCGTCAAGCTGCGCCTCGATTTTGCGGAGTCGGCCGACAAGGCAAAAACGAAAGCCGCACTAACCACGCTGGTCCAGGTCTTCGAATCTGCATTGCGCCTGCTCTCGCCCTTCATGCCCTTCATCACCGAGGAAATCTGGCACGCGATCTACGACGGCAATCCGCCGGCCAAGTCCATCGCGCTCACGCGTTATCCAGCGGCAGTAGAGCCAATCGTCAAGACACCTCCACAGCTCAATATGGAAACCCTGCAAAGCCTCATCGTTGAGATTCGCGGCCTGCGAAAGGAGATTGGGGTCGAGGAGAAAGCATTCACACCGATCGAGGTGCGCGTCGGCAAAGCCTTGCAAGCGGTCCTCCTCGAGGAAGCGTCTACGATTCAGCGATTGGCGAGAGTCAGCGAAGTGCGATTTGTCGACCAAATTACTGCCGGGTTAGCAAAGCACTCCACGCCGGATTTCGATGTTGCGGTGGTCTACGAGCGCACCATCGACGTCGACGCCGAGCGAGAGAAATTCACGAAGGAAATTGCGAAGCAGGACAAGATCATTGCCAACGCCGAGCGCCAGCTGAACAACCCCGGATTCACGGCCAAGGCTCCGGCACACATCGTGGAAGGACTCAACAAACAGCTGGACGAAGCGCGAAAATTGCGCGACAAGTTGCGCCGCGATCTCGACGGCCTGAGCGGCTGAGGACCGAATGCCCTGTGCCTGCACGATCTGTCTTCAGCACGCCAAAACCCTCGGCCTGGGCGCCCGCCCTCCTTCGAAAACCGCGATTCACAAAGCCTTCCGCGCCGAAGCCAAACTCTGGCATCCCGACCGCTTCGAAAACAACCCCACCAAGCGCATTGAAGCCGAAGAACACTTCAAGCTGATCCAGGTCGCCTACCGCGAGCTCTGGGAGCATTGCGAAAACCCGCTCAAATTATTCGTTGAGGGCGAGCCCGAAGAGCCCACCGCCGAAGCGGCCCCACCACCGCCCGCAGAATCCGCCTACGCCGGCACCCCCATCCCCGAAGAAGATCCGCCTCTCTTCTTCGGCGGCGCTCCCAATTGCTTCGTCGCCCCCCACTTTCCTCCCAACGCGAGTTCGATCGTTCTCGAATGTCACATGGAAGCCACCGAGCGGCCCCTGGCCTTCGTCGACCTCTCCCCCTACCGGTCGCAGCCCCCCCAATTTTCCCAATACATCTTCCTCACCAGCTACCGTGTCTTTGTGCGCAATGCCCTCAACATCGTCGCTTTCCTCTGGTTCAGCGATCTGGGCGATATCCGCTTCATCGATCAGCACCGCCATGGAAAATCCCGCTTCTGGGTAAACATCGTGGACAAGCTCCTGGACCTCGATCCCAAATACTCCCTCGAAATCTACCGCGGTAACGGTACTTTCTTTCACTCCATCGCCGGCGAAGCGGATGACAGCGTCAAGAAAGTTATTTATAACTTTCTTCTACAAAAAAAATCGCAGGCCCGTTCCTGATCATCTGGAAAAAGAGCAGTCTTGCACGTCGGAAAAAGCAGTCTTGATCCTTTGAAAGAAGAAATAAATGGATTGGAAGAGCAGCCGCATTGATGCCTTGCTGGAACAAGCCCTGGTGGAAGACAAGGCAGCCAGCGACGCCACCACCAACGTCACCATCGACCCCGACCTGCGCGCCTCTGCCTCCATTCTTGCCCGGCAGGAAATGGTGGTCGCCGGCCTCGGCGCTGTGCCGCGTCTGCTCGAAATCTTCGCCCGCCTCGACCAGCGCCCCCAGGCCCACACGCGCTTCGAAGTTGTCAGCCACCCCGAAATTTTCGACGGCGTACGTGTCCATGGAGGCCAGGTGCTGGCCGTCATCCGGCACAACGCGCGCGTCCTGCTCAGTTGCGAACGCGTCATCCTCAACCTCATGCAGCATCTCAGCGGCATCGCCACGCTCACGCGGAAATATGTCGACGCCATCCAGGGCACACAGGCCCGCGTTCTCGACACCCGCAAAACCGTTCCGGGTATGCGCGCGCTTGAGAAATACGCGGTTCTCTGCGGCGGCGGCACCAACCACCGCCTTGATCTCTCCTCGGGAATTCTCATCAAGAACAATCACATCGCTCTCGGCGGCGGCCTGCGCACGGCTCTCACGCATGCCCTCGAACGGCGCCAGAAGGGCCAGCGCGTGCAAATCGAAGTGCGCAATACGCGCGATCTCGACGAGGCCCTCGCATGCGGCGCGGAGGCGATCCTCCTCGACAACATGACGCCCGGTCAGGTGAAGGATGCGGTCATCCGCGTGCGCCAGGAGCAGCGCTGGATCCCCATCGAAGCCTCCGGCGGCATCGTGCTTGAGAACATCCGCGCCTACGCCGAAACCGGCGTCGATTTCATCAGCGTCGGCGCCCTGACCCATTCGGCCAAAGCCGCCGATATCTCCATGACCATTGCTGCGGAGCCGAGCTAGTGCCTCCCCTCCAAAGTGCGCTGGCCTCGTCGGCACACTCCGTTCCGTCACAACCCGCAACCACGAGCCCATCCCTTTCGCCCACCTCGAACGACGGATTTTTCAGGCAGGACTTTGACCGTGTATAACCTGGCAGCTCTCGAAGCCGCGCTCAAAGACACGATCTTCGCCGGCCATCTGCACTTTTCGCCCACCACCGGCTCAACCAGCACCGACGCCCTCGCAGCGGCGCGCGACGGTGCGCCCCATGGCTCCGTGTTCTTCGCCGACGAACAAACTGCCGGCCGGGGACGCGGCGATCACTCCTGGGAATCAACGCCCGGAGACGGCCTCTATGTCAGTGTGTTGCTGCGGCTCGCGCTGCCCTCGGCGCGTGTACCGATGCTGCCTCTGGTCGCGGGCCTGGCAGCGCTCGACGCCATTCGCACCGCCAGCGGACTCACGGCCGATCTTCGCTGGCCCAACGATCTGCTGATCGGCGAACGCAAAACCGGCGGCATCCTCGTCGAATCAAAGACCGAGGAAGGCGCGCTGGCGTTCGCCGTCGTGGGCATCGGCATCAACGTGCACCAGCGCTCCTTTTCTCCCGGCCTCGCCACGCCTCCCACCTCTCTCGATCTCGAATTGTCCCGTCGCGCCACCCGCCAGCCGCTGCTGATCGCCCTGCTAGAATCGCTGGAGCGCGAGGCGGATCATCTGGCCAACACAGATGCAGCGCAGACCATTCTTTCCCGCGTCGAGCAAGCTTCTACGTGGGCGCGGGGACGCGAAGTTGAGGTGCACGGACCGCAAGCCTGCACCGGCGTCACCGCCGGCCTCAGTGAAAATGGATTCCTGTTGGTGAAGACCGCCGGGGGACTCATTGCGGTGCGCACTGGCGGCATTCGCGCCGCAAGCCTAGGTTAAACACCATGCTTCTAGCTCTCGATGTCGGCAACACAAACACGGTGCTCGGGCTCTATCAGCTCGATGTCGACCCGCCAAAGCTGGCTGCGCACTGGCGCGTCACCACCCATCGCACCCAGACCGTCGATGAATACGGCGTATTCTTCGTCAACCTTTTCGAGATGCACGGCATGTCTCCGAGCCAGGTGACCCACATCATCATCTCCTCGGTAGTGCCGCCAGTCGAATCCACCTTGCGCCAGGTGTGCGAGAGCTACTTCCACATCGACCCGCTCTTCGTCGAGCCCGGAATCAAGACCGGCATGCCGGTGCTCGTCGACAATCCCACCGAGCTGGGCGCCGACCGCCTCGCCGACTGCATCGCGGCGGTTGAAAAATACGGCGGCCCCTGCATCGTGGTCGACTTCGGCACCGCCACCAAATTCGAAGTGATCTCGGAACGCGGCGAATACCTCGGCGGCGCCATCGCTCCCGGCCTCGGACTCAGTGCCGACGCGCTCTTTTCCCGCGCCGCGCGCCTGAGCCGCGTCGACATCAAGCGACCGGCGAAAGTCATCGGCACTAATACCGTGGGGCATCTGCAAAGCGGGCTCTACTACGGATACATCGGGCTCGTGGATGGAATCCTCGAACGGATTTTTGAAGAGCTGGGCCAGAAGCCGCGCGTGATCGCAACCGGCGGCCTGGCGCGCATGGTGGCCGCTGACTCGCGCTACATCTCCGAGATTGACGAGATGCTCACGCTCGATGGCTTGCGCATTCTCTTCGAACGCAACCGGACCACGCGCCCCCGCAGCCGCGCTCACTGAGGCGCGCCTTGCAAAATAACTACTTCAATTACTTCACCGAAATCGAAGATCGTTTCCAGCAGCGTCGCGGCGCATTGCTTCTGCTTTCTACGCTCGACTGGGCGCTGATCGAAACCTGGCGCGACGCCGGCATCCCTCTGGAAGCCGCCCTGCGCGGCATCGACGCGGCATTTGATAAATATGAAGCGCGGCAGAAGCGCGGCCGCACGCGCCGCATCAACGGACTCGCATGGTGCGCGCAAGCCGTAATGGAGGCAGCCGAAGAACTGCGCGAAGCCTCCATCGGCGCCGCGCCCCCGGTTGCCGAAACGCGCGGATCAGGGTTTGAGCACGAACGCGTAGCCGCGCATCTTGAGACCGCTGCGGCCTCTCTGGATGCGGCAGGCATTGCGCCCCAAGCCTGCACCGCCACCGCCGCGCGCTTGCGCGAGCTAGCCGCAGAAGTCCGCACCACGCGTGCAACCAGCGCTGCCACGCACGATTTGGAAGCGCTCGAACGCACCCTTACCGTGCTCGAAGAAAAACTCTTCGCCGCACTAACCGCCGCCGCTCCCGAAGAATTGCTCGTCGGCCTCAAGGAGCACGCGGCCCGGGAGCTTGCCCCCTATCGCAGCCGCATGGGCGTCGTGCAACTGCGCCAGGTCGAACACCAGTTTGTTACCAAACAACTGCTGGTCCACTACGGCCTGCCCCGGCTCAGCCTGTTTTACATGAGCCAGCAATGACCACCGCGCTTGTTCAAATCGAAAAGCCCGTCTATGGCGGCGCATTTCTCGCGCGCGCAGAAGGCAAAGCGGTGTTTGTGCCGCTCGCCCTGCCCGCAGAACATGTGCGCATCCGCATCGTCGAAGACAAGCGCGGCTACGCGACCGCCGAAGTCGAGGAACTTGTCGAAGCGTCTCCCCAACGAATCGTTCCCGGTTGTCGCCACTTCGGAACCTGCGGCGGTTGCAATTATCAGCACACAAGCGCTGCAACCCAACTCAATTTCAAGCAGGCCATTCTGCGCGAGACACTCGATCGCGCGGGCGTACAAGCGCCTGCAGAGATCGAAGTGCTCGCCGGCGAGCCGTGGAGCTATCGCAACCGCATCCGGCTCGCCTTCGATGCCGAGGGGAATCCCGGCTACCGCGGCCGCCGGTCGCACGCCCTCGTTCCCATCCGCGAATGCCCCATCACCGCGCCGCTCCTCGTCAGCGCCGCGCTCACGTTCGTTCAAGTCGTGCGCCAAACTGCGCCGAACCTTCATCCCGCTGAGATCGCTCTCTTCTGCAACAAGGACGAAAGCGCACTGCTGGCAACCGTTTTCCTTCCCCACGCCGGAAAGATCCGCTTCGAACAGGTTGCGCAATCGTTCGCCGAGCGGACTCCCGCGCTCAAGGGCATTGAGTTTCTGCTCGCGGGTCAAAAGGGTCAGCAGGCCCGCGCGATCGCGCAGTGGGGCGCGCCTTCGCTCGCCTACCGCGCCGCCGGTTTCGACTATCGCGTCGACCACGGCAGCTTCTTTCAGGTGAACCGCTGCCTGATCGACGCCCTCGTGGAACGAGTCACAGGCGAATCGAGCGGCAAGCTCGCGTGGGACCTCTACGCGGGCGTGGGTCTCTTCGCGCGCAAGCTGGCCGACAAATTCGAGCGCGTCATCGCCGTCGAATCGGCGCCCTCCGCGACCAAAGCTCTCGAGCAGAACCTCAGCGGCACGCGCGCCCAAGCCGTCAAATCCGAGACGCTCGACTTCTTGCGCCGCCAATCAGAAGGTGACCGGCCCGATCTGATTGTTGTGGACCCCCCGCGCACCGGGCTCGGCGCAGAGACGACCGCGCAACTCGCCAGGATTGCAGCGTCTGCACTCGTCTACGTTTCCTGCGATCCAGCCACGCTTGCTCGCGATCTGCGCGCCCTCACGAGCTCCGGCTACGCCATCGACTCCATCACCCTCGCCGACCTTTTCCCGCAGACGTTTCATCTCGAAACATTGGTTCGATTGCGCCGCGCCTGATAACCTAGTGAGTAGAATTCCTCCTCGCAGTCGGGCCTCATGCAAGTGGAACGTCCTACGTCCGGGCCATTCATCTCAACTCCTGTTGCGCCCCACCTGAACCTCCCGACAAGCGTCATTCCCCTCTTTCATGCTGCATGCCTCTTTGCCTCGGGCATCGCCTTGTCTCACTTCGTCTGGCTGCGCCCCGGCATCCTCCTGATCGCGCTGATTCCAGTTGTCCTGTTGTGCTGCATCGCTGCGTTTTGCGCGCAGCGCATCGCGTGGTTCCCGCTCGCTGTCCTGTGGTGCCTTCTGGGGGCGTGGTGCGCGGAAATGGAGCCGGCCCCTGCGCCGGCTCCCGCGCTTGCAACACTCTCGGATGGGCTCTTGCGCACTGTCGAAGGAACGATCCTCGACGCCGCGCCTGTCCGCAACGAATCCATCGAGAACGTCGAAGAGATCAACAGCGAAAGCCCTTCACAGCGCTTGGACCTTCGCGTAAGCAACATCGAAGTCATCACCGATACCTCAGATCAACAACTGTCTGCAGAGGGCAGCGTGCGCCTGACAGTTCGATGGCCCGCGCCAGCCAGCCCGCAAAATTCCGCTCTACCCTTCGCTTGCGGCGATCAGATTCGCGCCGTGGCGCGCCTGCTTCCCCCCGAGCAGTACCGCGATCCCGGCGTCTGGAGCCGCACAGATTATTTGCTCGACCAGGGGATCACCTCCAGCGCTTCCGTCAGCCTCGACCGAATCGAACGTCTCGGCCTTGCGCCGGGGCGCTCTCCTTCGTGCCGCATTGCGGCGTTGCAGCACGCCGCAAGCGCTCGCCTGCTGGCCCTGCCTGCGGCCATGCGACGATTGCCTGCAGCGCTTCGTCTGAGCCAAGACGACGCCATCATGCTGGCCGCGATGACCACTGGCGATCGCACGTTCCTCTCCCACTCTCTGCGTGCCGGCTTCGAACGCACCGGCTCCTTTCACATGCTGGTCGTCTCGGGCTTTCACCTCGCGATTGTCGCCGCATGTTTCTTGTGGATCGCGCGCCGCTTGCGTCTTCCAAACCTCCCGGCCACGCTCATCACCATCGCCTTGTCCTTCGCCTACGCCGTGTTCACCGGGTTTGCCACTCCCGTACAACGTTCGCTTTGGATGGTCACTCTCTATCTGCTGGGACGGCTCGTGTATCGCGAGCGCAGCCCCCTGAACGTCATCGGCTTCGCCGCACTCTGCCTCCTCGTCGCAAGCCCGCGCAGCCTTTTCGAATCAAGCCTGCAGATGACTCTGCTCGCGGTCGTCGCCATTGCCGGGATCGCCGTTCCGCTGCTCGCGAAAACAATCCATCCCTATCTACTGGCCGCGCGCGATCTGCGCACCATCGCCCTCGACGTGAAACTGGCCCCGCCCATTGCGCAGTTCCGCGTCATCCTCCGTATGATCGCAATGCGCCTGCAGCGCGCGCTGTCGCGGCGCATTGCCTGGCGCGTTTTTCCAGGATCGATTCGGTTCGCTCTTCGATGCGCCGAACTGCTCGTCGTTTCCTGCATTGTCGAACTGTCCATGACGCTGCCGATGGCCCTCTATTTCCATCGCATCACCGTGTTTGCCCTGCCCGTCAACATCTTCATTTTGCCCCTGCTCGCGGTGCTTATGCCGGCGGCGCTTCTCACCTTGCTGACGCTTCTCATCTGGCCTTCCACCGCATTCGTGCCCGCGATGGGCGCTGCCGCGTTTTTGCATTGCGGCGTGGGCCTGGTGCACCTCTTCGGCTCTTTTGCGATGGGCGACTTCCGTATTCCGGCTCCACTCGTCTGGCAATCCGCCACATTTTGCGCACTGCTGGCTGCTTCCATCGTGTTGGCTCGCGGAGCACGCGGGCAACGCCGTCTTGCCTGGGTTGCTCTTGCGCTCGCCGCATTCGCCGTCGTGGCTCCGCGCCCTCTCGACCATCCCCGCGCCGCGCTCCTCGTCGAAGCCATCGACGTAGGCCAGGGCGATTCGCTCCTGCTGATCACCCCTGATGGCAAAACAATGCTCGTCGATGGTGGAGGATTTGGTGGCGGCCCGCGTCAAGCTGCGCAGGATTTCGATATTGGCGAAGAAGTTGTGTCGCCCGCGCTGTGGGCGCGCGGCATTCGCCACCTGGATGTGGTCGCCCTCAGCCATGCGCATTCCGATCACATGGGCGGCTTGCCGGCCGTTTTACGCAACTTCCATCCCACGCAGTTGTGGGTCGGCAACAATCCGCCCGTCGCATCGTACGAAGCATTACTCAGCGAAGCCGGCCAGCTCGGCATCTCCGTCCGTTCTCTCCGCGCAGGGGATGCGCTGTCCCTCGGCGATGCAAACGTCCAGGTCCTCGCGCCCTTCCGCGGCTATCAACCCGATGCGGAACCTGGCAACAACGACTCGCTTGTCCTGCATGTGGCCTACGGAGCTACTTCGGTTCTATTGGAAGGCGACGCCGAAGCCCCAATCGAACAGGCCATGCTGGGCGAAGCCGGCCTGCAAAGTACGCTGCTCAAAGTCGGCCATCATGGCAGCGTCACATCCACGCGGCCTGAGTTTCTGGCGCGCGTCGCGCCGCAATGGGCGGTCATCTCCTGCGGACTCCACAACCGCTATGGGCATCCGCGTCCTGAAGTTCTCGCCGAACTCGAAGCCGCCAAAATCCGCACCTACAGCACCGACATTCAGGGCGCCGCGTGCTTTCAGCTCGACGGAAAAACCGTGACGCCCGACCCCTTCTGCGGTCGATAACCCGGCGGGCATCGCCTGAATCTATTTCCCATCGGCCTCCCTTCACCACGATTGCGGAGGGCTCGGCTGCACACCGGTATAGGGCGCGCAACAGGGATCCTTTACCGGGGCGTACTCCATGAACTCGACGCGCGTCCCATCCGGGTCATGCAGATCCAGTTGCCATTTTGCATCCACGCCCAGCAACGGTTTCTCGCTTGGCGCCGGCGCCCAGCCGTTCTGCGTCAGCTTCTGCTGCACGACGGCCATGCTCACCACTCCCGGCGAAAAATGATTCGCCGATCCCAACTGCCCGCGTGATGGTGGATTGGGCAAATTCAGCATGTACTCCAGCCAATCCGTTCCCTCCGGAACCTGCATCATCACCCAGTCCGTACGACCCGGCCCCGAACCGCCCTGCCAATACAGATGAAACCCCAGCAGCTCTTTGTAGAAGTGATCCATCGCCGGACGATCCCGCACCACAAATCCCGCGTGGTTGATATGCACGCTCACCGGATTGGCAGATTTCGTTTCGCTCGGAGCATGCGGGCCTTGCTGCGTGAATTCGATCGAGTGCCCCTCTGGATCGCGCAACGCGAACGACTTGTTCCCCTCCCCATCGACACTCACATGCGCGGGGACAGTCACGCCATGCGCCGCGAGGAAAGTGCGCATCGCCTCCGCATCGCTGGTTGAAAACCCAATGCGTACCAGGCGATCGTCCAACCCCTTCAACGGCGGAGAAACCAGCTCGACATATTGCGTGTGATTGGCGTAAAACCGCACCCCCGGTTCTGCCGCGCCCGCCGGCACTTGCGTCCATCCCATCAAAGAAACGTAAAAATGCTGCGACTGCTGCAGATCATCCGCGTAAAGCGTCATGTGCGAAATGCCCGTGATCTGCGGCCGAGGAGTGTTTGGCTGCTGCGCCGTGACGGCATTCAAAACCATCAACAGGCACAAATTTAGAAAAACGTTGCGCATAGAAATCCCTCCGGATGCGATCGCATCGGACTCGCCAGTATAAGTGTTCCACGCAACCGGCCCCCATTCGCCGCGGCAATCCTCGACCGATGCATGCAACGCGCGCCGCTTAAAACCTGAACCGCACTCCAAATTGAATTTGTCTCGGGCGATAGAAATCCGTCGCATTCACATTGAAAGGCTTGCCAAACTCGGTCTGCCCCGTTTTGAGCCCGGTAAGAAAATTCAGCGTGGGAAGTCCGCCATTCACGCTCCCCGATTCAATCGAGTAGCCAACCGTTTCGAGCTCGGTCACATTCTGGTGATTGAAGAGATTGAAGCTTTCAGCCAGCAATTCGACTTGCCGCATCTCCCCAAGGTTGAAGCGCTTGGCGAGACGCAGATCCGCCTTCCACGTGGCCGGATAGCGGTAAGTATTGCGTCCCACGCCGTTCACTCGATTGTCGCCGCCGTAGCCATTCATCCCCGGCGCCAATGCCACAATGGCCGCGCCGCTCGCGTCAAATTCCTTGGCCATCGACCCGGCGGTGCGCATCGTAAACGGCATTCCACTACGCAACGTCCCGATTCCCGAAAGCATCCATCCATTTGCAAAACGTCCGGCTTCCCTCGGCAATTTCCAGCGTGGTTCCCAGATCACCGCGCTCGTCGCAGAATGCCGCATGTCCAGATCGCTGGTTCCATATTCCTGGCTCAGATGCGTCGGATCGAAAACGCTGGGCCCCGTCACACTCGCACTCTCCTCGGGATTCCAGTCCATCGCATGGCCATAGGTATAGCGCGCCCGGAACATCAAGTCGCCGCGGCCCGAGCGGGTAATCCGCAGCATCGCCCCTTCATAGGTGGAGTTGGCGCGACTGAAAATCTCCGCAATCTGCTGATAGTTGGAATTCAGGCGCCCCGCGGTTCCAGTCATAGTATCGGGCGAAGGCCACGAGGCAAAGAACGGTACCGTGATCTGCGACGTCTTGATCGGACCTGCTCCGTTTCCGTCGATTACCGCATACGTAATGGTCTGCGGATTGACTGCCGGATCGATGTTGGCATCCTCCGTGACCGGAAGTCTGCGTCCGAGGCTCACGATCGCGTCGGCTTCTACACGAACCTTCCCCGGCAGAGTCTCTTCGAGAGACACAACCCCCTGGTGTACTTCGCCATTGCGGAAGCTCGGCGCAAATTCAACCGCACCCGGTTTGACCACGGTCGCCGGTTCGCCGGCCAGCACATAGGGAAACGGTGGAGCGCCGCCCGCGTTCAAGTTATCCGTCGGACGCAGGAAGAAATTCAAATCTCCTTCGAGCGATCCAGTCTGTGTCAACGCAGTCTCAAACGTGGCATTCGCTGTCCGTCCAAAGTACATCCCATAGCCGACCCGCAACACCGGCCATGCACTCTCGCCCGAGCCCCAGGCAAGGCTGGCGCGTGGTCCCCACTGGCCGCCAAGGCTCGGCATCTTCCCCGTCAACGGCAGGTCAGGATTGTGCAGCAGCGCAAGCGGGGGCGGCGCCTGTTCCAGTTCCCACCGCAGCGCCAGCGAAACCACCACCCGCTTTCCCGGCTGCCATTGCGATGTCACATAACTGGCCCAGTCATTTGTGCTCAGCCACCAGTTCGTCGGCCCCATCATTTGCGAGTAATAGGAGTAGCAAGGCAGAAAACCCAGCCCGTGCAATGTTCCGGAAGTGTCGCGCCAAACCCTCCCCGTCGCATCGCAGTTATGTTGATCGAGCGGATTCAATTGGCCATTCAAGCCGAAAGCACCGAACGCCAGGGCGTCCGAAGCAAAGTTCTCCACACTCGCGTAGTTGTAGGTGCCAGCCTCGTTGCGCAGAAAACTCGTCTCATCCTTGTTGTGCTCCACATCGACGCCGGCCCTGACCAGCACGCTGCCCCGCACCCAATCCAGCTGCTCCTTGAGCTCATACAAATGCTCGTCCGGCGAAGCGCCTGCGCCAAAACGCGCCGGATTGCCGATCGTGAATCCGTAGCGCGAATCGACCACAATCTGCGGCAGCCGTAGCCATTCGTTCGCAATCAGCGATTGCTCAAAAGTCGACGGGCTCTCGGGAGGCGTCGTCAGGTATTGGCGGCCAATCGATCCCTGCGCCACGGCGAGCAGATTCGATGTTACAAAAGCTTCCCAACGGCCCAGAACCCATTGATCGTCGGCGCGGCTCGATGCGTAACTGTGCGTGCCGAATGTCTCCGCGGTCCGCGTCAACCCGCCCCCAGGGGAATCCGCAAGCGCGCCCGTTCCTTCGAGCGTGAAGCGATGTCGCTCCCCAGCGGCCCAATCCAACCTGCCAAAGCCGGACCACTGCGCAGTTGTACGAGCTGCCTGCCCCAGCAATCCATCCAGCGTCTGCAGCATGCCGGAGTAGGCGCTTACACCGGCCGCCACGGGATTCGCGCTGCTCAGCCCCAGGCGCGCACTCAACACCTGCATCTGGTCGTTCGAAGGCTGCGCAAAAAAATTGTCAGGATGCTTCACTGTCGATAGCCCCGGATCGTTGCGCGTCAATCCATCCAGCGCCGCAAACCAGAAAACCCTCCGTCGAAACACGCGCCCCCCCATGCCGAGGCCCCACGACTTCTCGCGATCACCGGGCGTGTAGGGCTCCGCCGTAAATACCGGAATCGTCGTGACACTGGCAGGCGCAGTTTGCTTTACCCATTGCGTGAAAGGATTCTGCGCACCCCACAGGTTCTCGTGGTCGAAGAGAAACGCTTGTCCATGCAGCGCATTCGTGCCGCGCGCAGTCTCGACATTCACGCGGCCAACTGAAACTCCTTCCACATGACTCGATCCCGTTTGTACCTCCCGCATCGCAGTCTCGCTTGCGCCGGGCCCCATCAGCGATGCGCTTTGCCCGCGCATCCCTCCAACGCGCGATCCGCCGAAAGCCAGTCGCGTGTTCGCGCCATCGACGGTCATCGAAGTCGAACCCTCTCTTCCGCCGACCGGCAACGCAGGATCCCTGCCGTCGCTGACCGCCTGCTGCGGCGTCTCGAGGACAAAGTTCTTCCAGTTCCGTCCCCCCAGGGGCAGCGCCTGCAGCTGCGCCGCCGGAAGAGCGTAGGCCCGCGCGACGCCATCGGCAACGCTCTGCGCGATCTCGATCGTGGACATGGCCGCCTTCGCCGTCACCCGCAGGGCGGCGCGGGCAGCTGCCGTCGCAACTTCGGCGACAAGCAAACCTCTGCGTGTGACCCCAGCTGATTCAGGCACGGTGACGCGGATCGGCGAAACCGCAAAATCTGGCACTGCAATCGACGCCGGGACGGAGGACATCGTATCTGCGGCAAGCGCGAAAGGAATTGCGGGCAAAGTCGTTTCCGGTTTTTCCGGTTGCGAGAAAGTCGAGACCGCCGGCCCGGCATGCGTCTCCACACCCAAAACTTCCCCCGAAACGCGATCCGTGAATGCAGTCTTTCGAGCTGCCCCTTCGACGTCCGCACCGGGTCCAAATTCAATCGCGGCCTGCACACGCGCCTCGTGGCCGGCGGTCACTTCAATTCCGTTCACCTGCCCCTGACCAAGTTGCCGGCTGCGCGCCTCGAGCGAGTATTCCCCCGGCGCCAGGTCACGAAAACGGTAGCTCCCGCCTCTCGCCGTGGTCGTGCGCACCTCCACACCCGTTTCCCGGTTCCGCAAGACGATCGTTGCCTCTTCAAGAGGTTTGGAATAAAGGTCGGTCAGTTTTCCGGAGAGGGAGCCCACAGAGGATTGGGCAAGCGCGATCGAGCCCGCGATCCATAGGATCAGCAGCGCAGCACGCGCCAGCGGTTTTATCCAACCACATCCTGCCATCGAGGAACCGGCTCGAAGCAGAGTCTGGGAATCTTGCGAATTCTGCGCGGCCTGCTCTTGATGGCGAGTCCGATCGGCAATTCGAGCCGCTCCGCCGGCGGATCTCCCGCCCCTGCGCAACGCCATTTGCCGTGGCAGTTAAGTCAAATGGGATTCTAGGGGACATATCCAAGGTAATTTGGTGCATTTAATCACAGCTCCCCGTGTTCCAACGCAATCCCATTCTTCCTCTGGGCAAACGGCTCAGGTTCAAGGGCCGCAGGCCCAAGCGCCTCAATTGGTAAACTGAGAAGACGTCGCATCAACTTCCGGCCCGTCTGTCGTAGCGGCCCGAAAAACGAGCGGCGGATGACGGGAATCCTGATTTTTCATGTTCATCGACGAAGCAAAAATCCGAGTGAAGGCCGGCGATGGCGGCAATGGCTGCATGGCCTTTCGGCGCGAGAAGTTTGTGCCCCGCGGGGGCCCTTCCGGCGGCGACGGCGGACGCGGCGGCGACGTGGTCATGCAAGCGTCGCAGCGCCACAACACGCTGATTCACTTTCGCTACAACCCGGAACACAAGGCGCAGCGCGGCGAGCACGGCATGGGCTCCAACTGCACCGGCCTCGACGGCAAGTCCGTCGTCCTCCAGGTTCCCGTGGGCACCGCGCTCTACGACCAGGAATCCGGCGAGTTGGTGCACGACTTCCAGACCCCCGACGAACGCATCATCGTGGCCAAGGGCGGACGCGGCGGACGCGGCAACCAGCACTTTGCCACCAGCACCCATCAAGCTCCACGCGAGCACGAACTCGGCCGCGCCGGCGAAGAGCGCAGCTTTCGCCTCGAACTCAAGCTTCTGGCCGATGTGGGATTAGTCGGCTATCCCAACGCCGGCAAGTCCACCCTGATCGCGCGCATCTCCGCCGCCAAGCCCAAGATTGCCGACTACCCCTTCACTACCCTCGAGCCAAATCTCGGCGTCGTCACCGTGGGCGAAGCGCCGCACCAGGAGTCGTTCGTCGTCGCCGACATGCCCGGCCTCATTGAAGGCGCGCATCTCGGCTCCGGCCTCGGCACGCAGTTTCTGCGCCACATCGAACGCACCCGTCTGCTGGTCCACCTGGTCGATGTGTCCGACGCTTCCGGCCGACCCGACCCCGTCGAAGACTTCAAAGCTATCAATAACGAACTGACCAGCTTCGGCAATGGCCTCGACGAAAAACCGATGATTGTCGCCGCCACCAAGATCGATGCCGCGAATCCCGACAAGCTGAAGAAGCTCGCCGCCCATGCCAAACGCCGCAAGCTCGAATTCCACGCCATCTCCGCCGTCACCGGTCAGGGCATCGACGAGTTGAAGTGGGCACTCGCCAAGCGCCTGCGGATAGAGTGAGCGAAGATCGACTCTGCAACTACCCCTGGCCGGGGCTTCCCCAAGAGCCATTCCTTAATAACCGCCCTCGCGTCCATGCCGAATGGCGAGCAATACAACCTGCTTGCCATCGAACCGGTAGAGAACCACATACGCGCCCTCGCCAAACTCGATCATCCACTCTCGAAACTCGGGAGACATATCTTCGACGGGACGGCCAACCTCGGGATGGTCGGCCAGAATCTGGATGCCTTGATGAATGGCCTGAATCGCGCGCATGGCTGCACTGCAGCTCTTCGTCTCGAGAAAATCGTGCAGCCGGGTTACCTCTCGAAGCGCAGCCTGGGCCCACCTTATAGGTGGCATTCAGGAGCCTCGGCGTCCTCACCCGCTTCAAGTTTGGCCAACCACGTACTGGCTTCCTTGCCAGTCACATGCAGGCCCGTTTCCTGATACTCGGTCCAGGCTGCGAGTGCAGCTTGCTTGAATTGCTCCCGCTTCTCCTCGCGCCCGACGTATTGCTCGACGGCCTCACGCAGGATCCAATGCGCAGTTCGCTTCCGGGCCGAAGCCAGCCGTTGCACTCGCTCCTTCAAGGATTGGTCAAGTTTTACGCTCGTCGATTGAGTAGGCACGAAACAACCTCCGCGGTATTACCTATCACTGCTTTATCATTCTTCGTACTATTTAGCACTACACCATCGCCCGCTCTTTGACCGTCAGGTACTGATTCAGCACCGTCGACGTCAGCGACTCCGGACTCAGATCCAGTGCCAGCGCGCCTTGCTCATGCAGCCGCGCCAGCAGCAGCTCGCGGCGTCCCGCCATCTCCTGCGCCGCGGTCGCGCGAAACATCTGTTCCACATTCTTGGGCCGAGCCTTGGCGATCTGATCCACCTCCGGCTGCGCCATGGCGACAAACAGCAGCACATGCCGGCGCAGCAGTTGCGAAGTGCCGTCGATCACCTCCGGCCGCATCGCCGACTCCGCCAAATCCGTGATCCACAAAATCAACGACCGCCGCGGCTGCAGCCTGTTCAGCGTGGCCGTCGCGCGTAGGTGGTCCGCTTCACTCGTCTCCGCCCGCACCTGCGCCAGCGCCTCAATCAATTGCCGTAAATGCGCTGCGCCGCGTCCCGGCAGCAAACGCTGCTGGATGCCCTGCCCATACGCCAGCAGGCCCACGCGATCGCCCGAATACAACGCCAGTTGCGCCAGCGAGACCGCCGTCGTGCAGGCAAAATCCAGCTTGGAATGCACCCGCATTCCAGCATCCGCAGCCGGAAGAGCCGCGCTGCCCTTCGCAACCGCCGCCACCCGCGAACGCATCAGGCGCCCGCAGTCGAGCACGATCCACACCGGCTGGCTGCGCTCCGTCTGGTACTGGCGCGTAATCGGGCTGCCGCGCCGCGCCGTCGCCGTCCAGCAAATGTCGCGCAGATCGTCGCCTTCGCGATATTCGCGCAGGCTTTCAAAATCGCGCCCCAACCCACGCTGCCGCGCCTGGCGCAGTTGCAGATCGATCTGCCGGCTGCGCGCCAGAAAAATCTTCTGCTCTTCGCCCGTCCGCAACGCCGGATACACGCGCACCCTTTGATCCAGCGGAGCTCTGGCCCAGCGCTCGGCAAGACCCAGCGGCGAACGATAGACCACGTAAAGCGAACGTGCCTCGCAGTCGCCGCGTTCCGTGGGCTCAATGCGATAACGGACCCTCGCAGGCACACGCGGGAAAGCCGTCAGCTGCAGTGTCGCCGGCTCCGCGACAAGCGCCGCCGCCAGGTCGTCTTCGATCCGGCAGGTCACGATCACGCGGCTCGCGTTCTCCAGCGTAAGCTCAATTTCGGTTTCGCTGTCGAGTGCCGGCGCATTGGTCCACGACCGGCCTGCCTTCAGTTCGTTGGGGCGCGGCAGGCGCATCCCATCCAGCAGAGCCGCCAGCAGAACCAGCGCGTCCCAGCCCAGCATGGCATAGCTGAGCCGATCATCCCAGAAGCCCGGAATGAGCCAGAAGAACCCGAGAATCAGCAATCCAATCGTGCGCGGAGTGAGACCAAAACTCCACCGCCGCCGGCTCTCGCAGGACGCGGTCACCGGCCCCGGCTGCAGCGAGGGCTCAATCATCGTCTCGGCACCGGCACCGAAGCCACCACATCGGCCAGCACGCGATCCGAATCAAAACCTTCAAGCTCGGCTTCCGGTTTCAGAATCACCCGATGCCGCAGCACCGGCGGCACTGCGCGCTTCACATCATCGGGTACCAGGTAGTCGCGGCCATCGAAGGCCGCCGTCGCCTGCGCCACCAGCATCACGCTCAACGCCGCTCGGGGGCTCGCGCCAAGCGAAAGCGTGGGCCACTCGCGCGTGCGCCGCGCAATCGCGAGAATGTATCCGTAGAGCTCCGGCTCAATGCGAACCGCACGCACTTCGCTGCGCGCCGCCGGCAGAAGTCCCTCCGCGATCGGCACAATCGCCGCATCCTCCAGCAGCCCCGATCCCGAGCCGCCATGATGCCGCTCCAGGATCTGCAGTTCCTCGGCCTCCGATGGATACGCCACCCGGATCTTCATCAGAAATCGATCCAGTTGCGCTTCCGGCAGCGGATAAGTCCCTTCAAAGTCCACCGGGTTTTGCGTTGCGAAAACCGTGAACCAGCTGGGCAGCGGATGCCTCTGTCCATCAATCGTCACTTGCCGCTCTTCCATGCACTCCAGCAGCGCCGCCTGGGTGCGCGGAGGCATGCGGTTGATCTCATCCACCAGAAGCAGATCGGTAAACACCGGTCCCGCATGGAACGTAAACGAATCGGTGCCCGGCCGCAGAATCGTGGTGCCTAAAATATCCGCGGGCATCAAGTCGGGAGTCGCCTGCACGCGCTGAAAACCCAGTCCAAGCAGCCGCCCCAGCGCTTTCACCATCAGCGTCTTGGCAATGCCCGGTACCCCTTCCAGCAGCGCATGCCCCTGGCACAGCACCGCAATCAGCACTTCCTCGATGGCCGCATTTTGGCCGGAGATGGCCTTGCCCAATTCACTGCGCGCGTGGGCGATCAACGCGCTGGTTGCCTGCAGGGCGTTCGATTGCGGCTCAGTCCCTGCGTTTCTGCTTGCGATTGGATTGGATTCCTCGGTCATGACACCCTTTCTTGCGGTTTCATTTCGTCCTCTTGCGTCTGGCCGAATCGGCTGCCCGGTCGCGCCGCCTCATCCAGCCATCGTTGATGTGCGTGCAGCGTCTGGATCAATTTCAAAGCAGCCCGCGGCTCGATGGAATCACCCCACGCCGCATCTTCGCAAGCCACCAGGTCCGCTTCCAGCCGCTCCGGCGCATGCGGAAAACGCCGTCGAATCGCCGCCGCCAGTTCCGCCGCGCCCATCGGACTCAGCCGCAGTCCGCAAAGCCGCAAGCTGTGCCGGCGAAACCGCTCCACTGCCACGGCAATTGCCGTCGAAGAAGCGCCGGCACTGCGATACAACGATCCCAACGCGTCTAGGAACTCAATCGGCGCCGCGCGCGGCGGCTGCGGCAGATCGCGCACCGGACCGCTGCGCCGGCTAAAGCTGAATACGATCAGCAATCCCAGCAGCGGCAGCCCGATCCAAAGCATGTTGCGCGCCGGTCCCGCTGCATAGCTCCACTCCGACCGCACCACGCCATGCAGCGATTCGTCCCAGTAGAAGTGATGCCCCTCGCGCGGCCCCAGCGACGACAACAAAAGATCGAGATCATGGGCGCGCGCCAGCGATCCGTTCTCGAGCGGCGTCGCGCTCGCCCACCACACCACGTGCCCTTTGCCGAAGTCATACTCCACCACCGCCGGCTGTCCCGCGCAACCGTATTGAATGCGGTGCGACGGATTCCCGACCTGCCACGTCGCCTGCGGCACCATCCAGACTTCTCCCGAGCTGGCGATCCGGTCCAGACCTTCAGGCTCCAGCTTGCACGCCGCAAAATTGAACTCCCGCGGCGTATCCGGCTGACCGCCCGGCAAAATAAATCCGCCCCAGTAGCCGGTCGAAAGCACGCGTCCGCCTCGCTCCACAATTTGCCGCACTGCCTTGATGTCGTCGCGCTCACGCGTAAACGGCTCAGCAAAAATCACCACTGTATCCGGCCCTGCCGTGCTGGCCAGTTCCCCCAGCGGCCGCTCCCATCGCTCGATGGAATAGTTCGTGCGCAGCAACGTTTCAAACGCCGCCCGCGCCCCGTGCTGTCCGGCAAGATAGGTCGACGGCAACGGATTGTCATTGCCATTCCCATTCGGTACCAGCAACCCCAGCGCCACCGCCATGGGGATCGCGATGCCCAGGCACCACAACAGCAGCTGACGATCCTTGGCGTCGAGCGAGGAAGTGAATTTCATGCCGCGCCGCCTTCAATCAACGACGCCGCAATCTCCTCCGCACGTCGATAATCGCTTTCGACCGCAGCGCGCCCTCCATACCAGACGCGCTCAAAGCTGCCCGTCAATGCGGCGAGCCCTGTGCGGCGCGGATCTTCGGGCGCGACCAGCGCAAGGTATTCGCGCGGCGTCCTTGCCCGATCGGCGGGCCACAAACGACGCGATTCCAACCGCGAAATCGCCGCCCAATACATGAAGTGAATTGCCTCGCGCCAGTTGCCCGCTGCCGCTGCCTGCCGCGCATCGTCAAGCCACAATTGCCAATTGCGCGCGGAAACCGCGCTGGACGCTGCTTCGCGGCCCTCCGGTACAAGACGAACCCGCCACCGTCGCTCCAGCTGCAACAGAAAGACCACCAGGCCCACGCATAAAGCCAAAACGAAACCCCAAACCAGCAGACGGCCGATCCATGCCGAACGCGCCCGTAGCCGCGTCACGCTTTCGATCAGGTGATTGAGCCACGCTCCCACCTTCTCCATCACCGTGTCGCGCGCCGACGGTTGTTCCAGCCCGCGAAAGTCGCGTCCCGCCAGAACCTCCTGCATGATTGCGCGTTCCTGCGTGTTTGCCGCTTCCGTCGGAACTGCGCGACTGGCCTGCGCCAGGTCATAGGCGAGACGATTCGCCGCAGCCTGCAATAACTGGGTGGTGGTCGGTTGTGCAGCTTGCGTGTTCGCCTGGTCCGTGCCGCTTTTCTGTGCTCCGCCGGAGTTCGTTGCCGGTTCATCGGGTTCTTCTGCGCGAGAAAAGAGAACCCGCAGCCATCCAAAACGAACCAGCCGCCGCTCCGCGTTCGCTCCTTCAGCCAGTGGCACGCGATCGTCCGGTCCAACTAGCAGAGGATCGCAATTTTTAAGATCGCGCGCCTTGCCGCAAGACTCAACCAGCGGAATCAGATCCGCCAGATGCTTTCGATAGTCGTCGAGAGTTGCATCCCGCCAGCGGCCCGGAGGCGGTGCCGGCGCGCTGCTCGGGAGCGGAGAAACAGCGAAAGCCGTAGCCCCCGCAAAGGCCGCAGCAAACCACGCAGCCAAAGCTGTAGTCGCAAGCCATCGCACCCATGATCGTCGCGCCCTCAAGCCAGCGGATCCTCGGTCGGCACGGGCACAATCGAACTGTTCGCATCGGGAAGCGCCCCAGGCCCGCTCAGACCCGCCGAACGCATCATCCATTCGATGTCGTATCCCTCTTTGCGCACGCGCTGGTCATAGTAGAACAGAGTGAAGCCCGTGGCGTAGATCGGCCCGACAAACGTGTTGGTGCAGAATGCCACCAGTTGCTGCAGTACCCGGATTCCTGCCGGCAACACACCGTGATGCTTCAGCGTCGCGACGATAAAAAACATCTGCGTGATCAGCCCCAGTCCCAGCTGCACCGCCACCACCAGCATCGCCAGCAGAAAAATTCGGCCGCGCGATCCTTTGCTCAATTCGATACTGCGGCGAATCGCCTGGCGCGCTTTGAGGTCCTCGATCACGCAGGCCGGCACCGCCAGCGAATAACGCAGACCCATGAGCACCGCATAGACAATCGCCGCCAGAACCAGCAACGCAAATCCAAACGTCACCAGCGCAAAAACGATCACTGCCTGCGGATTGCGCTGCATCACGGGCTGAAGAAAAATGCCGCGCGGGCGCGCATAAACGAAAATGAAAACCGCGTACGCGGCGTACAACACCCCAAACGGAATCCAGACGATGAATGTCGTAATGATCAGCAGCCAGAGATACCGGCCTACCTTCGGCAGAATGCTTCCGTACGCAGCGCGAATCGTGGCCTTCTCGCCCAGATGCACCCACGAAACCGCGCGATTGTTCGCTGCCACCGCGAAGCCGCCCACGATCACGATCACCGGCCACATCACCAGCATGCTGATCACCGTCGCCCAGATCAACTGGCTGTTCATGTGCCGCGCCCGCAAAACTTCCTGCACCACGATCTGCAGCAGACTCAAGATCAGCAGCACTCCCGCATAGACCGAAGCGATCCCGGCAAACAACAGGAAGTTGGAGCGATAAAGCTGCGCAGTACGATCCAGAATCTCGCCAAGCGAGAGCGGGCGCAGGTTGGTGTCCATCCCAGGTTCCTCCGCCGCCCACGCAGGCAACAGGCGACGCGACAACATCTTCGGAATTTGTACAGGCCGAAACCGCGAACTCACGCGGCTCTTCCCGCAAGGAAGGACCGCGTCCCCAGCGATCCAGGAGCTATCTGTAGTCTGCGACTGCTCTAGCCGGGATACTATCGCATTTTACGAAGTTGCGCGGCGCGACGCTGCATGCGTATTCTGCGGCGTCCACAAACCGCCAGTCCGTGACCTGTCATCCCGAGCGGAGCAGCCTGGGGCCCCAAAGCCGCGCCAGCGGCTGTGGGGAAAGCGGAGCGAAGGATCTGCTTTTTGCGAAGCATCCATCAGCAAACCCCACCCACCCAATCGTGACCTGTCATCCCGAGCGAAGCAGCTTCAACCGCAACCGGCCTCCGCAAAGACACCGCGTTACTGCGGCGGCTTCTGCGGCTGCGCCGGCTGGCCCGGCGGATTCGCCTTCGGCGAAATGTCCTGCCCGTCATAAATGATCTTCGAAGTCGACCCGAACCGCTTGTAATCGGTGTATTTGATGATGTCCCGAATATGCACGTCCTCGGTCATATAGCCGTTGCCCCCGGCAAAATGAAGCACGCCTTCACCCTTGGTATAAACCGGAAACCAGTAGTGGCCATCCACCTGTTCCCGCCATGTCATGAACGGCGGATGAAGATCTTCTTTGCCCCTGCGCGTATCATCGGGCACCATCCGTCCATTCGTCACCACGATCTGCAGGTCGGTCGCGTCCACCCAGATCCGCCCATCGAGATAGCGCTTGTTCTTTTCAATTTGTTTGGGGCTGACATCGAAAACATAGCAATCAACTTCATCCACCTTCTGCCGCCCCACATATTTGATGTTGTATTCGCCCACCACTTCCGCGGTCAGCACGAAGGGATATCCATGCTGAATGTCCTGCAAGTCCGACGGCGACATCTGCACCCGCGTCAGCGAACTCCCCGGCGCAAACACGACCTTCTCGGTCCGCCTGCCTGAAGGGTCGAAAATCACGTCGTCTACCTCGTAATACTCCCCATCCACCTTGTTATCGTCATCCACCGTCTGCACCCGGGCCATGCGCCGGTAGGTGTAGTGGTTCAAAGCATCCTGGAACTCCGACTCCTTGGCTGCGAACTTCTTGATGATCTCCTCCGGCGGCGTCTCCGGTGGAGTCACATCCATGTGACCGAATCCCGAATCGAGCGGCATGGGGGTAAAACTGTCCTTGTCTTGCGCAGCTGCCGCCACCGCAAAAAAGCCCGCCGCCAAAGCCAGCGTGTATCGACCGAGGGTTAAACCGAAAATGCGCATTCTCAAGACTCTCCCCATGGGCTTTTCCCCGGCCTTCAACGGCGACCCGTCTACTCCTGCCGTCCCGGCTGTACCTACCACATTAGACGCATATACAAAAGCGGAGTATGGTTGCAAAATCAATCGAGCCTGTGTTGAAGGGTGAAGTGCGTCCTTTGATGCTGGGCCCCTTCAAGGGCCTTGCCAGCCCTGTAAACTCAACCTAGGCTTAATTTACAGCGCGACACACAAAGATCGCTTTTTCGATTATTTCAATTTACGGGACGCTTGCTTCCAGTCTGTGATCGATGATCACTCGATCTGGAACGTGGTTCAAGGAGACTCCCGGTTCCCATGTCCGAAAGCTACCAGCTTCCCGCGATCGTCTTGACGGCGCTGCTGCTGCCGGTTTTCTTGCAGCTCTATCTGCGCTCGCGCGAAAAGCGGACCCTGCTTTGGCTGCTGGGATTTCTCTTCGCCTGCGTCCGCATGCTGCAGGTCTACCAGCTGGGTCTGTGGGACTTCTCCGACGCCGCCCTGCATCCCTGGATCGCCTCCATCGGACAGGCCTCGGCATTGATCAGCTCGACGCTCTTCCTGGCTTCCCTCTCACCCCTCTCGTTTCGCCTCGGCAGTCGCCGCATTCTCTACGCCGTTCCTTTCACCATTCCACTCGTCCTCTACGCGATCCTTCTCAACGGCGTCTACCACGGTCAGCCGCCCGCAAGCATCGCCTTTCTGATCTTTCCCGCTCTCGGCGCCCTCGCCCTCTTTGCGGGATGCGTCTGGGCCTTTGCCGTAAGCAATCTGCCCAAGTGGCTCGGGCTTACACTCTGCATCGCCATGGGCGGCGCCAGTCTTTGGATCTGTGTCTCGGTCCGCGGCAGCTGGCCCCTCGTTTTTGTCGAGAGCACGCTCCACTTCACCACCGCTCTTCTGGTGTTCTACGTCTTCCAGCGCATCACCTCCGGCACCGTCCTCAGCGGTCTTGGCTTTGCCGCGTGGTCCTTGAGCACCGCCATCATTGCGCCCGTCGCGCTTGCCCATCCAGCGCTCCTCCTCACCTTGATGCGCATCTCGTCCATGGGCAAAGTCGTCGCCGCGGTCGGCATGATCGTGCTCGCGCTTGAAGATCAACTGGCCATCAAGCAGACCGCCCAGGACCGCGAACGCCGCGCCCGCGATGAACTCGAAGCCTACACCAAGGTCGTTCTTTCGCGGCGCCGTGTCGAGGACTTCGATCGCCAGTCCAATCTCATCTGCCAGACCATCGTCGCCAACAGCCGCTTTTCCCAGGCCGGCCTCATGCTCCTGCAGCCTTCCGGCCAATATCGCCTCGTCGGCGCTGCCGGATTGGACGACGCAGCCCTCAACGCCCTCGAATCGCTGATTGCCCGCATCCCCGGCTCCGGCTTCCTCGCCCCCGGTGCAGCCCCGTCCGCGGCCAACAACAGCCAGTCGTTTGCGCTCAGCCTCGAACCATGGCTGCTGCCCGGCGACGATCTCGAGCGGCTTCACCTCACCGAGTTTGTCGCCACGCCGCTCAATGGCCGCTCCGCCACCGACGGCGCCCTGCTCCTCGCCGGAATGCAGGAACCCGAAAGCCCTCTGCGCGCCGACGACCTGCTCCCCGTCGAAGTGCTCGCCTCCCGCATTCAGGCCGCCCGCAGCCAGACCATGATGCTCGAAAAGCTGGTCGACGCCGAGAAGTTCGCCGGCCTCGGCCAACTCGCCAACAACGTAACCCGCCAGCTCAACAATCCCCTCACCGTCATCCTGGGCTATGCCTCGTTGCTCGAGGTCACGCCCTCCATGTCGCCGCAGGAACGCAAAGGCGTCGAGGCCATTCTCACCGAGGCGCGCAACATGCGCTCCACCCTCGAAAGCCTCTCCCGCATGTCCCGCACCCAGACCGACCAGTTCGCCGCCATCTCGGTCACCGAAATGCTCAACGATATGGAGCAGCTCCATCGCTCCGAATTCGTCCACCGCTCCATCGATTTCCGTCTCCAGATCGCCCCCGCTCTGCCCCGCGCCCTCGGCAATTCGCAGCAGGTGCGCCAGGCCGTGCTCTATTGCCTCCAATTCGCCATCGAGGCTGTCGAGAACATCGACTCGCCCTCCGACAAATCCGTCCGCATCGAAGCGACCTCCGAAAGCGACTACGTCAAGATCCTCATCGCCCACTCCGGTCCCGGCTTCCTCCACCCCTCCCGCGCCTTCGACCCCTTTGTCCCCGCGCAGGCTGCCGGAGAAACCGCCGGCCTGGGCCTCAGCCTCTGCGCCACCATCCTGCGCGAAAACAACGGCCGCATCAGCGCCATGAACTTCGAACCCCGCGGCGCCGGCATCGTCCTAGAACTCCAGGCCGCCTAGCATCCCATCCCCAACTCCCAATAGAGGTTCCCAAGAAAGCTCGCGGTGTCATTCTGAGCGAACGGGACCCCGAACGTTTCTCAGTTCGGGGGTGGGGAGCGAAGAATCTGCTTTTCTTCGATGAGCGAACGACCTGCTTCTGCGGATCTTCTGACCTCTGTCCACTGATCTCTGACCACTGTCCATGGGGTAAGCGGAGCGAAGGACCTGCTTCTGCGGAGCTTCAACATCCGCTCCCGCATCGAGCACGCCCGCTTCTTCTGATCTCTGACCCCTGACCCCGGTGTAAACTTCTCCTTCGCGCCAACGCAACCCACGAGGACCCTCATGCAAAAATCTGCTCTCCTCCTCGCCGTTTACCTTTTCGCTTGCTGCGCATCCGCACAAAGGCGCCCCATGACCTTCGAAGACATGATGGCCCTGAAACGCCTCGGCGATACCGCCGTCTCCCCCGACGGCAAGTGGCTCGCCTACGCGGTCACCACCGTCAATCTCGAAGCCAATACGAGGACCGGCGAATTGTTCCTCCAGCCCATCGCCGGCGGAGACGCCCAGCCGCTCCCCGTAACCAAGACCGGCGACTCCGGTTTCCAGTTCGCCCCCGACGGGCACTCCGTACTCTTTCTTTCCGCTCGGCAGGACGGCCAGCAAATCTGGCTGGCCGATTTCAACTCCGCCACCGGCGCAACGACCAATGTAAGAAAGCTGACCGGCATCGCCACCGGAGCCGACGCCGCCCAGTGGGCCCCCGATTCGAAATCCATCGTCTTCCTTTCCTCCGTCTATCCCGACTGCCCCGCCATTACTGCATCCGAATTCGATTCAGGCAACAACTGCAATCGAGACAAAGACGCCGCTCTCGCCGCGAGCAAGGTCAAAGCCCAGATCTTTACCCATCTCCTCTACCGCCACTGGAACCACTACACCGGCGACAAGAGGTCGCATCTTTTCCTCGTCTCGGTCGACGACGGCCGCCTCCGCGATCTCACCCCCAACGATCCCCGTGACGTTCCGCCCTTCTCGCTCGAGGATTCAAGCTGCGGCTGCGCCTTTTCTCCCGACGCGAAAGAACTCGCCTTCACCGAGAATCTCGATCCCCAGCCGGCCCTCTCCATCAGCGCCGGCATCTTCACCCTCGACCTCACCAGTCCCGCGGCGAAACCAGTCAAAGTGAGTACCTCGGCCGGCGGCAACTTCAACCCGGCGTATTCGCCCGACGGCAAATACCTCGCATGGCGTTCAGAAGCGCGCGCCGGCTACGAAAGCGACAAGTTTCGCCTCTGGCTCTACGACCGCGCTACAAAAACTGGCAAAGACCTGCTCCCAAAATTCGACAACTGGGTCGATGAGTTTGCTTGGGGACGAGACTCGACATCGATCTTCTTTGCTAGCGGCACGGAGGGCGAAGCTCCCGTCTTCTCCGTCGACGTAGCAAGCAAGAACTTCCTGAGATACGCTACCGGAATCCCTGAAGGCGAATTCGGGGCCCTGCAGCCGTTACCCGATGGCAGGGCATTCCTCGCAACGCGAGTGACGGTAGACAAGCCCAGTGAAGTCGTCGCGGTTCGATTTGGCGCTCATCCGCAATACCGGCCGCTGACCGGCGCAATCCACGGGACCCTGCTCGGCAATCCTCAATTGCCCGTCGTTTCGAGCGAATTGTCTCCAGTCACCCACCTCAACGACGCCCTCCTGGCCCAACTCGACCTCCCCAGGATGGAATCCTTCTGGTTCTCCGCCGACGACGGCACCAAGGTCCAGGGCTTCCTGATCCGTCCGCCTAACTTCGACCCCCACAAAAAATATCCGCTCAAATTCCTCATTCACGGCGGCCCGCAAGGTGCGTGGGGCGACATGTGGTCCTACCGCTGGAACCCCGAACTCTTCGCCGCCAACGGCTACGTCGTCGTCATGATCAACCCCGGCGGCAGTACCGGCTACGGCCAGGCCTTCGTCGACCGCGTCAACGGCGACTGGGGCGGCAAGCCTTTCACTGACCTCATGACCGGCCTCGACTACGCCGAGCAGCACTACCCCTTCATTGACAAATCGCGCGAGTGCGCCCTCGGCGCCAGCTACGGCGGCTACATGGCCAACTGGGTCCTCGGCCACACCGACCGCTTCAAATGCATCGTCTCCCACGACGGCATGTTCAACGCCGAGTCCGCCTTCGGCTCCACCGAAGAAGACTGGTTCAACGTCTGGGAATTCAAAGGCCATCCCTGGGACTACTACGGCAAGCCGGACAGCGAAAACCCTTTCCGCAAGTGGTCGCCATCGCTCTACGCCAAAAACTTCAAGACGCCCACCCTCGTCATCCACGGCCAGCTCGATTACCGCCTTGATGTGTCAGAAGGCTTCCAGCTCTTCGATACGCTGCAGCTCCTGCACGTCCCCAGCAAGATGCTCTACTTTCCCGATGAGGGCCACTGGGTGTTGAAGCCGCAGAATTCGCAACTCTGGTACAAGACCGTCAACGAATGGGTCGACCAGTGGACGAGGTGACTCGAAGCGGTCTCATCATTCGATTTGAAACAAGGCACGACTCTTAATCGTGCCGCAAACGTTGCAAAACAGCATGGAGCTTTACCGCTTGCGGAGAAACCAGGTCTCTTGTGGCTGGGAGGGAGCGTGGGGCTTCAGCCCCACGAAGAACGGCCATAGAATCCGTGGCTGCCGCACTTTTGCAGATCATTGCGCGGAGAAGCGCACAATGGAGCACATGCATCCCTGGAACCAATCCGCGCCCGTTCAAACAAAGCCAGGGTGACCACCCCCTCCCCACCCCCCTCCACCTACCCCCATCCCCCCCCGGTTGCAAAAGAGTCAACAGCATCCGTCGAGGCCGGCCGGAACAATACGCGCAGTCTGGGAGCTCCAAGCTGACCTTTCGATCCAAATCCGGCAAGCCGCGCGCATTCCTGAATGAAGCCGGCCTTTACGACTACGCCATCAGGGCCCTCGCCCGCACCATGCGTTCGGAAGCGGATCTGCGCCGCCAGATGCAGCAGCGCGTCGAGCCTGGAGATCCAGGCCGCGCCATCCTCGAGACTGTCGTCACCCGCCTCAAAGAGCACGGCTATCTCAACGACAAATCCTTCGCCGAAACCTACGCGCGCCTGCGCCAGGAAAACCAGAAGCTCGGCGAGCGGCGTGTGCGCAACGACCTGCGCCAGAAAGGCATCGCTTCCAGCCTCATCGCCAGCACGGTTGACGCCCGCTACGCGCAAACCAACGAAGAAGCTCTCGCCCGTCAGCACCTCGAACGCAAGCGCATCCGCAAACCGCAAAACGAAAAAGAAACTGCGCGCGTGATGCGTCGCCTTGTGGCCGCGGGCTTCTCCACATCCGTGATCTACAAGATCCTGCGCCAATGGGATGTTCCCGACGAATCTCTCGCCGCCCTTGACAACCTGCAGGACGATCCGCACGAAGAGTGAACTTTTCTTTCCTTCGCGACGTATTCCGCACAGTGTAAAGTTGCCGCGTACCTTCGGAGAATGCATGGCATCCGCTGCAACAGTCGCCGATTCCACTGGCTCTCAGCCACTCTCCATCGACGCGTTGGTTAAACGCTTCGGCCCGGTCACAGCGGTGGCCGGCGTCTCCCTCGAAGTGCACGCCGGCGAATGCCTGGGGCTCCTCGGCCCCAACGGCGCCGGCAAAAGCACGGTCATTCGCGCCATCGTCGGTCGCGTGATTCCCGATGCGGGGCGCATCACGGTGTACGGCGCATCGGCCGACTCGGCCGCAGCACGCGCCGGGCTTGGCTGGGTCCCGCAGGACCTGGCAGTCTATCCGCGCCTCACCTGCAAAGAGAATCTACACGCCTTCGGCAGTTATCACGGCCTCTCGGGTGCTAAGCTCGCCGAGTCCATCGCCTGGTGTCTCAAGTGGGCCGCTCTCCAAGATCGTGCCGGCGAGCTGGCGCGCAAACTTTCCGGCGGCATGAAGCGCCGCCTCAACATGGCCGCCGGCATCATCCATCGTCCCCGCGTTGTTCTCATGGACGAGCCAACCGTCGGCGTCGATCCGCAATCGCGCAATCGCATCTTCGAGATGATCGAAGCCCTGCGGGCGGATGGCACCGCCATCGTCTACACCACCCACTACATGGAAGAAGCCGAGCGCCTCTGCGATCGCATCGCGATCATCGATCAAGGCCTCATCGCCGCCCTGGGGACCAAGGAAGAGCTGGTGCACAACGCCTTCGGTTCCCGCAGCCAGGTCCTCGCGCGCTTTGCCGGGCCTGTTCCTGCAATCGCCGCGTGGGTCGAGCGCCGCGGCGGGCGCATGGTCGACGCGGTCGCCGAGTTTACCATTGAGCGCTCCAACGAGATCCCTGCCTTGCTCGACGATGCCGCCAAAGCCGGTCTCGAACTCGACGACGTCTCCCTCCGCCGTCCCAATCTCGAATCCGTCTTTCTTCACCTCACCGGAAGGGAACTGCGCGAATGATTCTCCCCATTGTCCGCACCGCCATGGTTTCGCTGCGGCGCGACCGTGCCGCCCTGGCGCTGAGTTTTCTGTTGCCGATTGCCTTCTTCAGCATTTTTGCGTCAATCTTCGGCGGCCAGCGCGATTCCACGCCCAAAATCAACCTCATCGTTGTCGACCAGGATCAAAGCGCCGCATCGCAGCAACTGGTCCGCGCCCTCGAACGGGAAACCTCGCTCGCGGTCGCTCTTCGTCCCGCGTCGAAAGACAAATCGCAGCAGCCGGACTATACCGCGGCCACCGCCGAAGCCGCCGTCAAAGCCGGCGACGCTCCCGTCGCGCTCCTCATCCCTAAAGGCTTCGGACAAAATCCCATCGCCTTTGGGCCTGCGCCAGACCAGGCTTCCCTTCAATTGCTCAATGACGCAAGCGACCTGATCGCTCCGCAGATGGTGACAGGCTTGCTCCAGAAAGCCGCCATGACTTCCATGCCGGTTCCCATGGCCGAAGAAGGAATGAAATACAGCGAGCGCTATCTCGGCGGACTGACGCCTGATCAACGCAGCAAAATGCAATCCTATCTCGCCGATCTCCGCGAAAAGCAGCGCCGCGGCGCATTGGAATCAACCTCATCTTCAAGCAATGCATTCAGCGGAGGCATCATCGCGGTCCACGCGCGCGCCGTGGTGGGAGAAAACAAGAAGAGCCCCATGGTTTCTTTCTACGCGGCGGCAATCGGGGTCATGTTCCTCCTCTTCACCGCCAGCGGATCGGCCGGCGTTCTCCTCGATGAAGCCGACTCCGGCACTCTCGATCGCGTGCTCAGCTCCCAGGTCACCATGACTTCCCTGCTGGCCGGCAAGCTCGTCTACAACTCGCTGCTCGCCTTTATCCAACTGACCGTGATGTTTCTCTGGGCCTGGGCCATCTTCCACGTCGACCTCTTCAGTCACATCCCGGGCTTTGTCGTCATGGGCCTCTGCACCGCTGTAGCGGTGGCCTCCTTCGGCATGTTGCTTGCGAGCATGTGTCATACGCGTGCCCAGCTCGGCGCCGTCTCCACTCTGCTCATCCTTGTCATGTCGTCGCTCGGCGGTAGCATGTTTCCGCGCTACTTCATGCCTCCCGCGATGCAAAAGGCCGGCCTGCTCACCATCAACGCCTGGGCCATCGACGGATTTACCAAGGTCTTCTGGCGCGATCTTCCGGTCACGGCTCTGTGGCCCCAGGTGTCGGTCCTGCTCGCAACCGGCATCGTGCTTTTCGCAGTGGCGCGGCGCATCGCCCGTCGCTGGGAATTTTCCTGAATCGCACCCGGCCCGTGCACCAATCCAAGCTCGGTCCGCTCAATGCCTTGGCATCGCGTCCGCCTGCTCTTTTTGATTGGCTGTCGCAGTAATCGCTTCCCGGATGCGGGCCTCCAGCGCGGTTGAATCAAACTCAATCCCGCCCGCCGTCGAACGAATGCCGAGTTCCATCCAAAGCTTGGGCAGATCGACCGTCACCGGTGCATCCTTCCACTGCGCATACATCTCGCTCAGCACATGCGTCCCCGTGGCGCGATCGCCGATCGCCAACGCCTGCGGCAAGTCCCAATCGTGGTCGATGGTGCCGCCTTGCGCAACCACCGCCCGCAGCGCGTCCTTGAGGCCCTTGCTGTTGCCTGTCTCGCGCCGAATCGCCACGTCCGCCATGAGGCAGAACAGCGCGCCGCCCCAATACGTGCGTCCCCACGTGTGCGTGCGATCCATTCCCTGGTCGCCGTCGCGCGGCTCCCCTTTGGGCATGTCGCGCACCATGTCCCGCCAGATATCCCGCGCCTTCAACTCGCCGGTCATCACCCGTGCAATCGGCTCAATGTAAGTGGCCTGACCCTCCTCCATCCAATGCTGATCGTCGTGCAACGAAGGAAACGCCATGTGCACCAGTTCATGGGTCATCACCCAGTCATCGGCAAGATCCGCAGCGGTTGCGTGTTGGCCAATGCGAATGCGCGTGAACCCAGGGAATCCACCCATGTCGCCCCATGTGGTGCCCTGCACGCCGTCGCGCCCCTCCGTCGTTGGAATCACCAGGATCCGCGCCCGCGCTACGGGGAAGCGGCCATAGTACGCAACAATCGCATCGACCGCCGCGTGGATATGTGCCCCGATCGCGTCTTTCGATAAGTCCATCGCTCCGCGCGCGAAATCCACTTGAATCACGGCGTCCCCGGCCTTGATCTGCCGCGTGTCCGCGATCTCGACATTGTGTCCCGGCTGTGCGCGCACTCCCGACGCCAGCCAGCCCATCAAAACGAGAATCATGACCTTGACCGAAGCAGAGAAACGACCCGATGCGCGAACCTTCATGCCTATTGGACGGATGGCCCGTTCGGGTGGCCGGTCAACTGGCCGACTTCGACGCAAGAATTGTCAGTTTTTCCACCTGCGGAGGGGGGTCAAACAGCTCCGCCGCTCGGGCAAAAAGCGCTTTCGCAATCTCGCCGGTCAGGTGCGCATCTCTTCCTGCCTCATCTTTGAACGTGTCAAAGATGCCGAACCGGCCTGCACCCAGTTTCACGGCATACCACGTCGTGGTGCCCGCTTCGCCCACGGCCAACGGTTGCGCGGACTTCAAGAACTCTTCAACTTCTGCTTCTTTCCCCGGTCTGGCTTGAAGCAACGCCAGCAATGCAAACTTGTCCACAACCACCTCCGCGGATTTCACCGCATTCTTAAGACGCCGAAATCGGGCATCCCGTTACACCGCAGTCTCCGAATCGTCCCTATCGCCAAGATCAAGGGAGTCGAACTCGCTCCGTGCCCGTCCCTTACACTAAACAAGTCATGCAAGTTCGAACCGGAAACGAGATTCGCGAGCTGTTTTTGCGCTTTTTTGAGTCGAAGGGACACCGCCGCGTGCCGTCCTCTTCCCTCGTGCCGCACAACGACCCCACTCTGCTTTTTGCCAACGCGGGCATGAACCAGTTCAAGGACCTTTTCCTTGGCGCCGAAAAGCGCGCCTACGCCCGCGCCACCACCTCGCAAAAATGCGTTCGCGCCGGCGGCAAACACAACGACCTCGAGAATGTCGGCTTCACCCGCCGCCACCACACCTTCTTTGAGATGCTGGGGAACTTCTCGTTCGGCGATTACTTCAAACGCGATGCAATCGGCTTTGCCTGGGAACTGGTCACCAGCCCGGAATGGTTTGGCCTTCCCAAAGAGCGCCTCTATGTCACTATTTTTGAAGGCTCCGACGGCGTGCCCCGCGACGATGAGGCCGAGCAGTTCTGGATCGAAGCCGGCGTCGCCAAGGAGCGCATTCATCAATACGGCGTGAAAGACAATTTCTGGCAGATGGGCGAAACCGGCCCCTGCGGTCCCTGCTCCGAAATCTTCTACGACATGGGCATCGAAGCCGCCGAGATTCCCGGCGTCGAAAAGCCGTTCGGCCACGACGATGCCCGCTACGTCGAGATCTGGAACCTGGTCTTTATGCAGTTCGATCGCTCCGCGCTGATCGATCCGGCGACGAAGCACACGACCTACAAACTAACGCCGCTGCCCAAGCCTTCCATCGATACGGGTATGGGCCTCGAGCGCGTAGCCGCCGTGCTGCAAGGCAAGATCAGCAACTTCGAAACCGATCTTTTCACGCCGCTGATCGCCCGCGCCGCAGAGCTGACGAACACGCCCAACGACCTGGCCAATGCCAGCCTCCGCATCATCGCCGACCACGCCCGCGCCGCCACGTTTCTCATCAACGACGGCGTCGTCCCTTCAAACGAAGGCCGCGGTTACGTCTTGCGCAAAATCCTGCGCCGCGGCATCCGCCATGGCCGCCTGCTTGGCCAGGAGAAGCCGTTCCTGCATCGGATGGTCTTCGCCGTCCGCGACGAAATGAAGGGCGCCTATCCCGATCTCATCGACTCCGCCGATCGCGTCGCAAAAGTCGTCGAAGCCGAAGAAAAACAATTCGACCGCGTGCTCAAAATCGGACTCACGCGCCTCAACGAGGAGTTGCAGAACGACTTCTCGGGTGCGAAGGCATTCCATCTCTATGAGACATACGGTCTCCCGCTCGATTTCATGATGGACGCCGCACGCGATGCGCGCATTGCATTCGACCTCGATGGTTTCGAGCAGGCCCGCGCCGAAGAACAGACCCGCGCCCGCGCAAGCTGGAAAGGCGGCAGCCAGAAGACCGCAAGCCCCGCCTTTCGCGAACTGCCCAAGACCCTCTTCGAAGGCTACAAGCAACTCACCTCCACCCATTGCGAGGTCCTGGCCATCGTCAAGAACGGCGCCGGCGTGCCCGCTGCCAATGCCGGCGACGCAGTTGAAGTGGTCCTAGATCACACCAGTTTCTATGCCGACTCCGGCGGCCAGATCGGCGACACCGGCTGGTTCCGGTCGGCCGACGGCAACACCACCCTCGCCGAAATTACCGGCTGCGTCGCACCGGTGCAGGGCGTGCGCGCGCACAAAGCGCTGCTCAAGCAACCCCTCGCCGTGGGCGACCTCGTCAACACCATCGTCGATGGCGTGCGCCGCGATGCGATCCGCCGCAATCACACCGGCACCCACCTGCTCCACGCCGCGCTGCGTCAGGTCCTCGGCACCCACGTCAAGCAAGCCGGATCTTCGGTCGAGCCCGGCCGCCTGCGCTTCGACTTCTCTCACTTTGCCCAAGTGGCCGACGAAGAGCTCGAAGAAATCGAATCCATTGTGAATCGTGAAGTCCTCGCCAACGCCACGGTCGAAACCCTCGTCGACGTCCCCATCGATGTCGCCGTGAACGAGTACCACGCCATGGCGCTCTTCGGCGAAAAGTATGGCGACAAGGTGCGCGTGGTCAAACTATCCGACGGCTTCTCCACCGAACTATGCGGCGGCACGCACACCGCGGCCACCGGCGAAATCGGCTTGCTCAAGCTCACCAGCGAGAGCTCCGTTTCCTCCGGCGTGCGCCGCATCGAGGCCATCAGCGGCATGGGCTCGCTCGATACCTTCCGCCGCGACTTCGCCGTTGCCCAGGTTGCCGCGCAGGTAGCAGGGACGCCCGACGGCAATCTCTCCGAATCGCTGCGCGCTCGTTTAGCCGCGCACGAGGACGAACTGAAGCGCCTCCACCGCGAACTCGAAGAAGCGCGCATGAAGTCCGCTGCCGGTGCACTCGACGAAGCTCTCAGTCGCGCCATCGAAGTAAAAGGTGTGAAAGTGTTGACCCATCGCGCCGACAATCTGGAGCGCGGCCAGTTGCGCACTCTCGTCGACAATCTGAAGCAGAAAGCCGGCGAATCCGTCGTCGTATTGGCTTCCGCACAACCCGAGGGCAAAGTCGCCCTCATCGCCGGCGTCACGCCCGGCCTCGTCAAGCGCATCCAGGCCGGCAAACTCGTCGGTGCGGTCGCCAAGCTTGTGGGCGGTTCCGGTGGAGGCAAACCCGAAATTGCCGAAGCCGGCGGCAAAGATCAAACGCAGATCGATGCGGCCCTCAAGGCCACGCCCGAGGTGGTCGCTTCACTGCTCGGATAAAAACCAGAAGCGCCGCCGGAGAATCAGAGCCCCGCGAAGCACCGCAACAACGCCAAAAACCTAAAAGCAGAAGGGCCGCAGTTGAGTGCGGCCCTTCTGCTTCTAGACGAGTTTGCTTCCGACGTAAATCTCTAATTCACGCCGTTGCGGAAACCGAAGCTATACGCCACGCCGAACGACGCAATCGGATACGTTTTGAGCGGATTGAGATTGTTCTTCCACTTCGCAACCTGCGCCGCCAGGTTGGTTTGAATATCCTGCGCGGTCGCATTCGAAGTGTCCTGCACATTACCGCATTGGGTCTGCGCCTGGTCCTGGCATGCCCAGCCTGACAACGTCACATTGACGGCAGGCTCTCCAGTAAATGCGACTCCAACCTCCGCCGGGAACGACCAGTGGCCGCCCTTCTGCGGAATCGTGTTGCCCCAGCCCGTGGTCAGTGTGAACGCGGGCTTGGTCGTGTTCAAGCCCAGCGTGCCATTCGCATTCAGCGGCGTTGCACCGGTCGCAGCATTGGCGGTGGCCGAATAATAAGTCACATCGTTGAACGTGAAGCTTGTTCCACCGCCTGCCACCGCGTTGGCCGCGATCCGGTTGTTGTTCACCACCAGCACACCGGGGCTGATGCGGAACCCTTTATGGAAGGGATAAATATCCGCCGACACTCCCGCCGAAACCAGGTTCAGCTTGGCGTTGGCGTCGAATCCGTTGGTCGTGAAATTCGTGGAGTAGTTAAACGCATTGCCGGTGGCGCGAACGTTCAGATGGCTGGCAACGTTCGTCGTGACCTGCAGGCTCGGCCCCAGGGTCGTGAAGCTGGCCCCCACTGCAATGCGAGAGAGCGGCGCGAAGCCGACCCGGCCAGACTGCACGGTCGGAGCTGGACGGTAAGAGCCGCCTTCCGTATCCGAATCGGTGCCGGCAAAACCCGACGTTGAAAAGGATTGGGCTGCCAGGGACGACACCGCAACCAGCAGGGTAGCGGACAAGGTAACTGTCTTTAATTTCAGCATGTAGGCCTCCTCGTTCCAGATCGACTGCGAACTGTGACCAGGACTCCCTCCGAGCACGCCTTCAAAGCAGGTGACGTAAGCGGGGTAGTCATCAAAATCTTGTGTGACGAAAGTTCTCGGATGACGTTACCATGGAACCAGGGGATTCGTTACTGGGAAGCCCGCCTAAAGGATTACGGAAGATGTAGGTCTCCCGGTACGGGAGCAGTCTTGCTCGCACAGCCCGAAATGGGGCTTAAGCCTTACTCTCAGTACGTCTTCATCTTGCAATGGCCAGGCTTGACCTAGATCTCGAAGCACGTGCACGCATCCGACGCCAGCTCCTCGCCTGGTACGAAGCGAGCCACCGCGACCTGCCCTGGCGTCGCAGCCGCGATCCCTATGCGATCTGGGTCTCCGAAATCATGCTCCAACAAACGCGCGTGGCTGTCGTGGTCGAGCGCTACCAGGCCTTCATGGCTCGCTTTCCGACCCTGGTTTCGCTTGCCCTGGCCCCCGAACAGGAAGTCCTGGCTCTCTGGAGCGGACTGGGCTACTACCGCCGCGCCCGCATGCTGCACAAGGCTGCGCAATTCGTGGCCGCCAATCGTGAAGGCAACCTGCCTGCTACCTCCGTGGAGCTGCGCCTGCTCCCCGGCATCGGCAGTTATACGGCTGCCGCCATCGCCAGCATCGCCCACGGAGAAGCCATTCCGGTGGTCGACGGCAATGTGGAACGTGTCCTGTGCCGCCTGCAGGGATGGGAAGCCGTCGGCCGCTCCGGCGCCGCAGCGGTGCGCAAAAAAATCGACTCGGTCGCCTCGCAGCTCCTCGACCCGCGTCGCCCCGGCGATTTCAACCAGGCTTTGATGGAACTCGGTGCGACCCTCTGCAGCCCTCGCAGTCCGCAGTGCCTGGTGTGTCCTCTGGCACCCGACTGCATCACCCGCGGTGAACACAAAACCCACGCCCGGCCCCGCATGCTCAGCAAAGAGGTCTCCTACGCGCTCTCCGTCCGCACCGGAAATTCGCCCGGCACCACCCATCGCGAAGTTCTGCTCGAACAGCGGCCCGAGTCGAATACCGTCATGCCCGGCTTGTGGCAGCTTCCGGTTCTGCGCGAAGTGACAGTTCCGGAATCCGAGCTGCGCATGACCGTGCGTCACGCGATTATGCAGGTCAATTACTACGTGCGCATCCGTACCGTGTTCGAAGGCGACGTCGATGCACTGACCCTTCCCGACGGCCGGCGCTGCTGGGTTCCGTTGAATAATGCTGCCGGAATGGCGCTCACAGGCCTCACCCGCAAAGTGCTCAGCCGCGCCCATCTTTTCCCCTCTATTTCACTGGACGCCATTGCCATGCAGACCGCCGAAGAGCCACTCTGAAGATGGAGTGCGACGAGTCTCGATGCGCATCGCGATCGTATCCGACATCCATGGAAACCTCACTGCGCTCGAAGCCGTGCTCGACGACCTGGGCGCAACCTCGCCCGACCTCGTCCTGCATGGCGGCGATCTGGCCGCCGGCGGAGCACGACCGGTAGAAGTGATCGATCGGGTCCGCAGCCTCGGATGGCAAGGCGTGCTCGGCAATACCGACGAACTGCTCTTCGAGCCCGCATCCCTCACCGAATTCGCCGCGCGCTCTCCGCATCTCAAACCGCTCTTCGCGGCGATTGAAGAAACCGCTGCCGCGACCCGCGAGAGACTGGGAGCGGAACGCCTTGCCTGGCTTGAGAGCCTGCCGCGCACGCACAATGCGGCGTCGATCGCCTTGGTGCATGCCAGTCCGGCGAGCCTGTGGCAGGCTCCCCGCGCCGACGCTGCCGATGCGGAACTGGAATCCATTTACGCGCCGCTCGGCCACTCGATCGCGGTCTATGCACACATCCACCATCCCTACGTGCGCCGCGTTGCGAACAGAATCATCGCCAATACCGGCAGCGTGAGCCTCTCCTACGATGGCGACTCCCGCGCTTCCTACCTGCTCATTGATGAGGATCAGCCTCACATTCGACGCGTCGCCTACGATCTCTCCGAGGAGTGTCGAGCCCTCGCGCAATGCGGCCTGCCCCATGCAGATTGAATCGCAACCACACTGCGGAAAGCTTCGTTCGTTCTGCCCTAAACCCGGCTCGCAGCGCCGAAAGTGCGCCGGCCTGCAGCGTAAAATCAAAATGTCTCGAAGAAACAATCTAAACTTCAGCGACAACGAATTCCTGTTGGATGGAGATGGAATGCAGCGCCTGCGAATTTCTTTTCTTTCGACCGCGATGCTTGTTTCGGCATGCGGAATGCACGCTCAGCAATCTCAACTCGTTCCCGCCGTTCCGGGTTTGCCTCCCGCGGCACGCGCGGCCGCATACTCCATCGATTCCGAACGAATTCGTGCCCATGTCCGATTCCTGTCTCTCGATCTGCTCGAAGGCCGCGGCCCTGGCACACGCGGCGCTGAACTCGCCGCAGAATACATCGCCACCCAATTCGCGCTCTCCGGCTTGAAGCCTGGCGGCGAAAACGGCACCTACTTCCAGCAGGTGCCGCTCTACGCCGTGCACACCGACGAAGACAAAACCAAGTTTGCCTTCGTGCCTCCCAGCGGCGCTCCCGTCGATCTCACCTATGGCGCCCAGATTGTTGCCAAGGACGAAACCGGCCAGACCAGCGCCGACATCGACGCGCCAATCGTCTTCGTCGGCTACGGGATCCATGCGCCGGAATACAACTGGGACGACTACGCCGGAGTTGACCTGAAAGGCAAAGTCGCGCTGGTCATCGTCAACGAGCCGCCTTCCGACGATGAAAAATTCTTCAAAGGCAAAGCCCTCACCTATTACGGACGCTGGACCTACAAGTACGAAGAAGCTTCGCGCCGCGGGGCCGTCGGCGTCCTGATCGTCCATCGCCGCGATCTCGCCAGCTATGGATGGGAAGTCGTCCAGAACTCGCAGGCCATCGAAAAGAGTTTCCTACAGGGCGACCCGCTCGCCACCCTGCGCGCCGCATGCTGGATCCAGCACGACGTGGCCCAGCATTTGTTCACCCTCGCTGGACTCGGCGACCTCGACCAGGCAATCGACCGCGCCGGAAAAAGAGGATTCCACGCCCAGGAAATCAATGTCCGCCTGCGCGCCCATGTCGAAAGCCGCGTGCGCCGCTATACCAGCTCGAATGTCGTAGCGCGCGTCGCGGGGGCCGCATCCGGCGGCAATGTCGTTCTCTACACCGCGCACTACGACCACCTGGGCATCGACCCTGCGGCCAAGGGCGACAACATCTATAACGGCGCTGCCGACAACGGCACGGGTTGCGGCATTCTGCTTGAAATGGCCCACGCCTTCGCGCACTCCGCGCAACCGCCGCCCCACGATGTCTACTTTGCCGCTGTCACTGCCGAAGAACAGGGCCTGCTCGGCTCGCAATACCTTGGCATGCATCCACCGGTGCCTGCCGGACAGATCGCTCTCGATCTCAACTACGATATGTTGCTTCCCGTGGGCGTGCCCCGTTCGGCGGACCTCAATGGAGCCGAGCGCATTACGTTCTGGCCTAAGGTGCAGAGTGTCGCCAAGGCCTTCGATCTTGAACTGCTCCCCGATCCGACACCCATGGCCGGCCACTACTACCGCAGCGACCATTTCTCGCTGGCCCGCGTCGGCATTCCCGCGTTTTCCGTGGATCAGGGCGAGTTGTTCGAAGGCCACGACCTCGCCTGGGGACATGCGCAGAATGAGGACTACGTTGCGCATCACTACCATCAGCCTTCCGATGAGTACCATGCCGATTTTGATTTTCGCGGCAATGCCAAGCTGGCGCGCTTCGGCTTTGTTCTCGGCTGGCTCGCCGGCGAACAAAACGGTCCGGTCGAATGGCTCCCCGGCGACGAGTTCGAAGCCACCCGCAAGGCCAGCGAGAAGTAGCTTTCCAGCTGTTCCAGAACCGTCAGGAGATCTGCGCGTGAAGCGCCGTTGCCGAATGCGCCGTCCTCAGTAGTAGTCCGCGCAGCTGAGGTAGTAGCCGCACTGCGTGCACACCAGCTTGCAATGATGTCCCGTCAGGCGGTGCGAACACGTCGGGCACACCTGGCAATGATGCTCCACAGGCAACTCTGCCGCCGCGTCGCAGGCCGCACTGCTTTGGCCAAATTCGCGCGCAAAATCGCCATCAAAAACGCGGGGCCTATGTGGGAGCATGGGCGACAGATTACCATGAGAGAGACGGCAGCCTGTCTACAGGATCTCCGCAGGTGCCTGAAGCATCAACTCCAGCGTGTTGCCCGCGAGTCCCCTTGGGCAACGCCAAAAATCACCCCCAAAACCACCGGATTCCGGAACCCTTAGGAGGGTCTATGGCAAGCAAGGCAAGTGCGGTTTGGACTGGCTCGTTGAAAGAAGGCAAAGGCACCATCTCCACGGCGACTGGCGTGCTCAACAACGCGAACTACTCCTTCGCCACGCGGTTTGAAGGCGCTACCTCCGGCACCACGCCCGAAGAACTCATCGCCGCCGCCCACGCCAGCTGTTTCTCCATGGCACTGGGCGCGCAGCTTGGCGGAGCAGGCCTCACCCCCGCGAAGATTGAAACCCACGCGGCCGTAACCCTAGCCAAGGTCGGCGACGGCTTCTCCATCACCAAGATCGCTCTCACCACCACCGCCAGCGTTCCCGGCGCCACCAAGGAACAATTCGACACGGCAGCCGCCGGCGCCAAGGCGGGGTGCCCTATCTCCAAGCTGTTCGCCAACAACACCGAGGTCACCCTCGACGCCAAGCTGGTCTAAGCTTCGCTCACCCGGCTCGTTCTCTCCCATCCCATCCTCGTCGCGCCCCCATGCGACCGGATGGGATGCGTGTTTCGCCAGTCTTGCAGAATTTTCTCGTCGACCCTCTTGCCGAGCGCTCGTCCTTATGGGAAATTGTTTCCACGCAACACGGGACGAGGCCGCGATCGCCCATGAAGCAATACAAGTTCACAGCCACCATCGAACCCAACACTGGCGGGTCAGCCTTCATCTTTTTCCCCTACGACATGAAGCAGGAATTCGGCACCCGCGCGCAGGTGCGTGTTAAAGCCAGTTTCGATGGGGTTCCCTACAACGGCTCCCTCGTCAAATACGGGCACCCGCAACACATGCTGCCGATCCTGAAAGACATTCGCGAAAAGATTGGCAAAGGTCCGGGCGACACCGTCGACGTTATCCTCGAACGCGATGAAACGGTGCGCACCGTCGAGATTCCGCCGGCCCTTAAGACCCTTCTCAAGAAAGAAAATCTGCTGCCCCTTTTCGAAAAACTCAGCTACACCCACCGCAAGGAATACGTTCGCTGGATCACGGAGGCCAGGAAGGAAGAAACGCGCCAGGCTCGCCTCGCCAAGTCCGTCGACATGCTGCGCAAGGGCATCAAAACGCCCGGATGAGCCGTATCCTCCGCGCAACCAGAGTTAATCCTCCTGCGGCCTCATCCGTCTCCTTCCCGATTCGGAGCTTGACACCAATCGTTGCTCTGCGCGAGAGTCAGTGCGCGTCCCACTTGCATTTTCAACTTCGATCTCCCATGCCGGCAGAAACATGGATCGCGAGGAGGTAGCCTTTGCTCCAGTTTCATCACCACTTGAATCAGTTTTCGATCTTTGCTTCCGCCCTCATTCTTTGGGTCCTGGGCGCGATCTGGTATTCGCCGCCTCTCTTCTCGAAACCATGGATGAAGCTCCTCGGTTTCGATAAACATGTCCCCCACAAAAACGCTCTCGTCCCCGGCATGATGGCCTCCTTTGTCTGCGACTTCATTCTTTCCTTCGTCCTCGCAAACTTCATCATCTGGACGGGCGCCGACACCTTTGCCTGGGGTGCTCTCACCGGCCTTATTGTTTGGATCGGCTTTTTCGTCGCACCCAATCTGCCGCAGAGCATTTACGAAAACCGTCCATTCCGGCTCTTCGCCATCAACAATGGCTATTGGCTGGTCGGTCTGCCCATCATCGGCGGCGTCATCGCCATCTGGCGCTAGCGCCGGCGGCTTAAAATCGGGGCATGAGCAAAACCCTCGTTGCGACCGCATCGGCTCCCGCAGCCATCGGGCCTTATTCGCAGGCCGTCCGCTCCGGCAATCTGATCTTCACGGCAGGCCAAATCGCGCTCGATCCCGCAACCGGACAGCTCGTTCCCGGCGGCATCGCCGAGCAGACCACCCGCGTGCTCGAGAACCTGAAGGCGATCTTGCAAGCCGCAGGGAGCGATCTGGCCAAAGCCGTCAAGGCCACCGTCTTCCTGAAAGACTTCAACGACTTCGCCGCCATGAACGCGATCTACGGAAAGTATCTTGCTCCCGAGGGAGTCGCCGCGCCGGCACGTTCAACCGTCGAAGTTTCCCGCCTGCCCAAAGACGCGCTGGTTGAAATTGAATTGGTTGCGGAAGTCTGAGCCCAACGCCCCGGCCGCGTTGTATCTTCCCCGCCGTCCCGCGCATCCAACCATCCGCAGCAGCCAGTTCCGGAGGTTCCCTTGAGCGACGTACACGAGACCACACAGACGCCTGAAAAAGTTACCCGCACCGATGCGGAATGGCGCGCGACGCTTACCCCCGAGCAATACCACGTCCTCCGCGAGAAGGGGACCGAGCGCCCGTATTCAGGCCTGCTCACCGAAAACCACGAAACCGGCAACTACCACTGTGCCGGCTGCGGAGAATTGCTTTTTCTCTCCGGCGCCAAATTTGACTCCGGTTGCGGCTGGCCCAGTTTCATGATCCCCGCCGACTCCAAGTCGGTCCACGAGCACGAAGATCTCAGCTACGGCATGCGCCGCATCGAGGTTACCTGCGCTCGCTGCGGCGGCCACCTCGGCCACGTCTTTCCCGACGGTCCCCGCCCCACAGGCCTGCGCTATTGCATCAACTCCGCTTCCCTGAGTTTCGAAAAGGCGAAGTAAGCGGCGGAGCAGGACCAGCCCAAGGCTTAGCGTTACTCTGTCTGCATGCATTGCTCTTTTCCCCGGAGCCTGTCCGTGCTCGCGCTGACATTGGCTCTGACTTCTGCCCCGCTCCTCGCCCAGGCGCCGTCCACAGCAGAAGACGCCGCGCTCGATCAGCAGATTCAGGCCATCGCAGCGGCCCATCACGGGCACGTGGCCGTCTACGCACACAATCTCAAAACCGGCCAGACTGCCTCGCTCTCGCCCGACCTGCCCGTCAAAACAGCCTCCACGATCAAGATGGGGATTCTGCTCGACGCCGCGGAACAGATCCGCTCCGGTCATGCCACCCTTGCCGAGCGGCTGGTGCTCACCAAGCCCAACCAGGTCGAGGGCTCCGGCGTGCTCGGCGAACTCACGCCGCCCGTTGCCCTCACCTTCGGAGACGTGCTGACCCTGATGGTCGTCCTCAGCGACAACACCGCGACCAATGTGGCCATCGATCGCCTCGGTCTCGCCCACATTGACGAAACTCTGCGTGCCGCCGGCCTGCAACAGACGTGGCTCTACAAGAAGGTCTACGTCCCCGCCACCGGACCCATGCCCGCCGATCAACCGCAGTTCGGCCTCGGCAAGACCACCCCACGAGAGATGGCTTCGATCATCGAGCGTTTTGCGGAGTGCCGCCTCGCCCTCGAGCCCGTCGCGCCGTCCCTGCCCTCCGACGGTCCATTGTGCGGCACAATCCTCAACATGCTGCGCCACCAGCAGGACCGCGACAGCCTGCCCCGCTATATCGAATCGATGGACACCAGCGAGCACGGGTCCGCAGTGGGCAACAAAACCGGGGCGCTCGATCAGGTTCGAAACGATGTCGCCCTGATTGCCACGAAGAGCGGACCGATCGTGATCGCCGCGTTTACCTTCGACAACGCCGACCAGCGCTGGAATGGCGACAACGAAGGCGAATTGACGCTCGCCAAACTCGCTTCGGCTATCGTGAAAGCCTGGTCCCCAGCGGGGCTCGATTCCCAATCTATCCACTGGGAGAATCCACTCGCACCCTGATCACTTCGCGAGCCCGCGTGCGAGCAGCCCTTAACAGAGCGTCCACCGGTTTTCGGGCACAACAAAACCCCGCCGGATTCGACGGGGTCGTCGTTGAAACTCAACTCCGAAAAGGCCCGAATTGCCCGGCTAGGCCTTCGCGATCTTGCCCGACTTGATGCAGCTGGTGCACACGCGAATCCGCTTCGGCGCGCCATTCACCAGTGCCTTCACCGCCTGCAGATTTACATTCCAGCGGCGTCGCGTCACATTGTGCGCGTGCGAGATGTTGTTGCCAAATTGCGGCCCTTTGCCGCAAACGTCACATACCTGTGCCATGGTTTAACTCCAGAATTTTCGGTGTTTTGTGCCTTTTGGCCGTTCCGGGGCGCCTTGCTGCTTGCACCCGCAGCACATTGTGCTCGAACGGTTTCCGTGGCCTCAAAACCTTGCCACGCTGAGGCTTGCCGAGCCTTTAGTATAGCTTGAACCTGCGGCAGCGCCAAGCCTGAGGCGCGAGTCCGCTTGTTTTCTACCCCCAGCCGCCACCCTCCCCCGCAGCAATCCAATTAAGTCCCGCATCAGCTTCATTTTAGGGTCATGCCTCAAAAGTGACTCAATTTACATAGTTTGGGTAATGCCATCCGGGGATTACCTGCGCCTAGACTTGCATTCGTGGAGGTAAGTCATGACCGATAAATTACACGAACCCGCGTACAAGGCAGCCTACGAATCCGCACAGACCGAAATTGCGCAGATCTACGAGAGACTCAGCCAGCTGCGCGCCCGCCAGGAACAGATCCAGGTGGCCGCGGATGCCCTGAAGATGCTGGTCGGCTCCGATCAATCTTTCGAGGCTCCCAGCAACGCCTCCAAACAGGTCTTCGAAATCAGCACCAAGGACTTCCTGCAGAATTCCCCTCAGCAGGCGGTTGAAGAGGATTCGAGCGACCCGATTCAGCAGCACATCAAGAACGCCCTCCGCGTTGCCGCGCACGCGTAAGCAACGCTGCCTTTAGACTCCGTTCGATCGCGGCCGGCTTTGCCCGGTGTTCACCTTAGGGGAACACCCCCGGCACCGCCGCCGCATCAACGCCGGCCTCCCGTTCTCACGGTGAGAACAGGCGAGGTTCGAGTCGCGCGGCGGTCTGCTGCCAGGCATCCAGCCAAGGTGTCGCTCGAAGCAGCGCGAACACTGCCGTTTGCTCGGGCCAGATCGTTCCATCGATTCTCGCGTAGTTGCCTGCTGAAACAATCGCCTTCGTTCTTCTTCTGTCTGCACCCTCCCCCATCCTTTATGCTTTCAATGTCCTTCCAAGGCTGAACCGGTCTCGTCTCCAGCTCAGGCGGTTTCATGACCATCACTGCGCCTCCCAAGCCCGACTCCAAATCGCAGTTACGCAAGACAATGGGCTTCTGGGACGTGTTGTTGTTCAACATCGCCACGGTGCTGGGGCCGCGCTGGATCGCCGCCGCGGGACACAATGGCACCTCCTCGATCAGCCTCTGGGGCCTGGCCGCCGTCTTCTTCTTCGTGCCCGGCGCACTCGTAATCAACGAGCTCTCCTCGCGCTTCCCCGAGGAAGGCGGCCTTTACGTCTGGTCCCGCGAAGCCTTCGGCGACTTTCATGGCTTCATCGCCGGCTGGACCTACTGGATCTACACCGTCTTCTATTTCCCCGGCCTGCTTCTCGCCAGCGCCTCCATGAGTGCCTACATCATCGGCGGCCGTGGTTCCGTCCTGGCCCAGGACCGCACCTTTCTGCTCACCGTCTCGCTGGCCATGCTGCTCGCGGCCGTCTTGCTCAACATCATCGGACTCAACATCGGCAAATGGCTGCAAAACGCCGGCGGCATCGGAACCTATCTGCCGCTGGTGATTCTCGCCGGAGTGGCCGTTCTGGTTTGCCTGCGTCATGGCTCCGCGACCCACTTCACGCTCGGCAACATGATGCCCGCGTGGAACTGGGACACCGTCAATTTCTGGTCGCAGATCGCCTTCGCCTTCACCGGCCTCGAACTCGTCTCCGCCATGAGCGAAGAAATCCGCGATCCGCGCCGCACCTTGCCCCGTGCTGTCTTCGCCTCCGGCGCCCTCATCGCCTTCATGTACATTGCCGGCACGTTCGCCATTCTGGCCCTTGTGCCTGCTGCCGATCTCGATCCGCAAAGTGGCGTCTTTCACGCCATTACCCTGGGCTCGGTTGTCCTGCGGGTCGGCTTCCTCGGTGTCCTCGCCGCCATTCTGGTCACGGTGGGCAACGCGGGCGGGGTCGGATCCACGGTCGCCGGCATCGCCCGCGTTCCCTTCGTCGTCGGCATCGATCGCTATCTGCCCGCTGCCTTCGGCAAGATTCACCCGCGCTGGAAAACTCCCTACGTCTCCATCCTTGTGCAGGCCATCGTTTCCGGCGCGATCCTGCTGGTGAGCCAGATCAATGATTCGACCCGCGGCGCCTACCAGTTCCTCATCGACGCCGCCATCATTCTCTACTTCATTCCGTTTCTCTACATGTTTGCCGCGGTCATCAAGCTTGCTTACCGCAGAGATCGCGGCCAGAACGCGCATGCCGTGCTGGTGCCCGGTGGCTTGCCCGGGGTCTGGATCGCGGGCGGTCTCGGCTTCCTCGTCGTGCTCATCGGAATTCTCGTTTCGCTTGTCCCGCCCGGCGATTCAACCAACAAGCTTGGATTCGAAATGAAGCTCGTCGGCGGCACTCTGGCTTCGATCCTCCTCGGCCTCGTCCTTTACTGGCGCGGCGCGCGCTCCAAAAAGATCGGGATGTGATCGGCACCCAGGTCCCACCGCCCTATTGCGATTGGAGAGTGTCGTTGTAGGCGTGGCGTGCCCAGCCGAGATAGTGCGGATTTCCAAGATCTGTTGCGTCCAGCTTCTTCAGCATCTGGGGAAGAAGTTCGCCGTAATCGGGCGTCCGCAAAGCAATCGCCATGCGCGCAAGGTTTCGCTCGCGCAGTCCGTCATACGCCATGGCGAGAAACTTCTCGCTGCTTTCTGCAGCCTTCTCGGCCTGTTGCGCGGGCGTCTGCCCATCGCCAGGACTGCTCAACTCATACATCATCAAAGTCACGCGCGACACCGCCGAGAGCAGCATCCGTCTCTGCGAAGCGTCGCCCTTGAGCAGCTTGTTCTGGATATCTGCATTCACCGTCAGGCCCGCGGGTTCCGCCACGGCCCGCACCGCGCGGAAGGCTTCGGCCAGTCCGGGCAGGAATCGCAAATTCCCCGGCCCCTTGTTCTCTGGCCGTTGCTGCGGCTCAATGTCCAGGTGGATCCCGTCAAATCGGTTGTTCGGATGGCTTCGATTGAACTCCACCACTTGCCTCGCCCGATCCAGCAGCTTGTCTCTATGCTTCCCCGGTTCATCGGCATCGGTGCTTGAGAGCAGCGCTTCCACGCGGATGTCCGCACGATGCATCAGGCCGATCAGGTGCTTGAAATCCTCTTCCTCTCCCCCCGCAGTCGCAGCCGAGTACGAGACATACACCTCGTTGATGCCTTGCGCCTTGCAGAAGTCTCTCAGCCGCTCCGCCCCTTGCGGCGCATGCAGCACTTCCGGGCTCTTCCACACCCAAAGGCCATGGACCAGCCGCGGCGACTGGGCCGTCGCCTTGATCATCGGAGCCGTCAAGAGCAACAACGCGAGTCCCACCCCCGCCATGCATCGAAACCACCTGGTATTCATCTGCGACCTCGTGCCCAGGACCTCTGCCCCGAAATAAAAACGCTCCCATCCTACACCTCCATGAAACGCGTGCTCGCACAGATTCCCTTCGAAAACGGCGCTTGCCCCTGCGGCGCGCGGAGCTTTACCATCAAGCCTCCCCTTGCGCCTTTCATCTCGACCGTTGAGTCATGCTCCTCAACCAGGATTCGCAGCGCATTCCCAATGCTATGCACGTCGCGGGGTATCGATGCATTCTTTCCGTTCGTCTGGTCGCGCGTTCTGCGCCCTTCCTCTGCTTAGCTGCCTGGTTCTCCTCGCGACTGCTTGCCAAAATGCGACGGCCCAGGCACCCGACATTCCCATCGGCGTGACCTATGTCTGCAATGGCGAACACATCTACATCGAGAACTGCAATATCCGCGACCTCTCCGACACTGCCAACTGCATGGTCGCGCATCCCGATCACCTCACGCCCTCGGGGATGAATTCCTACACCTACGCATCCCGCGGCGCGCTCAAGAAACTGCTTCCCACCTGCCAGCAACCCAGCGCCAAACAAATGGCCGCCGCAAAGGCCTTTCAGCAAAAGCAGCAAGACCTCTACAACGCCAACGTCCAGAAGGCGAACAACCAGCTGGACCAGAACATGCGTGCCAACGCACAGGCCGATGCAGCCCGGGGCAAACGCTCTCCGCCGGCCAGGTGCAGCCGCCCAAAACACCAGAAGAGCGCCAGATGCGCCGCTGTGTCAGCTCCGGCCGTCTCCCCGCAAGCTGCACCGGCAACTCCCTCCTCGGCGCGTTTGGCCAGATGCTGAATTCGGTGGCTCCCGGCATCGACAAGCCGGCCGCAACTGGCCCCGTCATGGCCGGCGTCTTTCAGGGCGCGGGCAATTGGCGTCTCGACTTCATCGATGGCGGGGTTCTCGTCAATTGCGCTCCTCTTTCTCCCTACCAGGAAAGCTATAGCCTCCGGTTCGAAAACAATCGGACCGCACTGATCATCAACACCAGGCCCAAGCCGCTCGACCTCACCTTCCGAGCCGACGGAGGCATCGTCGGACCGGGCCCCGTCACCATCGACGGCGTTGTCGCTGCGGGCTATGTCACCGGAGCCGCCGGCACCAACGCCACGCAGAAAGATCAGTACGGCAACCTCTACGATGCCGCCGGCAATCGCGTCGCCGGCAACGAGAACAATGGACACACTGTCTTTGCGTCGCGGCGCGCCACCTGCCCCGCGCTCAGTCTTTCATCGAAAGGCGCAAGCACCGGCATCCAGACCATGCAGACCGATCTTCTGAAAACCATGTTCAGCGGCGACAAGGGACCACCCACACCGCCGGGCATTCGCATGCAGGGAATCTTTGCCGCGTCGACTGGCTTCAGCGTTCAATTCTTTCCCGAGTCCGTCATCTTGGGTTGCGGACCGGACGCCGCGCGTGCCTACCCCTATACCGTGGTGGCCCACGGAACCAAAGCCATGGTCAAAATCGATGCACCCGATCATCCCCTCACCCTGGCCTTCAAATCGGACGGTTCGCTCGAACCAACGGCCGCGGGTCCCTATCAGGTTCACGGGCGCATCGTCACCGGGCAGGATGACAACGACAACTTCACCTTCGCCCCCATGGAACAAACATGCAGTCTCGCCGTTCTCGCGCCGAGTAAGTCGATTCCAGCCCGCGGCGGCTCCGCATCCACGACAAGTGCATCGAGCAGCGCGCCGGGCCCAGGGCTTTCAAGTGCGACCGCGCCGCTCGGCAAGGCAACACTTTCCATCGTGTCAGGGTTCCCAGTGCAGCCCGGCCAGCCGAATCCCCTCGCCGGACGTCCGTATGTCCTCCTGCGCGACAGCTATGGCGACGTGCTCGCCAAGGCCGGTGTCTCCGTTCCCCAGGGCGTCTCGCCTTACAAATTTGTCGGCGCCGCGTGCGGCACCCGAACACCCGATTGCCAAAAGGCAATGGACGCCATCAAGGCCAGTGCAGCTTCCGCGGTACGCGCCGATGCCAACGGCAACGGAATCCTTCCCGGGGTCACGCCGGGCACCTACTACCTGATGATCTCGGCGCACTACAACCAGCAGCCGCTCGTCTGGGCACAGGCGGTGCACGTCAATGCCGGAACCAACTCCGTCACACTCGACTTACGCAACGCAACCCCCTTGAACTAGGCTTTTGGGTGGACGGCCATCCATGCGCTGGCCTCGACCAGTCGTGTCCCCGTTACGCAAAATCGGAAAGCCTTGCGCAACGTCGTCTCCTTCTCATTCCTGGAGAACAAAATGAAGCTTCAAATCGCAGTCTTGCTGGCGGCCTTCTCTTCGCTCTTGGCGCTCGCCCAAACCGCTCCCGCGCCAATCCAGTTGCAGCACATTGATGTCACCCGCATCGATTCGTCCGTGAACCCCTGCAACAACTTCTACGAGTACACCTGCTCCCGGCTCGAAAAGGAGAATCCAATTCCACCCGACCAGGTGATGTGGGGAGTTGCCGGCGAACTTGCCGAATGGAATCGCGAGATCCTGCGCCAGATCCTCGAGAAAAATGAGACCGCCACTGCGTCGCGCACCCCCAACGAGCAGAAAATCGGCGACTTTTATGCCAGTTGCATGAACCAGGCCATAGCCAAGGCCAACGATCTCGATGCCATCAGGCCGCTCCTCGGCCGCATTGACGCCATGCGCGACAAGCGTGAAATCGCCGGCGTCCTGGCCATGATGCATAGCTCGTTTGGTGCAACTTGGCAAGGCAATGAAAACCAGACTGCCGTCCCGTTGTTCGGCTTCGGCCCCCAGGCGGATTTCAACGACGTCAGCCAAGTGGTGGGCAGCGTCGATCAGGGCGGCCTCGGCATGCCCAATCGCGACTTCTATCTGGGCGAAGACGAAAAATCGAAGTCCATTCGCGAGAAGTATCGCACTCTGATCATCACGCTGTTGAAGCTCGATGGAGCCGGCGCGACCGAAGCAGCACAGGATGCATCCACGATCCTGCGCGTTGAAACCACTTTGGCGCAGGCGCAGATGGATAACGTCACACGCCGAGACCCGAATAAATTAAACAACCGCTTCACGCTTGCCCAGCTCAAAGCGCTGACCCCCGCCTTTGACTGGGACAGCTACTTCACCGCGCTGGGTGCGCCCCCCGTCCCGTTGTACGAGGTCTCTGCGCCCGACTTCTTCCGGGCCGAGAACAAGTTGCTCGTCGACGAGAACCTCGCAACCTGGAAGCTCTATCTTCGCTGGCAACTTCTCGTGGCCGCTACCCCGACGCTGGGCGCCCCCTGGCGTGACGCCGCATTCAACTTCAACCGTTCCCTCAATGGGCAAAAGGAACAGCCGCCCGACTGGCGCCGTTGCACCAGTGCCGTCGATCAGGGCGTCGGCGAAGCGCTCGGACAGGTCTACGTCGCGCAGGTGTTTCCTCCTGAAAGCAAAGCCCGCGCCTTGAAGATGGTGCAGGACATCGAATCTGCCATGGGTCGCGACATTGATGCAGTCACCTGGATGCAGCCCGCGACTAAAAAAGAGGCACACCTCAAACTTGCTGCCGTCATTAATAAGATCGGCTACCCCGACAAGTGGATCGACTACAGCTCCCTCACAATTACCCGCGACAGCTATCCCATGAATGTGGAGAGGTCGACAGCTTTCGAGCTTGCCCGTCAATTGTCCTTCATCGGCAAGCCGCTCGATCGCACCCAGTGGGTCATGACTCCGCCCACCGTGAACGCCTACGAAGATCCACAAACCAACACCATCAACTTCCCCGCTGGCATGTTGCAGCCCGTCTACTTCGATGCCGGCAAAGATGACGTCCTCAACTACGGCGCCGAAGGATCGATCATCGGACACGAACTCACGCACGACTTTGACGATCAGGGACGCAAGTTCGACTTAAAAGGAAATCTTCGCGATTGGTGGACACCCGCGGACGCCAAGGAATATGACGAACGCGGCGCCTGCGTTGCCAAGGAGTACACAGTCCCGGTCCCGGGGATGCCGGGTGTGCAGCAGAACGGAAACCTGACACAAGGCGAAAACACCGCGGACAATGGCGGCATTTATCTTGCCCTCTCCGCGCTTGCTGCAGACCTGCAGCAGCAAGGCAAAACGCTGGAGGACAAAGACGAGCATGGCCTCACCAATCTGCAGCGATTTTTCATTGCGTACGGAACCGCATGGTGCGATCCGATTCGGCCCGAGTTCGCCCAGACCTTGGTCAAGGTCGATCCGCACTCGATACCCATACTGCGCGTCAACAATGTCCTCGCCAATATGCCCGAATTTCAGAAGGCCTTCGGCTGCAAGGCGGGCCAGCCCATGGTCCACGAAACCCGATGCCGGGTCTGGTAGCCCGACGACAATTCCATCCATCCGGCAATCCGCCGCATCTCTTGCCGCAAAAAAGATCCCCCATCCTTTACGGGATGGGGGTGAAAAGGAAGGAAAACATCCGCTAGATTCGAAGAGGCGCGATTGAGCGGCGAATCAACTCACGCTCCCGTTCCTCCATCGCGTGAGGAACGTCTGGGCTTGCAAATATCAGGCCTGATTACTCGCCCGAAGCGGTTGCGCCCGCGAAAATGATGCTCAAATTGTTCAGTTGAATCGTTTCCAGAACGTTGGCGCCACCTACCGAATTGGTGAGCAATGCAACGTGACCATTCTTTGCTTCAACAATCTTTGCCGGGACCGTGACCGAAGCCTTTCCCTTTTCCTCGATGGTGACTTGAACGCTGGAGCCTGTTCCCGTCCAGCTCACTTTGTAGTCGCCCGCAGGAAGTTGCGTCGATCCAACCTTGATCGGGTCGGTGATGGAAACGTTTTGTGAATTCTTTGCGGCGAACGCTGGAACCGACAACAATACGAGCATGAGTGCAAATCCAAAGAAGCGCTTCATATGTTTCTCCTCGAATGCCTCATTTGTCTGCATGAGCTGCGTGAGGCATTAGGGTCATTACACAGGGTTGTCCAGTGTTTGAAGCTTAAGAAATCTTAAGTGGGTTTGAGCCTGGCTAACTCTTCGCGCTAACTTGCGCAAATGCAACACCAGATTGCGTCGTTAGCGGAATTGTGATCTTCACGCGCAGCCCCGGCAACGCGTTTGTCGCGGTAATTGTGCCGTGATGCAATTGCACCGCTCGCTTCGCAATCGACAAACCCATGCCCGATCCGCCGCCATTGGCGTTCCGCGCCTCTTCCACGCGAAAGAATGGATCGAAGATCCGCGCCAGGGCCTCTTCGGGCACTCCCGGTCCAAAATCGCGTACCTCGATCGTCGCTTCCCGTTCGTTCTCCGTGATCGTCAATCGAATCGCCGAATGCTGCGGAGAATAACGGATGCCGTTGCGCAGCACATTCTCAATCGCGCGGCGCAGCAGTTCGCGGCTGCCCAGGATCTCGCCATTCATCTTTCCGCTCACTTCGATACTGCATCCTCTGAATTGCGCTTCCAGCGAGCAATCGCGCACGACCTCGTCGATAATCTCCCCGGCGCGCACAATCCCCGTGTCCTGTACCGCCGCCCCGCCTTCAATAAAGGTGATTTCAACAATGTCGGCAACCAGCGATGTGATGCGATCCACATCCCGCTCAATGCGATCCAGCGCAGCGCCATTATCCTGCGATGTGCGCGCCAGCTTAACGGCAAACTTCAATCGTGCCAGCGGAGACCGCAGCTCGTGCGAAATATCTCCCAGCAAACGGCGTTCACTCACAATCAGGCGCTCCAGCCGCTCCGCCATCTGGTTGAACGACCGCCCCAGTTGGCCGATTTCATCGTGGCGCTTCGTGCGCACGCGCGCCGTCAAATCCCCCTGGCCAAACAGCGCGATGGTTGCAGCGATCCGTCGAATAGGCGAAACCACACCCACCGAGGCGAGCCAGCACAAGACGCTCGTCGCGCCAATCACGAGAAAGTAATAAGGAAGAAACGTCCAGATATGGGGCCGGCCAAGTTGCCCTTCGGCCGCAAACCAGTATTGCGCATCCGCCGACCGATCCGCGATCGTCCAACGCCCATGGGCCCGCACCCGCGACTTGATTTCGGGCGGAGCCGGAAGCATCCAGGAACGGTTCGTCCCGGTGACCAGGTCGATTCCATGCGCGTCGAGCAGATAGTGCGATCCGCCAAAGATGCGGTCCAGGCTTGCCAGGTAATCCTTCAGGCCCGCTTGCCCGCGATGATGCAGAGCGGTACGCGCGCTCTCCAACTGAAGCACGTCAAATTTATAGAAAGTCGGATCGATCTCCAGGCGCTGCACTCGATTCGCGATCAACTGGAACGCCAGAAAAGAAAGCGACAGAATGATCACCATCGCCAGCAGCACGCCAATCCACAGCGACCGGATGCGCAGCACTTTAACGCGTTCCAGTGAAAACATACCCAACTCCGCGGATGGTGCGAATGAGGCTTCGCCCCCCCGCCAGCTTCTTGCGCAGGTGGCTGATGTGCACATCCAGGAAACGATCGTACGGCGTCGCTTCCCGCTCGAAAAGAACGGCAGTGATTTGATCGCGCGAAACCACGTGTCCCGCCGAGCGCATCAGCAACTCCAGCAGATCGAACTCCATCGCGGTCAACTCCACCAGCACTCCAGCGCTCCACACCTCGCGTGTGGCGGAGTTCACCCGCAGATTGCCGACCGTGACCGGCGACTCCGTGGGCCGATTCGATGCTTCGGTCCGGCGCAGCACAGCATAGATCCGCGCCAGCAGTTCGTCGGGATCAAACGGTTTCGGCAAGTAGTCATCCGCTCCGCTATTCAGGCCCAGAATTCGGTCCTGCTGCTGCACCCGCGCGGTCAGCATGATGATCGGCAGAGTTTTTTTGCGCCGTACTTGCTCCAGAACGGCGAAGCCATCAATGCCCGGTAACATCACGTCCAGGATCATCAGGTCGTAACCGCCGCGCAGCGCGTTCGCCAGCCCCTCGCGCCCATTGAATGCCGTATCAAGCTTGTGCCCGGCCTCGGTGAAGAACTCACGCATCATGCCGCAGAGCTCGGCATCATCGTCCACCAGCAGCAACGACAGTTGCTTCTGGCGTTCTCCCACCTCGATTTCCAGCGCTGGCACGTTTGCTCCCACGGCCTTTAAGTCTCGCACAACCAATAGCTCCCGAAGGGCACTTAACAATTCTTAAGAATAATGGATCTTCCGCCGGACCGCGCAATATCTCCGTGCCTTTCGATGACGTTCCGTATAATCCTCTAATCCACGTGACTGGAGAAGACGCGCGATGTGCTTTTCAGCAGCAGCGAACTTCGTTGGCAGCGGAGTTCTTGGAGCCGTCGGCGTCGTGACGTTAACCAGGGTGAAGCATCAACGCGAATTGCTTTTTGCGGCGCTTCCCACACTCTTCGCCATTCACCAGTTCATCGAGGGATTTGTCTGGCTCGGACTGGACGGAGTTCTCTCGCCTGCCGTGACCCACAATATGGGTGCGGCCTACATGCTCTATGCGCAGGGACTTTTGCCTTTCTTGTTGCCCCTGGGCGTGCTGCTCTTCGAACCCGATGGCAGCAGCCGCAAACGCATGCTGCCTTTCCTCGTCCTCGGCGGCGCCACAGGACTCTACATACTATGGGGATTGGCCGCCTACCCCACGCAGATTTACATCCAGGAAAACAGCATTGTCTATATCAACCAGGCCACCAACAAAACCACCGTCGCGGTCTTGTACCTCATCGCCACCTGCGGTTCGCTGTTCTTCTCCAAGGTGCGCGCCATGGTCGTCTTCGGCACCGCAAACCTGGCCATTCTCCTCGTTGTCGTCGCCGTCAAGCGCTATGCGTTCACCTCGGTATGGTGTGCCTACGCCGCCATCGCCAGTGTCATCGTCCTGATTTATTTCTGGAGAACGAGCGGAGAACGACCACTTCTCTACGCTCGTTCTTCCTGGGAACATTAGCCTGCACTCCGATCGGACTAGCGACTGCGGTCGCGCGCCGCCTTCACATAATCGTGTGAAGTCTCGATATGCGCATATTGCGTGTTCAGCAGTTGCCTGACTGGAAGCGGCAGTTCTTTTTTGAGCGCTTCTTCATAGGCCTTCTTGGCTGCATCCTCGCCGGCCTCGGCTGTTTCCAGCAGGGTGTGATCCCCTCCACCGAGATGGGCCTTGAGGTCGCCCCAGGTGCGCTGGACAGCGCCTCCAACCGTGCCCTTTTCCTTTACGTCGTGGACCCCTTCCTGATGCAGCACCTCTTCTATCTCGCCGCGAAACTGGGCCCGTTTCAGAGATTCGGCCGCGCAATAGCGCCGTAACGTCTCGTCCTTCAAGTGTTCGCCGATCTTCTGAAAACCTTCCTGTCCATCGATAAGACTCTGCACCACAGACCGCAGGGTCTCTTCGACTTCCGCATGATTCAATGTGCGTTTCGTTGTCTCAATAGCCATGAAATCCTTTCGGTTGCATTCCCACGTAAGAGAACAAAAAAACGAGGTCCGGACCATCGCCATGCGCGGAGCTCTTCTTGTCCTGGAGAACCAGGGAGGAGACCTTCCAGCGCACCGCCCCAGAGTTGAGCCCATCCTTCAGGATCCTCAATCCCGAAGAAAGCCCCTCTCTATAGAGGCCGGATTCCAGTGCCCAGTTGTCTACCCGGTCCGCTTCAAACCTCAAACCAGGCCAGGATAAGTAAGGTTGTGTGGGGGAGAGGAGAATCGAATCCAGTATCACGCAACAATGCCCGCACTGAGGCGCATGCCGGCATAGCCAAGCCTCCGCCGTTTCCAGAAAGCATCCGGTTGCGTACGAAACCAATCGCGCTTTCGGCGCATCGAGCTATGGCGGAAGCGATTTTGCTTCCGCTGCATCCCGGCCTAAACCACCAGGATCGAAGGTTCGTCGCCCTTTGCCGAGAGAATCGATTCCTGCAGCTTGCGCGCGATATCCTGAACATTGAGCGGGCGGCTGAAATAGTAGCCTTGATATTCGTCGCATGCTTGATTGCGCAGAAACGACAACTGCGCTTCATCCTCGACGCCTTCCGCGATAACCTTCAGGTTCAATCCTTTCGACATACTGATGATCGCGGTCGCGATGGCCGCATCGTCCGGATTCACAGCCACATCCCGTATGAAAGAACGATCGATCTTTAACTTTGTGACCGGGAATTGTCTCAAATAACTCAGACTCGAATATCCCGTTCCAAAGTCGTCAATCGCCAGCTTCAGACCCATTTCCTTCAGCTCTTGCAACACCTTGAACATCACATCGGCGTTGGACAGAAGCAGGCTCTCGGTCAGTTCCAGTTCCAGATACCGGGGATCAAGACCCGTCTCGCGCAACACCTGCCGGATAAGATCCGGAAAACGCTCCTGGCGAAACTGCATCGCAGAAACATTCACCGCCACCGGCACCACCACGAGTCCTTGCTCCTGCCACGTCTTGATCTGCGTGCAACTGGTTCTCAATACCCACTCGCCAATCGAAGGCATGAGGCCGCTGTTTTCTGCGACTTGAATAAACTTATCGGGCATCACCAGCCCCAGCTCAGGATTCTGCCAGCGAAGCAAGGCTTCCATTCCAATAATCCTGTGGCTGGTGATGCTGACCTGCGGTTGATACACCAGGAACAATTCGTCTCGCTCAATCGCCAGTCGCAGGCTGTTCTCGAGCGTCAACCTCTCCGTGACACGCGCATTCATCTCATCGGTGAAAAGACAAATGGTGTTCGAACCCATTTCCTTGGCGGCATACATTGCCGCATCGGCATTCTTGATCAACGTTTCTGTGTCCCTGCCGTGCTCGGGGAACATGCTGATCCCCAGGCTGCAGCTCACGCTGAGCGAATGGCCATGGATCGCAAATTCGCCCAGCAGCGAATGCACAATGCGCGTCCCGATCGACTGCGCTTCCACCACGTTCTCCACATTCGATAAGACGATCAGGAATTCATCCCCGCCTACCCGGGCAACCGTGTCTCCCTGGCGAATCTCGTGCTTGAGACGGTTTGCCACCTGCTGCAGCAGAAGATCGCCAATCGAATGTCCGAGTGAATCATTAATGATCTTGAAGCGATCCAGATCGAGGAACAAAAGAGCGGCCTTGCTCCCTAACCGGTCCGCCGACGCCAGCGCCCGGCTCAGGCGGTCCTGCAACAGCAAGCGGTTGGGCAAATCAGTCAGCGCATCGTAGTAAGCCAGATAGCTGACCTGCTGCTGCGCGACTTTGCGCTCGGTGATGTCCTCCACCGTCCCTTCATGGAAATCAACTTCCCCTTGCTCATTGCGGGCCGCTCGGATATTGACCAACACCCATTTGCGCGAACCGTCCTTGCAGTACACCTCGACTTCCGCGCTGCGGATCGTGCCATTGTCCCGCAGTGCCCGCGCCCACGCATCCAGCTGTCCGGGCTTTGCGAAACGCACATGCGCTCCCCCGGATGTCTCTTCCAGCATTTGCTCCGGAGAGTCGTAACCATGCATGGTCGCAAAGGCGCGGTTGATGTTCAACAAATGGCCATCGGGGGAGGCTTGAAAAATTCCCACCACCGCATCTTCAAAAATCACGCGGTACTTCTCTTCGGCCTCGCGAATTGCGCTCTCCGCCCTCTTCCGTTCAGAGATGTCCTGGTTGATCGCGATAAAGTGCGTCACCGCGCCGGCAGCTGCGGTCACCGGCGTGATCGTCATTTCCTCCTGGCTCAGGCTCCCGTCTTTGCGGCGGTTGACGATCTCGCCGCGCCACACCTTCCCCGAAGAAATCTCCGTCCACATCTTCTGATAGAACTCCTCGTCATGCGCCCCCGACTTCAAGACGCGGCGATGGATGCCTACGGCCTCTTCCGGCGAATAGCCGGAAAGTTTCGAAAATGCCGGGTTGGTCCAGACAATCTTCCCCGTGGAATCAGTGACGCTCACGGAATTGGCCGCAGCCTTCAAAGCGGCCGCCAGCAAGTCGAGCTGTGCATTCGCCGCAGACAGAGCCGAAGTTCTCTTGTCGACCAGCTGATCGAGCTCTTCCATCTTCATGCGCGCCTGGCACAGCGCGGTCCACTTCGCGGTCATCGCGTACGCCAGCTGGATGGCCTCAATGATGTCGAACGGCTTCTTGAGGATCACAAGATTATCCGACACCCCCAGGCGTCGCGCGATGTCGTTCCAGTTGTAGTCGGAGTGCGCGGTGCAGATCACCACCTGCAGATTGGGATCCGCTTGCCAAAGATGCCCGATCGTCTCAATTCCGTCCCAGCCCGGAGGCATGCGCACATCCACAAAGGCCAGAGCGTAGGGATGCCCCTCCGCCTGCGCGCTCTGCACGCATTCGAGCCCCTGCTGCCCCTGCATTGCCGAATCGATTTGAAAAACCACCCCGGGCGCCGTCGTCGCTCCGAACAACAGCGCTTCGTCCGCCGCTAACTCCAAATCCGCCATTTGAGGCGTGAGGATCTTCTTCAGATCGTCATGGATGGCCTCGTTGTCATCCACAATCAAAAGCCGATAGCATCTTGTTGGCTGTGTCATGAAGCCATCCTTCCCTGGGCCGCTGCATTGACATCGATCGGAAGCTCGAGGATGAAGGTTGCGCCCCGATTCGAGCCCTCGCTCTCCACCGTCAGCGAGCCTCCCAGCTGCTGGGCCGCCAGCGCGCTCGAGTGCAATCCAAATCCGTGCCCGTCTGCCTTGGTCGTAAATCCATGCGAAAAAATGCGTACGCGGTTGGCGGGCAGAATACCGATTCCGTTATCGGTCACCCGTATTGCCATCCGCTCTTCCCCAACGCGCACCAGATGAACCCTGATTCTCCGCTCCGAAGCGTCACACACCTTCACGGCATCCGTTGCATTGCTCACCAGGTTGAGCAGAATCTGCAGCACCTTGTGACGGTCCGTCGTGATCGGCGCTGAAAAGTCGTCCTCAATGCGGAATTGGATGTCGTGGCGTTCGATCCCCGGCTGCGAAATCCCCCGCACGTCTTCCATCAAGTCAGGAAGCGGAACCTTTTCGTACACACCGGCGGGCCGCGCATACGTCTGCTGCATCGAAACAATCTCCTTGATATGACCGATGTGCTGCGAGAGACTTGCCACTTCCTTGCCCATCTGTTCTCTCTCCTGTTCAAGATGGCGCGAAAGATTCCCCATGTACGGAAGCACTCTCTGCCCTCGCGGGTCATGAGCGAGAAAGTCATTCAATCCGCTCCGGTGCTCTTCGAGGAGGCTTACCAGTTCGCTCATCTGCCCTATGCGGGATGCGCGCAGATGATCGGCGACGATGGTCGCCGACACATTTACGCTGTTGAGCACGTTGCCGACATTATGAAGAACGCCGGTCGCCACTTCGGCCATCCCCGAGATGCGCGATAGATCGATGAGACGCCTTTGCGCTTCGGCCAGCTCTGCGAGAGCGGCATCTTTGGCGACAATCTGTTCGCGCAGCTCGCCGGTTCGTTCCGCTACGCGCTGTTCAAGATCGCGCTTGCCCTCCGATAATTCCTGGTCGCGGTGCAGAATCATATCCGCCATGCCGTTGAAGGCATGGGCCAATTGCTCAATCTCGTCGTGGCTTTGAATGTCCGCGCGGGCCATCAAATCTCCTGTCGCCACGCGCTCCACCACGGATTGCAGCCGCAGGATCGGCCGGACAAAGCGTCCCGCATAAAGGACCGAAGCTACAAGGCTGATCACCACGCAGACCACGGTCAGAATGCCGGTGCGCAGATTGACCTCGCGTGTGCTTTCGTCATAAGCATTCAGCGACAAACCTACATGAATCCATCCCCACTGGATGCTGCTGTAGTCAAACGGCACTGCGTAGTGGAACACCCGCCGGTTGAACAGCGGCACATAGCCGAGCTCACTGGAAGGAACCCTTTGCGCGGGATACCAGTAGCGATCAATCTTCTGCTCAATGCGCCAGCCCTTGCGATCGACAACTACGGAAAGACCGTCGTTCTTGGTGATGATCAGAAAGTCCACCGCGCTGTCGCCATTGAGAACCTCCATCGCGTGTTCCACCACCGCGGAATAGTCCTCGGAAATAGCTGCCTCGGCGACCTCTCCCTCCAGGGACACCGCCACACCACTGGCCTTCGATGCCAGTTCCGCCCGCAGATCGCGCTTCTGTTCCGGAATCATGACCGTGACAAAAATGCCCAGCGTAAATATCGTGATCGTCCAGGCGAGAACCACGGTGCGGCGGGCGATCCCGGTTGCGATATGCATGGCGGATTACAACTGTCCTTTCCTTGCAGCTGGTTGCTGGGCTGAAACTCGCTCGTACTGGTGCACCAGGTCCAGCGTCGTTTTCATTGCTGCAATGGGCCTTACTGCAAACGCGCGCGACTGGTACAACGCGACGATCTGTTGCCCCGCAGTAAACGAAGAGATCTTTTGAATCGATTCGATGAGCGCCTTGCGGGCATCCGCGCTTGTGCTGCGCCGGAATCCCATTGCGATGGGGATCAGTTTGGGCGAAACCGCCAGCGCATGCAGATCGCGGCCCAGCTGGGGATTCAGCTCCACCGCCATCTCCCAGTCCCGGCGCGCCAGGCAGGCTGCGTCTGCTCGACGGAAAAAGACGGGCAATACTACCTGGTTGACTTTGTCGTTGAGCATCTGCTCGGCAAAAAAGTGATCGGGCTGCGGCAGGTTATTGGCCGCCAGCAGCGTGCCCAGCCATACCGGCGAAAGCACCATGTCACGGTGAAGGTGCGACACAATGCGCCCGTTGCGCAGGTCGGCAATTGCGTTGATGTGGCTGTTGCCGTGGACCAGCAGCACATACTCCATCCCATCGATCAGATAATCCTGCAGAATCAGGGAATCCGGATCCGTCCATTCAACCAGCTTCGCCAGTTCCAACGCCGTGATGCCATAGGCATCAATGAGATTCTGGCGGACATACCGGATCAAAACTTCTGATGGAACAAAAACCTCCGGCACAAGCACCGCGGATTGAATCCCGTAGTGACTGGAAACCTGTCGAAGCCAGACCATGTACGCGGCCCGCGCATCATTGACATTCGCGCCCGCCAATGTATCGACACTGATCGCGAGCCGCAACGGATGAATCTCTTCGACGGCTCGGCAGAGTTTCGGCGCGCACGCCACCGCCACAGCCGCCGCCATCCTGGTCAGGCTTTCTCTTCGCGTCATGTGCCGATCCGAGTTTTCCATTGCTCTGGTCCGTGAACCGCAATCCGCCGCGGCCTCAGGACCTTCCTTTCCTGGCGCCGTAGACGCGTTCAAACTGGCGCACCAATTCCACCGTGCTGGCCATGACGGAGGTCGGCCTCACGATAAAACCGTGCGACTGATACAGCGTGACAATCTGTTGTCCACCCGTCACCGACGCTATTCTCAGAATCGAATCGATCAATACTTTGCGGCCTTCCGTGCTGCAGCCGCGGCGAAAGGCGATGGCGATCGGGACAACTCTCGGCGAGACCGCCAGCGGAAAAAGATCGCGGCCCAGCTGCGGATTCAGTTCAACCGCGGTCTCCCAGTTCCGCCGCGCCAGGCAGGCTCCATCCGCCCGGCGAAAGAAAACGGGGAGCACCACCTCGTTCAAATTGGCAACCGACTTCTGGCTGCCGAAAAAACGCTCGGGCGGCGGCAGGCCGTCTGCCGCCAGCATCGTGCCGATCCATGCGGGGGCGAGGACCATGTCGCGGTGAAAATGGGTCAGAATCTGTGCGCCGCGCAAGTCGGCAAGCTTCTTGAAGGCGCTGTTCCTGTGCACCAGCAGGACGTATTCCATCCCATCGGCCAGATAATCCTGCAGCAGCAGGGAGTTGGGATCGATGAGGTCCGCCACCTTGACAAACTCCAGGGCAGTCAAGCCAAAGCATTCGATGGTTCCCTGCCGCACCCCGCGCAGCATCTCATCGGAGGGTAGGAAAATTTCCGGAACCATCTCCGCGAGGCTCGATGGGATTTGCCGGACAACCTCTCCGACCCATACTTTGTAGGCCGCGCGCGCGTCATTCACGTTGGCGCCGGCCAGGGTATCGACGCTGATCGCCACCCGCAGAACATGCGCCTGCTTCTGCGCGCGGCTAAGCCCCGGCGCCATCGATGCGGCCGCCGCTCCGGCAAAAAGCGTCAGGCATTCCCGACGTGTCATGCGATTTCTCAAGGGATCCATGGCGTACTCTCTCCAACCGGCCCGCCGTTTCGCATTGCTCTCAAAACTCTGCGGCTCTCTTCTAATGACTTGAACTCAGGAAAGACTGCACATTCTTGCCCACCACCAATTCGATCCTGGCCTGCAGCGCCCGATGGTCATAGATCGCCTTGTCGCTTGCTGCTGTGACCAGGGCTTCCTGCAACTGGGCTCGGATAACTTTTTCGGTGGTCACCAAACCGCTCTGGTATCCGCGGAGGGTCAGATCGGTGTCGTCCTTCGCCGAAAGAGCGGCAGCCTCCGTCGCCGCAACCACTTTTTCACTGGCTCCCATCTCCAGAAACATGCTGCGCAGCTCCAGACCGATGCCTTCGGAGAGAAGAATCTTCTTTTCCTTCATCTGGTTGATCCGCGCCCGCGCCTCCGCCACTCTGCCTTCCGTCAACAGTCCGTCGAAAATCGGAATTTCCACGCCAAAATCGACCGACCAGCCATCGCGATTCTGAGGTGTTGAAAGGCCGCCGTCGTAGCTGTTCCACATGCGATGCAACTCGCCCTTGAGGCCGACCCGCGGAAAGTAGCCGCTGGCCGCCGTCTTGCGCTCACCCTCCAGCGCGCGCAGCCCGGCTTCGATCTCCGCCCAGTCCGGGTTGAACTCATAGGCCGTCGACACCAGCTCTTCGAGGTTTCCCCCGTAGGCAGCGAAGGGCACTTCTTCTTCCACAGGAGTGACACTCGATTTCCAGGAGAGGCCGATGGTGTACGCCAGGGCCGCCTCTGCCGCCGCTTCGTTGGCCTCAAGGGGCGCCACCATCGAACGCACCGTTTCCGTCATCACCTTGTTGTCCAGAAAATCGGTCTTGTTCACCGTCCCCGTGCCGTCTTTATAGAGCGACTCGGTCACGCTCTGCGTCGCTTCCATGCGGTCGAGCGTGTCCTGCCCCAACCGGTGCAGCTGGCGCGCCAGCACCGCGCCGTAGTAGAGGCGAATCACGTTTTCCCTGAGCTCCAGGTCGGTTCGCCGCACTTCGGCGTGCGCGGCATCGAGAGCTCCGTGCGATTGTTCTTTATATCCGCGTCGCATGCCCCCATCCAGCAGCAGCCACTTGAAGTCGCCGGCAATCGATTCAGTCGTGGGACTCATCAGCTTCACGTTCTGCGCCGGGATCGGAAACATCTCGGCCGTCGTCGTCACCGTTTGTCCGGGAAAACTCACCGGCATCTGAATCGCCACCGGCGGAAAGCCGGGACCGAAAGCATTGGCAGGAATGGTGACCGTGGCCGTGCCACCGGGAACCGTCACCGATTGCGCCGGGATCACCATCGCGCTCGCCGGGTAAACAAAATTGGGCGACGAACTCATCTCATCGACGCCGCCCCTGGCATTCACTTGCGGCCAGTAGGCTGCCAGGGCCTGGCGATGCTGCGCCTCGGCCATGGCGACCGCAAACTGGCTCGCTGGACGCGTGTGATTCTTTTCCATGGCCATGCGCAGGCAATCGTTCAACGAAAGCACTGGGCGATCTTCAGGAACAGTCTGGGTGAATGCCGGGAGAGTTCCACTCAGGAGGAACATTCCAAGAACGAAGCTGCAGAAGAGAGAAAAACGTGCGGCGTACATAGTGTGTCTATCGACATGTCGCGGGCGATGTTATAGGGGTTGCGAAAGAGTCGGACACTTTCGAAGTTCCACGCAAGTTGCACAAGACGCGTGATGCAGATCACAGAAATATTTTCATTCCTGAACAAACCGCTTTGTCCCACACCACTCGAGCCGCCCGCGCAAGCAGCAGCACCCGCTCCGCAAGCCGCAAGAATCCGCCCTCATCGATGGAAGGTCGTCCCGCGTACAGAAGAGCCGTCACGCTGGCTTGACCATTGTTGCGCGCCATTTTCAGGGTCACGCCCGCACGCGGCCTTCCTCAATCAACCCGCGCACCGGGGACAGCGCATGGGCAATCGCACCCCGCAGGCCTACCGAGTCTCGAGGTGCTGCGCCTCCGGATTGTTTGCCAGAATGCGGATCTCGATCTGCGGCACCGAAATCATCGTGTTGTGCACCAGGCATTGATGCACGCTGCGATACATCGCTTGCGTCTGCTCCTCGGTGAGCGGGACCGGCGCTGTGACATCGACATGAAAGTTGCCCAGCCGCGCTGGCTGCTTGAGCTTCTCCGCCGTGACCGATACTTCCACTCCCGCCTGCGCCAGGTTGCGCGTCTTCAGGTACTGCGCGGCATAAAAAGCGGCGCACGATCCGAGCGAAGCCAAAAGAAATTCCGGCGGCGTCATGCCCGTGTCTTGTCCCCCGTTGTCCTCCGGCTGATCGCTCACCACCGTGTGCTGGCGAGCCTGAATGGCAAAGCGGAGCGCGTTGGTCTGCGTGACATGAACTTCCATGGGGCTACTCCTTCGGCAACATGCTGCCAATCGATGCTCAATGCCGCCCGGCCGAGCAGAAGTAAAACCGGGCAAGATCACTCGATCATCGATCTCGTGTAAGACACCACACCAGCTCATTGTCTCGGGAGGGACTTCGGAAGGATGTGACGTGGATTACGACGCCCTCGCGCTACCGCTCCGGCCGCGGCGGAATCCTGTAGCCCCAGAACGCGTAGAACCCGACACAGACATAACACACCAGGGGAACGCCCATCGCCAGCGCCATGCTCCGGCTGGCCTGAAACACCAGGCCGATCAACGGCGTGAACACCGCGCCGCCAATGATCGACATCACCAGCAAAGAAGCGCCCGCCTTGGTATGCGCCCCAAGATCGCGAATGCCGAGTGCAAAGATCGTGGGGAACATGATCGACATGAAAAAGCTAGTCAGAAAAATCGCCCACAGCCCCACCCAGCCCGGCGCCAGCATGCCGATCGCCACCAGCACCACGTTGGCCATGGCAAACAGCCCCATCAACGTGTTGGCCCGTACCACCTTCATCCATTGGCTCGAGCCAAACCGGCCCACGCCAAACCCCGCCAGCGTCCCCGTCAGAAAATACCCCGCGGTCTTCTCCGGCAGATGCGTATAGTCCTGCACATATTGAATGAAGTAGCTCCACGTGCCGACTTGCGCGCCGACATAGCAGAACTGCGCCACCACCGCGAGCAGGAAATGCGGATAGCGCAGCAAGGCGCGATAGCTTCCCTGCGGTTCGTCACTTGTGGCGGCACGGGCATTGGCAATGGCGGGAAACGGCGTGCGATAGATAAGGAACGCCCACACCAGCACCACAACCCCCAGCACCAGGTAAGGCACGATGACCCGCATCGTCTCATGTTGCAGATAGCTGTCGTAGCTCCCCGCCAGCTTGAGCTGCGCAATCTGCGCCGGCTTCAGCTCCACTCCAGAAAAAATAAAGAGCGTGCCGATCAGCACCCCGGTGATCGCGCCCAGCGGATTGAAAGCCTGCGAAAAATTCAGCCTGCGCACCGCGCTTCCCGGTGCCCCCAGCTGTGCGATCAGCGGATTCGCGCCTGTCTCAAGGAACCCCAGGCCGCTCGCAATCACGAACAGCGCCAGCAAAAACAGCGTGTAGCTGCGCGCCTCGGCCGCCGGCAAAAACAGGAAGGTGCCGCAACTGTAAAGTAGAAGTCCGGTAATCAATCCAGTCTTGTAGCCGAATCGCCGCATCACCATCGCCGCCGGAATCGAAAAAAGAAAATAGCCGGTGTAAAACGCCGACTGCACCAGCCCCGCCTGCAGCCGCGTAATCTCGAACGACTTCATGAACTGACGAATCAGCACATCGTTCAGATTGTTCGGAATGCCCCACAGAAAAAAGAGGCCGGTCACCAGCGCGAAGGCCCCCAGTCCTTCCGTGGGAAAAAGCGGCTGGCTCTCGCTCTGGTCCGATTTCGGCGGCGTCATCGCAAAAGCCATGGGTCCCTCTCCAATTCCGCGCGGCGTGTCCCTACATTTATATCCGTTCCACAGCGAATCCCGTCAACGACCCAAATCCCGCCCCAGCCCGGCCGGCCCTCCGCACCGCGGTTTAGACTTGGGAACGCATCCTAATCAGCTTCCGGAGACCGTCCTTGCCCGTCAAGACCATCATCGAGCCGTTCCGCATCAAGAGCGTCGAGCCCATTCGCTGGACCACCCGCACCCAGCGCGTAGAACTGCTCAAGGCCGCACACAACAACCTGTTTTTGCTTCCTGCGGATGACGTTCTCATCGATCTGCTCACCGACTCCGGCACCGGCGCCATGTCCACCCATCAGTGGGCCGCAATCATGGAAGGCGACGAGAGCTACGCGGGCAGCCGCAGCTTCAACCGGTTCCGCACCTCGATTCAGGACATCTGCAGCTACACGCACGTGATTCCCACCCATCAGGGCCGCGCCGCCGAGCGCATTCTCTTCGGCGTGATGTGCAAGAAAGGCGACGTTGTCCCCAACAACACCCACTTCGACACTACGCGCGCCAATGTCGAATTCGTGGGCGCCGAAGCCGTCGACCTCGTCATCCCCGAGGGCAAACAGCCTTCCTCGCAACACCCTTTCAAAGGCAACATGGATGTGGCGGCGCTCGAAGCGCTCATCGAGCGCGTGGGCCGCGAGCGCATCCCGCTGATCATGCTTACGGTGACCAATAACTCCGGGGGCGGCCAGCCTGTCTCCATGGCCAATGTGCGCGCCGTCAGCGCCGTCTGCAAAACGCATGGCATCCCTCTCTACTTCGACGCCTGCCGCTTTGCCGAGAACGCCTGGTTCATCAAGCTGCGCGAAGAGGGCTACGCATCCAAAACGCCTAAACAGATTGCCCAGGAGATGTTTCGCTACGGCGACGGCTGCACCATGTCCGCCAAAAAAGATGGCATGGCCAACATCGGCGGATTTCTCTGCACCAACGACGACTTGCTCGCGCGGCAGGAGATGGACCTGCTCATCCTCACCGAGGGCTATCCGACCTACGGAGGGCTAGCCGGCCGCGATCTCGAAGCCATCGCCGTCGGCATTCAGGAAGCGCTGGAAGAAGATTATCTTCGCTATCGCATTGCCTCCACGGCCTACCTCGGCAATCACATCGCCGCCCAAGGCGTGCCCATCGTGCAGCCCCCGGGTGGCCACGCCATCTACATCGACGCGCGTGCGTTTCTGCCCGGCATTCCCCCAGCGCAGTTTCCCGGCGTCGCGCTTGCAGCCGAGCTCTATCTCGAGGGCGGCGTGCGTTCAGTCGAAATCGGCACCCTCATGTTTGCCGGCGCAGCACAAATGGATCTGGTGCGCCTGGCCATCCCGCGTCGCGTCTACACCCAAAGCCACATCGACTACCTCGTCGAAGTGATTCTCGAAGTCTGGAAAAATCGCGCCTCGATCCGCGGCATGCGCCTCACCTACGAAGCGCCATTTCTGCGCCACTTCACCGCGCACCTCGAACCGGTCCCCTAACCACGCCCGCGCAGCTTGCCCGGTGCCCCATCCTTGCGCAGCAACGGCGGGAATCGTTAGAACATCCGCAGTGGCGAATCGATAAAGCATCCGCAGCACGCGCACCATGTCATCCTGAGAACCCGCGCGCCTGGGGCCCCGCGCAGCGCTTGGGGTAAGCGGGGCGAAGGATCTGCTTCTGCTCCCTCCTGACCCCTGTCCACTGATCTCTGTTCACGGGGTAAGCGCAGCGAAGGACCCGCACCAACCCCTAGTTCTTCGGTGCCGGCGTCGACGGCGGAGCAGGCTTCGCAGCATCCTTCTCCGCTTCCTCCCGCGCCAGCTTTTCGGCCTTCTTGCGGTTATGCTTCCGCACCATGTCCGGCCAGAACTCGATCACTTCCGCACCGACCACGCCTTCCGCCGACACCGTGAAGCCGTCGGAGATGGTGCTGCTGACAGTCCGGTTCTCCGGCGGATAATAGGCGCGGCCGATCGCCGTACCAATCAGGTTCCCGAAAACATTCGCATAGTTCGGACCCCAATGGCCGTTGTCCCGCTTGCACCACACCGTGCTCCCCGCAGCCCACAAAATACGGCTCATCGTGCTGCCCGTGCCCTTTTGAAAATAGCGTGGATCCTCGCGCAGAAGCGACGGCAGCACGGCATTCCCAAAGAAGTTTCCAATGAAGTAGTCGGAATAGCCGGCACCGAAGCGCTTCCCGTAGCCCTTCATGCCTTGTCCCCACTCCGGTGTGCTGTTTTGTGCCTGGCCGATCCCTGCAACCGCGCCTGCCAGCAGAAAAGGCCACGGGTCCGTCGCACTCTTGAAGAAGAGTTTGAATTTCTGGCCGGGCGACAGCGGCGCCGCATTTTTGTTGGTCGTCGTGTTGAAGCTCGCCATCACGCCCATCACGCGCTGCTTTTCCTGTTGCTTCAGCTGTTCTTCTGCCTGATCGTGCTGGCTCTTCTCCGTTCCGGCTTGCGCCGCAGGCGCCTGCGTGCCTTTCTGCGCAGCCGATGTCGGTGCGCCGCTCTGCCCGTTTCCTTCGGCGGAACTGCTCTCGCCGGGCTTCGAGGCCGTATCCTGCGCCTCTCCCGCTACCTCGACCGCGGCCTCCTGCGGCACCGGTTCATCCGGCAATTGGGAGTAGGAAGTAACCTGCCGCGCAGCTTCGTTTTGAGGATTGAGAGCCCCGGTGCCACCCTGCGGTCGTACGGCGATCGGCGCCCACAACAGTACGCCGCAACAAAGAAGTCGAATCGAAAATTGCATTCATTCACCGGGAAATCGGCTTACCCGTCGGGGTAAGAAGGGGATACGGCGCCAGTCGAAAATGTCCGTGATTCTTTGCGAGTATCTCGTGGGCGGACCTCATCTGACAAATGACCAAAGAGCCGGGCGCGTTGAATTGTCTGATAATACCAACGGCCCGGCACTCGCGCGCACCACCCGCTGGCCCGCGAAATGCCCTTTTCATGGTTGACGTTTCGCGCTCGGCGTAAGTTTACGAACCACAAATTCCTGGATCAAAGTGCTTACCGCGCGTTCCGCCGTGCTGGTCGCCACATTCTCAAACGTAATGCCCGGCCCCCGGCTGCTGGGCGGATAATATGCGTTCGAAATGGAGCTGGAGATCAGGTCGCCTCCAATGCTCGAGTAATTCGGCTGCCACCGCCCATTGTCTCCTTTGCAAACAAACGGCGCCGCCAGCGCGTGCAACGTCCGCGCTTTGATGGACCCTGTCCCCATATAAAAGTAGCGCGGGTCCTGGTGCAGCAGCGACGGCAGGATCGCCCCGCCAAACATCGCGTCCGTGAAGCCGTCGGTGTAGACAGCGCCAAAGCGCTCCCCGTATCCGCGCGCCCCCTCCGCATAGTCGGGAGTATCCGCCGCCTGCTCGATCCCCGCCAAAAAAGCTGCGCCCGCAAAGGTGATCGGATCGACGGAGACACGCAGCGCCATTTGAAATTTCAGCTTGGTGGTCATCGCCACTGCGTTTTTCGAGTCGTAAACGACATAGAAATTCGGAATGAACCCCAGCACACGCTGCTCTTCTTCCATGTGAACCTGCTGCGTCGCAATCTGCTCCTGCGATCCCGTCACCGTGACCGTGGTGTCCTGCCCCAGAAGATGCAGCTGAATGCCCGTCACGAACTGAACTTCGCCGCTGCGTAAACGCAATCCGCCCGACTTCCAATCCCCAAATCCCTTCGCCTGGATCGTCACAAAATAAAGGACTCCCGGCTTCAGACCATCGAATTCGAAGCTCCCGCTCTCATTGGCTACCACAGTCTGGCGATCGCCCGGGCTCGCGCCGTCGAGCACAACCGTTGCTCCGGGCACAATATCGCCGTTGGTGTCGGTCACCGTGCCGCCGATTCGTGCCGGATTGGCCGCCGGCGCGCCGTCCTTCTTCTGGTCCCAAACGCCTCCGGCTGCAGACGTTCCATTGTGTTCCGTTGGCTCCTCGCCCGGCGCGTCGGGCAGCGCAACGGACTTTTTTGCTTCCGGGTCTTCAGACGAATTCAAGGAGACAATCGGCTTCCCATCTTGCGCCGCACACGCGGCCAACGGCGCCAGGGCAAGCGCGCCCCAAAAAACTAAACGGAGGAAAAAGTGCATTCAACCACCAGTCAAGTTGGCCGGGCCAGAATGTAGAAAGAGCTTGGTGAGGCACTCCGAGGCGACAAAAATCTCCCAGTCTTCGATCCCGACGAGTCTTTAACTTCCTCGCCTCCTTACAACTCTTCGTTTTCCACGACCTTGAGAGAGGGGGGAAAGACGGTTCCGCAGGCGGTTCTCCCCAATTAGACGCGAAACGCGCGGCCCGGTTTCCTGTCTTTGCTTGTCTTCCTGAGCGGAGCAGCTTGGGGCCCCATTGTCCGCCCCAGCGGACAACGGGGTAAGCGGAGCGAAGGATCTGCTTCTGCAACTCGCAAGCCTCAATCAGCACGACCACGGGTGCCCCACGTCTCGATTTTGAGACGTCGGAAAGCAAGCCCCCCAACCAACCGCCTTGTCCTCCTTCGGCGCCGCAGAGAACAAGCGGGACCGCCGCTCACCCGTTCGCGGCAACCTTGCTCTTCAGTTCCTTCAGCAGAGTCTCCACCCGGTCTTCGCTCTCCAGCGCTTTGAATCGGTCTTCCAGCGTCTCCGGCGACAGAATCTCGCTCGCAGCCGCGTTCTCCGCCGACGCAACCCGCACCTTGCTCTTCATGCGCCCAAACGTCTGCTCCTGGTCCGTGCCCACAACCTGCCGCGCCTGTGTCGCCCGCCCCACCACCTTCGCGCGGCGATGTTCGGCCACCAGCATCTCGCAATGCGCGCGTGTCTCACTCAGCTTTTGTTCCAGTTTGCGCAGAGCCTGCCGCAGACCATCCGCTTCATGCTTCTGGTCATCGGCTTGTGCCGCGAATCCCGTCACCAGCTGATCGTGGCTCAACGCGCGTTCCAGTGCGGCGCGCGCCATGTCGTCTTGTCCCTTGGTCACGGCCAACTCCGCCTTCCTGCGCCACTCCGCCGCCTCATCCACATGTTCGCCCCGCTTCTTCTCCAAAAGATGCTGATCGGCAATCGCAATGGCCACCTGCGTCTTCACCTGCAACAACTGGTTCTCCATGTCCAGAACAATCTGTTTCAACATGCGCTCCGGATCCTCCGCCTTCTCCACCAGGTCATTCAAATTTGCGCGGAGCAGCGTGCTCACCCTATCCAGTAAGGACATATCCTCCTCCTTCTCACTTCAGCTGCGATTGCGTCGTTCCTGTGCGGCTTGCAGCTCCTCTCGCCGCACATCGGTTATTTGTTGGTCGCCGGCGCTGCGGGCTTGGCCGTCTGCTTCAAGGCTGCCAGGTCCTTCATCATTTCCGCCGTCAACGTCTTGGTGCGCTCCTGGGCACGTCGCATCACCAGCGGCGTGTATTCCTGCGCAATCTTCGGCTGCGCATCCAGCAAATGCTGCCCCGCTGGTGAACTGTAGAACCCAATCAGCGCGTCCACATCCTCGCGGCTCAGATACTCCTGATAAAGCCCCGTCATGTCGTTGATCATCTCGTCCACGGGATACAGGTTCACCGCCTGGTCGACATACTTGTGCAGAATACGTTCGATCGCCGCGCGTTGATCTGCAGTGATCTTCGCGCCGCCCGCAACCTGCGCGTTCATCGTCTTGAGCTGTTCTCGCATCTGGGACTCGACAATCATCGGCACAATCCTTCGCATCGACTGCATCTGATCCTTGATGCGCATCACCTCAAACAGCTTGGCCAACTGTTCCTTCGTCGCCCGGTCTTCCGGAGCAATTGCCGGCGCCGCCTGCTCTTGCGTCATCACTCCCGATGGCGACACCGTAATCGCTTGCCCAAAGCCTGTCCAAGGCGCGATCGCCAAGCCCGCTACCAGCACTGCGACCCATCTGCTGCGTGTCTTCATACTCTCCTCGCCCCTTTTCTAGCGGGGAATCCCATCCTTACGCATCGTTCTTGCCGCAAAGATAGAATCCCTCCCGGCTGCTCTCCAGCAGATGACGCGTTAGCTCGCCTTCGCCGCGCCGTTCTCCGGCTTCTGCTTCATTGCCTGCACATTCGACATCAACTGCTTGATGTCCATGCCGCTCAACGCTTCGAACAGCGCCGGCACCTGCGCGGCAATCTTTGTCATGTCGCCGGTGATCTTGTTCACCCCCGCGGCTCCATCGTTGCCCGTGGACACAATCGTGATCCGGTCCACCTTGCTCAGCGGCTCGGCCATCGCCCGCACTACATCCGCCATGTTGGTCAACAGCTTGTCAAGCACCGCAGCCTGGTTCCAGTCCTGGTAGGCCTCGGCCTTCACGTTCATGGCTTTCGCTTCCGCCTCGCCCTTCTGGAAGATGATGCTGGCTTCTGCTTCGCCTTGCGTCCGAATCGCCGATGCGCGACCTTCGGCTTCAATCGTCAGGCGATTCTTTTCCGCCGCCGCCATGTTCTCGATGCGCTGACGCTCAATCTCCGCCCCCTTCAGCACCGTCGCGATCAACTCCTTTTCATGGCGCAGAATCTCGGCTTCCTGCACCTTGATCTGGCCCTCTTTCTCCACCTGCTGCACCTTCACCTGCTCCGCTGTCACTTGTTGCAGCATCACGTTGGTCTGCAGTTCATACGCCTTGTCCGCGGACGCCTGCTGCCTGCGGCTCTGCTCTGCGTACTCTGCCTTCTTGATTTCGAGATCGCGCTGCGCCTCCGCCTGCCGCGTCTGCGAAGCCGTCTCGGCAATCACACGCTCCTGATCAGCCTGTGCCTTGGCCACCGCCGACTCGCGCATCGCCGTCGCCCGCTTGATCGCGGTGTCCCGCTCGGCATCCGCGGTCGCCATTTCAGCGTCTCTCTTAATGCGCGCAATGTCCGGCCGTCCCATGTTCGAGATGTACTCGTTCTTGTCGCGCACTTCCTTGATGGTGAACGAAATTACTTCCAGGCCCATCTTGCTCATGTCTTCGGCGCAGGTGGCGCGCATGCGCTCTCCCACCATCTCCGGCTCTTTCACAATTTGCTCCACCGTCAGCTGCCCGATGATCCCCCGCAAATGTCCTTCCATCACCAGGCGGATCAGCCCCTCGCGCTGCGGCGGCGCCTTGGTCAGGAACTGTTCCGCCGCGGTCAGAATCGATGCCTGGTCCGAGCGCACCTTGATCTGCGCAACGGCCTCCACCGTCACCGCCACACCCTGCTTGGTGTAGAGATCCTGCTGCGGGGCTACATCGAAGCTCATCAGCTCGAGCGAAAGCTCGCGGCAATTCTCCACCATCGGGAAAATCACCGTGCCATGACCCTTGATCACGCGCGGCCCGCGAAATCCATACACAATCAAGGCCTCGTTGGGGCCTGCTTTGCGATACATCCTGGCCAGAATCCCCATTAAGAAAATCAGCGCAAGTACTCCGAGTCCAGCAAAGAGAATGATTTGGTTCGTCATTGCGTTCCCGGTCCTTTCAACCGGGAGGTCAGCCATTGTTGGTTAGATCCGTATCAGTCGTCCGTTCCATGCCGTCAGTTTCGATCACCATGCCTGAAACTGACCGCTGTTCACTGACAACTGATCACTGTTTGTGGCCGGCATTGCGGCCGTTCTTCGGAAACAGCTTGGCAATCAACCCCAGCAGAAAAATCCCCACCAGGATGGCCATATCCGTAATCAGTACGGTCGTATTCGACATAGAAAAACAAGCTCCTAGCCTCTAGCCGCTAGCTACTAGCTACTAGCTACTAGCGAGAGACATGGTTTCGTTGGTACACGCTGGCGGAATCGAGGGCAGGCTAGCAGCTAAAAGCTAGAAGCTAGCGGCTGCCTTCCATCTCCTCCCACCGCCGCACATAAGCAATTCCCTTTTCGTAGCGTGTGACGTAGACCTCTTCCTGTTTCTGAATCGGTTCGCCATCTTCGGAACGCGCTGGAGCCGATCGCCGCGCGCCCAGTTGTTCATACACAATCTCTCCCGTGCCCCCGGCGCGAATCGCCGACGAAAGGTGACCCACCGCGCCAATCACCTGGGTCTCATCCGCGGTCAGTTCCCGTTCGTGCGGCATCAGCACCCGGGTCAGAAAGAGAAACACCAGCGCGCCCCCGGCAAGCCCGCACAACGCGGCCAGCACTAATACGACAAGCGCAACAAAACTCCCGTAGCGCGTCAGCAGGTACCCCGCCGCGCCAAACCAGCAGAGAAAAATCATCAGCGAAAACGCATTCCACCACGGGACATTCGCACTGCCCCGCGCGCCCAGGCTCGCCGCATGCGACGCGCCCACCGCACCACCCTGCGGCAGATGCGCCGCGTGCGGCACGTGCAGATGTCCGCCGAAATGCCCCATGCCGCCCAACAGAGACACCGCACTCAACCCCAGCCCCACCAGAAAGCAAATCAAATAGACCGATTCCCAGTTCATCGCCGCGCTCCTCTTGCTTACCGCGCCCTTTTTGCCGATCCCCGCGTAGCTGACCCCTGACCCCTGACCCCTGATCCCTTGCCTTTAGTCCCTGGTCCCTGTTCCCTGGTCCCTGCCTTCCCCGGCCTCAACACTTCCGTCAGCCGCGGCAACAACTCCGGCGTCTCCAAAATGGACTCCAGCAGCAGAAGACATTCCCGCGAGTGTTCGTTCCGCGCCAGCGCCAGCAAAGCCTGCTTCAACTCGGGATCGCGCCGAAACCGCTCCGCGCCCGACACCAGCCACAAATCCAGCTTGTCTTCCACGTTGCGCAGTTCGCTCTGCAGTTCCGGCGAATAGCCGTCCGGGTCGTCCACCAAATAGCCGGGGTGGACCTTGAAAAATCCGGCAAGAATCTGTCGCGTGGTGTTGGTCAGGTGGGGACGGGCGCCGCTTTCGATCTGCGAAAGATAGCTCTGGCTCAACTTCGAACCCGTCTCCGCCTGGATGGCCTTCACCAGCTCCAGTTGGCTCATCGCGCGATTAAAGCCTCGAAGGCTGCCCTCGACCTCACGCAGATAACGGATTTTTTCGCCGAGCTTCATGGCCCGTTCGCAATGGGAGTCCTTCCGGCTCAATCCTTCGCAACGCCCCATTGCAGATTGCAATAAACGTATCGCAATTTGCAATAGATGTCAACAAGAATCGGAGAACATCACTCCTCGCACCGTGTCCTCCTGAGAACCCGCGCGCCGGGGCTCCGCGCCACGCGTGGGGTAAGCGGGGCGAAGGATCCGCTTCTGCAACTCCCGAAGCCTCAAGCAGCACGATCCCGGGTGCCCCACGTCTCGCTTTTGAGACGTGGAAAAGCACGCCCCCAACCAACCGGCTTGTCTCCCTGGCGAAGGATTCGCTTCTCGATCTCACGCGACCCGGCCCCGTGGGGGCCAACGATCTTAGCCCAGGACAAGTTCGCGCCAGCGAACGCAGTCCTGGGTTAAACCGCAAAATAAGAGCGGCAGCCCCGTAGGGGCGGCTTGGGGCATTCAGAACCGATCCTTTGCGTACAATTACCCCTTCTTCCTGCACAATGATCTCAGGCGAGAAATCTTCAGACCCGCTCCACTTGCGTGCCACACCCCTAACTCCTTTGCGGAGACGAATCTGCGGCTAAGTCATTTTCCTGCAGGACTTTACAGCGGAAGGCCCTCTCTAACCCCATGCGCATGAGGAATTTCCACCCAGATTCCGGGGGGGAGGAGGGCACCTCGCGGACATCCCTTTTGTGCCGCGGAGGGAGCGTGGGGCTTCAGCCCCACGAAAAGGAACCACCGAGGCAGAGGGCTTTGGCATTCGGATCGCTGCCATCTACCCATCGCAGCGCCGCCCACATGCGAAGGCCCTTCGGCGAGCGCCGAAGGGCCTTCAATCAACAACAACTCCGTCCTATGCCGTCACTGTCCGCGTAGGTTTGGAGCCCCACAGCCCATAGTAGGCAATGAAGAGGTAACAGAAGATCGGGATCACGAACGCATGCTGAATCCCCATCTTGTCGGCCGCGGCTCCCAGCAGCAGCGGCACAATCGCTCCGCCCACTACGGCCGTCATAATCAGCCCCGAGCCCTTGCTCGTCATCGGCCCCAAGCCCTTGATCCCCAGCGCAAAGATGTTCGGGAACATGATGGAGTTGAAGAAGCCGCACAGCACCACCGTCCAGATCGCAACCGGGCCCGTGCTGACCATCGAAACCACCAGCAGCGCTGCGGCGATAAAGCCGAACGCACCCAGCAGCTTGTTCGATTTCACCTTGGTCAGAACCAAAGACCCAAGCAGCCTGCCGACCAGCGCGCCAAACCAATACAGCGACAGCAGGAACGAGGCCGTCTTGGCGCTGTCCACACCTTGGCTCTTGAAGTAGTTCACCGCGATCGACGCCAGTCCCACTTCGACGCCGACATACAGGAAAATGCCCACCGCGCCCAGCACCGTGTGTTTGTAACCCCAGATGCTGCGGCTCAGAATCGGATCGCCTTCTTTGGCAGGGCGGAACGACTGCGTCTGCACAACTTGGGGCAGATGCATAAACGCAACCGCAAAGCCCAGGATCAACAATCCGCCGGCAATCGCGATGTAAGGCCCGCGCACCGTGTTGGCGATCGCGGCCTTCGAGGCCGTCGACGCAGGGTCCGTCAGGATGTACGCGCCTGCAATCAGCGGCGCGATCGTGCCCCCCAGGGAATTCAACGCCTGCGCCAGCGTCAGTCGTACAGGCGCGCTGTGTTCCGGTCCCAGGATCGCGACATACGGATTAGCGGCTGTCTGCAAAGCCGTCACGCCCGCGCCCACAATAAACACCGCGGTCAGAAACAACGGAAAGCTCACCATGCGTGCGGCCGGCACAAACAACAGGCAGCCGATCACCTGGATGAAAAGCGAGACGACCATCGTTCTCTTGTAGCCGATGAATTCGATCAGCTTCGACGTAGGGGACGAAAATACGAAATAGGCCAGGAAGAACGCCGATTCCGCCAGCATGGCCCACGCATACGGCAGATCGAAGATCGAACGCAGATGTGGCACCAGCGCCATGTTGAGGTTGGTGATGAATCCGAAGATGAAGAACAGCACGGCCACCGTAATAAACGGGCCGGTGTAACTGGGAGTGGTTTGTGTTGCGGGTGGTGTCGAACGTGTTGACATGCAGGTGTCCCCATTCCTCCAAAAGAGTTTGGCCCGGTTGGGCTCAAGCGCGTCCTGTGGGGCAGGCCGCTCATCGGTTCCATGCCGGCTCGTGTGTGCCGGGTTTTCCCGGGCCGTTTCTTAACCCGGCCTCTTAGACTGCACACAACACTATACGGGAATCCTCACGATTGGGAAGTGCGCTCCCCAGGCCATCGATCCGCGCTATAAAACCCCCACCGGATTCGAGTATTCTCCTATCAAAAGCAAGGAGATGGAATTGGCGATCGCTGCAATGAATTCCGCTCGGCTCAAGAAGGTTCTCGCGGCTCTCGAGGGCAACTGGCAAGCCGAAATGGAGGGTTATCACACCTACACCACGCTGGCCGATCGCGATACCGATCCCGTGCGCGCCCAGGTCTTGCGCCATCTCGCCCAGGCCGAGCTGGAACATGCCGCCCTTTGGGCCGGCCGGATCGAGGAACTGGGCGGCGCCGCGCCCTCGTACACCGGCGCCCCCGGAGGCAACGCAAATTCGCTGGCCAACCGCGCCGGCGGCGCCAAAATGGCCCTCCGTCGCCTCGAAATCGAGGAAAGCCGCGATATTGCCCGCTATGGCACGCAGCTCAAAGATCTCGGCGATGAAGGTTCCATCGCCATTCTCGAGCATGTCATTGAAGACGAGAAAGAACACCACCACGAACTGGGCTCTCTCTTGCGCGGCCACTACACGGCGCCCGTCGGCGCTCCCAAGGTCGACCCGAAAGCCGTCCTCGAAGAACTGCTCTCCAAGCGCAACGAAGGCCGCAAGCAGCCAGGCGCCTGGATCGGCGACGCCATCTACGGCGTCAACGACGGCCTCGGCGCCATCTTCGGCATCGTTTCCGGCGTCTCCGGCGCTACCGCCGGCGACAGTAAATATGTGCTGCTCGCCGGCCTCTCCGGCATGATCGCGTCGGCCTTGTCCATGGGCTCCGGCGCTTACCTCGCCGCCAAAAGCGAACGCGAAATCTATCACGCCGAAATCTCCCGCGAGCGCGAAGCCATCAAAATGAACCAGCCCGAGGCCCGCGAACTGCTGTCGCTTTACTACCAGGTCAAAGGTTTGCCCGAAGCCGACGCGCTGCACATGGTCAACCACATCGCCAGCGACCCCGAGCAACTGCTGCGGGCTCTGGCCAGCGAACGGCTCGGCACTTCCGAAGAAGCGCTTTCCAATCCGATGGTCTCCGCCACTTCCGGCGCACTTTCAACCGCCGTGGGCGCCATCATTCCCGTCATCCCGTTCTTCTTCATGCACGGCGTGCCCGCGGTCATTGCCGCCGCCATCGTTTCGCTGCTGGCGCATTTCGCCGTCGGCGCTGCCAAGAGCCTCATCACCATCCGCTCCTGGTGGTCTTCCGGGTTTGAGATGACTATCGTCGGCGCGGTCGAAGGCGCGGTCACCTACGGCATCGGCATTCTCCTCGGCAAGGGCGGAATGTAGTGGGTGGATTGATCCCTCTCGGAGACGCTTCGCGCCGGCCGCGCGGCTTTGCCGCCGTCACCACGCTGATCATTCTCGTCAACGTGTTCGTTTTTTTTCAGGAATTGTCCCACGGCAACGCATTCATTAACGCGTGGTCCACCATTCCCATTCGCATCGTGCACGGCCACCGCTGGATCACGCTCCTCACCTCCATGTTTATGCATGGCGGCTGGATGCACATCATCGGCAACATGGTTTATCTCTGGGCCTTCGGCCGGGAAATTGAAGACGCGATGGGCAGCGCGCGTTTTCTTTTCTTCTATCTGTCCGGTGGCATCGTTGCCATGCTCGCCCAGGTTCTCGGCGATCCGTATTCGCGGATTCCCAGTCTCGGAGCCAGCGGCGCCATCGCGGCCGTCATGGGCGCGTTTATCATCACGTTTCCTCGCGACTACATTCGCACCGTGCTCTTCTTTCTAATCTTCATTCGATTCACTTATATTCCTGCCGTCCTCCTGATCGGCTTCTGGTTTCTGATCCAGGTTTTCAATGTCGGCATGGTCGCCCAGGTCAAAACCGGCGGCGTTGCCTATCTCGCCCATGTCGGCGGCTTTCTATTTGGCGTCATCACCGCGCGCCTTTTCGTGGACCCGCGCCGCGTTGCTTATCGCCTCAGCCCCAGCCTTTAGAATTACTTCGGCTTTTGCCCCCGGAGAAATGCATGTCCAGGAAAACTCGCTGCGCTCTCGCGTTCAGCCTCTGCGCTCTGATCTTTTTTGAATTGGCCGCACCGCAGGTGCTCGCCCAGTCGACCGCCGAAATCTACATCGAGCGCAACGTCCCCATGAAGACGCGCGACGGCGTCACCTTGAAAGCCGATGTCTATCGGCCCACCGGAGACGGCGCATTCCCCGTCCTGCTGCAGCGCACGCCCTATAACAAGGACAACGCCGACGCATTCGCGCGCAACGCGGTCGCCCGCGGCTTCATGGTCGTGGTGCAGGACGTGCGCGGTCGCTACACATCTGAAGGCGAGTGGTACACCTTCAAGCACGAGATCAACGACGGCTACGACACGGTGGAATGGGCCGCGGCACTTCCCCATTCAAACGGCAAGGTCGGCATGTTCGGCGGATCGTATGTCGGTGCGACGCAGATGCTCGCAGCCATCGGCCATCCCCCGCATCTCGCCGGCATCTGTCCCGTTGTTACCGCGTCGAACTACCACGAAAACTGGACCTACCAGGGCGGCGCCTTCGAGCAGTGGTTCAATGAGTCGTGGACCGCGGGCCTCGCGCAGGACACCGTCAATCGCCTCATTCGCGACGATACGAACGCCGTCGTCGGCGATCATGTTTTGCCGTTGACGGATTTTCCGGTCTTCAATATCAAGCCTGTCGCCAGCGGCTCACAGTTAACGCATGAACTTGCCCCCTACTATCTCGACTGGCTTGCACATCCCACTTACGATGGCTATTGGAAACAGTGGTCCATCGAGGAGAACTACCAGAACATCCAGGTTCCCGCGCTCACCATCGCCGCCTGGTACGACATTTTTCAGGGTGGTTCTCTGCGCAATTATGCGGGGATGAAAGAACACGCAGGGAACGACATGGCACGAAATGGCCAGCGCCTGCTGATCACCATCGGCGGCCACGCGGGCACCGGCCGCAAGATCGGCGACGTCGATTTTGGCGCGGCCGCCGAAGCCTACGACGAGAACGCAATCACCCTCGATTGGTACGACTACCTGTTCCTCGGCAAGCAGAACCAGTTCGCCGGCAGCAATCCGGTACGCATTTTCGTGATGGGCAAAAACGAGTGGCGCGACGAGCCGGCCTGGCCACTGGCACGCGCCCAACAGACCAGATATTTCCTCGACTCCGCGGGCAAAGCCAATGGCGCCTCGGGCGATGGAGCTTTATCTACCGCCTCAGCGCACGGCAATGCTCCCGACACGTTTGTCTACGATCCGGCGAATCCTGTTCCTACTGTGGGCGGCCCGCTTTGCTGCGATCCGAACCACCTCGCCGCCGGGCCGCACGATCAGAAAGACGTCGAAGCGCGCCCCGACGTGCTTGTCTATACGACGCCCGCGCTTGACCTGGATACCGAAGTCACCGGCCCCGTCACTCTCGACCTCTTCGCGAAATCTTCCGCGGTCGACACCGACTTCATCGCCAAGCTGGTCGACGTCTGGCCCAATGGCTTCGCACAAAACCTTACCGAGGGAATTGTCCGCGCCAGCTTCCGCGAATCCACTCTGGGCCAACCAAAACCCATCACTCCCGGCCAGGTCTACGAATACAAGATCGACCTCTGGTCCACAAGCAATGTGTTCCTGAAGGGGCATCGCATCCGGCTGGAAATCTCCTCGAGCAACTTCCCGCGCTTCGATCGCAATCTGAATACCGGCAAGCGCGCCGCGACCGACGCGCATTTCGTGAAGGCGACCAACACAATCCTGAACGACAGCGCACATCCCAGCGCGTTGATCCTGCCAATTGTCCCGTGAGAGAGAATGCCGCGCAGTCTTAGGGCTCGTCCTCTGTCTATAAATTTCGACAACAGAGGGGTGTCCTCATGAGCGGGGCCCGCGGGGAAATGTGCCTCTAAGGTTCGCCTGGCAGAAACGGTGTCCTCCTGAGCGGAGCAGCTTGGGGGCCCCACGCAGTGGGGCAAGCGGAGCGAAGGACCTGCTTCTGGTTTTCACGAGGGATCTACAAGCACGAACACGAGAGCCCCAGGCCTCGCTTCTGAGACCTGGGAAAGCGAGAAACCCAGACTCGCGCCAACCTCCAGAGAAAAGGTCTAGAAGTTCGAAGCGAGCAACTGTTTCTCCGCCGCCAGTTCCTTGGCCGCTTGCCGCCCCAGACGTATGCAGTCGGGAATCCCGATGCCGTCATACGCATTGCCGGCCAGTTTCAGCCCCGGCAGCTCTGCGACACGCGCGCGGATTTTCTGCATTCGGTCCTGGTGCCCCACGGCATACTGCGCCATGGCTCGCTTCCATCGCGAAACCTGCGTATGCTCGGGCTGCGCATCGCGGCTGATGATCGAGGCGCCAAGAATCTGCGTCAGCTCGCGCCGCACGGCCGCCACCAGCGCCGCATCGCTTTCGGCCATCAGCGTCTCATTTTTCATGCCGCCCAGAAACGCGCGCAGCACCACTTTGCCCGTCGGTGTGCGGCCGAGAAACTTGCGATGCACAAACGTGCAGGCCAGCATGATGCGGCCTTCAATCGCTGGCACGAGGAATCCGAACCCTTCGGGCAGATCGCCCACTTCTGTCTCGTCATAGATCAGGTTCACCGTGATCGACGAAGAGTAGGGAATTTCCGCCAGTTCCTCGCCAAGCTCCGGGTCGACATCCTTGAGCAACGCGCCCGCAGCCCAGGCCGGCGATGCCAGGATCACCGCGTCGTAGAGTTCCGATCTTCCCGCGGCCGTCACACGCCAGCCCGCAGCCGTGTTTTCCAGCGCACTCACCGGCGTCGAGCGCCGCAGCCATGCCGGTTCCAGCTGCGCTTCCAACGCATCCACAAGCTGCTGCATCCCGCCGCGCAGCGTTGTGAATGTGCCCCGTGGCGTGCGCTTCCCCTCCACCGGGCCTCCGGGCCGCGCTTGCCCCGGACTGTCCGCGCCACCCTGCTTTTGCGCCGCCATCTTGGCGCGCATTTGCCGATGCGCTGCCAGCATCCCGCGTGTCAGGGACCCATACATCGTTTCCATTTCGACAAGCCGCGGCAGCACCGTGCGCGCGCTCAACTGCGCCGCGTCTCCGCCATAAATTCCCGACAGCAGCGGATCCGCAAGCCGGGTCACGGCTTCTTTGCCAAAGTGTCTCTCCACCAACGCCGCCACGGATTCGTCCTTCTCGCTTGGCCGCGGAGGATGCAGCAACTCCAGCCCCATCCGGATCTTCGTCGACAAGCTGAACAGCCGCGTCAGGGCCGTCGGAATCAGCTTGGTGGGAATCAGAAACATCAGCCCATCGGGCAGCGGCACCAGCCGGTTGCGCACGACGATATAGGTTTTGCGCTCCGCATCGTTCGAAGGTGTCAGTTGCTCTGCCAGGCCCAACTCGCGACATAACTCCGCTGCTGCAGGCTTTTCGGTCAGGAAAGAATCCGGTCCGCATTCGAGAACCGCACCGTGGATCACCTCCGATGCCAGCGATCCGCCCAGACGTTCCTGCGCTTCAAACAGCGTGTACTCGGCATCCGTTCCAGCCGCGCGCGCCTTTTCCAATTCATAGGCAGCCGCCAGTCCCGCAATCCCGCCGCCAATGATCGCCACGCGCATGGTTGACCTCATTCCCTCCTATTAGAGCAGGTTCCGCATTGCAATCGCTCGAGAAGCATCCTGATCCGGTGCCCCGCAGCGAAGCCCACAGGAATAGCATCGCCCCGGAAGCGAGCTTTGAAAAGTGATTTAAATCATGTTAAGCCAGCACCAGCGATTGAAACTGAGCCGGTATCTGCATCGCCGAGGAAAGGATTGTCGAAAACCGGGTTGGAATGGACCGGCTCTCTTTCGCGACGCAGCTTGCCATGAAGCTGGCTCCGGCAGGCGCGGGATGCAGATCAACAAATCATCCATGGAAAACCGCAGCGCCACGCTTCCGGCATTGGGCCGCGATGCGCATCCTGATGAACCGAGCGCGGTTCTGTCTAATCGCCCTTCCCTATAACATCACAAACGGCGCAGCAAACTCCGACCGCTCCGCCGGAACGGCATCCTGATCCGCAATCTGCACCCAGTTCTTCGGCTGGTAGATGCAGCACGGCTCCGGCGCCAGCGGGTCTCCCGTCAACGCATAGGCCCGCGCCCGCGATCCGCCGCAGATCTCCTTGTACTCGCAGGCCCCGCACTTGCCCTCAAGCCGGCTCGTGTTGCGCAGCGCTTTGAAGATTGGAGCATTGCGATAAATCTCAGCCAGCGGTTTCTGTCGGATATTGCCTGCATGAATCGGCAAAAACCCACTGGGGTAAACGTTGCCGACGTGTGAAACAAACAGAAAACCCTTGCCGTCATTCACGCGTCGCGTGGCCCAGCCTGCGGTGCGCGTCTGCGCATCGGCCAGCGGCGTGCCTGCTTCATACGCGTGGCCGCTCTGCGGATGTCCATGCCCATGGTTCATCCGTTTTTCTTCCAGGTTGTGTTGCAGCAGATACCGTCGGTAATGCATCGCTTCGGTGGTTTTGATCTGGAAGTTCACGCGATGCGACAACTCATAAATCTTGCCGAACACCTGTTCGAATTCTTCCCCGCTCAATAGATCGCCAAGCTGACCGCGGCCCACCGGCACCAGGAAGAAAACATTCCACATCACAATGGCGAGCTTTTCGAACAGCGCGCACAGGTTGTCGAGATCATGTGCATTGTGGCGGCTGATCGTCGTATGCACCTGGATCGGGACACCGGCTTCGTTGGCCCACTCGATGGCCTGGATGGTGCGAGCCCACGCGCCCGGCAACCCCCGAAACGCGTCGTGAATCTCGGGCGTCGAGCCGTCCAGCGAAATCCCTAACCGCACCAGCCCCGCTTCTTTCATCTTGAAGATGGCTTCGCGCGTCAGCAACGGTGTCGCGCTGGGCGTGACGGCCACTTTCACGCCTTTGTCCGACGCATAGCGAATCAACTCGAAAACGTCTTGGCGCTTCAGAGGATCGCCGCCCGTGAACACAAAAATCGGGACATGCATGTCGGCGATTTGGTCAATCAGCGCTTTGCCTTCCGCCGTCGTCAACTGGTCAGGATGGGCGATGGGCTGGGCTGCCGCTCGACAATGTTTGCATGCAAGATCACACGACTGCGTAACTTCCCAAATGGCCAGAAAGGGAGTTTCGTCATAGTTGAGTCCCCCGCGGGCAGGAATGTTGTGCATCGGCTGCATAAGGCCTCCGTGGATCGCGATGGCCAGCCTTGCATTGCGCTCAGCGGGGGAACACCGCAAATCCTACGAGCTTAGGAAACCAGCTTCGCGGGCCAAAATCTGTGATTCAGGTCACTTTATTACCCTGCATATGACCCTGCGCGGCGCTCCACTCCGTTTGACGCTGGACAAACTCCGGAATCAGGCGCAGAATCGCTTCATTCAGCGAGCCAGCAACACGCCCGCGGGAATCCGTAACGAGAACCCCCACTCCGACGGTGTAGGAACTCGGGTCAAGAATCATCCGAATTGGGCGATTCCGATCACCCGATCATGTGCCGCCGGGCACCGATAACCGGTACTGAGTCTGCCACAGTACAACCACAAATCAAGGAGGTTCCTATGGCTTCTGCAATGTTGCCAGGATGGAGCAAGCCCTCCACCATCCTCTTTGCCTCCGAGATCCCTGCCAATGAAAAGGCCCTCAGCTTTGCCATTGCGCAAGCCAGGGAGTTTGGTTCGAATCTCATTCTGTTTCACGCCTATGACACGATGGTCGTAGCCGCGTCCGAGACTTCGGGCATCCGTTATTATGACTACGCTGCGGCCGCTCGCGCCGAGATCCAGCACCTTGAACCTCTCGCTCAAAAGATCAGAGAACAGGGTGTCCCCTGCGAATTGGCAGTTCGCCCCGGACTTCCTGCGGATGAGATTTTGCACTTTGTCCGGGAACGCCAAATCGATCGCATCGTGATGGGCACGCACTCGCCCGGCCCGGTGGGAAAACTCCTGGTCGGCTCGGTCGCCGAGGCGGTTCTGCGTACCGCCAAAATCCCCGTCTTCATCGTTGGACCCGATGTGGTCGACGGCAAATACCGCAACTACGCGACCAGCACCATCCTTTGCGCGATCAGCCTCAATGAAACCAGTGCCGCGGTCGCGAGTTACGCCGCCGACCTCGCGTTGCAACACGACGCACGCTTGATTCTGCAGCACGTGATTAAACCGCAGGAGAGAGCAGAAGTTCTCGACGGCCGCACCATCAGCGACCTGGAAGAAGACATTCTGTCGCTGATTCCCGAAAAACTGCGCGGCAAGATTTCCGTGGAAGCGATTGCGGTTCCGGGCGATCCGACCGAGGAACTCCTCTACCAGGCACGCGCGCAACAGGCAGACTTGATCGTGATGGGCGCACAGGGCGCATCGGCGTTCGCCGCGATCGCGCGTTCCGGCGTGGTGTATAAGGTGCTCGCGCACTCGCATTGCCCGGTCATCACGTTGTCTCCAACACTTCTCACCGATTGCGGTGTGACCTACATGCGGGAACATCGTGCCGAGGTTTTCCTCGCCGGTGTCTTTTAGCGCCAGCGTTTGTTGCTGTGCTTTTGACTGGAACCGGGCAGCTCTTCGCATCCGCGAATGAATGCCCGGTTTTCATTTGGTGAGCGAACCGGCCGCCTTTCTCGCCGGTTTCGACACATCGGGCAGCAGGTGGACCTTGGCAGCCTTTCCGTCGCAGGCTTTACCCCCGCACAGTGCCCCCGTAATGCCAACACCTTCCGTAATCGTGTAGATGCGATCCACTGCCGGCAATTTGATGGTTTCTTTCGCCCCCGACGGCCAATGGATCTCGGCAGTGCCCGCATCCGTTGCATCGCCTAATCCAAAATGCGGACGCTGGTCATTGGAAGAAATGTAACTGCCGCCGCTGAGGACATCCTCTCGCTGGCGCACGTTGTTCGCGGTCAAATAGACCGTGGCCCCCATGGCGTCCCGCGGACTCTTCGCGCCGCCCACCAGTTTCAACTCCACCCAGTGATGATGGTCGGGATCGACATTCTTCAAGAGCACCGGCGGCCCGTCAATGGGGTTGATGACCACGTCCACCTTGCCGTTGTTGAACAGATCGCCAAAGGCCGCGCCCCGTCCCGAAGTCAGAGTCGCAAGTCCCGAGCCCCTCACTGCCGGCACATAGGCAAACTTGCCGTCGTGTTCATTGCGAAACAGCAGCGGTCGCTCCGCGAATGTCGTGCCCCAATTGTGCTGATCCACTTGCGGGTAGACGTGGCCGTTGATCATCATCACGTCTTTCCAGCCGTCGTTGTCGTAGTCCACAAAGCCGTCGCCCCATCCCACAAAAGGTACCGGGATTTGTGCCAGTCCTGCTTCGCTGGCGATTTCGGTAAAGCTCGCGTCACCGTCGTTGTGGTAAAGCGCCTTGTAGTCGTCGCTGAAGTCGGTGATCAGCATGTCCAGCAGACCGTTGTTCATGTAGTCGCCGACCGCCAGACCCATCGACGCGATCTCACGGCCTTGGTTATTCAGCGCAAACCCGGAGACATAACTCTGGTCGTCAAACGTTCCATCCCCCTTGTTGATGTAGAGATAGTTCGGCTCGGAGTCGTTGGCCACAAGCAGGTCCGGCTTGCCGTCGTTATTCACGTCCACAAAGATCGCGGTGAACCCGTAATACGCGCCGGGGTCGGAAACGCCTGCCTGCTTGCTCACATCGGTGAATGTTCCGTCACCGTTGTTATGAAAGAGATGATCCGGCTCGCCCGGAAGCCCGTGGGGGCCGCACATCACTTTGAAGCCGTGCAGTTGGCAGAAGGTGAAAGGCACGTCTCCGTTGTCCGAGTCCGGCTGGTGCTTCAGATCGTAGTGAACGTAGCCCGACACGAAGAGGTCAAGCTTTCCATCTCCGTCGTAATCGCCCCAGGTTGCGCCATCGGACCAGTTGCCGAGAGTCACGCCGGCTTTCTCGGCCACATCCGTAAATGTGCCGTCGTGATTGTTGCGGTAGAGCCGGTTCTTGCCGTAATTGCAGACAAAAATATCGGGCCAGCCATCGTTGTCAAAATCGCCAATGGCAACGCCGAAACCCCAGCGGTCATTCGTCACGCCGGCTTTGGCAGCTACATCGGTAAATGTGCCGTCATGGTTGTTGTGAAAGAGTGCTGCATGCGGCGGCGTTCGTTTGCCGGTGAGCGCGTCGTAAGTCGATCCGTTGACCAGGTAAATGTCGAGCCAGCCGTCGTTGTCATAGTCGATAAGGCCGACTCCCGATCCGTCTGTCTCGAGGATGTACTTCTTCTCCTTTGTGCCCATGACATGCCGCCACGACGCGAGTCCGGATTTCCGGCTCGCATCTTCAAAAACAACCGGCCCCTTGTCCACGAATCCGCCTGCCGTGATGGGACGTTTTTGAGCGTCATAGATTGGCGCAAAGGTCCCGGCAGACGAGATACCTCCCATCCCGCTCGACGGCGGCGGGACCGGTTTCTGTGCGCCCGCGTAAGGAGACCTGACCACCGCGAGGAGGACCATGAACGCTGAAATTGCGATTCGATGGGTAAGAAACCGCCCCAGAACCGAGCGGGCGCAAACGCTGCGTCGTGGAACCACCAGGACCTCTCGCAAGTGCCGAGTTTATCCCACCGAAGGACCCTCTGGCTTTGGGCTGTGTTTACTTTGCAGTTGGTTTGGGAGGGATGGTTTGGGGTCCTTTGGGGTCCGCACAGGGATCGCCCCCGCACAGTGCGCTGGTAATCCCTTTCCCCTCGGTGATGGTGTAGATGCGATCGACAGCGGGCAACTTGAGCGTTTCTTTCGCGCCCGAAGGCCAATGAATCTCCGCGGTTCCCGCATCCACTGCGTCACCCAACCCAAAATGCAGCCGGCGATCATTCGCACCGATATAGCTGCCGCTCGAAAGTACGTCGCGGCGCTGGCGTACGGCATTCGCCTTCAGATACACCGTTGCGCAGGTTGCATCCCGAGGACTCTTCCGGCCCCCGACAAGTTGCAACTCAACCCAATGATGATGATCGGGATTTACATTCCGCAGCAACGCCGGGGGCCCGTCGACAGGGTTGATGATGACGTCGATTTTTCCGTCATTGAACAAGTCGCCAAAGGCCGCGCCGCGCCCCGGAAGCACATCGGCAAGACCGGTGCCTTTCACCGGAGCGATGTACTCGAATTTCCGGTCCTTCGGCCCATCCGGCACATTCCGGAACAGCAAAGGCCGTTCGGCAAACGTCGTGCCCCAGTCATGCTGGTCAACTTGCGGATACACATGACCGTTCACTTCGAACAGATCAAGCCATCCGTCATTGTCATAGTCCAGGAACCCGTCGCCCCATCCCACAAAAGGAATGGTGGTTTGCGCGACCCCCGCCTTGTAGCTCACGTCCGTGAAGCTTGCATCTCCATCATTGTGGTAGAGCACCTTGTAGTCGTCGCCGAAGTCGGTCACGAAGAAATCGACCAGGCCGTTGTTTTCATAGTCCCCCGCGGCAATACCCATCGAAGCGATCTCGCGCCCGTCTTTGTTCAATGCGAATCCTGAAACGTAGCTTTGATCGTCGAACGTGCCATCCCCTTTGTTGACGTAAAGAAAGTTCGGCTCCGAGTCGTTGCCCACCACCAGGTCTGGCTTTCCGTTCCCGTTGAGCGAGATAAAGATCGTCGAGAAACCGAAGTACTTTTCCTTGTCCTCGACGCCGGCTTTCACCGTGACATCGGTAAAGGTTCCATCGCCGTTGTTGTGAAACAGGTGGTCCGGCTCGCCGGGCAGGCCGCGCGGTCCGCAATTGACCGTGGCGCCGCGATAAAGACACGACGCGTAGCCCACCGCCTTGCTTCCGGCAATCGGCAGATTGTCGCGATCGAAGTGCACGTAGCCGGTGACGTAGAGATCCAGCAGGCCATCCCCGTCATAGTCGCCCCACGTGGAGCCGGGCGACCAGTTGCCCAACGCGACGTGGGCCTTTTCGGCCACATCGCTGAATGTGCCGTCATGGTTGTTGTGATAAAGGCGATTCTTCCCGTAATTGCCGACATAAAGGTCCGGCCAACCGTCGTTATCGTAGTCGGCAACTGAACATCCATAGCCCCAGCGATCGTTCTGCACTCCGGCCTTCGCGCTCACATCGGTGAAGGTTCCGTCATGGTTGTTGTGAAAGAGCGCAGCGTGCGGCATCGCCTCTTTGCCATCCAGCGCGTCGAAGGTCGCACCGTTCACCAGGTAAATGTCCAGCCACCCATCGTTGTCATAGTCGATGAGGCAAACGCCGGATCCATTGGTCTCCACGATGAAATTCTTCTCCGGCACACCCATTTTGTGCGTCCATCCGGAGAGGCCGGCTTTCTTCGTAATATCCTCGAAAATCACTGGCCCGCTGTCGACAAATCCGCCCGCCGTGATCGGCCTCTTTTGCGCATCGTAGACCGGCGCCGAAGCTACGCCGCTGGCAATCCCTCCCATCCCGCCCTGTTGCGCGGGAGCCGTCCCCTGTTGAGCATCGGACATGAATGGAGCGAAGCCAGGAAGGAGGAGAAGCGATACCAAAACACCGCGACAAAGGCCACGACCTTGCAAGCACCACTCTCCTTTAAGGGTGCAGTGTATCGCACTTGCACATGCGGCCAAAGTGCCGCCCGGCACCAATCGCAGCAACAGCGAGAACATGGACTTGTGCGGGGGATGCATCTAACCGGCCAGAGGCCGCTTCCGTGATTTCGAAAGAGAACCAAACGCACCCTGACACGCAAATCAAGAAGCCATACGACCACTTCGGACACTTTGCCAATACCGCATCCTTTTGGATGGGCTCGAAATGGGCCTTTTCGTTCGCTGGAATCGTGATCGCCGTGTGGGCCATCACCGGCCCCGCTTTCCACTACTCCGATACGTGGCAGCTGGTCATCAACACCGGCACAACCATCGTGACGTTCCTCATGGTTTTCCTCATCCAGAACACGCAGAATCGCGATGCCCGCGCCATCAACCTCAAGCTCGATGAATTAATTCGCGCCATCGACAAGGCGCGCAATCACATGATCAATATCGAAAATCTGAGCGACATCGAACTCGACCTGCTGCAAGCCCAATACCAGAAGCTGAAAGGGTCGCAGTCCATCGCGAGAAGTGCGTCCAAAGACTAAAACGCGCAGTCGAATCTGCAGCGGAATCGTGAAGACGAAGCCTGAAGCATGGCGATAGGGGCGGCGCAGTTCTCCGCGGCCCGCCCTTCGCGCGCAACTCAAGCTTCAGAAGACTTTGAGCAAAAGCAGAATCAGCACGATTGTGAGAATCAAGCTAAGCCCGCCTCCACCGTAATAGCCCCAGCCTGGGCCCACGCGATAGCCACCGTATCCGAATCCGAAGATGAGCACAACGAGAAGGATGATTAACAACATTTTGTTGCCTCCAGTGTGGGAATTGTCGCTGCATGTTGTACGCGTTGGTCCTTCAAGGTGAACGCGATTCAATGAGACGACTGCTGTGATGCCTGGCCCACACGAAAGGGTGTCCCACGTCTCAATTCGGACCGCCTTATTGCTGGATTGAACGCGGATTCTGTGCTGAACGCGCATCTCGAAGCGCGCCCATGCGATTCTCGCTTACGCGAACAACCTTCCAGTGCCACGAAGGCGTCCAAGGGTAGGTCGTTAGAGAAACGCAGAACGCGTGAATGCGGGAGGTAAGCGAAATGCTTTGGACAATTTTTGTAATCCTCCTGGTCTTGTGGCTACTCGGTGTCGTGAGCAGCTACACGCTAGGCGGATTCATTCACATTTTGCTTGTGATTGCACTGGTCGTGCTTCTCATCCAGTTGATCTCCGGGCGAAGGCCTGTTGTCTGATTCACCCCGACGGCATGCAGTCGGACAAGACAACCGGTCCTCGCGATTGTTCTTGCAACCAAAACCCACCAGGAGGTGGACCCATGGACAAAGATAGAGTGAAGGGCACAGTGGACGATGCAGTGGGACGCGCCAAACGGCAAGCCGGTGAATGGACCGGCAACACCCAGACCCAGGCAGAAGGAGCAGCCCAGCAGATCAAGGGCAAAGCCGAGAAAGCATGGGGCAACGTGAAAGATGCCGCCCGCGACGCGAAGACGGATGCCGATCGGGAGCGCGAACGGAACATCGAGCAAGAACAAAATCGCGATCGCGAACATGTCGGCAGCGGCACCCACTCGGACCGCCGCCCATAACTCATCTGAAGCAATTTTGAGCAGGCATGACAACATACCTGCCTCTCCCCCAAACTCCTGGCGGCGTAGGATCTTCCCTGCGCCGCCAGTTTTTTGAATCCAATTCTGATACCCGCCTATCTTGCCCGAGCTGGCCCCCTCCATCGCTTTCCGGTTCGGAATGAAGAGAATTGCAGCATCAACGGACGACCGACTAGCTTTACAGCTTGCAGAAAAGACTCGGGTTTTGAGGTCCGGAGGGAGCGTTGGCTTTTCAGCCCCACGAATTAAAGGTTATGGCGTCAGTGGGCTTCAGCCCCGGTCCTTTCATTGCACCGGATCGGAGCTCTTCCGCGGCCGGCTTTGGCCAGAATTGCGGCACTTCGCTCAGTATCGGAAGAAACTCCCCTCGTAAAGCGGATTGGAACAACTGCGGAAGGATCGGTATACTGACTGCGTGTGGCAGTGTTTGCCACTGCCTCTCGAGCGAGGTGTGTCTTCAGCAATGACTTCGGTTCGCTGACGATCGACCTTCCACCGTCGGAGATTACGCGCTGGCGCGCCATAGCTCGCGTGCTCCGAAGTCCCGTGGATGCCGCGAGTTGCACCCTCCTACCTTCATTCTGCACTCTTTGCGGATCTCCCCTCCCGCGCTTCTCTTCCGTGCCAATCTGTGATGCCTGCTGGACCGAAATCCCCCTCCACTCCAGCCCGGCGTGCGTTCGCTGTGGCGATCCGCTCGATGAGCCAACGGCTTCCGGCAAAGCGGGCGTTTGCCGCGCCTGCCGTCTCGCTCCGCCCCCGTTCATGAGGGCGGTCTCCTATGGCCCCTACCAGGACCGGATGCGCGAAGTGATTCATGCCCTGAAGTACGAGGGTTTTCGCCCCACGGCGCGCAAGCTCGGAGAGTTGCTTGCCCAGGCAATCGCACAACTGGCCTCCGAGGCGCCCGCGGATCTTCTGGTCGTTCCCGTGCCCCTGCACCGGTCAAAATTCGCGGTCCGGGGCTTCAATCAGTCGAGGCTGCTTGCGGCCGAAGCCATCGCCGCGCTGCGCAAGACCCATCCGCATTGGCGGCTCACGCTCGCTCCTACCACCCTCTTGCGCCTGCGCGCCACCGACAGCCAGGCTGGCCTCACACCACGCCAGCGCCGTCTGAATGTGCGCGGTGCATTTCGTGTTTCCGATCCGGCCTCCCTTGCCGGCAAGCATCTTCTGGTGATCGACGACATTCTCACCACCGGCGCCACCGCCCGCGCCTGTGCCCGCGCCTTGCAAAACGCCGGAGCAGAGTCGGTATGGGTCGCCACGCTGGCCCGCGCGCAACGTATTCATGTTCGATCCACCGCTTTTGCGGTGCGGAACGACGAGTTAGACGAGTTGAATTTGACGCCTGGCAACGCGCCCGGCATGAACGATCCGAACGCAACCATGAACGCGCAGAACCAACCATCTTTTTGACGGGGGACAAAGGATGTCGCTGGGAAAAGCAATGATTCATGCACGCAAACAGAAATCCGCCGCGAGAGCCGCGGCGCTGGCGGCGGAACATGCGCCAGTGCAATCAAGCCAGGTTCTTCAGATGCCGGTGCTGGTGTTGAACGCCTCCTACGAGCCCATCAATATTTGCGGTGCGCGGCGCGCCCTGGTACTGGTGCTCAAAGGCATCGCACGCACCGAAGAAGAGCATGGACTCACCCTGCACGCGCAGCGCAGCCGCATCGCCATGCCCTCCGTGATTCGCCTGCTCGAATACCGGCGCATCCCCCACCAGACACGCGCCCTCTCTCGCAAAAATATCCTCCTGCGCGATCGCAACTCCTGCCAGTATTGCGGCGTCGTTCTTCCCTCCGCGGAGCTGACGCTGGACCACGTCGTGCCCCGTTCCCGCGGCGGCAACTCCACCTGGGAAAATCTCGTGGCCTGCTGCCACTCCTGCAATCGTCGCAAAGGCAACCGCCTGCTCAACGAAATTGACGACATGGCTCTGCTGCGTGAGCCGCGCCCCTTCTCGCTTCACACCAGTCGCCAGATCATGCGCATGCTGGGTCGCGGCGACGACCGCTGGCGGAAGTATCTGTTCTATTAGCCGAGCGTCCCGCACGCTTCACAGCTCCGCTGCCTCCAACTCTTCCGCCTGCGCGACGGCATACGGGCCCTCATCGCATATCTACGTCCCCGGAGAACTCCCAATTGTTCAAGTACGCCATCGCTCGTATTCCCGGCACTAACTTCGCCGATGGCCTCACCACCGTGGATCTCGGAGTCCCGGCGTACGATCGCGTCCTCGCCCAGCATTCTTCTTATTGCGATGCGCTCCGCACCTGCGGACTCTCTGTCACCACCCTCGAAGCCGATCTTCGTCATCCGGATTCGACGTTTGTCGAAGACACCGCCATCCTCACGCCGCGAGGCGCCATTCTTACGCGCCCCGGAGCCGCAACCCGCGCCGGCGAGGTCGAGGCCATTCACCCGGCAATCAACCGCTTCTATCCTTCAACCCGATCGATTCAAGCGCCCGGTACCGTCGATGGAGGCGACATCTGCGAAGCCGAACATCACTTCTTCATCGGCCTCAGCCACCGCACCAATGAAGACGGAGCTCGCCAACTCGCAGCGCACCTCACCGATCTCGGTTACACGTCTTCCACGATTGACGTACGTGAGATAACAACCATCCTTCACCTCAAAAGCGGCTTGAGCTATATCGGGGAGAAGACTCTCGTCGTCATGGAAGAAATGGCGGAGATGGAAGCATTCCACAAATTCGACCAAATCCGCGTCTCCCCCGAGGAGACCTACGCGGCCAACTGTGTGCGCGTCAACCAGCGCGTTCTTGCGGCTGCAGGGTTCCCACGATTCACCGCGGACCTCGAAACCCACGGTTTCGACCCGCTGATTCTCGAGATGTCGGAGTTTCGCAAGATGGACGGCGGCCTGAGCTGCCTCTCCCTGCGCTTCTAACCCTTCCTGGATTCGAGCAGATTTCGCCTATTTTCCCCAACCTTGCCACAGCTTCGGGCTGAATTGTGACAATTTGTAAACAGATAACTAGGCGCGCTGCTGGAGTACACTGGATTCCCGCGCGATGGATACGTTGAAGGCCCCCGTCAACGAGCTCGCTAGAGCTTGCGCCCATTCCGCAGATGCCCGGGAATGGGAGGAGTTTTTGCGCCGTTGCGCACCCATCGCCACGCTCGTCGCCCGACGCATCGCCAGGATGTGGATGGGCATCGCAACCCCTTCAGTCGTTGATGACATCGTGCAGGAAGCCTTCCTGAAACTCTGCGAACAAGAGCGGCGCATTTTGCGCGATTTCAAGCCCCGTAGCGAAGACTCGTTCTTTGGATTGCTCCGCGTGGTCACAGCCTCCGTCGCCAACGACTATTTCCGCCGCCAGCACTCCGAGAAAAGGGGTGGCAAAGTAGTAACCATGACCCTCGACGACGACCCCACCTCGGCCGTCGCCGTTTCCACCGAGACAACCGCCGACATGCACAAAACCGTCCTCTTCACCGAGCTGGACGAGAAACTGCGATCAGCCCCCGGATCCAGTGCCGAACGCGACCGAACTATCTTCTGGCTCTACTACTTGCAGGGACTCACCGCGGACGAAATCGCCGCCCTGCCCGCCTCGGACCTGTCCGCCAAGGGTGTGGAAAGCGCCTTGCGCCGCGTGACTTCATGGTTGCGCAAGGAGTTAGTGCTCGGTAAATCCGGCGGGCCAATCCAACCGGCTGGAGAAACCGCAAATTAAATGAAGGAAAGAGATCTCGATTTCCGATAAGCAGAATGGACCGATGAAACACGAAGACAATCCGAGCCAGCAGATCAAAAGCTCCGGCGAAGGCCACAAAGAAGGGCTCGCCGAGGCGTTGGAGAATCTGTTGGCCAACGCTTCTGGACGGGGCGCCGCTGCGACAGAAAAGCTGAGTGGCTTTACGGTGTCCAGGGCCGGGGAGTGCCCCTCTGCGGGCGATTGGATTCTATTGGCGAGTGGAGAGCCCCAGGCGGACAAGAAAGAGGCTCTGCTCGGACACGCCGCATTGTGTTCGGATTGCCTGGCTCGCCTGCGGGAGGCCCAGTACGCGTTTTCGAGCGAGGCAACCCCGGAAGAGACCGAAGAGCTGAAGCGCTTCAGCTCCACCTCGCCGCAATGGCAACATCGTTTGGCTGTCGAGCTCGCGCACACGCCGCGTCAGGCGAAGCGCACGCGCATGTTTCCTTCTTTTGTGTGGCTGGGCTCAGGCCTTGCCGCTGCCTTGGTTCTTGCCCTTAGCGTCGCCGTCTGGTGGCGCCACAACAACGCTCCGGAGCGCCTGCTGGCCGAAGCCTACACCGATGCGCGCACGTCCGATTTGCGCGTTGCCGGCGCCGGCTTTGCGCCGGTCACCCCGGCCATGCATTTGCGCGGCGGCGGAGCAGATCGCGAACCGGCCCCGCTGCTTAATGCGCGCGCCCAAATCGAGCGCAACCTGGAACAAACTCCGTCCGATCCCCATTGGCTTCAGCTGGAGGCACGCGCCGAAATGCTGGAGGAACACTATGACGGCGCAATCGACATTCTTGATCGTCTGGTGTCCGCCGGCCCTGTGACTGCGAGCCTGCTGCTCGATGACGGTTCCGCCTACTTCCTGCGCGGAATCGCGACCGGCAGCGAAAACGACCGGGCAACCGCGCTCGACAACCTGCGCCGGGCAGACGAACTGGCTCCCGACGATCCCGTCGTCCTCTTCAATGAGGCCCTCATGATGGAAGACCGCGGCCAAGTCATGAACGCCGTCGAAACCTGGGATCGCTTTCTGAAATTCGAGCGGGACCCCAAGTGGCAGGAGGAAGGCCGCCGCCACCTGAGCACGCTGGAAGACAAGCTCGACCGGCTAAAGTCGCATGAGAGCCGCATGGAGCAGCACCTGGCGACACCGCAATCCATGCGCGCGCTGGCCGCCGACGCAGCCGCCCTCGCCCAAATCGACGAAGAGCTTTCGACGACCCTGCTGCCGCGCCTTCTCGATGCAGCCTATCCACCTCTCGTCGACCGGTCGCGCGGTTCTCCGTGCGCCGACAACTGTCGGGCTGCCCGTTCCCTTCTCGATGCCCTCGCCGTCTCCCTCCAGCACAATCATCAGGATCCCTGGCTGCAGCAATTTCTTCCTTCCGATTCATCCCCCATCCCCGCTCCATTCCTTCTTGCTTCCCAAGCGCTCGGTCAAGCTATCGATGCAGATACGCGCGGCGACTACTTTGCCGCCCAGTCCGCTTCGCTTGAGAGCCGCGACCTGTTTCGCAAGCTGGGCAACGCTGCGGGGGCCGACCGCGCCGAAGTCGAACGTGCCTATGCCCTGCAGCGCTCCTACACGCTGACCGCCTGCCACCAGGCGCTTCGGGGACTCTTCGCCGGACACGAAAATTTTCCCTGGATTCAAGCACAGGCGGCCGGCCTCGATGTCGGTTGTGCCGTGGATCCCGGAACGGCATCTGAAATCAATCCGCTTTTTGATAGGGCGGTGAAGCTCGCTGAGTCCCATCAATACGTTCTCCTCGGCCTCCGCGCCGCCGATCAGCTGGCCGAAGACGACGCAGAATCGGGGAACGCCGAGTCAGCCTGGCGGCGGTCGATCAATCTCCTGCGACGCTTTTACCAGGGCGACTACCCCTCCTTTCGCGCCGCAACCACGATGGCCGGGTTGTCGCTCATCGAAGACGCAACGCCGCGTGCGCAATTGGATTTCTTGCTGAACAAGGAAACCGTCGCTTTGTTTTCTCTCGCTCCCAATCGGCAGATCCTCGCCGAACAGCGCATTGCCCTGGTGCGGGCTGCGGTGCGTGCCGGCCTTCTCCATGAAGCGAACGAGCAGATGGCGCTGGCCCAGAAGGAAACGGCGCTCAACTCCGACGGAAAAGGTTTGCGCGGCATTCAAGCCGAAAGCGAGACTCTGCTCGCCGAGCTCTATTTGGATCGCGGGGACCTCGCCTCCGCAGAGAAGCTTCTGGATGCAGCGCGCAGCCACATGCTCGGAGAAGACAGCGATTTCCAGTTGAGCCGCTATGCAGCCGCACGCGGAGAGCTGGAGTTGGCACGAGGCGATGCCAACGGCGCGGATTCCACCCTCCGCGCGGCGATCCTCAAAGAGGAGCTGGAAGGGCGCGGCGCGGGACAGGAAAATATTACGCATGCACGCCAGAATCGCGATCTCTATGCCAACCTCGCCGGCGCGTGGCTCGCCGAGGGCAGGCCCGGTACAGAGATCCAGGCGCTGTGGGAACGGTATCGACTACGCATCCTCGGAAAACCGGTGCCTGCTTGCGATGGGGGACGTCTCGACTGCCTGAAAACCGAGGTCGAGCATACCCTGGACAACGGACCGTTCCTTGACGACCGCGATCTGCTGATCGGCCAGGTTGTGTTGCGCGATCGCCTATTGCTGTTTCATGCCCGTGCCCATCAAGTGGTCTGGCAACAGATTCTGATTCACGCGTCGGATCTGTTCGCGGCCGCTGCCTCGCTCGAGCGCGTAACAAGCTCCCCCGCAACCTCGCATGCATCCATCGATCAGGCGTCGCGCCGGGTTGGAGACCTCCTGCTGCAGAACATGCTGCCCAGCCCGAGCGCGCCCGGCACCGTCATCCTCGAACCAGATCCGCTTTTGGGCAACTTGCCCTGGCCCGCGGTTGAAACCGCCGACGGGTCGTTGGGCTTGCGCTTCAATCTTGAAGAAGCGCCTTCTCTGCTTCTCGAAGATCGACTTTCAAACGGCAAAGGTCTGCGCCCATCGTCCCAAGAGAAACCGCTGATCGTCGGCGCCTCGGTCGCCAGCGGCCAAAGACAGTTTTTGCCAGAAGCATTGAAAGAAGCGCGCATCGTTGCGGGAGACAGCGTCCGCTCGGATCTGCTGCTGGCTGCCGACGCCACCGCTCCCCATGTGGCGGAGCATCTTTCCACCGCTCCGGTCATTCATTTCGCCGGTCATGCTGCGCAATACGAAGGCGCAACCCGGCTGTTGCTTGCGCCTTCCGGCGCACCTGGAGACCGTCCCTTTCTCGATGCCGCCCTGTTGCGGCGCGACCCTCCCAGAACCGCGCAGCTCGTGGTTTTTTCCGCCTGCTCCACCGGCAAAAGGGAACAGGGATGGGATCACGGTATGGGAGATATAGTAGACACGCTTGCATCCCTCGGAGTTCCTGAGGTGGTAGCCACGCGATGGCAGATCGATTCCGCCTCCGCGGTTCCCATGATGGACGTGTTTTACCGCGGCTTGTCGAATGGTCTAAGCGTTCCGCAGGCCCTGACCGCAGCGCGGCAATCCCTCATCCGCGATGCCCGCTACAGCCACCCCTACTACTGGGCGGCGTACTACGCTTCCGGTATGGGGACAACCAACCTGCGCGAGGTCTTTCATGGCAGCAGCAACTAGTACTCCGGCCGCGGCAACGCAGCTGGACGTGGTCTTTGATGGAACCTGGCTTTTCGTGCCCTCCACGGATTCGACCGGCAAAATCACCAATGTCGACATCTATTCTCCGGCGTGCGGCCATCCGCTTGGTGTCTATTTCACCAACCAGCTCAACCCCAACCCCTGGCCGGTCCAGTCCGCTTTCTATCAACTCGACAGTCACAGTTACACCCTCAATATTCAGAGGGGGACGCGCCCCGCGGCGGGCATGCCCCTCAGCGGCATCAGCACCGCCGTCAACCATTGCGTCGCCCAGCCCCGCCCCATCGCTTCCAACTGGGACATGCTGGCCTCAATCTCCGTGGGGCCCGACGCGTGGGTCTCCGCCGATACGTTCGCACCGCAGACCACCGACTCGCACGGAAACGCCGTGTCCTGTTTCAATGGCAAGGACGCGCCCGCAGGGCAGGTCTCCTCGCTGCAGACTCTCAGCTTCACGGGCGTCACCGCGGTGTCGCTGCTCGGAGCTCCCGGAAATGTGCAAGGGCTGCTGCCGGCTCCGTGGAATGGGCAAGGAACCCTCATTTTCGAAGATGAGATTCCCTACGTCCCGACCTTGCAGCATGAACGCACAGCGATTTTTGCACTCGCAAATCTGGCTGGACTCGATCTTGCGCTCGACTATCCTCTTCCCAAACGGATGCCCGTCGCGCCTGCACCCGGTGGTCCGCCGCGTCCCCAACTCCATACCGGCGGCGGCTGCGGAGCCGGGATCATCATGATGCGTTAGAACCCACGGGTTCCGCGCCAGGCGCCGCACGCCAGGGCGGCGCTTCGGTCGTTCTGCGTGCGCGGCTGCAACTTGCCGCCCGATGCTGTAGCCTTTTCCTGCCATGAAAATCACATGCAAGTCTGCATTTGCTTTAGCCGGTTTGATCCTGACGGCCCTGTTCTGCTGCCGCACACACGCCCAGATGGTTTCGCCCTCCATCGACAAACCCGGCGAGCCGTTTTCCTATTTCTCCAAGCCTACCGACGAGATCGGGATGATGGACGCCGAAGCCGCCACGGAGATCACACCCGAGGGCTATCTGCGCACCGGCTTCGGCGAACTGATGTTCTTCTCCGGACCAGAGCTTCGCCCCACAAACGTGCGCATCCGCACCATGGCAGACGGTCACCTGCCCATTCTGCTTTCCCATTTCGAGCGCGATGGCATCGTCTATCGCTTCTCGATGTTCGCGGCCACGCTCGACGGAAAGCCGGAAGGGCCGCTCGTCAATTTCATACGCGTCTCCATGAAGAATGAGGGTCGCGAAACCACGCGCGCGATTCTGGCCACGGGCGTTCGCTATGACGCCCCCAACGACACCGGCCAGGCGCACGGCGACAATCGTTTTACTCGGCCCGTCCAGGGCCGGTTTCCCGGCGACTACCGGCAGATTGGCGAGAACTTCAATCCCAACTGGGTCTACTCCTTCACCCCGAACGGTTTTCTCCGCGACGGTCGCTTGCTCTACGCGTTTCCTGAGGGCTACACACTGCGCGGCTACACCATGCATGGCCGCTATAACTATCCCCAGGACATCAGCGAACCGAAGCAACTCAAAGCAGATCCGACCGTGCCGGTAGGAATTGTCACCTATTCCAAACTGCTGCATGCAGGCGAAGACTCCACGCTCGAATTCAAGATGCCGGTGATTCCAACCACGGATCAGGACACCGTCACGGCGATTCAAAACATGTCGTTCGACCAGGCCAGAACACAGGTGACAGACTTCTGGAACAAGATTCTTGCCGAAGGCATGCAGGTGACCTTGCCCGAAGTCAAGGCCACCGACACCTTCTACGCCAACCTGATCTATGACCTCATCGCGCGCGATCACATCGGCCCTGACTACATCCAGACCGTCAACAAGCTCCACTATCACTCGTTCTATCTCCGTGACGGCGCCGACATCGCGCACAGTTACGACGTGACCGGTTATCCGGTGGTCGCGAAACAGATGCTCGAGTTCTTCGCCAAATCGCAGAAACCCGACGGCAACTTCCTTTCGCAGGAGCAGCAATACGACGGCTGGGGCGAAGCCGTCTGGGGCTACTCGCAGCATTACCGCATCACGCACGACAAGGAATTCGCAGAGTGGGCCATCCCTCAGATTGATCGTGCGGTCGTTTGGCTCAAGCAGGCGCGCGCCGCAGATCCGCTCCACATCATGCCCGCCAGCGATGTGCGCGATAACGAATTTGTCCCCGGACACCTCACCGGCTACAACTTCCTCGCGCTCTCCGGGCTCAAGCTTGCCGTCGCAATGGCCAACGAAACCGGCCACCCCGACCGCGCCAAGGCATGGCAAGCGGAGTACGACGACTATCGCGCTGCATTCTTCAAGGTGCTCGACGCACAAGCCGCCGCGCACGATGGATACATTCCCCCGGCACTCGATGGCCAGAAGGGCGGCTACGACTGGGGCAACATGCTCGCGGTCGTTCCAGAGCCTACGCTCGATGCGCACGATCCGCGCGTCACGGCGACACTCAAGGCAACCCAGGCAAAATATGCCGAAGGCATCATGACCTATGCCGAAGGCGAGTTCCTGCATCACTACCTGACAATCAAGAACACCATGACGGAAGCCATCCGGGGCGATCAGGAGCAGGCGGTCAACGAACTCTACGCCCTTTTGGTCCACACCAGTTCAACGCATGCTGGATTTGAATTCGCGATCAATCCCTGGGGCGATCGCAACTTTGAAGACAACCTCGCACCACATGGGTGGTTCTCCGCCGAATACCGCACCTTGCTCCGTACAATGCTGGTTCGAGAAGAAGGCGACCAGTTGCATTTGCTGAGCGTGGTCTCGCCGGAGTGGATCGGCAAAGACAAGACAATCTCTGTCCGCCAGGCTCCGACTAACTTCGGCACCATCGGTTTCACGCTCGATCAGCCCGACAACGGAGAAGCCGTTTTACATTTGAATTCCAATTTCACCGGCGCGCCAAAACAAATCGTTCTTCATCTGCCATGGTTCATCGAACTGACCAGCGCGACGATGGACGGCAAACGGGTGGATGCTGCGAATGGGAAATTGGTGGTCCCATCGAATGCCAAGGAAATTCGCATGCACTGGGTCGTCAAATCCGATACGCCACACCTGAGTTACGAAGCTGCAGTCGACGCGTACAAGGCTGAGTATGCGCAGCGCTACAACAAGCTCATGCACGGCGAATCGGCCCCTTCTCAAAACGCACAATGAGCGGCTCTATTTCGAATTTTCAATCGCTTTGAACTTTTTACATGGCGTGCGATGAGCCGGCCGTTGTTTCATTGACTTTATGTCGGCTTGTGGATGGTCCCTGACGTGCTCTTTCCTTTCGGCATGATGGACTTTCCCCGTTCTATCAACACTGCGCTTCCCCAGTTGGATGTACAGACTTCCGACGACTTTGGCTCCGCGCGACTGCTCGTCATGCCGATTCAAGACGGACGTGAACCCGCTCCGCCTCTCCCCCTTCGCCCGAAGAGAGCAACAGTCCTTTCGATGCCTTCTCGCGAGAGTTCCTCTGTCTTCTATGGCAAAGCCACACCCCGCCTCTGCGGGAATGCCGTAGAATGTTGGCCCAGAGGATACCCTTCGCATGACGACCTCTGACGCCAGCTTGGCAGCGTTGTTTTTAAAGTTTTCCCGAACCAAATTGCTCGATCAGTACTGGCCGCGTTTGCGCGGCTGCGTCGAATCGCTCACGGATGAACAAGTGTGGTGGCGACCCAACCCGGCATGCAATAGTGTCGGTAATCTTCTGCTGCATCTCAATGGAAACGTCACCCAGTGGCTGGTGGCGTCCTTCAACACACTTGACGATGCGCGCAATCGCCCCGCGGAGTTTAACGAGCGTCGACGCATTCCTGCCAAGCAGCTCCTCGATCGGCTCGACGAAACGATGCAGGAGGCTGCCGGCGTTCTCTCCCGCCTCACTGCGGACGAGCTGGCCGCCACCTATCACATCCAGGGATACACCGTGACAGGACTCGATGCCGTCTACCAGGTGGTCGAGCATTTTGGCCTGCACTACGGCCAGGTTCTCTACATCACCAAATCCATTCTTGGCGAAGACCTGGGCCTGCATCGCGAATTGAACGCGACGGGACGCGCGTCGTAGAAAAGACGCTCGGCCGCTCCGGCCCTGCAGCTTCGCGGCCGATAACTCCCTCTATTCCATGTGCTGAATCTTGGTTCCTTCGGGGATCTTTATTTGGAACTGATCGTCCGTCAGCTTCGGATTTTCGACCACGCGCTCAATCGTCATTACCAGCTGAATTCCCTCCATCGGCCGCTTGATTGTCACCACCGAGGGAAACTGGCTCCCGTTGAAGTCGGCGTACTGCCCGTAGGAAACTTCGGTCTCAAGGTTTCCGCCCTTGTCGTAAAGATCCTGCTGGTAGGGCAGAAGGTCTTCGCGATGAAAAGTCACAACCCGCACCGGCGTGTCGTTGCGGCTTCCTGGATTGTGGCGCGTGATGCTTAAAACGTACTCCGGCACCGTGTAGAGATGCTTCTTCGCCGCGTCTTCCACCGTCGAGGTGTCCGCGATCCGCGTATAGAAATCGTCCGGCGCCACGCCATGCACCATCAACGCGTCAAAGAAAAATCCCGGCCGCAGATTCTCAAAGCTCGGCTGACTGGGTCCCGCGGGGTTTGCGGGTTTCTTCTCGGCCAGATCTGAGCCCTCGATGGCCTTGCTTTTGGTGGGCATCAACAGGGTGAAATTGGTGCCATCGCTGGCCATGTCGAAAATGCGGGCCACCCCGAAAAGCTGCCCCACAACACGCAACATGCCAGGCTTGCGCATCAGGATGAATCCCTTGCAGCTGGGGAAATCCTTCTCCTCGCCTTGTGCCGTCTTGAACTCTGTGGCGCGAATCTCGACCGTAGCCGTAAGCGAATCCATCGCCGCCCAACGCTGGTTCAGCCGGTTTACCAGGTCTTCCGGCGAAACCGTCTGCGTGATTTCAGGAGCTCTGGGCACCGGGAGCTTGCGCGTCGTGGGAAAGAGGGAACATCCGGCAAGAAGCACCAGCGGCAACGCCAGGCAGAATGCAGCAACGCGCGAGATTGTCTTCAACGGCTGCCTGCTTTCTTCATCGCGTTGCGATAGCCTGCCACGTTGCGCGCGTGCTCCTCGAGAGTGGTTGCAAACGCCGACTTGCCTTGGGGATTGTCTCCCGCAGCCACAAAGTAGAGATAGTTTGTCTCCGCCGGTTCCATGGCCGCGTGCAGCGAACGGATGCCGGGATTGGCCACCGGTCCGGGCGGCAATCCCGCATGAAGATAGGTGTTGTAAGGAGTGTCTCGCTTCAAATCACTCGCATAAATTGAACCGCGCCAAAGTCGCTGCAGTTGCAATCCGTAAATCACCGACGGATCGGTCATGAGCGGCATGTTTTTCGCCAGGCGATTCTCAAAGACGCTGGCAACCAGCGGCCGTTCCGCATCCACAGCGGTTTCACGCTCGACCAGCGATGCCATCGTAACCACGGCATGCACGTTTTGCGTCAATCCCACCTGCTGTGCCGCCTGCCGGAAGCGCTTCACCATCGCGGTCGCAATCTGCTCCGGCGTCGCCTTGCGCGCAAAGTGATACGTGTCGGGGAAAAGGTATCCTTCGAGGCTCTTCGCCCGCGGATCCAGATCCGCGATCAGGCCGACCTGCCGCGTGGCCTCAGCCAGGAATGCCTGCTGCGGCCCAAAGCCCGCTTGCTCGAGCCGGAGCGCAATATCGAACATGCTCGAGCCTTCCGGCACAGTGACCGCTTTTGTGTATACATCTCCGCGCTCCAGGCGCGCATAGACTTCCATCACTGTCGTTGGGTGATCAAAGCGATATTCGCCCGCCCGCAGGGTTCCGCGCTTCCAACTGCGCACCATGTCGAAGGCATACCGGCTGCGTACAATCCCCGCCGATTCGAGAATCTTTCCAATGCGCACGGCGGATGTACCGGAAGGCACCTCGATGAAGGTCTCCGTATCGGGACCGTAAGGTGCGTACATCACCCAGCCAACCGCCGCTGCCATCCCCATTCCTAGGAAAAACGCAAACAGAAGGATTCCTGCTGCGGTGCCGCCTCGTTTTTTTCCGTTTCTCCGCGTAGGGCGCACCATTCGTCGATCAAAAACCTTCACTTACTTAAGACGCGGTTTTCCTTCCTGCGGATTCTCTACTTAAAGCATTGTATCTGGAGGAATTCCTCTCGAGGCCGCGGGCAAACCCAGGCTATAAGCTTGAAACCAGGAATCCCGATGGCGGCTGAACCGATCCTTCGCTACTTGGCTCTCGACGTTGGCTCGAAACGTATCGGCGTGGCCGTTTCAGACGAGTTGGGCCTGACCGCCCAGCCCGTGATGACGCTCGAGCGGCGGCGCAATCCTCGCGAAGATCTGCGTTCGTTGGCGCGTTTGGCGCGAAAATACGCGGTCGCGGGCATTGTCGTCGGCAACCCGATCCAACTCTCCGGCGAACCCAGCCCGCGCTCGATCGTCACGAAAACGTTTGCTGATGAATTGGGCCAGCTCACCGGCATGCCAGTCCACCTCTGGGATGAGCGCCTGACGACCCACGAAGCGCACCAACTGCTCTATGAAGCCGGACATAAGCGCCAGGCCCACCGCAAGGTAGTCGACCAGGTTGCCGCCACCCTCATTCTTCAATCATTCCTCGAAGAGCGGCCCCGTCGTTAGTCGAGCGGCCCCGTCGTTAGCCCCGCGCGCAAATGACCGCAGGCGGACCCCTGGCTGCTTGTTTCCCGTATAATGGAGTTTCTATTGTTGATCTCTCGCCAAGCGCGCAAGAGAATTCCAGCCACGGAAACTGAATGCCGGATCACATCAAAAACCAGTTGCTCAAGGAGATTCAGGTCCTCGAGCATGAACTCGCCCACGAATTACCCGCGGAAATCAAAAAGGCTGTGGCCCTGGGCGATTTGTCTGAAAACGCCGAGTACCACATGGCGAAGCAGCGCCAGGAGTTCGTCAACGCGCGCCTCGGCCAGTTGAAAAGACGCATGGCCGAATTATCGCTCGTGAATCTGGCCAACATTCCCCACGACAAAGCTGGATTCGGCTCAACCGTCGTGGTCTACGACTCCACCAAGGACGAAGAGATCGAGTACAAACTCGTCACCAGCGAGGAGTCCGACGTCTCCAAGGGCCTCATCTCCACCACCTCGCCCATTGGGCGCGGCCTGGTGGGCAAACAGGTGGGGGACACTGCCACCATCGTGACCCCCAACGGCAAACGCGAACTCGAAATCCTGAAATTGACGACCATACACGACGAAGCCGGCGATGAGGATCATAACGCCTCTGAAAACGGCGCGCAGAAGTAAGCAGGAAGATTCGGAATGACCTGGACCAGCGCTTTCGGCCGCGCCTGCGGCTGGCTTCTTGACCGCATTGTGCACGGTCTGGCTCTTACCCGCATCTCTCCCAACGTCCTCACATTCATCGGCCTCATCATTAACATCGTCGCCGCGTTTTTCTTTGGCCACGCCAATGCCAACAACGCCGGTCGGATGTTTCTCTATGCGGGCCTGGTGATCATCGGCGCCGGCATCTTCGACATGGTCGACGGCCGCGTCGCCCGGCGCAACAACCAGGTCACCGTCTTCGGCGCCTTTTTCGACTCGGTCATCGACCGCTATTCCGACGTGGTGCTCTTCTTCGGCCTGCTGGTCTATTACGGCCGCATCAATCGCTTCCGGTATGTGGTCCTGGTCGCGTTTGTGATGGTCACATCGCTGATGGTGAGTTATACCCGCGCCCGCGCCGAAGCCCTCATCGGTCAATGCAAGGTGGGCTTCATGGAGCGTCCGGAGCGCATCGTCCTCGTGATTCTCGGTGCCCTCTTCAATCACTGGGGCGTCATGGCGCCGGTGCTATGGATCCTCGCGGTGCTCTCGACCATCACCGTTATTCACCGCGTCCAGTACACCTACTCGCGCACCAAACATCTCGCCCCGCTGAGCCAGGGTTAGCTCTCCCGTTTCTTCCAATCCGCATACGAGAGCCGCGGGATCTTCAGAAACGCGTCGCGCGTCCGCACATAATTGCCCAGCCCGTTCATGCGCCCCACGGCGTGCAACTCCTCCGCCTTGATGTAAGGTCCGGCAGGATCGATGTAGCGATCTTCGACATAAATGGCCACCACGCGCCCCAGAATAATCCGCGACCGGCCGATCTCCAGCGTCGTATGCTCACGGCACTCCAGCGCCGCATGCGCCTGCTCGATGCGCGGCGTTTTGACAACCAGCGACGGCACCGTGGTGAATCCGGCGATGTCCAACTCATTCGTGTCTGCCGGAAAATCCACCGCGCAGATATTCATCTTTTCCGCGATGTCTTCGGTGACGACATTCACCACGAACTCGCCCGTTCGTCGAATATTGCGCGCCGTGTCTTTGGGTACAAACGCATGATCCACGCGGTTCGTCACACCCACGCCAATGATCGGCGGGTCGGTGCAGAAGTAGTTATAGGCGCTGAACGGCGCAGCGTTGAGCCGGCCTTCTTCATCCATGCTGGTGATCAGCGCGATCGGCCGCGGTGCAATCAGGCCAATCAGCAGTTTGTAGACTTCGCCATGCGAAGCTCGTTCCAGATCATGTTTCAATGACTGTCTCCGGGCGGACGACGTCGCAGCATTTCGCCCCACTTCATCCGATGCGAAATGCCCGCTGCAGCTTCACCCATTCCCTCAGCAAGTCACCATGACCGCGGAACACCCCGGTCTCACCGGCTTCCACTGCACCAGGAACTGTGTCACCGCGGAAGACTCCATTCTCCGCATCGCTTCGAACTGCCCGGTCTGCTGGCTGAAAAGCAGCTTGCCGTTCTCTGAAAGCACGGCAAGGGCCGGCACACCTTTCTCCAGAGGCACTTGGTAGTGCTGCGCGATATCGACGTTCTCGTCCATGTGGCCGATGTTGACATGCACCAGCACGAAGTTGGATTCGAGAATCGGCCGATTCGCGTCGTTGTGAAAGTAGATGTCGAGCACCTGGCAGTCGCCGCACCAGTTGCCGCCAAAATCGATCAGCACACGCTTGTGGTTCTCAGCCGCGGTCTTCAATGCCGCCGCAAGATCGGCGCGCGCCTGGGCAGGGTCAGGATAGATCTCACGGCCTGCGGAACTTGCCGTTGCCGCAACCATCACCAGGCCAACCAGAGCAACCATCCATCGCAACGTTTTCATCGGGCTCAGCTTCTTCATCGGGTGGGGAATCCTCCAATGGTCACCATTTCAGTGTGCCACAAGTGGGATTCCGCATACCCCTTTCTGGTGCTCGCGGCGGCGGCACATGGCGGAGTACCCTAAAGAAGGATGAGTACCCTGCGTAAACGGCTTGAAGCACACGCCTACCCCGACCTCGGCGCCATGATGGACGGCTATTCCCGGGCGGCGGTTGAAGTGGGCCGTGATCGCTTTCAGCAGACCCTCGACTTCTCTTCTGAATCCATCGATAATCTCGACGAAATCCTGATTCTGGTGGGCGAGACTCCGGAGCTGGACCTCGACTTCGAAGTGCGTCTCTGGGGCAGCTACCTGGGCGAGGCTTTACGCCGCCGCTACAACGGCTCGTGGGAGATGACGCCTTATCCCGGAGGCGCAGTGGCCGTCCCCGCCGTTCAGGTGCGCGGCTCCTGCCTGTTTCCCCTCATCAAGGTCTATCGCCGCCTGACCATGGGAGAAGAAGAAGATCTAAGCAGCTTCTTTGCCATGGTGACCGAGCGCCTGGGCGACCCCGCGAAGGTCAACTAACAGCCGCATCCCTCACCGCAGCCCGCTTTCTTTCATCCCGTAACCGTCGGCGTGTCACCGGTCACCGCGCGCTTCCGCCTTTGTGCGACAATAGCCTGTGACAGAGTGCGCCGGTTCGCGCTGGCGCGTGGAGGATTCACAATGGGCGACCTATTGCAACCATGGCACCTGATCGTTTTGGCCGTCGTTGCGTTTCTGCTCTTCGGCGCCAAGCGGCTGCCGGAGCTGGGCAAGGGCTTGGGTGAAGGATTGAAAGGATTTAAGGAAGGCTTGAAGGGAATCAGCGAGCCCTCTGCGCCGGCACCCAATGTGCAGCAAAATGCGCCTGCTCCCCCGCCGACCACCACTCCGAGCGAACAGAAGTAGCAGGCAAACCACGCTCCCGGGCGACGGCGAGGTTACAGACCTTGGGCCGCAAAGAACCGGTGACTCGATCCCTGAATACAAAAGGCCTGCGGCAATCGCCCCAGGCCTTTCGTGTTTCCGGATGCCAAATTCCCATGGAGCTCTGCGCTCACTCAACCGCTTAACGCAATTCCTCGGCCGACGGCCAGTATCCCGCCTTGGCATTCACTTCCACGCCCGACCGCTCCACACGCACCTCGATCTTGCGGTATTTCGCGTCGTAGATCGATTCATGCGTCGAATAAACCAAGGTGTATTGGTTACGCGCCTCTTCGGCAATCTTGGCGTAGCTCTTCTCGATGCCGTTCAGGTTTTTCTCGGAGTCCGGTTCGCCGCCGGTCGCATAGATGTATTTGGTCAGGAAATTGTCGTACATCTGGAAGGGCAGATGGAACCGGCTCAGATATCCCTCGCCCCAGCGCGCAGAGTCTCCCACCAGCGTTCCCCAAACGGCAATGTTGTTGGTCAGCAGGTAGCGCTGCACATCGGCGTATTTGGCCTTGCTGCCGTATTCCTTGCCATCGGAGATCACATAAATGATCCGCCTGCGCCCCTTCGGCCTGGACGAAAGCTCCTTCGCTGCCGCAAGAATCGCGTCGTTGAGGGTGTGAATTTCCTTGGGAATGGTGATAAACGCCCCGCTCCCAGTAGAGCGCCCCGGCTGGATGTTCGGGTCGGCACAATTCCCATTCACATGGATATTGCAGCCCTGCATTGGGCCGGTGTTATACGGAATCAGTTCTTCACTTCCGGTCGCCTTGGTCAGCGCCAGCACGGCAGGAACACGCGCGCTCTGCGCTCCCGTGAATCCGGTCCGCTCTTGCGCGCCGTTGTTGTAAGAGAAAACCGCGATCTCATCGTAAGGCGTCAGAGCACCTTGAATGGCGCCCAGCGAATCGTTCACGCGCGACATCACATCCGAGGTCAGACTCTGGTCGATCACAAAAGCAATCGAAAGCGGCATCGGATCCACTGAAAACACGCGCAGCGGCTGATATGCCCCGTTCTCAAATACCCTGAAATCGCGCCACGTAAGACCCGCCACCAGATTGCCCTTGTTATCTTTCACCGTGACCGGAACTTCCACGTAGGTCACGTTCAAGCGCAGCACCGTTCCCAGTTCCTGCGGCGAGGTCATCTCCGGCGGAGTGGACTGGATCTGGTCTTTGGTCGGGGCAGGGGGCGACGGAGGAGTTCCCGGCGGAGGCTGCTGCCCAGTCGAAGAATTGGCGGAAGATCCGCTGCTGCTCGCGTCCCCGTTTGCTCCGAGTCCCGGGGTGATCGGACCTGTCACGTCACTCAAGGGGGCCGGATTTTGCGGCGCCGGCGCGTCAGGAACCGCGGGTTGCTGCGACTGACCCGGCTGCTGTGCCGCACCTGAAACGGGGCTCATGCCAAGACCCGTCGACAGCACCAATGCCCACACACAAAGCTTCACAGCCGTATCGTCCTCCACAAAATCACGTCCGAACTTCGCTCGGTCTCAAATGCCGCCGTTCGCCGAAGCAAAACCAGGATTCGAGCATTCGAATCCGGAAAGCGCGTCCGTGCGCCCTGCAACCGTCCCCAGACCCAGGAGTCTTCCCTCGCCAGGGCGGCCGATCTTGCAGTTCCCTGGCGCATTCTTCCTGGCCAGGGTACCCGTGGGCTGCAATCGTCAGAGTATCAGACGCGCCGTACCCGCACACGTTGCCCATCGCTCATCAAAGACCTGGGGTATGCTCTCTTCGTATGCGGTTTTCCGTCTATCAGACCAGGATGCGACCTCGTTCGTTAGCAATTCTGATGTTTCTTGCCCTGCCGGTGTTTCCTCTGGTCGGTCGCGCCCAACTTGCGCCGTCCCCGGATGCGCCTCCGGTCAGCAACGCGCCGGCTGCCCCACCCGAAGATCAGTCCGTCGCGACTTTCAAAATTCAGGTCAACCTTGTCGACCTGTTTTTCACCGTGAAGGACAAAAACGGGAACCTCGTCCCGCATCTCACCCAGAACGACTGCCACGTCGCCGAAGACAAGGTGCCGCAGACGCTCAAACACTTCGTCGCCGAAACCAACCAGGCCCTCACCCTGGGCATTCTGCTCGACACCTCCGGCAGTCAGGAGCGCGTCTTGCCCCTCGAACAGCAGGCCGGCAGCCGCTTCCTCGAACAGGTGCTGCGTCAGAAAGATGAGGCCTTCCTGGTCTCCTTCGACGTCAACATCGATCTCTTGCAGGACTACACCAATAGCCCCCGTTCCCTGGCCCACGCCATGGACAAGGCCGAAATCAACACCGCCGGAGGCAATGGCGCCGCCGGCGTTCCCGGCATCGGCACTGGACCCGTCCCCGTGCATGGCACGCCCAAGGGTACCCTGCTTTATGACGCCATCTACATGGCTTCGAATCAGAAGATGAACCAGGAAACAGGTCGCAAAGCCATGATCATCCTTACCGACGGCGACGACCAGGGAAGCGAACACAAGATCAGTGAAGCCATCGCTGCCGCCGAGAAAAACAATGTCATCGTTTACGTCATCCTGATCGCCGACACCGGCTTCTACGGCGGTTTCGGCTACAGCGGCTACTCCGCCGCCAAGCGGATCTCTGATGAAACCGGCGGCCGCCTCATCAATGTCGGCAATAACGGAGACAAACTCGAAGCCGCCTTCCAGCAGATCCAGGACGAGCTGCGCACCCAGTATGTGGCCAGCTACACCTCCACCAATGCAAAACTCGATGGCACATTCCGCCGCATCGCCGTCGAATGCGGGGATGGCACAAAAGCTCAAGTGCGTAAAGGCTACTTCGCTCCGTCCTCGGGCAATTGATCCCCCCCGAGCTCCTTGACACCCGGGGCTTCTTAAAATTTCGCCTCTCTCCGCCCATCTGGCATCTCACGTGCTTCCTTCAGGGCATCATCCACTTGTATACCGGGTTGCGTCCATGGGCTGCGGAGCTTGCATGGTGTTCCTGGGGGAGGCCCATCACATGAGAACGGCCATTCTTATCTCCATGGCTCTGATCGCGCTTTCGAGCAACCCACTCTTCACGCATCATGGAGGCTTCCCCCCATCCGCAGCACCAATTTCCGCACCAGCAGCGGTGACTCGCCTGCATATTCCCGCATTCGCGCGCGTTCAAAACAAGTCGGAGCAATCCCGAGAAAGCGGGTTCAGCGGAAGGCCGTCTGCCGCCGATCTCCCCGCACCTGTCTCCGCGGCGCACTAGCAATTCCGTCGCGCCAGGGGAGCAACCGAGAAGAATCTACCGGTGAAAACTTACACAGGGCAGGAAGAAAATGCCCGCTTTCCGGTGGACGCTCCCTTCATCCCCGCCGCAGACGCGACAACCTTGATCGCCTCTAAACCCATCCTTTTCACAACTTGAAATCGCGATTTTCGTTTGGCACAGCAGTTGCCAAAAGACCGGACCATGGTACGTGCTCCGCGCGTTGCGGAATTCGGATCAATCCATGGAGGTTCTTCTATGAAAACTGCCAACGTGCTCGCGGCCACGGTTCTCGGCGTGGCGAGCATCTCCCTCTTGGCGCAACAGCCCGCCCCGAGCGAACCGCAAACCAGCAATCCTCCCCCGCCCGCCGCAGAGCAGTCGCAGGCGCCGCCGGCCGCTGCATCGACCACTTCTGCAGCGATGAGCACTGTCAACGGCGAATTGGTCGACAAACTCGATTCCAAAACTGCCAAGACCGGCGACAGCGTCGTCATCAAAACCAAATCCAACGTCAAGACCGCCGACGGCACCGATATTCCCAAAGGCTCGAAGTTGATCGGCCACATCACTGGCGTCAAGCCGAGCGGCGCTGAGAATGCAAACTCCCAAGTCGCGCTGCAATTTGATCGCGCCGAGTTGAAGGGCGGTCAAAGTGTTCCCATCCATTCCGAGTTGCAGTCGCTCGCACCCTCTGACAGCGAAGCACCGAGCGGCACACCGGACACGATGGCCGCTGCCCCAACACCGGGTGGCAGCATGAACAGCAGAAGCCCCGCAGGATCACCCTCCGCGCAAGCACCCGCGCAGCCTCAAATGAGCAACGGCGGAGCGGCCCCGGCGAATCCCAACGGAAGTGCGAATCCGAGCTCCGGCCTGACGGCAGGCACCGTCGTAGCCCGCACCGGCAACATTGCGATTCGCACCACATCCATCCCGGGAGTTTTACTCGCCAACAACGAACCGGGACAACAGGACCCGCGCATGGCACAGTCTTCCGGGATTCTGCTCGGCGCCAAACGCGACATCCATCTCGATGGCGGTACCAATGTGACCATCGGCGTTGCTGCAGCCGCAGCTACCACCGGCGGCAACTAAAAACAACCGACGTGCAAACGTCGCACAACTGCGCAAGGCCGGACCTAAACCTTCCGGCCCTGTCGCATTTTCAGACACTCCATTACCGAGGTCCTGCTCTGCCGTAATCTGGCGCCCACACTGGCTTATCCGTAGTATCGGCAGTGTTGGAAAAAACTTGAGGCCGCGGCGATCCAGTTTCGCCCCAGCTTCCACCAGAAAGAGCCCCGCCATGGCCCAGGACTTCGCCCATCAAAACTTCGCCGCAACAGACAGCTTCGAAATCAGCCCGCGCTTTCGCCAGACACTCGAAGAACGCATCACCCGCCTCGAACGCGACGCGGACCACGATGAAGCCCAGATCGCCAAGCTCGAAAATCGCGACCACGTGCGCCGCCAGATGCGCCTCGTCGCCATGGAACGCGCCGAAGCCCTGCGCATGCGAGTCTTTCTCGATCGCGCCAAAACCCGCCTCCCACGTCCTCTGATCGCACTTTAAAGCCGAAGCAATGACTTCGCTGAAACCACAAGGACCGCGCTTCCCCGTCGGAGCGCGGCCCTTTCACTTCGCAATCTTGGAGCACCGAGCGGGGATCGAACCCGCGTATACAGGTTTTGCAGACCTGCGCGTTAGCCACTTCGCCATCGGTGCTTAAAAGCCAGAGTCCAGAGATCAGGGTTCACGATCGCTGACACCTGATCCCGGCTTCTCTCACTTCACCGGCAACTCTTTCTTCGACAAGTACCACGTCTCTACCTTCAGCCCCGCACCGCCACCGTTGGTGCGCTTGGCCGCGTCCGCGACCGTCGCCGGTGCGGGCACAATCACGTCCTGCCCCGGCTTCCAATCCGCGCCCACGCTCACACCATTGCCATCGATGGTCTGCAGCCCCTGGAAGACACGCACCAGTTCGTCGATGTTCCGCCCCAGTTGCTGCGGGTAGTAGATGATGGCGCGGATCGTCTGCTTGGGATCGATGGCAAACACGGCCCGCACTGTCGACGTATCCGACGCTTCCGGATGCACCAGGCCGTAGAGACCAGCCACCTTCTGATCTAGATCGGCCACCACGGGAAATTTCACTTGAACGCCGGCCTTCTCTTCCAGATCGCGCACCCAGGCGATATGCGAGTAGATCGAATCGATCGAGACCCCGATCAACTGCACATTCAGTTCTTCAAAACGCTCCCAGGCCCGCGCAAATGCGACAAACTCGGTGGAGCACACGGGCGTAAAGTCGGCGGGGTGCGAAAAGAGCAGCACATACCGCCCCTTCGATGTGAAATCGCTGAGGCGAATCACTCCTTGCGTGGACTTGGCTTCAAAGTCCGGCGCAGACTCAAGGATGCGGGGAATTCGGCTTTCCTGAAGGACACTCATCAATACCTCTCCTGATGCACAGATTCCGTGTGGGCCGTTGTTGTCTTCTGCCCAAAACTGAAAAACCCACTCGCCAGTCGCGGGTGGGTCGTCGGGTTGCAGATTCCTGTTGAATCAGCCCAGCGAACACGCCCGCGCGGCGCAGCTCTGACAGCAGCAGCACATACACATCGCAGGAGTGGAGAATCCGGCCATCGAATCCTTTGCTGCCCAAGAGGCGCCTTCGCGCCCTCCGGGTTCGGTTATCGGTAGACTAGGGCCGAATCCACCGGATGTCAAGCCGCGTTTCATCCTCCAGAAAAACGCAACCCAACGGTTGCATTCCATTCCGGCTCGTATTATTATGCAACTAAAAAGTTGCGCATTTGCGTAGAGGTAGCCCCTTTATGCCGGAGGTGACGCTTCATGAGTGACCGCATCGAAAAACACATCGAACTGAATGCACCGATTGCCCGCGTCTGGCAGGCCCTCACCGATTACCGCGAATTTGGCACGTGGTTTCGCGTCCAGCTCGAAGGGCCCTTCGTCGTCGGCAAGGTGGCTCGCGGCCAGATCACGCATCCCGGTTACGAGCACGTGCAATGGGAAGCGCTCATCGAAAAGATGGAGCCCGAGCGGCTCTTTTCCTTCACCTGGCCTCATGCGAAATCGCTCGACAAGGCAACCTATTCGCCGGACTATTCCAACGAGCCAAGAACTCTGGTCGAATTCAGGCTTCAGCAAACCGCAACGGGCACCCTGCTCACCCTTACCGAGTCCGGCTTTGATCGGTTGCCGGCCGATCGCCGCGATGCCGCATTCCGCGGCAACGAGGGTGGCTGGACCCAGCAGATGAAGAACATCGAAAACTATGTCGCCCAGAAATCGTAGCGGCCGTGCCGAAAAGCGCCGGGCGCATGCGCCGATCTTTGCCGCGCTCGGCGACACCACGCGGCTGGCGCTTGTCCGAAGGTTGAGCCGCGGAGAGCCCTGCTCGATTACGCAGCTCACCGAAGGCTCTTCGCTCACGCGGCAGGCCATCACAAAACATCTTCGCGTCCTGGAGCAAGCGGGCCTCGTCCGCGGAGTCCATCGCGGCCGTGAGAATCAATTCGAATTCGATCCCGATCCCATTCTCGAAGCCAAGGGATACCTCGAGCAAGTCTCCGAACAATGGGATCAAACCCTGACTCGTCTGAAAGCCTTCGTCGAAAACAAGAACTCGACCTAGGGAAATGTCCGTTCGTCACGGAGTTGGTTCTTCATCGCGCCCGCCCCATCGCGCTTGCCCGATAATGAGCCCATGCACTCTCCGACAGGCGGGCAGTCCGCCGAGCTTGAATATCAGATCGTCGATGTCTTCACAGACACCCCGCTGGCTGGGAATCCCCTCGCCGTCGTCACGGACACCCTGGGCCTTTCGACCGAACGCATGCAGGCAATCGCACGCGAGTTCAATCTCAGCGAGACCACGTTTGTGCAGCGCAGACCCGCAAGCGTCGAAGAGGCGGAGGGCGTTCGCGTGCGCATCTTCACCACCCAGGAAGAACTTCCATTCGCCGGGCATCCCACTCTGGGCACAGCCAGCGTACTGAAACAGAACGCGCCCGAAACAGTCCGCAACAGCGTCCTCACCCTGGCTCTGAATGTCGGCGCCGTTCCGGTTCGCTTCATCGATCAACCGGGCAACGCGCTCTTCGGCGAGATGACCCAGCGTGACCCGGAATTTGGCGCGGAGTTGGACCGCACCACCGTGGCGCGTCTGATCGGATTTTCGACGGACGATCTGGATCCGTCCGTCTCGCCCCAGGTTGTTTCCACCGGCACCGCCTTCGCCATCGTTCTGCTCCGCTCGGCCGATGCCCTGGCGCGCCTCAACGTGCAGCAACAAGAAGCCACGCAATGGCTGCGCGAGCGCGGCGCGCGCTGGTTCTACGTGCTCGGCCCTACGGATTCGCAACCGACATTCCGCGCGCGCATGCAATTCAATGGCGGCGAAGATCCTGCCACGGGTTCAGCCGCCGGTTGCGCCATCACCTATCTCGTAGCCCATGGCGCGGTCGCCTCCGATCAACAAATCCATGTGCGCCAGGGCGTCGAAATCGCGCGCCCCAGCGATCTGTTTCTCGCCGCAAAAAAGAAGGCCTCGACGGTCACCGATGTGCGCGTTGCTGGTAGCACCGTTCTCGTTGCAGCTGGACGGCTTTTCCTGCCGTAATACACACCCTTTCAACAGACCGGTATCGTTGCAACTTCCGCTCTATCTTCCTGCTACCCGATTTCCACTTGTTACATGAGTGTTTTCAGTTGAAGTTTCGCCTGTCTTTCTCTCTTCCCTCAATTCATGAGTGCTCGTACTCTTGCCAAGCATTGAGACATTTTCACCGGCCCTTTCGCCGGACTTGCCCTAGTCATCAGACACAATTCTGAGCGCTGAACAGGGGCTTTCGTTGCACAGTGAACCGGCAACGAAGTGCATCGCTACGCGTGTGCTTCGCGTGCTCAATCGACCACGTGCAGATCGCCCATCAGCGTCTGCCGTCCCGGGCAAACCATCGCTTGCAACCGGCCCCGAAAGCCGGAGAGGCGGTGTGCGTTCTCAAAAGGGCGGCAATCATTTTCCTAGAAGGAGCAAACCGTTCTCCCATGCGCCCCAAGAAAATCATCCTCTGCGTCGACGACAACGAGCAAGACCTCTCCGTGCTCGCTTTTATGCTTTCAACCAATGGGTATCGCGTTCTCTCGACCAACAATTGCCAGGAAGCCATCGCCCTGTTCGGCGACCACCTTGTCGATCTCGTTGTTGCCGACTTTTCGATGCCACACATGAGTGGAAATCAACTGATCGGCAGGCTCAAACAGATTGCCGGCCATGTGCCGATGATCCTTCTGGGCGATCCGCAAAAAATGCATGGGCAGGTCCATGCGGCCGATGCGCTGCTCGGGAAAAGAACCTGTTCCTCCTTTGAGTTGCTGGAGCGCATCAAGGTGATGAGCGCTCGCAAACGCGGTCCCCGCAAGGGAATGCCTCGGCTGGCGCATGGTGCAGCACTGGCCGTCGCCTCGTGAGCGATCGAGCCTTCTCGTGACTGGCGAGTAGACTGAGCCGGTAATCGAGCAACCTCGACTACCGGCCGCAGAAGGAAGTCCACCACCAGGTACACCCCCAAATTCAGGCCTGCAAGGATTCGTGCCACGGGACGATGCAGCTCTCTCTGTCGCCGTTTCCGCTTTCGACTTCTTTTCGGATGCGCATCCTACTTGACGACACATCCTGCGAATATGCATACTCCCGAACTACAGCGGTTCCACGATTGCTGTTCCCGTGAATCCCTGCCATCGAGTGTCATTTTCCGTCAGGAAACGGCCCCTTTGGCCATGAAGACAAGGGCGCGGAATTGTGGATCCGATTCAGGCCCTGCTGGTGTTTGGTTTCTTCGACCAGCGGAAGAGGCTTTATGGATCTCATTCTTGTACGTCTTCTCTTTGTGGCCTTGTTGTCGGGGGTCTGTTATTTCCTTCATCCCTTCGGTCTGAACGGGCCCATGGGCGCGCTCGTTGGCGCGGGCGCCGCAGTCGCGGTCATTGTCTTTGAACTCCGCGTACGGGCGCTCAGCCTCAAGCGCCTGATCGGCGCCGTCTTCGGCAGCGTGCTCGGCATCTTTGGCGCAGCCCTGTTTTGCCTTGTGCTGCGGTCTGCACCGCTCAATAGTTCCACCTCGGCCGTGCTGCAGATTTTCGTGCTGCTGCTCATGACCTACGTCGGCCTGCTGGTCGGCGCCAGCAAAGGCGACTTGTTAAATCCCGCGGCCCTCGGCACAGTCTTCAGCGGGGAACGGCCCTCCAAACGCAGTGCCAAGGTGCTCGACACCAGCGTCATCATTGACGGGCGGATCGCCGACATTGCCGAAGCCGGCTTCATGGAAGGCTTGATGGTTGTGCCGGAATTCGTCTTGCGCGAGTTGCAGATTGTCGCCGATTCGACCGATGGCTCCAAGCGCCAGCGAGGAAGACGCGGACTGGACATGCTGCAACGCATGCAATCCAACGCCGCCATCCTGGTGCAGATTGTTCCCGACGACTTCCCCTCCATCCGCGAAGTGGATCTCAAACTCCTCGAACTCGCCAAGAAGTGGGAAGCCAAGGTCGTGACCAACGACTTCAATCTCAACAAGGTCGCGCACCTCCACCATGTCGATGTCCTCAACATCAACGATCTGGCCAATGCCCTCAAGCCGGTGGTGTTGCCCGGCGAGCGCATGACAGTGCTCATCCTGAAAGAAGGTAAGGAATACAACCAGGGCGTCGGCTATCTGGACGACGGCACCATGGTTGTGGTCGACCATGCCCGCAAAATGATCGGCAAGCCCGTCGACATCTCTGTCACCAGCGTGCTGCAAACCGCCAGCGGCAAAATGATCTTCGGCAAGATGGATGAGAACGGAAAACCCTTTGAGCCCATCAAGTCCGGACCCATCGAGGTCGCTCGGTAACTGAAGTAGGAAACAGGCCTCGAACTGCGAACGCCCCTCTATTGGTAACCACATCAACTGCGCGTTCGTAACCTCAAATTGGGGTCTCGCCGCAATGAAGGCACCCTCCCGATAGACTCCACTGTTGGATTGTCAAAGCCCTGCCGTTTCCAGAAAATAAGCGGAACATCGATGGCTTGCTTACCCTGGCGCTCACCCCCGCGCCGGTTGACCCCTCAAAGGAGAGGTGTGCGCATTGTTCGATATACAGTTTCGTCTTCTTGACTTTCCCCCTGCTGGCCTTCTTGGTGCGGTTCGTTTCCAGTCCAGAGCGCTTCATCTTCCCTTCGGCATCGGCCTGCTTGCAGCAGTCTGCGCAATTGTCGGCTGCGGAGGTGGTTCCAGCAGCACAACGGCCCCGCCGCCTCCGAGCACGCTGACCATCACAACCTCATCTTTGCCGAGTGGCCAGGTGGGCGCCGCCTATAGCGCCACGCTTGCCGCGACCGGCGGCACCGCTCCCTATTCCTGGACCCTCGCCTCGGGCAGCTTACCCGCCGGCCTTGTCCTGAATCCCTCTTCGGGCGCAATTGCCGGCACTCCCACGGCAACTGCCAACGCCACCGCGCTCACATTTAAGGTGAGCGACTCCAGCAGCTCCGCGCAGACGCAAACCGTCAACCTCACGTTGACCATTGCCGCAGCGGCTCCATCCACCTTGGCGATTACCACGGCTTCATTACCCGATGGACAGATCGGCAATGCGTATAGCAGTTTCCTCGCCGCTACGGGGGGTACGCCAGCCTACACCTGGTCGCTTACAACGGGCGCGCTCCCTACAGGCTTGAGTTTGAATCCTGCGACAGGAGAAATTCGCGGAACTCCTACGGCTGCAGCCAGCGCAACCGCGCTCACGTTTTCAGTGACCGATTCCGGCAGCCCCGCGCAAGTCCAATCGGTCAATCTCACGTTGACCATTGCTGCAAGTTCTACAGGATCTCTGTCGGTCACCACGGCTTCTTTACCCAACGGCCAGGTCAACACTGCCTACATCGCTACATTGACCGCGATTGGCGGCACAACGCCGTATAGCTGGTCCTTGACCGCAGGCACCCTTCCCGCCGGCATCACGCTCAACACCTCGACCGGCGTTCTCAGTGGCACGCCGACAACCGCCGTCAGTGCAACGTCGCTCACCTTCACAGCCACCGATACCAGCAGCCCCGTGCAAACCAAGTCTGTGACTCTGTCGCTAACCATCTCCCCTGTCACGCTCGCGATTAGCACAACGTCCCTGACGAACGGCGTGGTGGGCACGGCCTACAGCGCCACCCTTGCGGCCACCGGCGGAACAACCCCCTATACCTGGACCCTGTCGTCCGGATCCCTTCCCGCGGGTCTTGCGTTGAACTCCTCCACCGGCGTTCTCAGCGGCACTCCGGCCGCGACGGCCAGCGCCACCCCCCTCATGTTTACGGTCACGGACTCGAGCACCCCTGCACTCAGCAAACCGGTAAGCCTCACGCTCACCATCGCCTCGGCCTTGACCATCACAACCACATCGCTCCCCAATGGCCTGGAGGGCACGTCCTACACCGCAACACTCGCCGCCACGGGTGGCACAACGCCCTATTCCTGGACTCAAAACTCAGGCTCATTGCCGACAGGCTTGTCGTTCAATGCCTCCACAGCGACCATCAGCGGCACTCCGACAGCAACCGCGAGCGCCACTCCGCTGACCTACACAGTCACGGATGCGAGCAGTCCCGTCCAAACCAAATCAGTACCCCTGACTATGACCATTTCAACGTCGAGCATCACCGTGTCCGTTTCACCCAGGGGTGCGGGACTGGTCACGGGGCAAACTTTGTCCATCACTCCCACAACCTCCGACAGTGGAGGCGTAAATTGGACCGCCACTGGAAGCAGCTGCACTGGTTCTGCGTGCGGCACCTTCTCGTCGACCACCAGTCTCACCGGCGTAGCGGTGACCTACACGGCGCCCGGCACCGCAGGGGTCTACACGGTCACAGCCACCAGCGCGAGCAATGGAATCACGGCCGCGTCGGTCGCCGTCGGCGTCACGGATCTTGCCGGGGTGACCACTTATCACAACGATCTGGCGCGCGATGGATCGAACACGCAGGAATACGCGCTCAACCCGACCAATGTCGCGACATCGACCTTCGGCAAGCTCTTCTCCTGCACGGTGGACGAAGCGGTCTATGCCCAGCCGCTCTGGGTTCCCAACCTGACCATCAACGGCGTCAAGCGCAACGTGGTCTTTGTCGCGACGCAGAACGACAGCCTGTATGCCTTCGACGCCGACAACAACACCACGCCGTGCACGCCGTTGTGGCAGGTGAGTCTGCTTGACTCAAACCATGGCGGAACTGCCGGTGAGACCTCTGTGCCCTCGAGCGGCACCAACCACCTCGTCGGTTACGGCAACGGCGATATCGCGCCCGAAGTCGGTGTCACCGGAACTCCGGTGATCGATCCATCGACCAATACGCTCTACGTGGTCTCTAAATCCGTCATCGCGTCGGGACCTACGTTCTTCCAACGTCTACACGGGATCGACCTTCTGACCGGCAATGAGAAATACTCCGGTCCGGTCAACATCGCCGCTACCTATCCCGGCACCGGGGACAACGGCACGACAACGACCTTCGTTGCGCGGGAAGAAAATCAGCGCTGCGGCCTGGCGCTGGTCAACGGTGTCGTATACATCGCCTGGGCCGCACATGAAGACGACGCTCCCTACTACGGCTGGATCATCGGGTACAACGCGGGCAGTCCCACGCAGAGCACGCTGACGCAGGCCTACGTCTTTAACGACGACCCCAACAAAGGCCTGGGCGGCATCTGGATGAGCGGAGGCGCACCCTCGGCCGACGCTTCCGGCAACCTCTATGTCATTACGGGGAATGGAGTGTTCGACGCCACCAGCGGGACCGCCCCCAACAACGACTATGGCGACTCCTTCCTCGAACTGACCGGCAGTCTCAGCGTCGAACAGTACTTCACGCCGTCCGACCAGTCGACCGACAACATGAATGATCAGGACTTCGGTGCCGGAGGCGCGGCGGTGTTAGCCGACCTTCCTGCCAATGGCAGCAATCCCACGCACCTCGTCGTCGGAGGCGGAAAAGACGGCGCGCTCTATCTTCTCAATCGCGACCCGTCGAAGATGGGAGGATCGGGCGATTCCAACGCTTGGCAAAGAGTTCAGCTGAACAGCGGAATCTTTTCGACCGGGGCGTTCTGGAACGACAACTTCTATCTCGCGACGTACCAGGGCAAACTGGTGCAATACACGCTCAACCCGAGCACGGCAAAGTTCGGCACCACCGCGGCCAGCTCCAGCTCCGAGTACTTCGGCTTGACCGGCGCTTCGCCTTCGGTGACGTCAATGCCCGACAACAGCAACGGCATCGTCTGGGCTCTCGACATTACCAACTACTGCACGCCACAGTCGCCAGGATGCGGCCCCACCATCCTGCATGCCTACAGTGCCGCGACCCTGAACACGGAATACTGGAACAGCACCGATGGCACCAACAACACAGGCGGCAACGCAGTGAAGTTTACAATTCCCACGGTGGCCAACGGCAAGGTCTACGTCGGCACCCGCGGCAACAACGCCGGCGGCGCAGACAACTCCACATCGATTCCAGGCCAACTCGACGTCTATGGGTTGCTCCCATAAGCCTGACTCGGCAACCATCCTTCAAGCACGCAGTGGCAACTCAACCTTGCCGCTGCGTCGCCTATTCGTAGGCTCAGCCCTTCGCACACGAGGTACGGTTCGACTTCGAAGTTCAGCATCGTTTCCTGCAAGGCGATACGATGAAGGGACAAGTCAACAATGCTTCTCCTCACTCAAGATCCATTCGTTCGCATTGATCGTCTGTTTGTCCGCTCCCTTGTAGCCGGGGCGTTCCTCGCAGCTTTGTCATCCCTTCCTGGAGCCGCCGTCGACAAACCCGCACCAACATTCACTCAAGATGTGGCGCCCATCTTTTCCAGGAACTGCGCGAAGTGCCATCAAGCAGGCGGCCTGGCTTCCCAAATCCCGCTGACCACCTACGAAGCGGCGAAGGACCGAGCTTCGCAGATCAAGCAAATGGTGAGGACGCGCGCAATGCCCCCCTGGCCTGCGGATCCTGCGCGAAGCCTGAAATTTCGCAATGATGCGCGCCTCAGCGAGAAAGACATCCACACTGTAATCGCGTGGGTCGACGGCGGCGCCGTCAAGGGCAACGATGCTGTCCCTCCTTCGCCCCCGGCGTCCAGCGATGACTGGGCCCGGGTCGAAGGGAGAAGCCCCGACTACGTAATCGCTCTCTCCGGAGACGTGCACATTCCTGCCGAGGGTGCCATCCCTTACGTGCGGGTCCTGGTCAAGGTGCCGTTCGCTGAAGATCGATGGATCGCGGCGAGCCAGACCAAGCCAAGCAATCCCTCCGTCGTCCACCACATGGCTCTCACCGAGGTCGCGCTTCCCGACGGAATGACTCCATCCAGCGCAGAACAGACCGCGCGGGTTCTCGGCATCGCCGGCACAGCCTTCATCAAGCCTGCGGTTGTCACTCCATCTGATTCGCCCCAGCCCGACATGCTCTCGATCTACACCCCGGGCAGCACCCTGGAAACTTACCCCGGCGGCAGCGCCAAGTTGTTGAAGGGTGGCAAGAATATGTACGTCATCTTCAACATCCACTACCAGACGACAGGCAAGCCGGAGATTGATCGATCCAGGATCGCACTCTGGTTCTCACCCACGCCGCCCGAGCATCAGCTCTTCCGTGTCAACGGTGCCGGAGAGGCAATGCTCGCCAATGGGAAGGAGCTCCTCACCGACACGCCGGGGACAAAGGCCGAAGGAACCCACGTCGCGATTCCTCCCATACAACCCTTCGAGGCGAACTATGAGTTAACCGGTGTGACCGCCTACTTGCACCCGATCACGCTCTACCAGTTCCATCCCCACGCCCATTACCGCGGCAAAGATTTCACCTATTCGGTCGTCTATCCCGATGGCCGCGAGCAGACAATCCTGACCGTGCCGCGCTTCGATCACCGCTGGCAGATGGCCTACGAACTGGAGACGCCTCTCAAACTGCCCGCGGGAAGCAAACTGATCGTAACCGCGCACTACGACAACTCCAAGACCAAGATGCACAATCCCGCTCCGGAAAAGGCGGTGTACTTCCGCGCCATGAACCAGAGCTGGGACGAAATGTTCACGCCTTTCATCCAATACACCATCGACGATCAGAATCCTCCCGCAGCTGCGGCCGATCCATCCGCTGCCGTAGCGAAAAGTGCCGCCTACAGTAACTTGAAGATCGGCGAGGTCGTCGGTTGTCTGGAGAGAGCCCCTTCCGGAGAATGGTTTCTTACCCAGGCGAGTGAACCGAAAGCGTCGGATGCTCAGGCAACTTCGTCGGTGGAACTGAATGCCGCCCGGTCCCGTTCCTTGGGCAATGGGCACTATCGGCTTCTCGGCGCGCGCGTGTTTAACCCTGCAAGCTTTGTTGGGCAAAAGGTCGCTGTCAAAGGAGTCCTGCTCGCCGACCCCACAAGCTTGCGCATCAACATCACTTCGTTGCAAAGCCTGGCCGACCACTGCGAGCCGTAAGCACCCGGCCGATCTTCTGACGCCGCACGATGCGCCAGAAATGCCCCCATGCATGGCAGCACGAAACAGATTCTTGCCTCTACAGCAGCATCCGCTGGAGCCGCTGTTTCACACCCGGCCATTCCTTGAAAAGGATGGAATACCGTGCCGAATCGCGCGGCGTCGCGTCTGCACCCATGCGGTGTGCGCGCAACACCCCTTCCCGCGTCCCGCCGATCCGCGCAATCGCTGCCTGCGAGCGCAGATTGCGCAGGTCGGTGTGCAGACTCACCCGCAGCACCTTCCAGGTTTCAAAAGCGTGTGTAAGCATCAGCAGTTTGGCCTCGGTGTTCGCTGCCGAACGAATCGCGGAACGCGTCAGCCAGCTATAGCCGATCTCGCACACATCCGGAAAAGATCCGCCATGACGCGCGTGACCCACAGGCCACGCCCAGGATTCAAGCTTGAAAAAGCGTGTCGAGCCAATCACCGCGCCATCTTCAAGACGGATCGTGGCGAACGGCAACGCCGTGCCCGCTTCACGCCACGCCACTGCTGTTGCAATGTATGCAGCGGCCTCCGCCGCTCCCTGGGGCACCGGGCTCCATTGATACAGCATGGGCTCGACCGCGGACGCCGCCGCCAATCTCTCAGCATGGTGCTGTTCGAGAGGCTCCAGTCGAATGTAGCGGCCTTGCAGAACAACGCTCTCAACGCGCATGGGTTTCCTTCATCCATCCGTGGGTTGCGCAGTTCCAGGGGTCAACCGGCCCAACCAAAGCCCTGGCAGCCTTTCGACTGCCCGCCTTGAATCGGTTCGTCGGGAAAATACCTCAGTATTTCTGCACCTTGGGGTCGATCTCATCGCTCCAGGCGAGAATGCCTCCCGCCACATTGACGACCCTCGGATAGCCGGACTGCTTCAGGAATTCAGCGATCCTCTGCGAACGGCCTCCGCTCTTGCAGTGCACCACAACCTCGCGGTCGCGATCGATCTCCGCCAGTCTTTGCGGTACATCGTTTTGCGGGATCAGCTTTCCGCCGATCTGGGCAATCTGAAATTCGTAGGGCTCGCGGACGTCAATCAGCTGCACGTCTTCTCCTGCATCCATGCGCCGCTTCAGCTCTTTCACTGTGATCTGCGGAATTCCATTCTTCACGTTCGCCTCCTGGGGCGTGTCAGGCACGACTCCGCAGAAATGTTGGTAGTCGATCAGCTCTTTCACGGTCGGATTGTCGCCGCATACCGGGCACTCTCGGTTCTTGCGCAGCTTGAGTTCGCGGAAGCGCATGTTCAGCGCGTCCACCAGCAGAAGCCGCCCGATCAATGGACTGCCGTTTCCGAGAATCAGCTTGATCACTTCCGTCGCCTGGATCACTCCGACCAGTCCGGGAAGAATTCCCAGCACTCCGCCCTCTGCACAACTCGGCACCAGTCCCGGCGGTGGCGGCTCGGGATAGAGGCAGCGATAACATGGACCTTCCTTGGTCGCAAAGACGCTCGCCTGCCCTTCAAACCGGAAAATCGATCCATAGACATTGGGCTTGCCCAACAGCACGCAGGCATCGTTCACCAAATAACGCGTGGGAAAGTTGTCGGTGCCATCGGCCACGACGTCGTAGTCCTTCAGAATCTCGAGAGCGTTGGCGCTGGTCAGCATCGTCTCGTGCTTCACGATGCGGAGCGCCGGATTCAGCGCGCTCAGCTTCTCCGCAGCCGAATCGATCTTCTTGCGGCCGATGTCCTTCGTCGAGTGAATGATCTGCCGCTGCAGATTGCTCGCATCCACGACATCGAAGTCCACCAGGCCCAGGGTCCCGATGCCGGCCGCAGCCAGATAAAGAACCAGCGGCGAGCCCAGTCCCCCAGTGCCGACGCAGAGCACTTTGGCAGCCTTCAACCGCTGTTGCCCCTCCATGCCCACTTCAGGCAGGATCAGGTGGCGCGAATACCGCGCAAGATCATCGGTCGTCAATTCAGGAAGCGGAAGGGGTTCGGTCATCGTAGGCATAAATGTCTTTGCGTTCTCAGTATCGGAGTTCACAGCGCTAACTTCAGATTCGTGCGCCGCGAGGCGCTCACTGTACAGCCAGTTCCGCCACAGGTGCTATCGCCAAGCGGCAAGCCCCCTGCAATGGATGGGATGATGGAAAGCGTGTCGCCCGTTGCGACCGCCGTGCCTTCCTTCGAGGGAAGGTAGCGCACATCTTCGTCGTTCAGATACAGGTTAACAAAGGAGCGCAGCTTTCCTTCACCGGTGAAAAGGTGCTTGCGCAAATCGGGATGCGTCTGCGTCAGACGATCCAGCGCCTCGGTGATCGTTGCCGCGTGCACATCCACTGCATCCTGTCCCCCGGTGAACCGACGCAATGGCGTGGGAATGAAAATCGTCATCTCGAAATCGACCTCGCCTGCTCATTCTAAGATGACGCGGCGACCCGATCGGATGAAGAATGCGAAGAATGGGCCGATTCGCAGCCCCCGCATGCATCTGCGGATTCACCCCATCTCCTGGATCCCGTGTAGGATGCGAGGATCAGAACACGCTGCAACGCGACAAAAAGCGGCCCCGGCCACCCCGGAGCCGCCTCATACTCCCCAAAGACTATTGCCCTGCCGGCTTCGCTGCCGCCTTGGTCGCCGGTTTTGCCGCGGCCGTTTCCCCACCCGCCTTCGGCTTCCAGAAGTCAGGATCCGCTTTGATCCACGATTCGTCGACATAGCTCTGTTTCGGGTTCACGACAAAAAGCTCGGAATGCGAACCATCGACGGCCTCCCCAAAAAGCGTGTCCAGCTTCTGCATCGCCTCTTCACCGCCCATCGCTTCCACAAATTTCTTGCTTTCGGAAATCCCAAGGTCCACCGCCGACATGGAAGGATCGCCGCTGATCGCAACATAAGTGCCATCCGCTCCCCCGAAAGCCAGCTCATACATCCCCCAGTGCGCGGCGTCTCCCGCCTTATCGTGCGCGTCTTTCACCATCTTCACCACCTCGTGAAACTCTTTGCGATGGCCCGGCCGGACATGGAAACTGGAGAGCTGATAGACGCGATGATTCTGCAGATCGTTGTGACTGTGATAGCTCAGGTCCGCATCCATGGTGAAGACCGTGGAGTCTACTTCTTCCAGCAGTTCTCCGTCCGCGAGGCTGGCCCTCTCGATTTCACTGGAGAGAACCGGGTTGTGGTCGGTGATCTTGTTGTCCTTCTCCCACTCCGCGAACGAGCTGTACCGCGTGAAATAGAGCGAACGCGCTTTCCCCGATAGCGAATTCATGCCCACGTAGTGCGCGGGAAACTTCGCCTTCGTCATCGCCGCAACAAAAGCGCTCTCCGTTTTGTCATGGCCGGCGCCGCCTTTGTAGGGCTTGGTGTATTCGCGCGTGATTTGAAGCACTGTGGGCTGGGAAGAGGTGGATGCAGCATCCTGCGCCGCGGCAAATGAACCGCTGCCAAGCGCGAGGGATAATCCCATCAGAATGGGCGTGATTTTCATTGGTGATCCTCCTGAACGTGCTCAGAGATCACTGGCGGGGGGAATACGGGGGAGGGATACGCGCGTGCTCTGGGACGTCGCGAATACTAGGCGCGCCACGTGCAACTGTAAAGGGAATTGTGGAGGTAACACGCGTCACTACGGCTCGATGACAATCGATTGCGGCTCGAATCGCTTTTCTTCTTCGGTTTCCCCGGCAAGCAGAAATGCGTTTGTCACCGCTGCCTTGCCCTGCGCGACCTCGGTGATCACGTAGGCACACCCCAGCCAGTGCGCCTCGGCAAAATCGGTCGTCGACCACATCGCCGGATGGTCCGGATGCGAATGATAAAAGCCTGCGATTTCAAGGCCTCTGGTTCGCGCCTCGCGTTGAATTTTCACTAGCTCCACTGGAGCAATGTGGTAGCGATTGTGCGCCGAATCCGTACGCGTGTTCCCTGCTCTCACGGCGACCGCAACCTTCCATGAGCCCTTCTGCAACGGATTCCCCAACAGCGCCCCGCAGCACTCGCGGGGATACGTTTCCTCCCCGTGCGCGCGAAGGCTCTCGTACACAGCACGCGGAACATGCAGGTCGCTCATCCTTCCTCCCAGAATCGCTCGCTGAGATATTTCTCGGCGGAGTCCGGCAGCACCGTCACGATCACCGCACGCCGTCCCGCTGCCGCCTCTTCGTGCGCGATCTTCACGCATGCCGACACCGCGGCGGCAGCCGATACACCCACCAGCAATCCTTCTTCGCGCGCCAGCCGCTTGGCCATTTCGTACGCTGCCTCCGTCTCCACTTCCAGCTCTCGATCCGCCAGGTGCGGGTTGTAGATCGCCGGCACAATCGCGCTCCCCATGTGCTTCAGGCCTTCCAGTCCGTGAAAAGGCGAATCCGGTTGAAAGCTGACTCCCTGAATCGCGGGATTGTGCTCCTTCAGCCGCCGCGTCGTTCCCATAAAAGTCCCGGTCGTGCCCAGCCCGGCTACGAAGTGCGTCACCTGGCCCTCCGTCTGGGCTAGAATCTCCGGGCCGGTTCCGTGATAGTGCGCCAGCCAGTTGGCGTCGTTCGAGTATTGATCCAGGTAGCAGAAACGGGCCGGATCATTGCCCGCCAGTTCGCGTGCCCTGCGAATCGCGCCGTCCGATCCCTGGTCGGCATCGGTCCAGTCCACTTCGGCGCCGTAGGCCCGCAAAATGCGCTTCCGCTCCGGCGAAACATTCGACGGCATCGCCAGTTGTACGGGAATGTGGAGCGCCGCGCCCAGCATCGCCAGGGCGATCCCTGTGTTGCCGCTGGTCGCATCGAGAATCGTCTTCCCCGGTACCAGGAGACCCCGCTGTTGCGCATCCCGCACCATCGCCGCAGCCGCCCGATCTTTCACGCTGCCGCCGGGATTCGTCCACTCCGCCTTCCCCAGCAGCGTGATCCCCTCCAGTCCCCGCACCACCTGCTCCAGGCGCAGCAGCGGCGTCTTGCCGATTCGTTCCGGCAACAGCATCCCGGGCGAGCTGGGCGTCATCGTGGTTCGCATCTCATCCTTGCGGGTCATTGCGGGGCGTGGACACGTTGTGCGAGATTGATAAAGGGAAGCTCGCAGCAACTTCACTTCATCTTCGCAGATAGGACGGCGGCCATGGCACCCAAGATCCACAAGCCGACATTCGAACAGGCTCTCGACATCCTGCGCAGCCATTCGTTTGTTGTGGCGCCCTTCGCCGGAGTCGCAAAGGGCATGCTGGTTTCAAAGCACGGCGCCGCGGCGATTCTCGTCCCCGGTTCGAGCAAGGACGAGCCCACCGCCTTTGCCGTCCACCCAGGCATTTTGGTCAAAGCGGAAGTCGCACGGCTTCTCGATCGCGGTTATCAAAAGTTCATGAAGACGTCCCAATATGAGCTGCCGGCGACGGCCCAACAATTGCAGTCAATCCACGCGTTTACCGAGGAGCTCAAATTGCTGATTGGCGACGTGAGCTTGTATAACGAATCACTTGGAACCACCAGCGACGTTTATCTTTACGACCGCTTGAAAGGCCGTGAAGCTGCGCAGCCCGCCCCGGCTCGCCCGTGGGAATTGACCGGCGGCCACTGAGCGGTTTCGGAATTGGTGTAGACCGAAAGCACGCAGTCAAATGGCTTTTTTCCTCAAACCGGGGCCCCCGCGGACAGGTCTTCGCCCGTGGGGTGAAAGTAAGAGCCGCCTTCACAGCGATCATTGTGTCAACGCGTATTCCGAAACTGCTTTGAGCGCGACTTCGAGACAGCAAGAATGGATCAACCATCGAACCCGGGGGATCAGGCAGCGGCGAAAGATCGACGCCGCGAGACCCGCCACAAAGTCGATGGAACCGCCATCCTCAATCTCGTGAACCTTGGCATTCGGATGCCTGGGCGTGTGCAGGACCTCAGCCTGGGCGGCTGCTGCATTCGCACCGACGAGCGCTTCATCCTGGGAATTTATCGCCGCATTGAAGTTGAGTTCCGCATCGAAGGGCTGCCATTCCGCCTCGCCGGGGTCACCCAATCCATTCACGACGCCCATCACGTCGGCATCCGCTTCCTCAACGTCAGCGATCGCAAACGCGAACAACTGCTGCAGCTCATTGAAGAGATGAACGAATTCCTGAAAGCACCGCGGGCCGCGCAAAAACCAGCCGACGAAGACTCGTTGCACAGCCAAGCAAAGCCGCCCGCGGAAGGCAGCAGCTAGGGCCTGTTTCCTCACTCCCCGCTCTGAGAAAAATTGGCTTCCGTCGCCACCATCCCAGTCGTATGAACAGGCACCGCACTAGAGGCTAGGAGCCAGAAGCTAGCGGCTAGAAGCTAGAAGCTAGCGGCTAGAAGCTATTTGTTGTTCATGGGGTCAGCGGGGCGAAGGATCTGCTTTTCCAGACCTCGGCCAATGTATTTCTCAGAGGTTCCCTAGACCATCGGCTCCGCGCCCTTGTACGAATGATCGGGGGCACGCACGATGCGCATAAGCTTTCCGTGATCGAGCCAGTTCAGCTCGCATTCCTCGCAGTCCTCGATAATCACATTGCCCGCGCCAGAGTAGTAGTGGGTCACCATCGGCTTGTGGCAATGCGGGCACGCAAGCTTGCGGCGCAACTCGGTCGGATCGGGCGGCGGCGGAATCAGCGATCCCGGCTGCCCCGCGCGCAGCTCATCCACCAGTGCCAGGAAGACTCCCATGGGAATCAGCATGCCGCGGCACTGCGTGCAGTATTGAATACGCACCTTGGCAATCGATGCCTGCATCAACTCGATCGAGCAGGCCGGGCACGTATTGCCCGACTTCTCAGGAAAGACGCTGACGCCGTCATCCCCTTTCACCGGGAAGTAGATGTTCTTGCAGTAGTCGCATGTCATGCAGTCTTTGTCGGGCTCAAGGCGCATCGCCGCGCCGCACGATGGGCAGTTCATTGGGCCTTCCCGCACTCCGGACAATATTTCGCTCGATCCGGAATCGACTTGCCGCAATCGACGCAGAACTTCGTTCCCGCCGCTGCAGAAACGGTGGTTGCCGCGCCATTCCCCGCCGCCTTCGCCTGCGCCATCACCGCCTGCGCCATGGCTGCTCCCGCGCCAAGCCCTACACCCATGCCCGCAGCGCCGCCGGTATTCGTTGCCGCCTCTTCGAGAGACTCTGCCGCTTCAAACTGTGTAAACCTGCCCAGGTCCCCGGCCATGCTCATCCCGATCCGCTGATCCATCACCTTGGTCAGCTCCTCGGGCAGCGAGATGCTTTCCACCACGAACTGATCCAGCTCCAGTCCCAGGGCCGCGAACGCCGGCTTCATCTGCTCGGCAATCTTTTGTCCCAGCGCCGCCTGGCTCTTCGCCATGTCGAGAAAAGAAACATCGCTGCTGGCCAGAATATCGGTCATGCGCGCCACAATCGTCTCGCGCAATTGTCCTTCGAGCTCTGAGGCGTAGTACCGCTGGCGCGTTCCCGTCACTTGCGTGAAGAACTTGCGCGGATCTGCCACGCGATACGAATAAATACCATACCCGCGCAACCGCACCGCGCCAAACTCCTTATCGCGAATCGTAATGGGCGTCGAAGTGCCCCACTTCTGGTCGATCTGCAGCCGCGCCGAGAAGAAATAAACATCCGACTTGAATGGCGATTCGAATTCCTTGTCCCAGTTCAGAAGATCGGTCAGCAGGGGCAGATTGCGGGTGTTCAGCGTGTGCAGCCCCGGCCCAAACACATCGGCAATTTTGCCTTCGTTCACAAATGCCGCCAACTGCGATTCGCGGACTGTCAACTGTCCGCCGTTCTGAATCTCCATGTCTTCCATCGGATAGCGGTAGGCGAGAATGCCGTCTTCCGGCTCGCTCCACTGGATGACATCGATGAATTGCTTGCCCAGGAATTGCTTGAGGGTCACGCGCTCCTCCTGGAGTGCAACTCTACCATCGCATTGGGAAATCTCTTTTAAAAAGAGCGGATTCCGGGTGCCCACCGTAACGTAGTGCGCTCCGCAATATGCCGACGCAAACCCATTGCAGCCTGCAATGGACGGCCACTATTGGGGGTGGTGGCTCTCTAGTTAAGGAAGCTCTCTAGTGAGCCGCGCCGGTCGTTTCCTCGCGGGAAAACCGGCACTCCTGGCACTGGCAGTTGCGGCGCAGGAATTCCCACGAGTAGATCCCCGCCGAGTGCCCGTCGAGCCAGTTGAATTGCAGCGCGTACCGCCCCACCGCATGCGCACTCGCCGGCTTTGCCAGCGGCTTATACATGGGAAGCAAATCGGCGGCTTTCGACTTGGGCTGGCCAATCGCGCGGCCTTCGTTCTTGCGCTCGTCCACGCAGGTGGCGCAGGGACAGGCGTCGCGCAGCCAGGCGAAGGTCCACGCGCTCCGGTGCCCATCCTGCCAATCGATCTCCAGACCCTTGCCCTCGGTCAGCAGCACACGCACCTTCTCCGGCGTCATGGCGATGCGCGGCAGCGATTGCGCCGTCTCGTTCTCGCGAGCGGCCTCTTCCGGGCTGACCAGCCGAATGCCTTCGTGGCTCATGAGTACAGTTTACCGTGCGCGGAGAAATAGTGGCAGCGATCGGAGGGCCGGGTCGGCTCGTCGCTCCGGTCTTCTGATCCCTGACCCCTGCTCCCTGTTCGTTGCTCACTGCTTCCAGAAGAACCAGGCCGCCATCCCCAGCCCGATGCACACCACGATCCCGCGCAGCACCCGCTGCGGCACCCGCCGCGCCAGGCTGGCCGACGTATAGCCGCCCACCGCGCACGTCACCATGGCCAGCAGGCAATAACGCCAAACCACTTGCCCGTCCACCACGAACAGCAGGAAGGCAATCCCGTTCGCCATCGTCGTCGATACCACTTTCACCGCATTGATCTCGTTCAGGTCCTGGTAGCCGAACAGAGACAGCAGCGTAATAATCAAAAACCCCGCACCTGCGCCAAAATACCCGATATAGAAACAAACCACGATGGTGCAAAGGAATACCGGGAACAGCCGCCCGGGTGTCGGCGTCGTCGTCCGTTTGCGTCGCTCCAGCCATCGCGAAACCGGGCCGCTCACCGCAAATATCGACGCCGCCACCAGCAGAAGCCACGGAACCAGTTGCAGAAATGTCTTTTGGGGCGTGTTCAACAGCACGATCGCACCCACCGTGCCACCCAGAAATCCCGCCAGCCCCATCGTGAGCGCGAGACGAAGATTCTTGCGAATGTCTTCGCGATAGGCCGCGATTGACGTCAATTGCCCCGGCCACAGCGCCACCGTGTTGGTCGCATTGGCCTGGATCGGCAGCATCTTCATTCCCAGCATCGCCGGAAACAAAAGAAACGATCCACCGCCGGCCACCGCGTTCAGCAGCCCGCCCAGAAAGGCGGCCACCGTCAGCCAGACCCAATGCCAGTCAATGGAGGAGGGAAAAACGACCGAGACGAAGTGCATCTGCGTCCATTGTAGAGGCCCAGAAGAAGCCCATCGTTTCCCCGGTCCCCTTCACTCTGTGCGGCAGCCAGCCCGCTTCGCATCCGGCCGCAACCCTATTCAGACGCATGCCTTCCCATGGATCTCGGACCATCTTAAACAAACATAACGACTTAAGTGATTTCCAAGATTTATGAGCGTAAAACACTCATATTTTATGAATCCTATGTGCTATAGTTTCCATCAGATGATATGAGCGGCTGGGAGTCAACCCCCGATTCCGCAAAATCTTTCAATTCCATCCGGAGGAAACAGAATCATGGCAATCATTCGTTGGGACCCGTTCCGGGAAGTCGCCGTACTGCAGAACCGCGTCAACTCGCTCTTTCGCGACTTTAACGAAGGCGAAAGCGCTCTGACGACGGCCAGCTTTGTGCCGGCAGTTGATGTCTACGAGGACACGGAAAAGGTCGTCCTCAAGCTCGAAGTGCCCGGCATCGAAGAGAAAGACCTCGACGTCCGCGTCGAAAACCATACGCTGACAGTCAAGGGCGAGCGCAAGTTCGAGAAAGAAGAGAAGGAAGAGAACTTCCATCGCATCGAGCGGCGCTATGGCAGCTTCTACCGCGCGTTCACGCTGCCTTCAACCGTCGACACCGAAAACGTAGGTGCGACCTACAACGCCGGCGTGCTCAAGCTGGAGCTGAAGAAGAAAGCCGAAGCCCAGCCCAAGCAAATCAAGGTCAACGTCGGCGACAAGCACCCTGTCGCGGCGTAAAACAGTTGTCAGATCTAATAAGTGGTCAGTGGCCGAGCTGCTGACCACTTCCATTGACGCCCAAACGACTACGGATGCAATCTGCGAGAAGAGATGATCGACGCCGTTAACAATACCGGTAGCATTTCAGTCGTATGGCAATATATCGGGCCCTTGATCGGCGTAGGATTTGGTTACTGGATCTCAGATAGGCTCTGGGACCGGCAAAAGCAATGGGAATTGAAACGAGACGTCGTCTTAGATGTCGTCCGCGCTCTCGCTGATCTTGAGGGAGCTGTCAGTGAGTTTTATGGTGCTTCGTCGAAGCCTCCTGTAGGCCTACCCCAAGGTACGGAAGAATATTTCAGCAGAAAGAAATATGAAGCGCTAAAGCACCTTACGGAATGCAGTGCTTCCTTCCAGCGCGCACACAGCGTTGCGGATGTTGCGATTGGCGGAGAACTATCGAGGAACTTATCAGAGTATTTCCAATGTGCTCATTCATTTTTGGGCAGAATGCAATCTGGTCTGTCGTCTTCGGAGAAGAGCATTGAACACAAAGAGCTTGCGAAGTGCCATAACAGAGTGATTCTTTCCGCGCGAAAGGCGTTGAAGATTAAGGATGCAGGCGATCTTCCTGTTTTGGACTACGATAACGAATCTCTGACCACTGACAACTGATCACTGACAACTGGAGTTTTCATGGCCATCAATTGGGATAAATTTACGCTGAAATCGCAGCAAGCGGTGCAGCAGGCGCAGGCCCGTGCGACTGAATTCGGCAACCCCGAAATGCAGCCCGTCCACCTCTTGCTGGCGCTCACCGAAGACCGCGAGGGTGTCATCCCTGCGGTGCTTGAAAAGATCGGTGCGCCCGCCGAGCGGCTTGAGACCGAACTGCACCAGATCGAGGAAAAACTGCCGCGCGTCTCCGGGGGATCGGCGCAGCCGGCGCCGAGCCCTGCGCTCAACAAGGCGTTGGAGCACGCCTTTCGCGAAGCCGCCAATTTCAAAGACGAGTACATCTCGACCGAGCACCTTCTTCTAGGCATCGCCCAGCAAAAAGGAGATCCCGCGCGCGATGCACTGGTGGCTCTCGGCGCGTCCCACGACGCCATCCTCAAGGCTCTGACCGCCGTCCGCGGTTCGCAACGCGTCACCGATCAGAACCCCGAGGGCAAATTCCAGGCTCTCGAGAAATACGCGAAAAATCTCACCGAACTCGCGCGTCGCGGCAAGCTCGATCCGGTCATCGGCCGCGATGAGGAAATTCGCCGCGTCATCCAGGTGCTGAGCCGCCGCACCAAGAACAACCCGGTGCTGATCGGCGAACCCGGCGTAGGCAAAACAGCCATCGTCGAAGGTCTCGCCCGCCGCATCGTGTCCGGCGACGTGCCCGAGAGCCTGAAAGACAAGCGCGTCATCTCGCTCGACCTCGGCTCCATGCTCGCCGGCGCAAAGTATCGTGGCGAGTTCGAAGACCGCCTCAAGGCCGTTCTCAAAGAGATCGAAGAATCGAACGGACAAATCGTCCTGTTCATCGATGAGCTGCACACCCTCGTCGGCGCCGGAGCGGCCGAAGGCGCTATCGACGCCAGCAACATGCTCAAGCCGGCCCTGGCGCGCGGCGAACTGCGGGCCATCGGCGCAACCACGCTGAACGAGTACCGCAAATACATCGAGAAAGACGCCGCTCTCGAACGACGCTTCCAGATCGTCTACGTCGGTGAACCCAACGTCGAAGACACCATCGCGATTCTGCGCGGCCTCAAAGACCGCTACGAGCAGCATCACAACGTGCGCATCAAGGACTCCGCAATCGTCGCCGCCGCCACGCTCTCGCATCGCTACATCTCCGACCGCTTCCTGCCCGACAAGGCGATCGACCTGGTCGACGAGGCCGCCGCTTCGCTCGCCATCCAGATCGGTTCAAAACCAACGGAAATTGACCAGCTCGAGCGCCAGCGCACTTCCCTCGAAATCGAGCGCGCCGCGTTGAAGCGCGAAACCGACAAGAACAGCAGGGATCGCCTCGCGGAAGTCGAGCGCGAAGTGGCCGAGCTCACCGAGAAGATCACAGCCCTCACCGCCCGCTGGAGCAAAGAACGCGAAGCCATCGGCCGTATCGGCGAGCTCAAAAAGAAGCTCGAAGATCTTCGCCTTGAAATGGAAGAGCAGACCCGCAAAGGCCAGCTCGAACGCGCTGCGCAGATCCAGTACGGCGAACTGCCCAAGCTCGAAGCCGAGCTCAAGAGACTGAATGCCGCGCAGGACGGCAACGCAAATGCCCAGCGCATGTTGAAAGAGGAAGTCGACGAGGAAGACATCGCCAAGATCGTCAGCAAGTGGACCGGGATCCCTGTGTCCCGCATGCTCGAAGGCGAAGTCAAAAAACTCGTCACCATGGAAAACCGCTTGCGCGAACGCGTGGTCGGCCAGGATGCCGCGCTCAGCATTGTTGCCAATGCAATCCGCCGCTCGCGCGCCGGCCTGAGCGATCCCAAGCGGCCCATCGGTTCGTTCATTTTCCTCGGACCAACAGGTGTGGGCAAAACCGAAACCGCCCGCGCGCTCGCCGAGTTTCTCTTTGACGACGAGCAGGCCATGCTGCGCATCGATATGAGCGAGTACATGGAAAAACATGCCGTGGCTCGCTTGATCGGCGCGCCTCCGGGATACGTCGGTTATGACGAAGGAGGGCAACTCACTGAAGCCGTACGTCGCCGTCCTTACGCCGTGATCCTCTTCGACGAAATCGAAAAGGCCCATCCCGACGTCTTCAACATCCTCTTGCAGGTGATGGACGACGGCCGACTCACCGACTCCAAAGGACGCACCGTCGACTTCAAAAACACGGTGCTCATTATGACGTCAAACCTGGGCGCCGCACCCTTGGCAGCTGAGACGCTGAAGACCGAGCATGACTTCGACATGGCCCGCGAAAGCGTGATGCGCGTGCTGCGCGAGCACTTCCGGCCGGAGTTCCTCAACCGTGTGGACGAAATGGTCATCTTCCGTCCGCTGGGACATGCGCAGATGAACCAGATCCTCGAGCTGCGCTTGAACGAGGTGCGCAAGATGCTCGAAGATCGTCAGATCTCCTTCGAGCTCACGGATCCGGCGCGCCAGTTGATTCTGGCTGCGGGTTCCGATGCGGCCTACGGTGCGCGCCCGCTCAAACGCGCGCTGCAGCGCATGGTACAGGACCCTCTGGCCATGAAGATTCTCGACGGCGAAGTCCTGCATGGCGCCCACGTCCGCATCGACGCCGATCGCAACTCAAACCAGTTGCGCTTCGAGCCGATGGGCCGCGAAGCCATGGCCTGACCACCTGCGGCGAAGCCGGAAGTATCCGGTTCTCCCGCAGGGGAGAACGTGAAAATAGCCCAGGGCAAGCGAAGCGCCGCCCTGGGTCAACAGCCCACATCGCAGCAGCCCACATTGCATCCGGTTCTCCCGTAGGGAGAATAGGCCAATAGCCCGTCGAATCGAATCCAACCTCATTTGCGAACAATTTCCCGCCTCCGGCGCACAATCGTTCTATGAGAGTTGCGCCCGGTTTCTCCCGTAGGGAGAACACGACAACAGCCCAGGGCAAGCGAAGCGCCGCCCTGGGTCAGCAGCCCACATCGAACCGCCGCTCCGTAGGGGCGGCCTGAAAGCGGCTGCTCGAATTTTCGAAGCAAGCCTACGCCAATTTCGGCGGAAATCGTCCCTGCAACTCGTCTGGAATGAGGAATTTGATATGTAAACTATTTAGAAAGAGGATTTTGCGGGATACCCCACCCCTTAACCCGAATCCCATGAGGAATTTGAGCAAAAGACCGGGGGTGGGGGGTACCGAACCTATTGGCTCAACGTCGCCTCAATCGCCGCCGTCACCTCCGGCGAATCGGGAGTGACCGCTCAAACCGCGCCACAGGCTTGCCGTTGCGATCGAAAAGAAACTTGGTGAAGTTCCACTTGATGTCTCCGCCAATCTGCGGATTCGCCGATTTGCTGGTCAGAAACTGGTAGAGCGGCGTCTCGTCGTCGCCCAGCACCGACACCTTGGCCATCATGGGAAACGACACGTTGTACTTGGTGCTGCAGAACTTCTTGATCTCTTCGTTCGTGCCCGGTTCCTGCTGTGCAAAATTGTTTGCCGGGATACCCACGATCACCAGGCCGCGATCCTTGTACTTCTCGTAGACCGCTTCCAGACCCGCGTATTGGGGTGTGAAGCCGCACCGGCTGGCCACGTTCACCAGCAGCACCACCTTGCCGCTGTAGTTCTTGAGGCTGACTTGCTGCCCATCGATCGATTTCATCGTGAAGTCGTAAATGCTGTGTGGCTCAGCGACCGCGACCGCCGCGGCGATCGTCAGCATCAGCGTCAGGCAAAGCTTGCGCATCCGTGTTCTCCTCAACTGCGTGTTGCAGTCGATCATACGAGAGCTGCTGGAGAGAATTGTTAGGAAATTGTCACCAATGCACAGATTCCAGCCAACGCCTTACTGCCGCAACTCCACCAGCGTCGCGCCTTGTCCGCCTTCATTCTGCGGAGCCTCCGCGACCCCTGCCACATGCGGATGGCCCTTCAGAAACTCGCGCACGCCCCGCCTCAAGATTCCAGCGCCATGTCCATGGATCACCCGCACCCGCGGCAACCCGGCCAGGAACGCATGGTCCAGATACTTCTCCAACTCCTCGGTCGCTTCATCCACCGTGCGTCCGATCAGGTTGATCTCCATGCGCATAGCATCGGTGTTCGCGCTGATGACAGAGACCTGCACGCCTTTCTGCCGTCGCGCCGCGGCCAGCGGATCATTCTTCCCCCGCCCGGAATCCCCTCCAGGAGTCTGCGGCTCGCAGAGCTCGTCGCGGCGCACGCGCATTTTGATGGGTCCCAGCGCAACTTCGAAAACGTCCTTCTCCAGCTCGCGCTGCACCACGGCGATCTTGTTCATCGACTTCAGCAGCACCCGATCGCCTGGCGCAATGTGCTTCAGCACATGCGGCTGCGCATTGGCATCGCCCTGGTCGGCGCCCGTGCGATGCGCGACCACGGTCTGATTGAAGCTTTCCTGAAATTCGCGCCGCAGCCGGTTGATCCGCCGCTCGGCCTCCTTCGAAAGCTTCTGCTGCGCAGCGCGATCCTCGATGGCGCGCACATTCTCCCGCATCTGGAATTCGAAATCCTTTAGCAGCGATCCCAATTTCGTCTCCAGTTCGCGCGTGCGATTGCGCAATTCCACATCGCCTTCGCGCGCCAGGCGCGCACGCTCCTGGTTCAACCCGTATTGCTCTTCGCGCGTCTTCTTTCTCTCGACTTCAAGCGCCGCCACTTCGCTGTGCAGCTTGTCGAGGAACCGCGCAATGTCCACCTGCTGCGAGCCAAGCCTCTGACGCGCGCCGGCAATGATTCCCGCATGCAGGCCAAGCCGTTCGGCTGTTTGGATACCAGCCGACGCGCCGGGAACTCCAAGCCGCAGATGATAGTTCGGCACCAGCGTCACTTCGTCCACGCCTGCCGCCGCGTTCAAGACGCCAGACGTATTCGCCGCGTAGACCTTGAGCGACGTGTGATGCGTCGAGATCAACGACCACGCGCCCGCAGCCAGAAAGTGTCCAGCGACAGCGACGGCCAATGCCGAACCTTCTTCTGGATCCGTTGCCGAACCAAGCTCATCCAACAGCACCAGCGAATGCGCATCGGCCAGCCGCGAGAGGCGATCGAGATTCAAGATGTGCGCCGAGAACGTCGACAGTTCCGCTTCAATCGACTGCGCATCGCCAATGTCTGCCAGGAACGCCGTGAAGATGGGGAAACTGGCTGCCTCGGCCGGCACAGGCATCCCGGCCTGAGCCATCATGGCCAGCAGTGCCGTAGTCTTCAGCGTCACTGTCTTGCCGCCCGTGTTCGGTCCGCTGATGATGAGTTGGCGCGCCTCGCTCGTCAGCTCAAGGGTGAGCGGAACAACGTGCCCGCCGGTAACCCGCAGATGCTTTTCCAGCAGAGGGTGTCGCGCCGCTCTCAGGCTAAGCAGCTCCGGTGTCAGTCCCGGCTCGACGCAGTTGTAGTCGCGGGCAAACCGCGCACGCGCAAGCAGGCTGTCGACAAGCGCAAGAATCCGTGCACCGGCGACCAGCGCGTCCGAATGGCCGCCCACCTGACGCGTCAGCGCGACAAAGATGCGATGAATCTCGGCCTGCTCCTCTTCCAGCAGCCGTACCAATTCGTTGTTCTGTTCGATGGTCTCGAGCGGTTCCACATACACCGTCTGCCCCGACGAGCTCGCGCCATGTACAACTCCCGAGACGCGCCGCTTCAGTTCGCTACGGACCGGAATGACAAACCGATCGCCGCGAATCGTGATCACATCGTCCTGCGTCGCGCCATCGCTCGAGAGCTTGCGCAGCGCCGCGCGAAGAGATTCTTCAATCACACGCTGCTGGCGCTCCTGCTCGCGACGAATGCGCCCCAACTCGGGGGAAGCATCATCGGCCAATGAACCATCCGGCTGAATCTTGCGTTCGATCGACTCCGCCAACGTCCGCAGCCCTTGCGTCAACCCGGCCGAAAGCTCTGACAGCCCGGCAAGCTTTCCAACGACCCGCGCCGGCGGCGATTGCACTAGCGCCTGCCAGGCGGCAATGTCGTTAGCCAGCCGCGCAACTGCCTGCAGTTCGCCGGATTCGAGAGCCGCCTCCGGAATGCGCGCCTTCGCTGCAAGCTCCGTTGGATCGAACAGGCCGCCCAGTGGAATGGAAACCTGCTCGCCCAGCAGCAAGCGCAGTTCGCCCGTGAGTCGATGCTGATGCGCGATCCACGACGCGTCGGTCGAGGGCCGCAGCGCAAGAACGCCGTCCCGTCCGATCGCCGACGCAGCAAAACCGGAGACCAGCCGGAGCAGAGGCTCCCATTCAAGGGCAACCAGATCGGCATGTTCTACGGGAGACGGAATGGGATCGAGCAGAGGCATAGAATGGTCCACGCGCACCAGCGAATGGCCCTGCAATTATCTTACGGCGTATGCACGAGCAAGCGGAGTCGCCCGGGCTGCAAAGCCTGCGCCCCTTAGGACGACGTCGAGGAAGTGGAGGATTTTGCCGAGGGTTCCGAGGAACTGGACGTCGAAGTCGAGGTTGACGGTGGGGATTTTGCAGCAGAGTCGGAGCTGGCCGCTTTTGAGTCCGCCGCGGTTGCAGCGCTAGCGTCATTTGTCTTGCTGTCCGGCGTCTTACCGTCGGAAGAGCTCGAGGAACTCTTCGACGCGTAGTCGTTCACATACCATCCAGCGCCTTTGAATTGAAGAGCCGGCGCGGTGAGTGGACGTTCGAGCGCACCTTGACACTTGGGGCATTCCGTCTCGGGCTCGGCATCGAAATGCTGTATTTTTTCGAATCGATGACCGCACTTGGTGCAGCGGTATTCATAGAGGGGCAATGGGGTTGAAGCCTCCGGCTGGAACTATAGGACTGAACCCATTGTACCGGCAGAGCGGCAATTCTCTGTGATGCTGCCGTCCCGCGGTTCCGTCCCTCTCAAAACCTAGCGCACTGTAATCGGAACAGACGCGATGTGATTCTCCCAGGCAAGCGTGATTGTTCCGCCGCTCCCGCCGCCTCTTGTTTGGATCGTGTACTTCAGGTCCTCCACCATTGACGGGGGTTTGCTCATCTGCATCTTCACGCGGCCAAGGTCCTGCGTTCCGTCGTAGGCGAGGCCCCATTCACCGGTCTTTTTGCTCACAATCAATACCCAGTTGTCCGGATCGGAGATGTCGACGAAAAGTGTGTAAGTTCCTCTCGGCACTGCCAGATCGCCAATCATGAGATCCGCGTCTGTATCCAGGGTTGTGGCCGAATTCGCCCCTCCGCGCCACACCGGGTAATGCGGGTTGTGGCTGATCAGGCCGTCCTTGGTGAAAATGTGCCCTTCGCGCCCTTTCACCCGCGGTGAGCTGTACTTGATCGTCACCTTCTGGCTGGCGATGTCTGCCGTGGTGCTTTCCGGCGGGCTGAGAGGCGGAGCCTGCTGGGCAGAAAGTGTGGCAGTGGCGGCAAAAAGGACGCCGGTACAAATCAAAAGACGATTCATGACAATTCTCCTCCGGGCAAAGCTCGCTCCTGGAGCGAATAGGTTCACCGCAAGCATTGTCGCATTGCGCGCCTATGTCGCGATAGCTGCATGTCGATTGCGCTGCGTTTGCCTGTTATGATGCGGCGCAAGGCATTCCATGCAGCAGATATCTGGAATTGATTCGGCGGGAGCAAAGTTTCGTGCCGCGGTTCGTGACGAGAAACCGCTGCAGGTTGCGGGCGCGATCAATGCGTATGCGGCAAAGCTTGCCCAGGCGGCAGGGTTTCGCGCGCTCTATCTTTCCGGGGGAGGGGTCGCTGCCAATTCGCTCGGGCTTCCTGATCTCGGCATCAGTTCCATGGAAGACGTCCTGATCGACGTCCGACGCATCACCGATGCCACGCCTCTCCCCCTCCTCGTCGACATCGACACCGGCTGGGGAGGGGCCTTCAACATCGCACGCACGATTCGAACCATGATCAAGGCCGGCGCTGCCGCCGTGCACATTGAAGATCAGGTGAGCGCCAAGCGCTGCGGCCATCGGCCTGGGAAGGAACTCGTTTCTGCGGAAGAAATGGTCGATCGCATCAAGGCCGCGGTCGATGCCCGCACCGATGAGGCCTTCGTGATCATGGCGCGAACCGATGCACTTGCCAATGAAGGCATGGACGCTGCGATCAAACGCGCGCAAGCTTACGTCGCAGCCGGCGCCGACATGATCTTTGCCGAAGCAGTCACTGAGCTTCCGGCTTACACGCAATTTCGCCGTGAAGTCGGCGTCCCCATCCTCGCCAACATCACCGAATTCGGCGAGACGCCTCTCTTCGCTCGAGACGAATTGGTCGACGCCGGCGTCGACATCCTTCTCTATTGCTGCGCGGCCTATCGCGCCATGAATGCGGTAGCTCTCAAGGTCTACGAGACAATCCGTGCCGAGGGAACCCAGCGCAGCGTGATTCCAATGATGCAGACGCGCGCCGACCTTTACAAATTCCTCGACTATCACGCTTACGAAGAGAAACTGGACGAACTCTTCGCGAAGGAAAAAGAAACGCCTTAGTTAATTTCGTTTCCGGCCTTCGCACGGATTCCCTGGAGGATTTCAATGAGTACTCGGGAAAACAACCCGACGTCAGCATTCAAACCCAAAAAGTCCGTGGCGCTTTCAGGAACCGCCGCCGGTACGACAGCTTTGTGCACCGTGGGCCACAGCGGCAACGATCTGCATTATCGCGGCTATGACATCAAGGACCTCGCAGCGCATTGCGAGTTTGAAGAAGTGGCGTACCTGCTGCTGCACGGCAAGTTGCCGACCACGGCAGAGCTCGCCGCCTACAAAACCGGCTTGCGCCCAATGCGCAGCTTGCCGGCTTCGGTCAAGCAGGCACTCGAACTCCTGCCCCCGTCCACGCACCCGATGGACGTGCTGCGCACGGGCGTCTCGGTGCTGGGCTGCGTTCTGCCCGAGGCAACGAGCCACAGTACCGAAGGAGCGCGCATCATCGCCGATACGCTCCTCGCTTCCTTGCCGTCGATGCTTCTCTATTGGCACCACTACGCGCGCAACGGCAGGCGCATCGAGGTGGAGCGATTCGAGGATTCCATCGCCGCGCATTTTCTTCACCTGCTGCACGGCGCTTCGCCCGGTGCATCGTGGGCTGCAGCAATGCAGGCGTCTCTGATTCTGTATGCCGAACACGAGTTCAACGCCTCTACATTCACGGCGCGCGTCATCGCCGGCACTGGCTCCGATCTCTACTCCTGCATAGCCGGTGCCATCGGCGCGCTCAAAGGGCCGAAACATGGGGGCGCCAACGAAGTAGCACTCGAAATTCAACGCCGCTATGCGGACGGCGACGAAGCTGAAGCCGACATACGCCGCCGCATCGCAGAGCGGGAAGTCATCATCGGATTTGGACATCCCGTCTACACCATCAGCGATCCGCGCAGCAACATCGTGAAAGAAATCGCACGCAATCTGGCCGTCGATGCCGAAGGCCGGCGCCTGTTCGCCGTTGCCGAACGCATCGAAAACGTGATGTTAGAAACAAAGAAAATGTTTCCCAATCTCGATTGGTACAGCGCGGTCGCCTATCACCTGATGGGCATTCCCGTCGATTTGTTTACACCCCTGTTCGTGATGGCGCGGACTTCGGGCTGGTGCGCGCACGTCATCGAACAGCGGGAAGACGGAAAAATCATCCGGCCTTCGGCCATTTATACCGGGCCGGAGAATCTGGAGTTCATCGCTCGCGCAGAGCGGGGATAATCGGGTTTGGATTTGTTTCTGCTTGGCTTTCAAAGTTGATCTGTTCTAAAACCTCGACCCAGGAGTTCGCGTGTCTTCGCACATCAGCAATGAACGTCCCGCGTACGACAAAGTTCTGACGGACATTGCCGATTACGCGCTGAGTTACGAAATCACGAGCGACCTCGCCTACACCACCGCGCGTGCTTGCCTTATTGACACGTTGGGCTGCGGCCTCGAAGCGCTCGAATACCCCGCCTGCACCAAGCTTCTCGGCCCCATTGTGTCCGGCACGGTTGTTTCCAACGGAGCGCGCGTGCCCGGAACAAGCTATCAACTCGATCCCGTGCAGGCCGCCTTCAACATCGGCGCCATGATTCGCTGGCTCGACTTCAACGACACCTGGCTCGCCGCCGAATGGGGACATCCTTCTGACAATCTTGGCGGCATCCTCGCCACTGCCGACTGGCTTTCCCGCTCCGGCAGCTCTCCCATTACGATGCGGCAGGTCTTGACCGCGATGATCAAGGCCCACGAAATCCAGGGCTGCCTCGCGCTCGAAAACTCCTTCAACAAAGTCGGCATCGATCATGTCGTGCTGGTCAAAGTCGCATCGACCGCCGTTGTTTGCGCGCTCCTGGGACTCACGCGCGACCAGACACTCAACGCAATCTCGCTTGCATGGGTCGACGGGCAGAGCCTTCGCACGTATCGCCACGCGCCCAACACCGGATCGCGCAAGAGCTGGGCCGCCGGCGATGCAACCAGCCGCGCCGTCCGTCTCGCCCTCATGGCGCAAGCAGGAGAAATGGGCTATCCATCGGTGCTGACCGCGAAAACCTGGGGCTTCTACGACGTGTCGTTTCGCGGAAAGGAATTCAAATTCCAGCGTACCTACGGCTCCTACGTGATGGAGAATGTACTTTTCAAGATCAGCTTTCCGGCCGAATTCCATGCACAGACGGCTGTCGAAGCGGCCATGACCTTGCGCGCACAGCTCGACCAGCGCGGGATCTCCCTTGACGCCATAAAAAGAATTACCATCCGCACCCACGAGGCCTGCCTGCGCATCATCGACAAGAAAGGTCCGCTCGCCAATCCCGCGGATCGCGATCACTGCGTGCAATACATGATCGCAATTCCCCTGATCTTTGGCCGCCTGACTGCCGCCGATTACGAAGACAACATCGCATCCGATCCGCGTATCGATGCTCTGCGTGCCAAGGTCGAATGCGTGGAAGAGCCGGACTTCACAGCCGATTACCATGACCCGGAAAAACGCTCCATCGCCAACTCGCTCCAGGTCGAATCGGGCGACGGCACCAAGCTCGAGGAAACCGTCGAATACCCCATTGGCCACCGGCGGCGCCGCCCCGAAGGCATGCCGCTGCTGGTCGAGAAGTTCAAAACCAATCTCAGACGACGCTTCAGCGAGCAGCAGCAGCGACGCATCCTCGAGGTCTCGCTCGACCCCGCCCGCCTCGATCCAATGCCCGTCCACGAATACGTCGACCTCTATGTTCCCGCCTGAGCGTGCACGCCGCTTCCAACCCCGCCCGATTTCACACTGCGCGCCTTGCCCCGCCCCCGCCCCGCGTGTTTGACTGGGGACCGAAGGAAGGCAGCACGCATGGCGTATATCCTCGCGCTCGACCAGGGAACCACCAGTTCTCGCGCAATTCTCTTTGATGAGGCGGGCGCAATCGCCGCCGTCGCGCAGCACGAATTTCAGCAGTTCTATCCGCAGCAGGGCTGGGTTGAGCACGACCCAACCGAGATCCTCACCAGCCAAATGAGCTGTGCGGTCGAGGTGCTGGGCAAGGTTGGCGCGCGCCCACGCGACATCGCCGCCATCGGCATCACCAACCAACGCGAAACCGTTATCGTCTGGGAGCGCTCTACCGGCAAGCCGATTCACCCCGCCATCGTGTGGCAGGACCGACGCACCGCCGCGCAGTGCAATGCCCTCGAGCAAAAGGGCTTGGGAGATATGATCAGCAGCCGCACCGGGCTCGTCATCGATCCCTACTTCTCCGCAACCAAGATCAAGTGGATCCTTGACAACGTGCCCGGCGCGCGCGCACGTGCTGACAAAGGCGAGCTCGCTTTCGGCACCGTCGATAGCTGGCTCATCTGGCATCTCACCAGCGGCAAGCATCACGTCACCGACGTGACCAATGCGTCCCGCACGCTGCTCTATAACATCGTCAAGGGTGCATGGGATCCCGAGCTGCTGCGCATCTTCGACGTCCCAGCGAGCATGCTGCCGGAAGTTGTGTGGTCCAGCCAGAACGTTGGTGAAGTCACCACCACGCTCGGCCTTGGCGGCATCGCAATCGCCGGAATCGCCGGGGATCAACAGGCCGCGCTCTTTGGCCAACTCTGCTGGAGCGCCGGAGAATCCAAGAACACCTACGGCACCGGTTGTTTTCTGCTGCAGAATATCGGCACGAACTTCGTCCGCTCCAAGCACCGCCTTATCACCACGATCGCTGCAAGCGCGCAGCATCGCCTCGAATATGCGCTCGAAGGCAGCATCTTTATTGGCGGGGCAGTGGTGCAATGGCTGCGCGACAATCTCAAGCTGATTGGCTCGTCCGCCGACGTGGAAGCGCTTGCTGCAGCGGTTCCCGATACAGGCGGCGTCGTGTTTGTCCCGGCATTTGTCGGGCTGGGTGCGCCTCACTGGGACCCGCATGCTGGCGGGTTGTTGATCGGCTTGCGTCGCGATACAAAACCGGAGCATATTGCGCGCGCGGCACTCGAGAGCATTGCACTTCAGGTGGCCGACGTCCTGGATGCGGTGCACGCCGACACCCACACCCCCTTAAGCGCGCTGCGTGTCGACGGCGGTGCTGCCGTGAATGACCTGATGATGCAGTTCCAGGCAGACATGCTCGGCGTGCCCGTCGTGCGACCGCGTGTGACGGAGACAACCGCCCTCGGGGCGGCCTACCTCGCTGGCCTTGCAACCGGATTCTGGCCTGGCCCGGATGCGTTACGAACGCAACGCAAGAACGATGTTCGTTTTGAACCGAAGATGGATGCAACCGAGCGCGCGGCCCGCCGGGCACGCTGGCAACGCGCGGTCGACCGCTCAAAAAACTGGACAGAGTAAAACGGAGCAAACGATGCGCAGGGAAGAAATGTTGCGCAAGGTGCGCGAGCGAGCCGCACGGCAGGAGCCATGGGACATCGCTGTAATCGGCGGCGGCGCAACGGGCATGGGAGTCGCCGTCGACGCTGCGGCGCGTGGCCTGGATGTAGTCCTTCTCGAGGCGCATGACTTCGGCAAGGGCACCAGCAGTCGCAGCACCAAGCTTGTCCACGGCGGCGTGCGCTATCTGGAACAGGGAAATATATCTCTCGTGATGTCGGCGCTCAAGGAGCGCGGCTTGCTGCGTCAGAATGCTCCGCATCTCGTCCACGACCTGGCCTTTGTCGTACCGAATTACTCCTGGTGGGAGGCTCCCTTCTACGGCATTGGCCTCAAACTCTACGACCTGCTGGCCGGCAAATATGGATTCGGCGTGTCCAAGCTGCTGACCAAAGAGGAAACGCTGGAGCGACTGCCTGCGCTGGAGCCGGAAGAATTGCGCGGCGGCGTGATTTACTACGACGGGCAATTTGATGATGCGCGTCTTCTCATCCATCTCGCCATGACAGCCGCCGAGCACGGCGCAGCGTTGGTGAATTATTTCCCGGCGACAGGCTTGCTACGCGATGCCGAAGGTTACATCAACGGCGCGACCGCCCGGGATGAGGAAACAGGCGAGGAGCTGAACATTTCCGCGCGGATTGTCGTCAACGCGACAGGCGTATTCACCGACTCGATCCGAAAGATGGCCGATCCCGCTGCGGATCCACTTGTCGTCACGAGCCAGGGAATTCACCTCGTCTTCGATCGCTCTTTCCTCAAGGGTGACACGGCCCTGATGGTTCCGCGCACCAGCGATGGGCGTGTTCTGTTTGTCATCCCGTGGCACGACCATGCCGTCGCAGGAACAACCGACACGCCTCTCGATGCTCCCAGCTTTGAGCCGCGCCCGCTCGACGAAGAGATCGAGTTCATTCTCGAAACTGCCAGTCGCTATTTGAGCCGTCCGCCCACGCGCGCCGACGTGCTGGCGGTCTATGTTGGCTTGCGTCCTCTGGTGAAGGGCGACGGCAAAACCTCGGCGCTTTCACGCGATCACGTGATCCATGTGGATACGTCGGGACTGCTCACCATCACCGGCGGCAAATGGACGACCTACCGGCACATGGCGGAAGACTGCGTCGATCACGCCATCACCCTGGGCCGCCTGCGCGACGAGCCATGCCCTACGCGCAATCTGCGCATTCACGGTTACCTCGAAAATGCGAATGCCCTGGGAGCTCTCGAAGTCTACGGCTCCGACGCTGAGGCGATTCGCACCCTTGCGCAAGAACCGAAGCTGGCGCCGCAGCTGCACCCGGCTCTGCCCTACATCGCCGCGGAGGTAGTTTGGGCCGCTCGCGAAGAGATGGCCCGCACCGTTGAAGATATCCTGGCGCGCCGCACACGCGCCCTGTTTTTGAATGCCGGCGCCGCCAGCGCAATGGCCCGTCCTGTGGCTAGCCTGCTGGCCGCCGAACTGGGGCGCGACGAGAACTGGGCTGCCGCGCAGATCACGGCGTTTCGCGCCTTGGCCGAGCAGTATAAGGTGAAATAAGGTCGGGTTTTTCGCACACGGAGGTCAAGAATGCCGGCACAATGTTCCCACGTTGCAGACCATGTGAAGAAAGTGAAACCGCACACCAAGGGGTGTGAAGAATGCCTGAAGGCTGGCACCACCTGGGTCCACCTGCGCATGTGCCTGGAATGCGGCCATGTGGGCTGTTGCGACTCCTCGCCACAACAGCACGCGCGCGCTCACTACCATGCGACGAAGCACCCCATCATCCAATCCGCCGAGCGCGGCGAAAACTGGAAATGGTGCTATATCGACGAAACGTATCTCTGACCCAGCGTCCTAGGCCAGCTCCACTTCGATCTTCTTCGCGTCGGCATCGATCTGCACGATCTTGAAGCTGCGAATTTGTCCGGCTTGCACCGGCTCCTGCTTCGCCGCGGCCGCCGGGACATTTCCCTTCCAGCGCGCCTGCAACATGGATGTAAGCGATGAAAGATCCGCGGCACCGCGCGGCGCCTGCGCTTCCGGAACTCCGCCTGCAGACTGGGTGCGGCAACTGCTGCGAATGCCTTCGCCTAGTTCTACGGTCGCATGGCCTCCCGCCGCCTCGACCACGCGCCCGGACACCACGTCGCCAAGCTTGTGCTCGGCAATGTACTCGTCGATGCTGGTCGGGATCAGCTGCTTCATGCTCAGCTTGATCTGCCGCTTCTCTGTATCGATGGCCAGCACCTGCGCCTTCACCACTTGCCCCACGCGCACTACATCGCTGGGGTGATTGATGCGGCGGTCGGCAACCATTTCACTCACGTGCACCAGGCCTTCTATGCCGTCCGCAATTTGCACGAAGGCGCCAAACTTCATCAGGTTCGTTACCGGCCCTTCAATTTGCGAACCGACTGGAAATTTTTGCTGCACGCCCGACCAGGGATCGCTCAGCGTCTGTTTCAGGCCAAGCGAGATCCGCCGTTCTTCCGGCTTGATCGCCAGAATCGCCGCATCGACCCGGTCCCCCTGCTTGAGCACGTCGCTCGGGTGACGCACCTTCTTTCCCCACGCCATCTCAGAAATGTGAATCAGGCCTTCGATGCCGGCCTCGATCTCCACAAAGGCACCAAAGTCCGTCAGACGGACCACCGTGCCGGTCACCCGCTGTCCCATGTGGTACTTCGTCGGCACCGCTTCCCACGGTTCCGCTTCCAATTGCTTCAGGCCAAGCGAAATCTTCTTTGTGCCAGCATCGATTTTCAAAACGCGGACCTGGATCTCCTGCCCTACCGAGAGCACATCTTCGGGCTTGCTGACCCGGCTCCAGGCAATATCGCTTACGTGCAGCAGTCCATCCACACCGCCGATATCGACGAAGGCTCCGTAGGGCATCAGCGTGCGGACTGTACCCGTGACGGTATCGCCTTCTTTCATCGCGGCAAATCGGCCATGCGCCTCGGCACGCGCCTGCTCTTCCAACACCACGCGCCGATCAACAACTACGTCTTCAACGGTCACGTCGAGCTTCGTGATGCGGCAATTGATCTCTGTGCCTACAAGCTTCTCGAGTTCCGCGGCATCGCGCGTTCCGCTGCGGCTTGCAGGCATAAAGGCGCGCACGCCGACATCCACGTTCAGGCCGCCTTTCACGACACCGGTCACTGTGCCCACCACCGCCAATTTCTGCGCAAAAGCTTCTTCCAGCGCAGTCCAGTCGCGGGGCTGCGCGACTTTAAATCGCGACAGCTCGTAGTAGCCTTCCTGGTTGCGCCCGGTCACTGAGACGGGAAACCCATCGCCGGGCTTCACGCCTTCGGCATTGCTCTCGAATACCGAACGCGCCAACACGCCCTCGGTCTTGTAGCCGATGTCGAGAAAAACCTGGTCGGCCGAGAGCGAAATGACGGTGCCCTCAAGCTGCTTGGCGCCGGCCGCCGGCTTGTGCGTATGCGTGCGCTCGAAAGCCGAGAGAACGTCGGCAAAGTTTTCGACCGGCTCACTGGTTGGTTCAGGATTGCTCTCAGGCGCGGACTGCGATTCGGATGCGGCTTCGTGGGTCATGATCTCTTCGGATCTATTGTTTCATGCCCGGACAAGGCGCCTCGGTCCCGGCACCGCATTGCCATTCGTTAGGGAAACTCCGTCACCTTGGGGTCCACGCGATGCGGCGCGAGCGACGTCGGCCCGCCCTTGTCGTCAATGACGTTCGAAATCTCACCCTTGTCGTCCAGAGCCACAGTGATCATATGGTGCAACCGCACCCCCGGCGCGTGCGGAACCTCAATAGCCCTTGTCAGCACGACGTTCGGCCGCCGAAACACGCTGTAAATACCGAGCCCCCACGCCTGATGATCCGTCACCGAATCGGCCACCTTGTACGAAGCCCATCCGTTGATACCCGGCGCAGAAGTGTAGCTCGCCTGGTCCGGCGGATCGTACGGAATCTCCGATTGGTAAAAATAGGTCCGCCCGTGATTGCCGTTCCACAACACCTGGAACTGCTGATGGTGTTCCACGAACAGTCCGTAAATCGTCACATTGTTTCCATTTACCACCAGGCCATTCGTGCTGAGATTCTTCGTCCAGCCCACTTCGGCGCCGTGGTCGGCCCGCCAGATCCACGTGTGATCCACGATCGTATCGTTGCTGTTGATACGCAGATTTCCCTCGGTACGACCCACTCCCGCGCCGCCCACACGAAAAAACACGTCGTGCAGCGCGATCGGATCCCGTGCATGGCTCGCCCTGCTTCCTTCCGGCCCGATTTCAAGCAGATTCGGAGAAATCTGCGGTCCCGCATCCAACAGCAGTCCAGCAATCTCGATGCCGTCCACATCCGCTGTCGTCATCGCAGCAGTGCCTTGCATCGGGCGCAACGTAGCGAAGCCAAGCCCCATCACGACGGTGCCCTGCCGTGTCACGCGAATGGGCTCCGTCAAGTCGTAGAGCCCCGGCGTGAACAACAGGTCCTTCCCCGCTGCGAGCTGCGTATTGATCGTCGCCGCCGTATCCACGCCCGACCTCGCAATATAGAAATGACTCAGCGGAATCGATCGCCCTGGAGTGCTTCTTTCGTGCCACGTCACTCCAACACTTTCGGTCCGCAGCGCCGGCACCCGCACGCTCCACTTTCCCTGCGCGTCCACTTCCAGATACGGCTTCTCGCGAACAACAGGCGTACGGTCCACCTTCGTATAAGGCGGGTTCGGCCAATCGCCCTCCGGTGCATGCTTCACTCCGACGAAGACCATGTTCCAGTTGGACCCGGTCCAGCTTCCCCACTCGCTGTTGCGCGAAATCCATTGCTGCTGCGATCCGGACCCGACATTGCCGTCCACGAGCGAATCTGAAATCCACCCTCCGCTGGCCCAGCCCCCGTTCTGGTGAAGCACGAGGCTGCCCAGCACGTGCATGCGTCGAAACGCGACCGCCTGCGAAACCGCCCATCGCATCGTTCCGCCCGCGGGCGTCACGGAAAAACCTTCGACTGCGCGCCAGAACGTGCAGGTTGCGTTGTTATGCGCAAGGCTCGCGTCCGCGTGGACATCGCCCACGATGTGAACGGCATCGGGTGTGGCCCCAAGCCCAAGCACCTGTGTGTAGAAGCCCACCGGCACATCCACGTGGTACGTGCCCGGCAAAAACAGAAGCGCATACCGGGCCGTGCCGAATTCGCTGTGTTGCTGGATCGCGTAGACTTTGTCGATCTGTTCCTGGATCGCCGCCGCCGGCATCGAAGGATCGAAGATCATCACGTTCGGTCCAAGCCGAGGGAGCGCGTTCCGCCTTGTTTCTGCGCCTTCGGCAGTCACTGCCAGCATCGAGGCAACGAACGCCAGGACCATCGCAACCAAGGCCATGCCTTCGAGCTTGCTCCAACAAATCTTCATTGCGCGTCTCGCCTCACGATCCAACTTTTTGCGGTACGAATCCAGTTCCGTATGCTATCTGCCACCACTGCAAAGCACAACGCTGCGGTTTCTGGACACATACCGGGCCTCGGAGCGAGAATGGCGCTGCACTTCGCACCGGGAGTTCCTACGATATGAAATCATCCTTCTTCACGCGCCGGGAGTTTGTGCGTCTCGGTGCAGGCGCAGTCGCAGCGAGTGCGGCAGTGCATTCGAGCGTGTTGGAGCCAACGCCGCTCGCCGCTCAATCTCTCGCGGCCGCTCCGGGACGCAAGATCCGCTTCATCTCCATCGGCACCGGCATTCGCGGATGTGACCTGCTCCGTTCGGCGCGTCTGGTCCCCAACGGCGAGCTCGTCGCCACTGCCGACCTCTACGATATGCATCAAAAAGCCGGCCTCGAGGCCTATGGCACGGACGTACCGACCACCCGCGACTATCGCTCTCTGCTCGATCGCAAAGATGTGGACGCTGTCATCGTGGCCGTCGCCGATTTTCAACATCGCCGCGTGGTGCTCGATTGTCTCGCCGCGGGCAAAGATGTTTACTGCGAAAAACCCATGTCCCACAACGTCGCCGACGGACTCGCCATGGTCAAAGCAGTGCAGGAAAACAAGCGCATCTTTCAGGCCGGCAGTCAGCGTGTGAGTAATATCATCTACAAAAAGGCTGCGGAGATTTATGCATCCGGACGCCTCGGTGAAGTTCACTACATCGAGGGCCACTCCGATCGCAACTCGCCTTCCGGTGCGTGGGTCTATCCGATCGCGCCCGATGCCAGCCCCCAGACCATCGACTGGACTGCCTGGCTGCACGATGCGCCTTCCATTCCTTTCGACGCAGCGCGATTCTTCCGCTGGCGTTGCTTCAAGGACTATGGCGAAGGAGTCGCAGGCGATCTGTTCGTCCACCTGCTTTCCGGCATTCAATGCGTCAGCGATATCAACGAGGCGCCGGCACGCGCTTTCTCCACCGGGTCGCTCACGCACTTCAACGACGGACGCGATTACCCTGACCTGCTCGCCACGCTGTACGACTATCCCGGTGTGACCGTGAACCTGCACTGCAACCAGAACAATTCGGCTGGAGAGCCGATTATCTTTTACGGACGGGAAGCAACGATGGTCATCAGCGGCAACACGCTCACTGTCACACCGCAGGATACGAGCCCGCAGCCAGAAGGCTATTCGTTGGACGGATGGACCGCCGAGGCCAAACAGGAATACTTGAAAACGTGGCACGCTGCGCATCCAACGTCCCCGTTGGGGCTTCCCGAAGTGGAAAGCTGGTCAGCGCCGCACGGCTACGACGACACCGCCGATCACATTGCGGCCTTCTTCCGCGCTGTCGAAACGCGCGAACACGTCGTCGAGGACGAAGTCTTTGGCCATCATGCGGCCATCGCCTGCCATATGGCCAATCATTCGTATTTCCATCGCGCCATCGCCACGTGGGACGCCGCTTCACAAAGCATCAAGAGCTAAAAGGAGAACCGATCCGAATGAAATCTTCCTCGCGCAGAGACTTCTTGAAAATCACGGGCGCCGCCGCGGCCTCTTCCCTCGTTGCCTCCCGCCTCGACGCCGCGCCGGTCCACCAGCCCATCGGCTTGCAGTTGTATTCGGTGCGCAACCTCCTGCCCAACGATTTCGAGGGCACTCTGCATCAACTGAGCGAGGCCGGGTATCGCGAGGTTGAGGCGGCCGGCTACTTTAACAAAACCGCTGCCGAATTTCGCCATGCCATGGACCAGGCCGGTCTGCACTGCATCAGCGCACATCACACGCTGGTTCAATTGCGCACGCAACTCGACGAACTCATTGAGTATGCGCACACGCTGGGTCTCGAGTACCTGATTTGCTCTTCCTCGGGCGGTGTACATCGCGATCCCGCAGCCAAGGGCGAACTCTCGCTCGACGACTGGCGCTTTGTGGCGGGCGAATTCAATCGCATCGGCGAAAAGTTGAAATCCGCCGGCATCACCTTCGGTGTGCACAACCACGTTCCGGAGTTCGCCGTTGAGAATGGAACTGTCGTTTACGACGAACTCCTGCGCCTCACCAATCCAAGATTTGTCGTCTTCGAGATGGATTGCGGCTGGGTGACTGCCGCAGGCCACAATCCCGTCGACTATCTCAGCAAAACCCCCGAACGTTTCCCATTGCTGCATGTCAAGGACATGGCGCGCGAAGCGGGTGGCAAATTTCACTCCGTTGTCCTCGGCACAGGCGTTGTCGACTACCGGCCCATTCTGCGCGCGGCCACTGGCCTGAAGCACTACTTCATCGAGCAGGAGGAGTTCGCCGGCGACCCCATGACAGAGCTGCGTGAGGACGCCGAGTACATGCGCAAGCTCGATGTCTAGTTGAATTTCGACGAAGTGAGATATGAGCTTTCAAAGTCTTCAATGGCTGTTCCCGGTTGCGGTTACATTGCACAATGGAGAAGAAGCCCTCTGGTTTCCTGAGTGGTCAAGAAGGGCTCACCGCTGGCCTGCGCCCGTCGAAACCGGCGTCTTCCGCTTCGCCGTAGTGGCTTTTACACTGCTGGCTTTTGTGATTACGTGGCTCAGCGTCCGATCGGGAAAGCAGACGCTCTGGACCTACGTCTATTTTGGATACATGGCTGCGGTATTGGCCAATGCGTTCATCCCGCATATTGCGGTTTCTGTGGCAACGCGCAGCTACATGCCGGGAGTTGCCACCGCGACGGTCGTGATTCTTCCGGTTTTATCCTTGCTGATCTGGTTGGCGCTGAAAGAGAGGTACGTCTCCGGATGGAAAGCGGCTGAGTACTCCGTATGCGTGGCAGGCATCGGGCTCGTGTCGATTCCATTGCTTTTCAGACTAGGACGGCTTCTGAAACTGGAGGCCAGACGATCGGGAACATGACTGGCCAACATTCTTCGCGTAGGCTCTGGATATGAGCGTATTCGACGAACGGAAGCGCGAATTGGAGCAGCACGAATTCATGATGGGCGTGGAACGGGGCCGCTTGGCGGTGGCGCTGGACCTGCTGACCGATTCGCTGATTATGGTTGGACAGCACGGTGTCTATTGCACCTCGAGCCGCAATCCGAACGTGCCGGCCTTGGACCTTCAGGCGGTCTTGAGCGGCATGGAAGGCGCAAAGGCCCTGATTCAATCCGTAATGGAGGAATTGCGCGCACAGCGCGAATCGGGTCGCTCGCGCGACACTGCAGCCAACGGATAGAGCTCACCTGTGGAAAAATACGGTATGCTGATAGAGCGCGCCCGTAGCTCAGCTGGATAGAGCGAACGCCTCCGGAGCGTTAGGTCGGGAGTTCGAATCTCTCCGGGCGCACCAATCCTTCCCTTCCGTCTCTCCTCAGATGACCCGTTCCGATGTCCTAGACTAATTCTTGGTCCGCTCGCTCTTGCGAATGCGGCCTCACTAAGGATTCCATGCATTTGAATTTCGATTTCACCGCGGTCCAGATTCTCTGGACATTGACTCTCGCGGCACATTTGGTTCTGTTGGTCGTCCTCCTCGGCAGGGACCGCACCAAGCGATTCTTCTGGTTTACAACCTCGATCGCTCTCGTCACCCTTCGCCTCATCGCGAGCCGGCTTCTCTACGGCCGCCTGCCGCAGCTCACCCTCGGCGGCATTTTCGTGGTCCTGGCCGACATCTCGGCAATCGTCGCGTTCCTCGTCCTGATCGAACTCGCACGGCGAACCTTTGGCAGAGCCGGGCGCCGGGCGTGGCTGGTTTCGACGCTGGTGCTGCTTGCCATCGGCGGCGTGGTGGTCGCCACCTGGGGACATTGGCCGCCCGCCAAAACAATCATTCCAACCTCGCTGGTGGCATGGTTGAGTCTTCTGCAGTTGGTGGCGCAGAAGGGCGGGCTTTTAACCGATGTGCTCACCGTGCTGCTGGGCCTGCTCGTGACTGTCTTCGGGCGCCGCTATGGTTCGGGCTGGCGCAGTCATCCGCAGCAGATCATGATTGGCCTCTCCACCGCGTCGATTGGTCAGCTTGCGGTGCAGATCATCTGGCAGCTCATCGCGGCTTCGGCAAAGCCGCATTCCATGGCGGAATACGAGCGCGTCGTCGGCCTGCGCGAGAAGCTCTTCAACGGAAATAGCGCGGTCTATTTTGCCGTTGCTGTCTGGTGGATTATCTGCCTGTGGATCGATGAGCCTGGGAGCCCGGAATTCGCCAAAGTCGCAGTGCCGGTCGGCTCGGGCAACCCGACCCGGGAAGCATCGACAAAGGTTGACCTCCCTGAAGACGAGCAACAATAATCCCGTATCAGGCCCGTTTACATCGCGAAGTCGATGAATCCCCGCTCAGGATCGGTCTTCACCAGCTTCACTGTCACGCGGTCGCCCACATCGAGCCCCTTCTGCGCGCCCGGTTTGCCGGCATTGACCAGCATGCCTTCGACATGCGGATCGAGGGTGCGTACAAACGTTCCGTAGTTGTTCACGCCCGTCACGATGGCAGGGAAACTCTGCCCGATCCGGGGGCGCAATACGACCGCGGCGATGCGCTTCTGCATGTCGCGCTCAACTTTGCGTGCCGCGTCTTCCATCAACGTGCAGCGCTGCGCAATCGCGTTGAGATCGCCCTCGGAATAGGGTTGCGCCGTCTTGGCGATCCACGCCTTTAGCAGCCGCTGGGTCACGATATCGGGAAACCGGCGATTCGGCGCGGTTGAATGGGTGTAGTCCTGCACCGCGAGCCCGAAGTGTCCAGGCGAAACTTCGTTTGGCTTCACCAGCACATATTCTCCCGGCCCCATCAGCTTTACTACTGCCAGCGAGAGATCGGGGAAGTGATCGGGATCTTTCTGCTTTTGGGCCAGCAGAAAATCGTTCAGCGGCTTCGAATCCGGAACAGCAGGCAGCGTAGTGCCCAGCCCATTGGCGAGTTCAACAATGCGATCCCAGCGCTTAGGTGTGCGCACAATACGCCGGATCGACGCCACACCCGCTTCTTCAAACGTCTTCGCGATCACACCGTTCGCGGCCACCATGAATTCTTCAATGAGCGACGTTGCGCGGTTCTTTTCCAGGCTTGCAATATCAACTGCCTGATCTTTCTGCATCACGGGACGCGTCTCGATGGTTTCCAAATCCAGCGCGCCATGCTGGAATCGGTTACCCAGCATCGATTGGGCAGCTTTGTCCTGCAGCTTGAGTTGCGCGGCAAGATCGCTGTTGGCTGCAACCTTGGCCGGAGCGGTGCCGCGGCCTTCCAGCCACGCGCCCACTCCGTTATAAGCTAACTGTGCACGGTTTCGCACCAACGCGCGATAGGCTTTTCCATCCGAGCAGACGCCCTTCGCATCCGCCACAAACTCGATCACCACCGCAACACGATCCTCATTCTCGTTCAACGAGGTGATGCCCTCGGAGAGTTGCGTGGGCAGCATCGGAAATACCTTCACGCCGGTGTAGACCGAAGTGGTTTCGCTGCGCGCATGCCCGTCAATCACCGTGCCTTCAGCGACCCGCGCATCCACATCCGCCACGCCGATCAGTACCCGGATCCGCCCGTCCGGCAATTGCTCCGCCCATTCAATCTGGTCGAGGTCTTTCGAGGTATCGTTGTCGATCGACGACCAAAGCAGCTTGCGCAAATCCTGCGCGCCGGGTGCAGCCGGAGTCTCGGGATGCGCTTGAATCGCAGCCACCTGCTCGTCTGTTCCCTTGGGAAAATCCGGTTGAAAACCACGCTCGAGCATCACGGCATGAGCGGCCGCGACAAGGTTGAAGTGGACGGGCTGGGCGTTGGACATTGGAAACCGGACTCCTTGAACGCGAAGAGCCAGCCTAACACGCCCATGTCAATCTTTATCACTTCCGGAATCGACGGAAGCCAAAGGCGCGTATTCACGTGCTTCTTTCGAGGGTCTCTATGGCTAGAAGGGCGCATCCGATGCAAAAGGGCGCCCCGCAATCCTGCCGCCCTTCGCTCACCGCCCCTGAATTCCTGCTTACTGTATCCCCAGATCCGACAGAACTTTTGGCTTCGCCTCGTCCACTGCCAGCAGATTGTGGCAGGCCGCGCAGTCCTGCGTAATCGCCGTGCCGTCCTTGGCGTTGTGGTCGCCGTCGTGGCAGCGGAAGCAGCCCGGGTAGCTCATGTGCCCAATGTGATTCGGGTGCGTTCCCCAGGTCACCTTCATCGCGGGAAAAACATTCTGGCTGTAGAGGGTCGCTAACGTTTCTCCGGCATGCTTCACAAGATCCGATTTAGCCGCCAGCACGCTGGGGTTTCCGCTGCGATAGAACGCTTCGAGTGCAAGGGGAATCTTCGCTTGTGCTTCGGCCTGGCTCGAGTAATCTGCCTTCAGCAGCGCCAATCCTTCCTTATGCACCCACGGCAAGGACGGACTCACAGCGCCGTCCGCCATGGCACGGTTCAACGCCTCTTCAGCAGTAACAAACGTGTGCGACGCGCGATTGTGGCAGTCGATGCAGTCCATCACGCGTCGCTCGCCTTGCGGCACCGCACCCTTCAACGCCGACGCTGCATACGCCGTCTCCGAACCATCCGCGTTTCGCCGCTGCACCCACGGAATCGTGGTGCGCGTGGGGTCCGTCGCAATGTATTCGATGTGTCCGAGGTGAACGCCGTGAATGCCGCTCAGGTGAGACAGCGAGTCTTGCCCGCCCAGGTGCAACACCACAACGGTCTGTGTCTCGGAGTTTTGCTCGTCATCGGCAAAGCTGGACTTCACCAGCAGCTTTTCGCCTACAAACTTCGCCGGCGTGTGGCAGGCCTCGCAAATTTCCCGCGCCGGCCGCAGGTTTCTCACCGGAGATTCGATCGGCGTCGGATAGTCGGGGATCAACTTCGGCGCGATGTGTGCGAAAGGATGTGTACTGACCTCGACCAGCTGTTTGGTTCCGTTGATCTTCGCTTGAAAATACGAAGAAACGCCAGAGCCGATGTGGCACTCCACGCAGGGCACATGCGAGTGCGCGGAAATCTTGTAAGCCGTGTACTCGGGGTGCATCACGTGGCACGATTGGCCGCAAAACTGCGGCGAATCCATGTATGCAGCGCCGCGATAGCTCGCAATCGAAACGACCAGCAGGTTCACGATCGTGGCCATTACGACGATGTCGATGCCGTGTCGGAAAATGCGGTCGTTAAAGTCGACCTTGGGGAAGACCGCCGGGATCTTTCCCTCTTTTTGGAACCTCCGGCGACGCATGAAAATGCCGATCGGTATGAGCGCCAGTCCGAGGATAAAAAGCGCCGGCAGGATAAGGAAGAAAATGATACCGAGATAGGGATTCTCATTGGGACGGCCAATCAGCTCTACCAGCCAGTAACCGATCATGGTTACGCCCGAAGCCGTTGTGATGGCTCCGCCTGCAAGGCTGATGGGGTTGTTGCCGAAAAAGAGCGCCGGCCTTACCCAGTTTTCACGGAATTTTTGAAACGCAGACACAAGACCCCCGATATAGGAGAAGAAATGGCCCGCCCGCAAAGACGGGCCGTGTTGCTTACTTCAATCCGCGGAAATAGGTCACGACGTCTTTGATCTGGGCGTCTGTGAGCTTGCTGCTGAAGGGTTTCATTTTGCCTTTGCCGTTCTTAATCGAATCAAATTCCTGAGCAGCAGTGAGCTTCTTGACGTCCGGATCCGAAGTCGCCTTCACGCCCATCATCTTCGCGATTCCGGGGCTGGGGGTTCCCGAAGATCCGTGGCAGCTTTGGCAATTGGCTTTGTATACCGCTTCGCCCGACGACTGAGCAAAGCCCAAGGAGCCGGCCATGCTTACTGCCGCGGCCAGCACCACAAGAGATCGAATCGTGTTTGTCATTGGAAAACTCCTTACAAAACTCATGCAGGACGCCGCATTGTGCGGACGTCCGTGTCTTGCGCCTGCGAACCACTCCCGCTGAATGAATCGGCAGAGCCTTACGCAGCGATTGGATCGACCCACTCGATCGAATCGCCACGGGATCCTGCGCAGTTCGCACGTGTAGTCCGAACTGCGCGGTCTTGCGCTTGCCTACTTCACAAACGTGCGGAAGTAAGCTACAGAACTCTTGATCTGAGCATCGGTCAACTTGTCCTTGTATGGTTGCATCTTACCCATACCATTCCGGACCGCGTCAACCATCTGTGCTTCGCTCATCTTTTTCACTTCGGGATCGTTTGCCGGTTTCAACTTCATGGCTTTCCCTGCACCCGACTCCGCCATCCCAGATGCACCGTGGCACATCTGGCACTTCGCTTTATAGATATCCACTCCCGCACTTTGGGCCATGACGACTGGCACTGTCATAGCTGCCAGCGCCGCCATCAGCGTGATTTCGGTTCTGATCCTCATGGTCAATCTCTTCCTCTGGTTCGTGGAATTGAGGTTCCGCGATCAGAATTCGTAGTGCACGGCCAGGGTGACGTTATTCGCGTGGAAATTCCTCGGTGCGGTCAATCCCGCTGAAGATTCGGTCATCCCGGTCGGATAAGGCAAGGATGTGCAGGGAACAACCGCCGAAGTAAGCGATGTAGAAGTGCTGCAGAATTCCGGTCCCGAAGGCCCGCCCTCGCCATAGCCGTAATAGTTGTACTCCGCTTTCCAAATCAATCCCGGACGCAGCGCCCAAGCAAGGTTCACAAAGGGGGATTGGTATGTTGAGTTGAGCGAGCCGTTCACCTCGCGTGCGTCGTTGAAGAACTGACTTCCGCTTACTGCGCTGACACGGTACCCAATGTGCGACTGGACCGCCTTGGTCGGAGACAGCGTGACTGCTGCCGTTGCAGACTGCGTCGGAGCATCCATGAAGTCCTTGCCGAACCAATCGGCAAGTTGGGTTGTCGATCCTCTGGCGAACACTCCAGGGCAAACGGCCGGCCCGCCGCTGGCGTTGGTGGACGCGGTGCCTGGCAATGTCGGCGTAGCCCCGTTGTCAAAGCAGATATTCGTGGTCGTATAAACATCGCTGTAGGCGTAATTGAAATCCAACCCAAAGTGCTCGTTCGGAAGGAGCACAACGCCCACGCTTGCCACTCGGCTGTGGTCGGTGTGGCCCAGGGGACCCTCATACGGATCGTCGCCGGCTGCAATTGCGCTCTGGTTATTGTTGGTATTGTTGTGCCGTTCCAGATCGTTGTAGGCGCCCGAGATCGTCGCCCACGGCTTGGCTCTGTACCGGGTATGCACTCTGTAATGCTGCGTCTGACGTGCACCCACCGGTGTGAATGCGTTATCGGCGTACAACATCTCAACCGAACCGTTCAGATCCCAATTACTGCTGGGACGAAACGCGGCGTTGAAAATGCCGCCGTTTTGGTTGATTGTTACGGTGCCGTTTGTGACCGCCCCCACGGCAAGGGCCGTGTTGTGCGGACTGCCCTGCGCAATGACGTGTGTCCCGTAGCGATAGGTGAGCGAGAGCGTCGCGCGCGCGGAAGCATCCCAGCTCGCGGTCAGATTGTTGGTCAGAATCGATTGACCAAAGTAGCCAGGGAGCGGCGTGCCGATCGCTGGGCTGCCTTCAAAGGAGGATGCGCCCGTGGCAGCAGCCTTCGAGGTCAGAGTTCCGGGATAGTTGATCGTTTCGTTTCCAGCGGTCGCCGGCGTTGAAACGGTGATCCCGCTCGTCATATTGGCGGTTCCGGGTTGATGCACGCTTGAATAATCAATCTGTTCGGCCAGGCTGAATGTCTTGCTCGTCTGCCATACCACCCCGTAGTCCGCAGCCAGCACTGCCCGCTTGGCTGATGCGTTGCCCGTATACGTAATCGCGCGCGTGGTTGCGCTTAGCCCTTGGAAGCTGTCGTAGTAGCTGGGCAGGTTCATGTTCGCCATCGTGTAGCGAACATTGCCGTTCATCGCGAGATTCTTGATGCTCGAGCTTTGCAGGCGGAGCATCTCGGTGGGGTACAGAATCCGCGTTGGCTGCGTCCGCTGGTAGCTGGTAATGACCGCGCAGGCTGCATTGATCACCGGCAAGCCGCCAGCGGTCTGCGGCGCCGAAAGCATCGGAGTCGTGCCAATGCTGTTGGCATTGCACGAACTCGCAGCATAAGGAGTCAGCGCGTCGTAGTTGGCCAGCAGCGCCACCTTGGTTCCGTTCGCTTCTTGTACGTTGAAATAGCTGGGGTCCATGGTGAAGAACGAGTCCGCCTTGTAGTGGTCGATCTGTTCTTCAAATGTCAGCTTGGTTGTCTGCACCGGCTTCCAGTCGAGCGCACCCATAAAGTCGTCGCTGCTGTTGCGTTGATACTCCTGCAGCAGGACATCCTTTGATCCAGCGAATTGATAACCGCTCGGGCTCAGGCTTGGCCCTTCAAACACGTTCTGCGAATAGCCCACGCGGTAGGTGAACCTCGAGAGCGGCAGAATCGTGAGGTTGGTGTCCGTCATGCGGCGCACGGTATTGAACAAGAATGGCGACTGATTCACCTGCGGCCAGGCGTACGATCCGGTCGGTGCGGCGGCAGGCCCGATGGGAATCGATTGTCCCCCGGGAATATTGGGATTGCCCAGCAAGTCATAGTCAAAGTACTGGCGATCGCGGCGGAACAATCCAGTGAAGTCATACAGCTTCCCCTTGGAGGCGTTCAGCCTGGCGAAGTTGTACGGATCGCCGCCAAACCCGCTTCCCGATGCCGTAATCGTGTCGACCAGACCGCTCGATTTTCCCGGCAGAGCGCGCATCTCGAATGTCTCGCCGAGCACACGTGGTCCAGACTGCATGTTTACCAACGTGCCATACATCGCCCCGCTGCCCGAAGGATTCGCAATGCGTCCGCCGAGATCCACCGACTGGTGGATTACATAGCCATTCGGGGTCGTCATTTTGCTTTCCGGCGTAGAGTCTTGAGCAACAGCGGCGCCGGACATCATCAAAAGAGTCGCCAACGCGGTGGCAGCGGCAATGCGTTCGAGCCTCGTGGCCAAGGGCTGTTGTTGAGAGAGCCGAGAAAACCAGCCAATCTGCATCATATAAAGCCTCACTTAAAAAAACAGTCTTCCTGAGAATCTTGTGCCCATGTTCGGGCAGGCCCCGCGCCGTATCGCCAGCGTCTGGAGAATGCGGCGCGGATCCATCACCTGAGAAACGCCTGATTCATGTTTGACCCATGAATGAACGTGTGGCAGCTCGTGCAAGGCGACAACTCCGACGATCCCGCGTTCATCGAGTGCACCGTGCCGGACGCGACTGGACTGTGGCACTGGTTGCACAACGTGTTCACGTTCGGCATGTTCAGCAGCCGCGCGTTCTGCGAACCATGCGGCGTGTGGCATCCCACGCATCCCTCGGCCTTCACTGCGGCATGTTCATACACGAAAGGTCCACGTGTTTCGGTATGGCACTTGGTGCAGATCGCATTCTGATCGGCCGTCGACTTCAGGTTGTTGTTCCCGAAGGTGCCGTGCGGATCGTGGCAATCCGTGCAGGAAACCGCGCCCTCGTTCACCTTGTGGTGGAAGGGCATTTCAAACTGCGGCTTCGTGTCGTTGTGGCATTGGAAGCAGAGAGTCGGCTGCGAAGCCTTCAGCAACTGCTCTTTGTCTGCACTCTTGTGCACGCTGTGGCAGCTCGTGCATCCCACGTTGGCCTTGGCATGCGGAGAACGCTCAAAGTTGGGATGCGTCCCCGCGTGGCAGGTCAAACACGTGGCATCCACGTCCTTGGTCGAAGCTTTTGCAGGATCGAAAATTTTGGTTACATCGCCGCCGCCGTCGACGTGCGCCTTGCCCGGCCCATGGCAACCCTCGCATGTCACACCACTCTTGCCATGCATCTCGGCAATTTTGGTATGAGGATTGTTCGCGAAGCCCTTGGAAACCTCTTCGTGGCAGGTGGCGCAGGTGTCGGAACCAACGAATTGGCTCGGATCGGCCGGTTTGGCCTGCGCTGCGGCAGGCTTGTCTCCTTTGGCAGGAGCAGCTATCGCGGCCGCGCTCAGCACGAATGCGCCCAGCAACAGCATGAAACAGACGAGCAGTCTCGGCATCTTTCCCGAAACCACCGGCAAGAGTAATTGCGCTACGGGCCTATCTTTATGCATCAAGTACCACCTCGGGAGCTCTCGTTGCAGCCTTCGCATCAGTTCGTCCTCGACCTTGTTGCCTCATGTCTCATCAAGAAGCGGACAGCGTCGTGTTTTGTCGTCTTGCTGACTTGAAGGTGCTCTTGTGCGGAGCATCACCTCATGCGCTGCATCCTACGTGCTTCGTAAGTCGTTTACGGTGACGTTCATCACATACCGCAAACCAACCGAAACGACCGTGCAAAGCTTTGATTCGCTTCAACCTGTGATAACCATCACATGCACAGAAATGAGAGCTTCATCACCTGCGGCAAATCGAACGATTTGAGGAAGGCAAAACGCATGCAGAAATGCGATACCTGAAGAATCCAACGTCCCTTCCACGGACGGATTTAGTCATGCACGCTGCAGAGAAGTCGAGTCGAAAGGCAGAGCAGGCTCGCTCAAATGACGAAGACACGTGAGGCCCATCACATCCCTCGGCCCCGACCGTGCAGCAGACTCATTGGAAGCAAAAGCTTCTTTCCCGGAGGCCGAAGGCCTTTACCTCGGCGGCTTTCGCAGGTCGCTGAGTAGACCGTCGCATAGGCCAGAAGCCTTTTGTCGGCGGCAGACGGGGCAAGACAATGGCGGACATCGGGTTTCCGGCGACAACGCAGAAACGTCAAAAACACTTGGTGCGGCAGGCGCCCGTAGGTTGCGCGACCTGTGCCAACCGTCGCCCCGGTTGGTTTTGTTCCCTCGGCAATGCGGTGCTCGCCGATCTTGAGCTGGCCACCAGCACCATTTCACTGCCCGCGCAGGCATCGCTCTTCACCCAGGGTGAAGAAGCCCGCTGCCTCTACCTGATTTGCGCCGGATATCTCAAATTGACGGCGGGCCGCCCGCAGGATCGGCAAATGATCGTCCGCGTGGCAGGTCCGGGCTCCGTGCTGGGGCTCTACGCAGTGCTTGCCCATGGAGTTTATGAAGTTTCCGCGGAGTCCCTGACTCCGGCTCAATTGCGCCCCGTCGAGCGCGAGCGTTTCCTTGCTTTCTTGCGGAACCACAAAGAAGCGCAAATGCGCGCCGTGCAGTGCATCTGCCAGGAATACCGCTTCGCTCTGCAGGATGCATGCCGTATTTCGTTAGCTGAAACCGTTGCCGGTCGCCTGGGACGCCTGCTTCTCGAACTTGCGCACCAGATCGGCGAGCAGCTCGAAGACAGCGCATTTCGCTTCCCATTGCTTCTGACCCACGAGGAGATGGCTTCAATGGCGTGTACCACGCGCGAAACCGTGACGCGCACTCTCGGCCAGTTCCGCAAAGACGGCTGGATCACCATTGAGGACTCGATTGTGACCCTGTGTCAGCCCCAGCAGCTGCAGCTTCTGAATTAAGGCAATCCGCCGTTTTGCCGCTTCCGCAGGGCCCTCTCCCAAAGTCCAAAGAGATATCATGAAGACTGGGAGTTCGACTGAAACATGATTCGTACTGTGGTTTGCTTTTCTGTAGTTCTTCTCTCTATCTCTGCGCATGCTCAAGGTACGGACGGTACATCGGCACCCCCCGCCACCTCCACTGTCGCGCCCGCTGTCACCTCAACCACTTCCACCGAAGTGACCCAGTTTCAAAAGATTGAAGACTCGTGGTCCAACGCAGTCAATCTGCGCGATCAATATGCCCTCGAACTTGTCTTGTCCCCCCTCTTTGTCGATGTTTCCGCCGGTGGAGACATTACCACCCGCAATCAGCAGCTGGCCGATCTGATTGGCGGCGAGGACAAAACGGTTCATCTGGAACAAAAGGTCATCACCGTGCGCATGCTGGGCGACACCGCCGTTGCCAACGGAACATACCTCTACCACCACAAGGCATCGTCGGGGCAGGTAGACGAAAAAGGCGTGTTTACCCACGTATATGAACACGTACGCGGCGGATGGCTGTGTATCAATTCGCAGCGCACTTCGTTGCGTTCTGATTCGACGACCAAGGCCAAGAAACAGTCGAGTGCCGAGATGCCGTTCCACATTCCACTGTTTTCCAGGAGCGATAAGCAGGCTCAGTAACGCGTCTCTCGGCCCTCAGCGGTTGTACTTTTTGAGCACCTGTTGCAGCTGATCGTGCGGCAGCCCGATCGCCGTGTGTCCGTCGATGCCGGTCATCGTTTTTGCCCCCACCATCGCATTCACGATTGCCTCTTCCGTCGCTTCCACTGTTGCCGTGAACAGCGGGCTGATCCGCTCATTCGACATCGTCTCCACAGTGTTCGGCCCGGGCTCCGCGTCCGCATGCGGATTGGCGGTCGAAAACGCGACAAAGATATCGCCCGAACTGTTGCCCGACACAGAGCCCGTGCGCGCCAGCCCCAGCGAAGCCCTGCGCGCGATCCGTTTCAGCTGCCCCGGCAGAAGCGGCGCATCCGTAGCAATCACGATAATGATCGACCCGTTATCGCCGCGCATGTCGCTGCCCGCAGGCACCGTCATCGGCGGAAGCCCCGTATACGGCACGCCCTGCGTGATTTCCTTGCCCACCGGCACTCCGGCAATCGTCAATTGCGGGCGGCGGCCACAGTTGCATTGCACCAGGACTCCCACCGTATAGCCGCCCTCTTGTTTCGTCAGCACCCGCGATGCTGTCCCCGTGCCGCCTTTGAATCCGTAGCAGACCATTCCCGTGCCGCCGCCTGTGTTGCCCTCGGGCACCGGTCCGCCTTTCGCCGCATCAAGGGCCGCAATCACATCCAGCGGCTTCACGTGAAACCCGTTAATGTCGTTCAGCCATCCATCCCATGTCTCGGCCACTACGGGCAGCGACCAGTCCTGGTGCAGTGCGTTGTATTTCACATTCCACGAAATAATCGTGTCCCGCACGATTCCCACACTGTGCGTATTGGTGAGCGCCACCGGGCCTTCGAGAAATCCGGATTCGTCCATCCATGTCGTACCGGTCATTTCGCCATTTCCGTTCAGGCTGAACCAACCCGCATATACCGGATCGGTATTCTTTGCGCCGCGCGGAAAAATCACCGTGACTCCCGTACGCACCGGGCCCTCTCCGACTTTCAAGGGTCCTTCTCCACGCACAAGCGAGGTCATCCCCACCTGCACTCCACCCACATCGGTGATGGCATTCAGAGTCCCCGGCGTTCCATCAAAAGGAACGCCAAGATCGCGCGCACGCGCACCCGGCTCCTCCGCAAAGCCGGCCACCGACACGAGAAGAGTCAATGCAAAAAAAGATGAACACCGCAACCGCATCACATGACACTCCATATCAACAACGCAACATAAAAGTCTAATCCGCGGGCGCCGTGTCGCGCCGTGTCCCCTGCACCCGAATCGACACATGCACCAGGCTGAGCGCCGCCGGCGTTACCCCGGGGATTCGGCTTGCCTGCCCGATGGTGCCAGGACGAATGCGCTCCAGCTTCTCCTGCATCTCGCGCGAAAGTCCGCTGATTGAGCTGTATTCGATCCATTCCGGAATCGCAACCGCCTCCGCCGCCTTCAGCTTCGCGATCGACTTCTTCTGCTGATCGAGATACCCGGCAAACTTGATCTCCGTCTCCACCGCACGGGCCTCGTTCCGCATCGCGCTGCGCCGTAGCGCATCCGCTTCTGTGCCCCCGATGTTTGGATGCCCATCGTCGTGAGACGAAAGCCGCGAATTCGAACGACCTGCAGCCGCCCTTCCTTGCGCAGAACTCCGGTCCAGCAGCGAGTACCACTCCGCCAACAACGAATCCTTCTCCAACGTAGCGCGCAACGCCTGCAGCACCGGCTCGATCTTCACCTCGGGCCGCTTGAGCATTTGGGCCCACGTCTGCCCCGCGGTTGCGCTCAGGCCGTCCAGCCCCGCCGCACTCAGAGCGTCAGGATCCACTTTCCCCGCGGTCAGCAATCTTTCGAGCGCCGCCCTCCGCGCCTGCTTTTGCTCATACTCCGCCCACGCCGCATCGTTAATCAACCCCAGTCGCCGCCCATAAGGCGTCAAGCGCCGGTCGGCATTGTCGATGCGCAAGTGCAGCCTGAATTCCGCCCGCGACGTAAACATCCGGTAGGGCTCGTTGGTTCCCTTCGAGATCAGATCGTCGATCAGGATCCCCGTGTATCCCTCCGTCCGATCCATCGTGAAGGGAGGCTCTCCCTTCAGCCACAACGCCGCATTGATGCCCGCCATGATTCCCTGGCATGCGGCCTCTTCATAGCCGCTCGTACCATTGATTTGGCCTGCAAGATAAAGGCCGGTGAAGGCCTTTACCCGCAGCGTTCGGTCCAGTTCCGTCGCGTCCACGCTGTCATATTCAATCGCATACCCCGGCCGCAGCATCTCCGCGTCTTCAAGGCCCGGAATCGAGTGCACGATCTGCCACTGCACTTCCATGGGAAGCGACGTCGACATGCCGTTCACGTAGACCTCGTGCGTATTCAGCCCCTCCGGCTCCAGAAAAAACTGGTGCTGCGTCTTGTCGGGAAACTTCACAATCTTGTCTTCGATCGAGGGGCAATAGCGCGGTCCGACACCTTCGATCCTTCCCGAATACATCGCCGAACGATGCACATTCTCGCGAATCAGCCGTAGGGTCTCCGGCGTGGTGAACGCAATATGGCAGCTCACCTGCGGCTGCACGATTCGCTTGGTCCGGAAACTGAACGGCGTAGGCTCCGCATCGCCCGGCTGCTCTTCAAACCGGTCCCAGTGAATCGTCCGCCCGTCCAGCCGCGGCGGGGTCCCGGTCTTCAAGCGGCACGTGCGCAGCCCCAGGCGGCGCAACGCTTCACCCAGCAGCACCGAAGCCGGCTCGCCACTACGCCCTGCCGGATATCGCTCCTCGCCACAATGAATCAGCCCGTTCAGGAAGGTTCCGGTCGTGATGATCGTGGCTCCCGCCAGAAGGTTCCGGCCATCCCGCAGCTTCAACCCCACCACGCGGCGGCGCGGCCTCACCGGGCGCGGAATCTCCCCCAATTCCTCTGCGCTCTCAGCCCCTGGTCCCTGATCCCTGTCTTCGATGTCGTCGAACACCAGGTCAACGACCTCCGCCTGCCGGATATGCAGGCCTGCCTGCCCCTCCAGCACTTCGCGCATCTTGACGCGGTAGAGCTGCTTGTCGCATTGCGCCCGCGGACTCCACACCGCCGGCCCGCGCGATGTGTTCAACAGGCGAAACTGGATGCCCACCGCGTCCGCAACCTCGCCCATGATGCCGCCCAGAGCGTCCACTTCGCGGACCAGGTGGCCCTTGGCAACTCCGCCGACCGCCGGATTGCAGCTCATCTGCGCAATCAGGTCCATGTTCATGGTGATCAGCGCAGTCTTCAGGCCCATGCGTGCCGCTGCCATCGCCGCCTCGCACCCCGCATGCCCCGCGCCCACCACCACCACTTCGTATTGTTCGGTAAAAGCCATCCAATCTCTATTCTACGGAATGCACGAATCGCGCGCGCGCGGCCGTCCCGGATCAGCCTCGTCCCGGGATCCTCAACCCGGCCCCCCATCCCTCCACCAATTGCACCGTTTTCGGTGCTTCAGTGCTACCATGCCGAAAAGCTCCCCGCTTCATCCAATCTTCAGGAGGTCTTTGCCCATGGCCACATCGGAGATTCCCTGGGACCGGCAGCCCGTCACCGTTACCGCTTCCCAATCCACGCCCGAAACAAGCCCCGCCCCACCGCGCTCCGCGCAGTCGCCTGAGGAGCTGCAGGAAGAAAACCGCAAGATCCGCCGTCTCCAGATGGTCGTCAACATGGTCACTCAGGTCATTGCCCAGGACTCATCACTCACTGTCGACGAAGCCTCCGAAATGGTGTCTGACACGCGCCGCGTCGCCCTTGGCATGTTTCCCGACAAGGAGCTGGCCTTCAACCTGATTTATTGGCCGCGCCTCCAGCGCCTCATGCGCGAACGCTACCGCATGCAGTAACACCCGCGGGCCTCCGCACGCTGGACCCGGTCCGCGCGCGTGGAAGACTCCGGCGACCCCCATGTACGGATCTGCCTCGGCACAGGAGCCCCCTCCCGGCCTCTGCTTACTTGTTCTCGTTGCCGGTGAGATGAAAGGTGATGGTGCCCCAGAAGAGACGAGCCCGCATCTGCACCGGAATATGGCGGTCATCATCGGTATACCAGACCCAGATATTGCCCCGGTTCTTCACCACGCCGGCAGCGGCCGTCGGCTGCACCCGCACGGTATGAAACGTCCCCAGCGGCGTCTTCACCTCTTCGCGCGCCTCGACTTTCATGGTCACGGGCACGTTGTGCATCGCATCGACCAGCGGAACCACGAAACTCTGGCCCACCACCAACGGCTGAGACGCCGCATAGTAGATCCCCGTCAGCAGGTCCGTCATGCAACCGGGAATCGCCGACTCCACGTGCTTGCTGATGCCGCTTACCTGGTTCTTTTCGTCCAGAATCGACTTGTTTTGCCCATAGTCGATGCGCAGGGTGGAGTTAATCTGGCGGCGGCCTTCGACGGTCTGTTTGTCGAATTCGTAGGTGCACCCCTTGGTGCGGTCAAAGCTCGATTGAAACCGATCACTCACATGAAAAAGCAGATTGATCGCGCCGCTGGTATCTGCCGTGGCCGTTACCCGTTCGCGATCGCCTACGGCTTCAAAGTGCATCACCGCGGTTCCGGCTGAAAATACGCGCCAGTCGACGGAGTAGGTGAGGGTTTGCTTCTGCGGAAAGGTGTATCCAGGACGGGGCGGCGTCAGCGGAGGGATCTGCTGGCCGTGTGCCACGGCGGCAAGGGCGACGGCACAAAATATCGTCTTTACCGACGTGCGAATCTTCACCGTGTGGATCGACTCCTTCAGGTTGGACCATCGTGGCACGGGATTCGTCTACCCGGCTCGGATGCGTTGCGGTGGTCCGCCCGACGGACCCTTTTATTTAAACTCGTGCAGAAGCAGACTTAGAGCCGGTCGAAGGAAGAGAAGGCTCAGGTAAAGCAGTGCTGCTCCAATAGATGCATTGTACTCGCGGTGCCGTAAGTAAAGCACAAAAAAGAAGTTGCCGGACGACACTTCGGTTTTGCCGTCCCCCGTCGCAGGCGAGAATCGGGCCGGCGTCAGCCGCGGGATCAGGCGCGGCACCCGGCGGCAATAGGCTTCGAAATCAGGAAACGTGGCGCGCAAAAATCGCTCCTCCGACGCGATGACAGGGATGTAAATGATGGCAAAAACAAATACCAGCGCCATGGCCACAACCCAGCTCTCGAGGGCCACGGCAAAGCCTGCGGCAATCAGGATCGACCCCAGGTAAAGGGGATTCCGCGTGTACGCGTAGGGTCCCGTTTTCGTGAGTTCCTCGTTCTTCTTGACGTACCCGGAAGCATAGCCGCGCAGCCAAAGCCCCGGCAGAACCAGTCCCACACTCCAAAGGAGGCCGGCAGGTTGCGGGGCATGACGTCCCAGTTCGAAAAGGTAAAGTGCGGCGGTCGCGAAGCCGAGAGGCACGCGAATTCTTCGCGCCACCCGCTCCCAACGCTCCCGCGGAGGGCGGACCCTGGAAGTTGCATCGCGGGAGGTCATGACACCGCCTCGGCGTGAAGCAACTCGTCGGCGGCCGCAAGCACTTCTTCGGGCCGGATGGTCAAAAGCCCGGCCTCAGGCATTTTTTTGCGCGTGTGGTCGCGACGGCTTGCAGGATTGCGCAGCACCCTCGACAACGTGCCATAAGGGCCGTTGCGACTCGGATCGGTGGGGCCGTAGATTCCAACCACAGGCCGTCCAAGTGCGCACGCCAGGTGCAGCGGTCCAGTGTCACCGGCGATCACGAGGGCCACACGTCGCGTCAAGGCAATGAGATTCTCAAGCGAAGGCACAAGCGGAGTGGCCTTGGCCGCAGTTGCCTTCACCAGAACATCCGCAATTGCCTCTTCTCCCGGCCCGGCGTTGACCAGCACACGGCAGCCGCGCCCGATCAGCGCCTGCGCGACGGCGGCGTAGCGTTCCACCGGCCAGCGCTTTGCGCCCCAACCCGCCCCGGGATTGATGAGCACCGCACGTTGATTGCGCCAAGAAGCGAGCAATGTGTCAGCCCAGGTTTCCGCTTCGGTATCGAAGGGCAGCCAGGGCCGTATCGGCTGGAGGTCATCGCCCGCGACGGCACAGGCCAGCTCAAAATCCTGTTCGATCACGTGCGCGCCATGGGTGGCAACTCGATCAGTAAAGAGCCAGCGCGCCGCCCACTCGCGCGGAGACGACTCACCGATCAGCCGGCCGCCGGCCATGCGCCCGAAGGCTGCCGAGCGCACCGCGCCTTGAAAATCGATAACGGTGTCATAGCGGCCATCGCGCAGACCACGACGAAGGGCCAGCACTTCTTCTCGAGTCTTGCTCGACAGGGGGCTCTTGCCCCACTCCTTCGCGGGCGCGAAGTGGAGTCGATCGATCACCGGCTGCCCGGCACGCGGGTCACCGGTATCGCGGCCCACAGCTCCCCTTGCAGAAAGGAGCGCCAACCATTTCGGCTCGACAACCCAATCGATCCCCCATGCCGGATGCGCGATCCGCAACGCCGTAACCGCCGGCAAGGCATGCAGAATGTCGCCCATGGCGCCGAGACGGACCACAAGCAAACGAAACTTGGACTGCGTGTGCAAATATCGATTTTCTCACAGGGATCAGCCGGCAGAGGCCGCGGTTATGCGCTCGGTCAACCAGTGGAGAGCCGCTTCTTCGTCCTCGATCTCCGTATGCAAGCCAACAGTCAAGAGCGGCCGCCAAGTCGTGAAAGACGACAACCGGACTCTGTCTTTCTCGGTCGTCAGCATCACAAGCGCATCCGATTGTCGCGCGCCATTGTCGAGCCGTTGCACATCGTTCGCGGTGTAGCGGTGGTGATCCGGGAAGGTGACAGACTTTACAACGCGGACCCCGGCCGTTTTCAAGCCGGCGAAGAATTGATCGGGGCGCGCGATGCCGCAGAAGGCCAGGGCCGGGCCGGTAAAGACCGGCACTTCCATCCGGCGACGCAGACGCCAGACGGGTCCCGCCCAGCCCGATGCACGCACATCCGCCTCGAAACTTGGGTCGTCGGCTGGAATCGCGATCACGCTGGCTCGCTTCAGGGCTCGCAGCGGTTCGCGCAGATCGCCCGCCGGCAAAAGGCTGTCCCGAAAATCGGCGCGATCCAGGAGCAGGATGTCAACGTCGCGATGCAACAGGCGATGCTGAAAACCGTCGTCGAGAAGATGCGTCAAAACGGATAGACTTGCCCGACCTCCTTGCCGGCCCTGGGAATTCGCATCGGCCTCGGCAAGCAGGCCGGCATCGTAGCGCTGCGCCGCAACATAGACCGGCACATGAGTCTCGCGCGCGATCACCAGCGGTTCATCTCCAAACTGGCTGACGCTTCCTGTCAGATTGACGCGCGCGGGTCCTCTGCTCAGACGGCCATAGCCGCGCGAAAGTACGTCAACCGAATATCCGCTTGCCACCAGCAGCTTCGCCAGCGCAATGGTAAAGGGTGTCTTGCCGGCCCCGCCGGTAGAAAGATTGCCGACACTGATCACCGGTCTCTGCAGGCGTCGCGTCGATTCCCATCCCCTGCGGAGACGGAGTTCGCGGAAAGCAACGCCTGCCGCAAAAAGAGGCACCAGCGGCGCAAGAAATGGACGCTTCATGCAGCGTGATCCCCGCGCCCGAGGAGATCGCGGAGGGCGCGCACCGTTCGCCCGGTCGCGCCGGCTTGCGCATCGAAAACCTGGCGGCCGCGTTGGCCCATGGCCGAAGCCTGCTCTGAATTGGACAAAAGATCGAGAAGTGCCGGTGCCAGATCCTCCACCGGCGCAATGCGAATCGCCTGGTGCACCAGCAGGTCGTCCACGATCGTGCGGAAGTTGGCGTAGTGCGGCCCCATCACAATGGGCACCCCGAACTGAGCTGGTTCCAGCGGATTGTGGCCGCCCGCTTGCACCAGGCTGCCTCCCACAAATGCCACGGAGGCGAGCCCGTAAACCGACGCAAGCTCGCCAATCGTATCGAGCAGGACGATCTGCCCCGGAACCATCCGTCTCAGGTCCGCGATCGGGCGTCCATTCCAGCTCGATCGTTTCAGCCAGGAGAGCTTCGACTCCGCCAGCAGAAAAGCAACCGTGCTGAAGCGCTCAGGGTGGCGCGGAGCAAGGACCATTGCCAACTGCGGAACCCCCGCGACAAGTGCCGGCCATGCTTCCAAAAGTGCGACTTCTTCTCCCTCGAGCGTGCTGCCCGCGATCACAAAGCGCAGGTTTGGGGCAAGCAGGTGAAGGAAACGGGTCGCTTCGGCATCCTGGGGAGCGCGGACGTCAAATTTGAGATTGCCCGCGATCGATACTCGATGCGGCAGGCAGCCGATGTCCTTCAGCCTTTGCGCGTCGGTTGTGCTTTGCGCGAGCACACAGCTCAAGTGACTGAGAATCGGGCCCCACAGACGGCGCAGCATACGATAGCGCGGCCACGAGCGATCGGAGACGCGTGCATTCACCACGGCCACCGGAATCCGGCGGCGAAACGACGCACTCAGCAGATTGGGCCAGAACTCAGTTTCTGCCAGGATAACCAGTCGCGGCTTGAGTGCCTTGAAATAGGCGCGCACCGCCCAGGGCAGGTCCAATGGACAGTAGAAAACGCGGTTGGCGCCAAAGCGTTCCCGCGCCAGTGCCTGCCCGGCACGCGTGGTCGTGGAAACAAGCACCTGGAATTCCGGGAACGCCTGCCCCAGTTCAGTGACGAGTCGACCGACCGCCAGTACTTCTCCGACCGAAACAGCATGCAGCCACACCACGGGGCGCTCAGCCACCGCGCTCCTCAGCCAGGGAGGGACCCAGCCCAGGCGCGCAGGAAGTCCCTCGCGGTATTTCTGCGTCGTGGCCATCCGCCACAACCACCAGGGAGAGCTGGCAATGAGCCCGGTGAAGAGTGCCAGGTTGTAGAAAAACAAAATCATGCGTGACGGAAAGCGCCTTTCCTCGGTCTAACGCTCAGAAGAAATGATACAGTCGTGCTCGATGAAGGCATTGAAGTTGGGTCCGCTGCTGGCGCTCGGCCTGGCGTTGCCGGCCCTGGGAAGCGATCACAAGCCGCCGCCGGTGCAGCCTGCCACCTCGTTCGCTGCCGTTGAGGTGCACGACAAAGAAAAGGTGGCGATCGCCGCCGAGCCCTATGACACGAAAGAGAAGGAATCGCTTTTTCGCGTGGATTACCTGGGCCACGGCGTGATGCCGGTGCGCCTGATCGTGACCAACAATGGCGACCGGCCGATTTCGCTGCGCGATGCGCGCATTCTGTTTCAAACCCCGGCGGGCGATCGAATCCAGGCCGCGGAACCCGAGGATGTGGAGCGATTGATGACGCGCAAGGACCGCGAGGGCGCAAAGATTCCCTTGCCCGGCCCGATTCCCAATCTCCACATGAAACCGAAGGCCAGCAACAAAGAAATCGAACAGGACTTCGACGAGTTTGAATATGGAGCCCTGGTCGTCGAACCACACACCACGCGCGCTGGTTTTTTGTTCTACGACGTATCGGACCTCGACGATCCGCTCAAGGGTTCGAAGCTGCACCTGCACGCCCTGCGCGACGCAGACGGGCACGAGCTCTTCTATTTTGAGATTCCCTTCGATACCTATCTCAAGTCGAAATCGAGTGCCATGAAGTGAGTTGAAACTGGTCTCAGTCGTGCACGCGGGCATCGCCGCTTCAGACGAGTTCCGGGAGCTATTCGAAGTAGGTTGCGGTGGTGGTGTCGGTTTCCCAGATCGTGCAATCCTTGACGCGCACCCGCCCTTGCGTCATCCCGTTCAGCTGTTCGTTGGTCTGATCGTAGAAATATTTGGCAATATTTTCGGCAGACGGGTTCAACGTCGTAAAAGGCTCGAGCTCGTTGAGCATCTGGTGATCGATGCGGTCGATGACCGGTCGCAACACCTGCTTCAGAAGCTTGAAGTCGAGCAGCAAACCGCTGCCATCGAGAGCCGCGCCCGCGAGTGTGACGCGCACTTTGTAATTGTGGCCGTGCGGATTTTCGCACTTGCCGTGGTAATTGCGCAGGTAATGCCCGGACGAAAAGCCTGCCTCAACCGTGACTTCGTACATCGACGTCTGCCCGATCCTGTAGAGAAAAAGTCCCTGTAGCGATTCTAGTTCTTTTCTCCCCGGCGTTTGCGGCGGGCGGCTTGACGCGACTCCTCACTGCGGCGATCAACCTGTTCGAAGAGATGGCTCATCACCCCAACAAGGGCAGACGCAAGACCGGCCAGCAGCAGCATCAGGGACACGGTGCGCCAGAGCGAGCCGTTGGCGGGTAGTCCCGGCTGAAAACCCGACGGAACGAGCGACATACCGATGGAAAGGACGGCGAAAAGGCCGAGTGTGCCGGCGAGGATGTAAAAGTTGCGTGACATGGTTCCCGTGACAGGTTTCCCAGGATCGGATTGGGATTCCGCGCTGCTGCGATTGTATTTGGCTCGGCTTTCGAGATGCTGCAAATTGCAACCGAAGCGCCCTAGCGGCATCCTATGGGCATGGATTACCGACTTTTGGGGGGCTCCGGCCTCAAAGTCTCTGTATTGAGCTTTGGCGCCGGCACATTTGGCGGAGGACATGATTTTTTCAACGCTTGGGGGGCGACGGACGACCTGGCCCAGGCCCAGCGGATTGTGGACACCTGTATCGATGCGGGCGTGAACCTGTTTGACACGGCCGACGTCTATTCTGTCGGACGCTCCGAAGAAGTGCTCGGCAAGGCCCTGGGGAACAAACGCGACCAGGTGCTGATCTCGACCAAGACGACGTTTCGTTTCGCTGATGGACCGAATGATGTCGGCTCATCGCGCTATCACATGCGGCGCCAGCTCGAAGGCAGCTTGAAGCGGCTCGGCACAGATTACGTGGATATCTATCACCTCCACGGCTTCGACGCGCTGACACCGATCGAGGAAGTGCAAGACACGTTGAACAGTTTTGTGCGCGAAGGAAAGGTCCGCTACAGCGCAGCTTCGAATTTCTCAGGCTGGCACATGATGAAGTCGCTGGCCGTGGCGGATCGTTACGGCTGGACGCGGTTCGTGGCGCACCAGGTTTACTACTCGCTGATTGGACGCGAGTACGAGTGGGAACTGATGCCGCTGGGGATCGATCAGAAGGTCGGTGCGCTGGTGTGGAGTCCGTTAGGCTGGGGCCGCTTGACGGGAAAAATTCGTCGCGGCCAACCACTTCCAAAGGAGAGCCGATTGCACAAAACTGCAGAGCAAGGACCTCCCGTGGTGGATGAGTACCTCTACACAGTGGTTGACGCGCTCGATGCTGTGGCCAAGGAAACAGGCAAGACTGTGCCGCAGGTTGCTCTGAACTGGCTATTGCAGAGGCCGACCGTGTCGTCCGTAATTGTGGGCGCACGCAACGAAGAACAATTGAAGCAGAACCTCGGCGCAGTGGGCTGGAACCTGACCGCGGAGCAGGTAACTCAGCTGGACAAGGCGAGTGCGCAAACGCCGATTTATCCCTACTGGCACCAAAGGCAGTTCACGGAACGCAATCCGCTGCCGGTGTGAGCGAAGTTCAAAGTTCGCGGACCGCAGGACACAGCTTGAACCCATAAGTGCGCAAAGCGGTCATTGCAAGAGATCTGTCACCGAACGCCTTCAGCTCAATTGCCGTATGAACTTTTGGTCATTCTGCCTGATTCCCCAGTCCCAACGACGCGAGAAAGCGGTCTGATAAGTGATGACTTCCCCCTCAGGTGCATCCGAAGAAGTGTCTACCCGGCGAGCCATTCTGCCGATGAAACGCCCGATGCTTGCGAAACTTTGCGCACGCACCCTGCTGGTACGCTGTTCGCTTTTGCTGGTCTGCGTTTGCCTTTTCGCACCGACAGCTTTTCTGCACGCACAGCAGCCCCTGAGCGCGAGCAGTTCCTCGGCAGACCAGAGCGGCACGCCGGATGCTCCTGTCCCGGCACAATCCCCAACGAACGCGAACGCTGCAGAGCGCTTGCCGCAAACCAAGCGCATTCTGGGAATCATTCCGAATTTCCGTGCCGTCAGCACCGATGAGAAATTGCCGCCGCAGACGGTGAAAGAAAAATTCAAGGATGCGACAAACGATTCGTTCGACTATTCGTCGGTGCTGATCCCCGGCGTGCTCGCCGGCTACTCGATGGCTACCAACGCGTATCCGGAGTTTCACCAGGGCGCGGCCGGCTATGCGCGCTATTTCTGGCATGCTGCCGTCGACCAGACCAGCGAGAACTACATGGTTGAGTTCATTGCCCCTGTGCTGACCCGCGAGGACACACGTTACTACACGCTGGGACGGGGAAGCTTTATGAAGCGCGCAGGCTACGCGATGAGCCGCGCAGTCATCACGCGGACAGACGCGGGAAACGAGTCGTTCAACATCAGCGAAGTGGTCGGGGCCGGGGCCGCATCGGGATTGTCAAGCCTGTATTACCCCTCGCGCGCGCGGAGCTTTTCCAACACGGCATCCGAGTGGGGCCTCGATGTCGGGATCGATGCGGCCTCCTTCCTGGCGCGTGAGTTTTGGCCCGACATCAATCGCCATCTATTTCACGGGAAAAGCTCTATCGATCCGTCGGCGCGCTGACCCCCCGCAAGCGGAGATAACCATTCGTAGTGTTCGTTTCTCCACCCATGTCGCGGAATCGGTACCGGCCTTCGGCTTTACCGCCTCCAGTCTTCTCGTGGCTCGCCAGAATGCAGGTCAGTGTCCTTCCCCGCCACTTCACAGGCTGACTTGCTATAGTGTTGCGTAATCTTTTTCCGATGAGAATTCGAATGAATTGCAGGATTTCGTTAGGGCTCTTAGCTCTCTTCGCTTCCATACCCCTTCAACTCCCTGCGCAGTCGGCCCCCGATGTGGCTGTGCTGAAAGGGCTCGCTCCCGTCACTGTGTTGTTAAACACCGACGCCGGCAAAAACGCACTTGGCGCGAACTACACAGTCACCGGGGGCGTTCAGACAGGCGCAATCGCTCAGCCCACTTTACTGCCGTTTCCTGAACAGCAGCAGCAAGCGCTTCGAGACGCCTTTATCACCGGCAGCAATCTCGCACAGCTCGCAGATGGGCTGGGATCCACGCTCGGAGCGGCGTACCTGGCGCGTTTTCACTACATCGATCAACGACAAACATCAAAGCTACCGCAATCCATCGCCGATTTGATTAGCTATGCAAATGCGGTTTCCGCCGCGCACTCGAATGCGGGCAAGTATCTTTTCGCGAACCAGACAACGGATGGAAAGACGCCCGTTTCTCCCGACGAAGCCGCAGTGCTGAGGGAGATCGGCGGCGTCGAGGATGTCTTTGGCAAAGCCTACGGGCTGCCTGCAGGAACAGCGGGCGCGGATGCCTATGGCAATTCTCGCCCCTATCAGACAGAGCCGAGCGTCACACGGTTTGTAGGATACGACTACCTGAACGGCCCCTCGGACAACTTCGTATACAACCACGGGCCGGTGATGAATCTTTCCAATAGCCCTTCGTACCCCAGTGGCCACACGACCTATGGCTTTACCGGGGCGGTCTTGCTCGCCGTGCTGGTGCCCGAACGATATGAGCAGATGATCGCGCGCGGTGCGGAGTACGGAAACGACCGTGTCATCATGGGCTCGCACTACGTGATGGATGTATTGGGTGGACGCACCCTGGCGCTCTACGACATGGCTCATCTCCTGGCCAACGATCCAGCCTATGCAGGGCTATCCGTTCGCGGGGCTCCGCCCATCAAGGATTTTCAAAGCGCCGTGAAGTATGCAAGAGCTGAACTGATCGCAGCGTTGCAGAGCGGCTGCGGCAACACCATGGATGCCTGTGCGAAAGAAGATACGGGGCGATTCAGCAACGCTCCCGCGGACGAAGCTTTTTACGAAGCGACACAAACGTACGGCTTGCCCGTCGTGTATCCGAAGAACGAAAGTGTTGGCGAGGATGTGGAGAAACTAGCCCCGAACGCTGGGTATCTGCTCACGCAGGCTTTTCCTACGTTGCGTCTGGAGCAGGCCAACAGGATCCTCACTGAAACGGAGGGGCCCGGTGGCGGTTTCCTGGACAATGGCTCCGAATTTGGGGTGTTCTCGCGCCTCAACCTTTATGCTGCGGCACGACGCGCAAAGCAACTTGTCGCCGCAAAATAAGGATCTCTGCGCGTTGCGAAGGATGCCGTTGCGTGCCGCCGTACCCTCCAACCACATCCTGAACCTGGAGACCCGCTGGCTTGAGCGTTGCCGGTTTCGACCAGCACGTACTCGATCCTCCGCAGCCCTCTCCTGCTTTTTCTCAAACGATTCTTTGCCGTAGTGCTGCCCCTCGGACACTACCCGACTTGGGGTGTTTGACTGCGGCTTGCCGCATCGGATCCGTGCTGCTTGACGAGCTTGTTGTAAATCCCAAGCAACAAAAATGGGGCCGCCCATTGACCTATGAACAATGCCGGATGTTCTTTCTTAGCGAGATGAAATCCTGCGGATACGGCCATTGCCCCGAGAGCCGCTGCGAGGTACGCACTCGACGGGATGCGAGACGTCTGCTTCTCGATCGACGCCGTAATTTGATCTTCGGAAACTTCTCCCTGTGAAACGCGATAATCGGTCATCATACCCTCTGGTGTCGGAATTGATGCGCTAATTGCACATGAGGAGGTAGATGCCAACGCGCGCAAACCTCCAGGGTCATTGTTGGTATGGTCAACAGTTCTGCGGCCAATTGCAGAGGCGCCAATTCGAAGTATTCGCCGCAAGCTATTGAGGGGGATTCGAAACACCTTGACTTGCCGGCCCAGGCGTCGCGGTCTGCGGCGGCGCTGCCGGCGGAACGGTCGATTGTGCCCCAGGTTCACTTTCCTGGATCCCGATCGCCGCGCCTGAGACGACCAGCTGTACCCGACGATTCTGCGCCCGCCCGGAATTCGTGGAGTTATCTGCGATCGGATTTGTCTTTCCGTACCCTTGCGCAGTGATATTCATGTCCGGCACGCTCTGCGCCACAAGGAAGTCCCGCACCGCGCCCGCGCGTTCCTCCGAAAGCTTCTGGTTGTATTCGTCGCTCCCGATGTTGTCGGTATACCCCTCAACCTGCAATTTGAGGTTGGGATAGGCCAAAAGAATGCCCGATACTTTAGCGAGCTTTACTTGCGCATCCTGTTTCAACGTGAATTTGTTGAAATCGAACAGCACGTCCGACATATTCACGATCAAGCCACGAGCGGTTTCCGTGGTCTGCAGCACCTGGTTCAATTGCTGCTTCAGCCGTTCCCGCATCGCCTCCGACTGTTGCGTCGCCTGCTGCGCAGCTTGCTCGGCAGCCTGTTGCTCTGCTTTTGCCTTCTGTGCGCGGGCCTCTGCCTCGGCAGCGGCTGCGTCGGCTTGTGCCCGCTGTGCCGCCTGCTGGTCCGCTGCCGCCTGGGCTTGCTGCGCCGCAAGTTGCGCCTGTTGCGCGGCCTGTTCGGCATCCTGGCGAGCCTTCAACTGCGCCGCATCATCTTCTGCCTTAATCTTGCGAATCGTAATGAGTCGCGCGTCTTCCGCGGATTGCACCGCCTCGCGTGCGAATGTAATGGTCTCCTTACGATTGCTTTTCTTGGTGTCCAGGTCCTGCGCGTTCTGCAGTGCGGTCTTCGCAGTGGCCATTGTGTCGCTTGCGTATTGCTCTGCGCCGGCGGCATCCGCGATCTGCACCGCATTCTCGGCTTCGTACAGTTCTAACGGCGAGCGCTCATCGCGCGTGATGGGATGCAGCACGGAGTGGCGTCCAGCCGTTTCCGCATACGCCCCGCGCGGCAACAGCGTGTAGTGCGCATTCACCTGCTCGATCACGCCCTGGGTTTTATCGACCACGACGTTCTGCATCACTACCAGATCGCTTGGAACCGTCACGGCGAAGTATGGTTCGGCGGTAATGATCAGCCCGAATGCCTGCAGGTTGGTCGTCACCGTGATCTCATTCTTGTCCTTTGAACCCGTTGGCAGCACTTCACCGAGATTGACGGGGCGACCCTCCGGTGAAATTGCCCAGAGCACATAGGTGAGATACTCCGGCCCGAAACCGTTCGCGGGAGACAGCCCCTCGAGGTGGAGGGTGATGCTGGTGCGCCCCGGCGCGGCTTCTACCTTCCCATCGCCTTTGGCCGCCGGCAACAACGAAGTTCCCTCAAACCCGATCTTGGTCGAACCTTGACGGTGGAAGTAATTGATCGCGGGAATGTCACGCGCAACCACTTGGATTTTGTAAACGGGCACCCCGTCCTGGTACGACGACGGACCTTGCGGCGCGGACGGCGAAGGAGGAGGTGTCGCGGTGGGGTTCATCTCCTGTGCGCTCGCGACTTGAGCCGCTGCGGCAAGCAAGACAACTGAGATACCGAACATCTGAAAATTGTGCATAATGCCCTCCAACAGCGGATCTCGACGCGGAGTATGGGTTTTCGAGTTCCTTGGGGATGGATGCCGGGCACCATGGCTAAGTTGTCCCGCCGCCCAATGACACGATCGGCGCCCACCCAGAACAGCGATTTCGAAGCAAGGCGCGACGGTCGTTTACAATCCCCTTCCATAGCTCGACCATTTCTTCCATCCCAACAGGAGACCTCATCGCCTTGAAGCCTTCTTCCGTCTTTGTGTCTTTGGCCGCGTCGATCGCCATCGCCGCGGTATTCTTTGCTCCGCTGTCGAACGCTCAATCCGGGCAGGAGGGCAGCGGAAATGCGCCGCCGGCCCGCGTATATCCGACTCCCACCAATCTGAAGGTTCTCCCCAAAAACCTGACCGGTGCGCAAGTCCGCGGGATCATGCATCAGTGGGAGAGTGAGCTGGGGGTTGAATGTGAAACCTGCCATGTGCGCGACCCCCAGAAGCTTGGTCCAAATGGAAAGCCACAGTTCGACTATGCCAACGACTCGAAGCCGGAGAAGGCGGCAGCCCGTGTGATGTATGCCATGGTCGAAGACATTAACTCGAATTACATCGCCAAAATTGAGGGCCTGGGTCTGCCGGTCAGTTGCGGCACTTGCCATCGAGGCCGCATCAGCCCGGAACCATTCTCGGCCGACGCTGAGGATCGAGGCGCAGAAAAGAAGTAGTTCCGCTGAGCCGGTGCACCGCTTCGGCGCGATCGATCGCGTCCAGCAGGGTGTGTGTCAGCCTGTTCTTCGCGCGAGCCAGATTTTTCTGGCACGCGACGAATATCCGTGTTAGCCTCTGGCCAAGTGACTACGCGGCGTACACATCGGAAAACCTCGATCAAGGTGCAATTGCGCATTAATCACATGGATGTGTGCTGCGGGCCCCCTCCGGTTCCAACTCCCAGCTATCTCTGAAACGCCCTTCTTGAATCGAAGGATGGTTTTGTATCCAAGGCATCCATGCAGGCGCCGGTGTTTTTCCTTCAGGCGCTGGACATGCCGCCTTCCAGCGAATTCTTAGCTTCTGCAGTCTTGCGCGGCCCGCTCCACAGCGTTTCCCAAGACCGCCTACATGCAGCAGCCGTAGATTTCTCTCACGGGAGACGAGCCTGTCGGGGGAGAAGTGTCGATGGAGTTGAGCGTACTGGGCAATGAGTTGATTTCAGGAGGCGCGACCTGGTCGCACGTACTCAAGCGGGGTACGGCGCTGCGCATTACCGATGTGGATGGCGGCGCCAATGTCGCAGCTTACTTTCTGAATTTCGAAATGCCGTCGGAGCGATTCAATCTGCCGGATACATTGAAGGCGCAGCACACGGCTCGGCTCACCAAAGGCCACGTCCTCTATTCCGACATGGGGCGGATTCTATGTTCGATCGTTGAGGATACTGTCGGTTGGCATGACCCTCTCGCGGGTATTTCCAACGCGGCTTTGGTGGAGAAGAAGTACGGCCGAAAGACTTATCAGCAGGCGCGAAACGATTGGCACCAAAATGCGCGCGATGGTCTGGTCATCGAACTGGGAAAGTATGGACTGAGCTCGCGCGATCTGCACGCGACGGTGAATTTCTTCAGCAAAGTGACGGCAGACCCCGAAGGCCATCTAGAGTTTGTCGCGCACAACTCGAAGCCCGGCGATTTTGTGGAGTTGCGCGCGGAGATGAATGTGCTGGTCTTGCTGAATACATGCCCGCACCCGCTCGATCCGGGCACGGTCTACGCGCCCAAGCCGGTGGAACTTAGCATCGTAAAGGTTCCCGCACCCAGGCCCGACGACTTTTGCAGGATGCATTGTCGCGAGAACTCGCGCGGATTCTTGTTGACTGAGTTTTATTTTCTCTAGGGGAAACAGAACGTGGCAACGCTCAATCTTCAGGTCAGCCCGTTACTTCCTGAGACGGCGCTCTTCAGCTTCGTGGTCGAAGCCGGCGACCCGTTTCTGCATGAAATTCGCCGCGGACAAACCGTGCGCATCGTCGATCTTGAGGGCAACCAGGCTGTCGATACCCTCTTTTATAACGCGCACGATTATTCCGATCGCTACAGCGCGCAGGACACGATTCGCGAGCAATTGAGCGTCTATCTCACCACTGGGACGCGGCTCATGTCGACAGAGGGTAACGTGCTGCTCACCATCACCGCCGATACCTGCGGACGGCACGACACTCTAGGCGGAGCCTGTGCGACCGAAAGCAACATGGTCCGCTATGCAATCGAAAAACGGTATATGCACGCCTGTCGGCAAAGCTTCCTGAAAGCGCTGCAGCACTGGAAGCACGGGATGGAGAAGCGAGACATCACCAGCAATATTAACTTTTTCATGAATGTGCCCGTCACTCCTGCCGGCGGCCTTACGTTCGAGGACGGCGTCTCAGAAGCAGGCAAATATGTTGAGATGCGCGCGGAGATGGATGTGCTCATGTTGATCAGCAATTGTCCGCAACTCAATAACCCATGTAATGGATATAACCCCACGCCGGTGCAGATTTTGATATGGGACCCGAATGTTCAGTAAGGTCCTGGTGGCCAATCGTGGGGTGATCGCGTGTCGCATTTTACGCACGCTCAAGAAAATGGGAATCGCTTCGGTCGCCGTATATTCCGAGGCCGATCGCGAGGCGCGGCACGTGCTCGACGCGGATGAGGCAGTTTTTCTCGGCTCTTCGGCTGCCAGCGAAAGCTACCTCGCGGTTGATCGAGTGCTGGCCGCAGCGCAACAGACAGGTGCGCAAGCGGTTCATCCCGGTTACGGCTTTCTAAGTGAGAACGTAAACTTTGCGAAGGAATGCAGGCAACACGGCATCGTCTTCATCGGCCCGCGCGTCGAGCAGATGGAAGTCTTTTCGCTGAAGCATACAGCGCGCGCCATCGCACAGCAGTGCGGAGTTCCGCTGCTGCCAGGAACCGGCGTTTTAGCGGATCGCGAAGAAGCGCTGGAGCTTGCCGCGTCGCTTGGGTACCCCGTGATTCTCAAGAGTTCGGCGGGAGGCGGAGGCATCGGCATGCGCGTGTGCCGGACCGCAGCGGAACTCAGGGATGCCTACGAACAAGTCGTCCGCCTGAGTCAAAACAGTTTTCGCGACGGCGCAGTCTATCTCGAAAAGTTCGTGGAGCGCGCGAAACACGTGGAGGCGCAGATCTTCGGAGACGGCAAAGGCGGCGTATTGTCTCTGGGATTGCGCGATTGTTCGGCGCAGCGACGTCACCAGAAGGTGATCGAAGAAACACCCGTGCCGGGCCTGGATGCGCCCATCGCCAACGCGATGCACGACTCTGCAGTTCTGCTCGGGAAAGCAGTGCAATACGCGTCTGCCGGCACAGTTGAATTCCTTTGGGACGTGGGAACCGGTGCGTACTACTTTCTCGAAGTCAATACGCGCCTGCAGGTGGAGCACGGCGTCACGGAGCAGGTCACGGGGCTCGACTTGGTGGAGTGGATGGTCCGTGAAGCAGCCGGGGAATTGCCTCCTCTCGACACATTGCGCGTCGAGCCGACGGGGTGGTCGATCGAAGCGCGCATCTATGCGGAAGATCCTTCCAAAAACTTCCTACCGGCACCGGGCAAACTGACCCAGGTGCAATTTCCGCTGAGGGGCGCAGCGCGTGTCGAGACATGGGTGGAGAATGGCACCGAGATCACGCCTTTTTACGACCCGATGATCGCGAAGATCATTGTCACCGGAACAGACCGCCCCGACGCAGTCTCGCGTTTGCAAAAGGCTCTCGATCAAACCGCGCTTTACGGAACGGAGACCAATCTTCGCTATCTGCGTGCGGTGGCAGCGTGCGAGGCTTTCGCCGCGGGCGCAATGACCACTTCGTTTCTAGCCAGTTTCGCCGCATCGCGGCGAGCTTTCGAAGTGCTCGATGGCGGAACGCAGACCACGATTCAGGATTATCCCGGCAGGCTTGGTTACTGGCACGTGGGCGTGCCACCATCAGGGCCAATGGATGCGCTTGCGTTTCGCATCGCCAATCGATTGGTCGGAAACACCGACAGCGCGGCGGCCCTTGAGATGACGACGATGGGCGCACGCCTGCGCTTCGATGCGGAATCGACCGCAGCCTTGACGGGAGCGGACATGGGCGCGACCCTAAACGGCGAAATCGTGCCGCGTTGGGAGCCCATTACCGTACCTGCGGGCAGCACCTTGCGTTTGGGCGCGGCAAAGAGCGGCGGCATGCGCGCTTATCTCGCCATCGCCGGCGGCATTGATGTGCCGCGTTTTCTGGGCAGCCGCGGAACTTTCATGCTCGGCGGCTTTGGCGGCCACGCTGGTCGCGCGCTGCGCGCGGGAGATGTCGTACACCTGCATGATCTGGCAGATGGACACAGCGCGCCCGCGAAGCTGGGTGCAATGGTGCCGCCGACTTATGCGAAACAGTGGGAGATCGGCGTGCTCTATGGGCCGCACGGTGAGCCCGAGTTCTTCACGCCCGCAGACATCGAGATGCTCTTCGCCACGGTATGGCGCGTGCACTATCACTCCGACCGGACCGGTGTGCGGCTTGTCGGACCCCGTCCCGCGTGGGCGCGCAAAGATGGAGGCGAGGCGGGCCTGCATCCATCAAACATCCACGACAATGCGTATGCCATCGGCTCCATCGACTTCACCGGCGACATGCCGATTCTGCTGGGCCCCGATGGCCCGAGCCTGGGTGGATTTGTTTGCCCAGCCGTTGTGGCGGAAGCAGAACGCTGGAAGCTTGGTCAGCTCAAATCCGGTGATTCGGTTCAATTCCGGCGCATCACGCTCCCGCAGGCTGAAGCGATTGAAGTAGCAGTGGAGCGTGCGATCGCGACGCTGAATACGCCGCTGCCGAATCTGCCGACGACTAAGGCGGAAGAGCCCGCAATCCTGCGCGTCCATGAACAACGCCAGCCTGCGACGGTCTACCGCGCCGACGGCGACAAATATTTGCTAGTCGAGTTTGGGCCGCGCGTCCTCGATCTCGGATTACGCTTTCGCGTCCATCTGCTGGAAGGCAAGCTGCGCGCGGCCGCATTGTCCGGAATCATCGACATTACGCCCGGCGTACGCAGCCTGCAGATTCACTATGACAATCGTCGCTTGCGACGCGAAGAACTTCTCAACGCACTCGAAACGTTCGATGCAGAAATTCCCCAACGCCCCGAGATTGCAGTGCCATCACGCACCGTCTATCTGCCTCTCTCGTGGAACGACCCCGCGACCCAGCTGGCGCAGGCTAAGTACGTGCAATCGGTTCGTCCTGACGCGCCCTGGTGTCCAGACAATATCGAATTCATCCGTCGCATCAACGGCCTCAACAATGTCGATGAGGTCCATCGGATTGTCCATGACGCGAGTTATCTGGTACTGGGTCTCGGCGATGTGTATCTCGGTGCACCCGTGGCCACTCCGCTCGACCCGCGGCATCGCCTCGTCACCACCAAGTACAATCCCGCGCGTACCTGGACGCCGGAAAACGCAGTGGGCATTGGCGGCGCCTACATGTGCGTCTATGGAATGGAAGGCCCCGGCGGCTATCAGCTTGTCGGCCGCACAGTGCAGGTGTGGAACACGCACCGCGTGACTCCGACCTTTGTCGAAGGGCTGCCATGGTCGTTGCGCTTCTTTGACCAGATTCGTTTTTACCCAGTGTCGACGGAAGAACTTCAGGAGCTCCGTCGAGCCATCCTCCATGGCGCTTTCAATCCCCGCATCGAGCAGACCGAGTTCAATCTGGCGGCCTATGAGGAATTTCTCAACTCGATCCGTCCCGGCATCGCGGTATTCAAAGAGACGCAGACGCGGGCATTTCAGGAGGAGCGCGAACGCTGGCGTCTGAATGGACAACTGGACAGCGCTGCGACGCTGCCCGAGATGCCGGAGACGGAGGTGAGCGAACGGGCAGTCCCCGAAGGTTGCGAAGCGGTGCTCGCCCCCATGGCTGCGAGCGTGTTTAAGGTTGCTGTCGAGGCCGGTCAGCCAGTCACGCACGGGCAGAGGCTCGTGGTGCTCGACGCGATGAAGATCGAGCTTGAGGTCGCGGCCCCTATCGCCGGAGTTGTTCGTGAGGTACTGTGCAAGGCCGGACAGTTAGTCGAAGCCGGTCAGCAAATCGCAATTCTGTGCGCCGGATAAAAAGGACGTTGGAGTAGGAATGGATATCGCCACGCTTGCCAACGCGTATCAGGATGAATCGCTGTCGCCCCGCGTTGCGGTGGCGCGCATCTACGATGAGATTGCGGAAGCGGGCGAGCGGCCTGCCTGGATCACGCTCGTTCCACGCGAAAACAATCTCTCCCGCGCCAAGGCACTGGAGACTGATCCGAAAACGCGTGCGCTGCCGCTCTTCGGAATCCCGTTCGCGGTGAAGGACAACTTCGACGTCGAAGGTCTGCCAACCACGGCAGCGTGTTCGGCCTACGGGCGAATTCCCACCCACACAGCGACGGTCGTGCAAAAATTGCTGGACGCCGGGGCAATCCTGATCGGCAAGACGAATATGGACCAGTTCGCGACCGGACTGGTCGGCACGCGCACACCCTACGGCATCTGCTCCAGCGTTTTCAACGCGGACTATATTTCTGGCGGATCTAGTTCGGGATCGGCGGTCGCGGTTGCACGCGGATGGGTGAGCTTCGCGCTGGGCTCCGATACTGCCGGCTCGGGGCGCGTTCCCGCGGCGTTCAACCAACTTGTCGGACTCAAGCCCACGCGCGGCTGGCTCAGCACCGATGGTCTCTTGCCCGCGTGCCGAACCCTCGACTGCGTTTCGATCTTTGCCGAAACTTGCGCAGATGCTGCAAAGGTTTTCGCGCTGGCGCGGGGCTTCGATGCGGCCGATCCCTACTCACGGGCACCTGCTCCGGGTAATGATGCTTCGCCGTGGAGCGCGACCAAAGAGTTTCGTTTCGGCGTTCCGCAGAAACTGGAGTTCTTCGGCGACCAAGCTGCTGCGGCGCTCTATGCGGCGGCCGTCGACAACTTGACCATGTTAGGCGGCGTTCCGGTTTCCTTTGACTACGAGCCGTTCCGCAAAGCGGCCGCCCTCCTCTATAAGGGCCCATGGGTCGCCGAAAGGCTGGCAGCCATCGACGCTTTTCTAGCCGGCGATCCTGAAGGCGTCGATCCCATAGTGGGATCCATCATTCGCGGCGGGGCGAAGTACAGCGCCGTACAGGCGTTTGAAGCGGCCTACGCGTTGGAAGCGTTGCGACGCGAAACCGAGACAGTGTGGGAGAAGCTGGATTTCCTGCTGCTGCCGACCGCCCCCACGCACTACACCATCGCCCAGGTGCTCTCTGATCCCATCGAACTGAATTCAAATCTTGGCTACTATACCAACTTCGTAAACCTGATGGACCTCGCAGCAGTCGCGGTGCCTGCCGGGGTGAAGGCTAACGATTTGCCTTTCGGCGTTTCGCTCATCGGCAGGGCATTCACCGACGACGGCCTCTTGCGCGTTGCCAACCGACTGCATCGCGCTCTTGCGACGACACTCGGGGGCTCGACGCGGCAACTTGCAGCAACACCTGCATTCGCCTCGGCTGCGGCTCCTCCTGGATGCGTTCTCATGGCCGTCGTCGGTGCACATCTGACGGGGCAGCCACTGAACTGGCAATTGACGGAACGCAAGGCGCGTCTTGTGGCCTCGACGCGGACCCACGGCGATTACCGCTTTTATGCGCTGGCGAATACCATGCCACCCAAGCCCGGTCTGGTCTATACGCCCGGATTCGGGGGCACGGGAATTGAAGTCGAAGTGTGGGCCATGCCCGAGCACACCGTGGGAAGTTTTCTCAACGCGATTCCGCCGCCGCTTACGCTGGGAACCATTCGGCTAGCCGACGGCTCGCAGGTCAAGGGGTTCCTGTGCGAACCCGCGGGCATTGAAGGATCGCGTGAGATTACGCAACTCGGAGGTTGGCGGCGATTTCTTACGCAGAAAGGATAGGAGATGTTTTGGCCAGACGATTTCTGGTGGACCGAGCGTCAATCGCCGTCGTCATCATCGTCATCGGACGCACCATCTTTTTCTCCCTTACCGGATTTCTGCGGTTTGAGTTTGCCCGCCAGCGCCGATTCGATGGTGACGTGAAAGTCAATATCAGCAGGATCGACGGCCACTTCGTAACGAGCCAGGGGCTTCCCCTCACGATCGATCAGAAACTTGGTGAAGTTCCAATGGATATCGCCGCCCGGCACGCTTTGCTTGGGATCGCAAAGGAATTGGTAAAGAGGAATGGCGTGAACTCCGGTGAGCGTCGCGCTTGCAAAAACAGGAAACCCGACGTGCGCCACATCGGAATAGTATTTGCGAACCGCCGCCGCATCTTTCAATTCCTCGCCCCCGAAATCGGCCGACGGAATACCAAGCACGACGAGACCTTGCGGGCTGTATGTTTTTTCCAGCTCGCTCAACGCCGCGATCTGACTGTTGTACACGGACTGACTAGCGAGGTTGACGATCAGAATCAGCTTCCCCTTGTAATTCGACAAAGGAACAACTTTGCCGTCCATATCGACCAGCGAGAAGTCGTAGACAGTCTTTTTCGCGGGCTTTTCTTCTGAAAGCGCACGGAAGCTGCAGAAACAGACAAAGGCAAACAGCAGCACGAACAAACGGCGACGCATCCACGCTCCGGTGATCGATGACATCAATAAGGCCATTGTGCCATTCAACCGGTCCCAGGGCCTACAGTTTTTGCGCAGGGCAAAAGTCTTTTCTACGCAGTATTCGAATAATTTTTCAAGAGTGAGGCCGGGTATGCTGAAGTCGCATATCCTGAACACCCCGCATCCAGTGGGGAAATGAACTCTCGAACCGCTTCGCAGGTACGCGGCACCTGGCCGCGCGAGGCGCAGCAACGACGGGATATGCGCTATGGACTTCGAACAATTGCGAACATTTCTTCAAGTCTGTCGACTCAAGAGCTTCTCGCGCGCCGCGGAAAAGCTCGGCGTCACCCAACCGGCCATCTCCGCGCAGATTCGTTCGCTCGAGAAAGAGACCGGTGCGCGGCTCTTCCATCGCGACGGCGGCAAAGTGACGTTCACCGCAGCTGGACGCCTCTTTGAGCCATTCGCCGAACATTGCCTGCAATGCCAAAGCCACATCTTTGTCGCAGTCAACGAGCTCTATCGCTCGGCCCGCGGAGAAGTCTCGGTAAGCGCCAGCGAGGCCACCAGTCTTTACATCCTGCCCCCCGTCTTTGCGCAATACAAGAAGCACTACACGCGCGTGAACCTCAGCATTGTGCGAGCCGAGCACCTGCGCTCGCTCGAGGCGGTCATGAACCGCGAGGTCGACTTCGCGGTGGTTTCGATGCCGGTGAAAGATACGCGGCTCGTGGTGCAGGTAATTCATCGCGACGAGATTGTGCTGGCCGTCGCGCCCACGCATCCTTTGGCCACGCGCACAGCGATCAAACTCGATGAGATGCTCCAATTTCCGCTTCTACTCCTCAAACAAGGCAGGCAGCGCACTCTAATCAACAACTTCTTCGACAGCTTTGACGCGCATCCGCGCATCGCCATGGAACTCGATTCGAGCGAACTGCTCAAGCGCCTCATTTGCGCCGAACTCGGCATGGGTTTCCTGCCGCGTGCCAACGTGCTCGATGACGTGCATGGCGGCCTTTTGAAAATCGTGAAGGTCGAAGGGATGCGCCTACACCGCGAACTGGCCCTGATCTTTCGCAAAGACCGCATGTTAACGCATGCAGCCCAGGCATTCCTCGACATCGCCACCAGCGGCGGCGGACAGGAAGCCTACCCAGCGATGCGAATTCCGCGGACCACGCCCGCAGGTTCGTAGCGAAATGCAATTCCACGAAAGGAAGACGCGAATGAGTCGGAGATTGGTCGTACTGCTTCTCTGCGGAGTGTACGCAACCATTGGGATGCAGCTGCAAGCGCGTGCCCAAGACGCGAAGTTTCCCAAAAAGACTGGCGTACAGAGCGCCGGCGTGCAGCACAACATCGCCGAACTGGTTCCGGTCGCGACCTTCCCTGTGCAAGGCCATCCGGACTGGATGGCGGTGACGGACGGCGCCGTATGGGTCACCAGCTCAAGCGCGAACCACGTGGTGCGCCTCGATGCCGGGACCAATCAACCAGGCGTCATCGTCACCGTCGCGAAACCCTGCGCCGGGCTGGCTCTGGGCTTTGGCAGCTTATGGATCCCGAGTTGCGGCGACCACACTGTGGTCCGCGTAGATCCCGTGACAGGCGCCGCTCAAGCGACCGTGGCTGCAGGTCCCGCCGACTCCGAAGGGGGCATCATGACTGGCGCCGGCAGCGTGTGGATCGTGACTTCGAAAGAGAGCGATCTGGCACGCATCGATCCGGAGACCAACAGGGTCATTGCACACATTCGCATCCCGGCCGGATCGTTCAATCCAATCTTCGCTAACGACTCCATCTGGGTCAGCTCGAATTCCGGCGGAACCCTGGTGCGCGTGAACCCTGCGACCAACACCGTGGTCAGCGAAACACCGGTCGGGCCTCTGCCGCGCTTTCTTACGGCAGGAGCCGGCGCCGTGTGGGTGCTCAACCAGGGAGACGGCACCATCGCGCGCGTCGACGCGACCACGGGGAAGCGGACTGCTGTAATTGCAGCTGGCATCCCCGGCCTCGGCGGCGAGATTGCCTTTGGCGGCGGTTCCGTCTGGGCGACGGTCTTCGAATACCCGATCACCCGCATCGATCCTGCAACCAACGCAGTCACCGGACAATGGCATGGCGCCGGGGGCGACAGCATTCGCTACGGGCATGGCTCGATTTGGCTCACGAGCCTGATGGGCGGCAAGGTCTGGCGGCTGCCCGTGCCCGCTCCTTAGAGAGCCTCGCCTCGTTCGATGAGTCGCGGATACCGCCCAAATCAATAGAATCGCCATATTTAGGCGCATAGAATCGAGATGCCTTATGGCCCGTATAAATAACTTGTATGGGAATTGTTCCCCTCTGTTGACGTGGGTTAAAGTTCATAGATAGGCCCCTGCCGTCTCTCTCGTGCAGGCAGCAATCAAGCTTAATTCAACGCACTACGGTATATTTCGAAATACTGCATCCGCATTCAATCTTGCGCCGGGCTGTCTTTCCCTGCCGGTCGTGTCGGCCAAGGCGCAACAGAATCGGAGTCGTCGTTTCGAAACAGTGCGACAAGGGTGGAAGGATTTGTCCCGAATTCTTTCAGAGGTGTGGTCCCGCATTCGCCGCATTCCAGTCGTTTTGACGCTGCTGCTGGCCTCGTTTGCGCCTGCGGCCAGTGCTGCGCCTCCCACGTTCACGGTCGGATGGTCGGTCTATGCGGGCTGGAATCCATACTTCTACATGGCCCGTTCCGGAATTCTCAAGCGCTGGGCAGATAAGTATGGCGTCACGATCAAGGTCCAGCGATTCGATTACGCCGCGTCGCTCGAGGCGTTTGTTGCAAAAAATATCGATGCCTGCACGATGACCAACATGGAGGCGCTCGATATGCCTGCGGCCGCAGGCGTCGACTCCACAGCGGTTATCATTGGCGACTACTCGAACGGGAACGATGCTGTCCTGGCGCGCAACAATCTCACCTTGGCGCAGCTTCCAGGCCGGCCGATTCTGCTGGTGCAGAAAACGGTTTCGGAGTATCTGCTGGAACGGGCCATGGATATGAATGGCCTGAACAGCGAATTGGGGCATCTCAAGCTACTCAATACCAGCGACTCCGATATCGTGGGCGCATTTCTGGGAGACAAAAAGAACCAGGTTGCCGTGACATGGAAGCCGCTGGTCGCGGAGATCCTCGCGCAGGATGCAGGCGTGAAGGAGCTCTTCGACTCATCGCGCATTCCGGGCGAAATTCTTGATCTACTTGTAGTCCGCAGCGAGGTTCTCAACCGCCCCGACGGATCGGGCGTGCGCTTTGCAAAAGCCGTGACCGGTGCATGGTACGAGACCATGGCGCAAATGACAGGCAGCGGTCCGGCGGCGGCGGGAGCGCTCAGCGGCAGTGCAGCCGCGTCCGATGATACCGTCGCCTCCTATAAGGAGCAGCTGCGAACCACGTATTTGTTCGCCTCTCCGCAATCGGCAGAGCAATTTGCCACCAACGCCGGCTTGAAACAAAAGATGGAACTTGTGCGGCAGTTCTGTTTCCGGCATGCACTGCTGGGACAAGACATCCATTCCGTGGATGATGTAGCCATCCTCTATCCCGACGGCAGTATTCAAGGAAAGAAAGATCGCGTGCGCCTGCGCATGGACGCGACCTACATGCAACAGGCGGCGCAGGGGAAACTGTAGCGATGCAGACGCGCTTCCATCCCACCGATTTGGCCGGCATTCAAGTGCGGCCGTCGCGGTTGTGGACGCAGTCGCTGAGCTGGATCCTGTTTCTCGTGGGCATCGCGCTCTACGCTCAACTCTCCATTGCTCGGCACAAGGAGAATCCAGACGATCGCGTCGTTCCCTCGGCGCAGCAGCTGATCGCTGGAGTGAAAGCATCCGTCCTGGAGCCGGCCGAAGAGGATGATCCCCTCGATCCCGGTGCATCGCTGCTGCAGCGAGTACGGCACAGCATGTTGTGGAAGGACACGATGGCCAGCGCGCGCCGATTCGTGATCGCGCTCCTGCTCCTGATTCCGGCAATCCTGCTTGGACTCCACATGGCCGTCTTCCCCTATTTTGGTGCGATGTTTCAGCGCTTCGTCCTGTTCTTTGACAAGATCGTGGCTCTCTCCCTGCTTCCGATTCTCTTCATAGCATTCGGCATCGAAGAGTGGTCGAAAATCATGCTGATGGTGATCGGTGTCGCTCCCACCCTGATTCTCGACACCTGTAACATCGCGCGAAGCGTGCCCCGCGAGCAGATCGTCAAGGCATTCACGCTGAAGTCATCCAATTTTGATGTCGCTTATCGCGTCGTTCTCAAGCAGATTCTTCCCCAGATCATCAACAGCGTGCGCCTGAGCCTGAAACCGCTCGCACTGTTTCTCTTCGCCGGAGAAATGATCGCCTCGACCGACGGGCTGGCATATCGAATTGCCATCATGCGCCGCCACATGGGCATGGACGTCATTCTTCCCTATCTGCTTTGGGTAGCGCTGCTGTTATTTGTTCTGGACTCGCTGCTGCGCTTCACCAACCGGAGATTGCACCCGTGGTATCAGCCGCTCTGAAACTCGAACCGCTTCCGGTCACCGTGCGCGACGAGCGCCGCACGGAGATCGCGCTGCGCGATGTTGCGGTCGAGTATCCATCAGAACGAGGCACAAAGAAGACAGTCCTTTCGGACATCAATCTCGAGATTGCTGCGGGAGAATTCGTCGTGATTCTCGGCGAAACCGGGTGCGGCAAGAGCACGCTGTTGCGTTTGATCCTCGGCCAGGAGTTTCCCACGGCGGGATCGGTGATGGTCGATGGCAAGCCGGTCCGCCGCATTGACGCACGTTGCGGCTATGTTCCGCAGAAGTATTCGCTCTTTCCCGACCGCACCGTGATGGGCAACGTGCTCTACGGTCCGGAGAATGCGTGCGGTCATTTCATCTCGCGGCTCACACCGTCGTTTTATCGCGAGCGACGTGCACTGCGCGCCGAAGCAAAGACCTATCTCGGACGCATGGGGCTGCACGCGCAGGATATGTCCAAATACCCGCATCAGCTTTCCGGCGGCATGCAGCAGCGCGTCGCCATCGCGCAGGCCCTGCTGATGAAGCCGCCCGTGCTGCTGCTGGACGAAGCTTTCAGCGCCCTCGATCCCTCCACGCGGTCCAGCCTGCAGGATCAGCTGCATGTCATCTGGAGTGAATCGCGGCCCACTGTCATTTTTGTCACGCACAACACGCAAGAGGCATTGCTGCTGGGCACGCGCCTGATTCTGCTGGGCCGTCAGCACGATGGGAACGCGGGAGGGAAAAGCGTGCTGCTTGACATGGAGATTCCCACATCGCGCATCCCCCTTGCCGTGCGACGCAAGAGCGCGGAGTTTCAGGACCTCCAGGAGTATGTGACAGAACTGGCGCACAGATCATCCTCGATGCGCTCCAGCGAAGAGCTATCCGAATCGGTCGCGGTGGAAGGTAACTTGTGATGAAGCCGAATCTCATTGTCGGAAGCGTCGCGGCCATTGTCGTCAGCATGGTTGTGACCGCCGGGGGAAGAGTGGACGCGTCCGGCGCAGGCCCCGACCCGGCAACGAAAGAGTTCTACTCGACGCGGGTTAGCGATATCCTGCAAAAAAACTGCCTTGCTTGCCACGATGAAACGGCAAAAGGGGGATTGCGGCTCGACTCTTATGCGGCCATTCGCAAGGGCGGGGACGATGGCGCGATCATCGTTCCAGGCGATCCGGACGCCAGCATGTTGATTCAGGCAGTTCGTCGCAGCGGCGACTTGAAAATGCCGCCGAAGCATCCGCTCGAAGCGGTCGACGTCGCGGATTTGGAAGCATGGGTCAAGGCGGGCGCACGGGGTGACGAGGCCGCTCCGGCCGTGCCTTCTGCGGCGACACCAGCAACGACCGCTATGAAACCCGAAGCCGCAGGGGCTCCGGCAGTCGCGGCGCCTGTCGCAGTCGATGCAGACTTCTTTGAAAACAAGGTCCGGCCGATCCTGGCCAACAGTTGCTACGACTGCCACAACGATCAAGCCTCGGGTGGTCTGCGGTTAGACTCGAAGGCGGCATTCGAAAAGGGCGGCACGCATGGTGCAGAAGTCGTGCCGGGCGATCCCGACAAAAGTCGCCTTATTCAAGCCATCGAGCAGACCGGCACGTTGAAGATGCCAAAGGGCGGCAAGCTCAAGCCCGATGAAGTGGCGACGCTGGTGGCCTGGGTGAAAGCCGGCGCGCAATGGCCCGCAAACGCCTCGGCAGCGATCACCTCAACAACAGCTTCGACCGGGACGATCACGGACAAGCAGCGCAATTTCTGGTCGTTTCAACCGCTGAAGACTGTGACGCCGCCCCCCATTGAAGAAAAACGGTTCGACCATTGGGCCAAGACGCCGATTGACCACTTCATTCTTGCTGGGCTTCATGAGGCCGGATTGACCCCCGCTGCCCAAGCCGATCGGCGCACCCTGATTCGACGGACAACTTACGACATGACCGGCCTGCCTCCGACCGAAGAGGAAGTGGAAGCCTTCGTTCGCGACAAATCATCGAATGCCTGGGAAAAAGTTGTCGACCGGTTGCTGGCCTCGCCGCGTTATGGGGAACGCTGGGGACGCCACTGGCTCGATGTGGCTCGCTATTCCGAAGATGATGTGCGCGGCCTCGATCCAAAGCAGCGCGGTTATATGCCGTTCTCCGGCGCCTATCGCTATCGCGACTGGGTCATCCGATCATTCAACAACGATCTACCCTACGACCGCTTTCTCACCATGCAGCTGGCGGGCGATCGTTTGCCCTTCAAGACTTCCGCCGAACGCGACGACAATCTGATCGCGACGACCTACCTCGGCGCAGGTCCCTGGGTGTGGGACCAGGCGGAGCCGATCCAAGGCCGCGCCGATGAGCGCAATGAGCGCGTCGATGCAGTCACTCGCGGACTGCTGGGACTTACCGTGGCCTGCGCACGCTGCCACAACCATAAGTACGATCCCATTGCGCAAAGAGACTACTATAAGGTCGTCAGCATCTTCGCAAGCTCCACTTACAAGGAATATCCAGTCGTTACGCCCGCGGCAGCAGCCTCCTACGACAAGAAAATCGAAGAGGGGGCAACGCTGCGCGCCGACCTGCGCGACTACACGACAAACCTGAGTAAGCAATTGGCTGATGCTCTGGCCATTCAGACGACGGATTATCTGACCGCAGCCTGGAGCGTGCTAGGGAAGCCCAAAAAGACAGTCGACGAGGTTTCATCGAGCGCGCGTCTTGATCCGGAAGTGCTGCAGCGCTGGGTAGACTATTTGCCCAAAGCGCATGCTTATCCTTACCTGAACGATTGGAAGGCGATGATAGCCTCACCCGACAGCTCCGAAGAACAGGCAAAGGTGTTGGCCGAGGCGTTTCAGAAAGTCGTTCTCCGCGTGCGCGCCGCCGGGTTGAAGGTGGATCTGGAGAACGAAGTCCTCAAGGACAAGAACGATGTGCCGCGGCGCTTCATGCTGATCGATACGAAGCCGAGCAAGTTCGATACCTTCGACGAATTCTGCCCCGGCTGCCAGCTTGAACTGAAGGCCCTCCCGACCAATGAAGCGAAGCTCTACCAGGAAATTTTCGTCTCGCAATCAGGCGATCTGGAAGAAAAATTCAGGCCGGGCGTGCTCGCGTTCAGCGGCTGGTCGCTCACCCGCAGGCTCGGTCAGCCTTTTCAGGAATACATCGCCGCGCAGCAGAAACAGATTAAGGCTCTCGATGACGAGCTGAAAGACGCACCTTACCCCTACGTCAACGGCATGGACGACAAACCGGAAGCGGTCGACGTGAAGCTGAATATCCGCGGCAATCCGCACTCCCTTGGTCCTGTCGTGCAGCGTGGATTTCTCAGTGTCCTGAGCCCGGCGGATGAGAAACCCTATTCCCAGGGCAGCGGACGGCTGCAGTTTGCCGAAGACATTGCCAACCACCCCATCGCGACACGGGTCATCGTGAATCGCATCTGGAAGTGGCATTTCGGGACCGGCATCGTCAATACGCCCGACAACTTCGGCGTGATGGGCGACAAGCCTTCCAATCCCGAGCTGCTCGAATACCTGGCGTCAGAATTCGTGAGTCACGGACATTCGATCAAATGGTTGCAACGCGAAATCCTGCTCTCAGCCGCGTATCAGACCAGCACGGACGAATCCCCTGAAGCGCATGATAAGGATGGCGCCAATCGGCTCTACTCGCACTTCAACCGGCAGCGTCTCGATGCCGAAGAATTGCGCGACAGCATGCTGTTCGTCGCCGGCGACCTGAATCTGAAGGACACATCGGGCCCATCAGAAGATTTCGCGCCCACCAATCTGCGCCGCACTGTTTTTTGCAAAGTGAGCCGCTATCGGCTCAACAATTACCTGATGGTCTTCGATTTTCCTAACCCGAGCTTTACGTCGGAGCAGCGCTTCTCGAGCAATGTGCCGCTGCAGCAGCTCTACTTCATGAACAATCCGTTCGTCTACGAGCAGGCGGGCGTTCTGGCCGACCGGGTACACGATGAATCGACCGACGAAGTTCGCATCAAGAAGGCCTACGAGTATCTCTTTCAACGCACGCCAACCGCAGACGAACTACAGTTAGGCCTCAAGTTTCTGTCGACAACGCCTGACAAGCCGGGCTATACGGTCAACGGTGAGCCGATTACCGCGTGGCATGAGTATGCGCGCGTGCTGATAAGCTCCAACGAATTTCAATTCGTGAATTGAACGGAACCGCGGGCACGCAAACACCCCGCAGAGGAGAAACGATCATGGTTCATATGCCGGCAAGCCGTCCAATGACGCGTCGCGACGCGCTGAAGAAGATGGGCTGCGGTTTTGGCTATCTGAGCTTGGCCAGCCTTGTCGGCGGATCCTTGGCGCGCGCGGAGTCGTCGCCGGATCGCGCATCATGGATGATTACAGACAAGCCGAAGGCCAAGCACGTCATCTTCCTCTTCATGAATGGCGGCCTGTCGCAGATCGATAGCTTCGACTACAAACCGGCTCTCGAGAAATATAACGGCCAACCTATGCCTGGCGGCGCGCTGGCCCATGAGCGCAAAACCGGCAACCTGATGAAGTCGCCTTTCACCTTCAAGAAGTATGGGCAGAGCGGCATGGAAGTGAGCGAAATCTTTCCCCATCTCGCCGAATGCGTGGATGACATGTGTTTCGTTCGCTCGGTCTATACCGAAATTCCCAATCACGAGCCCGCGCTGGAGATGATGAATACCGGCGCGAATTTTTCCGGCAGGCCGTCGATGGGTTCGTGGCTCACCTACGGGCTGGGCACGGAAAACAAGAATCTTCCCGGCTTCGTCGTTCTGTGTCCCGATGTGCCCACCACAGTCGGGCCGCCACTTTGGTCGTCGGCGTTTCTTTCGCCGGTCTTCCAAGGCACCTATGTTTCCGACAGAGTCTCGGAAGGGGACTTCGATCCGCAGAAACTGATCGCGAACATTCATAACGATCGCTTCGATCTCGGCCAGCAGAAAAAGGAGTTGGACCTGGTGAAGCAGCTCGATCAGCTCAACATGGGCGCGGCGACCGCGGCACCAAAGGATCCGCAGCTCGAGGCGACCATTGGCGCGATGGAGACGGCATTCCGGATGCAGACCGAGGCTCCCGATGTCTTCGATGTGCGCAAGGAGTCGGCGGCGGTACTGAAGATGTATGGTGAAGGCAGCACGGCACGCGGTTGCCTCACTGCTGCGCGGCTCATTGAGCGCGGCGTGCGCATGGTGCAGGTCTATTATGCCAAGGGCGATCCATGGGACCACCACTTCGACATCGAGATGCATCGCAAGACGGGACACGATTCCGATCAGCCATTCGCCGCGCTCATCAAGGATCTGAAAGCGCGCGGACTGTTTGACGAGACCATCATCGTTGCCGGTTCGGAGTTCGGCCGCACGCCCGTCGTCGAAGTCGGCAGCGGTTTCATGGGTGGACAGACCCATAACGGCCGCGACCATAACCCGCACGGTTTTACCATGTGGATCGCCGGCGGCGGGTTCAAGCGCGGCTTTAACTACGGAGCTACCGACGATTTCGGCTGGAAGGCAATTGAGAATCCGGTGCACGTGCACGATATTCACGCGACAATTCTTTATCAACTCGGCATCGACCACACCAAGCTCACCTACCACTACAGCGGTCGCGATTACCGGCTCACCGACCTCTATGGCAACGTGATTCACGATCTGATCGCATAGGCCTCCTCAATGAATGCCGCTCAACCACGACCGCTGAAGTTGGTCAGGAAAGTCGCTTCAGCAGCCAAAGGGAGAGCGGCGTTGTTCTCTCTTCACTCCGCCAGAGAAAGAAGAACGGATCGTATGATGAAGCGAACTCTCTTGCTCCCGCTCTTGTTGATTCTCATCGCTCCGCTCGGGCGCGCGCAGTTTCCGGAGCCGAACGGCGGTGATCTGGAACCGGGGAGCCTGCCGCAGAAGTGGAACACGGGCGGACCGAAGTGCATGGAAATGCCCGAGTGGCAGGTGCACGAGTACAACGCCGACCTTTATATCCTGCGCCAGTCAGGCTGCACAGACGCCGAGATGCCGTTCCTCTATCTCTTCTTCGGCAAGGAGCGCGGACTGTTGTGGGATACAGGTTCACGCAACGGCAACCTCGCGCCCACTCTGCAGCGCACGGTGCACAACTGGCTCGAGCGCAACCACCGGACGAGTATTTCCCTCGTCGTGACCCATTCCCATTCGCACGAGGACCACACCTGGGGGGACGCGGCTCTTCAGGCGCTCAACGACCCCTCTATGCCCATCGAGTATGGCGCGCCCACGGTCGCCGCCGCATCCTCAACCTTCACGATCGCTCCGTGGCCCACCGCCATCGGCAAAATCGACCTCGGCGACCGCGTCCTCGACATCGTTCCGATCCCGGGCCACGACAAATACGCGATTGCGCTCTACGACCGTCGCACAGGCATTGTGCTCACCGGCGACAACCTCTATCCGGGCCGGCTCTACATTCCCGACTTCGCGTCTTACAAGGCAAGCACAGAGCGTCTCATTGCCTTCCTTGAAGGCAAGCCGGTCTCTTACATTCTCGGCAACCACATCGAAGAGACGCGGACCCCTTTCAAGGACTTCCCCATCGGCTCGATCTATCATCCCGACGAGCACTGTCTTGAGCTCTCCTTCGGAACGCTGCTTGAACTCGAAGATGGACTGAAATCGATGGAGAGGGCGCCGCACCGCATGGCGCTTGCCGATTTCACCATCTGGCCGCTTGATCCGAAGGAAAAGGGGTTGGGCCCGCAGATGGAAGAAATCTACAAACGCACCCAAGCCGAACAACTGAAGAACAAGTGGAACCAGCCAATCCACTGAAGGGCCAAGCACGGCGACGAGTCTGGTTGCCGCGCTGACGATGCGCTTCATGTGTGAATGAGAACCACGGAGGTCGGACAATGTTGGGCCCGAGACTTCTCCCAGCGTCCCTGCTGGTTGCTGCCGCGCTTTCGGTTCACGCACAATTCCCGCAACCGGACGGCGGCGATGTGGAACCAGGCGTGCTCCCGCTGTCCTGGACCTCGGGCGGTCCGAAGTGCATGGAAATCCCCAAATGGCAAGTGCATGAATACAACAAAGGCTTCTACATCCTGCGCCAATCGGGCTGCACGGACTACGAAAAGCCCTTTGTCTACCTGATCTTCGGAAAGGAAAGAGCGCTGCTGCTCGACACCGGTTCGCGCGATGGCGATCTTGTTCCCACTCTGAAGTGGACTGTCCACAACTGGCTCGAACGAAACAGCCGCGAAAGCATCCCACTCATCGTTACCCACTCGCATGCACACTCCGATCATGTTGCCGGCGATGGGGATGTGCAGGCGATGAACGATCCCGCGATTCCTGTAACGTTCATCGCGGCCAGGGTCGCCGACGAAGCGGAGTTCTTCCACATCAGTGAGGGAGCCGACGCGCGTGGCCTGGTCGACCTTGGCGGTCGCGTCCTCGATGTGATTCCAATTCCCGGTCATGACAGTGCCAGCATCGCGCTCTATGACCGTCGCACCGGCATCTTGCTGACAGGGGACAGTCTCTATCCGGGCCGGCTCTATATCCACGATCTCGCCGAGTTTCAAACCAGCACGGAAAGACTGATCCGCTTCACGGAAGGCAAGCCGGTCGCCTATATTCTCGGCTGCCATATCGAGCAAACGCGCACGCCTTTTCTCGATTACCCGATCGGAACGATCTACCAGCCGAACGAGCACCGGCTCGAGATGTCACGCGGTGCGCTGCTGGAATTGGGAGATGCATTGCAGTCCCTGCACGGCTCCCCAAGGCGGCTCGCTATGAGCGATTTCAGCCTTTGGCCGGTGGCGGCGCACGATTACAGCATGAGCCCGAAGACAAAGTCCCTATTCGACCGCACCCAGGAAGAACAACTGAAGAACAAGTGGGACCAGCCGAAATAGTCCGGACCGGCAAAGCGAAGACCCTCCTCTCCGTGCACCTCCAGATAACCTCCGGTTTTGGGCAGCATCGAAATTCTTTATCTCTATAGACTCCACATTTCCCCTATGTAAGGCTCAAAATCAGTTACTTCCCTGGGCACTTTCCCCGCAATGGGCTCGTTGCGAGCCACATCATCCGAAGAGTCACAGAACCTCCGTCGCTGCTTGCTTCGAGCGCGGGCTCATCAACATTGCAATTCTTGCACGATCGCAAAACTTAAAAACTCATCTGAGTCCAGCACTTTGCATTCGCGACGGGAATGCGAAGCAGCGACTCTCCACTCTCGGAGGCCTCTGTCGATGAAGTCCCTTCGCTTGTCCCTTCTTTCCTTGGCTGTGCTCTTGCTCGTGCCCATCGCAGGCACGGCGCAAACAGCCGTCACGTCCCTGCACGGAACCATCACCGATCAGTCGGGCGCAGTTGTGTCTGGCGCGCACGTGACGATCACCGACCCCGATACGGGATTTAAGGCGGAACGCATCACGGATGCGCGCGGCAACTACGGCTTTGAACAAGTCACTCCTGGGAAATACACCATCCTGGTAGAAAGCGCGGGCTTCGCATCGAAAAAGCAGGTGGGCGTGGAGTTGCTCGTCAATCAGCCAACCACCGCCAATTTTCCGCTGAGTATTGGTGTCGCCGCGTCCCAGACTGTGGAGGTGGTAGAAACCGCGACGACGCTGAACACCAGCGATGCTACGGTGGGCACTCCCTTCGATACCGCGCAGATCCAGTCGCTGCCTTTCGAGGGAAATGACGTGCTTGATCTTCTGAGCCTGCAGGCCGGGGTGCTTTTTCTCGGCGACCAGACGCAGCAGCAGCAGGACACGGATAGCCGCAGCGGTGCTGTGGATGGCGCGCGCTCCGATCAGAGCAACGTCACGCTCGACGGACTCGACGACAACGATCAGAACAAGGGCTATGCCTTCAGCGGTGTCCTGCGCTCGACTCGCGACTCGGTCGAGGAATTTCGCGTCGTCACCACCAACGCCAACGCCGACTCCGGCCGTTCCTCCGGGGCGCAGGTTTCGCTCGTCACCCGCAGCGGCAGCAACCGCTATCACGGCAGCGTTTACGAGTATTACCGTCCGACCAACGCCGTTGCCAACGATTGGTTCAACAAGCAGGCGGAAATCGGTTCCGGCGGCTCCAACACGCCGCCCAAGTTTCTACGCAATACCTTTGGCGGATCTTTCGGCGCGCCGCTCAAGAAAGATAAGCTCTTCTACTTTGTTGCCTACGAAGGACAGCGAACCGCCGAAGATTTGCAGGTGACCCAGGAAGTGCCGATGGCCGGTTTCCGCGCCGGCAACCTGACCTATGTCAACTCCGCCGGTAACTCAACCACCCTGACGCCCGCGCAGATCGCCTCGATGGATCCTAACTGCTCCGCAGATGGCAGCTGTCCTCTGGGCCCCGGCGTCAATCCTGCGGTGGAGTCATACTACGCACAACTCCCCACTCCCAACGGCACGCAGCTAACCGATGGCTACAATCTTGCCTCCTACACATTTGCCTCCCCAAATCCCATCAACTTCAACACCCTCATTGCCAAGCTCGATTACAACCTGGGCGACAAGCATCGCCTGTTTGTGCGCGCCAATCTGCAGGATGACCACACCTCCGGGCCCGTTCAGTTCCCCGGCGCCCCGCCGAACTATAGTCTCGTCGACAACTCAAAAGGAATTGCCGGCGGTGATGTGTGGACTCTCAGCAATACGATTGTCAACAACTTGCGCTACGGACTTGTCCGCCAGGGCTATGCCAATCGCGGCAACACCAACGGACCCTACGTCACCTTCCAGAACATCGCCTCGCTCACAGGCACCGGGTTCACCTCGCAGATTGTCTCCGTACCCACGCACAACTTTGCCGACGATTTGACGTGGGTGAAGGGCAAGCACACACTTCAGTTTGGTGGCAATTACCGGCTTGTGCTCAATAATCGCTCCTCCGACGCAACGCTCTTCAACCACGCCGAAGTGACCTACGAACTGCTCGGCTACGGAGCTATCGCGGGCACCGGCTCGAGCCTCGACCCCGACGCCTTCGGTTATCCCACGGTCTCAGGCAACTACGCGGCCGCATATAACATTGCCGTCGCGGACATCGTGGGCATGGTCACTTCAGCCACGCAGTATTACAACAACACTTATTCCAACGGCCAGTTGAGCGCATTGCCTCCGAACCAGTGGGTCAACCACCACTATCTGACAAACGAGTTCGAATACTACGGGCAAGACAGTTGGAAGATGCGCCCCAACCTCACCGTCACATTCGGGCTGCGGCACACGCTCCTGCAGGTTCCCTATGAACGCGATGGCCAGGAAGTGGTGCCCACGGTGAACATGGGCCAATGGCTCGACGCGCGCTGGCACGGCGCCTCCGCGGGCCAGATCGTGCAGCCCACCTTCGGCTTCATCCAGGGCGGCCGCGCAAATAGCAAGCCCGGCTTCTGGAACATCGACAAACTGGATTTGGCCCCCCGCCTTGCGATCGCTTATCAGCCGATACCCTCCATCGCCGTCCACGCCGGGTTCGGCCTCTATTACGATCACTTCGGCCAGGGCATTGTCGATTCGTTTGACCAGGCTGGCGAGTTCGGTCTCGTCACGTCGGATCAAGCGCCCGTCGGCGCAGCAGACGCCGATACTGCGCCGCGCTTCTCGACAGAGTCTGCCGTGCCAACCAGCATCATTCCGTCCATTTCGGTCACTGGTCCGACACCCGTCATTCCGGGTGCCGATCTGGCCCTCGCATGGGGTGCAGACCAGAGCATTACGACTCCTTATTCCTACGCCTTTAACTTCGGAATCCAGACCCAACTGCGCAAGGGCTTGACCATGGAGGAGACGTATACGGGCCGTCTCGGCCGCCACATGCTGCAAATGCGCGACGTCGCAACCCCTAGCAATTTAGCAGACCCGCAAAGTGGCACCGACTACTTCACTGCGGAGAGGCAGCTCGACCAGCTGAACGACGCCAGCACTCCCATCAACAGCGTCGCGCCCATTCCATACTGGGAGAATATGTTCCCCTGGATGGCCGGCGGCGGCTTTTCGGCAACGCAGAATATCTACAACCTCTACTTCGGCAACACCCCGGGCCCCGATGCCGGATTCCGCGGCAATGAATCCTCTGCGCTCTTCGTTCTCGACACTGTACCGGGTGTGTCGCCGGCCAATGAGCAGTTCCGCTACTTCGACCCTCAGTACTCGTCGCTCTATGTCTGGTCCTCGATGGGAACCAGCAGCTATCACGGTCTGCAGGTTGCATTGCATCAGCAGCAGGAACACGGTCTGCAGTTCGATGCCTATTACACCTTCGCCAAGTCGCTCGATCTCGGCTCTGACACGGAGAGAACTGGCCCCACGGCCACTGGCTTCGGCGGATATTCCAGCCAGATCATCAACGTCTACAATGCCAAAGGCAATCGCGGCCCCTCGGACTACGATGTGCGCAATGCCGTCAATGTCAACGCCATTGGCGCGCTTCCTTTCGGACGCGGCAGACTCATCGGAAGCAAAGTCAACCGCCTCACCGACGTCTTCATCGGAGGCTGGAACCTGACCGGCCTCACCCACTGGACCAGCGGCCTGCCCTTCGGCTCCATCGATGGCCTTGGCTGGAACACCGACTGGGCCGATCAGAGTTGGACAGTCGCCACCGGCCCCATTCAATCCGGCGGGCACGCGCACGATAGCGGCGGCCAGCCCAATGCCTTCAAGAATCAGTCCCAGGCCATCGCCAACATTCGCCCTCCCTACGCGAGCGAAAGCGGCCAGCGGAACTTCTACCGCGGCGACGGGTATTTCGGTATCGACACAGGACTCTCAAAAACACTTTCGATCACCGAGCAGCACCAGCTGAAGTTTGCCTGGGAGATATTCAACGCGACAAACTCGGTACGGTTCGACCCCGCCAGCATCTCCAACAATGCTTTCGGCAATCCTGGAAGCTATGGGCGCTACACCGCTTTGCTAACCCAGGGCAGACGCATGCAAATGTCGTTGCGCTACAGTTTCTGATCACGATCCCGCACTTCGTTCAGTGCGAACAGACCGGCGGCCCCATTCTCATGGGTCGCCGTCTCTTTTGCTCCGAGTGTGCAGGTTCCCCAAAAGCGGCTACAACAAAGGTCGCATTTCCATTGGCGGAAAGTTGTATCTTACCCGGGCCGTTAGTTATAGACGATATCGGTTACCTGTCGAAGAATGAATTGTCGACCCCATAGCAGGGCATCTAACGCAGGTGTAAGTCTTGATGATGAAATATCCGCACGTCTCGATACTTTCGTCAGCCGCCACTGCGCCCTTCGCGCGTGAATTGGATCTCGACGGACCAGCAGAATGCAGGAAATTGCCCGTTTCAGAAGCTCGCGATCGAGCGGGGCATCCTTCGTGTTAGTTCTCGACACCGATTCGATCGAAGTTCCTTCCGTCGGCACGATCCGCGCCCGATATGGCATCGTGAGGCGCTCCCACAGCCGGAACCCGTTCATGCCGGCCGCGCGGGTGGCATGGTGTTTTCTCTCCGTTCTCCTTTCCGTCGTCGCAGTAGGCCTATTCGGCAGAGGTTCAGACGGGGCCAACATTATCTGGCTCTCCAACGGATTGCTGCTTGCGTATCTGCTCATCGTTCCTCGCTGGCGCTGGCCCCGCTATCTCGCCGCATCCGCGGCAGGCATGATCCTTGGCAGCGCCATCATCCATGAGAATTGGCGGATGAGCCTGCTCTTTAACGCACTCAATTTGGTTGAGACAGGGACTGCAGCACTGCTGCTGCGCAGACGATCCATCGAAACACCACGCTTTACCGATGGCCGCTACCTTGCACGATTCGCCTTATATGGCGTTCTCCTGGGTCCGCTTGTTGCCGGCTTGGCCATGACGCTCATTTCTGTCGCCGCGTGGCACCAGCAGCCGCTGCCGACCCTGCTTCGCTGGCTGGCGACGGATAGTGTCGGAATCGCGGTGACGACGCCGATCTTTGTCGCCATCTTTCAGAATTCACTGCGCAATGCTACAGGACGGCGGCGTCCATGGATCTTCTTCTTGCTGTTTATCGTGGTCACCTCGGTCGTCTTCCTGCAGTCTCAGGTACCCATCCTTTTCGTGATCCTCCCTTGCCTCCTGCTGGTTCAGCTTCGCCTCGGATTAGGCTGGGCCGCCGTGGGAACAGTTTTCATCTCCTTAACCGGTGGAACCATGACCGCTCGTGGATTTGGTCCATTGTCCAACGCCCTGGGTGTCTCCGAGTCCACGCGCCCCTTGCTCTTGCAGCTCTTCATTATCTCCGCGGTCGTGATGATGTACTGCGTTTCCGTGGTGCTCGAGAACGAGAAGACGATCGAGAGGCGACTCCAGGAAATCGTCTCCATCCATCGCTTAATCGCAGAAAACAGCCGCGACGTCATTCTCCTTGCTGACTTCGACGGCCGTCCGAGCTACGTTTCGCCCGCAGTGCGCAGCATGGGTGGATGGCAGCCGGAGAACTTGATGAAAATGGAAAGCCTGGACCTCGTGCACCCGGAAGACCGAGACAAAGTGGCCGACGCGCTCCGCGCCATGCGGTCGGGCTTGGAGGGCGCGCGAATCGAGCACCGCGCACTGAAACAGAACGGAGATTATATTTGGGTTGAATCCAGCCTGCGCACCATTCGCAACCCAAACACGCACATCGCGACCGGCGTGCTGGATGTTGTCCGCGATATCAGCGAACGCAAGCAGGTGGAGAAGGAGCTTGAGGCCGCGTATCGCACCGTGGAAGCATTGGCCGTCGAAGATTCCTTGACAGGCCTTGCCAATCGCCGCCGCCTCGATGAAAGCCTGGTCAACGAGTGGCGGCGCGGTCTGCGCGATGGCGAACCGCTCTCGTTTCTTCTGATCGATGTGGATCACTTCAAGTCCTACAACGACACCTATGGCCACGTGTTTGGTGACCGCTGCCTGAAACAAATCGCCGAGGTGGCGATGAGCGTGGTGTCCCGACCCGGCGACCTTGCCGCACGCTACGGCGGCGAAGAGTTTGCCATCGTCCTTCCCCGCACCGACAAGGCCAATGCTCTTGTGATAGCGAACGAAATCTGTGCCGCACTTCGCAGTTGCAAGTTGACCCACCGATCCAACCCCGAAGGATTCGTCACCATCTCCATCGGTTGCGCGACCCTGGTTCCAACCGCCGACCTGACTGCGGGAATATTGATCGATTTGGCCGACAAAGCGCTCTACGAGGCAAAAGGCAGCGGCCGTAATCGCGTGGGTTGCGCCGACGCCGCGGTCAACCTCTACAACTGACCGTCAACTGCCACGGTGCAAAAGAATCGCTGCGGCTGGGCCGTCCCGCTCATCCCGCGCACGAAAACAAAGCCAATAGAGCCCCGGAATTAGCCCTGACACATCAAGCCCCCTCACCGTGGCCCCTCGAAACACTCATTTATTAGAACTCGATGAGTAATTCTGGGAGAAAACATTTGGCATCGTAATTGCTCCAAAAGCTACTACGTAACAAGAACCCGCTAAACCCGCCCTAGGGAGCCCTCATGTTTCAAGCTGCCCGGTTGCCGCGCCTCACATTCGTCGGTCCCGGAACCGAACAGACAATCGAGCTCTCGCAATGCTGTCCGCAGATTCGGCGAATCTCCGAAACCATCGCCTCGCGCGCACCCTCCGGGAGCACCATTGGACTCATCATCCCGACAGGCCCGGAACTTGTCCTGGCGTGGCTGGGTGTGGTGGCCGCCGGACGCGTTCCGCTCATCCTGCAATATCCAACGCAGAAAATCAGCAAAGAATATTGGCATAGTTCCGTTCGAGACACGATTACCCGATGTCAGATTGGCACTTTGCTTTGCGCTTCGAGCCTTTCGCGCTATGCGCCCGATCAACTCGCCCCGTCCCTCTTCCTCGAACAACTGACCCAGGAGGACTCAAGTACGGTCGACCTGATGTTTCCGATCGATGGTCATATCCTCCAACTCTCTTCGGGAACCACGGGGTTCAAAAAGCCGATCCGTTTCGATTTCGATTCCCTTCAAAAACACGCTTCGCTCTACAACCAGGTCATGGGACTCACAAACAACGATCGCATCGTGAGTTGGCTGCCTCTTTACCACGACATGGGTTTCATTGCCTGTTTTGTCATGCCGCTCTTGCTTGGGACCCCCGTCATCATGATCGACCCGATGGACTGGGTGGCCCAGCCGCGCTTGCTTTTCGACGCGATTGAGCGCTTTGGTGGATCCGTCTGCTACATGCCGAATTTTGGTTTCGAGGTCATGAGCAAGCTGGGGAAGTCCGGACCTTTTCCAACAATGCGCCATTGGATTAGTTGCTCGGAGGCCACCTACGCCGCGACGCTGGAGAGGTTCATCGCCGCGACAAACACAGCTCCGGCGACGATCTCGACCTGCTATGGGATGGCAGAGAATGTCTTCGCGGTTACCCAGAGTTCCGGATTCCGGGTCATCGAGCGAGACGGCCAGCAACACGTGAGTTGCGGGCGCGCCATCCCGCAAACCGAAGTGAAAGAACTCAGCGGGGAGCTCTTCGTGCGCAGTCCCCATTCCTTGAAGAAGTACGAGGGTTGCGAGGATATCTGCGACCAGGAAGGGTTTTATGCGACGGGAGACATCGGATTCATTCAAGATGGAGAAATTGTCGTTACAGGGCGCAGGCAGGATCTGGCCAATATAGGCGGGCGCAAGTTCCTCCTCAATGACCTCGATTTCGCTCTCGGCCAATTGTTCCCCAAATCTGCAGGCCGGATTGCTTCGCTGGCGATCTTTGATGCCGCAAGTGGCACCGAAAAGGCCTTGTTCCTGATCGAGGTCGAGAACTTCTGGGAATGGGAACGCTCGCCGGACATACCTCGGTTAGTCCGGGAGGTCATCGGCGTGGAGTGGATGGAAGTTCACTTCGTTCCGCCGCGGTTCATTACGAAAACGTCTTCAGGAAAAATCAACCGCAAACGCACGCTTGCGGATTGGCTCGCGTGCCGGGCTGAATTCTGCCTTAAACCAACCGAAAATCCTGCCGCAGACATCGCGGGCGAACTTGCAGCTCGTTTCCCTGCCGTCTTACCGGGTCGCCCTGTCCTCGATCAGCTTGATTCCCTCGGTCAACTCATACTCCGCATGTTCTGCGAGGAGCGCCACATCCCGGTTACGGCCGATTTGACCCTGCAGAGGATCACAGCGCTGAGCGGAAACTCCGCCCTACGAACGCAAACCGAGATCTTTTCGATTGTCGCGCTCGTCGACGGTTCGAGGATTGGCTTTGGTTCCGAGAAGCCTGTGATTGGTGAGGACTTCCTTCGTGCCATTGCGAAAGCAGCCGGCTGTCCCGTAAGGTTCGAGCACATCTGCGTCCCACCCGCGCAGTTGCTCCTGTCCGATCTCATTTTCCACGATTATTTCCTGCCTCGAAATCCCGATCTTGCCTATGGCCCGTTTTCATCGATTGTGAACAAGATCAAAAACGCAAGCTTGATCCTGGTCGATGACGAAGACAACTTCAGGACACCACCATTTTGCGTCTATCCGGTGCTCGATCATCAATTCACAACGCACGCCGATACCGACCTCCTGGGGCATCGCATGCAGCGTTATACCCAGAACCATCACATGCTCCCGCGGCGGCTTGCGTTGGGGCGCGACGTTACTCCGGCGAGAGTCAACCCGTCGTTGAAAGACCTGGAGAGTTATCTCGGCGTCCCGATCTTCAAGATCGCCTTCCATGCGGAGTTCAGCGCACACACCAATCATTGGGATTTCTGCGCCCATCGGGAATTCACCTCGGACGTCGATAAGGTGACTGACCTGGATTGGGTCGATCGCTTTCGAGACGCACTCGTGGAGTTCATTGGCCGTCGGCGAAAGGAATGCCCGACACGCACAGGGGAGCTGCAGAACGACCTTCTCCTGCTTGACCCTCCCCATTTCTGTTCGTTCCTCTTGAATCGAATGGCCGTCGATTTCGTTACCCGGGTCTATAACTCGTTTTGCATTGTCGGGCGACCATCCAGTCTTCCTTATCTCCAGAAACGGTTGGAGCAGTTGGGGAAGCCCTACTTCTTTTCATCCGAGACGGTTCCCCTTCGCGATGATTACGAGTGCCTGCTTCTCACCGGGGGCGTCGGAGGAAGAATGCCGGAGACAAGCAAGCCGACCTTTGATTTCGTCCATGCTCGACGCGATGGGGAGGGAGGCGGCAGGCCCCAAAACGTTCCGCCTGAAATCGCACACACGTGCCCCCCGTTGGCCGCCTGCGACGAATTAGTGTTTCGATCGATCCTGGACAAGCATGGCGTCCTGATCGGAAACCTCCTCCTGAACCGCACCGGGAAACAAGCGGTGCCGGATGCCGCGCATCAAGTCGCGCCTGACGCAGTGGCGTAACGCGACAAATAACTCTCCGGTATTCACGTGCGATCGCTTGTCCCTGTGAAGGGAATCGAATTCCGTCTCAAGTCCAATCACTGCGGCATTTGTCCAGCTTTCCAACCACATTTGCAACCTCGGAAGGTCGCGCTTCCCGGGCAGACTTCGCATTCGACGCGCTCGAAAGCAACTGCAAGCTGTTCCGGGCCATCTACCAAGCCTGAGAGTTGAAACAGCACGAAAAGCTTCGTCCAGGAGATGAAGATGAAATGTTCTCTGGCACGATGGTTCCAGCACGCAACCTCGATCGCATTGGTTGCCGCTTCTCTTCCGGCAAGCACGAAGGCCGACCCCATCGCCGCCCATCATTTAGAGGGGACCTTGCACGGCTACCTGTCGATGCGGAGTGAGGCGGGCGAGGTGCTCGCGGTCGGCGATCTGATCCAGGTCGTACATGGAGACCGGGTGACCGCGCATTTGACGTTCCATTTCAAAGATGGCTCAATCGACGATGAAACAAGTGTCTTTTCGCAGCGCGGTACTTTTCAACTCATCAACGATCACCATGTACAGAAAGGGCCGTTCTTTGCCCATCCGATGGATATGTTTATTGATGTGCGCAAAGGCCAGGTCACCGTCCGATCCTTGGAGAAGGACACAAAGAGCGGGGATGCCAAGACGGAGCAAATGAAGTTCCCGCCGGATCTCTGCAGCGGGTTGATGGTCATCACGCTCGCGAAGAATCTTTCGCCCAGCGCCGCCGGCACCGAGGTGTCGATGGTGGTCGGGGCGCCGAAGCCGCGCTTGGTCAAGATCGCGTTTACAGGCCGTGGCGAAGACGGTTTTTCCCTCGCAGGTTTCGAGCGCAAAGCCACGCACTTCCAAATCAAATTTGACCTTCAGGGCGCAGCCGGTGTTATCGCTCCACTCGTTGGCAAGCAGCCTCCGGACATTGAGGTTTGGATCCAGGATGGCGAGGTTCCCGCGTTCGTGAAAGAAGAAGGCCCGCTGTCGGAAGGAAGTCAGATCGTGAGCATCCAGGAGATAGGACCGACCGGGCCGAACACGACAGGAGCCGCATCCGGGAAGTGAAACAGCGCCAAACTTCAACCGGAACGCCGCGCCCTAACAACCCTTGTCGTCTGGACCCACGAGCAGCACATTGAGGTCCATCACGTTGGTGCCCGTAGAGCCGGTGTTGAGGAGTCCGCCCGTCGCTTCGAGAACGCGATAGGAATCATTGTTGTTCAGAGCTTCCACCGGCGACGAACCCATCGCAACTGCACGGGCATAGGTCGTTCCATCCACGCTTCCACCCGCGGCATCCGTAGGCCCATCGGTCCCATCGGTACCCGCTGCCAGGATCACGGAACGCGGCAAGCCCTGTATCTCAATCGCCGCCGCAAGCGCGAACTCCAGGTTGCGCCCGCCCTTTCCCGACCCGCGCACGGTCACGGTGGTCTCGCCCCCCGAGAGGATGCAGGCTGGAGCCTGAATCGGATGACCGCTGGAGATCACTTCACGAAGAATTTCAGCGTGAACGCGCGCAACCTCGCGCGTCTCCCCCTGCAGCGTGCTGGAAAGTATCAGGGTGTGGTAGCCCAGATCGCGCGCCGCCTGCGCCCCACTCTGAATTGCGAGCATGTTGCTGCCGACCACGACATTTTGTACTGGACGGCCATCCAAGTCAGGGTCCTTCGGTGTTTCCGCGATCCGGCCCGCATCGCCTTCCCGCAATCGACTGAACACCGCGGAAGGAATCCGCTCGGTTAGTTTGTATTTCGCAATTACTTTGAGAGCGTCCGAAAATGTGGAGCGATCCGCTGCCGTCAACCCCGACCCAATCACATCCAGCTTGTCGCCGATCACATCGGAGAGAATCAGGGAGATCAATGTCGCCCTTCCTGCGCGCATCGCCAACTGCCCGCCCTTCAATGCCGACAAATGCTTTCGCACCGCGTTCAGCTCAAAAATATCCGCGCCCGCTTTCAACAGCAACTCCGTCGTGAGCTGTTTCTCGGTGAGACTGATTCCTTCGGCGGGTGCAGGCAAGAGAGCGGATGCACCGCCAGACACCAGGACAAACATCAGATCGGTCTCTTTGAGATCATCGAGAATTCGTTCCATCTTTCCGGCGCCTTCGACTCCGGCCATGTCCGGCAACGGATGGCCGCATTCCTGCAGCGCGATGAACCGCGGACGCGGATTCGTGTGCCCGTATTTCACATTCACGATTCCTTGCGGCTCATGGAATGGGCTGATAATCTCTTCCACCGCGGCGGCCATAGGTGCCGCGGCTTTTCCTGCCCCAATCACAAACACCCGTTTGAACCCTGATAAATTCTCGCAAGTCAACGACCCCGCTCTCAGCCGATCGTGTTCAAGATCTAACGCAAGATTGCGATGGACGGCTTCGCTGGCGTCGACCGCTCGGATCGCCGCGCGGAAAATCGTTTGCGCGTCCTGATGAAGCTGGCTCAGTGATTGAGATGGAGTCATTGGCTCTTGAGGGGCTCATTCAGGGCGAGCAAAAAAGGCGACTGGGTCACGCGGTAACGGTATTTTCCGGTCCCGGAATTCTCCGTTTGCAAGAATGGTATATTGGTACAACCAATTGTTGTCAAGTGACAACCGTTGCTCTGTCACTATCTCATCAGTTGCTTGCGCCAACGAACAACGCTGAGTATCAGGGATTGAGGGAAAGCAAATCCGGCGCGATATAATCTCGCCAATCTAAATCCTCAACCTCTTCCAGTGTCCACTGCATAAATCGCGGATTCCCGGGAGAGACATCGCAAAGGAGCGTCGCTGGATGGCACGCACTGTCAAATCGCTCACGCCGCTACCACGTACCACGCTGACTGCTTCGGCGTTTGAGCAGCTTTTGTCCTATGTTGTCGGCGGAAGCTGGAAGCCGGGAGATCGCATCCCGCCTGAACGCGAACTCTGCCAGCAGCTCGGGATTGCAAGAACCTCGCTTCGCGAAGCGCTCAAGGCGATGGAACTGGTCGGAATGTTAGATAGCCGCGTCGGCGACGGCACCTTCGTCTGTCCGCGCTCGGAGTTCCTCAGCCGCCCGTTGCTCTGGGCGTTTACCGGCACGGACCATGAAGAACTGCAGGACATCATGGAGGCGCGCACCATCATTGAAGAGAATCTCGCCGGAATGGCCGCAGAGCGCGGGACAGAAGAGCAAATTGCAGAAGTTGGGCACGCCGTGCAACAGATGCGCGACAGCATTGCGCGCGGCGACTCCATCCTGGAGGCCGATATGGCCTTCCATCTCGCCGTCTCTTCGGCGGCGCAAAACCAGGTTTTGCAGAATGCAGTGCGATTGCTTCGAAACTTGATGCGCCAATGGATCTATTACAAGTTGATGATCCCCGATGTCGCACCCACCGTGCTCGACCGGCATGTCGCCATCTATCGCGCCATCGCGAGCCACAAGCCCAGCGCCGCGCGAAAGGCGATGCGGCGCCATCTCGAAGAGACAATGAAGCTCGTGGCCCACGTCATCGAGCAACGAAAATCTGAAAAAAAGGTCAGCTCGAAACGTTAGCTGCGCCCGCAATCCATCAGTTTTTCAGCATCGCCTTCTGGCACGGATTTTGTTGCACCGCAGAACCTCGCTACTTCTCTTCTAAGCGTCAGTAAAATGGCGCAAGAATTAAAAAAAACCGTCCGCGCACGCAGCACGGACGGTGGAGACACAACCGAAAACTTTTTCGCGATCAGGCCCGCTTTTTTGCGAGCCGCGATGGAACATGGATATGCTCCGCGGTCAATTCCTCTTTGATTGCGCGCAGCATGGGAAATTCGGATCCGTCATAGTGGCCCAGCGACAAACCGACAGCCCCCGCATCCAGGCCGATTTTGACTCCCTGGTGGATGAGATCAGGCGTCGCTTTCGGCCTCACCGCCACGCCGGCGATGAAGGGATAATCCGGGCCGATCACTGCGCGCTCCGCCGCAAACCATTGGCGCTTGTGGTCCATATAGGCCGGATCTCCATGCTGCTCGCTGTAGTCGGAGTTGCGAATGGAATCCCATACCGTGATTAAGCTTTTGAGATCCATCCCAAATCTTTCCGGATGCTCATAAGCATCGTTAAAGCGCAACTCGATGTTGGGCCGGATGCTGTGAATGCCGTCATGCATGATCTTGTAAAAATGCGTCATCGAACTTTGACGAAACGCTTGCCACTGCTGCAGTTCCGCAGGCGATTCAGGGTTGGTGAGCAGTACCGATTTGATCTTCGCCAAATCAACACCCTGCGCCGAGGCTGCTTTCATGCAGGAATCGCAGAAGCATCCGCCGGTGTCGGCTCCGCCAGGCATGAAGGGGATCATACAAGTCTGTACGAAATCGACATCGTAGTTCTTGGTCAGATCCGAGAAGAGTGCAAGTGTGTACTCTTGCGCGTCTACACTGTTCGGGCACAGTGGATAGGCGCGTCCGGCCACCTTGCGCGCGTTGCCATGAATATCGCGCTGCACACAATCGGCGTAAGCTCCCTGCCCCTTCTCGAGACTCATGAGCGTGTGAGAGAGCTCCGCGCCCGTCTTCAGGCCTCTCTTGCGCGCGGCAGTGATAAGCACCTTCAGCCAATCTGTGTCATTGAGCCAGTCGAACGCCGAAAGCTCGGGCTTGATGCGCTTGTACATTGCTAAATCCGGATGCCAGTAAACCTTCGAGTCCTCAGCCTGCCAGGTCTTCCGTACCGGATTGTGCGGAAATGTCGGACTCGTAAGAGGCCGCTTCTCGTAATGCATCAACGCTACGAGATATACGGAATTCACTTCCGCCATCTGTTGAAGATTGTCCAGGATGTGCTCAATTCCTTCATCATGCAGTTCCCAGGCATAGAGACTTGAAGCCACCTCAAACCCCGCGGTGTGATAGCCCTTTCTTTCCTTCGCGGCATAAGCGTCGGCAGGGATCAGCTGCGAGGCAAGCGCCAACCCGGAAATCTTCAGGAAGCCGCGACGCGATGCGGCCAGCCCCGGCGCTGCATCGGCAATGCCCGAAACCGCGCTTTCAGGAACCAAGGCGGGGAGGTCTTTGGCAGACACCTCACCGGACGGGCTGGGATGTACTGGACCGATCTTTTTGTGGTGACTGTTCATTGGGAAATGAGTCCTTCTTGAGGAGAAGTGAATTCAGCTGCGCGACAACGTATAAATGAGCGCAATCTCCGGTGTCAACCATTCTTTTCGCGCTCCGGTATAAAGGTCATACCTATCAACATGCCACCGGGTTCCTGCGACAGAGAAAAGGATCCGCGCTATGGATTTCCCGCGCCAGCAGCATCTTAGAGCCCGATACAAGCCTCGCGCTCAACACCGTTTTCGGCCCTTTCTGCGTCGTTCTGAGACAAGGGGAGATGCTCCGCTAAATGCCTCTTGACGGAATTGGACAGACCGCTGTACCATTCGCGATGTTGTTTTAAGCCAGTGCGCTTTTAGGGCGCGAATGACGATCCGGCGATTGCGCAGTGTGCATCATCCCCGCCGTTACTGCCGCGCATTCGGAAGGTCGATCCAAGGAGATCATTCATGCGGTCCAAACTTATGTCGGCCGTCATTGCAGCTTTGATTCTTGCCGGCTGCTCTGTCGCGTCATTCGCCCAGTCGACCAACGCGACTCTTTCCGGAATTGTTCATGATCCGCAAGGTGCGGTCATCCCCAATGCGACAGTGGTCGCGACTGAGGTCGGAACAGGTCAAGTCCACCAGACCCTCAGTGGAGGATCAGGCGCCTACACGCTTCCCAATCTGCCCATCGGCGACTACAAGGTCGTTGTATCTGCCCAGGGTTTCGCTTCGGAAGTGATTCCCTCCATCACGCTTCATGTGAACCAGGTGGCATCTCTCGACTTCGCTTTGCGGTTGGGGGCGGTCTCGGAGCACGTTGTGGTCACGACCGAGCTCCCACTGCTCAACAGTGAGACTTCTTCCGTGGGCCAGGTCATCGAAAACACATCGATCGAAAGTCAGCCGCTGAATGGGCGCGAATTCTGGCAATTGGTCGCGCTCGTGCCGGGAGCAAGCTATACGCCTGGCGGTGAAACCACGGCTACCGGCGGCAGTTCTATTCGCGCCGGCCAAGTGGCCGTCCAGATCAACGACACCAGCCAGGTTTTTAACGGCTGGCTGCTCGATGGCGGCGACATCACCGAATACGAACAGGGTGGAACCAACATCCAGCCGAACGTCGACGCCCTCTCCGAGTTCAAAGTTTTTTCCGCCAACATGCCCGCAGAGTATGGCCATACGCCGGACGTTGTCACGGTGACGATGAAGAGCGGAACGAATTCATTCCACGGAACCGCTTACGAGTTCATTCGCAACGACGTCCTTGACGCGCATAACTATTTCGCAGTCAAAACCAAGAATCCGCTAAAGCGCAATCAGTTCGGGGGCACCATCGGCGGGCCCATCCGCAAAAATAAGGTGTTCTTCTTCAGCGACGTTGAAGACTCGCGCCAATCCCAGGGAATCGTCTTCGCCAATATCGTGCCCTCCGATGCCATGCGGACGGGCGATTTCAGCGCCGATTCGAAAAAGATCATCGATCCGACCACGGGGAAGCAATTCCCTGGCAACATCATTCCGCCCGACAGAATTTCGAGCCAGGCGCAATTCTTCCTCAACTATCTGCCCACGCAGAGTCAGGCTGATTTCAGCGAAAGTCAACCTCTCGACATCATCAAGGGGGACGTTAAGATCGATGCCGCGCTCACCGGAAAAGACCAGCTGATGGGCCGCTATTCCGTCGCCGACAACCTTGAACAGGATCCGAATCAGTTTCCTAAACTCGGCTTCCAGAATCTGCATAGCCGCGCACAAAACGTCGCGGTGAGCGAGTCCCACATCCTCAACGACCATTGGCTCAATGAGGCGAGAGCTGGATACTATCGCGACTTCTTCCTGTTCAGCGGAATCCTTTCTGGAACGAATTTTGATTCCGAAGCGGGGATTACCGGCTACGAGCAAACCCAGATCACCCCGAGCTTTCCGTGGATCACTATGTCTGGCTATTCGGCCTTCAATGGATCGTTCTCGGGCAACTTCCCTAAGCAGAATCGAATTCAGACTTGGCAATACGCAGACACGCTGAGCTACTCCAAGGGAAAGCATGAAATAAAACTCGGCGGCCAACTCTGGGACCAACACCATACGTTCGTCCACGGCCAGGGGCAAGAAGGTGAATTTGAATTCACCACACAGTACACGGGAGATGCCTTCGGTGATTACCTGCTTGGCCTTCCAGCCATTGTCTATCGGTCTTACCCGCTCACGGTCTATGGCGTCGATGGGCACGAGTGGGCTGCGTTTGCGCAGGATACTTATCGCATCACGCCGAACTTCACGCTCGATTACGGAATCCGTTGGGAACTGAATCCCTTTTTTCAGGGCATCGATGGCGTGACCACTGGTTTTGATTGGAACAGCGGCAAAATTGCCGTCCCCATGAAAAATGGGCAGTTATTGCGTCCGGACGACCAGGCCGTAACACCTGTCTTGCTTCCGGTCTATTCGGATCGCCTTGAGGCAGCAAGTTCGGTCGGGCTGCCTTACTCGATTCGCAAGACCGGCGGAGGAGAATGGGCGCCACGCGTGGGAATTGCGTACAAGCCCGGTGGAACTGACAAGTTCGTGATTCGCTCCGCGTTTGGTATCTTTCCCATCTTTCTCGACACCAACCTGATGCAGAACGCCGCCGAGGCCCCGCCGTTTCTTATCGCGCAGACTATCAATAACCCCGCCGGCACCCCGGCCTTCAATTGGGCGAATCCATTTAACGGCCAGCCCCTCGTTGCCCCCAATCCAAATCCCGGATCTCCCTGCCCCAATACCGACCTTGTGCTTTTGAGTTGCGTCGCTGCCAGCTTCAGCACGGCGCCGCTTCAAATGCAGCACACTTATGAAGAGCAGTACAGCCTGGAGGTCCAGTCGCAGCTTCGCAAAGATGTTTCTCTCACGGTTGGCTACGTAGGTAGTCACACGGTGCACGGTCAGCTTTACGAAGTGCCGGAGAACGTTCCGAATCCGGGACCAGGCGCCGTGCAGCCGCGCCGCCCTCTGCCCCAGTGGAGCGTGATCGATGACAACATCAGCAACTCTATGGCGCTGTACGATGCGCTTCAGGTTTCGGCTGAAAAGAGGTTCAGTGGTGGCTTCTACTCCCTCTTGTCATATACATGGAGTCGCTGCTTCGACAACGGATCGAGCGAAGGCGCTCCCGTCGATCTTCAGTTACTCCCAGAGAACTATGCTGTGTGCAGCTACGACATGACCAACAACCTCACCTGGAGTTCCGTCTATGACCTTCCTTTTGGGAAAGGTCAAAGGTTCGCCTCCCAACCAGGAAGATTCTTGAACGCGGTCATCGGAGACTGGCAGATAGCCGGCATCCTGACCGATCACACCGGATTGCCCTATACGCCGACCCTCTCAAGCGACGTTGCGAATATCGGTGTCTCCGGACAGTGGCCCAATCGTATCGGCAATCCCAGCGTCGCAAATCGAACGCCGAAACAGTGGTTTAATCCGGCGGCTTTCGCAGCCCCCGCGCCTTACACCTTCGGTGATTCAAGAAGAAACGTTTTGCGCGCGGATGGATTAGTGCAACTCGACGCCACCCTCAAAAAGAACTTCACACTGGAAACCGGAAAGGATATGGAGGTGCGCTTTGAGGGATTCAACGTTGTGAATCACCCGACCTTCAACGCTCCCAATGCAAGCATCGGCTCGTCGTCGGCAGGCATCGTCACTAGTACGCTCAATGCAAACCGTATCTTCCAGGCCGCGGTAAAATTCTTCTTCTAAATCCTGGCACCTTGGGCGAATATCGGAGTGACTCGCAAGAGTGTCCGGCAACGGGCATTCTTGCGAACATGAACAAGCGGAGAAGCTTGATGGATCGAAGGGTCTTTCTCGGAAATGCCGCAATCGCAGCAATAGGGGCAAGCGGCTTTCCCTCCATTCCTGCACTTGCAGCTGCGCCAAAGAAGAATTACATTGGGCTCCAGGTCGGCGCAGTGTCGTTTTACGACGAAGGCGTCGACCAGGTTCTGGATGAAATTCAAAGTGATGCGGGCGTGAATACGCTCTTCATTGCCACCTTCAGTTATGGCCGCGGAATCGCCGGAAGACAGGTCCCCGGCCAGCCGCTCCCGGACCACGGCAAACAATCCTACGACACCGGCGAGTTTCGCGGTGGCTGTTACACCCGCGTCAACCAGAGTTATTTCTCAGAAACTCCGTTCAAGAGCTTCCGCGCGCCGGAACTCGGCAATTTCGACGTTCTCGACGCAGTCTTGCCGGCCGCGCAAAAGCGAGGCCTCAGGACCATCTGCTGGTTCGAAGACGTGTTTGCGAAAGGTCTCCCAGGCATCGATGCGCTGCAGGAGAAGGAATTCTCAGGCCAGAATGCCTCAACTCTCTGCTTCAATAATCCTTATTACCGCGCGTGGCTGCTTGCCATGGTTGAGAATTGGGCAAGAACCTATCCGATCGACGGAATTATGTGGGGATCCGAGCGCCAGGGTGCCTTCGGCAACATGCTTGGATCTAACTACAATCGCGCCGGACTTGACCATGCCACCTGCTTTTGCTCGTATTGCACCGAAAAGGCCAGGGCACGGGGCGTTGATCCTGAGCGCGCACGCAAGGGCTTTGCGGCGCTCGACGCATTCGTCCAAGCCGGCCACGCCACACAGCGTCCAGCTGACGGTTACTACGTCACATTCTGGCGCCTGTTACTCACTTATCCCGAGTTACTGGCGTGGGAGACACTGTGGACCGACAGTCTGCGCGAAACCTATGCTGCGATTTATGCCAGGGCCAAAGAGCTCAATCCGAAGCTGGAGGTTGGATGGCACATCTGGCACAATAACTCCTTCAGCCCTATCTATCGTGCGGAGCAGGACCTCGCGCGCATCGCGCCGGTCTCCGATTTCCTCAAGATCGTCATGTATCACAACTGTGGCGGCGAACGATTCGCCAATTACATCAAGGTTGCCGGCTCATCGCTCTACGCCGACATCCCTGCGCAGCAACTGCTCGATTTTCACTATCGCGTGTTGAACTACGACGAGCAGCCGCTTGCAGAGATTCCCGCACACGGCCTTTCTTCCGACTACGTGTATCGCGAAACCAAACGCGCAAGAGCTGGGCTCGAAGGCAGCCGGACGCTTCTTCTTCCCGGCATCGATATCGATATTCCGACTGCGCCGCATAGCAGCAAGTGCAGTCCCGAAGGCACCGCGGCCGCGGTCGAATCCGCTTTCAAGGGAGGCGCTGACGGCGTCATCCTTTCCCGCAAATACTCGGAAATGAAACTCTCGAATTTGAAAGGTGCAGGGCAAGCACTGCGGAAAATCGACCAAGCATGAGAAACAAGGTGAGCCAAAAGCATTCGAATAGCAACGGATGTCCGCATCTTCGTTGGACAAGCAGAGTGATGCGGCCGCTGCCAATTGTTGTAGCCCTGTGTGTCGCTTCGATGTCCGTCCCGTTCGCGCAAGGCCAGGAGGTTGGGACGGTCTTTTCCCAGCCCAAGATTTTGCAGATCGCACGCGAACTGAAACAGGAAGTCAAAGACCCGACTAAAGCTCCCGACGGCATCATCGAACGAAATCTCGATGATTCCGTCCGCGTGGCCGTTCGCAATCGGAGTGGCCGCGCTGAGTTTCACGCCCACGCAGACGATATTTTCTTCGCGATCTCCGGCGCCGCTGTGCTCGTCACCGGGGGCACGATCGTGAACCCCAAGGGAGACATGGAGGTGCGCGGCGATTCGGTGCGCGATGGCAAGAGAGTCCCGTTGCACCCTGGAGACGTGGTTCATGTTCCCCATGCAACGCCGCATCAAATGCTGGTCGGGCCGGGACAGAGTTTTGTTTATGTAGTCGTCAAAATTCCGCGTACGAATTGAGATCTTGTTGAAAGGCAGAAACGGAAGCCATGATTGCCGAGCACAGCGATAAATCGATTGCATACCGATACCGCAAGCGGTTCGCTGCTTGACGAAGAGGTCATACCATTGTACCATCGCCTTGTCTTCAATCACAGCGCAACCATGGGAGATGCAGGATGAATTCGATACCGACAGCCTGGCATCAGACCTACTCTCTGTTCTCCCAGGGATTGGGCGTCTCCGCACTCATTGCCGCATTGCCGATTTTTACATTGCTCTTTCTTCTCGGCGTTCTGCGCAAAGCCGCTTGGCTCGCCGGCATTTCAGGACTCGTTGTTGCTTTTGTTCTCGCTACAGCCGGCTACGGCATGCCTGTAAGACTTGCCGTCAGCGCGGCCGCATACGGCGGCGCATTCGGTGTGTTTCCCATCTCGTGGATCATCTTCTGGGCCATCGCACTTTTTCGCGTGACCGTCGAGACAGGCAAGTTTGAAATCATTCGCGATTCGATCGGCCGCCTCACGCCAGACCCCAGGCTTCAAGCCTTGCTAGTCGCATTCGCCTTCGGAGCCTTTCTTGAAGGTGGCGCCGGCTTTGGCACTCCCGTGGCCGTGGCCGCGACCATGCTCACGGGTATGGGTTTTTCAGCTTTCAGTGCATCGGCGATTTGCCTTCTTGCCAATACCGCGCCCGTCGCATTCGGGTCCATCGGGATTCCCATCATCACACTCGCGGGCACGACCGGGCTGCCTCTCAATAAACTCAGCGCCGACGTCGGTCTCATGTGCTCCCCGATCGCATTCATTCTCCCCGTCTATCTCATCATTGCCATGGCCGGATTCAAGGCAATTTCTGGAATCTGGCTGCCCGCTCTTGCCTCTGGCGCTTCCTTCGCCATCGTGCAGGCCCTGGTTTCCGCCTACATCGGTCCGCAGCTCTCTGCGATCTTTGCGGCACTCGCGTCCATGGCTGTGCTGATCGCGGTGATTCGCTTCCGCGACCGAAAGCAAACCGCCGGCGAGCTTACTTCAGAGGCGGAATTCGCCGGAACGCCGGGCCTCGACATACGCTCGGTGGGAACCAAGGAACCAGTCGCGACGGCGCCGATCTCCGCTAAAACGGCATCGTCGAACACCCTCCCCGAGATCCTCTATGCATGGGTTCCTTATGCGCTGCTGGTCACCTGCGTCCTGCTTTGGGGATTTGCGCCCATTCAGAAGCTGCTGAACAAAGCGAGCTCTTCCGTCGCATGGCCCTTCTTGAATGATCTGATACTACGCATGCCTCCCGTAACCTCTGCTCCTGCGCCTTACCATGCCGTCTTCACGTTGAATGTTTTATCGGCTGCGGGAACCGCCTGCATGGTCGCAACCTTTCTCACCGCATTTGCTCTTCGCGTCAGTTTGCCGCGCTTTGCCAAAATTCTCGCCGGCGTCTGTCGCCAGCTCGCGTTGCCAATCGCCACGGTATCTCTCGTGCTCGGCGTCGGCTTTCTTATGAACTACTGCGGCGCCACCGCGACTCTCGGCCTCGCGTTTGCTTCCACCGGAAAATCATTCCCCTTCTTCAGCCCCATGCTCGGCCTCCTCGGCGTGTTCCTCACCGGCTCGGACACTTCGTCCAACGCACTCTTTGGAAATCTGCAGGTCGTCACCGCAACTCGCCTCGGCCTCGACCCGGTGTTAATGGCCGCCGCCAACGCTGCCGGTGGAGTCATGGGAAAGATGATCAGCTTGCAAACCATCGCTGTCGCCGCGGCGGCAACCGGACTGGCTGTCAGCGAACAAGCCAGGCTTTTTCGATTCACGCTGAAGCACAGTATCTTCCTCGCGTTCCTTGTCGGATGCCTGGCGGTGTTCTACTCCTACGGCTTGCACATCTGAGCCGGCTTGAAAGTGTGTCGCTCTCCAACAGCAACCGGTCCGCGACTGTCGCGACCATGAGCTCGACTTTCTTGAAAGAAGAATTACGACCCATTGGCAATGAACCTCACGAAGAAGGGACCCAGTTGAGATGCCTAAATTCGCAGCGAATCTTTCGATGATGTTCACCGAGTTCACATTTCTTGATCGGTTTGCCGCTGCCGCGGACGCAGGCTTTCCAGCAGTTGAATTCTTGTTTCCTTATGAATACACGCCCGAGATGGTCTCGAGCCGTGCCAAGGCTGCCGGCGTTGAAGTCGTCCTTTTTAATATGCCGGGCGGCGACTGGGCCAGAGGCGAGCGCGGCATCACCTGTCTCCCCGGGCGTGAAAGCGAGTTCCGCGCAGGTGTCGACACCGCGCTCATCTACGCCCGTGCTCTTGGATCCACGCGTATTCATGCCATGGCCGGCATCGTTCCTCATGGAATGAATCCGCTCGCATGTCGCGCTGTCCTGGTCGAGAACCTCAAATATGCAGCTCAAAGGCTCGCCGACTACGAATTTACCCTGCTGCTCGAGGCCATCAATACACGCGACATGCCAGGATTTTCTGTGTCCACGCAAGCGGATTCTTATTCCGTCTGTAATGCAGTCGACGCTACCAACCTGCGCATGCAAATGGATCTTTACCACATGCAGGTGATGGAAGGCGACCTGGCGACAAAGCTCAAGCGATATCAGACTTCCTGCGGTCATGTGCAGATTGCAGGCTGCCCCGACCGCCATGAACCGGACACCGGCGAAGTCAGTTACGAATATCTGCTCCGCCTGCTCGATGACCTTTCGTATGAAGGGTGGGTCGGATGCGAGTATCGTCCCGCAGGAAAAACCAACGATGGCCTGGGTTGGATGCAAGCCTGGGCTCGAGCCGAGGCACTTTAACAGGATCTGCAGGCAACAAAGGAGAATCACATGGCGAAGATTGGATTCATTGGCCTCGGCATCATGGGCAGGCATATGGTGCGGAACTTGAGCAACGGCGGCCACGAACTGGTTGCATACGACATTGTTCCCGCGCTGGTCGACCCGGTGGTCAACGACCGCATCGAACGCGGCCTCTCCAGCGCCGATGTCGCGAGACGAACCGACGTAGTCATCACCATGCTTCCCGATGGTCCCGAAGTGGAACAGGCAGCGCTCGGGCCGGGCGGAGTTCTCGAAGGTGCGCGTCCGGGCACTATTTTTGTCGATATGAGTTCCATCAGCCCCGTTGTTTCGAAGAAAATTGGCGCCGCGTGTCAGGAAAAGAACGTGCGCTTTCTCGATGCGCCCGTCAGTGGCGGCGAGCCCAAGGCGATCGACGGCACACTTGCCATCATGGTCGGCGGAAATTTGAATACGTTCGATGAAGTTCTCCCCATCCTTCAACTCATGGGTTCGAGCGTTACCCTCACCGGTGGTATCGGTGCGGGCAACGTCACCAAGCTCGCCAATCAAATTATCGTGGCATGCAACATTGCGGCCATGTCCGAAGCGCTGGTCCTCGCCGACCGATGCGGTGTCGACGCCGAAGTCGTATTCAATGCGATCAAGGGAGGACTCGCCGGCAGCACGGTCCTCAATGCCAAGGCTCCGATGGTCATCGCGCGCAACTTCAAACCGGGCTTCCGCATCCGCCTGCATCAGAAAGATCTGCGCAACGCGCTCCTCACCGCGGAATCGACCAAGGTTCCTTTGCCATTGACGAGCCTCGTGCAGCAGATGCTCATTGCTCTCATGAATCGCGGCAGTGGAGACCTCGATCACGCGGCGATTTTCACCTTCATCGACGAGATGGCCCCGCAAGCCGTTCCTCAGCATTAAGACAGCGCGGACAGACTTCTCCTCCTGAGCGGAGCAGGCGCGTCGGGAGCCCCGGCGACAGGTCTTCGTCGCTGCGGCCTTGGGACCCCGCGCTCGGAATCACTCGTGGGATAAGCGCAGCCAAGGATCTGCTTTTATTCTGGCAATTCCCACTCCAATTGCCGCAATCCGTACTGCAGCTCAAAAGCACGCAGCCGGGCTGCGTCCTGAACAATTCGTTCATTTCAGTTAATTTCGCTGCGCCCCCTGCGCGGCTCTTCCATTTAACCTGCCTCCGCTGAAGGCATTAACGCCGCCAGACGCTCCTGGCTTCGGTTCTCGCGACCCCGTCGGCCGGAACCAATCGAAGCATTCCTCCCCACTCAATGCCCATTGACCCCAAATCTATTCGCAATTTGGAACCATCTCGCGGGCATTCGCGTATGAAACCACAGGGAAAAGCCCGCTCAACCGCGCAGGCGTCCCTTTTGCACCGGAAACCGTCCAGGCGGACGCTGCTTGCGTACACTGAGAACAGGGGATCCAGACCTAAAACATGAAGCTGATCGAGGCCTTTAAGCTCGCACTGCAGTCCTTATGGGGAAACAAACTGCGCTCCATCTTGACTCTGATCGGGGTGGTGATGGGCGTCGCCTCGGTCATTATGGTCATCACCCTCGTCAACGGCGCAAACAAGTACGTGAGTACCAAGCTCTCCGGGTATGGGGCAGACGTCTTCACCGTGACGCGCATGCCCAGCGTCATCTTCACCGCCGAAGAATATCTGAAGTATCAGAAACGCAAGATCGTTCGCATTGAAGATTACGAGGCGGTCAAAGCTGGCTGTTCGGAATGTACTGAAGTCGGCGCGCTGCTCCAAAAATCTACAAACGTTGTCGCCAATGGCCACTCCAGCAACAACACCAGCGTCCGCGGCTACACCTGGACCATGCTCTCGCTCAACAATATTGATATAGCCCTGGGGCGCGGCTTTACTCCCGCCGATGAGGAGCATGCCACAAAGAACGTGATCGTCGGCTACGACATTGTGGACAATCTGCTCGGCGATGGCGACCCCATTGGCAGGGAGATTCGCGTCGACGGCATCCCCTACACCATCGTGGGTGTGGGAGACCGGCAAGGCAAAACCCTCGGCCAGTCACAAGACAACTGGGTCGCCGTTCCCATCACAACCTATCAGCAGATTTACGGCTATAACGATTCAGTCGACATCTACGCGCGCACCGGCGGCGACGCGCAAACAATGGAGCGGGCCGAAGACCAGGTCCGGGTCATGATGCGTACGCGACGCCATATCCCGCCCGGCAGTCTGGACGACTTCGACCTTGAAACCAACGACACCTTCCTCGATATTTGGAAGCAGATCAGTTCACTCTTTGCCTGGGTCGTGCTGGGCTTGGCTTCGATTGCCCTGGTGGTTGGCGGCGTGGTCATTATGAACATCATGCTCGTCAGTGTCACCGAGCGCACCCGCGAGATTGGAGTGCGTAAAGCGCTGGGCGCCAAGCAGCGCGATGTGTTGATGCAGTTCCTCATCGAGAGCGCATCGCTCGCGCTTGTGGGCGGTGCCTTTGGAGTGCTGGGCGGCATCCTGGTGGGAAAACTAATCACCATTGTTGTCGGCTTCCCCACTGCCGTTCCGCTCTGGGCAATTTTTCTGGGATTGATTCTGGCCGGCGCAGTGGGCATCTTTTTCGGCGTCTATCCCGCCAGCAAAGCCGCGCGGCTCGACCCCGTAGTCGCGCTGCGCGCTGAAATGTGAGAAAGACGGCTTTCAGCTTTTAGCCTCTAGCTGCTGGCTGTTCAAGTCGGGGCACCTGTGAAGCATCGAGAATCGGAGATGCTTCGTTCGAGCAAGGAATCATCGTTAGAGGCTAGTGGCTGGGAGCTGCTTTTATGGCGCAAGGACAAACACGCGAATCCATCAAGATGGCCCTCGATACCCTGAGGACAAACAAGCTGCGCTCGGGCTTGACCGTCCTGGGCATTGTCATCGGCGTCACCACCGTCATTACGATTTCCTCGGTCATCAACGGGCTCAATAACCGCGTCTCCGAGTGGGTCAGCTCGCTGGGCACAAACGTGATCTGGGTATTTCACATGCCCGTCATCGGCGTGCGGCCCACTACCGAAATGCTGGCGCGCAAGAGGTTGACCGTCGACGACGTCTACGCCCTCCGCACTTTGCCCCACGTGGTCGCGGCCGATGGCGGCTATCAGCATACGGGCCAGTTTCGCGTTGGCCAAGTCAGCATCCGGTATCAGGGCAAGAAAGTCGCCGGCACCATCCTGCAAGGCTCAACTGCGCAAGTCTCCTTGGTCAGCGATCTGACTTTGCGCGAGGGCCGAGTCTACACCGACGATGAGGACCATCGCGCAGCCCACGTCGTGATCCTCGGCTACGACACGTGGGAGCAGCTTTTCGGCGACCAGCTCGCCGTCGGGAAAGAAGTCGGCATCGAGAGTGGGATGTATACCGTGATCGGCGTGCTCGAAAAGCGCAAGCAGCCCTTCGGCGGCGGAAAAAATCCCAACGACAACATGGCCATCTTCCCCTTCGGTACCTTTCACAACCTGCACCCTGAAGACAAAGACATGTGGGTGAGCGTGAAATATGACGACCCGAAAAACAAGGCGCTGGTCCAGGAAGAAATTCGCGAACTGTTGCGCATTCGCCGCAAAGTGCGTGTTGAGGCGCCCGACGACTTTGAGATCTTTGGACCCGATTCTCTTTCCAAGCTTTGGGGTCAGCTCACCGGCGGCCTGGTGCTGTTTATGATCGCGGTCTCGAGCGTCGGCCTGATGGTGGGCGGCGTCGGAGTCATGAACATCATGCTCGTCAGCGTGACCGAGCGAACCCGCGAAATCGGCGTGCGCAAGGCAATTGGCGCGACCAAGCGCACGCTGCTGACCCAGTTCACCACCGAAGCCGTGACCCTGTGCGCCGTAGGCGGCGTGATCGGCGTGCTGTTGGGCGCGATCCTCACGTGGATCATTTACTTTCTGCCCATCGGATTGCCCGCCACGGTCTCGACACTCTGGATCATGATCGGCTTCGGCGTCTCGTGCGCCATCGGTCTCCTCTTCGGCATCTATCCGGCCTGGAAGGCCGCCAATCTCGATCCCATTGAGGCGCTGCGGTACGAGTAGAATTCAGTGGGGGCCCAGTAAGTGGCAAGAGGGCAAACCCGCGAGTCGGTCAAACTGGCGCTTGAAACGCTGCGAGCGAATAAGCTGCGCTCCGGTTTGACCATCCTGGGAATCGTCATCGGCGTCACCACCGTGATCACCATCTCCTCGGTGATCAACGGGGTCAATAATCGCGTCTCCGACTGGGTGACCTCGATGGGATCGAATGTCTTGTGGGTCTTCCATATGCCCCTGATCGGCGTCCAGCCGACCACCGAGATGCTCACCCGCAAAAAAATGATCCTCGACGATGTGCTTGCCCTGCGCACCCTCCCCCATGTAGTGGCCGTCGACGGAACCTACCAGCACGTGAATCAGCAGTTTCACGTCGGCGACGTCAGCGTTAAATACGAAGGCAAAAAAGTCTCTGGAGCCTTCCTCGCCGGCTCCACCGCGCAGCTTGAAATCACCTCGGAACTCGTCATGCAGGAAGGGCGCTTCTGGACCGATGGGGAAGACCAGCGCCACGCGCACGTCTGTCTCCTGGGCTACGACACCGCCGAAGACCTGTTCGGTGATGAAGATCCGCTCGGCAAAGACGTGAATGTCGCCACTGGGCTCTATACGGTGATCGGAGTGATCGGCAAGCGCAAGCAGCCTTTCGGATCCGGCAAAAACCCAGCAGACAATGGGGTCTTCTTCCCGCTCGGTACCTTTCATTACCTCTACCCCGAGATCAAGGACATGTACATCGGCGTGAAATATGACGACCAAAAGAATAAAGCGCTGGTCCAGGAAGAGGTTCGCGAAATGCTGCGCATTCGCCGCAAGGTGCGGGTCCAGGCAGAGGATAATTTCGTGATCTTCGGCCCCGATTCGCTTTCCAAGCTTTGGGGTCAACTCACCGGCGGGCTGGTTCTCTTCATGATCGCCGTCTCGAGTGTAGGCCTGATGGTCGGCGGCGTCGGCGTCATGAATATCATGCTGGTCAGCGTGACCGAGCGAACCCGCGAAATAGGCGTACGCAAGGCGATCGGCGCCACGAAGAAGGCCCTGCTTACACAGTTCACGACCGAGGCAGTCACTCTATCCGCGGTTGGCGGGCTCATTGGCCTGTTTCTGGGCGCCATTGTCACCTGGATCGTCTACTTTCTGCCTATCGGACTGCCAGCAACGCTTTCAACCATGTGGGTGCTGATCGGCTTCGGCGTGTCCTGCGCCATAGGGCTCATCTTTGGCATCTATCCCGCATGGAAAGCAGCCAACCTGGACCCAATCGAAGCTTTACGGTATGAATAGATGAACCGGAAAGCTGAAAATTGCCGGTGGCCGAACCCGCGGCTACCATGGTTGCGTGTCTTCATCCAACGGCGGCCGGCTACCCGAGCCTTGCGTCGCAGGTCTTTGACGTTGTATGTTTGACCCGTCCCGATTCCGCTGCATCTTCGCAACAAAACTGCTTCGCTTCCCCAGTTTCACTGTGTTTTTCTGCAAGAGAGTTCAACGCGGTCTGATCTCGAAACGCAGAAAGGCTGAGCCATGGAGCTCCTTGAGGGCGTCAAACTCGCGCTCCAGTCCCTTTGGGCCAACAAGATGCGCAGCATCCTCACGCTGCTCGGTGTGGTCATCGGCGTCGCGTCCGTAATCATGGTCGTGACCTTGACCAATGGCGCCAAAGACTTCGTCACCACCAAAATCAATACCTACGGCGCAGACGTCGTTACCATCAGCAAGATGCCACAGACTTTCATAACCATAGAAGAGTACCTGGAGTTCCAGAAGCGCCGCGATATTACGCTCGACGACTACAGGGCTGTTGTCGAGGCGTGCCGCTCCTGCGTTTCGGTCGGCGCGCGCCGCGACACCACGGGGAGCATCATCTATGGCAATCACTCCAGCACCGATACAAATATTCGTGGATGGACCTGGACCATGCCAGCCCTTTCCAACCTGAACATTGCGCTCGGCCGCGCCTACACCGAAGTCGAAGATGCCCACAGCGCCCACGTTGCGATCGTGGGCTCCGATGTGGTCGACAATCTGCTCGGCCCGGGTGACCCGCTCGGCAAAGAGATTCGTGTGGCCGGTGCACCGTACACAGTGATTGGTGTCGGCGAGGCACAGGGCAAAATGTTTGGCCAAAGTATGGATAACTGGGTCGCGATTCCTCTTACCGCGTTTCTCCAGCAGTTTGGCGCCCACGATACCCTGGTCATCTACGTCGATGCCGGCGGCGGCGGTGAGGTCATGGACTCGGTCTCCGATCAGCTCCGAACCATCATGCGTACGCGCCGCCATCTTGCGCCGAGTGCACAAGACACTTTCACCATCGATACCAGTGCGACATTCCAGAATCTTCTGGGCAAAATACTCAACAGTTTCGGCGCCGTGGTCGCCTCCATCGCCGGTGTTTCTCTCGTCATCGGCGGGATCGTCATCATGAACATCATGCTGGTCTCGGTCACCGAACGCACCCGCGAAATCGGCGTGCGCAAGGCGCTCGGCGCGCGCCGTCAGGACATCCTGCTGCAGTTCCTCATCGAATCGGCCACCATGTCCCTGGTCGGGGGCCTCATCGGCGTCATCGCCGGCATTGGGCTTGCCAAGATCATCACCCTGGTCATCGCGTTTCCTTCCGAGGTGCAGTTCTGGTCGGTCTTCGTCAGCCTGTTCGTCGCAGCCGCCGTCGGACTCTTCTTCGGCGTCTACCCCGCTCATAAAGCCTCGCAACTGGATCCCATTGTTGCCCTGCGTGCGGAGCTCTAAACATGCGACTCACTGACTCAAAGGAATCGATTCGCCTGGCTCTCGACACTCTGCGCAAAAACAAGCTGCGCTCCGGCCTGACCATCCTCGGCATCTCCATCGGCATCTCCACCGTGATCCTGATCTCTTCGGCGATCAATGGGCTCAACACCAACATCGACCAGTTCGTGCGTTCCCTCGGCACAAACGTTCTATGGCTCTACCACTTTGAGCCCTTCGGCAAACGTCCCACGCCGGCAGAGCTGAATCGCAAGAAGCTCACCTATGACGATGCCATCGCAATCCGCGCGCTTCCTCACGTCGCCGCTGTCGATCCCGAGCTGACCTACCAGAATTTTCAAACCGGTTTGGGCAATGTCTCTCTCAAGCACGGCACGCATAAAATTCAAAACACCATCCTCAACGGCACCACATCTGCGATCAAAGATGTCACGGATATCGAACTGCTCGAAGGCCGGATGTGGACCGACGCGGAAGAAGAGCGCAGCGCCAATGTGGTCGTCCTCGGCCACGACGCAGCAGCGGATTTATTTCCCAACGAGTCACCCATCGGCAAGGATATCGAATGCGATGGCGACGTTTTTACCGTCATTGGCGTGCTCGATGTGCAGCCTCAACCCTTCGGCAGCGGACGCAACACGCAGGACAACTCCGCGTACTTTCCTTTGGAAACCTTTCGAAAAATCCACCCTGAGATCACTGATTTCTGGATCGTTGTCAAGTATGACGACCCGGCAAACAAGGCATTCGTCATCGATGAAGTGCGCGAGCTTCTACGCCGCCGCCGAGGGGTGCGCGTCGAAGCCGACGACAACTTCGCCATCTTTGGCCCCGATTCGCTCACCCGTCTCTGGAACTCGCTCACCGGCGGTCTCTTCCTCTTCATGGTTGCCGTTTCCTCTGTCGGACTCATGGTCGGCGGTGTCGGCGTTATGAACATCATGCTGGTCTCCGTCACCGAACGGACCCGTGAGATCGGCATCCGCAAAGCCATCGGCGCAACCCGGAAAAATATCCTTCTGCAATTCACCCTCGAAGCCGTCACCCTGTGCGCAGTGGGCGGCCTGCTGGGCATCCTGGCTGGATCGCTGTTCACGCTCATTCTGCATTACGCCGTCTCATTCCTGCACGCGGCACTTTCCACCACGTGGGTCCTCGTCGCATTCTTCGTCTCCTGCGCGATTGGACTCCTGTTCGGCATTTATCCAGCGTGGAAAGCCGCTTCGTTGGACCCCATCGAAGCACTGCGCTACGAGTGAACGCAGAGACGAAGGATCTGCTTCTGTCCTTCCCGATTCCTCCATAAGAACGACAATGGGTGCCCCATGTCTGGATTCTCAGACGTGGGAAAGCAACGAACCCAGATCCGCATCTTCACAAAACAGACAGTCGCGGCGCGGAGCAGCCCACCAGCAAGACACTGTATCCTGACCTCAATGATGCCGCACGCTTTGGCCCTGGCCGTGGAAGTGGCGACGACCGTGTTGGCCGTGGCCGGGATGGGCTATTTCGTGGCGGCCATGATTGCGGCACGCATCTTCCTCGCGGCTCGCCGCAAGCCGCTGCCGGCCTTTGCGCCCAGCGTCAGCATCCTCAAGTCCCTCAAGGGCAATGATCCGGGCATGCTCGATGCGTTCCGTACCCATTGCCGCCAGGACTATGCCGGAGACTACGAATTGCTCTTCGGCATCTCGACGCTTGCCGATCCTGCCGCAGCAGCCGTGACGCAGTTGCAGCGCGAATTCCCCGATCGAACGATTCGCCTCATCGAGTGCCCGCAACGGCTCGGCACCAACGGAAAAGTCAGCACCCTGACTCAGCTCGTGCCGCACGCCCAAAATGAATTCCTGCTGATCAACGATTCCGACATCACCGTCGGGCCGCGTTATCTCGAACGAGTCATGGCTTCATTCGCCCAGTCCCCGGTCGAACGCCCGCTGAACCCTCAACCCGTGGGTCTCGTCACTGCACTCTACCGCGGCCGAGCGCACCAGACGCTCGCTTCCCGTTTCGAGTCCATCGGCATCTCCATGGATTTCGCACCGGCGGTCCTGCTTGCCAAGTGGGTCGAGGGCGGTCTGCACTACGGGCTTGGCTCCACGCTTGCCGTGCGACGCGAAGCGCTCGAACGCATCGGCGGTTATTCGGTTCTGGTAAACCACCTCGCCGACGACTACGAGCTAGGCGCGCGCATCGCGCAGGCCGGCTATCGCGTGGTCCTCAGCCCGGAAGTCGTGGAAACCAGCATTCCGGACTACACCTGGCGCGAGTATTTCGATCACCAGATCCGCTGGTTCAGAACCGTGCGCGATGCGCGGCCCGCGGGATACTTCGGCCTGATCAACACCCACGGTTTCACCTGGGCGTTTCTCAACGTCATCGCGAGCGGCTTGAGCCCCTTCAGTCTCTGGCTGCTCGCCTTGAGTTTCTTTCTGCGCATCACTCTGTCCATGTTAGTGGGCGCCGAAGTGCTCGCCGACCGTCAGGTGCTGCCTGGTCTTTGGCTCTGCCCATTGCGCGATCTCACCGCCTTCGGGCTTTGGATCGCAGGCTTCGCAGGCAACACAATTGAATGGCGTGGAGAACGCTTTACGGTGCGCAAAGGCGTTTTGCTCAAATCCGACGATCATCGTTCGTCCCACTCCTGAGGCTTTCCGTCACAGGCTTTTTCCAGCCCGTTCATCGCACAGCGCGATCCACAACAAGATTCACGGAATGCTGTTCTCCGAGGCAACACGCGACCAGTACAATCCCTTCACGCGGCAAGCTGCCGCACGAGGAGAGAATTATGCGCACCCCCACACACTTTGCCGGCCGCGTTCTTGGTTGTTGTCTTCTGGCCGCGTCGTTTACTTTTGCCTCTGCGCAGGGAGCCGCCCCGGCCAAGCCCGCTGTCGGCACGCCCGCTGCACCCTCTCAGGTCTACGGCAAGTTGCTCGGCTTGCTCGAGAAGCAATTTGTCGACGCGGCCGAAGCTATGCCGGAAGACAAATTCGATTTCTCGCCCCCAACCACCGCAGGCGAATTCAAAGGTGTCCGCACCTTTTCGGCCGAGGTGAAACACGTGGCCGAAGCCAACTACTACTTCTTCGGCGGAGCGACCTTTACCGAGGCCGACATGAAGACGAAGAGCGACGCCATCGACAAGCTCAAGACAAAAGCTGAAGTCGTGCAGGCGCTCAAGGATTCCTTCACACAGGCCCAAACATTCATCGACGGCATCACGCCTGAGAATGCCTTCATCACCACCGAGCACGGCACGCGCGCCGGCATGGCAGCCTTCGGCATCGCGCATTTCATGGATCACTACGGACAGATGGTCGAATACCTGCGCATGAATGGCATCGTTCCTCCCGCCAGCCGCGGCAGCATGTAACACTGGCAACGCGGGGCCTCTTTGCCGAGGCCCCGACGCTCTTTATTTTGCGCGAATCGCAGTCACGGGATCGATGCGCATGGCGCGCTGCGCGGGCAAGGAACAAGCCAGCAGCGCGATCAGCGCCAACAATCCGGTAACGCAAGCCGCCGTCAGCGGATCGCTCGCCGAAACACCATACAGCACACCGCGCAGAAGCCGGGTTACCCCGATCGACACGACCAGGCCCAGCCCCAGTCCAGCCACCGCGAGCCGCATCCCCTGAAACAACACCATCTGCAGCACGTCCGATCGATTTGCGCCCAGAGCAACGCGGATGCCGATCTCCTGCGTGCGCAGTTGCGTCCGATAGGCAACCACTCCGTAGATTCCGGTGGTCGCCAACACCAGCGCAAGCGCTCCAAAAATCGTCGCGAACAACGCCTCAATCCTCTGAAACAGCATCGAGATTTGCGTCGTCTCCGCAAGCGGGCGCACATCATAAACCGGCAGCTTTGCATTGATCTGATGCACGGCCTCCTCCACAGCGGGCGCCAGCAACGACGGGTCGGCATAGGTGCGGACCTGGAGTATCGTCTCGTCGCCCGAAACCTGAAGAATGTCGAGATAAACCAGCGCTTCGGGTTCCTCATTCACCCGTTGGTGCTTGGAGTTGCGAGCAACGCCGACGATCGTAAACGGCCTTCCGAAAACCATCAGGTGTTGCCCCAATGGATTCTTGCCCGGCCAATAGCGCCTGGCAGCGGCCTCATCGAGGACCGCAACCAGCGGGGCCGTCTCACTGTCGTCACGTGTGAAGGCACGGCCCTGCACAATCGGAATTTTCAACGTGTCGAAGTAGCCGGGGCTGACCCGCGCGCGACGCACTTCCAGGGATTCGTGCGGTTGCGGCACATAGCCCTCGGGATAGGCATCGACCGTTCCGCGATTGAAGCTCAGAGGAACCCAGTCCGTAATCGAAGCCGCAGCGACGGCGGGCAGGCTCGCCAGCCGGTCCAGAACCTTGTGATCGAATGCGTGAACCTCCTCCTCCGAGTAGCCCGCGGAGGACAAAGACACTGATGCGGTGAGCACATGCGCCTGTTCGAATCCAGGATTGGCTTCGTTCGCATTTCGGAGTGTGCGCAGCAAGAGGCCGGAAGCAATGCACAAGACAAGAGACAATGCGATCTGCGCGACCACCAGGCCATTCAACAAGCGATGATTGTGCGCGCCGCTCGAGACGCTGGTGGCCTCGTCCTTCAATACTTCGGCAGCCATCACGTGAGAGGACCGCCAAGCCGGTAGAACCGCACAAATCACGCTCGACAAAAGGACGAGCAGAAAGATTGCCGCAATCACGTTGAAATCCACATAGCCGTTCAGCGCGATGGGGTTCGAGTTAGGAGGAATGATGCGTGCCAGCGTCTTCGCCGACCAGGCGGTCAACAGGATCGCCAATGCGCCGCCGCCAACCGAAATCAGCAGCCCTTCCAGAATCATCTGCCGCATCAGTTGCACGCGGCCTGCGCCGAGCGATTGACGGATCGCAATCTCCCGTCGCCGCGCCACAAAGCGCACCAGGGTCAGGGTCGCAATGTTCACGCACGTCAGCAGCAGGACCACACCCGCAATCGCCATCAGTATCGGAAGTGAGGCCGCCAGAAAAACGTTGGCGCCGAAGGGCGAACGCCACAACGGATCGAGTGTAATGGTGTTCACGCCCAGATGCTCGCTGGGATACTGCGCCACGAGCTGATGCATCAGGACTTCGAGGTCCTGCGTGGCGCGTGCGCGCGTGACACCGGGCCGAAGTCTCCCGGTGACGTTAAGCCACGCATGATCGCGTTGATAGATCCAGCCGTTCGCGCCAGGATCGGTATTGGCATTGAGCGGCAGCCACGCATCGGTGCGGATCGCGGGCATGCATCCGATAAAGCCCGAGGGCGCAACTCCAATCACGGTGAAGGGTCGTTGCGCGATCTCGATCGTCTTGCCCACGATCGCCCCATCGCCGCCGAAGCGCGTCTGCCAGAGCGAGTAGCCGATCACAACAAGAGGCACACCGCCTTGTTGCGCTTCTTCCTCAGGTCGAAAGAAACGGCCCAGGAGCGGCTTGATCCCAAGCACATCAAAGTAATTCGCTGAAGTGTTGGTCACGAAGATGCGCACCGGCGTATCGCCGCCCGTGAGCGTTAACCAATCGTGATGGTACGCAAGGATCCCCTCGAAGGAATGATTCCGATCACGCAGGTCGCGATAATCGGGATAGGACAGTGGCGGCGAAGGCGAGGTGTTCCACGCACCGCGCTGGATGCTGACCAGCTCGCTGGTATTGCGTGCACCTGGTACCGGATGCAGCAGTGTTGCATTAATCCAGCTGAAGACGGTGCTGTTGGCGCAGATGCCCAAAGCCAGCATGAGAATGGCAGTCGTCGTAAACCCGCGGTTCTTTCCAAGCTGCCGGAGCGCACAGCGGACATCCTGAAGCAGTCCAGCCATAAGGTGCCTCCTCCGATCGTGTGAGTCGGATGCATGTGTATGTACACCGGTATGCATTGCATGCGCGGTGCCAAAGCGCACACACACCTAATTCGAGAATCAACAGCCTCTTGCAAATTCCGGTGTGATCTAAATCACTTTGTTTCTGTGCGTTGCATCGCAGCCGATGTCCGGAATCGCACACCGCGCTGGCCCCGAAATTCACTCCACTGTCCGTTGCGGCCGAAACGGTTTTCCCTGGGTGGCCAAGATTCTGCTCGCAGTTCTGCGGCCCTCCTGCGACGGAGGACGCACGGATTGAAAGCGCTCCGCGGAGTCGGCGATGCAGTGCCTTCTCATGCCGCATCGCAGTGCGAGCCGCTCGATAAAACACTCACACCGCAAGGGCCTTCCGATGGCCATCCACAAGCAGCGCTGCGTGCGGATCGCGGCCTTGCCTCATTCCCGAAGACCAGTCTCCCGTCGCAGTTCGCTCGCGCCGGTCCGGTGGTGACGGTTCCGGCACGCTTGTGCCTCCAAGGCCCTCATCCAAGCAGTTCCTTCTTGACGCAAACTCTCGGGCGATGAAAGACTCGGACCAACAGGCGTGTCGCATAACTTCCTTGTTTCTCTGGGCTTCCGCCAATATTGTGCCGATATCTCAAGCACAGCTCTTTTTGGACTGTGAAATCAGCGAAGAAGCGAACCCTCGCGGTAACTCGACCGCGCGATTCCCGGTTCACTTGCCTAACTCGCCTGTGGAAGAATTCTATTGTGGACTGGGCGAGATGGCGGCGTCCGCGTAGGTCTGCATAACTCGGCTCAGGGCAACAATGAAGCCATGGCAAGGAGACCTTTTGCGGTTGTCGTTCTTCTTCCTAGGTGCGATCGGCGTTGGGGCGGTTTCTTCGTGAATGGGGACTCATGGATTCGAGGACATTTTGTGCCTACAACGAAACCAGCAAATGTTTCCTCAGTACACGTCTGACTGTGGTCGACGCTGCCCTTGAACCCCTGAAAGTTCTCAAAACCCTGATGGAAGGCCTCGGCCCCGATGCCGTGTCCGGAATCTGGCTCATCCATTTCAAAGGTGTTCCCGTTGCCCGCGCTCTTTCTCCCTTCGACCTGATTTATTTGGATAAGGATTTTCGCGTCGTGCACGGCGTCGAGCTCTCCGCCGATTCCAGCTTCGAACCTTTCCGCGGTCAGCCCTCCAGCGCGTTGATTCTGCCGGCGAGGACCATCACCGCCGCAAAAACCAAATCCGGCAACCAGATCAACTTCCGCGAGGTGTATGACCCCGCGGCGCAAACGCCCGCCATCACCCAGCCCAGCGTGCCCAAAGGTTCGCCGCCCTCTCCCGGGTCCGCCCTACCCACGCTGCAACCGCCCGCACAGCAAGCCTTGACGCACGCTGCCGGCTCCCCGGCGCAAATGACCCAATCCTCCTCGGCTCCGGTCGAAGAGTCGTCCGCCATGCGTGCCTCGAATCCCGTCGCGTCGGGCCGACTCACGAAGACGTCCTCCGCCAATCCGAGGCCGGGATTGGACCGGCCCCCCATCGCGAACGTGCCAAGCCGCGTGGTCCAGGCTTCGGCCGCCAAGAGCATCAATATTCCTCCCGAAATCGGCCCATCGGGCCGTTCCGCCAATGCCATGCTTTCCGGGCGGCTGCTCAAGTCAGCGCCCATCCACCCCGAAATGTCCGCGGTTCCGCAGCCGTCTCTTCCCCCCGTCCCTGAAGAGGCCTCCCCGGCGCCGGAAGCCGCCGTCCAGCCATCGCATGGAACCATCATTCCCTTTCCTGCCGCGCCGGCTCCCGCCGAAGTGGAACCCCCGCTTGCGCAAGTTGCTGCGCCGCCCCCTCCCTTCAAGTGGGACGAACTGCAGGCGCCACCCTCGCTTGAAATCGAGTCTCTCGCCGCCGACCCGCCGCTCGCCGCGCAATCGATCCAAGTCGCAGGACAGCAGCAGGAAAATGCCCTGGTCCCCGCGTCGCAGGCGAAGAAGAAATCCGCGTGGGATGTTCGCTTGTTGTACTGGGTGTTTCCTGAATTCGATCCTTCGCAAGAGCCCGACTTCCGCTTGCCCCGCGCCGACTTCCTCAATGAAGCGAAATCCAAGCACGGAGAGCCAACCAGGAAACTCCAGTTCCTCTCCTGGCTCTACCCGGATCTGCATCTAGAAAATGTCGAGAAGACACGCCGCGAAGAGCGCGCCGCAACCCGCGTCACCGATCCGGGGCTTGTGGCTTACTTCTTTACCGGAGGATCTCCGCGGCCGCACCCCGTCAAAAACATCAGCGTCACAGGCTTTTACATGTATACCGACGAACGCTGGTTGCCGGGCACCATCATCCGCATCACACTCCAAATCCTCGGCAGCAGCGGAGACGATCCGCGCGATACCATTACGGTCCATTCCCGCGTCGTCCGTTGGGGCGTTGACGGAGGCGGATTCGAATTCGTTCTCCCCGGCTTCATCGACGAATAGAACCTGTTCCCACGGCTCCCGCGACTTGTCCTCCCGAGCGCAGCGAAGCTCCTGCTTCTATCCTTCGCGCAGCCTCCACCAGCACGATCAAGGGTGCCCCATGTCTCGCCTTTGAGACATGGGAAAGCAATAGCCCCACCCATCACCGGCCCGGGGTTGGCAGCCACAACGGCCGGGATGCTATGTTGAGTGCCAAATGCCGTTTGTCACCACCACCGAGGCAGGCGTCCCAATCCAGGGGCCCAGTGCCACCTTGCTCTACGACGACTGGTACCCGGCATTACGCGCCGACACGCTGCGCAAAAGCAAGCTTGCCAAGGCCATGCTCCTCGGAATTCCCCTGGTGCTGGGAAGATTAACCAGCGGGAAGCTGTTCGCCATGCGCGACAGTTGTCCGCACCGTGGTATCCCGCTCAGCGACGGCTGGTTCAATGGCCAGCGCGTCACCTGCCGCTACCATGGCTGGGAGTTCGAACCGTGCAGCGGACGCTGCGAGTTGATTCCCTCGCTTTCCAGCCACGATCATCTCGACGCCACCCGCATCTACGCCACCGCCTTTCCCTGCGAAGAGCGCGATGGCCACGCCTGGGTCTTCATCCCTGGCTATGGTTCTGGAAAGCATGCGCCCAGCCCGAAGCCGGTTCCCGAGCTGGCAAAGTTCGGGGCGCGCTTTCGCACCGCGCAACTCGCCGCCGATCTTCCCTGCAACGTGGACCACGGCATCATCGGCCTGATGGATCCGGCCCATGGTCCCTTCGTCCATCAGGCATGGTGGTGGCGCAGCCGCGCCAGCATCCGCGAAAAGACCAAGAAGTTTGAGCCCATTCCTGAAGGATTTCGCATGAGCGCGCATGCGCCCAGCGGCAACTCCGCACCCTACAAGCTCCTCGGCGTCTACGGGCAGCCGGTCGAGACCACCATCGACTTCATGCTTCCCAATCGCCGCACCGAAATCATCCGCTGCGGAGACAAGTGGTTCTCAAGCCTCACCACGGTCACGCCCGTCACGGCATCGACCTGCCGCATCGATGTCATCGCAGCATGGAACGTCTTCTACTACGTTCCGTTTCTTACCCCGATTGCCAAGTTTTTCGGAGCCAAGTTTGTGCGCCAGGATCAGGAAACCATGATCCAGCAGGCCGAGGGCCTCAAGCACAACCCAAGCTTGATGCTGATCGACGATGCCGACAAACCGGCAAAGTGGTATTTCGCGTTAAAGCAGGCCCGGCTTGAAGCGGCAGCCAACGGGGCAGTGGCAAAACACCCGCTCAGCGGTCCCGTCGAGTTGCACTGGCGCAGCTAAACTGAGGCGGATTCTTCCCAGCGCGCTGTCTTACTCGCCCTCCGCCTCGTTGTTCTCTTCCGTATCGTCTTCCGCGTCTTCGCCTTCGACAGAGATGCGCAGCGAGCGCAGAAAATTGACATCGTTCTTGGTGAAGGGACCGCCTTCGCCTTGAGACTCTGTCCCAGCCTCGGTTTCATCCGATTCCTTGGTCGAAACCTCGTTGAGACCGATCGTGGCTTCGAGCATCAATAACACGTCAAAGCCGTGGCGCCGGATATCCTGCACAACTCCAGCGATCTGTTCGCTCTCGATGACCGATTCATGGATGGCCTCTCCCAATTGTTGAATCAGTTCGCGCAGGCGTGATGTCACTTCAGCCTCCAGGACGTCGGCCAGCGCGACGTCTTGCGCAGGGAGCGGCGTGGGATTGTTCTACCTTACTGCCACAGCGCCCCATGAGCAACTGTCGCTTGCACTCCAAGCCGTGCAAGGCAAAGTTCGCAGGCTCGCTGTTACCATCATATCGAAATGAGACCTGAAACCGTCGGCCGCGTACTGGGAATTGGGTTACGGGTGGCGGGACGCGTTGCCGGCCAGCGCATCAGCGCCGCGGCAGAACCGACGGGATCCACGCAAGTTCCAGCCACTGCGGCAACCCGGCCGGCAAACAGCTCCTCGCCGGGCCTCCGCGTCAACCGTCAGGCCGGTGGCAGTTTGGCCGGCGGCATTCGCGGCTTATTGCGTCCCTTCGGTCGCGTAGGCGGCACGCTCTGGCTTGAGGTCACCGGCGTTTTCTTCCTTCTGCCGGTTGTGGTCTTTGTGCCCACTCTCTGGCGCACACGCTTCAGCTGGCTAAGCGGTCCCGACCATCGAACCTTTGTTTCGGCGGCCATCGTCGTCGTGGTGTTCTTCTACCTGGGCGTCAGCTCCTTCTGGCGCGCCCATCGCCGCTCCAGGCTCAATGCAGCACCCGCATCGAAATAAGCCCACGCCAAGTTTCTTCCTAGTCCACTTTCCGACAATTGTCAGTATCCCGCGTTAACCCACCGTAGCCCTCGCGCGTTGGGTGTGTAGAAGCAGCGAAACACGCTCTTCCGCGAGAGGGAAACAACGATGCTCAAGCCCCGTGGGATTCTCCGGCTACTTTCCATCCTGGCCCTGCCAGTTTTGTTCTGCGGCGTTCTGGCTGCTGCCCAGGCGCGTACCGCAGCCCCGCCCGCAGCACCTATGGCGGCGCCGGCTTTGAATGATAAGGATGTCGCCGCCACCCAGTCCGAGCTGATTCGACTGCTGCGTTTGAGCCCCACGCTCACCACCGTCGTTTCCCACGACCCGTCGCTGCTGGCCAACCAGGATTATGTGGCGCGCAACAATCCGCAGCTGGCTGCATTTCTCGTGTCCCACCCCGAGGTCGCGCGTAATCCGGACTTCTATCTCTTCACCCACATGCACGCCGAAGGCCAGCCGGATGAGGCCCTCGAACGCGCCGTGTGGCCCGACGTCTACCGTGCGCAGGACAGGCCCTCCCCCTTCGGAGACTTCCTCCGCGACCTGTCCCCGCTGCTCGCGTTTTTCGGCTTCCTCGTTGTCCTCACCTGGATGACGCGCGTGTTTTTGGAGAACCGCCGCTGGGGACGCATCTTCAAGTTGCAAAGTGAAGTCCACGGGCGCCTCATCGACAAGTTCAGTTCCAGCCAGGAAATCGCGGCCTACATGGAAACCGAGGCAGGCAAGCGCTTCCTCGAAGCGGCGCCCATTCCCGTGAACCTCGAGGCGGGCCAGCGCGTACCCAATGCCGTGGCGCGCGTACTCACGCCCCTCCAGATCGGCGTCGTGCTTGTCCTGCTGGGCATCGGGTTCCTGCTGCTGCGCCACGCCAGCGCCGAAGTGGAAACGCCAATGCTCGTGCTGGGCACCTTGGTGCTGATGCCGGGCATTGGATTTATCCTCAGCGCAGGCCTCACCTGGGCACTGGCAGCCCGGCTGGGACTGATGCCGCCGAATCCCGCGGCGCACGGTAACTTTGACTCGCCTTACAGCTCAGCCAAAGACAGACAGTGAGCCGCAGACAGTCGAATGAAGGAGAGGAAGCAGCGGCCCATGCCCTGGGAAACGACCATTCCGAACGTGCTGGCAGGCGACGCGTCAGGCGTCGTCTGCTCGCCGATGGATAACGCCAGCGGCCTCATGAGCAACGAGGCCTTCGCCGGCTTCTATGAGCGCTCCGCGCGTTCGTTGTGGGCCTATCTGGCGCGGGTTTCCAGCGATCCCGCACTGGCCGACGACCTGATGCAGGAAAGCTTTGTGCGCTTTCTCTGCGCCGCCCCTCCGCTCGATGGCGAAGTGGCTTCGCGCCGCTATCTCTTCCGCATCGCCACCAATCTTTTGCGCGATTACTGGCGCCGCCACCGTTCCACGCCGATCGATGAAATTCCTGAAGAGCTGTTCGCCACCAGGGGCCATGCCCCGCAGTCCGATGCGCAGGCCATGCTGGGACCGGCACTGGCGCAGCTGCGTCCGCGCGACCGGCAATTGCTCTGGCTGGCCTATGCCGAGGGATACAGCCACCGCGAAATCGCCGAGGTCACAGGTCTGGCATCGGCCAGCATTCGCCTGCTCTTGTTTCGCGCGCGGCACAAAACCGCTAACTTGCTACGCGAAGGGGCCAAGAAATCCCGAGGTGCGCGATGAGTCCCTTTTCCTGCCCGCGCGAATCGGAATTGCGGATGCTCCTCGATCGCGGCCAGTGGCCGCTCGCGTTCTCTGAGGAACTGCGCGCCCACGTGGCTGCCTGCCGCTCCTGTGCGGAGGTCGCGCTGGTCAAGCAAACGTTTCTGGCCGCGCGTGCCACCGCCATGGCTGTGCCGGTTTTGCCGTCCGCCGGATCTCTCTGGTGGCGCGCGCAACTCCGCCGCCGTAATGCCGCCATCGAACGCATCGGAAAACCAATTCTGGGCGCGCAGATTTTCGCCTTGGGAATGATCCTGGTTCTGGGCGCTGGCGCGTTTGCCTGGCAACTGCGGCGAGGCTTTGCATTCGTGGGATGGATGGAGGCGCTGCCGCGTTCTCTCCATCTCGACGCCCTCTTGCCTGCTTCACTCACCGGGTTCGGAGGCAGCTTCTGGTTTCTGGTGCCGCTGCTGTCGGCACTCGCCCTGGTCAGCGGCGTGGTGGTCTACTTCGGTTCCGAAAAACATTAGAACCACTCTCATCCATGGCTTCGTAAAGTCACAGAACAAATTGGACAGAAATCAATGCCGACCTTTGTGATTCTTCTCCGTGCCGTCAATGTGGGCTCCACCGGCAAGCTGCCCATGGCGGATTTCCGCAAGCTTCTTGCCGACTGCGCCTGCAGCAACGTCGAAACCTACATTCAAAGTGGCAACGCGGTCGTCGACGCGAAATGCGCCGCCCCGGCTCTTTCCAAATCCGTCGCCGCCACCCTCGCGAAATATATGGGCTCGCTTGTTCCAGTCATCGTTCGCACGAATGCGGAGCTGGAGCGCGTCATTGCCGCCAATCCATTCGCCGCCGAAGCAGCTGCGGACGGCGCGCGCGTGCACGCGGTGTTTCTATCCGCGGTTCCACCGAAGGCAAAAGCCGCCGGCCTCGAGCAGATTGTGACCAAATATCCGGCGCGGCGCGACCGCTATCATCTCGCCGGCGATACGCTCTACCTGCATCTGCCCGACGGCGCAGGCGAAAGCAAATTCTCCGCGCAAACCGTGGACCGCGTCCTGGGAGTCACGGCGACCGCGCGCAACTGGAATACTGTGCTCAAGCTGCACGCCATGTCCGCCCGCTAGGCCATTCTGGGATGGCATCGCTGCCGTTTAAAACACTGTCATCCCGCGCGCGAGGGGGTAAGCGCAGCGAAGGATCTGCTTCTGTTTTTAGCCAAGCACCCTAAGCACGATCACAGGTGCCCCATAGCCTGTCCTGAGCCTGTCGAAGGATCTCGCTTTTGAGACATGGGAAAGCACGAACCCAAACGCCGCGCAGACACCGCACTACCGCGCGGCGAGAATCGCATCGGCAATCTGCGCCGCTTCGACCGCGGGACGCACAGCGTGCACACGCACCAGAGACGCTCCGTGCAGAATCGCCGCCACCAGCGCCGCGACGCTGGCAGTCTCGCGTGCCTCAACGGGCGCGCTCTGCCCGCCGTAAAGCGGAGCCAGCGCATGACCTAAAAACGATTTGCGGCTGAGACCGGCGAGCAACGGACGTCCCACGGCAAGAAGTTCAGCCTGCCGCGCGAGCAGCGAAAAGTTCTCGCCGAAGCGTTTGCCGAATCCGTAGCCGGGATCGATAACAACTGCATCCGCGGCAATTCCGGCACGAGCCGCCGTCGCAAGACTCGCTTCAAGCCCCGCGCGAATAAGCGCGAGCAGCGGTTCCGGCTCCAGCTGCGCCTGCGTGCGCCACTCGTCGGGCCGGCCGCGCGTATGCATCAGGATTACCCCGCAGCCCGCCTCGGCGCAGACCGCAGGCATCTCTCGGTCCCACGTGAACCCGGAAATGTCATTGACGATCTCCGCGCCGGCGGCCAGCGCAGCGCGTGCCGTCGCCGCTTTATAAGTGTCGACGGACAGCACTGCCTCTGGCCGCGCCTTCAGAATGCCTTCGACCACCGGCAGCAGCCGAGCCTGCTCTTCTTCTGCGCTCACGGCCGGAGCGACGCCCCCGGCGTTGGAGCCGGGCCGCGTACTCTCCGCGCCAAGGTCGAGAATATCCGCGCCGTCGTCGAGAAGTTCAAGCCCGCGAGTTACGGCTGCGTCAGGCGCAACAAAAGAATCTCCATCGCTGAACGAATCCGGCGTGATGTTCACCACGCCCACGATAAGCGTGCGGAGCCCCAGTTCCATCCTGCGCGTACGCAGGCGCCAATCATGAATCGTGCGTGTCGTATTGGATTCGCTCATTCCCATAACAGGGGGACTTGCTTTCCTCGATTCTAAGGGCCGAGGTGCTTGCTTCAAGGCCGCGCAGGATACGTGTTTCGCCTGCTAAACTCCGGCCATGGCAAGCCTTCGTGCCGTTTCTGCACTTGTCCTGGCAATCCTGTTTGTCCCTTCGGGCGTCCTCCCGGCGCAAACGCATCCGGTACAACGTCGCGCGGCGCTCTCGGCTTCGCATCGAGTGCCGGCACGAGGTGCGATCGCCGATCGCATTCAGGCGATTCTGGCAGATCCCGCGTTGAGCCACGCGGAATTTGGCGTCAGCGTTACCACGCTCGATGGAACTCCGCTCTACGGCCTGAATGATGGACGTCTGTTTTCACCAGCCTCGAACGCGAAACTCACCACCACCGCAGCCGCATTCGCCCTCCTGCCGGTCGACACTTTGACCTGGACAACCAATGTCGTCGCGACCGGCGACGTGGATGCTGCCGGAGTTTTACACGGAGATCTACTGCTTCTGGGAGTGGGCGATCCGACACTGAGTACGCGTCATTACCCCTACGAGCCGCCAACGCCGAATCCTCCGCCCAATGCTCCGCCTGGCGCAGCGCCGCCGGCAATCAAGTCTGCGCCTGCTCCTAACGCTCCCGCATCGACTACAGCGCCGGAAGCGAAGCCGAAGCCGGACACGATGAACGTGCTTTCGCTGCTCGCCGAACAGGTGGAACAGGCCGGCGTGCGCAGCATCGAGGGCAATGTCATTGGCGACGACAGCTTCTTTCTTAACGAGCCTTACGGCACCGCGTGGGGATGGGACGATCTGCAGTGGGCGTACGGTGCGCCCGCTTCTGCCCTCAGCTTCAACGAAAACATGACCGAACTGCGGGTCGTGGCTGATCCCTCTGTCCCCAGCGGGGTTGCGGCCGATTGGGATCCAAGCATCGAGTACTTCACTCTCGACGATGCTCTCACGATCGCTCCCGCCGGGGTGCAGCCACACCCTGGTCTCAGCCGCATGCCGGGCAACATGCTGGTGCGCACATGGGGCACTGCCCCGCCGTCCGGTTTCACCGCTGATCTCGCTGTCGAAGAGCCTGCCGAATTCACCGCCATTGCATTCGAGCAGGCACTTCTGATGCGCGGGATCTCTGTGACAGGCTCAGCCAACGCGGCGCACCGCGATCCCAACGGTATCGGCGATTTTGTCGCGGAACGTTCGGAACCTCTCCGGTTGGCCCCCTTGAACCTCCAGACGGTGGTCGCGCCCATTACGGCACGTCGCGTCTTGGCAACGCACATCTCGGTGCCGATGATTCAGGACATAACGGTCACAAATAAAGTGAGCCAAAATCTGCATGCGGAATTGCTGCTGCGCCTGCTGGGCAAACTGCTGGCCAAAGATGGAAGCCTGGCGCAGGGCACGCGCGTGGTGCGGCAGTTCCTGATCAATGCGGGCATCAGCGACCAGGACTTCTTTTTCTACGACGGCTCGGGCATGAGCATGGATGACCGAATCGCTCCCCGCGCGAATACAAAATTGCTGGCTTACGTTGCGCGACAGCCGTGGGGCGGAGCATTCCGCGCCACGCTGCCGGTGGCCGGCGTCGATGGTACGCTGACCAACCGATTCAAGAACTCGCCCCTCAAGGGCAAGCTGTGGGCCAAGACCGGCACCCTGAACGAAACCGTCGCCTTGTCGGGCTATCTGACCGCAGCGAGCGGCAAAACGATCGTGTTCTCCGTCATGGTGAACGACCACCGGCCGGGCAGCAACGCGGAAACGCAGGCAGTGGAGAAAATCTGCGAGGCGATCGCGGCGACGGAATGAGTGTCGAACTGCTCCCGGCGCGCGTTTGCGTAAAATTACCCCCGCTTCCTGCACAATGGACCTGAGGTGAATAGGCCTCCGGATCGAAGCGGGCGCGAGGGCGATCCCTAACTCCTTTGCGGAGAGGAATCTGCGGCTAAGTTCCTTCCTGAGAGGAATTTGGAGCGAGAGCCGTTCCGCAACTCCAATGGGATCAGGAATTTCCACCCAGATTCCGGGGGAGGGGGTACCCCCGCAATCTGGTCAACCCTATAGGGTGTACCGAGAGTGTGGCGACCTATCCGGCAGTCATTCCGCGACGGGTTTATTTTGACGGATCAACCAGCGCGCCATAGACAACTGCATGGCTGCGGTAGAGCAGGTTGTGGTTGTCCGGACTCGTCATGCGCTGGATCATCCCAACAAACACAACGTCATTGGTTGGATCGACCCAGAACCATGTGCCGGCGGCGCCATCCCAGAAGAACGTGCCTTTGCCATCGGACATGTTCGCTTCGGGTGGATCGAAGACCACCGCACAGTTGAATCCATAGCCAAAACCGGGGCGCATGATGTGCTGGCCGATGCCGAAGCGGCCGTTGAGGATTTCTTCCGGCAGATGATTCGAGGTCATGAGCTTGACCGTCGAGGGAGCCAGCACGCGCGTGCCGTCGAACTGTCCGCCGTTGCCGAGCATCTGCGCGAAGCGGTAGTAGTCCTCGATGGTGGAGGTGAGACCGCCTCCGCCGGAGGGCAGCGGGGGCTGCGTCTCGTAATCCATGGGCGGACCGGGTACGTCCGCGGTGGGCACCAGCTCCCCTTGCGGATTGTCGCGATAGTTGGTCGCGAAGCGCGCGCGCTTTTCTGCGGGGACAAAGAAGCCGGCGTCTTTCATGCCGAGCGGCGTGAAGATATGGTCGCGCATGAAGTCGGGCAGCGACTGGCCGGAGAGCTTCTCGACGAGGTAGCCTTCAATGTCCATCGAGAGCGAATAGGTCCATCCCTTGCCAGGTTCGTAGTTCAAGGGAATTCTGGCGAGCTTGTCGATCATCCCCTGCAGGTTCGCCGACTGCATCGGCTTCAAGTCCTTGTACATTGCGTCCACGGGCGAATTGCCGTTGCCATAGGAGAAGCCGGCGGAGTGGGACATGAGCTCGCGCATTGTGGGCGCGTGTTCGGGATCGGCGAGGATCATTTTGCCGTCGGCGTCGACACCCTTGAAGACCTTGAGGTGCGCGAACTCGGGAATGTATTTCGCGATGGGATCGGTGGGCAGCCACTTGCCTTGTTCGTAGAGAATCATCATGGCCACGCCGGTTACCGGCTTGGTCATGGAGTAGTCGCGAAAGATGAGATCTTTGGTCATCGGAGACGCGCTTGCAATGTCGCGCACGCCATAGGTGCGAAAGTCGACGATCTTGCCGTGACGCGCGAGGAGGGTGATGGCGCCGGCAAGTTGCTTCTGATCGATTTCGCCCTGAATCAGAGCATGGAGGTTATCGAGGCGTTCGGAAGAGAAACCAACGGTCTCCGGTTTCACTTGAGGCAGGTCTGCGTGGGAAGCAGACTGGGCAACGCAACTTAGAGATGCGGCGATCACGAACACCGGAAAAAGCGAATTGGCCAGGCGCATGTTTTCGACGATCCTCCTCGACGAACCAAATCTACCACGGGTGAGAAGAGCCGCTATCGAGCGCTATCATGGGGGCACATGCAGAAGCGAACTTCGATTGCAATTCAAGTGCTGGCTGTTTGCGCGGGGGGCGCGCTGTTCGGCTTGCTGGGTTGTCGCACGCTGCCGCCATCCAAACCCTCTGCGCAGTGGACGCCGGAGGAGGCACGCGGCGCGGAGGTTTATCAAAAGAACTGTGCACGCTGCCACTATCCCACCACGACGTCGGGTTTGCATGGGCCGGGGCTACAGGCCTTGACCAAGCTCAAGGCGATGCCGTCCGGCGCACCGCCCACGGACGAGCGGCTGACCACGCTCATTTTGCGCGGTCGTGGAGAGATGCCCCGGACTGTTCTCGACGACAGCCAAATGCAGGATCTGCTGGCTTATCTGCATACACTATGAGCGAAGAACGACCAGTTGGTGACAACAAGAAGGATCAAGAAGCCAAGCCTCAGCAAGGCACGCTACAGGATCGGTTTCCGCTGCCCGGCCTGCTGGCAATCAGCCTCTATCTGCTGGTACTGGCGGGAGTCATCATTCTTGGCGTCGTCAGCGGCCGGCATTATCCGCCAGTGTTTTTAATTCTTGCGGCTACATTTATCACTGCGAGCGCAGGCCTCATTTTGCTGCTGCGCTGGGCGTGGGCGATGGCATTGGCTGCGGTCTTCCTGCTGGCTTGCTATAACATTTGGATCTTCGGCGCACAACATCTGGCGCCTGCGCTGGTGCAGGGACTGCTGAACCTGGTGTTCTTTCTGTATCTCATCCGCACCGAGGTGCGGGAGAAACTGCGCTGATGCCAATTGCACAAATCCCTTGTCCAGTGCGAATGGACAAAGGCGGGTGAAGGCCATCGAATCAAGGACCTCTCGAGGATGCACGGCGTATGGTAATCTCTGCCCATGCCGCGTCGCTTCCCTGAAGTCTTCGTCCTTTGCCTTGCTGTTCTGCTCACCTTTCTAACCCCGGCGCAAGCCGCCGATGCCCCGAAAAAGCGCGATATCACGCTCGACGATCTGGCCAAGATCCAGCGGGTGAGCGGGCCCGTGGTTTCTCCCGATGGCAACTGGGTGATCTACTCCGTGAGCCAGGTCGACACCAAGGAAGACAAGAGCCAAACCCATCTTTGGATGGTGAATTGGGATGGCTCTGTGCATTTGCAATTGACCTACGGGAAAGAGGGCGCTTCGTCTCCAAAGTTCAGCCCCGATGGGCGCTACATCAGTTTCATGTCGTCGCGGCCGGGTGCGGCGAAGGGCGACCAGGTGTGGGTGATGGACCGGCGCGGCGGCGAGGCTGAGCAGTTCACCGCAATTACCGATCAGGAGATCGGCGGATACAGCTGGTCGCGGGATTCAAAGAAGCTGCTGCTGACGATGCGCCCGAAGAATGAGCCGGACGCAGAAGAAGGCAAGCCCCCCGCGCCGCCAAAGCCGATCGTGATCGATCGCTACCACTTCAAGCAGGATATTCAGGGCTATATCCGCGACGACGCGTGGAATTCGCTCTACCTGTACGACATCGCAACCAAGAAGTCAGAGAAGCTCACGACAAGCAAGAACGTGAATGAGAACGACGCGGAATGGTCGCCGGACGGTAGGTGGATTGCGTTCGTGAGCAATCAGGAGCCTGATCCGGACCGGACGACCAATACAGACGTTTTCGTTGTGGAAGCGAAAGCGGGATCGGCACCCCGCAAGCTGACGACCTGGGACGGTCCCGACGGCGGTCAGCTGGCCTGGTCCCCCGATTCCAAGTCCATCGCTTACACGCAAGGCGCAAAGCTCGAGTTACTGGAGTATTCGCAGTCGAAGCCGGCCGTAGTTACTCTGGACGGCAAAGTCAGTTATCCCGCAACTAAGTTGGATCGCGCGGTGCGTTCGCCGATTTATTCGCAGGATGGCAAGCTGAGTTATCTCGTCAACGATGATCGCAATCAATATCCGGCGGAAGTGGAACTGGATGGCGGCGGAGACAAGCCGCTTCTGACGAAGCAGGGATCGGTTGCCAGCTGGAATTCCGCGGCGGGCCATACGGCTGTACTTTTCACCGACGATTCCGATCCCGGAGAGATCTACGCGTTTGAAAATGGCGCGCTGCGCAAGCTCACCACGCACAACGATGCACTGATGGCGGAGCTGAACCTGGTGCCGACCGAAGGCATTGAGTTCAAAAGCAAAGATGGCACGGAGGTGCATGGGCTTCTGACCAGGCCTGAGGGATTCAAAGACGGATCGCCGGTGCCGATGATCCTGTTTATTCATGGTGGCCCGAATGGGCAGGATGAGCATAGCTTTGATTTTTTGCGGCAGTGGCTCGCGACCAAGGGCTATGCCGAGTTGAACGTGAACTATCGCGGCAGCTCGGGGCGCGGGCAGGACTATGCAAAGGCGATCGCTGCAGACTGGGGTCATTATGAAGTGGAAGACCTGCTGGCCGGCGTCGACAAAGCGGTTGCGCTGGGCGTGGCGGATCCCAATCGGCTTGCGGTGACGGGATGGAGTTATGGAGGTATTCTGACGGACTACACGGCCGCCAGCACAGATCGGTTTAAAGCGGCCATCAGCGGCGCGGGTGTCGCTGCGCCTATGTCGTTTTACGGAGTCGACCAATACATTTTGCAATACGACAATGAACTCGGTCCGCCGTGGAAGAATCTGCAGCGTTACATCAAGATGAGCTATCCGTTTCTTGAAGTGGACAAGCGAGTGCATACGCCGATGTTGTTCATGGGAGGCACGTCGGACATGAATGTGCCGCTGCTGGGCGGCGAGCAGATGTATGAGGCGTTGAAGTCGCTGGGCCGGCCGACGGAGTTAGTCGTGTATCCAGGTCAGTTCCATGGATTCACCAAGCCAAGTTATATCCGCGACCGCTATGAGCGCTGGCTGGCATGGTGGGATAAGTACCTGAAACCCGCGGCTGCAGCTCCCGCGGCAGATACAAACAAGCAGGCGGAATAGCGGCAGTCTATCCCTGAAACGGTTCCTCGCGCCGGCGCGGTGGGAGATCGTCGACGACCTCCTCCTTGCGCCGTTGAATGAGAGCAAGAAACCACGCCAGGATCCCCAGGAAAGCGCCCAGCAGGGTCAGCGGAACGCCAATCAGCGCAGGAACGCCGGTGGTCGTGATGTCGATGTGAAGCGACGTTCCTGAAAACGGGTAGGCGAAGGAAAACCCAGTGGACCCGTGGCAGTAGCCGAAGATCACACCGACTCCAACGGCAAGAAGCACGACGGAAAGAAGCAGCAGGGGCTTCACGGCAGTCTCCTCTTCGGCTGGATTCTACAAGGGATTGGGCGCACGCTCCAGTCCGGTGCGATGCGGCTTGCCACATCCCCAGTTTCGCTGCTCATTCGATGGCGCCGGTCCACATCTGTTCGATGATCAACCAGTTCCCGCTCGCGTTGCGGCGATAGACGGTGAGATAGTTCCCCTTGGAAATTTGGGGCTTGGCTGTAGCGCGATCGATGAGAGTTTCGCTATAAGTGCCCGAGTCGTATGCCAGGGAACCCGACGACTCAAGGCGTAGCGATTGAAATGTGAGATCGCTGTTGTAGGTAGCGCTGATTGTCTCGTAGAGCTTGCGGAGCGCAGCAGCGCCGCGCACACGACTGCCGTCGGGCTGCAGGAACTCCGCGTCGGGCGCATAAGCGGCAACGGACGCGTCGACTTTCTTGTCACGGAGGTTGTGAGCCCACGCTGAGCGCAGTTGCTCGAAGGCGGCGTTTGCACCAACTTGTCCCGTTGCCACGGGAACCGGATGCGATTGGCCTTGGGCAACGAACGCGGCCAATGCAAACGCAAACGCAATGTTCAAAACCAGTAAACGTCGCACCAGCAAGCATTGCCCCATCGATCGTCTCCGTTCGCAATTCCTGTGCAGTGTACCAAGGTCGACCCCGCGGCCGGCCCACGGATGCCCTTCCCGCTACAATGAGGGAGTGTTGGAACTGGTGCAGATCGAGCCCGCGCGCAGAACGCCGGCAGCGAAGCCGGAGTGGCTGAAGGCCCGCGCGCCGATGGGCGAGAATTATCACGACTTGAAGCGACTGGCACGCTCGCTGGGATTGCACACGGTGTGCGAGAGCGCGCACTGCCCCAACATTGGCGAGTGCTGGCACCACAAAACCGCGACTTTCATGATGCTGGGGAATCTCTGCACACGGCGTTGCGGGTTTTGTGCGGTACCGAAGGGACGGCCGGAGCCCATCGATCTGGACGAGCCGCAGCGCGTGGCCGAAGCAGTGGCCACACTGGGGCTGCAACATGCGGTGATTACCAGCGTGAACCGCGATGACGACCTGGTAGGCGGGGCGCGTGCCTTCGCCGTGGTGATTGACGAGATTCGGCGGGTGGCGCCCGGATGTCGCGTGGAAGTGCTGATTCCGGATTTTCAAGGCGATCGAGAAGCGATTCGCCTCGTCGTCGAAGCGCAGCCGGAAGTTCTGAATCACAATACCGAGACAGTGCCGCGGCTCTATCGCGTGGTGCGATCCGGAGCGCGCTATGAACGTTCGCTCGAGCTGCTTCGTTTCTCGAAAGAGCTAAGCCCTGCGGGGGTGACGAAGTCGGGCGTGATGGTGGGCCTGGGCGAGGAGACGCACGAGCTGCTCGCAGTTTTCCGCGACCTGGCCGGCGTGGGTTGCGACATTCTCACCATCGGCCAATATCTGCGGCCTTCGCGCGATCATCTGCCCATGGCGCGTCTCTATACACCGCGCGAGTTCGCAGCATTGAAGAGCGAAGCGCTGAAGATGGGATTCCGGCATGTGGAATCCGGTCCGCTGGTGCGTTCGAGCTATCACGCGCACGAGCAGGCGGCGTCGGTGGCCGCCGCCGCTTCTTCTTCTCTGTAATCATCAGCTTCTGTAACAGACGACAGCGCTTTGTTAGGAGGGCAACGTCTTTTCAGACGGAGCGCCCGGATCACTCGCGCGAACGGGCGAAAAATACGGACAGCTCGAGCCATTGTTGTTGAAGCAAATCTCCGCCACTCTTCTGCGGGCTCATCCATCCGACGGAGGCAGGCGCAGGTGAAACTCAGCCAAGATGTTTCTTTGCTCCCGATCATGGCGACGGCATTGACATGCTGAGCACCTGCACCGCGCTTTGAGTCGAATTTACCAATCGGAGAAATTTTGAGGCAGTTGAGGATCGGAGTTGCGACAGCGGTGGCACGGTTTCCGGCAGAACAAGAAGATAGGATGAGTTTGAGGTGAGGAAATGAAGAGTGCGGTGTCCCTGATGTTTCTGGCGGTGATTTCGACATGTACGCTGGCGCAGGATGTGCCGAACCCGGTGGTGGCGAGTGCGACGGAGATTTTTCAGCGCCAGTCGAGTTATATGGTCGCTGCAGCCGAGCAGATGCCTGCGGACAAGTACGGCTATCATCCGACTCCCGATCAGTGGACCTACGGGAAGATTGTTTCGCATGTGATCGCGGCGAACTTTGGCGTGTGCGGAATGCTCTCGGGGGATGGCCCGGGCAAGGGGCCGACGGTGACGGCCACGACCCCGAAGGACGAGCTGGTGATCATTCTAAAGCAATCGTTTGAGACTTGCCAGAAAGCGCTGGACGGGCTGCAGGACTCGAGCTTAAGTGCGACGATCACCTATTTCCGCGGCGCGAAAAAGCCGCGCGCGCGTGCGCTCCTCGAGTTGACGGATGATCTTGAGGACCATTACTCGCAGATGGCGAGCTATCTGCGTATGAACGGAATGCTTCCACCTTCTGTGAAGAAATAGAAGCTCTGGTTTTTGCACGTGTATTTGGTGCCACGTGCGCGTACCAGAACCTATCCGCGCTGAGGGGACCCGGATCGGCCGTTCCCCACAGGCTGGTGTTTGAAATGAGGCCGTGGCTGGATTGTGGAGCGCGGAAATCAAGGGTCAGTTGCCGAGTGATCTGCCCAGAGCCAGAATGTCCGGCGCAAAAAGGATCCAGGCTACAATCACCACGACCAGGCAGCCGGTAACCGCAAACCACGACCATTTTGACCAGTGCATAGGCCGCGACTCCGTAACAACGCGTGGGCTGCTCCGCAAAGGCTTCGGAACAGAACTAGTGAAAGGACGTTTTGGGAAGAAAAACGGCAGCTTGCCGAGGGAGAGAAATGCCGCTTAAGCTGGATAGACGCCGTACTATAGTTTCTTACGGCATTTGGGGAAGGTTTTGAAGGAACCCCTCGTCATCGCCGATTGTTGGTTGCGTTGAGCTTGTGGTGACGAATGGGATGCGGAACATTCCTGGTAGGCATTACGACAAACGGGGAGAACGATGGCAGTTTCGACAATGGCCGGTATTCCGGCACTCAAAGATCTTTCGGCGGACCTGAAGCGCCGCATGGACCAGGCGGTGAGCGGGTTCCAGTCCAACCTCGCGTCGACTCGTACGGGGCGTGCCAGCGCGCACATGCTCGACCAAATCAGAGTGGACTACTACGGCACGCCCACACCGATCAGCCAGGTGGCGCAAGTGTCGGCGCCAGAGGCGCAGCTGATTTTGATTTCGCCGTGGGACCCGACCGTCCTGAAGGAAATTGAAAAGGCGATTCAGACCTCGGATCTCGGGTTCAACCCGTTGTCGGATGGCAAAGTGATCCGTGTGCCGGTCCCGCCGATGACGGAAGAGCGGCGCCGCGATGTGTGCAAGCACTTGAACAAGGTGCTCGAGGAATACCGGACCGCGGTGCGGAACGTTCGGCGCGACGGAAACGATGCGCTGAAAAAACTGGCCAAGGACAAGAAAATCAGCGAAGACGAGGAGAAGCGCGCCCTGGAAGAAGTGCAGAAGATGACCAACGACGAGATTCTGCGCATGGAAGAGCTTTCGCGCCGCAAGGAAGCGGAAGTCATGCAGGTATGAAGGGCAAGCTGCGAAATCCTTGCGGCTGAGCACGCGGCTTCGAGTCGATTGACGGGGCTGTTGTTTCCTCGCTTGTCTTTACGGGATCTTTGCGTGTCCCAGTCTCCCACTGGCTTGACGTGTTTCGACGACTAACCTGGGCTGGAGGGGCCTTGAAGTCGCTCGCACTTTCCCATTCGGACAGCCTCGAAAAAAGATTTGTCTCCGCCAAAATTGATAGCGTTTTCAGCCAGCCCCAGCCGCAGGACTCGCATCTCAACAGGAGAAGTCCGTCAGAGAATCCGATGACCCAGGAACCCCCAAATGACGGGCCACGACGTCCAGGAAAGTAAAGCCCTTATTCTACTTCGCTGTGAAGAACTAAAAACACATTTGGAAGCGACTAAAGACCGCCTGAATCAGGCAGCTTTCCAACTGGAAGAATTGACGCGGATCCTTCTGTCGCAGAAGCCGTCCTCTTTCGATTTAGTTTCGCGTCCATGGCTCAATGAACTTCTCTTCAGCGAACTGATAGGCGACGTGATCGACGCCGAGCGCAGGCTCGCCGAAGCTCGAACGCTTGCGGCCGAGCTTGGAATTCCGCTGCCGGTTGATTTGAACTAGGGGCGCCCTTTCAACAGTTTAACGATTGAAGAGCTGCTACTTCTTTTGCCGCTTATAGAAGGGCAACGAAGTTTGTTTGGCGCGCACGCGGTTGCCGCGCACGTCGATCCGCACGTCTGCGCCGGAGGCGGCGAGGTCTGCCGGCACGAGAGCCATGGCAATGTTGGTCTTGAGAAACGGTGCGGGCGAGCCCGAGGTTATTGTGCCGACCCCTTCCCCTTCCAAAGACAGGACGGAGTACCCGTCGCGTGCAATGCCGCGCTCCAGCATTTCGAGACCGATCACTTTGCGTTTTGGGCCGCCATCGGATTGCACTTTCAGGAGCGCATCGCGTCCGATGAAAGAGCCCTTGTCGAGCCTGAGCCAACGATCGAGGCCCGCTTCAAGCACATTGATCTCTTCTGAAATCTCATGGCCGTAAAGGCTCATGCCTGCCTCGAGGCGCAGGGTATTGCGCGCGCCCAGGCCGCACGGTCGAATCCCGAATTCCGCGCCTGCTTCGAGAAGAGCGTTCCACATTTTCACGGTGGTGGCTTCGTCGGAAGGGAGATAGACTTCAAAGCCGTCTTCGCCGCTGTAGCCGGTACGTGCGATGAGTACGTTGTGCACGCCGGCAACCTGTCCCCAGGTGAACCAGTAATTCTTGATCCCCGCGAGGTCCACTTTCGTCAGCTTTTGCAGGGTTTCAAGCGCGCGCGGACCCTGCAACGCCAGTTGCGAGTAATAGCTGGAATAATCGCTAATGTGGATTCCGGGCATCGTTCCCACATGCTTGCGAATCCAGGCATAGTCTTTGTCTTTGGTGCCCGCATTCACGACGAGGAGATAGTCGTTGTCGCCGAGGCGATGGACGAGGATGTCGTCGACGAATGCGCCGTCGGGCGTCAGCAGCGCGGAGTAGTGGGCCTGTCCGTCCTTCAACCGCGAGGCATCGTTCATGGTGATGTGTTGAACGGCGGCCAAGGATCCTGGCCCGCGAAACTGAATTTCGCCCATGTGGCTGACATCGAACAGACCCACCGCGGTGCGAACGGCGAGGTGTTCGGCAATGAGGCCGCCGCCGGGACAGGGATATTCGACCGGCATATCCCAGCCCCCAAAGTCGACCATTTTGGCCTTCAGTGCGCGATGCGTGGCATTCAGCGCGGTCTTCTTCAGAGCGGGAGCTACGGGCGCGGCGGGAGTGGCCATGGGTGTTCCTTTCAAATCTTCACTGTACGTTTACTACGATAGGGAGTCGGGGGAACAGGGTCAAACGAGGCGCCGGCAGAGTAGCATCAAAGAGGCAATTCCGCGCAGAGGCGGTTTCATGCATCAGTTTCGAGGGCTCCTCATGCTTGCGGCTGCGGGTGTGGCTTTCTACCGTGCTTGGCGCATGCATTCGGAAAGGGATGCTTTGATTGCATTTGCGCTCGGACTGCTTGCGGTTGCGCTGGCCGTGTGGCACTTGACGCGCTCCCCGCGACGGGTGCGATTGCCGCACACATGAACTGAAGGGTTGATCTTCTTCCGTTCAGGACTTCGGGGGTAGGCGGCAGGTGCCGACTCTTTACAATCGCATCCAGGGGCGCAATCTTGAGCGGCTGGCGGCGCTCAGCGACGGCATTTTTGCCGTAGCCATGACGCTGCTGGTCCTCGACCTGCACATTCCGACGGCAGCGCAGGTGCACAACGAAGGCGAACTGCTGGGAGCCTTGTGCGCCATGGGGCCGCAATGGCTGACGTATGGGATGAGTTTTCTGACTCTGGGCATTTTCTGGGCCGGCCAACAGACGCAGCTCAATCATTTCGGCGAGGGTTCACGCGACCTTACCTGGATTCATCTCGGCTTTCTCTTTTCCATTACGCTGATGCCGCTTTCGACGCGGCTCCTTGCTGAATTCATCAGCTACCGGCTGGCACTTGGAATCTATTGGCTGAATATTTTTGTGCCGGGCGCAATGCTCTATTGGAGCTGGGCCTACGCAACGCGCGCCAACCTCATCAAGAGCGACACACCGGACGAGGTGCGCGGCAGCATCTGCCGGCGTATTCTGATCGCGCAATCGCTGTATGCCGCCGGCGCCGCGCTTTGTTTCTTCAGCAACTGGATCAGCCTTGCCGTCATTGTGCTGGTGCAGTTGAACTATGCGATTGCACCCAGGCTCACCCGCGCGCGGGCTTGAGAATGCCTGGCGTCCGCTGCCGTGCGGCGGCGATGAAAAACCTGGTTTTGGTAGGTCGAAGGCCGGACGACTAAACTAGAGTGTCAGCCAACTTATTGATTCATCCCTGGAAACGGAAGACGATGCGTGCAAAGACAGCGGTAGTGCTCGGGGCCCAGTGGGGCGACGAAGGCAAGGGCAAGATTGTGGACGTGCTCAGCGAGCGGTTCAGCGCGGTGGCGCGCTACGCCGGCGGGCACAACGCCGGGCACACGGTGATCCATGGCGACCAGAAATTCGTTTTGCAACTCATCCCCTGCGGCGTGCTGCGTCCGGGCTGCAAGGGCGTCATTGGCAACGGGGTGGTCCTCGATCCAATCGCCTTCCTGAAGGAAGTTGCCAAGCTGCGCGACCTCGGTGTCCAGGTAGACGGCCAGCTCTTCATCTCCAATCGGGCCCAGGTGATTCTGCCTTACCACCGCATGATCGAACTTGCCGCGGAGAGCGCTCCGGGCCGGCAGAAGATCGGCACCACCAGCCGCGGCATCGGTCCCGCGTATGAAGACAAGATGGCGCGCAGCGGCTTGCGCATCGTGGATCTGCTGCGCTCCGACCTGCTGAAAACACACATTGAGGCGGCCTGCGCAGAGAAGAATGCGATTGCGCACGCGCTGTTTGGCACCGATCCGCTTGACCCGGCGAAGATGTACGACGAATACGCCGCCGCCGCCGAGCGCGTCCGTCCTTTTGTGGCCGATACGGGGCGCTTGTTGCATGGCGTAATCGCAGCAGGCGGGTCGATCATGTTCGAGGGCGCGCAGGGCACCATGCTGGACATCGACCATGGCACCTATCCGTTTGTCACGTCTTCGTCGGCGACCGCCGGTGGTGCGGCCACGGGGACCGGTGTGGGACCCACGGCGATCGGCACGGTCATCTCGGTGACCAAGGCGTATGTGACCCGCGTCGGCGAGGGGCCTTTCCCGACGGAGATTCACGATGCGGTGGGGGATCACTTGCGGGCGCGCGGGCAAGAATACGGCGCCGTGACGGGGCGTCCGCGGCGCTGCGGCTGGCTCGATATTCCGTTGTTGCGCTACTCCAACCAGGTGAATGGCGCGGAATGGCTGGTGGTGACCAAGCTGGACGTGCTCGACGATCTCGAGGAGATTCCGATCTGCACCGGCTATGAGATTGGCGGCAAAGTCACAGATGAAATCCCTGCCGATGTGCAGGGACTTGAACAGATCAAGCCGGTCTACACCAAGTTGAAGGGATGGGGCACGTCGACCGAGGGGGTCGTTGCCTTCGACAAGCTGCCCAAGGCGGCGCGCGAGTATCTACATTTTCAGGAGAGAGAGAGCGGCGCGAAGATTGCCATGGTGTCGACAGGACCAGATCGAGAACAGACCATGCTGCTTCCCGATTTTGAAGCTGCGCTGAACCAGATTCACGCGTAAACTAAACGAACCCCCAAGCGTCTAGGATTTTTAGGGCATTCGTTGAGAATTGCTGGAGGGCGGACTTCGGCCCAACCGGAAGAAGTGCAGCAAATCCGATTCTGGCCGTTCGGTGGCGGGTTGGATAGAATGCGAATCGACAAAAATTAGGCAGCGGCAGGAAGGGACCTTTCCCCATGATCAGCTTTACTGTTCGGATGAAGTTCGCTCCTGAAGATAGAGACGACGTGGCCGAATTTCTGCGCCAGCTGACGGAAGCATCGCGGCAGGAACCGGGCTGCGTATCTTACATACCGCACCGGATCGAAGGCGATCCCGATGCGGTTCTAATCTATGAACAATATCGGGACTCGGCCGCGGCGGATGCACATCGGCAATCTCCGCATTTCAAGAAGTACGCGGTAGGGGGTCTCTACCAGAAGATGCTCGATCGCAGCCGCGAAGATCTGATCGCGTTGGCTTGATTCATCCTCCCCTTCTTTCTAATATGGTGTCCCAGAAATAAATTCGCCGAGGTCCGGAAAAGCGGATCCTTCGCCCCGCTGACCCCGTGAACGACTGACGTTGTTCACGGGGCTCCAACCGCGCGGGACCTCAGGATGACAGATCCTTTTGATACCAACTTGCGGCACGCGATACACCCTAAGCACACGGCCGATCTAGCAGGCACCGACTTTTTCTTGCTTCAGAATCGTGCCGGAAGCGGCGGTTGGGCTGAGCGGAAGAGGCTGATCGTTCGAACGGAATGAGTTTTTGCAGAGGGCGCATTGACCCATGCCTTCCCGGGGGGCTACCATGCGATACGCCTATGGCTAAATTCAGGCTCAGTTCACCTGACCTCAGGAGTTGCCTCCTTGCGGCTGGTTTTCTGGTGGTTGTGGCGATCGGCCACGCATCGAAACCCGACACGATGCCGCGCGGACAGCGGCACGAGGTGCGCCACGCCATCGATCGGCTCGAAGATCGATGGCGCGATGCGGTTCTAAGTGGCAACGTGGCCGCGATGGAAACATTGCTGGCCCCGGATTACATGGCGATCACCGCGAATGGGACGTTGCAGTCCAAGGAAGAGACGCTGGCCGCGATGCGGGCCGGGACACTTCATATCAAGTCCATCGAAATCAGCGACCGCAAGGTGCGTTTTTATAGCGGCACGGCTCTCGTCACTTCGCGTGCCGAAGTCAGTGGATCAAGCCCGGATGGCAATCTCACGGGGAGCTATCGCTATACGCGGGTTTACGTGCGCGACGCGAGCGGTGTATGGCGGGTTGTGAGCTTTGAAGCCAGCCGCATTCGCGATGTCGACGATCATCGATAGCCGCCCCCCCCCCCGGGTCGCTGGGGCAATTTCGTCTTGTGCGAACAGACGAAGCTAGAATCATCCAATGCCTGAATTGCCGGAGGTTGAAACGATTGCGCGCGGGGTCGATGCGCGGGTACGGGGTGATCGCATTGTCAGGGTGTGGTTTAGCTCGCACAAGGAACCCTTCAAGACTCCCGTGGACCAGCAAGCCGAAGGGCTTGAAGGTCGAACGATTCTCGGCGTGAAGCGGGTGGGAAAACACATCGTTTGCGCGTTAGTCACGGCACGGCGCAAAATATCCACCGCAAAGGGCGATCAGGTCGCAGCAAAACCCGATGCTGAATGGATTGTGCATCTGGGCATGACCGGTCGGCTTCTGGTCACTTCCCCGGACGCTCCAGTCGCTGCCCACACCCATGCAAAGCTGACCCTGGCCAGCGGCCGAGAGATCCGGTTTGTTGATCCGCGCCGCTTTGGCCGTTTGGAATTCCGCGATTTGAAGGGTTCGGAAGGTTTTGGGGCGCCGGGTGCGGAGCCGCTTGCGATTGCGGGCGATGCGTTTGCGGGTCTCTTCCGCGGGCGTCGCCTGGCCATCAAGGCTGCGTTGCTCAATCAGACATTGTTGTCTGGAGTAGGGAATATCTATGCCGATGAAGGTCTTTTTCGAGGGGGTGTTCGACCGCGGCGGCAGGCGGGCAGGCTGACGCGGGCCGAATTGGAGCGTTTGCGGGTATCTCTGGCTGAGGTGCTGCGCGAGGCGATCCGGCGGGGCGGCTCCTCGGTTTCGGACTACGTCGACGCGGACGGCGTTCGCGGTTTTTTTCAATTGGAGCACCGCGTTTACCAACGCACCGGGGAACCGTGCCTGGTTTGCCGGACGCCGATCAAGCGGATCGTCGTTGCTGGACGGAGCACGCATTTCTGTCCGCAATGCCAACGCTAGTGGGCCGGGAAACCTCACGCGGGCAAGCATCGAAATTGCGAGTCTATGGTTTTCGAGAGACTTTCGGCTGCGCACTATTGGAATTGAGACGAATCGATTTCTGGGGAACGTCTAAAGGGTTGAAAACAATCAATTTTGCAAACGGCATGACGATTGCTATTTAGGGGGTGCCAGTGATGTACCGGCTGCTGGAAGTCTTCGGCGAGCCCACAAAAAAGCAGGCGCCCGACAAGAGCATCCGCCACGAGCGGCCCTAAGAAAAAGGAGACCGGTTGGGGGAGTCTGCGATAGGCGCGGTGGAAAAACCACCGGCCATGATTTGCTGGGAGGCCAGTGACCAGCACGGGAACGCAAAACGCCACTCACTGAGTGGCGTTTTGTGCATTCTGTGCCGATTTTGCGAGGAATCGGGCCTAGTTTGGACAGCGCGTCCGTTCCTACTTCCTTTGATTACTGAGGTTTTACGCGCCGACTTGCGTACCGGGTCGCCTCGCTGTACTATCGAACTTGCCTATCAAGGCGGCTGATGCGAACCACCCGGTATGGGGAAGTGAAAGCTCGCCGCTGAAGAGGGGATTCTTCGCCAGCCTGCATAGACCTAATTGTCCAAGTGCGGCGAATGCTCCCAGAGAAAGGGCATCACCCGAGAAAAGCGCCGACAGCTGCGTACCAATCCTCACAGCCGGGAAGTGTTGTTGTAAGGGTTTGGCGTACCAGCAGGCTGGAGCGATTCCAGTGCGTTATCCCGCGGAGCGGTTGTTTGAAGAAGTGTACGTCTGGGCCGGGCACCGAGGGGCGCACTGACTGTAACTGTAGATTTGCAGGAATCGTGATAGATTGCGTGCGAACAGCACTTCGCAGCTTTCAGCTCGATCCCAGATAGGAAGAAACACCGCTTGCCACCGTTCCCCCGTCCTTTTCAGGACAAGCGGCAAGCATTGGGGCACAGCACCCGCCATGGGCAAGCTGGGTCCCGCAACACGAATGCACAATAGAGAAATGTGCCAGGAAGTGCACGCATGACGACAGAACCGACGCAGCCCCAGCCAGAGATGGGGCCAGCCCAGGCCAATGGTCAGGGGCAGTCGCAGGGGCATCGGCGCCGCAGGCGCCGCCGCAAGAACAAATCAAGCCAACAGGGTGCGGCGCAGAATCCGCCCCCACAGATGCAGGCTCCGCCGCCTGCGCAGCCGCAGGCTCCGCAGCAGAAACCGCCCCACGTCCGGCAGAACCAGGGACGGCGGAAGAAGAAGTTCTTCCAAAAGGGTGGCGGTGGTCCGACGCAGCAGCCTGGCAACAGCATTTCTGCGCCCAACAATGGCCGGCGCAAAGACAGGCAAAAGGGTCCGCGCATGTTTGTCGGCCCCATGGATCACAGCTATCGGGCGGCGAACGGCAACGTGGCAGACGGTCCTCCGTCGACCATTCCGACCGGGAGCAATGGTCACGGCGGCTATTATCCGGATGTATATCCAGCAGCTCCTGCGGCGCCGGTGCGTGAAGACGCTCCGACGCGCATCTTCTGCTTCATCGAGGACCTGTTTTTCCAGGCCAAGATTCAGGAGACGGCGCGCAAGCTTGGGATCAAGGTTGAATTCGTGAAGGGGGACAAGGAAGCGGTCGCACGGCTGATCGAAGTTCCGGAAGGCGCGAAGCCGACGCTGGTGGTGTTCGACCTGAACAATCTCAACGCCAAGCCGCTTTCCCTGATTCCGAAATTCAAAACCAAATTCAAAAAGGCGACGTCGATCATCGGTTTCCTCAATCACCTGCAGGGTGACTTGAAGGCAAAGGCCGTCGAAGCGGGCTGCGATACGGTCATGCCGCGTTCGGCATTTTCACAGAGCCTGCCCAACCTGCTTCGCCGCTATGGCCTGGAAGAGGAAGACGAGTACTTCCCACAGCCGGCGTGATGCTGCACCGAAACAAAAGAAGGCGTCCGCATAAACGGGCGCCCTTTTGTTTGAGCCTTGCAACCCACAGAATTTCGACGCGATTCATCCCGGGGGCCACGCCATGGGCCTGCCTCCCAGCAGGTGCAGATGGAGATGGTCAACCGTCTGACCACCGTTTTCGCCTGTATTGACCACTATGCGGTAGCCCTTGGCGAGTCCTTTCTCGCGTGCCAAACGCGCTGTGACCCACAACAAATGGCCAAGCAGCGCAGGATGCTCTTCTCCTGCTTCAGCCAGCGAAACTAGATGTTCGCGGGGCACAATTAAAAGATGAACAGGCGCTTGCGGATGAATATCCGCGAAGGCGTAGCATTTGTCATCCTGATAAACGGCCGCTGACGGAATCGTTCCGTCAAGGATCTTGCAGAAAAGGCAGCTCATAACCGCACCAGTGTACAGGAACGTCTGTGCGGCGGAATGCGCGTGCAAATCCACGAGTTGTGAACCTTGGGAGCGTATCTCTCATCCAACCAAGCTCAGGGCCTGGAGAGAGCACCCGCAAAGAGGATCGAATTTCCAATCGTGAAAGCAGCAACAAATTGCTGCTCCAAGGTTTCTCTCAGCTGAGTCGCGCAGGTGGCGATCAGCGTCCGCAGGATGAAGAGAGTTGACTCCAATGGCAAGAGCGGCAATCGAAGAGACAGAGGTGCTGATTGTGGGCGCCGGCCCGACCGGGCTGGTGTTGGCGTTGTGGCTCACGCGACTCGGCGTGCGGGTGCGCATCCTGGACAAGGCGCCGGAGCCGGGAACAACGTCGCGTGCTATGGCAGTGCAGGCTCGAACCCTGGAGTTTTATGCGCAGCTCGGCATCGCCGATGCGGTCATTCAAAACGGGCGCTGGGCGACTGCGGTCAATCTCTGGTCAAACGGAAAGCCGACGGCGCATTTGGAGTTTGGAGTGCTTGGCGCCGGGCTGAGCCCGTTTCCCTACGCGCTGATCTATCCCCAGGACGAGCATGAGCGCTTCCTGATTGAATGCCTGGCAGCCGAAGGCATCCATGTCGAGCGCAGCACCGAACTGGCTGGATTTCAGCATGCGGATTGCTCGGTCCGTGCCCAGATCGTCAAGTCGGATGGCACGCGGGAGTTTTGCCGCGTCGGGTTCATCGCAGGATGCGACGGAGCACACTCAATTGTGCGCGAACGCCTGGGTATTGGATTCCCCGGCGGAACCTACGAGCACACGTTTTACGTTGCGGACGTGGAAGCTAGCGGTCCCATGATGAACGGGGAGCTGAACATTGCTTTCGACCAAAGCGACTTCCTCGCCCTGTTCCCGCTGAAGGGCGAAGGCCACGCGCGACTGATTGGCATGCTGCGCGATCGTCCAAACCCAGAAAAAAATGACGAGATGACCTGGAAGGATGTTAGCCGGCTTGTGATTGAACGGTTGCACCTTGATGTGAAGAGGGTGAATTGGTTCTCGACCTATCGCGTCCATCATCGCGTGGCGGAGCACTTCCGGGGTGGGCGCGCCTTTCTTTTGGGGGACGCAGCGCACATTCACAGCCCTGTCGGCGGACAAGGCATGAACACGGGAATTGGCGATGCGGTGAACCTTGCCTGGAAGCTCGCAGCGGTGCTACGCGGCGCCAAGCCTGCACTTTTGGAGACCTACGAATCGGAGCGCATCGGGTTTGCAAAGCGGCTGGTGGCGACGACCGATCAAGCCTTTACCGAGGTGACAAGCTCGCGACCGACGGCGCGGCTGATTCGCGGGCAACTTGCTCCACGCGTCGCGCCCCTCTTTCTCTTGTTTACGTCGGCGCGCCGTTTCGTCTTTCGCACGGTTTCGCAAACCGCGATCCACTATCGAGGCAGCGCACTCAGCAAGGGAATCGCGGGCGCAGTGCGCGGAGGAGACCGGTTGCCCTGGATCAAGTTCGGTTCAAACGGGCACGGGGAAGACAACTTCGCGCCCCTCACATCGCTCGAATGGCAGGTCCACATCTACGGGGATGCGGGACCGGAGATGCGCGACGGATGTGCACGGCGCGGCCTCCCGCTCCATGTTTTTCCATACGACGATGCGATGCGGCACGCCGGCTTACGCCGCAATGCCGCATATCTGCTGAGGCCCGATGGCTATGTTGCGATGGCGGAGCCGGATGGAAAGGCGGCTGCTGTCGAATCGTATCTCGACACACGCGGGATAGTGCCACGGCGCCAAGGAGCGGCGGTGTGCACGGATCACAATTAACGATAATCGCTTCGCGATCCCACACTGACTGTGCTTTATCGTGTTCGCTTCGCGCGCATTTTTTGAATGCGGGCTCAGTTTGCGGCAGGGGCGGGGCTCACGGAGCATGGGCCATAGTTCTTCTTAATCGTTTCGACCTTGAAAACCTGATCGCCGCTGCTGTCCTTGGTTTTCTTCACTTTGGAACCATGGAACTTCACCCGATCGCCGGCTTTGACGCTGGACGGATCGCCTTCCAGCCGGTACCTCTTTGAATCGCTGGTTACTAGTTCGAGTCCATTCGGACCTGGAACGACGCAGCCGCTCAGCGTGTGATGGCTGTGGTTGACTTCAACGAGCACAACCACTCCGACAGCGATCACTGCGGCAATGCCTACTGCGGCGCCGACTACTTCACCGTCACTGGGACCAATCTGTCCGCCGCTGGGGCAGCCTGTAGGCGCTGCCGCCCCGGAACAGAGGAGGACGGCCAATCCAGCGAACGCGGCAATTCCAAATCTGCGGTTGCGAGGGGAGGATGTTTTTGGTGTCGCGGATGGGTTGGTTCCGGGCTGAAGGAACTTCAAACACGGCCTCCTCAGTAGGAAGGATTTCACTGCGAGTCAACACGGGATGCGTGTCAAACAGCTTGGGGAGGGCAAATTAGAGAATGGAAGCCGGGCCCTCACACGGGGAAAAGGGGAAGAATTGGAAACAGGGGCCCTGGATGGGAAAGATGCGATGGAGTATGACAGTTTGACCCAGCATGCGCAAGGGCTTTCATTGAAGGCTCGCGGCAGAACCGAATTCCTGCGTAGAAGAGATCCTGCACGGCTGGGCGGCAGGTCTGGTCGAGCTTCAATGAATGCGGGCCTCAGCTGGTATGGTCGAGCACGATCTTCCAGCCCTGTGGCCCCTTGCGCCAAACCAGTGAAAAGATTCCGTCGTCCTTCTTTGCCGCGCCGTGTGCCGCGCGCTCGAGATGAAACTTGCCGGTCACCAAGGCGATCTCAGGCGTGCCACACGCGTTGGGCAGCAGGCGGATATCAAGATCCTTAAAACTGAGGGTGCCCATCTCTTCGCGCGTGGTGTAGTTCTGCTGGTACCGCTCGAGGATCGGCTGATACCCCTTGCGCACCGTCAACCCGATGAACGTCGTGTCCGCCGAGTCCTCGTAGGACTGCATGAACGCCGGGATATCCGCGCGGTTCCAGGCGTCGGCCTGGGTCTGGATTGCGGCCCGGATGGCAGCATCATCGGCCGCGGCAGCCTGCAGGGCGGACTGGGCACGGAGCACGGCACAGGGAAGAACGACCCACACGCAAAGCCATAGGAACTTTCGTTTCATCGACAGATCTCCGGGCAATTGGGAATTCGGATTCAGCTTACAATTGTGCCATGGCCCCTGCAGCGTCCCCCTTTCGCATCGTGCATACCGTGTGCTCGCACGACTGCCCGGATAGCTGCGCAGTCCTGGTGACGGTGGATGAGACCGGTCGCGCCATCAAGGTGCAGGGCGATCCTTCGCAACCTGTGACGCAGGGCTTTCTTTGCGGCAAGGTTGCCAAATATCTTGACCGCGTGTACGCGCCGGAACGCATTCTGCATCCCTTGCGGCGGAAACCGGGGATGCCGAAGGGGACTCTCGAGCGTGGCCGCGAACACGAAGCGTTTGAGCGTATCTCCTGGGACGAGGCGCTGGATGCGATCGTCACGCGGCTCAAGCAGGTGAGCGACGCGCACGGTCCGGAGTCGATCCTTCCCTACAGTTATGCGGGCACCATCGGTGTTCTTGGCTTCGGCTCCATGGACCGCCGTTTCTTTCATCGGCTCGGCGCCAGCCAGCTCGATCGCACCATTTGTTCGGAAGCGGGCGGTGTGGCGTGGAAGCTGGTTTATGGCAAGAAGCTCGGAATGGTCACCGAAGACTTTCGCCTGGCCAAGCTGATTCTCGCCTGGGGCGGCAACATTCACGGCAACAATATTCACCTGTGGCCCATGGTCGAGCAGGCGCGACGCAACGGTGCTCGGCTCATCGTGATCGATCCATACAAGACACGTACCGCCGCTCTCGCCGACTGGCATATTGCCATTCGTCCCGGGACTGACGGCGCGCTCGCTCTTGGGATGATGCACGTGATTCTGCGCGAAGGCCTCGAAGATCGCGCCTACATCGCGGAGATGACGCACGGGTTCGATGCGCTGGCTGAACGCGTGCGCGAGTACACGCCGGAACGCGTTGCGGCGTGGACGGGCATGACCGCGATGGAAGTCGAACAGCTGGCACGTGAATATGCAACCACGCGTCCGGCGGCAATTCGCATGAACTATGGCGTACAGCGGTCGGAGAATGGCGGCACGGCGGTGCGCGCCATCTGCATGCTTCCGGCGCTTACCGGCGCGTGGAAACACCGCGGGGGAGGCGCGCAGCTCTCGACCTCTGGCGGGTTTGAATGGAACAAGGCGGCTGTCGAGCGACCCGATCTTGCACTCGCTTCTCCACTCAAACGATTGGCTCGCGTGGTGAACATGTCGGCTCTGGGTCACGCGCTCACCGAACTCGGCCAAGGCCCTGACGCAAAGCCGGAAGACGGTCCGCCGGTGCACGCGCTGTTTGTCTACAACTCGAATCCGGGAGCCATCGCGCCCAATCGCAATGCCGTGCGCCGCGGAATGCTGCGTCCCGACCTTTTCACGGTGGTTCACGATCTCTTCTTCAACGACACGACCGACTACGCGGATTACATATTGCCCGCTACGACGTTTCTGGAGCATACCGACATTCAAGGGGCGTACGGACATTACTTCGTACAGCTCTCGAATGAAGCCATCGCGCCGTTGGGCGAGTCGCGTCCCAACGTTTGGCTGTTTTCGGAACTTGCGCAACGCATGGGCTTCTCCGAAGCATGTTTCCGTGACACGCCCGAAGCGATCATCGAACAGGCGCTGGGCGCAGGTCCGGATGGGCACGCGACCAATCCGGGGATGGAACACATCACGTTCAAAGACTTGAAACGCGAGGGGCATATTCCGCTGGCGTTCCACAGCGATCCGGAAGGGCGGCCGTTCCAGCCCAATGTCTCCGGAAGAGTGCCCACGCCCTCAGGAAAAATCGAATTCCTTTCTGAAACGCTGGCCGCACAGGGCCTCGATGGGCTGCCCGCGTTTCACCCTCCCGTCGAATCACGCTGGGGGAAGGACGCGGAGCGTTTTCCGCTGGAATTCCTGGCGCGCAAAGCCGACAACTACATGAACTCCACCTTTGCGAACCTCGAGGGCCATCGCAAAATGGAAGCTTCGAAAGGCCACAAGCTTGAAATGCACCCGGTGGATGCGAAGGCCCGCGGCATTGTAAACGGCGAGTCGGTGCGCGTCTTCAACGAGCGCGGCTCCATGCGGCTCACGGTTCACGTGAATGGGAGTGTCCCGTCGGGCGTTGTGGCGGCGCAACTCGACTGGGCCAAACTGCACGCGGATCACGATAACGTCAATGCGCTCACCAGCGAGCGCCTCACCGACCTGGGTGCTGGTGCGACCTTTTATTCCACCCTGGTTGAAGTCTCAAAGGCTTGACCGGGTTACCCTTTGCCGCGCAACCCAATGTTTGTGGTCGCCTTCGGAGCGACGCAGGTAAAATGAACATAGAAGCCCAAGCGGTCAGGGACACGTACCGCTCCTGCTTTCCTTAAGCAGGCTGGCCCAAGCAGGTTAGAGAGTTCTCTCGCAAGAGGAACCAACGTAAGGCCCGTTCATCACGGTGCGCAACCGCCCGTCCTGCACGTTACGGAGGCAGCAGTTCACGATGACTACTTATTATTGGATCGTCTACTTTATCTTGTTCGGCGGCCTGCTGGCTTTTATGGTGGCGCGGCGCAGCGGCCAGGTTTCGAAAAAAGATGCAGCGGACCTCTTAAAGCATGGGGCTGTGGTTGTGGACGTGCGAAGGGCGGCTGAGTTCAATTCCGGACATCTTTCGCAGGCCTTCAATATACCGGTGGACGAGATCGAGGGCGCGCTCCGCGAAAAATTCAGTGACAAGAGCCGCGTGATTCTCGTTCACTGCAAGACCGGGCTACGCAGCAGGAAAGCCAAAGAGAAGATGACTCGCATGGGCTACACACAAGTATTCGATCTGGGCTCCTACGAGCGAGCTTTTCGCATCGTGACCGGCAAAACAACATAGCTTTGCCAGCATGACACCTGCTTTCGCACTCCGCCTTGCCACCGATGAGGATATTCCCTCACTTGACGCTTTGATTGAGGCGTCGGTGCGCGGCTTGCAGGCGGACGACTACACTGCCGCACAGATTGAAGGAGCACTCGGGACCGTGCTGGGCCTCGACACGCAACTCATCCAGGATCGGACGTACTTCATCGCTGAAGTTCACGTCGAAGACTCAAAAGAGCGGAAGCGCTTCGCCGGGTGTGGAGGATGGTCGAAGCGCAAAACGTTGTTTGGCGCCGATCGCGGACCGGGACGCGAACCCGAACTGCTCGATCCCGCGATAGACGCCGCAAAGGTGCGGGCGATCTTTGTCCATCCTGACTTCGCGCGCCAGGGACTGGGCTCATTGATTCTGGTGACCGTCGAAAATGCCGCGCGGGATGCAGGTTTTCGCCGATTTGAGATGGGATCGACGCTGACCGGCGTGCCGCTCTACCGGCTCAAGGGCTATGTGGAAATGGAACGCATCGCAGTCCCGCTGGCGAATGGCGAAGCGCTCCCTGTCGTGAAGATGGTCAAGAGTGCCGAATAAGGCTTCTTATCCCATATTCCCGAACGGCGATTCAAGCGAAGGACTCTGTGGTGTGAGCAGTTCTGCTCCCGACTCAGTGACCAGCAAATCATCTTCGAGCCGAACGCCGAATTCTCCGCGAATGTAGATGCCTGGCTCGTCACTCATCAGATTGCCGGCTTGCAGATGGGGATCGAGATCCCATCCAAACATGTTGTTCTTCACGAGGTAGGGCCACTCATGCATGTCCATGCCTAAGCCGTGGCCGACGCGGTGGGTGAAGTAGGTGAACCCGGGTCCGTAACCGCCATCGACAATCACTTTGCGCGCGGCCGCATCCACGTCTGCAGCCGATACGCCGGGTCGAGCGGCGTGAAGTGCAGCAGTCTGTGCGTGCTGCACCAGGTCAAAAACAGATTTCATCTTGTCGGTTGGTTTGCCGAGCACAAACGTGCGTGTGATGTCGGAGGTGTACCCTTCCACGCTGCAGCCGTCATCGAGCATCAGGATGCTGCCCTCGCGCAATGTCTGCGGCTTGCGCGATCCATGGGGCAACGCGGTGAACTCGTCGATGTTCAAGCTCGCCTCTCCGTCGAAACCTGTGCGCTGATAGGCCGTTGCAACAAGCGCATGCACGTCCATGGTGGTCATTCCCTCTTTCACCGACTGGGACACGGCGCGATAGACCAGCAGAGTGGCGCGGGCAGCGAGCCGCACGCATTCAATCTCGTGCGCGTCTTTGACCATACGGCAGCCCGCCGTGATCGGTGACGCGCTCACAATCGCGAGATGCGGATTGGCCGCGCGGATTCCTTCGGCGAAAACAAACTTCATGTTCTCGTCGAGACCGATTGTTCCGGTCGCGAGGCCGCGCTCTTTTAGGCCGCGGGCGAGGGTTGCATAGGGGCTCTGATCTTCCTGCCAGGTGAGGACCTCAGCGTCTTTGCCGAACGGCCCGGCCTCGAGCATCTCGCGGGCGCGGCCCTCCTCAAATGCCGGGCAGACCAAGAAAGGACCCGAGCGGGCAGGCATCACGAGTGCCCACAGCCTTTCGCCGCCATTCAAGCGAAGGTCGGCGAAGTAGGCAGAAGACGCTGTATTGTTTGCCAGGACAACGGCGTCGATGTTGGCAGCGGCCATCAATTTTTGTGCGCGCTCAATCCGCTGCACGCGCTCGGCGGTCGTGAAGGTACGGGCCTCGGCTGACAGGACGGGGAGGGCCGCAATGGCCGGTGGCAGAGGGTTGCCCGTCTCTGCCGGCGCGCTCGCTGTGGCCAAGACCGCGGTGGCTGCGATGCTCTTGCCGAGAAAGCCGCGCCGCGAAATCTCATGGATGGGGGTCATGTTCCTCCAGGGGAAAAAACGGGAAGTTTGTACTAGAGTAGCTGGGCGATTCGGGGTGGGTGCTTTGGAGATCGATCTCAGCGTGCCGTGGGAATCTCGAGAGTCAGGCAATGGCCATGCCCGGTTTCGCATTGCAGCATGTCCTCGGCCAGGAGATTCCATCCCACGAATCCCGTAAACTTCCCGTTCGGCGATTGCGCGACGGTTGGCGCGAGGCCGTCGCCCGACTCCGCGCTGTAGTCTTCGTGCATCGAACCCCAGCGTGCGATATCGCGATGCAGATCTCTGGCGAGGGTTATGGCGAGCCAGTGCGCTTCATCGTCAAAGCCATAGCGCCGCAGTGCAATCCATTCGAGGAAGTTGGCATTGATCCAGATGGGGCCGCACCAGTTGGAAAAAGGGTCGATGATCGCATCGTTGTTGTAGCCGGGAGCGTTTTTTGCCAGGCTGCGGAATCCGTGGTCGGAGCGCATTTCGGCGGCATTGAGAAGATGCGCGCGAATCATCTGCCGCGCCTGTGCCTGCGGCAAGGATCCATCGAGCAGCGGGAGAAAGCTTGTCCAGCCGATCACCCGAACCCACGCCCCGGAATCGCGGCGACGATTGAGAAAAATGCCCTCCTGCGCAGACCAAAGCTCGTCATCGATCGCATGGCGCGTCGCAGCCGCCTTTTCCCGATAGGCACGCGCAGAGACGCCGTCCCCAAGCTTATCGGCAAGGACCGCCATTGCTTCGTACTCGCGCGTGGCCCACACGGACGCATCGACGGCCAGAATGGCGCTGCGGTCGGCAGGATCATTGGTCAGCGCGGCATTGTTGTCTGCACCCGACTGCATGGCGTTGTCCCAGAACCACAGGTTCCACTTCGCATCGAATTGGGTTCGCTCTCGATAGGTCACGACACGCTGCATCGCCGGCCAGACAGGCCGCAGCCATTCGAAATCGCGCAGTTTTTCGGTCGCAAAAAGTGCACCCTGCGCTAGGAAAGGCTTCATGGCGAATTTGCCGAAAAGCGGCCGCGGCCCCTTCGAGGTAATGCATCCTGCCACGTACCCATCCGGGTCGGCAGAGGAGGCGAAGCTCAGGACCCAATCGCGCAAATATTTTGCGGCCGCGCTATCCTGATTTGCCCAGTGCACGCCAATGAAGAATCCATCCCAATCCCACATCTGCGCGTAGTAGCCGGCCGGAATCAGGTAGGGGTGGCGAATGTATCCGTCGGCAGGGCGAATGGTTTGAGGAGCGAGCCGGGCGAAATCGGATGTGAGATTGGCGTAGAGGGCGGCTTCCTCCTGCGGTTCGGCATGCACAGGCAACGGACGAACTCCGCTTGCGAGGCCCAGCGAGACAAGCAGGCAACCGATTCTCAAACCCCGGGGCAAAGCGAAGACTCCGGTGATCCTGGGGCGCGGAGTCGACGGAAACCGTTGCGCGCTCGATTGAAATTTGCGCATCGCTATTCGAACTTCAGCCGCACATCCATCAGGTGCGCATCGGGATCGGCGATGCCTTCGGCGTGTGGATGGATCGGCGGCGCGCCCTGCGGTGTCTTGGGAGCGTTCGCGGCAAGCCACTTCTTCAGCACTTCAGGGTTGTAGCGTTTCCCTTCGAGAGCTTTCCATGCGGCGAGCAAGGTCTTTTCGGTTCCGGCGGTCGGCTCGGCGCCTTCGAAGGTCAGCGGCCCGAACAGATAGGGATATCCTTCTTCGATCTCGACGGAAATATCGATGATGTGCCGGGCGTCATCGACGGCGATGGCGGGGACCGCGCCGATGTCCGCGTATCCCTCTCCTTCGTAGAGGTTCTTCAATTTTTCAAGGCCTGTCGCCACGGCGCTCGAGCTGTACAAGCTTCCCGCTTGAATCGGAAAAAGGCTCCGCATCCGATCCTTTGGAAATGCGGTCGTGCCTCGAAAACTGATCTCTCCCATGTGGTATAGATCGCCGGCCTGGAGCTCGACCGAAACATCCGCCGAACGCGCGGGACCCTCGGGGCGGACATTGGTGAGCTGCGGGGTTTCGGTGTGCGCAAGATAGTAGCCCTGATCGCGCAGCTTCTGCTGAATCTTGTCCTGCAAATCGTCAAGGGCATACGTACCGCCCTCCAGCGATGCCGCGATCGGCTGCAAGGCGGCGCCGGGCAAATCTTTGGCAGTGAGCGTCAGCTTTCTCACCTGCACCGGTTTGTCGGCCGTGTTTGTGCCTTCCTGTCCAAGTGCAGCGGTGATCATGCTTGAAGCCAGAATGAAAAGGATTGGAATGCGCATCGTGCTCTCTCCGAAAGCAGCCGACAATCGGGCTAGATAGTTCCGCTGATATTAAACTGTGGGCTCAACTCGATCCTTCCGCGATGTCAGCAGCTCAAGCAGAAACAATGCGCCCTGACCCCCGTCCGGGTCAATTCAATCTGTCGCAGCCGGCGTGAGTTCCACGTAATCGAACGCCGCGGGATCATCCCCGTCTGGGTTTCCCCGCACGCGAATCACATCTCCGGGCTTGAGCGTTACACCTTGAACGATATGCCGCGTTGAGTTGTCTCCATTGGGTCTTCGAGATGGAAGCATCGCGTCCGCATCCCAGGCGGCATCCGCACCCGTCGAGCGGCCATTGACATCGAACGCAAACTTAGCCACGCCGCCCTGGAGGTCAAAATACTGCACTGCAATATCGAAGCGTCCCGAGGCGCCGTTGTAGGTCCACTGCGCCGCGCAACCGGATTCGAGCGAAGCGGGTGTGCAGGAGACAGCCTTGCCTCCCGACGCATCTTCCCACGGTTTCACGTCGATCACCTGGTAGCCGTTGAGCTGGGCGTCTTCTGCTTCCATGCGGCCGGGGAAATGTCCCGTGCGCCCCTTGTCGTCGGCAATTCCGCTGAACATGAAAAAATACTGGACAACCGCATCCCGCCACACAATCGCATGCCCCGCCTGATATTGAAGCCGCGCGAGTACGTTGTCGTAAAGCTGGGGATCGATGCGTCCCTTCAGCGTTTCCCAGTCGCGCACAAAGTGCGCTGCCTGCGCAGCTCCGTCGTAGTGGCTGTCGTAGAGATACTGGATCACTGTTTTTCCGTCGTGCAGCTTATACGTGTATGGCACGTGATGAAAGAAGAGCAGTAGATCGTCGGGGGTTTTGGCGGCCGACTCGTACATCTTTGCCACTTCCGGCGCATATTGCCCTGCATACCCGGTGCCCGTCGCAACGGTGCGGTCCATGCCCACGCCCTCGTGATCTGCGCGATGCCACTGTCCCCACCCGTTGTTCTCACTGCCTTCGATGCCGGGGCCATAATGGCTGCCGGAAATGTCAGTGAGGGTTTGCAACCCCAGGGGGCCGGTATAGTTCTCATACGCCGGCCAGGAGCGCATGAGCATCTCGACGACGGTGTGAATGTCCCCCGGCTTCAGATGCGTATCCGGAGAAGCAAGCAGCGTCAAGCGCGCCCACTCGCCGGCAATCGTCTCAGGAGAAAGACTGGGATCCCATGCCAGCCGGCCGAATGCATAGAGGTTGGCCAGTGCCAGCGGCGAGCCGAGCCAGGCGTCGCGCCCCACTCCTGACACGCCGACCAGACCGCCTGATGTGCGATGGAAAGATTTCCCTGCAATGATTTCCTTTACCGGCGTCGGCTGACCCGCAACCCGCATGTCGAAATCGAGCACCTGTTTCCACATGGGCGCCAGGTATACAAGGTGCCGCTGCTGGCCGGTGTATTCCTGCGTGATCTGGACCTCCATCGCCTGGCTGGTTTGCGTGAGCCCGCCGAAAAGCGGCGAAACGGGTTCGCGCACCTGGAAATCGATGGGGCCCTCTTTCGTCTGGACAACTACGTTTTGCGCAAATTTCCCATCGAGCGGATGAAAGATGTCGTAGGCAGCGCGCGCACGATCGGCCTTTGGATCGTTCCAGTCGAGGTGGTGGTTATAGACAAACGCGCGATAGAGCACTACGCCGCCGTGGGGCGCGAGCGCCGCAGCCAGCGTATTCGCCGCATCGGCGGGAGTACGCCCGTAGCTGGCCGGGCCTGGCTGTCCCTCCGAATCGGCTTTCACGGTGAACCCGGCAAAGTCGGGAATCCGCGCATAGATTTCGTTGACCTTCTCGTTCCACCACGCCTTTACCACGGGGTTGAGCGGGTCGTAGGTGGCGAGGACGCCGACCTTCTGCGGACTAGCTACATCGACGCTGATTGCCAGCCGTACGCCCCAGGGCCGCATTGCATCGGCCACTCGCGCCAATCCATTCAGCATTTCCGGCGCAAGAAACGGCGAGGAGCCGTTCACGTTGTTCACATTGCAGCCGTTGATTCCGATGGACGCTAGCAGCCGCGCGTATTCGGACACCGGCTGCAGATCGTCGCGCACCTTGCCGCCTTCAAAGAAAATACTTCGTCCTGCATAACCGCGTTCAATCGAACCATCGGCGTTGTCCCACTCATCGACCCAGCGAATCGGCATTGCCGGGCGGCTGCGCAGATCGAGGTGGGCCAAGTCTTCTGATATGCCGATCTGGCGCAAGAGCGCAAACGCTCCGTAAAGGACCCCGCGATCGTCCGCGCCGGCCACAACAAGCAAAGCGTGGTCAGGCGTCCCGGCCTGATTGATCCAGTAGCCCTCTGGCCCAAGATCTTTCGGAACAGCAAGAGACGGGTAAGCCGCGCACACTTCCGCCACCGTGCCAAGGACGGTCTCGCTGTTGGACCCGTTTCCCGTTGACGCGTCTGAACCGGCGAAATACCCATCGATGCCGCGTTGCAATTCCTGGGCGGCGGATTGCTCCAGGGGAGTTGTTCCGAGCGCTCGAATTTTTCGCGGGATACCATTTCTATTGTGGGGACCTGCGTAGCGGAGCCATGCCTGGTCGGCTGTCTGTGCGGTCAAGCAGTTGTTGAAGGCGAGCAGGAGTGTCAGCTCGACGGCAAAAAGAAAACCGATTTTCTTCGCAGCCATCCCGCCTCTGCCTGTCCACGTTTGCACCCCTTCGTTCTATCACTTCGGGGGCGGGATGCGCAGGATGAAAGCTTCGAAAATGGAAGGGCATGAGTCCACCCGCGTCCAAGGTCTAGAGCAGTTTCGGAATACACGTAGACTTTTTGAAGGCCGCGAAAGGTGGCTTTTTCTTGGGGAAAAAGCCACTCGGCGCGTTCTTTCGGTCTACACCAATTCCGAAACTGCTATAGCGGCTCAACGCAGGGGATCTGGCTTGAGTTTTAGGAAAGGGGAGCTGTGCAACGCTCAGGGAATCGCTGTTTCCAACGACGATTCCCTGAGGCTCGCTGGCTTACTGGACCTTGAGAACCATGGTGGTGGAATGTGTGGTTGCCGTCACGCCGTTGCTCGACTGCGCTGTGACCAGGAGCGTGTAGGTTCCAACCGGTGTGGGCAAGTTCGGAGAGGGCCCGTGATTGTGGAAGTTGTAGAGCGGGTTGCAACCAGTCGTTCCCAACACGCCCACGATTCCCACCAGGACGAGCAAACAAGACCGGTAGAGCCAGCGACGCCGGCGAGCGCCAAAAGCCATTCCCGCCAGGCCCAGTGCACCGGGCAAGAGCAATGCCCACGCGACAGGGTTCGAGTGAAGCCGATCGAGCGGAGCGCCTCGTAATTGCACGCCCTGCGCGGACGTGGTGAGGACCATCGAACTGGTGACCGCGGCCACGGCATTGGGCAAGATCTCAATATTCTCCGGCGTAAAGGTGCACGAAGACTGGTCGGGCAAACCGGAGCACGAGAGGGTGACGAACATCGGGGCGGTAAGCGACGAAGCGTTCACCGGAGTCACCGATGCCGTGACCGATCCGGACTGGCCCTGGGCAAGTGAAATGGTCGCGGGCGCAACCGCGATGGCGAAATCGGGAGCTGTCCCTGTGACTGCTCGGACTGGCGTCACCTGCGACAGGGATGTCTGATGGGTGATGTCGCCGGCATAGGTTGCGGTCAGGCTGTGCGCGCCGGGGGCGAGCGTGATCATGGAAGTCGCGTGCCCGCTCGAGTCCAGAGTGACGCCGGCCAACTGCCTGCCCTTGTCTGCGATGACAACGATGCCTTGTGCAGGCTGCCCATCCTGCCCGGTCACACTGATGGTCAGCGTGGTTTGGGTATGCCCGCTCACATCGCGCGTTTCGGCGCTGAGAGTCGTCGCGGTCGCCAGGCTCCGCGGAGTTTCTGTGGCCCTCGCGAGCGCGGGCAGCGCCAGGGCGAGACTCAATGCTGCAACCAACTCAAGCCGCACGCCGCGGCCACCCAAAAATCTCACGTCCACCTGCCAAATCTCTCGAAAGATCGCAAATCGTTCGCTATTCGTTCCCCGGGGTTCACTCGGACAGGGCTCCGTCCTGGAGGGAATTGAGCGTAAAACCATTGTATCCGGCTGAGGTACGGCCGAGCGAATTGCCGGCAAACCCGATATTCTCCGTTTATCCCGGTAAAGTCTTGGACGCGCCGGCGGGCGAAAGGCAGTCGAGCGTAGTTCTCGGCGAAGACGAGTGAAATGCTCCAGTCAACTCAGTTTCGCAAACGGTAATAGGGTTGGGGCCCCGTTCGCACCTGCGCTGTCTATTCTTCGCGCAAAAGTTGCGCCGGATTCACAGCCAACGCGCGTCGCGCTGGGATCCATGTGGCAACCAGGCCGATCAGAAGCATGGCTGCAATCGCTCCGAGGAGGACCAGCGGATCGCGCGAGGTGGCCTGATAAACGAGGTGCGCGAGCAGCTGGCTGGCAAGCACGCCGAGCACGAGCCCGGCCGCTGAACCGGCGAGGAGAACGAGCAGAGGACGCCCTAAGGCCGCGCGCATAACCTGCCCGCGGTGCGCGCCGAGGGCCACGCGAATCCCCAACTCGCGCAGCCGCTTCGACACCGTGTATGCCGACATCCCAAAGACGCCGGTGATGGCCAGCATGGCCGCAAGCAGCCCCATGACGCCGAGCGCCGCAGTGGCGACCCGCGCCGGAAACAGGACGAGGGCCAGCTGGTCCTGCCATGTGCGCAGAACGATGGGCATGCTGGAATCGATGCCGGTGAGGACGCGATTCAACTTTGCGGCAACTTCGGAGGCCGGCGCCTGGGAACGGACGACGAGGGTCGTGTCGCCGTCGGTGTTTTGCGCAAGCGGGAAGAACATCGCCGACCTTGGATCTTCGGTGAGCGAGTTGTATTTGCCATCTTCGACCACGCCCACAATCTGATAGAGCGTCCTATCGCCACCCATGAAATGCTGCCCCACTGCGGGCACGCCTCCGAACATCTTGTGCGCGAAGATCGCGTTGATGATGGCGACCTTGGGCGATTTCGGCCCGTCGTCCCAGGTGAAGCCGCGGCCGGCAAGCAGGCGGGTCTGTGCAGCGTGGAGGTATTCGGGCGAGATGGAGAAGTACTGGGCCGACAGAACGCTGTTGGAGGAGCGAGGATTCGCCGTTCCCTCACGATAAACATCGGTATTGCTGCTGCTGCCGCTGAGGGGTGCGCTGTTAATCGTTCCCACGGCGGTCACTCCGGGTATACGCGAGGCTTCTTCGATCATGCGGCGCTGGACGGGCAGCGAAGAATCATCGGAGTAGCCGGCCATGTGCAGATCTTCCAACGCCAGCAAAACGCCTTCCGCGTTAAAGCCCATGGGCGCGTGCAGCGAGCGCTCCATGCCGCGCAGGGAGACGAGGGAAGCCGTCACCAGCAATGCGCAGAGCATGATCTGCAAGCCGAGCAGAAGATCGCGCAAAGTGAGCCGGCGCAGCAGGCCCGTTGCGGTCGCACCGCTCTTCATCGTCTGTGAGGCATCGGTCTTCCAGATCTGGCGTGCCGGCAGCAGGCCGGGCAAGATGCCGCTGGCAAGAGTGAGCACCAGGGCGATGAGATAGACACGCGTATCCGGAGTCACCGTTACGTGGAGGGGGAACTCGGCGACTGGCTGCCAGACACTGAGAAAACGCAACAATCCAGCGGCAATCAATGAGCCTGCGATGCCGCCACCGATTGAGATGACGACCGCCTCGGTGAGCACCTGGCGCAGAAGCCTCCACCGGGTCGAACCAATGGAGAGGCGGATGGCAAGCTCGCGGGCGCGATCGGCAGAGCGGGCGGCGAAGATGCCGGCAAGATTGACACATGCGGCTGCCAGCACGAGCAGAGCCAGGATCATGATCGCGCCGAGAAACGACCGCGCCGGCCCTCCGAGAAAATCGCCCATCAGGCCTGGCTTTGCCAGCAGGATGCCCAGTCCGTCGTCGTCGACGGGATGCTCGCGGGTCAGCTGATGCGCTATCGCATTCAGGTTATCCAGAGCCTGCCGCGGCGTGACGCCGGGTCGCAGCATGCCGACCACATAGATGCCGTGGTTGATGCGTTTGGTCAGGAAGCTGTAGCCTTCCACCTGTTCTTCGTTGACCATCGGCATCCAAAAATCGGGCCAGTAGAAGATTTCGGTGCCGTTGAAGCTGGCCGGCGCAACTCCAAGGATCGTGAAAGGATGCTTGTTCAGGTTGATGGTCATGCCAACGACGCGGGGATCGGCGTTGAAGCGCGAACGCCAATAGCCGTCGCTGAGCACGATGTACGGAGCGGAGTTGGGGCCGTGCTCATCGCTCGCATGCAGAAGCCGGCCCAATGCCGGTTGCACGCCGAGCAAATCGAAATAGTTTGCCGAGACTTCGTAGCCCCAGGACATCTGTGCCGCGCCGCCGCTGCTCACTCCGGCTTCGCCCATGCGGTAAGTGGCCAGGTCTTCAAACGTCGAATTCCGCGCGCGCAGATCGACATAGTCGGGATAGGAGTGGGTGAGATTGTCGGGCTCGTTTTGTGTCACCTGGACGAGCCGATCGGCGCCGGGAAGATTGAGCGGCCGGAGCAGGATCGCATTGAGCACGCCGAATACAACGACGTTGGCGCCAATGCCGAGAGCGAGTGTAAGAATCGCAGTCAACGCGAAGCCTGGAGCATTGCGCAGTTTGCGCACAGCATAGCGCAGATCGCGCCAGCAATCGGCAAGGCCGAGCGTGGCGTCTGCGGCGGTGACACGCTCCCGGGTCGACACGAGATTCCCGAAACGCAGGAGCGCATCGCGGCGCGCTTCGTCTGCGGACATCCCGCGGGACCGATTCTCTTCAATGCGCAGGTCGATGTGCGCGCGCAGTTCGTCGCCAATCTCGCGATCCACGCGGGTGCGCTGGAACAGATTGCCAATTCGCCGGAGTACGCCCATTGCCTGCCCTCCTGAGTGATTTCCAAAACCGCTTTGACTGTAGTTCTTATTCCTCGCGCATCAGTTTCGAGGGATCGACGCGCAAGGCGCGCTGTGCCGGCGCCCACGTCGCCACCAGACCCAGAAGCAACATGGCGGTCACGGTTCCAGCAAGGACGAGAGGATCGCGCGGGCTCGCCTGGTAGACGATGTAGGACAGCAAGTGGGTGGCGGCCATGCCCAGCAGGAGGCCGGTCAGCGAACCGAGGGCCAGGAGCCACACTGCCTTTCCGAGGGCGGCGTGCAGAACCTGTCCGTGACTGGCGCCAAGAGCGATGCGGATGCCCATCTCTTTTAGCCGCTTGCCCACGGTGTAGCTTGCCATTCCGAAGATTCCCGTGATCGCGAGCATGGCTCCGAGCATGCCCAGCACGCCCAGAGAAATGGTCGCTGCGCGCGCCGCAAACAATGCGCTGTTCAATTGCTCATTCCAGGTCAGCAGCTTAAACGGCAACGCTTCGTCGAGGCCGCGCACCGTGCCGTGCACTGCTGCCGCGATGTGCTGGGGTTCAGAACTGGTGTGCACAATGAGCCACGTGGTACTGAGAGGTGGTTGGGTTTGCAGCAGGGGGCGAAAGAATGCGGCGCGCTGATCTTCGGTGAGAGTGATGTACTTCCCGTCCTCCACCACACCCACGACCTGGAAGCGCGTTTTTGCATTCTGCCGGAAATATCCGCCGATGGCCTGTGCCGTTGAGCCGAATACCTTGCGTGCAAATGATTGGTTGACGAGGACGACGCTCGGCGCATTCTGGTCATCGTGCCAGGTGAAGTCTCTGCCGGCCAGCAACGCGGTCCCCGCCGAAGAGAAATAGTGAGGAGACACGCTATATTGCATTGCATCGGCAGCTTCATCGGAAGAGCGGAAATCGCTAGCATCGTTGCGGAAGACCGACGTCTCGCTCCAACCCAGCCCGAGAGGAATGTTGTCGATGGATCCCACGGAGGTCACGCCTGGGACGGCGGCCACGGCATCGAGCATGCGCCGCTGCATCGCCGGAACGCGATTGCCGCTGTAGCCCGCCATGTTGAGATCTGCGCTCACCAGCAGGGCGTGTTCCGGCTGGAAGCCAAAGTTGCTGTGCAGCGAGCGAGCCAGCCCACGCAGCGACACCATCGACGCAGTCATCAGCACGGCACATACCGCGACCTGAACCACGAGAAGGACATCGCGTGCATTCCATTTGCGTCCCGCCGCGGTAGTCTTGGTTCCCGTCTTCACGATTTCCCACGGGGATGTGCCGAACACCTGCTTGACGGGCGCGAGGCCGAAGAGCAGACCGCTCAGCAGGGCGAGTGCCAAGGCGACCGCGTAGGTGGTTGCATCCGGATTCACCGGAACGCTGATGGGAAAGAGCGGCACAGGCTGCCAGTTCTTGAGCGCACGCAACAGCAACGCGGCGCCCGCGACGCCGACGACACCGCCGGCGAGCGAAATCACGAGCGCCTCGGTGAAGAGCTGGCGCAGAATCCGGCGGCGCGTCGAGCCAAGCGCGACCCGCAGAGCAATCTCCCGGGCGCGATCTGCGGCCCGCGCAGCAAACAGGCTGCCCAGGTTTGCGCATGCTGCCAAAAGGATCAGCGCGGCCAGCAACATTAATCCGCTGACGAAAGCGCGCACCGGGCCGCCGAGCATGTTGCCGACAAGGCCGGGCCGCGCAAGAGAGAAGTGCAGCCCATCGTCGTCCACGGGATAGGCCTTCTTCAGCGCTGTCGCGATGCCGTTCAAGTCGTCTTCCCCTTGCGCCGCGGTCACCTGGGGTTTCAGCTTTCCAAGGAGCCAGAAGCTGCGGTCCTGGCGCTGATCGAGGCTGTATGAGCCTTCAATGGTTGCCTGGTCCACGATGGGAGCCCAAAGGTCTGGGGCAAATACGAGTTCTGAGCCGCGAAAGCCGGGGGGCGCGACGCCCAGAATCGTGAAGACATGCCGATTGATCGAGACGGTTCGACCGACGATGCCCGTATCTGCGTGGAATCGGCTTTGCCAGTAGGCGTAGCTCAAGACAATATAGGGATCGCTGCCCGCGCCGCGGTCGTCGGTACTCTGATAGAAACGGCCGAGGAAGGGTTTTATGCCCAGCAATTCAAAATAGTTTCCGCTGGTTTCGAAGGCCCACGTCTGCTGCGGACTTCCACCCGTATCGAGCCCCACGGAAGCAAAGTTGTAGAGGGCGATGGAGTCGAAGGACTTGTTCCTATCGCGCAGATCGAGGTAATCGGGATAGGAATTCATGGGCAGCCCTTGTTGCTCAATGGTATAAAGACGCCGCGCGCCGGGCAGATTCAACGGGCGCAGCACCAGGGTATTCAGCATGCTGAACACAACCGCGTTGGCGCCGATTGCGACCGCGAGCGTCAGCACGGCAGTGATTGTGAACCCCGGTGAGCGGCGCATCTGACGCAAAGCGAAACGTAGATCGCGCGCCACGCTCTCCACGGTCAAGGTCGCGTCCGCAGCGGCGACGTTCTCCCGCGTCGCAGTACGATTGCCGAATCGGATGAGGGCGTCTCGGCGCGCATCCTCCGGCGTGAGTCCATGGGCAATATTTTCGTCCGTGCGCATCTCGATGTGCGCCTGCAACTCTGCGTCGATTTCGCGATCCATCTGGGTGCGCCGAAATACATTGGAAGCGCGACGAAATATCGCCATAGGAAAACTCCTTTATTCGGTCCGCAACGCCTGCATGGGATCGATTCGTGCTGCGCGGCGCGCGGGAATCCAACTTGAAATTAATGCGACGGTGGCGATGGCAACGGTGATGCAGCCAAATACAAGAGGGTCATCGGGCCGCACGCCGCGCAGCAGATTGGCGACAAGCCTGGCGAGCAAAAAGGCCATCACAAGGCCGCTGCCCATTCCCACGGCCGTGAGCCGCGAAGCACGACCCATGATCATGCGGAGCACGTCTTCGCGCCGCGCCCCCATGGCGAGTCGGACGCCGATCTCGCGCGTGCGTTCGCCTACCAGGTTGGCCATGACTCCGAAGATCCCGATCGCCGCCAGGAGCAAGGCAATGAGCGCGTCGAAGGCGATCATTCCGGCGGCATACATCAGGCCCACGAGATTGTCGTTGAGCATCTGCTTGTATGTTTCAACGGTGTCGAGGGGGAGGGCCGGATCGAGCGAAGCGATCACCTTGCGTGCGGGTGCAGCCAGGGCCAGAGCATCGCCCTCGGTTTCGACCACAAAGGTTCCGTCGGAAACCGGAATTTGCGCGGCATCTAGATAGATGGCGGCGTATTCGTTTTGATCCCAGAGTGTGTATTTCGCTTCTTCTGCGATGCCGACAATCGTGACCCAGGGCTCATGGCTGTCGCGTCCGCCCATGCGAATGCGGTGGCCGATCGGATTCTGCCCGTTGAAATACCGTGCGACGAATCTGCGACTCACGACCGCGACGGGAATCGATTGGAGCGAATCGCCCTGGGTAAAGCCACGACCGCCGATGATGTGAATGTGCAGGGCCGCGAAGTAGTCTTCGCTCACCGGCAATCGCAACGCGCTTTGGTCTTTTCCGGGCATCGCGGGACGATTCTCTATTTGGAAATCGTGATTCCAACCCCAGTCGCTGTAAGGGAGAGCGGTGGTTACATTGGCGTGTGTGACGCCGGGGATGGCGCGCAGCCGTTCCAGGCCCTCCCGGTAGAATCCGGCCTGTTTCTGTGGCGTGTCGTATCTCGCGGCGGGAAGATTCACCGTAAACACGAGCATCTTGTGCGGCCTGTAAGCGTCCGCGACGTGCAACTGCGCAAGCATGCCCTTAGACATCAATGCAGCGCCGATTACGAGCGCCACCGCGAGCGCCACCTGCGAAACCGCAAAGAGGCTGCGCAGCCGCTTACTCCGCGCGGGCCCGGTTGTCGAACGCGACCCCGCTTTCAATTGGTCCGACAGATTCACGCGCAATGCTTCGAGTGCAGGAGCAAAGCCAGCGACGAATCCTGCCAGCAATGCCAACACGATTGAGAACGTGAACGCACGGCCATTAAGAGATATATTTGACCAGCCCGCCATGTGGCGCGCGACGCGCTCCGGCATCAGGACCAGGGTGAGCCGTAGATAGAGTCCGCCGAGAAGGAGCCCGCCGACGGCGCCGATCAATCCCAGCAAAATGTTTTCCGTCAGCAGTTGGCGCATGAGCCGCCAGCGGCTCGCACCCAGGGCGGTGCGCATGGCGATCTCCGGACGCCGTTCAAGGCCGCGCGCAAGTTGCAGATTGGCCACGTTGGCGCACACTATCAGGAGCACAAACAACGTTGCGCCCATCACCAGCCGATAGTAAAGAGGCGTCAAGTCGCCGTTGATCCCGTCGAGCAGAGGCTCCACTTTGACAGACCATCCGCGATTGGTCGCCGGAAAGGCTTGAGCGAGACGCTGCGCAATGGTGTTCAGTTCGGCCTGCGCCTGCTTGACCGTCCCTCCATCGCGGAGCCGACCGATCACGAGGTAGTCGCGTGCAGAGCGATTGGCCAGCTGTTGGGGGGTGGGCGCGAACGGCAAAAAGATATCGGCGTCAGAGGGGTATTGCACCGACTTGGGAAGCACGCCGACTACCGCGTAGGCGCGCTGATCCAGCTCAATCTTGCGGCCCACCACTTTAGGGTCGCTGCCAAAGCGGCGCTGCCAGAAGCCATAACTTAAAACTGCGACCGCGTCGTGTCCGGGGAGGGACTCTTCCTGAAGAAACACGCGTCCCAGCACGGCGTTGGTTCGAAGCACGGCGAAGAAACTCGCAGTGGTCAAGGTCGAGTGCACGTGCGTCGCATCGCCCGCACCCGTCAGGCTCATGTCCGCATCGGTGCGCACGGCCATCTCTTCGAACGAGCTGCTCTGCCGGTTCCAATCTTCAAAATTGGCCAGGGTAACTGCATCGGGGTCGCCCCGATCCTGCTGCTCCGCAATCGAGACGACGCGATCCATCGCGGGCACCGCGAGGGGCCGCAGCACCACGGCGTCCATGCTGCTGAAGATGGCCGTATTCGCGCCGATGCCCAGCGCAAGCGTGAGAACCGCCGTGAGGGAGAAGCCGGGCGACTTGATCAACTGCCGCCAGGCATAGCGCACGTCCGCCCAGATCGATTCGATTCCGAGAGCCGTGTCGGCGGCCGTTACGTGCTCCCGTGTCGACGTCCGATTGCCAAAGCGCATCAGTGCATCGCGCCTCGCCTCATCGGGCGCCATTCCGCGCGCAATATTTTCATCAGTGCGCAGGTCGATGTGCATCTGCAACTCCGCATCAATGTCGCGGCTCACGTTTTGACGATGAAACAGATTCCTTATCCTTCGGAAGATAGCCACGGCTTTCCTTTCACGCGAAGCGCAATACCGCGCGCACGCCCTTGACGAGCTGGTCAAAGCTTTCCTCGGCCTGCTGCAGTTGGCGCCGGCCCTGCAAAGTGAGCTTGTAATATTTGGCACGTCGATTGGTTTCCGTCAGCGCCCATTCCGCGTCAATCCATCCGCCTTGCTCCATGCGATGCAGGGCGGGATAGAGTGAACCTTCTTCCACACGCAGCAACTCGCCCGATGCGTTCTGAATATGCTGCACAATGCCATATCCGTGCAGCGCGCCGTTTTGCGCGAGAGTTTTCAGAACAAGAAGATCCAATGTTCCTTGCAGGTCGGTCTTGGCCATGGTTTACCCCTAGTCGCCTTTGTACAAAGAACTCTAGGCATAGAGCACTAGGTGTGTCAACGGAAGTGTGACGAACGGCGACGAAGCGGCTGGGGACCCTGGCTGGAGCGGGGCTGCTTCGACTCCAGCCGCTTCCCGATCTTGTATTCGCTTCTTAGTGAGGCTGAGTTGCGGGATGTGTCTGCACCTGGTCCTACTTAGGGTGGCTGAACGCCGCGGCGGGTACATCCGCGAGCGGCAAACCAGGCCCTTCCCACAGAAGCCTTGGCACACCCTGGCTGGCAAAGTGCAGGCCTTCCAGGTGCAGCGTATGCAATCCCGCGCGCAAGCCGATGGCGCCGCGATCATAGCGCATTGCATTGCCCGCGACACCACACACCTGCGCAAAGGGGGGGCCTGTCTTTGCTACTTCGACGCCGTCGATCGCCGCGCGTGCGCCATCCCGCGCCAAAAGGTGAAAGGTGTATCCGCCGTCCACGGGCACGTCCAGCAATCCATCCCACGCGGTAGCGTAGCGTGTGAAACCGCGCGGATCGACGTCAATCCCGGCAGACTCGCCGGCAAACACTGCCGTTTCCCGGCTCAGATCGGGCAATTCTGTCCACGTCCCGGGATAGAGACGCCAGACGAGCCCTGCTATCGAAGGGCCGGCAAATGCCATTGCATCGTGCCAGTGGGAGACCGCGACGACTCCCTGCGCGGCCCAATCCTGCTGGTTGTTCGCCTCTGTGTGAAGCAACACGCGGAAGCGCCCTGCACCATCTGCGCCATCGAGCTCCGTTCCCTCCGCGTCGGCAAACTTGTGTGTCACGCGCCTGCCATGTTCTTCGGTTCCATCGCCAAACAGCCATGTGTAGCGGGCATGCGGGACCGAGCGCGCTGTAAAGGTGACTTTGTCTCCCGGGGCAAACACGGGCGGATCCACAGCGAAGGCGGCCTCGGTTGCGCCGGGCGCGGTGAACTCGACAGGAGCGGCGCCGTCCGTCACTGCAAGGGGCACGCCGGCGTTGACTTCGACCCGCGCCTGGCCGTACTTCACGTTGTCGAGCGTTACCCCGCTTACCTGGCCCGCAATGGTCGAGCCGAGCAGCGGGGGCTGATCGAGCGCCCAGATGTTGCGAAATGTGAAGCCGTGCAGAGCTGGCTGCTCCTGCTCCATCTGCAGGAGCGAGTACCAATCGTCGAGGAAGAGATTTTCGAAGGTGTAACCCGAATGATCGCCTTTGGCTCCATTCGCGCCCCAGACTCCGAGGATGCCGAACGGTTGTCCGCATGCGCCGATGCCGGCGTGGAGGATATCGGAATCACGCAACGTAAAATTCCGCGAGTTGAAGATCTTGCGCGGCCAACCGGCACGCACAATGTTCGAGATGCTCGTCGACAGCTCGCTCTTCTCGACCACGATGTCGTGCACATCTTTACCCGGCCGCAGCATGTCCGCGTCGGTGTAGCCATCCCAGTTCCCCATCAGCGCGATTACATCATCCGACGCGCGAAAGAAGGAGTTGCGCACCAGGCCATCGCTCGATCCGATCCAATCCATGCCATCCTGATTGGCGTTGCCCGGATTTCCGCCCAGCACACGTAGATCGTCGAAGATGATTCCGCTCGAATCTTTCATCTGCACCGACCAAGTGCGGGAACGAATTACGCAGGTGACCCCGCTGATCTGAATGTCATGGGCATTCATGGTCCCGATGCAATGCCAGTCCGGCTTTTGCATCCAGCCTTCGTCGCTTTTCGGGTCCTGCGGGCCGTCATAGACGATTGTGCCGCGCCCCAGCACCTTCACTCCCTGGACATTGAAGAGGTTTAGGCTGCCAAAGAAGTAAGCGCCCGGCGCCAGGTAATACGTCTCACCGCTTTTCGGGTTCAGGCTTTGCCGGTATACGCCGGGCTGGAAGTAGTGCATGGCCGGACTCATGGGCGGCGCGGGAGGAGGCGGAACTCCGGCAAACAGAAACAACATCTGGGCATGGTTGAGAAAATCGCGCGGCCGGGAAATGGAAAGCTTCGCGGGCGCTTGCAACTTGAACTCGATCGTCTGGCCTTCCCGCCTGGGTCGCAGTCCGAGCCGCCAGGGTTGCATGTCTACGCCGTGGTCCCAGAAGCCTGATTCGGCCGCGGTAATCGCCACATCGACGGGTCCGGTGATATCGAAGTTGACGAAGTCGTAACTGGCCGCGACATGCGCGACATCGACAGGTTTGCCATTGACAGTGACGACGAAGGCCGTCGATCGCATCTCCGGCGGAACGGGCACGGGTTGCACGCGAGGGGCTGCGAAAACGGCACAGGGAAATGCGAGAGCAGCCACAAGCAGTGGGCGGCGGTTGAGCAAACGAACAAACCCCGGCAGCAAACTGAAGACGAAACCACTGTAGCACCCGAGTGGAGGAAAGGCTGCGCGCGGATTTACGTGGATCTTCAGGGACATGGGTGCAAGGTGTCGAGTATAATTCGGGTCGCAAACAAATCCGTCCCGGTAGGGAGGGGTGCATGCTTCAAGCCGCTGAAGGTGAGGTTCACTTGCCGCCCGTTTGTCGCTCTTTGCAACGATTGATCCTTTTCGTAGCGGTCCTCGGCCTCGCGCCTGGCCTGCTTCGTGGTGCGGCTGCGACGCGGACCAATCTCACCTTCGATGCTTCTGTCACGGTCGTCGAAAGCGGCGAAGAACCCGCGCCCGTACGCCGCGCGACGGAAGATTTGCTGAACGACTTCAGCAAGGTGTTTGGTCAGCGTCCCGCGCTGGCGATCCAACTCGAAGAGGCGGGCCCCATCGCCATCTTGATTGCCGACCGGTCAAGGGTCCACGCGGGGATCCAATGCCCGCTCCCGACAGGTACAGAGTCTTTCGCGTTTTCGACCGTGCGTGTGCCGGGCCGTCAACCGCTGAAGCAGATCATCTGTCTCACGGGCGCCGACATGCGCGGCACCATTTACGCAATCTACCAGTTTTCGCAGACATATCTGGGCGTCGATCCGATGTATCTGTGGACCGACAAGCAACCGGAGAAGCGTACCTTCATTACGCTGCCCCCCAACTTCGCGCGCGTCTATCCCAAGCCTGTCTTTCGCTATCGGGGATTCTTTCCCAACGACGAAGATCTTTTGACCGGCTGGATTCCCGCCGAGAAAGGTGAACACACCGGCATCTCCCTGAAGGTCTGGGACAACGTTTATGAAACGATCCTGCGCCTTAAGGGCAACATGGTCGTACCGGGCACGTGGATTTTCCCCGACGACGCGCAAGTGCACGCAGCCACGGAGCGTGGTCTGATTGTGAATCAGCATCACGCCATTCCGCTGGGCGTCAACGTTGCGCGATGGCCGCGCGATGTCCCGTATAACTTCTCCACGCATCCTGAAATCCTCAAACGCGCCTGGACCAATGCCGTCGCGACCTACAAGCCTGATGAAGAAATCCTCTGGAGTGTGGGCCTGCGTGGCCTTTCTGATTCGAGTTATGCCTCTCTCGACCCGAGTGTGCGGGACAACGATCCGCTGCTCGGCCAGCGCATCAGCGATGCCATCACGGCGCAAATGCGCATTGTCCGCGCAAAATATCCCAAAGCACAATTCGTTACCGACCTCTGGCAGGAAGGCGCGCGACTCGTCCAGGAAGGCTACCTGAAGATCCCACCGGAGGTGACGCTTGTGTGGGCCGATACGGGCTACGGCGATATGCAGGATGGGGGCAAGGTTGCAGCAGGTCAGGGTGCTTATTTCCACGTCGCCATGATGAACGGCCAGTCGAATCAGCTGTCCGAGATGGTGCCTGTCTCGGTGATCCAACAGGAACTCGGCCGCTACATCAAGGCCGGCGCCACGTCCTACTTTCTCGTGAACACCAGCGACATTCGCCCCGTCGCCATGAGCACGCGAGCGGTGATGGATATTGCCTGGGGAGGCCTGCCGTCCGACTCCGCCGGTGGCGACAGCACTTTCTATCGCCAATGGGCCACCGAGGAATTTGGTGCGAAATCCGCAGACGCGATTGCCGCCGTCTATCAGGAGTATTTTGCGGCGCCATCCCCGCGTGCGCCGTTTGGGCCGCCCGGGCTCACGTCGGCGGGCAACGCCCCTCCGCCTCCACCCCCGCTCTCGAGCGTCAAGCGCATGAACGGCGATCAGCATTATCACACCGAGATGCGCCGTATTCTTCTCGATGAACTCAGCGAACACCAGGTCGCGGCGATTCCCAGCCAGTCGCCCAAGTGGACGCCGCCGCGCCTGCTGCCTTCTTTCGATCAAGAGGACCGCAAAGGTTTGCTCAAGCGCGACATCGACGAGTGCGAAGACGCGGAGCCGCGCTGGGATGCGGTGTGGAACCATGCGCGTGCCGCGTTGGATCTGGTCGATCCCGACCGGCGCGACTATTACCAGGCCGCGGTGCTCACCATGATCGCGATCAATCGCGAAAGCAACCGCGCGCTTTTGCTTGTGGCGAATGCCGTTCGGGATGCAGAAGCCGGAGATACTTTGAAGGCGCGCACCGAAACCGACGAAGCGCTGCAGTCCCTCGATTTCATTCAGAAGTCAATGGCCACCGCGGAATACGGCAAGTGGAAGAACTGGTATCGCGGCGAATGGCTGACCGGCGTGGATCGCTCGCGCGAACTCGTGCAGGCTTACGCCGACCACCTCAAGGATCCGATGGCCAAACTTCCCGCGCCCGTCGCGTGGTCGGGTTGGGAAGCCTATTTTCACATTATGGAATACGAAGGCGATCGGTCCGTCGACGTCCATTGATGCGGCCTCGCGACGCCCCACGGCGGCGGAGTATAGTGGGTTCGTTACGGCAAAGCGCGTTTCCCCTTTAGGCCGGGACGGAATTCTGTGGTTCGCAGGATTTCATTTCTTCGGCTCTGCGTTTCTGCCGCTGAAAGTTCAGACAAATCCCATCGCGCGCACCGAGTCGTCGGAGAAAAACGGATGTTCGAGGTCACACCCCGTCGCAAGGTCTATGACGTCTGCATCATTGGTTCTGGGGCCGGCGGCGGCACCGCCGCAAAAGTTCTGACCGAAGGCGGCCTTAGCGTTGTCATGCTCGAGGCCGGACCGCGGCTCAATCCCGATCGCGACTTTAAAGAGCATATGTGGCCGTATCAGTTGCCTCACCGCGGCGCAGGTTTTGGCGGATTGGGAAACAACTTCGGCGAGTTTCTGGCGCCCAACGGCTTTTGGGAAATTGAGGGGGAGCCGTACACTGCCGCGCCCGGCTCGTCGTTTCGCTGGTTCCGCTCGCGCATTGAAGGTGGCCGCTCCAACCACTGGGGGCGCATCGCGCTACGCTTCGGCCCCGCAGACTTTCGCCCCCACTCGACCGACGGCATGGGCGACGACTGGCCAATCACTTACGAGGAACTCGCGCCGTACTACGACAAGGTCGAATCCTACATCGGTGTCTTCGGCTCCAAAGAAAACGTCCCCAACGCGCCGGACGGAGTTTTTCTGCCGCCGCCCAAGCCGCGCTGCACTGAGACGTTGGTGAAGAAGGCCTGCGATCAGCTTCACATCACCTGCATCCCGTCCCGCCTCGCGATTCTGACCAAGGCGCTGAATGGCCGCGACGCGTGCCACTATTGCGCGCAGTGCGGACGCGGCTGCCGTTCAGCCTCCAATTTCAGCTCCAGCCAGGTCATGATTCCACCTGCCGCGGCGACGGGCCGTTTCACGATGATCGCCAATGCCATGGCCCGCGAAATCGTTCTCGACGACAACGATAAGGCCGAAGCTGTTTCCTACGTCGACAAGGCAACGAAGAGCGAGCAGCGCGTCTATGCCAAAGCCGTCGTCGTCGCGGCTAGTGCCTGCGAATCCGCAAGGCTGCTCCTGAATTCGCGTTCGTCGAGTTTTCCCAACGGCCTGGCCAATTCTTCTGGCGTTGTCGGGCGCTATCTCACCGATTCGGTGGGCAGCGATCTGGCCGGCTACTTTCCGCAGCTCGAAAAAATGCCTGTTCACAACCACGATGGCGTGGGTGGTATGCACATGTACATGCCATGGTGGCGCTTTGGCCAGAAAGGCGAATTTCTGCGCGGGTACCACATCGAGTTTGGCGGCGGGCGCGATATGCCCGGCGTGGGCAACTTTGAACGCGTCTGCGAAGAGCACGAGGGCTACGGCGTCAGCCTCAAGCAGAAATGCCGCAGCTCTTACGGCACGGTTATTGGATTCAGCGGGCGCGGCGAAATGATTCCCAATCCCAATTGCTATTGCGACATCGACCCGGTGGTCAAGGATCAATGGGGCATTCCGGTGCTTCGCTTCCACTGGGCATGGGGCGAAAATGAATTGAAGATGACAGCGGATATGCAAACCACCTTTCGCTCCATTATTGAAGCTGGAGGCGGCACAGTCATCGCAGGTACGCGCCGCCATCCTCGCCTGCAGACAGATGTGCCCCAACAACCAACGACTCATATCGCGCAGGGCGGCGAGATTATTCACGAACTGGGCACGGTGCGCATGGGCAACGATCCAAAAACCTCTGCGCTCAACCGCAATTGCCAGGCGCACGATGTGAAGAATGTCTTTGTGGCCGATGCTGCGCCCTTCGTCTCCAATCCGGATAAAAATCCGACGCTCTCGATCATGGCGCTCTCCTGGAAAACATCTGAATATTTGCTCGACCAGGCCAAGAAGGGAGAGCTCTAAACACGATTATGGCTACTGACTTTGTTTCGCGTCGCGCGGTGTTGAAGACGCTCACCATGGGTGCCGTGGCCGGTTCGGTGCTGCGTGTCATTCCCCTCGAGGCCGCGGAATATGCGCACAGCCTGATTGATGCGGAAAAGGCCGGAGCCGATGGCGCGGGATACACACCCAAGTTTTTTTCGGCGCAAGGATACAAGACCTTGCAGTCGCTTTGCGAAGCGATCCTGCCTGCCGATGCCGATTGCGCCGGGGCCGTGGAAGCCGGAGCGCCCGAGTTCATTGATCTCATCACCAGCGAAAACACGATGTACCAGACACAACTGGGGGACGGGCTGCAATGGCTCGACGCGACTTGCACTACCCGGTTCGGCAAGGCTTATCTCGATTGCACGCCGCAGCAGAAAACCGAGATGCTGGATCGGATCGCCTATCGCAAAAATGCCGCGCAGGACGAAAGCCTGGCTTCCGCTGTCGATTTCTTTTCGCTGTTGCGCAACCTGACCGCGGACGGCTTTTTCACCAGCAAGATCGGCATCAAGTATCTCGGCTACAAGGGCAATACGTATCTTGAAGAGTTTCCCGGCTGTCCGCCCGTTCCCGGGGTATAGGCGCGCACACGGGATGGTCTACGAAGGGTCGAAGAGCCCAATGCACGCGGCGCTTAATTCGGCGTGGGGCGATCGATCGAATCGACGACCAGCGTTTCGACAGAACCCTTTTGCGACTCCAACTTCAAACCGAGCTGCTCTTCGAGGGCGGTGAACAATCCCGGCGCTGTGTTGTATGCCGGGAGGCCAGCGTCGGTGCTGTTTGCCCCTGGAGGCATGTTTTCCGGCGTCCATTTCAGTGTGAAATCGTAGTTGCCAGCGAGCCCTGTCTTGTTCACCACGACGCGGTCGCCAACCTCCGGCATTCTCGAGAGGATTCCATTGGCAAACATGTCGAGCGTCGCGTGGAATCCATCGAGGTTGCCGGGACCGTTCAAGCGGATACCCATACGCATTTTCGGCAGCCCCCCGGGGTCCGGGCTCGCGTCGGGCTGGATCGGTGCCGGCGATGGCTTTAATTTGGACCCGCCTTTGGCGACCACCAGCGAATAGATCGGCAGCTCTTTCGTCTCGTGACTCACTGCGAGATGAAAACGCTCTTCAAGCAGCCTCTGCAACATGAGCCGCACTTGCTGATTGCGATCGTCTCGCGGCATTTTGTCCAGAGCGGCAGCGGTCGCCTCATCTTCTTTCGCCTCAATATCGAATGCGGCAGAAGTCACCCAGCCGGGATAGCCCGAAATCTGGGATGTCGATTTTGCGTCGTACGCGAACATCAGAATCTCTCTGAGTGGAAAGTTCAGCGCCGTGAACTTATTGGGCATGATCAGAAGAGTCTTCGGACCGCCGTCGTTTTTGCTGGGCCTGATTGTTGCGACTTCGAAACGAAAGGACGGATTGATGGCTGCATCTTCGAGAAGTCTGGCGCTGACGCGCGGTGCGTCGATAAAGCCAAACACGATTGGAACCAGGAGCGCGCATGCGCCTAGACTGCCGAGTAGAAATTTCGACGTGCGGGCTAGATCGCGCGCCGGCTCTTCGGTAACGATTCTTCGTATTCTCTGCTTTAGCTCCGATCCGCTGATGCCAGCCACGCACGCCAGCGGCGACTCGAGGGAGAACTGGCATGCGCGCAAGATGCCCTCGGCATACGCTTCGGCCTCGCCGCCGAGCAGGAGCACGGCCTCGTCGCAGGCACGCTCGCGTTCTTCCATCAACCGCTTGTGGAGCCACCACACCATCGGATGGAACCAGAAGATCGCTTCCACGAGCATGTGCAGTGCAGCCGCGAGGTTGTCGCGACGCCGCACATGCTCGAGTTCGTGCGCCATAATAGCTTCCATTTGCGTCTCAGTCAGCTTTTCGGAGATGCCGCGAGGCCAGACCAAGGTCGGATGCCATATTCCGAAGATCCCAGGCTCCAGGGACGTCTCTGAAAGCAAGAGTGGCATTGGCTTTTCGAATTTGCGCGCGGCTTCAATTTTGCGCAGGAGCGCTGCTTCGAGGCCATCGAACGCGCGCTGCGCGCCTCGCAGAGCTCGTGCAATGCGTCGCCAGCGTACAATCCACGCGCCGAGCACACTGAGCGATCCTGCAAGCCAAAGAGCCGTTGCAAAGATCAGAAGCGACCGCATCGTTTGCATGGACTGCAGAGGCAGCGAGTTCCCGACCGATCTTGCAATTGCATTCGGCGTGTAAGTAAATGGCTGACTGATCGTGTCGACCGAATAGAACGGCGCCGGTTCGAGTGCTGCGCTTGTTCCACGCGTCGGAGCAAGCATGCTTCCGACCGCCAGGAGTAGAGAGAAAGGGAACAGGAACTTCAGCGAAACTGCCAGCCAGATCCACGAGCGAACTTTTGCAGGAAAGCTGGGCAACAGCCGCGCCAGAGCGGCCGCAGCCACCGCAAACAGTGTTGTCTGCCAAAGATGATTGCCCATCGCGGGCAAGAGATCGGCGATCATGACGTCGACCTCCTCCCTGTTCCGGATTTCTTTTGGGTGAGGGCCCGCAGGGTCTTTTCGGCTTCCTTCACATCGTCCAGCGTCAAGTTGCCGGTTTCAATCAGCTGAGCCATCACGTTCTGCGATTTTCCGCCGAATAGGACGAGCAAATCGTCGATGAAGCGCCGCTGCGCGTTGCGCTGCGAAATGGTGGCTGCGAAGAGGTGAAAGTTTCCCACCTTGCGGACACGTTTGAGCGCCTTCTTGGCCTCGAGGCGGTAGACGGTTGTCTGCACCGTCGTATAGGCTGGGCGCGCATCCTCAGGAAACGCCTCCTGCATTTCGCGAATGGAGGAGTCGCCCCGGCTCCAGAGTGTCTCCATGATCTGCAATTCGAGTTTCGAAAGTTTTTGAATCATGGGCTATTATTACTACATGTGTAGGTGACTTTACTACACCTATGGTCGCGTGGCCATAGATAGATTTGCTCTTGTGGTGTCCCAGAAATACATTGGCCGAGGTCCGGAAAAGCAAATCCTTCGCCCCGCTGACCCCACGAACAACGGATGTTGTTCATGGGGCCTCAAGCGCGCGGGACCTCAGGATGACAGATTCTCTTGATACCAACTTCCGGGACACGATACTCGATTTGTGCGCACCAAACCCGCAGTCTGGGGCGCTGTCCGGAGCGATACGCGCTCGGCAGCGGGTGTCCGTTTTTGGACACATGGTCCCGTCTTCGCACGCAACAGGCAGCCGTTTGTCGTACCAAGAGGGGATATCTCGCTGAAAATACAAGTTGAGGCATCGCATCGCTTTGGCCAAAAAAATGCTTCCAACACTCTACCGAAACGTGCTCCCGAGGCCATCCCATGCAAAAGCTTTTCTTTGATATCCGCTTTGTGATCCGCCAATTGCTCAAGTCCCCGGGCTTCACAGCAACGGCCGTTCTGATGCTTGCTTTTGGAATCGGGGCGACCACGGCGATCTTTTCGATTGTCGAGGGAGTTCTGTTGCGGCCGTTGCCCTTTCCGGAATCAGATCGGGTGATGGTGCTGGCCGATCGACTCGCGGGAGTCAATGTCGGTGGCAACGGGGAAGTAGGTGTGACGGTGCCCGACATTCGGGCCTACACGCGCGAGACCCATTCGTTCACGGCGCTCGGCGGATACCAGTACGCGGGCTATGAGCTTTCGGGCACGGGAGAGCCGGCGCAGGTGAATGCGGCGCGCATGACCGCCGGTGTGTTCCCCGCCCTGGGAGTTGCGCCGCAGCTTGGCCGCGTCTTCACCGCCGATGAGGACGAACACAGCCAGCAGGTAACCTTGCTCAGCTATGGCACGTGGGTCAGCCGCTTTCATGCCGATCCGCAGGTGCTTGGAACGAAGATCCTGCTCGACCGCAAGCCATTCGTTGTGATTGGAGTGATGCCGCGGAACTTTGAATTTCCGCTGGTGACGGGGCAAATCAACCGCACGGAACTTTGGGTTCCGATGAGCTTCACGCCGCAGGAACTGACGCCGCAGGCGGGCGCCAACTGGAGCTACCAGATGGTGGGCAGGCTCAAGCCCGGCCTCACGGCACAACAAGCGCAATCGGATGCGGAGCGGGTGGCACAGGAAATCATGCGGAACTATCCAGCGATGATGGCGAATCTGCATATCAGCGCCGTGGTGCGTCCGCAGCAGGAAGAAACGATTGAGCAGGCGCGCCCGCTGGTGCGCACTCTTTTCTTTGCCGTCGCGGTGGTCCTGCTGATTGCCTGCGTGAATCTTGCCGGACTGATGCTGGTGCGGGCGATCCGGCGCCAGCGCGAGATCGCCGTGCGCATGGCCCTGGGTGCGCAAGCTGGAGCCCTGCTGCTCCAGACAATCCTGGAGAGCCTTGTTCTGAGCGGAACCGGGGGCGTGCTCGGACTCATTCTAGCCGCCATCGCGTTGCGGGCGGGCAAGAGCCTGCTGCCGGAGAGCCTGCCACGCATCAGCGAAATAGGTTTGAACTGGTATGTCGTCGGTTTTGCCCTCCTCCTCGCTCTCGTGACGGGTCTCCTCTGCGGTCTCGCTCCCGCCTTTGCCGCGCTGCGTACCGACGTCAACAAACACTTGAAGGAAGGCGGCCGCAGCGGCACCGAAGGGGGCGGTCACGCACGTCTTCGTTCGACGCTGGTGGTTGCCGAAATTGCCATTGCCCTAGTTCTTCTGTCGGCCTCGGGGCTGCTGCTACGCAGCTTTGAGAAGATGCGCTCCGTCGATCTCGGTTTCAGACCGGAACATGTCACGATGGCGTCGTATTCCCTGCCGCAGAAGCAATACGCAAAGCAGTCACAGATCGATACGTTCAATCGCGACCTTCTGCAGCGCCTCAATCAATTACCGGGTGTCACTTCCAGCGGGCTTACCAGCATGATTCCGGCGGGTGGAAACAACAATAACCAGACGTTTGTGGTTGATGGCTATGTTCCGCCCAAGGGAGCGGACATGAATCTTGCGACCAGCTGGCAGGTGATCGGGAATGTTTTCCCGACGATGGGCGTTGCCTTGCTGAAGGGGCGCTACTTTACGGAAGACGATCGCGCGGGGAAACAACTGGTCCTGATTGTGAACCACAAGCTGGCGGAGCACTATTGGCCGGGACAGGACCCGATTGGAAAGCGGATTCGTATCGGCACGCCCGAGATGCAGACGCCTTGGATGACGGTCGTGGGCGAAGTTGCCGACGTGAAGCTGACGTCGCCGGACGACCCAACAAAGCCGCAATACTTCACGCCGGTCGCACAGCTTGAGGATGACATCGGCTCGCTGGCATCGCCGGACGATTTGAACGGCAATGGCGGCTATATTGTGCTCCGCTCCGCGCTGCCGGCGGAGCAAATGGAGAATGCGCTTCGAGCCACGGTGCGCTCCCTGGACCCGCTCTTGCCGCTCACGCAGGTGCAGACCCTGGAGCACGCTGTTTCTGACAGCGAAGCACCCCGGCGCTTCAATACGGTCCTTATTTCGAGTTTTGCGTTTGCCGCGGTTCTGCTCGCGATCCTTGGCATTTACAGCGTCATTGCGTTCTCCGTGGCATCGCGTGTGCAGGAGATGGCCATTCGCATGGCCCTGGGCTCGCAGCGGGCCGCCATCGTTCGGCTGATTCTTGAATCCGGCGCAAAGCTTGCAGCGATTGGTAGCGTGCTTGGGCTTGGCGGCGCACTGGCTGCGTCCACTTTGCTGCGGTCACTGCTTTTTGGCGTCAGCCCCTTCGATCCAATGGTGCTCACGCTTTCCGTGATTGGAGTTTTATTGCTGGCGATCGTCGCGTCCTCGCTGCCCGCGTTGCGTGCTGCTTCGATCAATCCGATGCAGGCGCTGCGGGGCGAATAGCTCCACCGAGTCTCCGGCGGCACTCGCGTGACGCCGGATCAGATTCCCTCCCCCATCGACACGTAATCGCGTATGTAGTCGAGTTCCTTGCGATAGGCAGTGCGGTCGGCCTCTTCGGAGGCAAATGGCACTGACTGCGCGGCCTGCCCGCCGAGCCGTTGCTCGAGTTCCTCCACGCGGGTCGACAAGGCAATCAGCGCGTCGGAGAGCGGGTCCTTGATCTCATGCGGATCGGTGAGGAGCACGCGTTTTCCCGCGCGGTACACAATGTGCGCCGGTACTCCCACCACGGTTGAGTTGGGCGGCACATCGTCGAGCACCACGGACCCTGCGCCCACGCGCGAGTTTTCGCCCACGGTGATGTTGCCAAGAATGTTTGCGTTGTTGCCGATAAATACGCCGTCACAGACCGTCGGATGGCGCTTGCCATGCCCTTTGCCTGTGCCGCCCAGCGTGACGCCCTGGTAGATGGTCACATCACTGCCCACGATGGCGGTTTCTCCGATGACGACCCCGGTGGCATGATCGATAAACAGGCGGCGCCCCAGGAGGGCTCCGGGATGAATGTCGACGCCGGTGAAAAACCGCGCCACCTGCGACAGAATTCTGGCCGGGAGGCGCATTTTGCGGCGCCACAACTGGTGGCTGACGCGATGAGCCCAAACTGCCCACAATCCCGGATAGCAGAGCAGAACCTCCAGGCGCGAGCGCGCGGCCGGATCACGCTCCAGCACAGACGTGATGTCTTCGCGAACCCGCTCGAACAAGTTTGTGCCTCCGCCGCCTAAGGTCTAAGCGATCCGGGAGCAGCCAACTTCGGGCGCCCACCGCACCTGCGAAGCCGGCACTGCGAACCGTGAAGCCTTCTTTTTACAACGTGACCGGCTGCGTAGGCATAGCCAGCGCTTCCTGCCGCAACGAATCAAACAGCACACTCGAGAGGTAACGCTCGCCGAAGCTGGGCAGAATCGTCACGATCAGCTTGCCGGCATTCTCAGGCCTTGCGGCAACCTTGAGCGCCGCGACCACGGCTGCGCCGGAACTAATTCCTACAAACAGCCCCTCCTCGAGGGGCAGCCGCCGCGCCATCGCCACGGACTCGTCATTCGAGACCTGAATCACTTCATCGATCAGCTTGGTGTCGAGGATGCTCGGGATAAAGCCGGCGCCGATTCCCTGAATCTTGTGCGGACCGGGTTTGCCACCGCTCAGCACGGGGCTATCGGTCGGCTCGACGGCGATAGCTTTGAAGCTCGGCTTGCGCGGCTTGATGAACTGGGACACCCCGGTGATTGTTCCACCGGTGCCTACACCGGAAATAAGAAAGTCCACTTTCCCGTCGGTATCGTCCCAGATCTCAGGCCCGGTGGTCGCGAGATGCACTGCTGGATTGGCTGGGTTGTCGAATTGCTGCAGGATGACTCCGTTGGGCGTGGCCGCCAAGATTTCGTTGGCCTTGGCGATGGCGCCCTTCATCCCACTCGGACCCGGCGTCAGGACAATCTCCGCGCCAAACGCCCTCAGCAGCACGCGCCGTTCAAGGCTCATTGTTTCCGGCATGGTCAGGATCAGCATGTAGCCTTTCACTGCTGCCACAAACGCCAGCGCAATCCCTGTGTTGCCGCTCGTCGGTTCAATCAACACCGTTTGGCCCGGCTTGATACGTCCGGACTTTTCGGCGTCTTCAATCATGGCGAAGCCGATGCGGTCTTTCACACTGGCCAGGGGATTCTGGCTTTCCAGTTTCACCACAACGGTTCCGGGCAGCCCCGCGGACACGCGGTTTAGTTGCACCAAGGGGGTATGCCCAATCAGTTCAGTCACATTCGCGGCAATACGCGCCATCGTCTTCTCCTCTTTTATCAGGAATTGGCCCCAGGCTGGCGGTTCTCATTCGGCTTGGGGGTAGACCCGTCAAATCGGGCGGGAAAGTCCAGGCGCAATTTGCGCGCACGCCAGCATCGCGGCATTCACCAGAGCGGTGTTAGCGACATCGATGCATGCACATAGGGTATTCGTGTGGCGTGGGAAGTGGCAAGTGGCTTGCCCTCGTAATTGTTGTGACGTCGAATGTCGTTGCTCCCAGTTCGCCGAAACCGGTTCGAATTCAGAGTTCCACTCCGGCTCGGGGGCGTACGCAGCGCACGGCGCAATCAACCCCTGTGCGCGTCGATTATCCTAAAGACGTAACGCTGCACAGGCCAGTTGAACAGGAAAACCGAAGGAATATGAGCTCGAACAACATCGCCATCCATCTGCCCGACGGTTCCATCAAAGAAGTGCCGCAGGGTACCACGCCTCTCGATATCGCCAACTCGATTTCTCCGCGCCTTGCCGCCGCCTCTGTCGTCGCCCGTCTCACGCCACTGACTGCCGGCGCAGATCACGCCAACGTCGCCGAAGGTCATGCAGAAGCAGAGTCGGAAGGCGCCATGTACGCCGCTGAAAACGCATCGGCGCCGCGCCTCGTTGACCTCTCGACGCCGCTCATCGCCGATACGCGCCTCGAACTCGTCAAAGAGAACGACCCGGACGCGCTCAAGGTTGTGCGCCACTCGGCCGCGCATGTACTGGCGACCGCCGTCCTCGAACTGTTTCCGGAGACCAAGCTCGGCCACGGTCCGGCGACGGATTCGGGGTTCTTTTACGACTTTTATCGCGAGAAGCCGTTCACGCCCGAGGATCTTGCTGCCATTGAGAAAAAGGTGGCGGAAGTGGTTGCGCGCAACGAGCCTTTCGTCCGTGAATACGAGCCTCGGGAGCAGGCCCTGGCGGAGTTCGAAAAAGACGGGGATTTCATGAAGACGCACTTCGTCTCGAAATTCACGGTGCCCGGCTCCCAGGTGAGTTTTTATCGCAACGGCAAGTTTATCGACTTCTGCCGCGGCCCCCATGTGCCTTCGACGGGCCGCGTCAAAGCTGTCAAAGTCACCAAAGTTGCGGGGGCCTATTGGCTTGGCGATGAGAAGAACCCCCAGCTCCAGCGTATCTACGGCACAGCTTTCTTTTCGCAAAAGGACCTCGACGCTCACTTCGCCCGCCTCGAAGAGGCTGCCAAGCGCGATCACCGTGTTCTGGGCAAACAACTGGACCTCTTCAGCATTCAGGAACTCGCCGGGGCGGGCCTGATCTTCTGGCATCCCAAGGGGGCGATCGTCCGTAAGGTCATGGAAGACTGGATGCGCGACGAATGCCTGCGCCGCGGCTATCTTCTGGTCTATACCCCGCACGTGATGCGCCGTGAACTGTGGAAGGTCAGCGGTCACGAAGGCTTCTATGCCGGCAATATGTATACGCCGATGGAGCTGGATGACGCTGAATATCGGCTCAAGCCGATGAACTGCCCTGGCCACATCCTTATCTACAAGAACTCGCCCAAGAGCTATCGCGACCTGCCCCAGCGTTATGCGGAGCTGGGCAACGTCTATCGCTACGAGCGCTCCGGCACGATGCATGGCCTGCTGCGTGTTCGCGGCTTCACGCAAGACGACGCGCACATTTTCTGTATGCCATCGCAGATTGAGAGCGAAGTCGCCGCGTGCATCGATTTTGCCGAAGCGGTCCTCAAGACTTTTGGCTTCACCGAGTTCAAAGTTGAGCTTTCCACCTGGGATCCGAACGATCGCGCCCACTATGCGGGCTCCGACGAGAACTGGAATCTTGCCATTCGCTCGCTTGATTCAGTTCTCAAAAGCAAAGGCATCCCGTATAGAACGATCCCCGGCGAAGCCGCGTTCTACGGCCCTAAGATCGACGTGAAACTCGTCGATGTGCTCGGCCGGCTTTGGCAGCTTTCCACGGTGCAGTTCGACTTCAATCTTCCGGCACGGTTCGAGCTCGAATACGTGGGCGAAGACGGCGAGCGCCATCAGCCCGTCATGGTGCACCGCGCCTTGTTCGGATCGGTCGAGCGCTTCTTCGGTGTCCTCATCGAGCACTATGCGGGAGCCTTCCCGCTGTGGCTTGCGCCCGTTCAAATCGGCCTTGTCCCGATCAGCGAGAAACACACCGCCTATGCTGCCAAGCTCGAAGCTGAGCTGATCGCGGCCGGCTTCCGCGTCGAAACCGACAGACGCAATGAAAAGATGAACGGCAAAATTCGCGACTTCGCCAACCAGAAGACGCCCTACATTCTTGTCTTCGGCGACAAGGAAGAAGCGGCGAGCGCCGTGAGCGTGCGCACGCGCGGCAAAGGCGATCAGGGCTCCATGGCCCTCGCGGACTTCATTGCCAAGGCGAAGGCGCTGGTGGCGAGCCAGTCGACCGATCTCTAAAGCACGAGAGGCACGGACTGCGGTTTGGCTGCTTAGAAAGCTAACGCCGAGGTGCGCCGCGACGTGAAGAGAACTGTCCGGGAGATTACTTTCTATTCATTGGATCGGCATCGAAGGGTGGTTGCGCCTGGGCTTCTGAGAGTTTCGCATCTTGTCCGTCGGCAAGGAGCGAGAGGGCAAGCTCTTTCTGATGCGGCGTCATCACCATCGACAGATTCTTGAGGCTCCGCGCCGCCAGGGGGTCCCCGGCGGCGGCCGACCGGCTGAACCACAGATAGGCACGCACATAATCGAGCGGAACGCCTCGGCCGGCGGAGTACATTGTCGCAAGGTTGTACTGCGCGCGACTCGCGCCTTGCATCGCGGAGGCGCTGTACCAGGCAACAGCCTGCTGATAGTCTCGTTCCACCCCAAGGCCATCCTCGTACATCACGCCCACGTTGCTCTCCGCTTCGGGCAATCCTTGTTCCGCTGCCTTCCGGTACCAATACCGTGCTTCGACGTAGTCCTGCTTCACTCCGATGCCGTGGTGATAAAGGGCGCCCAGGTTGTTCTGTGCGGGTGCGTAGCCTTGCTCCGCGGACTTGCGATACCACTTTATTGCTTCCGCCTCATCCCGTGGGACGCCATGCGCGTAGTGATAGAGGTTGCCGAGTTTGCATTGAGCGGTGGCGTTTCCCTGTTCGGCCGCCGCGCGGTACCATCGTGCCGCCTGCGTCCGGTCGACCCTGCTCCCCCATCCCCGTTCGTAGAGAACGCCGAGATTGACCTGGGCCGGGGCAAAGCCTGCATTGGCCGCGGCAGTGAGCCACTGGAGGGCCTTGGCGTAATCCTGCGGGACGCCGTTCCCGAAGGTGTAGTCGAATCCGAGATTGTTCTCGGCGAGAATATCTCCCGCTTCTGCCGACCGCCTGCGCTCTTCAAAGCTTTGAGGCTGGGAACTTGTGTTCCGGGCATTGGCCTGGGCAGCGCCGGACGCTTGTCCTGCGGGGAGTTGCGCGGCACTTTCTTCGCTCTGCAAGCCCGGCGCGGTTATCGCGAAAAAGGCAACGGCGAGCGATGCGGAGAGAAAGATGGCCCTCATGGATCTCCACCCTTGGTGACAAAGAATGGAGAATCCTAGCTCTATTTATCATCTGTTATCAAGAAATTAATCGTCTATTAATGACGAAAGTTCTGCGCATGTAAATTGTGCGCCGGTTTTCCACGGACCTCTCACGCGACAGACTTCAAGAATCCGCGCGGAACGGGTCGGCACCTGCGGCGATGAATCTAGTTCAGGTGGTCAGGCGTTGATTGCCATTCCTTCGACAGCCGCATACGCGTCGAGCATCGCTTCGCTCAGGGTGGGGTGCGCGTGGATCGTGAACATCAGCTCATCCACGGTGCCCTCGAGCTCCATCACTGCGACTGCTTCGGCGATCAATTCCGTGGCCTGTGGGCCAAGAATATGTACTCCCAGAATCTCGCCGTACTTAGCATCGGCCACAATTTTCACGAAGCCGTCGTGGCTGTTCACGATTGTCGCCTTCGAATTTCCGGCAAAGGGGAACTTTCCGACCTTCACGGTGTGGCCCTTCTCTTTCGCCTGTGCCTCGGTGAGTCCCGCTGATCCGATCTGCGGCTCGCAGTAGGTGCACGCCGGAATCCGTTCGCGCCGCACCGGCCGGTAATTTCTTCCCGCAATTTTGGTGACGGCGACAATGCCGCTCATCCCGCCTACATGCGCCAGCTGCGGAAAACCCGCCACGATGTCGCCGATCGCATACACGCCTGGCTCGGCCGTCTCCTGCGCTTCATTTACCTTCACAAAACCGCGGTCGAGCTCGATCCTCGTCTTCTCAATGCCCACGCCTTCGGTCCGCGGTGCGCGGCCCACGGCCACCAGGACTTTCTCGGCTTCCTTTTCGACGGTCTTCCCGTTTGCCGTCGTCCACGTTACCTTCACGCCCGCTTCGGTCTTCTCAACCTTCTCCACCTTGCAACTAGTATTTACGTCGATGCCGCGTTTTTTGAACAGTCGCGTCAACTCCTTTGAGATGTCTTCATCTTCAGGCGGCATGATGCGGGGCAAGAATTCGACGATTGTCACCTCAGATCCATAGCTTTTGAAAATCGACGCGAACTCCACGCCGACCGCGCCCGCGCCCACCACGATTAGGGATTTGGGCACCTGCGGTATCGACAAAATCTCGATGTTGGTCAGAATCCGGTCATCCGGCGAGAGGCCGAAAATCATCTTGGCGCTGGACCCCGTGGCGACGATCACGTTCTTGGTCTGGAGTGCGCTCTTCGTCCCATCTCCCGCGGTAAGTTCGACTGTGTGCACGCCGTCTTTGGCCGGCCCAGTGAGCTTTCCAAACCCCGGCAGCACCGTCACCTTGTTTTTCTTCATCAGAAATTCAAGGCCCTTGGTGTGCTTGTTCACGATGGCGGTCTTGCGCTTCAGCACGTTTTCCCAATTCAACACTGGAGCCGGAACATTATCGATCCCGTATTCCGTCGCGTGCTTCAGGTGATCCCAGATCTCCGCATTAAACAGCAGCGTCTTGGTCGGAATGCACCCGACGTGCAGGCATGTCCCGCCGAGCACGTTCTCTTTTTCAATCAGCGCAACCTTCAAGCCCAGCTGTCCACCGCGAATCGCCGCGGTATAGCCCGCCGGGCCGCTGCCTATGATTGCCACGTCGTAGATCGTCTCTGCCAAGGGAACTCCGTTCCGGGGCGGGTCGTCGTTCTCGACCACCGCAGCGCCACGGTTCAGTTTAATGGATGCGCAAAGATCAAATGCAATGCACTTACTTTTTGGAGACAATCGCTCGTTCGGCGCTGTTTAACATCGGCGCATGGGAGCTGCTTTTGTGGGCGCCGAGCCGGTCTGTGCTGCCTCAATGCAGCCGCGCCCGGCGCACGATATCGCATCCCTCGATGGCCTGCGCGCGGTGGCGATCGGCATCGTCATTCTTTCGCACACGCGGTCGTTTCTGCCCCCATGGATCGCAAAGTCCGGCCTTTTCCGCTACGTCGTCGGAGGCGGCCTGCACGGTGTCCAGATATTTTTCGTCCTGAGCGGCTATCTCATCACCACGCTTCTGCTCCGCGAATACGAACGCACGGGAACCGTCTCTTTGCGGCGTTTCTACGCGCGCCGGTCGCTCCGCATTTTTCCGCCTTTCTATGCGTATCTTGCAGTGCTCGCCATCCTCTGGATCGCCGGCATACTTTCGGAACATTGGCATACTTATCTTGCGGCCGCGACGTATACCGTTATCTATTTTCCGCACCCACAAGGTTGGCAACTGTTGCATACGTGGTCGCTGAGCATCGAGGAACAGTTCTATTTTCTCTGGCCTATTGTCCTGGTGGGAACCTACCGGCAACGCAAGAGCCTGCACCTGGCACTGTGTGTGCTGGTGGGATTGCCCCTGGTTCGCATCGTTCTGTTTTTTGCTCTTGCGCATCCGGCCGGCAGAGTGCCTGAAGCGCTGGTTCTCAGTGGGTCGGTCGACACGCTCCTGGTGGGTTGCGGTCTTGCGCTCCTGCAGGATCGTGCGCCGTGGCGAGAGACACAGCGCCGGTTCATCCACGGAGCCAGCGCTGCCGCTTTGCTGGTGCTGGGGTTTGTGCTGCTTCCTTACGCAAGCGCGAAAACTCCGGACGGTCCTGTCTCCGCTTGCCTCTCCGCATTCAGCCCCACGATTACCGCGCTCTCAATTGGCGGCATCGTCGTGTATGTCGTCGAAAACGTACACTCGCTAGCCGGTCGATTCCTCAATCTCGCACCGATCCGGCACATCGGCATCCTTTCCTATTGCCTCTATCTCTGGCAGCAGTTCTTCTCTTCGGAAAGCAAGCCGCTCCAACTGGTGAACTACCTCTTCATGTTTCTGGCCGCCGAGGCGTCCTTTTGGATCATCGAGAAACCAGTCTTACGCTTGCGAACCCGCCTGGGAATTTAGGCTCATTCGCGCGCCGCAGTTCTTGCATCGGAGACGCTGGTCCCGTCTTCAGGTTTCGGCTGCGTCGCCGCAGTGAGCAGTCTGGCGGCCTCTTCGTGGATGTTTTTCGAGTCACCGAAGCCCTCCAGCCAGTGCACTTCGGGCTCGCGGCGGAACCACGTCATCTGCCGCTTCGCATAGTTCCGATGCCCCTGCTGCGCCTCAGCAATAGCCGCTTTCTCGCTCATGCCCTTGAGCAGAACCGAGAGCGCCTGACGATAGCCGAGCGAATCGAGCGCCTTGATGGGACCGTAACAGGCAAGCAGGGTGCGCGACTCCGCGATCAGGCCTTGCGCGAACATCGCGGCACAGCGTTGGTTGAGCCTGTCATAGAGTGCAGTGCGCGGCGGATTGAGGCCGATGCGCAGCAGACGAAAGCCGGTGAGCGGATCTCGTGCCAGCACATCTGACATGGGCTTGCGCGCTGCAAAGCAGACCTCGATCGCACGAATCAGCTTGGGCGTGTCGTTGGCGTGGATGCGCGCGGCCGACGCCGGATCGAGGCGAGCGAGCATCTTGTGCAACCAATCGGCCCTCTTGTCTTGCAGACTCCGGATGAGACGTTCTCGCATTGCCTGCTGGCGCGGTGGGCCGGGAAAGAGTCCCTCGGTGAGAGCGCGGAGATAGAGGCCGGTGCCGCCGGTGACGATGGGGAGCCTGGAGCGCGAAGCGATCTCGCGCAATGCCGCGCGGGCACGACGGCTATACTCGCCGGCGGTGAAGGGCTCATTCGGGTCGGCGATGTCGATGAGGTGATGGGGCACGCGGGCGCGCTCTTCGTGTGTTGGCTTCGCCGTGCCCAAATCCATGCCACGGTAGACAGCGACGGAGTCGCAGCTTACGATCTCGCCACTGAATCGCTCGGCCAGGGCCATCGACAGCGCAGTCTTCCCGCTTCCGGTTGGGCCGAGGAGCAATAGGGCGAGGGGCAACTGGTGGTTCTCCAAGCCATTCCCTTGAGACCAAACACTGGAAACGTGGCCTTTCGCCGGCTGCGCATTCCCATTCTGCGAAGGAGTCATAGACGCCACCAGCCGGCGGGAAAGATCCACCTGGGATTGGTGTGAAACAGCCACCACGCGCAAATAAGCGCCGCGAGCAACACTAACCCGATCGCCTGGTTACGAACAAACCAGCGCCGCTGCGCCGCACGGCGTTCGTGCTCAGCAACTTGCTCGGGATAGGGCTTGATGCGCGAATCCACCATTGGGCGTTTCCATTCCGATCACAACACGAAAGCGGAATCCAAGCCCCAGTATAGGAGCAGGCGCAACCGATTTTTGTGAAGCTTCCCTTGAAGGGGAATCGAGGCGCGCGGGTATCCGTTTGACTTCCCCTACCCCCATTGCAGACCATACCCTTTCGGGGGAAAGCATTTCCATGAAAGTTCTAATCCTGGGCTCAGGGGGCCGCGAGCATGCGCTTGCCTGGGCCGTTGCGCGCAGTCCGCGCGTTTCCGAGGTTGTTTGCGCGCCTGGCAACGGGGGCATCGCGCAGACTGCCCGTTGCGTCCCCGTCGACCTGAAGAGTGTGGACGACATGGTGCGCCTTGTGGAGGCGGAGGCCCCCGGCTTCACGATCATCGGTCCTGAACTGCCTTTGTCGCTCGGCATTGTCGACGCGCTTCAAGCGCGCGGGCTGCGGGTCTTTGGGCCGACGCGCGCGGCGGCCCAGCTGGAGTCCAGCAAGGCCTTCGCCAAGCAGTTCATGAAGCGTCACCAGATTCCTTCAGCGAAATATGCCGTCTGCGCGCATGCCGATGAACTTGAAAAAGCGATCAGCCTCTTTCATCCCCCCATCGTGGTGAAGGCCGATGGTCTCGCCGCGGGAAAGGGCGTTCTGATTTGCGATTCACGCAACACGGCGCTCGAAGCGGCCCATGGGCTCTTCGAAGGTTCGCTGCTGGGCGAGACTTCGCTGCTGGTTGTCGTGGAAGAGTTTCTGGAAGGGGATGAAATCAGTTTTCTTTGCCTGAGTGACGGAACCCATGTCACCCCGCTCGTGCCTGCGCAGGATCACAAGCGTATCGGCGAATATGACACGGGCCCCAACACAGGCGGCATGGGAGCCTACTCCACGGGCACGATGCTTGAGCCGCACATGACAGAGTGGATCATGCACCATATCGCCGAGCCGACGGTACGCGGCATGGCGGAGGAAGGCGCTCCGTTTGCCGGTGTCCTTTATTGCGGCTTGATGATGACGCCGCGCGGTCCCGAAGTTCTGGAATTCAATGCTCGCTTTGGCGATCCGGAAACGCAGGCTGTCTTGATGCGGCTCGATTCGGATCTTCTCGAAGCGCTGGAAGCGTGCGTTGACGGCCGCCTCGCCGAAACCGAGCTGCGCTGGAGTCCTGGAGCCTCGGCCTGTGTCGTTGCCAGTTCGGCAGGCTACCCGGGCGGCTACAAGACGGGATTCCCCGTGACCGGTCTGAGTACTGCGGCGCAGGTTCCCGGTGTCCAGATTTTTCACTCGGGAACGGCGCGGCTGGCAGGTCAGCTCGTCACCAGCGGCGGCCGGGTCTTATGCGCTTCCGCTGTCGGGGATTCGCTCCGCGAGTCGTTGGCGCGTGCTTATCAGGCGCTTGCAGAAATCCAATTCGAAGGCGCGTATTACCGGCGCGACATCGGGTATCGTGCATTAAGGAACAAATCGTGACCCCTGCGATCACCCTCGAAGAGCTTTTTGCCTGGAATCAGGAGACTTCCACTTTCTGGAAGGGGTTTCTTGAGGATAACCCTGCTGTCCTTGAGCTGCCCTGCGACATTGGCGGTGTTTCCAATGTTCAGCACTTCGTGCGTCATATCTGGGGCGTTGAACTGCGCTGGGCCCAACGGCTTGCCGGCGTACCTGAAATGCTCAGAGACGCGGTTCCCACGGGGCCTCTCGACGCCCTCTTTGAGCTGCATCTTGAAGCCGTGAGGCTGGTTCGCTCGCTGCTCGATGATCCGGAAAAGGACTGGGAGGCGACTTACACGCTGGATGTCGCCTGGCTGCCGCCGCACGCGCGCACCTCAAGTCATCGCAAGATTCTTGGGCACATGCAGTTTCATAGCCAGCGCCATTGGGCTCAACTTGCGACGCAGGTTCGCGCGGCCGGTTTTCCCTCCGGCTTTAAGGGCGATCTGCTGCTCAGCTCGGCTCTGCGCTAGGAACGGGCGGAGTGGGCGCCGCGCCTTGTTTCTTTTGAAAACAAGAGCGGCAGAGCACGGGTCTTCCCTGGGTAGGCTTGAACGGCACGGTTGTTTCCGCTCCGCATTCTGAACAGGTTGTCCGGGTTTCCGGACGCACTCGTCCCCCCGCCGCGCCGCGCTTTGCTTTGCACTGCTTGCAGCGCTTGGGGTCGTTCATGAACTTCTTGTCGCGGAAGAAAAGCTGCTCGCCGGCAGTAAAAACGAACTCGGCGCCGCAATCGATGCACTTCAACACTCGATCGACGTATTCCATGGCCGTTCCCCGAAGCAGGGAATATGTGAGAAATCGGCCATGAACATGAGAGCTTTGCCGGTCCCGATTCCCTGTCTTCGAACTTCCTTTACAACAAGGGCCCGGGCCGCAAAGTGAACCGCGGCGAGATTAGGAGAAGTCACTTCGGTGAGCGAAGGACTCAGTTTGGTTCCGCCTCGATCCCTTGCACGGGCGGAAAGTAAACGTTGAGAATCGCGATGGCCAACCCGGTCTAGTCTGATCTTGCTTGACGTAGCCCGCTCTTGCTTTTTGGGCCGTGCTGGGCCGGCACATCGCAATTCGGTTTGACGAAATTAGTCCTGCTCTTTACGAGCCTTTTTACGATTCCGCTTGCGCGCCAATGCTGCTTTGACGCGGCGCTTCTCGCCCGGCTTCAGGTAGTAGGAGTGACGCTTCACTTCCTTGATGATGTCTTCCTGCTGTACCTTCCGCTTAAACCGGCGTAGCGCATTTTCGAGCGGTTCGCCTTCTTGTACGCGAACCTCTGCCAAAGTGTCCCACCTCCAAACCTGCCAAAGGGGCTTATTTATCATATAGGAAACACTTGAGCGCGGCCAAGTCGTCGTTGATTCGGCTGCTCCGTCGATGCTTTGGCTTTCAGCGCAGCCAAAAACAACTACTTTTTTTCTTGCCGGAGGAATAATCAGATCGAGCTCCCTCTGTGCGTTCTGTGACCAGTATCACGTAAACTCTAGTCGAGAGCTGCATCGGAGAGCCCACTTGATTCGGAGTTACCAAGGCCACACTCCCCAGATCCCCTCCAGCTGCTATGTGGATCTTTCGGCACAGGTCCTGGGCGATGTCGTCCTCGGCGAAAACTCCTCTGTGTGGATGAACGCCGTCCTGCGCGGCGACGTACATTCAATCCGCGTAGGCGCGAACTCCAATGTTCAGGACTGTTGCGTGCTTCACGGACAGCGTAATCTCTACTCGGTCCACGTGGGCGACTGGGTCACGATCGGTCACAATGCCACGGTCCACGGCTGCATCGTTGAAGACGCGGTCCTGGTTGGCATGGGGGTCACCATTCTGAACGACTGCCGCATTGGCGAAGGCTCCATCCTTGCCGCCGGCACCGTATTGCCGGAACACACCATCGTTCCACCGCGCACGCTTTGGGCCGGGGTCCCGGGCAAGCTGCGCCGGGCGCTGGGGGACGCGGACCGCGCCCTCATTCTCGAGTACGCCAAGAACTACCTCGACTACGTGCAAATCTACCTGGCCGAAATGCGCAGCTCTTCTTGAAGCCCCGAACAGATGACGTTTTGTTCATAGAAGCCTGTCGCTTCAATCATTTAGCATCTTTAGTTATTGTGAGTCGCTCGATCAAGAATTCATTTCGAAGCTCCAGACCTATCCTTTCCGCCGGTGTTCTTCTTCTGGCCCTTGCCCCCTTAGCCTCCCCACAGACCACAACGCAAAGCCTGCCCGACGCCCCGCAGCCCCAGAGCCAGGTTACGGACGATCCCATTACGGTTCAGAGCACGCCACGCCATCTTTTGAAGGATCAGGAAGCCATCTGGACCAGCCCCACCCGGATTCGCGAATCGAACGCGTTGGGTCCGGTGGCACTCGTGCTCGCCACCACTCTGGCCATCACCACCGACCACCAGGTGATGTCTTCGTCGAAGCTGGACAACGCGTCTCTCAACAGCAAAGCGTCTACGGCGTCGAATGGGCTGGTGGGCGCATTCATCGCGGCCCCGGTTGTTCTCTTCGGGATGGGAGCCATTCACCACGACGACCATGCCACCGAAACGGGTGTTCTCGGCGGCGAAGCCATTCTCGACAGCCTCGGCGTCGACGAAGTCCTCAAGATTGTGTCCCTTCGCGAGCGCCCTACCCTCGACAGCGCGAGAGGAAAGTTCTTCCAGTCAGGCGTTGGTTTTAACTCCTCGTTTCCCTCCAACCACGCGATCATCGCCTGGTCGGCAGCCTCAGCCATCGCTTCGGAATATCCCGGACCTCTTACGCAGATCACCGCTTACGGCCTCGCCACGGGGACCAGCCTGGCACGGGTTCTGGCGCGCCAGCACTTTCCCTCCGATGTCCTCGTCGGAAGCGCCGTGGGTTGGATGATCGGCCGCTACGTGGTCCGCCGGCACCGCCATACATACTGATCATCGTGGCTCATCGCTGCGGGGTGCACTGGCTTCTGGGCCGAGGTCCCTTGAACGATTCTGAAGTTTCAAGGAACCCGGCTCCCCGGGGTCAACCCGAGCGGGCTGGGAAACCCGCCTTGATTTCCCAGCAACGGAGTTAGCTTGTCGTAGTGCAGATTGCGGCATTCGCTGACTGTGTCGAAGATCATGGTCTGAGGATCGGCTTTGGCGAACGGCTTCCACTCGAGGCCCGGTTGTGCCGGATTGCCGGTGCGGGCGAAGTTGATCCACGCCTGCGAGGCCTTCTCCTGCAAGGCATAACCGGCAGGGGCATCTCCCGTCGCAATGCGCAAGTGGGGCTCGCTTAGGTTGTGGAACACGAACGCGATTTCAGAACAATGGAACGCCGTGATGCCGTGGTCGACAGGATACTCGTAGGTGAAGATGTAGTTGTACACCGGAGCGTTGCCTGCTTCGCGTTTTGCCGCCAGCGCCCTGGTGTTGGGCATGGCAAAGTAGAGAACGTCCTGGACCTTCTTTTGCGGAAACGCTTGTTTGAATGCGGCGAGGACCTGGTCTTTCTTGTAGCCGTATGCGGCGGTCAGATGATCCTCAATCTCAGCTTGAGTCCATGCGTTCTTGTCGGTGCCACTGACCAGGTTGCCCCTGAACTCGCTGAAGACGCTGCCGCTGATCTGAGGAATGCCGGATGCCCAGTCGCAAAATGCGCGAGTGATGTACTGATCGTCGGCATACACATTCCACATGAGTCGCGGCGTGTTGGTTTGCTCGGCTACCGACCGAAGGGCGGCGTCGCCCGCAGCGATCAGATCCGTGTAAGGGATGGTCTTGAGTTTGTCGATCTGGTCGCCCGTGAGGTTCAGATTCGTCAGCGTTGCGGCGGCGATCATCTGCGCGGTCTTGACGTTTTTGGCCGGGTCCTGATCGGCAAACACCTCGCCGCCTCCGCTCTCGCAGATGACTTTGTGGAAGAGGCCTTTGGCGGCCGGAGTATGCATCATGCGCGCAGCCTTGCTTCCCCCGCCTGACTGGCCAAAGAGTGTCACATTGCCGGCATCGCCGCCGAAGTTCGCGATGTTGTCGTGAATCCATTGGAGAGCGGCCACCAGGTCGGCGGTACCGGTGTAGCGCGATTGCGCATATTCGGGACCATAGGCGGAGAGATCCAGGGTGCCGATGATGTTCAGCCGGTGATTGATGCTCACCACCACCACGTCGCCGAACTCGCTCAGGTTTTTGCCGTCATAGGCGTAGGATTCCATCGATGAACCGTTGGTGAATCCGCCGCCGTGCAACCATACCATGACCGGTTTTTTGGCGGTGGTAGATAGGTTTTGCGTCCAGATATTGAGCACCTGGCAGTGCTCATTCTCAAGCCAGTACCGATGAGGAAAGACGAACTCATCGACGCCGGGCTCGGTCAGTTTCGGAATTGGGCATACCGGACCCCACGCCTGAGCGCTTTTGATGCCATTCCACGGCGTCGCGTGTTTCGGCAGTTCAAAACGTTCCGCCTCGGCGTACGGGATGCCGAGAAATACTGTTATCTTGCCATCACGAAAACCGCGGAGCTTTCCTCCTTCGACCTGGACCACCGGCGGGTCGAAGTTGGGCAAAGGAGCCAGCTTCGCGCCCTTGACATCGAGCCCCCGATCGGCGCGGGTCGTTGGGTTCGTCTCCGCGGCGGCGGCTGGCGGCTCGAGAGCCGCTGCGGTAACCGCGGCTCCCATCAGCGCAGCTGCTGTGCCGAGCAAATCGCGCCGGCTCATCTCACAAGCTTGCCCATTGGATGATCTGTCCTGCATTCGCTGCTCCCCTGACTCAGTTCTCATCGTGATGTCTCGTATGGATTCCGGGACCCAGCAATTCTATATCCGCAACTCGTTCAGCCCAGCGGAAAGTGGACTCGCATTCTTCGCCGGTGTAATCGCACTCTCATCGGTCACTTCGGGTCTCGGCGAAGAAAGGATTCGGTCATTCCAGCGCGCCGCGCGGCTTCCGTTGAGCCGATGCAGGCACTGAGGGCCGAGTAGGAGATTTCATTTATTCTTTGGTGAGGACGGAGGTCCGTCGGTTTCCTGCACGCGCCCAATCGAGCACATCGAGGGTTCGACAGACAATCGCCTCATGGCCACACGAACCAAGTCGCGTTCCGCGTTAGCGAAGGCGGTTGACCGCCAATTGGCGCGCTATCGCTCCATGCGCGATTTCGAGGTCACTTCTGAGCCGCAAGGAATCGCGAATAAATCGGGTTCGATTCCGACCGTCGGCCCGCAGCCGTTTGTTGTCCAAAAGCACGCTGCGACACGTCTGCATTATGACTTCCGTCTCGGTTGGCATGGGGTCCTTAAAAGCTGGGCGGTAACCAAAGGTCCAAGCTACTTTCCCGGCGATAAACGGCTGGCTGTGGAAGTCGAGGACCACCCGATGGAATATGGCGGCTTTGAGGGAACCATACCCAAGGGTCAATACGGTGGGGGGACGGTCATGATCTGGGATTTCGGCGAGTGGAAGGCGCTTGGCGACGTCGACCGGGAAATCGAGAAGGGAAATCTGAAATTCGAGCTGTATGGGACCAAGCTGAAGGGCAAATGGGCGCTCATTCGCATGCACCGCAATCTCGATCACTCAGACAAGCCAGGCTGGCTCCTGATCAAAGAGCGAGATGAATACGTCCGATCGGAAGATGCGCCCGCAATCACGGACGAAGCTCCGAACAGTGCGATCACGCAAAGAACGATCGAACAGATTGCGGAAAGCAAGGATCACATCTGGGACTCAAAGCAGGGGGGGCTGTTCCTCGGCGGAAATAATCGTGAACACGTGTCCTCTCGCAACGTCCTATCGAGTCATCAGCGGCACCGATCACTCGAACGGGCTCTGCGCGGTGCGCCTGCTGAAGTATTTCCCGGATTTGTTCAACCCCAGTTGGCGCAACCAGCCGCTAAGGCTCCCAATAGCGATGAATGGATTCATGAGCTGAAGCTCGATGGATACCGGCTCCAGGTACATGTGCAATCCAAGAAAAGTCGAGAAGGCAAAACGCGTTCGACCCTATTCACTCGCACCGGGTTGGACTGGACTCCGCGGCTGACTTATCTTGCCGGTGCTGCGTCAAAGCTGGATCTCGAGAGCTGCATTTTGGATGGAGAGGTTGTTGCGCTGGACCCCGAGGGAAGAAGTAACTTCGGCGATCTGCAAGCTGCATTCCAGGAAAAGCGGCAAGAAGCGCTGATTTATTTTGCGTTCGATCTTCTCCATCTGAACGGACATAATTTGCGCGAGCTTCCGCTCACAAAACGGAAAGCTATTCTTTCGGAACTTCTTTCGGCTGCCGAACCCGGTTCACCCATCAGACTCAGCGAACACATCGAAGGAAGAGGGGGCGAGGTTCTTGCGAAGGCCTGTGAACTTGGAACAGAAGGTGTGGTTTCAAAGATTGCGTCCTCGCCCTATACATCGGGCCGTGGAAACACGTGGCTCAAAATAAAGTGCGGAATACAGCAGGAATTTGTCATTGGCGGATTCACGACTCCCGAGAAAGGCGGCCGCGGAATTGGCGCGCTGCTGCTCGGATACTATGATGACGGCAAATTGCAGTATGCCGGGCGCTGCGGCACAGGGTTTTCAGAACAAACGCATCGCGCTCTGCGGGATCGCCTGGAGGCGCTTGTTCAGAAGCATACAGATTTCACCAAGGTTCCTGCCGAGGCGCGGCGGAAGGTTAAATGGGTCAAGCCGGAGCTGGTTGCGCAGATTTCATTCTCTTCCTGGACGCGGGATGATTTTGTACGCCAAGCTTCCTTTAAGGGCATCCGCGAGGATAAACCGTCACGAGAAATTACACGCGAATCGGCAATTGCAAAAGAGCCATGTTCTCAGAATTTGGCGGGTCCCGTGAAGCGCGCGGTTCCCCCTGCCAGTACCGGCCAATCGAGTCAACAGCCGTTGAACGGCTTTCGTATCACTCACCCTCAAAAGGTCGTAGATCCTGAGAGTGGAACGACGAAGCTACAACTCGCCGAGTACTACTTTGCAGTCGTCAAGAATATGCTGCCGCATATCTCCGATCGGCCGTTAAGCGTCGTCCGTTGCCCGAGCGGTATCGGGCAGCCATGCTTCTTTCAAAAGCACGTGGGCCCCGGTCTACCGCAAGGCATAGACAAGGTTTCCATCCCGAACAGAAAAACCGGCAAGAAGGAAGAGTTCTTGACGGTAAACACGGTGGAGGGTCTGCTTGGGCTTGCACAGTTGGGAGTTCTTGAAATCCACCCATGGGGCTCGAGGAACGATTCGATCGAAAGGCCGGATCGCATTATCTTCGATCTGGATCCGGATGCGGCAATCCCGTGGAACGTGTTGGCGTCAACCGCACAGGAGATGCGCTTGCACTTGAAGCAGCTCAAGCTTACGAGCTTTTTGAAAGGTACCGGGGGGAAAGGCCTGCATGTTGTGGTGCCGATTCAGCCGGAATTCGAGTGGCCCATCCTTAAACAGTTTGCCCATTCGCTAGTTCTGCAAATGGAAAAGAGCAATCCGGCACGATACCTTACCAAGATGACGAAGGCTGCCCGCACCAACAAGATCTATCTTGACTACCTGCGCAATGATCGCGAGGCGACTGCAATCGCGGCCTACTCAACCCGCGCGCGGCCGGGAATCCCGGTTGCGGTCCCGCTGGATTGGAAGGAACTGGATTCATCCACAGCGCCTAAGTTCTACTTATCTGACTTTGCCGCCTGGAAGAAACGGATGGGCCGTGATCCATGGAAGGCCATGAGTCTGTCTGACCAGCAACTGACAGCAAAAACGCTCGGCGCACTTGGTGTGAAAGTTTAGTGAACAAGCTTCTCTTTGCATCGTGACGCGCCTTCTAACTATCACTTACTTCGCTTGAAGCGCTGTAAGTGAGCGCCTTGGCGAAGACATGGCGAAGAGAATAGCCACGTAGCTAATTCTGCTTCACTGCCGCGCGAAAATGCGATAAACTCCTGACTCTACTGGCCGAGTTTCCATCAAAGGAACTTGGAGGGGGTCTTATGGCGCGTCCCTATTGGACGGGAAATATACAGATATCGCTGGTCTCTTTCGGTGTGAGTCTCTATGTCGCCACAGAAAGCAAGAGCCAGATCAGCTTTCATCAGATTAGTCGCAAAACCGGCGAACGCATTCGGCATCAGAAGGTGCTTGAGAGCGCCGCTGAGAACAACGAAGCGACGACTGCGGTTGAGAAGGATGAGATCGTCAAAGGATACGAGTATCAGAAAGGCCAGTACGTGATCATCGAGCCTGCTGAACTCGAAAACCTGCGCGTACCTTCGAAGCACACCATCGCAGTTTCGCAATTCGTCGACTCCGCGGATTTGACGCCTGAATATGTGGAGAAGCCTTACTTTGTAGTTCCGGAAAATGACTCTCAAGCGGAAGCCTTTACGGTCGTAAGGCAGGCGCTTGTCGATACAGGAAAAGTTGCAATTGGGAAAGTCGCGTTCTCCGGTCGAGAGAATATTGTCGCTGTTGCGCCTGCACCAGGGAGCGATCGCGGAATGATGGCGTACACACTGCGCTTTCAGAATGAACTCAGGAACATGAGCGATTACTTTCGCGACATCAAGCCTACAGCGGTCGAAAAGGACTCTCTCGAACTGGCCGAGACGTTGATCAAACGCATGTCGGCGAAACTCGATCTAAGTAAGTTTGAGGATGGTTACGAAGTCGCCGTGAAGGCACTCGTCGAGGCAAAGGTTCATAACCTACCGGTTCCAATCGACGAGGCGCCGAGACAGCAATCGGCCAAGGTGGTCAATTTGATGGACGCGCTTCGCAAGAGCATTGGCCCGGATACTCGGTTGGGGAAGAAACCGCCGAAGAGCGAGAAGGAACCGCTCAGCAAGAAAATTGGACTGGTCAAGCCAGCCGCAAAGCGCAAATCGGCGTGAGCAGGCAACGTCTTGCGTCTGGCCTGCGTTGGCGGTGAATCGCTGGGCTTCGGCGTGAAAATTGCCAGTTGATTTTCATCTGGCCGGCCAGGGAGTTAGCCCTCCACGATGGTATGCCAGGTTTCCAATATGGCCTGCTCTCGCTGCCGCGACTCCGGTCTCGACAGGTGCGTTCGGCTCTTTCCGCGTCTTGATGCAATCGAAGAAGTTTGCCATGTGCGGCGTTGTCCCGTCCTCGAAGCTATCTTCCTTCAGCACAGGGTTTCGATCGGCCTTCACATTCTCGTGAGACACGCTCATTCCTGATCGATTGATCTTCAGCGTCGCCTCCGTGCCTCGAAACTCGAGTCCTCCATCGTCGATTGACGAGCTCATCATGCCCTCGTAAACCACATCAAACCCCGGATAGCGAAAGGCTGCCTGAATGGTGTCTGGACATTCCCAATCCTTGAACACGTATTTGTCACCCAGCATCAGGGCCGTCATCGGCTGGTCTGCCTTCATCGCCCATTGCGCGACGTCGATCCAGTGGGTGAACAAGTCGGTCATCGCACCGCCGCCGAAGCTCCAGAACCACCGCCAGCGGTGATACTTCTCAGAAGTGAAAGGCTGATCGGGCGCGCCGCCGAGCCACTGTTTCCAATCAAGCTGCGCAACATCGATCGGCTTCTGCGTCCAATTCGAACCGTAATTCTGCCACCAGTAGGTGCGCACCTGGGTTACCTGCCCGAGCGCGCCGCCCTGAATGAGGTCCACCGCATTGCGGAAGTGGGGCCAGCTCCGCTGCTGCATTCCGCACTGCAAAATCTGCCGGCTTGATCGAACGCTCTTCTGCACCGCCTCGCCCTCTTCGAGGGTATGGGTCACCGGCTTCTCCAGGTAAACATCTTTGCCGGCGGCCAGCGCCGCAACCGCGATCCGAACATGCCAATGGTCCGGAGTCGCGATGATCACTGCATCGATGCTCTTATCGTCGAGCACGTTGTTGTAATCCATGCAGGTCGTTGCGCTCGCCGCGCTCGTGCGGGCTTTCACCTCTTCGCGCCGTGGCGTGTAGACATCGCTCACCGACACGATTTCGAAGGGAACGCCTGTATTCTCGGCGGAGTTGAGCAGTTGCCGCATGCGGCCTCCCGCGCCAATCACACCGATCCGAAGTCGGTCATTCGCTCCGAAGGCTTTTGAGGAAGCAAGCGCAGTGAGTCCTCCTGCGATGAGGAAGGTGCGACGATCAAGCGTGTGAGTCATTTCACTCCTTGATGAAAGCAACTTTGAATTACGCTTCAATTCTTTTCAGTTGGATTCTTGTCCTTCAAAGAGTCACAACTTTTACCGCTTCGGCTCATTGTCCTGCTTCACGACTTGCCCTTCGCCGGGGAAAGGCCAATTCTTGTCCAGCAGGATTTCCTTCTCGCGCTCGGCCTTGGGCACATTGTCGATCCTGAGGTTCTCGAAGAAATGCACGCCGGTCTTACCCGCTGTAGCAATGTCGAGATCGCCGTCCCCATCGAGATCTTCCACCACAAACTGCGTCCCCGCCGCGGCAGTTCCATTCACTGAGATCGCATAGCGCGTGAACCTCCCGGTCTTGCGATCGATCTTGTAGTAATACACGACCAGGGGATCGTAGGAACCAGGATCTTCTCCCGCATGCCCGCGATAGCGCTTGCCGGCAATCAACTCGAGCTCGCCATCGCCATCGATGTCGGCCATTTTGAGCGCATGCACCTGCGAGAACGACTCGTCGATGGTGTGTTTAACCCATGTGCGGCTGGCGCCACGGCCTTGTTGTTCAAGCCAGTAGAGCCCATAGCTGTGGCCCTGGCCGTAGATCAAATCCATCTGGCCGTCGTTGTTCACGTCGTAGCCGATAATTGGAAAGCCCGCGTCTTCCATCTTCCAGTCGCCGTGCCACTCCCACTGATCCTTGTCAGCATCGACCTGTTTGAACCAACCATTGGGCGTGAGAATATCTGCCTTGCCGTCGCCATCGATATCAGCCACCCCGATCCCGTGCCCGTCTTCAGCGCGCCCGCCCACGTGGTGTACCCTGGGCTCGTTTCCGGCAAAGTCGATCCACAGAACACCCATGTGCCCGTAGTGCCCGAAGATCAGATCGGGCTTGCCGTCGCCGTTGATGTCGGCCATCCAGCCGCCCTCGGTGTCGTAGCTGTCCGTAATGAAATGCCGCTTCCATTCCACGCCCAGTTTGCCCGGGTTCTCCCACCAGAAGATGCCGTTGGTCATCCAGCCGGCGGTCACTACGTCGGGCAGCCCATCGTGATTCACATCGACCGTCCACTCGCCGCAGTCGGAGACGAACTCGTTCATCACGCCCACTTCACGATACTGGTGCCGCGTCCACTCGCCTCCCTGCGGGCCGGGGTTCTCGTACCAATATGCCCCGCTCACAAGGTCAGGCCGCCCATCGCCGTTCATGTCCAGCGAAGTAATGCCCTCTGCGTGATCTGCGCTCAGGCGATGGACAAAGAATGTCGCTTGCTCGACTCCGCCGGGCGCAGGTCCCCTTTTGAGGTTGTGCTGGTAGTGAGGTTGTGCCGGCGGTTGCGCCGCGGCGGCTGAGGTGAAGATCGCTGCAGCGAAAGCGAAGCTCGCTGCAGAAGGGCGCATGCGGAAAAAACCCTGGCGCATAGAATCCCATTTCATCCGTTCGTTTTCTTCCGGCGCCATTCTCAAATACCGAGGCTGGCCCCTGCAAGGCGAATCAAGCGCAGAACTCATTTTTCGGTAATGCCCGGTCAGGTAGACCATCCGGGACCCCGAATTCAGCTGAGAACGCTCATTCAGTTCGCAGCCAGTCCATGGTAGCTGGCAGAGATCGGAAGCGCCACGCGCAGAGGTCGAAAGATGTAGCTCGTTGGCGCGAGACACTTTCGATTTGGACATGAGAAGGAAGCCGGAGACGTCCAAACAAGAACCTACCGAAGATTGGGGCTACTTCCGTTCTTGGTCACCGGGATCGAGCCCATCGGCTATGGTGCGGGTTGGGGAGGTACGACCGCCCAGCCTCCGTTCGTGTCTTTAACCAGGATGGCAGTAGCGGACTAGATGGATGTGTCCGCGGCGATCTTGGGAAAGGCCCTCATCGATTCGGGGTGAGGGCCCAGTCGGGGATGCCTTCCACCTCGTAACGGTAATTGACCGGGTATTGCGTAGGGTTGGAGGGATCGTTGGGGGTGGCCTTGTCGATGGCGGTGACGTTGAAGTGGCCGAAATAGAAGTTGCCGTAACCGGGCTGGTTGGGGTCGGGAATCCAGGCGGGGCGTCCCTTGTCGGAGAGGTCGTAGTTATTGACCAGTTTGGAGCCGGCGAGAAAGCGCTCCTTTTCCGCGGACGCTCGAATGAGAAGGCCGGCATCGGTGAGGGCGTCGTAGTCGCGGGTCTTCGCGTCTTTGCAGGGGTAAGCCTGAGCAGTCAGTTTGATTGTTTCGGGCCACACGCATTCGTGTCGGCCGGCGAAAGACTTGTTGATCGCGGATCTGAATTCCGCCTGATCGACTTGTTTCTTGCAACCGATTGCCCATGCGAAGAGCCCGGTCAACACGAGCGCCAGGAGCATTCTTCACGCATCCTAATTCACCTCAAAGGTTTGGATGCGGAGAAATGGGTTGAAACGATTGACCCTGATGAGGTTTCAGAAAAGTTGAAAGATCCGCCCGGGTTGACGAGAGATGGTGGTATGCAAATGACGCAATGACTCCAGCCCTCGCGTGGAGGAGCAGATGAATTTTTTGCTCAGTTCTCAGAAGTTTGCGGCCCAAGCAGTTCCTCCTGGTGCAACTTCGAGTTTGGGTGTCCGATGCTCGCAACTCGAATGGCCTCGCCTTCATCTTTCTTCCGATCGCCGAATTCGTTTGACCTCGGTATGCTGCTTTCAGCAGAATTCTCAGGGAGGTCAAGTGGAATGGGCATGGACCGACGGAAATTTGTGGGGCGATCTGCACTGATAGCGGGTGGGCTGACGTTGGGTGTGGCCGAAGCGTGGGCCGCACCACCACTGCAGGCGGATTTATTGAACCATATGAACTGGATGAACGAACCAGCATCGGCGAAGATCAATGGAAGCGAGATCGCAGTTCGCAGCCGGGCGAAGACGGACTTTTGGCAAAAGACATTTGATGGATATGTGGCCGATAGCGGCCACTTCTTTCATCTTTCCGCATCTGGAAACTTTACGTTCACCGCGCTGATCAATGGCAAGTATGCGACCCAGTATGACCAGGCTGGACTGATGGTAAGGATCGACGCAGAGAATTGGATGCGCTGTGGAACGGAGTTCATCGACGGGAAACGGTATGCCAGCGTGGTGTTCACGCGGACTTATTCCGATGGCTCGACGCTGCCGGATTTGTCGGAGACGGAGCCGGTCTGGTGGCGCATCGTGCGGAAGAACGATTCGATCGAAACATTCTGCTCGTTGGATGGCAGCAAGTTCATGTCGGTACGCATGGGATACTTCCCGACGCAGCCGAAAGTAGAAGTTGGCCTCATGTGCGCCGCGCCTAGCGGGCCTGGGTTCGATGCATCGTTCAAGGCGCTGAAGCTTGAAACGAGAACGGCATAAGTCCTCTCAAATCGAAAGGCCGCGGGCGGCGCGATGCTGGGTTGGTTTTGCATCCATCCGGCAGTAGCCCCTCAGAGATGCGGGCATGTTTTCTGATAGGACTTCGTTCCAAAGAAAGTATTCCATTCTTTTTGTGTGAGATTCCGATTGGCGATGCGACATGCCTGGCTTGTCCAGTCGTCGAAATTCACATTCCACAAGACAATGGAATTATCTTCACCCACCGATGCCAGGATATCCTTCCGTGGCTCATATGTGATCGAGTTGATTGCCTCCGGCGGCGCGCCAAGGCTTCCGATCAACTCGTGAGCCTGCACGTCCCAGATGCGAATGGCGCCGTCTGCACTGCCCGAAGCCAGGACTTTGCCGTCTCGGCTGAACGCAACGCCTGACACAGCCTGGGTATGGCCGTAGAGTACCGGAGGGATCGGGTGCCAATCTTTCACGTTCCAGAGGGTGACTGAATGACCTTGCGTGCTGGTGGCCAGCATCGTGCCATCGGCATTGAAGCTCACACCGACCGGCATGACCTCAAAATCCTTGCCTTGCACCGGAGTGCCCAACGTCTTGAGAAGCTGGCCTGGTTGGCCGTTCTTCCAAATCATGACGACGAGGTTGTTTCCCGCCGACGCCAGTGAGTTTCCGTCCGGGCTGAAGGCGAGCTTCCAAATACGATCTTTTTGCGAAGTGACAGGAACCCCGATTGGTTTGCGGGTCGCGATATCCCAAAAGACAAGCTCCCCGTCTCCCCCCAGAACCACGATTTTGCCATCCGGGCTGCAGGCCAGGCTCCAGACAGGAGATCGAAGCGCCTGGACCGGCGGCCCGAATGCGGTCCGAGACGACATATCCCAGAAGAGAATGCTTCCATCCATGCTTCCAGAGACCAGGATCTTGCCGTCGGGTGCAAAGGCCAAACTGCTCACCGCGCGCTCATGACCGGAAAGTGGGTCTCCGCTTCTTTGACCGCTGGCAACATCCCAGAGCACAACATCCCCAAACTCGCCGGCGGAAGCGAGCAAGCGAGCGTCCGGACTGAATGCGACATTGGAGGAACCACTTTCCGCGGCATTGATGCGATGACCCAGAGGTGGGTCGCCGTTGAGATTCAGGAGGATGACTCGCTCTTTGTCGAGTGCCAGCGCACTCAAATGACCATCTGGGGTCGAGAAGATCGAGGAGATCGAGGCGCCGTTGCTGTTGATTAAAGTGGCTGACGGCTTCATCTCCTCCAGGTCCCAACGAATGATCGTGCCGCCGAGGCTTCCTGAAAAGAGGGTTTCTCCGTCGTGATCAAAAAGCAGACTCGACACCGTTTCCGTGTGGCCTTCCAGGGTACCAAGGGACTGTCCGCTTTCGACATCCCAAAGGATGATCGTATTATCTTCTGCGCCCGCGGCCACGGCACTCCCGTCGGGACTGAATGCGATGGTTGAGATGTTCTTCTTGTGGCCGGTGAGCGGTTTTCTTAAGACGCGATGCTTGCCAAGGTCATACAGGACGAGATCCCCATACTGGGCAACCGCGAGGATGGAATCGTCGGGGCTGAATGCGAAGTTCGCTCCAGGAATGGGATCTCCAATCTGTTGATGACTGGCGAGACTCCATAAGAAGACGACCGAGGGATGATTGCCGTAAGCTGCGGTGCTGGCGGCGAGCATGTCGTCTTTCGAGGAAAATGCGACGTGAACAAAATCTTCCTTGGCGCGGAAGGGTGCGCCGATGGGCTGACGGGATTTTGTGCCCCAGAGAACAATTGATCCGCTGGATGCGCTGGCAAATTGCGAACCGTCAGGACTGAAGGCAGCGCCGACAAGGCCCGCAGGACACGGAATGGGATCACCGACAGGTTGATGGGTGACGGCGTTCCAAAACACGATGCGATTGTCCCAGCCCGCGGAGAGGACTGTCTGACCGTCGGGACTCAAGACGGCTTTTGTCACTGCGTCCGTATGACCCCAAAGAAAGGCTTCGGCATTCGGCAGGCGCTCGATCGCAGTCAGCAGGGACCGCCTGGATTCGACTGTATCGGAAATCCTGCGCGATTCAATGCTCAGCAGCAGGGCCAGCGATCGATCGTCCACATGCGATGTGGCCTCCGATGCGAGAGCACGCGAAGCAGCGATCTTCTGGCGTTGGTGTGCCATGGTTACGCCGACGCCGGCAGCGAGTCCGAGAACAACCATGAAGAGGGCTGCAGCCCATGCAGTGCGTTCAGCCTTGCGATGGAGACGAATGTCTTCGCCATCCAAGTCATCTTTCCGTCGTCCCATTAACGGAGCGGCGACATCGAGGAGAGCGTCCCGAAAAATGGGATCCGAGTTGGAATACTTGTCGGACGCTTTGGCTGCGTGGAAATCGGCATACAGAGGCTCCGAGGGAAAGGCGCCCTTCAAGCACGTCGGGATTGCGTTTGTCTTCTCCCAATCGAAGTCTCCGGTTTTGTTGTCCCAAAGGATCACTCCGTCGGTTAAACAGAGGACGAGTTTCTCGGCGGTCCTGTTCTGCAACCACCAGTGAACCTCTTGCTGCACCCACTGTGAATTTGCAGACGAGGGAGATGCGAGGAGAAGAAAATACTCCGACTGGCCCAGCGCTTCCTCAATCGTTGGCCAAAGTGCGGGATTGGCCGAGAGGCTGGTTTTATCCAAAAAAACGAGCATCGTCCGGAGCCGGTACCAAGGTTTCGCGAACCGGGTGAGGGAGGACTGAAGCGCCGCGGCAAGCCGCGCATCGGATGCGTGACTGTATGAGATGAAGGCCTTGTATCTCAAGTCAGTCAATCCGACCTCCTCGGACGCGAATGTTTAGAGCCTCAACTTCAATTGTGACGTAAGCGGTTTCGCCTCGGTCGTTGCTGTCCCCACGAAGCCGTGTATCACTGGGCTGCTGCGACAAGGCCTGGCTTTCGGCTTTGGACGGCCTGCAATGTGAAGCCGATCGTGAACTGATGGTTGACCAAGGTAAAAAGCGGCGGCAACTCTCCATACTCGTACTTCGCGGCGAGAGACAAATACTTGAATTTCCACGGAGCATAATTCACATTGGCCTGGATCCAGTTTCGCGCCTTGGTGGTCATCGACACAGTCGTCACCTGGTGCAGTGTCTCAACAAACGGCTCGTCGAATGCAGGCAGGCGTACCCGATAGCTGGCGCTCACCGAAAAAACATCGGCAGATCTATCTTGAGAGGCGACGGCAAAGACCGCGTCTGAGCCGACCACTCCCCTGAGAATAGCGTTGTAATGGCTCAGGTCAACCGCGGTCATCGCGATGGTGTTTGGCTTATTCAGATTCTTGCCAGCTTCGAGCGCTAGGACAGGATAAATTGTTCCGTAAAGCGAAGGGTGTTTTGCGGACGAAATGGAGCTGAATCCTAACAGGAGGCTCGATCGGAAAACGATATTGCTCGATGGATCGGTTCTGCAGAACTCTCCGCCCGGTAGTGCCTCATCGAACTGAAGGCCATATAACTCGGCCCTGCGCATTTGTAGAGGTTTGAGCCGCTGAAAAGCGAGCGCCGCCGTGATTGAATCGGGATCAATGATGGTCCTGTTATTCGGTGGTTGAGCAAGTTGATTAATCTCAACCGCTCCCGCGACCCCGGGATGAAACCCTAGCAAATCCGGAACGTCGCCTCTCTTGTACAGTCCGCCCCTTAGCTCAAATGTGTAGATAGGCTTTGTGCCTCCGCCCGTCAGGAAACTTCCGCTGAGGCTTACGTCTGCTGGAGCGCCCTGGGCCGGTGCGCAGAGATACGGTGTGGGATCAGGCGGAGTGTTATCGCAACTCGGCTTCGCTGCAGTGGTGCCGCGGGGTTCAATCACGGCATTGACGACTGAATCGAAGGACAAGCCCTCAATCCCCGACGCCTTGGAGGGATTGAATAAGGCGTGCCACGCAGATGCCCCAACGGCATTCCCCGTAGGTAAATCTCCGGACAGCGAGAGCCGCAATTTGTTGATCGTGAAGTTTGGACTTACGATCTTTTCGACCACCGTGACTTCCAGTTCTTCTGGATTCGCGCCGTCTGGTTTTCTAACCCAGACACGCCAGGCATCTTTGTTCAAATATGCCGAAGAATCTGCCGGAAATGCACCTGTGTAATTCACATCGAGTGCAGTCCTGGATCCCGCTTCAGGCACGATGCCCGTTAAAGTGAAATCGCCCTGTCCCATAGCGACCGCTGACGCGGCGACGAACAGAGTTGCCAGGATGCCTCTATTGCGCATGGGCATCGTCCGAGAGCGCACCGGTCTGCAGCGAGTCTGCTGCCTGCTGCACTGTATTGCTGCGGGAACTAAGAAGAATGGAATCGTCGATACGCCACGGAGCGATCCGGCGCTTTACGTTCTGGACGAACAAGGCTGAACTGAGAGCGTCCACTACCCCGAGATCGAAGAGCTTTTTCGAGTTTGGGTCGTCGGTCTTGGAGAAGCGATCCGGATGCGGGGTCGATGCGAGGACAACCTCTAAACAGACTTCCGCTGTCAAGAGAATAGGAGGGGAGTTCATGTTCTCTTTCCGAAAACTGACTGCGCTGCGGGCATCATAACATCGAAGTTAGTCATTCATTCCCGGAATCGTGAGCGAAGCATTCGATGGTTCACTCCTTCATCCTTATTCCTTCGGCGCTGGTATCGCAGCATTCCAGACGGCCGAGTAAGGGATCGTCGTACGGTGGCGGCGATGGGCCCGACCTTCTTCTTTCTGGGGTAAGTAGTCAATCCTTGTGCTAAGATCGCTGCGAGTTCAAAGCAAATGGGGATGTGCGTAGTGCGCTGCCGGCGAGCGCACGACGAATAACATTTTCCAGCTTTTCAAGAGGCCTTTCCGATGCCTGAAGCGAACGCAGTTCAACCGGCGATCCTGAGTCCCGACCCGAAATTGGACCCAATCTACGGCCGCCTCGAAGATCAGATCGATTGGTACGACCGCAAAAGCCGCTCCGCACAGCGCATCTTCAAAAGAGTCAAGATCGTTGAGATACTCGGAGCCGCTGCGATCCCTTTTCTCGCGGGCCTGAACTACCCCGGGGACAAACTGGTTACGGGAGGGCTTGGCGTACTGATCACGGTCCTTGAAGGTCTGCTTCACCTCAACCAATACCAGCAGAATTGGACGAATTACCGCTCGACCTGTGAGGCCCTGAAACACGAAAAATTCGTCTACCTCGCCAAGGCCGGCCCTTATGCCACAGCGTCAGATCCGCGTGCGCTTCTCGCCGAACGCATCGAATCGACCGTCTCGCAGGAGCACGCGCAGTGGGCGTCCGTGCAACAGCAGTCGACCAAAGGGCAGGGGAATGTTGCGCCACCCGTGGTTTCGTGAGCTTTGACGCCGAGCAGTAACTTGCGAAGATACAGGCTTGTTTTTCATATTCTCAGTTTTCCTGGTTTGCCTGTCGGGAAGCTCAGAAAGCGGCCTTCCGGGAAGGGTACTGTCTCATTCTTCTTTCTTAGTGCTATAACTATGCGGAACATCCCCACGTTCCTGAATCCGATTCAATCGCGATTGAAAAGGCATGCATGAAACTTCTGGCCAAGTTCAATCTGATCTTCCTGGTTGTGTTTGGAGCCGGTGGACTTCTTATCTCGCAAGTCGCCCGATCCTATTTAATAGGGAACGCGAGCGATGTTGTGCGGGCGCAAGAGCGGCTGATGATGGCCAGCGCCCGATCGGTGCGGGAATATACGTCCGACGAGATTTCACCTTTGCTCCAGGAGAATCCGCGGCACCGCGTGCGTTTCCTCCCTGAAACCATTCCTTTCTATGGGGCGACAACGACTTTCGCGAAACTGCGCAAGGACTACCCCGACTACGGCTATAAGGAAGCCGCGCTTAATCCCACCAATCCCGAAGACCGCGCGACGGGTTGGGAGGTCGACATCATCGACTGGCTGCGCGACCATCGCGATGAACATGAAAAGACAGGCCAGCGGAATACGCCAATGGGTCCAGCGCTCTATCTGGCCAACCCGATCGTGGCCACGAAAGACTGCCTGGAGTGCCACAGCGCACCCGCAGCAGCGCCCAAAGCGCTGGTTGCTGTCTACGGTACAGCCAACGGCTTTGGTTGGAAGGAAAATGCGATCATCGGAGCGCAAATTGTCTCGGTGCCTCTTTCAGTGCCGATGGCCGATGCGGATCGCGCGTACCATCGGCTGCTCTTCTTCCTCGCGCTGACGATGCTCGCTGCACTTGTGGCGCTGGATGCCGGCGTTTACTGGTTTGTGATCCGTCCTGTGCGGATTATGTCCGAAACGGCCGACCGCGTCAGTCGCGGCGAGAAGAACGTGCCTCCGGTCCTGATTCAAGGAAGGGACGAGATTGCGACCGTTGCGTCCTCTTTCAACCGGATGCAGGTCAGCCTGGCCAAAGCCCTCAAGATGTTTGAAGAGGAATGAAGAGACTTTAATTCGGGCAGGATCTCAAGAACTTTATGCGGTTCGGCTCGAATTCGATTTCCAATGCGACGGTCGCGCAAAGGTCTTTTGCCGAGGAGCAACGCTTCGCCGCACGCTTGACGACAACTTCAGCGATCGGCCCTATGTATGCCGCCAATTCTCTGCTGACGCGCTCTATCGTCTGGGCATCGATCACAGAGGCAACTGCCGCGACATTGCTGGGACGCTCCGGCTTCAGTGTTGCCGTAGATTCTGGCCCGGGCTCTGCCGGCTCTTGCCTTCTTTCGGCGTTACTCATGGAAGGCTCGCCCATAAACGGCCGCAGTGCGCGGATCAGCACCTGCACATCGGACTTCCAACGTGCGTGCGTCAGTTCGACAGCGTTTCGGTAAGCCAGTTCCTTCAAGTCGTCCGGCAGTTGCTCAACGCGCGGCATCCTGGCCCCGCGCACAAGTACCGGGACAACCGGTATATCGCGCCTAAGTGCCGAAGCCAGCTCAATGCGGACGAAGTCATTCGGATCGTCGAGACGGCGTCCTCCCGCGGCATCCTTCGCCTCAAGCCATTCGAGTCCAACAATTGCCAAGAGGACGCTGCAGTTCGCTACGCTCTGGTCGATCGCTTTTCTGAAGTCGCGTCCCGGCTCGATCGCCGCGACATCCATAAACACAGACTCATCGCTGAAGTTGAGTACCAGGTCGTCAAATAGTCGACCTGCCTCGCCCTCCGAATCGTTCCTGCGATAGTTTATGAAAATGGAACGCAGGGCAAACCTCCCAAAGCTCGTGCATGAGACAGCGGAAAATCCAACATACCCGCCGCAAGAACTCTAATCTATCGCTGATCGGGAAATTTAAGTCTACTCCTGCGTTTCGACTTGGTTCAATCACCGCCTTTTGCCTTGAGCTCAATCGGTACTTAGTCACCTACGGCGCGGTTCACGAGACGGGAGCGGCTCTTTAACGGTCATGGGTTAGTGCGTGAGCTGCGGGTTCAAGCGCTGCAGGGCTTTTCCATTCGGCGCAAAGAATGTGTCAATGATGAACGAGATGAAGCGCTGGGTGAAGATGGTGCTGTGATCCGGCACGACGTCGGGATCAATTTCCATCAACCAGTAGGGGGTGCCGTTGCAGCGGTTCGGGCGGACCTGAATGGCGAAACAAGCCTGGGTATCGGCCAGCCGGAAGGTGCTGACGACGTTCAGATTCTGCTTGTTGAAGAGGTCGCGATCGCACTTCGCAATGGCATCTGGATCCTGGATGGTGATCGTTTGTCCCGTAGACGAAACGCGCATCTGATTTGCGCCAACGGACCTCAACATCACATGGCTCTGCAGGATTTGCATATGGGGGGCGCTGCTGAGGTAGTAAGAGCCCTGGGATACCGCGCCCTGGCCTTTGGTTGTCAATGACCAGGTTTGATGTTGCGCATTGTGCGGGTCGAAACAGGCCAGATCATACTTCTTATTCGGTTCCTCGCTCAATTCACGAAAGCTGCCATTGGATTTAAATCCGAGGTAGGGAAGCCCGTGCCCGATGGGGAGTGCGACCTTCGTTGCGAGATCGGCAGTCGAGGTGAGCGACACGAATAAAGGACGCTCGGGGTCGTCCTCGGTTTGCGTTGCAGACTGCGATTCGCGAAGCGGGTGATATGTGTACCTGTTAAACGTCAGGAAATCGAGCATCTGCCTGGCTTCGGTGGCAGCGCCTGCAGGATTGATATAGATGACCAAGTCGGCGCGCGAATCAACTGCAAGCTTCGCCGCGAGTACTTTATCGCTGTCTTCTTTCGTGTCCTGAGCAGCCTCGGCCTCATCTGTATATATTGATGCCTCCGCGATTTGGCTGGCTGTTGTTTCACTCAAGGTGCGCTCGAGCAAGAGCCCCCCAAACGAGTGCCCGATGAAGATCGCGAGAGCCTTCGGGTTTTCGTGAGTCCTGGTGGCAATCTGCGTGAGTGCGCTCGAAAGCATTGCGCCCGGAATGCGAATGGCAGTGGCCTCGCGGTTGAAGTACGAAAATTGCTGCGCGACAGGAAAGTAACTATGAATCAGATTTCCGCGCCAGCCAATATAGATCCCGAGAACGCGATGTGCTCCCTTGAACCGCGCGTACACTTCCTGCAAGGCCGCCTGAAAACCCTTTACGTTGTCGTTCTCCAGGCTGGCGTTGTTTTTCCAACCATGAATAAATGTGAGGACAATGGGATCGGATTGGCCTGGCTCCGTTTTGGCAAGATCGTTTGCCTGGCGAATCAACCGAAGCGCAGTATCCAGTTCGCCCTTGTCAAACAATTCGCCCATATCATCGACTTCGATAAATGCGAGGCAGATGGGAGACTTCGCATCGACACAGTCCTTTGCAGGCAGATTGGTCGATGCGGCTTGAGGGGGAGCAGTGGATGGCGGAGGCACCTCGATGGCGGGGTGCTGCAAACGGTAAGGCTGCAATGCTACGTGGCAGCCGGTGAGACAAGGCAGAAGAATCGCCGCCAGGAAAGTCATGCTTTTCAGTTTCATTGATTGTTCCCCGCGTTGGATTTCGACTGTCTGCCGCGCCGAAAAACGGCGCCGAGAAGATTTGTGATCTCCGGCTTGTATTCCGTGTAGAAGCTTGAAAGCACGGCAGTGCCAAAGGCGCCTGCCGCGCGCTGGCCAACTTGCGCGAAAGTATTCTCCGGCCCTGGATACCAGGGGTAGCCCGCATACGCTCCCGCAGCCTCGCCGGCAAAACGCGAGATCGCAGGAATCCGGTGTCCATTCCCCTGCATCGTGGATCGGCGCACCGTGATCACGTCATACCAGGCATGTCCGAATCGCTGCCATCCGTCATGCGAGAGGGCATCGAGGCTCTCGGTGGAGGGACTTGCGCCGGCGGAGGCGAGGCCGGAAGAACTGCGCGTGGTCAAAGCGGAAACCGCAGTGCGCCGCCGGGTAATGACGGATGGATCGTTGCGATAGGCGAGGAATCGCGGGTCGTCATTGAACATGAGGCCGACAAGGTATTGCGCGGTGCCCTTGCCCAGCGCCTGGGTGTAACGCGAACCTACACGTCTGCCATAGCCATCCCACGTGCGCTTCCACTCCGAGGGCGACTGAATCACTTGCGCGCCAAGTCCAAAGACAACTGCTCCCAACACTGCCTGATCGGTCACGGAACCGGACACAAAATCAAGGGCACGCTGCGATGGAGTGTATCTGCAATCTGTCGCTTCGAGGTCGGTCGGGAATGCACCGGGACATACCCTGATCGGCGTCAACTCAGGGAGAGAAGTCATAACAGCCTGCGGGTGCGCTTGTTGTAAGAGCGTAAGGGATGCGATCGGCAAGAGCATCCAATTTAGTTTCAGTCTTGGCATGTTGAAGCTCCGTTCAGTCTGGCCACGAGAGCAACGCCGTTTCACGACGGCACTCCTACACGCCGCACATTTGCTATTGCTTCGCGAAGGAATCGTCCGATTCAGCTCCAGGTCGCGGCTTCCACGCGAGACTGTAGTATTGACCTCGATCCCGCGCCCACGGATCGAATGCGTTGACGACGGTCTCCAACTCTGGAGTTAGCTCTGGGATGTTGCGCATCAACATCCGCTTCATCGGAGATACCGGCTGTCTATGCCCATTGGGTGTTCCCTTCTCGATCATTGCCGGACCTGGGCCGTTGTTGTTGACCCAGTTAACGCCCAGCGTTGTATAGAACTCAGGACGGAAGCACGAGGTGAAGAAGCGGTCGCTGAAGAGCCGGCGTGAAGCGTTGAGAATAAATACAACGAACTGTGTTTCAGAAATTGCGAATCCATGGGGACGTCTATATTCGGCCAGGTAGCCTACAGCGGTATCGACGTCCTCGATGTTATCGATCAGGGTCCCATTTGGATGGCCCAGGCAATCGTCAATCGGCGATTTATCGTCATTCAGTTGCGCATCGGTAATAACCTTCGACGCATCGCAAATATGTTGTCCGTAGACCTCGCGAAGAGTCTGTACCGTGGCTTGTTGTTCCAATTGATCGGGCGAACCAGGCGCGACGCCGGGATCCATAAAGTCGTCGAAGCTGGTGAGCTGGCGCAAACCATACTGGCGTCGAAATTCGTTGAACCGCGGGACCCCATGTTCCCGGTCACGAATGATGTCGAGTGCAACCACATCGATCTGCTGTGTCTTGCTGTCGAGCCTTCCTAACTTCAGGTTCTGCAGGAAGAGCGGCGAATTATGCAGGGTGAGGAGGCCCAGCCTCTGACGGCCAAGCGTTAGTCCCCAGTTGGCGAGACCCATGGTGTGCGTATAATCAGTTGCCTTGCCCTGAAAGGTTTCGACCACGGAAATTCGCTTGGCGATTTTATTGGGGTCCGCGGTTAGATCCCTATACTCCAACAAATCAGGGACAAGGGGATGCAAGCGATATACCGAGACGAATTCCTCGGGAAAGTTGAAAGGCGCCCCAAAATGATTGACTCCACCATTGGTGTATTTAGGGTTTGTAATGTCGTAACCATGGACCTTGCTGCCCAAGCCGAATATACCGGGTCCCGATGCAAAGACCGAGTACCACTCGGTAGCTTTTGCTGGATCTGTGGACTTGCCGAAATTTGCGACTACAACATCGCTTAGCGCTTTCGACAAGAGCCCGCCATTCGCGCCGAGGAGTCCATTCCAATTCCCATTCATCCCCAGGTAGAGTGGTTCGTTGTAAAGCAACTGTGGCGTCCACTCGATGGTGTGGATCTTGGCAATTTCCGCCGCCACAACAAGTCGCGCGAGCTCGAACAGCTGGTCAGGCGTGACATCGCGATAGCGGATGATTCGTTTCGGTTTGGCTGGATCGCGGAGTCCGCAATCCGCATTGGGTTTTTGCGCAGCGATGCGACGGAATTCGACGACAAATGAATTGTGTTCACGCGCAAACAGGTTGTGGAGAAAGCTGAGGCCGACGGTCCAATTGTCGGGAAATCCAGCCGCTTCCTGCCCCGCCCATTCAGGGTTAATTGGATCGCTCGGACCAAAGATCGGCAAATAACCCGATCCAGTTTGGCCAGGCATGGGAACCAGAAGCAACTTTGCCGGGTCGGCAGGATCGCGTTTCACGCGCTGGCGGGACGTATCGTCAAATCCGTAAAGTTGCGAAGCATCCCACCAAGCGGTGTTGGTGTTGCTCATTGTCTTCGGCGCGCGCACCAGGTAGGTCTTTCCACCAGAAGTGAATGTGTCGGGAGCGGAGTCCTGGGCGACATAGCCCTTGTCAATCCTGTCATCGGGGCGGCAACCTAACTGCTCGATATCCTCCGGAGTAAGCGGCTCCTCGACGTTGCTTACAAGCTTTGTCTCGCAGCCCACCTTCATGTATTCGGCTTGATTGTGTCCTTCTTCAAGGTGAGAAAACCAATCATGGGTCATGAATTGGATCCAATACGCCGCGAGCACATTAAAGAAAGGCGCCTTCTTGTAATCGCAATTTGCGCCCTTCGAATCTTGCGGCAAACCATACCCTTCCTGGCACTTGGATGGGTCAGACTGGACGCGCGTAAAAAGGCGGCGGCTAATCACCTGGGGATCCGGCTCCAGGAGCGAAAGCCGGTTCCCGTGCCGGTTGCGCGTCAATTCATTCAATCCAAGGTCAGGAAAGGATGTGTCGAGTTCGACGTTCCGAGCGAATAACATGCCGGACGAGCCCATGGCCGGATTCACTATGTCGTTGCAAATCCCTGTGACCGTGCGCCAGCGAATCAGATCTCCCTTGCACACCTGCGGGCCATCGCCGCCCACCGCGCCATACGAGGGGTTCGTGGAAGCCAGTCTCATTTCTGGCCAGACCTTGAGAGCGGGGCCGCTCACTCCGTCTCGACCCTGGACGTATTGGGAGTAAGTTCCCGAGTTATCGACCAGGTTGAATTTGATCAGCTCAACCCTTTGCAGCTCCAAATCTAAAAGTGCTCCGGCGACGCCACGTTGAGCGGGAAGCTTGGACGAAAGGAAACCCGTCGGCAGGGATGACATGTCCCCAGTGCCCCAATAGTTGGACCAGTCGACCCACGGCGTACCGCGGAATTGCAGCGCCTGTTCGCCTCCGCGGCAAAGGGCAGACGCTTCAGATACCTTGCCTTGGAATCGCAGGCCCCGTGCATCTGGAATCTTTAAGAGAGCGACTTGACCAGCGACCGCTTGAGCGCAAGCCTGAAGCGATTTTGCTTCCAGCTCCTTGCCTGACGGCGCCTGCGCAGTGCTTTGGCCCATTACGAGAATGGATTGCACCGCGAGAATGCTTGCGGCCGTCAGCATGATCGGTATGGAAACTCGGGACATCCTAACTCCTCCAAGATGCGGTGAGACTGGTGCGAAGGGCTTTATAGTTCCAGCAAGAAAGCGAATTAGTCGGTATCTTCTTCATGTCTCCTGAGAACGGATTGGCAGATTTGATGGATCCATTCGATTCGGCGGCCCAGTCGGCACCCATGGAATGGCAAGAAGAAAAATGACTTCTTCTGGAACTCCTACCGTATCTCTGAGGGAAATTCCTTCTACATTGCCCCTTTTGGAGAGGCTTCAGCAACAGCAGATTCACCGGGCCTTCGTGGAGGTGTCGAACGAATCGACTTTACTCGACCGAATGGTGAACAAATGGGAAGAACTTACCATGCGCATCGATTCGACACGCCAGTGCATTACCGCAATCCCACGAATCCTGTTTCCCAGCGAATGATTTGGACCCTGGCAAACGAACATTCTAAGCCGGCACACTTACAAAATGAGGGAGAAGCCGGCCGCCCTGGGTTCTTTGAAACGGCATCTAAAGAATCTGTCAAGGTAGTGCAACAATGTCAAGAGTTTTTTCGGTTGATCGAACCGACAGTAATCGCGTTCGCAATTTCATCGGGGCAGTTTGTTAAGGCAGGAATCACAAAGGCAATTCTGAACGAACCCGGATTTCTCAATCACCCCGGTTCGCAGTGGGAGCGGCGCTTTGGCCTTGTGCTGGGGGACGGCACGCACGAAGCCAAATCCCTTCGAGTAACGCGGGAACCCACTGCTCCGCCGGACACTGGCTCCAGGTGTTTCGCAGAAATGCCAAATTCGCATCCGGCGTTTTCGCATTCGCAGCCTGGAGATTCAGAAGCACGACAGTTCCAGTTTCAAAGTTCCCGCTCGCGGAAACGTCGGTGGCGGTTGGCTGGCGGAGCACGGTTGTCGGAGCAAAAAGGCATCGGCTGCCGGCAACTTCAGGCGACAGAGCCGTTCGGTTTGAAGAATCGCTATAAAGTTCTCGCATCAAAGTGACACCGTTCACGATGTTGTGGAGCGCAACTCCAATCGCATGCACCGCGGCCAGGTCTCCGCCCACCAAGTCCGACAGTAGCTGCTTTGCGCGATCGACCTTTTTCGTCAGCGCCCACCAGGCGAGGAGTGCCAGGTTCATGGTGCGTGGGGCTTGATCGAGCACCAGCGCTGCATTCCAGCTGTCCTCTGTGGCCTTGAAGTTGGAGACAAACAGACTGCCTACCGCCTGTTGAACCAGCGGTCCGCACGCATCGGCCGATCCTTCTCCGCGCACAAATGCTGCGAGACTCTCGAGTTCTTCCGGTCCCGCTGCATATGCCGGAGCGATCGCATTGAGGCGTTTCCAGAGAGCATCCTGCGCCGTGGCGCGACCTTCTGCGCATCGAGGTGCAACGGTTGGAAGAGGCTTCTCTCCGATTTGCAATGTGTTCTGCACGCGCTGAAGAACCTTTCCATTCACTGGAATGGAATGATCTGCATACGCGCGATCGAGCTTCGGATCCTTCGCAAAGGCCTCGATTTCCGCAGCATCGTCTGAAGAAACAATGTCGACGATCCCCGGGATGCGAATTCTTTTCATTGCTTCTCCTGCCAACAACCGGTCGGTCATTGCCCGAGTCCACTACGGCTGACGATTCGCGCCTGCCAGGTAGCGCAATGCGCTGATACTGGGAAGGAAAAAGTATGCGCCCCCGCGCACCGTCACAAATTGGGGCATATCCATGACGCGGGTGCGGACTCCTTCTTGCTGCGACAAAGAAAAAGTGTTCGTGAAAGGGCATCCGGTGATTCTCTCGCGGTTCCCCAGAAGCGGATCGCTTTGCTCGGTCAGGGCATCGAATTTCGTATTCATGATCCAGGAGTTCTGCACGAATTCGAACTGGCGCAGAATATTGGCAGCGATGCAAAGGAAGTGAATTCCGTGTTCCGCGCTATCTGGATCACCTCCCGCGGCCTGCTCCGGGGTTAGTTTCGGACCGTACTCTCGCCCTCTGCGGATCATGCGATGAAACCGCGTCGAGGCAATTACATCGTCACGATACTTGGCATTGCCAAAGCCGAGCGTCTGACCCAGCCGCGCAAACAGGCCCTGCGACGCCGGCAGGTCAGCGTTGCGCGGGTTTGCGCGGCGGATATGCGCGCCGAATGGACAGAGAAGTCCATTGCTGTCGGAGTCGTAGGTGAATTGATTCTGTGCCACAGATTTCTTGTCGATGCCTTCGATAGAAGGCGAGCCCACGGGTAGGAGGGGCGTGCCATCCATCCTGCGTCCTATCATGGATTCGGCGAGATTCTTTCGGTCCTGCGGATTTGAATGAGTCTGCTTGTCGATAAACCGCCAGAAGCCGCGCACATCCTGCTGCAATTGTCTGACAACTAGAAAGGTTCCATTCCGGCCAAAGTCACGCTTGCGCGGCTGATCCTCTGCAATAGGCAGCACCGAACTTAGAGGCGCGTCCGGAGAAACGAGAGGACGATCCGTGTACTTGCCATATTCGTTGGGATACCCAAGCAGGAATTCCCCGAGGGACAAGAGGTTCCCATAGGCGAGTTCGTCCCCACTCACTTCGCGTTGCCGTCCCCAGTCCGGCGTGGGCTGGCTTATTCCATCATTGAACCCAAAAGGCTCCTTGCCTCCCAGATTTGATGTCGACAAGCAATCGAGTACTTCGAAGGCGGCGCGCCATGCCGCGTTTTGAATGGTTCGCGTCCATCCTTCGAGATGGCCCGGCTGTGCATAGATCATCAGCAACGCGTGAGGGACATTTCCTGCCCGTCCCCATCGCCACGATTCAGGTGAGTTGGCGCCCACGTCCCCAAGCCTTCGAGAGCGGCTTTCCTGCCCGGTCATCCCGGATTGAAACTCGGCCGAAAACCCCGCAAGCAATTCTTCAGCGACGCCGAGCGCGCGTAATCCTTCGCAAGTGAAGGCTACCTGCAGTGCCGTCACTGGGGGGCGGCTCAGTTCTTCTGCCGTCGATACGGGTGCATCCATGAGCCAGGCGCGCGCGCCGGCGGGATCACTGATTTCCAGCAGCAGGAACGAGGCTTCAGTGAGCGCGTTGTATCCGAAGCGAACGAGGCCTTGAATATCGCTAAAGTTTACCGGTTCTGCGCTCATAATCCCTCCCCTCGATCGACCTGGTTCGCGATTCGCCGCAGTGCGGTTCTGCGGCGCGCATGCCTATTTCAGCAGTGGTGACCCTGTCGGACTTTGCAATCTTTTAGAAAAGCCGCAGCCAATCTTGTATGTCGGCGTCTGTCATGAATTGTTGTTCGAGTCCATCCCGGATCTGGGCGTTGCGCCACTTATCAAGAGCTGTCAAACCGGGGTGCGCGTTGTACCAGGCTTGGGTTGGCATCTGATGCCGACGAAGATAGTCCTTGAATTTCTGCTCGTCCTTCGCGCCGTCAAGAAGGAACCAGTTTGTCCGTGGATAGCCAACGCCGTTGCTGAAGACAATATTCAGTCCGAATCCGACTTTGTTGATGAAATCATCCATATAGCTCTCGAGACTGCCGTCGTAATTGCTTACAAAAATCACACGCTTCTTATCATCCAGAAAAACCCAGCGCGCAAACTGAATCGAAGTGACGCGCGCAAGTCGTCCGCGATTAAACACGTGCCTTGCCGTATAGTCGATCGCACAGAGAACAAGGATCATGGTCAGGCGCCGAAACAATCCCGGCTTCAAGCTACCCATCGCACTGAACTGGTTTGTTACACCATGGTCCTCAAGGGCGGAGAGCAGGTTCGCGTGCTCTGGATTGACGCGAGGCGCAATCTCAGGATCGGATTTCTCACATCTCCTGAGTTGAAACAGGAAGAAGGGTAGCACGATGAGCAGGAATGGAGACAGGACCAGCAGCAGGACCGGCATCCCCAAGATATGGAGAGAGTTCGTAAGCCGCCATCCAAGAGGTGTTGGGGCCTGAGGGGTCAGCGTGACACGCCCCGATCGGATTTCGTTCGCGACAAATCCCTTCAGCGCCTGCCTCATCTGCCTTTGCGGCATTCCGCGCAGTGAATCCGCATCTCCCTGCATAAACTTCTCAAGCGCCTGCCTCAGCATCTCCTCTTCGTTCACTTGTTGAACGGTTCGTCCAATCCAATTTACGTAGTTAGCTGTTGCGGCCACATTGTGCGCCTTCATCCAGGCCAGCAGATCAGATCCTTCCGCGAATCCCTCGCAATGCGCAAAGACACGTCGCAAGCCATCTCCGGCATGCTTCATCAAATCCTCAAGGAAGTCCGCGATTGCGCCATCGCAGTCTCCGAGAATCGCAAGATAAGTGGGATAGTTGACCCGTGGTAGCCCGTAGGTGGTGATGTCGTTCAGCGTCTGGTCATCCAGAATCACGACCCGGGCGAAGTGCAAAGACTTGAATTGTCCGAAGGGAATGACGGCATTGAGAGGATCGAGAAGTCCCGGCACCCGATTCATTGAGGCAAGCAACTGGCGCAGTTCCGCCTCACGCGACGGAATGATCGCGGCCAGAATCATGAAGCTGGATTGCGGCGTCATTGCGGCTTAATCAAAGACCTCATCCCCTGTTGGCTCGTAGCGAGGTGTTGCATTCATCGTTTGTCGCAAGGTTGCCAGCGTGAGGTACATGCGGCGGCGTGCTCGGTTCTGGTTGCCCAAGGGGCGATGCTCTACAACACAGTGCCAGGGATTGTAGGAAAGGCGCTTGGCGAAATCCAGCTGTGCCGGCGAGTCGAACTTCTGACGCGGGATGCGCAGAGTAGCTACCGAGACTCTGGGCGAAAGCTTTTCCGGCCAGAGCACAGCATTGTTCTCAAGGGGCATGAGGTGTGCATCCGTTTGCAATTGCAAGCGAATGTCGAACTCGACCTCTTCCTTGGAGAGGGTGGCCACCATGGAGTCACGCAGGTAATCGTTGGGCGGTCGCAAAGGGAGCCGCGGAATGGGTGTACGACGTTTCGATTTCGGCCACACGGAGTATTGCATGGCCTGGCCTTCGCCTAAGAGATAAGGAACGCAGCTGAAATAGGGGGCCTCAAATGGACTGCTCTGCGTTTTTATCCAAAGCGATTGCATGATGAGGTCGAGTACATGATGGCGATGAAGATTGACAAAGTAGAAGATTGTTGCGTTCTTTACACTTTCCACTTGTAACTGCGCATTCGCGATGACGTCTGGCGTTACGAAGGTTGGGGTTGAAACTGCAAACAAATCTTGCGTGAACTTCTCTTCGTCCATCATCTTCGGTCCGGGCACCTTCATCAGCTTGATGCCGATGCTCATAAACCCCACGTCATCGATATCCGGGGTAATATACGGCCCCGGCCCTGAGAAGCGCACCCATGCCGGATAGGTACGCGGCTCAGAGTAGATGCCGTGATGCAATTCCGCCGGGAGATTGTCATGAACAATGAATTCCGCTCTCACGATGCCGTGCGTTTTTGTATTTCCGCCCCGCTCGAACCGTCCGGGCTTCCAGAGCAGACGCATTTGCTCTTCGAAGCTCTTGATCACTGAGTCGACGTACGCTTCTTCGTCCGGGAGCGGTTTTTCTTCTGCAATTTGAAGGCCCTCGTTTGGCCGACGCCTGTTGATCAGAGAGGTCATAAGACTCGCAAGGGGATCGCGAAACAAAGCGTCGAAGAATGGACGAAGGAGCGGATCGAACCTTCTTTCCAGATGCACCAGAGATATCGATGCATCGCCCAACCAATTCAAGACGGTCGACCCCGTATTCGTCTTGGGTATCGGACGATCTGGGTTGGAAAGGATTGTCATGCAGGTGGAAACTGCAGCGCAAAGTGAATGGTCTTGCTTTGCTCCCAATACACGATGCCCAGGTAGACTCCAGGACCGATTTGGCGGATTTCGTCGCGAACATGTTCGGCAACGAGCGACGTCTTCGAATAATCGAGCACGATGCATTCCTTGGTATCGAACCAACTCGCGGCCTTATAGACCTCCGCAACAATCGCGTTCAATCCAAAGGCGAGGATTCGATTTCGCAGGGTCCCGTGCGCCGCGTCAAAGGTCTTTCCCTCCCAGACAAAAATGTTGATCAACGAGGCGATCTCCGCGCTGTACTTCGTACCGGGAGCGATGATTGCGGTGCCTTTTGCCTCTCCATTCGGAATGTCGCCCGACGGACTGGTAGAAAACAGGCCGTCCAGGTCCTCTTGAGACATCGAAAGAAGTTGCGGCGCGGTATACGCCATCGTTCAGCCTCCTCGATACGTCGGAATGTTCTTCTGGTGTCGGCGCAGATTGAATCTGGGGAGGCGCCGATAAAGTTCAGCCAATATGGCAGCGGATTGCGCGTTTGTCAATGGAAGATCGCGCTGGAAATCAAAATGCTGAAGCCGGATGCCGACAAATGTTCGAAGGATCGTTCATTCTTGTCCGCGCATTTTGTGGGCTTCAATGGTTACCAGTTATTAACTTGTAAATGCAGGAAAGTTTTAGCTTGGCAGCAAGTTCAAAGCCAATTAGACTTCTGCTCACTTCTCCTCGCACCGGGAAAGGCGATGTCCGTTCATGAATCCACGCCCTCTGGTGTTAATCCACGGCTACTCTGCAGACGACAAGGCTTTCCATCCTCTTCGTAACGCACTTTTGGCCAACCCTAAATTGAAGAATATGGGCATCGATGTAAGCTACATCGACATCTGTTCTTATGTTTCCCTGAATAACGAGATCACAATTAAAGACATCGCCGAGGGACTGGACCGAGCGTTTCGATTTGATCCGCAACTGAATGCGAAGTACGACATGCAGTCGTGCGAGTTCGACGCAATCGTGCACTCGACCGGAATGCTGGTTCTTCGTTCATGGCTCACGAACTACGGTACAGACAACCGTGTCGGGAACTCGCGTCTCCGCCGACTGAAGCATTTGATTGGCATCGCCCCTGCCACCTGGGGTTCGCCCCAGGCTCATAAGGGACGAACGTGGTTAGGTGCGCTGGTCAAGGGAAATCGCGAACTTGGGCCCGATTTCCTCAACGCCGGCGATGCTGTCCTGGACGGGCTTGAACTAGGAAGCAAGTTTACGTGGGATTTAGCGCACCTCGATCTGCTCGGCACGGAGCCCTACTACAGCAAAAGCGCGGACACTCCGTATGTCGGGATTTTCATCGGCAATTCTCCCTACAGCGGATTGGCGAGCGTCGCGAATGATCCTGGAACGGATGGCACAGTCCGGTGGTCGGGCTGCGGCCTTAATACCCGCAAGATCACCGTTGATCTCACCCGTTTCCCAAAAGATGCGACGGGCAAGCCTGCTGTGCGCCGTCTCAATATCACGCCTTGGGCGGACGATCGACTGGACGTCCCCATCATCGCAGTGGAAGGTCGCAGTCATGCCACGATCCTCTCTGATCCGGACCCTGTCATGGTCAACATGATCGCCGATTTCCTGAACGTCGGAAACGTTGAAGGACAGGGGAACGCAGCTAACAGCACATTCGATGATTGGCTGGCGAAGGCGCGATCGTACGGGGAGAAGGGCAAGCAGAAAATGCTCGTCAATCCTGGGGCGGGTACTTCAACGCTGAGCGAGGACGTTCACAAGTTCTTTGGCCATCTTTTCGGCACAGATGCTGACAAGCCGCTCGACGGATGGCAACAGTTTGTCGTTCATGCAATCGATGAGCGCGGGGACGGAGTCTCCGATTACTTGCTCGATGTGCTCCGGTCAGAAAGCGGTCAGGATGTTCCTTTTCAGGAGATGTATACGGATGTGCACGTCTATCGGGCGGACCCAAGCTATCGGTGTTTCCACATCCGCCTGCCACAAGGTATTTCCGGGGAATCCAGCCAGATCAAGATTCGCGTACACGCCTCTTCGGGCACGGAGATTATCGGCTATCAAGGGTACAAGGACATGCAGCCGGATCAACAGCCGGCGAAGTCTCTCGCTGGCGAGGGCCAGCCGATGAACATCGATACTTCCCCGGTCGTCCTGAACATCGGAGACCTCGGAGATAGCGCGGCGTCCCTGTTTCATCCCTTTACGACGACCCTGATCGAGTTGCGGCTCAGTCGCGAGCCCGTTCCGCTTCAGACGGTGAGTAAGGTGCTCGAGTTTGTTTGGGATGCTCAAGGCAGCGGCTCGGATCCGGGAGACACGGCAAATCAATAGATAAGTGACCTTGATCGCAATTGACCCCGGGGCGAGCGGGACAGATCGATTGATTCGTATGTGCGGGCTCCGTAGGTCCGAATTGAAGCATGGAGGAGGTCATGGCTACTGATATTCAAACAGCGCAAGAGAACCGCCTCTCGATTTTTGCGAACGTGTTCAAAAGTTACATGAGCATCATGCCCGTTGTGACGGCTGCTCTCGCGCCTTTACTGACCGCGTTGAATGTTTTACCAACCTATGAGTCGCAGAGAAAGCCTCTCGCCACGATGGCCGGTGTGCTTGGCTTTCTGTTGCTCGCCTGGATCTTCTACGTTCGCAGAACCATTGCGCTTGGGAGCATTAAGCGCGGATTTCGATGGCTTTTCAATCTTTTGCCGTTGGTTTTGATTTTTGGCAGTGTCGGATGCTACGTCGCCTATGCGAACGTTCTTGAAGCATCTATCGGCGTGATTTCGAAGTTAAATCCTGCGATTACGCGGGCGCAGGCTCTCGGGAATTCGAGTCAAAACATAGCGATTCCCGACTCAGTGGAGTTGCAGCTGTTTTATCTGGGAATGTTCCTTTGCGCGGAGGGAGCCTTCGTCATGATGGCGCTGCGCGATTATTGCAATGATGTCCGGCACATCTCGGAATACGATTGGATGTTTGGCAATCAAGACGGATCGATGCTGCCCTCCGCTGCGAAAGGAATATCGATCTCTCAGAACTGAAGATTAGATTGCGGCAAAATGCCCGGAGGAGGTCCCCCATGGCCAATCAGGTTGTGAACTATGACGGCAGCATTACTGCTTCTCCTCAACAACTCGCCTACCCGCAAACGGTTGCCGAGATTCAGGCGATCCTGCGCGACCCTGTGGGCTTCCCGAGCCCCGTGCGCGCGATGGGAAACTACCATTCTCTGACTCCCTGCGCTTCGTCGGATGGCACCATCGTTAACCTTTCGAAGATGGCACAGGTTGTCGCGATCGACAAAACCAACTTAATGTTTACAGCTCAAGCCGGAATGCAGATCATCGACGCCTCAAAGGCCTTGCGTGCGCAGAATCTTCAGATGATGCTCAACATCGAGATTGGCAACATGACTCTCGGCTCTGCGGCCTGCTGTCACAGCAAAGACGCGCTCGACGGGATCGAATTCGGCCAAGTGAGTTCCTATGTAACTCAGATGAAGTGGGTGACCCCGGCCGGCGAGCTTGCTGAAGCTTCAGAAACAGATAACCCCGACCTTTTGCGTACGATGCGATCAAGCTATGGACTTTGCGGCATCCTCTACGAAGTTACGCTACGCATAAAGCCTATCGAAGCGCTTCACTTCACTTACCTTCCGCGCCCCGTGGATGAACTTACAGAAGCGGAAGTCGACAATTTTCTGGACACTTCGGAAGGGTTGATTTGCTGGACGGTAGGCAGGACGGCGATTTTCCAGCAGCGCTATCGTATCGCCGAAGCGGGGGTGCTTTCGTCGCTGTTAGCCGACGCTCGCCGTTTGCTCTGGAATTATGAGGCCGCCCATGTTGGCCAGTTGATTGATCGATTCATTGAGGATCCGAATCTGCGCAACGCCGCTCAGCAAGGAGACTTCGATGCCGCAAAGCTACTCTATGCGGAGCTTCATCTTGCCGGAGGGATCACGCTGCTCGCTCCCGACAAGACCATCGACTATCACAACACGCCGCCGAATTCCCGATATGCCTTCACCTTCTGGGCCTTTCCGCGCTCGCAATGGCTGACGACGTTGCGCGCCTATCTCGATTTCACCGATCAGTACTTCAAAGACACTGGCTTCCGCTGCAACATGCCGCTAGGCGCTTACCATATTCGTCAGGATTCAAGTTCGCTTTTGTCATACACGCAGGATCAGGAGATTTTTTCCATCGATCCCATTCATGCCCCTACTGACGTTCCAGCCTGGCAGGCGTTTTTACAGAAATTCAATGATTTCGCATCGCAACGAAACGGCATTCCCTTACTGAACCAGAGCCCGTTTGTTACGCAAGCAAACGTGCAAGCGGCTTACGGGCAGCGCTGGCTCCAGTTTTCCGCGGCGGTTCGAACCATGGATCCAACCGGCCGCATGTTGAACCCGTTCTTCGCGGCACTTTTGTCCGCTTAGGGCTGCGTGGTGCTGACATCCCGGCGAATTGTGGGGAACGGGATCGCATGGAGGAAGTCCTATATGGGCGTAAACAACCTGACTTATAGCGCCAATGGCCTGTCGTTGACGGAGCAGTTTGAAGGTTTTCGTCTCACTGCCTATCAGGATCAAGTGGGTGTTTGGACCATCGGCTATGGTCACACTGGACCGGATGTCACGCCGCTACGAACGATCACCATGGCCCAGGCGCAGGCCTTGCTGGCGCAGGATGTAAGAAGTGCGGCCTCCTGTGTGAATACCGTAGTCACGGTCAAGCTCACCCAGCAGGAATTTGATGCGCTCGTCGATTTTGTCTTCAACCTCGGCGGCGGAGCGTTCAAGGGATCGACGATGCTGCGCTGGTTGAATGCTGGAGATTTTAAGGGTGCAGCTACACAGTTTGATCTTTGGGATCGCGCCGGTGGCGCGGTTGTTGCTGGACTGCTACGGCGACGTCAGGCTGAGGCAGCGCTCTTCGATGCCGGTGGCGTCCCCACGAAATCGGCATAGAATGCCGATTCTGAATTCATTCAGAGTTCGACACTGGGTCGTGATCGCAAACCATTTCAAGGTCCGATTCAGGTTGACGAAAACGGAGAAAAGTGGCGTCTCCGATCGAAGCGAGATTCGGCAGAGATTTGAAACGAATGCAAGGTCCATCTTCCAACCCGAAGGCGAGCGCATGGATCGTCGCCGTCATGCTTGCAATCGTCGCTATTCCTGTCGGCATTACCTTGCACACTGTGCAGGTCCCAGCAACCATACTGATCTCGAGCGCGAATCCTACTCCTTTTGGCTATAGCTGGAGCCTGCTTCTTTTCATCATCCCGATTCTGGTTATCGGAGGTTGGTTCCTTCCGAGCGAGCAAGTCAAGATACCCAAACGAGCATTTTGGCGAACGATCTGGATTCTGGTGCCCATCGGCTTTGCGCTCGACTTCTTCTTCGCCCATTGCTTCTTCGAATTCAAGAATTCTGGCGCAACAATCAAGTTTGGCGCCCCGGCTATTGGAGGTACGGTGCCCGTCGAGGAATATGTTTTCTACTTCACAGGATTCCTTGCGGTCCTTCTTCTGTACGTCTGGCTCGATGAGTTCTGGCTGGCGGCTTACAACGTTCGAAGACGCAGTGGGGAGGTGGAACCGATTGAACGACTCCTCAAATTCCATCCCGCGTCGTTGTTCGTTGGGTTGGCCTTGCTATCGATTGGAGTTCTATACAAGAAGCTGCACTCTCCTTCTCCGGACGGATTTCCAGGTTACTTCGCCGTGCTTGTCATCGGTGGGATGGTCCCCTCGGCAAGCCTTTTTCATTCCGCGCGACGATTCATCAACTGGCGTGCGTTCAGCCTGACGATCTTCATGATTCTATTAATTAGTCTGTTCTGGGAAGCGATGCTGGCTGTGCCCTATCAGTGGTGGGGGTATCAGCAGAAGGAGATGATGGGCATATTTATTGGAGCGTGGGCAGGACTGCCGATCGAGGCCGTAATGGTGTGGATCGCCGTGACCTATGGGACGGCGATCGTTTACGAAATTATGAAAGCATGGCAGGCATCGGGGAAGTCTGCCAAGTCTGCCTTTCTAGGAAGATCCTGAATAGGGCGCTCTAGCGATGCACAATCACAATTCGTCGTCTTGAATCACCTTGAACTGCTGGTAGCTATCGGCGGATTGGCCAATAAGATTCCCAGGCCGATACTGCGGCATGCCAGCGATACGGAGCTTGACTGTATTCGACAGGACTGCATTCGCCGGTACGGTCCGGTGCTCCGGCAGGCCCCAAGGAATCAGTTTCCATTCATCGTGTGCCGTACCGAGAGGATTGAATGGTTTTGGGCCTAGACAAGTGGCAAGAGCGGCTTCATCAAACACGAGGCCGCAAGCCTTCGCATTGTCAACCATCCACCGGAGCGTGATGTTGGAAAGCTGGTTCTCTGCATAGCTGCCGCCCACATCGCAATGTACGCCGGGAAACCACACCTGCTGCAGCTGCGAGTCATTCGCGCGCGGGGCACCGTCAGACCCAGTCCACAAGGTCGGCAAAAAAGCGGCTCGCCGTTCGTCAATTGAAATCGCGTGGTAAGCACTCTCAATACAAGGACTCAATGTTGTATCGAGGAACCCGTACTTTGCCTGATCGAAGTTGCCGAACAAATGACCGGGTATGCCGAGAGCCCCCACCGTGTCCCACACTCCGACCATGCGCACGTGAGCATCGGTGAGCCCATATTGCGCGGCGAGATTCGCTTTGGCAGCGATACGCTGTGCATGGTCAGTCAAACGGTAGGCGCAAAAAATACTACGAACGGTCTGATTGTCCAGGTTGCTGCTCGGCACACCAAACAAAGCGATCATGCCGGCAAGACTTCGCGCCGTGTAGGCCCCGCGGCTAAATCCGAAGATGATGATCTCGTCGCCCGGGTCCCATACGAAGGACAGGAATTCATAGCCGTCCTGGACCTTCTGAAAGAGACCATCCCCCATCGTTCCACCAAAGAAGTGTTCGAAGGGAGTGCCATCTGTTCCTACACCGCTGTCGTAGTACTTCAATTGAGATGGGTCGTCCGACAAGAGCAGATAGATCTTGCGAACATTGGTGTCTTCGGGCAATTCTGAGGGACCGTGTGGCGTATTCCAGGTGCCGTCGGCGCACAAGATAATTTTCTTGCTCATAGTCGGTCGCCTTCTGCGAAATCACTTCTTAATAGACTTTGCAGTCTCTGTGAGGGCCGAGTCTATCGTGCTTGCCACCGCTTTCGCAACAGATTCTCTCGGCGCCTCAAAGCGGCGCGCAAGTCATCGATAGTCGGCGGAGGTTGACGCGGTGGAGTTTTCTGCCTGGACCCGAGAGGAGATCGATACGGTGTTCCTGCGACGGGCCGTGACGTTTAGCCCGACTCGCAATCGACCGAATTCGTTTGACAACCACGCAGGGATGCACGATACTTCCGATTCGATAGCGGCTTCACTTCCCCGATCTTGCGAGCTCCGCATTCAAGTCCGCTGATTGAAATGACTCCAGCATTCACTTTCCGTCACAATTGTCGTTCTTGACTTTTGATGCACTCTGCCCCCAGTTGACCCCAATGGCGAGCCGTTGCGTGCTTGATCAACCCGCGGCAGCCGCTGTCAACGGTCTAAGAGAGGGGCGGCACGAAGGTGAATTGGCGGCGAGAGATGAATCCTACAAGATGGGGTACAGCCTGCCGCTTCTAAGCATTCATAAACATGCCGAGTCGATTGAGCCGGTGTCTTCGACTGAGCGGCAGGAAACAGAAAGAGGTCGATGATGGCAAGAACCATACGCACTCAATCCATTTCTCCAAAGATTCCAAAGTTTGCCGAGCAGTCACGGGAGATTCTCGCGGGAAGCGAAAAGGCTACTCCTCCCGAATCGGTTCACGTACGTGCGACTCCACCCAAGTCAAAAGTGACCGTGTCGGTCATCGTAAGACGGAAAGAGCCTTTGAAGATGAACCGGCGCGGCGGCAGGGCGAGCGGGCCGGTTCGCGTCAGCCGCGCTGAATTCAAGACGCACCATGCTGCGGATGCAAGCGCAGTGAAACTTGTTCGCGTATTTGCACGGGAATTCAAACTCAAGGTCGAAGTCGATGAGAAGTCGGTAGTACGCAGAACAATACGGCTGACCGGAACTGCTGCAGACATTCAAAAGGCGTTTGGTGTGGAGCTAAACCAGAAGACCATCAACGGGGTCGAATATCGGGTGCGCGAGGGCGGAATTCACCTGCCGTCGTCGTTGATCGGAGTCGTAGAGGCGGTCCTGGGGCTCGACAACAGGCCTCAGGCGAAGCCCCACTTTCGTCTCAGCATGAATCAGACTGCTGCACCTGCGAGCTACACTCCTCCGCAGGTTGCGACCGCCTACCAATGGCCCGAAAGGGCAAGTGGGGCCGGGCAAACCATCGGAATCCTTGAGCTCGGTGGAGGATACAGGCAGTCGGATCTCACCGCCTACTTCAAAACGCTGGGGCTTGCCGCGCCGGGAATCACTTCGGTTCTCGTCGACGGCGGAAAGAATGCGCCGTCGAAGGCCAGCAGTTCCGACGGAGAAGTGATGCTGGACATTGAGGTCGCTGCTTCTGTGGCGCCGGGGGCCAAGATTGCCGTGTACTTCGCGCCGAATACGGACCAGGGTTTCATCGATGCGATTACGACGGCGGTGCACGACACAACGAATCATCCAAGTGTGCTTTCGATCAGTTGGGGTGGCCCCGAGTCTACCTGGACGCAACAGTCGCTGACGGCGTTGGATGCGGCTTGCCAGTCGGCAGCTGCTCTTGGCATCACCATTACGGCCGCGGCGGGAGACGATGGGGCGACGGACGGAGGGAAAGGCAACAACGTCGACTTTCCTGCATCCAGTCCTCACGTTCTGGCGTGTGGAGGAACCAAGCTCGACGCGCATGCGGCGACGATCGCCTCGGAAGTTGTATGGAACGAACTTGCAAACAGCGAGGGTGCCACCGGCGGCGGAGTCAGCAACGTCTTCGCTCTGCCCGCGTGGCAGGCGAATGCGAAGGTCCCTGGGCCGAGCAGCAAGGCGGGGGGACGCGGGGTGCCAGATGTAGCCGGCGATGCCGATCCTACGACCGGGTACACGATTCGCGTGGACGGCCAGACGTCTGTGATTGGCGGTACCAGTGCAGTGGCTCCGCTATGGGCTGGGCTCGTAGCGGTAGCCAATCAGCAGCTCGGCAGCAAAGTCGGTTTCATACAGCCGGCCATCTACGCAGCAAAGGCTGCCGCGGCATTCAACGACATTACTCAAGGCAACAACGGAGCCTTTTCAGCAGGACCTGGGTGGGACGCCTGCACCGGGCTTGGTTCTCCGATCGCCGGTAAGTTGATCCCGCTCATGGCGCCTTCGAATGGCGCTGTCAAGGTCTCCACGAAAACAAGAGGCAAAGCAGCGAAGAAGCCTTTGAAGAAGACTCGACCGCGCAGCGGACGTTAAACGGAGAAGGCTCGTAGTACCGAATGACTCCAATTGGAGCGTTGGCCTGAGCGACTGCTCAACCGCATGCAATTCTCAAATAGAGCATTCAGGCCGGTGTGCTCGTCGGATGTGTTCTGTCATTCTGTAGGTCTCGGTTGAGTTATCTTCCAAGCCTGCGCGTCGCATGTCATGTATTGAACCCCATTGCACCCGAATTTCTCTTATGACGACTTCTACTTTGCCCACTGGAAACCAGCAGTTGTACAACCTGGTCAACGGACCTGCACTTGCGACGATCTCGGAAGCGATTGCACGCATGCGGGCGGTTGATTCTCTCCTTCAGCCAAATGACGGCCTCAAGTGGTTCAACCGACTCTATCTGATGGTTACGGAGCAGGTGGATCTGAATCCCCCGGGCGGAGCTTGGCAGAGTCCAATCTGGCTCACTCGTCTCGATGTCGTGTTCGCGGGTCTCTACTTCAGTGCCGTCGCAGGCCTGCTTGGAGGAAGCGCAGTGCCCTCGGCATGGAGCGCACTCTTTGAAGCGCGTGATCGCACAGACATTGATCGTATCCAGTTTGCCCTTGCAGGCATGAATGCCCACATCAACCACGACCTTGCGCTGGCTTTGCTGGCAACAAACGCTGAGTTGCACGTGCTCCCTTCTCAAAATGGCGCTGAATTCGCCGATTATCAATCCGTCAATGTTCTGCTGGAAAACGTAATGCCCTCCGCACTGACGATGCTGGCCACGGATACGCTTGGTGTTCTTGCGCAGGATACGGGCAAAATAGGTCGACTGCTTGCCTTTTGGGATATCCGCAGCGCCCGCAATCTGGCGTGGGACTTTGCCAACCATCTGCGTAGTCTTGACGAACTCAACCGTAACGTCGCTCTCCACATGCAAGACGCGGTCACGGGCGCACTTGGGCACGCAATCCTTGCTGCTGCCTGAAGGGTCCGCAGCGGATGAACGTAACTACTCCGAATACCCTGTGTGATTGATACCTCGCGCCAACGCTTCACAACCCAGATTTGCAATTGGCGATCGAGAGTTGGATTGCACTATTGCAGGAAGTTGTTGCCAACAGGGCAGCGCACTCATCCAGAATAGTTTTAGGAGAACATTGGAGATCGGGCATTCGCAGGGCGGCGCGATTTTCCGGACCGCTTTCTGCCTGAGTGGCCTCCACGGATGTCCACTGCTAGAGATTGTGTGCTGCGAGATGCGGTCTATTTGAGCGGGCGTGAGCCTGCGATGAGTATGTCTACCAGTCTCCTGGCGCTTTGCTGCCAGTCAGCGCCGGCGCCCACATGCGAGACGCCGATCAGCGCTCGAAGCAGATCGTATGCGTCCAGGTCTCTTCGCAGATCGCCACTCCTCTTAGCCCGCTTCACCAGCCCATCGATCGCGCCCTGGATCAGGCTGCGAGAACCTTCATAGAGCCTGGACGGACCTCCGACGATGGTATTGAGAGCGGGCGCAATGATGTGCTTTGCAGCAATGTAATCGACCAGCAGCAGCATCCAGGCGCGAAGCGCTTCGAGAGGAGACATGGTCTCGGAGAAACGGGCCGCAGCCGCTGCGAGTTTCTCCACTTCGTTCCGATAAACACCTTCGATCAACTCGTCGCGCGTAGGGAAATGCCGATAGAGGGTACCTGCTCCAACACCCGACTGCTTTGCGATCTCCTCCAGGCTGGCATTGGCGCCTTGTCGGGTGAAGACTCCCTTCGCAATTTCAAGAATGCGCTCGCGGTTGCGCAGCGCGTCTGAGCGTGGTTTGCGGGTCGTCGTCGAACGCTTCTTGGTCATCTCCAAACTTCTTGCAACCGGAGGCTACCTCCGATTATCTACTCATACGGAGGCTGTCTCCGTTTTAGTCGAGGCGGCATCCTTTCGTCAATCTTAGCTCGAATCCGATCAGGGAGGCACATATGCGCGTATTCGTTACCGGAGCCACCGGATTCATCGGTTCCGCCATCGTGAAAGAACTCGTCGGCGCAGGCCATCACGTACTTGGAATGACGCGATCTGACGCGGGCGCAAAGTCGCTTGAAGCCGCCGGCGCTCAGGCACATCGAGGCGATCTGGAGGACCTGGAAAGTCTGCGCAGCGGAGCAGCCGCGACGGATGCCGTCATCCACACCGCCTTCCGGCATGACTGGTCGAAGTTTGCGGAGGCCTGCGAGCAGGACAAGCGCGCCATCGAGACCATCGGCGCCGTGCTCCAGGGCTCAAGCCGTCCGTTCATCGTCAGCTCCGGGGTTGGAGTGGCGCAGGGCCGCGCCGCCACGGAGGACGATCCGCCGTTATCTTCCCCATCCATTCCTCGTGTATCCGAGGCGACGGCTGTCGCACTGATGGAGCGCGGAGTCCACGCATCCGTGATGCGCTTGCCGCAGGTGCACGATACCGTGAAGCAGGGCCTGGTCACCCCGTTGATTGCGATAGCTCGCGCGAAGGGAGTCTCGGCCTACATTGGCGATGGTCACAACCGGTGGCCTGCAGCGCATGTTTCGGATGTCGCACGCCTCTACCTGCTTGCCCTGGAGAAGGGCACAGCGGGAGCCCGGTACCACGCCGTCGCCGAAGAGGGCGTGCCGCTCAAAGACATTGCCACCGCTATCGGCCGCGGCCTGAAGGTGCCGGTCATTTCCATTCCGCAGGAACATGCCCAGGAACATTTCGGCTTCCTCGGGTTCTTCGCGGGAAGGGACCCTCTGACCTCCAGTGCGCATACCCGTGCAAAGCTCGGATGGAACCCCACAGGCCCCTCGCTTCTCACCGATCTCGCGAATATGCGCTATTCCGAGGCCTGAACCTAACTCCACAATCACGGAGGAATCGAAAATGCAAAAGACATGGTTCATCACCGGCGCCTCGCGCGGGTTCGGCCGCATCTGGGCTGAGGCTGCCCTCAAACGCGGCGATCGGGTTACAGCGACCGCCCGCAAACTGGCAGACGTGGCCAATCTCGCGGAACGTTTTGGCGACGCGGTGCTTCCCCTCGCCCTCGACGTCACCGACTCCGCGCAGGTGCAACAGACCGTGCAACAGGCATACGCGCACTTCGGCGGGCTGGACGTACTTGTCAACAATGCCGGCGCGAGCCTGTTCGCGGCTACAGAGGAAGCGAGCGATGAGCAGATCCGCGACCTCTTCGATGCCAACTACCTCGGCATGGTCCGAGTGCTCCGAGCGGCGTTGCCTTTGCTACGGAAACAAGGGAGCGGGCACATTCTCGGTGTCTCGAGCGGGCTGGGGATCACGGCATTGCCGCTCATCGGCTTCTATTGCGCTACGAAATGGGCTGTCGAAGCACTCCATGAATCCCTCGCGCAGGAGGTGAGGGCGTTCGGGTTGAAGGTGACACTTGTCGAACCCGGAGCCTACGCAACCGACTTCGGAAAATCCTCACAGATCGCGGATGCGCTGGAACCATACGCGCAGTTCCGGAAGCAGTTCCTGACGCATCTGGCGAATGTTGAGCGCGGCGATCCGCAGGCGACGACAGAAGCGATCCTGAAGGTTGTGGACGCGGAAAATCCGCCGCTGCGACTTGGCCTGGGCATTTCTATTCTGCCCAGGGCCCGCGCCGCATATGCGGAACGGCTGGAGACGTGGGAAGCGTGGGAGGACGTGTCGAATGCGGCGATGGGCGAGCCGAAGGAATCGATGGCGGCGTGGATCGAGCAACTGGCGGGAACATCCACAACTAAGAACGAGAAACGCCGCTAGATCCTTCCATCTTTCACCGCGCGTCAATGACACGCATCATGCTTTCACTCTGCAGATCCGCTTGGATGACGTCCCGAGAGACTGTACGTTATCGGGAAACCGTGCCCACAAGATCGACGTCAATTGCGACGTCGTTGTCTGCCTTCCAAAACAGGAAGCTCGGATTCTTCAGTCCCCACTGAACATAAGGCATCACAAAGTGAGCCTTTGCAGTTGCGCTGGCGCCATCGAGATGTACCAGCACGGGGACGGTGATTTCATGAGGTGTTCCCAGCAGCGTGAAAATGCCTGTCAGCTGGATGGTCGAGTTACCAGAAGGAGCAACGATGCCGGCGTAGCTTTTGGGATCGAAGGAGAGAGTCGCATACTGTTCAACCCTCAGGATGTCCTTGTTCATCTTCTTGTCGCGACTCCCATTGCCGGTCGCGCCACTTCCGGCCTGCACGACGACGGATCCCGACATCTTTGGAGTGCTGCGATCAAACTCGATTGATCCGGATTGAATGTGAAAAGTGCCGATGACTACCTCGTGGGTTGTCTTGAGCGTCATCTTGATCTTGCTGGTATCGGGATTCACCGCGAAGGTCTGAGGCTGAGCACGCGCAACCGGAGCGAGTAGGGTCGCGAGGGCCAGGACCGCATAAGCTTTCATTGGATCTCCGTTAGGCAGTCTGACTACCGGCAGGTGTTTCGTGGACTCGATTTCAGCTGGCGACCGCCTGCAGAGCAACATCCGCTTGTCGGGTAACCCGAGTCAGGCTGGCGGTCACGCGCATCACGCCGGGCCAGACCCTGAGGCAAAACGGCAAAACCGCGCGCGCAAAGGAGTTGTTCAGGCCGTCGGCGGCGAACTCAGCAAGCCGCATCTGGGCCACCAACGCGGAACGCAATTTTGCTTGAAACAGCGGCGCCGGCTGAGCTGCAAGATACGCGGCGGTCGCACAGCGGGCAGTATACAGCGCGATGGATATGCCATCGCCAGTGAACGAAGGGATGACGGCTGCTTGATCGCCAATACAGTAGAGCCCATCCTCCGAAGTGCGGCGTATGTAACCATAAGGGATATGGGTGATGGCGATCGGCTTGGCCAGCAGCGCCTCCGCACCTGCAAGCCTCATCGCGAGGTGTGGACAGTCCTGCTGCATCTTCGCAAGGAAACCTTCCCAGCGGTGACCCGCGCGCGCCAGGTGCTGCCGCTGCACCACGCAGCAGAGGTTTGCGATACCACCTTGCACCGGCTGAATACCACCATAGCCTCCGGGGTAGAGCATCAACTCTGAGGCGCGTTCGAGGTCAGCCGCCTGCGCGCGCGCAAGCCGAAAATACATCTTGAAGGCGACCCATCGCTGACGGTCTTTGGGGCGCGCGTGGCCGTGCAAATCGTGCTTGCCCGTCGCGAGAAAGGCGGTAGGGGCCTCTTGGGTCGTGCCGTCATCGAGAGTAGCCTGCCAGACGTTGGTTGCCGAGCGTTTGAGTGACTGCACACTGCGACCGCGGATCACGCGAACTCCCGCTGTAATTGCTTCGGCGATCAGCGCTGTATCAAGAGCCTTGCGCGTCAGCGAAGCCGCCGGAAAAGGCAAAGGAGCCTCTGCGGCTCGTCGTGCGGCCGCGAGGCGAACGTAGTCGATGGGTACTGCGCCAAGCGCGCCAACAGCGATGCCGAGTGCCTCCAGATCCTCCAGGGCCTCACCGCTCAGAAACTCTCCGCAAACCTTGTGGCGCGGCGTAGGCTCGCGTTCAATGAGAGTGACGTTTCGTCCCCTGCGGGCGAGCGCGATCGAAGCAGCGCAACCCGCCACTCCACCGCCGAGGATCAGGACTTCATTTTGCAAAGCGTTGCTCCCCATATTCTGAATGTTCAATCGATTTGCCGCAAAACTCCATCTTCTAGTAGACGGCAAAAAAGCCGGTTGGCAGCTCATTCTGTACAAATCGTCATTTTGGGAGCTGGAAGGCCCCGGCCGAACGAATGCATCGAGCTTTGCCTGGTCAGCGATTTCGAAGGGTGTACATTCGGCACATAACGTGCGTCTAAGGCTAGTGAGGAAACGCCCTCGCTTCCTGGGGGTGGGCAACAGCGACTCGGCAGCTCATAATGCTGAATTTCGGGACGAGCATTTGATGGAACGAAGAAACTTCATGGTCTCTGCTCTGTTGGCAATAACCTTGAGAGCCGCTGCCCCCGCTGAACAAATCCCCGTCAAACATATACAACGCTCTCTGCACAGGTCGATGGTGACGCACTCTGACTCTGGAAAAGTGATCGCGACTGTCGACTTCTCCCAAGTGGTGCAGGCACATGAAGTGACAATGCGCCTGACCTATCGCTTTGTGGACGGGTCGATCGACGATGAGATGACGACGTACACGCAGCAGGGCACGTTTCATCTAGTAAGCGATCATCACATGCAGAGAGGGCCGTTCTTTGCGAAGCCCAGCGACTTTACGGTCGAAGCCGATACAGGCATGGCCATAAGCCGCACCACGGACAGGAACGGCAGAGCACACGTCGAAACCGAGCGAATGGACCTCCCGTATGACCTTGCGAACGGGATCGTTGGAACGTTGCTGCTGAATGTGCCGAGCGATACCACGCCATTTCGGGTGGGGTTGCTTGCGCCCGTCGGCGGCGGACGACTGATTCGCATACTGATCTCGCCGGAGCGCCAAGAGTCGTTTCAGATGGCGGGCCAAAGCCTCAAAGCGACGGTGTTTCGCATCCATCCGGAGTTGGGAGGCATCGTCGGTCTACTCGCGTCGCTGATCGGCATTCAGCCGAAAGATGTATTGGTGTGGGTAAGGGAGGGAGAACAACCCGCGGTAGTAAAGATAGTGGGACAGCTCGGTGGTTACGGGCCCGTGGTCAGCTCGGTGCTGGAAGGAGCCAGTTTTGGAAAATAGACCAAACGCAGATCTCAAGATCTCATGCCCCGAAGCGACAACTAACCTCTACGATGGGTGAGTTCGTTCCAGTTGATGCCCACATCCACGATGAGCAGCGATGCCAGAGTGAAAGCGATGACCCCTACCGCGGCTAAGGTGTCACCGAGGTGGCTCCAATAACGCGGCCACAGATTGAGCACGCGGCTGGAGACGAACGTGAAGGTGACCGCGTAGGATCGGGCCATCCATTGGCGGTGGGCGGCAATTTGGCGGTTGCGCGCTGTCATGAAAGCAGCTGCGGTGCACACCATCCATGCAGCCGCCTGCATAGCGGTTCCGGGAAGACCCGGGCGGCCCGAAGCGAGAGCGATCCCCGTGAAGGAGCCAATAAGGACTGAGACGACGTAGATACGGCCGAGGATGCGATGGAGCTGAAGGTAACGCTGGCGGATGCGCGAGGAAAAATTGATGGGGCCGATCAAAAGAGCCAAGATTCCCGCGAGTGTATGCGGGATAAGGAGACGTCGGTCGGCGATAACCTGCAGACGGTAGGCGTGGTACATCGGATAGTCCGTAATGAGGAGGAGTTCTGAGGTAATGAAGACGAAGAGTACGGTGAGACCAAGTGAAATCCAAAGCACAGTCCTGAATCTGGAACCGGCCGAGCTGACCTCTAGCGTGGAAGTTGGCATGATTCGCCTTTCAGATCGTTAGACGTGGTGAGGTGCACTAGAAGAGCGGTGCAACACACTTCATGTCTCTCAGTATGACAAGATGCTGCAGAATTGCCGACCACACTTCCACATCGAACCGTAGATCCCTCGAACTTAGAAATGCGGACTCGTTGTGCGGAACATAGCCTGTCGCGAGAGAATTCCCGCGAGCCCAAGACGTGCTTCGGGAACGGGACGACGCTGGAAAAGGGGTAGTCCTCGAACCAGCGAACAGAACGGTGGCCCGCGAGATTCTGATCCAGGGCTCGCTGAAGTAAAGACAAGCCAGAAAATGCGAACTGGGCGCTTCGAGCGCCCGGTTTCCGTTGGGTTGGATTTGGGGTTGAAATCCGTAAATGGTTGCGGGGGCCTTTGGGCTATGACGGAAGTCATAAACTGATTTTAAGGGACTTAGTGCGGCGCGGATGATACCGAAGCACTTTTTAGAATCTATAAGATACCAAACCGCCTTGCGAACTGCGCCCCAGATTGCGCCCCCGTTTCTGGCCCGCATTCAGTCCTGCTGAATGTACTTTTGCATTAGGCGACTCACTATCCTCCCACCTGAAAGTGCGGGACCGTTTAACAACATTAATGCATTGCTAAAAGCCAGAACGCGTCGGAACGAATCGTACTTCGTATCTTGTCCGTGGAAAGGCAGCGCATTCTTGCCCTTAGAATTGCAGGCGCAGTGCGAACTGAATCTCGCGCGGCGTGCCAGTTCCAATCGGCGTCGTGCTAGCTGTGGACACCTGCGGCTCAATGCTTGAGGGCGCGGTCGCGGACGGGGGCAGCCAAACTTCTTCCAGTGGCAAACTGTATTGGGCGCGGTTGAAGAGGTTGAAGGCTTCACACCTGAACTGGAGTTGGACCCGCTCAGAAAGTGGAATGCGCTTGGAGAGACCGAGATCGGTCTGCCACAGGTTAGGTCCGCGAGTAATGTTGCGTTGGGCATCGCCATAGCCCGAGTTGGGAACGGCGGTAAATGCAGCAGGGTTGATCCAGTTCTCGGTGGTTCCGCGGATCGACTTTCCATCAGGTGGCGTCAGTGAAACTCCGGGAACCAGATTTGGACGCTGATTGGTGGTATAGCCGGTGGCGACGGACGAACTGGAGCGGGAATAAGTGACGTTGAGTGGCGTTCCCGTCCGCGCCGCGATGATATCAATCAGGCTCCATCGGCTAAACACCGCTCTGGCGACTCCAGGTTGGGAGAAGAACGGCTTTCCATTGCCGAAGGGCAGATCGTAAACCACGTTGGCGTTCACACCATGACGCACATCGAAGTCCCCAGAGGCACGCTCACATACCATACAGGCGGGATTCTGGGGATTGTCCGAATCCCCGCCTCCAGGTGCATCCTGGTCGATCTGGTGGGAATAGGTGTAGTTGGCGGAGACCAGCAAGCCATGGCTAAAGCTGCGCTGAAGACTGGCGACAAAGCCATCATAGGAACTGCTGTTCGAATTGCCCCGCCATCTCACCTGGCCGAAGGCGGGATAAGGGCGCGCGCCGGTAGACGGGTCGATGAGGTTGACATACGACGTGATCAGTTCGAAATTGCCCTTGCTTCCTACGTACGAGAGCGTGCCGACCAGATCGTGGGGAAGCTCTCGCTGAACGGAGAGGCCCCATTGGAGGACGTACATGTCTTTGCGGTCGCGATAGGCGGCATTTGCTGATATTGTTCCGGGGCCGTTCAGAAATGGCGTAACGGGGTAGGAAAGGCCCGGGGTCGACTTCGCGCTGAGCGAGTAAGCACCGACCTCATTCTTGATGGGCACATTCTGGTCGTCGAGTTGACCGTCTCCATGGTAGATGCCGAAACCGGAGCGTATCACGGTTTTGCTGCCACCCAAACCCGCTGGCGACCACGCAACCGCGATGCGCGGATCTACGTCGAGGGTGTTCGGGTTGCCGAAGCTGGCGCCCACGCCGCAGAAACCTACTGCACCACAGGTGGCGAAGTCGAAGGGATTGGCCTTGCCGTGAGCTTCGTCAAAAATGGCGTAGAAGCTGTAGCGGACGCCCAGATTCACTGTGAGGTTAGGGCGGAATTTCCACTCGTCCTGCGCATAGGAGTACACGTTTGTCTTGCGCAGGCCATTCACCGGCAACTGCTGATTAAAGTTGGCGGAAGATACGGCGTTCACAAGAAAGCTGGAAGTGGGAAGGTTCAGTGAAGAATAGACGACCGTTCCGTTGGCAGTATTTCCCTGATTGAGCTGGATGCGGCGAACCTCCACGCCGAACTTCAATGTGTGGGCCCCGCAAGCCAAGGTCAGATTGTCGATAGAAGAGAAGGAATTGCCCACGCCAACTGTGAACTCATTGTTAGCGAGCGTGGTGAGCCCAGCAACAGCTACAGAGTACGGAAGATTCGTCTGTCCCTGATTGGTGGTGAAGACGGTACTGCGATTGAAGCCGAACTTCAATTCATTGACGAGCTTCGGTGAAAATATGTGCAAAGCTTCGAGTTCTCCATTGACAGGCCGCGACGTTGTAAGCTGCCTGTCGTTGAGGCCGTCTGAGGGAATATCACTCGAGGCCGCGTCGAAGTTGAAACGGAGATATGCCGTATCGGCCGCCGAGAAATGCTGGTCGAGGCGCAGCATGGCTGAGTTTTCATTGTCCAACTGGCGGCCGGATCCGGTGAATTGATCGATGTCTGTGGCGTAGGGTGTCAGTCCTGCCGCGGGATAGGCGGCGAGGATCGGCGCCAGCTCCGGATTGGCTGCGACCACCTGGGCGCGGAATGCCGGGCTTGGCACGAATCCCGACAGTGGCTGGCCATAACTTTGACGCAACCCCTCATAAGTGAAGAAGAAGAAGCTACGGTCACGGATGAGCCGGCCGCCAACGTCGCCCCCGAATTGGTTGAGGCGGAACGGAAGCCTGGTCGGAAGGATTGGGTTGCGGGCATCGAAGATGTCATTGCGCAGAAAATTGAACAGGCCGCCATGCGGAGTGTTCGAGCCGGACTTCGAGGCTACGTCCACCTGACCGCCGGGGGTGCTGCCATTTTCGGCGGTAAAGAGCATGGTGTCGATGCGGAACTCTTCGATAGCGTCGGTAGGGATTGCAAGGCGGACGAAGGATTGCTGCGCCTGGTTGACGATGTTTGTCGCGTCGATGCCGTCATAGGTAAAGTTGTTGTCATCCAGCCCACGGCCGGCAAAGCGAATACTGCGCTGATTGCTTCCGCCTGTATCGACGGCCCCGGGAACCAGTGCAGTCAATGTCGACCAGTTGCGCCCGTTCAATGGAAGGTCCTTCACCTGCTCGGACTCGGTGCGGCCGCCCTGCACGTCGCTCGACTCGTCGATTTGGGAGGTGCGGCCCTGGACATTGACCTCTTCGGTAACGCTCCCCATGGTGAGTATGAAGTCGAGCTTGCTTGTGTGACCAATCGTCTGCGCCACGTTCTCGAAGACGAGTTGCCGGAAACCGGTCACCGTGCATGTAACGCGGTAGAGGCCGACTGGTAACTCCGGAATGAAGTAGATGCCGCTCGTTGAGGAGACCGCTTCACGCACCAGATTGGTCGCAGTTTGCAGGGCGGTGACGCGGGCTCCGGGAATTACCTTTCCGGAAATGTCCGTAACGGTTCCGCTCAAGCCTGCGCGATCAACCTGCGAAAAGCAAAAGACCGGTGCGAGGAACAGCACCAGCAAACCCGTAAATTGTCTCATCAGATGCTTTTGCATAGCGGCTCTCATTTGTGTGTGAGACTCGAGGCCTCTGTAATGAGGCCTCAAGGGTAAAACTGATCGTAGCAATACAGGGAATGAATTCGAGTTAAGTATAGGCAGTCTCTCGGACAGTGGCGTGCGCAGGAAACCCGGCTTTGGAGAGAATATGCCAGGTGCGCTACTAAATCCCGTCAGTCCCCGGCTGGCTTCGGTGTCCTCGTCACGTGATGCTGCAGGGTTCGACGGTACTCTGCGAGTATCTTGTCACGATTCTGGCGCAGGTCCTTCCCGGTGGGTGTGCCCGGGTAGGGCCTATTGCCCATCATGCCTTTCCAGAGAATGCGGTTGAATGTTACTCCGTCCACTTCATCTGCGTCATCAAAGTCCATTCCCCTGGTCACACGCGACCAGTACTTCGCGTCGGGCGTCGGGTTATTGCAGGACAGGAAGGGAGCAGGCAGAGGGAGTTGAGTGCAGTAAAGCATTGCCGCGGGTGTCGCGGTGAACGTCCATGCGGTCGGTGAAGTGTTGAAGATATCGCTCATGGGCGCAGCCAGCGCGTCATTCAGGTTCATCGGTGGCAGACCCAGAACCTCTTCCATGGTACGCATAAAGTTGAGGGTCGTATAGGGTGTCGAGACAACCGCATTCTTCACGTAAGCTCCGGCCACGTATGCCGTGGTGCGGTGCGAATCCATGTGGTCGCCGCCATCCTGCGCGTCGTCTTCCACGACGAAGATCAGCGTGTTGTTCTTGTAGATCGGGCTGTTGGCAATCTTCTGTACCAGCAGGCCAACGGCGTAGTCGTTGTCGGCCACGTCGCGCTCTGGCGTGTTCACCTTATCGATCGCCGTGCCGAAGTTTCCGGTGTGGTCGTGCATGAAGCGAACCAGGGTTAGATTCGGCAACCCGCCGCTAGCGTAGTTGGCGTCAAAGTCCCGCTCCCACTCCTTGTAGCGATAGAAGTCCGGAAAGGAGGGATCGAAGCCGCGGAAGTACTGGTCGGTGAACGGCGCGAGCGCAACATTGGTCGGCGGGGCGACGATGGTTCCGGTTGAAAACGGGTCATGCGCCAGAGGAGTCTGACATCTCGGTTCGTTGTAGCAGTTGGTGTCGACAAAGAATCCATAGTCGCGAACCGTGAGGCCGGCGCGCAGCGCATCGTTCCATAGATAGCCGGTATTCACTTCATCGTCGGGGCCATCCGGCGCATCCACATCCGCCTGCCCCGGCAACAGGTCCTCGCCGCCCATCACGTTTGGCGAAAGCGCTCCGCCTGGCATCAAGGGATCGGACGCCTGGCGCTGGGCCAAGGTCGGGATGGCAACGTTGACGTTGCGGTTCATGCCTTCGGTGTCAAGGCTCAATCCGCGTTGCGCATAGTTGATTGGGTACTGGTGCTCCACCACGTCCGGCGCGCGGGCTGAAGTGCTCCACGGCCAGCCGTCGTTGCTCACCTCGGCGGTGGCTAGAAAATTGTCGAGGGTTACGAATTGCTGCGCAAGATTATGTTGATTGGGCGTGATCGCCTGCCCAAACAAAGTCAACGCTGGATCGCCATTCCCGCGGCCGAGGTCGCCAAGAATCTGGTCGTAGGTCCGGTTCTCTTTCAGAATGTAAATAACGTGCTGAATGCCGCCTCGTACCGCCGCCATGGTTGCAGCCTGGTCTGTGGATTCCACGCTGCCAAAGTGGTTATCGGTTGCCACCTCGCTGCTCAGCGTATTGAGCTCCGGCTGAAGCAAGGTTGCGGTCAACGGAATGGTTTGCAACCCCGCTTTGGTCAACTGCGGGTTGTATTCGTTGGCAGGCATGCAGGTAGGGTAGCCGGCTGGCCCGTAAACATAGCACCAGTTTGGGTTCGCTCCCGTTGGCGACTTCGAGTTGACGACGTAAGCAAATGCACCATTGACTGCTATCGAGTTCGGGTACCAGCCGGTAGGGATCAGTCCGATCACCTGGTCGCCGTGATTGGTTCCCGTCAGCTTGACCACGGCGATGTTATTCAGATTGCCATTGGTGACGTAGAGATACTGCTCGTCCGGGGACAGTGTCACGCTATTGGTGTTGGCGCCGGTATATTGCGCCAGCGGCGAACCCGACATTATCGACGGCGGAGCGATGACCGGAATGGTTTCAATCACCGTGTTGACCGTTGCCGGCTGGTTTTGGCTGGGAAGACCGACATCGAGAGGATTGAGATCGATTACGTCAACGGTATCCGACTCGTCTTCGGCCACATACAGAAGCGTCCCAGCCGCGTTCAGGGTCATTTTGTTCGGCTGGCCCTTGACGGGAATGCGAGCCTTCACAACCGGCGAGGCTTGCAAAAAGCAACCTGGTCCAGTGGTGCCATTTGTGCAGCTTTCTCCGAGGCCGACCACATCGATTTCGCGGTCGCGAAGGCTCGACACGTATGCCGTCGCTCCAAGCCCGCTTTTGCCTGCCAATACCACCCAGAAGGGATATTCTCCACCCGGCGTGCCTGGGGTGGCGCCGCTGGCGGCCTTGCCCGGACGCAGATCGAGTTCGGTTCCCGGGAGCATCCCCTGAAACTGTTGCGGGGACGCCGGATCGGGCACCCATTGATCCAGCCAGATGTTCAGGCCTCCGGTGAACACGGTAATTGAATCGTTGTAATAATTGGCTACCACCAGCGTCTGGCCATCGTTCGAGAGCGCAATTCCGGCAGCCATAGGAGCCACGAAGACCGCGCTGTTGACCGAAGCGAACTGATTGTTGGGCACGGGCAGGCCATTCCCGGCCGGATGTCCACCGACTACTGAGTTGCCTTGGCCCAGGTCCAGCTCCGCCGAAAGCGCCCAGCTTCCGTTCGGCTGCAGGGTGATGATGTGAACATTGTCTCCGTTATTGGTAGCGGGAGCGCCGTTGACCGTATACGGAATCGGGTCGGTGCCAAATGGCGCATCCCCCATGCCACCGGAGACGTAGAGGGCATTGTTGCCCGGGACTGGATCCCACGCCAGCCCGTGATACGCATTGGGAATTGGAATCGCCTGCTTGAAGACAGGCGTTCCCGCGCTGATGTCGTAGAGAAAGACGTACTCGTTCGAGTAGAGAGGGTCAAAGAACGGAAACGCTTCGTGAAAGACGCGGTTGAAGCCGCTTGTCAGTACCGCCAGCAGAGTTCCATCGGGCTTGATTGCCGTGCTGACCGCCTGCCCGGCCATCCACTCAACGGGCGCCACATTGGGATTGTAGGTGTCGGTAACTACCATGCCGGTGTCAAGAAATTGGAAACTGGAGCCGGGTGCTGCGAGTGGATCGATGTTTTGAGCCATGTTAGGCACGGACTGCTGCGAGTTGTAAATGGTGATAGTGAGCGGCGCCGTTACCGAGCCGCTGGAGTTCGAGGCAGTGACAGTGTAAGTCGCCGTAAGTGGCGCCGCCGTCTGCGAAGACGGGCCCGCCGCAGTTCCGGTCAACACACCGCTCGACGGATTGAGCGTCAATCCGGTTTGGCTGAGGTCGGGGGTCACACTGTAACTGGTCGGTGCGCCACCTAGAGGGTTGACCGTCGGGTAGTCCGGCGTGATCGCGATTCCTATCTCATACACCGGCGCCGGTGTGCTGTAGGAGAGGCCGGCCGGAGCCAGGTCGGCAGCATTGACTTCAATAATCAGGCTCGCGGTGGTGAATCCGGCCGGATTGTTGGCCGTTACCGTGTATGGGGTTGCAGGCGATGTCGCCGTGGGTGTTCCGCTGATGATCCCCGAAGGCAGGTCGCCGATGGGAAGAAGCGGGGCGCCGTCGATGCGCAACCCAGGGGGAAGCGAGGGATAAATACTGTAGGCCGGGACCGGGATCCCGCTCGGACTCGTATACGGAAGCGGAACTCCGCCGGTGCTTGTTGGCACATTGGCCGGAATGGGCACGCCCACTGTGTAGGTTGCGTTGCCAAACTTGTAAGAGAGTCCGGCAGGCGCCGCCAAAGGATTCGCCACACCAGAGTTGACGGTGATGAATACCGCTGCGGTCGCGCTGCCTCCCGTATTGACAGCAGTAATCGTATATTTTGCCTGCGGTGTTACGGCCGCGGGGCTTCCGCTGATGGCGCCTGTTTGAGCACTCAACCTCAGGCCCGCTGGGAGTGTCGGTGCCACACTGTACGAGACCACCGTTCCGCCACTGTTCGTGGGACTGTTCGGAGTAATCGGCGTGTTGATGACGTATGTTGCCGTGCCCGCCGCGTATGAGAACGCCGAGGGCGGCTGATCGTTCACCGTAACGGAAATGCTCGTCGTCGTGCTGCCGGCCACGCCGGATGCGGTCACTGAGTAACTTGCAATGGGAGTTACCGCGGTCGGCGTTCCACTTATCACGCCTGTGCCGCTGTTCAGCGTCAAGCCGGCAGGAAGCGCAGGACTCACGCTGTATGCGGTTACCGCTCCGCCACTACCGGTTGGGTTGTCCGGAGCAACTGTCACTCCCTTGGTGTAAACCGCAGTTCCCGCGCCGTAAGTGAGCCCGGTGGGTGCTTGAACACTGCTGCCATGGTTGCCGCAGCCGCAAAGAAACAAGAATGCTGTGGCAAGAGAAAGGCCCAGCCGACGCGAGGATTGCATGAAGATCTCCTGTATTGCACATGGCCGGCGTGCCAGTCCGCTTGGTACTCGAATCCCGCAGTAGCCGCAATGGTACGCAACGATACGCCGCAATTTCGTGACAAGAGGTGATGCAAGTCACCTCGCAAGCGACGCCCTGCAATTGCGGCAGGATTCGCGAACAACTTGCAGGTCTGCATGTTGACTCTCGACTCGATTGCCAGCATCACATAGCGCGCGTGAAGTGTCAGTAATGTGAAGCCGCTCTGCTCACTTTCGCCGCCTGCAGAATGCTGCAATGGAACCTGTGCCGCTTTTGGGAATCGACGAATCGCGAGAAGAGCTAGCGTGAACCCCTGGGAAACTCTATGGATAGAAGGAACGCCGGCACGAGAATGTAGAATTCTCCGACAAATGCCGATAGAGCATTTAACCGAATCATTCTATGTTCGGCCAAAGGGCTCTATGAGATCCGCTGTTCGATTCTGCCCGCCGTTGTGCTTTGCCCTTGCGCTGCTGGCTGGGTGCGGGGGATCTTCGAATTCTGTTACCCCCGGGCAAGCCACTCCCGCACCGCTCTCCTCGACGAATATCAACCTGATCTTTGTCGTTAGTCCCGATTTGCAATATCAGGCCAGCGGTGACGTGGATCCGAAAACGGCGAACCTGACTGCCCAGGGGCTCCAGAGAACTCTGCTTCTGGCTCCGTATCTGCAACAGAAGGTCCTGGGTGGCGATTTCGCAACCGCCATTTATGCTCTCGAACCGATGACTCATCTGCAGACGACGAGTAACTATCCCGATATGGCCGCGCTTGAAACCGTACAGCAGTTTGCGCTGCTCAATGTGGTTACCCTCGAAGGATCCTCGGGCGGCCCTGCTCTCTATGCGGCGAATAGTTTTCCGCTCAATGTCGGCTACGCCCAGGGGCAGGTAGTCCAGGAGGTTGCGCCTCCCCTCATTGCATGTGCGAGTTGCCAGGGAATTGATTTTAACGATCAGAACAGCGACAACGAATCTTTGATCAATACGGTGATCGGCTACGGCTTGTCGGGCTATTACGTTTTCTCTGCGCCCTGGACCGCCACGCAGAATCTTCTGGCCGCGGCGAACACTGCACACTCCTACGGGCTGACTCTTCCCTCCACTTATCAGGGGCCTGACATCGTCTATGCCATTTCCATAACTCCATCCGGCATGGCTAACCTGACAACCTATAACGGCAACCTGCATCCGCTGCCAACTTACCCGGAATTGCCGCCTCCCGCGCTGACGAGCGCAGCCTGTCAGACGCCCCAATTCAATATCTCCGCTCCTTCGTCCAATCCCCCGGTCACCAATACAAACGAGACTCTCTACCTGATGCGGCACGCAGAGGCTCATCCCACGCCCACCTGGGAGGACGGCAACTATGTCGCTTCAGGACAATGGCGGGCGCTCGCTCTGCCCAATGCTTTGCGCGGCAAGATCAACCCCGATCAGGTCTATTCCATCGATCCCGCACAGATTATCCCCTATGGGAATTCAGGATGGGCCTATGTGCGGCCATCGTTGACCGCCGAACCGTATGCCATCGCCAACAACCTTCCTTATCATCTGGCGTCGGATTTCGAGCTTGACGACGTATCTACGGTGACTACGAATACCATCAAGTTCTTTTTTGACGATCCGCAATTCTCCAATCATAAGGTGCTTCTGGCGTGGGAACACGAACACTTCGCGCCCCTGGTTAACGCGCTCTTAAAGAGCTACGGCAGCAGCCAGACCGTGGCCGGCTGGGCAGACGGGGACTACGACTCGATCTGGACTGTGACCATCGATCAAAGCGGCAACCTGGCAATTGACAACTCGCATTGCGAAGGCATCGATACGACGAAACTGCCTACCACTGCCCCTGCGTTCTGATCGCTCAGGCGGGAATGAAGGGACGAAGTCTATGAACCTGGTTCACATCGATCGAATTCGTTTTCACGCATTTCTTCTGTCAGGGGCGATGATGCTCCTTTGCGGATGCGGTGCGTCGAATCATCAAGGCAATCTGCCGGCGAGCAATCCAGCGCCGCTTTCCACCACTAATATCAATCTGATCTTTGTCGTAAGTGCCGATTTGCAATATCAGGCCAGCGGAGACGTGAATGCGGATACGGCAAATCTCACCGCCCAAGGCTTGCAAAGGACGCTTTTGATGGCGCCCTATCTGCAACATGCCGTGCTGGGTAATCAGAATGTAAGCGCTATTTATGCGCTCGAACCAATGACTCATCTGCAGACCTCAAGCGGATATCCAGACATGACTGCGCTTGAGACCGTGCAGCAGTTTGCTCTCATGAACCAATTCACCATGATGAGCCCCTATCCGGAGATGGAGTCGACGACGGGCAACAGTTTCCCGATCAACTCGTCTTACGTTCCGGGTTCGGAACCCGACGGCGTGATCGCGCCATCTCCGTCTTACCCGTGCCCGGCCTGCCAGGGGATCGACTTCAACAATACCGGCAGTGACAACGATGCGCTGCTTGCCGGTATTGTGAGCGCGAAGGAGCCTGGATACTACGTTTTCTCGGCGCCGTGGGAGACCACTCAAACCCTGCTGGCAAGCCTCAATGCACTCGAACAGTCCAGCCTTTCGCCTCCGTCCCAATATCAAGGCCCTAATATCGTCTACGCCGTTTCCATCGCGCCGTCGGGCACCGCCAGCCTGACCACCTATGACGGCAATCTGAAGCCGCCGAACCCCTATCCGAAGCTCGACCCGGAGCCGGTAGCCCCCGCGCCATGCCAGTACTCGACCTTCTCATTGAAAGCTACCGGTCCCCCCGCCAACATCAACACCAATGAAACTCTCTACTTCATACGGCATGCCAATGCGCATCCTTCTCTCGTCTTCTCGAATGGGAACTTTGTTGCGGCGGGCCAATGGCGTGCCCTCGGTCTGGGAAACGCAATCTCCAAGGCGCTTGAAGGCAGACCCCAGCCCACCCACGTCTATTCGCTCGACCCGGCCCAGGTGACTCCCAACGCCGGACTCACCGCCGCGGGACCCACTTCGTTTTCGCACAACACGCTGGCCATGACGGCTGAACCCTATGCCATCGCCAAAAACCTTCCGTATTCCCTAGTGTCAAGCTTTTTGCTGACTGACAAGAACGGGCCCCAGGAAGCAAGCAATTACTTCTTTCAAGGCGGACAATTCACCAATAAGAACATCCTTGTTGCATGGGAGCACACCAACATCCCCCAGATACTAAGCGCACTGCTTGCCAGTTACAACAACGTCAGCAGCGCCCCCCCTCTTGCCTGGGATGCCTATGACTACGACTCCATCTGGACGGTCACCATTGACGGGGGCGGCAACCTGGCTGCCAACAACAGTCTTTGTGAAGGTATTGACTCAGAGAATTTACCGGCCACGGCGCCGCAATTCTGACTGCCCTTGCTGAAAGGGCCACGACGGCCGCAAAAGGAGAAGCTCGAATGCCAGAACTATCACGTCGCACATTTCTCGAAGTAGCAAGCCTGGCGAGCGCAGGACTCATCAGTGGATGCAGTGGAGTTTCAAGCATTGCAGGCTCCCACAGCTTCTCGGTCCCGGTTTTCTCCGACGTCCATTTCCAGCCATATATCAATCCGTTTCTGCCCGGCAATACTGCGCTGAATCTTCAATCCGTGGCGGATAATATGGCGCTGGTAGCGCAACTTGACGCGGCGGATCCCTCCGATTGGCCGAACATTTTTACGGGAGCGGCGAACGCCAAGAACAACACGCCTTCCGCGCCTGGCGACGACGCCAACTTTGCGCTGCTGACGCTGGCGCTCGAAAGCATCAAGCAGAACCTGGGAACAAGTCCGGCAGTCCTTTTTACAGGAGACTTTCTTGGCCACGGTCTGGATCAGCTCTATCCGATCTATTCAGCGAACAAGACGCCTGCCGAAGCAGCCGCATTTGTCGACAAGACTCTCACCTTTGTGTTGCAGCAGATCAGGGCGGCTGTGGGCACGGTCCCCGTCTACTTTGCGCTTGGCAATTGCGATTCCTATACCGGTTATGGGCCGGACAGTACATTTCTCGCCAGTAACGCACAGCAGTTATACGCGCTTGGATTGAATGGCGTCGGAAATCGGCAGGACGTTATCAGCAGCATTACGAGCGGCGGCTACTATTCGATTGAACCCACGGGAACGAATCTGATGATCGTCGCGCTGAACACGTTCGCGCTTTCCCCCGGTGCTCCTCTTCCCGATCCAACCATGATCGCGGATCAGTTTACGTGGTTCGATGCCCAGCTTGCCAAGGCCAGTTCGTCCGGCAAAAAGGTGTGGCTGCTGATGCATGCACCTCCAGGAGCGGTCGAGGGCACGACCGCCGCGGCCTCCAATGACGTGAACGGGAAGATCACGGCTGCCACGATGATGTGGGTTGACACCAATCAGGAAACGTTCATGGGCATCATTGGAAAGTATCCCGGCGTTATCGCTATGTCTCTTGCGGGTCATACGCACATGGACGAATTTCGGCTGATGTCGCCGGGCAATGCGCTGGCAGTCACCGCGGGCATCAGTGCGTTCTTTGGCAATAACCCCGCCTACAAGATCTTCGCCATCGATGGCTTGAGCCTTGCCCCGTTCGACTATTCCGCAGTGAACTGCAACCTGCTGGCGACGCCCGCCGCATTCAGCAGCTATTACACATTCTCGAAAGCCTATAACCTCGAGGGCCCTCTCGCCACGTCGCTGTCGGAGCTGTTTCCTAGCCTGCTCGCATCGAATGCAGCGAAGATGCAATACCAGGGCGCATTCTATTCCGGGAACAACACATTGAATCCCATCACCGCCGAGAACTGGCCAGTGTACTGGTGCGGCATCGGATATCTGGATCAAGAGGGGTTCATCACTGCGGTGAACGCGTTCTAATGCTGAGGATAAGGATGCGGGATTCCGGATATGAGTATCCACCGGTCGAAAATCGGAGTCAGCGACTGTACAGCGCGCGCCAAAGCTCCAAGCGGAATAAGATCCCGGCTGTTCTCGAAATAAAGGAAGTTGGATCGTTGCTCGGCGCCGTCGCTCTGTGCGAACGAACCATGACCCTGCTCGATGTCGTTTACGAGACTGAGGGCAAGAGATTGTCCGGATTCAAAATGGGCCGAGATCAACGACCGTATGCCCGCTCTTGCCAATAGTGTTCTCTCCCAGATCCAGAAATCTTACTGAGTTTTGTGCGGATCGAAGGTTGCTGGTCAGCGAGACACTGAACGCTGGCCGGAGCGGAATTTCAAGGGCGCAATAAGATGCGCTCTCAAAGCCCCCAAGGGTTCGCTTAAGTTATTGATTTATTTGGTTGCGGGGGCTGGATTTGAACCAGCGACCTTTGGGTTATGAGGGAAGTCATCAACTGATTTTAAGAGACTTAGTGCGGCGCGGATGATACCGAAGCACTTTTTAGAATCTTTAAGATACGAATCCAGCCCGCGAACTGCGCTCCAGTTTGCGCCCCCGTTTTCTGATCCATTTCGCCGATCTTAGTTAGAGATCCGCAGTGCGTATCTGAACACTTCCATCAGGCTCAATGTGTCCCGCAAGGTACTTGTTGCGAGCGATTTCTTCGATGCGTTGGCGGTTCGTGCGGAATACATCCAGCTTGTCTTTGTGATCACCCTGGAAGTGATCATCAAGCGCCTCTCTACTGATCACACATCGCACTCGTTGCGCTCGATCTTGTCCCCAAAAGACGATGGCCTCTCGGGATTTGTCGTACCGTTCGTCCGGAACTGGAAAGATCAACTCTTTGTTCTCCCATGCGACCTGCCACGCCTTGAATTCGCTCGGTCGAACCTGAAGACGCGCGAAATTCCCTTCATGCAGACCGAGGAGATCAGACTCTACCATTTCTCTGAATGTGTTTCGCTCATCTTCGGCGACGTTCTTGTTTACCCAATCGCCGATGAACGCTGCTGCCTCTTTCCTGTCTAAGCGACCGCGAACCACGTCTCCTTCGAGCTGCCGCAGAGCTTGGCGGTGTCGTTGTCTGAATGGATCGGGCTCGCCAAGAGATTGGCGGACGGCTGCGTAACGTTCAGCAGATTTCTCGTATGCCCAGATGAAAACGTCTTTGAGCAGATCCACTTTGTTCAGTTCATAAACGCCCAGAACGGCTTCGGTATAAGTCGAACGCGGGACTTCGTTGAATGACAACGGCGACAAATTTCCCTTGATAAACGGAATGTTTGCTGCCAGCCGTGAGACGCGTTTGTTCACGTCGTCGAAGGGTTGAAGATATGGCAGCTGAACCATGGCGAAGAGTGCCTGCTCATAGGGATCGCGGATTGCTTGCGCCGTGGCTAGGACCTGATCGAAGCATTCCTCAATGAGCTGTGGTACCTCCAGCGGATGAAATGCGGACTGTTGAATCCCTACTCCAATGCGTCGGAGGCGCCCCGCAGCGGTCTCGTCGGCCAAGAGGTTTTGGGCCAGAATCCCGTGGAGGTTCAAGATGGTGTGGCGATTGAAACCAATCTCATCGGCCTCACTGACAAGAAACTCGATGGCGTCTTTGTGATTGAGGATCATCTGCGTTTCCAGCCTGTTTCCGTCCTGTGCCTCTTCGCCGAACTCAATGAGGCGGCGAGTATCAAGCAGGGAGTATGTGTTGCCTTCGAGTCGGCTGGAATTCCATGACAAATCAATAAGCAAACGACTTAAAATCTGCTTCGCATAGGTTCCGGCCGGTTCGACGCCAGTCTTTGTGGCCCCCACTTCTGCCAGGTGTGTTCGTTCTTCGGGCGAGAGGTAGAACGTCGTATTCGGTCGATAGCTGTCGAGAAACTGGCTGTTATATCCAACGTGTTTCCTTGCCTCGACCGGTTGCCGCAAATACTCACGTATCTGCTTGCTCTCGTCGGAGATGGGTATGTCTACATTGGCAGGCCTTTCTTCTACTACCGCTGTTTGGGCTCCCGTGCGCTTCTCCGCTTCTACCGGTGCTGTAATCCGATATCGCGCAGCCGGCCCCCGACCTTCTTGAATGAGGTGCCCGTCATCAACGAGGCGTTTGAGCCAAAACTGGAGGGTTCTCTGCGGGACGCCTTCAAGACCTCCCTCGATTTCGCTCCGCCGAGCTCCGGTAGGGCTTTTCCGCACGATCTCTATGATCGAAACAAGCTCATCTTCTCGTTCTGGACGCTGTTTTGGCATGAGAGAGGGCCTCCATTTTGTTGCGCGATCGATCTATCGCGCAATTAAAACAGAGAATCACGCAATAGACAAGTTAATCGCGCAATAAATTTGGGCGATCGCGCAAAAATAGCTAGAGTCGCGCAACAACATCTGCGCGATTAAACCCTGCATTGCGCGATTCTGGCGGTTGGACTGAGTTGGACTGAGTAAGATACCCTCGACTCGCCTTTCCTGTGATATGAACGCCAACAGCGTCGCCATCGCGCCGGAGAGAACCACAGGATCGAGAGACCTAATTCGAAAAGCATTGACTGGAAGATGCGTGTTGCCCGCAAAGCTCAACGGCAAGCGAAGGCCGAGGCTGAACAGCGCTTGGCGCAGACGCAGACCATAGAACAGCATTCAACTGCAGCTAATCGCGCTGCACCGATGCCATGCGAATTCCCAGATAGGAAGTCTTAAAGAGACTCAGCGCGCGGGCAGAAGCGGAATTTTCCAGGGCGCATCTTATTGCGCCCCCAAAATCCCCAAGGGTCGGCTTAAGTTATTGATTTTATTTGTTGCGGGGGCTGGATTTGAACCAGCGGTTGCGGGGGCTGGATTTGAACCAGCGACCTTTGGGTTATGAGGGAAGTCATAAACTGGTTTTAAAAGACTTAGTGCGGCGCGGATGATACTGAAGCACTTTTTAGAATCCATAAGATACGAGACCGCCTTGCGAACTGCGCTCCAGTTTGCGCCCCTGTTTTCTGGTCAGTTTTTCAGTCCTGCTGAATGTACTTTTGCATTGGGCAACCTATTCTCCTTCCACCGTGCCTTGGCAATGCACAGGCGATAACCCGGGTTTCGCTTTCTCTTCCTGATGACTACTTCATAACTGACGGTTGGGCCACTGACGGTTGGGCCACTGACGGTTGGGCCAACTCTCCCGCGACCCGTCGAAAAAGAAGGATTGTTGTCCATGAGGGCCTGCAGCATTCTGATCACCTCCAACGAAATTCGATTAATAGAGTTTTGTGACGTAATAATTTGCTAATATTGTGCCGCCAACTACGAACTTACGGGAGGCGGATTTATGAGATTCGAGCTGATGATGCCGGTCGCACTATGCCTGTCTCTTTTGCCGAGCGTGGGATCGGCGCAGACCAGTGCCGAGCTTGGCACAGTTGAGAACGGCCGTTATCGCAACTTCTTAACGAATGTCGATTTAACGATCCCGGATGGATGGGTGTTCAAGGGCGACGTTCCATCGACAGGCAATGGCCAGATGGCGATGATTGAGTCGGACGCGGGTATCACAGTGCAAGTTTGGATGAAGCCTTACGTGGTGGACCAAGCCGAAATTGTTCCGGCACTCCACACGCAAATGGAGAGCAAGCACTCCATGCGTTCGGAAGGATGGAAGATTCGCCCTGAAAGCATCCAGGATCGCTCTCTTTCAGACCATCTCGGGTTAAGCTCAGTTGCCGACTACATGGTGAACGGTACGCGAATGGTGGAATATGATTTTTGGGTGCTTTCGGGGAAGACACATGTGTTCTTCTTCGGCAAGGCAGTGGAGGGCAAGCTGGAAACGCTTCAAGCCGATGTAGAGAAGGTGGCAGAATCGGCACTGATCCCTTAGTGAATCGAGATTATGCTCTGATCTAAACGGCCCTGTTCCAAGTTTGATCCTTTGGTCGGTAACCGCCAGCACTGAAATAATGAAGTATTAAACATTCGAGCCGCACAGTTGCACGATGAGTAATTGCCGGATGGCCCAATACGTCCAGAGACTCGATCCCATCCCGACATCATCGTCTTCGATCGTGAATGACGCGATTTATTGCGAGGGCGGTCTCGGTGGCAGAGGATCGTTGATGCTCTTCGGTGGGTTGGGAGGAACCAAGTGCACGCCGTTGCTCATCGTCTGTTGCGCCGGCCTAGGATACTGAGGGCTCTCGGACGTTTGTGGCGCGCCAACGGCTCGTCCCATTTGAATCATCAGCCGTCGTTTGACTTCCTCCCCGTACGCGGTGCCGTCAAGCTCTGACTGCGTCAGCGAGACCTGTGTGAGGCTGTCGCGCGAACCGAGGTAGAGCATGGCGTCCGCTACATCCGACATCTTCACCGCATCTGGCGCAACCATGCCTCCCGTCACCACCGGCATCGCCGGCAGCTCGCCCACCCAGTTTCCCTTGAGCGGCACAATCACCGGCGGCTTCCATGCATCGAAGCGCGTTTCCAGATCGTCGTAGCTCCCCACGGCATTGGTTCCCAACACAACCAAATACGGCTGCACTCCCTCCGCGCGAATCGCGCTCTCCACCAATCCAGGCCCTCTACTCCGTAGAAAGTGTCCCGCGCCCATGATCAGCAGCGCCCGGTGCTTCTTCGACAAAACCTCATCCTTCACCACCTGCGCATACCACTCATCGCGATGCGCAAGGTACGGGCCCAGGTCCTCGCGATCCTTGATCTTCTCCCAATCCCCATACGGATCGCCCAGCAATACCCGGATCGGATGGCCTCTTCGCTCCGCGTTCGACTCGCGCACAGCCTTGTAAAACCACTCGTACACCGGCGACACCGGACCAACGGCGCCGATCATGTTCCGCCATGCTTTTTGCATCTGCTCCAGCGGAACCTCTTCCCCCGCGATATACCGATCAATCGATTTCTGATACAGCGAATTCCCAAACTCCACCACGATGTCGTCGATCTGACCGGCAAATTCAGGGTCCTTCACTAGTCGACAGAGCCATTCGTACTCCTGCTTGTTGGCGTGAGTCTCCCCGAACATCACAATCTGATGCTCCCGGATGGACTGAATCATCGCCTTTGTCGCATCGATTGGCTCAACCTCAGAGGCCGGCCGTGCCGCGGCGACCCCCGCGACTCCCGCCATAGAAGAACCTCCCATTGGCGCCGGTCGATCCAGACTGGCTGTCTCTTTCTCCCCAATCGATGCCCGCCTAAGCTGGGGCCAGTGGACGCAAACAGCATGTTCGGGTTGCGCGGCTCGCAGCGCGGCCGTCCGAGCATTCCTCACGCACCCGATCCAGACCATCAGCGAGCCAAACGCCAGAAGTGAAAGCATCGCTCCATATAGAAGCGCGCCCGGCCCAGGCATCCTCGATTCCAGGGTCGCGAAGCCGGGACCAATCGGAGCTTCAGCCATCGCCGTCGACTCAAAGCTGTGAGCACGGGGGAGCGCAAGCGCCAGATCCGCGACCAGATCGAACCACAGCCGGGCCCTTAAGAAGAACCCCTGCTCGTCCCGCGCCCTGTCGCGCGCCAGCTGCAGGAAATCCTCCCCATACTTCGCGCGGAAATCGGACGGATAGAGCCGCAGTAGCAACAGGCAGATCTGTTCAGACATAATCCCCTCGCAGTACGTTCTTCACCCGTGCCACCCGCAGCAAATCGGCCAGGCGTTCCGCCTCCGAGCGTGCCAGCTTGCGCCCCCCTCCCGTCAGGCGATAATACCGGCGGCGTTCGTTTGCCCCTTCTGTCTCTCCTCCGCGATCGACCTCTTCAATCAGGCCGTCTTCCTCCAGTGCCTGAAGCGAGCTGTACAAGGTCCCGGGCCCCATGCGCATGCGGCCGTTTGTCTGTTCCTCCACCTGCCGCATGATGCCGTAGCCGTGAAGCACTCCATCCGTGAGTGAAAGCAGAATCTGAAATGCAGCCGAAGGCAACGGGTCGAATTTTCGTTTGGGCATGAGATGCTCGATGATCGATATATCGATGAGCGATCATACTGCGCAAAGAGCCGCACGTCAACCCTCTTCGTCACATGGAGGCCTGGCGTCTGGGACCTTTTGCCGGCTGTCGTGTGGTCGCGGTTGGGAGAGTCGCCCCGAGGAGTTTCACCCCGAGGCGCTCGCAGAACCGTACGTGACACTCTCGCGTCATACGGCTCCCATCAAGGAGCGACCGCGCATCCTGACCAGTGTGCGAACAGGTGCGGAGAACGGCGGGAGACCGCCGCGACCCAACCCTTTGCACGCCGCAGATGATTGTGCAGCTTCTTGTATTTCTGTCTGGCCCAGTCGACCAGTTCGTGATCCAGTTGGCGAATCACTGAGTAAAGCCCCGTACGGTAGTACCTTCCGTAGTATTGGATCCAGCCTCGGATGATCGGATTGTAGAGGCGGGACAGGTCGTCCAGAGACTGGTGACTGCATTGCCGCAGACGCCAGTTTCGGATGTTTGCCCGCATCGACTTGGCCGCCTTCGTTGAAACTGCTGGACTGAAATTGGTGAAGACCTTTCCTTTGCGATTGATCGACTTCCTCGGTCGGAATTCGTAGCCAAGAAAATCGAACTTCTCATTGGTATGTCTTCCCTTCCGCAGTTCATCCTTGCAATAGATGATCCGCGTCTTTTCCGGATGGAGTTCCAGTCCACAGTCCAACAACCTTTTGGCGATTGCCTTCCGCATCATCTGGGCTTGCTTCTCTGTCCTGCAATGCACGATGGCATCATCGGCGTACCTCTCGAATGGAACCTGAGGAAAGTGCGCCGTCATCCATCGATCAAACGCATAATGCAGAAACAGGTTTGCCAGCAGTGGACTGATCACACCGCCCTGCGGCGTGCCCTTCTGTCGCGGAACGAGATCACCGTTCTCTTCTTCCACTGGCGCTTTCAGCCAGCGTTCGATATAGAGAACCACCCACCGCTGCGATGCGTGCTTCTTCACCGCTCGCCTCAGTAGATTTTGTTCCAGGTTGTCGAAGAAGGCTCTGATGTCCAGGTCCAAAACCCAGTCATTTCGCCAACACCGCTGCCGGGCCTGACCCACCGCCTCCAACGCTGACTTCCCCGGCCGATAGCCATAAGAGTCAGGGTGGAGATGGGGATCAACCTCCGGTTCCAGCCGTGCCTTCACAACCTGTTGTGCGATTCGATCCGCTACAGTCGGAATGCCCAGGCTTCTTTCTCCGCCATTCTTCTTCGGTATCTTCACTGTCCTGACTGGCGGTGGAAAGTAGCTGCCCGACGACATCCGATTCCAGATCCTGTAAAGATTCTTCTTCAGTTTCTTTTCAAAACCCTCGATCGTTTGTCCATCGATGCCTGCCGATCCTT
>CAWCRW010000005.1:0-346236 GCA_963798035.1 uncultured Acidobacteriaceae bacterium | reverse complement strand
GATCGAGCCCAGCCTGCTGCAATAAGGCTTCTCCGATCTTTCCACATCGATGAGCAGGGGATGTCCGCGATTGCACGCTCGACGCGGCCCGAGAATTCCGCCTGAAATCCTGCAGAATCTAAATGCACGGCGCGTTGTGTTCCGAGCGCGCCCCCTCTGCTAGCCTTCTCTTCGCATGGAAAACACCAACATCCGCCTTGAAAAGCGCCCTCCGCTGGCCACGGTGACGCTCGACCGTCCCAATGTTCTCAATGCACTCAATTCCGCCACCCTTGGCGAAATCGAAACAGCCTTCGCCGACCTTGCGCAGGACACGTCGATCCGCGTGGTCCTTCTTTGCGGTGCTGGTGGACGCGCTTTCGCGGCGGGCGCTGACATTCGCGAGCTGGCCGACCGGAACGCTGAAGAAGGTCAGGCATTCTCCCTGCGCGGCCAGGGAATCTTTCGCCGCATCGAGACGCTCGGAAAACCGGTGATCGCCTGCATCCAGGGATTCGCGCTCGGGGGCGGCTGTGAGCTCGCCATGGCCTGCACCTTGCGGTTGGCTGCCGACGACGCACGTCTCGGCCAGCCTGAAGTGAAGCTCGGCCTCCTCTGCGGCTATGGTGGAACCCAGCGCCTCCCCCGCCTGGTGGGCCGCGGGGCCGCACTCAAACTCCTGCTCACCGGCGCAGTGATCGACGCGCACGAAGCGTTGCGCATCGGCCTCGTCGATGAAGTCGTTCCGGCCGCGCAGCTGATGGAACGCGCCGAGGCATTGGCCCTCGAAATTGCCGCCAACGCGCCCCTTGCCGTGACAGAGACGCTCCGCGCGGTCGACGAGGGCCTCGACCTGTCCCTCGATCTTGCTCTGCTCCGCGAAGCGGCGCGCTTCGGCTATCTCTGCGGCACCTCCGACAAGGCCGAAGGAACCGCCGCCTTCCTGGCCAAGCGCAAACCGGCGTGGCAGAGAAACTAGCCTGACTGGTATCCTTGATGTGTGATTCAAGATGTCCGCGCAAGGGGATTATTGGCGATGGCCCTGCTGCTGTTGGTGGCTGTCACCGCGTGTCATAAGGAAGAGCAGGCCGTAGTAGGCGTCGCGCAAAAGGCCGAAAATGCCGAGCGCCAGGCGCAGGCCACTGCCACTTTGCGCGACCAGCAGCGTGCCGAGTTGGACCGCATCCCGCTGCCCACCAAAAGCCTTTACGTCGACATTCACGAGCCTGGAAACTGGGCCAACCCGTTCCTCTCCGTTGAAGCCGATACGCTCAATCTGCGCGTCAACCTTGCCGACCCCAACCCCAGTCCGGTCGGAGAGGGAACCATGCTCCGGCCCGCGGCAGCGCGTCGCCAGGAAGTGCAATTGCGCCCGGCCGAGCTGGCCGCAGCGATTGTCGCGCTTCCAGCAAGCGCATGGCGCTACGGACGCGTGATTGCCGTGGCCGAGGCTCCCGGCGCCAGCCCCAAAGACCGCGCCAAAATGCGCCGCAACGTCGAATCCGCGATTCAGCAGCTAAACGATCTGGGCGTGGTTGTCGAAGAGTGGCCGGGCCGCTAAGGCGAAAAGAAATTCCTTCTGTGTTCCCTCCGTCATTGGGTGCGGTGCAAGCAGCCACTGCTTCCGTTCCGCCACACCTGCACGGGACGCGCTACTATTGCCCCGTGAGCACTTCCGCCTTTTCAATCCTCAACAACTTCACCCCCCTTGAGCACGAACGCTTCGCCGCGCATCGCGATCTGGAATCCCAGCTCAAGGCCTCGCTGCGCGGCGATGTTTTGTTCGATCTTGGTTCGCGCGCACTCTACGCGGCGGACGCGTCGAATTATCGACAGCTCCCCATCGGTGTCATCTATCCGCGGGACGCGGCCGATGTCGAAGCCGCATTGAAGGCGTGTCGCGCCACGGGGGCGGCGGTGCTGCCCCGCGGCGGAGGCACCAGTCTTTCGGGGCAATGCACCAATGTCGCCGTGGTCTTCGATTTCTCCCGCTACATGAACCGTCTCGATGCCATCGATCCCGGCGCCAAGCTGGCCACGGTGCAGCCCGGCATCGTCCTCGACCGCCTGCGCGATGCGGCCGAGCATTACCATCTCACCTATGCTCCCGATCCCGCGACCCATTCACGCTGCACGCTCGGCGGCATGATCGGCAACAACAGCTGCGGTGTGCATGGCCTTCTCGGCGGCAAGACGGTCGACAACGTCGAGTCCCTCGACATCGCCCTTTACGACGGCACGCGCATGACCGTTGGCCGCACCAGCCACGAGCAGCTCGCCAACTTGATACGCGCCGGCGGCCGCATCGGGCAGATTTACGCGGGGCTGGCTCGGATCCGCGATCGCTACAGTGATCTGGTGCGCGAAAAGTTTCCGCGCATCCCGCGGCGGGTCTCCGGCTACAACCTCGACGAGCTTCTCCCGGAAAATGGTTTCCATGTTGCCCGCGCGCTGGTGGGCAGCGAAGGCACTTGCGCGACTGTGCTTTCCGCCCGGCTGAACCTTACGGCCAGCCCACCCTATCGCGTGCTCACAGTGCTCGGATTTCCCGATGGTTTCCTGGCCGCAGACGCGGTTCCGCTGGCCCTGGCTCACAGCCCGATCGGCCTTGAAGGCTTCGATCACCTTCTTGTCGAGTTCATGCGCCGCAAAGGCCTGGCGCTCAAAGAACTCGATCAGCTTCCCGCAGGCGTGGGATTTCTGCTGGTCGAATTCGGCGCGTGGACTGCCGAAGAAGCCCAGTTCAAAGCCGAGTCATTGCTCCACGACTGCCACGATTGGCCGGTCGCGCCGGCAGCGCACATCTGCACGGCGGCCGAGGCTGCCAGCGTCTGGTATGTGCGCGAGTCCGCGCTCGGTGCCGTGGTCTTTGTGCCCGGCGAGCCCGATCGCTGGGAAGGCTGGGAAGACGCGGCCGTTCCGCCCGACAAGCTCGGCGCTTACTTGCGCAGCATCACGGAGCTCATGAACGAATACGGCTATCGCAGCCCGCTCTACGGCCACTATGGACAAGGCTGCGTCCACATGCGCATCAATTTCGATTTTTGCTCGGAGCAGGGGCTGCACAATTTTCGCGATTTCCTCGACCGTGCAACGGACGTCGTTCTTCACTACGGTGGCTCGCTCAGCGGGGAGCACGGCGATGGCCAGGCGCGCGCCGCTCTCTTGCCCAAGATGTTTGGGCCGGAGCTGATGCAGGCCTTTCGCGAATTCAAAGCGCTGTGGGATCCCGACAACCGCATGAATCCCGGCAAGCTGATCGATGCGGTACGCGTCTACGATCCGGTGGAGAATCTTCGCCACGGCATCCAGCCCGCACCACCCAAACCGAAAACGCATCCCGAGAATGCGGAATTCGGCGTTCCCGACGAAGAGCAGAAAACGCATTTCGCATTTGCGAAGGACGACGGCTCCTTCACCCGCGCCACCGAGCGTTGTGTCGGCGTAGGCGCCTGCCGCAAGACAGAAGGCGGCGTCATGTGTCCCAGCTATCGCGCCACAGGCCAGGAACAGCACTCCACCCGCGGCCGCGCGCGCCTGCTGTGGGAGATGCTTGAGGGGGCTCTTCAGGAGGAAGGATTCCAGAGCGAGGCTGTGCACGAGGCTCTCGACCTTTGCCTCAGTTGCAAAGCCTGCAAGACGGAGTGCCCGGTGCAGGTCGACATGGCCGCCTACAAATCCGAGTTCCTCGCGCAGCGCTACAACGGACGCCTCCATCCCCTGCATCACTACGTCTTCGGTTTCGCTGACAAACTTGCGCGCTGGGGATCGCTCGCGCCCGCGTTCACCAACGCCGTTCTCACCGGTCCCCTCACGAGTCCGCTCATCAAGCGCATCGCCGGCGTCGCCGCGCAGCGCGCGTTCCCGCAACTTGCAGCGCAAAGTTTTGTCGCAGCGCACCAGATCAGTCGAGCCCGGAAGTTGCAACCTGAAAATCGGGCCTTTGCCGCTGGTCGAGCACCGGCCTCGCAGCAGGTCCTTTTATGGCCGGACACCTGGAACAACTACTACCATCCGCAGACCCTCGCTGCCGCCGAATCGGTCCTCTCCAGTGCAGGATTTAGCGTGCAGACCATCCAGCGCCACATCTGCTGCGGACGGCCTCTCTACGACTTTGGCCTGCTGGGCGCGGCGCGAAAATATCTGGCACGCGTTCTCGAACGCATGACGCCGCAAATCAACGCCGATATGCCATTCATCTTCCTTGAACCGAGCTGCGCCAGCGTTTTCAAAGACGAGCTTGGCGAGCTGTTCCCCAACGACCCGCGTGCCCGACGCTTGAAGGAACAGGTCTGGCTGCTCGCTGATTGGCTCGGTGCGTATGCGCCTGATTTCGGAGCAGGCAGCCTGGAGGGCGCGCAGGTTCTAGTGCACGGCCATTGCCATCACAAGGCGGTCTTCGGCGGATCGGCAAGTGAGATTGCGGCTTTGCGCCGCGCGGGAGCAAGTGTCGAAGCGATCAAAGCAGGCTGCTGCGGCATGGCCGGCCCTTTTGGTTTCGAGGCCGAAAAATTCGAAGTCTCCAAAACCATCGCCCAGGATGGTCTGCTGCCCGCCGTTCACTCCGCAGGCCCCGATACGATCATCGTCGCCGATGGTTTCAGTTGCCGCGAACAGATTGCGCAACTCGGCCAGCGGCGCGCTCTCCACTTCGCCGAAGTGCTGGCGCGCGGAATCGAGAGATGATGCGGGATTGCCTTTTTTGATCGAACAGGGCATCCCCGGTCGGGCCATCCCCCTGCGCTACCATAGAACTTCATTCACCGAGGCCGCGCATGTTTGTCGTTGTCTGGCAGTTTGAAGTTGCCGAGGAAAAGATTGCCGCATTTGAAGCTGCCTATTGCCCCGATGGCTCGTGGGCGCAGCTTTTCCGCCTCTCCTCCCACTACAAGGGCACTGAGCTTTTGCGCGATGCGTACGTTACGGGGAAGTATCTGACCATCGATCGATGGACAAGCGAAGAAGCCTACCGCGCCTTCCGCCGCGATCACGATGCCGAATACGAGACCCTCGATCGCGCCTGCGACGACCTCACCAGCCGCGAAACCCGTATCGGCACCTACGCCGCCTAGTCGAGCGGCTCACGGCTTACGCGACCAGGTATCCGGAAAGCACCATCCGAACTGCGCCTCACTCAATGCTTCACGCCTACGGGCTGTGGCCGCGCATAGTAGCCGGACACGGTGCGCGTCTTCACATCGGGCTTGTCCACCTGGACCTGCAGCGCGTGATACTCGTTCGGTCGATCGCCAGGAGCTGCCGCGAAGGTCAGATCATATCCCGCATTCGCATCCCGTACTGCAAGTTTCAAATCTCCGGTGATGTCCTTCCCTTTGATCAGCACCTCTCCGCCGGAGTGCTCCGCCAGAACCTGCAACGCCAGGTTGGGATACTGCGCCTGCTTGGCGAGTGCAACACCCTTCAGATAGCCCTGGTAATAAAAAGGATTGCTCCGTCCCAAATCGAAGGGATCGAGGCAAAAGAGCGTGATTTGCGATTCACGCAATCCATTCGTCAGTTGCACGATCGAGTTGAAAACCCAGTTGCCCTGTTTCTCGTCCTCCTGTTCGCCCGCGCGCGGCAGCATCGGCCAACCCCCGCTGATCACCAGGAACAGCTTCCTGCCAGGCAGCGAGGCTCCGATCGCAGCAAGCTGGCTCAGCTGGCCCAGCGACATCTCCAATCGTTCCGCGGCTCCGTAGAAACCGGAGCCCCGGGTAATGGTGCGCAAAGTAGTTTGCGACTTGTCGAACGCAGCCAGCAAAGCATTGCCGTCCAGGGTCGCCTGCTTTTGCATCTGCGCGCCGCCGTCGGCGAGGAACGCAACGGAAGTTGGATTGGCCAGCTTGCCGTTGTCCTGTTTCAGAAACTCGTCCAACTGTTGCCGCTCCCACGCAACCTCGCTGAAGTCGGTGTTGATCATGTCCAGCACAATGAAGACATGGACAGGTTCAGCCGGCGCGGTCCTGTCGCTGCTGGCGCGGAAACTGATCAGCTTTTGCGGATCCTTGTTGTCGAGAACGGTGAAATCGCTCGCCTGCAAGCCGTCCACGTGGTGACCTAGTTTGTCCGTCACCGCGACATGGATTGTGATCTGGTTGCCGGCAGCGGATGTGTCGCTCGGCGCCGCCTGCACCGGCCGCGGTTGCACTGCAGGTTTTTGCTCCTGCGCACTTGCAAGGCTGGACAGGCATCCCAGCCCAGTTCCAAATAGGATCGCCAAGGCTGCAGACTTTCCTTGGTTGCAGCGCGAAATCAAATGCATAGTGTTCCTCTCGATAAGGAGACTGTGCAGAGCCGTCAAAGGTTGCCGACAGGGTTTCCGCTACGCATGGTGTGACAGCGACTACACCTGTTTATCATTTTCTCTTTTTCTTCGCTTTTTCCCTGTTTTTCCGCTGTCCCATCCTGCTACAATCCCCTCGAATCTATTGAAGCCGCCGCGTGTTTTCTCTCCACAACCAAGGGTCGCGCCTGGCGAGCAATTCTTTGAGGAGCATCCGCCATGGCAGTTGTCGACGAACGCGCAAAAGCTGTAGAACTAGCCCTTTCACAGATCGAAAAGCAGTTTGGCAAGGGGTCGATTGTCCGCCTCGGCTCCAAAGAGGCCCTGCTGCCGATCGCCGTTATCTCCACTGGATCCATCAGCTTCGACGCAGCTTTGGGCGTGGGTGGCCTGCCCAGGGGCCGCGTGACCGAGGTATTTGGACCGGAATCGTCCGGTAAAACCACCATTACTCTCCAGGTGATTGCCGAGGCGCAACGTATGGGTGGCCTGGCGGCTTTTGTCGATGCCGAGCACGCTCTCGACCCCGCCTACGCACGCAAGCTCGGCGTGGATATCGACAACCTGCTCGTTTCGCAGCCTGACTCCGGAGAGCAGGCGCTTGAAATCACGGAGGCCCTGGTCCGCTCGGGTGCCATTGACGTCCTGGTGGTCGATTCGGTCGCTGCCCTCGTACCCAAGGCCGAGCTCGATGGCGAAATGGGCGAGTCCCACATGGGCCTTCAGGCCCGCCTCATGTCGCAAGCCCTGCGCAAGCTCACCGGTACGGTCTCCAAGTCCCGCACCGCGCTCATCTTCATCAATCAGATCCGCGAAAAGATCGGGGTGATGTTCGGAAACCCTGAGACCACCACCGGTGGCCGCGCCCTCAAGTTCTACTCGTCCGTTCGCGTCGACATCCGCCGAATCGCAGCGGTCAAGGAAGGCGATACTGTCGTCGGTTCGCGTACCAAGGTCAAGATCGTCAAGAATAAGGTCGCCGCGCCGTTCCGCGAAGCGGAGTTCGACATTCTCTACGGCGAAGGCATCAGCCGCGAGGGCGATGTGCTCGACCTGGGCGTGACCCACAACATCGTGGAGAAGTCGGGCGCATGGTACAGCTACGCCGGTGAACGTATCGGCCAGGGCCGCGAGAATACACGGAGCTTCCTCAAGGAGAATAAGGACATCTTCGCCAGGATGGATGCAGAGGTGCGCAAGCGCCTCGGTATCGGACAGCCGGCCAATGCCGAAGTTCCCGAAGTTCCGGTCGCTGGCCCCGCCGAAGCCAAGGAAGCGGTGCGCGTCCGCAAGGGGTAAGAACCGCGAGACAGCTTTGTGCGTAGATCCTTTTGCGGAAAGGTTGAGAGCTTATTGCTCCTGCGGCCAATTGCTCGGGCGGGGTGTTCTGACCCACTTCCTGCACTAGACTGAAAATGCGCATGAAGACCATCGGACGAGACGCAGCAAGGGTGTTTCCGCAGTTGGTCGTCCGCTGGCTTGCGTTCTTCTGCGTCGCCGTTTTACCTCTCTGCGCGCAGAGCTTCTCCAGTTCCCCCGATACGCTGAGCACGGGCGGAGCCCCGAACGCCTCTTCGTTCCACGCAGTACTGACCCTCGACGGGCCCTGGCGTTTTCAGGTTGGCGACGATCTCCGCTGGGCCGAGCCCGGCTTTGACGACTCAAGCTGGCCGACCGTGGTGCTCAGCCAGTCTCTCTCGGCGCAAGGCTTCTCCACCTACTCGGGATTTGCCTGGTACCGTCTGCGGCTCACGCCTCAGCAGCTCTCGGCCTTCAGAGATTTCTCTTCCAACACCCCGCTCGACGTGCTCGTCTCCGGCGATTCTGTGGGCCAGCTTGCCATCTTCGTGAACGGCGTCGTGGCCGGCAGCACGCGCGGCATGACGGATGATCCCGCAATGTACCAGTCCCCGGCATTCGCCGCGCACCTGTCGGCTCCCGATGCAAACGGAGCAAGAGTTCTCGCAATTCGTACCTGGGCCGGTTCAGGGGTCACCATCGGCCGCGGCCTCCTGGTCAAAGTCGAGATTGGCGCGCCCACCGACATCGCCGATCGCCTCTCGATGGCGACGGGCCGCCAGTGGAACGAGCACGTGACGGCCGGCATCCTCGTCACGTTTCTCTTTTTCTGCGTGGCCGTGCTGGGGTTGGCCCTGTATCTTGCGCAGCGGCATCACTCCGAATATTTGTGGCTCACCTTGCTGTGCCTGTCCGTCGCCGCTGGTGGCTTCGCCGACGTCGCTTTCGGTCTCGCATGGATGCCGCTTCCGGTCTACCGCTTCTTCACCATGTGGATGGGCCGCATATTCATCGCGGTGACGCTCGAATTCGTCCTTCGCTTTACCGGCAACCACTACCGCAGGGTCGTGCGCGGTGTGCAGATCGGGGTTCTGCTTGTGCCCCTGATCTCGATGCTGCCATTCCCGGAACTCACCGACGTTCTCTCGGTTACGGCCGAAGTCACGTTCTGCGGTCTCGTCTGTTTCCTGCTTTTCCATGCCTGGCGCCGCGGGCAAGGCGAGGCCGGCATCATGCTGGGGCCGTTCTTCCTCGCCGCAACGGCCGATTCTGCCGACACCATCGTCGACTATTTCGCAAAACTCCACATCCTTCCGGAACAGTTCGCCTCTCACCGCTTCCATCTCGGTCCCATTGAGTTCGGCACCGGGACGGTCTCCTACACCGTCTTCCTCGGCAGTCTCGTCGCGGTCATACTCTACCGTTTCATCGGCGTCAGCCAGGAAGAACAACGCTCTTCCGCTGAAATCGCGGCTGCGCGCAGCGTGCAGGCGCTGCTCATTCCCACCCAGCTTCCGTCGAATCGCAACTTCATGCTCGAAAGCGCCTACCTGCCCGTCAATGGAGTGGGCGGCGACTTCTTCCAGGTGCTGCCGTTGAAAGACGATTCGCTGCTCATTGTGGTCGGCGACGTCAGCGGTAAAGGCCTGCAGGCAGCGATGAATTCGAGCACCCTGGTGGGCGCGCTGCGCAACGAGCTCTCCCACGATCCGGCCACGGTGCTCGATCATCTGAACCATGTTTTGCTCGGAGCAGTTTCAACCCCCGGCGCCGTGCCGGGCCTCGACTCCGCGCCATGCTTCGCCACCTGCCTCTGCGCGCGCGTCTATCCCGACGGCAACCTCACCATTGCCAATGCCGGCCATCTAAGCCCCTATCGCGACGGCCGCGAACTTCCTCTGCCGCCCGGTCTGCCCCTCGGCGTCATTGCCGACAGCCACTACGAGCAGACCACCTTCCAGCTCAGCCGCGGCGACCGCCTCGTGTTTCTTTCGGATGGCGTTGTCGAAGCGACCAACCACGAAGGAGAGCTGTTTGGCTTTGAGCGCACCCAGCAGGTGAGCAACGAGCCGGCGCGCTACATCGCGCAAACTGCACAGCGCTTCGGCCAGACGGACGACATTACGGTTGTTTCCCTCTACCTTGCCTCGCGCGCTGCCCAGCGGAACAGCGAAGAAGCCCTCCAAACCAGCTAATTTGTTTCCTGACCTCCACCCATCGCAGTCCCGCTGAGCCCTGAGTCCCGACCCCTGTTCTCTGACTCCGGACCCCTTGCCGCGGCCATGCCGTAGAATCGCTGTGAGCCGATCCAATGAGTGTGAAAGCCCTTTATCCCGGCACCTTTGACCCGCCGACCAACGGGCACGTTGACCTCATCCAGCGCGGCGCCAAATTGTTTGAACACCTGACCGTCGCCATTCTCAAAAACCCGGTCAAAAATCCGCTCTTTACCCTCGAAGAACGCGTGGAGATGCTGCGCGAATCCACCAGCGCCATTGGCAATGTTTCGGTGGCCACATTCGACGGGCTCATGGTCGAATTTGCGCGGCGTCTCGATGCCACCGCCGTGCTGCGCGGCATCCGCGCCATCTCCGACTACGAACACGAATTCCAGATGGCCCTGATGAATCGCCGTCTCGCGCCCGAAATCGAAACCGTCTTTCTACAGCCCGCAGGCCGCTACTCCTTCGTCAGCTCGCGCATGGTCAAAGAGGTCTTCGGCTTCGGCGGCGATGTCACCGGCCTCGTCCCGCCCAACGTGCTCAAGCGCCTGCGCAGTCGCATCCACAACGCCTGAACCAGGGAATTCCCGCCAATCACGGGAGGCAGTGCCACGCACTTGCCAATCGGTCCTGCGCTTCAAAGAGAACCCTGGCATACTGCACCCCGCTCCGGTGTATACTCTCTCCACCTCCTGGGCAGGTGACCATCCCCGCCCTTCGGGACTCCCCCCGAAGTATCGATCGCAATGTTGAAAGGGGAGAGCCAATGGCGGAGGCCGAAAGCAATTTCACAACAACCAGCAATCCCATCCTGGTAACCGAAAACTACATTTTCGAGGGGCGTCAGTGTGTGGATGCCGATGGAAATGTCGGCTGGCTGGCGCAGTCCTTGGGCCTGCAGGGTCCCAAGCGCAGCTTCTGGGTTCTGAATGGAACGATTTACGGTGCAGGGATCGTCGAAAGCAACGACCCCGGTCACGTTGTCGTCGAGATCTACGGGGAAGCGAAGAGAGTCGAGCCGCAGCGGGAAATGGCCTTGCTCGGCGCGATTGCGCGTTGGAACCTTGGGGAGACCGAAGCAGAAGAAGGGCGCGCTTCCCTGAGCTAATTCTCGAATCCTTGGGCAATCTCTGTCTGAGCGGGAACACATGGTTAGCGAGCTCAGCTCAACCAGACGTCGCTCACGCGCCATGATCCGGCCGGTATCCTGGATCGTTAATGCTGGTCCGCAGTGATGATCAATTTTTCGAGGCGAGGCGCAAGCGTGGCGGCGAATGCAGGGGAAATGTGATTGTCGTCAAAATAGGCAGGGATACCTCCGATTACCGTGTGACAGACCGTGCCATCGCAGAACACATCTTTGAAATTCACATAATCGATCTCTCCAGGAGGCATAAGCGCCACGGCACGCCCAAGCGGCGTACCCGCCGGAATTTGCGCTTCGTCGACCGTGCATGGATCGTTGTTGGTTCGTGCTCGAGCCAGGCATTCGGGTAGCTCGAATGGCAGGCGAGGAATGTCGTCGATGACGACCACCCTCTTTCCGGCCGCACGAAAACGCTTGAGGACAGCGGCGACGCCTCGACCATCATCTTCGCCCCACTCGCCTGTTTCCCTGAGAATTTTCTGAATGTACGCATGGTACGAGAGGATGACCATAACGATCTGTTTGTCGGCGACGATCGCCGGTATCGCCATCCGCCGCCATTTTAGGCAACTGTCGCGATACTCTGGAAGCAAATAGGATTCCATCGATCGGTCGTCATCCGAGATGGCACAAGACGACGCGATGAAGTTTCTAACGCGTATGCCGTGCGGCACTACGAACGTAGCCAAGGCCCTTTCCCAGACACCTGCGTGAGAATCACCCAAAAGAGCGATGTGTTCCCTGGTCGCGTTCTCCGCCGCGCCGAACTCGCAAGGAGCAAGAGTGGAATCGCCAAGCAGATTCTGACAATTGTGTCCATTGGGTAAATAAATGACTGCCTGCCAGTTTCCCAGGGCGAAATCTCGGTCGCTGAAAAGATGAGAATTCGGACAGCTAGCTCCCGGCTCGGTTGCGCGCGCGCCAAAGCAGGGGCCGGGATTCAGTGAGAGGCTGTAAAGGTGATTCGCGACCTTAATCGTTTTGGCTTCCACGCGCCGAGCCCCGAGAAAGGCGCAGCTTGCCAGACCCACCGACATCAGCAGATACAGCGCGAGGGCCGGCGCGTTGCGAAACGATCGCACCCCCTGCTTCTGTGACTGTGCAGAACGGAAGCGGTCCTCGACATATCGCTTGGTGATGGTAGAGAGTATGAGCGAAAGGACCAGCAGGACAATCCGCTGGGCAAGGCTCAGCTTCACCACGCCCAGGGCGAATGTCGTGAGTATGAAAAGCGGCCAATGCCAGAGATACAGGGAATAGGAGATATCCCCGAGCCACTGAACAGCGGAAAGAGCTATGACTTTGCGGGCCAGAGGCGAGGCGTGGTTGTCTCCGATGACGAGAACGATCACTGTGGCGAGCACCGCGGGCATCGCTGCCAGACCGGGAACTCCTGACTCTGGCCTGAGAAACCAGCTCGAAGCGAGGAGCGTCAACCAGGCAGCACCGAAGAGCGGCTTGATCCAACCCGCTTGCAACCGGTTTTTCATGTTGCCGAGCGTCAGAGCTGCAAGGCCGCCGGCGGCGAATTCCCAGGCGCGGGCATAGGTTAGAAAATAGGCGGCCGATCGATTGTGATGGATCGCCAGGATCGCAGAGGTCAGCGAAAGCACCAGGATCGTCGCCATCAGAACTCCAATGACAACGGGGATCAGGCTTTCGGCAGTGCGCCGGGTTCGGGACATCGCGGCGCGAAGAGAGAAATACAGGAGTGCCGGCCAAACGAGATAAAACTGCTCCTCTGCCGACAACGACCAGTAGTGATTGACGGGTGAAACCACGCCAGAGTCGGCGAAGTAGTTGACGGAATTCGCGGCCAGCCACCAGTTCACGCCATAAACCGCGGCGGCAGCGGCGTCTTTCAAATTGGCCGCTTGCCAAGCGAAGGGCAACAGCAGATAGGAGCCTTGGGCTGTCAACGCCAGCACGAGAAGGGAAGCGGGTAATAATCGGCGCGCTCGGCGCAGATAGAACCGGCTGAAATCTAAATTTCCGCTTTTTAGTTCCTTTAAAAGATGCGAACTGATCAGGAATCCGGAAACTACGAAAAAGATATCAACGCCGATATAGCCGCCTGGAAGGTGGCCGGCGAAAAAGTGGTTCAGAACCACGAAGACGACGGCAACGGCGCGTAATGCTTGTATGGAAGCGACAACGTCCCGGTCTTTGTGCGATGGAGAGTTTCTTTTCTTGCTCGAAGCTTCGCCACCGCTTGAACTCACGGCGGAGCTGACAGTCTTCAAGTTAGAGGGGTCCATATAGATCGCTCCACCAGGAACACAGGCAAAACTTTCCCAAGTGTCGTCCGGGTCGAACAGCAGACAACGGGAAAATAAAACTCCAGTAAATCAAGTGTGGTGCGCTAAATCTGAATCTCGCGCGCGCTTGTGCAAAGTAACGAGTGCAACTATACGGAGAATGTGAAACCGTACAATCCCATCAAAGTAATAACCCCGCAGTTACGACTCTCGAGGTCCGCTCAACGAACAGGAACCTGCGAGGAGAGGCCCGCTAAACAATCGTGGCAACACAGAGCAGAATCGAAGCCGCGCTGTTTACTACTTCACAATGTAAGTTACAAAAAGGCGAGATGTCTGATGATGCAGAATTTTCTATCTAGTCTTCGCTTGCAGTCTGGGGTCCGGTTGGATGGCGTCTTACTTCTCAGCAATTTTTCCTCAACACGGCACTCGTATCCCGGCCTCGGCAGAGTATCTGAATCCAACGAGGATTGGATCCGTACACTCACCATAGAGCGCCGCAGATACCCCGGGCGGCTGTCGCCGCACGGCCATCCATCGGCCAATGTTTACGCGGGCATTGGATGCAAACCACAAAATCTGTAAAGATAGAAGCATTATGACCGTCGCTGCCCCCGCCAAGACATTCGCCGATCGCATCGGCCGCATTGAAGTTTCTGCCACCATGGCCGTTGCTGCCGAGGCCGCCAAACTCCGCGCCCAGGGCGTCAGCCTGGTCGACTTTGGCGCAGGCGAGCCTCATTTCCCCACGCCGCGCCACATCAAAGACGCCGCCATCGTCGCCATCGAGGCCAATTTCACCCGTTATACCGTGGTGCCCGGCATTCCCGACGTGCGCAAGGCCATTGTCGAGCGCCACGCCTGCGATTTTGGCTCCGACTACGCGATCGACGAAGCCATTTTTACTACCGGCGGTAAACACGCGCTCTTCAACACCATCCAGGTCCTCGTCGACCACGGCGACGAAGTCATTCTGCCCGTTCCCTACTGGGTCAGCTTCAAAGACATCATTCAATACGCCGGCGGCAAGGTTGTTTTCCTCCAAACCAGCGAGGCCGAGAATTTCCGCATTACCGCCGACGCTATCGAGGCCGCCATCACGCCGCGCACCAAGGCCATTATTCTTAATTCGCCTTCGAATCCTGCCGGCTCCGTCGTCTCCGCGGAGGACCTCGAGCGCATCGTCCATCTCGCCCACGATCGCGGCATCTACCTGCTGCTCGACGAGTGCTATGTGTATCTCAACTATGCAGGCAAGCCCGTCTCGGGCGGTTCCTTCACCTGGGCCAAGCAGCACATCGTCGTCCTCGGCTCGCTTTCCAAGACGTATTCCATGACCGGATGGCGCGCCGGCTACGCGCTCGCGCCCAAGCCGGTGGTCGCCAACCTCAGCAAACTGCAATCGCAACAGACTTCGAACGCCACCAGCTTTGTGCAGAAGGCTGCCGTTGCCGCCCTGTCCGGTCCGCAGGACTGCGTCGCCCAATTCCGCGCTGAATTCATCGAGCTGCGCGACTACATGCTCAAAAAACTGGCTGAGATCCCGGGCGTCACCTGCACCAAGCCCGAAGGAGCGTTTTACGTCTACCCGAACATCTCCGCCTTTCTCGGCAAGGGCGGGGTTCACACGGCAACGGAGCTGGCCACGCGCCTTCTGCACGAGGGCCATGTCGTGACCGTCCCCGGCGAAGCCTTCGGCACTCAGGAACATATCCGCCTCTCCTACCCGGTGACCAGAGAGAACATCGATGAGGGAACGCGCCGCATGGGCGACTTCCTCGCTCGTCTCGCATAGCAACACGCGCCGCACTGCGCCGAAGCGCTAACCTCCAGCATCCCGGGCTTTCGCTCGGTGACGTGGCTCACTGTTGCTTCGTCAAAACCCCGCCGGGACTGGGCAAACCTGCCTTCGGTCGAGTACGATGGGTTTTCCATGCCGAGCTCGATCGATTTTCGTCCCGTGATTCTCGCTGGCGGCAGCGGTACCCGCTTCTGGCCGCGCTCCCGCCGTGCCCATGCCAAGCAGGTGCTCGCCCTCGATGGCGAGCGCTCCATGATTCAGCAGACTGTCGAGCGCCTGAAGCCGTTGGCCAAGGCGGAAAAGACATGGGTTATCACCAACGAGTATCTGGCGCAGGAGATTGCCGATCAGCTTTCCGGCGTACCCAAAAAGCAAATCATCGAGGAGCCGTGCGCACGCAATACCGCCCCGGCTTGCGGCCTGGCCGCGTTTCTCATTGAGCGCCAGAATCCCAATGCCGTACTTGGCGTCTTTCCCTCCGACCATGTGATCGCCGACGAGCCGCGCTTTCTCAAGGCGCTCCACAAGGGAATCGCACTGGCCGCCGGCGACGAGAACATCGTGGTGCTGGGCATCGAGCCCACCCGTCCCGAGACCGGTTACGGCTACATCGAGACCGGGGACGATACCGACGGTCCAGCGTTGCATGTGCGCCGCTTCACTGAAAAGCCCAACCTGCACCGGGCCGAAGATTTCGTCGCCGCAGGCAACTACTTTTGGAACTCCGGCATGTTTCTATGGTCCGCACGCACCCTGGCCAATGCCGTGCGCGAACACCTTCCGGAAACCGCGCCGCTGCTCGAGTCGATTGCGGCTGCCTACGGCACCCCTGAGTTCGAAGAGGTCTTCCACAACCTTTATCCCAAGTGCGAGAACATTTCCGTGGACTACGCGGTGCTTGAGCCGCGCTCCGCCAAGGGCGAACATCTCTCGCGCCTTTACTGCCTGCCCGCGGAATTCAGCTGGAACGACCTTGGCTCCTGGGCATCGCTTTATGAATACCAACTGGAAGCACGCCTGCGCGGCGATGGCGATGGCAACGTGGCTGAAACCGAAGGCCATCTCGCCATCGAGGCAGGGAACAATTACATCTATTGCCCCAAGAAATTTGTCGCCCTGGTTGGTGTTGAAAACCTTGTCATTGTCGACACCGAAGATGCGCTGCTGATCGCCCACCGCGACCACTCGCAGGACGTCGGCAAGATCGTCAAGGAACTCAGCCTGACCGGCCGCAGCGAACTGATCTGAAGTCTGCCTAGTTCAGTGTTTCCGAAGTTCCATCAATGAAGACGGTGTCGTCCTGAGCGGAGCACGTCTGGGATCCCGCGCAACGCGTGGGGTAAGCGGAACGAAGGATCTGCTTTTGGGGCATCCTGTGGATGCAACGAATTTCAGAGATAACCCACTAAGATACCGTCATGGTCTTCACCAAACGTCTCCGCGAAGGCGTGCGCCAGGGAAAAATCACCGTCACGGTCCGCATCTGGAAACGCCTTCACGTGCGCGTCGGCGGCCTCTATCCCATGGACCAAGGGGAAATTGAAGTCGAATCCATTACAACCATCGGTTTTCCCGACATCACCCCGGAGTTAGCCCGTGAATCAGGCTTTGCCGGCGTGCTCGATCTGCTCAAAGTGGCAAAGCACGGCAGCGGTGACAACATTTATCTCATCCGCTTCCACTATGTGCCGCCGCGCAAGAAGCTGCCAAAGCGACGAAAGACGTGAGCAATCAAAATGCTCCCATTGATCCGAGCGGATTCGGTGCAGTCTGGGCATGGAACTACATTGCCTGGCGGTGCAGTACAAACATTCGTGCCCGATTCGTTAGACTCTTTGAAGGAGAACGGTTCACTTCACGATGCCCCATCCACAAATTAAATTTGGCACCGATGGCTGGCGCGGTGTCATTGCCGACGATTTCACCTTTGCCAATGTCCGCACCGCCGCCGAAGCCGTCGCCGCGTATGTGCATGCCCAGATTGGTTCAGCGCATGAGGACCCCGCACGCGGCCTCTGCATCGGCTATGACACCCGCTTCGGCTCGAAAGCCTTTGCCCGCGCATGCGCAGAAGTTGTCGCGTCCACAGGCATCCCGGTTGCTCTCGCAAATGACATCACGCCCACACCCGCATTGAGTTATGGCGTGCGCGAGCGCGGCGCTGCCGGCGGCATCATGATTACTTCCTCGCATAACCCCGCGCAGTGGAACGGTGTGAAGTACAAAGCCTGGTACGGCGGTTCGGGCAAGCCCTCCATCATTGCGGCCATCGAAACCTATCTCGGCGAGCCGGTGCCGCGTCCCGCCCAAGCCGCGTCCATCACCGAACTGGATTTCCTTCCTCCGTATCTCCAGGCCATCGAGACTTTTGCGGACCTGGACCTGATCGCGAAATCAGGCATGAAGTTCTGCATCGACTCCATGTACGGCGCGGGCGGCAGGATCATTTCCGACATCTTCACCCGCATCGGCGTGGATCATGTACAGATCCGCGGCAACGTGAATCCACTCTTTCCCCGCATCAATCCTGAGCCCATCGAGCCGCACATACGCGCGCTCGGCGAAGCGACAGTCGAACACCATTGCCAGGCCGGGCTCTGCACCGACGGTGATGCCGACCGCATCGGGGCCACGGACGAGAACGGCAACTTCGTCGATCCTCACAAGATTTTCTCCGTGCTGCTGAGCTGGGTGCTGCGTCGCAAAGGCTGGCCCGGCGCCGTGACGCGCGCCTTCAACACAACCAAGATGCTTGATCGCATCTGCAAGAAATATGGGCGCGAACTCATCGAGCACGGCATCGGGTTCAAGTTTGTCTGCGATTACATGCTCGAGCGCGAAATCGTAATGGGCGGCGAGGAATCCGGCGGCATCGGTTTCCAGCGCCACCTGCCGGAGCGTGATGGCCTGCTCAACGCGCTCCTTCTCGCCAACGTGATGGCGCAGGAAGGGAAGACGCTGGGCCAGCTCGTCGCCGACCTGCAGGCCGAGTACGGCGAGCACCAATATGGCCGCATCGACCTCCACATTCCCGACGAAGTGAAGAATCGAGCGATCGCCCGCGCGAAATCACGCCCCATCGGCGACACCATCCTTGCTGGAATGCCTATTCTGCGCCAGGAAAACCTCGATGGCGTGAAGTTCTACCTCGACAACCCTGAAGCGAAGACCAAACCCAACGCAGCCGAAACATGGATCCTTCTGCGCGCCAGCGGCACCGAGCCGCTGATGCGCATCTACACCGAGTCCACATCAAAAGAAGCAGTCGCGAAGCTGCTCGAATCCGGCCGAAAATTCGCACTGTCGCAATAACTTCCAACTCAATGTCCACTGACCGCTGATCCCTGAACCCTGTCCCTTGCCCGGAGGAGCCATGTTCATTCACATTTTCGGATTTCGCTGGAAGCCGCAAGCAACCGACGCCGACAAGGCACGCGCCGCGCACGATATCGCGGCCTTTCGCGACCACGTCCTCGGCCTGATCGATGTTCATGTCGGCCCCAATCTCTCGCCGCGCGGGCAGGGCTACACCTTCTGCGGCCTGATGACGTTCACTGACAAAGCGGCAGCCGACGCCTACACCGTCCATCCCATGCACCAGGCACTGCTCAAGTGGCTCGTCCCTCTGATCGACCCCGTCGAACTCGATTTTCAGGCGTAGGCGAAGCTCAACCCTGCCGCAGAAACAGCAGCGCCGCACTCGCCGGCGGGACTCGCAGAGGCAGCGCTCCATTTTCGGCTTCGACGGTTTCAGATTGAGGAGTCCAACGCGCATGCGCGCCAATCTCCGCGCCCGCCAGGCTTACTCCTTCAGTCGCATCGAGACTTGGCGCCTGCAAGCGCCACAGACGTCCTGACCTCGTGCGGAAGTCTCCGCGCAGTGTCAGTGCCAGAGGCATGGTTGCATCCTTATTCAACACCGCGACCCTTACTTCGTCTCCGCTCCGTCCGGCATAGACCTTCGCATTCACACTTTGGAAATCGCATTCGGTCCGCATCAGCCTGCATCCGGCGAACTGGTTCGCCAGCATTATCCCGTAAAACACCGGCATGGCTTTCACCTGTTTGCCCGGTTCACTCTGGATCGGACTATAGAAGCCGCTGTGTACGGCCTGCGGCGTCTTTGCCACTTCCATCCCTGGCGTGTGCCCGCCCAGCCCCGCGGTGAGGAATTCACTCCGCCCGCCATGCAGATTTACGCCGGCGCAACCCAGGCTTGCCAACTCAAGCATGTAGTCGCCCGCCCAAAGCGACGCTGCGAAGGCATCGCTCATCCCGGGCTTGCCTCCGCGATAGCACGAGTTGCCTTCACTCATGCGATAGATCCGATGAGTTGCGCGCGCGGCGGCCATAATCGCGCGCGTATCGGCCGCGATCTTGGGATTCCCTTTGAGTAGCCGCTCGATGGTCACGCGCGGATCATCCGGTGGCCCCTCCGCATAGTAGTGTCCTGTGAGCGCAATAAGTTTCGGCGCGATTCTCGCCGGCACCTCGGCGCTGAAACGCGTCACCCAGTCCGACGAGGCCGCCACATCCGGCCCGCCGAATCGCGCCGCCGGGACCCGCGCAGCAATCGCCTCGGCAAAGCCCGCCCACTCCCGCACATAGTCCGCAAAGCTCCATCCCGGCGGCCGCGTGCCATTGCTCGCCTTGATGTAGAGGTCCGGCTCGTTGCCGATCTGGAAGAACTCCAGTCCGTCACCGATCTTCTCTGCAACGGAGGCCGCTTCTTCGGCCGCCCGCTGGGGCGTGCTGTTGCCGAAGTTCACACCGTAGATCAAGCGCCATCCGGTGGCGCGCAAAAACCCTGCGAGCGCGTCGATTGCAACCGGCTCGATTGCAAACAAGCGATGCGGCATCCAGTTGGCGTCCGGATTTCCTGGCGGAACATGCAGCTTCGGCTCAGGCGTCGAAGCGTTGGCTCGGAGCCAGCAAAACTCGCTCGTGTTGCCGCCTAACCGCAGAATGCCATTCGCACTGAGCAGGCGAAAGTAAGCCACCAGGCCATGATTTGATTCCGAAAAGAAGGTGGGATCGCTGAGTTGCGCCAGTTCGTAACTCAAGCCCGTAAAGTTCTGCGGAATCTCTATCCCAGTCGGATCGTCGTGCACCGTCAACTCAACTGGAACATCCGGCACGGCGGCAGGCGCACGGAGCCCGATCGCCGACACGGCAGCGACAGAGCCCGCCTTCCATACAAAACTCCTTCGGTCCACGAAAGATCCTCCGGCTCGAATCCTACAACTTGCCCAGACCGTTCGGCGGCTTCCTGTTTTTCTTCTTGACATATTGTTGTGTATACATAACAATAAATTCCATAAATGAACGAAAAAAATCAAAAAGAGCCAGGGGAAAGCGGTCTTTACAACCGCATCGCCGTGCTGCGCGCCGAACGCGGTATCAGCCGGCAGACGCTGGCAGAAGCGGTGGGAGTGAATTACCAGACCATCGGCTTCCTCGAGCGCGGTGCTTATGGTCCCAGCCTCAAACTGGCCTTTCAGATCGCAGAATTCTTCGACTTGCCGATCGATGCGGTCTTCTCGACGCGTCCTTTCAAACCGCTCAGCGAGCAGGTGTATGGAACGAGTTCTTCGAAGCTCGCGCAGACCGTGGAACTCGAAACAACGGACTCCAAATGAAAACAAATCTGGTTCTTCTTGGGAAACGTATCAATGTCGCCTCGCAGAGCCGCCGCCGCTTGCTGGTGGTTCTGCTTGACAGCGGGTTCGCGATGCTTGTGATCGCAGCGTCGTCTTTTCTTGGAAAACTGCCTTGGGGTTTATTGCTGGCGTTCGCTTTCTTGCGCGCTGCCCGATTTCTTGGCGGAAGAAACTACGAGGATGGGCTGATTCCGCCCGTCGACAGCGGCGATGAGCGCGAGTTGATTCGGCGCGATCGCGCCTATTTTCTCGCCTATTGGTGGTGGGATCTCACGCTCATTCCTGCGCTGTTGGCCACAGGGTTCAGGATCAATCCGATGCCATCCACATGGAATCCTGAGGTTCGCGTCGTTCTCTACCAGTTGCCGGTTTGGCTGCTCGCGGCGTCCGGCATCCTCTACTACACCCTTCCCCAGGCCATCCTTCTCTGGACCGAACCCGACATGGAGGACTTCTCATGAACACCGAATATTCCGTAGGGAACCTTCGCCTCCGCTTCGAATCCCGTGCAAAGCGCCGCTGGTTTGTCGCATTCTTTTACGCCGTGCTGGCGATGTCAGTCCTCGCCGGATTCTCCGTCAGCGCAAAAAATCCCACCGGCCAATGGGTCGTCTCGGGCGGCTTGTTCCTGTTCGTCGTGCTCTGGATCATCTTCACGTGGGTAGCCGGAGACATGCACGCCCGGGCCGACGAACGCGAAACGCATCGCCGTGATCACGCCCACTTCAGGGCCTATCAATTCTTCTCGTTCGTCGTAATGGGAGAGCTCTGGCTCCGCTCTTTCAGCGTACCTAATCCGATTGCGCCGCCCCTTCCCCTCGCCTTGCGTGGGATTCTCGCGCAACCGAATGTTCTGGCCGTGTCGGCTTTCTTGCTTTACATCACCCTGCCCCAGGCCATCCTGCTCTGGACCGAACCCGATATGGACACAGAGCTATAAGGAGGAATCAGCGCGAATTCAAAGTCCCGTTCCTCCGCAGGACCCTGGGCGCCCGAAAGCTCTCCTGAGCAAAGCCGAAGGGTCTCGGCTTTGAGACGTGGGAGAGCACGAACCCTCCCTTCTGCGCTTGTCATCCTGCGAACCCGCGTGTCTGGGACCCCGTATTCACAACGCGAATGTGGGGTAAGCGGGGTGAAGGATCTGCTCTTCCAAGCAACCTCGGTGGGCACGAACCCCTACTCAATCACCGCGATCTTCGCCCGCTTTCCCAGCCGGACTACAATCCTCGCCGGCAATGCGTCAATCGTTGCGACGGCGCCTGCAGCACTCTCCCCATCGAGCTTCACGGCCTTCTCAGCGATCTTGCGATTCGCTTCCGCACCGCTGGCCGCGAGGCCCATCAGTACCAGCAGCTTCGGCAAACGGATCTGCAAGCCTTCGCCCGGGCCCGCAACATCGCCATACGCGATGTGCGCTTCGTCCAGATCTTCGCTCTCCGCCTTCTGCTGAAACATCCGCGCCCAGTTCTCGCCAGCGTTGTGCGCCGCATCCTCGCCATGAAACCCCGCCACAATCGTCCGCGCCAGCCGCTTCTTCACATCCATTGGATGCGTTTTGCCTGCCGCAACGTCGATCCGCAGCGCATCCACTTCGCTCTGCTTGAGGTCGGTGAGGAAGACCCAGTACTTCCACATCAGCTCATCGGAAATCGACATCAGCTTGCCGTACATTTCCGTCGGAGCTTCGTTGATGCCGATCGCATTATTGAGAGACTTGCTCATTTTCTGCGTGCCGTCTGTGCCTTCAAGAATCGGCGTCATCAGCACGATCTGCGGCTTCTGCCCATAGTGCCGCTGCAGTTCGCGCCCGCAGAGCAAATTGAATTTCTGATCCGTCCCGCCCAGCTCCACATCGCACTCGAGGGCCACTGAGTCGTAGCCCTGCATCACGGGATAGAGCATCTCGTGCAGGCTGATCGGCAGCTCTTCCTGGAAGCGCTTGTGAAATTCATCGCGCTCCAGCATCTGGCTCACCGTAAAGTGCGATGTCACACGCACCACTCCCTCATAGCCGAGCTTGCCCAGCCACTCGGAGTTGTAGCGAACCTCCGTCACCGCCTCATCGAGAATCTTGAAGACCTGTTGCTTAAAGGTTTCCGCGTTCAGGTCAATCTGTTCGCGTGTCAGCGGCTTGCGTGTCACGTTGCGTCCGGTCGGGTCGCCGATCAGCGACGTGAAATCGCCAACCAGAAAAATTACCGTGTGCCCCAGCTGCTGAAAGTGCCTGAGCTTGCGCATCAGCACCGTGTGGCCCAGGTGCAAGTCCGGCGCCGTCGGATCGAATCCCGCCTTGACGCGCAGCGGGCGGCCTGTCTTGCGGCTCTCTTCAAGACGTTCGCGCAAGTCGGACACGCGAATAATCTCCGCCGCGCCCTTTTGTAAGAGATCTAGCTGTTCATCGACTGGAAGAAACGTGCTCATGCCGTCTTCCAGTATAAAGTCCGGAATTCATGGCAGCAGCAGCGCAGCCCACACCGCGGCATGCGCGAGGCCGCGTTCCGCGCTCGCTGCCTGCCGCTCCAACTGCGCCACTTTGAATCGCAACTGCTGATTCGCCGCCAACAGTTCGCCCACCAGCGTCAGCAAACGATCCTGCTGCGCTTCCAGCGAGAGAATCTCTTCCGGCGCTTTGTTGTCGTGTTCCATCACCTGCGCCACCAGCATGGCCTTCCTCACACTTCATCAATCGTCCGCGCTGCCGCGTCAATCGCCTCGGCGATCTTGCTCACCTGGTCCGCCGTCAAATTACCGCGTTCCACGCGCATCTTCAGCGCGAACTTCAGGTTCATGATGGCCCGCTTGATCTGCGGCGAGCGCTCGCGGCCAAACATCTTGCCCGCTTCGTGCATCCGCCCGAAAATCGCCTTCAGCACCACCTGGTTCGCCTTCAGGTACGCTCGTCCTTCCTGGGTCGCGCCATACAGCTTCTTGCTGCCCTCGGTCGACGTCACTTCCGCCAGGCCTTCTTCTTCCAGCAGCGTCAGCGTCGGGTAAATCACGCCGGGGCTCGGTGCGTAGCCGCCGGAGAGCCTCTCTTCAATGGCCTTGATGATTTCGTATCCGTAGCTAGGCTTGTCCGCGATCAGCTGCAGGATCACCAGCCGCAGTTGGCCATTGTCGAAAAACCGCTCCCGCCCCCCGCCGCCAAATCCTTCCCAGCGCTCGCCTCGGTCGCCCCACCATCCATGACGATGACGGTGGCGGCAATCCTCGCCGTGCCCGTGTTCCTTGTGTTCTCTGCGCATTTCTTTGAATTGTTCAAACATTGTGCTTCCTCCGATATATCTTACGATATATCGAAAGATATATCTAAAATAGTTCTCAAGTCAAGGCTCCGAGCACAAAAAAGTGAACTTTTCACTCTTCCCGCACCCCGTAGAACTTTCATTAACCTTCTGCAACTCACGGCCTGAAGGTCCATCTAAACCCGCAGGAGAAGACCACCTATGTCTACTGTTACGGGCCGCGCCATGCAGGTTCCCGCCGCCGGCGGGGCCTTTCAACTTGTCCAGAAGCAATTTCCAGATCCCGGCCCCGGCCATGTGCGCATTCGCGTGAAGGCGTGCGGAGTCTGTCACAGCGATTCGCTCACCAAAGAGGGCCAATGGCCCGGCATCCAATTCCCACGCGTGCCCGGCCACGAAGTTGCCGGCGTCCTCGATGCCGTCGGCCCCGATGTGCCGGTCTTCAAAGTCGGCCAGCGCGTGGGACTCGGCTGGCACGGCGGCCATTGCAACTACTGCACGCCGTGTCGCAAGGGTGATTTCATGCTCTGCGAAAACCAGCCCATCTCCGGAATCCACTACGACGGCGGCTATGCCGATTACGTGATCGCTCCCGCCAATGCCATCGCGGTCATCCCGGATGACCTCAACGACGCTGACGCCGGCCCCCTTCTCTGTGCCGGTGTCACAACCTTCAACGCGCTGCGCAACAGTGGAGCGCGCGCGGGAGATACCGTCGCCATCCTCGGCATCGGAGGCCTGGGCCACCTCGGCATCCAGTACGCGGCCAAGAGCGGTTATCGCACCGTCGCCGTCGCCCGTGGCGCAGACAAGGGTCCCCTCGCCAAGCAGCTCGGCGCACACATCTACGTCGACTCCACCACGCAAGACCCGGCCAAGGAACTGCAGAAACTGGGCGGCGCCCAATTCATCCTCTCCACCGTCACCAGCGCCAAGGCCCTGGAGTGGGTTATCGACGGCCTCGCCCCGGCCGGCAAGTTCATCCTCGTCGGAGCACCCGATGGCCCTGTCGTTCTGAATCCATTCCCCATGCTGCTCGGCCGCCGTACCGTCACTGGCTGGCCCTCCGGCACCGCCATGGATTCCGAAGACACGCTCAACTTCAGCGCGCTCACCGGCATCAAGCCGATGATCGAGACCTTTCCCCTCGAAAAAGCAGAAGATGCCTATGCCCGCATGATGGGCGGCAAAGCCCGCTTCCGCGTCGTCATTACCACGGGCATGTAATCACTTGGGCACCCCTCCGAAAGCGGCAGAAAATCTAGCTATACTGCCGCTATGGCGCCCCTCCGCCCATCCCTCGCTCGTGCCGGCAAAACCAGCCCGCTGTTCTTCAAGGCGGCCTCGACGCTCGCGTGGCTCATCGTCCTCGCGACCGGCGTCTTTGTGCTTTCTGAAAATCTTGGCGGCGGATCGGACCTGGGCAGCTTCATCGCCGTGATGTTCGGAGTCTTCGGCCTCTACGGCGCCGTGCTCGGCATCCTGCAAATCCGCGACATGCTTCGCCAGTCCGCACCCCGCACCTCCGCACACTGAACCAGGCCACCTCACTCCAGCTGTTTTCTAATGCACGGCCTCTCTGTCCTTTCACTTTTTCACTACTTCACCGTTTCTGTGATCCCTGACCACTGATAACTTTTCCTGACCCCTCATCCTTGTAAACTGTCTTCATCATGGAAGAATTCAGCCGCATCCAGCGCCTCCCGCCCTATGTCTTCAACATCACCGGCGAGATGAAGGTGACCGCGCGCCGCCGCGGAGAAGACATCATCGACTTCGGCATGGGCAACCCCGACGGAGCCACGCCCAAACACATCGTCGACAAGATGATTGAGGCGGCGCAGAAGCCGGTCACCCACCGCTACTCCGTTTCGCGCGGCCTGCCCCGCCTGCGCAAGGCCATCTGCAACTGGTACAAGTCGCGCTACGATGTCGACCTCAACCCCGACACCGAGGCCATTGTCACCATCGGATCGAAAGAGGGCATCGCCCACCTCTGCCTCGCCATCCTCGATTCGCGCGACACCGTGCTTGTACCCAATCCCAGCTACCCCATCCACATCTACGGGCCGGTCATTGCCGGGGCGCACGTGGTCAGCGTCCCCATCGTCGATTGCGATTCGTTTCTTGCCCAGTTGGAAGACCTCATCCCGCGCATGGTCCCGCGCCCCAAGGCGCTGATCGTCAACTTCCCGTCGAACCCGACCACGCAATGCGTCGACCTGCCGTTCCTCGCGCGCCTCGTCGAGTTGGCCCGCCAATACGGCTTCCATCTCATCCACGACCTCGCCTACGCCGACCTCGGCTTCGACGGCTACAAGCCGCCCAGCGTCCTCGAAGTTCCCGGAGCCAAAGATGTCGCCGTCGAGTTCTTCACCTTGTCGAAGAGTTACAACATGCCCGGCTGGCGCGTAGGCTTCATGGTCGGCAATCCGGTGCTGGTCAACGCTCTCGCGCGCTTGAAGAGCTACTTCGACTACGGCACCTTCACGCCCATCCAGGTCGCGAGCATCCTCGCCCTCGAAGGCCCGCAGGAGTGCGTCACCGAGATTCGCGACACCTACCGCCGCCGCCGCGACGTGCTCATTGAAGGACTCAACAAGGCGGGCTGGACAGTGCCAAGCCCGAAAGCGACGATGTTCGTCTGGGCGCGGATTCCCGAACCCTACCGGCACCTAGGTTCACTGGAGTTTTCGAAGCTGCTGTTAACCGAAGCGAAGGTCGCCGTAAGTCCCGGCATCGGCTTCGGCGACTACGGCGACGGCCACGTACGATTCAGCCTCATCGAGAACGAAGAGAGAACCCGCCAGGCGCTAAGAGGGATCAAGGCGATGCTGGCGAAGCCCGTGCTGGTGGGTTAGTAGGACGCGCTTCGTCGCGCTTTTCGCGACCTATCAATCTGCCCGAACAAGGGTGCCCCAGGTCTCGCTTCTGAGACCTGGGAAAGCACGAACCTCAACCATCGAACGCCGGGCTCTTTCAGCGACGACCACGCTGTTCCCGCTCCCATCCAGTCCAAAACGATTCAATCTCGACCACTCCCTGCAACCCCTTCGAGTAATGAACAAAACTTGACCACTTCCAATCCTCCGGTCGATCGACCAGTCCCCGCTTCATCGGGTTTCTGTTTATGTAGCGCAGCTTTTCTACGCGCTTCTCTTCGGAATGGACATTGAAGTCGTAATAGCGCGGCAGCCAAAACGGGTGCTTGCTCGACTGGACAGATACCGAAAGGTTCAAAGCCTGCAGCGCCGTCGCGAGAGTTGTTTTCTTGGGTTCATTCACGAGCAGATGCACATGCTCGGGCATTACCACGTAGCCCACCACAACAAATTCGTAGCGGAGACGGATCGTCTCGAGAGAGCTGCTCGAACAGATCGCGTGCCGCAGCAGAACGAAGGTACGGATTCCTTTCGTGACAACTAAAAGTCACGAAGTGCATGTTGCCGGTCTGCTGAAATCGCATCAGGCCTTTCGCCATTCCAACATCGTACCCCTGCAGATGCGCGGCATAGCTTTCCCAGGTCTCAGGAGCGAGACCTGGGGCACCCGGCATTTCCTGTACTCTCTGCTTCCCTTACCTCGCCCCGCCCCACACCATCCGGTGAAACATGGCGTCCATGGCTTGCGGCGTCTCTTTCTCGCCGCGATCGAGCCACCAGCGCAGCAACGAAAGCAAACTCCCCGCCAGTGCAGACGCCCGCGCCGCCAGTTCGCGCTGCGGCACTGTTCCCAGCCGTCCCGATTCCGCCAGCCGCCGCTCGATGCCGCGTGTGAGGTAGCCTTCCGCGAGTTCGAAGAAATCTTTCAGATGTCCCGAATCCGACAGCAGGCTCGGCCCATCCTGCAGCGGATGCACGACGGCTCGCAGAAGCTCGAGGACGACTCCGCCCTGCCCCCCGAACAACGCCACGCCGCGATGCATGCGCTGTTCACGAAGGCCGACCAGCAGATGCGCGTGTTTCTAACTGATCCGCAGAAGAAGACGCTCGATGAAATGGAGGCGCAGATGCATCAGGAGCACCATGGCAGCCCCGACGCATCGCCAGCGCCTTCGCCTCAGAACTGAAAAGCCGGGGGACGTTGGGACGCAGGCGGCGAAAAAGCGCGGGGCGCGCTCCATCGGCAGGTTCGAAAGTGTGGAACGACTTGCTGTCGTTCCACGCGCAGCTGGCAGGGTCCTCAACCTTGCAAAGCAAGACTGGGAGAGCACCAACCAACTGTGGCAGACCACGAACGCGGTTTCCCCGCGTCCCCCAGCGGCAATCACGCCTCACCGAATCCTGATCATCGTCGCCTTGTTCGCTGCCTTGGGAATGTAAGCGGGGATGTGTGCTATGTGGGTTGGAGGATGTGCCGGGGCCATCGGCGGAGGCGCGCCCCCAGAGGGCGTCGCGACCGCGTGAATCAAGGCGAAGTCCAGATGCGTATCCGTTTGCAGCGGGCTCGCGAGCGTTTGCGGCTGCGCATCCTGGTAGCCCGTAGCCGCCACGCGCAGCACCGCGCCCGCTCCGTGGGGCAGCCCAGTGAACTCGATCCGGTAGGAGCCGTTCTGATCCGTGAGGTCGTGCACTGGGCCGGTGTTGGTGCTGTCTCCCGTCAGGTCGATCTCAACCATCGCGTTCGGCACCGCCGCATCGCCGGTGTAGACCATGCCTTCAACCGTGGTCACCGCCGGCGGCCGGGTCAGGTACCAGGTAAGCCAGCCACCGAGAACAACCGCAAGCAATCCCGCCAGCCAGGCGCCAACTTTCTTCATCGTCGAACTCCTACAGGGAAGGAACGAAATGTGAGCAGAAAAGCCTTGCTGGAAAATACCACGAACCAGCCACTGCTGAATCGTCCTAGTGAAGCAGGCGATTGCTCGCCGGGAAAAAATCGATGCGCGCCGATCTCTTGCTGCAACGAAGTCAACCCTCCCAAAGAACTGTCACCCCGAGCGGAGCAGCCTTGGGGCTCCACACACAAAGTCAGCGAGGTATGCGGATCGAAGGATCTGCTTTTCCATGCAGCTTCAATCCGTGCACACCCGCACCGCTGCATTTCTGTCTCGAATCCTTTTTTTCTGCGGTCGCGTACCCTGTGGAAGAACATGCCGTTGTGTGGGAAAAATCGCGCAAACCCCGGTAAACACGCCCCTCCGCGAGCCCACAAATGGACGCGCTCACCCCGAAATACTCCTCATTTCGCCTGTCCAATGCAGAAAGAAGTGCGCTCTGCACCAACCCTGGTGATATCCACAGATTTACCGGACTTTTACACTTGCTTCCACAGATCGAACAGGCCTAATGTCTCTTTTCAGTTGGTGACTCTGTAGTGAGTTGGACAGCTAATCCGGCTTGGCAGTAGATGCGGGATTGATTGAACTCGATAGTGCGCGGCCGGCTTGCCGGTAGCGAATAGTCGGGACAGATTGAGAAGGCATCGAGAGCCAGGCAGGAGATGCGAAGCCTGATTGGAAGCGAAGATTCATCCGCGGCGCAAGCTGAGGATGCAAAGTTCGAGAACAGACAGGGTTCATCATCGACCCAGCCGTGGATGTGGAATCGAGGAGACTCGACGAAGCTGAAGCGACCGCTGAAGGAGTGCAAGCCGGGGCGAACCGGGGAGCAGACCATCAGCACCGCCGAAAGACCGAAGCGCCAGGGCGAAATGGAGCCAGGCCAGTTGGCGGAGCCAGGGGAACGAAGATTCGGGGCAACCCGGAAAATCGCCACTGGCGCAACCGGAGGGTGAAGGAACCGGGGCAACTCGGGAAATTCATCAGCTGGTGCCGGAAGATACAGGTTCCAGGGAAACTTGGAAACTGGTCGTCGGCGATACCGAAGGAGCGCGGTACGGGGCAACCCGGAAACGATCAATCGGCACCGCCGAAGGATGTGGATCTCGAGTCGCATCGGGGTTCCATCGCCGGCAAAGCCGGAAGATGCGGGGCAAAGGGAAACCGGAGACCCGTGTCGAAGGCGCAGCAGGCAGCGTGAGGAGCCGGGGCAACTCGGAGCTTCACCACCAGCGGCGCCGAAGGATGCGAGAAATCGAGTCGCCTCGATGATCCATCGCCGGCAGCAGCCAAAGGACCGAGATTCGGGGTAACCCGGAGCGCGGTCGCCGACGCAGCCAACGGATGCGGCGTACGGGGCAACCCGGAGACGCATTACAGGTTGAGCCGGAGGATGCAGGAGAAGGGGCAACCCAACTCCCGCATCGAGAGGCCGAATGGGACGGTGCATGATCCGATAAGCTTCAGAACACCCTAGGAGAGCGCCAGGGGCCGCAAGGTCTCTGGCGTTTTCACTTCGGCCCCCTTAATTCCTTGTGACATTTTGCCCTCCCCAGAATGATTCGAGCGATCAGCGCTCGAGGCATCCCCAGCGAACGACGCAGTGTCGCTGGGGACTGCGTTTTCTGGCGGAAGTTTTTTAAACGCGCAGCGCCTGGAATTCTTCGCCATTCTCAACGCCGTCCAAGCACTTGGATGTCTTAGGAGAACGCGCTCTAGTGCATCGCGGCGCCGCCGCCCGCGCCCTGGCCCGGCTTATTCTTGCTCAGCAGGAATGACAGCACGATGAGGCCGCACGAGGCCCAGGAAAGCTCCATATAAACATCCTGGTAGCCCTGCATCTGCGCCTGCTGGTTCAGTTGGTTGTAGATGTTCGCCAGCGCCAGTCCCGCCCCGTTCGATCCGCCGAAGTGGCCGTTGAAAAAGCCCGTCATGGTGTTCAGATGCTGCTGGTACGCGATTGCGCCCGGTACCATGTCGGTCTGCAGATGCTGCTGATGCCACATGGCGCGGCTGGTCACTTGCGCGTTGGTCAGCGCGATCAGGATGCTGCCGCCCAGGTTGCGCACGAAATTAATGAGCCCGGCCACCTGGTTGCTCTCTTCCTTGGGCATGCCGACATACGCTGCATTCGTGATCGAAATGAAACAGAACGGAAGCGGCAGCATCTGCACCACGCGCAGCCACGATGCCTGGGCAAAGCTCATCTCCAGGGTCGTCACGTCGGCTGCAATGCGGAAGGTAATCACGAACAGCGTGAATCCCGCCACGGCCAGGGTGCGCGCCGACACTTTACCCGTGGCATAGCCTGCCAGCGGCATCATGATCACCAGCGCAAAACCTCCGGCGGTCAGCGCGAGTCCCGCGTTGGTCGCGTTATAACCCAGCAACTGCTGCAGGAACTGCGGCTGCAGCACGGTATTCGCGTTCAGCACGCCGCCCACCAGCATCATGAGGAAACAACAGATCGCGAAGTTCTTGAAACGGAATAATCGAAGATTGATCAGCGGATTCTTTTGCCGCCACTCCCACACAAACAAGCCGATCATCCCGCCCACAAAGAGGAACGCGAAAAAGCGAATGAAGCTCGACGCGAACCAGTCGTTCTCCTCGCCCTTGTCGAGCATGATCTGCATGCCGCCCATGGCAATGGTCAGGAAGGCCAGGCCCATGTAATCCATATTGCGCAGCTTCGAAGGGTCGGCCTTAATCCACGGCGGATCGTCGACCAGCCGCGTGACCAGGAAGAACGCCAGAATGCCGACGGGAATATTGATGAAGAAGATCCAGCGCCACGAGAAATTGTCGGTGATCCATCCGCCCAGCGTGGGGCCGATGGATGGCGCAAGCACCGCCACGAGGCCATAGAGCGCGAAGGCCTGCCCGCGTTTATGCGGCTCAAACGAGTCCGCCATGATCGCCTGCGCCATGGGCTGCATGCCGCCGCCGCCGGCGCCCTGGATCACGCGAAAGACCAGCAGCAGCGGCAGCGAAGGCGCCGCGCCGCAAAGGAAACTGGCAATGGTGAAGACAGTAATGCAGAAGACGAAGAAATTGCGGCGGCCCATCAGGCTCGAAGCCCATCCGCCCAGCGGCAGCACGATCGCATTCGAGACCAGGTAGCTTGTCAGCACCCACGTTCCTTGGTCCGTGCTGGCGCCCAGGGTGCCGGAGATATGCGGCAGCGCGACGTTGGCAATCGAGGTGTCGAGCACCTCCATAAAGGCCGCCAGGGCCACCGTCATGGCAATCAGCCACGGGTTGACGCGCGGCTTCCAGGCTCCCTGGGCGGCCGGATCTGGATTCGTCACCGTCGTTCCCCGCCGAGCTGCGTTCGCGGTAGGTACAGTCGTCGTATCGGCCAAAAGCCGCTCCTCGTTTTCGAGTTTCCAGCTTGAATTTAGTTGGGGAAGCCCGCGAAGTGCGCCCGAGGTATACAGACCAGTCGGCAACGCCGCTTCTCGTCAAGACTTCAGAATACCCGCCTACGGACCGTTAGATTCAACATTCTACCCCCGCGGTGCATGGAATTGGGGAGGATCGTAGGTTGCAGACGATAGAGGGGTTCGTGTGACTTCCGGGGTGCGCCATCCGACCAGTGCAATAGCCCCGGCGACGCACTGCATCGCAACGATAAAACCAACGCATGCGGGCCACTTTCCCAGCGCCCAGAAAGCTCCCGGGACGACACCCGCCGCAGTCCCGCCCAGGTAATAGCAGGTGAGATAGAGGCCCGCCGCTGTGACGCGCGCCCCCGGCGGCGCAGCCACGCGCAGATGGCTCTGCGAAGCAGTTTGCGCAATGAAGACGCCACTCGAGAGCATGGTCAGCCCGACAATCACGATCGGAAGCCTATGCGAGAGCGTCAACAGGACGCCCACGATCGAACAGGCAATGGCTCCCCCAATGCCGGCGCGCAATCCCACCCGTGTAATCAGGTAGCCCGCCGCGGGGGTGACGACGAGTCCTACCAGATAGACAAAGAAGAGCGAGCTGAGCGCCGCGGTGGAGAGATTAAAAGGCGCGGCGCTGAGATAGAACGTGATCCACGTAAACACGCCAACCAGGGAGAAAAGCACATTGAAACCCACCGCAAACGTGGCGACCAATCGCCGGCTGCGGAACATTTCCTGCACCTGGTAGGGAAACGGAAGCCGTTCCTCCAGCTTGGTCTTCGAAGTTGTCCTGCGTCGTCCTGGCGGCAGCCAGAGGGCAACCGCTCCTGCGCCGGCGAGGGCCGCCGCGCCGAGCGCAAGAAAACTGATGCGCCAGCTGAACCACTCCGCCAGAAAGCCCGCGGAGATGCGCCCGACAAACCCGCCCAGTGCGGTGCCGCTGACGTAGAAACTCATGATGAGCGCCACCCGTTCGGGCGGCCACTCCTCCCCGATATAGGTCACGAGCACAGCAATCACGCCGGGCACCGTCACACCCTGCAGGAATCTCCACAAGACCAACTGGGCTAGTGAACTGGAAGTAGCGGCCAGCAACGTGGGCACCGAGATACCAATCAGCGATGCCACGATCACCCGCTTGCGTGGCATCCGCTCGGTAAGCGCGCCGAAGATCGGTGCGGAAATGGCGACGCCCAGGGTAGCCGCCGAAACCGTCATCCCCACGCCGGTCTTGGAAACGTGAAACAGCCGGGCCAGCATCGGCAGCAAAGGCTGCGTGCAATAAAGCTCGAGGAAAGCGCACACGCCGCACAGAAACACCGCAGCGGCCGCGAGCCGGCTGGGGGTGGATCGTGTCTCAGATTCAATCGGCAAGCTTCAGGATACCGGAATCCGGATCGGGCCAAGCCTTCCGACTCAACCCTCCAGGCCGTCGACACGATACCCTAAAGACGACTCGATGGATTCCCCTCCCGATCAAAAACAGCGACGTGGCATGGAGGCCTTCGCTTCGCGCGACTTCCGCCTGTATCAAATGGCGCGCGCCGCGGTAATTCTGGGAGCCGAGGCCCAGTCGGTCGCGGTTGCGTGGCAGGTGTACTCCATCACCCATCGCGCGCTCGATCTCGGATTCACCGGCCTCGCGCTCTTTTTGCCGGGACTTCTATTTCTCTTGCCTGCCGGTCATGTGGCCGATCGCTTCGATCGACGCCATGTGATTCTGACCTGTTATTCCCTGCAGATTTTCTGCACCGCCACGCTGCTTTTCTTTGCGCGTGCCTCCGTACACAGCGTGTATCCCATCTATGCTGTCCTCCTTCTCATCGGAACAGGCCGTGCATTCTCAGGACCGGCGAGTTCGGCGCTCGTTCCGCATCTCGTGCCCGAAAAGCACTTCGTCAACGCGGTCACCTGGGGCGGGGCGATCTTTCAATTCGCCAACATCACCGGGCCGGCGCTCGGAGGCCTTCTGTTTACACTGCCGCTCGCGTGGATGATCCCCGGTACCAAGCTCGACGGCGCGGGCATCGTCTTTGCCTTCACGCTGCTGACGCTGTTCTGCTTCCTGGTATTGGTCGGCAGCCTCCACGTGCGCCCTGGACGCATGGAACATCGCGACCTTTCGCTGCAGGTTGTTCTGGCCGGTTTCAAATATGTTTGGAGTCTTCCCCTGCTTCTCGGTTCTTTCTCGCTCGACCTGTTCGTAGTCCTGCTCGGCGGGGCGGTCGCGCTGATGCCGATTTTTGCCAATGAGGTTCTGCATACCGGACCGCGCGGACTCGGAATGCTGCGTGCCGCTCCGGCCATGGGCGCGCTCACCATGTCGCTGGTGATGGCCCGTTTTCCCATCAGCCGGCAAGCCGGCAGGCGGCTGTTTGTTTGCGTTGCAATCTTCGGCGTCGCGACGGTGATCTTCGGGATGTCGCATAATATCTGGCTTTCCCTGGTGGCGCTCGCCGTGGGCGGCGCGGCCGACACCATTAGCGTAATCATTCGCGGATCGCTGTTGCAACTCGCGACGCCTCCCCAGATGCGTGGGCGGGTGAGCGCCGTCAACTCGCTTTTCATCGGAGCGTCGAATGAGCTGGGTGAATTCGAGAGCGGGCTTACCGCGCAATGGTGGGGTGCGGTGCGCGCCACGATCTTCGGCGGCGTGGGATCGCTGGCTGTCGCCGGCCTGTGGGCTGTCCTGTTCCCGGATCTGCGCAATGCGAACGAGTTGACGGCCGAGGCGCTCCGACCGCGGGCTTCTGCTTTGAAAGCCCCAGGCTCATCGACCGCTGCCCGATGAATCCTGATCCATTCAAAAGTCGTGCGCGCGGGTTAGAAACAGGCATCGGGCGTTCGACTGCCCTCTCAGCGTTGCAGCAGGTCGATCGGCTGCGTGAAATCCGTCACCCGAATGTGTTTCGCCAGCGCGGGATGCTGCCGTTTCAGTGCCAGGTACATCTCCCACGCCACGCGGCGATAGCTAAAGTGGCCTGCGGGCGCGGAGCGCAATTCGCTGATGTATTGCGCCTCGGCAAAGTCCATCTTGAACAGGCAGCGCACGCGCGTGGCCAGCGGCAGCAGGTAGAGTCCCGAAACTGCTGCTTCCGGCTCCGTACCCTTCGCAATTTGCTCGCTCGCTTGATGAGCAGCTTCGATGGCAGTCTGGTATTCGGTCAACATTCCGGCTTCCGCCAGCCCCGCCGCGTCCCCGTCACGCGGCGTTTCGTAGCCGTGTAGTGCGGTGAATCCCTGCTGGATCTGCACGCAGCGCCGATGCCGATGCATATCGCGAAATCCGCCAATGTCCATCAGGATGTCGAACCGCAGTGCCGCGCCTGCATGAAATGCCCGCAGTGCTTCGTCGTGCCGCCCGCGGTGACTCAAACCGATCTCGATGATTTCGTGCACCCGGCATTCCGGAAGTGCAGCAGCCACATCGCGCACCTGGCGATAGGGATGATGGCTGGCCCAGTAGAGCAGTGTCGCCGCGAGCTCCACTTCGAGCGTCTCTGTCCGCTCCACCAGGTCCACCAGCGGCGCAGGGGCAGGAGCGGTACCTTTCAGCACCTCCGTTGCGGCTTGTTCCAGTTCTGTGCGGGTTTGCATCAGGTACGTGTTCGCTTCGGCATACTTCACGAGTGTGGGTGCGGTACGTACCTCGCGGGTCAGCAGATTCGCGGCTTCCGCAAACAGAGCCGGGTCGTCCGCGAGCTTTTCGACAAATCCCGCACCTGCCTGTCCGTTCACATTCCACGCAGGTCCAGTGGCCGCCTCGCGCAGTTTCTGTCCCAGCATCCGCACCTCGGCGATGGGATGCGCAAGCAGGCGCGATACCTGCGTTTCCAGTGTGCGTGCATTCACGATCTGTCCCAGCGACGTGTTCGTGGCGAGCGGCAGCAGGTACCGCGCCACGTCGAAGGCGCGCGCCTTGAGCGTCCGCTCGTAGGCGTCCGGCTTCATCGATTCGGGACACGCTACTCGTTGACGCAACGCATCCTGCACCGCCGCAGTTGTTCGCTGATAGGTCGCGAACAAGTTTTCCACGGTCGTGGCATAGAGCCTGCCCGATGCCTCATCGGCGCCGAATTCCGGAAAAAACCAGCCCGATTTAAGAAAATTCTGATAGCGCGTCGACCGCTCCTGCCCGTCCCAGCGCTGCTCGTCCACCAGCACAATCGCTGCCAGCAAGCTCAACCGCTCTACGGCGAACGCAATATGCGCCAGGTCGGCAATCGATCGGTGACCATATTGAAAATAAAATGTATTGAGGAACTGCTCGGCCCGCTGGCTGCTGATCTCTGTCAGAGATTCACGCATTGAAAGGGCTGAACGGGAATACTTGGCCATGGCATAGGCCAAGACTTCAGGATCGGCCCCGTGGACGGCGTAAACGTCAGTCTGGTTGCGGGCGCCGGCAGGGCGAAAAGATTCACTGGACATTCGCTTGGGCTCGCGACCAGAATACGGCATTAGGGGGCTGGGGCGGGTCTGTGCATCCCAGCCCCCCTCTAAGACGTCCTATAAGCAGGAGCGAAGGGGCCCATGCGGGAGATCAAGTTGCGCACATCGCAGCGGCCGCGGCCATTGCCCCCCGGACGCTGGGCGATGACCCAGCGCTGGAATGACTTGCTCTTTGCCCATTGGCGAGCCCAGGCGCCCCAAGTGGCATCGCTACTGCCCGACGGCCTTCATTTGGATACATTTGACGGCTCGGCCTGGTTGGGCGTTGTGCCTTTCTGGATGGACCGTATCAAGGTCCGCGGCGTCCCCGCCATCCCGGGCGCCCGAAGCTTTCCCGAACTGAATCTCCGCACCTATGTGCGCGACCATCGCACCGGCACCCCAGGCGTTTATTTCTTTTCGCTCGACGGCGCCAACCTGCTGGCGGTCGCCGTGGCGCGCAGCTTTTATCACATGCCTTACTACTGGGCCGAGATGCGGATCGAAACGCATTCCGAGCGGGAATTCTCGTTTTTCAGCCGCAGGCGCTTCGTGTCCAAGCCGGTCATCTTCAAAGCGCGTTATCGCGGACTGGGTCCGACACGCAAATTGGTCGAACCCCGCAGCGGCTCTCTCGAATATTTCCTCACCGAGCGGTATTGTCTGTTTACCCACAACTCGGCGGGAGAGCTGATACGCGCCAATGTGCACCACGTTCCCTGGCCTCTCGAAGACGCGGCCGCCGAAATCGAACAAAACGATCTTCCGGCTTCCATCGGCATCGATCTGCAGGATCAGGAGCCCGTTCTCCACTACTCGCGCCGTCTCGCCGTCTATATGTGGCCGCCCGAGCTTGCTGCCCCCGCCCGCGGACGCCAGCGCATTCCTGCCCAGGCCATGCCCTCCGCGTAAGCCGCCTTCTGCGGCGGCCTCCAGTCGAGATTCTGTTTGAGTCAATCCCACTCAACCTGCCAATTCCATTCAACCGTCCGCTCCCCCGTGATCCTTATAATGTCCTACGGAACACGCGGCGCGATTCTTCACCTGCCGTGCGGAGGAACAAAAGTTCAATGGCGGATTTGCAAGGCAGAATCGCGTTGGTCACCGGCGCATCCCAGGGAATCGGGCGCGCGTGTGCCCTGGAATTAGCAAAGGCCGGAGCCACGGTTGCGCTGGCGGCTCGAAACGAAACCAAACTCGCCGAAGTCGCAGCCGAGATCGCCGCAGCAGGCGGGCAGGCCGCGCCCTTTGCCCTCGACGTCGCTGGCGAAGAGTCCATCAAAGCCGGCGCCAAGGCGATCCTTGAACGTTTTGGAAAAGTTGAGATCCTGGTCAACAACGCCGGCATCACGCGCGACGGTCTCATGATGCGCATGAAGCGCGCGGACTGGGACGACGTGCTCGGCACCAACCTCACCGGCGCATTTCTGCTGACCCAGGCGCTGCTGCCCGCCATGCTGCGCAACCGCTGGGGACGTATCGTCAACATCACCAGTGTGGTGGGCCGCACCGGACAGGCCGGCCAGGTGAACTACGCTTCCTCGAAGGCCGGCCTCATCGGCTTCACGCGTTCCCTTGCCCGCGAGGTCGCTTCGCGCAACGTCACCGTCAACGCTGTCGCTCCCGGCTACATCGAGACCCCCATGACCGCGGTGCTCGATGCGAAACAGCGCGAAGTGATGATGGTGCAGATTCCTCTCGGGCGCGCGGGCACCGATCTTGAAATCGCGCAATCGGTCGCGTTTCTCGCTTCCGATGCGGCTGCCTACATCACCGGCCACGTGCTCGACGTCAACGGTGGCATGTTTATGGGCGGCTGAGGGGCGAGGAGCACCATCAAATCCCAAGCCGTTCCTTCACGCTCCGCACGCGGTCCCGCGCCACGGTCAGTTGCGTGTGCGGTGCGTCTTTCAACGTCAAAACCACCTTGCCGGCAAACCACGCGTTCACTTCGTGGACCCAATCCACATTGACCAGCGCGCTGCGATGAATGCGCAGAAACTTCGCCGGATCAAGCCGTTGCTCGAGTTCCGCGATGGTCTGGTCGACGCAACGGCTCTTGCCGCCCACTACCGCATAGGTCAACTTGTCGTGCGCGATAAAATGCGTCACGTCGTCGAGCGGCAGGAACGAAATGCGTTCGCCCACCCGCGACGCGATGCGTTGTGGATATCCCGTCTGGCCGCGATGCAGTGAGGCCGCTAGATCCCGCAGCAGATCCGGCAGATCGGGGCTCTGCTGCCATTCGGGCTTCGCCACCGGCCGCAAGCGGCCAAGCTTTGCCATGGCCCGCTCCAGTTGCTCGGTCTCAATCGGCTTCAGCAGGTAGTCGATCGTGTTGGCCTCGAAAGCGCGCAGCGCATGCTGGTCGTACGCCGTCGTGAAAATAACGAAGGGTTGCCGCGCCAGCCGCGCCAGCATTTCGAAGCCGTTCATTCCCGGCATCTGGATATCGAGGAACAACACATCGATGCTGCTTCCGGCCTCGCTGTTCAGAAAAGCAAGCGCCTGCGCGGGGTCGGTGGTATGTCCTGCAATTTGAATCGCCGGAAACGCCGCCAGCAGCCGCTCCAATCGCTCCAGGGCGAGCAATTCGTCATCCACGAGATAGGCGCGCAGCGCTATTGTTTCCATGTGCAATTTACGCACTCTCCGGGAATGAGATCCGGGCCGCGGTATGAGCGCCGTTGCGCGTCACATCCAGCCGTCCCCCTTCGTTGAATAACAACTGAAGGCGTGCCGCGAGATTGCCCAGCCCATGTTCCGGGGTGATCGATGCCAGGTCAAATCCCGGACCGTCGTCCACAACCTCGAGACAAATGTTTCCGTTTTCGCGCAGGCCCGCGATGCGAATCGTGCCGCCTTCGCTGCGCTGGGCCACCACGTGCTTCACGCTGTTCTCCACCAGCGTCTGCAGCGCCAGCGGCGGCACTCGACAGCGGCCAAGATCTTCGGGAACATCGATCTCATAGCGCAGCCTTTGTCCAAGGCGCGTCGATTCAATCTCCAGGTAATCCCGCACGATTTTGAGTTCCTGCGCCAGCGGCACAAGGCTGCTTTGATTCGCATTCAACGAAAAACGCAACAGCGATGCCAGCTTGCCGACAGTTGCTTCTGCACGCACCGGATCGGATGGAATTAACGAGGCAATTGAGTTGAGCGTGTTGAACAGAAAATGCGGGTGGATGCGCGACTCGAGTGACGACAGCCGCGCTTCCGCAAGCAGCTTGGTTGCGCGCTCCTGCTCCACCTGTCGCGTCCGCAACTCGATCGTCGCGTTCTGCAGCTTATGGCGCATGGTTTCAAACGAAGTGAGGCTCATCCCGAAAATCAGAGTCATCAGCAAGGCGATCGGATAAGACGACCGGAATTCCTCCCAGAATTCGCCGTGCGGCACCAGACCGGTGATTTGAAAGACGAGCCCCCCGGCCAGTGTGCCGGCCGTGGCGGTGGCGAGAAGGGCCGTCCCATTTATGTACACGATGAGCCGAGGAAACCGCTCCGTGAACCGATACCCGATCCGGTTAAGCAAAATCGAAGAAGGAATGCCGATGAAGGTGGAATAAACGAGTGACGCGAAAAACTTGCGGCCCACTTCAGAGAGTCGCGTATGTTCGAAGACGAGAAAAAGCACTACAACCAGGACGGCGAGGACGGGGACGAACCAGATCCTCTTGAGGAAGCCGATTGCCCAGCCGAAAGAACTCTTCTGCGTTTCGCAGGAGGGAGACCCGTCGGGCTCGCGGTTCATAGCTGGAATCGTATCCCGATCGAGGTCGCCGCTGCATACGGCGCGGCGCCGTAGTCCGACGTTTTACTCCCGTGGGGAATCTCGGCATGCACGTAGGACGAGAAATGATTGCCAAACCATCGGTTCACATCCACCACGCCGGTCAAACTCCGATCATCGAGATTGGTCACCAGCGATCCCGACAAATCCCATTCCTTCCAGCCTGGCCTTTCGCGTAAACGCGATTTGCTCACGTTGAAAAAGCCATAGTGCTGCCGGCCCGCCAGCGCAGACACACTCGTGTCGCGATAAAACGGGATATTGGGCGGCATGTAGAACTCGCCGAGAAATGTGACTCCGGAATGCAATGTGCACTTGGCTCCGAGCAGCACTGCCGCCTGTTCGCGCCACAGTCCCTCGCCATGCACCTCCCATGCCTGGCCAAGCACACCGGTGAACGTCACGCCGCCAAACGAGTCTCCCCCTCGATCGTTTCCGGCAATCAGCGATGTGTCGAAACCATGCACCAGAACGTTATACCGGAACGCCGTTGTGTCGCGCAGTTCGGAATGCGCCGGTGCGAGTGCCGCGGTCGACCATGCCGCTGTAATCGCATGCGCCCCGTGGACCCAATCGGCCTTCACCAGGTCACGTCCCTCATTCAAATTGAGCCGGTCGGTTGGATCATTCGGATTGCGTGGCGGATCGAGCACTCCTGCCGCGGTGAACGCATAGCCCGTTCCCCAGCGAACCATCTTGCGCCCCGCCGTGAAATCAAAATCGCCCGCAGAGACGCTGCCATACGTTTCCTTCACGCGCAGTTGCGAATAGTTGTCGGAATATGTGCCGGCAACGCCGATCAGGCTCGTCGAAAAGCTTGCCTGTTGCCGAAAATGAACTCCAAACGAAGGCTCCACCAGCACTTGGTTTAGAACCGTGGGCTGCGGCTCGCGCAGATTACCGTAAAACGTCGCGTCGTCAATGACCGACACGGAGTAGCGCGTGTCGACGCGATTCGTTTCTGAAGTAGACGGGCCCTGGGCAACGGCATAGGACCAGCTCGCGCCGAGCAGAGCCGCCGGGATCAGCATGCGGAGCTTCATGATCAGAACCGATCCGCGCGTCCCTGGTAAAAGAGCTTGTCAGGCAAAGAGCGTTGCGCCGCACCCGTATATTCCAGCACGCTGTGCGAGTTGTGCCGGATTTCGTCGTAGAGCGTCAGCTTGCGCAGCAGCAGTCTTCCCCCGCTTTGCTCATACTCATCGAAGGTCGCGGACTTGATGTGCTTGCCTGAAGTTAGATAAAACTCCGCACGCACCGGACGAGCGTCTTCCGCACGCAGCCAATAGACAATCCGCTGATACGTTGCCCCCTTGCGCTTCGCGGTCAGCTCCAGTACGTTGCAATCAACCGCGCCCACCTTTTCGCTGCGCAAGTACACAGGCGAATAGTCCACTGCATAATTGGTGCGTGCCACATCGCCATTCGAGGCATCGCCCGTCAGGCGCTCCAGCGGCGTGATGCGCACCGGCCGGCTGGTGTCGGGCAGGTAGACCCACATGTCATCGCCCAGCATCAGCAGGTGCCGTCCCTTTTCCCGCGGGCTCATGAAGTCGACATACGTCTTGTCCGTACCCTTCTGCGATACCTCGTAGAGATGCTCCTCATCCGACTTGCCCGCTTCAAAGTCGCTGATCTTCACCTGCACGACATACGTGGGCCACCCGTTGCGATACAAATCGGAGCGCTTCAGCAGAGCTTCAGCGTCCAACGCGGGCAGCGACGCCGCCCGGCACACCAGCGCGCAGGTGAGCAGAAACCCGATCAGCAGCAGCAACAGGAACGAACGCAAAATGCAATTCACATTAGACATGGGCCAGTGCCTCCGCAATTTGGAGCCGCGATGCACGCACCGCAGGCAGGATCGACGCGATCGCCAGGGAGATAACAACAAGCAACGAGCAGCCGAGCATCAGGCTCGGCACATGCAGGATTTTGAAGGCCATCGGAACGTCAGTTCCCGGCGGTGGTGGCAAATGCAAGCCCGATGCATTGAGGCCAATCCCGAGCAGGTTGCCCAGCAGAACGCCGGCCGCCGCGCCCAAAAGACCCGTCACCGTGGCCTCGGCCATGAACAGCAGCACGATCCACAAGCGCGGCGTTCCCATTGCGAGCATAGTGCCGATTTCGCGGGTGCGTTCAAACATCGCCATCAGTAGCGTGTTCACACTCGCCATGAGCACCATGAAGAACACAATTACGCCCAGGAAAACAAAGATGCCGCTGAAAAGCGTGCGCACCTGCTTGTAGTAGGCCGCGAGCTCGATCCACTTGCGGAGCACCATGGGCTGTGCGAGGCCTTTCAATTGTGGTGCGAGAGACGCGGCCACCAAGTCCGTGTTCTCGGTGTTGTCGAGACCCACCACAAGATTGGTGACGCGGTCGGTCTGCAACAGGCGCTGTGCCGAGGGCAGCGTGATCCGCAGATAGCGATCGTCCAGATCCTTGATGCCGGTGTTCACGATGCCCACAATCTGCACGTCGATGCCGTTCAATGCGCCATCGGCCGTCACCGCGAGAATGGTCAGGCCGTCGCCGACCTTTACGCTCATCGAGCGCGCCACGCCCACACCCACCAGGGCCTCCACCTCGTCGTTCGATTGCGCGTTGAGATCGCGTCCCGATTCGATGCGCGGACTAAATCCCATCGCCTGCTCTTTATCCGGCTCGACCGCGCTGCCCATGAACACAGAAGACTTCACGCCGTTCGAAAGCATGCCGTAGAATTCGATCCGCGGCGCCACGCCCCGCACATGTCCGCCCGCGCCCACCGATGTGGCCACGCGGCGCCAGTCGCTGATCCCCGTGTCGAGCACATGCACCTCGTCGCGCTGGAAATGTTCCGCGGTAAAGATCTGAATGTGCCCCAGACCGTTGCGAATTGTGCTCTCGCGCAGCCCGCGAAACATGAACGCGAAGAATCCGCCCACCATGAGCAGTCCCGCTACGCCGCCGCCGACCATCAGCAGGGTCATCACGGTCCGTCTACGGTTGCGGAAAACGTTACGAAACGCGAGAAGCAAGAACTTGCCCATGACTGTCTCCTTTCATTTGTGCTGGTGAGAGTGTGCCATCGCCACAGAATTCGTCCGAAACCACTTTGCCGTCCGTGAGCCGCACGATGCGCGGAGTGTGTTCGAGCAGCCGCTGATCGTGCGTCGAAAAAATGAAAGTCAGTCCGAGGCGGTGATTCAAGTCCCGCATCAAGTCGATGAGCTGCGTCGCATTCCGCGTGTCAAGGTTCGCGGTCGGCTCATCCGCCAGCACCAGCGCCGGACGATGCACAATCGCCCGCGCCACGGCAACACGTTGCCGCTCTCCGCCCGAAAGCAAGTCGGGACGCTGATCGGCGCGCGCTGCAAGACCGACGCTCTCAAGAGCCTCCGCCACGCGTCTGCGGCGTTCGGCAGCGCCAAAACCCTGCACCAGCAGCGGGTATTCCACATTCTCGGCTGCCGTGAAAACAGGAATCAGGTTGAACGTCTGAAAGACGAATCCAATCTTCTCGCGCCGCAGCGCTGTCGTCTGGCCTGGGCTCAACTCCGCCGTATCCACGCCATCAATCCGAATCCGTCCGGACGTTGGCTTGTCGATGCAGCCGATCAGATTGAGCAGGGTTGATTTGCCACTGCCGCTTGGGCCCGCAATCGCAAGGAATTCGCCGCGTTCCACGCAAAGGCTTGTTTGGTCGAGCGCGATGACCGCGTTATGGTCAAGAGGAAACCTGCGGGTGACCTCTTCAACGCTCACAAGTGTGTGTTTTCGATCCATGGAGCCATGCCCCTTCCAGAGTTCTCTTGCTCACTGGAAAGGTAGCGGTCTTGGATCGAAGCGGCGCGGAGTTTCGGATGAAGGGTCGAGGAAGCCGATGAAGGGCGAGAAAGGACGCGCCAACCGCGCCCGCTTTGTCGGTCTCACGAGCGCGATCGAGGTGAATTGCGAACAGGGCTACTGCGGAGGCGGCTGCCCTTCGACGTGGTCCCCATGGTTGGGCCCGCCCGTCGGTTGCGGTCCCATCACGGCGACCGTCGTTGCCAGAAAAGTTCCGTCTTTCACCGCGCCTTCGACGCGTACCATGTCGCCCATCTGGATATCGCCGAGCGTGATCGGATCGCGGCGCTTGCGAAACGTCGTATTCTCGTCGGCAACAAAGCTGTGCGAGGCATTCCCCGGGCCGCCTTGCAGGGTCACCTTGAGCCCATTGATCGCCGTGACGCGCCCCATGAGCCACGTCTTGCCGAAGTTGGCTTCCATCGCGCGCATCTCTTTCGCACGCTCGGGATCGATCAGCATCACGACGACGGCGCCCACCGACTTGGCGTTCGCATCCACTTCGCCGCTGGCAGCAATCACATCCCCAACCTTGATCTCCGTAGGCTTGATTGCGGTGGGCGGCGTGCGCTCGCCCTCGTCGCCCTGGCCGCGTCGCGGTTGCCCCGGCGGCTGCTTCAGGATGCGCGTGTTCACGCTGTAATGGACGGTATAAACCTCGCCCAATTCCGTCTTGAGGGTGTAGTGATCGGCGGAGACCTCGGTCACCGTTCCCACCGTGCCGCGCCCCATTCCCATCATCCCGCCACGGCCGCCTCGCTGACCCTGCCAGCCCCCCGGCCCCTGCGGCTGGGCCGGCGGAGCGTCCTGAGCCGAAACGGCTCCCAATGCAGTAGCGAGCAAGATTGCAGCGAAAAGGCGAGAAGGCATACAAACTCCCAGGGGGCCGGGCACAGAACCCCTGCAAGCATAGACGCACTGGGATTCGTTCTGGACGACAGAGGAAGACGACAGAGAACTGAAAGCGGATGTTCAATCCCCGCTCTGGACCGGATGCATTACTGCGTCTTCTGCTCCGCCATCAGCTGCTCGAAAGCTGGAAGCCCACGCAGTCCCGCGAACTCCTGGTCCGCCGCGATCTTTTTGGGGCTGATAAAGCCTTCGTTGAGCGCCATGCGCAGGTATTCAATGGCGCGGTCATTGTTGCCGGCACGCACGCAGCCTTTCGCCATGTAATAGTTCATTGCGCCGCGTTCTTGCACCGATGCCGGGTTCTCAATACGCGGACCGCTGTTGCGATCGAACACCTGCGGATCGATGGCCAGCGCGGACTGATAAGCTTGCCAGCCCTTCTTGTATTGGTGCTGCGCCAGCAGATCGGTTCCCAGATTCTTCAGCACAAGAGGCGATTTCGGATCGACCTTGAGCGCCTTGTGGTACATCCGAACCGCCGATCTATACTCCTTCATCGAGTCGTAAACCGTGCCCAGGTTATTCAAGACATTCATATTCTTCGGGTCCAGCTTTAACGAAACCTCGTAACAGCGCGTCGCATCCTGTAGGTTAAAGAGCATCTGGAAGGCGATGCCCATCTTGTTCCACAACACGGCCGAGGTTTGCGGCCCCTGCTTGTAGGCTTCGATTGCAGCCTGATAGCGGTGGTGCGCCATCAGCGAGTCACCCAGAGCCTCGGGGGTCGGTTGCGGGCCAGGAATGACAGTGGGTGTGAGCGGGGAGCGACTTGTAGCGACATCGGTCTTCTGGGTCTGTGCGTTTGCGATGAGGGATCCGCCCAGGATGATCGCGGAGACTAAGGTAGCCGAGAGTAAGCAGCCTTTATCGGTCGTGTGCATGTTCCCTCCTCAAGAAGGAACCGTGGGCGACAAATCTTGAGGATCGTCCGTGGGGAATTAGACCACCTTTTGGTGCATTTGGCCACATGACGCCGGCGAGATTTGTGAAACGGCTCCGGGAAAGGCCGAAATGGAACGGATCGGCTCTCCTCGGGTATCGCACTGGTCGACTTGGTCCGCGGTGACGCGCGACACTCGTCTGCCGATTGTGATGCGTAACCAGCCTAGTGGAAGACCGGTTTCCAACGAAAAAATCGAATTTGGCATCGCAAAGCCTTCTACACTCATCCGAAGACAAGAGGCTGCCCCTTGAGCACAATTTCATCGATCCTTCCGCACGCTGTAATGACTGCGCGTTTTCGCACCACGCGCGCCCGGACGCTCGCTCTCGTGGCGCCCCTGACGCCTGAAGACATGATGGTGCAGTCTTCGCCGGAAACTTCGCCGGTGAAGTGGCATCTCGCGCACACTACCTGGTTTTTCGAGTCCTTCGTTTTGCGCGAATTCCTGGCCGGCTACAAGCCCTTTCATCCTGATTTTGCATGGCTCTTCAACAGTTATTACCAAAGTTTCGCAGCGTTCCCGGAGAAGCGGTTACGGGCCTCCTTTTCGCGCCCTTCGCTCGACCAGATCCTGCGCTACCGAATCCATGTCGAAGAGGGAATCGACCGGCTTCTCGAATCCGAAGCGGATCCCGAAGCGCTGCGCCGGATCGAACTCGGGGTAAACCACGAAGAGCAGCATCAGGAACTGCTCCTGACCGACACACTGAACGCCTTCTTCAGCAATCCTCTGCGTCCGGCCTATCTGCCCGAGAGCGGCGAAGCAACCGGCGAGTCCGACACCCTGTGCTTTGTGCCGTACGAGGGCGGATTGCGCCAGGCCGGCCACAACGGCGAGAGCTTTTGCTTTGACAACGAACTCCCACGCCATCGGGTTTGGCTTGAGCCTTACGCGCTCGCCACGCGCCTTGTCACCTGCGGAGAGTTTGCCGAGTTCATCGCCGACGGCGGCTACCGCCGGCCGGAGTTGTGGCTCTCGGCCGGTTGGGATGCCGTCCGGCAAAATAACTGGCAGGCTCCGCTCTATTGGTCTGCCGATTCCGGCCACGACCGTACACTTTTCACGCTGCGTGGAGAACGTTCTCTGCGCGCCATGGAGGCCGCACCGGTAAGTCATGTGAGCTATTTCGAGGCCGACGCCTACGCGCGCTGGGCGGGACACCGGCTTCCTACGGAATTCGAATGGGAGGCCGCCGCGGAGGATCAGCCAGTCGAGGGTAACCTGATTGAGTCGGAGAACCTGGTGCCGATTCCGCAGTTTCCCCTCCCGTCCGCAACGGCAGTGCAGGGACAGAGGTCCACGCGATGTTCATTGTGGGGCGATTGTTGGCAGTGGAATTCCAGCGCCTATCTCGGCTATCCGGGTTTTAAGGCGCTGCCCGGCTCTCTCGGCGAATACAACGGCAAGTTCATGAGCGGCCAGATGATTCTCCGCGGCGGTTCCTGCGTTACCCCCGCCGCCCACATCCGTGCTACCTACCGTAATTTTTTCACCCCCGAAACCCGGTGGCAGTTTTCCGGAATCCGCCTCGCGCAATGATTCGTAACCCGTTCCTTGTATTACGCATCCAAGACTTCTGATGACGACTACGGTTTTGCCGGCCGCTGCAGCGCAATGGACAGAACGCATCGCTACGGCGGTTCGGGAAGGCCTTGCATCGAGTCCCAAACATCTCCCTCCCTGGCTTTTTTATGACGAGGCCGGTTCCCGCCTGTTTGAAGAAATCACCGAAACTCCGGAATACTACCTCACCCGCACCGAGAGGACGATTCTTTCCGAGCATGCCGGCGCCATCATTGCGCGCGCGGCGGCGGGCGATCGTCTGCGCCTCACCGAGCTGGGTGCCGGCTCCGCCGACAAGACGCGTTTATTGCTGGCGGCTGCAGTCCGTCGCCAGGGAGCTCTGGTCTACGAGCCCGTCGACGTCTCAGGCAGCGCGCTGAATACCGCACAAGATCGCCTCGAGCGTGAGTTTCCCGATGTGCTTGTCGCTCCCCAGATCCTCGATTACACCGACGGCCTTCCGCTGGAAATTCCGTCTGCAGGCGAACGGCGACTTGTCCTCTACATCGGATCGAGCATCGGCAACTTTGAGCCCCCCGAGGCAGCGCGCCTGCTGCAGCGCACACGCTCCGGCCTTCGTCGCGGCGATGCCTTGCTGCTCGGTGTGGACCTCGTCAAGAGCGCCGAAACGCTGCTCGCGGCTTATGACGACGCAGCCGGTGTGACCGCAGCTTTCAATCTGAATCTGCTCGTCCGGCTCAATCGCGAATTGGGAGCGGACTTCGATCTTTCTGGATTTGCGCATTGCGCCATGTGGAATGCAACTGCTTCGCGCATGGAAATCTATCTCGTGAGCCGCGTCCCGCAGACGGTTCATCTCTCTGCGCTGGACATGACGGTGCATTTTGGACGCAGCGAGTGCATGCACACGGAAAACAGCTACAAGTACCGGCGCGCCCAGGCTGAAGAGCTGCTCGCTGGCGCCGGATTTACCCCCGAAGTGACTTGGACCGATCCGCGCGGCTGGTTTGCCGTGATCCTGGCCAGGGCGGAATAAACGAGATTTCTGCCCGCGACGATCTGAACAGGTGGCGGAGAAACTCGATTCGGAGGGAGGCGGGGGTTTCAACCCCCGCATAGAGCCAGCAAAATAAGCGCGGGCTTTAGCCCCGCAAAAACGGTTCCCGCCGCCTTCACGGCTACCGCGGCTGCGCGATGCGCACCAGCAACACATCATGCCCGGCGATCTCCAGGGGCATGTTCTCCGTCATTTCCACTTCTTTTCCCGTCCAGAGGTTCTTCCCCTGTTGCGTGCCGTGCAGGCCGAGCTTTGCCAGGCTTAAGTGGAAGGGGTGCGTCGAATAGCGGTTGTCACCCGCGTTCAGCACTGCCACTGCCAAGGCGCCGCCTTCGAGATGCCGCGTCCAGACTTCAACCTCTCCATCGTTGTAGATGCGCGAACCCTGCTGGCCCAGCCGATCCTGATCGATGGCAATCACGTCGCGATTAGTGAGGATCGCCTTGATCTCCGGCTTCATCCGGGTCAGGTCATTGCCGGCCAGCAGCGGTGCCGCGAATATCGCCCACATCGAGAAATGCGCGCGGTTCTCATCCAGCGATAGTTTGCCGTTCCCCACTTCGAGCATGTCCGGGTCATTCCAATGTCCGGGTCCTGCATACTTTTCAAGCCCGGCCTGCTGCTCGAGGATGGTGTACACGCGGTCCCAGTGGGGATCAATATCGCCCGTCGTGCGCCACAAATTCCCGCCCAGCGCGGGCGCCCACTCCCACACCGCATCCCATCCGTATTGGCAGAAGGAGTAGACGATTGGCCGCCCGGTTGCCTTCAGCGCCTTACCCATCTTGTCGTAGGCCGCATGCATCAGGCGCATCTGCGCGGCCATGTCATGCGGCGCCTGCTTCTGCATCACGTCGGGAATGAAACTGCACAAGTCGTATTTGAGATAGTCGATGCCCCACGAGGCATAGAGCTGCGCGTCCTGCTCTTCGTGCCCCCACGAGCCCGCATACCCCGCGCAGGTCTTGGGGCCCGGCCCAGAATAGATGCCGATCTTCAGCCCGTTCGAATGCACATAATCGGCCAGCGCCTTCATGTCTGGGAATTTGGAGTTCGCATGCAGCACACCATTCGCATCGCGCTCCCCCTGCCACGTGTCGTCGATATTTACATAGATGTAGCCCGCATCGCGCATGCCCGTCGCGACAAGCTGGTCGGCAGCGGCGCGCACGCCTTTGTCGTCGACCTTCTCTGCAAAATAATTCCAGCTGTTCCAACCCATCGGCGGAGTCTGTGCCGCGGATTGCGCCTGCGCCGCGGGACAAAAAAGTGCGGAGGCAAAAAGAGCAACGGGCAACAACGCGAAAGAACGCATGAGGCGAACCTCTCCTGAAAACGATTTCAGTGGAATATTAAGCCGTAGGTGCGGAAACGGCAATTACGAAATGACAAATCACCGCGGAAGGCTGACGAACGGGAATCAAGAGGCTGGGCGACGCACGCGCGCGCACGGCCCGCGCCGGAAGCAGCCCTCGGAATGATCGTTCACCATGCCCACCGCCTGCATCCATGCATAGACAATCGTCGGTCCCACAAACTTGAAGCCGCGCCGCTTCAGCTCTTTCGAAATCGTCTCCGAGAGCGGCGTCGTTGCCGGAACCGGTCCGCGATTTTGCAGCGGTTTTCCTCCCAGAAGGTCCCAGGCGAAATCTGCAAACTTGAGGCCGCTTTTCTCCATGTCGAGATACACACCCGCCCCGCCGATCGTTGCCTCAATCTTGGCCCGGCTGCGAATAATGCCTGGATTTTCGAGCAGCTTTGCAATCTCTTTCTCGCCCAATCGGGCCACTGCCTTCGGATCGAAATTGCGAAATGCCTTGCGAAACGCGTCCCGCTTGCGGAGCACGATAATCCACGCGAGGCCGGCCTGGAATCCTTCCAGCATCAGCGTCTCCCACAGCGAGCGGCTGTCGAAGTCGGGCACGCCCCACTCCTCATCGTGATACTGGCGCAGCTGCGCGTCGCTCTCCGCCCACGCACAACGATGTCGGTTTGCGTTCATAGGAGTCAATCCGCCGCTGGCGCAATCGCATAGCGCGGCGCCGTGGCCATCAACTCTTCAATCTTTTCCAGCGGGCCAATCCCGCCGCGCGCGCCCTTCGCCGTGCAGTTCAAAGCGGCGGCAGCACAGGCAAAGTCGAGTTGGCGCGGCAAGGGCCAACCCTGCAGAAGGCCATAGATGAAGCCCGCGTGAAACACATCGCCGGCCCCGGTCGTGTCCGCCACCGTGACACAGTAGGCAGGACGAAAATGAAAATGGCTGCCGTCCCACGCCAGCACGCCGTCCTGGCCCAGGGTCGCCCCCGTCACCGCGCAGCCATAGCGGCTCTTCATCCGCCGCAGTGCTTGCTCCAGGCTTCGCTCTCCCGTCAGGCGCGCGGGAAAATCGCGGCTCACGATCAGATAATCGACGCTGTCGATCAGGTCTTCCACGCCGGGATACATCTCGTCGAGATCGGCAATCACCGGAATGCCCGCGCCCCGCGCCCAACTGGCTGCCAGCGTGGCCGCGCCGGTCTCAAGTCCATCCACGTGCAGCGCCCGCGCATTCACAATCCACGCGCGTTCCAGTTCTTCCGGCTTGAGAACCAGTCGCTCATCACGCCGGCACAGTACGGTGCGTTCGCCGCCCCCATCCACCACGATAAGAGACTGCGGGCTCGCCGCATTGGGCACTGTGACAATCCGCGCGTCCACACCCGTTCGCGCAAACTCGCGTTGATGCAGTCGCGCCGCATCATCGTCCCCCAGCTTGCCTACATAGCGCGTCGTCAAGCCCCACGTCTGGCAGGCGATCACCGTCGACGCCGTTTGTCCGCCGGGAAGAACAGAGGATTGGGAGTACTCGACCTTCGACCCCCGCTCGGGGTACTCCGCGAGAGGAATCAACGTGTCCGTGGCATTCAGTCCCACGCCGACAAGATCAACCAGCGACGGCTCGGTCATACTCCTTTATTGTAACGGCGCTATGAGAACCGCGTCGCCCTCCAGAGACCCCAGGCACATACCACGGCCGTCACCACCAACGCTGCGCTCAGAATGCCGGTCCACGCAAGATTCAGTTCGAGCGCGGGAACGCGCGCCTTCGAACCCAGCCAGAGGAAAACACCGACGGCACATGCCAGAATCACATAGTCCCACCAGCCGCGCTCGAGTTTGCGGTCGCCGCGCGGTGCGCCGCTATAGGCTTGCAACACCCGCGTCGAATCCAGCTGGTAGCGGTCGCATTCGCGCAGCAACGCATCGTTGGTCGAGGTGTGTTCGCGCTCCGTCGCTACCGCGGTGCTTACCGCGAGTGCGCCGAGAATCATGACAATGGAGCCCGCCACCACCAGCATTCGATGCGCAGAGTCGGCATGCGCCAGCTCCCCAAAAACAAGCGCGCCCCACGCCAGCCCCCACAGCTGATTTGTATTCGAGAGCGGAATGCCGCGGCCAATCCCCAGATATTTCGTCGCGTATTGCTGAAAAATGTCCCCAATGACCCACACAAACCCGCCAAGAAACAGCCAGAACAGCATGGGCCGGACCTGGGGCGAAAAGAAGACAGCATGCGTCGATACGGGATCCAGCGCGAAGGCCAGCGTAAACACCGCGCCCAGTTCGCCGACCGTGAAGACAGTTACAAACGAGAGCGGATTCATGCCGCTGAGGTAGGCCTTGCGATAGGGGATATACATCGTTCCCCACAAGAGGCTAGCGCCCGCTGCGGCCAGAACGCCGCCGGCCGCATGGCCCCCGTGCGCTCCGCCTCCATGAATGGTGCTGAACCCCAGCATCACGGCGGCTCCGACGATGGCCAGCGCGCCGAGCAAAACCTTGGCGACATTCTTTCCGCTCGCGCCCTTTAACTCGCCGAAAAGCAAGCGGCCCCACAAAATGCCGACCAGAGAATTTGTGTTCCACAGCGGGAACGCGATGGCGAGGCCCACGTCGCGAATGGCAAAAACAGTCAGCGTATTCGCAACCGCCCACAGCATGCCGGCCATGATGGCGATGGGGATCAGATGCCGGTGCTCCGAAAGATCGGCAAACACCTGGCGCGTGCCTTTCAGCAGCGTCGGCACCGTCCAGCGCGCGGTAAATACGCCCGCGACCATGCACAGTGAAATGGCGAAGGGCGACAAGCCGGTGGTGACGAGTTTCGTCGGCGCTTCGGCCGCGCCCAGCCAAACGCCCGCTCCCAGTCCGCACAACACGCCGATGCCGTGGGAGGAGCCGAAAGTCGCTGCAGCGTGGGACTTCGACGCTTGGCTCATAGACGGTGCGGCTGGTCCTTTCAATCAAGGTGCGAAGCGGCTGCAGGGGCAAGTGTCAATGCAGCGTGATCAGGAGGGCGAGCCCGATGCAAAAGACGACCAGCGGAATCAGGAAGTGGCTGTCGGTGAGGATGGCGCCGGTCCGGTCAGTAAGTCGCATCGCTTTGGTCAGGGGCGTCGACGTTCGACTTGCGTCACCATAAAGACGCGACGCCGCAAGTGTCAAGGTCCGATCAAAAGAGAAGCGCCCGTCGCACCGATCCTCCAGCTGCAGAAGGAGACGACGGGCGCTTGAGTGTAGATTTCCTATTTCAGCGAACTCATGTCGATCACGAAGCGATACTTCACGTCCTGTTTGAGCATGCGCTCAAAAGCTTCGTTGATTTTCTGGATCGGGATCACTTCCACCTCGGACGTGATCTTGTGCTTGCCACAATAGTCCAGCATCTCCTGCGTCTCGGGCATGCCGCCAATCATCGAGCCGGCAATCGACACACGTTTCGCAATCAGCGAAAACACGCTCACCGCGGGTGGCTTCTCAGGCAGTCCCACCAGCGTCATCGTCCCGTCCTGCTTCAGTAAGCCAAGATAGGGCTCAAGATCGTGCGGAGCCGATGCCGTGTCAAGAATAAAGTCGAAGCTGCCGGCGTGCGCCTTCATTGCCTTGGCGTCCGTCGAAACCACCACCTCGTCCGCTCCCAGCTTCAACGCGTCCTCTTTTTTCTTGAGTGACGTGGTCAACTGCACGGTGTGCGCGCCAAACGAGTGGGCAAACTTCAAGCCCATATGCCCCAGCCCGCCCAGTCCGACGATGCCGACCTTTTTGCCCGGTCCCACCTTCCAGTGGCGCAGCGGCGAATAGGTCGTGATGCCCGCGCACAGCAGCGGCGCAACCGCCGCGAGATCGAGATGGGCAGGCACAGTGTGGGCGAAGCGCTCGTCCACGACATAATTGCTCGAGTAGCCGCCCATCGTGATCGATCCGTCGACGCGATCCTTCGCGGCATAGGTCAGCGTTGATCCTTCGTCGCAGAAATGTTCCTCGCCTTTGTTGCAAGGCGGGCAATGCCGGCAGGAATCCACAATCACGCCGATGGCGGCGATATCTCCGCTCTTGAATTTCTTTACCGACTTGCCGACGGCGATGACTTTTCCCACGATTTCGTGGCCCGGCACCAGCGGATAGATCGATTGACCCCATTCGTTGCGGGCCATGTGCAGGTCAGAGTGGCAGACCCCGCAGTAGAGAATCTCGATCGTAATTTCAGTGGCGCCGGGTTCGCGGCGCGTAAAGGCAAACGGGGCAAGCGGCGATTTGGCGTCAGACGCGGAATAGCCTTTCGATACTGGCATCAGATGGATTCCTTTCGCTTGAGAAGAATAAACGATGGATGCGGATTGCCGGGAATTGAAGCGCGCTTCAATTCCTTCGTCCAATACCCACGCCTGTCATCCTGAGAACCCGCGCGCCTGGGGACCCGATCGCGTGTCAGCGCGAATGGGGTAAGCGGGTCGAAGGATCTGCTTTTGGCGCAGTGTCGCGCTGTTTGATTCTTCTGCGTGTGCTTCTTGCTGCAGCGACGCGGCCACTCACTCCCTATGTGCAGTCACCACGCGCGGAATCCCCTGCAAATCCGGGGCAAACTCGATCTCTGCGAATCCCGATTCGGCGAGGAGTTGCTCCACCGCCTTCGCCTGCCCGAATCCAATCTCCAGCGCCACCAACCCATCCGGCACCACCACGCCGCACGTCTGCGGGATCAGCCGCCGATACACATCGAGTCCATCGTCGCCCGCAAAAAGCGCCAGCGGCGGCTCATACTCGCGCACTTCCACCGCGAGCGAAGCGCGATCCGTGGCCGGCACATACGGCGGGTTGGAAACCACAATCTCAAATTGTTCCGCAGCCACCGGCCCGAGCAGATCCCCCTGCAGGAAGCGAATGCGATCGGCAAAGCCCGCGCGTTGGGCATTACCTCGTGCAACCGCGAGCGCATTTTCGGAACGATCGATTGCCGTCAACTTCGCAAGCGGCCACGCGTGCGCCAGCGCAATCGCAATTGCCCCCGAACCCGTCCCGACATCCACGATCCTTGGCTCCGCGACCGTTGCACCGCGCTTCAAAACCTCTTCGACCAAGTGTTCCGTTTCCGGTCGCGGTATCAGCACATCCGGCGTGACGCGCAACGGCAAACCATAAAACTCGGTCTGTCCCGTGATGTATTGAATAGGTTCGCCGCGAAACCGCCGATCCAGCAGGCCGGCGTACCCAATCGAGCGGCATCCCGCGAAATCATCGTCCAGGTGGCTCAGCAGCCACGCCCGATTCCTGCCGATCAGGTGCAGCAGCAGCGTCTCCGCATCGCGTCGCGCCCTGTCCGGATGAGGTCCTGCGCGGAGTTGTGCTTCTCCTCGCGCCACACTCTCGCCGAGCGTCATCAGGCCGCCTGGCTGTCGTTCTTCAACTGCTCCGCCTGGTAGTGCGTAATCAACGCATCGACGATCGGCTGCAGACGTCCTTCCATCACCAGGTCCAATTGATGAAGAGTCAGCCCGATGCGGTGATCGGTCAGCCGGTTCTGCGGAAAGTTGTAGGTGCGGATCTTCTCGCTTCGATCGCCGGAACCCACCTGCTGCTTCCGCTCCTTGGCCAGCTCTGCGTTCTGGCGATCCATCTCCATCTCATACAAACGCGAGCGCAGCACGCGCATGCCTTTTTCGCGATTCTTGATCTGCGACTTTTCGTCCTGGCAGCTCACCACCGTGTTCGTCGGCAAATGCGTGATGCGCACAGCGGAGTAGGTTGTGTTCACCGACTGGCCGCCCGGTCCCGAAGAGCAGAATGTGTCGATGCGAATATCCTTCGCTTCAATCTTGATGTCCACTTCTTCCGCTTCGGGCAACACCGCCACGGTCACCGCGGAAGTATGCACGCGCCCCTGCGTTTCTGTGGCCGGCACACGCTGCACGCGATGAACGCCGCTCTCCCACTTCAGTTGCGAATAGACGCGCGTGCCTTCGATAATCGCGATCACTTCCTTGTAGCCGCCCACGCCCGACTCCGACAGCGACATCACCTCGACCTTCCATCGGTGCTGCTCTGCAAAGCGCGTATACATGCGAAAAATCTCGGCAGCAAAAAGCGAAGCCTCGTCGCCCCCCGTCCCGGCACGGATTTCGAGGATGACGTTCTTCTCGTCGTTCGGATCCTTGGGCAACAGCAGCAGCTTAAGTTCTTCCTCGATGGCCGACTCCCGCGGCGCGAGCGAAGCAATCTCCTCTTCCGCCATGGCGCGCATATCCGCGTCGGCCTCGGCGAGCATCGCGCGCGCATCGGCGAGCCCCTGCCGCACCTGCTTCAACTCGCGATACTTTTCGACCGGCTCTTCGATCTCGCGCAACGATTTCGCGGTCTTCTGGTATTTCTCGTGGTCGTTCAGCACCTCGGGCAGCGCAAACTGCGATTGCAGCTCATTGAAGCGCTGCTCCATATGTTCCAGGCGATCGATCATGTGCCCTCCGGGCCCTTGTGTTTTGGTGTCGATAGGAGAAATGGAAACAGCGTAGTACAGGCATCGGCGGCGGGCGCCGCTAGAGGAGGGCCGGAATGGGCTGGTGGAGCCTCACACGTCGTCTACCATTCTAACGCGAATCCGATTTTCCCGCGATCCCCTCCGCCCTCAGAGCGAAGGCCGCATTTGCGCAGGCATGCGAGGCGCTCGTTCCGGACAGGTCCGAATTTCGTCACTCCCCAGCAGCACCCGGTGGAATTTTCTACGGCACTTGTTAACCGGATCCACCCCAATGACGTATTGTTTTCGAGTACCCCGGAGGAGCAGCCACGTGAATTGGAAGAGCGCAGCCCTTTTTGTGTCGATGGCGGCGGCCCTCACCGCGCCCGCGCAGCAACCCGCTTTGCAAGGCATTGAAGTCAGCGATATGGACCACTCCGTGAAGCCTTGCGATGACTTCTACAACTATTCCAATGGAACCTGGCGCGCGCAGAATCCCATCCCGGCGTCGATGGACCGCTGGAGCCGGCGTTGGAAGGCAGGCGAAGACAATAAGGACCAGCTCCGCAAAATCCTGGAAGAGGTGTCTGCCGCTCCCGCGCAGCCCCAGGGAACGCCCGCGCAATTGACGGGGGATTTCTACGCCGCATGCACCAACGAGAAAGCCATCGATGCCGCCGGGGTCACTCCGCTGCGTTCCTATCTCGCTGCCATCGACGCCATCCAGGACCAGGCCGGCCTCGAAAATGAATTGATCCAGCTCCAGGCCATTGGCGTGCAGGTTCCTTTCGTCTTCTCCTCTACACAGCATCCTCACGACCCCACAAAAGTGATCGCTGATGTGGGCGCGGGAGGCCTGGGGCTGCCCGATCGCGACTACTACGTGAAAACTGAAAAGCGGTTTGCCGACGCGCGGGCAGAATACCTCGTCTATGTCGCGAAGATTTTCACGCTCAGCGGCGCCTCCGAGCCGGAAGCCAAAGCGGCGGCGCAGACCGTGATGACCTTTGAGACAAGCCTGGCCAAGGCCTCCCTCGACAACGTCGCCCTGCGCGATCCACACGCCATCGACCACGTGGGTAATCTCGACGCTCTCGCGAAAATGACGCCGCACTTTGATTGGGCGGCCTTCGTGAAGGGAACAGGCGTGGCGCCCAGCGAATTGAATGTGGATCAGCCCTTGTTTATGGCTGAGGTGGAGCGGCAGATTGTCTCGACGCCGATTGCCGATTGGAAAACCTACCTGCGTTGGCAGGTGCTCAACAATGCAGCACGCGCGCTCTCGAAGCCGTTCGAGGAAGCGAACTTCGAGTTTTACCAGAAGCAGCTTGCCGGCGTGGGCGAGTTGAAGCCGCGCGGCACCCGCTGCGCCGAGCAGGCCGACTTCCTGCTGGGAGAGGCGCTGGGGCAGGAGTACGTGAAACGCTATTTCCCGCCGGAAGCCAAGCAGCGCGCGCAGGTCATGGTGGCCAATATCCTCTCGGCGATGCATGACACGCTCGAGGGGCTTGATTGGATGACCCCGGACACCAAACAGAAGGCGCTCGAGAAGATGTCGACCTTCCAGGTCAAGATCGGCTACCCCGACAAGTGGAAGGGCTATTCATCAGTCAAAATCGACCGCGACCACTACTTTGAAGATTTCATGGCCGGCTCCCGCTTCGTGATCGCAGACGATTGGGCCCAGATCGGCAAGCCGGTCGATCGGAGTCGCTGGGGCATGACGCCTCCCACGTCGAACGCCTACTACAACCCGCAGATGAACGAGATCGTTTTTCCGGCGGGGATTCTGCAGCCGCCCGCCTTCAGCATGAACTACACCGACGCGGTCAATTACGGAGCAATCGGCGTGGTGATCGGCCACGAAATTTCCCACGGCTTCGACGATCAAGGAGCTCAGTTCGACGCTTCGGGAAAGCTTGAAAACTGGTGGACGCCGGACGACTTGACCAAGTTCCAGGCCAAGACCGCCTGCGTGGTGAAGCAGTTTGACGGCTATCGGATCGACGGTCCCGACGACATTCACATCAACGGCAAGCTGGTGCTGGGCGAGTCGATCGGCGATCTCGCGGGACTCAAAATCGCCTACCGCGCGTTCAAGAAGACGACGCAGGGGCAATCGAACGAGAAGGTCGACGGGTTCACGCCCGATCAACAATTCTTCATCGCATGGGGTCAGTTCCGCGGAGACGCCACGCGCGTTGAAACGCAGAAGCTGATGGTGCAAGGCGATCCACATCCGGTCGCGAAATATCGCGTGCTCGGTCCCATGTCGAACTTCCCGCCGTTTGCCGAAGCCTTTCAGTGCAAAGCAGGCTCACCGATGGTGCGTCCCGATGCCGAGCGTTGCGTGGTCTGGTAAACCGCGAGCGCGGCGGCGCGATTGTCATCCTTGTATCTCTAAATGAGCGGCTGCGGGGTAAGCGGACCGAAGGATCCGCTTTTAAAGCAACGATCTACCCAACGAAGCTCAGAGACAGCCCACTAGAAGCACTCGATATGGTCGCAAGCATTCATCAGCGGCATCTGCAAGTTCGACTGATGGTCCGGGTCCGAATAAATGGTGATCGTCGCCGCCTTGTAGTCCTCCGGCTTGGCCGTCATGATGTTGGGCACAAAGGTCTGCGGGTTGCGATCGTACAGCGGGAACCACGTGCTCTGCACTTCGACCATCACTGTGTGCCCCGCTTTGAAGACATGATCGACATCGTGCAGGCTGTACTTGTACTCCCGCACCGCACCCGCGCGTAGCGGCTGTGGCTTTTCAAAGCTGCTCAAATAGCGACCGCGAAAAATCTCCTCGTTGGTCATCAGTTGATAGCCGCGCATCTTCGGGTCCGGGTCGTTGTCAGGATATTGATCGATGAGCTTGACTACCATGTCGTTGTCCGTGCCCGTCGTGGCGGCAAAAACGTCTGCGATCACTTCGCCTGTCACGATCAAGTCTTTCTTCAACACCGGCAGCTTCCACACCGCCACATCCTTCCGGTCCGTCACAAAGCGCTGGTCTTCCGTTAGCCAGTTGAACCAGTGCGAGCCTTCTGAGTAGGTGGGCTGAATGGGCCGATGACGATAGGGAATCGGGTTCGCCGGATCGCTCACGTAGCTCGTCTTCTCCTGCGTCGTCGGGCTGCTCCAGCTCAGCTTGTCCCCGCCATTCAGATAAAGGCTCGTGGGCTCCGACTTCACCGGCGGAAAATGCGAGTAATACTGCCACCGGTTCGATCCAGTCTGGAAACTGGCCGTGTCCTGCAGATTGAAACCCAGCTCATCCTTCAAATAGTGTCCGAAAAACCTCGCTTCAATCTGCGTGCGAAACTCCTTGCCAATGGGCTCCCCATAATTCAAATTTCCCAGGCTGCGCGACGACGAGCTCCAGGAGCCATGCCGCCATGGCCCCAGCACCAGGAAGTTCTCATGGTTCGCGTCAAGCGGTTCCAGCGTCGCGTACTCTTCCTGCGGGCCATACATGTCTTCCTGGTCGTAGTAGCCACCAACGCTGAGCGTCGGCACCGTCACCGCGTGCAGATCGTGCTCCACGCCGCGCGAGGACCAGACTGAGTCGTACGCCGGGTCGTCGAGAAACAGTTTCCACGTGGGCAGCGTCTTCGCGCCCGATTTCTTCACATCTTCCGCGAAGTCTCCACGCTCCAGAAAATAGTCGTAACCGTCCCGCGGCTTCCCGTCTTTATCCTTGCCGTAATCCACTTCCGCGCGCTCTTTCGTCGACTCCAGCCCAAGCACGTAGTCATATCCATACGACTGGCGAAACGCGCCATTATGGAAAAAGTCATCGCCCATCCACACATCGATCATCGGCGCCTGCGGCGAGATCGCTTTCACCGCTGGATGCGGATTGATGCCTGCCATCGTTGCCAGAAATCCCGGATAGCTTGTACCCACCACACCCACGCGGCCGTTGTTCCCCGGCACATTCTTGATCAGCCAGTCCACCGTATCGTAGGTGTCCGTGCTTTCGTCCACCCCCTTGGGATCGTGAGGTGCCGCCAAGGGCCGGCTCATCACAAACTCGCCTTCACTTTTGAAGCGGCCGCGGATGTCCTGGGCTACATAGATGTAACCGTCGCGCGCAAGTTCGGGCCGCTGTCCGAAGAAGGAGCCGCGGGTGGTGCCATCCACTCCGTAGGGGGTTCGTTGCATCAGGATTGGCAGCGGGGTCGCAATATCCGCCGGCTTCAGGATCACCGCATGCAGCTTGACGTCGTCGCGCATCGGAATCATCACTTCCGCGCGCTGATAGTCGTGAAACACATGATGTACCGCGTCGCCGGTGCGCCGATACATCGCTTTCGGATCATTCGACGCGACCGCCGTCGCCCCTTTGCCCGAGGCCTCCAGCGTGAAGTGAATCGTGACCTTCGATCCCTCCTGGCCAAAATCCGTCGGCGAAGTCGAGGTCAGCTCCGTGGGAATCAGCCGCTCCGACTCAAAAATCAGTTTGCCATCCCGCACATAAAAACTCACGGGAAGATCGGGCTCGTCGGGGTTGGTGTATTCGCCGGAAAGAGCTTGCAGTTGAGCAGGTGTCGCACTCTGCGCAGCGGCAGGAACGGCTTGAACGGAAATGCAAAAGACCAACGCGAAAAGCAGGCGGGCAAAAGTGCGGGAACAAGAAACCAAGACGAACGACCTCCGAATCGTTTCCTAGTGCGCGTGGCCGTGATGGCTGTGGACTGCGCCGCTCGACATCTCTTCCATCGGCACCACGCACCCATCCACCTCGCCGCAGCCGATATGTTCAAACTGCACCGTGGTATGGCTGATATGAAAGTGGTCGCGCAGCACGTGGTTAAGCTTCACCAGAATACAGGCGCTCTCCGAGGGCGGGATATCGGCAATGGTCACATGACAGGCAAGCGCACTCGACTGCGAACCGAGACACCAGACATGCAGATCGTGCACGTTCACCACGCCCTCCACCGCTTCCATCTCCGATCGAATCTCCGTCAGAGAAACCCCGCGCGGAATCCCTTCAAGCAGAATGTTGAGCGTCTCGCGGACAATCCCGATGCTCGACCAGAGGATCAACGCGGCGATCAGCAGCGAAAGCACCGGGTCGATCCAGTTCTGACCGGTCAGCAGAATCCCCAGTCCACCCGCGATCACTGCGGCGGTCGAAAGCGTATCCCCCGCCATGTGCAGAAACGAACTGCGCAGGTTCACGTCGCGGGCCACACCCCACAGCAGGGCGGCAATCACGCCGTTCATCACCACGCCCGCTGCGGCCACCATCATCATCACTTTGGGTTGTACAGCCACGGGCGCGCTCAGCCGATGAACAGCTTCGACGCCGATCCACAGCGAGATTACGATCAGGGTTGCCGCATTGATGAACGCGGCCAGGACCCCGGCCCGCTGGTACCCAAATGTCTTTGAATCATTGGCTGGACGGTTTTGGAAGTAAACCGCCACAAAGCTGAGCAGGAGGGCCAGAAAATCGGAGACGTTGTGCCCGGCCTCCGAAAGCAGCGCCAGGGAGTGAGCGCGCAGCCCGGCAACAAAGGTGATGGCGACATACGCCGCCGTGGCTAGCAGCGAGAAACGAAGTACGGATTGTGTCCTCGACTGTGCGGGGCCCGACGTACCGGGTCCCGCCGTCGCTGCGTGGACATGCATAGTGCCAGTGTAATTGGCCTGTGAGTCTGTGCGAAGGGCCGCCCCGGCCTTCAGCCGGCCTGCGGCGTTTGCTGCCCCGATGCCTCACGCAGGGCATGACTTGCGGCCGATAATTCCGAGAGCGCCACCCGCAATCCTGACCACTGTTCCGCCACCACGATGCTGTTTTGCGGGGCTCCCGGCAGGTAGCGTACCGAGCACGGAAAACCGGCGCGTACCTCAGCCGGGTTAACCACCTCCCGCATCAGGGTGATGTCCTGGGAGCACTCGTACTCCACCCCGCCAATGCGGTAGCTGTATTCGAGCATGGTCAGCGTGCGCTCTCCCTCGCCCTGCATCGTGCGCACATCCAGCAACATGCCGTCGACCACGCGCCCCGTGAGCGACAGATTGGTCCGGCGCGCCTGCTCAATCTCGTCGGGCGTGGGCCTGCGCCGTCGGAACCACCAGATTCCGAACGCCGCCGCGGACGCCACGAGGACCAGCCCGGCGGCAGTCTCCCATGTGCTTGCTTTGTCTAGGATCATCGGGAGGCGGACTCCAACTCGGGAGCTCCAGACTCAAGGATACCGCAGGTGAACCTCGCAGCGCGCTGTTTGCGGTACTCCAAAGTGTTAACCCGCTGTGAACCTTGCTTTGGCGCGTCCTTCGATTGAAACCCGGTGAACAACCCGCTACACTCCCAAAACGAGGGCCGCCCAAACAACGCTTGTGCCGGCCGAAGGAGCATGCGATGAAGATCGGAATTCTCGGATCGGGCGACGTGGCCAAAGTTTTGGCCGGTGGCTTTTTGAAGCACGGCCACACCGCGATGGTTGGCTCAAGGACGCCGGAAAAGCTTGCCGCCTGGGCCGGCACTGCGGGAGCTGCAACCGGTACGTTCGCCCAAGCCGCAGAGTATGGCGAGCTCCTTGTGCTCGCCGTCAAGGGCCACGCCGCCGTCGACGTACTGCAGCTTGCAGAATCGAAGAACCTCGCCGGCAAAGCGGTCATCGATGCATGCAATCCCATCGCCGATGCACCGCCAGTGAAGGGGGTCCTCCAGTTTTACACCACTCCAACCGAATCGCTGATGGAAACTCTGCAGAGTCATTTTCCCGCCGTCCATTTCGTGAAGGCCTTCAATTCCGTCGGCAATGCGCGCATGGTCAATCCGGAGTTTGCCGACGGCAAACCCACCATGTTCATCTGCGGCAACAACGAAGCAGCCAAGAAAACCGTCGCGCGGATCTGTGATCAATTCGGCTGGGAAACGGCCGACATGGGTGCCGCAGAGGCCGCGCGTGCCATCGAACCGCTCTGCATGCTGTGGTGCATTCCCGGCTTCCTCCACAATCAGTGGACGCACGCATTCAAGCTGCTGTTGAAGTAATGCGGATGCCGTCTTGCAATCTTTCATCCTCATGAATGCGGGGAGACGTCTCTGCCTTGACCCTGTGCGCCGCGTTTCCGTATCCTCGGGGCGAGCGACGCGGCAATCTCCTCCGCGCCAAGGGAGCCTTCGATGAGCGCTGTTGCCCCGGCCGCGACCGTCAAGCCGGATCTTGCGGCAAAGCCGTTCCTGGTGCGGCGCGCCGCCGTCCTCGGCGCGGGAACCATGGGCTCGCGCATTGCCGCTCACCTTGCCAACGCCGGCATTCCCGTTCTTTTGCTCGACATGGTTCCCGGGGGCGACGGCGCGCGTAATCGCCTCGCCGTCGGTGCCCTGGCCGCCCTCGCCAAAACCAAACCCGCAGCGCTCTATGAATCCTCACTCGCCGCCCTCATCACTCCGGGCAACTTTGACGACGACCTGCCCAGGCTGGCGGAATGCGATTGGGTCATCGAGGCCGTCGCCGAAAATCTCGAAATCAAGACCTGTCTGCTCGCGCGGGTCACGCCCCATCTCGCGCCGCAGGCCGTGCTCACCACCAACACCTCCGGCCTGCCCGTCAAAAAAATTGCGGCCGGTCTCCAAATCAGGCGCGACCGCTTCTTCGGCACCCACTTCTTCAATCCGCCGCGCTACATGCGCCTGCTCGAGATCATACCCACCGCCGAAAGCGATCCCGCCGTCGTCTCCGCCTTTGCTGCTTTCGCCGATCGCGTGCTCGGCAAGCAGGTGGTTTTTGCCAACGACACGCCCAACTTCATTGCCAATCGCATTGGTGTTGCGGTGATGTTCACCGCCGCCACGCTCATGCTTGAGCAGGGCCTGACCATCGAGGAAGTCGACGCGCTTACCGGTCCCGCCATCGGCTGGCCGCGCACTGGAACGTTCCGCCTCGCCGACATGGTGGGCATCGACATCCTGGCCCACGTGGCTGCGAATTTTCCGCAGGGCGTCGCCCCAGGCAAATTTTCTGAGATCCTGTCGGAGATCGTGAAGCGCGGTTGGCTCGGCGACAAGTCGAAGCAGGGCTTCTACAAGAAGTCACGTGGCGCCGATGGTAAAGAAGAGCGCCTCGTTCTCGATCTCAACACCTTTGAATACCGCGCCACCGTCAAGCCCGCGTTGCCCGCACTCGACATGGCCAAAAACGCGGCAACGGTCGAAGAACGCCTGCGCCTGCTGCTGGCCAACGACCCCGCCAAAGACAAAGCTGCCAAATTCCTTTGGCCGTTTCTCTCTTCCCTTTGGAACTACGCCGCCGACCGCATCGGCGAAGCCTCCGACGACGCCACCTCAATCGACGCCGCAATGCGTGCGGGCTTTAACTGGGAACTCGGGCCATTTCAAATGTGGGACGCCGCAGGCGTCGCCCAGACCGTAGCCCAGATGAGAAAGCTCGGCCTCCCCGTCAGCAACGCCGTCGAACAGATGCTCGATCACGAGCCCGAAACGGCGTCCTGGTACTCGAAGGCGGGGCCGCAGTGCTACAACCCGGTGACCACGCATTGGGATCCCATTCCGCGCCAGCCCGGCCATGCCCGCGTGGCCGATTTCCGCCGCTCCCATGGAGTTGTACGCCGCAATGCGGGCGCTTCACTCGTCGATCTCGGCGATGGCATTGGCTGCGTCGAGCTTCACTCCATGAAGAACGCGATCGGCGGCGATGTGGTGGCGATGACCACTTCCGTTCTTCGCCCAGACTCGGACGCGGTCCGCGATTTCGCCGGCTTTGTCCTCACCGGCGACCGCGATAACTTCAGCGTTGGCGCGAATCTTCTTCAACTGCTGCTCGCAGCCCAGGAAGGCGACTGGGAAGAAGTCGACGGCGCCATTCGCGCTTTCCAGCAGATGACGGCCGCCATCAAGTTCTGTCCCCGTCCAGTGGTCGTCGCGCCCTTCGGCATGACCTTCGGAGGCGGCACGGAGATCTGTCTCCATGCAGCGCGCCGCCAGCCCCATGCAGAAACCTACATCGGCCTCGTCGAAGCGGGAGTCGGTCTCATCCCCGGCGGCGGCGGCACCAAGGAAATGTTGCTGCGCGCGGTCGATGCCGCGGCTGCGCTGGCGCCCCCCGATCCGCGCGATCCGCCTTCCCGCTTTGCGCAATCCGCCGAGGTAGGCGACGCATTGAAGCGCACCCTCGAAACCATCGCCATGGCCAAGGTTTCCACTTCGGCCGCAGAGGCGCGAGGCCTCGGCCTGCTCGCTTCGCTCGATCGCATCACCCTGAACCGCGAACGTTTGCTCCTGGACGCAAAAGCGATCGCCGCGGCCATGGCCGAGACGGGCTATGCCGCGCCGGTTCCGCGCACCCAGCTTCCCGCTCCCGGCATCGGCGTCCTGGCCCTGTTGGAGACGGGCGTTTTCCTGATGGGTGAAGCCGGCTATGCCTCCGAGCACGATCAGAAAGTCGCCCGCTGGGCCGCTTACATTTTGTGCGGCGGCCGCATCACCCCAGGGACGCCGATCAGCGAGCAATATCTCCTTGACCTCGAGCGCGAAGCTTTCCTCTCCCTTTGCGGCGAGCGCAAGACCCAGGAGCGCATCGCGTTTACACTCAAGACCGGAAAGCCCCTGAGAAATTAGGACGGAATGGGTCGTGCGGGACTCAACGCGTTTGCAGCAGCGCTGCTGGTGTGCGAAATCTCTTCGCTTCCGGCTCAGAACACGCCCCCTCCGGAGCCTGAACATCTCACGCTTTCCGGCACCATCCTCACTTCGGGGCATTCTGTGGCTTATGTCATTCATCAGTTGCCTGTCAGCTCGTTTCCCGCCTTGCCCGACGCCGTACAGGCTGCGCTCAACCGCCGCGGCTGCGTGATCCCGCAGACCTACGAAGCACACCGTCCCGAAAATGTGGTCCAGGCCAGCCTCGAGCATTCCGGTTCTTCGGACTGGGCGGTACTCTGCTCCGCCAATGGCGCAGTCTCGCTCATGGTGTTCTTTTCGAGCGCCCCCGAGCACCCCATGGTGCTGGGAACCACGCCCGAGACGGAGCGTCTGCAGGCCCACGATCCGAGCGGAGTGCTTGGCTTCAACTGGGGCATCGATCCGGCCTCGCCGACCCGCGTGCACGACGCGCAGATGGGATTAGCGCGCCGGCCCCCCAAGCTCGACCACGATGCCCTCGCCGATTCGGTCCTCGACCATCGCACCGTGTTTCACTTCTATTCCAGAGACAAGTGGACGCTGATCGACATGCCCGAATAATCTCGTCCTTGGAGCAGCCCAGCGCATCCATGGTGAGGAACACAATCGCTGGTCCCTGACCCCTGACCACTGCCGCTAACCCACCGGAGTTCCCAATGCCCGAAGCCGTTCTCGTCAGCGCCGTACGCACCCCGGTTGGACGCGCTCCCAAAGGCGCCCTCGCCACCACCCGTCCCGACGATCTTGCCGCAACTGCGTTGAGCGGAGCTTTGGATAGGGTTCCTCAACTGGATAAGCGCGAGATCGAAGACGTGATTCTCGGTTGTGCCCAGCCCGAGGGCGAGCAGGGGTATAACGTGGCGCGCTTCGCAGCGCTGCGTGCCGGTTTGCCCATCGAGGTTCCGGGCGCGACGGTCAACCGCCTCTGCGCATCGGGCCTCGAAGCCATCGCCCAGGCCGACATGCGCATCCGCGCCGGCGTCTGCCGCGTCGTGCTCGCCGGCGGCACCGAGTCCATGAGCATGATTCCCATGGGCGGCAGCAAACCAAGCCCCAATCCCTGGCTGGCCGAGAATTACCCGGCCTCCCTGCTCACCATGGGCCTCACCGCCGAACGTGTGGCGCGGCATTACAATATCTCGCGCGACGATCAGGACGCCTTCGCGCTCTTGAGCCACCAGAAGGCTCTCGCGGCGCAGGCGGCGCACCGCTTCGACGATGAATTGGTGACCGTGACCGTCAGCAAAGCCGTTCCCGGAGCGAAGGCGGGCAAGCCGAGTTTGTCTGAGTCAGCCTTCGCCGCCGATGAGGGCCCGCGCGCCGATACCTCGGCTGCCGCCCTCGCCGCGCTCAAGCCCGTCTTTCACGCGCAGGGAACGGTAACCGCCGGCAACGCCTCGCAAACTTCCGACGGCGCAGCCGCTGCAGTGCTCATCGACGCCGCGCGCGCCAGGGAACTGGGCCTTGAGCCGCTGGCCCGTCTTATCGCCTACTCGGTTGCCGGCTGCCTGCCCGAAGAGATGGGTGTCGGCCCCATCTACGCCGTTCCCAAGGCGCTCAAGCAAGCTGGACTGACGCTCGAAGATATCGGCCTCATCGAGTTCAACGAAGCCTTTGCCGCCCAGGCCCTGGCGGTCATGCGCGAACTCGGCTTCGATCCCGCAAAAACCAATGTCAACGGTGGGGCCATCGCTCTCGGCCATCCCCTCGGCTGCACGGGGGCGAAGCTGACCGCGACCCTGCTCCAGGAGATGAAACGCCGGAACGTTCGCTATGGGATGGTGACCATGTGTGTCGGCGGCGGCATGGGCGCCGCGGGCATCTTCGAACGCCTGAGCTGATGGCCAAAGTCGTGCAACGGTGCGAGAGAGCGCACCCCTACAAACACAAACGGCCGGGATCGCTCCCGGCCGTTCGTTTCAAATCCAGATCAGCAGCTTCGATCGCTGCAGCGCGTTACGCCTTCGCCGTCACCAGAGCCTTCAACCGCGCATTCAGGCGGCTCTTGTAGCGTGAAACCGTGTTCGAGTGCAGAACACCCTTCTGCACGCTCTTGTCGAGAGCCGAAACCGTGACGCGATACTGCTCCTGCGCGGCCTTTTTGTCGCCCTTGGCCAGCGCCTCGCGCAGCGCGCGCAGGCTGGTGCGCACACGGGTACGGTTAGCGCGGTTCACATCGGTGCGCGATACGGTCTGACGGGCGCGCTTCAGCGCAGAAACATGGTTTGCCATTGCAATTCCTTCTCTTGAGCCCGCTATTCAGGGAGTTCCTGGTTCTCTAAGGGCTGGATGGTTGCGGCAGAATGCAGTCGAACCGCACCCCTCGCAATTTCCTAGTCTACGGGAAACCGGGTCGTGGGTCAATTCAGCCGCATCCTCGCCGCGCATTCTAACTCCAATGTTGCCAGTGTCAGGACATTCAGGTTCCGTCAATTTCGGGCGGGCGCCAGCCGTTTTGAGTTTTACTGTCGCGCTGTTGCACCTCGATGCTATGCTCGCAACGCACCTTCCCCTCTCCCCAGTCTTGTATTCGGAGTGAACGATGCCTCGTCTCCGTACCTGGTTTCTTTGCGCCCTTGCTGTTGCCTCCGCGACCATTCCCTCCAATGCCGTCGATCGCATCCTGCTGAACCGGCTTGGCCCGACCCAGGCAAGTCTCTTCATCTCCAACGCGGATGGCTCTGGCGAGCATTCCCTCACGCAATCCGGGTCCCTCGACTACGATCCCGCGTGGTCTTCCCAGGGCGACTGGATCGCCTTTACGTCGGAGCGCGCAGGATCGGCAGATCTCTACCGCATTCATCCGGACGGCACCGGGATCGAACGGCTCACCGATGACCCGTCGTACGACGACCAGGCGGCCTTCTCGCCCGATGGCAAGCAACTTGTCTTTGTCTCGACGCGCGCCGGCGGTCGAGCCAATCTTTGGATTCTCGACATCGCGACGCATCATGCCAGGCCGCTGACGTCCGGCAATGGCGGAGACTTTCGCCCTTCCTGGTCCCCTGACGGCCAGTGGATTGCTTTCTCTTCGGATCGCGACAGCAATTTGCCGGATGCGAAAGGCCGCTGGGAGCGCTTGCACCTGGTGGACATTTACCGGATCCACCCGGATGGTTCGGGCCTCCAGCGGATCTCGCAGCATGGCGATTTCTGCGGCAGCCCTAAATGGACGGCCGACAGCAAAAGCGTCGTAGCCTATTGCATGGCGGCACAGGAAACCTGGGACTTTCGTTTCGGTAGTGGCGACAGCGACGACAAGCTGATGAAGATCGATATCGCCACGGGCAGCGCAACCACTTTGGCCGCCGGACCCGGTGTAAAGCTCATGCCGTCGGTTTTGTCCTCCGGTGAAATTGCTTATCTGCGTCGCGACAAAACAACGATGGGAGTCTTCTACGCGAGCGGGAAGTCCGGCCCGGCGGGGAACGATCTGCGCAGTCCATCGTGGTCGCCGGATGGGTCGCAGGTCGTGTTCAGCCGCTACATCGTGAAGCGCCCGACCGAACCGGTAAAGCAGTTCAGTAAGAATCCCAACTTCGACCTCTACAGCACCGCCTGGTTGCCCGCGTACGACCCAACCGGAGAGCACCTTGCCGTCACCAAAATCAGCCCCACGGGCGAAACGACCAGCTTGTTCATTGTCGACGAGGGCAAACCGGCGCATCCGATCCTCGAACAGAAGGGCTTGATTCTCGCGCCGGGCTGGTCACCCGACGGCAAACAGATGGTGGTGGGTGTCGGAATCTTCACCGCGTTTCTTGACTTTGAGGCGGGCGGCAAGAAGCCGATGGATGCCGTCAACGGAGGTGCGCAGGTCGGCATTGTGAATGCTGACGGAACCGGCTTCCACATCGTCACAACCGGATCCAACAACAATGCCTTTGCCTCCTTCGGGCCGGACGGAAAACACATTGTCTATCGCACCCTCGGACCGACTGAACAGGGCCTGCGCATCATGAATCTCGAAGACCATTCCGTCATGGTGCTGACCAGTGAGTGGGACAATTTTCCGATCTGGTCCCCAACCGGCGACCTGATCGCATTTATTCGCCGGACCGGCAGTGACTTCCAGGTATTCACAATCCATCCTGACGGAACAGGCATGACCCAGCTGACGCATACCAAAGGCAACGAGGCGCATCTGGCCTGGTCTCCCGATGGAGAACGCCTGCTCTTCACAAGCTCCCGCATGGGGTTCAAAGATGAGGTTCTTCTGGTGGGCGCGCCGCAACCTTACGGTGAGATTTTTGTCATGCGCAAAGACGGCACCGAGATCGAACAACTGACCGACGATCAATGGGAAGAAGGCGGTCCGGCCTGGAAACCCGAAAAGCCAATGACCGCCAACGCATCTCCCCGCTAAGCATGCTCCGAACCAGGACGACCAGCCGAATCCGCCGCCAACTGCCCTTCGTCCCATCCCGTACACCCTAAGTCACTATTTTCTCGAATCTTTATCCGAGTGGGATTGACGTCCGAGCAGACCGGCGCTACTCTCTCCCCAGATAACCTATTTGGGCGCATTCGCCAATACGTTTTGCCTCCTGGCCCCCGTGGTCCGGCATTCGTGTGCGCGCCCTTCGCGGAAAGTTTTCGCAACCACCAATCGCCCCGTCTCTCAACTGAATCTAACTTACAAGCGCCGTCTGCCCTTGCGGCAGCCATGGAGGTCGTCTGAACGCTGATCTGGAGATCACGCCGAATCTTGAGCCCCTTTTCGGGACCCGCGATGAAAACCTCAGGTTGATGGAGGATTCACTTGGTGTACGGATCGACCTTCGTTCCGACGCCGTACACGTGGAAGGGCCGGACGACGCGGTGGCTCGAGTCCAGCGCATCTTTCAGGACTTCGAAGCGCTTAGACGCCAGGGCATCCATCCTCACAATGGCGAATTGAACGGCATGCTGCGCCTCGTCGTGGGCGATCCCGCGACCACGTTGCGCTCCATTGCCGACGCCGGCAAGCAGCGCTCTGCGGGCGTGAAACGCACCGTGCAGCCGCGTTCGCTCAATCAGCGCAAATACGTCGAAGCCATCGAACAGAGCGACATGGTCTTCGGCGTTGGTCCCGCCGGTACGGGCAAAACCTATCTGGCCGTTGCCATGGCCGTTGCCGCCATGAACGCCAAAAAAGTGAGCCGCATCGTGCTCGTGCGTCCCGCCGTCGAAGCCGGCGAACGCCTTGGCTTCCTGCCCGGCAGCCTGCAGGAGAAGGTCGATCCTTATCTCCGCCCGCTCTACGACGCCCTCTATGACCTGCTCGAGCCCGAGCGCGTCGACAAGATGCTCGAGAAGAACGTGATCGAAGTCGCGCCCCTGGCGTTCATGCGCGGCCGCACTCTCAACGACGCCTTCATCATCATGGACGAGGCGCAGAACACCACCGTCGAGCAGATGAAGATGTTCCTCACCCGCATGGGCAACAACTCCAAAGCCGTCATTACCGGCGACATCACCCAGATCGACTTGCCCAACCCGCGCAAGTCCGGCCTGGTCGATGCCATCAATATTCTGGATGGCGTCGAAGGCATCCACTTCTGCCACTTTGAAGAGGGAGACGTGGTCCGCCACGCCCTGGTGCAACGCATTGTGCGTGCCTACGAGTCGGCCAAGCCGCAGCAGCAGGAACTGCCCCTGTCGCTGAGCGACTCCATGCGCGTGGAGGAGCAGCCGCAGGTCGTGCCGGCGCAAAAGCCGCAGTAGAATTGGCCTTCGCGTAGAATTGAAGGTGATCGACCTGCGCCTTTGCAGCAGCAGGCCTTCTCGCGCACGATGATCCTCCTCGACCCAGACTTGGAACCCCACCCCTCACGTCTCAGGCCAAGCCCTGCCCGCGGCGTTCCAGGCTCCGCGCCACGAGCAAAAGTTCCCCAACCGCGCCTGGCCCCGGCGTCGCGGAGAGCTTTGCCGCATCTTGAAGTACCCTCTGCGCGCGCCCTGGTGCGGTTTTTAGCCGAAGCGCAGGCTGCCGTCCGCCTGCAGGGCCAGGTCAGCGTCCTGCTCACCACGGACACCGCGATCCGCCGCCTCAATCGCCAGTTTCGCGACATCGACAAGGCAACCGATGTGCTGTCCTTTCCGGCCGCCAGCACCCTTTCCCGCTCCATCGCCGGCGACCTGGCCATCAGCGTTCCCACCGCCAGGCGCCAGGCCGTCGAGCAGGGCCATGCTCTGGCCACGGAAATCAAGGTCCTGATCCTGCACGGCCTCCTGCACCTCGCCGGCTACGACCACGAAGCCGACTCGGGACAGATGGCTCGCCGCGAGCGCCGCCTCCGTGCCGCCCTCGGCCTGCCCCAGGGCCTCATCGAACGAGTGCAGGCGCAATCCGGTCGCAAAAGCCTCGCTCGCACCGCCAGTGCCCGCGCCGCAAGTGAGGCAAGGCGATGACCCCTCTCACCATCGTCTTTCTGGTCCTCGCAGCCCTCATCGTGACGCTCGCTTCCTACATCAGCCGCGTCTATTCCGAATACGGAAAGATCCTCTCCCGCGAAGTGCAGGAGAATCTCGACGCCTGGGAAGAAAAAGTGGAGCCGCATCTCGGCCTCAGCCGCGAGCATGCCGCCATCTCCGCCTCCGTGCTGCAGCAGCTCGCTCTCGGCGTCATTGCGCTCGAGTTCGGCGCCATTCTTTTCGATCGCGGCCCTCACATGGGGCGGCCCACTTCCGCCGAAATCGCGCAGGCCGTGCTCGGCGTCGCTCTCGTCGTCGTCTTCTGCAACCAGGTTCTGCCCACGCTCCTCTTCAACCTGACTAAAGGGCGTTGGGCCGCGCGTCTCCTGTGGCCCATCCGTTTTCTGTTCTGGATCATCACTCCCATCACCGTCTTCGTGCGCTTCTTCTACTCCGTAGCGTCGCTGGCCGAGCCAACGCCGAACCCCGAAGAAGAAACTGCCGGCAACGTCGAAGCATTGCTCGAGGCAGGCCAGGAAGAAGGCATTCTCGAAGAGGACGACCGCGACCTCGTCCGTTCCGCCGTTGAATTTGGCGACAAGCTGGTGCGCGAGGTCATGACGCCGCGCCCGCGCGTCTTTGCGGTCGCCGAGTCCACCACCCTTGAAGAATTCATTGAGATGCTTCGCGATCACAACTATTCGCGCGTCCCGGTCTATTCCGATTCGCTCGACAACGTCACCGGCATCGCCTTCGCCCACGACTTGCTGCAAATCACCGACACTGACGCCCGCACCCGCACCGTTGCGGCCATTCAGCGCCCCGCGGCATTTGTTCCGGAAACCAAGCGCGGCTATGAGCTGTTGCGCGAGATGCAGCGCGAAAAGCAGCACATGCGCCTGGTGATCGATGAATACGGCGGCGTGGCCGGCCTCGTCACCATCGAAGACCTGCTCGAACAGATCGTGGGCGACATCAAGGACGAACACGAAACCGACACGCCCGTCGAAGATCCACAGCGAGAATCCGGCGGTTCCTGGCTTGTGCCCGGCAGCTTTCCCGTCGATCAGCTGGTCGACCTCTTCGGCGAGCCCGTCGATCTCAATGAAACCTATGAAGCCACCACCCTGGGCGGCCTGGTGAGCGAAATCGAGGGCCGCATTCCATTGCGCGGCGAAGTGGTCGAGCTCGACCACGCCGGCCTGCGCATCGAGGTCGTAGCTTCCACCGACCGCCGCGTCGAGCGCCTGCGCGTCTTCCCGCCGCGCGTCGAAACCGCCGCCGCCCAAGCCTCCTGACCCGGCCCGCGCCGAAATTGCCGGCCTTTCATCCGATCTCTCGCGATCACTGTTTCTTTGTAGGACTCGTTCCGCGTATCTCTGTACTTTTGTTTCACTGACCACTGACCACTGCTTCACTGTTCTTCGGTCCCCCAGCGCACGCGGCGTAAACTCAGTCAGGAGCTTTACTCCTTGAAATCAGGATTTGTTGCCATTCTCGGTCGGCCCAACGCCGGCAAAAGCACTTTGCTCAATGCCCTCACCGGCGAGAAAGTTGCGATCGTTACGCCCAAGCCGCAGACCACCCGCAATCGCATCGCGGGCGTGGTCGAAGTCCCCGCGCGTAAAGGCGTGCATCCTGCCGCGCAGATTGTCTTCGTTGACACTCCCGGGGTCCACAAGCCCGCTTCGCAACTCGACCGCCGCATGCTGCAGGAAGTCCACGAGGCTCTCGAGACGCGCGACCTGGTGCTGGTTCTCATCGACGCCACGCGCCGCATCCAGCTCGAAGCGTCCGGGGAGCCCGCCGGCGCGCACCAGCATAAGTCGTCCAATTGGGCCAGTGAAGAAGAGTTCCTCTTTGGCTTGATTCGCGGCCTCGATTGCCCCGTTTTTCTCGTGCTCACCAAGATTGATCTGGTCGCCAAAGATCTCTTGCTGCCGCTGATCGAAACGCTGACCAAACAATTCAAGTTTGCCGAAGTCATCCCCGTGAGTGCGCGCAAGCGCGACGGCCTCGACGTTCTCGTACGCAAAATCGTGGGCGTATTGCCCACCGGCGAACGCTTCTATCCCAAGGATCAATACACCGATCAGCCCATGCGCTTTATGGTTGCCGAGCTGATTCGCGAGCGCATTCTCATCGAAACTGGTGAAGAGGTGCCCTACGCCGCAGCCGTAGTCATTGAACGTTTTGAAGAAGCTGAACCGCCCGCGCCGCCGCGCAAAAAGGGTCCGCCCCCGCGGCTGCCGCTTACCCGCATTGCGGCCGCCATCTACTGCGAACGCGACGGCCAGAAAGCCATCCTTATCGGCAAAGGCGGAGCCAAACTCAAAGAGATCGGCACCGGGGCGCGCAAACAAATTGAGTCGCTGCTCGGTACCCGTGTCTATCTCGAGCTGCACGTGATCGTGGAACCCGGCTGGCGCGAATCGCGCCCCTTCATCGAATCCCTCGACTGGCGCAGTCAGTTGGAAAGGCTTGCGGAGAAGCAAGGCAACGAGCCGTAAGAAGAGTCGCCAGGCCGTGCATGTCGATACACCCTAGGGACTTAGGGACTAGGGTTTGTTGGGGTCCGCCGGAATGTATCGTTCGCCGCCCAGTGCCAGAATGGGCTGCGAGTGGATCACCTCCCGGTCGTACATCACTTCGGTCCACCACCACCCGCCAAACGAAATCAACGTCAGAACCGAAGCGACTGTACAGATGCGGAGATAGGGCGTTGCCTGCTCTGCCCGCAGCGTCACGACGAACCCGGCAATTCCGATGAGAAGAACCACAAATTCTGCCAGCGGCGGATCGACGTAGAGTCTGCCGAGAGTCTCCACAGTGGACTGGGAGCTTTCAGTTCCGGCCTTCGGACTGTCGTCTGTGGCGCTCTCTGTCGTGTGGGCGGCCTCTACCTTGTCCACAATGTGGCTCCAATGATGCCAGGTCGACTCGAGCGCAAACAGGACAACAAGGCACGCGGGAAGGAGCAGCAGGGAGCTCCCCCAGCGTTTGCCGGCGGCCCAGCGCAGCCGCCAGCTTCCCAGAAGGCCGAAAGCACTCAAGCCAAAAAGTAGAAAACCATTGAAGGTGGCTCCTCTCAGCACCGCAATCTGGTCGTAATACTCTTTCAATCGCGCAACTTTATCCGCGCCTTGCAACAAAAGCGCTCCCTCCTGGAGACGGAACATATCCTCGACGCGTCTTTGAAAACCAACCTCCGTAATGTTTCTTCGGACCCCTTTCGGATCCTTCTCAGCCACAGCGACGTTTTGCAGAGTGGTCACAGTGCTCGCGCTCGATGGACAGAGACCGAAGCGCACTTTGGGACGGTCCACGGCTTCAGTTCCGTCCGGTGCCTGCGGCGTGGCCGATGAGCTCGAGTTGTTTCCGAAGGGAAGACTCAGCTCCGAGACCAGATGGCCCTCGCAGTATGCCTCGCGATAGGTCTCCACACGGATCTGATACTCCGTAGGAACCCTCCTCCAAATGTCGTCGTTGAAAAAGTTCCGCGAGATCCGCTCGATCGCCGACCCAAGCAAATAGCCGAAGGCCAATACAACCGTAATCGAGACCGCGCTCCTGGCGTCTTTCGGGATCAGGTCGAGCCATGCACGAAAACTGAAGGAGGCGCCCACCGGGAACATGCGGTGTAAAAGCGCAAGCCAGGGCAAGGCCAGCGCTGCAACGACCAGAATCTCAAACGCAAACTTGAGAGCGTCGAGCATCGGATTCACCCACTGATCAGCTTGAACGTGGGAAATCCAGGCAATCCTTTAGATTTTTTCGCTTGTCGTAGAAATTTGGCTCTTGAATTCCCCGGACAAGCCCTCTTACGCGCCCCGCACGCGTCCGCGGCCTTCCGACTTCACTTCGTACATGCGTGAATCGGCGGCGCCGATGATGGAGTGAATCGTATTGCCATCCGCAGGAGCCGTGGCCAGCCCCACGCTTGCGCTTACCGAGAGCTCCAGGCTGCCATTCATGCGAAAGCGCGCCGTCGTCAGCTCATGGTGTATGCGGGATGCCAGATCATGCGCTTCCCGTGCTCCCGTATTCGGCATCACCACCACAAACTCATCGCCGCCGTAGCGAAAACACAGGTCCTGCGGCCGGCTCAGCTGCTGCAGGCGCTGCCCGGCCCGCGAAAGCAGCTCGCTGCCGATCAGATGCCCATGTACATCGTTCACCTGCTTGAAGCGATCGAGATCGAGAAACGCCAGGCTCACCGGAGTCTGATCGTGGTTGCTGCGGTCGATCTCGCGACCCAGCACATCGTAGAGATGGCGCACGTTGTAGAGTCCCGTGGTGTCGTCCGTGATGGTGAGCTGTTGAATCCGCGCCACGTCGCGCGCATTTTCAATCGCGATGGCCGCGTGGTCGGCCAGAATATGAAGAAAAGCGATCGTGTAGTCCGTCAGCTGGTCGGCGCGTGGGTTGAAGATTTCAATCGCGCCCTGCGTGCCCTTTCGTCCCCGCAGCGGCAGCGCAATCACCGAACGCATCTTTGAAAAACCTTTGGCGCCGCCTTGCTGCAATCTCTCGTCTTCTTCCGTCTCCGGAACAATCAGCGTCTCCCCGTGTTCGACCACCCACCCGGCAACGCCTTCCCCTACTTTCACGCGAAGATCACGCAGCGCTGCCTCCTCGCCGCCGGCTGCGATGGCATAGAACAGTTCCTGCCGCGACTCGTCGAGCATCAACAGGCTCCACAAATCGGCGTGGATAAACCGCTCCATGTGTTCGAGGATGGTGCGCAAAATCGTGTCCAGATCGAAGCTCGATGTCAGCGAGCGCGCCAGTTGGTGAAACACCAGCAGATCGTCGATCGGAATACGTTCTTCCGTGGGGTGCGTCATGGGAAACCTTGCGCTCGCTGCCCGTAACAGATCGGGAAATTCCGAGTCCTCCAGGCTAGCCTTTCGATCGACCCGGCCAGCGGAATGCTGAAGCTCCGTATCTGCGAGTGGCATAAGCGACATTACTAAACTGTCCTGTGTGAATTCTGTCACACGTTCAGGATCGCAGTGACCGAGAATTACACTCTGGTAATGACGTTGGTTTTGTCGGAGCGGGGCAACTATCCGCCGATGTGGACCATCGAGCGGGACGGCTTCAGAAATCCAGGCTCGCCAATGTGGTGGCGCGCTTCTTTTCCCTGCACGGTCTGCACAATATAGGCGCGCAGTTCGGCATCAGTTTCACCCGCCCGCATTCGCCCATACAGGTCGTGTTCGACCTGCGAAAAGAGACAGGTTCGTATCTTGCCGTCCGAGGTGAGCCGCACCCGGCTGCAGGCACCGCAAAAGGCTTGCGTCACCGGCGCAATGATGCCGATTTCGCCCCGTCCATCTGCGAAAGTGTAGCGCCGCGCCGTCTCACTCGCATCCCGCGCCGGCATTGGCTCGAGCGGCAGAACGCGGCCGATGCGGTCGACAATTTCCGCCATCGAAACCACGATTTCCGGCGTCCACAGGCGGCCCTCTTCAAGCGGCATGAACTCAATGAAACGTACAACCACGTCCTCTTCGCGGGCAAAATGAGCAAAACTCTCAACCTGGTCGTCATTGAAGCCCCGCAGCAGGACACAGTTGATCTTGAGCGGCGTAAGGCCGGCGCTGCGGGCCGCGCGGATTCCGCTCAATACCTTTGCGAAACTTCCCGGCACCCGCGTAATGCGCTCAAACGTCGGCGCATCCACCGCATCCATGCTGACGGTTACGCGCTGCAGACCGGCTGCTTTGAGGGGAACGGCAAGCTTTTCCAGCAAATGGCCGTTGGTGGTCAAGGCCAGGTCCAAAGGCTCGCCTGAAACGGTGCGCAGCCGCGACAATTCCTGGACAAGTTCGAGCAGCCCGCTCCGCAGCAAGGGCTCGCCGCCCGTCAGCCGCACCTTCTCAATGCCTAGATCCACGAATAGCCGAATCAGCCGCAGGTAATCTTCGATGCCCAGCTCGGGATATTGCGCCCCAAGCTCACCCGTCCGGCAATAGACACACTTGTAGTTGCAACGATCGGTGATCGAAACACGCAGATCCTGAATGACACGGCCGTGACTGTCAGTGAGCCAGGCAGGGGGAGCAATTGAAGACGCAGCGACCATCGACCCCTTTTCGGCTACACCGCCGTGACTCGCTTGACGGCCGTATAGCATTCTTCTTGGCGGCTGCATCGCGTTCTTTAGGATGCGCCCGGCAAGCTAATCGATCCGCGGAGTTCCCCGCCGCAGCGCCAGACCCGTCAGCCCGAACCCGGCGATCAGGCCCAGTGCCAGCACGAAGTAATAAAACATGGGATGCGCCCAGCCCGGAGAGTAGGTCAGGTCCTGCCCTACCCAGAGCAGCAGCACCGTGGCAATCACCGAGAATTGGCCGGCAATCACCAGAAATGTATGCCCCAGGTCGCGCCGCTTGTCCAGCGCCTCCACCTGGTCAGGGGTCAGATTGCGCTCTTCGGGGGGAAGCAGGGAATTGGCCATTGTCGATCTCCGCACGCCCCTTTTTGGCCTCAACGGCCCGGGCTGCTCGTACCTTTAATTCAATCACATTCCGCAGGGGATATGCCACTGCCATCCCCCGTCGACGCGCAAGCCCAGAGTTGCCCTTTCATCACCGGAAAGCTCTTCGACCGGATCAAAATCTCAATCCATCAGGAAAGCCAGCGATTGAAGCGAAGTGATCTCAAATGGCTTCCGGCAGCGGACATTGGTGCATGCCAGCTTGTCATCCCGGCGCACCATGTAGGATTGCGCCTTGGCAAACCTGGCCCGGTCGCGCTCGTCGGCGTTGCGAGGCAACTGCGCCTTCTTGCGCCGTACGACCCACGTCACCTTGTATTCCGCAGCCTGCCCGCATTTCGGGCAAGTCAGCGTGTGCGTTCGAGCCTCAACGGCTTCTGTGAAAAACTCCCGCTCTTCCATCGACTTCAGCGCTCCAACTTGTTGGTTAAAAAATGTGTTCCGGGTTGCCAAAAGACTTTCGCCGGAACTCAAACTATTCCATACTCTTCCTTGCCATGACGAAACGCAAGCTGGGGACATTTTCGGCCACCAAGGCTGTGAAAGCCAACGCACGGGAGCGCGTGGGGCAGCCGAAGCCGGCGCGCGTCCTGGAAGACAAGCCCCCAATCGCTCGCAAGGCCAAGCACAAACCCAAACTCGATCAACTCATCCGGCAGGAGGAATAGCAATGGCGCGCGCAGTAGGATTTGGAGGCGTCTTTTTGAAGGCCCGTGACCCGAAGGCATTGTCTGCGTGGTATGCGAAGCATCTTGGGATACCCCTGCAGGACGGGGGCACCCTGGCATTCGACGGTCCCGAATCGCTGGGGATGACGGTGTTCGCACATTTCCCCACGGATACGAAATACTTCGGCGCCGGACCGCAACAATCGATGGTGAACTTCCGTGTCGACGATCTTGAAAAACTGCTTCTTCAGCTTGAGGCCGACGGGGTTCCTATCGACCCCAAGCGCGATGAAGCCCCCTACGGCAAATTTGCCTGGATCGAGGATCCCGAGGGCAATCGGATCGAGCTGTGGGAGCCCCCGTCGGGACCTGCTGCCGCCTAGGCGCGCAGAAACTGGTTGCGCAACGCCTAATTTCGCAGCAGTAGGAGGCTGCCGAGCAACGCAGCCGGCATTGCGATCAGTCCGATTTGGAAGAATTCCGCAGCCGTGATCTCCACGTTTTCGCGGCGCAGCGCAATGAGCCACAGAATGGTCGCCAGCGAACCCGTGACGGAGAGATTCGGTCCCAGGTCGACGCCGATCAGGAGGGCGTGCGCCACCAAACCCGATTGGCCTGCGTGATGGATCGCTGCGCCGCTCATTAGGCCGACCGGCAGATTGTTCATTCCATTCGAGACCACGGCAACGACGAATGCGGAAGCCAGCTTCGCCGTCCAGCCGGGCCATCCTGCCAGCGCGCGCAGGCCCGCCAACCCGGCGCTGAGCAACCCTGTGCTCTCCATTGCTTCCACGATCACAAACAGTCCCGCAACCAGGGGCAGGACGGACCATGAAACTCCGGTTGCGACACTTGCCACGATTTTGCGGTTGCGCGTCGCGACCAGGATCAGAGCCAGCGCAGCCGCACAGCACGTCGGCGCGCCGAGCGGCAGCCCGCATGCCGAGGAAACGATCAGTGCAGCGGCCGACCCCAGCAAGCCGGCCAGTGCAAGTTTGCCTTCCGTGGTCAGCGGAGCAGGCTCTAATTCTCCTTCGATCGGCTTCTCGAATTCATGGCGCGACCACCAGCGCAGGCAGAAGAACGTAATGGCAATCGAAGCAACGGAGGGAAGCAGAAAGATTTTCAGCCACGCGAACAGGGAGGGAATTCTGCCATCGAAGACCACCAGATTGGCGGGATTCGAAATCGGAAAAACGAAACTGGCCGCGTTGGCAATCAGCGCGCACGCCAGCAAATACGGTTTCGGGCTGACGCGTGCCCGGCGCACAACCGCGAGAACCGCCGGCGTGAGCACCACGGCCGTCGCGTCATTCGAGAGCAATGCCGTGACCACGATGCCGACGGCATAGACGAGGGCGAAAAGTCGTCGTGGCGAGTTCCGGGCATGGATTGCTGCGATACTTGCCGCCCAGTCAAAGACCTTCTCTTCCCGCGCCATCTCCGCAAGAATCATCATCCCGGTGAGGAAGAGATAGACATCGAGTCCTTCAGAAACAGCATGCACGGCCTGATGAAACGGAATGAGCCTCGTGACGATCAGAAGGATCGCGCCGGCGCAGATCCACCACGCCTCGCCAACCCGGCGCGGGCGCAGAAGCATGCAGAGAATGCTGGCTAGAGAGAGGATCCAGATCAACACCAGGTTGAGATGCATTCGGTCCAAAAATCGGCAAACGGCGCAATCGGTATACCGCGCAATCGGCAACTTGCAGAATTGGCAAGTCGCAGAATCGGTAAACCGGGCCTGCCCGTAGTCTACGGCGTCGCTACGTCAGGCGGCGACGTCTCACGAGTTCGGCGCCTCAGCCGCCGGGTGTCAGACAGGACACGGGGGACACGGCGGGTCAGACGCGGCGTGTAAGACCGAGTCGGCAGGGCATTGTCGAACCGGAGACGAATGTAAGACAAATTCCGGCTGGATTCGACCCTGTCTAACGCCGTAAGACATTCGTCAGCCCCTTGTCTTACGCGAGTCTTGCCAAGTCTTACAGGGTCGGTTCGGAGCCTGGCCAGACGAGGCGCCTTGGTGGACGATTGTTTTACCTCGTCTTACGCCGGCGAATCGCAATGTTGGATTCTTGGTCCCTTTGTAAGACCGGTGGCGGCTTCAGCGCCGAATTCCGGCGGTCCGCTTAGGCTGGAATCCCCTCAAGCCATGCGGCCAGATCTGCATGGCCGCGCTCCCGGGCGAATTCTGCCGGGGTTTTTCCATCGTCGTTCGCGATCTGCGGATTGGCGCCATGATTCAACAGCAACTCAGCCAGGTCTTTGCGATTCGCGGTCGCGGCCGAAAAGATGGGCGTATATCCGCCCGCTTGCGTCGCATTGACGTCGGCGCCGTGCGCCAGAAGCAGTTCCATCGCCGAGGTGTTGCGTCCCAGGGCCACCGCCGCATGCAGCGGCTGATTCTTCTGCGCATTCTTTGAGACCGCATGCACGTTGGCGCCGCGGAAGATCAAGGCAGCAACCGAAAGCGGAGTGCCGAAAGCCGCAGCCAGGTGCAGCGCGGTCCATCCGTCGCCAGAGTAGACCAGTGCCGACTCCGCGCTCTCGCTCAGGATCGCCTGCAGTCGCGCTTCGTTGCCGGTGGCCGCGGCCTCAAAGACATCCAGGGGAAGTTTCCACGCGGCAAGCTTGGCCACAAGAAAGTCGCGCACCATCGTCTGGCCGGTGTAGACCGACCACATCAGCGCAGAGACATCTTGCGAGTCGCGCCAAACGGCCAGGCCCGGGTCATTTTCAATCGCATCGGCCACCTCTGCGGTGGCTCCACTCTGGATCAGTTTCAAAAAGTTTTGATTCACGGATGTATCACGCTGTAAGGGCCGGGAAGCTTGGGCCCGGAGTTGGTCGCTTCGACTTCTGGTTTGGCGGGCTGATCGGTACGTTTGGAGTAGATGCGAAATTGCACGACAAGGTCGAGAAGAACAGGTACTGGCTTTCCATCTTTCATGGCCGGCTGAAAGCTGGCTTTGCGAATTGTTTCGGCGGCGCTCTCGTCCAATCCGAAGCCGATCGGTCTGCCGACGACGATTTCCTGCGGCTTGCCATCCGCGCCGATAACCGCATGATACAAGGCCATGCCGGCAACGCCGCTGGCCTGCGCATATTCATTCGAAGGCGGCTCAAACGTCGAGAGGAGCTTCGCCTTCTGGTCGACGGCACTTTGGCGATAGATGGCGGGATCTGTGGGCCGGTAATCTGCCTGGTTCGCGACCGATTGGTAGTAGAGCTTCCAGAAACTCGGCATCGACGCGATCATGCGTTCGTCGAGGCCAGGGGCGAAGATGCGATCGAGGGCGTCGCGGAGCAATCGGGCCGCATGTGCCGGCGAGGTGGTGGTGGTGACGCTGGCGGAATCGGCGGGCCGTTCCGCTTCTGGCGCAGCATTCATTTCTGCCTTGGCCTGCTTCACATCGCTCGGCTCGACGGACGGGGCCGTGGCATCGGTCGCGGCGCCCGTTGCTGGAGCGGAGTTGGTTGCCGCGGTCATTGCAGGTGCGTTGCCTGCTGCGGGGGCTTCCTCGCCCTTCTTTTGTTTCTTCTTTTTCGGCGTTACAACCAGTTCGCGATCGATGGTGATGCGCACGAACTTCTTCTTGGGCGTGATCCGCACCTTGTCCACAGCCTTGGTCGGATCCTCGTCGGCCCGCGCGCCTAGGAAGTGCAGCCCGTAGCGCGCCCCGATCAATTCCACCTTGTGCTTGGAGAAATGGACCTTGTCGATTTGCACCAGGCTCAGCGTGTAGGAGCCCTGCGGAGAATGTCCGGTCAGCTTTCCGTGCTCGTCAAAGCTGAGCGTGTTGTCCAGATAGCCGTCGCGCAGGTAGAGGGTCTTTCCGGTGATAATTTGTTTGACTTCGTCTTCGGTAATCGCCCCGCCTTTCTCCTCTTTTGGGGACGCATTCGCAGGAGTCGCGGCTGCAGTGGAAGCGGGCTGCCGAGTTGAAGGCGACAGGGTCGAATTGGCCGGGGCCGCGGCTGGCTGTTGCGAAGCGTCTGCCGGTGCGGAAGCTGACGCGGCTGGCTGTTGCGATGCATCCGGTGCTGGAGCGGCCGGCAGTTGCGCGGGATCGGCTTGCGCAGGTGTAGTTGGCTGCGCAGGCGTGTCGGGCTGCGGCGCAGCGGGCGCCTGACCAAGCGCGGCACTGGTGAGCGCAAGAGCAAGTCCGCAGGACAGGACAAGCCCACGGAGACGCGATTTGGGACACGAGCCCTCAGGGGATGGAAGAGGGGAGATCTTCATAGGGTGACCCTTTGACCAGAAGGGTAGCAGGCCAAAGATGGTTTCCCGGTTTGGATTTGAAGAAACGCGTGTTACTGAGGTGTTGCGGCGGTTCACTGCGGAGCGCGCGGATGCTGCAGCCGCCACAGGATGCGCCGGAAGATGCCCAGCGCGCGCCTGGTGTCTGCGGAATTGAGGTTCAGACGTCGCAGCAGCAGGAGCAGGTCGTGCCGGTTGGCGGCCTGCATGGTGTGCGGCGAATAACCGGCCGTCTGCATGCTCTGCTCCACCAACTCGGCAAGCCGGTCGAGCGCGGCGGCGGGCGCATTCGGCTTTGATCCGAGGGGATTGGTCGGAGCAGTGTTTGGTTCGGTCGCTGGGGCCGATGCGCGTATCAGTTCGTACAGGCAGACGGCAACCGCCTGACCGAGATTCATCGAAGGCTGTCGCGCATCGGTCGGAATCTCAACCAGCAGATGGCAGAGCGCAAGATCGTCGCGGGTCAGGCCATGCTTCTCTGGACCGAATACGAGGGCCACGCGTCCGCCTCGTGCAATTTCATCGCGCACCAACGGCGCGAGATCCGGCAGAGGAACCACACGCTGCTCCGCCTTGCGATGCGTCAGCGTGCCGGTGCCAATGGCGAGCGTAGAGTCTGCGAGCGCGACTTGAAGGGTTGGGAACACGCTTGCGTGCTGGAGAAGATCTTCGGCGCCGACCGCGGATTGGGCTTCGCGCCAGTGGGCTTCATACGGGGCAACAACGGCCAGGCGCGAGAATCTAAAGTTGGCCATCGCGCGGGCAGCCGCTCCTATATTGAGGGGATTGCGCGGCGAGACGAGTACTACTTCGAAAAGATCGTGTTGGCCGGCTGAGAGCAAGGACTCATTGTAGAACTGCCGCTGGGACGCTAGTGGGATTGGTAAACTCGGAGCACGTATGGGGCGAGATTCAGGCTCGGATTTGTCCGCTCTCGAAGTTGAAGCGCTGTGTGCGACGGCGCGCTGGTGTGCGGCGCGGGGGTGGGTTCCGGCGACCAGCGGCAACTTCAGCGTGCGCGCGGGCGAGCACATTCTGGTGACGCCGACGGGGCTCGACAAAGGCGCGCTGACGGCTGCCGATCTGCTGGAGATTGATCCGGAGGGACGCGCAGTTGGCGTCAGCGGCAAGCCTTCTGCGGAAACGGGACTGCACACGGTGATCTATCGCGAGCGGCCCGCAGCGCACGCGATTCTGCACGTGCATACGATCTGGAACACGCTGTTGTCGGGCCGTTTTGTGTCCAAGGGGTACGTGGCGATTGAGGGATATGAGTTGTTGAAAGGGCTCGCCGGCGTTTCGACGCATGCTCATTTGGAGAGGGTTCCGATTCTCGAAAACACGCAGGATTATGCAGGATTGGCGCGGGATTTGACGGCGACGCTGCAGGCGCACCCGCAGGCTCACGGAGTGTTGTTGAGTCGACATGGGCTTTATACTTGGGGACAATCGGTGGCCGAAGCGCGACGCCATCTGGAGGCCCTGGAGTTTTTGTTTGAGGTCGAAGTTCGACGATTGAGTAGCGCGGGTGAACCGGTCGGGCCGGACGTTTTCAATTGAGCCGGCAGCGTTCAATTGTTCCACGTGGAACAATTGTGATGGCCAGTACGGGTGGTTGTTTGGGCTGCAGAAGATTGGGTTGAGTTGTGTGCGCGGCGCGCAATGAGGAGTCAAATATGGCTGTTCTTCGATTCCCCGAAGAAGCTTGTCAAGTAAAGGACGAGGCGGAGATCCGCGCGAGGCTGAAGGACCTGGGGGTGGACTACGAGCGCTGGAGCCTGGACCGGGTGCCCCCGGATAGTTCGGCTGAGTTGGTCCTGGAGGCGTATGCGACTGAGATCGACGAGATGAAGCGGCGGGGCGGCTACGTGACCGCCGATGTGATCGACGTGAACCCGGCGACGCCGAATCTCGAGACGATGCTGGCGCGCTTCGACAAGGAACATACGCACGATGAGGACGAAGTGCGTTTCATTCTAGCGGGGCGCGGGATTTTCTTTTTGCATATCCAGGGGCGTGTGGCCTCGGTTGAAGTGGGACCGGGCGATATGCTGCGGGTGCCGCGCGGGACGACGCACTGGTTCACGCTGTGCGAGGACCGGCGGATTCGGGCGATCCGGTGGTTTCAAGACACGACCGGCTGGACGCCCCGCTACACGGATTCGGGCGTGGACAAGGGCTATCAGCCGCTGTGTTTTGGGCCGGCGTATCTGGGGCCGCGGGTCACGACCAGCATTTCCGCATGACGGCAAGCGCGGCGAAGGTTTACCTGCTGGATGTAGAAGGCACGGTCGCGCCGCTCTCGCTGGTTAGCGAGCAACTATTTCCCTATGCGCGAACGCACTTTGCGGACTTTCTGAGGAAGAGCCGCGGCGACGCGAGCGTTTACGCGGACTTAACTTTGCTGGCGGAAGAAAACCGCGCGGAAAAAGAATCCGGATTGCCGCGCCTGCCGGTTGTTACGCATCCTGAGCAAGTGGAGACGCCGCGCTTTCGACTGGATGCGATGGTGTACCTCACGTGGTTAATGGATCGCGATCGGAAATCGACGGCGTTGAAAAGCCTGCAGGGCAAGATATGGAAGACCGGCTTCGAGAGCGGGAAACTGAAGGGCACGTTGTTCGCCGATGTGCCGCAGGCGTTTGCGTGCTGGGCCAAGGAAGGCAAGGTCGCGATCTATTCGTCGGGATCGGTGGAGGCGCAGCAGTTACTGTTCCGCTACTCGACTTATGGGGATCTAACTCCGCTGATTACGAGTTACTTTGATACACGCACCGGAGCGAAGGTGGCCCGCGCGAGTTATGCGGCGATTGCGGCACAGTTAGGCGTCGAGCCCGGCGAAGTGGCGTTCTTTTCGGACGTGGTGCGGGAACTGGATGCGGCGCGCGAGGCGGGCTGCGCGACGCGGCTGGTGGTGCGCGACGGAAATGCTCAAGTTGAAGATGCGCACGGGCACGCGGTGATTGCTACGCTTGTTTAGGGAAGCTGAATCCATGGGCGAGTGTCGGCAGCGCCCACGTTAACGTTGGCTTCGGTATAAATCGGCGGACCGTCGCCCGCGACATTCCAGAGCGTCTTTTTTGAGGGCGGGTAATCGATGGAATCCTCGCGGCCGCGAGAAGAGTCGGCTGGTGACAGGCAGTGTGTGCTAGTCTGGCCGCGTGTCCGCGGTTTCCGAGCTTGAAAAAACCAAAACCCGCCGTCATTCCGGACTGGTGCGTGTCACGCATTGGCTCACATTCATCGCGTTCGTTGCATTGATCATCTCCGGCGGCGAGATCGTCATTCCGCACCCGCGGTTCTATTGGGGCGAAGTAGGCAACGTCAATACGCGTCCCTTGTTTGTTCTCCCCATTCCGGCGTCGCGCGACACGGTGCCTACGAGTTACGGGTATGTGCTGACCGATGAGAACGGCTGGGGCCGCAATCTGCATTTTGAAGCTGCGTGGATGGTTGTGCTCGCCGGCCTGGTGTATGGAGTCTTTGGACTCTGGAGCGGGCATTTTCGCAAGGATCTCATTCCGGAGCGGAGGGATTGGACCTGGCGCGCTTACTGGGATCGTATCGCGAAGTACGCGCACGGCAAGCAAGAGGATCATGCGGAAGAAACCACCTATAACGTGCTGCAGCGGACGGCCTACGTGGGCGTGATCTTCGTGCTGTTCCCGCTGATCATCTGGACAGGGCTCGCTATGTCGCCTTCGTTCACGTCTGCGTTTCCGTTGACGGCGGAGTTGCTGGGCGGCCGGCAATCGGCGCGCACCATTCACTTTTTTGTCTCGTGGCTGCTCCTGCTTTTCTTTGTGGTTCACGTGACGATGGTTGCCCGGTCTGGCTTCTGGAGCCGCACGCGGGCCATGATTACGGGTCGCACACGCGATTCCAAGGAGGGATCATGAATCCCATTTCACGACGCAAACTGATTTACGGAAGCGTCGCCGCCGCGGCGAGTGTTGGAGGATTGGCGGTGGCTGACCGCCTGGCAATGCGTTACGGACTGATTCCGCCGGATAGCGGTGAGATTTACGGCGCCGGCGCGACATTGACCTATGCGTGCCAGCGGCTGTTGACGGCGCGCACGCCGGCGCGGGAATTTCCGCGCAGCATGATCTCGAAGAATCCGTTCGCGAATGAGGTGGCGCCGCCCAAGGAAGAGTTCAAGCGGCTGCAGGCCGGTGGGTTCAGAGATTGGCGCCTGGTGGTGGACGGCACAGTGGCGCACCCCATGTCCCTGTCGATCGCGGATCTCAAAAGCCTCCCGATGCACAGCCAGATCACCGAAGTCGCCTGCGAGGAAGGTTGGTCGTACATCGCCGAATGGATTGGCACGCCGCTCTCGGAAGTTCTGCGCGAAGCGGTGGTGTTGCCGCAATCGCGCTACGTGGTTTATTACGCCATTGAGAAGGGCTTGTGGGAGAGCATCGACATGGCGGACGCGCAGCATCCGCACACGATTCTGACCCTGGGCATGAATGATGGAGATCTTCCGGTGCCGTTCGGCGGCCCGCTTCGTCTGCGCGTGCCCCGGCAGCTGGGATACAAGAGCTTGAAGTACGTCACGCATATCACGGTGACGGACGATATCAAGAAGTTTGGCAGCGGCAAAGGATCCGTCGATCCCGATTACGGCTATTCGTGGTTCGCAGGGATCTGAGGAGTCGGAGTCAGGCCGGGGTTCATTCCGGGTCGAAATCCGCTCCTCTTGAAGGTGTGTAAACTATCTATTTTTATAGGTATGCCTCTGTCCACCACCGCTTTTTGCACCAGATTCAGGGCAGTGGGGGGGGGAGGGGGTACGCCCCTCGCGTTCGGGTCATGCGGCGGCGGGCCTGGGGCTTGCGGTGCGGCTGGCGGCGGTGTTCGCGACCTGGGCGGCGTAGAGGAGGCGGGTGGATTCCTGTCCGCTGAAGACATCAAAGAGCATGCCGTAGGCGATGCAGGCGATGAAACCGCGGATGTTGTCTGTGCCGGCGAGAGGGGGCATGGCTTTGCGATAGGCTTCGAGGCCGGCTTCCTTGGCCCGCCTTTCAAATTCGTAGGCGCCTTCGTTGCGGTTTTCCTTGCCGGCCGTTTTGACTTCCCGGTAGGCGTGGAGGAACGCATCGGAACAGCGCGTTACGGCGGAGATGGGGTCCTGGGTGGTTTGCGGTGCGGGTTCTAGGATTTCCGGCATGGTGTGATTTTCCCTTCGTTGGTTGATCTGAGTCGAGTGTGCGCCGGGGAGGGGATATTTTCTGCAAATGGTTATTAGGGACCAGGGACCAGGGACTAGGGGCCAGGGACTTAGGAACTAGGAAAAAGCAAATGCAGATCCTTTGCGGCGTTCAAGAGGACAATCGTGCTGCATTGTGCCCTGTAGCTCACGCGAGGTTGAAGTTTATCGATTTGCAACCAGCGCCTGGTGTGGAGGCGCATCCAACCCCCTAAACGAGGCCGCTCGTTGGCTTCGAAGATCGGCAAAAGGCCGAGATTCTGTCCTGGGAAAGGCGCTGCAGGAGAAGGTGCGGCGCTTGATCCATCTGCTTTGCGAAAGGCTTTCCCGTCACCGGACGATTTGGTTGCCGCAAGAACCCCTACAACGTGTTCATTTTTTCTGCCGGCTCGCGGTGCGAATGTCCGCGCATTTCAGGGTGCCATTCCGCGTGTCGAGAATTGAGGATTGCGGTGGGTAGTATTTTGCGCAGCGCCAAGGTGAGGATCACTCTATCTTCCATATTTCAAGCAGTGCAGGGCGGTCTAGGGGTGAGCGTGACGCCGTTGCACTTCTACTTTCCCGTGCCGCGGATCAAGTCGTTGGAGGGCAAGGACTGGGGCGCCTGCCGGCCTTGCGGGGCATTCGATTTCCGATTAGAGGAACAGGTGGAGCGGCTGCACACGGAGATTCTGCCCTTTGCGGGGGAGTGGGTGTTTCCCGACCAATCCACCGGGGAGAGGCACGCGTTTCACTTCAACAACGGGTTTTTTGAGCGCGTGGATGCCGAGGTGGCCTACTCATTTGTGCGGCAGCGCAAGCCGAAGCGGCTGATCGAGGTAGGGAGCGGCAATACGACGCTGGTGCTGGCCGCGGCGATGCGCCGGAATGCGGCGCTGGGATTTCCGGGAGAATTCATTGCGATTGAGCCGGGTCCGGCGCAGTTTTTGAAAGACGGTGTGCCGGGGTTGACGGAGCTGATTCAAAAGCCGGTGCAGCAGGCGCCGTTTGAACTGTTTCGGCAGCTGGAAGAAGACGATGTTCTCTTTATCGACTCGAGCCATGTGGTGTCGATGGACAGCGATGTGCTGTATGAATGCCTGCGGATTTTGCCGGAGCTTGCGCCGGGGGTACTGGTGCATTTCCACGATATTTTTGCGCCGCTCGATTATCCGGAAAAGTTTGTGAAGACGAATCTGTGTTTCTGGGGCGAGCAGTACATGCTGGAAGCGTTTTTGTCGTTCAATCGCGCCTTCAAGGTGGTGTGGACGGGCAGCGCGATGCAGCGGTTCCACGGGGATGAGCTGCGCAAGGCGTTTCCGGGATGGGAAGGCAGTTTCACGCGCATGCCGGAGGAGATGAAGGTGTTTGCGCCGTCGCTGGATGGGAAGAATGTGTGGCCGTGCAGTTTCTGGATTGCGCGGACGGGGGAAGGCAGGGACTAGGGACTGAGGGACCAGGGAAATGCGGGTCTCCTTTGACTTCGCTCGGGACAGGCTTTTGCTGCGCTTGGGACGACAATGTTTCTGGTTTGGTTTGTTGCTTTCCCACGTCTCAAAAGCGAGATCCTTCGACAAGTTCAGGACAGGCTATGGGCACCGCTGTTCGTGCTTGGGATGCTTCGATAAGGACAAAAGCAGATTCTTCGCTGCGCTTTCCCCGCAGCCGCTCCGCTCAGAAGGACAAGTCGTCGGCTCGGGGGCCCCGACTGGAGATGACAGGGTGCGTTGAATCATTTTTTGGCGGGGTAAGCTCTAATGGAGAGTGCCCCGGAGATGACCTGGACGAACCCAGCTGCGATTGCCCTGACTGAGTTGAGCCATGCGCCGATCGTGCGCTTTTCGGTGCTGGCGCTGAGTTCGATCTTCTTTCTGGTGGACCCGTTCGCGGCGATTCCGTCATTCATTGCGATTACAGAGAGCGCGGATGCGGCGCGGCGCAAGCGCATGGCGCGGAAGGCGGCGCTGACCTGCTTTATTGTGCTGACCAGTTTTGCGCTGGCCGGGCAGCTGATTTTCAAGATGTTCGGGATCACGCTGCCGGCGTTTGAGATTGCGGGCGGTCTGATCCTGCTGCTGATCGGGCTGGACATGCTGGAGGCGAAGCGCTCGCCGACCCAGGAAGCCATGGGCGATACCGAAGAAGGTGCGGCCAAGGAAGACGCGGGGATTGTGCCGCTGGGGATTCCCATGCTGGCGGGGCCGGGCGCAATTTCGTCGGTGATGGTGCTGGTGGGGACGGTGCCGTCGTTTTTTGGGTGGCAGATGGGCGCGATTCTGGGCTCGGTGGCGATTACCTGCCTGATAAGCTACTGGGTGCTGGCCGGAGCGGGGCGGGTGCGCGCGGTGCTGGGCGAGACAGGGATTCGAATCCTGGTGCGCATCATGGGCCTGCTGCTGGTGGCGCTGGCGATGCAGTTCTTTGTGAACGGCCTGACGGACCTGGGAATGTTTTCTCGACACGAGTAGGAGGGGGCGATGCCGGAGTGGGCGCGCGAAATCCTGCACTGGGCGGCGTTGCTCTCGCCGGCGCTGTTGATTCTCTCGCTGCTGCTGCCGGCGGGCTTTCCGTTTCGCAAGCGCCGCTGGGCCATTCTGGCGTTTGGCCTCATCGTGATTCAACTGTTGGCGTATCAGTTCGGAACCATGATGGTGGCGGGATTCACCGGGCTCGTGATCGTGGCGGGAGCGATTGTCTTTCTGGTGTTCGGGTGGCGGCAGTCGCTGCGCATGCATGCGGCGTGGCTGAAGCAGATGCGAGCCGAGGCGCCGGTGGCGCTGCAGGCACCCTTCGAAGGCCCCTGGAAGGCTTCGGGCACAGGACCCTGGGCGGCACGGAATCATCATCTGGCGGCGAGCGACCAGTGGTATGCGACGGACTGGGTGCGCGTGGAGGGCGACGCGCGCGGCAGCAAAGTGCTGGCGCCGGTGGATGGAGTGGTGGCGCTGGTGGAAGACTGGCATCCCGACAAGCCAGCCAGGCGCTGGATCCAGAGAGATCTGGAGAATCCTGCCGGGAATTATGTCTCGCTGCGTGTGCATGGGCGGGAAGGTGTGTTTGTGATCCTGGCGCATCTGGAATTTGCTTCGATTGCGGTGAAAGAGGGACAGACGGTGCGGGCGGGGGACCTGATTGGAAGGTGCGGCAACAGCGGGAATACGACGGTTTCGCATCTGCATGTGCACGCGCAGCCGGCCAAGCGTGTTGCGCCCGGATCGGTGATGGGAATACCGACGGTGTATGGCGGACGGGCGGAATGGATGCAGCCGGGGGAAGTGCTGGAGGGGGCGCGGTCGAGCGCGGCGGTGGATGCGGTGCGGAGTTAGAGTTGATACGATCGCGACGTTGCTTGATGCGCGGGCAGTAGCGGGGAGCGGGCGGAAGCGTCGAGTTTTGGAACAGAGTGGGAGCGGCTTTCCCACAGGAATTAGGGCTTTCCCACAGGCGTGGCGGCTTGTGTTTCTGGGGATGGGTTGCTATTCTCAGTGAGTTGCTTGGGACGATGCAGGACAAAGAGTCGTTGCTTGCAAAAGAGAGTGGCCTGTGCTACTCTCGAAAAGTTGCAGTAAGAGCAGTGGAGCCTCCCGGTGGCCTGTTGGGCCTGCCCGTAGAGGGAAGTGGGAAGCTGGTTCGTAGGGTCAGGATGAGGCAGCATTGGACGCACCCCCTGGACCCCTGTAGGGAATCCCGCAGAGAACAAGCCATTGCATGACCCGAAAGGCAAAAACTCCTTTCGCGCGCCTTAGCGGCGCAAGCACATTGTGCTGGTTGCTCTTTGAAATTTTGCGCTGCGCGATGCCCTTGAGGGGAATCGAAGGAGTAGCTCCGGATTCGCCTTGACATGGGGTAGGAAGTTCGATAACTTCAAAAAGTTCGCGCAAAAATGCTGGCGGACGCAATCAAGCAAAACCAGCAGCGCAATAAGTTCGAGGACACCTGAGCTTCACAGCTCAGGCCTCGATCCAAACGGCACCGCTTAGGCGGACCGTCGTAAGGATCTTTGACAACTAGGTTGAACATGCCAGTCGTGAGAAGAGATCAGGTTTGGCTTGATCATTCTCACAAGGTAAGAGCATCTGCGTGCACCCTCTTCTTCGGAGCAATCCGGAAGAGATACGCAGATGCCGGTCGACCCGAATCCGACCTCCGTCGGAGAAGGGTTGACATCAGGTTTCAAACGAGAGTTTGATCCTGGCTCAGAATCAACGCTGGCGGCGTGCCTAACACATGCAAGTCGAACGAGAAAGTGGAGCAATCCATGAGTAAAGTGGCGCACGGGTGAGTAACACGTGACTAACCTACCCTGGAGTGGGGGATAACTGAGGGAAACCTTAGCTAATACCGCATAATACCCACGGGTCAAAGGAGCAATTCGCTTTGGGAGGGGGTCGCGGCCGATTAGTTAGTTGGCGGGGTAATGGCCCACCAAGACGATGATCGGTATCCGGCCTGAGAGGGCGCACGGACACACTGGAACTGAAACACGGTCCAGACTCCTACGGGAGGCAGCAGTGGGGAATTTTGCGCAATGGGGGAAACCCTGACGCAGCAACGCCGCGTGGAGGATGAAGTCCTTCGGGACGTAAACTCCTTTCGATCGGGACGATTATGACGGTACCGGAAGAAGAAGCCCCGGCTAACTTCGTGCCAGCAGCCGCGGTAATACGAGGGGGGCGAGCGTTGTTCGGAATTATTGGGCGTAAAGGGTGCGTAGGCGGTTTGGTAAGTCTTATGTGAAATCTATGGGCTCAACTCATAGACTGCATGAGAAACTGCCGGGCTTGAGTGTGGGAGAGGTGAGTGGAATTCCCGGTGTAGCGGTGAAATGCGTAGATATCGGGAGGAACACCTGTGGCGAAAGCGGCTCACTGGACCATAACTGACGCTGATGCACGAAAGCTAGGGGAGCAAACAGGATTAGATACCCTGGTAGTCCTAGCCCTAAACGATGACTGCTTGGTGTGACGGGTACCCAATCCCGCCGTGCCGTAGCTAACGCGTTAAGCAGTCCGCCTGGGGAGTACGGTCGCAAGGCTGAAACTCAAAGGAATTGACGGGGGCCCGCACAAGCGGTGGAGCATGTGGTTTAATTCGACGCAACGCGAAGAACCTTACCTGGGCTCGAAATGTTGTGGACCGGAGTAGAAATATCCCTTCCCCGCAAGGGGCCGCAATATAGGTGCTGCATGGCTGTCGTCAGCTCGTGTCGTGAGATGTTGGGTTAAGTCCCGCAACGAGCGCAACCCTTATCTTCAGTTGCTACCATTTAGTTGAGCACTCTGACGAAACCGCCTCGGATAACGGGGAGGAAGGTGGGGATGACGTCAAGTCCTCATGGCCTTTATGTCCAGGGCTACACACGTGCTACAATGGCCGGTACAAACCGTCGCAAACCCGCGAGGGGGAGCTAATCGGAAAAAGCCGGCCTCAGTTCGGATCGCAGTCTGCAACTCGACTGCGTGAAGCTGGAATCGCTAGTAATCGCGGATCAGAACGCCGCGGTGAATACGTTCCCGGGCCTTGTACACACCGCCCGTCACATCACGAAAGTGGGTTGCACTAGAAGTCGGTGAGCCAACCGCAAGGGGGCAGCCGCCCAAGGTGTAATTCATGATTGGGGTGAAGTCGTAACAAGGTAGCCGTAGGAGAACCTGCGGCTGGATCACCTCCTTTCTAAAAGAGAAACGATGGCATCAGCGCATTCCTTCCGCGATAGCGGACTGCGCCCGATGTGAATCGGTTGCAGCGGATGCGAATGTCCATCTAACCTGCAATTGCCGTTCCTGACGGTGGAGCGGGAATTCTGATACAAGCCTTCTTTGCTTGATCACCATTCGCACGATGGTCATGGGCGGCGTAGCTGCTCAGCATGTTCAACCTTGTCCTCGAAACCTTTTTGACAATGAATGAGGTTTTGTGAGAGCCGCCGGGCTTACCCGGCGGGGTAGCCGGCTCAACCATGGGCCTGTAGCTCAGTTGGTTAGAGCGCACCCCTGATAAGGGTGAGGTCGGTAGTTCGACTCTACCCAGGCCCACCATCTCTGCCGCAGGCGCCCAGCATGTGGGGCTGTAGCTCAGCTGGGAGAGCACCTGCTTTGCAAGCAGGGGGTCACCGGTTCGATCCCGGTCAGCTCCACCAACTCTTATTCAACGCAATTCTCATGTACTGCTTCTCAATCGCCAGCATTTTGGTGCTTGCGATTTAGAAACAGGCTGAACTTTGCAAGCGATTGCAAGTAAGAGTTCGGCAGGTTTCAACAGCCTCAGGGCTCGGCCTTCTCGGCAAAGACGAGAGGTATGGATGTTTGACAACGAAATTGATTGGGTAACGCATTTGGAAAGCCGACTGATCCGCCGCGAGGCGCATGAGTCGGAGCAAGATTCCGAAGGCGTTTAAATACAAGGCCGAGCACATGCAATGAGTTATTGCAAGTTAGTAACTCAGGCAAGTGTTCAAGTAAGAAGAGTGTCTTTAGGAGTGCGACTCGATAGCGCGTGAGCGTAGCGAGTTGTTCTCAGGCGGATTTATACGTAGGTTAACTCTGAACAGGACCGAAGTGATTCGGCTCCCTGCGCTGGAGTTAATTCTATGGTCAAGCTACTAAGGGCGCACGGTGGATGCCTTGGCAGAGACAGGCGATGAAGGACGTGGCAAGCTGCGATAAGCTTCGGTAAGCCGCACACAGGCGTTATAACCGGAGATTTCCGAATGGGGAAACCCTCCCGGGCAAACCCCGGGAACTACCCGCTGAATTCATAGGCGGGATAGAGCGAACTCAGGGAAGTGAACCATCTCAGTACCTGAAGGAAAAGAAAGAAACCTCGATTCCGATAGTAGTGGCGAGCGAACTCGGAACAGCCCAAACCCGTAGCATTTCGGTGTTTCGGGGGTTGTAGGGTCCGCAACAGTAGAGTTACCAATCTGGCTGTTAGCCGAATCCTCTGGAAAGTGGATCCATAGAGCGTGACAGGCGCGTAGGCGAAAATAGTCCAGACTCGAAGCGGATACCTGAGTAAGGCGGGGCACGTGAAACCCTGCTTGAATCTACGGGGACCATCCCGTAAGGCTAAATACTAGTCTCTGACCGATAGTGAACCAGTACCGTGAGGGAAAGGCGAAAAGAACCCCGTCGAGGGGAGTGCAAAGTACCTGAAACCGTGTGCCTACAAGCAGTGGGAGGACTATGCCCGCAAGGGAATGTCTGACCGCGTGCCTATTGCATAATGAGCCGGCTAGTTATTCTTGTCAGCAAGGTTAAGCGTAAGCGAGCCGAAGCGAAAGCGAGTCTGAACAGGGCGTTCAGTTGGCAGGAATAGACGCGAAGCGGGATGATCTACCCATGGCCAGGTTGAAGGTGGGGTAACACCCACTGGAGGACCGAACCGGTGTTTGTTGAAAAAAGCTCGGATGAGCTGTGGGTAGGGGTGAAAGGCTAATCAAATTCCGTGATAGCTCGTTCTCTCCGAAATAGCTTTAGGGCTAGCCTCGGATGAATTGCGTTGGTGGTAGAGAGATGGATGGACTAGGGGGCTTTCCGGCTTACTGAATCCAACCAAACTGCGAATGCCAGCGACAACATATCCGGGAGTCAGACGGTGGGGGCTAAGCCTCATCGTCGAGAGGGAAACAGCCCAGACCGCCTGCTAAGGTCCCCAAGTTACAGTTAAGTGGGAAAGGAAGTCGGAACGCTCAGACAGCCAGGAGGTTGGCTTAGAAGCAGCCATCCTTTAAAGAAAGCGTAATAGCTCACTGGTCAAGCGGTCCGGTGCCGACAATACAACGGGGCTAAAACTGTACACCGAAGCAGCGGATGCACACCTTAGGGTGTGCGTGGTAGGAGAGCATTCTCAACAGCAGTGAAGCCAGACTGAGAAGACTGGTGGAGCGTTGCGAAGAGACCCTGCCGGCATAAGTAGCGATAACGGAGGTGAGAACCCTCCGCGCCGAAAGTCTAAGGTTTCCTGAGGAAGGTTAATCCGCTCAGGGTTAGGCGGTCCCTAAGGTCGAGGCCGAAAGGCGTAGCCGATGGACATCCGGTTAATATTCCGGACCTCCCAATGTTCGTTTGACGATGGGGTGACGCAGAAGGATAAGCAGGCCGTCCTATGGCTATTGACGGTCGATGCGCGTAAGCTGGATCTGGCAGGCAAATCCGCCAGGGCTTAACAGTGAGGCGCAAAGCAGTCCCGTATGGGGTTTAGATGCTGATTTCACGCTGCCGAGAAAAACCTCTAAGGAGAACAAAGGGAACCGTACCCCAAACCGACACAGGTAGACGAGGAGAATATCCAAAGGCGCTCGAGTGAAAGCTCGTTAAGGAACTCGGCAAATTGGCTCCGTAACTTCGGGAGAAGGAGCGCCCGCGCAAGCGGGCCGCAGTGAAGCGCGTACGGCGACTGTTTAACAAAAACACAGGTCTCTGCTAAGTCGAAAACGACGTATAGGGGCTGACGCCTGCCCGGTGCCGGAAGGTTAAAAGGAGAGGTTAGCGCAAGCGAAGCTTTGAATTGAAGCCCCGGTGAACGGCGGCCGTAACTATAACGGTCCTAAGGTAGCGAAATTCCTTGTCGGGTAAGTTCCGACCTGCACGAATGGCGTAACGATCGTACGACTGTCTTAACGAGTTGCTCGGCGAACTTGTAGTACCGGTGAAGATGCCGGTTACCCGCAGCTAGACGGAAAGACCCCGTGCACCTTTACTACACCTTAACTATGAGTTATGGTTCTCGCTGCGCAGGATAGATGGGAGGCTTTGAGGCCAGGTTCTCGGACTTGGTGGAGCCAACGGTGAGATACCACCCTGCGAGTGCTGTGATTCTAACCTCCTCCCGTGATCCGGGAGAGGGACATAGTTAGGCGGGTAGTTTGACTGGGGCGGTCGCCTCCTAAATTGTAACGGAGGCGCGCGAAGCTACTCTCAGGCTGTTTGGAAATCAGTCGTCGAGTGTAAAAGCATAAGAGTGGTTAACTGTGAGACCTACAAGTCGAGCAGGTACGAAAGTAGGCTTTAGTGATCCGGTGGTTCTGTATGGAAGGGCCATCGCTCAACGGATAAAAGGTACGCCGGGGATAACAGGCTGATCAATGCCAAGAGTTCATATCGACGCATTGGTTTGGCACCTCGATGTCGGCTCATCGCATCCTGGAGCTGTAGAAGGTTCCAAGGGTTAGGCTGTTCGCCTATTAAAGCGGTACGTGAGCTGGGTTCAGAACGTCGCGAGACAGTTCGGTCCCTATCTGCTGTGGGCGTAGGAGATTTGCGGGGGGCTGTCCTTAGTACGAGAGGACCGGGATGGACGAACCTCTTGTGTTCCAGTTGTCCTGCCAAGGGCACGGCTGGGTAGCGAAGTTCGGTTGTGATAACCGCTGAATGCATATAAGCGGGAAGCACGCCCCAAGATGAGATCTCCCTGAAGGGCCCAGAAAGACCATCTGGTTGATAGGCTGGAGGTGGAAGCGCAGTAATGCGTGTAGCTTACCAGTACTAATCGCCCGTTCGGCTTGTCCATAGAATTAACTCCGCGCAGTAACAAACGCGGATGCTCTTCTAATCAAGCCTTGTAGTACCCAATCAATTTCGTTGCAATCCTGCTTCTAAGTAATTCTTGTGGCGCCAGATTGCCACCGCGTTCCTGCACGGCCCGGGAGAAACCATCCGGGACAAACCAGACGTCGCGGCTGGCTGCGGGCAACCACCCGCCAAGCGCCATCCAAAGATTAAAGGCGAATTGCAGATCCTTGAGCCAAAACGCTCAGGATTTCGACTGAAGGACTCAGACGCCTTCAAAACGCCTCAAGTTTGCCGGTGACCATACTGCGAGGGATCACCCGTTCCCATCCCGAACACGGAAGTTAAGCCTCGCTGGGCCGATGGTACTGCACGGGCGACCGTGTGGGAGATTAGGTGATCGCCGGCAATAATCTAAGCAAGAAAGCCCTGCCATAACGGCAGGGCTTTTTGCGTTTGCGGTGAGGATTCCTGGCCGACGCTATGGGAGTGGCGCAGGCGCGGGTGGATTCGGGTTATTTGCCGAGGACCAGGATCTGGAAGGAGCCGGGGATCATGGGTGGGCGCGGGGCGCGCATCCAGGCAGGCGCGTCGGGTGGAAGTTTCGCGGCATCTGCCGGGGGCGCGGATGGAACGGGACCGTACTCCGCCGTGATGGTCAGGATCTGGTTAGTTTTTGTGTCGAGTGTGAGGACCTTGGCTCGCGGGGGCGTGGGCACGGTCTGCTCCACTTCGAAAGTGGTGGGCGCATCTTCTTTGATCACGGTGAGGGTGCCATCGCCCTGCGAACTGAAGGCCTCCATGGTTGCGGGGTTGAAGGTGGCGCCATCGCATCCGCTGCCGATGGGGAGGTCGGTGAGGATGTGGCCGTCGGCTGCAGAGAGAATGACCATGTTGTTTTTCTCGCGGCATGCGGCGAAGAGGATTCCATTTTTGGCGTCGAGGGCGAGGCCGGCGCACCCGGATCCACGGCTGGAGATGTCGAATTTTCCAGTCATCTTCATCGTGTTGGCATCGATGACGGCGATGGCGGCTTTATCGACGATGTCGACGTAGATCTTGCCGTGGCCGTCGGTGACGGCCTGTTCGGGAGCGCCGCCGATGTCGATGGTGCCGAGGACTGCGCCATCCTTATCGTCTAGAACGGTGATGTTGGGCGCGACGTGGCTGAGCACGTAGAAGCGGTGATTGTAAGCGTCGTTGAGATAGCCATCGGGATTGCCGTCGACGTCGATTTTCTTGAGGATCGCGAAGGTTTTGGCATCGAACATGGTCACCGGCTTTGAAGTGGCGAAGCCGTGACCAGTGGCGGTATCGACTGCGCCGCCGTGGGCGCTGACGCCTGGAATGTCGCCGACCTGGGCCAGGGTATCGAGGTTGAAGACGCCGATGTGCCCGGCTGGTCCGGAGCGAGCAACGTAAAGGTTGCGGCCGTCGGAGTCCGCCGTGACGTAATCGAAGCCGCCGTCGCCTCCGACCAATTGGATCTTGAGGACTTTGTAGGGACCGCTCTGCTGCGCGTGCACAAGGCCGGCGAGGGAGAGTGCGGTGGCGAGGAACGCGACGGCGAAAGGTTTCGAGGGCATCGGGTGGTCTCCAAGAAGATCGGGAGTTTTTGTCCAGTCGAGAATACAGGGCGAGGGGAAGAGGTGTACCTGCGGCGATGCGCTGCTCGTTCAGTGTCCCAGAAGTTCCTCGCATGCGTTGGACGCCCCAAAGTAGATCCCCTCGACTTCGCTCCGGGCAGGCTTTCGCCCCTCTGCCCCACGCGTTGCGCGAGGCCCCAGGAGCGGTATCGGAAGGCGAGTGATTCGATTACGTGTTTGGTCTCAGGTTGGCGGTTGGAGTCCCAAGGGTTCTCCCAGAAATGCATAAGCGATGACGATGCCCCCAAGTCCGAGGCCGACAAAGACCGAACCGACGAATACCAAACGAGCGAGCGCCGGAGTGCCACTGCCCTCAGAGACCTCCCCTGCAAATGCAAGCGCGCCGATCAGGGCACCTAGAATCAAAACCGCAATCCACCGCTGCCAGCGAGAGGAAAACATCGTTGAAGCCGCGGTCTTCTCATCCATTCCCTGGTCGATTTCGTTGGGCACCAGAGCGTTCAGAAGAGTTCGGATCGGCGCAAAAAGAACGAGTGCTCCTGCAAGGACGGTCAAGAGATGAGTAGCGGTAAGGTTGATCAATCGCTCGGGATAAAGTGCGAGCACCAGCATGATCAGTAGAGTAGCGGTCGCGACCCTTTTCCAGCCTTTCGCGCCGGTTTTCAGAAACCTCTGTTGAGAAGCGCGAATGAGCAACTGCAGGGAAGCGGTGATGAGGGCCAGACCGCCGAGGATAGCGATCAGGTAATCACGCGAGGCCGCACCAATCCAGATCGCAGGATGTCGCACCATCGCGAGGGCATCCGCAGCAAGCGTGATGAAGATGGCAAGGACAACTGTCTGCTGTGCACGGATCAGGTATACCAGTTCCATTCTGGAAGGCATATCGCGGTAGTGGCGAAAGGCGCGAAATAGCGACAAGAGCGCGGTCAGCATTCCAACTATGACTCCATATGATCCGACAGCATCGTACGGGTCGTCGCCGAACGGGATTACTTGGCGAAGGGCCGGACTATGCTTGGCGTGCATAAACGACCACCAGAACAATAGCGCAAGGGAGAAAACGATGATGGCATTTCGCTTCAGAACCCTTGGCATGCATTCATCCTCAGCAGTAGTCATAGCAGCAATGGCGATCTCAGGCCAGTGAACCTCCTTAAGCAGATCGCTGGCGCTCCTACGGGTTCCGATTGGGCCTTATTCTGGGGCCTGAAGGTCCCTGCTCCCTCCGTTTGCTCTGCTTCGCTGGAGTGCTCCGGCAGGTTGAGTGTTTTGCTGGCGGGGTCGGATTGTTGCTTTCCGATGTCTCAAAAGCGAGACATGGATGGGCACCCATAGTCGTGGTGATTGGGTTTCGCTGAAAGCAGAAGCGGATCCGCTTCGATGTCGCTGAGGGCAGGCTTTCGCTGCGGCTACTCTAATCTGCGTTTCGCTTCGGTGGCGAGAATGGTCCTGGCGGTGTCGCAGCCGGCCCAATTTCTTTCCAGAACGTTGTCGGTGCTCAGGGAGTGGCGGACGAAATAGAGTTGGCAGGACGAGCTGTCAATCCAGTCGTCGAAGCCATCATTGAAACGGAAGGTGCTGGCATACTCGACCGTGGCGCGGTTGTTTTCGAGCAGCGTGATATCGCCATCTCCCACGATCCCGTCGAAGCCGAGGGTGATCTCATCGCCGGAATAGCCCAGCTGCGATTTCGAAATGGGAAGCGTCTTGCAGGCGAGCTTGGTGCCGGCGGGTAAGGACACGAGGCAAACCGTCGCGGAACCCTGGACGTTGAGAGCATTCACTTTTCCATCGTTGCGGAAGCTGACACGGATCTGGCGATTGTTCGGTCCGATGGCTTGCGATACGACATTAGCGACGACGTGGGCGGCGCTGGTGCCGCGCAGCAGCAGCCTCGTCAGCCGGTTTGTATCGTTTGCCGTGTCTTTTGCCGCGTTCGCTTCTCTGAAGGCGATCCAGGTGCCTGCGACGTTGATGAGCAGCAGGGCAATCGCGCAACAGATCAGGATCATTTCTGTGTGCTTCTTGGAGGGGGGGACGCTGTCCGCACTGGCCTCAATTTTTTGCTCAGAAACCGGGGGCTCGGCGCGCGGGGCGATCGAAAGGGACGGGGTTTCCGGTGCTTTCTTGCCCGGTCGCAGCGCCGGACCCAGCAGGGGGCCTGAGTACTTGGCTCGGAATTCTCGACGAGGTTCCATTGGGACGATCCCACCCTGGGATACTGCACGAATACCACGTGGACAGGAGACGGGGCGAGAACATTCCGCAAAGAGGAATCAAGGTGTTATCAAAGGGGGCATTGGGCGTGGTCTGAGCGATGTTGGCGATGTTTGCGTGGGAACAGGCTGCGGAAAACTCCGCTGCGCGTTGCAATGAACAAGCCGAGGCTAAATGCCCATGGATGTTAAGGCGGTTCTTCGTGGGGCTGAAGCCCCACGCTCCCTCCGAGAAGAAGCTTCAGGGCTCCCTTCGAGAAGAAACTTCAGGGCTCCCTCCGACAAGAAACCCCAGGGTCCTCCCCCCGACAAGAAACTTCAGGCTCCCTGCGCGAAGGAACTTCAGGCCCCGGACCACAAAGCCCGGGTCTTTCCGCAAGCGGTAACGTTGTGCGCGTTTTCAAAGACCTTTGTGAGGCCGGTTCTAGCAGCCTCGGTGGGGATTCTTGAACATGGCTTCGACGGGCAGCCAATCGGACAGGCGTTTCGCGGTCACTTCGGAATCGACGGCCTGGGGACTGAGCGAGGAGCGGGCGATGGCCAGGGACATCTTGATGTTTCCCTTCATGCAGTAGGCTCCGAGAAGTCTTGCCAGGTTGGTATCCGCCGCATCCATATAATCCGCGGGCAGGGAGCCCTCGGTGCCGGAGATATCGAACGGGCCGATGATCATCTGGTCGGTGACGGGGCCTTCCTTCTTCGCGCTGGTGGCGTCGAAGTGAACGATGAGGGTGGCTCTGGTCTCGAGCGCTTCAGGATTCGCGGTGAACTTGATGCCGGGAATGGTGATGCCGGCCGGATTCGGTTTCGCTTGCTTGGCATCGATCGCGAGACGGTAGGGCAATCCTTTCCACTTGGGCGCGACAGGAATGCCGGGGGCCTTCTCTCCGGTGCTGCCGCAGCCCGCTAAAAGAACCAATGTTCCGAGTGCCAGTATGAAGCCTTTTCTCACGGTCTCCTCCTCTTGCGTATGAGACGACGCGCAAGAATATCACTCCGATGTTGGAATCGAATAATGCGGAACTGGAATCAGGGCGCGTGGGGGACGGCAGGGTGGGAATTGCGAAGAGAGGGTGCTGCGGAATCGGGCGGCGTGGTGAAGGAGCGTCTGGGAGAGGGCGCGTTTCTCAACTGAGGGATTCGATGCCTACGGGGAGAGAGGGCATATTGCCGAGGGCCCTGGCTTCGACGACGACGGCGTCGAGGTGATCGAGGACTTCGGGAACGGTCATGGTGTAGATTTCGCGGCGAGAGTCGTAGCCTTCTTCGACGAGCTGTTTCAAATAGCGGCCGGCGATCTGGGCGGCGAGCTGATCGGTGATGACCTTTCCGGTGCGTTTTTTCTGTTCGACCCAGGCAGTGCAGGGAAGGGCGATCCACATGGGGCGGCCGTTGACCTCAAAGCGGACATCGACGGCGTCGGCGTGGCGCGTGGCGATGGCCACGATGGTGGCTTTCCAGCGGCAGTAGAGGTCTTCGCCGGTCCAGCGATCGGCGACGTGGAACTCTTCGTACATGGATGTAGGGTATCGCTCTTCGTTGTGGCGGGCAAGGGGATCGGAGGTGAAGGTTGTCGGGGGTATCGTTCTCCGGGCCTGAAGGCCCCGTCGGGTAGCAGGTCGTTTCGTGGGGTTAAAACCCCACGCTCTCTTCGATAGAGGCCCGAAGAATTCGCAGGGTGGGAGTCCCCACGCTATCTCCGACGCGAGGCCCGCGTTCGCTTCGACGCGAAGGGTTCTGCATGTTTGGCCGTTCTTGCCGATGAACTCCTGAGAGGCGCGAACCATGCAAGTTTCTGTCGATGTCACGGAGGAGATGCGCCGTGATGCGGAGCAGCGCGGGCTGCCGGTCGTGGATTACGTGGATTTGCTTCTGGCCAAGGGGCGCGAGGTGTTGGGGGAGGGTGTGGCTGTTTCGAGCGCGATAGAAAGGATCCGCGCGCTGCGGGCGAAGGGGCATGGGCATCGGGATTGAGGGAGGAGGTTTTTGGGGGTTTGTGGAGCGGTGCAGGGTGGGGAGCGGCAGGTGGACGGTGGTTCGGACGCACTGCTAGACTAGTAAGGTTGCAGTCGCTGTGCCCCCACCTGTAAGGACCCGCCTGCAAGTCATTCGACGAAGGACAAACAGACCAAGTGGATACACAGACTCGTCACGCCCTGAAGGGCGATAAATTTGCGCAGGCCACGAAGAGCAGCGTGACCTGGGTGAGCGGACACCGCAGCGGTGTAATTCGCTGGGTGATCGGCATTGCGGCTGTCGTGATTGTGGTGGCGGGCGCGTGGATTGTTGTGGATTTGCAATCGTCGGCGGCCGATACGGCATTCGGGTCGGCGCTGGACACGTATTCGGCGCCTCTGGCGATTCCGGGTGCTCCGCCGGAGAACGGGATTTATGCGACCGCGGCTTTGCGGGCCAAGGCGGCGAACCAGCAGTTTGTCGCGGTGGCGCAGAAATATGGCTGGCTGTCGACGGGAACCAAGGCGCATTATTTCGCCGGGGTTACCTATAAAGAACTGGGACAGAACGGCCCGGCAGAGACGGAGTTGAAGGCGGCGGCGGGGGCGTGGGATCGAAATCTTTCGAACCTGGCCAAGCTTGCTTTGGCCGGACTGTATCAGCAGACCAATCGCGATGCGGAGGCGATCGATCTGTACAACGGAATTGCAGCCAAGCCTTCGGTGACGGTTTCGGCCGCAGTGGCGCAACTTGATCTCGCGGACCTTTATGTAGCATCGGGCAAGCGGGACATGGCGCGCGTGTTGTGGGCCAAGGTGAAGGACGCCGATAAGGAAGGCGCGGCGGGGCAAATTGCCACGCAAAAACTGTCCGGGCAATAAGAAAATCCCCCCATTGCCGGAAGCCGGCGGTGCCGGAAGCGGTTTGAGCATTTTGCGGATTGCTTGCGTCTGGTCTTTGTATGAGCGCGAGCCAATCAGTACTCGCAGGTTGGATGGAGATCGCACCAGGCGCCGTGCAGGATGAAACCCGCCAGCACGTTGAGGAGGAAGCGCTCGCAGCCCTTGTGAGCCAGTACGCCTCGACGCTTTATCGTGTGGCTTTCTCTGTTTTACGCAACCCCTCGGACGCCGAAGACGCGGTGCAGGAGACGTTTCTGCGCGTGTTGCGCCACAGGGAGGGTCTGGGCGAAATTCGTGACCATCGCGTGTGGCTGATCCGCATTGTGTGGAACATTGTGCTGGACCGCAAGCGCCGCGCGAAGACGCGTCCGGAAACGGATGACGTGGACGAGCTGGCGCGGGTGCTCCCGGCCCATGGGCTGACGGCCGAGCAGCGCGCCGCGGCTGCGCAGCACCATGCACACGTTGTTCGCTGCGTGGACGAGCTGCCGGTGAAAGAGCGCGAAGTGCTGGTGCTTTCAGCCTTCGAGGAGCTCACGAGCGTGGAGATTGCTTCGGTGCTGGGGATTACGGAGTCCAGCGTTCGTTCGCGGCTGTTTCGTGCGCGGAACCTGATGGCCGAGCTGCTCGAGCACTCGAGGAGTTTGAGATGAATCTGCAACCCCACAATGATGCTGTGCCCCGGACGTATGCGGGCGAGGCGGAAGAAACGCTGCGCCTGATTGCCGGCCTGGCTGCGCCGGACGGCCTCGAAGATCGGGTTCAGGCTGTGCTGGCGCGCGCTCCGCGGACGGCGCCGGTATTGCCCTGGCCGCTGGATCGGCGTTGGATGCACGGTACGCTTGCCCGTGGCGCGGCGGCGGCGGCGATTGTGTGTTTCGTGGCGGGGGGCGGATGGGAAGTGTATTCGCGCGTGCAGCCGGTCCAGGCTCCGAAAGTCATTGCGATGCCCCGCGTCGCGACGCCGGGAGGGTTCGCAAGCGCCAACGCGATGCGCACGCCGAAGACTGTGAATGGCCCAACGCTGACGCATCCCATCGGCGCGAAGATTCCGGTTCGCGCACTGGGGAAGAAGCCGGCGGGCAAGAAGGCAGCGGGGAGTCCGGCAGCGGGTAGCAATTCGGAAGCGACGAAGCCGGTTGCGCAGTAGATTGCCGAGAAGGCGGGCTACTCTTTGGAAAAAGCGCGGATGATCATGCTGAGAACGGCCAGCACCCCGGCGCCCCAGAGGGCCGGTGTCCATCCATAGACATAGAAGCCGCCGACGAGGCGGGAAGCCAGCAGGATCATGCCCGCGTTGATGAAGAGCAGGAAAAGGCCGAAGGTGAGAATGGCCAGCGGGAAAGTGATGACCTTGAGGACGAATCCCAGGGTTGCGTTGAGAAAGCCGATGACCACGGCGGCGATCATGGCGGACTGGATGCCGGTGATGAAGAAGCCCGGCACGATGCGCGCCACCAGCATCAAGGAGATTGCGGCGAGAACCCAGTGAACCAGCATTCGAAACATTGGTTCGTTCCTTTCCGGTGCGCGCTGCCGTGTAAAACTCTGATTCTAGCGGCAGGAATGGTGGATGAGAAGGTCGTTGGCCCGGCTTTCGGTGCGCCGTGACCTTTGCAGTTACGTCCTGTCAAAAGAAAGATTGCGACGACACGAGCTGGATGCGCGAACGACCAACGTGGAAAATGGATGCATGCTGGTACGAATCATCGTTTGTTGTGCGGCGCTTGTGTCGACTCCGCTGCTGGGGGAGCCGCAAGCCGCGCCGTCTTCGGCCCACGCGCCGCTGCCGGACATCCGCCAGCTGATGCAGGAAGTGCAGGCGCACCAGCGGCACCTGGACAAAGTTCGCGAATCCTATACCTACACTTCGATGCAGACGGTGCAGGATCTCGATGCAAACGGCCAAATAAAGAAGACGGAAACCGAAGAGCACGAGGATTTTTTTGTAAACAGTCACGTGATTGAGCGGACGGTGAAGAAAGACGGCCAGCCGCTGAGCGACCACGAGCAGCAGAAAGAAACGGAGCGCGTGACCAAGCAGGTGGAGAAGGCGGAGAAGACGCCGCCGGGCCAGCCCCTGGAAGGTCCGACAATCAGCGTGACCCGAATCCTGGAGATCATGGATGTGCGCAACGAGCGGCGTGTGTTGTATCGGGGAAGGCCGACGATCGTGTTCGATTTTGTCGGCCGCAAAGATGCGAAGACGCATGGGCTGGCGGAGGACGCCTCAAAAAAACTGCAGGGCACGATCTGGATCGATGAGGCGGACCGGCAGGTGGCGCACCTGGAAGTGAGTTTTGTAGACAACTTCCACGTGGCAGGCGGGCTGTTTGCCAATGTGCAGAAGGGGTCGAATTTTCACTTTGACCAGGAGCTGGTGAACGGAGAACTTTGGCTGCCGACGGGGGGCGAAGGGACGATGCAGGCGCGTGTTTTGCTGTTGAAGAACTTCCGCCAGCACTTCATCGAGCGGGACTACGACTACAAGCGCTTCAAGGTGGAAACGCAGCAGGCGAAGGATGCGCAGGTGGCGCCGGCGAAGCGGCCCTAAGGTGGCGTCCCAGAAATACATTGGCCGAAGTCCGGAAAGCAGATCCCCTTCGACTTCGCTCAGGGCAGGCTTTCGCCCCGCTGACCCCACGAACAACGACTAGCTTCTAGCCGCTAGCTTCTAGCTCCTAGCCTCTCGTGTGGTGTCCGAGAAATACATTTCAGAAGCTGCGCGCGGGACCTCAGGATGACAGATTCTCTTGATACGAACTTCCGGGACGCGATACACCCTAAGGCGCATCGCGCTAGAGTGAAGGCATGTTTGCGCGCAGGTTTTCTGTCGTTAGGGTCGATGCCGGTGGTGCGCGCCATGCGTGCCCGGTGAAGTGGATCGACAACTTCGCCATGCGCAATTTCACCAACGATGCGATCTTCGACGATACGTTGCCGGTGGGAGACGGGCTGCTGGAGGTGGGGCATCGCGTGCCGCTCGAACGGCTGCAGCCGGCGATGGAAGACTGGTTTGGCCGGAAGGGGTATCTGAAGGCGGGCGAGCGGCTGGAAGTTGTCGAGTTGGGACGAAACTAGAGGCAGGGACTCGGGACTGAGGGACTCGGGACTTAGGGACGAAGACTAAAGATTCGTGCTATGCGCGTCAGGCGGCGTTTTGCTGGGCGGGAGTGCCGGCCCAGAGGCTGAATTCGGCGGCGCGGCGGGCTTTGAGGCCGGCGACTTCCTGGGCTCCGCTGTGGTCCCAGCGCAGCAATTCGGTGGCAGCGGCATCGGACTTTCCGGCGTTCAAATCTTGCAGCAGGGTAGAGGCGGCGAGGCGGCCGGAGCCGAGGTTGAAGGTGAAGTCGACGAGCGCGTCAAACTGGCCCTGGGAGAGCGGAACCGTGACCAGGCGGGCAACGGCCTGTTCTGCCTCGCGCACGTCCCACAGCAGGATCACGTCGGCCTCGGTTTCGGTGATGCCGTTGGGGTAGCACTCATTGTGCGCGAGACAGTGTCCATAGCCGATGGTTGGATGGCCGGCCATGTCGAGATAGATTCTGCTGCGAAAGCCTTCGGATTTCTTGATCAGGTCGAGGCCGGTTGCGCTTGTTTTCATGGTTTTCTCCAAAAAAGAAGCCACCTTTGGGGGTGGCGGTGTGGAATTGCTAGGGACTGGGGTCTCGGGTCGTGGTGTTTCTCTCTGGAAAAGCAGGTCCCCTTCGGCTTCGCTCAGGGCAGGCTTTCGCTTCGCTTACCCCATGGTCCGCCGAGGCGGACCACGGGGCCCCAAGCTGCTCCGCTCAGGAGGACAAGCTTGTTTCCTGCGTTTGATTTCGAAGCTAGCAGGGTCGGCGAAATAATCCGCAAATCGCGCGGGGATTAGTGCGCCGGGGCGGGCGGCTTGCCGGCTACCTGGAGGAACTGGTTGAGGACTGCGGTGAGAGCCAGGTCGAAGTTGCGGTCGTGGGTTTTCTGGAGAAAGGCAATCTCGACTGACTGGGTGATGGTCCACAGGGCGTAGTGGGTGGGGCGATCATAGATGGTCAGCCGGAACATGGGCCGGGGGTCGGCCGTTCCGTTCTGCTTGTTGGCGTTGGTCGGGCCGTAAGGAGCGATCAGGCGCAACTCGAGAACGAGGTCGGCTTGCGAGGGGTCGCTGGTCAAGGCGAAAGTGCCGGAGGATTTGAGGGCGCTATAGAATTGGGAGTAGGCACGGCTGGTGTCGCCGCTGAAGGGTTCTGGAAAGAGGCCGCTGTCGGAGCCGGCGTTGGAGAGGAAGACGGATTTTGCGGCTGGGATGGCGGGAGGGACCGGACCGGGCTCTGGGGTTGACTGTTGGCCGAAGGCAACCGAGGCGCACAGGAGGGTGCAGAAGAGGCATGCACTGTTCAAGATAGCGATTTTCACCGTTTGTTCTCCTCTAAGCGGTTACGATTCTGTGGAAAAGACGGGTTGTGCACAGCAAATGTTGCTAGGCGAAGGATGGGGACCCGTGCTAGCCTTTCGCAATTGGAGGCGAGCGGCTGGACCCGCCAAGCCTTCGGGGACTCGAAAAATGCGCATCTTTTCCGATGTCAGCGCAGCCGGGTCTCTTACGAAGAAGCTATTTCATAGCACTTAATCTAGTGCATCTTGTAAAGCTTTGTAGGGTAAGGGTTTATTGAGAGAAATCCCAAAATCCTCCTTGTCCGCTTCAGCCCCTGGATCTCCCGTGTATCTTCAGTTAATGGTTGAGGTTACTAGTGTCGAACTAGTAAAATGGACAAATGCTTATGAGACAAAACGCGAACAACGTGAAAGGGAAAGATCCCGTGCAGTTCTGGCTGCTGGTGGGAGCTTCCTGCATCGCGCTTGCCGGCGCGGTCCTGACGATACCGATGCGGACCGTGGAGGCAGATGCGCTTCTGTCCCGACCGCCGGCTACTGCTCCTCCGCCGGGTCCGGTTCTGATTGAAACTCCTGTGACTCCGGCGCCGGCAAAAGTTGAGCGCAGAGGAGCCAGCAAACTGCTGCACGGATTTGCGTCGTGGTATGGCGGGGTCTTCAACGGACGTAAGACGGCGAGCGGCGAGAAGTATGACATGAATGCGATGACAGCTTGCCATCCGACGCTGCCTTTCGGGACGCGGGTACGGGTGGAGAATACGCGGAACCATCAGTCGGTGGTGGTGCGGATCACGGATCGCGGCATTCTCTACGGGCGGCGGGTCATCGATTTGTCTTACGCTGCGGCGGAAAAGATTGGCATGACCGAGGCGGGGGTCGCTCCGGTGACGATTGAGGTGCTGGCGCCGAGCCAGGCGCAGTCGAATTAGGGATTGGGGCCCTCAGGACGCTGATTCGGGTATGAAACGAGGCCGGGCTGCAGCCCGGCCTTTCTTATTGCGCTTACCTGAAATTGTGACGGGATTGGGTCGAGGGCGTGTGGGCAGTGAACGGATGAATGGGGGTAGCCCGCGATGGAACCTGACAACCTCGACCGGACCGGGTTTTCTTCGATGTACTTCTGAAAGACATCAAACTTTTCTGCATTTGAGACTCGCACTTCGTTGTAGCTCTTCTCCCAAACGGGGAAACGGCCTTTGAGGCGGAACGAGAATCCTCCTTTGATGTACGGCATTGCCTTTTCCAGGGATACCTGCGGGGCTGGGGTGAGAAGTGCATGCAGGTGATCGGGCATCACCACAAAGGCGTGGAGTGCGAATCGATGTTGGGCACGATATTCGAGAAGGGTCTCGACCATGAGGAGTGCATTGGTTTCGACCTGAAACGGGCGGCGACGGTTGGCGGTCACTGTCGTGACGAAATAGGTGCGGCGCTCTTGTGGACAGGGAATCACCCTGCAGCGTAGGGGGTCCGGGCCTAAAGGCCGCGTGTCGGGGAGCGCGTCGATTCGTGGGGCTGAAGCCCCACGCTCCCTCCCATAAAGACCGGAGGGTTTCTGTCGTCGGAGGCTATGCGCCCTGCCATTCAAGTTCGCCGAAGTCCGATTGCGATGGCAATGCTCTACCCGTGAAAGCACGAAGGAGTCGCGGGTGAGACCCCCACGTCTTCACGAGACAGGATCCAGAGTTATTCGTTGTCGGGGCGTTTGTAGGGTTTGGTGAGGAGCATGCGGGCTTCGTTGATGCCGCCCTGGGTGTTGTCGTTGGTCTGGACGGCGAGGCGGTATTCGTTGACGGCGCGGTCGCGCTGGCCGGTGATGTCGAAGATGTTGCCGATGCGGATATGGCTCCAGACCTCGGTCCATGGCGGATCGTCGTCGCCGCGGAGGGCATCGCGGAAGGCGTTGACGCTGGCCTGATAGTTGCGTTGGGTAAAGAGGACTTCGCCGATGCGATAGCTGGCCAGGGAGCTTTGCGGATTGGCGGTGAGGGCTTTCTGGTATTCGCCGAGGGCGCCGGGCAGGTCTCCCTGGGCGACGAGCTGCTGGCCTTTCAGGATCGAGATGCGGACCTGGAGGTCGGGCGAGGACTTGAGAACCCAGTCGCCGGGGTCGATGCTGATGCGGCGCGGTCGTCCGAAGGTGTCGATGACGAACTGGGCATCGGTGCCGACGACATCGACTTTCTGGTTTTCGGTTTTGCCGTCGGTTTCAACCCGAATGTCGACGGGCATGCGAAACAGATCGAGATCCTGATTGATGAAGCCGATGGTGCGGAAGCCCTTGTTATTGCCGAGGCGGTAGACGGTGTACTTATCCGTAAAGGTGGGCGCCCCGGTGCCGTCGATCCACTGCGCGAAGAAGGGCGTGAGCTGCTGTTGGCTTTGTGCTTCCGCCACTTTTTCAAAGTCGCTGGCGCGCACGGGTTTGTCGGTGTATTCGCTGAGGAAGCCTTTGAGCGTGGCGAGGAATGCTTTGTCGCCGATTTCGCCGCGGAGCATGTGGAAGATCATGGCTCCTTTTTCGAGGGTCATGGACTGGAACTCGGGCGAAAAGGGGCCGAGACGGGCAACGCTGGAGAGGGGAATGGTGTCGTAGGCGAGGGCGCCGGCGGAAACGTCGAGGAGAGCGTTGCGCAGAGCGCTCTTGCCGCTTTCCTCCTCGAGATACATGAGCTCACCGTAGCGGGCCATGCCGTTGATGATCCAGGCATCGTTGAGCGTACGCGGGCTGACCTCGGAACCCCACCATTGGTGGGCGATGGTGTTGGCCATGAGGCGGACGCCGGACTTGTCGGTGATGCGCGAACCCATGATGCCGGCGAGTTCGGGGCCCCATGCGGCGGGAAGGGTATCGTCCGGCATTTCGACGACGTTGAGGTGCGGGGTTTCAGGCGAGCCGAAGCTGTCGGTAAAGAAGTCGTATTCTTTGGCAGCGATTTCCGCAACCTGGTTGCCGGAAGCCTGGTGGCTGACGGAGAGATAGACTTTCACATTGCCGGGCCCGGCAGTGAAGGGGCCGAGGTAGCGGCCGGCAATCACGGTGCCGGGGAAGCCGGGCTTGTCCCAGTTGAAGTCGAATTCGTCGGCGGGCTTGCCATTGGCGAGGGTTGTGGAATGGGAAGCGCCCTGGGCGCCGCTAGCGAAGACTTTCATGCCCTGGGGCACGGTGATGTGCAACTGCGCGGTGAAGCGATCGGTCAAGAAGCCGGAAGTGGGGAACCAGCGGGCAGCATAGAGCAGGTAGGTGATGGGTTCCTGAATGGCCGCGAGCTTCAAACCTTCGACGGGGCCGTCTTCATTGCCGGTGATGACGCCTTCATATTCAAAAGTCCAGTGGGAGGCTTGGCCGGATTGAAATGCCTTGGATGGAGTGACCCGGATGGTGCCGTCGGCGAGGCGTTCGCCGGTGAGGAGTTTGCCCGCTTCGTCGGTAATTTTGTTGACCTTGAGGGCGGGATGAAAGCCGAAGCTGACCTCGTCGGCGCTTTCGGGAGCGGTGAATGTGACCTGGGCCTTGGCCGTGATGTGGTGGGAAGCGGGATCGAGCTGGGCATCGATGACGTAGCCGGTGATGTCGAGGGTGGGCCGTTCGGAGCGCTGGGCGAGCGCCGGCAATGCAAACACGAGGGCCGCGGCGAGAAGCACGGTTTCGGACATCGGGAGTAACAGACGGGAGTGCAGAAGAGCGCGGCGCATGGTCAGAAGTGGGAGTCGGGTCATCGGCCTTCTCGAATACATACAGTTTCTACAGTAAAGCGACGAGGGTGGGAGTGACGACGCCTCTCCGGTTCAGGATTGCACGGATTCGCGGACAGGGGAAGGAACGCCCAGAACTTCAAGGGCGATGGCTGCCACTCTGTCGATTGCTCCACCGTGGGAATCCCCTGGACCCGGACTCAGCAGTGTGCGCACCCGCTCGAGCTCCTGCATCATGGACTGGCGTGGAGGTCCATCGGGTAGCAATGGTTCAAGGTGTTGGATGATGTTTTCGGCGGTGAAGTCGTTTTGGATCAGCTCGGGAACGATCCGTTTGCCGGCGATGAGGTTGGCCATGGCGACGTGGGGAACGGTCACGACGCGTTTGGCGATGGTGTAGGTGAGGGGCGAAACGCGGTAGACGACGACGAAGGGATTGCCGAGGAGGGCGGCCTCGACGGTGGCGGTGCCGCTGGCGACGACGGAGGCGCGGGCGTGGAAGAGGGCAGCCGCTGCGGCACCTGCGGTGCGGCCGATCGCGCCTTCGGCGCCGCCTTCCTCCGCACATGCGCCGGTGATCAGGCGAACGGTGAGGTCGGACGCGTGTTGCTTGACGAGCTGATACACCATGCGGAGGTGTTCGGGGCGGAGGGTGTGCGCGAGAGGGATGAGGAAGGCCGTTCCGGCGGTAAGTACAGCGCCTGGGCGGTTCGCCAGAAGGCGGGCTGCGGCGAGCATCTCGGGCAGGTTATCGCGGATCTCTTTGGCGCGGCTTCCGGGGAGCAGGGCGATCCAGGTTTTTTTCGGATCGAGGTCGTTCTCGGTGGCGAACTGCTCGCGCGCAATGGTTGGCAGGGGCAGATCGGCGAGGGGGTGGCCGACGAATTCGGCTGCGACGCCGCGTTCGCGGTAGAACTGCTCCTCGAAGGGGAAGATGACGAGCATGCGGGTGACGTACTTCTGCACTAGCTTGATACGGTGTTTTTTCCAGGCCCAGAGCTGGGGACTGACGAAGAAGAGGACGGGAATGCCGAGGTGATGGAACTCCTCTGCCAGCTTGAAGTGGATATCGGGGAAATCGATGAGGATTGCGATGGAAGGGCGGTGGGTGCGGATGGAGCTTTTGAGGCGCCGGAATTCGCGATAGATGCGCGGCAGGTGGCGGACGACTTCGGTGATGCCCATGACCGCCATGTCTTCTGCGCGGACGATGGGGTTGAGGCCGGCAGCGACCATGCGCGCTCCGCCCATGCCGGTAAAGGCGGCATGCCTCCCTTGCGCTTTGAGCCGGGTATCCAGTGCCGAAATCAAAAGAGCGCCGTAGGCTTCGCCGCTGGCTTCGCCGGCGGAGATGAAGATCGTGGTGGGGTCGGGCATACGGGCGCCGCTCGGGTTGCGCTGCTGCCATGATACCGGGTCGATGGAGCGTCATCGCTGGGGCGGAAGCGCGGCCGGTTGCGGATTGCAGGAAACGCACAATGCGGCCAAGCAGGCAAGGAGAGCAGGTTCACTATTGGGCGCGTCTTGTGTCTTGAAGCTGCGTGTCTGCTGCCGGATCGGCGGGAGCAGGAGGCTGCGCGGCTCTCAGTTTTGCCAGGGAGCGGCGCACGCGCTTCCGCAAGGCGGCTTCGTCGTCGATGCCCGTGAAGCTCATCCTGACCTCAAGCTCGCATCCGTTGTTCCGGGGGCTCAGGAAGGCGGCGTTCATGCCTGGATACAACGCCCCGACGACGATGAAGGACGCCCTCATGCGTTCCGAGTCGGAGGCGACGACGGTGTAGTTGCCGGTGTTTGCGAGGGTGTCCGTCACGGCGCTCCAAAGATCGCCGCATGGGATTGGAGATTTGCCGTTGTGAGATCTGGCGAATACGGGAAAGGCAAAAGTAAGAATGAATAAAGATACAACCAAGGATCGTTTCACGGATTGCCTCGACTTCGGATCTCGAAGCGCAGTTTGAACACATTACGCAAGCCGTTTCATTGCGCGGCCGAATTATACGTCGGTATGCGAGGCTTTCCCGTGTTCGCGAACATAACGCACTCGGACTGAGATGGAGTGAAAACGCGGGTTCGAAGAGCTGTCGTGTGGCGCGAGGAGGATGCTAAACTCGGCGCACCTGCCCAGGGATGAAAAATCTTTTCCCCAATTGATTGACTTGCCCGCAGCACGGTACGACTTGGAGGTCGGTAATGGAGAATGGAAACCACGCGGGAGCCCCCGCGAACCCGGGGCTGGTGTTTGACATGCTGCAGGCGCACCAGCGCACCGCCGCACTGAAGGCAGCGATTGATCTGGATGTTTTCACTGCAGTGGGGAGCGGGCCGGGCGATGTGGCTTCGATTGCGAGCCACTGCACCGCCTCGGAGAGAGGCATCCGGATCTTGTGCGATTTCCTGGTGATCAACGGAGTGCTTGTAAAAGAGGACGGGCACTATAAGCACACGCCGACCAGCGCTGCGTTTCTCGATCCGCGCTCCCCTGCGTGTCTGGCGTCGGTGGCGCACTTCCTGTCGCGCACGGAGGCGATGGGATCGCTGGCGAACCTTGCGGCGGTGGTGCGGGCGGGGCGGACCTCTTTGCCGGGCGAGGGGAGCGTGTCGCCGGAGAATCCGTTGTGGGTGGAGTTTGCAGAGAACATGGCTCCGATGATGGGTCCAATGGCTGGACCGTTGGGGCAGGTTGTGCTGGACGGGTATGAGGGGCCGATGCGGGTGCTGGACATTGCCGCGGGCCATGGGTTGTTCGGCATCGAAATTGCGAAGCAGAACAAGCAAGCGCATGTGACGGGGTTGGATTGGGCGCCGGTGTTGCGCGTAGCTTTGAAGAATGCGGAGAAAGCGAACGTACAGGACCGCTATGCAATGCTGCCGGGCAGCGCATTCGACGTGGAGTTTGGCGGACCGTACGATGCGGTGCTGCTGACGAATTTTCTGCACCATTTCGATCAGGCGACGTGCGTGGGGTTATTGAAGAAAGTGCGCGGGGCGCTGAAGCCGGGGGGATGTGCGGCGACGCTGGAATTTGTTCCCAATGAAGATCGTGTGTCGCCACCGATGCCGGCTGCTTTCAGCATGACAATGCTGACCACGACCGCGTCCGGGGATGCCTACACGCTGAGCGAGCTGACCGCGATGTATCACGGAGCGGGGTTCGACGGGGTGAAGGCGCATCCGATACCGATGAGCCCGCACACGATTGTGACGGGGCGCGCGTAGGTGGCGGGTTCGCGTTGATTTTCCAAATCTTTACGGGAAAGTCAGGGCAAACCGGGCAGGGCTGCGCGGGGCGGGTAACTCCGGAGGATGACTCACGGGATGGTGACTAGTGGGGGATAGGCCTGCCGCCAAAGGTGCATTGTTCCGTGGGAGCACCTGCCCTAAATTGAGAACACGCGATAACGCTTGCGGGTTTGAAATGGAGGGGATCCTGGAAGGCTCTGGGGAGATGCTGGCCGGGTAACTTCAAATCTGACGGCGTGAACGCGATTAGATGGGCAAGATTAGAGTTCGGGGTCAAAGTTTAGAAAGATAGATTAGGTTCGAAAGAATGGCCCGCTTCGGCGGGCCATTCTTTTTTTTGCGCAAGGCGCGGCGGTGGGATGTTTTTTCGGCATGGGAGATTCCGGTTGCGCCTTGAAATGAAAACGACAGATCGAATTAACGGGTTTCGGCTGCCAGGGGCGATGCGGGTTGAAGCGCGGCGGCGCGGCGGGCGCGGACGGCGGCGGCAAGTTCGCCGAGGAGGGTCCGCGTCTCGGGCCAGTCGATACAGCCGTCGGTGATGCTCTGGCCGTAGATGAGCGGCTCGCCAGGGATGAGTTTCTGCGCGCCGGCGACCAGATTGCTTTCGATCATGACGCCGATGATGTCGGGATTGCCGGCAGCGACCTGGCTGGCGATGGTGCGGCCGACGAGCGACTGGCGGGTGTAGTCCTTAAGGCTGTTGGCGTGGCTGCAATCGATCATGATGCGGGGCTGAAGGCCGGCGGACTGCATCTTTGCGGAGGTTTCAGCGACACAGTCGGCGGTATAGTTCACCGATTTGCGGCCGCCGCGCAGGATGACGTGGCAGTCGGCGTTGCCGGTGGTGACGAAGATTGCGGACTGGCCATGCTTGGTGTGTCCGAGGAAAGTATGCGAATGGGATGCGGAGAGGACGGCATCGACGGCTACCTGCGCGTCGCCGGAGGTTGCGTTCTTGAAGCCGACGGGGCAGGAAATTCCGGAGACGAGTTCGCGGTGGACTTGACTCTCGGTGGTGCGGGCGCCGATGGCGCCCCAGCTGACGAGGCCGGCGATGTATTGCGGCGAAATCATGTCGAGGAATTCGGTGCCGGTGGGCACGCCCATCTCGGCGAGGTCGAGGAGGAGATTGCGGGCGAGGCGCAGACCGTCGTTGATCTTGTAGGAGCCGTCGAGGTGCGGATCGTTGATGAGGCCTTTCCAGCCGACGGTGGTGCGGGGCTTCTCGAAGTAGACGCGCATGACGATGCGGAGATCCTGGGAGAACTCCTCGATGGCGGACTGAAGGAGGGCGGCGTATGCGCGTGCGGCTTTGACGTCGTGGATGGAGCAGGGGCCGACGAGCACGAGGAGGCGCGGATCGCGATGCGCGAGGATGCGGCAGATGTCGAGGCGCGCGTTGAAGATGGTGGCGATCGAGGCTTCGGAGACCGGGCGTTCTTCCTCGAGGAACACGGGGGGCAGAACGACGGTCGTTCGCTGAATCCGGAGATCTTCCGTCACTTGCGACATGGCTGGGTTTCGCATTGCCTTGCTTAGAATTTATCAGGAACTTGGCGCTTGAGCGGGGTGGTTGGGCGCGTAGACTTCCTTTGGAGCGTCGTGGCAGTTGTATTCAATCCAATGAATTTTTCTGGTGGTTGTCTGGGTGTTGGTTTCGCCGCGCTTTGGATGTGCTGCTTCGCGCCGCGGGTGATGGCGCAACAGGCGGAGCCGCCGAATCCAGTGCTCAGCCAGCGTCCGGCGGCAAAGCCGGTGCCTGCGCCGGGCGCAATTGAGCGCGCGGGGCGCATGCAACTCGACGTCGTGGTTACGGATTTGAAAGGGAACCCGGTGCTGGGACTGCAGCCGTGGGATTTCGGGCTCACCGACAACAACGAAGCGCGGCGGATTCTGACCTTTCATGCGTTCAATGGAACCACGGGGAAACCGGAGCCGCCGGTGGAAGTCATCTTGCTGCTGGACACGGTGAATCTCCCTTTTCAGCAGGTCGCGTTTGTGCGGCAGCAGGTGGAGCAGTTTCTGCGCGAGGATGGCGGACGGCTGAAGCAGCCGGTCGAGATCATGCTGCTGACTGATGGTGGGTTGCGAATTCAACCGCGGCCCTCACTGGATGGAAATGCCTTGGTGGGCATTGTGGAAGGAATCAAGGGGAGCGTGAGTTCGATCAATGCGGCGATGGGCGGACAGGGATTGCTGGAGCGCTATCAACTGTCGTTGCGGCAATTGGCCGCGATTGCCGAGAACCGGGCGAGCCAGCCGGGAAGAAAGCTTTTGATCTGGGTGGGACCCGGATGGCCTCTGCTGGATGCGCCGAGCCAAAACTATTCGGAGAAAAATCAGCGACGTACTTTTGATGGCATTGTGGAGCTGTCGACGAAGCTGCGGGAGGCACGGATGGCGGTCTATAGCGTGTCGCCTCAAGATTCAGCAGTGGACAGCGGGTTGCGCAGTGAGGTGTATCGGCAGTTTCTGAGGGGAGTGAAGTCGGCAAAGCAGGCGGACAGCGGGAACCTGGCGCTGAAGGTTCTGGTGACGCAATCGGGAGGCTTGATTCTGGGGCCGGGGAATGATCTTGCCGCGCAGATCGATCGCTGTGTGGCGGATGCGAATGGGTTCTACAGGATCTCGTTCGATCCGGCGCACGCGGCGGTGGCGCATGAGTACCACGATTTGAAAGTCGTTGTGAACAAGCCGGACCTGGTGGTGCGGACCAATAGTGGGTATTACAGCGAGGGTGTGCCTTAGGATGCCGGGTTGGTGCGAAGGATGCTGCGCGAAAGAAGCAGGTCCTTCGCTCAGGAAGACCGGCGGTGGATTTGGATTTGTTGCTTTCACATGTCTCAGGAGCGAGGCATGGGGCACCCGGGTTCGTGTTTATTGATGCTTTGCAAAAAACAGAAGCAGATCCCTCGCTCCGCTTACCCCACGCGTCGCGCGGGGCCCCAGGCTGCTTCGCTCGGGATGACAGTTCTGTAGGTTGACGTAGGTTCGTTGCTTTCCCATGTCTCAGGAGCGAGACACGCCCCGCGCTGCTCCGCCCAGGATGACAGTTTTCTGGGGGGCGAATGTGGGCGAAGCCGGGATGCGTTTGTGTCTTCGCACGTCTTGGAAGGGAGACGTGGGGCACCTGGGGTTTTGTGTTGGGGCAGTCGATGCGAAGGACAGAAGCAGATCGGTTCTTGACATTGTACAAACTCTTTGCTTACAATTAGATAGGATTCCTCCATCTATTTTCCTGTGTATGCATCAGATGAAATAGGGGTTATCTGGGAGACGGGGTTTTGCGAGGCGAGCGAATGGGGCGCGCGCGGAACTGCCGGCTGGTCTGAAAAGGGGCTGCAGAGATGCCTGAGATGCGCATCAGTCCGCGGGAGCGGGTGGTGTTGACGGCTGTCATCGAGCTCTATATCGCCACCGGCGAGCCCGTGGCGTCGCAGGCGGTTGCGCGGGAGTTTGCCGACCGTGAGGGATTGAGTTCGGCGACGATTCGCAATGTGATGGCTTCGCTGGCGGATGCCGGATTGCTGGAGCAGCCGCACACTTCTGCAGGACGTGTTCCGACGCCGGCGGCGTTTCGCTATTACGTTGAGCAAATCACGCGAATCGATCCGCAGCTGAGCAGGATGGGAGTGGTGCGCATGGATGCGGCGGCGCTGGAGTCTTCGCCGTTGAGCGAACAGAGGCGGGGACAGATCGAAGATGGATTCGCGGGCGTGACCAGCAGCACCGAATATCTGGAACGTACTTCGCACGTGCTGGCTTTGATTTCGAGTGGACTGGGCGTGGCGCTGGCGACTTCGGCTGCGGCGCAGGTGCTGGAGCATATACATTTTTCTCGGTTGTCGACGGGCCGGGTGCTGGCCGTACTGGTGACCAAGGCAGGTGCGGTGCTGGACCGGGTGCTGGCACTGGATCGCGAGTTGACGCCGCTTGAACTGGAGACTGCCGGACGTTATCTGAACGAGAATTTTCACGGATGGCCCATTGAGCGGATCCGGGCGGAAGTGGCACGGCGCATCGAGGCGGAACGGGCTGCGTATAACCAGATGCTGGCGTCGGTGGAGGAACTCTGCCGCAAGGGCGCACTGGCCGGAGGTGAAGCGGGGCCTGCGCTGTTTGTCGAAGGCATGGCCAATTTGATTGCGGCCGAAGTGGATCGGGAACGGTTGCGGCAGATGCTGTTGGCCCTGGAGGCAAAGCAGAGATTAGTGGACCTGCTGACTGCCTATGTGGATGGGCGCCAACAGGAAGTGCGCGTGGTGGTCGGTCTAGACCAGGCATCCCCCGCAATGCAGGACCTAGTTTTGATTGGCGCTCCGGCACGACTGGGCGGCGGGAATCTGGGCACGGTGGCAGTGATTGCGCCGACGCGCATCCAATACCAGGAGATGATCCAGGCCGTGCGCTACGTGGCGCGACTTTCCGAGCGGATCCTGGAGGTCCCAGCGGATTGATCGGCGATTCCTCATGCACCTGATGGGCCTTCCGTTCCTCGGACGTGAAGAGCCAGGGGCGCAAAGCAGAGCCGGTTAAAGCGGGCCGGATGAAGGCGCAACTGCGCCACGGAATTTATCATTGACGAAGATGGGAAATGTATTCGGGAGATTGCGTCGAGGTATGCCAGAACAGGAAGCAGAGTTGAGAACGCTGGAGGCGGCAGAGGACATGGCGCCAGAAGGGGACTCGCACCAGGAAAAGGGAAAAGGTGCGTCGCCTCAGGCTGAGCCGGACGGGGAGATGGTGAGCCGCGCGGAGTTGGAAAAGCTGAAGGCCGACTATGAGCAGTTGAAAACGGAACGGGACCAGCTTGTGGACCGGCTGGCGCGCATGCAGGCCGAGTTTGAAAACGCGCGGAAGCGCACGGAACGCGAGCGGCAGGAGTTTCGCGACTTTGCCGTGGGCAACGTGGTGGAGCAGTTTTTGCCGGTGGTGGACAACTTCGAGCTGGCGTTGAAGGCGACGGGGTCCGCGGACAAACTGCGTTCGGGCGTGGAACTGATTGTGAAGCAGATGGAAGAGATTTTGAAGCAACTGCAGGTGCAGCCCATTGCGACGGTCGGCGAGGAGTTTGATCCGCGGCATCACGAAGCGCTGGGCACGGTGGAGCGCGACGACATGCCCGATCAACATGTGGCCGAGGAAGTGCGGCGCGGCTACAAGCTGCGCGAGCGGCTGCTGCGGCCTGCACTGGTGCGCGTGGCGTCGAATCCGAAACAGACGAATGATTAGCTGCCGGCATCCAGCCGTCGGCTCCTGGCTGTCAGGCCTCCGCAAGAGAGGGGAGGAATCAGCAGCCGGGGAAACGGGAGCATGCTCCGGCCGGAGAAGTGAATTCCGGTTCCGGAGCAATCGAAGCCGCAGGCCAATGGCTTGCTGCGAACAGAAACGAGAAAATGAGTTCCAGGGCAAACGTGAGTAAAGCTGACTACTACGAGGTATTGGGTGTTTCGCGTGAAGCGAGCGACCAGGAATTGAAGAGCGCCTATCGGAAGCAGGCGCTGAAGTATCATCCTGATCGCAATCCGGGCGATCAGGCTGCCGAAGAGAAGTTCAAAGAAGCGAGCGAAGCCTACCAGGTGTTGAGCGATGCCGACAAGCGCGCGGCCTACGATCGCTATGGACATGCGGGTGTGAGCGGGGCGGGTCCGAGCGGCTTTGGGGGCTTTTCAGGCAGCGTCGACCTGGGCGACATCTTCGGCGATTTATTCGGCGAGATGTTTAACATGGGCGGCGGGCAGCAGCGCCAGACACGGCAGCGTCGCGGCGAAGATCTGCGCTACGATCTCACCATTGATTTTGAAGATGCGATCTTCGGCAAGGAGACCGAGGTCAAGATTCGCCGCTTTGAAAGCTGCGTGACCTGTCACGGGAGCGGCAGCGCCTCGGGGCGCGGGCCCACGGTCTGTCCGCAATGCCAGGGACGCGGGCAGATTCGCTATCAGCAGGGATTTTTCTCAGTGGCTCGGACGTGCAGTGCCTGCGGGGGTGCAGGTGCGATCGTGAGCGATCCCTGCGCGAGCTGCCATGGCGAAACGCGGATCGCGAAAGAGGCGAAGCTGCATGTGAAGGTGCCGCCGGGCGTGGAGGACGGAACGCGGATCCGCTATAGCGGCGAAGGCGATACGGGTCGATCGGGCGGACCGAGCGGCGATTTATACATCGTGCTCTCGATTCGGTCGCATGATTTCTTTCAGCGCGACGGACAAGATCTGCGTTGCGTTATCCCGGTGAGCTTTCCACAAGCCGCGTTGGGCGCAGAGATTGAGATCCCTGGAATTGACGGTGCAGTGAGCTTGAAGGTTCCCGAGGGGACGCAGAGCGGGAAAGAGCTGCGCATTCGCGGGCGCGGCGTTCCTTATCTCAATGAGAAGGGCCGCGGCGACCTGGTGGTAAAGGTCGTGGTGCAGATTCCGAAGAAGCTGACGCGGGCGCAGCGCGAGCTGGTAGCGCAACTGGCGGAGTCACTCGCAATCGAGAACAAGCCGACGGCGCCGGGACTGATCGACAAGGTGAAGGACCTGTTCAGTTAAGAGAACAGTGTGCAGTGCACAGTGGCGTTTCCCGATCAGGCTCGGCGCAACGTGATGGATGTGATTTCGGGCGGGCAGTTGAGCCGGAATGGCAGGCCGACGGTGCCGAGGCCGCGGTTGACGTAGAGTTGCAGGCTTTGCAACTGGAATAAACCCTCTACATATTTTTTCCCCAACTCAGGGAGTTCCATGGCGCCGAGGAGCGGCAGGCGCACCTGGCCTCCATGGGTGTGACCACTGAGCATCAGAGCGATGGACGGTCCGGCCGGATGGGTGAGGACGGTGTCGGCGTAGTCGGGCCCGTGACACAGCAAGAGTATGGGCTCGTCGGTGCGTTGACGTATGAATGCGGGGATCGCGCGATCGAGGTCGGGCTTGCCCTCCAGTGGATCGTCGATGCCGGCCAGCCAGAGCCGGGATGAGCCGCGCTCGAGCGGGACCCAGCCGTTTCTGAGCACAGAGATGTTGCTGGCGGTGAGGGCCGCGGTGACGGCACTGGGACTGACGACTATATCGTGATTGCCCAGGATTGCATAACGCTGTTTGCAGGCAAGAGTCTCGAGGATCCGGGCGCATCTCCACGCGGAGCGGATGGGGAATTTGCGCGGAAGCAGATCATAAGTGATGAAGTCGCCGGTGAGAAACACTGCGTCCGGTTGAAGGCTGTTGATGTGGGAGATGGCTTCGCGGAGAAAGAAGGGCTCAGTGAATTCGTCCAGGTGGATGTCGCTGAGCTGGGCGATGCGAAAGCCATCGAATGCCGGCGGAAGATTGGGAATGCGAATCTCGGGTTGGGTAATCTCAATGCGATGGCGCGCAATTTCGCCGGAATAAAGCGCCATGCCCGCGGCGCCGAGCGCGGTCGCGGTTAGGAATCGCCGTCTTGTGATTGGCTTTGGTTTGAGGGGGCGCGAGAAACTCACACTCTATGATATCGGGTTGCGCTCCGGGTTCGCTGTGTGCTGTGGTCGCGATAACTTTCATTCGTCGGGAGAGACCCACTTCTTCCTCAGAAGCAGCGTGTGGTTGAGAATTGTCCCGTGAAGCTCACGACGACATTGCGCCAGGAATATGTATAGCCGGCTACTGCCGGCTCCTCGCCGGAGACGCCGAGGACAAACCCGTCGTCCACGGCATATCCCGCGGTCGCTCCGTTTGACCACGTACCGAGAACGGCCCCGCCCGGGCCGTCGGCGCAGACGGTGATGTAGTTTGTGGTTGCCGGATAGTTGTTGATCTGCATGTTCACTCGGTACGCAGTATTAGGGGTGTAGGCAAGGGTCGTCTGGCTGGCGCAGCCTGATCCGCCTTGTGTCTCGAAGCAGATCATCCCGTTGCCAAGAGGGCTGAAATGGACAACGTCGAAGTCCAATATTCCGCCCTTGGAAAAGATTCCGCCGATTGCACTGCAGTCGACACCAGTTGCCGGGCAACTTGACTCCACTGTGTAGCCGATGGAAATCGACGTGGGGACCATGTTGACGCCGACATCGACAGGGCCGCAACTGCGGGCGCTTCCACTGGTTGTGCATCCGAGACTCAGGGGACCGTTCCCCGTCTTCGGCGAGCCGTTGATGATGACGGGACTGGGAAGCTGACTCGATGGCCCGGAATTTGTGACCATGAGATTCGGGCCGATGTTCGAGAGCAACGGCGTTGTCTGGTTTGCGCCTGTGAATGTGGAGTTCGACAAACAACTCACCGTCGGCGCAGAACCCGCGGTACATGCGCTGAAATCGATTAGATAATCGAGCGTTTGTGGAGGGGCCGGGTTACTGCCGAATGCAGCAGTCGAATAGAAATTTGGATTGGAGGAGTCGGTACCTTGCCACGTCGGCTGGGCATAGGACGATTGGCCCAGGGCACTCGCGAACGCGCTGTCGACATTGGAGAGGATATCGGGGGCCGTGTAGGGACTGGAGATTCCTACGGGCAGGCTGGACAGCATCGTGGCTTGCAGCACCGCGTCGGAACCGCCGAGCAGCGCGGCAGGTCCGGTACACGCCGTGGAGCAGTTGATGAAATTGTCGCTCGCATTCCCCGTGTCGTAATAAATAGGCACCGAAGACGGTTGCAACTCAAACATCTCGTCGGCGATGGCATAGGTTGGCTCGGTTAGTCCTGCGAACGTCCATGTTGCGCTGACCGATGCGGCGCCTCCCGTGGCGCTCAGGATGTACCAGCAGTCGAGCGCATAGGCTGTGCTGCCACCGTCGATATAATTCACAATCTGGTTGGGACAATGAGTCCAGGTGCTATCCCCGCTTGCAGCAGTAAAGCCCCCGGCAAGCGATGTTCCTGTGCCCGAGTACGTTGCCGCCGACCACAGGACAAGCAAATCTCCCGCGGTGGTGGGGGTGATGTCGTCGGCGCATGGGCTTGAAGTGCAAGTGGTGGCAGTATGTTGGACGAGGGTAAAGGACACGGGTGCGATGGTAAGCGCGAGATTCACAGTCTGGGTTTGTGAGGGACTGCCGGAATCGGTCACTGAAAAGGTGAGCGCGGTCGCGTTCGCAGTTGCCGTGGGATTGCCCGTGATGGCTGCGGTGGCGGGATTCAGGGTTAAGCCTGCGGGAAGCGAGCCGGAGCTGATGGCCCAGGTGTAGGGAGGCGTGCCTCCCGTGGCTGCGAGGGATGCGCTATACGGGTTGCGAACCTGGCCGTTGGGCAAGGAAGTGGTGGTAATCGTCAATGACGATGGAGCCGATGCGGCAATGGTCAATGTAAGGTTGACGGTTTGCGATTGTGCGGGGCTGCCGGAGTCGGTCACTTTAAACGTAAGTGCGCTCGCGTTGGCAGTTGCTGTGGGCGTGCCTGCAATTGCACCGGAGGAGGCATTCAAGACCAGACCAGCGGGTAAGCTGCCTGAAGCCAAGGTCCAAGAATAGGGTGCAGTGCCGCCGGTCGCCGCAAGCGTGGCGCCATAGGCGATGCCGACCTGACCATTCTGTAAGGATGAGGTCGTAATTGTGAGCGGGCTCGGAGTCTTGGTGATTGTCGTGTTGTTTGAGCTGCCACCGCAGCCGGTGATGGTCGAGATTGCTGCAAACAAGCCGACGCCGAAGAAAAGATGAAGCGATTTGTATTGCAACTGAAGGGCCTTCTAAAAACACGTAAAGAGAAAGTCAGGAAGACGAAACTGTGCCTTTGTCAAATGCGCACTTCTCACCCCACGGGTCAGCCGGCGCAGGGGAGAAGGAGACGTGCTGGCGCGAGCAAGCCATTTGGCGTCCGCTGACTATTCTCAAGAAAATCGAAGGTCCCTGGCAATCCAACTGTGGAGTCCATTTGCAGAGCATTCGTTTCAATCAACTGCTCTTTCTGAGTTACCGCAGGGGAGAGCTTGAAGTTACCACTGGCAATTTACAGCTTTGGATCCGGGCAAACCGGAAGCATCGATGGTCCGGCACTCATCCGGTGCTCGGATGGGCGTGAAGCGGACATCGCTCGACGCGCTCTCGATGAAACCGGCTCAGGGGATGAATTGGCGGGACAGGATGGAGGGGCCAGGACACAAAATTGCGGCGGGAGATAAAAGGCTTGTCGCAAGGTGTTGAATCTTTGGTGGAGCTGAGCGGGATCGAACCGCTGGCCTCCTCGTTGCGAACGAGGCGCTCTCCCAGCTGAGCTACAGCCCCACGACTTCATTAGTTTACCAGTGCGCGGGGATTCAGGAAAGGCGGCGCGCCTGGCTTTCAAACTTTGGAGAGGGGTTGCGGGCGGAGCTTGCTGCTGTGCGTAGTGCGGACCAGAAGATGCAGGGTTGCCGCGTTCACCGCGCGTAGGAGAAGGTGCCGCAGAGGTCGGTCGATTTGGCGAGAGCCTCCATGGTGAAGACGGGCGCCTCGGCTCCTGAGAAAAAGGCGACCTGCAGCGAGCGGCCGGAAACGAAGGTGGCCATCCATTGCGTGTCTTCGGTGCCGCAGAGGGTGTTGTGGTGTTGCAGGCGCCTGGTTGCGGGAATCGTCACATGATAAAGAGTGCCTGAGGCGCCGGCGTTGATGTCCGCGTCGAAAGCCGCGCTGACTTCGGCAGGAACCAAGGTGCGTGCCTGCACGAGGGGAAAGGTGAAGAAGTCAATGGTGATTTTCGCATCGGAGATGGCAATGTCATCGGTGATGGAAGAAGCCGTTTTGCTGGCGGCACGCCAATAGCCCTTGTCCTGCGCGGCGCAGGAAAGAGAGCAGGCGAGAGCCAGGAGTGTGGCTGCGCGGAGGAAGGTGGCGGGCTTCATCCTTTGAGGATGACATTGCGGGGAGGGGTGGGGCAAATGGGCCGCGGTTCTGAGGTGAAGCGATAGGGCACCCGGGTTCGTGTTTATTGAGGCTTTGCGAAAAATAGAAGCAGATCCCTCGCTCCGCTTACCCCACGCGTCGCGCGGGGCCCCAGGCTGCTTCGCTCGGGATGACAGTTCTGTGGGTTGACGTGGGTTTTCCTCAAAGCACGCGAAAAGGCCGGGACAGTGTCCCGGCCTTTTGCAGCTATGGCGTTGCTAGACCACCTAGACCCACCTAGAGCTGATTCATGTTCTGCAGGAATTCGGCGTTGTTGCGTACTTTCTCGAGGCGGCTGATGAGGAGCTCCATGGCCTCGACGGGCGATAAGGGGTTGAGGACCTTGCGGAGGACCCAGATGCGCTGCAGGTCGTCTTTGGGGATGAGCAACTCCTCTTTACGCGTGCCGGAGCGTTGGATGTCGATGGCCGGAAACACTCGTTTGTCGACGAGCTTGCGGTCGAGAATGATTTCCATGTTGCCGGTGCCTTTGAATTCTTCGAAGATGACTTCGTCCATGCGGGAGCCGGTATCGACGAGGGCGGTGGCAATGATGGTCAAGGAGCCGCCTTCTTCGATATTGCGAGCCGCGCCGAAGAAGCGCTTGGGGCGCTGCAGGGCGTTGGAGTCGACGCCGCCGGAGAGAACCTTGCCGGAGGGAGGCACGATGGTGTTGTAGGCGCGGGCGAGGCGGGTGATGGAATCGAGCAGGATCACGACGTCGCGCTTATGTTCGACGAGGCGCTTGGCTTTCTCGATGACCATCTCGGCTACCTGGACGTGACGGGCAGCAGGTTCGTCGAAGGTGGAGCTGATGACTTCGCCCTTGACGGAGCGCTGCATGTCGGTGACTTCTTCGGGGCGCTCGTCGATGAGGAGCACGATCAGGACGACTTCCGGCTGATTGGCGGTGATGGAGTTGGCGAGCGACTGGAGCAGCATCGTTTTGCCGGTACGCGGGGGGGCGACGATGAGGCCGCGCTGGCCTTTGCCCACGGGGGTCAGCAGATCCATGACGCGGCCGCTGACGGCTTCGCGGACAGTCTCGAGCTTGATGCGTTCCTGCGGATAGAGCGGGGTCAGGTTGTCGAAGAGGATCTTGTTGCGTGTTTCTTCAGGCGACTCGAAGTTGATGGCCTCGATCTTGACCAGCGCGAAGTATTTTTCCCCTTCGTGCGGAGGGCGGACGTTGCCGCTGATGGAGTCGCCGGTTTTGAGATCGAATTTGCGAATCTGGGACGGAGACACATAGATATCGTCGGGCCCGGGCAAATAGTTGTAATCGGGCGAGCGCAGGAAGCCATAGCCGTCCGGAAGGATCTCGAGAACACCCTCGGCAAAAATATGGCCCTCTTTTTCGCTCTGGGCCTGAAGGATCTTGAAGATCAGGTCTTGCTTACGCAGTCCGCTGGCGCCAGGAATCTCGAGGGTGCGCGCGATGCGGCTGAGTTCAGTGATGTTTTTTTCTTTTAGTTCGGCGATGGTCATGTTCACCTACGATCGATAAGGCGGGATGGTGTGGAGGGAGATCCGAGAGGGAATTGCTCCGGGAAGAACCAGGCAGGATTCGTGGAAGCGGTTGCGCCGTCGGCGCGGGAATCAGATTTCAAGTGGGAGCCTATGGTTGGGGCATCGGGCGAAGGGGGCTGCCGTTCAAGGTAGCCCTCCCTGCAAAGCCGATGTCAATTGGGATGCAAAAACGCAATGGGTGTGTTGGACGCAAAAACGCAGGCGTCAGGCGGCCCGGCGCGTTTCGACAGGTTGATTCGCGGCCACTTTGACTGGAACCAATGTGCCGGGATTGGTGGAGTGGAAACGGACGAGGACTTCGTTCGTGGTGTCCTGCAGCCGTGTGCTGGGCTTGTGCAACTTGCGGGTAGCCTTGCTTGCCAGTTGACAGAGCTGGTAGCGATTGGACACATGAGAGAGTGCCCCAAAAACCAAATCAGAACGCATAATCAAAAAATCTCCTTCTACAATCCACCGCCCTTCGGTACTACCTGGCACCGTCGGTGCAGTTGGGAGCGCGATAGACGAAAGGCTGCCCCCACAGCCTCACTTCTTAGCTTTAGACGCGGCAAATGAGCGTCGAGTTCTAAATCTTTGACACAAATCGCCGCGTTATGAAGCAGGAATTTGCTCAATCATCACAATGGATTGCCGCATCAGGCGAACTCGAACTCTTTTGATTCCCGCATGCCGGGCTAAAAACACACCTCGGACGCATCAAACGATGAGCCTGAGCCCAGAATCGATGCAGGAATTGGCAGAGAAACGCGCGATTGCGCTGTGCAATCTACCCTTGTGGATGGCACTCATGAATGTATACCCGGACCGGTTGTGGGTCAACATTTTTTTTGCCGGGGTGAAGGTGTCTGGGTGATCAATTGATCGGCTGAAATCTGATAATAAGTTATTTATTATGAATAGTTTATCTGATTATCGTTCAGCCGGAGCGTGCCTCGAGCCTATGTGATTTGCGTCACACCACTTAGAGGAATCAAGCCGGTAACCGCCTGCGGAGCGACCCGAAGTTGTGGAAAACGTCCCTAGGACGAAGTGGGGGAATAGACGAGCGCACTTTGGAAGCCCGGCCGGGAATTGAGGGATCAGGCCCAGTAGCTGCGGTCGAGGGTCCTATATTGGATAGCTTCGGCGAGGTGGGCGACGGCGAGGCGGTCGGCACCTTCGAGATCGGCAATGGTTCTGGCCACTTTGAGAATGCGGTCATGGGCGCGAGCGGTGAGGCCTTGTTGCTGCATGGCGCGCTCCAGCAGGCGCTCGGCGTCGGGACCCAGTTCGCAGTAGGCACGAATCTGCCGGGTGGTCATCTGGGCGTTGGAGTAGATCTTCTCGCCGAACTTTCGAAACCGCTGCTGCTGTCGATCCCGGGCCGCGAGCACGCGATCGCGAATCTCGGAGGAGCCTTCGATCGCAGCTGAACCGCGCAGCTCCTTATATTGAACGGCGGGCACCTCAATATGGATATCGATGCGATCGAGGAGCGGGCCGGAGATTTTGGCGATGTAGCGCTGAATCATGGGCGGTGTGCACTGGCATTCGCGCGACTTGTCATTGAAGTAGCCGCACGGGCAGGGATTCATGGCGGCAGCCAGCATGAAGCGCGCGGGGAAGGTGAGGGACATGGAAGCGCGCGCGATGGTGACGGTATGGTCTTCAAGGGGCTGGCGCATGACTTCGAGGACGTTGCGCGGAAATTCGGGGAGTTCGTCGAGAAACAGGAGGCCGTTGTGGGCGAGGGAGACTTCGCCGGGGCGTGGCACGGCGCCTCCGCCGATGAGGCCGGCATCGGAGATGGTGTGGTGGGGCGATCGAAAGGGGCGCTGGGTGACGAGACCCTGCGCGGCATCGAGCACTCCCGCGACAGAATGAATCTTTGTGGTCTCGAGGGCTTCATCGAAGGTGAGCGGCGCGAGGATCGACGGCAGGCGTTTGGCGAGCATGGTCTTGCCGGAGCCAGGCGGGCCGATCATGAGAATGTTGTGGCTGCCGGCCGCGGCCACTTCGAGAGCGCGCTTGGCTGTCTGCTGTCCGCGCACATCTTTGAAGTCGACAGCGAAGTGCTGCAGCTCGCCGAGCAACGCCTCCGTCGAAACGTGAAACGCCTCGCGCTGTATGTGGCCGACGACCTGGCTGTTGAGCAGCTCGATCACATCGAGGAGCGAGGAGACGGGGTAAACGTTGACGCCTTCAACGACGGCAGCCTCTGCGGCGTTGGCCAGGGGCAGGATCAGGTTGGGAATATTTTTTTCGCGCGCCAGGATGGCGATGGGCAACATGCCGGGCACGGGACGCACGCTGCCATCGAGGCCGAGTTCGCCGACGATCAGAAACTGGCTGACATCGCTGACCTGCAAAGCGCCATAGGCGCCGAGAATGCCGAGCGCAATCGGCAGGTCGAAGCCGGAGCCTTCTTTCTTGAGGTCGGCGGGCGCCAGATTGATGGTGATGTGGGTGGGAGGAATGAGGTAGCCGGAATTTTTTATGGCTGCGCGCACGCGGTCGCGGCTCTCGCGCACCGCGGCGTCGGGTAGACCGACGGTGTGGAAGTTGTCCTTGTCTGTAACGACGCCGCTGTAATCGACTTCGACATCGATGAGATTGGCGTCGATTCCGTAGACGGCTGCGCTGAGAGCCTTGAAGAGCATGGATTCAGTGCAGAGAGTGTAACGGGGCTGTCGGTAGAGCGGATGTGATGGCCGCCGCTCAGGTCCGAAGTGGATGGGTCGAACAAGTTTCCGTGCATGATTACACCGTGGAGAAGCGTGGCGCGTGGGACGCAGATTTCCTCTGGGCGCTACAATCACATCCGTGACGACGAGTCTTTTTGACCTCTACAAGATCGGTGTTGGGCCTTCGAGTTCGCATACCATGGGGCCGATGCGTGCGGCGTTCCGGTTTGCGCATGGGCTTGCGGAGCGTGGGGTGCTGGATCGAGTCAAGCGGGTCAAGGCGGACCTCTACGGTTCGCTGGCGCTGACAGGGAAGGGGCACGCGACGGATCGGGCAGTGCTGCTGGGATTGGCGGGCAACGAGCCGGCGACGATCGATCCGGCGGCGATTGAAGCGACGGTAGCTGCGATCCGCGCGACAAAAGAGATCAAGCTGGCCGGAGGGGCAATCCTCTTTTTCGATGAGGCCGACAATCTGTTCTCGCATCGCGACGTGATGTTTCCTCCGGGAGCGAAGATGCAGCATCCCAACGGGCTGCGGCTCGCTGCCTACGACGCGGAGGGCGCGGTCCTGGATGAGCGAACATATTTTTCGATCGGCGGCGGCTTCATTGTCGAGGACGGGGTCGATGCTTCGAGTGAAAAGCCGACAACGGAAGTTCCGTTTCCGTTCCACACCGCGGCGGAGTTGCTGACGACGGCGCGCGCCAACGAACTTTCCATCAGCCAACTGATGCTGGAGAACGAATGTGCGCTGGTTTCGCCGGATGCGAATCGGGCACCGGTGGATGTTGTCCGCGAAGGCATCGATCGTATCTGGCAGACGATGCGCGATTGCCTCACGCGAGGCATTGCGACGGAAGGGATTCTGCCGGGCGGCTTGAATGTGCGGCGTCGTGCGCATCGGCTGGCGGAGAAGCTCCGCGAGAAGGATGCAAATGGGCTGCGGAGCGATCCTCTCGCGCCGCTGGACTGGGTGACGGTGTATGCCATGGCCGTGAATGAAGAGAATGCAGCGGGCGGACGGGTGGTGACAGCTCCCACAAATGGAGCGGCGGGGGTTGTGCCCGCGGTGGCGCACTACTATGAGCGCTTCGCTCCAGAATCGGATCACGAGGGGCTGATCCGGTTTTTTCTCACGTCGGCGGCCATCGGAATTCTCTACAAGGAGAATGCATCGATCAGCGGCGCGGAGGTTGGATGCCAGGGGGAAGTGGGGGTTGCGTGCTCGATGGCTGCAGGCGGATTGACGGCGGCGCTGGGCGGGACCAACGGGCAGGTGGAGCACGCGGCCGAGATTGCGATGGAACACAACCTGGGCATGACCTGCGATCCCATCGGTGGGCTGGTGCAGATTCCCTGCATCGAGCGCAACGCCATGGGCGCTGTGAAGGCGGTGCATGCGTCGCGGATTGCTATGAATGAACTGGAGGAGCACAAGGTTTCGCTCGACCAGGTGATTCGCACGATGTACCTGACCGGTCTCGATATGCAATCCCGCTACAAGGAGACGAGCCTGGCCGGGCTTGCGCTCAATATCATCGAATGTTGAGATCGTGGTTCCGCTTTCTACGTTCGACGCAGAGGGCGGGGTTCTTTTCGATTCGATCCAATCAACAATCGCCAGAGTGATTCGATTCGGGATTCGATCTGCACCTGAACCGAGAACCGTTTCAGGAACCGTAGTAGGGAGCCACTCATTGCGTATGTCTGAGAACGAAGAAGTCCCCGCGTCTGAATTGTTGCTCGAACCGCAGGCGGCGAGGCGCACGCTGGCCCCGGCATGGCACACAGCGTTGCTGATTCTCGGTATCCTTGGCATTTCGATTGCGGGGAAGGTCGAGCTTGCGCACGGACACCACGGGCAGAATCGGCTGCTGACCTATGCGACGACGGCTGCGATGGAATTGGTGATGCTTGGGTGGGTCGCATTTGGGCTGCGCCTTCGGAGGATGCCGTTCAGTTCGTTGTTTGGCGCAGTGGGCAGGGGATTTCGCAATGTGATCCTGGACCTCGGCATCGCCTGCGTGTTCTGGATCGGGTCTCTCGTGGTTCTGGGGACGCTGGGCCTGGTGTGGACCAGCGCTGAATTCTTAGAAACGCATTGGCACGCATCCGGACACAACGGCGGGGCTCAAGCGATCGCACCCAAAAACGGAGAAGCATTGCGGGCTGTCGAACAGCTGGCGCCCTCCAACGGCCCTGAGATTGTGTGCTGGGTTTTGCTCTGCTGTCTTGCAGGGACGATCGAAGAAGCAGTGTTTCGCGGATACCTGCAGACGCAATTCACCGCATGGACAAAGGGCGCGACGATGTGGGGCGTGGTTTTTTCTGCGCTGTTATTCGGAGCGGCTCACGGATACCAGGGCGCGCGCAACATGGTTCTGCTTGCAGTGTTCGGAGTGCTCTTTAGCGGGCTTGCAATTTTGCGGCGCAATCTGCGCGCCGGAATTTTTGCGCACAGTTGGCACGATCTCATCGCCGGATTGGTGCTCACATTTCTTCGATCGCATCATCTTCTCTGAAGAGATCGAGTGAGAGAGGAGTCGGCTTCGGAAAAATTGTTGCCACTTTTTCCACTCTCAAGTCGTTTTTTGCTTGACACTGAGCAAGCATGAATCTATACATTCCTCAACTGCATTTCAAATTGCAGCTTCGATGCAACCCATCGAAAAAGGGAGAATAGGCAAATGGCAACTAAGAAAGCAGCCAAGAAGGCACCCGCGAAGAAGGCCGCGAAGAAAGCCGCGAAGAAGAAGTAACGGGTCAACCAACCAAAGGCAAACATTGAGGGGGACGCAAAAAGCGTCCCCCTCAGTGTTTCTGCGTAAAGATGAATACTTATGAAAAGGTGCATGAATACAGGCGATGACACGTAGACGCTGGATAGCCGATCGTTGGGACGAAGCCACGGCGACGCTTGTGGGTGGAGGAGCGGAGCACCTGATCCGTGTGTTGCGCGCGCAACCGGGGATGGAAGCCGATGTGGTTGCAGGGGGTCGCGTGTTCCATGCCGCGGTGGCCGCGCTTGAGAACGGCGAGGGTGAGAGGGGCAGCGAGGTGCGGTTCAATCTCATTGCCGAAGTGGAGGCGGAGCCCGCATTGCCCATTACGCTGGTAATGTCGGTTTTCAAGTTCGATCGCATGGAGTGGGCCATCGAGAAAGCGACCGAGGTCGGTGTGGCTGCGATTGTGCCGGTGATTGCGCGACGCAGTGAGAAGCACCTGGCGCAGGCCGCGGCAAAGCGCGTGGAGAGGTGGCGGCGTGTGGCGCATGAAGCGGCGCAGCAGGCGCGGCGCTCCGATATTCCGGTGATCGAGGAGCCGGTTCTCTTGGCGGAGCGGGTGCGTGCAGCGTCGAGCGCGACGCAGATTGTGCTGGCCGAGCAGGAGCGCACGACGACGTTGCGGGATGCGCTGGAAGATGCGATACGCGATGCGGGGAGCGAAATGCCGGTCCTGGAAATTGCGATTGGTCCGGAAGGGGGATGGGCGCCGGAAGAGGAGTCGCTGTTTGATGCGAATGGATGGCGGGCTGTTTCGCTGGGACCGCGGATCCTGCGCGCGGAGACGGCTGCGCTTGCGGCACTCGCGGTGGCGGCGTCATTGCTGGAGTAGATCGCGCGTGTGCAAGTGAGGCTGGTTGGTCTCCCGCCCTGCGCGATGAGACTGCGCAAGCATAGGGCACCCCGGCAATCAAACCCCAGGCAAAGGATGCGATCGATGAGGCACTCGGGCCGGTGATTGAGGTCTAGAGAGAGACGCCGCGCTTCCAGGGAATGAAATCGTTCTGGCCAAGCAACTCGGCCTTGGTGAAGTGCTCGCCGCTGGCCACGTCAATACAGAGATCGAGAAGCTGGGCGGCGCAGGCGGGGATGGTGGTGTCGCCGGTGACGATGCCGCCTGCGTTGAAGTCGATGATGTCGGCCATGCGCTCGGCAAGCGACGAGTTGGTGGAGATTTTGAGGACGGGAGCGACCGCGTTGCCGGTGGGAGTGCCGAGGCCCGTGGTGAAGAGGACGAGGTTGGCACCGGCTCCGGCCTGCGCTGTGACGCACTCGACATCGCTGCCCGGAGTGCACAGCAGGCTGAGACCTTGCGTGGTTGCGTAATGAGGGAAATCGAGGACGTCGCGCACGGGAGCCACGCCACCTTTGCGCGCGGCGCCGGCGGACTTGATGGCGTCGGTGGTGAGACCGTCTTCGATATTGCCGGGCGAGGGATTCATTTCAAAGCCGGACTGCACGGCCTTGGCGCGGGCGGAGTAGGCGTGCATGAGGTCATAAAAGCGCTGGGCGAGTGCATCGGTGGCGCAACGATTGATCAACTCCTGCTCGACGCCATGGAGCTCGGGGAACTCCGAGAGCAGCGTCTTTCCGCCGAGTTCGCCGAGCAAGTCTGAAAGATGACCCAGAGTCGGATTGGCGGAGATCCCGCTGAAGCCATCGGATCCGCCGCACTTGAGACCGATGGTGAGCGCGGAGAGTGGAGCGGGGGCGCGCGTGGCACGGTTGGCTTCGCTCATTCCTTTGAAGGTGGAGTCGAGCGCGCCGGTCATGAGCGCGGTTTCGCGGCCGGAGCGTTGCTGGTCGAAGATGAAGACGGGCTTTGTCATCTGAGGATCGCGCGCGCGCAGCTCGTCCATGAGCATCGTGGATTGCGCATTCTGGCAGCCGAGGCTCAAGACCGTGGCGCCGGCGACGTTGGGATGGTGAATGTAGCCGGCGAGAAGACCGCAGAGAGCCTGGGCATCCTGGCGCGTGCCGCCGCAACCGCCCTGATGGGTGAGGAAGCGGATGCCATCGATGTTGGGAAAGATTCGCTCGGCGCGGGACTGGGCGGCCTCTGCGGCGAGGTGACCGTTGCCGCTGGCCTGATGCTTCACCAATGCGCGCACATGGCTGCGATAGCTGTTGCCAGTGCTGCCGTAGCCCAGCTCCTCTTCGAGGGCTTCGCGCATACGTTCGATGTTGCGGTTCTCGCAGAAGACGAGGGGCAGCACGAGCCAGTAGTTGCGCGTTCCTACCTGGCCATCGGCACGATGAAATCCCTGAAAGGTGCGCGCGCGCCAAGGTGCGGGGTCGGGCAAAGGGAATGAAGCGGGAGTGCGCGTGGCGGTATAGTCGCCGGCGCGATGGCGAATGGTGCGCGTGGAGATGAGTCCGCCGCGGGGAATGGGCAGGACGGCTTCTCCGACGACCATGCCGTAGAGATAGACGAGATCTCCGGGGGCGAGGTCCACGATCGACAGCTTGTGCTTGATGGGGATGTCCTGCGTAACGGTGCAAGAGGCATTGCCAAAATGGACCAGAGTTCCGGCGGCCAGGGGCTTGAGGGCCACAACGACGTTGTCGCGAGGATCGAGTTGCAGGGCAGCTTCAGTCATGGATTCCTTGGAAGCGGGGGTGCAGGTGGAGGACACCTCGCCTTAGCCAAGGATACAGCGGTTGCAGCGAAGACGAACAGAAGCGGAGTTGGACTATCATCGAGCTTTCGCGAGCAAAGAGCCGAGGAGAAAGCGCCATGAAGGCCGTTGTATTGGAAGGACCGGGGCAGGCACAGTTGAAGGATGTCGAGGATCGTAGTGGCGCGGACGGGGACAGCGTGTTGTTGCGGGTGCGCATGGTGGGACTGTGCGGCAGCGATCTGAATTCCTATCGCGGCCGCAATCCGCTGGTGAGTTTTCCACGGATTCCGGGGCACGAGGTTGCGGCGGCGGTGGCGGAGACGCATGCAAATTTTCCGCAGTGGCCGGAAGGGACGGAGGTGACGCTGTCTCCTTATTCGAATTGCGGGCAGTGCGCTGCGTGCCTGCGCGGGCGGTCGAATGCGTGCCTGTCGAACCAGACGCTTGGGGTGCAGCGCGATGGCGCGCTGACGGAATACATTGCCGTGCCAGCAGGACGCTTATTCCGAGCGAACCTGACGTTGAAGGAGCTCTGCCTTGTGGAACCACTTACCGTCGGCTTTCATGCTGCGGCGCGAGGACACGTTGCCGCCGGCGATATGGTGGCCGTGTTTGGTTGTGGGGGCGTGGGCCTGGGAGCGGTGGCAGGCGCGGCCTTCCGCGGCGCAACCGTGATCGGGGTGGATCTCGACGATGCCAAGCTCGCGACCGCGCGCAAAGCGGGGGCGGCGCACACGATCAATACCGCGAAGAGACAGCTGCATGCACAACTCGCGGAGCTGACCAATGGCCGAGGGCCGGACGTGATCATCGAAGCGATTGGTCTGCCGGAGACGTATCGCGCGGCGGTCGAAGAGGTGGCCTACACGGGGCGTGTGGTTTATATCGGCTGGGCCAAGGAGCAGGTGGCCTATGAGACGAGAACCTTTGTGCACAAGGAGCTCGACATCCTGGGGTCGCGCAATGCGCAGCGCGAAGACTTTGAGGCGGTGATCCGGATGCTGGAGGCGCGGAAGTTCCCGGTGGATGATGCCGTGACGCATATTGTGCCGATCGAGGAGACGCCGGCGATCCTGGAGGCGTGGAACCGCGAGCCGGGGCGCTTCACGAAGATCATGGTGGAAGTGGGGTGAGGGCATAAGTGCCGAGCTACTAGCTTCTAGCTGCTAGCCACTAGCTCCGCGTTCGCTAGAGATGCGCGTAATGGACGAGCAGGCCAGCCAGCGTGCCGCCGAGCAGATCGCCGACGATCGGTATCGGTGCGTACTTCCAGTTGGAACCGCCTTTGCCGGGAATCGGCAGCAGCAAGTGCCAGCTACTAGCTTCTAGCCACTATCTCCGGGTTTGCTAGAGATGCGCGTAATGGACGAGCAGGCCAGCCAGCGTGCCGCCGAGCAGATCGCCCACGATCGGAATCGGAGCGTACTTCCAATTGGAGCCGCCTTTGCCGGGAATCGGCAGCAGCGCGTGGACCAGGCGCGGCCCGAGATCGCGTGCAGGGTTGATGGCGTAGCCGGTGGTTCCGCCCAGCGAAAGGCCGATGCCCCACACCAGGCTTGCAACCAGCCAGGGACCGATGCCCGCTGCCGGCCCTGTGGTTGATACGCCGTGGGAGAAGATGGCGTTGGCGACGACGACCAGGACCATGGTGCCGATTACTTCGCTGGCGATGTTGGCGAGCGGGCTGCTGATGGCGGGACCGGTGCAGAAGATGCCGAGCTTTGCTCCCTGGTCGGGTGTCTGGCTCCAATGGGGAGCGAAATGAAGGACCATGAGTGCGGACCCGGACATGGCGCCGAGCATCTGCGCGGACCAAAGGGTGAGCAATTGCGAATAGTCGCCGCTGGCGACTGCGGCGGCGAGGGAGATGGCGGGATTGAGATGCGCGCCGGGACTGCCGAAGGCCTGCGCGACCAGCACCCCGCAGAGAACGGCGATGGCCCACCCGGTGGCGACGACCATCCATCCCGCGTCGGCGGCATAGGACTTGCGCAGCGTGACGTTGGCATTGACGCCGTTACCGAGCAGGATGAGCACCAGGGTGCCGAGGTATTCGCCGAACCAGACGGAATGCATAGCGTCTTCCTTGCCGTTCGAGCTTCACCGGCGCGAGGATCGTGGCCGGACGCAATCGAGCAGCTTGATTTGCGGAACCCAAGCATTGTGCCTTGTTGGGGTGGTGTTCGCCAAGGGGCCGGCCTGCGGCAACGGAGTGGTGCATCTTGAATCGTGCGCAGTTATCGCGCGCGGCTCGCAGAGGAAGACGCGCCGTGGAGTTGCTTCAGGTGATTGCGTCCCCAGGCGCAGATGATTTCCAGCACGGGCACCAGCGTCCACCCGTATTTAGAAACCGAATAGTGGACGCAAGGTGGGACGCTCCGCTTCTGCTGCCGGATCAGGATGCCATCGTGCACGAGTTCGTGAAGATGGCGAATGAGCATGCGTTCGGTCATCTCGGGGATGCTGCGCCGCAATTCGCTGGTGCGCATGGGGCCATTGGAGAGGCGCCAGAGGATGGTGCCCTTCCATCGCCCATCGATCACGGAGAGCATGGCGTCAATGGGGCAAGGGGAACATTCTTTTTTCGAGACCGGCATAGGGTGAAAGCCCTTTCGAGATTGAATGGCAGCACTGACAATTTTGTCAGTATGTATTTCTGAGTCAGTATAAGCCGCAGCCGAGTCAGAAGGCCAGGAGGGAATTGTGACGATATTTTTGAGCGTGGCAACAACGGTTTGTCTGGGACTGCTGGCCGGCACGGAATTCGCCGTCTCAGCTTTTGTAAACCCGGTTTTATGGCAGCTGGAGCCGCGCACGCAAGCCAGCTTGATCCGGACATTCGGGAAGAATCTTGGAGCGGCGATGCCGGTCTGGTACGGGCTCAGCTTTTTGCTGCTGCTGGTGGAATGCGTTCTTTATCGGCATGCGCCTGGGTTCTGGTTGCTGATTGCGGCAAGCGCGATCTGGATGGTGGTGATTGTGCTGACGCTCCTGTTTCTCGTTCCGCTCAACAACCGGTTGGTGGCACTCGACCCCGGGGACTGGACGGAGGAGACATGGCGCGCACATGGAAAGTGGGATGCACGGCATCGGTTACGCATCGCGGCCCTGGTGACGGCGCTGGTCTGCTTTGCGCTCGCCGTGCACGCGTGAGGTGATCGTTTGAATTTACTTTGCGCCGGGGATTTGGTTGGCGTAGCGGGGCCAGTGGGTGAGCAACTCCTGGACGACCGTGTGGCCGACGGTATAAGCAGCCTCGAGGGACGGCAGGTAGGCGCTGTAGGAGCCGATGCGCTGGCGCGCAAGGCTGTCGGCGGCACTCATGCCGGGGGGCTGCCGGTCGAAGTTGCTGACGGTGCGGAGGACGAGAATGCGCTGCCAGTCGACGCGTCCGGCGGACGCGAGACTCTTGAGCGAGAGAAGGGTGCCGGTGTCCTCCATGGCGGTGGTGACGAATTGGCCTTGTCCCCCGGTGAAGTAGGGGACCCATTGCGTGGCCCAGGCGTCGAGAAGTTTGCCGTGCCAGTAGGTTGACCCGGAGATTTCATCTCCGAGAAGGACGAACGGTGGTCGCTGGGCAGTCGGGCTGTCGAATTCGGCGCGAATTTCCTTAAGCTTGTCGGAGTCAGGCAAGGGCACATTGCGGGTGAGGTTGAAGGCCCATTGGGTGAGATCGGGGTTGAGCGCGAAGACCTGGCCCGGGAGCGGTACGGTGGGTGCTTCAAAGGGAATCTTCTTGCGGAGAGGGATATAGCCGGTGGGCCAGTCGGAGGGAATTTCACGGGCATCGATCTCGTAGCCGAGATCGCCATCGACTACCCAGCGCGCCCAGGCCGCCGAACCGAGGGAGATGCGATCGGGACTTCCGCCGGCGATGCCGGCGATGATCCAGTAGGCGTGACTGAAGTCGAAGCGTGGATCGAGGCCGAGCGCCATGAGAGTGGCCGTGGCTTGCGCCGTGCCTTGACCGGTGAGGACGGCCATCTCTCCGTCGTCGTTCATGCGGATGGCGTGATAGCCGGCGGGGAGAGGATAGACGCGGTCAAGGTGATCGCGCTCGACCCAGTACTGCAACTCGCCGGGCTGATCGCCGGTGTCCTGTCCCACCTCGAACATGGCGACAATGACGACCCTTACCGGAATGGGCTTGGGCTTCGCGGAGGCGAGCGCTGCCGAGGAAGCGATGAGCATGCAAATGAAGAGAGCGCGCGTGCGGGGAATCATTGATTGCGATGGTAACGAAAGACGGGGACCGGGGACTAGGGACTAGTTTGTGAGGCGGATGCGGTATACAGGACGGGAGGGTTTCGGCGGATGCGAAGAATCGTGAGAATTTTGGCGGCGGTGTCCATGGGGATGGCGGGGACAATGGGAGCTCAACAAGCGAACGTGCCTGCGGTGCATCGCTGGTCTATCGTGCTGCATGGCGGCGCGGGGGTGATTGAGCGCAAGACGATGGATGCGAAGACCGAGGCTGCGTATCGCGCATCGCTTGCGGAGGCGCTGGATGCCGGGGCCAAGGTGCTGGATCAAGGTGGGTCGTCCCTTGATGCCGTGGAGACGGCGATCAAGATTTTTGAAGACGATCCGTTGTTTAATGCGGGGCGGGGCGCGGTGTTTACCGCGGAGGGAAAGAACGAGCTGGACGCAGCAATCATGGACGGGGCAACGCTGAAGGCGGGGGCGGTGGCGGGGGTGACACGCACGCGGCATCCGATCAGCCTGGCGCGCGCGGTGATGGAAAAGTCGCCTCACGTGATGCTGATTGGCGCAGGAGCGGATGCGTTTGCGGCGAAGGAAGGGTTGGAGCAGGTGGATCCAAGTTTCTTTTTCACGGAGCGCCGGTGGCAGGGGTTGGTGAAGCAACTGAAGAAGGAAGGGCTGCCGGTTCCGTCGCGGCCTGCGGGTGTACCGCCCGCGAAGCCGGTTGCAGAGATCGAGCCGCCGGATGCGCACAAGTATGGCACGGTGGGGGTGGTGGCGCTCGACAAGCAAGGAAACCTGGCGGCGGGGACTTCGACGGGCGGGACGCAGGCGAAGCAATGGGGTCGAGTGGGGGATTCGCCGATTATTGGCGCGGGCACGTATGCCTCGAATCAATCATGCGCGGTGTCGGCGACGGGCACGGGCGAATACTTCATCCGCCTGGGGGTAGCGCGCGAGGTTTGCAATCTTGTGTACTTCAAGGGAATGAGTGTGCAGCAAGCTGCCGATGCGGTCATTCACAAAGAGCTGGAAGCTCTGCACGGGGATGGCGGCGTGATTGCGATGACGCCGGACGGACAGATGGGATGGAGTTTCAATACGCCGGGGATGTATCGCGCGCGGGAGGCCGAGGGCGGCAAGGCGGTGGTGGAGATTTACGCGGACGAGCCGTAGGGGGACATTCGCTGGCCAGTGAACGATTGTTCGGTTGGGATTTTGTCGTGTGACGGACTGCTTGCTGCATTCGGAAACAAAAGCCGTCGCACTGGGAAGATATGGCTGGGACATGCGCCAAAATGTTGGGTGTAAGCAGTTCGAAGAAGTTCTACTAAACTGTCGGCATGGCGCTGCAGTTCACGACTTCGTATGTGGAAGATTCAATGGCCGTGTTTCGTTACTACAAGAAACTGGCCGAGCGGGCGATGGAGCAAGTGACGGATGAACAGCTTTTTGTCGCTCTCGATGACGAGGCGAATTCCATCGCGGTTCTCGTGAAGCACATGACGGGGAATATGCGGTCGCGGTGGACGGATTTTCTGACCACGGACGGGGAGAAGCCGAACCGTCAGCGCGATGGCGAGTTTGTCGATCCGCCGGCGACGCGGGTTGCCCTGTTGGCCGAATGGGAACAGGGTTGGGGCGTGTTGTTTGGCGCGCTGGAAACGCTGACCGACGGCGACCTGGTGCGCAAGGTGACGATTCGGGGAGAGCCGCATTCGGTGATGCAGGCCATCAACCGGCAACTCGCGCACTATCCACATCACGTGGGACAGATTGTTCTGCTGGCCAAGCATTTTGCGTGCGAGCGCTGGCAATCGCTGAGTGTGCCGCGGAACAAGTCTGCGGAGTTCAATCGCAAAGTGGAGGCGGGGGAAGCCAGCCAGCGGTAGTTATCCGCCGGCTGAGGGCGTCTCTGCAAATCCAAAGGCCGTTGGCGGAGGCTTATCGGTTTCCCACCCTTGCGCAAGAAGGCGGTGCAAGGATGGGGCACCCGACATTGGGCCGTCGAGCTAGCGAATTTCCTCGAATTTTTCGCGGGAGAGATTGCACACGGGGCAGCGTCCGTGTTCCTCCTGTGTCTCGGTCGTATAACCGCATGCGGCGCAGACATAAAACGTGCGCCGCGATGCACACCATGAATCCTTCTTATCCGCCTTGACCAGGGCGATCGCTTCGGCATAAAGGCGGGCATGCGTCTTCTCGGCTTCCATTGCCCAGGTGAATGTGCGCGCGGCAGGCACATTGGCATGCGCCTTCGCCTCTTCGAGGAAGGCGGGATACATGGTGTCGATTTCGTATTGCTCGCCGGCAAGCGCGGTCTTGAGATTCTCAAGGGTCGACAGGGCGTCTGTGTGACCGATGTTGCAGTGGGCATTGCCGCCCAGTTGGCGGATTGCATGCGCGTGGTTCTCAGCGTGAATCTGCTCGGCCCGCGCAGCCGCGCGAAACAGACTGGCAGCTCCCAGCCAACTGTCCGCATCCGCTTTGACCGCGAACGCGGTATACCGGGCGCTCGCGTTCGATTCTCCCTCAAAGGCGGCCAGCAGGTTCTCAATGGTGGTTGTATTTTCTGCGGCAATCGTGGGCATAGGGATCCTTTCGATGATTCGCCCAGATTCTATTGCCTCGGCACACGCCGCGCAGTGATGGCGACTACAAACACAAAGGGCATTCCCGAAGGAATGCCCTCAGCGAACAACAGTGGAACGGACTAGGGCTGGGTTGGAATTCCTTCTGCTCCCGAATTCCGCGCCTGCGCCTTCTCGGCGAGCACTTTGTGCGCATTGTCTTCAAGCGCCTGTGCTTCGGGCAGGAAGGTGAGAGCCTTCTGCACCATCGGATCCCAGTCGGCGATGACGCGGAGGCCCTGCAGCTGGCCGAACTGGCTGGTCACGACGTACTGCTTGATGCTGACTTTGAGCCAGTCGGAGACGCCGTTGATATCGGCATCGGTCCAGGTGATGCCCTGCGCAGTGAGGAACTGCTTGAAGTCGGTCATGACTGCATCGTCCACCTGGAAGTTGTGATCGACGGTGCGATTGGCCAGGTAGTGCGCGGCAAAGTGGAAGAACGCCTGCTTGTACATCAACTGGTCCTGGAAGTCGTTGCTCTTGGGCGCCTCGATTTTTTCGTCGGGCGTGATGCCGCCGCCGCCGTAGACGGTGCGGCCGGAGTCGGTCATCTTGACTTCGCGATTGGTGGAGTCAGCAGCCGATGCGCCGGCGTGATTGTAGTAGTAGTCGTAGAGCGAAACGCCGGTGTAGTTGCGCTGGATGAGGCGACCGGATGGCGTGTAGTAGTGGTAGGTTGTGAGAGCCAGGCCGGTATTCTCGCTCAGGTTGTAGACGGTTTGCACCAAACCCTTGCCGAAGGTGGTCTCGCCGACGATCAGAGCCCGATCGTGATCCTGCAGCGCACCGGAAACGATCTCTGCCGCGGATGCGGTGTTGCGATTGACCAGCACCACGATGGGAAATGCTTTGCCATCGTTGCCGTGAGTCGCTGTATAGACCTGGTCGGGATACGCGCGGCCGCGCTGGGAAACGATGGTCTGGCCCTTGCTGAGCAGATGGTCACAGACTTCAACTGCCTGGCTCAAGAGACCGCCAGGATTGTTGCGCAGGTCGAAGACCAGCCCGTGCAGGTTCTGGAAACCGGCGACCGCATCAATCACTTCCTGCGCCGTTGTTTCCTGGAATTGGGTGAGGTGGATGTAACCGACGCCGGGCTTGATTTCGTAGGCCAGGTCTACCGAGGGATGGGGGATCTCGTCGCGCACCAGATCGAAGACCAGGGGTTTCGGCTGGCCCTCGCGCGTCATCGTGACCTGCACATGCGTGCCCTTGGGTCCCTTGAGCGATTTGGCCACCATGTCGGACGTCATGCCGTCGGCGGACTTGCCATCGATGGCGGTGACCACGTCTCCGGGGCGAATGCCGGCGCGGTAGGAGGGGGTGTTTTCGTAGGGGGTAATGACGAAGACCTTGTTACCTTGCTGCTGGATGACCATGCCGACGCCGTAATAGTGGCCGCGCTGATCTTCGCGCATGCGGGCGTAGGCCTTGGGGTCATAGAAGTTGGAGTGCGGATCGAGGACGCGCAGCATGCCGGGGATGGCGCCGTCGTAGATGGCGGTGTCAGCCTTGTCGCCGTTGATGGGCTCGGCGTAATTCTGTTCCACGAGGGCGTAGACGTCGGTGAAGGACTTCAGGCTGTCGCGAATCTGGCTTTCGTCCTGGGAGGACTGGGCGCCGACCTTGCGCTGCATGACACTTCCCACAACGGCGCAGACTGTGAAGAAGAGGACGAGGGAAAAAAGGGCCCGGCGGGCACGTGGGGTCATAGGCGGAAGGTACCTCCGGACGGCAGGTGCGACAGCCGCCTCGGAAGGGCCGCGCAAGGCAGTCTTGGGCTAAAGTATACCACTCAGTGATTTGACGAAATGGCGCGGGTTGGGGGTAGCGAAAATCGTTGGTAAGCAAGTGAAAACGGGGTGTAGCGCGGTTCTGAAGAGCTGCGGAGCCGGCCGTGGGGATCGGAAACGCGGGGTTCGAAATGCACGTTTGCTATCGGGCCATTTACAATGACGTCTATGGTTCAGGGGACAATTGATCGCCGCCTGTCCTGTTCCTGCCTATGACCTTGAGTAACCTACGCATTTCCGCGGCATTGGTGCTGATTACGGCGTTGCCCGCATCTTCCGCTTTCGCTCAAACCCACACCGCGGCTCCGGCGAGTCCGTACGGGGGGACCACGGTCGAGGAGATCATCGCCCGTGTGAACGATCAGATCATCACCAGTGCCGACTACGAACGCGCGATGACCGAGACGGACCAGGAGCAACGCCAGCATGGCGCGAACCTGCAGGAGATGTCAGAGGCGCACAAGGACCTGTTGCGTAACCTGATTGACCAGCAGCTCTGGCTCTCGAAGGGCAAGGAACTGGGCATTACGGGGGAGACCGAGCTGGTGAACCGGCTCAATGAGATCCGCAAGCAATACAACCTGGCAACCATGGAGGACCTGGAAAAGGCCGCCAAGGACCAGGGATTTTCGTTCGAGGATTTCAAGGCCAATCTGCGCAACCAGATTGTCACCCAGGAAGTGATGCGCCAGGAAGTGGGCCGCAGGATCAACGTGACGCCGGGCGAAGTGCAGCGCTATTTTGAGGAGCACAAGCAGGACTACGCGCAGCCGGAGAGCGTGAAGCTTTCGGAGATTCTGCTTTCGACCGGGACACCGGGAGCGGCGGGGCTGGGAGACGATCCGCAAAAGGTAGCGGACGCACAGGCCAAGGCCAATGATATTGAAGCCAAGCTGCATGCGGGAGCGGACTTCAGCGCGCTGGCCCGCACATCGAGCGATAACTCGACGGCGGCCGAGGGCGGCGACCTGGGCACCTACAAGCACGGGCAACTGGGCCAGGTTTTCGAAGATGCGACCTTCCCGCTGAAGGTGGGGGAATTTACCCAGCCGATCCGCACCAAGCAGGGCTTTGTGATCCTGAAGGTGGACGCGCATACGCCGGGTGGGGTGCCAGCATTCAAAGACGTCGAACAGGACGCCGAACAGAACTACTACATGAGCAAGATGGAGCCGGCGATCCGCGACTACCTGACGTCGATGCGCGACGATGCCTCCATCGACATCAAGCCGGGCTATGTAGATACGGGAGCGAGCCCGAACAAGCAGATCTTCCCCATCGCGTATTCGGCGTACACTCCGCCGGCGACGAAGAAAAAGAAGAAGGTGGAGCGCACACGGTTCCGGGAAACCACGCATAGCTTCCGCCAGAAATCGAAGCCTGCGGATTTAGCGGCGAGTGATCAGACGACTCCGCCGCCGGCGCCCAGCAAGAAGGCGAAGGCAGCGAAGGCGGACGTGGCCGCGCTGAAGCCGGGAAAGAAAGAGAAGATTCGTTTCGGAAAGGCTCCGCAAAAGACGCTGCCCAGCACGCCGGCGAGCCAGACCGAGGATGCGGGTGCGGGAACGCAAACCGCGAGCACCGAGAACGAACCGGCCAATCCGCTGGAAACCGCGCAGCAGGCTCCCAAAAAGACGCGTTTGAGCGATCGAGCCCACGAGCCGAAGCAGCGTAAGACGACGGTCCAGCAACAGAAGGACGCGATGACGCCGCAAGCTCCAGATTCTGCAGAAGCCGCCGATCGGCAGTCGCAGTCGGCACCGCTTGGTTTGGCAGGAGACACCTCGAAGAAGAAAAAGAACGATACGGCGAATAGCGAGAAGACGCGCTTGAGCGACCGGAACAAGAAGCCGGCCGAGCCGACGCAACCAGTGCAGCCGATTCCGGTTCCTCCGGTGCCGGGAGCCCCGGGGCCGGGATCGACTTCGGCACCCGAAGCGCCTGCACCGCAATCGACTACCCCTGCTCCGCAATCGACGACGCCCGCTCCGCAATAGGCAAGAGCGCAGCGGTATCTGAATTTTTTCCGGCCTGAGACCTGGTTCTCGGGCCGGTTCGCCTTTGGGCTCACCCGGGCGATTGGGTTAAGCTTGCGGGCAGGATGAAAGACATCTACATCGCCGATCTTGCAGGATTCGAAGAAGGAAAGATATTTGACGGATACTTTCTGCTGTTGTCGCGGCAGACGCGCAGCACCAAAACCAACAAGCCTTATCTCAATCTGATTCTTTGCGACAAAACGGGCCAGCTGGAGGGGCGCGTCTGGGATCCGAACGATCCGCGCATTGCCAAGGAGCTGGATCGCGGGGACATCGTGAAGGCGCGCGGCTGCGTGAGCCGTTTCGACGATCGGCTGCAGATGAAAGTGGAGCAGATCCGCCGCGCGGCTGCCGGGGAAGTGGACAAGGGCGACCTGATGCCCGCCACCACCTACAACGTGGACGAGCTGTGGCGCGACCTGATGGGGTTTGTCGAAAGCTTCACCGAGCCAAATCTGAAGCTGCTGGTGACCACGATTCTGAGCAACCAAGAACTTGCGCAGGCCTATCGCGAAGCGCCGGCGGCGCGGCAGCTGCATCACGCATGGCTGGGGGGCTTACTGGAGCACGTGGTGAGCCTGCTGAAACTGGCGGATCGCGTGGTGCCGCATTATCCCATCCTGCACCGCGACCTGGTGCTGACCGGCGTCATTCTGCATGACATCGGCAAAGTGCGCGAGCTGGCGTGGGACATCGGCTTCGAATACACCATTGAAGGAACGCTGCTGGGGCACATCCAGATGGGCAGCGAGTTGGTGGAGAAGACAATGGACGGACTTCCTGGATTTCCTCCGCGGCTTCGCACCCTGGTGGTGCACATGATTTTGTCGCACCACGGCAAGCTGGAATTCGGTTCGCCGAAGCTGCCGATGATTCCTGAGGCGCTGGTGCTGAACTTTCTGGATGATCTCGATGCGAAGATGCAAGCCGTGGCGAACGAGTTTGAGAAGTGCGCGCGCGAGGGCAAGGCGGCGGATGAGATGACGGGCAGGGTGTGGGCGCTGGATCAGAGGCAATTGCTGAATACGCGCGGGTGGCTGGAAGGCGGGAAATAGGGTCTGGAAGCTGCGTCAGCGAGGCGGGGTTTGAAGGAAATGACCGGGGCTAAGGCCCATTGCTTTTATGGCCGTTCTTCGTGGGGCTGAAGCCCCACGCTCCCTCCCGACAACAAGAAACCGAGTCTTTCGGCAAGCTTTGAAGTTGAGCCCTCTTACAAGCTCATTTGTGAGACAGGCTCTAGCGCAGCAACCATTCCCATTGTTCCTCGGTGAGGGGAACAACGGACAGCCGGCCGATGAGCAGCAATGGCGACTTGGCAAAGATTTTCTCGGCCTTGATTGCCGCCAGAGTCTTGGGTGTTTTGAGGCGGATGCCTGCCTTCACCCGCACGATGGGGACCTTGGGATCGCTGGGATCGACGCTGACCACCGAGCCTGTACCGACTGCGGTGCGCTCATCGCCCGTGTGATAGAAGATCCACTTCGTTCCGGCCTTCATTTCGCGCAGATGCTTCACGGCGGCGGGGGCGGTTACGCCATCCCACACAGTTTCTTTGTCGCGCAGGAGATCGTCGAAGGAATAAACGTCGGGTTCGGATTTGAAGAGGAAGTAGGTCATAGGGCAGGGGTCAGGGTTCAGCGATCAGGATTTTGAAACAGCAATCCGGATCACAGGAGACAGAATACACAAACTTGGCGGACAAATCTCACGCGTAAAGGGGGTTTTGTCATCTGCAGGCGTGCTCGAAGCTGGAACGCTGGTCCGGGGGAGCGGTTTTCGGTTCCATTACAATCGAAAGAATATGATCCGTTTCTCAACTGCCGGGGAATCCCATGGGGAGGCGTTAATTGCGCTGGTTTCCGGATTGCCGGCGGGGGTGCCCGTCGATCTTGATTTTGTAAATCACGAACTGTGGCGGCGGCAGCAGGGCTATGGCCGTGGCGGGCGGATGAAGATCGAAACGGACAAGGTGCACATCCTGAGCGGCGTGCGGCACGGAAAGACGATCGGATCTCCTGTGGCGATCGAGATTGTGAACCGCGACTGGAAGAACTGGGAAGAGAAGCTGCCGGTAGAAGCTGGGGATCCGGCAAAGCATCAGGCCGTTGCTTCGCCGCGGCCGGGGCACGCCGACCTGGCAGGCGCGTTGAAGTACAACTTCCCGGATGGACGCTATGTTTTGGAGCGTGCGTCTGCGCGGGAGTCGACCGCGCGCGTGGCTGCGGGCGCTTTTGCGAAGCTGCTGTTGCGGGAACTGGGAATTGAGATTGCAAGTCACGTGATTCGCGTAGGGCGCGTCGAGTTAGACAGAACGGCCACCTGGGAGGAGATTGCCGAGGTTGCTAACCGCACGGAGATTCTGCTGAGTTGTGTGGACGCCGCGACTGAGGCACGGATGAAGGAAGAAGTGGAGCACGCGTCGCGCACAGGGGATACGGTAGGCGGGGTGTTTGAGGTTGTGGTCCACAATGTGCCGGCGGGTCTTGGCACCTATGCCACGTGGGACGAGCGACTGGACGGGCTGCTGGCGTGGTCGGTGATGAGTCTGCAGGCGGTGAAGGCGGTGGAGATCGGACGCGGCGTGGTGGCGGCGGAATCTTTTGGCTCCGCGGTGCACGATGCGATTCACTATGCGGACGGCGATACGGGCAAGCCTACCCGGTTCACGCGGGAGCGGAACAATGCAGGCGGCATCGAAGGCGGCGTGTCGAACGGGGAAGACCTCGTGGTGCGCGGTTATCTGAAGCCGATCTCAACTTTGCGCCGGCCATTGGCGTCGGTGCGATTTGACACGCGGGAAGCAACCAGCGCGAGTTACGAACGCAGCGATATCTGCGTGGTGCCGGCAGCGGGAGTCGCTGCGGAGTCGATGGTGGCGATGACGGTTGCGAGTCTCGCCCATGAGAAATTCGGCGGCGACTCGGCGCTGGAGATGAAGCGGAATTTTGACGGATACATCGAACAAATACGGAGCTTTTAGAAGGAACAATGATTCTGAAGATCGTGAAGTACCCCGACCCGGTGTTGCAGCAACCCGGCGAACCGGTAACGGAATTCAATGCGGAACTGCACAAGTTTGTCGCCGACATGTTTGAGACCATGTATGCCTCGCAGGGGATTGGCCTGGCTGCGCAACAGGTGGGCGTTGCAAAGCGCATTACCGTCATTGACCTGGGGCAAGGCAAAGATCCGGCGCAAAAGCTGGTGCTGATCAATCCGGAGATTATTTTTCGCGAAGGCAAGCAGTACGAGGAGGAAGGCTGCCTGAGCTTCCCTGAGATTCGCGAAAAGGTTTCGCGCGCGGCCAAGGTGCGGATTCGGGCACAGAATGAGAAAGGCAAGTGGTTCGAGATGGACGGAGAAGAATTACTGTCACGTGCGTTTCAGCATGAGATCGACCATTTAGACGGGATGCTTTTCATCTTTCGCATGAGCGCGCTGAAGCGCGATTTGACACTGCGCAAGATTCGGAAGATGCAGCGCGAAGGCACATGGTAAGGCCGTGAGACTTGTTTTTTGCGGCACGCCTCGGTTTGCGGTGCCCACGCTGAAGGCCTTGCTGGACGCGGGGCATGAAGTCTCCCTGGTTTTGACGCAGCCCGATCGGCCGGTGGGACGCAGGCAGGAAGTGGAGCCGACGCCGGTGAAGCAGGTGGCGTTGGCGGCAGGCCTGGACGTCACGCAGCCGGAAAAAATTCGCAACAATGCGGAGTTTCGCGCGAGCCTTGAAGCGATTGGGCCGGACGCGATCGTGGTGGTGGCGTACGGCCGCATCATTTCGCCATGGATGCTGGCGTTGCCGAGGTTGGGTTGCATCAATCTGCACGGGTCGCTGCTGCCGAAATACAGGGGAGCGGCGCCGATTCAGTGGGCCGTGGCGATGGGCGAGACGGTCACCGGCAACACAACGATGCTGCTGGAAGAAGGGCTGGATACCGGGCCGATCCTGCTGCAAGAAGAGATTGTTGTTGGACCGGAGCAGACGGCGGCGGATCTTTTTGAAGTGTTGGCCAAGCGAGGTGCGCCGCTGGTGGTGAAGACACTGGCGGGATTGGCGGACGGCAGTGTGTGGCCCAAGGTGCAGGATCCTGCGCGCGCGACGCTGGCGCCTCTGTTGCAGCGCGACGATGGCCGGATGAATTTTGCGGCGCACACGGCAACGGAGCTCAAGAATCGCTGGCGTGGCTTTCAGCCTTGGCCCGGGGCGTTCACGCTGCTGGATGGGAAAAAACTGATTGTGCATCGCATGGGGGTAGCGGACGCCACGCACGCAACCGGTTCCGCGCAGCCGGGCGAGGTGCATGTCGACGAGAAACATTTGCTGGTCTGTTGCGCGGACGATACGTGGCTGGAACTTCTTGAAGTGCAATTGGAAGGCAAGAAGCGGATGCCGGCTGTGGAGTTCTTGCGCGGCATCCAACTCGCTTCCGGCACTAAGTTGGGTTGATCCGCATGGCTTCCGTGTCCCCGGCGCGCAAGGCTGCCTTCAAGATTTTGCTGGAGGTTGAACGCGGGCGCGCGCACTCTGATGAGTTGCTGCGGGGCGAGCGCGTTGCGGCTCTCTCGACGGGGGATCGGAACCTTGCGACTGCCCTCGTGATGGGCGTGCTGCGCTGGCAGATTCGGCTGGACGAGCAGATTCGGGGATTTCTCGACCGGCCCGGTGCGCACCTCGATCCCGAAATCGCGATCGCGTTGCGACTGGGTGCGTTTCAACTGCTGCACATGGACCGCGTGCCGGCGCATGCGGCGCTTGATGAGAGCGTGGAGTCGGCGAAACAAGCGGGGCATCGTTTCGCGGCGCGCATGGTGAACGCGGTTTTGCGCAAGCTGGCCAGCGCACCGAAATCCGAAGATGAAGCGGAAGCGGCGGTGCAGGCGCATCCCGCGTGGATGGTGGAACGGTGGAACCGGTTTTATGGGCCGGACGGGGCGCGGGCGATCTGTGTGCATGGACAAGAGCAGCCGGCGACAGCGGTTCGGGTCGCAAGCTCCGAAGTTGGGAATGAGCTCGATGCGGCGGGGATTCATCTGGAGCCGGGCAATCTGCTGCGTTCCGCGTGGATCGTGAGCGCGGGCGATGTGACTGCATCCGATACATTCCGACAGGGGGGGGTGCGGATGCAGGATGAAGGGTCGCAGTTGGTGGCCGAAGTTGCGGGCCGCGGTGAGAGGATCCTCGATTGCTGCGCGGCGCCGGGTGGCAAGACGCTGATCCTCGCGGAGCGCAATCCTGAAGCGCGCATTGTGGCGCGCGATTCGAATGCACAGCGACTTGCTCAGTTGCAAAAGCGGCTGTCGCCGCTTGGAGCACGGGTGGAATGCCAGCTGGGGGATGCTGCGATGTTGACCGACGAGTGCGCATTCGACCTGGTGCTTGCGGATGTGCCGTGCAGTGGCACGGGCACGCTGGGACGCAATCCAGAGATTCGTCACCGGTTGCGGTTGGAAGATTTGGCGCGGCAGGCAGAGCGGCAGAGAACGATTCTTCGCGCTGCATTGCGCGCTGTGCGAGGCGGCGGGCGCGTCGTTTATTCCACCTGTTCGCTGGAACCGGAAGAAAACGAAGATGTGGTTGCAGCAGTTCTTGCGGATGTGCGCGGGGTTCGTGTGGCGCCCGGGAAAGCGGTCATTGCGGAGCTGCAAATGCAGGATATCGTGACGGACGCAGGCGCGGAGCAACTCAAGAGCGGCATTTCACCCGAAGGTTTTCTGCGGTTGATGCCGGGCGCGATGGGCACCGATGGATTCTTCATTGCCGTGATCGAAAAAGAGCAACCCTAGGCGAGGCGCGGTCTACTCTTTGAGAAGGCGCAGTTTCTCATAATCTCGGCCGAGCAGGCCGCAAAGTGCTTCCACTGCCATCTCATGGTCGCCCCGTTGGGGAAGGCCGGAGACGGTCACGCTGCCGACAACGCCGACGCCGACAACCGCCAGGGGAAACGAGCCGCCGTGGGTCGCGTAGTCTGCGACGGGCAGGCCCTGGCTCTCGAGCAGGGTTTCGTTCTTGATCTTCTCCTTGACGCCAATGGCGTAGGAACTGCGATGAAAGCGGGCGACCACGTTGACCTTGCGTCGAACCCATTCGACGTTATCGGGAGTGGTTGCGTCCATCGCCGCATAAAAGAGCGGCTGTCCGAAGCGGCGCACGTCGATGACGATGGGAAGTTTGCGTTCTGCGCCCATGGTGCGCAGCCGAACACCGAGCTCCCATGCAGTTTGCGCATCGAGGCGCGGCAACACGAGCTCCTTTTCCTGCAATGCGATCTGTTCCAGGTCCTCATTCCATCCCATGGGCATGTGTCCTTTCGTGTCTCAGCTATCTTACGAGCGAGGCGTGGCGAGTGAGAAATTTCCTTAGTTCTGCGCGCCCTCTTCGACGGCGAGGTCTCGCTGGGGAACGATCCCGAGTCGTTCGTAGATGGGCCACATGTCTTTGCGAATATGCGGAAGGCGCGATGAGAACCATGCGCCACCCAGAATGCAGGCGATGCCGCAGACAATCACAGTGTGAGGCGCGCCGATGGCTTGGGCCAATGCGCCGGCGAGCAAACTTCCGAAGGGCGCCATGCCGACGAAGGCCATCGTGTAATAGCTCATCACGCGACCGCGCATTTTTTCGTCGACCAACGTTTGAATGATCGTATTGCTGGCGGTGAGCCCCTGCATCATGCCGAACCCGGTGAGCAGCATGACGGGCAGAGAAAGCCACAGGCTGGTGGAGAAGCCGAAGCAGATCAAACCGACTCCAAATGCGCAGGCGGCAATGGGGATCATCTTGCTGAGTCCGCGCACCGAGCGGCGCATGACCATAGCCAGCGCGGAGACCAGCGAGCCAACACCCACGGCGCCCATGAGAAAGCCAAGCGTATGCGGGCCGCCGTGCAGGACCTGCGCGGCAAAGATCGGCATCAATACCATGAAAGGCCAGCCCATCAAGCTGAGAAGCGCGAACAGCAGAAGGATGGTGCGAATGGGCGCAAAGGCGGTGACGTAGGTCCATCCTTCGCGTAGTTCGGCGACCATTGAAGTTGTTTTGCGTTCTTCGTTCGCGCGCGAAACTCGCATCATGAGCAGCGAGGCGATCACCGCGATGTAGCTGATGCCGTCGACGAGGAAGCACCAGCCTTCACCGGTGGCGGCGATGAGCAAGCCTGCCAGGGAGGGACCAAGCAGGCGGGCCATGTTGACCATGGAGGAGTTGATGGCAATGGCGTTGGAAAGGTCGGCGCGGTCCTCCACCATTTTGACCATGAACGACTGGCGGCCGGGCATGTCGAATGCGTTGATGACACCCTGCATCGCGCTGAGGGCGAGCACTTCGGCGATGGTGATGCGGTGGGCGAGAGTGAGCCAAGCCATTGCGAGGGACTGCACCATCGCGAGAGTTTGTGTCCACACGAGGACTTGGCGGCGATCGATGCGGTCTACGATCACTCCGGCGGCCGGTGCGAGCAGGAATGTGGGAATTTGGCCGGCGAAACTTACCGTGCCCAACAGAAGCGACGATTTGGTGAGACGGTAGACGAGCCAGGATGTGGCAATGCGTGTCATCCACGTGCCGATGAGGGAAATGCTCTGACCGCCGAAGAAGAGGCGAAAGTTGCGATGGCGCAGGGCGCGCCACGCGTGCGAATAGCCGCTCATCACAGACGCGCCGCTTGTCCGTGGCTGATTGCTGTCTTCCGGAGCCATTGGTTTTTTGATGCTTTTCGCAGTCGAATTGGTGCCGTTCACTTGGCCACGGTCAGTCGCACCTCTGCCGTCTGATCCACGCGTGCACCGGCAGGAGGTTGTTGTGCGATGACGGAGCCGGGCGCGACCGGTGGCACGGGAGGAGCATTGTTGGCGCCGACGGGAGGGATGGACACGCCGACGAACGTGGGAGTGAATGTCTTGAGGCCGACTTTTGCGAGTTGCGACTGCGCGGTGACGATGGGCATTCCGATGAAGTCTGGCATCACGTAACCGTCGGCAGTTTCGTCGTCCGGCGCGGCAACGAGAAGATTGACACTGGGCCGCTCGATGCCCTGCGCATGGGCGGGCGGATCCTGGGAAATCACGGTGCCTTCGGGAACGCCATTGTCCGCGAGCTTAGCTGTGATGCCGACGTCGAGCCCGGCGCGGCGCAATTGAAACGCAGCCACACGCTGATCGACGCCGACGGTATCCGGTACGTCGACCTTTTGCGGGCCCAGGCTTTCAGCAACACGCACGTGCCACTCGCGTCGCACCACGGTGCCGGGCGCCGGGGATTGCGAAAGCACGTGTCCTGCGGCCACGTCGCCGGAGTAATAGCGGTTGTCGACGTTCAAGTTCAGTCCCATACCGGCAGCCTGACTGCGGGCATCGGCGACGGTCATGCCCTTGAGCGAGGGCACCTGCACTTCCGCGCCATGGATGGCGAAGTGCATGGTGGTGATGGCCGACAACATGGCCATGGCGAGCAGAAACATGATGAGCGAGGCCATGCGAAAAAGATTGAAGACAGCGCGGCCGCTCATGGTTCCGGTTCTCCGTCGGGATACACGATCTCGTATTCGATGGTGGCCGCCTTTTCAAGCACGAGCGAGACCGAGCAGTACTTGTGTTTGGAAAGCGAGACCGCATCTTCCACGGCCTTGCGGCTTAGTTTTCCGCGCACGGCATAGGTGAGCTTGACGTGCGTGAAGACGCGCGGCGGTGCATCGGCCTGGGTTGCCACCGCGGAGACGCGCAAGCCATCGATTGGCTGGCGTTTCTTTTTGAGAATGCTCACCACGTCGACCGATGTGCAACTGCAGAGGGCCATCAGCACGGCTTCCATGGGGCTGGGACCGTGCGCATGTGCCGCGTCCGCGTCGAAGACAATCTTGTTGCCGTTTTCGGCTGTTCCTTCGAAGATGTTGTCCTGCTTCCATTCGCTGTGCGCGATCATGTGCAAGTTTCTCCAGGGTTTTAGCGCGTGTTGTCGGTGACGGGTTCGGGATGAATCGTGACCCGGTGCACTTCGGGGCACTCCAGCTTGAAGCGGTCTTCGAGCGCCGTGATGATTTCGTGGACTCGCGCCATGGGCAGCTCGTCGGGCAGGGTGCAGTGGCATGTCAGATACACGTGTTCTCCAGTTCGGACGACGGAGATCTCGTGCACATCCACAATCTCTACGTAGGGCGCGGCCGCAGCGCGCAACGCCACTTCGAGCCTGCGATCCTCGACCAGGTTCTCTTCCGGCTCTTCGATGGTGGCGGGTTCGCTCTCGATATGGGTCAGGACGGAATCGATCTCCGGCGTGTCGCGCAGGATCTCCGACTCCATGGCGGAGACGAAGTCGTGAGCCTTGAGCAATGGCAGAGTTTCGTCGAGTTCAACATGCTGTTCGACGCGAAGGCGTCCGTTGTGCGATTGAATGCTCAATTCATGGACGCTGACATTATTGCGGGCGGCTACAGCGCGGACGCGATCGAAGATGTTTTCAGCGCGAGCCTGGCGGGGAACGGTGCGAATGACGACGTCGGCCGAGGGAAGGGCGCGTTGAACGGCGGCCGTGGCGGCGCGCACCAACTCGCCGGTGTGCTCGAATGTGTAGCGATTCGGCAATGCGAGCGTGAGGTCAGCAAAATAAGCGGCGCCGGCGCGTCGAACGCGCGCCTGCTCCACTGCGAGGACGCCGTCGACCCGTTCAACTTCCTGCACAATACGCCGCCGCGTCTCGGCGGGCACCTCATCCATGAGGACTGCGACTGTCTCGCGCGTGAGCCGCGCAGTAATACGCAAGATCATGAGAGAAACTGCAACCGCTGCGACCGGATCGGCATAGCGGAGCCAATCAACGCGGTAGGTTTCCCCGATCCAACTGGCGCCAAGACCGGCGAGCACGGCCAACGTCGACCAGATGTCGCTGGCAAAATGGAAAGCATCTGTTGCAAGCGCGGGCGAACCGGTGCGTTCTGCCACGGTGCGGAGTTGTTGAGAGCGCCAGTAGTCTACAGCGATTGAGGTGACGAGAACCAGGACCGGCCACAGGGAATGACGGATCTCGACCCTGTGCTGCACCATGCGCTGAAGCGCTTCCCAGATGATCCAGGCGCAGGAGACAGCCATGAGGGTGGCTTCTCCGAAGGACGAGAGATTTTCAAACTTACCGTGTCCGTAGGAATGACCCTCGTCGGCGGGCTTGTCCGAGACGCGCACGGAAAAGAAGGTCAACGCTGCGCCGGCCAAGTCGAGTGCGGAATGGGCCGCATCGGAAAGAATGCCGAGAGACCCGGAAAACAAGCCCGCTGCAAGTTTGAGCAGCGTCATGGCGGCTGCTGCCAACACGGACTGCAGGGCGACGCGGCGTTTCGCGGCGGAGTTTGCTGCGAGGTCCGGCGCCGGGCTCGCGAGGTGCGTGCCGGCAATGGACGGACTGGGAGCGGATTGGATCATTGCGCTTTCAGGCTAGCGCTTCGCTTGGCGGTGTACAACCCCGCGATACCGAAGGTGTAGGACTGCCAGGCACATTCAGTAAAGTGTGCGGCAGTCAGCATGTCCAACATGACGTGCGGCGCTGGGAAACTGCCGACCGATGCGGGCAGGTACTGATAGGGGGCATTTTTGCCGCCGAGAAGTCTTGCAATGGCAGGAAGGATATGTCGGAAATAGATTGAGTAGGTCTTGCCGATCAGGCCGCCTGGCTCGCTGAATTCAAGGATGCCGAGTTGCCCGCCGGGCTTCAGGACGCGATGGAACTCGCGCAAGCCGGCATCGTAGTTGGCGAGATTGCGAAAGCCAAACGCGGTCACGATCAGATCGAGCGAGGCAGAGCGAAGCGGCAGGTGGAGGGCGTCGGCTTCGAGCGCGACGGCGATTGGTTCGAGGGGACGGCGCATCGAGAATTTCTGACGGCCACGCATCAGCATGCCGCGGGAAAAATCTGCGGCGAGGATGGGGCGTGCGTTCATGGGCCGGAGCTTGAGCAGGGCCATGGTCATATCGCCGGTGCCGCAACAGATATCGAGGATGGCCGCGTTGGTGTCGGCGAGTACCGGACGGAAGCGCCGCGCGGTACGACTCCACCAGAGCCGATCAACATTGGCCGACAGCACATGATTCAGCAAGTCGTAACGCGGAGCGATGGAATCAAACATCTGACGGACGGATTGCGCGGCAGCCGCTTCGTCTTGCGAGCCCGCCGGCCTGGCTCCGAGCGCGGGCATCAGGCTTTCCGTTCCCGGGCCTGCATCAGCATAGACCCGATGGCGGCTTCCAACTCGGCGGGGGTCACATCTTCAACAACGCCCGCATCGCCGATGCCGATGGGCAACACGAAGCGCCGGACTCCACTGACGTTCTTCTTATCGCTGCCGGTGGCTGCGATGAGCTTGGCCGCACGCAGCTTGAGCGGCGGGAGGTCGCCGTAGAAATGAATCAGGGTTTCCATGCGTTGGAACTGGGGAAGCGAAATTGTGCCGCGCCGGCGGGCGAGACAGATGGCTGCAATCATGCCCCAGCCGACGGCTTCGCCATGCAAGAGCACCTTGTAACGCGTTACCTGTTCAATGGCGTGGCCCACGGTGTGGCCGAAGTTGAGAATCATGCGCAGGCCATTTTCGCGCTCGTCGCGATGGACCACGCCGGCTTTCATGCGAATGGATGCGGCAATGACCTTCTCCAGAGATTTTGCATCGCGACGCAGAATATCTTCGGCATGCTCCTCCATGTAGCGGAGCAAGGCGCGATCGCGAATGATGCCGGCTTTAACGCTTTCCATGAGGCCGGCGCGCAGTTCGCGTTCGGGGAGCGTGCCCAGCACGTCGATATCCGCAAACACGGCGATCGGATGATGAAAGCTGCCGACAAGGTTTTTGCCTTCGGGCAGGTTCACACCGGTTTTGCCGCCGACGGACGAATCGACCTGCGAGAGGAAAGTTGTGGGCACCTGGACATAAGGAATGCCGCGCATGAAGATGGCAGCGACGAATCCGCCGACGTCGCCGACGATGCCGCCGCCCAACGCGAACAGGAGCGAACCGCGATCGCCGCCCGCTGCAATCATCTGGCGCAGCAGCTTCTCCACGCTCGGCATGGTCTTGTGGGTTTCGCCGGGCGGGAGAAAAAGCGCAATGGGGGGCTCGGCAAAGGAAGCAAGAAAGGCATCCCCCCAGAGGGCCCAGATTTCGGGAGAGGTAAGGACAAAAACGCGCCGGGGCAAACGGCCTGCGATGCGCTGCACGCGCGGCGCGATGGTCTGCAAAAGGCCGCTCCCTACAAAGACGTCGTATCGGGCAGAGGGTGTATCAACATGGATAGTTTGCACGCACTTTCATTCTAAAGGATTTGGATTGTGCATTTTCTTCACGCAATTTGAAAAGCGCATCACGGTAAACTGAGGGTATGCGTATTGGAGTTGATTTTGGGACGACACGGATCGTCGTCGCAGCAGCGGATCGTGGCAATTTTCCCTTGGTGCATTTTGAAACACCCGACGGGCAGATGCGGGATTGGTTTCCGCCGCTGCTGGCGTCGAAAGATGGCGTTCGCGTCTACGGCTGGGAAGCGGCTGCTGTCCAGGACCAGGAAAGCTGGACTGTTCTGCGTTCGTTGAAACGCGCTCTGCGCACCGCGGGCCCGCAGACGGAGATCAAGATTGCCGGCCAATCGGTGCCGTTGCGAATGCTGATGGCGGAAATGATGACGTCGCTGCGGGCGCAGCTGCTGGAGCACTCGAATCTGGGCGCCGCGCCGGACGAAGTTCTTGAAGGGATGATTGGCGTGCCGGCCAATGCCAACAGCAACCAGCGGTTTTTGACCGAGGCGGCGGCGCAGACGGCGGGGTTCACGGTGCTGGGGGTGGTGAATGAGCCCTCGGCGGCGGCCATCGAATTTGGGTATCGCAGCAGTGCGGAGCGCAAGGGCAAATCGGGGAACGGCCTGCTGGTTTACGACCTCGGCGGCGGGACGTTCGATGTTTCGCTCGTGACCCTGGGCGAAGGCGAAAACATTGTTGAAGCTTCGGATGGCATACCGGACCTGGGGGGAGACGACTTCGACGAGATTCTGGCGAATATCGCGGTGGTGATTGCTTCGCCGACACCGGCTTTCTCTTCGTTTGAGCGAAGAAGGCTGCTGGACGAGTGCCGCGAAAAGAAGGAGTCGTTAAATCCCAATACGCGCCGAGTGACCATCGATTTTGAGCGCGTGCGCCCGGGAGTGAAGGAAGTGACGATTCCCGTAGATGTGTATTACGAGCGGTGCCGTCCTCTGATTGAAGCGACGCGGCAGGTCGTGGAGAGACTGTTGAAGACGCATGCCGACGCCAAGCTCGACACGTTGTATGTGACCGGTGGAGGTTCGGAGCTGCCGGCCGTCGCCCGCATCTTACGCGAGACGTTTGGACGCAATGTGCGGCGCTCGGCCTACATGCGGTCGGCCAGCGCGATTGGGTTGGCGATTCGCGCAGCGGGGGAATCGGATCGGCTGCAGGAGCAGTTCACGCAGAATTTTGGGATGTGGCGCGAAGCCGATTCAGGCGGAACCATTGTCTTCGACCTGATCTTTCCGCGCGGTGCGCGTTTGCCTGGACCGAACGAACCGCCGTTGCACCATGAGCGGGTCTACCAGCCGGTCCACAATATTGGCCACTTTCGTTATCTTGAGTGCTCGCGGCTCGATGAATATGGACAGCCGATTGGCGAGATCACGAATTGGGAACAGATTCAATTCCCGTTCGATCCGCAGCTTTCGGGACGCGCCGATCTGGCCACAGAGCCGGTGAAGCAGCTTGCTAATTCGCGAGGGCTGGTGGTGCGGGAAGAATACTCGTGCGACGCGCAAGGGAATCTGCGCGTGAAAATCTCCGAGACGCCTACAGGCATTGCGCGCGAATATCAGATCGGGCAGCTGGCGCTGAGCTGAAGGCAGAGACACTCCTCAATCCACGGTGTCGGGCTGGTTGACGGCGCCGTTCTTCATGGCCCAGTCAGAGAAGCCTGAGGGCGCGTTGCGGATTCCCGCGATGTTGGTTCGCGCGACACTCTTGAGACGTTCCCACTGGACGCCTTGGAGGTCGGCGTCGCGGAGATCGGCGTCGTCCAGCACGGCTCCGGAAAGATCGGAGCCCGCCAGGCTGCTGCTGTTCAGATCGCTGTTGCGCAGGTCTGCCTGGGCAAAGCTGGAATGGTCTAATATGGCGCCGCGCAAGTTGGCTGAATTTAGATTTGCAAGCGTCAAGTTGCAATCGCTGAGGTCGCTGTTGCGCAAGTCGGTAGCATTGAAGTTGGCGCGCAGCAGGTTCGCGCGGTGCAGGTGGATTCCTTGCAGGAAGGCGGAGGATACATCGACTCCGACCAGGGGCACTTTGTCTGCGTTGAGTTCCTGTAGGGCCTCGATGCGGCCGCCGCTGCCGCCCTTGCCCTGGGCGGTATTGATGACCTGCCAGGCCTGATAATGGCGCTGCTTGACGCGGTCGCCCGCTTCGGAAAAATAAAAGATCACGGCCACGAGAACCGAAAATGTTCCCAGGTATTCCAGGACCTCGAGGAAGACCCAGTTGCTGAGGGCGAAGGCAACCCACTCCCAGCCCCAATCGAGCGCGACGAATGGGAGGAGCCAGCTGAGCGCGGTGGTTTGCCTTTTTGTGCGCCAAGGTGCAGGACGACTTCGACGTTCACGCACAATCATCAACTCCCTCGTTGTCGCGGGGCGTCCGTTCGTGGAGATGTTGCTGCCGGCACGCCTCGATTCGATGTGGGGTCGATTCTATCCCGGCGCAGCGAGCCGGCGGGGAGCGAATTCAGAACCGGATCTGCGGGTGGTGTTGCGTATCCGAAAAACATTTTGATTTTTGTGGGGATGGAACCGGGGCAGATGGTTTTGCGTTTCAAGAGTTGCAGGCATTGGAAACGGAATTCGTATTGCAATTTGCGTTTGAAGAGATTGGACCCACCGCGGGTCCTGATGTTTTCTCAAGGCTGGTTTTCTCTATAGAGAACTGGCGCCACCTTGTACACTGCCGAGAACAGGAGGATTCCCCGTATGCAGACCCGGATCCAAGGCACCACCATGCCGGTGCTGGATGTGCAGCTAGACCCCAACGAGAGTGTGTTTTCAGAGAGTGGCGAGCTCTCGTGGATGACCGCTTCCATCCAGATGACGACACACACACAGATGGGCGGGGGCGGCGGGTTGTTCGGCATCCTCAAGCGCGTGGCGGGAGGCGGAAGCATTTTCATGACCGAGTACCGGGCCTACCAATATCCGGGAGAGGTGTCGTTTGCCACCAAGGTTCCGGGGCACATTGTGCCGGTGCAGGTAGGGCCGGGCCAGGAATACCTGGTGCATCGGCATGGGTTCCTCTGCGCGACGGACCAGGTGGCGATCGGCGTCGGATTCCAGCAATCGCTGGGGGCGGGCATCTTTGGCGGCGACGGATTTCTGCTGCAAAAGTTGAGCGGCATCGGCATGGCGTGGCTCGAACTTTCGGGCGAATTGATTGTGAAGAACCTTGCCCCCGGTGAGATGTTGCGGGTCCATCCGGGCCACGTGGGGGCCTTCCAGGCGTCAGTGAGTTTCCAGATCACGATGGTTCCCGGGATCAAGAACATGATCTTTGGCGGGGATGGCTTGTTCCTGGCCGTACTGGTGGGCCCGGGCACGGTGTGGCTGCAGACATTGCCAATCTCGCGTCTTGCGCATCAGATCAGTGAGTACCTGCCGCGCGGCGAAAGCCGGCAAGTGGCCCCGGCAGCCGGTGGTGCTCTTCTGGGCGGGATTGTTGGTTCAATCCTCGGCGGAGACCAATAACGCTGCGGCTAGGTTGCGGCGTTGGGCGGAAGGCATGATGTCGGCAAGGAAGCTTACGGATGATCGACACCAATTCGCAGAGCCGTAATCTACGCAGCGACATCGTCTTTGTCTTCGTCCTTGGGCTGGCGTGTTACGTCGCGTGGCTCATTCGGGATGTGCTGGTGTTGCTCTACGTCAGCGCGCTCTTTGCGGTGATCCTTGCGCCGATCGTACAGGCTGTTTCGAAGCTTCAAGTGGGGCGCTGGCGGCCTTTCAAGGGCGTTGCGGTTCTGATTCTTCCCCTGGCGGTGGTGGGGGTGCTGGTGGCCTTCGGATTTTTTGCTTTGCCGCCAGTGATCCACGACCTTCAGGAATTCTCAAAAGAAGTGCCGTCGCGCACGCCCATTCTGCTGCAGCGCCTGAAGAGCATTCCGTTTGCGGATCATCTCGATCCCGACGACATCAATCGGCGCATTCAGGATTTCCTGAGCGGCGCTGCCACGCAGTTGCTGGTCTCGATCAAAGACTGGGCCGGGAAACTCTTCGGGATCATCACAGGCTTTATCCTGACGATCTATTTCATTCTCGAAGGGGATCATGCGTATCGCTGGTTTCTTTCCTTCTTCCCGCCGCAGAACCGTTCGCGTCTCGACCTGACATTGCAGCGGGCCGAAGTGCGGATGGGCAAGTGGCTGCTGGGCCAGGGCAGCCTGATGCTGGTGCTGGGCATCACGAGCACGATTGTTTATCTTTCGCTCCGTGTCCGCTATGCCTACGCCCTGGGTGCGTTGACTGGATTGTTGAACGTGATTCCCATTATTGGCGCGGCGGTATGCATTCTGCTTGCGCTGCTGGTGGCGGCTATCGACTCATGGGGCCGCGTGATCGGCGTCGCGATCTTTTATGCCATCTATCTGCAGGTTGAGAACTCGTTTCTTGTTCCGCGCATTATGCGAAGCAGGGTGGGTCTACCGGGACTTGCCATCCTGGTGTCGCTGCTGCTGGGGTCGGCGCTGGCGGGAGTTGTGGGGGCGATGGTCTCGGTGCCGACGGCGGTGCTGGTCGCAGAGCTGATCGATGAGTACCTGGTCAACAAGGCTCCTGCGTAAGGGCGCCGATTCGATTGGCGGCGGCAGAAAAAGTCTGATGTGGCGTTGCAATGAAAAAAACACTGGGGCTAAAGCCCGCGGAGTCTATGGCCATTCATTCGTGGGGCTGAAGCCCATGCTCCCTCCGGACAGAAAGGCTCGAGTTTTTGCGTAAGCGGTGAAGTCGTGCCCTTTTAGAAGGACTTTTCTGAGAACGATTCCAGGGGATCGCTCTAGCGCACGGATTTCATTCCTGCGTCCACGGCGACCTTCATGACGCCGCAATCGGAAAGGAAACGCACCAGGCTGCCGGTGAGGGGTTCGCTCGGGGTGCGATTCGTCGACAAGGGGTGGGCAGGACTGCGTTCCGCAGAGGCGCGGCGGAATGCAGTCCGTTCGACATGCGGCGCATGCTGCAGGCCGGCCATTTTCATCTCACCGGAACCCTGGGAGTTGAGAATCAGGGATGTGAGTTGGCGGGCGAGTGGAAGATCGAAGCTCTCGGCGACGAAGACCGACTTGCCGCGCGTGGTGACGACCACGGGACCTTCGCTGGTGGAGTAAACCTGCTCGTCTGAAGAGGCAGAATCGGGTGTTTGCGCAGAAGACTTCAGCTGCACGCCGGAATATTTGCGTCCCAATTCGTCTTCGTAGAGGCGGGCGAAGGCAGTTGCCGAGGCGCTCGATTTCCAAGTTGAAAGGTAGAGGAGCGCGACGGATTTGGTGGAAGCCTGCTCGGCTGGTGTTGCCGCGCGGAGCTGGCCGGCCCAATAGAAGCCGCCGTCCCAGGCCGGCGTCAGGTCGCGCGCCGCGGTTTCGCCGCCGAAGATGCCGGCGAGTATGTGCACGTCGAGCTGGCCGACCTGGCCGATGTCGTACGGCCGATACTCCTTATCGACGAGGGGGTGAATGTCGGGAAGCAATGGAACAGCGGGCAGACGGCCCTTTTCGTATTCACGGGGATTCATGATTTCCCAGCTCGATGTGGGAGGCCGGTCAAGAGCCCCGGTGAATGCGGCGGCCTGGCCCTGATCCATCCAGACATCCTGCTCGAAGCTGAGGCCCTCGCGATAGGGAAACATCAGCGACTCGGAGAGCAGCAGCGGAGCGCGCGCGAGGACGGGAGAGTCGCCGGATCCGGTCATGTTCTGCTTGATTACGTCCACGACCTCGGGATCCTTGATGAGGCTATGGCCCATCGGCTTCAGGATGTTGTCCATCATGACGGCCGTGGCCTGGCCCTCGGTGACCGCTTCGCGCGCGGTGTCGAGTTCGTCTTTGGCCAGGTGCACGGTATCTTCACTGGAGTTGGTCGACACATCGGGCGGGGTCTGATCGCTCCATTTGTCCAGGTTGACGTGTTGGTCCTGGAGCGCATGGGTCAATTCGTGGGCCAGTACGGGCTTTTGCTCATCGACGCTCACCCAGTCGAGCAGATTGACCGTCTTCGACTTAGGATCGTAGTAGGCCTCGATCTGTTCTTTCAGAAGCGAGAGGAGAAATGGCTTCAGATCGAAGTCGCGGTCTAGCAGGCCGAATTTCTTCAGGACGATTTCGCTGCGTTGCATCCGCTTGGCATCGTCGTCTTCGTTGAACTTTTCGCTGAGATAACTTTCGACGGCGGAGCGGGTGGTCATCTGGCGCTTGACGTCGCTTTTGATGGGCAAGCCGGTCTCGTCGGAGGAGAATTTGAGCAGCTGGTCCACCAGGGCGAAGAGTTGCTGGGCCTGCTGCGGCGTGATGTGGCTTTCGCCTTTGGGTTGCTCCTTCTTGGAATCCTGGGAGGGATTGCCGGATTGCGGAGTGCTGGGCGATGCGGAGGGTGCGGCTGACTGCTGCGCCGCGAGGGTACCTGCGGCGAGACAAAACGCGAGCGCTAAAGTCCAGATAAATTGGCGTTTTTGCGCCACGTTTGACCTCCTGGTCGCGACTTCTTCGAGGTACCGGGGATTCTTTGGACGCCTCAACAGCATCTGATCTCAAGGCTATAATCAGGATGCGGCTTCGCGCGAACTTTGCGAGAGAAAAGTAACCGCTGGGCTCGAGAAGAACTCCCCTATGACTGAGTCAGCCATTGCGATCACCACCCCGATGACCCCGCTAGCCGCGCTGCTGGCTGCAGGAGCGAAGCCTCCGCAGTTTATTGAGTACCGATGCGTGCAAACCGCACGAGAGTTGGACGCGGCAGAGGCGGAAACAGCGGCACTGCTCAGCGGTGCGGCGGTGCACGATCTGGGATGGATGCGGCGCGTGGCGGTGCGGGGCGAAGATCGATTCCGCTGGCTCAGTGGCATGGTGACGAATTCAGTCAACGATCTGCCGGCGCAGGGCGGCGCGTGGAACCTAGTGCTCAATGCGCAGGGTCGCATCCAGGGAGATTTAACGGCGTGGCGTGAAGGGGACGCTCTGGAACTGGAGATCGCCGCGGATCAATACGGCCGGCTGCTCGCGCACCTGGAGCATTTCATCATCATGGATGATGTGGAACTGGTTTCGCTGGGGCAGGAACCTGCCGCCGAAACGGCACTGGGGCTCACGGGACCCCGGGCGAGCGAAGTGCTGACGCGGATGGGACTGCCTGCGCTGGCCGAGCCGATGACGGGCACGCGTGTGGAGTGGAACGGGCTGGATTTGCGGATTCTGCGCGGGTTTGGGTTGCTTGCCGAGCACTATGAGATCTGGACGCCGGTCGCCGGAGTTACGCGGTTGTGGCGCACGATGTCGACGGCCGGAGCGATTCCGGTGGGGACGGCGGCGCTCGAGGCCTTCCGGATTGCCGAGGGGATTCCCACGTACGGGGTAGATATTGCGGAGCGCGATTTACCCCAGGAAACCTCGCAGATGCGAGCCCTGCACTTCAGCAAGGGCTGCTACCTGGGCCAGGAGATCGTGGAACGGATTCGGTCTCGCGGCAAAGTGCATCGCCATTTGCGCTCGCTCGAGCTTCAGGGGCCGCTTCCCCCGGCCGGGACGGAATTGAGCTTGGATGGTGCGCAGGCGGGAACGATTACCAGCGCTGCGGAACTACCGTTAAAAGCAGGGAGCCGCATCTTTGCGTTGGGCATGATGCGCGAAGAGGCCGAAGCGAAAAGCCAGACTTTTACGTATAGCGCGGGGACAGCCTCGGGAACTGCTCGCGGTCTTGCCGCGCCCCCGACATTTTGAATGGATTGGATTGGACAGAGTGATGAGCGAGACGCCGAAATTCGAAGTGATTGATCGCCGGAAGATGAAGGCCGAAGAAGAAAAGGAACACACGCCGACACCGCCGCGCGAGACAGGGCCGAGCGAACCCTCCGCGGGCCCGCGCCTGGTGGTGCCGGAACCAACGCCTGAGCCAGTCGCGGAGCGATCAGTGGCGGTAGCGCCTGAAGATGAGCAGATGCCAGAATTGCCGCCCGCGCCGACGGCGGAAGAGAGTCGCGAACAGAAGATGGCATACGACGCTTCCGCGCGGCGATTGGAAGACCTCGTTCGTGCGCAGAACCCGGGCGTGGGAGCCCAGCCTCCGGTGGGCTTCGAGCACCTTGTGCAGCAGCTCTATCTCTCCTCCATGATCCAGATGGGGGCGGGAACGCAGGAGGGCCAGCGTCCGCGCGTGGACATCATGGGCGCGCGCCAGACGATCGACATGATTGGCGTGCTGGCGGAAAAAACCAAGGGCAATCTGAGCGAGTTGGAAGATCGCACTTTGCAGACGGTGCTTTTCGAAGTGCGCATGGCGTTCCTCGAACTGACCAACATGATCACCCTGCAGGGTGTTCCCGCACCGCCGCCCCCGGCCAAGCGCTAGTTCCGCAATGGAGGGACTGGTCACATTTCTTGGTACCGGAACCTCGATGGGCGTTCCGACGCTGGGATGCGACTGCGCGGTGTGCGTGTCGCCGGATCCGCGCGACCGTCGGCTGCGGCCTTCGCTGCTCTTGCGCTGGCATGAGGGTGGCAGGGAACGCGTTGTGGTCATCGACACTGGTCCTGATTTCCGCGAACAGGCGTTGCGCGCCGGTCTCACCCGGCTGGATGCCGTCTTCTACACCCATGGCCATGCGGACCACATCCTCGGCCTGGACGATCTGCGTCCGTTGAGCTTTGCGGTGGCGCGCGAGGGTGGGGTGATTCCGCTGTATGCCAACGAGGAGACGGCAGAGGTGCTGCGGCGCATCTTCGACTACACCTTGTCGCCGGATGCCACTTATCCAACGCGCGCGCGGGTGCGGGTTGAGCCGCTTGGCCCGCGAACGTCCCTGCATGGCGTGGAGTTCGTGCCGATTCCAGTGCTGCACGGGAAGGTCGGAATTATCGGTTATCGCTTTGGCCGGGTGGCCTATCTGACCGACGTGAGCGCGATCCCGGAGGAGAGTTTTCCGCTGCTGGAAGGATTGGATTGCGTGATTCTCTCGGCGTTGCGCCACAAGCCGCATCCCAGTCACGCCACGCTGCAGCAGGCGGTGGACTGGGTGCAACGGATTGGCGCGAAGCAAGCGTGGTTTACCCACATCGCGCACGACCTGGGCCACGCAGAGACAAACCGCACGCTTCCCGCAGGGATGGCCCTGGCCTACGACGGGCTCACTTTCTCAGCCACTCTATGAACGACGGACTCGACCGCAAGATCCCGGTGTACAGGTCTCTGGCCGAGATTCCGCCGGGGTTTGCGCCAACGATTGCGACGGTCGGCAACTTCGACGGGGTGCACCTGGGGCACCGCCAACTGCTGACATCGGCGGCAAAAGAAGCAAGGGAACGCGGGATGCGCGCGCTGGCCATCACGTTTGATCCGCACCCAGAGCAGTTTCTTCGGCCGGAGTTTGCGCCGAAGCTGCTGACGCTGATGCCGGAGCGTCTTCGCCTGCTGGCCGCGACCGATATCGACGAAGTGCTGGTTCTTCCGTTCGATGCTGCACTGGCCAACATGCGCGCGCGCGCTTTTGTGCAGCAGGTACTGCTCGAGAGGCTGGGTGTTTGCTCGGTGCATGAGGGCGGAAATTTTCGTTTCGGCCATCGCGCCGAAGCGGGTGTGCAGGAACTCGAGGCGTTCGGTACGGAGTTTGGCTTTGATGTTCATTTGCATCGGGCGGTGCGCGTGCATGGGCTTGACGTTTCCAGTTCGGCAGTCCGCGCGCTGATTGCATGCGGAGACATGAAGCGGGCCCGGTGGATGTTGGGCAGGCCCTTCGGCGTGCGTTCGACGCAAGCGCGCGGCCGCGGCATTGGATCACGGCTGCTGGTGCCCACGGTGAACCTGGCCGCATATCCCGGCTTATTGCCGGCGTTTGGTGTCTATGTCACGCGTCTGACGGTCGGAGAGCGCTGTTTTCAGGCGGTGACCAATGTCGGGAACAGGCCGACGTTTGAAGGCGCCGGATTCAGCGTGGAAACGCACATCCTTGATTTTGAGCCGGTGGAACTGAATGAAGAGACGCCGCTGGAATTGGAGTTTCTGATGCGCTTGCGGGGTGAGATCGAGTGGCCATCGCCCGAGGCGTTGAAGGCACAGATCTTCAAGGATGTCGCGCGAGCGAAGCGGTACTTCCGGCTGCATGCGGCGGGGTGAAGGCTGCGTTCTTGATGCCTGGACGGGGAGCAATGGGGAGCGCGGTTGGTCGTGGCCTGGCTTGAGGAACCACGAGCGACGGGGATTGCGGCTTTCTTGGAGCTGGCTCGATAGGGAGTTGCGCTCCGGCCTTGCCTGAGGATTCCGCAGAGGCGCGATCCATGGTTTCATCCTGCTGATCGGCGATGAACTGTTCATCGTCTTTGCCGGCGATGGCGGCGCGCATCAGCGTGATCCAGATGGGCAGGGCAGCGCGCGCGCCGGTCTCTTTTTCTCCGAGAGATTCGCGGCTGTCGTATCCAACCCACACACCACAGGTGACGGAAGGCGAGAAGCCGAGAAACCATGCATCGGTGAAGTCGCTGGTGGTGCCGGTTTTGCCGCCCAGCGGATGATTCAGTTCCTTGACCGCTGCGCCGGTGCCATGGTCGGTGACGGCGCGGAAGAGAGTCATCATGGAACGCGCCGTCTGGGGACGAATTACCTGATTAATTTCGGGACGATCCTGCCACAAGCTGATCCCGTCGTAGTTGGAAACCTTGCGAATCAGGCGCGGGGTGACGCGGATGCCGTCGTTGGGAAAGACGGAATAGGAATCGACTTGCTGCTGCAGCGTGATACCGGCTGCGCCCAACGCTACGGGCAGGTACGCAGGGATGTCGGCTGTGACGCCAAAGCGGTGCACCATGTCGATGACCTTGTGAATGCCGACGCGGGCGGCGAGTTTCACCGCGGGAACGTTGCGGGATTCCGCGAAGGCATTGGTGAGGGTCATCGCTCCTTTGAAGTCGTTTTCGTAATTGTGGGGTGAATAGCTTCCGAAGCTGGCGGGTGCGTCGACGATGATGTCGTTCGGCCTGGCGCCTTCTTCAATGGCTGTCGCGTAGACGTAGGGTTTGAAGCTGGAGCCGGTCTGACGTTCCGCCTGGGTGGCTCGATTGAACTGGGAGAGCGCAAAGTCGCGACCGCCTACCATGGCGAGGACGTCGCCGCTGGTGTTGTCCATCGCGAGGAGGGCGCCCTGTGTGCCGGAGTCCTGTTCCAATGCGGCTCGGCGCGGGCTGCCCTGGGGGGAGTCGGCGAGGTGGAGGTAGATAATGTCGCCGGGCTTGACGATCGCGTCGCCGGATCGGATGCCGGTCCACTGCCAATCCGCGGGCAGCAAGACAACTTCTGTCTCGCCGATCCGCGCACGTATTTCCTGCGCGCTGGCGGCGGTGACGAGGGCGTGTACGTAGTCGCCTGGATTGCTGGCGACGGCCCAGTCCGGATGCCTGTAGGACTCGATCGTTTGTCCGTTGACGAGCACATTTTCGAGCTTGCCCTTCCAGCCGTGACGGCGCTCGTAGGCGGCCAACCCGTCGGCTACGGCGCGATTCGCGGTCTGCTGCAAATTAAGGTCGAGTGTCGTCTCGACACGGAGGCCATCCTCGTGGACTTCGTCAGTGCCGAAGCGCTTTTCCAATTCGCGGCGGACTTCTTCCTGGAACCACGGGGCAATGGAAGCATCAGGCTGCGAGATCTTGAGGCCCAGCGGGGCTTCGCGCGACTCTTCGGCCTGTTGATGGGTGATCACCCCGTCGGATTCCATCTCGCTCAGGACCAGGTTGCGCCGGCGCAGCGCTTTTTCCGGATAGAGCAGAGGCGAATAGGCCACGGGGCCTTTGGGAAGACCGGCGAGCAGAGCGGCCTCGGTCAGGGTGAGGTCTTTCGCGTGTTTGGAGAAATAGAATTCCGAAGCGGCCTCGAAGCCATACATGCCGCTGCCGAGATAGATCTGGTTGCCGTAGAGGGTAAAGATCTGCTGCTTGGTGAACGCGCGCTCGATTTGAATGGCCAGGTAAGCTTCCTGCAGTTTGCGGCCAGCAGTGCGTTCGGAGGAGAGGAAAAGATTGCGCGCCAGTTGCATTGTCAGGGTGGAAGCGCCCTGGACACGCCCGTGGCTGCGCAGATCGTGGATCACGGCGCCGGCGATGCGCAGGACGTTGATGCCCCAATGCGATTCGAAGCTTTTGTCTTCAATGGAGATGACTGCCTGGCGCAGGATTGGGGCGAAGTCGTCGTAGTTGACGACCACCCTGCGCTGCAGGGCGAACGAACCGATGATGTGGTCGTTGCGATCATAAAGGTCCGTGGTGGTCGAAGGCCGGTAGTGCTCCAGATCGTTGATCTGCGGGAGATCGACGGAATAGACGAGAATCAGTCCGGCGAGCGAACCGGTGACAAGCGCCAGGAAGAAGAGGGTTGCGAATGCGACCTTGCCGGCCAGCTTGTGGCGTCGCACCAACGGCGCCGGTTCAGGGTCAAGCCGATGGTAGCGACCCATGCCGTGCTGTTGGTTCGGCTGATTGGATGTGGCAGCCAACTGCTTCAGGCCTCTTTGGCATCTTGTCTCGAGCGATGCGAAAACTTGCCGCGAGCAGGCTCCCGAATCACGCGCCCTGCACTGTCCGTGCTTGCTTTTGCTGACGAGAAGCGAAGAAACGCTGACCCAGCGACAGGACAATCAGCGGGTAAAGAATCAGCGCAGATTGCTCACGGTAAAGTAATCCGGAAACCCCTATCGTTTAAGGCTAGCACGCTTCGCATTCTGCCGAAATCGGCGGTCGTCGGCGCAGAACCAGACGATACATGATCCGGGCAAGATCGGGAATCGTGGCGCTGCGCTTACCCGTTTTTAGCTTTTAACAATTCGAGCGCTTTGTTGAGCGGTTCATCGCCCTTGGGAGACGGATTTCCTTCGTCGATTTCGTCATCCGTCGCCTGCCCCACTTGCACGGTAGGCGTGACCGCATCATCCTGAATCTTCTTGCCATCGGGACCCTCGAACTTGGCGACGGTCAGCAAGAGGGCTGCGCCGTCTGGGAGTTCGATTGTCTTTTGTACGGAGCCTTCGCCGAAGGTACGTTCGCCAACCACGTCGCCACGCTTTGCGCCTTCAATGGCATCCGCGGTCAGCTCTGCCGCGCCGTAGGTTCCGCGGTTGACGAGGACGGCGAGCGGGGCGCTGGTAATGAATTTGCCGGAATCAGCGGTAAAAGACTGGGTGGCAAATTTCTGGCCTTCGAGAGTGGCCAGTGTGCCCTGATTGATGAAGAAGTTGGCCAGGCGCAGGCCTTCGGCGGAGTCCCCTTGCGAGCAATCTCTGAGGTCAAGTAGAACCTTGTGACTCTTGCCAGCTGATTTGAGTTTGGATGCAATTTCGTCGACGCGTGCAGCTGTAAGAACGCCAGGCTTCAAATAGAGGATGCTGGAGTTCTCATATTGCTGTTCGCTGAGGGCCGGGGACGGCGTAACGGTGCGGGTGAGCGTCAGCTTGTCCGGGTCCTGTTTGCGGGGACGTACCACGGAGAGCGAAACGGTGGTGCCGGGCTTGCCGTCGAGCATGAGGCGAATGACCGCCAGAGACAGCTCGCGCGTGGATTGGTCGCCAATGGATTCAATGACATCCCCGTCGGAGAGGTGCTCACGTTCGGCCGGTGAGCCGGGAGCTATGCTGACGATGGTGGCATAGCCGAAACGCTTCGAAACTGTGACCCCAATCTGGGCCACGCCTGAATCCGGGCGTTCCTTGTAAATCTTGTATTCCGAAGCGCTTAGGTAGCTAGAATCGGCATCGAGCGACTCCAGCAGGCCGTGCATCGCGCCGGCCGTCACGTTGCCGATGTTGGGCTCGGTGACGTAGTCGCTCTGGATACGCTTGAGGACCTCGGCATAGACGTGCATCTGCCGGTAGGCGCCATCTTCTTCGCTGCCCGCGTGCACGCCGAAAAATCCTACCTGGCCGAGGACGAACCCCAGGCCAAGTGCTGCAAATACTGTCGCGGCCAAGCCGAAGACGATGCGTTGAAAGGTTCGAGACACAGACACCACCGATGCGGCTCCAAGGGGAAGAGCCATCAAATTCTATAGACGCAATGATACCCCAACCGTAGGCAGAAGGTTTGGGGTTCGGATAGCCGTCCGGCCCACCGATGGTACCCTTCAACTCGCCGAAGTGGCTGGTTTCGTCGCGTTTTCGTTTGCCGAGATACGCGTCAGATCCGCGACAACGCGCTCCAGTTCCTCGACGATGCGGTTGGGTCTCGAGGACTTGAAGATTTTGAGCAGTTCGTTGAAGTACCAGAGTTGCAGGTCGCGACCGCGTTTGAAGCGCTTCCAGACTTCGGGGCCAATCATGCGGTAGTCGTCGAGGATGGTGCGGGCGTTGTAAAGCTTGTCGGCGGCGGAGATCAGTTGGACGTCCGCCGGTTCACCGCGAAGGCGCGCGAGGTAGTCTTGCTTGCGCTGTTCCCACGGCTCTTTTTGCTCGGGGTGCTCTGCCAACGTATCGGAGAGCGCCTCGACCATGCGGGCGACGTTGGCGCCGAAGATGTAATGGACATCTGCGAGGCGGATGGAACCGCCGTGATCTTCGACTGCATCGTGGAGCAGGGCGGCGATGACCATGTCTTCGGTGACCGGGAAGAGGACATGGCCGGCTTCACCCATGACCAGCGATGCCACACCGAGGAGATGAGCCATAAACGGGATCTCGGAACCTTTGCGCCGCTCGATGTGAAGCGTGCGTGCGTAGTCGACGGCTCGGGTGAACCGCTCGCCGAGATGGAGAGGCGCAGATTTCTCCGGATTAGGCGGACCGCTTTTCGGTTCGGAGGTCACTCGGTGAAATCTCCTCTGCCGACGCGATGCGCCTGTTGATACGAGGTGGGTTGCCTTGTCGCTGGATTTGGTGGCGGAGGGCAGGATCGAACTGCCGACCTTGGGGTTATGAATCCCACGCTCTAACCATCTGAGCTACTCCGCCAGGAGAGACGCAGCCGCGCGGGGTGCATCCCTCTAGATGATACGGGGGCTTGAATTTGCGGTCAAACGAGCACGGTCGGGAGCGGACACGTTGGGCGGCCGGTTGGTTCAGGCCGCGACGCTTCTGGCTTGGAGTCGACGCTTGGCTGATGGGCTGCGGTGGTCGGGGCGGGGCAGGTTGTAGACTCGCCTGCATGAGAACAAGACAGATCGCCGGGGTCATTCCGGCGCGGCTCGCATCGACGCGGCTGAGCCGGAAAGTATTGCGCGAGATTGCGGGGCATCCGATGGTGGAGTGGGTGTGGCGCGCGGCGTCTGCAAGCGGGCTGATGGACCCGGTAGTGGTGGCGACCGATTCAGACGAGGTTGCGGCGGTGTGTCGCGCACGCGCGATTCCGGTGGTGATGACTTCGCCCGCTTGCGCCAGCGGATCGGATCGTGTGCGCGAGGTGGCGGGGCAGATCGAAGCGGATGTCTACGTGAACATACAAGGCGATGAACCGACGCTGACCGGAGAGTTTTTCAAGCCGCTGCTGGCCTTGTTTGACCGGCCGGAGGTAGAAGTAGCAACGCTGGCGGTGCGCTGCCCACCAGATGAGTTTGGGAATCCGAACGCGGTAAAGGTGGTGACGGCCCTCGATGGGCGCGGGCTCTATTTCTCGAGGGCGACGATCCCGTTTGATCGTGACGCGACGGGGTTCGCCGGATATCGAAAACACCTGGGAATCTATGCGTACCGCAAGGCTGCGCTCGAAAAATTTGGGGCGCTCGCCCCCTCGCCACTGGAGACGCTGGAGCGGCTGGAACAATTGCGCCTGCTCGAGAACGGAATCGGCATCTACGTTGCGGAAGCTCCTGCAGACACCATTGGTGTGGATACGGAAGAGGATTTGCAACGGGCCGAAGAGATCCTGCGCAGTCGGGCAAATTGAATTCCCCTGCGCGAAGAAATGGAATTGCGCGCAAGAACCGGAGTGCGGGGAGAACGAAGAAAGACCAATCTAGTTCCATGAGTGCGAATCCACAAATCGTGATGCCTGCACCGCTAAACCCAACTCTCGACCCCGAAGCTGCCTGGCAGAAGCTGGTGGTACGGGACGTGTCCGCACGTTTTTTTTACGCGGTTACAACCACTGGCGTGTTCTGCAGGCCGAGCTGCAAGAGCCGGCGGCCGCTGCGCGCAAACGTGCGCTTCTTTTCGAGCGTGGAGGAGGCGCAGGGCGCGGGTTTCCGTGCCTGCAAGCGCTGCACTCCGGGCAATGATTCCGGCAACCCTTTGGAGAAAGTTCGAGCCTACATCGAAGCGCATGTCGATCGCGCAGTTCGCCTCGAACAGCTCGGCCGCATCGCGGGCATGAGTCCCTTCACGGTGCAGCGGCTTTTCAAACGGGCCATGGGCGTGAGCCCGCTGCAATACCAACGCGCACTGAGAGCAGGAAGTCTGCGCACGGCGCTGCGGCAGGGAAATACCGTGACGGACGCGATCTACGAAGCCGGATTTGGCTCGTCGAGCCGCGCGTATGACGGCGCACAACTCGGCATGACGCCGGCGCGCTTTGCCAAGGGCGGGGAAGGCGAAAAAATCGGATGGGCCTGCGGTTCTTCGCCATTTGGCTGGGTGATTGTCGGCGCCACGGAGCGCGGTCTCTGCTGGTTGTCGCTTGCGGCCACGCGAAGCGACGCGGAAGCTAGCCTGCGCGCCGAGTTTCCGGAAGCAAAGCTGCGGCGCGATGTGTCGCTCTCGCGGCTCGTGGATGTAGCCCTCGCCAGCGTACGTGACGGAGACGATCTCACGGCGAGCCGGTCGCGGATCGACTCGCTTGACTTGAGGGGAACGGTTTTCCAGCTACGCGTCTGGCAAGCGCTGCGCCAGATTCCGCGCGGAGAAACGCGCAGCTACAGCGAAGTGGCGCGTCAACTCGGCGATCCCAAAGCAACACGCGCCGTGGCAAGAGCGTGCGCGACCAATCGCGTGGCCCTGGTGGTGCCGTGCCATCGCGTGGTCGGCGCCAGCGGCGCCCTTAGCGGGTACCGCTGGGGAGTGGAACGTAAACGCCAACTGTTGCGCGCTGAGCGAGGTTGACGGGATCAGAGACGTGCGCCGCCCGAGGCCTTGATGAATTGGCCGGTGACCCAGTAGGAGTCGTCGGAGGCAAGGAACGCAGCGATGGAAGCAACGTCCTGCGGCTGGCCGATGCGGCCGAGCGGCGTCTCCTGCTCTGTTTTCTTGTGGAAGTCGCTGCCGATGAAGCCCGCGGTGTGCGTGCCTTCGGTTTCAATCATGCCGGGGTTCAGCGAATTCACACGAATCTTTTTCGCGCCGAGTTCGCCGGCGAGAGCCACGGTAATGGAATCGAGTGCACCCTTGGTGGCGCTGTACACCGATGCGGATGGGATGCCTGCCGCGGCGACTGAGCCAATGTTGATGACGCTGCCGCCTTTGGGATCAAACTGCTTTACCGCAGCCTGTGTGGTGAGCAGAAGTCCCAGCACATTCACGTTGAATTGTTTGTGGAAGTGCTCCGGCGTCACTGCCTCGAGAGGCCCGAACTCGTAGATACCCGCATTGTTGACGAGGATGCTGATGGGACCGAGCTGCTGGACGACTGTGCTTACCAGAGGCCCGATGGTATCGGGGTCCGCGACGTTGGCCTGGACTGCAATTGCCTTGCCCCCGGCTTTCTTGATTTCGGCGACAACTTTGTCTGCGCCGGCCTTGCTGCCTGAATAGTTGACCGCGACCGCTGCGCCACGCGACGCAAGCTCAAGCGCCACGGCGGCGCCAATGCCCTTGGATGCACCGGTGACCAGTGCAACTTTGCCTTCAAGATTCTTCATTTTTCTGCTCCCGACCGGAATGTCATCGTTTCGACATTTCGATAACTGTCGAATTGATGGAACAAGGAACGAATTGGATTCAGAACGATTGTGGAAATCGATTTTGGGGGCTGTCAGCGGGAGGGGCAGGCGGAGGTGTTGAGCGCCTGGAGTGTCTCGGCCAGGGCATCCAGAACCCCCGGACGGAGCTTGAGATTGTGGAACTTGCCCACGCGCTCAATCTCGATGAGACCGGCAGACTCGAGTTCTTTGACGTGATGGGACAACGTTGCGGGGGAAATCTGCAGTGCGGTTAGAGCTTGCGAGCAGCCCAGGGGACAGTTGGCTTTGGCGATACGTTCCAGCAACTCGAAGCGTCGCGGGTCGGCCAATGCCTTGAGGACGGCGGTGCGGCGGGCGCGGGTGAGACGCGGCGCGCCTGCAGTCGCTGTTGCCGCGAGCGGTTTATTGGCTGAGGCGGTCATATGAATTCTTTCGTGCGTTCGACTTCTCAAGCATTTTAGACTCGCGATGGGTTGATTGGATTCGGTGCACGGTTTGCGACGCGAGGCGAGTGGGGGGACTGTGAAGTTCGTTGCGCTTGTGGGACGAAGCAGATCCTTCGCTCCGCTTTACCCCATCGCGTGAACTCGATGGGTCCCCAAGCTGCTTCGCTCAGGAAGACAGTTCTGTGGGTTGGTTCTTACGGGAGGACAAACGGGCGGTGCGAAACTCCGAGCACGCGGGAGCAGGTGCTAGCTCGTTTTGTTTGCGACGGCCAGGAGTGTCTGGAATTGCGGGGCTTCGGGATCTTTGTCGACTACGGAGGCGCGGATGTCGGTGAAGCCGGCGGCGGTGAGCATGGTTTCGATCTCTGCCTCGCTGAAGCCCAGCCATTCGTCGGCGTACATCTCGCGCGCCTCTTCAAAGCGATGCTTGGCGAGATCGAGGATGACAAGACGTCCGGAAGGCCGGAGGATTCTCCATGCCTCTGCGACTGCCCGTTCGGGATGAGCGGCGTGGTGAAGCGACTGGGAAAAGAAAACCAGATCGATGGACGCATCGTCGATGGGGACTTCTTCCATGTCGCCGAGGCGGAACTCTGCGTTCTTGACACCATGCCGAGTGGCTTGTTCGCGGGCGACGTCGAGCATTTTTTGCGAGGAGTCGACGGCAATGACTCGTGCGGCGCGCTCGGCGAGCAGGAGTGAAAAACTTCCATCGCCTGCGCCTAGATCGGCGATCACCATAGGCGGCAAGAGGCGCAGGAAAGCTTCGGCGAGACTTTTCCAGGATTTGCCCGGAACGTAGTCTCGGCCCAGGCGACCAGCCATGGTGTCGAAGAAGGCGCGCATTTTGTCCTGGCGTTTTTTGACGACTCGGCGCATGGCGGCCTGGTCTGCGGAGGCTTCGGGGATTTCGTGCTGCGCCTGACCAAGAAGCTCCTGAAGCACACCACCCGGAGCGTCGCTCAAGCGATACAGGTTGCTCTTGCCCGTGCGGCGATCCTCGACCAATCCGGCCCGCTTCAACTGCGAGAGGTGGGTGGAGATGGTGCTCTGACCCATCGTCAGGACTTCCTGCATCTCGGCGACTGAAAGCTCTTCAGCCTTTAGAAGCAATAAGATGCGGAGCCGGTTGGGATCGGCGGCGGCACGCAAGATTTTCACGATTGACGGCATAGCCAACTTCTGATATCAATATATCACGATAGAACGATATGAGGAGTTTCTAGATGGCAGCTACCACAGTTGAAGTGACGCAAGCGGAGTACAAAGTCGCGGATCTTTCGTTGGCCGAGTGGGGCCGCAAAGAGATCGCTATTGCCGAGCACGAGATGCCGGGTCTGATGGCGATCCGCAACAAGTATGCGGCGGAGAAGCCGCTGGCGGGCGTGCGCATTACCGGCTCGCTGCACATGACGATTCAGACCGCGGTGTTGATCGAGACGCTGGTCTCTCTCGGGGCTGAAGTTCGCTGGGCCTCCTGCAATATTTTCTCGACGCAGGACCATGCGGCGGCGGCGATTGCAGCGGCCGGTGTTCCGGTGTTTGCGTGGAAGGGCGAATCTCTCGAAGAGTATTGGGACTGCACGTATCGCGCGCTGGCACACAAGGGCGGCAAAGGGCCGCAGCTGGTGGTGGACGATGGCGGCGACGTGACGCTGCTGATCCACAAAGGATATGAACTGGAAAATGGCGACAAGTGGGTCGAGACGCCGAGCGGCAATCACGAAGAGCAAGTGATCAAGGACCTGTTGAAGAAGGTTTACGCGGAAGACAAGCAGCATTGGCACAAGGTTGTGAAAGAGTGGCGCGGCGTTTCAGAAGAGACGACGACGGGCGTGCACCGACTCTACAAGATGATGGAGACGGGAAAGCTGCTGGTTCCGGCGATCAACGTGAATGATTCTGTGACCAAAAGCAAGTTCGACAACCTCTATGGATGCCGCGAGTCTTTGGCCGATGGAATCAAGCGCGCGACCGATGTGATGGTGGCCGGCAAAGTTGCAGTTGTCTGCGGTTACGGCGATGTGGGCAAGGGTTGCGCGCATTCGCTGCGTGGCATGGGCGCCCGCGTGATCGTGACGGAAGTCGACCCGATCAATGCGTTGCAGGCCGCGATGGAAGGCTACGAAGTGACGACGGTTGAGGACACGCTGGGCCGCGGCGACATCTATGTCACTTGCACGGGCAACGTGGACATCATCACGCTCGACCACATGAAGAAGATGAAGGACCAGGCGATTGTGTGCAACATCGGCCACTTCGACAACGAGATCCAGATGGATCGGCTCAACGAAGAAAAGGGTGTGTCGAAGCTGAACATCAAGCCGCAGGTGGACTTTTACACGTTCCCCGATGGGCACGGCATCTTTGTTCTCGCAGAAGGACGTTTGGTGAACCTGGGCTGTGCGACGGGCCATCCGAGCTTCGTGATGTCGAACAGCTTTGCCAACCAGACGCTGGCGCAACTTGATCTTTGGAAGAACAAGGACAGCTACAAGATCAACGTCTATACGCTGCCGAAGAAGCTGGACGAAGAAGTGGCACGACTGCATCTGGAAAAAATTGGCGTCAAACTTACGACGCTGACCAAGCCGCAGGCCGAATATATCGGCGTGCCGGTTGAAGGGCCTTACAAAGCGGAGTTCTACCGCTATTAGAAGTATCTGTAGAAGGAAGGGCCGCGCGAGCGGCCCTCCTATTTTAGATAGAGGTTCGAGTGAGACATTATGAAAGAACAGCCGAGTTTCTCGTTTGAGCTCTTTCCCCCGCGTACTCCAGAGGCAGCGACAAAACTGCCGGAAACGCTGAAACGTCTTGCCGCAGTGAGCCCGGATTATTTCTCAGTCACGCACGGCGCATGCGGGTCGGACCAGGACGGCACTTACGAAACTTTATTGACGGTGGCCGGGCACACGGGAATCGAGGTTGCGCCGCATCTGACGTGCGTGGGATCGACGCGCGCCAAGGTTGCGGATCTGCTGGATCGATATCTTGAGGCGGGCGTGAAGCGGATTGTGGCTTTGCGCGGCGATCTGCCTGCGACGGCGCTGAATGCTTCTGCGCCGGGCGAATTTCATTACGCAAACGAACTGGTGACGTTTATTCGGGAGAGGCACGGCGACGCGTTCCTGATCGAGGTTGCGGCTTATCCCGAAATGCATCCGCAAGCGGAGAGTCCGGCGGCGGACTTTGAGAATTTTTGCCGCAAGGTGGAAGCGGGCGCGGACAGCGCGCTGACGCAACTCTTCTATAACCCGGATGCGTATTTTGACTTCATGGAGCGCTGCGCGAAGGCGGGCGTAAAGATTCCGGTTGTGCCTGGAATCATGCCGATTACGAGTTATGCCAACGTGGTGCGATTCTGCGATGGCTGTGGCGCCGAACTTCCCCGCTGGATCCGTTTGCGGCTGGAGCAGTTGCAACACGACAAAGCGGCGTTGCTCGATTTTGGGCTCAGCGTGGTCACGCGTCTTTGTGAAACGCTGTTGCGCAATGGAGCGCCGGGACTTCACTTCTACACCATCAACCAGGCGGAACCTACATTGCGCCTTTGGGAAAACCTGGCAGTGACGGCGCAGGTATAAGGCCCGCGCATCAGCGCGATGCGTAGTCCTGTTGCGCAGGCTTGCGATCGCGGAGGTTGTGATAGAGCCTCCAGACTGCGCTGTGCATCAACCGTGTTTGTTCGAACTTCAAAGCGGCATAGGATCGACGCACATAGATGTCGAACTCCGGCGGCCAGCCGATGGTGGAGCGGCGCTCGCCGTAATCGCCGTTGGCCCATTTGTGAAGCACAGCCTTGTAGCCGACGACGTGAGTCACGAAATCGAGAAGGCATTGCGGCATCTGCTGTTCGACGATGAGGTAGGCCTTTTCGATGATGATCTTCTCGCGAATGTCATTGAGCGGCATGAAGATGGTTGTCATCCATAAAACCCAGTCCTTCATCTCCGAGTCGAGAATGGGATCGCTTTTCTCTTTGCCTTGCCGGTTGAGCAGCGAGCGATAGGCGATATTTCCGGCTTCCGAAGCGACATAGAGCGGTCCGTAGAACTCGTTGAGGCGCTTGTTCACGAGTTCCAGTTTGTCGCGGCGGCGAGCCAGCATGCGCGCGCTGAAAAACGTCACCAGGTATCCGAAGAAGGCCAGGATGACGGTGAGGATGGCCGCATTTTGAAGAACGGTGGGAACCGAAAACAGGTCCATCGCGGGGCAAGCCTCCGGGCGAAAGTATAGGCGGATGCGTGCGCCTTGCGGTGTGATCAATGCCACATCGCCAGTTCCGGGAGCCGGCGTCATTGCGGATTACCGCGGGATGTTCTGCCGGGCGCTGGAAGTTTTGGACTGACTTGGAACGACTTTGATCTCGAAAAGTCTGGGCCAGAGTTTGCCGGTGACGAAGAGGCGGTCGTGGGCGGGATCGTAGGCAATTCCGTTCAGCACGGCTTCGTTGTTGGAGTGTTCACTCGAAGGCAGCAGGCCGGTGAGGTCGATCCAGCCGAGGACTTTGCCGGTCGCGGGTGCGATGCGCGCGATGCGATCGGAATGCCAGACGTTGGCGTAGATCTCGTCATGGATGAATTCGAGTTCGTTGAGTTGGGGGACGGGTTTGCCGTGGTCCTTGACGGTGATGCTGCGGGTTTCGTGAAAGGTGTTGGGGTCGAAGAAGTGGAGCGTTGCGGAGCCGTCGCTGAGGATGAGGTTGTGTGCGTCGTGGGTAAGTCCCCAGCCTTCGTACTGGACGGGGAACGAGCGGAGAAAGCGGAACGTGGCGCGGTCGTAGACCAGAGCGATGTGCGATTGCCAGGTGAGCTGGATGAGCGTCGAACCCCAGTCGGTGAGGCCTTCGGCGAAGTACTTGCTGGGCACGTCGTGCAACTGGAGAATGCGGCCGGACTCGAGGTCTTCTTCGCGGAGGGAAGACTGGCCTTCGATGCCGGTGCTTTCGTAGAGGTGTCCATCGATATAGAGGAGGCCCTGGGTGAAGGCCTGCTGGTCGTGCGGGTAGGCGTGGACGATGCGGTAGGAGTCGGCGGCAAAGCCGCGGCCGAGGGCGATGAGGGCAAGGGCGACGACGAGCGCGACGCGGCGGGTGGTTCGAGGCACGGCGCGTTTCTGCTTGTGGTGGGGGGGGTACTCCCCCCCAGACCCTGGGTGGAAATTCCTCATTGGCATGGAGTTGCAAGCCAAGGTCCGCTGCAAAATCCTCTCGAGAAAGGGTTTAGCCACAGATTCCTCTCAGGAAAGGACTTACGAGCAGTTTTTCGTGGAGGGAACGGGCGGCTGCGGATGGGGCGTATTTGTGCACGTCTCTATTTTGCCGGAAGGCGCGAAATAAACTGCAATTTGGTTTGGGGCGAGCGGCAACGGCGCGAGGCGCGCCGCACTTTTGGGATTGATGTCATTCGTCCCGCCGAAGCTCTGAGGAGGATCAAGAAATGACGACGCGAGTTTCCTTACGAAAGGATTCGATGTGCGATTTGCTGAGCAAGTCGGACAGAGGCTTCTTGAAGCGTAATGCGATTCAATCCGGCTTCCGCCATGAATGACGGGACGATTTGGTGGACTTCCCAGCCGGATGGATTGGTCAGTGCAGCGAGCCTGCGGATAGAGGGGCCACCGAGGCCAGCTTCCAGGGCATCGCACGCAAGAGCAGGCATCTCGTCGGGACCGATCCGTTTGAGTGCAAGCTGTGCTTCAACGAGTTTTGAATCGAAAGGCACCGAGACCGATTTGATCCCCACTGTAGCACCGCAACACTGAACGGAAGGTCAACATCGACACGAAGGGCGCCGACTGTTGACTATTTCGCAACTTCCGGGTAGCGGGTTACTCTCCCGGGACGGGTACTTGTTGGCTTTCTGCTAGAGTCAATCCGTGGAAGCAGGCTCGTTCACAATCGAGTTTCAGGAGCATGTCCCCCTGCGCAATCGGGAAGTTTGGCTCGACCGATTGAAGAATAGAGGTGCGCGTGTTGAGCGTCAGAGTGACCACGTCTTCTGGTTCACTGTGCCACTCGCAAAGAAGTTCGCCGGGCAGGATTCTTTCTGCTGTGGCCGATGAGAAGCATCTGTAATGTCGTGGAGACCACTGGTATTGCTGAGGCGCGGGCGAGCGCCTACCGGATGACTGGGGAACACCCGCTTGTGCGTCGGCACACGGTCGAAGAGGCCGTGGAGCCCAGTCAGATTGCGGACGGTACCGGCAGCGAAATCGAGTAGTTTCCGGGTGGCGGGTTACTCGACCGCGACGCAGGATTTCCGCTGATCACGGGTTCAAACCGGAGCGACTTCTCCGGATCGATCTTCGAACGGCTGGCGGGTTCTCGTCCGTTTCTGGACAGTGCATTGCGCTTGCGGACAATGGGAACGCGGGCGTACCCGTCTGATGTCATTGATCAGAATCACTTAGAGCGGACGGCTATGGCCCAATGAGTGCTATATCAATAGTGCTATGTGCCGCGCTCCGGAGGCAAGATGAGGAACTTCGTTCGCGATCTTCGCTACGCACTTCGCCAGATCCGCAATTCGCCGGGGTTCTCTCTGATCGTGGTGCTGATGCTGGCGCTGGGCATCGGAGCCAACACGGCCGTCTTCAGCGTAATGAACGCTGTCCTGATGCAACTGCTGCCGGTGAGCCGGCCTCAGGGACTCTCCTACGTTCATATTGGCGGCGGGGAAAACCAGCCGCCGGGAGGCTGGAATACGGGCGACGGCGATACCTCGTTCTCAGAACCGACATTCGAGGCCCTCCGCCTGCGCAGCGACGTCTTCGAGGAACTGATCGGTTATGCGCCGTTGAGCTTTACCGGAAACGTGCCCGTCCGTTATGGCGAGATGCCCGAGGATGCAGAAGGCGATGAGGTGAGTGGCAACTTCTTTTCCGGACTGGGCGCCCGCATCGAGCGCGGACGGGGTTTCTCTTTTGACGATGAGAAGGCCCACGCACCGATCGCGGTCATCAGCTACGACTATTGGACACGGCGTTTTGCCCGCGATCCAGGGGTGCTCGGACAGACGCTTTACGTGCGAGGCGTGCCTCTCACCATCGTGGGCATCACCGCACATGGATTCAAGGGCATCGAGCCGGCCACATCCACCGATTTCTGGATCCCGCTGCAAAACCGGCCGGAGCTGAACGCCTGGGGCACTACAGACAAAGACGAAACCCTTTACGACGCGCCGCGGTGGTGGTGCCTGCGGATGATGGCGCGGCTCAAAAGCGGCGTGACGCCCCAACAGGCTGGTCAGGCGCTGGCTGGCGCCTTCGGCGAAGTCGCCACTCAGTCGTTGGGCAAGATCGACCCCAAGGTGTGGAAGCCGCTGCTCGATTTCGTGCCGGCGCGTGGCATCGCCGGTTATAACGATTCTTATCGCGAGCCGGTGCGCATCCTGATGGCTCTAGTGGCGATGGTGCTGCTGATCGCGTGCACCAACGTTGCGATGATGGTGCAGGCGCGGAATGCGGGGCGCCAGCGCCAGTTCAGCTTGAGAATGGCCATCGGCGCGACAAAAGCGACGATCCTGCGCCAGCTACTGGCTGAGAGCGTATTGCTGGTCACCGCGGGAGCATTGCTTGGCTGGCTGTTTGCACTCCTGGCCACGAAGGCGCTGGCGGCCTGGTCTGAAATCGAGACCGGGCTCAGCCCCGACCGCACTGTACTGCTGTTCACGCTGGCCGTCTCCTGCGCGGCGGCGCTGGCGTTCGGGCTTGCGCCTCTGTGGAGTGCGGTGAATGCGCCGGTTGCCGGAGTGTTGCGCGCGAATACATCGAACGCTACGGCTACGCGTGGGCGAGTGTTCGGCGGCCAAATCGTGCTCGCTGCTCAGGTTGCTGTGTCGCTGGTTCTGCTGATGGCCGCAAGCTTGCTGCTGCGGACCTTGCACAACTACGCCACAGAGAACCTTGGCATACAGGCCCAAAGCGTCCTCGCATTTGGCGTTGCGCCGCAGGGGCGGACCGACACCCATTTCTTCTATCGCAACTTGCTCGAACATATTCGTCAGACACCTGGAGTCGAGTCCGTGTCCATGGCGTCGAACCGGCCTGGGTCGGGATGGAGCAACAATGACGTGCTCATCATCGACGGAGTGCTCCAGAACGGCGGAAACCTCCGCTGGAACGCCGTCGGTCCGGATTTCTTCAGGACGCTAGGCGCGCCGATTCTTGCCGGGCGCGACGTTGGTCAGCGTGATGTCAAGGGAACGCAGCGCGTTGTGGTAGTAAACGAGACCATGGCGACGCGCTACTTTGCGCACACGAATCCGATCGGACATCAGATCTGGAAAGACAATCCAGCGACCATTGTGGGCGTCGTAGCCGACAGCAAATACCGGTCGGTGGACGAAACTCCGCGTCCGATGGCCTTTACCGCAGCGATGCAGGATGACTCGCTGGGCACGATGAGTATTGAACTGCGCGCGCAGGGTAACGCCGCGGCGTTGGTGCCCGAGATGCGGAAGCTCGTTGCCGGACTTTATCCTGATGTGCCGCTTGAGCAACCCATGACGCAGCAGGATCAATTCGAGAAATCCTATGAGCAACAGCGAATGTTCGCCGCGATGGGTGGGTTCTTCGGGCTGCTGGCAGCTCTGCTGGTGGCGACCGGGCTTTATGGAATGCACTCATTCCGCGTGAGCCGGCGCACGAACGAGATTGGCGTGCGCATGGCGCTGGGCGCAAGCCGCATGCAGATGCTAGCCATGGTGCTAGGTGAGAGTTTCTGGGTACTGTTGGCGGGAATCGCCGCAGGCATTCCCCTGACCTATTTTGCTGCAAAACAACTCACGTCGATGCTGTACCAGATGTCGCCGTTCGATCCGGGAAGTTTCGTCATATCCATTGCGGCGATGACGGTAGTTGGAGCATCCGCGGCTCTGGCGCCGGCGAGGCGCGCAGCGTCGGTTGAGCCGATGCAAGCATTGCGGACCGAGTGAGCGTGCAAACGTCACGGCAGTGTCGTGGCCAATTCGGCAATTACTCTTGCGATACTAGGACGATCTAGGCGTTCGCCGGCGCGTATTTCCGCATCGAGGGTCATCCCACCAGAACCCGGAATTCATAGACTTTCGTTGGCACTGATCTCGAAACGTGTCTTTGGCGATGACGCGCCAAACCAGGTGCTCTTCGGTTGGGAGCGCTATGACTGGGAGCGCGTTGCAAGGCCTGGTCAGCCCGTGCGACTCCCCAAGAAACTTTCGTCCCCCAAGCAGCACGCCGAGTCCCACCCCCAAGCACAAGCCCGAGGCGATGAGCTGAAGTCTGTCCGCCCCATGAAGATTGTTAAGGCGCGGGTTATTCAAGCCATTCAGAAGAGCGAACCCTCCGAATAGAAAAAGGAAAGCGCACAGAGCCCATCGGCGTCTTTTCATTCGGTTCACCTCGCGAAAATATTGCACGGCATCCACGCTCTTGCCGCGGAATGGCCCGCATTTGTCCCTGGCCCGCAGGCTCTCGGATGTTAGGGATTGGCGCGGCCCGGGTCGCGCTCCGGCGGTTGACGCGGTGAAGAGTTTCAAGTGCAGCGTCATTGAAAGCCGGCACGCACTCTTTTGCGATCGGTACGGTGCTCCTAAGGCAGCAGCGTCGAGAACAGGATGTCGGTAGCCAGTACTACCTGGACGTAGAGGAGATTGGTGCCACCAGACTTCCGGACGATTTGGCTGTCCGCAGCCGATGGGTTGGTGGTTGAGCTGGCTGCGGCATGGTGGGGAAACGCCGAGAGCGTAAGGGCAAAGATCGAAGAAGCAAGCGCGCGTGTCATTTTCGTTTTCATGGGAAATCCTGCTATTCGATTGGGCGCCTCAGGCTGCTTGCGCCCTGTCATGAAAGGAGTCTGCGGCAATTCGGGCGGACGTTCAACGAGGGAGGGATGAGTTACACCTGAGTTCGGCGGCTCATACAACTCATCCCGACCAACCATCCGCGGTGGCAGTACACCAGCGACCAGGACGTGTCGTCGGGGACTCGGACCAAGTCGCTCCGCTGGGGATAGGACGGGCCCTTTTGCGGTTAGCTGGCGCCGAGGTAGATGAAGCGGAAGAGGAAGAGGACGGCGAGGATGTAGAGGAGCCAGTCCTGTTTGCGGGCATTGCCGGTGGCGAGATGGAGGACGGCCCAGGCGATGATGCCGAAGCCGAGTCCGTTGGCGATGGAGTAGGTGAGGGGGATCAGGATGAGGGTGAGGAAGGCGGGAACGGCGACGAGCGGCTCGTGCCAGCGAATTTCGGTGATGGTGGCGAGCATGAGGGAGCCGACCAGAATTAACGCCGGCGCAGTGGCCGCGGAGGGGACGACTCCGACGAAGGGAGCGGCGCCGACGGCGGCGAGGAAGAGCAGGCCGGTGACGATGGCGGTGACGCCGGAGCGTCCGCCGGCAGCGACGCCGGCTGTTGATTCGACATAACTGGTGACTGTGGAAGTGCCGACCAGGGAACCGAAGACGGTGGCGGTGGCATCGGCGAGCAGGATGCGGTTGAGACGAGGAATGGAGTGATCGGCGGCGATGAGGCCGGCGCGCTTGGTGACGGCGACGAGGGTTCCGAGGTTATCGAAGAGGTCGACGAAGAAGAAGACGAAGATGATTTCGAGAAGGCCTTTGCTGAGGGCGCCGCGGATGTCGAGTTTGAAAGCGGTCTCGGTGAGGGCGTGAAAGCCGCCGCTGGTGGGCGTCCAGTGGACGAGGCCGAAGGCCCAGGCAATGCCGGTGACGACGAGAACGCCGATGAGGATGGAGCCGCGGACTTTCCGGATTTCAAGCGCGACCATGAGGATGAGGCCGAGGAGCGCGAGGGCGGCGGTGGGGTTGCGAATGTTGCCGAGGCCGACGAGGGTGGCAGGATCGCTGACCACGAGACCGGCATTGCGAAATCCGATGAAGGCGATGAAGAGGCCGATGCCGCTGGCGACGGCGGCGTAGAGTTCATGGGGGATGGAGCGCAGGATCATCTGGCGGATGCCGGCAGCGGTGAGGGCGAGGAAGATGACGCCGGAGAGAAACACTGCGCCGAGTGCGGTCTGCCAGGGGATGTGCATTTTGAGGCAGACGGTGTAGGTGAAGTACGCATTGAGGCCCATGCCGGGGGCGAGGGCGATGGGATAGCGCGCGATGATGCCCATCAGGATGGAGCCGAAGGCGGCGGAGAGGCAGGTGGCGGCGGTAACTGCGGGAAGAGGAACGCCGGCCGCCGCGAGGATGGCGGGATTGACGAGCACGATGTAGGCCATGGTCAGGAAGGTTGTGACTCCGGCCAGGATCTCGGTGCGCCAATTGGTTCCCAGATGAGTGAATTCAAAATAGCGTTCGAGGGCTTTGAGCATAGGCGGGTGCAACTAGAAAAACATAGAGTGGCCGCTGCGCAAAGGAATTTGTGCGGTTGAGCTCGGGAAGGCTTCGGCGGTGGTCGTGCCTTCACGGTGTTTCATGATTACTGCATAGTCCGAATGGGTAAGCAGCGGCGAGCGCAGCAGCGTCGGGGTTTCGGTACGCCAAAAGATTGCGCGGCCGGGCGAGTGCAGAGTCAATGATGGCAAGGTCGCGGACTCCAGCTATTCCGCCGTGTTCCGAAATCTGTTCGTCATGAATGGCAAGAACAGCGGCATCGCGGTGCGGTTTATGAGACGAGCGGTTTGTGTGCGCGGCGGCGCAGGATCCAATCCATCGAACCGCCCTGGATCACGATGGAAAAGACCACGACGAGGTAGGTTGCGCCGAGCATCCAGGAGCGGCCGTACGCCGCGGGCACGGAGAGCGCGAGGGCGATGGAGAGGCCACCGCGCAAGCCTCCCCAAGTGAGCACAAACGTGGAGCCGCGTTCGCTGCGCAGGCAGATGCGGAGCATGGTGAGCAGGGCGACGACGACTGCGAAACGAACGAGGTTGACGGCAACGATGGCTGCAACACCGGCGCGCACGGACGTAGCATTCAGTGAAATGGCCATGGTTTCGAGGCCGAGCAGCACGAACAGGACACAATTCTGCACTTCGTCGATGACGGCCCAGAAGCCGTCGACACTTTTGTGGGCGATTCGCTCGCGGGAGAGGCCGCGGTTGAAGTGGCGCAGAGCGATGCCGGCGACGACGGCCTCGAGGGGAGCGGAAAGATGCAGGATTTCGGCGAGTGCGTAACCGCCGATGGCCAAAGCAACGGTGAACAGGATATCGACCTGATACGCATCGACCCAGCGCATGAACTCCGAAGTGAGGCGCGCCGCGACGAGTCCCAGCAGGATTGCGCCGCCCGCCTTGGCGAGAAGCAAACCGGCAATGTGTAAGGGAGTGGGCGCGTGGCCTCGCGCGACCTCGATCATGGTGATGAAGAGGACGGCGCCGATGCCGTCGTTGAAGAGCGACTCACCGGCCAGCTGTGCCTGGATTTTTTTGGGGACACCGACACGGCGCAGCATCTCGAGGACGGCGATGGGATCGGTGGGCGAGAGGAGCGCGCCAAAGAGAAGGCATTCGATCCACGGAATGTGACCGATGCTGCAGATGCGCATGAGCGCGGCGACCAGCAGGAAACAGAGGACAGTGCCGGCCAGGGAAAAAAGGGCAATGGGTAGTTTTTCTCGAGCCAGCTGGTCGAGGTCGAGCAGGAAGGCGCCGGCAAACAAGAGCAGGGGCAACATGCCGTGCAGGATCAGGTTTTCGAAGTTCACCTGTTGCATGAGCGCCGCAGCCCACTCTTGGATAGCCGGGAACCTGCCGGCGAGCAGTGTAAGGACTGCAGAAACGAGCAAGGTGAGCAGCATGGTGCCGATGGTGATGGGGAGCTTGAGCCAACGGGAACTGATCCAGCCAAAAACCGCGGCGGTCGCGAACAACATACTCAGGATTTCGAGAGTATTCATTGTTTACGGTTCTCACGCGCCGGTATTTTTCATGGTACAGAAGAGAAAGCCGCAGGATGCATCGGAACCTACGTGTGGTTGGGGTGTTGGGGGCCGTCGGGGTCGCGGCTAGAGCAGGCGCGCGGCGTCTTTGGCGAAGTAGGTGACGATGAAGTCGGCGCCGGCGCGGCGAATGCCGGTCAGGGACTCGAGAATCGTGCGGTCGCGTTCGAGCCAGCCTTTGTCGAAGGCGGCATGCAGCATGGAGTATTCGCCGGAGACCTGGTAAGCCCCGATGGGTACGTCGACGCGCTCGCGCGCGGCAAGGATCACGTCGAGATAGGGCATGGCGGGCTTCATGAGGATCATGTCGGCGCCTTCTTCGAGGTCGAGTTCGATCTCGCGGAGGGCTTCGCGGAGATTCGCGCCGTCCATCTGGTAGGTTTTGCGATCCCCGAACTGGGGTGCGGAGTCGGCTGCTTCGCGGAACGGGCCGTAGAAGGCAGAGGCGAATTTCGATGCATAGCTGAGGATGGGTGTGTTGGCCAGGCCATTCTTGTCGAGGTGCTGGCGGATGGCGTCGACGCGGCCATCCATCATGTCGCTGGGCGCGACGATGTCGGCGCCGGCGCGGGCAAGGCTGGTGGCGGTGCGGGCAATGAGGTCGAGGGAGGGATCGTTGTCGACTTCGAAGCCGTCTGCAGTTTTGACCACCACGCCGCAATGGCCGTGGCTGGTGTATTCGCAGAGGCAGACGTCGGCGATGAGAACGAGCTTTTGGGACGCGCTGGATTTCTTGAGGGCGCGCAGGGCCTGCTGCACGATTCCGTCGTTATCCCAGGCGCCGGTGGCTTTTTCGTCTTTCGTATCGGGAAGGCCGAAAAGCAGGAGGCCGCCGAGACCGAGACGCGCGGCTTCTTCGGCTTCGCGCAGGGCTTCGTCTACGGAGAGGTTGAAGACGCCGGGCATGGAGCTGACCGCATTGCGCACGCCCTGACCGGGGCAGATAAAGAGGGGGTAGATCAGGTCGCCGGGATCGAGCGCGGTTTCGCGGACCAATGCGCGTAGAGACTCGGTCCGGCGGAGACGCCGCATGCGATTTTGCGGAAAGCTCATGGGTCCATTGTAGGGGAACAGGGGACGGGGGTCAGGTCGGAGCAGAAGCAGATCCTTCGCTGCGCTTACCCCACTGCGTGGGGCCCCAAGCTGCTCCGCTTCAGGAGGCCAAGCCTTGATTTGAATTGCACTGCGTGGGGGCCCTTGCTGCTCAGGAGGACAAGTAGAGGGGTCGGGGTCAGGGCGCAGGGGTCGGGGTCAGAGCTGGTCGTAGAGGGTGGAGTTGCGGTAGCCGAGCAGAGTGACCAGTGTCCAGATGCCGAGAGCTGTGCCGATGGGAATGCGGATGAGGGAGATGCACGCGGCGACAACGGCGACCACGCGGCCCCACTGGGTGCGTTCCATGAGTCCCCAGCCGGCGAGTAGAGCCAGGGCGGAGCGGACGATCACGATCGACCAGCCAAAGCGCAGAAGCATGGGGCCAAACCACCAACCAGGCCCGAGGGAGCCGTGGGACCAGGGGCCGAACCCACCGTGCAGGAAGGAGCTGGCAAAGGTGAGGCCGATGAATCCGAGCACGAGAGAAAGGCCGCCATAGATGAACCAGACGATGCTCAGGGCTCGCACGCGGCTGGAGTAGTTCTGGAGCTGGAAACCGAAGTTGGGAACGGGGGGGACGGTGACTGCCGCAGGACGCCCGCACTGAGGGCAGACGGGCTGCCCCGGCACCAAAGCCTGACCACACGCGCTGCAAAACATGGTTGCCTCCGTCAAAATCCGTACTGACTATAGATACGAATGAGGCACGCGCTTCGTTCCAGAAAGATGTTAGACCTGCCGGCGAAAGGCGGCATCAGCGCAAGAACGAAGCGGGTCGTTTTTCCCAATGCTCCTCGTGGCGGTCGTCGCGGAGGGTGAGGGCGGTGACGCGGCCCTGGGGGTCCCGGTCAACGGAGATGCGAGTGAGGCTGATGCCGTTGGGATAGAAGAGGGTGGATAGCGATTCGGCGGCGAGCTCGACGATCTCGCTATGGACGTTTTTCTGGTAGAGCTGGTCGCCCTGGCGAAAGAGGGTGACCTCGAGGGCTCCGTGTTCATCGAGGTAGTCGCCGGTGAAGCTGTCGAGCTGGGCGGGAGTGAGGCGCAGTGCCGGCGGATGGAGCGGAATCACGAGGCGCTCGGCGAACGCGGGCGGCTCCTGGCGTGGGTCGATGCGATGCTGCAGGAGCCAGCGCGGCAGTTCGGGCTCAGTGAAGGCGCGGAACCAGCAATCGTGGCGGAGTCCCTGGTAGATCCACAGGCGCATATGGCCGCCAGCGGCTTTGAACGCGGAGAACATGATTTCGTCTTCGCGCACCGGGACGACGGGGTCATCGCTGCCGTGAAAGCTCCAGATGGGGGTGCGGCCGAGGGCGCGTGCGTATTCGGCGGGAAGCGTGGCGACATCGCGCCAGCGTTCGGGAGCGTAGCTCCAGAAGATGCCACCGGCCGCGATGGCAATAGCTGCCCAGCGTTTGGGATACGTTCGGGCAATTTCCCATGCGCCGTAGCCGCCGAGAGAGAGGCCGGTGAGATAGGTGCGTGCGGTGTCGGCGTGAAACTCGATGGTTTCCTGGTCGAGGGCGCTCATGGCCATGGCCATCATGTCGGGGTCGGTCCAGTAGTGGACCTGCGGACATTGGGGCATCACGATGATGAAGGGCCAGCGTTCGGGATGATCGCGCACCGCCTCCGGGAGGCCGATCTGGGTTTGCCACATGCCTTCGGCGCCGCGCTCGCCGCGCCCATGGAGGAACAGAATGATGGGCCACTGCCGATGGTCGTCGCGCCGCCAGTCTTCGGGGAGGTACACCTGAAAGCGATAGAGGACGCCGTGCAAATCGAGGGTGCGATTCAGGAATCCGGTCTCCTGAAAATTCTTAGGCCGATTGATGTGGGGCTCTGTGGAAGCGCCGGCGAGAGTAGGCGCCGGTATCCATGCAACGAAAATCCAAGCCGCCAGTACTCGCGAGAAGCGGTGCATATGCTCCCTCATCATAAGACCAACATGGACTGCCTCGGCTCAAGAGACGTATTCGGCGCGGGGGAAGGACTCAAGCCCAGAAACAGGAAGGCACGAGATTCTTTCGATATTCCTGACAAGTTTCTTACGAACCGGCGTGAAAGAATCAGAAGAGTTCGAACATGCCCATGAGCCCGCTGGAACCCGGAGAAACACTCGACCACTACCGCATTGATGCCGCGGTTGCGCGCAGCGGAATGTCGGTGCTCTACCGGGCGACCAATTTGAAAGATGGGACGCAGGTGGCGGTGAAGGTTCCGCATCCGGAGATGGAAGCCGATCCGGTGTTGTTTGAGCGTTTCAAGCGCGAAGAAGAGATTGGGCGATTGCTGGATCATCCAGGCGTCGTCAAGACTTTCGATGGCGAAGAGCGCAGCCGTGTCTACATGGTGATCGAGTGGGTAAACGGTCGTTTGCTGCGCTCGATTTTGAACGAAGAGAAGCAGCTTGGTGTGGATCGGGCGGTGAAGATCACGTTGGGAATTTGTGATGCGCTGGACTACATGCACAAGCGAGGCGTGGTTCATCGCGATCTGAAGCCTGAAAACGTGATGGTGGATGAAGACGACAACATCAAGCTGATTGATTTCGGCATTGCGATGAAGGAAGACGCGCGGCGACTGACGTTTGTGAATCTTTCCGCAGCGCTGGGTACGCCCGACTATATCTCGCCGGAGCAGGTGAAGGGCCAGCGCGGCGACCAGCGCAGCGACGTCTACGCGCTGGGGATCATGCTGTATGAGATGCTGACGGGGCGCGTGCCGTTTGCCGGACCCAATCCGCTGGCGGCCATGAATGAGCGTTTGTTGCATGATCCGACGCCGGCGCGGGAGTTGAACGCGGAGATTTCGCCGGAGCTGGAGGAGATCTTGTTTCGCGCCCTGGAGCGCGACCCGCGCCATCGTTATGCGACCGCGCACGAAATGATGTGGGACCTGGGGCACCAGGAGCAAGTGGGCGTGGACGATGGAAGGGCCACGGGACGCGGCGGCAAGCGCGGCATCAACAAACGGATGTTGTTGTACGCGGGGATGGCGCTGGTTCCGGTGATGCTGTTTGCGCTGATGCTGCTGCTGGCGAAGCGGTAGCCGTAGAGAGAAATAGCGAAACAGTGAAATAGTGAGACAGCGAGTGGGCTTGGCTGGTTCTCAGGCGGGGAGTTGTTTGAGGATCTTGCGGGCGCGCCGCGACCAGGGCCGTTCGCGGCGGCGCAGGTAGCGGGGCATGGTTGGTTCTTTGTCGAGCACCTTTTGCGCCCATTCGCGTGCTTCGGCGGGACGACCCTGAGAGGCTAGAAAATCCGCAAAATTCAAATAAGTTTCGGACAGCGTCGATAGGGCGGTGACCTTGCGAAAGAGGGCTTCGGCTTTTTCCGGCTGCCCGGTGAGCGCGTAGGCATGCGCGAGCAATGCCGGGGCGCGATTGAAGTCCAGCTGCGGATCTTTGGCCACGGCTTTCTCCAGGTCGGGCAGCGCGCCGGTTGCGTCGCCCAGCAGGATTGCGCAGACTCCGCGGTGATAGAAGATCTCGAGGGTGGTGGAGCGAGCCGCGATGGCTTTGTCGAAAGCCTCGCGGGCCTGCTGGAGCCTGCCGTTTTCCATGAGGAGTTCGCCCAGCTCCTCGTAGTTTCCGACCGAAGGGTTATCGCGGATGGCGAGTTCGAGGGCATTGATGCGGTTGCCGCGGGAGATGCCTTTGAAGGATTGATTGAGGAGGCCGATGTCGGGAAGGACTTCGGCGAAGAGATAGACGAGCGCGCCGATGGGGCCGAGGAACAGGATGATGAAGAGCCAGTACGTGCCGGGGCGGCGGCGGATGAAATGGATGATCGCCGCAGCCTGCAGCAGCAGGCCCCAGGGGTAGAAGAGGTGCGAGAGGATTCCCATGCGGGGCTTGGACCTGAGCAGTTTCGGAATACACGTGGATTTTTTGATAGCGGCGAAAGGTGGCCATTTCTTGAGGAAAAAGCCACTCGACCGCATGCTTTCGGTCTACACCAATTCCGAAACAGCTATAGGCCCAGAGTATCAGGCGTTGTTGGAGGGATTCCTATTCCGGTTGCGGTGAGAACGGCTACCGGTAGGAGTCATCGCGGTGGAGTACGAACTCGGGGTAAGCGCCGCCGCCCAGTTCATGCAAATCCATGCCGATGCGTTCGCCGTCCTGATCGACGCGAAAGGGGACGAAGCGATTGAGGACGGTGAAGAGCAGGTAAATGAGGGGCAGGACAAGGCCGAGGAGGGTTGCGATGCCGATGAGCTGGGCGAGGAATTGTCCTGGCCGGGGAGCAAAGATGCCGGCGGCGAGGAGTCCCCACAAACCGCTGGCGCCGTGGACGGAGATGGCGCCGGAGGGATCGTCGATGGAGACGGCGAGCTCGAGAAACTCGACCAGGAGGGGCGCGAGGATGCCGGCGACGATTCCGGTGAAGACGGCTTCGAGGGGGGTGACGAGGCTGGCGCAGGCACTCGAGGTGACCAGACCGGCGAGCCATCCGTTGGCGCAGAGGCTGGCGTCTGGTTTGCCGAAGCGGATTTGGGTCACGGAAAATGTGGCGGCAAGCGCCGCGGCGGCGGAGAGAAGGGTGTTGATCGCGGTGACCGGGAGAATCGTTGGGGCAGTATTGAGCCAGAGGAGCGCTCCGGCCATGTTGGTGGCAAGCCAGCCGACGAGGGCGATGAGACAGCCGAAGAGGACAAAGGGAGCGTTGTGGCCGGGAATGGCGGTGGAGAAGCCTTCTTTGGGGAATTTGCCGCGGCGGGAGCCCGCGATCCAAACGACGGCGAGGGCGCTGAGTCCGCCGACTACGTGAATGGTGGCTGCGCCGCCGACGTCGAGAAAACCTGCGCCGAGCGAGAAGTTCGTGCCGAGTTGCGCGAGCCAGCCGCCGCCCCAGATCCAATGGGCAACGAAGGGAAAGACGAGGGCAGAGAGAAGGGCGGAGGAAGCGGCGCCGGCGACCAGGCGCCAGCGGTCGGCGCCCGAGCTCCAGGGAATGAGAACGAGGAGGGCGACCGCGAGCAATTCAAAGAGCAGGGCAAACTGAGCGCGTGCGGGGGCCTGGGCGAGACCGCCGAGCGCGATGGGGCCGGTGCCGGCCCAGTTCCAGGGCTTTCCGAAGAGATGGAGGAGATGGCCCGGGCCGAAATCTCCGTCGGCGAGGGTGGCCCCGACCAGCGCGAAGAGAATCGCTGCGACGGAAACCACGGCCAGCGAGCCTAACAACGATTGCGCTGCAGAGCGGGAGCGGCCGAGTCCGTTGCTGATGAGGGCGACCCCGGCGATGGAAAGCGGGGCAAGCAAGAGGAGGCCGAGGATGAGGACGAATTCGGTTTCGGATAAAGGCGCGGTCAGCGATGGGTTCATGGGCGTCGCTCTCCGCGTGCCGGCATGTGGCCACGTATGGCGACGGTGAGGCCCATGGCTTCGACGGCGATACCGCACACGACAAAGGCGGCTCGAGGCGCGGGATCCGGGAAAAGAATCACGGCAGCGATGGCCAGGAGAAATCCAGCTGGCATGACCAACAGACCGGCATATTTCATGATCCTTACCCACCCGTGCGGCTGAGCCAGGAACGGACAAGAACGCCGTGAGGCTCTTCGCTCTTTCGATAGACGGCCGTCCTCCGGATATCAGTCCGCCACAAGCGATTGACTTAGAACACAGAGGGCAACCGGTTGGAATGCCTGCATGGATTTTAATGCAATGGATTGACGGAATCGGCGCAAAGGATCGCGTTTGAGGGAGGGACTGGCTCTCCCCGTGCCCTTACGCTTTCTTTTTGCACGGCGGACCATAATGGCGTATGTACATTCGTCTCAGCCGGGCGCGCCGGTCTCTTCCTGTGATCCTGGGCGTGATCACGCTGATCAGCGTTGGCGTGCTGCTGGTCTGGGATGTCGATGCGCGGCTATTTCCTCTGCGCGCTCACGATGTTCTGGCGGCTTTTCCGCTGGCGATGATTGCCATTGCCTACCTGGTGTACCAGGTGGCGCACCGGCCGGCGCGGCTGGAAGTGGTGAAGGCGGTATTGCTGGCCATTGCATTTTTGTTTTGGGCTGCCAATCAGCTTTGGCCCGACCTGGCGCAGGCGACGCTCTTCAACGACATTGCGATTGCGCTGTTTGTTCTCGACGTGTTCCTGGTGATGGTGGGCTGGCCGTCGACGTCGCCGGACGAGTCGTTTGGGGAGACGTTTGAAGCCGGGGAAAAGCGCGGCTGAAGCGCCGGTGTCGTTGATTGCAGAGTTTGCTGCAGGCAATGGGAGCAGGACCGCATCGACCGCGTAAAGAGCGGGCTTTCGCTTTGGGTCGCGTGGTTGGTTCTTGTTGGCCGGGCCTCGAGGGCGCTCCGTTGGGGAGGACGCTTTCGATTCGGCGGGGGCGTTGCAGTAGCGAGTGCTGAAATCGATGTGGTAATTTGGTGCGAGAAAATCCCATTCTCTGGTACGGGTGTTGTCAGAGAAGCGGTGGTGTTTTCCCTTCTTCGATCTTCGTCACAACTCTCATACTTTTCAGGCGTATAGAAAGTTTTCGCGAGACGAACATTTTTTCGAATTTGCGAGACGCGAACACTTGCGGAGCGGGTTCCGACTGCTATATTGAATTTTCGGAGTCATCCGACGCGCAGCTTCCCTTTGCAACAAAACAGAAATTGACCGCAGGGTGCGTGATGGTCAGCACAGCGCGCAACCTGCGGCACGAAAACGAAGAAATACGAAGCAGGAAAGCATTACATGGCGCAGATATTTGATCGCAGCTCCAATGCTTTGGCTCGTATGAGCCTGGTGCTGACGGGGCTGATTGTGATCGCACTTGGGGTCACTCTGGACGAGTTGCAGCGCTCCCCATGGGTTACCCGGCAGGGCCAGCGGCCGGAGCAGCCGGTACCGTTCAGTCATAAACATCATGTGCAGGGACTGGGGCTGCAATGCCAGTACTGTCATGTCACGGTGGAGAAGTCGAGCTACGCTGGGATCCCGCCGACCAAGACCTGCATGAACTGCCATGCGCAGATCTGGACCAATGCACAACTTCTTGAGCCGGTCCGGCACAGCTGGGCGACGGGAGAATCGCTGGCCTGGACAAAGGTGCACGATCTGCCGGACTTTGCGTATTTCAGCCACGAGATTCATGTGAACAAGGGATTGGGATGTTCTTCGTGTCACGGGCGCGTGGACATGATGCCGTTGATGTATGCGCAGAACACGCTGCAGATGGAATGGTGCCTGGACTGCCATCGCAATCCGGCCAAGAACCTGAGGCCGACGAGCCAGATTTACAACATGGCATGGACCGGCCCGGAAGAAGAGCGGCCGGTGTGGTGTTCGGTGGGCGACGACAAGACGGGAACGCCGACGGCGCAGAGCGTGAACTGCGTGACCAAGGATCCGAGCGGAGCGGGACCGGAAGTGGCGTCGCTGCATTTGCCCGCGAAGAGCATGAGCGGATTGGCCGGGGATATGGCTTCTGCCAATTTACCGGTACCGGTGAACTATCAGAAGTTCACCAGCCAGATGGAACTGGGTCATTTTCTTGAGAAGCAATACCACATTCGCACGCCGCGCGAGTTGACCAGTTGCGAGGTCTGCCACCGATGAGTTCTCAGCCAAAGTCACAGGATCCGATGCCGGAGACAGGAAGCGCCTTGGAGAACGAGAAAAACAGCGCGGGCCAAGCTGCGGACAATGCGCCGATGAGCCTGGTGCAGGTGCGGGAGAAGCTGAAGAGCGTCAAGGGGAAGAAATACTGGCGCTCGATCGATGAGCTGGCCAATACCGAAGAGTTTCAGGCTGCGGTGGAGCGCGAGTTTCCCAGCGCGGCGCAGGAATGGGTTGATCCGGTTTCGCGACGCGGCTTCCTGAAGCTGATGGGGGCTTCGATGGCGTTGGCCGGCATGGCGGGTTGCACCAAGCAGCCGGACGAGCCGATTTATCCCTACGTAAAGGCGCCGGAAGACCTGGTTCTTGGGAAGCCGATGTATTTTGCGTCGGCACATCCATTTGTGACGGGAGCGGTGCCGCTGCTGGTGAAGAGCGATCAGTTCCGCCCGATCAAGATCGACGGCAATCCCGATCACGCGTATAACCACGGCGGATCGGATGTGTATTCGCAGGGATCGCTGCTGGATCTTTATGATCCGGACCGCTCGAAGCATGCGACCTATCGCGGAGAGAACCGCGACTGGACGGAGTTTGTGCAGGAATTCCGGATCAAGGCGGCAGGAAGCAAAGACGGAACGGGCCTTTATTTCCTGAGCGAGACAATTACGTCGCCCACGCTTGCACGGCAGTGGAAGGCGCTGCATACGGCTTATCCAAAAGCAACTCTGGTTCAATATGACCCGGCGATTGCGGGGACCTGGCTTGCGAAGGGGCTGAATGTCCAGTACGACCTGAGCGGTGCGGACATTCTTGTGTCGCTGGATGCGGACTTTATCTCGAGCGCGGACTATCCGGGCTTCCACAGGCTGGTGCGGGACTACGCAGCGCGTCGGAAAACGCCCGAAAACGGGATGAACCGGCTGTACGCGGTGGAGAGCTCGACTACCACGACGGGGATGAAGGCCGAACATCGGCTGATGCTGCGCGCGAGCGAGGTTCCGGCGTTTGCGGCGGAGCTTGCGAAGGGGGTGGGTGTTGCGGGCGTGGATGCTCCGGCCTATGCGTGGACCGGAGAGCAGCAGAAATTCCTTGCTGCGCTGGCCAAGGATTTGAAGGCGAACGCGGGCAAGAGCGCTGTGATCCCGGGACTGTATCAGGACGAGTCGGTTGCAGGGCTGGCACTGGCCATCAACCAGGCGCTGGGCAATGTCGGCAAGACGGTGAAGGTGTCGAGCGATCCAGCGGTCCCTGTGCCTAGCGATCAACTGGGAGATTTCAAAGCGCTGGTGGCGGATTTGAACGCGGGCAAGGTGGATTGGCTGGTGATTCTGAACGTCAATCCGATTTATTCAGCGCCGGCGGATCTGGATTTTCCATCGGCCTTCAACAAGGCAAATGTCGTCGCGCATCTTGGTTCGCATTACGACGAGACGGGGCAGATCGCGCACTGGCATATTCCCGCGGCGCATTATCTGGAAGCGTGGTCGGATGCGCGGGCGTATGACGGGACGGTCTCGATTGTGCAGCCCATGATCGATCCGCTTTACGGCGGCAAGACGGCCCACGATGTCATTCAAGCGCTGCTCGATGAGCCGCTGCTGAGCGCGTATGAGGCGGTGCGGACGACGCAGAAGGCAACGATCAAGGGCGACTTTGAGACGGGCTGGCGTAAGGCTCTGCACGATGGATGGATTGCGGACAGTGCGTATGCAGCCGGTGGTGCAGCGAAGCCGGAGGCGATGGCCAAAGTGCCGACGCCTGCGGCGAAAGACGCGATCGAGATTATTTTCAGGCCCGATCCGAACGTGTATGACGGGCGCTGGTCGAATGTGGGCTGGCTGCAGGAACTGCCCAAGCCGGTGACGAACCTGAGCTGGGATAACGCGGCGATTGTTTCGGGTGCGACTCTTACCAAGCTTGGTCTGGATGAAGACGACATTGTCGAGCTGACCGTGGGCAATGGAAAGGTGAAGGCTCCGGTGATCGTAGCGCCGGGACATCCGGACAATTCGGTTACGGTGCACATGGGCTATGGTCGCGAGTTTGCGGGCCGGGTGGGTTCGGGCGCGGGATTCAATGCGTATTTGATTCGGGCAACGTGGGCGCCGTTTTACGCGACGGGTGCAATCAAGAAGGTGGATGGCAAGTGGGGAACGGCGATCACCAAGAGCCACTTCCAGGATCATCGCTCGAAGAGTGTAAGTGGCCAGGGGAATGGCAACAACTCGCTTGAGGCGGATGAGGCAATCAGCGAGCGCGGGATTATCCGCTATGCGACGCTTGAGGAGTTCAAAGCGAACCCGGGGTTTGCGCAGGAAGGCGAAGGGCGCGACACGCCGACGATGGGCACTTCGCTCTTTCCCAACTGGACGTATCCCGAGAACAAATGGGCGATGTCGATCGATATGAACAGCTGTACGGGATGCAATGCGTGCATCGTGAGCTGTTATGCCGAAAACAATATCGCCGTGGTGGGCAAGCAGCAGGTGCGCATCGGGCGCAATATGCAGTGGCTGCGCATCGACACCTATTTTGAAGGCGATCTTTCGGCGCCGCGGGCACACTTCCAGCCGATGACGTGCCAGCATTGCGAAAACGCGCCGTGCGAGCAGGTTTGCCCGGTGGGCGCCACGGTGCATACGCCGGAAGGCCTGAACATGATGGTCTACAACCGCTGCGTGGGAACGCGGTATTGCTCCAACAACTGCCCCTATAAGGTACGGCGGTTTAATTTCCTGCTGTACTCCGATTACGAGACGGAAAGCCTGAAGCTGATGCGCAATCCGGATGTTTCGGTGCGGTCGCGCGGGGTGATGGAGAAGTGCAGCTATTGCGTGCAGCGCATCACGGTGGCGCGGATCGAGGCGGACAAGGAAAATCGTCCGATACGCGATGGAGAAGTGGTGACAGCGTGCCAGCAGGCATGCCCGGCATCGGCGATCGTCTTCGGCAACATGAATGATCCGAACAGCCGCGTGGCGAAGTTGCACGCGCTGGAGCGGACTTACCAGGTGATTGCCGACCAGAATACGCGGCCACGGACGAGGTATGTGGCCGAGGTCCTGAACACGAATTCCGAACTTGAAGAAGCGCCGGTGGAACACGCTCCGGCGAAGGGTTGAAGTCACGATGGCGACCAGAGAAGTGAAGACCAACAATCCTGGTGTCGATCCAGCGACAGGGGAGTTCCGTGTCGTTGCGCCGGGCGAGACCTTCAAGTCGGTCACCGACAAGATCACGCGCATTGTGCTGACGCCGCACACGCCGTTGGGCTGGCTGGGGCTGTTTGGGATCGCCGGCGGCGGCGCGACGATGCTGCTGGTGGCGGTGACGTGGCTGTTTCTGCAGGGCGTGGGCATCTGGGCAATCACGCAGCCAGTGGCCTGGGGCTTTGCCATCATCAATTTTGTGTGGTGGATCGGCATCGGCCATGCAGGCACGTTGATTTCGGCGATTCTGCTGCTGTTCAAGCAGAGCTGGCGTAACTCGATCAGCCGTTTCGCGGAGGCCATGACGATTTTTGCGGTGGTCTGCGCCGGCATGTTCCCGCTGATTCACGTAGGGCGACCGTGGCTGGGATACTGGCTGTTCCCTTATCCAAACTCGATGGATGTGTGGCCGCAGTTCCGGTCGCCGCTGCTGTGGGACGTGTTTGCGGTTTCGACGTACGCAACGATCTCGGTGGTGTTCTGGTACGTGGGGATGATTCCGGATTTCGGCACGTTCCGCGATCGTTCGCAATCGCGTATCGGGCAGTATTGTTACGGCATTGTTTCGCTGGGCTGGCGCGGATCGGTGCGGCACTGGATGCGCTATGAGACGGCATCGTTGCTGCTGGCGGGGTTAGCGACGCCGCTGGTGCTTTCGGTGCATACGGTCATCAGCTTCGACTTCGCAGTGGCGGTGTTGCCGGGCTGGCATACGACGATTTTCCCGCCGTACTTTGTGGCCGGCGCGATCTATTCGGGATTCGCGATGGTGCTGACGCTGGCGATTCCGCTGCGCAAGTTCTATCACCTGGAGACGATGGTGACGGAGCGGCACATCGACAACATGGGCAAGGTAATGCTGGCTACCGGATTCATTGTGGCCTATGGGTACGGCATGGAAGCTTTCATGGCGTGGTACTCTGCGTCGCACTGGGAAGCATTCATGTTCTGGAATCGAGTGTTTGGGCCGATGGGCTGGTCCTATTGGGTGCTGGTCACCTGTAACCTGGCGATTCCGCTGACGACGCTGTGGTCGCGCAAGTTGCGCACCTCGATTCCGTTCATGTTTTTTATCTCGATTGTGGTGAACACGGGGATGTGGTTTGAGCGCTTCGTGATTGTTGTGACGAGCCTTTACCGCGACTTCCTGCCGTCGTCGTGGGGAACGTATCGCGCGACCAAGTGGGATTACATGACGTTTGCGGGCACGCTGGGATTGTTCACCACGCTGTTCCTGTTGTTTGTGCGTTTCCTGCCCATGATTCCGATGAATGAAGTTCGTATGTTGCTGCCGGGGGCGAAGATCAGACCGAAGGCGGCGGAGGCTGCAGACTAATGCCGGCTCGTGAAGGAACCTACGGCCTGTTGGCCGAATTCGACACGCCGAGTGACTTGGTGAGGGCCGCGCGCCAGGCGTACGGCGACGGTTGGCGTCGTTTGGATTGCTATACGCCGTACCCCGTGGAAGAGGCAGCGGAAGCGATTGGCTTCCATCGGAACAAGGTGCCGCTGCTGACGCTTATTGGCGGCTTAATAGGGCTGGCGGCCATGTTTTCGCTGGAGACATGGATTTCGACGCTGGCATTTCCGCTGAATATTGCCGGGCGTCCGACGTATTCGTGGCCGGCATTTGTGGTGCCCGCCTACGAGTGGACGATTTTGTGGGCGGGTTTGTCGGCGGCGTTCGGGATGCTGGCGCTGAACAAGCTGCCGTCGTTGTATCACCCGCTGTTTAACGCGCCGAATTTTCGCGATGGCGCGACGACCGACAAGTTTTTCCTGTGCCTAGAGGCGCTGGATCCGAAGTTCGACCTGGTGGAAACGCGTGCTTACCTTGCGGCCTTGCAGCCCGTTTCGGTGGTGGAGGTGGACTACTGATGCCAGCGAGTGGACAGACGAGGCGGGGCTTGACTCTGGCTGCGGGCGCGATGCTGCTGTTTGCCGCCGGTTGCCGGCAGGATATGCAGAACCAGCCGAAGATTATTCCGCAGCGCGGGTCGGAGATGTTTGCGGATCATCGCGGCGCGCGGCCGCAGGTATTGAATACAGTGGCGCGCGGGCAACTGCACGCGGATAGCTACTTCTACACGGGTGTGATTCAGGGAGCGAACGGGTACAAGGAAGAGCAGAACCTGATGCCGTTCCCGGTGACGATGGATGTGTTGAGGCGCGGACAGGAGCGGTTCAACATCTACTGCACGCCGTGTCACTCGCGGGTGGGCAATGGGCTGGGTGAAATTGTGCAGCGCGGCTATAAGCCGGCGGCCAATCTGCATGACCAGGTGCGGCTGTCGCAGCCGATTTCGCACTATTTCTTTGTGATGACGCATGGCTATGGCGCGATGCCCGATTATGCGGCGCAATTGACGCCGGAAGATCGCTGGGCCGTGGCGGCGTATATTCGCGCATTGCAACTGAGCCAGGCGGCCACGAGCAAAGATGTGCCGGCGGGCGCGCCGGTGCGCAACCTGCAGGACATTGCGACGGAAGAAGGTTTGCCCGCGGGGTTCGCGCAGCCATGGACGCTGCCGGCTAGCGCGGTCCAGGCCTATCCGCCGGTGCAAAAGGAAGGTACGCCGGGAATGGCTCCGTCGAACCCCGGAGATCCGAGCATTGTGATTCCAACCAGTAAACCGGCCAGTGGGGCCGTGCAGTAAGGAAGGACGGAATGGCTCACGATACACACGCAGCGAACCACGCGAACCAGCTTCCCGCTGACTTGAGCGCGCCAGCTTTTGTGGACAGCTGGAAGATGCGCGCTCTGCTCGTGGGGGCGGTCTTCTCGGTAGTTGCTGCGTTGCTGGCCTTCGCGGACGGATCTGTCGACCACCTGCTGCGTGCATGGGTACTGGGGTTGATGCTTACCTTTGGCTGGTCGGTGGGCGGATTGGCGTTGCTGATGGTGCAGTACTGCTCGGGCGGCAAGTGGGGATTGCTGCTGCGCCGGCCCTTGGAGGCGATGAGCCGCACGCTGCCGCTGGTGCTGGTGTACTGGTTCGTTGTGGCGCTGAACATGAAGCGGCTTTACATTTGGGCGCGGTACTCGAGCGTGAGTGACACGACGGCGGCGCTCAAAGCAGGGGTCATCAACGAGTTTCAGAAGCACTGCATGGATTTCAAGCGCCCGATGCTGAACCCGAGCATGTTCTGGATCGTGAGTGCGCTGTGCTTTGCGATCTGGTTTTTCTATATGTACAGGCTGAACGCGCTGGGATTGCGGCGCGATGCGGAGTCGCCCGATACGACTCCCTACTGGATCAAGAAGCTTGAGAACATCAGCGGTCCGGGCATCGTGGTGTATGCGCTGACCATGACGGCGGTGGTGATCTATTGGGTGATGTCGATGGATCCGACCTGGTTCTCGTCGGTCTATGGGCTGTTGTTCCTGGTGGGGCAAGGGTATTCGGTGCTGGCGCTGGGGATCATTGTCGCGATTGCGCTCTCGAAGGGCGAGCCTTTCAAGACGATTCTTCGCCAGACGGAGCAGCATGATCTGGGCAAGATGACATTTGCCTTCGTGATGTTGAATATCTATCTCGCGTTTTCGCAGTTCCTTATCATCTGGTCGGGAAATCTGCCGGAAGAGATTCCCTGGTATCTCGATCGAATTCGCGGACACTGGGGCGTGATCATCACGCTGGATTTCATCTTCCACTGGTTGATCCCCTTCACGCTGTTGCTGTCGCGCGATATCAAGCGGAACAAGAGGCGTCTGACGTGGGTGTGCCAATGGATGATTTTTGCCAAGGCATTCGATTTGTTCTGGCTGATCGAACCGAATTTTAAGGACGCTGCACGGAACCTGCACTTCAGCTGGGGAATTCTGGAGTATGCAGCGGTGCCGGTGGCGATGACGTCCTTCTGGATTGCTTTCTTCTGCACGCGACTGAAATCGCGTCCGCTGGTGCAGACCAACGATCCGCATGTTGCGGAGATTCTGGAGCCTGAGCATGCCCACGCATAGCGAAGACCCGCTGGGTTCTCACGGGAAGAAGCCGGAAGAGATCGACGCCTCGCTGGGGTACGAGCCGAGTGACGTACGCGTAACGGGGATTGTCGTCTTTCTGACGGCGCTGATGATTTTTGTCGCGGTCTGCGGCATTTTGACGTACGGCATGGGCAAGCTGATCAACGCGGAGCTGAATCGGGAGGACGGTCCCAACACCAAGTGGACGACTGCGGTGGACGTTCGCGAATTGGGGAATCTGCCTAACAGCCCGGACATGCAGCACAAGGTGGCGGAGTTGACGAAGACGTTTCCGACGCCGCGGTTGCAGACCGATGACGGCAACCAGGATGTCGCGGACTTACACGAGCGCGAGGATCTTTTGCTGGAGAACTACAGCTGGGCCGATCAGGCGCAGGGCAAGGTGAGGATTCCGATTGAGCGGGCCATGGAGTTGATTGCGCAGCGCGGGCTGCCGGTGGCGCCGGCGGTACAAAAGGGAACGCTGCTGGCAGGAGACTCGGAGCCCACGATAACCATTCCGCTGACCAATGGATTTGCGCGCACGGCGTACGAACAGGATCAGGCCGTAGCGAGGGCGGAGCAAGAAAAGCAAAAGCAGTGAGGCAGAGAAGCAGCGAGCCCTAGAAGCTACAAAACGGGATGACTTAGCAGAGCAGTTACAAAGGAGCGGTAAACATGCAGTGCATAGAGACAATCCGGGGAAAGTGGCACGTTGCTTCGAGAAGTGTTGCCGCTGGGATTGTGCTGTGCGCTGCGGGATTCGCCCCGCTGCTGATGGGACAGGTTTCCAGTTATGGCGACAAGCAGGTGGGGCAGACCAACGACAGGCCACCGGCGCTCCTGGATAAGGTCGGCATTGCGCAGCGCTTGAATGAGCAGCTGCCGTTGAATCTTGCCTTCAATGACGATGAAGGCAAGCCGGTGCACTTGAGCCAGTATTTTGGAAAGAAGCCGGCGATCCTGGCGCTGGTGTATTTCCGTTGCCCGATGCTGTGTTCAGAAGAGCTGGATGGATTGACGAGCGCGTTGCAGATGGTGCGCTTTGTTCCGGGCAAGGATTTCAATGTGATCGTGGTGAGTATCGATCCGAGCGAGGGTCCGGATCTGGCCGCGGCAAAAAAGCGGAGCTACCTGAAGCGCTATGGGCACCCCGAGACGGCCAATGGATGGCATTTTTTGACGGGAGCCCAGCCGAGCATTGACGCGCTGACCAGCGCGGTGGGCTTCAAGTATGTGAAGTTGCCGGTTGCGGGGAGCAATGTGGTGCAGTATGCGCATGCCAGCTCGATCCAGATTGTGACGCCGGAAGGCAAGCTGGCCCAGTACTACATGGGCGTGGAGTATTCGCCCAAGGACATGTTGCTGGGATTGAACGAAGCGTCGGCGAATCGCATTGGTTCGCCGGTGGATAACATTTTGACGTATTGCTACCACTACGATCCGCAGTTGAATACGCACTCGCTGATCGTGGCGAGGGTGGTGCAGCTAGGCGGATTTCTCACGTTGGTTCTGCTGGGTGGATTCATGGTGATTATGTTCCGCCGGGATTACCGGCAGGCACACCCGCCCGTAACGAAGGCGTTGGTGAAAGAAGCAAAGGTGAACGGATAACGGAATGTCGCACATCAGTCCAATAATCTGGCAGTTTCTCGTCAAGTGGATGACGAACTTCGCGCTGTTTCCGCCGGAGGCGTCGAAGATTGCGCCGCAGATGGACGCGCTGTATTTCTTCATGGTCCTGATAAGCCTGATTGGGCTGACGATAGTGATTCTGCTGATCACCAGTTTTTCGATTCTGTACAGCAAGAAGCGTCATCCGGTGGCAGTGCAGATTGAAGGGTCGACGCTGCTGGAAGCGACGTGGACGATCATACCGCTGGGTTTGTTCCTGATCATGTTTGTGTGGGGTTCGCTGCTTTATTTCCGCATTTATACGCCGCCGGCCAACGCGATGAACATTTACGTCGTGGGCAAACAGTGGATGTGGAAGGCGGAGCATCCGGGGGGCCAGCACGAGATCAATTCGCTGCACGTACCGACAGGGCGTCCGATCCAGCTGACGATCATTTCGCAGGATGTGTTCCACAGTTTTTCGATCCCCGCATTTCGGGTGAAGCGGGAAGCGATTCCGGGTCGTTACACCTCGGTATGGTTTGAAGCGACGACGCCGGGCACGTATCACCTGTTCTGTACGCAGTATTGCGGGACGGAACATTCGCACATGATCGGCGATGTAGTGGTGTTGTCGCCGGATGGCTACAAGAAGTGGCTCGAAGGCTCGACCAGCGGTGCATCGCTGGCGCAGAACGGCGAGCGATTATTTGCCAGCTTGAGCTGCACGGCCTGCCACAATACGCGGCCGGACGCGCGCGGACCGAGCCTGGCCAGCGTGTACGGCTCGAAGTTGACGTTATCGAGCGGGCAGCAGATTACCGCGGATGATGCGTATATTCGCGAGGCGATTCTGAATCCTTCGCAGCACATCACGCAGGGCTACGCGCCGATCATGCCTACCTATCAAGGGCAGATCAGCGAAGAAGGTGTGATTGCGCTGGTGGAATACATCAAGAATCTCGATTCCGATTACCGCGTGCAGCAGACGACGGCTTCAACGACGCTGCCGCCTGACAACGGGGGTAAGACGACCCGTACACCTGCTCCGCAGGGGATGGTGAAGCAATGAGCGACGCAGTCACAATCGTGAACCTTCCCGACCAGTCGACGGCCAGGATTCCGAAGATGAACTACCTGACCAAGGAGAACGGTCTGCTGAGCTGGCTTTTGACCGGCGACCACAAGCGGATTGCGATCCTGTATCTGATTTCGATCAGCTTTTTCTTCTTTATCGGCGGTTCGCTTGCGGGCCTGATTCGCCTGGAATTGCTGACGCCGCAAAGCGATCTGATGGCCACGGACACCTATAACAAGGTGTTCAGCATGCACGGCATCATCATGATTTTTCTTTTCCTGGTGCCGTCGGTTCCGGCGACGATCGGAAACTTTCTGATACCGATGATGGTGGGTGCGAAAGACCTGGCCCTGCCGAAGATCAACTTGCTGAGCTGGTATCTCTACATGGCTGCCGGCATCATGGTGATCTACACGATGGCGGCGGGCGGTGTGGACACAGGCTGGACGTTCACCACGCCACTGTCGACACACTATGTGAACACGCACGTGATCACAACCGGGCTGGCAATTTTCATTGCCGGTTTCAGTTCGATCTTTACGGGTTTGAACTTCATCGTGACGATCCACAAGATGCGCGCGCCGGGGATGACCTGGTTCCGGCTTCCGTTGTTTGTATGGTCTAACTATGCGGCCAGCATCCTGATGGTGCTGGGAACCCCGGTGCTTGCGATCACCCTGGTACTGATCGTGCTGGAGCGCACGGTGGGGATTGGAGTTTTTGATCCAACCAAGGGCGGCGATCCGCTTCTATTTCAGCATTTGTTCTGGTTCTACTCGCATCCGGCGGTATACATCATGATTCTGCCGGGCATGGGCGTGATTTCCGAGGTGGTCTCGACGTTCAGCCGCAAGAGAGTCTTCGGTTATACGGCAGTCGCATTTTCCTCGGTTGCCATCGCGGTTTTCGGATTCTTTGTGTGGGCTCATCACATGTTCATCATGGGCATTTCGAATTACGCGATGCTGATTTTCTCGCTGCTCACGATGCTGGTTGCGGTGCCGTCGGCGATCAAGATTTTCAACTGGGCATTCACGCTGTACAAGGGTTCGATTACGTTTGAGACGCCGATGCTGTATGCCTTCGGGTTTATGGGGCTGTTCACGATTGGCGGGATGACCGGCGTTTTCCTGGGTGCATCGGGAACGGATATTCACCTGACCGAGACGTACTTCATCGTGGCGCACTTCCACTTTGTGATGGTGGGCGGCATGCTGATGGCATTCTTGTCGGGACTGCATTTCTGGTGGCCGAAGATGACCGGGCGCATGTATCCGGAGAAGATTTCGCAGCTGGCGGCAGTGGTCACGTTCATCGGATTCAACCTGACGTTTTTCCCGCAGTTTATTCTTGGCACGCTGGGCATGCCGCGGCGTTACGCGTCGTATCCGCCGGAGTTTCAGATCTTGAATGTATTTTCGACAGCGGGCGCATCGGTGCTGGGCGTCGGCTATCTGCTGCCAGTGCTTTACCTGACGTGGTCGCTGAAGTATGGAGCGATTGCGGGCAATAATCCCTGGCAGGCAACGGGCCTGGAGTGGCAGGTGCAGTCGCCGCCGCTGACGGAGAATTTCCCCGAGATTCCTATCGTGGACCACGAGGCGTACGACTACGAATGGCTCGAGCGCCAGAAAGAAAATGAGGTCGCCAGTGTCGGATAGCACAGCGGTTGCCCATGGCACGGCTGGAGCGGCTCATCACGAGCATCCACCCTACCAGCGCCACCACTTCGAGACGATCGCGCAGCAGAACGATGCCACGAACTTCGCCATGTGGCTCTTCCTGCTGACGGAAGTCATGTTTTTCGGCGGTTTGTTTACTGCCTATCTGATTTATCGCAACTGGTATTACCCGGCATTCGTCGAGGCGTCGCACCAGCTGCAGATTGGCTGGGGCACGGCGAACACGGCAGTGCTGATTACGTCGAGCTTCACCATGGCCATGGGCGTGTGGTCGGCAGAGATGCGCCGCAAGGGCACGCTGGTTCTTTGCCTGGTGATCACGTTTCTGCTGGGCCTGGTCTTCCTTGGCATCAAGACGATTGAGTATTCGGAGAAGTGGGAAAAGCATCACATTCCGGGCATCCGGTACAGCGTGCAATCGTTTGTCGACCCTGCTTCGGATCCGGAAGTCTACAAGGAATACCACGACAAGCCGCTGGGGTTGGATATGGCTCGGCACACCGAGCTTTATTTCTTCCTCTACTTTGCGATGACGGGCATGCACGCGTTGCACATGATTATCGGGATTGCGATTCTGGGCTTCATGATCTTCAGGGCGCAGGCAGGCGCTTACACGACCGGGCACGTCACGTTTGTCGAGAATTTTGGCTTGTACTGGCACTTCGTGGACATCATCTGGATTTACCTGTTCCCGCTTCTTTACCTGATCAGCCGTCACCAATAGAGGACATCGCATGACCGAACAAAACGACATGCCGGAGCAACACGAGCACGAGCATCACATTGTGAGTCCGAAGATCTATCTCACGATTGTCTGTGCGTTGCTGGTACTCACGGCCACCACCGTTGGCGCCTCGTATATTGACATGGGGCCGTTTAATCCGATCGTTGCGCTGGCGATTGCGGCGATCAAGATGACGCTGGTGGTTCTGTTTTTCATGCATGTGAAGTACAGCACGAAGCTGACGAAGCTGACGGTGGGCGCGGGCCTGTTCACGTTCCTGGTGCTGGTGGGGATGACGCTGGCCGACTACTTCACACGCGCGTGGGGGCGGTGGTAAGAAGGACAGTTGTCAGTTGTCAGGGATCAGTTGTCAGTGATCCGGTAGGGCCACCTGTGCGGTGGCCCATTTTGTTGGAAGCGGGTTTTGGTTGAATCGAAACATCCGCGCCAAATTGTTCAGGACTTAAGATCGATTTGATTGGTGCGGATCGCAACGATACCGCGGACAGAGACAATAGAGGATGCGGCGCGTGACTCCGCTGCATCATGCCTACTGATGAAAGACTTCCGATAGAGCTGGCGCGGGTTGCTGAGCAGCCGCGGGTGCTGGTGCGCCGCGGAGGGATGTTGCGGCCAGGGGCGAAGTGCGTCGTCTACTGGATGCAGCGGTCGATGCGGATCCTCGACAATGCCGGGCTGGAAGTGGCGATTGAAGCGGGGAACCTGCAGGGATTGCCGGTGGTGGTATTTTTCTCGGTTATACCCAACTACCCGCATGCAAACCTGCGGCATTATCACTTCATGGCTCAAGGGTTGCGCGATGTGGCAGCGGATGGCGCGGAGCGCGGCGTGGGTTTCGTGCTGCGAAGATATCCTGACAACTCCATTGAGTCGTTTCTCGAAGAGGTTGAAGCGGCGCTGCTGATCGGCGATGAGAATCCATGCCGCGAGCCGGAGCGCTGGAGAAGGGTGCTGGCCAAGCGGCTGAAGATCCCATTCTGGACTGTCGATGCGGATGTGGTTGTGCCTTCGCGCGTTTTCGGACGGAGCTTCTTTCTACTCCATCATTTCAGGCCGCATTTGCAGGCTGAACTGCCGAAGTACCTTGTTGCGCCGCGGGCGATAAAGCCGCTGCATGTGTGGAAGCAGCCGCGCGGATTGAAAAGTTTTCCGTTGGATCAGGATTTGACGGAGGGATTTACGAAGCTGGATCGTTCGGTCGGGCCGGTGGACAGTTTTCGCGGCGGAACCCATGCGGCTCTAGAGCGGATGAAGGAATTTGTTGTACACGAACTTGCGCAGTATGAGGTGGACAGGAATCATCCGGAACGGAAGGGGACGAGCCGGCTGTCGCCGTATTTGCACTTTGGCAACCTTGGACCGTTGACGATTGCGCTTGCGGTGGAAGACGCGGTGAAGCAAGGCAAGTTGCCTGCTGCGGCACGCGACCGCTTTCTCGACCAGTTGATTGGCTGGCGCGAGTTGTCGGTGCTGTTTGTGCGGCACAATCCCGAGTACGACAACTGGGAGTGCGCGGAGCCATGGGCGCGCAAGACATTGGTGGAGCATGCGGGGGATGATCGCGGCGACCGCTACACGTTTGAGCCGTTGGAGCGGGGCGAGACGCAGGACGATTTATGGAACGCAGCGCAACGCGAGATGGTGGAGACGGGTTGGATGCACAACTACATGCGCATGTACTGGGCGAAGAAGATTCTTGAGTGGGCGCCCGATCCGGCGCGGGCTTTTGAATGGGCGGTGAAGCTGAACGACAAGTATGAGTTGGATGGGCGCGATCCGAACGGGTATGCGGGGATTGCGTGGGCGATTGTGGGGAAACACGATCGCCCGTGGTTTAACCGGCCGGTCTTCGGGCTGGTGCGGCCGATGAGTGGCGCTTCATTGGCAAAGAAGTTCGATGCGAAAGCTTATATAAGGCAAAATGACGGCGAGAATTTCCAGCTGAAATTGAAATAGAGTGGGCGCGAATGCAGTGGTGTAGTGGCGATCACATCGCTGGTATCGGCGCGGCCTCCTAGAATGAGACACACTTTCAGAGCGCATCTGCAGTTGGTGTGTCCAGGTCCCATTGGTGCAGCGTGTCGGTTTTTTCTACAGAAGGACACGCGCGGGATTGGAATTGGGATACCGATGTTGTGGCGCGCGCTCTCACCCTGGAATCTGCGTGTTTCGCGTTGTGTGATCGATTGATTTCGCTTGAGCCCCCACGGAATTGAAGAGAGGGGCGAGCCGGAATCGGATCCCGGACACGTGTGAAGAATTGGGCTCTTCGAACAATTTGGGGTAATTCTGCTTTGAAGCACGGGCGCGGCCGGGGTGTGCGCGGTTGCGGCTTCTGCTGTTTTGCGCTTCTTGCCGGGCTTCTCGCTGTGCTTTTTATCTGGCAGGCGATCGAGGCAAGTGCGCAAGGGGCTGCCGTGCTTTCAACGCGCACGGAGATGCCTCCGCGTGCCGCGCAGGCGCAGCGGTTTCTCGTCCAGCGGGGATGGAATGCACGCGCGCGGCGTGCCGCACCGCAGTTGAGGCGGCGGCCTTCCGATCAACTCGCGGGGCATTCGGATGCGACAGCTCTAAACCCCTCGACCGCGGCCTGGCAGTCGCTGGGGCCTGGCGCAGTGATTTCGGGCTACTACGGACTTGTGACGGGACGGGTGTCGGCGATTGCGCTGGATCCTTCCGATTCGACAGGCAACCGCGTGTATCTGGGGACGACGGGAGGCGGGGTATGGCTCTCGCAGAATGCGGCCACTTCTGCGGCGGCCAATGTTGCATTCGTGCCGTTGACCGATACGGTTAGTGCGTTGAGTACGGCAGCCGATGGATCGATCAGCATTGGTGCGATCACGGTGCAGCCGGGAGGAACGGGAGTTGTTCTCGCGGGGACGGGCGATCCGAACGACGCGCTCGATTCTTATTATGGTGCGGGGATTCTGCGATCGGCTGATGGGGGAACCACCTGGAAGCTGATCGGGACATCGGTCGATCAGAAATGGTCGTTTGCGGGCGAGGGATTTGCGGGATTCGCCTGGAGCACGGCAAGTCCTGGAGTGGTGGTGGCGGCTGTTTCGCAGGCCTACGAGGGCACGCTTACCAATGCGCTGCGCGCGAACGTGAGTTATGAGGGGCTGTACTACTCGACGGATAGCGGCGGGACGTGGTCGCTGGCGCGGATTACCGATCCCAACGGCGAGGATGTGCAGGGGCCGGATGATCCATTTGCCGAGCCGGGTGGAAACGCGGTGACATCGGTGGTGTGGAACCCGGTGCGGCAACTTTTCGTGGCGGCGGTGCGTTTTCACGGCTATTACCAATCGACGGATGGCGTGAACTGGACGAGGCTTGCAGCACAGCCGGGAGCGGGATTGACGACCGGCGCCTGTCCGACGAATCGCGGGGGAATTGGGTCGCTCGGCTGCCCGATTTTTCGCGGGTCGCTGGCGGTGAATCCAATGACGGGCGACACGTTTGCGTGGACCGTCGATCTTTATAACCAGGATCAAGGCATCTGGCAGGATCCGTGCGCGATCAATGGCGGTGCTTGCGGCAATCAGAATCTAACATTCGGCACAAAGTGGAACACGGCGGCGCTGGAGACAGATGATCCGCTGCAGGGACCGCAGACCATTGCGAACGGGGATTACAACCTGGCGCTCGCGGCGTGGCCTTCAGGGCAGGACACAATTTTGGCGGCGGGTGCGAATGATCTTTGGAAGTGCAGCCTGGCGATGAGCTGTGCCTGGCGCAATACAACGAATGCATTCACGTGCATGAGTGCGCAGGTGGGGCCCTATCAACATGCGCTGGCCTGGAGTGCGGCGAATCCGCTGGAAATGTTTATAGGGAATGACAGCGGTCTGTGGCGCTCGGCGGACGCGATCGGAGAGACCGGGTCGGTGTGCGCGGCCGGCGACTCTTTGCACTTTCAGAACCTGAATACCGGGCTGGGCTCGCTTGCGGAGGTCGAGAGTCTCTCACAAGTGGAAGCGACGCCGTACACGCTGATGGCTGGCCTGGGCGCAAATGGAACCGCCGGGGTGAAGAGCACGACGGGCCCGACGACGGACTGGCCGCAGATTCTGGGTGGCGAGGGTGGGCCGGTCGCAATCGATCCGACAAACACTGAGAACTGGTATGGGAACAACGGCGCGGGGGTTTCGATTCACGTGTGTTCGCAGGTGGATGATTGTACGCCCGGGGCATTTGGGGTCGAGGCTGCCGTGACGGATGCAGATGTGAGCGGCGATGGATACGCAATGACAATGCCGGCACCGTTCCTGGTGGATCCGCTGGATGCGACGCAGTTGCTGATCGGAACCTGCCGCGTGTGGCGGGGAGCGGCGAACGGGAGCGGGTGGAGCGCCGCGAACGCGATCAGTCCATTCTTCGATGGGGCAATCGGGAAAGGCGCGTGCAATGGAGACCCGCTGATTCGGACCCTTGCAGCGATGCCTCTTGCAAACGGCGGCGAAGTGATCTACGCGGGGATGTATGGGACGCAGGATGGCGGCGAGACGCTGGGTGGGCATGTCTTCAGCGCGACGCTGCTCCCGGGAAACAACGGGATGCCGAGCTGGCAGGATTTGACGTTGAATCCGGTACCCAATGACACGGCGGGGATGAACGCATTCGGGATGGATATTTCGAGCATCTTCATCGATGCGCACGACACAACCGGAAACACGGTCTACGTGACGGTGGAGGGGATTCCGGAGCCGAACTCGAACCTGCGGGTCGTGTATCGGTCGACGGATGGCGGCGCGCATTGGCAGGATGTGATGTCGTATTTGCCCTACGCGCCGGCGAACAGCGTGGTTGTCGATCCACTGGATGCAAACACGGTTTACCTGGCAACAGACATGGGAGTTTTCTCGACGCGGCAGATTGGCAGCTGCGGGAATGTTGGCAGCGACTGCTGGACGGCATACGGCACGGGGCTTCCCGAAGCGCCGGTTACGCAATTGAGCGCGACGCCGGCATCGGCCTCCACGAGCGTGCTGGTGGCCGGGACATATGGACGGGGGATCTGGGAGATTCCGCTTTGGACGGCGGGGGAGAGCTTGACGACAGCGGACGCGGAGCCGTCTTGGTTGACATTTCCAGCACAAGGCTTCGGTGTGCCGAGCACCGCACAAACGGTAACGCTCACGAATGACGGCGCGACGAGCCTGACGGTTTCCTCGATCGCGATGAGTGGAGATTTCAGTGAGACGGACAGCTGCCAGGCAGGCCCGATTGCCGCCGGTGCGCATTGCGCAATCCAAGTGGTATTCACGCCGACGGAAGCTGGGAGTCGCAGTGGCCAACTGATGATCAATGCCAATGTCGCCGGTGGGCAAATTTCTGTGGCATTGAGCGGAATTGGAAACGCACCGAACGCATTCCTGTTGTCGCCTGCGGCGGTGAATTTCGGGCCGGTCGCCGTGGGAACGACTTCGAGCGCTCTGCAGGTGACGGTGCAGAATGGGCTGGCGAGTGCGGTTCCAGTGACGAGCGTGGGGGTCGGCGCGCCGTTCATCCTGGCAAGCAATGCATGCGTGAGTCCGCTGGCGGCCCAAAGCAGCTGTCAGCTGACGGTTGAGTTTGCTCCCACGCAAGCGGGATCGGCCACGGGGGCACTCACGATGGTGGACAGCGCGGGGACGCAGACGGTGGGGCTCAGTGGGATTGGGGCTGCTCCGGCGACGGATACGCTGTCGGTTTCGTCGCTGAGTTTTCCGGGGACGATCGTGGGGCTGAATTCGGCGGCGCAGACGGTATCGCTGACCAACAGCGGTGGAGTGGCGCTGACGGGAATCACGATCTCGACGGCCGGTCCGTTTCAAGCATCGAGCAACTGCACTTCGCTGCTGGGGGGAAATTCGAGCTGCTCGGTTGGTGTGGCGTTTGACCCGGCTGCAGCGGGAGCGCAGAGCGGCACGTTGACAATCTCGGATGCACTGCGCACGCAGACCGTGGCACTGACAGGAACAGGACTGCAGGCGCCGGTGATCAGCACGAGCTCGACAAGTTTGAGCTTTCCGGCGCAACAGATTGGAGTGGCGAGCGCGGGCCTGGTGTTGAGCTTGAGCAATACCGGTGGCGCTCCGATGGGGAATCTGGGATTTCAAATAGCCGGGCAGTCGCAGGCGAGTTTCAGGATCGGTTCAACGACGTGCCCAGGGATTCTGAACAACGGAAGCAACTGTACGGTAGCGGTGATCTTTACGCCGGTTGCTGCCGGAGGGGCAGCGGCAACGCTCACGATCTCGTCGTCGACACTGGGCGTGAAGGCGGCGCAGGTGGCGTTGATTGGGACCGGACAGGCCGTGGCAGGAATCAACGTGAGCCCGGCACAAATGACGTTCACGATGGCGACCGTTGGGCAGGTCAGTACGGCGCAGAGTGTGGCGATCACGAACACCGCGTCGACCGCTGCGAATGGGTTGATGATCGCCGTGAGTGCGCCGTTTAGCCTGGCGCAGAACGCGTGCGGGTCGAATCTTTCAGGTGGGTCGAGCTGTCTGGCGGAAGTGGCCTTCACGCCGGTAGGCAACGGCTCGACTCAAGGAGCGATGACGGTTACGTCGACGACGTCGAATTCCGCCCTTGTGTTGCTCACTGGAATCGGTGGAGAAGCGGGTTCGATCCTGATTCAACCTTCGATGCTGAATTTTGCAACGACAGGAGTGGGGGCGACGAGCAGTGCGCAGGTGGTGACAATCACCAACAGCGGGCCGGTTGCGTTTGCGGACCTGGCACTCAGCGTGTCCAGCGGCTTTCAGTTGGCGGGCACGACGTGCACTTCGGCGATTGCGCCGGGCTCAGGCTGTACGGCGGGAATCGTCTTCGCACCGACAAGCGCCGGGCCGCAAACCGGGAGCCTGGCGGTGACGAGCAGTGCGCTGGCGGCCAATGTGCAGGCGCAACTCACGGGAACGGGATTCGATTTTGCCGCTGCGCTCAACGGCTCGCTGAGTCAGACGGTGTCGAGCGGGCAAACTGCGAGCTACATGCTTGGGTTGACGCCGATGAGCGGATCGACGGGAACTTTTGCCTTCAGCTGCGGCTTGCTGCCGGCCCATGCGGCGTGCAGTTTCAATCCGGCGAGTGAAACGGTGGCTGCCAATTCGACGGGCACGGTGACGGTGCAAGTTTCTACGGGGCAAGCGGCAGCTTCGTCTCGCAAGGGACGGGGGCTGGGTTGGATGGCGGAGCCGGTGTTCTGCGGGTTGATCTTGCTGCCCGTTGCCTGGAGACGGAGGCGAAAGGTTCTGATGATTTTGGCGGCATTGGTCATCGCGGGCGGCGTCTGCAGTTGCACGGGATCAGGCGGCGGCACCGGCGGCGGGACCTCTGGTGGCGGCGGAACTACGCCGGCGGGGACATATTCGATTCCAGTCACGATCAGCGCCAATGGAGTTGCGCACACGGTGACATTGGAGCTTACGGTGGATTGATTGCGCATTGCAAAGCGGCGCTGCCGCGGCCCAAAGAAGGAATTTGCACCGGGCTATACTTTAACTTCGGCGCACGATTGCAGTGACGGCGATGGACGCGCGCATCCTGTCCACGCGGCGGAAGCACGAAAAGATTGTGAGGAAAATGACTGCGAAAGTTACGGTCTCCGATGTGGAACGTGTTGCGGAACTGGCAAACCTGGAACTGCAGCCGGAAGAATCCAAAGGCATGCTGCAGGATCTGAACGCCATTCTGGACTACATCGCGGAACTGAACGAACTCGATACCGCCGGAGTGGTGCCCCTGGCGCAGGTGAGTGAGTTGGATGGAGCGGCGGCTACGAACACTCTGCGGCCGGATGCGACTGTAGCTTCGCTTCCGCGCGATGCCGTGATGCGGCAAGCTCCGGAGAGCGATCGGGTGTTTTTCAAAGTGCCGAAGGTGATTGAGAGATAGGGCTTTGGATCGGGAAGCCGGACATGTGGGAGTCCGTGGGGAAGGGGATCGAGTTTGGCGGGTGGAACGAAGATGGCCGGAAGCTACGTTGAGAAACCGAAGATGCTTGCGGAATTGCGCGAGGGGATTGCGGCAGGCAAGGTCAAGGCGGTGGAGCTTGCCGGCACCTATTATGACCGCATTGCGGAGGTGAATCCGCAACTCAACGTCTATCTGAGCTTGACCAAGGAACGCGCGCTGGCGCAGGCGGCGCGTGTGGATGCGGCGGCAGCGAAGGGCGATCCGCTGGGTCCGCTGGCCGGCATCCCTATGGGCATCAAGGATGTACTAGTGATGCAGGGTGCTCCGGCGACGGCGGGGTCGAAGATTCTGAAGGACTATCAACCGCCGTATGACGCGACGGTGGTGAGTCGACTGGAAGCGGCAGGAGCGGTGCTGCTGGGCAAGCTGAATTGCGACGAGTTTGCGATGGGGTCGTCGAATGAGAATTCGGCGTATGGGCCGGTACGCAACCCGGCCGATCCGGATCGAGTGCCTGGAGGTTCGAGTGGCGGCTCGGCGGCGGCGGTGGCGGCGAATTTAGCGGTGGCTACGCTGGGGTCGGATACGGGTGGTTCGATTCGGCAGCCGGCCAGCTTTTGCGGCGTTGTCGGCGTGCTGCCGACGTACGGGCGCGTTTCGCGGTATGGATTGATCGCGTTTGCTTCGTCGCTCGATCGCGTGGGACCGTTTGCGGGGAATGTGCGCGATGCGGCGACCCTGTTGGGCGTGATTGCGGGACACGATCCGATGGATGCGACGAGTTCGACTGCGCCGGTGCCGGACTATGCAGCGGAAAGCGACAAGGCCGTGGAGGGGATGCGGATCGGGATTCCTGCGGAATACTTCGGCGAGGGTCTGGATCCGGAGGTGCGGGCGAACATCGAGCGGGCCATCGAGGGGCTGAAAGGCGCCGGCTGCAACGTGAAGCCGATTTCGCTGCCGCACACGAAATATGCGATTCCGGCCTACTATCTGGTGGCCACTGCGGAGGCCAGCGCAAATCTGGCAAGGTTTGACGGGGTGCGGTATGGCTACCGGTCGCCGGCATCGGACACGCTGGCCGCGCTGTATCGGCATTCGCGCGATGAGGGATTTGGCGCGGAAGTGAAGCGACGCATTCTGCTGGGGACGTATGCACTTTCCGCGGGTTACTACGATGCCTATTATTTGAAAGCGCAGCAGGTGCGTCGCTTGCTGGCCGAGGAGTTTCTGCGCGCCTTCGCCGAGGTGGATGCCATCGTGACGCCCACGGCGCCGATGCCGGCGTTCAAGCTGGGCGAAAAATCGGGTGATCCGCTGGCCATGTACCTGGCGGATATCTATACGGTGACGGCGAGCCTTGCAGGCATTTGTGGCGTGAATGTTCCCTGTGGCGCGACCGCGAATGGACTGCCGGTGGGTCTGCAGGTGCTGGCAGCGCATTGGCACGAAGGGGCGGCCTTTCGCGTGGCGCGAGCCGTCGAACAACCACAGCACCGGGAGTAAGAACCGTCATGCAGGTTCGGCGGAAAACATTCGGGTTGGTTCTGGCTGGCCTCTTGTGGAGTGGATTGGCAGCATCGGGAGCGGGTCATAAAACGCACACGGTGTTTCTGGGAGCGGCGAAGCGGGTGCTGTATTCAAAGGCGGCTGACCCGGCGGGCGCGGCAACGGGCGAGAGGGAACTGAAGATCCGCGCGCTGCTTGTGGATGGCCTGGTCAAGGAGTGGGCGACGGGCGATGCGCACGACGTGACCGATCGCAGCTTTGTGGTGCGGCGGGCGTTGCGCCTGAATGATGCGCTGCCGGGAGATAAGCAGGAACACTGGGTATGGCAGCGCGGGCCGTGGCTGCTGGTGGACCGGGTGAGCGGGCACATCGCGGCGCTGAAGCTGCCCGATTATGATCCGGGTGTGAGCCAGGTGAGCTGGTTCCGCGACTACGGCGCGTATTGCGGGCTGACGGCGAGCGGAAAGAGCCTGTATGCGGTGGTGGCTCAATTGGCGGCGAGAAGACCGCTGCTGGCGAAAAAGCTGGACGGATTCGAAGCAGGGAATCATCCCGATCCGACCTGTGGCGCGACGGAGTGGCAGAGGGAGCCGATGCGGGTGACTTTTTATCCGACGGGCAAGAATGCGGTGAGCTTCGACGTGGTTCCGGGGTCTGCGGTGCTGGTAGAGGAGTCGGACGACGATGCGGGAACGGCGTCGCCGGCGAAAGAGAATTAGGCGGTTCGCGACGAGGCTCATTCGGGTTTGTGGCGCTTTGCACGGCATCGAAGGAAAGCATGGAAACATTGGACGCGTTGTTGCAGAAGGCAGAAGTCGCGCATGGACATATGTGTCCGGGGCAGATACTCGGCGTGCGTTTGGCGCTGCTGGGGCTTGGTCGACTCGGCATTCAAGATCCGACAGGTGCGGATCGCAAGCGATTGGTGACTTATGTTGAGATCGACCGTTGCGCGACCGACGCGATTGGCATGGTGACCGGCTGCCGGCTGGGAAAGCGCACGTTGAAGTTTCGCGACTGGGGCAAGATGGCTGCAACGTTTGTGGATCTGGGGTCGGGCCGGGGAGTTCGGGTGGTGGCTTTCGAGGATTCGCGGGAACTGGCCCAGAAGCTCTATCCACAACTCGAGAGCAAAAAAGCGCAGCAGATGGCGGCTTATCGCGAGTTGCCGGAGGAGAAGCTGTTTCGCGAGGAATGGGTTCGGGTGGAGGTTGGTGCGGAGGAGCTGCCGGGTTTCAAAGGCGAGCGCTTTTTGTGTCCGCGCTGCGGGGAGGGAGTGAACTTTGGCCGCTTTGAGGAAGTGAACGGCGAGAGGCTCTGCCTGACGTGCGCGCGGCCGGCATTGCGCTATTGGGAACGGATGCAGGGCGGATGGCTGGGGTGAGTGGGCATTCTGGGGGGATTCCGTGTGGAAGGCTTGCGGTCGGCGATGCCGAGCCGAGGGAGCGCCTGAGGGGCGGAGCGCTCCATCTGTAAGGGCCCTGGAAGCGGGGATGGGGGTTCTGGCCTGGAAGTCGGCCGTTGGGTCGGGGCGGGTGCGGAACCGGGTGTGCGCCGAAGCCTTGACACATCAATGGCTGCGCATTTCATATCTTGATAGGACTTCTTGGGGATTTCGGCTGAAAATACGTGTTTTTTCGGCGGTGAGAACCGTCGAGCCAGGTCCAGGAGAAGACCATGTCGAACAGGAAGCAGACGGTAGCTGGGCGCAAGGGTGCAGACGGCGCGGGAAATTTCTGCGACGATAGAGCAGCTTGACCCTCCTTCCAGGTCCTGTGCCGAATTTCTCGAAGGCCAGGAACGTTCCCGGAGACAAATTTCTCATCAGGCTTCCGGCCCTGAGCCGTGTGAGCCTGTGCCCCGAGCGATGAGCTTAATTCGCAGGGACGAGTAAAGGACGAGTGTGGCAACTAGTTTGGCTTGGTGGTTGGCGGCGCCTGTGGGAGGCGGAAGCAGTATACCCATGCTTCTGCCTTTGCTTTTGATCCCTGTGCTTTACCTGGTGATGATCCGGCCGCAACAGAAGCGGCAGAAGCAATGGCAGGAGATGCTGAAGAGTCTGAAGGCGGGCGATCGAGTGAACACCGCCGGCGGGATTCGTGGCATTATTCTTTCCATCAAGGACGATGTGATCATCATTCGCGTGGCGCCGGACAATCTGAAGCTGGAGATTGCAAAGAGCGCGATTGCATCGGTGACGACCCAGGAGAACTCCTCGGATTCGTAAGGTGTTTTTGGGGCACGAACTCGTGAATCGAGAATTGGAACAATGAAAAAGAATCTCAATGACAGAATTGCCCTGATCGTTGCGGTCCTGGTGATTTTCGTTTACGGAATCTTCGGGTTGCCCTCAGGGCTATCGGGCAAAGCGATGCTGGAAAGCATCACCAAGCGGATTCACCTGGGCCTGGACCTTCGCGGCGGCGCTCACCTGATCCTGCAGGTCGTGGTTTCCGAGGCGGTGAGTGCGGAGACCGACAACGCGGTGGGGCGCATTCAGCAGGACGTGAAGACGGCCAACCTGACGTTTTCGCAGGTGATCAAGCCGGATCCGACCAAGCCTGAAGTGATCCGGATCGAGGGGACTCAGCCCAACCAGGCGAACGATATTCGCTCGCTTCTGGATGCCAAGTACTCCAACGAATATGACGTTGCGGGCGGGTCGAACAACAGCTACCTGGTGACCATGAAGCCGATGGTCGAGACAGGCGCTCGAGAAGAAGACGGTGCAGCAGGCCATTGAGACCATTCGCGACCGCGTTGATTCGCTGGGTGTGAGCGAGCCGGTGATTCAGGAGTATGGTCTGGGCGAGAACCAGATCCTGGTGGAGCTGCCGGGCATCGAGGACCTGGACCGAGTGAAATCGATCATTCAGTCCACGGCCCGGCTTGAGATTCATGCTGTGATTGGCGGTCCGTATCAGGACGAGCAGGCTGCACTGGCGAGCGTGAGCGGCACACTGCCGCCGGACGAGGAGATTGTGCATGGTTCAGGCGCGCTGGCGAATGGCTCCGATGCGGACAGCGTGTACGTACTGCAGCGGGTTCCGGTCGTTGCGGGCAGCGACTTCCGTTCCGCCGATCCTGGCACGAGTCGACAACGGGCTGCGCGATGTGCGCTTTACGCTGACCAACGAGGCCGGGCGATCAAGTTCTACGAATACACCAGCGCCAATGTCGGCAAGCCATGGCCGTGGTGATGGGCGGGCGGGTGCGCGAAGTGGCCAACATCAAGAGCGCGATTCGCGACTCGGGCGAGATCGAAGGCAGCTTCTCGGCAGACGAAGTCGAGGTCCTTTCGAAGATGCTGCGCACCGGCGCGCTGCCGGCTTCGCTGAACTATCTCGAAGACCGCACGGTGGGCGCTTCGCTGGGCGCCGACTCCATTCGAGAAGGCGTGACGGCGGCCGTTGTCGGCGTGCTGGTGGTGATGGCCTTCATGCTGATCTACTACCGCGGCTCGGGCATCAACGCCGACCTGGCGCTGTTCCTGAACCTGGTGATCCTGCTGGGCTTCATGGGCTTTTCCGGCGCAACGCTGACGTTGCCCGGGATTGCCGGAGTGATTCTGACCATTGGTATGGGCGTGGATTCGAACGTGCTGATCTTTGAGCGCATCCGCGAAGAAATTCGCGCGGGCAAGGCGCCGTCGGCAGCGGTGGACCAGGGCTTTGCCCATGCGTGGATGACCATTTTCGACACCCACGTGACGACCATCGTTTCGGCGGCGATCCTGTTCCTGTTCGGCACCGGACCGGTGAAGGGTTTTGCGGTGACGCTGACCTTCGGTCTTGCGGCCAACCTGTTCACCGCGGTGTTTGTCTCGCGGGTGATCTTCGAGGCGCACCTGAACAAGCTGAAGCCAGGGCAGCTGGTTTCGATTTAGGGCTGGTTCCTCCGTGCGAGGAAGAATGGCCGGGAACAGAAAACGCAGGAGCCAGAGCTGCTCCTGAAGCAGGAAGGCAGAAAACCAGTGGAATTGTTTCGCAGCGTGAATGTGGACTGGCTGGGGAAGAAGTGGTATTTCCTCGCCTTTTCCTTGATCTTCAGCGTGGCCGGCATTGATCTCGATGAGCTGTGCACTGGGCGCATATCGGCAGCCCGGTTCCGCTGGGCGTGGACTTTCGCGGCGGCACGCAGGTGCAGGTGCAGTTCACGCAACCGCCCGACATCGACGCGATCCGCCAGGCGATGGATGCAGCCGGCATTAAGGACGCGAGCATTCAGACCTATCGATGTGACCGGCATCAAGCAACGATGTGCTGATCAGCCTGCCGGAGCAGACCAACGAGGCCGCGCTCGACACGGGGCGGCAGCAGATCGTGAATGCGCTTCACGCCCACTACAACAATCCATTCGACGGTGCGTGAACGTGCAGGTGGTGGGCCCGACGGTGGGCCATCAACTTGAGAAGCAGGCGACCCTGGCCACGCTTTACTCGATGCTGGGCATGCTGGTCTATCTCTGGTTCCGCTTCCAGTTGATCTATGGCGTGGCCGCGGTGGTGGCCTGCTTCCACGACACGCTGATCACAGTAGGCGCCTTTGCGCTGACCGGCCAGGAGATCAGCCTGACGGTCATCGCGGCCATCCTGACGCTGGTTGGCTACTCGATGAACGACACCATCGTGGTCTTCGACCGCATCCGCGAAAACCTGCGCCTGAGCCGGCGCGAGGCGCTGCCCGATGTGGTGAATCGCAGCATCAACCAGACGCTGAGCCGGACGGTGCTGACCTCGGGCCTGACGTTCCTGACCGTGCTTTCGCTGTTTATTTTCGGCGGCCAGGTTCTGAAGGGTTTTTCATTTGCGCTGGTGGTGGGGATTCTGATCGGCACCTATTCTTCGATCGCGGTTGCCGCACCGATGCTGGTGGCCTGGCAGGAGTGGCGCGCGAAGAGCGGAAAGAACGCAGTTTTGCCAGCGGCGAAACGATCACGCGCGTAAACGAGCGCGCGAAGACTGCACCATTTTTAGAGCATGTTTTGCAAGTGTTGCGTAGTTCTGATATAGGTGGAGCACACTTCTGTGGTACCGATTGGACACCGGGAACATTTTCAATTCCGTCGGTGTCTAAATAGAAGTAACCAACACCCGATTCGAGGCTGGCCATGTTTGAAGATTCCACGTTTGAATCCGGCAGGCAGGATCAAGAGCAAGAGCGAGTCGCTGGATGATGGTCACAGGCATCATCAATGGCTGCGATTCTGGTTCTGCTGATCCTGATTCCGCTGATCTATCCCGAAGCGCTGCCGACGGCGCTGATGCAGACGCTCTTGACTGCGCCACCGCCACCGCCACCGCCTCCTCCGCCACCGCCACCGCCTGAAGTGCACGTTGTGCATGTGCAGTCGGAGATGATGAACAATCAGCTCGTGGCTCCGACAAAGATTCCGAACAACATCAAGCATGGTCGCGGAGAAGGAAGCCCCGCCATCGAGCTTCGGCGTCGCCGGCATGGAAGGCTTGGGCGGCAGCGCGAACGGCGTGATGGGCAGCATGTTTGGCAGCGGCGCGGCCCGAAGGTACAAGGCCGCGCCGCCGAAGAAGGTCAACATCTCGGCCGGCGTGGCCATGGGCATGTTGATCCAGAAGACGCAGCCGATTTATCCGCCCATTGCCAAGGCGGCGCGCGTTTCCGGCACAGTGGTTCTGCAGGCCACCATCTCGAAGACCGGAACGATTGAGAATCTGCAAGTTGTCAGCGGACCGGCGATGTTGCAGCAGGCGGCCCTGGATGCAGTAAGGACATGGCGCTACCGGCCTTACCTGCTCAACAACGAGCCGGTCGAAGTGGAGACCACGGTCAACGTGATCTTCACCCTTGGGTGGGTGAAATGCAATCTCCGGCCCTTTCTCGCTGATTGAGAAAGGGCTTTGCTTTTGACCTGAATGCGAATCCGGAAAGAGCCGCATTCCCAGCAACCGCCCGCTGCGGCGGATAGTCGCAGTTCACAAGAAACTCCTTAGGAGGAACGATTCAGTGATTCTCGCTCAGCTCGCACATTTCGCTTCGCACACGGTCAACAGCCTGGCTCTTTTTCAGGATGAGCAGACTGTCAGCTTCAGCCCCATGGGGCTTTGGGAACACATGGGATGGTTGGCCCGCACCGTCGCCATCATCCTGTTCATCGAGTCGATCTGGTCGCTGGCCGTGATGATCGACCGTTACCTGTACTTCTCAGCCGCCCGCAAGCAGTCGCGCGAATTCGCGCCCAAGGTTGCCGGCGCGCTGAAGGACAGCAAGCTTGAAGAAGCCATCAAGATTGCCGACCGCAACAAGAAGTCGCATCTGGCCGAAGTTGTGACGGCCGGCCTGCAGGAGTTCCGCGCTTCGGCCGGCGCGGCCACCGAGGACACCATCGAGAGCTCGCGGCCGCGCGCTGGAGCGGGCCGAGGCCATCGTTCACGCCAAGCTGAAGAGAGGCCTTGCGGTTCTGGCCACCATCGGCTCGACGGCTCCGTTCGTCGGACTGTTCGGCACCGTCGTCGGCATTCTGAACGCCTTCCAGCAGATCGCCACGCAGAAGACCTCGGGTATCGGCGCAGTCGCCGGCGGTATTTCTGAAGCCCTGGTGACCACGGCGTTCGGCCTGCTGGTGGCCATCCCCGCCGTTATGGCCTTCAACTACTTCACCGGCCGTGTCGAAGCGTTCGACGTGGAGATGGATAACTCCTCGAGCGAACTGGTCGACTACTTCATCAAGCAGAGCCACAAGCGCTAAGCGCGGCGAGCTCGGCTCGAGCGAGAATCTTGCCGGGGGCAGGAGCGGAGCGACTCTCTCCTGCCCGCCGGTTTCAGATTCGCGCAGGCATCGCTCGATTCGGTCAAACGCCGGAATCGCATCCGGCAAAAAATTCAAAGGCACGGAGCCCAATCCAATGGGAGTTGCAGTTCGCAACGAAGGCAAGCAAGGTCAACTCCAACATCAACGTCACGCCGATGGTGGACGTGATGCTGGTGCTGCTCATCATCTTCATGGTCATCACTCCCATGCTGCAGAACAAGGTCCAGGTCGATATGGCCAAGGTGGATAATCGCCACGGCGATGCCGGATGCCGACAAAGAAGACGCGATTGTCGTTGCGGTTACCCGCGACGGCGGCGTGTTCCTGGGCCAGAACAAGGTTGAACCAAGCGAGCTCGGCAGCCTGGTCCGCGACAAACTGGCCGACAAGCCCGGCAAGACGATCTTTGTTCGCGCCGATGCGCGCGCGCAGTATCAAGGCGGTTGAAGACGCCATCGACGATGTGCGCACAGCCGGCGTCGATGAAGTTGGCTTGTTGACGCAAAAGAAGGAAAGCGGTCATCTCGGGCGGCGCAGTAAGGCGCGGTCCGGGCGAATGTCTCTTTAACGATTTGCAGGAATCGAGGAGTTTGAAGCCATGGCATTTTCAACTGGCGGCGGCGGCGGCGCAATGGGCGAGATCAATGTCACGCCCATGATCGATATTCTTCTGGTGCTTCTGATCATCTTCATGGTCATTGTGCCGGTGCCGCAAGGGCCTGGACGCGCTGGTGCCGCAGCCGCCCAAGAATCCAAAAGCAGCAGCAGCCGAACGACCGCACCATCGTGGTTCAGGTGCTCTATCGCCCCGGTGCAGCCCCGTCGTACAAGATCAACGAGACCGACGTTGCAAGCACGCGATCTTCTGGCGAAGCTGACCGAGATCTATGCCAATCGCGCCGAGCGCGTCATGTTCGTCAAGGGCGACGACGATGTGAACTTTCGCTACATCGCCGATGTGATCGATATCGGCAAAGCGGCAAACGTGGATCACATTGGTCTGATGACGCCGAAGATCCTGGCCGGCCAGTAGACGCCGTCGAAAGGGTATGCGACCTTTGGATCGTCGCCTGCGGCGGCCAAGCTGCAAGTTGTGCCGATAAAGGACGTTCATTGACTTGAGCGTTGGATGCGGGAAAAGCGCGATGCTTTATGACTTAGGGGGAGCGCGCGGAGATTCAAAGCTGCAGAAAGTCCGGCCAAGATTGAGGAGTACAATTTTCACCATCCTGGTTTTCGGAAGCACGGCCACGGCCGGAAGTTTAGTAATTCCAGGCGCGCATCGTGATAGGCACGTCCTGAAGGAGAAGGATAAGAACATGAATGGACCCGCACGAATTTCGGCGCTCGCGGTTGCTTTGGCCGGCATGGTGCTTTCCATGAGCGGTGCAATCGCCTGGCAGCCCGCGATCAATTGAACAAGGGAGTCGATGCGTACAAGAGCGGTCAATACGAGGAGGCGATCGGGCACTTTCAGAAGGCCACCGAGCTTGATCCCACCCTGCCCATGGCCAAGAGCTATCTGGCCACTGCGCTTGCACAGAACGTTGTTCCCGGACTGGACTACGCCTGAAAATCTGAAGACTGCGCGACCAGGCCATCAGCATCTTCCAGGAAGTTCTGGCAAAAGATCCGAACGATGTGAACAGCCTGAAGCAGATCGCGGGCATTTATTTCAACATCAAGAAAATGGACGATGCCAAGACCTGGCAGAAGAAGGTTCTGGCAGTCGATCCCGAAGGATCCTGAAGCCGCCTACACTGTCGGCGTCATCGACTGGACCCAGGCTCACGAGAATATGCTGAAAGCGCTTGTGCCTGCGGGGATTAATGACGACGGCGAAGGCAACACCAAGGCGCCGAAAAAGGTGATGGATACAGTCAAGGAAGAAAACGCGCCGCTGGTCGACGAAGGCGCTGCAGTATCTCAATCAGGCGGTAGCGAATCGCGCCAATTATGACGACGCCATGGCGTATCTGAACCTGATCTACCGCCGCAAGGCAGACGTGGATTTCGGCAATGCTCCAGCGGTGAAAGAAGATCTGGCGCAGGCCGAAGAGTGGACGGACAAAGGCCATGGGCACGCGCAAGGCTAACGAAGAGAAGAAGGACAAGGGCCCTGGCGGTATCACGATGGATTCAAGCGGCAACCTGAAGTAAGCGTGAATCGATCGGGAAGAAATCAACGGCCTCCGTTCAAGACGGAGGCCGTTCTGTTTGTGTTCTCAATCTTTTCGAAGCGGAAGAACCGATCATGCAAAAAGTACTGCGGCTCGATTCCGAAGAGGCGACCTGCGCCGATTAGGGAGCAACCTGCGCCGATTCAAGAACGGTTGCGGCGCACTGTGCTGCTGCGCGTTGTAGAAGATGGAGTTCCGGAGGAGCTGGGCGGCTTGCGGGCAACCGCTCCGTGAAGCCATCGGTGGGGCCATCGGAGGACCCATCGGATAGGGGCTATTGTCCGCCGTTCTTCAGGATCTGCTCCGCGTAGTAGTTGCGTACTGTGGCCTGATCGTGGAGCATTTCGAAATAGGCATTCTTGAGCAGCTGGGCATGACTCTCACGCAGGTATTGGCGGATCGTCTGCTGCACGCGGGGATCATTCATTTCGCGTTGCCCGGCCGGTTCGCGCGATAGGAGCTTGTAAACTGCATAGCCCATGATGCGGTGGCCGGGGCCACCATTGTCATAGATGGGAATCGGTTCGGTGATTTCGCCGGGCTTGAGCTTGCCGATGGAATTGAAGGCTTCGGGTTCACTGCGCAGCGCTGATTCGTAGACAAAGCCCATGTCGCCGCCATTGGAGGCATTGTTGGCATTGTCTGAGAACTGGATTGCGACAGCGCCGAAATCTTCTCCGCTGCGAAGACGGTTATAAAGCGCTTCGATCTTCTTCTTTGCATCCGCGTCGTTCGGCGCCTTGTTGCTCTGCAGATTCGCGGACTCCTGCATGGGTACGGCGCTGGCCACGATCTGCGAAAGGTGATATTGAGGCTCGATGAGGTTGAACTCAGCCTTGTGGGCCAAGTAATAACTGCTGATGTCCGCGTCGGTGATGTTGATTTTCGATTCGATCTCTTTGTTGAGCAGCTTTTCTTTGGTCAGCGATCGAAGCAGGTCGCGTTTCAGATCATCGAGCGTGATGTTGCGCTGTTTAAGTTGCTTGTCAAACTCCTCTTGCGTGTAGGGCGCCTTCATTTCGGTGAGCTTGGCATTCACATCTTCATCGGAAGCTGCCAGATTCAGCTTGGCGGCGCGCTGCTGAAGAATCTCGTCTTCGATCAGCTGGTGAAGGATATTCAGCCGTACGATGCGGGCCTGCTCGCTGCTCGGATCCTGGGGATTCTCACCCAGGCTCGCTTTGTAGTATTTCTCGACGTCGGCGCGCATGATGTCTTTGCCATTTACGGTGGCCATGACATCGGGAGACGGAGGCTTGTGGCAACCGGCCAACGCGGCCAAGAGGAGGCCGCAGGCGAGAATTGGAAGAGCAGACCTGGGCTGAAGGAATCGAGTTTCGACTTGCAACCTGACATCTCCTAAGGAGCCATAAAAGCTCCCGGCATTACAGGATAAATCCCCGCGGCCTGACTGCGATAGATTTGCGCGGATCCTGCAGTACTTACGATGCGTCGGGAAAGCTCATGTACGAGGCGCCACACTTCGGCGGGTTGAGTCGAATTCGGTTATTTGCCCGCACCCTTGGGGGTTGCAGGCGGAGCAGCTTGGGTGGCGGGAGGCTCTTCTCCGGCGGCCCGCAGGGCTCGATCAATGACCATCCAGACCTGGTCTTCGGGAATAGCGCCGACGATTCGTTCGCCATCCACAAAAAGGGAAGGGGTTGAGTCGAGATTTAGCTTATCCCCTTCTCTCATCGATGCACGGACCTGCGTTTCGTCCTGTTTGGCGAGGCAGGCATCGAGCTTTGTGGTGTCGAGCTTGGCCAATGTGGCTTCCTGACGGGCAATGCGATCGAGCGCCGCGAAGCTCTTGGCGGGGTCCCGGTCCTCTCCCGTAACTTCCTGCCCATGGGCGTGCAAGTAATCGACATACGTCCAATAGACTTCGCCGCTTTGCGCGGCCAGGCAGTTTGCGTCGACTGCAGCATGGATTGCCCAAGGGTGCATTTCGTAGAGCGGGTAATCCTTGTAAACAAAGCGAACCTTATCTTTGTAGTGATCGAGTGTGGAGGGAAAGAGCGACTGGTGCATGCGGGCACAATAGGGGCATTCCAAGTCGTCGAAGTTGACCACGGTGACCTTTGCATTGGGGTTCCCTCGAACCGGCCGGCCCGCGGTGTCGATCGTGAATGCGGGATCTTTATCGAGATCAAACTTTTCCAAGCGTGCCAGGGTTTTGCCATCGGTCGAGATCAGGAAGTCATAGGGAGTTGTCTTTGCTCCGCGCGAGAAGGTCACGGGCAGCGTTTCATAGCCGGGGATCTGGCTTGGCTGGCGTGCGCCAATGGTCACCGTATAGTCCTGCGGCACGTTGAATTGAGTCCGAACCAGGACTTCGATGTGCCGGTTGATGGCAGCGTCCGGAGTGGTTTGATCCGCGGGCTGCGCCTTGCAGCCAAGAGCGAGGCCCAATGCGAACAGGCCGATCAGAAGTCGAAAACGCGACAAATGTAAGTCCTCTATGAAAAGGATAAACCAGACAGTGCTCGCGGTCCCGTGCATACGTCGGGCTAGAAAGCGCGTCCGAATCGACGCAGGACGGGCGAAAAAGCGAGCAAATTTTCGGGGAATCAATACAGTGGGGGGAGATTGGGGTCGCGAAAGACGCTGCTGGAGTGCCGAATATCGCCGACCGACCCAAAGTTGGCGAGCGTAAAACTATAGAGCCACTCCGTTTCGTCGCGGCTGACCGAGCCCACGGAACCCAGCTCAAAACGGCGGTATCCGAGAGTCAGGCCGCAGCAGCCCCAATTGTAGATCGCCTGGACTCCTCCATATTGGAGTGCCCCATGAACAAAGTCATAGCCGCCGTTGGCGGCGAGGTTGAAGCCGGATCCATTGGGCTTGCCGAATTGGATGTATGGCTGGAGCTGCTGGCTTTGGATGGTCGTTGCTGCGCTGCCTTGCTCGTCGACGGCGTTTAGCAGGGCGTGACCGAGGCCGACGGTTGTCCGGCCCCAACTGTAGCCGGCGTAGAGATTGTCCGCGCCCAAGCGGCCGGCTTTGGTGTCGTAATCCATGTCCCACTCGATGCGCAGATTATCGATGGCCTCGAAGCGCAGGCGCGAGATGACGGGGGACAGGTTGCGCGGATTGGTGAGAAAAGCGACGCCGCTCAGGTCGAGTGTGGAGTCGAAGACGTTGCGGCGGCCGGGGATGATGGCGCCGCCAAAATTTGGATCGAGGAAGAACTTCTGCGCGATCTGCCAACTGGCCCACTCGCGTGCCGGCTTGGGGCAGTTGCCCGGCGTCGCGTCGACGTCGGAGCATGGTTCCTGGTGCAGGGGATGCAAGTAGAAGCGCTGGGTCAAGGAGTATCCCACCTCGTCGGTGTCGGTGGCGAGGTCAGTCGAGTCGACCAGCAGAACGCGGCGCGCATCGGCGCCGATGCCACCCACAAAGCGATAGGTGAACTCGGGCTCGATGACATGGCGCAGGACGCGATTCCAGCCGTGGAGCGTAAAGTTGCGTTCGAGCGCAGGAGGCCTGAGATCGAGGGAGGCCTCGAGATCGTGGCGGTTGAGCGGATCGTGGCTGACCGTGGGGGTGCCCCCGTTGATGCCGGTCAGGTCAGGGTTTTCGCTGCCGGAATAGAAAGTTTCGCGCAAGGCCACCTCGGGCACGACACTCCATCCTGCGGCGACGATCGGCAATGAAAGATGAGGGTAAAGGTCAAGCCGGCCCAGGTTATACGCATGGAAGTTGGGTTCTGAACGGCTCAGGTGGCTCATCGAAGAGGCCATGCCCCATGTGAGCGGCGAATCGAAGAGAGGCCTGTCGAGAGTATCGAAGCGCAAAGTCGGCAGATGGAGGATTCTTGCTTCGTCCCCTGAGGTTGTGCTGGCAAAGGTCTGCAGGCGGCCAAAGTAGCCGGAAGGAACATAACCGTTGAATTCGTGGGTGAGGGCCAGCGTGCTGAGCACCTCGGAGTTGACGGCCTGGGTGTAGTTGTCATCAAAGACGAGCCGGTAGACATAGCTCGACAAATACTCGACGTTGCCGGCGAGACGGGTCTGCGAAGAGAAATCCCGGCGTCCCACGGCGGCAATATCCACGCCGCCCTGATTGACGAGACCCGTTGCCGGTGGAGTGGCCGCAATGCCGCGATCGAGAAGCGCGTTCCAGCGAACGGTCAAATGATCCAAGCCTGCACCCTTGTAGCGAAAATCTCCGTTGGGAGCGAAGCCGCGCTTGGAAAAATATTCGGACCCGATCACCATGTCGGTGCTGCGGTTGATGACGAGGTAGACCTGCTCTCCGAACGTGTAGCCGCGAATGGACGAGCCGTTGCTGACGACTGGAATCAACAGGCCGCTTTCCCGGCCGGTCTCGGTTACGGGATGGCGGAGGTAAGGCAAATAGAAGATGGGGACGCCGAATAGCTTGAAAAACGTATTGGCAGTGGAGGCCTCGTCGTTTTTCATCTTGATTGCGCGTGAAATCAATTGCCAGTCGGGATGGGGCAATCGGCAGTTGGTCATTTTTCCGTCTACGATGCGGTAGCTGCCTTCGCCGGTTTGCAACAGCACTCTTCCGGAGAAGAGAAATGGATTGGTGGTGGAATAGACGAGCGCGCTGCCGGTTCTGCGGACGCCGATGGAGCCTGTGACATCGAAGAAGCGGGCGGTGTGCATATCCAAATGCATATCGCCGCGGGAGGCCTGGATGTCGACGTCTTGCGGACCGCCCGTCAGGTGGAGGTTGCCGTCCGCTTCCAGCTCCGCAGTGGACTGGTGATAGACGACTTTGTCCGCGCGGAGAATATAATCGCGGTAATGAACGACGACCTGTTCTGACAGCGTCCACGTGTCGCCGATGCGGGTCTGGTTTTCGGCCTCCCACCGTACGGGCACGCCGCTGGGAGCGTTTGGTTCAGGCTGTGCGACAGGCAGAATTTCCTGGCTGGGGTCGTCCGGCAGGGACTGGTTTTTCGCTTCCGAGGCAGGGTTGGCTGATCCCAGAGATTGTTGTTTGTCGGGGGGTAACGCATTGGTCAATATCTGCCCGCGAAGTTGCGGATGACAGAGGGCCAGTAGCGTGATAAACACGAAATTGCGAGGATGCATCCTGGGACCTAGGCCAGCATAGCAAATGCGGGTCACGTTCGATGGGACGCATGCAGGGTAGTTCCGGCAGCAGAGAAGACCCCGAAACAAAACGAAAAGCTGAGCTTCCGGCCGGAACGTGAGAATCATCTCAGGAATTTTTCTTGCTCGATTCGAGCGCAACGTCTGCGGCAGACTGGCCTGGCCTGGATCGCGGACCTGAACAGTGATTCGGGGTATCGCTATGAACCCCAGAAGCACGTCAGAAGGGAAACTGGAAATTGAGCACCCTGGTAAGCCAGCCTGCCCCGAAGCCATCGTGGAAACAGGAAGTGAATCGGCGTCTCGAGGCGCACAAGAGCCGCAAGGGGCTTTCCGTTGTGGAGGAGGATTCCTCGCACGATGAAAGAAGCGGTGTGAGCGATCGCGCGGCGCAGGCGGCGGCACGCGTGGCCGCTCGTTTTTCGAAAGCTCCGAGCTATGGCGAGATGCAGGCGGCGGAAGCCCGTGCGGCGTTGCGGAACGCGGAAGTCGCGACACGCGCGGCACTGGAAGCCCAAGCGTTGGCACAAGTCGCTTTGGACAACCTGGAACGGAGTGCCGAAGAAGATTTTTCTTTCGAGGATGAGACCTCGGCGGAGCGGGGGTTCGTGACCGAGGCGCCGGTGTCTGCAGCGGCGGCCAGTCCCTCCGTGAAGGTTCGTTGGGAGCTGGAGAAGCCGTCTGTTTCGGAATCGACGGCGATGTATTCGCATGGGGTAGAAGAGGAGCAGGGCGGGTCTGCGGTGGCCCCTTATGAGTTTGTCGAGGAGGGTCTGACAGAGTGGGTCGAGCCGGAACAGCCCATTCATGCCAACCTGATTCAGTTTCCCCGCGAGTTGGTGGCCACGCGGCGCATCCGGCCGCGCCTGGCAGAAGCTGTGCCGAACGAGGCTGAAGACGCGTTTGGTCAGCTCAGCATCTTCGAAGTGGACCCGAGTTCGATCTCGGTTGAACCAGTTGTTTCGATGGCCACGGAGACAGCGGTTCCGGCGCCCTCGTGGAGCGGCCCGGAATGGTCGAGCATTGAGTTAGAGGTGGAGCCCGAGGAAGCGAAGGAATATCATCGCGAGCCTCCGTCCACCTGCGGAACGAGGATTGACCTGGCGCCTTTGGGATTGCGCATGATGGCGGCAACGATCGATTTCGCACTCATTGTCGGCATGGTGTGCGCAGGAGGGTTGGGCATTGCGGGACACATGCTGCATCCGCCCGCGATGAAGACGGCCGAGATGAGCGCCGGTTTTGCGCTTCTGCTGGTCGTCGTGTTTTATCACGCGTTCTTTTTGCTGACCGCGATGGCAACGCCGGGAATGATGTACGCGCGCATCGCGCTGTGCACGTTTGACGACGAGCAGCCCACGCGTTTGCAAGTACGCGACCGGCTGGGAGCGATGCTGGTGTCGCTGTTACCGGTGGGACTGGGCATGGCGTGGTCGATTTTCGATGAGGATCGTTTGAGTTGGCACGACAGGCTCTCGCGGACGTACCAGCGGCGGTGCTGAGCGCTGATGTAGATTTTGCTTCACTTTGGGCGCGGCTTATGCCGCGCCTTTTCTTCGCGAGCTTACCAGCTGAGAGCGCGGACGGCGCTCACGCCGGCACCAATGAGGGCAGTTTCGTCGTCGGGAGGGAGGATCTGGAGCGAAAAACTGAGGAGCGGACTCATCTTGACCATGGTTTCGAGATGGGCGCGGAGCACCTGCAGATCGAGAAATCCGACGTGGTGACCGGTGAAGTAGAAGCGGCCTGGTCCTGCCAAGTGGATGAACGAAGCGGTAGCCGCGGCAAGTGCGCGGTGCCAAAGGTCAACAAAATCACGGCAGCGGGTATCGCCCTGCCTGGCCTGCGCAAAAACTTCTTCCGGTTCGAGATCCAGGAAGCGCATACGCATGGCGCGGTAACCCATGATGCCTTCCAGGTGCCCAACACCACCGCAGCCGCAATATCTTTCCTTTGGGTCAAGCGTAACGGTGACGTGTCCGCCCTCCCAGACGCCTTCGACATAGGGCCAGCGGCCATAGCCAATGCCATTTCCAATGGTCCAGACCCGGGTGAGCTTATTCAATTGTCCGCGCGTGGCTGCAACGCCTGCGGCGATGGCGTCGGCATCGTTGGCGATATAGACGGGGGACGTGATTCCCTTGCCGCTGAGGACACGCGTCAGTTCGTCGGCGAGGCGCATGCCTTTGATCTGGGCGAGATTCGGCGAGTCTTCTACGACTCCATGGCGGATGACGCCAGGGACGGCGACTCCGATCGCATCCATTTTGTTCTTGGTCTTCGCGGCCAGAGTTGCGATCAATCCGGCGACCACCTCGACGAGTTCCCCGCCGGGAAGCGAAATAAGGGCGTCGAACTCGTCGGATTCCGTTGGAAAGCGGAGGGTTTCGCCGGACAGCCGCTGATCTTCAAGCGCGCCTGCCACGATGTGCTCGGTCATTACCACGCCGATCGCGGTCGTCATGGAGACTCCTTTTATTCTGCCTGATAGCGGAGCAAGCGGCCCAGGCCGTTGAATGCCGCAACTTTATAGCATTCGGCGAGGGTGGGATAGTTAAAGACGGTTTGGATGAAGTAGTCTAAGGTGCCGTCCAGAGTCATGACCGCCTGACCGATGTGGACCAACTCGCTGGCTCCTTCGCCGATAATGTGCACCCCAAGTATCTTGCGGGTATCCCGGTGAAAGATGAGCTTGAGTCTGCCCGCTGTGTCTCCCCGGATCTGTCCGCGCGCGACCTCGCGATAGTAGGCCATGCCGACCTCGTAAGGCACGTCCTCGTCGGTGAGTTGCTCTTCGGTCTTGCCGATGAAGCTGATTTCGGGGATGGTGTAGATCCCATAGGGGTAGAAGCTGGGGTTCGAGGAGGTGGCGTGGTCATTGAATGCGGCAGCTGCGGCGATGCGTCCCTGCTCCATGGAGACTGAGGCCAGAGAGGGAAAGCCGACCACGTCGCCGACCGCGTAAATATGCTCGACCTTGGTCTGATAGTGTTCGTCGACGGGGATGCGGCCGCGATTGTCGGCCTCGAGGCCGGCGGCGGCAAGGTTCAGGTCCTCGATGGCTCCCTGGCGGCCGATGGCGTAAAGCAACGCATCGCCGGAGACTTTCTTTTTGCTTTGCAGATTGGCGACCACGGTTCCATCGGCCAGCTCTTCCACGCTTTCCACTTCTTCGCCCAAGCGCATGGTGACGCGGCTGTCGCGGAGGTGGTAACTGAGAGACTCGACGATCTCCTGGTCGGCAAACTCGAGCAGCTTGTTGCGTTTTTCGATGATCGTCACGCGGACGCCGAGAATGGAGAACATGCAGGCATATTCGACGCCAATCACGCCGCCACCTACGACGATAAGGGTACGGGGCAAGGTAGGCAGGTCGAGGATTTGATCGCTGTTGACGATGGTGCGGCCGTTGATCGGGACCTTGGAGGACGAGGCCGGCTTGGTCCCGACGGCGATGATGATGCGTTCGGTGTCGAGAGTGGTATCGCCTTGCAGACCCTCTACGCGCAACTGATGGGGATCGACGAAGTGCGCGATGCCATGCACAACGTCGATGCCATTGCGCGAGAGCTGCGCTTCGGTTACGTCCACTTCGGTCTTCACGACTGCCTGGACGCGGAAGGCAAGATCGGCCATGGTGATCTTTTCCTTCACGCGGTAATTCATGCCGTAGACCGAGCGGTAGTTGTAGCCGGAAAGGTGAAGCACGGCTTCGCGCATGGTTTTGGACGGAATGGTGCCGGTATTGATGCAGACACCGCCGACAACGGAGCGGGCTTCGATCACGGCCACGCGCTTTTTCATTTTGGAGGCGGCCACGGCGGCACGCTGGCCTGACGGCCCGGAGCCAATGACGGCGAGGTCATACTTCACGGCGCTCATGCAATTGTCTCCCGGTGATTGAATGCAGACACGACTTTGGCGGGTGGTACGCGCATTCCGGCGACGCGGCCCTCAACCGGAGGCTACCATAACGCGGTGCGGCGCGAATAGCAGCGCCGGGTGAATTTGGAAGCGGGAGACGCAGGGGAGGAATCGGGGAGGACAGACTTTACAGTGAAGAGCACCGGCGCTCTATGAGAGGCGCCGGTGCTCATGGAGAAAAACCGCGAGGAACAGGTGGATTATGCAGGCACAGAACGAGCTGCGGAACTCATCGAAGGCCTCGACGGACGTTGGATCGTTGCCCCGGATTGCCGGGTGTTCTCGAGCTTGAACTGGCCGATCATGCCGTCGAGATCATTGGCCAGGGAAGCGAGATTCTTGAGGGCCTCGACTGCTTCTTCGGCGCCCTGCGCGTTTTCGGTGGACAGTTGCGAGATATGACCGGCGGACTCGGAAATTTCTCCCGAGGCGGAGGTCTGTTCGGTGGCGGCAGTGGCGATGAGTTCGATCTGGTGCTCGACTTCCTTGGACGAATGAATGATGGCCTCGAGACTTTTGCGGGCGCGGGCTGTTTCGCTCATGCCGGTCTGCACGGCGGAGTGACTTTCGCGCATGACATCGAGGGTGGCGCGGGTCTCTTCCTGGATGCTGCGGATGGTGCCGGCGATTTCTTCGGTGGCTCCCTTGGTTCGTTCGGCGAGGCGTCGAACTTCGCCAGCAACCACGGCGAATCCGCGGCCATGCTCGCCGGCGCGGGCGGCCTCGATGGCGGCGTTCAGGGCCAGCAAGTTGGTTTGCTCGCTGATCTCCTGAATGACGCTGACGACTTTGCCGATTTCTTCGGACCGCTGTGCCAGCGAGGACATCTTCTCAGAGACGATTCCCGTGGCGGCGGCGATTTTTTCCATGGTGGCGGCCGCAGCCTGCATGACGGAGCCGCCCTGTTCGGCGGTCTCTGCGGAGACGCGGCTGGAGTTGGCGGCGCTTTCTGCGTTGTGGCTGATTTCGCCGATGGTGGCAGTCATCTCCTGTGCGGCGGCGGCGATCTGGTTGGTTTTGCTTGACTGGGTGTTGGCGTTCCCCGCTGTTTGAACGGCTCGGGTGCTGATCTGGGTGGTGGCGGCCGAAAGAGTCTGTGCCCCTTCCGTCACCGATTGCACGACTTCGCGGAGGGATGTGATGCAGGTGTTCAGTGCTGTGCCCAGCTGGCCGATTTCGTCGGTTCCGGTGACGACCACATGAGACGAGAGATCCTTGTCGGCCAGGCGCTGAACCGCGTCGTTCGCTACCGAGAGGCGCGGTGCAATCAAGCGGGTAAGGATCACCCCAATCAGGGCACAGAGAATTACGATCGCAGCAGAGACAACGAGATTGACCCAGGTGGCGCGACTACTGGCATGGGAAGAGGATTGAGCGTCAACGGTCGCTTCGTTGAAATTGAAATCGAGGAGAGCTTCGGAGTTGTTCAAAGTTGTATCGAACAATGCTGCGGCCGAGTCCGAACCGATCATGTCCAAGGCGTCGCCTGTGCGGCCTTGTGCGAAAGCGGTGCCGGCCCGATCGCTCAATTCTCGATACTGAGAGAACGAGGTTTGAGATTTTTGAAACAGATCGCTTTCCTCTCCCGGATCGAGCAGCGGCGCCAAAGTCTTACCGGCGCTCTGAAAGCTTTCGAGCGCCTTCAGCCGGTTCGCGAGGTGTTGCTGTTTGCAGGTTGCATTCTGGCAAAGCAGCAGGTCGAGATCCTCGCGTCGCAAGGTGTTTAGCGCTCCCCGCATTTCAGTCAATCGGATGATGGATGGAATGGTATTTTCGCTCACACTCGAGTTCTTGAAAGAGATGTCGCGGAGTGTTGAGAATGTATAGGCCCCCAATCCGATACAAAACGCGCAGACCAGGCCGAACGCGAAAGTGAATTTTCGCGCAATTGGGATATTGCGAATCACAGACATTCAAAGGCTCCTCTCACGCCCAGAGACCCGCGCTCTCAATTCAGGGAAGCTCGATGCGAGCTTCGGCTGCGCTTGCTGGGTGCCGCCAGACACTTTTGTCATCGGCGATGCGGAGCGGAACTTGAAGGGGGAGGATCGGATCGCATCGGTGCGGGGAGATTTGGTCAAGCCCCCCGGAGAATGACAATCCGTGTTCATTTATGTCTCTTCGCCTTATTACCTGCGTCATTTACGCACGCGCGTTTACGGCGGGCATGCCGCACGAGCAATTTCTAGTGACGCTTATCTACACCTCGCGGCCCTGGTTCGCATCGCTGATCAGCCAATCGAGATTGGGGCGTGCGTTGGGGCGGTGAGTGGGTGGAGGGACATTGCAGGTTGCTTTCGAAGGCGATGGTTCGGCCGCGCATTGGGGGAGAGCGATGCCGTAACCGCGTGCGCAATTTTCGCCGAACACCGCGTCGCGTTGATGAGGCATTCAGCACCTCGCGCTTGATGATCGGGCCTGACTGGCCCCTCTGCGGATCAGTTGCGGGTCTTCATGGGAGGAGAGAGCCAGTATTGCAGAAAGACGAGGTCGAGATAACGATCGAATTTGAAGCCGACTTCTCGCAGATGCGCAACGCGCTCGAATCCGAATCGCTCCAGAAAGCGAAGCGAAGCGGCGTTTTCAGAGTCGACTCCGGCGATCATGGTGTGTTTGCCCAGAGCTCGCGCACGTTCAACGATTTCTTTTAGAAGCGCGGTGCCGACGCCGCGACTGCGCGCTTCCGCGTGGATATGAACAGTCCCTTCGACAGTAAAACGGTAACCGGGCCAGGAGCGGAAGTCGCCAAAGGTTGCGAAGCCCGCGATGTGATTGTCGTCTGCTGCGACGAGGACGGGGTAGGCTTGATCCTGCCGACTACGCCACCACGTCAGCCGTTCCTCGATTGTGAAGGGGCGATCGTTGTAGATTGCGGTGGAGTGGGTGAGGACTTCGTTGTAAATTGCGGTGATTTGTTCAAAATCTACCTCAACAGCGTCTCGGATTTGCATTTTTCCTCGCTCCGCTCCTATCGCAATTGCAGACTTTCCGGGGCAATGGTCGAGCGGCTCCGTCATGAAAAAGCGATGTCGTAGACCTTCGCGCAGTTTCCGCCGAGCACTGCGTCGCGCTGATCCGCGGAGAGTTGGGCCGTGTAGTTGAGCACGATGCCGATGGTTTCGGAGTAGCTGGAAGAGAGGGTGCAGACAGGCCAGTCGGATCCGATCATCAAGCGCGAGGCGCCGAATGCCTCGAAAACTGCGTCGAGATATGGAGTGAATTCGTCCGGCCTCCATTGCTTCCATTTCGCCTCCGTCACCATTCCTGAAAGCTTGCAATAGACGTTGGGAAATTGTGCCAGTTCCTTGAGGTCGCGCTTCCATGGCTCGCGTTGACCGGATGCGATGGGGGGCTTGGCAAGGTGGTCGAGCACAAAGGCCTGCTGAGGGAATTCGCGGACGAGTTGCACGGCGATCGGCAGGTGACGCGGATGGAGGAGCAAGTCGTAGACAAGACCGAAAGCGGCGAGCTCCGAAATGCCGCGAAGAAACTCAGGGCGCAACATGAATTGATCGTCCGGCTCATCCTGGAGCACGTGGCGCACGCCCACCAGCTTCTTTCGTTTTGCAAGCAGATCGAGCTCCGTGTGCAGATTCGGCGCGCAGAGATCCACCCAGCCCACCACGCCTCGGATGAATTTATTTTGTTCGGCGAGATTGAGGAGCCAACGGGTCTCGGCCGGGTGCTGGCGTGCTTGCACGGCAATGGAGCCGTCGAGATGGTTCTGCTTCAGCAAGGGCTGCAAATCCCGGGGCAAAAAGTCGCGTTGCAACACGTCCATTTGGTCGCTGATCCATTCATATTCGATGGGGCTGTAATGCCAGAAGTGCTGGTGGGCATCGAGTCGAATCATGATGCCAATGATTTTCGCAGGTGGACGCCGGGGTTGAGCCGACGGAGAGAAAATTCGCGACTTAGGTCGACTTGCTTTGGCGGGGCCGGCTGTTGGCCCGCGGTGCGCAGGTATATTTCATTTATGCACTTTTCGCTTTTCTGGCCTTCCCTGGCTGCCCTTGCGGCATTCTTTCCTGTCCTCTCTTCTGCTCAGTCGGTCAAGCCCACGATTACGCTCGACGAGTATCTCAATACGACGGACATTTCGGAGGCGAAGATTTCGCCGGACGGGTCTTCTGCTGTGATCGCGACGGACACGCCGGACTGGAAGAACAGTGTCTATCGCCACGATCTTTGGCTTTGGACGGCACAAGCGGGGCTTCGACCGCTGACGCATTCGGCAGGAGAAGAGGAAGCCGAATGGAGTCCTGACGGGAAGTGGATCGCATTTCTCTCCGATCGCGCGATTCTTGGTGATGATGCGTCGGCAGATCCTGAGAGCCCGGGTGATCCGGGCAAGCCCAAGCGCATCTGGATCATTTCGGCGGCAGGGGGTGAGCCATTGCCGCTCTATAGCGAGAAATTGGAAGCGCACGCGTTTGCGTGGTCGAAGGATGGCGCGTCGCTTTATTTTTCTGTGCAGGAGCCGGTGGATCACGATGAGGCGCAGGCGCGCGAGGAGGAATGGCAGGATGTGATTCGGTGGCGCGAGCAGAACCGCGGGGACCTTTTGCTGAAGGTGGCGGTTGCACCGGCCATGGCGAACGCACTTGCCACGCCACTGCCCAACGGCTCAGTTGCTGCCAAGGCGGCCAAGGGCAGAGCAGACACGATTCCTACACCTTTGTTGCCCACGGGTGCGGAGACCATCACCAAGAGCGCCCTGGCGATCGACGAAATTGCGCCTTCGCCGAATGGAAAAATGCTCGCATTTCTCACGGGGCCGATTCATCGGCGCACCGAGAATCCCGCGGATTACGAGATCTTTCAAGTGTCTTCGGCGGGGGGACAGGCGCGGCAGCTGACGCACAACCAGGCGCTCGAGTCGGGGCTTCGATGGGCCTCTGATAGCCGGTGGCTGCATTTTATGGTTCCGGCCGCGGCAGGTTCTCTGGAAGGCAACTATCGCGATGTACAAGGGCGGCTCTATCGTGTCGATGGAGAGACGGGCAAAGTGGAACGGCTTGGCGCCGGCTTTGATGGATCGTTCGACCAGTTCGCCCTGCTGCAGGACGGGCGCGAAGTTGCTTTGGGCCTGAAAGGCACCGAGACCCAGCTCTATCTCATTGAAGGAGGCAAGGCGACGAAACTTCCAGGTCGAGCGGGGACCTACGCGGGATTGGATTCTGCCGACAATGCGACCACGATCCTCGTGCGACACTCCGGCATCCACGAACCCACGCAGGTCTATCTGGCCGCGGACCCGCTGCATCCTGATCGGCTGAAGGCTCTGACCGGCTTCAATGCAATTTTCGGCGAGCGCGCCCAGCCGGAGTGGCAGCCGTATACATGGAAGTCCGATGACGGCCGGTCGATTGAGGGCGTGTTGATCTTTCCGCCGGGGAAGAATGACGCGCGACATTTGCGGATGCTCACGTTGATTCATGGCGGCCCCGCGGACGCCGATGGCGATCGTTTTGGAGCGGACTGGTACGACTGGGCAACGCTGGCGGCCGACCGGGGCTGGCTCGTATTTCGCCCCAACTATCGTGGCTCTTCGGGATATGGGGACGACTTCATGCTGGAGATTGAGCCGCACCTTGTTTCCAAACCGGGCCGCGACATCCTGACGGGAGTGGACGCGCTAGTGAAGGACGGCTATGCGGACCCGAACCACCTTGCGATTGGCGGGTACAGTTACGGCGGCTACATGACCAACTGGCTTATTACACAGAGCACGCGATTCAGGTCTGCGGTCACCGGGGCGGGCGCGGTAGAGCACGCGGCAAACTGGGGCAATGATGACGAGACCTGGGATGACGCATGGTACCTGGGGGGGCAACCGTGGCAGAATCCGGAGCTCTATCAAACGGAAGCGGCGCTCTTTCAGTTCGACAAGGTGAAAACGCCGGTGCACCTGGTGCAAGGCGGAGCGGATGTCCGAGTGAGCTATCTGGAGGGGGTTACGATTGAGCGGGCACTGCAGGAGCTGGGTGTACCGCACACTTTCCTTGTTTTTCCAGGCGAAGGGCATGGTCTCGACAAGAATCCGTGGCATGGCTACATCAAGCTGCGCGAGGAATTGAAGTGGCTGGAGAAATATGATGGGAATTAGCTCCTAACGATGGCCGTTGGGGAGTCTAAGAGAATTGCAGGAGCCGTGCGGCATCTTCGTGCATCTTCTTAAGTAGAAACCTAAATGAATGTTGTCGAACAATCCCGGCAAGTTGCCTTTCAGCAGACGCTCTTGAGCGCACGGCGGACCATGCTGATGAGCGAGATCCTCAAGTTGGCGGTGGACAGCTTTCGGGCTTCGAAGCTTCGCTTTGCCTTGACGGCCCTGGGAATGGTGATTGGCACGGCTTCGGTGATCCTGGTGGTGACGATCGGCATGAAGGGGAAGCAATATGTGCTCGAGACCCTGCAGAAGATCGGAACCAACTCCGTCGAATTGGAGTATTCGGGCGGTGGAGCGACGGGCGCCGAGCGCGTGCTGTACAACGACTATTTGACGCGCGACGACGAGAAGGTGGTTCGCGCCCAGTTGCCGGGGGTTATTTACTCGTCTCCGATTCTTGAAATGCACACGCGCATCAGTTTTGGCGGAGGCGTGGTGAAGGACACGCTGGTGCTTGGTGTCAGCCCGGAATATAGGAACATTCGGAACCTGCTGGTGCCTTACGGCCGGTTCCTCGATGAGATTGATGATTCGTCGCACCAGAATTGCGCCGTTGTGACGGAGCCGTTTGCGAGGGAGCGGTTTGGGAGCATCAATGCGGCGGTTGGACAGACGTTTGAGATCTATGGAATTCCGTTCACGATCATCGGCGTGTTTAAGGAGAGCGTCGACGACATGGGCCAGTCGGAAATTGCCGACCAAACAATTCTGATTCCGTATTCAGTGGCGCGTTTTTTCACTGGAACCGAGAACGTCAATCAGATTTACTTTTCGATGAGGACGATGAACGAAGTCCCCGATGCGGCGAAAGAGATTGTGCGGATCGTGCAGGCGCGTCATCGCACCGGCTCTGTGTACAAGGCGCAGACATTGACTGAAGTGCTGACCTACGCGGCGGAGATCGCCAACGCGCTAACGGCTGTGCTGGTGCTGGTTTCGGCGATTACGCTGGCGGTGGGCGGGGTAGGAATCATGAATATCATGCTGGCCAATGTGCGGGCGCGGATTCGCGAGATTGGAATTCGCAAAGCACTGGGGGCCACCTACCGCGAGATCAAGCTGCAGTTCCTTGCCGAGGCTGTGATTATCTCCCTGGTGGGAGGGCTGGTCGGTGTGCTGGTGGGGCTGATGGTGCCCTTGTCGATCCGATTTTTTACGGATTATGCGCTGCCGGTGTCGGGGATGTCGATTCTCATCGCTCTGACCGCGGCGACTGTTGTCGGCGTGGTTTTCGGCACTGTTCCAGCAACGCGTGCTGCGCAGATGGATCCGGTAGAGGCGCTGAAATATGAGTAAAGAACAGCTCGCAGGGAAGCAAGCGCCGCCGCAGGAAGATGGGACCTCGCGGGGAGCCAACCTGGTGTTGATCTATAGCTTGCTTGTCGGGGCGATGCTCGCCGCGATGGGAATTGCCGCGCTGATCGTGCTTCCGTTTTATCGCCACAGCCATTGACGACGTCTCGCGTGCGCGAGAGAAGAGAGACACCGTGCTGACTCAGGCCGAAAAAGCCGCTGCGTTTCAAGCTCTGCACCAGGGGCCAGAGATTTTTGTGATTGGCAATCCGTGGGATGCGGGAACGGCTCGCATTCTCACGGGGCTGGGCTTTGCTGCACTTTCGACGACCAGTGCGGGCCTTGCTTTCGCGCTGGGGCGACGCGATGGAACCGCAAGCGTGAGTCGCGATGAGGCATTGGACAATGCGAAGTCCATTGTGGATGCGACGCATTTGCCGGTGGCTGCGGACCTTGAAAATGGATATGGTCCTTCCCCCGAGGCCGCTGCCGAAACGATACGGCTGGCTGCGGAACGCGCCGGACTGGTGGGGGGATCGATCGAGGACGCTTCAGGCGACCCGGCGCATCCCATCTATGAATTCGATCATGCAGTGGAGCGGGTGGCTGCGGCTGCAGCGGCTGCTCATGCTTTGCCTTTTCCATTCATGCTGGTGGCGCGTGCCGAGAACTATCTGCATGGGCGGCAAGATCTGGACGATACGATTCGCAGGCTGCAGGCGTATGAAGCGTCCGGCGCCGAGGTGTTGTATGCGCCGGGGATCACACAGCCGGACGAGATTCGCACAGTGTGTGCTTCTGTGAAGAAGCCGGTGAACGTGCTGATGGGGCTCAAGGGGGCTCCGCGGCTGACGGTGCGGGAACTTGGGTCGCTGGGAGTTCGCCGGGTCAGCATTGGATCCGGATTCTGCCGAGCTGCGTTGACGGCGTTTTTGCATGCGGCGCGCGAAGTGCGAGACGATGGGACCTTCACGTTTGCGGATGAAGCGCTTTACATGTCGGAGCTTGTCGAGCTTTTTGGCCGCTCCGACGGAGAATAAAGTCTATCGACTTGCCGCGAGCGAAATCATGGCGCGGATCAGAGCAGTTTCTCCATGAAGACATTGGCGCGCGCGTAAGGCGAAGGGGTGACGCGTTGCGGGTCGAGGTGCCGGAATCCCAGGGATTCGTAGAGATGGACGGCGTTGGAGAGGGTGTTGTTGGTTTCGAGATAGAGCCGCTGCGCACCGAGTTTCCGAGCCTCGACGATGGTGTACTCAAGCAAGGCGCGCCCGATGCCCTCACCGCGGAAATGCTCATCCACCGCCATTTTCGCGACTTCGAAGACCCCAGACTCCATGGCCAGCAGGGCACACGTCCCGATTTTCCGGGCCCCGGTGACCGCCATGAAGATATGACCGCCGTGGTCGAGGATCTTGCCGACGGGATCGCAAAGGACCTCGCTGTCCTTCTCCTCGATGACGAAATATTTTGCAATCCACTGTTCATTGAGAAGGCGAAAGGCAGCTTCATCGCCGGGCTGGAAGCGGCGCAACTCGATTTCGCATCCGGCGCGGTGAAAGCGGAAGGCGGACGGTACAGGCTCGATGGTCGGATTGGACATGGGGATCAATTGACCTCTTCATGATTGATCCTAGCCGCGGCTATTTCATATGTCGAATATCTTGTTCGTCTTGATTGATACTCTCTATGTATGGATCAGGGAATCGAACTTCGCCACTTGCGTTACTTTATCGCGGTTGCGCAGGAGTTGCATTTCGGGCGTGCCGCGCTCCGTCTGAATCTGTCGCAGCCGCCCCTTTCGCAGCAGATTCGGCGGCTGGAGGAGCTGTTGGGCTATCCCCTGTTTGTGCGCACGTCGCGGGCGGTGAAGCTGACCGGTGCAGGCGAGGTTTTTCTGGAGCGGGCGCAGCGCACTTTGCTCAAGATGGACGAAGACCTGCAGGCGACACGGTCGGTTGCGCGGGGCGAGGCGGGATCGCTGACGGTTGGTTTTATCGGATCGGGGATGCTTACTGGTTTACCGGCGATGCTGGGGCAGTATCGCGCTCGCTTTCCCAAGGTCAATTTGCATTTGCGGGAATATCACACGTCGGGAGTGATTCGTGCACTGAAGGACGGCTCGCTGGATGTGGGCATCCTGCGCGATGGTGGGCCGGTTGATGGGCTGGAGGTCGAAACTCTTTTCGAGGAGCCATTCTACGCGGTGCTTCCGGCGAAGCATCCACTGGCCAAACAATCGGCGCGCCGGGCCTTCGAGGTTGGCTTATTGCGCAGCGAGCCCTTTGTATTTTTTTCACCCGCGGCAGGTTCGCGGGCTTACGAGAAGCCGATTTCACTTTGCGTTGCAGCAGGGTTCCGGCCGCGGGTGGTGCAAGAAGCTCCCCAGTGGTTGACGATTCTAAGGCTGGTGGGCGCGGGACTGGGAGTGAGCATTGCGCCGGCGTGCGTGGAAAGAATTCGAACGCCGGAAGTGGCCTGTCTCCGGCTGCGCATTTCTCCTGGATCCGTCGAGGCGAAGAGCGAGATTGAGTTGGCATGGCGTGCCGGCGAGAACCAGCCGATTGTCGAGACGTTTTGCCGCATGGCGCGGGAGAAGCTGCGCAGCAGAGGATTGCGGGCTGGTTGAAGATCGTTGGGAAATCTACTTGGTGGAGACCGGAGGGTCAGCGCGCTCAGGGATGAGGATGGGGATGCCGTCGAGTATGGGGTAGACGCGATCGCAGCCGGTGCAGAAGGCCTGGGATTCATCGATACGGAGCGGGCTGAGGCAGGCTGGGCAAGCGAGCAACTCGGCCCATGTGTTGAGGGCTCTCAAGTTCGTTTGTGGCGGATCGAGGGGCATGGGGAGCGTTGCTACTGGATGGTGGCTTCCGGCTCTTCGCCTGGTTGCGGAGTGCGGCGCTGGGGGCGGCCGGCAAATTCGCGCTCGATCTTTTCGTTGGTGCCGGCCCTGGCGAATTCATGGGCTACGCGAATGCCGTTGAAGATGGCGTTGTCGTTGGAAGATCCGTGGCCGATGATGCAGACGCCGCGTACACCGAGGAGGGGAGCGCCACCGTATTCGGTGTAGTCGAGGCGGCGACGGAAATCGTTAAACGCGCGGCGGGAAAGCAAGGCACCCACTTGCGCGGTGACGGTGCGGGTGAGGGATTCGCGCAGGACATCGCGGACGAAACGGCCGACGCCTTCGCTGGTCTTGAGTGCGACATTGCCAACGAATCCGTCGCAGACGATCACGTCTGCGTTGCCGTTGAAGATGTCCCGACCCTCGACGTTTCCGATGAATTGAATGGGAAGGGCCTTGAGCAAGGGCCAAGCCTCGCGGGTGAGGTCGTTGCCCTTGGTTTCTTCTTCGCCGATGGAGAGCAGTCCGACACGGGGCTTGTGGATCTTGAGTACGCTGCGCGCGTACATCTCGCCCATGACGGCGAATTGCTCGAGGTTGTGCGCCTTGCAGTCGACATTCGCGCCGACGTCGAGAAGCACACATGGATTGCCTTTGGCGGTAGGCATGGGCGTGGCAAGCGCGGGACGGTCGACGCCCGGCAGCGCGCCTAGAACCATCTTGGCGGTGGCCATGGCCGCGCCTGTATTGCCGGCGGTGACAAAGCCCGCAGCCTTGTGCTCGCGGACGAGCTTGAGGCCGACGCGCATGGAACTGTCTTTTTTGGTGCGAACCGCGTGGGCTGCCTTCTCATCCATGCCGATACGCTCGGACGCGTGGTGGATGACGATGGGCAGGTCCTCGTTTTCGAGGTGCTCATCGAGCAGATCGCGGAGCTCGGGTTCGGGCCCGATCAGATGGACGCGCACCGGCAAAGTGCGGCAGGCCAGAATCGCGCCCCGAATCTCGGGTTCAGGCGCCTTGTCGGAACCAACCGCGTCGAGTGCGATATCGATGAGCATCTTTGCCATTGCAGGATTCGGCATCTCACGCAACAGGTGCATTCAAGCCCACACGATCGTCAGGGAGTGCTGACCCTGCAAACTCATTGAAGCCAATCGAATCCCTGGCAAAGAGTGCGTGCCCAGCTTACTTGGCAGCTTCCTTGGTGTCCAGCACGACGCGGCCTTTGTAGGTACCGCACTTGGAGCAGGCGTGATGGGGAAGCTTCTTCTCGTGGCAATTGGGGCACTCGGACACCCCGGTAGCGGTCAAGAAGTCATGAGCGCGGCGGTTGGCAGTACGGCGCGTGGAGTGGCGCCTTTTCGGATTGGGCATGGTGCAATTCCTTTCGGGTCCCTTGGTCGCTTGGGGCTGGATTCAGACCACAAAAGGTCGTCACTGCCGTGCGGCGCGGTTGGGACACCCTGAATTCTGGGGGTCTTGCTCTAGGACTTTATCCGGCTCCGGAGCCCCGCCAGCGCTTCCCAACGGGGGTCGGAAGGACCCTCTTCGCAGGAGCACGCTTCGAGGTTGCGGTTCTTGCCGCAGCGCGGGCAAAGTCCTTTGCAGTCAGGCTTGCACAGCGTTCTGACCGGCAGGGACAAAAGCACCTGCTCGCGCAGCACATCCTCAAGCAAAAGACTGTCTCCTTGATAATAACCGATTTCGGTCTCGGGCGCTGTAATGGACCGTTCGGGGGACTCGGCGTCGGCGCCGACGGGGCGGAAGAGGAGGTCAAAGTCCGATGCCAGCGGGATTTGGACCGGTTCGACGCAGCGAGCGCAGGGGACCTGGAACTCGCCGGCATAGCGGCCCTGGAGGCGGATGTCGGCAACGATGTCCCTGGGACCACGGTGCTCGTGGAGCACCTCGGCGCGGCCGGAAGTGGCGAGAGGGCCTTCCTGGGAGGCTTCTTCGCCGAAGTCGATGGTTCCGGGGGTGAGCTTGAGTTCGAACTCGATGGGCTCTTTCTCGAGCTCGCTTACCTTAAATTCCATAAGTATGAGCGTACGGCGGAGGCGAATGGGCGTCAATGCGGAGAAATGGCATTCATGGGAGCCGTTCGTGGGTCGGTTCCCGGTATGCCAACGCGGCGCGGATCTCGAGGATTTGCTGCGCGTGGCGGGTGGGATGGGCAGCGATCATGAGGAGGGTTTCGTAGCAGGTGACGGGGCCGGGGATGAGGGGATGATCGGTGATCCAGCATTGAAGGTCGTTGGCGGATTGTTCGACGTAGCGCACGACGTCGGCACGTGTGGCGTCGAAGGCCGCGAGAGCTTGGGCCAAAGACGCAAAGCGGCCGTGCGGATGGACTCCGAGCGGAGCTTGAATGGGGCGGGTGCGGTCGATGGCGAGGGCGGCGATTTTGGCAGCGCGCCGGGATTTCTCGAAGGGTTCAGGAGAGAGCTTTGCGGCGTGAAGGCGGGTGAGCAGGTATCGCTCCGACTGCACCATGTGTTCCATGCACTCAAGGATGGACCAGCCTCCCGCGGGTGGCTTGTGATGGGCGAGCGTTTCGTCGAGCCCGGCGAGGGAGTTTCCGAGAGCTTCGCGGCCATCGTGCAAGGTGCGCAACAGCAGCTCTTTTTCGGAACTGGGCATCGTGATCTTCTCCGGGAAACCAGGCGTGTCCGGTGCGTGATGGTACGCGAGCACGCGGGACTGATCCGGCTATTGTAGTATCGGCTCGTTTGAATTTCTTCCATGGGGCGAAGAGTGAGCGACCGGCCGGCCTTGGTGGCGATTGATCTGGGAGCGGAGAGTTGCCGCGTTTCTCTGTGGCGGGGCCGTGGCTCGGAAGCCGCAATCCGTATGGTGCGGCGGTTTGCGCATGGGCCGGTGGAGCGGGGGGGCGGCTTCTTCTGGGACCTGGATCGGATTTGTGCGGAGTTGGAGGCAGGGCTGAAGGAGTGCGCCGCGTTGGCGCCGGAAGGTGTGGCGAGCATTGGGGTGACCGGCTGGGCAGTGGACTACGTCCGGCTGGACGCGCAAGGAAAGACAGTAGGGCTGCCGCATTGCTACCGGGACCCGCGGAACGGGCCGGCGATGGAAGCGGTCCACAGAATGATTCCGGCGGAGCAGCTTTACGCACGGGCGGGAGTGCAGATTCAGCCGATCAATACCGTGTATCAGCTCTATGCGGACAAGCTGGCGGGTGTGCCGAGCGAAGCGCGATGGGCAAATTTGCCGGAGTACATTCTGCATTGGCTGGGCGCGCCGCTGGTGGCGGAATACACCAACGCGACGCACACGGGACTGGTGGATCCAGAGAAGCGGCGATGGGCAGTGGAGATCTTTGAGGCCCTGGGACTGGACCGGAGTGCGGCTCCGGAACTGGTGCAGCCGGGGACAATGTTGGGCCCGGTGCGTGAGGACTTGCGGCGGATGAGCGCATTTGCCGAGACGCAGTTGATTGCCCCGGCGTGTCATGACACGGCCTCGGCGATCGCGGGGATTCCGGGGCAGGACGCAGCGTGGGCGTATATCAGTTCCGGTACGTGGTCGCTGGTGGGGGTGGTCAACACGGAGGCTCATCGGAGTGCGGAGGCATGTGCGGCAGGATTTACGAATCTCGGCGCAGCGGGCGGCAAAGTTTTGTTTCATCGCGGACTGGTGGGGATGTGGCTGCTGCGGCAATGTCTGAACACATGGGAAAACGCGCGCGGATGGGAGCTGAGCGATCTGATCGCGCAAGCGGGCGCGCTGCCCACCCCTGATGCCCTGCTGGACCTTGACGATGGGGCGTTCGTCACGCCCGGTGATATGCCGGCGCGGATGAACGCGCAGAGGGTGCGCCAGGGACTGTCGCCGCTGCCGGGCGGGTGCGACGAGGCGCCACGCTACGCAAACTTGATCTTTCATAGCCTGGCGCACCGCTATGCCGCGGTGTTGCGCGAGATTGAGGCGTTGACGGGGAAGCGGCCGGAGTGCATTTGCGTTGTGGGCGGAGGCAACCGCAACGAGTATTTGAATTCGTTGACAAGGGAAGCAACGGGGCTGCCGGTGAAGCGCTGTGCGGCGGAGAGTTCCACTTTGGGCAACTTCGCGGTGCAGTGGGCGCGTCTGGAGCAGGACAACGACGGAGTTCCTGAGACAGCGATTGCGGAGCGGGCGGGAGAACTGATCGAGATTTTGATGCGGGCGTGAGAGGGTAGTCCAATTGACGACGAGGAATCGAGCGCGCGTGAATCGAGTGCGGAGGCGCGCGGGAAATACGCATGAATGCTGGCGAAACGAGGAAGTATCGCAGCTTGACACTGCGGAAATTGGACTCCTATAGTGGGGACGCTCTTCACGAGGCGAACCGGACGCGAACCGGTTGATTGCACAAGAAACAAGCAATGCAGTTTAACCGGCGCAACTCCAACTTTTGAAGCGAGGAGAAATGAAGACGTATGACAGTTACTCGAAAAAGATTGGGAGTTGCGTTTGTGCTTGGGTCGTTTCTGGGGACTTCTGCCCTGCTGGCACAAAGCGCGGGTGATTCGTTGAAGAGCGGCTTTGAAGATCCGCCTGCGAGCGCGAGGCCGCAGGTGTGGTGGCATTGGATGAACGGCAACATCACCGAAGAGGGCATCAAGCTGGATCTGGAGTGGATGCACCGCGTCGGCATCGCGGGCTTTCAGAATTTCGATGCAGCGCTGTCGACGCCGCAGGTGGTGGATCATCGGCTGGCGTATATGACGCCGGAGTGGAAAGACGCGTTCAAATACGCGACGAACCTGGCGGATCAACTGGGCATGGAAGAGGCAATCGCGGGTTCGCCGGGCTGGAGTGAATCGGGCGGGCCGTGGGTACCGGCGTCGCAGGGCATGAAGAAGTATGTGTGGAGCACGACGTATGTGGAGGGCGGAAAACCGTTCAGCGGAGTGCTGGCGCATCCGCCGTCGAACACGGGAGCCTTTCAGAATCTTTCGATTCACGATGCCATGCCTGCGCCCTCGGGTTCGAAAGCGGTTGCGCAGTTCTATGCCGATGCGGCGGTGGTGGCTTACAAGCGAGCGGCGAGTGATGTGCCGCTGGAGTCACTGCATCCGAAGATCACAGCGAGCGGGGGTTCACCGGATTTCGCGCTCCTGGCGGATGGAGACCTGGAGAAAACGACGGGGCTGCCGATTCCGGGGCAAGGCGAGAGCGCATGGATTCAGTACGAGTTTTCGGAACCGGCAACGATCCGCGCGATCACATTCGTGACCAAGGATCCGGGAGGACTGGAAGCGGTGTTTGCGGGGATCGCTCCGCCCGATAAGGCCCTGGAGGCCAGCGACGACGGGCAAAATTTCAGGCTGGTGACGGCGCTGCCGGGCGGCGACTCACCGGAGCACACAGTTTCGTTTCCGGCCGTGACGGCAAAGTATTTTCGCGTGACCTTCAAACGGACGCCGCCTCCGCCGGTGCCGTTCTGGGCACAGGGAATTGATCCGGCATCGGTGGGATTCAAAGCCAGCGAGGCGCCCAAAACGTATGACATTGCCGAACTGGTGCTGCATCCGGGGGCGCGGGTGAATCACTTTGAGGAGAAGGCAGCATTCGTTCCAGTTCTGGACTTGTATGGGTACGCAACGCAGCCAGTGAGTGCGGCAGATGCGATTGCGAAATCGGATGTGATCGATTTGACGGCGAAGATGCATGCGGATGGAACGCTGGATTGGACGCCTCCGCCGGGCGAATGGGTAGTTCTGCGGTTTGGCTATTCTCTGCTCGGGATCACGAACCATCCGGCGACCGCGGAAGCAACGGGACTCGAGGTCGATAAGCTGGACCGGAGTGCGGTGAAGCAATACATGGAGACCTATCTCGACAGCTACAAGCAAACGGTGGGCGCAGACATGATGGGCAAGCGCGGGATCCGGTATGTGATCAACGATAGCTGGGAAGCAGGCTCACAGAACTGGACGGACGCGATGATCGACCAGTTCAAAAAGCGGCGCGGGTATGACCCGGTGCCATGGATGCCGGTGCTTGCGGGCCAGGTGGTGGGGAGCGCGGAAGCGAGTGACAAGTTCCTCTGGGACTTTCGCAAGACGATTGCGGATTTGATTGCAGACGAGCACTACGGCCAGCTCGAAGAAACATTGCACGAGTGGCATATGGGGCACTATGGCGAATCGCACGAGAGCGGGCGTGCGTTTGTGGCCGATGGGATGGAAGTGAAGAAGTTCAACGAGGTCCCGATGAGTGCGATGTGGACGCAGCGGCCAGGCGTCAACAAGGAAACGTTCGGCTACAACGCGGATGATCGCGAGTCCGGGTCGGTTGCGCACATCTACGGGCAGAACCTGGCTGCGGCAGAGTCGATGACTGCGGCGGCGGCTCCATGGGCATGGTCTCCGGCGACTTTGAAGCCGACTGCAGATCAGGAATTCCTGAACGGCATTAATCGGATCGTGATTCACGAGTCGGCGCATCAGCCGCTGGTGGGTAAAGCGCCGGGATTGACGCTGGGGCCGTTTGGACAATGGTTTAACCGCAACGAGACCTGGGCCGAAGAGGCGGGACCGTGGATCGACTACCTGGGGCGCACGAGCTACATGCTGCAACAGGGGCATTTTGGTGCGGACTTGATTTACTTCTACGGCGAAGATTCGAATCTTACAGCGATCTTCGACAAGACGGCCCCCGAAGTTCCGGCGGGGTTCGGGTTCGATTATGTCAATGCAGATGCGCTGATCCACGAGTTGAGCGTGGTGAATGGGCGGATTGTGACGAAGAGCGGGATGAGCTATCGCGTGTTGGGGCTCGATCCTTATAGCCGGCACATGTCGCTGCCGGTGCTGCGCGCGATTCACACATTGGTCGAAGAGGGTGCGACGGTCGCGGGGCCGAAGCCAACTGATGATCCGAGTTTGGCGGACGACGCAGGCGAGTTCCGCAAGCTCAATGGTGAACTGTTCGGCGATGGCAGCGGGACACACGAAGTTGGCAAAGGCAAGGTATATGCGGGGCAGAATCTCGGAGAGGTCTTCCATGCGCTTGGGGTGACGCCCGATTTCGAGACGACGAAGCCGGAGAGCGATTCACGTTTGTTGTTTGTGCATCGCAAGCTGGCAGACGGAGACGTGTATTTCGTAGACAACCGCGGTGACCACGGCGCGACTGTCGATGCAACGTTTCGCGTGACCGGCAAGGAGCCGGAGCTATGGTTCGCGGAGACGGGCGAGACGGAGCCTGTCTCGTTCAAGATTGCCGCGGGGCGGACCACGGTGCCTCTGAAACTGGAGCCGTGGGGGACGGTATTCGTGGTATTTCGCAAGGCGACGCGCGAGACCGAGCACACGTTGCCGGCGGAAAAGGACGCGCAGCTGGCCACGGTAAATGGTCCGTGGAAAGTGGACTTCGAGGCGGGGCGCGGCGCACCTGCATCGATCACGGTGGATCAGCTTTCTTCGTGGAGTGACAGCGCGGACAAGGGCGTGAAGTATTTTTCAGGAACAGGCACGTATGCCGATACGCTCAACGCGCCCGCGGAGTGGTTCAAAAAGGACGCGTCTCTGTGGATCGATCTGGGCGATGTGAAGAACCTGGCGGATGTAACGGTGAATGGGAAGGACCTGGGCATCGTGTGGCATGCGCCGTATCGCGTGGATGTGACGAACGCGCTCAAGCCCGGGGCGAATGAGATTTCCATCAAGGTCACGAATGCCTGGGTCAACCGGCTGATTGGCGATCAGCAGCCGGATGCGACGGTCAAGTACACCTTTGCGGATGTGAAGCCGTACAAGGCCAGTTCGCCGCTGCTGCCGTCGGGATTGCTGGGGCCGGTGGTGGTGGTGCGGGTCGAGGCGCAATAGCAGGTTTGGGGGAGAGCGACGGAGACCCGAAAGCGATATTGCCACGGATACGGGCGGCTTTTACACTTGAGATGGCTGGTTTTTTGATAAGTTAAGCTGGCCGCGTTCAACCTGCGGAAGTGGTGAAATGGCAAACACACTAGCCTTAGGAGCTAGCGCCGCAAGGCTTGCGGGTTCAAGTCCCGCCTTCCGCACCAAAAACATTCCAGTTTATTTAGAGGCTGATCGGAATCCGGTTGGCCTCTTTGATTTTGGGAACGTAGTGGTTTTGAAAAATTGCACCCTTAAACCCCGAAGTAGAACTTTCTGTTGAATCCAAATTTCCATTTTGATAAGCCGTGCATGTGGAATGCTGAGGGCTAAGGCTGTATCTTAGATTCCGACGCGCCACACTAGCAGGGCAATGAACGCTTCACACACGGAGCGTTTGAATGATCCGAAACTGATCGTCGGGTCAAATTAACACGTGTCGGCATCATGCACGAGTCTCTCGGATTCGTTCCTAGATCAGGGGAACCAGATTCGGGGGTATTTGTGCTCGCCAGCGCCGGTCCTTCAGCTGTCCTCATTGATTTCCTCAAAAACGCTCGCTTGTATCGGGCCACACTTGCGCTCGCGGTCTTGCGCCTTGGTCCTGCGTTCCTTAAACAATTCTTAGACTTGTTGCCTTATGCGGCGAGCAAGATTCGCTACCTGCCATTCGCGTGGCAACTCGCCGCAATAAAAGGGGAAGCCGATTTGCTGAGAGCTCAGCTAAGGCTAAAACTTCTTCGGGAATCGATAGCACCACAAGTGGAAGAGATTCCGCAGCGTGAACTGCCACCTCGTCAAAATGCTGGTCTCATTTCGATGCCTGACAAGACCGGCTGAGAAATAGCGATCTACGGGGGTCCTGACGGCGCACAGTTACCTCTGCGGTCTTCGACCGCTGCCCGTTTGTTTCAATAGTTAGTAGTCCCGCTCCGAGTGAACAAAGCGAGTGATCAGTGGTGGAGAGAACTTGGCGCTTGCTGCCCGGTTCGCGCCCTTGTCTCCGAAGGCAGTCGGGACGGACGAGGAGAACCGAGGTTGCGGCTTTGGTCGGCCGAGCGGAGTAATCTGGTGGGACTATGAGTCCGACGGCGCAACAACCGCAATTGAATCTGGCCCAATCTGCAGACTACCGGGAGTCCTATGCCAACAGCGTCCAGGTGCGCGTGAGCGTGTGGGATTTTCAGTTGGTTTTCGGTTTGGCTTCGAGTGAAAGCCCGGAAGAGGTAACGATCCGCAACCATAACGCCATCTTCCTGAGCCCGCAGCAAGCCAAAGCGCTGTGGAACGTGCTGGGGCAGAACATTGCGCAGTATGAGCAGGCGTTTGGCACGCTGAACCTGGAGCCGAAGGGGCAGGCTTTCCCGCAGGGCTCGGTGAATTAAGCAGAGGCCCTTGCACGAACCGACGACAACCCGCCTGCGCTGGAGACAATTCTTCGCGCCGCGCCCGGATGAGCCGTTTCCCACGTGGATGATCTTTCCGGTCATCTTTGCTGCGCTTTACGCGAGCCATTTCTCGCTGCTGCGTCTGCCCTACTACTGGGACGAAGCGGGCTACTACATTCCTGCGGCGTGGGATTTCTTTCGCACCGGTTCGCTGATCCCGTTCTCGACGCTGAGCAACGCGCATCCGCCGCTGCCCAGCATCTACCTGGCGCTGTGGTGGAAGGCGGCGGGATTCTTTCCCGAGGTGACGCGCGAGGCCGTGCTGCTGGTGGCGACGTTGGGGTTGTTGGCGGTTTGGCGCTTGTCGTTGCGGCTCGCGGGATCGGCAACGGTGGCCTTCTGGACGGTGGTGCTGACGGCGCTGTATCCGGTGTGGTTTGCCCAGAGCACGCTGGCGCATGCAGATATTTTTGCCGCCGCATGCACGCTTTGGGGGCTGGTGTATGCGCTGCCGGACGAGGAGCGGAACCCATGCGCGGCGATGTTGTGGTTCATGGCAGCGGCGCTTTGCAAGGAGACGGCGATCGCGGTGCCGCTGACCCTGGCGCTAATCGATGTGCTGGACGGAATGCGGCAGGAGCGGGATCACAAATTCAAACTCTGGCGTGAAGCGTTGTGGCTGGTTTGCAGTTGTGCGCCGCTGGGATGCTGGTATGCATGGCATTACGCGAAGACCGGGTTTGTCTTCGGCAATCCGACCTTTCTTGCGTACAACGCAGAGATGACGTTGGCGCCGGTGCGCATCCTGGCAGCATTCGGACATCGGATTCTGCACTTGACGGCGCACATGAATATGTTTGTGCCGTCTCTGCTGACGCTTGCGGCGCTGATGTTGAAACCGCGAATGGATGCGGAGGGGCATGCACGGGAGGCGATCAGCCGGAAAGCGCTCTGGCGTATTTTCTTCGTGGTGCTGGCGAACGCGGCGATGTTCAGCGTCCTGGGGGGTGCGCTGCTGACGCGCTACCTATTGCCCATGTATCCGCTGATGCTGGTGGGGATGGTCGCGACGTTTTATCGCCGGGTCCCACTGTGGCAGGGTTTGGCGGCTTTCTCAGCGGCGGCGTTTGTGGTCGGCTTGTTTGTCAATCCGCCGTATCGGTTTGCTCCGGAAGACAACCTGGCCTATGCCCGGGTGATCCGGCTGCACATGGCGGGTATTGGAGAGCTGAACCGGGTTTCGCGCGGTGCGACTGTCTTGACAGCGTGGCCGGTGACGGATGAATTGACGAAGCCGGAGCTGGGCTATGTGAAACAGCCTTATGCGGTGAACAAGATCGAGGATTTCACTGCGGAACAGATTGAACGCGTGGCGGCCGAACCGGAGAAGTATTCGGCGGCGCTGGTGTTTTCGACCAAGTATGATCCGCCGTCGATTTTGCTGAGCCTGGGGCCGAAGAGCGAAAAGCTGGACGAACGATACTTTGGCCTGCACCACGACTTGCCTCCGGAGGCGATTGCGCTTCGGTTGCATGGCTCCGTGGTGTGGCAGCGCGCGGAGCGGGGCATGTGGATCGCCCTGATTCGCTTTGATCGGTCTGTCACGGCACCTGGGAACTCGGGTATCGGCACCGGGAGATAGGCCGGCGTGCGGTGCGGGCGCAGTGCACGCCGGATGGCCCACAACCTATAATCAGGCTTGTCATGGCCTACTTCCTGTCATTTCGCAAGCACCGGGGATGGACCGCCGGGCTCGTGGTGATGGTCGGCCTCCTGGGGTGCTCGAGCGCGCACGGGCAGAGCACCTCGGCGGAGAGCCAGGAAGTTGAGAGCGCGGGGAGCGGCCGGATTTTGCTGGTCTTGCCCTTTGACAACCGTTCGGGCCAGCCCAACCTGGAGTGGATTCGCGAGGCAGCGGCGGAGCTGTTGAGCAGCCGTTTTGCGTCCGCAGGATTTTCGCCCATGAGCCGGGTGGAGCGCTTGTACGCACTTGACCATCTGGGTCTGCCGGAGGGGTTTCAGCCGTCGCGTGCGAGCTCGCTCAAGCTGGCGCAGACTCTGGACGCAGATTCGATCGTGGTGGGCAGCTATGTGATGGACGGCAGCGACATCGTGGCGGAAGCGCAGGTGGTCGATGTTCCGCATCTGCGCATGAGCCAACCGGTGACCGAACGGGGCGACTTGCGCAATCTGATCGCGGTGTTTGATTCGCTTGCATGGAGATTGACGCGGACGCTCGATCCGAAGTTCAGCGTGGCCGAAGACACGTTCGTTGCTGCGGGGAAGGGGATTCGGCTGGACGCGTTTGAACAGTACATTCGCGGGATCATAGAGCCGGATCACGACGAGCGACTGCGCCATTTGAAGCAGGCTGTTCAGCTCAACCCGAATTTCGGCCCTGCGTGGATGGCCCTGGGGCGCGAAGACTATGCCGGGCAGCAATACGAGGAAGCTGCAGCGGCGTTTGCGAAGGTGGACCGCAGCGATCCGGATGCCCTGGAAGCGGGATTCTATCGCGGGCTGTCGCTGCTGTTTTCGGGGAGCTATCCACAGGCGGAAGCTGCTTTCAGCGGAGTGGCGAAGGTGCTGCCTCTGGCTGAAGTTCTGAACAACGAGGGAGTCGCCATCAGCCGGCAGGGTCACGATGGCAGCGCGCTGTTTGTGGCCGCCGAGACTGCAGACCCGAATACAGCGGACTATCACTTTAACCTTGCGGTCAGCTTGAAACGGCGCAGTTCGAACCGGGAGGCACTGTCAGAATTGGCCCAATGCCTGAAACTGCGGCCGAATGATACGGAGGCGCTGGAGGTGCAGCACGAGTGGAATGGGACCGCGGCAAGCCCGTCGATTGGGGGGGTGGATCAAGCGACCGCTCCCGATGCGAAGGCGGATCCGCTGGAACGGATTGTGCGCACTTTCGATGCAGCGGCATTCCGACAGGCCGCGGGCATGATGGACCAGGTGCAGGCGACGCGGCTCGCGGCGCTGACGCCGCATGATCGCGCGGTGAATCTTGCAGGGCAAGCCAAAGATTATCTGGATCGGGGTTTACTGCTCGAGGCAGAGCGGCTCTACCAGGCGGCGGTGTCGGCGGATGGCTCGGCAGCCGAGGCGCATGCGGGGCTTGCGGAGGTGCGCGAGCGGAGCGGTGACGTGGCGTCGGCGCGCGCGGAGGCGAACGCCGCCCTGGAACTGAAACCCTCGGCGCAGGCGTACCTGGTGTTGGGCAGGCTGGACCTGGCCGCAAATCATCTCGCCGAGGCGGGCAAGGAAACGGCCGAGGTTTTGAAACTTGACCCAGGAAACCGCGCGGCGCAGGATTTAAGCCAGAAGATCGATTTAAAGACAGGAAAGCGGCCGTAGCCGCCCCGGTTGTGCAAGACCGGTTGGGGGGCAAGCATGCTTCAACAGCGGAATGATTTCTTTTTACGGCTTGTCGTTGGGCTGATCGCCGCGGTGGGATTGGTCCTGGGTGGAGCTGTTTCGCTTGCTGCACAACAGCCTTTGGTGGACAAAATTGTCCTCGACGAGACGATCCAACCGGTAAGCGCGGGGCTCCTGGAGCGGGCGATTGCGCGTGCGAATACGGATGGAGCGGCCATTCTGCTGGTGCAGATGGACACACCAGGCGGCCTGGTGGACTCGATGCGTGCCATGGCCGGAGCCATTCTTGGTTCCCGCGTTCCAATCGTCATCTATGTGTCTCCGTCGGGGGCAAGGGCCGGGTCGGCGGGATTCTTTCTGCTGGAGGCAGCCGATGTTGCGGCCATGGCTCCCGGCACCGAAGCCGGTGCGGCGCACGTGGTGTTCGAAGGCGGCAAACCCGATGAGACCGAAGTGCAGAAGGTGGAGAACGACGCCGAAGCTTTCCTGCGCTCTTATGTCACGCGGCGCAACCGCAACACGGACGCTGCGATTGCGGCAGTAGCTTCTTCGCATTCTTACACTGCCGAAGAGGCGCTGACCCAGCACTTGATTGATCTGACGGCGACGAGCGATGCGCAACTGCTTGCGTCTTTGAACGGTCGGCAGATCACGCGATTCGATGGGACAAAATTGACCCTGCACCTGGCGGGGGCGCGGATTGAGACGTTGCAGCCGACGTTGCGGGAAGATCTGCTGGGGTGGCTGGTGAATCCGAACGTCGCGTTGCTGCTGCTGGTGGGCGGGGCGCTGCTGATTTACCTCGAATTCAACACGCCGGGAACGATTGTGCCGGGCGCGCTTGGCACGCTCATGGTGCTGCTGGGCGTATTCGGACTGGACTTGCTTCCGATTCGCTACACCGCGGTTCTGCTGCTGGTGGGCGCGCTGGTGCTGATGGCCCTGGAAGCCAAGTTTGGAGGGCACGGGGCGCTGGCGATTGCCGGAATTGTTTGCCTGATGTTTGGCACGTTGACGCTGGTTGCAGCGCCGGTTCCGGAGATGGCGATTCGTCCGTGGGTAGCCATTGGGCTCAGCGTTGCGTTCGGAGGGATTACGGTTTTTCTGGTGAGGCTGGCGATCCGCGCACGACAGAGAAAAGTTCAGCTTGGAGCGGACGCACTGGTGGGAAGCGCGGCGTCGGCCATGGAGCCTTTGACGCCGGAAGGGCATGTACTGGTCGAGGGAGAGATTTGGCGTGCGGTGGCAAGCGTCCCTGTTGTGAAAGGCGCACGATTGCGTGTGATCGGACACGAGCAGTATTTGCTGCGGGTTGAGCCGGCAGAGTCTGGCGATATGGCGGCTGCGATGCCGCATCATGTGTAGTGAGGGCAGAGAATGAGCGGGAGTACAATCCCAGCTGAGTGAGGAAGTCCCATGTTTGAGTTGTCGATTCCGGTCATGATTGTCATTGCCATCCTGGTTCTCTATCTCTTGAATTCCATCAAGATTCTTCGCGATTACGAGCGCGCGGTCATTTTCAGGCTGGGACGTGCTTTGACGCCGCCCAAGGGGCCGGGCATTATTTTTGTGTTTCGGCCCTTGGACCAGATGATCCGGATCAGCCTGCGACAAGAGGTGCTGGAGGTTCCGCCGCAGGATGTAATCACGCGCGATAACGTAACGATCAAGGTGAATGCTGTTGTCACCCTGTACGTGGTGAATCCGAATGACGCGGCGATCAAGGTTTCAAATTACGTTTACCAGACATCCCAGTTTGCGCAGACGACGCTGCGGTCGGTGCTGGGAGAGGTGGAACTCGACGAATTATTGAGCCATCGCGACAAGTTGAATCTTCGGATTCAGACGATCATCGATCAGCGGACTGAACCGTTTGGGGTGAAGGTGATTTCGGTGGAAGTCAAGCAGGTGGATCTTCCTGAACAAATGCTCCGCGCCATGGCAAAACAGGCAGAAGCCGAGCGCGAGAAACGTTCAAAGATCATTCACGCCGAGGGAGAGTTCAACGCGGCGCAGAAGCTGGTGGATGCAGCGGCGCTTCTGGCAACTCAACCGATGACGCTGCAATTGCGCTATCTGCAGACGTTGACGGAAATAGGAGTGGAGAAGAATACCACCATTGTTTTCCCGCTTCCGATGGAACTGCTTTCGCTTTTGAACAAGTTTGGAGTTTCGACAAAACCAGTGATCGAAGAAAAGAAGGATTGACGTATCTGGGTCGGTGCGCACTTAGAAGCGCGAGTGTTTCTGAGAAAGCACAGATCGCGTCCGATCGATCTCACACCGAGGATGCAGGATGCAGCGTAGTTTTGCTGAAGAAGAATTTGAAGAGGAACGGCCCCGGCGGGATAAAGAGATTACGTTGGGGCCGGCGATGCTGCTCGCGATTCTATGCGGTTTGTTGCTGTTATGCGGACTGTGTTTCGGAGTGGGATATACCGCCGGCAGAAGCAGCGTGCCCCGCGGCGCGGTGACGATCACCCAGTCCGCGTCGGGGCAGACGATGACATCGCAAGCAGGAAGCGCGCTGCAGAAACCGCAGGCGAAAGGGATTCTTCCGGCCACATCTCCGCAGCAGACTGTCGTCCCGGTGCCGCAATCGACATCGAGCGATGGAACCGCGAGTGGCAATCCCCTTACGTCTTATGCGCCAACGAGCGGCAGCCCCGGTGCTTCGTCGAACGAGTCGCAGGTGCGGCCCGCTCTTGCCGGACAACCCGGAGGGTCGGCCGCGAACGGTGCCGGCGGCGCTGCGGGCCAGGTGCAACCGGCTTTTGCCCAAGGTGCGGGAATCATGGTTCAGATCGCGGCGGTTTCGCATGTCGAAGATGCGAACGTGTTGATGAGCGCCTTGCGCAAACGAGGCTATGCTGTGGTTGCGCGCCGCGAGGCCGCAGATAGCCTGATTCACGTGCAGATCGGGCCATTCTCGAACCGCACGGATGCCAATGCCATGGGTCAAAGGCTGCTCAGCGACGGCTACAATGCGGTCGTGATGCCTTAACGACCGCGACTCAAGCTGCGTCGGCGGCTCATTCGTGGCGCATCCACTCCGGCAGGCCGGAAGCGATGGCGTTGCGCACCGCGCGGAGCAACTCTTCGCGGGAGGCAAAGTTTGCGGGATCGAGCGGCGGGTGAAACGTAATGTGCGCGGTTGCCGGCCGGATGCGCAGACTGCCCTTGGCCATCATGGTTTCGGTTCCGTAGATCGAAACGGGCACGCAAGGCACTGCGGTTTCCATCGCCAAATAGAAGGGACCTTTCTTGAAGGGCAGCATGCGCCCATCGGGCGATCGTGTGCCCTCGACAAAAGTGGTGATATGGAGTCCCTTGCGCAGCACCTGCTGTGCGGCGCGAATGCTCTCCATTGCGCCTTCGATGCGGCCATCCCGATCGACCGGTACAAAGTCACCTAATTTCATACCCCAGCCAAGCCCGGGAACCTTCATCAAGGATCGCTTGACGAAGGCAGAGGTGCGACCGGGAATGCACGGCAGAAGGGCGGGTGGGTCGAGATTGGAGACGTGATTGGACATGAAGATGCACGCGGTATGGGCCGGGACGAGCTCTGCGCCATGGCTTTCCACTTGAATTCCCGCCAGGCGAAAACCGACGCGCACGATGAAGATGGCCGCATTGTAGAGGGGCGTGGCGTTTCCGGTGAGCATTGCCCAGGGAATGAAAACGATCGCGCTAGGCGTACCGAGCACAAGGATGGTGGCGAGCAGGGTGAGAGAGGCGATCATTCGGAGGACGTGCCGCGTGCCTGACGTTCTTTGAGGCGCGCAGGAAGTTTCTGATAGATGCCATCGAATCCCCCATTGGAAAGGATGGCAACGACGTCGCTGGAGCGAAGTTGGGGCAGGAGGGATTCGATGATGGTATCGACGCCGGGATGCAATTCCGCCGGCGTTCCCGCGGCGTTGAGAGCGCGGACGACGTCGTCGGGGTGCAGGCGCTGGTGCTCAGGAATGCGTTCCTGCTGATAGACACCGGCGAGGATGACGTGGTCGGCCAGGCGCAGACTTTCGACGAGGTCATTTTCGAGGACTTTGCGGCGGAGCGTGTTGGAGCGCGGCTCGAGGATCGCCCAGAGGCGCGCATCGGGATAGACGGAACGGAGAGCGCGCAGGGTTTCGCGAATCGCCGTGGGGTGATGTGCAAAGTCGTCGATGATGGTGACCCCGCTGATTTGGGCGCGGACTTCGAGACGGCGCTTGACGCTTTTGAAGCCGGCCAGGGCGGCGAGGATCGACTCTTTGGCAACGCCCTGACCCGCGGCGAGAGCGGCTGCAGCGGTGGCATTGAGCGCGTTGTGCTCGCCGGCAAGTTGCATTGCCGCTTCAGCCCAGAGCGAACCGCTGTGCCAGATTTCCCAGTGGGTCAGACCTTCGTCGTGCCGAAAATTGCGGATCTGCCAATCGGATTGCGCGGAAAAGCCATAGCGCTGGACGCGACAGAAAGCATGCGCGATGCACTCGGTGACGTTGGCGTTTCCGTCATAGGCGACGAGGAGGCCGCGGCGCGGAATGAGATTGACGAGGCGCTTGAACGCTGTCTTCACCGCATCGAGGTCGGCGTAGATGTCGGCGTGATCGAATTCGACGTGGGTGAGAATGACGGCGTCAGGGAAGTAATGGAGAAACTTCGGACCCTTGTCGAAGAAGGCAGTGTCGTATTCGTCGCCTTCGAGGATGAAGGTGCGTGTAGGGCGAAGCTGGAAACTGGTCCCGAAGTTTTCGGCTACACCACCGATGAGGAACGAAGGATCGAGGGCGGGGTCTTTTTGCGCGGCCACCTGATAGATCCACGCAAGCATGCTGGTGGTGGTGGTTTTGCCATGGGTGCCGGCGACGACGAGCGATTCGCGGCCGGCGAGGAATTCTTCGTGAAGCAGGGCGGCCATTGAAGTGAAAGGAATGCGCTGATCGAGGATGTGCTCGATTTCGGGGTTGCCGCGCGAAAGCGCGTTGCCGATGACGACGAGATCAGGGGTGGGATCGAGGTTCGATTCGGCGTAGGGCTCGAGGATGGGAATACCGAGAGAGCGAAGCAGGTCGCTCATGGGCGGGTAGGCAGCCTTGTCGGAGCCGGTAATGCGATGGCCCTGCAACTGAAGCAGTCCGGCGAGCGAGGCCATGGCGGTGCCGCAAATGCCGCACAAATGAATATGGCGTGGATTCGTCATCGGTTCACCACGGGTTGTACTTGGAGCCGGGGCGTTGCTGCAGCGTCAAAATCGGCTTCGCCCCCAAAGGTCAAAGTAACGTTTTGACGCGAGACATGCCCGCTGCGCAGGCCGATGGCGATGGGAATGTCGATATCGTGAAAGGCGCGCAGAATGACATCGTCAAGCAGGTTCGCGGGCGCGCCGGGCGAGGCGCAGTTGAGCATCTCGCCAAAGACAATGCCGCGCAAGCCGTCGAATTTGCCGGCGGTTCGTAGTTGCCAGAGCATGCGATCGATCTGGTAGGGCTTGGCGCCGGTGTCTTCGAGAAACAGAAGCTTGCCTTCGGTGGCGGGTTCCCACGGTGTGCCGATGAGCGCAACGAGAATGCTGAGGCAACCGCCGTAAAGCGTGCCGTGTGCAGAGCCGGGCTTGAGTGTGCGAAGGCCCTCGGCGGGCCCCAGCGCATAGGGTTCGCCGGCCAGCGCGGCGAGAAGGCTTGCGTTGTGGACACCATCCTCTGCCGCAAAATCTGCGGCGACCATGGGGCCGTGAAAGGCTGGAAGACCGAGGTGATCGAGCAGATAGAGTTGGATTCCGGTGAGATCGCTATAGGCGAAGAGCGGCTTGGCGTGTTGTTGAATCAGCGCAAGGTCAAGGCCGCTGAGCAAGTAGTTGGATCCGTAGCCGCCGCGAACGGACGCGATGATATCCGTCTCAGGATCGGCGAACGCTGCATGCAGGTCGTCGAGACGCTGCTCCGGCTCGCCCGCAAAAAAGAGTGGGCCGCGGGTCAACGTGTGATTGCCAAGCATGGGGGTGAAGCCCAATGCACGCAGATGTTCAATGCCGCGATCAACGCGTTCCTGATTTGCGAAGGACGCGGGCGAGATGACCCGGATGGATGCGCTGTGGGGCAGATGCGCAAGCTTTGTCAGCTGTGTGTGAGTGCTCGGCATCGTGATTCCTACCATGCCTCGCCGCGCGCGATGAGGGATGCCGGCCCGGTGAGAAACAGTTCGGAGCCGGGACCATTCCAGGCAACGGTTTGCGGACCGCCGGGGGCGATGACTTCGATTTCGTGTTGAGCCTGATATGCACCGATCATTGTTGTTGCGGAGGCGCAGGTTCCTGTTCCTGAGGAGGACGTAGGACCGACGCCGCGCTCGAAGATCCGGATTGCGATGAGGTGAACTGGTTCGGAGCCGCTGCCAAGGATGTGGACGAATTCGACGTTCGTTTGGTCGGGAAAGTCGGGATGCTGGCAAATCTCCGAGCCGATGTCCTGCCATGGCCGCTCGTTCAGTGAGAAGTCAATCGAATCGAGCATGGCCGCGCCGACATCGGACGGTGAGGCGCTGCTCAGAAGATCGAAATCGATTTGCGGCAGGACGATGACGAAATGCGGGTTGCCCATGGAGACGTAGACGCCGTCGATCTTTGTGCCGTCGGAGAGCTCGACGGTCCGCGGTTCGAATTCGGGTTCGCCCATGCCCGCGGTAATCAGGGCGGTGGGGCCGTCCATTTCGGAGTCGCGAAACTCCTTGATGGTGCAGATGCGTGGGCCGGCATCCGTTTCGAGCGAGAAGCTTTCGCCCGTCTGCGCGTTGATTTCGTCGGCCATCCAAGCGGCGACGCAGCGTGTGCCGTTGCCGCTGATCTCGGCCACCGAGCCGTCGGCGTTGCGAAGGTGGATGCGAGCGGAAGTCTCGCTGAGCCGCTTGAAATACTCGACGCCGTCGGCGCCGATCCCGGTATTGCGATCACAAAGGCGCGGTGTCAGGTGCGCAAGATCATATTTGCCGACATCGTCGTGATTGACGATCAGAAAATCATTGCCGCAGGCGTGAGCCTTGGTGAACGGAATCAATCTTCCTCCGGATCGCGGAAGGTGAGCAGCGCGTCAATGGCGGGCTCTGCGAGAAGCTGTCCGCGGATGAGCTCGTGCTTGCGTTTCGTTGCGATGAGCGAGAAACTGACGCGCTGCAGATCCCCGATCGAATCGCGCTCGACGGCGGTCAGTTGCTGGCCGGCTTTGTCCATGGCGTCGAGAATCGATTGCAGCATCATGGTTTGATCGTGTCCGCGCGCCTCATACGTGAGCGGATAAATCTTCAGGTTCACGCGCTGCTCGAGAAAGCCGACGAGTTCAAGCGCAATCACGACGGTCACTGCGGCGACCACCGCTGCGACATAGAGGCCGGCGCCACAGGCCATGCCGATGGAAGCGACAACCCACACGCTTGCTGCACTGGTGAGGCCGCTGATACGGCTTCGGTTGTGAATGATGAGGCCGGCGCCGAGGAAGCCAATGCCCTGGACGATATTGGAGGCAACCTGGCCGCGGTTCGAACCGCTATCTCCCGCGAGCACGGGAGAGAGAAGTGTAAAAAAGGCAGCGCCCATGCAGATGAGCAGGTTGGTACGAACTCCGGCGGCCTTGTGGCTGGCTTCGCGAACGAGGCCGATCAGTCCGCCCAGGGCGCAGGCCACCAGCAAGCGGCCGACGGCACCGTTGACCACGTCCATCTGCTGCAGCCAACTGAAGTTGAAGGGCAGCGCGACCTGTACGAAGGCGGGGTTCATTTCGGACTCTTGCCCGATGCTATCACCGCTGCGTCGGCTTGTTGGCACGCGAGGTATCGGAGACGTAAACCGTGCCGGAAGGCTGGCCAGGAGCGGCGAAGTGTCCCACGGCGATGAGGCCCTCGGGATGCGCTTTCACAGCGCGATCGACGTCGTCGCCGTCAAAGGCAAGCACGATGGCGGCATGGGTGGCGGGCGCAGCGAGGGCAGCGGCGAAGAAGTCGGCATCGCCCTCATTGACGGTTTGCCGGAGAGGAATTCCAGTGAAGGCCACTAGATTCGGATAGACGGAGGTCTTCATCAGGATGATGCCGCCGGGGCGAGTCGCCAGGAGGGAACGCAGAAGCGGAGGAATCTGCTCTTCGAACGGGCGGCGCGCTTCGATATTTTTTGTGCCTTCAATGTAGGTGAGAGGCTTCTCGGCGGTGACCTTCCAGGCATTCCAGACTGCGAGGCTGACAAGAAGAGTTGCCGCATACCTGGTCCATCGACGGTCGAATTGACGCGCGATGCCGAGGACGATCTGGGCAACAAAAGCGAGGCTCAGAGCGAAGGCGGGCAATAGTTCCATGCCGTAGCGGGTGTTGTACCAGGAGTGCGGCCACCATTTGGGAATGAAGATGGGCACCGAATTATAAGCAATGGAGTAGGCGTAGAAGGGGACTGGGAGCCAGAGAAGAAGGGTCCAGAAAAAAGCGCGGCGTCGAGCAATGACGCAGCCGAAGATTGTGCCGAGGAGGCTCAGGACGAGCATTCGATTACCCCAGAGCTCGGCGGAGGCATCGATTTCAGCGGTGCGGACAAAGAAGAGCAGCGAGACCCACGGATCATGCCAGCCGGGGTGGGGGGGACCTGAGCCGGGAGTCGTGGTGCGCCGTTCGATGGCTTTGGCGGAATAGGGGCCGCGCGCGAAGTCGAGCCAGTCGCCGAAGACCGCAGCGTTGTAGACGAACCAGGCGAGCGGCGCGGCGATCACGAGAATGCTGGCAAGCCAGAAAGCGGGCGAGCGTAGTTGGCCGCGACGGAGAAGTACGATGCCGATGGAGGTCCAGGCGAGGAAGGCGAGAACCCATCCGTCGTAGCGCGTGTAAACGGCGGCAACAAGGGTAAGCGCGATGAGCCAGAGAATGCGGCCGCTGCGGCTGGGGTCCTTCTCGAGAAAGCTATGCCACTCGACGAGCCAGACGACCGTCCAGATGAGTTCGCAGAGAAAGAGCGGCTCGGTCATGGCCGTGGTCTGCAAGTAAAGCAGGTTGGGATTGATGGCGAAGAAGACGAGCGCAACCGCGGCCGCGTAGGGTTCGAGCCATCGACGAGCGAGTCGATAGATGCCGACGCAGCCGGCCACATAGGCGAGCGCGGAAGGGATCATGCCGGCGATGCCGTCGGCCCACCAGCGGTAGACGGCGACAAAGGGAATCATGAGCAGATGCGGCAGGGGGAGCCAGACGGAGCCGAGCTGCTTGAGGCCGGGGTAGTGCGCGTCGATGACACGGCGAGCGATGGCCATGTGCGCGACGGCGTCGCCGTAGTTGAGCATGGCATTGTGTTGCCAGCTCCACGCAACCGCGGCGACGGAGAATGCGACGCAGAGGCCCAGGACCACGAGGCTCTCTCGGCGGCGCAAGGCGTGCTCAGTCAAGATGCGTCAGCTCGCGGAACAGGTTGAAGCGTTCATCGATCTCCGCGCGTGTCAGCTGTTGCAGACGTTCGGTGCCAAAACGCTCGACGGTGAACGAACCCATCACCGAACCATAGAACATGGCGCGGCGGAAGGCACCCGGTGTGAGCTGGGGCTGGGAAGCGAGATATCCGAAGAAGCCGCCTGCGAAGCTATCGCCGGCGCCGGTGGGATCGACGACTTCTTCGAGGGGGAGCGCCGGGGCGCGGAAGGTGGTTGCGCCAACATTTTTGGGGGACTTGCCGAAAAAGGCTGTGGCCCCATATTCCCCATGCTTGACGACCAGCATGCGCGGGCCGAGCTCGAGAACGGCGCGGGCTGCCTGCACCAGATTGGAGTTTCCGGCGAGCATGCGTGTCTCGGTGTCGTTGATGAGCAAGACGTCGAGGCCCTTGAGGACCTCGAGGAGTGCGGACTTGTGGTCCTTGATCCAGTAATTCATGGTGTCGCCGGCGACAAGCTTCGCGTTGGGCGTGGCTTCGCGAACGCGGCGCTGCAGGACGGGATCGATGTTGGCGAGGAACAGAAATTCTGAATCGCGATAGACGTCGGGGATCTTCGGCTCGAAGCCTGCAAAGACGTTGAGGTCTGTCTTGAGGGTTTTAGCCTCGTTGAGATTGTCGAGATAGGAGCCCTGCCAGAAGAAGCTTTTTCCGGGGGCGCGCTCGATGCCGCGCGTGTCGATCTTATGCGCATCAAAGACGGCTTGTTCTGCGGGGCCAAAGTCTTCGCCGACGACGGCGATGACACGGACCTGCGTAAAGAAGCTGGCAGCCAGGGAGAAGTAGGTTGCCGCGCCGGCGAGGCAGCGTTCCCGGCGACCGGCCGGGGTCTCTACGGTGTCAAAGGCCACGCTGCCAACTACAGTGATTGCCATTCAATACTCCTCATGGGCTGAGCCCGATTGATTTTTGGTTTCCCGACACGACTGAAGTCGCACCCTACTAAGAGACTTTAACGCGCGCTGCGCGGGCTATTCCCATCCGTGATATTTGCCGTAGAGGAGCTTGAGGCGCTCTTTGGCCGCGGGCGGAATGGCATCGGGCTGCGTGAGAATGGCAAACTTTCCGGCGCTGGCACAAGCGCATGTACGGGCAACGGACGCGGTGGGTGGCAATGCAGCGACGGCGGCTTCGACCACTTTGCAGGCGTTGTCGGCATTCTTGTGCAGCACTGCGACGATCTCTTCGATGGTGACGGCATCGTGACCTTCGCGCCAGCAATCGTAGTCCGTGACCATGGCGATGGTGGCGTAGCAGATTTCGGCTTCGCGGGCGAGCTTGGCTTCCTGCAAGTTGGTCATGCCGATGACGTCTGCGCCCCAGCTGCGATAAAGATTGGATTCGGCTTTAGTGGAGAACTGGGGGCCTTCCATGCAGACGTAGGTGCCGCCGAGCTTGCCGGTGACGCCGATGGTGGCGCAGGCCTGCGATGCGGCCCTGGCAACGGTCGCGCAGACTGGATCGCCGAACGCCACGTGGCCTACGATGCCATCGCCAAAAAACGTGGAGATGCGGTGAAATGTGCGGTCGATGAATTGGTCAGGAATCACAAAGTCAGTAGGCTTGTGCTCTTCCTTCAGTGAGCCGACGGCGGAGACGGAGAGGATGCGCTCGACGCCAAGTTTCTTGAAGGCATAGATATTGGCGCGGAAGTTGAGCTCCGAGGGCAGAATGCGGTGTCCGCGGCCATGGCGGGCCAGGAAAGCGACTTTGCGACCTTCAAGTTCGCCCAGCATGAAGGGGTCGGATGGATCGCCGAAGGGAGTTTCGATGCGCAGTTCCTGCTGATTGATGAAGCCGGGCATGGAGTAGAGCCCGCTGCCGCCGATGATACCGATTTCTGCCTGAGCCAAGTCGTGCCCCTTGCCGAGGATTCGCGAACGATTGTGCCTTCGCGAGCCTGAGATGTCACAAACACCCCAGTATAAAGGTTGGGCTTGGCAGGGACTTCTAAAGGCGGCGGGAGCGACTTTGGTGCGGTAGAGACAATGGAACCGCCGAAGAGAGGTCTTTTCTAAACTGCGGACCTACCGCTTCAGCGCGGGGATGATGTTGAGGCGGACGAGCAGGGCGAGGATCAGGGCGAGGGCGACGGCATAGATGTCGAGCGACAGGCCGCGCCGGGGTGCGGTGGGTTCTGGCATGGGTTTCTCCGTTCCACTGTTTTCAGGTCGAGATTTGAATGCCGTTCGTCGCACATTGCACTGCAGCAATGGGTTCCCGGATTGCCCAACCTGCGATGAGGAGACTGGGCGCGGGAACGGGTTCGGCGTCGCCGAGAGCGGCGAGTGGAATGCATCGAATCTGCTGGTCGGGTTGTGCAGCTCGCGAGACGAGAGCGCATGGGAAATCGGGGGGCAAGCCCTCATCGAGCCATTGGAGCGCAAGCAGGCGGAGGTCGCGGCCGGGCATATAGACCACGCGCGTTGCATCTTCACGTTCAGGAATCGTCGAGGTGTTGTGGGATGCCGCGTGATGTCCAGTGGAAAAGATGACATTGGAGGCCGAGCTGCGATCGGTGAGGGAGCAGGGAATTGCCGCTGCTGCGGCAAAGGCGGCAGTGATCCCTGGAACGACTTCGAAAGGAATCCCAGCGGACCTAAGCGCGGCAATTTCTTCAGCGGCGCGGCCGAAGATAAGCGGGTCTCCGCTCTTGAGGCGGACAACGGACTGATCAGCGCGCGCGTAGTCGATCATCATCGCCTGGATCTCTTCCTGCGTAATGTTCTTGACGCCGCAGCGCTTGCCTACATTGACGACCATTGCGCAGGGCGTCGCCAAGTTGAGAATTGCGGGCGCGACGAGATCGTCGTGAAGGATCACGTTGGCAGATTGGATCAGACGCAGCGCCTTCACAGTGAGCAACTCAGGGTCGCCGGGGCCTGCGCCGACGAGAAAGACTTTGCCGGCGGCTACCGAGGCAGGTTGTTCAGCTCCCTTCGCGGCGTTTCGGTTGTGCTGGACGGCATCCCTGCTGTTTGATCCGGGGTTGCCGTATCGAGCAAGTTGGCGCGTGGAGCAGGTGGGCGAGTCGCAGATTTGCCGGTGAGCGAGTTCGTGCAGCAGGAGCTTGCGGGATTCACTCCGCGGATGCGTGGCGAGAACTTCGCGGCGAAGCTGGCCGAGCTGCGCAAGCCAGGGGCCCAAGTCGCTGGGGAGCTGCGCTTCGATTTCTTGGCGGAGGCGTTGCGCAAAAGCCGGGCTTTCGCCGGCGGTGGAGATGGCAATCTGCAAGTCTCCGCGGCTGACCACGGATCCGAAGAAGAAATCGCAGTTGGGGATGTCGTCTACGGAATTGCAAAGGATGTTGCGCGCGACGGCTTCGCGGTATACGAGGTGATTTACAGCCGAATCGTTGGTTGCGGCAATCACCAGGAAGTGGCCCTCAAGATCAGAGGGTTGGAACGAACGCTCGATCCACTCGAGTTTTCCGTGGGACGCCAACTGGCGAATTTCAGGATGCGCCTGGGGTGCGATGACACGGAGGTGGATGCCGGTTTTCAGCAGGCTGCCGATCTTGTCGAGTGCAACGGCGCCGGCACCGACCAGCAGGCCAGGACGGCCTTCGAGCTTAAGGAAGATGGGAAGAAGGCTCATGCGCTGTCCTTAATCCGCCACCGCGTGTGGCACGCGCCCCGTGGGCAAATCGCGTTCTACGGGAGCGAGGGCTTCGCCGGCGAGTTGAGCGCGGAGTTCGTCGTTGGTGTGGCGAGCAAACCACTGGCGCAGGTTTTCGTCCGCCGCGCGTCCGGCAAGATAATGGCGCAGCAAACGCTCAATCGCTTCGGGAACCAGCGGGGCGGGGCAGCGATAGCCGACGGGGCGCGCGATACCAGCGTGCTGTCCGACGGCGCCGCCGAGGCAGAAGTAATAGGCGTCGGTCAGTTTGCCCTCGTGCTTGATTTTTTTGCCTTCGATGCCAATGTCCGCGATCCAGTGCTGGCCGCAGCTATTGGGGCAACCGGTGACGTGCAGTCGAAGCTGCTGATCGAACTGCGGAACGCGTTCGTCGAGTTCATCCACGAGCCAGCGGGCAAAGCCCTTGGTCTCGGTGATGGCAAGTTTGCAGAACTCGGTGCCGGTGCAGGCGACGGTACCGCGCCAGAAGTTGGTAGCCTCCACGTGCAGGCCAATCTGGCCGAGTTCGCGCACCAATTCGCCGGCTTTGCTGTTCGGCACGTTGATGAAGACAAGATTTTGGGAAACGGTTGCGCGCAGCTCGCCGTTGCCAAAGCGTTCGGAGAGCTCGGCTGCAGCTTCCAATTGTTCGCCTGTCAGGCGGCCGCGCAGGACGGTGGCGCCGACGTAGCTGAGGCCGGGCTGACGCTGGGGATGGACGCCGGCATGATCGCGAAACACATCGCTGGGAACGACTTCATCGCCGGCCGGCAGAAGCTCGAAATCGACGCGCGCCTGGAGTTCGGCAAGGAAGCGCTCGGCAGTCCAGCCTTCCTTCATGAAGAGGTATTTCATGCGTGCGCGGTCGCGACTCTCGCGCAGTCCCTGTTGGTCGCGGAAGATTTCAGAGACGGCGCGAATCACGGGAACGGCTTGATGCGGCAGAAGGAATGCGTTGAGCCGAACGGCGAGGTGGGGCTCGTTGGACAGGCCACCGCCGACGCGCAGCGAATAGCCGATCTGGCCGTCCTGTGTTGCAGGCGTGAGACCAATGTCGTTGATCTCGGGGTAATTGCACCAGGAGGGGCAGCCGGTGGCGGAAATCTTGAACTTGCGCGGCAGGTTGTAGAAATCGGGGTTGGCGGTGAGCATGCGCGCGGCTTCGATCGCGATGGGGGAAGCGTCGATCAATTCATCGGCGGCAATTCCCGCGAGCGGGCAGCCTGTGACGTTGCGGACGACGTCCCCGCAGGCGCCCTTGGGCGAAAGACCGATGGAGTCAAGCGCATCGACAACTTCGGGGAGCGACTCAATTGTCAGCCAATGGAGCTGGATGTTCTGGCGGACGGTGATGTCGGCAAGATTGCGCGCGTATTTGCGGGTGAGGCCGCCGATGGTGCGAAGCTGGTGGGCGGTGAGGATTCCGTTGGGGATGCCGACGCGCATCATGAAGTAGTCGGAGGCAAGGCCTTCGCCGCCCTTGCCGCCGGTGGCGCCGACGCCATCGCCCTGGGTGTAGATTCCCCACCACTTGAAGTAGAGCGAGGCCCAGTCCGGGACGACGCTGGTGCGGCCTTCGCGGGCGAAGGTACGCACTTCATCGAAGGCTTCCCAAGGATTCTTGGCAAGTTTGAGGCGCTCGGTGCGCTGGGCCTTCGTTTCTTTCGGTGGAGCGACGGCTTGATCCATTCTGTCCTCTCTGGCAGATAAAGAAAGCCCGCGGCAGCGTGGGCTGGCTCGCGGGCTTTCGGAAACCTTGAGTTACGAGTGGGAATTCAGACTCGGGTCACCTTTACGCGCGAGGCGAGTAAGCGAGGCGACAACAGAGGCGAAATTCCATGAATAGATGATGGCAGGAGCACGATGAAAATGCAACCAAATGGGTCCGAATTCCATTTCGGCATCAAATTTGGAGTGGGTTTAGTGAAAAACAAGCGCGAACGGCATTGGGTAGGCGGAAACTGAATGAATTGAACCAGTTGTGCGAGGTTTTTGGATCAAAAGTTGGAAAGGCTTCGCGAGAGGCCGGGCCATTGGAAAGCCTCGAATGAAGCGACTACCACTTCGGTGACCTGATACGGCAGGAATCTACTTGGATTAGATCGTGTGATTTACCGATAATTGTAGGGAGATCCGCATGGCTGAGTTTCCTTATCTTCGCAACGCAACGGTCCGTAAACTGGATGACATGGGTGGGACGGGCGGATCATCGCCAACCGATCAGCCAGGGGCGGATGCAAGCAAAGTGTGCGCGTACAACAAGACGCGCGAGCGCTTTCTGAGTGTGGATGTTGAGTCCGGCGATTTTTCGCCCGCGGTTCTCAACGCGCGCCTTCCTGAGATCACGCCGGGGAGTAGCCAGGCACTTTGGGTGATCCCGTGCCGCGGCATTTCGCCCACGAGTGTGCGCGTCCCGATCGATCTTCTCTACCTCAACGCGAATGGCGTAGTCCTGTACGCGGTTGACTCGTTTCCCATTTCTCAAGTCCCGGCTTCAAGCACACCCGCAGCGAGTGTTGTCGCTCTGCCGGCGCAGACCATTGCTTCCACCGGCACCAGCCGTGGGGATCAACTGGTGTTATGCCCGCCGGAAGAGATGAAGCGCCGCCTGCAGGCAGTTGCGGAAGCCAGGATTGAGAGTCCGGCGGCTGGAAGCAACGTGTCCGGCCAAAACCCAACCCCCAACCGTCCGGGTCAAAAACCAACCGGAAACGTGTTGCCCTGGGTGGATCATTCCCGTCCCGCTTCCACGGTTGAGAATCTTCCGTTCGAGGCTGCGCCTGTTGTCAAAGCCGTACCAACGACAAGTTCTCCAGCCATCGAGAATCTTCCGGTCATCGAAAAACCTCCGGCCCCGGAGGCGACTGCCAAGCAGACGGCGGCGACCGAGCCGGTTGCGGAACCGGGCTGGCAGAAAAGAAACAAGGCTCCCAAGGGCTGGTTGCAAAAACTGTTGGCTCCCGAACCGAAAGATCCGCGCAGAGCGCCGCGCGAGGAACTCTCCTGGCTCGGTGCCTACTTCTTCACCGGCGGAAAGCCGGTCGCGTACGGAATACGCGACATCAGTTTGGGTGGAGCCTATGTATTTACCGAGGAGCGCTGGTATCCGGGGACAGTGATTCGGATGACGCTGATCGATCGCCGGCAGCCGACTCCTGATCGCTCCTTCACCGTCAACGCCAAAGTGGTGCGCGCGGGCAACGATGGGGTCGGGCTACAGTTCGTCCTCAACGGGGACGAAAATACGCGTCGCGGCGACTCTTCTTCGATCGATAGCCAGGTGGCGGGTGTGGACCCGGAGCAAGTCGCGCTGTTTCTGCAACGCGTTCGGCACGGCGGCGCCTGATTCGATTCACCTTCGGATGGTGGATCATCGGCATCGAGCCGCGTGGTCCGTCTATGAAATCGGCTTAAGCTCGTAAAACCGATCCGCAAAGCCGATCTGCAGTGAATGAATCGCTTTTCCTCAAATCTTGAGAGTGCGGCCCCCGCGTGAGCGGGGATCTTTTCCCGCCCACGATTGCCGGCCGACTTACATGCCGTTCTGAGTAGATTGATCTGGGTGCAGAACACGGTAGGTCGTGCCGCCGTGCGACCAGATGAGCAGCAAAATGTCCTTTCCGTTTGGAACGGAATGGACCTGGTTGACGAAGTTGTCGGCGCTCTCGACTGCGTGCCGGTTGACTTCGAGGATGACGTCGCCGGGAGCCAGGCCTGCATCATCCGCAGGGCTGGCCGGACGCACACTTTCGATCGCCGCCCCGTTCACTTGTGAGGGAACATTCAACTGCGAGCGGAGATCGGGCGTAAGGTTGGCCACGGCCAGGCCGAGTTTGCCGTGCTGATGGTCGGCCGATCCATTGTTGCCGGCAACTTCAGTGTCTTTGTGGAATTCGCCCACCGCGACTTTGAGGGTTTCAGGTTTTCCATTGCGCAGAATTCCCAGTTCGATGGTGTTGCCGGGGGCCATTTCGCTGACTGCGACTTGAAGAGCGCCGCCATTGACGATTTTCTTGCCATTGAGTTCGCGCAGCACGTCGCCGCCTTTGAGTCCGGCGCGGCTGGCAGGTGAATCCGGTGTGACCTGACTGACAATTGCACCCGACGCGTCGGGCAGGTTAAAGAAGCTGGCGTTGTCGGGTGTTACGTCGTTCATGCTGATGCCGAGGTAGCCATGGTGGACGGTGCCGTTCTTCATGATCGACTCGGCCGAAGCGCGCGCGATCTGTGAGGGAATGGCGAAGCCGGCGCCGGCAAACGAGCCATTGCCGGTGATGATGAATGTGTTGATGCCGACCAGTTCTCCGTGGGCGTTCACGAGCGGGCCGCCGGAGTTGCCGGGATTGATTGCGGCATCGGTTTGGATGAAGTCGCCGGGCTTACGCGGGTCGTCGCTGTAGGGATTGGGGCGATTGAGCGCGCTGACGATGCCGCGGGTGACGGAGAATTGGAAGTAACCGAAGGGGCTGCCAAAAGCAAGGACAGTCTGGCCGGGATGCAATGCCGTAGAGTCACCCCAGGCGACGATGGGCAAATTCTTGGCGTCGATCTTGATGACGGCAAGGTCGTTGAGCTTGTCGACGCCGATCAGCTTGGCCGGGAAAACGCGGCGGTCATTGAGGGTGACGTTGATCTTCATGGAGCCGTCGACGACGTGATCGTTGGTGAGGATGTAGCCGTCCGGCGACAGGATAATGCCGCTGCCGATGCCGTGTTCAATCTGCTGTTGCTGCGGCATCCCCTGCATACGGCCTTGCGGGCCCATTCCAAAGAAACGGCGGAACTCGGGGGGAAGATCCTGCATGCCATTGCCGGAATCCTGGCCGTTTTCGTCGTCGGCATCCTGCGACGCATGGGACGTAACCGATACGTTGACGACCGCAGGAGTGACGCGCGCGGCTACGGCTTCGACGGCATTATCGAGCGAGACAAGCGATGAAACGCTGCTGTCGTCGAGTGGTGCTCCGGCACCCATCGCTGCGTGCACAGGAGCGACGGGATTGCGAGCGAAGACAGAAACGACGAGCAGCAAGACGGCGGCAACGGCTGCAGCGGGAGCAGCAAACTGCCGCGTTCTTGCTACTAATGAATTAGTTGGTTGAGACATGGTTGCATACCCCTTCAATTGGTAGAGTGTGGTTAAAGTTGGATCAGGAACCAGCCATCACCGATGGGAACAGCGGTGGGCTGAGCAGATTTGGACCCTGTTTGTGGATCGCGCGAAAGGACCTTGTCGCGCGGAACGACTTTGAAGATGAGCTGTGTAACGGCAATACGGCCCATCGTCTGATCCTTAAGCTTGCTCGGCGAGGTATTCGTGGTGTCTGCCGAATTTTTTTCGGATGCATCTGTGTTGGCAGCCGGGTGAGTGTCGTAGTCGGCCGTTGGCTGGGACGCGGGTGCAGAGGTTTCAACCTGCTCCCAAGTGGTGAAAACAATCAGTTGGGGCGCATCGGCAGGGTTACTTCTGAGGTTCAAGTTTTGTTTGCGCCGCAGTGGTGACGAGATCGGGCTCGGCACGGAAGACGAGGCCATCAGCTCTCCAACTGGGGCATGTTTCGTCTGCGTGGCTTGCTGTCGAGCCCGATTGATTAAAAGCTTCGGTATTTCCCGCTCCGGCATTACGGCCTTGGCCGGCAGTGCGTAGATGCCGGATGGGAGGGTCGAGCGATCGGGCATCGAGGGGTAGACCGCGTCTCCAAGCTGGGCTGCCTGCATGTTTGATTCAGCTGGATGCGTGGAATCAGGAACCGTCGCGGGGACAAACGCGACTAGCTGCGGGCACCGTGCCAGTTCAAGGGAAACGACAGCGAGGCCGCAGATGAAAACAGCAACGGAGACGCGCGCGGCGGCGGGGCCAATTGTCTTTCGGTGGTGAAGAATGCGGTGTATCCGGTGGACAAGCTCGGGACGGCGCTGCCAGGCTCCTAAGGATAGAGCTTCGGCTCGTCGTTGGAGGTTGCGCTCGGCGAGGCTTGCGAGACATGCGGCGTAGGCCCGTGGCGACTCTGTGACGCGCACGACGGTCTCATCGCAGGCCATTTCTCTTTCACGTGCAAGTTGGCGCTCGATAAACCAGAGCGCGGGGTTTAGTGGGAAGAGAACCAGGCAAAGTTTCTGGAACAAATTGGTCCAGTCGTCGTGACGGCGCAGGTGTTCAGACTCGTGCAGCACGATCTGGTCGAGTTCTTCGGGTGAAAGCCGCGCATAGAGCCAATCGGGAATGAGGATGCGGGGTGCAAAAAAGCCGATGACGCTGGGTCGATCGAGTTCCTTGGTGGTGCAGATTTCAAAGGAGCATGGAATGGCCACGCCGCTCGGGGACTTGGCGGGGAGGGCGGATTTCCAAAGGTTGCGCAGGCGGATCGCATTCAAAAGCAGGTCGAAAGCACGCGCAACGGATGCCATGAGCCAGAGTCCCGCGAACCAGAACGACCAGCGGGGATCGAGTTGCAACCACGCATGGGGTGCCGATGCAACTGGTGCAGCGAATCGAGCCGATGGATGAGCCGAAGGGAGGATCGCAAAAACAAGCGGCGCAAACGGTAACGCGAAGGTGGCCACGAAAGCCGCAGCCCAAAGCTTGAAACGCTGCGCGGCGGAGATGTGAGGTGCAAATTTGAGCGCAACGAATAAAGCGAACGCGACAGCGATGCCTTGCCACACGGCAGTAAAGGCCGCCGGCGTGGCGAACTGCGCGCAACGTTCGAAGTCGGCGAGCAGCGAGCGTCCCGCATGGGAGAGAGGCTCATGAAGCGCGTTGGCAAAGAGAAAGAGCGGCATGCGCTAGACCTCCCTCGTTGTGTCGGATTTTGGCGCGTCGGGCGCAGCGTCGGCGATGGCATCTTTGAGCCGCTGCAATTCCTCGGCGGAAACTGCTTCGTCGCCCAACAGGGAAAGAAGCAGGCGTTCGCGCGAATTGCCGAAGAAGCGGTTCAGGATGTGACGCACCTCGGAGCGGCTGGCCTCCTGTTCGGCGATGCTTGGCCGGTAGACGAAGGCGCGACCTTCCTGGCGGTGTTCTACGTAGCCTTTCTGCTCGAGAATGCGGATCGTGGTTAAAACCGAGTTATAGGCCAGGGTCTCGCCATCGGGTAGGTCGGCGACGAGATCGGTGACGGCAGATTCTCCGCGGCGCCAGAGGATCTTCATCAGCCGGAGTTCGGCCTCGGTGAGCGTGTTGGACTTCTTCGGTGGCATGCTAAATAGTTGATTCCATGAGAAAAGCCGGTTGATCTCGACTTCTCTCAGTTGTTATAGACGCAAAACTAAAGAATTAGTTACTAAAATTTTGGCCGGATTTCAAGAAGATTTTCGGGAGATTTCCTGGGCTGGACTTCCCCTGCGGGCCGACCTTCGAGCAAGACGACGCTTGCGAGAGGATGGACGCTCTTGCTGCTGTACTCTTCGCCGGGCTTAGGCGCGTGCCGAGGCTGCGGGGATAATTTTGCGATTTTGGGTGGGTTGCAGTAGGGCGAAGGCGATGGCGGTGGCGGGAATAAGGAATGCGAGGGATCCGAAGACCCACATGATCACGGCGCCGAGGATCTGGTCGGGGAGGGGCTGGATTCCGAATGGGTTCGAGTGGACAGAGTAGAACGCGTAGACGGGGCGATTGCAGAAAGCGAGGAAGGCGGAGAGCGCAGTGTTGATGACATCGGCGGAGATGAGATAGAGAAGGATGCTCCAGCGATGCGGAGGACGCGCGGCAGGCCAGGGGCGAAGGAGGCACCACCAGAAAAGCAGCGAGGTGCCGAGGAAACAGATGTGTTCGAAGTCGTGCCAATTCTCATGCTCGAGGGCGAAGTCATAAGCAACGGGGATATGCCAGCCGAGGAATGCGACATTCATCGCAAGCCATGCGAAGCGCGGGCGAACGAGTTGGTGACCGAGCCGGCGCAGCGGCTGGAATCGAAGCAATGGGCCGGCGATGCGGATGCGCGCGGGGCGCGGCAAACCACGCAGCAGCGGTACTGCGGGCTGTCCGAGAAGAACGAGGGGGGGCACGATCGACATGAGGATGAGGTGCTCGATCATGTGAGCACTGAGCAGCACGTCGGCAAAGGCGTCGAGGGGTGAGCCGATGGAGACCCAGAGAGCGGCCATGCCGGAGAGAAACGAGAAGAGGCGCCAGCCAGTGAATTGCGCTCGACGCGTGCGGCGCAGGCGGATCCAGCCGCAGAAGTAGATTGCTGACGTGACAAGGATGGCAAGCGTGAGGCCGAGCGGGAGAGACCAGTCGGCGAGCACGGATTGGAGTGGCGAGGGCATGGATTAAGGGCGTTTCGGATGAATGTGCAGTGTCGGTATTTGAAGGGCGCCGGCCTGAGCGAGCTTGCGTGAAGCATCCACAGCGGGCGCAAGATCGCCCTTACCGCGCAGGGTCATGAGAAAGGCAACCAGGGCGCGGGTTTCGGCGGGTGAGAGCGCGTTTCCATAGGCGGGCATGTTGCCGCCGCCTTGCAGGACCTGACGAATCATCTGGTCCTCGGTCATCCGCGAGGCGATGGAGTCAAGTGCGGGGCCGCGCATGCCGCCTTGATCGCCGAGAGAGTGGCAGTTTCGGCACTGCTTGTTTTGCAGCACCAACGCACCTTGTCGTTCGAGCGGAGAGCGATCTTTCAAAAATGCGGCGGGAGTCGGATCGCCGGACCAGGCCTCCATGATGGGACTCCACGGCGTGTAGGTTCCCAAGTGAGTGAAGACACCGAGAGTGACGGCGATGACGGCGACCATAAGTACTGCAATGGGGCGGCGCGACCAGTGTTTTTCGCCTTCACCGGCGACGAGCGGAAGCAGGAGCATGGCGCCGATGACGACGATGGGAGCGATGAAGAGGAACGGTGTTTCAAGCGCGGGGGGAAGATAGGCCAGGACTGCATAGATCCAGAGGAACGCGAAGTCAGGCTTGGGTGCAGTTTGAATGATAGTCGGGTCGGGCTGACCGCTGGGACCGAAGGGTCCGAACAACAATGCGCAAGCCAGGACGGAGAGAAGGATTGCCGCAGCGAACACGGCGTCTTTCCAGGCCGCGTCGGGGACAAACGGAACGCCGACTGTCGAAGTGAGTTCGTGGTATTCGCGATCGTAGGTGGCCTTGCTGACGATGCGACCGGGCATGGGCCATTCGTTGACGCCGAGGTGAAGAACCATCCACACGTGCACGGCCACGGCAAAAAGGAGAATGCCGGGTATGACGAAGACGTGCAGAGCGAAGAAACGCGAGAGCGTCTGGCCACCGATGATGGGCCCGCCGAGCATCATGTGGACGAGCTGGCCGCCGATCCACGGGACGCGGCTGATGATGGAAGCGCCGATGCCGAGGCCCCAGTAGGCGTCCTGGTCAAAACGCAGCACCTGGCCGGTGAACGCCATGCCGAGTGTGAAAAGCAACAGGAAGACGCCGATGATCCAGGTGAGCTCGCGCGGATACTTGTACGCGCCGAAGAGAAAGACCTGCACCATGTGGATCAGGACGATGGCGACCATGAAGTCGGAGCCCCAGCCATGGATGGCGCGAAGAAACCAGCCGAGCGTGATCTGGTGATTCAAGAACTGCAGGCTCGACCAGGCTTCGCCGGCGGAGGGCGTGTAGACCAACGCGAGGAGGATCCCGGTGACGATCTGCAACATGAATAAGACAGTCGCCCCGGAGCCGAAGACGTACCACCAGCTTGCGCTGCGCGGGGGAGTGGGATGGGCTGCAGCCTCGGTGACGGCTTTTTCGAGGCCCAGGCGGCGCTCGAACCATGCGTAGACAGAGAAGGCGCGCTGGATCAGGCCGGCCATTGCGAGGACCTCGCTTTGGAAGAGTCTTGCCGAGCCTTGTCGCTGGCAGGGTGGGGCTCAATTTGGATGAGGGGTTTCTGATTGCATGCCTGATTGGAAAGCGTTGGCATTTCTCCGGCGTTAATCATGAGGTTGCTGTTCACGATCGAGTACTGGTATTCGAAAAGTCCGCGCTCAGGGGGTCCCGAGGCGCGAGCGCCGTCCGCGTAATAGGCGCCGCCGTGGCAGGGGCACATGAAGAGCTGTGATTGCGCGAACCAGCGCACGGGACAGCCGAGATGCGCGCAGTTAATCGCAAAGACCTGGAACTGCTTTCCCTGAATGTGGCGGACCCAGCAGGCGACATTGCCGGTCGCGCCATCGGAGTCGGTAGTGACGGGATTGCGGTAGTCGACGAGCCGTGTTTCGCCTTCGGGGAATTGGTCTGCTGAACCGAGGGAGACCCATGCGTTGTAATCCTTGTCGCGCTTGAGTGCCGGGCCGAGGAGATAGCCAAGGATGGGAACGGCGAGCACGGCACCGACGGCACCGTTGAGCGCGAGGGAGAGCTTGAAAAGGAACGCACGCCGCGAATCGCGTTTCAAGGGAGGATGCGCGGGCGCAACCGAATCGGCCGGATTGTGTGGCGGGCTGGAGGGTTGGTTCGATGTGCTCATGGCTTTTCCTTTGCGCTGTCGGGCGGGCGGTTGCGCTTCACGCCCATCGAGGTTTCAGTTGCGGATGTGCGGTGAGTTGCGAGCCAGGCGACGATGTCGGTGATCTGCTGGGGCGAGAGCGCGCGTCCGGGAATGTAAGAGCGCCAATCGGGTGCGTTCCAATCGAGATGGCCGGCGATGACGATGCTGCGCAGATTCTGATCGTTGACGAGCGCGAGATAGGACGGGTCGACGATGGAGTGCGAAGTTGATCCCTGCTGTGCATTCGTGTTTGCTGCCGGTTTCGTTCCGGCGCCATCGGTGCCATGGCAGCGCGCACACGCAACTGCGTAGGCGGCGTGGCCGGCGGTGGCATTGCCTTGCGTGTTGGCGGAATACGATGGAAGCGGAACCCCGGAAAAATCCGCGGGGCGAGCCCATGCGCTGACGATGCCCTGGACCAGTGCGTTGACTTGCTTGTCTGTCAGCATGCCACCCGAGCTGGCGGCGAAGGCGGGCATGAGTGTGCCGGGAATGCCGCGTGTGATTGTGGTGCGAAGATTGTCGGCTCCGGCAACGGCGAGATAGGCAGGATTGTTCAGGGGGATGGCCGCTCCGCCGCGGCCGTTGTCCCCGTGGCATCCGGCGCAGTTCTGTTTGTAAAGGGCATGAGCGTCGAGTTCCATGTCTGGACGGGATACGTCGGAGCCGGGCTTGGGGTAGCCGGGCGCATCGCTGCACGCGGTGCAGAGGGAAAGCACACCGCAGAGAGCAAGTGCGACGAGTGTTTGCGGAAGGCGCATCATTGCTTGCCGTCCAACCGTGGAGGTTCTTCGCCGCTATCTTCCTGCGTACCCACGTGAAGCCCGGCGCGCACGGCGAAAGGCAGCGCCCGAAACTGCGGAGTGCGGACCTTGGAGTGCAGATTCACGACGAAGCCCGCGACAAGACCAAAGGCAAACTGGGAAGGAACGAACCAGTACCAATCGATGCGCGCATTGAGGATGGGGCTGACGACATTGAGGAATGACGCAAGCAGCCCTGTCCAAAGCAAAGGAGCAATGAAGCCCGCCGTCAGGATGGGCCAGCGCGGAAACATGGGAAGCATGGCGCCATAAAGCAGACCCACAAGCAGCGATGCGACGGTGTGAATGCCAAGGGCAGCGAGAAAGCCCTGCATGTGAAATTGCGCGAGGAATGCATCGCTTTGGTTGGCCCAGTCGACGAAGCCGCCTGCCGCCATCAGGTTCATGGCATACCAGACGCTGTGATATTTGAAGAGGCTGAACAGCGTCGCAGGGACGATCATGGCGATGCCGCCCGCGATGCCGCCTTTGAGACCCGTCGTAAATTGAAAGGTTTCGACAGGGATGATCTTGCGGTGCAGCGGGCTCACCGGGAGCTGTTCAATGGAGGTGCGCAGGCTCGCGATTTGAATGGGAACTTCGGGGGCTTCGACAATTTCGTGCGCTTCGACGGGAAGAACCGCTCGAAACCAGCCGACAACTGAGCAAAGCGCGAGCAGCAGGCCGAGGAGGCTGACTGCAACACTGGTAACCATACCGGTGACAATGAGCGCGACGCCGAGGGCGAGCACCATGGGCCATGCCGTCGGGAGAGGCATGTGCACGCCAGCGTGACCGGTGTCTTGCGGATGTTCCATGTCAAACCTCAGGTGCGGCCTAGCGGCCGAGGATGTAGACCACGGTGAAGACGACGACCCAAACTGCGTCGACAAAGTGCCAGTAAATCGAGATGACCTCGAGGCGCTCGGAGTGAACTTGAGCGAGTTTGCCGGTGATCGCGAAGAGGAATGTGAGGGTGAGCATGACGAGCCCGACGAGGACGTGCGAGGCGTGCAAGCCGACCAGTGAATAAAAAGTTGTGCCAAAAAGGTTGGTGCGAATGGTGAGGCCGTAGTGATAGATCAGGTCGTACCACTCCATCGCCGTGGCGCCGATAAAGATGCTGCCGAGCAGAACCGTTGCAGCGAGCCAGGCGGCACATCGGCCGATATTTGATCCGCGTAAAGCGTGCACCGCGAAATGGACCGTGATGCTGCTTGAGAGCAGGCAGATCGTTGCGAAGATGGGGAGTTCGAGAACTTCGCGCGGCGTCGGACCGCTCACGCTTTTGCCAATGTAGAAGAGGTAAGCAACGACGAAGATGATGAAGATGGCGGACTCGGCGAGTACGAGACAAGCCATGCCGACAATGCCGCGCGAGGGTTGCGTCCAGCCTTCGACGGGATGGTGCGGGACAGCGACGGTAGTGGTCATCGATGAGTTCCTCGCTGTTTATTCATATTGAGAATCCGGCTCTTCGGGGTGCTTGAGGTCCCACAAGGGGCGTCGACTTTCGACGGTCGGGATGACAGCGAAGTTGTAGCTTGGCGGCGGCGAGCTGGTTGACCATTCAAGTGTCCAGGCATCCCAGGGATCGGGACCCGCTTTTTCGCCTTTGAAATAGGAGGCGACGAGGTTCCAGACGAAGATGAGAGTGGCAACGGCCTGAAACAAGGCGCCGCTCGAGACGATCATGTTCCAGATCGCCCAGCCACGGTCCGCCTCGTAGGTGTAGATCCGACGCGGCATACCGAGGATGCCGGGGATGTGCATGAAATCGAATGTGAGATGGAAACCAATGAGGAAGAGCCAGAAATGCCAGCTGCCCAATTTGTCGCTAAGCATTCGTCCGGTCATCTTCGGATACCAGTAGTAGAACGCGGCGAAGATCATGAAGAGGATGGCTCCGACCAGCACGTAGTGAAAGTGGGCGACGAGGAAGTAAGAGCCTGACAGCTGCCAATCGAAGGGGGAGACGGAAAGGATGATGCCGGTGAGGCCGGCGACGAGGAACTGAAACAGGAACCCGATGGAAAACTTCATCGGTGTCGTGAAATGAATGTTGCCGCCCCACAGCGTGGCCAGCCAGTTGAAGATTTTGATTCCGGTGGGCACGGAGATCGCCATCGTCGAAAAGGTGAAGAAGGCATTTGGGCCGGGTCCCATGCCTACGGTGAACATGTGGTGCGCCCAGACGCTGAGGCTGATAAAACCGATGCCGACCGATGCCGCGACCATGGCGGGATAACCGAAGATGGCCTTGCGTGAGAAGACGGGGATGATCTCGTTGGCGAAGGCGAAGGCCGGCAGGACGAGGATGTAAACCTCGGGGTGGCCGAAGATCCAGAAGAAGTGCATCCAGAGAACGGCCGAACCGCCGGCCTGGGTATCGAAGAAGTGGCCGCCGAGGTAGCGATCGATGCAGAGCATGATTTGCGCGGCGGTAAGCGGGCTGATGGTAACAAAGACGAGGCCGCCCACGACGAGATAGAGCCAGACCAGAAGAGGCATGCGGCTGAGCTTCATGCCCGGACAGCGCATGCAAAGGGTGGTGGCCACGAGATTGACGGCGGTGCCAATGGAGCCGATGCCGCTGATGAGCAGGCTCAGCGTCCAGTAGTCGGTGCTGTGACCGGGGGAGAAGACGCGCGCCGTAAGTGGCGCGTAAGCGAACCAGCCTACGTCGGGGGCGGTTCCCGCTCCGTAGAGTCCGCTGCCGGCAAAGTAGCTGAAGTAGAGCAGCAGGCCGCCGAAGGCGGAGATCCAGAAGCTGAAGGCGTTGAGGCGCGGGAAGGCCATGTCGCGGGCGCCAATCATGAGGGGGACAAGGTAATTGCCGAAGCCGAAGAGAATGGGCATGCCGACGAAAAACACCATCGTGGTGCCGTGCATGGTGAATAGCTGATTGAAGGTCTCCGGCGAGACGAAGTGGTTGTTGGGAATAAAGAGCTGAATGCGGATGAGGAGGGCTTCGATGCCGGCGATGACCAGGAAGACCAGAGCGTAGGTGATATAGAGGATGCCGATCTTCTTGTGGTCGACGGTTGTGACCCAGTCCTGCAGATGATGGAGCCAGCCGCGATGAAGCGCTGGATTGACCGTGATCTGTGTTTGCGTCGCCATGGTCCCCTCGTGTGGATCCCTTAGTGGAGCGTCATTAGATACTTCGTGACCGCGTTCAGGTCGTGGTCGTTGAGGTGCATTGCCGGCATGAGGGCTCCAGGCTTGAAGTGTGCTGGATCCTCGACAAAAGCATGAAGATTCTCAGGCGTCAGGGGCACGGCGCCGGAAGCGATCGTCGAGCGGCTGGCGAGGTGAGAGAGGTCGGGACCGAAGGTGCCGTGCGCCGCGGTGCCGGAGATGGTGTGGCAGTTGACACAGGCGTTGGCTTGGAACACGGCACGACCCTCGGCAGCGCTTTGGACCTGTGCCGCCGGTTGGCGTTGCGCGGCGACCCAAGCGGCAAAGGCGGCGGGTGTGTCCGCATAGACGCGAATCAGCATCAAGGCATGTTGGACTCCGCAATATTGAGCGCATTGCCCAAGATAGAGTCCTGCTTTGTCGGGGTCGAACCACATGGTGTTGAGCTTGTTGGGAATGACGTCCATTTTGCCGGCGAGGCGCGGAACCCAGAAGCTGTGATCCGTGTCGGCGGAGGACAGGGTGAGGTAGGTGGGCGTCGGTTGCGCAGGATCGCTGATGGGGATATGCAGCTCATTGGCGGTAACAACGCCGAGCTTGGGATAGCGATACTCCCACCAATATTGATGCCCGATGACGACGACATCGAGAGCGGAGACCGGTTTGGGCGCACTCTGGGTGACAAAGATGACCCGCGCGGTGGCTAGAAACAGGACAACGACGATAAGGATGGGAATGACCGTCCAGGAAAGCTCGACCTGTGTGCTGCCGTAGATTTGCGCGGGCTCGCGCACGGTGTAGCCGCGGCGATGGCGATAACGGATCAGGGTAAACAACAGTAGACCGGCAACGATGAGGAAGATGGCGGCGCAGATCGAGAGCACCAGCATGGAGAGCCCAAAGATGGAGCGGGCCGGTGTGGCCTGGGGAGAGAAGACGCTTGTCGCTGACCGGTCAAAGAAGAGGGCAAGCAGGGCACTCGGACGCGGCGCCCGAAGGCGATGCGGGAGAAGCGCTGCGGCGCGGAGAATCGGGCTGAATGCGGATCCGACCATGGCAAGCAGCTCCGGGGAAAGAAACATTGCTGGCCTCATCAGCACGGTTGTGCAACTGCGATGAACGGTGCGCGAAAACGACTAGGATGCTTCCCGACCGAGAAGGATTCGCGCGAATCAGTGCAGCCTTCGGATGCGGCAAAACGACGGGCTCAGAGTGACGAGAATCCGGGTGGCCTGGGACGCGAAGCCTTACCCGAGCAATGAGCGTGGCAAAACCGATTCATCGTCTATTGATCTTGGGGAACGCCGACAACCAAAACGGCACGTGCTGAGATTATCACTTCCCTTGGGGGCGGGGAAACGATCGCTGCACACAGGCCTCGGTGCCGTGTCAGGCCAACGTCGCGATTGGCTGGCGGAAACATGCAGAGGGCGGCGGGGCTAATTCTTGAACGGATCCTGCCGATGAAGCAACTAATCCTCGCAGGATGCGAAGGGCCAAATGCCTGCCAGAATGATTCGAATTTACCTGACCCGCGCGGACGACGATTGCAGGGCAATCCGGGCTGCGAGGAGCGCGCAATGGCGATGAAAATCCTTGTTGTCGATGATTCGACAACCATGGTTATGAGTCTTAAGACCACACTGTCGTTGAACGGCTTTCAAGTCGAGACCGCGAGCAACGGGAGAGAGGCGCTGGAGAAGATGCAGTCGGGTTCCAGGCCGAACCTGATTTTGACGGACATTAATATGCCGGTCATGGGAGGAATGGAACTGATTCGAAACGTGCGGACCATGGCGCCAATGCGTTTCGTGCCGATCCTGACGCTGACCACGGAAAGCGAAGCGGGCAAACGCGAAGAAGGCAAGCGCGCGGGAGCAACCGGTTGGATTGTGAAGCCGGTGTCGGGAAATGACCTGATTGCGGTCATCCGCAAAGTATTGCCGGGAGCGTAGGAAATGGTGAAGAGCGCAGGCAGTTCAGCCGGCACCGCGTCTACCACGGAGGATGCAGCTCGAACTGATCTGAAACCGCGCCTGCGGCGGATCCGTAACCGCCTCCTCGCCGAGGGATTGATTCGCACCGGACTTCTCGCCTTGTTGTGGGTGTCGATGGTGGAAGGCGGGGGACTGGTGCCTGGCGCCGATAAGGTGCGTGTTGCAGAGTTCATATTGCTGTTTGCATTTATTCCCGGATTGCTTGCGAAATGGTGGAACTGGACGGAAGCGCGCAAATCGGTCTCGGATATGTGGGCATTCGGCGGGCTGAATTTTAAGCGGATTTCGTCCATGCTGTCGGGAAGAAAAGCGATTCAGGCAGATGTGCTGGACTCCAAGGTCTATATCGACGTGGTGCACGAACAGATCGGCGATTCGCTGGCCGAATCGGAGCGTGAGGTTGTGAAAGTGATCGAGGAGATCGGAGCTCTCACGGCGAACAGCCTGGAGAAGCGAGAACAGATCGCCCATTCGATCCAGAGCGGCAAGGCTCTTACTGAAAACACACGAGCGCGTATTGGGAAGAACCGGGAAGTCGTTGGCGGAATCGAGGTGCGCATGCAGGAATGGACGTCAGAGACGCGATCGAACTTCGCGCGAATCGATGGGCTGGCCGCGGAAGTGCAGGCACTGACTCCGTTGATCCGGGTGATCACCTCGATTGCCCAGCAGACCAGCCTGCTGGCCCTGAATGCGGAGATCGAAGCCGGGCGGGCGGGGAACGCGGGGCGCGGTTTCGGCGTGGTGGCCAATGAAGTGAGAAAGCTTGCGGTGCACGCGACCGAGGCGGCCGCAGACATTACCCGGAAGATCAATGCGACCTGGAAGAAAGCCAGCGAGGAGTTGGCCGATGCCAGGATTTCGCTCGAAAAACGCGAGGCCGATACAGCGGTGCAAACCCTTCTGGGCGGATTGGGTCAGATGGAGACAGAGTTCTCAAGGAACAGCGAGTTGTTGCTCGAAGTGATTGCGGGGGTGGACGCGGGTTATCAGGAGTGTGTCGACCAACTCTCGCAGGCGCTCGGTCACATTCAATTTCAGGATGTGATGCGCCAGAGGATGGAACATGTGCAAGAGGCGCTGCGGGAGATGCGCGAGCATCTGCAGGACCTGGCGACGAGACCGGATGACCAGAATTGGGACGGTCAATTGAAATGCACATTCAAGTCGTTACTCGACGCACATTTGGGCCGGTATCGCATGGCCAGCCAGACGATGACGCATATGGCGATTGCCGGCAAAACAGGCAAGCAGGACCACAGTCGCCCTTCCATTGAGCTCTTCTAATCCGCCGTCTTGGATTCTCCCTATCTTCAAGACCGCACGATGGATGCTGGATTGCTGCATTGGGAGCGTTGAAGCAATCGCCAGGGGCCGGTGTCTGGCATCACTGATGCGCAGCGTGCATGAGCCGATGAAACGGAATGGGGAGTCCTGAAAAGTAAGGCGACGCGTTTTTGTCAGCGAATGCTGCGTGCCGGGTATGTGGGGACGCCGGGAGTTCGGAATGGGAATCATAAGCGAAAAGGGCGACGGATTCATCCTTTTACGGCTTGAAGGGTCCGTCGACATTGCATTGGGGGCGGAATTGAAATCCGCTCTGATGCAGGCGCTGCATTCCGGCGGAGAAATTCGTATCGACGCGGCAGCAGCGACCTATTTCGATGTCGCCACGATGCAACTGCTCTGGGCCGCGGAACGTGAAGCAAAACATCGGGGAGTGACCTACGGCTGCCGGGAAGAGTTTCCTCAATCGATCCGCATTGCATGGCGCGAGGCCGGATTCGATGAGATCAGAAAGCTTGACGGAACAAGTCAGCTTTCCGGAGAAGGGGATTGAATCCCATGGACGATCTCGAACTCTTCAAGCAGAGCTTTCGCGAAGAAGCGCGCGAGGTTCTCGTCGATCTCGAAGCGGCGCTCCTTGAATTAAACGAAAAGCGCGAGGATTGCGAGGTCGTTGGTCGCGTATTCCGGGGACTGCATACGCTCAAGGGCTCCGGCGCGATGTTCGGTTTCGAAGAACTGGCCGCCTTCACTCACGACCTGGAGTCTGCATTCGATGCAGTACGCAACGGAAGGCTCGAGGTTTCCGGAGAACTGGTGGATCTTACCTTGGCGAGCCTGGACCAGATCAAATCGATGCTGGACCAAAGCGTGGTGGTAGACGCCGCGGCGATCTCCAGGCGGAGCCGGCTCTTGACTGAGATTCGCCATTTGGCCGGGCTTGCGCAGACCGCGGCTCCGGGGCTGAAGTCCGCGCTGGAACCAATTCCCAAGTCCGGCGAGAACGAACCGCGTCAGGAATGGCGCGTGACGTTTGCGCCCGGACCCGATCTGCTGATGAACGGTACCAATCCACTTTTGCTCCTCCGCGAATTGCGTCAATTAGGCGGCCTCTCGGTGAGAGCCAGCATGGCGGCGGTTCCACCGTTCGCCGAACTTGAACCGGAGCGTTGCTACGTCTCGTGGGAGATGGTCCTTTCGATGTGTGCAGGGGCGGATGCCATTCGGGATGTCTTCATTTTCGTGGAAGACAGCTGTGCGTTGACCATCGAGTCGATGACAGACGCGCCGATGGCGTTGGAAGAAAATCCGGCTGGAGCAGAAACAGGACAAAAATCGGCGATAGGCGCAGGGCGTCCTTCGAATCCGGGAGGCCGACGCGCCGAGGAGACGCAGTGCCAGGTCACGAGCCTGCGTGTGCCCGCAGCCAAGCTCGACCAGTTCGTGGATCTGGTCGGCGAATTGGTGACTGTGCAGGCGCGGTTGAGCGAATTGGCGGCGCGCCGCGACGATGCAGACGTAGCGAGCGTCGCGGAAGAAGTAGAGCGCCTGGCAGCGGCGCTGCGCGAGAATTCGATGAACATTCGCATGGTGCCCATCCGAGCGACTTTCGAAAAATTCCGGCGCCTGGTGCACGACCTGGCGCGGGATCTCGCCAAGAATGTCGAGCTCACAATCGAAGGGGCCGAAACCGAGCTGGACAAGACGGTGATTGAGCAGCTGGGCGATCCGCTGATGCACCTGATTCGCAACAGCATGGATCACGGCATCGAACCTCCAGAAACTCGCCTGGCGCAGGGGAAGCCTCCCAGCGCGACCATTCATCTCTCTGCGCGGCATGCAGGCGCCAGTGTCCTGGTGGAAGTCTCAGACGATGGCGGCGGAATCGATGCCGCCGCAGTACTGGCGCGCGCAGTCGAAAGAGGGCTGGCGAGTGCCGACGCGGATTTGGGTGGGGCCGAAATTCTTGCCCTGATCTTCCAGCCGGGTTTTTCGACGGCCGTGAAGGTGACCGAGGTCTCAGGCCGAGGCGTCGGGATGGATGTGGTCCGCAAGCGTGTCGAAAGCCTGCGCGGCACGATCGACGTTGCCAGCAAACGCGGCCAGGGAACAACTGTGACGCTGCGCTTGCCGCTCACCTTGGCAATCATCGACGGATTGCTGGTGCGTATCGAAGACTCCATGTTTGTATTACCACTCGCCGACACCCTGGAATGCATCGAGCTGAAGCGGGAGGAGATCGAACGAGCGAACGGCAAGCACGTAGTGGTCGTGCGCGGGGAAATTATTCCTTACATCCGGTTGCGCGAATACTTCAGGATGCCTGGGAAGTGTCCAGAGCTGGAGCAGATCATGGTCGTCGAGACCGAAAGTGGCCGGTATGGCTTTGTGGTCGATGAAGTACTCGGGGATTGCCAAACCGTGATCAAAAGTCTCAGCCGGTTCTATCGCAATGTGCAGGTAATTTCCGGAGCGACAATTCTCGGCAACGGCTCCGTGGCATTGATTCTGGATCCGGAACGCCTCGCGCAAGACGCTGTCCGCGCCGAAAAGAGCAACGCCCGCGGACATCCCGTTCTGCCGGAGAACAGACAGCGGCCATCGGCCCTGTTACGGCGGGCTGGACAACGAAATACGGGCGTTGCAGACGAGATGAACGCCTGCCCGCCTTCCACTCTGCGGACTTAATCTCTGACGCACGATTTTTCCACGCGTTGCGTCACGGATTGGGCAGCGATAGGCAGACAGATTGTAGAGCAAAGAAAGGGCGTTTTGCATGCCAAGTGCTTTAGGGAATGAAAGTCGAAAAGTACAAGCCGTCGGAAATGGTCACAAGGCGAACGGCCTCCGAGCTGTCACCGGGCAAGCCGGAACGGCGCAGCAGGAACGGGAGGATGCGCAGCGAATCTCTGAGGAGATCATGCGACTGGTCGAGGCTTCAAAAGAGGGGCGTCTTTCGGAACGTGGCAGAACGAACCAGTTTTCCGGCGTCCATCGCGAAATGATCGAAGGCATCAACGAGATGCTGGATGCGATCCTGCTGCCGATCGGCGAAGGAAACCGAGTGTTGGCGCAGATTTCGGCGGGGAAGATCGATGAACTGATCGCCCATACCTATCAGGGCGATCACGAAAAGATGAAGCTCGCAGTGAACAATGTCGCGGTCGTTCTGCAAACCCTGCAAAAGGAAATGGCCCGCCTCACAGTCGCCTCTCACGAGGGACAGCTCTCAGAGCGCGGAAAGCCGGAGCAGTTTGAAGGAGCCTTTGCAGGCATTGTGCGCGGAGTGAATGAGATGCTCGATGCGATTCTGCTGCCAATCGGCGAGGGCAACCGGATCCTTGCCCAAATCTCGATGGGCAAGATCGACGAATCGATCACCCAAACCTACCGAGGGGATCACGAAAAGATGAAGGTGGCGGTCAACCGGGTCGCCGAAGTGTTGCAGATTCTGGAGAAGATGCTGGAACATTTGACACATGCGGCGCAAGAAGGGCAGCTGGCGGAACGCGGCCACCCGGACCAGGTGCAGGGCGCCTACGCTGACATCATTCGAGGCGTGAACAGTTTGCTGGATGCAGTGATCGGCCCACTGAATGTCTCGGCGCGTTATGTGGACTTGATCAGCAAGGGGGACATTCCAGCGCAGATCACGGAGAACTACAAAGGTGATTTCAACACCATCAAGGTGAACCTCAATGCGCTGATCGCGGCGATGCACGAGATTACCGGAGCCGCGGAGAAGATTGCCAACGGCGATTTGACGGTGAACCTTCGAGAGCGTTCGCCGCAAGACAAGCTGATGCAGGCACTTTCTTCGATGGTTGCGGGGCTCACGCAAACGGTCTCGGAGATACGTTCGATTGCCGGCGAGGTGGCGGCGGCGAGCCAGTCGATTTCGACCGCCTCGATTCAGGTATCGAAGGGTGCAAGCTCACAGGCAGCCGCGGCCGAGGAAGCTTCTTCATCGATGGAAGAGATGGTTTCAAACATCAAGCAGAACGCCGACAATGCGCAGCAAACCGACAAGATTGCGAATAAGTCGGCACGCGATGCGCAGGAAAGCGGAAAGAGCGTGCTGGAGGCCGTGGCGGCGATGAAAGAAATCGCCAATAAAATCTCGATCATCGAGGAGATTGCCCGGCAGACAAATCTGCTGGCTCTCAATGCCGCGATTGAGGCCGCGCGTGCCGGCGAACATGGGAAAGGCTTTGCAGTGGTAGCAGCCGAAGTTCGCAAGTTGGCGGAGCGCAGTCAGAAAGCGGCCGGCGAGATCAATCAGCTTTCCGCATCCACACTGAAGGTCTCGGAGAAATCCGGTGAGATGCTCGACAAACTGGTTCCGGACATTCAGAGAACCGCAGAATTGGTGCAGGAGATTTCAGCAGCCAGCAAAGAGCAGGACACCGGGGCTGAGCAGATCAATAAAGCCCTCCAGCAACTGGAGCAGGTGATCCAGCAGAATGCCTCAGCTTCAGAGGAAATGGCCTCGACGACCGAAGAACTTACCGGCCAGTCCGAGCAACTTGTCGGAGCGCTTGCCTTTTTCAAAACCGAGGAAGAGTCAGGGCCGCCGTCGCGGAGGAGTCATACCGCGACCACGGCTCGGAAGGTCGAAAAGGTTTCGGCCAAGCCCAGTGGACATGGGGTTCTTGCCGGCGCAAAGGGATCGCCGAAATCCGGCGTAAGCCTGAAGCTCAATGAGAAGCATGACGATTTGGACGGCGAATTCGAGCGGTACTGACGGGCAAGGGACGGGTGGCCGGAAGGCAACCCGTCCCCAGGCCCTCAGAAAGGGTGAACTATGAGCGTGAATGAAATCACGGAGACGCGGCAGTATCTGACGTTCAAACTCGGCAACGAGATTTTTGCAACCGATGTGGCCAAAGTGCGGGAGGTTCTGGACCTGACAATGATCACCGCGATTCCGCGGACGCCTGATTTTATGGCTGGAGTGATCAATCTGCGGGGCAGTGTTGTGCCGGTCGTGGATCTGCGCCTCTGCTTCGAAATGTCGAAGACGGAGAGCACGCGCAACACGTGCATCGTCGTGGTAGAGGTATTGCTGGACAACGAACCGACCGTGATCGGGGCCCTGGCCGATTCGGTTGAAGAGGTGATCGATCTGGAGCCCGACCAGATTCAGCCGGCGCCTCGCATCGGAACGCATATACGAACCGATTTCATCAAGGGGATGGGGAAACGAGACACGCAATTCATCATGATTCTGGATATCGATCGTGTCTTTGCGGCGGAGGAACTCGAGGCCGTGCGCGCGGCGGAGCCGAATCGAACGTTGGCAGAAGTCGCGGCCTAGGGAGAGTGCGCGCAAGCTCAAAAGGCCCGCGCTGATGCGATGAGCAATCACGATGAATGCATTTCGAGCCGGGATTATGCGCGTCTCTGCGAGTTGATTCGCGATCATGCGGGAATCCATCTGGGTGCGGAGAAGAGAACCATGCTCGAGGTCCGTATCCGTCGCCGTCTCAAGGCTCTGGAGATGGATTCCTACGATCAATATTGCCAATATCTGTTTGGAAGCAAAGGAATGCAGAAAGAGATCGTTCAGCTGATCGACGTCGTGACAACCAACAAGACCGATTTTTTTCGCGAGCCCAAACACTTCGAGTTTTTATCAAACCGGGTTCTGCCGGAGTTTTCGGCTCGCTACGCAAGCAGTCGCCCTTTTTTCGTTTGGAGCGCCGGATGCTCCACAGGAGAAGAGGCCTACACGCTGGGAATGCTTCTGAGTGAGCACGCGCAAAAGCATCCCGGATTCCGGTTCCGCATTCTGGCGACGGACATTTCGACGGCCGTTTTGGAGAAGGCGAGACTGGGTGTCTACAACGAAGACGCAATCAACCCGCTTCCGGAAAGTTTGAAGCGAAAATATTTTCTGCGCAGCCGGGATGCGGCAAGTCACCGCGTGCGCGCGGTGCCCGAACTACGCAGGTGGATAGAATTCCGTCACTTGAATTTTATGGACGCCGACTACGGGGTCGCGGAAAGGGCAGACGCTGTCTTTTGTCGCAACGTCATCATTTATTTTGAACGATCCACGCAGGAATGTATCTTAGCGAAGCTGTCGCTCTGCCTGATGCCCGAGGGCTATCTGTTTATGGGGCATGCAGAAACGCTGCACAACATGAATCTGCCGCTGGTGCCTGTGGCGCCCTCTCTGTATCGGAGAGTCAATGATGAATCCTGACGGCGGATTGGTGGAGATCTATGTGCAGCCGGGCGAGTCGCATCTGACCACGGAACCCGCCATTCTGCGCACGCTGCTTGGATCCTGTGTCGCGGTCGCATTTTTAGCGGCTGGCCGTGGAGTTGGTGCTCTTTGCCATCCGATGCTCCCCGTCTGTCCAGCCAAATTGAGCAACGGGTCGAACCGGAAGAGTGCGGAACGCTATGTAGATTTTGCCATTCGCAGTCTCATCGATCGTTTTGGCACGCTGGGAATCGCGCGCGATGAAATGACCGTGAAACTCTTTGGCGGCGCCGATGTTCTATTAGTCCCAACGGAGACCTCGCGATCGAGCGTGGGGCGGATGAACAGCGAAACCGCTCTGCGGGTGCTTCGCGAACAGGGGCTTGCGATCGCCGCGTCCAGCCTGGGGGGAACTTCTGGATTGACCCTTCAGTTCAACACCAGGACGGGCGAAGTGCTGGTCCGTCGACTCAACCGAAGCGAGCCGCACTCGGGGAGAGCGCTGACTTGGGGAAACGTGCCGGCACAAGTGAAGAATGGCAGAGCACTAGGTGCAAAATGACGCGTGTCCTGATTGTGGATGATTCGGCCGTTGTGCGCCAGACTCTAGCGAGCGTGCTTTCGAGCGATCCGGAGATCGAGGTCGTTGGCACTGCCAGTGATCCGTTTGTCGCTGCGGAGCGCATCGCCGAGCAGATTCCCGATGTCATCACGCTGGACATCGAGATGCCGCGTATGGATGGGCTGACCTTCTTGAAGAAGATCATGAGCCAGCACCCGATTCCGGTCGTAATCTGTTCCAGCCTTGCGGAAGAAGGCGCGCAAAGCACCCTGCGAGCTCTCGAGTATGGCGCCGTCGATATCATTGCCAAACCTCGTCTGGGCAGCAAGCAGTTTCTTGAGGAGTCGCGGATTGCGATCTGCCAGGCGGTGAAGTCCGCCGCTTGTGCGAGGCCCGGAAACCTGAAGCCGAGCCACAAAGTGGAACCCAAGCTGACAGCGGATGCCATTTTGTCGCCAGGCACGCGGGCCATGGCAGAGACAACGGAAAAAGTCGTTGTGATCGGCGCTTCAACGGGAGGCACCGAGGCTCTGCGCGCGTTGCTTGAAGCATTTCCCGCGGACACTCCCGGGATTGTCATTGTGCAGCATATGCCTGAGCTTTTCACGCGCGCGTTTGCAAATCGGCTGGACAGCCTGTGTGCGATCACTGTGAAGGAAGCGGAGAGCGAAGATTCCGTGATTCGAGGGAGGGCGCTGATTGCTCCAGGAAATCATCATTTATTGTTGAAGCGAAGCGGAGCGCGCTACTACGCGGAAATTAAGGAAGGTCCTCTGGTTTGCCGTCATCGCCCATCCGTCGATGTCCTGTTTCGTTCAGCGGCCCGGTATGCCGGTCAAAACGCAGTTGGCGTCATTCTGACGGGAATGGGAGACGACGGTGCGCGCGGAATGCTGGAAATGAAACATGCAGGGGCAATCACGATCGCGCAGGACGAGGCAACGTGCGTTGTGTTCGGCATGCCCAAGGAAGCGATCAAACTCGGCAGTGTCGACAAGGTGATGCCGTTGCCAAAAATTGCCGCGGCGATCCTGGCCTGTGCGCGATGAGAGGATCTCAATTTCCGTGATAGGAATTCGAGGACGAAGACAGACACTTCCCGCGCAATGAGTGCGAGCGGCCAGGAATAAAAGATCCGATTCTTGGGTATCTCGGGCGGAAGCTTTCTTTCAGGTGAGAAAAGACGAGCTTCAAATGTAATCGTATACAATTCGTGCGCGGCCAGAACGACATGTCTTGGACCGCGGGGTCGAATCATCAATCAGCGTAAATATGGTCGACGCGATGGAGGGTTTGAGATGGTAGGGAAACCAGCGCAATGGAGAAAAATGGTACATCCCCTCGGGGCGAACAAATATGCTTTGCTCTTTTGCCTGTTTTGGACGGCAGCTTCCGCCTATGGCCAGGGGCTTGCTGGTCGCTGGGCAGCCACAGGAAGAACGCTGGACAACGGCGAGCAGGAGAAATCCATCCTTGAGCTAAAGCAAGATGGGAATGAACTCAGGGGCACTGTGACGACTCTTGGTGGTTCCTCCGATGTGAAGGGCACGGCGACGGGGAATCATTTCGAACTGTATGGCGCATGGAACGCGAAGCGGCCCTTCCTCGTGGGCGACCTGGTGAACGGCGAAATCCACGCGGCGCAAGGGCGACGGCAATGGGTGGCCAAACCGGCGACTGCTGCGGACGACCTGCCGAAGATTGCCTACATTGAACCTCCTCCCTTGCGCACCGTTCCCGATAACGGCCTGGCCAGGACGCCACCGATGGGATGGAACAGCTGGAATTTGTTTGCCGGGAAAGTCGATGATCCGACGGTTCGCACGATCGCAGACGCAATGGTTTCGAGCGGCATGCGCGACGCCGGGTATATCTACGTGAACATTGATGACACGTGGCAAGGTGTGCGGGATGGGAGTGGAAATCTCCAGACAAACCACAAGTTTCCCGACATGAAGGCCCTCGCCGATTACGTGCACTCGAAAGGGCTGAAGCTTGGGATTTATTCCGGGCCCGGTCTAAGAACCTGCGCCAACTATCCGGCGAGCTATGGACATGAGGAGCAGGACGCGAAGACATTTGCTGCCTGGGGCATCGACTACCTTAAGTACGATTGGTGCAGTGCCGCAATGACCTACAAAGATGACAAACTGCAACCGGTCTATCAGAAGATGGGAGAAGCGCTGGAAACCACGGGCCGGCCGATTGTCTACAGCCTGTGTGAATATGGGCGCGGGAAAGTCGAGACATGGGGTCCGCAGGTGGGCGGGAACCTTTGGCGCACCACGGGCGACATTCGTGACCAGTGGTCCAGCATGATCGGCAATATTGAAGAGCAAGTGCCGACGGCTCCGTATGCAGGCCCCGGACACTGGAACGATCCGGACATGTTGGAGATCGGCAACGGGCACATGACCGATGATGAATATCGAACCCATATGAGCTTGTGGGCGCTGACGGCTGCACCGCTTTTAGCCGGAAATGACATTCGCTCGATGACGGATGCAACCAAGGCGATCTTGATGAACAAGGAAGTGATCGCGGTGGACCAGGACGCGCTGGGAAAGCAGGCTTCGCCGGTGAAAAACGGGGACCTGGAAAGCTGGGTAAAGCCACTCGCCGATGGCGGTGTGGCCGTGGGGATTGTAAACCTGGGAGATTCCGCGGCTACGGCCACGGTTCGCTCGAGCGATCTGCACTTGGCGGGGAAAGTAAAAAGTGCACGCGATCTTTGGGCGCATCAGGATGTCAAGTTTACCGGCGATGGTTATTCGGCCACGCTTCCATCGCATGGTGTGTTGATGTTGCGTGTGATTGCCGAGTAAACCCTCCGGTCGCAGATCGGTACGGCTGCCGCTCCTTGTCCGGTTGCCGCAGGTGCGCGTTTCTTCAGCGGAAGGTTTCCCGCTGTCCGGCAACTGTGAGCACCGTAAATAACGCAGCGATGGAATCTGCGAGCGCATGATCTTCAATACCGCAGGCCCAGCTTCATGGGGAAATCCTCTTCGTCCTCTTCGAACGGCAATTGATTGCAGTGCTCGCGCAGCACTGCGCGATGACGCCGCTCGAGCAGCAGGTGCAGGGCAATGACCGCGACCGCAAAGATGGCGACGTGCACCCTTGCCTGTTCGAGCCATGGTTCCAGCCACACGGGAAGAGCGGCAACAAGAGGAAAGAAAGTGAAGTACTTCATTACGACGAGGGCGAGGTTCGGATCGTCACCGGATTGTTCGCTGGTGAATGGGATCGATGTGACATTGAGAAAGAAGGCGTCTGTGAGAAGGATGCACAGGCTGAGCGCAAGCAGAACCTCGGCGCCGGACGCACGCCATGAAGCTAGCTCCACTGGAGCAATCGTGTGGAGGACAAAGCAGGCGGCCACGGCTGCGGTGATGGACCACGCAAGCACCCAGATCTTTGTCCCGGCGCATTGCTCCATCGCAATGGAAAGCCCCGGCGGATTACCATGCAGGACGCGGAAGATCCAGCGGCCGCGTTGATTCCCCGATGAGAAAAAGGCCATGCGCAGACCGGCGATGATCCAGAAGATGACGATACCGACAGAGGCCCGGATGCCATCGGCCGAGAGATCGATGCGGATCTGGTGATGGACCGCCGTGAACCGCAGAACGCTCGCGGTGACGACAGAGAGGCCGACTCCGCCATAGAGGACAAGATAGATGCGATAGCGGGGGACACGCAGGATGGTCTGGCTGATGAAATGAAAGACTGCGCGGCGCAAGGGGCGACGGACCAGGGTGACATGCAGCAGCTGTTGCCGCGGGCGCAGGAATGGGCTCACCGCGCGGCGCGTGCCGGATCCCTCCACAAGCTGGCGCATCTTGCGGAGATAAGCAATTGGATAAGTGAGGATCGTGAGCGCGAAAGCCACAAGCGTTGCGACGACCCCGGTTTGGGCCAGGGTGGTGTAGATGCTGAGCGCGCCCGGGCCCTCGAGAAGGCGTTGGTAGATGCCGAGGAACCAGAAGGGTGGGAAGCCGAGAGCGAGAGGATTGTCGGCACGGAGGATTTCCGGGACCACGCCGGAGATCACCGGAAAGAGAAGCATGAGCATGGCGAGAAAAGTGATGGCTACGCATTGCAGGGGCAGGGCGAGTTTGCGAAAGATTCGCTCGCCGAGGACCGCGATGAGCAGACCTTGCACGGCAAGAGTGAAGGCTGCTGCAAAGAGGCCGCTTGTGGCGACCGCCAACAGATGGCCCGCGAGGAACCGCGCAAGAATGGGCGGATCCGTCGCCATGGGAAGAACGAAGGACGAGAAGACGTTGATATCGAAAAGGAATCCTCCCATGAGGATCCCGATGGCGCTGACCCGGGCAAAAAAGGCGCGGCGCCCATTGATGGGTAGTGTGCCGAGCACGAAAAGGTCGAGGAGGTCGGGGAAGAACATATCCCACTCAAAAACTGTGGCGATGCCCATCGCGACAAATGAGTACAGAACGAAGAAGAAATGGTGGTTGACCTGCAACCAGTAGGGGGGCGGTCCTGGAAGTGCGTGGTGACGCATGGTGTTTTCGACGACGGGGTGATAAACGGGCCAGAGATATATCGCGATGATGAACGGCGGCAGGCCCGCGGCACAAGCGATTTGCACCAGACGCGCTTCGGCGTCTCCGTCGGGCGAGGCCGTTTCGTGGTTGAAGAAGCGCTCGAGGAAATGGCGCAGGAGCAGCGAGAACTGGCTTCGTTTTGGAACTCTCGGAGTGCCGAGCGCCGCTTGCGCGTTCATCGAAAGCACGGCGGGTTCGGCTCGTGAGAAGAGGCGTTGAAAGCCATCAGCCATGGACGATCTGCATGACCTCCACGATTTCTTGAGCAAGCGATCGAGTGTCGTGCTGGCGGACGAGTTGCGCAAAAGCACTCTCGAGATTCTCCGAGCGCATGAGCCTCGCAAGCTCGGCGGGCGGCGCGTCTGCCAGCACTCTTCCTTTGGCAATGACAATGACGCGACTGCAAATCTGTTCCACGACCTCGAGCACGTGCGAGATGTAGAGGATGGCTTTACCCTGGGCTGCGAGCATCTCCAGAAGATCTTTGAACAAGCGCGCAGAAACAACATCGAGCCCCGAGAGCGGCTCGTCAAAGATGAGAAGCCTGGGATCGTGAAGCAGCGCCGCGGCAATCAGCACGCGCTGGCGCATGCCCTTGGAGTAGGAAGAGATAGGCGAATACTGCCAGGATTCCAAATCAAGGAGCCTAAGAAGGCCTGTCGCCTTCGCTTCGAGAAGAGATTCGTCGAGTCCCCGCAGCCTGCCCACCAGCTGGAGATACTCCAGGCCTGATAGATAGTTGTAGAGGTGAGCTTCTTCCGGAACGTATCCGATCGCGCTGCGAAAAGCGACCATGTCCTCGCGAATGTCCTTGCCTTCGAAGAACACGTGACCGTCGTTGGGGCGCAACATGCCGGTGATCATTTTGACGGTTGTCGATTTGCCGGCGCCATTGGGACCGAGAAAGCCAATGATTTCTCCGGGTGCGATTGTGAAGCTGACATCCTGAACAGCCGGGATGCCGCGATAGCTTCGGAAGAGATGGCGCAGTTCCAGCATGGCGGGTACGGAAATCAATTCACGCTCACCCTATGTAGCATTCAGCATAATGGCTTGTCAAGTAGATTGCTACATAGCTAGAATGCGGCATGGCTCAAGAGGCGAAGCTCTCGCACACGGCCGCGTTGATTCTGCAGGCAATCAATGCGGGCTTCGTTTATGGGTTCAGCATTATGGAGATGACGGGGCTGCCGAGCGGCACCGTCTATCCTGCGATGAGACGTCTTGAACGCGACGACTTGATCCGTTCGCAGTGGGAGAAGCAGTCGATCGCAGATGCAGAACAAAGGCCGGCGCGCAAATACTACCGACTCACAGCGACCGGAAAGACGACGCTCGACTCATCTCGCCGACGCTATCCACTGCTCGAACGGCTGATCCCTTCCGATGAGGTGAAGCAGGTATGAATCGATACGCCGCCTGGGTATGTTCGACGATCGAAGGGAACATTCTGTGGTGGACGTCGCTATTGGCGCCGGCACAACAACGCGCCGAATGGCGGCAGGAGTGGCGCGCTGAGCTGTGGCACGCGCGCGAAGCGACCCAGATCGGGGAAGAGAGCAACTGGAAAACCGAATGGGCGATGCTCCGATTCTGCAGCGGAGCGATCCAGGACGCGCTTGCCTTGCGGAGACTTGGGTGGGAAAGGAAGGAGAAGCACAGCGCATTCCACGGATCGGCGATGGAGTGCCTTCTGCTTTTGTCGGCAATTCTCGCCGCGAGTTATAGTCTTTCCCTGGTGCTTCCCGGAGTACGTGCGGAAAGTCATCCATCTCTCTATAAAGTCAACTCCGATCTGATCCTGATTCAGGATGCGCTCGCGAACGACGATTCGCTGGCAACGATTCCAATAGAAAAGTACGAGGTATGGAAGACACGACGGCAGCGTTACTTCGATGGCTTTGCGTTCTATCGCGTGGCAAGAGAGGTTGTTTCCACGCGCGTTGCCGCCAACGAGCGATTGCGCGTTGCCCATGGAAGCTTGAATCTTTTTTGGATGCTTGGCTTGCCGATGCGTCTTTCTGCGGCGATCGGCGAAGCGGAAGGCAGAACCCCAGGACTGATCTTGAGCAACGAAGTCTGGCAAAGAAAGTTTGGAGCGGATCCTCTGATCTCGGGGAAGACGGTGAGGATTGGACGCAGCGAAGCACGGGTGATTGGAGTCGCTCCTCCGGGGGTGTGGAGATTGCCCGGCAGCGTGGATGCGTGGCTTCTGGAGAAGGACAACGCGAACATCGGCGTGGGCTACGTAATCGCGCACTTGTCGGCGCTCGGAAAATCCGAAATGGTCTCGCGCCGTGTGCAAATCACTCCTTCGAATGCGGATGATCCGGATGAAGAGCTATGCGGTATTTCTTTCGCGGATCGTACGAAAGGACCGTGGGGCTTCTTCCAATTCACAATATTCCTGTCCTTCCTCGCATTGCCCGCTATTACGTCTGTGTCTCTGGGAGAGAGTAATTTTTGTTCGTATAGGCCATCGTGGACAAACAGGCTATGCCGCTGGATGTTTCTGAGTACGAAAATCGCGCTGCTGCTGCCGACCGTCTACTTCGCCTCTCTCGATCTGGCGTACTGGCATACGATGACCTACTCGATCGGCGCGCAGTACGTGCAATTGATTTCCTCCTTCACGATGAGCTTATTTGGGTTGCGTTGGATACTCCTTGATCAGCGCAATCGTTGCCCGGTGTGCTTGCGTCGCGTGACCCACCCGGCACAAGTGGGATTGGCCGGAAGAACTTTTCTCGCATGGAATGGAACAGAGCTGATCTGCGCGGACGGCCACACTCTGTTGCATGTACCCGCACTGCCCACAAGCTGGTTTGACACGCAACGCTGGCTCTACCTCGACACTTCGTGGAAGTTTCTGTTTGCCAGCACAAGCGTCGGATAAGAGTTGAGCGGCGTTTGGTGAGCGAGGGGAAGTCCGCTAAGCAATTACGGTGCATTCGCTCTGTCTCGGCTCACGAGAGTGGTTGGCCGTACAATGTGAAGGCGCAATGGGACAGCCAACTGAATCAATGAAGCCACAAGCTAGAGGGTCGCGGACCGTTCGGATCGAAGAAGCGTCTCCGATGGATTCGTTGAAGCCAGGCATGCGATCACGCGCAGATAAGCGCAGGAAGGCTTTCTTCTTTCCTCTCCTCGTGATCGTGTGCACAATGATTGCGAGTCCGCGGCATGCTTTGCCGCAAGCCGTCGCCGAAGTCACGATTCAAGGCAGAGTTCTGGACTCTGCAGGATTGCCGGTCGCTGGCGCAAGCGTGCGTCTTACGCGAAGGACCGATCCGCAAGCAAGCGAGACCAAATCGGCCGAAGACGGAACCTTTTCTTTTTCCGGACTGGGGACTGGAACCTATCTGCTACTCGCGGAGAAGGAGAAAAGGCGTAGTTCAGAAATTGCTGTTGTTGCGACAGCTGCGGGGAGACAGTCGCCAGCAGACATCGTTCTTGGCGATGAAAAACGGGAGGAAGTCCATGCCGGGTCTGCATCGAATTCAGGGATGGAGTTCTCCGATCAGCCGACGTTCACTGTCGCGGGTGTGACGGACTGGACTGCGGCCGGAGGTCACGGGTCGGATGCCACGTTGCGGACGAGTGAGTCGCTGAACCGCGAAGCGCTTTCGCTCAAACCGAATGGGCCGAACAAGAGTGGAAAGACTCTGGACGCAGACGCCGCAAAAAATGCCGAAATCAAATTAACCGCCGCATTGGCCAGCGCTCCGGCGAGTTTTGATGCGAACCATGAACTAGGCACGTTTTATCTGGACCACGGAAGGTATTCCGAAGCGGCGTCGCTCCTGCAGAAGGCATTCCAGATCGATTCCAGTCAGGCAAGGAATGAACTCGACCTCGCGCGCGCCTGCGAGGAACTCGGCGACATCGCAGCGGCGCGCGAACATATCGAACACCTTCTCGACTCGGGAGCGAATGCAGAGACGCATCGCGTTGCGGGAGAAATCTACGAAAAAGCAGGCCAGCCCTTGCTTGCGGTGCGCGAATTTGAACGGGCAGTCCGCTTGGACCCGAGCGAACAAAACTACTTCGAGTGGGGCACTGAGCTCCTGTTTCATCGCGCCGTTTGGCAGGCGAAGGAGGTCTTTGAAGGCGGCGTGAAGGTGTATCCGCGCTCATCGAGGCTGCTGACCTCTCTGGGGGCTGTTTTATTTGCTGGTGCGCTCTACGACGAAGCCGAACTTCGTCTGTGTGAAGCTTCGGATTTAGATCCGGAGTCTCGGGAAACTTATTTATTCATGGGCAAAATCGAAATTGCGGCACCGCACCCGCTTGAGTGCGCGGACACGCGACTGGCACGCTATGCGCAGGCCCATCCTGAGAACGCGCTCGCGAATTACTTCTACGCAATGGCCATCTGGAAACAGCATGGCTCCGCTCTCGACGCCGTGACAAGACAGGAGGTTGAAGCCTTGTTGACGAAAACGGTAACGGTGGATCCGAGTTGCAGTGACGGCTATTTGCAGCTGGGCAATCTCAGTTCGTCTCAAAATAATTTTGCAAAGGCGGTTGAGTTCTATACCAGGGCGCTTGCAGCAAATCCGCAATCGAGCGATGCACACTACAGGCTTGGAGTGGCGTACGATCGGCTCGGTGAGCGAGGCAAGGCGGAACGGGAGCTTGCACTCCATGACAAGATCGAAAAGGAGCAGGCAGCCGAGGTGGAGCGGCAGAGAAAAGAGATCAAGCAGTTTGTTGTTTCAATGCCTGGAAAACCCGATGCTTCGCCTGCGCAGTGATGCACCGGGCGTTGCGACCGTATGCGGAATGATGGGTGTGAAGTGCGGTGCCTTGAGCGGTGAAGCTGCGCTGCCTAGGCGGGCTTTGCCTTCTGAGTATGGATGATTCCGTCGCCTTCTCGAATGGTGATGATCTGATTTGATTTCACCTGTGTGAAGCGCTCGATCTTTTGAGTTGTTGGCCATTTCACTTCGATGGCGTCGACAGTGTCGGCATTTCCTATCCCAAAATGAAGTCGAAGATCGCTTTGGGACATGACACTTGTCCCGCTGTGCACTTCATCCATCTGGATGTGCTTCCCGGTAATGACTCGAACGCGCGCGCCGATTGCAGTCCGATTGCATTTGGTTCCCAGAAGCTTGATCTTGATCCAGTTCTGCTTGTTCCCGCCAATGTTGTGAAGAAGAGACGGCCGGTCGTTCATATTCAGGATAAGGATGTCCATTCCGCCGTCGTTGTCGTAGTCTCCAAAGGCGGCCCCGCGGCTTGAATAGCGCGCAGAAATTCCTGGCCCCATTTCTGCGGAGACATCTTTGAAGTGGCCGTTCCCCAGGTTTTTGTAAACGAGGCGCGGGTTCTTAAAGGTTTCGCCGAAGTTATAGTTGTCTATCTCTGGGTAGACGTGCCCATTTATCTGAACAATGTCAGCCCACCCATCGTTGTCGTAGTCAATGAAACCGCAGCCCCAAGCGACATAGTTGCTGATGATGCCGACGCCCGAGACAAACGAAAGATCGCTGAAGGTGCCGTCTCCGTTGTTGTGGTAAAGGTCGCTGGTGTCATCGGCGAAGTTGGTCTTGAAGATGTCGAACCAACCATCGCAGTCATAGTCCGCCACACCAATGCCCATGCCAGCCTGCTCATGTCCATCGTTGTTGTACGCGCAACCGGCGATGACGGCTATATCCGTGAAAGTTCCGTCATGATTGTTTTGAAAAAAGATGCTGGGTTCGGAATCGACGGCGACGTAGATATCGGGCCAGCCGTCGTTATCAAAATCGTAAGAGACCGACGTGATTGAGTAGCGTGGGCCGGGCTTGAGGATACCTGCTTTTTCAGAAACATCCGTGAAGGTTCCGTTGCCATTATTGTGGTAGAGAAGGTTCGTGTCGCCCGGAAGGCCGCGTGGCCCGCACATGGTGGGTACGCCCTTCCACTGGCACAACCCCATGCTGTCGGCGAGGATGGGAACGTCAGGGTCCAGCTTTACAAAGTTACAAACGAATAAGTCGAGATGACCGTCGCGGTCGTAGTCGAGGAAGCTGCATCCAGTACCCCAGCGGCCTTTTTCCTGGTAGAGCCCGGCCTTGCGGGTGACGTCACTAAAAGTTCCATTGCCATTGTTGTGAAAGAGAATGTTGCGTCCCCAGAAAGTGCAGAAGAGATCATCCCAACCATCGTTGTCGTAGTCCCCGACGCAAACGCCGGTTTGCCAGCCTGAGCGCCCGATGCCGGATTTCTCCGTGACATCGGTAAAAGTTCCATCACGATTATTCTTGAACAAGTGGGTTGTAGGAGCTTTACCGGCGGGCCAATGAGCATCGAGACGGCTTCCATTGGTGAGATAGATATCAAGCCAGCCGTCGTTGTCGTAATCAAAGAAAGCAACGCCGCTTCCTTTGGTTTCGATGATCACGCGCTTATGGTCGACGCCACCCCAAACGTTCTCAACGGTCAATCCCGCCGATTCAGCTACGTCGATAAATTGGACTGAAGACGATGTTGCAGTCGAGGTGGCAGCTTGAACGAGTCGCCGATTTTTCGCATTCCAGACGGGAGTGGTAAGGACATCGAGCAGCGTGCCGCCAAGCACAAAAAGGGAAGATCCGAGAAATCGTCGTCGAGGGAAAATCATAGGATACAGAGATTATAGGGAGTGATCATGGGCGATGGGCAAATGTGACGATCGCCCGAGGTCCTGTTCGCGTTTTCTCACTCTCCTCTATGGGTTGCGCACCTTCGGAAATGAATGCGGCACGATACCTTTGCCTTCCTTGATGGCGATGATTTGATCGGCGGCGATGTTCGCCAGCTTGTCGACATGGCCGCTGGGCCATGTGATCACGAGGGATTCGACCCTGCTACGCTTTCCGAGACCGAAATGAATCCGGGGATCGCTTGCCGACATATAACTTGATCCCCCTTTTGCTTGTTCGACGCGGACGAGACCCTGAGCGGAAAGCTTTAGCTCGGCGCCAATGCCATCACGGTTTGACGTCGTGCCTATCAGAAGCACTTCGAGCCAGTGGTTCCCGTTGCTGAGGTCGTTGCGCAGGATTTCAGGATAGTCTCCTCGGCAAATCACTGCGAAGCCGACTTCTCCGTCATTCAAGAAGTCAGCGGTCGCGAGGCCTCGTCCTGCAATTGGCCGCAGAAAATCTTTCCCCAGAGAGTCTGAAGATTTCTCAAAGTGACCGTTCCCCAGGTTGTGAAACATGAGGAGCGGCTCTTTATACGAAACCTCGCTATGGTAAAGGCTCACGTTGTCTACCATGGCGCCGTTGGCCTGCACAATGTCGGGCCAGCCGTCATTGTCATAGTCTAGAAACTTTGCCGCGACACCGCTAAGCATCATCGCCTTGTTCCCGATTCCCGAGCTATAGGTGACGTCGGTGAAGGATCCGTCGCCGTTGTTGTGGTAGAGACGGTTTAATTCGAAGTCGAGATGCGTGATATAGACATCAAGTAATCCGTCGCCATCAACGTCTGCGGCATCGATGCCCATACCCGCCTCATACCGACCGTCTTCGCTGGCAGCAAGGCCCGAGATCAGAGAGACATCGGTAAACCTGCCGTCATGGTTGTTCTGGAAGAGGAAATTCGGCCAAGTGTCGTTGGCGATTGCAATATCCGGCCAGCCGTCGTGATTGAAATCGGCCAGGACAAGGCCCATTCCCTTCGATTCCGGCACGCCCACGCCGGACTTGTCGCTTACGTCGGTGAAGGTTCCGTCGTGGTTATTGCGATAGAGTTTTGTTTTTTGACCATGGTAGTTATTCGGGTTGCAATAGGATCGATAACCGGGTGCGCGCTCGCCGCAATAGAGGTTGTTCCCTGGCGACCAATCCAGGTAGTTTGTGACGACCAAGTCGAGCCACCCGTCTCGATCAAAGTCGACCCATCCTGCACTGGTCGACCACTCGCCTTCATCCGCCACTCCTGCTTTTGCCGTTACATCGGTAAATGTTCCGTTCCCGTTATTGTGATAGAGGATCGCACGTCCATAGCCCGTCACAAATAGATCGGGAAAACCGTCATTGTCGTAGTCGCCGACCGCGACGCCCTGTCCATAGTGTCCTTCGCCTCCCACTCCCGCCTTCTCGGTTACATCCGTAAATGTTCCATCGCCATTGTTGTGATAGAGCGCGGAACGCAAGGGCTTCGATGGCTTGTAGGCGTCGGTCGCGCCAGACTGAACAAAGTAGAGATCCATCAGACCATCCTGGTCGTAGTCGATCCATCCCACACCGGTTCCCATCGTCTCAAGATAGTATTTTTCATCTGTTTCGGTTGAATCTTGAATGAAAGTAATTCCTGCGGATTTGCGAATGTCAGTGAATCGCGCAGAAATTGTAGAGCCCCCATCTTTTTGCGGCTGCGGTGCAGCTTGCACGCAGTGCTGACTGCAAATGCAAGAGAATGCCATTAGGAAGATCGAACGGCTACAAAGTTCCCGGAGTAAACTCCAAACAATTCGGGTGGAAAGAACGTGCTGAAAGAATAGGATTTGACGCCATTGAAAGCTCCGGAAGTTCATAGCGTCTTGTCAGCCAGGGAGAGTGCGAATTGAAGAAACTGTGACTGGTTGGGGCCCGTCAGGGGCTCCTGGGTGTCGGAATGAGTGGATGAGGCACGGTCCAAGGCCTGCTTGATCTTTTCGGTGTCGAGGCTGGCGCTAACGCTGCTATTTCTGAGGCGATCCAAGACCTCGCGTGCTTTAGCAATCTGACCTGTTTCAAAATAGAGGACACCGAGTGTCGAGTACCCGCCTGACCATTGTGGCCGTAGGTCGACTGCACGCTCAAGCTGCCGTATTGCTTCCGCGGTATTACCTTGCATTGCAGAGGTGACGCCCAATCCCCAATAAAGTTTGCCGGATCCCGGTACGCGCTTCTGACCGATTAGGAGTGTTTTCTGGGCACCGGCAATGTTTCCTTGGCGCAGGTCCAGGAGCGCAAGAGACAAATAGCCCTGATCGTCGTCCGGATTTTCGTCGATTGATGACTGAAATGCTTCAGCGGCATCGGCGTAATTCCCCAGGTGAGCATGAATGTCTCCGAGCAGCGCCAGATAAGCATTGTCCGCCCGCCCTCGGGTTGAAATCTTCTGCACGGAATCGAGGGCTTCGGGATACCGGCGCATCTGAAAGTACGCATTAGCCAAGTCAAATCTAACATCGTCGGAATCCGGGTTGTACCGGAGAGCCTGCTCAAAATGTTGAATCGCATCGTCGTACAACCGATAACGCGCGAGCAAGACACCGGTAGCGGTCAATGCTCTAAAGTCCCCAGGGCTCAGCTGATCAAACCGCTCGATGGTGCTTCTGCCCTTCTCGACGTTCCCCGTTTTCAGATAGGCCTCGGCGAGGATATAAAGACTCTGAGGCTGATCGGGATGTTTCTTCACCTCATCGGCGACATCGGATAAGTCCAATTGCTGCTTGGCGCCTAGATCGAGTCTTGACCGGTTATCGAGGTAATCGAAAAGATGCTGATAGGGGAGCGGGCCCTCTGATGCATTTTTTGAAAGAGTCTTAAACCTCTCGAGATCGCGATCGGCCGCGGCAGTTTCGTGAAGACTTCTTTCGACCATCGCCAGTTTGTAATATCCCGTTGCGGGATCGCTACTAATTTGAACATATCTTCGCAGCAGATCCTCCGCTTCAGAAAATCTGCCGGACGCGCTTTGAAGGCTGGCCAGTTCCAAGAGGGCGTCTGCATAGGTGGGACTTGAACGGAGGGCTTCCTTTAGGAGCCTTTCCGCTTTTTGGGAGTCTCCGCTTCTCTCGGCGATATATCCAAGATTGAATAGGCAAGAGCTATTGTGGGGATCCAGCTTAAGTCCGCTCTCGAAATAGCGCTTAGCGTCGTCGAATCGCCCCATGTTTCTATATGAGAGCCCGAGGAAGGAATACGATCGCGCAGAATTTTCGATGGAGACCAGCTTCTTGAACTGCTCGATGGCCTGGTTGGATTTGCCGGACATAAAGTAACTCTCGCCAAGTGCGGCGGTCAGGTCTGCCCGCCGCGGCGCTATTCTTTCGCCACCTTCCAGAAGAGGTATTGCGTCTTCGAAGTAGTCCTCCGACATGCTGATCTTCGCCATCAAGAGGATTACGTCGAGATTCTCGGGTGACAAGCGATGCGCACGAATCAATAGATCCAGTGCATCGAGTGGGCGCGATTCATCCACATAGGCTTGAGCTAAGAGATTCATCGCTTCCACGGAGTCCGGCTTCAGATTCAAAGCGCGATTGAGAGTTGACTCGGCTTTTGCAGATTCTCCATTATGAAGTAAGAGCTCGCCTAGATCATAGATAATCTCGAACGTGTCAGGCTGCAAAGTATCCGCGCGTTCTAGATTAAGTTGTGCCTCCTTATACTGTTTTTCAGATGCCAATAGGACGCCAAGGGAAAACTGGACTTTCGGGTCATTGTCGCTCGATGCCGCAAGCAGCGACGCCAAATGCAGTCCTTCGGCGATTCGTTTGTTCTCGAGATATGCGCGGACGAGGTTGAAACGAGTCGGTAGGTTGGGTGGGCGGACGCGTTCAAAATGCGGAATTGCGGCCGCCGATTGACCTTTAGACATGAGAAGAACTCCGAGGTTGTAATTGGCGTCGGAGTTCGCTGGATCGGAGCGAAGAACGGTTCGAAATTCCTTCTCGGCTGAATCAAATTGCCCGGTTGTTACATATAGGTTGGCTAGGTTGTTACGGGTTTTTGCGGACTTTGGGGACAGTTGCAGCGCTCTTTCAAATGCTTCGATGGCGCTCGAGTAGTCCTGTAGATCGCTTTCGATTATGCCGAGGAGGTTGTTGCCTCTGACGCTTGAAGGATCCAACCGCAATCCTTGTTGCGCAGCGGTCTTTGCCTCATGCAGACGATGTTGCTGAACGAGCGCTTCGGCTTCCTGAAACTCCTGGGAGGAACCTGACCCCTTCTGTTGCCCCAGACACGAAGGAATACAGAGCAGAACGGCGCACAAGATCAGAGATCTGCCCAGGATCAGGAACGCGATGGGGTATTGGTGTATCTGAAGCACTACGCAACCGCTCATTCTTCCGCCGCTTCTTGATGGGTTTGGCAGGCGCTCATTGTAGCATTTGAATTGCCTGCTTAGCGTTGCTGTTGTTGGGCTGCATTCGCAACAAGTCGTCCAGGATTTGTCTCGCTTTTTCGCTCTTGTTCTGAATCGCGTAAAGGCGGGCAAGGTTGAGATAAGACTGATCGAAATCGGGCGCTAGACGAATCCCGGTTTTGAATTGATCTTCTGCCTGCGCATATTGCTGACCTCGGACATACAACACTCCGAGATTATTCAAAGCTTCCGGATAGGCCGGGCGCAGGGCAAGTGCCCGCTGCAAATAATCTGCAGCACGATCCAACCGGCCTTGTTGTGCATAGAGCATGCCGAGACTGTAGCTGACTTCAGGATCGTCCGGTTGAATTTGGATTGCGCGTTTGAAGCAATCCTCCGCTTTTTCAAATGAATGCTGACGACGGTAAACATTTCCCAGATTAAGCAATGCTATTCCGTATCCTGGCCTCAATTTGAGCGACTCTTGAAAGTCTCGGATCGCTTCGTCTAGCTGTTCGTGCTGGGCAGCTATCATCCCCAGGTTGTTCCACGCCTCTGGGTAGTTTGGTCGCAGCTGCACGGTCTTTTCCAGATAAGTGCGCGCTTGTTGAAAGTCGTCTCTCTTCAGACTCAGAGTGCCGAGATTGTAGTAGGCGTCGGCTTCATTGGGCTTCACCTCGAGGACCTGTCGAAAGGATTCGGCTGCCTGATCGAAATAGCCATGCTGATACATCGCGACGCCGTACGTAAAATCATTGCGCTGGAAGCTGTCCCGCACCAGTTTGCCTTTAAAGGGGAGTGCGTTCTGCATTCGATCGTCCGCATCTTTTGGAATCGAGCGAATGTCCTTGAGAAGGCTCGCGGGGGCGAACGTCCCTTGGTAAACCTTCAAGATCATTCCGTCCTTATCGAGCAAGAAAGAGACTGGGATTGGGAGATCGCGGCGACGATCGAACAAGTAGCGATAGATGATGTTGTAGATCCCTGCAACTTTTTCGTTCGCAAACAAGACAGGAAAAGCAAGCCGCTGCTCGACGACGAAAGAGCGAAGAGCAGCTGAATCATTTGCCGAATCAAGATTCACGGCCAATATGTCGAGATTGTCGGAAGCCAATGTGTGCAGGGTCCGCAAAAGCTTGAGCGATTCCAAGCTCGAAGGAGACGTCATCGCCCAGAAATTGAGCAGTATCAGTTTACCCCTGAACGAGGTGAGATCGCGTATTGCGCCTGAAAGATCAGGCAAAGAAAAGCCAGGCGCTCTCACAGTCTGAAGCAGCCATGTTTCAGGTTGGGAAGGCAGAGGCTCGACCTTCGGTGCCAAACCCGGCTTCACAAACGCCGTTTCGGACTCAAATGGCCTGGCGGTGAAGGAGAGCAAGCCTTCTTCGACTTCGATGAAATGGTTTGGGGGTAAGTTCTCGAATATTTGAGAAAGGCCATTTGGCCAGCGGATTGTTGCACGAAGAGGGCGCTCGGGCCTTCCAACTCCGAAGAAGAGACACTTCGAATGTTGCGCAAGAAAGCCAGAGCCTGCCTGCAGATATTTGGTTTGGCGAAGGCTTCCCGCTTCCACGATGATGGAAGCGCCAATTGCATCACGATTGCTGTGGACGCCCTTCAGCCGAAACGAAATTGAATCGCCGATTCCTTGAATCGAATTATGAAGGATGCGCAGTTGCGGCGCGTTGCGGTTCTTGAGAATGATTTCCAATCTGCCATCGTGGTCAATGTCTGCGAGTGCGAAAGAGCGGCTGTCTTCGGAGAAGTCCAATCCCGCGGGGCCGGAAATCTCGGAGAAGGTCCCATCTTGGTTGTTCACGAACATCACATTTCGCGCATATCCGTGCCAAGTGTGATCCGATCGAACCAATTCGTTGATCGCATTCCAGCCGTGTTCGTATGCCGAAGCTGGGGTGGCATCTTCTGACGATTTGGCGACGACCTGCCGCCAGAAGAAGCTTGCGAGGTCCTCTCGCTCGACTCCAGATAAGTATCCATTCGCAATGTACAGGTCAGCGAAACCGTCGTGATCGAAATCCAAAAAGTCAGACGACCAGGACCATCGGCCCATCTCGACACCAGCTTCTCTCCCGACATTTTGAAAAGTTCCATCGCCTTGATTGCGGTACAGTGCATTACCTCGCGCGTGCCGTTGGTATAGGCCGCGAATATGCTCGGGCGCATTTTGATGAAATTGCTTTTGCCCCGAGACCCTTTGACCGGCTGCTTCCCACATGCTGGGGACGTAGACATCTTGGTGACCGTCGTTGTCGAAGTCGGCCCACGCGCAGCCCATCCCAGCGCCAACGGCTTCGACGTGCGCCTGATCCGAAGCAACAGAAAACGTTCCATTGCCGTTGTTGCGGTACAGCTGCGAGCTTCCGAAATCATTGGCTACAAATAGATCAGGCAGTCCATTGCCATTCGAATCGCCCCACCCGCACGCGAAGCTATAGCGATCGTTATCGACACCCAGCCCGGTGGTTTCAGTCGACTCGGTAAAGTTCCCATTGCCGTCGTTGTGAAAGAGACAATTTGGGGGTCCGTTGCGCGCATCGTAATAGGGGATCGGGTAGTGGTATTGGTCGAGCCCGAGATAGTACATGTATGTGCAGAGATAGATATCGAGACGACCGTCTCGGTCATAGTCAGCCAATGCTGCGTGCGTGAAAGTCCCTTGTGGCTCGCGCGCAAACTTGAATGCATCGCGCTTTAAGGAGAAAGTCCCATTGCCCAGGTTGCGGAAAAGCAAAGGGCCGGTTCCGCAAACGACAAGCAGATCCTGCAGTCCTCTGTTCTCAAAGTCTGCGAAGAGAGCGGATGCAGTGCCGTCGAGGACGCCCACCCCCGCTTTCTCCGTTGCATCTTCAAACGTTCCATCGCCGCGGTTGCGGTAGATCCGATTGGGTAACCCCGCCGGCTGGCAAACATAGATATCATCAAAGCCATCGTTATCGAAGTCTCCAACCGCGACGCCATTATTGGCGTATACGTCGACGCCGATCGCTCCGTCAAGAACCGTCCGCCAATGGTCAGCGCCGCGCAGCATTTGTTTCGCGTAGGAATCGGTTTCTCCGAGGGCCTGCTGCGTTACATCGATAAATGCCGGGCCGCCGATGGTGCTGAGTGTCTCCTCGCCGATCTCCCATTTCAGGGCTTTCCAGTTTTGCGAATCGTCTTGCGAAACTTGAATGTGCCATAAGCCAACCCGCTCTTCGATTATTTGACCGATGTGTTCACCAACCAGGTCATACCGCATGTCAACGCGCAACGTGACCGGTGAGCTGTTGACTTGTTCAATTCCGTAAATCTCGAATTCCGCCGTTGTGACACGGGAGAGTGGGCCCAGCCAGGCATCGATGTTCTTAAGAAAACGATTGCGTCCTTCGTTGAGAGTTCCATCGAATGTCCTTCGCCGCGTATCGATGCCATAAGAGGAGCGTAGCTTGGATTCTTTGATGACGGAAAAGGAGCTGGCTTGAATCGAATCGCCGAGGAACTCGGCCAATCTCCGATGGTCATGGGGCGAATTGGTTAATACGCGAGACCACTGTTTGAGGATCGACTCAATTTCGAATGCATATTTCTCAGTAATGTATTCATCAGAACCCGGAGTCACCAGACGAAGGACTTCAGCCAAAGGAGAAAGGGTCGGATAATGGGGCGACAGGCGAACATCCGCGAATGGAAGAGAGATCTGATTGACAGTTGAAGGTTCCGGTGAACCGAATAGGGGGGAGGATCCAAAGAAGGGCGCAGGTCTAAGGACCATCGGAGCCGATCCCAAAGTTTTAAGAAACGCTCGGCGGGAAAAGCGGGGGCGCTCTTTCGATTCGGATGGGGTCATGACGGGGTCCCGAAGACCGGGAAGTTGACCGAATCATAGCACTCGAATTCGATTCAATTCATCGACGTGGAAAGTCGTATCGTTTGGAATCGAAACTAAAGAAGTGGAGTTAGCGAGCTGAGGATTTCTCGCCCCTGACACTCTCGATTCTGTCCTGAGTCTCGACCGATTTACAGCGATTACCGCCTCGAGATCTCGGATAGGGCGCTGATGGGACTATGCATGTAAACATGTATTATAAAACAACTTAGAAATGCTTTGCGCTTTCTAACAAGCGGCGAGCGACCGAAAATTTGAGGCGGTAACCTGACCCATCAATTCTCGTCTCCAACTTTCGATTGACAAAAATACAACGAATGCACTACGCTTCCTCGCACACTAATGAAACCGTTTACAGAAGGCGGTTGAGAGTGCACAGAATCTGCCCCCGAAATTGGAAAAATTGACGCAAGCAAGGTAGAAAGCGGAGGTATTTGGGATGGGCCGTGAGCGTAAACCCTCGAACTGGTTGAGTGTGTCTGTCTATTTAACCTTCACCTGTTTTTGTCTACTTCTGTTTCAGACTCGATACGCGTTCGCTCAGGTGGACGAAGGCTCGATCAATGGAACGGTGCAGGACACAAGCGGCGCGGTGGTGCCCAATGCGCAAGTGACCCTCCTGAATACCGACCAGGGAATCACTCTCGAAACGAAAACCAATAGCAACGGCTTCTATACCTTCAATCCGGTCAGGATTGGTCACTACACGATGACCGTCACAGCGCAGGGTTTTGCGAAGACCACCCAAAGCAACCTCGTGGTCAACGTTGCCCAAAGCCTCTCAGTGAATGTGCAAATGAAACTGGGCACGGCGACAGAAACCGTTGAAGTGAATACGGCTCCTCCGCAGCTGCAAACCGAAGAAGCTTCGGTCGGTCAGGTGATCGGCCAGCAGGAAGTGAATTCACTTCCGCTGAATGGCCGCAACTTCACCTTCCTTGCCCAGCTTGGTGCAGGTATGCAAACGCCCCAGGCGGATACGCGCGGTAATGCAGCTTCCGGCGCGTTTTCAGCAAACGGTCTGCGTCCTGCGCAGAACAACTATCTTCTCGACGGCATCGATAACAACTCGAATGCAGTTGACTTTTTGAATGGAACGAACTTCGTTATTCTCCCGCCGGTCGATGCCATTCAGGAATTCAAAGTTCAGACCGCGGACTTCAGTGCTGAGCTCGGCCGCGCCGCCGGCGCCGTTATGAACGCAACCATTAAATCTGGCACAAACAGCATTCACGGGGCAGCGTGGGAATTCTTTCGCAACGACAAGCTGGACGCTGCAGATTGGTTTGAAGATAACTCTCCAACTCCCACCAAGGGCGAGCTTCGCCTGAATCAGTTCGGGGCTATGGTCGGCGGCCCGATCATCAAGAACAAGTTTTTCTATTTTGGCGACTATGAAGGCAAACGCCGCGTGCAAGGAACGTCAGAGACCAGCCAGGTGCCAACGGCTCTCGAGCGCAGCAGCGGTTTTACTAACCTCACCGATATCCTTTCGCAACAAACCGGGGCAGCGAGAACAGATATCCTGGGTCGATCCATTCAGCGAGCGACGATTCTTGACCCTGGGACAACGCGTTTCGTAGCGAACGGTGCGGTCGATCCCGTGTCGGGTTTGACCAACACTTCAGGAGCTGACGGTTATGTTCGCGATCCGTTTAGTTCCGTCTGCGGACCTGGAACAACGAGCTTCACAACCGCCAGTTGCCCGGATCTGAACATACTACCCTCGACTCGCATAGATCCTACTGCAGTAAAACTTCTCAACCTCTATCCGGCCCCGAATGCGGGCCTCGGAACTTATCAGGACAGCCCCAGCCTCTACGAGCACTCCAACACCTTCGATACCCGCGAAGACTTCAACCCGAATGACAAGAACCAGATCTTCGCGCGCTTCAGCTATGCGGACGACCCGCAATTCATCCCGGGGCCGTTTGCCGGCATCGCGGACGGCGGGGCATTCCAACAGGGGATTCAGACTGCAAAGTCGGCCCAGATGGTGGCGGCCTACACGCATGTCTTCAATCCGAACACGATCAACCAGGCACGCGCAGGCTTTGCGCACCTGCACACGACGCGCTTCGGACCGGTCGGCTCGCAGATGGGGATTCCGGCGCAATACGGAATCGCCGATATTCCTCAGGTGGCTGAGAACGGCGGGCTGCCGAACTTCTACATCACCAACCTTACCAACCTGGGCAGCAATAACTTCCTGCCCTCGGACGAAGTCAGCGCCACCCTCCAGGTTACCGACGACTTCACCAAGATCTACGGCAAACACAGCTTCAAAATGGGCGTCGAGTATCAACATGTGAAGTTCTCCACCTTGCAACCCGCATGGTCGCGCGGCGCATTCCAATACGAAAGCAACTTCACCGATATTCCGAATCAGGGCAACACCAATGGAGGCATGGCGCAGATGCTGCTGCCTCCCATCGCAGCGCCGGCCACGATTGGCGGGAATCCCAATCCGAATGGTTTCAGCTACTCGGGTGGATCCGACAAGGTCTACGCATCCAACATCAACAAGACCTACGACGAGAAGATGTACTTTGCGTCTTACTTCCAGGATGACTGGAAGATGACTCCAAAGCTCACTTTGAATCTTGGCCTTCGGTGGGACTACTTTGGTCCGATCAACGAACAGAATGGCGGCCAGGCAAACTTTGTTCCTGACCCTCTACCCGCGCGAGGAATTGGTGCGCCAACCTTCATCGTTCCCGCCAGCGGAAAAGACGACCGGGCGCTCTCCACGAACGGGACCTGTTCCGGTGTCGGCTGCGCCGGTTTCACCGATCTTCTGGCCCAGGATGGCATCACTTTGTACCAAACCAATCGATATGGGCAAGGTCTGCTCCAAACGCAGAAAACAAACTTCGCTCCGCGCATTGGCCTCGCCTTCCAAGTATCCCCGAAATTTGTAGCCCGTGGCGGCTTTGGGCTCTTCTACAACTCATTTGAGAACCAGGGATATGGACCGAATATCGGCGAGAACTATCCGTTCGTATACAACCTCGATTACACGCCCAATGCAAACCCGACCGGTCCGAGTATCGCGTCACAGGTTGCGCCGACTAGTTACAACACGCCGTTTGCCGGATGTGCCACTGCCGGGCCCGGTGGCACGGCGTCGCTTGAGTCTGGTTTCTCTTGCATTCCATTCACGCCGACCGCAGTCAATGCCCTGGGTTTGGGTTTGCAGGGCCTGCAGTTTGACTACTCAACTCCGCAGACTTACAGCGCAAACCTCACTCTCCAGTACTCAATTACACGATCTCTCGCCGCGACCGGATCCTATGTTTACACGCACGGCGCGAACCTTCAAGGGGGCGTTGGTTATCAGAACGTAAACCAAATCCTTCCTGCCGGGGTTAGTACTGGGAAGGGATGTCCGTATGCAGACTTCGCGGAGGCTAGCTGCGTCCCATTCGTGGACTTCGGCGGTGGCAGCTATCAGGCGACGTATGGTGTCAGTTCCTATCACGGCCTTCAAACCAAACTGGAAGAGCAACTTGCCAACGGCCTGACCTTCCTGCTCACCTACACCTACTCAAAAACCATGTCGGATGCAGGCGATCTGTTGAACGGCGGCAGTACAGGCGGTCTTCGCGCTTATAACGTTCCGGGACTTGGGCCAAAGTTTGACTACACCTTGGCGGATTTCGATCTTCGCCAGGTGCTTCACTTCAGCGGCGGATATGAGCTGCCGTTTGGCAAAGGCAAGAGTTATCTGAATCACGGGGGACTCTCCAATGCAATTTTCGGCGGTTGGGCAACCAACTGGATCACGACCTTGCAGGGCGGCCAGCCGATCAATTTCACCTGCCACACCTCAACTACTTCCGGTGCGGGCCAATGCGACGACGTCCTCGTTCCGGGACAGAGCCCGAAACTTGGAGTAAAAATCACAACACTTGGTGGCTACCACGGACCATTTTGGATCGGAAACCCCGGCGCCTTTAGCCAGCCCTGTCAGTTGGGTGGGACTCCGGGAGCACTCACTCCGATTGCTGGCTCGGCCCCGAACTGCGTACCGCTCAATGGCGCGGACGCTCTTGGCAGCAAGCCTGGACAAATCTCGGGCCCGGGATTCCACCGCTTGGACTTCTCGATGTTCAAGAACTTCCAGCTGAACGAGCGCTTCTCAATGCAGTTCAGATCAGAGTTCTTCAACATCCTCAACCATCCGAACTTCAATGCGCCTAACTTTGGTGGCAACGGGGTCAATTCGATCGGCGGTTCCGGCGATTACACTGATGCAACATTCGGAGCAATCGGTTCAACCCGCGACGCTCCTTTCGACCCGCGGCAGATACAATTTGCTCTGAAACTGTACTATTAAGCTAGAATGATCAGGCCCTGGGGAAGGCGCACTCAAACGGTGCCTCCCCAGGGTGTTCTTCTGTGTCGTCGTGCGCTCACGCGGCAATCGAGGAGGCGTGCTGTGAGCAAGAAGCCTCGTGCAAGGCTTTCAATCCTCGGCGCAGTTCTGATTTGCGCTGCCCTTGCTTCTGCCGAAGACGTTCCCAAAGAAAAACTGGACCGGATTTACCGATCCGCAATTTCTGACTACGATGCGGGGAGGTTTGCTCAGGCTGCCAGTGAACTGGAATCCGTTCTGCCCTACGCAACCAGGAGCTTCGAAGTTCACGAGTTGCTCGGCATGGTCTATGCTGCGCTCTCGAAGAACCCCGAAGCCGAAGATCAATTGAAACTCGCGGTGGAATTGAATCCTGGCTCTGCTGCAGCGCGCACAAATTTCGGCACAATCCTCCTCCACTCCGACAAATCGGCATTAGCTGGCGAGCAGTTTCGCAAGGCACTGCAGCTGGAACCCCAAGCCTATAACGCGAACCATAACCTTGCGGAATTCTTGCTGCAATCGGGCGAAGTTGCTGATGCGCATCCGCTTTTGGAGACGGCGCAACGCCTTCAACCAGATTCGTACGATAACGGATACGATCTTGCGATGGATGATTTTCTACTAGGCCGCCTCGAGGATGCTCGGCAGGTTGCGGTGGCAATTGCGCAAAAGCAAAGCACGGGAGAACTGCAAAACCTGCTCGGACAGATCGATGAGAAGGACGGAAGATTTGTCGATGCCGCCAACGAATATGAGACCGCGGCTCATCTCGACCCTAGCGAAGATAACCTGTTTGACTGGGGAAGTGAAATGCTTCTTCACCGAACGTACGAGCCGGCCATCGCGATCTTTCAGCAAGCCACGGTTAAGTATCCGAACTCGCCCCGACTTTTTATAGGTCTGGGCCTGGGACTTTATTCGCGCGGAAAATACGACGAAGCCGTTCAGGCCCTTTTAACTGCGGCCGATCTAAACCCTGCAGACCCTCGTTGCTATCTTTTTCTTTCGAAGGCCTACGACAGTTCCCCGAAAAAGGCAGATGCGGTGACGCAGGCATTTCGTCGTTATGCAGATCTCCGGCCCGGCACAGCCTTGGCCCAGTATTATTTAGCGATCAGTTTGTGGAAGGGGAATCGGGCGGAAGGCTCAACGGCCGATCTCGAATCTGTGGAATCGCTACTGCGCAAATCGATTGCGCTGGATGGGTCAATTCCTGAAGCACATGTGCAACTCGGCGATCTCTACGCCGGCCAACAAAAGTATGAAAAGTCTGTGCCCGAATATCTCCGTGCGATCGAACTGAATCCGAATCTCTCGGACGCCCACTACAGGCTGGGGACGGACTATGTTCACTTGGGGCAGAAAGATCTCGCGCAGAAAGAATTTGCGGTTTATCAAAAGCTGAGGGCTGAACACCTCGAAGAAGTGGATAAAGAACGCGCGGAGGTGCAGCAATTTGTTTACGCAGAGAAGACAAATGGCACCTCCAAACCGTGATGTGAATCTAGTGCGGCGCTTCAGCATTTTCCGCATTTGCTGGCGAGGCCAATATTCAGTGAAGCAGAATTCAGTCGAAAAAGAATGACCCTATGAGTCGACCCCACCCTAGCTCGACGCCCGGCTTAAGAGTCTTGCCTGCCGACCCAAAGACTCTTGCTTTCGGGATCGGCCGAAGCCGCCGCGATTTCCTGCGCGGAGCCGCCGGATTGGCGTTGGGGAGCACCTTGCTCGGGGCAAGTCCCTCGATGCGTGGAGAAGCGTCCCGAAAGAAGCGCAAAGTCATTGTTGTCACCTTCGGTGGGGGCGCAAGAGACCAAGAGACCTTCGCCCCCGAGGGCCAGGAAAATATTCCTCACCTGATTAACGAACTGGCGCCTCAATCAAGCTTCTTTACGCATGTCACGAATCAGGGGATCCTAGGGCACTATGTAGCCACGGCGAGTTTGACAACTGGAGTCTATGAAACACTAAACAACTTCTCCGCTGTCCCGCCGGACCACCCGACGGTTTTCGAGTACTTTCGCAAAGATCTGCGGCGGCCCGCTACGGACACCTGGGTTGTTGCACCGAGCAACGGGTTTAATCGAATCGGTGAGAGCAACTCTCGCTCCTATGGTCCGGGTTCGGGCGCTGCGGTAATTCTGCCAAAACATTTACTCAGTGCAACCTCATCGGGCACACTGCCGGATCTCGATCATCTGTTGCGCGACAACTATGAAAATCCGATGTACACGCCACAGATTGCTGGAAACGAATTTGAGTTACAGCAACTGGAAACGATTCTTCGGCTCTCGGTCGAGGACTTCAGAGCCCACGCGCGCACGCTCTCGAGTCCTGATGAATTGTCTGTCTACATTGCGAAGCGACTAATGCAGCAAGAAGCGCCCAGCCTTCTCTGGATTACCATGCATGACATCGACGTGGCGCATTCCGGTGCATATTCGCTCTATATTGACGGCATCCGGCGGACGGATCGTCTCTGCGCGGAGATATGGAAGACGGTTCAAAGCGAGCCCGAGTATGCCGGCAACACAACGATGTTCGTTTTGCCCGATTTTGGCCGGGATGCAGATTACGATGCAGGCGGCAACGGGTTTCAACACCATCGCACCGGAGACACAGCCAGCCGCACCACGTGGATGATGGCGCTTGGGGCTGGCGTCCGGCAAGGCGTCGTCTATGACGAACCAATGCAATCGATCGATCTTGTGCCGAGTCTCGGTGCGATGATGGGCTTCACGCCTGCAGAATCAACGGGCCGGCCGATCAAGGAATTCTTGTAGCTCCCATGCAGCCGCGCGACCTCAAACTCGAGCAGTTCTCAGGCTACCCACCGGAAGCCAGGAAGTTGGTCACGGCCCATTTTGACGCGCTTCAAAAGCTTCCACTCGGGTTCTTGCCAAGTCTTTTGCGGGAAGCCATTGATTACGACTACAAATTTCCGGTGGAGCGAGTTGCAATCGAGCAAGAGTTTGCTCTGATAAGCAGTCTCACCCCGGAGCAGCAGAGGGATTGGTTTGAGAGCTTTGAAAGATTCTCAATTTCGACTCGGCTGGAGCAATTCGACTGGGTCAATCTTCCTGCGCAGTTCACGGAGCAGCTCTCGGCCCAGCTTTGGAGCACGCACCAAATGGACGCCTACAGAACTGCGGCAACGGAGTATGGAACACGTTTGCAGTCTGCAGTTCCTCCCGAACCTCTTCCGGTAGCGAGACTCGGCATCGCCGTGATCGGGCAGGGAGTGACGGATTATGACGGTCATTTGTTCAAGAATCTGCGGCAGCATGGCACCTATTTCAGCAAAATCAAACCGGAGAATGGGCTCGAAATTCTTCTTCAATCGGCTGCTGAGCGAGCAAAAAGTCATCTGGTCCCGTATGGCCACTGGTACGTAGACGGCGGCGAGGCGTCAAAGCACAGTTCACTCTTGACGTGCATCTCTTATCAGACGATCGAGCCAGTTCGGGCGGCGTTGCTCAGAAATATACAGGCGCAGCTCGGGCGTCCTGGGATGGGACCCGAAGAATTACGCACCCATTTAGCCCGACTTACGCCAGCCGACCTTGGAATGGACCCTTCAATGGATGCGGTTCTAAGTCGATTTCAATTAAAGATCCTTACGGAAGGCTCGGGAACGCAGATCTTCAGCACCACATTCGTGCAGTGGACTACACGAGAGATTCTACGAAGGGCGCAGGCGCTTACTCTCCTGGTCCGCTTCGCTCCGCGCCAGCGTCAACGTCCGATGAACGAATTGCTATCGGATTCGAAATCCATTGCAGAGGTTGACCCCGTAGGCTCGCTTGTCGACGCGGATATGGCCGCGTATTACCAGTGGATCAATCAGCAACGCTTAGCCGGCTACGACCGTTCCTCATTTCTGGTGTGGTTCGAGGGACGTAACGACGCTCTCGTCGTGGCTCCGACACTGCCTCGAGGAGCCCAATCGAGCTCTTCGATGAATCTCGGAGACCTCCTCTCCCTGGCCGTCGGATAATCCTCCATTCCGATGTACATACGTCACAGAAAACAGCAATTCTTCTGTCTATAATTGTGCCACTTTTCAAGGTTGTCCCGAATTGAGGACTCCCAGTCAAGCGCGACTGAGAAGGGTTGGTGTATGGACAATGGCAATCGTAAAAGCGCCCAGTTCGACTCCGCATTCGCCAGTTTCTCTGAGCCCCCAGTCGACGAATCCAAGCGGAACTTTCTTTGTGCGGCTGGATTGCTTGCTGCCGGTTTCCTTCTGCCTCAATTGCGTGCCGATGAGCCGCCGCTCGCCGGCTCCGGCCCCAGGGTTCTTTTAGTTGTCATTGGAGGAGTTCGTCGGGCCGAGACATTTTCGCGCGGAGGACTCGAGAACATCCCGCACCTGGTTCACGACCTGCTCCCGCAGTCGATTTTTTATCTTCACGCTCGGAACGAGGGTGTCACGGCCCACTTCAACGCGATTTCGAGTATTCTCACGGGCAATTGGCAGCGCGTAGACGACTGGGGCAAACTTGCCCCCACCACGCCGACGCTCTTCGAACATTTTCGCAAGAGCAACCGCGCCGGTCGAAGCGACACCTGGGTCGTGGCGAGCAACAAAGCGTTGACCAGTCTCATTGGCGCCAGTTCCGCTCCAGGTTATGGGGCCGCCTATGGCGCCAACGTAGTCTTTCCAAAACAGCTCATGCTCATGGCTGTCGAAGACGCCCTTCGCGCCGGCCGTACCGCCAATATGGCGGACCGACGCAAGGTTGAGGCGGAGCTCGAAAGCGCGATGGAGGGGAGCAATTACGAGGGCCTCGGTTGGAATGTCTTTGATGCTGTCGACCAGCTTGATCCGCGAGTTCAAACCAGCATCAAAGCCGCCATCGCCAATTTTGTGCGCAGTGGACCCACATCGGGGGACGAACTCACCTTCTTCATGGCTCGCGAGGTCATGCGCAGGTTCTCGCCCCGTGTGCTGGTGGTTGCGTTTTCGGATGTCGAAGCGGCGCACTTCGGTTCTTATGCGCTTCACGTAGGGGGAATCCGTACAGCCGACCGACTTGCCTATCAGCTTTGGAGCGAAGTTGCATCGAATGCAGACTACCGGGGCAGGACGACAATGGTGATTGTTCCCGAGTTTGGACGCGACCCCGATGGCTCATCCACCAATGGGTTCTTTAACCATCGCGCCAACGAAGAATCGACGCGCGATACCTGGATGATGGCTCTTGGCGCTGCGGTGGACAAGCCTCAAATCATCGAACGTCCCATTCGTCACGTCGATCTTTGCCCTACACTCGCAGACTTGCTCGGCTGTCGGGAGCTAGAAATGCAAGGACGCAGGCTTCAGGAATTTCGCGGCTAACGGCTGAGAAAGAGAGCATGTTTCGCAAGGAGAATATGTAACTGGATTCTAAAGATGTCGGATTGGATGATCGGAATGTAACATGGAACCCTCGAATAAATTGCCGCAGAATCTTCAGGACGCCCTCAAGCAGGGAGCGATAAAGCGGCTGCCGCTGACTTTTCTTCCTTTTATCAATCAACAGATCGAACAGTGGGAATATCTCTTCCCCAACGAACGGCGGTCGATTGAGAGACTACTGCTGTATGTGGCGAGCTTAAGCCCGGAAAGGTCTTCCGCTGCGTTCCACGACGTGTTGCTGCTTGAAGAAAAAATGGGCGTACGGCATTGGCAATTCTCCACATCGGAGCAGACGATACAAAATTCCTCGCAGCTGGCGCGATCGCCCTATTTTCAACAATGGCGGCGAGCCGTGCAGGCTGTCTTCGATGCGGCGGACCAAAATGTTCTCCGCTCGAGCACTGCTGGTCCCAGGGATCGTAATCGGCTCGTCCTGATTGAAATTCCAAAACCCTTGGCCGTGAGCGCGGAGACTGTTTGGCAGCGCTGGCAGGGGATTGGGAACCCGGTGCATCTTGACTTGTTCGAGACCGATCTGCAGATAAGCCTGATGGACCTTCTTCTGGCGGGCCCTGTTGGCGATGAAACGTCAAATGGGGAAGGACTTCTGAAGGTTGTCCGGTGCAGGAAAGAGCCTTCACCCACTGAGACGTGGGTCATCGATGCCGGTTCGAGTCTCATGCGATCTGCGATCACCTCGACTCCCTTGTCCGCGGCTGCGCCGACTTCAATCGCTTTGAGTTATGAGCGGCTCGATTCGTTCCGGCGGCAGTTTTCACGGGAGATGAACACCATGCGCAAAGATCTTGCCGATGCAGACGCAGTGTTCGACCGCTTACGCAAGGTCGACGTGAGTCAGTGGTGTCCGCCCGAAGTAGCTTCTGACCCGGCCACTCGGGAATTTGTGCGATCGCTCTATCTCTCGGGGAATGGTGCCGTAATCTTTGGCAATTCGTTCGTGCAGTGGGGCGCATCCGAAGCATTTCGTCGCGCAAGACCAAGCCTTTTGGCAGCAAAGTTTGGAGTGCGTGCCAAGCCAAAGGCCTTCACCGGGGTCGCGGTATTCGATAACCCGGATCAGGTAAACCCCGTTCCTTCTGTCGACGACTTATCCGGCAGCGCAGAGGATGCCGAAATCCTCGCACTTTATGTGTGGCTGGCCGCCACCCGGTACGCGGAATATCAGCAATCGACTGTTTGCGTTTGTCTGGCCGACAGCATCGTCCAGGCATACGTGGTTGCGCCAGCGGAATTTCCGCTGCGGGCAGAATCTCAACCGGTTTCCCTTCAAAGATTAGGTGAGGCTCTATCCGCCTGGATTGCATAAAGGTTCGATCGTGATCAGGTTACGTATGGCGCGGCGAGTCAGGCGCTGTGCGGGTTCGAATGCATGAAAGGAAATCCAGGGCATGTGCTCTCGAATGTGCAATTTAAATGCCAAACCGAGATGACGTCCTGTTATAGTTCCCATGGGCTTCAAAACGACTTTTTTAACCTGTGAAACGAGCCGAGCTAAAGGGGGCAATTTTGATCAGACGTGACTTTCTCAAGACCGCGGGCGCAGTGTTGGCTTCCACCGCGATGTCTGGAACGCGGAGCTACGCAGAGGAACAGACTTCCGCAGGCGGCAGGATGATTCTCCCTATCAACAGAAGCTGGCGGTTCCACCCGTCCAAGGTTGACGGCGCAGAGTCGCTCACGTTCGATGACTCGAGCTTCGAGCAGGTTGTCGTACCTCATACGAACGTCGAGTTACCGTGGCATAACTTCGACGACAAGGACTATGAATTCGTCTCGACTTACAGACGACGTTTCAGAATGCCCGAAGGCGCGGCAGGGAAGCGGGTGTTTGTCGACTTTGAAGGCGTCATGACCGCATCGACGGTGTGGATCAATGGGGTTCGCCTGGGCGAGTACAAGGGCGGTTTTACACCGTTCTCGTTTGAATTAACGCGGCATCTGCGGCATGACTCTGAAAACGTTTTACTGGTGCAGGTGGATTCGACAGAGCGATCAGACATACCGCCGTTTGGCTACGAGATCGATTACATGACATTCGGCGGTATGTACCGCGAAGTAGCGCTTCGCATCGTTCCGGCGGTGTACATCGACAATATCTTTGCGCAAACCCGGGATGTGCTGACCGACAATCCTTCCCTCGATGTGAATTGCTTTCTCGCAGGAGATGTCGCCGCAAACAAAATGTTGTCGATCGAGGTCGAGTTGCGCGATGGCGATCAGTCCATTGCAAAAGCGAATCGGAAGATCGAAGCCGGAAGTTCTGGCGGACAGTCTGCGAACGGCGGCGCACTCGATCCTTATACGGACGCCCCCGCCTACGCTGCGATGGAGACCATTAAGGATCCGACTCGCCACACCGTTTCATTGGCGCACCTTGGCGGGGTGAAACTTTGGGATCTCGATGAGCCCCACCTCTATACGGTCCATGTCCGCCTTCTTAGTGGTGGTCGCGTGATCGACGAAGACGCACGCCGGATCGGATTCCGCGACGCGGTCTTCACGGATCACGGATTCTCGTTGAACGGGAAAGTTATCAAGTTGCGGGGCCTCGATCGGCATCAGACATTTCCCTTTGTTGGGCAGGCAATGCCGGCGCGCGTCCAGCGCAAAGATGCAGATATTCTCCGCAAGAATCTTCACTGCAATATCGTCCGCACCTCTCACTACCCCCAGTCCCGGCACTTCCTCGATCGCTGTGATGAAATCGGCCTGCTTGTGCTGGAGGAGATTCCGGGTTGGCAGCACATTGGCGACGAGAAGTGGAAAGAAGTTGCGATTGACAATGTTGGCCGCATGATTCGTCGCGACTGGAATCATGCGTCAATCATCCTCTGGGGTGTACGCATCAACGAATCGCTCGATGATCACGACTTTTACACACGCACGAATGCTTTAGCGCACGCGCTCGACGACTCCCGGCAAACCGGCGGAATTCGTTACTTCCAGGAGTCGGAGTTTCTGGAAGATGTATTCACGATGAACGATTTCGGCTTCCCGCTGAAGCCGCCGTGCCATCCCCGCTATCTCAACACCGAGTTTGTCGGACACACCTTTCCGACAAAGACGACGGACGATGATGAGCGGCAGCGCGAACACACGCTGCGCCACGCGCGCATTCACAATCAACTCGCGTCGAACCCCCAATATGCCGGCGGCATCGGCTGGTGTGCCTTCGATTACAACACCCACTCTAATTTTGGAGCGGGCGACCGCATTTGTTACCACGGCGTGACGGACATCTTCCGCGAGCCGAAACCGGCTGCCGGCTTTTACAAGTCGCAGTGCGATCCCAGCGAAGAAATCGTGTTGGAGCCCGCTTTTCATTGGGCACGCGGGGACGAATCTGTCGGGTTCACTAAGGCGGTGTTCTGCTCCAATTGCGATCACCTGCAGATCTTCGCGCGGGCCGACAGTGACGAATCCAAGGAGTGGGTGCAGCTTATCGAGATTGAGCCGGATCGCGCGGAGTTTGAACACCTCAAGTATCCTCCGTTCGTGCTGGATTTGAACAAGCTCGATTTGAAGAAAGTCCGTGCGAGTTGGGGTGATTTGCGCATCGATGGGTTGCTCAACGGCAAGCGGGTGATTTCGAAGTCGCTTTCAGGTAAAGGCGTGGATTCGAAGTTCTTTCTGTTGCCGGACGATCTGGAACTACAGGCAGATGGAGCCGATTCGACGCGCGTAGTCCTGCGCGTGACGGATGAGTTCGGAGCGGTCAGGACCTATGCGAATGATCCGATCACCCTCACGCTGGAGGGTCCAGGAAAGCTGATCGGAGATAGCCCGTTTGCTCTCGTTGGCGGTACAGGCGCAGTCTGGATCCGCGCAGGCGAAGAAACGGGAAATCTGAAGCTGACTGCGAAACATCCGCGTCTGGGAGTGCAAACAGTGGAATTCACAGTAAGTGCCGCACCGAAGGAAAGCGCTTAGTCTGCGGTTCAGCGAAAGACGCGGCCAAACCCGGGTCAGAATCTCGCATCCAACTAAGTGCGTACCCGAGGTTTATCGCGTCAGCTATGTACCCGAAGCCGGCACTGAAATCCTGGTTTAAACCGCTCATGGTGCTTGCCTTGCTTTGCTGGCAACAGGCGGAAGTCCGCGCTCAAAGCGCGCCCGCGGTCGTCGGGCAGCAAACGCAGAATGTTGGCGCATCAACCAATCCTACGCGCCCCGAGACCCAGCCGCGCCTCGATGTGGATCGCGATCCAATTCCCTCGCCCGATCCGGAAGAGACCGCGCCGGCGGAAAACGTCACGACCGCAAGCGCGAGTGATATTCAGAAGAGCCAAAATGGGATGTACACATTGCACGCGGACGTGGATGAGGTTCTGCTGAACTGCAGCGTGATCGACGAAAAGGGTCACACAGTTACGGATCTTAGTGCCAAAGACTTCCGCGTCTGGGAAGATGGTGTGCCGCAAACTGTAAACTCAGTTTTGCATCAAGACCTTCCGGTCTCGCTGGGGATTCTGGTGGATAACTCCGGCTCGATGCGGGACAAGCGCGCCACGGTGAATGTTGCGGCACTCGACTTGCTCCGCGATTCCAATCCCAAAGATACCGCGTTTATTGTCAACTTTTCTGACCGCGCCTTTCTCGATCAGGGTTTTACTTCAGATATGGTTGCGCTGAATCGTGGCCTTTCTCGCTCCGACGCGAAGGGCACTACCGCGATGTATGACGCGGTGGCCGCATCTGCGGATGAACTCGTGAAGGACGCTAAGGAACGCAAGCAGGCTCTATTGATCATCACGGACGGGGCCGACAATGCATCTCGCTTGACGCTCACTCAGTCCATCCGACGGGTGCAGAATCTCGGTGGACCCGTCGTCTATGCGATTGGGCTCCTTTTCGATGTCGACAAAGATGAATCGGACCGGGCAAGAAATGCACTTGAAGCACTCTCAGAGGAGACTGGCGGGATATCCTATTTCCCTCGCTCTCTTCAGGAGGTGCAGAGCATCATTCCCGATGTCGCACGTGACATCCGGAACCAATATGTTATCGACTATCGTTCGACAAAGCCGATAAGTCTAGGCGGATACCGGACAGTTCACGTGGAAGTGAAGTCTCCGAACCATGAGAAGTTGATCGTTCGGACGAAGAAGGGTTACTATGCCACGACGCCCCAGCGGTCGCAGCAGCCAACGCAGGAGCTGAAGCAATAGCAGCCTTTCGCAATATGCGCAGACCATGGATGGTCGCGGGTTTTGGATAGCCGGTTTTCGGGATTGCCGAAGCGGTATTGAAGCCAAATAAGAGGAGCCCTGAGCGGCTCCTCTTATTTGGCTTCTTCTATTTGCAAGTAGGAGAACCAGGATTCCGCTTGACTCAGTGCAGACGGAAGGCCACTTCAATCACCATCTGTACTGAAACCGGATGGCCCTGGTATAGCGCCGGCTTGAAGCGATAGTCACGAACCGCATTGATGGCCATCTGATCCAGACCCATCTCAAGATGGCGCGTTACGCGGATATCCTGCGGCAATCCTTGCGAATCAACGATGAGCTGAATCGAAACCGTGCCTCCATAATTTGCTCGGCGCGCTTCCTCGGTGAATTCCGGCTGAACGGCATGAATTACTTGAGGAGCGCTTACACCGCCGCCTACACTCATTAACCCGCCGCCATAACCTCCGCCGCTGCCGGGGCCAGCGCCGGATCCTTGTCCCATGCCTATGCCGCCGCCGAGGCCATGACCAAAGCCGGAGCCGCTGCCTGCCCCTTGCGATGCAAGGACAATTTGCGGAGATTGGGGCATGCCCAGGTGCGTTGGATTGTTATTGTCAGGAATCTGCACGCGCATGGTGGGTTCGACGGCGAGCTTTGGATGGTCGAGCCGTTGTAACTGTGCCGGCATCAACTGCACCTTTGCGATTTTCGGCAACTCCCCTTTCGTTGGCTCAACCACTTGGTGAGCGCCACCGCCGCCACCCCCGCCCATGACCTTGGCAGTTGGCATTACCTTGGGGAGGGGCGGATCGTAAAGTTTGAAGTCAACATGCGTCAGGTTTGTAACCGGCTGAACAATGGCTGGAGGAACTCGAAGTCCGAGCCAAAGGATTGCGGTGATGACAAATACATGAACGACGAAGGAGACAAAGTTGGAGGTGCGGTCCTTTCGAGCCGTGAGGGTATCGAGACCCTGGAACGATAACGATACGGGCGGTCCCGCCATTGCCGCGGCCGGTCTCATGATCAGTTGCGGGGCAGGCGCAGATTTCCGATTCGCATAAGAGACGCTTTGCCTGTCGAGGGCAAGGGACGAGCGATTGTACGGTTCAGTTTCATACTGTTTATCGCGCGCCACGTTTGATCGTATGGCTTCGCTGCCTCTTGAATTTGATTTTGAGAGATTCAGGCCCATTGGATTTTGCCGGAATTAACTCCAGCATCCCCCTCTCTTTGCTCAACCAAGGTTGGTATTTTGTAACATCATCTTTCTTGCTTAACTTGCAACGCTGCAATGACTACGTGTGAACTTTTCGCGCTACCAAATCCCCTTGTCGCTTCCAGTGATTCTTTGTCCAACGACCGCCGCTGTAGCCAACCAGGGAAGAAGAGACAGACGAGCGCCATTGTGCAATTCGCCGCGCCCAATGACTCCGGCCAGCTGTGACCCATAGAGGCGCGCAGATTGCGGCATAATCGGAATGCGCAGAAATCCCTTGGCGAAGTACACTTGATCGCCGCCAAAGCGTGCCGCCTCCAGCACGAAATCGGGCAAGTCGATTCCGGATCCGCGATAGTTTTTCACATAATCCGAGACGATATTGAGATAGGTCGCGACGCCTTCCCAGATTCCTGCGACGCGCGCGGAGGCGCGAAGCATGACATAGTTGATCTCACCGGCATCCGCAAGGGCTGTCGTATCGATGATGTCGCAAAGCCGGAAATAGAAATGACGGTACATGCGCTGAAGCGTGGAAATCATCAGCCGGTCTGATACGGATGCGGTACGAAATGCATGACCGCCGATGTGAATCCACCGGGTATGATCCAGCAGCGTGGACGCAATCGCCACCTGTTCTCCGGTCTGGCCGAGCCTCCCAACATGGATCTCAACTGCCTCGGGCAATCCTGGAATCATAAAATTCCACTTGCGCGCGAGACGATCGCCCCAACTGCGTGAAGCGATGTCCGCACCAAAGGCGCTCTTCATCAGATTGACCACTTCTTCTGGTTTCGCATCGGTGAAGAGATCCAGGTCGCTTCCGAGATCTGGCCAGTGATCGAGCGATTTGATAATCGCGACTTTATGCCCGTATTGTTCAAACGCATCGCAGATCGCGCGGAGAAATGTCTGCGCCGTATCAATGCGCGAACGCTCGGCTTGAAGTGCTGTATGCAGCCATTCCTTCCGAATGTCATCCGGTTCGTCATCGATCAGATAGAGGAATTCATCGAGTCCGCGCACGAGAACATGGTGCGAATCAGCCAGCGTGCGCAGATCGTCGAACTCCTTGAGAGTAAGGTTCATGAGGTCTTGCTTGAGCGTTGCCCTCTGCGAGTACGACGAAAAGTATCCATTCCGCGGCGGCAACAACAAGCTCGAAAGAAGCTTCACCGATTTGTCTGACGTCGTTTGTGAATCCATTGGAGTCATCGTTGGCCCTTATTGTGGAGGTACCTGGGGTGAAGGGGAAGCAGATGGCTGTGAAACAGGTGCTGAAGGAGTCTGGGTGGCGGGTGCTGAGTTACTAGGAATTGCTCCATTGCCGCGCGGAGTTAGCTCGACTGGTGCAGTTTCCAAATGCCGTTCACGGCTGTAGCTTTCTAGTGCGCCGTCTACTTTTCGATTGCTGTCGTTTGCCACGGTAAGCAATGAATGCCCTTCGGCGGAATGCTCCGTAGCAAGACCAACGCGGTCGTTGGCATCGCCCGCGCGTCTGGCCTTTTGATAGAAGAATTCCGCGCTTTCAAGGTCCCCCTGATGTTCAGCGACATACCCGCGGTTATTCACCGAAAATGCATTTTCCGGATTCATTGAATATGCACGCAGAAAGTCTTGTTCAGCCGCCTGCCAATTGTTCTGATTGGCCGCGAACACTCCATGCAGGTTCAGCATTGCGGCCTGTGCGTCTTGCGAATTCGTGTCTCTCATACGCCGCTGCAGGCGTTTCGCGCTGGCGGCGGCCATGGCACTGACTGGTTTTCCGGTCCATGCATGGTCCTGAGTGACAACCACAGGTTCAGAAGAGTCGGAGGCAGAAGCGAGGTTGTAGTTCTTCATGGCATTCGCGTAGTCGCCAATGGCTTCTTCCGCAACGCCAAGATTGTTTAATGTAAACGGGTCGCGAGGTTCGAGGGCGATGGCTTCTTCGAGAAGAGCGACGGACTCGAATGCCCGGTCCTGCGAGAGGAGGCGCATCGCTTCGACGTTCATGCGATTCACGCGCATCGGAAGGTCCTGAAGGCCCTCAATTGCGGCGCGCATGGGTTGTTTCTCAAGGCTCTTTGCGCTGCTCAGGTCGATCGTCGCATTGCTGCTTTGCTCCGTTGCGAGCTGATAGAATTTGTGCGCTTGTTCGAGTTGACCTTGGTATTCCGAGATGTAGCCAAGGTTATTGAGAGTAAATGGGTCAGCGGGATCGTAGAGGTATGCCTTGTAAAAGAGGGCTTCGGCTTTCGCATACTTGTGTTGCTTAACCGCCTCAACGCCTTCTCTATTCAGACGCTGCACCGGGCTAAGCTTGCTGCGGAGTGGGACGGTGATGGACACGTCCCGTCCCCATGCCTGGAGCGACAGACCGCTCAGGGTGAGTACAAGGACTGCCAGCATCAATTTGATCGGTGTGGTAATCATTGCACCCTTCAGGGGCTCGGAAACCTTTGATGGCCAATTGCTGAGGCACTGATAATTTAGATGCGAAATTGGCGGCCGTGTTGCTCTTGCGACCGAAGCGCAGACCACCTCGATCGTCGCAATGCCATCCAACCTATAGATGGAGCAGCGCAAAGGCGGAGGTGTGCCCAGGTGAAAAATCGGCTCACAGCGGTGATGTTAGGTAGCTTGGCGATGGTCAGTGCGGCAACTGTGCAAGCGCAACTTCCGAACACGGCTGCGGAGTTCGCCTTAGCAAGCCCTCCAGCAGATATGCCGGCACTCCCGCCTCTGCCGCGGGGGAAGACGACCATCTTTGGGGGCGAACTTCGGAGTATCGATCCCGTCCTAGATCAGTTGACTTTGAACGTGTATGGTGCTCGCCCGATGCGCATGCTCTTCGATGAGCGGACTCAAGCTTATCGCGACGGTAAAAGGGTCCCGCTTCGCGATCTGGGTGCGGCCGAACACGCTTCTATCGAGACGACGCTGGATGGCACTAAAGTCTTCGCGGTGAGTATCCATATTCTTTCGCACGTGCCGGAAGGTGACTATGAGGGAAGGATTCTGAGCTACAACCCTATTACCGGCGAGCTCACTCTTGCCTCCGGACAATCTCCGGAACCCTTCAAACTGTTTGTGCAGAGGACAACGTCCATCATTCGCAAGGGACAGTCGACATTTACGTCAACTCTGTCGGGCTCGAATGATCTTCAAAAGGGAACGCTGGTGTCGGCATTATTCGCTGCCGACGGGAAGCAAGAAGCGTCAGCAAGCCGGATTGAGATACTTGCAGTCCCCGGGACCTCTTTTGTTTTCAGCGGCAATGTCACCTCGATTGATTTGCACTCGGGCCTCTTGATCCTGGTCGATGCGCGGGACCAGCAGGATCACCAGATCTTTATGAATGCAACGAATCTTCCTACGGCCCAGAACATTCACATGGGAGACGATGTCCGCGTGGTCGCAACTTACGACGGAACTCGTTATGTTGCGAATGAAGTGTCGATGACGAAGCACTGAAACGGCCAACGACTAAGCAATCCAACGGCCGACAATTCCCGTGCCCTTGCGTCGGCCGTGTCTCTTCCTTCAATCAATCGGACTGCCGGTGAGAGCGAGATAGAACGCTCCAGACACTTTTGCACCTCTTTAACTATTTCCGGCAGCGCCTAGAAGGAATTTTCATTCCCGCGTTTTACCGACGGCGCAAAGCTCTGCGGTGTGCACGAATTGTATCCCAGCGATTGATCAGTTACGGGGGCGGGCGGGGTCGGTGGTGTGGACCAAGGGACTTTATTGAAATCGAAGAATTCAAGAAGATTCGGCTGCGCAGCATCTCGCGCGGTCAGATGAGCTGACGCGCCGATGAAGCGATTCTCCACGAATTTGATTACGGCCGTGTGATCCATGGGTGTGTGCGAGACGTAATGGCGACGGGTGAATGGCGAGATGATGATATTGGGCAGCCTGAAACCGAGCTGGGATGCAAACCCCTGCACTGCAGCTGCGTCGCCGGGATTGGCGCCTGGATCGGTCGATGCGAGATCGCAATGCAGGGTGGCAGTTCCGCCCGGCGGAAGGCACGGATTGTAGCTGTCGGGATTCACCGAAATCGTCGAGATATCTGGAATCGTGCCGAGCGAAGCATCGGTGTAGTCGTTGGAGTGTCCGGCCACCGGTGGCACATGCTCGTACGGTCCGCCACCTTCATCGTAGCTGAAAAAGAACACAGAGCTCGTCCACTCTGGACTTGTCATCAGAGAATTCACGATGTTTGCAACTTGCGCCTGCCCTAAAAGTATGGATTGGCCTGAACCCGGATGCTCGTCGTTATTGCCGTATCCGGCTTCAATGAACGCAAAGCTGGGGAGCGTACTATTGGTCAGGTCAGTGAAATACTGCGATAAAGGTGCGATGTGGTTAGGGTCGATACAGAAGGAATTCGAAGAGTCCCCAACTGCACTTGAGGGTTGGGTTGGAAGACTGCAAGCCGCGCCGGTGGGATTCTCATACAAGTATTGGTACGAGTATGCAAGATTTGAAAAGTCAGTCGCTGGATAGGCAGCATTCGCCGCCCCGGAACAATCATCTTCGGAGAGACAAAAACCTTCAGTAACCGTGTAGTAAATCTTCCATGTGACGCTCGCTTGATCGAGCTCCTGGAAGATGTTTGAAATATCAAGCTGGCCCAATCCGTCGTCGCCGCCCGGGTCTTTCACCAAGCCTTGGGTCGTGCCGCCCGTGAATGTTGCAATGCGGTTGGCAATGCTTTTGCTCGCAACGGGCGAAAACCAGCGGTCAGACACCGCGAACTGGGAGGCCATGTAGTAGTAGTAATTGAGAAAGCCTTGATCGTAGTAACCCATTGCGCGCTGCCCGGTTGTGTCCGTGAAGCTCCCTGCGCAACTTCCTGCTGCTCCTGGTTGGGAGCAGCTATTTGCATAGCCTTCGGCATCATGGACGAATCCGTCCATGTTAATAGGCCTGTCGGTGAGAAAATCATAGCGATTGACGTCGCCGAAACTAGCGAGCCAGTCGGAACTCATATCATCCACACAGGTGCTTGTGAATTTGAAAAGCGGAAATGAGGTTGATTGGTCATCCTCATTATTGATCGTGCTCAGCTTGTCGTCGATCCCGTCGACTGCATAGTCAACGCCATCATCCCCAACGTTCCAGCCATTTGCTTGCCTGTAGGGATTTAACATTCCGAAGTAGTTATCAAACGTGTGGTTCTCCTGCAGCATGAAGATCACATGGTTAATCGACTGAAGGGTTGCTGCGATAACCGTCACAGTTGCCGTAGCGGTTGCTTTCCCTCCGGTCCCAGTCGCGGTAGCCGTATACGTTGTCGTGGACGTAGGGCTGACGTTTTGAGTGCCGCCCGTCGCTTGCAGGCTATAACTGCTTCCATCTGACCCGGTCACCACAACCTGCGTTGCATTTGTTGCGCCGACTGTCAAAGAGGTTGAGCTTCCAGCGTTCACTGATGTTGGGTTTGCAGCGATAGTGACGGTCGGGGCACTCGAGGAGCCTCCAGATGCTCCCGTCACGGTATAGGAACTGCAGCCGCTTAGCAGAGCGACGAGAGTGGAAGTCGAAAGAAGATACGCAGTGTCTCTGCGGAATAGTCTGAATACAAGTGCCTCGGACAAGGTGGCCTCCTTTATCTTGCTTTCAGGGGCGTATCCGTTTAATTCCACGGAAAGTCGGATCCCAGTGAGCCAATCATGGAAAGTCTTTCAGTGACTCATTTCATTGCGCAGGGCACATCCCTGGTAGCATCCGAGCCGGGATGTTGGCACCGAACGGATGATTGAAGCCTAAGAATCTTTCGCGCAGCATCCGCTTAGTGTGATGCGCCTGGATCACCGTACTGCTGCCCCTCCCCAAGCGGATCGACAAAGTCAGCGAAGCTGCAAAGAGTTCCCGCGCCAGCCGCATCCCGACCTATCCTCGTGAAGCCTTGACCATCGCCAATGTCCTGGGCGTCATGCTGGCTTGCATCGAAGGCTGCATGATTTGTGCCAGGAACATGCATCCGAGAACGTTGATCAACCGCGCGGAAACGTATCGCGCGCACGGCTCGCTTGCATCGGTGCAATTCAAACCAGCGAAGATAGTTATTCACGACGCTGCTCATTGTCATTTCAACGCCAGCTGCAAAATTGTGTTCTGCCATGTGCCGTTCAAGCTGTGGAGAGTCAAGAATTGCGATGAGCTGTTCGGCAAGTTCGTCTGCGTCGCCCAATTTATAAAAGCGGATGGCCATATCCTCGTCGGCTGCCATGGCACGAAAGTCGGGGATATCTGCAGAGATAACGGGGACACCATATTCACACGCTTGATGCGCTGGCCCGCTTGATCCCGTCGCGGAATCATAGGGAAGCACGAGGACTGACGACGTCGCGAAAAGTTCAGGAATGTCTTCTTCCGGGACGTACCCACGAAACTCGATCGGCAGATGAGCAGGCTGGGCTGCACGAATCGATTCCCAGTAACCGGCCTTGGTATGATGGTTGGCGCCTGCGACGATCAGGCGCGCATTGGGCACCTTGCGCAAAACCATGGGAAAGGCTTTCATGAGCGTCTCTAGCCGCTTATATGTGCCCCAGTGACCGATTGCCAGAATGCGCTTGTCGGGGTTTCCGCGCTTGGTGAAATCGGGAGGCGTGGGTACGGTCGCAAAAGTTCCGTGGGACCCCAGTAAAACATTTCGTGCTGAATACTTGGTCACGAGAGTTTGATGGTAGTGGGGTAGCAGAACCGAAACGGAGTTTGCCTTCAAAAGAGCTCTGGTGGTGAGATTTGTGCCGAAGCGAAGCAGTTTTTCTCGTTTGACGCCCGCAGCAGCGAAGTCAACATGCTCGATGATGTGATGCAGGGTAATATGCGTGTAGTATCCAGCCGCTCGTGCGAGAGCGGGCGTCGACAGTCCGGCAAACGCAGCGAAGGGGTTCTCAGGAGTTGCGAAGCTTGAAAACACAAGATTGAACCAGACGACATCGGGCTTGATCTTCCGTATTGTGTTCAGCAGGCGCACTGGCGTGGAAAGGCTGCCGAATTTCCAGCACCGAATTACATTGAAATCCTCCAACTCGGATTGAGTATCAACCTTAATCGGGGTTCCGTGTTCATCGGTCGCAAATTCATAGTCGGTCAGCTCGTCGCCGAGAATTGTCAGTTCGACGTCCGGGTTACGCTGAAGTTCGCGCGCGATATGAAATGCGTATTCGTTCAGCTGTCGTCCGCTTGGCGGAAATGTCGCTACGAGACAAATCTTCATTCGATGCCGCCCTCAGAAGATGCTGATCTGCACATACGGCCTGAACTGGTCATTTTTGCCGCCAGTGAAATTGAAGAAAGTCTCCTGCTGTATTCCTGCGGAGAACCGGATTGGGTACTTGAGCATGAGCGATCCTGAATCGTCGCTGAATTTGCGTTGGAATGGCATTGCGTAAGAAACGGAAGCCCCATTTTGAATGGCATCATAAACGTGAAAACTCCTATTGCTCGAATATGCACTGGAGGCTTGAATTTCCCAGTTGCGCTTGGGCGAGAAGTTTACGGTTCCGGCCGGGCGCAGGTTCTGCGCGATGCCTGAACTCGCTCCAACCACACGCCACGAGCGCAGATCTTCGGCCACGGCTCGAACAGTTAAACGTTCCGAGAATTTGCGTTCAAGGCCGATGTAGGAAGAGGTGTAGTAATTTTCAAAGTGCACGGGTGAGAACTGCTGATCGCTTGACCCCCACCCGGTTACGAGGGCCGTTTTTCCCCACGGCGAGCCAACCCTGAAATCAAGCGCCCCAGTAAGGGAGGTCGACCGAAGATTGGTTTCGGTAAAGGGCCCGCTCTCCCGAATAAAATAGCCGCTCAACGAAAGAACGTTGAAAAACGAACTCGTCGAGACGTAGGTAAACACGCGGAAGAGATTCTGATTCATCGCTACAGGAGAAAGCGAGTCGCGCCGGATTGTTTCCTGAATCCCCGCATTGAACACGGCTACTTTGGATCCCACCCGGGCGATGGGATTGATTCCGAAGTTAAAGGCGTAGTCCGTAGTGTTGCGGCTGACAATCGAATTCGTGGCCGGGACCGATATCTGACCTTGCGCGTTCCTCAGTTGAAAGAATCCTGTGGGCGTAGGCAATGGCCCGAGATGAAGATGAAATGCATTGGTCCATTCTGTCTGAAGAGAAGAGCGCGGAGGGGGCAGAAGGGAAGTATCGGAGCTCGGAACAGCAAACGCCGCGTCCAACTTCGAGTCGAGAACATAGACGGTCGTATCTTCGAAGATAGGTTGGACCGAAAAATCTGAAAGCAGACTTAAAGTTGGCGTGACGCGCAAGCCTTCGTCTGCTCCTGCTGCAAGCATGCTTTGTTCGGCGCTGTCGTCATCGCCTCCGGCATTCGAGGCTTGCGCGAAGGAAGTCAGGGCCTGTGCCCCTTGATGTTCCTGGCGAAATACGTTGGCCTCTGCGATCAGATATTGATAGTCTGGTGTGTCATCCCCTCGTGCACTTACAGCAGCTAACTCTGCCTTCGCTTTGGCTGTGTCTCCTAGAGCGAGATAATTGTTTGCGAGGCCGATCCTGACCTTCGCATCCGGGGCGCCCGCCGTTTTCGCGCGCTGCAGGTAGGTCTCTGCCAGCTCATACTCATGTGTGGAGCGGAGAACATCTGCTGCCGCAACAAATTCATTTCCGCTGGGAGGTGTTGTGTCTCCTGCGGAAGCTTCCATCCATCCAAGCGCAATCTGCCGGTTCGCATCTTCGCGACGCCCCTGCTGCGCCATGAGCTGCGCGATGGCCAGGCGCGCGCCGACTCGATCGCTGTTTGGCTCTTCAAGGGCCTTACGAAACCGCTCCATCGCGGCGCTTTCATCTCCCAACGTGCTCAGCGCATCACCGGTGAACACGTATACCTGGCATCGCTCGGTTGAGGACGCGGATTGCGCGTGCTGCTCCGCCGATTCGACGTAGTGGAGAGACTTCTCTCGATCGTCCAAATTCGCATAGGAGCGCGCAAGCATGGCTTCAACATTCGGGTTTTCGGGAGATAGGGTCTCTGCCACCTCTAGTTCTTCGATTGCCTCGCGGAAATGGCGTTGCGCAAAGAGCGAGTTCCCCAGGCCGAAGTGAAGCGCGCTATCGTTGGGCGTAAATTTCAGGGCGGTGCGGTATTCGGCTGAAGACTTCGCAAGGAGATCTTCGCGGCCGTAGGCTGTCGCGCGAATCACGTGGATATCTCGGGAGTCTCCCAAGCCTTTCTCTGCGAGGGTTGCTTGGCGCAATGCGGCCTGCGGCTTCGACAGATCCAACTCCGCATACGCGAGCCCGAGATGGGCTTCTCCGTCGTTCGGATCCCTTTTGAGCGCGTCCTCGAAATCAGCCGCGGCCGGCGCAGGCTGATGCAGGTCATTCAGCATGTAACCGCGATTCACGTAAGCCGTCACGACGGTTGGATCCCGGCGCAAAACTTCGCTGAAGTCTTGGCGCGCCTCTTCACTGAGACCTTGATGTTTGTGCACGTAGCCCTGAAGCAATGGAATGTCCGGTTCTTGAGGAAGGATGTCCCAATAGTTCTTGGTCAGGTCGAGTAACTCGTCGTATTTTCCGAGATGAAGCAAGTCATAACCTAGATAGACGACCACGTCTCGATCGCGAGGAAGCACCTGAATTGCCTGGTGGCCGATCGCCGCAGATTCCTGATAGCGCCCGGCAAAAGTGTCATAGCGTTCTTCCTCTCGAAGGACCTGAGGCTCATGACTCATCTCTGCTGTAACGCGGCTCTGCCACACCTTCGCAGTATCGAGGTCGTGCGATTCGATCGCAGCGTTCATTCCGCCGGCGACCATGAGTGCATTGTGTGGGGCGAGCCGGTAGCCAGCGACATAAGAGATTTCGGCCTTATCAAACATATGGAGAGCCGTATAAAGATCCCCAAGTGCGAGATATGGAATGTAGAGGGTCGGTTCGCCTTGAGCGAGTCGCTGAAAATACATCACAGCGTCCTCATTTCGACCCGCGGCACGTGAAGAGTATCCCAGCGAAATGAGTGCGTATCGATTGGTGGGGCTGATGCCGAGGATCTGCTTATAGACACCGATCGCATCTTCAGTTTTCCCGAGCTTCATCAGGATGTCTCCATCCAATTGCAGAGCTGCAGGATCTGACTCGTTGAGCGCCAGTGCATTCTTGAGGTCGTCCAATGCCCCGTTGAGGTCGCCAGTGTTTGATTTGATCAGCGCTCTGAGACGAAGAAATCCTCCCTGCGATTTCATAGAGTCGTCGACTCTGTCGATGGCGGCCTTGGCAATGTCCAACTCGTGGTGAGCGGCATCGTCCTGGCCGAGTTTCTGATCGAGGCTCACCAGATCCATATGCAGTTGGATACCGTAAAGGGCGCCTTCAGCGGGACTCGAAGGAAGATTCGCGATCGCTTCAGAGTATTCCTTGACGGCGTCCTGGTTGCGTTCCTGAAGTTGTGCGATTTCACCGGAGACAGCATGTAGCCGATAATTCTTGCCATCAATTGTCGCGGCTCGCGCTAGAAACGAGTTGGCGTGTTCAATTGAGCCGTTTGCGACTTCGGCCTGCGCTGCAGAGAGCTGCAGGACGAGATCTTTGGGCATTGCGTTGGCCGCTTGCTGGTATAAGCTTGCTGCTTCGTTGACCCGTCCATCGAGCTGGTACGTATAAGCGAGTTCAGCAATCACATCGGGTTTCGGATTGTGAATCGACTTGAGCGCGGAGATCGCTTCAGCATACTTTCCGGT
>CAWCRW010000004.1:0-222526 GCA_963798035.1 uncultured Acidobacteriaceae bacterium | reverse complement strand
TCCAGGGCGCAATAAGATGCGCCCTCAAAGCCCCCAAGGGTCCGCTTAAGTTATTGATTTATTTGGTTGCGGGGGCTGGATTTGAACCAGCGACCTTTGGGTTATGAGCCCAACGAGCTACCGGGCTGCTCCACCCCGCATTCACAGTTTAGCAACACCCCCCGCCAGGGTCAACGACTGCCCGACGGAACCGTTCCATCCGTTACACTTCTCCCATTCTCGAAATACTCGCGAGGAGCGCAACTGGATGTCGCAACTTTATGTCGTAGTCCTGGCTGTGATCGTCGTCGTGCTCCTGGTCGTCGCTCTCTATCGCACTTCGCGCGTAAAAACCAAGGCAGACTACCTCGTCGCGGGCCGATCGCTGCCCGCCGTCGTCCTTGTACTCACGCTGCTCACCTCATGGATCGGCGCGGGATCGCTCTTTGCCGGAGCAGAAAATGCCTATCACAACGGCTTCGCGGCGCTGTGGCAGGCCGGGGGCGGGTGGCTCGGCTTGCTCCTCATTTACTTCATAGCGCCGCGTGCACGGAAATTCGCCCAGTTCACCCTGCCCGATCTGCTCGAAGCCCGCTATAACCAGACGGCGCGCGTGCTGGGAACCTTCGCGATTCTCTTCGCCTATGTCGGCATCACGAGCTATCAGTTCAAAGGAGGGGGCAATGTTCTCCACCTGATTTTTCCCGACACAGTGACACCCGAACTCGGCACCTACCTCATTGCGGCGTTTGTCATCGTCACGACCGCTCTGGCCGGCATGTCGTCCGTTGCCTATATGGATGTAGCCATCGGATCGCTGGTCACCCTGATCTGCGTGGTCGCGACACCCTATCTATTCTTCAAGGCAGGGGGTTGGACCGGCCTGCATGCCGCTTTGCCGCCCACGCATTTCCAGGTGCTCGGGAACTTGACCTTTTTGCGCGCAATGGAGTTCATGATCCCCACCATGCTGCTCATGCTGGGCAACCAGGTGATGTATCAGAAATTTTTCTCCGCGAAGAGCGAGCGCGATGCGCGCCTCTCCGTCGTCGGCTGGATTCTCGGCACCGTCTTTCTAGAAACGTTAATCGTTGCCATTGCAGTCTTTGGCTCAGCGCTCTATCCCACCGGCGAAGTGGCACGCCAACCGTATGAAATCATCCCATATACAGCGCGTCACGGGCTTCCGGCACTGATGGGCGCTCTGTTGCTGGGCGCGGTCTTCGCCAAGGTCATTTCTACGGCGTCGAACTATCTGTTCTCTCCCTCGACGAACCTGATCAATGACGTCTTTGTTCGCTACATGGCGCCCAATGCGTCGAACAAACGCGTGCTGATCATTTCGCGGCTAGCCGTGGTGCTTCTAGGTTGCTGGGCTCTCTACCAGGCAGTTTATGCGCAGAGCATTCTAGAGAAAATGCTGTGGGCCTACACCATTTACTCCGCCGCGCTCACACCGGTGGTGCTCGCGGCTTTCTATTCAAAACGCGTGACCGCCTGGGGCGCAGTTGCAGCGATTGCTGCAGGAACCGTTATTACGCTTGCCTGGGACCTGCCTGCCGTGAAGGCCCTGTTCCCGCCGATACTCGCCCAGCGCGATGCAATTTTTCCGGCGCTTTTTGTCGCGGTGGCCGCGATGATCGTGGTCAGTTTGCTCACCCCGAAGCCAGCCCCAGAACAGCTGGCGCAATTTTCCGATTAGCGCGTCGACTGCGACACGCGGCCGCTGGTAGTGGTGCAGTTTGAATTTTAACTGCCGATCTTTGGAGCAGGATGCGTGGTCGATGTGCAGCCGACTGCCCCTGAATACTTATGGGGGCAAGTGATATCAGGAAGGCCACCAGGGCGCGCCAGCACGTCAGGCAACCTGTTTTTTCGTAGGAGAGGCTCCCAAATTCGAATTGGGTTTCCGCCTGACGATTTTGCCAGTTCATCGGACTGGCGGCGGGGAGGGAACGCGATAACAATTCTCTTCTGCGGAGTCAGTCTCCTCACAGCCTCGACTGCTGGGACTAGATCAGAATCGCCCGTGATAAGCAGGGCTGTATCGTAGCGTTCCTCAAGGGCATCGCAGATTAGATTGACAGCGATATTTACGTCCGTCTTCTTTTCCTGGGGATGGTACGCCGGATGGCCGCAGCGGTCGCACTCTTTCCGGTCCGGCTGGAATCTGCCGAAAATAATCTCTATCAGAGGCCTTGTCCTCAGCGCGTCTAGATATTTGTTTTGACGCTCCTGCTTCCCTTTGTTGCTGCTAATGGGGGAAGTGAAATACTTGACGCCAACAAGCTCCTGCGTAGGAAGCAGGAGGCCTGCCGCTAGCCCCTGCACGTCCAACCACATGTGACGGTAATAGTCGGCATCGGGCTGGGTTCTGGATCCCCTTCTGACGGCTTCTTCGTGCATCCCAAAGTACAAATTGTATCCGTCGATGTACTTGATTACACGAAATTTACGTTGGGGTATTGACAACCTTGGGACCGGGTTTATACTCATAACCAGTAGAACAGCGCCGATGTGAAGAACATCGGAAATAACGGCTCCGTAAGGGGCCGTTTCCTTTTTACGCCGCCCAAACCTCCTTCTGCTCAAGTAGCCCTACCAATTCCTCCATCGACCACACGTGATCAGAGAGTCCGGCTTCCATTGCCGGGGTCACTCGTAGCGTCTTGTGAACCCTACAAAAATTGTAGTGCATAAAATGTAGTGCAACTGCGTGGCCGTGGTTGTCGATCTTCTTTGAGAACCCGTTTGTCAGCCGCGTAAACCGCCGCATCGACATGCGCATGGTGAGGTTCTGGCGCTCAACGTAGGACGTGCTCACGTGCATGTAGTCCGGCTCGCCGATTACGGTCTTCATGTCGCAACCAATGCACTTTGCTGGCGAGTACCTCGCCTCGGGGCCTTCGCCTGATGCTCCATAAATCTTGTGCATCTGGGCATAGTCAACGTTCTCGCCAAATGCCATCTCAATTGCGGCCAGATAAGGCTTGTGAGCATCTGTCGTGATCTGGGGACGACCAACAACCCGCCCACGTATATCAAACGTAAAATCGGTCGCCCATCCTGTATCGCGTCCGCCGACGAGGTAGGAAATGCACAGCTTCGTATCGGCGTCGATGGCCGTCCAGGTCCAAACGTCTCCCCAACCCTCAGCCTTTTTCTCAGGAGAAGCGTTCTTTGCTTTGGCCCCGCAGAACGCCCAAATCTCATCGCACTGGATTCGCTGTGCAGCAAGGTTGCGCACGTGGCGATGGTGATAGGCAGCGCAAGCGCAGCCCATATCTTCGAGCAGCTTGAGGATGGTGTGTTTGGCGACGCCTGTCATGCGGGCGATAGAGTTGATGCTGCTTCCTTCCACAAGAGCGGAAACGACTTGCACGCGCTTTGCAGCAGTTAGGCGGTTCATGACAATATGATGCTAGATCATTGACAATTTATTGTCAATAGGTGCGCATTATCGATGTCAACAATTTTTGTGTTGACAGTCAATATTTTGCCGATATAATGCTCTAAGAAGAATAAGTAGATACATTCACTTATTCTTAATGGGACCGGCAAGGAGGGAACCTAATGGGTGCAGCAACGTCCACATTTCCGGACATCAACCCGCAAATTAAGTTCGTCGGGGTGAGCAAGCTGCGTGATCTGAATGCCACAAAGCTGAGGGAGCAGACCGACGATGCTTTGGTGATCCAAGAGAACGACACTCCACTTTCAGTGCTTTTGTCGTACAAGAGGTATCAAGCAATGAGGGAGGAGTTTAATGCGTTACTGAGCATGATCGAAATGCTCAGTAATGAGAAAGAGCACAAAAGCCTGCTGAAGGCTTTTGAAGACATCCGTTCTGGACGGATTCGGTCGCTGGCAGAGATCGAAGCCGAACTGGAGAAAGAGTGACCTAATGGCTCGGCAACACAAGAAGACGGGAAGTAAATCCTCCTCAAACAAGTCTTCTGATTTGCCTTACGAAGTCGATATGACGAAAACCGCCGAGTTGGTTTATATGAACTTGGCGCGGTTGTCGAAGGCAGCGGAATCGGCAGGGGACTACGTAAACGCACATTGCACGACGTTTCACATGGTGCAAGATGCAATTAAACGCATTATTCCCAGCGATCCGCTTAACAAGGGCCATGCACTTAGAGGCGATCTTTCCAACATTTTCAGACTACGAAAAGGAAGGCTGAGGATTTGCTGGATCGCCTCTTCACAAATGCGTCGCGTGTGCATTCTCTTCATCTCGGAGAGCCTTCGCAAAGAAGGCGACGCGAACGATCCTTATGCCATTTTCAAGAGCCTTCTTGACTCCGGCATGTTCGACACCATGATTAAGAGTTATGGAGTCCGAATCCCGCTGCGTTTGCCGGGGAAAAGCGCCAGGCCCAACTAGTCTTTAGTTGCTTCTTTGACGGTCCGCGCGGCGGCTTGGTTCACGTCCTCTTCAGTCTCTTTGCGTTTCTTGGCTTCGGACTTCCGAGCGGCTTTGGCTGCAACCTGCTCTGATTTGCGTTTAGCAAATTCACTGGGAACTCGGACCGAATCCTTCACTGCTGGTCTACGCGGCTTCATGCCTAAAGTCTAGCGCCATCCGCTACACTGTGGAAATTCAAACTGCACCACTACCCGGCCGCTTCAATCCCAATTCATTGGCCTAAACTGATCAGTGGACCGACCGATGCCGACACGCCCCTGCCGGGTTGAAATTTGCACCCGATTTCTCGAAGACAATTTCCGTTTTCTGGCCGGCGTTGCCACTCCGCATGCCGAGTTGCTCGCGATCGTGAAAGCCGATGCCTACGGCCACTCGATGCGTTTATGCGCTCCAGCACTGGCGCGTGCCGGAGCTCGCTGGCTGGGCGTCACCAGCGTCGAAGAGGGCGTCGCGGCGCGCGGTGTCTGTCCAGACGCGAACATTCTCGTCATCAGTGGCGTGTTTCCGGGGGAAGGCTCATCCGTCGTGCAGCACAAATTGACCGCCGTCGCGTGGGAGCCATGGCAGCTCGACGAACTGGAACGCGCAGCACAGGCAGCGGGCGCAGGCACCGGGTCGATTCCCGTTCACTTCGAAATCGATACGGGCATGAGCCGCCAAGGCGTCGACCTGGGTGGAATCGAGCCTCTGCTGACGCGCTTTCGCAAGGCATCTCCGCTCAAGCTCGACGGCGTGATGACGCACCTCTTTGCTGCCGATGAGGCCGACGGTGCGGTCACGCAGGACCAGCTTTCCCGACTGGCTATCGCGCTCGGCCAGATCCAGAGTGCGGGCCTGCAGCCGCAGTGGTTGAATGTCGGAAACTCGGCCGCGCTGCTCAGCGGGCAGGCAGCGATCATCGGGGCACTGGCGGTGCGTCACCGGATGAAAGCGCTGCTGCGCCCCGGAATTGCCCTCTATGGCCTGGCGCCGCACTTCGATCCTCCGTTTCGCGAATGCGAACCGGCAGCATTGCAGGCGGCGCACGCACGCTTGCAGCCGGTTCTTCGCTGGAAAACGAGCGTTGTCAGCGTGCGTTCAATTCCCGCGGGCGCGGTGGTGGGCTACAACGGAACCTTCGTCGCCAGCGAGCCCATGCGGCTCGCGCTTTTGGCCGTGGGCTATGCCGATGGACTCGATCGAAACCTCGGCAACCGGTTCAGCCTGCTGGTGCGAGAACAACGCGCGCCGCTCGTGGGGCGCGTCAGCATGGACCAGGCCGTTCTGGATGTTACCGAGATCCCCGATGTTGCAGCAGGCGATGAAGTCGTGATCCTTGGTTCGCAGGGCGGGGAAACCATCACCGCATTCGATCACGCCGAGGCTGCCGCAACGATTCCGTGGGAAATCTTCACGCGTATTGGTGCGCGGGTTGCGCGTATCGAGGTCTAAACCTTCCAGCGGGTTTGCCGAATCTGGCAACTAATCGCAGGCCTCGCCAACCGTTCCGATTTGCCGGCTCACGGTCTCTTCGCCGCAGTCATTCAACCCGGCGGCGCCCAAGGTTGCTTCAATCATGGTGTCGATCCCCATGGCCGAGTTCAACAGCATGTGGTAAAGCCCGCGCGCACACCATTCCTGCTGATAAAACTTGCGGATGACTGCCGCGCGGCGCTTGTCGACCGCAGCCAGCAACTGGTCGGCCTGGTTCGCCTGGCTCGGATTTGACTTGGAAAACCAGTCCCGCTTCGACTTCGCCGTGGCGTAGACAAAAACATGGAAGCAGCCGGGAACGCACGCCAGAGCGCACGCGGCGCCCCTGCCCACCAGAACGCAGTGTCCAGCATCCGCTTGGCGTTCAATCTCCATTCTTATGAGCTTCAGCATGCGTTCGGAATCAAAGACATGTTCCTCGCCCAGACCGGTCATGGGGTAGGCCGAGTCGTGCCAGAAGACTTTGCCGTAGCGGTAGTACCAGGGGTCAAGGCGCTCATCGAATTTTGCGGCCAGCTCCGGGGTCACGCCAGCACTCTTCGCCGCTGCCGCGATCAGCTCCGAATCCATCAGTTTCCAGCCAAGCCGGGAAGCCAGCTCGTGAGCAAACTCACCGCCGCGCGACCCATACTCGCGTTCCACGGTAATGACCTTGATCGGCGAATGCCTCATAGCCAAGTACCCCCGCGAGTGGAGCATACAACGCTTTGACTCATTTTGGCAGAGAAAGCTGCTCCCGGTGCAGTGGACTCTTTGTGACGGATGGAGGCACCTATACCTTGACTATCTACAACATCGACTGTAGATAATCTAGGCATGGGCAAACCAAGCGATCTCGTTCAGGGCACACTCGACCTGCTTATCCTCAAAACACTTCTTCCGGAAGCGAAGCATGGATGGGCTATCGCCAAACGCATTCAGCAGATCTCCGGCGAGGTTCTGCAGGTGCAGCAGGGCTCGCTCTATCCGGCCTTGCACCGCCTGGAACAGCAGGGATGGATCAAGGCCAAGTGGCAGGAAAGCGAAACCGGAAGACAGGCCAAGTTCTACGCACTCACCGCCGCCGGCCGCAAGCAACTGGAAACGGAAACCGCCAACTGGAACCGGCTTTCGACGGCGATCAACCTGATCGTGAGCGAAGCCTGAAACGCCTTTGGCACGGCCCGCCGCGCTCCTATGCCGAACTTTGAATCGATTCCCCGGGAGGCGCTATGCGCTGGTTCGATCAATTGACCATAAGAGTGCACATGATGTTTCGCCGCGGCGCGAAGGATGCGCATCTTGACGAAGAGCTTCGCTTTCATCTCGAGCGCCAGATCGCGGAAAACCGCGCTGCCGGCATGAGCCACGAAGAGGCGCGCCTGGCCGCGCTGCGCACCTTCGGCAATCCAACCCTGCTCCGCGAGCAAACCCGGGGCACATGGAGTTGGAATGGGCTGGAATCACTGCTGCGCGATCTGCGCTATAGCCTGCGAGCACTGTGCCGCGCGCCGAGTTTCTCGCTGATAGCCATCGGCGTCATGTCCCTCGGCATCGGCGCCAACGTTGCACTCTTTACCGTGGTGCGAGACGTACTGCTCAAGCCTCTGCCTTTCAGAGACCCTGAACACCTCGTCACTCTTTACGAAGCAGACTCGCACCACAAGGGTCGCAGTCCGTATCTTCCCGCCGACGCCGGCAGCTTTGCCGTGTGGCAGCAGGCAACCCGCAACTCCGCGGAAATGGCACTCGTATCGCCCTGGCAGGATGCCAATGTTTCGGCTGAAGGCGGGAAACTTCCTGAGAAAATCGACGCCTCCTGGTGTTCATGGAATCTTTTCCCCATGCTTGGCGTGTCGCCCTCGCTCGGGCGCACCTTCACCGAGCAGGATGATCTGCCAGGCGCAGCAGGCACTGTCCTTCTGACAAATTCGTTCTGGATGCGGCGCTATAGTGGCGACCCGGCCATCGTCGGCAAATCCATCTGGCTGGATGCCAAGCCCTACACTGTGATCGGCGTTCTGCCTGCATCGTTTGTGTTTTCCAGCTCCTTCGGTGGCAACACGCTGCAAATCTGGCTCCCCGTCCGGCATGAAGCCCCGCCCTGGCTTCTCACCACGTTTGAAGACCATGAGTTCCTGGTCATCACGCGCCTGTTGCATGGCACCACGCTGCCGATGCTCGTCGGGCAACTGGAAGCGCTCCAGAAGCAGATTCAAATTGCCCATCCGCGACCGGCAGTGCACGATTCGGCGATCGGCCGCAGCATGCTGGACGATGCAGTGGAGTCGTACAAAACTCCTCTGTATGCGCTCCTTGCTGCCACCGGCTGTGTGTTGCTCATTGCGTGCATGAATGTCGCCAGCCTCCTTGTCGCGCGGACCGCCGCGCGGAGCAAGGAGCTCGCCATTCGATCCGCGCTCGGGGGAGGACAACTGCGCTTGCTGCGCGAACGGCTCATTGAAAGCCTGTTGCTTTCCGGCGGCGGGGGTGCGCTGGGATTGATGCTGGCGTGGGGCGCACTGCAATGGCTGGTCCACGCGCGCGCCGATATGAATCGCATCAACACCATTCACATCGATGGCCTGGTCGCAGGCTTCACACTGGGCGTCATCGCAATTTGCGCGCTATTTTCCGGGTTCATTGCCGCGCTCAGTTCAACCGGCAGGCATCTGCTCGCCACACTGCAGGAATCCTCGCGCGCACACAGCGGTGGAACTGCACGCGCTGGATTGCGCCGTTCGCTGCTGGCGCTCGAAGTGGGATTCACGGTGGTTCTGCTTATCGGTGCGGGCTTGCTGCTGAAGAGCTTTCAGCGGCTGCGCAACAACGACATCGGTGTGCCCATTGACAACGTGCTGACCATGCAGCTGATTTTGCCGGGCGTGCGCTACAAGGAACCGGTGCAGCAAGCCGCGTTCTTCGAACAACTGATCGCGCAGGTCCGTGCGGTGCCCGGCGTTCAGGCCGCAGGGCTGGTGAGCACGCCTCCCGGGGAAGGCTGGAATGGCGATCAGACCATGAATGTCGTCGAGCATCCGCCGCTGCCTGCGAGCGAAGTCCCGGATCTCCAGGTGCGGGGCGCCGACCCGGGCTACTTTGCAGCGATTCACCTTCCCCTGCTGCGGGGTCGCGTTTTCACTGCAGACGAAAGGCTTGAACGAGCCAACGTGGTGCTCATCAGCCAGTCAGCCGCGAAGGTGCTGTTTCAGACCGAAGATCCGATCGGGAAACATCTCAAAAGTTCAACCGGGGACGACGTTTTCGAAATCATCGGCATCGTCGGCGACACGCGCTGGAACATCAGCCTGCCCCCGATGCCCACCTTGTATTGGCCGATCTATGGCAACAACTATAGTTTCACGACCATCGTGGTGCGCTCCACACACGATGTCGAAGCACTGGCGCTGCCGATACAAAAAATCGTCGGCCAGATGGATCCCGACCTCCCCGTCTCCAATGTAACGACATTGCGCGAAGCGATCGGAAAATCGACCATCGACTCCCAATTTGACTCCATCCTCGTGATGAGCTTCGCCGTCATTGCATTGCTGCTTGCGGCCGCTGGACTTTATGGCGTGCTCGCGTATCTGGTTACACAGCGCACCAATGAGATCGGCATTCGAATCGCCCTCGGCGCGCCGCGCCAGAATGTATTGCGCCTGATGCTGGCGGATGGACTGCAACCTGCGCTGCTGGGGCTTACACTCGGCCTCGCGGCAAGCGCGATCGTCGTGCGACCGATTCAGTCGATGCTTTATGAGACAGAACCGCTTGATCCCACCGTGTTCCTCGCTGTGACTGCGACGCTGCTCATGGTTGCCGCGCTTGCATGTCTGCTGCCTGCGTGGCGCGCTTCACGCCTCGACCCCATGCAGGCACTGCGGATCGAATGATTGCGCAGTCTTGCTCGCTCCACAGTGTTCAAACGCAGAGAAGGCGCGGAGAGTGAACTCTCACGCGCCCTCTGGTGATTGCGGCTGATGCAAAAGTTACTGCGTAACAGGTTGTTCCGGTGGCGCCTTCGGTGCTTTCAGGTGAGGCGCGTTCGGTGACGCCGGGGCAGCTGGCGGTGCCGGCGGATATCCCGACCCCTTCTTGATGCGCAGATCGCCCACATCGGCATTGAGCGTGATCTTGCTCTGCCCGGAACCGATGCGTCCGGTGATGGTCTTGCTCTCATCTCCGCTGATGTTGAGCGCAAAGTCTGAAACGATGTCTCCGTTGTGCGTGTGTCCGTCCACATTCGCGGAGGCATCCGGCGGCAGCGTCACTTCCACATCCCCCTTGCCGCTGCGCGCTTCCACGCTATAGTTTCCCGCAGGCTCGATGGAAATCTGGCCGCGGCTGTTGTTCACATACGTGTCGCCGTAAATCTGGCTCAGGTCGACATCCTTTTCGCGCGTCGTCACGCGAACTTCACCCTTGGCTTCTGTGACCCGCAGGTCATCCGAGTTCAGCGTCAGGTCACCAGGTAGCGTGGCCAGCTGCAATTCGGTCACAGAAGTGTGCAGATGAATTGGTCCTGTGATGTTTTCCAGATGGACATCGCCGAAGATCTCGCCATTGAGCGTCACTTTCCCCTTCACTTCGGAAAAGGTCAGGTCATTGCAGTTGCCGTCGGCCGTCAGATCGCCAGCTACCTGATGCGCTGAGAAGTCGCCGCGGTCATTGGAGAAATGCACCTGCACCGAGCCTTGAATCGTGCTCAAACGCACATCGCCGTGGCTCGACGTGATGGTCGCGCCATTGCCAAGCCCGGCTGCGGTCACATCGCCATGGCCGGATTGCACCGTGACCTGCGCTGTTTTTGGGACAGTGACCGCCAGGTTGAGACGGCCGCTGTTGTTGCTGTCCGACTTCACCAGTACGGTGTTGCCACTGACCGTCACGTGGGCCTGCTCCGCGTCGAAGATCTTCTTCGCGCTGCTATCGGAATCCGCATACGCCACTTCGTGTGCCTGCACCTGCACAGTATTCCCATCGCCGGTCGTGACGCTCACATCGCCGCGGGGATTTTCGATTTGCACCACGGAGTTGGCCGGAATCTGCACGTTCAGTACCTGCTGATCCTGGTCCCGTTCCGGTTGACCAAAGAAATTGAAGAAGTTGTTATCGTCGTGGTCGCCCCAGTCGGCCCGCATCGGGCCCCAGAACCCATTCCATCCCGAAGCCGCCAAGCCCAGCAGCGCCAGCAGAATCAATACCCCGACAAATCCACCGCCGCGGTGCACGGGTGTCGTGCGACGCATATCCAGCGCCCACTCCCCGAGCAGGGCAACGCCCGCCGCAATCAGCAACAGGGGCCACCAGTGTCCATACCAGCCCCAGAAATTCGACGCGGAGATATGGCCGCTGTAGATCAGCAATCCCACGATGCCGATCGCGACCAGAATGATGGGACCGACAATCGATGGCACCCGCGGGACGTAAGTGCCGCCATAACCCGCTTTCCAGGCGTGGCGTTGCGCTTTCCACGCGTCGCGCTGCGCCCTCCATGCGGCTTTTTGCTGCTCCCGGTAAACGCGCCATTGCGACTGCGGATCGTAGGGCGGTACCCCACCGCCCGGTGGTGTGAATGGAGGCTGGCCGCTCATGACTGCCCTCCCTCAGAACCCCTTCCAAAATCTTGTGGCGGAGCTGGAACCATGGACGTCCCCGTCTGCGCTGCGGTTGGGGCTGCTGCCGGGGCGCCCGTGCCGTAGGGATAAGGGGAGCCTGGATACATGGGTTCATCGCCTGCGGCGGCCAACGCCGCTCTCTGCGCAAGCTTCAGCACGCCAATAAGAATCAGCAACAGCGGAAGAAAGATACTCCAGTTCACGAGGTCCGCCTGGTGAAGCAACGCCACCACGCCCAACAGAAGCAAAATGGAAGGACCGGTTAATCGGCGAATCAGGATGTAGCGGTTCATTGTGTGCCCCCTTTCGAGTCACCGAAACGGCGAACGATCATCCACGCGCCGAGGGCGATAAAGATCAGTGGCCAGAGGTAATGGACAAAATGTTCAGCCAGATAGCCCATCTGGTTCAGCAGGAGAATCAACCCGAAGCCAATCAGAATGAGAGCTCCGATCGGCTCCTTGCGCCGCCAGCCCAGGGGCGGTACGGGAGGTACGGGCGGAATCGGTGGGGGGGGCGGCATGCCCGGATCGGTAAATCCGGAAACGGGCGTAAAAGGTGGCGCCTGATACCCGCTTGCGGCAGTGGATTGATACGGACCGGCATACGGTGCCTGATAGGCGCCCGGTGCGGCTCCAGCAGACGGAGCCCCTGGCGCTGCTGTTCCGGTCGGAGGCGGCACTGGATAGTTTGGACGGCTGCCGAGATTGAGCCAGTTGCCCACCTCGTTCAATCCCAGAGGATCGGGTAGAGGCTGGCCGTCGCGCCGCGCTAATGCGGTGTGATACGCCTCGAACGACTGATAGAGAACCCAGGCCCCAATAAAAATGCCAAAGATGCCGTAGTGATCCGTGATGCTGATCAGGACCGCGAAGATGACCACATGAATCAGGCCTTTGAAGAACTGGCCGTTGTACATGGCACCCACGCCGGGAATGATCCCCAGCACAGCGGCTGCAACCGGGTTGGGACCTCCCGCGGGAGGCGCAACGAAGGGCTGCTGAAGATTCTGCCATGCGAGCAAGCACGGCTCACAAAGAATCTGCCCTCCGGGCGCGTTGCGGACGCATGTGCCACACATCGCCTTGCCGCAGTTTTGGCAGAACGCGGTTGCTGTCACTCCAGGATGATTTACGCAATCCATACTGTGCTCCTTTCCCGTGATGTTCTTGCGGAGCTGCGGTCCCCAACGACGGAAACTTGCGGTTGGGTTGAGAAGCCGCCGGAATGCGCGGGTTGTTGGTTCATAAGGGGAAGAGACGTCTCTAAATAATCGAGCGAATCGTTGCTCGATGGAACTCCCGATTGTTGCGGCGGGTCGACGCGGGAACCGCCGTCCTTATGGGGCGGATTCTGCTTGGATTCACCCGGCGCCGCGGGCTGCGTATTGTTCTGCTGCTGATCTCCGGTTCCTTCCGGCTGCGCGTTGCGGCGCAATTCTCGCATCCGCGATTGCACTTCATACACCAGGCGAAGGTGATCGTAGTAGCGAATGATCGGCGTCGACGCCATCGTCAGCCGGCGTTCCATGAAGGAACGCACCGCACTGGGCCGCAGATTGGAAAGGCGCAGGTCCGTGAGGCGAACGCCGGTCAGGTTCAGGGTCAGTGCGATCGAAAAGAACGCCATGGCTGCGGTCATCATCAGTCGTGGCTCGGCGAAGCGCCGCACGCGAGCCATAAAGCCAGGCCGCTGCCAGGGCTGGGGCATGGGCAGCGTCGTGCTGCCGGGGGTGACGAGACCATAGCCGGCGACCTGTCCGGGACCCGTCGAGGCTAGGATCTTGTCGAGCAATCCCTCGGGCACTTCGGGCTCAGCAGCAAGAAATCCGAGCCACTCCCGGCCGCGCCGCGCTTCCTCAAACAGCGCCGTGCAGGCTGGGCAAATAGCCATGTGCCCGCTAAAGGTCGCCTCATCCTCGGGTCGCAGCAGACCATCCAGCGCGTCGGCAAGAAGCGTCTCCCACTGGCCGCAAGCTGGAGAATTCGGAATATGTGTGCTGCTCGCCATGACTACATCACCTCCCGTTTATTACGTTCCAACAGGCGTGCAAGTTCCGCACGGCCCCTGCTGATGCGGGACTTTACGGTACCTTCGGGTATTCCCAATACCTGCGCAATCTCTTTGTAATCCAGGTCTTGCAAATCTCTTAGAATGACGGCTTCGCGCAGCTCCACGCTGACACGGGCGAGCGCAGACTGCACCATTTTTGCGAGTTCTTTCTGCGCCGCCGATTCATGCGGCGAAGGACCTTCCGAAGTCAGCCGGTCGACAGGCCGCAGTTCATCGGTCACGTCCCAGCCTTCGTCCAAAGAACCGGTGGCGCGCTGATTGCGGGTGCGGCGGAAGTTATCCACCAGCAGGTTGCGGGTCATCGTCGTGATCCACACCTGCAGGGTGCCCCGCCCCATATCGAAACTGGCAAGATTCGAATAAATCTTTAAGAAGACGTCCTGGGTAAGATCTTCGGCGTCGGCCGCGTTTCCGGTAAAACGGTAGCACATCCCATAGACACGCCGATGGTGCGTGCGGACCAACTCGGCCCATGCGCCGGAATCCCCGTCCATGCAGCGGCGGATAACTTGGGACCAGTCGATCTCCAGCGGTCTAACCTCCTCGCGCACCACGCGAGCCCGCTGCGGCCCGTCAACAGCGGCAGCAGGGTTGCCCTTAAGCGGCCCACCGCGTTGCGGGGCGCCCGCCTCCCGGGGCTGGAGATTGCGCCGTCGAGGCTCAGGCGGGGCCACCAGCCCCAGCATGCTCCAGCTTAATGTACCTGCGCTCGCCATGATGGGCTATACGCATGATTTTGTTGCCTGGTTCCATCATGGGAACGATTCGAGATTGTCCCCAATCCGTCCTCCTTTCTCTGCCGCTCTTCAGGTGGGGTTCGGGTTGCGTCAGCCAAACTTGACTTGAAGAATCGCGATTCGGGGAGCCCCACCTGCGAATTGGGCACAGAGCTGCCGGAGTCTCGACCGATCCCTTCAACGACAGCGGCTGTAACCTTTGTCCTGTCGCCTCATCTCACAGGGGGCTACGCACAGAGCGGTGGCGTAAGGGAGCGACAAAGATGGGAACATTCAGATTGTTTGGACTCGGCATGCTGGGACTCTTGGCCCTCGTGGCCGTGTTATTTGCCACGCGTGGCGTCAAGGCCGCCGGCGGCGCGCCCATCCCCGCTGCCACGAGCGATGATGCTCTCGCGCCTCAGCCGGGCAAAGAAACTGCAGTGTTTGCCGGTGGCTGTTTTTGGGGTACGCAATCGGTCTTTGAACGCGTGAAAGGCGTGATCGATACCACGGTCGGGTACTCGGGCGGCGCCAAGAATACTGCCACGTACGCCCAGGTCACGACCGAAACCACCGGCCACGCGGAATCTGTCCGCGTGGCCTACGATCCCTCGAAAATCACCTATGGGCAGTTGCTGCGCATCTTCTTTTCTGTCGCGCACGATCCAACGCAGCTCAACCGCCAGGGACCGGATGTGGGAACCTCGTACCGGTCAGCCATTTTCTATGCCAATGAGGATCAGAAACGACTCAGCCAGGCGTATATCGCGCAACTCGAGGCGGCACACGTCTTTTCCGGTCCCATTGTTACCCAGGTCGTGCCGCTCAACGGCTTCTACGACGCCGAACACTACCATCAGCACTACGCCGACCTCAACCCTGGCAATCCCTACATCCTGATGTGCGACCGCCCCAAGATTGGCGCGCTCCGCAAACAATTCCCGGAGCTCTTTCAGGAGTATGCGGGCAATCGATAGCTGTTCAAATCAAAGTTCATACCTGTTGCCCGCATTCGCGGACTTAAAGCTTGGCTGTGCGGAAATGCCAGTAGCCCTTCTGCCATCTTCCTAATTGCCTCCCCGCCTTGGCTGATTCTTTCCGCATGAGAAAGAAAGTAGATCTGCATGGTGCAGGTAGAGCGAAATTCCCGTGACGAGACGGCTCGTGGGAGATACTGAATCTGCCTGGCGCTCGATGGCCAACCTTGATGACACGGAAAGCAAGGTCCCCTAACCAGAAGCCGGCAGAGGCCAAGTTGCGCACGATGAAGCTGGCAGGTCCGGCAATCATCCTGCTTGCAGCTGCCGTTGCCATTTGGCCGCTGTGGTTGAACGGTCCGTCCTGCGGCGACGACTTCTACTTCCATTTTGTTTCCTGGTCCGACGCACAACGCAGCATGCTGCAGGGCGTTCTATACCCCCACTGGGCGAACAGCGCGAACTTCGGTGTGGGCGAACCCCGCTTCGTTTTCTATCCTCCCGTTACATGGATGATCGGCGCCTTGCTGGGGCTGGTTTTGCCGTGGAAGGGGGTCGCGCTCGCGCTCACGTTTCTCCTGCTTGCCGGTACGGGCCTGGCCAATCGGGCGCTGGCGCGGGAGGTCCTCGCGGATGGGCCCGCGACTTTGGCCGGTTGCGCAGCCATCTGCCTCGGACGGATCTTATCGGACATCACTCAGAGAAGTGCCTTCGCTGAGCTGACGGGCGGTTTCTGGGTTCCTTTGCTTCTTCTATTTCTCTTGCGGAACAAAAACCCTTCCGGGCGTTTCTGGCAGCGAACTTTTGATGGTTCAGCTCTGCCTTTGTCCCTCATCATGGCGGGAATATGGCTCAGCAATGGGCCACTGGGTATCGAAGCCAACTATCTTCTGGCTGCAACTGCGCTGGTTTGCGCAGTGCTCCAGAAGTCGTGGGCTCCGGTCGTTCGGGCAGTGGTCGGTGGTTCCATTGGTATCGCGCTGACCTCCACTTATCTGATTCCTGCAATTTGGGAGAGAAGCTGGGCTAACTTTCAGGACGCCGTCACCCGTCCCAACTATCGGATCGAGAACAGTTGGCTCTTTGGTTATCACGCCGATCCGACTCTGATACTTCACAACCGCACGCTGTTCGGAATCTCCGTGATCGCCGTCGCCATGTTGGTTGTGACTCTCACTTCCGTGCTCATTGCGTGGAGGCGCGGCACGCTGCCCGGTGAACGCCCCTGGTGGATTCCACTGGCGTTGATTCCCCTTGCAGTCTTCCTTCTGCAGCTTCCGGTCTCGTTTCCGCTCTGGAATTGGCTGCCGGAACTCCGCTTCCTTCAGCTTCCCTGGCGTTGGCTCTTGGTGATGCAACCCTCGCTGGCTATCTTTTTTGCGGCGGCGGTCTGGGTTCGCCCCAGTCGCAGACGGATCGCAATTTTGACGGCCTGCGCACTGTTATTTCTCGTCATCAGCACCGTAACCTGGGTGTTTTGCTTCAACGATTGCAAGGCATTCAATGCCGGCTTCAAAGTCTGGGAATCCGGCGAGGGAGCTGAGGGAAAACCTGAGTATGCGCCGCCCGATATCCAATACCACCTGCTCTTGCCCGACGTACCCAGAAACTGCGTGGTCAGCAATCTGAACGACCTCACAGATATATCCGGGGAACCAGGGGACGGCTTGAATCCGGTACGGGCCGGGAGCGAAAGCCTTTGCAAGGGGAGATTCGCAGAACCCATGAATCAGCCGGAGAGGAAAGGCTTTGTCGGTGTGGTGGATCAGCCCGGCTACCTGATTCTGGGACTGCGGAACTATCCAGCCTGGAAGACAATGGTGAACGGCCGTTCGGCAACCACGCTGGTGGAGCGCGGCCATGGGCTTATAGCGATACCTGTGGAGCCCGGCCCGATCACTGTCGTCGTGCAATGGACAACCACTCCGGATGTGATTGCCGGCCGCTGGGTGAGCTTTCTTGCCCTGATTTTGCTGGGCGCTCTGTATCTCGTTGAACGACGACTCGCTTAGCTTAGCTACACATGGCGTAACCGGGCCTCAAGACGCATCGCGAGCCAGTTACCGCTTGGGCAGCGTCGACAGGAAGGCATTCATTTCGCGGATGACATCCGCTTCATTCGATCGGAATACATAGTGATCGGCGCTTGCCAGACGAACGACGTGGGCCGTCGGCACGCCGGCTGCAAAAGCATCTGCCTGCCTCGATGTCGTAATGGCATCCTCCGCGACAACCTCGGCTTTAAGGCTCGGATGATCCCTGAGCGACCGATCAAAGTCGAAGTTGTGAGGACACGCAAAAATCGCGAGTACCGGAACCGGTATGTTCGAGTACTTCTGTCCGCCCAGATTAATTGCCAGATGCATCCGCTCCCTGTTTCCGTATTTGGTCTTCAGTCACCGAATCTGCCGCAAAAATCACTTGCGGCTTGCAGAAAATTACAGTCTGCTGCCGCACGATTGTTTGCCGGCGCAGACGCGCCGGTGCGCGCTGTTCGATGCGAGCTCTCGATCCATCCGGGGCAGGTATCCTATCCGCACCGCCGCAGGGCTCTTTTCCATGAGTTGACACGGGTCGGTGAATCGAGCCACAGGATGGCGCAGAAGCGCCGGAGCCAATTCTGCTCCGAACTCTGTCTCAGGGATTGCTGCTTTGAAAATTTGAATGAGGATCGTACTTGCATGCCAACAAAGACGGAAGAAAAGTTCTCGGCTTTACCCAGGAGAGCGGGAATGAAGCATCTAGTACTGGCCGCAGTTTTGTGTGCACCGATCTCGATGGTTGCACAGCAGTCAGCCCCCCAGATCAAGTTTCACGCCCAGACGGATTTCTTCAAGCTTCCACCCGACGTGTACTTCGGGGAAGTCGCCGGTGTTGCGGTCAACTCCAAGGGACATGTCTTCGTCTTTTCTCGCGGCGGCACCACGGGCCCGGCCTTTGGAGCGGCCGCAGCTCAATTGCTCGAGTTTGACGCCGACGGGAACTATGTTCGCGAGATCGGGCATCATTTGTATGCGTGGAGCTATGCGCATGCCGTCAAGGTCGACAAAGAGGACAACATCTGGGTGACCGACAAGGGCTCGGACATGGTCATCAAATTCAGTCCCGAAGGGCGCGTCCTCATGGTTTTTGGCCGTAAACAGGAGGCTTCCGACGAAGGCACCGGCCCGCTCAAACATCCCAAACCGCCTCTGCCGCCTGTGGACGGAGAGTTTCGGCAGGTTACGGACGTGGCTTGGGACGCCGCCGGCAATACCTACATCAGCGACGGCTACATCAATTCCCGCATCGCAAAGATCGATAAGGACGGAAACTGGATCAAGTCCTGGGGAGAGCCCGGGGCCGGCCCTGGTCAGTTCATGACGCCGCACAGTATCGCCACCGACAATGCGGGGAACGTTTATGTAGCCGATCGAGGCAATGGGCGCATTCAAGTCTTCGATGGAGACGGAAAGTTTCTGCGCGAGATGCACATCAACGTCCCGTATGACCACAATGTTCGCCCCTGGATGGGCAACATTCCTTCCGACATTCCTGCCAGTTCCGAAGCGCCTGCGCCTTTGAACAAAACCATGAGGAATGGCTCTCCGTGGGCGATTTGCATTACTCCAGGCCCCCATCCGCTGCTCTATGCGGCGGATGCGTATCCAGGACGCATTTATCAGCTCACCCTCGATGGCAAGGTACTCGGCATGCTGGGCTCCACAGGCCACGGTTCGGGGCAATTTGGCTGGATTCACGAGCTGGCGTGCCCGTCGGAGAACGTGCTATATGCAGCCGAGCTGCTGAACTGGCGGGTGCAGAGGTTGGTTCTCGAGCCCACGCAATAGCGGCATTGTCGCAATGTCTCTGCTGGAACCAATAGAACGGCACGGCCGCAGTTCAATTGAAGAGCGGCGAACAGAGGTTTCCCCCACCTTCTGATTCATTGGTGGCGACAGACACAAAACCTGCGCAAAAGAGAAGCCCCTCGGTCTAGTAGCGCTCCAGAAACTCAGGATCGACCGGGTTTTCAAACAGCGACGCATCGCGCGTCACGATGGTCAGGCCCGACGGCGTGACAAAGTAGCGTCGCTTGTCCTCGACTGGGTCATAGCCGATGACGGTTCCCTCGGGGATGTGCACGTCCCGATCGATGATGGCGCGCCGAATCCTGCAGTGCCGCCCGATATTCACATGCGAGAAGATGATGCTGGCGTCCACATCGGAATACGAATTGACGCGCACGTCTTGCGACAAGACAGAATTGGCCACCGAAGCGCCGGAGATAATCACGCCGGCGGTGATCACAGAGTTGACTGCCATGCCGGTACGTCCCGGTTCGCCAAAGACAAACTTGGCCGGCGGATACTGCCGCACCCGCGTCCGAATCGGCCAGCTCTTGTCATAGAGGTTGAAGATCGGCGAAACCGAGCACAGATCCATGTTGGCGTCGTAGTAGGCATCCAGCGTTCCCACGTCGCGCCAGTAGAGCGCCTGCTGCTTGTTCTCGTCCACAAAGCTGTAGGCCATCATTTTTTTCTTGCCCAGCATGTTGGGCAAAATGTTATGGCCAAAGTCGTGTTTTGAAGCGGGATCTTCGGCGTCGGCGATGAGGGCCTTGAGCAGGCACTCGGTGTTGAAGATGTAAATCCCCATGGAGGCATCCACGGCATTGGGGTTGAACGGCGAGCGCACGGTTGTGGACGCGGGCTTCTCCTGGAAGCCAAGCACTTCGCCACTTTGCGCCACTTCCACGACGCCAAACTGCTTCACTTCGTCGGGCGCAATGGGCAACGTGGCAATCGTCACCTCGGCGTGCTGCTCCTTGTGGTACTCGAGCATCCGGCTGTAGTCCATCTTGTAGATGTGATCGCCTCCCAGCACAATCACGTGCGTCGGCTGCTCACTCCCGATGGAATAGATATTCTGATAGACCGCATCGGCTGTGCCCATGTACCAGTTGCCGCCCGTGCGCTGCATGGGCGGCAAGAGCTCGAAAAACTCACCCAGCTCCTGCGCCACGATGCCGGTCCAGCCTTCGCGGATATGGCGGTTGAGCGAAAGCGCCTTGTATTGCGTGAGGACATAGACCCTGCGGAGACCTGAATTGATGCAGTTTGAAAGCGTAATGTCGATAATCCGGTAGTGCCCGCCAAACGGTACAGCCGGTTTGGCGCGATCCCGCGTAAGAGGGAAAAGCCTTTCGCCGGCTCCCCCCGCGAGCAGAACACCCAATGTGTCTCTCATGTCCGTAGTGACCCTTCTTTCTTCAACTTACGCGGCATCACTGTATCCATACGCAGACCACGCACAACTTTCGGCACGCCGCAGCATCCGCCTTCAATTCGATGCGCGCCGCCGAACGGTGGAGAATACCACACGCGCACGAAGGGCGTGCAGTCCATCCAATCTAGACGGTGCACCTTGCCGCGAGAAACAAAAAACCGGGGAATGACAACTCCTTCGGAATACCCCCGGTTTTATCTCGCTCGAGACGGTCAAACTGCTTGTGGAGGCAACTCACTGCCGTTTGAAGTTCAGCCAGGACGAATTGATCAAGGGAGTGTTGATTGCCCAGCCATCGCCGCAGCCATTCTCTTCAGTCCTCCCGCTACGTCCTCGATGGCCTGGCTCCAGTCTCCAGACTTTTGTTGCCGAAAGAGCCGCGCCGAAGGATACCACGGGGAATTCTCCAAATGAGAATGCCAGCGCCACTCATAAAAGAGAGGCAACAGGAGCCACACGGGCTTGCCCAGACCGCCTGCCAGATGCGCCTGCGCCGTGTCGACTGAAATGAGAAGGTCGACCGCCTCGATCACCGCTGCCATGCGCTGAAAACCGTCCAGGTGCTCGCTGGGCAACTCGGCCACGGTGAGCCCTTGCGGCCAGTCTTTTCGAACTTGCCTCGCGTCCTTGTCGAGTGAGTACCACTGAACTCCAGGAATTCCCCCGAGTGGACCGAGCTGCGCGGGCGTCAAGCTGCGCAACGCGTCCCAAGGATGTGAAGGGTTGCCCTTCCATACAAGAGCAACACGCAGCAGGCGGGGGCCCGGCGCTGCCTGCTGCAGCACTCTCGCCGCCGATTCGACCAGATCGGCTGGAACGTGGAGATAGGGTTCACTTGGAATCGAATCCAGCTCAATTCCGAGAATTTTTCCGAGACTCAGGAATGAGCAATGGCAATCAAACGCGGGCAGCGGCTCCCCGGCAGCAATGGTATGTCCTGGCGCAACCAGGGGGCTGAGAAGTTCCTTTAACGGGGACCGAACTTCAAGAATGACATTCGCGCCCAGGGCAGACACCGCGGGAATAAAACGGGCAAACTGGATCGCATCTCCGAATCCCTGTTCGGCGTGGAGAAGGATACGCTTCCCTTCGATCGACTCGCCCTTCCACTCCGGCTTGCCGAACGATCGCAGCTTTGAGGCTCGAAACGATTCCGTTTCCCACCGATGCTCGTATTCGCTCCATCCCTCGCGAAAATTTCCCTGATTCAGGAGGACGACTGCGCGATCCACGTGGGCCTCGGCGAGGCCCGGAACAATCTCAAGGGCACGATCAAAGCAGCTGAGAGCTTCGTCCCAGTGACCCAGATGCTGGTGGGTCTTGCCCAAAGCAATCCACGAATCGGTGTGACGCGGGTCCAGCCGGCAAGCTTGCGACAGGTGGTCCAGCGCCTCGGCGCCTTTTCCCGCCAGGCTGAGCGCTCTTCCCAGGCTGTAACGGGGAAGAGCTTCCTTTGGCATCAAACGCACGCCATTTGTGTAGCAACCGATTGCCCCTGCGAGGTCACGCAGATTGAAGAAGACGTTGCCCAGGTTAATCCAAGCGTGTCCCGAGTTCGGGTCGAGCTTGAGAGCCTTGCCGTAGGCCTTGACGGCGTTCAGGTTTTCCCCGGCATTCGCAAATGCGTTGCCCAGATCCAGGAGGATCGGAATGCTGTTGGGCTCGAGTGCGACGGCACGCTCGAAGTATTGGATCGCAGAAGGTGCGTTCCCTGCCTCTGCTTCGCGACATCCGAGCAGGTGCCATTGCGCCGCTGCTTTCTGGGGGTCGCCCTCCATCGGAATCGGCTCGTTTCAACCGCGGCCCGCTGCGGTCATGCTTTGGTGGAGGTGCCTAGCTGGCGGTCCTCGCCGACTCTCCACCCGGCCCGTATGCAATGCGCTTCACCAACATCGCCAGCAGGGAGCGTGCCCAGACTTCACCGCTTTTTCTTGAACCGGTATTCGGCGCCGACCGAGATGGCAAAGTTGACATCCGTCGAGGTCGCTTTGTTTCCGTAGTTGATGTTGTAGCGCGTAAGGACGGCGTCGGGAGTTATGCGAAAAACCCAGTGAGCGGATCGATTGAGGTCGAAGTGGCCGCCAAGGATGGCCCCCAGCGCGAGCTGATTGGGATAGAAATCAACAACAGAAGGAGCGGAGCCGCGCAGATCCTGATCGAAGTTCCCGTAAGCGCCGCCGACCATGGCGTGGGCAATCAACGCGCCGTGCTTGTTGTGTGGTCCCAGCCACTCCGGACCGGCCACAAAGAGGTATTGCGCCACAAACGGACCTTGAATGCTAACCGCGTTGGGAGCCGCGCCGCTCGTCCCGAGGTACGCTCTGCCACTGCCCTCCAGACCCCAGTGCCGGCTCAGCCAATAGGAGCCGGAAAGATCGAGTCCGCCGAGGTTCGAACCCTGCAACAGCGTCGGGCCCGCCTTCATGTGGTCGTAGGCCAAGCCGAGCGACAGGTCATACCGATTGTCGTAGTGGATATTCGCCAGCGGGTCGATGGTGACGTACGTGCCATTGACGGGAGACTGGGGCGGAGAACTCTGGACCTGGGTCTGGGCGCCGGTGAAAGGGGCCGAAAGCACAGCGAGAGCCGCAACGGCTGCAAAGGACACACAAAAACGTACTGGAAGACGCATCACCCACAAGCTTACAAGACCACACTTGGGGCGGACAACGCGGTCGCGCCTTGGCAACACGCGACGCAGGGAAAGGATAGGTGAAAGGCTCGGAGTCGAAAGCAAATGGATACCTTGTCTGTAGACGGTTGGGGAGCCCGACCGTTTGCAGCGAATTACGTTTCCCATCGCGGAAAGCCTACGGTTCGCAGCGATCGTCCCAGTCCGCGTAGATCAGATAGCGCACCGTCTTGAGAGTTTCCCCGATGCCCGTCATGGAAGAAGACAGCGAAGACTCAGGCTCCAAGGGCGGTGCAGCGTGCGTCTTCCACTTCAAGGGCAACTGCTTGAAGATCATTGCCGCACGGGGCAAGTGGTACGCACTCGAAACGATTTCCGCCGAAACCCAGCCATGGGTTTTCAGGATGCGCTCGGAGAAGCACGCGTTCTCGATCGTGCTGAGCGCTGCGGGTTCAATCAGAATTGCCGACTGCGGAATCCCTTCCGCTTCGGCGATGCGCGCCATCACCTTCGCCTCGACAAAATGATCGTGCGTCGGCCCCCCGGTAAGAATCAACCGCGGAGCAACACCCCGTTCGTATTCGCGCACCGCCTCGTTCACGCGGGAAAGCATGCGGGGCGTCGGATTGCCATCGGAATCGGCCTTGTAGCCAAGCACAATAATCGCGTCGAAACGACCGAGAGTGGTGTTGGAGACCGGCGCGATGTGACGCGCCACGGCGGCCCAGCCGAACAGGCCAACCACAACGGCGACCGACCCCAAAATTGCGCGCCGGAGCCACTTGGGCTTCGGTCGTCGAACCACGACGGGATGAGGGCGACGCCGGCGGACAGGCTTTTGTCTCCGCAGCGGCCGGGGTGGGGGTAGACGAGGCACAGTCGAACTTCTCCACCATCCACTGTACCGCGGTCTGCACCGGCGGCCCTCATCTTGCCTGCAAGTGACTATCAATAAATCACTTAAATCAGACTCGCCGACTCTCCCCAGGCACTGAGCACAATCTCAGAAAGAGCCTTACGGGTGCGCGGCGAAGTCTCCTGCGATCGCATCTGTTCCTGCGACAGCGCAGATGGTTCTCCCTGGTAGCCCATGGCCATCACCGAGCCAAGGTCGAATTCGTCCGGAATCTGGAGGGCCTCACGGGCAATCCTTTGATCGAAACCCGCCATCTGGTGGGTCGCAATCCCAAGAGCCGCCGCCTGCAGCGTGATAAAGCCCGATGCCGCGCCCAAATCAAAAACAGCGTATGCGTTGGGCGTGTTGTTATGGCTGAAATGCTTTTTGGCCGCGCCAAGGATCAGGACTGGCGCCTGGAGAGCCCATTTCTGATTGAACTCGCCCAGCGACGATCCAATCTTCTTGTACGTCTCTGAGTTGCGCAGTCCCACGAGAAACCGCCAGGGCTGCTCGTTGTAGGACGAAGGCGCCCACCTAGCCGCTTCGAAGATCTTGCGCAAATCGGCAGCGCTGACGGCGCGGTCAGAAAAAGAGCGCGGGCTCCATCGCACACGCACGACGGGCAAGATTTCTTCTGCAGCAGGCGCCTGTTTCAGGCGATCGACTTCAGGGGCGGAAAGGGTCATTGAAAAGCCTCCCAACAAAGTAGTGTCATCCCTTTGATTGCGTTTGGCATCCCGGAGATGCCGAGATACAGCGACGTTGCAGGTCGGTGAAACGATAGGCCAAAAGTGCGCTTTGTAACTTTCTATTCATAAAAATATGGAATCCTTTCATTGAGCTTCAGTGTTGCCGATCTACCAATAGCTCGTCCCGATGGAAGACTCCGGATTACCGGGCTCTGCGATCGAGGAGGCTGTCCCCCCAAACTAGATCGGGTACGTTCAACCTTCAAAACCCGCACCGGCGCGACGGACCGCCGGGACACGCCAAGTTGCACTTTTGAATTTCAGGAGAGCCAAAGCAATGTTTAAATCCATACGTTTCGCCACGGTCTACCTGGCGATTTCTTCACTGATCCTGCTCGCAAGCGACACCTGGGTCCACGCGCAGACTTATACCCAGGGCTCGATTGCAGGTACGGTCTTTGACGCCAGTGATGCCGTTGTCGCCAATGCGGCGATCACAATTCACAATGTCGGGACCAACGCGGAAACGCAGCTGACTACCGATGGAAGCGGCTTTTTCAAAGCACCGGAACTGCCCGCCGCGATTTATACGGTCAGCGTCAGCGCGCCCGGCTTTGCACCTTTCCGCGAAGTGAACGTCATTGTTCAAGTCGGTCTGACCACCGAAATCAACCCCCACCTGCAGGCCGCCGGCACGAGCACGAGTGTCGAAGTCACAGCAGAAGCGCCGGTTCTCAACTTCGAATCGCCCGACATCAGCACCGTCCTCACCGAACGCAGCCTTGAAAATATCCCATTGAACGGCGGGCGCTGGTCCGACATGACCCTTCTTACACCGGCCGCCGTGGGCGACTCGAACGGCTTCGGCCTGGTCGCATTTCGCGGCATCAGCCCCATCCTGAACAACGTTGAAATCGACGGCGCAGATGACAACCAGGCTTACTACTCTGAAGAGCGCGGCCGTACGCGCGAAGGGTACTCCACATCCAAATTCCTGATCCAGGAGTTTCAGGTCAACACCGGTGTGTATTCGGCCGAGTTTGGACGCGCCGCCGGCGGCGTCATCAACGCCATTTCCAAGAGCGGCTCCAACAGCGTTCATGGAATTGCCTATTTCTCCGATCGCGACAACGACTGGGGGGCGTTCAATCCCTACACAACCAACACGACGAACGTCGGCAGCATAGCTTCGCCCGATTTCGTGACTGCTCCCTACAAGCCGATCGACTGGCGCAAAGAATGGGGATTTGATGCCGGCGGCCCGCTCAAGAAAGACAAGCTTTTCTGGTTTTACGGCTACGCACAATATCGGCGTAATTTCCCCGGCACCGGAAAAGCCGCTGCGCCCAGCACATTTTTCACGTTGCCGGACGCGGCGGCTCCAGCGGGAAGCACGTGCAATTTGACCGGCTCCAATGCGGGCTATATGTCAGGGCTAACCTATGCCACAAGCTCGGCTCAATTCTCCGTCGACGAACAAACCTGCGAGTTGGCCGCTCGCCTCGGATATGCGAACTTTGCAGCCGGAGCTTCGGCCTTCACCACCCAGCTGACCAATCTCCTTTCCGATCTCGGCAGCGTACATCGCACCGGCGACGAACTTCTCAACACACCCAAGATCGACTGGCAAGTCAACCAGAAGAACCACGCCAGCTTCCTCTTCCATCGTCTGCGCTGGGATTCCCCGGGCGGCGTCCAGACGCAGGCCACCAACACCTACTCCATCGACGGATTCGGGAACGACTTCGTGAAGCTCGACTACGGTCTCACCAAACTCGAAACCCTTATCAGCTCGAAGATTTCGAACGAAGTGCGCTACCAGTACGGGCGCGAATTGAATGATGAGTCGCAGCAGCCCTTCAGCTCCTACACCCAGCAATATCTGCGCAGCACCAACGGGATTAGCGCTGCGGCTGCAGGCGGGTTTGTCCCCAACGTGCCGCAAATTGGACTCGACAATCCTTCCTCGGTCGGCTTCACCCTTGGGTCGCTCTACTATGCGTATCGAAAGGCGCTGCCCGACGAACGCAAATGGCAGATCGGCGACACCGCGGCCTGGGTGCAGGGCAATCATTCCTTCAAGTTCGGCGTCGACATGGTGCACAACTACGACCTGCTCGACAACACCTACGAAGGAAACGGCGTTTATACCTATAGCTACCTCGGCAACTACTTTGCCGATGTGCTGAACGAGGGAAACACAAAGGGTGTCTGCAACAACGTTGGCACTGTCTCAGCTCCCGGCAGCGCGACCACCGACTACGTCGGAACAGATCCTTGCGGAACATTCGTGCAGGGCTTTGGACCGACCACGTGGGACTTGGCCACAATGGATTACGGATACTTCTTTGAAGATCACTGGAAGCTGACACCGCGTCTGACCGTCGACATCGGCGTGCGCTACGACTATGAGAGCCTGCCGGCGCCTTATGCTTCGCTCACCGCGCCTGTGGGCAGCTTCGTTCCCTACCTGGCTTCGACCAATGGGTTGTGCTCTGTCTACACCGGGCCCGGCACCTGCCCCGCTCTCGCAGCCAAAGCCAATCTGACCAACCATCCCAGCGACAAGAACAATATTGGACCTCGCATCGGACTGGCCTATGATCCGTTCGGCGACGGCAAAACGACAGTGCGGCTCGGCTACGGACTCTATTACGGCCGCGTAACCAACGGCGTGCTGCTGAACAATCTGCTGAATACCGGTAGCCCGGCAGGACAGTATGTATCGTCGACATTCGCTCCTACGTCCGCGGGCGCGCCACTCTTTCCAAACATCACGGCCGCTGGCTCCTTCAGCGCACCCACTTCGTATTTCTTCTCGTCGAATTTCCAAAATCCGCAGGTGCATGAATTCGACTTCTCGATTCAGCGCGAACTCCTTCCCGGGGTGGCGGCGCAGGTCAGCTATATGGGATCCCTGGGACGTGAACTTCCCAACGCGCTCAACATCAACTTCAATCCGAACGCCAACACCAACACCGCGGCGGGCTCGCAACCCAATGGCGTGATCCAGAGCGTCATTACGGTTTCCGATTCGACAGGCGCAGGAAAGATCCCCAACGGCACCGTCTTCGTCGTACCCACCTACTCGAAGACCAACACCTCCACAACCGCCAACCTGCTGAACCCAAACTTCGGCGCAGTCAATGAGCTGTTCAGCGACATCAACTCCAACTACAACGCGGTGGTGGCGGAAATCCTGAACAAGTCTTCGAAAAGGCTTCAGTACGACGTGAACTACACGTGGTCGCATGCCATCGACTACAACCAGAATGAATCGACCACGACGCTTGGCAGCGGCTGGTTCGATCCTTACAACATCGACGGCTATCCAAAGGGCGGAAACTATGGAAACTCCAACTTCAACGTTCCCAACCGCCTCGTTGCGTGGGCATTGATCAATGCACCCAACGTCGAAACTGATAGCTGGGCAAAGTGGTTTACCAATGGCTGGAGCTTGAATCCTGTCTATCAGGCGCAGAATGGATTGCCGTATTCCGCGACCATCGGAACGGGATCACCTTCCACGAGCGCCTATTCGTCGAGCTGGAACGGCGCCGGCAGCAACTATTGGATTCCGCAGATCGGCCGCAACACATTTCAGATGAAGCGGACGATGGTCGTTGACATGCGCCTGGAGAAGTCATTCGAGGTAACTGTCGCGGACCGCCCCTACCATCTGCAATTGCTCGGCGAATTCTTCAACGTGGCCAATCACCAGAATGTCACTGGCGTCATCACGACCGCGTACAACCTCTCCTCTAACTCGTCGGTAACAGCAGGGTGCACCCAGGGTGTCTCTGGCCAGACGCAGGAAGAATGCTCGACGTTGACCTATGTACCCAAGGCCGGGAGCGGCACCGCCGCCAGCGGCTTTGGCGCGGTCAACAATTCGGGATCGAACTTCGCCTACAGCCCTCGCCAGGTTCAGCTTTCGCTCCGCCTGGACTTCTAACCAGCTGCAATCGCAACAAAACATAAATGCGGCAGCTTCGGCTGCCGCATTTTTCTTTGTTGAGGAAGTTTTAGCCGGCTGCATATTGAGCCGCGCAGCTAGGGATAAATGCGATGCAGCGTTCGTGCGAACGGAATCGTCTCCCGCACGTGATCGAGCGCGCAGATCCACGCTACGAGACGCTCGATGCCCATCCCAAATCCGGCATGCGGCACCGATCCGTAGCGCCGTAGATCGAGATACCACTGGAAAGCTTCCATCGGAAGCTTGTGGTGCTCGATGCGGCTCTTGAGCAGTTCGTAGCTGGATACTCGTTGCGATCCACCAATGACTTCGCCGTAACCTTCGGGAGCCAGCACATCCACGCACAGCGCGAAGTTCGGATCCTTAGGGTCGGGCTCCATATAAAACGCCTTGACCGCTGCGGGATAACGATGCACCATCACCGGGCGATCAAACTGCGAACTGAGCCAGGTCTCATCCGGCGACCCAAAATCATTGCCATATTCGAACGGCTGCTCCAGTTCTCCCTTCGCGTGCGCTTCGTTCAGCATCTTCGCTGCTTCGTCATAGCGCAGGCGCGGGAAGGGCGGCAGAACGTTTTTCAGTTTCTCCGGATCGCGCCCGATCGTCTGCAACTCCGCCGCGCGATTCTTCAAGACACTCTGCACGATATGGGAGATGAAGTTTTCTGCCAGCTCCATCAATCCATCGAGGTCGCAAAACGCCACTTCCGGCTCAATCATCCAAAACTCGGTCAGATGCCGGCGGGTCTTCGACTTCTCCGCGCGAAAAGTTGGACCAAAGCTGTAGACTTTGCCGAGCGCAAGGGCCGTCGCCTCGATATAGAGCTGGCCTGATTGCGTGAGATAGGCCGGATCGCCAAAATAATCCACCGGAAATAGCGTCGACGTTCCCTCGCACGCAGCCGGTGTCAGAATCGGCGGATCGGTCCGAATAAATCCATTGCTGTCGAAATATTCCTGTGCCGCGCGCATAATCTCCGCACGAATCCGTAGAATCGCCGACTGCCGCGGCGAACGCACCCACAGATGCCGGTGCTCCATCAGAAAATCGACGCCGTGTTCTTTGAGCGTGATCGGGTAGGGGTCGGACTCTGGAACTCGCTGCACAACGTCCACATCTTCCACGTCGAGTTCAAAACCGCCCGGGGCACGCTTGTCGGCGCGCACCTTGCCCGTGACAATCACCGACGACTCCTGCGTCAAACCTTTGAGGGCCTCGAAGACCTCAGGCCGCACGCTCTTCACGTGCGCAACCCCCTGCACCGTCCCCGTGCCGTCGCGAAAGATAGGAAAAAGCAGCTTGCCGCTCTCGCGCGAGTTGTAGAGCCATCCATGCAACGTGACGGACTGGCCTTCATGCTGGCCAAGCGTGGCAATCGTCGCAAGAGGCGCGGGTGTTTTCGATGTTTCATCAGGTGCAACCGGAGCGATTTCTTCGGGCATGGTCTAAGGCTCTCTCACGCGACGCAACCCAAGGAAATGGAGGCGTCGGACCCTCTAGGATAACGCGCCGTCCGCCATGCAGTGTGCGCAGGCTCACGCGCGCGACATACTCCTTTTCGCAATGGGTCCGCGCGGTGACGGTGGCCGCATCCCAGGCCCTTGGTTTATCGTCCAATGCATATGGCCAACGCTCCGGCAACCGCTTCTCAGTCCGTTCCTCATCCCACGCTCGAAGCCGAAGAAGTTTATCGCCGATGGCTCCAGTTTCTCGACGACGAGTTTGTGCGCCATTGTTCGCCTGAGCGGCGTGCCGAGATTGTGCGCGATCAGCTCTACCAGCTCTACCTGGGCCGTCCCCACGGAGGCAAACTCAATCTCACTCTCACCAGCGAGCTTCCTGGTAACGTGCTGAGCATGTCCCTCGACCCGGAGAACGTAACCCTCGAGGCAGAGCATTTCAGCGATGTGGATGCCAAGCGTTTTGCTGCACGGAAGCCCCTGCTCTGGTTCTGGCAGATGTTCGACCGCTCGCCGCTCGGCCTCAATCACTGGCTCGGGCTTCGTTTCCGCTGCATGATCGGGCGCCATATCTTCGACCACATGGGATCGGGTGTAAAAATCTATCACGGCGTTGACATCACATACGGGTACAACCTCTCCATCGGCGATGGAGTTACCATTCGCCAACGTGCGCTTCTGAACGATCGGGGTGGAATCAACATCGGCAAAGACGCCGTCATTGGCTCTTTTGCGCGCGTCTTCTCGCATACCTATTCGCCCGAAGATCTCGATCATGTGAAGCTGACGCCGACGGAAATCGGTGCCGGAGCCCGTATCGGGAGCCACTCGATTGTCATGGCAGGAAGCAAGATTCCAGCAGGCGAAGTCGTGGGCAACTTCCCCGCGGATCGGCGCTAAACGGAGATGGGGCGCATGCTAACCTGAGCATTCACTGTCCTGGAGTGCTCGTTTGCAATCCGCCGCGTTCGTTGTCGCCCTGTTTGAGTTCGTTCTGCTCATCTTTTCTCTGAGCTTTCATGAGTGCTCGCACGCTTGGATGGCGTCGCGCCTTGGCGACCAGACGGCGCGACTCGCAGGCCGCGTGACGCTCAATCCGATGTACCACATTGACCCCATCGGTACGCTGCTGCTTCCTGCCATCATGATTTTCGGGCCGTTTGTCGGATTCACCCTCTTCAGCGGCGCCCTGATCGGCTGGGCCAAACCAACCCCGGTCATGACTCGCAATTTCCGCAAGATCGTCCGCGACGATAACCTGGTGACGCTGGCCGGCCCGGCGTCCAACCTGATTCTTGTCCTCGTGGCGCTCGCCGTCCTGATCGGCATTTCGATTGCGGCGCCCGGCGGCCACGACATCGTGCTTTCCACTTTTCAGGGTGGATTGATGCAAGGCGTGGCCTCTGGCCTGCAGGCTGCCGTGTTGCTCGCCGTGCTGGCAATCGAGATTAACTTCTCTCTGTTCTTCTTCAACCTGCTCCCCATCCCGCCGCTCGATGGCAGCCATTTGCTGCGCAATGCGCTTCCTTACAACGCCGTCCAGGCGTACGACCGCATCGGCGGATGGGTCAGTTGGCTCCTGATGATCCTGGTCGGGGGCTTCATTCTGCGCTTGCTCATCGGCCCCGCCATGGCGATTGTTTATTTCATTTTGACGCGGTTCTAGATTGCGCCGGACGGCAATGGCACCCCGCTACAATGGAATAAGCTCTCCTTGGATCTGCAACTCAAGCGAGGCTTCATCCTCCTGGAATCATTACGGAACCGATCGACAGAATGTCTGAACAATCCACTTCGAAATCCCGCCCGCGCGTTCTCAGCGGCATGCGTCCCACGGGCAAGCTTCATCTCGGCAACTACATGGGAGCCCTGGTCAACTGGGTCAAGCTGCAGGACCAGTACGAGTGCTACTTCTTTATCGCTGATCTACACGCGCTCACGACCGATTACGCAGACCCCTCCGGCATCGCACCCAACACGCTTGAGGTGGCACTGGATTTTCTCGCCGCCGGCCTCGATCCAAAACGCTGCACCATCTTCGTGCAGAGCCAGGTAAAACAGCACTACGAATTGCCCCTGTTGTTGGGGATGATCACGCCCCTGGGCTGGCTCGAACGCGTCCCAAGCTACAAGGAGATGCAGGAGAATCTCACCCACAAGGACCTCACGATGTTTGGGTTCCTTGGATATCCAGTCCTGATGGCGTCCGACATCCTGCTCTACCAGGCAAACTACGTTCCCGTCGGGCAGGATCAGCAGGCCCATGTCGAGTTGACTCGCGAGATTGCGCGGCGTTTCAACAACTTCTACAAGCTCGATCAGCGCGATGTGCTCCCCGAGCCCGGCGTTCTACTGACTCCCTCGCCTAAACTGCCGGGAACCGACGGGCGCAAGATGTCAAAGAGCTACGGAAACACGATTCTGATCTCCGATCCTGAACCCGTGGTGCGGCAAAAACTAAAGTCCATGGTTACGGACCCCGCGCGCGTGCGCCGCTCCGATCCAGGCGAGCCCGACAAATGTCCGGTTGGCGACCTGCATAAGGTCTTCTCAACGGCGGAAACCATGGCCAGGGTCTATGACGGTTGCCGCACAGCAGGCATCGGATGTATTGAATGCAAAGGATGGGCAGCCGACGCGCTCGTTCAGGTGCTCCATCCGATCCAGGAGCGCCGCGCGAGCCTTACCCACCCGCAGGTGATGGATATCCTCGAAGAAGGTTCAAAGCGCGCAGGCGCGCGGGCGGCACAAACCATGCATGAGGTCCATTCCGCGATGAAGATGTCCCTCACGGAATTGGTAAACAAATAGCTCGTATTCTTGCAGATTGAAGCAGAGATCCACTTGACTGAAGATCCAAACAATCCGAAACCCGACGCCGCAGACGCCGAGCGCGCGCCCGTCAAGGAACCGACGCCCGCTCCTGCCCCCGTGCATGAGCCCGAGCCAGGTCTTGTCCCGCTTTCGGATCCGGAACCAAGCGATCCGGGGCCCAATCCAGACCCCGAACCAGACGAGAACCCTCCGCAAAAAGCAGCTGCGAAACCGCCCGCGGAACCCGTAGTTTCCGCCGGACGCCCCGTTCCTGTTCCCATGCCTCTGAAGGCGAAGAAATCGGAAGACGAGTCCGAACAGTCGCCGTTCTCAGTCTCTGTGGGCCAGGTCTACGACGGCCCCCTCGACCTGCTCCTCGACCTGATTCGAAAGCAGGACATCGATATTTACGACATCCCCATCGCCAAGATCACGGCGCAGTTTCTGGCCTACGTCAATCAGCTCAAGGCCAGCGACGTCGATGTCGCGGGGGAGTTCATCTACACCGCTTCATTGCTCATTCACATCAAGAGCAAAATGTTGCTGCCGCGCAACCCGACGGGTCCCGACGATGCCGCCGACGACCCGCGTCGCGAACTGGTCGAGCGCCTCATCGAGCATGAGCGCTTCAAAAATGCCGCCCAGATGCTGCAGCAGAAACAAATGCTCGAGGCGGCCACATGGACCAACCCGGGCATCCGCGAATTCAAAGACGATGTCGCCGCCGAACCGGAAATCGCCGCAGACACCGTGGATTTAGTCCGAATCTTTCAAGAGATTCTCGATCGCGCCCGCAAGCGGCCTATTTTCAATCTGGAAGAAGATGCCGTGACGGTTGGCCAGATGATTCAGTTCCTGTCCCGTCGCCTGGCAATGGAAGACAAGCCCGTGGCTTTGCGCCGCATCCTCAGCCACACCCGGTCAGAACGTGCGCTTGTCGCCATGTTCCTGGCGTTGTTGGAATTAGTCCGACTCCAGGCTATTCTGTTGCGTCAGGACCGGGCCTTTTCGGAGATATTCATCAAGAAAAACACCAGCTTCGACGCCGTGATGAACGAAGGCCTTGCCAACGCCCGCGACGACTGGCGTTAGCAGCTACAAAGGAAGCATTCCTCATTTCGGAAATCTGGCGACGGACGAGGTCGCCGGAACCCGACTTTCAGTCTGGTTTGAGGGCATTCAGCGTCACCCGGCGAACACTAACCCGTTTCATCCCAGTCATTTTCGCCCAGCCTCGTCCATCCAGTGTAGAATTGAGTTAACGACCCCCATTCCCCAGGTTCGTTGCACAAGCAATCGCGCTCTCTTTTGGTTGCTGGGGTTTTATGCAAGTCTCTCCATTGGTCGCGTTTTTCTCCTCTCCCATCGGCACTCTCTCCTATTTTCAGAATCTCCCCAACGTTGAGCCTGCAGGGCGTGTCATTCCGCGTCCCGCCGCATCGACTGTCCGCGCGAAAGAACTCTGATGGCAACTGCGGAAATTCTTCCCAAGGGTGGAACACTCCTCGACCGAAAAATGGGCGGAAGGACGAACCACGCCGGCGTCGCTGTCTTTCTGGTCATGTTTGCCGTCGGCCTTTGCTACATCGTCTTCCACGTTGCCCGCGATCTCGATTCGGTCGCCATTCCGAGCATGGCTCCCTATCTTCTGCTCGCGGTTGCTCTGCTCATTGCCCTGGGCTTTGAATTCGTCAACGGATTTCACGACACCGCCAATGCCGTCGCTACGGTGATTTACACGCACTCGCTCGAGCCGAACATTGCCGTCGTGTGGTCGGGCATGTGCAACCTTGCCGGCGTCCTTTTCTCCACGGGCACCGTAGCTTTCGCCGTCATTACCCTTTTGCCGGTCGAACTCATCCTGCAGGTAAGTTCCGGCGCGGGGTTCTCCATGGTCTTCGCACTGCTCATCGCTGCCATTCTGTGGAACTTGGGCACTTGGTGGTTTGGACTGCCAGCCTCAAGTTCCCACACGCTGGTGGGCTCCATTGTGGGTGTCGGACTGGCCAACCAACTCCTCAGTCCCCACGCCGCTACCTCCGGTGTGGACTGGGATCAGGCCATCAAGGTGTTGAAAGCGATGCTGATCTCACCTCTGCTTGGCTTTGCGCTCGCTGGTCTTCTGATTCTGCTCTCGAAGTCGCTGCTTAAGTTCCCTGAGTTGTACACGGCGCCAAAGAACGATGAGCCGCCGCCGTTTCCGATCCGCGCGCTCATGGTGCTTACCTGCACGGGCGTCAGTTTCTTTCACGGATCGAATGACGGACAAAAGGGCATGGGCCTGATCACATTGATCCTCATCGGCACGGTTCCAACCGCTTACGCGCTCAATCACTCTATCGGCCCAGCCGAAACACAGCAGTTCATCGTCGCTTCCGAACAGGTCGGCCACATTCTTGATCGCCATGTCGACCCACAGGGCGTGCTCGCTCCCGATCCGCGCGAAGAAGTCACCACCTACGTTCGCACCCGGCATCTCCGGCCGGGCACGATCCTTGCCATGCGCGCCTTGGTGCAGGGCTTGGGTCGCGAAACTGCGCGCTATAAGGAATTCCAGTCTGTTCCGCAATCAGATCAAGCCAGTGTCCGCAATGACATGTACGTCCTGAGCGAAGCGCTGCGGCTTCTGCAGAGGTCCGATGGTCCCGCCTTTACCTCCGGGCAGCGGGCAATTCTAGCCAACTATAAGACTCAGATCGACCGAGCCACCCGATTTATCCCCGACTGGGTCAAGGTAGCCGTGGCTCTCGCGCTTGGCCTCGGCACCATGGTGGGATGGAAGCGGATCGTGGTCACCGTCGGCGAAAAGATCGGCAAACAGCATCTGACCTATGCACAAGGCGCAAGTGCAGGAATCGTCGCCATCGGAACAATCTTCGCGGCCGACACATTCGGTCTTCCGGTCAGCACAACCCACATCCTCAGCTCGGGCATAGCCGGCACCATGGCAGCCAATGGAAGCGGGGTTCGTTTCTCTACGGTGCGCAATATCGCAGCAGGATGGATTCTCACCATGCCGGCGGCGGCGCTGCTCTCCGGCCTACTCTATTGGCTTTTCCGCCACTTGGCCTGACCCGCAGCTCCCATTCGAATCGATCCTCGACTCCCGCCCTGATTCCTCCCTGTGGGATTCGCCGCGATTCTCGCGCGTTTTCATCCGACGTTCATTTGCCATTCATACTTCTGGTTTATCCATGGCTAGACCCGAAAAGCACTTCCCCCGCCGAAACTGGACGGTTTTCCATCTAAGCTCCGGAGCATCCCAATGGCCGACATCGCAACTACAGCGGGCGCAGTACCTCACGGCGCGTCGCTGCTCGACAAAAAAAGACACAAATTCCCCGCATGGATCAGCGGTGCAATCGTCCTGGTCGCGCTCGTCGGTGGGCTCGCCTATGTGGGATTCCACATTGCAGGTGACCTGGGCAATGTCACCACAACCAGCACCTGGGCCTACGTCCTGCTGGGAGTTGCGTTGTTCATCGCTCTCGGATTCGAGTTCGTCAATGGCTTCCATGACACGGCTAACGCGGTCGCAACGGTCATCTATACTCATTCGCTCGAACCTAACCTCGCCGTGGTCTGGTCGGGCCTTTGCAACTTGACCGGCGTGCTCACGTCGGCAGGCGCGGTGGCCTTCACGATCATCACCCTGCTGCCGGTCGAGTTGATTTTGAAGGTCAGCTCCGGCGCCGGCTTCGCGATGGTCTTCGCCCTCTTGATCGCTGCAATTTTGTGGAATCTCGGCACCTGGTGGTTGGGCCTTCCTGCCTCCAGTACGCACACCATGACCGGCTCCATCATTGGCGTCGGCGTCGCCAACCAGCTGATGTCCAACTCCGCGAGCGGCACTTCGGGCGTCGACTGGGAACAGGCGACGAAAGTCTTCAAGGTACTCCTGATCTCGCCGCTGGTTGGCTTTGGCTGCGCCGCGCTCCTCTTCCTGTTGGCCAAGGCGACCATCAAGTACCCCGCGCTCTACGAGGCTCCTAAAGACAACACGCCTCCGCCGTGGCCCATTCGCCTGCTGCTGGTTCTCACTTGCACGGGTGTCAGCTTCTTCCATGGCTCGAACGATGGACAGAAGGGCATGGGGCTGATCATGCTCATTCTCATCGGCACGGTGCCTACCGCCTACGCACTCAATCACACAGTGACGGCGCACGATATGCAGGATTTCATCGCCGCCTCGGAGCGTTGCGTTTCAATCATTGATGCGCACGTCGACAAAAACGCAGTGATGTCGGGTGATCCGCGCACCGAGCTTACGGACTTTCTGCGCACCAAGAAGCTTGAGCCGGCCACCATGACCGCCCTGCGCGAGAATATTCGCGACCTCGAAGGCGACGTCAAGGCGTATGGCGACTACAAGAGCGTACCGGCCAACCAGCAGACCAACGTTCGCAACGACATGTACGTCACCAGTGAAGCTCTGCGACTGATGGCCAAGACCAAGCAGCCTGCTTTTACCGCCGAAGAATCCGCGGCTCTCGACAATTACAAGTCCAAGGTCGACAAAGCTACCAAGTTCATTCCCTCTTGGGTCAAGGTCGCTGTCGCCCTCGCGCTGGGAATGGGTACCATGGTCGGCTGGAAACGCATCGTCGTGACGGTCGGCGAGAAGATCGGCAAGGAACACCTGACCTACGCGCAGGGCGCCACCGCCGAGTTGGTGGCCATGGCGACTATTTTTGCGGCGGACAACTTTGGCTTACCAGTCAGCACGACTCACGTTCTCAGTTCGGGCGTCGCCGGCACTATGGCGGCGAACAAGAGCGGCCTGCAGTTCTCGACCATTCGCAACATCGCTGCAGCATGGGTCTTCACCTTGCCCGCCGCGGCCCTTCTCTCGGGACTGCTGTTTGCCCTATTCCGTCAATTCTCCAATTAGCCTCTACGTTGAAAAGGGGACAGGCTTCGGCCTGTCCCCTTTTTTGCGCCCCAACCTGTAAACAAAATCTGCATTGGTGAGAATCTCTTCCGGTATATTTGCTCCTACAGCAAATCCAGGCGCTCTGTGCGTAATTTTCGACGGCTCCTCAAGGCTCAAGGCGGGATGCCTCGTCGCGAAAGCACCGGTCCTGCATTGGTCTGAATTCAGATTCATGGCAACAACACAGGAGATCGTCATGGCTGTTCCTTGTTCGAAATGTGGCGCTGATGTGCCTGCAGGCGCCCAGTTCTGCGCCGCATGCGGAGCGGCTGTTGTTCCCGGAGCACCGTCGCCATCTGCGAGCACCGGATCCGGCTTCACGCCCGTCAACATCCCCAGCCAGCCGATCCCCCCGCCGCAACCGCCGCTCGGCCCGACAGCCGGCACACAACCTTTGCCCGGATACACACCCGTTCAACCCCCGCCACCACCACCGAGTGCTTACGCGCAACCCGTGGCCGCAGCACCGGTGATCGCCGCGGGCTATACGCCACCCCCGCCACCGCCAACAGGCACATTTGCCCAACCTGCGTCTGCGCGACCCGGCGGCGGAGGCAGTGCCCTGAAAATCATCCTCATCATTGTTGCCATCCTGATCGGGCTCGGCATCCTCGGCGCAGGCGCAGTCGGATTCATGGTCTGGCGTGTTGCCCACGCCATCCATCTCGGGGGCCACGGCGGGCAGATCACACTCAATACCCCGGAGGGCAGCGTCACCACCTCCAAAGCCAACGACTTCAGCGCCGATGAGCTGGGCACCGACATTTATCCCGGCGCGAAAAGCACATCAGGCGGCATGCGGATGGCGCTTCCCAGCGGGTCAATTGTCTCCGCCGTGTTCGTGACCTCCGACTCCAAAGATCAGGTGTTGAGCTTCTACAAGAGCAAGTTTGGAAGCGATGCATCTGTTTTCGACAACACCAACAGCGCCATGATCTCTCTGAAAAAGAGCGCCCACGAAAACATCATGGTGTCGATTTCTGCGCGGCCGTCGGAGAATGACGGCCAGACCAAGATTTCGATCGTCCATACGCGGAACAAAGGGGCTTCCTAAGCCGCTTGCTTTAAGCAGGTGACTTCGATCTGGGGCGTTCGGCACAGCCGGACGCCCTTTCTCTTTCCCCGGATTTCCTCACCCGCCTCCGCGCGCCAAGCTCCTTCCAATCCGGTACGATGATCTAGGTACTGAATGAGCCTAAAAGCCAAGCTGGAAGCCGTCATCTACGCCGCAGAAGAGCCCGTCACTCTAGCGCAACTCGCCGCCCTTTTCGCCTCCGAAGCCCTGGAGTGGAAAGCGGAGGAGGAGACTGCCGCCGAGGAGGCCGCTGCGGAGGCGGCGGAACAGGCAAGAAAGCCGGAGCAGCTGCCCATGCTCGCGGAAGGACTGGAGTACCTGGGCCTGGAGCAAGCGCCCGATTTCTACAACGCAGAAGAAGCCGCTGGTGCTTCCGTGCAAGTGGATCCCGCCCTCTCAAATTTGGCCGGCACCGAGCCCGGTGAGTCTTCGACGGCAATCCCTTCAGGTGAATCTGCTGCAGCCGAAACTGCCGAACCCCAAGATTCAGAAGCCGAAGCCAAGCGGCTGGCGCGTGTGCGTGATCGCGAAGGCAAAGCGATTCTTCGCAAGCTGCTCGATGAACTCATCGCCACTTACGCAGTCGATGACAGAGGTGTGGAGATTCGCGAGATCGCCGGTGGATTTCGCATGGCTACCAAGCCTGCGTGCCACGACGCTGTGCGCGTGTTCATCAAAAGCCTGAAGCCCGCCATGAAACTGTCTCTTCCCGCCCTGGAGACGCTTGCCGTGATTGCTTACAAGCAGCCGGTGACCGCCCCCGAAGTGAACGAGATTCGCGGCGTTGACTCTTCCGGCGTCTTCGGCTCCCTTCTCAGCCGCAAGCTGATCACTACCGCCGGTCGCAAGCAGGTGATTGGCCGCCCGATTCTCTACAAGACCACCAAGGAATTCCTTCTCCGCTTCGGTCTGAACGACGTCACCGAACTGCCTTCAATGGACGAGTTCGAAAAGATGGCCTCTGTCGAGCTGAACGAATCGTCCGAGACTGAGGACGAAAACGTCGGAGGACCGAACGGCGGACCCGATCTCGACGAGAACGCCTCCGAAGAAGAGCCCGGCGAGAACCCTCCATCCGCTTCCCTCGAAACGGTTGCACCGCAATCCGAAGCACAGGGCGAGGTTGTCCCACCCCCCGAGTCTTCCGCACCGCACGAGAAAGAAGAAGCCGAGACGGCGCACCATGACTGACGAAATCAAGCACCCGGCCGACGCACCCGAGCAGGAAATCACCTCGAATGCGGCTGAGATCCTGGAGCACGCTGTCCCCGACGAAGGCCCTGAAACAACGTCCGCCGAATCCGCAGCGCCCGCGGTCATCGCCGACGCATCTCCCGAGTCCGAGTCGCAGGAAGAAATGGCGGAGCCGCGTCCTGCACCAAAGCTCGAGCGTCTGCAGAAGATCCTGGCCCAGGCTGGTGTCGCCAGCCGCCGCCATGCCGAAGAGCTGATCACCGAAGGCCGCGTGCAGGTAAACGGCAAGGTCGTCAACGTGCTCGGATCGAAAGCAGATCCCAGCCGTGACCATATTCGCGTCGATGGAAAACTTCTGCACGGCGCCGAACGTCTGCGCTACTTCGTACTCAACAAGCCCAAGGGCTTTGTCACCACCGTGACCGATCCCGAGGGACGTCCCACGGTGATGCAGTTCTTCGCCAAGACGGGAGAGCGCCTCTACCCAGTAGGCCGCCTCGACTATCAGAGCGAAGGCCTCCTGCTAGTCACGAACGACGGAGAGCTGGCCAATCGACTCACAAAAGCCGCTTCGCGCGTGGAGAAGACCTATCTCGTCAAGGTGGCGGGCCAGCCAAGTGAACCATCGCTCGATCGCCTGCGGGCGGGCGTTGCGATCGAAAAAGACAAACCCGGTGGCGCCAAGGTGCACACCGCACCAGCACGCATTCGCCAGGTCCGCCTGGGCGATAATCCCTGGTACGAAGTGGTTCTCATCGAGGGGCGGAACCGGGAACTGCGCAAGATGTTTGAAGAGATCGGCCATCACGTGGAGAAGATTCGCCGCGTGGGTTACGGTCCGCTGGTGCTCGATCTCGAGCCCGGCAAAACGCGCGAACTCGAACCGGAAGAAGTGAAGGCGCTGCAGCTCACTGCGGAAGGAAAGCTGAAAGCGCGTCGGCTGAAGTCTTCGCTCATGCTTCCCAAAGAAGCCGGGAAATCAGCCGAGCAGCGCGCCGCGAAAACAGCGCGCGGCCGCAGAAAGTTCCAACCGCCCGACAATCGTCGCACATCTACGACAGGGCAGCCGGGGATCGATCGCACTTCGGCCAGGCCCGATCGCCCCACTCCCCGGCCCGATTTCAAACCCGGCGTCAAGCCTTTCGCCAAACCCTTCCCCAAGCCGGGATCTCGGCCTTTCGCCAAACCCGGAGAAGGACGCGAGCAAGCGCCGAAATTCGGCAACATTCGCCGCGCACCGTCCAGTGCCCCGCGCAGTTTCGATCGGCACGAAAGGCCTGCAGCAGGCCAGCCGAATCGCTTTCCGCCCAAGCCCGGTGCTCCGCGCCCGTTCCGTCCCCGCGGCGAAGAGGCATCGTCCCCCAAGCCCTTCACACCTAAGCCTGGTGCACGAAAGCCATTCCGTGACGCTGACTCAACGGAAATGGATCGACCGCGATTTGGACTGAGCATTGAGCCACAGATCGAGCGGGAATCCGGTTCGCCCTCCCGCCCGCCGGCTGGGACCAGTCGCCCGGCACGCAGCGGTGATCGCGAATTTCGCCCCCCATCGCCTGGGCGCAGGCCTTCGCGTCCGGCTCCCGGGGGCAGATCCTTCGATCGCCCGAACGATACGCGGCGACGATTCGAATCGAATCCCAACCCGAACCGTCCACCCCGCGGCGAGCGAGAGTTTCGTCCCGCACCGTCCGGGCGCAAGCCTGCGCGTCCCGCAGCGGAAGGCAAAAACTTCGATCGGCCCAAAGAACGGCGCCCGCCCTTCGGCAAGCCTGCTGGGAGGAATTTCACGAAGGACAAAGGAAAAACGGGTGGCCGCTCCAAGTCCTCTTACACTTCCAAACCCCGCGCGGAAGGCTCGCGGACGAGTTCCGGCTTAGAACGTAAACCGAACGGCGGCACAAGCCGCTCTCGACCGCGCTCCGGTGCACCACGTCCAGGCGGATCGCGCCCGAGTGGACCACGTCCAGGCGGATCGCGCCCGAGTGGACCACGCGCAGGCGGCAAACGTCCGACTGGCAGGCCTTCGGGAAAGAAGCGATCGGGCGGACCACCAAGTCGAGGCAAGCGCAGTTAAAGTATTGTCCGGACTCGCCCCTGGCCTGAAGTCTGCTTGCGCTTGATAGGCTTCAGCGTTTCTGTTACCAATCCGACGCAGCAGCATCTGATTCACTATGAGCACTGAGAAAGCAACATTTGGCGCAGGCTGTTTTTGGGGAGTGGAGACGGCGTTCGCAGCGATTCCCGGCGTGACGGCGACGGCCGTGGGCTATGAAGGCGGGGGCATGGAGCGCCCCACCTACAAAGACGTCTGTACCGACCAGACCGGACACGCTGAAGTCGTCGAGCTCGATTTCGATCCGGCCAAGGTCAGCTACGAGGAATTGCTCGACTCGTTCTTCAACCTTCACGACCCCACCACGCTCAATCGCCAGGGCCCCGATTGGGGCGCCCAATATCGCTCCGCGATCTTCTATCACTCGCCGGAGCAGGAAGTGCAAGCCCGCGCCAAGATTGAGCAACTCACCGCCGAAGGCACTTTCAAACCAAAGCGGATTGTCACCAAGGTCGAGGTGGCGCAGACCTTCTGGCGCGCGGAAGAATACCACCAGAAGTACCTGGAGAAGCGCGGCCAGACGAGCTGCCACATTTAAGCTGTCGCCAATGAAAAGTCGATGACCTTCAGGAACTGAAGGATCAACTCCGGCCGAATAGCAAATTTGACCTTATCTGGTCAGCTTTCCCTGTTCTTCTCCAGCGCCCAGGCCTTCACAAATTTCCAATGCACATAAACTGAGTGGTTCCAGTGCAGCAGGAACCCTTCGCGCCCATCGAGAAAGCCCAGCCGAAAAAAGTAGTTGTAAATAAACGTCGCGACGGGGTTGAGGAAGCAGTTCCACACAAATGCTGGAAGGGACCGGCTGGTGCGGCCGCTCTTGCAGAGCAGCTGCGCGATCTCACTGCTGTAGCGCGCCATGTGCTCGAGATAGATAGCGAGCGTTGGATATGCGTAGTGCAACATGTCGTGCTTTAAAGTGCCAGGCCGCCCTTTGAACTGCGGCGTCGAGTGCGGACCCACGCCTTCGCTCAAGCGCGCCTTGCCTCGTTTGAACAAGCGAAGTTTGTGGTCTGGATAGAAGCCGCCATGCCGCATCCAGCGGCCAAAGTAGAGATTCAGCCGCGGAATCCAGTAGGCATTAAACTCCGGCTTGTCGCTGAGGAGAGCAAGTATCTCCGCTTGCAGTTCCGGCGTAAGGACTTCATCGGCGTCGAGCAGCAAGATCCACTGCGAAGTACAGTGGTCGAGCGCAACATTTTTTTGCTCGCCGTGCCCTCCGAACGCGTGATAGCAAGTCTTGGCGCCAAACGATTCCGCAATCTCAATCGTGCGGTCTTTTGATCCCGAATCCACAACGACGATTTCGTCGGCCCACCGGACGCTCTCCAGCGTGCGCGCCAGGTTTGCCTCCTCGTTCATTGCAATCATCGCGACGGAGAGAGAATTATGCATCGAGGGAAGAATAAATCAGCGGGGCTGTCGCGCTCCCGCCCTCGTCAGGTCAATCGGCATGCGATGCAGGGTTGCATCAAAAAGCCATCGCGGCGCCCGCACACCGTGGCCCGCAGTGCATTTCAGATCGTCCCAAATCCAGCGAGCGGCGAGTTCCTTGATCTCCGCATCTGTCACGCCCTCTTCGAGCAGCGCGAATACGGGAAGCGGGAAAACACACGTGGGCTCATCGCAGCGAATCCAATCCAGAAGAACCGTCTTTCCTGTCGGACGCGAAGACACAAACTTGTGGCGTGTGTTGTAACCGTGACCGCCGCGAAACAGGGAATAGGCTCCCGCGTGCCCGCATGCGGCGCAGACCGTCCCGATCGAGCGGGCTTCAATTCTGCGAATGAGCGGTCCGCCAAACACCAGACCGAGACTATCGTGGGGAAGCAGGATGGGCGCTCCGCACCAGGTGCAGTAGAAGCAGCAATGAGGAATCTCTGTTTCGATCAGGGCAGCAGAAGATCGAGATCCTCTGGCTTGATCGAGGGTAACCTTTTCATGTTCGGCTGCCTTGGCAGATTCCTTATCAGGCGACGAAAACGCCGGAAAATGTTCGCTCACAACGCGTAGGAAAGACATAACTCTCACCTCGAGACCCAGGGAAAATGACAACAAAGTTTGCAAAGCTTGAATGCATTTTCGACGGATGGCCGTTTATTAAAGTTCTTTCAAACCGCGCCGCCCGGCGATTTCGATGACTCTCAAGATCTTCTGTCTGGAGCCTCACACCAATCTTTCGCGAATTCACGCGATTGAAAATGCTACTTAGGAGCTAATTACCGCGAGTTACCCGTGGGCATTACCCGACTTTCGCTGAGCCGCGCAATAAGTTGGTCTGCCGGCGCAGACGTCGGAAACTGCATCTTCCCGTCCTCTCACAATCGTTGCAACCTCGTCGATTTAGAATCGGCGTCCCAAGGGTTCACAATAAGAAGGCCGAGGTCGAGCACAATGAAAGTCCTCATTTTTGGCGCGACCGGGATGGTCGGGCAGGGAGTGTTGTTGGAGTGCCTGCGCGACCCGGAAGTGGAATCCGTCGTCACTCTAGGCCGAACCGCAACCGGCGTCCGCGATTCCAAGGTGCGCGAGATCGTGCACCGGGACCTTGGGGAATACCGCGGGATGGAGGATAGCTTTGCAGGCTTTGACGCCTGTTTCTTTTGCCTGGGCATCACTTCAGCCGGCATGAAAGAGGCAGACTACGAGCGCATCACATATGGCTACACGCTCGCCGCTGCCGAAATGCTCGGCCGGATCAATCCTGGCATGATCTTCACCTACGTTTCTGGTTCTGGAACGGACGGTTCCGAGACGGGGCGCAGCATGTGGGCCCGGGTGAAGGGGCGCACCGAAAATGCCCTGTTACACCTTCCCCTGAACGCATATATGTTCCGTCCCGGATTTATCGAGCCTCTCGACGGCATCCAGTCCAAGACGCCCTCGTACCGCATGTTCTACAACATCGCAGCTCCATTGCTTCCTTTGCTTCATCGGGCGTTCCCTCGATGGATCCTGTCCACGCGCGAAATCGGGCTGGCCATGCTGGCGGTGGCGCGCCACGGCTACGAGAAGCGGATCCTGGAGACAAAAGACATCCGCCGCCTGGTCGGCCCAACCAATGCGAAGCGATGACTGCTCGCTGCGCGCTCAGACGGCTCGGTTCAGCGCCTTGGCGATTGCTCGGATGCAGGTCCCGAATTGCCGCGGCCTTTTGCATCGGATGACTTGCTTCGCGCCTTGGTCCGGTCACCTTGCGCCGTGGTAGAGTGAGATTCCACGGAGGTCCTGATGGCGGCTGGAATTCAGCTTCCCGGCAGCGGCGAAACCATTGAACTGCAGCAACAGGTGGCGCGCTTGCAGGCGCTTCTCGAAGCGTCGCGTCAAGTCCACTCCACCATCCGCGAAGACGAGGTGCTCGAACAGACTTTGCGCATCGTCGTCCGCGAACTGGAGATGGCCGGCGCTGCATTCCCCAGCGTTGGCCTGGCCTACGGCAATGTGAAAGACCTTAACCTTGGCGACGGAAGCGGCTCCGCGCAGCCCATCTATCTACTACAGGACCGCGAAGGGCATCGCATGACCGAGCTGGTCGTTGCGCCTCCCGATGGGCGCGAGCTCACGCTATATGAAGCGGATTTCCTCGAGGGGCTGGCTCTGCAGGCTGCGGTCGCACTTGAGAATGCCCGCAACCACGAGCGCAATCTGCAGTGGGCTCGTGTGCAGCAGGACCTCGACGCGGCACGGAACATCCAACGGTCGTTGCTGCCGCAAAAGCTGCCTGAAATCCCTGGCTATTCCGTCGCTTACCGGTCCGTCACCTGCTATGAAGTCGGCGGCGACTACCTGGACATCGTCGAGCAGCCCGATGGCAGTCTGTTGATGGTCGTGGCAGATGTTGCGGGCAAGGGCTTGGCCTCCGCCATCATGTCCACTAGCTTTCGCGCCGCATTCCGCGCCATCGCCATCACCGGTCTTCCGCTCGCGGAACTGGCCACCCAAATGAACCAGCATCACTGGGCTGAAGGGGAAGAAGCGCGCCGCCGGTATGTAACCGCGATCTTTCTCCGGCTTCATCCCGAGCAAGGCGAACTCGAGGTCGTCAATGCCGGCCACAATCCTGGGTTTCTATACCAGACCGGTCACCCGGTGGAGGAGTTCGAATCGACGGGAACCCCTCTCGGCCTGTTGCCGGGGATGCACTACTCCAGCCAGAAATGCGGGTTTACACCGGGTGCCCGATTGCTTTTCTATACCGACGGGCTTACCGAAGTTTTCCGCGGAGACGAGGAATTTGGCCCGGAAAGGCTGCTGAATGTGTTTTCTACGTGCCCGGTTGTCAATGCGGATGATATTCTCGGTGCACTGTGGACAGCTATCGGTGAGTTTTCGCAGGGCAGCCCCCAGGGCGACGATATGACCGCTCTGGCCTTATGCCGCGAAGCAAGGTAGGAGATAGGCGTGACCAACGTGAAATCCACCAGCGTGGAAGTACGGTTGCCCTCAAGGCTCGGCTACGAAAAGGTCGCCATGAGCACTGCAGCAGCCGTCGCCAAGCTGATGGGTTTCAAACCGGAGCGCGTGGAAGATTTAAAGACTGCCGTCGCAGAAGCGTGCATCAACGCCATCGAGCATGGCAATCTAATGAATGAAGGACTTTCCGTGGGCGTCGTGTTGTCGTCGGTTGACGACGCGCTCGAAGTCAAGGTCATCGACGATGGCAAGGGCCTGAAGAAGCTACCCATCAAACCCGACATCGATCGCAAGATTCATGGCGAAGAAGATCCCCGCGGCATGGGCATGTTCCTCATCCAGGCTCTGGTCGACGAAGCGGAATGGGTTAAGGGCGCCAATGGAAAAAGCAGCTACGTTCGGCTCGTCATTCGCCTCGACAAAGAAACCGACTAACGCATTACGGGAGACACCAGATCGTGCAGACTGAAACGAAGGCGCGCATCGACCAGCTCACTTCCCCAGCCGGACATCCGGTCACCGTCCTACGCTTTGAAGGCGACATCGCCAGCACATCGAAAGAGGCGGTGCTCGGCACCTATCAAACTCTGCCGAAACAGACCGCCAAGCTGGTGCTGCTTGACTTCACCAAGGTGGACTACATCAACTCCAGCGGAATCGCGCTTGTGATTCAGATGCTGATTGAAGCTTCGAATTCGGCGCAGAAGGTCTATGCCTTCGGGTTGTCGCCCCACTTCACCAAGGTTTTCACGATGGTGGGTATCACCAAGTACGCAGGGCTGTTCCCGGGACAGGCCGAGGCGATGGCAGCCCTCTAGAAGCTGCCGCCCTTTCGCCGAAAATCAACGCGTAGAATTCCCTTTATGAACCTCGAGGCGATTCAGGCTGCATTGCGTGACGGCGGCCATGACGGCTGGCTTTTTTACGACCATCACCACCGCGATCCCATTGCCGCCCACATCCTCGGCCTCGATGAAAAAGCGCACATCACGCGTCGCTGGTACTACTTCATTCCAGCCGTGGGCGAACCACGCAAGCTGGTGCACCGCGTGGAGCAGGGCCGGCTCGATTCTCTTCCAGGGACAAAAGGCCTTTATTCCAGCTGGCTCGAACTTGCAGGCGGTCTCGAGGCGATGCTCGGCGGCGCACAGCAGATAGCCATGCAGTACTCCCCCAACAACGCCATCATGTATGTCTCGATGGTCGACGCCGGCACCGTGGAATTCCTGCGCTCCCTCGGCAAGCACATTGTGAGTTCAGCCGACCTGGTCAGCGAATTTGAAGCCGTCCTCAGCGAAGATCAGGTCGCAACACATACCATCGCCCAGGAAGCGATCGACCGCATCCTCGACGAAGGCTGGAAGGAGATCGGCCGCCGTCTACGCCCACCCGCGCCTGGGCGACGTGCAAGCATCACCGAGTTCGACCATGTGCAGTGGCTCAGCAAAGCCATGCGCCGTGAAGGACTGGTTTGGGAAAACGGGCCCAATGTCAGCGTGAATGCCAACAGCTCCGATTCGCACTATGAGCCGACCATCGACCACTGCCAGCTCATCAAAGAAGGCGACTTCGTGCTGATCGATATCTGGGGCCGCGTCAACGAACCCAACAGCATCTTTTACGACATCACGTGGACAGGCGTCGTAGGGCGCGAACCCACGGAGCGCGAACAACTCATCTTCACCACCGTGCGCGACGCGCGCGATGCCGCCATCGCCCGTGTTGAATCCGCCTTTGTCGAGGGCCGGTCCATCTGCGGGTACGAGGCTGATGACGCGGCGCGCGGAGTTATCTATGGCGCCGGCTTCGGCCGCTACTTCACCCATCGCACTGGCCATAACATCGCGCGCGAACTCCATGGGCCCGGCGCGCATCTCGACAACCTCGAAACGCACGATGAACGGCACTTGTTGCCACACACCTGCTTCTCCGTGGAGCCGGGCATCTACCTGCCCGAATTCGGCGTGCGCAGTGAGGTCGACATGATGACCTCAGACACCAAGGCCTGGGTCACCGGCAAAATCCAGCGCGAACTCGTGCGCATCTGACAGGTTTGAGGTACGGAGCCGGCATCTTAGCTTTGGAAGCGAACCCAGCCGGCAGTGGTTCAGAGGCTAGCTAGTCGATCCTGAAATACCAACAAAAGGCCTATAAAGCCTGATGAAACGCGGCATTTGTTGTTCTAGAATTCCTTTGAAGGCATGGAAAATGCCTTGGAAGCTGGGGAAAAACGATGCAGCCCAAGCGCGAGCCGGAGCAGCCACAGCGGGAGTTGTTTCAGATCGATCTGGAGCAGTTGATTGACATGAGCCATGCCCTTGTTCGTCTCGGTGATGTCATCGACTGGCAGTCGTTCGAACGGACTCTGGGTAGCACCTATCATCCCAGTCACGGTGCGCCCGGCATCTCGACTCGTCTGATGGTTGCTCTTCATTATCTGAAGTATCAGCATGACCTGAGCGATGAAGATGTTGTTGCCTTATGGGTCGAAAACCCTTACTGGCAGCACTTCAGCGGCATGACGCATTTTCAGCACCGGATGCCGATCGATCCTTCGAGCATGACGCGGTGGCGCAAGCGTCTGGGCGATGCCGGGGCGGAGCAAATGCTTCGCGCGACGATTGAAGCGGGCATGAAGATGCGCGTGATTCGTCCTGCTGAGTTAAGGCGCGTCAACGTGGATACGACGGTCGAGACCAAGGCTATTCGTTTTCCCACCGATGCCAGACTGTACCAGCGCATGCGCGAGCGGTTGGTAAAGGCCGCACGTGCTGAAGGGCTGACGATCAAGCAGAGTTATCGGCATGTAGGCCGCCGCCTGCTGATGCAGTCCAGCCGTTATGCCCATGCCCGCCAGATGAAACGCGCTCGTGCCTGCACGCGCAAACTGAAAACCCAACTGGGGCGCGTTATTCGGGAAGTCGAGCGACAGACCGAAGAACCAACCGTGAAGCTCGACAAGTTACTTCAGACGGCGCATCGAATCTACGAACAACAGAGGCAAGACAAGGACAAGATTTACTCGGTGCATGAACCTGAAGTACAGTGCATCGCCAAGGGAAAGGCGGGCAATCCGTATGAGTTTGGCAACAAGGTGAGTGTCGCGGTAACCAGTCGCGGTGGATGGTTCGTCGGCGTGAAGAGCTTCACTGGAAATCTCTATGACGGCCACACGCTGGCTGCACAGATGAAGCAAGTCGAAAGCATGATCGCCAACCAGGTGAGCGAAGCGTACGTTGATATGGGCTATCGAGGCCACGACTATGACGGCGCGGTCACCGTGCATGTTGACAAGAGACGAAGAGGGCATACATCGCAAGCGCGATGGCGATGGATGAAACGCCGTGCCGCGGTCGAACCAAGCATCGGACATCTGAAGAACGAACACAGGTTGGAACGTAATCGGCTGAAGGGTACTGCCGGAAATGAGATCAACGCGATCCTGGCAGCCGCCGCGATGAACTTCCAGAAGCTCCTGAGAGCCTTTCGGCGCACTATTCTGTACTGCCTGATGCAGCTATGGAACGGCTCGATCGATCTCAAAGGCCCGAGAAATAGAAATACTCAACTTCAATTTGCCTGAAAATCACTTTTTCAGGATCGACTAGTTACTCGACGGACCGGAATTGGTTCTCAGCCCAGAGCACGGCCTCGGTATAGCATCGATTGACGCCTTCGTGCCGAAGCTTCATGGACTCCAGAATCGACTCGGATGCGGCCCACTCGCCGCATTCGTGATGCTTCAACCACTCCAGCATGCGCCCTTCGCTGTTGACCGTCCCCTGCAGTGCCTGGCAAATCTCCTCGCGCAATGGAAGCGACGGGGTCAGTTCCTCCATCGGAACGCCAAGCATGGCGGGGAGCAGACTAAACATCCCCAGCAGATATTGTTCGTTGGAGCTGAATTTACAGAGTGCCGCTGCAAGTTCGCAGAACCGCGCACGGACCATGGCCATCCGGAGAATCTCAGGAGGGCGCCCCGTATTGAGTTCCGTCGCAATCGCAAGCGTGACCACTCGCCGGAAGGTTTCTTCGCCTAGAAGCACCATCGCGGATCGAACGGACCTTACCTCGACGCGCACTCCGTAGCCTGCCGAATTGATCAGGCGTAACAGGCGGTAGGTGAGCGATTCATCGCGCATCACCGTTTTGCTGAGTTCATCCAGATCGAAAGGATCGGCCTGCAGGAGCCCCAGGATCTCCAGGTGGCAAAGATAGTTGGAAGGAATCTTGCGGTTCCGGATCAGCTCGGGACGGCAGAAATAGTACCCCTGAAAGAGCGTAAATCCTTCGGAACGAGCCTGCTCGAAATCCGCCTGCGTCTCTATCTTCTCCGCCACGAGGACGATCTTCTTGCCCTTGAGCTTGGGGAGCAGTTCCTGCCGCTCGCCGGGAGTCGTCGCGAGAAAGTCCACCTTGACGTAATCAGCCAGCTCAACCAGCGGCGCAAACTTCGGCTCCCAAACAAAATCGTCGAGCGCGAGTCGAAATCCCTGAGCCTTCAAATTGACGCACGCGGCAATCAGATCGGCGGACGGTTCCACCGTTTCGAGAAGCTCAAGAACGGCCAGACCGCTCGGCAAAACACTCACCAGGTCCTGAGTCAAAGTCTCCGCTGTGCAATTGATGAAAGCGAGCAAGCCGCCCGTGAACTTTTCGATCCCGAAGAAGACAGTGTCATCGAGAACAGTACGGGACGCTGCTTCGCAATCTCCGCTAAAAGCAGTTTCGTTCGCTTTTCGGTAGAGCAGTTCATAGCCGTGAATCCGGCCGCGCAGATCGAGAATCGGCTGGCGCGCCACGCTGCGCGAGTGGATCACCGAATCAAGCGATGAATCCGGGGTTGCGACTGCCAACGCCTTCGAAGACATTTCGTTAGCCCCTCGGGAATCTTCTGGGCTCCTTGAATTCTCCCTCGACCCTGTTTTTGACACAATTCCCCGAAAGTTACCCCGTGACCTGTAAGAAGGCGTTGAACTTGCCCTCCTCCCACGCCTTGGCTAAGGCGGTGCGACGGATCGGCAAGCCTTTGGTTTTGAAGTGAACAACTTGGGGGGCAAACCCTGTCGCATGTGCGCTCGCTACACTGAAAGCGAAGAATGGGGGGAATCCTGGCAAAAGCGCATTTGGGCTATCGGGGCAGGCTCGCGCCATCGCCTACCGGGCTTTTGCACCTCGGCCACGCGCGCACCTTCTGGACGGCGGGAGAGCGCGCGCGTGCAGCACAGGGCACGCTGATCCTGCGGTTGGAAGACCTCGATCCCGACCGCAGTCGCGCCGAGTATGCCGCTGCCGCCCTCGAAGACCTGCGGTGGCTCGGACTTTGCTGGCAGGAAGGACCGGACGTCGGCGGCCCCTTTGGCCCCTACGCGCAAAGCGCACGACACCACTTCTATCGGGCCGCGTGGCGCAAGCTGCTGGACGGCGGATTCCTCTATCCCTGCCATTGTTCGCGCCGGGATCTGGCCGCCGCGTTGAGCGCGCCGCATGAATCCGCCGATCCGGACCCGCTCAATGACGAGCCCGTCTATCCCGGGACATGCCGACCTGCAATCGATGCAACGACATTTCGGAGCGGGGTTGCGGAAAACGAAGCGACGATGCCAACAAACTGGCGGTTTCGCGTAAACGACGGCGAAGTCGTCGAATTCGACGATCTCAACCTCGGCCCGCAACGATTTGTCGCAGGCCGCGACTTCGGCGACTTCATCGTTCGTCGCAGGGACGGGGTACCAAGTTATCAGCTCGCCTGCGTGGCCGATGACGCCGCGATGCAAGTCACCGAAGTCGTTCGTGGCGCCGATCTGCTCAAGTCCACGGCGCAGCAGATTTTGCTGAACCGCGCACTGGGCTTTGACGATCCGGCATGGTTTCACTGCCCCCTGGTCGCCGATGAGAACGGTCGACGCCTCGCCAAACGACACGACGCGCTCAGCATCCGCGCGCTGCGCGAACGCGGCCTTTCTCCGGCCAGGATTCTCAGCAGCGATTTCACCCAGACATGACGAAAATTTGCAGAGGGCCAACAGCAAGAGCGCGGCTCCATTGTCAGCCGCGCCCGATTTGATTCAGATTGCGCCTCGTTCCGAGTTTTACGAGTGCTTGATGAACTTCCCAGACTGCAGCTCGCGCATCGCGGTCTGCAATTCCGCCTGCGTGTTCATCACGATCGGCCCGTACCATGCCACCGGCTCTTCGAGCGGTTTGCCTGAGACCAGCAGGAAGCGGATACCTTCCGGGCCGGCCTGCACCACGATTTCGTCGCCTCGGTCGAAGAGCACCAGCGAATGGTTCTTCGCATCGTACTTCGCCTCGGCGTTTGGATCGATGGCCGACTCCGTCAAGACCGCTCGCGGATCAGATGCGTCGCGAAAACTTCCAGAACCGGCGAACACATAGGCAAATGCGTTGCGGGTCGTTTCCACCTGAATCCGCCGGAACTTGTTGGGCGGTACAGAGATGTCGACGTAGCTCGGGTCGGCGGCGACTCCTTCGACAGGCCCCGATTTACCCCAAAACGTCCCGCAGATAATGCGCGCTTTCGTGCCGTCATCCTCGGTGACCTCGGGGATCGCGGCCGACGGGATGTCCTGGTAGCGCGGGTCCGTCATCTTCAACGAAGCGGGCAGGTTGGCCCAGAGCTGGAAACCGTGCATGCGCCCATTGGCGTCGCCGCGCGGCATCTCCTGGTGCAAGATACCACTCCCGGCTGTCATCCATTGCACGTCTCCCGCGGTCATGCGGCCCTTGTTGCCCAGACTGTCGCCGTGGGCCACTTCGCCTGCCAACACATAGGTGATGGTCTCGATGCCGCGATGCGGGTGCCAGGGGAATCCAGCCAGATAGTCTGCTGGGTTCTCATTGCGAAAATCGTCCAGCAACAGGAAAGGATCGAATTCCTTGGTTTTGCCGAAGCCAAAAGCGCGCTGCAATTTGACGCCGGCGCCCTCAATGGTGGGTTTGGTTTGATGGATCTCTTTGACCGCACGAAGCGACATGGTGACCTCCTCTGGAGCAACGGCGAATCTGCTCACCGCCGGAAATTAGATTCACGAGCGAGATATTCGTTGCAACAGGTAATCGCTGACGAGAGCGCTCTGCCGTGGCTGAATGCCCTTTCCAGGTCCCCATACCAAACAACGGCCAGAGACCTGGCCCTCGCCATTACGCCTTGACGAACTGGATATCGAGAGAGATGGTGACGTCCTCGCCCACCAGCACACCGCCGCTCTCGAGCGCCGCATTCCAGCTCAAGCCGAAGTCTTTGCGGTTGATGCGCGCGGTCGCAGAAAGTCCGATCTTGGTGTTGCCCCAAGGATCCTTGCCGGGCTCGCTCGGGCCTTCTACGGCAAAACTCACAGTGCGGGTCACGCCATGGAGCGTCAGCTCACCGACGACTGCGTGCTCGCCCGGGGCAGTACGGCCCACTTCAGTGGACTTGAATGAAAAAGTCGGGAACTTCTCAACTTCAAAGAATTCAGCGCCTTTCAGGTGCCCGTCGCGCTGTTCGTCGCCGGTATTGAGGGTTGAAACCGGCACGGTGGCTTCTACAGTCGAGCGGGTCGGATCGGCTTCGTCCAGTTTCAGTACACCATTGATTCCAGAGAACTTGCCTTTCACGTTCGAGATCATCATGTGTTTGACCTTGAACTCAGCTGCGGAGTGGGCGGGGTCGACGTTCCAGGTGGTTACGACAGAGTTGGTCGCGGTAGTTGCGGTCATACTGGTATTTCTCCTTTTCACCCCTTTGGATGCTGCTCGAAGTTATTCGTTGCAACAACTATTTTCTCTGCCTGTGAATTTTCTGGGAGCCCGGATCGAGTCCCCCGCCAAATCTTGCCCTGGGCACCGGCAGGTTGCGGAACCCGGTACTTGTATTGCGCGAGGCTGGAAGGGCGCACCCGGATTGACGCGAAACTTGCAGCTGGTTATAGTTTGGTTGTGAGGCTTCGTCTCATCCCGACGGCGGCATGTGCGTGTTGTTGCGCGCTGCACCGGTCGTGGGTATGAGCCAGTAAGACTCAGTTCATTTCACCTGCGGCCGCGATTCAGCACTTGCTGACGCGGCTTTTGTGTTTTCGGGGTTGGTTTCATCCATTCCACCCGACAGATGGGTTCAATGATTTTCTCGTTTCTGAATTCGCGGCTCCGCACCACCGCCTCCCGGCGGACCGGGTGTTGTTGTAGCTGTTGACCCATCTCTTTGCACAGAACTTGCGCGTCGAGCCTTCCACAACATCATTCCGAACGCACGCAAACCGTTGCAGTCCCGGCATACCGGGCCCTTGAATTCGCCTCACCTCTTCAGGAGATACCGTGACCCTCGCAGCAAAGCTGTCCCGCATTTTTGTCCTTCTGCTTCTTACAGCCGGCCTTGCCGCCCACGCGCAGGTGGTCGGAGGAACCATCGATGGCCTGGTCCACGATGCCAGTGGGGCTGCCGTTTCAGGCGCGACCGTCGTGGTGCGGCAAGCCGAAACCGGCGCGTCGCGCACGCTGACCACCGACGCCGATGGCCGTTTCTTTGCCCCGTCCCTTCCCGTCGGACCCTACGCAGTCTCCGTCGCGCATGATGGTTTCGAAACCCAGCAGCATACCGGCATTTCACTGACGGTAGGTCAGAGCCTCGCGTTGAATTTCGTTCTCGGTCTTGCGACAGTGCAGCAGCAAGTTGTGGTGGTGGATTCAGGGAACACCGTCAACACGACCACCCAACAGACGGCCGGTCTGATCGATGAGCGCCAGGTGAAGGAACTGCCGCTGAACGGGCGCAGCTACGATGAATTGCTCACGTTGAACCCGGCAACGGTGAACTACACCAACGAACGGTCCGGCGGCATCGGATCATCGAATTCGTCGGTCGGCAATATGTTCGCGGTGAGCGGCCGCCGCCCCCAGGACAATCTCTTCCTGCTCAATGGGATCGAGTACACCGGCGCCTCACTCATCAACGTCACGCCGGGCGGCACCAGCGGACAACTCCTAGGCGTCGATGCGGTCCGCGAGTTCAACGTCGCCACCGATACATACGGCGCCACCTACGGAAAACGCGACGGAGGGCAGGTCAGCATCGTCACCTCGTCCGGCACCAATCGTCTGCGCGGAACGGCCTTCGAGTTCATCCGCAACAGCGCGCTCGACGCCCGCAATTTCTTTGACCAGGCAACAATTCCCGAGTTCCAGCGCAACCAGTTTGGCGGCTCGCTCGGCGGCCCCCTCCGCGCCAACAAGCTCTTCCTTTTCGGGAACTATGAAGGCTTCCGCCAAAACTGGGGCCTGAGTGAAGTGACGCTGGTGCCGGACAACGAGGCGCGCCAGGGTTACCTGCCCAACGCCGCGGGCGTGGAGCAGTATGTCGGCGTGAATGCCGCCGTGGCACCGCTCCTGGCGCTGTGGCCGCAGCAGAACGGCCCTGAGCTGGGCAGCGGTATCGGCGAAGCCTTCAGCCATCCACCGCAACACATTCGCGAAGACTTCGGGACCGCACGCTTTGACGACAACCTGAGCGGGAAGGACCTGCTCTTTGCCGTTTACACCGTCGACGACAGCGCCGCAAACACGCCCTCGCAGAACCCCCTCAGCCTGGTGAACGAGACCTTGCGCGAGCAGGTAGCCAGCGTGCAGGAGCAGCATGTCTTCTCGCCTGCACTTCTCAACACCGCACGCTATGGCTACTCGCGCGCTAGCTACTTCTTCACTGGAAACACCCCGGTTTCGATTCCGGGTTGGGTCACCGGCCAGCCGATTGGCGCCATCGTCATCAGCGGGAGCACCGCCTCCAACGGCGCATCGCAAATCACCCAGGCCGGGCTCAACGTGGGCAGCAACAATACCGCCGCGCGGAACCTCCTCACCTGGGACGATCACGTTTATTGGTCCCACGGTCGCAATCAGGTCGAAGCCGGCGTCTGGCTGCAGCGCATTGAATCCAACGATCTACTGGCGCAGGACCAATACGGCCAGGCATCGTTCAGCACGCTGCAAACTTTTTTGCAGGGCACCGTGAAAACCTTCACCGTTGTGCCATCGCCCACGGAACTCGGCTGGCGCATGCTCGCAGGTTCGGCCTTCGCAGAAGACACTCTGAAACTGACGCCCCGCCTGGAGCTGCGTGCAGGCTTCCGCTCCGAATCGACGAACGGCTGGAACGAAGCGCAGGGCCGGGCATCGAACTATGCGATTGTCGGCGGTGTTCTGCAAACTCAGCCGATTGTCGGCGGTTCCGCACTCACCAAAAACAACGCGGTCTTTCTTCCCGAGCCGCGCGTCGGCTTCGCTTGGGACGTATGGGGCAACGGCAAGACTGCAGTGCGCGGCGGCTTCGGGCTTTATCACGGCTTGCTCGACACGCTCGACTATCGCCTGGACCAGACGGCTCCGTTTAATACCGCCGAATCCATTTCCAACATCGCCGTGTCGAAACTCAGCATCACTCCAGGCACACCGCCGCCGGCCGGCACCAAGGTTTCCCCCAGCAACGTGCAACCCGACATCGACACCCCCGCGGTACTCACGTGGAGCCTGCGCGTGGAGCAGCAGATCGCGCCGCGCACTTCGCTCACGGTGGGCTATGTGGGCTCGCACAGCTATCACCAGATCCTCTCTGAAGACATGAACGAGCCTGTCCCCACCGTAGAAGCGGACGGCACGGTCTTCTACCCCGCCGGAGCGGTCAATGCCAATCCCGCGCTTGCCAATTCGACGTCGTGGGTGTCCCAAGGCGTCGGATCGTACAACTCCCTCGTGGTCGACGTGCGCCGGTCGTTTGGCAGCGGCTTCCAGTTCCGCGGAAACTACACCTACTCAAAGAACCTTGACGACGGTTCGGCGTGGAACACCAGCGTCAGTGGCAACACGCCGGCCTTCGTCGAGTTCCCTCTGAATCCCAAGCTCGATTGGGGCCCGGCAGCCACAGACGTGCGCCATGCAGGCTCGTTGAACGGCAGCTATGAATTGCCCTTCGGCGCGAAACAGCGCTTTCTCAATCACACACCGGCACCCGTTAACTTCGCTGTGAGCGGCTGGAGCGCGAGCGCAATCGTGACCGTGCAAAGCGGCTTTCCGTTCACTCCTCAACTGGGTTATAACCCCACCGGCAATGGCGATACGCGCAACCCGGTGCGTCCCAACTGGAATCCCAACTTCTCCGGTACGCTCTATCCGGGCACGCCCACGCAGTACTTCAACCCGGCAGCCTTTCTTCCCCCCGCGACAGGCACGTATGGCAATGTTTCGCGCGATGCTTTGACTGGGCCTGGCCTGTCTGAACTGGATTTCTCGGCGTCCCGCAACGCGCGCCTGACCGAACGGCTCGGCCTGCAGTTCCGTGCAGAGTTCTTCAACATCCTCAATCACGCGAACTTCCTCACCCCCAACGAAGTGGTCTATACCTCGGCGACGTCAGGCATTTCACCCACCGCCGGCGTCATCACCGCGACGTCAACCACTTCACGGCAAATTCAGTTTGGGGCCAAATTGCAGTTTTAGAACCCACGAAGGATCCAGGCACTCCGCGCTCGGGAAGCAACGCCGCGTAGAACGCGCGTTGCGAAATCTGCGTGCAGCTTTCCGCAGGCCCGAGGGGGCTCGGCAAATGATCCGTGACCGAGGCGACGAGGCTCCGCGGATCAGCAAATGCCGTAACAAACGCGGAAGCCGTAAGCGCTCGGCGACGGGCGACAACGGGTGACCGCTGGCCTATCGGTAACTCCTAGACTGATTACGATTTACTTTCAATCCCAATCTCGAGTGGGATTGCGTGATATCGAACTCTGGACCATCCTCTTATCTGTGGCTTTCCCCTCAGCCAGCCGTCCGTCATCGGAACGGCATTGATTGCGATAGGTAGTGCCCTAAACATAACAAAATAAAGGGCCATGCGCGACCTATCTGGACGAGGCTTTCATGGAAGTATCTTTCCCCAGACTGCGCCATTGGATGAAGCGCGGAACGACCTGCGAGCAGGGAAACAACCTCCTCGAGGTTGCGCTGCTGTGTTCCCTCATCGGCCTGGGGACGATTGCAGGCATGCGCGGCATGGCGAACGGGGTCCAGCACGCGTTTGGACAAATTGCCGCGAATCTCGCCAACATCTTCGATAACTCCAACTTCGGCGCAGGAGACGACGGACAGGGCGGCCAATCCGCCGCCAGCGCTGCAGGTGGCGGGGGCGGCGGAAATAGCGGCGCCAGCGGGTCTGGCAACAGCGGAAGCGCCGGCAAAACCGGTGGCTCTGCCGGCGCGAGCGCCGGGAACGGCGGCGGCGGCAACTCTGGCGGGGCCGGAAATAACGATGGCGGCTCGAACGGCAGTGCCGGGGGGAATCAGGGCGGCAATGGCGGCGCTGGAGGCAACGGCGGCACCGGTGGCGGCGACGGAGGCCAGTATGGCCATGGCGGCAGTAACGGCGGGGGTGGTGGCGGAGCAAGCGGCCATGGCAGTGGAAACGGGAATTGCAGCGACGGCAATTGCACGGGCAATGGCAATGGAAACAATGGAAACGGGAAAGGTGGGGCTTAAAGCAAGGCGACGCTTCTGCGCAGGATGCAAGGGTCCCCTGTTCGAAGAATGAGGACCTGGGAAAGATGGAAACCCAAAAAATAGACATCCGCGCAAAGATCGCACGGGGTTTGCAGAAGGAAGCACCAAAACAAAATTGAGATCCTCAGGTCCGGATCATCCTGCATGGGGAGGGAGGGCGGACGAGATCTGAGGCATAGAGCCATAAATTAAAAACTCAGGGGGAAAAACCAGAGGGGCCCACAATGCCAATCAACATTGTGGGCCCCTCTGGCGTTTGTTCCAGCCACAGATGGGAACGATCGATAGCCTCAGAGAGCCGCCTGCAGAACCTCCCTTGAACGCCCTGACGCAGAAAGCCGGTACGCATGGTTCGACTCGTTGGTCTGAATAAAAAGGTCGAAGAGCGTTGCATACAAACCCTGCCGGCCAGCGAGTTGCCGTCGGCGCGCTCTCTGGAACTGAAATCGAAAAGGCGAACAGAGTTCGGCTGCGACAAGAAATCCGGGAGAGAAGTATTCGTGCGCATCGGCAATCGCCGTGACGATCAGAGACCGCCAGCTCATGCGGAGTAGATCTTTCAGTCGCTGGGAACCTGGCAGCGGATCCATCCTTATCGCGACGTGGTCGCAGAAACACAGAAGCTGCAGCACTAGCGGATCCAGCGGCTCACCTCGGTTCACTGCTCGTGTAAACACTGTCGTAGACCCACGCTGCAAATCATCATGGACGTCCTGAAGATCGTCGCCAAGTTGCAGAAGCGCGCCCCACTCAAAACCGAACCGGCCCTCTTCTTCGCTCATCCAACCACGAGCCAGACAGGCATCAGCCAGCACCGATGTGCCGCCTTTCAGGAGACTCAGGTGGAGCAGTTCGGCATCGCTCATCTGCGCCTCTGCCTGCATTTGTGCAACGCTTGCCTCCTGCGCCCCATGGATCGCCAATAAGCATTCATAGACCTGGGGAAACTGCGCACGTGGATACTGCGCCTCAATCATTGCCACGAGGGCCCAAAGCGTGGTCTCGTGAGCATTGGACGAGGGTCCGCCGCTCCCTTGCAAACGTCCGCGAAAGCGCTGGCTGAATCCAAGTTTCGCGCTGCGACTCACATCGATGTTGTCGAGGTAGTTGTCGGTGTAGGGATAGAGCAGGCTGTATCCAAGGATCGAAGACGTGATTTCGCTGCGCACGCCAAGCAGCGGTTGCAGGCCGCACGCGGTCCACGCATTGCGGCAGGCCTGGATTGTGTCAGACCGGCTCAGGTTTGTGTCGAACCTGCGCGCACCTCGACAGAACTCAATGCCCGCAGGCAGGAAATCGCCGGTCAGAAGCGCAACTGTCTCCGGCTCGAGATCCAGAGCATTCACCGCGAACCGGGCAAACGAAGCAAGGATTCGATCCTGCGAAACCGAACACTCGTCCTTGTGCCGGGCCGCGCGCCGCGCCTCCCATTCCACCGCACGCAATTCGGCATCGTAGGCCATCTCGCGAGCTTCGTGATCTCTGCGGCTGTATTGCGGCTGGAGCGAAGGCGGCTTTGAAGCGCAGCGCGTCCACGCCTCGGCGCAGCTGGCAACCTGTGCCTCGACCCAAGAACTCTCGACCCGGGTAGTGCTGAAGGGGTTCTCCATGCTTTGGAGGAATACGAATCGCAGAGTCTTTGGGTTCCAGTACTCGGAGAATCGCCGCCCTGAATCCTCCCGCGAGAAGCCCGTCGCGCTTTCCACCTCTTCCACATGGGCCGTGTAACCGCAGCCGTATCCTCATAGAGACCCTCGTGAGTGATTTCGCCCAAAGCGTGAAGCAGCAAGCCGACATCGTCAAGGTGATCGAAAGCTATATCCGTCTGCGCAAGGCGGGCGCTCAAAATTACTCAGGGCTCTGCCCCTTTCATAAAGAGAAATCGCCTTCGTTCAGCGTGCATGCGGTGCGGCAGTTCTATCACTGCTTCGGCTGCGGCGTTTCGGGTGATGTGTTTTCCTTCGTCGGCAAAATTGAGAATGTTGGCTTTCCTGAGTCGGTGCGCATTGTCGCCGGCAAATGCGGCATTCCATTACCCAAGCGCGAGTTTTCTTCACCGGAGGAAGCCGCGGGAGCGCGGCTCCGCGGCAAACTGCTCGATTTGCACGAGGCAGCAGCCGCCTGGTTCGAAGACCAGTTGCGCGGACCTGAAGGGGCAGTTGCTCGCGAATATCTCGCTGGGCGAGGCATGACTCCGGAAGGAATCAAGACTTTTCGCATCGGCTATGCGCCCGACAGTTTCAACGCGCTGCGCGACCTGCTCAGCACCATGGCGGCCCCCGAAACATTGCGAGCCTCTGGCCTGGTCAGCCAGAAAGAACGTGAAGACGGGACACAGGGACCACTGTACGATCGCTTTCGCAAACGAATCATGTTTCCCATTGCGAATGAGAGCGGGCGGGTAATCGCCTTCACCGCGCGAACGCTTGAGTCCGGTGAAAAGGCTGGGCCAAAATATTTGAATTCCCCCGAAACTCCCCTTTATTCCAAGAGTCTTGTCCTCTTTAACCTCGACAAGGCGAAGACCGCCATTCGCCAGGCGGAATTCGCGCTCCTGGTCGAAGGACAGATGGATTGCATCAGCGTTTGCTTGCGCGGCATTCAGAACGTGATTGCCACAAGCGGCACGGCCTTCACGGAGCAACAGGTGGCAATTCTCAAGCGCCACACGTCGAATGTCGCGGTCAACTTCGATCCCGACGCAGCGGGCGCGAACGCGGCAGAGAAGTCGATCGCGCTGCTCACCGAGGAAGGGTTCTCGATCAAGATTGTGACCCTCGACGGCGGCCTCGACCCCGACAGGTACATTCGCGAAAGGGGAGTTGAAGCCTACATGGCGGCAGTGCGCGCCGCGCGGCGGCAATCCGATTATTTGATTGAGCGAGCGCGGACAGCGTTTCCCGGAGCGAGTTCGGAGCAAAAGGTCAAAGCCATGAACTACCTGCTCCCGCATATTCGCCGGATCCCGGAAAAGCTGGCGAGGGACCAGTTTGCCGCCGATGCCGCGCAAAAGCTGGGAATCGATTCGGCCGTTTTACGCGAGGAATTGCGCCAGGCCGCCCTGAAGCGGCGCGACCATGTCGAGATCCGAACCACCAGTCTGACCGAGGTGGAGCGGGTGATGCTGCGCGCTCTTGCGATTACCGATCCGGAACATGAGGAAGCGCGGCGCATCGCCGTCGACGCAGTGAAGACGCAATCCGCTCTTTTCGAGGGACTCGGCGCATTCGCCGCAATGCAGGCTTTGGCCGAGCGGGGATCCCAGGACCCGATGGAGATGGTTGCCGACCAGGCGCAAAAGGCTCTACTGGCCGAAGCGCTGCTAGGGGAAACCGAGCCTCCCACCACAGGGACAGTACGGGGCGCGGTCACAAGTCTGCAGCAGCGTCGTATCGAGAGCGAATTGAGGGACTTACGCGCGCGAATTGGCGAGGCGGAGCGACGCGGCGATCATGCCGAACTGGCCATTCTGACCCAGCGGAAACTCGATCTGGACCGGGCCCTGCGACGTCTCCACAGTTAAGCTCCCAGACGTGACAAAGGGAATGAATCTTCGGTGGAGTTCACTCAAACTTTGCAGCATCGCGCGCACTTTCGGCGTCTAATTCTGTAGGAGCAGAAAGGGCGAAGGCGCCAGATCGCCCGATTTGGTTTCCGACCCGGCTGTGGAACAGCCGTCGACATGCCTTGGTTTGAATTCATTTGCTTTGGCGATTGTCGGGTCGATTGTGCTAATCTATTGATCTCTGTGAGGATGCGCGCCCCCTCTGCCCCACATATGAGCTCCGGCTCGCGGGCGACCAGGCGAAACCTGAAGCGCGATCATCCGATTCCGAGCGATGAGTTAAGGCCGCTGCTTTTTAACGCGGAAAAGCGCAGGCGTGTCCGTACGCACAGAATGTTCCACAGGGAACTTTCGGGCGTGCGAATCAGTGCGCTGCAGAGTTGCGCGACGCGCTATTCAGGCGCTGATCGCGTGAACAGAAATGCGGGATCAGAATCCCGAAGAAGAATATTGGATCCGGCGCGAATAACAGGGCGCGGCGACCCGGACAGTGCGGAAAGCCCGAGATTCCCGGGAACGCCGTAGAGAGCAGGATTGAATTGGCAGCTAACGAGAAATTCGAAGACGATATCCAGAACCTTATCGACGTGGGTAAGGAGAAGGGCTATCTCACTTATGGCGACGTGAATGACATGTTGCCCGAGGAGATGGGGACGCCCGACGATCTGGATGATCTGATCACAACCATTGGCACCCAGGGCATCGATCTTTTGGACGCGCCGAAGTTTGGCAACGACAAAGATTTCGAACTGGAAGAGGGCGAGGACGTCGAGCTCGACCTGACCCCTGGAACGCTTGAAAAAACAAATGATCCCGTCCGCATGTACTTGCGTGAGATGGGCACCGTTCCGCTGTTGACGCGTGAAGGCGAAGTGGAAATCGCCAAGCGCATCGAACGCGGCCAAATGCGAGTGCTGAAGGCGATTTCGCGTTCGCCCATCGTGATTCGCGAGATCGTGGCGCTGGGCGAAGACCTGAAGCGCGGCGTACGCAACGTAAAAGAAGTGGTGGTCTTCGACGAGGAAGAGCTCACCGAAGATGTGGTGCAGGCACGTGTGCGCTCCACCGTGACACGCATTGAAGCGCTGATTAAACACCAGAAGAAGATCGCCGCACTCGAAGAGAAACAGGCGGCAGCCAACAGCAAGACGAGCCAGCGCGAACAACGGCGTACTCGCTGGGCGATCGCGCGCGAGAAGGTTTATGTCTCGCGCATCGTACGCGAACTCAAATATACGGGCCTCGAACGCAAGCGCCTGCTCGACAAGGTCAACAAGACCGTCGACACCATGCGCACCCTGGAACGCCAGATCCGCTCGTTGGATCAGAAATATGACGCCAGCAAAAGCGAGGACCTGAAGAAGGAATACCGGCGTCAGCAGAAGAATTGCAAACTGGACCTCGAAAAAATCGAGGGCGACGCGGGCGTGTCGATCGTCGAACTGAAGCGCACGCAGCGCGAAATGATCCAAGGCGACATGGACGCCGAGCAGGCCAAGCGCGAGCTGATCGAGGCTAACCTGCGACTTGTTGTCTCCATCGCCAAGAAGTACACCAACCGCGGACTGCAGTTCCTCGACCTGATTCAGGAAGGCAACATTGGCTTGATGAAGGCGGTGGACAAGTTCGAGTACCGGCGTGGCTACAAGTTTTCGACATACGCCACCTGGTGGATTCGCCAGGCGATCACCCGCGCCATTGCGGACCAGGCTCGCACCATCCGCATTCCTGTCCACATGATCGAAACCATCAACAAGCTCATCCGCACCAGCCGCCAGCTTGTGCAGGAGTTGGGCCGCGAACCTTCGAGCGAAGAGATCGCGCGCCGCATGGATATTCCTGTGGCCAAGGTTCGCAAGGTGCTGAAGATTGCGCAGGAGCCGATCTCGCTCGAGACGCCCATCGGCGAAGAAGAAGACTCGCACCTCGGCGACTTCATCGAAGATCGCCAGGCAGTGTCGCCTTCCGAAGCCGTCATCAGCGTAAACCTGAAGGAATACACGTCCCAGGTACTGCGCACGTTGACGCCGCGCGAAGAGCGGGTGATCAAAATGCGCTTTGGCCTTGAAGACGGCTCGGAGCACACTCTCGAAGAAGTGGGCCAGAGCTTCCAGGTCACGCGCGAGCGCATCCGGCAAATCGAAGCCAAGGCGCTGCGCAAGCTGCGGCACCCTTCGCGCAGCCGCAAGCTCAAGGCGTTCGTCGATGGCGTCAAAGAAATGTAGTTGGGGCGCTCTCGATTGCAAAAAAACTTCAAAGCCGCGGACTTCGGTTCGCGGCTTTTGTTTTTCTTGAATGCAACTCTGTCGAGCCTGACCTTGCTTGCGCTCCAGGACCTAAAACGCTCGAGGAAATTGGCGCTTGCCATCCCCTCAGGTGCTCTGCTAAAACGTTTTGCTTGAGGACTCCGCCCCTTTTTGCGGATTCGAAGAAAGGCAAATTTTCCATGAATAATTTTTCGCGCCGTCAGTTCGGCAAAGGTGTGGCTGCCTCCGCACTCGTCGCTTCTGCGGGACTTTCACTTCCGAGGCTTGCCTTGGGTGAGACCCTCAGTTTCCCCAAAGGATTTCAGTGGGGCTGCGCTACAGCGGCGTATCAGATTGAAGGCGGCGCCCGCGACGATGGCCGTGGACCGTCGATATGGGATACCTTTTCGCACACCCTGGGCAAGACGTATCACGGCGAAACGGGAGACGTCGCAGACGATTCATATCACCTCTACAAAGAAGATATACAGCTGCTCAAGAATCTAGGCGTGAGTGTCTATCGCATGTCGATCTCCTGGTCGCGCGTCATTCCGGATGGAGCGGGTGAGCCGAATCCCAAGGGGCTTGACTACTACAACCGCGTGATCGATGAGCTGCTGGCGAACAACATCACGCCCTACGTCACCCTCTTTCACTGGGACTTGCCGCAGGCCCTCGACGGCGGATGGCAAAACCGGGCCACAGCCAAATCCTTCGCGGACTATGCCGCCTATGTGACGAAGAAGCTCGGTGATCGCGTGCATCATTTCATGACCACGAATGAGTTCGTCTGTTTCACCGACCTCGGATACCAGATCGGTCAGTTTGCGCCAGGACTGAAACTGCCGCAGGCGCAGGTCAATCAGGTTCGCCATCATGGCATTCTGGCGCACGGGCTCGGGGTGCAGGCGATTCGCGCCAACACGCCCAGCGGCACACAAGTCGGACTGGCGGAGAATGCCGTCGTGTTTGTTCCAGTGATCGAAACACCGGAACACGTTGCAGCCGCGCGCGCAGCCACACGCATCGGAAACGCCCCCTTCCTGACCGCAGTAATGGAAGGCAAGTATCCAAATGAGTATCTGCAGCATGAAGGCGCCAACGCCCCCAAAGTGGAAGAGGGCGATATGAAGGCCATCGGCAGTCCGGTGGACTTTGTGGGGCTGAACATCTATAACCCGCTCTACGTTCGCGCCGACGATTCGCCCCAGGGATATGCGATTGAACCGATGCCCAGCTCCTATCCGCACATGTACTCGCCGTGGATTCAGATCAGTCCCGAATGCATCTACTGGGGCGTGCGCAATGTTTGCGATCTATGGAAGCCAAAGGCCGTTTACATCACAGAAAACGGTACATCCTCCGATGACGTATTAACACCCGCGGGCCGCGTGGAAGATGTCGATCGCATCATGTATCTGCGCAACCACCTCACCCATTTGCATCGCGCAGCGAAGGAAGGCTATCCGTTGCAGGGTTATTTCCTCTGGAGCCTGCTGGACAACTTCGAGTGGGCCGATGGATTCTCGAAGCGCTTCGGCCTGCACTACGTGGACTTCAAGACCCTGAAGCGCACGCCGAAGCTGAGCGCCGAGTGGTACAAGGACGTGATCGCGAAGAACACCGTGTTGTGATGACGCAGAGCCGTCAAGGGTGGAGTTCGATTGGACAAGGTGGGCAGCAACGCTCAGACCAGAAAGTAACCACGTATTGAGGAACGGTGGGCGCTCTTTTGGCTGCACGCAGTGTATGCTTCGTCGCATGGCTATCTTCCCCGCCAACCCCACGCGCCTCGACCCCTACAAGAACTTCAATTTCCGGGTGAAATGGGACGGGCAATACATCGCAGCGATCTCCCGAGTAACGGGCCTGCTCCGAACCACGGAGGTCGTCGAGCATCGCGAGGGCGGCGACCCAAGCACCAGCCGCAAATCGGCCGGACTCACCCAGTTTCCACCCATTACATTGGAGCGTGGTCTCACCGACGATCCCGCATTTGAAGACTGGGCCAACCTGGTTTGGAAGCTAGGCGCGGGTTTTGGCTCGGAGTCGTCCCTGAACGAATTCCGCAAGGACATCTACCTTGAGCTCTACAACGAAGCGGGACAGCTGGTGCGCGCCTACAAAATCTATCGATGCTGGCCGTCGGAGTATGGTGCTCTTCCCGTTCTCGACGCCAACGCCAACGCCGTTGCCATTGAGCACATCAAACTCGAAAACGAAGGCTGGGAATGCGACACCAGCGTTGTGCCTCCTCCGCAGCCTTGACCAGCGGTTTCGGAATTCGGCGCAGACAAAACTGCTCTAAGCTGCCCCTTCAATTTCCGCAAAATCCTCGGCGCTCAACTTAAGTTCCGCAGCCGCAACGTTTTCTTCGAGGTGCGCAACCTTGGACGTGCCGGGGATGGGAAGCATGACCGGCGAGCGACGCAGGAGCCATGCCAGCAAAATTTGCGGAACGCTTGCGCTGTGCCGCTTTGCAATATGGGCCAAAGCCTGCGCAGAAGGATGATCGGGTTTCAAAACCTTGCCCGCCGTCATGGGATACCAGGGTAAAAAGCCGATGCCTCTCTGCTCGCACCACGCAAGAGCAGTCTCGTGTTGCCGGTCGGCGAGCGAATAGCGATTCTGCACCGTCACAATGGGCACAATTTTCTGCGCTTCTTCAATCTGCGCGGGCGACACCTCGCTCAGTCCGATATGGCGAATCTTGCCCTGCTCGCGCAGCTGGCGCAATGCACCGAGCGACTCTTCAAGTGGAGTGCGCGAGTCGATTCTGTGCAATTGATACAGCTCGATGCGCTCCACCTTCAGCCGGCGCAGGCTCATTTCGACACATTGAATCAAATAGCCGGCTCGGCCAACATACTCTGACTTCGACGGCCCCTGGCGCGTGATGCCGCCCTTGGTCGCAATCACCAGGCCCGCCGGATACGGATGCAGCGCCTCCGCGATCAGACGCTCGGCGATCTCCGGACCATAGGCATCGGCGGTGTCGATCAGGGTGATTCCCAACTCGACGGCCCGGCGCAGCACGCGGCGTGCTTCGCCCAGATCCGAAGGTTCGCCCCACGCGCCTTCGCCGACCAGGCGCATGGTGCCGTATCCAAGGCGGTGCACAGGCAGATCCCCGCCTATGAGGAAGGTTCCACTGGATGCGACAGAAGAAGCAATCATGGCAGCCTTGATCTTACGGCATCCATCGACGAAAGGTCCTCTGTTTCCGGCCCTCCGGGGCCATCGGGGAACTCGAGGGCCTTTGAAAACGTATGGTCTAATGCAAGGAACGGGAGTCAAACCATGAGCAGCGTTGCCTATCCCAATGCGCAAGCAATCTTCTATCAACAGTACGAAGCAGTGCGCCGTGATGAGGTCGTGGGGATTCTGCTGGCACTCTTCCTGGGGACTTTCGGTATTCACCACTTCTACCTGCGCCGCACCGGCTTGGGGATTCTCTACTGCTGCTTTTTCTGGTCGGGTATTCCTGCAATGTTAGGTTTCTTCGAGTGCTTTTTCATGCCCGGCAGGGTGCGTGAGTTCAACGCGATCCAGGCGGCGGGCATTGCCGCTGCACTCGGCATGTCGATGCCGCCCATGGGCTGGCCGGTGAATGTGACCGTGCAGATGCCCCCCGCGTTCGCAACTGGGACACCGACCGCCGAACCGGCAGCGCTCATCGCTTGCAGCCGCTGCCAACGCGCCAATCCTCCCAGCGCGCGCTTCTGTTCTGGATGCGGTGCTTCGCTTTAACCCGCGTCCATTCGACGAGGCTGGGCAAGCCATGCCCAGATCCGGCGCCCCACATACTGAAAGTCCGCACTGCACACCGGCTACATATTTGCGTGGCCCGAGCGCATCGATTCATTGAACTGTGGCTTGGTGAAGTTGAGTGCAGCTTCAAGCGCAGCCTGGTAGGCAGGCGCTCGCTCCAGCAGCACGGGCGTGGCCGCAGCATATTCACCATCGAGCGCGAGCAGCCCTTCTCCCGCTTCGTGGCCCGCCATCCGCAGCAGATCAGCCTCCGTGGTATTCAGATACTGCGCATCCCGCGGATCGGCGATCCACACCGGCTTGCCTTGCCCCAGCACACCCGAAAGCCAATAGATCTTGCGCAACAGATATTCCAGGCGCTCCTCATCGTTGGTCTCAGTGAAGAGAAACTTCTTTTGCCAGCGGCTGTAGTAGCGCGTGGTCACCGGGACGGGCTGTCGATTGCCCGATTTCACGAACTCGAGCTGGCCCAGGTCAACCGTCTTGCGAATCGCGTTATAGACAAACGTCTCCGCGTAGGGCTGCTCCATGGCCGGCACAATCTCTGCGAAAGTTACCGTAACCGACCCCGCAACCTTGGCGTGCAGATTGTGCGCGCCCCCATCGGCAAGATGCATTTCACCATGGACGATATAGGTGTCTGAACCCGAAGTAGAGCGATGAAAGGGCCACTGAAACTTGCCGAAGGCAACGGGCAATCCGGCCAGCGTCACGTAGCACTCGGGTCGCGGATTCCGCAGGCGTTTGCCTTCAGCAGCAAGGTGCGCTGCCATCTCGGGCAGCAGAGACGGCTTATCAAAATCGAATGCCTCGCTGAGCTCGAGTTGAAGCGAGCGACCTTCCACTCCGGGAAGTCCGAGCTGAAAAATCGCCGTGGGCGCGCCGTTGAAATCGCTGCCTGAGGACGTCGAAAGCAGCGTGAGACCTGCCGTTTTCGCGGCCGTTTCAATCTGAGCCACGAGAGATGTCTTCGTTTGTGCTGTCATGTCGGGGAATCCTGTGTTTTGCCGGTGCCACAACCATTTTAGTGCATCGATCGATAGAGCCCTCATCAACGCAGCTCGATCTCTGCCGCTGGAGACGGTTGCCCGGCCGATGCCCTTGCACCTTCATGCGCCTGCAGCGGTCGGCGCATGGCGCAGTTACAATGAAGCCTGTGCCCAGCGCAGCGCCTTTGCCGATCATCCTCGCAGACAACCTGAGCAAGGTCTATGCTGCCGGCAAGATCCAGGTCTCTGCCGTGCGCGGCGTGTCCTTCGAAGTTGCCCGAGGCGATTTCGTCGCCATCGTTGGGCCCTCTGGATCCGGCAAATCGACCCTCTTTTACCTGCTCGGTGGTCTCACACGGGCAACCCACGGCCGGGTCGTCATCGACGGCACCGATTTTGCAAGCTTGAACGACGCCGAGCGGACACGGCTGCGCAAACACCGCATCGGCTTTGTCTTCCAAAAGTTCAACCTGTTGCCCACTCTCTCAGCGATGGGCAACATCGAAATTGCTTACGATATCAGCGGGCGCAAAGAACCACTGGACCGTGCCTATCTAGACCACTTGAGCGACTTACTCTCGATTCGCGGCCGACTCGATCACAGGCCCAGCGAGTTAAGCGGCGGCGAACAACAGCGCGTCGCCATCGCCCGCGCTCTGATTACGCGGCCGGCCATCGTGCTGGCGGACGAGCCGACCGGCAACCTGGACACCAAGAACTCCGACGCCGTACTGGCCATGCTGCAGCGCTCCAATCGGGAGTTTGGACAGACGACCCTGATGATTACCCATAATCCCGAAGCGGCAGCGATTGCCTCACGCATCCTCTATATGCGCGACGGAGAAATCGTGCGCATCGAGGCAGGATCGGGTTCCCTTCCGGGGCAAAAAACGGGCCCAAGCGGTGTTTCAGCTGCGGTTTGACCAGCTTTTGGTCGCCCGGTATACTCAAGTCTGCGTAAAGCGGGAGTAGCTCAGTGGTAGAGCATCGCCTTGCCAAGGCGAGGGTCGCGAGTTCAAGTCTCGTCTCCCGCTCCAGATCGCCCTCCGGCGCCAGCCGGGTTGGCTACGGCGGTATGGAGCGATGCACAACAAGACAGCCCTGCCAAGGCGCGGTACCCAAGTGGTAAGGGAGAGGTCTGCAAAACCTTTATGCGTCGGTTCGATCCCGACCCGCGCCTCCAAACTTTTCGGCGGAAACCCTATAAATCGAACAGGTTGATGGCATTGCCGGTTCTCGTGCTCATCCGCGTCACATAGTCAAAATCGGCTTGATTTGTGCGCGAGGTGGACAAAAATCAGTTCGCTTGTCAAAGGCGCAGAACAAACGACGGCCTTGACCGATCGACCCTAAAATCTCGTCAACGAATCGGCTCCCCGTCGAAGTTCCGCCCCTCACTTCGATTTGCCCCGGACGGCATACCGCAGGACGAGCACCCCCTTGGGGAACCGTCGCTGCTCGACGAATTCGAGATCCAGCCGCACCCCATCCGGGAAGAATCGTTTTCCGCCACCGACGACAACCGGGTAGACAATCATGAGGAACTCGTCGACAAGATTTGCCTTGATCGCCTGCGAGGCGAGCTCAGGACCTGCAACATTGATATCGCGCCCGGTATTTGCCTTGAGCTGCCGGATCGCGTCGGGATCAAATACGCGCTCGATCCTCGTCCGTGCGCTGCGCGGCTCGGCGAGCGTCTTCGAGTAGACGATTTTCTCCGTCGCCTGCCACTGCCTGGCAAAGTCGAGCAAATAGCGTGGTTGCTCGCCCACCGTGGGCGCCGTCTCCCAGTACACCATCGTCTCGTACATTTTCCGCCCGTAGAGACAGGTACCGAAAGCCGACACAAGTTCGCATACGTTGGAGTGCAGCTCCACGTCATCGGGAGCTATCCAGCCAAACCGGCCAAGTTCGTCCTCTGTGTATCCATCGAGCGACATATTGATTGCGTAGATCAACTTTGCCATGCGTCTGACCTTCCATGAACATCAAACATCTCCTCAGGATCCTGAGCAAGTCCGATCGTTCATTGAGAACGTGGGAGACCTGTCCGTCCTCGAGAACAGGCCGAGGCACGTGTTGCAGCGCTGCTCGGGACTACAACCCAAGGATCGCCCCATCCTGCATGGCTCTCTCACCCGCCCGGAAAGCAGACCACCCGTCGGAATTTATTCCTGACGCAGTGCGACGACAGGGTTAACTCGTCCGGATCGACGAGCTGGGAGGTAGCAGGCCGAAAGTCCCACCATGACTAGAATGCCTAGGGCGCCTGCGGCGATTCGTAAGTCCGAGCGGCTATGCTGAATGCATCATGCCTCCGATCTGGCGATCCGACGCTTCGCGCGGATGACGCGAACCAGATCTTCAAGGCGCATGCTTTCAGCAGTCAGCACGCGTCGCCCCAGAGCGGTGAGGTGATAATAGCGGCGTCGGGAATCATCTTCGTCCCCTGACGGTCGCCGGCTTGCCTCTGCGATTAGACCTGCATCGAGCAGGCGCTCCAGTGTCCCGTAAAGAGTGGCCGGCCACAGGCGAACTTTCCCATTGGTCCGCTCCAGGACTTCCTGCATAATCCCGTATCCGTGCTGCTCTTCGTTGGCTAACGAGAGCAGCACGTGAAACCAATTCGGCTTCAAAGGAAGAAAACGGTCGACCACAGACGCTCCATCATTTTTCACGCGCCTAACTATATATTGATTAGTATATATCGTCAACGAGATTGAAGACGGCAGCCCTTGCATCCGACGAACCTTAGAGAAACAAGGCGTAGTCGGGCACTCGCATGCCGGCTGGATGCAGGGATTTCCCATCGAGTTTGCGAACCTGCTCGACATCGAGAAGAGGCGAAGCTCAGAATCCCGGGAGCCGATCACCACCCGTGTGCAAAAATGGATTCATCGCATCAATCCCATTGCTGTACGTTCTTCTGACTGACAAGGAGGACAAAGCGGGTGTACATCCATGCAACCGCATCCTGGCCTGCGCGTGAAGATCGCCGGGCTGCGCTGGTCTGGCTCGCCATCTTCTGGATCTTCGTAGGCGTCGGCTTCGGCTTCGATCTGCACAACTACCTCCATGAGCAGCCGCCCGTACCCAGGATCGTCCACGTACACGCCATCGCCACCACGCTCTGGCTGCTCACTGCCACCGCGCTCGTACTGATGGTCGAAACCGGCAACGTCCGCTTCCATCGCCGTTTGGGCTGGTTTGCGGCCGGCTACGCAGCTCTCGTCGTTGTGATCGCCCCTTGGTCCGAACTCAGTTGGCAGGCCTTGAACCTGCAGACTCCCGGCTCTCTGCCCCCTCAATTCCTTTCCATCGCCTTCAGCGGAGTCCTTTGCATGACCGTGCTTCTCCCCTGGGGCATTCTCATGCGCCGCAACTCCGCCGCCCATCGGCGCGTGCTCATTCTGGCTACCATCTGCATCAGCGATGCGGGCTTTTCCCGGTTGGTGGGCCTTTTTTTGCCTGCACCAACTACCTTTCTCGGCACCTACCTGTTTTACGAGGGCGGTAATCTTTTCCTCATCCTTCTCATGTTTCTCTGGGACTGGAAACGCAACCGGATCATGAAGCAGTTTCTATGGGCAGCCTGCTTCGTCATCGCTGGGGGCCTGGCCGCCACGGGCCTCTACTTCAACGAGACATGGAAATTGATCACGCGCTCGTGGCTCGAAGGCTGGGCGAGGAACATGCTGTAAAGTCACGTGTCTTGATGCGAAGGTACGCTCGCTCACTATCGGGACATGGCAGAAGTTACTGAGCGGATTGCCGCCAATTCGGAAGTCTCCCCCGGCGGCGCGATGCGTGACCTGGAACGGGCCTGTCTGGTCCTTCATCATATCCCTTGACATTCGACAGAAGCGTGCTTCATCATTTTGTCGAATATCGAGGGGAAGAAATGCCGACTTCGACCGACCTGCTGCAGGGGACCCTGGACCTGCTGATTTTGCAAACGCTCACTCTTGAACCCATGCACGGCTGGGGCGTGGCTCAGCGGATTCAGCAAGTTTCAAATGAAGCCCTGCAAATCGGACAGGGTTCGCTGTACCCGGCTCTCTACCGGCTCGAATACAAGGGCTGGATCAAGGCCGAGTGGGGAAACTCGGAGAACAACCGCAGAGCCAAGTTCTATCGGCTGACAGCGGCAGGCCGAAAACAACTGGAAAGCGAACTGCAGACGTGGGACCGGTTGTCGACCGCAATCGCGCTTGTGCTCGGCCGCACTGCGGAGGCGCCGCGATGATTCGAGAGCTGCTGACGCGCATGCGGTTTCTGGTGTTCCGCAAGAGGCGGAGCGAGTTTGACGAGGAACTGCGGTTTCACCTGGAGCATTCGATTGCGGCGAAGGTTGCCGAAGGGCTGCCGGTCGCCGAGGCGCGCCGGCAGGCGCTGATCGAGTTCGGCGGCGTGGAGGCAGCGCGCGAAAATTGCGAACGGCAGCGGCCGGGTTGGTGGCTGGGGACGGTTGTGCAGGATATCCGCTACGCTGTGCGCGGAATCCTTGCTCACCGGTGGTTCTCGGCGGCGATTGTTGCCATGCTCGCCCTGGGGATCGGCCTGAACACAATGGTCTTCACCTTGGTGAACGCGGTGCTCTACAAGCCGGTGCCGGTGCCCGGAGGCGACCGCCTGGTTAGCGTGGCTGACCGTCTCCCTTCGCAGGGGGACAGCAGTACGCCTTTTTCGTATCCCGATTTTCAGGATTACCGCACGCAGGCGAGGTCGTTCGAGTCGTTCCAGGCCATCGACGATGAAAGGGACATTCTGAGCGAGAGCGGCAACCCTCCTCATCAGTATCATGGGGCACACGCAACCGCCGGTCTTTTCGCGATGGTGCATACGAAGGCTTTGTTGGGGCGGGCGTTCTTGCCGACCGACGATCATGCCGGCGCCGAATCGGTGCTCGTGCTCAGCTACGACGTGTGGCAGGAACGGTATGCCGGTCTTGCCAGTGTGATCGGCCGGCCGGTCCGCGTGAACGGGCAGATGGCGACGATTGTCGGGGTGATGCCCAAGGGCTTCCGCTTTCCTAGCGGCGTGGATCTCTGGATGCCCCTGGTTCCGACAACGGACCTGGCCAAGCGCGATAACCGGCAGCTCCGGGGCTATGCAATCCTGAAGCCCGGAGTGACGCTCCGCCAGGCGAATGCCGAACTCAACGGCATTGCCGCGCGACTTGCGAAGCAGTTCCCCGACGATAAGGATCTGGGTGTAAGCGTGCTGACGTTTCAGCAGCGCTTCAATGGCGGCAATATTCGCATCGTATTTCTGATGATGCTGGCGGCAGTCGGCTTTGTTCTGCTCATCGCGTGCGCCGACGTAGCCAATATGATGTTGAGCCGCGCGCTCAGCCGGCAGCGCGAGATGTCGATTCGCACCGCGCTTGGGGCAACGCGCCGGCGCCTGATTCGCCAGTTATTGATCGAGAGCACGATGCTGAGCACAGTAGGAGGCGTTCTGGGCTTGGGGCTGGCCGAGGCCGGCATTCACTGGTTCGACCTGTCGACGCAGACCATCCGGCCGTCCTGGATCGAGTTTACGATGGACTTCGCAGTCTTCGGCTATTTCGCCGCGCTGTGCATCGTAAGCGGGCTGCTGTTCGGTATCGCACCCGCCCTGCGTGCGTCCAACCCCGACCTGACAGCAGTTCTGAAAGACGGAGCACACAGCGTGGGACGGCGCCGGGGAGGGTGGCTCTCCGCGGCGCTGGTCGTGTTTCAGTTTGCCTTGACGCTCGTGCTCCTGACCGGAGCCGGCATCTTTGTCCGGGCGCTCCTCAACAGCCTGTCGATCAACCCGTCTGTTCCCGTGAATCAATTGACGATGGCTTCGCTGCAACTGCCGGACAGCCGCTACAAAGACGCCGGTGCCCGGCAGCGCTTCTACGATCAGCTCTTGCCTCGTCTGCGCGAACTGCCTGGCGTTGCGCACGCCGCAATTACTTCGGATGGGCCGGGGCTCGGCGCGAACCGGCAACAGATCGAGCTCGAGCATGCGCCGATCGCGAATCCGGCGCAACGGCCGTCGATCTCCTACGTGGTGCAGTCTCCCGGGTATCTCGATACGATCCATTTACCTCTGCTGGAGGGCCGCGACTTCAACGACATCGACGGCGCCGCGCATCACGAGGCGGCGATCGTGACGCGGGATGCTGCGACGCGCTTGTGGCCCGGCCAGAACCCGATGGGCAAGCGCTTTCGTCTCTATGACGACAAGAACAAGGCCAGCGATTGGATCACCGTTGTGGGCATCTCCGCCGATCTGGTGCAGGAAGTGCAGGAGAACGACCCGAGGCCGCTCCTCTTTGTTCCGTATCAACAAGAAGGCCGGGACAACATGGCGGTCATGGTGGAGTCGGCCGCCGATCCGCTGCAGGCGTTGCGCGCGACGGTGCAAAGCCTCGATCCAGAATTGCCGCTGAACTATCCGGTGCGGATGAAGGATGCACTGGAACACCAGACTTGGTTTCTGCGTGTCTTTGGGAGAATCTTTCTGGGATTCGCGCTCATCGCGATGCTCATGGCCTCGATGGGGATCTACGCGGTGATTGCACATGCCACGAACAGCCGAACGCAGGAGATCGGCGTGCGCCTGGCACTGGGCGCAACGATGCACAACATCCTGCTACTGGTGATGAAGCGCGGATTGTGGCAAATCGGTACGGGGCTCGTGCTGGGGCTTGGCGCGGCACTACCGTTCGCCCATCTGATGGCGTCGCTGCCTTTCGGCGTGGCGCGGTCGGATGCATCGATTTTTCTGATTGTCGCCTTGGGTCTGGCGTTGGTGGGGGTATTCGCATGTTGGCTGCCGGCACGGCGTGCCGCCGGTCTCGATCCGGTGAAGGCGATTCGCTACGAATAAAGGCTGCTCAACATCTATGCCTGATGAGTTTCCGGCTTGCGCCAGCCATTTCTCCGCTTTGTCGTTGAGAATTCAACGCATGATCGCGGCGGACGTCTTGAGCGAGATTCTTCCTACGATCCATCCGTCGATGCCACTGTGCGAAATACCCGATCTCTTCGCTACCGGCTGGATAGGTGCTTTCTATCAAGATGCGCGAAGACATCTCCGTCGCGAAAGTTGCGCCGGGTCCCTCGGATGTGTCATTGAGCTTTTTAGAAGCGATACCTGAACTTCGATTGTGGCTCGATTGCTGAGACGATTTGCCCGTGAACGCAATATCATTGCATTCAGCCTCCCCGGATTTGGAATCATCCTCCAGAGCGGAATTCAAGCGTCCGACCGCCCGAGAAACTCAACCCGCGCTTGAACTCAAAGAATTGAAGAGGGCAATGGCAAGATTTGGAGCATTTTGTTTTCCCGGTGCCGGTCATCTGAATCCGATGACCGCATTGGCGCGCTCCTTGCAACTGAGAGGGCATGAGGTAGTCCTCTTCGGGATTGCGGACACTGAGGCGAGCGTGCGCGCCGTTGGGATTGAGTTTCATGGGATAGGCATGGAAGATTATCCGCCCGGCACGCTGCAAAAACTGGACGAACAGATGGCCCAGTTAAAGGGATTCGCGGCCCTTCGATTCACGTTGGAGCGAGTGAGGAATTCCGCGCGGATGGTGCTGCGCGACGGCCCGGATGCAGTACGGACAGCGAATGTAGAGCTGCTTCTGGTCGACGAGACGGATTTTGCCGGAAACGTGGCAGACTATTTGGGCCTCCCGTGGATTTCCATCGCCTTGATCCCTCCGCTGGTACAGGATGACCGATATCCGCCTTTCTGGTTCGGTTGGCCGGCAGATCAGGGGCGGCTCAGCCGTTTGCGGAACCGCCTTGCAATTCTTTTGCTATTGCGGATGGCGACCCCCATCTTCAAAGAAGTGAACCAGAAGCGTAGCGCGTGGGGATTGAAGCCGTTCAAACGCTATGAAGAAGCGCTTTCGCCGCTGGCGCAAATTACCCAGTTGCCGGAAGCACTGGAGTTTGAAGTGGTCGGCGAGAAGTCAGTCGGACTGCACTATACCGGGCCGTTCGTGTTTCCGGAACAGCGTCCGGTGGTTGCGTTTCCTTGGGACAGCCTCGACGGACGCCCTCTTATCTACGCATCGATGGGCACGCTTCAAAACGGTTCTGAAGCTATTTTCAGAATGATCGCAGAAGCCTGTGCGGGAATCGACTTACAACTCGTGATTTCGCTGGGAGGCGGAATCGACCCGGCAAGGTTGGGAAAACTCGCCGGAAGTCCGCTTGTGGTCAGGTTCGCGCCTCAACTGGAAATTCTCAAACGGGCTGCGCTGGTAATCACGCATGCCGGCATTAACACCGTCCTTGAGTCCCTTGCGGAGGGTGTGCCGCTGGTGGCGCTGCCCCTTGGCAACGACCAGCCCGGAGTGGCGGCGCGCGTCAAGGCCCGCGGAGCCTGTGTGGTGGTTCCAAGGCACAAGTTAAATGCCGTCAGGATTCGGCAGGCGGTGATGCTGGTGCTTAAAAACGCCCGATACCGAGAGGCAGCCCAGGTCTTGCAGCGAGCGATCCAACGAGTCGACGGGCCCGGCCGTGCGGCGGATCTTATTGAACAAGTGCTGAAACTCCACTCGATTCCGCCCCCGTACGAAATGCGTGAGCCGGTTGTTCAAGAGGTGAGCTGACCGGCTCGCGCTCCGCCGCTTATCCTACGGCAACGAGAGTTTCCTGGGCCGCCGACATCGCCATCTCTCGGATGGAGTCAATCACCAGTTGTGGCTCATCCAGGTGAATCCAATGTGCACTCGCAGGAGCGATCACCTGCTGGACACTATCGCCAATCTGTCGAAGGCAATCTTCCGACAGCGGCGACGAATTTCCCGGCGTCAGGAGCAGCACCGGAATCCCGCGAATCGGTTCCGCGTTTTGTATTTCGCGCACCGAGTCCGGCACCGCTTCCACATGGTTGCGCATGCCGGCATAATAACCGGGACGCGACCAATGAGCGGCCACCATCGGCCAGACCTCCTGCGGCATCTTGCCCACTTCCCCCCTGATTCGTCCCAGGACATGTAAACCGCGGTCTCCACCGATACCAGCCAGTTTTTCCGCCATGCGCCCAGAGCGGCAGAGCAGGGAAGTCACCGCGAGACGGGCCAATCCAAAATGCGCAATCGGAATTGCATAGGTTGAAAGTTTTGAGATTTGGTCAATCAGCGCCTGCTTGGTCGGGTTCAGGGGCGGCCATTCTTCGCAGCGCATGGGGTCAACCAGAACAATGCTGGTCACCTCGTCCGGGTACAATTGCGCAAACCTTCGCATGACCAGGCCGCCAAACGAATGACCCACCAGGATGTAGGGGGGCTTGATCTCTGCACCGCTAAGCAGCTGGTGCAATTCCACGGCGATATTTCTGGGCGTACGTGCACTTTGGCAAGGGCTGCTCCAGCCAAGCCCGCCGCGGTCGTAGCTGGCTGTACTGGCGAACCGCGAAACTTCATCCTGGATCTTGCACCAGTTCAGGTTGGTGGCGGCAATGCCCGATTCAAACAAGACCGTCGGTTCGCCTGAGCCTTTTTCGAGTAGATAGTGTTTACGGCCATTGCCGATATCAATCCAGCGTCCCGCACGCGCGAAGCGAAGCCGGTCATAGTGCGAACCGAGCCACTGGTAGAGGAATCCCGCCAATACCGGAACCGCTGCCACAACGAGAACCAAAAGGATGTAATGCATCGTCTATCCTGAGAAACCGTGAAATGAGTAAATCAGAATCTCTTCAAATCGAAGTGCAATGAGTCGAGTATGAGGAACACTTCGCGCCAAGCCAACAATGTCGCACGTGCACAAAAATCCTGGGCTTCATGCTTCCACGCTGCCCTCGCGGATGCGAATCTGCATGAGATGGATCCAACGCTGCGGGAATCGTATGTGTCCAGATTAACTGATCTCCTGAACTGCCATTTATGAAAAGAAGTGTGCCGGTCATCCGGCTATCCACTCCCCGCTTTATGAGGTGGGAGCTATTCATGGTGCAGTGCCGCCACTGGAGAAAGCTGCGCCGCGCGCCACGCGGGCAGGGCCCCGGCGATCAGTCCCGCCAGCACGGCGATGCCAAGCGCTTCGGCCAGCAGGAGAACAGGCAGGGATGTCGAGACGATGCTTGCGGTTTGGGGTAGAGCCGCCAACAGGTGCAGTGCGCACCATCCAAACGCAATTCCAAAGAAGCCGCCGCCCAGACCGAGCGTTGCCGCCTCAAGCTGGATGAGAATCAACACCTGCCCCCGTTTCCAGCCGAGCGCCCGCAAAATGCCGATTTCTCGCGTACGCTCGTAGACCGACATGGCCATGGTGTTGGCGATTCCAAGGATACCGATCAGCAGTGCGATCGAAGACGTGCCCCATGCGGAAGCGTGCGCCAGATGGACAAACTGATTGTTATGGGCGCGCTCGGCCGCAGGAACCGCCCGCAATCCCGGCAAAGCGGCTTCGATCTGTGCCTGCGCACGCTTTAAATAGTGCTCCTGGGATTCTCCAACCGGGACTGGGCGCAATCGAACATCGAAATTCGAGACTTTACCCTCCAGGCTGCTCAGGGCCTGCAACTGATCGAGCGGCATGATGACTGCGTCCGCCTGCAATCCAGAACCGCCATGATAGATTGCGCACACCGTGAACGGCGAGCCTTGAATCTGCAGCGTGTCCCCCACCTTTTTCTTCAGATCGTCGGCCAGCAGATCACCCAGCATGACTTCGGGATGGCCATCGCGAAAGTGCCGCCCTGCAAGAATCTGCAACGAATCAAACTCGTACGAGTCGGCTTTCCAGCCGTATGCCAGGGCATTCACGTCCGTCGTCAGGTCCATCAGGTTGTAGATGACCGGCGTCGCCTGCGCCACCAAAGGTATCGATCTCAGGGTCTCCCCCGCAGACTCAGCCAACGAGGTATTCAAAAAAGTCCGTTGAATGACGGAAATGTCAGTTCCGCTACTCGAGTAGATTCGAAGCCACTCGTCTTCAAATGCAGTCGAAAACCCAACAAGACCGACGAATGCGCCAATTGCCATTCCGATTCCGCAGAGTGTCAGCAGCGTCCTCAGCCGTCGGCGCCATAGGTTCTTCCAGACAAAACCAGTAAGCGAAAGTGGAGAGGCCTTGCCTTGGGAATTAGCCATGTTTTGAGAGTAAGGCTGGATCGTCTTTCCGACTGTAGTCGTTTTTAATGCCGGTTGCACATCGAAAAGTCGAAAAGCCCACAAATGAAGCACTTTCAGGCACCCGGGGACTCTGGGGAGGCAACGTGGCGCGGATAACTGCGAGGTTGGATCACCATCCGATTGTCAAGCCGCGAGGCATTCAAAATCGGCAGGAACTGGCTGTTGACCTGCCGTCATCCATCGAGCCGGGTGGAAAGGCGGACATCTGGCTCTTGCCATGGATCCGACCAGCTCGGTTTCGACGCTTAAACAGCTTAATCGAGAGGACGTGACCGTCCGAGTCGTAATCCTTTTGGACGTAGACAGATTGCCATCTGCCCCAAATGGCGGTGGCAGATGGGGATTGCGGCTGCGTCCGATTATGAGGACCATGCTGGTGGCAACGCTCGTACGATTGCCCGCAGCGTTGTCTCACGCCATCGGCTCGTCGGGGAGAGTGCGGAGGAATTTTGACGCTCATGAGTTGACTGCTATATCGAGTAGCAGCGGACTACTCGACGCGTAGCGCAATCATCGGCTCAACTCCAGCCGCGCGGCGCACCGGCACCACTGACGCCACCAGCGCGGCGAGCGCAAGCAGTATCGTGGCGCCCGTCAGCATGACCGGGTCCCACGGCTGCACGCCGTATAGCTGGTCCTTCATCAGCCTCCCCGCGACGATGGCCAACGGAATGCCGAGCCCTAGGCCAATGCCGATCTGCCAAAACGCTCCGCGCAGAACCATCGCAATCACATGGCCGCGATCCGCGCCCAACGCCATGCACAGACCGATCTCGTTGGTGCGCTGCTCTACCGTGTAGGCCATCACGCCGTAGAGCCCAACGGCGGCCAACACAAGACCGAGCAGTCCGAACAGCGAGGTCAACGTGGCAATCATGTTCTGCTGCTTAAAGTCCGTGCTGACGACTTTGCTATAGGCGTTCACGTCATCCACCACCAGGCTCGGATCGACGCTGGCGATCGCTTTGCGCACCTTTTCTCCCATCCCTGGAGGGTCGCCAGGCGCCCAGATCACGATGTTGTAGAGGTAGTGCGACCACTTCTCGCCTAACTCCCATGCCGGATCGTCGTAACGGGCAGTCTGGGTTTCCGAGACCCAGAACATGGGCCGCACGGGCTCCTTATAGTCGTAAGTCATGTACCGGATGTCTTTGACTACTCCAACGATCTCAAAGGTAGAGGCGTAGCGAAGCCGGTTGGGACCGAAATGCTGCCCGATCGGATTCTGGTCTTCGAAAAACCTCTTCACAAAGGCTTCGTTGACAACCGCAACATTGGGCGTCGCCGCCGTATCGTCCTCGGTCAAAGGCCGCCCCATCTTTATCTTTGCGCCGATAGTTTCAAAAAATCCCGGCATCACGCGCGCCCAGCCCGCTCCCATATCTTCTTTGGGACCCGGCTCGGGCCTGCCCTGAATGCGCACGCCGTCGTTCCAGCTATCGCCGGTCATCGGCGCATAAAGCGCGGGCGAGACCATTCGTATTCCCGGAGTCTCCCTCAGCCTGTCGTCGATCCGCCGAAACACTTGCTCCATCTGCTCGGGCTTGTCGTTGCCAAGCGTCGGATTGATCCACGCAATATAACGCGACTGCGTTTCGAAACCGAAATCCTGGTGTTCCAGGTTCCGCAGGCTTTGTGCCAGCAACGCCGCAGCCGACAGCAGCACCAGCGACATCGCCGCCTGTGCGTTCACCAGCGACTTCTGCGCCCACGAGCGGCGTCCGCCTACTGAACGGTTCGCCCCGCGCAGCGCTTCGACCGGATCGGCGTGCGAAGTCATCCAGGCGGGTGCGGTTCCGAATATCATCCCCGTCAGTATCGAAATGCCCAGCGTAAATAGGAGCACGGGTGTAGATGGATCCGGGCTCACCGGAACATAGTTGTTTGACCCCCCGATCTGAAAAGCCAAGTACAGGATCAGCCGGGTTCCGCCATACGCAACGGCAATTCCAAATGCGCCCCCAATCACCGCGAGTAGCACACTCTCCACCAACGCCCTGCGCATCAGTCGAAGCCGCGAAGCTCCCAACGCAACACGCACCGAGATCTGCGCTCGGTTCTTCAGCCCGCGCGCCAGCATCAGGTTCGCCAGGTTGCCACAAGCCACCAGCAGCACGCACCCAGCGGCGATCAGCAGCAGCTTAAGTCCATCCTGGTATTCGTCCCGCATCGCCGCCACGCCCGCACCGCCGGGAACCAGGTGAAGCGTCTGCTGCTGCCAGAGCTGTTTCTCCCCCGGCTCCATATCCGCCAGGTGGCTCGCAAGCCAGCTGTGGAATTCCGCGCGCAGCTTGGCCTCGAGAGCCGGCGGCGCCACGCCCGGGCGGATCCTGCCCAGCAGATCCAGATAGTTTTCGTTAGCTCGCCTGGGCCGTGCCACATCCGTGGCAAGGACAAACTCGGACGTAATCGGCAGCCAAAAGTCCGGCATGCCCCAGCCTGCGAGCTTGGCGCCGTAGAAACCTGGCGGAGTGACCCCGATAACCGTAAACGCATGCCCGTTGATCTGGAAATTCTCGCCGACCACTGAAGGATCCGAACCGTACTTGCTCTCCCAGACGCGGTAGCTCATGACCGCAACCAGCGGCGCCTCTTGCCGATCGTCCGCATCGGTCATCAGCCGGCCCAGCCACGGCTGCACGCCCAGGGTGCGGAAAAAGTTCCCCGAGACATACTGACCATTCCGCGTGTCCACCGGCGCCTGCGATCCGCCGCGCCGAACGCCAAGCGGATTGTTGCCCGCCTGCAGGGCTGCCAGGTCGGTGAACTCCGGCGTATGGTCTCGGAAGTTTTTGTACGCTTCCCACGAGAAGAGCGAAAAATCGCCGTCGTCCCCCTGTGTGTACCCGCCCCAGTTGCAGCAGCGGCTCTTGTCCCCGATCTTCCACAGCTCCTCTGGCTTCGTTACCGGCAGCGACTTGAGCATTACCTGGTGGACGAGGGTGAAGATGGCCGTTGTCGCTCCAATCCCCAAAGCCAGAGTGATCACAACGGTCGCCGTAAATCCAGGAGCCTTCCGAAATTGTCGCAGTGCGTCACGTACGTCCGCCAGCATTTGCACTCTCCGTCACCCCAAACCTGACCAGGTCTTCTGAATTTCACTCACAGCATCGTGAGAGCACGACGTTTGCCGTTCCCCGCAGAACCTCAGTCTTAAAACAAGAGCTTTATAGAGAAACGATGCGTTTTCTCTGTTCGGAATCAAAATCCTGCGTTCGGAAGCGAACAGTAAAGAACACGACGCGTACCAAGCTTTCGGCTTCTGGGCGCCATCCGGATTTCCCATCCCATCGGGCACAATCCAAATCGCAGCCGCGGGGGCAACTGCGACCCCAACTACATCCGGGAGACAACTTCGTTCAATCGGACAATGCCCAGAAAGCAGGACCAATGACCCACGGACTCTACCAACCCATCTGACGCATGCGCTCAAGAATCAGTTCGCTGTAGTGATTCATCCGCTCAGGTCGCCGCTTCAGGGGAGCGGGCAGAACTGCGGCAAGCCGCGCCCCTTGTTGCCGTCCAATATTCCGCGCCGCAACTCCGTAGTAAGAATGAGACGCCGACTCTGCTCCATAGATGCCCGGGCCCCATTCAACCACGTTGAGATAGATCTCAAGAATGCGCTGCTTGCCCAGAACAATTTCAGCCACCGGTACCAGGGTGAACTCCGCGCCCTTGCGCAGGATCGAGCGGCTCGTCCCGAAAAACAGGTTCTTTACCAGCTGCTGAGTAAGCGTGGAGGCTCCGCGTGTGCGCCCGCCGTCCAAATCATCTTCGGCGGCAATTTGTATTTCGTGCCAGTCGAACCCATGGTGTTGGTAGAAACGCGCGTCCTCCGCCGCAATGACAGCGTGCTGAAAGTCGGGCGAAATTTGGCTCAACGGAATAAATCTGTAGCGCTCGTGGTACGGTGCATGGTGAATCCAGGCCTGGAAATGACGCTCGATGTGCACCGCTGTGGTCGGTGGGTCGATCCAGCGAGCCGCCAAAAGCAGGAGTGCGGCAAGAAACCAGAGATTCGCCACGCCAAGAACGAGGCCTACAAGAAAGATTCGGAAGAAATTCTTCCGACGCGGGGTCTCGGCATGCATCTCTGGACTCTCTGTCACACTTCAGAATAAGAGATCGGCGCCGCGGCCTGGTCGTCGTACCTCTTGCGGGTGGTGCCCAATCTGGAGCTTCAGCGGCGCCCCGAGAGCTCACCGACCAACTAGGTCGCCCCCTGACACGGCCGGCAGGGACCCAGTGACCGGCACGCCCCCTTAGACTGAAGGAATGCCGCCGATCCTGAATGCACAGGGCATCTCCAAACGCTTCGGCGCCGTACCCCTGTTTGAAAACATAGGCTTCGCCGTCCACGACGGGGACCGCATCGGACTCATTGGCCCCAACGGCGCCGGCAAGTCCACTTTGCTCGCCATCCTCGGGAGCGAACAAGAACCTGACTCGGGCGAAGTCGCTTTCCGCAAACGAGTGCGCGTCGGCTATGTCCATCAGATCTCTGAATTCGCCCCCGGCGCGACCGTCCGCGATCACGCCGAGTCCGCTCTCGTCCGAGCTTCCGTGCCGGAAAACGAACACGAGCAACGCCTCCGCGAAACCCTTGGCCGCGCCGGCTTCGCAGAGCCCGGTGCGTCGGGGATTTCCTTCAGTGTCGAGGCCGCCACGCTCAGCGGCGGCTGGCGCAAGCGCCTCGCCATCGCCGAAGCACTGGTCACCAATCCCGACGTTCTGCTGCTCGATGAACCCACCAATCACCTCGACCTCGAAGGCATCGAGTGGCTCGAAGGCCTGCTGCAATCCGCCGCTTTCGCCTTTGTCGTGGTCTCCCATGACCGCCGCTTCCTCGAGAACACTGCCTCCGAAATCGTCGAGCTTAACCGCATCTATGCCGATGGACTGTTGCGCGCCAAGGGCAGCTACTCGCAATTCTTAGAAGCCCGGGAAGCCTGGGTCGAAAGCGAACAACGCGCCCAGGAGAGCCTCCGCAATCGCGTTCGCACCGAGATCGAATGGCTTCGCCGCGGCCCCAAAGCCCGCGCCACTAAAGCCAAGGCGCGCATCGACAACGCCAACGCCCTCATCGCCCAGCTTCAGAACTCCGAATCCCGCTCCAACTCTCTCTCCGCCGGCATCGTTTTCGACGCCACACAGCGCCAAACCAAACGACTGATCGAGTTGCAAGACATCTCCGTCACCCTCGGCGATCGCCAAATCCTCCGCAATGTCACCTTCAGCCTCACCGCTGCGCTAAAACTTGGCCTCGTCGGTCCGAACGGATCGGGCAAGACCACCTTGCTGCGGGCCATGACCGGTGAACTGGCGCTCAGTGCCGGCCAGGTTCGACGTGCCCCCGCGCTCCGCATCGTCTACTTCTCCCAGCTCCGCGAGCTCGAAACTTCTCTCACTCTCCGCCGCGCCTTGGCCCCGGATTCCGACTCCGTCGTCTATCAGGATCGTGTCGTCCACGTCGCAAGCTACGCCTCCCGTTTCCTCTTCACCGGCGAACAGCTCAACCAGCCCGTTTCCCGTCTCAGCGGAGGAGAGCGCGCCCGCGTGCTCATCGCCCGCCTCATGTTGCAACCAGCCGACGTCCTCATCCTCGACGAGCCGACCAATGATCTCGATATCCCAACGCTCGAGATTCTCGAAGAAGCCCTGGTTGACTTCTCCGGCGCCCTCGTTCTCGTCACCCACGATCGGTATCTGCTCGACCGCGTCACCAATGCCGTCCTCGGCCTCGACGGACAAGGCAGCGCGGTGCTCTTCGCCGACTACATCCAGTGGGAAGAATGGCGCGCCCAGACCGATGCCTCCCGCCGCGAAGGTCCAACCGAATCGGACACGGCGGATTTCCCGCCGACCGCGCAATCTCCCGCCGTCTCATCGCAGAAGAAAAAACTGTCCTATCTTGAGCAGCGTGAATTCGACGCAATGGATGCTCGCATTGCAGCGGCAGACGAAGATCTGCGCCAGGCCCGCTCCCGTGTCGAAGATCCGGCGGTGTCCACGGATGCCCCCGCTCTCACCAAAGCCCTCGCCGCCCTGCAGATTGCGGAGACCGCCCATGATGCCGTCTTTGCAAGATGGGTTGAGCTGACCGAAAAGATGGGTGGATAGCGTCCCCGGCTCGCGCCACTTCCGAACCTTGAAAGACGCACTCCGGGTCTCCCGTGCAGATCTGCGCACCCCTCTGTAGGCGGGCTTCTGCGCCCACAGACGACGCGGATTAGGATAGCCTTGAGAAATCAACGCGCACGCTCTTTTTGAACTGCTCCTCCGAAGCGAGACGCCCGCCTGACTTCAAATCGGAGCCGTAAAGGAATCGATGGCCCTTCGGATTTCACTGCAGCATCGGACGCGGTACCAGTATGAAAGGGCTGTGTCCCTTGGGCCCCAGGTCATCCAGTTGCGTCCCGCACCGCACTGCCGCACTCCCATTCTGAGCTACTCGCTTGAAGTCAACCCCACCGACTGTCTCTTGAATTGGCAGTTCGATCCACATTCGAACCACCTGGCACGGGCGCTCTTTCCAACCAAAACAACAGAGTTTGCCGTCGCTGTGAATCTGATTGCCGACCTGACCCCCATCAATCCATTCGCATTTTTCCTCGAGACAGGCTTTGAGACATGGCCCTTTGCGTATCGCCCGGAACAGGCCAGAAGTCTCAATCCATTTCTCGCTACCGCTCAGGCCGGCCCGCATCTCCAGGCGTTTCTCAAAACGATTTCCAGGGATGAGCAGGGCACGGTGGCCTTTTTGGTCGCCCTCACGCAGAAGGTTCGCCACGAAATCGGTTACAGAACCCGCATGGAACATGGGGTCCAAACTTGCGAAGAGACCCTGAAGTTGCACACCGGTTCCTGCCGTGACTCGGCCTGGCTGCTGGTCGAGGCCTGTCGACATCTGGGGATCGCGGCGCGCTTTGTCTCGGGCTACCTGATTCAGTTGGTTCCCGAGGAACAACGGCACCGGGACCATCCCGGCTTGCTCGAGGACTCGGCGGCACTTCACGCCTGGACAGAAGTCTTCCTTCCCGGCGCGGGCTGGATCGGATTGGACCCAACCTCGGGCCTCATGACTTCCGAAGGCCATCTGCCCCTTGTTTGCACGCCTGATGCCGAAGACGCCGCACCCATTGGAGGCACCGTCGAGCCGGCCAAGGTGGACTTCAGCTTCGACATGTCGGTGCGCCGTCTTGACCAGGGACCTACCCCTTCCCATCCTTACTCCAACGAGGAATGGGCCACGGTGCAACAGCTTGCCCGCACCATCGACAGCGACCTTCAAGCTCAGGATGTGCGCTTGACCATGGGCGGCGAACCTACCTTCGTCGGAATCGATGAGGTGGATAGCCCTCAATGGCACCTTGAGGCAATTGGAGCTCTCAAGCTGACCCGCGGACTGGCCCTTATTCGCCGTCTCCGCGACAAGATGGCGCCCGGCGGTGTGCTCCACTTTGGGCAGGGAAAATGGTATCCGGGGGAAGTTCTGCCTCGTTGGGCCTTCCATTGCGTCTCGCGCAAGGATGGCGTCGCGGTTTGGGAAAATGTGCATTGGATCGCGGATCTCGATCATCCTGGCGAAGAGAACATCGCCGCGGATGCTCTGGCCTTTCTGCAGGCGCTCTGCCGCCGTTTGCAAGTAAGCCCGGAGAACATTCTGCCCGCGACGAATCCCGTCGATGCTGCGACAGAACCGGCGGGCTACATCCTGCCCTTGCGCCGCCGGCAGCCGAATGGGCAATTGGCCTGGTCCAGCCAGCTCTGGTTCCCGCGTCCCGAAAAACTCATCCTCACCCAGGGCGACTCACCCATCGGCTATCGCATCCAGGTCGCGGATATGCCGTGGGTCGCGCCCGATGAACTCGTTTACGAATTTGAGAGTGCGCCCTTCGCCGACCGCGTCAAGCTCCCCGCGTGTCCGGCGCGAAAGCACGCGTTGTTTCAGATTGAACCTTCTCCTGATCCACTCCCACCTCTTTCAAGCAAGGCTGAAACCGCTAAAGAACTCATCCGGCCCGCGCTGTGCGTGCAGGCTCGAGAGGGGCGTTTACATGTATTCCTTCCTTATGTCCCGGTTGCGGCGGATTACCTCGATCTGATCGCCGCGGTCGAAGAGACATGCGCCCACCTGCAAAAGTCGGCGTGCCTCGAGGGCTATCCGCCGCCCAGTGATCCTCGTTTGAGCGCGTTCAGCCTCACCCCGGACCCTGGGGTTCTCGAAGTCAATCTTCCTCCCATGAGCAACTGGGACGAACTGGAAAAGACCAACCAGGTACTCGATGAAGCAGCGCAAAGCAATCGTCTGACTGCCGAGAAATTTGCTTTCGACGGTACGCACCTTGCAACCGGCGGAGGCAGTCACATCGTCCTCGGCGGACCCACCGTTGCGGATAGCCCCATCCTGCGCCGGCCCGACCTGCTGCGCAGCATGGTTGCCTTCTGGCAAAGTCATCCTTCCTTGTCCTACCTTTTCTCCGGCATGTATGTCGGACCCACCAGCCAATGCCCGCGTGTGGATGAAGGCCGCGCCGATGCGCTTTACGAGTTGGAGGTCTCCTTCAGTCAATTGCCTCCGCACGACTGCCCTCCATGGATTCTTGACGGCCTGTTCCGCAATCTGCTCGTCGACATCACGGGAAATACCCATCGCGCAGAGTTCTGCATCGATAAGCTCTTTCCACCCGAAGGCTCCGGTGCGCGCCTCGGCCTGTTGGAATTGCGCGCTTTCGAAATGGCCCCGCACTTTCGCATGGGACTGCTCGAAATGCTGCTGATCCGTGCCCTCGTTTGCTGGTTCTGGAAGCAGCCCGATCCATCCGAACTGGTTCGATGGGGAACAACTCTCCACGATCGCTTCATGTTGCCGCATTTCGTGAAGCGCGACTTTGAGCAGGTGCTCCAATGTTTGCGCAAAGCGGGTTACAACTTCGATTACAAGTGGTTCTCCCCTCACTTCGAATTCCGCTTCACGAAGATCGGATCCATCGCGGTCGGCGGAGTCGAGCTGGAACTGCGCACCGCTCTTGAGCCCTGGAATGTACTCGCGGAAGAAGCGACGTCTGCCGGTACGGTGCGCACCGTCGACTCCAGCCTGGAGAGGCTGCAGATAAAACTGAGTGGACTCACAGGAGAATCGCGTTATGTCGTCGCCTGCAATGGCAGAAAGGTGCCGCTGCATGCAATCGATGAGCCTGGAGAGGCGGTCGCCGGAATTCGCTACCGCGCGCGCATGCTTTCTGCGGCCTTGCATCCGACCGTTCCAGTGCACACACCACTTACCTTTGACCTCATCGATACTTGGAATAGCCAGACCATGGGGCGCTGCATTTACCACAGCGGTCCACCCGAAGGCGGGGTTTACGCAACAAGGCCGGCCCATGCCGGCGAAGCCAGGGAGCGCAGAGTGCAGCGTTTTGTTGTTTCTCCGCCGCCGCCCGGTCCGGCACTGCCCCCCCAAGAGGAGAGGAACCGGATCTTTCCAATGACCCTCGATTTGCGCTGGCCCTCGTCCATCGAATCGGCGTCTCTCGCTGCGAAAGGGCTTGAACCCTGATGTTTGATCTCTATCAATCCGCTCTTCGATACGGCGCTGTCTACGAGGAGTCGTCGAGCGATGGGGTCGCCTTTCGTCCGCACTGGGCCCCCTTGATGGAAGGTTTACAGGCGATCGGCCCCGACGAACTGGAGCGAAGATGGGCGGGCGCCGAACGCCGCATTCGAGAAAATGGAATCACCTATAACATCTACGGCGATCCTCTCGGCGCCAACCGCCCGTGGCGCATCGATATCGTCCCCCTCGTCATTCCAGCCGCCGAGTGGAAATTTATTGAGGCCGGCGTGATCCAGCGAGCCCGCTTGCTGAACTTGTTGCTCGAAGACCTCTACGGACCGCAGAACCTGCTCCGCCAGGGTGGATTTCCCGCAGCACTGCTCTATGCCAACCCCGCATTTCTTCGCCCCATGGTCGGAGTTGCTGCGCCTGCGCACAGCTACCTTCATATGCTTGCAGTCGACCTTGCGCGCTCTCCAGACGGCAGTTGGTGGGTCCTCTCCGATCGCACCCAGGCCCCTTCCGGCAGCGGTTACGCCCTTGAGAATCGAACCATCGTCTCCGATCTATTGCCGGAACTCTTCCGCGCCTCGAATGTGCTGCGCCTGGCACCTTTCTTCCGAGCCCAGCGCGACGCTCTGGCAAGCCTCGCAGGCCGTGACAATCCACGCATCGTCTTGCTCACACCCGGACCGAATAACGAAACCTATTTTGAGCATTCTTATCTGGCTAAATATCTCGGGTTTACTTTGGTTGAAGGAAGAGATCTCACCGTGCGCGACAGGCGGGTCTACCTCAAGACCATTGAGCAGTTAGAGCGTGTGGATGTCATCCTGCGGCGCGTGGACGACAGCTTTTGCGACCCCCTCGAGTTGCGTAGCGACTCCCTGCTCGGCGTCTCGGGTCTGGTCGACGCAATCGTTGCGGGCAACGTCAAAGTGGCCAACGCCCTCGGCAGTGGAGTCATCGAGTCGGCAGCAATTATGCCCTTCCTGCCGGGCCTGGCGCGACGCCTCCTGGGGGAGAGCCTCAAACTTCCTTCTGTTGCCACCTGGTGGTGCGGCCAGCAGGATGCGCTTCGATGGGTCCTCGAAAACCTGGAATCGGTGGTGGTGAAGCCTGCCTTTCCTTCGCAAGGCATGGAGCCGATATTTGGGTCCGAGCTGCCACTTGAAGAGAAAAAAAGAGTGACCGAGCGCCTGCAGGCGCGCCCATACGAATACGTGGCCCAGGAGCAGGTTGCCCTCTCCACAGCTCCCGTCTGGGAGAACAGAGGTCTTGATTCCCGGAGCGTCGTACTGCGCACCTATGTCGTAAATACCGGTCATGGGTGGGTAGCAATCCCTGGTGGTTTGGCGCGCGTCGCCGGCCCCGGTGGTTCGGTCGTTTCAATGCAGAAAGGCGGCCACAGCAAGGACGTTTGGATTCTTTCTGAGAGCCCCGTGGACACCTTCAGCCTGCTGAGACCGCGCGATGAACCCATCGAGCTCCAGCGTATCTCGCGCGCCGTGCCAAGCAGCGTGGCAGATAACACCTTTTGGCTCGGACGCTATGTCGAGAGAGCAGAGAATGTCGCCCGCATTCTCCGCTCGATGATCCCCGGTGTCGACCGCGGCGAAGAATTGGACCTGGCCAGCCTCGTGCGGCTCCAGGGCTGCCTCTGGCCGCGCTATGGCGGAGCTCAAAACGCCAAACGCAAACTATCTACCTTTGCGGCGCTGGAGAAAGACCTCCTCTCCATGTTGACCGACGTTAGGAAAACCGGCAGCCTGCCCCACACGCTTGCCGAGGTGTCGAGGATCGGTGGCAGTGTGCGGGGCAGGTTGTCCGCCGACATGATGCTGCTCATTGGCCAGTTGCGCAATGCAATGCAACCAGCCTCAGGCGCACCGCTCCGCGACTATCCGGCAATGCTTACCGCCTGTCTGCAGCTCCTATCGGCGTTTGCGGGCATGGAGAGAGAAAATATCAATCGCGGCACCGGCTGGCTCTTTATGAGCATCGGCCGTCGCTTGGAGCGCGCGATCTACCTCACCCGCCAACTGCGCGAAATCTCTCGGCCGCTTCCCCTCGAAGAATGGTCTTTCCTCGAGCGTTTGCTCGAAGTGGCGGACAGTTCCATGACCTATCGCTCGAGATACTACACAACCCTCCAGCCCCTTGCGGTGCTCGACGTCTTGATGGCCGACGGGAGCAATCCCCGGTCGCTGGACTTTCAACTCGAACACCTCGCGGAGCTGTACGAGAAGCTTCCCCGTCATCTTCCTGTGGACTTACAGACAATACGAGCCGCAATTAATTCGCTGCGGGCAATTGATCTCAAAGACCCAAACAAGCAAAATGCCTATAGCCGGATGGAGAAATACCTTCTGAGTCTCGAGTCCATGTTACCGACATGGTCGAGTGAATTGTCTAGTAGGTATTTCAGCCACGTACGCACCCAGTTGGTCATCGTCGGAGAATAACTCGAACCAATGATCTATAACATCAGCCATAAGACAACTTATAAATATAAGTACCAGGTTTCTGTGGGAGAACATGTCGCCTGCCTCAAGCCGCGGTCCTTTCCTGAAAATACATTGTTGCAAATTGAATTCCATGTGCATCCCACGCCAAAAACACTGACCGAGCGTGTCGATTATTTTGGGAATCATCTTTTTTTCTTTACCGTGCAGCAGCCGCACCGAAATCTTGTCGTGGAGGCCAAGAGCAAGGTGGCAATCGGCGCCAGTTCCGCCTGGAGCGCTGACCCCTCTTGTCCGTGGGAAGAATGCGCGCAAACTCAGGCCGGCGATTGCACTCCCGGAGATCTGGAGGCACACCAGTTCCAGTTTGAATCGCCGAGGATCCGTCGCCGTCCCGAGTTTGCGAAGTACGCTCTTGAGTCGTTCACTCCCGGGAGAGCGATGGCCGAGGCTCTCTTTGAGCTCAATACACGGATCCACGATGATTTCCGATTCGATTCAAGTGTGACGACGGTTCGCACAACGGTCGAAGAGGTCTTCAAGAAGCGCCACGGCGTTTGTCAGGACTTCGCGCACATCGAGATCGCCTGCCTGCGATCGATTAATGTGCCGGCTCGTTATGTGAGCGGTTACCTTCGCACCTATCCCCCGCCAGGTAAGCAAAGACTCGTAGGCGCGGATGCGTCGCACGCCTGGGTGTCTGCGTACTGCAGGGGAAGAGGTTGGCTCGATGTAGATCCGACGAACAACGTCGCGCCCTCCGACGGCCACGTTACACTGGCATGGGGCCGGGACTACGGCGATGTTAGCCCAGTGCGCGGTCTGATCCTCGGCGGCGGCGCCCATACGCTCGAAGTCGCCGTAGACATGGAGCCTGTCGAGAGCTGAGATCCTCAACCGCTGCACCGATCGGTCTACCCGACCGAAGCGGAGTCGAATCGTTCAAGAGTCATCTCTTGTAATTCCCAACGCGCATTGAAGCCGCCCAGGAGCCCGCGCGAGCCATGCGCCCTATCGTGAGCGCATGCGCGAGACCTATACTTTCTCGAATGAGAATGCCGGCCTTCATAAGATTTGCGATGTTCCTCTCCGTTTGCCTTTCTTGGTGCACGCTTTCGGCACGGTGCCAGCAGACAGAAATCGCGCCGCCCCTCCATACCGAGGGTGTCCGCATTCTCGACGCAGCCAATCGTCCGGTTCGGCTCACTTCGGTCAATTGGTACGGCTTCGATGAAAAAGAATACGTCGCCGGGGGCCTGGATCATGCGCCTCTCGCCCAGATCGTCGAACAAATTCGTCAACTTGGTGTGAACTCAGTGCGCCTTCCCTGGGCGAACGAGACGCTCGAGCGGAACCCTGTCGTTCCCGGCTATGCCGTCGCGGCCAATCCGCAGTTCAAAGGTAAGCGCGCCATGCAAGTCATGGACGCCGTGATCGCGGCTCTTGCGCAGGCGCACATCATGATCATCCTCGATAACCATGTGAGCCGTGCGGACTGGTGCTGCAGCGAAACCGACGGCAATGGGCTCTGGTACAACGACGCATATCCCGAGGCTCACTGGCTCGCGGACTGGAACCGCATCGCGCATCGCTACCAAAGCCAGCCATGGGTGATCGGCGCCGATCTGCGCAACGAGTTGCGGAATGGCGCAGCATGGGGCGGAGAGGATCCAAAGCATGACTGGCACGCAGCGGCCGAGCGCGGAGGAAAATCTGTCCTCAGCGCCAATCCGCACCTGCTCATTTTCGTGGAGAGCCCGCACTATTCGACCGACTTCTCAGGATTCGACAAATTGCCCGTTGCATTGCCCGTACCGCACCGGCTTGTCTATTCGCCCCATGCTTACTACGACCCCCGCCATCCGTTCTCCAGCTACGAAGAACTCAAGCAGGCATATGAGGCCCGCGCCGGATTTCTCCTGCATGCCGATCCCGCCGTTCCTCTCTGGGTCGGCGAATTTGGAACCTGCCAGAGTCTCGATTGCGGCCCAAATTCTGATTGGTTCCGGCTCTTCCTCCGTTTGCTTCAGGAAGACAATCGCCTGTCGTGGAGTTATTGGCCGCTCAACGGCGCCCAGTCCAGTGGCGTCGGACGAAAGTACGATTCGGTCGAGACCTTCGGCTTGCTTTCCCCGGACTATAGCCGCATCGCCGCACCAAAAATTGTCGACTTGCTGCGAACCGTCGAAGATCCGCCGTCGCATTGATTTGAGATGAGAATTTCAACAATCGTCAGCGACTGAATACGCTCAGAGGGATGGATTCGCCCATTGCCCGATAACCGGCAGGCGATGGATGCAAATGATCGCCGCAATCGTAGGCAGGCAACAAATGATCCGGATGTTGAGGATCGCGCACGACAGAATCGAAGTCAATCATTGCATCGAAGTGTCCATCGACCCGAATCCATTGGTTGACCTTTTGCCGATCAGCTTCGCTCAGCAGTCCCGGATGATAATAATCCGAACCAACATACGGCGTGATCGTCGCACCAAACACAAGCAACCCATGCGCATGAGCGCGTTCAATCATCTGCTGATAGGCGGCCAGCACGCGCGCCACCAGAGCCACATGTTCTTCCTGCGATACTTCGCCTGTCCGCGCCAGCCCGCCCAGATCGTTCACGCCCTCAAAGACAATTACCCAGCGAACGGCGGCAGGCGCCAGCACATCGCGGTCGAAGCGCGACAGTGCGTTCGGCCCGAGACCGTCCGTCAAAAGATGATTGCCGCCGATCCCCTGGTTCGATACGCCAATGGCCTGCGTTTTCCGTGAGCCCTGCAGACGCGCAGCCAGAACATCCGTCCAGCGATCGTTGCCGTTCGTCGTTGCGCCGTGCCCATCGGTTATCGAATCACCCAGCACAACGACCGACGCCGCCCCTGGCGCGCTCAGCACGTCGATTGCGGAAATGTTGTACCAGTGATCGACGGGTTGTGGATCAATCCATCTTGCCACAGCAACAAAATCTCCATGGACATAATAAGAAGTCGCCCGCGATCCGGGATGGCCGGTTTCGCGGGTCGGCGGCGCGGCTAGATGAAAGGTGACTGCAAGATCGCTGAGCGCAGTGATCGGATAAGTCAGCGGATCGGAAATGTACTCCGCTCCCGGCGGCACGGTAACCTCTCCTCTGCCTTCAAACGTCAGCGGTTTGTCGGTCGCCGGATCAATTTCCGAAACAACCGCCGAGATCGGACGCGCTACGTGGACCGAGTCGAAGCGCAATGCCTCCGTCCCAAACGCGTTGGAAACGTGGACGCGCACCGCGCTTCCCCCCACGGATAAATGAAAGATCTGACGCACCGTTGCATCGCGCAGATCATTCTGCGGCAAAGCATTTTGCGGTTCGGGAATTTGTTGCGACGCTCCCCAGCTCGCCACCCAGACTTGCGACCTTGCCGCCGTGTTCGCGGGAGCTTGCGCCGACAGGCCGCCGGCGATGACCACTAGCCCCAAAAACGCGATGAATTTTCGTGCCTGTTTCATAGGCAAAGGTTTACCATGTTTGCCCGCAGTAAATCGCTTTTTAGAGCGGAGCAAGAATATCATCCGGAGGGTTCGCGTGCGTCACTTCATCGCTACGTCGTCTGTCGGTTTGTGCCTCGCACTGCCCTGGGCCAGTCCTGCTGCCGCTCTCGCCCAGAGCTCAGTGCCGCCCACCACATTCACTGCCGATCAGGATCACCAGAACATGATGGATCAGCTCGGCATCAAGGCGCTGCGTCCCGGACCCAGCGGCAATGAGAAGGCGCCGAATCATGCCAATTATGACGCTGAAAAAGCAAATCCCTTTCCGAACCTTCCCGACCCCCTCACGATGAACGACGGACAGAAGTTGACAACGCCGCAAATGTGGTGGGACAAGCGTCGACCTGAAATCGTGGAGATGTATGAGAAGTATGTCTACGGCAGAATCCCGGGCAACGTCCCCAAGGTGACATGGACAGTGACCGTCGTCGATCACGAAATGGTCGGCTTCACCCCGGTCATCGCCAAAGACATCATCGGCGAAGTGGACAATGCGTCCTATCCCGCGATCAAAGTCAAGATTCACATGACACTCGTGACACCTGCGAATGCCAAGAAGCCAGTCCCTGTCTTGATGATGTTTGGCCGCGCCGGCTTTCCCGCTCCTAACGAGCCTTCCGGCGATGACCTCGATCGCCTCAACACAGCCTGGAAAGCGTTGTTGATCCAGCAGGACCCTGCACTCAAAGAGGTGTTTGCCCAGCATCCAGCATGGCAGCCGGTGAAAGCTACGCCGTTCCAGTTTCCTCAGTTAAATGAGGACGGCGATCTCCCCAACACATGGCAGCTCATCGCGGCCGGCTGGGGATTCGTGATGCTCGACCCGGCGAGCGTTCAGGCGGATGATGGTGCGGGCATCACGCGCGGCATCATCGGACTGGTCAACAAAGGTCAACCACGCAAACCCGAAGATTGGGGCGCCTTGCGCGCCTGGGCTTGGGGCGCTGGTCGTGGCCTCGACTATCTCGAAACCGATCCCTCTGTCGATGCGAAGCACGTGGGCATCGAAGGCGTCTCGCGCTATGGCAAGGCTGCCCTCGTCACCATGGCTTTCGATCCGCGGTTTGCCATGGTCCTCGTCGGCTCTTCGGGCAAAGGCGGCGCCACTCCGCTGCGTCGCAACTGGGGAGAAGCTGTCGAAAACCTGACGGACGGCGAATATTACTGGATGGCCGGCAATTTCATGAAGTACGGCGCCTCCGACGCTTCCTTCGGAAGCAAGACTCCGGGCGATATTCCCGTCGACTCGAATGAGTTGATCGCGCTGTGCGCGCCACGGCTCACTTTCATCAGCTACGGCATCCCTGCAAAGGGTGATTCGAAATGGCTCGATCATGAGGGAAGCTTCACGGCCACCGTCGATGCGAGTCGCGTGTTTACGCTGCTCGGAGCCAAGGGCCTCGACGTCGAAGGCGACTATCGCACAGCGAAAATGCCCCCCGTCAACGAGGGCCATCTGGATGGACAACTTGCGTGGCGGCAGCACGACGGCGGCCACACCGACGCGCCCAACATGAAGTACTTCATCCAGTGGGCCGACAAATTCATCGGGCACGCTCCCCCGCAATAAAAGCCTTCTCAACTTCCATTGCCGTTCATTGGATCGATCGGCAGCTCCGGGGAGATTTACCATCAATCGGTAAGTCTTCTAGAGGATCTCCGGAGATTCGTTGAAAGTCTTCATCACCCAAAGCTGCGTGGCCTTTGGCAAATCGTCAGGCTTCCGAAGTCTCATAGTCGCAGTTTGCCTCGGCCTGCTTGGCCTCCAGGGAAGCGCCCAGACTGCGATTGGAAACGATGCGTCGGACGGCGCCGCGATGCCGACATCCGACGCTGTAACCGGAGAGCATTTCTTCGCCGCCCATGGGAGACGCGCTCTCATCGACGGCTACTCCTCTGACACACTTGAAGTATGGATCTACCCCTTCCAAATCTTGCGTAGTTACCGCGTTGAGTTCAAGCACCCGGGAGCAACCGCCGCCCTCGACGGCAAAGCGATTCTCAGTCGCGTCACCTATGAGCCTGACGCGATCACGCGCATCTACATCGGACCGGACTTCGTCGCGCGCGAAAAACTGATGGTGCCCCTCGATAAACCAGCCGCGGTGATTTCTTACTCCGTCGACAGTGCGGTTCCGATCGAAATTCTCGTCCACGCAACGCCGGTCCTGAACCTGATGTGGCCCGCCGCATTGGGCGGCCAAAGTGCCGAGTGGAACGAATCGCTTCCAGGATTTGTACTTCGTGAACCTCTTCATGGGATCACGGCAACCATCGCATCCAGCGAAATAGCAGCGCACGACGCGATCTCGAATCAGACAACCCAAAACTCGGAATCCGCCGAGCTTGGCTTAACACTGCGTCCGAACGCCACCGGAAATGCCAGCGTATACGTAGTGCTCAATGTTCCGCACACCAGGGATCCAGAAACCCCTCTTCGTGATTTGATAGGCAATCGCGATCGCATCGGCTCCGACGCGAGCGCACATCTCGCAGAACTGCAAAAGAAAATTCTGCGGGTAAAGACACCAGACGAAGAAGTAAATCGGGCGATTGCAGATGCCGAGATCGCCCTCGACCAGGCTTGGGTGTGCAATGAGCAGCTGGGATGCGGGTTTGTCGGCGGATATGGGCCGACGCGTCCCGTGCGAAGACCTCAATATGACTGGTTTTTCGCGGGCGACGGTCTTGTTGCGGCAGAGGCCGCGCTGAGCGACGGCGATCGCGACTACGCACGCGACGAACTGGAATTTATCCTCCGCTACCAGGACAAAAAGACAGGGATGATCTGGCACGAACTCTCCCAAAGCGCCGGATTTATTGACTGGGCGGGCAAATACCCCTACATGTTCGTCCACGTTGACATCACTTTCCAGTTCCTTGAAACGGCGGCCCATTACGTGCAATCCACGGGAGACATCGCATTCGCGCGCACCCACTGGGACGAGATTCAAGCTGCCTACCGCTACTGTCGCGCACTCATTGATCCAGCGACCGCGCTGCCACGTATCCCCAGCGACAAGGAAGGCGGCAACGAGCAGGACAGAATGACGGACGACCTCGGCCTTTCGACAAGTTGGATTGCCGCTGCCGAAGCAATGACAGCCCTCGCGCAGTGGACCGGCCATGCGGAAGTTGCAGACGAATCCGCGAAAGCTGCGCAATCGGCGCGGAGCGCGATCCCGCAGCGCTACTGGGATGCCCAGCAGTCGTTCTGGATCAGCGGTCATGATGCAGCGGGCCGGCCGATGCTCGAGCGTCGCAGCGAGCCAAGCCAGGCGATTCGTATGCGCCTCTTCGACGCGACCCAGCGCAATTCCGTTCTCGATGAGCTGGCTTCCGCTTCCTTCCAAACAGACTGGGGCACGCGTAGCATCGCCGCAGGCTCCGCCGGCTACGACCCCCAATCGTATGCGAAGGGGAGCGTGTGGCCGGTGAGCGCGGCTGCTGTGGCAACCACATTCTGGTCAGAACACCGTCCAACCGTTGCGCTCAGCGTATGGCGCGCGCTGGTTCCTCTCGCCTCCCTGGACTCGATGGGGCATATGCACGAGGTGCTGGCCGGTGACTTTTACCACCCTCAAATGGAGTCGGTGCCGGAACAGACATGGTCGTCGGCAGGATTCCTCACCGCGACGTTTCAGGGACTCTTGGGGCTTGAGATCGACGCAACAACGAACCAGATTGTGTTTGCGCCGCGCGTTCCTGCCGATTGGAGTGACGTCTCTGTCGAGCACATCCGCTTGCCAGGCGGATTGGTATCGCTGGCACTGCACCGATCAAACGATGAGATCGTGTTGAAGATCGAAAATGAAGGAGATGCATTTTCGCTCCAGTTCACTCCTGAGTTGCCCCTCGGCGCCCAGCTGCTTCAGACGCAGTTCGATGGGCGTCCCGCCACAGGAAAAATCATTCACGATCCGCAAGAGACAACGGCCAATGTCGAAATAAAGGTGCCGCACGGCACGTCGACCCTCGCGATCGGCTTTGCGGGCGGCATTAGCGTGATCACCAACTCTCCTCACCCGCGGCTGGGAGATCCAAACACCGGAATTCACATTGTCGACGTTCACCTGGATCAGGGACGCTTCACCCTCGACGCGGACGTGCCAACCGTAAGGGCGTCACACCTGCAGCTTGAAAGCGCGTGGCCAATGACAAATGCTGTGGGAGCCGTGCTCACCTCTGTCACTCCAAACCACACTCAGTTAGCTTTTCCTGCGGAACCGGCAAACAAGCTACCTTACAGACGAGTGCGCGTTCTTCTCCACGTCTCGACCAAGGACCAATAAGCACAAGCAGCGGCGATCGCCTCGAGTTGCAGCCTTCGGTTAAACTGCCTTGGTCAGCTTATGCCACAACTCAAGGTCCATCCGAATCGGCTCGCGATCCGCCTTGCCCTAGACGGCTCCGATCCAACGACGAAGGTGTGGTGGCAGTTTCCGCCCAGCATCTCGGTTATGCTGGGCCGCACCGAACGGTAATCATGCAATTCGAGATCTCGAACTCGTTGCTCTTCGCTCGCCCCACGCGTCGTCAATTGATGCGCGGATTGGGCCTGTGCGGCGCTCGACTGGGACTTCCGAGCCTCTTTCGAAACCTCGCAACAGCAGAAAACGCGTCAACCCGCCCGATGAGTCGCGTCGTCAAAGACCGGCAGCCGCTCCTGCCGGCCGCTTTCTATGCGCTGCCGCTGGGATCAATTCGGCCGCGCGGTTGGCTCCTCAATCAATTGCGGATCCAGGCAAATGGGCTGAGCGGACACTTGACAGAGATCTGGCCCGATGTTGGACCGAACAGCGGCTGGCTCGGCGGCAGTGGAGAATCCTGGGAACGCGGTCCCTACTATCTGGATGGCCTGCTTCCTCTTGCTTACCTGCTGGACGACACACGGCTCAAGGCACTCGCACTGACATTCATCGACTGGACGTTATCGCGGGCCCAGGCGAATGGAATGTTTGGGCCACCGAAAAACGATGACTGGTGGCCGCGCATTGTCATGCTGAAGGCCCTCACGCAATATCAAGAGCTGACCGGCGACCCCCGCGTAATGCCCTTGATGGATCGGTACTTCCGCTACCAGCTCGACGAATTACCGAAGCGGCCTTTACGCGACTGGGCAAAGTTCAGGTGGCAGGACGAATTGATCAGCATCCTCTGGCTCTACAACCGCACCGGCTCCGCGTATCTGCTCAACCTCGCGCAGTTGCTGCGCAAGCAGGGCTACGACTGGATCGGCGAATTCGCAGACTTCCGCTACAAGGAAAAGGTAACTGCCGACGAACTGAAACTCTCGCAGGGGCAGGGACTCGCCGATCTGGCGTTGGCCACGCACGGAGTCAACAATGGACAAGCGATCAAGTGCGGCGCCGTGTGGTCGCAGATTTCAGGCTCGACGGAGGACCGCAACGCCACCCTCCAGATGATCGGCGAACTGAATCGCTATCACGGTTTGCCGAACGGGATGTTCTCCTGCGACGAACATCTGTCAGGTCAGGACCCGTCGCAAGGCTCGGAGTTGTGCACCGTGGTCGAGTACCTATTTTCCTTGGAACGATCTCTGGCTATCACCGGAAACGTCGCTCTCGCCGATCGGTTAGAGAAGCTCGCCTACAACGCTCTGCCCGGCGCGATTACGGACGATATGTGGGCGCATCAATACAATCAGGAGCCAAATCAGGTAGAGTGCAGTCTCCACCGAAAGCCCTGGGTAAGCGATGGGCCGGAATCAAACCTGTTTGGCCTGGCGCCGAATTTTGGATGCTGTACAGCCAACTACCATCAGGGATGGCCGAAGTTCACCAACAGTCTCTGGATGGCATCCGGAACACCTGCCCACGAGGACGAAGACGGTCTCGTGGCCGCACTCTACGCTCCGTGCGAAGTTCGCACGCTTGTAAAGAATGTTGAAGTGCGCATCGTCGAAGAAACGGAGTATCCGTTTCGAGGCTCCGTGCGATTCAGCGTTTCGCCAGTCCATCCGGTTGAATTCCCTCTGCACCTCCGCATCCCTGAATGGGCTTCGGGAACCTCGATCCAGGTCAACGCCGAAAACCCGATCGAGCCGGCGGCAGGTTCGTTCGCTCGCATCCATCGCACCTGGCGTCCCGGCGATCGCGTCCAGATGCGCTTTCCAATGCACGTTCGCACTTCGCGCTGGTTTCACAATTCGATTGCCCTCGAACGAGGACCACTTGTTTTCTCCTACACCATCGGCGAGGACTGGGTAAAGCTTCGTGAGCATGGACTTGGATCCGCGGACTGGCAAGTCTTTCCCACTCGACCTTGGAATTTCGCTTTGAACATAGACCAGGTCCGGCCTGAGGCTTCGATTGCGATGACCGAATCGCCGCTTCAGGGCAATCCGTTCGCTCTTCGATCCACTCCCGTCCATTTGATCGCGAAAGTTCGGCAGCTTCCGGATTGGCGTGCAGAAGATGGAGCGGCGAATCCCCTGCCGCAAAGTCCGGTGGTAAGCGAGGAGGCAGATGCGACAGTAACCCTTGTCCCGTATGCCGCCGCAAAGCTGAGAATTACCGCATTTCCGCAGTTGAAGTCCTAGCGGGAAACGCCGCGCGATCCGCGTCGACGCATGCGTGCACGGCGTCGGTACAGATCCCCTCCACGCGGGTCATCGATGAATTTCTCTGTGCGATCAGGCCGAAACGAACATGGAATTCGCAAGGTACAGGGGAAGGATGCAAGCACCCAGCAAACCTGCCTCCGGCCCAAGCTTTGCCGGACGCACTTGCGTCCCGCCGCAGGGCATGCCGCTGGAGGCAGGTCTTCCCGGCGCGGTCAGCGCATAGACATAACTGCGCCGTTCCAGTTCTTCGAACATCGACGGAGAAAGCAAATCCCAGGAATCCGCAACGCCTCCCCCGACAACATAGAGCGGCAAGTTGAGAATGTTGATCAGGCCCGCCAAGCCGATGCCAAGCGACCGTCCCGTTTCAGCGAAGATCCCCTGTGCATCGGGATCTCCCTTACGCGCGGCTTCGGCCAGTTCCAGAGCGGTAAGATTCGCTCGCCCGTCCCGCAACGCCGCAAGCCCTCTTGCTTTACCAGTTGCAATGCGCCGCTCCGCGGCATTCATCAACGCCGTCGCAGAAGCACACGCTTCGAGGCAGCCGTGGTTGCCGCACCCGCATTCGGAGCCGTCAGGATCGATCGTCAGGTGCCCGGCCTCTCCACCCATGCCCGCAGCTCCGTGCCAAAGCTTTCCATCCAGAATGATCCCGTTGCCGACTCCGGTGCCCAGGGTCAGCATGCAAAGCGACTTCACTCCAAGCAGCTTTCCCAGGCCAAGCGCGTATTCCGCAAGGGCCGCCGCGTTTGCGTCGCTCTCGAGGGACACGGGCAAATCGAGGCGGCTCCTGATTTCCGCAAGCAGATGAAAGCCGTCCCAGCCCGGAAGATTGGGCGGATGATGCAGGCGCCCTGCCGGCAGCTCAAGCGGTCCAGGGGATCCCACGCCCACCCCGACAATCTCGCGATCCTGCGCACGGCGTTCGACCAGCTCCTCAATCGCCGCACACATGTCGTCGACGACCGCACGCGGTCCGGCACTGAGGCGAGTCGGAAGCGCAATCGATTCCAGCAAGCCATCGCCCTGTGCGTATGCCCCGATCCTCAGGCTTGTTCCGCCTAGATCAACGCCAATTGTCATGAGCCGCTTTGTTTCCAAGGTCACCTCAGTTCGCGGCCGACCCCGCGAAACTGCAGCGCTGCTGAATGCCGCCCCTTCACATTCGAATCTCCATCCCTCGTCCCGCGATGACTCTGTCTGCGTCCGAGAATAGGTCGAAGCGAGTGTGGGGTGGAATCGCTACCACTATTGTAAATACACCCGAGGAAGCAAATCGGTTCAACTTTTTAAATTAGACGACCTGGCCGCCGGAAAGTTCCTCGCCAGAGACCCGCACGACAGATGCGTGCCCTTCCGAGTGCCGTTTCCTCGAGTTCTGAGACGCCCAAGAACCCCTTTTTGTCCCCTCGCACGAAACACCCGGAATCGCCTGTTCCTATATGCGCGCTGGAGCGCATAGACTTGATGTGCCGTTCAATCCTCGTCCAATCCCGGTATCGAATGAAGAAGAGTTCGCACCCAACCTTAAGCCAGGTTGCTCGGAAAGCCGGCGTCGGCACCACCACCGTATCCCGGGTCATCAATGGCGGCTATCGCGTCAGCCCGGACACATTGGAACACGTGCGCCGCGTCATCGAGTCATTGGGCTACACGCCCAACCAGGCCGCGCGCACCCTGAAAGGTCATCGCACCAAAACCATCGGGCTGATCATTCCCAGCATCGCCGACCCATTCTTTTCCAATTGCGCCGAGGCTGCGCAGGCTGTCGCGCGCGCCAACGATTCCCTGATGATCGTCGTGACCACGTCCAACGATCCCCGCGCCGAGATTGAGAATCTCGATGTTCTCATTCGACATCGTACCGATGGCCTGCTCATTGTCCCTGCCAACTCTCAGGGCCAGATGCTGCAGAATGTACTGGACCGCGTGACCGTACCCGTCGTGGCCATCGACCGTCCGGTTCCCGATCCCTCGGTAGTCTGCGTCGTATGCGACAACTTCAAGGGCGCGATTACCGGTACCCAGCATCTCATCGATCACGGCTATAAGCGGATCGTGTGCCTCACCGGCGAAAGTACCCTCTATACCATTCGCGAGCGGATGCGCGGCTACCGCAAAGCTGTCGAAACGGCCCGCCTCCCCTGCATCTTCGACACTACGGTGAAGGACTACAAATCCGCCGAATACGCGATCAAGAGTTTGCTCGACAGCCCCAACCCTCCAGACGCGATCTTTGCCACCAAGAACAAGACCACCATCTTCGCGATCGAGGTACTGCAGGCGCTGAATGTTTCGGTTCCGCAATCCATCGCTTTGCTGGGATTCGATGACTTCGAGCTCGCATCAACCGTGCGCCCGTCGATCAGCGTCATTCAGCAGCCAGTGGAAGAGATCGGACGCCGAGCAGCGGAGATCCTGTTCGACCAGCTGCTGGAAGATCGAAAAGGCGGCGCGGCGCGCATTCCAAAACAGCCGACGCAAATCAAACTGCAGACGCGCCTCATTCAACGCCATTCTTGCGGCTGCACGCCCCCCATCGCCTGATGGGTAGCTATCCCCGAACCCGGGAACTAGCGGCCTGGACGCAGTTTCGACCCGAACAGGCAGCTTCACCCACTCCAGGTCACTTCGGCGGGTTGGGCGTATCCACCGAGGATTGAGTCCCGTTCAGCTTCTCGCACAATTCCAATTCCCGCTTCGCCCGATCTTGCAGCCCTTCGCGACGATAGACGCGTGCCAGCTTGAAATGAAGAGCCGAAGACTTCGGAGCCTGCGCGATCGCCTGTTCCAGCTCGCTTTGCGCCTTCGGCAAATCGTTCGTTGCCTCATACACGTGCGCCAGCTCTTCGTGGACCCTGGGATTATCGGGCGATAGAGCAAGCGCCTTTGTAAGGTAAGGGATCGAATCCTTAAATTCGCTGGCATCCGCCAACAGTGTGCCGAGATTTAGAAATGGCTGCGCATCTGTCGGTTGGTCGCCCTGCCATGCAATGGCATCGTGAAATGCGGCCTTCGCCTTTTCGTTCTCATTGAGGGCTACCCAGCACAAACCAAGGTTGTTTTCTGCCTCCACGTACTGAGGACGCAGTGCCAATGCGCGTTGAAAACTCGGGACCGCCTTTCGATAGTCGCTCTCGTTATATTCCGTCCGCCCCAGCAGGTACCACGCTTCAGGATCGTCCGGACGTTCCGCGGTCACATCTGAAAACCACTTGTCGGCGTCGACATAGTCGCCCAGTAATACATAATCGGACGCCACCGTCATCAGCTCATCCGCGTTCGGATGCCTGTACTTTGCGCCCGCCGTGAACTCCGCGAGCGACTCCTTCGCTTTCCGCTCGCGAAAAAGCACATATCCAAGCAGGAAATGCGCATCAGCCGAAGCCGGATTGCTGCCGAGATAGACGCGAACCAAGTCCTCCGCCTTCGTGAAAGCCCCCGCCCCGGCAAGCGAACGCGCTGGGCCCAACGGATCGGATGGGCTCTGACCGAGCGCTGCCGCAGTGACGACAATCCATCCGAAGATCGCGATTTTCCTCCGAAAATTCATCTTTCCGCCGCAATCATTTTCCATTTCCTGAAATCGCGCAGCCGCTCGCTACACCCTTCAACTCATCCCCGAGCTTGCGCAGTTCTTCCAAGGCCGGACTATAGACGAGCGCCGTCTGGACGGTGGCACGAGCCGCCGCACCCTCTCCCTCCGCACATTCAACCCGCGCCAAGTCCACGGCCAGCCCGGGAATATCGCTATTATTGTCGAACGCCTTGCGAAGCAGCTGTGTCGCAACGGCGAGATTTCCCTGCTTGGCGAGCAGAATTCCCAGGTTCGACAAGGCCGTCAAATCCACCGGATCCAGCACAAGGACTCGCCGAAACACCTGTTCCGCACCTTCCAAATCTCCGCGCTCTGCTCTTAACGTACCAAGAGCATCCAACGCGTCCTGGTCGTCGGCAATCGAATCCTGCAACGCCGAGAGCTGTTCGAAGGCCCGGTTCTCAAACGACCGATCCCCATCCAACAGAAGCTTGTAGTTCGCTAGGCCCAAATCTCGCTGGGTTGCGTTCGGTGAAAAAATCGAGACAAGTTCGCTTGTTCTCGAAGCGTTCGGAGGGGAAGTAGCGCCTGCGGGTAACCGCAGAATGCGATGATCCGTCCACGCGACATGGGGTATATTCTCGGCTCCCGTGCGGGGCATGTGGCAGCTTGTGCAATCCTGGTTCTCCGGATGATGCGCAGCGGCGAATGCCGGTTGAGCATGGCAGGCAAGACACTTTTTCCGATAAAAGGCGACGCGCTGCTCGGGCCCCGGAGTGAAATGGGGATCGTGGCAGCTCATACACGACATCGCGTCGCCGCTCCGGCGCTTGCAGGTACTTTGGCTCAGCTGCTCCACCTCGCTCACCCCGCGCGCGTTCGGATCCGCCTTGCTGCGAACATAGAAAGACAGATAAGTTGAGATGGAGGCGCCCGCCCGGTAACTCGATGCCGACGTGCCAGCATGCTCCACGGAGACATCGCCTTCCAGATGGCAGCTGATGCAGACCGAATCCCGCCGCTCTGCATCCAGGTGCATCGGATTCACGATCCGCTCCTTGCCTCCGCTCCGTGTATGTTTGATTGAATCTCCGTGACACGATTCGCACGTAATGCCCGTGTGGAGGAAGGCCGGCCCTTGATAACGATTCATTGCGCCTGCAACACTTGCCTGAACCGAACTCATATGGCAGCGCAGACATGCGCTTTGGATCGGGATCGCAGGCGGCATCTCCCGCATATCCGCCAAGCCCGGCTTCATGTCGTAACTCCCCGACGCTGCGTACCAGGCGACAGGGGACTCAAACATATAGTCATTGACGGAATAGAGATAGGTCACGCCCAAATGGCCGGAGCCAAGAAAATAAGTTAAAGGCCGGGTCACAGGTCCATCGGGCAAATGCGGATCGTCCGCGACCAGTGTCGCCTGACCTTTCTCCGTCGAGATACTGTAAGTCACGTTGGAAGGTCGATGAAGATATCGCACTGTCTTCAGGTTCTCGATCGCCAGGCCGCTGGCGTTGGCCATGGGCGTCGAGAGATAGGTGCCATAGATCTTTGCGTGGCAACGGGCACACTGCGCATCTGCCTCTCGCACCGGCGTTGGATCCTGCGCGACGGCGAGACTGCACAGCGCAGGAAGCAGCAGAAGGAACCGCCATGCATGTTTCCTACTGTGCTGTGTTCTTGAGATTGGTGGCGTCGCTGGCTTGCCTGGCCAATGCTTCACTCGCCTCCTTTTGTAACCGGCTATAAGTCTGCATCTCCTGCAGTGCTTCTGCTCCCTTGCCTTGCGAGCGATACACATTGGCCAGAAGGAAATGAATTGTAGGCTCAGAGGGGCTGTCCTTCTCGGCCATCAGCAGGTCGGGCAATGCCTCGCTCTGCTTCTCAAGGCGGATCAGGGCGCGTCCTCGATCGGTATGCGCCTGCATCAGCGTTGGACAATGCTCGATCGACTGGTTCAACTGCTTAACCGCTTCATCGGCGGATTGGTTCGCCTCGAGCATTGAATTCGCCAGCTTCCAACGCGCCATGCAGTTGTTCGGATCGTTTTCCAGTTCGCTCTTGAATTCCGTTTCCGCCGATTCCCACTTGCCAATATTCCAGTAAGCGTCTCCCATGTGCATGTGCGTGCCGGGTTGATGCGGAGCCTTGTCGATGGCTTTCTTGTACTCAACCAACGCCAGATCGTAGTTATGCATGCTGGCATCGATTTCTCCGGCGATTTCGTGGGCAACCACAGAGTCCGGATCGATTTCATTGATCTTCTTCAACGCATCTTCTGAAAGCTGCAGATATGTCTTACCCAGAAGATACCAGGCATTCTGATCCTTTGGATGGCGTTCCAGAAAACGATTCAGGTAAGTCGAGGCTTCATCCAGTTTACTTTCATTGAGAAGAACACGGCACAAGGTCATTTCTACCTGGTCATCGTTGGGGTTGCCGCGCATCGCAGCGCGTAAAGCCGATTCAGCCTTCTCGTTGTCCCCTAACTGAAAGTAACTCATCCCCATCATTGCAGAAGCAGAAGGCATCTCAGGATTGACTCGCAGCCCGCGCTTGAGAACCTCCACGGTCTTGTCATATTGCTGCTCGTTGAAATAAAGCATGCCGAGGTTGTTATAAGCTGCAGCAAGATGCGGCGCAATCCGGATCATTTCCTGATACTTCTGAATCGCAGTCGCATTGTCGTTTTGCTGCTGCGCAGATTTAGCCTCCGCATACAGCCGCTGCACCTCAGGCGTTACTTCGTCGTTTGCCTGATTCGCTCGCACCAACTTAGCAGAGAACGTCAGAAGAAACGCCGCAATCAAAAGCGGCGCCGCAACGAATCCCGCGAATGACGGATGCCTCTTCATCGAAAGTCATTATAGCTGGGTCTTTCGTCCGATTGAGCGTCGCGACTCCAGGCTCTATGCCTCCCGATTGCCGGTCCAGAAATGCACACGCCCGGAGAAAGAAAGCCGGGCTGCATTGAAGCAGCCCGGCGTTAGGAGACAACATGTGACGCAAATTCAAATCGCGTTCGATGCTGGGTCAGAATGTCAAGTGGAAGCTGACCTGCCCTTGTCGATTCGCGGGATAGTTGCCTGGAGTTCCCTGTGAGACGACTTGCCCGAATGTGGAGTCACTCGCGTTGGTGTCAGGACCATTGAACTGCGTTCGGTTGAATGCATTGAAGTAATCGACCTGCAGAATGCCCTGGAATCGCTCGCCCATATAGAAGTGTTTACGGACGTTCAGGTCTTCTTGAGCCCATGGGGCGCCTCGCATGCCGGCATAATCGCGCTGGGCGGTGCCGAGGACGTACTGCGAAGGTGTCAACGTAAAGGTGGCCGGGTTCCACATCTGTGCGGCCCCAATCTTACCCACGAAGTAGTCGCGCGCTTTGGTGTAGCGAGCGGTGCTCAGACCTACGGAAGGATTGCGGTCCGGACGGTCAAATCCGTTGGGGAACGGAGTGCCGTTCTCGCCGGGCGAGAGCGCACCAGAGTCCTCATAGTCGAGAATCCACCCGATCTGCCATCCTCCAGCGACGTTGCCGAGGACGTGATTGTTCAGGAACTTCTTTCCGGGACCGATAGGAAGCTCGTAGGTGCCGCTGGCCTTGAACGTATTTGGTTCATCCGACTGGGAGATCGCCCATTCCGGCTTCTGGTTGTACTTGTTGATGCCGCCCGATGTAAAGCTGGAGAAACCGCTGCTGGTGTTGTCCATCAAGCGAGAAAGCGTGTAGCCGATCAGGAAGTTCAACCCGTTGGTGAAGCGCTTCTCTGCCTCGATCTGGACGCTCTGGTAGTAGGTCGTTCCAAAACCTTCAAAGTTGTTGAAGATCTTGGAGTACTGCGGATAGGGAGTCAGCGCCTGGGCCACCGTTGCCGATCCGCCGAAGTCGTTCACAAAGTTCGCGTACGGCGAATTCACGCCGTCGACGGGGGCGGTGCTGGTGAAGGTATCGTTCAACTGCGATGCCATCGAAAGATAGGCGGGATTCATCTGGTTGATTTCGTTGTTCTGGCTGGGCAGGTGAATGACGCGGTTGCCAACCCATGCCGCCTGGATACGCATGTTGTAGGGAAGTTCGCGCTGTACATTCAGGTTCCACTGCTGGCTGTAGGGCGCATAGCCGTCGTTCTTCTTGCTGAGGGCGTCGATCTGCGCGCCGCCGCCGAGACCGGGGCTGAATGGCGTGGGGCTGACCGCCGGAATCGGGTTGGTATCCCACACACCATTGGACGAAGTGTTGCTGCCGGTTGTGGGACGAGCGAATGATCCGGTCAACAGGTTGCCGTAGTTGACGGCAACTTTGTTGGTGCCGTATTCATAGGCGCCACCGTTGAGGAAGGCGACATCCAATCCGCCCTGGATGACGGTCTTCGAGTTGAGCTCATACGCAAAGCCTAACCGCGGACCGAAGTGTCCAAAATGAGTATCGGCGCGATTGTATCCGGCGCAGCCCGTGCAGTTGCCAAATTGGGTCGCGGACCCTGGAATACCGCTCGCCGCCGGATCGGTACCCGGCTTGTCTTGATTGAAGAAGACAATTAGGTTGTGATTCTCAGTAAACGGCACCTGCATATCCCAGCGAATGCCGAGATTCAACGTCAGCTTGGGTGTGATCTTAATGTCGTCCTGCACGTAGGGCGACAAATCCAGGTTGCGCAGCTCAAGCTCTTGCGAGTTGGAGCGGTTGCTGGAGTCAGGAAGACCGAGCAGGAAGCTGGCAAAGGCGTTCCCTTCATTGGCGAAGCTCGGATCCGTGGGAGCGGTCGAGGTTTGCGCCGGACTGAAGTTGAAGTGTCCGCCCTCGGTCTGCTCTTCGTTGTCATCCTGATAGGCACGCCGGAATTCGCCGCCAATATTGAATGTGTTACGGCCCTTGGTCCACAACCAGTTGTTGACGATGGAGACGCCCAGCTTGCGGTTGATGGACTGAAACCATGAGCCGCTGGTGCCCCAGTCGGTGTAGAACCGGGCGTCATCGTTTTGGTCGCTATTGGTGCCGAACGTGATGTTCGGCGGGATGTTCTCGTTCGTCACCGTCGACGTCGTGTAGCCCTTGGTGATGTTGAACTGGTTGTTGATTTCACCGATCCAGCCAAAGCCGGCGGTCATGACCAGGTGCGGCGACAACGTGTTCGTGTAGTTCAACAGGAAGATACTTCCAAGCGACGGTTCAGCCTTCTGGCTATTCAGAGGATTGGGCGCGAGCACCAGCGGGTGATAGTCGAAGCTGTGCGTGGTGTAGCTGTTGCGCCACTGCGAATAGTGGAGGCTCTGTGTCGGCGTCAGCGTCTGATCAACCACGAATCCCCAAACATGTTGGATGATTGGGTTGACGTACGGTGCGTAGCTCTTGTTGCTGATGAACCCGCCAGGGCCGGAGCCGGGACGATCCGGATCGGGAACGTATTGCAGGAGCGCAGAAGAGGCTGCGCTGATGCGATCCGGCGGAATGACGTTGTTCACACCGTTGTACTGGAAGATCTGACCGGTTGTCGGGTCGTAGATGTTATTCCCCGTGGCTGTGGCCCAAGCGCTGAAGTCCCCGGTCTTCTCGGCGACTGTCGGGACCGTGGACGGGTCCGTATCTTCGTTGTTCTGCTTGTACCACTCTTGACTGTAGTGGCCAAACGTCTTGTTCCGGCCATCGTAGAGATGCGGGATGCGGATCGGGCCGCCAATATCAAAGCCGTAGTTGTTCTCGTGGTCGGTTGGCGGGGTATTCGAGCCGCCCCATGCGGGGCCATTGAAGAAGCCGACAGAGTCAAAGAAGCTGTTGCGGTTGATCTCAAACAACTCACCGTGATAAGCGTTGGTGCCCGACTTCATCTGGTAGGTTAGCGCCCCCTGGCCAAGACCAAACTGCGCGGAGAATGTCGAACGCTCAACCTTCTCTTCTTCCACCAGGTCATAGGGCGGATTGAAGTTTGTGGTATACCCCTCGGTCTCCGGCTGCGGCGCCGGAATGCCGTTATACACAATCTCCTGCTCAAAATCGACACCTCCGCTCACTCTGTGGGAGAACGTGCTGCCCGTGGTTCCAGGCGCAAGGAATTGCAGCTGGTCGATCTGGCGTCCGCGGCCGGATACTTCCGCCGGCAGCGCTTCCACAACCACTGGCTCGATCGTGCTGCCCAGCTCCGGCTGAGTCGTGTTCAACGCAATCGAATCCGCGGTCACTTGTACCGTTTCGCTAGCCGCACCCGCGCTCAACGTGAAGTCAGTCGTCGCCGTCGTGCTGACCTCGATGTTAATGCCCTGCTGGACAGTCTTCTTGAATCCGCGCGCGTCCACCGCAACCGTATATTTCCCGGGAGTGAGGCCGCGGAAGGAGTACGTCCCCACACTGCTCGTGGTCGTGCGCTCCGCCGAAGCAGTTCCCTCGTTGGTGATCGTCACCCTGGCATCGGCAACAACTGCGCCGCTCGAATCCGTGACGGTTCCCGTAATTCCAGCGCTGGCCTGGGCGAATGCATTTTGAGAAGCGGAAAACAAGAAACACGCGAGGGTGGATGCGAGCGCGCATGCAATCCAGGGAAGTCGGATTACACGACGCAGAAGATAGCTCTCCTGTGAGGGGCGCGTATGAATCACTGTGTCTCCTTGCAAATGACGCGGTTCTCTTTGAAACCGTGACCTCAGGCCTGAACAACAATTGGGGAATTGTCCGGTCCGTTTTTTGGGGTTCGTGGAATCGGTACCATCAAAAATGGTAACGATTCCATTTGCGCGTCAATATACTTCTGCAAAGATTGCAGTGTCAAGAAGAAACTTTGGATGGATATGTTTACCCGGTCATTTCGAGGCGGCCCGCCGGTCAATCTCAATTCCGACTTAGAGGCGCTTTCCCAACGCTCATTCCCCGACCAGCGGACGCCGGCGCAAAGGAATTCGCTGCGCCCCGCCTTGCGCCCGCACTCCCCGTGCCGGGCTCATCGACTTGGACCTGCCGGTCGCCCTTCACGTCGCTTAGAGTTTGTTCCACGCCACTCGGCCAGCGAATCTCGATACTCATCGCGCGCGCGCTGCCGTTCATCCCAAAATGCACACGAGGATCGCTCGATGAGAGGTATCCACTCGAGGTTGTGACCGTGGCCCACTGCGAGCCCTCGGATGTGGTCAACCTAACGACCGCGCCAATGCCGTCCCGGTTGCTTTTATGCCCTACTAAACGCAACGTGATCCAGTGGTTAGATGTGACCGTCCGGTTCATCAAGACATGCGCTGGGCCGCCGTTTTCGGTGACCACCGCGTCGATACGACCATCATTGTCGATGTCGCCGATGGCCATTCCCCGTCCCACCCATGCGTCGTGAAAGATGTCGCCCGAGATCGGCGACACATCCACGAATTTCTTGCCGGTGTTCCGCAGCAGCAGCATGGGTTCCCGATAGTGCAACTGGGGAAAACTCTTTTCGATGGTATCGAGGTCGTGCCCTTGCGCGATCAACAAATCCTTCCAGCCATCATTGTCGTAATCGAGAAAACGCAGGCTCCAGCCAGAGTGAAGTCTTGAGATTTCGCCCACGCCGCTCGACTGCGAGACGTAATCAAAGGTGCCATCCTTGTTGTTGCGATAAAGCGCATATCTCTGGTTCGCCAGATTCGTGACCGCCAGGTCCGGCCACCCATCGTTGTCATAGTCGGCAAAGTCGATGCCCATCCCGGCGTAGGTTTGCCCCTCAAAGTTGACCGCGACACCCGCCTCCAGCCCAACTTCTTCAAAGGTCCCGTCTGGCTTCTGGTGGAAAAGGAATTCAGGCATCGAATCGTTGGCGATGTAGACATCCATCCGGCCGTCGCGATCATAGTCCGCAATTCCCACGCCGAGGGCCTTGGCCGGCTTGTCGAGTCCGAGCTTGTGCGCTACCTCGGTGAAATGTCCGTTTCCATCGTTGTGATACACCAACAGCGTAATCGGCTGAAACACATCGGGATGGCAGTACCCGCGGTAGCCTTCGCGATGCTCGCCGCAATACACGTCTTCCCAGTCCCACGTGACATACCGTGCAACCACCAAGTCCAGCAGTCCGTCGTTGTCCAGGTCGACCCAGGCAGCCGATGTCGACCAACCGCTCCCCGCGACTCCAGCCTTCTCGGTCACATCGGTGAATGTGCAGTCGCCGTTGTTGTGATACAGCCGATTGCCTCCATACGCAGTGACGAAAACATCCTCGTATCCGTCGTTGTCGTAGTCGGCAACGGCGACTCCCATTCCGTACCCAACGCCCTTGAGTCCCGATTTTTCAGTGATGTCTTCAAACGTGCCATCGGCCTTCTGTCGATACATCCGATTCCAATAGGCGGGCCCCGTTTTTTGCGGAATGAATCCTTTCGGCGTCGGATCTGAATAAGGCGCACCATTGACCAGGTACAGATCCAGCCGTCCGTCGTTGTCACAATCGAACAAAGCCACGCCGGAACCCATTGTCTCGATGAGGTATTTGCGCGAAGTGTGCGGCGCCTGGTGCAGAAAGTGAATGCCTGCTTTCTCCGTCACATCGATGAACCTGCCCGGAACCGCCGTCCCCGGTGCGGAGGAAATCGACGGCTGGGAATTGCCGCTCGGCGCTTGGCCAATTCCAGTCCCCACCAGGTTTTGAGAAAGGACAATCAGTGCACAGAGCAAAAAGCAGTGGCGAAAAGGTCTCATCGAATCGCGTGCACCGCTTCCGTCATTGGATCCCCCGTCGCGCAAGTCTTCGCCCCGCACAACGAGCCTGTAATGCCTCTTCCCTCAACGATGGTGAAAATACGATCCACAGCCGGTAGTTTATACGCCTCAGTCTTCCCCGAAGACCAGCGAATTTCAGCAGTCCCGGCATCGGTTGCATCGCCAAGTCCGAAGTGCGGCCTGGGATCGTTGGTCGAAACATAGCTGCCGCCGCTCAACACATCTTGTCGCTGACGCATGCCGTTCGCCGTCAAGTACACTGTCGCACCAATCGCGTCCCGCGGGCTCTTCGGTCCGCCCTCCAGCCTCAATTCCACCCAATGGTGATGATCGGGATAAACATTCTTCAAAAGCAGCGGCACTCCGTCGAGCTGGCTGATCACTACGTCGATCTTTCCGTTGTTGAACAAATCGCCGAAGGCTGCTCCGCGTCCCGCAATCACCTCCGCCTCACCCGATCCCCGCACCGGTGGAATCGCATCAAATTTGCCATCGTGCATGTTGCGAAACAGCAGAGGGCGTTGCGCGTACGAAGTGCCCCACTCTTCGCGATCTGCTACCGGGTAAATGTGACCGTTGACCATCATTAGGTCGAGCCATCCGTCATTGTCGAAATCCAGGAATCCTGCCCCCCACCCCAGAAAGGGAATGGATGCCTTGCCAATTCCGGCGCGCATTCCGACATCCGTAAAACTCCCGCCCCCATCGTTGCGAAACAGCAACTTGGCCTCATCGGAGAAGTCCGTAACCGCAAAATCCATGCGGCCATTGTTCAGATAATCGCCCGCCGCAACCCCCATCGCCGCCACTTCACGGCCGTCCTGGTTCAACCCGAATCCGGACGTCAGGCTCACATCGTCGAAAGTCCCATCCCCACGATTGAGATAGAGGTAGCTCAAGGTCGAATCGTTGGCCACCAGAAGATCGAGCTTTCCATCGTTGTTCACATCCACAAACAACGGCGTAATGCCGTAGTAGCGATTCGTCTCGTCGGCGACACCGGCCTTCAGGCTCGTATCGGCAAACGTCCCATCGCCGTTGTTCCGGAATAGATGGTCCGGCTCTCCCTTGAGCCCCCGCGGACCGCACATCACGACCACCCCTTTGAACTCGCAGGTATTCAGGCTTGCCGCTTCGGTGTGCGGGTAGGGAAGATTGTTTCGATCAAAGTGAACATAGCCCGAGACAAACAGATCCAGCTTCCCATCGCCGTCGTAGTCCCCCCACGTGGCTCCCCCCGACCAATTGCCGAGCGTAACCCCCGCTTGTTTGGCGACATCGGTAAATGTCCCATCGTGATTGTTGTGATAGAGACGGTTCTCGCCCCAGTTCGACACAAAAATGTCGGGCCACCCATCATTGTCATAGTCGGCGATCGCCACCCCAAAGCCCCAGCGATCGTTGGTCACTCCGGCTTTCGCTGCGACATCCGTAAACGTGCCATCGTGATTGTTGTGAAACAGGGCGGCGTGCGGTGGCGTCTCCTTCCCGTCCAGCGCGTTAAAGGTCGAGCCGTTCACCAGGTAGATGTCGAGCCATCCATCATTGTCATAGTCGATCAGGCCCACACCCGAGCCATTCGTATCGAGAATCAGCCCCTTGTCCGGCGCACCCATCGTGTGCACCCATCCTGCAAGGCCGGCCGCCTTCGTCCCATCTTCAAAAACAACCGTGCCGGAATCGACAAAACCGCTTGCCGTCGCGGGCAGCTTCCGCTCGTTATACTCCGCCTTTGGGGGTTGTAATGTGCACTTGCCGTCGATTGCGGCCGGGTGAGATTCCTGAGCTTGCAGAGACACGGCTGGCCCCATCGTGCTGCACAGGCAAACGATCGCCCCGGCCCAACAGCGGCTCCTCACGTGCAACGGGTCCCTCCATCGATTGACTTTAGACCAAAAAGATTAGTCCAAATCGAGCACCGGTGAAAGCAAAAACGCCGTCTCCCACGGATCGGGCTTGCCGCAGGAACGTCTTCTTGTCGTATACTCCGGTTGTTTTTCGTCGCTGACTGGCGCCTTATGTCACCCATCAATTGCCCTCTCCACTTCACGAACAATCCGACCCTCTCCGTCCTTCGTCAGCTCGCCGCCCTGCTGTCGCTCATGGCCGCTTCCGCTGTCAGCGGCGCTGCAACTTGCCCATCCGCGCCGGCACACGCAGCCACCCCGGCAGACACGGCCTACGGCGACAGTGACTACGCGAAGGCCGAGCAACTCTACACCCAGGCCCTCACCCAGGAACCGAAAAACGACGCGCTTGCTGCCCGCCTTGTCCGCACCCTGCTGCACGAAGGGAAAGTTGCGGAAGCTGCCGGCCGCGTTCAAACGATGCTGGCCGCCGATCCGCAGTCCGCACTGACGCTCAGTGCGGAAGCCGAGGTGCAACTGCGGGAGGGCGAACCCTGGCAGGCAATGCAGACGCTCGATGCTGCCCAAGCCGCAGATCCCTGCAATGCGCGCGTTCACCTCTTGCGCAGCCGCGTCCTGCGCATCGATTCGAAGTACGCCTCGGAACGTGCCGAGCTTCAAAAGGCCTACGACATCGATCCCACGGATCCCGATGTTCTAAACGCCTGGAGCAGCGTGGTTTCCCCCGCCAACGAAATCGAGGGAATTCATGACTCGCTCGCCGGGATGAAGGATCTCGATGCGGATACCCGCACGAAGGCCGAGGCGTCCATGCAGTCGATGCTCCCGCTGCTGAGCGAGAACTCGCAAACTTGCAAGGTGCTGCCAACGACCGAGTCTGCCACTTTGCCTCTTTTGCCTTCCAAGCAGGACGGCAAGAATATCGACGGCTTCCGGATTGAAGCCCAACTGCCGAAAAGCGGCGTCAAACTGCAAGTGGACACCGCTGCGTCCGGAGTCTTCATCACGCGCGCACTGGCCGACGCCAACGGTCTTCAGCGGGGAGCCGACGATCCGCCGGGGACGGTGCGGCTCGACTCCCTCCACATCGGCCCGCTCGAATTCAGCAACTGCCTCGTGGGCGTCAGCAACACGCCATTTATCGACAACATCGACGGCTTCATTGGTACGGACCTCTTCGCGTCTTATCTCGTCAAGATCGATCCGCGCGCTCAAAAACTTACCCTGAGCCCACTGCCGGCTCTTAACAGCGCTCTTCCCGGCGACCGGCCTGCATTGCCGCAGTTGTCCGGTTTCATCCCCGTCTATCACCGGCGCCAATACCTGTTGGTTCCCGTCACCCTGAACAACAAAGCCCGCCAGCTCTTCGTCCTCGATACCGGGATGCGCTTCAGCACCATGACTGCGGAAACCGCGCACGCTATTTCCAACATGAAAGTAAACTTCACCAACACAATGCAGACCACTACAGGTCCCACGGCCCACATGTACCGAGACAGCTTCGACTTTCAGTTTGCAAACCTGGCGCTGCCTCACCAGAACCACATCCTCGAATTTGATCCCAGCGCAATCGATCACAATGCCGGATTCGACGTCGGCGGCTTGCTCGGCTTCGATATGCTTCATCAGATGACCCTCCAGCTCGACTATCGCGACGGCCTCGTCAAATTCGAGCCAACCAATGGGCAGATTGCGCCGCCCAATCCCACAGAGTTCGAGACAGCAGCCGCATCGGCGCCGGTTCCGCTGCAAAGCGAACTGAGCGACAGCGCCTGCGCCCCCGACAATTCGGATCACCCGATCAATACGACCGTCGAAGCGACAATACAAGGCACCTTGGACTCCGCTCATTTGAAACTCGGCAAGGAGGTCTGGTTCAAGACGCTCAATGGATATACCTTTTCAGAATGCTCACTGAATCGAGATGCGATTGTGTATGCGCACGTCGTCGCGGCCAATTCGAGCAAGAATCCTGAGTCGTCAGAGCTGGCGCTTGCCTTTGATCACGGAGATTGCCAGGGCCTGGGAAAGAAGGCCATTTCGTTACGACTCATCGGCCTGGTCGCTCCTCCCGATCAATCCAGAAGAATGCACTCCGAGATTCCCGTAGAAGTAGCTGGCGGAGTGCAGCAGATAGGCGGCTCGGGCAATGGGAACGACGCCGTGAGTGCGCTCAATGGCTTGGATGAGAACCTGACCCCGGGCAGCGCGCCACATACGGTACATCCTGGGATCGTGGTCAATATGCCGGCAGTGAAACTGGAGCCTGAGGGCGGACCTGGATGTAGCGCCAAAATCACCAGCACAAGCCGCAGCGTTACGCTGGGCACAGGCACGGAACTGATCTTGATGTTTTACGGCCCCGCAACAAAGTGATGAAGCGGTGCCGGACGTCAGCCAGTTCCTATCCAACCCGCTCGTGACTCGACCGGCTCCGAATTTGTCCTACCCTGTGTTTTGCCTTCAGCGCATGCTGGCTGCTTGTTGGCCCGCGGCAGGCTCCATCGCGCCCGGCTCTGTTCGTCCCAGCGTGTCATAAAGCGGCTGCACTGCACTTACTTGCGGATTCTCTTTGGCTACGGAGATAGCGAGAATGCGAATGTTTTCGTTCGACGGGAGCGTCAGCGTCTTCGCGTGGGCCGGTAAGTCGATCCCATACACAAACAGATAGCTGTATTGATAGGGCTCGTTCAAGCCATCTGGCGTATGGTGATGCGACGCGTACCAGGCCAGCGTCGCCGGCTTTACGTAACCCGGACATAATCCGACATAGTCGTCAGGATAAGTTGGCGACCAATCCGGCGATCCCGTGTTGTTCAGGTCCCACGCCGCGTGATTCGCCGAAACAGCCCAGTCTTTGCGCAGCGCAACTGGATGCGCAGGCTCGCTATCGTATCGGCCTCCGCCTTCCATCACCGTGTCCGGCCGTGGCTTCCAGATGCGCGTATCCCATTGCCCAATAAACCCGCCCCAGTCCTCGACCGTAAATTTTTCCTGGTGGGCGCCCGCGCGGAAGACCACATCCTCATCGCCCTTCGCCGAAGCCGCCAACACGTAAACCCGATTGAAGTCACCTGAAGGAAGATCGATGGATTGTCCCTTGGCCACCACAGCATCAGGCTTGCCAGTCGCTGCTTGCCCAAATCTGAACTCAACGCCATTCACATGCAACTCGCTCGGAAGCATCTCTGCCGGCAACGCATCGCCCTTCTCATCAAATCCACCCACCGACTTCGTATCGTCGTTGCTCGCAGCCGCTAGATCATAATGCAAAGTCACAGGTTGCGACTCCACAGGTCTTAACTGCGCCGGTGCGGTTCCAAGCCGCACCGCAAACGTGCGCGGCTGATACGGCTTGAACGACGTTTCGAGCGCACCATCTGTCACTGTGGCAGAGCCGACCGGCTGCTCCTGGCCGTTCACTTCCCGCGCCTCGGCGATCGGCCCCGCGAATTTCACCTGCACATTGGCCGCTGGCTTTCCCTTCATCTCAACCAGCCGCACGATCGTCTCGTCGCTCTTCTCCGCTTTCTTCAATGCCAGAATGCGCACATGCGGATCGCTCACCTTCACCAGCGAAAAACTCTTGCCCAGCGCCCCATTGTGTTTCTCCATTTCAAAGCCGATCAACGGCGTGCTCAGGCGATAAGCTTGCCAATCCGTCGCACCCTCGCGCCAATCACCCGCGTGACCGGCGACGCCAAAAAGAATCTCGTGATGACCCCAGTCCTGGTTCTCCTGGTCGGTATACCCGCCCTTCATCTGTGCTGCCGGCCCCGGCGTGCGAATCAGGGTCAGCCGGATCGTATGATCGTCTCGCTTGTCCGATCCATTTTTCACATCGGTGAGTATCGTCGTACCCCATGCCCCGCTCTGGTCCGTCAAATCGATCCAATGATGCGAGGCAACTTCGAACTGCCGTTCTTGCTCCGTCGGCCGCTCGATCGTGCCGATCTCCCAGTTGTACGTCGCGTTTTCGTTGCCCGCCGAGAGCGGGAATACTGCTTTCAAATTGGCGCCGAGTGTCCTCCAGTCAATCGACTCGCTGAATTCCACGCGGTTGCCTGCGTCCCCCGCGGAGAGGCGCACCGTCTGCACGAACTTCGATCCTTCCGCCTCCCGCGAAACCTCTACAGCCACACGCACCGGTCCATCTTCCACTACGCGAATCTTCGCCGGCCCGCCGACATACGCGCGCGGCGCCGCCTGCTCCTGGTCAAAATCCATGTTCCACGCCGGCCACTGCCGGGGTGCATCGTTCGAAATCGCAAGCCGCATCGGCGCCGATAACAATTCCTTGTTCAACGATTTATCGAAGATGCTCGTCACATCGCCGTCGCTGCCGATAGACACCCGATACCGCGCGTTCTCCAGACCCGACTGGCTCACTTTCAATTCCGACAATGCCGCGGCCTCGCCGCGGCGAATGTCGTAGACCGCATATCCCACCGACGGCACCTTCGCCACAAACAATACCTTGCCGTTCTCGACCTGCCCCGGAATGTCCCGCCCGTCCGGTCCAACCACCCGCACCGCTTTCGGCATTCCACCGGGGAAATACAGCGCCGCTTCCACCACATCTTCGCGTTCGATGTTCAGCGGGTTGTACACCGCCACTGGAACCCCGCTCGTCTGTGTATCCAACGCAGACGTCACCGACTCCGTCGCACTCGTCAGTACATCTGCAAATTGATTCATCGCAATCACATCGTCGTTCTGCGCAAATTCATACGCACGCGGCGTCGCGGTCCCTGCGGCGGTATCGTGAAATTGACCACCCATCACCAGTGTCCACGCATCGTTCAATCGTTGCTGCGGATAAGGCCGCCCGCCCATCCACGCCGCCGCCACTGAAGCTTTCTCCGCCGCATCCGCCAGAATTTCGTTCTTCCGATTCCACCGCTTGTGATACGCCTGCGACGTGAGAGAACCTGCGGAATGATTGATCAGCTCCAGATCGCCCTTATACCGCGGCATCTTCGACTGCATCTCCGGCTTGATGTCGAGAAACATCTGGTCGGCAGCCGAAGACACCACGCGCACCGGACCGTCTCCCATCCGTACAGGTGTTCCATTGGTGTCGAGCGACGTCAACGGCATCCTGAAACCAAAATTGGCAGGCGGAATCACCGCCTCGCCCTGTGTCACCGTCGCTTCCAGCAGCTTCACGCTCTCCTCATCCGTTGCGCCGCCAATGTCGCCCGTGCCTATGTAGTGATAATCGGCAAATACCCCCGTTGCCTTTCCATCGATGTCGATGCGTTTCGGCCAATTAGTTTCCGGCTGCATCCGCCGCATGCCTGGTGCCGGAGGCGGTCCCGGCGGGGGCGGCGTTTTGCTCAGATCCGTGCGAATCCGGCTTCCGTAGCCGCCAGGATTCAGCGCCGCCAGAACTGTCTCCCCATCCGGTCCTTCCCACACGCCCACGTTGAATGGAATGCCCTCCGGCGTTTCTTCCGGCGATCCCGGGCCGCCCACTTTTGGCGCCGGTTGCCAGGCTGCACTCAGCTTTTGCGTCGAGAAGCCCTTCACGCCCGCATGCGCGAGGATCGTCGGCAGCGATGCTGGAAATCCGAAACAGTCCGGAAGCATATACTCTGCGCTCGCCTTGCCGAACTCATTGCGAAAGTAAGTATTGCCATAGAGAACCTGGCGAATGATTGACTCCGCGCTGGGCAGGTTCACATCGCCTTCTTCCATCGAGGAACCAGCCGGATACCAATTGCCCTTCGCCACATACTCTTTCAGGCGCGCATAGTCCGATGGATAGTACTCCTTCATCAGGCGATACCGATTGGCGCCCGTCCAATTGAAAACGTAGTGCGGATACTTGTCGATGTAATCGAAATTCACCCGCATCGTCTTCAGGAGATATTCACTGATGACTTGCGGAAACTCCCACCTCCACTGCGTATCGAGGTGCGCGTAAGGAACCACATAGAGCGTCGGTTGCTGCGTGATGTCCCCCGCCCTCATCGTCTGCGCGCCCGCAGGAATTGCAAACGCGATCCAGGCAAAAGACCACAGTCTCTTCGCAAAGCAAAACATGACAGCTCCTCCAACACGGCTTCAGATTTGGCTGGCTTGCAATGGTTTAAACCGACGCGGGTCGTCAATCGATTGTGAAACGGGGAAGTAGTGGTATCGATTCCACCGCATCATCGTAGGACCGTAGACGGCGAGTGTCAAGCCAGATGAGGTACCGTGCTCGCTTCCCCAGTGAGTCCGAAACGATGGATTGAATTCCAGCAGCCGTTCCTCCCTAACCGTCTCCGCTTCACAGAAAAATGCGAGCATAGACAATCCACTTGCAGGTATATTGAATGCGCCGAACCGGAAGGCCTCGGACCTACTTCGGCGCTCGCAAAGAATTCGCCCCGATCGCAACTTAGAGCAACTCGCAGGGATCGTCCCTGTAGGAGGAGCCATCCAATGCCTTCCGGATTCGGTTTCGAAAGCCTCTTCCAGGATCTGCGCTACTCTGCTCGGCAATTCCGCAGAAATCCCGGCTTCGCCATCACTGCAATCTTGACGCTGGCGCTGGGCATCGGTGCGAGCGCGGCCGTCTTCAGCGTCGCCTACGGTGTCCTCATCGACCCTTTCCCCTACAAGGACGTCCATACGCTCGCGACGCCAAAGCTTTGCTGGCCCGAACTTGGCGAGTGCGGCTGGCGAGCCTATACGCCGCAACAATTCAACGAAATCACTCAAAAGACCGACATCTTCAACGGAGTGACCGCATCGACTGTAGGCATGGTCGAGATCACCGGAAAATTCGAGCCGCAACGCCTTCGCGGAAATTACATCACTCCAAATACTTTCTCCGTGCTCGGCGTGCAACCCATCCTCGGGCGCGCTACCACCGATAACGACGTCCGCTCTGGCCATGAAGAGGTAGCCCTCCTCAGTTATCGCTATTGGCAGGCTCATTATGGCGGAAGCCCTTCGGCGCTCGGTCAGGTGCTCAACGTTGACCGTCATCCTCGCACCATTATCGGAATCATGCCGCCGCGTTTTCTCTGGCGCGGCGCCGACGTTTACTTGCCTGTTGAAATGACGAATACCTACGAAGTGGAGGGGCAACGTTTCTTCGCGCTTGTCGGGCGTCTCAAACCCGGAGTGACCGATGCCCAGGCCGCCGCCGAGCTTCGTCCCATCTTCAATGAGTTCTCCGAAACGGCGCCGTTCATCTTTCCCAAAAATCTCGGCCTGGGCATTCTGCCGTTCGATGAGATGTTCAAATCGAACCTCGCCAGCACTCTCTACCTGTTACTCGCGTCAGTCTTTGTCCTTCTCTTCATCGCTTGCGTGAACGTGTCGAGTCTGTTGCTGGCACGCGCCGTCAGTCGCGAACACGAATTCCTGGTGCGCGCTTCCATCGGAGCCTCCCGCATGCGCCTCGTCCGCAATGCTCTCACGGAGTCGCTGCTGCTGGCACTGACGGCACTCCCCGTCGCTCTTGGCTGCGCGTGGCTCGGCCTGCAGGCCATTCTGCGCATCGTCCCCGCCGATACCATCCCCGACGAAGCCCTTGTCACCATGAACATCCCCGTTCTGCTCGGCTCGTTGGCCCTCGCTCTGGCGACCGTGCTCATCTTCGGCCTCGCTCCCGCATGGCACAGCGCCAATCCACGTCTGGCCGCTGCGCTCAGCGGTTCGCGGTCTTCGGGAAATCGAACCCAGCGGCGCCTCCTCAGCGGATTTGTTGTCACCGAGATCGCCCTCTCGCTTGCCTTGTTGACGCTTGCCGGTCTCATGGTGCGCTCGCTCATCGCCGTTGAAAACGTGCCCGTTCCCTTTGCTCCCGACCGCACCCTCATGATGAGCATCCCCCTGCCCGACGTGCGCTACCCAACTCCCGAAACCCGTTCCCTCTTCTACCGGCAATTGCTCGACCGCGTGCGCATTCTCCCTGGCGTGCAAACTGCCACCGTCGACACCGCATACCCGTTCATGGACATGGACGCCGAACACGTGCAGATCGGCAGTCAGCCGGAAGACAAACGCGTTGTCGCCGTTCATCTCACCGATCCCGCGTTCCTCGCAGCATCCGGCCGAAAGATGCTGCAGGGTCATTTCATCGATCCACGCGAAGTTTCCGCGCAAGCGCATGAAGTCGTGGTCACTGAGAACTTCGCCAAACGCTATTTTGCCGGCGAGAATGTCATCGGCCGCAGCGTCCGCCTGCCCGAATTCAAACCCGACCGCAGAAACAAACTGGCCGACGATACATTCACCGTGGTCGGCGTGATGAGCGATCTGCCTTTCTTCGTCGAATTCAGAGAGAACTATCCGCACATCTTCCTGCCTTACACAGTCGCTCCTGCGGCGGCACAGGCACTCATCGTCTCCACGACGCTACCCGCGGGCGAGCTGACAAATCCGGTGCGCCAGGCCGTGCACGCACTCGACAAGGACCAGCCGATCGTCGACGCCATGACCCTTCGCCAGATGCTCGACATGTATGGATACGCCGGCCCGCGTTTTTCTCTCGCCCTCTTCGGCACCTTCGCGGCAGCAGCGCTTTTGCTTTCGCTCGTCGGCATCTACGGCGTCCTCTCCTTCATCACGTCGCAGCGCACCCAGGAGATCGGCATCCGCATGGCGCTCGGCGCCAACCGCAGCAACGTGATGTGGATGGTACTGCGTCAGGCCTTTTTGCTGGCGGTGCTTGGCGTCGCGGTCGGGCTTCCCCTCGCATTCGTCGCCGGACGCTTCGCCAAAGATGAGCTGATCCAGACTTCGCAGCACGACCCGCTCGCACTCGTCGCCGCCATCTGCATCCTGCCTCTATTGGCCGTCGCCGGAACCTTTCTTCCCGCACGGCGCGCTGCCTCCATCAATCCGGTCTCGGCTCTCCGGTCCGAGTAACAGCTCCAAGCACAGCATCCGCTGCACCCGCGGCGGCAACCCTCTTCCTGTCGAAAATGGCGCTAAAAGCCTGTTTCCTGGCCTGAAAGTAACATCCGTCCTCGCCAAATCTGCGCTCCTAACACCTTTTTCCGGCTACGCTTGGATATACCCTGCGCGCAAATTTCTTCCCTGAGGGATTGCCTCCTCAACCGATGAGTCGTTTGGATGCCCGTGGCCCATCAATCCCGTAGCGTGGCCCCCGCCCAGTTGTGGCGGGGCTCTCTGCTGCAATCTTGCGCCGAAGCGCTGGGGCTAGCCTGCACGGTCTTCCTCCTCGAAGAGTCCATGAATTCCGTAGGGTTTTTCAGCGACCAGGGACAAGCCATCTGGTGGCCCACCAATGGACTGGCGCTCGCCCTCATGCTGCGTTCCGATCGCTCTCGCTGGTTCACAGTCCTGATCGGCGTCCTGCTTGGTTCGTGGATTGGCGGGGTGCGTCATGGCTGGCCGGTCTCCTCCCGCATCATCAACGCAGTCGCGAATTCCGTGGGCCCCATGCTCGGCGCCATCGCCCTGCCTCATTTCAAGCGTCTCGAAGATTGGCTTCAGGAGCCGCGCCTGGTCTTTCGCTATCTCGTCTTTGCGCTCCTGCTGGCGCCCGCTCTCTCGGCTTCTATCTACGCCTCCAATGCGCACCTGTTCCTGCACGATTTTAATTTCTGGACCGTTCTGCAAACCCGCGGCGACTCCGACATGCTTGGCTATGCGCTCTTCACGCCGCTGGTGCTGGTCTTCAGCAGTAAAGAGACATACCGCCGCGTGCATGCGCGCGAAATACCCACGCTGCTTCTGCTGCTCGGCCTGGTTGCCGGCGCCACCTACTTCGTTTTCTGGCAAACCGCTTACGATTTCTCGTTCGTTCTCATCTCCGTCGTTCTGCTCGTCACCTTGCGGCTGGGCTTTGGAGCCTCCGTGGTCGCCGTGAATGTGCTCGCGGTTCTCGCCACCACGGCAACCATGCATAGCCACGGTCCACTGACCTTGGGATCAGGCGCGATAGAGTCGCATCGGATCCTGCTTCTGCAAGCCTTTCTCGCCTTGACGATGGTGACGGTCTTTTACGTTTCCGTCATGCAGATCGAGCGCAAGGTCTTCCAGGAACGGCTCCAGCTTGCCTATGAGGAGATGGAGAAACGCGCCACCACCGATGCTTTGACTGGCGTGCCCAATCGCCGGCTCTTCGAAGAGACACTGAAGTCCGAATGGGCCCGGGCTCTGCGGAGCGGCGAATCCCTCGCTCTCCTGATGATGGACGTCGATCACTTCAAGTCGTACAACGATCGGTTCGGTCATCCGGCCGGCGATGCATGTCTGCGGCGCATCGCGCAGGCGATCCTCGCGCTTGAGCATCGCTCCACTGACGTGCTGGCCCGCTATGGCGGCGAAGAGTTCACCTTCTTATTGCCTGGCGCAAACGTGGAAGGCGCAGCCCGGATCGCGGAGATTCTTCGTGCGCGCATTGAGAACATGCACAACGATCCGAAAAACGAGAATGACTGCGCGGTATCGATTTCGATCGGCTGCTCCGCCCTCACTCCCGCTCCGGGACTGCTTCCCGAACAGCTCGTTGCCACGTCGGATGAGGCTCTCTATCGCGCCAAGCGCAACGGACGCAACCGGGTGGAAATTGCAGCAACGCAATCGGAATTGATTCAGGCTGACGCCGACGCAGCACGGCAATAGCAGTCGCATGAACCGGGGCGACCGCCCGCCGAGCACCCGCAAGCTGATCCGCCGCTTCAGGTTGCCTTCGAAGCCTGAAGGGGCCACATGCGCACGCTGTCCTGATCCGCCGGCTATTCCGCGCGCAATGCTTCCACAGCATTCACACGCGCAGCACGTGCTGCCGGCACCGCCGAAGCAATCACTGCGGAAGCCAGAATCACACCCGCAGCCGCGCAAAATGCCAAGGCACCCGGCTGGTTCATCTCGGTGACATACTTGCTGACGATCCGGGTCAGAATAAATCCCACCAGAACACCCGCGCCCACGCCGATGCACGCCATCACCAGGCCTTCCGCCATCACGTTGCTCAGGATATTCCGCGGTTGCGCGCCCAGCGCCATGCGAATGCCGAATTCTCGCGTACGCCCGCTGACAGAGAACGCCAGAACGCCCGCCACGCCAACCACCGAGATCAACAACGCCACCGTGGCGAATCCGCCAAATACCACTGCGTTCAAACGGTCGGGTGTGAGCACTTCCGCACGCACATCATTCAACGTGCTCGCTTTCTCCACGGGCTGGTCCGCCGACATCTCGTGAATCGTGCGCGTAATCGCGGGCACCAGTGCATAGGGATCTTGATGCGCGCGCACGAAAAGACGGCCACCCCATCCCTCCTGGTCGATCGGTTGATAAATCGTCATCTCCGGCGAGGGGATAATATTCTCGTCATCAAAATCCGGAACAACCGCGATGATCCGCCGCGGCTCGGTGCTGATGCCGATGAACTTCATCACACCGTCCGTCCACCACATGGTGCGATTCACCGCATCCTGCCCCGGGTAAAGCATATGGGCCAGGCTTTGGCTGATGATCACCACCCGTTCATGCCCTTCCTTGTCGCCATCATTGAAGTCGCGCCCTTCGAGAAGCGGCACTCCCAGCGTCCCAAAAAATCCCGGCGATACGGAACGGAAGTTCGCCCGGAAATCATCCTTGCCATCCTGGCGGTGGGCGCCTTGCGCCGCAAACTGGAAGCTGATGTTCGAACCCTGCTCGCTGCGCCACGGGACAATGAAACCCTCTGAAACGCTCTCCACCCCGGGCAACGTCGCAACGCGGCGTTTCACGTCGCGGTAGAAATCGCTGACCTGTTGCGGCGTTCTCCCATACGACATCACGGGCAGATTGACTGCCAGCACGTTGGCTGAACTGAAGGGCGGACGCGTTTGTTCCAGCACAAACAGCGTCTTCATCAACACCCCCGCGCCCGCAAGCAGCAGAAAAGATGCCGCAATTTGTGTGACGGCAAAGACGCGCAGCTTCCGCGTGCTTCCACCCGCCACCCGCGTGCCTCGAACGGTGAGCCCGCCCTGCGGCGCATCCGGGGAGGGCAAGCGAGGAATATACGCCAGGAACACCGCGGCAGCGATCGCCAATGCGATCCCAAACCATACCAGGCTGAAGTCGAGCGTCAGGTCATTGGCGCGTACCGAGAACCGTGCCGCATAGCGTCCCAGCACGGCCACCATCGGCACCGCAAGCAACACCGCGGCAATCGCGCCACTTCCGCACAAAACAAGCCCTTCGGCAAGCAGCGCGCGGCGCAGCACAGAGGTGCTTGCTCCCAATGCAGAGCGGACCGCAAGCTCCGATTCGCGCCGCACGGTACGCGCCAGCACCAGGTTGGCCACGTTGGAGCAGGCGATCACAAACAGTAGCCCCGAAGCCGCAAACAGAATCCATAGGATCGTATTGGCACGCGAATTGATCTGGTCGTGCATCCGCGTCGCCATGATGGTGTAATGGTCTTCCGGCTTATAGACGTCGGGATGCGCCGACAGAATCGCCGCATAGGCTGTGCTCAGCTCCGCGCGTGCCGCTTCCAGCGTAGCGCCAGGTGCGAGACGCGCAAATACTTCCGTCATCCGATGTTCGCGGCCCGTCACCATCGTCGCCGACAGGTGATGCGGACTGGTCACCACGTTGGCGATGATCTCCGTGGCCACCGGGTAGGGAACTGACGGCTCCAGCACTCCCACAATCGTTGCCGAACGCGCACCGCTGAAACTTTCAAGGCGCACCGTCTTGCCCAGAACTCCCGGATCCGAATGCAGCTCGGTCCGCCAGAATTTATACGTCAGAACTACAGCGCCCGCAGCATTGCGCCCGTCGTCCGCGGGACCAAGCAGCCGCCCCAGCACCGGGTGAAGCCCCATCACCTCAAAGTAGTTTCCATCCACCACGCCCGCCGGAATCTCCCGCGGGGTGCCGAGTCCGACAATCGTGAAATCAATCTCCGAGAAGGTGCCGAACTCTTTGATCGTTTTGAGCTTGCTGTCGATGAGATCCTGGATTTCAGGAACCGAAAACGTCGCATTCGCCTCGCCAATGCCCGGCGCGCTCTGTCGCACATAAAGCAATCGGCTTTCATCCTGGTTCGCCAGCGGGCGCAGCAGCACGGCTCGCACAACGGTGAAGATCGCGGCGTTCGCGCCAATCCCCAATGCAAGGGTCAAACCCACAGTGATCCAGAGAGAAGGAACACGCGCCAGAGAACGAATCGCAATCTTCAAATCGTGAAGGAAGGACATCTCGGACCTCCGTGATGGGGAATTTCCTTTTTACACTCTCAGGCCGGGGATTAACCCGAGACGTGTTCAATTGACAGATATGTTGATATCAACTAATCTGTCCTCGTGTCAAGTCCCAGAAAGCTTCCGTACGAAACAACGCTTTTGGTCCGGGACTGCTGCCTCTGCCTGCACGTCCAGCGCGCAGCGCGCATCCTGGCCCGTCGCTTCGATGAAGCGTTGCGTCCCTTCGAGCTGACAAATGGCCAGTTCTCATTATTAATCTCACTGAATCGCCCGGAACCGCCGCCCATGGGGCCGGTAGCATCCCTGCTCGCGATGGATCGGACCACGCTCACCGCCGCCCTGAAGCCCTTGGAACGTCGCGGACTGGTCAAGGTCTCGCTCGATCCATCCGACCGGCGTAGCCGCATCCTACTCCTCACCCAAAAAGGTCACGACCTGCTACTCCGTGCCGTTCCGGTGTGGGAGCGTACGCATCAGGAGATCGATAGGCTCCTTCCCCAACAGGTTCCCGCTCAGTTGCAAAAAGGCCTTGCGTCCCTCTCTTGAGGGAAACAGACCCCTCGTCGCCGCACCAGTTATTTGTGACGAACCGGTTCCGCAGCCTCTCGACCTGCTATAGGCCGGAAAGCTACGCATCTCCCCAAATTTCGCCGAGCACCCGTTGGAAATTTGCGCCCAGCACCTTCTCAATGACCGAAAAGGGTTGACCGCGCCGCGACAACTCCTCCGCGATGACTTCCATGTGCGTAGGGCCGTTCAGGTCCGGTACCCACGGATAACGATCCTCGCCGGGTGCGCCGATGCCCAGCTTTTTGCGCTGGGCAATGTCAGCGTCAAACGAAGCCTTCTGTTCCCGCGTCAGCTCAACCGCCTCGATCGACCCATCCGACCCGATGCCGACGTGGTCCGCTCCACACACGTTGATCGCATGCACCAGATGATCGAGAACATGCTGTCGCGTAGGAACTGTTGGCGAAGCCACAAGGTACGGCATGAGATAAACCCCGAAATAGCCGCCCCGTTCGGCAAGCGCGCGCAGAATCTCGTCCGGCTTGTTGCGCGGATGCGCGTAAATCGCCGCGCAGCCCGCATGCGAAATGAGCACAGGTTTTGTCGATGCCGTAATCGCATCGGAGGTGGTGCGATAGCCACTGTGGCTCAAATCGACAGCAACACCGAGCGAGTTCATCTCCTTGACGGCTGCCAGCCCCTCCGTACTCAGGCCGGCATTGCCCGGCTCAAGACAACCATCACCGAAAATGCTGCGCGTGTTGTAAGTCAGTTGCATGATGCGCACGCCAAGATCGCGAAACAGGCCGATGCGCCCGGGATCCTCTTCGAGAAATGCCGTGTACTGAAATCCCGGCAGAATGCCGATACGCCGCGTCTGCTTTGCGAGAGCAATCTCCGATGGGTGGCGAACAATCGTGAACGTCTCGGGAAATTTCTCCACTAAGCCGTCAAGCGCCGCGATACTCCGGATCGTCCCCTCGAAATCGCGCTCCGAGACAGTCCAGTTGACCGCCGTGATTCCCGAATCGCGCACCATTTTCACGAGGCCCGGTCCGGGTGCTGTCTCCATATCCACGAACGGACTACACAGCGTATCGATGACGATGGCCTGCCTGTAAAGCGCCGCAATATCTGGCGTCTCCGCCCTGGCAAGACGAGCCGATCCCATCAGCAGTCCTGCCCACATTTGCAGAGCGGAACGCTGGAACTCGCGGCGCGTAAGCTGGGATTTGCGCATGGGATCGAGAAATCGAGTCTATCACCGCAATTGCCGGACCCCTTCCATCGCCGGATTGCAATTCCCACGCCGCGCGTGCGCTCCTCCATATCCTGCAGAGGCGTTGCGCGTTTCAGGATCGCCCGATAGACTTCTACCGGACGAAAATCCGGCCACGCTCTGACCGCGAAAATAGCTTCCCACTGTAAGTTAGAGGGCGATCGAACATGCAGACGGCAACCATGCGTCCGCAAACCGTATGCTTGCAAACAACCGAGAAAGGTCAGAAGGAGATTCCTTGCGCCTTGGAAAAAGTTCTCTGATTTTCACCGCCTGCCTGTTGGCTCTGATTGGAATTCAAGCCTCTGCGCAATCGCCGGTAAGCGATGCCACGCCGCCTGTGCCGCATGCCAAGCAGATTCACTTGAAACATGTCTTGGTCATTGGCGAAACCAAAGGCTTTGAGCACGACTCCGTCCCCGATGCGATGGCCGCGATCTTCAACATGGGGAAAGAAAGCGGGCTGTGGGATACAACCCTCCGCACCGATACCGAGCTCCTGACCAAGAAGGACCTCGGCCGCAACACGAAAAACCTGAATTACTTCGACCTGATCGTCTTCGCCAGCACCACGGGCGAGTTGGATATGGATGCAAGCCAGAAGCAGGACATGCTTTCGTTCATTCACGACGACGGAAAGGGCTTTGTTGGAATCCATGCGGCACTCGATACCAATTACACCTGGCCCGAATATGGAGAGATGATCGGCGGATGGTTCGATCAACATCCGTGGATGACCTTCAATGCGCCCATCATCAATGAGGATCCGGATTTCCCCGCGGTTCGTCACTTCCCAAAAGCGTTCGTGAAATACGACGAGATCTATCAGCCAAAAGCATGGTCGCGCGACAAGGTGAACGTGCTGCTCAGCCTCGATCCAACCAAGCTCAACTACGCCAATAATCCACGTGTCCACCGCGCCGATCACGATTTTGCCGTAGCCTGGAGCAAGATGTATGGCAATGGGCGCGTCTTCTATTCCACCCTCGGCCACACCGAGGAATCCTGGGACGACCCCGACATTCGCAAAATGTATTTCGAAGCAATCAGATGGGCCCTGGGCATGACCGAGGGCAGCACGGCGAGCCATCCGCGCCCCGCCTCCTCTGCGCAGACTCCTTGAAACGCATACCTTTGTCTTGCTGTTCGACAAGCCGGAAAGTGAAGCCGCGCCCATCGACGAAAACATTTACAGCAAGCTGAGCGTCCAACCAAAACATGCCCCATCAGGGCCAGCACCAAACGCAACGGAACAATGATCGGGAAATTCGAATTGAAACCTGACGCGCCAACCCCCTTCAACCGCCGCGACTTTCTCGCCTCTACTGGAACCCTGCTTGCGGGTCAGGCCCTGAGCACTGTGCTGCCCGCGCAGGACAGGCCTGCAGGCAAAGCTGACCACAGTCTGCGCATCGAACCCTGCACCTTGGAAATTGGACCCGGCATTCCCATCAAGACGCTGGCCTACAACGGCCAGGTTCCCGGTCCTCTGCTGCGCCTGCGCGAGGGTGTGCCCGTGACGATCGATGTAACCAATGCCAGCGCCGATCCCGACATTGTGCATTGGCATGGCCTGGCCATCGACTCGCTCAATGACGGCGCCATGGAAGAAGGCTCACCAATGATCGCCGCTGGCCAGACGCATCGCTACACCTTCACGCCCAAACCGTCCGGCACGCGCTGGTACCACACCCACTCTGGCTCTTTCGGCAACCTTTCCAAGGGTACCTACACGGGCCAATTTGGATTCTTACTGATCGAAGGAAGCCAATCCCCGCCGCACTACGATCAGGAAGTGAATCTCGCGATTCATCACTGGGAACCCTCTTTTGTTCCTATGGTCGAAACCATGCGCGCGCAATCGGCCAACCAGCCCCTGACCACGGGCTCCGACGTCGGCTACAAATACGCGACCGTCAACGGTCACATGCTCGGCGCAGGCGAACCCATCCGCGTCAAGCAAGGCCAACGCATCCTGATGCGCCTCCTCAATGCCAGCGCAACCGAGAACGTCGTCCTCGCATTGCCCGGTCACCGCTTCACCGTGATCGCCATGGATGGCAACCCGGTTCCGAATCCCGCCAGCGTCGAAGTTCTCTCGCTCGCCGTCGCCGAGCGCGTCGATGCCGTCGTGGAGATGAATGCGCCCGGCGTGTGGATCCTCGGTTCGACCCTCGAGAAGTCGCGCACCATGGGCCTCGGCCTCGTGGTGGAGTACGCGGGACAATCCGGCACTCCAGTATGGAGAGATCCTGCGCCCGCCAAGTGGGATTACACGCAATTTGCCAACGCACCTTCCACAACCGAGCCAGACGGCTCGTTCGAGCTGACATTTCGCGATATCGGTCCGCAGCACGGGTCGCAATTCGACACCTGGACGATCAACAATAATTCATGGCCCGAGATCGATCCGCTCATGGTCCAGGCCGGAAAACGCTATCGCCTCGTGTTTCGCAACGGCAGCGGCGATCAGCATCCTCTCCACCTGCATCGGCATACATTCGAAGTCACGCGCATTGGCAACAAACATCTGAGCGGCCTTATGAAAGATGTCATCAATGTCATGCCTCTTGACACGGTAGAAGTGGATTTCGTCGCCAACAATCCGGGAGACACCTTGTGGCACTGCCATCAACAACTGCACATGGACTACGGATTCATGCAACTCATCAAGTATTCAACCTAGCTCTCGGCCAAACGTATTCGGCTAGATTCTCTAGATCAATGTTTCAGGGGATTCCACTTTGAAGGATGGGAAGGGCATTCGAATCGTTTTCTTATCACCGGCGCTTGTCGTTGGTCTTCTTATATTTCAGCATGCGCTGCGCCCAATCAAAGCCGCGACTCAAAACGAACCGTCGCCGGCAACGGCATCGGCTCCCAAAGACGCGGGCGCGGCGGCATATACGCAACATTGTGCCATCTGCCATGGCAGTCAAAGGGAGGGTATCCTTCCCGGCTTCCCGCCTTTGCTCGGCATTCACCACCGCATGACCAATGAAAAAATTGCCGATCTGGTCCATAACGGCAAAGGGCGCATGCCCGGCTTTCCCGATATCGAAGGCGGCGAATTGACCGCCCTGCTCCACTTCCTCAGTGCCGCCGAACCCCCGGCGCAACTCGCCACAAGCGGCCCGCAAAGTCCCGGCCTTTCCGCAGCCGGCGATGGCCTGTTTCAACAAAATTGCGCATTCTGCCATGGACGCGATGCGATGGGCGGCGAGACCGGTCCCGACCTCACCCAATCAAAACTTGTGCGCACCGATAGGACCGGAGACGCCATCGCCCAAGTGATACGCGAAGGCCGTCCCGACAACAAAATGCCCGCCTTCAATTTCTCGCCCCAGGAGATTCGCGGCATCATCGCCTTCATCCACGCGCGCGAAGCAGAGGCTGTGGCGCGCCCCGGCGGCCGCCGCGGCGTTGCTGTTGCTGATCTGCAAACCGGAAACGTCGACGCCGGCAAGCGCTACTTCGACGGCGCGGGCGGATGCGTGAAATGCCACTCGCCAAGCGGAGACCTCGCCGGCATCGCTTCCCGCTTTGAAGGATTGCAACTCGAGGAGCGCATGCTCTATCCGCGGGACGCAAAAAACACCGTCACCGTGAAACTCCCATCCGGCCAAAAAATTTCTGGCGTCGTCGCCTACCTCGATGAATTCACTGTGGCACTCCGCGACTCCACGGGCACTTACCACTCCTGGCCTACCAGCCGTGTGCAATACACAGTCAAAGCTCCGGTCGAGGCGCACGTCGAACTCTTCAGGAAATACACCGACAACGATATCCATAACCTGATGGCTTATCTGCAAACACTGCGGTGATCGCCCCGGCGACGCGTACGCTTTTGAGGTCTGATTTCGATATGAAGTTGCTGAAAGTTCCCGCCCTGTGCATCACCGTCGCGTTCCTCGCGTACTTCTCCACTGCGTCCCCGCTCGCCGCGCAGGATCTTGAGACCGAACAGTTGCTGCATCCCTCGCCCGACTCCTGGCCGATGTATCACGGGGATTATTCCGGCCGTCGTCATGTTCCCTTCACTCAAATCGCGCCGGAGAACGTTGGCGACCTTACCCTCGCCTGGGCGTTCCAGACCAATCAAACCGCGCAAATCAAGTCCTCTCCGCTCCTGGTCGATGGAGTCATTTACTTTACCGTGCCCGACAACATCTGGGCCGTCGACGCCCACTCGGGCCATTTGATCTGGCATTACAACCGCATCGCAACCAAGGGCGACCACATCGGCCACCGCGGCGTCGCCATGTACAAAAGCTGGCTCTACTTCACCACCCCCGATGCCCATCTGATTTCGCTCGATGCGAAAGATGGCAAGGTCCGCTGGGACAAGATCATCGCCGACGTCGACAAGGGCTACTGGAGCACCATGGCTCCGCTCGTCGTCAAAAATCATGTGATCGCGGGAGTAGGGGGAGATATCGACAATCTTCCCGGTTACCTGCGCTCCTTCGATCCAGAAACCGGCGCAGTGCAGTGGCAGTGGAACGCCACGCCTCCCACCGGAACGCCGAATGCCACAACCGGCGGCATGACCTGGATGACCGGCTCCTACGACCCGGATTTGAACCTTCTCTACTGGGGCACTGGCAATCCCACTCCCGTCCTGAATGGCAAACCACGCCCTGGCGAGAATCTCTACACCTGCAGCATCGTTGCCCTCAATCCCGATGATGGAAAACTGACATGGGCCTTTTCTGTTTCTCCGCACGACACGCATGATTGGGACGCAGTCGAAACGCCGGTCCTTGTCGACGCAGACTTCGATGGCAAGCCGCGCAAGATGCTCATGCAGACTTCCCGCAACGGCTACTTCTTTGTCCTTGATCGCACCAATGGCAAAAGCCTCCTCACCGTTCCCTTTGGCCCGGTGAACTGGGCACTGGGCATCGACAAAGAAGGGCATCCCATTCCGAATCCCGCCAAGGAGCCTGCCCCGGACGGCCGCCTGATTGCTCCAGACGAAGGCGGCCTCACCAACTATCGCTCCCCCAGCTTCGACGCAAAAACAGGCTTGTTCATTGTCGATGCCCATCCCAGCTACAGCATTTATTTCGCCAAGCCTGCCGACGGAGCCTATGGTTGGGCCGGCGCCGATTACGGCTTGTGGGGCAAAGGTGTAATCGAGGCCATCGACTACCAGACCGGCAAGATCCGCTGGAGTCACGACGTCGGCGAGGGCGGCTCGGGCGCCGGAGTCATGACCACAGACTCAGGACTTACCTTCACAGGCGATGGCCATGGCAATGTACTTGCCCTCGAAACCAGCGACGGAAAGACCCTTTGGCATGCAGGCACCGGATCGCCCATGCAGACTTCTCCCATTAGCTATGAACTGGATGGGCGTCAATATATAGTGACCAGCAGCGGCGGTGTCCTTTTCGCCTGGGCGCTTCCCGAACGTTTGCTCGATGCCCACCAGTCGGCAACATCCACGCACTAACCGCCCGGTCCATTTGCTCTATCTGTCTGTGGCCTACAGTCGCCAAGGCCCGCAACGGATTTGTATACTGCGTCGGTCGATTGTGTTTCGATTAGCCGTTCGCCCTAAGTCCGCGGAAACACCGCAAGAGCCTGTGAAATCTTAGAACGATTCGCAATGCAGACCTCTTGTGCCTGCGCGACGATACAAGAGCAGTGTCCATCGAGAAAAGGTTGGGGCATGCGCCAATCCGGTTTGTCTGCATTGCTGATCGCTGTTTGTATCGTCTTTGCGCAATTTGCGGCGGGCCAGGAGGCGCAGACGGGCGGCCAGAGCGGTCTTCAGCAACAAACTCCCTATTCCAGCATGACCCCGGAACAGCGCGCCGCCGCCACCCGTACCTTCCTTGGTCTGGGCGCAGAGCCGGACAAAGCCGCAGCAGAACGCGGAGTTCCCCTCTTCAAGCAGAACTGCGCGTATTGCCACGGACGTCAGGCCCGGGGCGCAACTGGACCGAGCCTGATCACCTCAGACGTTCTCCTGGGCGACGATCACGGCGAACACCTCGTTCCGTTTCTCAAAGCCGGTAGGCCGGAAAAAGACATGCCCTCGTTTGCCACTACTCCGGAAAATCAGCTCAAGGATATTGCAGAGTTTCTCCACTTGCAGGTCGAAGAAGTTGCCAATCGCGGCGCCTATCAGGTTTTAAATATCATCGTCGGAAGCGCGGCCCGCGGGAGAGTCTACGTAGCCGCTCACTGCATGTCATGCCACTCCGCCGAAACCTTTACCCACATCGCCACGAAGTTTCGCTCCCCTGAGCAGCTGCAGCGCGGGTGGATCTGGCCGACCCGTTCCGGAGACGATGCGTTTGCTCCGCGCGCAACTGTGAAGACTCCCGATGGTGCCACAATCTCCGGCCGCGTCACCCAGATCAGCGATTTTCGCATCACGCTTACGGATCAGGATGGCCAGGCCCACATCATTGACCGCGCTCCCGATGCAGACGTGCAGGTGCACGATCCGCTTGCCGCTCACCAGAAATTCATCATGACTTTGCGCAATGAAGATATGCGCAACATAACGGCCTATCTGGAGACGCTGAAGTGAGAGCAGCCATCGCGCTTTGCGCCGCAATCACGATCGCAGCTCTCCCTGCTTTGGCTCAGAACGTCGCTCCGGTTTCATCCCAAATCTCAGTCGATCCGAACACCATAGGCAAAGCCCCCGTCTCAAGCTGGCTCACGTTCAATGGAGACTACAGCGGCCAACGCTACAGCACGCTGACTCAAATCAATTCCGCGAACGTCAGTCAGCTCGCGCAGCAGTGGGCTTTCAAAATCAGAGAAGTCGGCGCACAGCGCGGAGCCCCCGTTCCCACCATCAAGTGCACTCCGCTGCTCGTCGATGGCATGCTTTACATGACCATTCCGGATCATGTGTGGGCCCTCAACGCGCGCACCGGCGAAGAAGTCTGGCGCTACGACTGGGTCGATCATGGCGGACATCTCGTGGGCCAGCGCGGCGTCGGCATCTGGAAATCGACCGTCTATTTCCTCACCCCCGATAACTGGCTCGTTGCCTTGAATGCAAACAACGGCCAGGAACTATGGCGAAAAAACTACGCCGACGCCCGCAAGCAATACTTTTCAACTTCGGCGCCGCTCGTGATCAAGAACCATGTCATCGTCGGAGTGGGTGGGGATGCGATGGACATGCCCGGCTTCCTCGACTCCTTCGATCCCGCGACGGGCGCTCTGCAGTGGACCTGGTGGTCCACCCCGCGCAAAGGCAATCCAGCACTGAAAACCTGGCCCAACGAAGCAGCATCGGATCACGGCGGCGGCATGACCTGGATGCCCGGCACCTATGATCCCGCGTTGAATCTTCTCTACTGGCCCACCGGCAATACGAATCCCGTCTTTGCTGGCCAGGGGCGCCCTGGATCGAATCTCTGGACCGAAGCCATCGTCGCCCTCGATCTCGACACCGGCAAACTGAAATGGTACTTCCAGGTTTCGCCGCACGATACCCACGATTTCGACAACACGACTGCACCGATCCTGTTCGATCGCGTGGTGCACGGCAAGCCGCGCCACCTGTTGGCACAGGCTGCGCGCAATGGCTTCTTCGTCACCCTTGACCGAGTCACCGGCAAATATCTTGTGGTCAAACCCTATGTCCCGCTGGACTATTCTTCAGGCCTGTCACCGCAGGGAGAGCCCATTCCCCTTCCCGACAAAGACCCCGCCGTTGGTGGCTCCATCAATATTGTGAATGCGTCCAACTGGCCGGCCCCGGCTTACAATCCGAAGACCGGCCTGGTCTATGTAAACTCCGTCGAAGGCAAGGCCATCTACTACCTCACCGACGACAGCGCGAAACCCTCAGGCTACGGAGGCACCGGCGACAGCATCGGCCACGTGCAACGCGTGCTGCAGGCCATCGATCCGCTCACCGGCAACGCAGTCTGGAAACACGTATATCCGAATCTGAACAACGCGCCCACCACAGTTGGCCCCAGCATCCTGACGACAGCGAGCAAGCTTCTCATTACCGGCGACGATCAGAAAAACGCGATCATCTACAACGCCGGCAAAGGTGCCGTGCTCTGGCATCACGAACTCCGCTCCAACGAGTCGGGCGGCGTCATCACTTACCTTCTTGACGGAAAACAATACATCGTCTTCGGCGCGGGCGATACCCTCTATGCGTGGAGCCTGCCCCAATGAAAGCCAGCCACGCCCGCTACAACGTGATCTTTCTCGCGTTGGGGCTCGCCGTGCTCTCGTACATGCAAAGGGTGGCGATCTCCGAAGCTGCCGGCCCCATCGCTCATGATCTGAACATCTCCAAACATCAAATGGGTTTCGTCTTCGGCGCATTCGCTTTGTCCTACGCGCTCTTCGAGATTCCCGCAGGACTGATGGGCGATCGCCTCGGCGTCAAGCGCGTGCTGGCGCAGATTGTGCTCGCCTGGTCTGTGTGCACCGCTCTCACCGGTGCCGCGTGGAACATCGCATCGCTTGTCAGCATCCGCTTTCTCTTTGGAGCCGGCGAGGCCGGTTGCTTTCCCAACCTCACCCGTATGCTCAGCGCGTGGCTACCCGAGCGCGAACGCGTGCGTGCACAGTCTCTGATGTGGTCGTGCACGCGCTGGGGCGGCGCGGTCACACCTCCGCTTGCACTGCTCTGCATCCGCTGGGTCGGCTGGCGGTGGGCGTTCGTGAGCTTTGCCGCCCTCGGCTTTTTGTGGTGCCTCCTCTTTCTCGTCTGGTTCAAAGATGACCCCGCGCAACATCCCTCCGTCAACGTTGCCGAGCTGGAATTGCTCGAGTCATCGCGTGCGCTAACGCGTCAGCCGCGCATCCATCGCCACTGGACATCGCTGCTCCTCACGCGCCAGGTCCTGCTCCTCTTCGTACAGTATTTCTTCCTCTCCTATGTGTGGTGCTTTTACATCACATGGCTACCGACTTATCTGCGCGAAGGTCGCGCGCAATCGCCGGAACGTGCAGCCGCTCTCGCCGTGCTGCCACTCTTGTTCGGCGGCTTTGGTTCACTGGCTTCAGGGCTGGCGCCCGCGCGTCTGCCCCGACGGGCAATCGCCTTTTGCGGATTTCTTGCGACCGCCATCCTGCTCCTTGTACTGACCCATATCCAATCCGTCCTGCCGGCCATGCTGGCCATGGGCATCGCCAGTTTTTCGAGCGATCTCACCATGCCGATCTCGTGGGACGCCTGCGTGGAAATCGGCGGCCCCTACACCGCCACCGTCGCAGCAGCCATGAATATGATGGGCAATCTTGCCGGATTCGTCGCGCCCGTCGTCGGCGGTGTGATCCTCGAGAAAACGGGCAACAACTGGAACATCCTCATCGATACCATGGCGGTCGCGGCACTTGTTTCGGCCTCTTGCTGGCTCCGCCTCGATCCGGAATCTGCACGCAAACAGCGCGCGCCGTCCGCAGCCTACCCAGGACCAGCCCCCAGCGCAGAAACGCTCGAGCCATAAAGGTCGTCCACGCGGTTTCAACAAATCAGGTCAGGAGATCAAAACATGAACACAAATCTTGCGGGACGCACTGCAGTGATCACCGGTGGCAGTCGCGGCTTGGGCGAAGCCATGGCCAAGGCCCTGTCTGAAGCCGGCGCGCGCGTTGCGCTGGTGGCGCGCGATAGCAATCGCTTGCAGCAGGTGAGAGACGCGATCACTGCGAAAGGCGGTACAGCCGCCTCGTTTATCGCCGACGTGACACAGGAGAAAGAAGTCGCTGCCGTTGCCGAGGCAATCCAGAAGCAATTCGGGCATCCGCAGATCCTCGTCAACAACGCTGGTACCAACATTCGCAAGAACCTCGTCGACTTTTCGCTGGAGGAGTTCCGCAGCGTTCTCGACACCAGCCTGATCTCGACATTCCTGATGTGCCGCGCCTTTGTGCCCGGAATGAAAGGCTCCGGCTATGGCCGCATCTTGAATATGACGTCGATCATGAGCCACGTTTCGCTACCCGGCCGCACTGCTTACTCCTCAGCCAAAGCCGCGCTCCTCGGCCTCACCCGTGCCCTCGCGCTCGAACTCGCCGGCGAAGGCATCACCGTCAACGGCATCAGCCCTGGCCCGTTTGGAACCGACATGAATGCCGCAGTCATGAATAATCCCGAAGCCAACGCGCAGTTCCTTGCCAGCCTGCCCGTAGGGCGATGGGGCACTGTCGAAGAGATCGGCGCACTCGCCTGCTATCTGTGTTCCGATGCGGCCGGCTTCATCACCGGAACCGACATCCTCATTGATGGTGGCTGGACCGCAAAGTGACCTCTGCGTCTCCGCGATCAAGCGCGCCAATCAGCCGGCAATCTGGCAAGTCATGGCCGCATGGTCGGAGTTTCCGTCCGCGGCGGATGCGGCGGCACATAGTCAACCAGCGAATCCACCGGTTTCTTTGCGGCCCACGCAATCCCCCGCAACAGCATTTGCTCAATCTGATAATTCGAAAAGTTCGCGTACTCATGGCCCTGCATCCAGACAAATGCGCGCGCCCGTTCGCCGCCAGCGACCGTGTGTTCATAGGTCCAGATCTGCGGCACCACTTCGCCCTTGTGCGCTCCGGCGCTCGGAGTCCCCGGAATTACCGCGGTGGCCAGTACATGAACGCCCGGATCGTGCGCCCACGTGATGTTGTAAAAGGCCTCGTCGAAAAGAGTGAAGTTCGACATCCCCTTCATAATCGGATCGGCCGCGTCCACCACGGTGTAGGGAATCGGCGCTCCCAGCGTGTAGTTCACTTCCCCGTGCTTTTTCGCGCCGCCCACCAGGGTCGCAAAATACGCAGGGTCCGGCCCGCATAACGAATCATGAAGGCTGACAAGTCCTCCTCCGCGCTTGACGTACGCTTCGAGCGCAGCCCTCTCGTCTTCGTCCAGATATCCAGCATCGCCTTTGTAAAGGACCACCACATCCGTATGCTCCAGATCGGCGGCCCGAGGCGCGTGCAACGCACCGTCGACCACTGCGCCGTGTTCCGTCAGTATCTTGCTCCAATCGGCGAGAAACTGTGGATAGTCGTGCTGTCCCGCGAAGTGCGATTTCAGCCCCGCCCAGATATAGATGCGCATCCCTTGTGGGTTCTGATCCCACGGCGGCGGTGCCGGCGCAGCCGCCACGCCCGCTTGGCCACGAATTTGCGGCGTCAGCAAAAAGATGAACGCAATCACAAATGCTGCGACCAACATTTCCTTTCCCATCGCAAGCCACTGGAGCTTCTGTACGCGACGACTTGTCCCCGACAAACGAATCGCGCGGATTCCAAAATACCGTGTTTCAATTTGTGGATCGAGATGGGTCGGCAAATGGAGACGCTCCTTCAACCGCGATTGCCTGCGAAGTTCCGAAGGCCCACCATGGATACTAAATCCAGATTTGCGCTGTCAAATAGGAAGGCCCGCCGGCGCTGAAGCTGCGGAGAAAACCTTCTCGGAATTCCCGAAATCACGCGGGGGTCGCTTGCCTGGCAAGCGACCCCCTTCCGTGCGAATGCACCACTCTCCGCTTCAAAACGTGAAACGTGATCCGAATTGAAATTGGCGAGGGCTGTTGACGGTCGACGTAATCTGACCGAATACCGCTGCCTCAGCGGGATTCGACTGCACCTGCGTGATGCTCGGAGTACCGGGCATCCCCAGTTGGGCACGGTTGGCAATGTTGTACGACGAAACCTCAAGACGGAGATCTCGCTCTTTGCCCATGGAGAAATGCTTATAGACCGAAATATCGAAATCCTGCGCGCCCATCGTGCGCACATGATCCAGATACGCCGGCGCGTTCCCGGCCACAAATGAACTCGCCGGAATCGCGAAGCAGTTGTAATTGAACCAAGTCGCGGCCGTATGCGGCGCCCCACTCGCAGGATTGCAGGTGAGGTCCGAGCGCTGGTTGAAATACGATGTGCCCGCCCCCACGCCGGGCGAAGCGATCGGAACGCCCGTGCTCAAATATCCGATGGCGTTTGCCGTCCACCCACCCAGGATCGCGTCGCCCACCCCATTCAAATTCATCGACCGCCCTCGGCCGATAGGCAAGTCATACGACACGTCGCCGGTAAATTGGTATTTCACATCTTGCGGGCTCACCGAATGCTCAAGATGAATGTCTTTCCAATCCTGCGGCGAGCCCAGGTGAGCACCCACAAATCCCAGCGGAGGATTGCCGTCGTCCGTCATGAGCTTGGCCCAGGTAAAACTCGCCAGCGTTGTAAAATGCTGCGTCAGTCGCTTCTGCAGCTTCGTTTGCAGCGAGCTGTACTCGGAGTCGCCGCCCGGGTATCCGTGCACAATCACGCCATTGCCGTCGCCATAATTGCCGTTGCCGAACTGCGGAAACTGTTGCAGCGAGACCCACAGAGGAACTGTCGGCGAACCATAGTTGACATTCGTCGCCGGCTGAATCGCGGCCCATTGATTGGCAACGGTGCTGTTGAGCAGTGCTCCCTGATTTTGTCCGATGGTCGTCAGATCGAGATCGTTGAGATCGACAGCGCCCAGCGGAAGAAAAAGGCCGCGGCTGCCCACATACCCGGCGCTGAGCACCACTTCGTGCGGCAACTCGTATTGCAAGCCAAAGTTGAAGTTATACGTGGTCGGCGTGCGCTGCGAGCGAAGCATCGTGCTCAGCGAGTTGCCCAGGTTATTTCCAAGTCCAGTCGGCGCCGTCAGCAGCGGCACCACGCCGTTCGGAAACGGATTGCTGAGCGGACTGATCATCGTCGTGTTGCCCTGGCCGCCGCATATGCCCACGGTATTGCAGTCATAGTTGATCGTGTTCGGGTCTTCGTTCCAGGCCGTCGCATTCCACGTGGTTTGAGACGAGAAGCCATCGCTATCTAGTCCAACGCCGCCAACCATGTGCGCGCTGGGACCATAGTAGAACCCCGCTCCACCGCGAATCACAAGGCGATTGACCGGCTGCCACGAGATTCCGAGACGTGGACCAAAATCTTTCAAATTGTTTGTAAACGGGGAACGATTGCCGCCGCTGGCGTAAATTTCGGCTCCCGTGTAAGCCACACTGGCCACGTTTCCGGCGGCCGTCGGATCGAAGTATTCGAGGCGATTGTGCCGCTCCGTCTTGCCCCCAAAAATATCCCAGCGCAGTCCGGCCGTGATAGTCAGGGCCTTGTTGGGGCGATAGGTGTCTTCAACAAAGGCCGCATAGTAAGGGCTGGACTCGGCCGCAAACAGATCCTTCGTGAAATTTGGATAGTCGCTCGATTCCGTGCCGGGCGTGGTCCCCATTCCCACCAGGAAGGAAGCAAAGTCGCTTCCGCCGGTCGCAGAATTCACCGTCTGATCGGTTGCCGAAATATCAAAAAGGTAGGAGCCTGACGGCGCGGGCGGCTGACCTACATTCAGGAAGCGCTTCATGTATTCGAAGCCAGTCGAAATTTCGTGCTTGCCCTTCACCTTGGTCACCGTCGCGCTGGCATCGTTATTTTCGCTGGCATATTGGAACGTGTTGTAATCGGCCGTACCGCCGATACCGCCCCCCACATCGTTGAAGATCACAAACGGCAGCAGCTTATAGACCTCCTGCGACGCCAGCGATGCAGGAAACCCCAGCGTGGTGATATCGAAGCCAACTTGCCGAGGATCGCCGCCCTGGTTCTCATAATGGCGCGTAAACGAATAGCGCAATTGCAGGAACGTGCTGGGGCTCAGCGTCAGATCATCAGCCAGCAGAAAGTTCCTTCCGTTCGTCACGTTCTGCGCGTAGTTCAGATCCCACATATTCCCGAATGCATTGAATGTCGAAGTAAACAGCCGGTCGAAAGAGAAACGGCCGAAGATGCGCTGCTTCTCGCTCTGCGCCCAGTCCATACGGATATCAAATCTCTGCGCCTTGGTGGGATCGAGGCCTGGCACATAGAGATTATTGATGGCGCCCGTTGGATCTGAATCGCATGTTCCCGGATTCACATTGCACTTTGGAAATTCCGAGAGAAACTTCAACGCGATTGGATTCGGATTGGGAATGACATTCCCGGCAAACGCTTGGCGCGTCCCGTCTGGATTATCGCCTACGAGCGGGTTGTAAATAGTAAAGTTGTCGGCGGAAAAGTCACCCGTCCGCTCCGTCGACGTCGGCACCGTAAAGATATTCGATCCGTCAAACTGCTCCTGCTGCGTCGCTTCATAGTCCGCAAACAGAAAAAGCTTGTTGTGCAGGATCGGTCCACCGATCGAACCACCCTCCTGATAGCGATGGAAAGACGGCGACGTGTTCGCTGTGCCATTCTCCAGTTCGCTCTGCTTGTTGAAGTACTCATTCGCCGCCAGCACATCGGGCCGAAAAACACCGAACGCGTCGCCATGAAAATGATTGCCGCCCGACTTTGTTACCAGGCTGATCACGCCCGCGCCGCCGCTCTGATACGAAGCCGGCGTGTTCTGCGTCTCAACCCGCGTTTCCTCCACACCGTCTTCAGGAATATCAAGCGCCGGAATAATCGCGGCGACGTTGTTTTCTGCAATACCCAATGGGCTGCCGTCAACCATGTAGTAGACCGAGCCCACAATCGCGCCGTTAATCGTGTACGAGGAGACATCTACGCCGGGGCGCCCGCTCGAAATGTTCTCGATGGCAAACGAACTCGAAGAGTTGGGCGCGCCATTGGCAGGCGTAACTCCGGCGCTGAGTTGCACAAGGTCAAATACGTTGCGGGTCAGCAACGGGACGCGATCGATCGTCTCGGATGAAATCAGCTGGCCCACAGTCGAGTTACTGGTGTCGACCAGAGTCGTAGCTTCGTTCACCGTCACCACTTCGTTCACGCTGCCGACAGTTAGAACGATATTCACACTCGACACCTGGTCCAACGTAACCGCGACGTTCTTCTGAACCTGTGTCTCAAATCCCTTCGCGCCGACCGTCAATTGGTAATTCCCTGGCGCAAGAGAGACAAACGTGTAGAGCCCGGCTCCCGTCGAGATCGTTGACACCTTGACTCCATTCGCCTGGTCCTGCGCAGTGACGCGCGCACCGGAGACAATCGCACCGCTCTGGTCGGAGACGAGGCCGCTGATCCCGCCTCTGCCCGCTTGCGCCAATGCAGACCAGCGAACGCCGAGCAGCAGAACGGAGAGGACGAGAATGTACCGCGCAAGAGAAGTGAATGCAGTCCGGTTTTTCATGACCCCTCGCAAGAGAAAATGTATTCAAACGTTTGAAACTTGGTGAAAAGACTGTAAAATTGATTTTTTTGCATGTCAAGCGAAAAGTGCATTTTTGCCCGCACTGGTTGGGATTCGGCGCGAAAATTTGCTCGTTCCGTCGCAACCCATGCAGCACCGCGCGATCCGTCTATGGCAGAATGGCGCAGAGCCAGAGCCTGCAGGGCAAGCTAAAGGGGAGACAGAGAAGTGGGTCAACGAAAGTCCGGCCACGTCACACTGCTCGACGTAGCCCGCGCCTGCGGGTTCTCAGTCTCGACTGTCTCGATCGTGCTCAGCGAAGCGCCGCTCTCCCAGAACGTCGCCGCCACCACGCGCGAACGCATTCGCAAGATGGCGCGCCAGCTCGGTTATCATCCCGATGCCTACGCTCGCTCCTTGCGCCGCCGCCGCAGCCAGACCATCGGCGTGCTTGCCTACGATCTCTCCGATCCCTTCTGCCCTCCCATCCTGCGCGGCATTCAGGCCGGACTCGAACCCGTCGAATTCGTTCCCCTGGTCATCGACGCCCAGACGCAGCGAAAACTCTTCGACAACCATCTCCGGATGATCCTCGAGCGCCGCGCCGAAGGCGTCATCGTCATCGCCAGCTGGATCTTCGAAGAGACCAACCTGCTCGGCGACATTGAAAAAAATCACGTCCCCATCGTCATCGTGGGGCGCGATCTTACCAGCCGCAAAATCAGTTCTCTCCTCATTGACAACGAAGCCGGCGGCGCAGTTGGCCTTGCACCACCTCGCCGACCTCGGACATCGCCGCATCGCCGCGATTCGCGGTCCTGAGGAACTCTTCGACAGCGAGCCGCGCTGGGCAGGGGCACAACGCGCAGCTGCCGACCGCGGCGTCACCATTGATCCCAACCTTGTCTATCAACTTCCCAACTTGAAAGACGCAACTTCGGGCTTCGAGGGCGGCCTCCAGTTTTCAAAAGAAATGCTCGCCTCCGGCCGCCCCTTCACTGCGGTCCTCGCGTTCGACGACCTCACTGCCCTCGGCGTCGTGCGCGGCCTCACCGAAGCTGGCTTGCGCGTTCCCAATGACTGCTCCGTCGTCGGCTTTGACGATGTGCTTCCCGCCATCGTTTCCACTCCCGGCATCACAACCATCCACCAGCCCCTCAAAGAGATGGGTTTATTCGCCGCCCAATGGGTGGTTCACGCCATCGAGGCTCGCGAAAAAAGCCCCGGGCATGCTCTTCAGGTTCACAAGGCTATGCCCGAACTGGTCGTGCGTGCCTCAACCGGGCCGCCGGGTCGCAAATAGACTCCAAACCGAAAACAAGCTTGACACGCTCAACAGGTTCGCGATATTCCCTTGATTCAAACGATTGAACTAACCCCCGGCAGCGTCCTCGAAGTTTCCACGTATACGCTGCACACTGCAATTGGTTGTCGACTTTTCAAGATGCTGGTGCCCATGAAACGATTTCTTCTGCCCTCCCTTTTGGCTCTCCTCGTCGCGCCGGCAGCTCTTGCTGCAGGCACCGTCACTGCACTCCACGACGACTGGCGCATGCAGTCCGCCTGCAAACTTCAGGCCACCGGCAATGCCATTGCGTCCGCCGGATTCTCTGTAGACGGATGGATCAAAGCCTCCGTGCCGAGCACTGTCCTCGCTGCCCAGGTCGCCGCCGGCCTCATCCCCGATCCTTACTTCGGCGACAACCTTCGCCAGATTCCGGGCACGACCTACCCCATCGGCCACAATTTTTCCAACCTGCCGATGGCCGCCGACAGCCCCTATCGCTGCGGCTGGTGGTATCGCAAAGAGTTTTCGACGCCTGCTGCCTCAACCCCGGACGCGCGCGTTTGGCTCCATTTCGGCGGCATCAACTATCGCGGCGAAGTCTGGCTCAATGGACACAAGGTCGCCGACTCCTCCACAATCGCCGGCGCCTATCGCACTTACGACTTCGACGTAACCGATCTGCTCAAGGCCGGTAAGCCCAATGTCCTCGCCGTCGAAACCACCGCGCCGACTGAGAAAGATCTCGGCATCAACTGGGTCGATTGGAGCCCATGCCCGCCCGACAAAGACATGGGCCTCTGGGGCGCTGTCGATCTCGTCACAAGCGGGTCCGTCACCTTGCGCTCGCCGCTCGCGGTCACTCATTTCGCCCAGGGCACTCTGCATACTGCCGACCTCACCGTCTACGCCGAGTTGCACAACGCATCCGCCAATGCGGTCAAAGGCGTTGTCTCCGGCACGGCCGCAGGCGCGCGTTTCGAACAAGCCGTGGAATTAGCCCCCCACGAAGATCGCACCGTCGTCTTCTCGCCCGAGCAATTCACTCAACTGCGCATCAAGGATCCGCAACTGTGGTGGCCCATCCAGATGGGCGATCCGCACCTCGAACACCTCACCATGAGCTTCAGCGTCGCACGGCCAGATCTCCGACGAGCAGAGTGTCGACTTCGGCATTCGCGAAATCACATCGGAATTCACCGCCAACGGCAGCCGCCTCTTCCGCGTCAACGGCAAGCCAATCCTCATCCGTGGCGGCGGCTGGTCGCAGGACATGCTCCTGCGCACCGACAGCAACCGCCTGCGCGACCAGTTCCGCATGGTGCGCGACATGGGCCTCAATACCATCCGTCTCGAAGGCAAACTCGATACCGAGGAGTTCTTCCATCTGGCCGATCAGCAGGGAATCCTGGTCATGCTCGGTTGGTGCTGTTGCGATCATTGGGAGCACTGGCGCGATTGGACACCTGCCGACCTGACCATCGCCACCGCCTCCTTGCGATCCCAGATGCTGCGCCTCCGCCACCACGCCAGCCTGCTGGTCTGGCTCAACGGCAGCGACAATCCCCCCCCGGCAAATGTCGAACAGGCCTATCTCAACGTGGAAGCCGAAACCCACTGGCCCAATCCAACTCTCTCTTCCGCTACGTCAACGCCAACCACAGTCACTGGCGAAAGCGGCGTCAAGATGACTGGGCCCTACGACTACGTTGCGCCGAGCTATTGGTATGTCGACCAGCACAACGGCGGTGCCTATGGCTTCAACACCGAGACAAGTCCGGGCCCGGCGATTCCTTCCCTCGCAAGCCGCCAGAAATTCCTGCCCGACCCGCAAGCCTGGCCGCCCAGTGCCACATGGAGCCTGCACAACGGAGGCGGCGAGTTCGTCAACCTGAAGGTCTTCAATCAAGCCATGGCCGCCGTCTATGCGCAGCCCAACTCCGCCGCCGATTACGAACGCATCGCGCAGACCATGGAGTATGACTCCGAGCGCGCCATGTTCGAGGCCTACAGTAAGAACAAATACCAGTCCACCGGAGTCGTCCAGTGGATGCTCAACAATGCCTGGCCCTCGATGATCTGGCACCTCTACGACTACTACCTCGACGCGGGAGCGGGATACTTCGCGACCAAGAAAGCCTGCGAGCCGCTTCACATTCAGTATTCCTACGACGACCAGTCCATCATGGTCGTCAACAGCCGCTATCAGGATTCTCCCGGCCTGCATGCGAGCGTACAAGTGCACGGCCTGGGCTGGAAAGAGTTGTACAGCGCCACCACCAATCTCGACTCCGCGGCCGACAGTGCTCAACGTGCCTTGGTGCTGCCTCAATCTCTTTTCGAAGGCGCAGAACGCATCTTTTTCATCGACATGTCGCTCAGCGATGCAAGCGGCAAGGTCGTGAGCCGCAATTTCTATTGGGTTCCGGGGACGCTGACCACGTTTGACTGGCAGAGGACCGACTACACGCATACGCCCGCCGCCCGCCATGAGGACCTGACGGCTCTCGCATCTCTTCCTCCCGCGCCGGTGAAGGCCCGCGCAGAAATTGAAAACACGTCCCAGGGTCGCACCGTAACCGTCCATCTCGACAACCCCTCCGGCGCCCTGGCGTTCCAGGTCCACGCAGCGGTGCGAACAGCAAATGGCGGACTCCTCGCGCCGGTCTTCTGGTCTGACAATTGGATTGAGCTCACGCCCGGCGAATCCACCACTTTAACTGCACTCCTGCCAGAAGGCGATTCGAGCCTTCCCCAGGTGCAGATCGAAGGGTGGAACATCGCCCCCATCACACTCACACCGACCGCCGCGGTTGCGTCCCGGTAAGGATTCGCATGGCTGCTGCTGCAGAGAACACGCGTCCCGAGGCCATCGGCCTCAAGCGCAGCCTGCGTTTCCGCGATCTCATCCTCTACGGCATCATTCTCATTCAGCCCACCGCGCCGATGCCGAGCTTTGGCGTCATCTACCAGGAAGCCCGCGGTCACGTCGTCACCGCCATCCTTCTGGCCATGGTGGCCATGCTGTTCACCTCCGTCAGCTATGGCCGCATGGCCCGCGCTTATCCGCATGGCGGCTCCGCGTTCCTCTACGTCGGAAAAGAAATCCATCCCAGCCTTGGCTATCTCACCGGCTGGTGCCTGGTGATGGACTACGTCCTCAACCCGCTCATCTGCACCATCTGGTGCAGCCGCGCCGCCATCAACTTTCTGCCCGAGGTGCCCTATGTCGTTTGGGCCATCTTCTTCGCCGTCCTTTTCACATGGTTGAATTGCAATGGAGTCGAAACTTCCGCGCGCATCAATGCAGGAATGGCCGCCGCTCTTGGCATCGTGATCGTGTTAGTCTTCGTCGCCGCAGTTCGCTGGCTTTTGCATTTCTCCCATCCCGACACAACGTTCTTCCTGCGGCCCTTCTATGATCCCGCCACCTTCAACTCCTCCGGCCTGTTGCGCGGAACATCGATCGCAGTGCTCACCTACATCGGCTTCGACGGCATCTCCACGCTTACCGACGAAGCCAAAGACCCAGCCCGCAGCGTTCCCCGCGCCATCGTGCTCACCTGCTTCATCACCGGCGTGCTGGCCAGCATCGAGGTCTACGTTGCCCAGCTCGTCTGGCCGCGCGGCCTGGCGTTTCCTGACATTGACACCGCCTATGTCCATGTCTCGGGACGCATGGGCGGTCCCATCCTCTTCCTCATCGTGAACGCAGCGCTGCTGCTCGCAAACATTGGCTCCGGCATGGCCTCGCAGTTAGGCGCGGCACGCCTGCTCTACGCCATGGGTCAGGACGGCGCATTGCCCCGCCGCTTCTTTGGAGTCGTCCATCCGAAAAACCGCATCCCCCGCAACAACGTCCTGCTCATCGGTGCCATCTGTCTCGCCGGTGCGCTCGTCTTCAGTTATCAGCTGGGCACCGAGTTGCTCAACTACGGCGCACTGCTCGCCTTCATCGGCGTGAACCTGTCGTCGATGCTGCGCGGCTGGCGTCACGGGCGGCTCTCGCAGTGGTTCCCCATGCTCCTGGGACTCGGCGGCATGCTCACCTGCGCGCTCCTCTGGTGGAACCTCGGCCCCCTCGCGAAGATGGCCGGCACCGCCTGGGCGCTCGCCGGCATTCTTCTCTGGGTGGTTCGCCGTCGCTCCACCGTTCTGCCGGGAGAAGCCGCATGAACAACGGCGATCGCAGCCCTGCTTCGATCGGGAGACGCTTTGACGTCACGCTGGTAGGCGATACATGCCTCGACGTCCTGCTCTACGGCCTACCCGACGATCTTCCTCCCGAACGCGAGCTGCTCGCCGACAACATGGCCATTCGCGTCGGCGGATCCGGAGCCATCACCGCACACAATCTCGCCGCACTCGGAAATTCCGTCGGCTTCATCACCACGGTTCCCACAGACGATTTCGGTCGTCTCTGTCAGTCAGAGTTAAACAAGGCCGGCGTCGATCTTTCCCGTGGCGTGCCCGTCGCCCATCACCAGACCGGCGTCACCGTCCATCTCCAGCATCGTCCCCTCCGCCACATGTTCACCTATGCCGGCGCCACGTTTCATCTGGAGTTCGAGAATCTGGACCTGGCCTATCTCGCCGACACGCGCCATTTCCACATGTCGTCCTATTACCTGCAGCGAGCCCTCACCCCGCGTATCCCCGAAATCTTCGCGCATTTAAAGCAGGCAGGCGTCACCATCTCCCTCGATCCCAACGACGATCCGGCGCAAACCTGGGACCGCTGCATTCTCGACGCCCTGCCCTTTGTCGATGTCCTCATGCCCAATGAACGCGAAGCATGCCGCCTGGCCGCCGAACCAAATCTGGACCGTGCCATCTCCTTGCTACGCGAACGCGTTCCCTTGCTGATCATCAAACGCGGAGAGCAAGGAGCTTCTGCCTATGCCGGCAACGAATGCTGGCAGATCCCGGCACGTCAGGCGCAGGTCATCGACGCGGTGGGCGCGGGAGACAGCTTCAATGCCGGCTTTCTCCATGCCTGGCTCCGCTGCATGCCCGTCGAGAAAGCTCTTGCCTTCGGCAGCCTTGCCGCCTCTTTATCAACCACTGCCAGCGGCGGCACTTCCGCTTTTCAAGATCGGGACCTGGTCCGCGCGCAACTATGTGCCTGGCGGCACCAATAATCCTTACGCATACCGGAACAGCGCCTTGAAACCGTAGTCCATGTGCTGTTGAATGTGGCAGTGAAACAACGCCAGCCCCGGTTGGTCCGCCGTAAAATCCACCACCGCGCGTCCATAATATGGAACCACAACCGTATCCTTGATCACCCCCGCCGTCTTCTTTCCGTTGATTTCGGCAAGTTCCCAAACATGCCGGTGCAGGTGCATCGGGTGCGCATCGTCCGTCCGGTTGCGCATCACCAGCCGGTAGCGCGTTCCCTGCTGCAACACAAATTCCCGCTCATGCGGATACGGCTTGCCGTTGACGAGCCACAAATTGAACTTGCCCGCGCCTCCCGGAATCTTTTCGAAAATCAGCTCAATCGCCTGTTGCGGAGCAGGCCCGCTCGAATTGCCCGTCCCAAAAATCGTGTAATCCCACGGTGTCTTGGGCAAATCAATCCATTGCGGCTGCCGATGCTGCCCCGCATACTCCACCACCACCCCCAGCCCTGACTCGCGAATCGCCTTCTCCGTTCCGCCCAGAATCCATACCCCCGGATGATTCATCTCCACGGTCACGTCCACGCGCTCCCCCGCGCCAATGAAGACCGAATCAACGGATTGCGGCGTCGGAACCGCATTGCCGTCCAGCGCAATCACCTTCATCTTGTGGCCCGCAAACCCCACGCGCCGGTTCTCGATCGCGCTCGCGTTCAAGAAGTGAATCAGCAACCGCTGCCCCTCGCGCACCCGGATTGGATCTCCCGACCCTAGCGCCTTGTCGTTGATCGAGTACGTCATCGACCCGACTTCCAGTCCATCCGGGTCGGTGTTCAGCGTAGCCGGCTTCTCCAGCAGCGGCCCATCGTGCGTGTCGTCATCCTCGTCATCCATCGTTCCGGTAAAAAATGGCTCCCAGTCGCGCAGTGCCAAAAACAGTTCCTGGTCATACTGCCCGGGATCCGGTGCCCCATCGACATAAACAAACCCGAACTGCCCGCTGTAGGCCCCCTTGTGCAGGTCATCCATGGCCATCGCATGCGAGTGATACCAGCGGCTTCCCGCCGGTCCCGGAGTCAGCTCAAACCTCCGCCTTCCATGCGGCGACACAAACGGCGCACCCTCTTCTTCGGTGCCATCTACCTCCGGCGGGATAAGCATGCCGTGCCAATGCACCAGTTCCGGCGTATCCGTATCGTTGATCACGTCCACACTCACCGGCTTGCCTTCACGCATCCGCAACACGGGTCCCGGCGCAATCCCGTTGTAACCAATGGTCGAAATGATGTGCGCGCGGTCAAGCTCCACCGTCACAGGAGCAATGCGCAGCGTGTAATCTGCTTTGCTTTCATATGTCGACCCGGCCGGCACCGGGATCGTCGATTGCGCCAAGGCCGACACTCGCCCCGCCCCGGCCTGCGCCAGGGCCAATCCGCCGAATTGGAGAAGACTGCGTCGATTCACGACCGGCAATCCCTGCATCGTCTCACGGCCAAACCAGCCCCAACAAGCAGCGCCGCCAACTCGCCCGCAGCCTCCCTGCACAATCTGCAACCAACCGCGAAACTCGTCCGTCTAACGGCCAAGCGTTTCTCCCGCCGCGGAGGTCCCCGATGAAGCCCTGGCACGCCGCCATAGCGACGATCGCGGTCGCAGCCTGCTGCGCGGGCGTCCGGGGTTTTCAGCGGACTGCCGACTTCGGCTTCGGCAACGACGACTCCCCCACCAATGTGAAATCCGAGTTCTACTGGTCGCGCCTCGCCTACTCTTCGCGCATGTCGAGCCTCGAAAGCCTCGGCGGCTATGGTCGTCGCGGCTGGTTCAACTCCTGGTCGCGCGATTATCCAAAAGCCGACCGCCAGTTCCTCATCGCCATGCATCGGCTCACCCGCATCGATGGACGCCCCACCGAGCAGGTAGTCACCCTCGACTCCGACGACATCTTCAACTATCCCTGGATCTACGCGGTGCAGGTGCAGAACTGGACCTTTACCGACGCCGAGGCCAAACGCCTGCGCGAATACCTGCTCAAAGGCGGATTTCTGATGGTCGACGACTTCCACGGCACCGAGGACTGGCAGAACTTTATGAACGGCATGCGGCAAGTGCTGCCCGACCGTCCCGTCGAAGACCTGCAAAGCGGCGACGAAATCTTTCACACTCTCTACGATATCGATGACAAAATGCAGATACCGGGCGAGCAGTATGTGTGGAGCGGCCGCACTTACGAAAAGGATGGCTATCAGCCCAAGTGGCGCGCCATTCGCGATGACAAAGGCCGCATTATCGTCGCCATCTGTCACAACATGCACCTGGGCGATGCATGGGAGTGGGCCGACGACCCAAACTATCCCGAGACCTTCGCTTCGATGGCTTTTCGCGTGGGACTCGACTACATCATCTATGGCATGACCCATTAAGCCCCAATTCCAGCAGAGAGGGCGATCGACCGCACAGCAATGAGCCAACATAGGACCGGAAACGCGCATGTTTCAGTTCCTCTTCAAGTACCCGGGTCCGGTTTTCTCCAAAGGCCGATTCGTGCTGCTCAGCGCGTGGCCCGCCTGGCTCCTGCCCGTTTTGATCGTTGCGGCTGCCAGTTCGCTCGCTCTCCTCATCCGCTGGCGCCTGCGTGAAACTGCCCCTGGCCAGACCACGTACGCACAGCCTGCGCAAGGTCGGCGCCTCCAGAGTCAAAGCGCCATCGGATTAACAAATCTTCGTGCCCTCACCATCTGGGCCATGCAGTCCGCGCTCGTCGCCCTGGTCCTGACCTTGCTCTGGCAGCCCGCGATGACCATCGGCGAACTCAGCTCGCAACAGAACATCATCGCCGTAGTCGTCGACGACTCGCACAGCATGAGCCTTGCCGACAGCAATGGAAAAACACGCGAAGCCGCTGCTCTTGCCGCACTCCAGGGCGGAGTCCTCTCTGGGTTGCAGCAGCGCTTTCAAACGCGTATCTACACGCTGGGCGCAGGCATTCGACGCGTCGACAGCCTCCAATCAATCGCCCCCGTTGAACCCGCGACCCACATCGACACAGGCCTCAAGCAGCTTAACGACGAAACCTCTGACGTTCCCATTGGCGCGATCGTGTTGCTGAGCGACGGCGGCCAGAACACGGCCGGCCTCGGCGGTTCCGCCATCCGCGCCGACGCGCTCCAGGCACTGCGCAATCGCCATCTGCCGGTGCATACCATCGGCTTTGGAAACCCTCATGCGGCCCACGACATTGAAATGGAGGACGTGAGCCTCGCGCCCAGCGCCGTAGCCAAGGCGCGCATCACCACCACCGTGACGTTGACTCAACACGGATACACCGGTCAAAAGGCCACGCTCTCCGTCCGCGACGGAGACAAGACGCTTGCCGAACGTGAGATCACCCTCGAGCCCGACGGCCGCGTCCAGGCGGAATCTCTATTCTTTCCCGCAGGAGCCGCTGGCGCAAAGAGCCTGAATTTCTCGATCGCCCCCCTCGCGGGTGAGGAAAATCTTGCCAATAATGCGGTCTCCCGTCCGCTTCTCGTCAGCGATGCCAAGCGCCGCGTCCTTTACATCGAGGGCGAACCACGCTGGGAATACAAATTCATCCGCCGCGCCGAAGACGACGACCCCACCGTGCAGGTCGTCTCCATGCTGCGCACCAGCGAAAACAAAATCTACCGTCAAGGCCTCAGCAATCCCAATGAACTCGCCGACGGCTTCCCCGTGCGCGCGGAAGACCTCTTCAGCTACGCCGGCATCATCATCGGCTCTGTCGCAGCCGACTACTTCACACCGCTGCAGCAGGAGCTGTTGCGCGAATATGCAGATCGTCGCGGCGGCGGCATCCTATTTCTGGGTGGAAGTTCTTCTTTAAGCGATGGCGGCTGGGGCGCTTCGAGTCTCAGCGAACTCCTGCCTACCTTTCTGCCCAGCGGCAATCACAACTTTCGCCGCAACGCCGCCACCGTGGAGTTGACCGCAGCCGGTATCGATTCGCCCATCACCCGCCTCCTCGACGATCCAGAGAAAAACTTGGAGCGGTGGCGGAAGCTGACCTACCTTGCCGATTACGAAGATCCCGGCTCCCCCAAGCCCGGCGCCGTCGACCTCGTCGACATGCACGCCGGGCATCGCACGCTGCCCCTGCTTATCACCCAGAACTACGGCCACGGACGCACCGCCATTCTCGCCACCGGCGGCACCTGGCGCTGGCAAATGAGTGAAGCCCTCGGTGACCCCTCGCACGATCTTTTCTGGCAGCAGCTTTTGCGCTGGCTCGTCGGCGAGTCACCCGGCCCCGTCACTGCTTCGATGCCGGCGCGCTTGCTGCAGGATGAAGGCCGCGTGCAGCTCACGGCGCAGGTCCGTGATCGCACCTTTCAGCCCGCCGCAGATGCCCACGTGACCGCCCACATCGTCGGTCCGTCGAACGTCGACGCGTTGATCGAGCTCAACCCTTCGCAAGACACGCCCGGCCTCTATCAAGCCGATTGGACTGCGGAAAAACCAGGCGCCTATCTCGCTGAAGTGATCGCGCAATCACCGGGCGCCCAACCGCAGGAATTGGGTCGCGATGTATTGACCTTCCAACGCGAAGATGGCGTCGCCGAGAACTTCCATACCGAGCAAAACCAACCTCTGCTCGAGCAACTTGCAGCCGCAACCGGCGGGCGTTCCTGGCGATCATCCGACTTGAAGAATCTGCCTCGCGATATCTCCTACTCCGAAGCCGGCATCTCGGTGCGAACGACCAAAGAGCTGTGGAACATGCCCATCGTCTTCTTTCTCCTTCTCGGATTGCCCATTGCCGAGTGGCTCTTGCGCCGCAAATGGGGTGTCGTATGAGAGACCATCAAGATGCGCTCTGCGCGGGCTCTAGCCCCGGAGGAACGGCTTCCACCGCCTTCACCCAAAGTCTAGAGTTTTTCCGCGACCTGTTCCGTCGTACCGAAAGAAGCGCAAACAAGGCTTTAGCCCTTGGGGAAATGCTTTCTCTCTGGGAAAGTTTTTGGCGTTCGCCCCGCACATTTTCGCTTCGCCCGCTCGTCCTATTTGTTTTTGCTTCTACCATTCCTGCGCAAGCAGCCACCTACTACGTCATCGTGGCCGGCCTCGGCGGCGAGCCCGACTACGAGCAGCGCTTCACCTCCGCGGCTAACGATCTGGACCGCATCTTCAAAGCCGCTGGACCGACTGCGCATGTCGCCACCCTCACCGGCCCACAGGCAACGGCCGCGCAGTTGAAACAGGCACTTGAAGCCGTTGCGCGCGACGCCAGGCCCGAAGATGATTTCACATTGATTCTCATCGGCCACGGCTCCTTCGACGGCGTCGAATACAAGTTCAATCTCGTCGGTCCTGATTTGTCCGCGGCCGAAATCGCCACGCTCTGCGACCGCGTCACCGCGCGCCGCCAGCTCATTGTCGACACCACCAGCGCCAGTGGCGGAGCGATGCCCGCATTTGAGCATCCGGGCCGCGCCGTTATCTCCGCGACCAAATCCGGCGCCGAGAAAAATGCCACCGTCTTCGTGCGTTATTGGGTCGATGCTCTGCAGGATCCTGCCGCCGACACCGACAAGAGCGAGTCCGTCAGCGCGTTGGAAGCTTTCAGCTATGCTGCGCAGAAGACGGCCGCATTCTATGACGCGCAAAAACGTCTCGCCACCGAACACGCCGTCTTCAACGACACCGGCCACGGTGAACCGGTGCGCGCAGCTGGCGACGGCCAGGGCATCCTTCTCGCAAACTTCACCCTGCTGCGCCTCGGTGCCGATCAGCAGGCTTCTGACAATCCCGCCAAGCGCGCGCTGCTCGAGAAGAAAGAGCAGCTCGAGCAAAAGATTGACACCCTTAAATTTCAAAAAGCCGCCATGGACCCCGCAGACTACAAAAAACAACTCACCGAAGCGCTCGTGGCGTTGGCAAAGGTGCAGCAGGAGCTGGACAAATGAGGCATACGAAACTGCTCCCGTCTCTTCTATTGTCGCTGCGGCGTCTCGGTCCACGCCGCCGTCCCGTCCGACTGCTGGGCACTGCACAAGCACGGCCTGAACGCACCAGCCCAGGAGTGCTTTCAAGGGCTCACACGCAGCACCGATGCCTATTTCCGCGCTGAAGGCTTCTGGGGCCTCGAACAATGGGATCAGGCCAACGAACAGTTCCGTCTGGCTACGCAGCCCTCCGCCGCCAAGCCCGTTGTCAAAGTGCGCTGGGGCCTCTTGTTGCACGAGCGCTTCAACGACTCCGACGCCAACGATCTTTTCCGTGAAGCGCTGGCAAAGGATCCCGCAAACGCTGATGCCTACATTGGCCTGGCCCTTGTTTCCGCCGACGGTTTCGACAGCAAGACAGCCCAGTACCTCGCCAGGGCAATTGAATTCGATCCGAAATCCGCCCAACCGCACGAATTGCTCGCCGACCTCGCGCTCGAAAACGATGAACGCGACGCAGCCGCCGCGGAAGCCGACAAAGCGATCGCTCTCGCGCCGGACGCACTCGATGCAATGGCCGTTCGTGCCGCCATCGAATTGCTGGGCGACCACTCGCCCGATCCGTGGTTCAGCAGAATTCGCGCGATTAATCCCTCCTACGGTGAGGGTTACACCCGCGTCGCGCGCCAGCTTGAGTTGCATTACCGCTATGAAGATGCGGTCGCCTATTACCGCAAGGCCATCGAAGCCGACCCGCGTCTCTGGTCTGCGCATTCCGCCCTCGGCATCGATCTCATGCGCCTCGGCCAGGAAGACGAACCGCGACGCGAACTCGAGTTGAGCTACAACAACGGCTATCGCGATGCCGCCACAGTTAACAGCCTGCGCCTCCTCGATAGCTACAAACACTTCGACACCATCCGCGGCGGCCGAATCATTCTCAAACTCGATAAATCCGAAACCGCTCTGCTCGAACCCTACCTCGAGGCCGAACTGCGCACGATCCTTGCCACCTACGAAAAGAAATACAAGATGACGCTGCCCGCTCCCGTGCAGGTCGAGGTCTATCCCAATCACGAAGACTTCGCCGTGCGCACCATGGGCATGCCCGGCCTGGGCGCGCTCGGCGTAACCTTCGGCGAAGTCGTCGCCATGGACAGCCCATCGGCGCGCCCGCCCGGCGATTTCAATTGGGGCGCAACCCTGTGGCATGAAATGAGCCACGTCTTCATCCTCACCGCCACCAATCATCGGGTGCCTCGCTGGTTCACCGAGGGCCTCGCCGTGCATGAGGAGGGCGAACGCTCCGCCGAATGGCGCAATCGCCTCACGCCCGATGTGCTCGCTGCGATTCGCGACAAAAAGTTGCTGCCGGTCACGAAACTCGATCGCGGATTTGTCTATCCCGACTATCCTGCGCAAGTCATCGTTTCTTACTTCCAGGCCGGAAGCATCTGCGACTTCATCCAGCAAAAATGGGGCGATGACAAACTCCTCGCCATGGTCCATTCCTATGCCAGGCTGTTGACCACACCCCAGGTTGTGCAGCAGGATCTCGGTCTCGCGCCCGCAGATTTCGACAAACAATATCTTGCGTGGATCGACACGAAATACGGCGCCCAGGCCGCGCATTTCAACGAGTGGCGCCAGAAGCTGAAGACCCTCGTTGCCGCCGCCCAACAAAAACAATATGACGCCGTGCTCGCGCAGGGGCCGGCAGTCCTCGCACTTTATCCCGAATACGTCGATGCCGCGAACGCTTACGAATTAATGGCCGACGCCGATAAGGCACAGGGCAACGCCCCTGCTGAAAGGTCGATCCTCGCAGCCTATGAACACGCCGGCGGCCAGATGCCCGACCTGCTAAAGCGACTGGCCTCTCTGCAACAGTCCGCGGGGCAGGAATCCGAAGCTGAAGATACACTCGAACAACTCAATTACATCGAACCAATGCACGACGAAGATATGCATCGCCAACTCGGCGCATTACTCCTTGCCCAAAAGCAATACGACGGCGCAATCCGCGAGTACTCCGCGCGAGTCGCATCAAATCCCGTCGACAAGGCAGGCGCGCAATACGATCTCGCCCAGGCTTATTTCGACGCGAACCAGAAAGACAAAGCCGAAGAGAGCGTATTGGCCGCGCTTGAAACCGCCCCTGGCTATCGCCCCGCCCAAAAACTGTTGCTCGAGCTGCAACAATCTCCGTCAACCACCAAGTAACACGAAAGGAATTCGATGGCTTCATTTTCCGGATTGGATCAGGACGCGGCCCTGCTGCAACAGCGCATCGAGCGCTTTCACGCGGTGCGCGAGCAGATCCTGAAGCAGGTACGCGAGGTCATCGTCGGCCAGCAGGAAGTGCTTGACCAGGTGCTCATCGCCCTCTTTGTCGGCGGTCATTGCCTCATGACCGGCATGCCGGGCACCGCGAAAACATTGATGGTCCGCACCGTCGCCGACGCCCTCGGCCTCCAGTTCCGGCGCATCCAATTCACGCCAGACCTCATGCCCTCCGACATCACCGGCACCGACATCATCGAAGAAGACATCGAAACCGGCCATCGCAAGTGGACATTCGTCGAGGGCCCGATCTTCGGCAACATCCTGCTTGCCGACGAAATCAACCGCACACCTCCGAAGACACAATCCGCGCTGCTCGAGGCCATGCAGGAACATGCCTGCACGGTGCGGGGCAACCATTACCGCCTCCCCGAGCCATTTTTCGTGCTGGCCACGCAGAATCCCATCGAGCTCGAAGGCACCTACCCGCTTCCGGAAGCGCAGCTCGACCGCTTCCTTTTCAATTCCATCCTCGATGACCTGAGCGCTGACGATGAATTCAAGGTGATCGACCGAACGACTGCCACACGCCAGGTACAGAGTCCAGGCCGTTACATCAGCAGAAGATCTGCTCGACTTCCAGCAACTCGTGCGCATGGTGCCCATCGCCGAGACACTCGCCCGCTATGTCATCAGCCTGGTGCGTGCCACGCGGCCTAAGAATGAAACCGCACCGGACTTCATCAAGAAATACGCCAACTTCGGAGCCAGCGTCCGTGCGGCGCAGTTTATCGTGCTCGCCTCCAAGGCCCGCGCCCTCTCCCACAAGCGCTATCACGTCACCTACGACGACATCACCGCCATGGTCGTGCCCGTGCTCCGCCACCGGCTGCTTCTCAACTTTCATGCCGAGTCGGACCACGTCGATACCGACACAATTCTCAAGCAACTAATCGCGCATGTGCCGCGCCCGAGGGAAGCATGATGCAACGCCTTCTCGATCCCGCCGTGCTGGCCGGCATCTCTTCGCTCGATCTGCTGGCGAAGACAGTGGTCGATGGATTTGTCGCTGGCCTCCACCGCTCGCCCGACTTCGGCTTCAGCCAGGAGTTCGCCGAATATCGCGCCTACACGCCCGGCGACGATTTGCGCCATGTCGACTGGAATCTTTTCGCGCGCACTGAACGCTGCTACCTCAAGCGCTATCGCGGCGAAACCAACAGCCAGCTCACCGTCCTTCTCGACGCCAGTAACTCGATGCAGTACACCTCGGGTCCGCCTACCAAGATGGACTACGCGCGTTTCATCGCCGCCGCGCTGTTCTATCTTGCGATCCAGAATCAGCGCGACGCTGCAGGGCTAATCGTTTTTGATGACGAGGTCCGCGAATACATTCGCCCCTCGACCCGTTCCGGACAGCTCGCTCGCCTGTTTGCCGGCCTCGAACAGGCAACTCCGCGCGCGCGTACCGATTTTGCCAAGCCCCTCCAGCATTTTCAGAATTCCTTACATCGGCGCGGCATCGCGATCCTGATTTCCGACTTCTACGAAAACCCTGAAACCATTGTCCGCGCAATCGCGCCGATGCGCTTTCGTGGCAACGAAGTGATCCTCTTTCATATCCTCGATCCACAGGAAATCCAGCCGGTCATGAAGGCCTCGTCCGTCCTCGTCGACCTCGAAACCGACCAGAGGATCGAAGTGATTCCCGAGTATGCGAAAACAACCTATCGCGCAAAGATCGACGCGCACATCGAACAACTGCGCACTCTCGCGCGTGCAGCAGGCATGGACTATCAGCTGCTCGTCACCAACCAACCGCTCGATCAGGCGTTGCGCCAGTATCTTTCCCTGCGCCAGGCGGAGAACTGATGGGCTTTCTCGCACCATGGTTTCTCGGTGGACTAGCGGCGCTCGGCGTCCCCGTCTTCGTGCATCTGCTGCGGCGTCACGTCACTACACCGCGCCCAGTCAGCTCTCTGATGTTCTTTGAACGCGGCACGCAAAGTTCCACCCGGCATCGCCGTCTCAAATACCTTCTGCTCTTCGCGCTTCGCACTGCGCTTGTTCTGCTTGTAGTGCTGGCCTTCGCAAATCCCTTTGTGCACCGCACCGCCGCAGACGCCCAAGGCCGCCTTCTTCTGATTGTTCTCGACGACTCCTTCAGCATGCGCGCCGGGATGCGATTCGCCAACGCGCGGCAACAAGCACTCGCCACCCTCGCCGCAAAACCCAATGCAGAGAAGGCGCAGATCATCGCCCTGGGCGGGCAGATCGAGTTGCTGACACAGCCCATCAGCGACAATGCGCAACTGCGTGCCGTCCTCGAAAGCATCCCTCCCGGGGATGGCCATGCCAACTTTGGCGATCTGGGACGCACCATCCGCTCCCTCGCCGAATCCGCACAGGTGCCCATCGACCTTCATCTCTTCAGCGATATGCAACGTACCGCAATGCCCGCAAACTTCACCGATATGGTATTGCCCGGCAGCGTGACTCTGACTCTGCACTCCGTCGCGCAAGGTGCGCCGCCGCCCAATTGGACGATCGAGAGCATCGATGCGCCTGCCTCGTTACCCGATCCGAAAGATCCAAAGCATTCGCGCGTGCGTGCCGTCGTTGCAGGTTTCAATACACCCGCGACCACCAAGACTGTCTCACTGACGATCAACGGGAAAACCACGGCCACACGCAAGGTCAATGTACCAACCAATGGCCGCGCGACCGTCGAATTCGCTCCGCTCGATGTCGGCTACGGATTCAATCGCTGCGAAATTCGCTTGAATGCAGGCGACGCTTTTCCCGCCGACGACGCAGGCGTCTTCGCTGTCCGGCGGTCCGATCCCGAGCGCGTCCTCTTTGTGCACGCAGCGCACGACACACGCTCCGCGACCTATTTCGGATCGGCTCTCGCGGCGGCCGCGCCCAATGCGTTCGTTCTGCAATCGATGGCCGCCGAGCAGACAACCGATCTCGATCCCTCCAAGTTTGCGTTCGTCGTACTTTCCGATAACGTTTCGCTCCCGTCGATCTTTGAACACGCTCTCGAGCAATTCATCGCCAAGGGTGGGAGCATCTTGCTTGCGCTCGGAACGAATGCCGGTCGCCGCGCCCGAATTCCTCTCTGGGGCGGTACCGTCACCGATGTTCGCGATTACGCGCGCATTGGCACTGCGGCCACTGTGGGTCAGGTCGACTTCACCTTCCCCGCGCTCGAGCAATCGCAGCCCGGGCGCGACAACGGCGGCTGGTCTGCGGTGAAAATTTTCTACGCATCTGCTGTCGACTCCGGCGGAGCCCGCGTCGCCGCGCGGCTTGCGGATGGCACGCCGCTCTTGCTCGACAAGCAGATCGGCGAAGGTCACTTGCTTCTGTTCACCTCCGGCCTCGAGAACCTCACCAACGATCTGCCCTTGCATCCCGTCTTCGTTGCTTTCGTCGATCATGCCGCGCGTTACCTGTCCGGCAGCGAGCGGCTCAGCGGCTCCAGGCTTGTCGATTCCTTCATTCAGCTGCGCTCCGCGACGCAGCCGCTAGGTTCAGTCGCCAATGTCGAAGTCATCGATCCCGACGGTCGTCGACCACTTTCGTTGAGCGAAGCACGCACCGCACAAACGTTTCGTCTCGTGCGTGCAGGCTTCTACCAGATCCGCTTTGCCAACGGGCACGACGCGGTCATCGGCGTCAATCCCGATCGGCGAGAGTCAGACCTGGAACCGCTTTCGCCCGACGTCCTCAAGCTTTGGAGCGGCAGCGCGCGCAACAATCCCGCGCAACAAGCAGCCCCTGGTCCGCTCATCGAAGCAAAAGATCGCACCGTAAGTCTCTGGTGGTACGTTATGCTGCTTGCATTGGCAGCTGCACTGGCCGAATCGGTCGTGGCAAGCAGCCATATGGGCACGCAGCGGGAGGAAGTATGAGTTACTCCAGCGAGCTCAACTCCTACATCGCACAGGTGCAACGCCGGCTTCGCCTCGGCGCCTGGCTGCACGGCGCGGCAATCTTCGCAGGCACTGCGCTCCTCGCCACATTTGCGCTCGTGCTCCTGCTCAATCCGCTTGCCTTTCCCGCGCACGGCGTCGCTTTCGGGCGCATCGCCCTCCTTCTCGCACTCGCGGCCGCTGCCATCCTTGCCCTCGCCATGCCGCTCAATCGCCTCACGCGCGCCTGGGCCGTGCGCCGCGCCGAGGCTGCAAATCCGGAGCTCGAGCAACGGCTCACCACGTTTCAGGAGCGTGAGAGCAAGGGCGGCGACCCGTTCCTTGAGCTGCTCGCTGCGGATACACTCGCGCACACACAGGAACTGCCGCCCCCCTCGCTCGTCCCCGACAATCGTCTCCTTGCGCTTGGCGGCGCAGGACTCGCCTGTCTCGTCGTCTTGGTCTGGATGATTGCAGACGGACCCGGCTACCTTGGCTACGGCGCCTCTCTTCTCTGGACCGGCGCGAACAAAAATGCCCCGCCTCTTTACGTCCTTTCCGTTGCGCCCGGCAATGTCACTGTGCGTCGCAATAGCGATCAACTGATCTCCGCGCACATTACCGGGATGCAGCCGGACAAGGCACAGCTCTTCGCACGTTACGCAAGCGGCTCGGGTTGGGAGCCGGTGACGATGCAGACCGCGCCCAACTCTGGCGCCGGTGCCACGTATCAATTCGCCTTTGCGGGATTGCCCGAGAATGTCGACTACTACGTGAGCGCCGGCCCCCTTGTCTCGCCCCAATACAAGGTGCGCGTCGTCGACTTGCCCACCGTCAAAGACATGCACGTCACCTATAAATATCCATCATGGACAGGCATGAAGCCCGTCACTTCCGAGCACTCCGGCGACCTGCGCGCAATCGAAGGCACCGAGGCCCAAATCAGCCTTGAGATGGATCGCCCTTTGAAGGATGCCCAGCTCACACTCGACGGCGGCCAAACTATTCACCTGACAGGCGGCGCGAACAACGTCTATCAGGGGACCATCGCGATGCAGAAAGACGGCGCCTATCACGTCTCAGCCAGCGACGACGGCCAGTCTGTACGCCTCTCCGAGGACTACTTCATCGCGACCGACAAGGCAATGCCGCCGCAGCTCTCCATCGCGCGTCCCGGCGGCGATTACCGCGCCAGCCCCATCGAAGAAGTAACCGTCGGCGTGAAGGCTTCAGACGAATTCGCCCTGCGCGACATGCATCTTCATTACTCCGTCAATGGCGGCGCGGATCGCGATGTCAGCCTGCTGCAGACTCCGGGTGCGAAAGAGGCAGATAAAAACTACACGCTGCCGCTCGAAGATTTCAAGCTGAAGCCCGGCGACCTGGTGAGCATCTATGCCACCGCGAAAAATGGACACAGCGAAGCCCGCACCGACATTTCTTTCATCCAGGTCGACCCGTTTGAGCGCGAATTCTCGCAGTCGCAGCAAAGTGGAGGCGCGGGCGGCAGCGGCGGCGGCAGCAGCAATCAGACTGAAATTTCCAAGCGTGAGAAGGAGCTGATTGCTGCCACGTGGAAGCAACAAAACGATAAGAATGCAAAGCCCAAAGACTCCGCCGCGCAAGGACAGTTTCTTTCGGACGCACAGCAGAAACTTCGCGACCAGGTCAACGCGCTATCCCTGCGCATGCAGAGTCGTGACATCTCTGCAGCCAACAACGAGTTCACCGACTTCGACAAGGACATGCAGGATGCCGCTGCTGCAATGAGTCCCTCTGCCGAAAAGTTGCGAAACATGCAGTGGAAGGACGCCATTCCAATGGAGCAGAAAGCGCTCCAGGCCCTCCTGCGCGCGGAGGCAACGTTCCGTCAAATCCAGGTCGCCTTCGGCCAAGCGGGCCGTTCAGGTGGTGGAAGCGGCGATGCGGGCCGCGACCTCGCCAGCTTGTTCGACCTTGAGCTCGATACCGAAAAGAACCAGTACGAGACGGCGCAAACTGCTTCGCCCGCCGAACAGCATGAGAAGAATGTCGAAGACGCATTAGCCAAACTCGACGCGCTTGCCAAACGCCAGGAAGAACTCGCCAATCAGCAGCACAGTCCGCAACTGAGTTTTGAACAGCGCTGGCAGCAGGAAATGTTGCGCCGCGAAGCCGAGCTGCTCCAGCGTCAGATGGAGCAGATGGCGAAGGACGGTCAGCCAAGCCCAAATGGATCGAGTCCTGGCCAATCAAACGGACAGAGTTCATCGCAGGCTGCCGATCAAAATTCAAGCCGCGCCTCAAGCCAGGCCGGTGAACAGTCGCGTGCTCAGTCCCGTGGCCGTTCCTCCAACTCCGCATCCGGTCAATCGACCGATCAGCGAATTGAACAGGCGTTGAGCCGCTTGCAACAAGCCACCGGAGCCATGCAACGCGGCAGCGCCCCCGGTCAGGATGCAGATGCGGCGCGCCAGGCCGCGGAATCGCTGCGCGAGGCCCAGAACCTTCTTGCCGGCTCCCAGCAGCAGCTTGCCTCGAACAAAGTTGAATCGCTCGCGCGCGAAGCCGATCGTCTCAAGCAGGACGAACACGCGCAGGCCGATCGCATCAACAAGCTCGCAAACCAGCAAAACGCAAAGACCAATCCCAATGATCTTGAGGGTATGCTGGCGCGCCGCCGTGAGCGCGATCAACTCGCCGGCGAGCGCCAGCAACTCTCCGACAGCCTCTCCAGCTTGCAGAGCTACCTGCGCGACGCCGCTCGCGCCATGGCCCCCAACCAGCCAGGAGTGGCCCAGAGACTGCGGGATGCACTCACAGAAATGGACGATGCCGATCTCGACAATCGCACGCAGAGAACTGCGGACTGGTTGCGCCGCGGCATCAATCCGAATTCCAATGGAACCGAATCGGACATCGCTCAAGGCCTCGACAAACTGAGCCAGCAGCTACAACAGGCGCAGAAAGGGATCGGCCAGGGAAAATTCAGTCAGCCTGGCACCGCACCGGGAGATCAGACCGCAGCTTTGAATCAAATCGAGCGGCTCCGCGAACAGATCGAGTCGATGGCTCGATCGCAAAGCAACAACGGCCGACCCGGATCGATAGGCAATCAGCCCGGCGGAAAGCAATTCGATCCGAAGGCCCAGCTGGCGCGCAACGGCCCTTCCCGCCTGAAGGGGCGCGGCGCGAATGGTTCCCAGCAAGCCTCTAACCCTTCCGGCCAGAATGGCCAAGGCCAGCGTGGGGCCAACAGCTCTCAGCCAAGTGGCGATGTTGGCAACCAGCCTCGAGCCGGATCAAGCGGCGATTCGCGCTCCGCTGGCATTGTCGGCGGCGACGGCGCCGCGTGGAACAACATCAACACCGGCAATAACCGCTACGGCCAGCCGCGCCAGCCCTCCGCGCCTCCCGATGCCTCCGGGAATTCTCCAGACGAAGAACGCGCCTATCACCAGGAGATGCGTGAGCTGAATCAGCTACGCCAAATGACACAAGGCGATCCGCAAACAAAAAAAGAAGTGGCCGAGCTCACGCGGCAAATGCAGCATCTCGATCCCAGCCGGTTCCCCGGCAACCCGGAGATGGTCGAACAGATGCATCGCGAAGTGCTCAGCTCCGTTGACCGGCTCGAACTCGAATTGCAGCGCGCCGGCATTTCTGCCGATGCCCGCACCGGCAAGTCCGATGCCGTCCCCGCGGGTTATCAGGAGTCGGTCGCAGACTACTATAAGCGACTCAGCAAAACTCCGTAGCCGTCCTGTCGAACCATCGCGCAGCCGAACGGGTCACGCGGCTGCATCTTCCGTCATCCATGGATCGCGAGATTCTTTACCCGAGGAATCCCAGGTATGGGCTCGAGCCGAAATTGGCGAAGTTCGGCAGCACCTGTTTTACCTGGCCATCCGAAAGCCCGAACCACCGCGCCAGTGTGCCGGCATACTGATCCACGGATGTCGTCGGAATCAACCGGCCCGCGCCTACATCGTTCGCCTGGTTCGAGCCGATCACTGGGTACTGTCCATACATGTCCTGGCCGTCCACGGCGCCGCCCACCACAAAATGGTGGCTGCCCCAGCCGTGATCCGTTCCGTCACTATTCGAGGTCAGCGTCCGCCCGAAGTCCGATGCCGTGAACGTCGTCACCTGGTTGCCCAGGCCCAGCGACGTCATGACCCCGTCGAAGTATTCCAGTGCCGATCCAAGCTGCGTCAGCAGCCGCGCATGCTGCGTGGCCTGCGCATCGTGCGTGTCAAAACTGCCCAGTTGCACATAGAAAATCTGTCGCGTCACGCCCAGGCCCGCGCGGCCGCCAATGATCCGCGCCACGGTCTGCAGCGAAGCCGCCAGTCCATTATCCGAGAGTTTGTTGGTCAGCGGGTCGAGGAACTGCGTCGGGTTCGGAATCCCTCCCGCACCTGCCGGCAACATCGACGAAGCCAGCGTCGCCTGCGCCTGGATCGACCGCTGAATCACCACTTCGTATTCCTTCGCGAAGAGGTTCGTCTCCTCGGCGCTCAGAATCGAGTTCAGCGCATTCGTGCCTGCCGTACTGCCATACAACGGCTGCGCGAGACCGCTGATCGGAATCGGGCCCGCCGGCGTGCAATTGAGCTGGAAAGACGTCTGTCCGGAGAGAAAGAGAGCGATCCCCGCCGTCGAAATGCAGGTGAACATCGAATTCGAATTCATGTTCATGCCCTCGATCAGATCTGCAACTGCTCCGCCCCAGCCCGTATGCTCTCCGCTGCCAAGATTCGAAGCGACCGCCTGCCATGCCGACGTTTGGTCGAAGTGCGAAAAGAGCGAGTCCGGCAGAGGAACCGAGTTGGCATTCACTTGCGCCTTGGTCGCAGGAACAATCAGCGTTCCCGTGTTCGCAACAATCGCCAGGCGTCCCGCGTTGAACAGGTTCTGCACGCCGGCCAGCGAGGGATTGAGTCCGAACGTGCGGCCGCTCTGCGGTGTCTTCAGCGTAATCGGCAACAGGTCTGCAAGAGGATACGCCAGTCCCGGTGCGCCCGATCGCGCCGCCGCAAACGCTGCATACGAGTCTGAATCCGTGGCAATCACCGTGCCGTGCCCATCATTGCCGCCCTGCAGAAAAATGCATACCAGTGCCTTGTAATCCGTGGCGCCGGTGCTCTGCGCCATCGCTGCCATCGAGTTGAGCCCGATAAGAAATGGGCTCGCCGAGATCCCCGCCATCGAGGCAAACGATGCCGTTCTCAAAAACTGCCGACGTGTATGGTCATGCTTGCACATAGTGGGCTCCCTATTGTTGCGCGGTATAGTCGGGTGAAGCCATGGTCAGATAAATTGCCGTCTGCACACGGGCCGCCAGCGCGGCATTGATTGCATTCTGATCCCCTGTCGGTATCTCGATCGCACTCACCGCATTCACAATTTCGCTTTCGAGATTGCTGTTCATCTGTCCCGCCATCAGCAACAGATTTATGCGATCCACCAGGGCAGTCGGCGTTGTCGCCAATCCGAGTTCAGTGTCATACGACGCGAAGACATCCGGGCCGCTCGTTGCATTTCCGCCGATCGCGCCCTGCATGTAATTGAGATAACCAACCACCGTCGTCACATTGGTCATCTGGAACTCCGGCCCCACAAGCCCGGCTGCCTCAATGCTGGTGGCCGGCGGAACATAACCCGGAGCAAACCAGTTGAAGACCGTCGGCGACCGCAGTGTCATCTCTCCGAGTCCATAAATCGGGTCCTCGGTGCTGTTTAGCCAGTACCCTCCGTTGCGCGACTGAGCCGTGAAGGCCCGCGCCCATTGGGTATAACGGACCAGCGACTCGCGCACCTTGCCATATTGCGGATTGGTCGTTGCCGTAGACGTGGTCCGCGCCTCTGGATCGAGCAGGATCGCGGTGATTACAGCCTTCATATCGCCGCGCACGCCGGAGCCGTTGTCCTCGAAAATCGTGGCCACCCGATTCACATACGCAGGGCTCGGATTGCTCGTCACCAGGTGCTCGATCAGCTGCTTGCAGAAAAACGGCGGCAAGTTTGGATGATTAAACAGCGTATCCATCGCAGTCGTTAGATCATCGGCGGGATCCGGCGTTGTCGACGCCGGAATCGTAACTCCCAGAAAATCCTTCTCTACGGTCGAATGATGACTCGGGAAGCTCTGCATGGGCAGAAGCTCCTCGCCAATACCTGGACCGACATAAATGCAGCAGCTTGACCATGCCGTATCCGTGCTGTTGCCCGGGATGTTCCAGCTCCAGCCCGTCAGTGTGGCGGCCATCCCCACCACATCGGTATTCGAATAAGTCGGAATAGGGTTGCCGCTTGTATCCAGCTTTTGCGTGCCGTCGTTATTCAGTTGATAAAGACCGATCGTGAACAGCTGCATTACTTCGCGCGCGTAGTTCTCGTCCGGATCCGTCGTCGCGTTGCCCTTATCGTTGCCCAGCATCGAGAGCCACTGCCCCATCATCGGATTCAGCGTCACGTCCTGCAGCAGCTGCCTGAAGTTCCCGAAGGCATCCGTGCCCAGCAGGTCGTAATAGTTCGCCTCACCGCGCGGCATGCTCTGCACTGAGAAGTTGCTCCCCGAAATCACGAAGATCTCGCTCAGCGCGTATTGCACCCTCTGCCGCAGCTCATCGTTTGCCGAAAGGCCGTTTTGCCAGAACGCATTCAAGACGAGATTTTCGTTGTTGGTGTTCTGCACAAACAGCGCCGCGTTGCACTTCACATCCGAAGCCGCGCATGCGGGATTGTTCAGAATCACCGCCTGCTCCACTCCGGGCTCCATCAATGTCTGCTGCGCGGCAAATTGCTGGTTGAGCCACGCCTGGTATCCGTTCATCGAAACCGTCTGAATGTCCGCATCCGTTGCGCCAAACGTTGCCTGCTGCAGGAAGCGCGACGCATCCGTGGTGCTCACAAGTGGCGTCGGCGCCGTTCCCTGCACATCCGCGATCAGGTCCGCCGACGTGGCCGGCCCCGGGCTCGGATTCAGTACCTGCAAGTCAATCGTGCCCGCCTGTGCCGGACTGATCGTCGCTGTCAACTGGGTGCCGCTGTTGAACGTCGTCGGTGCCGCAACCCCATCCAGCAACACGTGCGCACCGGTGATAAAGCTCTGGCCGGTCACAACTACGCTCGCCGATCCCACGTTGAACGACGTCGGATTTGCCGAAGTCAGAATCGGAATCGGATTCAATACCGCAATGTTCTGGGTAATAAAAACCGTCGGATTGTCGACGCTCGTGATCGTCATCTGAACAATGTTGTTGGGCGTCGGCACCACCGCCGGTGCGGTATACGTGATCGATCCATCCTGGTTCACCACCGCAGTCCCAAGCTGCGCGTTGCCCCCGGCAGCGCCGTTGATCGCCAGGGTGACCGCCGGATTATCCGTTCCCGTAACCGTCAGTCCAAAGTTGATTGAATTGGTCACGCGCACATCGCTGCCCGTATTGGGCTGCAGCTGCAGCACGACTTGCCCCGGCGCCACCTTCACTTGCGCTGTCGCTGAATTCGCCGAACCCGGATTCGGATTCGTCACCAGCAGCGGAAAAGTTCCTGGATTGGGCGCAGCGATCTCCGCGATCAACTGCGTGCTCGACACATACGTGGTCGTCACCGGGGTGCCATTCCACGAGATCTGCGCGCCATACACAAACTCAGACCCGGCCACCGTAACCGTGGTCGTCCCCTCAGAAAACCCTGTTGGTGTTACCGAGGTGAGAATCGGAATCGGGTTCAACACCCCGAGAGCCACACTCCCAGGAGGGTCGCTGGGACTGCTCGTCGCTAAGCTCGTGATCGTGACCGTGTTGTTCGGCGTAGGAACAATGGCCGGCGCCGTATAAAGACCGTTGCCGTCGATGGTGCCCAGTTCCGCATTCCCGCCCGCGACGCCGTTCACATAAAAGGTCAGCGGTACACCGGTGGCCTTCTCGTTGTTGACGATCTGCAGCTGCTGGTTCACGCGAATCGTGGTCGCGGACGCTGAGAGCGCAGCGTAGTAGCCGGGGTCCGTCACTTTGAAGTTGGAGCAGCCCGTTAACAGCGACATCCCACCAACCAGCGACAACACAACAGACTTGAAAGGATAGGAGAGCGAAGGTTCAGATCGTTTGCGCATGAATGCTCCTGCCTGGGAGTACGAGGGTCCAGATTGCCGATTGACCGAGTTGAGCGCGAATCGACGGTGCAGGGAAGGGGAGGAAGTCGTTTCTCTATGGGATGACCCCAAGCAAGGGGTTCTTGATCTGTCTGCGGGTTGTGCTCTAACTACTGAAAGCGCGAAGCGGCTCTTTGCACCGCTGACCTCCGCGGCTTCCCCCGACGGATCGTATGAACGATTCAGGTGAACTCAAATCATCAAAACATACCGGTTCGGGAGGGGCGAGGGTGAACGGGTAACCTTACTACACAAAGGTAATCTTCGAATCGCCCGTAAAGTGAGCGAATGAGCCACGCCTCGGCAGTAACTCAAAGTTCAACGCGACCGTAAAAACCATTCTGCATAATGAATTTGCGGCTGCTCTTCCGCAGTGCGTGTTTTTCAACTCGACAACACTTTCCGGTACGAACGTCATGCCGTAAACTCCAGGGGTCCAAACCCATGACAAACTCAACGTTCGGAAAAATCGCGGCAACCCTCCTATCTCTCTGTACCCTTGCCATCGCTTCCATCGCCTACGGGCAAATCACCCCCGCGACCGGCCACAGCTTTCGCGTCGAGGGCGATCACTTCTCTCTCGATGGCAAGCCCTTTCGCGTCCTCGCCGGCGAAATGCACTACGCCCGCGTTCCCCGCGAATACTGGCGCGACCGCCTGCGCAAAGCCAAGGCCATGGGACTGAATACCATCACCACTTACGTCTTCTGGAACATCCACGAGCCCCAGCCTGGCGTTTACGATTTCACCGGCAACAACGACGTCGCCGAATTCATTCGCGAAGCGCAGCAGGAAGGCCTCTACGTCAACCTCCGCCCCGGCCCCTACAGCTGCGCCGAGTGGGACTTCGGCGGCTATCCCGGCTGGTTGCTCAAGGACCACTCGATGGTCGTTCGCAGCAGCGATCCCAAATTCATTGCCGCCGCCTCGCGCTGGATGCATCGCCTCGGTCAGGAACTCGCCCCGCTTCAAATCGGCCGCGGCGGTCCCATCCTTATGGTGCAGATCGAAAACGAATACGGGAGCTTCGGCAACGACCACCACTACATGAACCAGATCCGCCAGATGATCGAGGACAGCGGCTTCACCGACGCTCAACTCTACACCGCCGACGGTGCAGAACAGATGCCCAATGGCTCATTCCCAGACTTGCCCGGCGCCGTCAACTTCGGAACCGGCGAAGCCAAAGACTCCTTTGCGCAACTCCTCAAGATGCGCCCCAATCAGCCCCACATGGCCGGCGAGTACTGGGACGGCTGGTTCGATCACTGGGGCGGCAAGCATGAAGCCCGCGATTCCCAACAACAAACCGACGAGTTCCGCTGGATCGTCAATCAGGGATACTCGGTCAGCGTCTACATGTTTCATGGCGGCACCAGCTTCGGCTTCATGAGCGGCGCTAACTCCGATCACGAGGGCTATCAACCCGACGTCACCAGCTACGACTACCAGGCCACCCTCGACGAGAGCGGCCGTACCACGCCGAAATACATGGCCTTCCGCGACATAATCGCCAAGGCCACCGGCGTCACCCCGCCGCCCATTCCCCCCACACCCGACCCCATTGCGATTCCGCCCATCGCACTCAGTGCCTCCCGCTCGTTGTGGAGCTCTCTTCCCGACGCCATCGCTTCGCCCCAGCCGCTGTCCATGGAAGACATCGGCCAGAACTTCGGCTACATCCTCTACCGCACAACGTTGCCAACCACAGGCGACGGCGACCTTGTCCTCGATCAGCTGCACAACTACGCGCGCATCTATCTCAACGGAGTCTTCAAGGGCAGCCTCGACCGCCGCCTCGGCAAAATGTCTCTGCCCCTCCACGTCGCGTCCCCGGGCCAGCACCTCGACATCCTCGTTGAGAATTCCGGCCGCGTGAATTTCTCCATCGTCCTGCGCGGAGAACGCACCGGCATCACCAAACAGGTTCTCTGGCGCGGGCAGCCCCTCGAAGGATGGTCCATCGATCCGCTGCCCATGCAAACGCCCGATCAGCTCACGTTCGGCAGCGATCCCTGTACCGGTCCTTGTTTTTATCAGGGCCACTTCACGCTGGCCAAAACCGGCGACACGTTTCTCGACGTGCGCTCCCTCGGCAAAGGAGCGGTCTGGATCAACGGCCACGCGCTCGGCCGCTATTGGGACATCGGCCCGCAGCAGACTCTCTATGTCCCCGGCCCCTGGCTCAAAGAAGGCGACAACCAGATCATCGTCTTCGACCTGAAAGCCAAAGGTCCCTTTGCGCTCCCCACCCTCGACCACCCTCTCCTCGACGGCCCCGTCCACGAAACCTCGGACTAAGCGCGAAGACAATGCTGCCCTTATCAACGCTCTTTAAGTTCGCTTTGTAACAGGGCACGACCGGGGAACCCACGCGGTGTGTGGGTCGCGTGCCGTAAAGCCGGCAATAAATGAACGCCGGCTTTAGCTGCGGAGAACACCTTATATTCAGAGCGCGCTGGATCCTCGGGGCAAATCCTCAGTTCCCCGCCCAGGCCAACCCATCCGTGTCTTTTCCCGTAGCGATCACCCGCGTCACCTTCCAACTCCCCAAATCAATCTCCGCCACCTGGTCGCTGTGCATGCACGACACATACGCCGCCTTGCCGTCGGGCCGCACCACCACCTCCTGCGGATACGTACCCACCGGAATATTCCGCGTCACTTGCATGGTCTGCACATCGATCACCGCCACCTTGTTCACATCGGGCAGCGCCACCAGGAACCAGCGTCCATCCGGCGTCACCGCACCGCCGTAGCCATCCGCCTCAATGGGGATCCACTTGGCCACCCGCTCCGTCTTTGTATCGATCACCGCCATCTGCGGCTTGGTCTGATCGGCGGTAAATACCCAGCGGTCGTCTTTCGAGATCGCAATGCGCTGCGTGTTTTTCGAAACCGGAATCACCTTCAGCACCTTGCGCGTCGCGATGTCCAGCACCGAAACCGTCCCCGGTCCCACATTCGCCGTGTAGCCGCGCCGCCCATCGTGCGACAGCACCAGCATGTGGCTCTCCGGCTGCCCCGTCGGAATCGTCCCCACAACCTTCAGCGTCTTCGGATCGATCACCGTGATCGATTTGTCCAGCTCCGTCGTCACGTAGAGCAATCCGTCCTTCGGCCCAATCAGCGGGCAATGCGGCCGCACCCCATGATCGAAGCTGATCGTGCCCACTACCTTCTTTGCGGCAATATCGATCGCCACAATCTTCGTGCCGTCTGTCCCCGGTTTGCCCACCCCGGAGTTGCCATAAATCGGCACAAACGCCGTCCGGCCATCCGGCGAAGCAATCACTTCGTGGCCGGTGATCCCGCCCTCCGCCACAGAGCCCAGCACCGTGCCATCATTTGGATCGACAATCGCCAGGCTGTCATCGCCCTTTTGTGCCACCAGCAGGCGCGCGTGTTGTGCAGACAATGCGGGAACAATCAAGCAAAGAAGAAACAGGGAAAATGCGCAGCGTTTCAAGTGCAAGAGAAGACCTCCGGAAACCACCAGAGAACTATAGCGCAGCCTCCGCCTTCCTTAAGCCTTCGAGCGCTCTTCAACTTTGCGCAGCCCAGGGATTGTAGGTGCCCACGCTCCACGAATGACCCTCCGGATCCTTCACCGTGAACTCGCGGCTCCCATAATCGGTGTTCTGCAATGCGCGCACAATCGTCCCACCTGCGGACTTCGCCCGCGCGAACACAACATCCGCGTCCACCACAATCACGTACGCGCTCCGCGTCTCGACTCCCCCACATTCCTCCGGCGATTTGAAGCCGCGTCCATACGCATCGTCCTTATAGGAGCCAAGCATGATCATGCCTCCCCCCAGCGTCAGCTCCGCGTGGCCGATCGTGTTGTCGGGCCCTGGATACACAGCGTGGCGCGCGAACCCCAGCACATCGCACAACCAGTCGATGGCCGCAGGAGCATCGCGGTAGCGCATTGTGGGCATGATGGTCGATGGGGATTGAATTGGGTTGCCCGACATAAAGCCTCCTCGTTTGCAATCAACTACAAAGGCACTATGACATTTCCGACCGACAGGTCTCTTGGAAAAATCGCAGCGCGTCTTCCCTCACGAGAAATACTCCATTGAAATGACAGCCATGCGAAAAGTCTTGCGCCCATCACCACGTGCGGTCCGACACAACCGAATTCAGCTATCCTTGCCGGATGGCACTCTCTGCGAGCGACGCACTCCAGGTCCAGATGCGCGACAGCCAGTTGGTCCACATTCTGGACACGGCCCTCGCCCAGGCTGCCCAGCGTGCCGGTCCCTGGCTCGCCTGCCGTCCCGGTTGCACCCAATGCTGCCATGGCGCTTTCGCCATCAACGCGCTCGACGCTCTCCGACTCCGCACCGGCATGCAGGCATTGCATGCCGCTGACCCGGCAGCAGCCCACGCCATCGAGGACCGCGCCCGCGACTGGCTCAATACACACGGTCCTGACTTCCCCGGCGATCGCGCCACTGGCCTCCTCGGTTCATCCGACCAAGACCGGGCCCGCTTCGACGACTTCGCCAACGACGCGCCCTGTCCCGCCCTCAATCCGTCCACCGGACTCTGCGATGTCTACGCCTGGCGTCCCATGACCTGCCGCGTCTTCGGACCGCCCACGCGTCCCGCCGAAGACGAAGCCCTCGCCTGTTGCGAACTCTGCTTCAACGGCGCCACCGAAACCGAAATCGCCGCCTGCGAAATGCCCGTCCCGCACCAGCTCGAAGCCGAACTGCTTGCCCAATGTGGCCAGTCCGGCGAAACCCTCGTTGCGTTCGCATTGCTGCCCTAGCCGAATCGCCTCTGCGCATCAATCTCCGCTTTGCACCAACCCCGCTGGCATAGAATGCAGCCAGCCGGCCGCGCAGCCCAGGTCGTCCGCTAAAACATGCCCGTCGCCCAACTCACCCTCGAGTTTCGTATCGAACACGCCCAGTCCCTCAAAGACCGGCGTCAGGTCGTCCGCTCCCTCAAGGACCAGTTGCGCCACGACTTTAATGTCTCCGTCGCCGAGCTCGACGAAGCTGTCACCCGGAAGACAGCGACCCTGGGCGTCGTTGCCATCTCCCGCTCCCGCTCCTATCTCCAGGGCCTGATCGACAAGGTCGAACGCGCCGCCCGCCGCATGGCCAATGAACTCGGTGCCGAGCTGGCCGACTCCTTCTGGGACTACCTCGACACCTGAACCGAAGTACTCCATCCAGAGCCATCCCCCTGCCGAAACAAAGCGCTTACAGGCGCGCTCGACCCTCCATCCCCCTTTTCGACCGGCGGAGTGCGGTGCATCACATCAACCCGCACGCACCGATGCCAAGCTCTGAAGCTGAGGTCAGGGCCATGCATACCGTTCAGCTGATTCAAAAATTGCGCGAGATCGAACGCGCCCTCGAAGTCGGAGACCTATCGACAATTCGCAGTCTGCTCATCGAAGCCGAGAAATGCGCACTGCGCGTCCAGCAGGAGACCGAAGAACAAACCCGTCGCCAATCCCGCTTCGTTCGCGTCACCCCGTAGCCCCGCGTTCCCGCCGCGTGCTCGCGCAACCGCGCTTCACTCCCGATTCTTCACCAGTACATAGCGCACCTGGGCCTGCGCTCCCCCGTCCATGCGCTGCAGCCAAAACTCGAAATTCCCGGCGCGCGTTCTCCGCGTCACCGTCAAAAAGGGCTCGCTCTGCCAGGCCCGCGTCGAACAGATCCCTCCGCTGTAACCCGCTCCCGCAAGCCAATGCGCATGGAAAAGCCACTCCAGCTTGGCGCGATCGACGTCCGCACCCCACCTCTGCGCAGCATCCAGCGGGATCACGGGATATGCGGCAATCTCCCCAAACAGACGGCTGCGCATTTGTGCATCGATCACCGGCCAGATCCAGAGCGCACGCTTGTTGTTCGATTCCGCGCCTGCCTCTTGCGAAAAGTAGATCTCCTGCGACCAATCAAAGCGCGCCGTGTGCACCACATCCAGCCCCGCGCCCGTGAACCAGATCTGCTCCTTCCCATACCCCGTGTCGTAATAGCCCACATCAGGGAAAATCCAACGACCGCGCGTTTCCGTCCATTCAAAAACGCGATAGGTAACAACATGCGGGGACTGCAACTGCTCCGCCGACCGCAGGATGTAGATATCAGAGACCGGAGCTTGCGCGGCAGCTGCGCCAGGAGAGATTTGGACCACGAAAAAAGCAAATAAGAAAACGAGAGCAACGGAACGCATACACAACTTCGCTTCTAACCAAACCAAGCGAATCTAGACCCACCGAACACAGTTGTCGGTGAGATAAAACACACCACACAAGGAAGACAGAAAGGGCAGATTCCTTCGGGGGCGCGGGACTGAGCTCAGCACTCCACCCCACTTCCGGCAGTGTCTTAAGACTGCGTTGCTACCTGGCACATCTCGATCGATTCTGAAAAGGCCAGCCATCCAGGCATTCGCGCGCAACATTGACTCAAGGAATATGTTGACAGATCTTGAGTCTCTGTTTACCATTCGTTTGATGAGAATCGCGGACATCGAAAAGGCTTTGACTCAGCAAATTAAGCTGGATAAAAAGCATCTCGCGCAGAACTTTGCGGAGCAAAACGATCTGCTCCCCTCCGTGATGCGCTTCCGCGACCTCCAAAAAGACGCAGCGGCGCGTGAGCGGCGTATTCGGCGCATCATTGCAACACTGGGGGAAGATAAGTTCGAGACTCTTTCCAAATCGTTAAGGGAAGGTGAAGATGTATCGAACGTCATCGGCACCGTCACTTCCGGCGATCTTCCTCTCTGGGAAGTAATGGCTGCAATTGTCGAACAGAAACCCGGCATTCAAGTGATTGAGTTGCAGTTTGCTCTTGAACACTTCGGCCGGAAAACCTCTCGGCAAGCAATCGAATCGGCCCTTACGACCCATAAAAGCGAGTTTGAAACCAAGGTCATCGGGCGGGAAAAATTCATCCGATTGAAAGGAGCGTGAAAAAATGCGGCCTCCACCAAAACGGCCCGCAAATGAAGTGAGCCGCTAAGGGGCTACCAACTCCTTAACGGCCCGAGAAGCCCGCAATCCCAGAAATTCTCCTGTGGAGGTGCCCTGTGGCAAAGCACATCATCCAAGGTCAAATTGATCCCGATCCAACGATCCGCGATGTACTTGAAGAAGTTGACCTCGTGGGGCAGAAACTCGATAGGGCTCTGAACGAGTTGAGCGAAATCATGCGGAAGCAGCGCGAGCTTGCTTCTTCGATTGCCGATGTCCAGTCAACTCTGGATGAGAAGGATTAGATAGTCGGCGGTAGAAGGTACGCGCCGTGTCGTGAGCATCCAGCGCGTCTGAGCGGTTGGCGGTATCGTGCATGAGTGCGCGATCTCGTGAGAAAGCGCGACGATTCTCTTATCTCTGTTTTGCATCGTCTCTCCTCACGCGCTAATATGCGCTGAAGACGGTCGCGCATCGATCACATCTCAAAGCACCATAGAGGACCGGCCCTGGCAGGCCGGTTTTCTATTTAGCCTCTATCCTGATCCTTGGCCAGACGCTTGAAAACCGCGTGATACATCCAAGAATTGCGATGCGCCGCGAGTCCAGCAAGAGGCAGGAACCCAACCAACTCCCATCCATCCGTGCCGAGCGGAGCAAAGGCAGCCTCTATGCGTTGGTCTCTTTCTTTATACGACTCAGAATGAACCCCTTTTTCTGTCTCGAATTCAGAATCGATCCGTAGTACGCGATATTCCCACTTAGGCATGACGGCATTCTAGAGGCCAAACTTGACAGCGGCAACACACTGTTAGGACAGCACCCCCCCTCCCCCGCTTCACCCCCGCCCTCTGCTATCCTGATGGGTTTACCTGGGGAAGGAACGACTCATGCCGGAGCATCGCGGACGCAAACATCATCAGGATCGCGTAGCCGAAACGCTCCGCGAAGAAATCGGCGCCATGATCGAGGGCGAGCTCTCCGATCCCCGCATCGCCTTCTGCTATGTCAGTGAAGTCGTCCTCAACCCCGGCGCCAAGTCCGCCCGCGTCTATGTCGCCCTCGATAACGCCGTCCCCGACATTGCTAAAGCCGAAGACGACACCGTCGCCGGCCTCGAAGCAGCCAAAGGCTTTATCCGCTTCCAGCTCAAAGAGCGCATGGGCGTGCGCCACGTTCCCGAACTGAGTTTTTTTGCCGACCGCTCCGGCCGCTTCCAGGCACGCATCGAAGAACTCATGGGTCGTTCGCGTCGGCGGCAGAAGGCATCGGTCGAGTAGCCTGCTATGGTTGACTCCGCCCCCAATCCCTCCAACGGCAGCGCCCCGCCCGGTCCCTCCAACCCTGTCGATGCCATCCTGAAAACCATCCGCGAAGGCGAACGGTTTCTGGTCTGCTCCCACTCGCGCCCCGACGGGGATGCCGTCGGAAGCGTTCTGGCCATGGGCATGTTCCTGCAGCAGTTGGGCAAGCGCGCCGACCTGGTCACCGCCGACCGCATTCCCGCCGCCTACCGCAAGCTGCCCGGCGCCGGCGCCATTCGCACCGCCCTCCGCGTCCACGGTCCCTACGACGCCGCCATTCTGCTCGAATGCGACAGCTACGAACGCACCCGCCTGCGCGGCCTTGAGAGCTTCTCGATCGTCAACATCGATCACCATGCCAGCGGCCACGAGTGGGGCCATCTGAACTGGATCGATCGCCACGCCGCCAGCGTCGGAGAACTGGTCTACCGGCTCATCCGCGCCGCCGGCGCCGACCTCACCCCCGAGATCGCCACCTGCCTCTACACCACCCTCCTCACCGATACCGGCGGCTTCATCTACGGCGGCGTGCGCGCCTCCACCTTCGCCCTCGCCGAGCAGTTGGTCCTGGCCGGAGCCAACCCCATCCGCATCTCCCAGGACATCTACTTCTCCACCCCCACCTCCAAGCTGCTCTTGCTGGGCTCCGCCCTCAACAACCTGCACCGCGAAGGACGCCTCGCCTGGCTCTGGATCACCCACAACGACATGGTGCGTACCTGCGCCGCCGAAGAGGATTGCGAAGGCATCGTGAACTATGCGCTCTCAATTGCCGACGTCGAGGCCGCCGTCTTCTTGCGCGAACTGCCCGAGCAGCGCATCCGCATGAGCCTGCGCAGCAAAGGAAAGGTCAACGTCGCCGCCATTGCCGAGCAACTGGGCGGCGGAGGCCATGAAAATGCCTCGGGTTGCACCGTCGACGGACCCCTCGCCCGGGCCCTCGATGAGATCCTGTCCCAACTCCGCCCCTTGGTCGATGGATTTGCCGCCAAACCAAGTTGAGAAGCGGCGCTGATCTGTTAGCCTTGTCCCATTCAAAGCGCGACCGTGTCGGGCTTTTGCAACACCCTCGCACGTCGCCATTGCGCCTCCCATGAGGCGTCGTCAGCGCCAGGGCACGCCGCAGGCGTGGCTGGCGAGAATCAACGGTCACCAGGAGTTCCCCCTCACTCCCGCTCAAAGGCCGAACGAGTCCAGCTGTCACCGCAGCAGCGTCGGGCTCATTGGAGAAACGCTGGAAGTGGAGACCGCGCTGGAATCATCTGCTTCAGAAGCGACCGGAGGATCACGCCGAAGATTGCCCACCTGGGCTACCTTCTGCGAGGCATCCGTTTTCGTCTGCTTCGCCGTGTTCTTCATCTTCTATGGCGTCACCCCCTGGCTCGGCGGCGATGGCCTCGGCCTGGTCGGCGCCGACGAGCCGCGCTATGCCCAAATCGCCCACGAGATGCTCGTCCGCTTCGATTCCGCCCACACTCTCAAAGAGCGGCTCAGCGCCTGCGTCACTCCCTACCTCTACGGACGCCCCTGGCTCGAGAAACCCGCCCTCTACTACTGGCGCGCCATGTTCGTCTTTCAGGATTTCGGCGTCCACGACTGGAGCGCGCGCTTGCCCTCGGGAAGTTTCGCCTTCATCATGGCGGCCCTCATCTATCTCCACATGCGGCGCTTTCGCCGCGGCGGCCACCTCGACGCCGCCCTCATCACCGTCGCCTGCGCCGGCATTATCAGCTTTTCCCGCGGCGCCTCCACCGACATGCAGATGGCCGCACCCTTTTCCATCGGCCTCCTCGGTTGGTACGCGTGGTATGAAACCGATTCGAAGTTCTGGCTCTTCGATATCTACTTCTTCACCGGCGTCGCTACTCTCGCCAAAGGACCAGTTGCACCGTTTCTCGCCATTCTCATCGTCCTCGCCTTCGCCGCCTTGCGCCGCGAGTGGTCTATTCTCAAACGATCGTTCTGGTGGCCGGGCGTCCTGCTCTACTTCGCCATCGTCTTGCCATGGTTCGTCGCCGTGCAGCACGAGAACCCAACCTTCTTCCGCGAGTTCTTCCTGGAACATAACCTCGAGCGATTCGCCACCAATCGCTACGAACATCAGCAGCCGTCCTGGTATTACCTCGTCGTTATCTTGATGGGCCTCATGCCCTGGACCGTCCTCGCCGTCCGCGCCCTTGTCGACGGTATTCAAACCTCCGTGGCGGAGTGGCGGCTGCGCCACTCCAAGCCCGATAAGCCCGCCCCCAAACGCCCCGGCGATGCCTTCCCCGAATTCCTGGTTCTCTGGGCTCTCATTCCCATTCTCTTTTTCTCCTTCTCGCAGTCCAAACTCCCCGGCTACATCCTCCCCTCCATTCCACCCATCACCATCCTTACCGGCGACTACCTGTTCCGCTCTCGTCAACGCGGTTTGAATTTCTGGGTTCTCCTCGGTCATGCGTTAGGCTGCGGCGTGATGGCTCTCGCCGTATTTCTGTTGCCGTGGTTCGTCGCCCACGGATTTACCATGCCGCCGGTGCATGCCCTTTCCGCAGCGATCCTCGCCGCAGCCGGTGCCGCGCTGTTGATCCTGATTGTGGTTCACGGCTTCGGTGTAGCTCGCTTACGCCTCGCCACAACCGGAGTGCTGATCGTCCTCGTCTTCTTCCTCTATGGCTTCGGTCCGTTTTTCGGCATTCCCGCGGTACAGGCATCAAAACACGTCATCAATTTGCTCGACCGCTCCTACTCCGCCCGGCCTCTCGCCGAGAGGCTCGCCGGCCTCGCCCCACCCGATGAAACCATCGCCGTCTTCCGGGTGCGCCGCGATATCGAGTATGGCCTCGCTTTCTACCGCAACCACCAGGTCGTCAATTATGAAGACACCGGTGTGCCCGACGAAGAGCATTTGCTCGTCGCGCGCGTCACCGGCCGGCGCGGCGCCGACCTGCATACCCAGGATGCGCTGGGCGAATATCTGGAGGGGCGTGCCTACGAACCACTCTTCACTTGGCCCGAGCAGGGTCTTGAGGTCTACCTTGTGGGTCGCAAGTAATCGCGCTGGTGAGGGCTGCAACGATAAGCCTGACCGCGACTTGCAGTCTCTCGCGCTTCGTGGCACAGTTGCCCAGAGACGAATTTGGCTTGAGACGGGCCGCACCTAGGTCGGCTCAGTTGGGTTGAACACGGGAAAGACTGAAGTCCGGTCTTGCCCTTTCTTGGAAGATTATGGCGGCGAACGTTTCCTTCGAGATTCTCGACCTGCGGCATTTCGGCGCTCCGGTGCTTCGCCCGGTGCTCGAAGCCGAAGGCGACCTCTGGATGGAACGGCTTCACTGGGACTACCGCGCCTCTTCGAAGCTCCTGATGCAATACATCGACAACCACATGCTGCCTGGCTACGCGGCCCTCGAATCCGGCCAGGTCACAGGCTACGCCTTCTGCGTCTACGAAGAAAGCAAAGCAGTGATCGGCGACGTCTTCGCGCTTCCAGGCCTCAGCCCTGAGATTCCTGCCCCCTTGGCCGGCGAAGCAGGACCAGCCCACGAGATTGAGGAGACACTGCTTAAACACCTGCTCGAAACGCTGGTCAATTCCCCCCAGGTCGTGCGCATCGAATCGCAATTACTGCTGCATCCCGCAGGCAGCCACGCCGAGCTCTTTCGCAAATCCGGTTTCCGTATCTTCCATCGTTTGTTTATGATTCAGCAGCTCGCGGGTCGTTGGACCCGTCCCGGCCCCGATCTGCCGCCCGGTCTCGACCTCCGCCCGTGGCGTGAAGAGGACCTCAGCTCCGCGGCCCGCCTCATCTCCGCGGCATATCGCAGCCACCCCGACAGCCTGATTAATGACCAGTACCACTCCGCCCATGGATCGCTGCGTTTCCTCCACAACATCGTTCGCTACGCGGGCTGCGGCGCGTTTTCGTCCCTGGCCTCGCATGTCGTCGTCGATCGCTCGACGAAGGAGCTGGTAGCGCTCGTCTTAGGCTCCCGCGTGAGCCCTCAGAGTGGGCATATCACCCAGCTTTGCGTGCATCCCGACCGCCGTCGGCTGGGTCTGGCGCGCATGCTTCTCTCCCTTGCTGCATCACAATTTATGCGCCAGGGAGTCACCGAGATCTCGCTCACCGTCACCGAAGCAAATGTCGATGCCATCGAGCTCTACAAGTCCGAGGGCTACGAGTGCAAACATACGTTCGACGCAGCCGTTTGGCAGCGCTACGAACAAGGTTGATTAAGCTCGCCCCACCGGATGCGCGCCGCTCGCGGCTTGCCGCGAACCGCCGGCAACGCCCATAAACCATTACACAAGTAATTGTTTCGGTGACACTCGCGCGCCTCCAGGGGCATTTCCGCATCGTCAACCATGTAGAATCGCCCTATCGGGACAGTGCCGCCGCGGATTCGCGAGCAGTGAAAAACTGCTCAGCTTAGCTGCCTGTGACGCTCCGTGAGCCATCAGGAGAGGGCCCAGGAGTTGGAAGCGTCGAGTACGCTCCTTCGGACGTGCCGCGCCCTCGCAGAGGCGATTCGGTTCCACGCGGGCAGCCATTCCTTGGGACTTTCACAAGGGGAAAACAAAACCTCAAGTGAGAGAAATCCTGAAGGAAATTTCCGATTGGGTTCCCGTCGTGAGCAAGGAGCAGGCGAATCATGAATCTGGTAAAAGACGAGAGCGGTCAGGCTACTGTATTCATGGGTTTATGCATGGCGATCTTCCTCTTCGGCTTTTTTGCGCTCGCCGTTGATGCTGGACTCCTCTATCGCGAGAAGAGATTGGTCCAGACCGCGGCAGACGCTGGCGCCCTCGCCGCAGCCGCTGGAGAAAGTGCCGGGACGAGCATCACCGCATCGGCCCAGACAGCCGCAGCCCAGAATGGGCTCACCCTTGGAACCGGCAAAGGCCAGGCGTCCGTTACAGCCTCCACACTCACCGGCACCGGCACCGTCGGCTATGTGCAGGTGGTCGCCACCGTGCACACACCTACCGTCTTCCTCGGACTCGTCAACTCCAAGTTCAATCCGATGGATATCTCTGCGTCGGCGCAAGCTTCCTATTCGCTCTCCAGCAACGCATGCTTCACCGGCCTCAGCCAGACCGGCGCGGCTGTTCCCAATGCTTCCGGCGTCGAGACCAACGGCTCCTCCAGCATGACCTGGAATACGACGGTCATGTCGGACGTCGCCACAGAAGGCAACAGCCAGATCAATGCCCCTAATTGCGGCGTCCAGGCCTGCGGCCCAAACTCGAGTCTTTACCCCTCGGGCAGCGGCAAGACTGCCGCGTCTCTCTATGCCTGGGGTTCAGGCAATATCACCGCGCAATCGACTTCCGGTCCTGACTACGGAACCGACAACAGCGGCAGCAAGATCACGGCCACCCCCACACTCGGGTCCTGCTCCGGCGATCCGATGGCGGGTAAAATGCCCACTCCACCCACGGCCGGTTCTTGCATCGATCCGACCTGGATGAAAAACGGCACTGCCGGCGGCGCCGCCGAGACCATCTCCCCGGGCACTTATTGCAATTTCAATACCGCCAACGTTTCGACCCTCACCATGCAGCCAGGGCTCTACGTCATGACCACCACATTCAGCACCAACAGCGGCAGTAAGATTGTTGGGAATGGCGTTACGATTTATCTCGCAAATGGGGTGATTGCCAACTCCGGCAACTACACCTATGTCGCCGGCGGCGCGACTCCGTACGGAGTCGGAAACGGCACCACCATGGACATCTCCGCGCCAACCTCGGGCACCTACAGCGGGATTGCGGTCTGGGATGGCAACGCTTCGGCGAGCACACCCGACACCTTCACCTTCGGCGGCGGAGCCAACTCAACCTTTGTCGGCACCATCTACGCACCCAATACCAACCTCGTCCTCGGCAACGGCAGCGGAACTTCCGCGATGAGCTCCTCGATCGTCGCCAACACCATCATGGTCTTAGGCGGTTCAACGATTCAGAACGGGTACAACGCTGGCAGCTCGTCCGCCAGCGGTGGCGTCAATCTGGCGGAGTAGCGATGCATACTTGCAACCTTGCCATGCAACCCGCGCAACCATCTAGAAATCCGCGGCTTCGCGCGCTCTGGAAAGCTCTCCGCGGTGAAAGCGGGGCGTCGCTCGTCGAAGTTTCTCTCGTCATCGGAATCCTCGCGCCTGCTCTGCTGCTCGGAACTGCCGGTGCCGCAGGATTCGTCTACGCGTCGATCGAAGTCTCCAATGCCGCGCACGCCGGCGCTGCCTACGCGGCACAATACTACATCGGAACCTCTGACACCGCGCTTCCCACCTCCGCCCAGGTGACTGCGGCCGTCAAAAACGATGCGCCCGAGTTGAACGCAGTGCTCAAGTCGGGAACAACCCTCACCGTAACCATGGCCACCGGCTGCAATGGCGGGGCTGCCACTGCAGGCAATACCATCCCCACGTGCAGCGCCGGTGTGCTTCCCTACGTCCAGGTCACAGCACAGGCAACCATCGTCCCCTTCACCGCCTACATCGGGCTCCCTAACTCCCTCGGCATGAGCTCGCAGGCAACCATCAATCTCGTGAACTGATGACGATTGCATTTCCATTCCGGCAGCAACTCAGACGATTTGTACTTCGCACCGGCCTCGTGCGCGCGCGCATCGCCTCAGCGCGGCTGCGCAATGGTCTGCAGGCCGAGGAGGGAGCAGAACTCGTCGAATTCGCAATCGCCTCCAGCGTCCTGTTCCTCTTTGTCTTTGGCTTGATGGAACTGTGCATCGTCTTCTTCATGTACAACACCGTCGCCGAATCCGCACGCGAAACAAGCCGCTGGGCCAGCGTCCGCGGCACCGGTTCCTACGTGACGACCGGCGTGTGCACCAATCCCAATATCACTGGATGTCCCGCAACCACAACCGCCGTCCAGAGCTTCGCTCAGTCCTTCATCGGCGGACCCGGCATGACGGTGCAAACCTCGTGGTGCAACTCCGACGGCGTCACCAACTGCTCTTCGAGTCAAACCAACGCGCTTCCCGGCAACATCGTAAAGATCAAAGTCTCCTACACCTTCGGCAGTGTGCCTTTCGTCTCCAGAAGCGCGCTCACCGTCTCCAGCACATCGGAAATGGTGATCTGGCAGTAAGAACCCGCCTCCGAAGAAATAGGGACGTTCTTCTGCAGAATAAAGCGCGCGTTCTGCCAAACTGAAAGCGTGAGTTTCTCGACAGGTGCTCGTCGGCCCAGCGGCCTTGCGTAAGTCCCTTATTGAGACGAATCTGCGGGCAAGTTCTTTGCATAGAGGAATTTGCGACGACTAACCATCGCCAAGCCCATGAAACGAAGGAATTTACGCCCAGATTCCGGTGGGGGGGTAGCGGGAGGCCGAACCTTACCGCGCGATCAGGTACATCCCCCAGCTCAACACCACCGCCGAGCCCACAAAGAGCAGGAAGCAATAGAGGCCATACCGCAGCATGCGTTGCGGCGTCTCGCGCATGGTGATCCCGAAGACCACCGACGCACACAACGCAAACAGCAACACCGCCGTGAAGTGAGAGGGAGTGAGCATTACGACGGCTTCCTCCCCGTCCGCAGGTTGTGCGCATCCACCGCGGCGATTACATTCAGCAGCCCCGCGACCACAATAAACCGCGTGCCGTAGTCAGCCGTCGTCACCTGCACCGAATCCGCGCCCAGTCCCAGCACACGGCTCACGACATAGAGCAAACCGCTGCCCAGGTCCCCAACCAGTCCGAGAATGTCGAGAATGTCGTGCGCGCTCGAGTAAACCTTGCCCTGCATCGCGATTCCCAGCACAAACATGCTCAGAATGGCGAGAGCCAGCAATGCGCCGCGCCCCCACTTGCGCACCAGAAAATGGCCCGCTCCAGGCACCAGCCAACCCACGATCAGCGGCAGGTAAACGAATCCCGTTTGTGGTGAGGTTTTCACTGCGTTGGAAGTGCTGTTCATCCTCTTCGACTATAGCGCACCGAACAGGAAGAGCGCCCGGCTCTGGCAAGGTCGCCACGCTCATCCGGCAATCTATTCCGACATGTCGTGCGCGCCGTCCTCGTGGGGATGGCGATAGTGGCCGATATCGTCGTCCAGGTGATCCGGATCGACCGAAACCTGCACCACATTCATTTCGTTGCCATCCTTATCCACGACAAAAAGACCCATGCGCTGTCCTTCGGGATGAATGAAAATCAGCGTCTGCTCGCTGCCGTGACTACTGGTTTCGCGGATAATGCGCTCCCAGCCTTCGCCCAGCTTCTGCTCAACCATCGCATTCAACTCCGAACCATCCACCGCGGCAGAGAAGTCTTCAAACTCCGCGACGTGCAGGTTGGCGACGCCTTCATGCGTGGCCTTCCGCGAGACCAGGCTGATCAACCCCATAAACGGGATACGCGTCGCATGAACGTGGTAGCGGCTCTCGATACCGTCAACCACACCGTTGAAGCCACCGTTGCTGCCGCTGGCTAACACTACGACCGGAATCAGCAGCGTCACAAAACAGACCGGAATCCAGAGCAAGCGTCTCATTGATCACCGTCCGTCTTTACCTTGTCCTTGTCTTTTCCCTTTTCCTTGACCTTCAGATGTCCCGAACGTTCAACATCCGCCAGCGCGTTCAGACCGCCGATGCCGTGCAACTTGCCCAGATCCTCCACCCGAATCGGGCCGAGGATCAGCACGATCGTCAATTCCTTGGGCTCCGCGGAAAGAATGAACATGCCCTTGTTTTCGCCATTCACCGTCTTCATCAACACGTCTGTGGTCTCGCCGGTTTTGCGTTCGTGCTCGTGAATAATCGGCGCCCATTCCGGCGTATCGAAAGACTTGCGCAGTTGATCAAGCTGGTCAATTGAATACTCGCCTTCCTTGTCGAACTCGTACTCGCGCACGTAGATTCCATCGAGCCCTTCAATGAGTTGGCGAACGCCGGCTTCGTCCTCATCTTTGTCGTGCATGAACTTCGCGGCGAACGCGAGCATGTTCTTGCCTAGCGTGACCTCGGTGACATCCGACGCGCGCGCCGCGAGTTCCTTCTCCACAGGAGATGGCAAAGGCAACTGCGAATTTTGCGCCAGGGCCGGGAATGTAATCGAGCCGGCCGCTAACAGGAACGCGGCAATCGACGGTTTCATCGTCTTTCTCCTTACTCGTGGTCGGTGCGATCCCGTGCCGCGAGCCGTGCTTGAATCTGGTCCAGTGCGTGATTGGTAATCCGTAACGCGGTCATCACTTCTTCCCGCGCTGCCTCGCCGCGGCGCTTCTCTTCCACATGACGCCAGGTCAGTCCGCCGCCCAGAGCAGCCGCAAGAACCAACACCGCCGCAAGTCGCTGCCACACCACCACGCGGCGATGGAACTGTTCGCTCCGCCGCCGGTTGCGTTGATCCAGGATCCGTTGCTTCAGTCCCGGAGGCGCCGGCCGGCGCACAAATGCCGGTTGCAGCTTGCTTTCGAATTCATCCATTTCCTGCATCTCGTCAGGCTCCTCCCACAGCACGTTCCGGTCCGCGGCCCGGTCTGAGGTAGTCCTTCAAATTGCACTCGGCCTTGGCGCGCAACAGCTTCATTCCGCGCTGCAGATTGCTCTTCACCGTGGCCAGCGGCGACTCCAGCGTCACCGCGATTTCTTCCGGCGTCAGGTCCTCCTGGTAACGCAGCACCAGCGCGGCACGCTGCGGTTCAGGCAGTGTCGTCAGCAGCTGTTCCAGGCGCGCACCCAGCGGGGAAGACCGCTCTTCTACCGGTGCGCCGTGATTCTCTTCAATCTCCACCCACAAATCAACCCCGCGCACACGCCTCCGCCTCAATGCATCGGCCGAACGGCTCATCGCCACGCGGCGCAACCAGAAAAGTGCGTGTTCGGGCGATTCCACCTTGTGCATGTGCCTGTCCAACTCCAGAAAAACATCCTGCGCGATCTCTTCGGCCAGCCCGCGGTCGCCGGTCATGCGCCACGCCAGCGAGAACACCATCGACTGGTGTTCGTCGACCAGTCGCTCGAAGTCCGGCTGCCATTCACGGGCCATTGAAATCGCTTCTACCTTCTATTCCGCAGGGGAATGCGGCATGGGATGCAAAAGGTACGTGTGGGACCGGAAAAAGTTCGAACCGTTACAGCCGATTCGCAACAGGAAGGGCGCAGGGAACGCATTTCTATTCGCTACAGCCTGTAACAGACGAAATGTTACCGCATGTAACAGATGGACGCAACGATCCCTTGAAGGTTATTGCCGGCGCATTCATTGGCTAGAACAGATCCGGGATGCTATGGAACGCGATACGCGTCGGCGCAGCTTTGAAGGCCGTCAACATGGCTGCCGGCGCCAGCGCGCTCATACCGTATTTATGATTCAGCTCGTCCATCGCCGCCAGCAGGCGTGTGCGGCTCGCGCTGTCCTCGAGCGCGTCGAAAAGATTCAGCGAATGCAACCGATCGGGAACCAGGCCGTTCAACTGCACCCCGACAAAATACGGCTGGTCATACTCCGCGCCCGCGGGGCGACTGGCCCACAACCGGCTCAGGGCCGCAATCAGCGTCTGGTTATCCTGGCATTCACTCAGGCGCAGCTCGCTGTGCCAGCCTCTTGTCGGCACGCCGAATCGGCTTACCGGTGCGTTCTGTCCACGCGGCACGGCGAAGCCGATCGCCAGACCAATGCTGCTGGCCCAGAGATCCGCAGCGCGCAAACGCATGGCGGCCTTGTGCAGCAGTTTGTGCGCCACTGCCCATGCTTTTTCAGGGGTCCGCATCTCCGGCGCCAGCACGTGGGAATGACTCAGCGATTTATTGTGCTCGGTCTCCGACATGTCGAAGTCCTCGCCCCGCAGCCAATGCCACAAGCGCTCGCCCCAGACCGAACCCCAAAGCTCACCGGCCTGCTCGCAACCGAGGGCCAGCAGTTGCGCCATCGTCTCGAGACCTTTGCCGTTCAGCCGCTTCTCCGTCCGCGCGCCGATGCCCGGAAGATCGCGAAGCGTGAGCCGGCTCAGCGCCTCCGGCAGGATGTCGAGAGGCAATGCCACCAGGCCGTCCGGTTTTTCCATGTCGCTGGCGATCTTGGCCAGATAACGGTTGGTCGCCAGGCCCACGGAGCTGCGCAGCATGGGACCAACCTTCTCCCGGATGCTCGCTTTCACTTTGCGCCCCAGCTCCAACGCCGCCAGCAGCGGGCGCTCGCGACCCATCAGGCGACAAGCCATCTCATCGATTGAGAGCACAGAACTCACCGGCAGGCAACTCTCCACCGCTTCGACCACGCGATGGTGGTAGTCAACATAGATCTCATGGCGCGCTTCCACGAGCACGATATCCGGGCACAGGCGCTTCGCATCTGCCACCACGGTGCCGGTTTTCACGCCGAATGCCTTGGCCTCGTAGCTCGCAGCGATGCACACCGTCGTGTCCGCCATCATCGGAACTACGCCCACAGGACGTCCCCGCAGATCGGGACGGACCTCCTGTTCGACCGACGCAAAATAGGAATTCAGATCGACGAAAAGCCAGTTGAGGCAAGAGCCTGCCCCGGGATCGTCCGGGGGAGCCGCCGTCGTAGGCGGAGACACGCCCGAACCCTGAGAGCCATCTTGGCCTGTAAGTCCAAGCTCCTCAGACCACTCCGCGGGATTCAGCTCCGGTTCCGGAATGGGCGCGGTGGCCATGGCGGTACCAGTTTCGCTTTTATTTCGCCCAAGCGCAAGAGAAATCCACCCGGTGCACAGGCCACGAAATGCTATGCTGATGCCGTCTAAATGTATACCTTCAGTTACGGCTGACAGGTGACGCTTGTGCTATAGCGGGTTTTCAGGACCCGGGGTACGTTCTTCGTATAGAATATGCGCGTGCTCTCTCATTGGTTTGTGGCGAATGCCAATCTCCTGGCCATCCTGGTCACGGTGGGAGTCGCTTTTCTCCTCGTTTGCTGCCTCGAATGCACCAAGTGCCCCTGCCGCGAGAAGGACAATTTGTTCAAGCGCCACGGCGCCTGATTCGCCCGATCCGCTCCCGACACTGATTACCCGACCGCAAATCTGTCTTCCGCCGCCCACGTTCATTCCTTCGAGGCGCGCGTCCCCTGATGAAACCGCATGCGCCAGCCGCTTCCATCCTTAGCCCATAGCGAACTGCGCAGCGTAGTCTCTCGCTCCCCGCTCGCTTCATTCGCGCGCACCGCGCGATAGGTCACCAGCACCACTGCCGGAGCCACCCAGTGACATGCGAAGCCCTCCACTACCGGCGGCGCATACTCCTCGCTTCCCAGGAGTTCAAGAATCCGTTCGCGCCTCCAGACCTTGCCTGATTTACCGAATTCAAAGAAATCCTCTGTCAACAACGCACCTACACGGGCGCTATCGCGCCGCACGGCGGGGTCGAGCAACAGCATCTCGGCGCGTAGCAACTCCGCTGCGACCGACTTTGCAACCTTATGGATCGGACTCATCATGCCTACTGGACGGGTGGCATCAAATATTGCTCAAAATGCGCCAGAATACGCTTGTAAAGATGCGTGCGCACATCCGCTCCAGTGAGTGAATGGGTTTTGCGCGGATAGATTTGCAGATCGTACGGAATGCCCGCTTCAATCAGTTTTTGCACCAGCTGCACCGTGTTTTCAAAATGAACATTGTCGTCGCCGGTGCCGTGCGCAAGCAGCAAGTGACCGCGCAATTTATCCGCCGAGTTAACCACTGAAAACTCTTTATAACTCCCAGCAGATTCGGACGGCAGCCCCAGATAGCGCTCGGTATAGATCGAGTCATAATCGCGCCAGTCCGTGACCGGAGCCACCGCCACCCCCGCGCAAAAGCGCTCAGAATGCGTCATCGCGTAAAGCGTGAACGTCCCACCCCAGCTCCACCCCCACCAGCCGAGCCGCTTCGGATCGAGCTGCGGATATTTTTCAAGCGCGGCATCGACAACTGCGAGCTGATCTTCCAGCTGTACTGGGCCGAAGTTCTGAAACGCCGCCTGCGCAAAGTCTCTCCCGCGCATGCCGGTACCACGATTGTCCGCATGCAGGACCGCGAATCCATGCTCCACGAGGAGTTCGTCGAAGAGCAGCGCGTCGCTCCATCGATCCGCCACTTCCTGCGGTCCGGGCCCACCATAGGGATTGACGATCAGCGGCACGCTCGCCGCATCCTTGGCGCCAACCGGCAGCAACAGAGTGGCGTACAGCGTAGTTCCATCGTGCGCCTTCACCTCGAGCGGTTCGGGTGCTCTCAGACCGTAGGCGTCCAGCGCATGGGTCGTCCAGAAAGTCTGGCACTGACCGGCTTCCCGGCACAACGCGAGCGAAGGCGGCTCCATGCGTTCGGAGAATCTATCGATAAACCGTGGGCTCACTGGAGAAAAATTAGCCTGGTGCGTGCCGGCTCCACTGCTCAACTGCTTGCGCTCGCCACTGAAGCTCACCTGCCAGACCTGCTGTTGCTCTACATCCCCTTCGTTCGAAGCGTAATAGACCAGCTTGTGCTCGTGATCCACGCGATACACTTCGCTCACTTCAAACTTCCCGCTGGTGAGCTGCCTCTCCAGCTTTGCCGATGTGCTGCCTGGATTGGCCAGATCGAAGCTATAGAGATAGAGGTGATTGTGGCCATCGCTCCAGTTGGTCAGAACAATGGTCCCGTCCCCCACGCTGACGTTGTAGTTTTCGTCCAGAAATTTGTCGTCGGTCAGATCGAGCACCTGGTGGACAGCGCCGCTCGCTGCGTCCGCAAAATAGAGTGTGCGGTGTTTATGGTCGCGCGTCACGACCTCGGCCCAAAGGTTTTTGCGATCAAGCCAGCCAAAACGCGGTATGTAATCTTGCCCTGGCTTGATCGGGAGCCTGACCCATGCCACTCTGCCGCCTTGCGCCGACACCACGCCGATGCGCACATCGGGGTTGGGATCCCCAGGCTGCGGGTAGCGCTGCATCCCTACGCCGGCGTGGGTCGGAATCCAATCCGTGACCGGGTAAAAGGGCACTTCGCTTTCGTTCATCTGCAGGAAGGCAAGGCTCCTTGAATCCGGCGACCAGAAATAGTTGCTGCGGACATCGAGTTCCTCCAGGTAAACCCAATCGACCTCTCCGTTCAGCGTGCCTTCGTTCGGGGGCGGGGCCACGATGTTGGTCGGCGAGCCGGGATCTTTCAGGCGTACTACCGCAAGCCCATGATTGCGAATGAACGAAATATTCTCTCCATTCGGCGAGAACTTTGGATCGTCGCCCGCTGCCTGACCCGACATGCCAATCTCCAAGCCCGTCCCATTGCGCAAGTCGTACATCCACAGGCGACCATTGGCGTCGAAGAGCAAGTGCTTCGAATCCGGCGCCCACTGGTACGCCGCCATTCCGTAGCGGCTGCGATGGTCCCGGTCTTGTTCTGAGGCTGCCGCCCCCTCCAGAGAGGCCAGCTTTGCGCGGCTCACCATCACATGCGGTTTGCCTGAGCCGGGATCCAGATCGACCAGTTCCCCGCCGTCGAAATAAGAGAGGTGCTGCCCGTCCGGCGACCACGCGAGATCTTCGGGCAACCTCCCGATGAGCGCGCCGTGCGCAAAGATCTTTTCGACCGTGAGCGGAATCGCAGGTTCTTGCGCCGCGACATCGAGACAACCAAGGGCGAGAAAGACCATCGACAACCGGATGCCGAAATACTTCACGCGGAGATCCTCCGGAATCGGAGCCGGTTGCGGCGGGAGGGAAAACCGGATGCCGGGCTTCCAAACTGCAGTCTAAATCACTTTGGGATTCCCAATTGCAACCTTCGCTGTACCCCGCATCGCTGCCTCGATGCGCATCATTGCGTAGGGGTAACGTCTATTTGCAACCGGCAGGCCGAGGGTATATGTTCGCGTTCATGCACTGGGCTACCCCTGAAGAACGGCGCAGTCTCGGCCAGTCGCGACGCAAACAGATCGGCCGCCAAGAACAGGACGAACTCAACATCAAAGCCCGCACCTCCACGGCACTCACGCTGCTTGCTCGAGCGGAACGCGGACGTCTTCCCGGGCTTCTGAAACTCAAGCATCAGTTGATGACCCAGTCGCCGTTCCTCTACTTCCGCGGCGCGGTGCCGGTGATGGCCGCCGATCTTTCCGTGCTGCCCAACACCGGCATCCTGGCCCAACTCTGCGGCGATGCGCATGTGCGCAACCTGGGCGCTTTTGCCGCGCCCGATGGCCGTCTGGTCTTTGACATCAACGACTTTGATGAAACACTGCGCGGGCCTTTCGAATGGGACTTGAAACGAATGGCTGCTTCGCTGGTGCTGGCCGGCCGCGAATCCAGGCACAAGGAATCCTCGGCGCGCGGAGCTGCAGAAGAATTCGCGTTGCATTACGGCGCCAAGATGCGCGCGTTCGCCGCGTTGCCGATTCTCGAGGTCGCCCGCTTTCAGGTCCACCGCATGGGCTCCGTCGAGCCCGTGCATGACGCGTTGCTGAAGGCGGAGCGCGCCACGCCAATGCACACGCTGGAACAGTTGACCGAACCGGCGAGTATGAAACTTGGCGCGCCCCGCCGCTTCAAGGAGATCAAGCCAACCCTGACCCGCATACCTGGCGCACAAGCCGTGAAGGTGCTCGCGGCCCTCGGCCCCTATCGCGAAACGCTCGAACCGCAGCGGCAGCATTTGCTCTCTCTCTACCGGCCCGTGGATGTGGCATTCAAAGTTGTCGGTACCGGCTCCATCGGGTTGCGCGATTACTGCATTTACTTCGAGGGCAACGGTCCCAACGACCCCCTCTTCCTGCAGATGAAAGAAGAAGCTGCTTCCGCCTACGCCCCCTATTTGCCCGATGCCTACCCCGCGCACCATAATGGCCAACGCACGGTCGAGGGCCAGCGCGCGATGCAGGTACAGTCGGATCCATTTCTCGGATGGACGCGGATGGAAGGACGCAACTATCTGGTGCGCCAGCTCAACGATCACAAAGGGTCCATCGAGCTGGAAGACCTCGCCGGCAGCGGCCTGTCGGCATTTGCCGAGATCTGCGGCGAGCTCTTGGCCCGCGGCCATGCACGCTCCGGGGACCCTCAGGTCATTGCCGGATACATCGGTGCCGGCGATCGCTTTGCCGCGGCCGTCGCCAAATTTGGATCGCTCTACGCCGATCAGACCGAGAAAGATTGGCAGGCGCTTCGTCGTTCCGGCAAAGTCAAAATGATTTCGTGAATCGCACATCACTGTCCACGGCTCGCTGTTCGTCGTTCACTGTTCACTGTTCACTGTTCTGCAGAGGAGAATCGCATGGATCGCCGCACTTTTACGCAGGTTCTGACAGCTGGCGCCTTGGGCGCTATCTCACCATGGTCCGCATCCGCGAGCTCTTCCGATGCGAACGCAACCGCTACTCCCTTTCCGCTTTCCGTGATGCTGTGGACTGTCTTCCGCGAGCTGCCATTTGAAGAGCGGCTGGCCAAAGTTGCAGAGGCCGGCTACACCAACATCGAACTAGTGGGCGAATACGCCAAGTGGACCGACGCCGACTTTGCCAAAGCCAATGCAGCGGGCAAGCGGCTCGGCCTTCGCTTCGACGCCACCGCCGGCCTGCACCACGGTGTCGCCGATGCAACCGTGCGCGACGCATTCCTCGCCGAACTCAAAGACGCATTCAAACCCATGGAGACCCTGAGCTGCCCGGCCATGATTGTGCTCTCCGGCAACGTCGTTCCCGGCATGAGCCGCGAAGACCAGCACAACGCCGCGATCGAAACATTGAAGCAGGCCGCAGGCCTCGTCGAAGGTCGCACCATCGACGGCCAGATCGTGCGCCTCTTGCTTGAATGCATCGACCCCGAAGAGAATCCGAAATATTTTCTGCAGTCTGCCGCAGAAGCCATCGAAATCGTGCGCGCCGTCAATCATCCCCAGGTGCAGTTTCTCTATGACATGTTCCATGAGCAGATCGCCGAGGGCAACCTGATCGAAAAACTCGACAAGCACATCGACGTCATCGGCCTGATTCACATCGCCGACGTCCCCGGACGCCATGAACCCGGCACCGGCGAAATCAACTACGCCAACATCTACCGCAAACTCGCACAACTCAACTACAAGCACGTCGCCGCCATGGAGTTTCGCCCCAGCGGAGAGCCGGTTGCCAGCTTGCGCGCCGCACGCGAAATGGTCGCACGCAGTGTGAGCGTCTAACGAAGGGAATCCATCTCCATTCGTTCAGCCCTCAGCCGACCGGCACAAGGTCCGGCGGCGGAGGCACGTAAGCCGGCGCATTGGTCAAGCGCGTCGGGCTCGGCGGAGCCGTCAGGCTGAATCGCCTCTGGTTCGCTGCGAAGCGCACCAGCAGATTCTTCTGATCGAAGGTGATCGCGAATATCTGCATCGGCGGCGAGCCAAAATTCACCAATGGAAACGCCGGGTGAATCTCGACCACCGGATGCGTGAATGTGTAGCGGCCAAGCTTCACATCCGACGCCAGCTTCGCCGCCTTCATTTCGAACCGAGTGGATACCGAACGGCCCGAAGCAAATACCACCGGCGCAACATCGTACTTCAGGTGAGCCGCGAGTTTCTCCGGCAACACCAGGCCGCCGCCTCCCGAGTCGAGTTGCGCGTCCACCGATGGCAATCCATCCACTTTGATGCTCGCAACCGGCACGCCTTCGGGCATGCGGAAGGGCAATACCGATTTGCCGCCATCGGGCTCGAGCGACCCGTTCGCAAGAGTCACCACTCGATTCGGAAAATCGAGAGTGAGCAGGTAATTGCGGAAGAGGGTGAAGCCCAGCAGACCTTCACATGTGCCTGCCTCGGCAAAGAAGGGATGGCTGATGGCGCGAATCCCGTTGAACTGGACGCCGGCAAGCTCCAGCGAATCGAGAAGGACGATGGGTGCCTTCTTTCCGCCCTGTCCGCTGGGATCGCTCAGCATCGCATGGCCCACAGTGGGCAGACCAAGCTCGCGCGCCAGTTCCGGCGTCACCAGCGCGTCGCCGCCCGTACCGGTATCAATAACGAATCGGAAGGGGCCCTTGCCGTTGATCGTCACCATCACGTAGGGCTTGCCATAGCGCTCCACCATGGGAGCCTGGTGGCTGTTCGCGACTGCATCTCCTGACTGAACCTGTGCCGGAAGGGGGTGGGTGGAAAACCAGAAACCGAAGACCAGCAGGGACGCTACACCGAGAGAAGTTGCGATTCTCATGGCTCCACCTTTCGCACCGAAATAGCGGCGCGCCGCGTCCGAAGGAACCGGGGAAGCTCCAATTTCAGGGCCGTTCAATGTCAGGCCCGTTGGAAAAAAATCGCGCGGCCCGTAGCCCAGCGACCGCCCAAGGCGCTCCACGCATTCCTTGGACTCGAATCTTACGTCCATTTGTTCCGATTTGTTCTATAAAATCAGCGCTTTTGTTTGAAACGGCCCCCGGCTCCATGGAACGGACCGGCTCTACAATGGACCGGTATGCCCACAACCGTCCGTTCGCACGCCAAGATCAATCTGGGATTGGGCATCGGCGCCCCACGGACGAACGGCTTTCATGCCCTCACCACCGTTTATCAGACGCTGGAACTCCATGATCTTGTGACGGTTACGGCGATCCAGGCACCCACGACCTCCATCCGCCTGACCTCCAACGACCAGCGTGTTCCAACCGACCGGCGGAACACTGCCTGGAAAATGACCCTTCTCGCCTTGGACGCGCTTCGCATCACGGCGGACGTGTCCATCTACATCGAAAAGCGCCTCCCGGTTCAGGGCGGCCTGGGCGCCGGTTCCGCCAATGCCGTAGCCGCTCTCATCGGCCTCGAAGCCGAAGTAGCGTGCAGCGGACTAGTCCCTGGTCCCTCAGTCCCTAGTCCCTTAGTCCCTGCTCTCCGTCTCTCCCTCGCCGCCCAGGTCGGCTCCGACGTTCCCCTCTTCCTCATCGGAGGTACCGTCCTCGGGATCGATCGCGGGCAGGAAGTATACCCCCTGCCCGACCTCGATCCAGTCTGGTGCGTCGTTGCCACACCCGAGATCGGCGTTTCCACACCGCAGGCCTTTAATGACTGGGACCAGCTCTGTCGCACCGAGGGTTTGACCGCGGAGGCCAGTACCGCTAAACTGAATGAGTTGAGCCGCGCCTATGCCAGCGCCTTTGCAGGAGGAATCCCCAAAGGACAGCAGGGAGCAGGCTCCTCCGGTGTCCTCTCATGCGGAGAGGACCTGGCCGGACCCGCAAAGTCCGCGCTTGTCCGCACCGGGATCAGTAGCTGGATCCAGAACGACTTTGAACGCGTCGTCTTTCCCCAGCATCCCTCCCTTCGCGAAATCAAGCGTATCCTTGCGGCTTCGGGCACTCCGGAGGCAGCCCTCCATGCCTCGTTGTCCGGGTCCGGTTCGGCTCTCTACGGGTTGTACCTGACCCGTGAAGATGCTGAAGCAGCCCAGGCACGGTTGCAGCAAGCGGATGTGCGCAGCATGTTGACGCGCACCCTTCCGCGAGCCGCTTATCGGGATGAAATGCTTCAGCAAAAACAGGATTGACAGCCGGTTTTGCGCGAGAGAGACTCGCATGCGGCTGTCAGGATCGACTTCTTCTCCGTCTACTCGCGCGAAAGTCTCTTTGCGTGCCTCTTCTCGTCGAAGAGTTGCTCGAAGAACGCAAGGAGTCGGCAGAGTGAAAAGTCGATGTGTTGGGCGATCGTCTAATGGTAGGACAATGCCCTTTGGAGGCATTTGTCTAGGTTCGAATCCTAGTCGCCCAGCCAAAATTTGCGGCGATGTGTGTTGAGCAGCCATAGCCTGGGCCCCCATGAACAGGTCTTAGTTCGTGGGGTGGAAGGCAACCAGCTTGGAGGTTCTCGGGAGATGGAAGTGGGATCGGTGACGGTAGCAGCGGAAGAAAAACAGCAGCCGGGCGCAGAGGATTCCGGTAAAGACGGCGGCCTCAAGGGATTGAATCCCGGCGGTACCGCAGACGCCAAGGCGAAGGACGCGAAGCCCTCCGCGGAGCGCAAGCGCACTCGCAATCTGAGCGAGGACAAGCGCTTCAAGCTGTTCTCGGGCACTGCCAATCGGCCCCTCGCTGAGGCCATTGGCCGCCACATCGGCGTGCCCGTCGGCGAAGCCAAGCTGCAGCGTTTTGCCGATGGCGAAGTCTTCTTCCAGCTCCTCGAAAACGTCCGCGGCGTCGACGTGTTCGTCGTGCAGCCCACCTGCTATCCCGTCGACCAGCACCTGGTCGAGCTGCTCGTCATGATTGACGCATTGAAACGCGCATCGGCCGCGCGCATCACAGTCGTGGTTCCCTATTACGGCTACGCACGCCAGGACCGCAAAGATAAGCCGCGCGTTGCCATCAGCGCCAAGCTTGTGGCAGACCTGCTCACCACTGCGGGCGCCAATCGCGCTCTGTTTGTCGATTTGCATGCCGCGCAGATTCAAGGCTTCTTCAGCATCCCGGTCGACCATCTGTACGCCAGTCCGGTGCTGGTGGGCTACTTCCGCGAGCTCAATCTACCCAAACTCATGGTGGTCTCCCCGGACCCGGGCGGCGTGGAGCGCGCGCGTTTTTTTGCGCAAAAAATTGGTGCCCCGCTTTCCATTGTCGACAAACGGCGCACCGACATGAACGTTGCCGAGGTGATGAACGTGATCGGCGATGTGGCCGGCAAAACCTGCCTCATCCTCGACGACATCATCGATACCGCTGGAACCCTGGTGAAAACGGTCGACGCGCTCTATAACGCAGGCGCCATCTCGGTCTACGCCTGCGCAAGCCACGCCGTGCTTTCGGGTCCGGCCATCGATCGAATTGCCAATTCGCGCCTGGAACAGGTGATCGTGACCGACACCATTCCCCTGCGCGAGCAGGCACAGAAGTTGCCCAAGCTTAAAGTGCTCTCGATCGCCGGCCTGTTAGGCGCAGCCATCGAAAGCATTCACATGGAGACCAGCGTCAGCACGCTGTTCAGTTAGCCGCTAGCGGCTAACTTTTAGCCTCTAGCTGGTGATCAACGAAAGATGAATTTCGCCTCAGGGCGAAGAGGATGTGGGATTTGAAAACCTCCCACGAGAGAAAAACACGAAGCTGAAGGCTAGCAGCTAGAGGCTAGCGGCTGCTTCACCAACAAAGGGAGTGGGCGATTCGGTTGGCGGTGGTAAGAAGTCGCTGGAAGCTAGCGGCTAGAAGCTGAAAGCTGATTTCCTGTGCCCGAATACAGAAATGAGAAAACGAAATGCCTGAAGTAGTCGTAGCCAAGCCCCGTGAGGGCAAGTTCAATAAGAATGCTGCACGCCGCGTGCGTGTCGCCGGCAAGATTCCTGCGGTGCTCTATGGCGGCGGACACGATGCCGTTGCCGTTGAAGTAGACCCCAAGCAGATTTCGCGGATCCTTTTTTCCGAGACCGGCCACAACACAATTTTTGATGTGGAAGTGGGCAGCCAGCCCGCCGCCAAAGCCATGATTGTCGACTGGCAGCGTGAGCCGATCAAGGATCAGCTGATCCACATCGACCTCAAGCGCATTGCGCTCGACAAGTTGCTGCAGGTCAGCGTGCGCGTCAAGCTGCTGGGTACCCCGATTGGCGTCAAGGCGGAAGGCGGCATCCTCGATCAGGTCATGCGCGAAGTCGAAATCGAGTGCCTGCCTGCCAACATCCCGAACCACATCGATGTCGACGTAAGCGAACTCGCCATGCACGGTGTATTGCGCGTGAGCGACCTGCCGCACTCCGACAAGATCAAGTACCTCGATGCGGAAGATGCGACCGTCGCGCACGTGGTCTCGATCCGCGAAGAAGTGGTGGCGACACCTGCCGAGGGCGAAGTGGCGGCAACACCGGAAGGTGGAGCAGCGCCGACAGAACCCGAAGTTGCGAAGAAGGGCAAGACGGACGCTCCGGATGCAGCCGGCGGTGCCAAGAAGCCCGAGGCCGGGGCAAAGAAGTAGACCTTGGCCGAGGCAAGCGAAGTTGTTGGCCGGCGTGGCCCTTTTTTGGTGGTGGGGCTTGGCAATCCCGGCTTGGAATATCTGTGGACGCCGCATAACGCGGGGTTCATGGCCATTGACCGCATCGCCCAGCAAGAAGGCGTTGTGGTGCAGAACCGGCGCTGCCGGGCTATGACCGCAACCTGCAGAATTGCAGGGCGCGATGTAGTCCTGGCCAAGCCGGAGACCTTCATGAATCTGAGCGGAGCCGCAGTGGCCGCTCTGCTTCAGGAGTTCGAAGCGGACCCGGCACGGGACCTGCTCGTGATCTACGACGAGCTCGATCTGGCGCTGGGTACGTTCAAAATTCGAGAGCGCGGTTCGCCCGCGGGACACAACGGAGCCCGCAGCGTGACCTCCGCTCTAGGCAGCCAGGAATGGCTGCGGTTGCGGATCGGCGTTGGGCTCAACTTGCCCCCAGAAGCAAAAGAAGTCGCCGGAGGCAAACGGCCGGGCAGAGATTATCTGCTCTCGCCGATGCGGAAGGCGGATTTGACGGTGTTGGACGAAGTGCTGGATCAAGTGGCCGTGGCAACGCGGCGCATCCTCCAGGATGGACCAGGACCGGCGATGAATGAGTTCAACCGGAAAGACAAGGATTAGGAACAAGGACTGGGAACAGAGCGAACTGGGTCGAAAGATCGAAAGAAAAGACAGGAAGTTCGCTTCTGCAAAGGCCCACTGACCCCGTCCCTGAAATTTGGAATGGCTGGAGCAAGGATGATTCCAGCGGAAAAGGAAACCGGATGTCGCGTTTGTATGAAGTGATGTTTATTGTTCGGCCCGACACGGTCGACGAAGATGTCGACAAGTTGATTGCCGGCTTCACGACCTCCGTCACCAACGGTGGCGGTGTGGTGAAGAACGTCGAGAAGATGGGCCGGCGCAAGCTCGCCTATATGGTGCGCAAGTTCAATGACGGCAACTACATTCTGCTCACCGTCGAAGCCAATGGCGCTGTGGTGGCCGAGCTGGAGCGCCGCCTGCGCGTCTCCGAACCGATCATCAAGTTCATCACCGTGCGCACCGACGAGGAAGAGAAGCGGCTCGCCAAGGTCAAGGCTCTTCGCGGTACGCGCCGGAAACTGAGCGCCGAGCCGGCAGCGCATGCACCCGTTGCGTCTGCACCGGCACCGGCTGCCCCGGCGGCGCCAGCTTCAGCAGCTCCCGCCGAAGCCGCCGAAACGGTTCAGGCCAGCGCCTGAGGATTGACTGGAATTTACGGCGCCGCAGGCTCTCAACAGGCAGACGCGCCGCAACAACACGGCTCTCTACGCCCCTTAAGGCGCAAGAATGCCAAGAGAATCAAGAGGATACATCATGGCTGACGAAACACCAAGTAAGGCGCCCGAAACGAGCGCACCCGCACAGGCCTCCTCCGGGCCTAGTTCAGGCGGATCAGGTTCGGAAAGACCCAGTTCCGGAGGGTCCGGTCCACGCCCCGGCGGACGCCCCGGCGGCGGACCCGGCGGACGCGGCAAGTTCTTTCGCCGCAAGAAGGTCTGCAAGTTCTGCACCGAGAAGATCGATGCAATCCCCTACCGCGATGTACGGCTGTTGCAACAATTCGTTGCCGAACGCGGCAAGATCGTGCCCCGGCGGCTCACCGGCGTGTGTACAACGCACCAACGCCGTCTGACCCGCGCCATCAAGCAGGCCCGGAACATCGCCCTGCTGCCGTTTGCCACGCGTCACTAGCATCACGCTCCTGACCGGTTCGCACGATAAGGCCCTTGGAGGGTAATGCCCCAATTGTTGTAGGGTCATATCGGATCGAGTCAGGAGACAATGCTTCGGATGCCGTTATAGAATCTTGCGCGGTGGACGCGGTCCCGCCGATGCTCTCGTCCAATAGACAGGAGCGCCCACGGCGCCGGCACCTTGCAACTCTGGAGAATTTTGAGATGGAAGTTATTCTGAAAGAAGACGTAGCCAACTTGGGCCACCGCGGTGATGTGGTGAAGGTGGCCGACGGCTACGGCCGCAATTTCCTGCTGCCCCGCAAACTTGCGATGCAGGCCACTGAAACCAACAAGAACGTGATCGAGCAGATGAAGGCTGCAGCAGCTCGTCGCTCTGCAACCGAGAAAACGCAAGCCGAGGAAGTCTTGGCTAAGCTGCAACCAGTCGTGTTGAGCTTCACGCGCAAAACCGGTGAGAACGGCCAGCTCTTTGGTTCCGTCACCTCGGCAGACATCGCCGGCGACTTGGAGGCCAAGGGTTTCGAAGTGGATCGTCGCAAGATCCAGCTGTCAGAGCCTCTGAAAAGCCTCGGCGATTTCACCGTGGCGATCAAGCTGCATCGCGACGTGACGGCTCATATCAAAGTTCAGGTGGTAGCCGATGCCACCGCACCAGTAGCTGAAGAAGCAATCGCTAAGTAACGCGATTGCGCCCAAGCTGATCGCGGCTCTGGTGACAGGCCGGGTCCACGACTCAACGCCTCCGGATTTCCGGGGGCGGTCGTGTCTCTGCCCCTTTCTCGCCGCAGCACACCGTCAAATCCGCCGGGCTTCCGTCCGTTGGCCGCTCTAGAAAATGTCCTTCTCGGGCGCCCCGCCGGTCAGCACGATCAGCTTCTTGAAAGCCTTCGCGATCTTCTCCTGAAAGTCCGCGACATCGTCAGCTTTTGACTGCGAGAAAAGAAAGCGTGCGCGATTGCTCATGACATCGAGATTCACGTGATCCGACGTGTCGTAGCATGTGCGCGCCGACTTCCCGATCACAGACACCATGGTTAGGCGCAGAAGTTTCTCCCGCTGCCGTTCGCTGTCGCTGGGATCGAACACATCCCACACCGCATTATTCGGATTGAGCGCGCTCAAAAACTCGTCGCACCTGCCGCTCGGCCCAATCACCGTCAGTACCTTCTTCGCATCATCGTAGCGAACCTCAAGATTGTCGTTGACTCCGTCGTTCGGGCTGAGCGACAAAAGCGCGCCGCGAATGTACTCGACAAGGTCCGGCTCGGTCGGCTCGGGCTTCGGAGCCGCGGGTGCCTTTTTATGGCTCGGCGTTTGCGCCGCGCAGAAGGGCAGAACCGCAAGAAGCACTGCGGCGCAGATGCGGGATCGTGGCGTCATTGGCCTACCTCTTCGAAACTGTCTCTTGGTTGCCGGCAAAAATCGCGTTTGCGGTGAGTATATAGCGATCACGCCGGCGAATTCCCGACCATCGCCAGCGGCTTGGTGCGGTCCGTCCGCAACGTTGGCACCGCAGCCAGCAAGGCGCGTGTGTAGGGATGAGTCGGGGCGGTCAGCAATCGCGTGCTGGGCCCGGTCTCCACCACCTGTCCTGCACGCATCACCGCAACCCGGCTCGCAACTTGGCCCACCACGGCCAGATCGTGCGAGATGAAAAGCATCGCCAGGCCATACTCCCGCTGCAGTTGTGCGAGCAGCGACAGGATCTGCGCCTGTACCGTGACATCGAGCGCCGTCGTCGGCTCATCGGCAATCAACAAGCGCGGCCGATTGATGAGAGCCATCGCGATCAGGATGCGCTGCCGCTGCCCCCCTGAAAACTGGTGCGGATAATCGCCGTAGCGCTGCGCCGCTTCGGGAATCGCCACTGCCTCCAGCGCTTCGATGGCCCGCCGCTTTGCCTCGCGGCGCGTGCTTCCCGCGGCATGCGCTTCAAAACACTCGGCCACCTGGCGTCCGATCGTCATCACCGGATTCAGCGCCGTCATCGGCTCCTGAAAAATCATCGCGATCTCGCTGCCGCGCAATTGCCGCAAAGCCTGCACCGGAAGTCCCACAAGGTTGACGCCACTCGCCGCGCGATCCTTCTCAGAAAGACTCTCGCCCCCATGCCAGACGATTGCGCCGTCCACATGCGCCGCAGCGCCCAACAGCCCCAGAATCGCCAACGCGGTCACACTCTTGCCCGACCCCGATTCGCCGACCAACCCCAGAACTTCCCCCTCGCCCAGCTCTAGACTCACACCACGCACCGCTTGGGTTGCCCCGAAATTGATGTGCAAATCACGAATCTCTAGGAGAGACGGCATGCAGAAATCCTAGCCTATCCCCATGCCTTCCAACCAAAAGACATTGCTGCACAAGGAGATCGCAGCCAACGGCGCTCGCCGTCGCCCGGAACTTCGAGTGCAGGGCAACATCCGGTCGCATCCCACCATCTGACTCGCAAGGAACGGAGGTTCCACCGAATGAATCTGAAATGGATTGGACTCTCTCTGCTTGCTCTTTCCCTGGCATGCATCACTCCCGCCAGGGCTCACGCGATCGCAGCATCGCCGGCAGCGGCCGCAGCTCAGGACCGCCCGTGGGATGCGCCACCCGATGAATTCCGCGACGTGCAGCGCCAGGGTTTTCACGACGGAATTGAAGCGGCTCACCACGACTTCGACGCACACCGCAGGGCAGATGCCGACGATCACGACGCCTATCGTCATCCGCCGGTGCCCCACGATCAACGCAACGATTATCGCGATGGGTTTCGCCGCGGCTACGAACGCGCCATGGCACACCTGCGCGGCGATCATGATCACTTTTAACCGCGAATCCTGATCCCACCCGGCACAAAATCGCCGCTACCCGGCCGTCCCCACGGTCGGGTATTTTTTGCTCAGTACACTCCCTCCAAAACAAAAGCCCAGTTGTCTTCCCGTCGCAAAACCGGGAGCGGCCCCACCCAGAGGCCGGCTTTATACAATGAATTAGCCCACCTACTGCCAATCGGGCTCCGAAGCCGGCTCCACTCGAATCCGCCCCGTACCGGCCATCCATTCACACACAATGCGCAAGAAGGAGATCGTACGATGCATCTCAATCGAATTGCACTCTCTGCAGTTGCTCTGTTTTTGATCTTTCCGGCGTCGCGCGCCATCGCCGCGGCCCAGGGACCGCCGCCTCCCGGCTATAGCTGGGACGCGCCTCCACAAGAACTGAATGACATTCAACGTCAGGGTTTTCACGAGGGACTCGAAGCCGCACGGAATGACTTCCGGATGAATCGCCACCCCGACGTCGCCGATCATGAAATCTTTCGCCACCCGCACCTTCCGCCCCAGCAACGCGAAGCATTCCAGGACGGATTCCGCCGCGGCTACGATCGTGCCATGTCCCACTTGATGCACGACGGCCAACCCGGCTATCGGCCGCAGCAACCACCCCCGCCGCCGCAGTGGGATGCCTTTCCCACCGAGTTCAACGACCTGCAACGGCGTGGTTTTCACGACGGCATGGAAGGTGCGCGTCGTGACTATGAAAATCACCGCCAGCCCGACGTGAACAATCGCGACGAGTATCGGCACCCGCATCTGCCGCCCGAGGCCCGCGACGCCTATCGCGACGGGTTTCGCCGCGGCTATGATCGAGCGACGGCACATCTGATGGGCCAGCCCTTCCGCTATTGAACGCGCATGCGTCAACGCGAATACCCGGCGCAACCTGCCGGGTATTCGCACATTCCACCCATCGTTTTAAGTTGGAAAATTCTGCTCGAAATTCTTTTACAGAGCAATCCAACCTCCTCGAATCAGTTCCAGCGAGCCCACGGCAATCACAATCCACAGCAGGATTCCCTGCACCAATGGTCGAACACCTACCTCGCGCAGGGTGCCCTTCGACAGGCCTGTCCCGATCAGAAACAGAGTGACTGTCAATCCGAGGATCCCCAGGTGTTTCAACGTGGGGTAGGCTGCATGGAACACTGGTAGATACGTATTGGCCACCGCAGCCAGGCAAAAGTACCCGATGAACCACGGCCACTGGATGCGTGCCTTGCTCTTTTCAATAAAGGATGTGCCCAGCGACAGGGGCACGATCCACAGCGCGCGTGCCAGCTTCACCGTCGTGCCTACAGCCAGCGCCACTGCTCCGAACTTTGCCGAGGCGCCCACCACCGAGCTCGTATCGTGAATCGCAAGGGCCGACCACAATCCGAACTGCGTTTGTGTCATGTGCAGCGCCGATCCAATGGCCGGAAACAAAAACAGCGCAACCGAGTTGAGCACAAATACGGTTCCCAGCGAAACCGCGATCTCTTCTTCATTCGCGTTGGCAATCGGCGCGATTGCGGCAATCGCACTGCCGCCGCAAATGGCAGTCCCTGCCGAGATCAGAAACGAAATGCGCTTCTTGACCGCGAGTGCCTTGCCCAGTCCCCATCCCAGCAGCAAGGCAAACGTGATACTGATAGCCGTGTAGAGAAACCCTGACCGGCCTGCTCGCAGCACCTCGTGAAGATCCATACCAAATCCCAATCCCACCACCGATACCTGCAGCAGGAGCCTCGAAAGGCGTCTCGCGTCAAGGTGGTAGGGATGCTCAAACCAAAACGCATAGGCAAGCCCAGCCACTAACGCCAGCGGGGGCGACAAGAGCCCGCTGGCTGCGAGGATGATTCCGGCAAAGAAGAGATTCTTCGACACAGATTCAGCATGGCCGCAAAATCTCCCCGCGTCCAAGCAGAAGCCCTGATGGCTTATTGGGAATTCTTATCGCGGCGGAGCAGATTTGCGTTCGTCGCGGGTTTTTGCAGGTTTCTGCACGACACGCGCGAACACAAATCTGCGAAACTCCTGCGCCAGCCCTTGCAGCCCAGACCCTGTTGGATGCACAACCAGCAGGTCGCGCCGGATGCGCACGCCTTCAAGTTGGATAATTCTGAGACTGTTGCCCACGCGCAGGTCCTTGGCCAGCGCCCACCGCGACACAAAGCCCGCGCCCAGGCCCGATTCCACCGCAGACTTGATGGCCTCGGTGGAATCCAGCTCCATCGCGATACGCAGCGCAGACCGCTTCACGTGGCAACTTTCCAGCGCGGCTTCCACAACCCGCCGCGTACCCGAACCGCGTTCCCGCATTAACAGCGGAGTTGCGACCAGTTCTGCACACTCCACCGCCGCTCGCTCAGCCCATTCGTGCGCGGCCGGAACAATCAGTACGATTTCGTCCACCAGGAAAGGTTCTGTTCTCACATCGCGGCTGCGCGCCGGCCCCTCGATAAAGCCGAGCGCGATCTGCTGCGCAACCACCGCGCTCACGATATGCTCCGTGTTCCCGCTCTGCAGGCTGGGCCGCACACGCGGATTCTCGCGACAGAATTCGGCAACCAGGCGCGGCAGCACATACTGAGCAATCGTGGTGGAGGCGCCTAACAAAAGATCACCGCCCTGCGGTCCGGCAAGGGATGTCACCGCGTGTTCCGCCTCCCGCAGCAGCGCGTTCCCCTCCCGCGCATAGCGCAACAATCTTTTGCCCGCCTCCGTCAGCGCGATCCGCGAGCCGGTGCGGTCAAACAGTTGAACCCCAAGGTCCTCTTCAAGCGCTTTGATTTGCAGGCTCACAGCCGGTTGTGTCAGATAGAGCTCTTCGGCAGCCTTGCGAAAACTCAGCTGCTCGGCCACGGCACGAAACACCACAAGGCGGAAATTCTCAAGGCTCGCCATCAGGCTATTAGAGCATCACCCACCGTGCGCAGCTTCTCTCCGCCGTTCCCCCAACTGCTCTCCTCTCCAGTTGCGTCACTCTTTGCCGGCGGCGCATCCAATGGAAGCGAGCCTGTTCTGCGCTTTGTTTTGCGCCCAACCCGCTCGTCCGCCGTTACGACCGCGCTTAACTCACGACTTAGCCTCATCCGCATCGAGGGAAAATCCGATGACAAAAATCCTCCGCCCTGCTCTCGTCTCGCTCGCCCTCGCGGTCAGCATCTCGCCATTGATCGTTCCCGCGCAGTCCGCGCCCACTGAGATTGCGATCGACGCGCATGCGCCCGCGCATCCCTTTCCCCATTTCTGGGACCAGATGTTCGGCTCCGGTCGCGCCATCCTCGCTCTGCGCGCCAACTATCTCGATGATCTGAAAGAAGTACACGACGACATCGGCATGCGCTATGTTCGCTTTCACGCCATCTTTCACGACGACGTTGGTGTCTACGACGAAGACAGAAACGGCGATCCAGTTTTCAATTTCACCTACGTCGACCAGATCTATGACGGCCTTCTCGCGCGCGGCGTCCGCCCCTTTGTCGAACTCAGCTTCATGCCCTACAAGCTCGCATCCAAGCCCGCCATTCACCCGTTCTGGTACAAGCAAAATGTCGCTCCGCCCAAGGATTATGCCAAGTGGGACGCGCTCATTCACGCCTTTGCCCGGCACCTGGTCGACCGCTACGGCATCGACGAAGTCTCGCAGTGGTACTTCGAGGTCTGGAATGAACCGAATATCGACTTCTGGGCCGGGGATCCCAAACAGTCAACCTACTTCGAGCTTTACGATCACACCGCGCGTGCATTGAAAGCCGTCAACCCGCGCCTGCGCCTCGGTGGGCCTGCAACAGCCGCGGCCCATTGGATCCCCGCGTTTCTCGCGCACGTCAACAGCGAACACGTTCCCATCGACTTCGTTTCCACGCATGGCTATGCCGACGACACCGTGCAGGACCTTTTCGGCACCAGCGAAGATATTCCGATGCGCGACCGCGTTTGCCGCGCTGTGAAAATGGTGCACGCCCAGATCGCCGCGTCCGCGCAGCCTTCGCTGCCCCTTCTGTGGACGGAGTGGAATGTACCGTCCTATGGCCAACTCGATGCACGCGACAACTGGTATGTGGGTCCTGCTCTGGCCCACGACATTCGCCAATGCGACGGCCAGGTCAACCTCATGTCGTGGTGGACGTTTGATGACGTCTTCGAAGAGGGCGGCGTGAAAAAAGAGCCCTTCGATGGTGGTTTCGGCCTCATCGCGCCGGATCGGATCCGCAAGCCTAGCTTCTACGACTTCGCGCTTCTCCACGAACTGGGCGACGAGCGCGTGGAGAATCCCGCCGACGATGTGCTGGTCACCCGCAAGAGCGATGGCTCCCTGGTCGTCGCTGCGTGGAACCTCGTCGACATGGATAAGCTTTCGCAGGGCGCACCGATCACGCTGCATCTGAACTTCAAGGGAATTCCACCAGGCGCGGCCGTCTCAATCGAACGGGTCGATGAAGCACATGGCAATCCCTTGATTGCTTATCGCGCGATGGGTAGCCCCGATTTTCCCACCCAGGCGCAGATCGAGGCGCTGAACAAAGCATCCACTTTGCCCGCTCCGGAACATCGCAAGCTGGCGAGTGGATCGTTCGACCTGACCCTGCCAGTCAACGGTCTTGCTGTTCTCAAGATTTCCGCTCGTTGAATGTCGATCGCACGATCCTTGCGCAGCTTAATCGCGCAAGGGCGAGGCCAACGCCATCCGTTTTCGATAGGCGTGTTAACTCGCGAACCACCGAGCCGTGCGAGGTGACATTGGCCCCACCGCAGGTGGCTAGAAGCTGAATCGTGACTGCAACTGGATCGTTCGGCTACCCAGCGCATTGCGTGCGACGCCAAAATCGCTGTTAGGCGACGACACAGTCCCATCTGGATTCACCGAGCCCAGCGTATTGTCGATCGAGCTCCCTTCCAGGTTCAGCTTGTTGAACAGGTTGTATGCGTCCACCCGGAACTCCAGCCGCGCGCGCTCGCCCAATACCCGCGAGTTCGGAAACCCGAACCCCTTGGTCAATGATCCATCCAGATCGTTGTAGCCCGGTCCGTTCAGGCTGTTGCGCTGAATTCCAGGAACAGGCGGTGGCGCCGTCGCCGGAAAGGCCGGGCCGTCCACGAACGCCGGCGCAGTGAAGTAAGTTGTCCCGTTGCCGTTGTAATTCGGATTCGTCGCCTGCATGAATATGTTGTTGCCGGTCTTCATGCCTGCGCCACCTATGTATGCTGCGGGCCGCAGCGAGCTATAGCCGCTGCCGTTGTAGTACAGTCCACCGGATGTGTTCGCGTTGTAAAGAGGATTGATCGGGAATCCGGTGTGCCAGTTGTAGATACCGCTCAACGACCAGCCGCCCACCACCTTCTCCATCCAGTTGTGTTCTCCGCGGAAAATTACTGGCTGCCACAAGCCAAAAATCTTGAACGCGTTGGCTACGTTGTAATCCGACCTCCCATAGGCCGCGTGCGAATCATAGGGGTATGGATCCTCTTCGTACGGCCCCGAGTTTTCATCCATCGATTTCGCCCACGTGTACTGCGCCTCGATGTTGAACTGGTGCGAGAACGTATGCTTCAGCGTGGCCAGCATCGCGTTATAGTTCGCCGTGCCCGTGTTGGCGTAATAGTCCAGCGAGTTAACGACCGGGTTTAGCGCAAGACCATACGCCGCACCAATCGCGTTGTAGTTCGATTGCACCAGAAGATGCCGCGATTCGCTTCCCTGATACCCGACCGTTGCCACCATCTCGAAAGGAAGCTCGTATTGCATTTCCAGCGAGTAGTGGAAGTTCGAAATCGAGTCCGGGTTGGTCGGGAAACCGGTCACCGAGGTGACACCACTCGTCGGCAGGTTGTTCGTGCCGAATGTAGTGATCGTTGCGGGGTTCGGAGCATACCCGAAAAGCGAATTGACGTTTGTCGCTGTCTCATACAAGATTCCCGGCGTATTGGTCGTCGGCGTCGAGCAGCAGAAGTTCTTGTTTACGACATTCGGCGGATTCCCGAAACCGTTGGCCAGAATCGCAATCTCGTTCTGGTTATAGTTGATCCCAAATCCACCGCGGACGACCATCCTGTTGGCCGACTCGCTGGGTTGCCAGGCGAAGCCAACCTGCGGCCCGAAGTTGTATTTCTGCGGGTTGTTGAGAGGGCCGCCGACGCGAAGGTTGAGGCCGCTGAGAAAATCAGCCGCCGATCCGTAGCGCAACACGTCCAGGTTGTTCTGCTTCGAATAGAACGCGGCGAAATACGACCAGCGCAGTCCCAGGTTCACGGTCAGGTTGGGGCGCACTTTGTAGTCGTCCTGTACAAAGAAGCCCCACACGTTGGACCGATTGTCCTCGCGATTCGCCGATGGAACACCGGTGGATGAATTGAATTGCCCCGTCTCGCTATAAGGCGCGTCATTCACAAAGTCCCACAGGTTACGAAACGTAAATGACGGACGCGCCGCGTACACGGCGTTGTTGAGGTAGTAAAGCCGCGTCAGATCGCCGCCGGCCTTGATGCTGTGACGCCCCATGACCTTGGTCAACACGTCGTTGTAGTCATAGGTCCATTGGTTTAGATCGGTCGGTCCCGGAGCTCCGAAGTACTGCAAGTTTGCGGTGCCGAAAGAGCAAGCCGACCCCCCGCATGAACTGTCGTTCACATTGCCGATGTTGTCCTGGGGCAGTCCAAACGGCTCCTGCGGATTCGAAGAGACTTCATTCCACCGGTACCCCGCCGCATTGGCACGCGCCTGGTTCAGCAGCGTCGGCGAAAACGTGTGGTTCCAAATCAGCGAGAACGCGTCGTTCACCTGCGTATGGTGCCAGAGGTTCGCCGAACGAGTTGGCCCCTGGAAATCCGTTGTGGTGCTCGGCACCCAATAAATTGCAAATGCAAGATGGTCACTTTGGCGAACATTTGCATCCATGCGTCCGTTGTACTGGGCCTGCGTTGTGCTTGTCGGGTTCACCGTGTTGAAGAATCCCACGTCGGGCACGCCATCCAATCCGCCGCCCATGCCCGGCACATTCGCAGAGCCCCCATACGTAGGATCCTGTGTTCCAAGCGCCGCACCTTTCAACGGCGAACCAAGATCAAGTCCGCCTGTCGTGGTCGCGCAGTTGACCCCTTCCTGCAGGCCGATCTGTGAGCACGTCCGCTGAATCAGACTTGCCCCGCTCGCGACGCCCTCTCCTTTGTAACCCAGATATTGAGAGGCAATGCTGCCGCTCGCCGCAGCACTCGAATCAAACTGGCTCGTCTCATACCAACCTTGCGCCGTGCTGCTCGCCGAGTAAGGACTTGTCTCGTAATTGAAGAATCCGAAAATCCGGTTCCGCCAGAACGGACCGCCGAGGCTGCCGCCGTAGTTGTTGAAACGCGATTCATCGCGGTTTAGCCCGCGCGACGCCGCCGTTCCTGCAACATCCGATCCCAGACCATTCCAGCGCTGATATGCATTCAGTCCCGGCCGCGATGCTTTGAAGAAAGCGCTCCCATGCACTTCGTTGGTTCCGCTCTTCGACGTCACCTGGATTTGTCCGCCGCTGAAGCGGCCAACCTCTGCGTCATAACTGTTCGAAACCACTTTGACGTCCTGCACTGAATCTTCGCTGGGCGTGATCACCGACGTGCCGCCCCACACCGCGCTCACCGTGCTGATGCCATCAATCGAAATTCCGTTGGTCTCATACTGCCCGCCGCGTGCCTGGATCTGCGGCCCATTCTCGGTCTGAAAGATGCCGGCGGAACTGCTCCCTGACCCTCCAGGTCCCTGGTTTCCCGGCAGCTCGTAACTCCCGCCGCCGCTGCCCTGCGAAGCATCGCCAAATGTCCCCGGCGCCAGCTGCGCCAGCTGAAACACGTCGCGATTGAACGACGGCAAATGCTGAATCTCCTCACTGCTGATCGTTGCACTCTCCGTGGCGGTTCCGGTGTCGAGCAGGGGCGCAGCCGACCCGTTGACAGTCACTGTCTCCTGCACGTTCCCCAACTCCAGCTGCACGTTCAGCACGTTTGGCTGTTCGGGGATAAGCACCACTTGCGCAACTTCTTTTGTTTTGAATCCCTGCCTCTCCACGGAGATTCGATATTGATCCGGAGCCAGCGCATTAAACGCAAAAAGACCGGATCCCGTCGAGACCGCGATGCGGGTCTGGTTGGTTTCTTTATCCACCAGCGTCACCTTGGCGCCGGGAATAATCGCGCCGGTTGAATCGCTGACCGTGCCACTGAGAGACGCATTGAATTGTGCCTGCGCGGGTCGCAGCCAGAACACAAACAGAACAAACAAGAAAAGCCGCCAGGCGATGCCTGCGGCGGATGTTTGGAATCGAGAATCACGTACTCTTGCTTGACTGAACTGCATGGTAGCCTCCTCGCAGTGTTGCGGGCTCTTGAGAGTGCGGTTGGGGGAGTTGGGGAAAACCACAATCGAGCGCGCCAATTCGGAATGGGGAATTCAAGAGGGAGAGTTCCCGGCATAGGCGCGGCTTCGCTGTCTGCCTGCGTTTGTTGCCACCGATTTAGATGCAGAGAAAAGCGAAAGAGGCCATATGTCTCTCGCCTTGAAATCGTTGGGATATTTCTGGCGAAAGCGATCGGAATGCCGCGACCATCCGCGCCGACACAACGCCGCAGCGCCATTCAAACGGAAATTGGGATGAACCGCACCTGCGCAGTGACAAGCGGGTCCGGCGAAACGCAAAGGCCGTCTATTCGCTCGAGCCGGTAGCGTCCATGGGCAGCATCTGATAACTGACAAAAGCAAAATGCGTGCCATCCGGCGCCCAGTTGGGAACGTTATCTGTGCCAGACCCGCCGACAAGGTTCACCAGCACGCGGAGCTTTCCATCAGCTACGTTGAAAATCCGCAGCGCGACGTCCTTGTTCGCGGGATGCCCGGTGACATCCTTGTCGTAGGAAAGGATCACGATCGATTTGCCGTCCGGCGAGGGGTGCGGTGTCCAGTTCTGAAACTCATCAAAGGTCACCTGCTCGGGATGGCTGCCGTCTGCCAGCATCCGCCAGATCTGCATTGAGCCCGTCCGGTCCGAATTGAAATAGATATATTTCCCGTCAGGCGAATAGTCAGGGTCGTCACTGATCCCGTTGCCGGTTGTCAGCGTCGTCTCCGCTCCGCCATCCACTGAAATCGAATAGATATTTCCCGAGCCGTGATTGGGACGCGTGAAAGCAATCGTCTTTCCATCGGGTGACCAGCTATGGAAATAGGACGAGGGATTCTCGGTCACCAGCCTCGGCTCTCCGCCACCCGAAGGCACAATGTAAACCCGCGTCTCGGGCTTGTCGGGCATGCTGCAGCTGATCGCCAGCCACTTCCCATCCGGCGATAGACCATGGCTGCCGGTGCACCGGCTGGCCGCGCCCGTATTGAGGATAGCTACCGTTCCACCTTCTGCCGGAATCGTCCACAGTTTCCCATCGCGAACGAAAATCAGCGTCTTGCCGTCGCGCGACCAGTTCGGAGCCTCCATGCGCGCGCGATCCGTCGTGACCATCAACGCGCGCCGAAAGCTGTCCTCGATGCCGATCGTCTGCAGCGTACTGTAGAGCGCCATGGTCGCTGGCGTGGCCGGCGGGGTGAGTGGCGTCAGTTCCACATGGGCAAACGTGGCCTTCTCCGTCACCTCCGGGTTGTGCGAGCACACGCCGATCCCCACAAAAAAGGGCCCATCCAGGTGCAGCTTAATCGACGCGCCCACTGGGTGCAGTGGCTCGTCTCCCATGCTCAGAAACATCGTGAACGTGTCACCGCGCTTCTCCAGGCGCAGCCTGCGCGGAGCGTTGATGTTGAGCTCGATATCCTGCGTCGTTGCGCCGCGCGTGCGACGATACTGCAGCGCCGTCAATCCCGATCCATGTTGCGCCGCGTCAACATACACGCCGTCGGCATCGAGCGTCTGCCGGAACATCAGCACCGCCTTGCGATGCGGATTGGGGTTCTCGGCGGGATCGGGAAAGTTCATCTCCGCCGTGAGAGCGAAATCGCCTGCAACCTTCTTCCACACAAAATGGAAGCCGTCGATCGTAGCCCACAGATTCGCGCCCGATGCCTTGATCGTGTAAGCGCCATTCGCGGCATCGTAGTTCAGCGTTCCCGGTGGCGTCACGCTGCCTACGTCCGTCTGGCCCTCAAAAATTCCCAGAGAGCCGCCCGCGGATTGGCCGAAGAGCCCTTGAACTTCAAGCGAGCCAATGAGAACCAACAATATCGACACAGAAATTCGCAGCGAAATTCGCCTGGGCATGGCACTTTCCTCCGGCGCTTGGCGTCGAACTTCCAGCTGTTCACACGGTTTCGTGTTCAGGGAGCGTCGCGTCGCAGCCACCTTTTCAGTAAACCCTTTTACTACAAAAGGCACACAGTTGGCAGAGCTCACGCAGCAGAACGAAATGAAAATCCGCTCCGCGTGGCAATTTCAACGGCCGGATGTCCTTAGAAAAATCCCCGGAAACGCGCCGTGTCAGCTGGCCGCGCGGGCTGCCACCGGCGCAAACTCCTTCAGTCGCGCCTTCATCACGCCCGTGCTGGTGGGCATTTCGTGCAGCAGCAACTCGGCAGACTGCACCAGGGTGTTCGCGTGGAACCACCGCTGCACCACGTTGTCACTGAGCAGATTCACAATGGCCAGCAGCGACATTCCCTGATGATGCGCCATCCACTCCCGGGTCAACGACGGACGCCGCAGCGAAGAGGTGTAGTCGGCCGACTCGTAGAACCCGTAAGGCCCCACCCATCCCGAAGCTTCCATGCGACGCAGGTTGTGCAGCGCTTCGATGCAATCGACCCCGAGCGCCAGAAAAGTCGAATAAGGCGAGATCACGGGCCCGGCCGTAGCCTCAAACCACAGCGCGATCTGCGGCACTCCGTAGGCATGATAGTGATAATGGCCCGCATCGTCTTTGCGCGCCGCGCCCGACTCCGAAATGCCCCACGGGATTCCCATCGACCGCGCAAAATCGCGTTGCACTCCTACGCATGCGGTCTGGGTACGCGAAATGAGCGTATTTGAAAAGCTGCGCATCCACAGCGAAGGCATCAGGTACTCAAACATCGTGCCGGTCCACGAAAGCAGTAGATAGTGCCCGAACGCATGCGCAAAATCACGCGCCAGTTTGAACCAGCTCTCCTGGCGCAGGTCGCCGCGCGCTACCGCGATGAATGTTGCGATGCGCGCCTCCGAAGCCAGCATGTCATAGCAGGCTTCGTGCGTCTTCTTCGTTCCCAAGTCAAAGCCAATCGAAAGAATCTGCCGATTCGCATCGACGAGAAAGCCAAACTCCGTTTCGTCCGCGAGTCGCGCAGCTTCTTGCGCAATGTCACGCAGGCTGCTCACCAGCGCGCGCAAATTCTTTACCGACACCGGGAGCAATGCCTTCAACTCCTCGGCAAGCGGCAGCACCGATCGCTCCTGGAACAGCGTGTTCGCCAGGCTGGTCAGACGGCTGTCGAGGCTTTCTGCAAACGCAGGGCTGTCCTCGATCGATATCGTCGTCGCGCGCCCGAGGCCAAGCTCGGGCAGCTTGCGCAGCTTCTCAAATTCAGGCAGCATCCATGGCGCGTAGTTCCGCAGCAACGTTCGTATCGAAGCGATGCGATGCAGGGTCTCGGAATACCACCACGTGTCTTTCAATTGCGCCTTGGGAGAAGCCGCAGCCGCGGTCAGCGCGGCCTCCGCAGGCTCGAACCATGCAATCCAATCGTCCGCGGTAGCTGTCGAGTTCGGCACGCCAAATGAGGCGAGTTTTGACGGAAACTTGCCCTGCGCTTGCAACAGCGTCCAGTGCGCCCGCAGTCCCGCAAAGAATTGCGCCGGACACAATGGCTGCTCAATCTGGTCGAGCGCTCCTGCACTGAGCGTATACAGCGACGCAACCAGGTTGCCGCTGTCGACCGAAGAAATAAACGGCGTGCCCGCCAGAGGCTTCAGCGTCTGCGTGTCGTACCAGTTGTAAAGGTGGCCGCGGAACTTCTCCAAGCGGCCAAATGTTGCCAGGCTCGACTGCGTCAGCTTCACAAACTCCGGCACCGTGAGAAATCCAAGCTCGCACGCAGCTTGTCGGGCATTGAGCAGCAAGCCAACATTGGTCGGAGAGACGCGCGCCGCCTCGAACAGACCCTCCTCTTCCACGTTGTCGGGGATTAGGAAGTTGTGCCGCTCCGCGCCGAACTGGTGGAAGTACCGCCAAATGCGCAGTGCATGGGCCATCAGGTAATTCTTATCGGCGTGCGAAAGGCGTTGCTGCTGTTCCTGCGGCTGCTTATTCAGCCACGCTGTCACCAGGTTGGCGACCGCCCAAAGCACCAGGATCGGCGCCGCAATATAAATGGCGTCCTTCTGCCGCGCAGCGAAATACACCAGCACAGCCAGTCCCACAGCCACTAACGGTGAAAGCGCAAGATAGCGATCCACCGGTGTCCGCTTGGTCGCCTTAGACTCCGATTGTGCCGCCGTTTCCCATTCCAGCAGGCGCTTGCCGGTAACGAATACGCGCACCATCGACCGAATAATCGCATCGAGGGTCAGCATCATCTGGTGGGGAAGAAAGATGAGGTTCAACAATGCCACAAGAACGCTGTGCCCAAATCCGGCAAATACCTCGCCCATGCTCTGGCTGCGTTCGCTCACGATCACGCGCCCAATTGAAAACGCGAGTTGCACAAAGGTTGGAATAAACAGCAGGAAGAGCGCGGCCAGGGTCCAGTAGAGCGGCCCTCCCGGCAGCCCTAGCCATCCGGCGACAAACAGAATCATCATGGCTGGATCGAGCAATGAGCGGCGTAGGTTGTCGAAGATCTTCCAGCGCGAGACATACGAGATCGGGTTTGGACCCAGCTTGCCGGACTCGTCCGGAACATGCGAGAACATCCACGGCGCAATCTGCCAGTCCCCGCGCACCCAGCGATGCTTGCGGCGGCTATAGGCGCTATAGTGCGACGGATAGTCGTCGATCAACTCCACGTCGGTCACCTGGCCCGCGCGCGCATACGCGCCTTCAATCAGATCATGGCTCAGCAAAGCATTGCGCGGAAACCGCCGATCAAGCACGGCATGCAATGCCGAAATCTCGTAGATACCTTTGCCCGTGAAAATCCCCTCGTGGAAAAGGTCCTGGTAGGCGTCCGAAATTGCGCGCGTGTAAATATCGAATCCGTTTTGGCCGGAATAAATCGACGCCAGTCGCGAGCGTGCTGCCGACTGCACCGCAATGCCGATGCGCGGCTGCAAAATCCCATAGCCTTCGGTCACGATCCGGCGCTTGGGATCGATAATCGCCTCGTTGAGCGGGTGAGCCATCGCGCCAACCAGCTTCGCGGCCACGCCGCGGGGAAGCTGCGTGTCTGTATCGAGCGTAAGCACAAAGCGCGCCTGGCGCAGCACATCGATCTTGCCTGCCTTGATCGGGAACGCATCAAACTCGCCCGCTAACAGTTTGTTCAAATCCAACAGCTTCCCGCGTTTCCGTTCCCAACCCATCCACACACCCTGGCGGCGGTTAAACACGCGGTGCCGATGAAGCAGGAGAAATTTCCCGCTCTTCCGCGACAGGTATTTCACGTTGAGTTCATCGATCAACCGCACTGCGAGTTCCACCAGCGGGTGCGAATCTTTATCGCGCGGCTCACTCACCGCATCCGGCAAATCCGTCAGAAGTGCGAAATGAAGATTCGGGTCGCGATTGGCGAGGAAGCGCACTTCGAGATCGTTGACCAGCTCGTGCACCTGGTCCTCATTCAGCAGCAGCGACGGAACCGCAACCAAAGTCGTACAGTCGGCAGGAATCGAGTCGCTGAAATCGAGCTTCGGAAGCGGCTCGGGATCATAGAGAGAGCTCACCAGGTTATTCACCAGGTCGACGGCATCCTGCAGCGCCGGAACCAGCAGCAGAATGAACGCCGTGAT
>CAWCRW010000003.1:0-237475 GCA_963798035.1 uncultured Acidobacteriaceae bacterium | reverse complement strand
CTCGATCACCTGGAACGAAGCAGATATCTCGCTCCTCAAGAGGTTGACCTTGAACCAGAACCCGACGAAGACCTTGAAGAAGAGGAAGTCTGGCTGGAAAACCCCGTAATGGGCGCGGAAGAGTTGCTGCGCTTCGCCCGTGTCCGTCAACTCCTTCAGTCATAGAGAGCCATGGCAAAATCAAAGCGCGATCCCGTCCGCGAGGAGCGAATCCATGAGGAAATCATCGTGGATGCCTATGGGCCCGAGGAGCAGGCCATGGGCTGGTACTACTATCTGGAAGACAAGATCCGCTTCCCGTTCAAGGCGAAGTGCGTCATTTCCAAAGTAATCTCTCCCTTGCGAAAGGGCGAATCTGTCGACGTTCTGGGTCTGGCGCCTGAAGATACATGCTCGAGCGACATGCTCGTGCTGATCCGTTGGCAGAGCCGAAACATGGCTGTCCCGCTCTCTCAACTAACTGCCATTAGCCCGGATGAATCGACCTGCGAAGCTATCAAAGACTGGCATTACTGGGTGGCCCAGGGGTACTGCTTCTGATCTACATACCGGGAATGTTGGCATATGATTCGTTCCCCAAAGAGTAAGAATCTGAACGCCTATGACGAAACGATCTCCACGAACGCAGCCCAAATGGGCAGATGTTAAGGCAAAGCTCGCCAGCCTTGACAAGATAGGATTAATCGGCCTTGTTCAGGATCTTTATGCCGCCCACAAGGACAATCAGACCTTCCTTCACACCCGCTTTGGCCTGGGCGAGGACGTTCTTGAGCCCTACAAAGAAACCTTGGACCGCTGGCTCTGGCCGGACCCGTTGCGTAACCAGGATGTTTCCGTTGCAAAAGCAAAACAGGCCATTTCCAGTTACCGAAAGGCCGTTGGCGAACCGGCCGGACTTGCCGAGCTGATGGTGTATTTTTGCGAGAATGCTGCTGGCTTCTCCAACGATGTCGGCTACCAGGACGAAGGCTACTTCAATGCTCTGGTCAATATGTTCGAACAGGCCATCAGGATCACTCGTCAGCTATCTGCAGGAGACCGCGACGCCCTAATCGTCAGGCTAGGCCGTGTGCGCACTATCAGCCACAATCTGGGCTATGGCGTCGGCGATGACATGGACTCCCTGCTCGCCAATAACATCGGGACCTGACTGTCCTTCGGCAGTTGGTTCACTGCTTAGCATCCTTGCCGAAAACTCACATTCTTCTCTCGGTTGATGAGTGAATTGTGCCTATTCGAGCCAGAGACCCTAGAACACTTGCAGTTCTATAGGCCAATCATGGCTTGCCGTCCGGGGATGGCTTCGTTCTATGATTCGTCACAAGCGCCTCTCTTGGAATGAGCCGGTCGGGCAAAGTGAAGTACACGCCAAGGTTCGCCGAGAACACGGTTAGCTTGGAGAGGAAATGCGCAAGGACGGCAGCGTTCGAGGATCTCAGTGCCGCTTGGTAGGCATCGAGAGACGTGAAGAACCGAATGCAAAGAAATTCGCTCGATTCCTGCTGGCTCCTCAGGAGATCCATGGCAATAAAGCCAGGTAGGATGCGGCGTGCCAATTGTGTGTAGAGCCCGCCTGTTCGCATGGAATCGACAAAAAAGCGCTCACGGCCAGGGTTTGCGATGTAGAGGTGGAGATCGTAAATCATCGTAATTCTCCAATGGGTGGTAATGCCTGCGCGTCGCTTCGGGATGAGCTGAGCGACGCGCAGGGTTGGGGTTCACAAATCGAAGATGTTGTGTTCGATCACGTCCATTTCTGGAAGCGTTTCGAACGGATCTTCGGACTCTTCGTTGCATTCTGCCAGTTGCACATCTAAACCGCCGTCGTCGAAATAATCCTCGTCGTCATCAGCGGCACTCCCCTCGCGCATGATCATGTTGAATAATTCGGCATCGCTTAATAAGCACTCCTCCTCAGTGCCGGGAGCGCCTGAAGGCCGTCCAGTTACCAGCGACACGTTCCAGGCAGCGAACATTCCTGAAGGAACGAATCAAGAGCGAGGGGGATTCGAGGGCAACTGCGTGTTCTCAAAGCGGAGAATGATGGCGTTAAGGCCCAGAGCTCCCGTCAGGCGCAGGAGTGTAGAAAGAGGCGGACGAACACTGCCACACTCGATGCGCGACAGGTGACTGCGGCCTGTGTTGGCGGCCCTCGCGAGTGCTTCCTGGCTTAGATGGCGCCGGGAGCGCAATGCGCGAATGGCCAGACCTAGGCGATTGGGGAGCACGCTGTTTTCCTTGTCGGACAACTGTCGGGCAAGATCGCTCAGCGGCAAATTGATGAATTGAACTCCAATTGGTCTTTTACACCTGGAACACGCTCCGTTTGCCGTGAGGTACTGGTGCAGGCCGCAGTGGGGACATTTGGCGGTTTCGCGCAAAACAAAGATAGGTTTGTCGATGGACATAGTCTTTCCTTTGAATGAAGAATGAGTAGCGATGCGTGAATGGTCGGGGACTGGTGAAGATCGGGTAGGCACTCTCAGCCGAGATCCTCGATCGTCAAGTCGCTGAGGAAGGGATCGAACACGGCGAGGCGGCGTTTGCGGCGGGGACCGATCTGGTCTTCGGCGACGATTTCCGCCTCGGCGTAGAGGGCGCCAGAGTAGTAGATCCAGTCCGAGCCGACGCGCTGCAGAGCAAACGCGCGGCTCGGCGTGAGCACGCGCACTTCGTCGCGGGTCAGATGCACTCCGACAAAGGGACCCAGGACCGGCCCGGTGGAACCGGGAGAATCGAAGGAGAGATCACGGGCGGGACGCCCGTTGCGAAGATCAAGGAAAACGGACATAGAAGGGCCTTTCATGTGGACCGGTTTGGTCAAGCTCGCGCGATTTTGAGCGAGAAGGATTGTTGAACTTGTGGAGAGTGGAAGAGTTGGCGTGAATAGGAATGCGCTGTTCTTACAGAAGTCCCGTGCATGGAGGGAGGAAGCAGCAGGGAGGATGGGGCCATAACTGATCGGTCGAGGATCAGGTGTTGGCTCAGGTGTTTTTCAGTGAAGAAGGCCGCGTCCTTGCATCTGAAAACTCAACCAGGGGGCATCAAGATGGACGTGCAGTGCGCTCGACCACTTTGAATAGCGGCTTAGTCTTCTGACTAAGCGACCTTGATAAGATTTCTATTTGAGGAGAATTCAATTGGAAAACGGATCAATACTTAGTGCTCTCGACGCGGAAATTGCTCGCCTTCAGGACGCGAGGAAACTCCTGGCGGCGCTCAATGGAAAAGGCAATGCTGGGAAGTTAACGGGATCGGGGACGAAGAAGCGCTCCAAGCGGAGGTTGAGCCCGGAAGCGCGCGCCAAGATTTCCGCTGCACAGAAACGGCGCTGGGCCGCAGTCAGGAAGGTTTCGAAGTAGAGCGTAGGACTCTGTGGAGTGATTTTCGGACATCCAGGAACGGTCATTTCCAGACGTCAAAAGCGAAGGGATCGGCGGAGCGTTCGTTGGAAGAGCGGTGAAGGGAAGTCTTCAACAATTTATACAGAGGTCGAACTCGTCGCCAGTCCGGCAGAAGAGCAGCGGACGGAATTCGACCCCGCCTGTTTGCGCCTCTGGATCTGGCGCCCGATCATTCAAAGCTCTCGGGTGCGAGAAAACCTATGATGCTGACGGCCCGAGACCCGGATTTGGAAGATCAATCCTGGGCCCACCTTCGTTACGAGTAAATGGTCGCGAAGGCGGGCCCGCCAAGGCTTGGAATATGGCGCTCACATTGGGGTGCCAAGATTAGCATTCGGTCCGCCACAATTGACAGACACGGAGAATAGTTCGATCAGACTCGCGATTTTACTTCCTGTCTCGGCTCTTGCCTTGCATCGGTCCTTAATTCTTTGGGAACTTCGATGACTCCGAGTTGCGCCATCATCGTCGCGAGGTTCCAGTTCGCATGAGCTTCGGCGATCTTTGAACCTTCGAGCCGGTAGATGGAGGTGCCGTCGACAGTCGCCTTGCGGTTGGTAGGCTCCATGCCGAGGAATGGACCTTTGTGAGTTCCGTGGGCTGTCCAGTGGACGACGACTTCATTGCGCTCGGCGATGGTGTCGTCGATGGTGAATTTTAGATCGGGAAATGCCTTGCGGCTTGTCTCGATGTGGTTTTTGATGTTTTGGATTCCAGGGTTCATGTTAGGAAACACCGGATCGTGGAAACGGACTTGGTCTGTGAGGAGTTCGGATGCCTTGTTGAGGCTTCCTTGGTTCCAGCACTCTTCCACAAACCTGCGGACGATTTGCTTGTTCACTTCGGGCGAATTGTTTTGTTGCGGCATTGATTCGTCCTCCTTTCCATGGCCGGGAATTATAGACCCGATTATGGACGTTTACAGCGAACTCAGAGAGAGTGGTTTGTGGATTACCTTAGATCCATATCGAAAACGACAAAACACTTTAACGATCTCACGCTAAGGCACTTGTTTGAGACGAGTTGCCTTGGTCGTGGCTTCGATGGCGACGAAATGGGCGGAGGGCATGGACTCGCTTGGTTGTTGGATCGTTACGTATATAAATGACCATCCGCTTTCCGTCGCTGCGGTTAGACTTCGTTCTGATCTGCCGTAGGACGAGACTCCAGCCGAGGCAGAAAATGGAGGCAGAAGAATGTTTCACATAATCTGGTATTTGGTCATCGGGCTACTTGCCGGGCTTATCTCGAAATCGGTGATGCACATGCACATGACCCTCTTTTGGACAGTCGTGCTCGGCGTCATCGGATCGGTCCTCGGCGGCGGTATTACTCACATAATGTTTCGCCCGAAGAACGAACGATATCATCCTGCTGGCCTCATTTGTTCTACACTGGGCGCCATCCTGATTCTCTTCATTTGCCATAGGCTGAATATCCATTTCCCCTCGCTCTGACTTCTCATCTCATGGGAGGGTCTTTGAAGGCCGCTGTAACCGGACAGCACGGGCCACCACGGGAGGTGCTGCGGCTCGCAGGGGTGGCGACTCCTCGGTCCGCGGACGACGAGGTCCTGATCAGGCTGTATGCCTCGTCGGTCAACCCGCTCGACAGCTTCACCATAAGGGGACCGTTGTTTTTCGTTCCGAAACTTGGGACGCTCCTCAAACCAAAACACAAGATCGCAGGCGCTGATTTCTCAGGGCGAGTTGAATCAGTTGGCCGCGACATAATGCAGTTTCGGCCGGGTGACGAAGTGTTCGGGGCGTCGTTCACCGGGAAAGGCCTTGGAGGATTTGCTGAGTTTGTGTGTGCCCGTGAAAACAGCTTGGCGCCGAAACCGACCAATCTGTCGTTCGAGGAGTCGGCAGCGGTTCCGGTAGCGGCGATCACTGCCCTTCAGGGGCTTCGTGATCAGGGTCAGATCCGGCGCGGGCAGAAGGTTCTGATCGATGGCGCGTCTGGCGGTATGGGTACATTTGCCGTCCAGATTGCCAAATCATTCGGGGCTGAAGTGACTGCCGTGTGCAGCCCGAGAAATGTGGGCAGGGCACGAGCGATCGGCGCCGACCACGTTATCGATTACACGCAAGAAGATTTCACGCGCAGCGGGTTGCGATACGATCTGATTTTCGGCGCAAACGCGCATCGTTCGATATTCGATTACAGACGCGCGCTCACCCCGGACGGAATGTTTGTCATGGTTGGTAGTTTGGCTCGAGTTCTGCAGGCAGTGTCGCTGGGGTCACTTCTGTCGCGGATTGGGAATAAGAAAGTGCGCTTCTTTATTGCGAAGATAAACGGAAGAGATCTGCTTCTGCTGAAGGATCTTCTTCAAGCCAGAAAGGTTGTACCCGTCATCGACAGGCGGTACCCATTAAGCGAGGTAGCTGAGGCCCTTCATTATCGCGAAGAGGGGCATGCACACGGGAAAGTTGTTATCGCCATTCATCAGGGTGAAGATTGTCTAGCGACACCTATGAACTCTCCAGTCCTCTGACCTCTCTAAGGTCCGGCAAACTCTACGATGGCCGCTTTTGAGTGATCAACGAGGCCGTGAGCCTTTCCGCTATTTTCTGCGCAATTTCACTAACGCTCGGTTCTTTCATGATTGACATGTGTTCCGCTTCAACGGCTTGAATCTCGAATTGATGTCCTGCCAACACATCCCAGCCAAAGAATTGATTGCCTCGTTTGCTGACGAACTCCAACGTGCGGGAACATGCGGCAAGAAGGACTCGCCCGCTGTAGGTGCGCGGCTGATAGTCCCAAAGAGCCCGGCGATTTTCCTGCTCTAGGAGAGCGAGACGAAGTCTCGAAGGAGGTTCGAGACTCAACCCAAGGCAAATCTTCCCGGCGAGATTCAAAAACAGATGGCCAGTCCTATGAGACCAGTAGCCAAATTTATCGCGAACCTTGCGGGTCGGGTAAGAAATACCCTGTTCTTTCGTCTTCGACCAAAAAATAGAGAACTTCTCGCGTGAGCGAAGCTTGCGGTCAGCCGCCGCAATCCAAGAATCGATCATCACGACGAGAAGAGCCTCTTCTCCCTGCACTTCGAGCTGCCGCGCCATCTCAAAGGCTACGACTCCCCCAAAAGAAAACCCCCCGAAAATGTAGGGGCCGGTCGGATCGAACGCTTGTAAGTCAGTCAGGTAAGAAGTTGCCCGCTCTTCGATGCTTTGGGAACCCTTAAAATCGCTCGAGAAAGAGCGTAATGCATAGACCGGCTGATTCGAACCGAGGGCGCCTGCCAGTCCGCGATAGCAATTAATATCTCCAACCAGGTCATGGACCAGGTAGATGGGAGTCCGGGTACCACTCGATTGAATCGGTATCACGCGGGGAGGTTCCCGCTCGTCCGAAATGATCGACCTTCGAAACCCTACAAATCTTTTGATGACAAGTTCCCCGCATACTTCGAACCCGCTTAGATACTAAGATATGTGAGCAGTTTCGGATGCTCAAGTTTATCGTTGGACTTCGCAGGAAATAACCAGAGTTGCGTCGAAACTGGATACTTCAGTAACTTCGGGTCTGAAGGTGTCGGCACGGTGCCGTAATCGGCCGGGCTCTCTTAACGGGCCTCACTAGGGAAATTATATACTTGACACACAGAGCAAATCGGCGTACATTTGAATCATGGAAGCGCCTGAGACACTTCAAACCGCAATTGTTTACTTCAGTGATCCTGACCGCTGCTTTCAGTACGCGCTCAATCTTCGCTGGCCAAATGGTGTAGTTTCTTGCCCCAGGTGCGGGTCTGAGGAGCACTCGTTCATCAGCACTCGCCGCATGTGGTTTTGCAAAGGCTGCAAGAAACAATTCACGCTCAAAGTGGGCACGATCTTTGAGGATTCGCCTCTGGGCCTCGACAAATGGATGTGCGGATTCTGGATGATCTGCAACTGCAAAAAGGGCGTAAGTTCCTGCGAGATGGCCCGCGCTCTGGGCATCACTCAGAAGTCCGCATGGTTCATGCTGCATCGCATCCGCAAGGCCATGCACGATGATTTTGCTGGCGGCAAATTGAGAGGCGAAGTCGAAGCTGACGAAACGTTCATCGGCGGCAAGGCCCGCAATATGCACATCTCGAAACGTGAGCGCCGGATCACTGGCACGGGCGGCAAGGATAAGACAGCCGTCATGGGTTTGTTGGAGCGCGGGGGCAACGTCCGCACAGCAGTTGTGCCGAACCGGAAACGCGCATCCCTGCAAGCAGAAGTTAAAAAGCATGTTGAAGCTGGCGCGGCGCTCTACACTGATGCCCTTCCCTCGTACAGCGGATTGGCTCGGGAATATGCCCATCAGGTTGTTGACCATGCGGTTGAGTACGTGAATGGGCGAGTGCACACGAACGGACTCGAAAACTTCTGGAGCCTCCTGAAGAGAGGCATTAGTGGCACGTATGTGAGCGTTGCCGTTCCATCTTTTCCGTTACCTCGATGAGCAAACCTTCCGGTACAACAACCGCAAGGGCAAAGACGATCAGGCGCGGTTTGAACTGGCAATGCGTAACGTGTTCGGCAAACGCCTTACTTATAGCGAACTAACCGGCGCAGGCAGTGCCACAGTACAGTGACAAACGGCAAGGGCGAGGCAAGCGCAAACGCAAACGCTAACCCTTGCTGGTTTTCTTCCGTTTGGGCTTTGGTTTGGGCTTCCCTTCCGTAACCTTCGTTTTCGGCACGCGGAAGAGCTTAGCCATCCCCTTGTCGAATTTCTCGCGGGCTTCCGGCCCTTCGCGGTATTCAGCTTTCATCGCGCCACCTCGCGTTAACTGAGATTCCTGTTTGATCCACTGAAATTACAAAGTCTCTTTTGATTAAGGTTGTAGACTGATTGTTTCTATGCGTGACAATGCTGATAATCCCGTTGATTTTCGCGCCTGCAAACAGGTCAACAACGACTTTATTGAGGTCTCTATAGTGCCCCCAATCCCCCGGAGATGTCTGGTTTGGATTCCCATAGGTTGTCCACTCCATGTTCTTTGGAATGCCGCATAGGACTTGCTCTGTATCGCCAGGAGAAAGGTATATTTCGTTTTCGTATTTCCCAATCCAACAGCATCTGTCCACGAACGTTTTTGGCGATGATCCTTCATGCTGGAAAGTAATGCGTGCCGATATGGAGTCGGCGCGAGATGCCTTGCCTCCTGCTTCTGCTAGCCGGTTGTGAACGTGAATGCTGTAACATTTGACGCCACCAGATTCTGCAAGATATAAAGTGTGATCTTCTACTGCCACCGAAGGCTGCCCGAAGCTAAGTTCGAGAACGGGAAGCGGGGGCGGAGGAAAATGCGGCATGGGATGCGGGACTGGCGGCACAAGCTGCTTCAAAGCGGAATCCCCGATTATAGTGTGCCCCCGCGAACTATCCAGACGCGATCCAATTACGTCGCCTCCAATCGCAATTCCATCCTTGGCATCAACTGAGCCATGCTTCGGGGCAACATCTTCTATCGCCTGCACTCCGATGATTCGCTGCACGAATCTAAATTGGAGCAGCATAAAAAGAAAAAAAAGGATCGTAAGCGAATAGAGAGCTAACACCCAGTGAGGGTGCTCCTTCGGCCAAGACGTATGACTTTGAAGAAAGACGGATGCGCAAAGGCCTATCAAAGTCCCCGCGCCCCCCGTCGCTTTTCTGCCCATACACAATTATTCCCCGCCGCCCTCTTGTGCGGCAAGTATATAATTGCCCTCACTAGGAATGACGGTCACTTGATTTCGAACGACGTTGCACTGCGCAGCTTCCGCCCGGTTTGGCCGTTTTCCCCGGCAACGAGTTCAACGTCTTTTCTACCGTGGGCCGAACTGCCGGTTGTCCTTTTCGAGGTTAGGGTCCCGCATACTGCCGAGCGAAAATGTCATGCTAGTCGAGCGGTGGAGGGGGCAGAGTAAGGGCGGTGCGGATGATCTCGGCTCTAATGATTGAAGGGCGGCGAGGGTGGCTCAGAACCACATTTGAAGGGGGAAAGAGCTTCGTTATGATCCATACCCATCCGACTACCGCCGTAAAAAAGGGGGCGGCAGTTTTCGGCACAAGCTGGCACTTCTGTCGCTCTAGTCGTGTTTGTTAGAGAGGAACGCCAGAGGAAGGGCAACTCGGTTCTTTACGATGAGCGAAAAGGATCTGCCCTGCGCTGCTATTTCTTAATATGCCGTTGCTTCTTAGATGCCGAGCCCGGAGGCGGCATTCTGGATAAAGATATGGCCCAGTCGAATGTAGCGGCGAAGCATTTCGACAGATTTGTGCCCGGTCTGTTTCATCACGACAAATTCACTGACTCCGTTCATTGTGGCCTGCGTGACGCAACCAGCCCGGAGGGAGTGACCTGCGAAGAGTTCGGTCTTCATTCCGGCGCGGGCTATGGCCCGTTTCAGAATGGTGCCAACAGAATCCTTAAAGAGACCGCGCTCGGACACGCGCCCATGGCGATCGACTCCGCGGAAGACGGCTCCATCCTTGATGCCTGCTGTCCGGATCCATACCCGCAAGGCTCGAACCGGGCAAGTTTTCACATGCTTGCCGAAGGGGATTCCAACGTCGCGGCCCGCACCCTCCTGATCGGTCTTCGATATGGGCACGTGGATGATTACACCGTTTTTCCCAAAGGTGAGCTCGCGAACCTCAATCCGCGCAAGTTCGGATCTCCTGAAGCCGCCGGCGAAGCCGACCAAAGCGAGCGCCCGGTTGCGCAGGCCAAGCAAATTGGTCGGCGAAGCTTTCACGATCCTGCGAATGTCAGGGGTAAGAAGCGGATCTTTTCCTTTCTGTGCGGTACCGAGCGTTCTCCGGATTCCTTTTAATGTTTCGCCGACCAGGATGTGACGCGTCGAAGCGGGTGAGTCAGTGAAGCCGGCGCTTGATGGGCCTTGGTGATGGAAGTGAGCCGTCGGCTGATAGTTCCGGATTTCAATGTGGCCGCGCGATCAGCGATATAGAGGGCTACGGTCTCGGGCTTTGCGGGAAGCGGCTTCAGTCGATGCTGGAGACACCAGGCTTCGAAGTCTCGCCAGTCAGATCGGTAGGCCTTCACGGTCGCTGTAGCCTTGGCGGAATGAATGAACCGGTTGGCTTTCTGAATGAGTCGCTCGAGTTCGTCTGAGTTTGAAGGCAGTGAAAGTTGCATTTGAGGCATGGTCTTGCTCCTAAAAAACGAATCGCGCGGCGAGCCTCAATCAAGGGCTCGATCCGCGCGGGTGGATTGGGTTTTACTTTTAGGAAGTCGAAGTCTGTATTATGCTGTGCTGCGACATGGACTCGCTAATGCTGTCAGCGGAGCTGAGGGAAGGGGATCAGGGACCAGATTTCCACTTTGCCATGTGGATTTTGCCGCACTCTAATAGGCGGATTCGGATGGCTATACACGGAGTGGGAATCGCAAAGCCCGATTTTCCACACTGCACTTCTTATGTGTTCTTTATACGCGTGAGTTCGAACCTGACCGGTTGCCACCCTCTCAACGTCGAAACATCATAAGACGCCCGGCGGATTCGGCGTCGAATGCTAGAGTATCGCTTTTCCAGAGAGGTGGCCGCTCATTCGCTTAATAATCAACGATGAAGTTGCGGAGTTTCGGTGCTTCACGCGTTTCGGATGCTTTTCACCTCTGCCGGTTGTTGATCCGGCCAGGAGCATGGTTTTCTGAACTCCGGCGCATCGTGGCGGTTCCTGTGAAAAGAACGAAGTACTACATTAGAAAAGATCAAGCTCTAAACGCTCTCGAGGGGAGCGTTGCTTGATGAGGCACCTGGTTTGAAGGTACGCAGCTCACGGAGAGGTCGAATGCGGCGATCAATCACCGAGATTCCGTGCACAGGAATGCAGATGTGCATCAACCCTGAAGTCCACCATATCTTATGGAGTTCTCGATCCAGCTCTCGCCGTTCCCGGCCATTCGGCGACTTTCTTCACGACCCCAACTTGGGCTTCGCCGGATGAATTCTCAAGCGCGATCCACGGGGTTGCGCGGCATCAATTATGGCTTAGTAGAATATGAAGTTCCATTCGAAAACACATGAGCGGTCTTACCGACCACAACTCGCAATTCAAACTGGTTTGTGCCAACAACGTTAACTGCGCCGGGCCCCAGATTCTTGATGTCGACAGACCACGAATTTCCCTGCGAGTCCAGTTTTGGAGGAGTCATTGGCAGGCAGATGATCGTTGGGGCGTCGCGCAGTTCGAGTACCTTCCCGCCAAAATTAGCCTGAATGGCGCCGCTGTGCAGTTCAAGATGGACGACTGGCTTTTCTTGAAAGGAATTCATCTGGGCAAAAAAGAACGCCAAGGATGTGAGCAGAGTTCTCATCGATGCTCCATTGGACTAGTTGGGAGAGAAGATCGCTCTGTTCTGGCGCCTCAAACGCCAGCCGGGCTCATTCGACATCGGACTATTCCGACGTCAGATCGGCCTCTGGTTCGTCGGCACCGGACGCTCCGAAAGCGTGCCCTCTTTGGGTTAAGCAAAAAAGCAATTCGACACGATTTGAAACGCCTAGTTTCTCAAATGCTCGGAAGAGGTAATTCTTGACTGTGTGTTCGCTGAGGCCTAATTCACATGCAATGACCTTGTTCGTTTTGCCTCTTGCGGCACATTTCACGACCTGCAGTTCACGCATGGTCAAGGGTGAAGCATCGGTTACCACTGACATATCCGGAGACGGGATAGAGCTAAACGCGTCGAGCAGGTAGGCCGTCTCTCTCGCGCCTGCCCAGATGAATCCTTTGCGTACATGTTCGACACAATCAATAAGTTCGGCGACCGGCTGTTTCCGAGAGAATATCCCTCGGGCCCCGCAACGAAAGGCGTTGATCACTTCGTCGTACGTTGAGTGATTCAAAATGATCACAATCGGTAAAGCGGGATACGCGCGCCGCACCGCGTGCGCCAAGTCGAACCCAGTTCTCGTGTTGTGACTGATGTCTGCGCCGATGACCACCATCTCAGTTTTTCCGTCCGCTAAACGGCCCAGTAGTTCGCCAGATTGGACGCCAGAAGCCTGAATACCTCCATCTCGATTGAGCCTCGTTGCCAACAGATCACTGCTCATTTCATCCCGGTCGACAATCAATGCGAGAAAACACGATTCGGGATCAGGAGTTGACAATCCGCTCTCGTCGCCACGTGGTTTCTCGACAACCCATCGATTTCCATCGCGAGACCTGAAAGACACTCTTTGCGACTGTGACGAAGGCATGTGCAAGTATCGGACCCCCAATGTGGCTTGCGTTGGGCTTGCTGATCGACACACTACGAGCGTCGGAGCGATTTACGAATCTGGACTGTCCGCGCGAGCAAAGTTCTATGGGATGCAGTCGCTTGAGAGCGTCGCGCTCAAAAAAAAACTAGCGTGCTATCTCAGGGGAGGAACTGCGGCATGCACCGGTGGTTCTGGGGTGCATGCATGAACCGTGTGTCTCTAATTTACAAGGTTTTTGGAATTCCGCAAGCCCTCTTGAAAAGAAAACCAACACTTCTATCTCTATTTTCCGCCGGGGATGACCTTCTCACGGGGTGATCTACTCCGGGTCAGGAGGCACTAGTGCCTCCTGTGAGAAGGATGACTCTACCGCGCAACCCGTCGACTCACAGAGATTTTCCAACCTTTGACAACTTACTCACGAGCCGAAACCTTTGTACTCTCGCACCATATGCAGCAGGATTTCCCCCCCGAGCGAAGGGCTGCGGTGAGATACAGACTACGGCTACCGGTCATCTTTCATTGGAACGACGGAGCGGATCGCACGGAGGGAGGATTCACCTGCGATGTTGCAGCCGACGGTGCACTCATTCTGAGCAGCAAATGCCCTCCTATTGGCGCGGATGTGCGAATTGAAGTTCTGGTTCCTTCACCAGATCAATCTGCCGAGGAGATTCGAATTGAATGTATTGGAAAAGTGAAGCGGGTATGGGAACAGCCGGGATCGACCTATTTTGGGGTTCACGGAATGTTCAATGAAGAGCAATTTACCCGCCACGCCATGTTCTTACTCTGACTGCTCTTGCCTTGATCTCTCAACGCGAATATCAAGTTTCGACATTCCTCTGGTTGATTAGCCAGCACCGCAAGAGACATTGACTGGGTTCTCTTGCAATGGCGGTTGTCGAGTCAATTTAAGAAGGGAAGTCCCTAGCTCTAACAATGAGAGGGCAGGCTCTTCCTGTTGTGGGTATTGAGAATTGAGATTGGGAAGGCAGTCCTGGGACTGAGAGGGCGAAGCTGCATCCTGTCGCCGCCGATCCAGGCTGATATGGATCAAGATTCTTAACGGAGAGCGTAAGAATGGGCTGCGATGTCGGGAAAGAATCAGATGACTCCCAATGGTTTGCGGTATGGACGCGATCACGACAGGAAAAGAGCGCGGCCGCCGTGCTCGAAACGCTTGGAGTCTCGCACTTCCTTCCGCTTAAATCGGAAATCCGCCAATGGAGCGACCGAAAGCAGACTATTACCGTTCCGCTCTTTAGTGGTTACCTGTTTGTCCGTATCAACCCTGCTCGCGACGGACGCCTCGAAGTGCTTAAGACCCCGGGCATAGTGGGATTCGTTGGGAACCAAACTGGCCCCTTGCCTATACCGGACCATCAGATCGAAGACATCCGCACGATTCTTGACACGCGAGTTACATGCGAAGTGCTGCCATTGCTAAATGAAGGGGATTGCGTACGCGTCGTGCGCGGCCCGCTCAGCGGAGTCGAAGGCAGGCTTGTGAGGAGCAATTCCTCAACGCGCCTAGCAATCTCAATTGAAATGATTAACAAATCGCTGATCGTTAGCGTCTCAAGGAACGATGTCGAAGCGATTGAAAATCACGCGGGATCGTCCGGAACTCTCACTTTTCCGATTTTCCACACACAGCAACTCAGCCTTTAGGGACATCAATTAAGAACACAGAAGGTCTTCTTGCTCGACGCAGTCAAGAAGAGGATCCTTCGAATCTGTGAAGCCCCGGAAGTGCACGCGATAGCGTGTCCGCGGGACCACCGCCCTAAATCTTAGAAGCAATAGCGCCTTCGTCACCGACTCTCGCGACCACCTGAACCGACAAAAGCTTAACTGAGCGGGGAGAGAAATTGTGACTTATACCCGACATCGCCTACCGGCTAGTCTTTTCGAACTCGCGGACCTTGTGCTCGTGGCGGTCTCGTTCGTGATAGCCACAATTCTCATTGTGCGCGTGGAACACAAACTCTCATTCGTTCAGTTCCTCGCAATGAAGATAAAGATCTCGAATTTCATCATATTTGGCTTGTCGCTGTTGATCTGTCATTTCATGTTTTCGATATGCGGGCTATATGTGTCTAGAAGACTTTCCAGCAGGAGCGCAGAAGTGTTGGATGTTTTCAAAGCGGTCACATTTTCAGTAGCGTGTTTCCTCGTTGTCGGCTGGCTGTTCTCAATCAAGATGATTACTGTAGCCTTTCTTGCCTCGTTCTGGGTAGCCTGTCTCACCATCCTCTGCGGATTCCGATTAGTTCTTCGCGCTCTGCTGGCGGGTATTCGAGCACGTGGAAGAAATCTCCGCCACATGTTGATTTTGGGTACGAATCCGCGCGCGGTAGAGTTTGGAAACAGGATTTCGATGGATAAGGAGCGCGGATATCATTTGCTGGGCTTCGTTGACAACGATTGGACAGGATTGCCGGAGTTTCGAAGGACGGATTTCCAGCTCGTCAGCGATCTTGCTGGTCTGAAGGAGTTCCTGCGTTGGAACGTAGTTGATGAGATTACATTCTTCCTGCCCTTTGGGTCATTCTATGCCCATTCTAACGATGTAGCCCATCTGTGCCGAGAGCATGGTGTTGTGATGCGCTTCAATTCTGATTTCTTTGGAATCAAGAGCTTGCGGCGCCGCGCTGAGGAATTTGATGGCGAACACTTCATCGCAACCTTCACGAGAGTTGGCGAAGGATGGCCAGCCGTCGCCAAGCGTGCTCTCGACCTATCTGTGTCCGCGTTCTTACTCATTTTGCTTTCCCCTGTCCTCATCGCGGCTGCTATTGCGATCAAGGTAACGTCGTCCGGTCCTGTGTTCTTTCTGCAAGAGCGCATCGGCTTGAACAAGAGAAAGTTTCGGATCTACAAGCTGCGGACGATGGTCCAGAATGCCGAGAAACTTCAAGCGGGTCTTGAGCACAGGAACGAAGTGTCCGGTCCGGTGTTCAAGATCAAGGATGATCCCCGGATTACTTCGGTTGGCAAGTTTCTTCGCAAAAGCAGCATTGATGAGCTACCTCAACTGCTCAATGTGTTAAAGGGCGACATGAGCCTGGTAGGCCCGAGGCCAATGGCCGTTCGCGACTATAACGGGTTCAGCGAGGATTGGCAGCGCAGGCGCTTCAGCGTTAGGCCGGGCATCACTTGCCTCTGGCAAGTCAACGGCAGAAACGCCATCTCCTTCGATAAATGGATGCTTCTGGATCTTCAATATATGGACGAGTGGTCTCTTTGGTTGGACTTGAAGATTCTCGCTCGGACCGTTCCCGCGGTACTGCGAGGGTCTGGCGCCGCATGAAGCAGTTGTGGAAGTCGTTCGCAAAGAGATCGGAAGAAATGACTATGTGGTTGCCTGAAGGCGGTCTTTCGAAAACTCGGGCCGTGATGACAGTACACTGCTCAGCAGTCTTGTTGGACCGGTAAGAACTCAGATTCAAATCAATAACAGTCTTCTTCTACAGGCTCATGGAGGGGCAGCTAGCTATGACACAAAGTATTAATTCTCGTCCGATGCGAGAGCTCACCATCTCTATGTTACCTAGTACCGAATCTCATTCGACGCAAGAGCTAACCATCGCAGACCTGCTGACTATTCTTAAGCGCCGCCGTTCGTTCATAGTGCTGAGCACGCTTGTTCTGTGTTTCGTCCGCGATTCTCGTTTGCATCTTCATGACGCCGAGATACAAGGCAACCGGAGAGATACAAGTTGCCAAGCAAAGCTCGGATGAACTCGGTCTTGACGGGATGAGGGGTGGAGCAAGTGAGTCCGACGCATTGGAGGAAAATATTGCGCTGCAGACGCAGGCTAACATTCTGCAGTCCGATACGCTGGCTCTCAGAGTCATTCAAAATCTTGGGCTGGAAAAGACGGCAGATTTTCAGCCGAAATTTAATCCGATTGGGTGGTTGCTCAACCTGGTTTCGCCAACGGGCCCTCAGGATCCTGCACACGCAAACCTGGAAGACGCTCCCATGCGCCGCAGGCACGTACTAAAGGTTTTTGAGGGGCACCTGAAGGTGAATCCTGTAAATGGCACGCAATTGATCGAAATCAGTTATTCAAACTCAAACCCCCAAATCTCAGCGGCTGTTATCAACCAGCTGACGAAGGGCCTTGTCGATTACACGTTCCAAACTCGATACAACGCAACGAATGAGGCGTCTCAGTGGTTAGCTGGGCAGATGGATGACCTGAAGAAGCAGGCCGAGAATCTTCAGGCCAAGGTCGTTCAACTTCAGCGTGAGGCGGGGGTCTACAGCCTTGGAACAGTCGGACGCGACAGGCAAAGAGCTGGCATATAGCGCAAACCTAGATCGCCTGCAGCAATCGACGGAAGCTCTATCCCAGGCAACTTCAAACCGCATTCTGAAAGGCGGAATATATGAGATGGTCAAGAGCGGTGACCCCGAGATGATTTCCGGGCTGGCTGGCGCCTCACTTTCAAGTTCATCTCAGGGTGTCAATAACTCCTTTAATCTCCTCCAGACACTTCGCGGGCAACAAGCAGCGCTTGAGACTCAGCTGGCTGCCAATACCTCTAAGTATGGTTCTGCTAATCCGAAGCTTGAGGATGAGAGGGCGTCTCTTGCCAGCACCACCGCAGCCATCAGCCAGGAAATCAAGCGAATCGGAGAGCGGGCGGAGACGGACTTCCGCGCAGCTCAGCTTACCGAGAATAACCTGCGTACGGACTACGAACATCAGCGAGCTGCCGCCGACCAGTTAAACAACAAAGCGGTTGAATATTCAATCGCCAAACAAGAAGCGGCGGAGAGTCGCGGACTCTATGACACTCTCTACCAGCACTTGAAAGAGGCAGGAGTCATTGAAGGGCTCCGCTCATCCAATGTCACCGTGGTCGATCCGGGGCGAGTCCCCGCCAAGCCGACTCAGCCCAACATTCCGGTATATCTCGGTCTTTCGATCTTTGGCGGCCTTTTTTTGGGATCGGTTGGGGCGCTCTTTTTGGAGAGCATCGACAATCGGATTCAGAGCATTGAGATGATCGAGCGATCCCTCAATACGCCGCTTTTGGGGGTCATTCCGAATCGGCCCTTGTCCGGTCGGCGGCGAGCGTCTGAGTTTGTCTCCTCCGAACGCAGCAGACGATTGAACAGTCAAACATCGATCACCTCCCCACCCGATGCAAGGGTGGCGGCCCCGGTCGCATCTAATACCGCCTTTTCTGAGTCTTTGCGCACTCTACGGACGGCTCTGTTGCTGTCTCGCAGTTCCGCTCCTCCAAAAGTGATCCTAATTACAAGCGCTGCTGAAGGTGAGGGTAAAACCACGATCTCCTTACACCTCGCGGCTGCGCTCGCCAGGAATCACAGTAAAGTGCTCTTGGTAGAAGGCGACATGCGGTGCCGATCGATGGCCCGTCGCATCTCGACATCTGAGGAGCAGGGGTCTCAGTAATCTGCTATCCGAAGATGGGCCGATGGAGAGGATCGAGGTCAGACCTTTTGCAGATTTGCCCGATCTGGCGATCGTCCTCGCCGGACCGACCCCGCCATACCCAGCCGAGTTGCTTGGGTCAAGACGAATGAAGGAACTGATTGAGAAATGGTCGGAGGAATATGACTTCGTGCTTATTGACAGCCCTTCACTCCTCGCCGTGACCGATGCGGTCGTTCTCTCAACGATGGTCGATTTCACACTGTTAGTGACGCGGCACGCAAAGAGTACCCGCAAGGGCCTAGAAAGGGCCTGGCGCACATTGCGAGTCGATCCAGAAACCAAGGTCGGCGTAGTGCTGAATGGAGTTAGTCGAGAGTCGGCCGCATATGGCGAATATTTCGGATATCACGGTAATAGCTACTACGGAAATATGAAGGGAGGGGCCCATGCGTAAACGTCGAGTTGCCGGTGTGATATCGCTTCTACTACTTGTAGGAGCTCTCCATGCTCTAGCTGGTGATCAGAACTCTCTTCTTATTGCTCCTGGCGACCTTCTGCACATCCAAGTCGCAGATACGCCTGAAATGGATGAAGACGCTCGCGTCACTGATCGGGGTTTGGTACCCATCATCGGGATCGGTGATGTGAAGGTGGCGGGCCTATCGCCGAGCGATGCGGCATCGGTTGTTCATGACAAGCTGATCGAAAGCCGCTATTTGAATCATCCCCAAGTGTCGATCATTGTTGAGGAATTTGCGACGCAGCAGGTTTCGGTCATTGGCGAGGTCAAAACGAATGGATCGTATCCGATCGCCACGCCGCGCCCGATTCTCGCTGTACTTGCTCTTGCTGGCGGTCTTACCCCGGAAGCCAACCGCCATATACTCATCGAGCGACAAGGGGACCAGCAGCACCCTCTGGAGTACTACGTTTCGAACGATGGCACGCAGGCAATCGAGCAGCAGGTCATGGTCAATCCAGGTGATACCGTCCTTGTGTCGCGCGCTGGCATCGTATACATCCTTGGGGACGTCAATCGACCTGGTGGCTACGTGATGTCCAACAACGAATCCCAGCTCACTCTACTCCAGGGACTGGCGTTGGCCGGTGGTGTCACGAGAGCGGGCAAACAAGGTCATGCGCATCTGATCCGAAAGAAACCTGAGGGCGGTTTCGCAGACACGGAACTCTCGGTTGGCGACATTCAGAAAGGAAAGAAGTCAGACGTAGCATTGCTCCCTGGTGACGTGCTCTACCTACCATTCTCCTTTGCGCGCAACTTCGCGACGACTGGGGCAACCAGTATTGCCGCCTCCACCGCTGGGGCGGCAATTTACGCGATTCCTTAATCCGCCCGACAGGCCTGAGAAAAGTTCTCTATTCATGAAGGATACGGGCTTCATCCCGGGCCTCGATCAGCGACGTCCAGAATCGAAAGCTGCCAGACCTGGCCCTTCTGCCTGGTCTGCTACTCCTCTACTGCCGAAGCGGCAATCTACACGATTCTCTGGCCCTTATGGAGGCAGAAGAATCCCGCGGCAGGGCACGTTGACGATGTACAAATGAAGCCGCCCGTGAGCTGTCGCTCATCGATCCATTCCACGAAGAGCTCGCGGTTGGTAGGTGTCACCTCACCTGATCGCGCACAACCGATCACCCCTTGGCTTTGGGCCGGGCTTGGTTCCTTGGTTGTCTGTCCGCACTTGAGCGCCGGGTTCAAGTAAACCACCCTTTTTGCAAAGTTACAACAACCGAGCGCCGGATCATGTCAAGAGTAGGTCCGCGCGGATAGGAGACAGCGAATGCTTGTGTCCCGCATCCCTGCTGTTTCGGCTCCACCACTGGGGGTCGTGAGATTCATGGGTGTCACAGTTAACTTACTGACGTCGTATAGTCTTCTAGACTTAGTAATCGACTGCATTGCGACGAATCGCACAATCGTTATAGCCAACCACAATCTTCACAGTTTATGTTTGCATAGCAGCAGCTCCTCTAGAGAGGCAGCGGTTTTTCGACGGTTTTATGACGATGCGCAATATACCGTGGCGGATGGTATGTCGATCGTTGCGCTTGGCAGGTTGTACGGGCGAGAGATCGATTATCGGCATCGCATAGCTTACAACGACTGGTTACCTCTTATGTTGCCGATTGCCGTACAGAACGGCTGGCGAGTATTTTATCTGGGTTCTACAGCTGAAGTGGCAGCTAAAGGTACTCTGGTGCTCACAACGAGATTCCCGGGGCTGCAACTAAAATCGCACCACGGCCATTTCGATGTTAAACGTCAGGGCACCGATAACAATAAGGTACTTGCCGAGATATCCAGGTTCAAGCCGCAGATATTATTTGTCGGCATGGGGATGCCCCGCCAAGAGCGCTGGATCTTGGAGAATCGCGACGAGATAGACGCGAACGTGATACTCCCTTCCGGCGCCACGTTGGATTATATCGCCGGAGCGAAGCGCATGGCTCCTCGGTGGATGGGAGCGCTCGGTTTGGAATGGGCCTTTCGCTTGGCTACGGAGCCGCGAAGGCTCGCAGCCCGTTACCTCGTCGAGCCGTGGGGGCTTTTAGCCGCTGTCATCACAAATAGTCTCCGGACGTCCAGGGATCAAGTGGCTCCAGCCCAGCAGGAGGAAGCGAAGTGAGAGTGACAATTGCGGCTACGGAGCCTATCGGGTCCCAGCGCTAGGAGATTCGCAATGTCGAATCCCAACTACGGCGACGCGTCCTTCACTAGTATTCTTGGTTTTTCTATTATTTTGTCGCCATAGAAGGTTTGCATCAAAGATCGAGAAACGTAGTTGTCTCAGCCAGGAACTTGAAACGAGGAATGATCTGTGCGGATAGCAATCGTTAATGCTTGGTACCTTGCATCCGGTGGGGCGGAGTGGGTTGACCATGTTCTCGGAGAGATATTTCCGGAGGCCGATGTGTTTACCCTTTTCAGCACAGACGATAAGATCCCCGAAAGTCTTCGCGGGCGCTTTATACAGCGATCATTTCTGCATCGCATTCCTACAATGAGTAAGTCGTATCGGCTCTTTATGCCGTTGTTCCCCTATGCCATCGAATCGTTTGATTTGCGCGGATACGATTTAGTTATAAGCTCGGACCATGGAGCAGCGAAGGGCGTCCTGTGCGATCAGGACACGTTCCATATCTGCTATTGCCACACTCCTTGGCGCCAGCTATACGATCTTTACTGGAAGTCTATTTCCCTCGTTCCTGCGCCGCTCAGGCCGGCATACAGGTGGTCAAGCCACTATCTACGGCAGTGGGACTACTTAGCCGCTCAGAGGCCAGATCGGCTGATAGCGAATTCACAACACATTCAGAAACGTATTCTGAAGTACTATCACCGTGACGCCGATGTCATCTATCCACCAGTGGCTACGTCCGAGGGATACATCTCCGACAGCCACGACGATTATTATCTTTCAGTCGGCAGATTGGTACATGCTAAACGGCTGGACCTGCTTATTGAGGCCTGCAATCGTCTGAAGAGGCGCTTCCTGATTGTCGGTGAAGGACGTGAGGCAGCGCGCCTGAAGTCAATCGCCGGGCCCACCATAGAATTTGTTGGCCGTGTCTCGGACGAGCAGCTGCGCGGCCTTTATGCGCATTGTCGTGGGCTTCTCTTTGCGGCTGACGAGGATTTCGGTATCGTGGCGGTGGAGGCGCAGAGCTACGGGCGACCCGTGATTGCCTACGGTCACGGCGGAGCTCTTGAAACGGTACGGGTAGCCGATCCTCAGGGCAGAAGCGACACTGGGGTTCTCTTTTCTTCTCAGACAGTAGAGTCTGCAATTGAAGGCGTAAAGGAATTCGAATCGCGAGAACGCGAATTCTCACCAACCGATATTCGTGATCACGCCCGTACGTTTGACACCGCCGTCTTTACTCGTAGGATGCGCGATCTCGTGTGTCACTTAACTGAAAGAAAGGGGGAGATGGCTTATGATCTATCACCTTTTGCCTGAATTGGAAGAGTTTTCAGCGTATCGCGGCGGCGCGCTCGCGAAGAATATCGCGAACATAATGAGGTTTGAGTCATCGCGAATTGTTGTTTGTCATGCCGCCGACGATACCTGGAGCTATCCTTCAGAACGAATTATGGTACTTCCGAGATTACATAGATATGCCGGAATGCGCGGCAGGCGATTTTACCCGGCATGGGTGACTGGTAGAATTCTGCGTCACGCTTTCGAGCCGCTCTTGTTGAAGCTGCAGGATGGAGACATAGTATGGTGCCATAACCAGCCGCTTTTTGCCGCTGCCTTGGAGCAGGTGGTTCATCGAAGGGGAGCGAAATTTCTCTATCACTGCCACGGGGGCTCAGGCGAACGCGCTACTAAAACCGGATTTTGTTCCTTTACAGCAGATGCCTATATTTTTGTCAGCGATGCATTGCGGCAGCAATGGTTGAGGCTTTGTCCGTTTCTGGAAAATACCTACTTTGTTTACAACGGCGCGGATGAGGCTCGCTTTTACCCGCTTCCGAAGAAACCTAGTCAGGAGAATGCTGTACCGACCATTCTTTATATTGGTCAATTGCGCCCCATAAAAGGCGTTCACGTACTGATGGCGGCTATGAGAATCCTTCAGGAGCGAAGGGTCAATGTGCTCTGCAGGGTGGTCGGCTCCTCCTTCTCGGGTGGAAGTAAACAAACTCCTTACGTAAAACAGCTGGTCAAGAATAGTCCACCAAACGTCAAATTCCAGGGATATCGGATTCAAACGGAAGTTGCGGAGGAATATCGGTCCGCGGATATTCTGTGCTGTCCGTCTGTCTGGCAGGAGCCTTTTGGAAACATCAATATAGAAGCCATGGCATGTGGTGTTCCCGTCGTTGCGACGCGGGTGGGTGGGATCCCCGAGATTGCTGCTGAAGGTGGCGTGATTCTGGTCGAGCCGGATTCCGCCGTACAGCTTGCTGACGCGCTACAGAAGCTCGTAGAGGACAAGGACGCCCGCGCAAAGGTCGCAGCGGAGGGCCTTTGTTCCTACCGGCGGCGTTTTACCTGGTCAACCATCTTTAAGCAATACCAAGAGGTGACTTGCAATCTCAGGACAGCAGAATTAGCCCGAACCTAATTCAAAACGAGGCCTCGAAATGATCTACCATCTCTTACCCGAGTGGGAAGTATTTTCCGCATATCGAGGTGGCGCGCTTGCGCATATCGCAGCGGCCGTTATGCGCTTTGACTCGTCTGCCATGGTGGTTTGCCCACATGCCGATGACACCTGCGGGCTCGGCCAGGAGCGCATTCTGTCAATTCCTGAACTCCGTTTTTACGCGAAGCTTAAGGGGAGGTTCTTTTATCCGCTCTGGCTGACGGGGCCGTTCTTCCGGCATGTTCTCCGCCCGCTGTTATCGAGGCTGAAGGACGGAGACATTGCGTGGTGCCACAGTCAGCCGTATTTAGCCGCTGCGTTGGAGGCAGATATCCACGCAAAGGGCGCAAAATTGATTTATCATTCCGCAAGCCCGTTCACAATTTACCCTAGCCTTTCGCTGTTCCAGGCGTTCAGTGCGGATGCCTATATCTTTACCAGTGAAGCAATGCGCCAAGAAGCATTGCGGCTGGTACCCGAATTGAACAACGCGTATGCCATTCACAACGGTGCGGATGAGGCGCTATTCTATCCTGCCGCCCCGGGAAAACGTTCGCGTAACGTGGTCCCGGTGATTTTGTATGTCGGCAGGCTTCATCCCGAGAAGGGTGTTCACGTGTTAATCGCGGCTATGCGGATACTTCAGGAACGAAAGGTAGCGGCGGTGTGCAAGGTCGTCGGCTCATCTTTCTCTGGCGGTAGCAAACCAACTGCTTATGCAAAGAGTCTCGCCAAAAATCGTCCGTCGAACGTTGAGTTCCAGAATTTTCGGATTCAGACCGGGATTGCCGAGGAATATCGATCCGCGGATATTCTGTGCTGTCCGTCTATCTTCCAGGAGCCTTTTGGAAGCGTGAATATCGAAGGTATGGCCTGCGGTATTCCCGTGGTTGCGTCGCGGGTGGGTGGTATTCCCGAGATCGCTGCTGCAGGGGGCGTGATTTTGGTCGAGCCCGATTCCGCTGTGGAGTTGGCGGATGCGCTACAAAAACTCGTCGAGGACAAGGAACTTCGCGCGAGGATTGCAGAAGAGGGTCTGAGCTCCTTCCGCCGGCGTTTTACCTGGCCAAACATAGTGAAACAATATCAAGGCGTCTCGGATGCGCTTTCTCTGCAGCTTGCGGGGGCAACGAGATGATAATGAGCAATATAGCGGTCGAGACGTCTGATCACACTAGTGTGCCCTTGTGGAAGTTGGCGCTCACTTGGCCGCTTGTCATCGTTTTGCTTAAATGTGCGAATGCCGGATTCAGTTCGTCACAAGATATAGCAGCCGGAGCTTTCATCACCGGTTCGGGGGCATTGCCCCACGAATTAGCAGCCAAGATATTCGGGTATACCACACAGGTTCTCTTGCTTGCGATACTCGCCCCCCACCACCGCAGGATAGCCGCAGCATTTCGCGAGAATTATCTAGTTACCGCTACAGTCTTGTTAGCGTTCGGTTCGTGCGCTTGGTCACAGGACACCGTTACAACACTACGAGCATTGTACTGGCTCATTTTGTCTGTCTCTTTCATACTGTGGATGTCAACGAAGTTATCGCTTCCACGCCAGATGCAGTTGTTAATGATCGCTGGCGCCGCCGCGGCTTTTCTAAGCATCTTGGCTGTGGTCTTGGTGCCAAGTCTTGGAGTAGATAAGTTCCACGACAGTTGGCAAGGGGTCTTCCAGTCTAAAAACCACATGGGCCGCATGTTTTTGTTCCTGCTTACACCCGCCATCCACTACGAGACTAATACGGGCGCCTCACGCCGGGCTAGACTTGTTTATATAGTGTTGATGTTATTTCTCATTGGTATGACGCAGTCAAAGAGCGCCTGGATCTTTACTATTCTTTACCTGTCCCTGGCGGTTCTACTAAACCTTCTGGGACGAGTCTCAAGGAGGGACAAGTACATCGCTGTCGGCCTTACCTCAATCGCGATTTCGGCCGCCAGTTTCTTAGTGATTACCAATCTTGGTGAAATTCTTCTCCTCTTTGGTCGCGATGCGACCCTAAGCGGAAGGACTAGTCTCTGGAAAGTATTGTTGGTGTCTGTCGCAAAGCGTCCTTGGTTCGGTTATGGTTACCAGGCATTCTGGGCGGGCCCTACCAGTGAAGCTATGAATGTGTCGTTGGGTTGGTACTATCTGGTCAATCGCTTCACAGGCACCTATGCTCATAGTGGCTATTTGTCGGTGATACTTGACAATGGCATCGTGGGGCTAGGCTTGATTGTTTCGCTTGCGGTAAAATCCGGCAGGGACGCGATCGTATGTATTGGCTGGGCGCAGAAACCTATTATCAACTGGTACATCGGAGTCGTCGTTCTTACACTCGTTTACAACATTGATGAAGTGACGTTCATGGTCCCAGCCTATCTTCCCTGGATGATGTTTCTTCTCGCTGTGATCGGTCTTTCCAACGAAGCTCATCGCACCCGTAGCCGTAGGTTCGCATGAACTTCTTCTACCGCGAGTGGCAACGCGTCCGCAAAAATCCGTTAGCGCACAATGTCAGTTGGATGTTTCTTGGCCAAGGGCTTTCCGTACTTTGCCAGGCACTGTACTTCATTTTGCTTGCACGGCTCCTCGGGCCAACCGAATACGGCATCTACGCCGGGGTGTTTGCTATGTCAGCGATCCTGAGCGTTTATAGCCCACTTGGATCGGCCTTTACCTTGATCCGGCACGTGAGTCCTGCGCCAGAGAAATTTTCCGCTTATTGGGGCAATGTGCTGGTGACCACGCTGATGCTTGGAAGTTTGTTCGTCGCGGTGTTGGTACTGGCTGTTCCTCACCTGGCGCACTCCTATTCCTGGAAGCTGGTGCTCTGCGTCGCAGTCAGTGACTGCCTTTGCGCGCAGTTGACCGACGCTTGCAGCCGAGTCTTCCAAGCCTTTGAGAGAATGCGCATTACAGCGCTGTTGAGTCTATTGACCAATCTGCTGCGGACTGTGCTGGCTGGAGCGCTGCTGTGGCGGCTGCATCAGGCCACAGCCCAGCAATGGGTGCTGGCCGTGTTGGCGGTTTCATTAATTGCTGCTGTAACGTCGGTAACGCTGGTGACACGGGGTTATGGCAAACCGGCGTTCAGCTTGCGACTATTTCGGCAGAGGACGGGCGAGGGCGTGATCTTTGCAGTTTCTTCCTCGGCGACGGGGGTTTACAACAACTTCGACAAGGCGATGCTGGGCCACTACGGCATGAACATTGCGAACGGGATTTACAACATGGCCTATCGCGTGGTTGACATCTGCACGATTCCCATTACTTCAGTTCATGCGGCGGCCTTCCCGCAATTTTTCAAGAGGGGCGTTGGAGGCGTACAAAACACAATCCCTTACGCTCTTCAAATCCTCAAACGGACTGCGCTGCTGGCGCTCGCTTCTGCTTTAGTCATGGCTTTGGCGGCTCCGCTCATCCCTCACCTGGTGGGCAAGAGTTTCCGGGAGAGCATTCTTGCGCTGCGCTGGCTGTGCCTGCTGCCGGTCTTCCGCAGTTTTCACTTGAGCGCAGGCGATGCGCTCACAGGGGCCGCGCACCTGAATCTTCGTGTTGGTCTGCAAGTAGCTGCGGCAGCATTTAATTTCGCTGTGAATCTTTACCTCATTCCGCATTACGGCTGGCACGGCGCAGCTTGGTCAAGTCTGGCTACGGACGGGGGACTCGCGGTCGCCAACTGGGGCGCACTTCTGGTCATCCATTCAGGAACTCGCCGCCGGCTTCTTTTGCAGGAGGTGATATGAAATCTGCGCTCTTTCTCTTTCATCTTCCGCAGCGAATTCTACGCCGGGTTGGCCTCGAGATTCACAGATGGATTCAGCCTTTGCCGTTCATAGCCTATCTGTGGTCGGTCAACCGCTTTGGAAAAGCACCAGTTGTTTCTGGCGGAGGGCCGGTGGTTTCGCTGACTTCTCATGGAGAGCGGATTCGCACGGTCTACATCACAATTGAGTCGGTCGGCCGGGGACGGTGCCTTCCTTCACGGCTGATTCTTTGGATCGACGATCCAGTTTTATATCGGAACCTTCCTCTCACTCTCCATCGGCTGATGAAGCGCGGTCTCGAAGTGAGGTTCTCCAAGAAGTATGGACCTCACGCGAAGTATTATCCCTACCTCGAATTGACGGAAAGATTCACGGAATCACTGGTAACGGCGGACGACGATATTCTTTATCCTCGGAGTTGGCTGGAGAAACTCGTGACCGCGAGCGGACGAGATCCTGAATTGGTGCTCTGCTACCGTGCGCACGTTGTAGGTTTCTGCAGAGAAGAGATTGCCCCGTACACGACCTGGGAACCATGCAGGAGTCTTTCTCCAACAGCGCGCAATTTTGCCACAGGAGTCTCTGGCGTGCTTTACCCGCCGGCTTTTCTGCAACGGCTAAAACTCGCAGATCGTGGTTTCGAGTCCTGTTGCCCGAAGGCAGACGACATTTGGCTTCACGTACAGGCGCTTCGCAATGGCTTCGCTGTACGCCAGGTCACGAAGAGGCCACGCCACTTCCTCACAATTCCGAGAACACAGGGCGTCGCCTTGGCACAGGGGAATTGGGTCGGCGGCGGAAATGACCGGCAGATTGCAGCTACCTACAAGGCCGAAGACATTCACAAAATGTTGGCGATGTGACCCTTCATTTGGATAAGCAGACTTAATTTGCGCAAAGGGATGTGACTAGGCCCGGATTGCTCGGTTGACAGAGTGACACAGGAGAACCTTTCAGTAGGAAACCGCAGTCCTGATCAACGCACTGAGAGTTGTTCATTGAAAACGCGGAGACCGATAGCGGCCGGGACTAAATCCGCGTCATCGTTGGACAGACTATAAGCATGAAACGAAAGGCGCGTTTTCTCCTCTCTCACTCCACCTTCTTTCTCTCATGTTCGATTGTCCCAGCGATCAAGTCGGTATTCCGTAGGAGGACTGTCGATGAAAGTTTTTCTCCGAGCAGTAGCCGCCTTCGGCCAGCACCGCTCTAAATCTTTGACCCGATTGAAGCTTCACAGCTTCGATTATGGCAGCAGTTTCTTGTCGTTGGCATGTTGCGTTGCAGTTTGCCCCGCGATCGTTGCCGCGCCCGGTTCGACCCCGATCTGCGCGTTGTAGGCCCGCACGAACCCGTCCGGACCCTTCATATTAAGGAACCTGCGCTATGGGTGATTCTATGCAAAGAAGAGATTTTCTTTCCGTTTCAGCTCTCACGATTGGTGCCGGCGCCAGAGGCACTGGATCATCGGAGCCGTTCCCATGGGCCAAGAGCGTAATCGATTACGGTGCGAAGCCCGACGGCAAAACGCTGAACACCAAGGCGATTCAGCGCGCCATCGACGACGTGTTCAATGCAGGAGGAGGGCAGGTTTATGGGCCGCCCGGCACATTTTTAATTGGAGGCCTGGAGCTGAAGAGCAGAGTAACGCTTTATTTGGAGGCGGGCTGTACACTTCTTGGCAGCACCTCGATCGATGACTTCGACTACCATCCTGGTCCGCCCATGCAGGGAGATGCCAATGGTCATCACATCCTTTATGCCAATAATGCCGAGGATGTGACCCTCTGTGGTCGAGGCACAATCGACGGCCAGGGAGCAGCCTATTGGGAGCGAAACAATCGCGCGCCGATGCGCCCTGAAGACGCGTGGCGCGATGTGTCCACCTGGGATCATCGGGCAAAGAACAATAATAGCCGCCCCTCGCCGATGATCGAGTTCGCAATGTGCCGAAACGTCCGCATCAGCGGTGTCACGTTGCAGAATTCGCCTGGCTGGATGCTCCGCCCAATCGCCTGCGAGACGGTGTTCATCGACGGCATACGCATTCGCAACCCTCGTATCGGCGTAAACGCCGACGGGATCGATATCACCGCATCGCGCAATGTCTTCGTATCCAACTGCGACATTGACGTTGCCGACGATGCGATCTGCCTCAAGGGCGAAAATCCCTACGGCAAGCTGCTGCCGACGAAGAACATCACCATTACAAATTGTGTAATCGCGACCTCCTGCAATGGATTCAAGATCGGTACCGCGTCGGCTGGAGCTTTCGAGAACATTGTATTCAGCAACTCGGTCATCTATGCCGATAGCGGCAGTCCCCTTAATACCCATTCCATCGGCGGCGTCAGCATCGAAGTGGTGGATGGAGGCAGCGTGGACGGAGTGCTTGTGTCAAACATCCGCATGGAGAACGTGCGAGCGCCCATCTTTGTGAGGCTCGGAGAACGAAACAAGAAAAGAGGCACGTTCCTGCGTAACGTCCTGATTGAAGGTGTCGATGCTACAGACGCAGTCATCACCAGTTCAATTACTGGAGTACCTGACCTTCGTCCTTCCGACATTACGGTGAGTAATTGCCGGATTCGGACGGTGGAGCAAGGGCAGGCACCGTGGGCTCGCCGAGAAATTCCGGAAGTGGCCGATAGGTATCCCGAAGCATGGATGATGGGGCGGTTACCTGCCTATGGCTTCTTTGTCCGGCACGCGGACCGCGTGCGTCTACGCAATATCGAATGTATCACGGAAAAACCGGATGGACGGCCCGCGATCGTTTGTAATGACGCGCAGGATTTGATTTTTGCCGGCCTAGAACTGACCGCGCCGGTTGGAAGCACTGCTCTGATCGAACTGGAAAGCGTGCAAGGGGCATTTATAACCGGAATGCGAATGCCTGTAGGAGCCAAAGTGTTGGCGAGGATTAGCGGAGCGGATTCGTCAGGTTTATCGTTTGCTGGGAACGCTTTCGAGCCCGACCGAGAGAATGTCGTTTATACCGATAGCGCAACGGCTGGGGCGCGCCTTAAGGGACCAAGAGAATGAGCCTGAAAGGATATGTTTTCCGTTCTATCAATGCAATGCTGGCAAAAGCCGATATGGAACTGCGCCTAGTCAGTCACGACTTCGACGCCAGGCTCGATCAACCCGCACATCTTCAGCGGATGTTCTCGGCATTGGGAAAGGCGGGCGACGAATGGTTGAAATGGCAAAACTTTTTCCCGTACGCTGCCAGTTCAATGCAGCAAGGGGGATTGCGGAATTGTACGAGAAATACCTCGATTCTCCGTTCCGCACGAAAGAGGGCGGAAGCCGTTTCAACATTTGGTTTGGCTCTATCTGATCCCTCGAGCGACAAGGCCACAGTTAATGCGCAGAGGTAATGGGCTCCGCGGATAACTATCGGGATGCTGACCACAAAGAGAACCCAGGTACAGGCTCAAGCTACATAAGTGTGGCGCGGGATGTGATATCAATTCGGCCTCACCAAGGTCTGACGTTCGTTGCGCGCCGGAAGAGACTGACTCTCATTTTCAAAAGGAGATTTTGCAAGATGGATGAAACCAAAATCTACGCCCGGTTAGCGGGCATATTCGAGGATGTTTTCGACGAGGACTCGATTGAAATCACTCCCGAGTTATCAGCCAAGGACGTCGATGGGTGGGATAGCCTGATGCATGTACGCCTGCTTCTTACAGTTGAGAAAGCGTTCAAAATCAAGTTTACGACCTCGGAAATCGGTAAGCTAAAGAACGTCGGCGATCTGGTCGCGTTGATCCAAGCGCGAGCTTGAAAAACAAACCGCAAAAAAACGAAAAGGTAGCCCAGTCGATGAACACACTTTACACTGAGTTGGGATGGTTGCCCCGCGTGCCCGCGGATTTTGCGGTCAGGCTCAAGGCCGCGGCGAGGTCGAGCGATCCGGTGGGTGCTGAGTTTATGGCGCTGGCTTTGCATGCCCTGGACTTGAACCAGTTGACGAAACTGGCCAAGGCACTCGGCAAATTAAGCTCGACGGGGAGGTCGCTGCACCCTCTGGCGCCGTTCCGGCTTGCAGTGCTCAGCAACTCGACGATCGATCTGGTTGTACCGGCCCTGGTGGCCAGCGCGGCGCGGCATGGCATTGCGCTCGAAGTTATTCAGCCATCCTATGACCAAGTGGCGCAGGAAGCGTTGACTCCAGACTCCAGGGTGAATGACTCCAAGCCAGATGCTGTGCTGTTTGCGCTCGACTATCGCGCGCTACCTCTAAAGCTCTCTCCTGGGGACACAGAGGCTTCCTCCGCAACCGTGCAAGCAGTTATTGGGTACTTACGGGCGCTCCGCGGCGGCATCAAGAGTAGTTCGAATGCAATATGTATCTTTCAGTCTTTTGCTCCGGCTCCAGAAACGCTCTTTGGTAGCCTGGACCGCGGACTCACAGGAACGTTGAGAAGCCTGATCGATGCGATCAACCGCGAACTAACCGAGTATGTGTTCAATTCGGGCGACGTGCTGCTCGATGTCGCAGCATTGGCCGAAACTGTAGGTTTGGCCAACTGGCACGAATCGCAGCTCTGGAATTTGGCCAAGTTCCCCTTCTCCGACGAACTCATTCCGCTCTATTCCGATCACGTAGCCCGGACTATTGCAGCCATCCGCGGCCGGAGCGCAAAGGTCCTGGTTCTTGACCTCGATAACACGGTCTGGGGCGGAGTTATAGGCGATGATGGTCTGGAGGGCATCCAGATTGCGCAGGGCGACGCACGCGGAGAAGCGCACCTGGCACTGCAGCGGCTCGCCTTGGATCTGCGTCAGCGTGGAGTTATCCTTGCCGTGTCTTCGAAGAACACCGACGGGGTGGCACGCGAACCATTTGAAAAGCACCCCGAGATGCTTCTGAAGCTGGATCATATCGCCGTATTCCAGGCTAACTGGAGCGACAAGGCAACCAATATTCGGGCCATTGCCGAGGAGCTCTCGCTGGGTCTCGACTCCGTGGTTTTCGTCGATGACAACCCGGTTGAGCGTGGCCTGGTGCGTAAGCTGCTGCCCGAGGTGCGAGTGCCGGAGTTGCCGGAAGACCCCGCTTACTATGCGAGGACGGTAGCGGCAGGTGGTTACTTTGAGGCAGTGTCTTTCGCCTCTGAGGATCTCAAGCGTGCGGGCTTCTACCAGGACAATGCCAAGCGTGCCAGTTTGCAAAAGCAGCTTGGCGGCGTCGATGCATACCTGACGAGCGCTCGACATGACGATAACGTTTCAGCCGTTTGATGCTACCGGACGAGCGCGCATCGTGCAGCTCATCAACAAATCCAACCAGTACAACCTGACAACCCGCCGCTACACCGATCCGGAGGTGGCCGAGGCAGAGAACGATCCTGACGTCTTCACCTTACAGGTTCGGCTGGCGGACATATTCGGCGATAACGGCATGATCAGCGTAGTCATCTGTCGCCCCAGTGGGCCCGAAGTCTGGGAGATCGAGACCTGGCTCATGAGTTGCCGCGTACTAGGACGCAAAGTGGAGCATATGGTGTTGCGCGAGATTCTGGCGCACGCCCAAGCGGCAGGCGTACACAAGCTGACCGGAACTTATCGCCCCACGGATCGGAACAAACTAGTGGTGGAACACTATGCCAAGCTTGGATTCGCCAAGACGGGGGAAGAACAGACCGGCTTGACGTACTGGGAACTGCTGGTTGCGCACGCGGAGCCAGAGAGCGCGCCGATGAAAGTCGTTTCTCGTGCATTTGAGGCAAAGGAGCGATTACTCGTATGACGGGTTTAAATGCGAACACGCCAGAGAGCATAGACGAGGCAAAGCTGCCGAGACGAGACTGGATAGTGCTGCCGCTGCTCGGCCTTTCTACCATACTCCTAATCGCCGGCTCTACCGAGCTAGTCGGACGGTGGTTGTTCCCGTGGTCAAGAGGTTTTAATTCGTTAACCACAACCACCAATTGCTTAATCCCGAACGATCCTTCCACCGGCGTGCGCGCAGTTCCAAACACCGTGTGCTGGAGCCAAATACTGGAGACAGGCCCGGTCCAGTACAAGTTCAATAGCTGCGGCCATCGCGCCGGGATGGAGTGCGGTCCCAAGCCCCCCGGAACCTACAGAATTGTAGTGGTTGGTTCTTCGCTATCCATGGGTTATAGGGTGCCGGAAGACCAGACGATCACGCGCTATTTGCCCATTGAGCTCACAAGCAAGGCAGGGCGCAAGGTAGAACTTTACAATGAGAGCTTTCCCTGGAGCCCGCCCCACACTATCAATCTCAGATTTAATAGCGTGCTTGCGGCGAAGCCCGACATGATCTTATGGTTTGTCGTTAACCACGATCTGATGACGCCGACGGCAACGTTTACTCCCGATCTTATACCTCCCCTCGTCAGTCCGGATTCCCGGCACAGCAGTACAAGAGGGGGAAGCTTCGTCGCCGTCGCATCGAGACGGTTGAAATCGAAATTCACGACCAAGTCACTGAGCGAAGTTCTGCGTGAGCAGTGGGACGCATCTAGAATCTCGTTCATGCTCAGCCACTATCTTTACCTTAGCCAGCACCAGTACGTCAGGGCTTACCTCGCGCAAAGCGATTCCGAGGCTGGCTTTCTTAAAGTCCAGTCCAGTGCGGTATGGCAGGACCGAGTGAGGCAGTTTGACGGCGTGGCCGCGGAAATCGAGAGACGCGCGCAGGCGGCGGGTGTCCCTTTGGTAGCGGTCTACGTACCGAACCGAGCCCAAGCAGCGATGATCTCTATGGGTGAATGGCCCAGCCAATATGATCCTTACAAGATCGGCAATGAGATCGGCACGATCATAACAGCCCACGGCGGAACCTATGTCGACATACTTCCCGACTTCCGCACCGTGCCTAACCCGGAAAAGTACTACCTTCCTATCGACGGGCATCCCACTTCCCAAGGACAGGCGCTTATTTCCACGTTGTTGGCGAGAGAACTCACCAGCGGCGCGGTCCCGGCGCTTCGAGCGGTTAAACAATCCCAGATTGCAATGGAGCGACCACGATAATGGATTCTGCCTCGTTGCAATTCGTGCTCTTCGGCCTGTGCGCGGCACTTGTCTCGAACTTTAGCCGCTCTCGCGCCTGGCGCTCGACCGTGCTTCACCTGGCCAGCATTGTGTTCCTTGCCCTTCTGGCCAAAGACCCGTTTGTCTTGTTGCCGCTGGCGGGTTTTCTCCTCCTTGGTTATATAGGCGTGGCCCTTATTCAGGGCGCCTGGCGCAAATCCGCTGCCTGGAGCATAATCGCCGTCATTCTTGGCTATATATTGCTAAAGAAGTACACATTCCTGCCCTCTCCCTTGTTTATCCACGGTCCCTACTTCACCCTGGGACTCTCTTATATATTCTTCCGCGTGCTCCACTTGCTGATCGAAGCAGGAGATGGCGACGCGAAGCAGCAGGTCGGACTCGGCGCTTACCTGCTCTATACCCTCAACTTCACGACTTTCATCTCCGGTCCCATCCAGCGCTACGACGAGTTCGCGGCAGACCAGTTTGGGTCCGAACCGCCTGCCCTCGGCCCGCAAGTAATCGGCTTACAGTTGGAACGTATTGTGAGAGGTTTCTTCAAGGTCAACGTGCTGGCGATGCTCTTCGATATAGTGCAAGCCGACGCCCTCGCTCAGATCTCGCAGCCGGTGCCCATTGAGCTCAAGCTTTTCGCTGCTTTCAAGCTAGCTGTCGCATATCCTTTTTTCCTGTATTCAAATTTCTCCGGGTACATTGACATTGTGATTGGGGTGGCGCGATTAATGCGCTTGCGTCTTCCGGAGAACTTTGACCGACCTTTTTCGGCAACTTCATTTCTGGAGTTCTGGACCCGATGGCACATTACGCTCTCGGACTGGCTGAAAACGTATGTATATAACCCTTTGCTGATGGCGTCGATGCGACGCGTCCCCTCTTTGTCAGTGCAACCGTATCTCGCTGTGCTCTGTTTCTTCGTGACGTTTTTCCTTATCGGGATCTGGCACGGTCGAACGTCGGAATTTGCATTCTATGGAGTTCTGCTAGGCGGAGGGGCCGCGGTCAATAAACTCTGGCAGATAGGACTCGCTCGGGGTTTAGGGCGCAAGGGCTATAGAAAGCTCGCTGGTGATCCACTCTATCAGGCCTTCGCTCGTGGCCTCACTTTTAGTTGGTTTGCTTTCAGCCTCTTCTGGTTTCGGGGCAGTTGGAAGCAGATCGACGATGCCTTCAGCGCTTTGAATCTTTTCCAGTGGCTCGATGTCTGGTTAGCAATATGGATGTGGGCAACACTGACGCTGGCGTTGTGGGAGACCGTGCGGGCCGCTCTTCTATCGGTCAAAGCGGTTGGAGCCCCGGTGGTTACCAGCCGCTATGCACGCGTGGTTTATGCCTCTGCAATGGGCCTGGTCGCCGTGGTAGTGACCATTCTGCTCAGCCAACCTGCACCTGGCATTGTGTACAAGGTGTTCTGAGTCCCCTTGCATTTTATGTAGCCTGCACCAATTCGACCAGCAGAAACGCGTCGGTCAGAACCCAGGCAATCTCTCTCATTTCGAAAGCTACAGCCGAAACGGGCTCGCTAAGCACAAGCGAGCCGTTTTCCGTTAGATGGTGAATCGCAGCGCGAATGTCCGGCACCTGGTAACAAATGTGGTATGTGCCCCCACCCCTCTTGAGTGTTCGAAGAACAGGAGAGTCCTGTGTTAGCGGAGCAACCAGCTCCAACACCGGGTCTCCCTGCCCGCGGCTCACGAAGCACACCGACACCTTTTGGATGGGATCATCGAATGGACCCGATATGAGTTGGTAGTCGAAAAGATTTGTGTACATTGGAATCGCCGTCGCCAAATCGTCTACGGCCACTCCGACATGATGAAATACGAATTGTTCCATTCCTGGAATTTACATTCTACGCCCGTTCTGAGCAAGGCCTCAGCTGGAGGCGGTTGATGGGCGCCAGCGAGCTGCGCAGTCATCAACGGCTAAAGTCGCTTTGATTTCACAATATTACTTACGGGTCGCACTGTGATGGTGCTATCGGTCGTTATGTTGAGTTTATTCACCGTAGCCGTCTGCAGTCCACTGCAGGGACATCTACAATGCCAAATTCTGGCAACTGAAACGTAGTGATAATTGCTGCATTTCTGTAAGTCGGCATAATCCACCGAGCGTTGTCGGATTAGAGAATTGAAAGATCCACACCGACTTTACAATCGTCGAGACGAAACACCATGGCGCCACTTGAGAATTGAATCTCTATAGCACCACCACACCAGAGAGATTCGTGGGAGGTGGTGGAATCGAAACTTTGCCCGCGAATGTAGTAATACTATAAGCGGGCAGTGTATAGGTGAAGGAATTACCTGAAACAGATACGTTCGCCTGTGAGGCGAGACTCGAACTCGACGAAGTCATCGTCGGGGCCAGGGTTGAAAATGTGGGCGCGTTGGATATGTTAAACCTCTGCGACACAGCCGAACTAGTGTAGTTGGTCGCGATGATCACAAGATTATTCAAATCCGCGCTCTGGTATGCTGAGACACTCACTCCCGTATGCGGATAATGTGTTGCATCAATACGGCTGTAGCCGGGGCGCACGAATTTACTGTACTGGCCCAACATATAGGCCCGCTGAGTAATTGTGCCATCCCTGGCTATCAGCCCTTCGTCATCAATGTTATTCTCATCAACCAACCACCAATAGAGCCACGCATTCGCTCCATCGCCAGCAATTCTGTCATCGACGACTGCGGCCCAATCAAGAGCATCCGTAATGTTAGTTACGAACCCAGATTGGCAGAAGTTTGGCCCATAACCTGGTCCGCACGAGGCTTCTGTTTCCCAATACTTCTTTCCACTAGGCCAATCGCCAGGGTAGGGATTTGCAGCAACTGTGTTTGTGCCGCTGAAACTCGCTCCATACTCATGCCAATTGAAGCCGCCGATGTATTGGGTGCATGACGGATCGCTGCCACATGCAGCACCTAAACTCGTTGATTGAGGATAGGTACCAGCCTCAGGTGCAAATATGAGTGTGGACAAGTCTTCCGCGGCAAACGTGGGACCAAGGTTCGTCTTTACGAAAGTATCGATGTTCTCCGCTGACCAGACGGCACTGTCGTAAGTGTGGCACCCTTCGGGCTCATTCTGGACGGATATCGCGTAGAGGTTGACGCCGTATACAGATTTCAAACTCAGAACAAAGTTGGCAAGCCAGGTCGCATATGCCCCGTAATCTTCGAGAGCAAGCGTGCCGTTCCCTGAACCCGCAGCACAACTCGTGTTTCCGTTTGTCTTAAAAGCAGCGGGCGGTGACCAAGGAGAAGCATAGACTCTTCCGCCATTTGCAATTGCCGCCTGCATGTCGCTGACGTAGACACCGGCGCAACTTGTGCCGACACTCGTGCAATCCCCTGGATCTTGGTTGCCATCGGTCACGCCTACCCTCAGAAGCGACAGCCCGAGCTGCCCGGAGCCCGTTCCAAAGAAGAATGCTTGATTGGCCTGAGACATGCTCTCGCCATGGGACTCATCGGATGCGCCGAACCCATCGATCACCTGGTGAAAATTCGTCCAGTCGATCGTAGCTGTCTGCGCCTCCGCACTTCCCGCTCCCGTTAGGAACAGAAAGAGGGTCGCGACAAGAGATGTAGCGAAGAACTTTCTGCCTGCAACGCGCCAGCTTTCGAGGGACTCAGACAAATCCATGTGCGTTGACCGCACAGGAGCGGATGAGGAAACAAAGATAGTGATGAACTCGCGAACGAAGGATCGTAGGAGGCCCATTATTATTCTCACCGGATATGAAATTCGACACTGGACACGTATCGCCAAAAAGTGCGAAGGCTAGATCAGTTGGCAGTCCGAGGTCAGAATATCAATGGGCGAATCTAATTCCTTGTGTCGCCGGCGCTCACCTGACTATGCGACTTCATAAATATTCAGAGCGATGAGCTCGTGATCAATCCACCCGAACGAGGTGCTTTATACAATAGCAGGAATTGAATTCATAATAGCCGAGACTTGATCCCTATGGAGCCTTCACATTGAGCTTTCTAAAACTATCGCTCGAGAATTGATGCTCGCTGTAAAGTACGCAAGCTGCCGGTCATCTCAGGGAAAGTGGAAATCTTTTCATTGGCTCACTTGGAGGCACTGGCAATATTGATGAGAGATCGATGAGTTTGCATGCGGGAATACTCTGAACCCAATTTGTGCGCAATTTGTGATGGCTGTCACTCAGAAGTTTCAGTCAGCGGTATCATTTTGAGCCAGAGAAACCTTTTTCACGGTCCGAAGATCAGACAGGGAACAAAATAGAGCGCAGAGGTGACAACTTAAAAAACCAAAAGACAGATGTCGAATCCGACCCGCGAAACCGGCGACGAAAACGCGTCGTCGTTGTTTTCCTGGACGGACCTTGACGAGTTCAACATTCAGGTTGAGCACGTTTATCTGCATCAGATCCCTAACCCGACCTCCGCGTTCAGTCTCGAAACCCAGGTCTCCGTTTCAGCACGGATCTCTGGGTTTTCGTGCTTTTTGGGTAGATCATCTTTGATCCTTTGATCATCGATCATTGGCCGAGAAGCGGCGGATTGTTGAACGGACGACAACACCGTTGGTCAGTGTGGCTGAGCTCGCGCCGGTCGGATTGACTGCCAGGAAGGCGTGGAGTTGCGAGCGGAAATTAAAGCACGCAGCTTCTCGTTCTGGCGCGGCGATCCCCATCTGGGTGATCGCCGCTGGAGTGCAGAAAAATCGCCGCACCAGTCGCGTCTACTTCGGCTTGTCGTTGTGCTCTTCCGGCTTCGGCCGCGGCTTCTCTTCGGGCTTCGGAGCCGGATGCCCGGGTGCGGCCGCCGGATGATTGGGTGCTGGACGAGCCTCGGGAGCAACATGATTCGGTTCTGCTGGTCGAGTTGTTGCCGGATGGCTTGGAGCCGGACGGACTGCCTGTTGTGTGGGTCGGTTCGGTTCCGTACGAGCCGGTGGAGGCGCCGGGCGGCTTGGTTCGGGAGCAACGTGACTTGGCGCCGGATGATTGGGCGGAGGTGCCCCATGGGCAGGCACTGGTTCAGGCCGTTGCCCCGGACGGTTTGAGATAGCTGGGCCCGGCTGAGTGCGATTGGGCTGCAGAGCTTCATTCGGCCGAGTTTCATTGGGACGTTGAGCTTGCCCTGGTCTCGCCTCGCTCGGATTAGGCTCGGGTCGATTCGGTGCGGTCTCGGGACGGCCGGTTTCGGGACGCGCCGCCTGTAAGGGCTGCTGCGCAGGCACCCGGTTGACTGGCATGGGCCGCGCCGACTGAGGCAGATTATGAATGCCTGATGCGGGTACGGGGCGCATATCGTGTTCGGCAACGATGGGCTGTGCCTGCGCCACCAGGGATGGTCTGCCGTGATTGAATGAGGCGAATTGTGCACGGTTGTTGCTTGCGGCCTGCTGCACGGCCAATTGTGTACGCATGGGAGGAGCATGCGGCTCGGCCAGCGCGGCCAGCTCCGCCGGCCGCGGGTGCGCCTGAATTCCTCCGCTCCCGCCGTTATAACTTACCCGGGTGTTATTGATGATGGTCGTACGGTTATTGATGATCGTGGTGTTGTTGATAATCACATTGCGCTCATATACGTTGTGCACAACATTGACGTTGACGTTGTTGACCGCGCGGTTGTAGTTGAAGACACCTCGGTTCCAGTAGCCGCCTTGGTAGCCCACGCCCACATAGCCGTATCCATAGTTGATTCCGCCATAGAACCCAATGTGCCTGCCCCAGTAGCCGTGGAAGAGCACGTAGTGATTGTGCGAATAGCCCCAATAACCCGGCGTCCACAACGCGCCGCTATAGGGAGCCTGCACCCACACGCCGGGCACCCAGTAGTAGCCTGAGGAAGCCCACGACCAGTAGCCCGGGGTCCACTCATATCCATCGCCAGGAGCAGGCGGCTGATCATAGGTCGGCAACGGCGGAGGAGGCTGCGGCGCCTCGTATTCAGGCTGGACGCCATAGACTGACTCGTCAGGAGAGTCGTAGTCCTGATCGGAGTATTGGCGCGCATCCTGGTCCGAATTACTCGGCGGCGCCTGCTCAGAATAGTTCGAGCTTGAGGGGGCGGAGGAGTTGGAAGCGGTGGTCGTGTCAGCCACAGGTGCGAGATTAGCCGTCGAGGGATCGTTCGCAGCATCTGCCGGCTGCTGATCGGTCTGGCCGGTTGTTGGTTGGGTCGTTTCGGTTTGTTGATTGCGGCAGCCAAAAACGGCCACTGTGCAGCTGAGAGCCAATATACGCAATAGCGTGAGACGGGAGACAGCTTTCATTATTACTTCTCCAGGGGGATTGGATGCTGTTTGTGAGCTGTTGCGTGGCCTTGGCTTTTGCGTCATCTAGAACGATGGCGATATTTTGAACGCCCGACCTGGTCGGATGTTTTGCCAGCCGGCTGCGACATCAGGACGAAACAGGGAATCGCAGCAGACAATGGATGCCGTACTCGATTATATGCGGCGAGTTTGTGGGGAAAATCAAAATCGGGAGAGAATCGTGGCTTTACGCTCCGGCAAGGATTACATTGAACTTCGCCGGTTGATTCAAAAGATCCGCTCATTCACGCGAGCCCCCCGCAGAAAAGCAAGTCCGTTCCCCTTCTCATAAGCAATCATTGATACATAATGCGACATCGCATAGAGCGCACATAGACGCATATCGTCCCGTAAACTCACAATTCCGTCGCGGTGCATGCGTTTGTAGGAGAAACACAAAAACCGGAACCGATTCCTCGGCTTCTTTGCTTCCTTGCCTTCCCGTTCCCCTTGACGCCGTTCGAAGCGAGGCATCGCTGCCATTCCAGACGCATGGAACAGGGTGGCGTCCCGCGCTGGGCTTCAATTCTGGCGTGGACAAGAGCCTCCCGGGATCGCGGTGAGCTGCGGGTCAAAGACGGCAATCGGAGTTTGCGACGCGGCCCTACCTGGTCCACGGAGATGATTTCGACTTCGGCAAAATACATACTGTCGTAGAGGACCCAGTCGGCGACTCGCTGCAATGCGACCTCGGGTCCTGTTGTAATTAAGCGGATTTCATCCCGCCAGATGCGCACGCCGAGAAAAGGCCCGAGAACCGGGCCAAGATTTCCCTGATATTCGGGAATGTTTCCAATGCTCGCGTGCCCGTTGCGTAATTCAAGATAAATAGGCAAAGTGCCTCCTAATTTTCAAGAAGTAGAAAAAGTTCGTAAGAAGACGATTGGGGTCCCATGTCATCCCCGTCGTCGCGCAAATGTTCGCAATCCTGCGCCAGCCAATCTCCGCGCGCGACGCGAGCGTGCGGAATGCAGAGCAATGTTCGTTTGAGAACTGGGGCCGGATTGGAGAAGGAAGAGGAACTACGAATTGGCGAGTGGTGATGTCGGGACATTCTCGACGACGTTGCTTAGGTCGGAGACCCGGGAGGGGAGGTCCTGGAACATGCCGCAGCAGGCTTTGAGATCCGTTCGTGCCCGAAAACTGAAGACACCCAGACTCAAATGTGAAATGGCGATCGTCCGTAGCGACAGCGTGAATGCGCGCAAGGTCGCATTTTGCTCCGCGCTCTCGCGGTCCTTCACGGACTGCCAGAACTCGAGCAACAGGTGCACGGTTGGAAAATCCGTGTGTACGAGCAGATCGGAGTGGACATAGCCGGGAAGGCCCCGGTGCAATTCGCGCCATTTTCCGGACTCGCCGAACGCATCGGTCAGTGCGCAAACATCGGCGCTTCGTACGTGATAGACAGTTACTGCATAAACCATTTTTATCCTTTCTGTGACGGGAGCAGGCGTTCTAAAGCCTGCTCCCTTTTTTATGTCGAAAGAGAAAGAAGAAGAGCAGGGCATCGAAGGCCATCGGACAGGATGAGCAGCTAAAGAGCGGATCTGAACTGCTTTCCAGATCCGATTACTTTTGTGAGAAGCTCGTGATAGCCGTCACCTCGGCCCCGTCTGCGTCTTGCTTACGCTGGCCATGAAGGGCTTTTGGGGCTTCGATAAGAAGAGTGTCGATGCATTCTGCAGCAACGTGCCAAAGCCCCGATCAGTTGATTCGCTCCGTTCGGATCTATTGAACGTGCATTCGGGGTTCGATGGACATCCTGTCAAGCACCATTCTCGATCATGCCAACGGACGAAAAAACGGAACCATGGGGTTAGAAATGGGTGCACTTGTCAGATTTCAACCCCGCCGCCACCAGAAGAGACGAGACCGCTCATCCCATCGCTTCGCGTATGTAGAGAATCCTGGATTTCTTGCTGATCCTGCTAGGTCATGCCCAATGCTGGGGTACCTCAAATGAACAAGTCTCACGTATGCAATCGACCTGGATGGACCGCCGGTCGCGTGGAAAAGTTCTTAACTGTTGAATATTAGCAACAGCGAAGAGGTTTCTACGGTGAATACACCGAATACGAGTACAGCCTGCCTCAGGTGTTGGAGGCGGAGAAGTCACCTGATTGGCGCAAGGCCGCGGCGAAGTACCTGCAGGTTTCAGTCGATGATCTGGATGCAACCATTGTCTTGCTCTTAGCGAAGCGAGAGGCGACCCGCATTGCTGCCGAGGCACACTTCGCAGCACTCTCGGCGGAGCTTAAGGCGAAACATGAAGCTGAAGAAGCAGAGCGCAAGAGGCTAGTCTCGATCGTGAGAGGCGGGTTCTGCCGGATAGGTTGCATTCATCCCCTTTCGGACGGCTGGCGCACATTCACGGTCGCCGAGGTTTTGAAATACGTGGATTTTGCTGATCGGCGCGGGAGAATCGATGGCGAATATATCAGGGAATTCTACGGTCTTTGGTCTGAGGGCGAGGGATATTGTAATCCTAAAGGAGTCTTGCGTCGGCTCATTGCCCCGGTTAAGAATCGCCTCGTTCGCATTCTTGTTTATAGAGCACGGCGCGAGGGGTGGGTATACGGCGTGGGCACTGACGATCATGCAGAGAGGGTTCTCTATATAGATACACCCCGTGGTCAAGTGAGCTTTCATCTGATGCGCTACGAGGGCACAGATTATCCGAACTACACAGGTGCCTGGTCTGGAGATCGCAATTCAGACAAGATCCTCATCCAGCTTTTCGATTCGTTGCGGGATGTATCGGGTGCAGGACGGGACCATGATTGTCGCGGTCAGACGCCCAGGTTGTGACGGATGGTATCCATTTCCGGAAGTGTCTCGTCCTCCAAGTCTTCGCTCTCTTCGTCCTCCAAAAGCTCAAAGTCATCGTCAAAGTTATCCGGGTCAATGCTTTCGTTTGCCTCAGCGATCGCGGCGTTAAATTCCTTAGCGGTGGGGAAGCCGTCCGAGTCACACCCCGATTGAGGGCAACGGTCGTCACTCCCTTCTTCTGCTTCTTTCGATCGTCTGAGTTCCTTGATCCCCATACTGATTCCTGTCTGCGCTGCCATTTTGATCAACGGTACAAATCGATCATGGCATGCTACGGACCGAGGAAGGGAATCAGATGCCTTTAGGAAAGTGCTCGCCCCGGCACAGTTGTGCAGGGCATTCGCCGGCGTATCGAGGAAGCAATATGGCTATGGTTGCCGAAACCGAAGGTAAATCTTGTCGATGCCCAGAATTCCAAGAGCTCGAAGGGTCGTCGACAAAGATAGCGAGATTCGGCATCTCTCGGCACGGCAAATGTGTGTCCGATGTGTCTCGAGTGAGCGAGCAAGCGAGGCCTGAGTCTTTCCGTTGATTCGGCGCAAATCGCGTATCAGCTTTCCGGCGAGACCGCGCGTCAAAGCTTCACGACTTTCGCGAGGCTGAGCCGGGACTTGCGGCACCGGGGCTTCGAAATAAATGATGCGAAGCGAGCGCCCGCAGCGGCGGCATTTCTCGGCGACAAACTGACAAAGATGACAGGCAGGACATGTGGCAACATCGCGGATGGGTGGCTTTATTGGGCGCAAAAATCCTCCTTGAGGACATGGGTGTCCCGCTGCCGGCGCATGGCCGGCAGGGGTTCAATTGGTGCGCCCGGCAGGGCGCACTCACTAGGAGGTGTAAGTCCTCTACACACCCGGCAAGGGGAAGTGTTAGCCGAACAGCAAGGGTGTTCATCGCGAGGTGGGATCCGGAGGAAGCTGGAGGCAAAGCGCTGCTCTGACGAACAGCCAGCGGATAGAGGCGACGCAGTGGGGTGAGCAGGCCAATGGATGCAAAGCCCGATACTTGCACGGACGCTGCGGCGTATATCCGACAGAGATAAGCGTGAAGGTGAGTGCGTAATACCCGGGGAGATCTGGTGGTTTGCCTCAGGGCTACCGGCGTCGTGAGGCGTTGGGATGAACCACCAGAAGTCAGCAGCGGCCATATTAGCTTCGCGAGAGCGGAGTGAAGGGCCAAACGTGAAACACGGGAGTAGGACAGCAGATCTCGATGCGAGTCAACGAAGCAGAAGCTTACGCAAGTAAGGCCGGCGCGGAGGTAGACGGGCGGAACCTGTCGAGGATCGTGTCTGGTGCTGAGACTCGTACGGCGACTGGTGGAGAAACGAAACCGGAAGCAGCGCAGGGACTTTTGGAAGCTGCGCTGGAACGCAGCAACATGCTGTGTGCCTACCAGCGGGTGGTGGAAAACAAAGGAGCGCCGGGAGTCGATGGGCTCACGGTTCTGGAGTTGAAACCCTGGCTTGTGGCGCACTGGCCGAAAATCAAGCAGTCTCTGTTGGTGGGCGAATACATGCCTCAGGCAGTGCGCAGGGTGGAGATACCGAAGCCGCAAGGCGGGGTACGCATCCTGGGCATTCCTTGTGCGCTGGATCGGCTGATCCAACAGGCACTTCATCAGATACTGCAACCTCTGTTCGATCCCGGGTTCTCGGAGTCGAGCTACGGTTTTCGTCCCGGACGCAACGCCCATCAGGCGGTGAATGCCGCACGAGGGTATGTTGCCGAGGGTCGGCGATGGACCGTAGACCTCGACTTGGAGAAATTTTTCGACCGAGTGAACCATGATGTGCTTATGGCGCGAGTGGGACGCAAGGTGAAAGACCCCGGTGTGTTGAAACTGATCCGGCGCTATCTGGAAGCGGGACTGATGGAAGGTGGGGTAGCGAATGCACGGAGCGAAGGGACGCCGCAGGGCAGTCCTCTTTCCCCGTTGTTATCGAATATCCTGCTGGACGATCTGGATCGCGAACTGGAACGACGGGGTCATCGTTTCTGCCGATACGCCGACGACTGCAACATCTATGTCCAAAGCGATCGGGCAGGACAGAGGGTCAGGCAATCGATCACGGCGTTTCTGGAGCAAAGGCTGAGGTTGAAGGTCAATGCGGCCAAGAGCGCAGTGGCGCGACCGTGGGAGCGGAAGTTCCTGGGCTACAGCATGACGTGGCACAGGAAACCGAAGCTCAAGATCGCATCGCAGAGTCGTGAGCGCCTGAGGGAGAAGATCCGTCTCGCGCTACGGCGGGGCCGCGGGCAGAGCATGCAGCAAGTCATCAAGGGGCTTAATCCCGTCCTGAGGGGCTGGCTGGCCTACTTCCGACTCACCGAAGTAAAGAACGTGTTGGAGGAACTCGATGGCTGGCTGCGGCACAAACTGCGGACTCTGCTATGGCGGCAATGGAAGCGTGTCTATACACGAGCGCGAAATCTGATGAAGGCTGGGATAGATAAGGTTCGGGCGTGGAAGTCGGCCACCAATGGGCGAGGCCCATGGTGGAACGGCGGTGCCTCGCATATGAACCAAGCCTACCCCAAGAACTGGTTCGACCGCATGGGGCTGGTTTCGTTGCTGGATACACAACGACGCTTCCAGTCTGTTTCATGAACCGCCGGATGCCGAACGGCACGTCCGCGTGGTGTGGGAGGACGGCGGGAGTAATCCCGCCTCCTACCCGATAAATTGAGATTGGGAAGGAAGCGTCGGTTGAGGCGATTCAAGCCGGACGGATGGAAGGATACGGTGAGTTGAGGCAGCCACCTCACTTGCGCCGCTTCACCATGTATATAGAGAGGACGCCAGCGAGAATTGTTTCAATCGATTCCCGCTACTGCAGACGCCACGACAATTGCAAAAGAGGGTCAGATTAAAGTCCGTCTCGCGAATGACCGTAGTCCTAATCGGGAAGCAAATCGTGGAGGCCGGCTGAGATTCTCGTGATCGCAATTTGGACAATTGTTGTCCAGATAACACGATGAGTTTCCGAACGCACAGGGGGCCGGGATCCAAGTTCTAGTGTTCAAGAAAAAATTAAAGAAGAATCCATCTCTCGACTAAAGCTCTGCGCTCTCGTGGCCGATAGAGCAATTCGAGACCACGCAGCACGTGAGGCCTCAGACATGTGATCTGACTCACGTCGCACTTAGAAAGAAGCATTTTTCGCGCAGTAGAAGTCGCAGAGCAGGAAGATGAAGAAGCGATCCCAAACGAAATTGCCTGAGCCAGATGCCTTGGCCTTATATACGCTCCTCAATCAGACGGGGCTCGAATCCACTTTCGAGAAGTTTCTCGCAGTGACGGAGGGTCCATCCAACGGACGCTGCCTGATCCCCGTCTGCATCCGTCTCCACGAGCTCTTTGAGAAGATGCCGTTCTGGAAAGACGTCGATCCATTTCAGGGTTGGGACCGGCTGGTCGACGTGGTGCTCGACAATCGTCGAGAACTTGAGCGGGCAAGCGACCACTTTTGCCCGAAGCCTCCAACGGGTAAGACGGTTAAAGGCCCGCGTTCGCGCAATCCCATGTACGGTTGGATCGAACAGCATCCGCTTTACGCCATGCTTTGCGCGGATCAGAGAATGGATGCTCGTCGTCTCGACTATGGTTCCCTGCGGCTGCAAATTCTTCATGCCCGCTGGCGGGAGGCGAGGAGAGAAGCGGATGAGAAGGGTCTCGATCCCTACCAGGTTTTGACGGACGCGCGCGATCCGTCCCTGCGACAGGTAAAGGAATCGGACTCCCCCGCCAAAAAACTGCGCAATCTCTCCGATGGCGCTTTTGAGGACCTGGTGAAGTTTCTCGAACCCTCTCAGCGGCCGCCGTTCTTCCGCGAGCTCCTCAAATCGATAACGGAAAAGGTCCCTCTGGGCGAGGGGTATCAGAGTCATTTCAAGGTCGTCTTCAACTATTGCTGCCGTGACTACCGGGCGCGGAAGGGCGGAACACATATTCCCGGAGAACGGCGGCATTTCCAGCCGAGCTTCACGGAGTTCGTCGATTACGGCAGCTGGTTCAGGGGAGTCCCGCTCGAGTCAGAGGCGGGGACCCCCGGCCAGGAAGCCATCTTCGAGCGCTCAGAACTGGAAGCCGAGGCGGTGCGTCATGGTCTCCATCCGCTTGAGTCCTCGGGAGGGAAGACCGTGATCCGGACGGCTGTGATGGGAGCCGGGACTGCAAAACAAGCGACCGAAACTGCGCGATCCGGGGCGCGCAGTTACGAAATCAACCGCCGGCTCTTTCCGTGGAGTTCTGACCGGATGCGTCTCGAGGAATTTCAACGGCGAATCCTGCCGGTGCTCGCCTCGTCGATCCCGGCGCGTGATCTCGAGATCGCCGTCCTTGCCGCAGTCGTGATCGAGACAGGACGCAAGGTGGAGGACGTTCTTGAGCTGATGATTGATCCACACCCGGACCGGGTTTTCGCATACGCACGTCCGAGAAGGCCACAAAGGTATGGCACCTGGTATTGGAAGCCCGCCGAGCCGGAATATAGGTCGAGATTCGAGGAGCCGGTCGATAAGTCGATTCCGCGCGCCACCTATCTGCGTTACAAGGCGTCCCGCCTGGTGACCGACCTGATCGAAACCTATTGCCGGCGGTCACGAATTCGCTCGGGCAAGCTGTTTCGCTCCGAAATCGATTACGCCCGGAAGTTGAACGATTGGATCGCGCTCCATGACACATCTGAAACCTGTACCGCGAGAAAGCTGGCGCAACTGCGATGGGGGATTCTCGACGAGCTGACCGGCGGAGAGCTGGCGCACACATGCCTCCTGATGGGTGTGCCCGTCCATGCTGCTTCGGTCGAAATACATTACGCGGTGCTTTCTTTCGGGGAAGCGAACGAGCTTTTTCGCGAGAGCTCGCGGAAGCTCTGGGGAGTCTATGACGGCAGCCCGGACGGGGAGGATCCGATTTCTGCATCCGAAGGAGAAAAGATCATGGGCGCCCGCGGGTTTCCGAAGCTCTCCATTGTGCAGGATGTCGTAAAGGAGTTGAGGGAAGCGAGCCAGGCGTTCTTCGCGCTGAAGCCGAACGCCTTCGATCCGGTGGCCGATCGGGATCAATTGAACCGCGCGGTACTTTACGCCGTCTGGCACCAGTTCTATATGTTCGCAACCCGGGCCATCCGCGATTCCTACCAGGACTTGAAGGGATTTGCGCGGTCCGGCATCGGCCTGCTGAGCGACAAGGATTTTGAGGACCATCACAAGACGCGGATGATCTGGGCCGATGAGCGCCTGCTGAAGCACATGGCAGCCATCGAGGGGAAGCTGGCAAAGATTCGCGAGCGCATGAAGGACGCGAAATTTCCGGAAGATTCTCCGCTCTGGCTTCTTTCTCCGGAGAACAGAATCCTTGGCATCACTCCCTCCGACATCGAGGACCAGCTCCAAGCCGTGTTTCCCTTTGAGGCGAACGTGCATCGCAAGGTGATGCGCAATCTGCTTCGCGCTCCCCGTCTGGCGGAAGTAGTCGATCCCGGTCTAACGCACGAACAGGCCGAAGCGTATATGGGGCACTGGTGGGGAGGCCGCGAACCGTGGTCGCCCTTTTCCAGTTTTGACTGGCAGGTTTATCTCAAACGTCTGAAAGAGCTCGTCCCCCCTATCCTCCTCAATCTGGGTTTTACGTGGGTTCCCGGTGAGGAGAGGATATGAGCTCGCACGAGGAAATCATTCAGTCGATCTCAAAGACGAGCGAAGCGGCTCGACGGCTCGTGGAGGGAACTCCCGGCTCATTTTCGAACGCCGACATTGACGCAATCGAAAAGGCGATTCTTACGAATGCGCCACGCGCGGTCCGGCTCGACAGGCTGCTCGATCTGGTGCACGTGAAAATTGCGGCTCTCGATCCGAGCAGAATCACAGCGCCGTCGCACAGCGTGGCGTATCAGTACCCGAAGTACAAAAATGTTCTGCACGGAGGATTCTCCGAGCCCACCGAGATCTTCGACGAGGCTTCGACGTGGCTCGATCGCCGGACAGCGAAAAGAAAGGAGCCCGCCGGATCTGGAGATTCGCCGGCCACCCGCGTTGCCGAGTTTCTAGTGGCAGCGATTCTCGATTTCGGGATCCTCGATCCGGATACGATTCTGCCCGTGCTGGAATCGATCCGCGCGAATCGCGTGGTCAAGATGGAGCGCCTCGTGGGTATACCGGTTGCGATCACGAGAGGCCGGGAAGAGTACGCGATGGAGCGCTTGATGATTGTGGGCGGAAGGGCGGCCGGGCTCCTCCGGAAGCTGCGCGATGACAAGTCTTCCCAGGCATATCTGGACGAATTGGCCGTGTTGGGTCGAGAGAAGCTCGCGACCATGCTGTCCCAAATCGAGAGCGGAATTGTTTTGCCCGACCCTCAAACTCAATCTCTGAAGTTGAAGGAGCTGATCGAGGCTGCCTGCCAGGTTGCGATCACGCGTATGCCGACTTCGATCCTTGCTCACCGCAGTGGCCTGATTGTTTCTCACGCGCTGAAGCTGAGCGTGCTCGAGCGGATCGGCAGGTATTCTAAGGTTCCCGCTTTCCCGAAGGCTGAAAAGGTGTCCGCGCGCAAGAAGAAATTGGAAGAGCCGAATGAGGGAGAGGAGAGAGCAGAGGAAGAAGATGGGGGCGGGGAAGACGATGGCTGCGATCCGGCTTGGATGGTCGAGCTACGCGCCGCGGTGAAAAAGACGGGCATCGACCGGCCCCGATTGCAGGCGCTCGCCAAGACAAGCGAGATCTGCGGCAGGCGCATGGGCGAATATGCGCTTTATCTCGCAGGCAAGGACTTCAGCGCATCGACGATCCAACGCTACGTGTTCCTGATCGTCAACCGCCTCCTGCCTCGATTCAGGGACGGGGATGATCCCTCGGGCGTCGATCAGGATGCGTGGGAAGATGTCGTCGAGCAGGTGCTCGATCACGATGCGTTTTACCATCGCAAATCGTATTCCCGAGGCGAGGAACGGGATCGGGCGGGCTATTCCTGTCCATTGCTCGAGGCGCTGCGCACCTTTGTCCAATATCTGAATCATCCCCGGGAGGATGGGAAACGCGTGAAGTCGATGGTTCCTCCGGCCGGGCTGGTCAGGGTCGAGGCGGCCTTCATCACCTGCGACGAGTATCGAGAGGCCCTCGACTGGTTCAAGGGGATACACGCGGACCATCAGAAGGTGCGATTGAATTCTGCCTGCAGGGCTGCGCTGATCCTGGGGTTTCGCTGCGGTCTGCGCCGGGCGGAGGCTGCCTATCTGCGCGTCTGCGATTTTGATGATCTGCTCAAGGGCCGGTCCGCCTGCGACAGTAATGTCCATCTGCACGTGCGGCCATGGTTTCTGCGCGGGCTGAAAACTTCGAATGCGCGGCGCGACCTGCCGCTCCGGGCTCTGATGCACGAATGGGAACTGAATGAGTTGATGGATTTCGTGGCCGAGGCGCGAGAGCGCGGAGGGCCAGAGGCTCTGCTGTTTGCCGGGGTGCGCAAGGAAGGGAAGCCCGGAGAATTCGGACAGGTGATCGGCCAGCTGAACGACGTGTTCCGGGGGAAGGGGAGGTGGGAGGCGATCGTGAAGGATTATCACACCCATTTGCTGCGCCATTCGTTCCTGAATATCTGCGCGCTCCGACTTACTCCTGCGCTCGGCAAGGTTGCCCAAATCGCGCTTCGCGGGCATCCGGAAACGCTCGAATTCATTGCGGACAGTGCCCATTTTCGGAAGGAACTGTTCGGCGGCGAGAGGACAGGCGGCTCGGATTTTCAGGCGCTGGCCTTGTTAGCCGGGCATGGCTCGGCGGCCACGTCGATCGAGCACTACATCCATATTCTGGACTGGTATCGTCCGGAATGAACCGCACACATATTCTGGACTGACATTGTCCAGAATGGAATGAACCTGTTCTGAGGTCCGACAAGTGATATTGCCGGACCTCAGGTGATCCGAATCACGTCCCGACCGTTCTCAAGGTCCTCGATGCTGCTCCTCGCTCAAAGTCCCAGATCCGCTCCCGCCCCCGGGGTAAACCTTGGCGGCCGGTGATAGCGCCGTAATGTCGCCGAGGACTTGTGACCGGTCTGGAGCAGAATGGCCGCTTCCGGGATTTTGTTGGTGAGTAATGCCTGGGTCACGTAGCCTGCGCGCAGGCTGTGGCCGGCGACCTCTTCGATTTCTGCGGTTTGAAATCCAGCGCGTCCTGCGGCGCGTTTCAAAATACGCGCGATCGAATCGCTGTTCAGGCCGTGCTTTGAGACGCGGCCATGCCGGTCGACGCTGCGGAACACAGGTCCCGATGTGATGCGGGCGCGATCGAGCCACGACTCGACCGCGCGCACGGCACAGGTTTCGGGGTGTCGCCCGCGGGGAATCGCAACTTCGCGCCCTTCGCCCTCCTGGTCGGCCTTACTGCGCGGCAAGACCACCACCATCCCATCCTTATATATAGATACGTGCCCGCGGTCGATTTGGGAGAGCTCCGAGCGGCGAAAGGCTCCCGCGTATCCGACCAGAAGCAAAGCCTGATCCCGGGCTCCGAGGAGCCCGTTGGGGCACGCCGCAAGGAGTCTTCGGATATCGCCGGCCAGCAGAGGCGCCTTGCCTTTCGTGGCAACGCCGATCGTGCGGCGCAGGCCCTTCAATGTTTCGCCCACGATGAAATGATGCGGCGAGGCCGGGGATTCGGCAAACCCCGCGGCTTTATGCGCCGCAGTGATGGCGCTCAATCGCAGCACGATGCTGGACAGGCTCAAGCGGGTTGAGCACTGCGCGATATAAATCGCGACCGTCTCCGGGGTGGAAGGGAGAAAGGGAAGCTGATGCGAGGCGCAGAAAAGCTCGAAGTCCTGAAGACAGGACCGGTAGTTTTTCCTGGTCGATTTGCTTTTTGCGGCCATGACCAGGCTCTGCACCCGTTCGATGAGACCGTCAAAGTTTGAATGTTGTGCGGAGAGATGGACTTCGTTCGAATTCATAGAGAGCCTCCGGAAAAACATTGCAGATGGGGATGAGACGCGAAAGACGTGCGGTCCGGTCCGGGAGTCCAGCGCGGCGACTGAGAGTACCCATCGAGTACCCATGGCTGACGACCCCCGGCGAAGAAACTGTCCTCGTAGGCATTTTGCGAAGAGACTTTTTTCAATAGGCTAATTTCTAGAAACAAGTTTCTAAATTTGAGTCAGAAAGGATCAAATGAACGAGATTAAGAAGTTTCCTTTCCGTCTTCTTTACAACCGCAATGAGTCCGCTGAGCTTCTCGGCGGAATGTCGCTAAGCAAGCTGGGCGATCTGATCCGCAAGGGGAAGATCGCGGTCCGGCGCATCGACGGGATGGTGCTTATCCACGTGACTGAGCTCGATCGCTTTGCGCGTGGCCAAGAGCGCAACCCGACCCCATCAAACCCGGCGGCCTCAAACGGGGCTACCGACAACCAGGAACCAAAAAGCGGCACCGGCACAAAGGAGGCAGAATGAACGCCGTGATCGCGAAACCACCGTCGGCTCCCGTCGAATTTGAACGGGTCAACCTCATCCACTTCTTCGGCAAGCCTTTCCCGGGAGGCGCATACTTTGCGCTCGCCCCGCTCCGTGAGGGCAACCAGATCTCCTGCGCGATCGTGCATCGCGCAAAGTACGACTCACCCCTTCCCCGCGTCCTTCCCGCGATCCTGCGTCAGGTCCGCGAGAAATTTTATACGGGGAAGGAATTTGCGGCCATGGCTTGGATCGATTTTGAATTTGAGCTCGATGCCCGTCGTCGCATTCTTTCAGCGGTCGATTCCGTTTCTTTCACTCCGGATGGCAGTCTGATCCGGACTGTTGTTGACCTTGCGACCCTCAACAAGTGGGTCGCGCTTACTGGCCCGGCTGTCAAGCTGCTCTTGAAACTTGACGGAGTCTAACCGCATGCCTCGCTCAGTTGAGGTGCGGCCATCGAGCCGCTCGAACAAATCGCAAGGTGCGCGGTCTGCCTCGGAGTTCGAAACGTCGGCGCAGTCCGCGCCCGCGCGAACAACGTTTGCCGGCCATGTGCGGCCGGAGGGATGCATGCATTGGGTCGGCGCTGCGCGATCGGTACCGGATCGCAGTGAAAGAACTCAGCCAGTCGCCGGGGAGACTCGCACGGATGGGCATTGTGTGAAGACCACGCAACTCAAGAAAGACGTTCGGAAGTCATACCGCTGATTGCGATCCGGGTGGATCAAACTCGAATCGCGATGGGCATCAACAGTGAAAGGAAAGGAATCCATATGACCGGAGGAAATGATCAACCAGAGACGGCGCAGTCGCGGGGGAACAAAGGGCGGCGTCCCGCCAATCGTGCCCCATTCACCGATGACCCCTCCCTTGCGGAGGAAATTCAACCCCTCGATTTCGCCAGGCTGGACGATCGCGGCTGGTTCGAGCGCTACACCGGCTATATCCTTCGCCACATCCGGGACGCGCAAGATTGCTCCGAGTTTCAGGTCTTGCCCGCCATGGGGCGCCACATCGCCGATCAGATTCGCGCGCTGAGGGAGAAAGCGGCCGGATTCGAATTTGAGGAGTCGCCCACCACTGACCAATGGCTGCCATCGTTGCGCCTGACCGGCGTTCGCCGCGAGCGCGCAATCGAACTGAGCGGTGCCTTGCTCGGACTCGCGCAGTCGAACCCCTGCCTGGTGCGCTCCGTCGCTCCCCGGTATTGTTACGGCGTAATCGCGCGCATGCGGATTGTGCTGACCGCATACGGCAACGCCGCATTTGGACGGAGACTCCTCCGCCTCGTGGATCTCCTTAAGCTCCCCTGGCTGACCCCGAAGATTGTGGGCTTCACGGTACAAGGCCAAGAGCCCGACTTGACACGTTGGATTCACGAGCTTCGACCTCACCCTGAAACGACGATTGTCTTTCAGCGTGCGCCGAATCAATCCAGCCCGGCAGGGCTCAACCACATCGGGATTGATGTGACGCATGAGCCGTCAGGATGGACGAGCCGCGAGTTTCACGAGGTATTGGTTGTTGCTTCCGTCATCGAGCTGTGGCGTTGCGTGCGCCCACTGGCAGACCGGATTCTTCCGCCACCGCCAGACCTGGAGCCAACAGACTGTCACGCCACCTTAGTCCATCCGTAGCGCGTGACGGCACAAGCTACAAACAAGGACTTCCGATCAGCGCCACCATACCCTACAGCAGACTGCCGCGCCCATGAGTACCGGCGGGCGGTCTGCCCGGGTAATGGTGAGTGTCTCCAGGAGAGGTCGTACATCAACGATCGTGATCGTGCGCATCGCAATTTCTGCTACATATTCGCCCGCCACTCAATCGATGCGTGTCGATGCATCGATATACGTTTCTGTGAGAGATCTGCACCGCTGGATAATGTAGCAAGGATTCGTTGTGAGAAGGCATAGGTTTCGTTCTCCGATACCGAGCGAGGGTCCATTTGCCCGCCACCTTGCCATGTGCACAGAATTGAATTGCTCTATGGTCAAAAGCCATGGACGTGAGCGCGATCGGAAAAGGCGGGGCGAGTTGCGGCATTGAACTGTTCTGCCGGCATGACAAAAAAAGCCTGAACCCCTAAAACCAAACCTGCACCGCCAGCTTTTCATCTCCGGGCACCGACATTCCTCCTGACTCCGTGGCCCTTTCGAGCGCCGCGACGCTCAACCTTTCATTCTTCAGCCGCCGCGCGCCTTCGGGACGCCCCAACCTTTAGGAGAATCCCCATGGACGAACAAGACCCCTATATATTGATACGCGTTCTCAAGCAGCTTCCCTTTTCTTTCTATTTCGATTTCCTCATGTCGAACCTGTGCTTTGGCTTTGTAATGTTCGTACCCAGGCGGAGGCTCGCGTACTGTCTCTGGAAGCTCTTTCAATGGGGGGTGTATTTGGAAGAGCTTCCATTGATCGCGCTTCGGTGGCTCATTGACGTGGATCCCCCGGACGAGTGTCGAGGCCATAGTCCCTCTTGCCGCTGCGTAGCTTGCAAGCAGCACGAACACGAATTGGAAAAGCTTTGGAAAAACGAAGACTATTAGTCTCACTCCAAATCGAGCCGCCCATATTTTGACCGGACGGAAAGCGCCGTATGCCATGGTGCCAGCAGAGTGCCTGCGTTCCGAGTTGCAATCCGGTTCTTATCTCTTGAGAATCCCCCAAAACAAAGAAATGGCCATCGTTCCTTGGGATGTTGTGCCGCTGTATCTGCAGCGCTGAATTGTTCAGCGACAACTCCGCATCGCATCTGGGAATCTAGTGCACGAGATTCCTGTACCGATGCAGCTGAATCCCTGAGTTTCGAAATGGGAATGTCTGAAATAGCTCGGCACGTATGCCAATAAGCACGATGTCTCATATGAGCGCACTCGAGAATTCCATACATTTCGGAAGCGCACATGATTAGCGAATCTATCGACGAGAAAGAGAAAACACATTGCCTCTAACAAAGATCAATTGGGCCAAATACACTTTTAACCCGTGGCACGGGTGTACAAAAGTATCTGCGGGATGCGACCACTGCTACGCGGAATCTCTGGACAGGCGCCACCTACATTCCAGGGAGTACCACTGGGGACCAGGGGTCGAACGGCAGGTGATGGGGGATCACCTGTGGCTCCAGCCAATTGCATGGAATGAGTCGGAGGCAAATGCGGACGCACGTCCACGTGTGTTTTGCGCATCCATGGCCGACTGGGCGGACGTCGAGGCGCCTGCGGGACAACGGGAAAAGCTATGGGAACTGATTCGCAAAACCCCGAACTTGGACTGGCTGCTCCTGACGGAGCGTCCGCAGAACATCCGGAAGTCTCTGCCGTCCGATTGGGGCAACGGATATAACAACGTGTGGATGGGCGTCACATGCGAGAACCGGCTCTCGGGACTGAAGCGTATTGACACCCTTCGAAAGGTTGCCGCGAAAGTCCGGTTCGTTAGTTTTGAACCCCTCCTCGAGGGGCTTGGAGCGCTGAATTTGGATGGTATCCATTGGGCAATCATTGGTGGCGAAACGGGGGCATCAGCGCGAGAAATGGAAATTGGATGGATGCAGTCCATTTTGCATGAGTGCCAAAAATCCGGCGTGGCCGCATGGGTGAAGCAACTTGGCCGGCGCCCAGTGAAGGATGGCCAGCCAGTGATTGTTCGCAACGAGAAGGGCCATCGGGATACGAAAGGGGATGATCCTGATTTCTGGCCTGCTTCCTTGAATAACCTGGATCTGAGAAGCGAACCGTTGCCCCGAGCTAGTGGCGCATCCTAAGCCCGGCGAAAACGCGTCTCCACAATCTGCCGAACGCGCTTTATGCCGACATTATCCAGATTCGGCCTCCGGCGTAAAGTGCGGGGCGGGGGCTTATGCGCGCAGTGAAGCTTCTTTTCTCCTTCCCTACCAGGCTAGCTGAGCGTCGGCAACGGAACTACGCGTTTGGGTTCTCTTGTGTGGTCCTAAGAGCGAGACCGCGAACGCGGTTCCGTCATGCTCTCTCACCGTTGTGTGGTCTGGCACGCTTCGTCGATGATGGTTCACTCGAGACAGAAAAAAGCGCCGCCGGGCGAGCGCTGAGAGATGTTCCCATCGGTATCTCTTCATAGGAATGTTATTGATTCGGCACTCAATGATTGATCCCTGCGCGTGATGCGGTCGTGCTCGCCTTGACTTAACGCGCAAACTGGAATGAGTGATGTAGTCTCTGACGGAGGTTCTTGCGAGAATACACTCAGCTGAGTTCTTCGAATTTGGAGGCGATCGTGATGGGAAGTAGTAGACGAGAATTCCTCAAGCGGACTGCCGCCGTCTCGGCAACTTGCTTCGTGGGATTTGAGGAACAATCCAACGCAATGGCAGTCATGGATGGAACCGTCGCGGCTGAGCCTGCGTCCGAGGGCCAAAGCTGGTACGATCGGCCGATGCGCTGGGCGCAGGTGAGCTTCGTTGAGAGCGATCCAGGCAACTACGATCAGGGCTTCTGGCTCGATTACTTCAAGAGTATCCACGCCGACGCCGCACTTCTGAATGCGGGTGGCTGTGTCGCGTTTTATCCGACCGAGATCCCATTGCATTACCGCAGCAAGTGGCTCGGCGATGGGGACACATTCGGCGACATCGTCAAGGGGTGCCGCGCGATGGGGATGAATGTTGTGGGACGTACCGACCCGCATGCTTGTCATCGCGATGTCCTCGAAGCGCATCCCGATTGGCTTGCCCTCGACGAAAACGGCGACAGGCGGCGCCATGCATCGGATCCGGATTTCTGGCTGACCTGTGCCCTGGGGCCGTACAACTTCGAGTTCATGACTGCTGTCCACCAGGAGATCATGAGCAGGTACCGCGTCGACGGCATCTTTACCAACCGCTGGGCGGGCTCCGGAATGTGTTACTGCGAACACTGCCGAGCCAACTTTCATCAGTTCTCCGGCCTCGACTTACCCCGGACGCTAGATCCGCAGGATAAGGCTCGACGCGTATATATTGTTTGGCACGCACAGCGCCTCTTCGAACTGTGGCGGCTTTGGGACACACGAATTCAGGAGATCAATCCCGGCGCCAGTTTCATCCCCAACACGGGAGGCGGCGCGCTCACTGAGCTGGATATGAAAACCATCGGTGAGCTCGCTCCCGTCATGTTTGCTGATCGCCAAGGACGCGCCGGTCTCATGGCTCCCTGGATGAGCGGTAAGAACGCAAAGGAATTTCGATCGACGATGGGCAACAAGCCTGCGATCGGGATCTTCAGTGTTGGTCTTGAAGATAAGTACCGCTGGAAGGATTCGGTTCAGAACAGCGATGAAATTCGTCTCTGGGTGGCCGACTCCATTGCACAGGGATTCCGTCCCTGTTTCACGAAGTTCAACGCACGGCCCTTCGACAAGCGCTGGCTGCCAGTAGTGGAAGAGATCTTCACCTGGCATCACACCAACGAAAAATACTTTCGCAACGAGGACTCGCTTGCGCGCGTAGGACTTGTCTACTCGCAGCAGACAGCCGCTTTCTATGGCGGCACCGAGGCGGCCCCGAAAGTGGAAGACGCGCTCTTGGGCTTCTATCAAGCGCTCATTGAGGCGCGTATTCCCTTCGACATGGTGCACGATCGCCTTCTCGATGCTGAACATCTTCAGAAGTTTCGCACCCTGATCCTGCCTAATGTCGCGGCGCTTTCCAACACTCAATGTGCGCAGCTTCGCGACTTTGCCGAAAACGGCGGGGGCCTCGTTGCCACCTATGAAACTTCTCTCTACGATGAGTGGGGAGCGCAGCGGTCCGACTTTGGCCTGGCATCTCTCTTTGGGGCATCTTATGCCGGTTTGGTAGAAGGCCCAATGCTGAACTCCTACCTGACCCTCGAGAAGGATCCAGAGACGGGCAACTACCATCCTCTCCTTGCGGGATTCGAAGATGCCGACCGCATCATCCACGGCGTGCATCGTGTCCGTGTGAAACCGGAAGGCAAAAGCCTCCATGCCCCGCTGCAAGTCGTACCGACCTATCCTGACCTGCCCATGGAAGAGTGCTTCCCTCGCGCGGATTCATCGCAAGATGCCGGAGTGTTTCTGCGTCACGTCGGGAAAGGGAGAGTTGTCTATTTCCCCTGGGATGCGGACCGAACCTTTTGGGAAGTTCTGAATGTTGACCATGCGAAGCTGCTGCGTAACGCCGTCGTCTGGGTCACCAATGAGCCTGCGCCGTTCACCGTCGAGGGCAAAGGTATCCTCGATATCGCCGTTTGGACGCAGACAAACTCCATGACCGTGCATCTCGTCAATCTGACTAACCCTATGATGATGAAGGGCCCCATTCGCGAAATCATCCCTCTCTCGAGGCAAGAGCTTCGCATTCGGATTCCAGGCGGACGCCACGTGGTTCGCACTCGGCTGCTCGTTGCGGGAGCCGAAGTCCGTACCCTGCGAGAGGGCAATGTGCTTCAACTTGAGGTCCCAGAGATTGGCGTAAACGAAGTAATCGCGATCGACTTCGCGACATAGCGCAGGCACGGCTGGATTGGATGCGCGGCCGGGAGGAGCGCGAACAGAGAGCTCCTGACGACTGAGAATATTCTGCTCTCGGTGGCCAAGTTCAAATCAAATATGCGACAAATGGTCTACGTTATCGTCTCCGTCAAGCAGTGTTGTCATTCTTAGTGCAGGTCAGAATTACTTCGGCTGTCAGAAAACAGAAAAGCCCTGAGGATGATCTCCCCAGGGCCTTAGTACGTCTGCCTTCCGACCGGTTCGGTTGGATTCTTTTGGCGGTGTGTTCAACGTCCTTTTGAAAGGGGGCCGGAATAGAGGCGCAATAGGTCTAGTCGCTCTGCCAGGCAACTACCTCCAATTGAATCATTTATATATGCCGTCGTCCCTCAGTTCTCCGAGATCGACGCCTGGCACTGTTTGCTGGGAACGTTCGCAGGCATTCGCAAAAGCAATTAAGTGCTTCTGTACGAAAGTAATGGAATTTCAACCTCTATGGTTACCGTGTCCGGCAATCCAGCGCTACGCTATACCGAATAAACCTAAAAAAGAGCTTCGGGCAGTGAAACAGCTGAAACCGGTATCCACACGCAAAAGTGAAGCTAAGATTCCAGGATTGCACGCGCTGTTTCTTCTCCTTCCCTTCGAAGCCGTTCTTAACTCTGGTTAAACGGCAAAATGCGTGCTCATTTAAACTCAGCATTAATATTCATGGCCTGTCTTCTCGCCTGTGCTTTGTCCAGTTGCAGCTCCTATGTCATCAACGGAGCGAATGCGCGAAGCCTTCTTTCCGAGCCCAACAGCCTAAGCTTTGGCGTTGTGCCAGTCGGTGAAACAGCCAGTGCCACCGTCGCTCTCTTCAATGGAAGTTCTGCACCCGTCGAGATTACTCAACTCAATGTAGTTGGACAGTCATTCTCTCTTGTTGGTGTGAGCCTTCCCGTGACGATAGGCGCCGACGGAACCTATACTTTGCATGTGCAATTCAATCCGGCCGCCGCGGGGGTGGCGACGGGGCAGTTGACGGTCGCGAGCAACTCACCGACTTCCGGAACACCAGTGATCAGCTTGAGCGGCACCGGCGCCGCAGACCTAGGTCCAACGACGTTGAACGCCTTTTCCTGCAGTAGCGGAACCATAACTGGGGCGGGCACGGATCTCTGCTCGGTAACTCTGAGCTCAGCGGCACCGGGCGGCGGCTTAAGCGTTAATCTGTCGAGCAGTAAGTCCGCGGTGACGGTACCGGGCAATGTGACGGTGCCGGCGAACGCAACAAGTGCCAAATTCACCGCAAATGTATCTTCGGTGCCAACTCCTCAGGCGGTGACAATGTCAGCGAGCGCAGGCGGCCTGTCAAAGAAATTCACACTGCAGTTAAATGCAGCGATCGTTGCGCTTAGTATCAATGCAACCAGCGTTGCTTTCGGCGACATCGCGATCAACACGCCGGCGACACAATCTGTGACCTTGAGCTCCACGGGGACCGTACCCGTAACAATCGATGGAGTGACCCTGACCGGTGCGGGCTTCACGGTCTCAGGTCCTCAATTCCCGGCCACGTTGAACCCAAGCCAGGCGACGACACTGAATATAATCTTCGATCCCGCCGCTCCCGGTGCAGTCACAGGTCAACTGGGTATCGCCAGCACCTCTTCAACCAACGGTACCGCGGTGATCGGCTTGAGCGGTACAGGCACGAAGGCACCTGCCATTGCGGTAGCCGTAACTCCATCCAGCGTGACAATGGCTGCCGGAGCTGTTCAACAATTTGAGGTTTCCATAACGGGAACAGCAAACGTTGCGGTGACTTGGACTGCATCGGGAACTGGCTGCTTTGGAGCAGCTTGCGGAACAGTCTCGTCCAGTGGACTCTATACTGCTCCTGCCACGGCACCATCTCCCGCAACCGTAACAATTACTGTTGCAAGCGTGTCGGATCCAGCGAAGTCTGCATCAGCCAGCGCAACAATTGTGCCCACACCTGGCAAAACGTACTATCTCGCGCCCGCCGCTATTGGTGGGAATGACGCCAACGATGGCTTGTCACCGGGTCGACCTTGGCTCTCGCCGAATCACTCTGTCAATTGCGGTGACGTGATTCTTGCCGCGCCAAGCGGGTCCTACTCTTCAGGGAATTTCGAAACAGGAAGTTGGGGAACAGTATCCTGCGCAGGGGGGAACAACGTTGCGTGGCTCAAATGCGCTACATTCGATTCGTGCAAGCTCAATGCAAGTAGCGGGCAACCCGGTTTCTATATCGATCAGAGCTACTGGGGTGTACAGGGATGGGAAGTTTCGGCCAGAAATAGTGAAGCCAATTGGTGCTTTGGAGCGGCCCCGAACTACCATGCTCCAGTAGAGATACATCACGTTATATTTGCAAACAATGTGGCGAACGGCTGTCAGCAGGGCGGCTTTGTTACATTCAATAATGGAGATTCCGCGAGTGTTGACTACATTATCTTTATAGGTAACGCCGCCTATAATGCTGCCCAGAACGGCCTTCACTGTTATAGCGGGATTAGCATCTATCAGCCAATAGAGTCGGATCTCGCGCTAGGCACTCATATCTACGTGGCGGGAAACTTCTCGTGGGGAAACGTCGACGCTAATCCCTGTGCGCATGGGAAACCTACCGACGGAGAAGGGATAATTTTCGACACTTTTGATGGCGATCAAGGAGGCCTTCCGGTTCCATACGCCGCCCAAGCGGTAGCAGAAAACAACATCCTCTTAGCCAACGGGGGAAGTGGGCTAGAGGTCAACTACAACAGCTTTGGGAAAAACCCCTTCGCTTCGATTTACGTTCGCAACAACACGATGTGGGGGAACAATGGCGATCAAAACCAAGCAAGTAGACCGTGCGCTGAGATGTTGTTTGAATCTACTTTTACGAGTCAGGCACTAATGAATCTGGCCATGACCGCTTCGAAGAATGGCTGCGGAGCAAATCCTGAATACGCCTTCTTGGTGGAGGAAAGCCCCACTTCCACGGACCTAATAAGCCAAAATTGGGGATACTCCTCGAGCGGAACAAATGACGGGATCCTCAACAGCGGCGGATTTTCATATGGACCCAACAATTATTTTGGCATTGACCCCAGCCTTGCGAACCCAGTCCCTCCTGGAGAGCCAGCTTGCGCAATCTACTCCAGCGTTCCGGAATGTATGGCGAGCGTAATTGCAGATTTTACTCCTCGGAATGCCGCGGCACTTGCATATGGTTACCAAATGCCAAGCACATCGAGGGCGTACGACCCTCTTTTTCCGCAATGGCTATGTAATGTAAACCTTCCTGCCGGATTGGTGACGATGGGATGCCTAAACGCTCCGAGTACGCAAATTGGGAGAAGAGTAATCCAACAATAGTGGATGGTACAAAGCGTTCCAGCTCTGCAAATCGTATCGTCTCGATTTCCAATAGTGTTGGCAGACGTTCTAGCACCTCCGCGAGGACAAATCCTCGAGACGTTCTTCCGGCCTAGAGTGTGATTGCCTCCTAGACTTGAAAGAGTATGCTCGAGAAATCGACAGTGCTTCTAGAGCGGCTTCAACGATCTCTTCAACTTTGTGATGCTTCATACAGACCAGATCATTCGGGCAACTCTCGACGTTCACCAGCTCACACCCGAAGCAAGGCGGCCGATGATAAAAGAAACGATCACTGTTCCTGTCCGTATACCACTTTCCTGGCACATTCCGTGCACTGAATATTCCGATCGCACGAGTACCGACTGCCGCCGCAAGGTGCAAAGTTCCTGTATCATGCCCAATGAACAGTAATGCTTGCTCGATGAGAGCGGCCGTCTCACGAGGTGTCAATCGGCCGCAGGAGTTTAAACTTGGCCCGATCCAGGTTTGCGCTAAGACTTCGTTCCGGGCTCTCTCATCCTCCGACCCAACGAAAACTGCGCCCAGAGTAGGATCCGCACTGCTAATCTGTGCGAGTGCGCGCGCCCAGTTGTCGTCACCCCAGTTATTGATGGGGACCTTTCCTCCGACGGAAATAGTAACGAATCTCGATATCGATGGTGATTCCGCAAGCAATCGCCTGGCTGCCGATCTCTCCGCATCCGTAAGTTCAAGAGAACGATCTTCGGGCGGGGGAGGACCGGGTTCGCGGCCAGATATCAGGTTGCGCAACAGCCGGGATCCTTCCGACTCCCACAACACTCCACTAACGATGTCCCGCGGGAATCGTGCGTCCCGGCTCCACGGCACGCTTCGCACCTCACCGACGCCACAAATCTTGAAAAAGATGTAGTGTCTAATCACATTAAGAATGCTCTTCTCGGGCGCTAGATAGTAGAGAATGTCAATTCTCAGCTCGCGCACCCGCTTCCAGAGTCTCGCAATATTCGCTGCACCCCGCAATGGCATGGGATATTCGACGCACCCAGCAAGCAGGTTGCAAGGCGCGAGGATCGTCTCTGAGGGAACCGCCTTTGTTGCTATCGGAAAGTTGGTTAGCAGATATAGGTCCGCGGTCGGATGTCGGCGAACGATCTCTCGATAACACGGCATCGCGATGACGGTGTCCCCTAGGCTGCCGATCTGAAATATCATCACCTTTTGCGTATTTCTCATTCGCACCTACCAATAGAAGGAGCCATGTCCCGCTATCAAGAAAAAGCGTTGTCTAATGCAATCGTTCCTCCGTGCTTCCCTGAGACAGAGGGTGCAGCGAAGCTAGCCGTCAAATCCAGCCGGAAGCACCTGCCAGAGTCTGCTCAGTTGCTACTGTAGTCATACTGGACGGCAGGATAGTATTTGACTAATTCATGATGCAAGTGCCGAGTCTCTTGGCAAGGTATCGGCATGGATCGGTTCACCACCTCTACTTTTAAGGAATCGATGAACGCCAGCAAACTGAGCCTCGGCATGATATGTCTCTTCGCGACGAGGGTGCATAGCACCACGTGGAAGCATGTAGGGGTCGGTAGAATGCTGCGGAAAGAGATTCCCTATTCGAGTCGTGAATGCGGTCCGGTATCCAGCGGACCGCACCAATTCAGCTTCCCGCCAGTTGCAGGCTGCCTGATCGCCAAATGGGTAAGCAAAATGCGTCACCTGTTGCCCCGTAATCTTTTCAAGGTGCTCGCGATTGAGGACAATCTCTCGCTTTGCGTCGGTCTCTGTTAGAGCGGCCAGTGGTCTATGGCTCAATCCATGTCCCCCAATTGTGGCCAAGGGATCTTCAGAAAGACCCTGAACTTCTCGCCTCGTCATTGCATCCTGATCAAGCAGATCCGACGGTGATACCCCGTAGCGCCGAAACGTTGCCCTTAGTTCACCGCTGCGAGTCGCGACATCTTCGTCGACCCATTTAATCACCCTGTGAAGTGCTGTTTCCCGCTCCTTTTGATTGCGAAGCCTAAAACTCACATTCATCGGTTCTAGATCGACATCATCGCACGATCTAAAAAGTTCAACGAGGCCGCCCCACCAATAGTCGAAAGTACGCTCAATGATTGAGGAGCACACGAATACCGTGAATGGAAGACCAAATCTGTTCATGATCGGACGTAGGCGCGTATAGTTGTCCCGGTATCCGTCATCAAATGTCAAGATAACAAAATATCTTTGGCTATTTCCGCGCAAACGTCTCAGTGCTTCATCAATATCGACGACATCCACGCCAGAACGAAGGCAATGTTCGAGCAAAGCGATCAATCCACATTCCGAGAAGTAATTATCGTGATAGAGATGTCTCTCGGGGCAAGGATGAATCCTATGGAACATGAGCGCAGCACCTCGACCAGAATAAGTTGCCAGCAGGCGTGCTGCGCCAGATTTGACTGTCATCCAGTCAGCTAAGGAAATTGCGCTTGATCGAAGATCCATGGCTATCTGACTTTTCGCTGCTGGAGGCGATACCTAATAAACTCTAGGAGGGTGGGATGCCAGCTAAGTGTCGCAGTGTCTATTCGTCCATATGAACTTCGGGGTATGTCTTGTCCGTCATCGAACTGATTAATTAAACGCGCTTGCTCCCGAGCGATGCACAGCATAGCCCGCCAATCAAGAGTCACAAAACTATCCTCAGGCTCAAGCTCGAGCCTGCCTTGGGTAATCACATCGCCGGTGTCCACTCCTTTGTCGACATGAAAGACGGTCCATCCAACATCCTTTGGTCGATTTTGGTAAATTGCTCGGAACGAAGAGTTCCCACCGCGAAAAAACTGCGTCAGGCCGGGGTGCCCACCAATTACTAGGCCAGTTCGCGCTAATTCCCTCACAGCGCGGGGCACAATTGTAGCACTGTGAACCACAAGAATGTCTGGATCCAAACTTCTAATCCACGCGCACACTTCCTCTTCGCCATAGCGTGCACAGAGTTTAAACGGGACTTTCGCATAACTTATTGATGCTTCGATCTTGCTCTTGTCAAAAAGCTCGTCATAGACTCTCCTGTCCTCCTTGCCGTTCAACAGGTGACAGAGCGCTCTAGACGCAGCCCGTGACATGGATGTTGCCAGGCCGTTTCGCTTAATTGCGCTGCGGGCACGTTCCACCCCAGCCCTTTCTCGGGCAGCAACGATCCCGACAACGTTGACTCCGGCACCTATTAATACCGCAGCAGTCGCCTTTGTATGGAGGCTCGGATTACAGAGAACTACTATACGATGCCGTTTGGATTCCTGTTGGACGATCATCTATCTCATCTCACTTCTGGTCGCTGCAGCTCGGATCGCTCGTCGGGTTCGTTGTGCTAATCGCTTCGGAGAGATAACCGCTGCTAAACATAATTGCCCATAGCCCGTCAATGGGCTCTCATTAAGGACGCGCTCCAACCCTTTCCGGTAAAGCGACGATGCATGATTATCGAGTTCCTCTACCCAGCGCAACAAAAGCGGGCGCTCTCGCCGCCGCATGCAGAACTCATCGAATGTCGATTCTATCCCACCCGAGGAGCGAATCTGAGCGCACTCGCATGCATGAGCATATCTCAGGTACATGTTTCGAGCCTGTACTCGATTTGTGCTTTGACTGTGGACCCGATACAGATAAAGAACCTGGTTTAAGTTGGCCACACGAGTAAGTTCAGTCATTCGCAGAAAAAAGTCCCAATCCTCACCAGCACCGTTAATTCGAAATCCGCCAGATGCCTTTAATACCTCAGTTCGAAACATCAAAGTTGCGTTGACCAGCGCATGCCGCTGCCTAATAAGATCATTACGTATGTCGTGATGTGTGAGCGCTAACGGCGGGGAAAATCCCATGTGTCCCGATTCGCTCACATAGGAAATCCTCGTGCCAAGGAGACCAATGTCCCGGTTTTCTTCTAAGAACTTGACCTGCTTCTCCAATCGTTCGGGAAGAGACATATCGTCTGCGTCCATAAACGCAGTGTATTCAGTTTCACATTGAGCCAGTGCGACATTCCGAGCAGCTCCTTGGCCGCGGCGCTTTGCACATCTAATTAAGGACAGCCGCGTGTCGGTTAAGGTCTTCAGATATGCAAGCGATCCGTCTGTCGAGCTGTCATCAACAACAAGGAGCTGAAATGGCCTGTATGTTTGTGAAAGTATTGAGTCAATGGCGCGGGGGAGATAGGGCATCGCATTAAATACGGGGATGATAACAGTGAGCCTCACGATTTGCTCCCCTGCGCGAAACTCCGTTGGGACTCCCTGGGTGGAGACAAGCCTGGTTTCAGGTTGGCGCACGAATCACGTCTGTCGAAACATAGACTCCACAAGATCGCAATAATCCCAAGTTCGTATGAAGATGGGCTCCAGAGAACTGCTGCCTCAAGAAATCCAACCACGAGAAACACGACACATAATGCCGCGGCCACGGCAAAGATTGGTGAGTGAACCAACCTGAAGAGGCGAGCACCTCGAAGGATTCCAAACACAAGGATCATGACGTGTAGGCACATACCCACATAGCCGAGGGTCAAAAGCGTCTCCAGGTAACTATTGTGAGCTGCGCTTATCGTCCAATGAAATTCATTCGAAAAGTAGTCTACGTTCTTAATGGTCCAAAAATCGTGATAACCGTAGCCGATCATCGGCCTGCGATTGACATAAGTCATCGCCAACTCCCACATTGGGACCCTTCCCGTTAGGTCTTCTACCTGTTCACCATTGCGGGACAAATATGCGATTGTTGAATCCACGTTCCCAGAGATATAGAGTAAAAGCGTTGAAACGAAGACTACCGCTGCGGCCCGTGCCTTAGCGGTGAGCGATCGCGTCATAAAGTAGTAGACCAGAAGCCCCGCGGCGACTCCAAGCATTGAGGAACGCGATTTGGTGAGAACCAGAAAGATAAGGCCGTAAACCGCGAGAGTCCGAAACCATATTCTGTATCGCACATCCGCATCACTAGCTGCGAGCGACGAGAGGACAACGAGGAGGCAGCAGAAACCTTGCACATTCCAGGTTTGAGTGCCCGCGAACCGATAACCGGAAGACCAGGGAGTAAAATTGCCAATAAGAATCTCACCGATTAGTCCGATAGTGAGGTGAGCCGCGCCACTCAGACTAACGAACTTGAGGATCTCGGCACGTGACCAGGCGGCCGCGAGCCCTGCAGCGCAGATGATCATGAATAGATAGGCGATAAGCCTCTTGGCCGCAACGCCTGGCTCCTGCGCCCATATGATGCTTAATCCGCACCAGGTAAGAAATGATACGAATGAAAGAACGAAAGGGTTGCGCCACGCCAGTCGATACCCATTGCTTCGGGCGAGAAAGAGAATTCCGATCAAGCCGATGATTGGATAGCCTAACTGACGAACTACATTACCTTGCAAAATAGATGCTGTCAGGTCTGTAGAGTTCTCATCAACTAGGACGTCCGCCGGAAAATAGTTCTCTGATAACAGAATTATCGCACTGATCAACACCGCCCAAAACCATGGGAAGTGTGCCCTCAGCGACACACGGGGAGCACTCTGCTGAGGTCTCGATTGCAGCGTATCCTTCCCGTTGATCACTTCCATGCCGGACTCTCTATTGGAACAACGTCGTTCACTTCATCGCTGCTTTGTTTGATGAGACTTCGAAAAACGGCAACGCGGAGGACAAGCGCGAGGGTCTGAACCATCGCGAAGGAAATCGCAGCTCCAATTACCCCATGGGCTCGGACGAGCCAGATTCCGACCGCAAGAAAGCTTCCTATACAGGCCAGGTTGATTGCAAAGTCGACCTCGGGGCGTCTCAATGAAAGCATTCCGTATGGAAAGGCTAGGCCGATGGCGTAGAAGCAGATTCCAAAAGCTAACAGATCAACAACGGAACCTGTACCGCCATACTTGGAACCGTACATGAGAGTGACAAGCCTCGCCCCGAAGAAAAGAAGCGTAAAAAGCAATGGAAAGGTGATGAGTGCTGCGACTCCAGCGCTGCAACTCGTACTTCGCGATAGCCCCCGCAACCCGTGAGCAGCGTAGTCATTGGCAACCCTCGGACCGGCGTCGTTGTTCAACGCTAGGACGATCGGATTGAGAAAGGCCATGACGCCGTAGGCGGAAGCCCAGACCGCCGCCTCTGCTGGCGCGCGGAGAAAGGTGATCAACCAAGGATACTGGTCGATACAAAGAGACCAAAGTATGCTGCTGGCAAAGAGCCAACGTCCGAGTGTCCAATTAACGCGGAATCCTGCTACGGCATGTTTAAGCGAAAAGGAGACGGATTTGCGGCTCACCAGAATCCACATTGCGCTCGCACTTAAGGAAGCCAGACAGACCGAGAGTAATGCTCGTTCGGCGGTCAATTCGCGCATCCACGCCAGGAACCCGATAGATAGCAATTGAACGAAGGAAAGGACGACATCGAGCACAACAGCAAAGCCAAAGCTTAACTCTGCGTACGAAACACGACGCGCGAAGTCTCGGAAACAAATAATGCCGGAGACAAGGGCGAGCGTGAGCAGAATGTTCCGCATATCGGAATTGGAGCGCCCGGAGCCGAACAAACCTATACAAAGGAATACAAACATTGCGAGGCTTACAAGGGCCATTTGCTGCAGAATGGTACTGCCTTTATAGAGGGCATGCTCCTCTCTCGGGATCCGGGGACTAGATATGGTATACGGAACCGCAACTAGGGCGCTCTGAATTGCAGTAACAAGAAGAACCAAGCTCAGTCCAGACGCATAGAGACCCAACTGCTCTTTCGGGCAGACTCTTCCAATAGCCACTGAGGTACACATATTGGTTGCGCTGATGACAGCTTGGTCAAACAACGATAAGAGCCGTCGATTTCCAACCCATCGTCGTACAAACTCTCCGGCTCGTAGCCGGATAGGCTCCGTTACGAAGTTGGTTGCCGGGACAACTTGGTCTCCACGCAATTAAATCACCCTCATTACAGGCAAGGAGTTCCCGTTCGCAATTCTTGGATAAGGACAAATCGGTGTCAGCCAAAAGACTGTTCGCGGCTGGGCATTACTCCCTCGGTTTTGAATCTGAGCAAACCCGTTGTTTGCAGTGCCACAAGAAGCAGATAAGCCGGATTCAAGTAAAGATAGCGCCGCCAAAGCCTACGAGGTTCAGAGCACAGGCGAAATAGCCACTCCAGTCCGCAGTCTTGCATCCAGGAGGGCGCCTGGGGTAAAAGGCCTGCATGAAATGGAAACGCTGCACCTACAGCTATTATTGGCATTGGCAGAGCATCGCGGAATTCAAATGCAAAGGTCTCTTGCCTTGGACAGCCCAAACCACAGAACAGAATAGAGGCCCGTGACTTCAGAATCCGCTGTGTCAATTCCGCTTTCTCCTCTTGGTTTAGCCGACGGAATCTCGATGGCTCAGCGCCGACGATCCTCAGACCCGGGCACTTTTGCTCCAAAGAGCACACCAGCGCGGATAAAATCTCAGATGTTCCACCGTAGAGATAGATCGACTCACCCTCGATGGCAGCCCGACCGCAGACCTTTAGCATAAGGTTGGGCCCATAAACTCTATCGATCAATTTGGCTCGATACAGTCGGTTCAGGACCCAACGGACAGGTTGACCATCGGGAACCAGGAGATCAAAGTGATTCAATCGAAATTTGTGCTCGGCGTTCAGAACGCCGGTCATCACTCCATGCACCGCGAGAGCAGAGACGACTACTCCCCGCTTCTCAAGAACAGCACGAAAGATAAAGTCTTGTGCGGCCTCATAGTCGACCGCGTCAACCATGATCCCGACTACGCTCCATTTACCTGCATTGCGCACTCTAGCCTCCACCTTTCTGCGTTGAGCTCGTGAATCTCCTGCAGAATCTGGGGAACATCGTATTCTGGCTTCCATCTTGGATAGTGTTCCTGGAAGCGGGTAAGATCGCTAATCCACCAGATATGATCACCGCGACGGTTTTGATCGATATACGCGGTGTGCATCGGCTTTCCGACGATGCCTTCGCAAAGCTCGATAGCTTCAAGCATTGAACAATTGCTATGTATTCCCCCGCCCATGTTGTATACCTCACCGCAACCCGGCTTCTTGAAGAACTCGTGGAATGCTCGAATCAGATCCGCGCTGTGAAGGTTATCGCGCACCTGTTTTGTTTTGTATCCGAAGATCGTGTAAAGCGATTCAGTGACAGCACACTTCATCAAATAGGCAAGAAAACCGTGTAGCTGCGTCCCAGAGTGGTTCGGCCCAGTTAGACACCCTCCACGAAAGCATGCAGTCTTCATTCCAAAGTATCTGCCGTATTCCTGAACGAGAACATCTGCAGCAACCTTTGAAACCCCGAAAAGGCTGTGTAGATTTCGATCGATGGACATAGTCTCTGGAATACCCTTTCCGGAGTACGGATGGGATGAGTCGATCTCCCACCGTGTCTCCTTTTCCACCAACGGGAGAGAATTTGGGCCGTCACCATACACTTTGTTTGTCGAGGTAAAGATAAAGACTGCATCTGGGGCAGAGTGTCTTGTGGCCTCCAAAATGTGTGAGGTTCCATTCGCATTCACTGTGAAATCTACGTCGGGGTTAGTGGCTGCCCAGTCATGAGAGGGCTGCGCGGCGGTGTGAATGACGAGGGCGATATCCTTGCCGTAACGTTTAAACACTTTTGATATCGAGTTGTAATCACGAATATCCGTTTGGTAGTGAATGTACCCTCTAATCTCCTTCTCAAGCCTGTTCCGAACCCAGCTGGTGGAAGCTGCCTCCCCAAAAAACTCTGCACGCATCCCATTGTCGATTCCAGCCACGTCCATCCCCTGCGAAGCAAAGTACTCGACCGCTTCGGATCCGACGAGGCCGGCAGATCCGGTGATGATTGCGACACTCATATGAGTCTCCTTGTGAAATGAATCTGCCTGTGGATTGTCCCCACCTCGGTGTACGCTAGAGCTCTAAGACGTGGAGAAAGTCGAAGTAAAAAGTGAAGTAGCGACACTCAGTAGCTTTAGCGTGCCAAGCTTGGTCGATTGTTGATGGAGTCGTATGCTTATAGCTTTGCTGCTAATTGAGCAGCCACTTCCGCGATGCCTTGGAGACTGCGAAATGCGAAGGTAGGTAATTCCGCTGATGTCAACCCAACATGGAGCGTTTCTAACCTCTAATCGCTGTCGAGCGAGGTCACTTGTCTAAAGGGCCGCTGATCCACTGACTTTGGCTAGAGTCTCTTGTAAAGTTGTTCCGGGATTGGCAACGTGCGGTCATGAAGAACAGTTCCGAGCAGTAGAACTCCCGCGGCCTGCAAGGATTCTCCCGCTTTGCGCGCCGTCAGCCGGCGCGTGCGATTAGCCTCGATGACGAGAATGGCAGCATCAGCTACAAGGCCCAATAGCTGAGCATCTCCGCAAACGCTGGTCGCCGGGGCATCGATCAATATGTACTCAAACTCATCGCGCAGTTGCGAAAGACGCTCCCTTAGCTGGATCGGCGGGAGGAGTACGCGACTGTTGTCGGCAAGGATATTCGGTCCAGCCAACCACAGATTGCCGCCGACTTTCACACAATGCTCACGAAGAGGAGCTGATGGACCAGAGAAAGGGTTCGACCCTTCGACCCCACAAATATTTGAGAGACGAGGCGAACGCACATTAGCGTCAACTAAGCAAACTGGCCGTGAACTGTTGGAGGCTAGAGTCCGTCCTGCCCTTGCGCAGATAGCGCTGCTGCCGTTGTCAACATCCACGCCACAGAGAACGATCTGCCGAGGTCCAGCGCCGTTGGCTGACAGGAATATGCGCTGGACGAGGCGCAATATTTCTTCCCCCACGGCATCGCTGGGATGGCTGGAAAGGATGGGTGCTATCCCGGTGACGGAAGCACGATCAGCCACCGGCGGGTTAGGCCGGTCGGTGAGATTCGCTTCAAGTTCAAGCTGCGCCAACAATTCGAGGTATTTGCTCATTATTGCTTCCTTAGATCCGAGGAAGAAGTCCCTGAGTCGCCGCGTGCGGGAAGTCGAAGGGTGTGGCCTGTTTCAATATGGTTCGGATCGGTGATTTTTGGATTCAGCGCCTGGATTTCTTGCAGTATAGATTGGTTATAGGAACCGAGATGGTTAGTGACGATTGCCTCCAAGGTATCGCCCGCAGCGACCGTTACTTTCATCGAATTCAATTGTCCGGTGCGAGGTATCGACGACTGCTCCATCGAGGTCTCCGTTGCAGGCAGCGGTACTCGTTTAGAGTACAAAGTACGTCCATCCGTTGGCCTCATTGCTTCCGTGCCGAGACCAGCGTCACGCGTCGCGCTTGGAGTGCTCGGGACTGTGATTAGATTCGCGTGACTTGCCATTCCGATTCCGACACAGACTCCGAGAAGCATTATTGCAGCAAACGACAGCGTTCGACTCTGTGAACCGATATCCTTTTGAGGAGAATCGAACGGTACTTTGGAGATCGCGTTTGCGATTGGCTCTTGAACTGTCATCGTTGTGTTTGTCGCGGGCAATTGAAGGTCTCGGATAGTCTCCGCAACCATCCCTTCGTTTACCTGCGTTGCGTTGCGGGCGCGGCAAAGACAAAGTGAATTGAAGCAAAGCGTATTGATAATGCGCGGGATACCGCGGCTTTCGCGAGCTATCAGGCTGATCGCGGTAGGTGTAAACAGGTCTCTCTGCGGACGGCCTGCCACCAAGAGCCGGTGCTCGATATAGGCCGAAACCCCCGTTGGGGTCAAGGGGGCTAGCCGGCAGATCGTTGAGATGCGCTGTCGCAGTTGTGTCACTTCAGGCTTCGAGAGGATGTCAGCCAGTTGCGGCTGGCCCGCGAGAACAACCTGCATCAACTTCGCCTGTGTCGTCTCGAAGTTCGTCAACAAGCGAACGGCTTCAAGTGCACGAGCTGAAAGGTTCTGTGCCTCGTCAATGACCAGGACGAAACGGCGCCCCGCGCGTGCCTCTGCGATTAACACGTCATTCAACTGCAGATACTGGTCCGCAGCGCTCTGACTCGGTGTAATGCCGAGGTCACGCAGGATGAGCGACAGCAATTCGCTTGGATCGCAGAGGGTATTGAATAGAAAGACGGTTCTTGCGCGAATGTGATCCAGAAATTCGAAAAGGAGGGTTGTCTTTCCCATTCCTGGCTCCGCGATCAGGGCAGTGAAACCGCGGTTTGCATAGAAAGCGCAGTACAATGAGGCTAGAGCCTCCCGGTGGGAATCACCTTGAAACAAGAAGCTCGGGTCGGGCGTGCTCCCGAATGGCTGCTTCGCGAATTTGAAATATTCGACGTACATTTTTGTACTCGCTATGCTGTGATCTTCGGCAGCGATGCTAGAACCGGCGCGCTAATATAGCCGGCTAATTCGTCGGGCGTACGGAATGTTGGGTCCATGAAATCCAATGCGAAAGCTGTGGAGAGACTAAAGGTTCCGGCCAAGAGCAACGTCAGGAGAGCCAGTCCCAGTGGAGAACGTTTGGGAAGCGCGGGAACGACAGGCTCCTCTGCCAAGGCGACATTTAGTATGCCGCCTTGGTCAAGAGCGTTACTGATACGCGCTTCTTCACGCTTGCGCTCGTAAAGGAGATAATTGTCTTCTTGGGTTTTGGCGTCTTGGGACAGATTCTGCTGAGTGACTACGCTCTGATCCAGACTTTGAGCTTTTGCCTGGTACTTGGCTGCTGCGGCTGTTGCGGCGGCTGCACGAGCCTTTAAACCGCTTAGCTCGGCCTGAGCTTTGGTGAGTTCGGCCCGCACCCACTGATAATCGGGGTTCTGATCCGAAGTTTCATCGCGAATTGGTTTGGCTCTCTTCCGCGCTGATTGCGTTCTTTGCGTCTGCGATCTGCTGGTCGACCTCCTGAACCAATCGATAAGTTGGCTCGTACTTCGTTAGACAGTTCGGTCCTCTTGAGTTCCAGATTTAGCAGGGTCGATTTTAATTGTTCAAACAGCTGCGGATTGTCGGAGCTGCGCACTACGGTCGTCATTCTAGGCGTGATTGTCTGCAGTTGGGCCTTTAGAGTGCGCACACGCTCTTCGGTTTCAAGCAAAGCCGCTTGGGCCTGGCTCGCGTTGGAGTCGAAAGCCACCGCTTGCTGCAATGCAGAGTCGCGTTCAATTTGGGCGGAAACGACGCCGGTTCCTTTAGTGAAGTCGGTCAGCTTTTCTTGCGCTCGATTTAGTCCCTGCATGTATTGCTCAGTTTGCTGGTCAAAAAACTTGAATTCACCGAATGGACGGTGAACTTCCAGATGCTTTTCGGTGTATGCCGCCGCCAGTGCTTTGAGTACCTCTTCCGCCAACTTCGGGTCGCGCGCTTCGTAGCTTACGGAGATCACATTCGTCTTGCGCAGGGGCTCAATCTTCAGCTCTTTGCCTAAGCTTCCGGACTGCTGTCGCGCACTCCGACCGCATTCTCGACGTCTGAAGACGAACCAGATTGTTTGGCCAGGCCCGTCGTGAGCACAACCTTACGAAGTAGATCATCGCTGTTCAGCAATTCCACTTCTGAGTTGAGGTCCTCCTCGCTGACTTGGTCGTTACTGAACTGGGTCGGGGCATTGGCCGAAGGGGTTACCATCTCATCAGAGCGCTGCCGCAGAGCAAGGATCTTCATCTGGGCTTCATATTTCGGAATCCAGACGCCAGACACGGCCACAGCGAAAACCACAATGACAAACGCCGCTAACATCGGCCAGCGCTGGCGAAACAGCACCGCGACTATATCGCGCGGCGTGGGCATTGGCTGCCGATTGTACCGTTCGATTCCGAGTTCGGCAGTTCTTATAATTGCCAGTTCGTCAGTTCGCATTTTTTGAGCCTTCCCTCAAAGGGCGCCGGAACCCAAGTACGCACCCATGCTCGAAGTCGGTAAAAATGGTCGAATCTTCGAAAGTGCGCTTTGCGGAACGTACAGCATATCCCCAGGTTGCATTTGAACGTCTTCGGATAGATTGCGGGTGGCGAGCAGCTTTTTGATATTAAGAAGCTTTGCCTCATACCCGCCGCCCGGTGCTGGGCGAAACAGCACCACCTGCGAATGCTTGGCCTTGTCGTTAAAGCCCCCCGCGATGGCTACAGCCTCTGTGACCGTGAGATCACTGCGAAGGTCGTATTTGCCTGGCCTAGACACTTGTCCGGATGCGATGAAATAGGGTTTCTCGAAATCTTTTAAAGCGACTACGATAACTGGATCATGCAGGATCTTCGAGTAAGTCGCACTTACGGTATCCGTCAGTTCTGGAATGGTTTGACCTTCGATATAAATTGAGCCAACTCCCTTCAAAGCCACGTAACCATCAGGCTGGACTGCCACTGTCTGATTGAATTCCGGAGACAGCGCAAAATCAAGATCGAAGGTGTCGCCTTTGCGCAGTCGATATCGTGGATAGCGCTCGTGGAGTCCAGGAACCGCGCCTGTCGAGGCTGAAGCAACCAAGGACGAACTCGCAGATCGTGTAGCAGGAACCGTTCCGGTTTGACCCGCCGACGCGAAGACTGATGTTGTGAGGAACGTCGAGAAAACGATGAATGACGGCTTCATTGTGAATCTCCCCAATTTCTTAATGTCGCTCGGTAGTCCCATTTCCACAGGGTTGCGAGATCTACGAGAACAATTCAATCGATTGACCTCCAGCTCGTTATATATCGATTCCGATCCGCGACACGCTCAAGCATTGACGAAATCGATTCGTCGGATTCACACGTCAAATTCCCTTCATTGCGAAAACTGCGGTGTGCAGCAGAATTGCTAGATCCATGAAAAAGTTGCGATGGCGAATGTAATAGAGGTCGTATTGAATGTTCTCGTGGATGAGAAATGCGCGATCAGCGCTGAGCTGCCATAGTCCCGTGAGTCCCGGGATCACTACCAGGCGCTGCCAATGTCGAGCTGTATATCCTTCCACAATGAAGGGCATTTCAGGACGGGGACCAACCAACGACATGTCACCCTTCAAAACGTTTATGAGCTGAGGCAATTCATCGAGGCTCGTTCTGCGTAACCAGGAACCGAATCTTGTGACCCTGGGATCGTCAGTACCGGTGGGATGTAGCTCGTATTTCGGCGCATTGACATGCATCGAGCGGAACTTATAGAGTTCGAATGGTTTCCCGCCTCGGCCCACCCGCATTTGGCTAAATAGCACTGGCCCCTTCGAATCCCTGCGAATAAGAATCGCGAGCACCGCCCATAGTGGAGCCGAACACGCAAGCAAGAACAGCGCTGCGAAAAGATCAAAGACACGTTTAGAAGCTTCGTAAAGACGTTTGCGCGTTTGCTGCTCCATCGAGGCAATAAGCACGCCATCGATGTCAACATATTCGGTGGGCGCTTCCGAGCCAAAAGAGAGTTGGGGAACGAGAGCTAACCCGGCCCTTGCTGCGAATGCCTCAGCCGAAACCTCTTGAACGCGCTGTTTCGGGAGCGATGGGATTCCTATGATGACGAGGCTGCAACTAAACTTCCGGATCAGGTGGGCAGACAATGGGCCGGCAATCACAGGGGCTGATACTTCATGCCTGTAGGACGATGCGTAGATGTTTTGGCCAACGATTTCTGTGTCGTCGTCAATGATCGCGACTGGCCGAAGTCCAAGTTTCGGAGATCGGGCGAGTGCGGAAAAGACGCTTCGGCCCGTGAAGCCTGCCCCGTAAACCAAGACGTTTTGGATGCCATAGCCTCGGCTATGAAGATGACGAATGACAAGGAATACGATTTGCTTTTCGATGATCAATACCAAGGGGACCAGACCGACCGCCCAGATCACCACCCAGCGGGAAAACAGGAAAGAGAAGAAAAAACTAGCTGGAAGGACGATTCCAAAAGCCTGAATAGTCACGCGCAAGATGCGTTCGGTTTCGCGAATCCGTAGCAGACTATTCGCGCGCTTATAGGCGCCATCGTGATCGAGCATGAGTACGAACACGGCTGCGATCGCGAAGGCTGCCGTCGCAACTGTTCCAACGGAATAATGAATTGCCCTGCCGATACCCAGGCTCCGGTAAACGAAGTACGACAAAAACGAGGCCGACATGACGGATGCCAGGTCGGTCACTCGTTCGATGAGCGATGCCGCAACCTCGAATTTGGCACGCGACCGGCGAGCCTCTCCCGCTTTGGAGAAGGCAGGATAGAGTCCTGCCGGGCTATTAATTTCTGCTGAACCCATCGCGTAGCTCTTGAATTAGATTAAAACGGTTTGGTTGGGCCTGTGAAAGTTAACAATGCGCTCGAGCAGTGATTAAGAGGTAAATGTTCTGATCCAAGAACGAAGATTGCATTCGAGCTTGCAGTTTTCGGAATGCGATTTCTGGTTCCGCTCATGTGGCTCGAAAGGCCTGCAGACTCACTTTTGCAAATAGCTTCGCCCTGTGAGTCCCAGGATCGGCTTCCCACCCTGCATTGGACTTCCAATTTCAACTGGCAAACTTTCGGCAAGAAATCGATCGTATGCCGAGCGCTGATAGAAATCTGAGCGCGCAGGACAAAGCCCGCTTTCGAAAGCCTGAGTCGGGCGAGAATTGCTTGAACCAAGCACTTCGTTTTCGATGTTTCTCTTCAGCCGTATCCGCGAGCCACGTCGTGAGATCGTTAATGCTCGGTTAATTGGTCGCCTGACAAGTTATGTGGTCGTCGTCGAAATCGCCTTCGACTCCAAACGTCGCAATACTGCCTTCGCCGGCAGCCCGCGTCACCTTTCCGACGCATTGAATTCTCAATTCTTCTCTCCCTGAATGCGGCGATGGGAGGAGGACCTCAATTCGGATTTCGCACCCGATCGGCGGGCAACTGGCACTTCGAATGAGTGCGCCATCACGAGCCACATCGCATGTAAATCCACCATCCGTGTGGGGTGTGCCGTCGTTCCAGTGAAAGATGACGGGAAGCTTCAGCATGTAACGGACTGCGGACCGGCGTTCTGAGGTCATCACGGCTTCAAGTAACCTTCCCATACGTGAAGGTAAGTTACTTGCTACAAGCAACCGACGGCAAGCCGTCAGATGTTTCAAAACCTCAGAGAGATCGAGACGTAATGATGGGAGCCCATTCCTCTATTTGCCGTTTCAGCGGCATCTCAAAATAGGTAAGCATCCGTGGTCAATGACTCATCTTGCTATAGAGAAGAAGTATCTATTGTCAAATGTGACCGCCTGGGTTTAGAGTGATCGCACTTCAGGTTCAAGGTTAACGGGCGCTCGTTTCAGCCGTGAGGATTTCTTGCGGTGGCTATCGCGCGATGTCTTGTGTCCCCTCCTCCTCCTCCGGCACCGGACGTTTCATCGTTGACCCGATCTGTGATCCTGAGAGTTGAGTGATGCTCGCACGCTGGGCAATTCATCACAATTGGTCGTGATCAAGCGGGTGTCGACGCATTCCTGTTTCGGTAAATGGGCCTCGAACCGTCCGCCACGAGAGAGCTGGATGAGATCGAAAATGAATAAGCAACAGCGGGTGCTTCAAATTGCAGCGCGCAAAGAGGAGCAATTCAAGGCGTTTATCGTTGGTCGCGACTCTCTCTCAAGTGCTCTGCTTGCAGAGACGCTCATGCGCAACCTTGGTTGGAATGCGATTGCAATGCAATCCGCAGACCTATTGAAGGCGATGGGAACGAGCGAGCCATTCCTCTTGATAATCAGTTCTGATGTCAGTTCCAGATCAGGGTCCGGTTTCGACTTGGCGGCACGCTTTTCTTCTGCTCATCCGAATGCGCCCATTGTCATTCTCCTGGATTCGCCGAGCCGCGAAGCGGTTATCAAGGCCTTTCATTCCGGCGCTCGTGGGGTGTTCTACAGGCAAGAGCCGATAACCGATTTCATCGATTGCGTCGAACACGTTCGGCGAGGATCGATTTGGGCCGGCAGGGAAGTGTCCGACATTTTCCTGGAGACGTTTCGAAGTTTACCTGCGCCGAGTTCTCCGAACACCGGTGACTCGAAGTCTCTTACGAAACGCGAAATGCAGGTAGTCCAGTGTGCAGCTCGAGGCAAGGCCAACAAAGTGATTGCGAGCGAGTTGTTTCTCAGTGAACATACGGTCAAGAATTATCTCTTCCGAGCTTTTGAGAAGCTTGGGGTTTCAAGCCGGGTTGAGTTGCTCTTTCATCTGACGATGCAGGGTCAATCTTTCGGCGCGTCCAAGGCTGCGGAGGAGAAACAGACCGAGGCTGAATTGGTGTAATTGCCCGAGAGGTGTCGATCTAGCTACCCATGGGAGGCCCCCCGCCTCTGGCGGGGTGGCAGTAGAAGTTTGACATTTGCGGGAGTCCATCCAAGAAACTCCAGATCGTGAGCCGCCAAGCACACGAGGAGGAGATCTCGGATGGACGAATACGAAAGTTTAAGCCACAGCAAATGGGAGTGCAAATACCACGTAATTTTCATTCCCAAATGCCGTCGCAAAACACTGTACAAGGAGCTTCGGCAGCACCTGGGCGAGGTATTCCGGCGCCTCGCCGAGCAGAAGCAGAGCCGGATTGAAGAAGGCCATCTGATGGCTGACCACGTGCACATGATGATCTCGATTCCGCCCAAGTACGCGGTGTCAGAGGTGGTGGGTTTCATCAAAGGCAAGAGTGCGATTCACCTTGCACGGGTCTATGGAGAGCGCAAGTAGAATTTTGTTGGTCAGCACTTCTGGGCGCGGGGATACATGGTGACCACGGTAGGGCGGGATGAAACCGTGATCCGCGAGTACATCCGCAACCAGGAGCAGGAGGACAAGCGATTGGACCAACTCAACCTATGGAAGTGACCTGCCACCGTCAAGGTGGCCCAACGTAGCCGGGGCCGCGTTAGCGTCCCCGCTCAAGCCGCTTTGAGCGGCTCACACAATAAGGCCCCCGGCTTTGCCGGGGGATACTTACCTTTGGAGGCGCGCGGGGCAGACCAGCCAAACCTCATCGATGCCGCCCTTCGTGAAACGGGGCCGGCATCCGAGTTCAACGATTCTGACGACTGAGAAGAAGACGTTCTCGGCCCCCCAGCCAACCCAGGATCGGTATCGCCCAGAATCGATGGCAAGGTGGCGCATTGACTGGTGCGGCCCCCAGGCGTCAGGTGAACGCGGGAGCAAACATTCCATTCGGGGCGCGATTCTCATAAGCAATCATTGCTACAAGAGGCAACAACGCACAGAGCGCACATAGACGCATATCGTCGCCTTTAGAGCATCCAGCATTTCTATTCGGGCAAGCCACAGGCATTTCGCGCCTCATTAGGCTGCTTTTCGTACTCGTTTTATTTGGAGTCTTGACCGCAGGAATTGTGTACGCCTTCGTCGTCCTTCATGCGGTTAACCAACGGAGTCACGTGCCTCATGTCCACGCATCCAGCGCACATTAGCGCCACTCTGTCTCCGGAGCAAGCACAGCTCACCGATGAGATCGGCAGCGAGGTGTACGCTTCGCACTACGCCGAGCGGAAGGCATATCGTCTCATCACCGAAGATGTCGCCCGGTAGTTCGGAGTGTCGAAGCATACGATTTATGCTCGGAAGGCGAAGTACGGTGGCATGGATGTGACAGAGGCTCAGTAAGCTGAGCAGTTGCGGGGTGAGAACACGCGACTGCGGAAGCTGGTGGCGGACCTGAGTTTGGACGGGCATTCAGCTGTACCGGCCGTTTCAAATCCCCCGCCAAACCCGGATGACTCGGCGGCAGAGAATCCAAACCAGAAAACCCGTAGCGGCCGGAAAGCAAGTACGAACGCCCACCGCGAACGATGAAGCGAGCGTAAGCACGCTTGATATGGCTTAGATCATCCTAGGCTTGAGGGAGACTAAGACAATAGAAATGATATATACGTCAATTTTAACTTGACTAAACATGGTTATTGATGTATATATCAATTTATGAAGACGCTCCAGGAACTGGGAGAAGCGGTGGCCTCCGTGAGGCGGGAACTTCGATTGAAACAGAAGGCCGTGGCGGAGCAGGCTGGGATCACGCCGGAATCGCTTCTGCGATTTGAGCGCGGGCAAGTCTCTGAATTTGGCTCACGGAAACTCCTTGCTGTCCTCGCTGTTCTCGGCATGGAAATCACTTTTGTGAAGACCGGAACGTCTGGCTCGCTCGATGAGCTGAGGCGGGAGCGCGGCGGAGCATGAAACTCTCGGTCTACGTGCTCGGTCGCGAAGTTGCCGTTCTGGAATCGGCCGGCGACTTCAAAAGCGTCCTTACCTATTTGCCGAACACAGCCGTCGAGGACTTCGTCTCACTGACGATGCCTGTCCGCACGGAGTCCTGGGTCTGGGACGACCAGCTTCCTCCCGTATTCCAGATGAACCTGCCAGAAGGCTATCTGCTGCGGGTGCTGCAGGAGCAGTTCGGTCCCCACATCGGCGCGAGCCCACTCGCGCTCTTATCGGTCGTGGGCAGAAATATGGTGGGTCGCATCAAGGTAGCCGCCCACGGTGCGCAGTTGGAGGAGCCAGCAAAGCCCGTTGAGGTTGCCGACCTGCTGCAGGGCGACAACTCGGAAGAGGCGTTTGCCGAATTAGTGCGACAGCACGCGACCAGCGGTGTTTCGGGCGTGCTGCCGAAGTTTCTGGATGCCCAGGAAGAGATCGAGCAAAAACCGACTGCCTCTGGCAGGCGACTTGGTCCGCATCAGAAAGCGACTCTGCTGACTCGCCGGCACATCATTCAAGGTTCTTCCGGCAGGCTGCCATTTGCGGCGCTAAATGAGTACCTGTGCATGCAGGTCTTGGGCAAGGTACTTCCCAGCGCAAGAACAGAAGTGTCGCGAGACGGTAATGCTCTCGTCGTCTACCGCTTTGATGTAAACGACGAAGGGCAGCCGTTCTGGGGGATGGAAGATTTCTGTGCTCTCGTTGGCCTGCGTCCTGCGCAGAAGTATGAGACCACATGGGAGCGAATTGCGCGCGCTGTTCGCGATCACGTACCCGGCAATCGCCAGTACGAAACCTTCCAGCACCTGTCCGCAATCCTGCTGCTAACATACGCGCTACGCAATGCCGACTGCCACGCGAAGAATATCGCACTGCTGTACACATCACGAACAGATGTGCACCTCTCGCCCGCCTACGACTTCCTCACCACGAGCGTATACGCGGGCTACCAAAACAACCCTCCGGGAATTTCGTTCGGCGGAAAGAAGACGTGGACGCCGGGGAAGAGCCTGTCAAAGTTCATCGCCGCAATGTTCGGCATACCTCTTCGCGAACAATCCGAAATGGTCGAGCGCATTAGCGATTCTGTCGCGGATGTTGTTCCTCTAATCCCAAGCAAAATGTCAGACCTCCCGAAGTTTAAGGACACGGGAAAACGGATGTTGCTGGCATGGCAAGAGGGTGTGAAAGGCCTGCGAGATCGCCGCGCGTACTCCGTTGGAGACTGGCTAGCGGACAAAGTTTTCGACGGAACCTCCGATGTGCCACGGCTTGAATCGCCACTATCAGTGGTTGGTCGCTCGCCCTTGCTCGGCGGCCGCTCGAAGGCCAATCGGAAGAGGACCTGATCACCCCACGTTCTTGCCAGCATCTACTGAGACTCAACAAAGTGAATTCTTCAAGGCCCTAAAGTAGCACTTACTCGAGGCGATGCCGAGCAATTGCGTTCTCTATTGAAGCGGAAGCCAACCGAAGTGGAAACTCGGAGAACCACCCTTGTAGATCGGTGGTCGGATGGCAAAGTTGATCAGAATACGTATGATGAAAACATCGAACGCCTCACCGCAGAAATCGAGAATATTAGAGGTGAACTGCAAGGGGCCGAGCTGGAGAACGTGGAGCTGGAGCGTGTGTTGGAGTTCGCAGACAAGATTATTATGCGTCCCGAGCGTCTCTGGGTTGAATCGTCTCTTGAGCAGCGGCAGCGCCTCCAGAGGACCCTCTTCCCAAATAGGATCGCGCTTGACCGGGAGTTATTTGGAACCAACTTGGGTCTCGGCCAATACTACTCGCCCTTAGGGAGAGCCGATCATTCTGGTTTTTCGCTCCAAACATTGTGCCGATCGGTAGTTAAGGCCGTAAAAGTATCGAATTATCTTGAATGAGCGAGCCAGGCCTCGCTGGCCAGAAGGCCGGCCGAGACGCCGACAAATGTTCCGGCGATCACATCACTGACGAAATGCCAATCCCCCGCGACCAGCAGCACTGAGGCAATGAGCAGCAGTATGGAAAACGGTAAGATGCTGGATCGATAGAGGCGCATGAAAACACCGGCGAAGGCGCCTGCAAGAACCATGTGGCCGGAGGGAAAGCTGCCGTTCGACGAGGCGCTGAACAGGTTGAAAGCATGTTGAGTTCCGTGCAAGACCGCGGCAGGATTCGGTACCCCGAAAACGAACTTCAGTGTGCTGTCGTTGAGTGCATACGCGCAGATGGAAGTCAGACAGGCAAGCAGTGTCGCCTCGCGGGAAGGCTTCAGGTGTCCGCGCGTGATCCGAAGGATCACCAGCGCGAGCGCAATAGCCGCCTCGACGCCGATAAGAACGGCACTGGCAAATCCTGTCGCCAGGTTTTCACCTGACGTCAAAATCCCGTAGGCGCGGCGGGCGAGCGGGACGTCAAGGAATTGAAACGCCGCCGCGATTGCAAGCGCACACAGGAGCAGGGAGAGAAACCACATTCGATAAGAAAAGCGTGGAGTTTTCCCATCCAATTGTCTCCCGTTGCGCTGCCGAGAGCGGCCTTCACTCTGAAGCAATGAAACCTTCTCTCCGGGGCCGCCTCGGGCGACCCTTCCTCTCTTTTCCATGCTGACGTCGATTTTTACGGAGAATCCTCCATCCATATCGCCAAAGCCAGTATCGCGGTTTTCGTGTATTTGAGCAAAGATGGGTGCCCGTTTGCATGGCGGACACCAGGATGGTGATTGTTTGAATTTCTGCCAACTGAGAAGAAGACACTCTTGTGTGTCAGGTCGCGCGCCGTCTGATGTCGGGATTGGTCAGTTCGACGTCGCAGCCCGGGCACAAAGGGGGCGCCCGACAGCCCCTACTTCGATGGCTAATACCACTTGTACTATGCCTATTTGCTGTTCGGCAAGAATACGTCCGTCATTTTTAAAAAACGATTCAGCGCCGACTCCGCACAATGGACCATTCAAGCCAGGGCCCACCGCGTGCAGCATCTACTGGAAACGACACGCCTTTCGATCGAACGCATCGCGGTCGAGGCGGGATTTAGGTCCGCTACCGTTCTGCGAGAGCGCTTCGGACACACGGTCGGTATTTCGCCTACTGCCTATCGGCGATCCTTCGGAGCAGTTCGATAGGTTGTATGAGCTATCTAGGTTGTCTGAGTTTGATTGAGGCAAAATCGCCAAGTAACTCGACGAGGGAACTCGAAACAAAACACTCGCTGCCTGCAAAGGTCAGGGCAGAGGTCGTGGGCTTGATATGGGTTCGATAACGGTTCCTGATCGTTCCTTACAGCGCCGAAAGAAGTCTTCCGTGATGCTCGTTTTCTGTTGAGCTTTTCTCTCAACTTAGTACTGTGAAGGAGAAATGAGGCAAGCGTTCCGCGACCGCTCACGGAGCAACCAGGAGAAAATCCCCACTGTGTGCCACGTAGATGAAATGTCTATGCACTGGCAATCACCCGGATTCGACCATCGTCCGGATGTCGCGGTTCTCGAAAACTCGGCCGCCGGTCTCCCCTGATTTCCGGAAGACGACATCGATCATCGCGCGGGCCAGGTCGTCGGCCGGAATCACCAGATTGGGGAACAGCAGCTGAAAGGCCGGGTAGATCGCGCGCAACAAGCGGTAGTTGAAATTCGGTTCCTTGCGCGGCTCCACGGGGTAGATATACGCGGGCCGGAATATGTAAACGCGGGGAAATCCACCCGCGAGCAGCATCTTCTCAGCGTCTCCCTTGTAGCGCGCGAATGCCATCCGGCTTCGCCCCGTTGGGTCGGCGCCGTTCCCACTCAGGAACGAGAACACCGCGTTGGGACTGCTACCGCGGAGAACGCGCGCGAATTCGACGGTGTAGTCGACGGTTATTTTACGGAGCTCTGTGTCCGGGACCGAACCGGTGTACGTACCGAGGCAAAAAATCGCCGCGTCCTGGCCCGAGAGCGCCGCCGTAAGTGCCGAGCAATCCGCGAAGTCCCGATGCAAGACCTCGTCCAGCTTGGGATTCGACAGGCCTAGCTTCCTACGGCCGATCGACGTCACCCATCCAACCGCCGGGTGTTCTAAAGCGTAGCGAAGGGCGTATCCGCCGACCATTCCCGTAGCGCCGACGATTACAAGACGTTTCTGGCCCGCCGCTGGAACGTTCACGATAGTTTGCGCTCCTCGATCCAGTCGACGTAGAGCTTGCGTTCCGCGAACAGCCACTGGCCGTCCGTCTTCACGAACGTATCCGTGTAGCGAAGAGCGGCAATCATTAGGCGCCGGTTACTGCCGTCGACCGTGAGGTGATGGGGCATGCAATAAGTTTCCGCTGTGCTTCGGACGGAGGTTAGCGTCAGAATCGTGGTCTGTCCAAGGAAGTGCATGGTCGTGGCGTACTGGTTCAGGGCGGCGAAGACTGGAGCAAGTTCCTCGCGCGAGTGTAGTTCCTGTGTAGGCGTCGGATCCTTAGCGTTCATAAACACCACGAAACGGGTGTCTGCAGTAAACAGCGACATTTGACCCATTGCATCTCGACGATCGGCACAATGCGCGTAGGCCTCGACAAGCTCCCTGATCGCGAGGCGATCAGCGGCTTCTTCCAGTGAGATGTTAACGTGTCTACCCAAAAATCTGGTCTCCTTGATTTAAAGTCCCTATGCACGACAAGAGAGAGATCATTCGAGAATTGCCCGTGTTTCGAGAAACGCCTCGATTCCGAATCGGCCATATTCACGGCCAACGCCTGAGTATTTGAATCCTCCCCACGGTGCCTGCGGATCATCCGTCATATTGTTGATCACGACGCGACCCGCCCGTATCCGAGAAGCCACTCGACGCGCGCGGGCGAGATCGGTCCCGAGGACGGCTGCGTGAAGGCCATATTTGGAATCGTTGGCGATCCGGATCGCATCCTCCTCGGAGTCATAAGAGATGACGGAGAGCACGGGACCAAAAATCTCCTCCTGGGCGATCGTCATATCGTTCTTCACGTTGACAAACACCGTGGGCTTCACGAAGTAACCGGTTTCGAAGCCTTCTGGATGACCCTCACCGCCAACCAGCAATTCAGCGCCTTGTTCAATGCCCTTGCGGATATATGACTGGATCTGATCGTACTGTTTCTGCGACACCATCGGCCCAACAGCGGTCTTGGGATCAGCTGGGTCGCCGACTGGGAAGGCGGGCATTGCGTTCAAGATTGCTCGCTTGACTTGGTCGAACCGGCTCTTAGGCACGAGGAGGCGTGTTCCTGCGGCGCATGCCTGACCGCTGTTCATGAAGGCCATGACGAGGGCCGACGGGATAGCCTGGTCGAAAACGGCGTCATCGAGCAGGACGGTGGGCGACTTGCCGCCGAGTTCCAGCGTGACACGTTTCATGGTTTCGGCCCCGTCGCGCATGATCGATTTGCCAACGCCAACTGACCCTGTGAACGAGATCTTAGCGACACCAGGGTTACGAACCAACTCGGCGCCGACCAGATTGCCGCGCCCCGTGACCACGTTCAGGAGACCCTTCGGGAGATCGGCCTCGTGCAGCGCCTCCACCAATACTCGCGTCTGAAGTGAGCTCAACTCGCTGGGCTTAAGGACGACCGTACAGCCGGCGGCGACGGCCGAGGCGAGCTTTAGACAAATGAAGAGCACGTTGGCGTTCCAAGCCGTAATCAGACCGGCAACGCCGGCCGGCTCCATGGTGACTGTCGTCTTGCCCCATGTGCGTGTCAGCGGAAGTTCCTGCAGTGCCCGCTCGGCGGCCAGGAAAGCGCCGATGCCAGACTGGACGAGGAGTCGGGCGAACTGGACGACGCCTCCGTATTCCTCGACCATCACGGACGTCAGTTCATCTTGTCGCGCGGAGGCGGCTTCATGCAGGCGGCGGAGGATCTTTGCGCGCTCTTCCCGGGTTGACCGTCCGAAAGTGGCGAAAGCGCCGTTGGCCGCGGCGATAGCGCGCTTTGTGTCTTCCTCATCTCCAAGAGTTACGCGGCCGATCACCTGACTGTTGGTCGGCTTGACGATATCCATCACTTCGCGGCCGTGCGATTCCACGAACGATCCGTCGATGTAGTGGGTGGTGAGTGTCTTGATTTCAGCATTGCTTTTAGTAGTTTTCATGGCCGGTGTCTCCCTTAGGTGCTCGCTGTCAGAACGACGTGACGACCACTCTGTTGAGCGATCCGTCTTTAAGCGCCGCGTAACCGTCATTCACGTCGCGCAACGCAATTCTTTTCGAGACTAGGTCATCCAGGTTCATGCGGCCTTGCAGGTACAGCCCCGCGTACATGGGGATATCTCGCTTGAAGTTGGTCGAACCGAAGTTCACGCCCTGGACGCGCTTCTGGCCGTCGATCGCGTCAAAGATGTTCAGATCGATACCGACCTCGGGCTTCGATACACCGACGAGGTACAAACCTCCGCCTATGGTCAGCATGGCTAGCCCTTGCTCCGCCACAACCTTCAGCCCCACGAAGTCGAACACATGATCCGCGCCTCCTTGGAGAAGGTCACGCACCGCTTCGACAGGCTTTGTTGCAGAGGAGTCGATGACGTCAGTAGCGCCGAACTTCTTGGCCGCTTCGAGGCGCTTCGACTGAATGTCGATAGCAACAATCCTAGACGCGCCGGCGATGCAAGCACCGCTGACGGCGTTAAGCCCCACGCCTCCGGCACCAAAGATCACGACGGTATCTCCCGTAGCTACATTCGCGGTGTTCAAGACCGCGCCCGCGCCGGTAACTACGCCGCAACCGAGCAGCGCCGCTTGGGCGAAGGGCATCTCCTTCGGCACAAGCGCGAGTTGGTTCTCATGGACAAGCGCTCGTTCGGCGAAGCCCCCCAGCCCCAAGCCCTGATATAGGGCTTGCCCCTTGCGGCTTAATCGCGGCCCATCTGTTGGCCGTCTTAAAGTCGCCTCCGGGTGTTGGCACTGAAAGGAACGACCCGACTGACACCGGTCGCATGAACCGCACGACTGAGCGAGAGAACCGACGACGTGATCCCCAACATGGAATTGGGTGACATCGGGGCCGATTTCTGCAACGGTTCCCGAGATTTCGTGACCAAACACGGCTGGGGTCGGAAAGATAGGATTGGAAGCGAAGAGCAGGTCCGTGTGACAAAGGCCGGACGCTTGCACATCCACGAGAACTTCGCGTCCAATCGGCGGGGCGATGTCCACATCCTCGAAATCGAACCCACGACCCACTGCGTTTTGCACAAGCGCCTTCATGGGTCCAATCTCGCAGAAACTTTCTAATACGTCCAAGACCTCTTTACTATCAGATCAATCGCGATAAAGTATCAGAATGGAATTACGGCATCTGAGATATTTCGTGGCGGTCGGCGAGGAGCAGCATTATGGGCGTGCGGCGCGCATACTGCGCGTGGCACAGCCCGCGCTTTCCCGCCAGGTTCAGGATTTGGAGAAGGAAATTGGCTTCGAACTTTTCGAACGCCTTCCGCGCGGCGTGAAGTTGAGCACAGCCGGGAAGCTCTTCCTAGAGGATGTGAGGCGGATACTTCAGGAGGTAAACGAAGCGACCTTGCGGGCCGGCCGCGTGGCTCGCGGTGAGTCTGGGACACTGCGTGTTGGGTTCACCGAAATGGTGTCATGGCGGGGCGTCGTTCCGCAATCATTCCGGCGGTTCCGGGGGCTGCATCCTGACGCGGAACTGCAACTTCAGCCATTCTCGAGTTTGGAGCAGTTGGACGCGATCCGATCCGGCCGTTTGGATGCAGGCTTCGTATTCAACATGCCCAAAACCGATCCGGAATTGGCGCTACTTCCAGTCGGCGTGCATCATATCGAAGTGGCAGTGCTGAAGGGGAATCCCCTCGCTAAACTGAAGAAACTGCGCCTGCGTGACCTGGCCGATGAGACGTTTGTCTGGTTTCCACGGCGGGAGAGCCCGGTCTTGTACGATCGCCTGATGCGCGAATGCTTTCGCGGGGGTTTGAAGTTCCCGCGCATCGTTCAGGAGGGATTGAACGAGGCAACAATATTGAGTTTGGTGGCGACCGGCTTGGGTGTGGGATGGGTGCTCGGAACGGCACGCTGGCGGTGTCCAAAAAGTGTCACCATTATGTCGGTCGTCGACTTGAACCTGCCACAGCCGCTAGCGCTCGTGTGGAGACGGGACAAGACCTCTGCTTTGCTTGCAAGTTTTATTGGCGAGGTACAACGCCTGCCAGATGTGCGAGCGCTCAAAAAACGGAAATCGGTCAGTGATGATGAGAGCTGACGGGAGGGGGGAGCGCAATCGCTCGTGTAGCTAAACCTTCCCGTGTATCTCGTTCACAGAGGAAGACCACCGAAATGCCAGGGGCTCTTGGTGATTGGAAGTCTCCTGAGCTCAGAGGAGTTGCAGAGACAAGGCCTGGCGGAAAGCATTTCGAAAGCGCGCGAAAAGCTGACGATCTCTTTGGTGCAGGACCTCCTTCGACCGGAATACCAATGTAGACGTGCTTTCACGTCGTGGAAAGGCTGGGCTTTTAGCGAGTTCATCAGGCGGACTTAAATTCCAGCGAGCAGTTCAGTTCCGCAACTTCGCTGGTGCTCGAGGAACGTGCCGATGACTGGGGCGAATTCAACGCAAATCGATCGAGAACCTCGCCGTATGAGTCCTGCAATCGCGCGCGAAAAGTCCGCTGTCGAACGGATCGACTCAGGCACACATCTGACACACAAAACCCGATTAGAAAAGCGAGTTTCTGCGGGTTATTGAACACTTGCCATTGATTAACGCAAATCAGAGACATAAACTTATGGCCCAGGCAAGCCAACTTTGCGTAAATTCCGTGAGACGGCGAAAGCTCGAAAAGGGACACTCGGGAATCCATTGTGGAGAGTCTGGCAAGGATTTCAGTGAAGATGCCCGGTGGGGAATGCTCTCCAGTCACTCTTCGTGATTAACAACGGCGAATTCGCCCGGAAACATGCCGAAAGTCTGAACTATCCGTGCGAAGCGTTTGTCATGAGGACTTTATGGCGAAGAGCGAGGGATTCGAGGTTCTCAAGGAATATTAGAAGTTTTGAGGAAGTTTCTAATCGGTGCACAACGATACCCCCGATTGCACCCCCTCCAGAATTCGGAGTTTTTGTATTGTCTGGCGCGGAATTACGCGCGAGGGCACGTAAAGGTTTGGAGGCCTTTTCAGGAGAGAGATCGGCGATGAATCCCGCTTCCAGCGCCGTTTGTGAGCAACCTTTTGAATATCGCTCGCGCAATCTCGTTGAATTCAGTCCCCGTCGGCTATCAACGGCCGGACTTGCTTCGCAATGCGAATGGCGATGACGGTGGGCCCGTCCGCACTGAGGGCCGTTTTGAAAGCCGCCTTGATTTCCTCCGTCGTGTTAGCGGCCACGCCGACACAGCCAAAAGCCTTGGCGGTTGTGACGATATCGAGTCCGGGCACATCGAGTGCGGGCACATTGGGAGTTTTCTCAAGAACTGCAAACTCTTGGAGAATCACGTAACCGTCGTTGCAGGGGACGATGTAGATGAGCTTTAGTCTCTGTTGAACCGCTGTGTAGAGGCTCTGCACCGAATACTGGAAAGCCCCATCTCCGATGACAGCGATGACTGGACGCCTGGTTCCCAGCTTCTTCTGGGCAATGGCAATGCCGACCGCCGCCGGTTCTCCCCAGCCGAGGCCGCCACTGGCAAAGGTGTAGAACGAGCCAGGCTGAGTTGTTGGCCAGCACTGGGCGAGATCTCCGAAATTAGAACCTGTTTCGTGTACAAGGATGGCATCCGAGGGGCGTAGCTCGCTCAGTGCCGCGAATGCCTCAATCGCGGTTAAAGGACTATTCGGTGGCGATGGAAGGCTTGGTTTGATGTGGGGAACTGCGGGAACTGGTCGCGACTTCACTTCCGGCACTGCGTGATTCAAGGCATCCAGAGCCAGCTTTGTATCGGACAACAGGCTGTCCCCTACGATAGCGGTGGACGCATCGTAAGGGTCATTGGTGATTTGCAAGAGTTCAGCGGCTTCGGGAAGATAATCTCCCGGGACGGAGGGGTAATACCGGAAGATCGGGGCTCCAATCACGATGATCAGGTCATGGCCGCGAAGCTTCTTGCTTAATGGCCCAATCGCCATCGGCGCCATACCTCGAAACTGCGGGTGGGTTTGAGGGAACGATGCTTTTTCAGAGAGCGGCGCCATGTATACCGGTGCTCTCAAGCGCTCAGCAAACTCAACGCCGGCATCCCAGCCTCCTGCGCGCTCAATCTCCGGCCCATAGAGCAAGACTGGATTCTTGCTCTTTTGAATTTTCTCCGCGAACTGAGCGAGCCGTTCAGGGTCCGGTGAGTACCGCGAACTTGCCGTTCGAACAACGGCTTCTCCAAGCGCGGGCTTGTCCCAGTCGTCGAGCGGAATCGACACGTACACCGGGCCTGCGGGTGGTTGCATGGCCACCGTATAGGCCCTCATCATTACCCCGGGGACATCTTGCGGCCTTGCAGGTTGATATGCCCATTTAACCCAGGGCTTCGGCAGATTTGTCTCGTCCCGGTTGGTAAGTAATGGCTCGAAAAGAAGCATCTCACGTGTCTGCTGGCCAGCCGTAATTATGAGCGGCGTTTTATTCTGGAACGCCGTCATGATGTTGCACATGCCGTTCCCAGTTCCCGCGACCGTATGCAGATTCAACAGCGCCGGCTTTCCTGTTGCTTGTGCAAAGCCGTCTGCCATGGCCACGGCGCTCGCCTCCTGCAGACCAAGTACATATTCGAAGTCCTTCGGAAAATTCTTAAGAAAGGGTTGTTCTGTCGAACCTGGATTTCCGAAGATGGTGGTCAGCCCAAGCTTCCTGAGCAGGTTGTAGGTCGCGTCGTAGACGGTCAGCGCTTTCTTCTCGTCACTCATGATTCACTCCGGGATTGCGAAGGTTGAAGTTGCGTGTCGCGGCTTGCGAATACTGAAGAGACTGACTCGCGTTTCCTCAACGTCAATCTTTACGGCGACCGTCAAATGCAAATTGAGATTCGAAAAATGGTGCTCGATCGCGCGGTGCTCAACTGTAGTGTCATCCATGGCGTTCCATTGTCTGTCTCGAGTGAGGTTGATTAGCAACGAGGCACTTCCTTACCTGAGTGAAAATGCGACGGCTTGCCTCATCAGGACAGAGCGATGTTATAGCTGGAGGCGGCGCCGGAAAACTACATGTTCCTGTTAGTGGCTGGCTTTGCCCTACGAATCCACCCCAGTCCGCGTGTGCCGCAGCAACGAGAATGTTCTTGCGCAATAGCGCGCAACGATGCTGGCTGGAGCGGCTACTTGGACCATGTACGCGGAATCACTCGCATCGTTCTTTACGAGTTCTTAAACGGGCGCGCTCGTTTCCTGCTGAGGATTCATCAGCGTGCGGAGTTTCAAGATGAACGGATTTGGCTCTTGTTCGTTAGCAACGCTGTACCATGCCGAGGACGTTTCTAGTGATGAAATCAAACCTTGAAAGTGGGACGTTCATCGGATAGCAGGAACATGTAATTTTCTCCATGAACACGTGACGGTAGTATTTGCGCTGGAATAGGTGTTCGGTCAACCGGTGGCCTTCCGTGGCACCCTCGAAGGTCTGTCACTGAGACTCAAAACGATGGCGACGAACCAAGCGGTGAACCCCAGTGCAATGGATTTGCAAAGGAGAATATAGATGCTCAGAGGCTTTCACTATCCGCTTACGCCGAAAGGAAAGTCGACACTCAATCCGCCTCCGCCCTGGTACTATTCATCCGACTTCCTCAACATCGAGTTCTGGGCTGACCCGGCAGCGATCGCAGCTTTATTGCCACCTGGATTGGATCCTGAACCAGCGGCGAATGGTCATGCCAATGCTCTCTTTTATGATTGGCAGTTCACCGGAGCCAACGAGGAATATCTGGATCCGGCCCGCTATCAATATCGCGAATTCTTCCTTCTGGTCGATGCTTTGTTTGAAGGCAAGCCGGTAGCCTACTGCCCATACATCTTCGTAGACAACGACGCTGCGATTGCGCGCGGATGGACTCAGGGTTATCCGAAGCGCCTCGGTCAGGTCTTTCAAACTCGCTACTATGCTGCGACGGGGAAGGCTGGACCCGCCCTTGCGCCAGGTTCGAAGTTCGCTGGCTCACTGACGGCGAGTGGTCGACGCCTAGCCCAAGGCCTGGTTACCCTGAAAGGGCCAGTTAGTGACCCCAGAGCCCTGAAGCAACGTCCAGTTGTCAACTTGTTGCATACACCCCGCCTGGCAGCAGACAAACAAGGCAAACCGGCTGTTCACGAACTCGTCGAAAACGTGCCGCACGATATCAAGATCGAGCAGGCGTGGATCGGCGACGGGCTGCTTACGTTGCCAGTTGTGGAGGGGGAAGAGGTCTCGGATCTCGCCCCCATTCGATGTGGCAAGGGAATTCGTGCCTCCATGGCGTACATCGTGGATGATCTCAAGACATTAAAGGATCTACCGAAGTGATCCGAGTGGACAGCGCCCTATGGGCGCTGCCTCGGAATTTGTCGAAGGCGACCTTTCGTGATTCTAGGAACGATCTGATGAGCCCGGAACGGAATCACGAGCGACAACTCGAATCGGCTCTCAAGAGGAAGCGATGACTTCAAATAATTCTAAGTCGGGTGCACAGATCGTTGTGGAATCGCTGGAGCGGCATGGGGTCACGCACGTGTTCGGCATTCCCGGTGCAAAGATCGATAAGGTCTTCGACACGCTGAAGTCCTCTTCGATCGAGACGGTAGTGTGTCGTCACGAACAAAACGCAGCTTTCATCGCCGGAGGAATCGGACGACTGACAGGCAGAGCCGGGGTGGCAATCGCAACATCAGGTCCTGGGGTCAGCAATCTCACGACAGGGCTTGCCACTGCAAACAGCGAAGGTGATCCGATGGTGGCCCTCGGCGGGTCCGTCGCTACCTCGCAGAGCCTTAAGCAGATTCACCAGACCTTGCAAGCCGTATCGCTCCTGAAGCCCGTGACTAAGTATTGCGCTGAGGCAGGGTCCTCGGAATCGATTGGCGAGGTCATGGCGAATGCTTTCCGGGCTGCGGAATCTGACCGTCCGGGTGCGGCATTTGTGAATTTGCCGAAAGACATTATGGAGGGAGATGCAAAATGCGACGTTCTCGACGTTCCCGCAAATCCAAAATTCGGGCCCGGGAGCCGTGATTCGCTCGTCGATGCCGCGACGATCATTCATTCTGCGCAACGGCCTGTGGTCCTGCTCGGCCTACTCGCCAGCAGGCCAGAAAATGCGGCCGCTGTGCGGCCATTTCTTCGTAAGACCGGGCTACCAGTGGTTGGCACCTTCCAGGCAGCAGGAGCGGTTTCGGCAGATCTCTTTAAGAATTTTGCCGGCCGGATCGGCCAGTTGGACAATACTCCTGGAGATGAACTGCTGGCGACGGCTGACGTCATTCTCACCGTAGGCTACGATCCCGTTGAGTACGACCCGTCCATCTGGAATCGCGCTCGGTCAGCGCGGATTATCCATATCGATTCCACTCGTGCGGATGCCGATAACTTCTACTCTCCTGCCGTCGAGGTTCTGGGAAACATTGCTGCCAGTTTGATGCAACTAGCCGAACTCGTTAGCCCTCTCGTCCTTGCGCCGGACATCGAGCGCTTCCTGTCGACTCTCTCCTCGAAGAGGGCACTTAGGATTGAAGAAGCAGATCGATTTACCGAAAATCCAATCCATCCCCTTAGGATCGTCGCGGAACTTCAAAAGTGGTTCGCAGACGATGTGACCCTGTGCCTCGATATGGGGTCATTCCATCTCTGGATCGCGCATTTCCTTTTCAGTTTTCGAGCACGGCAGATTCTCATCAGCAACGGCCAGCAGACGCTCGGTGTCGCTCTGCCTTGGGGAATCGCATCGTGCCTGGTGAGACCCAACGAAAAGACGCTGTCCATTTCGGGCGATGGAGGATTTCTTTTTTCCGCGATGGAGCTCGAGACTGCGGTGAGGCTAAAGTTGAATCTTGTTCATATGGTTTGGATCAACGGCACCTATGACATGGTCGCGGTCCAGGAACAGCCGAAGTTCAAGCGCACAGCGGGAGTGGATTTTGGACCAGTCGACATCGTTAGGTACGCCGAGGCCTTTGGAGCAGCCGGTTTCATGGTCGAGACGCCCAATCAGATCGGGCCAACGTTGAAGAAAGCGTTTGAGATCCCTGGCCCCGTCCTGGTGGGTGTTCACGTAGATTACCGGGACAATCACAAACTCTTTGAGAATGTGCACGGTATCCGTCTGACCAACCACATCTGTTAAGTATGTCTCAGCTGTGATGGACTGTTTTCAAGCACCTTCTCAATTAGCCGGATCAGGCAAGCGTCAAGCGTACGTCGATATTGCCCTTGGTTGTATTGGAGTACGAGCAACTTTGAAGGGCGAGAAGAATTAATTCCTGCGCAGTAGCCCGACTGGTCAGGAATAAGAGGCAGGCCCTATTCTTGTCCGACCGCCGGCATGATTTGCCCCATCTCCATGGCATTAAAGGAGGGAATCTCCTGAAGGGAGAGAGCGAGCTGATCCGTCGCAATCCCCCCGAGATCTTGGAACATCGCCCAAAGCTGCTTTAGTAGGTCTGCTTTTTCCTGGGTGGTGTGGCCGCTGCGTAGAACGCAATTGAGCGCGGCCATCGGAGCCTCAGAACCCCCCGTAAAGCCAGATCCCTTTGGATACGAGAGGAAGACGACACGAACGAAGTTTTCCGGTACGTTCATCACGGAACTGTGGATTCGAGTAATCTCTTCTCCAATTTTCGCCCGGGTGTCAGCCGAGAGGGTCCCCTCCTGCGTAATCGCGGTGTATTGAGGCATTCTTGAAACCCCTAAGCGGTGGGAATATTTGGAACGAGCACGAGCTTCTTGTTTACAAACTCCTCAAGCCCCAGATTCGAGAGTTCCTTCCCATATCCGGATCTCTTGACTCCACCAAACGGAAGGTCGGGCCAGCTTACATCCGGGTAGTTGATGAATACCATCCCCGTCTCAATGCGGCTGGCAACGCGTTTGGCCCTCTCTATATCGGAGGAGTAGACGGAGCCACCGAGCCCAAATGGAGAATCGTTTGCAATTGCGACCGCTTCTGCCTCGTCCCTGGCTGGAAGGATTAGTGCAACTGGGCCGAAGAATTCTTGTTTGTATGCTGGATTGTCGGGCGTGAGGCCGGTAAGGAAAGTAGGCTCCAGAAACGCACCGACCGTACCTGCTCGCTTTCCGCCGAGCAAAACTTTGGCTCCATGACTGGTTGCCTCATTGATCTGCTGCAAGATCCGCTGCAACGCGCTTTCAGATGACAGGGGTCCTAGGGTGACGCTTTCGTCGAGCGGATCTCCGAGCTTCAACTCTTTTGCGGCGGCAAGGAAGCGGGAGAGGAACCGGTCCAGTATCGATTCGACAACGATGAATCGCTTTGCGCCGATGCATGTTTGTCCGTTGTTCCCAAAGCGTCCGAGGATCGCCATGGCCACTGTATGGTCGAGGTCAGCGTCGGCGAGGACAACGAAGGCATCGCTCCCGCCCAACTCCATCGTGGACTTTTTGAGGTTCTTCCCGGCTCTCGATGCCAAAGCCTCTCCCGCACGCTCCGACCCGGTAAGAGCAATTGCCTTGATGCGAGGATCATCGATCAAGGCTCCAGCCTGATCGTTGCTCAAAAAAAGATTGGTATACACGCCCTTGGGGACGCCTGCATCCTTCAACACCTGTTCGAAGGCGACGGCGCATTGGGGAACGCCTGGTGCATGCTTCAACAGCATCACGTTGCCTGACATGAGATGTGGTCCGACGAATCGTGACAATTGATAATAAGGGTAGTTCCACGGTTGAATGCTCAACAGCACACCGAACGGAGAGAATTCGAGATGAGCATCTCCCATGGCAGACTTGAAAGCCTTCGGTGCAAGAAACCCTGCCGCATTGTCCGCGAAGTATTGCAGAATCGCGGCACTCAATTCGACCTCGCCGCGACTTTCTGCAATACGCTTACCCATTTCGAGGGTAGCCAGTTTGGCCAGTTCGCCTTTCCGTTCAAGCAGAAGTTGAGCTGCGCGCGAAATGATCTTCGCGCGCTTGTCGATCGGGAGTGCGGCCCAGGACACAAACGACGTGTCCGCAGTGGCCAAGGCATCCATCATCTCTTGATCGGTATGCTCTCGGAAGGTCTTAAGAACTTCGCCAGTAGCTGGATCTACGCTGCTGTATGGCATGGTGAGCTCCTTTGCGGTTCAGGTCACAGCCGACCACAGAACCGTCTTCTGCGGTACGCGTCGTCGAAGACGTTGAGTTGGACGTAGCCGGAATGAAACATCCAGCAGCTGAACAGCGTGATGGTAGCAATCCACGTAAGCTCGATAAATTACATATTCCTTGTAGAGGAGCGCGGCAAAGGATCGGTCTTTTGAAAAGGCTTAGTCACTTGTTCTTCAGAAAAGGCAGCTGGAGTGTGAAGAGTCGCGCGCCTGGAGGATTGAGCGCAAGAGCCTGACTAGAGCTTCCCGAGCAATTGCGGATTGATCTATGCCCCCTTTGCGGATTGCTCCTGGGATTAGATGTGACGACGACCTTTCGAAATGACGTGCTCCAGGAACAACGGAGCATGCTTGACTGTATGAATGCGGTTAACAGAAACATGTAATGTTCTGGCTAGAGGTTCGGCGGTAGCATCACCGTGTGCTGCAAGAGCCGATGCAGCCATTGGATGACATCACGAACCGCGTGTGATCTGCCTGTTGCTGCACACAAAGAAATCAGAACTATTGTGAAAGGCTCGCGGAGGAAACTCATGCGATGAAAGTCGATTGGTTCGGCAAGAGCGTGCGTGGGAGAGACGAATATGCTTGCACGGAAGATTTGTTCAGCGTATTCGAATGCGAACGAAAGGTTTTGCAACGGCTTGCCTTCTTGCTTACTGCGAACTCGGAAGCCGCAAAGAGATGCTTGATTCGTGCCCTTCGAGAGTGCACCTCATGCAGGTCAGTTTCCAGGGAATGGGTTCTGCGGTGGACACGACGAATGGTTATTCGTGTTGCCATTAATCTCGTCATGAGCCCCGAGGGCAAGTCAATAGCCGACGCGAACGATGACGTCGACAACGGGTTAATTGCATTCTCCCCAGATGATTTGCGAGGCACTATTGGAGAATTTGAATTGATTCTGAATCTTCCGGAGCTCGATCGATTTGTTTTCGTTATTTGTGTTCTCGAATGCTATTCGATGCACGACTGCGCATTGCTGCTAGGCAAGTCGGTTCGAGACATCAATGAGGCGAGACAGCGGGTTCGCGATCGAGTAGGGGAAACCGATCGGCATGGCATTGTTTTGGAATGTGTCGCGATGTGTAACACCTGAAAGACTTCGGCGGAGAACAAATGGGTACCATTTCCAGCAACCCGAATGAGGAGATTGTCTCAGCTACTGGAGTCCGCCGCCGAGAGAGCCTCACAGGCGCAGGACCTGATAGTGGCGAATTCGTCGGCTCTCATCCCTCGTCAAGATCGAGGCTGCGCGGTGGCAGCTATAGGCGTGGTCACTCCGAAGTCTCTGACGATGATTTGATCGCCGGAGCGCGATGTGGCGATCAGCAAGCATTTGTGGAACTGTGTGCGCGGCACAGTGCTGTCGTGAAGTACAAGATACTCAGGATTGTGCGCAATTTAGAAGACGCAGAAGACGCGATTCAGGACACGTTGTTGCGAGCCTATACGCACCTGCCCTCCTTTCGCGGGACCTGCAAATTTTCAACCTGGCTGACAACGATCGGAGTGAATTCCGCACTAATGATTTTGCGGAAACGAAGAATTCGCAGAGAAACCTATACCGGAGCGAGTTGTCTGGAGCCGGGAACATTGGAAATGCATGAGCCGGTGGATCGATCACCCAGTCCTGAAGGAATCTATCTGAATCAACAGGAGATGCTAATCGTTAGACGAGAAGTTGAGAAGCTGCACCCGAGCCTGCGTTCCGTCGTTAGCCATTATTACGGATCTGAATGTTCGCTGGAAGATGCGGCCAAGGCACAAGAAATCTCTTTGGCCGCGGCAAAGTCTCGCCTTATGCGAGGAAGAGTCAAGCTGCGTTCCTCGCTTGAGAGATATGGAATCTCCGAATACCGCGCGCGAGTGAGGTCCGATCAATGAGATCGAATCAAGCCCCCGGGGAGGGGCCTTACTGGCTCGAGCCGGTCTCAAGATCGCAAACCGAGCGCCGAATCCTAGTCCCATACCACACTCATATTCTGAGGCTATTCCATATTCATGTAATGCGTGCTTTCGAGGTAAATACATTCTCGGGCTGGGTTTGCCTCTATAATCCTTAACGTCAAGGGACTTCGCAAGGCATATCGAAATTGGACCGTTAATTGGTGCGCTGCGGATCGTCAAATGCTCCTTCCGAGGGAGGCATTCATGGAACCAGCGAATGAGCTCGTCTATATCGTCGACGATGAGGCTATCGTCGGTGAGGCGCTGTCTGCGCTTCTGCGGGCTAACGGCAAGCGCGTGCAACTGTTTGCGGACGGACGGGACTTTCTCGATTTTACCCGCCGAGACTCTTGCGCGTGCCTGATTCTCGATCTCAAGATGCCCGGACTGGGAGGCCTCGAAGTCCAAAAGCTAATCTCCGTCAAGGCTTCAATACCTGTAATCTTTCTCACAGGGCGAGGCGACATTCCTTCAACCGTGAGCGCGATGAAGGGAGGCGCGGTTGATTTTCTGACCAAACCGGTTGATGAAGAGGCGCTCCTCGCCACCGTTGAGCGGGCTCTACGGCAAGATCGCACGTGCCGTCAAGAGACGTTGGAGCACGCCAGGCTAGTTACTCGGTATGATTCTTTGACGCCGCGCGAACGAGAGGTCTTCTCACTTTTGGCCAGAGGTCTGCTGAATAAGCAGGCAGCTTTCGAAATGGGTATCACCGAATACACTGTCCAAATCCATCGTGGACACATCATGCGAAAGATGGAAGCCGACTCTTTTGCCGCTTTGGTCAAGCTTGCAGGCAAGCTCAAGCTCGAGATGGCCAGCGCGTCGATCGGAAACACTTAAGACAATGACTCGGCAAGGTCAAGTAGAGGAGAGCTGGCTGGCTCGGGGGTTCCGATGAACGTGCAAGGCCCTACAATCGCGCTAATAGATGACGATCTCCGAGTCCTCGAGTCGCTTGTCAATCTCTTGGCTTCATTTGGATACGGTGCAGAAAGCTACGGATCCGCAGAACAATTTCTTGAATCTGGAAGCCTTTCCCGAGTCAGTTGCATAGTCACCGATGTCGAGATGCGGCAAATGAGTGGCCTCGGACTTCTGCAACATTTGAAAAACAACGAGTCGACCGTCCCCGTAATCATCATTACTGGAAAGCCTTCCGCGCGGTCGAAGGCGTTCTATCTTGAGAATGGTGCTGTTGGCTTTTTCAGGAAGCCGGTGGACGGGGATGCTTTGGTCGAATTGATCGGTTCAGTCTGTGCCTGAATTGAGATTATCCACTGGCTCGCCGGTAACGTGATCTCCATTGGATTGATGAAGATATGGATCCAATAGTGCAGCAGGTTCACTCCGCCCTTTTGGACCCTCCCCTCGAGGTGTCGTTGGCCTTCCCATCGTTGAGATTTCCGTGGATGGAGTAATAGGAAGTGAGCTTGCGCCGTTCTCTGGACGGTTTACCATGTCCACCATGGCGAAAGACGACCCAATCACGGTTGAGGATCAAATCCTGTTTTTTCGCCAAATTGTCGACTCATCCCCTGCGCTGCTCCACACAGCTCGACCGGACGGCTATCTCGATTTTTTTAATCAGACATGGCTTGATTTCGCCGGTATGCCGCTGGAGAACTTGTTGGGTTGGGGTTGGACTTCTTGCATTCATCCTGAAGACGTCGAAGCGCTTGTGCAGAAGATGCGAGAATCCTTCGCCAATGGAGAGCCGTTTCAAGAAACATCCCGCGTGCGAAGAGCCGACGGCGCCTATCGTTGGATGCTGCACCAAAAAGTGCCGATATTCGATGAAGGTCGAAACATCATCAAATGGTGTGGATCGAGTATCGACATTGATGACCGGAAGAGGGCTGAAGAGCAGCTTGCGAGAACAGCTCAGGAGTCGCAGAGGAACGAGTTTCATTTAGCTGAAGCACAACGTCTCGGGCATATTGGCAGTTGGGTCTTCGAGCCTAAAGGCACCTTTGAGTATTGGTCCCATGAACTTTTTCGCATCTATGGACTTGATCCGACGAGAGACGCGCCTACGCTTCACGAATATCTAGCGTGTATTCATCCGCACGATCGTGAGTTCATGGCATCGCTCATCAGGCGGATGATCACGGAGGCCTCAGGATGTGATGTCACCAAACGTATTGTGCTGCCTAGTGGCGAAGTTCGGCACATTCGTTGTGTTGGAGCGCCGGTCTTTGAGAACGGAACACTGAATAGGATCGTCGGCAACGCCATTGACGTCACGGAGCGCGAGGTTCTTACTGGAGAACTTGAACGTCGAGAAGCCTACCTGGCCGAAGCCCAACGACTGAGCCACACCGGAAGCTTCGGGTGGAATCCTCAAACAGGAGAGATTGTCTGGTCAGACGAGACCTATCGCATCTTCGAGTACGATCATGCCAGAAAACCGACCTTGGACATGCTCGTGCAGCGTCTTCATCCTCAGGATCGGGCCCTCTTTCAACAGGTCATCGATCGCGCGTCCCAGACTGGTACCGACTTCGAACATGAATATCGCTTGCTGTTTGCTGACGGGCGAGTGAAACACGTCCGCGCGATCTCTCGCGCTTCACCGGATGTCTCAGGGGATCACGAGTTTATCGGGGCAGTAACCGACATCACCGACCGCAAGACGGCGGAAGAGAAGATTCGGAGCAACGAGAGGGAACTTCACACTCTCGTTGAGGCAATTCCCGCCTTTGTAGGGACTGCGCGGCCGGATGGGTCGGTCGATTTCATAAGCCAAAGTTGGTTGGACTACTCCGGCCAGACCAGAGAAGAGGCGATGGAACGTGGTTGGATGGGTAGGGTTCATCCTGACGACCTCGACCGAGCATCAGCTAACTGGCGGGCGGCATTGGCCGCCGGAAATTCTTTAGACCAAGAGGGGCGACTGAGGAACGCTGATGGCGTTTACCGCTGGTTTTTGTGCCGCGACATACCGCTACGGGATGAAAATGGAATCGTCATCAAGTGGTACGGGATTCTTTTCGATATCGATGAAATCAAGAATTGGGAAGCCAAACTGCGGCGGGTGATCGATGCAATTCCCACACTGGCGTTTTGCAGTTTCGCGGATGGTTCAAAAGAATTCGTCAACAAACGCTGGCTTGACTACACCGGTCTATCCCCCGAAGAGTCGCACATGTGGGGGTGGCAAGCTGCTTTCCATCCGGAGGACTTGCCGTTGGTCATGAAGAAATGGGAAGAGGTGCTAGTTTCTGGAAAACGAGGCGAGATCGAAGCGCGTCTTCGGCGATCTGATGGAGTCTATCGATGGTTTCTCAATCGCGTCGAACCATTCTTCGATGACACCGGCAAGATCATCAGATGGTACGGTACAAGCACCGATATCGATTCATTGAAGCAGATCGAACAGACTCTTCAAATGCGAGAGCACGAACTCCTTGGCGTCATCGACACAATTCCCTCAATGCTTTGGTCAACCTCGCCGACCGGAGAATCGACTCATCTCTCTCAAAGATTTCGAGAATATTGGGGGGTTAGCTTCGAAGAAATCGCGGACCGCGGGTGGGCGAGCCTCATTCACCCGGATGATCGGGAGGATACGACCAAGGCTTTCTTTCGGGCCATTGAAACTGGAGATTCATTCAACGCAATACAGCGTTTGCGACGCGCCGATGGAAAGTACCGATGGCATCATTCGATGGGCGAACCCTTGCGTAATCCTGAGGGGAAGATTATTCAGTGGTATGGTCTATCGATTGACATCGATGAAGCAAAGCGAGCAGAAGACCACCTTCGCGACACGCGTATCAGGCTCGCAAAGGCTTCTCGATTAGCAACCGTCGCTGAACTCGCTGGCTCGATCGCTCACGAACTGAACCAGCCACTTATGTCAATCCTTGCAAACGCACAGGCGGCGAACAGGTGGTTGAATGCCGACCCGTCGAGTGTGCCAGAAGTGAACTCGTCGATTGAACGGATTATACGGGACGCCCGTGCGGCTGACGAAACAATGCAACATGTGCGAGCGCTCTTCAAGCAGGAGTCTTTCGACAAAAAAGAGGTCAACATTCCACACATACTTCGTGAAGTTGTACGAGTGGTACAGGAGGATCCCAAAAAGCGCGATGTACCCATTGAGTGCCACTTCGAAGAGTCACTCCCTGCGATTCATGTCGACCAGATTCAGATCCAGCAGGTATTCATTAACTTGATCCTGAATGCTATTGAGGCATTGGAGGATGGAAAAGCGAGCCCATTAGTGACAATCCGCGCGTCTGTTATCGTTGCGGGCAGGGTGCTAATCCAAGTGATCGATAACGGGCCGGGAGTTCCTGATCCTGAACGAATCTTTGATGCCTTTATGACGACAAAAGAGAAAGGCATGGGAATAGGGTTAGCCGTATCGCGCACTGTTGTTGAAGCTCATGGGGGACAGCTCTGGGCAGAGAATAACAAAACCGGCGGGGCTACCTTTAACGTGGCATTGCCGCTGTCTCATGCGAGCCGTGCGCAGGCCTAAATCCAAGAATATATGTGAACCAAAATCCCGTAGGACAGTCCCGCATCGCCAGCTACGCGGGACTGTCTTCCACGCTACTACGAATATGTAATATCGTCGCTCTCCAATGCTTGGATAGCATGAGCATGGCCGCTGCTCGTGCGTTCCACGCGCAATCCAATACTCGGCCGACCGGCCGTTACATCTCTAGGAAGACTACCGCTGACAGGCATGATCCCGAGTTTCACTGGAGTGAGGAATGACGGGAAAGATTCCACTGGTTGTGATTGTCGGCGGTGGATTCGGCGGGTTGGCTGCGGCGAAGGCCCTCCGACGAGCCCCGGTCAATGTGCTTTTGATTGATAGATCGAATCATCACCTGTTTCAGCCCCTCCTGTATCAGGTAGCCACATCGGTATTAGCTCCGGGTCAGATTGCATCCCCCCTCCGAGGACTCCTAGCCGATCAGGAGAATACCGCAGTGATGCTTGGCAATGTGACCGGTGTCGATTCAATTACGCGACATGTGATCGTCGACGCCGTTGATCGAGATGGACTGCGAATTGCGTATGACTATCTGGTGCTCGCGACAGGCGCCACCCACAGCTACTTTGGACATGACAATTTTGCGCAATTCGCTCCGGGACTGAAGAATCTAGCAGATGCGGAATCTTTACGCAATCACATACTGATGGCATTTGAGAATGCGGAGACAGAGGAAAATCCAGATCGCCGGGAGGCACTCATGACCTTTGTGCTAGTCGGTGCCGGACCGACGGGCGTAGAGATGGCGAGCGCAATTGCGGTCATGGTCCGGACGACCCTACGGAAAAACTTCCGCCGAATCGACCCAAGGTCCGCACACATCATCCTGGTTGATATGGGGAAACGTCCTCTTGGAACGTTCGCGGAAAATCTCTCGGAAGCGGTGAGACTTCGGTTAAAGCAATTGGGTGTTGACTTGCGCCTCGAGAAGGCAGTTCAAGCCATCGATGCAGAAGGCGTAGTTGTGGGCGATGAGCGGATTCCAAGCAAGACGGTGATATGGACAGCCGGAGTTGTCCCATCGCCGGCCGGTAAATGGCTTGGCTGCGAGGTTGATCGAACAGGGCGCGTCCGCATCGGGCGAGATCTTGCGGTTCAGGATAATCCTGAGATATTTGTCATTGGCGATACCGCGTCCCTTGATCAGGATGGGCGGCCGCTCCCCGGAGTCGCACAAGTCGCCATGCAGCAAGGACGTTACGCCGCAAAATCAATCTTCCGGCAGGCCACAGGGAAATCGCCGCTTCCCACTTTCCGTTACTTCGACAAGGGCAATCTTGCTGTCGTCGGGAAGAATTTTGCCGTGTTGCAGAGCGGGCGTGTCACGATGAGCGGTTTCTTCGCTTGGCTTGTGTGGGGATTGATCCACATACAATTTCTAGCTGAGAGCAGTCTGCGGTTTAGCGTCTTCTTCCAGTGGGTCTGGACATATTTCAGTACGCAACGCGGAGGTCGGCTGATTATCGAACCGCGTCAGAAAAACTGACGTGGCCGAGTGCGGTTCGGAAAGTCTCTTGGCCCTTCGTAGCTCTGTTGGTGTTTCGCCCCGAGGCTGGACTACTTCTTCTCCGCGACCAGAATGCATACGCCGGACCAACGGTCATGCCCCGCCCCGGGAGGAGGAGTTGCACTCAACGGGATTATGCCTACATTCTTTGTGGAAAATGGATACCTCGCCTCGAGATAATTCCGAACAATCTGTGCGCGGGCGTAGGACGAAGCCAGCGCATCGGCAGGCGCCTCTATATCTGAATACCCCTCGATGACAACCGGGTGCGCGAAGATCGAGTCACCGGATGAGACTACTGCAGCGTCAATCGCATGCTTCCCGCGATCGCTCAGTTCCTCTCCGCCATGCGGTCCCTGCTGAAACAGCTCGTCAGCTCGAAGCCATGTCCGTGGGCTGCGGCTCGTCTCAAAGAGCTTGCTTCGCCGATATTCCTCCGGGGACAGGCTAGACAATGTATAGTACCCACGGTGGTTGAAAAAGCCCCTGAGGATGAAGTTGTGCTTAAGAGCCTCCATGTCCTCAGCCATGCTTCCTGTCGCAATGTTGACATTGCTTAAGGACTGGCTGATGTTCTCTCCCGCCGTCACACCGTAGGCGTCCGGGCCTAAAGCCTCTGCAACACTTTGATGGACCTGCCCGATCGTCTCGTTGGCTTGAGTGGAAATTGATTGAACCTGGGTCATCGTGTCGTCGAGTTTCTTAGGGAACTGACGTTGCTGGACGTCCGCTACGAGGTTGCTCACTCCGCCGGACGCTTGCTTCAAGTTCGATGCCGTCGATTGCACGGTCGATAAGGTCTCACGGATCTGATCTGCGACCTTCTCATCGCGCAGGATCATCCCCGCTGGTCCGCGCCCCTCTTTGAGTCCCACAAGCAGATCATTCGCATTGCCTATGGCGCCATTGGCGCCATCGAGGGCGACGTTTATCTTACCTCCGACTTGCTTCAGAGTTACATCCGCATCACTCATGAGTCCGAGGCCAGATGTAAGCAGATCGGAAATGTTCACGGGAGGCTTGCTCTGAAGAAGGGAATCAGCCTGCGCGATCGGAGCATTCGCTGATCCTGCGTGAATCGTCAGAAAAGTATTGCCAACCACACCCTCCGTGTCGACTGTCACGACCGAGTCGGATCGAATCAGACCGTGAAACCGCTCGTCAATTCTCATCTGTACGCGGAAACGGCCACTCGGTGAATCGGGCACGTCGATTCTAGCCACTTGGCCGGCATCCATGCCAGCAACCTGCACTTTCGAACCCTTGGTGACACTATCGAGATTGGCGAACTCGGTTGACAGCAGCACGTGGCGCGAAAAGGCCTCGTGGCGGCTTCCAACCAGGAAGATGCCAAGCGCAAACAGCGTCAAGCCGATAATGATGAAAATCCCAACAGCAACATATCTTCCAGGCATGGCTTTACTCCGTAATGAGTCTTCGTGCGACATCGTTTTCGCTCTGGCTAACCTCGTTGACCGACCCAAATGCAACCAGATTCCCCTTATCCAGGACGGCGATCCGGTCAGCCACTCTGCGCGCTCCATGCACATCGTGTGTCACGACGATCAGAGCTGTACCGCGTTCGGTCTTGCAGCGCAAAAGAAGCTCGTCGATTTCAGCGGCCGTTATGCGGTCCAACCCGCTGCTCGGCTCGTCAGCAAGCAAAATCTTCGGTTCGAGCACCAGTGCTCTGGCGAGTCCGGCCCTCTTCTTCATGCCTCCTGAGAGCGCCGAGGGAAATTTGGGGCCATCGGCTCCCAGACCAACGTCCGAGAGAACGCCTCGAATCACGTCGTCGATCTCATCCTTGGATTTCTTTGTCAGTCGCCGGAGAGGAAGAGCCAGGTTCTCATAGAGCGTGAGGGAGTCGAAGAGGGCGGCATCCTGAAAAAGGTACCCAAGTTTCTTTCGCACAAGAGACAGTTGGCGCTCGCCCATGCCGACGACGTTCTCCTGATCAACCCAGACTTCACCAGAGTCGGGACGCATGAGAGCCATGATCAATTTCAGAGTGACGCTTTTTCCAGTACCACTGCGGCCAAGAAGACACAGGGCCTGTCCTTGGCCGATCTGGAACGACACATCATTCAGCACGTGTTTCATCCCGAACGACTTCATTACATTCCTGAACTCCACCGAGGTGCTCTGTTTGGCGATCATATGGCCGTGTCCGGAAAGAGAAAGAAAATGCACTTGATCAGCAATACATCCGCAACAATGATGAGCAGAGACGAAACAACCACGCTGTTCGTGGCCGCCTCGCCAACACCCTTCGCTCCCTTATCTGTCGTGTATCCGAAGTAGGACGAGACGCATCCGATGATGAAACCGAAGACAGCGGTTTTGAGAGTAGGAGCAATGAAGTTTGACCACTGGAGATAATCAAACGCGCGGTTGAGGTAGAGAGCGGGCGCAATGTGAGAGGAAAGCTCTTCGGACAGAAACCCTCCAAGGAGCCCAGCGAAGTCCATGAAGAGGGTCAGAAAGGGAAGCGCAATCACGCATGCCAGGACCCGAGGCACTACCAGAAACTTGAACGAGTCTATCGACAGCGATTCGATCGCATCGATCTGCTCGGAGGCCCGCATGTTCGCAAGGACGGCACCGATTCCTGAGCCAACTCGACCTGCGAGCAATAGGCCTGCGACCAGGGGGCCAATCTCGACGAAGAATGAGACTGCCTGGACGGCAGGTATCATCGCCGTGGCGCCAAACGTGACCAGGGTGCTCCTCGTGTGCAGCGTCATCACGGCCCCCAGGGCAAATCCGGACACGACGACGAGTGCCAGAGATTTGTTTCCTACCTCTGCGAGTTGGCGAGAGAGCTGAGCGAACTCGAATGGAGGTTTCAGCCAATCGATGAGAACTCGCAGACTGAAGAGTCCCACCTTTCCGACAAACTCGAACAACCTGCTGAGCCAACGCACGCGCATTCTCCTTCACGGTTTTCGAACGGGTTCTGTCATCGCAGTCTGGCGCGATGCGTCTGAGGCGGGCGGTTGATTCTTTGGGTGCAGCGTCTCGAGGAACTGAACAAGTGCGGTAGTTTCGGATGGACTCAGATTCTTGCCATATGCGGGCATGTTGCCGCCGCCCTGAAGAACCTGACGGATCAGTTGATCCTCAGTGAGACGCGTCGCGACGAGATCCAGAGCCGGACCGCGCTGTCCGCCGACGCCTGCGATCGAATGGCAGTTGCGGCATTGCTTCGACTGAAAGACAATTGCGCCTTGCCGTTGAAGGGGACTCGCATATTGGGTATAGCGAAAGGGAACCGGCGGCCCGCCGCTCCACGCGCTCATCTTAGGGCTCCATGGCGTGAAAGTGCCGAGATGCGTCAACACACCCCAAGCAACCGCGATCGCGGTCAACATAAGGATCGCGATTGGGCGCCGGTGCCAGCTCTTCTCTCCTTCACCCGCATAAAACGGGAGGGCCACAAGTCCCGCAATTCCGAGTACGGGAGCAATCAGCAGAAACGGCGTCTCGAGGCTTGGTGGAAGATAGGACAAAACGGCATAAAGCCAAAGGAAGAAGAAATCCGGCTTAGGCGCAGTTTGAATAATCGTTGGGTCGGGCTGGCCGCTCGGGCCGTAGGGGCCTAATACAGCCGCACAAACGGCGACTGCCGCAAGGATTGCCGCAGAAAAGAACGCATCCTTCCACACCGCGCCCGGCACGAATGGCCGACCGTCCTTCTTTGTGAGCTCATGGTATTCCGTGAGATATGTAGAGCGGCGAACAATACGCCCTGGCATAGGCCATTCGTTGATGCCGAGTTTGAGCACCATCCAGACATGTAGGCAGGCGAGTACCAAAAGGATGCCCGGAATGACGAAGACATGGAAGGCGAAGAATCTCGACAACGTAGCGCCGGCGATGATCGGACCGCCTAGCATCATATGGACCGCAGTGCTGCCAATGAAGGGAACCCGACTCGCTATGGAGGCACCGATGCCGAGACCCCAATAAGCGTCCTGATCAAAGCGCAAAACCTGCCCCGTGAATGCCATCCCGAGGGTCATCAGCAACAAGAACACACCCAGAATCCAAGTCAGCTCTCGCGGGAACTTATACGCGCCGAAGAGGAAAACCTGCGCCATGTGGATCAACACCACCGCGATCATGAAGTTTGATCCCCAGCCATGCATCGCACGCAAGAACCAACCAAGAGTCAATTGGTGATTCAAAACGTTGAGGCTGTTCCACGCTTGTCCTGCAGAGGGTACATAGATCAACGCAAGGAGGATCCCCGTCACAATCTGCAGGATCAACAGGACAAAGGCAGCGCTCCCGAAGACGTACCACCAACTCGCGGTCTTATTCGGGACCGGGTGCTGCGCCATCTCTTTGATCGGCGCACCGAGTTGAAGGCGGCTGTCGAACCATGTATAGAGAGCCTTCAACCGGCGCATGACATTCCTCCCCGGGCATTCTCGATCTGCACGAGTCTTGCGGTATTCGATAGGGTAGGCATCTGGCCTGCATTGATCTGAAGGTTCCCATCCACGATCTTGACGTCGTATGTGAACAGCCCGCGTTCAGGTGGACCTGAAGCCCGACTCCCGTCCGCGTAGTATGCCCCGCCATGGCAAGGGCACATGAAGAGCTGCGATTGAGGGAACCAGCGAACTGGACATCCCAGGTGCGCACAGTTGATTGCAAACACCTGAAACTCCTTTTCGGCGATTCGGCGTACCCAACATGCGACGCGATCCGTTTCGCCATCCCATTCGCGGCTCACTGGATTTGTAAACTTCGTCAAGCGAGTCTCTCCGACAGGAAACGTATCTATAGGTCCGAGCGCAATCCATGACTTGTATTCGTCGTCGGCTTTCACTGGGGAAAGCAGGTACTTGACGACCGGCATCGTGACAGCGACGCCTACTACAGCGTTGAACAGCGCGCCAACTTTGAGCAGTAGCCACCGCCGCGACACAGTCAAAGGATCTACGGGAGGGAGATCCCCTTCGTTCTGTTCGACAGGCAGTTCCAACTCACTCACAAATCACCTCCTGATGCTTGTCTCGGGGTATGGCTGGCCCGGAGTCTCGCTGCGCAGCGAATGCAGATACGCGACGATGTCGCTCACGTCCCGCTCCGTTAAAGGCCGGCCGAGCTGAATCTGCTTGAAATTTGGTTGAGCAAGATCACGTCGGCCGGCAATAACGATGGTCCGTAGACTCTGATCGCTTACCAGGGCCAGATAGCTCGTGTCTGTGATCTTCTGTTGTTCTCCTTGGTGGCAGGAAGAACATTTCCCCTGGAAGATTTGTTGGCCCTGTTCCGCGTTGCCGATGGCATTTGAAGAATAAGTTGGCATGTCCGGGACTTTCAAAGCTGCATGCGCCCACCGCGAACGCATTCCATCCACAAGTGTGTCTACCTGTTGCGGGGTAAGAAATCCTCCCGACGACTCGCCGAAGGCGGGCATTTCGGTTCCAGGCACGCCGCTTGTGATCCAGCGCCTCAATGACTCGTCATCTACGAGCGCCTGATAGGTTGGATTTGCCAGATCAAGCGCAGGGCCGCCGGAACCGTTGTCGCCGTGGCAGGCAGAGCAATTTTGCGTGTAGAGACGATCGAAGGACACGACCTTTTCGGGTCGCATGAGTTCTTCCTGGTCGTTCGGAGGTCCGATTCTCCGATGACATCCCACGCTGGTCATGAACAGTGTGAGGGAGATGAATGACAAAAATGGATAGCCCCCGATCTTCATCACTCATCCTCTTTAGGCGGATTGAATTCTTTTGCTTCGATTCCCATGCGAAGGATGAAGGGCAGAGTCTGGTGCGTCCGGATCTTGCCAGACCTTGTGACAACGAGGCCTGCAACAATACCGAATAGAATCTCGGAGAGAGTGAACCAGCTCCATGCGATTCTCGCGTTGAAAGCCGGATTTACAAATCCCAGGATTGAATGAACGAAGCCTGTCCATAGGAGCGGCGCCACGATTCCGCCTAGAAAGATTGGTCGCCGCGGCCACATGGGCAGCATTGCTCCGTAGAGGAGGCCGATCAGCATGCAGATTGCGGCATGGATGACCGCCGCTGTAATAAATCCGTCCCAGTGAAACGCGGCAATGTCTGCAGTGGTGGCGTTTGTCCAGTGCGCAACACCCGCACCTCCCAGCAAATTCACCGCGTACCAAATGCTGTGCTGAGTCAAATAGCCGTAGAGAAGGGCCGGGAAGACCATGATGATTCCCCCGGCGATGCCGCCGCGCAGCCCGGAGGTCACCGGATAGCTCTCGACAGGAAGAAAGGCCCGGTGAACGTCGCTTACCTGGATGTGCGCTACCTGGGTTCTCGGACGCGAAAGGGCGAATATTTTCGCCGTGACAGGGACCACTTCATGGCGCTCCTCGGGAAGAACTTGGCGCGCCCATCCGCCTACACCGCAGCAGACAAGAACAATGCCGGCGAAACCCACTCCCGCACTTGTGACCAGGCTCGCGAAACAAAGAGTGACCCCGAATGCGAGAAGGATCGGCCATGCCGTGCTCGCCGGCATCTCGATAGGCTCTCTCGTGCTTTGTTCTGCATTCTTCATTATCATTGCCACTCACCGCCCGATGACGTAGACGACCGTGAACACCACGATCCACACGCCGTCTACGAAGTGCCAATAAAGAGCAACCACGCCAAAACGCTCGCTTTGCCGGGAGTCGACCCAACCGAACAGAGAGAAGATGAGGGTTGCGCTTAGAAGAACTAGCCCGACCACCACGTGAGTCGCGTGAAGTCCCACGAGCGAGTAGAACGTGGTTCCAAAGAGATTCGTACTAATCGTCAAATCGTCCTGAAAAATCAGCTTCCTCCATTCAAGAGCTGTGTTTGTCAGAAAAGCTACGGCCAGGGCGATTGTCGCAGCGAGCCAGAGAGTGAAGCTCGCCATGCGTTCTCCTTCGATTGCTTTCTCTGCACGCCAGATCGTCAGACTGCTCGAAAGCAGGCATACCGTACCTAGGATCGGAACCTCTAATACCTGCTGTGGGGTCGGTCCGGTGAGGCTCTTGCCCAGATAGAAGACATAGGCAACTACGAAGATTGTGAAGATTGCACTCTCTCCAGCAATCAACGCCGACATGCCCACTCGACGCTTGCTGGGAAGATTCCACGAGAGAACGTTTCCTGGATGATTGATCGGTACAGAACTCATGACTCGTACTCCCAATCGGGATCGTCGGGATGCTTCAGGTCCCACAGCGGCCTACGGCTATGCACCTCTGGCAGTTCCTCAAAGTTGTAGACAGGAGGAGGAGACGACGTTGACCATTCCAGTGTCCAGGCGTCCCATGGATCGTCGCCTGCGACTTCGCCACGCCAGTAAGAGAAGATGAAGTTGTACGCGAAGATCAAAACTGCGATGCCTTGGATCAGTCCCCCAATCGAGACGACGAGGTTCAGAAAATTCCATCCACGATCAGGCTGATAGGTGTAGATTGACCGCGGCATCCCAAGGAGTCCAAGGAAATGCATTGTGTCAAAAGTGATGTGGAATCCGATGATAAACAGCCAGAAATGCCACTTGCCGAGCGTCTCGCCCATCAGCCGTCCCGTCGCTTTTGGATACCAGTAATAGATAGCCGCAAAGATGCAGAACACAACCGCACCCACGAGTACGTAGTGGAAGTGAGCGATAACGAAGTAGGAGTTGTGAAGCTGCCAATCCCAAGGCGATACCGAGAGCATGATGCCGGTAAGTCCGGCGATGAGGAACTGGAACAGGAACCCAATGCAGAACAGCATTGGTGTCGTGAAGCGTATTCGTCCACCCCACAGCGTTGCGATCCAGTTGAAGATCTTGATCCCGGTTGGAACGCCGACCAGCATCGTCGACAGGGTAAAGAAGGCGTTCGATGCTGAGGTCATGCCCACCGTGAACATGTGATGTGCCCACACGCCAAGACTCACGAACATGATTGCAATGGAAGCTGCAACCATTGCCGGATAGCCAAAGATGGCCTTGCGGCAGAACACAGGGATAATTTCGTTCGCGATGGCAAAGGCAGGTAAAACGAGCACGTAGACCTCGGGATGACCAAATATCCAGAAGAAATGGATCCAGATCAGTGAGGAGCCGCCGGCTTGTGTGTCAAAGAAATGGCCACCCAGGTAGCGATCGATGAGCAGCATGAACTGCGCTGCTGTGAGAGGAGTGATGGTGACGAGAGTCAGCATGCTGACGACGAGAAGCAGCCATGTGAAGAGAGGCATTCTCATGAGCGTCATCCCTTTGCAGCGCATCGAGATCACCGTCGCAATAATGTTGATCGCGGTACCAAGAGTGCCGAAACCACTGACGATAAGAGCTAAGGCCCAATAGTCGGTCGCATGACCAGGAGAAAACGAGCGCGCTGTGAGGGGCGCATAAGCAAACCAGCCCACATCCGGCGCATTGCCCACGCCGTAGAGTCCGGCGCCGCCGAGAAAGCTGTAGTAGAGGAGTAGACCGCCAAAGGCCGTCAACCAAAAACTAAATGCGTTCAACCTCGGGAACGCCATGTCGCGCGCGCCAATCTGAAGGGGAACGATGTAGTTGGCAAATCCAAACAGAAACGGCATGCCGACAAGGAACACCATGGTGGTGCCGTGCATCGTGAAAAACCGGTTATAAACCTGCGCGCTCAGGACGTGATTGTGCGGATAGGCGAGCTGAATGCGGATTAGCAGAGCCTCGGCGCCTGCGACGAGTAAGAAAAACGTTGAGTACAAAATATACAGAATCCCCAGACGCTTATGATCGACGGTCACTACCCATCCGTGAAGTCTCTCAAGGAAGGTCCCGAGCTCTGAGGTAGACGCGCTCGGCTCGATCGTAGAGCTTACTGGAAGTGAGTAATCGCTCATATACAGGTTCCCGTTGTCACTTCAATGTCTCGAGGTAAGCTGTAACCTCGTCTAATTGCTCATCGTTAAGTTGCATTGCGGGCATCAGTGCGCCGCGTTTGAACGTATCTGGGGATTTAATCCATTGGCGGAGATTTGCCGGCGTGTTATCCATCGCGCCCGATGCCAGTGTTTCCCGGCTCATGACGTGGGTCAGATCGGGGCCGAACCGCCCCGTAGCCGCGGTTCCTGAGACCGTGTGACAGTTCATACAGGCCTGCGTCTCGAATACCTTTCTCCCCGCCGAGCCCGCAGGATCTTGTCGCGCCGGCTGCTCCTGATTCTTAACCCACGCGGCAAACTGCCCCGGCGTATCGACGTAGACGCGCAACAGCATCAGCGCGTGCTGTGATCCGCAGAATTGTGCACACTGGCCCAGATACAAACCGGGCTTCTCGGGATCCATCCACATGCTGTTTACATGATTCGCAATCAAATCCGTCTTGCCGGCAAGTCGCGGGATCCAGAAGCTGTGGTTTACGTCCGCAGAAGTTAATTTGAGGAAGGTAGCAGCAGGCTCGGCATTGGTGCTGACAGGAATATGCAGTTCATTCGCAGTGCTAAACCCGTACTTCGGGTATTGAAATTCCCACCAGAACTGGTGCCCAATCACTGTGACGTCCAGTGCGGTCTTAGGTTTTGGCGCGTCCTGAATGGCGAAGATGATCCGGGCGGTTGTGAGGAAGAGGACAACGACGATCAGGAGGGGGATAACCGTCCACGCCAATTCGATTTGAGTACTGCCGTAGATCTGAGCTGGCTCGCCCGCTGGGTCGGTCTTTCGTGACCGAAATCGAAACAAAGCGATCGCGAGCAGTCCACCGACAACCAGAAATATTCCAGTCGAAATTGCAATGACAAAGATTGACAGATCGAATATCTGATGTGCGGGTGTTGATGCGGGAGCAAGTGTAGTCGGGATCCGGTCCTGAGCGGGCAAAGTCGCTTTCCGCAGGAGGCATGCAGTGGCGCTACCAAAGCGAATCAGGCGTCTGGTAGGCACGATTTGCATCTTTACAACTCCCTCGTCCATCCCCAAGGTTGGTGCCTGTTGATCGGCTGACCGGAGTAAAAATGCTGTCGTATCCGGCACTGAAATGCCTTTGACTACGTGATAGTAGCAACGGAATGAGCTAGTCGAAATTACATGTTCCTGTTAGAAACGGGTTGGAGAATTAGAGCGTCGACGACGGTGGGGCCACCAGGACGAAAGAAATGGAACCACTCTCGAGGGAGCGTGCAGGAGTCGTGCTTTAGAAGGATCCGCTTTAAAGCAATTTGCCTTTCCAACTACCTCGCGTGTAGACCTCGCGAAGTTCCGCTCGGCATTTGAGCGCGAAGTCGTTCAGGGGGTCCGCATGCTGCTCCAGAGCAATTGATTTGATCTGTTCGATGGTCATGTTCTTCTCGCCGTATCGGGCGACCAGCTTTTTTACAAAATCCTCGGCAGCCTCGAGCACGCTGAGCGAGGCGAAGAGCCTGATTCGATTTACTAACGCGTACATTGCCACAATCTCGTCGATATTCTCCAAGCTCTGAGAAAGTGCTCTTGCGTAACAACTCGTTCCCTGGCGTATGAATTCCGAATAGAGCTCCTCGCGTTGCGCGATTTCGCGATTCGTAAGCTCTCGTTGCGTCGCGCTTCGCTGGATTACGAAATTGCTAAGCACGGGAGTTGAAGCCCCTATTACGGAGCCGCTGAGGGCGGCCAGGACGCTGGTTAGGGTGCTATCCATGGAAATAGTGCCTACCTTCGTGCACAACCAATGCTGCGGCTAAATTCGCATCTATCGTGGTATCTGACCGATAGTTCTCTTCAAATCGGCTTCTGCCAGGGAAAGGCCGCAATTTGCCTCCAGCAGCGATGCGGCGGCACTCGCCATATCCGCGTGAGCCTGGCTTCGTGCAGAGACAAGCGCCGCGTTCTGTTCGAACTGACGATCCGCCAGCCGCGCCGCCTCCGTTCGCACTTGGAGAGTCTGCGCCGCAACATCGATCATCTGCTTGAGTTCGTCGATTCTGTCGTAGAGGCTCTGTACCCGCACTTCTATATCGGATTGGAGTTTGTCTACTGCGACTTCTGCAGAATGCACTTCGCTCCGAGCCTCTCGAACCTGGGCTTCGCGGCGACCACCGTCGAAGAGATCGTAGCTGAGTGAAAAGCCAAATGTCCCGAAGTTATGGGCAAGAAGCGGCACACCACTTTCATAGTGGTAATGGGATAGAGCGGTCACATCGGGAATGTATGCGTCCTTGGCTGCCGTGAGGCCGGCCTGTGCTTTTACGAGAGTCTCCCGCGCTGCTTTAAGATCCTGATTCTGCTCGAGAGCAATCTTTATCGCATCCGTCCTTGATGGAATATCCAGCGTCGCCGCAGTTGCTCCTGGATCGAGATCAATCTGAGTGTTCACCGAAAGCCCGAGAGTGTCCGCCAGCTGGCGTCGCATGTCACTTCCTTCGAGGCGCAAGGTCAAGCTCAGCTGCTGCGCTTCCAGGATGCCGGCTTTACTCTGGAGCGCCGATATTTCCAGGGCATTGCCACGCGCCACATCGCTCCGGCTTTCCTCATCCTTGACCTGGGCAGCGGCTAACTGATCCTTGGATGCTTCGAGTTTCTGTTCATTGATCAGAATGTTGTAATAGAGCTGCCTCACTTGCAGCGCAATTGCATCTTGCGCTTGATCAAGCTGTGTTTTCGCAACGAGAAAATCCTCCCTTGCCGCAAGATTTCCCTGGCGGATCCGGAACAATTGCGTGAGAGGCTGCTCTAAACCCACTCCCCCTGTATACCCAGTAGCCGATCCTTGATCGATCACGAGCGGCTTTGATGGAACCGGTCCGGTCGATGGAAAGCTTCCAAATGCCCCTGCCGGTATTGCAACGCCTTCGAGTTCGGTGATGTGAAGTATGCTGCCAGTCGCCTTGATTTGAGGTAAGTAATTGGATCGTGCTTCGTCCTTCTTACTTTGCATCTGATCGACTGAAAGAGTGCGTAGACGAATTGAGTGATTCTGCTTTAGGGCAAGATCGATCGCCTGATCGAGTGTCAATCGCTTCGCCACGGGAGAGGATGGTTGTGCTACCGCTGGGTTGCAGAGCGCCAAGACCATCAGCGCAAAAGGCAAGCACACCCATGCAGTTGAGCACAGCCGGGGTTGCGCGATGGAGGCTGACACCGTAACTCGTCTCCCTTGATGGAGCGTGTTTCTCATTTGGCCTCCACCGAAGCCGCCGCAGTAACTTGCTGATACTGGGTTGGCACCGAGGACATGAATGCGACCACGACGAGGCATGCAACGCAGCAACCAGCCACGAGAAGAAAGCTGTCGGAGATGGCCAGCGTGAAGGCTTGCTGCCGAACCTGCAATCCCAGAACCTCGGCGGCGCGACCAAGCGCGGTCAGACCGGTTGAATGCGAAGTGAACGCATGTTGAAGCCCGAAGAGTCTGTAATCGGTAATGCCAGTCCCAAGTCGGACGTTGAGGCCAAGCATGTTTGAGTGAAACTGCTCTCGAACAGCGATGAAATGACCCATTGAGACGCCGCCCAACTCACCGCCAAACAAACGCACCGTCTGGAAAAAGCCTGCGAATGTCAACACATCTACCGGTCGTGTCAACGCCCCGGTGTCTAAAACCTCAAGCACAATGGAACCGACCATCGAGTTAAAAGCTAGAGCCAGCCCGACAGCCATAACTGCCTGGGGTATTCCGAAGTTCGCCCCGGCCCAGACGGAGTCGATTCGCGCATCAAGCAAACACGCAACCCCAACAAGCACGAATCCTGCCGTGAGGATCAGGCGGGGATCGATCCGGCGCATCAGGGCCATGGCGGCGACGCCGAGCACAAATTGGGGAAGCGCCACCCAGATCATGACGGGTGCTTCTTGCAGCGGAAGGAACCCCCGCACTGAACCCAGAAAGCTCGGGATGCTCACCACCGTAGCCAGCATCACGAAACGAAAGCTGACCAAAACCAGAGCCAGTAGTAAGGTGTTTCTGCGTATGAGGAACTGGTAATGAACGAGGGGATTCGGTAGCCGGAAATGCCGAATCAACGCCGCAAATGCGAGCAACACGCCTGAGGCCGTCAGCCCAAGAATGAGGGAGGAGTGATACCAATCCAGACGTTGCCCCTGATCGAGCGCAATATATAAAAGCGAGGCCCCGAGGCTCGCGTACAAGAAGCCCCTCCAATTCGGGGCAGGGTGCCCGGGCTGGGGCTTTGGAATCGGCTGCGACGGAATGCCGAAATGGATCAGGACGATCATGAGCGGAGTCAAAAAGGTGCCGTTCCAGAAGATCCATCTCCACGAGAGCTGATCGATGAAGAACGACTCCCAGGCCTGCGCCATATCCGTCGTGAAGATAATGTCCGTCGCGTACATCGCGATGCCCAGTAATACATAGCGCATGGGTAAATTGCGCAGTACGAAGGAGAGAGTGAGCGGATAAAAGGTCCCCGCGCTAAGGCCAGCAAGGATAAGCAATGCGATGATTGCGCCGATCGAGTGGCAAAATGGAATCAGAAAACTTACCGCGGTAAAGATCCACGCGCACGCTAGAAGTACGCGACGAGGACCGAGAAGTCCCCCCAGGTACACGGAGAATGGCCCAATAAACATCATGGATGCGTTGAACGAAGTATTGATCCACGACGCTTCGTCGACTCCAAGATGCAAGGCGCCTCGGATATCCGGCAAGCCCACGCTCATCAACCGCCCGGTGCATGTCGCGATCATTGCCCCCAGCAAGACGCCGGCAACCCCGAGCAATGGGTGTGTGGCGAGTGCAGGGTGAGCTTCATGCTCCTTGACGTCAGCGGTTGTCATTGATCACCGTCCGATCGCCGTCCAGCTTTGCTGGTATGAACGATCACAACTGCCGAAAGTCCGGGGCGCAAGCGGTCGAGATAGGGCTGCTCAGGAAAGAGCACTATCTTGACCGGTACTCTTTGCACCACCTTGGTGAAATTTCCTGTCGCATTATCCGGCGGCAACAATGCAAATTGTGAACCGCTTGCGGGTGCCAGCTGATCGACTTTCCCATGAAACACTCGGTTCGGAAACGTATCGATCCGAACGTCTGCCAGGTCACCATCACGCATGTTCGTCAGCTGGGTCTCTTTAAAATTTGCTTGAACCCAATCGTCGCTCTGTACGAGATCGATCATCTGCGTGCCGGGAGCGACTAACTGCCCAGTCAGAACATGGCGCTCTCCAACCGTCCCATTGGTTGGTGCTGAAATGCGCGTGTACGCCAGATTGACCTGTGCGACGATGATGGCCGCCTTCTTTGCTTCGATGTCGGCTCTATAAACATCGTCCTTTGTGTTGAGCGCCTCTCGCTGGCGCTTTGCGGCCTCAAGCTGACTCTGGCTTGTGACCAGAGCGCCTTCGGCGCGCGCTAGGTCCGCTTTGCGGGCGTCGAGCAAGCCGCCCAGCTGTCCTTGCTGCGCTGTGGCCGCTTCCAGCTGTTGATGAGTCGCGGCCTTTGTATCGAACAGGGCTTGTTGCCGGTGTAACTCAGTGAGAGCTCTATCGAGCTCAGGCGAAACCGAGGCGATACCCGCCTTTGCTGCATCTAGAGCAGCCTGTGCTTGGATGATTCCCGCCTTTGCGATGTCAATCTGGGCATCCTGTATTCTCTTGGCTGCATGGTTGTCCTCGAGTGCGGCTTCCGACGCGGCTAAAGCCGCCCGGGCTTGATCCAACGTCGCTCGGTAGTCGTCGGCGTCAAGTTCGACTAGTGTCTGGCCCGCCTTGACGTTTTGATAGTCCCCGACGTTGACACTTCGAACAGTTCCGGAGATCCGGGTGCTCAAAGGCGTCATGTCGGCTTTCAGGTAGGCATCGTCCGTCTCCTGGTCGGGGCGGTTTCCTTGCCAGCTAGTCCAGTGCCCGGCGATCCCGAAGAGAAGGCCAGCAGCCGCGAGCAAGACGATCAGCGGAATAATCCACGCTTTTTTACTCATGCCTCAGGACCTCCCTGGTGCGTTTAAGTGCTTTCGTCTTTACCTAGCTCATTTAGGCTTTGCTCAATGCACTCCGAGCACGCTGCAAGTGGCGTCCTGAGCAAGGTCATAGACGGAACTCCATAGACGGGAAAGGTAGAAGTCGTGTTGATGCAAACCTATGACGAACAAATCAGTGTTCTGCTCTTTGAGAAAGTGGAGTATTGCACGCACCTCGTTACCGACCACAATCGACCCTTGCGCATGAACGCCCACTTCCCGCGCGAGCTTCGCGGCTTTTTCATGGATTTCCTTTTGCCGCTCTCGTCGCTCTTCCATCATTGCCGCAGGAGCGCCCGGGTCGGCGACGATTGAGAGCGAAGCGTACGCGGGAAGGTCCCCTAGGATGGAAACCGTTGCTAGTTCTGCCTTGGCTAAGCGAGCGAGATCAATCGCCGCGCGCAGAGCGCGCTGTGATTCTGGCAGGTCATTCAAAGCGACAGCAATCTTTGAAAACATCGGAAGCACTCGCCTCTATCGTAGGTAGCGCATCGATCGACGGCCATTACATGTTTCTGGTAGCGCCAGAATAGATGCAGGACTATCTTCCGCACGCAAGTACAAGGAATATGTAGTTTTCCCCATCCCGATGGATTGATACCATCACACTGTTCGCCAGCCAGATGGTGATTTGTTTCCGGCCAAGTCGGAATCGACTTTTGCGGCGACATGTATCAGGAAACGCGTTGTGCGGTCGGCCGTCGTGTGACCCGCAGACAAGTTCGTAGGTGAGAACTGTTTTAACGAAGTCGCGCGAGTCCCGTTCGTATCCGGACTCTGACCTGATTATCCTCAAGCCTTAAGGTCCATGAATGAGCGAGGAGCATAAGGTTCCAGTCGCTCACGATGCTGAATAACAAAAGGAGAAGCAATGACATCACTACGAATCGCAGCGATTCCAGCGCTCCTGGTTCTGTGTGTCGGGATGGCGCTAGGCCAGGATGCTGCACACGACGCGGATAAGGGTGCGGCCAAGACAGGAGATTTTGTTAAGCATGCCGGAAAGAAAGTTGGACATGCAACGAAATCTGGCGTTAAGGATGCTCGCCACGGAACCAAGGTGGTTGCCAAAGACTCGACGAAGGGCATCAAGAAGGCGTCCGAGAAAACTGTTGAAGGGGTCAAGGACGCAGCAAGCAAATAGGACCTTTCGGTATATGCTGCTCTTCCTCCCCAAAGGCTATCGTGTCTTCGTACATGATTGGCACGGTCACGGTCGCTCCTCATAGGTGAGCACCGGACAGGACTTGGATCATTGTGCGTCAGACACCTTGGCGGCGGTCGAGTATCTTTACTTGGGGACCGCAGTCCATATCGGCCATTTGACGGGCTCCGCAAGCGTTGGCCCGGAACCAGTCGCAGTTTTTTCTCGACGTCCCTACAGGCCGTTATATGGTTTCAACCAACCCGGCGAGAAGGTCTCGCCTGGACGATTCAGGACTGGTGGTGTCAGGGGATGATGGGCAGTGCGCGCGCGCAATACCACGGTGTCAAGGCTTTTTCAGAGACAGAGCAAACAGACAATCTGAAAGCGAACACAGTGCGTCGCCGTCGGTCCGCAGTACAAGACAAGCCCGTCGAGACGGCTGGAGCGAGCATCCACTGAGGACCTTATGAGTGTTTATCCGAGACCGGGATGGTTCATTCAGTACGACCCATCGTGGAAGGCGGTCCTCGCTTGAACCCAGTAATCTTCATTAGTTCCTTCTCCAACTCGGCCGCCGCCGTCGGCGCCGTCTTCTCACCCGTCAGCACAGAATGCAGAGCGCCGATGTATGCCCTGGTTACCTCCTCGTATCTCTGACCGGCGACGATCGAAGGCCGGGCTACAACCGTGCCGCCGTTATGCCTCAAGTTAGGTAGTTGAGGGTACTGCCGCAGGACTTCAGGCAACTCATACAGTTCTAATTCTCTAGGAGGTTCAATGTGCTCCGTACCACGCAATATCCGGACATCTCTTTCTTGAAGAAATCGGATCAGCTGCAAAGCCTCGTTGGGATGCGCTGAATAGCGGGAAACTGCCAGACCGTTCCCTCCCAACACATCCGCGCGGCCATCTCTGCCCCCCGGTACGCTCGTAACACCATATCTGGATACGCCCGATGGGGGTTTATGAAGCAGGATCATGCTATAGTCCGACGCCCAGGCGCGAATAAACGCAGCTTTTCCTGCAGCCCAGACATTTCCTGCATCCCACTTCGCTTGAGCCGTCACATCGGGCGGGGAAATGGTGCCAACCCAACGCGCAGCACGCTGCCACGCTTTGATGCTCTGCGGGTTATTGACGCTGATCGTCTGATTATCTTCAATGATTCGCCCGCCCCCGGTTCCCATCTGCCATTCCAGACCGTTACAGGTCAGGTCTTCTGTAGCGGCTCCTTGCCATACATAGCCCCAGAAATCTTTCACCCCTCTGGCGCGTTCACCCGCCTGGATCCGGCGCGCCATTGCCTCAAGTTCGTCCCAGGTTTTCGGTGGATCATGATAACCGTACCGCCGCAGAAGGTCGGGACGATAAAACAACAAACCAATATAGGCGTGATGCGGCAATGCTACGAGTTTGTCGGCTACCATATAGCTCGAAATCACCTCCGGAGGCACAGAGGCGAGGTCGTCCGCAAAGTAGGGCTTTAAATTCATGAGATATTGGCTCAGTATCCCGGACCAGGCTACGTCAATGCTGTAAACGTCAGGAGCGGTGCCGCCTTTCTGAAGTAATTCTTTCCACATAGCCAGTTGATTTAGAGAGCCGTCCGGGGCAGGAAGACGGTTGACGTGAATTCCTGTTTGCTGTGTGAAATCCCGCAGGTCGTGCCATATTCCAGACAGTTCATCAGGTGCTTCCCACTCGACGTCCAGATATGTAAGGGTGACCGGTTTGGGCAAGGTCTGTCTTGAACAAGTCACGCTTGAGCAGAGCAGCAAACTAACCAAGATGTTGAGGGCTACTGAGCGCGAAAGGTTCCGCGAAAGGCCAAGTCTGGCTGTCATTTACCCGCCTTGACTTTGCTGGGTAGAGTGAAGTGAAAAGTTGCCCCCCGGCCGGAGTTGGCAGTGGCCCATAAGCGGCCGCCGTGCGCCTCGATGATGGAACGACTGATCGCCAGACCCATCCCAGTACCGTCGGCTTTTGTGGTATAAAACGCGCTAAAGATTTTCTCCGCTTGTTCCATTGGAAGTCCCACACCGGTGTCGCTCACCGCAAACAGGAGCTCTTGATTGTTAGCTTGCGATTTGATCGTTAGCTCACCTGGTGGATCCATGTCCTTCATGGCCTCGATGCCATTCAGCATTAGGTTCATGAAGACTTGTCGCAACTGCACTCGGTCCGCCATGATCCGGGGAAGGTTCTCCGCGGTTTCGGTGCGGATAGAAACCGACCACTGGTTCGCGGCGCCGCTCAGGAGGACGACCATCTCTCGAATTACCTCGTTGATGTCCACCGCTTCCTGATGTGGCGCCTCCTTTTGGAACAAGGAGCGGACACGGCCGACGACGCTTTCCGTGTGCCTAAGGTCCTCGACGATTCTGGATGCGGATGTGCGTGCCTGCTCGGAGTTTGGATGATCCAGCGAGAGCCAACGCAAACACGCGGTGGCATTGAAGATCGCAGCAGTGATAGGCTGCCTGATTTCGTGGGCCAAGGATGCTGTTAGTTCGCCCATTGTCGTCACCCGGTGCATGAATGCGAGGTCAGCTTGCGCCTGGCGCAAGGCTTCATCGGCTTTTTGCCGCTCACGAAGCTGTCTCGCTGCGTAGTTGAAAGCTCTCCCTAGATCAGCCAACTCATCATTCCCCGCCACCTCAACCTCATGCTGAAAATCGCCTTGTGCAAGGGCCTGCGCACCGGCATGCAGGCGCGCGAGCGGTCGGCTGATCGAGCGAGTGGTGTACCACCCGAGCATCACAGACATCAGGAGTATCAGAACAGCTGTCAGCGGGAGCACGAGGAGAAGCTCGCGTCGGGCTCGTTCGGCGCCCTCTATTGCCTGCATTCTCTCCTGTGCGACCTCTCGGTCGACCTCTTCCACCAGCGATGAACTCGTCGCAACCAAGAACTGAACTTCATTCGCCAACCGTAGCCGCACCGCCTGCCAGTCCTCCGCATTTACCAGTTCCAACATGTAGTCAACCTGCGCAGGCAATCCATAGCGGACGCTTTCGAGTCTAGTCAGGATCGAAGCGTCTTGGTCCGGATCGGGCGCTAAGCTGAACGCTCGCTGCGCATGTGCTGCATCCGCCAGAAAAGCACCGCGAATGGAGGTTGCTTGATTGGTGAATTCACGACGATCTTGAGCATCCGCCAAACTGGCGAGTGTTTCCCGAAACACCACGACATCGAGGTGAACGCGCATGACAAGAAGGGACCTTTGATCCGCTTCGTAAGAGTGGCGCGCTAACGTCTCGACCCGCTCGAACTGCCACATTGCGACTGTCACGCCCCCTATCACTAGAAACGCGAAAGCCGCGAAGCAGACCGTTAGACGCTTTCCAATCTTCAATTGTCCGTAGGAATAATGGCCCTTGGCGCCAGCTCGCGCGAGTGGGGCCGCTGTCGCGGCGCTAAAGGAGGTACTTTGTGCCATTCTTCAGTTCCTCAACTGGCCTGGGTGCTGTCGAAGGTTCTTCAATTCGTTTGCAAACTGGACGCTGCTAGGATAACAACGTCCTCCGACCAATTCGATACGGGGGCCTTCCCTAAAGCCCGAGCGAGACTGCGGCTCCTTTTCACGATCCCAGCAGGAAATCCTGAACAGACAACATGCGTGAGGTCCGTCCCATGACCGCAATTCTCAGCAAAACAAACGAGTCTAGGGTGCAGATGAATCTGAGATCAAAGTGAAAGCTCCACATTTGCTCAGATAAATCGTCTTGACGAGTGATCCGCCGATCGTCATCTGCTATGGGCAGAGTGGGGGGGGCCGCGTAATCGGCCGGCTATGACGCCCAAGAGCTGCCGGTACGTTCATCTTGTCATCTATGGCGGCCAGATGCCAGCTTGGCTGCACGCAGAGCGTCAAAGGAGAGCGGAACGAGCTCTGAGACTCGGGAAGTTGGGTCAGGGCGGCGACTTCGCGGAGAACATTGAGCGACTCGGCCGCTTCGGGCATCCGCCGCAGTATATGGAGCTGATAAAGCGCGTGCCATTACATATTCCCGGTAGTGCAAGAACGGGTGAGCAACGGGTAAGCTCGGTCCGAGCACTCTGCAGGGCGCTTTCAATGGAAGCATTCGGCAGTCGAATGGGCGCGGCTGCAACTGCGGCAGTTTGCCCCATCTTCTTGCAGAGTTCGCTGCTGCTGGTTTGTCCATTGCGCCAACGGCCGCCTTGCCTCGGATTCATAACGGTGATCAATAATGTTGTGCCCGCACAGAGTCGCACAAACCGCAATATTGTCAGTGCTACTTGTGTACTTTGCGCCGGCGGGATGCCGCTCTTCATCAAACAATACGGCTCCGACCGTTGCTTTCAGCAAGGTCCCCGCCGCCTATCAGGAAGGTCCATACAAGACCAACATATTTGAACGCGACTACAAGACAGGCATAATCGAAGGTCGTGCCGCAGGGGTTCGACCGGGGCAGCGACTCGTGTTGTACGCGGACACAGATGGACGATGGGGCGTGTGCCGGCAATCCGGTCAGCCATTTACGAATATCGGGACTGACGGCCGGTGGAAAGGCTCGGTTCACTTAGGAATACGATATGCAGCTCTCTTGGTTGATCCAACCTACATTCCGCCCGAACAAACTGAATCGTTGCCGACCGTAGGGAACGGGGTGGTGGAGCTTGTAGTCGTGAACGGGGAGGGGCCAGCACCCGCACTCCCCTCACCGAAAATATTGAACTTTAGCGGTTACGAGTGGACAACAAGCACCGGGCCAATGTTTCACGCCGGGTCTAGAAACGTTTTCGATCCGGCGAACGTTTGGACGGACGAAAGAGGTGCACTGCATCTTCGCATTTCGGGAAGCCCCGGAAAATGGACGTCAGCGGAGGTGAAGCTGACCCGCAGCATGGGATACGGAACATACAGTTTCCAGGTGCGCGATGCCTCTCATCTCGAACCATCTGCTCTTCTAACTCTGATCACCTGGGACGGTGTTGGTACAGAGAGCAACCGGCGTGAGTTGGACATTGAACTTGGTCGTTGGGGAAACCTTGACAATTCCAACGTGAATTATGTTGTCCAGCCTTATTACGTTCCGGCAAACTTCGTTGCCTTTAAGGTAACGCCCGGTGCCTACACACATTCCTTCCGCTGGGAACCTGGAAAAGTAACGTATTCGACTGTAGCTGGATCGGACAATAAAGGCAACGGTCGCGTTATTAACCAGCACGTGTTTACCTCCGGTGTCCCCTCCCCAAGGGACGAATCGGTACGCATCGCCTTATATGTATTTAATCAAGGCCAAATCCCGCTGAAAAACGAGAATGAGGCCATAATCGACAAATTCGAGTACCTCCCGTGATTTGCTCGTTGAAGCAAACTCGATGGCCCCTTATTGAAATCGTGCTTGCGTGCCTTGTCACCGATGCGCGTGCACTCGATCCCAATCGTCTGCCTTCGCAGTACGTCCGCGAACAATGGACAACCGAAACAGGATTTCCCGGCGGCGCTGTGGACGGCATCGCTCAAACCGCGAATGGATATCTCTGGATCGGAACCGACAGAGGACTGATACGTTTCGACGGCTTTGATTTCCGGCCTGTCTCTTTTACCTCTATCGACGCTGCCTCGAACGTTCCAATATTGCAACTGCTTTCAGATGCTCGCGGAAAACTCTGGATTCGTGCACAGGGTACTGATCTCGTACGACAAAAAGATGACGAGTTTGAGAGCGTCAGATACGGTCTCGACGCAATTACCGCGGTGTCAAAAGATAACAACGATGGGCTACTGGTTTCCAGCATCGGGCAGGGAACATTCCGCTTCATGGCTGGCGACATTCGGAAACTGGCTCCCTTTGTGTTCGGCTCGGCACCCGTAGTCTCCATGGCAGAAACAGCCGAAGGCAAGATTTGGCTGGGCACACTCGGCACTGGTCTCTTTTTTCTGACGGGCGAGCGAGCCACCAAGGTCAGTGCAGGATTGCCCGACCGAAAGATCAATTGCATGGTAGCGATCGGTGAAGAGTTGTGGGTTGGCACGGACACAGGCCTGTATCACGGCAACGGCGCAGGCTTTCGCCGGCTCGAATTGCCGTCATCCCTCGGTAAAGTCCGAGTCTTGAGTATCCTGCACGATCGTGACTCGAATATATGGGTGGGCACGACACGCGGGCTCCTGCGCATCAGCGGAAAAGGCATTTCGTTCTTCGAGGAAAAGGAGATTTGCGGAGACGGTGGGATCAGCGCTTTATTCGAGGACCGCGAAGGGAATCTCTGGGTCGGTGGTGCTCGCGGGCTTGGCCGCATTCGGGATAGTGCGTTCGTGACTTATTCATCTGTGAGCGATCCTCGTTTCGAACACAATGGCCCGATATATATCGATCCGCTTGGCCGCATGTGGCTCGCTCCCGCTCAGGGTGGGCTATATGTTCTCGAGAACGACCGTGTTCAACCCGTTGCATCGATACCACCACATGAGGTCGTCTATTCCATGAGTGGACGCGCCGATGTGGTGTGGGCCGGGCGTCAACGAGGGGGGCTGACTCGTCTACGATTTCGCGACGGTGCGATCGCGAGCCGCAGTTATACCGAGGCAAACGGATTGGCTCAAAATAGTGTCTATGCTGTCTATGAGTGCCGCGATGGTTCTGTGTGGGCCGCGACACTAAACGGTGGGGTCAGCAAATTCAAAGATGGTCACTTTACCACTTACACGACGGCCGCCGGCCTGGCTTCGAATACGGTCTTGTTCATCCTTCAGACCCGTGATGGAGCAATGTGGTTCGGCACACCTAGTGGACTGAGTTCTTTTTTAAATGGCCGATGGAGAACCTATACAGCGGTAGAGGGCCTGCCCTCACCAGAGGTGGACTGCCTTTTCGAGGATTCATCCGGAACTCTCTGGATCGGAACGGCCGCTGGAGTCGCCTTTCTTGCCTCTAACCGTTTTCAAGTTCCTCGTGAATTGCCCGACATTTTGCGCGAACAAATAGTTGGAATGGAGGAGGATGAGAGCGGAAGGTTTTGGATCGCGACCTCAGACCATGTTTTGCGCATTCCTCGCCACAAACTGCTAGACGGTGTTGCGAAAGCAGTCGATGTTCGCCAGTATGACCAAGCAGATGGTCTCACAAGTACTCAGGGGGTAAAACGGGGTCGATCGGTGGTTTCGGATTCAGCGGGCAGAATCTGGTTTTCTCTCCGAAGCGGCTTGTCGGTTGTTGATCCCTCCAAGATCACTGACAATTCAGTTCCCGCGCTACCACACATCGAGGCTGTCATAGCCGATAACACCCCCGCTAACCTCGACGCTTTCGTTCGAATTCCCCCGTCTCCCAAGCGAATCACGGTTGAGTACACGGGGCTGAGCCTCGCGACGCCTTCGCGGATTCGCTTTCGATATTTCCTAGAAGGCTTCGACAGTAACTGGAGCCAGCCGATTGCAGCGCGAGAAGCCGTCTACACGAACCTGGCGCCCGGCCTCTATCGATTCCGGCTAGTCGCCTGCAACAGCGATGGGCTGTGGAACGGTCCAGAAACCGCGATCGCCTTGAAGGTTGCCCCGGACTACTATCAAACGTACTGGTTTCGAATGTCGTTTATCGCTGTCGTTTTGGCGCTGTTCTGGGCAGGTTATCAAATGCGCGTTCATCAGTTACAGGAGCAAGAAAGGAAATTTCGCGACGCGGTTGAAACTATGCCGGCTCTGGCCTTCGTTGTCGACCCCAAAGGCAATCGCACTTTTATGAACAGGGGCTGGCTCGAATACACAGGATTGAGCAGGGAAGAACCGTCAGGTTGGGAAAAGACCATTCACCCTGATGATCTCAGCCGCATCACCGAGCGTTTGCGCGCCTCCGAGGCGACCGACCAACCACTTGACTATGAAGCGCGGCTGCGGCGCGGCTCGGACGGAGCTTATCGCTGGTTCCTGATACGCGCCGTGCCGGTCCGGAATAAGCGTGGCAAGATCCTGAAATGGTGTGGAGCGGCGACAGACATTGAAGACCGTAAACGTGCCGAACAACTCCAAGCTGATCTAGCCCATATTAGCCGGGTCAACGCAATGGGAGAACTGGTTGCATCGATTTCGCATGAACTTGCTCAGCCCATCATGGCCTCAACCGTGAATGCCAAAGCGTCGTTGCGCTGGCTTCAGCACGACCCGCCCGATCTGACAAGAGTCCGCGTAGGGACAGAGAAGATCGTTGAGGCCGGCACACTTGCGTCGGAAATCATCGACCGGCTCCGGTCGTTGTACAAAAAGGCCCCTCCCAAGCGAGAGCTAGTCGGGATGAACGAGGTGATCCATGAAATGGCGCAAATGCTAACGAGCGAGGCCAGGAGGCACGGAATATCGGTCCGTACGGATATGAAAGACGATCTTCCAATGACAGTGGCAGATCGAGTGCAGCTTCAGCAGGTCCTCATGAACTTGATGTTGAATGGGATCGAGGCAATGAGCGGCACGGGCGGCGTGCTTACAATCAGATCGGATCGAGCAACAGACGGTCAGATCCAGATCTCAATCCATGACACAGGCCCTGGATTGCCGCCCGACAAAGCCGACGAACTATTCGAGGCCTTCTTTACCACGAAACCACAAGGAAGCGGCATGGGCTTGTCGATCAGCAAGTCGATCATTGAGATGCACGGGGGCCGAATATGGGCGACGGCAAATGAAGGACGTGGCGCGACATTCCATTACACACTGCAGCCAGCACCCGCAGACCAGAAATCGATCAGCAGTAATTGCGATGGCGGGAACGTGTGAGTGATGTTTACCAAACTGATTGATTGAAGGAATACCGTTCGATCGTCGTTGCTACGACAATTGAATGGTCTTTCATCACAAAAAACAAGTGGGAAAACGACCAAGAGACCCATCGAATGTCTCGCTTCTTAAATAGCCCTGCCCAGTAAATCTACAAGAAAGATGTAATGGAACTGCAAGGCTCTCTTAGCTACGATCTGCCTGACCGTTGTGATCCGGGAATGCTCGTCAACTGAGATGGGAAATAAGAGGAACTGTGCATGAAGAAACTTGAAGGCCTCATCCCCGATTCGATTTACACCGCACTTCATGCCAAGATATCTGCCGATAAACAGACTTTGGATCACATTCTTAGTGTGGCACTTGCCCAATATTTGGACCAGCCGCTGCACACGTTGTTTTCTGTCTCCACTTCGGCTGCACTCGTAGAGGGCCTGTATCAGGGCGCGCTCCGTATTTCGCAGCTGTTAGAGCACGGAGACTTCGGAATTGGCACGTTTGTGAATGCGGATGGAGAGATGGTCGTTCTTGATGGTGTCGCCTACCAGATTGCGACCGGAAATGCTGTCCGGATCGCTTCGCCAGAAACGCTGATTCCCTATGCCGTAGTCACGCGCTTCAAGGAAGAAATGGCCGACGAAGAGGCTTCCTTCGGCTCGTTCAACGAAGCAACAGGCTTGTGTGACGCGATGAGAGACTCTGAAAACTTGTTCTACACTTTTCGTATCGACGGACAGTTCGATACTGTCAGCGTTCGGGTCTTGCGCCCGGTGGAACACGGCACGCGCTTGGCCGCCGCCGCTCAGGGCCAAGAGGAACATACCTTCCAAGGGGTGACCGGAACCATTGTAGGACTTTGGACCCCTGCATATGCCAGTTCGATGAGCATACCGGGATACCACTTCCACTTCATCTCGGATGACCGCACCCGCGGAGGGCACGTACTCGACTGCGCGGCAAGACACGTCTTAATCCGCGCCTGCTCAATAGCGGATTTTCACGTAGCGTTGCCGGAGACCCTGGAGTTTCTGCGAGCTGATCTCAGCCGCGATCCCAATGCGGACCTGACGGCTGCAGAGCGCATGCATCCAAAATAGAGTGTTCAATGCATCTCAGCCCTATGGGCCTTACGGTGAGCTGCTTGGCGACCTGTCCGTGTTGTTGCGCGGAAGGCTCACCAGCGCGCGGTTGAAATTTCGGTAGATAGTCGAGGCCAGAACTGCGCCGAATGGCGATCTGCAATCGCGCAGTTATCTTATCGGGTAAAGCTTCGATAGGAAATCCATCTCTAACTCGCCCTCATAGGTTTCGGCGCCGACCTTCAATGCTTCCGTCACGCGCGCTTGCGTCACTTCGCTAGCGACACTCAGATCGGACTCATGGGCTTCTACCAGAAGCCCCTCTGCCATGGAACCAAATGCTCCAATATCCACGGCCGCTTTGGCGTGAGCAATAGCATGCGCAGGAAAAGAGGCGATGCGGTGAGCGAGCTTGTCGACAAAGGGCGTCAACTCGTCGGCATGCAACGCTCGATTGATATAACCGTAACGTTCTGCCAATTCCGCTGAGAGATCATTGCAACCCAGGAGCACCTCTAAGGCGCGTCCCCGCCCAATAAGGCGGGGTAATCTTTGCGTCGAGCCCCCGCCCGGTACAAGGCCCACGGCTACCTCTGGCTGACCGAAGATCGCTTTGCCAAGGGCAGCAAAACACATGTCCATAGCCAGCGCAATCTCGCTCCCTCCGCCGCGGGCCCGTCCTTCGATTTTGGCAATAGTCACCTTAGGCATGTTCCTAAACCGCTCCCCGATTGTCTGCGTGAGGCGAAAGCTCCTTGTAGAGGACACAGTTTTGGGAGCGGCACCCACCCGGCCCAAACCAGAGTGGGCTATAAAGAAATCTGGGAGCGCGCTCTGCAAGACCACAACTCGGACACTCTCATCGGTCTCGAGTTGCCTGCCGAGTTTGTCGAGCTCCTGCGACAGAATCTCGTCAAGTAGGTTGATGGGCGGGTGATGAATGCTGACGAATGCGACTCCAGAATCAAACTTGAATCGGAAACATTTGTAATCGGAATATGGCAAGGATCCGGCTCCTCTTCGGTGAATGTTCCAGTGAGGCCATTCGGCGAGTCCAGCAGTTCCTAATCGTTAATCTACCGACACGGCAGTTCATGCCATGCACGCCTTCTCAACCATCCTGCACGGAGTTGGTCAGGACACCGAGCCCCTCGATCTCCACTTCGAAGATATCGCCGGGCTGCATGTAGACGGGTGGCTTACGCGCCGCTCCGACACCACCTGGTGTTCCGGTGATGATCACATCGCCTCGCTCCAGGCTCATCGCGACACTGATCATTGCAATCAACGCTTGGACACTGAAGATGAGCTGGTCTGTGCGCGCGTCCTGCATTACGCGGCCATTCAAACGACCCTGGATGCGCAATCCGCTGGCTCCCGGTGGCACGGCGTCGGCTGTTACCAGCCATGGGCCGAACGATCCGGTTCCATCGAAATTCTTGCCCATCGTCCATTGCGGTGTGCGGAGCTGAAAATCACGCACGGTCGCATCGTTGAAGAGGGAGTAGCCCGCCACATGATCGAGGGCCTGCTCTTGAGAGATGCGGCGCCCCGGCTTGCCTATCACCACGGCCAGTTCGGCTTCATAGTCGAGCGCTGTTGATTCGCGTGGTCGCCGTATCGGCTCTTGATGAGGGATGAGACTCGTCGCAAAGCGTGCGAAGATCTCGGGATAAGCCGGCTTCTTTAGCCCGCTTTCCTCCAGATGATCATCGTAGTTGAGACCCACACACAGAATTTTTGGCGGTACGGGCACCGGTGCCAGCAACCGGACTGCGTTCAGGTCGATTGCTGGCGATTGCCCGAGGCTTCTGCAGATGCGCAACAGGTCTGCTCCTTGTGCAATGAGTTCGGGCAGCGTGCCTGGAAACCCGCTATCCCGCTGCGTCTGGCCATGCCAACCCGAGCCTTCATCAGCGGCAATTCCGACAATTCCATGTGTTTCAAAATGGGCGATGCGCATAAGGGTGATCCTTTAGCCCGCCTCCGGACGACTTAGTTCCTCGAGCAGGAAAAGAAATGACTCATATGGCCGGCCGGTGGCTTGCCGAAGGCCCATTTCGCAAGTTCGGTTCGCCGAGAGGTAGGCGTCGCAGGGATGGTCAATCAGCACCAGCCGAACCTCCCGCGTTGCTGAAACGACCAATTCGGGATGCAATAGCCCTCGATCGCCGGCAGTCCCACAACACGTCGTGCCAATTGGTACCTCCACTTCGTTGGCCAGGCGGGCCGCAATCTGTCTGAGCGCGCCAACCAACTTGAGGTCCGTTATCGAGCAGGTCGGATGCACAGCGACGCGCTGCAGCTTGTGCGAGATATCCAGATTCGACAGAAGATCACGACACCACGCGATCGAGTCGATGATCTTGAGGCTCTCGTACCGCTCCTTTTGCTGTCCTTCCAGCTGTGTCACGATATCCTCTTTGAGACCAAGGGTGCAGGAGGCGGCGTCGACTACGATGGGAAGAGTTCCTCCATCGCTCCAGCGCCACAGCGCATCGGCAACGGCTTGCGCCATGTACTTGTGTCCCTGGTGATAGCCTTTCGATCTCCACGGCGTCGAGCAGCAGAGACCAGCCACGTCGGGCGGAATCCACAGCGGCTTGCCAGCACGCCTGGACAGAGTGACGAAGGTTTCCGCAAGTGAAGGAGCGGCAGGCCCGCTGGGATCGCGACCGAACATGCGGTTGATGCATGCGCAGAAGTACACCGCCGCGGCACCGTTTCTGTCCGTCTTCGGCAAGCCGGAAGCGGCACGTGGCATTGGCCCGGGTACGGCGGGCATCAGGTCAGGGCTGACAACACTTCGCACGGCAGTGGTAAGAGCCGTGAGTGGTTTCACCCCAAACACGGAAGAAAACGCGTGTGCTGACCATAGGCTCACGCGCGCCAAGGGTTCGACCGCTTTCCAGTGCTTCGCGAGGCTTAGCGCTACAGCCTCCGCAGCGGGGCTGTTCTCGCGCCCTCGGAACTGTTTGATCAACGTCCCCGTATTGATCCCGATCGGGCAGGGGATGGAGCACATTCCGTCGCCTGCGCAGGTCTCGATCCCGTCGTACTGATACTCCCGTTGGAGTTGCGCAAGCATGGCGGAGCCATCCTTCTGGCGCACCATCTCCCGCCGCACCACGATCCGTTGACGAGGGGTCAGGGTGACATTGCGGCTCGGACAGACAGGTTCGCAAAACCCGCACTCGATGCATTGCGAGGAACCCGTAACCCCCTCGATCTGAGGGAAGGACTTCAGATTCTCCAGGTGAAGCTTGGGATTGTGCGTCAAAATCACATCCGGCGCCAGAATCCCGTGGGGATCGGCGAGCTGTTTTATGCGCCACATCATGGCGGTGGCCTTCTCACCCCATTCTGATGCGACGAACGGCGCCATGTTCATGCCGGTTCCGTGCTCGGCCTTCAAAGAACCGTCATGTTTTCCAATGACGAGATCTACAAGTTCATCCATGAAAGCCGAGTATCGGGAGAGCCCGTCGGCTTCCCCGAGATTTGCGACGAGAGTGAAGTGAAGGTTCCCATGAGCTGCGTGTCCCGCGACACCGGGAATGAACCCATGTTTAGATAGCAGATCCTGCACGTCGCGAGCACCTTCTGCCAAGCGCTCGGGCAGGAAACAGACGTCCTCCGTGATGAGCGTCGAGCCTTCCGGGCGATTCTTGCCGATCAAACCGAGAAGTCCTTCTCGGACGTGCCAGGCGAGCTCGATGGCCTCGCTGACGCTCGTGAAGTCTACCGGCTTGATCAGCCTGGCAGTACTTACGAGTTTGAGGACTTGGCGTTGTGTTGCTTCGAGGGAGTCCGGGTTCTCGGCGCCAATCTCGACCAGTAGAGCTGCGGCCTTAGGATCGAGGGTTTTCCAGTAGGCGGGCGTTTCCTCAAAGGCCTGGCCAGCTGCCGTGAGCGCGGGAGCGACCATCAACTCGACGGCGGTGGCTCCGAGGCCGACGAGGCCAGGAACAAGGGCAATCGCTTCATCAATTGTGGGAACTGGAATCCATGCCACGCTTGTCACGCGGGGTGTTGGAATCGTCTCTAGTACCGCTTCAGCGATGAACGCGAGTGTACCCTCCGAGCCGACAAGTAGGCGTCGAAAAATCTCGAGCGGCGTTTCACCGTCGAGAAGTGCACAAAGCCGCAATCCATGGGTGTTCCTGATCGTGTATTTGCGACGCACACGGTCCGCCAGCACAGGATCTGCAAGAAGCTCTCTTCGCAACTCGAGCAAGCCATTTGCAAGCTGCGGCTCCGCCTGAACAAACGTTTTTTCCGCATCGGGTTTCGATGTGTCGATTACAACGCCGGATGGCATTACGAACGTGAGAGCTGCGACGGTGTGGTAGGCATCTTTCGGCACGGTGCACCGCATGCCCCCGGCGTTGTTCGCAATCACGCCTCCGATCGTGCAAGCTGCGGAGCTAGCGGGATCGGGCCCCAGCCGGCGGCCGTGCCGCTCCAGCATCAAGTTGACGTGGCTGAGGATCATCCCTGGGCGTACCCGCACACGTCGACCGTCATCCTCCACTTTTCCGCCATTCCAGTGACGACGCACATCAATCAAAATGTCGTCGGATAGCGATTGACCGTTGAGACTTGTGCCGGCCGCTCGAAACGTTGCGTGCCGCCCGGTCTCACGGCAATAACGAAAGAGCTTGACGATCTCATCGCTCGTTCGAGGCAGTACGACAACTTGAGGTATGAGGCGATACGGGCTCGCATCGGAGGCATATCGTACGAGATCGATTGCTCTGTGGAAGACGTTCTCTTTTCCAAGAAGGGCGATGAGATCAGCTTTCAGGCCATTTGGTGTCCCGTCGATCAGAGAGGTGGGGATAGCGTCGCTCATTGGTGGCGCGTCGAACCGCCCTATGAGCGCAGGGTCTACGGATAATAGCTTTCTAAGCACAACAGCGCCCTCATTTTTTTCGGATCTGCAGCACCAGCTTGTGCTGATGCTAGACACGGCGCCTAAACTGCGGCAATTACATGAATCTGGTATCGAACTCTTCGGATCACGTCAACACGGTGCTTAGTGAGTCTGGTGGTGCTTACGATTGATTCTTGATTTGCGCCAGATCGCCAAAGCGATGCGGCAGGATAAGCCGGTAGTAACGAACCAACTCTGCGGGTTTCTTGAAGAGATTTGCGAGCACTCCCCCCGTCTGCGCTGTTCTTCGATGCCGGGATGACGATCGAGCGTCGCGCACGATACGCGTCTGATGGAAGGCGAGATTCCATACAGGTATCTTGCCCGCCTGACTTCGAAAGCCGCAGATGGGTCAATCAGCCGTTGCAATGAGCGCAATCCGAGAGGAGATTGCAGTTGAATGTTCGCAAGGGTGGATTTCGTGAACTGTTAATTTGCGCAACGCATCATGCAGAATTCGCTTACTCGCCCCTTTTGAGTTTCTCGGCATGGGTCGCGACTTTGGGATCGGGATGGAAGAGAGATCTAAGTGATCAAATGGTAGCTCGCTCGTACCCGCCGCATGTGACTAGCGAACTCTCTTCCGCCACCAACTGAGAGACCTTGCGAATTGAACGCGGGTTCGTTTCGATTTTCTGGATCTCGGACAGCTGCGTAAGCATCCGAGAGGTAGGTGGCGGCGATCGCCATGGGGGATTTCAGATGGTAGGTGATACTTCGACAGCGCTCATAACAGGTGGAACGAGCGGAATCGGTCTCGCGACAGCCAAGAAACTCGCTCAGCTTGGTATCCACGTTTTGATTGTGGGGCGAAATGCGGAGCGCGGGAAGAAGGCACTCGACGAAATTCGGACTGCAGGAGGCAAAGCGCATTTTATTTCTTCGGAGCTTTTAGGCGCAGACAGTGCTCGCGAAGTGGCCAGAAAAGCGATCGAACTTGGAAGTGGCCACGTCGATATTCTGATCAACAATGCCGGCATCTATCCCTTCGGGCCTACGCATGAAATGACGGAAGAGCAGTTTGACCGCGTCTTTTCAACAAATGTGAAGGCGCCCTATTTCTTGGTCGCAGTGCTTGCCCCACTGATGGCCGAGAGAGGCAAAGGGGCAATCGTGAATCTTTCGACGATGGCTGCCGATTACGGAGCACCTGGGATGAGCCTCTACGGTTCGAGCAAGGCCGCCATCAATCTGTTGACGAAAACCTGGGCTGCCGAATATGGACCAAAGGGTGTTCGCGTCAATGCAGTGAGTCCCGGACCCACACGCACGGAGGGTACGGAGGCGATGGGCGAGGGTCTCGAACAGCTAGCCGCCCAGGCGCCCGCGGGACGTCCGGCAACAGCGGATGAAATTGCAGAGGCGATTGTCTTCCTGGCGACAGACCGCGCCAGCTTCATTCACGGCGCAAAACTCGCCGTGGATGGAGGGCGCACCGCCATATGAAAAGCGATCCATTTGGAGTAAGTGCGATCTCTCCCGCGATTCGGCAATCCATCACGTTGGACGGCGCCGTGGGTCTCGAAGCTGTCGCGGAGGAGCCGCGTGGCAAGTTGATTGGATCAGTAACGAACGGCCGCCACGCGGTCGGTGGACGCGATGGCATGCCCCTCAGGGTGGAACAGCAATTCGCTGCCAAGAAAAAGGCTAAGAAAACCTCGCAATCAACTGCCAAGACCATAAAGAAGGCGACCTAGCAAACGATACGCGGAGAGGGCGTGCAGCCCGCGCCCTCCGCCCGAGTTGCAGAGACGCAATCGCTGGAATGGCGCGGCCGTCAAACGGATTTGATTTTAAGCCAAAAGCAAATCGCATCGCCTGCGACCGGCACGGCACTTCAAGCGAGCCCGGCTGAACCAGCTACATTGCCCTCTGCAAAACCTACAGCACCGAGTGACCGGGTCGCTTGGTGACGGTACCAGCAATCAGCTCCGGGGTGTCGGTATCGACACCTCTTGCAGCAGCGTGAAATCAAGCAAAGTCTCACTTGGAACCTTCACCTGTTCGCCCCCAACAATGACTTCCGAGCTCGCGCCAGCACCTGCGCCAACGCCGGCTCCAATCGCTGCTCCCTGGCCGCCATCCGCAACTGCACCGATGATCGCCCCAATGGCCGCTCCGCCGACCGATCTCTTCGCAGTGCTCGCGCCGCGCGATTTGCCGATCGCTGCGTATTCCCCTGTGACGACCGGCACCATCTTTCCATTCACCACAATCCCAGTCAACTCCAGACGAAGTTGCGATCTGCCGGTGAATGTTCCTGACTCCTTCGACTGTGTGAGCCTGCCGTAGACGAGAGCATCCCTCTCGACCAACACATTACCGTCCAACGTCAGCGGTTCCTCGAGCGAAGCCTGGAAACGGTCTCCCACGAAGCTATTGGCGGAGTCGATCGCGTCGATGGTGCGCACGCTGATTCGCGTCCCGGCCGGGACTACGACATAGGCCGGCTTCATTGCGACTTGCGCGGATGCTCCGGGATCGTCGGGAAGCGAACCCTGCGACTGGGGTGCCGGTGCAGATACTGCGCTGTCGGAATCGAACTTAAGCGAAACGATATCAGCGAGGTTGTATTTCTGCACCGTCGATCCGACCCGGAAGCTGATATCAGCCTCCGTGCCACCCAGAAACTTGCCCTTAATCAGGCTGCCGTTCTTCAGCTCCAAGGTGTCGGCCCATGCCGCCGACGCCACCAGAGCCAGTACGGTCAACAAAACGGTTTTCGGCTTGAGCTTCATGATCTCCTATGATGCCCTGATTGTCCTCTTGATTCACCTAAATTGAATGCGCCCCAGACCTCAGGACCGCGATGGCGAAAAGAAGCCGTGAAAATGAAGAAGCCTTGGAACAAAATACTCATCTCATCCGAGTTAGGGAATTTGTCCTGTGCTCCGTTGGAGTGGATTTGGAGGGGAGTGGGTGAAACGATTTATCGCATTCACCAGAGCACCTGGGTTGGAGTGTAAGACTCGGGCGTACGTAGTAACGCTTCTACTTCTGCTGACTGCCAGGTGCCTGTCCGCGGCGGAGTTGAAGCAGGAAACGCTCCAGGCCTGGAACGAGTATATCCAGAGGCTCGACCTCGAGAGAGAAAACCGCATTGGCGGGAACCTTCCATTTCTGTCGTTGGATGAAACACCGGATTTGCGCCGACGGGTGCAAGGAAACGGGGTGGTTGTTACCAACCACGATCCCCGCAAGGTGCCTCAGGGGATGATCCATTATTGGGTCGGAGCCATATTCGTACCAAACATCCCGCTCGATCAAGCGATAGGCGTCCTCACGAACTACCTGGGCTACAGCGAGATCTACAAGCAACTCCTCAAGGGCTGCTCCGTGCTGGAAAGCAATGGCGACAGGATTGAACTCAGTGTCGTCGCAGTGCAGAAGGCAATGTCCGTGACGGCCGCTGTTGCAACTGACAACTCAGATACATGTTTTGAGGCTCGATTCGAAGCGGGTGTACATCACAAGTAGCGCAATCCGGATAAAAGAGATCGCGAACTATGGCCAGCCCAACGAGCACCCCTTCCCAGAAGATCGACGTCCTCGTTACGTCGCGTCAGGCCTTCCTCCCAAAGCTAATGAAATGAGCATAGATCAGCCTTACAGAACATCCGACCAGAAACCGACTCGATGACCTCGTAAGACATTCGGACATCATCTAACCGGGTCCGCGTCAATGCGGCGACCGCGATGCACGTCGCTTTCTGACGTCTGAGAAGAAGACATTCGCGGATCCCACGATAGATTCTTCATGAGTTTACCCAGAGATCGAAATCGTCGCCATCCATGCGGAAAAACAGGAAAGGGAAGCCACTGAGCACGCGCCGACTCTTAAAATCGAGGCGCCAGCGCCGTGCCAACGAAGTCAGCATCGGTCACGAAATAGTATCCTGTTGTGATGCCGGTGATCCCCGCCAAGCGAGACAGAATCAGGCCTTGCGTCGGCCTGGTGCTCTCTTGCTCGTATATTTTCTCCGAACAGACAAATATCCATCGGGGATTCTGTCAAAATCCTCCGGCGCTTGGCCGCTCGGCCGGTCAAGAATGTCGAGAGCGTTGGCGATCATTGCTTGCGTAGCTTTAGGCCGATGTGCCAACCATTCCTCATGCTGAAGATGCGGAAGCTTCTCGGCCACGGCAACATTGATGAACTGGTTGAGCGAAACGCCTTCCTTCTGGGAGAAGTTTTCCGCTACCCGGCGCACGGAGGGCATGAGCCGGAGGGGAAACTTGCTCACTGAGATCTTCTTCTGACTCATAGGCATAAACTCTATCTCCTCTCTCGGACTTTGCTCAATAGCTCGTCGACGGCGCATGAAGTATCACCTTTCTTTGCGGGAGCAGGCATGCCGAACCCGGAGATCAGAGACGTGAGGCGGCGCAGAGCGGCGAGGCCCAACGGTGGACAACAGCCGGTCGCCTCGTTCGGTTTTTACCGTGGGATTTTCTGTCCATTCTTCAACCGTGGGCGGGGAGAGCCCGATTGGAGAAGAGTGTACTCACGTCCCGCTCGAGCCCGCTTCTCTTTGGGAGTCATCACTCTTCAGTCTAGTGACTTGCCCCTGTGTATGATTGCTCGGAAAGGGGCGCTACACTCGGAATATGGCGCATCGTGACTGGAATGAAAGCTACGCTGCGGGAGAGCTGCCTTGGGACACGGGGGAGCCGGAGCCGCTGCTGGTTGAGTTCGTCTCGTCTGGCCGGGTTCAGCCGACGCGGGCGCTCGACATTGGAGCGGGGACGGGGACGAATTCGATTTACCTTGCGGAGCACGGATTCGACGTACTGGGTATCGACATCGCTCCGCGCGCGGTCGAACGGGCCGAGAAAAAAATAAATGGTCGCGGATTGCCTTGCCGCTTCGCCGCCCTGGACATTCTGGCCTGTGCTGCGGAAGGCGGTCCCTTCGGGTTCATCTTTGACCGCGGCTGCTTTCATGTCTTCGACGAATCCGAGGAGCGTGCGCAATTTGCTGAACGGGTCGCAGCCGTGCTCAAGCCCGGAGCCCTGTGGCTGAGCCTGATCGGCTCGACCGAAGGACCGCTGCGGGAGATGGGTCCGCCGCGCCGGTCGGCGCGCGAGGTGATTCTGGCCATCGAACCAGCTCTTGAAATCGTCGAGCTGCGCGCGGCCGAGTTTCGCGGACATGGTGCACCGGCATGGTTCTGTCTTTCGCGCCAGCGCAGGATTCCAGCGCAAGCGTCCACGCGGCATGGTGATGTCCCGCCTCTTTCGCACTAGAATCGACGCATAAGAATCAACTGCTTGACTGCTTTGAGCAACGCCAGCCTATCGTGGATAGAGCTTGAGCACGGCGTTAACGCGCGACCTTCACTTCTTACCGCAGTTGTATCTCAAAAAACTTCGCATCCACTTCCGGAGAGGTGCGCCAATACCGTGTACTTGTCTCTCATCCAAAGGTCCCTATATGGAAACTCGTCAACGTAGCGGGAACAGGGTATGAGAACAACCTGTACGCAAGGATTGTGCGCGGAGAGGAAGCCGACGACATCGAACAATGGCTGGGGCGAGAATTTGAGTCGCTAGCCAAAGAACCCCTTAAAAGAAGTTTCTGGTCGAAAAGAAACTCATTTATCGTGTCGGACTGGCGCGCTTTGACCTAGATAAGCCAGAAGTCTGTTTGCAGCGAGGAGACTCCTGGGTGTTCGGACCCGAGGCGCCGTACGAGCGCGACGGTGACGTCAAGGATGTCGACAATCGGCACCGACTGAGACGGCATTTTCCTTTACTATGGCGCGGCAGACTCATCGATTGCGCTGGCTACCGGAAGTGTCCGTTCGCTGGTCTGAACCAGGCTGCTGGTGTCGGTCACCTTAAATGTGAGCGCAGTGGAATCATTCCTGCAGCAGAAGGTTGATCGTTCCTTGGGAGTCGGTCGGTTGTTCTTTCGAGAACAATTTCGGTATCAGGCTGCGGACACGCCGTTATGACTGTTCTGTCGTCCTTGCGATTCCTTTGCAGACTTCGGTGGGAAATTCTAGCGCTTAAAACCGGAAGTAGGTTTACGGCAACTTGCGCCAGATGACATCTTCATTGTTGCGACGATCGTACAGCGCAACCACTTTACCGGATTCGTTCCTGTGAAATAGGATGCGGCCCTCCACCCCGGCGCGGAAGAAGAGATCGCCGGACTCCGGAAGCAGCTTCGTCTTTGCTCCCGTCCCGCGCTGCAAGAAGATGCCGTTACCGTCACGCGTGACGGTTCGGCGGTTATCCACAGCAAGTTCGTACACGCCGATGAAATCGTTCAGGTGGGCTGGATCAGTAAAACCCAGCGCCGGATCCTCGTAGTAGCGCATGGTCTGAGCCGCCGCAATCTGCCACCTTCCCACGCGGTACAGCCAAGTGTCCACCGAGTGATAACGTGCATGCAACTCCTGGCCGAAGATTGTTTCCGTTTCATCGCAATCGTAGGCCAGCACGGCCACGCCCGGCGCGAAAGTCGCGTGCGGATGCACTACCTTGATGACTCCGCTGTACCCAGTGGGCATCGGCTGAAGATCGTCCAAAAGGGCCTTCTTGTTCATCGCACGGCCCTTCTCGTCGTAGACCATCGCATCTTCAGCATAGTAGGACTTCCATGGCATCTGGTCGCCTGGCGGTATCGCGTCATAGAGTTGCTGCGTGCGGCGCACAAGCTCGGCTTCGTTGATGGCAGGAGATCCCTGCGCTATTGCCAACGACGCGACGGCGCAGGCGGCCAAAAACAGATATTGACAGGAAAGCGCGGGCCGGAAAATCATTCGAAAGATCCTTACTGGAAGCGAAACGCAAGGGGCAATCGCCTCTGATCAAGGTAAAAAATGCTTGCTGCAGTTTCGTGCAGACCGAGGATGGGCCGACAGAAACACCGATATCACCGGTCAACTCCCGGTGCTGCCAGCTGCTCGCCGCGCACCGTGAAGTCATACCGGCAATACTTCGACTTGCTCTTTCTGAACAGTTCCACGAAAACACCTCCAAGCAGCCCGCACGGAAGCAACTCGTGTGTTCCGCCGCACGGATCCAAGCGGAACAACAACATCGTACATCAGCTTGACTTCGATCCCAATCCAGTCAGGGAGCACACCTGCGCAATGCCAACGCTCGAACACTGCGACCGCCTATTCTCACGGACGCCTGCCACCAGCAAGCGTGGAGTATAAGCAGCCTCATCCGCGCCGGAGCGGGTCTGGACAAGCTCCTCTGAGCCATGTACGCTTTTAATAAGTACACACGGAGGAATCTATGCCTAGAGTTGCCGTGGACGACAACCCACGAATGAACCTCCGGCTGCGACCGGAACAAAAGGCTACGCTCGTGCGCGCTGCGGCGTTGAGGCACACGGACCTGACGGAGTTTGTTCTCCAACCCGCCTTGCGGGAGGCCAAGGCGGTGATCGAGGAGTCGGAACGTATCGTCTTGTCCGAGCGTGACAGCCTTTTGGTGCTGAGCCTGCTCGAAAATCCGCCAGCGCCGAATGCTAAGCTGCGGGCCGTCATCGCTGCAATGCCAAAGCCCAAGCGGAAACGGCGATGAGCGTTCCCGCCTGGCACGAAGAGCCAATCTCGAAAAAGTACGATCGGAAGTCTTTCGATTGTGGCGATCCGGCCATGAACGACTTCTTCGAGCGTTACGCCCGACAAAGCCATGGCTCCGGTGCCGCGAAGACCTTTCTTGCAATTGATAACGCAGACAACAAGAGCATTCTTGGTTTCTACAGTCTGGCTCCGGGCTCTCTGGCCTACGCTGACACGCCGGAGATGGTTCGCCGCGGCCTAGCCCGGCACGATGTGCCAGGGTTCCGGCTCTCGCGCATTGCTACAGATCTGCGTTGCCATGGCCAAGGTATCGGCGGCCAACTCCTTGCCGCCGCCGCACGGCGCTGCCTGCGCGCTTCGGCTGAGGTCGGCGGCGTTGTGCTCATTATCGATGCGAAGAACGATCGCGCGGCCCGATGGTACGCCAGTTACGGCGCTGCGCCTTTGAGCGGCAAGCCTTTGACGCTCGTAATGTCGCTCGCCTCGTTTGCCGGGGACCTGAAGGAGGCGGGGCAGTTATGAGCCACGAGGTGTGGGAAGGCTTGCTCCGGAATCCCCGCCTCTGCGCGTCGGCAACGCTTTCCATCCAGCTTGAGAAGGGCCATCCAGTCATTGCCGGCGTTCGGAGGTGCGAATTTGGACCCCGGTGACATTACCTGGTGGAGGGAAACCGTCACAAGGCCGCCGGGTTGGATGAAAGCAACCATAGTCGCGGACCCTACCATGACGCGCACCGGGGGTGCCGGCAACCAATCAGAAAAAAAACAGGGAAGCGGAGCGACGACCCGTCCGATGCAGCCTTATCTGCCGGGAAACTGTTTTTCATCGCCTCTTTCCCGCAACAATCGAGGACGAGTTGTTTGCTCGTTATAGCCTAAATAAATCAATTTATCGGAATAAAATTGGCGAATTACTCACAAGGATGATCAATTTTAATGAAAATAGTCATTGCCCCACTTACTGTTGACGCCTATACTGCGCGAACCTGAAGTCCCCCAACGAGGAGTGCGGTCAATGTCGAAACGATCTTTAATGAGTTCGGTTCAAGCGGTTTTAACGGCCCTTTTTCTGTGCTTCGCATGCATCCACCCAAGCCTTGCGCAAGATGGGAAGCAGGGCAAGATTCTAGGCGGATACTTTGAGGAGTGGAGCATCTACTACGCCGGATACAACATCGCCAACCTGCAACAGAATGGCGTCGCCGACAAGCTGACGCACCTTATTTATGCGTTTGCCAATGTAACCTCGAGTCCGGCGTCAGCTTGCGCCATTGCAGACACCTGGGCGGACTATTCCTCGCCCTATCTTCCCAGCGTCAGCGGCGCCCCCTACACGTCGCCACTTTATGGGAACTTCGGGGCAATCCAACAACTCAAGCAGCTTCATCCGAACCTGAAGGTGCTCATGTCGATCGGCGGAGCATCGGCCGTCAACACCGCGGGCTTTGTTACAGCTGCCGGCACCGCTGCCGGTCGGCAGGCGCTAGCTTCCTCGTGCATCAGCATGTTTGTCCAAGGCAACATCGCGCCGGGTGTCTCGGCTCCCGGCCTGTTCGATGGCTTCAATATCGATTGGGAGTTCCCGACCGCAACAGACACGCAGAACTTTACAGCCCTGCTAAAGGAGTTCCGAACCCAACTGGATGCACTGGGAAAGACAACTGGCAAGCAATATATTCTGTCGTTTGACGGGCCCGCGGGCGCACAGAACTATGTCAACATCGATCTGAAACAGGCCGCCGAACAGGTGGATTTCATCACCATCGATGGCTACAACTATGCCGGATCTTGGGATGCGCAGACCAATCATGCGTCCCCGTTGTTCGATGACCGGCAGGATCCTCTGAACGGACAAGGCCTGGACATAGATTCAACAGTAGACGCCTATCTGAAGGCCGGCGTTCCTCCCCACAAGTACACCATGGGTGTGCCTCTCTATGGCGCAGGTTGGACCGGCGTTCCCAACGTGAATCGTGGCTTATACCAGGAATCTGCTGGGCCATCTCCAGTTCCCCTGGCCAATGGCACGGGGCTGTGTTCGGATTTGAGCGGCGACACGTCGGGATGCGACGTCCTGTTGACGCCGGGGATCGCGACCTATTCGACGCTCGCCAATCTCACTGCGAATGGATACCGCACCTCGTTCGATTGGCAGAGGACCGCGGTATCGCTCTACGATCCGGCGTCGGAGACCTTTTACACTTACGACAATCCCGACACGGCATTTCTGAAGATGCAGTACGTCAATTTTAAAGTCCCCGGCGGTCTCGGAGGCGCCTATGTCTGGGCTCTGAAAGACGACGACGCAAATGGAACCGTGGTAAAAACCATGGCGAAGGGTCTGGGGCTCTCGCGATAGGGCTTTGCAACTGAAACGAAGCGCTGGGTGCAGCGCACTGTCGCAATGAACCTGCACTCGGTACTTTCGTGGCAACGCGTCGCCAGGGGAAGCTTCAACAAAACGCGGTATGCAGGTAGGCCCGGCAGTGGGTGTTTGACTGATTCTATGAGCGGCTCTTCGGAGACCTTTTAAAAGTCTGGCCTGCGACATCCGACGAACGACATCATAACGAGCCGCTCTCGATCGGGGAGACCGAAAGTCCTAGGAGCTTGCCTGTTAGCAAGGCAGGTTCTTTTGATCAGCGAGGATTACCTGCTTGTCTCGCGAGGGCGAGCCCTGTCTCTGCGAGTGCCGAGCCAATGCCGTGTGCGCTGCCGGTCGAAACGGCGGCTTTGTTCCCGGAGTATTCGCGTTCATGCGGCGACAGCGATGCAACGTCGCTTTCTGACGACTGAGAAGATTCAGCTCTCAGGCCGTTAGCTTCCCGGAAGCCGGGCTCGCCCGTGAATGAACGCCTGATCTCGGCAGGGTTCTCTCTGGCCAAGCAAGGACATAAGCACGTGCTTGGCCAGCAGGCAAAAAAAGCACCTGCGCAAATCAAGCGGGGCCAGTTTCCTGTTTTCCGAGTTAGAACGCCTCCCGCTTTCACGAAGCTGATGCCGGAGAAGCCTGCTTACAAAAAGCCGCCGCATAACTACAAGGCGAATAAGCGCTACAAAACCGAACCACGTAGACAAACAACCGGTATTCCGCAACTAGCTGAGTCATTTTTCCTCCGGGCTCCGAAAGTCTAGGACACCGGGGGGCAGGAACCGGTGCAGAATTCCTGCCCATATAGAAGAGCGCTGAAGTCGAAACCGTCCTGGACGCGCACGAATCACGGACTCTCCTTCCTTATGGTTGGCACCGCAAGATGGTACTGGGTGGGCTGAGCCTTGCTTCGGCAGGTTTCAGCCGCCAGCGAAATCATTGGCAACGGGTTTCGGGTTGAATTGAATGACCCTAAACTCGGGGAATCTTGGGGATGAGGCGTTTCTCAACTCTGGCGAGACGTGGGTCCGGCAGGAAAAGAGGCCGATTCTCCGATGCTTACCAAGCGCCCGGGGAACCTCGGTCGCTATCTGCCAGCGGATTGGTGCGAGGGTTACACAAACGTCTGGCTCGGAGTGAGTGTCGACGATCGCAAGCATGGGTTTCCGCGGTTAGACATCCTGCGGGAGACACCGGCAGCGGTCAGGTTTCTCTCATGCGAGCCGCTGCTCGAGGATGTGAGCGACATCGACCTGACAGGCATCGACTGGGTCATTGTTGGCGGAGAGAGTAGAGCGGGATCACGGGTGTTCGACGTCGAATGGGCTCGCAAACTCAGGGACCGGTGCGGCGAGTCCCACACTCCATTCATCTTTAAACAACTCGGTTCACGGGCAGTCGAAGACGGGACTTCTGTCGCGCTGGACAAGCTCCAACCGAACGGGAAAAGGGACCGGCATGGCAAGTATTCCGCCTATTTCCCACCCGACCTGATGGTGCAGGAGTGGCCGGATCCGAATGCGGTCTCACAATCTCATCCCGATGGCCCCTATCGGTAGATGCATTCGCGCAGGTTTTGAAGTGGCTCCATGAGTACGCACAGGACGAAGATGCTGGTGTACTCAGTTACCTTGCAAAGAGCGGGTATGCGTCGCTAACTGGCATGCTCCACGTCCTCGCAGACGTCTCCCAAACACTGCCGACGGCCTGATCGTCTTCAGGCCATTATTCACAACGCCCCTAGTTTCTCAGGGGCGTTCGTTTAGTGCTTAAGGACGAGAATCTCCTGTTCATGAGTATTAGCAGTTATTGAGAGGCAATACAAATGAAAGAAGCACCAAAGCAAATCAACCTAATCAAAGCGATCAGGACCATTTCACGGTCGGCGCACGCATGGCGCGATCGGGCAGCAGCTAGGTACGAGGCGGGGAAGTACAGGGCAGCAAGCACCGCCAAACACAAAAAGGAAACCTGCTACGACCTGAAAGAGCGTGGCTGTCGGACCGGACTCGTTGCTCATGGTAGATGCCGGTGCTAGCGATGCGTTCTGGCCTCACGGGTATAAATGGGCCCTGAGGCTGGTTCCAATACTACGGAAGGTACTACCGTACCGGGCTTTACTCAGTGATCCGCCAACTGGACGACGAACTGGTCAAATGGGCCAGACAGAAATACAAGAAGCTGCGCAATCGGGTCCAACGTGCACGGCGCTGGGTCGCGACGGTCTGCCGTCGTTCCCCGCACATGTTCGCACACTGGGCCAGAACGCGCGGTGGCTCCTTGAGGGGAGCCGTATGACGCGAGAGTGTCACGTACGGTTCTGCGAGCGCCTCGGGGCGAAACTCCCCGGGGCGACTCTCCCGGGAGGAACCTCGCCCTGAACTTGTCAACCTTGCATCCTGTCACCGCGCTAAGGACCAGATTTGCGCTACACTCCGGATGAATCGATGAATCTGATGAGAAAGCGAATCATTTTCGGCCTTTGTGGAGTGTTTGTCGTGCTTTCTGGAATCGCGATCTACATGATCCTTGAAGTTCACGCTACCTCTGCGGAAAAAGCCTTGAGGCTCTCCGGAGATGACCTGATTCCACAGCCGATCGGCTCAGTGAACCACGCGATCACTATTCGTCGCCCTCCGCGCGATATCTGGCCATGGTTGGTTCAAATGGGCGCTGGCCGCGGCGGGTGGTACGCCTACGATTTCATCGACAATGGCGGGCACCCCAGCGCCGAGCGGGTTCTTCCTGAATACCAGAAGATCGCGGTCGGTGAAATCCTTCCCGCAGTACCGAACGCGACCGACGTGTTTGTCGTGACGCGGTACGAACCGGAGCGAAGCCTAGTGTTGGCGTGGCGTCTCCCCGCAGGCACGTACCAGACCACTTGGGCCTTCGTTCTTGAGCCGTCCGGAGAAGGACGAACACGGCTGATTGTGCGTGGCCGAGTTGCAGCAGGGTATCGTCCCTTCGGCCTGCCGCAATGGATTGCACTTTCGCTGGGTCGGACGGCCCACTTCATTATGGAACGAAAGCAAATGCTTGGGATCGCTCGGCGCGCAGAATTGCTGCCTTAGTGTTCAGACACTCCCCAAGGTCGGTGGACATCATTTGGCGGCTGTGATCTGTCCGGCACTCAACGAAAAGTGCTGAACAATCCTCCACTCCTCGCCAATCTTCTTCAAGTGAACTCGCCGTTCGACGCGCAAGGCCTGCGCACGAAAATCGCGGGACTGCGCTGACCAAAGAAGCGCAGCGAACGTAGGCACCCTCGGCAAACTCGGAATGTGAGCCCAGAGCGGCCGAATTTACCACTCTGGGCAATGGGCAGCACGATCAGAACTGATACGAGATCGTGCCATAGATCGAGCGCGGAGCGCCCGGATAGGCGTTGATGTATCCGTTGGGGATGTTGTTTTGATCCGGGGCCAGCGCCGCAAAGTAGCCGCCGCTGGAGATGTACTCGTATTCGTTGTACTGCGAGTTTCCGATATTCATCATATCGACCCGAAGGTTGATGGTGTGCTTTTCCCAGGGCAAGGGGATGGGGGCATTGAACGCGAGGTTCGCGGTTGTGTAGGACGGCATGGTCTGCGCGGTGGGCGCGCCGGTATTGTTCGACCACAGGTGCTGCGAGCCGGTCGACTCCACCCAGAAGCGCGGCTCGACTTCTACGCGGCTCTTGTGCTGGATCCCGTAGTAGATGCCAGAATTCAGAGTGTAGTTTGGGACATAGGATACTGGGAGGTTGTTATAAAACGTGCATCCGGATCCGGGGGTGGAAGGTGAGCCGCACGAAGCTTGGGTGCCACCTGTGACATAAGTGGTGAAGTTTGAAGCTTCACCCGCGAAATTGAAGAAGAAGTGGATATTGCTCCGCGGGTCTGCATCGAAGAAGGCGTCTACGCCGTGGTAGACCGAGTTGCCGCCGCTGGTCTCTTCAACGCCGGCCGCTGTTTCAACGTCGATCTCCTGGTTGGTGTAGTTGTTGTGGAAGTAATTCACCCCGGCGATGAAGTTACGGAGCCCAGGCGCGTTGGTGAAGTGAACCTTGGCGCCGAATTGAGCGTAAGCACCTTTCGCCAGGATGTAGTAGTTCGGATTTACCGCCTGGAACATGCCGCCGCCTCCGCCCAGTGCGGGGCTGCGGTAAGTGGTGTCGTAGCCGCCGTAGATCGTGAGCCACTGCCTGGGCGTCACGGAAGCGTCAATGCCGGGCTCAACAGCCGAGCGGCTCTCATGCGCTCCGCAAAGAGAGCCCTGGTCTTTTGCCTGGTTGCCGTCGGGAGTTGTGACGGGAGTTCCGAAGATATTGTAGTAAGGATCTGACGCGCTGCTGCCTGTCTGCGGGTTCAAAGAACAGTGGGTTTGGTAGACAGGACCGTTGGTGACATAGACCGTGCCATTGGAGTTGACGGCGAAGTAAGTGCTGGGCGCGAAGGTGAAGTCACGCGCTGCTTGATCGCTATAGCCGGTAGAGAATCCATCTACGCGCACGCTGGGAATTATGTGAATCTGCGGAATGGGATGAAAATCGTCCTGGGCAAAGAAGGTCACGTTGTCCTGCTGGAAGTAGCCGGAGCGGAACTTCGAGCCTGCGCCGACGATCTGTTGAGCGCCGCTACCTCCATCGGAGGGATTGTAGAAGAGGTTGTGCGCGTTATAGACCTCGTGGATGAGGTAGCCACCGAACTGGACAGTGTTGTAAGGGAAAATCTGGGAAAACCCGATGTGGTCACCAAACATGTTGCTGTGCGGGTTGTTCCACTCGTCTACTTGTGAGCCCTGGGCAAGAGCATCTTCGTTGCGGCGGTGAAAACGGCGAATGTGGGTGTACCAGGCCGAATTCTCGAGCGTAGACGTATGGCTCAAATACATTCTCTGGCGCGCATAGGCCATAAACCCTTCGTTCGTGTCGTACTTGTTGTAGTCGGCGAAGGGCAGCGAGCTATAAAAGCCGCTTGAGGCCTGGCTGTAGTACGTGTTGGTACCAGGTTCCAAAAGGCCCACGTTGGTGGTGGGAATGACTTGTGCACGGTAGCCGCCGCCCTTCGCGTACAGCACGCCGAATGCCAGGCTTCCTCCCGTGAACGACTTCACCGTCTTACCGAAAACAGAGCCGTTTTTCGAAGGATCGCCAAAGCCGTCAGGAGCCGGGCGATAGTCGTCGCCGCGACCTACGCCTCCGCCGACTACCGTGGACCAGCCTTTGAAATTGCCTGTGTTACCGACAAAAGCGAAGTTCTGCTGCCCCCACGGGCCATCTGTAACGGCGGCGCTAAGGTGGGTTTCTTCGGTCGGCTGAATAGGCGTGTACTCGACCCGTCCGCCCACGTCGGTGTACCAACGATCCGCCGCCTGGCCGGGGCCGTAGGTGACCTGCACGTCCTGCATCACAAGGTTCTGTGGCATAGTTGCCGATTGCCACAAACCGGTCGCTGGGTCGGCCACCGGAATGCCGTCATAGGTGATGCCCAGAGAACCCGGCGCCGTGAAGCTTGTCGCCTCGCCTGCCCAGCCTTGCTGGATTCCGTTCAGTAGGATGGTGTATTTGGTTCCACCTGTCTCGCCATAGCCAACTACGTTTGCGCCCGGCGAAGACTGCAGCACCTGCGCGCCGCCTGCCACCGGACCGGCCGCATCCAACTGCTTGCGGTCGAGCACACGAACTGTCTGCGGCATCAGCATGACATCTTCGCGCGTAGGCACCGGCTTGGCCTCGGGATCGACTGTGCCGCGAACGATCACGCTTTCCGCTAATGTCGCGACCTGCAGCGTGGCCGCGATCGTGTGCTGCGACGCGGGCGAGAGGCGCTGCGTGAATGACTCGAATCCGTCCTTCTCGATGGTGACAAGCTGTGGGTCGGCAGGCACATTGTCGATTGCAAACTGACCTTCTGCTGTCGTCGTCGTGTGAATAAGTTGGTTGGTTGTTAGATCCAACAAAGAAACGGTTGCGTTCGAGATGGCAGCTCCTGAGGAGTCGGTAACCCTTCCCTGAATGCGTGCTGTGTTCGTGGCATGTGCCATCGCAACTTCCATGAGCATCGCGAGGAGAAGGACAGGTAGTCTTCGCAACATTGTCTTCAATTCCTTTCTGTCGGTTCGTTGCGCGCTCTGCATCCGGCGATCACTGGCCAATGGACGATGGACGCGCAGTCGGGCGGCGAGACTCCTGTGTCGCGCTCCGTCCGGAGTACGCGATTCGGTGTCGTCTCATTGGCCCAGTATGCGTAGCAAGCGTTCTTCGCAGACCGGAGAGGCCAGGGGAGAGAACAGACGGGCCGCTCATCGTAGAGCGAGGCAGAGGCTCCGGCGCAAGAGAGATTTGCTCAGGAGATGAGCGGTGAAGGCGGAGGACGGAAGGAGAAGTAGGTGAGTTCCGGAGAGACAGTTGTGCTGCGGCGCACGGCGAGAACAAACGGTTTAGAAAAATGCACCCGCTGCGTGGAGCAGCAAAGGCTTCTGAACCACCCGGAAAGGTGACGGAGCGGGAGCCGCTTTTCCGCGCTGGATGGGAGCCCAGCCCGCAGGGCGTCCAAGCGCGCGGGCCGTTCTTTTTCCGTGAGCAACTTGGCCGGCGCCATCACACGGAAAGCATGGCCCTGCTGCGGATACTGCGCCATTTTGTAGCCCGCACCCCACAGCGCGACAGCGAGGCCCATCGCGAGCACCCACAAGGTGAGCGGCGTCGCACTTACGCGGATACGTTGCGGAAGAATCATTTGGGGAAAATCCTGCGCGACGGGAATGGCGAACATCGCAGCAGGCAGCATCAGTATGCAACGCCGGAAATGAACGGGAGGTTAACTCCGAATGACGACATTGTGAACAGGGGCGGCGCTTCCGCGAGGCCGGGAGAATGATTGCTCGACGGAGGGTGCTGGAGACGAGAATCGGAATCTCTTGCAGCGCGAACCGCCGGAGGTAGCGAGTGACACTCCCAGAACCGTTAAGCGGTGCGGATGATGTTTTGGCTTACATTGATGAAATGGATTACACCTTGGCCGTCCGTGAATTCAAGCTCGGCTCTTCCAGCATGGTCGTATGCGTTCAATCGAACTGGTTTTCCCGCGATCTCACATATCGCGCGTTGATCCTCCATTGGCAGGCCATCCATCTAGCAGCCCAATGGACACTTCTTTCAGCGTCACGGTGCCGCCCGGCGCAGGCTTCTGTCGTATCTCCAGCATCTGTTGGGACCACTTGCGATCTGCCTCATTGATGGCGTCCCCGACATCGACTTGGTGCAATCCAAGCGCCAAGAGCTGCTCTCCCAATTGATACTGCCGAACTGGCTCGCTTGTATTCCATGCATCGACAGAATGGGGCGGCGTAGCTGTTGCTGTGTAGAATGCCTCGGATACCTTTGTCACGATCAACGCCATCTCAGCTGCGCCCCTTTTCTGAAACACCCTGATTTTAATTGCGAGTTGCGTGGTAGGTCGCGGCCAATAGAGTCGTGCTTATAGCTTTTAGTGGAACCCTTTATCGACTGTTCGGGCGGGAACAGAGCCCGAAGCATTTCCGGTGCTGTCGTTATTCGTGGGTATCGCAATGAGCACGATTGGGCAACGCATGCTTCGTCTGGATGAAGGGCGAGCGTTGCTCCGCTATCGTCTCCTACCGATAGCAGGTTGGATGCTTCTCGTCACGTTGGACTTGACTTTCCTGATCCCGCTCGCCGTCATGGGTTCGCTCCTAAATCTACGAACAGGCATTACATTTGGCTTGGTGGCTATCGCAGTTGGATGATACCCGTCGCTGCGCCAGCGGGCGTGACCTGACCCCATTTTCCGTCCAGTTCGGTGTATGAAATCATAACCCACATTTTTCTGCTTTTCTTTCTTAGGTAGAGATCCCTTGGCGGTGGAGCAGTCGTGTCAAGGCCGGAGCGAAGCGGAGCCCGTCAGGGTCGCCTTGATACGGCTGATCCACGGCCATACTCTTTGCTTCTGAAAGAGAAGCAGCCAGCCACTGCCGCGCGAACTCGTCCGGAGTTGTGTAGCCAAGGGAGCTGTGCGGGCGACGCGAGTTATATTCCGTCTTCCAAGCCCATATCTTCGTCCTGGCGTCGAACAGGTTCCAGAACCAGCTCGTGTTCAGGCACTCATCGCGTAGCTTTCCATTGAAGCTCTCCATGCCTCCGTTCTGCGTCGGCTTTCCGGGCTGAATGTGAACCAGGTCAATCTTCCACTCGATGGCCCAAGCCAGGTAATGCCGAGAAGTTAGTTCAGGCCCATTATCACTGCGAATCGATTGCGGCTTTCCGTATGCCGCGATCGCCCGCTCGAGCACGCGGGTGACGCGCCGGCTGGGGAAGCTGGTAGCGACCTCCAGCGCCAGACACTGCCGGGTAAAACTGTCGATCACCCCCAAGACGCGGAAACGCTGTCCGGCGGCCGTAACATCGCTGGCGAAGTCCAAAGCCCACTCCTGGTTGGGCGCCGTCAACACTGGCCGTGGCTGAAGCGTCCGCCGCAGATGCTTGCGCCGCGTGCGCTTCACGGTAAGGCCCAGTTCCCGATACACGCGCTGCACCTTCTTGTGGTTCACACCCATCTCCTTGTGTAGGTACAAATGCAGACGTCGATACCCGAAGCGCGGATGCTCACGCGCCAACTCGCGCAGCCGTTCCTGAACCTGGCTGTCGTCTCTTCGGCTTCGATACCGGCTGCTCGATCTCGGCACCGCCATCAGCTCGCAGACGTGGCGCTCGCTGGACTTGAACTCGCCCAGCAAGCGCCGCACTTCCGATCTCCGCTCTACGAGCCCAGGGAGTTTTTTCTTATCACCGACTGGAGCATATCCTTGTCCAGGCTCAGATCGGCTACCAGCTTCTTCAACCGCGAGTTCTCATCGCGGAGGTGCTTGACCTCTTCGGCCTCGCTCACTTCCATGCCACCGTACCTCGCCTTCCAGGCATAGATGGTGTGCTTGCTGACACCCTGTTCACGAGCCACATCATCGACCGTGCGGCCCGCCTCAACCTGCTTCAGCGCAGTGATCATCTGCGCCTCCGTGTGCTTGCTTCGGCTCATCCTTACTTCCCCTTCCTTCGTCCAGATCGTATTCCGAAATGGGCGGATTCAGGGGGTCAGGTCAGGCGAACCAGCGTGGATGGCGTTTCGTCGGAGGAGGTCCACGTTTCGAAGTAGCACAGGTTCTCTTGGGCGGATTGGCTGGAATCGGAGCGGCAAGGACAGGGCTCTGGGTCTTGGTCGGGCATATTAGAAGACTTCCGCCCTCTCGGTGCGAGAATTGCCACCACGGTGTTGTAGGCGCGCACGATCAGAGACATATAAAGATCAGGCACCTTCTCACCCGCGAAACACGTCCAATTTTCAGGAAGATCGGCGATCCCGACCTTCCCTGGATTCTTGCGCTGCATCGAGAGACCCTAATGAACGAATCCTTTTGCCTGGGCCGCAGACCTGGTGGCCGGAATTCCTCAAGACCAAGTACCCCACCCCCGCTTAGATTCGGCCCATTCATCTGCCTAGCTCTCTCGTATTGCCTTACCGGGTGTGGTTTTTGGATTCGGTCCGGCATCACACCTCCCGAAAGCCCGCCGCCCAGTGGGCCGCCTCCCAGCTCAGGCCAGGGAGGTTCAGTTACCATCACACCGCAGTACGTTGCCTTGGCCCCCGGTCAGAAGTTTCAGTTCTCCGCGACCGCGAGCAGTGGCGGGCAGATTGAATGGCTGGTAAACGGTGCAATAGGGGGCAACAAAACTTCCGGTGCCATCGACTCGAAAGGCAACTTCACGGCTCCCTCCAGTGCTTCCGTGGCCCAGAGCGAGAACATCACTGTCACTGCTGCGCTAACTTCATCGCCGCAGCAGAATTACGCCACGGCTGTGGTTGCGCTCATCCAGCCCGCTCAGGTCACCTGCCCGCCCTTCACCGGCAACACACAGGTTGCAAGTTATTCGATCTATCTCCCTGCACCCGGAAAGGCTTTTGTGGAGTTTGGCAAGTCCACCAGTTACGGTTTGAATACATGGCAAGTGGCAACCACGTCACCGAATGGTGGCCAAGTGCAGATTTACGTTGCCGGCATGCAGGGCAACAGCAGCTACCATATGCGTGGTCAGGTGATTCTCGACAATGGAGCCACCTTCACCGACGCGGACTAGACCTGTGCTTCGGGCTCGCCTCCCGCGACCGCCTCCATCAAAATCTCTACTCCATCGGGTGGAACGCCGCAGCCGGGAATCGAAATGTGGAACACGCTGATCCCGCAAAACCTTACGCAGGCCTTCGCGACCGACCTCAACGGAAACGTGATTTGGACCTATACGTTTCATGGCACGAGTTCGGATTTGCTGCAAGGCATTCAGCTCTTGCCCAACGGTCACTTTCTGATGGTGCTGTCATACTTGTCGTCGCTCACGGTTAATTCCAGCCCAGGCCTGCTCAATGAAGTGCGCGAAGTCGATTTAGCCGGGAACACCATCCGCAGCGTAACCATGGACTCGCTTAACCAGTCGCTGGCTGCATCGAGCCTGCGCGACCACGATGGCAATCCGTATCAGCTGCGCAGCTTTCACCATAGCGTTCTTTCCCTTCCGAATGGACATTGGATCCTGCTCGCCGCCTATACCAAGAGCTATGCCAACCTCCCTGGCTATGCAGGAACTGTTTCCGTAATCGGGGACGCATTGATTGACGTGGATCAGAACTCCAACCCTGTCTGGGCGTGGAACACGTTCGACAACCTTGACGTCAACCGTCACCCGATGAACTTCCCCGACTGGACGCACTCCAACGACATGCTGTATTCAACCGACGACCATAACTTGCTGCTCTCCATCCGCCACCAGAACTGGATCGTCAAAATCGAGTATCTGGACGGTCAGGGTTCGGGAAAAATACTCTGGCGCCTCGGGGAAGGAGGCGACTTCAAACTCATCGGTGGCAGCGACCCGCAAGACTGGTTCTACGCGCAGCATGGACTGAACTACTTTACGCCCAACACCACCGGAGTGTTCCGCATTGGCCTGATGGACAACGGAAACGACCGGATCTTCCCCAGCGGGCAGGTCACTTGCCGACCCGGACCACAGACGGTTGCTAGTTGCTATTCCACTGCCCCCGTCCTCGAACTCAACGAGAGCAGTATGACCGCGACCTTTGTGAGCCACTACACGCCGCCGCCCAGTTATTTCAGCTACTTTGGGGGCAATGTCGACCAATTGTCCAACGGTGACATCGAAGCTGACTTCTGCGCTACCTACAGCGGCGCCATTGTGCAGGAGCTGGATCCGACCGCTTCGCATGTCGTGTGGCAGGGGCTGACATCCGGCGCCGACCAGTTTCACGCAGTCCGCATGCCTAGCGTTTATCCCGGTGTGCAGTGGTAATGCCGGGAAACCTGAGGCAACCGCCGAGGAGTTTGGCTCGCCTGATGCACAGCGGGTCCTACAAGCGACAGTCGAAAGCGCTGCGACTCCGTAGCTGAGGAGTGACAAATGGACACGAAGCGGGACAAAGTGAATGCGGCTGGGCAGAATCCACGGCGCCTTGGCTTGGCCAAATTCTTTTTCATCGTGATTTTGGCCGTCATGTTCTGGCTGCTTGCCAGAAGCATGGTGCACCACCATTTCTTTAGTGGTGACCAACTTAATCGGCACGTGAGTTCCGAGCCATGATGGACTCCGATCGCGCAAGGTCGATGCCGGCGCGCCGGTTTCCCCGTTAAGAGAAAGTTGAGTTGCTCAAACGCGCGAATGAGTTATGGAGACAATGCCCCGACGGGCCTCTGCATTCATTCTTCGCGCAACAGGACTAAGGGGTCGACCGTCAGCGCGCGCTGTGCAGGAAACTCACCTGCCCTCAGTTCGACTCGAATCTTCGTGCTGCACAAGTTCTCGTCCGAGGCACCGTGATCGAGGATTTCGCTGACTCGATACTGTCTCAGTTGGCGCTCGTTTGATGTGTATGGATGGCTCGTCACCTCAACGTTCGAGGCGAAAGATACGGTGGCGCTGTGGTTCACGGTGAGCCTGATGGTTCCGTTTTTATCCGGTCGGTAGTTTTCTGCGAAACCAGATCCATTGAGAATTAGCGGAGGTTCCTGAATTCCGCTTTTGCTCGTATAAGGATAGGGCAGTCGGGGTCGGCGTTCTCCCAAAGCGCGAAAAACTCCTGGTATTTGGCTCGAGCCTTCGCGGATTCGCCCAACATGGCATAAGCGCGTGCCAAGCCAAGGTGCGCCAACACCAAGACAGGATCGCCGATGGTAATGCCGCGATGGCTGAGGATTTTTTGAAACTCGTTCGCCGCGTCCACACCTCTGTGCGCCGCCAAGAGCGCCTCGCCCCGAAAGAAGACGGGATAGAGAGAGCCGAAGAATGCGGTTTGGCTGCTGCGCGGCGAACCCAATTCGTAGGGTACGTTGGCCTGCAACGCGTCGATCGCCTTCAAGGGTGTGCCGTGTTGCGCAGCCACAACTGCGTGGATCACCGGAAGGTAGCTGAACCTCACTGAAGTGTCTTCCGGGTGGAGCTTCTCCATAACATTCGCGAGCTTCTCTGCGCGAGTTGAGTCGCCGGAAAGAGCCAGGGCAAGAGCCGCGCCATAATTTACCTCGCGGTCGCCGGCCAGAGCAAGGGCGGCTGTGGCAGTTCTCTTTGCCTCGATCGAATTCCCGAAAAAAGCCTCCCACAGAGCTAGCCTGGTTTCAAACAGCGCCGCCTGCTCGCGCTTACCTCCCTGAATCGCCAATCCGACGGCTTCTCGTGACAGGTTGATTGCATTCTTCAGTCGGCCCTCTGATGCTTCGGCAAAGGCCTGGCGATCAAGTATCCAATCATTGGTGTCGGGGTGGGCTTTGGCCGATTCGACCTCGCTCCGCATCCCCGCCGAATCTCCTTTTATGTAGGCGAGGTCAAAGCGGAGCGTCGCCAGGCGCCACTGGTCGGTTTTGCGCTCCGCTGCCCTATGGACAGCATTCTCAGCACCTTGAAAGTCATTCAGGTACATCAGGTCGTAGCCGAGCTGATAGTATCCAAGACTGGCATCCGGGTTGAGCTCAACGACCTTTTGCGCCTCTTCGACGGCGTCGGGGTAATTAGCGAGGACGAGGTCGACAAAGCCGGCAAGAAAAGCATGGGGAAGAAACTCGCGCGGGTACGTTCGCGCCCATTCATCGCAGACTTGCTGCGCCTTTTCCTGGTTACCGGTGGCTCGTCCAAAGTAGTAGCTGGTGATGAAGAACCGTTCCTTTTCGCTGGTCCGGTCGCGTAGCTCATAAGCCCGCGTAACGTTTTCCGTGGCCAGCTCGGACGACCCCGAAGAGCCATACATCAACCCCAGTGAGGCGTAAGCCAATGCGAAGCTCGGGTCGATTTCAACAGCGCGCTTAATCAACGGTATGGCAGGCTCAGGTCCCTGCAAGGTCGCGACCTTCCATCCCAGGCTGTACGCCTTCAAGGCCTCAAGCGATGGCGTGGTTGCCTCGGCCAGCGGAGTGTCGTGCTTTGCAAGCGCGGCCGCCGACTCGCCGGCGCGGGCGCGAAAGCCGCGGGCCATTCTGGTGACCGCGTCCAGGGCGTCTTCCTTCCGCGCAACCTGAATTTGCTGGTCATCGATGTTCTCTCCAGTGCGGCAGTTGACTGACCGTAGGTCCAGTACATACTCGCTGCCGAGTGGCCTGATGGAGCCTTCGAGAACGGCGGAACTGCCGGCACGCTCGCACACGTCCCGTGCGGTCTGCCCTGTGAGGCGAGTATCGGGCGGCTTCCCCATAAGACCTAGCGCCTGCCGGATGCTGTCTTCCGAGACCAGGCTGAGCGAAGGAGATTGCGCCAGCTGCACCTCCATTCCCTGGCGCAGAGCGTCGTCAAAAACAGGATCTCCGGTCGTATTTACGAAATCGGCCACCAGGATCGAATCCTTCTCGCCCAGATTTGCAGGCTGGCGATCGCGAGTGCGAAGGAATGCGACCAACGACAGAAGCACAGCCACAACTGCGGCGGAAAGCAGGTGTTTCCGGCGCGCTTTTGGCTTTGGCGGAATCGGAAGCGCCTTCGACGCCTGGTCCGTCTCCGCTTCGTTCTCTTCAATGACAATTTGAGTGCGTGTCCGCGCCTGGGCCACGAGGGCTTCGCTTTGCTCCGTTACCGTGCGAACCGACGCTGCGAATCGATAGCCCCTTCCTGGCAGCGTCACGATATATTGGCGGTTCTCCGCGGTGTCACCAAGCGCCTTGCGAAGCAAGAAAATGTTCTGGCTCAGGTTCGATTCTTCCACAAACGAGTCCGGCCAGACTTCCTTTAAGAGCTCTTCTTTCGAAACCACATCGCGGCTCCGGCGCACCAGAACGAGGAGCGTCTCGAAGGCTTTGGGAGTTATCGGAACGGGGTAGTTTTCCCGGAGCAGCGTCTGCTTGTCGGGGTCCATGCGGAACGGCCCGAATTCGTAGACGATCCTGGGTTCCCTAGTCATAGGTTGAAGATCTAGTAGCTCAAAAAGGCGAGAACGCGCCCGACACTGGGGCCGATTCATCGTACGCGCAATCTACCACAGTCCCTCCCACTCGATGAATCTCCTTCCGCAATTGGCCCTCGATCGGTCGTAACTCGTGCATTTGCCGCCATAAAACCCCACTTGAAATTCCTTGAGAAATATTGAAGCGCGCATTGAAGACTTTTTGCGGCTGATTCGCGCAGGATGCGGCTAATCGAAGGCGCTGTATTAGCGATGAGTGGATTGGAGCGTGCCGTGGTGGTGAAAACGACAAGGATCACGATCGAGACCGACAGTCTGCTGGTGGTGCGCAGAGGCAAGACGGTCGTGACCTGGTGCCCCGTCTGTTGCGTCGACGTGGAAGCGATGACGCTTGAGGGCGACATCCTTGGCGAAGACATTATCCCGTCCCCCCTTTTAAGAGACTGGCTGGCCGACGGCAGGCTCCATTTTTGGAGCACCCATAGCGGTCCGGCTCGGATCTGCCTTACCTCGCTTCTCCGGTGCTTGGAATCCGACGAGCTTCGCGAACCTTCCACCCCGAAACCAATGGTCCCGAAAACAGGAGAGGGAAAATGACATCCATTCAATTCCCTACTCAGTCGCCGCGCTCGGCGCGGCTAAGTCTGGCTCATGTGGGCACTGGCGGCACCGGTTTGCAGACTCGCACGATGCACGAACTCCCCGAAGAGATTCGGGTCAACAAACGGTTGAGGGATGATCGCCTTCGCCAGATGGGACTTTCTCCACGACAGACGACAATCTCTGCCCGGCAGTTCGCTTTCTCAATGAAAAGGCAAGCCGTTCGACAGGTGCGCGCTATCGGCGCTGGGGCTTTAAAACCGCGAAGTTGCACTCGTCTGGGATCTGTTGGTAATGACCATTCGCCAAGCAGCAGCGCACTCCACCGCAATCAAGGCAACGACAACCGATCACGCCGAAAAGGGAGATCAACAATGAACCTGCTCCTCAAAAATGCCATTACGTCGAGAATCATTGCAGCCCTGGTTCTCCTGACTTCACTCACAACATCAGCGGCCGCCCACGCATCCAGCGCTTTTCTGAGCCGGGCTATCAACCACGCTGGCGCCCCAGTAATTGAGGCAGGACTTGTGCCGTCGAAAAAGATCGTAACCCTGGAAGCCTTCATCGAGCCGGGAAGCAATTATTCGCTCCACCTGGTTTCCGCCAGCGGGGACTCCACAGATCCCTTTGTTGTGCCTTCTGGTCAGAGCTTTGTGATCACCAGCGTGGAGATCACTCCGTTTTCGAATAACGCCGCACTCGCTCCCAACTATGTCTACTTGCTGGGGCAGGACCCATTCGTCGTATACGAACTTTGGCTGGTTTCAAATCAAGTTTCAACGTCATTTCAGTACCCTACCGGAATCTTGCTGGAGTCCGGTTCAACTCCCTGGGTGTCGGCTCAATTGATGTGCGACATCTTCGTCCATGGCTACCTGACCCCAGCTTAGACGAAGCATGTAGGCCGCGGACGTCCTTGGACTTTTGACCATCCACCCATCCAGTTAGGAATAACCACGCCCCAAAAAGGAGATCAACCCATGAACCTGTTAAGTAAGAGTGCCATTTCGACCGGAGGAGTCGCCGCGGCTGCTCTTCTGTTCGCACTCGCATCGCCGCGCGCCGTCCAAGCCCTCGGCGAACAACTGGTCAGCGTCGCGAACACTGCAACCCACCCGGCCGTAGTTGAAGAGGTCCCCCACTTCGCCTCGCACCTCGTTACGCTTCAAGGTTATGCCACAAGCAACGGGCTAAGTGAACCCTTTTTGCAACAGACTCCTGATGGGTTCGCAGGAACACCCTTCGTTGTACCCGCTGGTCAGAGCTTCGTCATCACAGGCATCGATGTTATGCCCGTGGACACCGCTCTTCCCACCGAAACTTCCGTGATTCAGGTTCAAGACTCTGGGGCAGGTCTGTACGGAGTCTGGACAGTAGCGGGTAGCTTGACGACTGAGTTTCAGTATCCCTCTGGAATTGTTGTGGAGAGTGGGAAGGCCTTAACAATGAACTCCACTCTTACGGGCACACTGGTAAAACTTCACGGCTACCTGACGCCAGCTTAGATACGAGCATGTGCTTGCAGGGAACCACCTGGAACCGAATCGCGCGTTTGTGAAGACACGGTCCGACCCTCCACCCATTCCCCTCACTAACCATCCAAAATCGAAAGGCAGATTGAGTCATGAACTTTTTAAGGAAGAGTGTCCTATCGTTTGTGGGAGTCGCCGCCGCGGCTCTCCTGCTTGCCGTCACATCGCCGCGCACCGTCCACGCCCTCGGCGAACAACTGGTCAACATCACGAACACTGCAACCCATCCGGCCATTGTCGAGGACGTGCCCCATTTCCCCTCGCACGTCGTAACGCTGCTCGGGTTTGTCGCAAGCACTTCTTACAACGATCCTTTGATCCAGCTGCTTCCGAATGGGACCGCGAATTACTTCTTCTCTGTACCCGCCGGGCAGAGCCTTGTCATCACATCCGTCGAAGTTACGCCCCCTTCCAACGCCATCACCTCGATCAATCTATCAAATGCTAGTGGCGGCTATTACGGATCCTGGAGCGTGGCCACAAACGGGACCACCGAGTTCCCATTGACTTCGGGGATTGTTGTGCCGAGTGGGACCACCTTGTATGTGAGCGGAAACGCGGTTAGTACGGAAATCACGGTTTACGGCTATTTGAGCCCGAATTAAATGGGAACAAGGCTGCGTGGTGATATCGGATCTCGTGGCAACCAGCTGATTCATACCGATTTGTTCCAATACCCAAGGCCGGTTCGCAACAATTGTTGACTCTTTCTCAAGTACCTACAATAGTGAAAGTGGCTGCAGAGGCGGCGGAACGATGACAAGGATACGCCCGCACTGGGGATTGGCATGTCTGGAGTATTCATCAGCTATCGTCGTGAAGATAGTAGCGGGTATGCGGGACGGCTTTTCGATATCCTCAGTACCCGCTTCGGTAGAGAGAACACATACATGGACCTCGACTCGATCATGGGTGGCGACAATTTTGAGACCGTGATCGAGGAGAAGATCAGTCAATGCGATGTGCTTCTTGCTGTAATCGGCGAACGGTGGCTCACAAGCACGGGAGGAAATGGAAGCCGCCGACTTGATATGACGGGCGATTTCGTGCGGCTTGAGATTGCCAAGGCGCTCGCACGTGGAGTACGAGTGATCCCGGTTCTCGTGGGCGGCGCAACCATGCCGCACCAGGACGATTTGCCCAACGATTTGCGCCCATTGTCTTTCCATCAGGCGATGGATCTCCGGGATGCTCATTTCCATGCGGACGCGGAACAGTTGATGGATGAACTCAACAATACCGTTCCCAGTATCAGGGGTCGGCCGCGAAACTTGAATTCAAATAGATTTGCTCTGGCGGTATCGTCCGTTCTGGCGGTCGCTGTAATTGTGGGTGGCATTCTGATGTTTCGGCAGATGAAGCCAGCTGCTAACCCAAATCCAAATTCGACTGATCAGAATCGGCACGCACCTGCTGATGAAGCCGTTCCGTCTGCTCAAGCCGTCAACCCAATCGCGACTAATAAGTCAGAGAGCCCTGACAAGGGCTCCACGAATGTCAACGGCAAATGGAAAGCAACAGTTAAATACGATTGGGGGGGAGTCGTTTACGACGAAACGTTCAACTTCGAGGTCGCCGGTTCAGAACTGTCTGGCACCGCCTCACTTCTTGGAGTAGATCGCGGAATATTTGATGGCAAAATCGAGGGACACCAAATCCACTTCATGACCAAGTCCCAGACCACGCTGGATGAAAAGAGTTACCAAGATCAGCATTATTACAAAGGCACAGTTGCGGGGAATACAATCCGATTTTCAATGCTGACCGATAGCAGCTTTGAATCACATGTGCCAGTACTTTTCACAGCAAAGAGATAATTTTGACAACAAGTTCAACTCCTGGCAGACGAAGTTTACGAAAAACGAATTTCGGGATTGACGGCTGAGTCGCAGATCTACAGGACGGCATCGGCGATCTGACGATCTCCTCTGGCCGGCCGAACCGCTTCGTCGGCACATAAGTCTTCGATGTAAGGACCGATGGGTGCGAGCACGCGATCTTGAAACATGGGGCACGTTCGGCCCCATTCTTGCGTATGTAGCGGTAAGGTGCGAGGTGGCTTCCAAATAGGGCAGCGCACCGAGGTCACTCACCATGGGTTGACGCAGATTTGCCGGTGCAATGCTGCTTTGCTCGTGCGCATGGTTGCTCGCCGAGGAACACCGGAGATCCAGCGATTCTCCAGGCCTTCCTTGTTTGCATTGCCTCGCAGGCAGAGATTCATCCGCCGGCCTTGCTTCGGAAGCGGAGCAACGTGGATGGATGCGGCTGTTTGCAGAAGCTGTTAGCAGGGTGGCTGCAGGGTGAAAACCAAACATCAAACAGCGGCGCAGGTTGCAATCGTCTACTGTCCTTGCGGTGTCAGTATGGGCGCACGCAGCGGCGTAGTTTCGATTTCGATGCGAGTGTCTCTGGGGAATACGACGTCGCGGCCGGATCGCAGGAAATTCTCATAGAACGAGAGCGCCGCGGCATAGTAGCCAATGCCCGCTGCCAGATCGCGATTGGCCGCAGTTACACCGACGATTCGTCCTACCAGCCCAAATCCATTCGAGGCCACACCGGTACCGACAGTGATATTGCCGTCCGAATCGAGAGCCCGCCCGGCCAGCAAGGTCAGCAAGAGCGGCGCGATTGCACTCGACTGATTCTTAGGACTAATCGTGCCTTCTGCGTCGAGAGAAAGATTCTGCGTCTTTTCAGTCGCTGCACCAGCCAATGAACCATCCACCTGTCGGTTGTATCCCTCCGGAAACTTGACCTGCTGAAACGTGAACCGAAGCCTGCCGTTGCGGCCAAGCGAGCGTGCAGCGCGCGCGGCGGTAACTTTCCCAATGAGCGTCGATCCCTGCGGCACAACGAGCTGTCTGTCTTTGTCGTAGACGGGCTCGACAACCAGCGCCTGGACCGGATCACCGGACTTGGCGTGGGCGGATGACAGGCCGCGCATTAGCAACGCATGAACCGACCACGTTTCAGCATTACCCGCCGATCCTGCATTGCCAGCCATCGCAGATGCTCCAGGCTGCGGCGGAGCGGGTACTGCGGGGAGTTCGAGAGGTTGCTGCAGCTCAAATGACCATGCGGTATGCGCCTCGATCCGCTCTGGGTGATAGGGCAGTTGGTGATAGAGCATTTGCATGGCCCGATCTGTCTTGCCGGGCGCAGTGAAGACGGCTATGCGGTCATGCAGATTGCTCTTTGCCTGTGCCCACTCGCGTGCAACGAACGACCGTTTTGGCGAGACGCCGGGTGCAGAAAGGTACAGCACCGGTGCACCATTTGATGCAACGGAGCCGACAATCGTCAGCGGCCCGGACCGCAGCATCAACTCATCAAATCGAATATGGATGGTATGAAACGGTGTGAAATCGCCGCGCAGGCGCGCATGCCAGCGGGCCTTGGTGTCCGCTTCAAGTGCTACCACCTTACCTCGAAGCATCGTGCTTTCGGGCACGACCAGCTTGCCATCGGAGTAGATCGGATGGAGCAGTCTGCACTGAATTGTCTCTCCCTTCTTGACCGGATAGGCCCTTGGTACCTCAACCTGCAGACTTGTTCCTTCTGGGAGCTCAGGCTTTCCATCAACCTGCAGAGGGCTTGGCGCAACAGGGGCAGTGGGCTTCGTCGTAGGCCGTTGCTGCAAAGTTTGTGCCGCTGAGAGTGTGGCAGTTGCGATTGCCGCGGCAGCGAAAAATAAACTAAGTCGGCGGATAATACCAAACAACATTCGGGGAAGACTCCTGCAAGAGGATTGTATCGTCTAAGACGTAACTCTTAGGAATGATCATCCCGATCTCGCATGTGCAGATGAAGCGATGAAGAGCATGGCAGGAAAGGAATTCGATAACATGAGTGCTTCTAGGGTCTGGCGTCCAGAACTGGCTTGATGGACTCGAGCCGCGCGGCAGACAGCGAACAACATCCCTTTGAACGGCAGACGAAAGCCAACTCGTGCAGATATCTTACGATTGCCAGAATCTATCGCAGCCAACATTTTCGATTACAAATCTGTCATCTCAATGGCGTTCACGCGAGCGTGGGCGTTGTCCGAGGCTGGGACGGTTAGTATGCGAAGTTCGCAGGACGAGGTTTCGGACGGAAGCCGCCTAACCCCGATTTGCTTGAATCAAATCTCGTCGCGGAAGTATCGTCCCCATTCCAACCAGGTGTACGGGTTTTTGACCCGCATCAATTCCGGCTGCGATGCCTCTGCCTCGTTTGTCCATCGTAGTGAATTGACTTCGAAGGCCTTCTCCAGACGAAGGTCGGGCGTACAAGTTGGGTAGACCGGGCAAAGATCCGACGACGATTCCGCTGACGACCTCAAGCATGAGTGCGATTGCGTAATAGGCGTGCACAGAATGGTTCCGCGGTGTTCCCGGCTCGCGGTCGGAGATCAGGGGTGGAGGGAGGTCTCCAACGTGCCAGAGCGATCGGTATTTAAGTCGTAGACGGCGGTGACTAACTGGGCTGGCGTGTTGGAGGGCAGGTCGATATCGATCGTGACGGGGATGCCTGTCTTGACGATAGATGCGTATTCGGTGGGCGAAAGTTCGGTGCCTTCACGGCTGGCCTGCCAGTTGAGCGCGGCGCCGTCCTTACCATAAGCCTTAACTCCAACGAGAAGCTTGGCGATGCGCGCGCCGTTGGGGGCCTGGCCGAAAGAGACGTCCTGAGCGCGGATGGTGAGCGAGACGGCGTAACGAGTGAGCGGGCCTTTTAGCTGGGGGTTCTGGCCGGCGGGGCCGGTATCGGAGTTGGGCGGCTCCTTTCCAGACTTCCCCTTGACGCTGGCGCCGTAAAAGATGCCTGTGGCGCTGGGAAGCCCAAGCTGGAGCAGTGTCGTGATCGGGTTTTTTGGCCGGAGCAGCGCCGGACTCGGAGGCGTTGTAGCCCTGGCGATAGGCGAGCCTGTATTTGCCGTCGGCGACTTTGACGTCGATGCGGCGGAAGCTACCGTCGGTAGCAGAATCCGTCGGCGCGTAGCCGACAGTGTAGTAGACATCGGTGTCGTGGACGATTTTGCGGAGAGCGTTATCGATGTCGTTGGTGGTGAAGGCGCGCCCGCCGGTGGAGCTGGCTAGCTGCTCTATGCCGGCGGTGGCGGTGGCAAAATTCAAGGCTTCGCCGGTCAAGGAGGCAGTCGGGCTCTCGGCAGTGCCGAAGTGGCCGGTGCCACCGGCCGAGCCCGCGTCGGCGGAGTCGGCCATACCGATGTTGGAGTTCATGACTCCTGCGCCGCTGACAGGGTACACGGCGATCTTGGAGAGAGTGAACAGGTTGGCGGTTTGCTTCACTTCGTTGACGTAGCCGGGAAGATTGGGATTGTTCTTGAGCTGGTCAAGCTGGGTGGGCGTGGGGAAGAAGACCACCGGAAACGAGCTGGCAAACCAGACGAGGTTCTTGCGGCCGGGAATGCCCTCGAGATAGCGGGCGAGGGCGTTGAGGGCTTCGTAGGTCATGGAGGAGCGGGCGCCGAAGTTATAGGCGTGGGCGGCGGAATCGGCTGCCTGGCGGGCCTCGATCGCGGCAGCGGAGGCGCGCATGGATTGGAGGTTGGCGATGTGAGCGGCGTCGTCGGCGTTGTCGCTGCGGTTCTGGGCCATGGCGTCGCGCGTGGCCACCTTGCCGCTGACGGCGGCGAGGAGCGCGGCGGGATCGGAGGTGAAGCCCTGGAGGAGTCTCAGACTGGAGCCGAGCGAAAAGACGGCGATCTGGGTTCCGGGGTCCATTTTGTGCAGGTAGGAGAGCACCTGTTCACGGACGGAGGCCTGGTCCTGGGGCTCGGTGTTGAGCGAGTCGAGAAGAAGGATATAGAGCGCGGCCGACGGCGGTGCGGTGGGAACGTTGGTGATGGCGCCGGGCGGAAGCGGGGGCATGGCGGGCTGCGCTATGGGTGCGGACGCGGTGGCGGAGTGTTCTTCGAAGAAGTCGATGGTCCGGGGTTTGCTGTCTTCCGAGATCGAGAAATCGGATTGCGGAAGGCCGGGGACGGGATCTCCGTTTTTCTTGTCGACGATGACATCCACGAGAACCTGGCGGGCGGTGGTGCGGAAGGCGGGAATGTCAGCGGAGTTGGCGGAGCTAGCGGTGTTCTCGGGCGCGGGCGGCGGGGTAGACGCCGGAGGCGTTGCGACTGGGGTCGGTGGTGGTGCGGAGTTGGAAGCGTTGGGCGGGACCTCCGGTGCGGACTGGGATTCCGGCGCGGGAGGATTCGCCGAAATCGCGGTGGCGTCTGTGGAGGACTCAGCCCGTGAACTGCTGTGAGCGATGGACGTTGCGAGGGTTGTGTCGGCAAGAAGAGGAGCCTTTGTTCCCTCTGATTGCTTGGAACCGTTCCCGTTCGGTGCGGGAGGGGCTTGATCTTCGAAGTTCGCCGCCTCGCTATCAGTCAGCACACGGGCATCCGCGCGGAAGACGTGAAAGTCCTCGAACAACACATCGTTCAGCGATCTTTGAAGGCCCGGCGCTACGGCAATCCTCGGACAGCCCTGCCCGTGTCCCCATCCTCCGTGGGCCACGAGAAAATGCGCAAGCGAAGAGGTGACGCTCCTGACAGGCAAGAAGTAGTCTTTGCCGCCGATACTGACCTGCCCGTATTCCACCTCAATGCCGGAGCTAAGCGTGAATTCATCCGGTTTCATGTCCGCCAATAGCATTAGTCGAAGGATCGTTCCGCTCGCAGGATCGATGGCCATCTCTCCGTGATATCCGACGATCTCGTTGAAGGTATGTGTCGTAGTGCATGGGTTTTGACCTTGTAGATCGGCAGGAACGGAGTCGTAGGTAACCGTGTAATGAGAGTTTTCCTTTGGTACTTCGTAACTGAAAACTGCCTGGAGACCGGTCTGACCCTGTTCCCAGTGGCTCCACGCCAACCTGCTGCGCGCAGCATCCACCAGCACCGTGCCAAGGATCGGCCCAAACACACCCGAAGTGCTCAGGCTTCGCACCCGCGGATCGAAGTTGCTCTTCTCCACCAGCTCGTGATCGTCACGGAAAGTCACCGTGACATTAGAATCGCCAACCAGATGGATCGGCTGGTAGGCAGTGCTGATCGCGCCCGGCGTTGCCACTGCCGGCGAATCTTCAAAACTGCTGGTGAGTCGTGTGGCAAAGAAATTCGGCAACTGGTAAATCGTCTGCGTGACGTAGTTCACTGTCAGTGCCAATACCTTGCGCTGCGTGGCGACGTCCGGGGCGTGTTGGCTGGAAATTTCGGTTGCGGGAAGATTGAGGAACGCCGACGAATCCGCCAAAATCATGAGTGCCTGCCGCGATTTCTCGCGGGGGAGCGCGGTTTTCAAGCGGCCGAGCTTTGCCGTGCTCAACCGTTCGGTCAATTCCAGATCCGACAACTGACTCGCAATCTCCGCATCCGGTAAGCTGTGGGCTGCGGCGAGCGTCTGCTCCAACTCAGGAACCGTGACCCTTTTTGCCCCATACAAGGGAAGCATGAACCCAGCCAAAGTGAGCAAAACTGCCAGCGCGCGCATTTCAACCCCTTAGGAGAAACAACCTTGCCACTTTAACTTCGACGGCCAGAGTTCGCCCGTGGTTATGCGGTTTATCACCGGATTTTCTGCTGGACTCAGGCCCAGTCGCCAGCGGAAAGGCGTGTTGTGATCGCCTGAAGCCCATTCTCGGGTGACGATTAACAGGGCAACGCACTCATCCAGCATGCGTCATTCACCAAATGCAGGATTGATAACGATAAACGCCCACTGGACATCATTCCACCCTCTTTGCCAGGGCGGAAATCTATCCGGCATGGGCTGTCTTGCCTCCATCCAGGACCATTTGTGCACCTGTCATATAAGGGAAGTCGTCGGAAGCTAATGCGAGCGCAAACGCGGCGATCTCCTGGGGCGTCGCCATGCGTCCCATCGGAATGTGGAGCTTGGCATTGGCGCTCGCCGCAGCCTCCCAAATCGGGTCAGGGACTTCTTCCATATGCGCGACCCGCCTGACGAGAGCGGTATCCGTTGTGCCCGGTATGAGCGCGTTCACACGGATCCCTTTTGATACATAGTCCTGAGCCGCCGACTGTACCAAGCCAACAAGCCCGCGTTTGCTGGCGGTGTAGGCAGATTTCTTATCGGTTGTGGCGAGGGCGTTTGAGGATGAGGTGACAACGATGTTTCCTCCGCCATTGGCGAGCATGTACGGAATCTCGTACTTGATTGCCAGAAAGACGCCGCGAAGGTTTGTGTTGAGCACGTCGTCCCACTCCGCAGAGGTGTATTCGTGGAGCGGCTTTTCGAGCGTGACACCGGCATTATTGAATGCTACGTCGAGACGGCCATATTTACGCATTGCCTGATCGACGAAGCCCTTGACCTGGCTCTCATCCCGGACATCGGCGCGAATATAGGTTGCTTCGCCTCCACGAGATCTGATGCCTGCCTCGACTTCGTGGCCCAGATTCTCTCGTCGTCCGCAAAAGGCCACCTTGCCGCCTTCAGCCGCAAACTGCTCCGCGGCGGCCCTACCAATACCGGACGTGGCTCCTGTGACGATGATGACCTTTTCCTTGAATCGCTGCCGCCCTGACACGATTGTCTTGGTTGTCGCACGGGTACCCGAGCACGCCGTCAGCGAAGCAGCGAGGGCCGTCGCCGTCATGCCGAGAACGGCTCTGCGATTGATCACGTTTTCAGATTGGTCTCTCATGCATCCTCCGGCACGAGTGGGATCGCTCAGCAAGCAGGCGTCTTAAATTACCTGGTACATTTCCTGTGCTATCGTTAAATACGAGTAATCGCTCGTGATTAGATAATGCGAGCATATACTCGTAAATGTCAAGGCACACATGTCGAGCAATCCACAGACCGATGCGCCGCGTCGCCAGACACGTGGACAAAAGAGAATCGCGGAACTCCTGCGCGCCGCCGGAGAAATCTTCGCCGAAGTAGGCTATGAAAATGCCACTACCAACGCCATGGCGGCCCGGGCTGGAGTATCGCCGGGAACGCTCTATCAGTTCTTTCCGAATAAGCAGGCGATGGCGGAGGCCCTTGCCAACGAATATGCTGCGCAGAATCAAGCTCTGCATGAGCGCGTCTTTGACGTAGGCGCAGCCTCAATGCCTTTGCGGGATTTGATCGAGCGGCTGGTCGGCCCTTTTCTGGAGTTTCGAAGGAATGCACCGGGATTTGAGGCGCTTTTTGTCGGCTCCGTTGTGTCGCGCGAACTGGCGGAACGCAGCCAGATGCTGCATCAGCAACTGAAACGGCGCGTAGCGCGGATGATCCAGCTGCGGGGCCCGAAGCTGAGCTCGGATGCTGTACAGACCAGCGCAGAAACTACGGTGCAGATCGTCAAAGGTTTGCTTCCGTTGGCTCTGAACGGCAGCGCGAAACAACGCAAAGCCGGAGAACGAGAGCTGAAGCTGGTGCTGGAACGGTATCTCACACCGCTCGATCAAGTCGAGTCGACGTCTGCGGTGAAACCTTGAACAATCTCGCATCCATTGTCGGTAGCAGGGCTTACCGCGTTTCCCGCTCTGGAAATACGGTTGGGCGATTTAGCGTGAAGCCATAAACTCGCTCGGCTACATCGGCGTTTCTTGGGACAAGATCTTCCGGCTTCCGATTAGTTCCGATGAGACTGTTCGTCTGACAAGATCTGCGCCATGATCTTGTCCAAGACTCGAAGATTCTGATTGAGGGGGACAGGGCAAATTGTCTGGCCCAGCGATAGGACGTCATTTGAGTCGGGATCAAATGCGGGCCACTTGGGAATGCCTGGAGAATTGGGATTGCCTGTGATGGCAAAATTGGACCAGTAGGTTCGCAGAATTTCACCAAAAACTTGATCGCCGCTGCTGGAACCCCAGCCACTCGGATATTGATCGTCGAGGAACGGAAGCTCTTCGCCATGATGGGCGCCCAAGCTTGCCCGTTTCCCGGTTTGAATCCAAGTGAGGAGATAGAGGTAGGCTGGTTGGTGCGCGCGGGTCATGGCGCGCGCCATCGACCAGGCTCCGTAGGCAAAGCTCATGTTCTGGAGCTTCAGGTATTGGCCCGGAACGTCGGCGTCAGAGGATGCGGGCCACGCCTGCAACTCCTGGGCGGCATAGATTCCAGTGTCTGCCTGAAGATATTTTCGATAGTCGGATAGGCTGGCTGGGCCGGGGCCAAAAACAGTGGCTTCGTCGGCATTGCTGCCGACAAGAACCGGGATGTGGGCCTGTTTGCCCTGTGCAAATATCGTTGCGGGCTGTTCGGGAACGACCCAGCCATCAACAATCGCATCGAATTGAAGGTCGTGGTCGCTGGCGAATGCTTTCAAGATCGTGTCGACGGGAACGCCGCGGAGCTTTCGCAAGACGTCTGGACCGTTGGTAATTTCCAAATCAGAAGCGAGTCGCTCGCCAGAGCCTTCGCCCGTGCCTGAGATTCCATTCACAGAGATAGGCGTGCGAATGTCCTTATTGAGCGTGCTTTGGCATTCTCCACTCTCGAGGATCGCCTGCTGAAACAACCCGCGCGCCAGCGGAGACGCCATCAAGAGACACATATCGACCGCTCCCGAAGACTGACCCATGACGGTAATGCGCGCAGGATCACCGCCGAAGCGAGCGATGTTTTCACGCACCCATTGGAGAGCCTGGATCTGATCGAGAAGGCCATAGTTTCCAGAAGAGGCATGCGGGGATTCGGCGGAGAGCGCGGGGTGAGCGAGAAACCCGAGCGCACCAAGGCGATAATTTGCGCTGACGACGACAAGGCCGGAGCGCGAGAGCGACGGTCCGAGCAGATCGCGCTGGCTGTAGCCCGCACGATTGGAGCCACCATGAAAGAAGACGATGACGGGCTGCTTGCGCGGGGCGGGCAATTGCCGGGTCCAGACATTTAGGAAGAGGCAGTCCTCGCTCCAATGAGGGTAGATGAGCCAGGGCTCGGGGAGCTGCGGACAGGCCGCGCCGAAACTCGAAGCGTCGCGGATGCCGGTCCATCGGGAGACGGGAGTTGGGGGTTTCCAGCGCAGATCGTCCGTTGGCGGAGCGGCATAAGGGATACCGAGGAATGCGACTTGGTTTGGCAGATTACCGAATCGCATTCCTCGCAGCGCACCCGACGCAAGCGTGACTGTAGGAGCGGAGGAATCATGAGCGTCTTGAGCGCGGCAGGCACCGGTCAATGCAAGACCGACGGCCCACGCGGCGTACCATTTGTATCGTCCGGTCATCTCTGTCACCCATTGTTACGATTTCTTTCGCGAGTATTCTCCGCGGAACTCAGTGTTCCAAGTCGCGCCATGGTCAGTGGACTTTTCCCATATCTGCTCCACCTTTTCGGGGCTTATCCGAACGATTCGAACCCGATTGAGAAACGCCTCACCGTCTGCTCCCTGGCTGGGCCCGGTAAACTCAGCAGCGCCCGAGGCGACTTTGCCATCGACGAAGACGTGAACGCGGCCCCTGTTGTCAGCGAACATTCCGTGCCAGCTCTTGTCGTCTGCATTGTAGCCAAACCAGTTTTGTCCTGTATGACCGCGACCTCCGTCCCAGGTTTCGACAATCACGCATTGGTCGAGCGTGGACGTAACGGAGCTCTTGGCGGTGGGCTCTGATCCGGGACCGGCGATGCTCCAATCGCCGAGCCAGAAATCGAGTGCGCGACTGTCAGGGTTTGTAGAACACCGCCCGGCCGGTGCAGCGCCGTAAGCCCGCGGCGCGAGGCTCATGGATGCAGCGACGACGGCTAGGAAAAGCAGACTCGCTGACCGCGTGATTCGAATTGTGAAGTTGTTCTTCATTGGTGATACCTCCTGGGGTGTGCGCCGGGTTGGGTTGAGTGGGGCGATCTGCACACAAGGCGGAGTCCGTTGAGGCACTACTTATCGGGTTTGAGTGCGTAGAAGCGGAATGAGCCGGGACCTTTCTCAAGCTCAATCACTTTGAATCCGGCATCTTGAAGGCGCGCGCCAAAGGTGTCTGGATGAATGGGGACAAATGTGTCGCCGAGATGGAGCACGCGCATGGACAGGCTTTGCAGGCTGTCGCAACCGACGAAGGCGCCTCCGGGAGTGAGAACGCGCCAGACTTCGCGAAGGAGCCTGTCTTGCATTGCCGGAGAAGGCACATGATGCAGCATGGTGAATGCCGCGCAGGCGGAAAACTTCGCATCGGTGAAGGGCATAAAGGTGGCATCGCCATCGATGACCTCAACATTGGTGTTGCGCAACCGGGTGCGCAAGGAGTGGGCAAGTCCCTGATCGGCTTCAATTGCGGTGAGGCGCGGCACGGCGGATCGCAGGCGGTCCGTAGTGAGGCCAGGGCCGGGACCGGCCTCGAGCACATTAGGACCAAGATTGGCGCTGGAGAGCACCCAGGGCACCCGCCGCACCAGCGTCTTTTTCCAACCGGCCGAGCTGCAGAGCCAGTGATGCAGTTGATTCAAGGCTTCCCTTTTGCAAGAACAGTTGCTACATGTTCAGCTTAGCCATTGCTTGTGTAGCGCGCTTTCGTTATTGTGACAATGAATGTCGAAAACACGACAAACCGCAATCTTCGACCGGCTGGCGGATCGAAACTCGGCGATCGTCACACATACACGCAACTACTCCGCCGGGCACAAGATTCCATTGCATTTTCACGACCGCGATCAGTTGGTCTATGCGTCCCGCGGGGTGATGACGGTGCACACCGGCAACGGTACTTGGGTGGTGCCGACGCATCGTGCAGTTTGGATACCTGAAGCCGTTCCACACACGATTTCGATATCGGGAATGGTTGCGATGCGAACGCTCTATCTTAAGGCGAGATTGGCAAGATCGATGCCCAGGGATTGCTGCGTGGTGAATGTACCACCCTTGTTGAGCGAATTGATTTTGCATGCCTGCAAATGCGGGTCGCTGAGCACGAAAACCGTAGCGCATTGTCACCTGATCGATGTTATTGTCGACCAACTCAAGGCGGTACAGACGGTGCCACTGCAGCTTCCGAACCCGGCCGACCCAAGGGCGCAACAGCTTGCAGAATTACTGAATGCCGATCCAGGAAATCGGCAGTCCCTCGCTCTCGTTTGCCAGACGATTGGTGCCAGCGGGAGAACCGTGGAGAGGCTGTTTCAGGAAGAAACAGGAATGAGCCTGGGAAAATGGAGGCAGCAACTCCGTCTGATGCAGGCAATGCGCCTCCTTGGCGAGGGCGTGAAGGTCACTCACGCGGCTCTTGAAGCCGGCTATAGTGCCCCAAGCGCTTTCATCGCAGCCTTCAGAAAGTCGCTTGGGACAACTCCGGCTGCCTATTTCAAGGTGTCTGCAAACGGTAGATGAGGAGACCTGAAGGCGACTAGACCGAAGAGATGCCCCCGGGGTTCTTTAGCAAAATTCTTTGACGGGTTCGACTGGAACTCATCTATGGATTGATCTCCAGAAGCGTGTTCACCGATCTGCCTGGCATGTTCTTGAGTTGATGAGAACAGGACAAACCACTCATTCACAGAGTCCCGAGCGAATTGTTTGGATGTTAAGTCAGAGAGGAGCGCGAGGTGTTGCAAAAGGCTGAACTCAGCTGTGAGGCTGATTCAGAGAACTACCTCGGAGGCTCCTCAGAGACTATGTACTTCATCGGACTTGATGTTCACAAGAGGACGATCAGCTATTGCATGAAGGACGCGGCCGGCAAGATTCATCAGGAAGGCAAGACCGGATCTACGCGGCGCGAACTTGATGCATGGGTCAAGACCCTTCCCCAACCCCGTACGATCGCCATGGAAGCGACGATCTTCACCGGGTGGATCTATGATCACCTGCTTCCACACGCAGAGAAGGTGAAGGTAGCGCATCCTTTGATGCTGCGGGCGATCGCGGTGGCCAAGCGGAAGAACGACACGATGGATGCGCGCACGATCGCCGATTGCCTGCGCTACGACCTGCTGCCGGAGTGCCACATGGCCTCGACCGAGATCCGAGACCGGCGGCGGACGCTGCGCTGCCGGGGTCTGCTGGTCAAGCAAATGGTACAGATGAAGAACCGGGCATCAGGGCTGCTGCTGGAGAAGGGCGTGTCCCATACCAAACAGCGGATGCACAAGGTGGGCTATTTTGCGGAGTTGATGTCCAGCAGCGAAGAGATCGATCAGAGCATCCGGCCGTTTTTGAAGCTGAGTCGCGAACATATCGTTCGCGCGCAGAGGCTGGACTATGCCCTGGTTAGTTCTCTGGAGCGAGACCCTTTGTTGGCCGAGAGGCTGGAGCGGCTGAGAACCGTTCCTGGAGTTGGTCCAATCACGGCGCTGACCTGGGCCCTGGAGATCGGCGATCTGTCGCGTTTCCGGTCGATCAAGCAGGCCATCAGTTATTGCGGACTGTACGGAGCGGAGAGAAGTTCAGCCGACAAGGTGGTGCGCATGCCTATTTCCGAGCAGCGCAACAAGCACATTCAACATGTGCTGATTGAAGCCGCGAAGCTGGCCCCGAGGCAGTGTCCCGAACTGGCCCTGATTTACGAGAAGGAGATGCAGCGAGGGAATCGCAACCGAGCTACGCTGGCGGTGGCAAGGAAGATCGTTGCCTACCTGCTCGCAGTCGAACGCAGACAACAAGATTTCGTGCCTGCTGAGAAGTTCGGAGGCACTGAGGCAGCCTAAAAACCTGCCTGAGAATGAAAAAACATCAGGATTATTCCGTGCGCAGATTGCCAAGTCCTGCAATTAGGCAATGTGCGAAGGAGATCAACCTCCGGAGGCTCACCACGAATTGTTTCGGGACTGGCAGGGAACACAAACTCAATCTTCGGCAACGGCTCTCAGGAGCCCGAGGCTGCAAATAGATGTCTGGTTCTGCTCGAGAGCAGGGACCAACGGCCGCGAGGCCACAAATGCGAAACGGCATATCCTGATTCGCTCAATGCGCGCTCTCCCGAGCGCGCCACGGATACTTGTGCTTTTCTCTTGACTTTGACTTACATAGATGTGGCCAATCCGGAGATAACCGTCGTTTCACAGTTTTGGAGTTACTTCTCGATGGAGGCTCATTCGCGACTTCCATCAGGCCGAAGAAAATGTTCGAAAAGAGACGTGCCGATACAAGTCTTCACTCGGGCCGGTGGTTGAGCCCAGTCTCGTTAACGCAATTCGGCATGCGGCTGCGCGGCTCTGGCATCGATCGTCACTGAACCATCGCTTAGGCCCGAGCTTTTGGCGCTCAGCCTGATCGAGCCCATCTGTCTCGACGCGCGAATCACGACAAGCGCGCGTCCCTGGTAGAGCTTGCGCCGATTGCCGTGATAGGAATCTGCGTCCTGTCCATCACCATTTCCCACGGCCGCGATCAAGCCAGGACCGCTAATCTCAAACTGAACCTCCTGGTTAGCTTCCAGATTGGGGCGGCCATTCGCATCCACGGCCTCAACTGTCGCAAACGAAAGATCCTGGCCATCTGCTTGGAGCACCATGCGGTCCGCCGTTACACGGAGCTTGACCGCTTTTTCCGCTGTCGTCAGCACGCTCTCCGCAACAACACGATCGGTGCGCAGGCCCACCACCTTCAGCGTGCCCGGCACGTACGGCACCGAGAACACCGCTTTGAACTCCTGCTCGCGGCCCGTCGGCTTTTCGCCGATGAGCTTGTCATTCAAGAAAAGTCGCACCTTTTCAGTGCCGGAATAAACCTCCACTTCGAGCGCCTTGCCCTCCTCTCCAGGCCACGTCCAAGAGGAAAGTGTGGGATAGGTAGCCCACATGATCGCAATGATCTTTTTGCCCTCCGGCTCGGGCAATCGGACCGCGGCATAGACGCGGTCGCCTCCGTTCCAGACGATGTCGCGATAGTATGACTGAGGCTTTCGGAAGCCGGTCAGATCTAGATCACCGCAGACCGCTGCGTGCCAAGGATAAGGATGGTAGAAGAGTTCCATCATGGCTTTCGCGTTTGGATCGGAGTTGTTCTTGGCCATATCGGCCATCACGTCCTTTCCGTTGGCCATTCCCGTGAACATCTGATCGATCATGGCGGTGCCCGACATCATCTCTTCCATTCCCTTCGCCATTTTTGCTTGTTGCGGGGTGCCGTATTGCCACGCTCCTATTCCCGACTCGCCGAGATAGTCCATAGCAGTCCATGTCAAATCGCCCAGGACATACGGATTGTCGTGCGAAACCTGCCACAGCGGAAACACCTTCGCAGGCCAAGACTCGGTGGTGAGCATCATGCGCGTGGGCAACTGCTGATGATCCTTCTGGTAGGTCGGAAGGAGGTTGTAGTTGTAGCCAGTAATGTCGAGTTGCGAGAACACAGCCTGGGCAGTGGCCTTCGTCGTTGTGCCGGGAAACGCTAAGGTGAGGGGGCGCGTGTCGTCAAGCGCTTGCACCTGGTCGATAAGTTGTTTACCGAGAGCGGCTCCACGATCCACTTCCAATTCTGGAATCTCGTTGCCGATTCCCCAGATGACGATCGATGGATGATTGCGATCCCTCAGCACCATAGACGAAACGTCCTGCTTCCACCATTCGTCAAAGTTGCTGCCGTAGTCGAACTTAACCTTGTGTGCCTGCCACACGTCGAACGGCTCATCAAGAACCAGTAGGCCGAGACGGTCGCACGCGTCCAGGAACGCGGACGATGGCGGGTTATGCGCCGTGCGGACGGCGTTCATGCCCGCAGCCTTCAACAGTTCCACCTTGCGCTCCTCCGCGCGATCAAATGCGGCGGCACCGAGAGGTCCGTTGTCGTGATGAACGCTACCCCCCGTCAGCTTCACGGGATTGCCATTCAGCAGCAACCCGTTTTCTGCCGACCACTGAAGCGAGCGGATGCCAAACGTGGTAGTCACCTGGTCGATGATTTTGCCGTTTTTACGAATCGCGGAGACGGCGCGGTACAGCGTGGGCGACTCCGGCGACCAGAGCGCCGGATTTGCCAACACGATCTCCTGAGCTGCTTCGTCTTCTCCACCCGGAGCGACGCTCAACTTCGACTGCGCGCTGCCGCTCTCGCGGTTCGTTTTGTCGAGCAGCGTCGTCTCCAGGGTCACTCCCGCGAGGGACGATGATTCATTTGCCACCCGGGTGCGAATCGATACTTTGGCTGAATCACTGGTCGCAGTAGGCGTCACGATGAAAACTCCCCAGTGCGCTATGTGTGTGCGATCAGTCACGAGGATGCGAACGTGCCTGTAGATACCCGATCCGCTGTACCAACGGCTGTTCGGTTGCGCCGAGTTATCCACACGTACCGCCAGCACATTTGCGCCTGAAAAGTTCAATTCGGGCGTGAGGTCGAAAGTGAACGCCGTATAGCCGTAAGGATGCGTGCCCAGCTTGTGCCCATTGAGATACACGGTGGCGTCGCGGTATACGCCATCGAACTCAATGCTGACGACTCTCCTTTTCCAATCGGTGGGTGCACGGAATGTTTTGCGATACCAGCCAATACCCCCTGAGAAAAAGCCTCCGCCCGAACCGCTTGGATTGTCCTTGTCGGGCTTGCTCTCTATGCTCCAGTCGTGCGGCAGATCCACTGACCGCCAAGACACATCCGCAAACGAGGGGTTCTCTGCGCCGCTGGGGTCGCCAAGAAAGAACTTCCACCCAGCGTCGGCTGCAAATTCCCTTGAGCGTGGATTAGAGTTTACGGCACTCAGCGAAATAGGAACGAAGCCCGCAAGGAGTACGGTGATAAGTATCGGTCGGAAATACGAGAGATTCATGAGGACCTCTTACTTGTGTGGACCCTTTCGGCATTGTCTCACCTCAGGCAATTCTTCATTCGTTTCGGTGTTCCGGTTGTGTCGTGCCCTCCTTTCAGTAGCCCACCCTTCAGTTTGAGAGGGAAGGTCCACCGAGTGCAGTTTCAATCCCCACAGAAAGAAAGAGCAATGCATGAAATGCTACAAGTCGTTGACGAGCGACGAATGCCGCTGCGAGAACAGGACAAATCGTTGCGCCAAGACTCCAAAAGAAGTTCAACCAAGAGAGAGCTTCCCCACGCTTCCGCCCTGATGAATTGCTCACGGTTAAATTGATACCGTCAGAACCATACCGACGCCCAAGCCGAACATGAACAGAATTGGAACGGCGGCGGAAGGATTTGCCGCAGTGAGCAACACAAGTGCCATCGTTCAATGCCAGTGCACAGAAAGTGCCGGCAAGATCGGCCCCAGGAGCGTCGTACCGATGCCCATCAGCACAAAGCTGACACACAAGAGGGAAAAGCTCGACCGTTTGACCGATGAATCATTCAAGGCGCTTCACCATGTTTTCCTCGGAGCTTTTGACCGTTTATCGTCGAACCACTTCAATCCTCAGGAAGTTTGAATGCTGAGTCCACGTTCAGATTCCACGTTTCTGACGGCTGAGAAGAATCGCAGAGAAGGCGTTCGTTCTCTCGCTCTTGTGCTGCGCCTTAACCGACCAGAGCTTCGAGATTATCGCTGGAGCTCGACTACCCGGGCAGGGCATAGGGCCAAAATCCCGTTCCTGTGGGCATTGTGAACCTCACCGACGCGAAGGCATTGGAGGCGCAGATAAATAAAAGCCTGCAACGCCGAAAAGTTCACCCGCATGGCGATGGCAAAAGATTTGAAATCGACCGATTTTCATCTGGGCGGCGGTCCTCCCGGAAGGAAGCAAGTAACCTGCAGACCCGACAAACTCATCGCTCTGGGTCCGACGAGAACCTCCGATTTGCGATCAAATGAAGGCGTGACTTCCGGAGCTTGAATGAAGCAAACGGACTTCAGTTAGTCATTCAAGCACTTTAGTCCCGTCCACGAACGGGTTATGTACACTTTGGCCGGTCCGGCCCAATCATGGATAGAAATTGGGGGTCAGCACCGCCATGCATTCCATACGCATCCGGGAGACATTAACGATTCCCGTTGCAGACCACAAATCGCTACTTGTCGCGTGGCGTATGCACGGGGGCCCACGGTCCCCTGTGTCTCTGCGATTCATCCTCGCCAAGCCGTTGACTGATGCACAAATCCGGCGGTTGCCAGTCGGTTTGACAGCGTTGATTAAGTTCCCGGATGACTCTGTCGCTTTTCTCAAGCGGTTATACAGCCTGGTAGATCCGCGCAGTTAGGTCTTGCTTCCGCCCCAGCAGCGGCCTGCGGTGCGGAAGCAAGGGATTTGAATTGGCTTATTGAATGTTGAGGAGCCAATTCTGCGGCGCCTCGCCATTTGCGGTGTCGAGCCACATTTGAAGTCCTGAAGTCGCTTCACCGTAGTAGTCGTCAATCACCATCGGAGTGCCGGCGCGCGGATTGAAGACCGTTGCAGCCTCATTCTCGATGACGAAGCAACTGTTGCTCTGCGGAATGAACTCCCAGTTCTGAGCTTCATTCCCATTGCAGGGTTGCTGCCAGAGCATCGTGCTGGTCCCCTGTGTTTGAGGGAGTGCGCGCGAAGGAGTTCCATTCCCCCACGGGTCGTCCAGGCACATACCACTTTGCATATTGACCATGGTGAAATAGCCATTGCCTTGCGTGTGCAAGATCCACTCCTGAGTCTCCAAACCGTTGGCCGGATACTGGATGACTTGAACTCCATCCGTCGGTGAGCCTGAACAGCCGTCGCAGTAGTTGTCCAGGTTCATCTGGCTCGACTGGTTCGTGAATGTATAGGTCACTCCGTCGCTGAGCGTTGGTGACCCCGTATAGCCGACCGCGACAATGTTCGCCTGCACATTGCCCATTACGGTGCTGCTCGGAACTCCGGACGTCATAGCGCCTTCAAAGAAGCGTCCTGTCCCCGAGTCGCTGTTATCTCCTCCGATCCCTAAAACGATTGCTCCTTCCTGACGCATCGGCGAGTAATCACCGGAAAGAGCGATCGACCCTGAAGACGTGAGGCTGCCGGATTGCGCGTTCCCAATGTAAGTTCCGTAGTAATGCTGGCCGTCGTTCCATCCCATAGCAGTCACAAAGAGGGTGCCGGTGGTTCCGGTCAGCTGACCGTAAACGCCGTTTTCCAGGTCGAGCCCCTCGACCGGAGCGCATGGACTATTCCAGGAGCTGTTCACACAGTGCATGTTGATCGCATCCATGTATCCATCCGCGACGTCGGTGTTGCTCGTCTCAGCGTTGCCGAAGTCGAAGCAGCAAGCGCCGTAAGGACTGAGGTTCACGGCTGAGCTCACCATATACACGCCTTCAGGCTGCCCGTTCATCGCGATACCGCTGGTTGCGTCATTGCGGTAGCCGACCCCCGATGAGACGAGCAGACCGTACACTTTATTTCCGCCCGCAGTGATCGGCAGAGACGTAGCCGAAGCCGCGACATCGTAGCCGCCGGGCCCAGGACCGCTCGCCGCGCCACCAGGAGGAGCCAGCGTCAGATCGTTATGGTGAGAAGATTGATCGTAGATCCTGGTAATTGTGCAGGTTAGTGTTGGCACAGAATGCATCCTGGCGAGCCGCGGCGGCGTAGCCGGAGCCGTCGGTAAGAACGGTGACATTCGCTGTAGTGTTGTCCGACCGGCGGCTTACCTGGTACAGGTTGCCAGCATACAAATAATCTACCGAGCCTTGCGCCTACATCTGCCAGACGTTGATTAATGCCTCTTTGTGCTTCTCGTCACAGACCGAGCGATAAATCGTCTATAGATTATAGATTTTGGAGTGCTCATGGAGTTCGCGGATTGTAAGACGATTTCCTCAGAAGTCTCGTTCGACACGGCACGGCTTGACGAATTGAAAGGCCGAGTGCGGGGTCTCCGACACAAGAGCCTCCGGAAGCTCGACCATCTGGATTTGATCAAGGAATGCAACGAGGAAGAGCTATCTTGGCCTCGGCGAACGGCTCGCTTGGTTCGCCGAATGTGTGAGGTGGAAGTCCCTGTGATTTTTCCAGATGAACGCATTGTTTTCACGCGTACATCAGGCTCTGTGCCGCCTCTCTGTACGCAGGAGGAGTGGAAACGGATCACGAACGGGAGGCGATTACACGAACTCGGTCCCATTAGCAATGTCTGCGCTGATTGGGAAATGGTACTCACCCAGGGGCTCCTAGAGAGAAGGAGGATTGCTGAGAATACGCGAGTGCAATTGGAATCCGATCCCGAGGCGACTGAATTCCTAGACTGCGCAATCGAAACTGTCGACGCGGTACTCGCTCTCGCGTCGCGGTACGCGGAAAAGGCCCGTCACCTTAAGCGGGCGGAGATAGCGGAGATTCTGGCAAGAGTGCCCGCGCTTCCTCCGAGGACATTTCATGAGGCATTGCAGGCTTTGCGATTGCTTCACGCAGTGGTTTGGATGGAGGGTCACTATCACGTGGGCTTGGGCCGAATCGATCAGTATCTGTGGCCTTATTTGAGCGCTGATCTGAAATCCGGATTACTAGACATTGGCGGCGCTGAGGAACTGCTCGCCGAATTCTTTATTTCCCTTAATAAGGACAGTGACCTCTACCCAGGTGTTCAGCAAGGAGACAACGGCCAAACAATCATGCTGGGCGGGCAACGGAGTGATGGAACGTGTGGGGTCAATGAGCTCACACGGATTGCGCTCCGTGTCGCGCTTTACACAAACATGATTGATCCAAAGATAAACCTCCGAATTACGCCCCGGACCGATTTGGCGTTGCTTTCCCTTGCTTCGAAACTCACAAAAAGGGGGCTTGGTTTCCCTCAATACTCAAACGACGATGTTGTAATTCCTGCCCTCATTGCGTGCGGTTACGAGCCGCAAGACGCGCGGAACTTCACTGTCGCTGCCTGTTGGGAATTCATCATTCCAGGGAAGGGAATGGAAGTCGTCAACATCGGTGCCGTTTCGTTCCCGCTTGCCGTTGATCGGGCAATTCGCACTGGCTTGTCAGCCCGAGGCAGTTTTGAAGGTATCCTCGCGCGAACAGCGGAGTCGATTCGAGAGCAGGTGCTTCAATTGGCAAACAGCTACTCGAGGCTTCTGTTGCCTCCCGCTCCATATTATTCAGTTCTTATGGATGGATGTCTCGAAAGCGGACGTGATGTTTCCAAAGGGCTAAAGTACAACAACTTTGGTATCCACGGAGCAGCGTCCTCCAATGCTGCGGATGCTCTCGCCGCGGTGAAATGCTGCGTGTACGAGGAGAAGGCCGTTTCAGCTGAAGATTTGATTCGAGCCATGGACGCAGATTTCGATGGATACCAAGCGATTCAGGATCAGCTTCTACAGGCTCCAAAAGTCGGAATAGATCCCGAGGTTGACGAACTTCTCAAGTCACTCTTTGATTTCTTGGCTGAGGCATGTGCGAGCGTCCGGGACAACGGTCGAGGCGGCCGTATTCGACCGGGCTCGGGCTCGGCGATGTACTACGTTTGGCTCTCGCGAGGTGAACCTGATTCAAACGCTGTGCCAATTGGAGCCACCGCTGAGGGCCGCCGTCGAGGTGAACTTTTCAGTGCGAACCTTGCGCCTTCTCCAAATGCGTTGGTGCGTGGACCACTCAGTGTATTGCAAGCATTTAGTCGGGTGGATTATGAAAAAGTCTGCAATGGAGGCCCGATCACTCTGGAACTCTCAGATTCGGTGTTTTGCGATATTGAGGGGCTCGCCAAGTGTGCGATGTTGGTGCGCACGTTTGCACAGCTCGGTTGCCAGCAGCTTCAGCTGAATACCACGAATCTGGAGACACTGCGGGATGCACAGGTGCATCCAGAACGTCACAGAAATCTGATCGTGCGAGTCTGGGGATGGAGTGGCTATTTTTGTGAGCTCGCGCCTGTGTACCAGGAGCACATCATTGCCCGGCATATCTATGGAGTCTGAAGTGACCATGATTGGACCGCGGGGAATTGTGTTCGACATTCGCGAGTTTACAATCCACGACGGACCAGGAATTCGTACAACCGTCTTCTTGAAGGGATGTCCCCTTCGCTGCGCGTGGTGTCATAACCCAGAAGGTCAATCGCGCGTCCCAGAGATTATGCGGTCTCCTCTCGGCGCACGACTGGTTGGCAGAGAATACACATCTTCGGATCTGGCTGCCATAATAAGGCGCCAATCGACGATCCTATCTATGAATGGCGGCGGTGTCACCTTTTCGGGAGGCGAACCTCTTGCTCAAGCAACTTTTTTGATCGATGTGATTGGTCGATTGAAGGGCGTGCATGTCTTGCTCGATACATCTGGATTTGCGTCGGAAGACGACTTTAAATCCGTCGTGAGTAGGTGTTCCATGGTCTACTTCGATCTGAAAATCATCGACCCCAGGGAGCACCGGCGCTATACCGGATTAGATAATGTGCAGATTCTTCGCAATCTTCTGCTTTTGTCTTCATTGCAGATTCCATATGTGATCAGAGTGCCGCTCGTTCCCGGCGTCACAGACACGCACGGGAACCTCGAATCCATCGCTGGATCGGTTAAGAACCTACCAGGCCTGGTGAGAGTGGATTTGCTGCCGTACAATCGTGCCGCTGGCGGAAAATATTCTCCCTTAGGCAAGCAATTCACTACACTCTTCGACGAAAATCTGCCGGTAAATGCGACAAGGGTCCCATTTGAACAGGCTGGAATCCCGGTCCAAATAGCGGGAAATCGTGGCAAATCGCCGCTTTCATGAACATGTGACAGCCGCCGCGTCCCATCCTGCTAGAATGGTCCAATTCAGAACCCATAGAAACGTGTTAGTTGACGTGATCCGGAGCTCTACCTTGGCTTCCACTCACAGCCATGCGACGGGCTTGCACCACAGAAAACCGGCTTTGGTTATCAACTGCATAGCGTCGCGAGCACGAAACTGCCACTTTGTATTCAACTCCGCACCGCTTCGGCTACAGTCGTGGTGCGGGATTGGAATGCATGGCTCGGACTTACCCGGAATGGAATGGGCTTTCTCATGATCGGGTGTCAGTCCTTGAGAGATCCAGCTCCGATTCATCCAGTGCTAAACCATATTGTGTGTTCCAGTAGCCGATGCTCTGCTTAATGAAGGCCTGCCGTGCGATCTTCTTGTTGCGACTTCGTAATCCTTCAAGAATAGCAAGATGTTCCTGGACGGCCGCAAGCCGTTCGCTCACCGCTTTCGGGTTGCCACTCCATCGGTCCACGATCGAAAAGACAAACAGCCGGAACGTAATTGTTTCTAAGGCGTCTCGCAGAAAGGAATTGCCGGCCAGTTCCCAGATCTTGCGGTGAAATGCGACGTCGCTCTCATGGAAGCTCTTCACGTCCACTTCGGATATGCCCGATCCAGCCATTTTCTCGACAATTGCGGAGAACTCCTTGTCAGCATCGGCAGTGAAGTTCTCGGCGGCCTTTCCAACAGCAATCGCTTCCAACGGTATTCGGATCTCTTGGATCAGTCTGAAGTCATCTGGGCTAAGCTGTTCCACATATGTCCCACGCTGATGAAGCTTCCTTAACAACCCCTGGTGCTCCAACTCGTGCAATGCTTCCCTGAGGGTTGGCTGTCCGATCCCGAGCCGTTCGGCCCACCGCTGTTCGATGATGCGGTCGCCTCCTCTCAACTCCCCTGAAATGATAGATTCACGGATCGCCTGCGCCGCGGCTTCAGGTGCGGTTTGGATCCTCAATTGCGTCCTTTTTGCATCATCAACGATGTTCAGAGGCATGGCTGGCGACCCCGATTTGAGCTTTCTAGATAGTCTATAACAGGTACCTCGCTCCGTATTGATCTATCGAGGGTTCTGGCGTCATGAGGAGACGGAACGGTCTTAAATCGATTTGCCAATACATAAAAGATAATCTATAAACTAACGTATGGCGGCGGTTTATTATACGCAGAGCTCGAAATCCTCTTCTTCGATGTCTCCGGAGACGTTTGTGTCCACCCAGAATAGCGCCTATGACTCCTCGTCGCCGGTTGAATTGATCACCGCCAGATTGCAATCCAGTGCCACGTACATGGAGAGTATCCGCTCATTCGAGCCACCTTGTGGTGCCCTCACCGTATGGTTTTTCGGCCAGAACGGATTTCTCTTGAAAGAAGCAGGTGGTCCGCTCATCGGCATTGACCTTTATCTCAGCGATAGTTGTGCCGGAAGATTCGGAGATCTTCCATATCGGCTGAACCGCCAGTTGCCTGTGTTTGTTGAGCCAGAAGATCTCGATGTGGACATATTTCTGACAACCCACTCTCATGACGATCACGCGGATCCTGAAACCCTAATAAGAATGCGGAAGGACGACACGCTTTTTGTAGGCCCTTTTGATTCAGTTGTGCGGTATCAGGAGTGTGGCGTCTCCGCGGATTCCTGCAGACTCATCCATCCGGGACAACAACTTGATCTGGGCGTTTCGACCACCGTCACAGGTACGTTTGCCATGCCGACTGATGCCACGGATTTGAACCATGTCGGATTGCTATTCCGGTTTTCGAGTGGAATTTCTTTCTACGACACGGGCGACACTACCTATTCCGAGAGATTACTCAGGCTTCTTCCTTCCGGTGTGGATATATGTGCCATTTGTATTAATGGCGGCTATCACAATCTCTCTGCCCAGGAGGCTGCAACGGTAGTGAAAGCCGTGCGCCCGCGTGTCGTGATTCCTTGCCATTACGACATGATGATCAACAATATAGGGTCGCCCGAAATGTTCAGGGTAGCGCTGGACAACCTCCATTCGGACGCAGAGTTTACATTGTTGAAGTATTACGAACCTTGGGTATACCTAAAGGTCTGAGCGGAGTGCATACCCGCCGATTGAAATGAAGAAACGTTGACCGGAGTTCGAGGCAAATGGAAATTTCGTTGGCAGATAAGGTAGCGGTTGTGACGGGCGCGTCGTCTGGGATAGGGCTCGCGATTACGAAAACGTACCTGGAGTGCGGCGCAGCAGGTCTAGTGGCTGTCTTTCGACGAAGGGAGGTCCCGCAAGAACTTGAATTCTTGCGTAAACGCTTCCCGGACAGACTCGTGATCGTTCAGGGTGACGTCGGCGAAGAGAATACATCTGAGTCATTCACCGCTGCAGCGCTGCAGCATTTCGGTCGCCTCGACGTGCTAGTAAGCAACGCAGCTGTGAGCGTAGTGAAGGCTCTTCATCTGCATACGCCGGAGGAATGGGATGCGGTAATGAATTCCAATGTGAAAAGCCTGTACTGGTCTGCTAGGCATGTGATTCCGGTGATGATCAAGAAAGGTGGTGGCTTGATCCTCGTGAGCGGATCTATCTCGGGCGAGGTCGGTATCCCGACCCAGGGAGCATACGCATCTTCAAAGGGCGCACTGCATCAGATGGCTCGCCAGATGGCGATTGAGTATGCAAAACATGGCATTCGGGTAAACGTCGTTGCGTGCGGAACCGTAGACACTCCGATTGTCCATCAATCCGCTGAGGCCTCCGGCAACGCAGAACAGTATTGGGCAATGCTTCGCAATGCGCATCCAATTGGCCGGATTGCGAGCCCTGACGAAGTCGCAGGTTTCTATGCGTATCTGGCAACAGACCTCGCCAGTTTCTTCACTGGCGCAATTCTCATGTTGGACGGCGGATATACCGCTCAGTAGGGAGTTCTTATGAAGACAATGCTCGCGGCCAGATACTTGGGCCCCAATCGGGTGAATGCGAAAGAAGTTTCGGTGCCTGAGATTGGAGATGATGAGGCGCTAATCAAGGTTGAAGCTTGCGGGTTCTGCGGTTCAGACATCAGCATCGTCGCCGGCACCCACCCTCGTGCAAAAGCACCTCTGACACTTGGCCATGAACTCTCGGGCAAGATTATCGAGATCAAGAGTTCTGAGAGCTCTCTAGTGGTGGGAGACAACGTTACGATGTTTCCGCTAATCGCATGTGGCGAATGTCATGCCTGCACGCATGGCAACCCTCAAGTCTGTCGTGATTTGAAGCTCTACGGCTTTGATCTTGATGGCGGTATGGCACAGTTCGTCAAGCTTCCAGTTTCCTCTCTCATGCGTCTGCCCGATGAAATGCCGGCACGCATTGGTGCGCTGATTGAGCCTCTGGCCGTGGCCGTTCACGGTGTGAGCAGATCCAATCTCGATGATGTGAGTCTTGCCGTGGTTCTCGGGGCTGGCCCGATCGGATTGCTGACCGCTCTGGTAGCGCAGGAAAAGCGAATTCCGAATGTCCTAATTAGCGATGTACTCCCGGCAAGAAGGGCACTGGCTGAGAAGTTGGGGCTCAAAGCGATCGAAGCTGGTGAATCGCTGCATCGACTCGTTATGGATTTGTCGAACAACGAGGGCGCCGATCTGGTGTTTGAATGCGCCGGACACCCCTCCTCGGCCATCGAAATGTGTTCTCTTGTACGCCCACGCGGGGTAATCGTAAACCTCGGGGTTTTTAAGAAGGCGGTTGCGATTGATTTGCAGACTATCAATTTCAAGGAACTACAGATACTTGGATCCAGAGTGTACGAGCGCTGTGATTTTGAAATTGCAATCGATCTTGCCATGCGTCTGCCTTTGGCAAACATCGTTTCCCACGCGTACAGCCTTCGAGATGTCGGGGCGGCTTTCGAAAAATTCAAGTCTGGCCAGGTTTGCAAGGCTTTGATTTTGCCGCTGGAGGAGATCAGTGAGCCCGTTTAGCGTGAGCTCTTGTCGCCAAACCCACGTGGAGAGAAAGAAATGAGCATCAAACGGAGACAATTTCTTAAGAACGCTGCGATGTCGAGCGTGACGCTCGCATTGTCGAGCAACCTTTCATGGGCAAGGGCAACCGATGCCAGAATCGAGATTCTGCCTGACGAAACCCTGGGCACTATCTCCCCAAACCTCTACGGGCAATTCACCGAACACATCGGAGGAGTGATTTACGACGGAGTTTGGGTTGGCGAAAACTCGAAGATCCCGAACCAGTATGGAATTCGGTCCGCGCTTATCGATGCGTTGAAGAAGATTCAGGTACCAGTCATACGCTGGCCTGGCGGTTGTTTTGCCGACAGCTACGACTGGATCGATGGAGTCGGACCGGCTGCGAGTCGCCCCGAGCGCACCAACTTTTGGGAGGTCGATCGAGACGCGGCTCGTCTGCACGAACGTGGAAATCAAATCTTTGAATCGAATCGCTTCGGTACCAATGAGTTCATGCGGTTCTGCTCGCTGATCGGGGCCCAACCTTATGTTGCGGCCAACGTTCGGAGCCTTCCGCCGCTCAGCTTCGATCGGTGGGTTGAGTACTGCAACTCTCCAGCCGGTAGTACAGCACTAGCTAAGCTGCGGGAAGCAGCCGGTTTTCGTGATCCATTTAAAGTCCGCTATTGGGGCGTAGGGAATGAAAGCTGGGGCTGTGGCGGCAATTTCACTCCTGAAGAATACGCTTCGGAATTTCGGCGCTTTACAAGCTGGGTACCAAGCTATGGTGTTGATCTTCAGTTCATCGGATCAGGGCCCAATAACAACGACCTGGATTGGACACATCGAATATTCGAAGAACTCTACTCTGATCACGCATATCAAAATCTGGGCTTCACCGGCTGGTCAATTCACTATTACGCATCGAATCTCAGTCGTGGCAAAACTCGCGACTGGATTCTCGGAAAAGGAGACGCGCTGGCCTTCGATCAAGGGGATTGGTACGAATTGATGCGAGTATGCGACCGGATGGAACAGATATTGAAAGATCAATGGGCGGTCATGGGACAGTACGATACCGCTCATCGAGTAAAGCTCGTCGTGGACGAATATGGGCCGTGGTATCGAGAAGGTACAGAGGTTGATCCGACGCATATCTTCGGGCAACAAGTGACCATTCGCGACGCGCTCGCTACTGCACTGACGCTTGACTGCTTCAACCGCAACGCCGACAAAGTGAGTTTGGCAACGAATGCGCAATTGATCAACAACATTAATGCGCTCTTTCTTGCGCACGAAGAGCGGTTCGTAGCCACTCCGAATTATCACGTCTTCGATTTGTATTCTGGTCATAGTAATGGTCAGAACCTGCGGGCAGAATTCGCCTCGCCCCAAGTGAATTACAACCGCGATGGTGAGATCGCTCGATTCTGGGGGTTGAACGGTTCGGCTTCGCAAAAAGCCAACGTCGTCACATTGACCGTAGTGAATCCTAGTCTGGAGACGTCTTTGGAAACCCAAATCATGCTTAGGGGGCGAAAAATTAAGACTGCCTCAGGGCGGGTCCTGACGTCATCCGACATCCATGCGCACAATACCTTTGATCAGCCGGACGCGGTGAAGCCTGCTCCGATCAATGCGACGCTCTCAGATGGAGCAGCGATCGTAACATTTCCGCAAGCGTCAGTTTCAACAATTGAAATGACAATCGCCTGAAAGGCAGTTTCATCCCTGAACGCGTGCATTTTGTGTGGAAGTCCCTTGGTCTGTGCGGATCAGCGGTCATCACTCATCCGCATTTACGGTTGCTGATTGCGCGCACGCGGAATCCTTGGCTATTGTGCGGTTGCGCGCGTCGCGCCCGTCGAAATTCCCCCATCCACAAGGAGAGTCTGACCAGTAATGTATGCACTTGCATCGGATGCCAAGAAGACGACGGCTCCGTCCAGATCATTTGGCTGCCCTGGGCGTTTCAGAGGAATTCGGTCAATGAGGTATTCGACCCATTTCTCGTTCTCATACAGAATCCCGTTCTGTTTTGTCTTGAACCATCCAGGTGCGAGGCAGTTCACGGTCACTCCCGCTGGTCCCCACTCGTCGGCCAGACTCATGGTAAGTTGCTTAATTCCTCCCCGGCTCGCGCAATATGGCGCAATACCAGCGTATCCGAAGACGCTCGTTACAGAGCCGATGTTGATGATCCTTCCGTAACGGCGGTTCACCATGTATCGGGCAAATGCCTGCGCTACGAAAAACGATCCCCTCAGATTGGTCTCAAGTACCAAATCCCAGTCTCCCGAAGTGATGTCGAGCGCAGGTTTCCTGACGTTACAGCCTGCGTTGTTGACCAAGATGTCGATTTTGCCAAAGTGCCCCCAAGCGTTTTCAGCCGCTTGGGGGATAATTTCAGGCTTTCGAATGTCCAACTCGATCGCCAGGACCTTCCGACCGAGCGACTCGATCTCGCCTTGAAATTGCGCTAAATCGGACAGGTGACGGCTGGTGATTACGAGATCTGCACCTGCACGCGCAAGAGCACGTCCGAGGTATTGACCAAGTCCTCGACTGGCGCCCGTGACCACCGCGACCTTGCCAGTCAAATCGAATGAACTCCCTTTCATCAGAATTCCCTCAAGGCTCAAGCACAACCTTCATGAGTCCCTGCTCGCGCGCGTGGAGCCGCCCGAACAACTGTGCACCTTCACTCAGCGGAGCAACCATGGATATCAGGGAGTCAACCCGGATATGCCCGCTTTGCATGAGCGAAATGCACTCCGGATATTCGCCCGCGGACGCGCACGAGCCTAACAATTTCAGTTGCCGAGTGACGACCTTTTGAAGTGGAATCTCCACCTTGGGTGCTAGGTTTCCGATTAGCGTCACCTTCCCACCCGCACGGACGCTGTCGATTGCTGTGGATATAGATCCCTGTGCCCCCACCGCCTCAACGACGATATCTGCGCCGCGACCCTCCGTGACGGCAAGAACTCGCGAAACCACCTCTGGACCTGAACCAAGAAAGACGTCCTTTGCACCGAGATCCAGCGCGACCGGTAACCTGCTTCGGTCTACATCAATTGCAAATACGCGATCGCATCCGTAATGACGAAACGCCTGAATACTCAGAAGACCAATCATGCCGGCTCCGATCACGACAGCAGTGCTCGGTGATTGAACCTCAGTGATCTTTGCTGCATGTACCGAGATAGACACTGCTTCGATCATTGCTGCCTGGGCGAATGAAAGTTCGTCGGGTAGCGCGTAAACAATGCGTTCAGGTACGGCGATATATTCCGCAAAGGCTCCTTGGCGCCGATATTCCTCACAAGAGACGCCGAGCACTTGGCGCTTTTCGCAAAGGTTCAGGGCGCCCGCTATGCAATTGAGACACTCGCCACATGAGATCGTTGAATCCAAGGTGACTCGGTCGCCCGGTTTGAATCTCTTCACCTCTTTTCCCACGGTTTGGATGACCCCGGCGGCCTCGTGGCCCATAATCAACGGTGGAATCCGCCGTCCGGTGCTCCCGTCATATCCATGGATATCGCTTCCGCAGATCCCGCAGGCCTTGACGCGAATCAGCACGTCTTCGGGTCCAATCTCAGGATCGACGACATCTCGCAATTGCAGGTGGAGATACTCCTCAAGCATCAACGCACGCATAAATAAAACGATAATCTATTATCTATATATAGTCTACCGGCCTATTTCAGCCCGTGAGAGTCGCGTATGTTCCCAAATTTGCGAGAATCGGTTGCCTGGGAAAGCGCCTCATGCCCGACGCGGGGTATCTCACCGTAGCAGTATGAGGACTCCTTGACTTGAACATCTATAATCTATAAAATTCGGAGCTGTTCAAAACTCTATCGCTTCTTGAACGCACGAATTCTTCAAATCCTGAGGATAACTATGGCTTCCTTGCTGGGAACCACTCAACGGCGCACCCATAGGGTGAATCTGCCGCTTTTGAAAAGTACCGCAGTTGCCGGCCTAGGAGGCCTCCTCTTCGGATTTGATACCGCTGTAATCGCAGGCGTAACAAAAGCGTTAACCGGGTTGTTTAGGCTTTCTCCGGCTACGCTCGGACTTACAGTCGCGATTGCCCTCTGGGGTACGATCGTCGGAGCTCTGTTTGCGGGGCTTCCTGGAGACAAATATGGCCGCCGAGACAGCCTGAAGGGTTTGGGTTGTCTGTTTTTTGTATCTGCCTTAGGCTGTGCATTTTCATGGAGCTGGCTCTCCTTCGTGGCGTTCCGATTTATCGCCGGTCTGGCCATCGGCGGCTCTTCGGTGCTAGGCCCGATGTACATCGCGGAAATCGCTCCTGCGAAATGGCGCGGGCGCCTTGTCGGTTTCTTTCAGTTCAGCATCGTCTTCGGCATTCTACTTGCCTACTTTTCCAATTTCCTGATAGGCGCGCTTGGATTCGGAGCGGGTGAGTGGCGTTGGAAGATTGGCGTGTCTTGCTTTCCTGCTGTCCTATTCTTCTTGCTTCTCTACTACATTCCGCGCAGTCCTCGCTGGTTGGCGAAGAAAGGCCGGATTGCGGAGGCGCGTCAGGTTCTCTCTCTCATTGGCGAACCCAATGTGGACGAAGAACTGCAACAGATTGTCGATTCACTTAACGTCGAAAAAGCCAACGCGAGCCAACGTCTATTTTCGCGGAGATATCGCTATCCGGTGTTGCTTGCCGTGCTCGTGGCTATGTTCAATCAACTCGCGGGAATCAACTCGATTCTCTATTACGTTAATGACATTTTCGAGCGAGCCGGCTTCACACGCGTTTCAGGGGACATTCAGGCCATCATCATCGGCGCCACCAATCTGCTTTTCACGATGATTGCGATGTCCGTCATCGACAAACTGGGCCGCAAGATGTTGCTTCTAATCGGTTCGGTCGGAACGTGTGTTTGCCTGGCCATTGCTGCTTATATCTTCCAAACGCACTCGCACGGGAACCTGTTGCTCGCTCCCCTTATCGGATACATTGCTTTCTTCGCCTTTTCGCAAGGAGCAGTCATTTGGGTGTACATCAGCGAGGTCTTTCCAAATGCGGTCCGGGCCAAAGGGCAGAGCTTGGGATGTTTCACACACTGGTTCATGACCGCGGCGCTCTCATGGATGTTTCCTCTCCTCAGTTCTCGTTCCGCTGCTCTGCCATTCGCATTTTTCTCAGCAATGATGGCTGTCCAGTTCTTCGTCGTTCTGTTCATCTTTCCTGAAACGAAAGGAATCACTCTCGAGGAAATGGAGCACAAACTCGGGATCAACTGAGCTGTTACAAAGGCACCAAGCCCATCGCGGCTACTGCCGGGAGAAGATCATGCTGAAACTCTTTCACAAAGCACCGGTTTACTTACGTGCGGTCTCTGCAATCATTGTCGTTGTTGCATTTATCTCGATTGGCGGCCATTCGCCATCCCGGGCCGTCTTCGCGGCCGCATTGTTCGCAGCTCCCGGATTGAAACAGCCTGCCAATCCAAACTCAATACGAGGCGAGGGCGGGCCTGGGATCAAGATCGGCGGTCAACAGGTGGTGTTGCTACACCGGGAAGCTTCAGCCAATGCCAGCACTGCCGAGTTTATCTCCGCAACCGTTCTTCCCGGTCGTGGCATGAACCTATTCCAGATCGAAGCCAGAATTCCAGGCAGAGGGATCGTACCCCTCATCGCCTCGCCCGACTTGGAAGAGGCGTCGCGACAGTTGAACAACGGACCGGATGATGTACACGGAGTGCGCAGCTTTGCTTTTGGTGGTGCCTTTATTGCACCCTATCCAAACCGCATCCGCGGCAAACTTACCGATGACGGCAAGAACATCATAACCAGCTGGCACGGAAAGACGCTAAAACTCCCCGCAGTTTGGAGGGGAAAGGCAAATCCAAATGCGGAGTTACATGCAATTCACGGGCTGATTCTCGATCGGAAGGCTGACGAGCTAAAATTGACTTCCATTCCGGGTGGCCAGTCCATCACAGGCATTATCCATGCGGGAGATTTCGACGGTCACTGGCTTTCAAAAACTGACCTTGCCATTACAGTGGCTCTCTCCGAGCATACTGTGGAGGCCTCGATTAAGGCGACCAATGTGGGCTCAGAACCAGAACCCATAGGCATCGGCTGGCACCCATACTTTTCCATCGTGAGTGGCGATCGGAAGCAAGCGCGACTTCAAATTCCGGCCTCGAAAATGGCCCAAGTCAATAACTATGACGATGTATTTCCAACTGGTGAGATCCTCCCAGTTGACGGAACGAAATACGACTTCAAGACGCCCGCGGGGAAAGCACTCGACGATATCTTCCTGGATGACAATTTCTCTCATTTGTCACGGCAAAACGGTGTACTGGTAGTGAGTCTGCTCGATCCGGCCGCGAAATATGGAATCCATATCGAGGGACTTTCACCGCAAATCAAAACGGTGCAGGTGTACGCTCCGCCCGACAAGGCCTTCGCGGCAATTGAGGAGCAGTTCAATTTCGCTGACCCGTTCAATTCAATTTGGGGAAAATTGGACACCGGTATGGTTACGCTGGCTCCCGGTCAGTCGGTTACATGGAAGGTCCGCCTGCGCCTTTTCATGCCGACCGAATAGCGGGTAACCCCCTGTATTTCTCCGGCTCGTAGGTCGGGCATCTCCAGGCGCAGCGGGCCATCGCAGCGAAATCTTACAGATCTCCATTTTCATCCAAGGCACGTTCACCTCTAGAACGCATCACTACTTCCAAGAGGAATAAATGGCAACAACCGTCAGAGATGTCGCAAGGTACGCGGGGGTTTCAATTGCGACAGTTTCTCGTGTTCTCAATAAACCAACGATGGTATCGCAAAAAACCAAGGACAACGTCCAAGCTGCAATTGCAAGCTTAGAATTTTTGCCGAATCCTAATGCGGCTGCGTTGAGGAGAAATCATAGACCCAAGGAAAAGAGACCACAGCGGACCATCTCTGTTCTCGCCGCCGCAAGAAATCCGTCAGCACCACACCTGAGCAATGCACTGCCCGCTCAAAGAGCAACCGATCGGCTCGGAGCTCTGAAGCAAGAGAACCGAATGCTCAAACGTCTTCTTCTAAGATTCAATCGAGATGTCGTCAAGTGCCTTGATTCGCAGGAGCGATTTGTTCGAGAAGCAAGAAGAGGCCTCTCAAGTTGACGGAGATCTAAAACTCGACGATGCCGCCGGAATGAAACCAGCGGGCACATTCGCCGAGAACCGGATACCTGGCCGCATTGCCTTGCGGCTTCGTTGCTCCGGTTGTAGAAAACGCTTGGCCGCACGCCAAAGCCCCGGGTCGCCGTATACCGTGGCCATCGTTGGTCCATAGACGCCATGATAATCGAATGTCTTGAATGCCTCGTACGGCCGGTGTGCTAACGCGCTCGGTGATGAGTTCTCAGTACGCGTCCAATGACGAGAGCTCGCCCCAACTCCTTGCGATGGAGCCATTTAAAGGGATTCTTGAACAGCGGTTTTCCCTATCAGAGCAGTTCCTCCGATGAGCCTCTCAGGCAAGAGAATTTATTGTTGACAGTTCACACTTTAATCGATTATAGATTATCGCGCACTTGTAGAACTCTTTGTTTTCGCCCGTCAAAGGGTCCGGAAACCCTGGATAGCCAGTTGAATGATTTGGAGTCATCGCCGCACCCGATTGTTCTGTAAAGGTTTACGAGGCTCGTTGCGATGCTCAAAAGCACCTTTAGACGGATGACATGTCGAGAAGACGGCATCTGGACAGATTTCTCGGGCTGAGGAGTAGGTTCCGACTCCAGGGCAGGGAATTCCGATTCGAGACAAACATTTCAGGAGATAACCATGAACGGTAACAGACTATGTCTGCTAAGCATTCTGCTTCTGGGCATCCTCATCATGCCCCTCGCGAAGGCACAAGATAACGCAACCGTAAACGGCAGCATAACGGACTCCAGCGGGGCTCTGGTTCCGAATGCTGCGATTGTTCTCACCAATCCTGCCACTGGTCAAGCGAGAGCCGAAACATCGAACAGCGCAGGGGTCTTTCGGTTTGCCAATGTGGGCATTGGCACATATACCCTGACGGTTTCGGCAACGGGCTTTCAGAAGTACACCAAGACGGGCATCGTCGTAAACGTTGCCCAGACGCTTCAAGAGAACGCCGCGCTCACTGTAGGCAGCCAGGCGCTGACGGTCAGTGTGCAAGCGGATGTTTTGCAAGTACAAACCGAAACGAACGAGGTTAGCAACCTAATAAGCGGCGAGCAGGTTTCTCAGCTTGCAACAAATGGCCGCAACGTGGAGAACCTTGCCATCATGGGAATGGGCGTCTCCAACACCGTTAGCGATTTCAACAACCAGAATGCTAATACAACCAGTAACTCCATCAGCTTCAATGGAACTCGCTCGAGCCACAACGTCTATCTCCTGGACGGCGCCGAACTCAACGATCGCGGCTGCGGCGGTTGTTTCGACGTCCTGCCCTCTCTCGATGCACTGGCTGAGTTCCAGACTCTCACAAGCAACTATGCTCCCGACTACGGCCTTGGCTCAGGTGGGCAAATCTCAATGGTTATTAAATCCGGAACCCATACCTTTCACGGAGAATTGTATGAGTTCAATCGGAATGAGGATTACGACGCGAACAACTTCTTCACTAAGCTTGCGGGCCAACCGCGGCCGGAACTACGGCTGAATGAACCCGGCGGCAACATCGGCGGCCCCCTGTGGATTCCTCACCTGTACAACAATGCCCGCAACAGGACGTTCTTCTTTGTCAATGAGGAGTGGCGGCGGCTGATTGTTGGAAGTGCACCGTCGATTGTGAACGACATCGCTACCAACAACTTTCCCACCGCCGGGACGGCTCTCGCGTACGCCGTTCCTTCGAACGGGACAACGCCTATCGTTCCTGTCACAACCGACCCAGCAAAACTGGCCCTCTATGCCACCGACGGGCTGACAGCAGGAAGTCCTTTTCCCAACAACACGATCCCTGGCAACCTGATCGACCAGAACGCGGTTCTGGAGATGAATGCGGGCACCTTTCCCAAGCCGAATTACAACAACGGAACCCAATACATATCATCTAAGCCTCAACCGACTGACGTTCGCGATGACATCGTCCGCATTGATCACACCATCAACGACAAGTTGCAGTTGATGGGTCATTACGTGCATGATGCGGTCACGCAAACGACTTACCCGCCGCTTTGGGGAGACAGCAGTTATCCGACAGCCGGCTCGACCATGACCAATCCCGCGTGGATGGCGGCGTTCAAGCTCACGCAAACGTACTCGCCGACGTTACTCAACGAAACAGCCTTTCTTTACACCGACAATGTCGTCAAGATCAATCCGCTTGGCACATTTGCCCAACCAGCTGGCTGGGCGGCGACTTCTTTCTTTCCGTTGGCCGACAACGTGGACTCCAAGATGCCGGAGATTGATCTCGGTGCCCCCTACAACGTGAATTGGAGTTCGAACTATTATCCCTGGAAGAACTTTTACGCGGATTATCAGTTTCGCGATGATCTTTCATGGACGAAAGGGAAGCATCAAACAAAATTCGGCTTCTCATACATGCGCGTCGTCAAGAACCAGGAACTGCAGGCAAACACCCAGGGAACGGCGGTTTTCAACTCCAGTTCGTTCTCCGGCGACTCCTATGTGAACTTCCTGCTCGGCGACGAGACGAGTTTTACTCAGCTCCAATATCTTGCCAATAAGCACTGGGTCAACAACAACTACAGCTTCTACTTCAATGACAACTGGCATGTGACGACCCGGCTGACTCTCAACATCGGACTTCGCTATGATGCGCTCCCTCACGCCTTTGAAAGATTCAACCAGTTTGCAAATTTTGTGCCGGCGGACTATTTGCCCGCGTTAGGGAACCCCGTTTCCGTGGGCGGGACGCTGAACCCAGCTTCATTGACAACGTTCAGTTGCAATCCCAACGTATGCAACACCAACGGAGAACAATTCTATCTGAACGGCATTGAGGAGGCAGGTGTCAACGGATTTCCTCGCGGCAACGTACTGAACAAGTACGACACCTGGGAACCGAGAGTTGGCTTCGCTGACGACGTCTTCGGGAATGGCAGGACGGTCTTCCGTGGCGGGCTTGGCCTTTTCTACGAGCGTGTTCAGGGCAACGATGTGTATAACGCAGCCCAGAATCCGCCCTTCGCGTACCAACCGTCGGCCAACAACGTTTACTTCTCTAGCCCTCTCACCAGCGCCTTGACTGGAGTAACCACGACACAGTCTTTTCCGTCCACACTTACGAATCTGAAGTTCAACTACCCGCCTCCAGGGACTGCGACCTTTAGCTTGGGAATTCAGCACCAACTTGCGCAATCGATCATTGCCGTCGTGCAGTATGGAGGGGCCTTGGGATGGGATCAGAATGACGACCGTGGGATCAACACCTTGCCCCTGGCCGATGCAAACAACGCATCGAATCCGTACGACGATCGGGAAGGAGTTGCCAATGGCTCGCTAAATGCGAACCAGTATCGGATCTTCCCAGGTTTTAGCTCCATCAATCAGGAAGAAAACGAAACTAATTTTGCGTACAACTCCCTCCAGTCCGGTCTACGCATGGAGAACCGCCATGGACTGACGGTCCAGCTAGCCTACACCTGGTCCCACGAGATTGATGAAGTGAGCGGCGACCTCAATGGGCTGTCTAATCCCTTCAACGCGAAGTATGACCGCGGATCCGGAGGACTCGATCGTCGTCATATCTTCAATGCAGATTACATCTACGCGCTCCCCTTCTTCGCGAAGAGTTCGAACCTTGCAGCGCGTGAGATCCTCGGGGGATGGGAATTCTCTGGGGTGACAGTTGCGGAGAGTGGAACGCCTCAATACGTTACCTACAACGGATCGGACACTCTCGGCCTAGGCGGCAATACGAACAACAGGCCAAACGAGGTTGGGAAGGTGTCTTACCCAAAAAAACGGACAGCCTGGTTTAACAGCAGCGCATTTTCAAGCCCCATAGCCCCGTGGAATGGTGGTGCGAATGAGGGCTTTGGCAACGCCGGGAAAGATGCGGTGGTCCTACCGGGGCGTTTGCGCTTCGACATGTCCCTGTTCAAGACGATTGCGCTCACTTCTCACGAGGGACCGAGTCTCGAACTTCGATTCGAGTCCTTCAATACCTTTAACCACACACAATTCGATGGAGTCGATGCAGGCAGTACGGACGGGAATTTTGGTCAGGTGACTTCTGCCTATGACCCTCGAGTTCTCCAACTTGGCGCGAAGTTCCATTTCTAGCGCCCATCCAAGGCGCGGCAAAGGCCTCCCTTTTGCCGCGCCTATTTGTTTAAAATCGATTGGGAACTCCCATACTCTGCAATCGGGATTGGAGAAGCGGATGTGAGTCGACTTCTGGCGCTGCAGATGATCGGCCTTCTTGCCCTTTCTTCGACGGGATCGATGTGCTCAAGTCAAACGACGACTCCAGATAATCAACGCGAAAACGCAATCGCACTCGAAAAAAAGGGAGACAATATCGGGGCCGAGAGCGCGTGGCGCGCTTTCTTGATGACTCATCCTCGGAATGCAGAGGCCTATGCGCATTTGGGGCTCCTCGAGGCTCGAGAGGAGCACTATGCACAGGCCGTTCCCCTTTACCGCAAGGCCTTGGCTTTGGATCCAAAGATGCCAGGTCTGAACTTGAATCTCGGTTTATCGTTGTTCAAGTCCGGCGCATTGAAGGAAGCCGTTCGGACATTCTCATCAATGCTCGATGAGCAGTCACTGGCTCCCTCGGAGACCCAGAGGCTTGATGTCCTTATTGGCATGTCGCACTATGGACTTGGGGAATTTGCTGCAGCTGTACCGTACTTGAAAACGGCTGCGAGCGTTGATCGCCAAAGTCTATGGATACGGCTAACCTTAGCTCAGAGTTGTCTTAGATCTAAGCAGTTTCCATGTGTCCTGGACGTCTACCGAGAAATCCTCGCATTGAACGCAGAGTCGGCGGAGGCCGACATGTTGGCCGGCGAAGCATTGGATGAAATGCGAGATCACGCTGGCGCAATAGAACAATTCGCGGCAGCCGCAAAAGTTGATCCAAAGATGCCTAATGTGCACTTCGCACTTGGATATGTGCTCTGGACCCAAAATCGGCTCGAAGAAGCCGCAAAGGAATTTACCGCAGAATTGGCGAACACACCAGATCATCCGCAAGCTCTGATTTATCTGGCGGACGTAGACATCAAATTGGACAATTTGGCGACTGCACAGCCGCTGCTCGAAAGAGCAATTCGAAGTGATCCTCGAATCGAATTGGCACATCTCGATTTGGGAATCATTTATGCGGGTCGCGGGCGCAAAATCGAGGCGCTGCGGGAAATGAAGACTGCAGAACAACAAAATCCAAATGACCAGAACGTTCATTGGCACTTAGCGCGCTTCTACAAATCAATAGGAAACAATGAAGCAGCAAAGGTCGAATTCGATAAAACGCGAAGTGTGCAAAAGGCTGCGGACGAATCGATATTCATCAAGCTTCAACAAGCCCAGGACCGCGGCAAGACTCCAAGTCCAGAGATTGATACACCTATGCCCCAGTGATTCTGTGGCCCGCCAACGGGGCGCAGAATTGAGGGCTGTCCCTTCTGGTCGGTGCGCGGCTTGGGCAGTGCTGGATAGTACGGGTCGACTCTGAAATCGCTCGGTCCCAACGAAAAGAGACGTTGGAAATTGTCGTCCTCTGGATATCCAGCAGCAATGGATGCACCGTGGATAGCTCTGGAAAGGCGGTCTTTATCACTGGTCGATCGGTTGGACTTCATCGTTACGGTAAACAAGGGCATAGAGCCTCCTGATCGCTCCATATTGCTGCCTCCCAACCGACGATTGGGGGTTTCGCTACGACAGTGATCACGACTATGTGCCCTTGCTCACGGCGGAAGAGACGAAATCGATAAAGACTCTCACTTTGGGTGGGACGTAGTTGCGAGATGGATAAACGGCATAGATGGGAAAGCGCTCATCGCCCCACTCTGGCAGTAGTTGGACCAGCGCTCCCGTCTCGAGCATCGGCTTGACGGCGACTTCAAGAACCTGCGCGATCCCCCAGCCGGCCAAACAGATGCCGTGTAAATTGACGATGTCGCTCACAATCAGTCTTCCGGGCGTTGCGATCTTCACAACCTTCCGGCCGCGATGATACTCCCATTGGAACGTTCTGCCGCTCTCTGGGTTGCGATAGTCGATCAGGGTGTGTTCCTGTTTGAGAAGATCGCCGGGATGATCAATCTTCATGTGCTTTGCGATGTAAGCGGGCGCAGCGACAGTGACGACGCGCGTGTCCAGAACTCTCTTGGCAATCAGGCTGGATGAAGGTAATTCACCCACGTAGAGACCGATATCAATACCCTCACCGACGAGGTCTCCAAGCTTGTCGCTGCTGATCAGTTCTACGGAAAGCTCAGAGTAGTTTTCTAGGAAGGCCTTGAGTTGCTCACCGTTAATTACATGGGCCAGGGTGGGGTGCATCTTGACCCGCAACCTGCCGCGCACTCTAGCCTTTTCCTCTGCTACAGAGGTAAAGGCATCCGCAAAACCCTGCAGCAACGGCTCCAGCCGCTCAAACAATCCGCGCCCGTCGTCGGTCAGCGAAACGGACCGAGTCGTCCGATCAAGGACCCGGATACCGAGGCGCGTCTCAAGACGGGCAACGGCACGGCTGGCGACCGACTGAGACAAATTCAGCGATCTGGCTGCATTGGCAAAACTACCGCATCTGACGACAGCAACGAAGACATTGGAATCGCTCAGTGTCTGTTCATCGAATCTCATGATTATCGCTTTCAGCGCAATACTACTATGCATCAGTTGCGCGAACCTCCACAATCCGTCCGAGCGTCATATACCCGTGCCGAGTCTTCGGGCTACCGAGGTGGGAACATGATCGCAGTCACTGGAATCACGGGCAAGGTCGGAAGTCAGGTTGCGCGCAGTCTTCTCACGCAGGGGCAAACGGTGCGAGCAGTTGTCAGGAGCCGGGCGAAGGGAGATGAGTGGGCAGCCTTGGGCTGCGAGATACACGTCGCGAACGTCAACGATGCGGCGGCAATGACAGAGGCCTTCCGCGGCGTGGACGGTGTCTTCCTGATGACCCCGCCCAACTACGATCCCGAACCTGGCTTTCCGGATACCCAACAAAATGCTGCGGCGATCCGCATGGCAATCGAAGAAAGCCACCCCGGAAAGGTTGTCTTCCTATCGACAGTTGGAGCTCAGGTCACAGAGCTGAACCTGCTCAACAACTCGGGGATGACCGAGGCAATGCTTCGCACGGTGCCGGTTCCGGTGGCCTTTCTGCGGGCAGCATGGTTCATGGAGAATGCCTCCTGGGATATCGAATCGGCGAGGAGTGGGGTGGTGCACAGCTTCCTGCAACCGCTCGATCACCAGATTCCGATGGTGGCAACGGAAGACATTGCCCAAACCGCAGTCGAGCTACTGGGTGAGTCATGGAAAGGCGTTCGCATCGTCGAGTTGGAAGGGCCGGAGCGTTACTCCTCCAATGACGTGGCTGCTGCAATTGCGAGTGCCCTCCGCACCCCTGTGCGGAACGAAATAGTTCCTCGCTCTACTTGGGAAGAGCTGCTCCGCTCGCAAGGAATGAAGAATCCGCTTCCTCGCATACGCATGGTGGACGGTTTCAATGAGGGCTGGATCGATTTTGAATCAGGATCGCAAGGTACACGAAAAGGCAGCACCACGCTGCAGGTTGCGCTTCAGGCGTTGGTCTCAGAGAAGTAAAGCTGAGGACGTCCACGCCCTCCTATGAGGACCACAACGATTGAGCCGCATCTGTCCCGGATGACACTGCAGCGTTCTGTCGGGTGACAGTCACGCGAGTGTTGATGGGCTGAATCAATTTAGCGATTTCCTCGTCCGTTCCTTCGTCGCCGAGGCGTACGGCCTCAGTGAAGTGTTGCTTCCAGTTGACTGTGACAGGCGGCTAGCCCTAATACTTTCACTTAAGCAAATATGTGGCATTCTGTATAGTACGGGGACAGGAGGCCATAGTTGGCGCGTACGGTTGCGGAACTTCCTCCGGGTGCACGGATCACGGACTACATCAGTCTTGGCGTCATCACTAAAACATTTCCCGATTCGGCGATCGGTTCGGTGCTGGCCCGGACGGGCAAGGCCAGCGTTCGTCAGCGCGACCTTCCAGCGCAGGTGGTTGTTTACTATGTGATCGCTCTGGCTCTGTACATGCAGTCCTCCTATCGCGAGGTCTTGCGTTGTCTTCTGGAAGGAGTACAGTGGCTCCGCGATCCATCGGCTGGTGTACGGGTGGCAGGCAAGTCGGGCATTTCGCAGGCTCGCACGCGGTTGAGCTGGGAGCCTTTGCAGCAGTTGCACGACGAGCTGGTAAAGCCGATCGCAGTGCGCAGTACACGGGGGGCGTGGTATCGAAGTTGGCGGCTGGTAAGCGTGGATGGCAGCAGTTTCGATGTGGCCGATGAAAAGGTCAACGAAGATGCCTTCTCCCGTCCCGGAGCCAGCCGTGGGGCAAGCGCCTATCCCCAGATCCGTTTTGTATCCCTGGTAGAGAACGGCACCCATGTACTGTTTGGCAGCCAGATGGACAGTTGCCGGACGGGCGAGATCACATTGGCCAAAGCAGTACTTCCCAGCTTGAAAAAGGGCATGCTTTGCCTGGCTGACCGCAACTTTTTTGGATTCGAACTATGGAAACTGGCGCGAGGAACAGGCGCGGATCTGCTTTGGCGGATGAAAAAGAACATGCGTATGGCCCGTGAGAAGCCCCTGCCCGATGGTTCGTATCTCAGCCATGTGTACCCTTCGGAGCGGGACTGGCGGCACAAAACCAACGGGATAGCTTTGCGGGTCATCGATTACCGCCTGGAGGGAATCGAGGGCGCTGAGCCCATTTATCGACTAGCTACAACCATCCTCGATCCCGACAAGGCTCCTGCCGAAGAACTGGCTGCCCTCTATCACGAACGCTGGGAGATAGAAACTGCGTTCGACGAACTCAAGACACATCTGCGCGGCGCCAAGATCGTGCTGCGCAGCAAAACTCCCGATCTGGTGCGCCAGGAGTTCTACGGCCTCATGATGGCCCACTTCGCCATTCGCGGTCTGATGCATGAGGCCGCGCTCAAAGCGGACGAAGATGCTGACCGGCTCTCCTTCCTCCATGCTGTGCGCGTGGTCCGGCGCAAGCTGAACCTCTATGGAGCTATTCCCCCCTCAGCAGAGGAGAACATTTCATAACGCGGTTCTCGATGAAATCCTTCAGGAACGCGTTGTCTCCAGCCGCAATCGCCGCAATCCCCGTGGCGTCAAGCGTAAGATGAGCAACTTCCCGCTCCGCCAGCGCCATGTCAAGCCACTGCCCAAGATCGATATCCGCAAAGCCATCTGGATTATTAAGTGAACAGTATTACGGCTAGCCCGCATTTCTCACAAGGGCCATTGGATGAGTAAGGCTGTGGAGAAAAAATAAGTAGCAAAAGGCCGCTGTTTTCATGGCATAACTGCGTTGTCTAGGCGCAGTTAAATGCCGAGAAAAAGGAGCGGCCTTTGATGACAGAGTGTATCCAAGAATCGTTCTCATTTACAGCCCATTTTTCACGTCGCGTGCAGGCCGAGTTCACCGCCGGACGTGTATCGAGCGACGGCGGAGCGCTTCTTTTGCGCGAGGCAGACCGCAGGGTCAACCTTCTGGGCCGGGTGGCGGGCTGTTTCATCGATGGCCGTGCACCACTGCTGATCAAGCACCGCTTGTCGGAGATGCTGGCGCAGCGCATCTATGGGCTGGCACTGGGTTACGAGGACCTGAACGATCACGAGCAGCTGCGCTCGGATCCGTTGCTGGGGCTGCTCAGCGGCAAGCGAGAACTGGATGAACCGTTGGCCGGTAAGAGCACGCTGAACCGGCTGGAGTTGACCGGCCGCAGTCTGCGCTATCACAAGATCAACTACTCGACCGAGTCAATGGACCGTCTGCTGACGGACCTCTATCTGGAATCGCACGCCGCGCCTCCAGCCCAGATCGTGCTCGATTTGGATGCGACCGACATCCCGCTCTACGGCCATCAGCCGGAACGGTTCTTTCATGGCTATTACGACAGCTACTGCTATCTGCCGCTGTACATCTTCGCCGGCGACCAGTTGTTATGCGCGCGGCTCAGGCCGGCCAACCAGGATGCGGCTGCAGGTTCGGTGGAAGAGGTCAGTCGCATCGTGACCCAGCTGCGTGAGCGCTGGCCCGAGGTGCGCATCGTGCTCAGGGCCGACAGCGGCTTTTGCCGCGAAGACCTGATGGGCTGGTGCGAGCGAAACCATGTCGACTATCTGTTCGGCCTGGCCCGCAACCAGCGGCTGCGCAAGATCATCGGCGCCCAGATGCATCAGGCGCTCATCCTGCACCAGAGCAGCGGCAAGGCGGCCCGCGTCTTCGCCCAGTTCCACTATCGCACCCACAAGAGTTGGTCGTGTGCTCGTCGCGTGGTGGCCAAGGCAGAGTATCTCGATAAGGGCGAGAACCCGCGCTTCGTGGTCACTTCGTTAACCCCTGAACAGTGGGCCGCGCAGGACTTGTACGAGAAGTTCTATTGCGCCAGGGGAGAGATGGAGAACCGCATCAAGGAGCAGATGTGCCTGTTCGCCGACCGGCTCTCCACCGACGAAATGAAAGGTAACCAGTTGCGCCTCTACTTCTCCGCCTTGGCTTACTCGCTGATGGAAGCGCTGCGCCGGCTGGGACTGAAAGGCACCGCCTGGGCCGAGGCACAGGTGGATACGATCCGTCTGAAGCTGCTCAAGATCGGCGCCATCGTTCACCTCAGTGTGCGCCGCGTGCTGCTCCAGCTCAGTTCCGCCTATCCCTGGAAGGATCTCTACACTCACGCCTTCCACGCTCTGCGCTGCTGAACTTTGCGCAGCTCAAAGACAACCCTAAGTCCACCTCCACTGACCTCAGTGGCAGGCAGAGCCGTGCGCCAAACACACCCCCGAACCTCAAGGCCACTCTGCTCTGGCCAAAATCTGACCCTGCAGAACCTACACGAGCTCAAACAATGATCACAACGACTCAAATATCGAATGCGCTCTCACTGAAATCAAAACCTATGAGAAATCGCGGCTAGTGTCCTGTCTCTGAAATAAGTTGAATAATTATGGAGGATAGTTCAATCGGATAGAGTGGGAGGAACTTCGATGGGGCGCCCGCTTATTCCGTTAACCATAACCGGCGAAGAGGAAGAACAGCTTCTGGCCTGGAGCAAGAGACCGAAGACCGCGCAAGCTTTGGCGCTGCGCTCGCGTGTGGTATTACTGGCCGCCCATGGCGACAGCAATACGGCGATTGCACGCCAGCTGTCGGTAACTCTGCTGACCGTAGGTAAATGGCGACAGCGCTATTTGGATCAGGGGCTGGATGGTCTTGTTGATGAACCGCGCCCTGGCACTTCGCGCAAGCTTTCCGACAAGGATGTGGAGCGCGTTTTGGCTTTAACCCTGGAGTCCACGCCTTCCGATGCCACCCACTGGTCCACGCGCTCGCTGGCCAAGCGGACGGGCCTGAGTCGGGCATCGATTCACCGTATTTGGCGCGCATTTTCCCTGGCTCCCCACCGTAGCGAAACGTTCAAGCTGTCCAAAGATCCGCTGTTCATCGACAAGGTACGGGATATTGTGGGCTTGTATTTGGACCCGCCCGATCGTGCTCTGGTCCTGTGCGTGGATGAAAAGAGTCAGATTCAGGCACTGGATCGGACCGCACCCCTGTTGCCCATGCGCCCTGGACAGATCGAACGTCGCACCCACGACTATGTCCGCCATGGCACGACTAGTTTGTTTGCTGCCCTAGATGCGAAAACCGGCAAGGTCATCGGACAGACCCTGCAGCGTCATCGCTCCGAGGAGTTTCGCAAGTTCCTCGATACCATCGAAGCCAACGTGCCAGCTAAGCTGGATGTTCACCTGATCCTAGACAACTACGGAACTCATAAGACCGCCAAGATCCGCAACTGGCTGGCCAGAAGGCCGCGCTTTCACCTGCACTTCACGCCCACTTCGGCCAGTTGGCTCAACCTCGTTGAGCGATGGTTTGCCGCACTCACCGAAAAACAACTCCGCCGCGGTGTCCACCGATCCACCGGGGAACTACAAGCTGCTATCGCGGCCTTCATCAAAAACCACAACAAGAATCCAAAACCCTTCGTATGGCACAAAACTGCCGACCAAATCCTTGATTCAGTAGCTCGCTTTTGCAAACGAACTTTAGAGACAGGACACTAGACGTCGTTCGATAGAAAGGACACGAAGCCGTTCTGGGCGAGCTGCTGCGAAAACCAGAATTATGTCGAGTGCGCTTGTGCGGTCGAGCAATCATTTCCAAAATCACAATGGGTCATCACTGACCAAGGGGCTGTTCGGATGTTGCTGAACGTAGTCATCGATTGCCCTATTGAGCCGCTTCAATGCGTGAGCAGCCACACCACTTTTGTCGAGCAAAAGCTTGCAGTCCGTACACAGCATCCGCATCTCGGATGAGGATCTGCAGGCATGCCGGGCGAATATGAATTCCTCTATCTCATAGGAGAAAAATCGTCGCCAGTAGTAGACAGCGAACGCCCCACATCGTGCCCTGCTCCCTGCAACCGGGCTACGTATAAAGTGCCGATGATTCCTGCCCCGTCAACTAGTATTTTGATCCAGCACCTCGCGCATCATCATTATCCGCTGTTCTCAGTGACAAATGCGGAAGTAGCCGGCAGAAAAGCGGGATCGCTGTTCGTGGCCCAATGGCCGAAGGCGAATCCGCCGAAGCCAGCTCGGCATCCTTCATGTCCATGCCGATCTTCTTCCTGAACAGACCATGGCTTGCAGTGGGGCTCTGGCGGTTTGGCATGTTCAGTTGAAAATGTAAAAGATGCCAAGACGCGGCTACTTCAGGAGTTCATCCAGTCGTGAGCGGTAGGTTCGGCTCAGCCGCAGGGTCTTCCCGTCCCGCAGGGTGATCAGTGCGTCTCGATTGACCGAAGGTTCAACTCGGACAATCCGCTCCAGCTGAACAATCGTGGAGCGATGGATCCTCACAAATTGTTTCCAGTCGAGTCGGGTTTCGAGCGAAGTGAGCGCCTCTCGGATCAGGTGGGTTTTGCCGCCAACGTGCAATCCAGCATAGTCGCCCAGCCCCTCAATCCAATCCACATCTGAGGCCAGAACAAACTTGAACTCGTTTCCCCGGCGTACCGGAAAACGCCGGACGAAAGCATCATTCTCTGGCTTCTCCCTCGCCTCCAAAAGACCGTAAAGCCGCTCGAATTTCGCTTCTTGACGGTGAAGAGAAATGACGCGCCGGGCACGCTCGATACAAGCAGCAAAGCGGGCGTCGTCAACCGGCTTGAGGAGATAATCGAGCGCTTCCACATTAAAGGCCTCAAGAGCATATTCTTCATGGGCTGTAAGAAAGACAACGCACCGCACCGTCTCTTTGGGAAGGCGTCGTAAGAGATCGATGCCAGACAGTCCGGGCATTTCAACGTCGATGAAGAGTAGATCAGGGGCGACCAATGGAATCGAGGTGAGCGCATCCTCGCCAGTACCGCACTCCCCAACCACCAGCATGTCGGAGTAGGCGCCCAAGCGCGTGGTAATGCCAAGCCGAGCTAACGGCTCATCGTCGATCACTAATACACGAATGTTCATCGCTCAACCGTTTCCGACTCGACCGTGGTAAAAGGAAAAGTTATCGAGACCAAGAAGCGGTTGTCTCGAAGGGTAGAGAAGCTCATGCTTCCTTGCGCTCCGTATAGCGTTGCCAGCCTCGTTCTTGTGTTTGCCAGACCAACCCCTTCGCCGCGTTCGCCTGATTGCGGGCCTTGGAGAGGCCGGTCGTTTTCTATTTCGATGCGGAGCTGATCTGCGATGGCCGAAGCTCTGATAACCACCTCACCGCCATTTGGACAGCGCGCAATTCCGTGCCGGATCGCATTCTCGACAATTGGCTGCAACAAGAACCGGGGAACCTGCGCCTCGTACGCTTTCGGACTCATATCGAGAGAAACAGTAAGTCGAGATCCAAAACGAACCTGTTCAATGGAAAGATACTCCTCGGTAACAGCGAACTCTTCCCGCAAAGTCACCACATGCGTTTCGGGAAAGCTCAGGGTGTTTCGCAGCAGACCGCCAAGCCTTGCAATCATCTCGGTTGCCTGTTCGGGTTGCTTGCTGACGACGAGAGTCGAGATGGCATTGAGCGTGTTAAACAGGAAATGTGGTTGCAGCTGGTAACGGAGCGCCTGTAGCTGAGCCTCACGCGCCGTCGCTTCGAACGCCAGCAGCCGGCCACTTTGCTCTTCGACGGTGCCGTAATACTTGATTCCGAAATAAAGCGCGCCCCAGGCAATCAGCACAATAGTCGCTTCGAACGCTTGCGCGGCCACCAAGGTCCAACTCGGAGTTACGCCGGGGCTTTCAAAGTGGAGCGACACGAAAGCCGATACGACCGTACAGAGAACTCCCAAAATGTAAGAGAGGACGACTGAGAAACCCAGGGCGGTTGCCAACCGGAAAGATTTGCGCCAGAGGAATCGGCACGATGAATGAACAATGAAGGAGGCCAAAAACATGGTGAAGAGAAGAGACGCCTGATAGATCACCTGTCCGCGCATATGGCGAAAAGGGATGTAGGAGATCGCGGTTGCCAATCCATAAAGCGTCCACGCTCCGATTTGGAGCAGCCAGAAAGAAAGTACGCGGCGCTGGGGACCGAGCTGGGGCACAGCGTTATTCTACCGAGCACGCCTCTTGGAGAGACACCGTTTGGGCGTACGGCATGCACGGCTTATCGCAATGTTGTAACCCGTTGTCGATTTCACTCTACCGCCCAAGGCCGCATCGCGATTAGGTTCAGGCAATGAGCAATCAACTTAAGCAAAGGGGATTGAGCAAACCAGCTTTGGCAATCGCAGTTGGTGGTGTGGTCGCAGGAGCGCTGGACCTGACACAGGCCATGATTTTATTCGGCAAGACTATTCCGCTGGCGATCGCCGCCGGGTTGCTGGGGCCGCGTGCGTTTCAGGGAGGGGCTGGGATCTATATGCTGGGAGTGTTGCTGCACTTCTTCATCGCCTGCTCCGCTGCGGCCATCTACTTCGCGGTCAGCCGGAAACTGACATTCCTAACCCAATATCCTGTGTCCTGCGGTTTGTTCTTTGGTGGTGCGGTTGAGGTGGTGATGACCCTGGTTGTGCTGCCGCTTTCCGCTCTGCACGCAATGGGGCCCTACACCTACCACGACCTCGTTTCAGGATTCTTGGTCCACATGGTCGTTGTGGGGCTGCCGATCTCATTCAGTGTGTGGCTGTTCGCGAGGCAACGGCAATGATTGCGACCCGATACGATTGCCATGAAGTCACATGATTCAAAATCCGAAAGATCAATATTGTTGGACACGCGTGTCGATTTCGATTGGAGTAGGACTCTTCCTTCTAGCTTTGGCGCTTTCGGCAGTCATTGTTCCACAACTCGTCTATCTGCACTTGCTTCAGGCGCTGATTTATCTAGCCGTCCTCGTGCTCACTCAACGAAACAACGCGTGGGGGTATGGCATCGGCGTCATCGTACCGACGGCATGGAACTGCCTGAACTTATTCGTGACTCATCTATTTCAGAAAGGGGCGGTACAGGTCTGGTCTCTAATCCATTCGGGCCAGTTTTGGTTTCTTCTGCGCACTGGCCAGGTGAGCCGACCTGACACGTTGACCGTGATGATCGGGGGTGCTGCCCATGTTCTGATCATCGTCGCTTGCGGGGCCGGGTTTCTTCATCTGCGGCCGCGCGGGAGGCAATGGGGTCAGTTCTTTGGAGGTGGCGTACTGGCTTTGGCCTACTTCGCTCTGATTATTGCCATTGCAGCTCCGCGGTAGCGCCCCTCATGTCGGTCCGGCCAAGAAAGCCAAGATAGACAAAGAATCCCAGGTTCATGCAATGCCAGTCTGGCGATGAGCTAGGACAAATTGAACTGATCGGCCAAGGGGCAATTTGGATCAATGACGCCCAACTCAGGACTGGCCGTGAAGGGGGAAGTCTTCCGTTACCGCGACGCGCTTAGGTTTGACTGGCTCCGGCAGCCAGGAACTTACTTACCTGGTCGAGAAGTCGGCCTTCCCGACGTGTGCTCCGTTCAACTATTGATAACAGGGAGATAACCGGCCAATAAGCTTAGCCATGCGATCGAGGCTGCGAGTAAGAAGCTATATTCTCTTTCAGTTGGATTTTCTTCAGGAGGAGGAGCTTCGCAGCCGGCTGCGATCTTGGCGGGTCAACGTCGGACAGCGAAGCCCCTTTGAGGTAACGATCCTCTTTGTCCCAGTGTCGGCCGGGCTGGAGCAGCTTGCTGCCTGCTGGGCCAACGACTGCGACCAGATCATAATACGCTTGTGTCCGATCTGTAAGCGCGATTCGATTGTGGGGCACGGGCATCGCCGCAAGCAGGCACACGACGAGCATCACGACTGGATCGGGATTCGACGTGGCCGCTGTTCAACTTGCGGGAAGACTTTCACCTTCCTTCCGTTGTTTTCTCTTCCCTACACCCACTTCAGTTTGTTGGCCCGTTGCCAGGCGCTGTGGCTGCGCTTCAAGGAACGCTGTTCGTGGGAGAAGGCTGCACCCACGCTGAAGGATGGTGATCGGCAGCCCGATGCTTCGACGCTGCGTCGCTGGTCGCGGGGTCTGGACTGTTCTGAGCCGGCCGTTTCATTCGTTCGGCAGACTACGACTTGCATAGCTGGCTGGCTTCAGCGAGGTCATGATAGCGATCCGAAGGCGGTGGCGTTGCCTTGGATGGCTTCGGCCCTGGAGATCCTCTGGCCCTTGCGTTTGTAAAAAAATCCGCTCACCTACCATCCTTGCCTGGGAACAGAACAGGAGTGATTCCAGACTGGGTTCGGGAGGCGAAGAAGCGCTGTGGGCCACGAGGTGGAATCAGTCAAGGGGCGTCTGCCGCTGCTGGAGTACTTGCGTCGGCAGAACTGGACGGGCCGGCCGACAGGCCGCTTCGAGTATGTCGGACTCTGTCCGTTGCACAAGGAGAGCCGTCCGTCGTTCTATGTGAACACGCGCAAGGATGTCTTCTACTGCCATGGCTGCGGGCAGGGCGGAGATCTGATCCGCTTCGTCCAGTTATCTCGCCAGGCATCTTTCCGTCAGAGCCTCGCCTATCTGACTCCACAGACCTATCGAGATGCTGATTGGACCGCGTTGCTCGAGGGAACTGCGGTGTTCTATCAGCAGCAGCTGGATCGCTCTCCGGAAGCACTTGAGTATCTGCGTCGACGCGGACTTCATGATCCTGCCCTGATCCGGGAGTTGTGTATCGGCTATGCGCCAGGCGGAGTATTGCGCCACCATTTCACGACGCAAGGCTATTCGTTTTCCGTGTTGCGAGATGCCGGCCTGATCAACGCGCAAGGCGCGGATGCTCTCTATCAGCGCATCGTCTTTCCGTTGCGCCAGGGCGAGCACATCGTCAACCTCTACGGTCGCAGCATCGGCACCGCTTTTGCTCATCGCTTTCTACATGGCGGTAAGGGCGGTTTGTATGCATGGGAGAAGGTCCAGCGCTGCTCCGAAGTGATTCTTGTCGAAGGCATGTTCGACTATGCCGCGCTGCGTCAGGCGGGTTTCTCCAACGTGACCTGCTCTCTGGGCACGCATCTCAACACCGATCAGTTCCACCAGTTATGCGACGGGCCGCACACCATCTATATCGTCTTCGACGATGACGTCAACCAGAGCGGCCAGGAGGCTGCAAAACATCTGGTCCATCAACTTGCCGAGCAAGGTATCCCGGCTCGTCGCGTTCAGCTGCCTGAAGGACACGATCCCAACTCCTTCTTCGTCGTCGGCGGAGATGCCCATCAGTTCCAGTCTCTCCTGGAGGCGGCACAGCCATGAAGTTCCGCGTGATCTCTATCAAGACTGCAGCGGGGGCACACAGCCCCTTTCGCGTAGTGGAGCAGGACTCGGGCCGAGAGGTCGGCTGGATCAACCGCTATCTGGACCGGGAGTATGTCCGGCGACTTGCCAACAAGAGCCTCTACAGTTATGCGCACAGCCTGTTGCACTTTGTGCGCTGGTGGGAGAGCGTTCATCACAGCGACGACATCTCCGAGGCAGACCTGGCCGATTCGACCTTGCTCGACTACATCCGATTCCAGTCGAGCAAGCAACCGCCGCCGTCTGCGTCCACCATCAACGACCGCGTGGCTTGTGCCGATCGCGCCATCCGTAACGAATTCCCCGATGCTCCTCCCTGTCAGGCCGCCCCCGGCTTCCACCAGGTCTACCTGCATCGCAGACCGCTGGGCCTTGGCCGGCCCAGATTTGATCTCAGCAGACTGCGTATAAGGGAACCCAAGCTCACCATCGTTCCTCTCTCCGTTGACGAAGTGGCGCGCTTCTGGTCGAGCTTTCGCACAGCGCGCGACCTGGCCATCGTAGGTCTGATGCTCATGCACGGCCTGCGCTCGGCCGAAGTCATAGCCCTGAACCGCGATGACGTGCTGTTATCCGAAGGTCAGCTCCGCGTGCGTGGCAAGGGCAGCAAGATGCGCTTCCTGCCCTTGGCTCCAGAGACCACGCAACTGCTCGATCACTACCTGTGCCTGGAGCGGCCTGATCACTGCTCAGCGGCACTGTTCGTGGTGTTGAAAGGGCCCGCACGCGGACAGCGCATGACGCCGGCGGGATTACGCTCTCTGTTCCGACATCATCGCCGGACCACTGGCGTAAAAATCGCCAACCCGCACCGCTTCCGGCATACCTTCGCCTCGGATATGGTGCGTGCCGGAATCAGCCTGCCCGCTCTCATGCAGTTGATGGGTCATGCCGACATCGAAACCACCCTGCACTATGTGCAGGTCTCGCCGCAGGATGTCTATCTTCAGTACGCCCGAGCTGCGGCGCAGTGCATCCATCCCCACCCGAGGATCACCCCGTGAAGCGTTGGCGCCGTCCTCCGCTCCAACATCCGCTGGCTCCGGCCTTCGCACGCGCTGTTGAGTCCCTCTCCACCGCGCTCAGTCCTGCCACCGAACGCAACTACAACATCGCAGTGCGCAGTTTCCTCGTGTATCTTGGCGCCGATCACCGCAAGATTACCGACCTCGAACAACTGCACCGCGATCCGCACATCCTTGGATGGATGGCGCGCATGCGCGCACAGACCCCGCCGCTGGCCACCGCAACCTGCATCGGTCGCCTCATCGCTCTGCGCGCCGTCTTGAACGAGTTGGCCTGGGCACACAAGCTTGCTGAACTCGCTCATCTGATACGGCGCGAGGATATTCCGCGTACGCCACAGAGTCTGCCCCGGCCGCTCCCTGCAGAGCAGGACCAGCTCTTGCAGCAGGAGTTGATGCGGCGCAACGATCTTGCCGCAAATATCTTCCTGTTGCTTCGGCACACCGGCATGCGCATCGGCGAGTGTGTTGACCTCTCCTATCACTGCCTGCACTCCATAAGCCCGAACCAGTGGGCGATCCACGTACCGTTAGGCAAACTCAAAACGGAACGCATGGTTCCTGTTGATGCCTTCGTCCGTGATCTCGTTCATCGACTGCGCTTCTTTCGTTCTCTGGATCCGATGCCGGACAACGGACGGCTCCTGGCCTGGCATGGATCAAGAGTCTCTCTTCTCGCGCGTCTCCGCGACTACCTGCATCTGGCCTGTCACTCTGCCGGCCTGCCCACCAGTATCGTCCCGCATCAGTTGCGCCACACATACGGAACGGAAATGCTTCGTGCCGGCGTGGGCTTCGCCACCGTCATGAAACTGCTCGGCCACACCGATCCGGGCATGACCATGCGCTATGTGGATGTGACCCTGACCGATCTCCAGCGCGAGTTCCAACTGGCTCGCTCGCAACCGCGGCATCTGGCTCCACAGCCCAAAATCTCACCCACTCCTCTGCGCTCCGGAATCGATGGCCTCATCGATTCCTTGCTCGCCGCCCAACACGTAATGGAGATGTTCCGTCGCTCTCTCCCAAACGGAAAACCCCGAAATCGCCTTCTCAGGCTATCCAAACGCCTCATCAAGATACTCGCCGAAATAAAAAAGCTGCCAACCACTGAATGAAAATGGGAACCGATCGGCCGGTTAACAGGGCATATCACGTTTCTAGAACGAGTTCGCCTGGAAATGCGATATGGCGATTGCGCTCATCCAGCTGTCGACAACTCAAACTTCCCGATTCCGAAGGAAATGGCCGTCAGGATGCCCCTTTGTGGCCTTGCGTGAGAGGATAATCGCCGCTCGTTGCTGGTCGTGTGTGCGATCGGCTAATCTCCTTCAAACACTTGGAGAATCGACAATGAGATCAATGGCCCCTGTCGCATTGTTCCTGATAGCGGCGTTCGCCCTGCCTGTAAGCAGCGTTTCGCAGACTCCGCCTGGTGATGACACGCTCGAGCTAACGCATCTCGAAGATGTGTGGAACCAGGCTCACGTCGCTGGGGACGCCGAGGCGCTCGGCCACCTATGGGCTGACGATCTGGAAGTCGCTGTTCCGCACATGGCGGTCATGACACGAGCTGAGGCTCTAGGGTTCACCCGATCCGGGCGCATGAAGTTCCTGCGCTATGAGACTTCGGACCTGCACATCCGCGTGTACGGAGACGCGGCCGTGGTCACCGGCCATCTATTGCGCACTCGCACGTTGAATGGGAACAAAGTCTCCGACGATTGGCACTTCACCAAGGTCTACATCCGTGAAGCGCACCAATGGCGGGTTGTTTCCTTTCAATCGTCCGATTCACCCGCGACTTGACCTGCCGGGAAGTCTGTTACACACTCGCAGATTTCTCCCGGTTAACCGACAACACTTCGGTCTCAGTTGTTGAATTCAGACCTTAGCACGTTTCCAAACCCGGATGGTTTGGAAACGTGCTGGCGATTTTGCATCGATCGCAGAAAGACGGTGCTACTCGGTTCGGAGTCAGATCGAACGCCCACAACAGGTGCGAAGCTCCTCTCGCCCGCTGGGGAAGGTGATGCACAAGACTGTAATGTCATCGGTTTGCCCGAAGGCCTGTGCCGCGGCGGCGATCTTTGCGGCGGGTTGAGCGCTGATATTTCGCGTACGCTCGAAGCCAAACAACTCTCCTGAATGCGATTGAGCTTCCACTACGCCGTCGGTAAGCATAACGAACGTATCGCCCAGTTCAAGTCTGATGATGGTCTCCGTATATTCGAGACCAGCGATAATGCCCAGAGGCAGCCCGCTCTCCAACGGCACCTCTTCTCCGTTTCGATAGGGTGACAAGTGACCCGCATTCGCCAAAACCAGCCGGCCACCCGGCCAGAATTGCCCGCAAAGACAAGTAATGAACCCTCCGTCGCCCGCACGATACAGACTCGCATTCAGGCGCGTGAGCAACTGGGCAGGCGAAAGCTCTTCTGAAGCCAGCGCCCGAAACGAACCGATGGCGAGCGCACCAGTCATGGCTGCTTTCAGTCCCTTGCCGCTCACGTCGCCAAGAATGAGGACTGAAGAACCATCTCTCTGCGGAAGCACTTGGTAAAAATCGCCGCCGACCTCTGCGGCAGGAAAGTACGCCGCCTCCAAACGGCAATCGCACAGTTCCGGTGGGCTTGCCGGCACAAGCTGACGCTGCATCTCGCGTGCGGCGGCAAGCTCCAATGAGACGCGGGCCTTTTCGCGGTCAAGCGTGGTGAAGCGGTTCAGCATCACCCCTCCGATGGCGAGGAGGAAAACCGCATTTGCAATATCGAGGGGAAAAAGCGGCGCGGCTCCCCAGAGCAGAACAGGGCGGGAAAGGAAATCCAGGTTCCAGCCCAAAAGTCCGCCGAATTGGGGAGTATTGGTGATAGCCATTCCAGCCGCAGGCGCGAGGCTGGGCAGAATCAGCCAGCGAGCTTCGGCGTTGCCGCGCCTGTACCAGAAAAAAAGCAGAATCGGAATGGCCAGCGCGGCGGGAACAAGGGCGGCCGATTCGAATGCAAAGTAAAAAGCATTCGCGATCAATCCCGTACTGCAAAGGATCGAGAGCATCGGGCCGATGAGCAGGAAAGCCTCGTAAACCCGCCACAGTCGGTTCGGTCTGCGGCCAATGAAAGCGAATGTGAACTCGGTTTCAGCAAGCATTCCGAGGTAGATGGCCGGGTCGGCGTAAATCTCGTTTGCATCGCCCGGAACAATGGCGTAGATCGAAGCCGTGTAGATGCCGCTGGAACTGCCAAGGATGATCAGGTAAAGCCCCAGCCAGAGATACTCGCGCTGGCGCTGCTGCAGAGCAAAGATCAGCAAGAGCGCAATCCCGGCAAAGACGATGGTGACGTTGATCGCACCGGAGGGAAGGAACCGGGTGACCTGGCGTAGATGATGGAAGTCCGACGCGTCCTCAATGGACTGTTGACCGCCGACAGCGGCTCGCACGAACGCTGCTTCCTTTGCATCAAAAGCGACACGTGGTGGGCGAACTCGGATCGCTAGAAGCACCGAGCGCCGATCTGTGGGCAAAGGCAGAACAAATCCGACCGGTTCTCGAACCTGCCACCAAGGCTCAAAGTGCGCCTGGCCCGCGCGCTGGCCGTCGATGTAAGTTTCAAACACACCACTTTGCCCAATCAATAACAGAGCGAGGGACGTATCACGATTCCCTGGAAGCTCCATGTGCAGGCGATACCAGCAACCGCGCACACAGGAATCGGTCTGTTGCTGGGGCGAATGGTTTTCCCAACTCGCATCGTCGAATGTGGGCGCGGCCCACGCGATATTGTCACCGGCCTGGTAACGCCACCCACCCGTCAGCCAAACGAGGCCCTCTGGGATTGAACCATTGTGCTGCTGCGCGCGGGCAAGGACACAAAGCGGCATGATCAGTACCCAGATGACGCAGAGCTTTCGGACTGTTTTCCAAATGCCCATCTCTTTGCGAGGGGTCGCTCCTGCTGGCCAAAGCTTGGATTCATCATAGAGGGCCAGGGCTGTCGGCAGAAAACGATGCTGCCCGCGGGGCGCGGTCTCGCCGGATCGGGCAGGCTTGTCCGCAGACTTTTGGCTGCAACAGCGAGTCGGCTCTGCGCAATCTTTCTCGAAGTGAACGTAACCTAGCACTCGAAACGTATTGTTAATCCGGTAGCGTCGAGCGATCCGCAGTTCGAATACAATCTGCCGCCAACAGGGCAAACCCCTCATTGACCGCCGACTATGCGTGATTGCCAGGATTACTCTTGAAAAATGGCATGGCGACGGCGATTTCGATCCCAGACTCCTTCCCAAAATCCCATGATGCTGGCCGACATTTCATTACTAATCCACGGCCCGACCCCCTAGTCCCGAACCAAGTCAAGCGGCTTATTGAAAATCCATGATCTAAGTGTTTTGATTTGAATATGTTGCGGTCATGCTTTCGAAGGTTGAGGTTCTAAAGTGTTCCGGAGTGCTTCGCCGCTACGAATTGGACTACATCAATTTCGGGAAAGATTGGAGCACAGAGGGGAGAACTTGGCTCTTTCGATACTCGAAGATCGCCCGAGGTTGTTTCGTCTTCGCATCGATTTTCTGCCACTCATAGAAAAAATCAGCAGGCACCAAACAAGGCGTCTTTTAAAGGCTTCGCGAAAATGTTGGACTCTTGACGACTGTCTACCCAGATTTTCATTTTGTCTAGAAACAGCAAAGCGTCGCGGTCGTTTCCTCACGATCCTCATGCAATCCGGCTGATTCAGTTTATGATGCGACCATGATGGCCACAAATGAAATCCGGCTCTCCAACTGGCCCATGGAATATGCACTGCGGCCGTGCGTAATCGCGAGTTTTTTTGTGTTCATGGCGTTCCTCTGGACGATGCCCCTTCAGCGTCTCATCGCTTATCCGTTCGTCTTTCTTTTCTTCGGCGCGATCATGGGTAGCGCCTGGTTTGGTGGAATCATCGCCGGCTTCATCGCGGTCGCTCTCTCGTCCGTCATCGTCACCTATTTCTTCGTTCCTCCGTTGTATTCGATGTACGTGGCCAAGGAATCACAGAGCTTCTTCGCGGCGTTCATTGTGTGCTCCATTGCCATCACCGTCGTGAGTTCGTCGAGGAAGCGAGCCGAAAATGCAATCCGGGTTGCCCGCGATCAGCTTGAATCCAAGGTGCGGGAACGAACCGCAGAATTGCAGCGATCCAACCTCGAGATCAAGGAGAGCGAACGCCAACTGCGCATACTCACCGAAGCCATTCCTCAGCAGATATGGCGCACTGACCTTGCGGGTTCCATTGAATACTGCAACCACGCCTTATGTGACTTCCTAGGCCAGCAAACAGAGGAGTTGATAGGAGAAGAATTCTTCAATGTGATCCATCCTGAGGACAAGCCTCTCTTTCGGCAGGGTTGGCAGACGACTCTGAAAAGTGGCGAAAGGTTCGAGATCGAGACACGAGTACGGGCCGCGGACGGTGGTTATCGTTGGTTTCTGGTACGAAGCATTCCGCAGCGTTCGGAAGACGGCCAGATCGCGCGCTGGTACGGTATACACATCGACATTCAACAGCAGCACAAGGCACAACAAAATCTTGTCCAGGCGCAGGACGATCTTGCGCGCCTGCAGCGTTCCTTGAGCATGGCGGAGATGGCTGCATCCATCGCGCACGAACTCAACCAGCCCATGACGGCTGTTGTGACGCATGCGTACGCATGCAGGGAATGGCTGCAGGCTAAACCCGCAAACCTTGAAAAGGCCTCGGCGACTGCGGAGAAAATCATCCAGGAAAGCACGAGAGCCAGCGTTGTCGTTAGCCGTGTGCGCGCCCTGTTTGGGAAAGATGTACAGGTGCGCGAATCGACCAGCATGAATCGGCTCATCCAGGAATTAGCGCGTCTATTGCGGGACGAGGCGATCCGGAAAGATGTTTCTATTCGTCTCCTGCTGGCGCACGATCTCCCGCAACTGGAGATGGACCCGGTGCAGATCCAACAGGTGATCCTGAATCTAGCCATGAACGGGATGGACGCCATGATGCAGGTTGCCAAACCGCGCGAACTCATCATACGAACAGACAAGCGTGGCGGCGACGAAATCCTTGTTGCGGTGGAGGACCATGGTCCGGGCATTGCTCCCGAGATAGCGGCAAGGATGTTCGAACCTTTCTTCAGCACCAAGCCGCAGGGAATAGGGATGGGACTGGCCATCAGCCGCGGCATTATCGAAGCCCACGATGGGAAGATTTGGGCGGCAAACTCGGTAAGGGGCGGCGCCACCTTACAATTCACAGTTCGGTCGCAATCATGACGGAAAAGCCTGACACATCGCGGGACGAAGGGGAAACAGTCTTCATCGTTGACGACGATGAATCAATTCGCGAGGGAGTTTCCAACCTACTAGAAGCGGTGGGAATCAACGCAAAGAGCTATGCCACCGCGGAGGGATTTAGCGCTCAGTGGTCGAGTGCCATGGCGGGCTGCCTGCTTTTAGACGCACGGCTGCCCGGAATAGGCGGCGTTGAGTTCCAGGAGCGATTGCAGAAGTCGGGAAATAAAATTCCGGTAATCTTTATGACCGCGCATGGAGATATTCCGATGGTGCGCAAGGTGATGAAGGCGGGCGCGGTGGAGTTCCTCACGAAGCCTTTTCAAAAGGAAGAATTGCTGCATGCAGTCGAGCAGGCATTCGCGTCCGACCGGGTGCGCCGTTTGGAGGATTCAGTTGTTCATTCCATCCGTGTGCGCATCGAATCTTTGACCGCGCGCGAGTGCGAAGTAATGGCGATGGTAACTGCTGGACTTTTAAACAAGCAAATCGCCGGCGAATTGAATTTAAGCGAGATTACCGTCAAGATGCATCGGCGTCAGGTGATGGAAAAAATGCGTGCAGGCTCGCTTGCAGACCTCGTAAAGATGTGCGAGCGGGTCAGACCGCATTTGTGATCGTGCGACCTAACCCTCATACGATCTTTATTTCGAGCTCCTTTGACTATACCAAGGTATAGATTGAATTCTCCTCTCGCGAGTTCTAACCTTCGTTCACATCAGCTCGACAACTGTCGCGATCCAAGGCCTGTTGGTGTATCGCAGCCACGCGGTTGCTTAGTCCGGCTACGCTCTTGTCCTTGAAACTGCTTCAAACATTGACCGCATGATCGAGGCAGTCTTCCTGCGCCGACCTGCGCGCGGGTTATCTACAAATAGCCGCTCACGTTCAAATCGATCGGCCGGAGGAAACATGAACACTCAGGCACTTTTGGTTGAAGTTTCTGCTCTCAGCATTCTTCGCAATCGCGTGCTTTCGTGCGCGCTCCGGGTCTTCCGATATTCGTGGGCTTGCGCCAAGGAGACTCTTCGTCCTTACCGATCGGATTGAGCGACTAAGAGTTTCGCGTTGGCAATGGTGCTCCATGGTCGTGCTTTTGCTCCTGGTTCGTTTGCAGCACGGGGCCCCGATGGTCGCGGAACTTACCGTTCTGTTGCAGTTCATTGTCTTTATGGCTTTGCCGTCGCAAAACTCTTCGCCGCAAAAAAAGCAATCGCAAAATCCCTTGCGGGAGGTTCTGCGCCGCTCATGAAAGTGTTGCTGCATGCCGCAGACTTTCTAGGCAAAGTACGAAAAAGACTACGTTTCGGCTCCCTGTCTCGAGAACCATTGCTGGTGTTGCGGTTCGAGTGGAAAGGAGACTCGGTGGAATGCGACTGGCTGATACGTCCATCCGATCCGTGGGACAAAGACCTTCCCGAGCATATGGCCAGGGAGAACCAGACGCTCCAGGCGCTGCGAGATGCGATGAGTTTGCGCGAAGTTATTTTTGCGTCGTTTCCGGCCGTGATCAATGCCGAACTGCGCATGTTCCGCGCCGACGGTGAACATCGTCTGGAACTGGTGATGACTGGCAAAGTGAATCGAAACAACGATGTTTTTGAGCGCGTTGCCTCGGTTGCCATGCGGGCCAAGCTTTGCGGCTTCAACTTTACTTTGAAGGCGGGCGAGATGGAAACCCTTACCGCCGTATCGCTCCGCTGTTCATGATCTTCCGTGGCCGGCGGTCCGAGCTGTTTGCAATTCAGCAAGACTTGGCGGTCAAGAGTGGGTTAGTTGCTGGGTCTGTTCAGGAAACGCAATCGAAATTCGGATTCCAAACTTGAATCAAGGAGGGCAGTAATGGCGGCAACAAAATCGCAAGGCAAAGATTTCACGCTATTCATGGCAGGGCTGACGGCAGTCTGCGCCGGAATCGCATTTTTTTCATCGGGCACGGGCAAGGTGGCGCTCCTACTCGGCGCGGTTGCCGTCGTCGTAGCTCTTTGGGGATTCCTCAAAATCAAGCCTCTCGAAGGCAAGACCGGGATCGGCCCACAACCTGCGGTGACGAAGCTGATCGGCGTAGCGGTAGTCCTGGCAGGCTGGCTGTTCGTTCTCCTCGCATTGCACCTGACAGCCAGTGTCGGTGTGCGAATGGTGACATCGGTTCTGGGTCTGGCTATCTCACTTGCTGGAATCTTCTTCGTTCTTGCGCCAGCCGTCAGCAAGAACGCCATTTGGAAAGCTTGATTGCTCTTCCCCAATAGACCTCTGCGATCTTCAACCCACTCATGGAGCGAAATCTGATGAGAATTGCACGCTTTGCAGCTTGGACTTGCGCCCTGGCAATCGTACTCATGGCAGGTGCAGCAACCGTGGCTCGGGCTGACGCTGCACCATCCGCGTCAGCCGCCGAGTTGAAGGGCGCTCTTGCAGCGGCACCCACCACCTCAACCCTCGCGAATGGCGATCCCGGAGGCACACTTACAGGCACCGTCAGCGACGTGCCCGTCGGCGATGCCAAGACCGGCCTCACCCTGGGCGACGTCGGCAATCAAGTGGGCCAGAACAAAATTGCGATCAACTTCGTGTGGACCCTGGTCACCGGCTTCCTGGTCATGTTCATGCAGGCCGGTTTCGCGATGGTTGAAGCAGGTCTATGTCGTGTGAAGAATGCGAACCACACTTACATGATGAACTTTTTTGTGTATACGTGCGGGTTGTTCGCTTACTGGATCATTGGCTTCGCTATCCAGATGGGCGGCGCTGCCGGCAACGGCAACCTGGGCGGCTTGCAATCGCTCGCCAGCGAATATCCGATCACTCTGTTCGGCACCCATTGGGGCATCTTCGGGCAGTGCGGCATGTTCCTGGCCGGGCACACCTATGACGTCGGCGTCATGGTCCTCTTCCTGTTCCAGATGGTCTTCATGGATACGGCCCTCACCATTGTGACCGGCGCCGCCGCAGAACGCTGGAAGTTCCTCGCCTTTGCGGTTTCGTCCGTACTGATGGGCGCATTTACCTATCCGCTCTTCGCCAACTGGGCCTGGGGCGGCGGCTGGCTTTCGCAAATGGGCGTCAACCTGGGGCTCGGAAAGGGCTACTGCGACTTTGCTGGATCGGGCGTTGTTCATGCGGTTGGCGGAATGACGGCTCTGGCAGTTGCGATGATCGTCGGTCCCCGCATCGGCAAGTTCAACCGCGACGGATCGAGTAACGCGATCATCGGCCACGACATCTCCGCGGTGCTTATCGGATGCTTCATTCTGGCCTTCGGGTGGTTCGGGTTCAATCCCGGTAGCACCCTTGGCGCATCCGCCGCCGGCAACCTGCGCATCGGCTCTATTGCCGTCGATACCATGCTGGCTGGTTGCACCGGCACTTTCGGCGCGCTGCTCTACATGTGGGCAATGAAGGGCAAACCGGACGCTTCGATGAGCGGGAATGGGCTGCTGGCAGGCTTGGTCGCAATCACCGCGCCCAGCGGTTTCGTCAGCACCTCGGGCGCCGCCATTATCGGCTTTATCGCAGGCATTCTGGTCTGCTTCAGCGTCGTCTTTGTTGAGAACTTCCTCAAAGTCGACGACCCAGTCGGCGCCATCTCGGTGCACGGCACCTGCGGCCTGTGGGGTGTGTTCTCAGTTGGCTTGTTTGCCGACGGCACTAGCAACTATGGTGGCGCATGGAACGGCGTTACCGGCTCCGTCACTGGATTGTTCTATGGAGATGCCAGCCAACTCGTGGCGCAAATCGTTGGCATCGCGACGCTGGTCGGCTTCGTGTTCACATTCAGCTTTGTGCTGAACTGGAGTCTCGACATCATTCTGGGACAACGCGTTTCCATCGAAACCGAAGTTGCCGGCCTCGACCTTCCAGAGATGGGCCAACTCGGTTATCCGGAATTCGTGTTTCGACCGGAACCTGATTTCATCCAGGCTGCCGATCGGGTTGCGGTGGCCTAGGTCGCTTTACTCTTTTTCCTAGTGCAGCAAGGTTCGGTTATCTGCCATGGCCTTGCTGCACGACTTTTTTAGCTAATGTTCTATTTCGATGGAGCTCTCCAAAATGAAAATGCTGCACGATTCCGCTGAAGTTGACGGCGAAAAATTATTTCTCGCCCCTGCACCCTCCTCCCATTTGACTCTTCCCGCTGTGCTGGGCCAAGACGCCTCTGAACAGCTGCAACGAATGTTCCGCGATCCACGCGTACTGCAACCTAACGAGCGCCATCGCTTGATCGCTCGTCTCCGAGAGGCAGTCGAATTGGCGCCCCAAGTATCTGAAGTCAGAGTGATGCTGGGGATGGCACTTTGTGTCGATCTGCAGGCGCAGGAAGCCATGGAACAAATGCGGGAGGCCGTTAAACAGGCGCCGGATAGCTTCATTGCCAGGCTCAAGTTTGGAGAGTTGCTCATGCGCCTGCGCATTTGCGATCAGGCCGCCGAACATACGCAGAAGGCAGCCGAACTCGCGAGCAACGATGTGCAATCCGATCTGGCTCGCCGTCAGGCGACCACGATTCGCACGATGCGCAGGGAAGGAATCGAACGTGGAGGATTCAAAACTCTGCGCTCACGTCTGACTCCCCGCAGCCGAAAATCCCGACAGCAGGACTCCCAACCCGTTCTGGCCCCTGCCAAGTAGGACGGGATGCCCGCAACGCTGCAATTGGCGCTTCTGATCGCCATACTTCTCCCTGCAAGCAAGCTTGCGGCTTCCCTCTGCACGCGCTTCGGCATTCCTGCAATTCTAGGGGAACTTCTGGTGGGTGTAGTCGCCGGTCCAGGCGCATTCGATCTGATGCATGCCGGCCTTTTTCAGGGAGGACAAGCTGCAAAGTCGTTCTTGATGCTGGCGCAGATCGGCGGCCTGGTTCTGATGTTCATTGCCGGCCTGGAAACCGATATCGAACGGATGCGCGAGGCGAGCGTCACCGCATTCCTCGTGGCTTTGTCAGGGGTCATCTGGCCCTTCTTCCTGGGAGCGGGCGCAGCGCATGCTCTCGGCCTGCCCTGGAACAGCGCGCTCTTCCTGGGTGGCGCATTGACGGCTACCAGCGTTTCCATTTCAGCCAGAACTCTGATGGACGCTGGAAAGATGTCGTCGCCCGAGGCCTCGGTCATTCTCGGCGCTGCGGTTATCGACGACGTTATGGGCCTGTTTGTCCTTGCGTTCCTTGCGGCGTCCACGACAACTGGCACAAGCGATTCTTTTGGCTTGGCTGCCTTGGCCTCCAATTGGTTGAGACTGCATTCAGACGCAGCGGCGCAGCATCCGCTGTTGGTTCAAATGTCGCTCATCGCGGCTTGCGTAGCCATCTTTTTTACGATTTCATATGGCGCGGCAAAGCGCTGGCTCGATCCGCTGATCCTGCAGTTGCGAAGGCTTTCGGCCAATGAGTCCGTTACCAGCTGCGTTCTGGCCCTGGTTCTGGTTTACGCCATCGCAGCCGAATGGCTGGGAAGCGTAGCGGGGATCACCGGTGCCTACCTGCTTGGATATGTCTTCGCAGGGTCCGAATGCAAAGCCGATATTGAGCGTACCTTTTACGCCATTGGACACGGCCTTCTGATTCCTCTGTTCTTTGTTTCTATCGGGCTCTCGAGTAATTTCCGCTCTCTCGGTGGACATTGGATGCTGCTGGGGGCTATCTTCTTGATCGCGGTCGTCAGCAAATTGCTGGGATGCGGCGTGGCTGCCCTGGCGCGCGGCATGGGGCTGGTTCGAAGCTTTCGCGTCGGCTGCGGCATGGTCTCTCGCGGCGAGGTCGGTTTGATCGTAACCGCGATGGGCGCTGCTTCCGGCGCATTTGGAGAGCCGGAAGTAGCAGTCATGGTTTCCGTTGTCCTCTTTACAACGCTACTCACACCACTCGCTTTGCGCGGAGCATTTCACATTAAGTGCGCACAGGACGTTGAAGATGAGGAACTCGCAGTGTATGAAGCGCTTCTTCAGTCGCCCGCCAATGCTTCAAATCGCTCTGGATTGGGTCGGTAGTCGAGAGGTATCACCAAGGTGGATTTATTGTGAAGACTCGGCCAAGGAGCGTAAGCGAATGATTGGTGCGAACTTTCCAGTCTTTCCCAAATATATGTGTCTGAGTATTGATAACTGCGGGACTACCGCTGAGTGACCCAATGTATGAAAGAGATATCTGTTGGCGACCAACTCGACCACTATCGCTTCGATGAGCTTATTGCCACCGGCAGCCATGCATCGATCTTTCGGGGTGTCGATCTGAAGAATGGCACAGTAGTTGCCATCAAAGTGCCACATGTTGAATTGGAATTGGATCCTGTCTTTTACGAACGATTCCGCCGCGAACAGGAAATCGGCCAGAAGCTGAATCACCCAGGCGTCATGAAGGTTCTACCCGGCGAGCACCACAGCCGGGACTACATCGTCATGGAGTGGATCAACGGCCGTTCACTCCAGAAGATCCTTGTCGAGCAAGGTAAGCTTCCCCCGGAACGCGCCACCCATATAGCCATCGGCATTTGCGAGGCGGTCGCATATATCAATTCGCACGGTGTCGTCCATCGAGATTTGCGACCCGGGCATATCATGGTCGACAGCAACGACCACGTCAAGCTCATTAACTTTGGCCTCGCCTCGCAGGTTGCGGCCAATCGCATCACCTTCACCAACTTGACTCGGGAACTACAGACGGTCAGCTACGCTTCGCCTGAAGAGATCAGGGGACTTCGTTGCGATGCTCGCAGCGACGTCTATTCCATCGGCGTAATCCTCTATGAAATGCTTACCGGCAGGCTCCCATTCGGCTCCGACCATTCTTTGGCGCATATCAACGCGCGATTGGTTAAGGAGCCTTCATCGCCGCGTAAGATCGAACCCTCCATTACCCCGCAGATGCAGCAAGTGATCTACCGTGCTTTGGAACCTGCGCCTTCCCATCGCTACGCCAGTGCGCGCGACTTCGCCCACGACCTCACTCACCTTCAGGATGTCGTTGTCGAAGACGCTCGGTCTCGCAGCCAGAATAGAAAGACTGCGGTCTGGAGCAAGAACATCTTGCTATATGTCGTCCTGGCGGCGGTCCCTATCCTTCTTTTTATCCTGATGATGTTGGCTACACCTCGCAGATAGCCGCCTATCCGCCTCCAATTTCATCCAGACATTGATTCGCCTGCAGTTGGTCGCCGGTCGTGGCGATGCTGACGCGGCGCTTTGGGCTCCCTTAAAGCGTCCGATTTTATGCATCTTTTCCGATCTTGTCGGTCGGTCTCGGATCGCGTGTAGGCGTGAATGCGAAATCACTTTTCAAGAGCCCGCGGCGTCGACTCTAAAATCGGATAGCGGCATTACTCGCGACATGCAGAAATCATATATGCCTGTTTTTTCGCATAGGTCCCTGCAAGCGCCGTAGGTACGAGATTGATACTAGGATCATGCTATTTGCCTCGGCTTTTGGAGGCCGTTTTAATGGCGAACAGCAAGATGAAGCTTAAGAGAGCACCAAAGTCCGTCCTCAAGCTTCCTGATCTTGAGCTGTCGAAAAGTGCCGTTCGAGCAGCCTGACTTCGCCAAGTTCTCAGCGGACCTACGACCATGCGATCAGAGAATTCATCGAGTGGTACTGTTCGGAACCAAGGCTAGCCTTCAACAAGGCCGTTGTCACCCGGTACCGGATCTCACTCGAACAGCAGCATTATTAAGGGGCATACGGCCCCGGTGAGGTCATTTGTAACGAGGAGTTGCAATGGTTTCAGGTGGCTATTCGCAATGTTGGCAGTAGTTTGACGGTCGATCTGATTCATAAATCAATCTGGATATTATTGAAATCACGGCAGATCTGGCAATTGTCTGATAAGAAATCCACACAAAAGAGAAAATCTCTCCGGGCACCGATGAGTTTTTGCCCTCCCGCCGGTTTTACCCAGTAGAGAGGCAAAACGGGCAAGCTATTGCCAGCCTCCAAAAGGAGATGATCATGAACATCGCACACAAAACAGTCTTGATTACGGGCGCCAATCGCGGCATCGGCCGCGCCCTCGTCAACGAAGCCTTGCAGCGCGGAGCCAAGAGGGTGTACGCAGGAACTCGCGGAGCACTCGACATCGCCGACGAACGCATAACGCCCCTGATGCTCGACGTGACCAACGCCGAGCAGATCGAACAGGCAGTCCGCCAAGTGGGCAGTCTCGACATCCTCATCAACAACTCCGGAATCGCGCCCTATGACGATCTGAGCGATCCGGCCGTCATCGAGCAAACCCTCGCCGTCAATTTCTTTGGCATGTACAAAGTTTCACGGGCGTTCCTCCCCATGCTCAAGCGTTCCAAGGGAGCCATCGTCAACAACCTGTCGCTGATGGCGCTTGCGCCGTTGCCGCTTACGCCCAGCTACGCCATTTCGAAGGCGGCCGCATTGAGCATGACGCAGTCCCTGAGGGCCTTGCTGGCAAGTGAGGGCGTCAAGGTGCATGGCGTCTTCCTGGGGCCCGTCGACACCGACATGACGCGCGGCTTCGAGATACCGAAGGCATCTCCCGAGTCCGTTGCGCAGGGCATCTTCGATGGATTGCAAAACGGTGAAGAGGATATCTTCCCCGATTCAATGTCCCAATCGATAGCGGAGGGATGGCGCAATGGTATTGCCAAGGAGTTTGAGCGCCAGTACGCAGGCTTTGTGCCGCAAGGCGCGGCGGCTCTGTAATAGAGCCGCGCGTCACTCAACCCTTGCATTCAACAAAAAACGGAGGAGCAAGTCATGAAACAGCAGGACTTCACAACATCATTCACGGTTGACCAATCTCCCGAAGAAGTTTTCAACGCAATCAACAACGTTCGCGGCTGGTGGTCGGGAGAATTCTCGGGCGAAACGAACAAACTTGGCGCCGAATTCACCTACTGCTACAAGAACATGCACAAGACAACACAACAACTGACGGAGTTCGTTCCCGGCAAGAAGGTTGTGTGGCATGTTACGGGCGCCGAGCTGACCTTTGTCAAAGAAAAGACCGAATGGATCGGTACGGACATTGTCTTTGAAATCGCCAGGCAGAACGGCAAGACCGAGCTCCGCTTTACGCATGTGGGCCTGGTCCCGGCATTCGAGTGCTACGGAGGTTGCTCCGGCGCCTGGGGAGCGCTCGTCGACGGCAATCTTCGCAATCTGATCACAACAGGCAAAAATCAGCCCGACGCATTCGCCTAATTCAGCAAATGAGAATACCCTCGCGTTCATGCGTCGGCGTAAGGCAATCACTCAACCTGATCTTCAAAAATGAGGGGGAGCCATGTCGAACCAAAACTACACCGCAACCATTTCGGTCGACCAATCGCCGAAAGAAGCCGTCGAGGTCATCCGGAACGTTCGCGGATGGTGGTCAGAAGAGATCGAAGGCAGTACCGCCAAGGTTGGCGACGAGTTCAGGTACCACTACAAGAATCTGCACACATGCACCATGAAGCTCGTGGAACGCATACCCGGCAAGCGGGTCGCCTGGCTCGTGACCGACAACCACTTCAGTTTCACCGAAGACAAAACTGAGTGGAAGGGCACGAAGGTTGTTTTCGACATCGCGAAAGATGGCGACAAGACCGAGATCCACTTCACGCACAAGGGCCTTGTCCCTGCCTACGAGTGCTACAACGTTTGTTCCGACGCCTGGGGCTCGTACATTTGTGGCAGTTTGAAGAGCCTGATCGCGACCGGCAAGGGCTCGCCTAACCCGAAGGAAAGTGCAAAAGAGCTTTAGAGCGAGCCGGCAAAACCTCTTCTCGGGCATCAAACGGAAAATAGGGGACAAGTTCAGAGGAGGGTTATATGTGCCCAGTATGCATCGCAAACGCAGCAGCAATGGTCGCCGGAGCCGGATCCACGGGAGGAGTTCTGGCGGTATGCATTGGCAAGGTCAAGAGTTTTTTCCCAACGAATCGACCCGGTCTGTTTCAGAATACAAAGGAGGACTAAGATGGCAACCAACATGGAGAGTGAGATGGAAAACGTGAATGAGATACTCGCGATAAACACACCCCCGATCGTGTCGCAACAGGAGTGGGAAGCCGCGCGCCAGCAGCTTCTGGTGAAAGAGAAGGCCATGATGCACGCCCGTGACGCGATGGCCGCCGAACGCCGCCGTATGCCGTGGACGGCCGTCGGCAAGAAATACCAGTTCGACGGACCCAACGGCAGGGCAAGCCTGCTCGATTTATTTGAGGGCCGCCGGCAGTTGATCGTCTATCGCGCTTTCTTCGAGCCGGGAGTCTTCGGCTGGCCTGACCACGCCTGCCGTGGCTGTTCACTTGGCGCCGACCAGGTCTCTCATTTGTCCCATCTGAACGCCCGCGACACCACCCTCGCCTGGGCCTCGCGCGCACCGCAGGCGGACATCGCGCGCCTCAAAGCGCGCATGGGCTGGGAGATGCCCTGGTACACCATGACCGACAGCTTCGACGTGGACTTCGGCGTGGACCAGTGGCACGGCCACAATGCATTCATCCACGACGGCGACAAGGTGTTCCGCACATACTTCATCAACAGCCGCGGCGACGAGGCGATGGGCAGCACATGGAGCTACCTCGACATGACAGCGCTCGGCCGCCAGGAGACCTGGGAGGACTCGCCGGAGGGTTACCCGCAGACCCTGCCGTACAAGTGGTGGAACTGGCATGACAATTACGACCCCGAGACCGCGCCGGACCCGCAGTGGATCGATGTCACCATCGACCCAGCAGGCGCCGCCATTCGCAGGCGCGAGGCAGAAGAGAAAAAATGTAACTGCGAATGAGCGCAGCAACCAAGAGCGTTCAACTCACTTGAAAACCAGTAGGTGCTGAGCCGCGCCCACCGGCACCTCGATCTTGGGCCAAAAGACTACAATCGAACCCAATGGCGTTCGAACCTGCCAATCTCGGAGAAGACCAGGCCTTCGAGCAACTCGCCGAGCCGTTTCGCCGCGAAATCAAATTGCATTGCTACCGCATGCTTGGCTCCCTGCACGAAGCCGACGACCTTGTGCAGGAAACCTATCTGCGGGCCTGGCGCAGCTTTTCCAGCTTCGAGTCCTCGAGCTTCGACGAGCGCGGGGCTTTTCGCGCCTGGCTCTACCGCATCGCCACCAACGCCTGTCTCAATGCGCTCGAATCCCGCAAGCATCAGCAGCGATATCTTCCCGATCAGCTAGGCCCTGCCAGCCCGCCGAAGATGGAAGGCGGCCCTGCGCTCGACGTGCCGTGGCTCGAACCGTATCCAGACGCAAACCTTGAAGGTTTCGCCGACGCCTCGCTAAATCCGGAGGCCCGCTTCACTGCGCGGGAGTCTGTGCAACTCGCCTTTGTCGCCGCCATTCAGCAGTTGCCGCCGCGCCAACGCGCTGCGCTCATGCTTTGCGATGTCCTCGGCTGGCCGTCTGCTGAAGCAGCTTCTCTGCTCGACGGTTCTACCGCATCCATCAACAGCGCCTTGCAGCGAGCGCGTGAGACGCTCTCCAATCGCTACTCTGACCGCCGGCCGCCGCTCGAATCCCAGCCAACTCCCGCGCAGCAAAAGCTCCTCGTCCGCTATCTGCAGGCTTGGGAAGGGCACGACGTCGACGGTTTCGTGGCTGTACTCAAGGAAGATGCAACTGCCATCATGCCGCCGTGGCTGCAGTGGTTCATCGGACGCGAGACCATCGGGACATTCTTTGCCGCGGCATGGAAGACCTGCGGTGGCCTCCATTTGGTGCCGACATCCGCGAACGGGCAGCCGGCTTTTGCCATTTATGAATTCTCCGCTACAGACAAACGGTGGAATTCGCACTCTATTCACGTACTCACGTTTGAGGGCGAAGAGATTTCCGCAATCACTCTGTTTTTAGATCCCCAACTCTTTCAGCACTTCGGGCTCCCGCAGTTCCTACCGGATGATGCGAACTCTGAAGTGCAAAACCCTTCGCATCACGCGTAACCGCAGCTCGATTGCGCAATGCGGACGGCACGGGCGATTTGGTGCGACGTTGCAGACAAATTACATTCCAATTCTGCACTTGCGCTATCCAGCCAAATCCTCACTGATGACGCTCTGAACAGAGACAACTGGATTGGTCCTCGTAAACGCCCATTGCGACTGCGATACTCCAACCACGCAACGCCGATCAGATTCCGGTCGCCATGCCGACTTGATCGGCATAGGGGCGGCAGTCACCTGCCGACCCCTGCCACACCACCGTGCGAACGGGTCCGTACACGGCGGTTCGAGAAGTTAGGCTAGTAGTTCTCGAACAGTGAAGGCAGTCCGAGCGAACGGAAGTATGCATTTGAAGCTCCCACTGAGAGAGCTTTGGAGCGAGCCAGGTACCAAGGACCCCGTCCACTACCTGCCGTATTGCTGGCCAGACGCGTACGGACTCCCAGTTGCAGCAACGCAGCCCGGCGACGGCGGGGAGTTTTCCATTGTCGCCATAGTGCACATCGCAGCCTGAGCCGCACCCAACGAATAAGGCCGATCAGCACCTCGGGAGTTTCGCAAAAGCCGAAGTAGCCGCGCCATCCCACCATATATGTGGCAAGCCGCTTCACTGTCGTCTCGATGCTTATGCCCTTGGCCTGTCGCGTGATCTCCCGGATTTTGTCTTTGAACCGCGCCAGAGCCTTCGGAGCAATCGCTCGTCTGATCTCTGGGCCGTTTGTAAAACTAAACCCGAGGAACTTTCGCTCCTGCGGTCGCGCCACCGCGCTCTTGGTCTCATTTACCTTGAGCTTGAGCCGCTGAGTGATGAAGCGCGTAATGCTCATCATCACCCGTTGACCCGCACGTTCACTGCGCACATAGATGTTGCAGTCATCTGCGTAGCGGACGTATCGGTGTCCCCGGCGCTCCAGTTCGCGGTCGAGTTCGTCGAGCACGATATTGCTGAGCAGGGGCGAAAGAGGTCCTCCTTGGGGAGTCCCTTCCACGCTTGGGCTGATCAGCCCGTTTTCCATCACCCCGGCGTTCAGGAACGTCCGGATGAGTTTCAACAGCCGCTTGTCCTCGACGCGCTTGGCGATCTGCGCCATCAGTCTGTCGTGATTGACTCGATCGAAGAATTTCTCCAAGTCGAGATCAACGCACCAGCCGCAGCCTTCGGTAATATACCGCTGCGCTTGTGCCACTGCCTGATGAGCCGATCTACCCGGTCGAAAACCGTAACTGTGATCGGAAAACTCCGGGTCCCACCGCCGTTGCAGAACCTGCATGACCGCTTGCTGGATGAAACGATCCAGCACCGTCGGAATGCCCAGCTTGCGCACTCCACCGTCCGGCTTCGGTATCTCTACCCGCTTCACCGGCTTTGGTCTGTACGTTCCGCTTAGCAGTTGTTCCCGGATGGCTGGCCAGTGCTGTTTAAGGCAGTCACCGAGTTGGTCGACCGTCATTCCGTCAACGCCCGGAGCACCTTTATTAGCCTTGACCCGTCGTAATGCTTCCTTCAAGTTCTCTCGTTCAACGATCTCCTCCATCATTCGATCTGTACTAGCTGGGCTTTCGGGCACATTCGTCGTCCTCAACGATTCGGACCCTTCCCTTCCCACACTCTGGGCTTCACCCGTTGGCGAAGAAGAGAAGTCCAGATTTCTCTGGATGTTCTGCCGCATGTCGTTGTTGAGACTCATGTCCTACTTGCCTTTCCTCTCGTTCGGGCCTTCAACCACCGTTACCGGCTCAGCCTATCTGTTGACTCCACCTTTCGGCTCTGGAGTGCCTCATTAGCCTTGCCGACGTCATGGCCTAATATGCCCTCTGCTGACTTCTGCTCCGCGGTCAGGATGCCTCGCGGCAAGCCTCAGTCGCCGAAGCGACACGAAGCAGATCTCCCGGGGTAAGTTCAATCGCCTTCTGCGCACAGTCGCCGGATCTACGCTCCGCGTACTTGATGGATATGGGCTTCGCAGTAAGTTGCCCGCTCGCCCTACGCTCACGCCTTGTATCCGGTTCTTGTCCATCGACTCGCGCATTTGCTCCACGCTTCCTTCAGACCCCGCCTCGCGGCGGTAGCCCTTGCGTCATTGCTAACCCTTACCTCCATCAGGTCGGGTAGAGGACTTGCACCTCCTAGCTGTTGAACATGCCCGGCGCACAACGAAGCCGCTGCGGCGGCGGACGCATTCGCGTACGGCTGAGCCGGCATTTGCGGCTGCCGGGGTAGCTTGATTCGCAGAGAAGGAGGATTCTCTGTGAACCATCTACGTCAGCTCATGCTTGAGGAGTTGCAACGTCGCAACTTCGCTACGACGACCATCCGCACCTACCTGCACGGCGTGACGCACTTCAGCCGGTACTTTCGCCGTCCGCCCGATCAACTTGGTCCTGAAGACATTCGCAAGTATCAGGCGATGCTGTTCACCAAGTTGAAGTACAGCCCGAACACGGTAATTGTGCGGTTGTCGTCTCTTCGGTTCTTCTATATCCACGTGTTGAAGCGCAACTGGAGCATCGCCGAGACGCCCTATCCGAAGAAGGTACGTCATCTTCCAGGGGTGCTCAGTCAGGAAGAAGTCGCGCAACTGATTGAGGCGGCGGACTCCCCCTTTCATCGCGTCCTGCTGATGACGATGTATGCCACCGGTGCACGTCGCGCGGAAGCGGCCCATCTCAAGGTCAGCGACATCGACAGCAAGCGGATGGTCGTTCATATCCGCGAAGGCAAGGGCGGCAAGGATCGCGATGTCATGCTCAGCCCGAAGCTGCTCGAAGAGTTGCGCACTTATTGGCGCGGCCTCCGGCGCAAGCCGAAGGAGTGGTTGTTTCCCGGTAA
>CAWCRW010000002.1:0-414911 GCA_963798035.1 uncultured Acidobacteriaceae bacterium | reverse complement strand
TGCTGAGCAGGGGCGAAAGAGGTCCTCCTTGGGGATCCCTTCCACGCTTGGGCTGATCAGCCCGTTTTCCATCACCCCGGCGTTCAGGAACGTCCGGATCAGTTTCAACAGCCGCTTGTCCTCGACGCGCTTGGCGATCTGCGCCATCAGTCTGTCGTGATTGACTCGATCGAAGAATTTCTCCAGGTCGACGTCAACGCACCAGCCGCAGCCTTCGGTAATATACCGCTGCGCTTGTGCCACTGCCTGATGAGCCGATCTACCCGGTCGAAACCGTAACTGTGATCGGGAGAACTTGCGGGTCCCACCGCCGTTGCAGAACCTGCATGACCGCTTGCTGGATGAAACGATCCAGCACCGTCGGAATGCCCAGCTTTTGCGCACTCCACCGTCCGGCTTCGGTATCTCTACCCGCTTCACCGGCTTTGGTCTGTACGTTCCGCTTAGCAGTTGTTCCCGGATGGCTGGCCAGTGCTGTTTAAGGCAGTCACCCAGTTGGTCGACCGTCATTCCGTCAACGCCCGGAGCACCTTTATTAGCCTTGACCCGTCGTAATGCTTCCTTCAAGTTCTCTCGTTCAACGATCTCCTCCATCATTCGATCTGTACTAGCTGGGCTTTCGGGCACATTCGTCGTCCTCAACGATTCGGACCCTTCCCTTCCCACACTCTGGGCTTCACCCGTTGGCGAAGAAGAGAAGTCCAGATTTCTCTGGATGTTCTGCCGCATGTCGTTGTTGAGACTCATGTCCTACTTGCCTTTCCTCTCGTTCGGGCCTTCAACCACCGTTACCGGCTCAGCCTATCTGTTGACTCCACCTTTCGGCTCTGGAGTGCCTCATTAGCCTTGCCGACGTCATGGCCTAATATGCCCTCTGCTGACTTCTGCTCCGCGGTCAGGATGCCTCGCGGCAAGCCTCAGTCGCCGAAGCGACACGAAGCAGATCTCCCGGGGTAAGTTCAATCGCCTTCTGCGCACAGTCGCCGGATCTACGCTCCGCGTACTTGATGGATATGGGCTTCGCAGTAAGTTGCCCGCTCGCCCTACGCTCACGCCTTGTATCCGGTTCTTGTCCATCGACTCGCGCATTTGCTCCACGCTTCCTTCAGACCCCGCCTCGCGGCGGTAGCCCTTGCGTCATTGCTAACCCTTACCTCCATCAGGTCGGGTAGAGGACTTGCACCTCCTAGCGGTTGAACATGCCCGGCGCACAACGAAGCCGCTGCGGCGGCGGGCGCTTCCGAGCTTGTGGGCCCGAGGCGCGAGGGGACCGGGCCAGCCCGCCTTAGAATTCACGAATGGCAAAGTTCACCTGTACCCTGCACGGCGACCAAGCCAATGCGCTGGTCCTTTACTGGAACAAGCAGCACAAACGGGAAGCCAAAGCGAGGCAATGGTTCATGGCAGCTATGGCGCTAGCCTGCCTCCTTGAAGCGTGGCTCTACGCCTACTTCATCATCTGGAGTGGCGACGACGTCACCGATGCTGCAAAGGATGAGCAGATTCCAGACGGCCTGGTGCTGAATGACCTACTTGAAGGCGCGAAACAGCTTGACCTGTTGACAACGGTCAAGTTCAAGGACAAGTTTGGGGATCACGCGGTTCAGGAAGTGGCGCACGAGATTCGCCACTTGCGCAACAACATCCATGCGGGCGTGGCGCTCAGGAAAGAATTCGATCCGGCAAGGTTCACAAAGAAGGACTACACACGGCTGAAGAAAATCTTCGCCGCTGTCTGGGAGAACTTTGAGCTTGCGCTGTGACGATCGCTAGCAGTCGGGCACTCTTAAACGGGCGCGCACGGAATCACAATGATCCCGATGCATCCGGCGAGCTCAATGTGGTGCCAGCGGTGCTCTTCGGTGTATCCTACTCACAGGAAAGGAGGGGTTGCATGGCCACGAATGCGGTGTATATCGAAAGGCGCGAACAGGGGGATTACGCGGTGAGAATACCAGGTTCGGAAAGAGCCAGCGCAATACTTCCAACCCAAGCTGAAGCTATTGAGCGGGCTCGCCAGATGCACCCGGATGCAGCCGTCCATGTTGAGCGCGTCCGTGACACCAATGTCGGGGGCAGGGACAAATGGCGGAAACTCTAAACACAAACAAATGCCTCGCCGTGGAAATTTGAAAGACGGGAGCATTCCGCCGCTCCTCAGGGTCTGTGCTTAAATGTCCGCTCTTGGTAGTTCGCAAGCTAGCTTTCAGCCGATTCTCTCCCTCGTCTTGTAATCATTCTCGATCCGGGCTGCGGCCTTGTCGATCTCCGGGAAAAGCGTGCTTTCGTCGATGCCAATATTGCCGAGCGCCTCTCGAATATGGCTCTTCTCGCTTTGCGGAACGGCGAATTGTGTTTCTTCAATCTGGTATGGAAAAAACCTATTCTTGGGCGGATCGAAACCGTAAATGATGAAGGCGCCAGATTGCGCCAGAATTCGCCTGTTGCTCATCTTGGGATGAACATAATACGGCACAAGCAAGTCTATGGGGTTCATAATCGGCTGGAAGTATGGTTTTTCAGTCCTGATAAATTGAAGTAGCCGTTCGATGGTGCTATTTTTATTGAATTTGTTGATATTCTCGGCGTTAGATATATCTTCACTCAGCGATTCTATTAGACGAATCCTGCGCTCAATTGACTGATATATTTCACCCTTTTCTTCAGAAGTCATATTAGCCAAATTGGCAATGCAACTCACGGAGTCGCTGTCATAGTGCTTTTCGAGTTCCGGTGGAATTGCGAAAGCAGTCACTACTCCGTCACTCGGTTCACTACCAAGTGGGCCTGGTTCAGTTGCAAAGAAGAGCGCCACCAGTGCATTCCGCGAAACATCCAGCAACCGAGTGGGAAGTCCAAAATGCTGCATCCGGACGAGCTTATCGAACATGGTTTCATCGGATGCAAACTCATGAGGCTGAACTGAGATCATTTTCCGAACTGCCCTTTTCTCATCTTCAAGAAGGCGTTTGAACTCCGGTCGGAATATACCCGCTACACTCGGCCAAGAGGCGTCACGCTGGCCGCGATAGCATTTCAATTGTGTGGAGCCGAAAAAGTATCGCGCAAATTCTTCTATAAAGTCGGTGAGCGTCTTTGGCGGGACAGATGTCATCGTGCTTTTTTTAGCCCTGCGACACCTGAGACGCCCCGATACAGAAAGGACAGCGCGCAGCTTTCTAAACCAGCTTTTCCATAGTAAACGGCAAAGAACAACGCCTGCAATGGGACGCGCGGACCGAGGTCCCGGAGCGCCGATCTAATCACAAAAGAAGACTGTCCTAGGTCCCTCGCCTTTGGCGACCTGTGAAACCACGGACCCAAACTGGCGGGATTCGAATCGCGATTCTCAGGATCACTCCCCTGAAACGCCGATGTAGCCGGGAGGATTCTCTCTTCGCGCTAAATCGCCGCGTGTCAAATCGCGGCTCGCTGCTGCCTGCTCGCTACGCGGCCAAGGCGAGAGCTGGAGCCGGACCTGGGTCCCACGGCTCTGGGATTAGGGGAGCCAATCTAACGATCTGCTCCGACCCACAGAGACCGCACCGATGCCGGGCTGAAGACGAGACCATCGTGCAGTTCTCGCAATAGACGGCTTTCTCCAATGGAATCGATACAAGGCCGGGCTCCGTTCGAATCATCCGCACATTGCACATGGATCCTCCACGTATCGACCGATACCGGTTACGCTCGTGGCTCGCCGTTTTCGCGACGTGCCTTTTCGCGTTGCTCAATCAACGACTTGTACAGGTCGGCGAGTTCATCGACCGTATCCGCTCCGCCGACCGGTTCGTCTCGTCCTGAACCCAGCCATGGAAACCGTCCTTCCAGCAGAGCCAGAACCCATTCGACAAATGTCTGAGGACGCTCTTCATTGGCTCCCATTCAAAGCTCCTTTGGCGCAGCGACGCATCCGGAATTCGGTGGCCGTGTAGCGAATGCAATTGAAGTTGTCGAGGAATGCAATCCGCGAGTAGGGGAGAGAAACGTTTCGGAACGCGACGAATCGCCAGCACCTATCTCAGAACGCTCCTTTCACGGCGGGCTGCGCTGCATGGCGCCCTCCGCTCAGGCGGCAGGTTGCCCGGCCAGCCCTTCGAGTTCTGAAACCAGATGCTTGAGTGCTTCGAGATTGCCGATTGTTGCCATTGACCCGATGTGCAAGCGTTCGAGCACGGAGACGAATTGCGTATCTCCGATCGACTCGGCTAGAGACTGCACCTTGCGGATTCCCCGCGATGCGCGTTCCATCGCCTCCGCAACGGTCGCCTGAAGTTGCGCGTTTGGAATAGCGTTCGCTTGGCGCGCTCGCGCGACACGCCAGAGAATTTCCCGGAAGATCGGGTCGCCCAAGATACGCCGGAACGCCTCAATCTTCGCCGTGGTCTTCTGGTCGATGGGGCCACGTTGCACTACTGGAGGCCGAGGACCGCAGGCCGGGTTGGTCTTTACGGTTGCCGAATTGGCCTTCGGAAGCGCCCAGTTGGGAAGTACGGGAAACCTGGTCGGCTTACCCTGGCCGTCGAGATCGACCCAGGTCTCCGGCAGGTTGTAGAGATAGCGGCCCAGGCCAAAACAGCTTGAGGCCCGCTTAAATGCATGCGCTTCAAAACCATCGTCGACTTTATCCAACTCGTCGATGAGCAGCACACAGGGCCTGTCGCATTCGAGCGCGCGCATTAGCGGACCCGGACGGAAGAAATCTCGCCCCTTGAGGTTCGCCTGAACCGCCTGCCAGTTCTCGTGCTGACCTTTCGAGAACTCCATGTAGAGACGCTGCAAGCCCTCGTCGAAGCGGCCGATTGCCTTGTCCTCGGACACGCCGCGATAGCATTGAAGCCGCTCGATGTGAGTGCCGGCTGCGGCGGCAACAGAAACGGCCAATTGCGTTTTGCCTGACCCTGCGGGCCCTTCGAGAAGCAGCGGCTTTTGCAGCTTGGCAGCGAGAAAAACCACTTGGGTCATTACCGGGTCTATGAAGTAGCCGGTGGCATCAAGTTTGACCCCGAGATCGTTGATTGATTCAAACATCGACCTGTCCTCGCACTTCTACTGGAATCGGAACCGCACTTTGCTCACGGTCGGCGCTCCGGCCGCCATGCAGGATGTCTTGTGCAGGGACCACTTGAGCCCAAAGATTTGCCAGCGAGGCAGCCCCTAACGCCGCCAGTAGGACTAAGATCCCGCGGCTCCAAAGGTCACCTGACCATGTCGTCCAAACCGGCCAGCAGTAACAGACATCCACCACCAAGTCGAGAAACGTTAGCAATACCGCGATGATGAAAAACCTGGGTGGCTTCGTCACTTGGGCCTCCTCGAATGCGGAGCCAGAATGAAGCGATCTCAAAACTCGGTCAAATCTCCCGGTTATGCCTCGCACTGCGATCCAGTTTTGGGCGGGACCGGGGTGCCGAGATCCTCGCCTTCGGTTCAATCTCTGGGGCACTCGATCGAGTTCTCAACCATTCCGCAAAATCATGTGGATCGAATCGAACAGAATTCGCGATCCGCAGGGATGGGATCTCGCCGGCAGCGGCCATTTTATATATCTGTTTCTCTGAGAGGTCGAGAACGCGGGCGATGTCGTTTGCTCTCAGCGCGCTTTTCTTCTGCTCAAGGATCTGGTCAATCAGCATCAACTCCTCCTTTTTACCTGGGCCGGTCATGAAGGAACGGCCAGATGACCATGTGACCAAACAGGATTTGCGTCAAATTTGCGATTTAGAGAAAAACGCCGAAGATTCCTCTTCGGCGTCAGGATAAGGGGACATGGCCGCATCGCGGTCTGCGCGTTGAGAATGGTTGGATCTAGCCAACCGCCAGAGACTGACTGTCGATCCTTTTGCGATTGGCGAACGTCGGCCCGGTGAAGCTCGCGTTCACCTTATGGATGACTTCGTCTCTCCTGGCCGGCTTCAAGTAACGGATGATGCTGTCCATCGTGGTCTGCCCCATCCAGGCCATCACGGTTTTCAGATCGACGCCGGCGCGAAGGTGAGTGGTTGCGAACGTCGCACGGAACTTGTGAAGCCAGAAATCTTCCGGGTTCAATGCGGCTTTGTTTGCGTTTCTCTTGAGTGCGCGAATCATGTGCGTGTCGGGTCTTCCGCTCCTCGTGCTGAAGACGAGTGCGGCAGGCGCCGCACGCCTGGCAGGCAGCGATTTTCGATAGATTTCGAGCGCTACTAGCAACTCGTCGGGTACAGGGACCTCGCGTTCCTTGTAAGCCTTGGGCGACCAGTGAAATTGAGGCTTCCAGCGCATCTCAACGATGTTCGCCCCGAAACGAACGTTCTCCCAGGTGATGTACATCGCCTCCTGCTCTCTGAATCCTGTCATCAACAGGAAGTCATACAGCATCCGGTGGTAAAGAGAGCAAACGCGATAGAGGTCGGTCAGCTGATCGTCCTCGAAAATTTCCACTTCCGTTTCCACGTATCGCGGACGATCATTTTTTCCGAGCAGCTTGGGCAGGCCCTGCGCCTCGAGGAACGTCATCACGCAGGTGAATTTGTTGAAGACAGTTCGCGGCGCGAGCTTCTTCCTGTCGCGGAGGAAGGCGCAGAAGCGCAGCAGATCGATCCGCTGGATCTCGTCCACGCACTTCTTATCGCAGGATTGCTGGAAGTAGGTGAAGGACACTTTGTAGCCCTGCCACGTTTTGTCCTGCCGTGAGAGTTTGATCTCCTCCAGAAAATCGGCCATGGCAGAGCGAAGCTGAAACCGGTTCGGGTGGTCTTTCGGCACCTGGACTTCCAGCCCCTCGGCTCGAGCCTCCAGTTCCTTCATTTTGCGAATCTGGCTGTTGAAGGCAACCGTTGCGTCCCTGCCGACGGAGAGCCGTTTGCGTCGGCCATTCTCGCGCCACTCAAGATAGTAGGAGCCTCCTGGGTGTTTTTCCTGATGGCCGTCCACTATGACCCAGTCAGCTTTGATCCTCCCGCTGCTGTTCACAACAACAGGGCAGTAACGGTCCCAGACTTGAGTTACGATTCGTTTGGTGACATTCACTTCCATGGTCATCTCCTGGCCAAAGCGGTACCACCCTAGGTACCACCTGCCGGAGGCTCAGTCCAATTTGTTGATATAAAATCTCTTTTGGGAAAAGGGCAAGCGAGTTCGAATCCCTCCGCCCCGACCATTCATTCCTTTGGTTTACCCATCGGTTCCTTTTTCGCTTCCCTTCAAAAGTTCCAGCCTTTCAGAATGTTAGCCTAGCTAGCAGGAAAATCCTCAGAGCCAGCGGCATCGTCCCGGTTGGGTTGCGATCCTACCTTCGATACCACCACTGCGGACGACTCGCCGCACGTTGAATGGGACTCTCGACCAGCAAGGGAGGAGCAATATTCTCGTTACATCGAATATCACCGCGATGCAAATCGGTGAGAGTCTCCTGGCGGTACCTGCCTTCCTTCCCGCAACCGTCTGTACCGGCTATGTATTCGGGTGGTTCTCCAATCTCCATGATTTCCGCCAGCGTTCGCTCGTCGAGCGGATGTTCTGGAGCCTTCCGCTGTCGGTGGCTCTCTCCACCATCTCGGCTGTGCTGATTGGGAAGTTCCTTTCGCTTTCTGCCGTCATCGTGTTTTATGCGGCGGCTACCATTGTATGTCTCACGATTCTCGCCCGGGAGTATCTCCGGCTGCGCTGCACAGGCGAGAGATGGAACGTCGGCTTTCATCCACTCGGCGGCAAGGCGCTCACCCTTGCCATTCTGTGGACTGCCGGGACGATTCTATCGCTGGTCGACATTCAGGTAGACCACAAGCTCTTCGTAAGTGTCGCCATGCTCGATCAAAGCTATCGGGTCAACTGGACCGAGAGCGTGCTCCATACGGGCGTCCCACCTGCGAACCCGCTTTATATGTACGGGCATCCTGCGCCCATGCGAAATTACTACTTTTGGTATGTACTCTGCGCGACGGTCGCAAAGGCGACCAGTCTTCCTGTTCGTCCGGTCTTCACCGCGAGTTGCGTATGGGCCGGTTTTGCCTTTGCAGCTCTCATTGGACTTTTTCTGAAACACTTCCTCATGGTCGGTGCGCGCCTGCGCCGGCAGTTTCTGCTCTCAATCGCGCTCCTCACCATCACTGGACTCGATGTCGGAGTGGTTCTTTGGAATCTCTTCTACTTTCATGTGCCGCCGCCAGCCGATCTGGAAGCATGGTCACGCGACGGTATCGTCAGTTGGCTCCACACGCTTTTTTGGGCCCCGCACCACCTCGTGAGCATGCTCTGCTGCATGTTCGCATTCCTGCTCGCGTGGACCGCAGGCGCAACCGGCAAACGCGACCGAATTGCGAGTGTTGTCGTGATCGCGTTTGCTCTCTCGAGCGCTTTCGGTCTCTCGATCTATGTGACTTTCGCGTTCTTCCTCGCAATGGTGGTCTGGGCCTTGCAGCAGGTTGCCATTGAGCGCCGTCCGCAACCGGCGCTTCTTCTTGCTTTCGGAGGCGCACTTTCTTTATTGCTGCTGATTCCATATGTTCGCGAACTTCTCCACTCGGATTCCAGCCCAAATGCGGCAAGCACGGGCGCCCAAGCGTCGCTTTTTTCCTTCGCTATCCGCCAAATGATTCCTCCCGATGGCCTGCTGGGAATACCGCCTTTTCGATCTCTCGCCGCAGCTCATCCCCTGGCAGCTTCGAATCTCGCCAAACTGATTCTCATCGTGCCGGGCTATGCTCTTGAGTTGGGATTCTTCCTCGCAGTCTTCCTTATTTACCTTATTCCCGCTTGGCGCAAACGCATGCCACTCACCTCGGCCCAACGATCTCTTATGTGGATCGCAGCGGCCACGTTCCCGTTCATGTCTTTCATCCGTTCAGGTGTGCTGCAAACCAACGACTTCGCGTGGCGCGCCGCAATGTTCGTGCAGTTCCCGCTTCTCCTGCTTGCGTCAGAACTGCTGACCTGTTGGAGCATCGAAGACAACAAGCCGCATGCACCCAGAGACCCCGCCGGCCTCCCGGGATCCACGCCACGATGGCTCCGGTCCATTGCAGCGCTCGCCTTGGTCATTGGCGTCTTCAGCACAACATGCCAGGCGCTCATGTTTCGATTCCTTATTCCGCTTGGCGACATGGCCTCTCACGCGAACGGAGACCCATACGCTCGAAACCTCTCTCAAAAGGCCTACATCTCCGCGATTGGTTACGCACAATTGAACTCGGCCATTCCGCAAAATGCCGTCGTCCAGTTCAACCCCGAGAATCTGGTCAAAGACCGCATGTCGATGATCGTCAACATGCTCGGGATCGATCACCAGACAGCCATCGCTAGCGATGAAGGCACCTGTGGGTCCGAGGTCGGTGGCGATCCTTCGGGGTGTCCGATCATGGCTGGAGCAATCGATTCCGTGTACAACGGCGCCTCAGCCGAACAAGCTCGAGCAACCTGCCGACTTTACGGCATCCAATATCTCGTCGTTCGAGTCTATGATCCCATTTGGAAGGACAGGAACAGCTGGGTCTGGACACTTCCTGGCGTGGTTTCGAATCCTGATTTTCGCGCCGTCACATGCGACGAGTCCCGCGAGACGGCCATCACGAGCGATGATGGAGGTTGTGGTTCCGAACTCGGGGGCGATCCGGCGGGATGTCCAATTATGTCCAGCGTACTCGACACAATCTACAACAATGCTTCCGCAGAACAAGCACGCACGACCTGTGACAAGTATGGCATTCAGTACCTTGTTGTCCGGGTGTACGACCCAGCGTGGAGGGACAGAAAGAGCTGGGTCTGGACGCTGAAACCCGTGGTTTCGGATGACGATTTTCGGTCGCTTGACTGCAAGTGATGTTGACAACGAGAGGTCCCATAGCAGCGTCGAGCCTCGGCAACGTCGGCAGATGGCGATAGAATCTTCACAATTTGTTTTGGAAAGGATCGGCGCACCTGTATGGACAATAGGCTTGCGGCTCACTTCAAAGGCAAGATTGGGGTGGTGACCGGCGGCGGAGCGGGGTTGGGTGCGGCTTTCTCTCGCGCATTGGTGGCAAATGGAGCCCACGTTGTGATCGCCGACTTACGCGGGGATCAAGCGGCAAATTTGGCGGCCGAAATCGGAGCCGAATCCGCTGCAGTGGACGTGGCCGATCAAGAGCAGATCGCGCGGCTACTGGAGGCCACCAAGTCAAAATATGGTTCGTTAGACTTTGTCATCAACAATGCCGGTATCTCCGCCGGCGGCGAGCCGCTGGACATCCGGTGGGAGGATTGGGAACGAGTCATCTGGGTAAACCTGATGGGCGTCATCGCAGGATCGTTGGCAGCACTAAGAATCATGAAGGAGCAGCGCTCTGGATACATCCTTAATATGGGATCGACAAATGGGCTGGCACTGACGCCGATGTTGGGACCCTATTCGGCAAGCAAGGCTGGTGTTGTGTTTTTCTCGCGGGGACTTGCAGAAGAAGCTAAAGAATGGGGAGTGCATGTGGCAGTTGGTTGCCCGGGAAATATTCGAACCGCGATTCTTCCGTCTCACGTGACCTCCCTGATGCGTCCGATGGACCCCGATTACGCTGCGCAACGATTGCTGAAGGGATTAAGTCAGAAGCGACGAGTCATTGTTTTTCCGATGTACGCACGATTGTGGTGGTGGTTGGACCGATTAAGCCCGGAACTATTAGCACCGGCGCGGCAGGAAATTGTAAGACGAGCGCGAGAGCGGGCCTGCAAAGGGGATCCGAGTAAAGACCAGGTTTCTTCTGAGCGAAAGTTCCATTCGTAAATGCTAAGATGGCAGCATCAATTCGTGGAATCTGTGCAGAATAAGTCAGACGAACGTCTGCGACATTGCGCGTCGGAGGCGGCATGACCAAGAAGCTGATCACCATCCTGACTCCTTGCTACAACGAAGAACTCAATGTCCGCGAGGTACACCGGCGCTTGCTGGCGGTTGCGGCTGGGCTTCCCGAATATCGGTTCGAACATCTATTCATAGATAACGCCTCTACGGATAGCACTGTTGATATATTGCGAGAAATGGCCGCACACGATTCGACGGTCAAGGTGATCGTAAACGCCCGAAATGTCGGGCCGGACCGCTCAGGAATGCACGCATTCCTGCAAGCGCAAGGAGATACCAATCGGGAGCCTAGCTGCCGACCTTCAGGATCCCCCTGAGTTGTTTGTTGAGATGATCCATGCTTGGGAAAAAGGCTTTCCGATTGTCGCTGCAATCAAGAGGACGAGCAACGAGAACGCGCTCATGTACTTAGTTCGCACTGCCTATTACCGATTAGTTTCCCGTCTTGCGAATGTGAACGTCCTAGAGCATTTCACCGGGTTTGGGCTTTATGATCGCTCAGTTGCGGAAAGAATTCGGGCAGGGTTCCCGGACCCGTATCCTTACTTCCGAGGCATGATCGCCGAGCTTGGTCTTCCGATCGCCAAAGTATTCTATGGCCAGGAGCGTCGCGAGCGCGGAATTACCTCCAACAATTTTTATTCTCTATACGATCTTGCCATGCTTGGCATAACTAATCTCTCCAAAGTGCCGCTTTGTCCCTCACCTTCTGCGGATTCGTGTCGGCCTTGATCAGTTTTGTCATCGGAGTGTTTTACCTTCTCTACAAGCTCGTTTTCTGGAACCACTTCAACGTCGGAATTGCCCCCGTGGTTCTGGGCTTGTTCTTTCTAGGATCCGTACAATTGATTGCGCTGGGCATCATCGGGGAGTATGTTGGCTCCATTCACACCACCGTGCTGAATCGCCCCTTGGTGACCGAGAAGGAGCGCATCAACTGCTAAATGATGTCGCACCGGATGAATCAAAACCGACAAAAGTCGCTCCCGCAATTCGTGCGTTACATCCTAGTGGGCGGACTCAACACAATTTTCAGCTATGGTATCTTCGCACTCTTGAACTGGTCGCTCCGAGGTCTCGGTTCTTACAGTTATATGTATGCGGCGGTGTTAGCAAACTTCATCGCGATCACGGTCTCGTTTCTGGGTTACAAATGGTTCGTCTTTCGAACCCAGGGAAACTACCTCCGAGAGTGGATACGCTGTTTCGGCGTGTATGGCGGCAGCGCTCTCATCGGGCTGGTTGGGCTGCCTATCCTGGTCCCGATTCTGCGCCACTACTTACAACGCTCCGAGGGAGCGCCCTACATCGCCGCTGCAATCCTGGCAGGTTTTTCCGCACTCTCCAGCTTTTTCGGCCACAAGAACTTTTCGTTCCGTCAGAAGCCACCGGGAGCCACTAGGGTAGATAACGGCGGAACGCACATCGCATAGCCCCGATCGTTAGTGACTAGACAATGATCTTGGCGGACGATTCTATAGCCGACGTTCCGGCGGGACAGCATACATCACAGTTTGAAACCCGTCGCCCTCATATGCACGAAGATAAAGACTATATTCTGGCGCCATCTCTTTCACCAGAAGCGGGATTCTCCAGATATCGCTTTGTGTATGATAGACGCAAATTGCGAGAATGGGTCGATCGCGCTGAATCACTTTTCTAGCACCGAGCAAGGCATCGTATTCCGCCCCTTCGATGTCCATTTTGATGAACGTGAGTCGAGACTCCTGAAATAGGCCGTCGATCGGATAGAGTTGCACGACCGAACCGCTCGCCGACACTTTTGCAGTCAAGCTGCCATTGCTCTCGAAATGGATGATGCCTCGCTGTGCGCCAACAGCGCATTGATAAACTCGCATGCGAGCTCGGATCGCAGATTCAAGCTTTGCGAGTATTCCCGCAGTCGTTTGGAGGAAATGGCATCGGCCTCAATCGCGTGGATGGCCCCCCTATTCGGGACAATGCGATTTAGGAGTTCTCTGATCGTGTCTCCGTCAAATGCGCCGCAGTCGAGCACTCTTTCATTTGAAGAAAGCCTGAATAGATCCGACGGAAAATACGTATTCGTGCCCGACCATGCCGGCAAGTCAAACGCATCACCAAGTGCCCTCCACCGAATATTGGCTCGATAAACGCCGAGAGAAGCATCGTCCGCCCAGATGCCTTCCGCCTGGAGCACCCTCTGCGAATCAGCATAGAGCTTATGCGGCGGTTCATTAAGAAGGTAAAGCTGAAGAAATGTCTCGGGAAATCTCCAGAATATTGGTGCGTAAGTTGATACATGTGTGCATCCGAGATCTGAAAGCTTTGAGAAAGTCTCGCGGAACCAGTGGTGGTCATTCCAAATCGTAACCAGGAAAACGGCCTTCTCGCCATAGAGAGCCGCCGCTTTCTCGGGAGTGAGGACCGGTATGCCATCGATCTCTGTTCCGCAAGCTGCAGGGCTATTGTCCGAGAAAGCAAGAATATCGCAATCAATCCCCTTGAGCAGCTTGATTGCACGCTTGCCTAACGTCCCGGCGCCGAACAGCACGACGCGGCGATTCTTGTGGCCAAGCAAGGCATCTAACGCGGTCCTTTCCCGCTCTCGTACTTCATCCACCGATTCTGCAAATAACGAACAAAGTGGCTTGAGACTCACGTTTGTCAAGGCCTACTCCACCAGCGGCTTCACTATCATGTTTGCCAGGAACTCGTCGCGTGGCAGGAATGGAAACATATCTTCCAACGGCTTGGAAACCATGGATCCATCTGGCTTCTGATATGACTGAAGTCGTGGGGCGCGCATCTCATCGGGAATGACATGCACATCGACCACCACAGGACCTTCCATAGCCAGGACGCGCCGAACATTCTCACGCAAATTTCTCTGGTCCGGGATCACGACGCAAGGAATATTGTAAGCAGCCGCTACTTTACTCATGTCAGGCACCGTAAGTCCTGTGCGGCTGTCACATCCAATACTTGCTTTGCCGAAGTACCCGGTTTGCGAAGCGCGAATAGACGCATAACCATCGTTGTTGAGTACAAAGAATTTGACCGGCAGCTCTAGCCGCGAAGCTGTTTCAAGCTCCTGAATGTTGAATTGAAATCCTCCGTCGCCATCCACCAGTATCGTACGTGCACGCCCGCCACCGATACAGACCGCAAGAGACATGGGGAGTCCGAAGCCCATCGACCCCAGGCCAGCGGTGTGGTAAATGCGCTGGCCGGTGCGCGTCGGACATGCGAGCAGGAAAATCTCGATGCCGCTCCCAGAGCTTCCCGACACCAGCAGATCATCGGGAGCCGACTCCGCGCCAATGACCTCCGCAAGATGAAAAATACTCACCCGGCTGTCTTTCTTTCGGTGCTCCTCTGTAACGACCGGGTAACGCGTTTTCCAATTCGCGCTGCGCTGATCCCATGCGAGTCGGTTCTTGGGTTTGATGGATCCGCGTTGGCTCAGCAGCTCAGTTAAGAAATCCTTGGCGTCGGCGCAAATGGGTTGCTGCAAGTATGGATCGAGCTTCCCCAGTTCTGCCGGATCGATATCTACTGCAACGCGATGCGCTTCCCGGGCTAGGTTTTGTGGAGCATATCCGGTAATTGCAAAATCGAGACGCACACCAACGGCCAGCAGAAAATCGCAATTCTGCAGCGCAAAATTCGCGCCACGCGCGGCGACCGCACCAGGCCTGCCGACGTAAGTCAGGTCGTCACTCGGAACCAGGTCGGCCGCACACCAAGTGGCCACCGTTGGAACCCGCAATAGATGGCGTAGTTCCTCAAATTCCTTCTCAGCATGAGCCAACCGAATACCGTTGCCGGCAAAAAGCAGCGGCCGCTCCGATGTGTTGAGCTTTTCGATAAGCCGCCCTGCTTCCAGCTTCAGATTCGAGACTTCTCCCTTAGCCTCCAATTCTCGAGAGTCAAAACTGCGGAGACTTGCTGGCTCAATTTGCGAAGCTTGTACATCCAGGGGGAGATCAATCCAAACTGGACCAGGCCTGCCATGAAGCGCAATATAGGCTGCTTTCTCCAAATGGTAGCGAATATCGTTTGGCTCAAGAACCGTAACCGCGTGTTTGGTGATCGGTTTGACGATCGAGACAATGTCGACTTCTTGCACTCCGAGTTGCCGCATCCCGAGGGGTTTTCCCTCTTTGTCAAACATGCGGTCAGGCCTCTTGACCTGACCGGAGACGATGAGCATCGGTGTTGAATCCAACCACGCTCCTGCTACGCCGGTCACGGCATTAGTTCCCCCCGGACCGGTAGTGACCATGCAGACACCGAGGTGGTTTGTGACCTTCGCATAAGCTTCCGCGCAAATAGCGCTAGCTTGCTCATGCGAATTACTGATGGCTTCGATCCGATATTCTGCCCCCAAAGATTGGTTGAGATGCATGGCGCCGCCGCCTGTGACCAGGAAGACGTGCTTCACGCCTTGTTCGGCAATAAACTGCACAACGTAGTCGGAGAGCTTCATGGTTTCTGCCGTGACTCGATTCTGGAGAAGCTTGTTGATATTCAACTTTTTGAGAAGGTTTCAAGAGCACTCAAACCACGCGATTCGAGCAACGCGTCAACAAGCTCGCGCACAGCTCCGTTACCACCTGTATTTTTGGCGATGAAATCGGCGCTGGCCAGAACTTCCTGGATGGCATTGGCGGGAGCGGCTGCGCAGCCGGCAATTTGCATCGCCGGCAAATCGTTCAAGTCATCGCCCATAAAGCAAACCTGCGTCAGCTCGATGCCTGTTTCTGTTGCGAATTCCTGCAAAGCGGCTGCTTTGTCGCGGCAGCCCTTTACGACATGCTGAATATGCATTTTCCTTGCAAACCGATCGACAAGGGGATTGTCTTCACCGGAGATCAACGCAAACGTTAATCCCGCGCGCTTGCCCAGCGAGACGCCCATGATGTCCGCGAAACAGAAGCGTTTCCATTCTGCCCCATCCGGCCCCCACCACACGCCGCCGTCGGTGAGTACACCATCCACATCCAGCGCCAACGCGAGGATCTTGGCTAATCCGGCTCGAGAAAGCACCCTTTCGGTCATTGAGAGCTAAACCGCGGCGCCGACGCGGCGAAGCTTCTTGATGATGGGAAACTCGCGTTCGTATACCCGCTTTACCCCGTCACCCGTGGATTGTTCCCAAAGCCGAATGTCTCGCACCAGCCGGGTAATCCCGTTCGGCTCCAATGAAGCGGCCTGATCCGAGCCCCAGCTCGCACGATCCAAGGTGATATGCCTTTCCACGCAGCAGGCGCCTAATGTCGCGGCGCAAACGCTGGTAGGAATGCCGGTCTCGTGTCCCGAGTATCCGATCGGTACGCCATAGCGTGTGGCCATCGTTGGAATCGCGCGAAGATTTAGCTCGTTGTAGTTCGCCGGATAAGTGCTTGTCGCATGCATCAGGATGAGGTCTGTCTTGCCCAAAACATTTACCGCGTGATCGATCTCCTCGTAGGTACTCATTCCGGTTGAAAGAATGACCGGCTTGCCTGTCCGGCGAACGTGGCGAAGTAGTTGATCATCGGTAAGACTGGCCGAGGCAATCTTATAGACAGGCGGAGCGAAGTGTTCCAAAAAATCGACCGAGCCCTCGTCCCATGGAGAAGCAAACCAGCACATTTTGACTGACCGGCAAAACGCGTCGATCTCCTCGTACTCTTCCTGCTCAAATTCGAGCGCATTCTTCAGATCGCCGTTGGTCTGGCCGAACGGGCTTTCCCGCGGCTTAGCCAGTTCCTCCGCGGTATAGACAACATCGACGGTGCGTTTCTGAAATTTCACGGCATCGCAACCCGCCGCTACGGCCACACTGATCAATCGCTTCGCGAGGTCGATGTCGCCGTTGTGATTGATGCCGATCTCGGCAATAACGAAACACGGCTGATCATCGCCAACCAGATGATTCCCAATTCGGACTGTACTCATAAGCTTTGACCCCTATCCCAACACCGCGAAACCGCCCAGTCTATCGCTCATCGTGCAAGATTGGCTATTCATAGACCCACTTAAGCGGCCATCATAGCAGTTTCCCGTATCGGTCTTGGAGCAGATAGTATGCTTCCGGGTTACTGAAGATATGCGGGACTTTGGGCAGATATTGGGCGTGACCTCTGCTTCTCAAACGATGCACAAGAGTGCCTTTCTTTCGATCAGCTCGGAATCTGTCGCCGAGTTCCAACAGGTATTCTTGATTGCATGAAACCATTGCCCTCCGAAGACCTGGAGCATGTTCTCGTGCACACTGGCTCGCTCTGGGAGCGTGTGCGTGGTAAACGCATCTTCCTTTCCGGGGGCACTGGCTTTTTCGGCGTATGGCTCCTCGAGAGCCTGGTCTACTGCAACCGAAAACTCCGTCTCGGAGTGTCGGCGACCATCCTTACTCGGGACCCGAATGCTCTCTTAAAGAGAATGCCGGAACTCGCTTCCGAGCCATGGATCGATCTGTTGCAGGGCGACGTCCGTAGCTTTGCCTTCCCCAACCAGGATTTCGAATACGTTCTTCACGCCGCAGCCCCTACGACACAACACGCGTCGATTGGTTCCCGTGGATTGATGCAAACCTTGGTGCACGGCACCGAGCGCATGGTCGAATTGGCCCAGGCACGCAACGCAAAAAGCTTTCTCAACGTCAGTTCCGGAGCTGTCTACGGCCGACAGCCCGAAAATCTCACCCATATCCCCGAAACCTATCTTGGCGGTCCCGATTGGCTCGACGCAAACGCAGTCTACGGGGAAGGTAAGCGAGTCTCCGAGCAGATGGGGTCCCTGTTGGCCAAAGAATCCAGGACGCGCGTCGCCATCGCTCGGTGTTTTACGTTTATCGGACCACATCTCCCATTGGACCAGCATTTTGCAATTGGGAACTTCATCGCCGATGCTCTGGCGGGCAGGAACATCGTGTTGCGTGGCGATGGCTCACCGACGCGCTCCTATCTCTACATGGCAGACTTGGCTATTTGGCTCTGGACCATGCTCTTGTCCGAGCAAAATCCATCGACCAATCTGGTCGTCTTGAACGTCGGATCGGGGGAAGCAATCAGCATTCGCGACCTGGCCCAAGAGGTCATCGACGAACTCAGTCCTTCTCTCAAAGTCGAATTCGCCAACAACGCAGTGGCTGGTGAGCAGCGTCCTCAATACGTTCCGGATGTCAGAAAGGCGGAGTCCGAATTGGGATTGCGCCCCACTGTTTGCCTGCGAGATGCAATTCGACGTACAGCGGAGTGGTACCGGTGAGGCCAGCATGGAGACTGAAAAGTGAATGCTCCGATCCTCCGCGCAGGAATGAATCCGCCGCAACGACAGCCACTCCTCAGCTGGCGCTGCCCCCAGAACCCTCTTTGTCTTTCGTCCTCTGCCGAGCGAGGCGCGAGAGCACCTTGGCGCAATCAACAGGCAATGGCGACGGACTGTGGCCGGCGAACAATGTCCCGTCCCATGCCCTCCCTTCTTGCCGGGTCTTTTGGCCAGGTGGACAGCAGACCTTGCCCAAATCTTCGGCGCTGACCAGGTCGGGACTTTTGAAACCAACGCATTGGGCACAAGACGCATGTTGGGGGTTGCAAAGGGGACGGAGTCTGAGGGATTTTTATTCCTTAGTAGCGGCGAGGTATGCGGTCGTCAGTTAGACCCGTCGATGCCAATTAGCGAAAAATCGTTTGGCCCCTTGGGGCCCTACTGAGATTCGCTCTTGTTATGCCGAGAGAAAACGCGCCGGCGAACAAGAAGGAGCTATGAAGCTACCTAAACCTAGCCTCGCGAGCCGTTGGATCGCAATGGTGGTGCTCCTTCTTAGAATCGAGTCCACTCAAGAAAAAGAATGCGCTTAGCACCACGAACTTCGTGTGGCAGAGAGCCGCGCATCTGCAATGAAGAGCTAGCCCTCCAGCCGCTGGTATTCGCCAATCTGTGCCATGGTGAAGCTTTTCATATCGACTTTCCGCTGCCACGCCTGATACCAAAGCAGCGACCACTCCAGGGCAGTCTTGATGTGGAGTCTCGGCCGCCAGCCCAGTTCCGCGTGCGCCCGGCTCGCGTCGAGCCTCAAGGCGCGAAGCTCCTCCACATGCTCCTCTTCATCGCTGATCCAGGAGGCGCCGTCGCCCCACATGCCTGCTAGCTTCGTGGCAATCTGTCCCACTGTCCACGCATCTTCCTCACGAGGCCCGAAATTAAAGGAGGGTGACAGCTTCTCCGGGTTCTCGAGCAAACGCTCGGCCAGCATCAGGTACCCATGCAGCGGCTCCAGCACGTGTTGCCAGGGACGGGTCGATTGCGGGCGCCGAATCCGTATCGGCTCCCCCGCCTGGAACCCGCGAATCAGGTCGGGAATAAGGCGATCCTTCCCCCAGTCTCCTCCGCCAAATACGTTGCCGGCACGCACGGTTGCCACTCCGACGCCATGCTCCTTCCAACGGCTCACAGGAAAAAACGAGTTGCGATACGACGCAGCCACAATCTCCGCGCATGCCTTGCTCGAAGAGTAAGGGTCAAACCCTCCCAGCGGATCGGTCTCACGATAGGGCCATTCCCAATCCTGTTTCTGATATACCTTGTCGGTTGTAACGCAAACTACCGCACGCACCGACGAAGTCTTTCGGACCGCCTCCAGCAAATGTGCTGTGCCCATCACATTCGCGGCAAACGTCCGGACCGGCTCGTCGTACGAACGTCTCAGGATTGCCTGGCCCGCAAGATGAAACACAACCTCGGGTGCAAATTCACGGAGCGCAGCTTCCAGGCTTGGATAATCAAGAGCATCGCCGGTTACGCTCTCAATCGCACTGCCGGCTGAAGCGAGTCCGAACATATTGCCCTGCGCCACCGGGGTGCGCGAGTAGCCTCGGACTTTGGCTCCTAGGCTCGCCAGCCAGAGCGAAAGCCATCCGCCTTTGAATCCGGTGTGTCCCGTGAGGAATACCTTCCGATCGCGCCAGGAACTCACCACGTTTTCCAAGGAGCTCTCCCGCTCGCCCACAATTCTTCGAGCCTCTGCTTCTCGCGCAACGTGTCCATCGGCTGCCAGAAGCCGCGATGAAAAAACGCCTGCACCTGCTGCTTGCCGGTGAGGGCCCGCATCGGCTCCTGCTCGAACATCGTCTGCTCCTGTTTAATTTCCTGCATGACCAGGGGAGAAAGCACAAAAAAACCACCGTTGATCCAACCGCCTTCACCCTCCGGTTTCTCCTGAAAGGCCTGGATTGCGTTGCCGGCAATGCCGAGTCCGCCAAAGCGCGCCGTCGGTTGAACTGCGGTCACCGTGACCAGCTTGCCATGACTTTTATGGAACGCGACCGACGCCGAAATGTCGACGTCGCTGAGTCCGTCACCATAGGTCATGCAGAAAGCCGATTCGCCTTCCACGTACTTGGAGATGCGTTTCAGCCGTCCGCCCGTTCCTGCATTCTCCCCGGTATCGACTACGGTCACAAGCCACGGCTCCGCAACGCTCTGGTGAACTTCCATCCGGTTGTCGCGCATGTCAAACGTCACATCCGACATGTGGATGAAGTAGTTCGCAAAATATTCTTTGATCAGATAGCCCTTGTAGCCGCAGCAGATAATGAATTCGTTGATGCCATGCTGCGAATACATCTTGAGAATGTGCCAGAGAATCGGCCGGCCGCCGATCTCCACCATGGGCTTGGGACGCGTGCCTGTCTCTTCACTCAGCCGCGTACCCATACCGCCCGCCAGAATAACGGCCTTCATCGCAATTCCCTTGCCGTCAGCCTTTAAGATCCGGCTGGCTTCAACGGTACTTCCGTCCCGTTGCTGCGGCTCGCTGATTGACCCAGCGGCGCTCCGCGCACTGACTAATACAGTACACTGTCAACGGCCCGCAACTATATGACTAAAGGGATACTTCGATGACCAATGGCACCGCAAAGCTTCGCGAAAAAATCCTCGAGCTCACTGCGGAGTATTTCGCTGAGGCCTTTCCCGCCCAGGATTTCAAGCCGGGGACCTCGCCCGTGCCCGTGTCGGGGAAGGTGATTGACGGCGGAGACCTGAGCACGGTTGTCGATTCCGTTCTCGATTCATGGTTCACCACTGGCCGGTTCGCAGAGCAATTCGAACGCAAGCTCGCCCGGTTTGTGGGCGTGCGCCACGCTCTGTTGGTCAACTCCGGCTCCTCCGCCAACCTGCTCGCCGTCAGCGCCCTCACCTCGTCCAAGTTGGGCGCACGGCGCCTCAGTCCGGGGGATGAAGTTATTACGGTGGCCGCCGGCTTCCCTACCACGATCAACCCGATTTTTCAAAATGGCCTGGTACCGGTCTTCCTCGATGTGACCCTCCCCAGCTACGAAATCGACGTGACGCAGCTCGAGGCCGCGCTCAGTACTAAAACAAAGGCCGTGTTTGTCGCCCACACCCTGGGCAATGTCTTTGACCTGGACGCCGTCACCGCTTTCGTGAAAAAGCACAATCTTTGGCTCATTGAGGATTGCTGCGATGCTCTCGGATCCACGTGGAAAGGGCGCCCGGTGGGCACCTTTGGCGATATCGCCACCGTCAGCTTTTATCCCGCGCATCACATCACGATGGGCGAAGGCGGCGCTGTTCTGACCGATCAACCAAACTTGAAGGTCCTTATCGAATCATTCCGGGACTGGGGGCGGGATTGCTGGTGCGACCCGGGCAAGGAAAACACCTGCGGCAAGCGATTCGATTGGCAGTTAGGCAAACTGCCTTGCGGCTACGATCACAAGTACACTTACTCCCATATCGGTTACAACCTGAAGGCGACCGATATGCAGGCGGCCCTGGGGTGCTCGCAGATCGAAAAACTGCCGCATTTCATCGACCGGCGCAAACAAAACTTCCGCTACCTTTCCGCTGCCCTTGAGCCTCTGGGCGAGTTTCTCCAGCTGCCCCAGGCGACGCCCGGCTCCGATCCTTCCTGGTTCGGATTTCCGATCGGCGTGCGGAAAGACGCTCCCTTTACGCGCCAGCAGTTGATTGCTGTGCTTGAGTCCCGGAAGATCGCAACGCGACTCCTGTTCGGCGGCAACCTGCTGCGGCAGCCCGCCTACCAGGACCGCGCCTATCGGACAGTTGGCGATCTGCCGAATTCCGATTACGTGATGAACAACGTGTTCTGGATTGGTGTTTATCCCGGCCTTACTGCACCAATGCTCGATTACGTGGCTGAAACCATGCACGCCTTCGCCGCTCATCCGAAAGGCGTCTCTGCGTGAGTAGGATGGACTTGATGCGCCCGTAAATGATTGCGGCCCAGCGGCAACATCCCGATCAAGTCGTTCGAAAATACCCCGAATCGTGACTGCCCGTCCAAATCCGAGCGGCGGGTTGAGTGCAAAAGGCAAATGAGCAATTGCCATGGGTCTGAGGGGTAAAGGCGCATGGGGAATGCGAGAGCAACGGCATGTTTGATCTGCGTAATAAACATATCCTTATTACAGGTGGCGCCGGATCCTTCGGTAAGGCATGCGCCCAGTATCTGCTGCAAAACTACGCGCCCCAGCGCCTTGTGATCTTCAATCGGGACGAACTCAAGCAGCACGAAATGCGCCTGGACGGCCTCAATCATCCGTCACTGTGTTATTCCATCGGGGATGTGCGCGATTTTGGCAGCCTACGGCGCGCCATGGACGAAGTGAATGTGGTCATTCACACCGCCGCGCTAAAGCACGTTCCTGCCTGCGAGAAGAACCCGATGGAGGCCATCAAGACAAACATCGACGGCAGCTCAAATGTCATCGAGGCCGCAATCGATGCGCGCGTAGAAAGAGTCATCGCACTCAGCACCGACAAGGCCGTGAATCCCATTAACCTCTACGGCGCCACGAAACTTGTTGCCGAGAAACTGTTTGTCCACGCCAATACACGTCGCGCCCGCTACCCGATCCGCCTTTCCGCTGTGCGCTATGGGAATGTTTTCGGGAGCAGTGGCAGCGTCATTCCTCTCTTTCGAAAGCAACGTAAAAGCGGTGTCATTACCATAACGGACCCCCGCATGACCCGATTTTGTTTGACGCAAGAGCACGCCGTTCAGTTCGTAATTCAGTCTCTGGAGCGAATGGAGGGTGGCGAAATCTTCGTGCCCAAGATTCCCAGCATGAGGATCCTCGATCTCGCTGAAGCGATCGCCCCCGGATGCAAAATTGAAAACAGCGGGATCCGTCCGTGGGAAAAACTTCACGAGGTTCTTTTGTCCGAAGACGACGCGCGGCACACGATTGAATTCGACGACTCCTTTGTAGTCTTGCCCATGCACCCCTGGTGGGAAGGCCCCAGCCAATCCGCTAAAACCAAGACATCAGAGGGTTTCCGTTACTCGAGCGAGACGAACGCGGAATGGGTGACGGTGCCCGAGCTTCGGAATTTGATCGGCGAAAGCGCACTTGATGACCAGTTGAAGAACTCCGCAACTGTGGAATCCTAACCTGATTCGCGACCCGGCCCGGAACGCCGGCCGCAGTCCAGATTCACCGCTTTTCAGAGACTGCCTTATGCTTTTATCCGATTACGTCATCGATTTCCTGGCCAGGAAAGACATTCGCGATGTGTTTCTGGTTTCGGGGGGCGGGATCATGTATTTGCTGGATTCCGTCGGGCGCTCCAAAGACGTTCGTTACTACTGCAGTTACCACGAACAAGCCGCAGTGGTCGAAGCGGAAGCCTATGCGCGCATTCGCAACGGCGTGGGCGCAGGTCTTGTAACCACCGGTCCAGGCGGAGCGAACGCCGTTTCCGCACTGCCCGCGGCATGGGTCGATTCGATTCCTCTCATGGTCATCTCAGGGCAGGTCAAGCGGGAACTCATCGCCGATTACGAGAAGATTCGCCAGATCGGTCCCCAGCAGGCAAACGTCGTCGGGATGGTAAAGCCCGTCACCAAATATGCGACCGTCGTGATGGATCCGGCGAAGATCCGCTACGAATTGGAACGCGCATACTCCCTTGCGACGAGCGGAAGGCCGGGTCCTGTCTTCCTGGAGATTCCCGTCGATGTGCAGGGTGCACAGATTGACCCGGAGAAACTGGTCGGCTTACAAGAGGAAACTTCTCCAGGTGCGGAAGGTCGAATCGCTCAAATCGTAGCCGATGTTTTGACCGAAATTCGCAAAGCGAAGCGACCCATCCTGGTCTGCGGCAATGGAATCCATCGCGCGAGGGCCCAGGAGTTGTTGTGTTCTCTGCTGGATCGGTTGCGCGTCCCAATCACGCTGCCGCTCACCGCCAAGGACATCATCGAAGAAGATCATCCGATGAATATCGGGATCTTCGGCACCGCCGGTCAGCGACGGGCAAACTTCGCAATCCAAAATGCCGACCTTCTCATTGCCCTCGGGGCCGGCCTCAATTCGCAAAAGATCGGATTCAACGTACAAGGCTTTGCTCCGAAGGCCAAAAAAATCGTCATCGATATCGATGAGGCTCAACTGAACTATCAAATCTTGCGCCCTGACCTCAGGCTCCAGGCCGACGCCGGAGATTTTCTGCGCGAGATGTTGAAGCAGCTTGAGCGCGAGCCTTATTCCGCTCCGGAAAGATGGCTCGCTGCCTGTGCTCGATGGAAGTCGAAATATCCGCTCATTGTTCCCGAGTATCTTGCCGACTCGGAACAAGTGAATAGCTAGTCGATCCTGAAATACCAACAAAAGGCCTATAAAGCCTGATGAAACGCGGCATTTGTTGTTCTAGAATTCCTTTGAAGGCATGGAAAATGCCTTGGAAGCTGGGGAAAAACGATGCAGCCCAAGCGCGAGCCGGAGCAGCCACAGCGGGAGTTGTTTCAGATCGATCTGGAGCAGTTGATTGACATGAGCCATGCCCTTGTTCGTCTCGGTGATGTCATCGACTGGCAGTCGTTCGAACGGACTCTGGGTAGCACCTATCATCCCAGTCACGGTGCGCCCGGCATCTCGACTCGTCTGATGGTTGCTCTTCATTATCTGAAGTATCAGCATGACCTGAGCGATGAAGATGTTGTTGCCTTATGGGTCGAAAACCCTTACTGGCAGCACTTCAGCGGAACGACGCATTTTCAGCACCGGATGCCGATCGTCTTCGCATACCGCCGGACCCAAGCCTGGGCGATGCCGGGGCGGAGCAAATGCTTCGCGCGACGATTGAAGCGGGCATGAAGATGCGCGTGATTCGTCCTGCTGAGTTAAGGCGCGTCAACGTGGATACGACGGTCGAGACCAAGGCTATTCGTTTTCCCACCGATGCCAGACTGTACCAGCGCATGCGCGAGCGGTTGGTAAAGGCCGCACGTGCTGAAGGGCTGACGATCAAGCAGAGTTATCGGCATGTAGGCCGCCGCCTGCTGATGCAGTCCAGCCGTTATGCCCATGCCCGCCAGATGAAACGCGCTCGTGCCTGCACGCGCAAACTGAAAACCCAACTGGGGCGCGTTATTCGGGAAGTCGAGCGACAGACCGAAGAACCAACCGTGAAGCTCGACAAGTTACTTCAGACGGCGCATCGAATCTACGAACAACAGAGGCAAGACAAGGACAAGATTTACTCGGTGCATGAACCTGAAGTACAGTGCATCGCCAAGGGAAAGGCGGGCAATCCGTATGAGTTTGGCAACAAGGTGAGTGTCGCGGTAACCAGTCGCGGTGGATGGTTCGTCGGCGTGAAGAGCTTCACTGGAAATCTCTATGACGGCCACACGCTGGCTGCACAGATGAAGCAAGTCGAAAGCATGATCGCCAACCAGGTGAGCGAAGCGTACGTTGATATGGGCTATCGAGGCCACGACTATGACGGCGCGGTCACCGTGCATGTTGACAAGAGACGAAGAGGGCATACATCGCAAGCGCGATGGCGATGGATGAAACGCCGTGCCGCGGTCGAACCAAGCATCGGACATCTGAAGAACGAACACAGGTTGGAACGTAATCGGCTGAAGGGTACTGCCGGAAATGAGATCAACGCGATCCTGGCAGCCGCCGCGATGAACTTCCAGAAGCTCCTGAGAGCCTTTCGGCGCACTATTCTGTACTGCCTGATGCAGCTATGGAACGGCTCGATCGATCTCAAAGGCCCGAGAAATAGAAATACTCAACTTCAATTTGCCTGAAAATCACTTTTTCAGGATCGACTAGCTATGTCTTCTGGGACCGGTTGGCGGGAATCATCGACGCGGCAGACGTCATCGTCACCGGCAACGCGCTCGATACCACAAGTTACTTTCAGGCGTATCGAGTAAAAAAAGGACAGCGCACAATCAACAGCGGCTGGGGCGCGATGGGCTGGTGCCTGCCGATGGCCGTCGGTGCATGCATTGGGAATGGCAGCCGGCGCACACTCTGCGTCACCGGCGATGGGAGCTTCCAGTTCAACATGCAGGAGTTGCTCACGATCAGCCGCTACCAGCTCCCCATCAAGATTTTTGTGTCCAATAACAAGGGTTACTCCAATATCCGAGGAACGCAAGAGAGCTTTTTCGAAAAGAGATACGTTGGTGCGGATTTCGGCTCAGGACTTGCGAATCCGGACTTCGCGAAGCTGGCGTCCGCATTCGGGTTCAACTATTCCTCCATCAAAACAAACCCCGAACTCGACGAAGGCATTCGTCATGCTCTTGCAACGGATGGATGCGTAATCTGCGAAGTCAACATTTCGAGTGAGCAACGCATCTTCCCGAGAGCGTCGGCCTTCCGGCGTCCTGATGGCACCTTCGAGTCCAGGCCCCTGGAGGATATGGCCCCGTTTCTACCGCGTGACTCACTTGCGCCTATATCGCCGCGATGTCGAAAGCTCAACCCCTCTTGGCTGTTTCCTGGGGTTCGGATTTGCTCGTGGAAGCAGACCGCACCCCAACTCTGCATGACCGCGCGTGTTTCGCACTGAATCATTCGCGGATGCTGTTGGCCGACTGCAATGAAGTTGCAGACAAGGCACGCGCGCTGACCGGCTGTCCCCCGGAACGAATTGTGCAGTTTCCCTGGGGAGTCGATCTGGAAATCTTCAAGCCCGGCGCAGACGATGCCGGACTCCGTGTTCAATTTGACGCCGAAAGCTTCATCTTGCTCTCTACCCGGAGTTGGGAGAAGAACTACGGGATTCTGCAGCTCCTAAGCGGATTCCTCGAAGCCTATCGATCAATGCCAGGCTTGCGCCTTTTCCTTCTCGGCACGGGCAGCCTTCGTTCAGAGATCGAAGCCTTCGTGAGAGAGAATCGCCTGGCCAACATCGTTCGCATGCCTGGACAGGTTCCTGCGGCGACACTTCCTCATTATGATCGGGCTGCCGACTTATATATCAGTTGCACCTTCAGCGATGGCAGCTCCATTTCACTCCTCGAAGCGATGGCCTCAGGTCTCCCCGCGATTGCAACCGACAGAGCCAGCAATCGCGAGTGGATCCAAGAAGGCGTCGGCGGGCTCCTTGTGAAATTCGGCGATTCCTCGGCAATTGGCAATGCGATTGTTCAGATCGCTTCTATGAGTAAACACGAACGCAAAGCGTGGGGAGACCATAATCTTGCGATCGCGCAGGCGCGTGCCGATTGGAAAAAGAATTTCAAAAAGCTGCTGGCTGCCTACGAGAGAATCCGGCTAACCCTCGGAGGAAGGTTCACAAGTTGATGGAGACTCACGGATGGCGAGGCTCACGGCGTGATCGGCAAGCGCAAATCGCTTTGCAACCTCACGAGTCTCCTACGACTGAGGCACGTCGCTCTCGACTTCAATTTCACCGGCGACGCGTCGAAACGAAATATTCTTGTGGCCAACAAAGCTGAAAACAACGGTGACCAATGTCAGAATTGCCGCCGCTAAATAGGCCGCCCGCTCCGGCCGATCCATATGACGTCTCAGAATTGGAACCAGGATCGGCAGTCCGATCAAACTAATCAGCGCGCTGCTCCCATACACCGCAAAGCAACGAAGCCACTCGACGAGATAATTGCCGCGCGTTCGAAAGACAAACCACTTATACCCCAAAAATGCCACGCTGATTGAGACAATGCTTCCCACTCCCGCCGCGTACATATAGCTATATGCGCCCAGTCCTTTGAATGACCAATTCAAAACCGCGAAAACACCGTAGCCGAAAACGGTATTGAAGCCGCCCACCAGCAGGTAGCGCGTCATTTGACCTATCGATTTGTGACCGGGAGATCTCGCCATTCAACGACCGAAATTAGAAGTTGATTCTTTCCTTCTCCACAACCAGCGGCCTGTTCAGCACGAACGTATGAATGGAGCCGATGTATTCCCCAATAATTCCCAGCGCGATCAATTGAACCGACCCAAGAAAAAATAAACCAAGCACCACCGGAGCAACACCTACTGTAAAGTTTGTCCAGAAAACCAGCTTATAAATCAAGTAAAACATCCCAATAGAGAAACTAAGAAAAGCCGAGATGAATCCACAAAAAATCACCAGCCGCAGTGGCACTTTGGAAAGGTTAGTAATGCCCAGCATTGCCAGGTCGTACAACATATAAAAATTGTTCTTGGTGATCCCGCGCTCACGACGCTTCTGATTGTAGGAGACTCTGGAAATCGGCAATCCAAGCTCGGCGATCATTCCGCGAAAATAGGGATACGGATCGCGGAAGCTCGTGCGAATTAACTCCACAACGGAGCGATCATAGAGCCCAAAGCCAGTAAAGTGTTCGAGCACTTCGACATTCGTCAAGCGCGCCACGAGCCTGTAATAAGCCGTCCGGATCCGGTACATGAGACCGCTTTCATCGCTCGCACTCTTGATCGCCGCAACGATCGGAAAACCCTTTTCCCACTCGCGAATCATCTCCACAAACAATTCGGGCGGATCCTGCAAATCGGCCGCCACGCTTCCCACGGCATCGCCCTTTGCTTGCAGAAGACCGTTCATACCCGATCGGTCGGCGCCAAAGTTGCGGGCATTCAGAATGACCTTGACGCTCGAATCTTCGGCAGCCATCGCACGCAGTTCTTCCACCGTGCCATCCATTGATGCATTGTCGACAAAGAGGTGCTCAAAGCGATATTGCGGAAACAGTGCGGCCAAGGCAACGACACGGCGATGGATTTCTCGCACGTTCAGAACCTCGTTGTAGCAGGGCGTCATGATCGTGATCAGCTTATTGCTCATGCTGCCCGCCTCCTGCGCGCGTGGGAGCTGTTGCGGTCCGTGAATACCACCAGGATGTTCGTATCGACCAGAGTCTAGCACAGCGCAAGGAGCGTCACCGGTTGCACCCCGCCCAGGCTTGATCCAGCTGCCAGCACAGGCCCACGGAGCGCGATCAGTGTGCGGCGGCAGCCAGAATGGCGTTTTAGCGAGACCTGTCGCGCGTGGGCCTATCTTTTTCCGGTGTCGGAAATGTGAGCCGCGGAATGGCAGCGGGGGCGGAGAGGGACATGGTCAATCTCCGAGAGATTCAAGATCGGACTGGATTCCTTCTTCAATACAACGCAAGTTGCATCCGATTGACATTCGTGAATCCATGCAACGGTGGAACTCCATCTGGGGATGAAGTTCGGAGAATCTGAACTAAAAAGAATGAGACGACAAGGCCCTAAGCCTGTGCCTTCACCAGCAAACACGTAATATTGTCGTGGCCGCCGGCCTTCTTTGCCGCGTCGACCAAACGCGCACACAGTTCTTCAAGAGCAGCATCCTGGGCGAGCAACCCTGCGATGACATGATCCGGCAACTCGCGCGTCAGGCCGTCGGTACATAGCAAGAAAAGATCGTTCGATTCGGCTTCCAACCCAAACACATCCGGAGTCACGCTCCCCTGTGTCCCAAGCGCCCGGGTAATGACGTTCTTCAGCGGGGAGCGCTGTGCTTCCGACCGGGTCATCCGGCCCATCCGCACTTGCTCTTCCACAAGGGAGTGGTCGAGGGTCACCAGTTCCAGTTGTCCCCTGCGTAGCCGATAACAGCGGCTGTCTCCGATATTGAGCACCCAGACGTGGCTTTCCTGCACCGCCAGTGCTACCAGCGTCGTGCCCATGCCGCTGAGCCGCTTGTTGCGTTGAGCCCGCGTGAAAATGGCGTCGTTCGCTGCGATGATCGCTTCTTCTGCGGCCCCCGGCAACGGCGCGTGGCCATTTTGCCCTCGGCCTGCCAGCAGATGAAGCACTTCGTCCACTGCAACGGAGCTCGCCACCTCCCCTGCAGCGGCGCCCCCCATCCCATCGCAAACCACGTAGACCCCATCTTCGATGGAGAATCCGAAGGCGTCTTCGTTCGACGGACGTTTGCGGCCGCGGTCGGATACTGCCGCAGCCAGATAATGGAGAACTGCCGTGGCCAAGCTGAAAATCTCCCGCTGCCCAGTTTACACGGCGCTGTGAAAGGCTGGAAACTCGAGAGCCTCGCTTTTAAGGGGCAGTCGGCTTTCGATTCGGTTGCCCTGTCTGGGGCGCTGCGAGATCATATATCTGAATCGCGCCCGCATTCAGCACCGCGACGCGTTTGCCCGAAGGCGAGATTGCAACATTCCCGCCCCCATCCAGCAACGGACTTGCGGGGGCTTTCAATACCAGCGTACCCCCAGTCGCATCAAAGACTTCCACCAACTGCCCCTTGATGTCCTGCGCGTCCAACGAATGGGTAAAATCGTCCACTGCGTGCCCCAGCGAGAGCGTTTCGCGAGCGATGCGTGACCCATCCGGGGACATCACCAGCAGAGGCCAGATCTGGGTTGGGGGAGAATCGGCTTCCCAAAGCCTATGGCCCTGCGTCGACAGCGCCACCAGCCTTCGACCCGTGTCGGCAGCACAGGTGTTGACCACTGCCACCTCCTGCGAAACAAATTCAATGGGTGGCTGGCACAACGACGGCAATCTCCCCAGAACCTTGCTTCCCCCCGTGAAGTAGTCCAGGTTCAGCATCCAGTCCTGTCCACTGCCATGCAGCGTCTCGATATACCCCTCCGAGTTCACGGGCAAATGCACCGTGGTTCGCACCCGGCTTACAAGCCGAACCCGTCCCGAGGCTCGATCCAGGATACGCAACACAATGTCCCGCTTTCCCGTTGCACCCGAAATATCCGTCGAAACGGAAGCCTCTGCCGTCGAAGGACTCCCCACTTCGCCTTTCTGCGGCTTTACATCCCCCGGCTCGTGAGAGTCAGTGATCAGCAATTGTTGTTCCGGATCCATCTCCATCCAGAGAATAGGCCCTGGAAACTGGAGCAGAGGCTGCAATTCCAGCTTCGCGTTTCCCTCCTTGACGGTGTCCTGATCGCGCAGCAGAAAGTGGCCATCGTGCAGCATCCAGAGGTAGCGCTCATGGTCATGAAGCGTCCACAGCGCTTCCGTCTCCAGGCTTCCCTGGGGCAGCGACAATACTTCGGCGCGAATTTGCCGCTCCTCTTCCCCGGGAGTAGTGCGGTGAATCAATCCCGGCGCGCGAAACGTAAACAAGAGCCGATTCTCATCCAGAAAATCGAGCGAGACGAGGCTCTCGCGCAAGCCGGTATAGAAGGCCCCCGGCGCGTAGAATCCGAGGGGCTCAACCGGAATCGAAAATGCCGGTGGTTGCGATGCGGTGACGCCTTTGTTTTCGTCGGCGCTCGAAGCGTCTGGCTTCGAGTGTCGCTTGAATAATTGCCCGGCAACTGCCGTCTGACCCTGAAAAAGCCACAGCGCCACAACCGCCAGGCCCAGGCCCGCGCGCCTCCAATTCCCTGCCTGACCGAGCCGTTTCACCATCGACCCATATTCTCTCCGATGTCGCGGGTTTTGGGCAGTGACACCGCGGCTCCGCTCCTGTGCGAGAGTAAAGACAAGGAATGATGCGCAACCCCAAATCGGAGCGCCGACTCGCTTTCCTCGGCTATGGAGCCTGCGCCCTGGCAGGGTGCTTTTGGGGCACAGGATTCTTTTTCGGCCGTCTCGCCCTCAACGAAATGAACGTCGAGTCGATGGTGCTCTATCGATTCCTTTTCGCCTGCGTGATCATGCTGCCGGTGGCCCTCGCCAGCCGCGAACATTTCAATTTCTCCGAACTCCGGCTGCTCCTCATCTCCGCGTTCTTCGGCATCCCCGTGCAATTTCTCATCCAGTTTCATGGGCTCGCCCTCACCACCGTCAGCCACGCTTCCCTGATGGTAGGCTCCATGCCTGTACTTCTGGGACTTGCCGCGGCAATCTTTGCCGGCGAAAGGCTCGACCTCATCGGCTGGCTGGCACTGGTTGCATCGACCATTGGCGCAGCTCTCATCGTGTTGGGCGGGCGCCACAATGCGGCCGTGCGCGGTGGACCCTCGCTCGAAGGCGATCTGCTCGTGGTGATCTCCCTGTGCACGGCGCTCGCCTGGATCCTGCTCAGCAAGAAACTGATGCTGCGGCACAGCCCGGTTGTGGTCAGCGCGTATACCATCCTCGCCGGAACTCTCATGCTGCTGGTATGGATTTTGGGTCCCGCACTCCTCAATCCCTGGCGATCGCCAAAGGTGCAGCTCCCGCCCTTTGCGCATGTCAGTGCAACGGCCTGGACCGCACTCGCCATCGGCGGCGTGGCATGCACCGCTGCCACAACTCTCCTGTGGAACTGGGGAATCCACCATGTGCCGGCATCGCGTGCCGGGGTCTTCCTCAACATCGAGCCTGCCCTCGGCTCCCTCCTCGGGGTTAAGCTTCTCGGCGAACATCTCGGGCCTTTCGCCTGGGCCGGAGGCGCTTTGATTCTCGCCGCCGCAATCGTCCTGACCTCGCGAAGTCACGAACCGCTTCCCGAAGTGGTTCTGGAATAGTCGCTTAGAACGCGTATGGAACCAAGGTCGCACTGCGCCTCCACGGAAGCGTTATTGTTCCCCGCCCTCATCCGATAAACAATCAGGATCACTGGGGAGCTGCGATGGGCACAGTTACACGTCAATCTCTCGTTGTCGGCGTAGAAGCGATGGATGACCAGCGCGGCATCCTGATGGATACGCTGAATGAGCTTCGCCAGCAGCTCAACCGCGGCAATGGCAGTTCAAAACTCACTCCGCAACTGGTTCGGCTGGTCGAATTTGCCGAAATGCATTTCGGCTGCGAAGAGAGTCTTCTGCGGCGTTACGGATACCCCGGGCTCGAAGAACATGCCGCCGCCCACCAGGAACTTCTCGATCAGATGAGGCACGCGATCGATCGCGCCGAGCGAGGAGCCGACACCGAACTTCATCGGTCTCTGAGTTTCCTGCGGGGCCAATACATCGCCCATGTGGAAAGACTGGACCGGAAATATGCAGAGTGGCTCAACGCCCGCGGCGTTTACTAAATTCCACAGAATCTAAACGTGCACGGTTCGCGCCAAGACGTTTAACACTTTCAGGGAATCCAACGTACTCGAATTCCTGGAACTAACGCCGATAAATGAACTGCTGGACGAATCCAGCCCAAGAGGCTGTATGGCGTTGATGACCTGGAATGACAAACTTTCCATCGGCGTGCCGTCCATGGACGCGCAACACGTGGCTCTCGTCGAAACGCTCAATGAGCTGCACATTGCCCTGATGAACGGCGACGCACGGAACCTGGGCGGCTCCATCCTTCGCAGTCTTCTCGCCTACACCAAGAGCCATCTTTCACCGGAAGAAACCGTCCTGGCCGCAGAGCGGCACCCGGAATTGGCCAGGCATCAACTCATGGACCGCGACCTCACTCTCAAAGTCGAGGGGATCGTGGCACGCTACGACAAAGGCGAACTCATCCTGAATCTACAGTTGCTTCATCTTCTGAACGACTGGCTCACCAATCATATTCAGAAAATCGATCGTAGCTCCCGGCCCTGGCTGGCCGCGCAACCGACCCACTAATACGTCGCGCGCGAATCGACCCCGCTACCTGGGATTTCCCAACCCGCCGGCTTCATCCCAGGGTAGGGTGAATCCTGCAGGTCGACAGCCACTACAAACTTTGACAAGAGCTTCGCGTCGGGTTCGCAAATTCAAACCTCAAACGTCAACTGCGACGAAGCAAACAGCGGAGTTGCCTTCGGCTCTGCCGCCAGGTCATACACCAGCCGCTCCAGAACCAGTCGCTTGTCCGGCGGAGAAGACCGCAATTCCAAGTCGGCACGGGCAATCAAGCGCAAAGCTCGCGTCAATTCGCGGCGGCTCTTGTAGCGGCGCGCCTGCCGGATCAGATCGTCGGCCGCGAAGGGCGGCATACGAAAACCCTGCCATAACGCCTGCCAAATCGCCCGTGAATCCCGCACGTTTTTCTCCAGAATCACCAGCATCTGCCGAAAAGTGCGCGCCAGCATATAAAGATGCCCGATGGCCGCGTCTTCGCCCGCGTCCGAGCTGTTGAGCAAACCTTGCAGCAACGCCAGTGCCCGCGCCTGGTTCCGCAAGCTGATCGCGTCGGTCAGTTCGTAGAGTGAGCGCTGCTTCGCCGCCAGGACCATCGTCTCTACATCGCCCAACGTGATGCGGCCCCGCCCGGACGTGTAGAGCAGAAGCTTTTCCAGTTCCGACGCAATCAGCATCATGTCGGCGCCCAGCGCATCCACCAGCTCTCGCGCCGCATCGGGCTCGATACGTGCGCCGGCCTCCTGTGCCGTCGCCACCGTCCAGCGCATCGCATCCTCATCGCTCACGCGCGCCAGTTCCACCATCCCGCAGTGCTCACCCAGCGTCTCGGTGAGCCGTTCGAAACGCGCCTTGTCGTCCATCTGCATTCGCCGGACGTCACTGGCAATACGCAGGTGGTCGGCGACAAAGATAAGCAACGCCTGCGGATTCGGGGAGCGAAAGTAGCGGTCCAGTGCCGCGAACTCTTCCTTCTTGGCTCCGCGCGAATAAAGCACACGCACATTGCGCACATAGATCACTTGAAACGGAGCCATCAGCGAAGGCGTTTGTGCGCGATCGAGCACCTCAAAAATCGACGTATTGGCCAAATCCAGGTCGGAAAGGCAAAAATCCCTGAGCTCCGCTGGGACGAATGCCTTGAGCACCGCCGCACGGCACCGGTCGCCGAGATACACTTCGTCGCCCGCGAGCACATATCCCGGGCGGAGCCGCCCGGTGCCCGCGGCACCAGCTTCAATCTCTTCCACAAAACGGCCGACTGCGTTGAATCCCGCCCCCCAACGTGCGCCGCTCATCGGTTCCCGCTCCAGTGCATCGTTCGATCCAACTCAAATTGAAACCAGGTGATCCGCATGCGGCTCCAGAATACGCTGTCCTCTGGGACGCTGCCACTCGCGCCGAGCCACCGGTTTCCCTTCTTTGCAACACCCCGGCAGCCGCAAGACTCAAGATTGCAAGGGTTAACGTCCGCGATACCCCTGTTTACCAATGAGTAAGTAATCGTGGTTACTCCGAATTCAATATGTACTCTCGTAATCCTCTGCTCCAATTTTGATCTTCAAATGCTCATGATTTTCATTGCTCTCGAACAGAGTCGACGCTAGACTGAGCCCAGCTTGGAGATTCCGGCAAAGAGTTCCCTCCCCCTCTGGGCCCTAAGGCGGCGTAGCGATTCTCAATCGCGACGCCGCCTTTTTACTTTCTAAAGTCCTTCCAGCACATCCGCCACAAGCGCTCGCGCAAAATCATGCGATAGCCTCTCGATTGCAGCGGGGCTCTCGTCAAAATACACCGGCAGGTCGGTTGTCGATTGGTATTGCTGGCGAAATACGTAATTCTTGTTCTCGTAGAGCACGTGCCCGTCGCGACCCGTCAGTCGAACCGCGGCCACCACCGTGATCAGATAGCTCGAGGACTGCTGCGTCGACGTGTTATACGTCAGCGGAACCACCGTTTCCTGAAGAATTGTTCCGTGCAACACCACATCCGGATCGTCTTTCTCATTCGGCGTAACGCGGAGATGGGAACGCGCCGCAAACTCACGAATCACCGCGCCCGTCATCACCGTTTCAGTGTGATACGTGTCGGTCTTGGTCGCAAATACCGGTACCGCCAGCGTGTGCGTCTCCGGCGGCAGATGCGCGGCCGTTCCCACGGTGTGATACCCGCATCCAGTGAGGACGGAAACTTCGAAAATCAGCAGCAGAATTGCCCCGGTGCGCATGCTTTCATCTTAATTGCCCTGCACCGAATCCGCGGTCACACCCAGGCCGTCGCAAGCATGCCAATCCCTGCGGGCGAAAGTTGAAATCCATCGGGTCGATTGCGAAAGTAAAGCGCGTTCAGCGCATTTGAGTCTGCATGCTCAATCTTGTGGAAGCCGGCGCGTTCGAACTCCGTCTCCAGTTCTCCGGGGGTAAAGAAAAGCTGGAACGGCTCGCCCGCCGCCGCCACCCGGGCCGCCAACGCATCAAAGACTTCCCTTTGGCGAGGGCTCAGCGTTTCCGGCGAAAGAGCATAGTCGAAACACACGCCGCTTCCCGCCCCCAGCCTGCCAATCGTCTCTAGAGTCGATTGAAAAGCCCCACGGGTCAAATAGGGAACCACACCAAGCCACCCGGAAAACCCTGGCTCGGCAAAATCAAACCCCGCTTCCGCAAGACCCTCCGCCAGTGTTTTGTGTTCGAAATCCAGCGCCACAAAATGCAAATTTTCCGGTTCGTCCATCCCGGACTGCGACAGCAGCTCTCGTTTCCATGTTTGAGTGGCGGGGAAATCCACCTCAAACACGCGCAGTCCAGTAAAAGGATTTCGATAAGCAAATGTATCGAGCCCCGCGCCGAGCACAACATACTGCCTCACGCCCGCCGCCACAGCTTCCGCCAGCCGATCTTCGGCATAACGGCTGCGCGCGGCCATGAAGTTGCGAAAAGCTCGCGCAAACGGGGTCGATTCGCGCTCCCAGTCCAGCGTGAAGTGCGAGCCGAGCAGCGGCACCGCGATTGGATCACACAACACGCAGGGTTGATCGAGCAGTTGATGCGCCGCACGCCGCATGGCCACGCGGAATGCAGTTCGGCTGAAGCGACCCGTCTCCATGCATTCGAGTTTAAAAGGAGGTGCTCGCGGGCCCATGCCGCGTACCATGTTGCCCATGACCTGGATTGGATGGGCTCTCCTTTCGGCTCTGTTTGCGGCGGCCACGGCGCTGCTGGCTAAAATCGGCGTAGCACATGTGGACTCAAACCTTGCCACGGCCATTCGCACCAGCGTGGTGGTCGTCTTTGCCTGGGGCATTGCTCTCGCTCTCGGCAAACACAGCGAAATCCGCCTTCTCGACGGGCGCACCCTGCTCTTCCTCACTCTGTCCGGGTTGGCGACCGGCCTCTCCTGGCTTTGCTATTTCCGCGCTTTGCAACTCGGCCCGGCGTCCCGCGTGGCGCCGCTCGACAAGCTCAGCGTTCCCCTGGTCATGATCTTCGCGTGGCTCCTGCTGGGCGAAAAGCTCACCCTCCCCGCACTCCTCGGAGGAGCGCTCATCACCGCAGGCGCCGTAGTCATGGTCCTCGGCTAACAACCGCAAGCCGGTCGCTGCATTTCCCTATACTGATTTGAAACGCTCGATCGCAATCGGGAAGGTCTGCTTGAACGTCGACATCCATTCTGCCGTGCGCCCTGCCACTTTCCCGCTCCGCATCGTCCTGACCGGCTTTATGGGCTCCGGCAAAACCACGGTCGGCCCTCTCGTCGCCCATCGGCTCGGCTGGCGCTTCATCGACATCGACGATGTCATCGAGGCCGAAGCCGGCTGTACCATCGCCAATCTCTTCACCCGCGACGGGGAGCCCGCTTTCCGTGACCGGGAACATGCAACGATTCGAAGGCTGGCGTCGGGAGATTCCCTTGTCCTCGCCCTTGGAGGCGGCGCCTTCGAGCGGGCGGAAACCCGCGATCTGCTGCTGGCCTCCCCCGGCACCCTTCTCATTCATCTCGAGGTGCAACTGGAGACCAGCCTCGCCCGCTGCCGCGGAACTGAGTCCACTCGCCCGGTACTGGCCGACCAGGCAAATCTCTCCGCGCGTTATCGGCGCCGTCTCCCCCTCTATCGCAAGGCCCACGTCTCGCTTCTTGTGGACGATCTGACCCCAGAGCGAGTGGCGGATGCAATTCTCGCCGCGGCAGCCCGTTAATTATTCCGAAACCGGCGAGACCCAAACACCCTTGGTATCATCAAAGCTGGGACGGCATTTCGCCCGAGCTGTTCCAGGTTCCCGCCATCCCGATGAATTCCGCCTCCCAATCCGCAAGTCCGGTCGTTCTTCCCGCCCGGGTTGAATCTCCCGCACAGGAAGTTGCACACGAGTCGGCATCAATTCATGCGCCGAGCCCCGGGACGACCGCGATCCTCATTCATGATCTCCGCGAACTCTTCAAAGTTCGCGTAACGGGCATGGTGCTGGTAACCGGTTGGGCAGGCTTCTACCTCGGATCCATGCAGTCCGGGATATCAACATGGCAGCGCGGTCTCCTCGACACCCTTTTCGGCATCGGCCTAATCTCCGCTGGGGCAGGCGCCCTGAATCAGGCCCTTGAGCGTTCGACGGACGCCCGCATGGTGCGCACCTCCGACCGACCGCTCCCCTCAGGGCGCATTTCCCTGACCCAGGGCATTCTGGCCGGGATCGGCGCGCTTGCACTTGGTGCGTGGTGGCTCCTGATCCACACCAACCTGCTCACGGTTTCCCTCGCGTTGCTCACGGCATTCACTTACGTTGCCGTCTATACTCCGCTGAAACGCGTCACCTCGCTGGCCACTTTCATCGGCGCCTTTCCCGGAGCCATGGGACCGATGCTTGGCTGGACCGCGGCCCGCGGACGCATCGAATGGCCGGCCGTCGCCCTGTTCGCCATTCTCTTCGTCTGGCAGTTCCCCCATTTCATGGCCATTGCCTGGCTCTATCGCGCGGATTACGCGCGCGCCGGGATTCGGATGTTGCCGGTTGTCCAGCCCGACGGCCTGTCCACCGTCGTGGAAGCCCTGTTCTATGCAGCCCTGATGATCCCCGTCAGCCTGGCGCCATGGGCGCTCGGAATGGCGGGACCTGCCTATGCCGGGCTTGCCGCTGCGCTCGGAATCTTCTACCTCGCTTACACGATTCGCTTCAGCCGTATTCTTCGTGCCACCAATGAAACCGAAAGTCGCATGTTGGCGCGCGATTTGCTGAAGGTCAGCGTAATCTATCTGCCCCTGCTGCTCACCACTCTCATGCTCTGCGCCATCGTCCGGCGGTAGGAACCCATGACGACGATCGCTGCTCCTTCCAACTCAAAATCCAATACGCGGCCGGCCATTGCCCTGATTCTGGCCATCAGCGTCGCTGCGTCGCTGTTTCTCTTCTGGCTGATCTATATCCATCCCGCGTCAGCGGCAAGCACCGAATACGCCTTCCTGCCTGCTCTGAATGCCGTCCTCAACGGCCTCGCGGCCACGGCTTTGCTCATTGGATTTACCTTCATTCGCGCGCGCCGCATCGCTGCCCACCGCGCCGCAATGATCACCGCCTTTGCATTCTCCACCCTCTTCCTCGTCAGCTATATCCTCCACCATGCGCTGCACGGAGACGTGCGCTACCCGGCGCATGCCGCCTTTCGCACCTTCTATCTCTGCTTGTTGGCCAGCCATATCTTGCTGGCTGTCATTGCGCTGCCGCTGGTGCTTGTCACGTTCTTCTTTTCGCTCTCCGGCCGTTTTCCGCAACACAAAAAAGTTGCGCGCTGGACGTTTCCGCTCTGGCTTTATGTCTCTGTCACAGGAGTCATCACTTATGTGATGCTGCGCCTGGCGCAAGGATAGAGAGCCATGGCGGCAAGTCGTTTCGCGTCGGACCCTGAGCACACCAATCCATCGAAATACGACGGAACGCGTCAACTGCTGCAATGGGGCGGTTCGATGGTCGGCGCGGGCATTCTCTGCGTGGTACTGCTTGAAACCGTTCTCGGCGGCTTTTCTCCGACCGGGGCGAGCACCAACACCGGTTGGTTCGCTCTCATCGTTGCGCTGATGTGCCTACCCTTCGGCAGCCTTCTTCTTGCCCTCGGAGTCGCCAAGTGGCTGCGCAACCGCTCCATCGCACGAAGGCGCAGTTAGTCCTTTATTCTTTCTCCTTAGCGACTCACGGCAGAAGACTGTCTCGGCCAATTTCTCGTGTCACAACGGTGACAGAAAGCAAATGGCTTGAACGACATCCAATTGCCATGATCCCGCGAGGTATATGGGTCTCGAGGCAATTTGCGAGAGGACAACAATCGGGGCCAAGAAATGGCCGGTGGCTTGGCCATTCCTCCTTTGGCGTAGAACTACGACAGCGCCAGATTCATGTTGCTGATGGCCTCGTCGATCTCCTGTGTGCTCTTGAAGCCGACCGTGGCGCAGTCCACTCGAGCATTCTGGAAGGCGAATCTCATCGCCTTCACGCGGTCATCGTGACTATGCTCGAACTGACCGCCACCGCAGAGCTTCATCCCGATTACACCCATTCCGCCCTTCTTCAACTCGTGAATATGATCGACTACTTCGCTCACGTTGTCGGGGTGGTTGGTGTCCTCATAGGTGGGTCCGTCCATCCGCGCGCCGTTGTGGTTGATGCGAATCAGTCCCACCTCGAGCCACGTGTTGCCCGGCATCTGCCGCAGTGCCGGCAGTCCGTGCACTGAGGCGCCGTGGGTGCGGATGATCTTCCTCTGCTGCGCCTCAAGGATCCCTTCCTGCCAGCGCTTCGTGGTCTCCGGCCAGTCAGCCGCATGTTGCCAGTGCAGCAGCATGATGTCAAAGTACTCAGTCTGCGAGATGCGCCGCAGTTCGTCGAACTTGGCCTGCGGATCAATGCCCTGGTGGAAAGTCGTCACCTTACTCATCAAGTGATAGCTGTCGCGCGGCAAGCCTTTCAACGCCTCGCCCAGCATTCCCGGAGTCTGGTAGGCCTCGGCCGTCTCGAAGAAGCGGATACCGCGGTCGAACGCGTAGCGCACCAAACGCGTGAACTCCTGCTGCCCGAGCGCGGCCTGCACTGCACCGCTATCCGTTCCGGTTCCGAAGGCTAGCCGCGTCACTTCCATCTGTGAGCGGCCTAGCACAACGGTATCGGTCGCGGTGCGTTCGGCGGCGGCCAGCGGAAGGGTTCCTACGCTCGCCATGGCTCCGGCCGCCAGCCCTGTTTTGAGGAAACTACGCCGTGTGGTTGGACTCATTTTGACCTCCGTGGCTCAAGCCGTTTGGCGAGCCGGATGAGTGCATGGTAGCAGAGAGGACTTTGGACCGTGCCAAGCGGCTTGCACCCCCACGAATCAGTGAGTACGCCAGTTGTATGTAGCCAGGAGTTTTCCGTCGACGCCAACTAAAATAATCGTCGCTCGGCCACTGTTCAGTACTCCCGAAATGCTCGTACCGCTCCTAGCGTCGGTGAAGTCGATTTGCGTCTGATTCGACTCAGACGTCACCACATAGAGAGTCGCATTGGGAAAGCGTGTCGGGCAGATCATGATTCCCGGATCCGTGAGCTTCGTGGTGTAAACGGGGCTAACGCCTGCAGCCTTCAATGCGTAGGAGTAAACAGCGCCCACCGCTTGCAGGTTGTCGTTTAATTCGAGCGGAAGGGTCGCAAACAGGATCTTGCCCTTCCCCAATGGCTTTTCCATCCAATCGGACTCATCGGGTAGAACTGCTCGGCTCAAAAGCGTGGTCTTGTTGCCCCGGAAGCTCAACACCTCGTCGCTGCCCGCAAGGTGCATTACTGGATTGCGAACGGTGAGCGGCTCATCCGTGTACGGGATCCCGATGGAATCCTGTCTCGCCGTCGCGTGCATGTGAGCATCGCCGTCCCATGGCCCGGTGACCATCAACACTGCACCCGCTTTGACCCTATCCTCGATGGCCTGCCAGGCGGTCTGTGTGAGTCCAAACGGCGAAGGCAGAATAATTAATTTCGGCGAGCCGAGCAGACCGATTTGATATTCGCCCACCGCATACGCGTCGCTGCGCGCGTAACCGTAAAGGGCCCGTACTACTGTCTGCTGTGCCTCCACGGCTAGAGGATTGGCAACGGAGAGCTGATTCGACTGCGGCAGAACGATGGCCACCTCCGGCAACTCCAGCGCTGTGGCAAACGGCGCAGCACTTTGTGCGAACTCGCCAAGATCTCGCATCAGATTCTCCCAGATCTTTGCCGAGCCGTCGCTACGCAGCATTCCAAAGTCAACCTCGCGCGCCCAATCCCACTGCAGCGCGCCGCTCGACCCTGCGGCGAAACCAAGCGCCCACTTGCGCTCGATCAATCCAAGCCCCGTCAACTCGTCGTAGCGCCAAGCCCCATCGGGGGCCCACACCGGCTGATAGCCTGTCTCACCGGTAATGTTTGGGGTGCCGGGACGTTTTGCCACAACCGAGTCCCAGAGCAACGCGTCATCCTGCCAGTAGGTATGATTTGTAGTGAACGAAACTCCCGCTCCGCCATAAAACTGGTTGAGTACACGATCTGTCACACCACCTTCGTCCTGCCCAACATCAATGAGCTGTTTGCTGCCTGTGCCTCGGATCGATGCGACCATCTCCTTGACCCAATCGCTAAACATATCCTGCGCAAATAGGTTGTAGTCGAGCGCCCTGACCTCTTGCGCATTCCTGTAGCGCTCGTAGGTGATGTCGTTTATGGATGGCAGCGGTACCGAATCAAAGCTGCCAAGCTGCTCCGCCGTTACCGACCAGGCATCGGCCAATTCCACAAGGTTCCCGTCATACTTTCGACGCAGCCACTTGCGCCATGCTGCTACTTCGGTAGCGTCGCCATTCGGATAGTTCCCTTTGAAGATGTGCCGGGGATTCGAGAAGCTGGGCTCGTTGATAAGGTCATAAGAGAGCCAAGGGACGTCCTTGAAGCGGTCTACGATTGAGCGGATGTAAGAAATCTGGGCACGGACCGAATTCGGATCCGTATAGGGATTCGGAAGTGGAGCATCTGCCGGTTCGCGGAAATCGTTGCCGGAATGCGGCGAAAAAGCAAAGAAAGTAAAGTTCACTGCGATCTTGTGCCTCTGTGCGCAAAGCAAAAAGGCCTCGAGGTTGCGCAGAAAACGCTCGTTCGCGCCCCCGGTACTGGCGTCAATGAATCTTCCATTCGGCATCCACACGCCTGTCCGCACGAATGTCACTCCATGGCGAGCCATTTCATCGAAATCTTTATCCCAGATCCAAGCGTTGCGCGGCCCCGAAAAATCCCATCCTTTTTCCTCCGTTGTGAAGTAGTTGGTGCCGACCGGAAAGAAAGGGGCGCCGTTACGGGTGAGAAAGTCGCCTTTCACGCCTAGCAGAGCCCCGGAATCAAGAGCTTTTGGATTCTCAACCCAGAATCCGTTTTCGTAGAATTCCCGGAATTGGCCGCTTTCCTTCAAGACGGCAGAAACCGTATAAAACCCAGCCGGTAATGCCTTATGAAAGGGCGCATCGAGATCCGCTCCTCCATTTACAGTCGCGATGGGAAGTGTCGCCGACTCCACCACTTGATCCGCAGACTTCAATATCAGCGTCGCCTCGCCAGAACTCGAGCCGCTTATTCGCTCCTCGTGCGCATTCCGCACATGGACAGTGATCCGCGGCGGCTCATAGTCTCGAAGAGTCGAGAACTCAAGTTCCGTCGAAAAACTTGTCGCACCGTGGCTCGCGTATTCGGCAGCCTGGTGAACCAACAACACGCCATCTTCGCTTTGCCAGTATCCCTTCTGCGGCTCGAAATCAAGAGCAACAATGCGGCTGCCCAGCATCGGGCCAGAGTCATGATTTGCCACAATCACGGGCGCGGCCACCAGGAGTCCTTCGTTGTCTACCATGTAGCCCAGCCCATCAAGCCGCCCTTCAAGCGCAAAGAATCTCCGCGCCCGGATATGGGGCGTCGCAGGAAAGTCATATCCATGCTTCCATGCGAACTTTGAATCGGCTGGAACTGGCACCTCATAGGTGTGGCGAAAATCGAGCACGCGCGCATACGAATCCTGTGCGCGTCCCTCCACGAACTTTCCATTCACTTCGGTCACTGGCACGCGGAGCGGCTGCCCTCCAATCACGAGCAGATTGCCTCCATCGTCCAGGAACTGGTGAATCGCCTTCCAGGCATCGTACGGGAGAGCCGAACCGTACGGAAGGACTAATAACTCTGCGCCTCTCAGGGTTCCTGTCATCTGGATATTCGCCACATCGGCGAATTGCGGATCCATTCCCGAGAGAGCCCTTTCCAAGGTGGCACGATCCAGGGGATCGCTCGCAATCGTTGGAAACCCTTCCTGCCAGAAGACCACCACCCTGGCCGACGCCTGTGCCGGCAGCAAGATTGAAAACACAGCAACAATAGCAATCCAGCTCAGACGGCGGCATATGCGCTCGGCGTTTCTCGATTGGCAAATCATGGGATCACCCCTGGGGTCATGCGGAATTGCACCCGAAACGAATCATTGAAAGCGGTCATACTCTTGAATTCGATTCATGCGAAACGCTTATCTTGACGCCGTCGGGAATGCGATGATATCGTTCCCATCGAACGATAGCAGAGCTTCTCAGAGGCCGCAAGAGTAACCAGAGCAGAGCACAGTTCCGCCCATGGAGTGAAACGATGAAGACTCCGGCACACCAGCGCGCGTCCAAAGCATTGATTCTCCTTCTTTCCTCCCTGACGCTCGCCTCGGCATCGGCGCAGTCAAATTCCGAGGCAATCGGATTCTTTGAAGGTCATGCTGACGTTGGCACGGTCCTGCACGCAGGCGCCGCGCGCTTTGATCAGGCAACCAGAAGCTATAGCGTGACCGGCAGCGGCGAGAACATGTGGTTCGGTGTCGACGACTTTCAATTCGTCTGGAAGAAAATGTCGGGCGACGTGGCGATCTCGGCGAATATCGCATTTCAAGGCGATAAAGGAAACAATCACCGCAAGGCGGTCCTGATGATGCGGCAGAGCCTCGACGGCAATTCTCCTTCCGTCGATATTGCGCGTCACGGCGACGGTTTGACTTCACTTCAGTTTCGCGATGCGGTTGGAGTTGATACGCGTGAGGTGCAAACGAATGTTGTCGCGCCGCAACGTGTACGGCTGGAAAAGCGCGGGGATTCTTTCTACGCCCTCGTTAGCGGGAAAGACGGGCAACTTCATCCGGCCGGCGCGTCGACGAAAGTTCCGGTTGGAGAAACTTTCTACGTGGGCATCGGCGTGTCTGCGCACGATAAAGACGATTTGCAGACGGCTGTCTTCTCCGATGTGAAGGTGGAATCGCTTGCACCCGTAGACAAAACCAAGCTTGTCCTTTACAGCACGCTCGAGACCGTACCGATTGCGTCCGGCGACAGGCGGGTGGCCTATGTGGCCCAGGCACATTTCGAGGCGCCCAATTGGGCACACGACGGTTCGTATTTCCTCTTCAACCATGAAGGCGGAATCTACCGTCTTGCGGCGAATGGCGGAGAGCCTACGCGCATTGATACAGGCACCGAAACCAAGTGCAACAACGACCATGGGATTTCACCGGACTCCAAACTGATTGCCGTCAGCGATTCTTCGAAGAGCGGAAAGTCGATGGTCTATACATTGCCGATTGGTGGCGGCAAGCCGGAGCAGGTGACGGCGAACTCTCCATCGTATTGGCACGGCTGGTCTCCCGACGGTTCGACACTCGCTTTCACCGGACAGCGAGGCGACAACTTCGACATCTACACGATCCCGGTGAACGGCGGCGTAGAAAAACGACTGACCACAACGCCTGGACTCGATGACGGGCCGGAATACTCGCCAGACGGCACATGGATTTACTTCAACTCGGAAAGAACTGGACACATGCAAATCTGGCGGATGCATGTCGATGGGAGCGCTCAGGAACAGGTATTCGTAGATGAGACCAATGACTGGTTTCCGCACATTTCGCCCGACGGCAAATGGATGGTGTTTCTCTCCTATGCGAAGGACGTCATGGGACATCCGCCGGACAAGGATGTGGAAATCAATCTGATGTCGATGAACGACAAATCGGTGCACGTGCTTGCGAAGCTGTTTGGCGGACAGGGAACGATCAATGTGCCCTCCTGGTCGCCCGATAGCGCGAAGGTCGCCTTCGTCAGTTACGAATACCTGCCGGAAGGACCTCGGGACTGACGTTTCGGTATATCGCACGTCGAAATTACCGCGGGAGAACCCGGTGGTCCTCATACAGCGCTCGCAGAGCCTGCGAAGTTGTTGCGTCATTCTCTGTGGCGGACGACAACGGGGCCAGCAAGAACCATGTCCAGTTGGTTTCGCGCGCGAAGAATGCGGGATCAGGTATGGGACCGTCGATCGCAAGGCCAATCGCCTTGCCGACTGCGAAGCCTTGCAGGAACGTATCGCTGCGAAATCTCGATTGAGTCCGGCTCACGCTTAGCTCTAGTGCGTCCACATAGAGGAAACCGGGAAAGAAATCTGTATAGGAACCATTCCCTCCCGGACCAAATCCGCCGGGTACAACCCGCCATACCCAAATCAGATTGTGAATGCCATTGTGGTTTACCAGCCTGTCGAAGAGCATTCGATAAAGTGTGGCACTCCCGTGGACGCCTGCATGCCCGGCCCACCAGTATTGCTTGCCGTTCGGGTCGGGATATGGCGTCCATAGAATTGCAATGTTCTTGTCCTGGAGTTTCTTGAGTTCGATGGCCAGCTTGTCGACTTGCTCAGACCAGAGCTGATAGAGGGGCGTACCCGGCGTGATCAACTCTTTCCATTCGAAATCGGTCATGGTGGTCGACCGGTTGTCATGGTCTGCGGCTGGATTGGCTGCCTGGCCAAGATTGGCGGGATTTTGCGGCAACCATTGGAGACTGACGATCGAACCTGCCGCGCTTTGCTGGATGGCTTCGTCAATCATATGGTTTGTCGAATCGGTATCTTCGGCAGCCGCAAGGTCGAATGAAAAAATTGCGGGATACTTTTCAGTTGCGTGGAAGACCTGCTCCATGGAGCCCGTAAGCGAATTTGCGGCGCTTCTCTGACCGCTCAGAATTTGCGCTCCTCTGATCCGATTGAGTCGGTCGACGACCGCTTTCACTTGAGGGATCGCTTCGGGAGTGACGGGGCTGGCTGTGCTTGTCGCTGGAGGCCCAGGGGCGGTAAACGGCGCGTCGCCGCGGTTGAGCAGATTTGGAGCATGAAACATGGTCTGCAGTTGTTCAGGCGAGTTAGACATTTCCGCTAGACCGCTCCACATCATCAGATAAGCCCAGCGCGGCTGCTTTGCCAATACCTCAAGCGTTGGCATTGCACCTACCTCGGCCAGGGCGATGGGTTTGTCGCCTGCCAGTGCGACCATATCATCGTAATAGCTCTGCTTGAATTCGCCGTAGATGTCCATGGTGACGACGTCGGCGTATTCAGCGCCCGGGAAGTAGGAAGCGATGGGACCGGCATTCTCACTGGGGCTGTTCACGTTCCACACCCAGACGAGATTATTCAGGTGGTGCACCTGGACGAAACGGTTATAGAGCTGGCGGTAAAGCGCGGCAGAGCCATGATCACCGGGGCGGCCTCCCCACCAAAACCAGTTCCCATTCATCTCGTGATATGGGCGAAACAGCACCGGCACCCCCGCGTCCTGTAGCTGGCGTAGATATCCGGCGATGACGTCGACCTGTTCAACCCAGCGGCTGTAGAGATCTGTCCCCGGAGTCAGCAATTCGTTCCATTCGAAGTCCGTCAGATGGCCCTGCACGCTGTCGCGGAAGGTGACGGGCTCATCGTCGGTGGGCCGAACAGCATGCCAGGTCAGGGCGATCACCGCTCCATTGCGATACTGGCGCTCTGCTTCTTGAATCATCGAGGAACGGCCCTCGACCGAATCCTTGTCCTCACCACCGGAGAAACCGAAGTCTTGCCCAAAAACCGCCGGGAATTTTCCAGTCAAGTCGTAGATACGGTCGGACCAGCGTGAAAGGTGATTGGGAAAATTATGCTGGCCTGTGAGGGTGAAATGGCCGGAGATCTGATCGATCTGCTTGAGGAGGGCGCGAGCTTCTGCTGTGGCGTTTGGGTTCACGGGCGTGGCACCGGGCGCATCGAGCGGAGTTTGCATTGTCTGTGCCCTTGCAAGAATCAATGCGAATGCAACAGCGAGATAAAAGAATACCGAATTCCTAACGATCTTCATGCAATCCTTGACCATCGGCTCTGTTCCGTGAAAGATTGAGGGTTATTTGAATCGTTTGAAAGGCGCTAAGGAAAAGTGAGCGCACAGAATCGTCCACCGCGGATGAGCGATGTCGCCAAGCTAGCCGGTGTCGGCACCATGACAGTTTCGCGGGTGCTGAGCGGCAGCGTGAAGGTTAGCGAGGAAACCTCGAAGCGTGTCTTTGATGCGATCGCAACCCTCAACTACCGGCCGAATGAGGTGGCGCGTGCACTGCGCGATCAACGATCGCATCAGATTGGCGTCATCATTCCGAATCTGGCCGACCCGTTCTTCGCAATCTGCGCTCAAACAGTGAGCATCGTGGCTAAGGAACACGGGTATTCCGTGATCATTGCCACGGCGGACGAGGATCCCGACACGGAGTACAGCGAAGCCAGTCGCATGCTTCGCCGTCAGGTGGATGGTTTCGTTATCATCCCAGCTGCCGGGGGCGTTTCGCGCATCGCCGGCAATGAGTTCAGCCGCACTCCTGTCGTCACCCTTGATCGGCCCATCGAGAACAGTTCTTTTGACAGTGTCGTCGTCGAAAACAGATCTGGCTCGCAGCTCGGGGTGAACCACCTGATTCAACATGGCCATCGTCGCATTGCTTTCTTCGGGCTTTCTCGCAACCTCTACACAATCCGGGCACGTTTCGAAGGCTATCGCGATGCACTTAAGAAGGCGAGCCTGAAGCCCGAAGTCCATTTTGGCAATGGCGCGCAGACTGAAATGGTTACGACAATCCGCAGCATTCTCGACAGCAAGAACGCTCCCACCGCCTTTTACTGCAGCAACAATCTCATCGCGCGGAATGCAATTCATGCCCTCGCCCACCTCAAGGTCCGCGTGCCCGAGTCGGTCGCCCTGGTCGGATTCGACGACTTCGAAACTGCGAACATTCTGAATCCCCCGTTAACGGTGGTGCGCCAGCCGATCACCGATCTGGCACGCATGGGAGCGAATATTCTTTTCTCGCGGCTGCTCAACGATGACCGCACCGATCGCGGCAAACACATCGTGCTTCCGGTGGAGCTGGTTCTCCGCGACTCTTGCGGAACACATCAGAAACCCTCTGCTCCACGAAAGCGGGAGATCTCTGAATCGCTGCTGTACGCGAAATAGCGTCCAATTCCCAATCCCTTTTTCACCTGACTGGGATCGTTTCTTTCTCTAGATTCCATCCGCGCAGAGCAACGACGGGTTTGGTTTCGCCTGCGGGAAGAGCGATAGTCACGGTGCGCACCTCGCCGGGAAGAAGCGACACGTAGTTCTCGCTGTAGTAAGCCGGCAGAATGCGAGAGCCGGTCGCGGCGTCCTGAAGCGTAAGCTTGACCATCAAAGCGGGCACGGCTGCAGAGTTTTCGAGCTTGATGGATACCTTGCGTTCGATCCCGGAACTGGCAACACTTGCTGCGCCGGTGAGCCGGATCTTTGGCAGTTCGTTCAGCTCTCGCAGCGTCGACTCCTGCTTCGACCACCAGTAGAGGTTGTCGCTCACTGGTACGCCGCCGGTCCCGGTGACTTTCAAGGCGACAAGAATGGTGTGGCCGCTTGCAAGCTTTTCGAGATCCGGTTTTGCGACGGGCGTGCGGGCGTCCGCAGCGGCTTCAACTTGATTGGTCTGGTCGCTTAGGACTTTGCCGTCGAGGCCGACGATGCGCGTTTCCACCTTATACGCGCCCGCCTCGCTGAGATTGATAAGGTCGACTGAGTTGTCGACGAGATTCAATTGGGCGTGAATGGGCTCGCAGGCCTTCTGTGTTCCGTAAAAGCTGGATTGCGTGTCGTAGTCCCAGCTCAGAAAATTCCATTCCATGCTGGGCCACGCTGGTTGAGTCATCCAGATCATTCGGCCGGAATTCGGCTCCCAAAGGTGCGAGGCGAAGCCTTCGAAGATCGCGCGATGGCCGACATAATCGAGCATTTGAGCCTTGCGCTCGAAATCTTCGAGACTGCTTGGCGCGCCAAATTCCGTTGCCATGTCAGCGAGAAAAGGCGCAACCGCACCGTTGCCGCTCTGGTGCCAATCGTGATACGCCCAGGTGTCACTGATGGGCCAGCGATCGGGTTCGGGGATGAAAGATTCAAGGCTTTCAAGAGTCGGCACGCTGGGAATCCCGAGCTCGACGCTGAATCCGCGGTTGATGCGGTAGTACGTTTCGGGCGGCTGAAACTGGTACGGCCCGGAGTTGCGCAGGTTTACTTGATTCGAGCTGCCGGTGTAGTAGCGCGTGTGATCGAGCGTTCGCACCAAGGTCGCGAGACCTTCATTGAGGATGGGCTGAGGCACACCTTCGTTACGCCCGCACCAGACCACGATGGACGGATGATGGCGAAACCGCAGAATTGTATCGCGGGCATTGGTGAGGAAGAGCTGCGGATCCTGCGCTTCGACATTGTAGTTTTGTGTCGATTCCCAGAAATCGTTCCAAACCATGAGCCCGTATTTGTCGGCGAGGGCGTAGAAAGCTTCTTCGGTATCCTGACCCATCCAGTTGCGGATCATGTTGACGTGCGCGTCGCGATGCAACCGGAAGTAGGGCTCGAGGTGTTCGACGCTGACGCGTTTACGGCTGTCATCCATGCCCCAGTTGCCGCCGCGCGCAGCGATGCGGACTCCGTTGACCTTGATGACAATGTCTGTTCCAGGCCAGTTGCCATCGACGGGGCGCACCGATGGGGAATCGAACGCGCCGGGTGCGAGCGAGTGCACCCACGCATGGCGGAAGAACTCCGGCAAAGGTTGCCCCGGCGGCATTTGGTTGGGTGTCCTGTCGTCTATCTGACGAATCCCTTCGTGGCTCTCGTCGATCAGCGAGATGCCTGCGTCATGAGTACGTGCGGGCATCACTTCCACCCGGCGCAAATGACCGTCCGAATCAAAGAGAGAAATCTCATAGCTCACTTCGCGCATACCGAATTCGATTTGGCGCTCTGCGCTCTTCTTGCCGCTAGTGGAGAAGCTCACATGGAGCGCGTGGAGCGTCGGTTCACCGTAGCCATTGGGCCACCACAGTTTTGGATTCTGCACTTTGAGCTGCTCGTAGTCCGCAGGCTCGAGCCGGATGACGGCTTCACCGGGGGAAAGATGAACATGTTTTGTGACCGTCACATTGTCGAAGCTCGCGTTTAAGTCGCCGTCAATCGCAACAGTCGCAGAACTTTCCAAAGGTACTTCAATCTCGACGTCGCCTTCGCTACGGCCCAACTTGGGTAGGGTAGTAACCACTTGCAGGTCGCCGACTTCGACGGGACCGGTCGCGGTCAATGTGACATCCTGCCAGATGCCAGTGTTGCGGTCGCGAATTCCCGGAATCCAATCCCAGCCTTCGGCCGCGGAGAACGTGGGTCCATCGAGTACTTCGATTCCTCCGTTTTCACCAGGACCGGCTTTGATGGACTGCTCATGCGCGATGCCCGGATGGGGCGGGGGGCTCACGCGCACCGCGAGCACATTTTCGTTCGTTACGGATACGACCGAACTGACATCGAATTTGCCGCGCAGGAACGCGCCCGTGAATCTGCCCAGCTTTTTGCCGTTAAGCCAGACCTCGGCAGCATAGTTCACGCCGTTGAAGGTGAGTGTGAGCCGTTGGCCGGCTGTTGCATTGGGAACTTTGAATGCGACGCGATACCAGTAGTCCTGGTGCGCGAGACTCTCTGGAATCGCGAGGTTATTCAGACCGTAATCAGGATCGGGGTAGATGCCGCGATCGATCATTGTGGTGAGAACCGTGCCGGGCACGGTGGCAGCGAGCCAGTCTTTCGCGGCGAAATTGGATCTCGAAATCTCATCTCCCGTGGCTTCAACTGTTGGCGCAGCGGCGAGCTTCCAACCGCCCCGGATGATCCAAGGATTTTTGCCCACCAGCTCCGCATGAAGATCCGCCGCACTTAGCGCCTTCGCTACGGGCTTCTGAATACCGGCCTTACCGCGTGGGTACGTCGATGGATCTTGCGGGGCACTGTAGCCGGCTTGGGCGAAAGTCTGCACTGGCCAGTGGCGCGATGCCTCTTCGTATGTCGAGAGGCCAAAGTCCGGAGGTCCTGCGTTCATTGCCTGAATCTGCGCGGCAGCCAGCGCTTCACGGTAGACACGTAGTCCGCATATCTCGCCCCCGAAATGATGATCGGTCGTGCTCTCGAGCGGTTCCGGCGCCATATCCAGGCGGCTTGCGACATCCCCTTGAGCAAGCCCGTGGGTGAGGACTGAGTTGCCGTCCGAATAGAGACTGACATTGTTGCCATCGCCAACGAGCGCGGCAAAATGCCATGGCGCATTGCTTAGGCTGTCTTGACTCACAAGTAATTTGCCCGATCCGTCGCCGCGACCGAGCCAGAGAGCCAGCTTTCCATCGAGGACTCCGACGAAGCGCGCATCTTCTGCAGCGGGATCACCGATTCCCGCCAGCAGCGCCGACCCTTTCAGGGGTTCGGAGGGATGGAACCAAAAGGTTAGCGTCCATGTTGCGCGCCCTTCGAGCAAGATGTCCCGTTGATCTGGCTCCTTATTCAGCCCCAGCCGATCAAGCAAAGCCGCCGTACGGCTGTCGAGAGGCGATGGGGCAGCGAGTTGCTTCGTCAAGCCGGGACCATCAGGCAGAAAGATGGCGTTGTAGGGTCCGTAGCTTTCCGCCGGAATTTCCTGCGCGCGAGCAGGGGAAGCGAACAAGAAAACGGAGAGACCCGCGGCAACGATTGCGGAGAGAAGTAGAAAACTGCGAACGGAAAGTGTCAAACGGAGATTGAAGGCAGAAAAAGATCGAATTGGCATCGCGGGCAATATCCTAAAGGGTTTTGCTCGACGCGTCACTTGAATCGAAGAGCCCGAGCAAAGAAAGAGATCGGGTGGAAAGAAGGCCGAGCCCTCCTTCCAACCCGATCATCGTCGCGAGACTGCGGAGTCCGTGCCATGCAGACCCGGGCTCCGATTGATCTAGAAGTAAACCTTGCCCGCCAACTGAATTCGACGTGCCGTACCGTTGAAGCCGCTGATTACGCCGAATTGGCCGGAGGTAATACTGTTGTTTGGAGTGCCCAGGGACGGGTGATTGAACGCGTTGAACATTTCCAACCGGAACTGGACGTTGTAATGCTCGTTGTTGCCCCACATCGTGTTCTTCAAAATCGCGAGGTCCAGGTTCTGGAAGTTCGGATTGTTGACGCCCCAGAGAGTGCGCGGCGCATTGCCGATGGCAAAGGAAGCCGGCATGCTGAAGACGTTGGGATTGAACCACTGCTTGTAGGTCGGAGACTGCAGTTTCGCAGACTGGCCTGTCCACGCGGGGCGCTGATTGAATGGATTCTGATCGGTCTCCTTGGTCGTGCCGTTATCAGCAGACGAAAGAACGATCGGCGTGCCGGTGTACCAGCTTTCGATTCCGCTCACTCCCCATCCGCCGACAATCTTGTCCCCAATGCCCCCGTGGTTGAGGAACAGCTGTCCATGGCCGAGGGGAAGCTGATAGAGGAAACTCGATGCGATCTGGTAGGAAATGTTTTGCGCGCCAATGCCCCACTCCGCTCTCGGATTGTATTGGTCGGCATAAGTCTGACTGGCGTTCCCCAGGTAATTGACCGAAGATGCCGCGTTGTCATATTCGCGACCATCCGTCAACGAGAAGGTGAAAGTCAGCCCATGTGTCAATTGCTTGTCCGCCCGCAGGGTAAAGGCGTTGTACATCGATGCCGAACCCGGCTTGCGGAAGCTTGAAACGCTGGAATACTGCGGCCAGTGTTTCAGTAGTGCCGCCTGCTCAATCGTGGCACTGCTGGTGAGGCTCGATGAGGCGACGGAATACGTGGTGCCCGGACCGATCACGCCGTTAAATGGATTCGGAACCTGGTTCAGCAGCGTGCATTGGCTTGTAGGAGCTCCAGGGGAGCAGCCATATTGCGCCAGCGTGGAAAGCGGCAACTGGTCATAGGGCCTGCCCGGATCGCCGTCGATCAGGAAGAGACCCTTGTTGGCGAGATAGCCGAGTTCAAGTTTAATGTCGAAGGGCATCGCAAACTGCACGTTGCCGTTCCACTGGATGGAATACGGGGTGCGGTAGGAATCAAAATACGAATTCTGCAATTGATTGCCGACGTCGATCCCCTGGACGCAGGCCGCAGAAGCCACGCATGAAGCTTGATGGCCTTGCGGAGTGGAATACGACGAGAACGGTGTGCCTGCGCTGGGATTTGCGGCGAGGATCGCCGGATCGGGGCTATACAGCGTGGCGACCGGCAAATTGTCCTGATTGGTAAAGGACGGGTTGAAGTTGGTCTGGGTAGAGAATCCTTCGTTGCCCGGCGAGCCGGTGGTTCCGGAGGCTTGGAAAGCTGAGGGCTGGAAGACGACGCCGGCGCCAGCGCGAATCACGACTTTTGGAGTTGGATTGTAGGCAAGGCCGAAGCGCGGACCGAAGTCCTCCTTGGGGAATGGTACCTGGCGCCTGCCAAACTTTGCGCCCGGCGTACCCACGATGGTCATTGCACCGAGCAGATTGCTGCAAGCTGGGCAAGACTCACCTGAAGTTACGTTGCCGGGGATGCCTGCACCCTGAAGCGGGGACGTGGCGTTGGGGTCCCAGAAGGTCAGCTGATTTTTGTATTCTTGGTGAGGTGTGTCGAAATCGTAGCGAAGACCGACGTTGAGGGTCAGCTTCGGTGATACTTTCCAGTCGTCCTGCCCATAGAAGGCCCAGTACTGGCTGGTCGAGATCGTCTTTTCGTCCTCTGTAATGTCGCCCCCCGAAGGCAAACCGAGCAGCAACGAAGCGACGGAGAAGCCGGTGGTATCGGCAGACTGCGGGAATTGGCGCGTCCAGCTATCATCCGCGGTGAATGTGCCGGAGGGGTAGCTCCACTGATAGAAGTTCTCACGCAGCGCGCGGAACTCTCCTCCAACCTTGATGCTGTGGGCGCCGGCGATTTTCACGAGGCTGGCGCTAATGCTCTGGGCAAGCGGGTCTTCCTGGTATTCCTCATAGCCCAATGGCCCGAGGTCGGAGAAGCTTCCATTTCCGCCGAAACCGAAGTGGGGGAACATGTCAGCTTCCAGGCCGGCTTGGGAGACAAATCCCGAATCGAACCCGAGGGTTCCCGGATTGAAGTTCCCACCCACCGGCACTCGATTGTAATTCTGCTTCGAGTAGCCATAACGGAATTCGCCCAGAAGGTTCGGGGTAAAGGTGAAGGTGTTATTGAACGAGCCACTGAAGTCCGGCGTGTGGTAGGTTCCGCCGTAGTTGCCGGGCGACGCGGCATTGTTATAGTCGTTCAACGTAGAACCAGTCTGATTCAGCTCGGAATAACGCAGGAACGAATGCCATTTCTTCGTCACGTCGACGTCGACGCGGGAGTCAAAGTGCCAGTAGTCGGTGGGGACGGATCCTGTCTGCTGATAGTTGTTGTAGGTACCTGCGCCGGAGACGTTCGGCTTGGGGTAGAACGGCAAAGCGGCCGCTGCCACTGGAGAGATCCGCGCGGGGTCAATGACGTTGTATTCTCCGTTGTACATGAGAGGTTGGCGCTGGTAGACGCCGGCACTGTTCTTGGCAACCGTGTCGGGATCGAAGAGCATTGGTGTCGTCGACCCATAAAGGCTGGTGAAGTCTCCACCGAACCACGCCGGATTGGGCACAGAGTAGGTGCTTGTCTGGCCGGCCGAGGCGCGTGAATTCTCATAGTCGAAGAAGAAAAAGGCACGGTTGCGACGAATCGGCCCGCCGATTGTGCCACCGGTTTGATATTGGTGCGCAGCGGGATTTTTTTCGTTGGGATTTGCTACGCCGGGCGCGCCGAACGGGAGCGCGTCGAGCGATTGATTCTGAATGAATTCAAAAAAGCTGCCGTGAAACTCGTTTCCGCCGCTCTTGGTGACGAGGCTGATGACGCCGCCTGAAAATCTACCGTTCTCCGCCGGAAGAACACTTGTCTGCACGTTCTCTTCCTGGATCGAATCCTCGATCGGCTGATAGGCAGACTCGTTGTTGCCGACATTGTTTTCCGGGAGAATATTGGTCATGCCGTCGATTTCCTGCTCGTTGTTGGCATTGCGGCTGCCGCCAATGTGCGGTGTAGAGGCTTGCCCGGTTGCGCTGTTGCTGACTGTGACGCCCGGAACCAGTACGGCAAAGTCGAATGGGTTGCGGCCGTTGTCTGGTAATTCGAGCATCGTCTGGCTCTGGATAGTTTGTCCCAGGCTCGAGGTATCTACGTCCAGCGACTGGGTCGTGGCATTGACTTCAATCGATTGAGTGACGGTTCCAACTTCGAGAACGAAATTGACGGCGCGTGTCTCAGTGACCTGCACGACGACGTTCTGCTGTTCTCCTTCGCGGAAGCCGCGCGCGGTTGCGGTGACATTGTAGGTTCCGGGCTCCACAAATGGGATGTTAAAGCGACCGGCGCCATCGGTAGTGGCCTGGCGTCGTTCGTTGGTAGTTGTCTTGGTGATGGTGATTGTGGCTCCCTGAACTGCCGCGCCCGTTTTGTCCGCCACTACACCTTGAACAATTCCGGTAGGCGTCTGTGCATGCGCAAAGACACCCAGAAAGGCGAGAACGATCAGGCTGTTGAACCATTGTTTGAGTCGCATACTGCCTCCTGAATGCCGACGGATGACGGACGCAATTGTGGGATCGTTTATAGGCATGCCATCTAACCTGCGGTCCGATAACGATATCTTCGGGTGCAAAAATGATAGCGTTATCATCGGCGGACAAGAAATAATCTCTTCTAAGTACCTTTGTCAAGCCTGTTTTTTGCGAAAACAGCAAATCATGCAGAATGTGTGCTAGAAATGATATCGAAATCATCGGAGTCAATCTGTGCCTGATGACCATTCCGCCATCTCTTCCGTTCACGCCTTTGATATTGGGGGCAGCCACATCTCGGCTGCATGTTGCGCTATTCATGGTTTACGGATTCTTCGGACCGTAAGAGCGGGGCTTCCGCCCGATCCTACGGCAGACCAGTTTCTCGATTTATTGTGCGAACTTAGCCGCGCAGTAACACTTCCCGAAGCTCCGGCGCTGGGGGCGGTATTAGCGGTTCCCGGACCGTTCGACCTGACTGCCGGCATCAGTCGAATGCGTCACAAATTGAAATCTCTTTATGGTATGGACCTCCGAGCCGCGCTGGCAGAGAGGTTTGGATGGGACCCAGCTCAAGTCTCTTTTATCAATGATGCTGCCGGATTTCTTTTGGGCGAGATTCAATGCGGGGCGGCAAGAGGCGCCAAGAAGGCGATCGGCATTGTTCTAGGGACCGGGATCGGTTCCGCCTTTGCACGCGATGGGGATTGGCTGACGCATGGGGAAGGGATACCGCCGGGGGGAGAGATCTGGAACCTTCCCTATGGCCCGGGGATCGTCGAGGACCTGCTTTCGACCCGTGCGATCAAGGGCGAATATGCCGCGCGGACTGCGAAAGACAAGGAAGTGGTAACGATAGCGGCCCAAGCCGATTCTGATCTCGACGCGCGCGCGGTGTTTCATGCATTTGGAGTCAACCTGGGCCAGGTTATTCGGGATGTGCTCGCTCCGTTCAGTCCGGATATCGTGGTGCTTGGCGGGGGAATCTCGGTTTCGGCCAGCCTTTTTCTTCCTTTCGCACAAGATCAGCTGACCGGTCTTGGGTTCAAATTGGTAACATCGAGCTTGCTCGATAAGGCTCCGCTTCTGGGCGCCGCTGCCTACTGGCAAAATGGTAGCGATACCTCACGCGAGGCGGCAAATCAGGATTCCGATCGAGCCGATTCATTGCGCGATGGTCCATAAACTCACCAGTCTCGTGTTTGTCTTTCTGTGCATCAATGGAGCGGCGCGCATTGGATCTGCGGCGTGCAAGGGGCCGGAGAATCTTGAGGTGCAGGTGCAGGCTCATCCTTCGGTGCGTGCATGGGGAGCGCTGGGTGGGTGGTTTGGCGAACGGCACGAATACGATTGCGCGATTTCTTCTTTTCGGGCGGCGATCAGTCTCGATCCTGCCTCTGCGCGCATGCACTACTTTCTCGGACTTTCCCTCTATGCAGCCGGCCAGACGGAAGCGTCTGTTGTAGAGCTCCGCCGTTCGGTTGAATTGGATTCAAACGATGCGCGCTCACGCCTCGCCCTCGGCGTGGCTTGTCACCAGCTGGGCCGTGTTCCAGAAGCGGAGGCCGCATGGGAAGAGGCGCTCGTCATCGACCCGAATTCGGTGGTGGCGCTTGACTGGCTTGCCAAGGCAAGGATTGCGGAAGGTCAGTTCGGCGCCGCGATCGAGCTGCTTTCTTCGGCTCCGCCGGACGACGATCTTATCCTCGATCTAGCGCTTGCCTATTCGCAGTCGGGGAAGTTCGACAAGGCGGCGGAAACCCTGAACGCAGCGCTTGCGAGATCGCCGGGGTCGTTGCCGATCGGGAGCGCGCTCGCGACTGTGTACGTCCAATCGCACCGGTATCAAGACGCAACGAATCTCATCCGCTCCACTCTGAATGCCCATCCCGAAGATGTGGCAATCCAGCTGCTTTATCTGAGACTGCTGGTGCTGCAGGACGATGACGCCGATGCGCAACCTATTGCGGAGAAAATGCTGTCCGCGCATCCGCAGGATTTCGAAGCGCTGTATCTCTCCGGAGTTATTGAGAACGACGAGCAGCAATTCGCTGCTGCAGTGGTACATCTGCAGGCAGCGGCTCGGTTGAATCCGCACCACTACGACGTGCGGTTCAATCTCGGCACGGCATATGCGCACATGAAAGAGAATGACGCTGCGCGCCAGCAATTGGAGAAGGCTGTCGAGCTCGATCCTTCGAAGGCCGAAGCGCATTTTCATCTGGCGCAGGTATATCGTGCACTGGGTGAAACCGCGAAAGCGCAGACACAGCGGAAACTGTTTGCAGATTGTCAACAGGCCACCACCACGCTCGCGCTGGGACAAACGAAGGCGGGCCAGGCGGCGCAGGCGCTCGACGCGGGAAACACGACGCAGGCGATCTCGCTCTATCGCGATGCCATCGATGCCCTGCCTCAGGATGCGGTTCTCGAGTACGACTTGGCGCTGGCGCTCGAACGCGGGGGTGACGTAGCAGGAGAGCGCGTGGCGCTCGAGAAAGCCGTCCAGCTTAGGCCGGGCTTCGCCGAGGCGGAGAATCAGCTGGGCCTTGTGATGACGCGTTCAGGCGAACGCGCGGCGGCGGAACACTATTTCCGGAGTGCGATTGCGGCTGCGCCGAGTTACGCCGAGGCAGCGAATAATCTGGGCACCCTGCTTGGCCAGGAAGGACGAGATCGCGAGGCCGAAGCGGTTCTGCGATCCGCTGTGTCTGCGAACCCGCGATTTGGACAGGCCTGGGTGAACATTGCCGCAACGCTGGCCAGTGAATCGAAATTCGCTGAGGCACGCGCCGCGGTGGAGTCGGCCCTCCGCATCGACCCGCATGATACGAATGCACTGCGTCTGCGTGAGATGCTGGCCGGTGCGGCAAGCGGCGAACCATCGGTCTCCAACCCCCACAATGCGTCCGCTGGAAAGCCGCAATGAACGCGCGATGACCGATCTTGCGCATCGCTCGTGGTCCCGTCGCCGGCTACTTCAGACCGGTGCCATGGCTGCCGCGCCGGCACTTGCGTCCAATCTCGCGCGCATTGCACAAGCGGCATCACCGACCGAAGCCCCGTTCTCCCGATTCACAGATGTTGCAGCACAGGCTGGGCTCACCCAACCAATTGTCTACGGGCCAACGGGCGAGGTGCCTTACATCATCGAATCGATGGGCGGTGGTTGCGCTTTCTTCGATTACGACAATGACGGCTGGATGGACATTTTCATTCTCGGCGGTCGTCTTCTGGAGAGCACTCCGCCTGGGTCCGGCAATCGTCTATACCGCAACAACCGCAATGGCACATTCTCGGACGTGACTGCGCAATCAGGATTAAACGACCCAGGCTGGGCCAACGGCGTGTGCGTGGGCGATTACAACAATGATGGCCTCGAGGATCTATTCCTTACCTATTACGGACACAATCGGCTCTACCGGAACAATGGCGACGGCACATTTACCGATGTGACAATGCAGGCGGGGCTGTTCCACAGCGGCAATCGATTTGGATCCGGTTGTACATTTCTTGACTTTAACCGCGACGGTTACCTCGATCTTTTTGTCGCGAATTATGTCGAGTTCGATCTGGCAACCGCGCCTAAGCCAAGCATTCATGTAGCAACTTGCTCTTATCAGGGTGTTGCGGTCTATTGCGGTCCGCGAGGGCTTGACATCCCGACACATGCGCTCTACCGCAACAACGGGGATGGCACATTCACGGACGTATCAAAATCTTCTGGAATTGCAGCCGCCAAGACTTCTTATGGCCTTACCGCAGTGTCGCTCGACGTGGATGAAGACGGCTGGCCTGACATCCTGGTTGCGTCCGACTCCACCCCAAGCCTGCTCTTTATGAACAATCGCGATGGAACATTCCGCGAAGAGGCCTTGATCCGTGGAGTGGCGGTGAGCAGCAATGGCCAGGAGATGGCCGGTATGGGCATCGCTACGGGAGATTACGATCTCGATGGACACATCGATATCTTCAAGACCCATTATCAGCTGCAGCAGAATGGCCTTTATCATGCCACCGGCAAAGGCGATTTCGACGATGTGACAGTGGAGTCGGGCATCGGCACAGAGCGACGTTTCGTCAGTTGGGGCGATTGCATTCTCGATCTCGACAATGACGGCTGGCCAGATATTTTCTATGTTACGGGGAACGTCTATCCCGAACTCGAGCGTGTGTTCAGCCGTTTTCCCGCGCGCAGTCAACCAATCCTCTTTCGCAATTTGCGGAACGGAACTTTTGCAGAGGTTGGCGATGAAGCGGGCCCCCCTTTCACAGCCCATCACTGCAGCCGTGGTTGCGCATTTGGGGATTTCGACAACGACGGCGATGTAGACATCCTGGTGATGAATCAAAATGAGCCACCGTCTCTGCTGCGAAATGACACGCCGCGCGGAAACAACTGGTTCAAGATTCGGCTCGAAGGAACCAAGAGCAATCGCAGCGCAATTGGGGCGCGGGTGTTGGTTCGCTATGGCGAGCACGTACAAGCCCAACAGGTGATGAGCCAGACGAGCTATCTCTCATCCAACGACCCGCGGCTGCATTTTGGTTTGGGCGCCGAGAGCACAGCCAGCGTTGAGATTCACTGGCCGTCGGGAGCCGTCGAGAATTACCGGGATCTGCCCGCGAATCAGCTTGTCACGATTCGCGAAGGAACGGGGCTGGTAAAGAGCCGTCCATTTTTTGCAAGCTCCTGACTTTGGCTTAGTGCCCCGCTTGCCCTTTCAACATCGCCTGGAGTTGGAGCGCATCTTTATTCTCTGGATTTATGTGCAGGGCCTGTTGCAACACTATATCGGCCTCGGAAAAGCGTGACTCGCTCGCAAGGGTTGCTGCTAGATTCACCAGCGCCCGCGGAAATGCCGAATCGTTTTTGATTGCCTCTCGAAACATTTGTTCTGCCGCAACATCGTTCCCTTGCTGGCCATAAAGTGTGCCGAGGTTGTTCTCCGCATCCGCGAAATTCGGTTTCAGTGCAATCGCAGTCTTGAATTCTTGTTCTGCAGTCGTTTGCTGGTCTGGCTTTTCCTGGGATAGCAGCGCCATTCCGAGATGATTATGCGCGTCTGGGAGTTTTGGATCGATCTGAATCGCAGCTTTGAATTGGGCGATTGCGTCTTCGATGCGGCCTTGCTGTTCAAGCGCGCTGCCAAGGCTGCTGCGCAGGTCGGCAGAGTCGGGATAGAACTCCATCGCCTTCTCGTATTCGGCCACGGCGGCATCGGTCTTCCCTGCCCCTGCCAGCGCAAGGCCCATGTTCACATGGACGAGGTTGTACTCGGGATTCAATTCCAATGCCCTCTGAAACTGAGGGATTGCTTCACCGTACTTTCCGATTCGTGTAAGCGCGACGCCAAGATTATTCATGATGCGCGCGTTGTCTGGATTGTCGATCTTGAGCTTGATCCACGCTTCGATCGCTGCTTCCTCCTGCCCCTTTTCAGCCAAGTCAACAGCATGATCAAACTGAGCGTACATTTCAACTGCGGGTGTATCGATTTTGACCAGGCCATTCGGCGGAATATTCACGAATTCGGGTAGGTTCACTGCGCGATTCGCCGCGGTGGGATTATCGATATAAATCGCCGGGCTGTCGTTGCCATTGGCGTCGACGTGGGTCAAGTACATTCGAGTGTAGGGTCCGCGGCTCTTGGATGAGAACACGAGCCATCGTCCATTCGGCGACCAGCTGTGCCACGAGTTCATGGGATACATGTTGGCGCGCATCTTCCGAGGAGTTCCGCCTTCTGCCGGGACGATGTAAAGCTGGCCGTCGGGACGCATGAGCAATCCATTGTGCGCCTCAACGAAGACCAGCCATTTCCCGTCAGGCGATATCTTCGGAAACGAATTGCTCATCCCGTTTGCGGACGCACCTGAGATAGGTTCGGGCCTTCCCCCTTGGCCGTCGTTAAACGGCACACGGTACAGGTCGTATTGGATTTGAATTTCGTTTGGGTCGTTGGAGTGGGTCGCGATGGGCCGGCCTAGCGGATAGGGGTCTTGCGCCTTGGCCCTGATAAAGACAATGTATTTCCCATCGGGACTCCAGACACCGTTGGCCTGCACATAATTTGGATCGTCCGCGCCCGGTAGCGGATGCCGCTCTCCGGTAGCTCGGTCATACCAATACAGGACTCCGCGCGTGGGATAGAAGACCTGAAGAAATTTGTAATCGAGAAAATTGGCAACGTAGTAGTTGTTTTCGTTCGGCCGCTCGGCACTCGTCACCATTGTCAAGACGTATCGGCCATCGGGCGATACTTGTGACATAAAACCTACGCGGTTAAACGAGAATTGGCGATCGCCGGTTGGATTCCAGGAGATCATGTCCTGGCTGCGGATTTCCGTCCGTGGCTTGAGCGAGACTACCGCATACAATCCCTTGTCGTTCTGCGGTCCATCCATGTCCATGCCGAGGGTTTTTCCGTCGCGGGAGAACGAATGACAATTCGCGCAGGTGTGCATTCCTTCCAGTACGACTCGGCTCTGCGGTTGATCGATGGATCGCAGTCTCCACTGGATCAGAGGGATTGCCGTCGGCGCCAACGGCTTGATAACCCCCTTTTCGGTTTCGGACGGCATCAAGGGGACATCCCGGTAGAAGATCGGCGCGCCGACCGGGTCTTTGGATGTGGAGAGATCGACTTCTCCATCGGAGATCGAATGGCGTGTGTCGTCGGGTGCAAAGCCAGTGATTGTGACACGCGCGGCGCCGGCTACAGAATGCTGCTTGATTCGCGCCCAAGTCTTTCGATCTGGAATCCAAGTGTGCGCCCCAGCCTGATCGGGATTCGGCTTGGGCAGCTCGTTTCGCGTGGAGATACAGCGGGAATCAATCTCCCCGATGCTGATAGGTGGACCCAACGATTCGGCGTGGATTGCTTCTGATCCATCGCTGAACTCGACTTCGATACGCCACTGACTTGCTTTCTCGGCGCCGTCCCGCCAGATGAAGGTAGGAGCTGTGATCTCGGGAGGAAAAATGGAACCTGTCTGCGGATAGTCAATCGCGATGGGGGATCGCTTGATCTCCGCGGCAAAAACAGGGAGTCGTGGTTGGTAATCCGCCTTACAAAGGACTACAAGAAGGACTCCCAGCTCCGCGATAACGATACCATTGGGTTTCACGATGAATCCTTTTCAGTTCTCACTTGCTGACAAGCTTTCGGGGGGCGGTTCGATTGGCGGGCATGCTGCCAAGGTATTTGCTTCGATGCAAAAAGATTCTTTGCTCTTCTCTATTGCAATGTCAAGCGGTTTATTTGTTCTCGCTGGTTAGAAACATCGCAATGGCTTCAATCTCCACCAGCAATTCGGGGCGGCATAGATGCGCCTGAATTCCCGTCGATGCAGGCAAAGAATCTAGACCCTGCTCCGTGTAGAACAATGTGCGTTCTTCATTGAATGCTTCATAGTCGCGGTCGATATCGCGCAGGTAACAAGTGGTGCGAACGATGTCTCGCCAAGTGCAACCCTCGCTTTCAAGCAGGCCTGTAATATTGCCGAGTGTCCTGCGCATCTGCGCGCGGAAATCTCCGATGTGCAATGAATTGCCGTTCTCGTCGATCGACGCAGTACCGGAGATGAGCAGAATCGTGATTCCGCCCATGTCGATCCGCATTCCGCGCGAGAACGAACTTGGTTTGGCATAAGCGTATGCTTCATTGAGCACCGTGTGGTTGGTCATTGCGCGTTTCTGGATGGGAGCATGTGCGATCGTCCGCATCAGTTCATTGATCGCGTTCATCTCGTTGTATCCTCCTGGATCATGACGATCGTTGCAACTACGCGTTTCGGAGCGAACTGCAAACCGAGTGTAGCAAATTGACTCTTTGCGACTCGGGAACCGATGAAGGATAGAGAGGGAGACTCGTCGACTCCCAGATTGAGATTGGCCCATTACAATTGCTCTGCCCAGAATCGGATAGGACCTGCCCAGGCAACATCCTGGGACGGAATCTATTTCCCTATTTCTTCCGATCAACTACGCGACATCACCAGGGAGAATTGAATGAAGAAAGCAATCTGGCATTTGGTGGTTGTTCTAGTAATTTTCGCCGCGATCCCTCTTCGCGCCCAGGTAAAGATGACGCGGGAACAGATCCTCTTCTACACGTCGGAGTGGAAGGGGGAGCGGTTTCCCGATGGGCGGCCTAAGCTGCCGGATTCACTTCTGAAACGCGCAACAGAGATGACGATTGAAGATGTGTGGGAATACTTGCGCGATCGCGGATACCGCAATCAATTTGAAGGTGGCTGGCAAGCCTTACATATCCAGAAGCCTTTCGCCGGACGGGCCCTGACAGCGCAATATATGCCGACACGCCCGGATATGCAGAGAGCGATTCAGTCCGAAGGAAAAGCTGAAGGACGGGTAAGCGGCACCAACAGTTGGCCGATCAACGAGCTGCAAATCGGAGACGTCTATGTTGCGGACGGCTTTGGAAAGATCATCGAGGGCACTCTGATCGGTTCAAATCTGGGCAACGCCGTCGCTGCGCATACGCACACTGGCTTCGTCTTTGACGGGGGTATTCGCGACCAGGAAGAGAACCGCGAGATTCCGGATTTCAATGGATTCTATCGTGGCTACGATCCATCTGCGTGGGCGGACATGGAGTTGACCGGGATCAATGTTCCTGTTCGCATTGGTCGGGCGATCGTCCTGCCGGGTGACCTTGTGCTTGCAAAGCCTGAAGGCGTCCTGTTTATTCCAGCGATCCTGGCTGAGGACGCAGTCAGCGCTGCCGAATTTACTGCGCTGACGGATGACTATAACTTCGACTTGAACCGCGAGGGGAAGAACGGCGCGCAATTCGAAGGCGGGTGGACGGCAACCAAGTACGATGCCTTCGCCAAGTGGATCGATGCACATCCGGAGAAACTGAAGATGCCTCGAAGTGAATTCGACGCGTTACTCGCGACCGCGAAGCAGCGAAAGGAATGAGCAGATGGTAGCCCCCCACTTAGGGGTCATGCACCGCGCTCGACAACTAACGCAGCCTGCAGCATGGCTTTGGCGTAGGCGATGTCATAGAGATCTCCCGCATAGCCGCCGCCGCCCGGATAGCCATGGATCGGCCCGCGCGCGCGATCATAGTCGAGTGCGCGCGGGTGTTCGGGGTACAACTCGCGAGAGTATTTCAACTTGACCAACTCGCGCATCACGGCAAACATGTTCACGTCGCCTTCGTCGATGAATCCCTCGTCGTATTTGACATAGGGCTTTATCACGTGGGGATTGCGGTAATGCATGTGATTAATCCTGTCGCGGCTGCCAAAATAGCGGCACACGGCAATTGGATCCTCACCAATCTCCTGCGTCACGCCACAGTCAAACGTGATTCCGTTGGCAGGGCTGTCCACGATTTCGATCAGGTGTTTCCATCCGTCCAGAGTTGCCATAATCTGTTGCGATCCGCGACTGATCGGAAAGGGTGGATCGTTGGGATGCAGCGCGAGCCGCACATTTGCGCTCTCAGCGACCGGGATAACGGCTTTGAGAAAGTATGTGATGTTGGCCCACATCTCGACGAGCGTATGAGAACCCTCGTTTGGGAGCGGTGTAAGCCCATTCATTCGGTCTTCGTCTACGCCAGTCAACCCGGCGCCACCTCGGCCTGTCTCCTCGTAATAGCCCTCCATCGCGCGATGCGCATAGAAGTTGTATTCAATGACCGGAATGCCAGCCTTGCCCGCGGCCTGAATTGACTGGCGTATCTTGTCAATTTCCTCGTCGCGACCCGGGCGTCCGTAAAGTGTATTGGTAAAGCCGCTGATCATGAGGTTGCCGAGTGTGACACCGCCGGCTTTCAATTTGTCGACTATGGGCTGCAGTTGCCTTGCAGACCAAGGAATCGGCGGGCCGCCGGAGAGCACGTGACGCACGCCGATTTGGGTCACGCTTCGAATAGCCTCTTCCGTCACACCGCTATGAAGATCAATGGCGCACGCAATTTTAGGCGTAGAATTGCTCTCTTGCCGCATACCGTCGCCTAGCCACCATGGCTTCCCTTCTTGCTGCGCGCTTGCTGTCGAGGCAACCAGCACTGGCGCGAAAGATGCGGCTCCGATTTGCTTGAGAAGATTGCGACGCGAGAACGTTGAGCTCATGTTCGAATACCCCTAAGCGCGGCAAGTGGATGAGTTGGCAGGCAGCGGTCTTGCAGCGACGCTCGGAATTTTGTCACCGGCATTGGATTGTTCCACACTGCAGTTCGAATCGTCCATAGAAGCGGTCTTTTAAGGCAGCGTGAACAACTCGCGAACTCGGGAGTAAGATAGGACTTCACATTTTCAACCTCGGGAGGGCACCACTTCATGTCGAACGCCGCAGGGTCTCGCTTCAATCGTCGCACCATGCTTAGATCTTCGGCGGCTTTGCTTGCAGGAAGTGCGGCCGGGACGTTGCTGGCTGCCGAGCCCGAGATCAAGAATGCGAATCTCGCTTCGAGCCCGTCGAACCTCAAGATTACCGACATGCGCTATGCGGTGATCGTAAAGCCGGGCCCAAGTCCGTGTGTGCTGATTCGCATCGACACCAACCAGGGTGTATATGGCCTTGGTGAAATACGCGATATCGCCGGCCCGCAGTACGCATTGGTGTTGAAGAGTCGCATCCTCGGCGAGAACCCGCTACGCATCGATTATCTATTTCAAAAGATCGCCCAATTTGGCGGCGGGGCGCGCCAAGCCGGGGGCGTTTGCGCAGTGGAAATGGCGCTGTGGGACATCGCCGGCAAGGTCTACAACATTCCGGTCTATCAAATGCTAGGCGGGAAGTGGCGGGACGCAATTCGCATTTATGCCGATACTACTGAGTCGCTGGATCCTGTTGAATACGGACGCAGGGCGAAAGAGCGCAAGGCGATGGGCCTCACCTGGATGAAGATGGATCTTGGCATTAAAGTCCTCGAGGGGATGCCCGGTACAGTGATGCAGCCGGAAGGTTTGGATAAGTGGGAGTTGCGCGACCAGCCGCATCCATTTATTGCGACGGAAGTAACTGACAAAGGAATCGACCGTCTGTGCGAATATGTCTCCGCGGTGCGCGAAAACATTGGCTATGACATGCCACTTTCGATGGACCACCTCGGCCACATAGGCGTGAAGTCAGTCATCCGTCTGGGCAAGGCATATGAAAAGTTCAACCTCGAATGGATGGAGGACGTGGTTCCCTGGTACTACACAGACCTGCTCAAGGAGATCTCTGCGGCAAGCCCTACTCCGATTCTGACCGGCGAGGACATTTATAAATTTGAGGATTTTGAAACGCTCTGCCGCGAGCATGCGGTCGACAAGATCCATCCGGATCTCGCGACTTCTGGCGGTATTCTGCAGACGCATCGCATTGGCGACATGGCTTTCCGCTATGGGGTACCGATGGCGATGCACTTTGCGGGTACACCGGTCAGTTGCATGGCCAATGTCCATTGCGCCGCCGCAACGCGGAATTTTCTGGCATTGGAGAATCACTCGCTCGACGTGCCGTTCTGGCAAGACCTCGTGACCGGCGTTGAAAAACCCATCGTTAACAAGGGCTACATTAAGGTTCCCGAATCGGCTGGTTTGGGCATTGCGTTGAATGACGATGAACTGAAGCGCCATTTGAAGCCAGGGACTGGATATTTTGAGCCGACTCCGACGTGGGATGAGGCACAGTCTTGGGACGATGCCCTGTTCAGCTGATCGGCTTCTCGCGTCGATTACATCTGCTCTCACCACATTCACAACCTCCCATGATCCGCATTATGCAGTTCTCTCGCCTGCATTCGACCGATCGGCTGCGTTCGTAAACCTATATGGTTTCGATTTCCGAATAGAACTGGGACCGGATGCAACTTTGCTGGCTGACCGCAGCTAGCACTCAGTCCGCATGCCACTCCTCCTGAAGGAAGGTTTCGGCAAACTCTGTGCCGCTGCAGTCGACAAGCCGAGGCTGGATTTCGTCACCGACCTTCTCCTTCGCTTGTTTGGAGATGGCAGGACTAAAGCTCGAGAACAGTCCTCCTCGACGAGTCGTCGCCTTCAGGGGACGGAACGTGAACCCCAGGAAGTCGAACTGCTCGTGAGGATGATCCTCTTGCCGGTTCGAGTCCTTGCATTAGACAACCCGTCATCGCCGATAATGAGCTTCGATGCTTTGTGGGGACGACATAGCACAATGACCGTCGAAGTCTCCTGCAGCGGACTATATCTGACGACGAATCTCTCTCGTGACTTGGGAAGACGCTCGGAACCCAAACTCTTTCTCCAACGGGGTGGAAAGCCGACAACTCAATTGCTTCGCCATCGGCCTTTGCTGAGACTCCCGCCACGCGCATATACTTTGGAGGACAATCTGAGAGAAAGGAAAAGATTGTTCTAGGCCAATTTGGCCGGAAACTCCTGTCTTGCCAAGATTTAGAGATCGCTGACACGAAATGCTCAGCGGGCTTGACATGAGGTTTGGGCGAATGACACGAAAACTGTCACCTGACCTGAGAAATTGGCAGTGAACAACGGAACGGCGGAAGGGCACGCATGGCAAAATCTGTAAACAAAGTCATTCTTTTGGGCAACGTAGGCAAGGATCCCGAGATGCGCTCCACGGGCGGCGGCACCTTGGTTGCCAACTTTACCCTGGCCACGAGCGATCGATCCAAAGATGCGCAGGGCAATTGGCAGGACCGCACCGAATGGCACAATCTCGTCGCCTTCACGCGTCTCGCGGAAATCGTCCGCGATTACGTCAAGAAAGGTTCCAAACTCTACATCGAAGGCAAGATCCAGACCCGGAGCTGGGACGACAAAGAGACCGGCGCAAAGCGCTATCGCACCGAGATCGTGGTCAACGACCTCTCGCTCCTGTCCGGCCGTGACGAAGGGAGTTCAACGGGGTACAGCCGCGGTTCGGGATCGTCCAGCGCGGCTTCAAACATGGATCAGCGCCCCACCCCCGGACAGGACGACTTCGCCCAGCAAACCGAGATCTCCGACGACGATATTCCGTTTTAGCGGTTACCTTCGTAAAAATGTAAACAACTTAACTACACCAGTAGCAGTAGAGCCTGTGGGAAAGTGGGAAACACGAAGTGTTTTCCAAGGAAGCGAAGCTTCCGTCTTTTCCACAGCTTTCGAGCAAAATCCGAACCCTCCCTACTTCACGAGCAGAATTGGATTGGTCCAGAATGCCGCGCGATTGCCCGCAGGATCAAGCACGGTAACTTGGCAGTCGTATTGCCCCGGCGCCAGCTGCCCCAGCCCAATGTGGAAGTTGAGAGGCACGACGCCCAGACGGTTACCCGCAAGCGGCATGACGGCAATCGGGCCCGACTGAAACTCCTTCGCATGGTCCTTGTAAAAACTGACCATAGCAATAAACGGCGGAGAAGCTTTAGGCCGCGCGGAGGTCACGCCTGAACCCGGCGCTGGAGCAGTCGCTGTAGCACTGGGTGTGCTGCCCGCATAGGCCTGCAAATAGACATACATTTCACGTCCCGTGTTGAACACCCGCGTCACACTCGGAATGAGCTTGAATCCGCCCGCCACCAGCGGATTGCTCGAATCGTCTTTGGCCTGCTGCTTTCCCTTGGTTGTGTTGTAGAGTGCGTCCTTTAAGTCGACGCGTTGGCTGCTGAGAACCACCGAGCTGATCGGCACGCGCGTCGTCACCTTGTTCAGGTTCGGAATCACAAATTCCGTCTGGTACGTCCCGATGCGTCCCGTTACATCGTCGCGTGCAAGAAACTTCATCGAATATCTGCCCGGCATCAGGGTGAAGCTTGTGTCGTACTCTACCGGTCGCTTCGCAAGCTCCGCAGCCGTCGCATCGCTCAGCTTAATGTCCACATAATCCCGCACATTGGTCACGGTGATGCCGCCAACCATGTCCTTGATCTCGCAGACAAAGTCGATCACCGTGTGTTCCGCTCCAAACTTCTTGGCCAGCGCCAGTTCACGCCCGGGAATCTTCACCACCATCGGCACGAAATACTCCGCGCGGTTCAGTTGGAAATAATCGATCTCCATTGCAATGGTCAGCTCGGTAATCGGATCCTCCAGCATGAGCGCATCTTCAAGCTGCCGTTCCTTGTCCGCGGTTGTGTACCGGCTGAAATCCTTGTTCGCGTAGTAGCCCTGCCGATACTCAAGATTGGCTTCGCGCAGCGGATCGAGCGCAACTTTCACTCTCCGAAAGTGCCCATTCTGCGCCGTGTTCGTCGTGTAATAGCCGATCACGTAATAGTCCGCTATCGATTTCTGCGCCTGCACAATTCCGCGCATCAGGTCGTTGTTGTCCAGTTGGACCTTGCCGCCCGTATCGGCGGCCAGCGTGTACATCGTGTCCTGCGACTGTTGAAACTGGTCGGTCACGGCCTGCGCTGCTGTGCCCGAATACATGCCGACATTGCCGGGAGACCCCTGGGTCGCATCCCCCAGCGGGGCAGACGCTACGAGCCCGCGCGCATCGATGGGCCAGAACGCAACACCGGCCCTTATCGCTGCGTCAATCGTGGCATGCATTTGCGCCTGGTTATCGACTCCGTTCAACCGCAGCCCGCTTGCAAAATACACAAGCACTTTCTTCTCGCTCATCTGGCCAAGCATCTGCGCGGCAGTTTGCAGCGCAGCAAGCTGGCGATCGGTATTAAAAATATTGAATTCGCTATCATCCTGCCCAAACGCGGCTCCCGTATCCGCACTGCTGGCATCATCGACGGAATCCGTATTTCCCTGCCCCTCGCCGACGATCAACGTTTGCAGAATGCTCAACAGCCGGTTGCGATCTGCACTGAAATCCTGCAGCACATCCACCGATCCGCCCTGAAACCGCAAAATTGAGACCAGGTCCGACGCCGTCATCTGCGTCCGCACAAATTTTTCCGCCGCCGCTAGCGCGCGCATCTGATCCTGTGGCTGCATCGCCGTCATATCAAAGTAAAGCGCGATCAGTCGACGATCCCTATAATGCGTATGATCCTCGCCCTCCGACGCAATCTGCGTGCGCGCCAGTCTCCGATAAATCGTGATCGCTTCCTCATCCTCCGGCGTCGCAGGCAGAGCCGTTCCCGGCATCGTCAGTTGCTCATGCTCGCAGAACCGAATCGTCTGTGGCTGCCCGTCCTCCGTCACCACGAAGTCCTTCGCAGTCAATCCTTCGATAAACCCGCCCTGCTTGTCCTTCACCACGACCGTCTCCACCACCAGCTGAGAGTTCAGCCGCAGCGTATAGCCCTCACCCTGCCCTTGCGTCGCATTACCGCCAATCTGCTGCGCGCGCAAATCTCCCGCCGCGCCCAACAAGAGAGATAGGAGCAATACCGCATGCCAGCGCATCATTAGAACCTCAACCTCCCCGTGATCTGCAGACTGCGCATCGGGTTCGCCGACGCAGGCAAACCGAATGTCGTGCTGTTCACCGCCGTATTCCAAGCCGTGAAAGCCGCATGGTTCATGGTGTTCGTCGAATCCACGCGCAGATCGAGATTGAATCGATTCCGCAGCCGAAATGTCCGCGCCAGTGCCGAATCAAGCGTGAACTGATACGGTCCTGTAATCGAGTTGCGCTTTGCCGTGCCCCATTGGCCTGCGATCGGAGCCGCGTACGCAGCCTCGTTCAGAAAGTAGCCCGTCGGAGCTTGGGTGATAGAAGCGCCCGTCAAATCCGGACGAATCGTATTCGTGAAACCGGTTCCCGGCACCGTCGCGACGTACAACGGACTCTCAGGTAGACCCGTGCCCGACGAGATCTGCGTCGTTGCTGTCCATTCCTTCAGCAGGCGTCCCCGCCATCCACTCAACAGCGTTCCACCGCCCAACCCCATGCCCGTCGTGTATTGCATTTGCGCCTTGAGCAGGTGCCGCTGATCGAACGTTGAGAGTCCGCGCTCCCCCCGCAGATTCAACCAATCCTGAGCGACGGTCGCCGGAGGAGCCGCTACCGGTGGGGTGAGATTCGTCGTTGAAGTGACTGCCGTGTGCCCCGGCGCGCCCACCTGTGCATCATCATCCAACGCCTTCGCATACGTGTATTCGAGTGTCGCCGCAAGTCCACTGCGCAACCTGCGCCGCAACTGAATCGTCCCGGCCTCGCGCGTCGAATTGCCACCCGAGGTCCGGTAAATAAATCCAATCGGGCAAGAGGGACAGGGGCTCGTCGCCCCGATCGGATACGTATTGGGAAGAAACTCCTGCATCCCGTGCGTCCCTTTGGTGCCAAGGTAGGTCGCCGTCACCACCAGGGCTGCCGGCAGATCGCGTTGCACCTGCAACTGCCAGTCTTGCGCATAACCCACGCGCAAATGCGGATCCAGAGCGAACGTATCCGCGGTCGTGCCGGCGCAGTTGCGGAATCCATCAGCCAGCGTCAACGGACATGCGCTGCTGTTCGCGACGCTCACACTGGTTGAGAGAGGAGCTTGCTGCGCCATGCCTTGCACTGCCGACAGGTACACCGACGTATCGTCATAGATTCCGTAGCCCGCGCGAATCACCAGTGTTGAGGCAGGGACCGGCCGCCACGAAATTCCGATCCGCGGCTCAATGCCATGCCGGTCGGGCCGCACCAGCGAGTCAGGATACTTGGTTCCCGTAATCGGCCCGGAAGGATTGGTGGCCAGCACAGGCGCAGCCGCCGAGAATCCCTGCGCGATGTCGAGATTCACCAGCCTGCCGAACAACTCCGTCATCGGCGCACCATAGTCCCAGCGCACACCCGGATTGATGGTCAGCGTCGGTCGCAAACGCCAATCATCGGTAATGAATGCGTCGTAGACAGGTTGCCGGAAATATTTGTCGGCATTTCCAAAAGCCAGCGCGCTCGTGTCGGGGATTCCAAGCAGAAAATCCGCAAAGTCAGAGCCGCTCGTCTGCCCAGCGCCACTTGCCGAAGCGCTTCCCGGCGCCGCTGTAGCCGCTCCGGTAAATGTAAAATTCCCGCGTGGATTTTGTTGCGCGTCTTCGTTGAATTCCTGCTTGCGAAAATCGCCGCCAAAGGTGAACTCGTGCCGCCGATACGTCGTCGACACGCTCAGCGATACCGCATCGGTCCGATTGCGATTGAAGGCGCTGTTCGCATCGGAAAGACCCGCGATGCCGCTCGCAAATGTCAGAGCCGGCGGCCCCCAGTTGGCGGAATCCTGGTCGTTCCCGCGGATGCCAGCTTGCCCGGAAATGTTTTCGCGGCCATCGAACTCCGGTCGAACGTCCGTGCGCAACCGCGTAAAGTGATATCCCACGACGGCAAACATCTGGTGGCGATATCGATGCGACCAGCTCACATTCGTATCGATTCCCAGCGTGTCGGTCCCATCAAGAAAACCAAACAGACTCGTGCTGCCCGCACGCGCGCTGCGAAATCCGAACCCGCCGTACATCTGGTCTTTGCGTCCAAGGGTCCTGTTCATGCGCGACTGCAAAGAATCGATGTGTGTGCTGTTCACGACCTCTGTCTGGTAGTTGTAACGCGCATTCCCTGCAAGATTCGGCAGGGGGTAAAGATTCAACAACGCCGCCGCCTGGGGGCTCACTGGTATTGAACCCGTGAAGGGCAGCCCGGTCGCCGGATTATAGAGAGTCACCGGCTGACCCTGCGCGTTCAGCACGTTGGACAGGTCCCCGCTTCTCTCCGCCGCGGTAGGAACCAGCCCCGAGAGACTCGACGCATCGTTGCTGCGCGTCCATTGATAGGCCACCACAAAATTCGGCCCATTGTGAATCAGGTGAGGAATGTTGAGAGGTCCGCCCAGCGTAAGCAGACCAGTGTACCGGCTATATTGATCCCTTGGAATTTGCAGGCCAGTGAGCGAGAAGGGCCGCGCATCAAAGATCGAGTTATCGATAATCGTCCCGATCCCTCCCGTGTAGAGATCCTTGCTGCCGGGCCTCCGATTGCCGAATGCGCGCGCCATCGAGAATGGCGAGGTCGCCGCGTTGTTCTCGCTGCCATTGATCAGCAGCCCGTCTGAAGATTTCTCCGCGGCCTCGTCCGGCGCTGCAGCCGCGGGCGGCACGGCAGCACCCGCCCCGGCAGCCTTCTCTTTCTCCGCTCCTTGTACCCGAGAAGAGCTATTGGACGTCGAGGCCTGGGGAGTTTCCGGTTTCGTCCACTGGGCTTGCGCCAAAATCTGATCAAGCCCCAGCAGGTTCAGTTCCCAGGTGCCCTGGGGCGCGCTGGGTGCGACATTCAGCTTGCCATCGTACGGCGCGAACCCGGAACTCTCAATCTCGATCTTCCATTCACCATCCGCTAGGTCCGGAAATTCGTAGAGCCCCTGCCGGTCCGTAACGGTTGCGAGCTTCTTGTCTCCCTGCGTCACCGTAACCGTGGCGCCCGGCACGGGAGCGCCGCGGAAGAATACCTGCCCATGATGTTCAGTGGCCGAGATGAGTTGCGCCGCACCCAGCACAACCAGCGTGCCCACTAGCCGAATACCCCGCAGTCCCCGTCGTAGTCGATGCCGCTGCATGCGTTAGTTCGCTGATGGTCGCTCGACATGGTCGAGCACGAGCACCTCAACCGGCGTCTTTGCCGCTTCAAGTTTCAAGCCGATTTGTTCCTGGATTGCCGTGAACAGCGGCGGTGGCGCATCAGCCGCATCGCTCGGCGGAGGCACCTTGATTCCCATCCCGCCAAACTGCGATTCGTCCGGGGTCCACTTCAGCAGAAAATCCCATCGTCCTTCGAGACCGGTTTGATCGACGACCGGGCGATCGAGCACCGCCGATTGCATCAGGTTTGCAAAGTCCCCCATGGTCGCGTTGCGCACCGTGAGCACACCCAATTGTCTGAAAAACAGCCCCGGAAGACCGCCTGGGTCGCCTGTATTCTTTGTCATCTTCGGCTCGCCCTTCGCCACGCTTAGCACATATGCGGAGAGTTCCTTCTTGTCGCGGTGAAACTTCAGTTGAAAACGGTCGGCCAGCAACTTCTGCACCATCAGCTTCAACTGCTTGTCATTCGGCTGGCCCGGAGTGTCCGGCTTCGCCGAAATGTCGAACTTTGCAGACAGAATCCAGTCCGGGCCGCCGACCACCTGCTTCTCGTGCAGCCCATACGCAAACTTGATCAGGTCGGCCAGCGTGGTATTGATCGTGCTGAACTCGGCGCCGCGCACCTGGAATGCTTTGCCTGGTTGATCGGGTTTACTCGGCTTGATCGTCGCCACTTCAAAGCTCGGATCGGCATCCGCGGCCATCGGTGGCAATTTTGGGGGTGGCTCCGGAATCGCCCACGCCGTCTCGGGCGTCGCCCTTTCATAGAGCAGCGGCAAAGGATTCGGCCCCTGCGTCCACGTTCCCGCAATCGACTTGCCGTCGGCAGACAACTTTCCTTCATACTTCCCATCGATCATGTCGATCGAGTACTTCAGCACCTTGTCTTCAAAGCTCGCCGAATTGGCCGGAAGCGGCTGCCCGCCCTGGTCGATGCTGTACGACACAACTTTCAACTCACCCTTGTCTCCCCTGCTTATCTTCATCACCAGGCGGAGATCATGTTGCGGAATGTGCAGCGTTCCTTGCCAGGTATCTTCAATTTTCTGCACCGAACTCCCACCCGGCGCCTGCGCCCAAAGGGACTCAGCGGAGGTTGCAGCGAAAAACGTCCCTCCAAGAAACACGAACGCGCAAACAGCAGCAGCAAACAGTTTTCGGTGGATACTCTTGCAAACGACAGGTTTCATCATGCGGGCCTTCCCTTTCGTTCCCAGGATTCTAGACCTTTGGAGAAGCAAATGGGGTCAACGGATTGAGCTTGAGAGGATTACATCGATAAGACGTCCGGCACGCTCGAATCGTTTCCCCAGTTCGACTCTTTTGTTCGAGAACGACCATGCACGACACTCCCCCCATTTGTCGACAGCTGTACGGGTAATTTGCGATACCGGGCCAGCCAAGGCTCAATAGCGATCTGTTTCACGTCTGTATCTACTACATTAGTAATAATTACTACTACAGGTAATGTAGGTTGGCAAGCAAATTAACCCCTGCTTCTCCGTCCCAGGTGCCCCAGTCCTCAACGGCAACAGGCCGGCATCCTAAGGAACACACAGATGCATTCCCCTCAAAGACGAAATGAGCGAGTCGCCTCGCTCACTTCGCGCCGAACATCCTATGTAATGTAAGTAATTTAGTGTATGTAAACCCTCGTAAGCGTTAGGGAATCGTGACAGTAATCTGATTCGAAGAAGGACTTTGAACGCCCGACGCATCCACGCTCGTGACGTAATACTCATAAGTCGCACCGCTCTGTGCATTGCTGTCGGTGTAGGTCGTCTGACCGTCTACCGCTGAATTCATCAACTGGTAGGTTGAGTTTCCCTGCACCGCTCGATAGATCTTGTACCCCGCAACCGGATCGCTCGAACTGCTCGGGGCACTCCAATTCAGATCCACCGCATACGACAGACCCGTTCCGCTCAGGCTGACTACGCTCGTTCCGCCCCCCGAACTGCTGCTGCCAATCGTCAACGTCCCCGTCGCCGCACCTGCCGCCGTCGGATCAAATTGCACATTGAGGGCCGCCGTTTGTCCAGGATTCAACGTCAGCGGGAATGTCTCCCCGGAGACCGTAAATCCGGCGCCCGCAATCGATGCCGAATTCACCGTCACCGCTGCAGATCCGACCGACGAAAGCGTGATCGATTGAGTCACTGGACTATGGACCGGCACACTGCCGAACGAAACGCTGGTGGCATTCACGGCCAACGTTCCGATTACAGGCGAAAGCTGCATGGAAAAGCTTCCCGAAGCGCCGCCTCCTTTTGCCGTGATGATCGCGGTCTGCGATGAATTGACGGCCGCGACGGCGGCAGTGAAACTCGCGCTCGTCGCATTGGCGGCCACAGTCACAGTTGCAGGCACAGTGACAGCCGCATTGTTGCTCGCCAGGCTTACGCTCAGACCGCCGGTTGGCGCAGCCGCGGTCAACTTCACGGTACAAGCATCGGATCCGGCGCCCGTCATGGCCGCGCTGCCGCAGGTAACCGCGCTCATCGCAGGCGCCGCCAGTCCCACCGCGCCCATGTTGACGACAATGTTTCCTTGAGATGAGTTGCTCGTGACTGTCAAGATGCCTGTGAAGGTGCTCACCTGGGTCGTAGAAAATTGCAGCGTCATCGTGGCGGTCAGTCCCGGATTGAGCGTTGTCGGAACCGTGACTCCAGAGGCCGTGAACAACGAACCGACAATCGCAATTCCGGAAATGGTCACCGGCTCCGTACCTGTTGAACTCAGAACCACTGACTGCGTGACGATTTGGCCCGAAGCAACGTTTCCGAAGTTCACGCTGGTTGTACTCGCGATGAGCGTGGAAACGACGGCGTTCAGTTGCAAATTGCACGGGACGGCCCCCGTATTCGTAGACGCCGTCAAAGTGGCAGTTTGCGCCGACGATACCGCAAGTACAGTCGCAGTGAATGCCACGCTCGTTGCCTTCGCCGGCACCGTCACCGTCGCTGGCACCGCTACGTTCGAATTGCTGCTCGCAACAGTGACCGCTTCGCCTCCATTCGGGGCGGGCGAGCTCAACGTTACGGTACATGTAACGGCTCCACTTCCGAGGATCGACACCGATGCGCAGGTCAGACTCTTAGGCGTGAACTCGAACCGGTTTCTCAAGCGACCGAGAGAATTGGAATCAATCGGCATGGGGTTGCTCAGATGCCCCCAGCCCACCATCGCCGCTTTCACCTCGGGGTTCGCGGCAGGTTGCCGACTTCCGATGGCCGGAACTTCTCCTGGTTCCCCCGCAGCGCTCAGCGGAGAAACGGGTACTTCCGCCATCGCGGTCCCTTGTCCCTGGCTTCCCGACCCGGCACTCGCAAGTTGCGCTTCGCCGCTTGACTTACCGCTCGATGAAACCGGCGAGGACGAGTACATTTCACCCGCAGAACCCTTGGTGAGATAGGCGCCGCATCCCGAGAGCAACAGGCTGCCGGCAAGCATTCCCAGGGCTTTAAGTAAACTTCTATGACTCGAAATATGGTTCTGAAATCTAAAGGGCCCGCAAGACAAATACATCTATATACCGTCCCAAAGCCTGAATCTCACCCTCATTCCGAGCTGGCTTTTGGAACGTTCCCGACAAAGGAACTGCAAACTCTCAAGGGCTTGGCTGTATGCCAAGCTTCCCGCAAATCATGTCGACCCACAGTGATCAATGTCACCAAAGTGTAATATATGTGTTACCTTTGTGTTATTCATTTTTATCGTTTATTTTCATAGAGATGAGTCAAAATATTCCCTTCACGTCTATGTGAAATCAAAGATTTTGTCGCCGGAACACGCGCCAATTGAAGCCCTAGAGATTACCTCCGTTGCCAGCCCACAGAGCGGCTCACGCGAGGCCTGAGTGCAATCCCAAGTTCCCAAAACAAAGCTAGGCAAGGATCCCCGGATCAAACGGAGCAGAGCGTTTTGGAATCACGCGCATCGGCTTGTTGTCGTCCGCATGGAAAGCCCGCGACGCAGAGAGAACAAGATTCTCAAGCTCGCCGATCCGCTTGATCAGAAACTCGGAGAACACATCAATGGACGCTGTCTTCCATTCCGAAGGAACACTGTCGTACGACGATCGCACCGCAGCTTCTCCCAGGCACTGAACTTGCTGAATCCAGAAATGGAGTTCTTCAATGCGACAAGATTCGTCGTAGATTGTCCGATCTGGATAGAATAGCCCTTCAAAATTGCTCGTTTGACTTCTGTAGGTCACCGGATACGTACTTCCATGATCAATGAAGACAACGCGCACATCGCCTGACACATGATCTTCAACAAATATGGCCTGTCGCGGGTCGCGCCGCATCGTCCATACATCGGCAACATACGCACCCCAGAATGCGGCCCTGTTTTGAATCCGCTCGTACCACGTAGTCGGAAGCAGATCGAAGACCGTCTCTTCGGCCCGTCCAACCCAACGCGATCCAAAGTGGTAGCCGGCAATTGGTCTCTCCTTTGACCCATTGAGCCATAGTCCGCGACTCTTCTGGATGAATTCATGAGAGACATCGACCGGAGCCCACGAAGCAACCGGCAGGCCCAGTTTGCTGTACATCGAATTGCGGAGGGATTCGTTGCGAATGTTGCAGGCACTCCTCGCATCAAAGATCCATTTCATAACGTAGAGAAAAGCGTCGCTGGCTTCGATCAGCGGCGCCTGCGATTTTCCTCGCATTCTCCGGATGAATTGTGTAGCCGAGACGGCCCCGCTGGGCACGATGTGCATAACCAACCCTCACCGGCTCGCCCATTAGCCCAGAGGGGAAGGGCGTGCGGAGCCAGGTCGGCGCCGCAATGTCCAGGAGCTTGAGTGAGTCTTTCAATTCGATGCTAGTCCCAAAACGAGGAACCTTTCTCAACTCCGTGTGTCACTTGTCACTCGCCGCATCGAAGAAATGGGGACGCATGACGCGCCACCATGGAATGCCCCACTTGCCTCAGCAACATTGCACCGAACATATACTACTTCGACAATAAGTCTTAGGTGACCGGGTAAATACTTCGCGACCATTCTGTCTTTCCGATGTATGATCGGAGACCACCCCCTCTGTTGCATTTGTATTCTTCATCTATCCGTTCGCATCGGACCGCCGTCATTTCTCATCTGAAGAATTTCGTGCCAGATATTCGTGAATCAAGAAACCATGCGAGTGAAGGCCGCTCGTGGAGTTGTACGGGACATCTTGTGCCAGGTATGTGAGTTATGGGCTCCAGAATCATTCACTTTGGGATAGATACCTTCAACAGAATCCGGGCCCTGAGTAAAGCTGGTTATCGAGTCGACAGTTACGACTCCCTGGCAGAGCTTCGACGAACTTTGTCGAATGGCCCTCCACTGGCCGCCATAACAATCGCAGAATCAGACCAACCCGCTCCGGAAGCAATTCTGGATCTCGTTCATTCCGTCAGCACCGTTCCCGTGATTCTTTTCCGCAAAAACGCACGCAAGCGAAAACAATCCGGATTCGATTTGGTGATTCCGATCTCTGAAACACCGAAAAGCTGGCTCAAAGGGTTAGCCGCCCTGATCGACTCGCAGCGCCGCAACCGACCTGGCGCTGACACCCGACTTGCAGAAGAGTCCAAACCATCGAGCGATCCATTCGCGGCGCGCAGCCGAGATGCTGCACTGCAAAATCAGAAATCCACTCAAAAAATCGCCAAGAGGCCGGAGCACGACCGTCTCTCGGAAACCGACCAGGACGCGCTGCAGAGTTTCAGAACAGGCGACTTCATGATGTCCATGTCGAAGGGAGTGATGTCGGAATTCAAGTCCATCGTCTCCCTCGTTTCCTTTGCGCCTGAAACTGTTTTGTTTGCGGAGGGCGATTCGCCTAAGGACGTCTTCATCCTTTTGCAGGGAGACGTGAAGATCTATATCGATGCTCAGAACGGCAAGCGTCTGGCTGTCCACGTCGCCGGCGCCGGAGAGATGCTGGGGCTTGGCTCTGCATTCACCAGCAAGCCTTACCGCACCACGGCGGTGACACTGCATTCAAGCAAGGTCGCATCCATTCGTTGTCCCGACTTTCTCAACTTTCTGTCGAACCATCCCAAGGCATATCAGGCTGCAGCTCGTGAATTGGGACAAGCTTTCGATCAGGCTTGTATTCGCTTGAGAACGATTGGAGCTACGCCCGCCAATCGCGCTAAAGTCGCCCGCTTGTTGCTCGAATGGTCAGTCAAAGGAAAAGCGACAGAACGTGGCACCCAGATCCACCTCTCCCTCAAACACAGCGAGATTGCAGAGTGCATCGGTACAGTGCGCGAATCGGTCACCCGCATTCTGCGGGATTTCAAGCGATGGCAGATCGTAGAACATCACGGCTCGCTGCTGACCATCCTCAATCGCCCAGCCCTTGAGAAATGGGCTTCCGCCAAATGAAGCGGGTTATTCCTTGAAGCCCGGCAGGTCAACGCGCCGCGCAATATGATCGTGAATCCAGTGAGGGTCCCACCATTCCTTCGGGTCAATCTGGATACCGTCCAGTTGCATGGCGAAGTGAATGTGATCTCCCCCCGCCATCCCGGTTTGACCGCTCAGGCCCATCACCTGGCCCCGTTTCACCATGTCGCCCTCATGCACATCGATCCGGCTTAAATGGCCGTAGATCGTCTGCAGTCCGTAGCCGTGGTCAATCACGATGCAGTTTCCGTAGATCCCCAGCGGAGCAGCATAGACGATCCGACCATCATTGGAAGCTTCCACGCCCACATGTTGCGTCACCGCAAGGTCGTACCCCAGATGAACCTGTTGATCGATCTTCTTGCCGTGATAAATGTAATTGCGAAGGTCGGCAAAGGTCGCTTCTGCTTGCGCGTGCGCTTGGCGAGCGAACGGTTGCGACCACAAAAATCGCTCTGCCGTCTTCAGACGCAGGTCGGCGAGCGTCTTGTTGTTTTCGCGCCGCATTGTGCCGTTGATCTTCACGAAGCGCGCAACTGGGTCTCCCGACCCGTTCGGATCCAGTTCGTTGACGACTTTCTGCAGAAACGTGTCGTTGATCTGCAGGTCGTGAACCGTATAGCGCGGCTGCTCCTTCTTGGGAAATTGGAAGACAATCGGGCTTGTCACCTCGTTGCCCGGCCCAACCGACGCATACACCACCGGCGCCGTATTCGGCGGCATATTCCAGGCGAACGCAAACAGCGAAAACATCCCCGGTTTCCCGCCCGGCATGGGCCACGCCCGAAACGTCTGGTCCCCCACCCGAACACCCGCTTCCGTCCATCCGCCCGCGACATTAAAGGTCGCGAGATCCGCCATCCCCAGGTACAAATAATGCTGGTCCGCGTCGACGCTGAGCGAAGGCGGCCGCGTCACAACATTGACGTCGTTCTCCCACTGCGCCGTCTTGCGGAGGAAATCATTTGACGTTGCCTCGATCACCAGCTTGGCGCTGCCATCCCGCAGTTGAGGCGTCGTTTTCGCGCCCACAGTGAAGTTCCAGCTGCTGTCCGGCACACTTGACACCTGCGTGCTTCCCCAAACCGGAAGGCGAACGCCTTTCTGCTCGACGAACGCTGCGATCTTGCGAATCCCGCGCGGATCGTGGACTCGAACTTGGATAGGCGTTGACTGCCCAATCGTGGAGACTGAAGCCGGCATGTTCAAGACCGGCGTTGCCGTTCGCGAAAAGAGAATCACAATAGGCGCAAGAACAAGGATCGCAATCGCTAAAAGAATGAATTTCCGCACAGCTCATTGTAGCTTTCGTCCGCGCTACCTGAGACTTGGAGTACCCAAACACCAACGGAATGCGATAGCCCAGCCAGAGCGACTGAATGCCTGCGCATTCGACGCGTGGAATCAATCCGCGGAAAGCATCTCTGCCACGGCCTTTTGTACAGAAAGAGTCTCGGCGGCGAGGATCTGCAAAACATTTAAATACAAATCCGGCCGACTCTCAATGAGCCGCAGAAACTCTTTTGAACTGATTTGCGCGATCTCTGCGCCCCCGCTCGCGGTCGCTGTCATAGCGTAGGGCCTCTTCCCGACAACTGCCGATAAACCAAGCAACGAATCGTGACCGACTCGAAAGCAGTCAACCATGCCACTGGCCGAACGGGCTGCAAAAGTGATTTCACCTTTCGTTAAATAGAAAAGTCGCCGCGGTCGTTCATCTTCGTTGTAGAGGACCGAACTTGCAGGAGGGAAATGCGGTTTCGCCTGCTTTACAATCTCTGCCACCAATCCCGCCGGTATCTCGGGCGCGGACAGAAGGGGCGTTTTTTTGGCGCTCAAGCTCGATGAAACCGATTTGAGAGGGCGAATCATGCGGCAGTTCCTCGATCAAATGGTTGCACCACGGGAACGCTCCAACCGTATCGCGGATCACGAGTGGAAGTTCAAAGCCAGATTAGAGAAAGAGTGAGTATGCCTTCCCAAGTTGACACGAAACGACGCCAGTTGCGCCGCGTTCATGAATCGAAAGCTCAGTAAACTCTGCTGCCGATGATCTGTGCGTCTGCCGACCGCGACTCGATGCTCATTTCCATCAATCATCCGCGCGCGCCCACCGGCCAGATTTGCATGGGATGCGGACTTACCCCTGCGGCCCCTGCAAACATGGGCCTGGTGAATGCGATCGAGGCCGTCAATGGCGGAAGCGAAGACCCTGCCTTCTCCGGTATTCCTTTCTGGGAGCATCAACTCGATTTCGGCAATCGGGCTCACCGCGGTCGGCGGCAGCGACAGCCATCGCCCCATGACGCCGCTCGACTAAGCCTGGCTCCGTCGGCCGTGCGACGTCCGTCGTCGACGCAGAAGAGCTTTCTACCCTGCAATCCTGACTGCAATCCGTGCCGGAAATGTTTTCATCGATCTCGCCGGCTCGGCTGACAGCATTCTCAACGTCACCGCAACCGCAGGACCCGAAACAGCGCACATGGGAGATCTTCTCGATGCACCTGCCGGTGCGCAGGTCACCTTCGATGTCGAAGTTGGCGGAGTTACCGAGGGAAGCGTCGTCTTGCTCCAGGACGGGAAACCATTGCAGACCTTGACGGTGCCTCGCAAGCACAACCAGTCATGCACGTTTCTTGGGCCAGCGACGGACACCGCCATTGGTTCCGCGCCGACGTGGTGGGCCGTGACCAAAAGCTTTGGCTCTTGGGGAATCCTGTCTACATCAACTGGAAGAGTCGCCCTTGAAGATGGGATCAACGAATTTGCTCGGAAGACCGCGAGATCCACATAGGAAGATGAATTGGGTAGGCCGGAGGAATCCCGCGCATGTTTCGGACTCAACCTGGGCAGCCCCCAAGCCTGATGGATTAAAACTAGCTCTCGCCTTGACTCAAGCGCGCGCGCGGAACTGCGCAATTTGAGCCTTCGCTCGGTTCGCGGTCCTGGGCGGACTTAGAACGACCAACTTATCCGGAGTGCAGGTTATCTGCTTCGCGCCTAAAACACATCCCAGATGAGATACAGTCGCTTTCCAATCCTCTTCGACGAGCCTGCGTCTTGCGTCCTCGATTGACTCGCCTTCGGCAAACGAGAGGCCTGGAACCGCGAGCGACATGCCACATCTGCAACGGAATCCGAGGCGCCCACCTTCGGGCATTTGAATGATTCTCATCCTGGAAAATCACCAGTTTGTGATCGAGGCTTAAGCAAAACAGAAAACATCAGCACGCATAAGTGCCGATCTAGATGCGGAACCAGAGGTGGCAATACCCCAACCATGCATCGGGTCGACGGAAGCAGCTTGCAGCGCGGGGATCGTGCAAGCCCCGTACCGGCTCAACCCGTGCGTCGGCGATTTGGACTAAACTAACCTGTCAATTATCGCGAAAGGAACTCTGATCCTGAGCCACGGCCGATTAGAGTAGGATTTCAGCGAATCAATATGGGGATGAAAGGTCTCTCCAAGTAAGGCAAGGTAAATTTGAATCGAGTAAGGATTTATTCTGCTGTAGCTGCGGCTCTCCTCTTATTTGCCGGATTTGCAACCGGCTTTATCTCATGCCTTCATCTGAAAAGCGCAGCTTCCCAGGAAACCCGAGCGGCGTATTTGCAGCATGGAGGAGACGCGCCGCCCTTCGTGCGTTCAGGGGTTCTGACTGCATTAAGAGCCTTCCAGGCCGGATATATCCAGCGCGATCCGAAAGATCTGGATTCTTTCATGAGCCGCCTCATTGCAAAGAACGACGATGTTCTGATTCTCGGGACGGATGCCGGCGAGTGGGTTCGCGGCTATCCCGCAGCGGCCGGTTTCATCCGCGCAGACTGGCAGGGTTGGGGAGATTTTCGGTTCGCGGTAGAAGATTCCATCATCTGCTCGGACGGAGATGTCGCCTGGACTACCAGCACAGGAGATGTGCATTTCAAAGGGGCGAATCGCGCCCTGCGCTTTTCAGCGATACTAAAGCGCGATGGAAGCAATTGGCTTTTTCATGAATTGCATTTTCAATGGGACGATCGCGATCCTAGCCCCGCGGACGTCCTTCGCCCAAAGACTTATTTCAAACTCCTTCGGCTGGCGTTTCGACAAGTTACAAGTACGCCGTAAATTCGACTGCATCATTTCTCGCGATAGTGCAGTGATGCACATCACAATCAAATGGTCATTTTCACAATTCGCCGCGACACGTTAAGAGCGCACGCTTCAAAGAGAGTTCATCTCGATTAGCCTGCGATCACGATGGTCTAAAAGTAATCAGATAGACGACTAACAGTACTGGTGTGTTCCGATTTTTTGCGGCGCGGATACCTCTTAGGAAAGTGAGACCCGCGTACAATAAATCAAATTCAGCTACCCGTATCCCCCGCAGTACGCCACTGGTTTTGGCGATTTAGCTTCACGCTTTCCGCAAGAAGAGAAGGCTATGAATATTCTAGGTATCAGTGGGCTAGAGAATGCCATTCCTTTCAAACAGGCACGTTGGCCTGGTCTTGATGAGCGCGAATACCGCATCTCTCAGGGAATGGACGCGGCGGCGGCATTGGTGATCGATGGAAAGTTGGTCGCAGCCGCCGGGCAAGAGCGATTTAGCAGAAAGAAGCACACCGGCGAGTTTCCCATAGACGCGATTCGCTTCTGCCTCTCCGAGGCGGACATCTCGGTCGTAGAAATCGATGAGATCGCGCATGGATTCGACTATGAACCGTATCGCGCGCTCTATCAAAGTGACGAAGCTTCTGCCGCACTCTATGAGCAGGTGTTCTCGCGCAATGCCCTTCTGTTGCAAGTGCATCGCGACTTGCCTGGTTTTCCAGATGAGAAGGTGGTCTCAGTAGGCCACCACTTGGCACATGCGGCGAGCGCGGCCTATACCTCGGGCTGGAACGAGTGTCTCGTGATCGTGAATGATGCGATGGGCGAAGTCGAGAGCCTCTCGGTGTATCACTTTCACGACCAGAAACTCGACAGACTGCGGACCATTGGGGCGAATGACTCGATCGGCATTCTTTATTCGCTGGTCACGTTACACCTCGGGTTTGACTTCAATTCCGATGAGTACAAGATCATGGGCCTGGCGCCGTACGGCGATCCTGCGCGTTTCCGGCCGTTCTTCGAGCATGCCGTGGAACTGCGGGACGACGGCTCGATTCGCATTCCTATTCTCAGGTTGAACAACTCACGCGACGAGCGGGAAAATTACTTGGCTACCCGCGCCTACCTGGACGAGCACCTGGTCCATCGCAGGGCGACAACACAATCAGTCAATTCTATTCACGAGGACATTGCCGCGGCGCTCCAGGAGTGCCTTGAACGCGTCGTGATGCACGTCTGCGGGCATTTCGGCGTGCAGACAGGACTTCGGCGTCTTGCGCTGGCTGGCGGTGTCTCGCTCAATTGCACGGCTAACGGCAAACTGGTTCGTTCCGGCCTCTTCGACGAAGTCTACGTGCAACCCGTCGCGGGCGACGACGGTGCAGCTTTCGGCGCTGCGCTGTACCGCACTGCCCTTGCCCAACCGCTTCCAATTCGCCGGTTTCCAGTCCCACTCTTTGGTCCGCAATACTGTGCATGTGAGATCGAGCAAGCGCTGCAACGCTTCAAGGGACGCATTCAGTGGAAACGCTTCGACTCGCTCGAATCTACCTGTCAATGCGCCGCGCAGTTGATTGCCGACGGCCGCGTGATCGCATGGTTCAGGGGGCGCATGGAATACGGTCCGCGTGCCCTTGGGTGCCGCAGCATCCTGGCCGACCCCAGACGGGCCACGATGCGCGACCGCATCAACGCCATGGTCAAGAAACGCGAGTCGTTTCGGCCCTTTGCGCCCGCCTGTGCCATGGAAGAAGCGCACCGCTGGTTCGAAGTCGCGCCTGGAACGGACCTTCCCTACATGATCACGATCGTCGATGTGCGTCCGGAGATGCGATCCCAGCTTCCCGCTATCACTCATGTCAATGGATCGGCACGCCTGCAGACGGTTTCACGCGGCGACAACCCCGATTTCCACGCACTCCTCCGCGCGGTGGGCGAAGCCACCGGCAGCCAGATGGTCTTGAATACCAGCTTCAACGTGAAAGGCCAGCCGATCGTGAATACGCCGGACGAAGCAATCGAGACGTATCTCGGAACTGGGCTCGAGTTTCTTTTCCTGGAGAACTACTATGTCGCCCGCGCCGATGATTGATGAAACCAGCTCTTCCGCGCAGTATGCGGGCGACAGTACCGTCGCGGCACTCCTTGCTCGTCAGGCCGCGCGAACCCCGGATGCTGCCGCCGTCATTGTTTGCGATCGCACCGTGACCTACCGCGAGTTGGATGAGCGCTCCGACCAACTCGCACAGTATCTGCAACGCCTCGGCGTAAAACCCGACACGTTGGTCGGTGTTGCGATGGGACGATCGGAGGAGTTGATCATCAGCCTGTTTGCGGTACTCAAGTCAGGCGGCGCCTACGTCCCACTCGACCCGCATTACCCGCTCGAACGCCTCTCCTGGATCATTGAAGACTCGTGCATGCCCGTGCTGCTGACCACTGCGAAGACTTGCGAGCGCCTCGCGCCGGTCTGTAGCGCCGCAAAGTTGATAGCCGTCGATGATCTGGCATTGTCCAGCCCCGGTACTCAGAGGGTTCGTGCAAGTTCTGTTGGCCGCGATCTTGCCTATGTCATCTACACCTCCGGATCCACAGGTAAGCCCAAGGGCGTGATGGTGGAGAACCGTAACGTCGTGAACTTTTTCGCGGCAATGGATCGGGCGATCGGATGTGAACCCGGCGTCTGGCTCGCGGTCACGAGCATCTCCTTCGACATCTCGGTGCTCGAACTGCTCTGGACCCTTACGCGCGGATTCAGGGTCGTGCTCCATGGCGATGAAGGAACGGACGCCATCCCCGACGAAATCTTGCGCCACCATGTGACACATCTACAAATGACGCCGTCGCTCGCACTCATCCTCATGCTGGATCCACGAAGTCTCGCGGCACTTGGCTCGCTCAAGCAGATACTACTTGGAGGCGAAGCTGTTCCTGCCTCGCTCGTTCGAACTCTTCGGCGGGTTTTTCATGGCGAGATCTATGACATGTACGGGCCAACTGAGACCACCATCTGGTCCACTTGTGGACGAATTGATGAGATCGGCTCGACAATCTCGATTGGGAAACCGGTTCTCCATACGCAGATTCTCATCCTCGGCCCGGATCAGAAGCCCGTTACGCCAGGAGAAACCGGAGAGCTTTTCATTGCTGGGGACGGCGTCGCTCGCGGCTATTGGAACCGGCCGGAGCTGACCGCGGCGCGGTTTCTTGCGATTCCGCCTCTCTGCGACTCCCGACTCTATCGAACCGGAGACCTTGCGCGCTACCGGCCCAACGGCGACATTGAGTTTCTTGGCCGCGCCGATTATCAGATTAAACTGCGCGGTCATCGAATTGAGCCTGGCGAGATCGAAGCAGCGCTCGAGGAATGCTCGGGAATCCGCCGCGCCGTCGTTGTGGTGCGCGAAGATCGCGAAGGCGATAAACGGCTGGTCGCTTACCTGGCGGGCGAGACGCAAAGTGCCGAGGGTCTTGCCGATCTCCGCCGGGCACTTGAAGCAAAGTTGCCTGAATTCATGATTCCGTCCCACCTCGTCTTCTTGCCTGAGTTGCCCCTGACCGACAACGGCAAGATTGATCGGAACGCCCTTCTCAAGCTGCCCCCACCCATCCCGCATGCAACTCGTTCCGGGCCTGTCGAAGACCAGCCTGCTACGCAGTTGGAACAGATTATCGCCGACGCCTGGAAAGATGCGCTCGGTCTCTCCACTGTCGGACTTCATGAAAACTTTTTCGATCTTGGAGCTCACTCACTCACCATTGCCGAAGTTCACGCCAAGTTGCAGGAGAGCTTGCGACAGGAATTCGATTTGATCGACTTATTCCAATTCTCGACCGTAAGCGCACTTGCGGCTCACCTTGCGGGAGCCCAGGCGCGGGACAACCCTGCAGAGCGCGCGCATCGGCGCAGACTGGCCATCCAGCGCTAAGAGGAAGAGTATGAAGCCCACCGCGATTGCGATCGTCGGAATGGCAGGCCGATTCCCCGGCGCCCGCACCGTCTCTCAATTCTGGCAAAACCTGTGCGAGGGCATCGAGTCCATTCGGGATTGTACCGATGCCGAACTGATCGCCGCCGGCGCGACGGGCGAAGATCTGGCCAACCCTGCCTACGTCAAACGAGTCTCGGTCCTCGACGATGTGCCCCTCTTCGATGCCGCCTTCTTCGGTTTCAGTCCGCGCGATGCGTCGATCATGGATCCACAGCATAGGCATTTCCTCGAGTGCGCATGGGAAGCCCTGGAGGACGCCGCCCATCCTCCACAGAGCTTTCAAGGCTCCATCGGAGTCTTTGCAGGATCGGGCATGAACACATACCTGATCCACAACCTGCTCGCCAATCGTCGCATGCTCGAAAGCACCGGGCTCTTTCAGTTGAAACAGACCGGAAATGACAAGGACGTTTTGGCCACCCGCGTCTCCTATCAATTTGATTTGCGCGGCCCCAGCATCAACGTCCAAACCGCATGTTCGACGTCGCTCGTGGCTCTGCACCTGGCTTGCCAGAGCCTGTTGAACTACGAATGCGATATGGCGCTCGCCGGCGGAGTCACGATCGAGGTCCCCTACGGCCTGGGTTATGTCTATCGCGAAGGCGAGATCCTCTCGCGCGACGGACACTGCCGGTCGTTCGATGCCTCTTCGACCGGTACGGTCTTTGGAAATGGACTCGGCATCGTCGTATTGCGACGCTTGGAAGACGCCCTCGCCTCGCACGATCAGATCCGCTCTGTCATCCTCGGATCGGCGATCAATAATGATGGCGCTCGTAAGGTTGGCTATCTCGCGCCGAGCGTCGAAGGCCAGGTGGAGGTAATCGAAGAAGCACTGGAGTTCGCCGGCGTCCATGCAGACGAAATCTCCTACATTGAGGCCCACGGAACAGGAACGGTCGTCGGCGATCCCATTGAAATCCGCGCGCTCAAGCAAGCCTTTCGGAGGTCCGCAAGCCGTTCCCGATCCTGCGGAATCGGTTCCGTGAAATCGAGCATCGGCCATCTCGATGCAGCCGCCGGCATCACGGGCCTCATCAAAACAGTCCTCGCGCTCGAGCATGCGCAACTTCCACCGAGCCTCCACTTCCAAAATCTCAATCCATTTATCGACCTAAGGGAGAGCTCGTTCTTCATCAATGACCACCTCAAGGACTGGCACTCGAACGGCTGCCCACGGCGCGCCGGAGTTACGGCGCTGGGCATCGGCGGCACCAACGCGCACGTCGTTCTCGAAGAACCACCTGCGGTCCAAGTGACACGCGAAGAGAAACCTTGCGAGTTGCTCACCGTCTCCGCAAAGAGCGAGGCCGCGGCCAATCTCGCCCTCGCAAATTTGATCGCGCATCTTCAATCGCATCCGGACTTGAATCTCGGGGATGTCGCATTCACGTGCCAACTTGGCCGCCAGGCGTTTCCCCATCGTCGCGCACTGGTTGTCGAGAACTCGACCGATACAATCGCTGCGCTCCACAAAGAGGGCATAAAACCCTCAGCGACTGGGGTCGCCGCGCGGACCAAGCCGAAGGTCGTCTTCCTGTTCTCGGGACAAGGTTCGCAGTACGTTTCCATGGGGCGACAGCTCTACAAGCACGAGCCGGTCTTTCGCGATGCCCTGGACCAGTGCGCGCGCCAATTGAAACCGCACATCGAAATCGACCTGATCGAAGCACTTTATCCCGAGGAACAGAACAAGGAGACGGCGTCGGAAAAATTGAACCAGACATGGCTCACGCAGCCCGCTCTTTTCTCTATTGAGTACGCGCTGGCGCAATGGTGGATGTCTCTCGGTATCGAACCGGCAGCGATGGTCGGTCACAGCATAGGCGAATTTGTCGCCGCATGCCTCGCCGGCGTCTTCTCGCTTGAAGATGCGCTCGCGATTGTCGCGCTCCGGGGTCGCCTGATCTATGACCTGCCTGCAGGAACGATGCTTGCCGTATCCATTGCGGCCGACAAGCTGGCGCTCAATGCATCGCTCTCCATAGCAGCCGTCAATAGTCCGGGGCTCACCGTGGTTTCCGGTCCGGCCGAGCAAATCGCAGAGTTGGAACGCAGCCTCTCGCAACAATCGGTCACCTGCCGCCGGCTGCATACCTCGCACGCATTCCACTCGGCCATGATGGACCCCGTTCTCGGTGAATTTGAGAACAGACTGGGCAGCTTCCCCTTACACGCTCCGCGCCGCCGCTATCTCTCCAATGTGAGCGGCACATGGATCACTCCGGAAGAAGCGACGGATCCAGCGTATTGGGCGCGGCACATTCGGCAGACCGTGCGTTTTGCCGACTGCCTGGCCGAACTCTCCCGCGATACCAACCACATCCTCGTCGAGACCGGCCCGGGCAACGCGCTCACATCGCTGGCGCTTGCTCAGGGGGGCTCCACGACGAAGGCATACCAGACTCTACCTCATCCGCGGGAGACTGTCTCCGATCTTCAAATGGCATTCCGGACATTAGGCCAGCTGTGGACGGCCGGCGCCGAAATCGACTGGACCAAGCTGCATGCGGAAGGTTCTGTGCGGCGTGTTTCTCTTCCCACTTACCCGTTTGAGCATCAGCGATTTTGGATTGAACCCGATCGCGTGCAGCCGCTGGCAGCGTTGACACCACCTCCAGATGAAGCACCGAAGAGCAACACCGGAACCTTCCTCTATCGTCGCGTTTGGAATCCCGCACCTTTGTCCCCCGCCCCCAGGCACGAAACAGGAAGCTGGCTCATCTTTCGCGACGCGCTCGGGTTGGGAGATTGCATCGTGAAGCAACTCAACGCCGAGAAGCGAAACGTGGTTCTCGTCGATCCCGGATCCAGATTCCGGCGCACAGGCCGAAGAAGCTACACCGTGCGTCCAGGCGTACGCGAAGATTACGACGCGCTGATCCGTGACATTGGTCAAGACGGGTTCTATCCGAGGGAGATTCTCCATCTGTGGTCTGTCTCCGAAACAGATCGTTCTGTACCCGTGAAGCACACAATTGAGCGAAGTTTTTTCAGCCCCCTCTATCTCGCCCAGGCCCTGACCGCCAAAGATATTGCACACGCGCGCATTCTTTTTGTCTCAAACCAGTTGCAGGAGGTGGACAACGAGGTTGTCCGCGATCCCGTGCGAGGGGTTGTGCTCGGTCCGGCACGTGTCATCCCAAAAGAATTACCCGGGATGACTTGCCGCGCAGTCGATATCGACTTTGAACCAAGCCATGGCAAAGTGGGTGCCGCCGAGTTGATCGCGGAAATGAACGCGACGCTTGACTGCTGCACCGTGGCATATCGTGGGGGAAAACGATTCGTAGAAGCGACTGAACCGTTCGATCTCACCGGCGCACCGGAACTGCATCGTATCGAGCGGGGCGGCGTATATCTCATCACCGGGGGTTTGGGTGGTCTCGGGCTCGCGGTCGCAGAACATCTCGCTCGTTGGTTCGGCGCACGGCTGATCCTCATGAGCCGAACTGTTCTTCCGCCTGAAGAAGAGTGGGCAGCCCGCCTGGGTAACAAGGACCTCAAGTCGAGCGATCGGCTAAGGCTTGAGATGCTCGTCCGGATCCGGGCCTGCGCGGGAGATTTGCTGGTGGTATCTGCTGACGTCACGAAAGTTGATGATCTGCGCAACATCATTGCCGAGGCCCACAAGCGTTATGGAAGGATTGATGGCGTCTTTCACGCAGCCGGAGTTCTGAGCGATGGTCCCCTTCTGTTGAAAACCGCTGATGACGCTGCCAAGGTGATCGATCCGAAAGTACAGGGAACACTGGCCCTGGAACAGGCATTTCACAACGAAGAGCTCAGCTGTTTCGTTCTCTTCTCTTCTATCAGCTCGATCTTCCCCCCAGCAGGCCAGATTGATTACGCCTCAGCAAATGCATTTCTCGATGCTTTTGCTCTCAGCCGCAAAGGTTCCGTCACGTCGCTCAACTGGGATGCGTGGAGTGACGTCGGCATGGCTGCCCGCGCCTCGTCTGCGCACTCATTACTGGGAGAACGCCAGTTTGACGAAGCCGGGAACATTGTCTACTCAAATCAGATTTCAACTTCAACGCAATGGCTGCTCGCAGAGCACAAGCTGAAAGCAGGCAAGGCGCTCCTTCCAGGCACGGGCTACCTGGAGATGGCAGCGGCAGCCTTCGTCGGCAACAACCTGAACAGCCGGGTTGAACTCAGTAATGTTCTCTTTCTCGCGCCCCTTGCCGTTGCGGAATCCGAATCGAAGGAATTGCGTGTCGAGCTCAGAGAAGAAGGCGACGGAACGCGGAAAGGGAGTTTCGCATTTTCGATCTTCGCGCACGACCGTCAATGGGTCGAACACGCATCCGGTCGCATCGCGCCCTGCATGACGAGTTTTGGTCCCAGAATTGATCGCGCATCCATTCTCGACCGCTGTACCAAGGGCGAATTCATCTTTGACGAGCATCATCGAACAAAACAGGAACGCTATTTCGACTTCGGTCCACGATGGCACTCCCTGCGGTGGCTTCGGATCGGGGAAATGGAGGCTCTTGCCAAGCTCGAATTGGACCCGAGATTTCAAGATGACCTCGCAGGCTTTCGAGTGCACCCGGCAATCCTCGACCTGGCAACCGGATGCTCCTTGTACTTGAATGCGTGGTATGACACAACGGACGCATTGTTCCTCCCCTTTTCGTACCACCGCATCCGCGTTTTTCGATCATTTCCAGCCCAGGTTTTCAGTCACATCAGGCCTGCTCAGTGGAATCACGCAGATGCCGAATTGCTGGCCTTCAATCTCTCCATCTTCGACCCGGAAGGTGAAGGAGTTGCGGAGATTGAAGGCTTCACCATGCGCCGCATAACCGATCCTGCCCGGGCAGGCGAACGTGTCCCGCCGCCTCGTGAGTCTGTCCAATCCGGTGCGCGACAACCGCTCGCCATCCTCCGCAAACCCGCTATCTCTCCTCAGGATGGAACGGCTATTCTGACCCGCATTTTGAGTGCCGCCACTCCAGGAAACGTGATTATTGCCGCGCAGCCTTTGCAGCAGGCGAGTCATCCCACTCTGCCGTCCACGCAATCGACGATCGCCGTCGCAGACCCGGATCAGGACGTTGAGGAAACCCTCTCGCACTGGTTTCAGGAGATGCTAGGAGTCGAAGCGGTCGGTTTAGACGACGACTTTTTCGGGATGGGAGGCCATTCGCTCATCGGGGTGCGTCTTTTCGCCAAGATTCAGAACAAATACAAAATCAATCTCGAGCTAGCGTTGCTCTTCGAAGCGCGCACCGTCCGCATGCTTGCCGAGAGAATTCGTCAGCGGGTCTCCCCCGCGGTTACCGAGATACGAAAGTGGTCGTTCCTGGTTCCGATCCAGGCCAATGGATCGAAGGTCCCACTCTTCCTCGTTCATGCCATCGGAGGGGAAGTCTTGTTTTACGAACCATTGGCGCGAGCCCTTGGCCCTGACCAACCGATCTACGCACTCCAGTCTCTGCTCACAACCCAGGAGTCTATGCACGAAACGAGCATCGAAGAGCTGGCCTCGAGCTATCTAAGTGAAATTCGGTCCTTGCTTCCGAAGGGTCCCTACCTTCTGGGGGGGCACTCGTATGGCGGACTCGTTGCTTTCGAGATGGCGCGGCAACTCCATGCGCAAGGCGTGGGGCCGGCTCTGCTCATAGTGATCGATGCCGTAGTTCCGGGTAGTCTCCACCATATTCAGCGGTCTCAGCAGTTGTCCAGCCTGGTTCGCAATCTTCGCGAAGGCGGATTCTCGTATCTGACGCGCAAGGCATCAATGAAGCGGGAATACTTGACTCAAAAAGTGCTCCATCGTTTCAATCTCATTGCGAGCTCTGGGTATTTAAAGCTTCACCGTCCTCTTCCGTCTCGTCTCCGGTATGCGCTGATGGAGGAACGTCATAGCCAAGCTCTCGATCGCCACCGTTTCACCTCGTATGACGGAAAGGTCACCCTGTTCAGGGCGACAGATCGCGGGATAAGCCTGAGCGAAACCGACGACCCCACCCTGGGGTGGGGACAATTGTCGCAAGGAGGGGTGGAGATCCACGAGGTGGTCGCCGACCACATCAACATTCTTCTCGAACCCCAGGTGGCTTCCGTTGCAAAGATGCTCAACGTGGTGCTCGCTCGAGCGGATAAAAAACAGGTTGAGCCTCAACCAGTTGTCTAGGAAACCCCATGAAGGATGCCAGTTCCCAGAGCTCCACTCGTGGATTGACATTCGATTCCGCAACGATCGCGATGCGATGTCCTTTCTGTTCGATTAAACAAAACCGACAGTTGCTGCCCGAGCGGGTCTTTTCCGAAGATTCCACGTCGAGTCGAAGCCCGGTTGCCTCGTCGCGCAGAAAAGAAATCGTCTTGAGCGGCAGGGAGAACCCTTTGCCTCGCGCTTTGACGTATGCCTCCTTCAACGTCCACAGAGTGAGCATGTGATCCGCTTTCTCGGTGTCGTCAAGCGAATCCAACTGCGCCAGTTCCAGAGGCGAGAACACCGCTTTCGCAATCTCCAGAATGCCAAAGCCATGCCCATAAGGCTCTACATCGACTCCTACCTCGCTTCGCTTGGAAATCAGGCAGACAGTTAGATCCGTAGAGTGCGCCAGGTTGAAGTGAAGCCCGCATTCAGGATCGATCGCCGGCTTGCCGTAAGGATTGTGGCTGAAGCGCCAGGCTGCAGGCGGAATTGGATGAAAATGCGAGAGCGCTTGGCGGACCAGCGCATGCGCAACAAGATACTCTCTGCGATCCCGAGAAAAATGCAGACCCTCGAGGCGGGTGCGCTCCTCGTTCGAGAGGATCGATTCAAATAAGGCTTTCGAGTCGTTCGCAAGAACCACAGAGGGACAAGCGAGCCATAAGCTCAACCGATCGCGATCAATTCCGGTTTCGGAGACGGCAACGTTCATCGCTTGGGTGAAGACGTACCGATCATACCCTCAATTCAGCGGCAGCCGTCATGCATTCGATGAACGACACAGATCAATAAATCGACTTGCTGCAAAGCTGGCCCATGAGCTCTCAGCTGTCGCGGCAGACCAGCGGCTGTCCAACATTCATTCGTCTCAAACTCAGCGGTGCGGACTTCCCGCTCGGGCTCCTGGAAAACGTCCGGATCCCGATCCCAGCTTCCGGCTCTCAAGGAATGCGCCGCGGGGCAAGAGAAGTCCGTTGACAATTGAGGTCATCAATCTCGATAATCTGTCCGCAAACTATGTTTGACCTATATATGTTCGTTGTATGCCGTTATGTGCGCATAGCGAACGGACGGGACTGTGTGATTTAGAAAGATGACAATATCGAATCTCCATAGGTGCTCCCTATTAGCGCTCCTCTTGACCGCAGCATTTGCTGCGGCGCCCACCGCCAAGGCTCAGTTCGGGGCGCAACCTGAACCCAAACGCTATGCCTGGTCGGATGCAAGTCTCTCGCCCGATGCCCGTGCGGACCTGGTAGTCAAGGAACTTACATTGCAGGAGAAGATCTCTCTTCTGCACGGACAGGGGTTCTCCTTCAATGCCACAGGTCCAACCGAGTCCAATGGCGGAGCGGGGTGGTCCGTTCGCATCCCGCGTCTGGGTATTCCAGCAATTCAGATGGCAGATTCAGCCTACGGTGTCACGCGTGGCGCTGCCTCCGGTCGCTATTCGACCGCTCTGCCGAATAATCTCGCTGCCGCATCCTCCTGGGACCCGCAGGCTGCCTTTGAATATGGCGCACTGATTGGCCGCGAGCTGCGCGCTGAGGGCTACAGCATGTCGCTCGGCGGAGGCGTTAATCTTCCGCGTGAACCGCGCAACGGCCGCACCTTCGAGTATCAGGGCGAAGACCCTCTGCTGGCGGGCACCCTTGTCGGCAATTTTGTTAAGGGTGTGCAGTCGCAGCATGTCATCGGCGATCTGAAGCACTATGCCATCAACGATCAGGAGAGCGGCCGCAATGCGGTGAATGCCAACATCGACAAGCGTTCGATGCGGGAGACGGATCTGCGCGCCTTCGAAATTGCGCTCAAGATCTCCGATGCCGGCGCGTTTATGTGCTCCTACAACAGAGTGAACGGGGATTATGCCTGCGAAAACAGCTATCTTCTCAGTGATGTCTTGAAGAAGGATTTTCATTTTCAGGGATTTGTAGTTTCTGACTGGGGTGGTACGCACTCCACAGCCAAAGCTTCGCACGCAGGCCTCGACCAGGAACAGCCGGGAAGTAACTTCTTCGGGGATGCGTTGCAGAAGGCTGTCGAAAGCGGGGAAGTATCCCAGGACGAGATCAACGACCACGTGCATCGGATCCTGCGCACGATTTTCGCCATCGGTCTCTTCGACCGTCCGGTGGTCAAGCAAGTTCCAGACGTCGAGGGCGGATACGCAATCGCGCAGAAATTGGCCGAGAAGAGCATTGTTCTGCTTAAGAATGATCGCCAAGTTTTGCCCTTGGACGGCGCAGGTTTGCATTCCGTAGTGTTGATCGGCGGCCATGCCGATGTGGGCGTACTCACCGGCGGCGGGTCGGCGCAGGTCGATGCACCGGGAGGATCTGTGGTCCCTCCTCCACCGCCTCAACCGGGCGCGAATCCGATGGCGAACTTTGCAAGGCGCCAGGTGTGGCTGCCCAGTTCGCCTCTGCGTGCGTTGATTGCAAAATTGCCGTCGAGCAAAGTTAGCTACATCTCAGGCGAAGACCTCGCCGCAGCTGCTTCTGCTGCCAAGGCGGCGGACATCGCGATCGTCTTCGCATATCAGCACGAGTCGGAAGGCATGGATCTGAAGTCTCTCGATCTTAGCGAAGACCAGAACAAGCTGATTGAAACGGTTGCCGCTGCCAATCCGAAAACGATTGTGGTTCTCGAAACTGGCAGCCCGGCTACCATGCCCTGGATCGACAAAGTCGCCGGTGTCGTCGAAGCATGGTATCCGGGTATCCGCGGCGCGGAGGCGTTGGCCAATATTCTCACCGGCGAAGTAAACCCGAGCGGCAAGCTGGCCATCACTTTTCCCAAGAGCGACGCCGATCTGCCTCATCCCGCTCTTGTATTGCCACCGCCTGATTCTCAACCAAAGCGCCCGGCCCCGGGCGCCGATATTTCCAGCTTTATGGCAATGATGGCCAAAGGCCTGCCGCCATTCGAAACTTATTACGACGAGAAGCTGAAGGTCGGCTACAAATGGTACGACGCAGAGAAGAAGCCCGTGTTATTTCCATTCGGCTTTGGTCTCTCGTATACCACGTATGCCTACTCTGGGCTTAGCGTGAAGGGCGGGGAATCCGTCGAGATTTCTTTCACGGTTCGCAACACAGGAAAACGCGCCGGAACCGAGATTGCCCAGGTCTATGCTTCTCTTCCCGATGCCGCAGGCGAGCCACCCAAGAGGCTCATCGGGTGGGCGCGGGTGGAACTGGCACCGGGCGAATCGAAACAGGTTTCAATTCCAGTACCCCATGATCACCTGACCATCTACGATGAAGCCGCCGATAATTGGAAGCTTGTTTCGGGCAGTTACACCATGATGGTGGGCGGTTCCTCGCAGGATCTCCCACTTCAGCAGAAGGCCACTCTTCCTTGAGTGAAGTTCTCCGGCGGAAACTTCAAATTAAGGCGGAGCCGCTCATGAGTACCGCAATCCGCCAGGTTGGAAACTCGCTCAACCGCGGCCGGTTTTCAGTCTGATGAGCAGGTTCAAGGAGCCTAAACATGAGTGTATCGTTTGCTTCTACCGGAGACCTCGCTGAGAAGAAAATCTCCTTCACTGAGATCGGTAAGGATGTGTGGGCCTATTCCGCGGAGGGAGACCCAAACACGGGCGTCGTCATCGGCGATGAAAGTGTCCTGGTTTTCGACGCGCAAGCGACGCCAGCCATGGCGCAACGCGTGATAGAGAAGATCCGAACCGTGACGGACAAGCCAATCAAGCACCTCCGTCTGAGCCACTATCTTGCCGTCCGCGTGCTCGGCGCGTCTGCTTATGGCGCTAGTGAGATTATCGCCTCCGAGAAGACGAGAGCGATGATCGACGAGCGCCGAAAAGAGGACTGGGACGCGACCTTGTTGTCGATCAACGTGAACAGTGCCGACATAGACTCATATGGGGCTCAGTTCCTGGCAAAATCGAAGCGCGCAAGGCGGTGGGGCGAACCACTTCCTGTATCCAGAAGCAAGGTGGCGACAGCGTCCTTTATCATGCACAGGGTGGGTCGACAAGCCTGCAACAGGTCTTCTCCGTCACTTGTCCGAGCAGCCAGTTTTACGTCCGGGTGGACTGATTTTCTAGACATAGCCGACGAATCGAGACGAATTCGCACTGGTGAGAAAAATGGCTGAACGCTAACCTATTCGGCGAGAAGCACGGCGATGTCGCCCTCGAAGACCAATGGCATCAACAGCTCCAGCATGCCTGATCGCGATCTGTCCGTCCCGGTCGACAAGATCGGTCAGAGGCACGCCTCTCAAATGGCATGGATCAACAAGAGGCCGACGATAAGTGTCACCGCGCACCGGTCCCGGTTGGATTTAGGCGATCGAGCGGAAACACGCAGACATGCCGAACTGACGGGCACACGTGACGGCCCGCCGCGTAAACGGCAGGCCATCTGACGCGACAGCATCGACCGCATTTATCGTACAACGCCTGAAAGCGCTACCGCATCCGCTCCCGCCGGGAAACGAAGCTTGCCGGTGGCGTCGTTCACGGCCAACCACACGGCATCGGCTACTTCGCTTTCCTTTGTGGTGACAGCCGGTCGTGCGAATTCCGCGAAGATCGGAGCGGCGAAACCGGCGTAGGCTTTCGGAATGAGATCCTCGACGCGAACCTCGGTATTTTGCGTGAACCTCGTTGTCGGAGCGTATCCGGGTTCGACCAGCTTCGCACGAATGTTGAAATGCTCAAGCTCATGAGCCAGCGAACCGGTGAAGCCCTCGATGGCCTGCTTGCTCGCGGTATAGGCTGCCGCCAACGGGAAGGGTGCCAGGGTTACGCTCGACGTGACGTTGACAATCACTCCGGAGCGCCGACCGCGCATCTGCGGGATCACAGCCTGCGTCATCGCCATAACACCGAAGGTATTGGTCTCGAAGACCTTGCGAATGTGCGACAGGGGCGTCGCTTCAAAGGCACCGACGACGCCGATGCCCGCATTGTTGACGAGGACATCGATGGGACCAGCTCCTTCGATGGCCGCCACGATGCTCCTTTCATCCGTGACGTCCAACGGCAGGATGCGCAGCAACGGCGATCGTGGCAGGATGTTCTCGCGCGGGGAACGCATGGTTGCGATGACATTCCAGTCTTTCGAGAGGAAATAGCGGGCCGTTTCAAGACCGTAGCCGGAAGAGGATCCGGTGATCATGATTGTTTTCATGGTAGTTCTCCTGAAAGTTTGAGGGTTGATGAAAGCGCGGCTGGAGATCCTTGGGAGGGACTGGTGCCGCTCTGCGGAGCGGTGAGTTTGCGATGGCGACTGATTCCCTCTTCGTCGTTCTCTTTGCTTTGCGAAGGGAGAGTGGACTGCTGTTCGGTTGGGCGAGCTTCGCTCTGCTGAGAATTGAGATTCGGCGAATTCCCGGGCATCGCCCCAGCCCATAGTAACGATGGAAATGAGAACGTTGCTCCGAGTAATGCCGCCCAGAGCGCTGAGCGTTGTCTAAGTCCGACCGCGATCAGTGATGCCCCAGTTACTAATGCTGTCCTCGTCATAACCTTGTCCCTTCAACCTGAGCCCATCCGAACCGTCGATGTTATGGATGGGAAGAGTGCAATCGCGATACCAATCCAGGGTGTATTGTTTACAAAGACTTAGGATCAAAGACTTCGCCGGATCATCAGAAATGCCGATGAATCGGCATTTTCAGACGAGGTCTCGGCTTGAGAGCAATTGTCAATGGGAATCGGGGACACGTTTCAGTGATAGGAAATTTTCCATCTCCAATAGGCGATGGATCGCCGTGCTTTCGGCCCTTGCTTGGCAGTTACCAGCTCCGGCGAGCGACTCAGGGCCGTTAAAGACTTTTCTCCGTGGATCGAGCGTGGGAGAATACAGTTGGTTTCCCACTTGATCGCGACCATGCTGGAGGGTCGGATCATCGCATTCACGAGCCGCAGATGAGCCGCTTTGCTCCGCTGAAATCGAACGCCCTGCTTCGTTATGGCGCTGCGCCCGCTTTCGTGGTCGCCGCGCTCTATTTGTCTTTTGCGCTGCGCGCCTCATTCGGTAACCCAGCATGGTTCTTTTTCCCTGCCGCAGTGATCGCTGCCACCTGGATTGGCGGCAAAGGACCTGGCGGAGTCGCGGTTGTTCTAAGCACCCTCACCGTGCAGTACTACTTTGTTTCGCCTATCGGTTCACTGGGAATCAATCGGCACGACCTTCCATACTTCCTGATCTTTGTGGGATGTGAGGCACTCGCGAGCTGGGTGATCTCCTGGAGGAAGGATGCCGAGGATGCGATCCGGCAGGCACGCGACCAATTGGAGCTCCGGGTTGCGGAACGCACCACTGAACTGAAGGACGCAAATGAAGCCCTGGTGGTGCAGATGGAGGAGCAGCGGCGCACGCAAGAAGCCCTTCAAACAACGAGGAGCGAACTGGCGCGCGTAGTGCGCATTACGACCATCGGTGAACTCACGGCCTCCATTGCGCACGAAGTCAACCAGCCCCTGGCAGCGGTGGTTGCAAATGCGGACGCATGCGTGGCTTGGTTGAAGTTTAAAGAGCCAAATCTCTCCGAAGCTCGGGCTGCAGCAGAGCGCGCCATTCAAGGCGCGACTCGCGCCTCGGAGGTGATTGCGCGGATCCGCTCGATCATCAATAAGAAGCCGCCGGAGAGGATTCCGGTGCAACTAAACCTCTTGATCGAGGAAACGTCCATGCTGGCCGCGAGTCAGGCCGCAAGAAACGGCGTTACAATCTCGACTGAACTTGATCCCAACCTCCCCGATGTTGTTGGCGACAGGATCCAACTGCAACAGGTTCTTTTCAACCTGGTGACGAATGCGATCGAAGCGATGTCCTCTGTCACAGATCGACCGCGCGAATTGAAGATCCGCTCGCAGGTTCAGGACAGCGGCCAGGTTCTGGTTTCCGTCGAGGACAACGGGGTCGGAGTTGACGCTGAAGCAATGGCCCGGCTCTTTGAGCCCTTCTTCACAACGCGTGTTCACGGCGTTGGTATGGGGCTGCCGATCAGTCGTTCGATTATTGAAGCGCACGGCGGGCGGTTGTGGGCCGATTCGAGCTTGGGGCAGGGGACAACGTTCATGTTTGCTCTTCAGCGCGCCGAGGCAGCGTCTGCATGAAGGATAAGGAAGCAGTCGTTTACGTGATCGACGACGAGGCCCTGATTCGCGAAGGAATCCAGAGCCTTATCCGATCAATCGGCCTTCGCGCGGTACCCTTTTCGTCAGCCTCGGAGTTCCTGCAAGCAAAAAAGACAGACGCACCCTCCTGCCTGGTACTCGATGTTCGCATGCCAGGGCAAAGCGGGCTCGATCTGCAGCGGCAACTGAATGAGGCCGGTATTTTCATCCCGATCATCTTCATTACGGGACACGCCGACATTCCGATGACGGTGCGCGCAATGAAGGACGGCGCGCTGGAGTTTCTCACCAAGCCGGTGCGCAGCCAGGACCTGCTGGATGCCGTACAAAAGGCAGTCGAGCGGGATCGCGAGTCGCGCAAAGAGCGCGCCGAACTGAATGAAATCCGCCTCCGATTCGATTCGCTTACGCCGCGCGAGAAAGAGGTCCTGAAACTCGTGGTCGCTGGCCTGCTGAACAAGCAGATTGCGGATCAACTCGGAACCAGCGAACTGACCGTGAAGACACATCGAGCGCGCGTGATGGAGAAGACGGGCGCTGACTCGCTGGCACATCTGGTGCGCATGTCCGAACGCCTCCGAGCGGCCCTCCCTAAGTAAGCATCGGTGTCCTCCTAAAGCAGGATAGTTTTTCGGCTAAGGGGTTGGTACGCTTCAATTCGGCGGGACACTTACATACGCCCGATTGGAATCTCCATTGAACGCGCCGCGGCCCAATTTCGGCACCATTGCGATCGTCGACGACGATGAACCCCTTCGCGAAGCGTTGGGCAGCGTCTTGAGGGCTGCCGGCTTTCGTGCAGCGGGCTTTGCCAGTGCGGAGGAGTTTCTCGAATGTGAGGATTGGCGCGGAACCCGCTGCCTGATTCTCGATGTTCGGCTCCCTGGCATGAGTGGAATCGAGCTACAAAGTCAGTTAGCCGATGCGAAGAGTTCAATCCCCATCATCTTCGTGACTGCTCATGCCGATCCGTCCCTCCGCGGTTTGTTGATGAACGCCGGGGCCACTGCCTTCTTTAACAAACCTGTACGAAGCGAGGCATTGCTCAGAGAGATTCACTCCGCCCTGGGGAGAACCCGTCGACCTGACACCACGAAAGGTTGCTGAGGAGGTCAATCATGCTCTCGGTAAGAAGCAACGAAACGGATGCGATCGTCCAGGATCTGGCATCGAGGGATTCCTTTTCGCGCCCCGCTGGACCTTTGGACGAAATTGTTGGGGGGAGCCCGGCGCTGAAAACTGTGATGCAGCAGGTCAATCTGGTCGCGCCAACTGATTCAACCGTCCTCATTCTTGGCGAGACGGGAACCGGTAAAGAGCTCATTGCGCGTGCCCTTCATGCGCGTTCGCGGCGCAATGCCGGGCCCTTTATCAAGGTGAATTGCGCGGCTATACCAGCTTCGCTCATCGCCACAGAGCTATTTGGCCACGAAAAGGGCGCCTTCACAGGCGCCATGCAACGACGGCTGGGTCGCTTTGAGGCGGCCCACAGGGGAACGATCTTTCTCGATGAAGTGGGTGAACTTCCCCTTGAGACCCAGATCACCTTGCTTCGGGTGCTTCAGGAGCGCGAATTTGAGCGCGTGGGAAGCGTACACCCTGTTTCCGTGGATGTGCGCATCGTAGCCGCGACGAACCGGGATTTGAAGGCCGCGATCAGCGCGGGAACATTTCGGCAGGACCTGTTCTACCGTCTCAACGTATTCCCCATCCGTCTGCCCGCCCTTCGGGAGAGAGCGGAGGACATTCCCCTGCTGGCGGAGTACCTCATCAATCGCCACGCCAAGAAGATCGGTAAGCAATTCACACAGATCGCCGAGGATGCCCTTCACCTCCTTCAGGCCTACCCATGGCCCGGCAACATTCGCGAATTGCAGAATGTGCTGGAAAGGGCTCTCATTCTCTCCGAGGGCGACACGCTTACGGTGGATCCAACGTGGCTCCAGCACGACTCATCGCCGAGTTCAGTTCCCATGGATAGCCTCTCGGTAGCGCTGGCAGCGACGGAAAAGGAACTGATTGAAGCAGCATTAGCTGAAACGCGCGGCCGTGTTTCGGGTCCCCTTGGGGCCGCCGCAAAACTCGGCATCCCGCGCCAGACACTGGATTCGAAGATAGCGAACTTACAGATCAGCAAGAATCAATTTCGAGTGCTGGCGGCAACATAGGTTTGTCCGCGTCTATTACTTCGACTTAGTCAGATCGGCTCATTGTTAGTTATTGAGTAGCGAGCCGTTTTAGATAACATCTTCTCACCCGGCTACGGCCATCGCCTATCGCTGTCTTCTCTCGACCTAAAACAAGAACCTCGACGCGAAGCAAGGCCCACCGCGCATTATGCGTGTGCCTGCGATGATCGCTCTGCCGATCCACGCCCCCGTGTACCGCTTCGTTTGCTGCTGATAAATGCCGAAGCGTCGGCGTTTCTGATATCTCGGCAACATATGACATCGATAAGTACATGCAGATCAATGAAAACACGATGGCACTCAGCGTGCTATGTAGATGGTGCACGAGCGTAAGTCAAAATCCGATAGGAGTCCGCGAGATGGACAACGGTCAAGAGATTTCGACATGGCAGTTATCCGTGGAAGGGGACGACGTCAACGGCCCGTGTCCGGAGATGGATTCGAGGCAGGAATCGCTCCCGATTTGGAGCACAGCGGGTATTGAGATGCACGAGAGGTCCGTCGGCTTGGACGATTGGCAACGCGTTCGGGACCGCATCGCGTGCCTGGAAACCATCATCGCGATTCTCATCGAGAAAAACGAGCGGATGCGTCAGCAATTGGCCCTGTACATGGATTGACGGCAGAGACGGAAAGCACGGAGCACAACAATGTTCAAAACCAAACAAAGCGATAGCAACAAAGCTGGCGGGCGACGCTGGGGCGTATTCTCGAACCCCAGGCCGCTGTGGAGACGGCTTGAGTGGGCGCTACTCTTTGCCGGCATTGCACTTGTTGTGGGCGTAGGAGCAGCTCATATCGATGGCTATCTCAGTTCGCGTGCTGCGCTCAAGGCGTTCACCCATCTTGACGGGCCACCCGGACCGATCGAATCGGAGCAGACTGCGACCGACACGGAGGGTGCGCACGAGCCGGTCTTTGAGGAACCGGATTTCAGCAATTGGTCGGAAGGACGGGTCCGCGCTTATCGGTCCGCGACCGCGAAGCAGGCCGGTGCTCCGCTCGGCGTACTCGAGATTCCTGCGCTCAGCGTCGTAGTTCCGCTTCTGGAGGGTGCCGACGCACTCACCCTGAATCGCGGAGTGGGCCGGATCCAATGGACAGCACGGCCAGGCGAGGACGGCAACATAGGCGTCGCTGGACATCGCGACAGCTTCTTTCGCCGGCTCAAGGACATCAAGACCGGCGACGTGATCCAGCTCAGACGGCGCGACGGACTCGATAGCTACGCCGTTGAGCGGATCGAGATCGTGTCTCCGCGCGATGTCGGCGTACTCAGCGGGCAAGGCGCACCGGCGATGACCCTGGTGACTTGCTACCCGTTCTACTTCATCGGGAGCGCACCGCAGAGATTTGTTGTGACGGCTTTTCTTACCCAGCACACTCCTGCCGGATCGGTCGCATCCACGACCCGGTGATCCATCAACCATGCAGTCAACCAGAAGGAGAAAACCGATGAATTACGCAAGCAACAACACTCGGCTCAAGAGGAGATTGGCTCTCGGCGCGCTCGCATTTGGCATTGGAGTTGCCAGCGCCTGGGCGCAAGACACAACCACAACCGCAATCCGCCATGGCGATCCGGCTCTGGAAACCAAGGTGAAGAATGCGGAGATCGTCTACGTCGAAGGCAACGATCTGGTGCTCAAACTGGACAGCGGCAAGGTCGAGCACCTCGTCGTACCGTCCGACGAGAAATTCTCGATCGATGGCAATGAACTCGCGGTGAGTGAACTGAAGGCGGGTACCAAGCTCACGCAGACGATCACCACAACCACTACGCCTCGGTATGTGAACACGGTCAGAACGCTGAAGGGCAAAGTATGGCACGTCAATGCTCCCGGTTCGGTCATCGTGACTCTCCCGGACGGCACGAATCAGCTTTACAAAGTCCCCTCGCATGCCACGTTCACCGTCAACGGTCAGAAGAAAACCGTCTTCGACCTGAAGAAGGGCATGAAGTTCGAGGCAACGATCGTCACCGATGAACCGCAGACCATCGTCGCGTACGGCAAGTCGACCGTAGGACAGGCTCCCCAGCCAGTCACTCCACCGCTCGTCGGTGTGTTGCTCTTTCAGAAGGCTGCGCCGCCAGCTGCAGAAGTGGCGTCGAACGTCACGGCGGAACATGTGGATGCGCTGCCCAACACGGCCAGCCAGCTTCCCATGTTCGGATTGCTCGGCCTGCTGAGCATCGCTTCGTCGCTCGGCCTCGGGGCTGTTCGCAAGCTCGCAAAGATCAAGGCCTAAGCGCGCTCAGATGACCTGTCCGGAGAACAAGCCGGACAGGCTGTCAGGGACCAGGATCACCCATTCAACACAGGAGCGACTCGCCCGCGATAGCGGACAACGCTCTACAGCAAAGGAGAGAGATGAAATTCCTGAAGAAGAACCAACTCTACAGTCTGGTTGCGGCCGGCACGATCGCTACCGCAATCGGATCCTACGCAGCTGAGCCCACGGCCAACACACCTGTCCCGGTCACCATGACCGTGACTGCGACAGTTGCCGGTGGTAAGCGGATGCCTGAACTCAACCGCAACAACATTATCGTCAAGCAGGGAAAGAATCGCGTCAATGTCACCGAATGGGTTCCCGCCCAGGGTGATCGAGCAGGGCTCGAACTATTCATTCTGATCGACGATACGACCGAGGCACGCCTTAGTTTGCAGTACGACGACCTGCGTGCCTTTATCAAGGATCAGCCTTCGAGCACTCTGATCGGAGTCGGGTACATGCGAAACGGCACAGTCCAAATCGCACAAGATCTAACTACGGATCGCGTGCTGGCGGCAAATGCTTTGCGGCTGCCTCTCGGGCACCCCGCGGCATTGGCAAGCCCCTACCTGTCCGTCGTCGACTTGATGAAGCGGTGGCCGGTTGACCAGAACCGCCGCGAAGTCCTCATGTTCACCGATGGAGTCGGCCGCGACCATCACACGTTCTGGCACAGGGGCTATCGGCTCGATACAGACGTCAACACGGCAACGGAAGTGGCCCAAAGAACCGGCACGAACATCTTCTCCATCTACACCCCGAGTTCGGCGTTCCACCGCCGCAGCTACTGGGCTGGAATGAATGGACAGATGAATCTAACCCGGCTCTCTGAAAACACCGGCGGCGCATCCTTCTACCTTGGACTGCACAGCCCGGTGAGCATCCAGCCGTACCTCTCGCAGTTGCAGACGACGTTCAACAATCAGTATCTTCTCAGCTTTTCGGCGATCTCGGGCAAACGGTCCGGGCTGCAGTCGATCAGCCTGAGCACGGAAGTGGCGGGTGTTGATCTGTCCGCACACAATGCCGTCTGGGTCGCTGGGGGGAAATGAACACCTTGTTGCCACTGCTCTGAAACTGGCTCTGAACGCACCCTCGCTTATCAGCGAATGTCCCTTCGGAGCCAGCCATATCGAGTAAGTCCGAACCAATTCCAAGAATTCGGAAGAATCCCGCCGAACCATCGGCCGAGCCATCCAGGAGATCCGTCATGCAGGCCAGCGACATTCATCATTTCGAGCTTCTCCTTCTTTTCATCATGACCCTTGTCCTCGCCCTCGCCGTGTTGGCCCGGCGTTTTGAGATTCCGTACCCGATTCTGTTGGTCGCCGGCGGCCTTGGAGTGTCGCTCCTTCCCAATGTTCCGCGCGTGGAGTTGAATCCGGACGTCATCTTCCTCGTTCTGTTGCCGCCGCTTCTCTTCGGCGCAGCCTTCCATACTTCATGGCGCAACTTTCGCGCGCATATCGCCAAGATATCGACGATGGCGTTTGGGCTGGTCGGGTTTACCGCAGTTGCCATCGCTTTCCTGGCCGGACGATTCATACCAGGTTTCGATCCTCGTATCGGCTTCGTGCTTGGTGCCCTGGTTGCGAGTACCGACCCCATCGCGGCTACCGCCATCGCGAAACGGATGCACCTGCCACGGCGAATCGTGGACGTGCTCGAAGGCGAGAGTCTTATCAACGATGCAACCTCGTTGGTGGCTCTTGAATTCTCCGTTGGCATGCTGGTCAGCGACACCGGTCCCACGGTGAGCCAGGGAGTATTGCGCCTGATTTTCCTGTGCTGCGGCGGCATCGTCATCGGCCTGCTCGCGGGATGGCTCATTCGGCGATTCCAGTTGCATCTGACGGACGCGCCGGTCGAGATCACTCTGACTCTTGTTGCGCCCTATGTGGCCTATCTCGCGGCCGAATCGGTCCATGCTTCTGGCGTTCTGGCAACGGTAGTCTGCGGCCTCTATCTGGGCGAAAATCAGTCCGAATCGCTCTCTGCACGCGCTCGCATTGAAGCCTCAGCCGTGTGGAATACCCTGGACTTCGTTCTTAACGGGATCGTATTTGCCTTGATCGGCCTTCAACTTCCGAAAGTCATCGAGGGAATTCGTGGCACTCGGCTCACCGAGCTGGCGCTCGATTCCGCGCTCCTGATCGTGCTTCTGATTGCCCTTCGTTTGGCGTGGGTTTTCGCGGCATCGTGGATCGCCTTTGCTCTACGCAAAGTAGCTCGCCGCAGAGCCGAGCCTCCGTGCGCCAGGGAGAGCTTCCTCGTTGGCTGGACCGGAATGCGAGGCGTGATTGCGTTGGCTGCTGCTATGGCGTTACCCGACAGCATCGATAGCGGAGCCGACTTCCCTCAGCGCGACATTCTCATCTTTCTCACCTTTGTTGCAATCATAGGCACCCTGGTCGTTCAGGGTCTTAGCCTTCCATGGCTCATTCGCAAGCTGCGGTTGCAATCGAATGAGCTGAGAGGTTCGCTAGCCGTCGCGGGCCGAAGCGGAGGCGCAGCGCAACCGTGAATGGCACTCGATGCTCGGACGATAAACCGAGCGGTCCATTTTTCGTCCGATCTGATTGCCCAAAGAACATGCTCAAAGCTTCGGAGGTTACTCAGTATGTCAACTGACAGGTATAGCAGGTTCGTTCTGACTGTAATTGCCGGATCATTATTGGCGATAGCGCTTCGTCCATTCGCAAATCCGCCGCGTACTTTCGCGGGCGCAGCTTCATCCGACGTTTACATCGAGCCAGGCGTCTTTTCCCTACGAGCGCCGGACGGTTCCAAGGACTTATTGGGCAAAGTAGTAGTTGACCTCCAAACAGGACAGATATGGGGGTTTCCGACTGGGAGCCGGTCGCCTTATCCGGTCTCGGTACATGCGCCCGAGCCGCCGATTTCCAAGCCTTATTTGTTGGGGCAGTTTGACTTTCAATCCATGCAAAGATGATCTTCGAGGTGTCGATGTATGAAACGCTTCTCGCTAGTCTGCATCGCTCTGCGAAGCACGTTAAGCCCAATTCGGTTCTCAAAGACCTTATTCCATTTCTCAGTTGACGCGTACAGGGCAAGGCGCTCATCAAAGAGCGGCCTAGAGACTGATCCGGCATCAGCCAGCCCGAGCCGCCTTGATCACGAGTTTCTAGAGGTTGTGCGCAGTCAATGCGTAAGAAGTGTGCCGTTGAAGATCGTCGCCCTGGATGCCGCCGGAGCTTTCCCAAGTCTTCAGGTCAAAAGCTTGGGCTCTGCCGTCGGCAGAGCCCTGAGAAAGGGTGCTTTTGCTCAACTAATCGGATTCCACTCAAAACTCGGCCGTCTAGGTCTGGATCGTAATTGCTTAACGATCAATGATTTAACCCGCTCGACAGGACTTTCATGTCTGGGGTCAAAACTTTCATTTTGAGTGTCACCCGACACCCCATTGAAAAAGTAACTTAGAGTACCTAGGAACACCCACTCGTCGACCCGCAGCTCATGCAGCGATAGCAGCTGCCATTGCGCACCATGATGGCTCCGCAGGTCGAGCAGCTCGGCGCATCGCCCATCTCGTACATGTCCCGCATTGCGTCCGCCGCGTGATAGATCCCGCGGTCCTGCATCGAAGGCCCATGAGTCGGACTCGCGGACGAAACACGAGAAGCCCCGGCCTCCGGTGCGATTCCACCGCTTGGCGCCGAGGTTGCGCCCATGCCCGAGCCCGGTTGATTGCCCGACTGGTTCAGCTTGCGTGCTACTTCCTCGGCAAGCTTCGACAGCTGATCCTGCGGCATGCTGCTTCCCTCCTCCGTCTCCGATTCAGGCAGCAGCGAGGGCGACGACGGCAACGGCGTTGCCTGCGGTGCGAGTCCAGCAAAAAGCGTCAACTGTTCGCCCGAAAGAAAGCGCAGATTCAGCCAGCGGAAGATGTAATCCATCAGGCTCTTTGCGTAGCCGATCTGCTCGTTTCCCGTCCAGCCCGACGGCTCAAAACGCGTGTGCGCAAACTTCTCGCACAGCACGCGCAGCGGCACGCCATGCTGCAACGCCAGCGAGATCGAAGTGGCAAACGCATCCATGAGGCCCGACACTGTCGACCCCTCCTTCGCCATCTTGATGAAGATCTCGCCCGGTTGTCCCGTGGGATAAAGGCCCACCGTGATGTAGCCCTCGTGCCCCGCAATCGAAAACTTGTGCGTGACTGAAGCGCGCTCTCCCGGCAGCCGGTGCCGCACCGCGCGTGGCGGCGCATTCAAATCCTGCGCCGGTTCGCGCGCAGCCTCAAAAGCCGTCGCCGGATTCAGGAGCGGCAAATTCGCCGATCCCGCAATCTCGTCCAGCGCCTGCTGGAATGCGGCCGCAGCAGCAACCACCTGCTTCACCGTCACCTCGAGCTTCTCGCTGATCTTGGCCTCCAGCGTCTTCATGTCCGCCTCCGCTGCAAGATGCCCCGCAGCCAGCTGCGACAGAATGCGGCTTCCTGCTGCATCCAGCGCAGACGGCTCGCGCTTCGCATCCATGCTTGTATTCAAAGGCTGCGTGCCCTTCGAACCATCGCGATAGATCGCCACGGCCTTGATGCCTTGCCGCCAGCTCTCGGCATACGCTTCCGCCACGTCTTCCACTCCGGCTTCGTGCGGCAGGTTTACCGTCTTTGAAATCGCGCCCGACAGGAACGGCTGCGCCGCCGCCATCATTTTGATGTGCCCCATGTAATGAATCGACCGCGTACCCTTGGCAGGCTTGAAGCTGCAATCGAACACCGCCAGATGTTCCGGCTTGATCCCCGGCGCACCCTCGATCGTGCCCGTCGCATCAATGTAGCTCACGATCGCGTTCACATGGTCGTTGTCGTAGCCCAGCTTGAAGAGCGCCGCCGGCACCGTGTTGTTCACGATCTTGATCATGCCGCCGCCCACCAGCTTCTTGTACTTCACCAGCGCCAGGTCCGGCTCAATGCCCGTCGTATCGCAATCCATCATGAAGCCAATCGTGCCCGTCGGCGCCAGCACCGTGGTCTGCGAGTTGCGATACCCATAGCGTTCGCCGAAAATCAACGCCATATCCCAGCACTCGCGGCTGGCCTCGATCAGCGCTTCCAGCTGCGGCACCATGAACGGCTCACTGCTCTGCCGCGACTTGCCGATGTTGTTCACCTCCGCGCGATGCATGCGAATCACATCCAGAAACGGCTCGCGATTCACATAGAAGCCGGGGCATGCCCCGCCTGTCTTCTCGGCACGTGCCGTCAACGGAGTGGCCGACGCCAGCGGCGGGCACTGCGCTGCAATCATCGATGACTGCAGATACGCCTGGCCGCACATGATCGCCGTTACCGCAGCGGCAAAATCGCGCCCCGCATCCGAGTCATACGGCAGACCAAATGCCATCAGCAGCGCACCCAGGTTCGCATAGCCCAGGCCCAGCGGACGATAATCATGCGAATTCTTCGAGATCGATTCCGTCGGATATCCCGAGTTATCCACCAGGATCTCCATTGCCGTAATCACCACCGAAATCGCGTGCCGATACGCCGTAATATCGAAGGTTCCCGACGGAGTTACAAACTTCAGCAGGTTGAAGCTCGCCAGGTTGCACGCCGAGTTATCGAGAAACATGTATTCGCTGCATGGATTGGAAGCGTTGATCCGTGCCGTGTTCTTCGACGTATGCCACTTGTTGATCGTCGTGTCGAACTGCATGCCCGGATCGCCGCACAGCCACGTCGCCTCGGCGATCTTGTGCATGATGTCCCGGGCTTTGTAGGTCTTCACCTTCTCGTGACCCTTCACGGTGTAAGTCGAAAACTCTCCATCGCTCTCATACGCGCGCATAAATTCATCGCTCACGCGCACCGAGTTGTTCGCGTTCTGGAAGAAGATCGACGAATAAGCCTCCGAGTCAGGCCCCGAACCGTCGTAGCCGGCCTTGATCAGACTGAAAGCCTTCGCTTCTTCCTTCGCCTTGCAATCGATGAATTCAAGAATGTCTGGATGATCCACATTCAGGATCACCATCTTCGCCGCGCGACGCGTCTTCCCACCCGACTTGATCACGCCCGCAAATGCATCGAAACCGCGCATGAAGCTCAGCGGCCCCGAAGCCTGTCCGCCGCCCGACAACTGTTCCATCGACCCCCGGATCGACGAGAGATTCGTGCCCGTCCCCGATCCCCACTTGAAGAGCATACCCTCCGTCTTCGCCAGCGTCAGAATCGAGTCCAGCGAATCATCCACCGCATTGATGAAGCACGCCGAGCACTGCGGATTGCGATAGCCGGTGGCGGAAAAAGCCACGCCGCCCGACGGCGCATCCCAATGCCAATTCTGGCCGTCCGCTTGCGGCTCCAGCCGGTCACAGCCCACGTTGAACCAAACCGGCGAGTTGAAGGCCACGCGTTGCGTCAGCAGCATCACCGCCAGCTCGTCGTAGAAAACGCCGGCTTCCTTCTCGGTCGCGAAATAGCCGCCCGCCAAACCCCAGTCGCGAATCGTCTCCGCCACGCGCCCCACCAATGCGCGTACACCCGTCTCACGCTCCGGCGTCCCCAGCTGACCGTGCAGGTATTTCGAGGCCACAATGTTGGTCGCTGTCATCGACCAATCCAAAGGAACTTCGACATCCTTCTGCTCGAAGATCGTGTTGCCCTTGCTGTCGGTGATCAGCGCGATGCGCTTTTCCCACTGCACTTCGTCATACGGCGAGATGCCATCGCGCGAAAAACGGCGGGCAAACTTGATGCCTCCCATTTCATTCGCAGAGGTGTGCGATTCGGCGGAAGTTTGAAGATGAGCCTCGTTCATTTGTGTTCCTCTCAGTCAGAAAAATGAGTGAAAAACTCTCTCGCCGCCAGCGCAAGTAGCCTGGTGCGGGGAAGCCTTGACAACGCAACGGGGAAACGGGAGCGAAGCAATAATTGTGGTCCTCGGTGGATTGGACAGAATGTCCCTCCGCCGGGTTTTCTTTACAGTCCGTTTACAGCCGCAGATGAAAAAATACCGCTGTCTATTGGGCAAGTCAACAGCAAACCACAATATCTAGTATTTTCTTCTCATTTGCAGCATCCGCCTGCTAAACCCGGCCAACCGGCCTGTGGAAAGCCCGAAATGCCTTGCCGGACGCGGCTCCTGCGTCAAAAAACTGCCTCAAATCCTGTGCAAACGCGGGTTCCAGCCGCGGGTCCGTTGCACTTCCCAAGCCTATGCCGCACTGCCCTCGCAAACAAGGTGCAGAACCTGTGCAGAATCAAGAATGAATCTGTGCGAACTGTGGACAACTGGACCGTTCTCTGCAAGACCCTCCCGCCTCCGGAGCCACCCGCCGCTGCTAGCCTGATTCCGTGCCCGATCCCAACACAACCCTCTCCCATTGGAAGCCTGCCCCGCTTCCCCGCCCCACCTCGCTCAAAGGACACGCAGTCACGCTCGACCCTCTCGACGCTGCTCGACATACAACAGACCTTTGGGAAGCGCTCCGCGCCCACGACGAAGTCTGGCGATGGCTCGGCGATGGTCCCCACGCCAACGAAGCCAGCCTCCGCCAGGCGCTCGAAGCAAAGCAAGCTGACCCGGCATCGGTCTTCTTCGCCATCGTTCCTGCCGAGACCGGCAGGATTGCCGGATACGCCAGCTTGATGCGTATGGACCCACGCAATGGTGTCATCGAAGTCGGCAATGTTCTGTTTTCGCCCGCATTGCAACGCACCCGCGCCTCTACGGAAGCCATGTACCTTATGGCCCGCCACGTGTTCGAAGATCTGGGCTATCGCCGCTATGAGTGGAAATGCAATGCGGAAAACGAACCAAGCCGCCGCGCTGCAGTGCGCTTCGGCTTCACTTTCGAAGGCATCTTCCGCCAGCACATGGTCGTCAAAGACCGCAACCGCGACACCGCATGGTTCGCCATGCTGGACCACGAATGGCCATCGCGCAAACGCGCCTTCGAAGCCTGGCTCGCACCCGACAACTTCGACGCCGCAGGCCAACAGCGCGAATCTTTAGCAGCAATTGCCGCCGCGCTGAAATAATCGACGCTCCGCGGAGATGTCCACGCTCTCTCTCAGTTCCCTGCCTCGCCCGATTTCTTCGCAGGAAGCCGTGCCATGCAGGCGAAGACTTGCCCCATGTCCACGTCCGGGCGCTCGCCTGCACAACACCCATCGCACAACACAAGACGGCTCCGGAGCGGTAAGCCCAGGAGCCGTCTCTTCCTTCATCGTTGTGGGATGCATCGCCGCCGCACATCATGCCGCAAGCATCCATCCATCGCACTTCGGAATTAGTTGCTTTCCTTGGACTCAATCCTCATTCCGTAGAAAGATTTCCGCACGAAGAACATCGACACCAGGAAGAATGCAACGGCCAGCCCATGGGTCAGCATTGGGTTGTTCGCACTCAGCGTCACAGCAAGCTCGACTGCAAGTAATCCAAACAACGTCGTGAACTTGATGATCGGATTCATTGCGACCGAAGACGTGTCTTTGAACGGATCGCCCACGGTATCGCCGATGACGGTTGCGTCGTGCAAAGGTGTCCCCTTCTGCTTCAGGTCGACCTCGACAACTTTCTTCGCATTGTCCCAGGCGCCGCCGGCATTGGCCATGAAGATCGCCTGGTACAGACCGAAGATCGCAATCGAGAACAGGTAGCCGACAAACAAGAACGGCTCCATGAACGCGAACGCAAGCGTCGAGAAGAAGACCGCAAGGAAGATGTTGAACATCCCCTTCTGCGCGTACTTCGTGCAGATCTCGACCACCTTCTTACTGTCGGTGACGGACGCCTTCTCCGCGCCTTCCAGATGGATGTTCGCTTTGATGAACTCGACCGCGCGATACGCACCCGTGGTGACTGCCTGCATCGACGCGCCCGCGAACCAGTAGATCACTGCGCCCCCGCAGATCAGCCCCAGCATGAACGGCGCATGCAGCAGAGAGAGCTTATCGACGTTGGTGGTCAGCCCGTGAGTCAACGCCATGATGATCGAAAATGTCATCGTGGTTGCGCCGACGACAGCGGTGCCGATCAGCACCGGTTTGGCCGTAGCTTTGAATGTATTGCCGGCTCCATCATTGGCTTCCAGCAGGTATTTCGCGCGCTCGAATTTCGCGTCGATGTTGAAATCCTTCTTCAACTCCGCTTCGATGCCCGGAACATTTTCGATCAACGACAATTCGTAAACGGATTGAGCGTTGTCCGTGACCGGCCCGTAAGAGTCTACGGCAATCGTCACCGGGCCCATGCCCAGGAAGCCGAATGCCACCAGACCAAACGCGAAGACCGCGGGAGCGAGCATCAGCACCGCCATGGACGCGCCGGTGCTGAAGTAGTAGCCCAGTCCCATGAGAGCGACCATGCTCAACCCCAGCCAGTAGGCTGACATATTGCCTGCCACGATTCCCGACAAGATTCCCAGAGAAGCTCCGCCTTCCCTCGACGAAGCTACGATTTCTTCCACGTGACCCGACTTGGTCGAAGTGAACACTTTGACCAGTTCGGGGATGAGCGCGCCCGCCAGGGTTCCGCACGAGATGATCGAAGCCAGCTTCCACCACAGCGTTCCGTCTCCAAGAGTCGGAATCATGTAGAACGAGACGATGTAGGTCAGAATGATGGAGACGATGGACGTGATCCACACCAGAGAAGTCAACGGCGCTTCAAAGTCCATTTCGTCTGAGTTCGCATATTTTGCGTGCGCGATTGCGCCATTCAGGAAGTAGGCAGCCGAGCTCGAGATCAGCATGGCCACGCGCATCACGAAGATCCATACCAGCAGTTGTACCTGCGTCGTCGGATCCTTGACCGCCAGCAGGATGAATGTGATCAGGGCAACGCCCGTGACCCCGTAGGTTTCAAAGCCGTCCGCGCTCGGCCCAACAGAATCGCCCGCGTTGTCGCCTGTGCAGTCGGCAATTACACCCGGGTTACGTGCGTCGTCTTCCTTGATCTTGAAGACAATCTTCATCAGGTCGGAGCCAATGTCGGCAATCTTGGTGAAAATACCGCCGGCAATACGCAGTGCTGCAGCGCCCAGGCTTTCGCCAATGGCGAAACCGATGAAGCACGGTCCGGCATAATCGCGCGGAATGAACAGAAGGATGAACAGCATGATGAGCAGCTCGACCGAGATCAGCAACATCCCGATGCTCATGCCGGCCTTCAGAGGAATCGCAAACAGCGGATACGGTTTGCCTTTCAATCCTGCGAATGCCGTCCGTGAGTTCGCAAATGTGTTAACGCGAATTCCGAACCACGCCACACCATAGCTGCCCGCGATGCCGACGAGCGAAAACAACAAAATGATCGGCAGCGTCACACCGATCGATTTTCCCGGCACCGGCGCCAGGTAGCCGAAGTACAGAGCGATAATGACCGCGATGAAAGCCCAGAGCAGGAGAATGAACTTGCCCTGTGTCACCAGGTACGTTTTGCACGTTTCATAGATCAGTTCGGAGATGTCACGCATGGAGCGATGGACCGGCAGGTTCTTCAACTGAACATAAATCGCCAGGCCGAACAACAGGCCGCCCACGCAGAAGAGCAATCCGATCATCAGAAGGGCATGACCATTCATGCCCAGAAAATTCACCGTCGACAAGTCCGGCAGCACCAGGTTGGCTTCACCTCCGCCCGCTTGTTCTGTTTGCGCAAATGCGAATGTTGGAAGCATGAGCCCCGCAACGGTCGCCACCATGCCGGCTGCCACTCTCGTGTACTGTCGCCGCAAGAAGCCTTCCGCGCCGTGCTTCATGGCTCCGGCGCACTTCCGCATTTTCGGCATACCCATAACCGACCCGATGACCTGGCGCGTGAAGAAAACAGCTACCAAAAGCGATAGCCCGCTCACGCCCAGAAAAAAGTAGACCCAGTCCTGTGCTGTCACTTGTCCTCCCAGCAATGTGGTTTGAAGCCGTAGGAGCGCTCCCGAATATACGGGTGGCTCAGAAAGCCCTGAAAAGTCACCGGAAGCCTATCATCCGGGTCAAGCACTGTCGAGTGATTGCAATCACAGGGCTCCGGAGGGATGCTCAACTTTCGATCCGCAACTTTCCATCGCCGATCGAAGCAGCTCCGTATACAGTTACTTGCGAAGGAGAACACGGGAACGCCATGAACTCTCCCACGCTGCTCACCCCCCGCGAAGCGGCCGCGAAACTCGGCATCAGCTACCCCGCGCTCAAGCACTGGATACTCGCCGGCCGCATCCGCACCGTGAAGACACCGGGCGGGCATCATCGCATCCCCATCGATTCGTTGGAGGAGTTCATGCCGCTCGCCGCCAAGGGCGGATCGCCGCGCATCAGCGGACGCAACCAGCTCGCCGGCAAGGTGGTGGAGATTGTGATCGAGGGGCTGCTTGCCAAGGTCGTGCTCGCCGTTGCCGGTCAGCGGGTCACGGCCATCATCACGTCCGATGCTGCCCGGGAGCTGGCGCTCAAACCCGGCGACACCGCTTTCGCATTGATCAAGGCCACCGAGGTCATGATCGTGCGTTCGTAGCAGCGTCCCCCGATATCAATCGATCGGAACGTCGAACTTGTCCTCGGGCAACGGAATTTGCAGATTCTGGTCGACCTGGTCGCGCACCAGCCCATGCGGCAGCGGATGCAGCTTGAAAAGCACCAGCCGATTGCGTTCCGGATCATCGAGTGCGCGAAAACTCGCCACTTGCTCCAACGAATAGTGGGTGTGCAAATCCGCAAGCGTTCCAGGATCGAGACCGTTCCAGGTCGCAAACCAGCCCGGCTGATAGCGCAGCAGCTTCTCGGGCAATTGCAGCGTTCCAAAATCGTCGCAAAGCGTCGGCAGATGGGCCATCAGCGTGATCTCGTCTCCGCTGGTGGAGACCAGCAGGCGGTTGCCGTTCGGATGTTCATCGACAAACCGGGCAAGAGCGCGCGCAGCAGGAATGAACGTGTATTCGGGATGCAATGCGTAACTAAGCGTCCAGGCTCCATTCACAGCCGCAGCACCGAACGACAGACCAAGCACAGCCCATCCCAGTTGCCGGATGAAACCTGTATGGCTCAGCAGCATTTCTGCGCCCCGGGCAACCAGAAAGAAGCAGAAAAACGCGAGGACGGCAAAATAACGAGCCTGCGGATGGTTCTGCATGGTCATGAAGAAGATGTAGCCGGCGACGGCCAGAACCGAGACGCCGAACACCGGATCGGTGAGGAGGCGATGTCCCCATGGCGTGCGCCGGCCAACGATTGCGGCCAGGAAAACCAGGCCGGCCAGCGGCATCAGGATGTGATCGACCCATAAGCCGCCATGAAACGACCACCACAGGCTCAGCAGCGGCCAGATCCTCAGCGCCGGTTTGGGATAGGTGTTGATGAAGAAGAGATACTGGTAGTCCTTGAAGAGGCCGAGCTGCACCACCAGAAGCAACCAGGCAGCGTAGACCGCGGCGCTGGTCGCGGTGATGACGAGGGCGCAGCGAAGGAACGGACCGCGTGTTCTCCACAAGGGCAGGAGAACCGCCCAGGCCAATGCCGGCAAGAGGAAAATCGCTGTCGTCTTGGTCAGCATCATCAGCGCGAAGAGAACGCCAATCCCGAACGAGGCCAGAATGGGCCGCCGAAATCCCGCCAGTCGCACGGCCAGATTCAATGCCAGCAGGGTCAGGGTCGTCAGCAGCGGTTCGAGGATCGCCAGGCGGCTGAAGGAGTAGAGGAAGGGACTGGTGACGAGCAGTGTCAGGGCGAACAGGGCCGACCAACGCGGACCGTTCGAGCGCAGGAGCCAGTAGCTCAGGAGCAGGTTGGCAAAGAAGAACGTGATTGCGAGGCCACGCGCCGCCTCCGCTGAAACGCCGGTGAGAAAGAAGAGCAGCCATTCCAGAAACGGCAAGACCGGCAAAGCCACCGCGGGATTGAAGTCGCCGGGCAGATACCAGTTTCCAAACAAGTGGGCGCGAATGGCGGCGTTTCCATACCAGCCTTCATCGGTGTACTTGGCCCAGTCGTGCATCCATGGCGTGTGATTGGGAAAATCGGCGCCCAGGTGCAGCGCATGGAGGGCTGCAAAACCCAGGATGAGTGCGCACCACGCGAGGTTGATCCAGCGTTTTGTCCCAGTCGGCAACTGCTGTCTCCAGAGAACCAATGAAGCAATTGAATTTCGTGGGGAAGTGGGCTGTGTTCGAGTATAGCGGTCCTGCGGCACAAGAGCTTCGTGGGCGCGATCGTTTCACGTGGAGGCTGGTGGTATCGGCCATCACAATTGTTCCACGTGGAACAATTGTGATGGCCGATACGCAGTGTTCATGCGGGTGCGGAAGATTTGGAGCATTCGTGATGCGCACCCAGCGCGAGAAGCAAACACAGGTGTTGCCTTGGCATCGCGCTCGGCTTGTCAAACAAATGTGGAGCGGAGACGCCTTTGGCTGTGCGTTCGACCGGGTGGCTTCCACGCGCGAGGGGTGTAAACCGGGTGGCCTGGGAAAGGAAATCGACCTAAAACGGGCTTTGTAGATTCGGTCGTTTTTCGTCGGATTCGGTTGGTTTTTTTGCTTCGGGAACGCAATTTTTCAGGGGAGGTTTTGGCGGAATTGCACAGCATTTGGTGCATCCGGGGGGGGAGGGGGCACCCCGGGGTGCACCGGCTTTCGCGTCTCTTTCCAGAGAGCCTTTAAATTCTGGCCGAGGATGAAGCGTAGGAGCCTGAAGGCGTGTGTGCTTTCCACAGCCGCGACACACCGAGAGTTTGTAAACCTCGAGCGAGTCGGTCTAACAGCGACCCATCCCCACAGCCATCCTCTCTGGCTTCACCGGCTCGCCTATCACCCATGGCTTGCGGAATGTGAGCGCGTAAAATCTGTTCTTCCCCATAGGTTTCAAAATCTCGAGATGGATCTCCAACATCTCCTGCGGGACCAGGTCGACCGGAGCGGTTACCGGCTGTTTGCGGTTCTTGTAGAAGCTGCCGGTGATAGGGCCGCGCTCATACAGATCCTTCACGTGCTCTTCGGTCTCGTCGGCAATCAGAATTCTGCTGCCCGGTTTGGCGACGCGAATCATCTCCCGAATCGCTTTGGCGCGATCGTTGAAGAAGTTGATGCCGCCCACGTGAAAGACCACATCGAAGCTCTCGTCAGCAAACGGAAGGCACTCGGCATTGCCCAGAAAGAGATCTCCCTGAAGGCCCCACCGGTGCAACTTTGCCTGGCAGTTGGCCAGCATCTCCCGCGAGAGGTCGATGCCCGTCAGCGATACACCGGCGGGCAGGTATTTGAAGTTGAGACCAGTGCCGACCGAAGTTTCGAGAACCGAATCTCCCGCTTTCACTTCGAGTGGGCTCATGTAGCTCCTCACGTACGCGTCGCCATCCATGGCATTGCACGCACACACTACGCGCTGTATATCGTCGTAGAAGCCGCCGATGGTTTCGTAGAGGTGATTGTATTTTTGATTGTCACCGGTCATATCGCTGGGACGGCGCAGATCGGGGATGCGGTTGCGAATGGGGAACCGCTCACCGGCGGAGGTGACCAAGGCCTGCCTGCCTCCCTTGCGGACAAGCTGCAACGCCTGGCCCGTAGCCGGGCTTTGCAGAATGCGCAGCGTTTGAGGCCGGCATTCCCAGCGTCGATCTTTCAGGGCCATGAAAAGCGCCCAGCCGCTTAATACAATTGCCGCCGCAAGGCAGAGCCAGGCGAAACTCCTCTCCGGCAGGATTGAAAGTATGGCGGCGCCGCTTCTGGTTCGAAGTGCCGCGAATCCTGCGGCCAGCACGCATACCGTCCCAAGAACGCTTGCCCCCTGCTGGATTCTTGCCGTGCGGGACCCCTGGTGCCACACCCACATGATCGTTGCCGCAAACCAGTATGTGAGGAACACCGGCGCGTGGCTTCCAAAGATGGAGCCGGGATCCTGTAGCTGCAAGCTTAGTTTGTCGCTTTGATCGGTCGCGAAGCCGGCCGGCAGCCAAGCGCCTGCAATGGTCGCGAACAGAACTCCAAAAACAGGCAATGGAAGAGTCGAAAACCATCCCGCCAGCCGTGGACTCTCCATACGGTGAAGGGCAAAAGGAAGAGTGCCCAGCACAATGGCCGCCAGCGTCCAGCCCAGGGTCGGGGCTGCGGAACCGGAGCTGCCGTGCAAAAGACTGTGCACCAGGTGCGGCGAGCCGAACAAGAGCGCAAAGCCAACCATCAATACGAATCCACGCAACACGCGCTGGGTCCCCGCAAGCCAAGCGCCCAGCACCGGACCGGTCCATACGCCGACGGGCGTGAACAAGCCAAGAACAAAGATCGAAACGATTCCCCAAGAGACAATTTGCCTGCGGCGGAGAGCACTCGAGATGGCATTCATTTTGAGACTTTTCTTTCTGACCTCGTGGCGCCGCGTTTACGGCGGACTTGCTTTGGGGAAGGGGTGGAAGTCTTTCTGGTTTGCATTGCGTGAGGTTGTGAGCGCGTTGCGGGCGGTTGAGGCGACCCAACGCCAGATGCTTCCTGGGCCGTGAGCGCAACCAAGGCCTTTTCGCCCCACTCCAGGGCGGCACAGGTCAGAGCCTTCCCCAGGCCCAGGGTCAGCATCCAGTAGGGCAAGTGAGGGTTGGCTGACGGCTGCGGAGGCACGGAGGCTTCAATCTTCGTCAGTACGTCAAGCATTCGCTGGTTGCGCTGATTCAGGTCGCGCACATGCGCTGCGGCCACGCCCGGAGCTGCCTCACGCGCGAAGAAAAGTTTGAGAAGAAATTCATTGCGCGGGGGCTCGTTGTGAAAAGGCAAAGTAAGCCACTGACGCAGTGCTATGCGTCCTGCGTCGGTGATCACGTAGGTCTGACGGCGCTTGCGCCCCTTTGAGGAGGAACTGGACGGCGCGATCAGTCCTTCGTCAGCCATCCGCTTCAGCGCTGGATAAATCTGGCCGAAGCTCTCCGCCCAAAAATATCCGATGCTGTTCTGGAAGCCCTTACGAATGTCGTACCCGGAGAGGTGGGGCTGAATAGAGAGCCCGCCCAGGATCGCATACGAAGTGGAATTGAGATCGTACATATCTAAAGGATACATCTGTAAGATATATCATCCTTCGCTGGAAATCAACTGCTCTGCGGAATACCGAAAGTCGGAGGTACCCCTTGCCGGCTTGCCGGGAAGTCGTTCAGAAGCAGATCCTTCGCTCCGCTTACCCCATGAACTTTGTTCATGGGGCCCCTTGCTGCTCCGCTCAGGAGCACAAATCTAGCGTGGGAGGAGCAGGTGCCTCCCGTCGCGAGGGAGAAAAAGTTGGGCGGGTCGGTTTATTGCTTTCCCACGTCTCAAAGGCGAGACATGGGGCACCCGGGTTCGTGCCGATTTGCGGTTGGCGAAAAACAAACGCGGGGCCTTCGCTCATGGACCGGCAATTTCCAGTGTGCGCTCGGCGCCGGGAATCATACGCAAACGGGTGCGAAATTCCGCCAACGTTCTGATGGGCCGGTGCTTTTATTCGTAGGCCAGGGCGTCGATGGGGTCTTTGCGGGCCGCCATCCAGGCCGGATAGAGAGCGCCGAGGAGGGCACCGGCGAGACCGATGAGGGCTCCGCGGCCGATCCATTCCGCGGTGAGCTCAAAGGCGAATGTCGGATATTTCACGCCCAGCAGGCCGCGGACGCCGTAGGTAGCAGCGATGCCCAGCAGAACTCCGGCAACGGCCAACACGGCGGTTTCGCGCAGTACGACGGTCAAGATCGTGAGCTTCGAAGAGCCGAGCGACTTGAGAATGCCGATCTCGCGGGTGCGTTCGAGCACGGCCGTATACATGGACTGGAAGATCACGAGAAAGCCGACGATCACGGCGATCGATATCACTACGTTGAGAGCCAGATCGAAACCCGGAAAGCGCGACGGCGTATAGAGCGAAATCAGGTCCGCCATGGTTTGGACTTTGTAGTTTTCGAGTCCGCGGGTGGCATGGATTTCGTTGATGATCAACTGATCGTTGGCGGGAGAGTCACTCTTGAGGTAGATGACCGAAGCTTTTCCCTCGGCTCCGATGGCGGCGCCCATGGTGTCGATGGGGATCAGCTTGCGGCCGCCTTTGCCGCTTTCGACGATGCCGCAGATGCGGAAGGGATGGCCGAACATGGTGATCGAATCGCCGACCTGGTGGCCGGCGGCAGCATGGGCAAACACGTCATCAACGATCACATCATTCGGTCCCTGGAACGGCCCTCCGTTGAGGAAGACAAAGGGCTTGAGGGCGTTGTAGCTCTTATAGTCGATGCCGTAAAGGATCTCGACAGTGCCGGACATGGAGAAGTTGGAAATGACGGGGGAAGCGACGGCGACATGGGGCAGGCGGGCGAGGAATTCGGCGAGTTTCGCGGACATCGGAGCGCCGCTCACGCCATTCATGAAGCTGGCATTGGAAGGACTGACCACCAGGTCGGCGCCGATCCCGTTGGTTCGTTGTTTCTGGTCGTCGAGCATACCCATGAAGATGGCCACGATGGAGAGGATCATGACGACTTCGATGGCCACGGCAAAGACGCTGATGATGGAGCGCAGGGGCCGGTGCAGAAGGTTGGCAAACACGAGCTTATTCATCTTTGGGAGGCGCTCCGCCCAGGATTCGAAGATTCTGGTACGCTCATTTCAAGGGTATCAGCTATCTGCCGCTGTACTTACCGGTCCGGCAGGATGCAGATCCCGGGCGCATACGGGCCGACGATCCTGGGCGCAGTTTTACGGGTGGAAGAAGTGGTGCTCGGAATCGGGAGTGCACGATTTTATGCGTGAAAGAACAGTGCACAGCATCCGGTGCAAAAGGGCTGGAACGCAGGATCTGCGAGGCATGACCTTCGGTAACGCCGAGTGCCGAATGTCACTTGAGGGACCAAAAACCCGGGTGTATATTTCGCCAATAGGACTTCAACCCGGCCACGTTACTTCAGGTTTGTGAAAATAAAGGGGAACGGCAGAAATAATTTTGACGGGGAGAAATCCGGGGTTTATTGTGATTGTGGAAATCCAAACGAGACTTCTCCTCTAATTGGTTACCTATGGGCAGTTTTGGCGAAGACTTACGCGCTGAACGGTTATCCCGAGGCATCGCGTTAGAAGACATCACCGAGATTACAAAGATCAGCCAGCGGCACCTTGTCGCGCTCGAGCAAGATCGATACCGGCTGCTTCCCGGCGGCATTTTGAGCAAAGGCATTGTGCGTGGCTATGTCGGCGCGGTCGGACTCGACGTCCATGACTGGACGGATCGCTTTGTCAAAGCGTCCACTGAGTCGGGTGTGGCGTCTCAGCCTGATCAGGGCTGGGAAGAGTTCGCCTCCAACGTGGGCCGCGTGCGCATGCAACAGCGCGAAGCGGCGGAGATGCGGTTGCGCTGGGCCGGGGCGATTGTGTTGATGGCGGCGGCGATGGTTGCCGGCTTCCTCACGGTTCGCTATTTCGGAGTCCGCGCCGGATGGTGGAGCACACTGCTACCGGTGCAGAGCGTTTCGGCCAAAACCCACGCCTTCATCGTCCAAGCCATCGGGCTGGTCAAGAATTAAGCGATTTCCCGTATTTAAGCGTTTCCCTGTCGTGCTTGGCTCCTTCCGCCTTCCAAAAAATGCTGAACAGGACCGAGCCGGACGCGGTTTGCGCGGCGTATCCCGCCCTTGGGAGCCGGATTCTTGCCGTTTGCTGGGAGCCTTTGGTCCGGAGGGCCTCGCACATTTACCATGGATCGGGATACAAACGGTCCAGGAGCGTTGGTTCGGCCCATTTCTCCGCATGGTCGGGGAGGTCCGCATGATTCCGCTCCTACCCAGTTTCGGGCTTCAGGAGTGTTGCTGGGCCAATCACTGAGATACGTATAAAGGGAGGATTGAGAAGTTGAGCGACCGATACTTATTTACCTCGGAGTCTGTGACCGAAGGTCACCCAGACAAAATTGCCGACCAGGTTTCCGATGCCATTCTGGACGCCTGCCTCGAACAGGATCCTTATAGCCGCGTTGCCGCAGAAACGCTGACTGCCACCGGGCTGGTGGTCATCGCCGGCGAAATTACGACCAAGGCTTATGTCGATTTTCAAAGCCTGGTGCGGGGTGTGATTGCGTCGATTGGGTATGACAATGCCCTTTACGGATTCGACTCCAACACTTGCGCGGTGATTTCGACGATCAACAAGCAATCCGGCGATATCGCGCAGGGCGTGGACACGGGCGGCGCCGGCGACCAGGGCATGATGTTCGGCTACGCAGCCAATGAAACGCCGGAGCTGATGCCTGCGCCGATTTCGCTGGCCCACAAGCTGACGCGGCAATTGAGCGCAGTACGCAAGAACGGCAAGCTGCCTTATCTGCGCCCCGACGGCAAGAGCCAGGTGACGGTGGAATATGACGAGCACGGCAAGCCGGCGCGCATCGATGCCGTGGTGATCTCGAGCCAGCATGCGGAGACGGTCAGCAACGACGATCTGCACGCGGACATTCTGAAGCACGTGATTCAAGCGGTGCTGCCCGCCAAACTGCTCGATGAGCACACCAAGTACCACATCAATCCTACGGGGCGCTTTGTGATTGGCGGACCGATGGGCGACACCGGCTTGACCGGGCGCAAGATTATTGTGGACACCTATGGCGGCGCGGGCCGTCATGGCGGCGGCGCCTTCAGCGGCAAGGACCCGACCAAGGTGGACCGTTCGGCGGCCTACGTTGCGCGTTACATCGCGAAAAACATCGTGGCTGCGGGGCTGGCGGACAAGGCGGAAGTGCAGCTGGCGTATGCGATCGGCGTGGCGGAGCCCGTGAGCGTGCTGGTTTCGACCTTCGGCACGGGCAAGATCTCCGAAGCCAAGCTGACCGAATTGGTGCGCAAGAACTTCTCGCTGAACCCGAAGGGGATTATCGAGAGCCTGAATCTGCGTCGACCCATTTACCAGAAGACCGCGGCCTACGGGCACTTTGGCCGCACCGAGCCGGAATTCACCTGGGAGGCCACCGACAAGGCGGCCAAGCTGGCGGAGCAGGCCGGGATCGCGACGACAGCCAAGAAGTAGATCCGGGAAAAAGCAGGATTCCCAACGAGCACGGGGCCCTTCGAAGCGAAGGGCCCCGTGCTTTTTGGGCTCTCGTGCGTCGATGCAATAGAATCTTTCGGGATTGATGCAGATCTTTGAACGAGGAGTGAGTCATGCGCCTTTCTCTTGCTGCTGTACTTGTGCTCGGCATGAGCGCGATCGCGTCCGCACAGACGAACCCGGCGCCCTGGAGCTACCAGGGCAAGACTGGACCGGTGAACTGGGGAAGGCTGGACCCCGCGTACCGCGCATGTTCCGAGGGACACGCGCAATCGCCGGTGGACATTCGCGGCGCGCATTTGAACAAGAAACTGCCGCCGATTGAGTTTCACTACATGGGCGGGGCCGTCTCGCTGGAGAACACCGGGAACACGGTGCGGGTGGATGTGCATCCGGGCAGCTACATTGTCTACGACGGCGTGCGCTACGATCTGCAGCAATTCCATTTTCACCATCCCAGCGAAGAGGCCGTGAAGGGCAAGCTCACAGACATGGTGGTGCACCTGGTGCACCAGAGCGCAGACGGGAAGACAGCCGTGGTGGCGGTGCGTTTCTCAATGGATCGAGGCGACCCGAACCCCTTGCTGGCAGCACTGTGGCCCTCGCTCCCGCAGAAGACGGGCGAGAAGGCAAAGATTGACGACATGATCGATCCGGGAGGCTTTCTGCCGGCGGATCGCGGCTACTGGACCTATGTTGGGTCGCTGACCGCACCGCCCTGCACAGAAGGTGTGCGTTGGCTGGTGCTTGAGGATGTGCTCAGCTTGAGCCGCTCGCAGGTGCGGGCGTTCACGACGATCTTCCCCTTGAATTCGCGGCCGCTGCAGGATCTGCATGGGCGGCGGATTGAGGCCAACGAATAGCGGAATTGCTAGACGGACAGCGGTGTAAAGCGAAGGGCAATCGCATCGCCGTCCGCTGGAATTTCCGCAGACACGCCGGTCAGGTCGGGAATGAGGTAGTGCGCGGCCTCGAGGGTGCGGATGGGATGCGAGAAGGGGGTTGCGATCACGGTGCACCCCGCGGCGCGACCGGCCTTGGTTCCCGACTCCGCATCCTCGAACACGATGCATTCTTCGGGCGCGAATCCGAGCAACGCGGCGCCGGCGCGATAGGGCTCAGGATGCGGCTTGCCGTGCACGACACTTTCCGCGGTGACCATGCGCGCGGGAACGGGAATACCGCCGGAAGCGAGACGCACGCGGGCCAGGGGTTCCGTGGCGCTGGTGACCACGGTCCAACGATCGGCGGGAAGCGATGCGAGCAGTTGCAGCACGCCGGGTAGAACGGTGACGCCGTCGGTGTCTTCAATCTCATAGCCTTCGATGATGTCGTTCTCCGCGAGCGGATCGAGGTCGGGCCGCAGCTCGGCCACGGACTCGATGCTGCGGCGACCGTGAATGACTTTCATCACGATGGAGGGATCGACGCCGCGCAGATGGGCCCAGCGGGTCCAGCTTCGTTCGACGGAGCCGATGGACGAAATCAGGATGCCGTCCATGTCGAAGAGAACGCCTTTGCAGCGAAGCTGAACGGGGGAAGAGGCGATGGAAGAAGCCATGACTTCATTTTACCGATGGAAACGGCAGTTCTACGGATGGGCCGAATCCGTTCGCGACGGGTGCTGGAGGCGTTAGCGCTTTGCCGATTGCGCTGCGTTCGGCTCGTCAAAGCCGACGGAAGGCGGATTGGCAAACGTCACCGTGGCATCGAGGTCCGCTTTGCGTGCGCCCAGAGCGATCTGGGCCTGGCGGATGGTTGCGCCGTTATTGGCGATGGTTGCGTCGGCAACGAGTCGATCGAAGTGGATCAGCGCCCTGGGAATTTGCGAGCCGGAGTCTGGACCAAGCGTCCCATGCCGCCATTCGAAGTGCAGCTTGCCTTTGGCGGATGCAGCGAGTTCTCGATCGGAGAATCCTGCCAGTTCGACCTTGCCGTTTCCGGCGAACTGACCGCCGGTGCACTGCACCGCGAGAAGCTCGCAGACGGCGGAGCCATTGAGGCCCGCGAGGTTTCCTTCGAAGGAGTATGCCGGTTTGGCGCCGCTCTCGACCTTTCCGGTTCCCTGCACCGTGCCGCCGAGAATTTCGGCGTGGACGCTGGTGAACTCGGCTCCGGCCTGGGAAAGATTCACCGCGATATTCGCATTCCGAAGTGTGACCGGGCCGAGGAGGAGCGCATTGGCTGTCACGGTGGCGGCAAGATGCGGCCAGACGGGAGGCGAGGATGGGCTGATGCGGGAGATGAGCGTCGAAAGCACGGTATCGGGTCGAGGCGCTCCCAAAAGCGCCGCCTGCAGCACTGCGGCATCGAGTTCGCCGAAACGCAAATCAAGTTGCGGCGGACACTCCTGAAGGGGAGGGCATTTCTGAGGCAGGCGCAGGCTCGCAGTTCCCTTCACCGGCCCATACAAGAAGGCAATGGGGTCCCAAAGCAGGACGTTGGCATCGAGATGCAAAACGGCCTGGGAGATTTGCACGTGGCCGGCGAGAGTCTCGGATTTCCAGTTGGCGTTGTGGAGAGTGATCGTCCCCCCGAGCTGGTCCGTTACGCTGCCGAGAACTGTCGCGGGCGCTGGGCCCGGGGTTGCTTCTTCTCCGGCATTGTCCTCCACGGGCGTCTGCGGGGTGGGGAGCCACGGACCACTGGCCGTCAAGTCGAGGGTCGCGGGATCGCCGGCGAGGCCTTGCAACGAGGCAGTTTCCACAATGCCTGCGATGTGAGCAAGCTCGCGCAGGCGCGCCATGGAAGCCGGACCGTGTGCGCCGACCTGGTAGCCGCTCAACCCGAGATTCATTGAAAGAGCGACGGGCGCCGTGCCGCCGGCCGGAACCGAGAATGTCGCCAGCAGGCTGTGCGGCGTTCCAGGCGGAGCAATGGCCGGCTCCAGCGCGATTTTTGCAATTTGAATGGGCTGGGTGAGGCCGTCGCCGGTAAGCCGGAAATCATTGACTGCCAGGCTGCCCTGGAGCGGAGCCGGCCGAGGCGGCGCGTGATTCCGGTTCGCCTGTTTCCGCGCAAAGGCATGGGGGACGGGCCCGGGTTGCGGAGATGGATCATCTGCCGCCCCGGGGTCGTAGATGAGCTGGCCGGTGATGGTTCCGCGCGCCTGCAGAGACTCATCGATCCCGTTGCGCAGCGTGCGCAGCGCGTCGAGCCCTGCGCTCACTGGAACCTTTTGCACCTCGACATCAAGCTTGGCCGGCTGGTTTGCGGGCAGCTCACCCGCAACCTTGATATGGCCATCGCCAAGCGGCGAATCACAGACCAGATTTTCTACCGCACGGGCCGCGTAGTGATAGAGGAAGGTGCAATTGGCATCGAAGTCCATCGGATCGGCAGGCGCGAACTCGGCGCGATGAACACCGCTGGCGGTGAGGCGTGTCTTCACCTGCGCGGTCTCGGCAGTTCCATCGAGTTGCAATTCGCCGGTCAGGTCGCCGCGCCAGCCGGGGTCTGAACCAACGACCAGCCGGCTCAACTGGCCGAGTTGCGCCGAGCGCCATTCCAGATCGACATGGAGGGGTGTCTTCTGCTGGTCTGCAGCGGGGCGCAGCCTTGCCTCCATGCGCACAATGCCCGTGTCGGCGAGGTCGAGGCTCACGTCGGTGCGCGCAGGCTGTCCGCGCAGGCGCAGACGCCAATCGCCGGGATTCTCCTGCCACAGCGAGACGTCGGCATTCACCAACGAATAAGGAAGCTTTTCGATCCCGTTCTTCAAATTGACGCGGGAGGTGGTTGCCTCCAGATACGGGAACGACGGGACATTGTTCTGGGCCGCATCGTTGGCGCGCGCCGAAGCGGAGCGCAGCAAGGATTCCAGATTCCAGCGACCGTCGCCGTTGCGGACAAGATTGACGCTGGCCTCATCGACGCTGATGCGGCTGATTTCAATGCGCCCGCGCCACAGCGAAAGAAACCGGATGGCCGCAGTGACGGTATTCGCGTGGAGAATCGGCTCGGCGCCAAAGGCCGGATCCTCATCGACGCTCAAATCCGTCATGACGAATTCGGGGCGCGGGATCAGGCGCAACTCCACCGAGGAAAGATGAACCGGCCGGCCCATCGAGGTAGAAACCAGTTGCGTGATTTTGTTCTTGTAGCGGCCGATGCCGATGAGCGGCGGCACGACAGCAATCGCGAGGAGGATCACAAGCAGAAAAATCAGGGCCAGCAGGAATCCAATTTTCTTCCGTCCCCCGCGCTCTACTTCTTCGGTCATGGTTTTTACTGATGGTAATCGTTCGCCGCGCAAGCCGTCAGCGAATGATGTGCAACGTCCGGCTCCAGCGCGTCTCCGTAAAGAAGTGGAGAGCCACATGCGCCATCCAGGCCACGTTGCTGGGGAGGCCCGTCTCTTCGTATTGATGCTCGGGAGTCTCGAACGACCAGTAGTTGAAGAGCGGCCGGCCGACGATGTTTTCTCTCGGAACAAATCCCCAATAACGCGAATCGAGACTGTCGTGCCGGTTGTCGCCCATCATGAAATATTTGCCGGGGGGAACCACCAGGTCGCCATCCTGGACGAAATGGGGAAAGTCAACGGCCCACGACTCCGGTGTCGCGTTGGGATCGGGATACGGCGGGACGGAGGGAAACTCGTCGAGGAAGTCGGTATGGTTTTCCGGCGTGGTCGGCTCGGCATGGGGCTGCGCCTGGGCCACGCCGTTGATGATCACCACGCCATTGCGCAGGTGGAGGTGGTCGCCGGGCACGGCAACGAGGCGCTTGACCAGGAACAGGTCGGGATAGCCGGGCTTGAGGAACACGACAACGTCGCCGCGGCGCGGCTCGCGGTAGTAGACCAGAGGCATCCATTTGGCCGGAGGCGCGAGGGTGATTCGATCGACGACCAGATGATCGCCCACCAGCAGGGTCTTCTCCATCGAACCGGAGGGGATGACGAAGTTCTGGGCGAGAAAGGTGAGGATGAACAGGCCCACGACGAGCACGGAACAGATGCTGGCCGCCGCTTCAAAGGGCGTTTCTTCGACTCTTTCCTGGGTCTCTTTCGGCGTGGCCGCAGGCTGCGCCATGGCGGCAGACGTGTTCTTATTTGTCATCCTGTCGCTCTTTGTCCAGCAGGCTGATGGGTTGCGTCTCTGCGGATCGTTGCATAGGTTGGACGCCCGAGAAGCAGGTCATTCGCTTCGCTTTCCCCTCGCATGTTGACGCATGCGCGGGGCCCCAAGCATGCTCCGCTTAGGATGACATCGTTCTCACGGGGCGAACTTTTGAGACATCGCACGGTCAGCGTATGGACAAACCTGGTGCCGGGATTAATGGATCACCCGGAAAATTCGCTTCCAGCGCGCAAAGCCTACCAGGCGCGCCGAAAGTTCCCTATCGTGTCCGAGTCTATCATCTGAAGCCTCTTGCACATCCGTGGTCGACGGGCGACGGAGGGAGAAGTAAATCACCAGGGGACGAGCCACAATTGCCTCACGCGGCACGAAGCCCCAGAAGCGCGAATCCTTGCTGTGATTGCGGTTATCGCCGAGCATGAAGAACTGGCCCGGCGGGACGATCAGCTCGCCGTCGCGGGTGAGGCCCTGCAGCTGGCGCCACCAGGTGAGATCGATGTTGGGGTCGGTATATACCTTGGCCGGGAAGTTGTCGCGGAAGGGGTTGGGCGCCGCGGGTTCGAAGGCCGCATAGGGCTCATCGAGCGTGACGCCATTGACGGTGACGCGGCCGTCCTCAATGCGGATGCGGTCGCCGGGAATGCCCACCACGCGTTTCACCAGGTAGGGCGGATCGGGATGGTGGAAGACGACGACGTCTCCGCGCTGCACGTCGCGGTAGGGCATGATCCAGCGCAAGAAACCGGAGGGCGCACCCGACGGAGCGAAGATCTGTTTATTGACCAGCAGGAAGTCGCCCACGAGGAGGGTATGCTCCATGCTTTCGGAAGGAATGAGAAATGGCTGGAGAAGAAACGTGAGCAGGAACAGGGCCACAACGAGGGTGCGCAGGAAGGAGGCGAACGCCTCGGGCACCGTGGGCAGGTGCAAGTGGAGCCGCGACAGATGTGGAGATGCCGGGCTCGCGCTCGGTGCAGAAGAGGTCATCGGCTCTCCTGTTCCTCCTCGTCGGGAGGCGGCAGTTTGCCGGAAGCTTCGCTGGCGGTGAGCCGGGCCAGGGCGCGACGCGCCGCATCCTGCTCCGCGTCTTTCTTGGTGCTTCCCGTGCCGCGCGCCAGGGCCTTGCCCGGTTCGCCTTCTTTGGGCTTGAGGCGCACTTCTACCTGGAAGCGCTTGTGGTGGTCCGGTCCGCTCTCGTTCTTGACTTTGTAAACCGGGGTGCCGGCGCGGCCGGCCTGCAGATACTCCTGCAAAGCCGATTTGTAGTTGCCCAGCGCGGCTCCGGAGAGCAGCTCCTGCGCCAGATGCTCGACGGCATTGCCGATCACGTAGCGCTGGGTAAAGGTTCTGACCGGTTCGAGGCCGCCATCGAGAAAGAGGGCGCCGATCACGGCTTCCATGCTGTTGGAGAGGACCGTGCTTTTGCGGCGCAGTCCGCTGCGGTCTTCGCCGCGACTCAGGCGGAGATGTTCTCCGAGGCCAATTTCCAAAGCCACGTCGGCCATGTGCTGACGGCTGACGAGCTGCGCACGGACGCGGGTCAGCTCGCCTTCGGTCCACTCTGGATGCAGGAGGAAGAGAGCCTCGCCGACGACGAGTCCCAGGACGGCGTCGCCGAGAAATTCGAGGCGCTCGTTGTCGCCTTCGATTTCAGGATTTTTGCCGGGATCCTTGAGAGCGCGCTGATTGGCGAGCGAACGGTGGGTGAGAGCGCGCACCAGAAGCTCGGGAGCCGCAAAATGGTGCTCCAGCGCTGTCTCCAATTCCGTGAGAGCTGATTCCACAGTGGCCTCGATTGGTTCGACAATCTCCACCCAGCAATTCTCCCTTCGAATGCGTCCGTGGAACGTTTGTCAGCTGAGTTTATTAGACGCTTCCCGGGGCCCGGCGAGAAGCCCTGCGGGCGGTTACTGCGGTTTGGACGTCTCCGGTTGGCCACTCCCCGGAGGACCCGGTTTGGCCGGAGGATCTCCGCCGGAATCGTCTTCGGCGTCTTCGCAACTGTGCCCATGGATGGCGTAGGCGGTCTTGACCCCACGCTCGGCGGCAAGACGCGTATCCTGCGCCCCGTCGCGGGTGGCCAGTGCCTCTTTGTACTCGGACAGCGCCGCGTCGCGTTTGCAGTCGAGGTCGAGCATGCGGCCGAGGTAGATGTGGGACCAGGAGAGCAGGCGCGGATCCTTGCTGGTGGCGATGGTCTTCTGGAAGCGGTCGATTGCCTCGTCAGGATGGCCGGTAAAGATGGCGGTGCGGGCGAGGATGAAGTTGGCCCGCGCGGTGTCGGCTACCGACTCCAGAGAATCGCCGTGCACGGTCAGCGCCTGCCGTGCCAGTGCGCTCGCCGTGGCCACATCGCCTCCGGCCAGACGCGCTTCGGCCAGGTCGAGGCCGCTGAGCACGCGCGGCTTGCTGCGCTGCAGCACGTCGCCATCGGCACGCGCATCAAACTGCGTCTCGCGGGCGCGATGCACCTGCTGCTCGACGTCCATGCTGTAGACCATTTCTCCGATGGTGTCGCCAAGGCTGGCGGGATCCTTCTCGAACTGCATCAACTGCTCGTAGAAGTATTGCGTCAGCACGAATCCCTGGGTCATGTCGTGGCGCACCAATGCCCATTTGATGGCATCCACTTTTTCCTGATAGACCTGGCGTTCGTGTTCGTACTTGGGCAAATCGGATCGCTCGATCCCGGCGGGGATCTTGTAGACGGGGACGCCGGTCTCCAGGGTGCGCGCCTCGATGGCCTTAATCAGGCATTCGACGGTGAGAGCCACGGTGTCGGAACGGAAACGGAAATCGAGGGGAGCGTCGCGAATTTCCTTGAGAACCGGCTGGGTTCTGTCGATCGCATTGGCGCGGGTATAGAGCAGCGGCTCGATCACATAGTGGAGATAGGTGTGGCGGACGTCGCTCATGGGGATGACGCCGTTGACGGGGGAAACCACGACGACGTATTCGGTGCCGTAGATGCGGGCGTTGACGAGCTTGGGAGAGAGCAGCGGCTCCATGACCACGATGAAGCGGCGGCCATCGTAGGTGGAGGCGGGCATCTTCAAGTAGAGATTGGTATTGACGATCATTTTCGAAAGAGGATCGTGCAGGCGCTCGGTCTCTTCGTCGTAGATGTGATGGACTGTGAGCCAGATGCCGTGCAGGTCGACGGCTGCGGCAAAGTCGCGCAGCATGGGAACGATTTCGATGACCTGGGTTGAGTCGGGGGGCATTTCGGGGAGCTCGACGCTGGTTTCAAGCTCCGGCGGCGGGCTGAGATAGAGCGCCAGGGAGATGTACTGCGAGATGTCCTTTTCGGACCCGGTCATGCGGTGCTGGGCAATGAAGAGGCAGACCTTGTCCCGTTTGGCGCGCGCATCTTCGTTCCTGGCCAGGGCCTGGTTCACCTCTTCGCGGACGCGCTTCCGCACCGGCGCGCTGTCTTCGAGGCCTTCGTCGTAGCCGCAGGCATTGAGGGCGGCGGCCATCATAAAGACGGGCTCGGAACTGATGAGCGAGATGGTGGGTCCGGCGGGATCGATGAGGAACGACGGGGGCTTTTCCGCCTGCACCGCTGTGGAGGAGGAAGAGCTCTGGCGATGGGAGCCGGTGGAACTGCTTTCGCCGGATTGCGGGAAGACTGGCTGCGACGAAAGCGCTGCCATCCCGCAGAAAAGGAGCGCCGAGAGCGCGGGGATGGAACGAAATGAGGAAAACTGCATCAATGAAAACCCTGCATGCAAGTCTAGTTAGACGGGGAGAAAGGGTCAAACGGGAGGCGGGAAAGCTGGAGGGAGGGGAAAATTCACCTCTCCAGTTACTATTTCTGTAATAGATTCGATAACGAAGAACGCAAGGGTAGCTGACGAGTGGGGGGTGACTCGACCGGAACTCCGCCGTCCTGGACCGCGAGCACGGAGCTTCCGTTCGCTTGCATCCCCGTTGAGGCTCAAACGGTGTACGCTTCAACCAAGGTAAAGGCAAATGCCGTGCAAGATTTGTACAAAGTTGGAAGAGGCAGTGGCCGCCTCAACGAGACCGGATCCGCCGAGTATTTTGCTCGGACTCAATGAACCCGGCATACGCAACCGCGCGCGACAGAAAGAAGAACGGCAGATGAAGGCGAAGCTGGACCTTGAAAAGCACCAGCGATCCTTCCACAAGATCGCAGACCATGCTGAATCTTGATTAGCCGCGGACGGAGATGCCGGCAAAGGAGAGCACGGCGAGGCCGCGGACCGGCTGGCCGAAGAAGCGTGCGGGTTCGAACCTGCTCAGAACCAGGACATTCTCGACCTGGGCGCGCGTGGTTGCGTCATCGGGCCCGGAAACGATGCGATAGTCGTACACCGTTCCCTCGCTGTTGACGTAAGCTTCGACGACGACCGGCACGGAGTTGGCTTCGATCTCGTCGCTACCGTTGGCGCCACCGAGGAAATAGAGGAGGCGCGGCGCGGTGGCATTGCCCAGGGGCACGTCTTTGGTGGCATGGGCTCTTTCGGGCTGGGTAAACATGCCCACCATGAAGGTGACCGTGCCAAGCAGAAGGACAGCACTGGCGAATCCGGCAGCCGCCTGCAGAAGGAACGGCCCCACGGTGTTTCTCCACGCCAGCTGCACTCCGGCCATTGCGCTGCGACTGCGGCGGGCGCGCTCGCGGCTCACGGCCACGCGGATGCGCAATACCATGTCTTCCGGTTCCGGGACCGGCCCCAGCGCAGACAGGGCGCTCTGATTTTCACGCAGCGCGGTCCACTCGCGCGCGCATGCGGGGCAGCGATCGACATGAGCCGAGATGCGCTGCATTTCGTGCCCCGTCATTCGACCGTCGAGATATTCAGAAAATTTCGCCCGCAGTGTGGTGCACCGGCTCATCGCGCCTCCTCTCCCAAAGGCAAATCGAGGCCCTCGTTGGATCGGGTCGTCTCGGTCCTGGACGGCGCCGTCAGTAGCACCTTGAGACAGGCGCGGCCGCGGACCAGCCGCGACTTGACTGTCCCCAGGTTGACGCCCTGAATCTCAGCCACTTCCTCATACACAAAGCCTTCGATGTCACGCAGAATGAGCGTGGTTCGAAACGGCTCCGGGACCAGGCGCAAGGCGGCTTCGACGCGGGCGCGATTCTCCGCATGAACCGCCATCTCAAAAGGCGATTCGGCGGAGTCGACCAGGGTATCTTTCAAGCGGGCGGGAGCGTCGCAACGGCTGCCTGGAACTTCAAGCTCCATCGGCACTTCCTGCTGCTTGTGGCGCATCCACCAGCGCCGCTGATTCGATGCCTCGCGCAGGGCGATGCGATAAATCCAGGTGCGCAGCGAAGACTCGCCGTGAAAGCCGCCTACCCCGCGAAACACCTTCACAAAAACTTCCTGGGTGAGGTCGGCTGCATCGCTACGATCGTGCACGGTGCGGGCGAGAAGCGAATAGATCGGCTGATGATACCGTGCGATAAGCCACGCAAACGCCTCTTCGGAGCCGGCGCGCAACTCGGCGATGAGAGCCGCCTCTTCAGTTTGGAGCGTAAACGCGCTGGCAAGATTGCCCATGGTGAGGTCCGCCTGCAATTCAGTCCTCCCACATTAAAACAACAGGCGCATCGTTTGCATCCATCAAATTCTGAGCCCGGCGCTCGGATCGTTTGAAGGTCCCAATCGGAGGAGCCGGCGATGGTCTATCGGCGATGGACGCCGCTGCCTCAATCGCGCGGGAGGCGGAACAGCGGTAGCAACCAACCGTCTATCCCGCGCGGTCTATTGTCTTAGACACCGCACCACCCCCAAAGTGTTCCCGGTCACGACGCTTGAGGAGCGAGTTCGCGGGTTGAAATTGGTTCCCAAAGTACCAAATTGGGGCGCGGAGGGTGATTCATAGAGTGAAGACGATCCGGCGGCCCTTTTCCACGCGGCTCCATGCGGCCTCGACGTCTGTAAGCGGAACCGGCTCGACGTCGACGCGGAATTTGCCGGCGGCGGCCATCTCAAAGAGTGTGGGAATAGTTGAAAGGATCGAATCGAGCGCTACCGCACCGAAGCCGCTGCCGAGGATTTTCAGGTCGATGCTGCGCAACGTAGCGCCGGGAAGCGTAATGGTCTTGCCGGCGCTTTCGCCGACCTCGACGAGCCGCGTGGAACGAGTGGCCTTGGGATTGAAGCCTTTGGCGAGCGCCTCGAGAACAAGCTCTGTGGGTCGCCCCCAGAGATAGTCGATCACCACGTCGATGCCCTTGGTCGCCTCTGCCAGAAAGGCTTCGCGCACCTGGTCTTCGGGATCCTTGAGGGACACAATCGCATCAACATCGCGGCGCGCGATGGCCTCGATGTTGCGCCCCGCCGCGATCACGCGTTTGGCGCCGAGATGACGCGCAAACTGAAGAGCAAGCTGGCCGGCAACGCCGGTGGCGCCGAGGATCAGGACGGTTTCTCCGGGGGCTATGGCCGCTCGATCCCTGAGCGAGAGCCAGGCCGACATTCCGGGATTGGCAATCGCCGCCGCCTGCAGATCGTCGATGCCGTCAGGCAATGGGAGGCACAGGCCGGCCGGCGCGGCGCAGAGTTCGGCCATGGTTCCCCAGGGCTTGCGTGCGTTGCCGAAGTAGACGCGTTTGCCGTCGGAGCGGGTGCCGACGCCATCGAGGCCGGCAACAAACGGCACTCCCCCGCCAAAGGAATAGTGGGCTCCGCTGGCAATAGCTTTGACGATGGGGTGGAGTCCGGCAGCCCGGACCTGGACCAGCACTTCGTTCTCGCCTGCCACGGGGTCGGCGAAATCCTGATATTGAGGGGAATGACCAAGCTCTTGGACGACAGCAGCTTTCATGGGGTCTCCTTAACTAAGTTAAGCGTAACTTAACATCGTTAAATACGCAATGCTAAAATTTGAGGCAATGGCACTCGATCGACAGGTCATTTTGCAGCAGGCCTTTGCCGTGCTGAACGATTCCGGCCTCGACGGCTTGACGCTGCGGCGGTTGGCCGGGCGGCTGAACGTGAAGGCTCCGGCGATCTACTGGCATTTTAAGGACAAGCAAGATTTGCTCGATGAGATGGCGACCGAGGTGCTGCGCGAGTCGATGCGCGGAAACGAAAAGCTGGCCGCACTCTCCGCTTGGCAGCAATGGGCGACCGCGGTGTATGAAGGTCTACGGGGAACGCTACTCCGTTATCGCGACGGCGCAAAGATGTTCAGCGGAACCTATCTCACGGACGATGAGCTGTTCGCACCGATGGAAGCGAACCTGCGCCGGCTGACGGCTGCGGGGTTCACGTTGCGGCAGGCGGTTGTGGGACTCGGGGCGCTCTACAGTTACACGATCGGCTTTGTGATTGAGGAGCAGGCGACGCAGTTGGCGCCCGGCCAGCCCAATCCGCAGTACGACCTTGCGGTGCGCGAAAAGCGGGTCAATCCGCAGCTCTATCCCCTGGCGGCAGCTGCAGGCACCGAGATGTTTACGCAGCACGATGCGCGTTTTGCCGAGGGCCTGGCGCTGGTGATTGCGGGGATGTCGGCGCAGCTGGAGCACACCCGCGTGTCAGATTGACGAATCCAGCGCGTACGAAGAGAATAGGAATGTTGCCTTCCGCAATACGTGGGCCTGTGGCGCAGTTTGGGAGCGCGCTTCCATGGCATGGAAGAGGTCGTCGGTTCGATCCCGACCAGGTCCACCATAGAATCAACAACTTACAGATTTGTTAACCGTTTGGTTGGTAGCATTTGGTAGCAAATCGCGAAAACTTTTTTCTGCGAGATGCGCTGTTTTGCGCACTCGCTTCCGCTTCGATTCCCTTCCCGACGACTGACCCAGTTTCCACTTGTTCCTCAGCTTCGATTGTTGGAGCCGACAAGGTTTTCGGTCTCCGGACTGAGGCCCCACGAGTCTTCTTCCTCAGCTTGGACGAGCCCTCGGATTTCAACTCGCGATGGATCGAGTCCACAGTCGCGCGAACACCCTCCGGAATCTCCTGCATGTAGACGTCGGTTGTCGTCGCCGTGCGTGAGTGCCGTAGCAGTCCCTGGACGTCTTTTACCGTGCCCATCTTTTGAGCCAGCGTGGCCGTGGTTCTGCGGATTACTTGGAACGTGAGTTTCGGAAGGCCGAGATCGCGTTCCAGCTTGCGAAGCACCCGATGCCGGAAGTTGGCAGCATCGAGAAAGCTCCCACTCTGACTGGGAAAAATGAACGCCTCGGGAGATGCGTCTGGACAGCGGCTTTTCCAAGCGATGAGTTCCTCAGACAAACGCATAGGAATCGGAACGGTTGCAAGACTGCGCCGCGTCTTTCCCCAGGGGCGGGTTTTCCCCTTGTAGACGGTCTCCTGAATCGTGATCGTGGATTCCGTTGGGTGAAAGCATTTCCACCTGAGTGCGAAGAGCTCGCTTGGACGAAGAGCATTTGTCATGTCGAGCTCCAGGAGCAAACGGTCCTGCAAATTCAGCGCCGCAAGAACGCTTCGCAGTTGATCCCACGTCAAGGTGGTCTTGTCGGATTCCCGCAGTTGCGCGGGAACCCTGACCTTGCGCGCAGGATCTTTGGGAAGGAAGTCCTGGTCGGCCGCCTCCGCAAAGATATCGCGCAGGTAGGCGCGAATTTGAAGCACTCGGTCTTTCGAATGCGTCTTCGCGAGTTTGTTGAGGTGGACCTGCAGAGTGAATTTGTCGAAGTTCTCCAGAGGAACGTCGTCAAATTCATCGACCAGGTCGTTCTCGATCAACCACTTCTTCACCTTGGCCGTCTCTTCTTTCCATTGCGCTTCTTTCAGAGGAAAGAAGCGGTTGCGAACGAACCATCCGAAGGTCACAGAGCCGTCGTTCATGATTCTGTTTCCGTTGGATTGTCCGCTCAGTTTTGACATCTGACGTTCCAGAGCCTCGCATGCCTTGAATTTGGTCATCTGCGACCGGGCACCGAGAACGACCGGAACAACGCTGGTTTTGGATTCGTTGTCCGCAACATCCATTACGGTCCGCCGAAAATAGCCGTACCAGTTTTTGCCGCGTGCAACGACCCAACCCCGTTGGTGTGAATGGCCCATCCATTCCTCGATTTCTGTGGGGAAAGCGAGCGGGCTGCAGACATTCTATCGGCGTTTGGGGCGCAACGCCGACATCGGAACGCCTTGACAACTTCACAAATTGTGAAGTATGGTAGATAGGTGTATATAGTTAGCCGCAGGCATTTGGGCGAAGCGATAACTCAATACCCGGGTGCAGCGACTGAAATTGAAGCTTGGGTGAGCATCGTCGAGGCGGTCCGCTGGCACAATTTCGCGGAAGTACGGGCGATGTTCAAGGACGCCGATTACGTCAATGGATACGTGGTCTTCAACATTCGGCGGAACCGATACAGGCTTATTACCGTCATTCACTACGCCAAGACTACGGAAGAAAGACAATCGGATGGGCATGTGTATATTCGCTCGTTTCTGACACACAAGGGGTACGACAATCCCGGCAACTGGGATCGGAGGTTCGGAAGCAAATGAGCACAGTCCTCGGGAATCCGGCAGAGATGATCGCACACGGAGCTCCGCGTGTGATTCACAATGAAGCGGAACTGGAAACCTATACGGAGGCGCTGTTTCAACTGACCGCTTTAGAGAGCCCGTCTGCGCCTGAAGCGGAAGCCATTGAGCTTCTGACCCTGTTGGTGGAGCGCTACGAACAGGCCCACCATCCCATCCCTGCCGCTGATCCGGTTGCGGTGGTCCGATTCCTCATCGAACACCAGCACCTTACCCAACGCGATTTGATTCCTCAATTCGGATCGGAAAGTGCGGTTTCAATGTTTCTGGCTGGACAGCGGAAGCTTACGCTGGCCCAGCTGCGTAAATTGAGTGTCCGATTCAAGCTGTCTGCGGATGTCTTTCTCGCGAAGGCATAGCGGAGCATGACTACGATTGCCCGTTGCTGGTATCTCCTCCCGCTCGAGTGAGCAGCAACCAACAGAGCAGTAGGTCCGCACATCCTTTTCGTTCGGAGAGGCGCTCGAAACAGCGGCGTTTAAAAGTCCGACTTCGCCCCGTTACCTTTGCTTTCTCGCTTTGTCCTGCGTGTACGAACCTGCGGTGTAGGTATATTGGAGCTCTGCGAGCTCTGTCCCCGCAGCAAAGGTGCGATCAGCAACGTCCACGACGTGCTTCCATGGAGTGCTCGCGGGGAGGCGCGCTTCGAGGCGTAGCAGGATCACCCCAAGGAAACGGTTGTTGGTCGCAGGCAGTCTTCGGACACATCAGCTCGCGGTGGAAGGAGTCGACGGTGGCGCGCACGCCTTCTGGAATTTCTTGCATGTAGATGTCGGTGGTCGTCGCCGTGCGCGAATGACGGAGCAGTCCCTGGACATCCTTCACTGTGCCCATATTCTGCGCCAACGTGGCCGTGGTCCTGCGGATCACCTGGAACGTGAGCTTGTGAAGCCCAAGATCCCGCTCAAGCTTACGAAGTACCCGACGCCAAAAGCTCGATGGATCGACAAAGGTACCACTCGGGCTCGAAAAAATGAACGCCTCCGGAGATGAGTCTGGACAGCGATTCTTCCAAGCCAAGAGTTCCTCAGACAAAAGCCTAGGGATCGGAATGGTTGCGAGACTGCGTCGCGTCTTCCCCCAGGGGCGGATTTTCCCCTTGTAGACAGTCTCCTGAATGGTGATCGAGGATTCCGCTGGGTGAAAGTACTTCCATCGAAGAGCGAAGAGTTCGCTGGGGCGAAGAGCATTCGTCATGTCGAGCTCAAGCGGTAGCCGGTCCTGCAAATTGAGCGCCGCAAGAGCCCTTCGCAGTTGGTCCCACGTCAAAGTTGTCTTGTCAGTCTCCCGCAGTAGCGCGGGAACCCGGATTTTGCGCGCAGGATCTTTGGGAAGGAAGTCCTGATCGGCGGCCTCGGCGAAGATGTCACGCAAGTAAGCCCGGATCTGGAGTACTCGGTCCCTTGAATGCGTCTTTGCAAGTTTGTTGAGGTGGACCTGCAGCGTGAATTTGTCGAAGTTCTCGAGGGGAACGTCTTCAAATTCCTTAACCAGATCGCGCTCAATCAACCACTTCTTCACTTTGGCGGTCTCTTCTTTCCATTGTGCTTCTTTCAAGGGAAAGAAGCGGTTGCGAACGAACCATCCGAAGGTCGTCGAACCGTCATTCCTGATTCTGTTCCCGTTGAACGGCCCGGTCAGTTTCGCTATCTCCCGTGCCAGTTCCTCGCGCGCCTTGAATTTGGTCATTCGCGATCGGAGGCCGAGAACGACCGGAACAACGCAGGTTTTCATCTCGTTGCTGGCAACATCCATCACGGCTCGGCGAAAGTAGCCGTACCATTTCTTGCCCCGTGCGACAACCCAACCCCGTTGGTGCGAATGGCCCATGCATTCCTCAGGTTCCGTGGGAAGAAACGAGCGGACGAGCAATTATCGGCGTCTACGGCGCAATGCCGAGATCCGTTCTCGCTCGTTGACAAACTCCTCTATCTGACTCGCACGGTAGCGGAGCAATCCGTCACTCACCCGAATCACAGGAAGAAAGGGTAATTTGCGCGAAGAGTGATCCCAAACCCAATCCCGACTCACATTTAGTCGCTGCGCGACGTCTTCAGGAGTGAGCAAGGGGTCGGGCCTCGGGTCTTCGACCGAATTGACTAGCTCAGGCCGGGCACTCTGAACCGGCCTCTTCAAAAATAAGTCCGCGGACATAAGCATCTCCTTATCGACTGATCACGAAGTTACAAACCCAATCCCATTCCGATTCCCTGACTCAGATCCGGACGCACGGCCTGCGTGACATCCTGAGCGGACGGAGCAATCCTCATCTGCGGCTGAAGCGCACTCTTGTGCGAAACATCGTGCCCGAGCGCGTTCGCGAGCCGCGCTCCGTCATTCGTGAAAATCTGTGCGTCCCACTGGCCGCGCGACACGGCGACGTAGGCCATGCGGTTGTTGAGCAGATCCTTGGCAGCGAGATTGGTATCCACGTGGATGAGTACGCGGTCTGCAGTCTGGCCCTGGCTGGAGTGGCTGGTAACAGCGTAGCCATGATCCAGATGGGCATACTGCGTGGGATCAATTGTTCTTCTCTGCCCATTGTCCAGTTTGATCTTCATCCCGCCGTTCGAGGCGATACCCTCAACCGTCCCCAACTCGCGGTTCGCAATCTTGAGATTTTGATTGGGCGTAGTGAATTGGATGCGGTCGCCTTGGGAGAACGCCTTCTCTTGCTCCCGATAGACGGTGACGCCCATCTGCCGACGCGGATCGTAGGTTCGCTCGCTGCCGTCTGCCCGCGTGACCGTCAGCAGATTCTTCTCGGCGTCGATCCCCTTCACGCGCGCGTACTCCCCCTTGCCGATGCCGGTTTCTCGTGAAGCGCGCGAATACCTCAGAATATCGTTGACCTGATACTGCGCCGCCCACGTCCGGTCCGCGCCAGTCATCTCTTGACGCGGTACAAGTGTCGTGATGGCACGCTCGTTACGGCTGACCACACCGCGCGATTGCAGCTCGCCATGAATGCGCATATTAATCTCCATACGTGAACGATTATCCGGAGAGACAACCAGCGTCTTCTCAGGTGAGCGCGCATACTCGCGGGCGATGGCTGTAATCCGCTCCTCGCGGTTGCTGAATTCGTGCACGCGACGCTGTGCGTCGAGATTATCGATTGCCGCGCGCACTTCACCACGCGCCAACTGCTCGACGGCTTCTTTCAGATCTGGATCGCGCTGTCGGAGAATCTGGTCCAGCTTAACGGTCTTCATCCCTGCTTCCTGAAGCTGCGCGAATGGACGGCCTGCTTCAACGGATTCATGCTGGCGCGTGTCGCCTACGAGCAAAACTCTATCTTTTGGCTGAAGGCGCTCAATGAATTCGTACATCTGCCGTGTGGAAGCGAGAGAAGATTCGTCGATCACGTAGAGTCTCTTTTGGCCGGTATCCGGCTGCTCACCTCGGGCGAGATGCCGTTGCAATGTGGATGTCTCCATTCCGGCCTCGGCCAGCTTCTGTGCAGCGCGCGAAGTGGGCGCAACACCTTCGGCGCTGTAGCCTTCGGCCACAGCGCCTTCGCGAATTACGGCAAGCGTCGTCGTTTTGCCTGCACCGGCTACGCCTTCAAGACCGACAAACTTCTCGCGTGAAAGGAAGATCTCATCAACCGCGTGATACTGTGAGGCACTCAATTCCGGGTGCCGATCCTCGATTCTGATCCGCAGGGGCGGAGAAATCATCATCGGGTGACCATAATTGCGCTCATTGCCGGCCTGCATGTACCCGATGATTTCCTTTTCCATGCGCACCATCTCTGTCGTGGTGTATTGCGGGGCGGCGTGGCCCTCCCTGTGCCCGAGGGAACGAAACTCGCCGGATGCCACACGGTGTGCAAATTCCCGGCGCGCATCGCCGTAGCTGAGTTGCCCCATACCCCGGTCAAGCATGGACTGAAGAATGGCTCGTTCGTCTTGAACAGCCGAGCGCTCGAATACGTGGTTGCGGGCGTAGGTAGCGGCCTGCTGCGCCGTCTTTTCCGGCTGCTGTCTATGATGATGAGTTCGCTCCTGCGCTTTTGCGACGACTCGATCGGCCTGGTGGCCGAATTGCGCCGACAAATCGCGGTGCCGTTGCAATACCACTTCCTGCGACTGGATTCCCTTCTTGTCGCGCGTCCGATGCGCGGCAACCTGTGCGGCGCCTGCACCGTCTCTGCCAATTTCTTGCAGATGTTCCTTGATCTGCTCGCGCCGCGGACTTGATGCGTCCAGGTACTCCTGCGTGTATCCCTTAATCTCGGGTTGGCCGTGTTTACCGATCTCAATCTCGTACCCTAGATTCTGCAACCTCACGGCAAGCTCAGAACGATAGACACTGGTCACGTATCGCTGCGATTGGAATAAGCTGCGCTCCTGAAGAGCGCGTGTCTGGCCGTTATCGCGTTCGGTCACATTGAAGATCACTGCATGCGTGTGAAGCTGCGGAGCGGCGTAGCCGTCCACGGGTCGTGCGGTGTCGTGTTCAAATGTGGCGGCGATGAGCTTGCCAGTCGTCTCCGGTGCATGAACATTGCCGATGCGCGCCTGGGTATATCGCTGCAATTCATCGATTGCTACCCGTACGCTTTCCCGGTGTGCCTCGCGAACTCGAAGGTCGCCTCCGACAAGTGCGGTGAGCGAAACCGACTTCGGTGCAGAGAATGTCGCATCCCATCCGGCGCGATGCTCCACGCTCGTGATCTCTTTGCCGTATTCGTTCTCGTAGGTTCTTGCCGGCTGGTGCCTAATGAGTTGCACGCTTGTCTCCGGATGTTGGCCCTGGCTGAGTCGAGCGAAGTGTTCCGCGCGAACAGCACCGCGCAAACTCCACTCCTGAGCAAGCGCACCGTGCCACTCGCTGTGCACCTGTCGTTCGCGGCTCCAGTAGTTTTGCTGTTCTGAAGCGAACTCACGCGAGTGGTAGGTTTGAGCCTGCCCTGCGGAGAGGGCCTTCGAGATGGTCAACATGCGCTTGAGCTCCGACGACGAGCGCTGCAGTATCTCGCACTGCCTGCGCTTTAGACTAACTCAGATTCGATGCCGATATTCACGACTTCGCAAATTATTTTTGATGACCTATGCGCTCAAGACCGCATGATTACTGATCATTCCTATATACTTCTTTGCGTTCCTATAAATTCTTTAGCATTCCTTGCGGTTGCGCTAAGTACCACTCAGTTGCACTCTGTTCCGCAGTCGATTGCACAGTCGATGACGATATTGAAGGCGTTGACTTCTCAATGCAGTGGCACATTGGAACCACCGTCGGTGCACGGCATCCATGAGATGGTTTTGTACAGCTTTGAAGGACCGCGATAGATACTCCGAAAGAGCCTTAACGCGCCGATGATCATCTTCTTTTTGAAGGGACAGTGAGACCCGAGTTGCAAGTTGATATGTGCGAATTGCCTTTTGCCTGGCCTATACGAATGGACATGCTCTGAGCCACTGCACGAACACAGATTGAGGAATTCCTACACGACCTTTGGCGTCATCGATCGACCGCATTTCATGCTCGTCTTCGGCTTCTGATTCGACTCCTTACGCTCTCTTATCGGGGAAGGTAAAGCGCGGCTTTGGTTGTATTTTCGGCTGCTGGATCGAGTAGTTCCACGGTTATCAGTATCCTGAATCGTGAGGCATCGGAATCGATAACCTAGGTTGGTCGCTACTGTAGTTCGCGAATCAGGTCCGAATCCCGCTCGAGCAACAGTTCGACGCCTCATCTGAATTACCCGCCGCGAAGGTCTAATCGAGAGCTCTTCGATCTGTACCCGGAGGGATTTAAAACAATCCGATAGGCGGCCAATCACCCCTCGATTAGCTGACGAATCCCAGTTGTAATCGGAGGTCCAATCGGCTTGTTACGACCGTCCAAAGATCGATCCATACGACTGCCAATCCTTCCGCAAAGACAGGCCCAATGAGTTACCAAAGGCAACAGGCAGACTCGTCCGTCGAGGAGCAACTCCACTGTCATGTGCCAGAGCCATGGCTCGAGTAGAAACGCTCCGGCGGAAGCTCTTCAAGCGCCCTGGAATCATCCGATATTGGCCGACCTTTTGCCTTTCCCTTCCATCCTCGCCCGGGAGTCGAAGGCAAGCACGAAGCGGCCCGTCTTCCACCTTCGCGAATCACTCCGGGAACGAGAACGAAGGGTCTTGCCTGCGCGGAGCATACCTGAAGAGTGCGTGAGTCTCTACCTTCAGGGCAGGTATCTGCCGTCTTCAATGCTGTCCAGGTGTTCGGGAAAGACTAGCCGAAGCGGCGAAGGAGTTTCTGATCCGAGTCCGCCAGACGATGTATTGCACTCCGATTGGCCTCCTAATAACGTTGTGTTCACCACGGGAAGGAACGCGGAAGCGAACGATATTGGGTCAGATCCTCTGGCCTTCCGGGCTCTTCGACGCCCTTGAACCAGCACTTCTTCCGGTCTCCGATCATTGATCCCTTCGAGATATCAGAAGATGTAGCGTGGCTCATCCAGGCGCATCGCACGTTGAATGCTCTCGAGAGACATCCTTTGTGCAGGGATAAAGACGCCGGGAAGCTGCGTCTGCCAGATCGGATCGTTCGCCTTTAGCACACCGTATGTCTCGCGGTTGCGCACTCCGCAACGGAGCCATTCGGCTGCCTTTTGGTCCGCGTTTGCAACGGCCGGAAGTAAATGATCGAGCGGCCATCGAGTTCCGTTTGCGGCTGACGAATTAATGGCCCACGTATTTTTCGTGGCATGAGGAGAAGACATTCTTCCCATGGCTGGCTGATACCTGCAGCGAGGACGGCGGTCAAGGGCGCTGCTCTTAAGCGTTTATCGAAGCGAAGTGGAGCGACCCTTTGACGGTCGCCGCAGCGAAGGGTACGCGCGCGAAGCGCAAACTAAAGCCATTCTCGCTCGGCCTTTGTTTTCAATATGTTTACGTCGCGGCGCTCCAGAGCGCTTTCTTCGTTTCCAAATGGACACGTGTGTAAACGGCGCATGCGCCAAGTTATTGATTTCTCGCATGTTGACGTTTGTAGACATGTGGAGCGCCCTGGGGCGCTCTCCACAGTTACCCAACTGGGGATGACGTGTGCAACGTTCATCCGCTGCGCAAGCAGCGTCGCGACTATGCAAGAATCCAGAGGCGCAGGTCAGAAACACCTCAAACTGCGTCTCGGATGCAAGAGCCGTTCTCGTTCCATGGCATTGTGAACAAACCCTGAATCAGCATCTCGAAACTCCCATCATCACCGGCTGTGGCGATCAGGGTAAACTGGCCACTCAGAGTCTGTAGAATATGAAATGTACAGATGCGCATAGTTGAATTCGCGCAACCAGAGACAGCATGGCGATTGACCTTTCTTCTCCCGAAACGACTGAACGATCCGCGGCCGGGCCCCGTGCTGCTACGGTTGTAGGGTCGGATAATGAGATTTCTTTACTCGATTTTCTGATTGTCGTGGCGCAGCGTAAGCGAATTGTAGTATTGGATCACTTTATCCTGCGCTCTGCTTGCTGCGATCATCTCGTTATTGTTGCCGAAGCGCTACACGGCGACCACGGCCGTTCTCCCTCCGCAACAGAACTCGTCGATGGCCTCACTTCTGACTTCTCAACTCGGAAGCATTGGAGGCGTGGCGGCGCTCGCAGGCAGCAGCCTGGGCATCAAGAATCCCAATGACATGTTGGTCGCGATGATCAAGAGTCGTACGGTGGAGGAGGCCATCGTCGAGCGCTTCGGACTGGTGCAGGAATATCACTCACACTACCCGTCAGACGCGCGAAAGAGTTTAGAAAAAAACTCGACAGTGGACGGAAGCGGAAAAGATGGCCTCATTCGAATATCGGTTGAGGATCCTAGCCCAGACCGTGCCGCCCAACTCGCTAACGGCTACGTCGATCAGTTTCGAAAACTCTCGGAACACCTCGCCATCACTGAAGCGTCTCAGCGCAGACTTTTTCTTTGAGCAACAGCTAGAAAGCGCCAAGAACAAGTTGGCAGACGCTGAAGAAGCACTCACGCAAACGGAACAGCGCACTGGCTTGATTCAACTTGACAGCCAGACCCGTGCCCTTATTGAATCCTCTGCATCTTTGAAAGCGCAGATAGCCGCCAAGCAAGTTCAAATCGACTCCCTTCAAACCTTCGCAACAGACGAAAATGCCCAACTCGTACAGGCCCGTCAAGAGCTGCAAGGCCTCCAGGAGCAGTCAGCCAAAACTGGGGGGGATCTCTGAGCGACTCTGATGGAGGCTTTTCTTGTCCCAAGGGGAAAGGTCCCTAAGGCAGGTCTGGAGTACGTTCGAAGGCTTCGCGAAGTTAAATACCAAGAAACTATTTTTGACATCCTTGCCCGACAGTTCGAACTGGCGAAAGCTTGATGAAGCGAAGCAGGGCGCGCTAATTCAGGTCGTCGATACGGCAATTCCGCCGGACCGTCGCTCGTTTCCGAAGCGGGGATTGATTGTTATGGTGGCTACTGTAGTAGGCCTTTTTGTTGGAATTTGCACCGCTTTGTTTCAGGTGGCTTACCGGCGAATGCAGGAGGATATCGAAACAGAGGGGAAACTGAGAATGCTTCGGCAACTCCTGGCTGTTCGGGGTAGTAAGAAACCGCAATTTAGGTTGAAGTCGTCAGCCGAAGATCTTGGGCTGGCTGCAAGGTAGGTGTGTGGACCATTCCCCAGCAATGCCCCGAAATTAGTTGAGGATCCGCGTCCGAACGGCATTCATCCTGGCGCGAAGTTTGTGCGTGCCTATCGGAGCCAATTAGTATCCGGGATCACCGAAGCTGCGACCGGATGCTCGGATCAAAGCCGTTCTTCGAGGGTATTAGAGTACCGGCGATCCTTGTTTAAAATGATAAGGGCATCCAAGAGGGCAAAGGGTTGGAAAGGTCGGTTTGCTGGCGAACGATCCATTAGCGCGATCAGGGTTCGCAAGGTCAGTGCGCGCACTCAGTTTTCGTGCAGATTGCGTTGCGCGGTCGAGCTTCAGTCTGTCCTTTTCGCTCCTGGAGACCGCGGCTAGGACTGTCGACTTTGGGTTCTCTTCAACAGAGTTCTCGAAGCGCGAACAAGAATGAAAGACGAAAGCCTGTTTTGTAAATAAGGTTGGCAGATTCGAAACGGGTACTCGCGTAAAAGACGGATGGGTTGCTGACCCTCGGATGACCGACCATCGCCGGGGGCGTGACCGCCACGAGGTACTAGCTCACAGGGCGGCGACAAACGGTTCAGGCAGGTGGAATAAGGTTTGAAGAAACGCAATCAGCTTACGAACGGAATCATTCTCGCCCCTAATCGATTGATAGCCATGGCGCTTATGCTCATCGATAAGGTAGGCACCCGCCTGCGGCGACGGAGACCAAGGCCATCTCGCATCGACAATATACTCCTTGTGTTCTTCGGGGCGTTTGAAGGAGACGGCCTAATGTTTACATCCATCCTTGGATCCTTGCGCCATCACATGCCTCAGGCGCGGGTTGACGTGCTTGCGAGCAAGGATGTTGGAGCGGTTCTTGGTGGATATCCCATATATCTCGAATGTTTTCGTTACAGATATGCCTTCCGGAAAAAAATACCCGTCAAGGGTGCCCGGTCTGGTCAATATCTTGCGCAGGCTTGGCGTGACCTATGATATTGCCCTATGCCTTCGAAGCGCGATTGATAATGGCGTCCTGCCCCTATTCTTTTCTGGAATCTCGCGCTACAACGTCGGCTTCTCGACCGGTGGTTTTTCGTTCTGTCTCGATGAGGTAGTCCCGTGGCGATCTGGAATACATGAGACTGAGCACTTTCTCGACGTAGTCCGGACGATTTGTCCGCAGTGCCAACTCGGCCCACAGGAACTGTTCTACGACAGGGAAGCCGTCCGACGTGAGCTCGTTCAAAAGCTTAAAGGGGTCGGCATCTCGAAGGTCACGGATTTCGTCATCGTCCACCCGGGCAGCAAGGTAATGCGGCGCTCTCTGTCTATCGACCGATGGCGGAGAATATTGACAGATATTCTAGAAAAGACGGAGAAGGTGATTCTGATCACGGGCATCAGCTCCGAAAAAGCCTTCTACGACTTTTCGATCGGCATCAACCATGTTCGCATCATTCCGACGTTCGGTAGTTTCAGCATTCCTGAGCTTGCCGAACTGATCACTCGCTCGTCCGGGGTCGTGACGGTCGAGACTTTCGTTTCGCACCTCGCTGGTACGACGGGCGTTCCAACGATTGCATTCTGGTCAGGTGCCACGGATACACGGCAATGGCAACCTGTGGGGGAAAAGGTTACAGTCGCTGCGGTTTGTCCCCCTTGCTCGCCGTGTTTCAAATGGTGCAGCAAACCGATCTGCATGGAGCACAATCCGCACATAGTTGCAGAGATCCTTGGGGCCAAGTGAAGTCTTCAATCTGATTCAAGCACCGCTCCAGCTGCATCTCAGAGAGGCGGGTGATGAAAGACCAGAACCGTCGTCTGAAGTTGCTCGTGGCAGGTCAGCAGAGCTGAGCCTGCACGACGAGGCGCTGAAGGCGGTAGTGCGAAAAGATAGGTGGGTAGTGTCGAGTTTTTTTCGCACTTTCCGAAATTGAAAATCGGGAAGGTTGTTGGTTGAGTTTTGGTTTGGCATTGGATTTGACCCCGTAGCCGCCGTCGAGGCTGTGTGAATGTGGGACGCGTTCTGTGCGTTCCACATTTGCATAGCCTGTTCAGGCAATGGCTCTGACTTCGGCCAGCCTGTTCATCTGCAAGTAGCGTTTGGTTCCCCACTGGTAGCTGCCACATGCCGAAGCCTTGCTGCCACCAGCATCAGCGCACTCTTTCCATAGGGAAAGGCGCCCACTACACGCGTTCGTCGTCGGATCTCCCGCATCAGCCGTTCCAGAGGGTTATTGGTGCGAAGGCAGCGCCAGTGTTCGGCGGGCATTGCGTAGTAGGTCAGGGTTTCATCGATGCCGGCTTCGACGATCTCTGCAGCTCGTGCCAATCGCATCTCGCGTAGCTTCACGGTTACCTGGCCGGCTTTTTCTCTGGCGGCTTGCGCATCTTCCTGAGCATGGATGGCCTTTAGCATCGCCGCCACACCTTTCACCTTGCCCGACGGAACCGCGGTCCAGACGTTACGATAAAAATGGACAACGCAGCGCTGCCACTTGGCTTTGGGTAGAACTCGGCCAGGTTCTCCACTAAGCCCAGACACTTGTCGCTGACAATCAACTGCACGCCCTTCAAGCCACGTTCCTTCAGCTCGCGCAGGAACTGCGTCCAGCTGGCCTTGTCTTCCTTGGCTCCCTCGCTCACCGCCAGAATCTCCCGGTACCCGGTCTGCGCCACTCCGATGGCCACCAGCACGGAGACGTTCTTCACTTCTCCACCCCACGAGCGCTTCAGCCACAACCCGTCCAGGAACACATAGGGGAAGTCGCCCACCAAAGGCCGCAATCGCCACTCGTCGATCTTGCCGTAGATCTTCTGGTTCAGATCACTTACCGTCGAGGCCGACACCTTCGTTCCCCACAGAGCCTGTGTGATGTCTTCCACTCGCCGTACGCTCACTCCGGCCAGGTACATCTCGATCAGCGCTTCCTCCACCGAGGACTCCCGTCTTCGATAGCGTTCGATGATCGCTGTTTCAAACGGCAAGCTGCGCAGCTTCGGGACTGTTAACGTCACTCTTCCTGCCTTGGTGTGCAGATGACGATCGTAGCTGCCGGCGCGCGTGTCCTTGCGGCCCTCGCTGCGCTCGTACTTCCTGGCTCCACACAATCGATCCGCTTCGGCGTCAAGCAGTGCGTTCAGCGTCTCTTCCACCGTCGACCGCACCACCTCGTCCAGGTGTGCTTGAATCCGCCCCTCGTCAATCTGCACTACCGGGCCCGCTACAGGCTTCACCGTACTGCTCGCTCCTGCTTCCGCTTCCTTGGTTGGCTCCATATCCTTCGCCTCTGAGGTCTCGCTCCTCCTGCTTGTACCAACCTTCACCGTCCCCAATCAAATGTGCCAAAGAAATCGTACGTTATCGATAGGTGAGCTTGCCCGTATTAGATAAGGGATGAGCGTTTATCGAGTTCCGATTGAGCGAAGGTACGGAGGTGCGAGTCAATCCCGAAGCCAAACCAAGACCTGGAAACGCTGGTTATCAATTGTTTAGAGTGAAGAGGATGGATCACAATCGTTACTGTCTTTCCTGAATTCTCCAGAGAAATAGTCTTTGGATGGAAAACACACTTTGGTGAGATTGCCGCAATGCTCGTGCAGTACTAAAGGTGCGGAAAACACTGGGTTGGCCCCCGGCATTGATCGTGACAATCCGTGGCGGTGGAGAAGTCCCTCTAACCCCCTCACGAGCGTGAACCGGTTTGATGTTGAAAATGCGAGCCTATTAGAGAAGGGGAGCATGCCAGATTGTGTCCAGAAGGCTAACGCCGTCTTGAATTGCGTTGGAGTGGAAGAGCCCTGAGCGTTTAGACTTACTTTGAATGGAGCTCAACGAGCAAATGGCGCGTAAACTTTGATTATCGCAATTGACTGCAGAATAGCCAACCCGCGCCAGGGGGTTGGGGACTGCTGTGCTTGCGCTCGCCAAAGCCCTTTCCGATTCTGGAGCTGCGGATCAGGAGTACACATTCATAGTCCGTGGGGGCTTGGAGAGCTGGCTGGCGCCATACGTGCACGGCCCTTGTAATCTAGAAAGCGTCCCGGCCCCGACCTTCTCTCGAGTTAGGATGGCTCTACGTTGGATTGCTCCTCTACGATATGTTTGGCAAAGGCTGCCGCATCCCAAAGCCTCCGTAGCTATTTCGGACGGTTTCGTTGAGTCGCACGGATTTGACGTCGTGCACTTTCCCACTCAGGAAGCCTACCTAACCGATCTCCCTTCCATCTATCAGCCATGGGATTTGCAGCACCTGCATTACCCTGAGTTCTTTTCCCAAAGCCGTGTTCGAACAGCGCGAGAGGGGAGTACCGAGCCTTTTGCGCTCAAGCGGCGAGCATTTGCGTACAAAGTGAGTGGACTAAGCAAGACATTATGCATCAATACGGAACTCCCCAGGGAAAAATCGATGTGGTCCCCTGGGGCTCTGTTTTCGATGCATACACGAGCCCGAGCGCAGAGCAGATTCACGCTACTGCTCAAAAATATGGCCTTCCTAGTACGTTCTTCTTCTACCCCGCGATAACTTGGCCGCACAAGAATCACGAAGTAATTCTTCGTGCACTCGCGAATCTTGAAGACAGAACGCGGCGTCACTCCGCATGTCTTCTTTACGGGATCATCGGCAGGGCACCGCTCGATACTCGACAGACTAGCTCAGGACCTTCGCGTAGGAAACCAACTGCACTTTCTTGGGTTCGTGTCCTCCACCGAGCTGCAAGGCATCTTCAGATCCGCCACAGCCATGCTTTTTCCAAGCAAGTTTGAGGGGTTTGGCCTTCCAATTCTCGAAGCGTTCCATGCACAGCTTCCTGTGCTTTCCTCCGATGCAACGACTTTGCCTGAAGTAGCCCGAGATGGAGCGCGTTACTTTGATCCAGATTAGCCCGAAGAACTATCGGCTTTGATGTGGGAAATTCTAGAGCAACCGAGACTGAGACAGGATCTGATCGAGAAGGGGACCTTTGTCCTATCACAATTCTCAATAAAGAACACAGCTACCAAACTCCAGGCGCTCTACGCCAGAATTGCTGAATCGTCTTCGGGAAATCACCGATTGACTCCAGTTTCAGCGGCGAGCTGATTGAGAAAGGATGAAGGATGGGAAAACGCGCGCTGGTCTGTGGCATTTCCGGACAAGACGGAACCTACCTAGCGAAGCTCTTACTCGAGCGTGGGTACAAAGTGAAGGGAAGTTCACGTGACGCTGAGCTCACCGCGTTTAACAACCTGCGTCGTCTCAGCATCTTTGATTCGGTTCAGCTCGTATCCCTCAATTTGAGGGATACTGGCAGTGCCATCGGATTGCTCCAGCGCATTCGACCAGATGAGATTTTTAGCCTTGCAGGTCAGAGCTCCGTTGGGCTCTCCTTTGAGCAACCTGTCGAGACCATCGAGAGCATCGCCCTAGGTACGCTCACTCTGCTTGAGGCTGTGCGTATCTCCAACCCCGATATCCGCCTATACAACGCAGGATCATCTGAGTGTTTCGGGGATACGGGGAAGTTCACGTTGCGAACGAAGATACACAATTTCATCCGCGGAGTCCATATGCCGTGGCTAAGGCATCTGCGTACTGGGCTGTTGCGAATTACCGAGAAGCATATGGTATGTATGCCTGTACTGGGATCCTGTCAAACCACGATTCGCCGTTGCGACCAAAGCGCTTCGTTACTCGCAAAATTATCCATGCGGTGGCTTCTTTAGCTGTTAAGAGGGATACCCGGCTGGCACTCGGCAACCTCGCGATAAAAGAGATTGGGGCTGGGCCCCGGAATATATCGTCCAAGCGATATCAACGATGCTCGAACAGCCGTCCGCGCAGGACTACATCATTGCTACTGGTCAGAGCCATACATTGACCGAATTTGTGGAGACGGCATACAGCCTTATAGGCAAGGATTGGCGTGACTATGTCACACTTGACAAGAATCTGATCCGGCCGACCGACATCCAGCGAAACAAGGTTGATCCCTCAAAGGCTGCTTCCCGTCTGGGCTGGAAGGCAAAATACGGAATGAAACAGGTTATCAGCATGATCCTCGAATCGGAAATGAGCATTCTCCACCAAGAGGGATCAACGTCGTGATAAATCAGATTCCTGGTCCGAACCATACGCAACTAAAATGCAAGGTGTGCGACGGACGCTCGATCTTCTGGGAAGAAGCTAATGTCCTTAGGAAATATCAAGTGCAGTATTTTCGTTGCGAGGTGTGTGGGTTCATACAGACTGAAGATCCCTATTGGTTGGAAGAATCGTATTCATCAGCGATTGCCCGCCAAGACGTAGGAATCATGCATCGGAATCAACTGAATTGCGAAATAACATCAGCCGTTCTCAACGTGTTTTTCCCAAACGTAACGCGCGCCATTGATTTTGGCGGCGGCCACGGATTGTTCGTGCGGCTGATGAGAGATAGAGGCTTCAATTTCTTTTGGTCAGATCGTCATGCCACCAACGACTACGCGAGGGGATTTGAGAGTCAAGAGGGCACAGCTTTCGATTTTCTTACGGCATTCGAAGTTCTCGAACATTTACCGGATCCAGTCCGCGACTTGGCAGACTTGATGAATCTCTCCGAGAATGTGTTTGTCTCAACTTGTCTTGTGCCCGATCCGACGCCTCGGTTAGCTGATTGGTGGTATTATGTGCCAACTACCGGACAACATGTTTCCTTCTATACCAAGGAATCGCTTCGCCTATTGGCAGCCCGATTCAGAAGGCACTTACTCTCAATCGGGCCGTATCATCTCTTCACCAAAAAGCCGCAGAGTCGTCTTTTGTACCGTCTAGCGGTCAATTTTCGAATTTCCCGGATAGTGAATATCATCCACCGCCGCAAGAGTTTAATCGAAAGCGACTTCCAGAAAATGACTCGACAATAGGTTTCTGGGGCCAAGGAATCTCAGCTTACCATTTTGGTCGGAAGAGCCAAGCTGAAGCTCGCCTGAGTTTCCTTTAAGTCTGCATTGGGACAACGACATCTATCCCCGGTCCGATCCCAAGGGCCACGAGAGAAATCCATGTCCATGCAAGACATTCAAGAACATACTTCCGCTCGTGACCGTCAAATTTGGTCTGCGGACAGAGTTTTTGATCATAGGTGTAGGGTCTCGCTTATCTGGTTCGTTTGGCCCGAGTCTCGATGTGCCAAAGAGATGGCTCGAGGAATGATGAACACTGATGGGACGGCGCTGAGAAGAGTATAGGAGATCAGGGTCGCCCATGGCACACCAACAGGGCCAAACCGAAGAACCAAGAAAAGCTTGAGAAGCAGGCAACCGACGGCGAAAATACTGGCAATGGCGACCTGTGGAACGATTACATTCGCGCCGTTGAGAAACATCGAAATGGACTGGCCCGCCGCATCCAGCACGCTCCAAACGGCTAACCCAAGCAACAAAAGGAATGGCGGTGTAAGTGGACGGCGAACCCACACTTGTAAGATCCAAGGGCAGAGGAGCAACAGCAGGAGCGAAATGGTCGTCGCAATCGCCACAGCGGCGGAAGTACTTCGAATCAGAGTTTTCTTGACCCACTCGAAATCCTTCCTCGCAATAGCCTCACCATATGCCGGCCACAACGGCCCTAGAAACATCGAAAGCCCAAGCGCCGTGAGACTGAACAGTTTTGCCGTAATGGAATACTGTGTAACGGCGTTTGCGCCGAGCACTCTTGCAATGATGAAATTGTCAGACGAAAAAGCGACTGCCACAACGACTTGAAGGACGAAAAAGAGAGCGCCTAGTCGCGTTATGTAGGCCATCGTGGCAAGCGAAATCCCGCGCCGGGCGGGACGAAGATCGGGGCGGGTCCAGCCGAAGAAAACGACGTTGTTAACAATCGTTACCAGTAGTGGCGCTCCTGCTAGTGCAAGGAGCAACCAGGGCAAGCCTTGTCGAAAATGAATAACGATAAGCACTCCCACGAAACCTACAATGCTGCCCGCAAGCTGCCACAATTTGCTAATGAACCCTTCCTGCAAACCGAGTTGCAGCCGCTGGACAACGTCTGCCGGAATATTGAGCGCAAAACAGCCAATGAAGATCGCTATCGCTGGACCGGCTTCGCTTCGGGCTAAGGCGGATGTCACATTGAAAAAATGGCCCCAGTCTGTCGAAGACCATAGACAGAAAAATACCGCGAATATTAGTACGGCTACGCCTGTTAAAAGGGCCAGTGCGCTTGAAACTGCGTTTCGGATTGCTGCCGGATCCTCTTTTCCATTAGCGTCCGAAACCGCGTTCAAGACTCCGTTTCCGATGCCGAAGTCAGCAAACCCAAGAATCGTTACGAAAGAGCTTATCGTCATCCATAAGCCGAATCGCTCACTCCCAAGGTAGCTCAGGGTCAGAGGAATTGTGACCAAGCTGGTTGCAACCGCAATAACCTTAGCAAGTAAAGCGCTCCCACCCGTGAGAAGGACTCGTCGGTGCCGCTCCTTCGAGCGCCCGCGAGGAGTCGAAGTATCGAAGGGTCTCAACCTCACACTCGAGGCAAGCTCGCGAAAGAGCTTGAATCTATGGGACATAGAAAGGGTCTCTTTCGCGAGCTCTAGAGACGCGTAACGTCTGTCAGAACTGCGTCTGGATGCTCCTAGCATAACATCGGAGTCGATGATGGGCACCTAGTGGCCAAGACCATTCGAAATGAACCCTGTCCGGCCCTCGAGCCTTACTGAAAACGACGGCTTTCCTTTCGGGTCGTCGGGGATCGCATCCGGTAGATTGTTAAAAGCGCCCATGCGTTTACGTGGGGCGAGGGATCGCAAGAGGCCTTATATAGTTACTTGTTGGCATCGAGCAAGTTCCCCTCAGGGCCAGACACTCAAAAGAAGGCCTGGCGGTTCCGCTGAGGTTCTCCTATCCTTTTCGACCTACGTGAGAGATCCTGAGCGCATGCGCGCGAATCCGTGAAGTGCCGCATGGATTTGATTGTGTGGGGCAGTCGTCAGCAATGAAGACAAACAGGCGCGACCGCGGCCCTATATTCCTTCGTCGACGCAATAGTCAACCGGCGCTCACGCGAAGGGCGGCGTAATTAAAAAAAGGGGGTCTTTGGTGAAGGAGCGCTATGTTGTGTTTCTTGGTTTAATGTTTCTTCGCATATTGGCTTTTGGGCAGCCAGGTAACATGGTTTACATTCGATGGTTTCTCGGATTGTCGGTCGGTGCGGAGCCTATGGTCACAATGGCTACCTGCAACACTATCCCCTTTATTCCCTGCATACTCGTGATTGCCTCTTCGTTGGCGGTGTTCTCCCAGGGCGCTTTGCCGCAATTATGTTCGAATTGTTATCTTCAAGATGTACGGGTGGCTGGGAATCAGCAAGCTACGCAAATCGCTGGAGTCTGGCAGGCGGACCAGTGGTGCAGCACACCTGGACTTTTCGATCAATCTTGCGTTCAAAATGCGATCGACAATATCGGCGTGGATGGTCGCCGTGGCATCGCGAATCGTCACATGGGAGTGCTCGTCATTCCTGCCGGGCAGTATACCTGGAACGCAACCGTCACCGTCCCGGCTCTGACGCAAGTGGAGATCCGAGGTGCAGGATTGGAAAGCAACTGGGGCACAGAGTTGGTAGCAAGCCGCACCTTCAATGAGTCTTTCTTTCAGATCGATGCGGACTCGGTCACTCTCGACGGACTCTTCATTCATGGGAACAACCGGGGAGACTGCTTTACTCTCGGCACTTCATCGAATCCGGTCTATGACACTCGCATTTTCAATGACTGGCTTCAGGGATGCGGCACAGCGATTCACCTAGTGAACTACAGCGGCGGTCACTTCTATGCAAATGACATCGAAGAGGGCACGCGCCCCATATCTGGCGATGCAACGTTGGGAGACAAACAAGCGAGTGACCTGCTGATAGAGAATAATCGAATCTATAACAATGCTCTCGGGATCGTCCTAAATGGAAGTGGAGACACCCCGACGGGCTCATCGCCCCTGTTTGGAGTCGCGTCGATTGTGGGAAACGAATTCGACGAGAACGGTCTTACCCCAGGAACCTACGCAACCATATCGGCTGCACATTATGCGCACTTGACGATCATCGGAAACACGTTCCGCGCTAACACGCTCGACGATATGTCGATAAGCAGGGTAAATAATCTGGCAATTGGCGGAAACGTCTCAAGTAGTCCTGGCAGGAATCATATCCTGCTATCGAACATTGACGGGCTTTCCATCCAAGGCGGGGCAGTCCGGAATTGCAACATGGGTTCGAGCTTTGGCACGACTGCAGCGATTCAAGCTCTTGGCATTACTCATGCAACCATCACTGGATTTTCCGCCAGCGCGGACTCGGGCGGCAATCGCTGCACTTACAGTATCTACATCGGTGGCTCATCTTCGGGCACGTCAGTCAGTGGAAACAGCGTGATTTCTCAGCGGGCTGGCGACTATAACATCACGGATTCCGCGGTTACGGAAGTGCTTCCGAATGAGCAACGGTTTGGCACACTGGCGGCGGGCGATGACCTAGCGCTTTCTGGCAAGAACGCAACAACCTACGGCGACGACATCACGACCAACACGGCTAATGGGCTTTGCTTTCAGACACGGCGCAATGGGCAGGCAGCGTTTTGCTATAACGATTTCGGCACGCTACTTCTCGGCGGGAGTCCGTTGAGTCTTACAAACGGACTCGCTGACGGAGCCAAGGCTCTCAAGAATTGTGGGACCTTGACAACCACCGCGAGCGGGAGTGACTCTCTCTCCTGCAGGTGGGTGACGACACTCAGTGCCTGTACGATCACCCCGATAACTTCTGTATCGGTTCCGTTCTTCTATTACACTGCCACTACGGGAAGCGTGAAGGTTTTTCATGATTCGACGGCAGGAGCAACGTACAGCGTCGCTTGCAGCTCATATTAGGACCTATAAAGACAAAAAGCGCCGGTGCCGGTAGTATGGCCGCAACTCAAATATCACACAAGCCGACAAGGATCGAGGACATTCACCCGATTCGTGGACCCAAATTGGATCTAGTGAGCGGTGACCCAAACCCCAAAAACCGACACTGAGGACTAGAGGTAAGCTGGCGGATGATCCTCACCTGCCTCAGCAGGCACAAGTCTGCCGTAGACAATCGTGACAGGCAGGAGCTCCTCATTTGCGAGTCGCCTTCACTGTCACCTGCCAAATGCGAGAGAATCGCGGGGCTGCAGACAATGGTTTTGGCTCTAACGTCACAACCAGTGCCCGAAAATGCAAGACGCGGAGTGCTTGCGGTTTACAGCGAATTGAATTCCCGGGAGCATTGCCGCTAAACTACTGTTGCGACATGAAGAAATCTAAACCTGACAGCACAATGCCGGCCTTGAATTCTGTGCGTTCCCGACAAGAAGGTGGAAGGAGGATGCGCACCGGTGCAAGGCCCGTGTCCCCTTTTGTCTCCATTATTACCGTGGTCTTTAATGCTGCGCATGAACTCGTTCCATTGATGAACAGTGTGTTTGCTCACCAGGATGACCAGGTGGAATTCCTAATCATCGATGGAGGATCAAACGATGGAACACTCGAACTTTTGCGGGCATCAGACGCCACAATCGATTATTGGATGAGCGAACCGGATGAAGGAATCTACGACGCGATGAATAAAGGTATCGCTGCGGCGCGTGGAGAGTACCTCCTGCACCTCAACGCGGGAGACAAACTGCTGATGATTCCTCTAGAAGTCTTGAGAACCTGTTCCCAGAAGAAGATCGATGTTGCCGCTTTTTCCGTATTAGTTGATTCCAAACTCATCTTTCGACCCAAGACCGGCTTTCTCTTGACGATCGAAAACACTTGGCATCATCAAGGAACATTTTATAGACGGGCAATTCACCCGGGATACGATCCGAATTACCGCGTATTCGGTGACTTGTGTCTCAACCAAAAGATGTTCAAGGAGGGGAGATCAGTACAACTGTTTGATACCGTCATTGCAGAACACAGCGACGATGGGCTCTCAAACTCGAGACGTAGCTTCGGTGAAGTGTACAAGGCAATTCGAACGAATTTTGGATGGCAGCGCGTCTTGCTTGCGTTTCTTTGGTATAAGTACAAGGGCTCAAGATACCGATTACATAGTTTTCTGCATCGTGCAAAGCTCAACTGACAGATCTCTTCGGAGACCAAGTTGCCGGGCGATGCTCTCCATTGCCAATGGTTAAGGGTGCTGCTTACTCCGTAGTGAAACCGAAATGGTTCTTTACCCTGCCCTAAACCCTGGGCGCCACTCCACGAATCCACCAGAAATATGAGCCCACCTATGGGAGGTTCTTGGCGATGGTGCCTGCGCCGAACGCGCTTTAGATGCGCAGTAACTCTTTATGGAATTAAGTGACCGACCTATCAATTCACCTCTTACGAGGGAGGCAGGCCATGGCTCAGAGTGAGGCTCACGGGCGTCAGGTGTCGCTGCGCTGCGCAAATATCAACGCAAAATCATTGCCTATTTCTCCGGTCGCCATAAAGTGCTGTTCAAGCCTGCAAATCTGATCGAAGTCCTTCCTGTGGCACTCGTCGTCTTCGTCCCTCGGTGATCACCCAAAAGCGGCCATAGATGATCAAGTGAAAAGCGGCCATAGAGAGAAGGCTTAAGGCAGAGCTGCCGCAGGGGGAAGTTAGCCTCTGTGGTCATGAGCCACGTCTTGAGCAGAGAAAAACGAGAACAAGTCATCGCATTGGGCCGGCTGGGTTGGTCGTTGCGGCGGATCGAGCAGGCGACTGGAGTGCGCCGGGAAACGGCGGGCGACTATCTTCGCGTCGCCGGGATTGCCCTGCGGCGTCCCGGCGGCTGGGGACGCCACAGTCCTTCAAAAGCGGCCATAGACCCGATCACCGACTCTGAGGGCGGGGATTCAAAAGCGGCCATAGAGGTGATCACCGGCTTTTTGGCCAGGAAACCGGGTTGCGGACCGGCGAGCAGCTGCGAACCTTACCGTGAACTGATCGCGCTGGAGTTGGAGCGCGGCCGGAACGCGATGGGAATCTGGCAGGATCTGGTCGACAGCCATGGGTTCGCGGGTGGCTACCAGAGCGTCAGGCGATTCGTGCGCAATTTGCGCGGCGCGGCATCGCCGGAAGCGCGGGCGATCATCGAAACTCCGGCTGGCGAGGAATGCCAGGTTGACTACGGCACCGGGCCGATGGTGCGCGATCCCGATAGCGGCAAGTACCGGCGCACGCGGCTATTCGTTCTGACGCTGGGCTGTAGTCGCAAGTCGTGTTCGCCTGCTGACCTTCCGATCGAGTGCGCGGGTGTGGGCCGAGCTGCACGAGAAGGCATTTCGCCGGCTTGGCGGTTCGCCGCGGATCGTGGTTCTGGATAACCTTCGCGAGGGTGTGCTGTCTCCAGACTTCTACGATCCGGGCCTGAATCCCTTGTATCGCGACGTTCTGGCGCACTACGGCGTGACGGCGCTGCCGTGCAAAGTGCGCGATCCGGATCGAAAAGGAAAGGTTGAGAGCGGCGTCGGCCATGCGCAGAAGACGCCGTTGAAGGGCAAGAAGTTCGAGAGCCTGGAAGAGGCGCAGGCGTATCTGGACCACTGGGAAGAGCGCTGGGCCGACACGCGCATCCACGGCCGGACCAAGCGGCAGGTAGCGGCGATGTTCGCCGAAGAGAAGCCCTTCTTGCAAGCGCTGCCGCTGGAGCCGTTCCGCTACTACCAGTATGGCGAGCGCACGGTGCATATGGATGGTTGCGTCGAGGTTGAAGCGGCTTACTACGGAGCGCCGCCGGGCTGGATCGGGCGGAAGGTCCATGTGCAGTGGGACGCGATGTTCGTGCGTCTGCTTGATCCACGCACCGGTGAGTTGCTGCGCGAGCATCTGAGCGGCAAGCGTGGCGGTCATCGCATCCGCGATGCGGATCGCCCGCGTCGTACGCCGCTACCGTTGCTTCAACTGCTGGCACGTGCGCACAAGGCCGGAGCCAACATCGGCGCCGTCTGCGACGCCATCCATGCTCGCCAGGGCGAACTCGGAATGCGTCGCATCCAGGGCGTGCTCCAACTGGTCAAGAAGTATGGCAGCGCGGCTTCCGACGATGCCTGCGCGGCGGCGCTGGAACTGCGCGTCCCCGAGTATCGCTTCGTGCGCCGCTATCTGGAGCGCAGCCCACAGGCTCCTCTGAGTCTGCGGCAAGTCGATCCCCTCATCCGCGAACTGACCCAGTATCGCGACCTGATCCAACAACGCATCCACTTCGAGGAACCCAATCCATGAACCTGATCGAACTCAATCGCTCCCTGGTACAACTGCGCCTGAGCGGCATGGCCGCAGTGATGGAAACGCGCCTTCTGCAAGCGCAATCGGAGAACATGGCGCCCATCGACCTGATCTCCATCCTGGTCTCCGACGAACTTGCCTGTCGCAGCAAGCGACTGCTGGAGCGACGCCACAAACAGGCGCAGTTCCGTGACGCCAACAAGCAACTCGATAACTTCGACTTCCAGTTCAACCCCAAGATGAATCGCAGTCTGGTCTTCGATCTGGCCACTGCGAACTGGGTCGGAAAGCGCGAAGATGCCTTGTTCCTCGGTCCGCCTGGCAGCGGGAAAAGTCACTGCGCACAGGCCATCGGACACGCCGTCATCCAGCAGGGCTACCGTGTGCTGTATCGCGAAGCCCACAGGCTGCTGGAAGAACTGGCCGACGCCACGCTCGATGGCAAGCGCAAGGAGTTGATGGAGCTGCTGACCACCGTGCCGCTGCTGATCATCGACGACCTGGGAATGCGCAAGCTGCCGCTGACCGCCGCCGAGGAACTGCTGGAGATCATCATGCGCCGCTACGAACGTGCCAGCACGCTGCTGACGTCGAACAGACCCGTTGAAGACTGGGGAAAACTGCTGGGCGACAGCGCCGCCGTCACCGCCATGCTGGATCGCCTGCTGCATCACGGACACGTGCTCAAGTGCGGCCCGCGCAGTTGGCGAACCAAAACCGGCAGTCCGGGAGAAAGCACAATGACAAAAGCAAAAGCAAAGACAAAAGCGATAAGGATGCCGGGCAAAAAACGCCCGGCGGCGTCGCGACTCGTGATCCAGAGGCCTCCCACGACGGAGCCTCACCATAGGAATCTCTGGCAGAAACACGAAACCCTCCGCCGGCCAGCCCATCAGGCAAACCGCAGAGGGTCTCGATTACCGATTCCTTCGGAGCCAGCCCCGTGTCATCGGCCCTGGATCACTCCGCAAGGCGCGACCCCGGCGGAGCGACTACAACACTAACACGAAATCAAAGGTCTGAACATCAACGCGCCACTCTCCGCCTTGCAAAGCTACACCTCGGCAAGGTAAAACAATCACGTCTTCGGCCACTCCTATGGCCGCTTTTAACCCGATCACGTATGGCCGGATTTAACGTGATCACCGAGGCTTCGTCGAATCTCTCGTAAAATCTCTGATCTAGAGCGAACTCAAGAAGCCCCCCGCCCAAGGGGCGAATCTCGGCCTCAGGAGAGTTCTGCCGCACAACTTTCAGCACATCGGCGGAGCGTACACATTCCGAAGGATCAGTGCGTAAATAATACGACTTGGGCGAGATATGCACTACGCCGAAATCGAAGTTTCGTCGGCGCAGTATCCTGCGCGCGAATCCCGCCATTTTCTTCTTCCATCCCGCCCAGTAGGGTTGATCCTCCCGTGCTGCCGCAGCATATATTCTGGTCAGTATGCGGAATATCCTAGGATGACGATGCCAGGTGATGCCGGTGCGTGATCGCAGCTCAGGTGGTACTAGAAATGCCGCCGCATTGATCAACTCCAACTGGCGATGCGCATGATCCTGGTAATTCGGGCCCACACATTCACTAGAGTAAAAGAGGCCGTCCGGCTTCAGCGCCTTGCGTACACCGGCGAGCACGCCCTCCAGATTTCTGATGTGGTGCAGCGCTCCATTCGCGATGATCAAGTCGTAGTAATTTTCCCGCCACGCATAGGCATTCAGATCCGCCACTTCATATCTGATATTCGTAATCCCAGCCTCTGCGGCAAGTTGCCTGGCTTTCAAAATCGCACCTGGCGCGATATCGAGGCCCAAACATTCCGTAACATCCGGCAGGCGCGGTATAAAAATGCGTTCGGATAAACCGAAGCCACAGCACAGACTTAGCACCTTCTGAACCTTACGTCTCGCCAAATAGCGGTCTACCAGAATGTCCCAGGCCCATGTAAAGCTCCCGCGATAGCGCTCGGCTGTTTCCCTGCCGAATGCGGTCTCTATGATGTATGGGCGAGTTATCGGAGAGTAAAGGTAACCCCCGGATGTCTCGGTGGGCGGCTCCCTCTTCGACCAGAAGCCCTGCACCTTTTCTGAAGCCCCTGATTCAGAAATAGAATTTCGATTGACATCTATGCCATCGGCCTGCAAGATCGCGCCTCCACAAGGGCAGAAGTGGTATTCATCGTGTCGAATTCTATCATCCTACCTGGGCAGCCATTGATCGGGGACTTCGTCCATTCTTTCCTAGTCCAAGACTTTCTTCCGCCAAGCCTTTAGCCTCGCCGTTCTCGAAACCAGGAGTTTCTTCACAAAGTATTCGAAGGATATGCGGGCGTATCTCTTATTCGGATATCTGATAAGTTGCTTGCAGAAACGGGCAAGAAGCCGCAGAATTTGAGCGGCATTCTCAGCTTTGCCCATGTAAAGGGTCACAAAGGCATCTTCCACCATCACAAAGCGCCGATAGCGTTCTGGCGTGAATTCGCCGCCGTAGTCCGTAATAGCAATCTTGTGGTCCACTCTGATGTCTCCAGCAACCCACATGCGCTTACCTGCGCGATGAAGATGATGGAATACATATACATCGGAAAACTCGAAATTGAATTCCTCGCTGTAGCCCCCGATCTCCTGTAGCGCCGAGATGCGCAGGAGAACGCCACTGTTAGCCGTGGTCGTTTCTTCCTGGGTTGCTCCGGTAAAAGTCTCCCGATAGGCCCGCGTGCCGTTGAAATGTACCGTCCGCGGAAACATGTAGCGGGAGTTGACCCACACGGTTGGCAGAACGGCCGCAATCTCCGACCGGTTCCGGACTAGTCGACCGTATTCCAGCATCCTGCACAGAAAATCGGGCGGCAGAGTCGTATCCTGATCGAGGAGCAGAAGCCATGGACAGCCCAGATTCGCAGCAATTCCCAGCGCTCCGTTGTACGCTCCCGATACTCCCCCATTGCGGACAGCATGCTCGTATCTGCAAGGGAACGGTATTTCGTCCCGCCTCAGCGGCTCTGGGCTGTTGTCCCAAATCAGGACGTCAACGGATTTCTTCAGTCCGGGATCGCTTTTCAGGACTGCTGCCAGCGAACGCAGCGTCTGAGAACCCTTGAGCGGCATCTTGTAGCACACGACAACTGCCAGTATTTCCATCCAGTGAGAACACCTCCTAGTTCCGCAGCTTCCGCCGTCCAGTTCGACTGATTCAGCTGAGCGGGGAGGGCAGCTCTTCCCGGCGACCATCTCTCTCGACAGTCAATGCGTGGGATGCAACGTAGGCGATCGCCGCCATCGGGCAGCCTATCAGAACCAGATTAGTCATGTCCCCGATAAAAGTGTCGCCGCCCATGTTGAGCGATACCACAGCGATCGCCGTAAAGACGAAAATAAGTTCCGACGCTCCCCCAATGCGAACAAAGCGAAATCCCACATTGCGAACTGTGCCCACCGTTGCCCCGAGGAACGCCGAGTAAAGCATCGATCCCCAGTAGCCAAAATAAACCAAGCCGAAAACGTTGTGACGCGGATTGGGACCAAACATGCCCGACATCCCGGTGGCACTATGGAATAACTGAAAGCCCAGCGGTTCGGGAACCATATCAGAGGGAATGATCCTGAATGCAATCATCGATCCTCCGAATATTGCAAAAAGAGCGTTGCCTCCGTTGAGCGTCTTCCACAGATCGCCTGGATACGCCATAAAATACACATCACCGGACACCACCACACGAAACAATAAGGCGTAAATCGCGCCACCGACTCCCGAGGCGTAGCCGGTGGCGATCAGTACCAGAAGAGCACCTACGCTTGCCACAATCAAAGTTATATGTTGGCCTTTCGCCAGTCGCGCATCCTGTTTTTTCGGATACAGCGGAGTTCTTCCGTGGATCAACCTGAAATAAAAAATCAAAAACAGAACACTCACGAACGTCGACTTGCTTCCCGATAGAACCGCTGAGATCAGCAACGCCAGAAGAACCCCGAAATCGCAAGCTTTCGGCCATAGCCCAATCCGCCATCGGTACACAAAGCGATAGAGCAGCAAGTACCAGCAGAAAAAAGAGCTGATGCTGATGGCCCGTCCCAGGACACCAAAACCGCCGCCAGCGGAATAGTAATCCAGACGGCTGTCATGGAAGAGGGGAATCCCTCCGACCGCATAGGCGCCAAGCTGCGAAGTTACGAAGACGACAGCTGATATGAGGTAGAGACACTGAAGAAAGCGCCGGTGTCCTGCTGAAGTCAGCGCTCGGTCGCTCAGTCTGAGCGTTGCGCGTGGTTCGGGAACCGCCACCAAGCAGAAGAGAAAGAGAAGTTCTGTCACCAGGAACTGCACGAAATAGGATCCGCGGATCTCGTGGGTCAAATACATAAATGGGACCACGGCCGTCGCAAAGGTCGTAAGTACCATGTTGAAGAATAGCGGGTCGAAGATAGAGTGGATGCGTTTCCGAAGAATCAGGAAATATGCTAGCGCGCAAATGGACAGCACCATCGCATAAAGAGCTGGAGCGCTCGCGAATAACAGTTCGAAGTCGGAATAGCTCATTCAAAAGCTCCGCACCGAGGCCGCTGCATTGCTGCCCAATACGCAGTTCCACCATTGATTGCATCATGTAGTATCGCTTCAGCCCTCATGGATCTCTGCGTCAACATGCGAAGATTCCTGCTTTCATCACGGCCGCTTCCCGCCTGGGCAAAAAAAGCGCCCACACGCCGCAGGGCTCCCGAAGACCCAAGTACCTGAATCGCTGGGGGCAGTCTGGTCTTCGTGTTGGACAGTACCCTGCCGCACCGCACGCATCCTATCGAAGTCGGCTCATGATTGAGGTGAAATCGCTCCTAGATTATATCGTCGCTGCAAGGCCGCCCGGGAAGCTTCCTGTGCAATGAGCAACCGCTCGTGTGCCTCTGCCGAAGTTCTTCATCCGTCGGTCATCAGCACGGGAGCGACAATCAGATTCCGTTCATTTTTCTTTGCTCAAGCAGGGAGCTTGTGGCTTGTCCGCATATCCCTTGCGCTTTGTCCAGCATTCCCGCTAGCCTCCCCGACCCTGACGCGGGTCGGGGTGTTCTATTTCGTTGTGAGAGGCCAAGAGAATGTCGTAGACGGAAGCGCGGGGGAGAGGCTAGCCGGGGTCGAGCCGGATTCGCTAGAACGAGGGTTGATTCCATGCGAGCCGACGGAGATTTGCAGAGGGCCTTACGAACATTCGTTGGTTGTGCGGATTGGCTGAAGCCTAACTTAGTAGAAGCTCATCTAGATCGCGTTCCCTCAACGCAAGCGAGGAGCCGGCATGCCACTCTCTTCTCGAAATCCTTCACAACGCTGAGAGGAGGATAACAGCGCTCGCAAGTTACGATCCCAGCGCGCCATGGTCACGGCCTTCGAAAAGCATTTCGTGTAAGTTTCATGACAGTGTCGAAACATAACCTCTAGCTCGTCGCGATTCGCAGTGAGCCTCTCCAATTCAGAGGCGATGCGTTCTGCAGTCTCCGGGATGAGGACCCATCCGACTCTATGCTCATTGATCCAATAAGCTATGTCGGAATCAGGGCTACCGCAAAACAACACCGGTCTTCCCATAGACAAGGCGCCAAAAAACTTTGAGGGTACCACGATGCCTGTCCACTCCTCCCGAAGAGTGACAATGTGAATGTCTGCCGCCGAGAGCCTCCTTGAAATTTGGCTTGACCGTACAGGGGGAACTACAATCACGTTCTCGTCGTCGGGAAGAACAGAACGACGCAAAGCGGTCGCTCCATATCCGCCGACGCTGAACGCGATCTTGACGTCCTGCAAGCGAAGTCGGCGCGCAAGTTCTAAGATACTCTGAAAGCTGTGTGCCCTTCCTAAGGTTCCTGAGTACATCAATGCTAGGCGACCCGCTCCATAGAGTAGCCGCCTTTCGGGGTCATTCACAGGGGTCACCTCCGACGACTCTTGTATCGCCCAAGGCACGAGGGTGTCCACGGGCGTATCTTGCGCATACTGCTTAAGAAGCAATCTCATTCGCGGGCCGATGTCGACGATCAAATCGCATGCGCTATATGCTTTCGAAAGCAGCGTTCGCAAAAAACTGACTATTCGGCTGTCGGCGGTAAGAATGCCGTCTGCGATTGCAGCTTCTGGGTAAAGATCAAAGCACCAGTGAACAATCTTCGTCTGGGGTTTCAGTTTCCGCCAGACAATTGTGGTCAATATGCTGAAAATTGGGTCCGTCCCCACGACGAGGACGTCTGGACGTACCCGAGGATTGCAGGCTATAACAGACCAGCGCATAATCATCCAAATTGCGTTCAGTATTCTGCCTGCGCTCGTAGACTGAGCAAGGTTGGCACGCCATAGCCGGTGAATCTGTACGCCGTTCCAATTCTGAGTAGCTGAATACCGTACTGCCTCGTCCCGGCAATCTCTGTTACACCCGAACGCCGTAACCTCCCAACCCTTCTTGACAAGTTCCGCAGCGAGTTCGCCATAGAGGATCGCGCTCACTACTTCATCCGGAGGAAGAAAATGATAGAAGACGATAGCTTTCGGCTTTGGCAAATCAGGCTCCAATAACACTCCGGACCGGAATATCCTTTCCCTCACGTCGCAAGTCCTATCGAAGCTGGAGTTGCCGCAAATTCGCACCCACGGCACCCGAGTTTGCGAATTATATCCATTCTACTGGAACCGCTGACCACTTGCTGAAATTGGTACCGCGCGCGACGAAGCAGCGAGGTCGCCCGTTCAATAGACATGCGGGGAGACGAGCGGATTCTGGGAGACCATCGATTGCTCCGGGGTACATTGAGCGCGTTCGGAGTGGTTGCTTACCGAGGCGCAACGCCGCGCTGTTGATGTTTGCAGAGAAGCGACATGAGCTTACGCGTCATATTGCCGTGGGCGCCGACAAGGCCTGGGACACGAAGGATTTCCTTAGCACAGTGCGAGAACTGAATATGCCTCCGCACGTCACCAAAAACGATAAAGGTCGCAGCAGCAACGTGGACCGCAGAACTACGCGGCAGCCTGGCCACGCCTGATCCGGCAATGGCTGGTCGAGAAGAGCTTTGCATGGCTCAAGCAAACCGGGCCATTGCGGCAGGTCAAGTGCGAGGACTTGCGAAAGCGGACTGACTGGTCGCCTTCAGTTGCGATGCGCACAGTCTGATTCGGCTTCCGAGGCTGATGTTGTCCAACCAAACAACGGCAACGTTCTGGAAGATGTGTGCCTGAAGGATAGGTGCGGCTCTCAGGGATGCGTTCCGGAGGCACGCAAACCCTTATCAAAACCGATCAAACTCGCATTTCAATCATACAGAGACGCGAATCACAACGAAATCCGTCGCAACGCCACGAAATTTCAGAGTTCTAGAGCTACAGGCGATGGCGCTTTAGAGCTTGAATGCCGGTCGGTCCCTTGATTATGCTTGGGAAGAGAATAGTCACGACACCTCGATAGCTTCGTAAGGATTAACTTGACAAAAGTAGCGTTGATCACCGGCATTACCGGGCAAGACGGGGCCTACTGGCGGAGTTTCTTCTGGCAAAGGCTATGCGGTTCATGGCATCAAACGGCGGAGCTCTCTGTTCAACACAGACCGCATCGACCATCTCTATGAAGACCCGCATGCAAGACAGGCGACTTGTCCTGCACTATGGCGATCTTTCTGATCCTGAGGACTGCTACATATTATGCAGAAGGTTCAGCCGGACGAAATCTACAATCTGGGCGCGCAGAGCCATGTCGCGGTTTCGTTCGAACAACCGGAGTACACGGCGAACATCGATGGACTAGGAGCTCTGCGGGTGCTGGAGGCTATTCGCATCTCGGACTGGAAGAAGACGCGCTTTTATCAGGCCTCGACTTCGGAACTATACGGTCTGGTGCAGCAGGTTCCGCAAACCGAGAAGACGCCGTTTTATCCGCGGTCTCCCTATGCGGTGGCGAAGCTCTATGCCTACTGGATTACGGTGAATTATCGCGAAGCCTATGGCATGTATGCCTGCAATGGCATCCTTTTCAATCACGAATCGCCGGTGCGGGGCGAGACCTTCGTGACGCGCAAGATCACCCGTGCACTCGCGCGCATCAAGCTGGGTCTGCAGGATACGCTGTACCTTGGGACCTGAGTCTCTCCGGGACTGGGGCCATGCGCGCGATTACGTGGAGATGCAGTGGCGCATGCTTCAGCAGGAGAAGCCGGAGGACTTTGTGATCGCCACCGGAATGCAGCATAGCGTTCGCGAGTTTGTCACGCTGGCCGCCGAGGTCTTTGGCATCAAGCTCAGGTGGAAGGGCCAGGGCGCGGATGAGATGCCATGGACCAGCGGCCCCACGTGGTTGCGGTTGATCCTCGCTATTTTCGTCCGTCCGAAGTGGAGACTCTTCTGGGCGACCCGAGCTACGCGCATGAGCGTCTCGGATGGAAACCTACGGTCACCTTCGAAGAACTCGTGAAAGAGATGGTTGAAGCTGACCTGGTCTTGGCCGAGCGAGACCAACTGGTCAAGAAGCACGGATTCGACGCCTATGAATACCACGAATAGTTCCCGGCTGTCGGACTCTAAGGTCTATCTGGCGGGGCATCGGGGGCTGGCGGGCTCGGCCATCCTGAGGCGGCTTTTGCATGAAGGTTGTGGCGTAATCATTACGCATACTCATGCCGAGCTGATCTAACTGATCAGGCGGGAGTCTCTCGTTTCTTTTCGGAAGAACGCCCGGAATTCGTGTTTCTTGCTGCGGCGAAGGTCGGTGGCATCCTGGCTAACAACACGGATCCCGGCGAGTTCATCGCCGAGAACCTCGCTATCCAGACCAACGTTATCCAGGCTGCGCATCATTCGGGCGTGAAGCGCCTGCTTTTTCTGGGGTCTAGCTGCATTTATCCGCGCGACTGTCCGCAACCGATCCGCGAAGAGTACATGCTTACGGGACCGCTGGAGTCAACGAATCGTCCCTATGCAGTGGCCAAGATCGCGGGCATTGAGATGTGCTGGGCCTTCAATCGGCAATATGGGACGCAATATATTGCGGCCATGCCGACGAATCTCTATGGACCGAATGACAACTACGACCTTTCGATGTCCCATGTTCTTCCGCCCTGCTGCGCAAGATGCACGAGGCGAAGATGACGGTGCAGCGGAAGTGGTTGTTTGGGGAACAGGCTCTCCGCGGCGCGATTCTGCACAGCGACGATATGGCAGACGCCTGTGTCTTTCTGATGAGTCTTCCCGACCATCAGTTTGATGCGATTGTCCGGTCCGAAACGCAGGCTCCTCTGTTCAACGTCGGTTGCGGCGAAGACTTAACGATTGCGGAACTGGCCGAGACGATTCGGCAACTCGTCGGCTTCAGGGGCAAACTGACGTACGATCGATCTAAGCCGGATGGAACGCCGCAAAAACTGCTCGATGTAAGTCGCATCGGAGAGCTCGGCTGGAAAGCTCATATTCCGTTGCGCGCTGGGTTGGAAGCTGTCTATCAGCAATTCCTAGTCGAAAACTAATGAAGCGAGCGGCAGGCAGCCTCGAACGCAAGCTGTGACGTACGTTTTGCGCACCAACACATTCGCGGTCTCTCGCGAGTTGGGTCGCCTTTGATCTTAAGCGTTCAGAAAATTCCATGGCCGATCCGCCGCGATTCACGCAGGCTTGCCTGAAGGCCGCATTGTAATGAAAGGGATTCGCGTCGCCTCAGTGGGCCCTCTCTCGCAGGAAAGAGCTACCAGGCACGTTCACTCGTTCATCAAACTCAGGAAGCAACTCTCGACCGCACGAAATCGCCCCATGTCTCCGCTGTGGCGAAGCAACTACCATTGCACTCCAGGGTAGAAGCTCGGAATCCTAAACGCACGATACAGATTTACACCATTTGAAGTCATGCTCCAGACCGCCTGGGGAGTAGTTTCCTGCGTAACCTCCTCTACAAAGGAATTGGAACCAAGCCGCAGAGATCGTACTCCACGTTCCCATTCGCAAGTTGCTGTGTGTCTCCACCCCAAGAACTGTATTGGACGGCGGGAATGATCTGGTGGAAAGTTAGCGTCGCGGTTTTCCCTGTCTCATCCATTTGGAAAACCGGAATGGTCGAATACAAACATGGTGGCGCTCCCATAGCCCCGCAGGTCACGCTGGAAGGAAACACGCGGTCGTCTCCATTGTCCATCAAGCCCAGGGAGAAGACGCCGCTCGTGTTTGGACTGAAGAACGAAGGTCCGTGCTGCGCGTATTGCCAGTCAGTTGGATCCGTTCCGCCGGCGAGCGTAATGTCGCCGCCCTTGCCAAGGTGCCACAACACGTTCCCGTTGCCGGTTCCGTTCTCATAGTCCACTTTGATCACCCAGTTCTGATGTCGAATCGAAACCACAAGGTTTCCATCATCTGGCGAGTAAATGATGGCGTTCGTGTGCGTCCAGTCAGGGAAGATCCAGGGGTGCCGGTTGGGATCCAGATGATTGAATTCATTCCACGCCCACACGGGTTGCAGATTCTGATCCAGATCTACAATCACGTCCCCCAGCACGGCTTGTGGAGATTCATTTGTCAAAGACGGTGTCGTGGTGCTCGACAAATTCATGAGCGTATTGGCCAGCACCAGCCAATGGCCATTCGGCAACGGAGTCACGTCGTGATGGAAGGTCTGAAGCACGGCATGGCATACGTTGCACGTGGCAGTTGCGAGTTCCGAATTCAGGTCGTTGATCGATATTTCCCGCACGGTGTCCCCGGCTAGGTTCACCTCGCGTATTTCAAGGAATGCATTTGAGGGGATCGGCCCCTGAAGCGGGAGTGCACTCCCGGCACCAAGGTCCAAGAGGATATCTCCATTCTGCAGCATCTTCACCCCCGTGATATATTCAACGATTCCGTCACTAGGATCTTGATATGTCCAGAGAATATTGCCGGACAGATCCGTCACAGCCACGCCGCTCAAAGGGTTCAACAACTCAAGCCCGGATTGCGGTGTCATGCCTGAGGTAGTTGTGGTGGTCAGGCTGAGATTGAGACCCGTGGGCATAGCTTTCGTCGTAAAGGTATGGTCCGCGTCGGTAGCAGTAATGCCGTTTGAAAACTGAACCGTCGCAGCCATGTGATATACGGTACTGGCCTTCATACCCGCCACAAAGATGCTCACCTGGCCGCCTGCCGTATCCGTCGATCGTGACCACGTATTGAGCCCGTAATCTGCCGTCGCCCCAAACTTCACCGCCATGCTGCCCGGGAATGGCAGTGTCATTGTGTAAAGGGCCACCTGGGGATTATCCGTGGCTGTCACAGTGCCAGACGGCATTATGGCCGAGTTCCCCGTAATTGTCACCGTCTGTGGCGTAGCTGCCGATACGTCGCCAAAACCCATATTCAGAACCGCATCCTGCGTTTTCGGCGCCGATGCGACTGTCGGATTGTAGCTGAGCACCATATCGCAGGTCGCTGCAGGCGCAAGAGAAGCACCGCAGGATTGGCCGGATACGACCGCGTAGCTGCCGTCGCCCGTCAATGTCGGACTCATCGTCAACGCGTCAGTTCCAGTATTGGTCACCACGACCACTGTCTCCGTCCGCGGATTGTTGACCAGGTTGTTGCCGAAGTCAAAAAACGAGGTGCTCATAGCTACCGAGGTCATTGGCACCGGAGGCGGAGCCACCGCCAAGATGGATGTTGCACTCTGCGTCAGTGAGTTCGCTTTTCCTGTCAGAGCGATTGCCGTGTTTCCCGGCGCGGCGCTGGAAGAGGCCGACAGCATGATCTGTCCCAACTTTCCAGGCGTTAATGAAAGTGTAGAAGGCGTCGCCGTGACTCCCGAAGGTAGTGAACTCAGCGTAACCGACACTGGGCTCGAGAACCCATTGGCCGGTGTGGCGCTCACGGTCAATGCCTGCGGCGAGCCGCCGGGCGTGATCGATATCGTGGACGGTGCGACCTCCAATGTGAAGTTCTTTGAGCCGCTGCCTCCGCAGCCGGCAAGTGCAAAGGCGACTACCACGGTAACAGGTATCCAAAAAATTCGGCTCACAACGGGACGGCGAGTCGATGCCAGATCCTCGGGATCGTCGGCTCCCCGATTCAATTCTTTGAAAACGCACCGTCTTATCCATGAAAACCTCATGACGCCTCCTAAACTCTCGGGATTTCATGCAGCAGGGACCTTCGGAGATGTCGGCTTGAATCCGAGTCCGGCGCGCAACGAGGAGCTTCCGTTGGCCCTTGTCTACGTCTGTTTGGCATTGCTTGGAAAACCGAGTAAAGCTGCCTAGAAGAATTACCCCTGATCTGGGCTCTGTCAACGAGTTCTTTTGTCCGCAACACTCACTTCCCTAACTCCGCGCAATCCGCTGAATTCCTGATGAGGCAAAACAGTGCTGACCAGAGGCGCTTAAGCAGACGCAAGCAGATAAACGCTTGCCATTAGAAAAGGCGCATCTGCTTCATCGATCATTCCGAACTAGGCCTCAGCAACAACGTGACGAGAACCTGCGAGAGTCTGTTACTGTCGGTCGCGGCAACTGGATCTACATGGAAGTGAACCTCACCGACATCCTGCCTGGGCTTGCGAACGCACCGCTTAGCCACACCCCGGACTCATGCCGCATGAGTTGCAAATACGTAACCATGCATTTGGTCTGATGCTTACAGCGGGCCGGATGCGTTGGTGAAGCAGGGCGAACGCTCGTTCGGCAGGGTAGTCAGTGCAGCATACCTGGACGTAGGCTTCGCGGCCGCGTCATATTATGACGGCGCACTCGCTCGGTATGTCTAGCGAGCGCTTTTGCGATGCATGAAACGGCGGCGAGGGTGGGCGAGCGATCATCGGGTGCTTGAAGCACGGACACGCCTTGAACTTCACAATCTCATTCGAGCGTTTCGTCGCATTCCCTGCGCGGCAGGCGATGGATCCGGGACTAACTTCTCCCCTTCGCAGGCCTTCGTCCAGCTCTTTCAAATTCGAACTCCTACCTGAAAACGACTTTTTCATGAGCGACTCATTCGCCGTCCTCACCCGCAAGAGAGGAGGGCCGATTCCCCACGGATCGGCCCCTGCCCGCCCGGTAGAAACTTGGTTAAACAAACAGTTTGGTAGCAAATTGGTAGCAAAGAGCGCCTTTTTGGCCGGTTTTTCCGGCTATGCCGGCTTATAAGTCCTTTGTCATCAATACCTCCGTATTCCGAAAATTCCATGGCATGGAAGAGGTCGTCGGTTCGATCCCGACCAGGTCCACCAAAGAATCAATCGCATACGGATTTGCATACCGGTTGGTTCGCAACATGTTGGCCGCAAATCGCGGAAGCTTTCTTCTCGAAGTGCTTTGTTTTGCGCACGGAATTCTGATTCGATTCCCCTCCCAACAATTGATTCGGAATCGGCGTGTTTCTCTGACTAGCTAGCTGGTCGGGGTCGGAGACGCTTGTTGATTTCACGCGGCAAGAAGTGGCACCGCTAATTTCGCCGGACCGTGATAGACGTTGCAGACAACGAAATGAGAACCAGTATCCTTCCTGTCCGCGAGGCCGATGCCATTGTGCTGGGGTCCTGCCGGCCAGAATAGAGGTCGTCCAGCAGATTTCCTGAGCGGTCCAGGGCTTGCATTCACCCAACTTCATTCATCGATGCCAGGCAACCGTTCGTCGTATTGCTTCGCTAAGGTCAATGGTTTGCCGCAGGCCCAGATGCATTTCTGCTTCTCGCACATCTGGAACGTACTGCAAGCGCGGCCCGTGCGCTGCTGGCTCATGTGCGATCTCAACCACGAGGGCGGGATTGATCGCCTCGACCACCGCGTGTGCGAGGTCTCCAATACTGATTGCAACTCCGGAACCGAGGTTGAACACGCGCAAGCAAGCATCCAACTCCGTCGTCCCCAACAACATCGTCCACAACCAGATCGCAAGGTCGGCGCAGTAAAGATACGACCGCATTGGCGTGCCATCACCGCGTACCAAGATTTTTCTTCCCGCCAGAGCGTCGGCTATAAAGTTGCCTATCGCAAAGTGCTTGTCTAATGGCAAATGGGGCCCAACAAAGGTAAAGCACCGGGCAATCGTCACTTCCAATCCTGATTCCTTTGCCCAAATGGCACACATCTGTTCGGCCACCCGCTTACCTTCCGCATAGGCCGAATTCGGATCAAGCCAGTCTAGTCCTCCCAGGAAGTTCTCCTGAAGGCGGCTGATGTTTTGCGGCTGCCGGCCGTACACCGCTCCAGAACTGACAAGGAGGAACTTCTTGGCACGAGCCGTCTTTGCGAATACGAGCATTCTCTTTGTTCCGTCCACCAGAGTACTGAGCAGATCGAGAGGCTTGGCAGCGGCTTCGGCCGAAGTCGCTGCCGCTGCGTGGAGAATATAGTCAAACCTCTCCTCTGGAAAGACGAAGTTCCGCACATCGCCCTTCAGGAGCCGAATAAATGGTTCACCGGCCATGTGCGGCATTCTGCGCGCAAATGCATCCGGATCACGGCTCAGAACAGCAACAGAGATCTTTAAGTCGAGCTTGCGATTGCAATATGCAAGGCTCTCCAGCACCCATGCTCCAAAGAATCCGGTACCGCCGGAGAGAAAGATTCTTCGCCCACGCGCGGCTTCCCAAAGCGGCAACGTGCGCACGAGAATGTGTTCAAGATCATCGATTGGAAGTGGCTTCACGGAACCAGCATAAACTGCTCGCCACCGGATTTGACGCGTCAAGGCGGGTCGCCATCCCGCAAGTCATCGCGGCTACCTGGCAGCGATCCGACTACCCTAGATTCGATTCCTGGATTGAATGGCGCTTCCAGCGAACCTGCTGAATAGGCCACCAAATGATGAGGGTTCTGGTTCCGATAGTTTAGCTCGCGGTCAAAAACCAGGGTAATTACCCGCACGATTGTATTACGATTCGAAGTTACTCCGAGGCGGGAACGGGAGGAAGCTTCCATGAACACAGTGAATATCGGCGGCAAGCTGGTCGGACAGGATCAACCCTGCCTCATCATCGCTGAGATTGGCATCAATCACAACGGTGACGTCGATCTTGCCAAGCGTTTAATCAGCGTCGCGGTCGCGGCCGGGTGCGATGCGGTCAAATTCCAGAAACGCACCATTGAGCTCGTGTACACGGCTGAGGAACTAGCCAAACCCCGAGAAAACCCGTTCGGTCCTACCAACGGCGATCTGAAATACGGACTTGAGTTCGGCCAGGAAGAATATGAAGAGATCGACGTATTTTGCCGGTCGGTAAAGATGCTTTGGTTCGCGTCACCCTGGGACGAAAAGTCAGTGGATTTCATGGAACGTTTTAATCCGCCGGTCCACAAGATAGCCTCTGCATCCCTCACGGATGACAATCTCCTGCGACACATTCGCAGGACTGGCAAGCCGATAATCCTCTCTACCGGGATGAGTACATACGACGAGATTGACCACGCGGTTGAAGTGCTGGGCAAAGAAAACCTGATTCTGATGCACGCAACCAGTACCTATCCGGCGTTCTACAACGAGCTGAATCTCCGCGCGATTCCCATCATGGCGCAGCGTTACAACGTCCCTGTTGGCTACTCTGGTCACGAAACCGGAATACCGACCAGCGTATGCGCCACAGCCCTAGGTGCCTGCTGCGTCGAGCGCCATATCACAATGGATCGCTCTAGTTGGGGCTCCGATCAGGCAGCTTCGCTTGAACCAAACGGCATAAGCCGCCTTGTTCGTGACATTCGTCTGTGGGAGCAATCGAAGGGGGATGGAATCAAGCGTGTATACGAACGCGAATTTCCCATCATTAAGAAGCTCCGCCGTGTGGGCGCAGCGGTATAAGGGATGAAACCGACGGTTCCCAGCAAACCCAATCTTGCGCATATCCGCGCACTTGCTCTTGACGTTGATGGCGTGCTCACCGACGGCGGTTTCTGGTGGGGACCGAATGGAGACGAGTGGAAGCGCTTTTGTTTTGCTGACATCATGGGCCTCTCCCTGGCCCGGCGTGCCGGTTTCAAGCTGGCTCTCATTTCAGGTGAAGACAACCAACTCGTAGATCGGTACGCCAGCAAAATGCAAATCCATCATGTGACAAAAGGTTGCCGGGACAAAGCTGCCGCCTTGCAGGGTTTTGCAGCCTCGATTGGCGTGGAATTGGGGAAGATATGCTTTATGGGAGACGATGTAAACGACCTCCCTGCGATGTCTATCGCTGGCTTCGCCGCGGCCCCGGCTAGTGCTGCGAACAATGTGCTCGCCGAGGCCGATTTTGTGGCGAAAAGACCCGGCGGCAACGGTGCAGTCCGCGACCTGGTCGACGCGCTTTTAGCAGCACAAGACCTCGATCCACTGGAGATCTTCTCTCGGCCATGACTCAAAGCCAAGTCAATCAACAGTTAAACTCATGAAGCTATCTGACTACGTTATCCGCTTTATCTCCGAGCAGGGCGTAAAGCACGTGTTCCTGGTTACCGGCGGCGGTGCGATGCACCTCAACAACTCGCTTGCCGGTGAAAAGAAGCTGATCCCGATCTGTAATCTGCACGAACAAGCCAGTGCGGTGGCGGCGTAAAACTACTCCAAGGCAACAAAGAACCTCGGCGTCTGCATCGTTACAACCGGGCCCGGGAGCACCAATGCCATCACCGGTGTTGCGGGCGCGTGGCTGGACTCAACTCCGATGCTGATTGTGTCTGGCCAGGTGAAGCGCCCCGACCGCGCCTTTGACAGCAACAACAAACCGCGAGGCATGCGACAGGTGGGCGTTCAGGAGGTGGATATCGTTTCCATTGTGAGCCCGATTACCAAATACGCTGTTACGGTGCTCGAGCCCAACGATATTCGGTATCACCTGGAAAAAGCAATCCATCTGGCACGCACAGGACGCCCTGGCCCGGTTTGGATCGATATCCCACTCGACGTGCAGGCTTCTCCAATTGACGTCCCCGCGTCGCTGCGAGGCTTTGATGCTTCGGAGGATACCGCCGCTCATGCCGGCCGGTTATCTCCCGCCGTCCTGAAGATCGAAGTTGGCAAAATCCTTCAGAAGCTCAACGAAGCTGAGCGACCTTTGCTGCTCCTCGGCAACGGCATTCGGCTTGCACACGCTGAAGCTGAAATGGAACAACTCCTGCGCGCGCTCGACATACCCGCGGAAGTCACCTGGCTCGCTATTGATCTGATGGCGGACGACGATCCACTCTACGTAGGCCGTCCGGGGACCATCGCGCAGCGGGGAGCCAACTTCGCAGTTCAGAACTGCGACTTTCTCCTCTCGATCGGAGCCCGGCTCGACCGCGTCGTGACTGGTTACTCCCCGGAAGGCTTTGCTCGCGCTGCCTGCAAAGTCATGGTTGACATCGACCCCGCAGAGCTAAGAAAAATGGGCGTTACGATCCACTTTCCCATTTGCGCCGACGCAGGCGACTTTATACGCGCAATGTTGGCACTAACCTCGGACCTGAAAAAGACGTCCCGCAGAGATTGGAAGCGGCGCTGCGCTGACTGGCGTGAGCGTTATCCTCTTGTGCTGCCAGAGCACAAAGCTCCAGAAAGCAGGGTGAGCGTCTACAACTTTGCCGAGGTGATGTCCGGCATCCTCCAAGACGGCGACTTTTGTATCTCCGGCAGTTCTGGGACTGGAATTGAGCTCTTTCTACTCGCGTTTCGCACCAAGCGCGGTCAGCGCATCTTTCACACCACAGCCTTGGGATCCATGGGCTTCGGTATTCCCGCCACGGTGGGAGCTGGCCTTGTGGGCATAGCTGAAGGCTCAAAGCGCAACATCATTTGCGTGGATGGAGATGGTGGATTCCAATTCAACATTCAGGAACTGGAGACGATTGCGCGTCTGAAACTGCCTGTAAAGTTCTTCGTACTGAACAACGAGGGATACGGCTCCATTCGCGCCTCGCAGACAGCCTTCTTCGGCGCTTGCAGCATCGGCTGCGACGCCGCCACCGGTCAGACGCTCCCGGATGTTCGCCGCGTCGCCGAAGCATATGGCATCGCTACGGATATCATTACCAACCAGCGCAATTTGGCCGACGAGATTCGCCGGGTTCTAGCTACGCCCGGTCCTGTTGTGTGCGATGTTCGCATCGTGCTCGATGAGGTGCGTCAACCCAGGCTTTCGTCTTCTCAACGGCCCGATGGCTCTTTCGTCTCCAAACCCCTCGAAGACCTCTGGCCCTTCCTAGATCGCGAGGAATTCAAGGCCAACATGCTCATTCCCGTCATCGAGGAGTAGGAGGACGCGCATGCCCCATCTCGCCGTCATGCAAGGACGTCTGGTTCCGCCGGAAGACGGCCGCTTTCAATCTTTTCCGCGCGGGCGGTGGCGAGATGAGTTTGCACTGGCCGCGCAGGCTGGATTGAATGCTATTGAGTGGATATTCGACGTATACGGCGAAGACGCAAACCCCGTTATCAACGATGCAGGCGTCGCCGAAATGCATGCCCTTTCCGAGGAAACGGGCATCGCGGTACGCTCGATTTGCGCCGATTACTTCATGGACCGGCCCTTTCTGCGTACCACTCAATCGGAAAGGGACGAACTGGTGAAAAAAATGCAGTGGCTGCTCTCCCGCTGCAAGCTTGCTGGCGTTCGTCGTGTCGTCATTCCTTTCGTGGATAAATCGCGCATCGAGAACGAAGACGAAAAAACTCAGACGCTGTCGATCCTGCGAATGCTCCTGCCCGAGGCCGAAAAGAATAATGTGGAGCTTCACCTCGAGACTTCTCTCGCGCCCGGGTCCTTTGCTTCATTTCTGGAACAATGCCCGCATCCCCTGGTGCGGGCAAATTATGACTCGGGAAACAGTTCTTCGCTTGGTTATCGCGTGAGCGAGGAGTTTGCAGCGTTCGGACACCGCATCGGCAGCGTCCACATCAAGGACCGCCGGCGCGGCGGCGGAACGGTTCCGCTGGGCACAGGCGATGCAGACCTCCCCGCTGTCTTCCGCGGACTCGCTCTCCTGGGTTACCGCGGCGATTATGTGCTGCAAATGGCCCGTTCGGATTCGGGTGAAGAACTGAAGTGGATTGCTCACAATCGCGCCCGGGTGGCCGCTGAGATTGAAGCAGCCTCTGGGGTCGTGCAATGAAAATTCTGATGATTGGCCTCGGCGGCATTGGCCAGCGCCATACCCGTAATCTCCGCACCCTGCTTGGCGACGCCCCCGAAATCGTCGCCTATCGCGTTCGGCGGCAGATGCATGTGGTCACACCGGCGATGGACGCCGACACCAGCCGCAATGTGGAGGACATATATTCCATTCGCGTCTTGTCCAGCCTCAATGAGGCTCTCGCGGAAAAGCCGGACATCGCCTTTGTGTGCAATCCCAGCAGTCTGCACGTTCCGGTTACGTTGGCCTGCATTGACGCCCAATGCGATGTCTTCGTCGAAAAGCCTTTGGCCGATTCCATGAACGGCGTGGAGAGGCTGGTTCGCGTCGCCGCAGAGCAAAAGCGAATTGCCATGGTCGGCTACCAGTTACGTTTCCATCCGTGCTTGCGAAAACTGGCCGACACGGTGCAGAGTGGCGCCCTCGGCAATCTGCTGGCTGTCCGCGCCACGATCGGCGAATATCTTCCCAGTTGGCATCCCTATGAGGACTACCGGCAGATGTACGCCGCGCGCGCCGATCTGGGAGGTGGCGTGGTGCTTTCGCAAATCCATGAATTTGACTACCTCTATTCCCTCTTCGGTCTGCCCCGGCGGGTCTATGCCATTGGCGGCCATTGGAGTGAATTGGAGATCGATGTGGAAGACACGGCCAGTATCCTGATGGAATGCAGCGTAGATGGACGGCCGCTTCCTATCCAACTTCATCAGGACTACCTCCAGTCGCCTCCCAGCAGGCAGTGTGAAGTTATCGGCGACAGAGGCCGTGTCGTAATGGATCTGCATGCTCTGACGGTTACGGTTTTCACGCGCGGCAGTGCAATACCGGAGGTACACAGTTTCGCGGGTTTTGAGCGCAACCAGCTCTTCATCGATCAGTTGATCCACTTCCTCGAATGCGTCAAGACGCGCAGGCGCCCGATCGTCGACCTGAAAGACGGCTTACAGAGTCTTCGTATGGCGCTGGCAGCAAAAGCGTCGATTGCCACTCACGAACCGGTGGAATTGGCATCGATTGCCTGAAGGTAAACAGGAGTCTGGCAATGACTGAGCTGAAGGTAAATCGGGTACACGAGCTATTCGACCTCTCCGGACGTGTCGCCATTGTCACCGGCGGCGCCGGATTATTGGGATACCATCACGCGGCCATTCTCGCTGCCGCCGGCGCTCACGTGGTTTTACTCGACCTCGCTGTTACGAACCCCTCTGTACACGCGGCCCAGTTAACGAGAAATCATGGGGTGGAGTGCCTTGGATTGGAAGTCGATATCACGAGTGAAGCATCGCTTGGCGAGGCCTGCGGCAAGATAGTTCAGAAATTTGAACGCATCGACATCCTGATCAACAACGCTGCCAATAACCCTAAGGTGGAGGATGCCAACGGACAAAGCTGGTCGAGGCTAGAGAACTTTCCAATTGAAATGTGGGACGCCGACATCCGCGTTGGCCTGAGGGGCGCATTTCTTTGTAGTCGAACCTTCGGAGCCGAGATGGTGAAGCGCAAATCGGGAGTTATTGTCAATGTGGCTTCAGACCTCGCGGTCATCGCGCCTGACCAGCGTCTCTATCGTGTCGACGCCCTCCCCGAGGACCAGCAACCTGTGAAGCCGGTGACATATTCTGTTGTCAAAACCGGTTTGCTTGGACTCACCAGGTACTTGGCGACATACTGGAGCGGCGTAAATATCCGCGTAAACGCAATTTCCCCTGGAGGCGTCTTCAACGACCAGCCAGAATTCTTTCTGAGCAGGTTGAAGCAATTGATCCCGATGGAGCGAATGGCGAATCGGGATGAGTATCAAGGCGCAATTCTCTTTCTCTGCTCAGATGCGTCCTCGTACATGACTGGCGCGAATCTGGTGGTCGATGGCGGTCGCACATGCTGGTAAACATATGCCGCAAACCGAGGGGACGATTAAGCCGTATCCCTTCTATCTGCTCATGCCCAGAGGCCAGCTTGTGACCATACTGGCGCCGTAGCCCTCGGCACATATTGGGTTGTGCCTCAGCTTGAAATTTTCGCTACTTTCTTTGCCTTGCAGTCGCAGATTCCACGATTCGTTGTCGAAGCAAGCACCCAAGCCACGGCGATGCGCGTTCGATCCACCAAAACAGCCTCGCGTAGAAAGGGAACACTATCACGGCCCTATTCCGAGATATCCCGCGCAGGATAGCGCGTGCGACAGTCTCGGCTGAAAGTGCGGGCGTGAGAGGGGAGAGATGCGCTCCGTGGGTCATCGGCGTTTCAATGTTGCCTGGGCACGCAACGTGGATTTTGACGCCCTGAATGCGCGCTTCCTCCCGGAATGCGAGTGAAAGCCCTAGAACGGCCGATTTGGATGTGACATAGGGTAAATGAAACGGGGCATAGCACAGCGCACTCATCGACGCGATGTTGACGATGCTTCCGAAATGCTGCTGCTTCATGACGGAATAGGCGGCCATTGTCCCGGCGACGACTCCGCCGAGATTCACCTCGAGGATGCGATCCCAAGGGAGATCTTCAGCCGGTCCGCGTGAGACGATTCCCGCGCAATTGACCATTAGATCGAGACGCCCATGTTCGCTGGCCGTGCGCGTGATGAGTTCCCACACAGCGCGCTTGTCCGAAACGTCCAGCCTGGCACTTGTCGCACTGTGACCGTTGACTGTCAACTCCTGCTGAAGGCGTGAGGCACCTGAAAGGTCAACATCCGCAATAACAACATGCGCTCCATCTCCAGCGAGTTGACGGCAAAGGGCAGCACCAAGTCCGGAAGCCCCGCCGGTGATGATCGCAGATCTCATTATTTTTGTCGACTCCAGAGTGTCAACCTTGGACGTTAGTTGAACATGGGATGGTGGGCTTTTGCATTCGAGTGTACCTCGCGCTCGCGTGTACTCCTTTCATCGCCTGGAAGAATCGCCTGCCATTGTTCAGCGGATTCTCCCTTTGCAATCAATTCGCCGCTTTCGCCGCTGTCCCGGTATCGGGTGGTATCGCGTAACACACTGTGTCGTCAATCTCTCGAGTGTAATGGCGAAAGTAAAGACGATACCGGGGATTGAGAGTTTGAATCAATGCAGGAAGATTCCAGAGATCACTCGCATGGTGGTATACCGAAATTGCAAGCTTCGGCTGATATTCCGCGATCACGCGAGCGGAGCCTGTTAGCGCCTCGCTCTCTGCACCCTCGATATCCATCTTGATGAAAGTTGGGGCGTGCGGCTTTCGAGTGAAGAACTCGTCCAAGCTGACGACATCGACCGTCTCGCCTCCCGGCTCCTCGTCCAAGAGGAGTCTTGCATCGCCAGCAGCCGTGCTTATAAACCGGAGTTGCCCGGTTCGTCTTGCCAGACCTGCCCGCACGCACTCCACTCTTTCTCCTTCGGGCATCGCTACGGACTCAAGCTTAGAAGAATTCGCGGCATCCGGCTCGAATGCATAGTAGGAGCGGAAACGGCCGCTTGAGCAGCTCAGAAACTTTCGCAATGTGTCGCCGGTGTATGCACCACCATCGACCATAACCTCGTCTCGTGAGATTGAGGTAATATCCTGATCGAAATAGATTGGGTGATCCGACCTGATTCCATCGAGCAGCGATTTCTTGCCGGTGACGTAAAACTCGAGCTTATCTGCAAAGACCTTTCGAGACGACTCATCCCCAAGGGAATCAAAAATCTGCCTGATCACGCTGTGATTCGCTGGATTTCGCACAGAATCAAGGGTTCCTGAATATTCGCGAGAGACAAAAACGTTGGGCAAGATCAGGTTCAGGATTCCTACAGGTATTACTGCAGAACAGCCCTTCTTAGTGAGCATCTCGATGATCGACGAATCATACAAGGTGCTTGCGACCAACACCGGCACATCTCGGTGCAAGGACGCAATCTGATCTGGCCCCAAAACCTTCAAACCCTCTACAGCAATATCCCGCAACGCGGGATTCGAATCTCCAAAACAGAGAACCTGCACTCCTGATTCTTGTAGTTTGACCGCCGCCGCCCTCGACATTCGAGCTGCCGGATAAAGAATTGCGGGCGACTCCCCAGCCAATACCTTCTTCAGGACTGGCCACTCATCCACCCGACGTTCCCGAGTTTGACTTAGGGCCAATTCAAGCAATCGCTCAAGCGGCAATCGCGATGCGTCGGAATGATCCATGCTCGGTCTCCGATTCTCTGGATTGTAAGGCGGAATGCAGCACGCAGAGCATTCGTTTGCACAATCACCTGGGTAATCTGCTCCAGAATAAACTATAAGTTTGTGGTGGCTCGAGGGACAGTATGACTCGCATCTGGATTCCAAGGAGCGACACGGATTGCTACCCAATAAATTGACGTAATACTGGGAGGGGAAGTGAGAGCAGGATCGTACCATAAAGCGGGCGGTGCTCTCCGCATAAGGCGCCGCTGTGGCTTTCCCACTGGCTCGCGCGCCGTGGTGCCGTGGTCCGCGGATACTCTCTCGATCCCAGCACTGACCCCAACATGTTCACGATTGCCTCCGTCAGGACTGTCGTCGACGATGTCCGTGGCGACACCCGCGACTACGGTCATGTGGAAGCCTCCATTGTAGAATTCGCCCTCGAAGTCATCTTCCATCTGGCGGCTCAACCAATTGTCATGCGCTCATATGCTGAGCCCTTGACCACCTATTCAACCAACGTAATGGGAACAGTGCACGTGCTGGAGGCAGTTCGTAAGGCGCCCAGCGTACGCGCAGTCGTGTGCATCACTACGGACAAGGTCTATCACAATCAGGAGTGGGTCTGGCCCTATCGCGAGACCGACGCCCTGGGCGGGCACGATCCCTATTCGACAAGTAAGGCGTGCGCGGAACTAGTGTGTGAAGCCTATCGTTATTCCTACTTTCCCATCGCCGATTTGGAAAAGCATCAGGTCTTGGTCGCGTCCGTGCGTGCCGGCAACGTCATTGGCGGCGGCGACTGGTCGCCCTACCGGTTGATTCCCGACCTTGCTCGCGCTTTTCAAGCCAAGGAGCAAGTACTGATCCGGCGCCCCGGAGCGACTCGTCCCTGGCAGCATGTCCTCGAGCCTCTCACCGGATACACCATGGTTGCTGAAAGACTTCTCGCTCGGCAAACTCAGTTTGCCACATCCTTCAATTTTGGTCCTACCTACGATGATGCATGGTCGGTGGAACGGATCGCCAACAAGGTTGTGGAGCTGTGGGGTGACGGTGCATCCTGGATACGCGATTCTGCCCTCGCTCCGCACGAAGATCGTTTTCTCCAGCTGGACGCAAGCCGGGCTCGATATGAGCTGGGATGGCGACCACGGCTGAAAACGGAGAAGGCATTGGAGTGGTCAATCGACTGGTATCGCGCCTGGAAGGGCGGCAAAGATATGAAGGCCTTCACCTGGAAGCAAATCGACGACTATGAGATGCTCTGAAGCATTCGCAGCGGGATAGGGGCTTGATTGATCTGTCGCTTTGCGTGTTCATTCCCATAAGCGCAGTGCGCGACATAAGCTGTGAAAGCAGAAGAAAAGTCCGCTGATTCCACCACGATCCAAACGTGTGGAAGAAACCGCGCGTTATTGAGGGCGTCCATGCTGCTTGGGCTGCTTTCGACGCATTCTCCCGGAGCGACCCTCAATTCCGAAACTCTTAAGGCCGATTCCCGACGGATCGGCCCCTGCCCGCCCGGTAGAAAAACTTGGTTAAACAAACAGTTTGGTAGCAAATTGGTAGCAAAGAGCGCCTTTTTGGCCGGTTTTTCCGGCTATGCCGGCTTATAAGTCCTTTATCATCAATACCTCCGTATACCGGAAATTCCATGACATGAAAGAGGGTCGTCGGCTCGATCCCGACCCGGTCCACCAATCAATCAACAACTTGCATCCTCCCTCCTTTCCCGCCTGGGACAGAGCAAGACCTTCATAGACCCCCACCAAGACCCCCACCAGAATCGTGACAAGCCTTCACTCGTCACCCCTCGGCCGACCATGGCGCGTGAATCAACCGCTACACAAGGCGATTTGAGATGAGGCTCTCGCCACAGGAGAGAACCGCTTCCGTCGAAACACGGGGTTTCCTGCTCTGCGGCAACGAGGTCTGCCCCCTTGTCGGCCCTCTTGCCCCATCGGGGATGGCATGGGATTGGAGCGTCGTGATGGGGCCGTGGCGAAGACTTCTTTGTTGTGTGGACGGAATTTTTTAAATTTTGGAACGGAAGCGATGATCGTAAGAATCGTCACAGAAGCTCACCGATTCGACTTCCAGTACCGGACGGTCCGACCACGGAGGGCATTCGATCTCCTGCATTTCCGCAGGAGTCGCGGCTTGATGTTCGCTGATACGAAAGTATCGATCGATACTTTCGTCCAATGGGCGCGCCTTATTCTCCGTGAGTCAATCAACACATCAGCTTCCCGACGACTGTCGCGGGGCCGAATAAGATCCGGAGGCGGCTGGGTACAGCCAGACCTCTTTCTTCCAGTTAACCCCGAAGGAGTCAAAAGATGGGAAAGTACACAGAATTCGAAACCCGCACACAACCCTGGTTCGATGAGTCCAAGTTCGATGGGTTCAACTTTGCCATCCCGATGAAGACTCTGGTGATCTACTGCGTTGATCCTCGCGCGTCCGACGTCCCGCAGGTAGTCGCCAAGTATTTTGGCGACGAGGTGTATCCGGGCGAGATGCTTCTGGACGAAGCCGGCAACCGGATTGGGTCCACGCGCACGATTTTCACTGTGACGAACGGCGGCGGCCGTGCCGCTTCCGCGCTGATGACGGTGGCGGAGATGGATTACTTGTTCCACGTTCAAAACGTCGTTGTCGTGCACCACTCGTTCTGTGGCACTTCTTCGTACAGGCCTGAGAGCGTCTTTAAGAGATTCCACGACCACTATCACGCGGATGTCTCGACGCTGTTTGACCAGGATAGCCTGGCCATTCCGGATTTCGAGAAGTCGCTTAAGTACGATCTTGAGTTGCTTCGCTCGAGCCCGGCGGTGCCGAAGCATGTCAAGCTCTACGGCTTCTTTTACGAAATCAACTCGGGCAAGTTGATCGAGGTGGTGAGCGACATTCCTGCATCGATGGCGGCGTAAACAAGTCAATTTGCATCTGCCCGCCTGCTCTCGACCATGGGAATGCGCCGCAGCGAAGGTTCTATTGCAACGACCTCAGAAACGCGATCAAATCAGAACGCTCTTGCGCTTTGGGCACGGCGAATCCCATCGAACTGCCCGGCATCATCGCGTCACTATCGCTGAGCCATCTGTCCAGGGTGGCGCTCGTCCAGGTCACACCTGAATTCCTGAGTGCCGGCGAATACTGAAAGTTGGGCACGGAGCCGGCACGCCGGCCGTAGACGCCGCGCAGACGCGGACCTTCGCGATCGGATTCCGTTGCATGACAGCCGCTGCAGCGCCTGTCGAAGATGCCGCGGCCTCGATCTGCATCTCCCTGTGTCGCGGACGCAGGTTCGCTGATTCCTTCCGGAACGAGAGTGGCCAGAGCTTTGCGGTCCGATGCAGTCAGATCCGCTTGCCGATGCATCCATTGATACGGAGGGGGAGGCATCGTCCCCTTCTTTACCTGCCGCACAATCTCCTGCTCAAGCGCCTGCTGCCGATCCGCGGACAACTCTGCCCAGCGCGAAAGATTCAAGTGTTCGCGTCCTCGAACGACATCGCGTTCGATCAACCAGGAGACAGGTGCGGCCCAGGAGTAGACCGGCCAGTGGGTTGCATACGAATGGCAATCGGCGCACTTGGCAGTCAACGTGCGGCGCGCCTCCTCGGGTAGGGACGCAGCTTGCAATACCTCGTCACGCGGCTGCCGCAGGCTGCGCTGCGGATTGCCATAGGGATGAAGAGAGGCGAGCGCGCACCATGCGACAACGATGCCCAAAGCGCCGCCGAAGATTTTCGTGCGCCTCATCAACTTTCTCCGAGGGTGTGATCCACGACGGCCAGGTGCGCATGGCCGCGCACCACCTGGACGTCGGTGATGCCAATGACAGATGCCAGCTTGCCGGCAGGAACGGTCATAGGCCCGGGGTGGGGCGCGGTGCCCGGAGCCGGCTGCGGAAACGCCGTTGACATCGCGCTGTAAAAGGAGATGTTGCCTTCAACCTTCTGCATCACCTGATGGATGTGGCCATTGAGAACCGTGACGGAGCCGAAACGCTTGAGCAAAGCAAGAGCTTCGACTGCGTCCGACGTACTCCACCCCCACTGCTCGTAGACCGTCCAGAGAGGAATATGGGCGAAGACGACGACGGGGGCGGATGCGCTGAGATCAGCGAGATCGGATTTGAGCCAGGCCAGCTGTTCTGCGCCAATGTGGCCCATAGAGTCCACCTGAACGCAGTTGTTCAAACCCACGAAATGAACGCCCTTGTGGTCAAAGCTGTACCACCCACTGCCGAGCGTGCTCTTGCCGAAGCGTTGCTTGTACTGCTCGCCATCGTCAACGAAGTCGTGCTCGCCGGGAACATAATGGATCTCCCCGCGAAAACTCTTGTTGAGTTCAACGGCGGCGTCGAATTCTTCCGCTTTCGAGTTTTGCGTGATGTCGCCGGTGTGCAGCATGAAGTCTGGAAACTTCATTCCCGCCGCGGTGGCGTTGGCGCGTTCGATGGCGGTGCGAAGTGTGCCCGAGACGTCGGGGTTGGCGCCTTTGTTGAATCCGATGTGGCTGTCGCTGATCTGGACGAAGGTAAAGTCCTCGACGCGGCCGAGCTTCGAATCGCGGGCATGAGAGGACTCGGCAAGCAGACGAGCTCTGGGGACGCCTCCCACCATCGACCACAAGAGACCGGTTCCTGCCCATGCCATGCACGAAAGAAAGTTTCTGCGATCGATGCCGTCGCCCGCCTTCGGGGCCGCTGCGTTGTTCAGAATCTCATTCTTCATTTCCCACTCCTCGCAGGCGTTGCATACCTGCACTCTGGAAAACCGGGGAGGGGCGAATTTATTCCAGCGGGCCTTTCCACAAAAAAATGCACAGCCTATGGAATAAAACGCGGGCTGCGAAGTTTTGATTGAGAGTGACGCCGGCAATTCATCGTGACGCATTTCCCGAGCAGCCTGCCGCGATGCGGAGTGGTTCGTCTAAGATCACGATTATGGTTCAGAGCCGAAGCGCCGCCGACAGGTTTCAGGAATTGGCGATTCCGCTTCTGCCCTCGCTTTACAACCACGCCTGCTGGCTGGTACGCGAAACGGCCGAAGCCGAGGACCTGGTGCAGGAGACGCTCGCGAAGGCGCTTCGCGCTTTTGATTCCTTTGAGCCGGGGACCAATTTCAAGGCCTGGGTATTCCGCATTTTGAGGAACACTTTTCTGACTTCGCGCACCGCTCTGGCAAGCAATCGGACCGTCTTTCTTGAGGATCATCCGGATGCGACGCAGGTGGCCGATTCGGAATCAAGCCCGGAAAGTTTCGCGATCCGATCAGAGAATTTTGCCGCGGTGCAAAAAGCGCTGGAAGAGCTTCCGCCGCCGTTGCGCGAAGTGATCCTGCTTTGCGATCTGGAGGAGCTTAAATACCGGGAGATCGCCGCCGTTCTCGACGTGCCGATCGGCACGGTCATGTCGAGGCTGGCCCGCGCACGCCAAGCGCTGCGGCAACTGCTGCAGCCGACCTTCGGAGGTGGAGCATGAGTTCTGATCACCTTCTACCGGAAACCATGGGCGCCATGGTGGACGGCGAACTCGCAGCGCTCGACATGGCCGCAGCGGATGCGCACCTGAACGAATGTCACGCATGCGCCAAGCGCGTTCTTGGACTTTACCAGTTGAAATCTGCGGTCAAGCAGGCGGGCATGCGCAATGTGCCTTCCCCTGCGATGCTGACGCGTCTTGGGGCGCAAGCCGGCAGTGGGAAGAAACCGCGAATCCAATGGACTCCGCTGCGTTCTGTCCTTCTGCAAGCTGCTGCGGCGTTGCTGGTGGTGGCGCTGGGCCTGGGGGCATGGAGATGGATGCGTCCCTCCGAATCACTCGCCTCGCAGGTGCTCGACGCGCATCTTGCTACGCTTTCTGCCGGTTCGCTGCCGGAGGTTGCCTCCTCAGACCGGCACACGGTGAAGCCGTGGTTTGAGGGCAAGCTGCCGTTCAGCTTCAATCTACCCGAGCCGAACGCGCTGCCTCCCGATACTGTCCTCACTGGCGCGGATCTTGTCTACATGCAGGGAAAACCGGTAGCGCTGCTGTTGTTTTCGATTCACAAGCACCGGACGTCCGTCTTTGTGAGCCAAACCAGGCTGGTTAACGGCATTTCGCATCGGCGCACACAGGATGGCTTTCAGTTGATCGATGCAGAGGCGAGGGGCCTCGACTATCTCGCGGTCAGCGACGCAAACGGGGCTGAAGTCGATGCGCTCCTCCGATCGCTGACTGCCGTTCAGTAAGGTTTTTCGCACGGATCCCTTCCCAATCTTCTTCGGACTCAAAAGAGAGCCGTCGAACAAACAGGGCGGCCGCGAGAAAACGCGCTGGCCGCTTCGATGTCCATTTGCTAATCTTGGCGCACCATGCACAACAAACAGTCCGGCGCACTCAGCGTAGCGTTGCTTCTGCTTTGCTCTCTTCCGTTGCTGGGGCAGACAAGAGTTCCGCCGAAAGCGATCCGCTTTCAAGGCGCGCCGCAATACACGCAACAGGAGTTGCTGGCGGCCTCCGGGTTGAAGGCGGACGCGCGTCTCACTCCCCGCGAAGTGAAAGCTCACGCCAGGCAGCTCAACGAGACGGGCCTCTTCGACGAAGTGAGGTTCAGCTCCGACAGCAAGACGCTGCTTTTCACTTTGACGCCCTCGAGCCACCTGTTCCCCACTCATCTGGAGAATGTGCCCCTGACTCCGGGCAAAGATCTCGACGCAAAGATGCACGAGCGCTTCCCGCTTTATCGCGGCGTGCTGCCGGCGAACGGCTCGATGCTTGACGGGATTCGGCAGGCGCTCGAAGAGATGCTGGCGGCCAAAGGCGTGAAGGCCACGGTGAAAGCCACCCTGACCAGCGGCGTCGGACCGCAAAAGCTCACGGCGATGAATTTCGCAGTCGTCTCGCCTGCAGTGCATATCGGGCGCATCCAGCTCGCCGGCATCTCGCCTGCGATGCAAGCCAAGGCCAGCCTGCTGGCCAGCGGGCAAACCGGAAACGGCTTCGACACGGAGAACACTGCGCTTGGTCTTCAGCACGCGTTTGAAGACCTCTACAAAGACCAGGGTTATGCAGCCGTCCAGGTCGATGTTACGCAGGTTGATCCTCTCCTCGTCGGCGATCAGTTGGTCGAGATTCCTTACACGGTCACGATCAAGGAAGGCGGAATCTACAAACTTGGAACCATCGACTTACCGGCGGGCACGCTGGTGGCGCGCGCCGATGTTCAGAAAATCCTCTCCAGATACCAGACTGGTTCGGGACGGCCCCTCGATCTATTTCTCCTGGCGGTTCGCGACGCATACCACGCGAATGGCTATCTCGATTGCTCGGTCGTCTCACACCCTTCATTTAATGAAGCGGCTCACGTTGTGAATTACAACCTCGAAATCGTTCCGGGCTCACAGTATCGGCTGGCCTCGGTGAAATTCGACGGAACCCCCGAGGCCATGGCCGCCAGGTTCAAGCTCACTTGGAAGATGGGACCCGGCGACGTATTTGACGAAGGCTACGTTGCGAACTTCGCAGCGCTGGCACAAAAAAAAGACAAGACTTTGGCGAAATGGATGCAAACCGTGCTCACCACCTACGACGTCAAAGCAGATCCTGGCTCGCACCAAGTTGAATGCATCTTTCATTTCGCCAAACCCGCGCAGAGCCCGCGCTAGTTCAGTTCGGCACGATTGCCGACCTACCGCGTCGCATCCTGTTTGCAACCGGTGATCCGTCTGCCATTCCAGCCCCCGAAGCGGCTCGTGACTTTCCCGAGGCCGATGCGCGGAAACTGTGACTCTCGCCGGCAAATCGGCACCGGCAGTTCGCAAACATCAGGACAAAGAAGTGACAAATCGATAACAACTCGCGCTGACACTCTCCTCATACTCACCATCAGGGTAGCAACCATTCAAAATGCCACTGATGAGAGAAAGTATGAAGGCACTCCTATTGCGATATCATGGCGCGGCCTATGCTGCGATGTTCCTCCTGCTGGCCAGTGCGGCCCTTGCGCAGACGCCGGGCACCGGCGCGATCTCCGGCTCTGTCTATGACCCGGCGAATCGCTCGGTAAGAAACGCCGCGGTTCTAGCAGTCAACCAGGCAACCCATCTCTCCCGCTCCGTTACCACGACGGACGCGGGATTTTACCAAATACCTTTGCTGCCGGCAGGCTCGTATGTCGTCACGGTCGATGCTGCGGGGTTTGGCAAAAGCACTTCGGATGAAATCCAGGTTACGGCGAGTGAGACGACATCCTTAAACATCTCGCTCGCGGTGGCAGCCGTAGGGCAGAGCATTCAAGTAAAGGCTACGGCTGAAAACGCAGAACTGCAAAGCTCGACGCTGGGCGGTCTGGTCGATGAAGAGGCAGTACAGTCGCTGCCGCTCTCGAATCGGAATTTCACACAAATTCTTGGCCTTTCTCCCGGTGTTGTTGTGGATCTTCCGAATGCTACGACGCTCGGAACGGGAACCCAGAATGTGGCTTCGGATGGCGGCTCGCCGCTGGCGAACAACATACAGTTCAATGGCATCGACGCCAATAATCTCGCCGAAAACTCGGCTGCGGGCGCTGAAACGGATGCAGGGACGGCCATTCCCGCGCCGGACACCATTCAGGAATTTCGCGTGCAAACGGCAAACTTCGATGCTGCGTATGGACGCGGGTCGGGCGCCAACGTCGATCTCGTCAGCAAGAGCGGCACCAATAATTTTCATGGCAGCGCCTGGGAATTCCTGCGCAATACGGCGTTCAACGCGAACGAATTTTTTGCAAAGAAGGATCAACAGCCGCGCGCAATTTTGAAGCACAACCAGTTTGGCGGCGCCGTGGGCGGACCCATCGTGCGGGACCGGACTTTCTTCTTTGGGGCATACCAGGGCCTGCTTGAGGTGAATGGCCTGGGCGATTCGCAACAGACGATTCTTCCTCTGCTGACTGCGGATCGTTCGGCAGCAACACTCGGCGCGCAGTACTGTCCAGCTGGACATCTCGACAGCACCGGTAATCCAGCGACGGGCTATTTTACCCAGGCGGGCGGGGTCCAGGTGGCATGCGACGGATCGAACATCAATCCTGTTGCGCTGGCGGTTTTGAATGCCAAGTTTCCAAACGGACAATATGTCGTGCCCAGCCCGCAGGTGCCGCTTGCGAACACCGGCGCCGATGCCTCGGACCAGGTTCCGCTGGGGCAGTCAACGTTCACGATTCCCGCGCATTACCGCGAGGACCAGTTCACGGGCAACATGGATCAGTTCGTCAATTCGAAAAACTCGCTGGCGGCACGGTTCTTTGATTCGCATGCGCCCACCACCAAGGCCTTTTCTCCAAACGCCGCCAACGTGCCTGGATGGGGAACCACGCTCTTGAACGAAAACACCATGTTCACGCTGGCAGACACACACGTGATCCATCCAAACCTGGTGAATGTTGCACGGTTCGGCTACATGCGCTTCTATGGCTCGTCCACGGTGCAGAATCCACTGACTGCCGCGACGATCGGGATCGGCACGCCGACTGGAGCGACCGGGGCGTCGCTGAATACGCCGGGGCTGCAGGTCGGCGGATTCATTCTCGGGGACGCCGGCACTCCTTCCATGTGGCAGGTGACGAATTCGTTTATCTGGCAGGACACCGCTGCCTGGACGCATGGGCGGCACAATCTGCGCCTGGGCGGCGAATTGAAGCGCCATCAAGTCGACCAGAACGATCCCGAGGAAACCGACGGACTGTTGCAGATCGGCACGTTCGATGACTTTCTGCTGGGACAGAGTGCAGCGCAAAATGGGAGCCCGCAAGGGTTAAGCAATGTCACCACCAGCTTTGCCGGCGCCGGCGACTTCCGTCGCAATGAGCGATACACCGACGTTGCCGGGTTTGTGCAGGATGATATAAAGCTCACCCCACGCCTGACGCTCAATGCGGGAGTGCGTTACGAGGCTTTCGGGGCGCCCGTTGACACACACGGGCTGCTATCAAACTTTAATCCCAATATCGCGTCCACCGGGCCCGCGCCCGCTGCCGGAACCCTCAGCGGCTTTACTCTGCCTTCGAACTACGAGGGAGCGATTCCGGCCGGCGTGGTCCGCACATCGTACTCAACCCTGTATCGGACGCCCTATGGCGACATTTCACCGCGCGCAGGTTTTGTATGGCAGGTCACGAGTAGGCCGATTGCGGTGGTGCGCGGAGGCTACGGCATCTACTACGACCGTCATGCGGCTACGATCGCCGAGCAAATCATCAATGATCCCCCCTTCACTCTGACACAGATCGTTTCCGGAGCTCCAAACGCGACGGCTACATTGCAAAGTCCCTTTGTTCCCCAGGTGCCGCAGGGTTCCAGCTTCCCGGTGTATATGCCGCGCACCTCCACTTCGACTCCATTTATTGAAGCTACGAATCCGAACCTCCTGGATAGCCGAACGCAGGAGTACAACCTGAATGTTCAGTCTTCCCTCGGACACGGTTATTTGCTGGATGTGGGTTACATCGGAACGCAATCGACGCATCGGTCCGGCCAGGTCGAGTTTGATCAGGCAGCGCTCGCAAGTCCTCTCAATCCGATCAATGGCCAGACGGGGAATTCGATCGCCAATGTAAGCGCCCGGATGCCGATCCAGGGGATAAGCCAGGGTTCGCTCTACACCGATTCGAGTTTTGTGGCGAACTACAATGCCCTGCAGACTGAAGTTACAAAGCGGATGAGTCATAACTTGCAACTGCAGGCAAGTTATACCTGGTCAAAGAACCTGGACGAGGTGAATGGAGAAGTAGGCACCGACCTTTTTGAACTGCAGCTTCCTACAAATAACCAGCACGATCTTCGACACGCGTCCTATGGGCCTGCAGGGACCGACCGCGATCAGAGATTTGTAGCGAACTTTACCTGGCGGACGCCAAGACTTGGTTCGGCTCCCCTGCTGGCACGCACGGCGCTCAACGACTGGGAGTTTTCCGGCATCGCCGTCATTCAGGCGGGGATTCCTCTCAGCGTCTTTGACACCAACGCGGGTTCAGTTTATGGCTTGATTCCCGGCGAGGTTCGGGCAGAGCGGACGGGGAGCAATCCCACAACACGGGGCTCGCTCTTCTCGCGCGTCATCAATGGTTACCTGGATCCAGCGGCGTTCACGCGCGCGCCCGAAGCTCCCTTTGGAACCAGTCTCGCCGACCAGGACTTTGGCAACAGCGGCGTTGGCTTTGTGCGCGGGCCCGGCCAGCACAACCTCGATATGGCAATCGAAAGAGCCTTCCCCATTAAAGAAAATCGCAGCTTCCATTTCCGGGCGGAGTTCTTCAACCTGACGAATACGCCGCAGTTCGGCAATCCGAATACGAGCCTCGGTTATACCGACCCTACCCTTGCGAATCCGATTGCCAGCCCTACCTTTGGCCTGATTACGGGAACGATTGCCAATCCGCGCATCATCCAGTTTGCCGGCAAGATCCTTTTTTGATCCTTAACTCCGCACCGCGCATGAGCGTCCAGTGCAACGCGGAATTTGCTTTTCACGGAGACAAACGATGGCGGCCACCGATGCGTTCACTTACAACCGCGAAGCTTCACAAGTGCCGGGTTTGCCGCGGCACCAGTTAGAAGGTCCGGAGCTTACGCTGGAGACGATCTTCTACCCTTGGGGATTTCCCTTGCTGGTGAGGACAAACTCACAGGAAGTGTTAACGCAGTGCGGACAACTTTGGGGGAAATTCAAGCCACGGCATGATACGGAAATTATTCGTGCCGATGTGCAGGTCACTCAAGGCAATTCGAGCGAGTGTCCGCCGGCGCCGAGTTATCGGGTGATGTCGTCCTTCTTCATTGCCGCTGCAGATCCTGACAATTACTGCGTTGTCGACATCGATCGTTGTCATTCGCAGCTCGTGATCAGCGAGAATACGCTTCGCTACCCGCTGTACGCACAATATTTTCTGCTGTGTATTCCGGCATCCTGTACCGCGACGCGTTACATGACCCCGGTTCATGCCGGTTGTGTCGCGTGGAAGAATCGCGGTGTCCTGCTATGCGGCGACTCCGGCGCGGGCAAGTCTACATTGTCCTATGCCTGTGCGCGCGCCGGGTGGACGTATCTTAGCGACGACGCGACCTTCTTGATGAATGATGACGATTCGCGAATGGTGATCGGCAACAGTCACCTCGTTCGTTTCAGACCAAGCGCGGCCGAGTTGTTTCCTGAACTCGATGGATTGGAGATCACGCCCAGGTCCGCCGGCAAGCCGTCCGTAGAGTTACCCACCGTGCAGTTGACAGGAATTCAATGTGCGGAGACGACCCACGCAGATTTTGTGGTCTTTCTGAATCGCCGCTGGAGCGGACCACCGGAGATTGTTCCGTATAGCAAGGATGCTGCCCGCACATCGATGCGCCAGGTGCTTTACGCACCGTTGAACGCGCGCCTCGTGCAGTACCAGACCATTGAGCGGCTCTTGAATGCCGAGGTTGTCGAGCTTCGCTATACCGATCTGGATCGCGCGATCGAGCGGCTGCAAACTCTGGTGCAAGAAGGGCAATGATGGGTGCGCAATCGTTTGCTGAAAGAACTCAAGAGAAGCCGCCCCCGTTTTGGAGCAATCCTGCCTCGTGGATCAAAGAACAGAACCTCGGCCGTGGTTACTGGGTTTTCTTTTTCGCCGCGTTCTTCTTCGATGCCGGCTTCTCGGTCTACTTCTTTCTCTTTAACTTGTATTTGCTCGATTGCGGCTTCAACGACCGTTCCATCGGATTGATCGGCGGCGCGTTGACTCTCGGGTCCCTGGTGGGAACTCTTCCCGCCGGCGCACTGGCAAGCAAAATCGGCGTGCGGCCGCTGATGGCCATCCTCTTCGTCGCCGCCCCTCTTGTAAATTCGGCGCGTGTGCTGTGGATATGGGAGCCGGCCCAGATTACGCTGGCGTTTTTGACAGGTCTTATCATGTCCGCATGGGGCGTCTGTTTTCTTCCTGCAATCGCGCGTCTCACAAAGGAAAGCAATCGCTCCTCGGCATTCAGTCTTATTTTTTCAGCCAGTGTGGGCACCAGCATGCTGGGCGGGGTTATATGCGGCTATCTGCGTCGCTGGCTCGGGTTAATGGGGATCGCGATGCAGGCCGCATTGGTCAAGGAGCTGATCCTGCTGGTTGCGTGTGCGCTTGTTTTGGTTGGACTGTTTCCCGTATTTCGCCTGCGGATACCGCCGGAGGTTCACCACCAGCCTGCAATCGACTTCTCCCGGCGACGCGGCTGGTCGCTGCGGAAATGGACTCCCAGTCCGTTCCTCTTGCGCTATCTTCCGCTCATGGCGCTCTGGTCCGCAGTGCTGGCCGCATTTACTCCTTTCGCCAACATCTATCTTTCGCGCGACCTTCATGTGCCTATGGAGCACGTGGGACTGGTCTTCTCCTTCGCTCAGGGAATCCAGCTCTGTGCCGGTCTTCTTTCTCCGATTGTGACTCGCCTGCTGGGTTTGGTGAAAGGCATCGCGGTGACTCAAGCAGTCGCGGCGGTACTGCTAGGCTGCCTGGGTGGAGCAAGAAGCGGGACTTTCGCCATCACGCTTTACCTGGTCTACTCGGCGGCGCAGTGGATGAGTTCTCCGAGCCTCTATAACCTGCTGATGAACGAAACTCCCGATCGCGAGCGAAGCAATGCCGCGGCAATGACTCTCTTCTGCAATGCTCTTGTGGGTTCAATCGCCACCGCCGGGGCGGGCATTCTGTTCACGCGGTTTGGCTACCCGACGGTTCTCTTAGGACTTGCCGCAGCCGGGGTTTCAATCGCGCTGCTGTTTCTGATCTTCATCGCTCCGCTGCTGCGTACCGCGCCATCCAATCCTACCGTGAACGCATAGACGAGAGACAGGTGTGTTCCGAAGAAGGCGCGATCGCGATGTTGCGCCTTGTCACGGGCTCATTGTTTATATGTGCATCAACGCCGGCTGTGGGGCTACTCGCGTTGCCGCGCCCTCCGCTTAGACGGAAGTGGGAATCGCCAGTGCTGCGTCGCTTGTCTTCTCTTTCACCTGCGCGGAGATCCAACGATAGGTGACGGCAAGCCCTTCCTGCAGCGGGCGGGATGGCGCCCAGCCGAGCTCGGCGCGGATAAGTTGATTGTCGGACGTGCGGCCGCGGACACCCGTGGGTCCGGGCACATGGCGGATGCGGAGATTCTTGCCGGCGATGTCCATGGTCATCCTTGCGATCGCGTCGAGCGTGATCATCTCTTCGGAGCCGAGGTTGACAGGACCATAAAACGTGCCGGAATTCATCAGGCGGCGGATTCCTTCCAGGCATTCATCGACAAACAGGAACGAACGGGTCTGTTTGCCATCGCCCCAAATCTCAATCTCACCGCCGTCGGGCTCCTCCGCCACCTTGCGGCACAAAGCTGCCGGAGCCTTTTCGCGGCCTCCGCACCACGTACCTTCGGGACCGAAGATATTGTGAAAACGCGCAATGCGCACGTCGAGGCCGTGATTTCTGCGAAAGGCGAGATAGAGCCTTTCGCTGAACAACTTCTCCCACCCGTACTCGCTGTCTGGCTCCGCGGGGTACGCACTCGACTCCTTGCAATCCGGATGCTCGGGATCGGTTTGGTTGTAGGCGGGATACATACAGGCCGAGGAAGAATAGAAAACCTTGCCGATCTCTTTCTCCACGGCGCAATGAGCCATGTGTAGATTAATCATGGCCGAGTTATGCATGACGCGGGCGTCGTGCTCGCCTGTAAAAAGGTATCCGGCGCCTCCCATATCGGCCGCGAGCTGGTAAGCCTCGTCGAAGGGCGTGTCAAGGATATCGCGCCACGCCGATGCACGGCGCAGGTCGCATACGACAAAGCTGTCGGCTGGGGAAGCGCTAAACTCGGGGAGTTTCAGATCGACTCCGCGGACCCAGAAGCCTTCGTGTTTGAGCCGCCGCACCAGGTGGGTTCCAATAAAGCCACCTGCACCGCAAACCAGAGCTCGCTTCATTTTCATGTGAGTCTCCAAGAACTATCTGCCGTCCCGGGACCCAATGGGTAGTTCGCGCGCTGGCGATGAACTCCGGCATTGGGTCTGTTGCAGTTGCCCGGCTACGGATTGAAAAAGTGAAGCAGCTCCCGCTCGTCATGCTGGCTGAGATTGGCTCGCACGCGCATATGGCGCAGGATAGTCCCAGAGATTCTCGGGGAGAATCCTTCGGGGACCGCGTGACAGCGAGCGCAATTGCTCTGAAAGATTTGCTCGCCGCCCACTAAAGCATTCGCCGGCCTCTTTGGAACCTGCCTTGGCTTGTCCGGCATAGAGGATGAAGTGTTTTGCGCTGCGAGTTGGACCGCATAGAGCACCGGCGCGAAAACAGCGACAAGCGCGAGGACACAGACGAAGAGGGGGGTGCGCCTCATCGGGACCTTCCTTTCCATGCTGGGAAGAGAAACCGGTAGACGATTCCTGTCTCCCAAACATTGTGGTTATTGCTCGCGGAGAATTGTCGTGCATAACTCGTAAGTATCCTGGTGTTATGCGGCAGGTTATAGTCGAGTCCGAAATCGGCGCGCTGTGTATCCTGTGCAGGTAGCCCATCACTGGCTATGTTGTCGCGGCGGAAGGTCTGTTGGATACGAAAGACGGGCTCGATCCGCCCCACCCAACTATCGAGGCCGCCGAACGCCTGGGTGCGGTAGTCGGCTTCGACCCAGTACCCCTCTGCATGTTGGCCTCGTGCAAATTCTGAGCGCAGCCGCAGTCCCGCATCTTTCGGTTCCCACCAGACGTGCGTGCCGTAGAAGTTCTCGTGTGAACCTTGGAGCAGCCGGCCATACGAAAAGCCGACTTCGAGATGCTCTCCCGGAAGGTACAAGTTGGCGCGACCGCCCGCGGAGCGATCGGCGTTGAACTCCTTGTTTGCGCTTCTTGCGGAGAAGTATCCGGTGTAGTCGATCGAATACCGCGAGGTCGCAATCGCAGACCCTCGCAGCATTCCGCCAAGACCGGTGCCCGTCGACATAAGCCCGAGGTTTGCACTCAGCGGGCCATCCTGAAAATTCCCGATCCATATCGGGGACAGACGCTCGTTATAAGTCGCAAACGGAATCAGGAAGCTTCCACCCACAACCGTAACATGGCGCGAAGCGAGATAGTCCCCCTGCAAGTAAGTGAGACCGACGAAACTGGAATGGCCATAGCCTGGTTGACCATTTGTGCCCGGCGCGAATGTTTCCAGCAGGGCTGCGCGTGACTCGACAAGAACATGCTGGCCAATGGGCGCGGCCAGCAGCGGCTCGATGATTGGGAGATAGTTTGTGTTGCCCGCATTGGTGCTGGTTAGAAATCCGACGCCGCCCGACAAGAGGGGGGCATCCTGTGCAGTTGCGCGGGCCACACCCCAAAGCACGGCCAACGCGAAGAGGCACACGTTCGAGAAGTGTGCAGTCTTGAGAAACAACGATTCGAGAAAACAACGCGGCATGGAAATCACTCTAGCCATGCGTCTCCTGCGAGGTGTCTCCCGATCGTCTGCTCTTTGTCAATTGTTTGTCATCTGCGCGGCAGTTGGTGTTGCGGAGAAATGCAGCACAACTTCGCATCGCGGCACACGACAAAGCGATGACAAACGCCTGACTTCGCGATGACAACGACTGACGAGCGGATCGTTACGGTGAGATGAGCTTCGTCGCGTTTCTACAGCGACGATGAAAGACACGCGGAGATCTTTGAATCTGACCTGCATGCCCATTTGCAAAACCGGTGCTACGGACCTGTCCTTGACGAAGGAGCAGCAGCTTCACCATGCGGTGCTGCAGATCTTCTTCAGTCCCTCTTCAGAGCAATCCCTGCGCCTCTCCCTGCTTTCAGAGCGTGAGTGGAGCCGTTTGCTGCATTGGCTTGATATCAGCGGCCTGGCGCTTTATTTTCTCGATCGGCTCACGGAACTGCAATGGCAGGGACTGTTGCCTTCACATGTGCAGGCGCGTTTGCAACAGAATCTAGCCGATAACACTACGCGCATGCGCGGCATGATCGCTGAATCAGGGGCCCTGCACGAGGAGTTTGAACAGGCCGGCCTTTCTCATGCCCTCTTGAAAGGGATTTCGCTATGGCCCTCATCGCTTCCGAAACCAGAATTGCGCTCACAGCTAGATGTCGACTTTCTCGTTGCGGAAGCTGACATCGCGCCGGCCCGCCGAATTCTGGAGCAAAGAGGATATTACCTGCATGCCGTAAGCGGCCGCAGTTGGGAATTCAAGACGCATGCTGTCCCTTCTGCATCGTTGAAGGACCTTTACAAGGATTCGCCATTCCGGGCCGTGGAGCTGCATGCCGAGATTCGCAGCAAGGGAAAGCCGTCGCTGCTTGCTTCCCGAGAGCTTCGCATGATTGGTAATCAAAGGCTGCCGGTCTTGTCCCCCGTCGATTTGTTTCTGGGACAAGGCTTGCACCTATACAAGCACGTCTGCAGCGAATTCTATCGCGCTTCGCACTTGCTCGAATTCCAACGCCATATCCTTTCTCGCCGCGGCAATGATGCCTTCTGGCATGAAGTTCGATTGAGAGCGGCGGAGAGTCCCCTGGCGGGTTGGGGGCTTGGTGTCGTGACGCTTCTTCTCTCGCAACTCGTGGGGGAATGCGCCCCCGATTCTTTTCTGAATTGGACCGTGGATCGTCTCCCCCCATCGGCGCGTCTCTGGGTGGAGATGTACGGCTGGCGTTGCGCCTTGGGCCACATTCCTGGAAACAAACTGTATCTGCTTCTGCAGGCGGAGGTCGAAAAACAAGGAGTTCCTGCGCGGCGTTCTGTGCAGCGAAGTTTGATCCCCGTGCGTCTGCCCCCGCTCATTGTGCGCGGCACCGCACGGGAAGGACTGCGGCGACGCATAAGTCGTTATTGGATTCAACTTCGCTTCCTTACGCTGCGGCTGCGCTTTCATTTCGTAGAGGGTCTTCGCTACGCGTGGGAATTGCCGCGCTGGGAATTCCGCTTGAAGCAATACATCGCCTCTACTTCCGCTTCCGTCAGTCCCGCCAACAAAGGAATGACAATTCTCTGACTGCCGCATGACATATGCGATGGAGGGTGTCGGTACGGTGATGAATGTAGAAACCGACTCATGAGCTTGACTGCCATCCCCACTCAAATGAACGGCACGCATCCCAAGCGCGAACGCCGGAGACGCCTCTTCCGAGCCCTGCTGGGCGGTGCGGCAGTCCTGGTCTTCTCCGGCATCGCCGCGACGAAAGCGCAGTCGCCAATTCCCTCACCTTCCGACCCTTCCGCGGAGAACGATGCGCAACAGGCGGGAAGCCAGACGGGACTTGCGGATCCGACGCTTGCAGCCGGCGGGGCAGCCCAGCGCCAGGAGAGTGATTCTGTCCCGTGCGCTTCCTGTTTGGGAATGCAGCCGCTCCTCTCGGCTGAACAGATAATCCGTCTTCTCCAAAACAACCCGGATCTTGTGGTGGAGTTGAAATCGCAGGTCGCAGATCGGCTGTCGGAACAAGGCACGCAAATCGACGCAAATGACATTACGGATCAGATGCTCTACAGCCAGATCGCAGGAAACGCGAATCTGCGCATGAGCCTCACTACATTTCTTCGCGCGCGCGGATATGTGACCGATGAGGATCTTGCGGCGGGCGAATCTGGGGGCGCCGACAATGCAGTTGGTGCTCTTCCATCGCAGACGGCAAGCGATCAGGGTATGTTGGCTTCGCCACGCTTGGCGGGAGGCCTGCCCGCAAGACCCCAAGGCGAAAATGAAACGAGCCTGCCAGGCGCATTCGGCGAAATGAATTCCGCCTCGGCACAGAATGGCCCCACAGGGACGCGCGGCAAAGAGCATGGCAACCTGTCAACGGATACGCCCCAGGTACTCCATAGTCCGGCGCCCTACAATCTCCGTTCCATGCGCGATGTTTATGCGCAAATTCCGGACAACGCCGCGCCGCTCAAGCGCTTCGGTTCCGACGTTTTTGTGAATCGAAATCCGGGCCTCAGCGCGCATACCGCAGCTGGGAATGACGCGCAGCTCGACGTGCCCCTGGGACCGGACTACGTTCTCGGTCCCGGAGACACGCTCCAGGTTGACCTTTGGGGCGGCACTACACAAAGCATCACGCGCGTGATTGGCCGCGATGGCCGCATCCTCTTGCCGGAAGCCGGCTCCCTTGAGGTTGCGGGGCTCTCGCTCGATCGAGCGCAACATCGGATCGAAGGCGCACTTCAGCCGCAGTATCGAAGTGTGCAGGTTGCGGTGACCGTGGCGCGCCTGCATTCGGTGCGTGTGTACGTGGTTGGCGATGTGCAGCGCCCGGGCGGCTACGACATCAGTTCATTGGCGACTCCGTTGAGTGCGCTCTATGCGGCTGGCGGGCCCACGGCGGTTGGATCTCTGCGCGTGGCCCATCACCTCCGCGGCGGCCAACTGATCGAGACAGTCGATCTTTATGATTTCCTGCTGCGCGGCATGCGCACCAGCGGCCTTCGTTTCGAAAGCGGGGACACGCTGCAAATTCCCCCAGCGGGTGCCCAGGTTGCAGTCTCGGGTGCGGTCAAGCGCCCGGCGATCTACGAATTGAAGCCGGGCGAAACGACGCTCGCCTCGTTGATTGAGGAGGCAGGCGGATTTACGCCGGCTGCGTCTCTGGATCACATCACCATCGAGCGGATCGATGCGAACCGCCGGCGGGAAACTGTCACTCTGCCGGTCGCGGACGATCCGGCACTGCAGTCGAACCGCGACGCAATCAGCAAATTCCTGGTGATGGACGGAGACCGTATTCATGTCGAGCCCATCCTGCCTTACAGCGAACGCGCGGTTTATCTTGAGGGTCACGTCGTGCGTCCAGGCCGACTGTCCTACCGAGACGGCATGCGTTTGAGCGACGTATTGCGCAGCGCGCGCGATTTGCTTCCCGAGCCGGCCGTCCATGGCGAGATTGTCCGTCTCACATCTCCCGACCTGCATGCCGAGACCCTCGAATTCAATGTTCCGGACGTATTGATCGGAAACGCAAACATCGATCTGCAACCGTTCGATACAATCCGGATCTTTGGCCGCTATGAGATCGACGCGCCAAAGGTGAGCGTTCTCGGCGAGGTGTTGCGCCCCGGTTCGTATCCGTTGTCCAGAGGAATGACCGCTGCGCAGCTTGTGCGCATGGCGGGTGGATTCAAGCGCGACGCCCTGGTGGAGCGCGCGGACCTGACCAGCTACGACATCGTCAACGGCAGCCAGGTGGCAGAGAAACTGGAGACAATCCGGATCGGCGCGGCAGTCAGCGGGAGCGACGCAAGCGCGGATGCTGCTCTCAAGCCCGGCGACATTCTGTCAGTTCACCAGATTACCGGCTGGAACGACATCGGTGAGTCGATCACGATTGATGGCCAGGTGAGGTACCCCGGCAACTATGGCTTCAAGGATGGCGAACGGCTCAGTTCCGTCTTACGGCGCGCTGGGGGCTTTTTGCCGGCCGCCTATCCGATGGGAGCGGTACTGGTGCGGGACCAGGTTCGCGAACTCGAGCAAAAGAGCCGGGAAGAGTTGATTCGCCAGATCGAGACGAACTCCGCGGCTGCGCGGCTTTCGCCCAACGTCAGTGGCGGAGACTCAAGCGCGACCCTGCAGCTGATCAAGGCGCAGCAGGACCAGGTGCTCGCCGATCTTAAGAGCCACCCTCCTACGGGACGCATGGTCATTCACATCAGCGCGGATATTGAGTCGTGGGCGAATACGCCGGCGGATATCGAACTGCGCTCCGGTGACGTGCTGACCGTACCCAAGCAGCCCGGTTTCGTGCTCGTGAGCGGGCAGGTCTACAACGCAACCGCGCTGACGTTTGCCCCCGGAAAGACCGCCGGATGGTACCTGGGCCGCGCGGGTGGCACGAACACTGCCGCAAATCGGAAAGAAATCTTTGTCATTCGCGCCAATGGTTCGGTCATTGGCCGCCACTCCGGTGGATGGCTGGAGGGCGATGTGCTCTCGATCAAGCTCAATCCCGGCGATGTCGTAGTGGTTCCGCAGAAGATTATCGGCTCCTCTTTCTTGTGGAGAAATCTACTGAGCACAGCACAGATTGCTTCGTCCATTGCAATTACCGCCGCTGTGGCGGGCCTGTGAGCCGCATGACGACCGCATTGGTTTCCGCGCCTGTTCATCGGATCGAAGAAGAGTTCACGGCCGAGCAGCCGCTTTGGGTGATCCGCGCCACGCTGCTTTGGAACCGCCGCAGGCTGCTGCTGCGCGTGGCGGCGATCGCTCTCCTTGCAAGCTCTGTCATCGCATTCGTGATACCCAAGCGCTACAAGGCTGTTGCCCGCATCATGCCGCCCGAGCAACAGAGCACCGGCGCCATGATGCTGGCTGCACTTGCCTCACGCACGGGGGGCCTGGGAGCCATCGGAACACTGGCGGGCGATCTTCTCGGCGGGCACTCCACCACGGCCCTTCTGATTGATTTGCTGCACAGCGGAACGATCAGCGGCCACCTTATCGACCGATTCGATCTGCAACACCTGTACCACAGCCGCTACCGCGTGGACGCTGCGAAGCATCTTGCCCGTCGAACCACGATCAGCGACGACAAGAAGAGCGGCGTCATCACCCTTGAGGTGCAGGACAATAGTCCGACACGCGCCCGCGACCTTGCCCAGGCCTATCTGGACGAACTGAATAAGCTGGTCAACCACACTACAACATCGACTGCGCACCGTGAGCGCATCTTCATCGAGCAGCGCCTGAATTCGGTCCAACAGGATCTGGAACAGGCGGAGATTGACCTGAGCGAATTCTCCAGCAAGAACAGCACGATTGATATCAAGGAACAAACGCGTGCCATGGTCGATGCAGGCGCCCGGGTTCAAGGAGAACTGCTGGTTGCGCAGTCCGGATTGCAATCGCTGCGTCAGATCTATGGCGACAGCAATGTGCGCGTACGCGAGACCGAAGCGCGCATCAACTCTCTCCAGCACGAGTTGGAGAAGATGGCAGGATCATCGGCCGCACCGGCCTCGGAAACGTCCCTCGCCCCGGCAACAGACGCGAAGCGCGGGGCCGATTCGTCTTCGCTCTATCCGCAGTTGCGCCAGCTTCCGCGGCTGGCGGTTCCATACGCCGATCTGTATCGCCGCGTCCGAGTTCAGGAAACGGTGTTTGAACTACTCACCCAGCAGTATGAAATGGCTCGCATTGAAGAAGCCAAGGACATCCCGGTTGTCAGCGTGATCGACCCGCCCGGCGTGCCGGAGAAAAAATCATTTCCTCCGCGCTTGCTCTTGATCGCGTTCCTGACGGCGGCCTGCCTTGGACTCACATCCACGTGGATCCTGGCTTGCGCCTCTTGGTCGAAGATGGACCCGGACGATCCGCGCAAGCTGCTTGGCTCCGAGGTCTTCGCTGTCCTGCGCGAAAGGGGGCGTTCGATCGTGCTGAGGAAGCGAGGCGCGGCATGAGAAGGCACCTCACCAATGCAGCCTATGGCGTTCTCGACTATGCCTCGTATCCGCTCGCGATGCTCGTCGTCGCTCCCATCGTCTTGCACAAGCTGGGAGCCTACGATTACGGCCTGTGGACGATCGCTACCGCAGTCGTCAGCACGGGGGGCATCGTGGCCTCCGGATTTACCGATGCCAACATGCAGCGGGTCGCTCGTCTTCGCGGAACAGGCGCCGTGGATTCCATGGTGCACGCGGTACGCAGTATGTTGGGCATCAACCTGGTGCTGGGTTCGCTGCTTGCCGCAGGTGTAGCGTTCGCCGCTCCCCTGGCTGCCCGCAGCGTCACCGTGTCGCATCCCGATCGTCTGCACGAGTGCCTGATTGCGTTTTGGATCGCCAGCGTTTTGATCCTGGTGCGCGCAATCGAGAGTGTCTGTGTCAGCACACAACGTGCGTTTGAGCAATACCGGCAGAGCGTGCAGATCAACACCGCGGTTCGCTGGTTCACCCTGGGATCAGCAGCTGCGCTCGTCCTGCTGGGACAACGCACCGTCAGCATCCTGGTGGTAACCGCGGTGTTTTTGATGGGCGGAACCTGGATGCAGTTTCTTCAGGCACGCAAGCTCTTAGGACATGCTGCACTCTGGCCGGTTTTTCAACCGCACGAGACGCGCATTTTGCTTGGCTTTGGCGTCTTTACCTGGATTCAGGCGCTGGGCACGGTTATCTTCGGCCAATTCGACCGCGTTCTCCTTGGTGTTTCGCTCGGGGCCGCGGCCGTGGCGCCGTATTCGTTGTGCGTCCAATTTGCGCAACCCATCTTCGGACTCACCGCTTCCGGTCTTCAGTTCCTCTTCCCCTATTTGTCCGGTCGCATCGGGGTCCTTTCGACTGCAGCGCTCAAGCGAACCCTGTTCCAGGCGTTTTGCTGCAATGCGCTGCTCGTCGCCGGCGGGGCATCGCTGTTGTTGCTCTTCGGGGAACGTTTGATTCGACTGTGGGCCGGTGCGGCCATCGCGCATGAAGCAGCGGCGATTCTTCCCCTCATCGCGCTGGGGACCACAATGATGGGCCTCAGTGTCACTGGAACGTATGCCATGTTGGCACTCGGGCAGTTTCGCGTCGTGGCATTGCTCAATCTTTCCGCCAGGGCGGCAATGCTGCTGATGATGGCGTATTTGATTCACCGCAACGGCCTGCGCGGGTTGGTCGCCTGCCGCGTTCTCTACGGGATCTCCGCGCTATTGCTCTATGTTCCGTTGCTGCACCGGTTAAAGCCGGAGCGCGCCGATACCAATCGCGGCCTCCCCGGAGTGATTGCATGCGAGATTCAGGAGGCTTCCAAGCCATGAAAGTCCTGATCGCAGCAGCCTCGTTTTCCCCTGAAATGTCCGGCATTCAGCGCCACGCCTTCAATGTTGTGCGCTGTCTGTTGCTGCATCCCCAGGTTGAGATGGTTCACCTGGTGGTCGCTCCGTGGCAGCGGGAACTCGTGAAGGCTGCCTCGCTCGGCACCGACGAGAGGCTCTCGATTCACGAAGCAGAAATGAGCCGGACTTCGCTCGGCCGTAATCGCTGGTACTATCACCGTCTCCCTGCATTCGCGGCTTCACTGAATGCCGATCTGGTGCACTTGTCCTACCCAATGCCGATTCGTGCGATGGCATTCGCATGTCCCACAGTCGTCACGCTGCATGATCTGTATCCGTACGAAGTCCCACGCAATTTCGGGTTCCCCAAGTTCATTTTTAATCGCTTCGTGTTGCGGCAATGCCTGCGCCAGGTGGATGCCATTGCCTGCGTGTCGGAGACAACGCATAGCCGCCTGAAGCAGTATGCAGCGGCGAGCGCATGGGACAAATCGGTCTGCATTTATAACTGCGTTCAAGCGACACCGCCCGGCGCCGCACCGGTCGCGATTCCCGGTTGGCGCGGAGAGCCATTTCTGCTCTGCGTTGCGCAGCATCGCCGCAACAAGAATGTCGCCCTCCTGCTGCGCAGCTTTGCCGCCCTTCTAAGGCGTGACCAAATCGATTCGAAGTCAAAGCTGTTGGTGGTCGGGATTCCGGGACCCGAGACGTCACAGCTGAATCGACTTCGAGCGGAGCACGGCTTGGAGAACAAAATCCATTTTCTGACCGGCCTCAGTGAACCACAGCTTCAGTGGTGTTATGCCAATTGTGACGCCCTGGTTGCACCGTCCAGCACGGAAGGGTTCGGTTTGCCCATCGCCGAGGCTCTGCTTGCTGGTTGCAAAGTGGTTTGCTCTGACATCCCCGCACACCGCGAAATTGGCGGCGAACATTGCCGCTTCGTACCTCTCAAGGATGGGGAAGAAGGATTGGCCAAGGCCATCGTGGAAACCCTGCACGCGCCACGCAAGAGCGCGGTAACCTTGCCGCAATTATCCGCGGGAGTCCTTGCGGAGCAATACATCACGCTGTATCACCTGCTCATCAAATCCCATTCGCTCGGGAGGTTCCGTCCTGTCTCCCTCTCCTCACTCTTGGCGGCTGCAGGAAGGCAGGCTCTATGACGGTACGCGAGGACTTCGGCATTTTGCGCAACAGGAGAATCCACCATGGCCGCATCTGATTCCTTTGCGCAGAACATTTGCCCAGATCTTGCCGCAGCCTCTCCCGCAGAGAGCCGGGCCCCTTCGCGAAAGGCCTTTCGAAGCATGGTAACTTTCGCAGAAATGGGCGCGGATTTCTTCACATGCGCCGGCGTGTTTGCTTCTTTACTCTGTTTTCCGCTGAATGAGAACGGCCACCGCATGCAATGGCCGGGGCTCCTGGGGATGAGTGGCAGCATCGTGGCTGGCTTGCTTGTTCTGTTTCTCATGCGGGCAGAGGGAGCCTATCGCGGCGGCGGAAGTCCGTTGCAAATCCGCGAAACGGAACGCGTCCTTCGGATTTCGTCCCGGCTCTTCGCACTGCCGCTGTGTTTCAGCCTGCTGTCGGGCACGCCGCTTTTTGATCGATTGCTAGGCCTCGCTGCACTTCTGGTTCCCCTGGCGCTCATCGTCGAAAAACAGATTTTGCTTGCAACGATGCGGGTGTTGAGCCGCAGAGGCTACGGGGTTGAGCGCGCGAAGATGCGTGTTGCGCGGATTCCAGATTCGGCGCTTCCAGAAGACGAATGGATTGAACCTATCGAACCAGCGGCTCTTCGGCCCCTCTCGATCGACCGTCCCGCAAAGCGAAACCAGGTTCAAATCGCCAAGCGCGCGGTGGACCTCCTGGTCTCGGCCTTGCTTCTGTTGGCGTTTGCGCCCCTGCTTCTCCTCATCGCGTTGCTTATACGGCTGGATTCGCGCGGCTCGGCGCTCTTTATTCAAAAAAGAGTCGGGCTCAACGGAAAGCTCTTCAGCATCTACAAATTTCGATCCATGTACCGGGGCGTGGCGGAATACGATGTGTCCCCGACAAGCGCAAAAGACAAGCGGATTACCCGCGTGGGAAAGCTTTTGAGGCGAACCAGTCTCGACGAGCTTCCGCAATTGGTCAACGTGCTTCTGGGCGATATGTCGCTGGTGGGGCCGCGGCCGGAAATGCCTTTCATCGTGGATCGCTATGACGTGCGCGCGCGCCAGCGACTCACAGCGATTCCCGGCATCACGGGTCTATGGCAGCTCAGCGTGCACCGACCGTCCCCCATCCACGAGAACATTCAATACGACCTCTACTACATCCGGAACCGCACGTTTTTTATGGATGCGGCCATCCTGGTTCACACCTTGTTCTTTGCCATGCGCGGGGTTTGAAATGCAACGCGCAAGAGACTGCTGATGACCGACTCGGATTTTCTTCATCCTCGCGCAGATGTGCTTGGCGTCCGTGTCTCTGCGGTTCACATGAGGTCAGCTGTGGACCTGGTGACGCGATGGATCGAGACGGGAAAGTCTGGATACGTCTGCCTGACCGGCGTTCACGGAGTCATGGAGGCGCAAGCCGATCCCGAACTTCGCCGAATTTTGAATGGTTCTTTCCTCAACGCTCCCGATGGAATGCCGATGACCTGGGTCGGCCGTATCCAGGGACACCGCGCGATGGATCGCGTCTTTGGACCGGACTTCATGGCCGCCCTGTGCCCCGTCGCAGTCGAACATGGCTATCGCTTTTTCTTCTACGGGGGAAAGCCGGGGGTAGCGCCGTTGCTGGGCGATACGCTGCAACAAAAGTTTCCCGGCCTGCTCATAGCGGGCACGTTGACTCCACCCTTCGGCGATTTGAGTAGGGAGCAGGAACAAGATTTGCTTGACCAGGTGCGCAAGGCGAAGCCGCACATTCTGTGGGTGGGGCTCAGCACGCCGAAACAGGAGCGATTTATGGCGCGCCATGTCCGAACCCTTCAAGTTCCGTTGCTGGTCGGGGTGGGAGCGGCCTTTGATTTCCACACCGGGGCCATCCGCGATTGTTCCCCCTGGATCAAGCGTGCCGGATTGCAATGGGTTCACCGGATGTGGCAGGACCCCGCGCGCTTGGCACCGCGTTATCTTCGCCATAACCCGGCATTCCTCTGGCGCATCGCGTTGCAACTTTGCGGGCTCCGTCGTTCCTCCCATGACATTGAGTTCGATCGCACCGAGACCCCGCGCGAAAAGAAGGCGCCTGCATGAGCGACCTCCGAATGCGTCCAACCGCGATTGCGCAGGCTGCAAGCGCCCTCTGTGCCGGGATTGCAGCCCCGACAGAAACATGACAATTGGCTGACCCACACATGACAACTTAAGAGGACGATGTCGCTACTTTGAAGTTGGATGTTGCCCATGGGCACAGCGAGATCAATCTCTGAAACCCGCGATTGTCTGAACCACAGAACGCTCGCCCAAGGCGAAAAAGAAATTCGAATCCAGCAGCGCTATCAAGGAGCGTGGATGAAGAAGAGGGCTTTTCTATTTACGGCGCTTGCCGGGCTTCTTGCCATGACATTGGCTTCGACCGTCACGGCGAAAGCTGAAGCAGCGCCGCGGCGAATTGAAGTCACAGCCAAACGATTTTCGTTTTCGCCGGGTGAGATCACTTTGAAAAAAGGAGAACCGGTGGTGCTGGTCATCAAGAGCACGGATGTGGCCCACGGCATTCGTTTTCGCGACTTGAACGTTGAAGTCAATACGCGCGCCGGCGGCAGCGGCGAGGTTCGGTTCACGCCGCAGGCAACCGGAGACTTCGTCGGCCACTGTTCCGTCTTTTGCGGCGTGGGTCACGGCTCCATGACATTGAAGCTGCACGTCGTGGATTGACGATGCGCGCCGCCTTCACGTTCTTCTCCGCAATCATGCTTGTTGCGCTGGCGGGTTGCAGGGCAACAACCCCCGGCAAGTTTGAAACCCGCGTCATGACATCGGTCAAACATGGCCTCTTCGTAGGCAACAAAACGCAGAAGAACCCGCTGCCGGCGAACCCGCAAACGCTGGCAGACGGCAAGGAAGCCTTTTCCCATTACTGTGTGGCATGTCATGGCCTGGACGGCCAGAATACGGGCGTTCCTTTCGCAGATCACATCTCGCCGCCCATCCCGTCGCTCGCCTCGCAAGATGTGCAGCAATACACAGACGGGCAGCTCAAGTGGATTCTCGACAATGGCATCTCGCCTTCCGGAATGCCAGGCTCCAAGGGAATCCTGAGCGATGACGAACTATGGTCGATCGTGATTTACCTTCGTCATCTGCCGCCGGCGGGGAGCCTCGGCGAGCCCGAAATGTATACGCACTGAGGCCGCTTCTTGCACGTTCGGGCAACCGGAGAAGCCATGAGCACCATCAGTCAGGTCGCAATGAAGGAACAGATAAGCCCCGCGGCCACGTCCGGCATGGGCTTTCTCGTGGGCTTCTATTTTTCCTTCCGCGCGGCGATTGTGCTTGCCTCGGTGCGGCTGCTGGGCACGGAACCGAGCACAGGCGCCGCCATCAGTTTCGGCGTCAACATTCTCCTGCTCGCGGCCGTCTGCTTTCACTCCTTCCGGCCTCGCCGCGACGCATGGCAATGGATGATGCGCATGGCGAGCATTCGCTGGGTTTTCGTTTTTCTGATTTTTTCCTGCTTGAGTCTCACCTGGAGCGCCACGGTATCGCTGCCAACCTCGTTTGCCTATTGGTGTGGAATGGCTACCGATGTTGGCCTGGCCATGCTTCTTCTTCGCGACGAACCGATCCTGGGCAAAGCACACTCCATGATGAAGGGATATATATGGAGTGCCTGCGCTCTTGCTCTGCTTGCCTGGATCATGCCTGCGCAATCGGATCTGCGCCTGGGAGATCCGGATTTCTTCAACACCAATCAGATCGCCAATCTGTGCGCCTTCGCCATCCTCTTTTGCCAGTACCTGGCGCGCAGCGAAAACGGAAAATGGCATCTCACCGTCCTTTTTCTGTCGATCACGCTCCTCCGCACCCTGAGCAAGACAACGCTCGTCGCTTTCGTGGGGTGCGAGATTCTCCTGATGGCTCAGGATCGCTCCATGAGCAGAAAAACCAAGGCCTGCATTGCCGGCGCAACGGTTCTCGTTCTGGTTGTCTTCTGGGGTCTGTTTCAAGCCTATTACACGGTCTACACAAATGCCGGAAACCAGGCTGAAACACTGACCGGCCGCACCGGCATCTGGGCGTACGCATTGACTGCCGCGCTCGAAAAGCCGTGGCTGGGAAATGGGTTCGATTCGATGTGGAAGGTTGTCCCTCCGTTTGGCCCCGACCGATTTGAGGCGCGGCATGCCGAGAACGAGTTGCTGCAGCAGTTTTATGCCTACGGCGCAGCCGGCGTAGCGATCCTTATCGGCCTCTACGGAAGCCTCTATTGGAAGATCCGCAGACTCCCGCGCGGACCGTTGCGGCTGATCCTCGCCGGCATGGTGCTTTTCGTCGTGATCCGCGGATTGGCCGAAGCCGAGCCATTTGACCTGCTTCTCCCGTTGTGGATGATTGCTTTAGTGAGCGTACTGGCGGATCGAAGAATCACTGGTTGACATCGTCGCTTTAAACGACTGAGATAATGGTCGGAACCCCGGCCTTCGTACGGCCGCCGCGGCAGACCGACCCCGAATGTTCTGCCCGCGGCCGGAAATGTCATCTGATTGTAAATTTCGGCAGGATTTGGGCTTGCGGTATGTTCACGGGCGCTGCGATCTAACAGAATAGAAGTAAGAGGGCGTGATTCTATGCTCAGCAATATGGAGATGCCTGCGGGAACCCAGGACGACCCTGCGCCCGCGGCAAACTTAGGCACCATTCTGGTGGTCGAAGACGATCCGCGCATGCAGAAGGTTCTCCGGCGCATCTTCACCCTGGAGCACTATACCGTGGCCGTCGCGGGGGATGGGCAGACTGCGCTTGAGATGTTTCGGCGGGAGCGCCCGCTGGCCGTGGTGCTCGACCTCATCCTGCCCCACATCTCCGGCCGCGAGCTTTGCCAGACCTTCAAGAACATTTCGAGCGAAACATCGGTGGTCGTGCTGAGCGCAATTACCGAGGTGGTCGATAAGGTTTTGCTCCTCGAGCTTGGCGCCGATGATTACGTGACCAAGCCTTTCAGCCCGCGCGAGTTGACGGCGCGGGTGCAGGCGGCGATTCGCAGGCAGCGGAAACCACCGGCCCCGGCAACGTTCCGCTTTGCCGATTGCGAAATTGATTTCAAGCGCATGAGCGCCTGGCGAGGCGGAGTTCCCGTGGTCCTCACCGCGCATGAATTCAAGCTGCTCAAGTTTTTCACCGACAATGCCGAACATGTGCTCACGCGCGAGGTATTGCTGAACGAAGTGTGGGGATACAACTTCTATCCCACCACGCGAACCGTGGACAACCAGATTCTCAAGCTGCGGCAAAAGCTTGAGCCCGATCCGGCAAACCCCAGGCACCTGCTGACGATCTACGGCGCAGGGTATAGATTTGTCCCCTGATGCAAAGATCGACTCGGGCCAGCGGAGCGAATCCGCACTGGTGGGTGCAATCATGAACCGCAGGCAGGGCATCCGCACGCACGTCCTGCTGGTTCTCGCCATGGCCCTGGTGATCGTGATCGTAACCGGCCTGTGCCTGTTTCTCATTCGACATCGTTTGAGTGCGGAGATTACGGATAATCTTTCGCAAGACCTGAATCACTCGGTCACCACCTTTCAAGATATGCAGGCCGAGCGCATGGCCGCCCTGGATCGCGAAAGCGCGCTCCTGGCCAATCTGCCGACGCTCAAAGCGTTGATGACCAGCGGCGACGAGCTCACCATTCAGGATGGAGCGGTTGAATTCTGGCAACTCAGCGGGAACGACCTTTTCGCCCTGGCGGATTCAAGTGGCCGCGTGGTTGCCGCCTATACACGGGGCGCGCAGGTCGACCCATTGCTGCGCCGGGGGTTGACCACCTTGCTGGCGTCTCCGGGGCGCCACTATCTTATCGATGGCCCCGCCCTCTATTCCTGCTCGCTGCATCCGTTGTATTTTGGCGCGGATCGAAGCGGGACTCTGCTGGGCTATGTAATCAGCGGATCGTCCATCGAACGCAGTGTTCGACAGATCAGCCAGCCTACCGGGGTCGAAGCCGCTTTCCTTAGCGGCGGCCAGGTCGTGGCCAGTACATTTGCGCCCGCCCTGCAGACACAATTGGCCGCACAACAGGTCTTTCATTCGACCGCGCCGCGCAACCCTCTGACGGTGGAGCTGGGAACCACGAGGTTTCTTGCCGCCACCGAAGACCTCTCCGCCACCGCAAATGCTCCGTTGCAGCTGGTCGTCCTCAAGTCGTTCGAGCCTGCGGAGCGCTCCATTCATCACATCGATCAAATGGTGTTAAGCGTTGGCCTGCTGGCGCTCTTGTGCGGAACAGCTCTCATGGTCACCCTGGCAACACTGCTGACGCGGCCGCTCGAGGAACTGTCGAAAAGTGTTCGAGCCTTCGGCACCGGGGACGGAGAATTCCACATTCCGCATCACGGGACGCGGGAAGTGCAGCAGTTGAGCGAAGCATTCTCTGCCATGCGCGGCGAGATTCAGCAGGCCAATCGCGCACTGCTTGAATCGGAGCGCCTCGCGACCATCGGACGCATGGCAAACTCGGTTTCGCACGATTTCCGCCATTATCTTGCCGCCATCTACGCCAATGCCGAGTTCCTTGCCTCCGGGCGGCTCTCTGAAAAGGAACGGGCCGATATCTTTGCCGATATTCGCACGGCCGTGCTGGGAACCACCGACATGATTGAATCGCTGCTCATCTTCAGCCGCAGCGGCACGCACACCAGGCGAGCGCCGGAGCTGCTCGCCACGCTGCTGGAACGCGCAGCGGCTCTGGCCCGCAAGCATCCCGATGCGGAAGGTATATCGATTCAAGCCCGCTACGGCGATCCGGCGGAGACATCGGCGATCGTCGATGGCAAGCAGATTGAGCGCGCCCTCTTCAACCTGATTCTGAATGCGTGCCAGTCGACCCGCGCCAAAGGCGACGCACCCTTTATTTTGATATTGCTTGAAACGCAGCCACAGCAGATCCTAGTGAATGTCGTCGACAACGGCGCGGGCGTTTCAGAAAACATTCGCAACACTCTCTTCGAACCCTTTGTGAGTGAAGGAAAGCAAAAGGGAACGGGCCTCGGCCTTACACTTGCTCACCGCGTGGCCATGGAGCACGGAGGCGAGGTAACCCTGCTGAGCAGCCGCCCTGGTGAGACGATTTTCCAGATGCGCCTGGCGCGTGGAGCTTTGTCTCCGCAAGCCGCAACCCCTCTTTCGGATGGCAAACCCCATGATCAGGTCATGTCACATGAGAATGCGCGGGCCGAACAAGAATCTGCATTCACTCCCAGGCCGTAGCGGCAACTGGCCTGCATGGCCGCTCCTGATAATTCTCTGCATTTCAGTGCACACACTCGGCGCGCAGGAGACGAGTCAGGAGAATCTCTTGCAGCAGGTGCAGAAGCTTACCGAAGCCATGGCGCGCACGCAGGCGCAACTCGCCGACTCTCAGCGCCAATTGGAAGAGATGCGCCGCGAACTGGCCGCATTGCAGAGCCAGGTCGCGCATGGCGCTTCACCTTCCAGCACACCGCCGCTTCCCAACGCATCGGCCGCGGCATCCGCGCCGGCTGATGCTCAATCGAGGACGGACGCTGCGATTGACGAGATCCGCGAGCGTCAAGACGTGGAGGAGTCGCAGATCGCAACCCATGAACAGGCCAAGGTGGAAAGTGAATCGAAGTACCCTGTTCGCATCGCCGGATTGTTGCTCTTTAACGGATTCGTCAACACTCGCGGGGTCGATATTCCTGCCACACCCGCGCTCGCGGTCGGGGGAGCGGGGAGTACCGGCGCTTCGGTGCGGCAGACGATCCTCGGCTTCGAAGCCCATGGGCCGCGCCTGTTCGGCGCGCAGAGCGACGCCGACCTGCATGTCGACTTCGATGGAAACCCGCAATCCGGCAGCGCGGGCACAGGTTACTCCGGCGCTTATGGTCAAAACGGCACATTGTTGCGGCTCCGCACCGCCCACGCAGGTTTGCATTGGGAAAATACAGACGCCTATTTCGCTCTCGACCGCCCCATCCTTAGCCCGGACACTCCCACATCGCTTACGGCAATCGCCGAACCGGCGCTCGCGTGGTCAGGAAACCTCTGGACGTGGAACCCGCAGGTTGGCGCAACCGAAAACGTTGCCCTAGGCGCTGCCCCGCACCTCCGCCTGCAGGCCGCCCTCATCGACGTCGGCGACGCGCCCTATTCCGTCGTTCCTGCGCCCTTGGGCACAATCGCGGCGCCCACTTCGGCGGAACAGAGCCGCTGGCCCGGCATCGAATCGCGCATCGCCTTGTTCAAACCCGACCGCGACGATGCGGGCAATCATCTCGGCGCCGGCGGCTACTTCTCTCCGCACCGCACTTTGTTGGGAAATCAGTACAACGCCTGGGCCGGCACCCTCGACAGCCGCCTGCATCTGCCGGGTCGCCTCGAACTCAGCGGAAGCGCCTATCGTGGTCAAGCGCTCGGCGGCCTCGGAGCCGGCGCCTTCAAGGATTTCACGTATCGCGTCGATCCCGATTCGAACACCTTATATTTCCGCGTCTTGGATGATGTGGGCGGCTGGGCCCAGCTGAAAGAAAAGCTGAGCGATCGAATCGAATTGAACGGAGCGTTTGGGTTAGACCGGGTCTTCGCGCACGAGTTTCGCCGCTATGCGGTCCCCGGCGGAACGCTTGCGCAGAATCTCGTGGGCAACCGAACCTTCACGGGCAATGTCATCTTCACCCCCAGTGCCTACCTTTTGTTCTCCCTCGAGTACCGGCGCCTGCTGAGCACTCCCGTCATCGGATCCTCTTCGTCAAGCGATGTCATCGGCGTGGCGGCGGGCTACAGGTTCTGAGAATTTAAAAATGCGCTTTGTGTTCCGGTTCTTCTTTATTGCGAGTCTTCTCTCTTGTGCGGCCTACGCGCAGGAAAGTCCACCGTCGAGTGAGAAAGCCGAGGTGCGCCTTCGCCTCGTCCCGGCTCATCCTGAGAAGAACCACGTTGAGCCGGTCGTTGTCTGGCTCGAATCTCTGGCAGGAACGCCGACTCCATCCTTCGATGTCCATCCGCGTTACACGCTTCTCCAGAAAAATCGCACGTTCATCCCGCATCTGCAGGTCATTCCTGTCGGCGGCGTTGTCCAGTTTCCCAATGCCGATCCGTTCTTTCACAATGTCTTCTCGATGTTTGACGGCAAGCGCTTCGATCTCGGGCTCTACGAAGCCGGCTCGAGCAAATCGGTCACGTTTTCGCGCGAGGGCGTTTCCTACATTTTTTGCAATATCCATCCCGAGATGAGCGCGGTTGTCCTCGCGTTATCGACTCCGCTTTATGCAATCGCGGATACAAAGAGCGTGTTGCTGCTGCGCGATGTTCCCCCGGGCGATTACAGGCTGCACGTCTGGATTGAAGGAGTGCCGCAGGCGAGCTTGAACCGCATGAGCCGGCCGGTCCATCTTGCCGCGCACTCCGTGGATCTCGGCGAACTGAAAATTCCCGACGCACAAAACGGCATCGTACCGCACGCCGACGAATATGGCCGTCCATATCGCCCCCCTTCGAAAACTGACTATTGATAGTCTTTGACAGGCGCGCGCCTGCAGAGTCGTTCGAGGGAACCGGCAGCCCAAGACCGCTGCGCCGGATAGGGCATTTTGCTGGATGCGATCTTTCGCAGCGGGCCGTCGCAGCGAGACCACGAGTTCCTTGAGCGATAACGACTCGGAAAACACGCAAGGCGGAAACCTGGAATTCAAAATGGCTTCCGCGCCAGCCCCCAGAATCGCGTGGAGCTCGCACCCCAGCCCGACTGCATTCACCCATTCCCCACGGTGCGGGCTTTGGCGCTGCCTTCGATTGTGACCACGGTCTGCTTCGATTTCCGATAAACGTTTGCCACCGCCATCGTCCAGAAAGGAACCAGGTCGACGCCCGGCACGAGCTTGCCAAGAAACGAAGGCAGAAATTCCCAGTGCCACCCAAGCAGAACCGCCAGCAACGCGCCGACGCCGAGGTCAAGGATGTCGGCAGCGGGCGATTCCGCACCTTCGACAAAGAGCGGAAAGATCGCTATCTGGAGGGCATCGGCAATCAACGCCAGCAGCAGCGCAACTCGAAAGCGCGTTCCTTTTGGAATCGAGCGTAAGTCAAAGAGCATGGCGTGCCTCCGCCTTTTGCCCATAGTACTACCGCTCTGTTATCCGAAGCTTTCCAAAGCAGAGATCCATGCCTTCGGCGGGATTCCAAATGTCCGGCGAAACATCTCAACAAAGGCGCTTGGCTGACAATAACCGACTGCGTGGGCTACTTCCTTGATCGAATCTCCGGAGACCAATAACTCGATGGCCCTGGTCAACCGGACCTGGCGTCGCCAAACTTCAAAACTACTGCCGATTTCCCTGCGAAATACCCTCTCGATCGTCCTGACACTTACACCCGCGTCTGAGCATAAAGCCGCCATCGACTTCGACTCCGCCGGATTCTGCAGAATTGCCTGGGCCACCGCGAGGGCTCTCTTCTCGCGCGGCAGGGTGACAAATGTAGGCATCGGGGAGGCCTTCTGAAGCTGGGAAATGAGCACGTCGCGGAGCGCACCTTCGTAGGAGTTGCGCACGCGAAGCTCATGGACGCGTACGATTTCAACGATGAGTTCGCGTAACAACGGGGTCACGTGCAGCACAGCGCAACGCTGATCCAATCTCCCCTTCAAAGCTGTTCGCAGATAAAGCGTGCGCATCGAAACAGGCCCGCGCATGCGAATCCGATGGCAGGTTCGAGCAGGAATCCATACTGCAAAATGCGGCGGGATTAACCACACGCTCTGCTCGGAAGACACTTCCATGAGGCCGCCGACCGCGTAGATCAGTTGATCCGACCCATGTGCGTGATCGGAGACCTCATACCTGGCAGGGTATTCGTAGGCGAGCGTCGCAACAGAAATGCCGCGCTTCGGGTCGTATTCCGTCAAAATCGTGCTGTGTCGCAATCGAGATATATTATGGCCGAAGATCGGGATTGCGACAACCGTTCGACAAGCTCATGATGGTCGCATGACGCAATCGGTCGGACTGGGCAAGTACAACATCATCGGATTCCTCTCCATCGTTGACGTGGAGCGAGCAAAGTGTTTCTACCGGGACACGCTCGGACTGCGGCTGGTGATGGACGAGCCGCCATTCGCGTTGGTCTTTGACGCCAATGGCATCATGCTGCGGTTGGGCATGGCAAAGGAGATCGCTCCCGCGCACGGTACGGTTTTGGGCTGGCAAGTCCCGGAAATCCGCGCGACCGTCAATGAATTAACGCAAGCTGGAGTGCGCTTCGAACGCTATGGCGGAATGGATCAAGATGAATTGGGCATTTGGACTTCACCCACGGGAGCCAAAGTCGCCTGGTTCAAAGACCCCGATGGAAATACCTTGAGCGTTTCAGAACACCCTGAGACAAAGAACTGAACCCCCTGAGTTGGGACTCGATGCCGATGACGCGATTCAGGAAGGAAGAACGGCCACACAGGCGGTCATCCCGCATCAGATTGTTTTCGTGTCTCCGGTGGGTCTGAGCGCTTTAGGCGAACGCCACCATTCAGAACGGATCTCTTCGCCGCGGACAACGTCGGTCGGAATGCCGGGCGTCGGGGACCAGAGCTTCAGGTCCTCGACCGCGAAGACGCTCTCGATGGGCTGCGTCCAGTAGTGAAGTGCAAGGTCGAAGAGTCCCCAGTGAATAGGCATGAACAGCCCATGGCCACCCAGAGCATAAAAGCTGCGCACGGCGCCTTCCGGGCCCATGTGAATGTCGGCCCAGAGAGGATCGGACGCCCCGATTTCAAGCATGGTGAGATCGAACGGGCCAAACTCCGCGCCAATCTCGCCGAATCCGTACCATTCCCCGGAGTCGGCGCCATAGTAGACGCGGTGCACGGGGCCAATGAAGGCGAAGGACGCCCACAAGGTCTCGAAGCGGTTGAACAGACCGCGACCAGAGAAGTGGCGAGCCGGCAGGGCGGTAATGGTCACGGAACCGACCTTGACGCTCTCGGTCCAGTTAAGCGCCGTGCAACGCAGCACGTCCACGCCGAAATTGCGCAGGACATTCTCAACCCCGACGGGAACAATCCAGTGAACATTGCGAAGCTTTTCCATGTTCGCAAGCCGCCGAATCGTATCTGCCCCGAGATGATCGTAGTGATCGTGCGAAATCACAATGGCATCAATGGCGGGCAAATCGTCGAGTGCGAGAGGTGCCGGAAAGAAACGCTTGGGGCCGGTCCACCGCACGGGAGCCGCACTTTCATCCCAGACTGGATCGACGAGGAGACGACTTCCGTCGATTTCAACCACAGACGTAGAGTGCCCCATCCAGGTCATGCGCAGGCCGGTTGAGGGGCTCGTTCGATACACGCGCGGATCCGTATGAAACGGCCCCGGCGCATGAATCGGCGACCGCGCCGCGCGTCCGAAGAAGAAACTCGGGCCTACTTTGAACATGGTGGAGAATCCTCCCACGCTCGTTGGCACCGGATTCACGAAATGCTTCCCTTCCCGCACGGCCGGTCGTAATGGCATATCTATTCGATGGTGAGCCTTGCGCGCGGATTCCGGAAAACGAAGCCGCTGTTCCAGAGTCTGTCTCCGCTGAGGCGTCCCAAACGTTTCTTATTTTATTGCGGGATAAACGCGTCAACTTTGCCATTTCGCAGGCCCTGGTACAACCAGGGGCCCGAATTTAGAGTCGTATACAGATGTGGGCGTGTGTCCCAGTCTGCCCCAGTCGATAAGAGAGGTTACAAAATGAAGAAAGTACTCGTAGCGGCACTCCTTGCGGCCAGCTGCAGCTGTTTCGCTGTGTCTGAAGATATGTCGAAGATTGATGGGCGCATCGATGCGGCTCATGCAGTTCTTCACGAGTTGATGAATACGCCGGACAAAGGCATCCCGCTCGATATTGCAGCGCGGGCGACCTGCGTCCTGGTGGTGCCGTCCTTTAAAAAAGGCGCTTTTGTTCTCGGAGGGGAGTATGGCCAGGGGGTGGCGACCTGCCGGACGCGCCGCGGCGTCTGGAGTGCTCCTGCATTCGTTCAGTTGGAGGGAGCAAGCTTCGGCTTTCAGATTGGCGGGCAATCCACCGATCTGGTTCTGATCGGCATGAATCATCGGGCCGTGGAAGATCTGCTGAAGGAAAAGGTGAAACTGGGCGGCGACGCTTCGGTTTCGGCCGGCCCCGTGGGACGCGATACCCAGGCGGCGACGACGGAACTTGCAAGTGCCGAGTTCCTGACCTATTCGCGGAGCCGGGGGTTATTTGCCGGGGTCGACCTGGCCGGCGATGTGGTCCACCAGAACAGCAGGGATACCGAGGCCGTTTATGGTCATGACGTTGCCTTCGAGAGGATTCTGACGGGCGGCGTACCCACGCCTCCAGCTGCTGCGCACTTTGTCTCCACCGTGAGCCAGCTGTTTCGCCGCGGCGTAGCCCGCAGGGCTTCCGGCCAGTAAGGCAAAGAGGGCGGAGCGATTCAATCGATCCGCCTGTTCATCGTGGATTGACATACCTCTGGTGGAGTTGATATCAACGCTGTCAGCCCACCGGAGGCTGCGTCTTCACGCCCCCTCCTCTACAAGGAGAATTCTCGCCATGTTTACCCCTAAAGGAAAATTCGGCTGGTATGAGCTCATGACCAGCGACACGCAAGCCGCCGGCAAGTTCTACTCGGACGTTGTGGGTTGGAAGACCCAGGAGATGCCCGGTGGGGATGGCCCCGCGTACACCACGTTCAACCTCGAGAACGTGGGTATGGCCGGCATGTTGAACATCCCCGGGCACACCGGGTGGATTGGTTACATCGCGGTCGATGACGTCGATGCTCACATCGAAAAGATTGTGGAAGCCGGCGGCAAATTATGGAAGCCGGCCACGGACATTCCCGGGATGCTTCGCTTCGCCGTGATGTCTGACCCGCAGGGCGCGGGCATTGTTGTCTTCACGCCCAATCCAAAGATGCCCTCGCCGCAGCGTCCGGCGCCGCCGGCTCCCGGCACCATCGGCTGGCACGAGCTCTACACAACCGACCTTGAGGGCGGATTCGACTTCTACAGCAAACTGTTTGGCTGGACCAAGGTCAGCGATATGGATATGGGGCCCATGGGCGTCTATCGCATCTTCGACGAAGGCGACCATAAGGAAATGGGCGATGGCGGAATGATGACCAAAACACCGCAGGTACCCGTCTCCTGCTGGGCCTTCTATTTCCACGTCGACTCCATCAAGGCAGCCATCAGGCGCGTCGAATCCGGTGGCGGAAAAATCTTGAACGGCCCCATGCAGGTCCCCGGAGGAGCCTGGATCATCAATGGCCAGGACCCGCAAGGAGCGATGTTCTCTCTCGTCAGCGGCAACGAATAGACCCTGGGGTCATTCCGAGCAAAACCGCGACCACTTCACAGGAAGCCTGAAGGCGCACGGCCGAAGCCTGTCTGCGCGCCGGGTAGATTACTGTTTCCGTTCCTGGGTTGCGTCCCGTTCGGCTATGGCCTTGAACGCGCTGAGCGCTTCGTCCCAGAAGCCGTCCTGCCACTTGCGCAGAAACTCAAGGCCCCGTGTGTCCACGGCATAGACGCGTCGCGTGCCCTGGGCGTGAACGGTCACCACAATTCCCTAGCGCGACCTTCTCACTCTGGATACAGGGCCCGCGCTGCTCAAATTCCCGGGTGGCTGACTTCGTTCGTGTGCGGCACCAGATTCATGTAGATGGCGCGTGGAATGTTGGTTTGCCAGTGATTGGTCGCTCGGGCAAACAGCACAACTCCGAAGAAAATGTAGGCAATCATCAAAGCCACGGCGACCGGTCCGAAGGCACGGCGAGCGTGCGGCTGCGATCGCGCTATGGATTTCGTTGCCGGCAACGCAAAAAGCAGCGCGTTCTCCGCCGGACACGCGGCCACGCACTCCATGCATGCACTGCACTCCGCCGAACGGATCTGCACGAGTTGGTCGACCGGCAAATGGGCGGGACAAACACGCGCGCATTTTCCGCAATCAACGCAGGCTTCCGTGTCACGACGGATTTTGATCGGACTGAAGATGGAGACGATTCCCAGAAGAGCACCATAGGGGCACAAATAACGGCACCAGAAATTCTGGATCACCATCGAAAGCAGAACCAGCACCGCGATCACAATCCCCGCGGTCAGCCCGAGGTCGCGAAAGAAATTCAGCATCTTCACGTCGGCAACAATTCCGTAGGGCGTGCTCATGAAGTCTTCAAGTGCCGCCGCGGACATGGCGCCAATGAACGAACCGAAAAAGGCCAGCAGAAGGTACTTGAGACCGCGCAGCGGGATGTCGACCCATTTCGGCAGGCGAAGATTGCGGCCGAAGACGCGGCGGCCGAGCTTCCAGAGGTTCTCCGAGAGCGTTCCCACCGGGCATAGCCAGGAACAAAATGCTTTCTTGAGCAGAACGCTCATCAGCAGGAAGCCGATGAAGAGGTACATGGCAGCGGGATGGATGAGAGGCGCGTGTCCCGTGAGCAGGAGATATTTGAAGTTCATCAATCCTGCAATCGGAAGCCAGCCTTCGACTCCCGCAGGACGAGGCATATAGAGCGCGTTCCCGCCCTTTTCGAAAAAGCGCACCCACAAGAAGAACTGAAGCCCGATCCAGGCGTTCAATGCCACAAAAAGCCCCTGCACGATGTGCCGAATGCGCTGCGAGCGATCCGGTGTGCTTCGCCGAATCAAAACCTTCTTGTCTGCCCGGGCGGCGATTGGCTCCGTGATCAGGCTGGCCATCTTGATGTCTCCCTCGAACCTCTGAGAGTAGCGTTTACCGTGAGCGAGGAATGTGATCCTAATCACTGCGAGCCGATTCGTGGAAGCGGATGCTTCTGCGTGAGGCGATCCAAGTAGACTATGCGCATGGGCAAAGGGAGCACGATAGGAGTGTTGGCGGCGGTGGTCCTCTGGGCCTGCGCGCCCGCTTTTGCCTGTCTGCTGCCCCTCGGGCAACATGCCTGCTGCCAGGGAACGATGCCGGGATGCACCGCCTCCGCGATGAGCGCGTCTCTTCCCGCTTGTGGGAGTCCGGCATCGGCTCGGATGTCATGAAGCCGATCGCCGCGCCCATCGTCGGCGGCATGATTACCTCAACAATTCACGTGCTGATTCTGGTTCCGGTGTTTTTCCTGCTGATGAAGAAGCGCGCATTGCGGCGGGGCGAGTTGCGGGTGCATACGGAATCAGAGCTGGAAACAGCAGCCACCCGATAGCTCTGCGCCGATCAAGCGCAGGTCACGCAATTTCGCGTGCGCCGGCGATTTCTCTGGCGCCGGCAGCGGTTGTGATTGGCGATATCTGCTGGCTCCTGGACTTGGCCCAGAATTCGAATTCCTCTGCCTTCATCGGCTTTGAGTAGAGATAGCCCTGCCCCTCATCGCACCATAGCCCGCGCAAAAAGTCCGCCTGCTCCTGGGTCTCGATGCCCTCTGCCACCAGGCGAAGGCCGAGGCTTCGTCCCATGCCGATGACACCTCTTGCAATGGCGGTTGCGTCTTTGTTGCCCGGAATGTCGCTGACGAAAGAGCGATCGATCTTCAGATAGTTGCAGGGCAGCATGCGGAGGTACGAGAGGCTCGAATAGCCGGTGCCGAAATCGTCGAGCGCGATGCGAATGCCGGTATCCGCCAATTCGCGAAGAACCCTGGAACCCGATCCGCCGGATTTCATCATGATCGACTCGGTCACTTCGAGGATCAATTTCTCCGGCAAGATTCCATTTCTCTGCAGGGTTTCCGAAACCATTTCAGCAAAACCCGGCTGGATCAACTGGGTCGGCGAGACATTGACCGACATACTCAAGTCGGTGTGGCCGGCGCGCTGCCAGCGGCGCAGTTGGCTGCACGCAGCGTTAAGAATGAACGTGCCGATGGGCCCAATGAGCCCGGCAGCTTCCGCGCGCGGAATGAACTTGTCCGGTGGAATGAGTCCGAGGGTCGGGTGCTGCCAGCGCGCCAATGCTTCAACCCCCACCAGCCGGTCGGTGGAAAGATTGACCTGGGGCTGGTAGACGGCGAAGATCTCGTTATTCTCCAAGGCCCGGACCAGGGAACGCTCCAGATCCTGGTTCTGGGCAATCTGCAGAGCATCCTCGGGCTGGTAGAGCTTGCTGCGGTTCCGCCCTTCTGATTTGGCCAGAAACAGGGCCAGGTCCGCGTGGGAGATTAAGTCCTCAATCCGAGATCCACTCTCCTTCATGGAGGAAACCCCGACCGAGGCTGTGATTGGATTGAGGTCTGAAGAATCGCGGTGCACGAGATTCGGTACGGCTACACGCAGAGCCTCGGCTATTTCGATAGATTTCGCGGCATCCGCACCGGGCAGTATCAGTCCGAATTCGTTGCTGCCCAGCCGGCCAATGACATCGGTGGACCGAACCATCTTCGATATTAAAGACGCGAGTTGATGCAGGAATAGATCGCCTGCCTGCTGCCCTTTGCCTTCGTTGATCGATTTGAAGTGGTCGACATCCAGTAGCAGAATCCCCGTTTCCTCTCCCTTTTCCGTTTGCTGGCGGAGCACCGCTCCTCCCGCGCAAAAGAAGCCGCGCCGATTGAGCAGGCCGGTCAGATGGTCGCGCATCGCGGCGGAGTGCAAGGCAGAGTCGGCTCGCCGGCGCGAACGGTCCATGCGCTCGTACGAAATCGCGCTGGCGGCGATCACAATCAGAATCACCAGGCCCACTGCTGCGCTTTCAAACGACAATGCCGGGCGCGCCGACACGGGATTCGAAAGAACGGCAATCGAACCGATCGAAATGGAACAGCCGCACAGAATCACAATCTGCATGCGCGCCATGCGTCCTGCCCGATGCGGACTCAACAAAGCTCGCAGGGGATCGCGATGCGCGGTGCGCAGCAAAATCGCGATCGCGCAACCAAAGCTCCCCAGCATGGTCGGGAATGCCATGTATCCCGAGAAACCCGGAATGCCGTAGAAATAGGCGATCATCGCCATGGAAGGAAGCAGCGCAGCGGATGCCGCCGCATACTGCGCGGCAGCGACCTTGCGGAAGCGCAAAAGCACAATCGAGGTCCCGAGAAGAAGGAATGTGAAGGCTGTATCCGGGGCCATGACGCCCGAGAGCACATCGAAACCATTCCTGGTCGCCGTTCGAACAAAAGGGCCAAGGGCCCAGGGGAATTCGCCGCCCGCGAGGCGAAAGATACCGATCGCCGCCACCGGCATCGCCAGAACCAGGCTTGCATTGCCGGTCCGCCTGGAACGCGAAAGCAGAATGGCGAGTCCGGCTGCGAAGAGGGCGACCACTGTGAGGGGGTGTGTCGCTGGCCCTCCCTTCACCAGATAGACAAGCCAGGGAATGCCGAAGAGGTACCCCGCGAGGACCCCAAGCCCCACCAGCATCGAAGCCGCCGCAAAGTACGACGCCATGGCGAGACATTTACGGACGAGACGCTGATTCCCGAGCGGAAGATGCGGAGCGATCTCTTCTTCGTTCGGCAGGAATCGATGGAGCTTTGCGGCACTCCCAAGCTGGGCGGCAGCCGGGTCGTGAGTTCGAGTTACGGACCGAACAGTATCCATGGAAACTCACATCTCTTCGTGCAGCAATGCGGATCAGGGCGTACTTCCCCAGAGATAGATAAAGCAGTATGGATCGCTGGAATTCCGAGATCGAATACCACTTTCGTCCGATTCTCCGGCAAGTCTCTGTGCCTCCTCGAGCCAACTGCCGCGAAAAGGGCGAATGTTATCATCCAAGCGAATGAAATGAATGCACTTATCCTGCATGCGGGGAGCGTGATTTCAGGGGAAATTAGATCACTCTTAAGTTTCCAGAAAACCTGCAGAAACGCACTCTGTCAGATGGGCGACATAGAATTTTGCAGGGCCTACGCTGCATGGAGGATCGGCACGGAATCTCTCGCAGAGATCGTGCCGGAGGGCAAAACACGGAGGGGACGGCAAGATGCCGTCCCCTCGTTGTGAATCGAAGTCGACCTTGGGAAAGGTCTAGACTACCTGAACGTTCTCTGCCTGCCACCCTTTGGGACCCTTGGTGACATCGAACTGAACGCGCTGGCCTTCCTGAAGTGAACGGAAGCCCTCGGATTTAATCGCTGTGTGGTGGACGAATACATCTTCGCCGTTTTCGCGACTCAAAAAACCAAAACCCTTGGCGTCATTGAACCACTTAACTGTGCCTTGTTCCATGTGTGTTGCTCCTCTTGTGCTAATTTACCGCTGAACGCAATGTGGAAGTGTTTGCGAGTAGAGCGGTGAGGCGGAACAGGCAATAACTTCTAGATCGAATTCTAGGTCTGTGCCGAGTGTAGCACGCCTTAGGCCCGATAGCGGACAGAGAGTCGATTAATTCGAACTCCTGAGCCGTAGACACCCCGGTTCCAAGCGTTTGCGACCGCCGAAGCGACTCGGTCGGCCAGGCGGCAGGTTCCGCTTTCCGGGCGCCATTCCGTTCGATCCGGACCGCCGCGAAGGCGTCTCAGCGGGTGCGTCTTTGCGGATTCGCCCTCAGTTCCCCGCGGCGCCTTCATATTATGATTGCCCGCATGCTGAAAAGTTCGCTTGCCGGGTCCGTGGCGCTCTTCGCCATGGCCGTTTGCATCCCGCCGGTTGCCCTGCATGCGCAGCGCGACGATCTGCGCAACCGCTTCCATGCGGCGCTCACACAGCATGGCGTGGTGGGCGGCGGCCTCGCGGTGGTGCACGCGCAGGCTCCGGCGATGGAATTCTGGTTTGGAGAAGCCAGCCGTGAGTCGCATCGCTCTACCGACGCCGACACCGCCTACAACTGGGCTTCGATCACCAAGACCATGACCGCGATTGCCATCCTGCAACTGCGCGACCGCGGAAAGCTCTCGCTCGACGATCCGGCCGTGCACTACATTCCGGAGCTGCGGCAGGTGCATGACGGATTCGGTTCGATCGATGCGATTACGATCCGTCAGCTGCTCACCCACAGCGCCGGCTTTCGCAATCCCACCTGGCCGTGGGACTGTGATGACACAGCCAACTGTGACTGGCAACCTTTTGAGCCAACGAAGTGGACCCAGGTGGCGGCAATGCTGCCCTATACGCACATCGCGTTTACGCCCGGCAGCCGCTGGAGTTATTCGAATCTCGGCTACGTGTTTCTCGGCCAGATCATCGAACGCATCTCCGGCGACGACTTCGAGGTCTATATCGACAAGAACATCCTGAAGCCTCTCGGCATGAATGCCAGCTACTTTGATCGCGCGCCTTATTTTCTTGAGTCACACGTCTCGGCCAGCTACCTGCGCGAAGGCTCCAAGCTGACGCCGCAGCCGTTTGACTTTGATACCGGCATCACGACTTCGAACAGCGGGCTGAAAGCGCCCGTCCCCGACATGGAGAAATATCTCCGCTTCCTGATGGGCGACCCAGCCAATCCGCTCTATGACGTTGTGCTGAAGCGCAGTTCTCTCGAAGAAGCGTGGGCCGGCGTGCTGCCTGCCACGGAGCCTGGCCAGAAGCCGACGCCGTATACAAGCGGCCCAAAGGGCGCACAGCCAAAGATGGGCCTGGGCTTCTTCGTGCTCGAAGCAGATGGACATCGCTTCGTCTATCACGATGGCGACCAGGGAGGGTTCTCTTCCGAATTGCTAGTTGACCCCGCGCGGCACTGCGCCAGCATTCTGGTCGTGAACACGACTGACACCGGCGCACCCCCTGCCGACACGCTTCATCCGCAATCGAATACCGAGCCTGAGCCCTCGACCGACTTGCGCGTCACGCTGCGCAATGAACTCCTCGAGAACGTCTTCCCGTCGTGTGCTGCGGAGAATGCGACCCCGGCAACAAAGTAACCCGGCCACACGCAGATGCCGCGTGCGTGACCCTCAGAAAACGACCCGCTATACTACCCCGGAACGCCCGCACCATGAATCGGTTCAATGACAGCATTAACATTCACCGCCGTAGTGTTCGCCGTATCGGCCGTGGCGGGCTTTCTTGGCGCAATGACTGGACTGGGCGGCGGCGTGGTGGTTGTGCCCGTCCTGGCGCTTGCCCTGGGCGTCGACATCAAATATGCCATCGGCGCATCGCTGGTTTCTGTGATCGCCACTTCGTCGGGTGCGGCTGCGGCCTATGTCCGCGAGGGCTACTCCAACATTCGCATTGGAATGTTTCTGGAGATCGCGACCACCATCGGCGCAGTGGTGGGCGCAGTGCTGGCCGCGCATGTCACGACGCACGCGATCGCCATCGTGTTCGGGCTGGTGCTGCTGCAGGCTGCCTGGCAGTCGTTCAAGGCTGAGCCGGAAACCGGAAACCTGGTGGCATCCGATGCGCTGGGAAAGAAATTGCGACTCGGCGGCACGTATCCGGCGGGGGGCGAGCGTCGCGCCTACGGCGTGCGCAACGTGCCGGCCGGGTTTGGCCTGATGTTCGGCGCCGGGACGCTTTCGGGGTTGCTCGGGATCGGCTCGGGCGCGGTCAAAGTGATCGCCATGGACCGGGCCATGAAGATTCCGTTCAAGGTATCAACGACAACCAGCAACTTCATGATTGGCGTGACGGCTGCGGCCAGCGCTGGAGTGTATCTGAGCCGCGGCTACATCGATCCGCGCGTCGCCATGCCGGTGATGCTCGGTGTCCTCGGCGGCGCCTTTCTGGGAACGAAGGTCCTGGTGCGCGCCCGGGTGAAAACACTGCGCCTTGTCTTCGGCTTCGTGGTGCTGGCACTGGCCGTTGAAATGATCGTCAACGGGATCACGGGAAGGGTCTAGCGGATGGATGACAGGCGTCTCGAGATCATCATCGCCCAGCTGCTGCGCGCCGGAGTGCTGCTTGCCGCGGCCATCGTTTTCATCGGCGGAACGCTCTACCTGGCGCAGCAGAAAGCTGTCCCGGTCAATTACAAGACATTCGCCGCCGGCGGACCGGAAGTGCGAACCCTGCCGGGGATCGTTCACTCCGCGTTCGATCTTCAGAGCGAGGGATTGATTCAGCTCGGACTGCTCTTCCTGATCGCGACGCCGGTTGCCCGCGTGGTGTTGGCGGTGGTAGGGTTTGCCCTCGAACGCGATCGCACGTACACGATCGTAAGCCTGATCGTGCTCCTGATTCTCGTTCTCAGCCTGCTGCGCGCAACCTAGAGCGACGGTTTTCGAGACGCGCGTCTACCCTAGTCCCGGCCTTTGCCAATGTCCATGGACGGAGAGATGGGATTGCGCTCATCGATGTATTCGGCGATGACCTTGTCGAGCAGTCCCTTGGCTTCTAGGATGAATTCCACCGCGTCGCGTCCTGCGCCGTAGCCGCCCGCATTGGGCGTCACATAATGCGCCGCGGCTTTTACCTGGGGCCGCGCGTTGGCCACGGCCACGGCGAAGCCGCATTCCCGCATCACCGGAAGATCGATCACATCGTCGCCGACGTAGGCGATCTCTTCGAGCGTCACGCCTTCTTTCTGCAGGATCTCGCGCACCGCCTGCATCTTGAACGCCTGGCCCATGTAGACAAATTCAAGCTTGAGATCGCGAGACCGCGTCGCAACCGTCTCACTGACGCGCTTGGTGATGACGCCGCACTTCATGCCGCCAAGCCGGGCCAGCGAAATCGCAGTGCCATCGTGCGCGCTGTACCCCTTGGCTTCCATCATGGTTGATGAATGCACGCCGAAGCCAGCCTTCCCTTCGTGCTTCGACAAGTGAGCCTGGGTTTCGGCGCTGCCGGCTGCAGGCGCCGGCACCAGCCAGATGGTGCCGTCGGTCAGCACGCCATCCACGTCGAACAGAATGATTTTGATGCGGCGGGCGCGATCCTGCGCGGTCAGTGTCATTCCTCGATTTTACTTGCGGGACAGCGGCGCCGGAATCCTTGACAATGATGGCAATGGACGAGAAGCAGCGGCTGGATGAAAAACGACGGCAGTCTGAGAGGTCACACGCGGAGGAGAAAACGACTCCAGCCGAAAGCCGCCTGCCTGCGCTTGAAACGGAGGATTATTACTTCGAGGGACCGAACATGGTCTTCACGGAGGCATATCACCTGAAGCGCGGAACCTGTTGCGGGTCCGGCTGCCGGCATTGCCCTTATGGGCACGTGAATGTAGAGCCGCGGAATCCGGAGTGAGTTACATCAACGCCAGTTCGCGTTCACGCGGCAGCTCCATTTGCTGATGCATCCGCGCCTGGGCCGGCGGCTCCAGAATGTACAGCACCATGCGTGCAATTTCTTCCGGCTCGAGCGGGTCGTCGATTCCAACCAGCTCTGCGGGAGGGACCTCCCAGCGGTCGTGGAACCCGGTGCGCACAAGCCCCGGCTCAATGCAGGAAATGCGGACGTCGGTCTTTCCCAGTTCCATGCGCAAGGCCTCGGAGAGCGCTTCGATGGCGTATTTTGTCGCGGCGTAGGCGCCCACCGTCGGCCGGACTTTCTTGCCCAGCACGCTCGACGTGTTCACCAGGTGTCCGCCGCCCTGCTTCGCGAAATGCTTCAGAAACGTGTAAGCGACCCGAAACGCACCTTCGACATTGACGCGCACCATGTTGCAGATGCGCTCAATGTCAATCGCTTCGATGGTTCCAGCTTCCAGCAGGCCGCTATTGTTGAAACACACATCGCAGCGGCCAAAATTGTTCAAGGCAGCAGCCAGCAGGGTCGCGGGAGTCGATTCGACGCGCAGGTTTCCAGCCACCGCCACGCAGGGCCCGGCCAGCTCCGTGGCGAGGCTGTTCAGTTTCTCGCTTGAAGGAGCATTGAGGACAAGCGAGTACCCTGCCCGCGAGAGCGATTTGGCAATGGCAGCGCCAATTCCGCTGGTTGCGCCCGTGATAACTGCGACTTTGCTGGTGTTTTGATTCCTCATTCCGCTCCTCGCTATCCCAGCATCTTACGCGGGAATCAACTCAAAAATGCGGCGGAAAGCCGCCGAGGTCTATTTCTAGATACCCAAGAACCCCTCTTCAGATATAAGATGCAACCCAGTCCGGGCACGGAACCTTTCGGTTGGATCGGATTCCGCACAAGTCGAACCAGACTTGCCCACACGCGCAGGGCTTCCCCCGCCTTCCAATGCGCAGCACTCAGCTGTTGAAGCGAAGGAATAAAGGAGGAAGTATGCATTTTCTGTGGTGGATTCTTGTTGGGTTAATTGCCGGATGGCTCACCGGAAAGATCATGAAGGGCGGGGGATTCGGGTTCTTCGTCGACATCCTTCTGGGCATCGTCGGTGCGCTGGTCGGTGGATTTATCGCGGGCCGTCTCGGTTTTTCACCGGCGGGTGGACTCATCTACACCATCCTGATCGCGACGGGCGGGGCCATCCTGGTCGTCTTTATTTTCCGCCTCCTCACCGGCAGGAGGGGTTAAGCTCCCGCAATCCGTCCCGCGCCGCGTCTGGCCCTTCGCAACGCGGCATGGGACACCGTCGTCGTGGAAGGCTAGTGCGAAGAAGGCGCTGCAGCGGGTGCTGCTGGGGGTGCAACCGCGGGTGCGGCCGGCGTCGCGGCCGCTGCGGGCTCCCGCACGAGAACTGCGAAACGAGGAAACGCGAAGCTGCCGCCGGCGTCGTCGACAACGTTGAGCTGGCAGACATACGACCCCGGCTTGAGGCCGCTCAGCGGCACATCCAATTCAATCGATACTGCATTTCTTCCGTCGACATTGATGGCCTTGGCCTGGACGAGCGGCGTCTCATACGCCTTCACCGATCCCTGGATCAGCTCAAGACTGCTGAGCAAACTGATGCCCGGCTTCGTCCCCTTCGGTTGGTTCTCGGCTGCCTTTTCGCGCGTTGGGTCGTATACCTCGTAGAGCAGGTAAAGATGCTGATCCTGGCGGAAGACGTGGCTGATGTTGGGCACGTATTCCTGGCCTTCGCGCACCAGCGGCGTGTTCTGCTTGCTTGGCTGCCGTAGCGACGACAGCAGGATCGAACTCATCTTGAGCGGCATCTTCTTCATCTCCGGCAGCGTAATGTCCGCCTCGAAAGAGCCCATGCGCCCGGTCTGGTTTTCCCGCACCACAAACTTCAAATGATATTTGCCCGGCGGCAGGTTGAAGCTGGTGGTGTATTCGATGTTGCGCTGGCGCGCCTGCAGCGTGGGATCGAGATTCAGCTTCACCGCCTGCCGTGCGCTCCCGATGGTCCGCTTCACTTCATCGACGACTTCGCCAATGATGTCCAGCGTTGCCTTATCCTTGTCGCCGCCCTTGACGAACGGAATCTGCGAACCCGGCACGATCAGCGAGACCGGCACATAGAAGCGGTTTTCGTCGAGCCTGAAATAGAAGGCGTCCAGATAGACCGCCATGTCGGTGGCCGGCAGGTCGCTGGCCAACTGCTCTTCCAACTCGCGCTCACGATCTTCGCGTCCCGAATGCCTGAAATCCGCCGGCGCATAGTAGCCGGGCCGGTATTCGAGCTTGATGCCGGGGCGGTTGATCTTGATCGTCAGCTTGCGGTATTTGCCGTCACGCGCGAGATTTGTGGAATGAAAGCCGATCGCATAATAGTCCGAAGTATCGCGCTGCACCTGCGCAAACGCCGGGGCAAAATCGTTGGAATCGAAAAATGCCTTGCCCCCGGTATCCGAACTCAACGTCGCCATCACTTCCTGCGAAGCGAAGTTGGAATTCATGTTGTTCAGCAGGGCGCCGCCGTTGTAGGCACCCGAGCCGCGCAGGCTCCCGGTCGAGGCATCTCCAAGAGGCGAAATTGCCTGCAATCCGCGCGTGTCCACGCTGTAAATCGAAAGGTTGGCGCGCACCGCCGCATTAATCGCCGCCCGCAGCGAGGCCTGGTTTTCGATCCCATCGCGGGAAATGCCGCCGGAAAAATAAAGCAGCGACTTCTTTTCCGTGATTTTCTCCAGCGCTTTCGACACCGCGCGCAGCGCGTAGAGTTCGCGATCTGTGTTGATGTCGTTGTATTCGCTCTCGTCGGGCGTATAGCCGGTGGTGTCTTCCACCTGGTTTGAATTCGACGTCGCGCCCTGCGCAAAGCCCTGGCCTTCGGTGCCGTTGTATGCTCCGACCTCGCGAACGAGCGCGTCTTTTTCGGCGGTAAAATCCTGGTCCACCGTCAGCGTGTCGCCGAGCGAAACCAGCGCCACCAAATCCGCCGGCTGCATCTTGGTACGCAAAAATGCCTTTGCCGCTTCGACGCTGCGATCCAGGTCTTCCGGCTGCATCGAGGTCAAATCAAAAAACATCACGATCAGACGGTGATTGAGCAGGTCTTCCGGCTTGGCCACCACCACTGCCTTGCTTCCAGTCGGCCCGGCAGCCAGTCCGCTGACTGTGGCTTCCTTGAGCGGCCTGGCCATGTCGACGCTTTGATAATCGAACGTGGAAATCTTCTGCGGCTTGCCGTTTTCCAGGATCGTAAAGTCGCTCTGCTTCAGCCCGTGGACAAACTCCCCCGTCTTGGTATCGCGCGCTACCACGTTGGTCAGCACAAGTTCGGCATTCGTCTTCAGAACGAATCCGCCTTCCTGTGTCGTCGAGACCTGCCCACCCGCGGGCGGAGCAACGCCCTGCGCAACAATCGGAGACGCCGGCGCCAGCATCGCCCAGGCCGCCAGAACTGCACCCGACTTTTGCGCCCAACCTGTCATTCGATCCCTTCCCGCAAGGTGTCCTTCATTCGTAAAACGAGCGACTCGCTAAAACCTGAATCTCGCCATAAATTGGAACGACCGCATCGATCCCACCGATGTCACTTGCCCAAAGGTCGGCGATGCCACGTTGGTGTCGACGCCCGCATACTGCACCGTGTTGAACGCGTTGCTCATGGTGGCGCGAATTTCCATGCTGCGCGTATCGCCGAGCTGCATGGTCTTTGAAAGCGCCAGGTTGTTGATAATTGTTCCCGGCCCTGGAATCGAGTTCCGCGCTGCATTACCGAAAATCTCGCAGGGATAAGCGGCATTCACGGCCGGCTCGGAATAGGCCGCGGGATTGAACCACCGTTTCAGCGATCCGCCTCCCTCGGTGATTGAAACACCGGCCGCGCGATCGGGTCGCAACGTTCCCGCCGTGCCGCACGCGACGCTCGATACCTGGGCAGCATAGTAAGGACTGAGCGGCGTTCCGGTCGCAAACGTGTAGCTGCCCGAAATGGAGAATCCTTCGAGAATGTGCGACGCCGCCCCGGTGGTGAACCAGGACTTGTCCTGGCCGAATGGCAATTCGTAGAGATACGTCCCGCTCACCTTGTGCCGCTGATCGAGACTCGAATTCCCTTCTTCCGCGTCCAGATTCTGCCAGTTCTGCGCGCCAACATTGGAACTCGTACCCTCGGAGCTGGCGCTGTCAATGAGGTGCGAATACTGATAATTGGCGCCGACGGCAAATCCCTTGGAAAGCCTCTTGTTCAAGCGAACCGTGCCTGCGGTGAACTTCGAGAAAGCAAGCGCCTGGTCGTAGTCGAAGACCAGATTGGTCGGATTCGTATTGGGGCTGCTCGATGTGGCACGCGGCGCGCTCGTGATGTCGAGATGATTGCCCTTCGAGCCGTTGTAGCCGACATTCAACACCATGCCCCACGGCAGAGTCTTCTGCAGATCCAGGTTCCACGTCTCGACGTAGGGCAACGGATAGTGCGGATCGAGAGCATAATTGCCGACGGTGTCGGGCGCCGGAAACCCGGATGCCAGAGTTAGACAAGTCATCGGTACGGTCTGTGCGCAGGCGGAGGTTGGCGTGCCGTTGGCGCTCGCTTCCTGGTTGGTCTGTTCGTTGGCAAAGGGCGGCTGGTGCGCCATCGTAGTCGCAAACGTCGCGTATTGCCCCACCGTGTAGTTCATGCCAAAGCCGGCGCGCAGCACGGTCTGTTTGGGAAGACGAACGGCCAGGCCAATCCGCGGCGCAAACGCAGTGCGGAACGGAAAGACGAGCGAATCAGGCAGTTTGCCGCTGAAGGCGCTCGTGCCTCCGGATGTCACTTGCGCGGTGCCCGTAAATCCATCGGCCGGATTGGTGTCGACATCGGCGAGGTGGTCATACTTTTCTGTATAGGGCGCAAAGAACTCGTAGCGCACACCGTAATTCAACGTCAGGTTGGGAAGCACGCGCCAATCGTCCATCGCGTACGCATCGAATACGTTATCGCGCAAATAGCTCTTGGTGACTGCCGAATCAAGCGTTGTTTCCTGCGGCAACCCCAGCAGCAGATCGGCGAGCGACGAGCCGGTTGTGGGATCTTGCGCCGCGTCTTCCGTGAATAAGCCCGAAAACGTGAAGGTCCCGGTAGCATTCGAGCCCGCAAGAAAATCGCGATGCACCCGCCGAAAGTCGCCGCCAAAGCGCATGTTGTGTTTGCCGTGGATCCAACTCAACGTTTCAGAGAGTGAGATCGTCTGCGCCACGGACAAGCTGGGCTGCTGTTCATTCAGCCCCTGGATATTGCTCAGGTCCACATTGGGTACGCCGTAATTCAGCGGACTGGGGTTCAACGCGGTTCCATCGGAACCCAGGATGCCGAGCTCCGTCGCAATGTCAGGACCGTTGGTGAAGAAGTTTGTCGCGTGGCTGTTGCTGCGGTTCCAGCTGGAATTGAAGATGCTCGTCATCCGGTGATAGCCAATCGTATAGCCGGCTTGTACGGAGTCGGAATCCGACGAAGTCTTGCCCCCCAGTTGCGGAAAAATATTTACCTTGTCCGCCGCCGAATGCGACCAGTTGTAGTTGAAGTTGACGCTCTGTCGCAGACCCTGGTTTTGCTGCGTTCTGCGCCCTACTCCGCCCAAACCGCCTCGCCCCCCGGATCCTAGCAGAGGGCTGGAACCAAGGCTCCGCATGTAGCGAACCCCGGCCTGCGTGGTGTTAGTCTGCGCCGTCGAAAGCAAATGATAGTTCTGCACCGTACCCGGCAGGTTCGGCTCAGGGAAGTATTGAAGCAGGGCCTTCGCTTGCGGCGAAAGGCGCGTCGAGGGAATGACATTCGCGGTGCCGTTCGATGTGAATTGCTGAAACGTTGTGGGGTCGTAGATCGCGGGAAGTCCGGGCGCAGAAAAATCGCCGCTCTTCTCCGCATCGGTCGGCACCGTTGCGTACTCATCCAGAGGACTCGAGCTGCGCGTTCCCGAGAGCGTCAGAAACATCGTGTCCTTGTTGCTCGGCTTGGTGAGCCCCGGAATGTAAGGCGCGCTGATAAACGTGAGACCAAAGCGATTGGTGCCGGATTCCGGCTGCTCCTGCGGCTGACCACGCAGGCTGAAAGGCTCCGCGTTCAGGGCTGAGTTGCTGCCGATCCAGAAGATTGCGCCGTGCGGCTGGCCAGGATTGAACCCGCGAAAATTGCCGCGCCCTCCACCGCCAAATCCTCCACGACCGCCACCGCCTCCGAAACCGCCTCCACCGAAACCGCCCGGACCACCAAAGCCTCCAGTGCCGCCAAAGCCACCGGGGCCTCCGCCGCCGAACAGACCCACATTGCCACCGCCAAAGTTCCCAATCTGGCCTCCGTTCTGCGCGCGATAGGTTTCAAGCGCGTCGCGAAGGCGATCCATATCCACGCCCGCCAACGGGCTCACGGCACCTGCCTGGCCGGTAATCGCAACCGACTGGTCGCTGAAATCCGAATTCCCAGCGGCCGACGGCAGAGCAGCACCGCTGGCGCTGCCGGTACCCGCTTGCGATTCTGTGTCCGCCGTCAGCGCATTCATCAGGCTGAGACTTTGCGCGCCATTGCCGGCCAGTTGTTGGATCGCGCGGGTTACCTGCGCAGACTGCCCCTGCTCCTGCTGCTCCTGTTGCGCCGCACGAGACGCCAGGATGAGCCCGAAATTCAAAGTCTGATCGCGATTCGTCGCATTCAGTACAGATTCCTGCGCGCCTTGCGCGAAAGCGGCGAACTGCGTACGCACCACGTAGCGCCCATTCTGCGGAATGGTCAACGACCACGCGCCGGTGATATCGGTGGTGGTTGAGTAACGTTTGCCGGTGAGTGTGTTCTGCGCGGTAACGGTCACCCCCGGCAGGGGAATGTTGCCGCTTTTGACAACACCATGCAGCCTTCCCCCGGTGACACCCGAATCGGATGCGGTGGGCGCGCCGTTCGAAGAAGGTGAGCCTGCGGCGGTCCCGGATGTGCCTGCAGAAGGAGGCGCTTGGGCCCATGCCGTCATGCTGGCGGCAACCACACAGATAGCAACGTTCAGTGGTAGGCCCGCTCGCCGCATGCAATCTCCAGGTGCTTCGTTCCTGTATTCAAACAGACGTTCGCCTCACCGCGAAGGTTTACGTGACCGGCCGGATCATGACCGGGATCGCCCGGTTTCTTCGATTGTCAGGCAAGTGCCACTAAAGTTGCAGAAGGCCTATTTTTTCTTGCACTCGCCTGAGGGGGCATGTTAACTCTTGAGCCAATAACTTCTTGGTTGCTACCGCGGCAGTAACTCCCGCCGGTACAAAAGGCAGGTCCTCCTCCCATGATGAAGATTGGCACCACGATTCGTGCGCATCGGCTCCAAAAGGGACTGTCGCAGGGTGACATCGAAAAAAAGACCGGGCTTTTGCGCTGCTATCTCTCGCGCGTCGAGAACGGCCACACCGTTCCTTCGCTCGACACGCTCTCCAAAATTGCCCTCGCGCTCGACCTGCCCATCGCCCAGTTTTTCGCCGACGATTCGGTAGGACGCCAGCTCAATACGCAGCGCCTTACGGACGAGGAACTGCGCTTTCTGACGCAGATTCGCCGCTACTCCTCAAATTTGAATGAAAGTGACCGTAAGCTGCTGCTGGCGATGGTCAAGAAGTTCGCAGCCACCGCCGTTCGTTAAAATCCTGCGACGACTTGGCATTTCCATTGTTCAGCTGCTCAGCGCCGGGTCTCCGCAAGCTTTCGCATCTCTGCCCCCGCCATCAGAAACGAGCCCACACCAAAAACGTAGCTGGTCTGCGGTTTGTAGCTGTCCGGGCCGCCGCCGATGGGTTGAATGCTGCCCAGGCGGCCATCCGCGTAGACATGCGTCAGCAGTCCGGCCCATCCCTTCTCGACCACTGGAAGATAGACCTTGCGATCGAGGACGCCGTGATTGATTCCCCACGCCAGCGCGTAGACAAAGAACGCTGACCCGGAAACTTCCGGCAAAGGATACGCAGATCCGCCAAGAAGTCCCGGCTGCCACAAGCCGTTCGCATTCTGAATCGACTTCAGCTTCTCCGCCATTTGGCGAAACTGTTCCACATAGCGCGCCCTGCTGGGATAATTCTCCGGCATCTCGTCCAGCACTTCGGTCAAACCCGCGATCACCCATCCGTTGCCGCGCGACCAGAAAATCTTGTTGCCGTTCGCTTCGCGTTTGTCGAGATAGCTCGTGTCGCGAGAATAGAGATGCTCCTTCGCATCGTAGAGCAGGTTTGAGGTCACCCACCATTCGCGATCCATGTGGTCGAGATAGGCCTTGTTGCCCGTGATGTTCGCGAGTTCAGCCCACACCGGCGGGGCCATAAAGAGCGCATCGCACCACCACCACATCGGCGTGCTCTGATCGTGCCACGGCGGACAGCTCTCGGTGCACACATCGGGCATGGTCAACAGGCGATCCAGCGTGGCTTTGGTGGGCGCCAGCATCTGCGCGTCGTGCGTCTGACGGTAGAGCGCGAGGTAGACGTACCCGATCGCATGATCATCCGCATGCGTTGCGCGCGAGCCGAGTTGCCAATCGAACTTCTTCCCCACGTCGAGCAGCGCGTCGCGATACTGCGCGTCGTGCAGAGATTCGGCGGCGGCGAGATAGCCGCGGTAAAGCGCCGCGAAGGTCCAGTCCTGGCTGAAGTCGTTGCGCGACTTCTGCAACTGCCAGTCGCCGACTTTGCGCATCGCTTTGCCGATGGCCTCGGCATTGAGCGCCGGCGACAGGTCAGTGGCAAGAGGGCCGGCTACGTCAGGAGTATCTCCTTGGCCCGCCGAACCATGCGACGGCGCCTTTTGTCCGAGACCGCAGGCAGAGACCCCAAGAATCCCAAGCATCGCGATTCGGGCGGGCAATGCGATCCGGGCCCCCGTAACGATTCGTGAAAGAGAAGCTTGGCTGGGCATGGCCGTCGTTTTTCTCCCGCGAGAGAATGCCGGCATTTTTCGGCCGCATCAGAATACATGCCCAACGAAACGAAAAGCACGCGCGTGCGCCACGTTCGTCCCGCGCACCGGGAACCGCTGCTCTCCTGCGGAAAAGATCTTCGAGCCCTAGACGTCGTTGCCCAGGTGGAAGATCGCCTCGACACCGTGGCCGCCCGCCAACAAAGCTTGTTCTTCCGCAGCATCGAGCGGCTTGTAGTTCTGCGCCACGTCCATCGCCAGGCGAAAATATTTCTCATCTCCGGGCGGAACCGCCGCCGTGATGGGGTGCCCCAATGTCCAGCGCAGCCCCAGCGATGCTTCGTCGGGAAACGCCGCGGGCTGATACCAGCATTTAGGCTCGGCGTGGTTCTCCTTCTGATCGGCAGGCCACACTGTCTTGGCCATGCTCTTCAACGCCAGGATCCCCATCTGCTTTTCTTGTGCCTTCTTCAGAATCTGCGGGCCAAACCCTGCCTGCGAAAACAGCACCCAGTTCACCGGAAAGAGAATCGTGTCGAAGTTGTAGCGCTCCATGGCGGCCACCGCGGTCTCCGCCGAATGCACCGAAAAGCCGATGTAGCGAATCTTGCCTTCCTTCTTGGCCGCCTCCATCGTCTCCATCGCGCCACCAGGTCCAAGCACCTTGTCGAGTTCCGCCATCTTGGTCAGCGCGTGAAACTGGTAGAGGTCGACATGGTCCGTCTTCAGCAGACGAAGCGACTCTTCAAGCTGCTCCCGCGAATGATCTTTCGTGCGGCCTTCGGTTTTGCACGCCAGAAAGCAATTCTTGCGATACGGCGCCAGCGCCGGGCCCAGCCGCTCCTGCGCATTCCCATAGCTGGGCGCAACGTCGAAGTAGTTGATCCCGCGATCGACGGCTTCCGCGACGACGTTGGATGCCTCACCCGTGGTTTCATTCATCACCACGATGCCGCCGAAGCCAATGATGGAAAGCTGTTCGCCGGTCCTGCCCAATGTGCGCCGCGCGATGGGATTCGATGGTGTTTTTGCCGCTGCGCTCAGTCGGCTCGCCGAAGCCACGGCTGCGGCGGTGAGGCCAGCCTGCTTGATGAAATCGCGACGTTCCATGAGATCCTCCATGAATTGAAATTGGAGTGAAAGCGAGCTTGAATGCACGTCGGGACCGTGCACGCATCGATTGTCGCACGAGCGGATTTCGCGCGCGAATCCTATCCAGCCAGCTTGGCCAGGTAGAAGCCGAAGAGCACCAGAATCGCCACAACCATCAGCACCGCGAGGCCCAGGAGCGTGCGAAAATCGGGCCGGGGCGAGCCAAGTTTCGGCACCATCGGCGCAGCAAAAAGCAGTCCGCAACTGAAGCCGCCCAGGTGCGCCATATTGTCGATGCTGATGCCGGTGAAGCGCGATCCGAAGCTGATTGAAAAACCAATTACGAGATTGATCGCGGCAAAGTAAATTACCGAACGGCGCAGCTTGTGCAATTCAAACGCCGGCACAGGCAGCCGCTTCGACTTCAGCAAAACGATCAGTGCGCCGGCAATCCCAAACACCGCGCCGGATGCTCCCGCGCCCACGGGAAACACAACACCGGATGCATCGCGAATCGGCCACACCCAATTCACCAGTGTCGACAGAAGATTGCCCGCGGCCCCGGTCAGGATGTAAACCGCGAACACGCCGGTTGAACCCATCAACGGCTCGGCAAGCAATCCGAGATTCCACAGGCACCACATGTTGGTGGCGAGGTGAATGATGCCGACGTGCACGAACATCGCCGTAACAATGCGCCACCATTGGTCGTAGAGCAGCACCGCGCCTGCGTTATCCGCACCCCAGTGAAGCAGTTGCTCCGGTGTAGGACTGAAGGGGCTGACGTGATTGGCGGCCATCGTCAGAAAGATCAGGCAATTTACGGCCACCAGGAAATACGTGGCGGGCGAAGAAGCCCACATCGAATGCCGGCGCACCGGTTGCGGGTGCGGCGGCGCGGAGTACCCTGCATTGGGCGGCAAAATCTCCGGCTGGGGCATCTCGGGAGTTGATCCCATGCTCTCATCGTAATGCATTTTCCCGTTGCCCATACGTGACGAAGAACCATGCTGTTGAAATCGAATCTGAGACTCCGGCACCTTCGACGCCCCATCACATCCTTGCCCCGGAAACGGCATTTAGTCTGTTCTTTGGCCCCGGTCCGCTGCACGCGGTGCGGGTTCAGCAATACGGGATCGCAAGGAGCGTCTTCATGAATTCATCGTCCTCTCACGAAACGGAAAAAAAGATTCGCCGCGCGCTGCTCAGCGTCACCGACAAGACCGGGCTCGTCGACTTCGCCAGAGTGCTCGCCGAACTGGGCGTGGAACTGGTCTCCACCGGTGGCACGGCGCGTGCGCTGCGCGAGGCCGGGCTCGCAGTGCGCGACATCAGCGACCTCACCGGCTTTCCCGAGATGCTCGATGGCCGCGTCAAGACGCTCCATCCCCGGGTGCATGGCGGCCTGCTTTATATCCGCGGCAACGCCGAGCACGAAGCTGCGGTCGCCGCCCACGACATCCTGCCCATCGATATGGTGGTCGTCAATCTCTACGCATTTGAGAAGACGGCCGCGCAGCCCGGCGTCGCCTTCGGCCATCTCATCGAGAACATCGACATTGGCGGTCCGTCCATGGTTCGCTCCGCCGCCAAAAACTTCGAAGACGTTGCCATTGTCACGCGTGTCTCGGATTACCCGGCACTGATGGAAGAGTTGCAAAGCAGCCGTGGCAGCCTGGGCCGCGCAACCCGCTGGCGCCTCGCCCGGCAGGCCTTCGCGCTCACCGCCGCCTATGACTCCGCCATCGCCGGGACTCTCGAACGCATCCAGGATGCCCCCGCTCCCGAATCTCCCGCCGCACCGGACGCAGCGGCCTTGCCGGCCACCCTCCGCATCAACTTTCCTCTCGCCCAGTCCCTGCGCTATGGCGAAAATCCCCATCAACGTGCCGCGCTCTATGCCGACGGCTCCGGCCTCGGCATCGCGGGTGCGAAACAACTGCAAGGCAAGGAGCTCAGCTTCAACAATCTTGTCGACCTCGATGCCTGCTGGGAACTGACCCGGGAATTCGATGAGCCCATGGTGGCCATCATCAAGCACACCAATCCCTGCGGCGCGGCCACCGGCGCCACGGTCCTCGAGGCTTACCAGAAGGCGCTGGCCAGCGATCCCGTCTCCGCATTCGGCGGAGTCATTGGGGTCAATCGCGAAGTCGACGCAGCAGAAGCCGAAGCCATCGCGCAGCTCTTCGTCGAAGCCATCGCGGCTCCCTCCTTTACGCCCGAAGCCCTGCAGCGCTTCGCTGCCAAAAAGAATCTCCGGCTGGTGCAAGTCGAAGCAGCGCCGCCGCGTCCTGTCGTCAAGCACGTCTCCGGCGGATTGCTTTTGCAGGATGCCGACACCGGCCGCGTGACCGAAGGCGAACTCGACGTGGTCACCTGGCGTCCCCCGACCGCGGAGGAGCTGCGCAACCTGCTCTTTGCCTGGCGCGTCTGCAAACACGTTAAGTCGAACGCCATTGTGTATGCGCGCGACGGCCAGACCATCGGCGTCGGAGCAGGCCAGATGAGCCGCGTCGATGCGGCCAAATTCGGTGCGCAAAAGGCCGTGCTCTCCCTTGCCGGAACCGTGGCCGCCTCGGATGCGTTCTTCCCGTTCCCCGATGGCCTCGAGACGATCGCAGCCGCCGGCGCAACCGCCGTGATCCAACCGGGTGGCTCGGTGAAAGACCAGGACGTAATCGCGGCGGCGGATCGGCTGGGCGTGGCGATGGTGTTTACGGGAATTCGGCATTTCCGACATTGACACTGCGCAAAGGCATGTCGGCAATACGGAAGAAAAACAGTCCTTGGGGGCTTGGTGACCCTGGTTGCCGCCTCTTTGGGTTACTAATCTCCAAATTGCCGCACTCTGCCCTCCTGCCGAGACTAATCACGGGTAAAATCGTCTTTACAATAGGCAGGTCGGCCCGGCCATCTGTCGATGCGCACGTTCGCATACCGGGATAAGATGGATCATGCTCGTCCGCTGCGAAAGGCGTGGATTCCCTTAGAATGATGAGACCAAAGCGTTTAATGCAGCCCTTCTGGCTTTCGCTTGCTGCCGCACCCCTTTCCCTGCTGGCGCAACAAGCGGCTCCCGTGCAAACTTCACCCGCAGCCGCACCCCAATCGGCTGCACCGGCCAAGCCTGGAGCAGACGCTGTAAGCCAATCCTCCAATCGCGCCAAAGCGTATTACCATGCCGCCCTCGCCGACATTTATGAGGAAGAAGCCGCCAATTCCGGCCAGCCCGAATATGTCACCCACGCCATCGAGGAATACAAAGACGCCCTGAATGCGGACCCCGGCTCCTCGCAGTTGAGCGACGCGCTCGCCGACCTTTATTTCCGCACCCCCGGTCATCTCCACGATGCCGAATTGACCGCCCGCGGACTGCTCAAAACATCGCCGAACGATGTAGACGCACACAAGCTCCTGGGCCGCATCTATTTGCGCCAGTTGAGCGAAGCGCAAAACTCCGTGTCGTCTTCATCGCCCAGCGGAAACGTGCTCGATCAGGCGATCGCCGAATACGAAAAAATCGTTTCGCTTGAGCCGAAAGATGTAGAAGACCGCATGGTTCTCGGTCAGCTCTACACCGTCAAACACGAGCCCCAGAAGGCAGAAGAACAGTTCAAGACCGCGCAAGCCATCGAGCCCGACTCCGAAGACGTGGTTCTGAACCTGGCGCGCCTGTACGCGGAAAGTGGCGACATTGAACACGCCGCAAAAGTCGTCGAGGCTGTTCCTGAATCGGACCGCACCGCCAAAATGGAGTTCGCACTCGGCGCTGCCTACGACCAGATGAAGCGCCCCAAAGATGCGATCGCCGCCTATCAACGAGCCATCGACATTGAACCCGGCGATGTGCGGACCATGGGCGCGCTGGCGCAGGCCCTGCTCAACGACGATCAGCTCGACGCCGCCATGAAGGAATACCGCGAACTCGCCGACGCCGATCCCGATGACACGGGCACCCTCATTCATATTGGGGAGATTCAGCGCCGCCAGGGCAAATACGAAGACGCGTTGGCCACCATTCGCAAGGCTCTCAAGAAGGAACCCGACAATCTTGAGGCGGGTTACAACGAGGGTTTGCTGCTCGACGTGCTCGGCCGTTTTGACGAGTCGGCCCAGGTCTACGAGCACATGGTTGAGCTCACCTCGCATGCCAACGGCGCCTACACTTCTGAAGAAAAGAACAACCGCGGCATCTTTCTCGAACGCCTCGGCGCAATCTATCACGAGCAGAACAAGACCGATCAGGCAATCACGGCCTACCAGAAACTGATTGACATGGGCGGCGACTCGGCACTCCGCGGCTACCAGGGCGAGGTCGATACCTATCGCGATGCCAAGCAGTTCGACAAGGCGGTCGAAGTCTCGCGCAAGGCGGTCGAGACCAATCCCAAGAACAGCGATCTGAAACTGATGCTCGCCGGTGAGCTGGCCGACGCCGGCAAAGTGGACGATGGCCTGGCCATGGCCAGGGGCCTGCTGAAAAACGACAACTCCGACGACGATCGCAAAGTGTGGCTCGACCTGGCCCAGATGGACACCCGCCTGCATCGCTGGAAGGACGCGGAAGATGCGCTGAACAAGGCTTCCTCCATCACATCGAAGAAAGAAGATCGCATCTATCTCCTGTTTCTCCGCGGCGCCCTCGCCGAGCGGCAGAAACACTTCGAGCCCGCCGAAGACTACTTCCGCCAGGCTCTCGACATCGACCCGTCCAACGGCATGGTGCTCAACTATCTCGGCTACATGCTCGCCGACAAAGGCATCAAGCTTCCTGAAGCGCTGAAGATGGTGCGCAAGGCCGTGGAACAGGAACCGATGAACGGCGCCTATCTCGACTCGCTCGGCTGGGTCTATTTCAAGATGGGACAGTATGAGCTGGCGGAGGAGAATCTGCGCCAGGCCGTCGAACGCACGCAGACCGACCCCACCGTCCACGAGCACCTCGGCGACCTCTACGAAAAGACCGGTCGCATTCGCCTCGCCGCGGCGCAATGGGAGTTGTCGCTGAACGCGTTTTCCCGCTCTGCGGCAGCGGATGTCGAGCCCGGCGATGTGGCCAAGCTGCAACGCAAACTTGAAACCGCGCGCGTGAAACTCGCCAAGGAAGAAAGCATCTCCGGCCCTCCCAAATCGGAGTAGCCAAAGTCAGAGCGCAAGCAAAAGGCCTACTCGATGGAGTAGGCCTTTTGTTTTGCTTCGATGTCTCTCTTATTTCGCTTGCGCGGCAGACGCAATGTAAAGGTCCACGTTGTTCTTGTCCACCAGCGAAGTGCCGGTGTCGACAAACACGGGATAGGGCGAGAACGGATCCGAGCTGAAGTCCTTGCCGAGTTGCGTCGGGGGCGCGTGGAAAATTTCGTCCAGCGCCTTCAGTCCGTAATACCCCATCGTGAACGGCTTCTGAGCGATGGTCGCATTGATGGTGCCGTCCTTGATGCCGTTCAATGTCTCGTCGTTCGCATCCCAGGCGATCAGTACGCGATCGGTGGCATTGCCGCGTTTAATCGCGTCGGAAACCGGCTTGCCTCCCGATGATTCGAGACATATGAATGCATCGATCTTTTTCGGGCCGGTGAGGGCCACCATTTCCTGCGCCTTGTCATAAGCGGCGCTGGCGTCGCTCTTGGTGTCAATGACGTCCACGATCTTGATGTCCGGCCGCGTCGCCAGAACGTCCTTGAAGCCCTTCAACCGTTCTTCAATGTTCGGCTGCCCAGCCAGGGTGAAGAACACCACGTTGCCCTTGCCGCCCAGCTTCTCAATCAGCCGTTTTCCACCCATCCGTCCGGCTTCCAGATTGTTGGTCCCGATGAAGAAGAGCCTGCGGCTCCCGGCGGCGTCGGAGTCGATCGTAATCACCGGGACGCCGGCTTGAATCGCGGCATCGATTTCCGGCTGCAATACGGAAACATCCGACACCGAAACCAGGATGCCGGCGGGTTTCGCAGCTACTGCGTGTTGCATCTCCTGCAGCTCGGCCTGCGGATCATAATTCGACGGACCCACCACTTTCGCGGTCACTTTGAATTGAGCCGCCGCACGATTAAACCCGGCAGCAGCCGTCTGCCAATAGGGCAGTCCCGAATTCGCGGCAACCAGGTAGAAAACTTCCTTATTGGAATGCCGGTCGCATCCTGTTGCGAAGGCAACGCCCAGCGCCAGCCCAGCCAGCGCAATTTTTTTCATTGTTTTCATGCTTTCCTCCTGGTCCAGTGAGAGTGTTGCGAGATGCCGTGCGGACGCCCCTCGGCGAGTCGGCAGGATGGTACTCCCCAGCTTGAGGCGTTGTCCAATCAAGGCGTACGGCCAACTTTATAGCATCCCGCGCCGCGTTTGCTTGGTGATTCGTCGCACCAAGCATACAGACCTGGGCGTTCGTATCCTCCTATGCGGTATAACCGGAGTTGCAGCGCGCCTGCATCGCATGACCCTCGAACCCGCTGGAATGCGCCCCTTACCACGCGCGATTGCCGTTGAAGAAGCGGGAATCCTGGTGGAGCGCGTGCATCCCGAGCCGCCCCATCCCTACCGCACTCCCTTCGCGCGCGACAGCGCCCGCGTCCTGCACGCACGCGCCTTCCGCCGTCTGGCAGGCAAGACACAGGTCTTCGCGCGTCTTGCCGACGACCCGCCCGGCGACCATTTCCGCAGCCGTCTCACGCACACCCTCGAAGTAACCCAGATCGCCCGCACGCTGGCCCATGCCCTGGGGCTCAACGTGGACATGGCCGAAGCGCTCGCGCTGGCCCACGACATTGGCCACCCGCCCTTCGGCCACGCCGGCGAAAAGGTGCTGGACCATTCGCTGCAGGCGCACGGGCTGCGCTTCGACCACAATCTGCACGCGCTCCGCATCGTAACCTGGTTTGAAGAGCGCTACGCCGGATTTCGCGGGCTCAATCTCACCCTGGCGGTGCGCGAAGGCATCGTCAAACACTCGCGCGATTACTCCGCAGCCCAGCATCCTGAGCTCGCACAATATTTCCTTGAATCGCGTCCACCACTCGAAGCGCAGTTGATCGATCTGGCCGACGAGATTGCCTATCTGACCGCCGATTTAGACGACGGTCTGGAGTCCGGAATTCTCATCCTCGATCAAGTTCGGGATGCAGTGCCGCTCTTTCGCCGCCACTATGACACCGTCGCCGCGCAGTATCCGCATGCGCGGCCCAAGCTCGTCATCAATGAAGCGCTGCGCCGCATTCTGAACGCGCTGGTGACAGATCTGCTCACCGAGGTGCGCGCGCGTGTCGCTGCGCAGGGCGCCAGCACGCTCGACGACATTCGTCACGCGCCGGGCAGGATCGCCCTCTTGAGTCCTGCCATGGAAGCCGATCGCGCCGTAGCCAAGCAATTCCTTTACGACCGCTTTTACAACTCTGCGGGAATGGAAGAGGTGCACAAGCATGCAGCCCAGGTTGTCGAGGAATTGTTTGCAGCGTTGATGGCGGATCCGGGACTTCTGCCGGAAGATCATCGCCTGCAGATTCCCAGCGAAGGCCTGGCGCGCACCGTCGCCGACTATATCGCCGGCATGACCGATACCTACATCGAACAGCTCTGGCTGCGCTGCCGCAACCAGTGATTTTCTTGAATTGAATTCGCCCCGCGCTGCCGCGGCGGCCACCTTACCTTAATCCGCGTAGGGCAAATCGTCTGGCGCAACTCCGACATGGTCCGGCTCAGGATCGCGTACGAAACGTACCCCCTCAACAGACTCATGCCCCAGCAGCAGAGCCTTGCAGATACGGTGCATCCCGTCCATCACCCGTCCATCGGACGAAAGAATCACCGGGTGCGCAAGATCGCATTCCTCTATCAGGCGCGCATGCTCCACCATGGCGCGGCAAGTCATCTGCCCTTGGCTCTCGCCGCACCAGTAGGGCTCATCCAGCTCGCGAATCTCCGCCAGGGGAACCCGTTCCACTGTGAGAAAGCGCGATAGCTCCAGGAGCCGTCGCACATCCCATGCGCAAAGCCCTTGCGGCAACATCCTGAAATGATATTGTGCGCGCATCCTTGTTTCCGCCGCCTCGGTCTTGCGATGCTCTACTGCACGGTCCCCTGCGGCCGCAGGCGGCGCAGTTCCAAAGCGCATTCCACGGCATTGTGCGCATACAGACGCAGGTTGTCGGTGGCCGCCCATATCCACAGACGGCTTGTTTCCGACGGATTGCGCGCGCCGGGATCGGTGCGCATGCGCACCAGCACATCATTCTGGCCGGTGGCCGCAAGGTTCGAGGGCGAATCCGTGTCTTCCAGCACCAGGTCCAGGTGATCTCCGCCCAGCGCTTCTTCCAGCGTTAGGACCTCAGCCGGCCGCTCGAGTTCCACCGCGATCGAGAACGTATGGCCGTGAAAAACCGGGGCGAGAATTGCCTGCAGCGTCAAGGGAGGCCAGCGATGGCCGCCCATCTCGGCAAAATGCCGGCGCACGCGCAACTCGACGCCGCTCAGGCTGATGGTGGCGTTTTCTCCCAATCCGGAAAGCAGATTGTAGGCCGCCTGCGCGTCGTAGGTGGCCCGCGGCAATGTCTGAAAGCTGAGCAGATTCACGGTCTGCTGATGCAGCTCGTCCATGGCTGCGCGTCCAAATTCGCTGGCCGGCACCATCAACGTCGCCGCGGCCGATTTGACCGGCGCGTGTTGCTGCAGACGTTCGAAAATCAACCCCAGCGCCAATGCAGCGGGGTGCGCCGGAATCACCGCCGGCGTAAAAAGATCGGCGCTGGTCGCTTCTGCTTCGATCCATGGCGCGCGCACCAGCACGCCCGCTTCATGATCGAGCGCACCGGAGAGATCCAGCACCGACGAGCCCGCCTGCAGCGCCCGCTTCCAGTGCTTCCGTGTCAGATCCGCCGATCCGCAAAAGAACGTGAAGTCCGCGCGGTCGAATGAGTCCGCATCGATCGCGCGGACAAACGTCACCTCGTCGCCCACCTGGTCCAGTTGGCCCAGGCCTTCGTTCTCATCCAGCAACACAAAACTGGCGGCCGCCAGCGGCGAATCCGACAGCGCGTCTTTGAGCTCCTTGCCCAGCAAGGTAGAGGCACCGGCAATAGCAATCTTGTACAAGGGATTCCTTCTTCAACGGGATATCTAGGAGTGCGTTGCAGGATCCGGCTCCGAGCCGGCAGATCCCCGCACCACGGCCGAGCCTGCTCCCGGCCGTCTGCGCCGACGGGACCACGAATAGGCCGCGCGTGCCCAGATCCCCGAAAACATGTAGCTGAGAGCGACAACAAAGAAGACAACCTGCGAGTAGCGAATGCTCACGTAGAGCACAATCGACAGCATGAAAAGCAACTGGAACGGATGCCTGCGGGTGAGATTGATCTCCTTGCCCGACCAGAAACGCCAGGTGCTCACCATCAGAAAACCGCACAATCCGACCAGGATCAACCACAGAATCGCAACCCACCACGCTTCGACCGGATAGGCGCTGAAAAAGTGAATCGTGGCCGCCAGGATCCCCGCCGCGGCGGGAATGGGCATGCCTACAAAATACTTCCTGTCCGCCCGTCCCGGATTGCGCGGCTGGGCATCATGACTGATGTTGAAGCGCGCCAACCGTGAAGCTCCGCCAATCAAAAAAAGGAACGAAATGAATCCACCCGCCTGCACCAGGTGCTGATGCAGCTGGGGGTTGATGGAGTCCGGCAGAAAATAAAAACCCCAGATGTAAGCCAGCAGGCTGGGCGCGACACCAAATGTGATCACGTCCGCCAGCGAATCCAATTCCTTGCCGAAATCGCTCGCCGTATTCGTCAGCCGCGCAATACGCCCATCGAGCGCGTCAAATGGGATCGCGAAAAGAATGGCAATGGCGGCCCACTCCAGGTGCGTATGCGCATCGCCGTTTCCGCCGATGGCAGCAATCGTCTGGGTAATCGAGAAGTACCCGGCGGCAATGTTCCCGCAGGTGAAAATTGATGGCAGCAGAAACATGCCGCGCCGCAGCCGCGCCTGCGTTTTCGCCCTGGAATCCTCTGAGCCGTTGCGATTCATGGACGGCCCTCCGCAGGCATCGCGGCCAGCACACTCGCGCCGCCGCGCACCCTCTGGCCCACTTTCACGAGAAGGGAGGCTTCCGCAGGCACGATCACATCCACCCGCGAGCCAAACTTGATCAGACCGACCCGCTGCCCACGCTCCACCGTGCTGCCTTCGCGAAAATTGAAGACAATGCGTCGCGCCAGGAGGCCCGCAATCTGCTTAAACGTCACCTCAAATCCCTCGCCGCGCACCGTCACCACGTTCTGCTCATTGTGATCGGCAGAAGCCGGATTCATGGCGTTCAGATACTGCCCCTTCTGATAGCGCACTGCGGTTAAGACGCCCGCGATCGGAGACCGGTTGACATGCACGTCAAACACGCTGAGAAAGATGCTGATGCGCTGCCTCGGGCCCGCGGGAGTCGCGATGGTCACGGTCTCGGTCACAAGCCCGTCGCCAGGGGACACGATCAAGCCCTTGCCGCCAGGAATCTCTCGTTGCGGATCGCGGAAAAACCACAGGAAAAATAAGGCCAGAAGAAGAGGAAGAATCGCCCAAACCCAGCCATGCGTCGCCCATGCGACCACCGCTGCAACCACAATCAAACTAAAGCCGTATATGTAACCGTCACGAACCATCGTCCCTAACGATTATACGGTTGATTTTGCTGGCAATGAGGAGCTGGGACGGAAGACAGGATTACCTGAGCGAGCAGCTTGCGCTGTCGTTTGGTACCGATCGCCCACAGTTGCCCGAGCCTGAAAGCCTACGCCATCACCGTAACGCGGTGTTCGAGAGCGTAGATCAGGTCCTTGGCATGCAGTTTCAGTTTCTTGAGTCGGACCTCTTCCAGTTGTTCGTCCTGGGAGAGATACGGCTTCTCAATCAACTCGTCCAACCGCTGAGCGTAGCGACGGTGTTCTGCTTGCAGGCGATCAATTTCTTCACTCAGCGTGGATTCCTTTATTTCATCCATCAAGCACCCCCGCGATTCAAGGAACATTTACATATAGCTCTCTTCGCACTGAAAGGGCAAGCGGGAAACAACAACAAAATTGAGCCTGGTTGTGGATTATCGCGGTCCAAATTTCTGGTTTTTGTCCCAAACCGCTCCAAAGCCCATGCCGGGACCCGGTTCATCCCCGGTTGCCGCCAGGCACGACGTCCCCCAATACGAGCCTCATCAGAACAGCATCTTCTTTAGAATCAACGTAGTATCCGGTGCGTACGCCGACCTCGGCAAAGCCCTGCGCGCGATAAAGCGTTCGGGCAGGCCGGTTCGAAGCCCGCACCTCCAGGTGAACCTCCGTCACCCCCGCCCGACCAGCCGCAGCCGCGAGTTCGTCCAGAAGCTGTCGTCCGATCCCCTGCCGCTGGACCCGCGCATCGGCTGCAATCGTCTCCAGTTCAGCCTCGGGAGGCGCCAGAAGCCCGATCACGAACCCCTTGATCTCCCCATCGGTCGGATCTTCCGCCACCAAGGCGATCCGCCGAGGCTTAGTCGGGTCCAGCGCCGCTTCATACGCCGAGCGCGGCCATTGAGGCGCCTGCTCCAAGCCAGCCGCGATCGCCACCACCGGATCGAGGTCGTCTCCCGTCATCGGGCGTATTCGCATGGGTCGACCGGCCTCTGTCATGCGCGTTGCGACGAGACCGCCGACGCCGGTTCACCAAAGATTTCCGCATCCGACCGGCGCAGATAATGGCCGTCGAGCAAAGCCAGATCGACAAACTCCTTGGCTGCGATTTTTGACCGCGCCAGCTCCAGCGCATCGGCGGCGCTTGGCGCATCCACGCGGATCAGCCGCACATCGGGCCACGCGGCCAGAATCACCTCCGCGGCCGCATCGTCGCAGATCGCGATCTCTGCCGGCGGGTCCGGGACTGCCGTCCAATCTGCTACGCCGGCCAGAACCTCGCGCGGTTTTGCGCCCGCCCCTCCAAGACGCAAAAAAACCTCGTGGCGATGCGCGTCGAGTGCCGCAGATTGCGTGCCGGCCTTGTGCGCCAGCACCGCCAGCCGCGAGACGACCGCCACTGGAATCCCGCCCGGCTCCGCCAATCCCTTCACCGCGCTGAGCCCCACGCGCACGCCGGTAAAGCTTCCCGGCCCGTGAACCGCGACGATGCATGCGAGCTCCCGCGGGCTCACTCCGGCCTCGCCGAGCAGTCCCGCCACCGCCGCGACCAGCGTCGCCGAATAGCTGCGCCCGGCTAGCTCGATCTGGCCCAGAATCTGGAGCTTCTCCGCAGTCAACCGGGCCAGCGCCACCGACCCCGACGGCCCGCACGTGTCGATTCCCAGCACGAGGCCCCCTGCGGCCCCCGGCACGTGGCTGTTCGCGACCAGTACCCCCTCTGCGCGGATTGGGTTGGCGGGCATGTTCCTTCAGGATGACATAGCCGCGGCAGCCCCGCCATCAAGCCCCTGGGTCCTATAAGCTTATGGAAGATTGACCCGAAAACTGTGGCTGCCCGGGACGATTCCGGTTCGCAGTCCTGCGCAAAGGATGGGTGATTGGCAGCCGCGGCGACAGATTCTTTCCATGACACGTGGCGTCCCCGCGCCAATCCATGGGCCATCGCCATCACCGTCACACTCGCCACCTTCATGGAGGCGCTCGACACCTCCATCGCCAACGTGGCCATGCCCCACATCGGCGGTTCCCTCTCGGCCAGTCCTGAAGAAGCCACATGGGTTCTCACCAGCTACCTTGTCGCCAACGCCATGGTTCTTCCCATCAGCGGCTGGATCGCCAACCGCATGGGGCGCAAGCGCTTCTACATGACGTGCGTGTTCCTCTTCACCATGACGTCGTTGCTCTGCGGGCTCGCGCCAACCCTCCCCATGCTCGTCTTCTTCCGTGTGTTGCAGGGCGCGGCCGGCGGCGGATTGCAGCCCAGCGAGCAATCCATCCTCGCCGACACGTTTCCGCCGCAGAAACGCAGCATGGCCTTCGCCGTCTACGGAGTGGCCGTGGTGATGGCGCCCGTTCTCGGCCCCACCGTGGGCGGCTGGATCGTCGACAACTACACCTGGCGCTGGATCTTCTTCCTCAATATCCCGGTCGGTATCGTTTCCCTTTACCTCACCAATCGGCTGGTCGAAGATCCACCCTATCTCGCCGCCATTCGCAAGCAGCGCCAGTCGATCGACTACTGGGGACTCGGCCTGCTCATTGTCGCCATCGGTTCGATCCAGATCATGCTCGACAAGGGACAGGAAGACGACTGGTTCGGCTCCCGCTTCATCGTCACCCTCGCTTGCACCGCCGTGATCGGGCTGGTCCTGTTCTTCTGGCGGGAACTTTCCATCGAGCATCCGATCCTCGATCTGCGTTTGTTCGCACGCCGCAACGTCGGCATGACCCAGCTGGTGATGTTTATGGTCGGCGTCGCGCTCTATTCGTCGACGGTTCTGATCCCGCAGTTTCTGCAGGAGATCATGGGCTACTCGGCACGACAGGCCGGCATGGCTGTCTCCTCCGGCGGACTGGTGCTCATGTTTCTCTTTCCGGTGGCCGGCGCGCTTGCGCCTAAATTCGATCCCCGCCGCCTGGTCTCCATCGGGTTCGTCATTACGACCTTCGGTCTGTGGCGCATGACGCTCATCAATCCCAACGTCAGCTTCGGCATGGCTGTCAGCTGGCGTGTCTTCATCGCCCTGGGCCTGCCGTTCCTGTTCATTCCCATCAACACGCTGTGCTACTCCGGCATTCCCCAGGAGAAATACAACGAGGTCAGCGGTCTCACGGCGCTGATGCGGAATCTGGGCGGCAGCGTTGGCATCAGCTTTGTCACCACTCTGCTTGCGCGCCTCAGCCAGAAGCATCTGGCGATGCTCTCCCCCGACGCTTCGCCGGGGAATCCGCCTTTCGAAAGATTGCAGTCAGGCCTGGCCGGAGCATGGATCGAGCGTGGCTCGGCATTGCCGGATGCGATCCACCACGCGGGCGCGCAGATCTACGGGATGGCGCAGGTGCAGGCGCGCCTGCTGGCCTACGTCGACGTGATCTGGGTGATGGTAGCGGTGACGACGGTTCTGGTTCCGCTGCCCTTTCTGATGACCCGGCCGAAGAAAGTCGGCGGCATGCAGCCGGTGCACTAGACCGCCTTCAACGCCTGCTCCAAATCCGCGATCAAATCTTCCTTGTCTTCGATGCCCACCGACAGCCGCACCAGGCCCTCGGTAATGCCGACCTTTTCGCGCTCCGCATCGCTCAGCGCCGCATGGGTCGTGGTTGCCGAGTGCGAGGCCAGCGATTCAACTCCGCCCAGCGATTCGGCATTCAAAAACAGCTTCACCGCACCGAGGAAACGTCCCGCTTTTTCTCGTGTTCCGAGATCGAAACTCAGCATCGAACCAAATCCACGCTGCTGCCTCTTGGCCAGTTCGTGTTCCGGATGGCTCTTCAATCCCGGATAAGCCAACCGCTTCAGCTTCGGCTGCGTGGAGAGAAACTCCGCCACCGCCCGGCCGTTCTCCTCGTGCTGCTTCATGCGCAAGGGCAATGTCTTGATGCCGCGCAGGACAAGAAAGCACTCAAAGGGAGACATGATCCCGCCCGCCGCCTTTTGCACCAGCAGAAAACGCTCTTTGTGCTCCGGCTTGGTCCCGATCAGCGCCCCGCCCAAGCCGTCTGAATGTCCGTTGAGGAATTTTGTTGTGGAATGCATCACCACGTCCGCGCCCAGCGCCAAAGGGCTCTGCAGAGCCGGAGACATGAAGGTGTTGTCAACGCTCACTTCCACGTTGTGCGCATGCGCAATCTCACAAACCGCCGCGATGTCCGTCAGCGCCATCAGCGGATTGGTCGGCGTCTCAATGTGCATCAGCTTCGTCGACGGCTTGATGGCCGCAGCCACTGCATCCAGATTTCCCGTATCCACATACTGAATCTCGATGCCATAGTGACGCACGATCATGTTGAAGAGTCGCGCCGTTCCGCCATACACATTGTGCGAACACAGTACGTGATCGCCGGCATGCAGCGTGGCCACCAGCGCATAAATCGCCGCCATGCCGCTGGCAAAGGCATGCCCGCTGTGCCCGCCCTCGAGCGCCGTCAGCGCTTCTTCCAGTCGATCGCGCGTGGGATTTCCGGCGCGCGAATAGTCCCAGCCCTTATCGGTGCCGATGCCGGTCAGTTCGAACGTCGAGGAAAGATAGACAGGCACATTTACCGCGCCCGTCAGCGGGTCAGGATGCTGCCCCGCATGCACGGCAAGGGTCGAGTATTTGTATTCAGGCATGATCAGCGTTTGGTTCCGAACTCCTGGCTTCTAGCTTATCGCGGACGGTGCGGTCAGAGGCTCACTCTCGCTCGCAATGGGTATGCGCGTCACCTACGAGGGTCACTTCATCTCGCAGGCGGTCCGACTTGAAATTCAGACCACTGATTTGCCAGCGCCCTGCACTCTCTTGCGCCCATTCATAGAGCGTCCCAACCCCTGAGGAGCCTTTGATACGAAAGTACAGATCGGCATTTCCATTTCCTTTGTCGACCGTCAGGTTGCCTCGAATAAACTTCGAACCTCTTAGGGGATCTCCAAGGGCCTGTCGAATCTGGGCCGAACGGAATGCAATCTGCGTTGCAAGCTCGGCGGGCTCCTGAGCTCTCCGCTCAAAATCCATCCCCCAGAAACCTAGAAGGATAAGAGTCAGCACGAACCAGATCAAAACTGCTTTTAAGAATTTGCTCTGTCTGCGACGTATTGGTTCCATCTGTTGCTCACGCAGTGGTGCTGTTCCTGATGCCACCCTACGCCCCGCCTTCAAAAATCTTCTTCGACAAGTAGCGTTCGGCGGAGTCGGGAATGATCGTAGCGATGCGCTTGCCAGGACCCAGCGTGCGCGCCAGCTCCGCGGCCGCAAACACCGCGGCGCCCGCACTCGACCCTGCCACCAGGCCTTCTTCTGCCGCCAGCCGCTTCACCATCGCAAATGCATCTGCATCGCTGACCATCGCCACGCGATCGCACACTTCGCGATGAAAGGTCTCCGGAACGAAGTGCACGCCGATGCCTTCCACGCGATGCTTGCCCGGCGCGCCGCCCTGCAGAATCGATCCCTGGGTTTCAACGGCCACGGTCACGACCTGCGGATTCCGCTCTTTCAAAAATCCTGCCACGCCGGAAAAAGTCCCGCCCGTTCCGACTCCGGCAACGAACGCATCGATGCGTCCGTCCATCTGCTCCCAGATCTCCACGGCTGTCGTGTCGTGGTGAAATTGCGGATTCGCCTGGTTGCTGAACTGGCCGGCTGTAAACGATCCCGGAATCTGCGCCGCGGCCTCTCTGGAGCGCCGTATCGCACCCGCCATGCCTTCCACTTCCGGTGTACGCATGACCTCCGCGCCAAAGCCGCGCATCAGGATGCACTTCTCCTCGGCGAATCCCTCCGGCACAAACAACTTCACCTTGTAGCCCCGATTGACGCCGATCAGTGCCAGGCCCACGCCGGTATTGCCGGCAGTCGCTTCCAGAATCGTTGATCCCGGATGCAGCAGCCCCCGCGCCTCGGCGTCCAGGATCATGCCCAGCGCCGCACGGTCCTTGATGCTGCCGCCCGGATTCAGGAATTCGAGTTTCGCAAACAGGGCTGCGCCCGTGCCCGGCACCACCCGCGCAAGCTGCAACATGGGCGTGTGCCCCACAAGCTGGGTGATGTCCGAAGCAATGCGGGGAGTCGAGGAGGTGGTAGCGGCGACAGTCATCGAAAACCAGTCTATGGCATAGCACGCCGGGTTTGTCCCCGTCGATCTTCCTATTGCTGGCTGGCGCCTTTTGTCTTTTTCGGCACGCGCGCCGTGGGAAAATAGCCGGTTCGGGTCCGTACTTCAAGCTTGCCCATGCCCGCGTGTTGCGCCGTCACCTGCACGCGCCGGAATCCAAGCTGGTTGGCAGGCTTCGTCGAGTGGTAGCCAATGGTGTATTGGGTGCGGATGTCGCGCGCGACCTCGGCCGCAATCTCGTCCACCTGCTCGATCGACTTCGGAAAGAACGCGATCCCCCCGGTTTCGCCGGAGAGCATCTCCAGAGCGCGCCGCGCGTGACGCACCTCCGAGTGCGTCATCTCGTCGCCGAAGAGCAGCCCGATGGAGTAGATGACCGGGCCGGAAAGCTGCTGCACGCGCCGAATCGTCTGCTCCAACGAAAGAGTGGAGGCATTGTCCTCGCCGTCGGTGATGATCACCAGCACCTGCTTGGGCCGCTTGGCATCCGCCACCAGCTTGTCGGCCGAGGCCACCACGGCGTCGTAGAGCGCCGTCCCGCCGCGGGACTCGATATGCGACAGGCCCTCGCGCAGTTTGCTCACATCGCTGGTAAAGTCCTGGTCGATAAAAGCCTCGTCGGAAAAATTCACCACGAATGCTTCGTCTTGTTTGTTCGAAGCCTCAATCAGGTCCAGCGCGCTCTTGTTCACCGCCGGCCTTTTTCTCGACATGGACCCCGAGTTATCGACCACCAGGGCGATCGAAACCGGGAGATCGGTGTGCTGAAAGCTGATGATGTTCTGCTTTGTGCCGTCCTCAAAAACCTGAAAATCCTCCTTCTTCAGGTCCTGCACAATGCGCGATCCTTCGAGCACGGTGGCGTTGAGCACCACCTCTTCGACATCGGTGCGCAGAATGTAGCCCTCGCCCTCTTTGCGCAGCGGGCCGGAGCTGGGATTGGCCGCAGGCTCGGCATCCGGCGAGCGCACCGGGTCGTGATCCTCGGTCAGCGACGGAGGCGCCTGCGCAGGCTTCTGCGGCGCTTGTTGCGCCCAGAGCGGCAGCGAGATGATGGATAGGAAAATCGCTAAGGAAGCTTTATTGCAATGGCGCATAGTAGCCGGTTCGAGCATGCACGGTCAGCTGAGGCAATCCCGGAGGAGGATTCAGCTTCACCTTCACTTTACGCCACTTGCCATCCCGGTTCATGTCCTTGGGCGTATAGCCGATCACATATTGGTTGCGTAGCTCGGTCGAAATCTTTTCGGCAATGTCGCCCATTTCAGAGATATCGTCGACGCGATAGAGCCGTCCGCCGGTCTCCTCGGAGAGCTCGTTCAGCAGCGTCGGCCCGGTGCGCTCCTCGGGGGTTGCCGCATACGGATCGAAGATGCCGACGGAGTAGATCTCCACATCCGACTCCCGCACCTGCGCACGCACCTCGCCTTCGGTGTAGCGCGAACGATTGTCGCCGCCATCGGAGACCACCAGCAGCGCCTTGCGCTCATGCCGGGCCTCCCTCATCTTCTCCACACCGTAGTAGATTGCATCGAGCAACGCCGTTCGATGGCCGCTGTGCACTGTCGCCAGGCGCGCTTCAATATCCTCGACCGAGCTGGTAAAGTCCTCGATCAGCTCCGGCCGGTCGTTGAATCCAATGACAAAGAACTCGTCTTCCGGATTGGCGGTCTTGATGAACTGAAGAATCGCATCGCGCGCACGAATCAACTTTGAAGTCATCGATCCGGAGAGGTCAAAGATGATCCCGATCGACACCGGCGCATCTTCGCTGGCAAAGCTCGAGATCTTTTGCTCCCCGTTGTTCTCGTAGACTTGAAAATCTTCCTTCTCCAGGCCCGTCACCAGCCGGTTCATCGGGTCTGTCACCGTGATGGGCACCAGCACCATCTCGACGTTCATCCGGATCAGCGCCCCGGGCCGCGCCCGTGTCGCCGCGGCTCCTGTTGCGGCCGGCGCTTCCGCTCCAGCAGGCGCACCCGTCGCCGGCGTGGTCGACGCGGGCGGATTCACATGCACTTTGTTGAGCGGATCGTCCTGGCCCTCGGCGCGATTGGCCGCAAATAGCGCACCCAGCATCAAGGCGCCGATTCCGATTCTGAACACACCGAAATTGCGGCGCTTGCCTCTCGAAACAATGCGCCGATTGGGTTCCGTTGTCATTCCAGGGCACCTGAGATTGAAGGCGATATTAGCACGGTTGACGCGGGGTTGGCGTCACGGCACTGTCATCGATTTGTCAACAGACAACCATCCTGTGAGACTGCTCAAACCCCAAGATGTCACTGGGATACAATCAACCCTGTGCGCCGTCCCCTCGCGTCAGCCACGGCACCCGGGATCGCCGGCGCAAATCCAACCGTTTCAGTGGAGAGCAAGACCCCCGCATGGCCAGCATCTACCCATTTCGCGCCTGGCGGTACAACCCCGCCGCGGTCAAGCTGGACGACGTCGTCACCCAGCCCTACGACAAGATTTCTCCGGCGATGCAGCAGGCCTATTACCAGCGAAGCCCCTATAACCTGGTCCGGATCATCCTCGGTTTGCCCGAACTCTTCGATGCCGAGCGCGGCGAAAGCGTCTATACCCGCGCGGCGCGCGACCTCCGCGCCTGGCGCGAGCAAGGCATCCTGGTGCAGGAAAAAGATCCGTGCATCTTTGCCTACGCGCAGCGCTTCAAAGTGCCCGGCTCCGACGCCGTCAAGGAACGCCGCGGCTTCATCGCGCTGGGCAAGCTCCACGACTATGCAGAACAGATCGTCTTTCGCCATGAGTACACGCTTTCCAAGCCCAAAAGCGACCGTCTCAACCTGCTGAAAGCGACCCACGCCCACTTCGGACAGATCTTCATGCTCTACTCCGACCCCGCGGGCAGCGTGGAAAAAATCCTCTACGACAACAACGGCCCCGCCGAAGCCGAGGTCACCGACGAGTACGGCGTTCTGCATCGCTTGTGGCGGGTCAGCGATCCGGCGGCCATCCGCCTCCTGACCACGGCCATGGCCGACAAGAAAATGATCATCGCCGACGGCCATCATCGCTACGAAACGGCGCTCAATTATGCCAAGGAGCACGCACCGTCTGCCGCGGCAAAAACGGAACACAGCACCAGCGAGCTGCCCCATCCCGCGTTTCCCCAAGCGGCCGTCATGATGACCTTCGTCAATATGGATTCCGACGGCCTGGTGATTCTGCCCACCCATCGCGTCGTCCACAGCCTGGCGGGATTCGATTCACAGAAATTCGCCCACGCTGCCAGGACTTTCTTCGACGTCGAAACATTGCCCGTGGGGGACGCCGCTGCCTATCTCGCCTTGCTGCGTGCGCAGCAAGGCACGGCCTTTGTCGCCGTGACGCGCTCCGGCGCATCCCTGTTGCGTTCTAAGCCCGCAGAAACATCCGCCGCGCTGGCCGAATTGCCGGAACACCAGCGGCAGCTCGATCTGAGCCATCTGCACACGATTATTCTCGACAAGCTGCTGGGCCTGGACGCGGAAAAGGTGCGCGAACAGACCAACATTCGCTATCTGCGCGACGCCGCCGAAGCCGTGGAGCAAGTCGCGCGCGGGGAAGCGGACGTGGTCTTTCTCACCAACCCGGTGACCATGGAACAACTGCGCGAAGTCGCCTTTGCTGGTTCCGTGATGCCTCAAAAATCCACCGACTTCTATCCCAAGCTGCTGAGTGGCCTGACCATTTATGCCCTGGAGTAAGGCGCTCTCCGGGTGGCTGTCGCCAATCTCGCATTTGAGATTGGCGGGGGAAAAGGGCAGAATCGCTGCGTTGTTCTCTGCTTTCGCTCTGGCCCTGCCTGCAGCCGCGCAAGCCCCGCCGGCTCCTGCGCCTCGCTTCGTCGTGGTACTCGATGCGGCGCATGGCGGCGACGATGCGGGCGGCCGTCTGGCCAGCGGTCAGATGGAAAAGGCCGTTACCTTGGCACTCAGCGTCCGGCTTCGGTCGCTTCTCGCCGCGCGCGGCATCAGCGTGGCCACCACCCGCGAATCCGACACCACCATCGACCCCAATCGCCGCGCGGAGATCGCCAACCACGCCAAGGCCGAGGCCTGCCTCAGCCTCCACGCCACCGAAACGGGCTCCGGCATTCATCTCTTCTCGTCCTCGCTGCCCCCCGCGCCGGCCACACGCTTTGTGGCCTGGAAAACTGCGCAGGGTCCGTGGGTAAACCGCAGCCTGGCCTTGGCCGGTGCCATGAACTCCGCGCTGCTCCATGCCGGATTCACTGTCACCATCAGCCGCACCGCACTGATCGCCGTCGACAGCATGACGTGTCCCGCGCTCGCCGTGGAGGTCGCGCCGGCCCGCGCCTCCGATGGCACCGTGACCGCAGAGCCCGACGACGCAAATTACCAGGCCACGGTCGCGACCGCCCTTGCCACTGCTCTCCTTGAGTGGCGCATGGAGGGCCGCCAGCCTTGATCCCTCGCTACCAGAGAATCCTCTTCGTCATTCTTCTGCTGGCCGCACTGGTCATGGCCGGCGTCCTGCTGCATCTGCGCCAGCGCGCACATCAGCGGCTGCTGGCAGGCGAGGACTCCTCACCCACCAAGGCCCCCGAAGTCGCGCCCGCGGAACAGTCCACCCTGCTGGTGGCGAATGACGCCGACGGATCGCTCCTGGTGCAGGCGCGTTCCCTGCCCCTTCCCGCCGATCCCAGCGCGCGCGCCCGCGTGCTCATCGGCAATTTGCTCGACCTCTACGCATCTCCGGGAGCGGCACATCCAGTCTCCGGCGGTGCGGCCGGAGTAGCCCAGGTCTTCCTGCTGCCCGTGCCCGGCGCAAAGAATTCAGACCAGCAACTCGCCGTCGTCAACCTGACCAGCAACTTCGCTGCAAGCCACCCCTCCGGCCTCGAAACCGAGACCCTCACCGTCCTATCCATTTGCGGCACCCTGCGCGCCAACCTCCCCAAGGTCACCGAAGTACGCTTTCTGGTGGACGGACAGCAACGCCCCAATCTCGCCGGTCACGCCGATTTGACACGCACCTATTTGACCGCCGACGCCGTACCGACCGGAGGAAGCTCGCAGTGACAGACTCGAACCCAGGCACCCAAAACACCACACTCTCCATCGGTGTCTTCGATTCCGGCTTTGGAGGCCTCACCGTGTTGCGCGCCCTTGTGAATCGGCTGCCGCTCGCCCACTTTGCCTTCATCGGCGATACGGCGCGGTTGCCCTATGGGTCCAAGTCGCGGCGCACCATTGCACGCTACGCCGTTGAGAGCGCCCGGTTCCTGGTCAGCGAACAAGGCGCCGAGTTCATCGTCATCGCCTGCAACACCGCCAGCGCGCTGGCCCTCGATGCCATTCAGGACGCCGTGTCCGTCCCTGTGCTTGGCGTCATCGAGCCCGGTGCTGCCGCTGCGCAGGCAGCCTCGCGTTCGCGCGATGTCCTGGTGATCGCAACCGACGCCACCGTGCACAGCCATGCATACGCCACAGCCTGCAACGCTCATGGATTGCGCGCCCTCGAAAAAGCCTGCCCCTTGCTCGTCCCGCTGGTCGAAGAAGGCTGGACCACTCACCCGGTGACCGACCAGGTGGTGCGCGTTTATCTCAACGAGCTCACCGCCGAAGCCTCGGGACGCAACCTTGCTCCCGATACCCTGGTTTTGGGGTGTACGCACTACCCCTTGCTGCGTCCTCTGATCGAGCGCGCTGTGCCGCCGGGGATGAAAGTGATCGATTCGGCCGAATCCACCGCCGACGCCGCTGCGCTTCTCATCCACGGCCAGCATGCAGCTGCCGCCGTCCCGGAGGGACTTGCCGCCGACCCCAACCGCCCCCAGCCGATCCCCCAAATACGCTGTTTTGCAACGGATTCTGTCGAAAAATTCGAGCGCCTCGGCTCCCGCTTCCTGGGACGCCCCGTGGGCCGAGTCGAGCTCGTCGACCTGGGCGGCTGAGATTCTCTCTACGGCTGATATCCTAAGGATCGATCGTCCCGTCAACTTCTCCACCTTTTGCGCGGACCACGGAGGAATACAACAAGCATGATCGATTTGGCGGGCAAGACGGCCGTCGTCTTCGGGTTGGCCAACAAGCGTTCCATCGCCTGGGGCATCGCCCAGAAGCTGCACGCCGCCGGAGCCACGTTGGCCATCTGCTATCAAAACGAGCGCATGAAGCTCGAAGCAGAAGACCTGATCAAGGAACTTCCCGGCTCTTCCGGCTTCCAGTGCGACGTCTCCGTCGACAGCGAGATCGATGCCCTGTTCGCCGCGTTGAAAGAGAAGTACAGCAAGCTCGACATCTTGGTCCATGCCGTCGCCTACGCTCCCGCCGCCGACCTGCGCGGCGAGTTCATCAATACCACCCGCGAAGGTTTTCGCATGGCGCTCGACGTCAGCGTCTATTCGCTCATCGCCGTCAGCCGTGCCGCGGCCCCGTTTATGACCGACGGCGGCAGCATCATGACCATGACCTACTACGCCGCCGAAAAAGTTGTGCCCAACTACAACGTGATGGCGGTTGCCAAAGCCGGCCTCGAATCCGCAGTCCGCTATCTCGCCTGGAACCTCGGCTCCAAGAATATTCGCGTGAACGCCGTCTCGGCCGGACCTATCAAGACCCTCGCGGCGCGCGGCATCGGCGACCTGAGCGAGATGATGCGCGCCCACGCCGAGCGCGCCCCGCTGCATCGCAACGTCGACCAGCTTGAAGTCGGCGGCCTCGCGCTCTTCCTCGCCAGCGACCTCGCCGGCGCCATCACCGGCGAAACCATCTACGTCGACTGCGGCTACAACATCATGGGGTTCTAGCAGCGAAGGACCCGCTTTTCTTTCTTCGCGATGTATCCCGAAGCACGAACCCGGGTGCCCCATGTCTCGCTTTTGAGACATGGGAATCCAAACCTTGAGCTTTGTCGCCCTGAGCGGAGCGAAGGACCCGCCTTTCCTCCTCCGCCTTATTTCGAATCGCTAGAAAAATCGCCGGCGGCCTTTCAATGCCGCCACGATTTCCCTTCGACTATTTCTGCGTCGGCGTCGGCGCCACCGATCCCTTCAAAGTGACTTCGCCGCTCACCGTCTTCGGATCGACGGTAATTTCCTTCAGCTTGGCCGCCACATCAGCTGGAACCTCCGTCTGCACCCGTCCGCCAAGGTACTTCGCCAGAAACGGCTCCATCGCCGTGACCATCGCCAGGTTGTTGATCGGACGCGCAAAGCCATGCCCCTCATCCGGCGCCACCAGATATTCGACCGGCTTTCCGTTATCGCGCACCGCCGCCACAATCTGGTTGCTCTCCCGCACATTCACCCGCGGATCGTTCTTGCCCTGCACCACCAGCAGCGGCGTCACGATGGCCTTTGCCTGGGTCAGCGGCGACTCCGCGACCAGCAGCGCCTTCCCTTCCGGTGTGGTCGGGTCGGCCATGCGCGCATACATCTGCTTGCGTCCGGCCTCCCAGTACGGCGGAATCGCATCCAGCAGCGTGATCAGATTCGACGGCGCCACGTATGCGACCGCCGCAGCGTAAACATCGGGCGTAAACGCAACCCCGGCCAGCGTGGCATAGCCGCCATAGGAACCGCCAAAGATGCCCACACGCTTGGCGTCCACCGTTCCATCGGCCACCAGCGCCTTCACGCCCCAGGTCAGGTCATCCTGCATCTTGCGGCCCCACTCCCCGTTGCCGGCATTCAAAAACTTCTTGCCGTAGCCCGTCGATCCGCGGAAGTTCGGTTGCAGCACGGCATAACCGCGGTTGGCCAGAAATTGCGCAAACGTATCGTAGCCGAAATAATCGCGCGCCCATGGTCCGCCGTGCGGGAACACCACCAGGGGAAGCCCCTTCGCCGGCAATCCCTTGGGCAGCGTCAGGTAAGCAGAAATCTCCAGCCCGTCCGACGACTTGAAGTGATATGGCTTGCGCTCCGAAAGCGCAGGGCGCGGAATCTCCTCGCGGATGCGATACTGCAGGGCCAGCGTGTTGGCCTTGCGGTCCCAAATGTAGGTCTCTCCCGGCTCGGTAGCGCTCGACGCGTTCACGATCCATAGATTCTCGTCTTTCGATTTCGCGCCGAAGCCGATTTCCTTGCCGCCCAGCTGCGCCTGCAGCCATTGGTATTGCTTCTCAAACGCTTTGTCTTTGAAATACAGACGGTGCCGGTCGTCTTCGTACTGCGTGAAATAGACGTGATAGTCAACGTCGGAGAGTTCCAGGCTTCCCACATCCACGCGATTCTCCGGGTCGCTTTCGAACTTCGTGGTGGTCTCCGTCGCCGGATCCAGCATCTCCAGTTCGCTCAGATCGAGCGAACCCTTGTTGGTCATCAGGTAGACCTTTTTGTTCGACGCATCGAAATCGACCACGCCGCATTGTTCGAGCACCGAGCAGCTGTAGATCTGTTTGAAGCCATCCGGATCCACACGCAGAATCTCTGTATCTCCCACCTGGTTGGTTCGCTCCGCCAATTGCAGGTTGCCGTCGTGATCGAAGTCCCATCCGGCGATCCGCTCCGTATTTTTACGCAACAGCTTCCTTTCGCCCGTGGAAATGGTCAATTCATAGAGGTCGTGCCACTGCGGGTCGCGGTCGTTCAGCCCGATGTAGAGGGTGTCCGGCTTTGATTTAGGCGCAGCAAAAATCTCCGTGCGCACGCCCTTGAGATTTGTGAGCGCGCGCGTCGGTGGTACGCCCTTTGCCGGATCGACGGGCTGGCTCGGATCGATGGCGTAGACGTTGAAGTTTTCATCCCCGCCCGCGTCCTGTGCGTAGAGAACGTACTTGGAATCACGGCTCCAGAAATAAATGCGAATGGGCCGCGTGGCCTCGGCGCTCAGCGGGCGCGCCGCACTGAAGGGCTCGCTGACCTTCTTCACCCAGATGTTGCGCGTGCCTTTGTACGGCTTGAGGAACGTGAGATATTGCCCGTCGGGCGAGATCTGCGCAGCGGCAATCTGGACCTCCCCAAAGAAAGCCGCGCGATCGATGAGAGGCGGCTGCTGTGCCTGCGCCGCGATTGTTCCACCAGCAAGCAAAAATGCCGCGACTGCGAGATGAGTCTTTTTCATAGTGAACTCCGATTCGTAAGGCAGATGCCTCTGAACCTTACCCCTGGCTACGTTGCGTTCAAAAACTTCCATACGCCGCTCGCGCTGCGCCGTCCTCCGCAGAACGGAGAGTATCGACTGGATGTGCGGCCTCATGCAATCCTTCCGATACTCTCCTCAGATCCCTACCACGTGTTGGTGTATTGCGGGTACGCCGGCTTCTTCACCTCGGTCGGCGGATGCTTTTTCAATTCACCCAGCGCCAGGGCTACGGCTTTTTCCAGTTGCGGATCGTGCCCTTCGCTCACTGCCTTGGGGTCCTGCTCGACCACGTAATCGGGATCCACGCCGTGATTCTCCACATCCCAATCGCCCTTGGGCGAGAAGAAGGCAACGCTCGGCGAAGTCACCCGGCCGCCATCCATTAGCACCGGAATTGGGCCGATGCCCACCAGCCCGCCCCAGGTACGCTTGCCCACCAGCGGGCCGATTTGCTGGTGCTTGAACAGCCATGGCAGAGCATCGCCGCCGGAGCCGGAAAACTCATTCGCGATCATCACTTTCGGCCCATAGATACCCGCATTCGGCGTGTGTTCCACCCTTCCGTAGCGCGGCGCCCAATACGATTCGATCCGCCGCCCCATCACCTCGACCAGGTAATCGGCCATCTGCCCGCCGCCATTGAACCTCTCGTCGATGACCGCTCCCTCTTTATTGGTCTGCGCAAAGTAGTAGCGATTGAAATTGGTAAAACCGCCCTCGCCGGTGTCGGGCAGATACACATAGCCCAACTTGCCGCCGGAGAGCTGATCCACCTTCTTCTGATTGCTCTCGATCCAGTCAATGTTGCGCAGCTGCGCTTCGCTGTCTACCGGGATCACAGAAATCTCGTGCGCGTTGGTTCCATCCGCCGCGCCAATGCGCAAACTTGTCACCTGCCCGCTGGTTCCCTCGAGCGGCTGCTGAATATCGATCGCTGCGGTGAGGTCCTGCCCATTGACGTCGAGAATGCAGTCTCCGGCGTGTACGTTCAAGCCCGGCTGCGCCAGCGGCGCCTTGATCTTTGGGTTGAATTGGCCGCCGGTATAAATCTTGGCCACGCAATAGCGATTGTTCTTGATCTCGTAGTCTGCGCCCAGCAACCCGCCCGGCACATGCTTGGCCTCGGGAATCTTGCCTCCGAATCCACGCAAGTGTCCCACCGAAAATGCGCCCAGCATCTCCTGGAAGATGTAATTCAGATCGGCGCGCGACGCGATCGCAGCAACGTAAGGCTCGAAACGCCGCTCATCGGCCGTGGTGTCCGCGCCGTGGAAACGCGGATCATAGAAGTACGCCCGCTCGATCCGCCACACCTCGTGATACATCTGCGCCCATTCGGCGCTCGGCTCCACGCGCAGCTTCAAGTCCCCCATCGACAGCGCGCCGTCACCTGCCTTGACCGGAGCGTCCGCCGGCACAATCACCCACGACGGCGGACCGCCTGCGGCCTCCTCCGCATCTCCATCCGGCTTTTGCGCCGCAAGCGAAAGCAACATCTTCTTGCCGTCCGCTGAAATCTCCGCGCTTTCGACATGCTCCGCCAGCTTCTCGGTTTTGCGATCTTCCCGAATCCAGCGGCTCAACGTTGCGCCACGCCCGGCAAAGCGTCCTGATTGAGGACGCTCGAGAAAATACAGGGTCCCCTTCAAGCCCGTCTGCAGCCCAAGGTAGACGGACGCCGGCAGCGGCAGAGCTACAATCCGATCGCTGATTCCATCCAGATCCACTTTGATCGGCTTGGGAGCTTCGGCCGGCTTGGCAGCTGCCGCTTTTTCGTCGCTTGCTTTCTCGCCGGCTTTCTCTGCGGACTTTGTTTCGTCCGCGCTCCTCGCAGGCTCGTCCTTCTTTGCTTCCTTGTCCGCGGCATTGGCCGGCTTCTCATCGCCCAGCTCCGGCGCAATGGGCGAAGCTTCCGAGGCCGAAAGCACCGCGGCATAAACGTTCGACGTCACCTGGTAAAGGTCGCTGGTCATGTCGAGCCCGTCCGTGGTGGCCCCCGCATTAGTGCTCACCGTGAAATACAGATATTTCCCATCGCGATCGAAGGCTGGATTGTCTGCGTCTGCCATCTCGCTCGTCAGCTGCGTCGATTTCGCCGAGTCGACGGAGTAGAGATAGATCGCGTGCAGGTGGTTGGCCATCGAACGCTCATACGCCAGCCACTTCGAATCGGGAGACCACGCGAAGTTAAAACTCGAACTGGAAAACCCGCCATATTCGTTCTGATCGCTCACCAGCGCAAGCTTGCCGGTCGTTGTATCCAGCTCCCAGATCTTCAGCCGGTTGTCGTGGAACGCAATACGTTTCGAATCCGGCGACCAGATCGGGTCGAAGTAATACGTAGGCTCCGTTCCCAACGAAAATTTCTTCACCGCCGCGCCGCCCGCCACCGCGGTCCCCGTTTGCGGCGCCACATGGAGCGCGTAAACACCCGACTCGTCGGAGAAGTACGCAATCGATTGCCCATCCGGCGACCAGATCGGTGCACGCTCCATCTCGCCCGGCGTGTTTGTAATATCCCGCGTGGGCCCGTGTTTGGCCGCGACCGTGAAGATGTCGCCGTGGGCCTCCACCGCCGCTCGAATGCCCGTCGGCGAAATCGTGACGTCCTCAATTTCATCCGCCACGCTTTGAATGCGCGGACGCACCTCCGGCAAATCGGCATCGACCTCGATCGGAACCACGTGGCTCTCGCCGGTCGCCGTGTCGAATAGGTGAATCTCGCCCAGCTGATCGTAGACCAGCGTGTTCCCCTCCCCGGCAAGCGTGCGAATGTCCGCGCCCGTGTTGTGCAACGCCTCTTTCACCTGCTTGCTGGCCGGGTCGTACGCGAAAATCGTGATCGGTCCCGAGCGTCCCGAAAGAAAATAAATCTTGCCGCCGACAAAAACGGGCAGCAGATCCGACGCGGTCTCATGCGGAATCTCCACCGAATCCAGCCCGCGCAAAGTCGTGATCCAGATCGTGCTCGCGCGGCCGCCGTGGTAGTTTCCCCACGAGACGAACGACGTGTAGTTGAAGCCGAACGCCGGCGGCAGCGGCGAATACGCAATCTCCTGCCCATCCGCCGAGAACTGCCCCTGGTACGCCATCGGCAGCGGCAGCACTTTGGCAATGCCTCCATGCGCCGGCACCGTGAAAAGCTGCGTGTAGCGGCTCGCCGCCGAGCGATCCGAGCGAATCAGAAGCTCCTTCCCATCCGGGCTCCAGCCCACCACCGAGTCCGCTGCGGGATGATACGTCACGCGAAACGGTACGCCGCCCGTCGCCGGAATGGTGAAGACATCGGTGTTGCCGTCGTAGTCGCCCGTGAACGCGATCGTCGCACCGTCGGGCGAAAACACGGGGCTCGTCTCGATGCCCACACCCGTCGTCAACCGCACCGCGCGCCCTCCGGCGCGAGGCACCGTCCACAAATCCCCCGCGTAGCCAAACGCGATGAGATCTTTGCTCAAGGCCGGTCGCTGCAGAATATGCGGATTTGCGGCATATGCAGGACCGGCAACACAACCGAGATCCATTGCAACGAGGAGAACGATCAGGCGAATGAAGAGAGGCAAGCGGAACATCGACACGGGGACCCCCAAGGCACATGCTGCAGAATAGCCAACATCTTACACGTCTCTACTCGGTCCTCAGCGGGTTGTCTCCGCCGAGGTCGTGGCGAGGCGCGCCCGCCATTCAGCCGCCAAAACGCAACACAAAATCGCACGCGGCCTCTCCGAAGAAAGGCGCCCTCGCCTGTTTTGCTTTCGCTGGTCGAGATTTTTAGGGGTTGGGGGTCGGGCGACGATAAGGCGGACGTTTGGGCGTCCGCGGCGCAACGCCGATCGCGACCGGCTGCACGTCGCCGGCTCCAGTGGCCATGCCGCTCGATTCAATCCCCACCACCACCGGCTGCGCATTTCCATTTGCGCTCGCAGATCCATTCTCCGCAATTCGCAAAACGACGGGTTGTGCGTTCCCGCTCGTCGAGCCAGTGGATGCAATGCCGATCACCACCGGCTTCCTGTGCTCGCTCCCGCTCATCGATTCGCTTGATTGAATGCCAACCACCACGGGGTGTGCATTGTGCCGCATAGAATCGGAACCGTCGAACGCATCGGACGGTGCATTGAAAACTTTCGTTTCCATGCGGGTTCCGTTGATGATCTCCGCGGTCACCTGCGCAGTTTGAGCTTTTTGATTTTTTCTGCGACGATGCTGCACCACCGGCTTGCGCACCACCGTCCCTGCAGTTGCCGGTTGCGCATTCAACACAACCGTTCGCTCCGAGGTGCCGTTGATCACTTCCACCCTGGTGCCGCTCGCAGCGCTTTTGCTGTGCCGCGTAGACGCCACCGTGGTTTGCCGCGTATTGAAATTCCTGATCTCCCGCGACGTGCCATTGATGACTTCGACGCTCGACACCTGCGGCGCATTTTTCGAAGCCGATGACTTCACCGCATGCGTTTGCAAAGTCGCGGCCGTAGTTTGCCGCGCACCCAGCAGGCTCGCAACCGCCAGCAGCGCAAGGCTCGACCCGGCTCGAAAGGAAGACATTGACATGAACCCCGTGCGCCAAAGTATACGCAGGGCGTCGCGGATCGTCTAGAAAACCAAAGTGTCAGTCGGTAATCGGGGATGAGGAATGAACGACTTACCCGATTCGAAGGGCGGGCTCTGCCTTGTCATCGTTCGCGCAGGCGGCTCAGTCCTTCAGCGTCACCGTGATCTTGCGCGCGTCGCCGCCCGCCGACGTAATCGCAATCTCACCGGTCGACTTCTTGCGGATGCTTTTGAATTTGTCGCCCCACTCCACCAGCACCAGCGCATCGGGCGTCAGCAGCTCATCGAGGCCAAGCGTTTCCAACTGCCGCTCGCCTTCCAACCGGTACACATCGATGTGGTAAAGCTTCACCGGCTTGCCATGCAGCGTGCCATCGTATTCATGCAGCAAGGTGAACGTCGGGCTGGTCACTTCGTCGGGCTCGGCGGCATCGAGCGCCTGCGCAATGCCCTTCACCAGCGTCGTCTTGCCGGTGCCCAGGTCGCCGCGCAGCAGCAACAGTTGCGGAGGCTTCAGCAGGTTCGCCAGCTTGCGTCCCACTTCCACTGTGTCCGCGCCGCTCTGGGTCGTGAACTCGTGTTTCTTGCCTTCGGCAGTGGGTGCGGCGGCGTTCGTCATGCTCGGCCCTCAGCGGGACTGCTGCTCGCAGTGCCCTGCAACCAAACATAACCGTTCGGACGCTGCGAGCGAAAGCGAAAAGCCCGAGAAAATTCGCGCAGCGTGTCGGTCGGCAGCAGCGTGTGCTCGTCCACCGCGCGCGCCGCCAGGTCTGCGGCGACCCCATGCAGACACACGGCAGCCTCGATCGCGCGCGCCGGGTCCTGCGGATACTGCGCCAGCAGGCTCGCAATCAGACCCGTCAACATGTCGCCGCTGCCGCCCTTGGCCATCGCCGGATTCCCCGTCGTATTCACCGCCACACCGCCATCGGGATGCGCGATCAGCGTGCGCCATCCCTTCAGTACCAGCGTCACTCCATGCTTCTGGGCAAAGCTGCGCGCGAATTCAAGACGATTCGCCTGAACCTCTGCCACAGTTTTTTCCATGAGCCGTGCCATCTCCCCCGGATGCGGCGTGAGAACCAATGTGCGCTCGCCTTTGCCACTCTTGGTCAGCTTCTCAAACAGAGCGGAATGCGCCGCGAGAACATTCAACGCATCGGCATCGATCACCGCCGGCATCTGCGACTCGGCAACCAGGCTGCCCAACAACTTCGCCGTGCCCGCGCCCTGCCCCAGGCCCGGTCCCACGGCCATCACCGAGATGCGCGCCGTGAGCGCTTCGCAAAGTTCCGGCGTGAGTCCCTTGGCGGCGAGCTCTCCCGCTGCATTCGCCATCAAAGGCCAGGTCATCAGCTCCGGTGCAATCTGCGAGACCGTCGCAAGCACCGGTGCAGGCACCGCCGCCGTCACCAACCCTGCGCCGGATCGCAACGCCGTCAGCGCGGTCATTGCCGGTGCACCTGCCTTGCCAACCGAACCGCCCACCACCAGCACATGACCAAATTTGCCTTTGTTCGAATCGGCAGGGCGCGGCGTCTGCGTCAATGCATGGGACGCGCCCGCCCACGTCAGCCCGAGTTCCGAAACAATCGCCGCATCGGGCGACCCGATCGGCACCACCACAATCGGCTGATCCCATCGCCGCGTCAGTTGCCCAAACACATGGGCAGGCTTGGGTGCGGTGAATGTAATGACTGCATCCGCCGGAAAGACCGGTCCATCCACACTTCCGGAAAAAGAGTCCGCGGGCCATCCCGACGGCAAATCAACCGCCAGCACCGGCGCCGCGCTGCCCTTGATCCACTCGAGCGCTGCCAGCGCCATACCCTTCAGTGGCGGAGTGAACCCGGTCCCGACCACTGCATCCACAATCAAATCGGTCTGCAGCGCAGTGTTGTATTGCGTCAGTTCGCCGGCCGTTTTCACCACGTGGATGAAGCCGTGCGCCGGGCTCGCCAGTTCGCGCCACGCCGCCGCCGCATCCCCCGCCATGCCATCCGGCGGCCCCAGCAGGATGGTCGTCACCTTCATCCCCGCGGTGGCCAGCATGCGCGCCGTCATCATCCCGTCGCCGCCGTTGTTGCCGCGCCCGCAGAGCACCGTCACGCGCTGTGCCTGGGGAAACTGCTCCCGCGCAAAGGCCGACACCGCGGCAGACGCCGCGCGCATCAGCTTCAGCGACGGCACCCCATACCTCTCCGTTGTGACCCTGTCGCACGTCTGCATTTCCGCAGCCGATAGCACCCGCATGGCATCTATGGTATAGCTGCAGGCTTAGGCACGGCCCGTACTCCAGGGGAGCCGCCGTCCGCCGCGGCAAGGAGTCGGGGATGAATCAAAAAAGCAGTCCAGGCGTGACCAGCACATTCGATCTGCAGGCACTCGCGCGAAAGTTTCCACCCACTGCGGAAACCATGCTGCTCGACATGCGCCTCACCGACGAGCCCGCCGCAAGTTCCCGCCTGTTTCGCATCTATAAGCCGGCCCCCGCGCACTTTCACAAGACCTGCGATGAGTATCTTCAAGTGATTTCCGGGCGCGGCAAATTCGTAGTCGACGGCAGCGATCCGGTCGAGCTCGGTCCCGGTCAGCTTTTGTTTTTCCGGCGCAATACCATCCACGCGATTCCCGAAATTGTCGAAGGTCCGCTGGTGGTCTTCTCGGTCGACACGCCGCGCCGCGATCCATCCGATGTCACATTCGTCGATCCAAAATACGGCTCGGCCAAGGACTTCATTCGTACTATTCCGGCCTATTGATTTATCGCCCCATCGCGGTTTGCACCAGCAGCCATCCATTCAATCCGGCAATCAGGACAGCGGTCGCCCATGCCAGCACTTGCAATCCGCGTCCATTCACAAACTCGCCCATGCGTTTGCGACTGCCCGTGAACAGCACCAGCGGGACCACGGCAAAGCTGAGTTGCAGCGACAGAATCACCTGGCTCAAGATCAGCAGCTTCTCGGTTCCCTGCTCGCCGTTGATTGCCACCACGAGAATTGTGGGGATGATGGCCAGTGTGCGCGTAATCAGGCGGCGCAGCCACGGCGAAACTTTCAGATGGATGAAGCCTTCCATCACGATCTGCCCCGCCAGCGTTCCCGTAATCGACGAGTTCTGCCCGGAGGCAAGCAGCGCGACGGCGAACAGCGTGCTCGCGCCGGCCGCGCCCACCAGCGGGCTCAGCAGCTTGTACGCATCTTCAATCGCCGCGACCTCGAAATGACCGCTGCGATGGAACACTGCCGCTGCCACAATCAGGATTCCGGCATTCACAAACAACGCCACGGTCAGCGCCAGCGCGGAATCCACATTTGCCAGGTGGATGGCTTCACGCTTGCCCGCGGACGTGCGCTTGTAGCGGCGGCTTTGTACGATCGATGAGTGTAGATAAAGATTGTGCGGCATCACCGTCGCGCCCAGGATGCCGATCGCAATGTAAAGCATGGCCGGGTTGGTCACGATCGAAGGCGACGGAATGAATAGACTGTGCAGCGCCAGTGCGTGATCGGGATGCGACAAAAATACCTGCACGCCAAACATCAGCAGGATCGTCCCGATCAGCGCCATCACCAGCGCCTCCACGTAGCGGAAACCCCAGCGCTGCAGCAGCAGAATCAACAACACATCGAGACCGGTAATCAGCACGCCGTAGAACAGCGGGATGTGAAACAGCAATTGCAGCGCGATGGCCGAACCGATGACTTCGGCCAGATCGCAGGCCGCAATCGCGATCTCCGCGCCGATCCACAGCGCGAAACTCACCCGCGGGCCATAGCTCTCATGGCACAGCTGCGCCAGGTCGCGCTCCGTCGCCACACCCAGTTTCAGCGAGAGGCTTTGCAGCAGAATCGCTATCAGGTTCGACAGCATGATCACGAACAGCAGCGTGTACCCAAAACGCGACCCGCCGGCGATGTCGGTCGCCCAGTTTCCCGGGTCCATGTAGCCCACAGAAATCAGAAACCCAGGGCCAAGAAACCCGAGAAGCCGCCGCAAGTAAAAAGGCGATCTCGACACGCTGACCGTCGAATGCACCTCGGGCAGAGAGGGCTCGATCAGCGTGGCAAAAGATGTAGGCTTTGCGGTCATAGAAAACGAGGGAAGACCGGCTGCGCTTCAAGCCCAGTATGCCACGGGATTGTTAATCGTAGTTAATATTTTTCGTTATTTTCAATTACGACCGCGACTCCGGTCGCAGCCAGACTGCCTCTGCAGCCGGCCGTCCGAGAATCGAAACTCCCGTAGGTAATTCAATCGAAACGGTTTGATCGTAATTCTGCTTCAGGACCTGCAGGCTCCGGCTGGGCCCAATGCCCATATGATGCAAAAACAGCAGCAGCTTGGGATCCCGCTCGTGGAGGCTGATCACGGTGTAGCTCTGCCCTTCGGCGGCCTCCGACAACGGCACTTCGCCCCGCTTTTTCCGCGATTCCGGCGGCTCCGGCAGCACCGAGTTGCCATGCGGACACGCCCCACCCTCCCCCAGCTTTTCTCGCAGCTTGGCCTCGAAGGCCGGCGAGACCGCATGCTCCAGCCGCTCCGCCTCCTCGTGAATCTCGTACCACTCCATCCCGAAAACTTCGCTGAGCATGCGCTCGATGAGATGGTGCCGCAGCGCGGTCCGGTAGGCCGTTTCGCGGCCCGTCTGCGTCAGGCGCACAATGCCGTCTTCGCCCACTTCGACCAGCCCGTCGCGCTTCAGTCGCTTCAGCGCCATGGTCACCGCGGGCGCCGAAACTTCAAGCCAGTGCGCCAGGGTCGCAGGAATCACCTGGCGACCCTCCGCTTCCGCCTCCAGGATGGCCTTCAGGTAATTTTCCTTCGAAACGTAAATCGCATCTTTCATGGATTCGCTCTGCCCAGTCTAATTGTTTAAGCGAAACGCCGACGCACGATCTGCTGCCTGCCTTGATCCCGCAAGCATGCCCCTTCGTCACGTTTCCGGCGCCACGAAAAGGCTCGGGGCTCTACGCTGATCTCGTACACAGCCCGCGACCACTCAACGAGGTGAACCCATGGAAAACCTGCTGCACGACGTCCGCTACGGAATCCGCTCGTTGCTCAAGTCGCACCGGTTCACCCTGGCTGCGGTTCTCACCCTCGCCCTCGGCATCGGCATCAACACCACGATGTTCAGCGTCATTCACTCCGTGCTGCTCGAACCCTGGCCGGTCAAAGATCCGTCGCATGTGCTGGTCGTCTATCAACGCCAACAGGACGGAAACAACAATCTCTTCTCAACTCCCGACTTTCTCGATTGGAAGCAGCAGGGTGGTTTGCTCGCGAACATGGGCGCGCACGTCGCCTGGCAATTCAATATCAACAGCTCGAATCAAGTGCCGGAGCGCATCGCGGGCGGCCAGGTCTCGCACGAATTGTTGCCTCTGCTCGGCGTACAGCCGATCCTTGGCCGCTTCTTTTCCGCGCAGGAGGATACACCAGGCGGGGGCAGCTCCGTTCTTCTCAGCTACGCTCTTTGGAAAAATCGCTATGGCGCCGATCCGCGGATTCTCGGCAAGCCCATCGACTTGAACGGCACGCCCTACACCGTAATCGGCGTCATGCCCGCAGGCTTCGACTTCCTCGGCGGCAAAGAGCTGTTGTGGACGCCGCTCCAACTCAGCCGCGACAACGGAGCCGGCGCCTCGCCCAACATTCATTGGCTGCTCGGCTTCTTCCGCGTGCCATCGGACGTCAGCCTGCAGCAGGCGCGCGCGGATCTCGACGGCGTTGCGGCACGGCTGCACCGCGAAAACGCCACCAGCGACGTGGGCTCCGGCGTTTTTCTTCAATCGATCGATGATGCGTTCACCGGCAACGTGCGCGGCGCTCTCCTCATGCTGATGGGCTGCGTGGGATTTGTCCTGCTCATCGCCTGTACCAACGTGGCCAACCTGCTGCTGGCGCGCGGCGCATCGCGGCGCCATGAGATCGCCGTCCGCATCGCGCTCGGAGCCACGCCCCTGCGCATCGTCCGCCAGCTGCTCACCGAAAGTCTGCTGCTCGCCGGCATCGGCGGCGCCCTCGGCGTGGCGCTTGCCTTCGTTGCCCTGCGCGGCGTGCTCGCGCTTCATCCGCCTGCGGTGCCGCGCATCGACGACGTGGCCATCGACAGCGGTGTCCTCATCTTCTCGCTGCTGATCTCGCTCGCCATCGGCATCCTCTTCGGCCTGGTTCCCGCGCGCGCAGCGGCACGCATCGATCCCAACGCCGGCCTGCGCGAACGCGACAGCACCGGCTCGCGCGGCTTCGGCCGGCAGCGCTCCATCCTCGTCATCACGGAAACCGCGCTGGCCTGCGTGCTGCTCATCGGCACCGGCCTGGCGCTGCGCAGCCTCTGGTCCCTGCATACCATCGAGCTTGGATTTCTGCCCGACCAGGTCCAGACCTTCCGCATCGCCGTGCCGACGCAGTTCCAGGGCCAGCAGGTCACTGACTTCTATCGCCAGGTGGTCGACCGCATCCGCGCTGTCCCCGGCGTTCAATCGGCGACCGTCGCGCGCGATCTGCCCATGAGCGGCACCGACCCCTCCATGCCCATCACCATCGACGGAAGAAATCCGCCCTCGCAACAAGGAGAAACCGTAACCCGCTATCGCGCCGTCGGCGAAGACTACTTCCGCACCTTGCGCACCGCCGTTTTGCAGGGCCGCGCCTTCAACGCACAGGACACCGCAAGCGCCCCCAACGTGGCGATCGTAAGCGAGAGTCTCGCCAAAAAATACTGGCCCTCCGAAAGCCCGCTCGGCAAACGAATCAAGCCCAACTACAAAGGCAGCGCCTGGTGCACCGTCGTCGGGGTGGTCGCCGATGTCCGCCACTGGGGCCTCGATATCGACATCGAGCCCACCGCCTACTACCCCTATACGCAGACTCCGGATTCCATCCGGCCGCTGCTCGAAGCCAGCATGAGCTTTGCCGTGCGCAGCAATCTTGCCCCGAGCGATCTGCTCCATTCCATCCGCGCGACCGTGGCCGGCGTCGACGCCAACGTCCCGCTCTACGATGTGCAGACCATGGATCAGATGGTGGCCGACTCCGGCTCCCTGCGCCGCTTCGACCTTTCTCTTCTTGGCGGATTTTCCCTGCTGGCGCTCGCGCTTGCCGCCATCGGCGTCTACGGCGTCATGGCGTATTCCGTTTCGCAGCGCACCCGCGAGATCGGGGTGCGCATGGCCTTGGGCGCACGCACGCAGGATGTCCTCGGTCTGATTCTCAGGCAGGGCATCCGTCTCGCGCTTGTCGGAGTTCTTCTCGGCGCGGCGGCCTCGATCCTGCTGCGCAAGGTCATGGCCAGCCTGCTCTATGGCCTGAGCGCGACCGACCCGATCGTCCTCACCGTCGTTCCCCTGGGAATGATTCTGGTGGTTGCCCTGGCCTGCTACCTGCCCGCCCGCCGCGCCGCAGGCGTGAACCCCATGACCGCCCTCCGTTGCGAGTAGCGATCGTCACTTGGAGAGGTTACCTCGAGCCCGCCGAGAGGCACGTCCGCGCGCAGAATTGCCGGTGTTTCAGATCACCTTCGGTGCAAACTACGTCCAAAATCATGGATTTACGCACGATCTTCGCCCACGCAGCGCTTTCCGGCGGCGCACGGCTGACGATCTGCATCCCCCTACAACTTTTGTGCTATGACGTACCCATGAAGTGTCATCCTACGATCTCTACATAAACATATGAGCGACTTCTATCAACAAGCCTATAGTGCCGCCCTCGCCGAAGCTTCTTCAGAGCTCGAGAAGATCTCTGGGGAGATTGAAGAACTGAGCCTGCGGAAATCCCGCATTGAAAAGGCCGTCTCTGTTCTCAAGGGTCAGATCGATTTCAGCGTACCGATGGGCATCACCATCGTGTTGAAGAAGAGCAGACGGCCCAATTTCTATATGCAGACGCGCGTCCGTCTCAAGGACGAAGCCGGCATTTCCGCCAACTAAAAATATCTAGAAGATTTCTGCCCTGCACAAAAGTGCGGTTGCGTTTCCGCAACCGCAAACACCACCTACGAATTGGCCGGGGCCTATTCCTGATCCGTTGCACGAACCACACCGGCGTCGGCGCGATCCTGAAAGTTTTGCGCGGATGGGCGAGCCCGTCCTGGAACTCGACCGGCAATTCAGCGGGCTCGCTAAATGATACAATGTAGATACAGGAGAGAACCATGCGAGCACAAGTGCTGAAATGGGGCAATAGCTTGGCAGTGAGGATTCCCAAGCCAGTCGCGGAGGACGTGCGCTTTCAGGCCGGTGACGCGCTGGAGATCACGGTGGAGGACGGAATCTTGCAATTGCACCGAGTGAGCAAAGTGCCAACGCTGGCGCAGATGGTGGCCCAGATTACGCCCGACAATCGTTATGCCGAGGTTTCGCCGGGTTCGGAGATCGGAAAGGAAGTCGTCGAATGGTGACGCCCTACGTTCCCGACACGGGCGACATTGTTTTTGTCGACTTCGATCCTCAAGTTGGTCGGGAACAAGCCAAGCGCCAGCCCGCGCTTGTGTTGACAGGTCTACGTTACAACCGGGCCAGCGGGTTGGCGATAGTCTGCCCACTGACCAGCAAAGTTAAACCGTACCCGTTTACTCTTCCCGTATCCGTGGGCGGCGTCGAGGCAGCCGTGCTGGTCGATCAGGTGAAAAGTCTGGATTGGGCCGGGCGACGAGCCGAATTCCACTCCAAGGCGTCCGCCTCTACGATCGCGCAGGTGCGCCAGTATCTTGCCGTCCTGCTCCAACTCTCACCCAAGAAATAGCCTGCAATTACCCTCTAAGTCCGCTTCTTACTTCACGCGCACTTTTGGCTCAACCGACAAGCCTGGCCGCAGCAGGTGATGCGGATCCTCGTTTGCCAGGTCGGTAAAGTCGATGCGTACCGGGACACGCTGCACAACCTTGACGTAGTTTCCGGTTGCATTCTCCGGTGGGAACAGCGAGAGCACCGACCCCGTGGCGCCGCCAATCTGGGTCAGCCTTCCCTTGTAGTCCTTCCCCGTCGAATCCACGTGTACCTCGACCACCTGGTTCGGGTCCATGTGGCGCAGCTGGGTCTCCTTGAAGTTCGCCGTCACCCAGATGTCTTCAAGCGAAACCAGCGTCAACAGGTTCTGCCCAACTGAAACGTTCTGGTTGATCTCCACGCTTTTGCGCGTGATGATGCCCGCAGCCGGCGCGATGATCTTGGTGTAGCTCAAGTTCAATCGCGCTTGGTCGAGCTGCGCCTGCGCCTGCTTCACCTGGGCTTGTGCCTGCTTGGCCCGCGCGTTTTGCGCTTCCACCTGTTGCGGACCCGTCTGGGCATACTTGTAGAGCGCCTGCGATTGCGCTTCCCGATCCCGTGCGACCCGGATTCCATCCGCCGCCGCCTGCTGGCTGGCGCGTGCATCATCCAAAGCAGCTTTTGCCGCGTCGGCAGAAGCTACCGCCGCGTCAAACTGCTGCTTGCTGATGACATCCTTCTCCACCAGCGGCCGATAACGCGCCAGGTCAGCCTGCGCCTTGATGTTGTTGGCATCCGCCTGGGCTACCCGGGCCTGCGCCGCCTGCAGCTGCTGCTGTGCCTGCTCCACCGAAGCATGCGCGCCGCTTACGTCCGATGCCGCTGAACTCAAATTGCTGCCGGTATTGATCGACGTAATCGGGACGTTGACCTGGGCCGCCGCGGCCGCAGCCTGGGCACTCGCCAGCGCCGCTTCCGCATTCTCGACGGCAACCTGGTAATCGCGCGGGTCCAGCTCGGCAATCTCATCGCCCGCCTTCACCACCTGGTTCTCATCCACATCGACCTTGATCACCTGCCCGCCAATGCGCGAACTGATTTGAATCAAGTGGCCATTAATCTGCGCGTCGTCGGTGTCCTCGGTGAAGGTAGACCGCCACCAGAGACCCAAGCCAACCAGCACCAGGAACACGACCACCAGGATGACAATGCCTCTGCGCCGCGACTGTGGCTGCACCGTTTCCGTGCTCTCGTCTGTCTCACGCCGGACCGCTGTTGAGGTTGTTTCCGCCACGTCTACTTTCCTCCCAAATATCCCTTGTAATTCTGCGCTGCGCCCAGGGATCGCGCCAGGCTGAGCTTGGCAATGTTGTGCCGATAAAGACTCGTCACATACTGATCGTTGGCCTGGGCCACCGACTGCTCCGCCTGGCTGACTGCCAGGTTGTCGCTCACCCCGTTGGCATAGCGCTGTTGCGCTTCGCTCAGTGCCTCGTTGGCCAGCTCGACGCTCGACCGCGAGACTTCCACTTGCTTCTGCGCCGACGCGATATCGAGCAGTGCGTCGCGCACATCCGCGTCCACCTGCGCATTCATATCGCTCAGCTGCGCACGCTGCGTATCCAGCTGCGATTGCGAAATCTCCGCCTCGCCCCGCAGTCCGAATTCCTTGAAGAGCGGCGCCGACAACGTGCCCTGCGCATCGCCGGTTCCATGCGAATGCCGCACATTCACGCCGATATCGCCATAGTCCCCGGCAAACACCACCTTGGGCAGCCGATCTGCGGTGGACGATTTGCGCGTTTCCTCCGCCGCCTTGGTCTGCTCCACCAACGCCGCCAGGTCCTTGCGATTGGTATGCGCATCCCGAATTGCCGCGTTCACATCGATCTGGTCAAATGCCGCATACGGCGCTGAGTCCGTCAGGTTGAACCTCTGCGCCAGCGGCAAACCGATGGTCCGCGCCAGCGCCAGCTTGTCTTTTTCCAGCTGGTTCTGCGCCACAATCAACTGCTGCTCCAGCGACTGGTAATCCACCCGGGCCCGCAACTCATCGAGCAGCGGCGCCGTCCCCGCCTCGTGATTCGCAATCGCCTGGTCCAGCGAAATTTTCGATGTTGCCACCTGGGCTTCCACACTGCTCACCTGGGTCTGGTCCGCCAGCACCAGCAGGTAGGCATTCCCCACCGTCAACACCACCAGGTCGTGCGCATCCTGGGCCGACAGTTGCGCCGCCGCGAAATTGTGCCGTGCCGCAAGGTAAGTGCGCAGCGACGTCACGTCCACCAGCGACCAGGTCAGAGAGGCCCGCAGATCGGTGAAACCGAAAGGCCCGATGATGGTCGGAAATCCCGGGATGCGCAGGCCCTCGGCCGCCAGGTCTACCTGCTCCACACTCTCTTGCGCCTTGAAATCCACTTCGGGCAACAGCGCCTGCAAATCGCTCAGCCGCTGTCCGCGCGCTCCAGCCAGTTGTGTTCCGCTCAAAATGACGCCCAGATTGTTCCTCAGCCCGCGCTGCATGGCGTCATCCAGCGACAGATCGAGGGGCTGCGCCGAAACTTCTCCCGTGGCCACGCTGCCTTGGTAGCTTTGCGCGGTGGGCCCGGAAGACTGCCCCAGCGCCTGCGACGGCAGGGCCTGCGCGTGGGCTTGCCCGGTCACTCCCACGGCAAGGCCAAGGGCCAGAAGGGCGCGCATACAAAAATACTCGGAACTGCTACCTGAATCTTTCGATGGCATGAACGATCGTTTTCGAATCACCGCAGAGGTTTTCTGCCGGAAAGTGTTTGCTTCTGAATGGATGCGGAAATGGAGCGTCCCGCTTCTGAATTCTAGTGTATCGAACAAACAGCCAGACACAGGAGGCCGCCGTCACACCGCTGCGGAAGGCCGCGGTGCACAGAAACCCCGTCTTCCCAGGTGGTTGAGGGAAAAAGAATCCCCTTCTTTGCCGAATTCTGCCGGCCTACCGGCTCGTCGAAGCATGAAGCAGCTGGGAAGCCAGTGAACACAGCGCCTGGCGGAAAATTTCCCGGACCGCGTCGGCATTCCAGCCGGCACTGTGTGCCCCGCCGTGGGCCGCAAGCAGCGCCGCCACTTCGGGCGACGAAAATCCAGCCACCGCCCTCAGCACAAAAATCACCCGCGCTTCCGTCGACAGGCTCGCCAGCCACGTCCGCAAGCGATCCCGATCGGGGCCGGCCATCATCCTGGCCAGTTCCTCGCTTGAGACTCCCGCAGCATCGAGCTCATCGTCCTGGATGCATCCCTGGGCGGGCTCCAGGTGTTCCGGCGCCGCCAGTCCGTCTGGATCGCGACCGGCCAGAACCTCGAGCGCCGCCTTCGCAAGCGCCAGCCGACTGCTCTGCCGCGCCTGCACCGCGTCCTCGCATGCGGAGATGTCCGCGGTCGCTACCGCCGTCTCGACCAGTTGCACGCTCTCTTCGCCCTCACCCACCAGCATCGAAGCCAGGGTGTACATGCCGGCTGCAATCAGCTCAAACATTTCGTCCATGCCCGCAAAAGCCTCCGTCACCGTCGCCTCATCCTTGGGATTTCCGTCGAGCATGCGCATCACTTTTCCCGCAAAATCCGGCGCGCCGCAGGCCATAGGCGATTGAGGAATCAGACTGTCCTGGATAGAAATAGTCTCTTGCGTCATGGGAGGCTCCTCTGTTTCTGTTAGGGGAAGATCGAATCAAGCAGAACTGCTCTGTTTCTATCCTCAACCCGCCGAACGCTCCGGTCAATCCTGCTTCCTTCCAACTCGCTCGACTTTCACCAACTTTTTCCGTTGCCCCCACCGCTTCACACTGCGGGCAGGCCGCAGGCCCGGTTCCATGCTTCCGTTTCACAACGAAATTGCACTGTCTCCCCTGCTTTTCGCAACCCCTTAACATCTCCCGCCCGGTTCCTCCTTTATCAATAACCTCAGCCGCGACATTTTCGGGGCACTTCGCCTCCCGGTGCGGGACCCGCCGGAAACGCGATAGACTTGCCAACACAGCGCAGGGGACGATGGGGATGGCCCGCTCGACAAGAAAAGAAAACACGTTCAACGGCCGGGACTTCTCCTGGATGCAGTTCAATCGCCGCGTCCTCGAAGAAGCCGAAGACTCGTCCAATCCCGCGCTCGAGCGTGTCAAATTCCTCGCCATCACCGGCTCGAATCTCGACGAATATGTGGAAATCCGCCAGGCCGGCCTCATGCAGCGCATCGAAGACGGCTACCGCGAACAAGGCTACGACGGCCTGCGCCCCGACGAGTCGCTGGCCTCCCTCACCGCCGAAATTCACAGCTTTGTCGAAGCCCAATACCGCTGCTGGAACGACCACCTGCTCCCCGAGCTGCGCAAGCAGGGCATTCGCCTGCTGGAGTGGGACGAACTCGGCGAAGAAGCGCGCACCTTCGCCCAGGGCTACTTCCAGCGCGAAGTCGATCCGCTCCTCACCCCCATTGCCATCGATCCGGCGCACCCCTTTCCGCGCGTCCTCAACAAGGCGCTCTGCCTTGCCCTCCTGCTGCGCCGCAAACGCAAAAGCTCCGGCCCGCAGGTCCTCGGCGTCGTCACCGTGCCCCGCGCCTTGCCCCGTTTCATCCGGCTCCCCGCGCCCGACGGCGCATATGACTACCTGCTCCTCCACGACCTCATCGCTCAGAACCTCGCCGGCATGTATCGCGGCTACGAAGTCCTCGGCCGCGCCGCATTTCGCGTCACTCGCAACTCCAACCTCTACTTCGAAGAAGAAGAAGCGCGCTCGCTGCTCGAAACCATTCGTGTCGAGCTGCACAACCGCCGCAAAGGCGATGCCGTGCGCCTCGAAATTGAATCCAGCGCCGATCCCGAGATCGTCGAACGACTGCGCGTCAACTTCGAACTCGACGAAGACCAGGTCTTCCGCGGCGATGGCCCCGTCAATCTCTCACGCCTCATGTTTCTCTACGGGGATGTGCAACGGCCCGACTTGAAGTTCCCTCCCTTCACCCCCAAGCCGCTGCACCTGAGCCGAAAATCCACCGGCATCTTCGACGAGCTGCGCCATCACGACATCCTGCTCCATCACCCCTACGATTCCTACGATCCGGTGGTCGAATTCATCCAGCAGGGCGCGCAGGATCCGGCCGTCGTCACCATGAAGCAGACGCTCTACCGCACCAGCGAAGATTCGCCCATGTTCCAGGCCCTGATTGAAGCCGCCGCGACCAAGGAAGCTACGCTGGTCGTCGAGCTCATGGCGCGCTTCGACGAAGCGTCCAACATCCGCTGGGCGCGCAGCATGGAAGACGCCGGCGTGCAGGTCTTCCACGGCGTCGTCGGCCTCAAAACCCACTGCAAACTCGCCATGCTCGTGCGCCGCGACGAAGACGGCGTGACCCGTCGCTACTGTCACCTCGGCACCGGCAATTACAACCCCGTCACCGCGCGCTTCTACACCGACCTCAGCCTGCTCACCAGCGATCCGCAGATCACCGAGCGCGTGCACATGGTCTTCAATTACCTCACCGCGCATGCCGAGATCGACGACTATCGCCCGCTGCTCGTGGCGCCTCTCACCATGGCCGAAAGTTTTCTCGGCTTGATCCGCCGCGAAACCGAACACGCTCGCGCCGGCCGCCCCGCACACATTGTGGGCAAAATGAATGCGCTCCTTGAGCCATCGGTCATCGAAGCGCTCTATGCCGCTTCGCAGGCCGGCGTGGAAATTGACCTCATCATCCGCGGCCTCTCCATCCTTCGCCCCGGCGTCAAAGGGCTCTCCGAGCACATCCGCGTCCGCTCCATCGTCGGCCGTTTTCTCGAGCACTCGCGCATCTTCCACTTTGCCAACGGAGGCGACGACGAAATCTACCTTGGCTCCGCCGACTGGATGCCGCGTAACCTTTTCGAACGCTGCGAAGTGGTCTTCCCTGTCCGCGACGCCGCCGTCAAAGCACGCATTCACGACGAAATTCTTCCCGCGTATCTCGCCGATACCGTCAAGGCGCGCATCCAGCAGCCCGACGGCACTTACCTGCGCGCATCCAAGCTCTTCAAGGATGCCCCCGTGTTTTCCAGCCAGGCCTTCCTGATGCAGCTCGCCGATGGCAAGGTCGATCTCGACGCCATTCCCCCTCCGAATCACGCCGAACAGGTCGCCCAGCCCGCTCCAAAAGCCCTCGCACCGGAATCAAGCGGCGCCGGAGCCAAGCCGACCGCCAGGAAGAAGCCCGCATCGCGCAACGGCCGGCACACGGAGTCCAGATCTGAAAAGACTGCACCCATCCCAACCGCAGTCTCCTGACCGCACATCAAGTCGAATCCCCGAGTCCGAGTCCTGGTCCTAACCCCAAGTCCCGGGTTTCTAGCCCCTAGTCCCTTAGTCCCCTAGTCCCGATTCCACTTTCTTCATCTCGTCGTCCAGTCCCAAAAGCTCCCACCGCTGCAGCGCGATCGGCACATTCCCATTCAGCCACACAAAGTCGTGGAACTTGCGCACGCTGAACACCGCGCCCTGCTTGATCCGCGCGTCTTCCATCATCTGCACGATTTGCAGCTTTCCCGTCTGGTACGCGATCTTCTGCCCCGGCGTCTCGCCCATCTCGACGACCTCGGTCCGCGCGTCCTCTGCGCGCATCGGCACATTCTTCTCGAGGTACACGGCCGCCTCCTCGGGCGAAAAAGTCCCCAACGCCACTTTCACGTCCACAATGACACGCAATGCGCGCAGCCGCATCTGGTTGTAGACAATCTCCCGCGTGTGCGGGCTGTCATCATATAAACCCGCTTGCAGCATCATCTCCTCTGCGTAGAACCCGATTCCCTCGTTCGCGCCCGAGTCGTAATAATGCCGGCGAATCGGATCCGGATGCTTCCACGACGCGCAAAGCTGCCCATAGTGACCCACGGTTCCTTCATGGACGATCTGGATTCGAGGGTCTTTCGCATCGGCAACCCAGAAGTATCCTCCCGTCGGTGAAGGCGGAGACACATACCGGATCCCGTCCCGGTCAAGTCGCGACGGCCCTGTGAAATCGTCCACCTCGACGAAATCCCCGAGCGCATCGAGATACGGCGGCACCGCGCGCAAGGTGAAGTGCTGCAATCCCGGAGTCAGCGTCAAAACCCCGCGCTGTTCCACGAAATCCCTCACCGCGAGTTCCGCTTTCCGATTGCGCTCGATCCACTCCTCCGTGGTCGTCGCCATCGTCAGCGGCGGCACGGCCCGGTTCCGGTTCTCTTCCAATCCTTCGAACGCCACGGCGCGCCGCCATTCCTGCTCGGCCCGGGCCACCAATTCTTCCGGCGCATACGGCATCAACGCCACGTTGCGCAAAAACCACACATACTTGTCTCGTCCGATCGCCGATTGCGCCGGGAGCGCGGGCAACGCCTTCTCAAGCCACGCACGATATTCCTCGAGCGCGGTCGCCGCGCGTTCCGCTGCGGCCTGCCACTCGGCTGCGGGAATCGTCGTCTCCGGCGGCAGCGTGCGCGCCACTGTCTCCAGCTTCGCCCGAATGCCCGCAAGAGAATCAATCGCCATTTGCCCAAACGGCGCGGGCGGCGCGTCCAGATTCTTTTCCGCATTGTTAAGAATCGCGGGGACGCTGTTCAACCGCGCCAGGATCTCGGCGCTCGCTTGCGCGTCGTATGGTCCCGGAACCCCCAGCGCCTCCCCAACCGGCGTCAGAGACTGCTCGATGTAGAAGTTCGGATCCCGCTGCCAGCGCCGCAGAATATCCAGTTCCCAACGCACGCGCGCCAGCCCCGAGCCGATCAGCCGATGGTCCACCTGCTGCGGTACCGGAGCGCTCCGATCCTCCTGTTTCTTCCATCGCTCTTCAAACTGCGCCAGCTCTCTCCGCTGCTTCTCCACGCCGGCGGCCGACCAGTCGCGGATCACACCCAGAGGCCGCTCCATGCGATTCACGTCGTCGCTCGTGTATTGCCCCGTACGCGCACGCCATGCCCAGAAATCCGCCGCGACCCTCTGGTCAGTATCGGACCCGGACTGGGCCAACCCAGTCGCACCCGCAAGAGCACACACGCACAGCAACGCCTGCAGCCGCTTCAACATAGGTATCCTCGCTTGTTGCTCAGTATTGCATCGACTCCAACACCCGTCCTCTTTGCCGAAAATTTCCTGTCTTCGGCGCGTGATGAATTGGTGAACGCTGAAGCAAAAAATATTGCGCACAGGTCGGAACAAGGGGTACCCCCTCCCCTGCGGGCACCCCCCCACCCTTGAATGCGAAGCGTTCCACCGTATCCATGCGCACAACAACGCCTTGCTGTCGGACAACCCTGCAGATTAATTGTCGAATCCTGCTAGTATCGTGTCCCGGAAGTTGGTATCACGAGAATCTGTCGTCCTGAGGTCCCGCGCTTGGGGCCCCATGAACAACGTCCGTTGTTCACAGGGTCAGCGGGGCGAAGGATCTGCCTTTTTTTCGAACCACTCATCCGCACGACCAGGGGTGTCCCATCTCTCGTTTTTGAGACTTGGAAAGCGACAAACCCGGACGCACCCAAACCGACAAGCGCATCGAAGACAAAGGAGTACCGCATGGCACCCAGCCCGCCCCGAATCTTTACCGGCATCACTCCCGACCAATACGCACAGTTGACCGAAAAAGCGCGTGCCAATGGCATCGACATGAGCGGCAACAGTGGGACCGCCACAAAATTCGGCGTCGAGATGACATGGACCTACGCGCCGGAACTGCAACAACTCACCGTGCAGTGCCTGCGCACTCCCATTTTCATCAGCGCCGCCAGCGTCTATGCCAAGCTCGAGGCCCTCGCCCAGCAACACAAGTCCCAGGCGTAGCGTCCCCCGGCCCATCTCTCCGCAAACCCGCTACGCCTCGGCGGAATTTAAAATGGGAGAGATGCCTTTTCCCCTGGCACAATTTGCGACCAGGCAAAACACCCCAGCCGTCTCAGCGCTTCACCCGGCGCGGTCGCAATTCGATGCCTCGCGCGTCCTGCGCCTCTGGCACCTGGCCAGCCTCGATGCACCCACGGTTGCCGTCGTGTGGTCCCTCGCCTTCGCTTCGGTCGCGAAGATTTACCTTCCCTTTTGGGTTCCGGTCCTGCTTGCACTCGCGACATGGAGCATCTACATCGGCGACAGGCTTCTCGATGCGCGTAGGGCCTTGCGTACAGGCGCTCTGCACTCCTTGCGCGAACGCCACTTCTTTCATTGGCGCCATCGCCGTCTCCTTCTGCCGTCCGCGGGGATGGCGGCGCTCCTTGCCGCAGGCATCATCTTCACCTGCATGCCCGTCCTTGCACGCGAGCGAAACTCCGTGCTCGCCGTCGCAGCGCTGGCCTATTTTTCAGGCGTCCACCTGCCGCACCATCGTTCCCAGCGCTTCGCCGCGCTGCTGTCCAAAGAGTTCCTGGTCGGCGTGTTGTTCACCGCAGGCTGCGCGCTGCCCACGCTCTCCCGCGTATGGCTCGTCCACACGGCTCCCCGGTTGTTCTTCCCCTGGATCGTGCCGGTCGTTTTCTTCGCCGCGCTGGCCTGGTTGAACTGCTGCGCCATCGATTGTTGGGAATCCCGCGCCCCCTCGCGCATCGTCACGCACGCCGGCCTTCTCGCGCTCCCGGGTCTGGCCTTCGCCGCGCTTCTTGCCTCCGCGGAACCAGCCAGTGCGGCGCTTCTGCTCGCCGGATGTGCAAGCTTAGGTCTGTTGGCACTTCTCGATCGATTCCGCGACGGGATGACGCCTGTCTCTCTCCGCGCCGCCGCCGATCTCGTCCTGCTCACACCGTTGGCGCTCTTGCTCCGATGAAGCGCGCACCCAATTTCGATCGCCTCGCCCGCGCCTATCGCTGGATGGAACGTCTCACCTTCGGCACTGCGCTGCGCCGCTGCCGCTGCACCTATCTCGATCAGTTGCAATCGGTCCGCAACGCGCTCCTCCTCGGGGACGGCGATGGACGCTTCCTCGCCCGCCTCCTCCAACAGAATCCTGCCGTCTCGGTCGATGCCGTCGATGCCAGCCGTGCCATGCTCCAGGCCCTTGTCCAAAATGCCGGCCCTCATTCCGTCCGCGTGCGCACTCACTATGCGGACGCCCGCCAATGGGACCCGCGCACCGCGCACTACGATCTCATCGTCACCCACTTTTTTCTCGATTGCCTCACCACGGAGGAGATCGCCGACCTCGCCGACCGACTCCGCACCCGACTCCACCCCACCGCCCGCTGGATTGTTTCCGACTTCGCCATCCCCCAGGGCTGGTATGGTCGCCTCCTCGCGCAGCCCCTCGTTGCAGGGCTGTACTTTTGCTTCAATGTGCTCACCGGCCTCCGCGTCACCCGCCTCCCCGATCATCACCAGGCCCTCGCCACTGCCAACTTCGTTCTCCAGCACCAAAGTCGCTCCCTGGGCGGCCTCCTCGTCAGCGAAATCTGGATCCCAAGGCCGGCAGCTTGAGGGCTTTCCCGCCCAGGGTCCCACGGACACGGTCCCGGATGAGCGATACCGGACACATCGAACCCAATGTTAACGCCGTGTTAAAATCGTCCTCCAAGGAGTGAACAGGTCCGTCTCCCCTTAGAAGCTAAAGACACCCCATGAACCTTTATTTAATGCGCCATGCCGATGCCGGAGTGCCGCGCGAAAATCCAAAACTCGATGCCAAACGCGGCCTGGTCAAAGAAGGCAAAGAACAGTGCATGCTGATGGCGCGCATGCTTGGCGCTCTCAAGGTCCAGGTAGACGTAATCGTTTCAAGCCCTCTCAAGCGAGCTCTGCAAACCGCGCAGTTTGTGGGCACGGAACTGGGCTACGAAGCCAAAGTCGAAGTCAGCTCGGCCCTCGGTCCAGAGGCGGATTTTGCAGCGTTTCAAAAGCTGATCGACAAGTATGCCGAGTGTGAAGGCATCCTGATGGTGGGCCACAATCCAAATTTGTTCAAGTTCCTCGGCCGCATCATCACCGGCAATGGCGGAGCCGGCGTCCGCATGCGCAAGGGCTGTGTCGCACGCATCGATATGGACCGTCACCCGCCGCTGTTGCAATGGCTTGTCGATCCGCGCATGGCCCGCTGGATCTACGCCAGCGTCGCAAAAAGCTCGCGGCCGAAAACCTCGCGAAAATAATCCGACTCCTTGCGCAGCGACCAGAGTTCCAGCTCGGCTCCGGTTCTTCCCGGCTTCACTTCGAGATAAACCCGCTTGGGATAGACCCGCGCCGTGAACCGCAGCACATCGCTGGCGCGGTCCTGGTTCAGCGCCACCGCCAGACGCAAAAGCAAAACCGCCTGCTGCACATTCTTGTGTTCCACGGCAGGAATGTTGCGCAGCGCACGATCGCCGGGCTGCGGCCGGCTTTTGCCCAGGTAACGCGCCAGCGCCGAAACCACGGTCCGCTGCACCTGCGTGTATCCGTAAATCTCCGAGCTCGAAATGATGTACTGCGTGTGCCGATGGTGGCCCTGGTGGTTGATGAACTTGCCGGTATCGCGCAGCACCGCGGCCGCGCTCAGCCATCCTTCATATTCCGGCGGCAGCTCATGCAGCGGCTTCAGCTCGCGAAACAGCTGCAGCGCGTGCGTCCTCACCGGCTCCGCCTGGCGCGGATCAACCCCGTAGCGCCGCGCCGTCGACACCACGCTTTGCCACCGCTCCTGCTCCAGCTCGCGATGGATCGCGGCGCGCGCATCCTGTTCGGCCAGCATCTGGGCCAGGATTCCATCGCGTAATCCGAGCGGCGAATAACGAAACCCCTTGAGGTCAAAGCTCTCCAGCAGTTCCGCAAATACCTGCGCACCGGCAACAATGATCTCTGCGCGGCGCGGCCCGATGCCCGGTACCGCTTCGCGTTCGGGCAGCGTCATGCGGGCGATCTTCGCCGACAGTTTACGGACCGCGCGCGTCGCGGTGAGTCCGTCTCCCTCAAAGGCTCGCGGCGATCGTCTCGGCCGCCTCGAAGATTTTCCTGCAGGACCGCATGCCTCCGCCAACGCTGCAGCGGTGCCGGACGTAGCAATCACCAGCGGCACACTCGCCGCCGCGATTTTGCGATGCGCCCGTCGCAGCTCGCGCGCAATCAGTCGCCGCATGCGCTTCAAATCGTCGGAGCGCGGCGGATCCGCCTGCAGAAATTCTTCCGTCAACCGCACTGCCCCCAGCGGCAGGCTGACCGTCTCCTTGATGCGCTTGTGCTCCGAGAGCGTGATCTCGCAGCTGCCGCCGCCCAGGTCCACCAGCAGCACGCGTCCGCCCGTTCCCGGTTCCGTGCTCATCAAGCCGCGGTGGATGAGGCGCCCTTCTTCCAACCCCGAGATGATCTCCATGTTCCAGCCGGTCTCGGCCTTCACCCAGGCTTGAAACGCGGGAGCATTGCGGGCATCGCGCATCGCTGCAGTCGCAACCACCCGCATCTGGTCCACCCCGTGCGACTGCACCGCGCGTTGAAATCGCTTCAGCGCGCGCAACGTTGCCGCCATGGCATCGGGCGACACCAGGCCTGAATCAAAAACACTCGCGCCCAGTCGCGTGACCTCGCGATCCTCGTGCAGCGTCTTCAATTTATGGGCGACAACTCTTGCAATTTTCAGCCTGCAGGAATTGGATCCGATATCAATGGCGGCGTAGGTGGGCATGGGGGTGTCGCACACTCTCCGAAAACGACAAAAATGGTTCTGGGGTCAAGATACACGACGGCGGCGGCAGAGAAACATGGCTCTACCGTCGTGAAGAATTCTCCCACACGCACAGAAACACTCAGGCGGAACGCCTGGTCCTCGCAGCGGGAAGCTCCTCGCGTTCTGCCGGAAATTTTTGCGGAATATTCATCGAATTCTGAGCATCACCATTGCTCATCGCATGAAGCTGCGCGATCCGGCTCTCGCAGAAATCGAGAGCCCTCTGCAACGACTCCTCGGTCATCGTCGCAAGCATCTCGGAGAGACCGCCGTCTTTGTTTCGACCGCGCAACTTACGCTCCGCCAACCGCGCCAGCGCGTCCCAATCATGCCACTCGCCGATGGCGTTCTGCATCCCCTTCAGCGTGTCCCCCAGCTTTGCAATCTGCGCATCGTCGGCGGCCAGAAGTTCGGCCCGGTAGCGCACGTTCTTGATGTGCTTGCGAAAATCGTGCAGCCCTTCCTCTTTAAGTGCCGGGAACTCCGCCGCCACCGTCTCCCACTCACGGAACACCGTCTTCGACGCTGCAGCGGAGGGCGTCGAAGGCTCCGCGGCAATCTTGGATTCGATCTCCCGGCTCACGCTCTCCAGCCGGCCCTGCCGGGCTTCGATGTCCGCAGTCAGTTGTTTGGCCGCGCTCCGTCGCTCTTGTCTCAGCTTGCGCTGCAATACGTCAATCTGTCGCAAACAGAGGCGGCTCGAACGTGGCTGGTAACCCGCTTCTTCGGAAAGGGAAGGACGCAAGCTCTCAAGTCTTGCCAGATGAACATCCGTCTCCCGCACCTCGCTGAGCGCGTAACGCAGCTTTTCCGCTTGCTTCGACCAACGCTTCCCCGCATGGTCCGCAATCGGGCCCGCCCCGGGACCTTTCAGCCATTGATCGACTTCCGCTGCAAGCCGCAGAGTCACGACGCGCAGCGCATGGACGCGCCGCTTGGTCGGCTTGCGACGGCATTCCGCCAGCAAACCGCGCCAAGTCTCAAACCGTTGCATGCCCTGCGGCTTGGCCGACGCATCCTTTTGAATTTGCTGGAGTCGATCCCGGAAATTCATCGCCCTTTCACCATCCTGTTTTCTATTCTGCACCCTCGCGGAGGCTCAACCGGGTTTCTGGCGAGCGTCCCGTGTCGCCCACGATCGGCCGCCAAGTTGTTTCCCGGATTCAGGCGCCCGCGGAACCGGCAGGCGCTTCCCGAAGCGCCTGCCGCAGAAAAATCCAGCGCGTTTCTCCGGCTTCTCGTGCAAGTTCTCACCATAATTTGATATACGACTGAAATTGTCGTATATAGTGAAGTGAGTGCAGTTGAGCACTGTTTCTTGAGTTCAGGAATTGAATAGAGGGACCAGGGTCCCGCGGATTGTCTCTTGGCGGAGACCGCAAAGACCCTGGAGCTACGGTCCATAGGGCCGCAGGCTGTCTGCATTATAGAGTCGCCTTCGGGCCGGCTCAACAGCCCGTCTCTGCTTCGGCTCCAATTCTCAAAATCAGTTCTGCACATCTGGAACGCAAATGGGGCAACGCAATTCCCTCGCGTCTCCGCATTCGTACCATCCACTGATTTGACCAGGAGCGCCATGAGGCACAAGAGACAGAAAAAGCAGGAGAAGAAGAGAAGCGGTCGCACCATCGCGTTGAATCAAACGCGCGGTTGGATCGCCATGGGCACATTGGCTGCCTACGCGGCAATGAGTGGAAGCCGCCCGGCCATGGCTGCATCGCCGACCGCAAATCCCAACGGCGGCCTCCCTGCAGCAACGTTGCCACTGAAACGCTTCGACATTCCCGCAGGACCCCTGGATGAAGCGCTCACGGCCTACGAAAAAGCCACCGGGCTCGCAGTGAAAGACGCTTTACCCTCCGGAACCTTGGCCGGCTTTCGCTCCCCCGGTGCGGTAGGCCTCTATCGCGAAGATGAAGGACTCCGCCTGATCCTCGCCGGCACGGGCCTCAACTTCCGCCTGCAGGATTCCAGCACCATGATCGTCGAATTTCGCTCGAGCGACACCGTCACCGTGACTGAAGCGATCGGGGACTCCATCTCCATGGGCAAGTTCACAGAGCCGCTGATCGAAACGCCGCAGAGCGTCACCGTCGTTCCCCAATTCGTTATGCAGGACCAGGGGCTTTCGACGCTGCGCGACTCCCTGCGCAACGTGCCCGGCATCAGCCTCGCCGCAGGCGAAGCAGGCGCACAAGGCGACAACCTCACCATTCGCGGATTTACGGCGCGCAATGACATCTTCCTCGATGGCATACGCGATTTTGGCAGCTATTACCGCGACTCCTTTAATTACGAACAGGTAGAAGCCCTCGAAGGGCCGGCCGGAATTCAGTTCGGCCGCGGATCCACCGGCGGCGTCATCAACCAGGAAAGCAAGGTGCCCCAGGCGGAGAAATTCGTGAATGTAAATCCGCAGTTTGGCACGGACCTTACGCGTCGCGTCACGGCCGACATCAACAGTCCGCTGGGCGCCGAGTTTGGCGGATCGGCTTTCCGCGCAAATCTCATGGCAGAAGAGGCCGGTGTTGCCGGACGCGATGCAGCAGAAGTGCGCCGGTTTGGCATCGCTCCCTCCATTTCGGTCGGGATGGACGCGAAAACCCGGGCGACGCTGAGCTACGTGCATCTTTCTGAAGATGACACTCCCGACTATGGGCTTCCCTGGCTGTTCAACGGGGTCGCGCCCGCCAATCGCCACAGCTATTTTGGCTTTCCCGACGAGAACTACCTCAAGACCAACGACGATATCGCGACCCTCAACGTGGACCACAGTTTCTCGCAGGATCTGAATCTGCACACCATCGCGCGTGCCGCCAACTACCCGCGCGAGGCGCAAATTACGGAGCCCCAGATTTGCTCCAACGCGGCCTTGAGCGTGCCTGTGGGCGGCGTCGTTGCCGCGCTCCCCACCCTGGCCTACAACACGGGCTTGCCCTGTCCCTATACGCCCGCGACACCGGCCGATCAAATCACCCAGCTGAATCGCAATCAGATTCAGGTAAAGAGTGTCGAAGGCGATCTCTGGGACCAGACGGAAATCAGCACGAGGTTTTCCACGATCGGAATCCGGCACGACCTGGTTGCGGGCGTCGAAGGCGGACAGGAGATTTCAAATCCCATTCGCACCAGTTACACCATCAACAAGATCAATACCGTGCCCGAAACAACACTTCTCAATCCGAATGAAAGTCAGCCCTTCGGAGGCATCGGGTACATCAGCTCCATCGTGCACACCAAATCAGACAGCATCGGCTTGTATTTCATCGACACGATGAAGCTCGGTCGCCGCTTCGAGTTGAGCGGCGGCGTCCGATGGGATCGCTTCAATACCGGCTACAACCTCTATCAACCTCCGCCCCCTGCCGGTGGAACCGTGACCGCGGCGGTGCCTCCCATCAGCCGGCTCGATGAGCAGCCCAGCTATCGCGCTGCGTTTGTTTACAAGCCTTCGAGCCACGGAAGCTTCTATTTCGATTACGGCACAAGTTTCGATCCATCGGCCGAGTCGCTCAGCTTGAGCGTCGGTCTGGTGAACGGGAACGTTGCCCCGGAAGAAAATCAATCCTACGAAGCCGGCGCGAAATGGAGCTTCTTCAAAGAAAGATTGTTGACCGAAGGCGCATGGTTCCGCACCGAAAAGGACAATGCGCACGAGACCGACCCCACCAACTCCAACAACATCGTGGCTGCCGGAAATCAATTGGTAAAAGGCGTGCAGTTCAGCCTCGTGGGCCGATTTCCCGCAGGCATGGACCTGGTGATGGGCTATGCCTACCTCGACAGCGCCGTCATCGCTTCGAAGTTCTTTCCGACCGCGGTTGGCTACCCGCTGGCCAACGTCCCCAAGCAGACGTTCAATCTCTTTCTCACCCATCGCCTCCCGGGCCGCTTCAATGGAGGCTTCGGCAGCAATTACGTCAGCAGTCGAACCGCAAGTTCCACGGTCCCTTACGTGCCGACTGCGTTCACCGTCAATCCCAGCGGACCCGGATATGTGGTGACGAGCGTGGCCATGAAGCAAGTGCCCGGCTATTGGCTTCTCAGCGCCATGCTGAAAAGGCCTCTGAATGACAAGCTCGAGTTCCAGGCCAATGTGAATAACCTGCTGGACAGCTACTACATTGATTTGCCCCACCCCAGCCACTTGATTCCCGGCGCCGGCGCAAGCGCGCTGATCGGAGTCACCTTCCGCTTTAAGTGAAGTCCATCGGATTCCCAATCAAGCAGCCTGGCATCGATTGAACGTGCAAGGCTGCTTCCAAAATTTCCTTTACCGGAGCCTGAACAAATGTTGATCACAATTCCCGATGTACTGAGCGCTCAAGAGATCGTAGAAGCGCGCACTGCCCTCGATGCGGCTCAATGGATCGATGGAAAAGTTACCGCGGGCTATCAAGCGCACGGCGTCAAAGAGAACCTGCAGCTGCCGGAAGGGCATCCAGTCGCCATGAAGCTGGGCGAGCTTGTATTGGCTGCCCTTGCACGCTCCCCGTTGTTCAGGTCGGCCGCCCTGCCGCTGCGTGTTTTCCCCCCGATGTTCAACCGTTATGCGGGCGGCGGCCACTTCGGCACCCATGTCGATACGGCGATTCGCGCCATGGCCTCTACCGGGCAGCGGATCCGCACCGATATTTCGGCGACCCTGTTTCTCTCCGCGCCCGACGAGTACGATGGCGGCGAACTGCTGGTCGAAGACACCTATGGCCTCCACAGCGTCAAGCTGCCGCCCGGGCACATGGTTCTCTATCCGGCAACCAGCTTGCATCGCGTCACACCGGTCACCCGGGGCGAGCGCCTGGCATCTTTTTTCTGGATACAGAGCATGATTCGCTCCGATGCAGACCGCACCCTTCTGCTCGAGCTCGATACATCGATCCAGCGTCTCGCCCAGGACCTGCCCGGAAATCCTCTGGGCGTGAAGCTGACCGGCGTCTATCACAACCTGCTTCGCCGCTGGGCCGAGATGTAGAAACCCACCAGGGTCGCGCTCTTGCGTTTTACATCGTGCGCCCTTCCCGTTGAATCGACAGGCACTGCCCGGAGGGTCCCGTTCTGCGGCACGCCAGTGCAACGCAGGGAATCCTCGACTGCTATTCTTTTCTCGTTGGAGAACTTGGCCGCATCGGAATGCGGGTGAAATGGTTTCGTGGTTTGTTCACCTCCATTCGGTCTGCTGTGCGCACAACCCGCGAAGCATGCAAGGGGGAAAACGCCGGACTCGTGATCCCGCGTTGACCTGTACGCAACGGCCCGCAACCCAGACGATCGAAAACCCTCCACCCGATGCATTCAACCATCGCCTGAATACCACGAGCACAAGGAATTTCGGCACCTTTGACGACCATGGCAAATGCAGCTTTCACTCGCCCCGCCCGGACACCTTCTACGTTCGCCGCGTGGACTCTCTTGCTGATTCTCTTCGCCGCGGTGCACATCTCTGCCTTGTTCTCGCCGCCGCTGCTCGATGATGTCGACGCCAATCATGCCGAAGCCGCACAACATATGCTCGAGAGCGGCAATTGGGTCACGCTGAAGATCAACGGAATCCGTTATCTTGAAAAACCGCCGCTGCCCTACTGGATCGATGCGGCCCTCTTTCGCGTCTTCGGCGAAAACTCGTTTGCCACCCATCTGCCCAACTCGCTCGCTCTGCTCGGATGTGCGTGGATCGGTTGGCTCTGGGCAGACCGCGCCTGGGGTCGCCACGCTGCGCTCTATTCCGCGCTCGCCATCCTGACTGCCATCGGGCCGTTCCTCTATACCCGCTTCGCCATACCCGAAGCATTGCTGAGCTTCCTCCTGCTGCTCGCTCTCTATTGCTTCCTCACCGGCATGGAGTCGCGGCGGCCCGCGCGCTTTTATTTCATGTGGGCGGCGTTGGCTCTCGCGACCCTCACCAAGGGGCTGATTGCGCCGGTCTTTTTCGCAGCAGCCGCAATTCCGTTGCTGCTCTTAAGCGGCCAGTGGAGACGGTGGCTTCAGTTCCGGCCCTTCAGCGGGCTCTTGCTTTTCCTGCTCATCGCTGCGCCCTGGCACATCCTTGCCGGCCTGGCCAATCCCGACCAGGGTCACCCGATCGGCAATCATCCCACTCCGGGAAACGTGCACGGCTTCTGGTATTTCTACTTCGTCAACGAGCACTTCCTGCGTTTTCTGGGCGAACGCTTTCCGCACGATTACGACAAGCTGCCCTTTCTTGCCTACTGGGGGATGCACCTGGTCTGGCTCTTTCCCTGGAGCCTCTTCCTGCCGGCGCTTTTTATGGTCGCCTGGCGCACGCGCAAAACATGGCTGCAGCATTTGCGCCGCGATGCCGGCCAGACCGTCGACTTCTACCTGGACTATGCCGCGCGCGAAGACGTCGCTTCCTACGTTCTGCGCGTCAAGTTTCGCGCCCGCACGATCTGGCTGCTGAGCCTGTACTCGGCCTTCACGCTGCTGTTCTTCTGCATCTCCACCAACCAGGAGTACTACACCTTTCCTGCGTGGCCCACTCTCCTGATTCTCACCGCAGGCGTGCTGGCATCGATCGAAGAAGGCTTCGGCCCCGATGTCTTTCGCCCGGTTCTTTCGACGGCATGGCTCAATGGCGCACAGGCCGTATTTGCACTGGCTGGAGTCCTATCCGCAGCAGCGCTGGGATGGGGCCTGTGGGTTTCGCGCAGCCTGCCCTACGTCTCCGACATCGGCACTCTGCTCGCCCATCGCGACGTGAGCGACTACACGCTTTCGATGGCCCACCTGTTTGATCTCACCGGCCCGTCCTTTGCCGCGCTGCGATTTCCCGCCATCCTCGCGCTGATCACGCTGCTCCTGGGTCCCGCCGCGGCATGGCTGCTGCGCCGGCGCGGGAAGCATATGGAAGCGACCTTCAGCGTCGCCCTCACCGCCTCTGTCTTTCTCATCGCCGCCCACATCGCCTTCGATCGCTTCGCGCCGATGCTGAGTTCCAAGCCCATGGCCGACACCATTCGCCACGACGGCTCCCCCGCCGACCAATTCATCATCTACGGCGATCAATCCGACGCTTCGTCGGTCATCTTTTATTCCCACGACTTCCTGCGCAAGCCCGCTTACCTGGTCCTTGATCCGTGCTCGCCCTTCGGGAACGGCTCGTCGCTGTTGTGGGGATCCTGCTACTCCGACGCGCCCAAGATCTTTCTCAGCGAAGATCAATTGAGCAAGTCCTGGGGAAGCGGGCCGCGCAAATGGCTCTTCGCGCAAGACACCAATCAGTCGAAGGTCGAACAGCTACTCGCCGGGCGCCTGATCCAGGTCCAGTCGCTCGCCGACAAAACACTGTGGACCGACCGGCCTCTCACAAAATAGCTGCCTTGTCAGGACCGCTGCGCCGCACGCATCTTGCCGCCCGGCAGCAACTGGAATACCTTGTCGCGCCAGAGAATCGTGTTCGAGCCGTAACTGGCCAGCCAGAACCAGATCCCCATAAAATCCCGCAGCGGATAGAACAACAGCCCGAGCCAGCTTTGGTCATGCACAACCGCGCGTCCGACCGTGAGCGCGAGCGCAACACGGGTGGCCAGCGCCCAGCCAAGAAGCGACCAGCCCAGCACCGGATGCCCCAGCGCCAGCGCCGCAATCCATCCCAGCAGACCAAATGCCATGCTGAACGAGAGCGCCGTTCCCAGGTGTCCCTTGGGCCGCGAGAAGCGCGTCGACTTCATCCAGCGCACCTGGTGTTTGAACGACGCCCTCAGGCTGGTGTTGATCACCAGGTGGTCGATGACATGATGACTCAGCACAACGGTCTGCCCCAGCTTCGCCGTTTCATTCCCGAGAATGAAATCGTCCGCGCAATAGTCGGCGGTCACTTTAAAGCCGCCCATGCGCCGGATCGTTTCGCGGCGAAAAGCCATGGTCGGCCCCAGCGTAAATTGCATGCCCTCCACCATCCGCGCCGCCAGCACCCCCGCGGTCATCTCGACGCTCATGCCGACCGCTTCAAGCCGCGCCCACAGCCCGCCCTCCGCCGCCACGCCGCGATAAGGACAGGTGACCGCACCCACGCGTTCATCGGCAAACGGCAACGCCACCGCGCGGACATAGTCGGATGCGACCCGCACGTCGCTGTCGCTGATGATGAGGATTTCGTGCGTCGCCGCCGACTCCATCCGCTCCATCGAAATCACTTTGTCATTGATGTAGTCGGGCTGGCCGCCCGTCGCGAGGAACTGCGCCGGCACTCCAGGAAAACGCGCCGCCACCCGACGCGCAATCTCCAGGCCCGCGTCCTCTTCCGTGCGCGCGCAAAAAAGAATCTCGTACGCCGGATAATCCTGCCGGAAAAATGTTTCGAGGTGCGCTTCCAGATCGGGCTCGGCCCCATGCAATGGCTTGAACAGCGTCACCGCCGGGGTGAATCCCGGCCTCTCGCTCTGCCTCGCCAACGCCGCGCGCCGCGCGCGCAGATAACCCGGCACAGCAGCCAGCACGATACCCGCAAATATCGTGGATGTGAAGAGGCCGAAGGCAGCGAACGCGAGGAGGACGTACCACATGCAGAACTAAGGATACTGGGCGGCACGGCCAATGCGCGAAGAAGCCTGTGACCTTCTCGGTTCGCTGCACCTTTCCGCCCAGAGCCGTCTCAGGATTCGCGCTTGATCGACGCCCGCGGAGGCACAACCGTCGGCTTGCGCATCGGCACAATCGCTCCCGCCGAGGTAGGAGCCGCCTGCTGAAACCGCGTCAGCATCTCCGAGCGCACATACTCCACAAAGCTCTGCATCTGCCGATTCATCTCTTCCATCCGCTCGCGCATCTGCAAAATAATGGCGATCCCGGCGATATTGACGCCCAGGTCGCGTGCCAGGTTGAGGATGAACTCCAGCCTCTCCAGGTCCTCGTCCGTATAGAGCCGCGTATTGCCCTCGGTGCGCGACGGCTTCAACAACCCTTCGCGCTCATAGAGGCGCAGGGTCTGCGGATGAATCTCGTACATCTCGGCCACTGCCGAAATCATGTACGCGCCTTTGGATTTGCGTCTCGCGGTCATGGGCTCTTTCCGCACCAGCTTACTGCAATACCAACCAGAATTCGTTACAGCTTATCGAAAAGCGTTACGCGCGGATCCTGGTTGTTCAACTTCGCCAGTTCGCGCATGATCTCGCGGCTGCGCTCATCCTGCAGGTGCGGGACAACCACTTCGATGCTCACGATCTGGTCCCCCCGCTGCCCGGGATGCGACGCGCTCTCCACACCGCGCTCCCGCATGCGCAGCTTTTGCCCGCTTTGCGTGCCCGGCGGAATCTTCAACTGCGCACGGCCTTCGATCGTCGGCACGTCCACCTTGGCTCCCAGCGAGGCCTCCGCCACCGTCACCGGCACCGTCAGGTGAATGTCGTCGCCGGTGCGCGTGAAGACAGGATGGGTGCCGGTGCGAACAATCACGAACAGGTCCCCCGCCGCGCCGCCATTCAAGCCGGCGTTCCCTTTACCCTGCAGGCGGATGCGCTGCCCGTCGCGCGTGCCCGGCTTGATGCGGAACTCCACCGTCTCGGTGCGATTCACAGTTCCCTCGCCATGGCAGGTGGGGCAGTCGTTCGAAACACGCCCCGTCCCATTGCAGCGCGGACAGGGAATATTGAACTTCATCCGCCCCCCCATCTGCGTCACCTGGCCGGTTCCATTGCATTCGGGACACTGCATCGGGCCGCCGGTCTGCGCCTGCCCGTGACATGTGGGGCAAATCTCCTGGCGATGAATCTGCAGGCGCGCCTGCCCGCCCCGGATCGCCGTCCAGAAATCGACCGTGGCCTGGTATTCAAGATCCGCGCCCGGCTGCGGACCTTGCGGCCGCTGCGCTTCGTGGGCGCCGGTGAAAATGCCTGAAAAAATGTCTTTGAAATTGCCCCAGGTCGAAGACCCTGCGCCCGCTTGCGGCCCCGCCGCGCTGCCGCCAAATCCGTTGAAATCGAATCCCCCAAAATCCACCGGAGGCTGCCCGCCCGCGCTCTGCTGCCGCGCATAGGCCTCGGCCTGCGCCGGGTCAATCTGGTCGGAATAGAAGCCCAGCTGGTCGAAAACCTTGCGCTTCTTTTCGTCGCTCAGAATATCGTTGGCTTCGGAGATTTCCTTGAACTTCTCCTCCGCCTTCTTATCGCCGGGATTCACGTCGGGATGATATTTGCGCGCAGCTTTCCTGAAAGCCTTGCGAATCTCCTCCGGCGTCGCCGTCTTCTTCACCCCCAGCGTCGCGTAATAATCCTTATTTTGCGTAGTGGCCATGTGTATCGATACCGTGCTTCCGGTTGAGCGTCGCTCCCGCTTCGAGCGAGCCGATTATGCAATTCGCCGCGATTTCAGGACACCCTTCTCGGTGCGCAGCGCCGGGAATACTTCAACTTCAATCCGCGCCGTCACCGCCCGACTGGCGATAGCCAGATCGTAAGACATCTGCATCTTCATCCAGAAATCCGCTGTAGTGCCGAAATAGCGTGCCAGACGCAGCGCTGTGTCCCCGGTAATTCCGCGGCGTTCACGCACAATCTCAGAAATCCTCGTCACGGGTACTCGCAAGGCAAGGGCCAAAGCATTTGCAGAAAGTCCCAGCGGAACAAGAAAATCCTCACGCAGAATCTCGCCCGGGTGTATCGGCACGCCTCTTTCATCCTGTTTGCGCGAGATACTCATGCTCTCTCCTTAGTGGTAGTCAACGATCTCCACCGGCATCCGCAAGGCCGGGCGCTACCTCCTTGAGCCTCCACAAAGAACGAGCGGGGTGAACGACTCTCCAATCGCTCACCCCTCTTTTCCGCCGCAAGGCGATCTTGCCTGGACGGCCAGTCCTATTTCTTGTCTTCCACGTCCACGTACTCGGCGTCGATCACGCCTTCGTCTTTCTTGGCCTCGGTTCCAGGAGTTCCATCGGCCTGCGCCGCCGGTCCGCCCGGTGTTCCCGTCGCACTCTGCGCCGCGCTGGCCTTGTACATCGCCTCGGCCAGCTTGTGGCTCACCTGGGTCAGCTTGTCGTGCGCCGCCTTCAATTCGGCTGCGCTCGGCGTACCGCCCAGCGTCTTCTTCGCCTCGGCCAGGGCCGCTTCCACGTCGGTCTTGTCGGATGCCTGCACCTTCTCGCCGGCGTCTTTCAACATCTTCTCGATGTTGTAGACCAGCCCGTCAAGCTGGTTGCGCGATTCGATCTCGTCGCGCTTTTCCTTGTCCTCGGCCGCGTGCGCTTCGGCTTCCTTGGCCATCTTCTCAACCTCGTCCTTCGAAAGGCCCGAGCTGGACGTGATGGTGATGCGCGTGTCCTTGCCCGTCGCATTGTCCTTCGCCGTCACATTCAGAATGCCGTTGGCGTCGATGTCAAACGTGACTTCGATCTGCGGCACGCCCCGTGGCGCCGGAGGAATTCCGGCCAGCTTGAACTTGCCCAGAGTGCGGTTCTGCCCCGCCATCGGGCGCTCGCCCTGCAGCACGTGTACCTCCACCTCGGTCTGCGAATCGGCCGCCGTCGAGAAGGTCTCCGTCTTCTTCGTCGGAATGGTCGTGTTGCGCGGAATCATCGGCGTCGCCACGCCACCCAGCGTTTCGATCGCCAGCGTCAACGGTGTCACGTCGAGCAGCAACAGGTCCTTGACTTCGCCTGCCAGCACGCCCGCCTGTACCGCCGCACCCACCGCAACCACTTCATCGGGGTTCACGCCGCGATGCGGCTCCCTGCCAAAGAGGCCCTTCACCAGCTCCTGGATCTTGGGCATGCGCGTCTGGCCGCCCACCAGGACCACTTCATCGATCTGGCTGGTCGTCACGCCCGCATCCGTCAAGGCCTTCTTGCATGGCTCCAGCGACCGCTCCAGAAGATCCGAAACCAGCTGCTCCAGCTTGGAGCGCGTCAACTTGCGCACCAGGTGCTTCGGCCCGGTTGCATCCGCCGTAATAAATGGCAGATTGATCTCCGTCTCGACCGTCGTCGACAAGCTCGATCTTGGCCTTTTCCGCGGCGTCCTTCAAACGCTGCAAAGCCATCTCGTTGCCCTTCGAGCTCAGATCCAGTCCTTCTTCCTGCTTGAACTCGGCAATGAGCCAGTCCACGATGCGCTGGTCGAGATTGTCGCCGCCCAGGTGCGTATCGCCGTTGGTCGACTTCACCTCGATGACGCCTTCGCCCACTTCGAGGATCGAAATATCGAATGTGCCGCCGCCGAAGTCATACACGGCGATGGTCTCGTCCTTCTTTTTGTCCAGCCCATAAGCCAGCGCAGCCGCCGTCGGCTCGTTCACAATGCGCTTCACTTCCAGGCCGGCAATCTTGCCCGCATCCTTGGTCGCCTGGCGCTGCGCGTCGTTGAAGTAGGCGGGAACCGTGATGACCGCCTCGGTCACCGTCTCGCCCAGGTACGCTTCAGCGCTCTTCTTCAGCTTCTGCAGGATCATGGCCGAAATCTCGGGCGGGGTGTACTCCTTGCCCTGCGCGACAACCGCCACGTGATCGCCCTGCTGGACGACCTTGTAAGGCACCATCTTCATTTCGTCGTTCACTTCGTCATAACCGCCGGCCCATAAAGCGCTTGATCGAGAAAATCGTGTTCTCGGGGTTGGTGATTGCCTGGCGCTTGGCCACCTGGCCCACCAGCCGCTCGCCGCTCTTCGAAAAGCCGACGATCGAAGGCGTGGTGCGCGCACCTTCTTCATTTGCAATCACTTTGGGTTCGCCGCCCTCAAGAACAGCGACGCACGAGTTGGTCGTGCCAAGATCAATTCCGATAATTTTTGCCATGTTGGGGTTCCTGCCTGCCTCTAGAATTACTGACCCTCATAGGATGCATGATTGAGTGGATTAGTGTCAACTTTTCTTGATTGGAAATGCCTAAAGTATGCCGACGGCCTTTGCCCTTCGGAAGGGCGGGGTTTACCCCCTCGCCGCGGCCGGATGTGCAGTAGCCTGAGTCGATTTCCCCTCCCCTTGCCCGCCTCCCCTGCCCGGTCGAGCGGCTTGGGTCACAAACAGGTCTCCCCTTGTTGAGTTACCCTCGATTCTTCCCGTCGTGTATGACTACTGCTGAGGCCCAGGCTCGCTACCCCCTCACCCAAGGCGTAAACCCTTGGCTGGTGACGGTTTCCGTCATGCTCCCAACCTTCATGGAGGTTCTGGACACCGCCATCGCCTCGGTGGCCCTCCCCTACATCGCCGGCAGCCTCTCTTCCACCAACTCCGAAGCCACCTGGGTGCTGACCAGCTACCTGGTCGCCAATGCCGTCATCTTGCCGGCCAGCAACTGGTTTGCCCGCCGCTTCGGACGCAAGCGCTTTCTGCTCACCTGCGTCCTCATCTTCACCGTCGCCTCCTTCTTCTGCGGAGCGGCCCCGTCCCTCGGCATCATCCTCCTGGCCCGTGTGCTCCAGGGAGCCGGCGGAGGCGCCCTGCAGCCCCTGTCGCAGTCGATCCTGCTCGAGAGCTTTCCCCCCGCCAAGCGCTCCATGGCCATGGCCGCCTATGGTCTCGGCATCGTCGTGGCCCCGGTGCTCGGACCCACCCTCGGCGGCTGGCTGACCGACACCTTCAGCTGGCGCTATGCCTTCTACATCAACATCCCGGTCGGCATCCTGGCGGTCGTCCTCATCGCCCGCTTCGTCCACGATCCGCCGTACATCAAAAACGCCAAAGTCGGCGCATTCGACAACATCGGCTTCGGCCTCTTGATCGTATGGACCGGCTGCCTGCAGGTCGTCCTCGACAAAGGTCAGGAAGACGACTGGTTTGGCGCCGTGTGGGTACGGTGGGCCGTGTGCGCCCTCATCGTCGCGCTGATCGGCTGGATCTGGCGCTCGTGGACCAACCCCAGGGGCCTGGTCGACCTGCACATCCTCAAAAACCGCAACTTCCGCACCGGCTGCTTCCTGATCGCCCTGCTGGGGATGTGCATTTACATCACCATCACCATCCTGCCGCTCTATTACCAGGAAGTGATGGGCTACACGGCTTTCACTGCCGGCCTGGTCGTCGGTCCGCGCGGCGTCGGGTCATTCATTGGCTCGCCTGTCATCGGCATCCTCGGTTCGCGCATCGACAATCGCAAGCTGCTCAGTCGTCGGCTTTCTCGGCTTCGGCGTCTGCGCACTTTTCTTTGGCATGGTGAACCTCGACATCGGCCCCTACACCCTGCTCATTCCCATCACCCTCACCGGGTTTGCCCTGAGCTTCGTCTTTGTGCCGCTCGCCACCATGACCACCGCCACGCTTTCCAATCAGGAGATGGGCAACGCCACGGGGCTCTTCAACATGCTGCGCAACATCGGCGGCTCGATCGGCATCGCCATGGCGACCACCGCCATCATCCGCCGCGCCGCGCTCCACCAGACCGAGATCGGCGCCAACCTTTCCCCGTCGAACTTCGTCTTCCAGCAGAAAACGGCAGCCATGGCCGCCTACCTCAGCCATCACCTCGGCCGCGCGCAGGCCCGCCCCGGCTCCATGGGACTCGTCTACAGCCTCATGGAACAGCAATCAGCGCTCATGGCCTACGTCGATGTGTTTCGCTGGACCGCGCTGCTGGCCTTCTTCTGCGCCATCGCCGTCTGGCTGTTTCGAAAACCACCCAAGCACATGAAAGCGCCGCCGGGAGCGCACTGAGACGACTTCTGCGGATCGCCTTCGGCTACACTTCACCCCACCAGCGGCAAAAACCGCCGCGTGTGCTCGTCATAACGCTCGATGCGCCCAGTGAGAATGTCGTAGTACCAGCCATGCACGGCGAGTTGTCCTGCAACTACGGCGCGTTCAACTGCAGGCTGGGCGCGCAGGTTGAGCATTTGTGCAATCACATTGCCGCGAATGAGAGAAGCCAGTTCGGCTTGCGGTCCGTCGGCGGGATTCAGCGGCTGGCGATGACTGAAGGCCGCTTCTACATGCCGCAACCAGCGGCTGGCCTTGGGCAGTTTCTCCAGAGCCGAACGGTTAATCGCCGCCTTCATGGCCCCGCAGTCGGAATGGCCGCAAAGAATGGCATGCTTCACCTTCAGAACTTCGACGGCATACTCGATGGTCGCCGTCACTCCATCCACATCCTGACCCCTCACCGGCACCACGTTGCCCGCGTTGCGGCTGATAAACAAATCGCCCGGCCCCGTGCCCAGGATCAGGTCCGGCACAATGCGCGAATCCGAACACGTGATGAAAAGAAACTCTGGCGCCTGGGAGTCGGAAAGCAGATGAAACTGGCTGCGCCGTGCCGGAAAGATCTCCGCCAAAAACCGCTTATGTCCTTCGATTAACTGCTCCACTGCATCTCCGTGGGAATTGCTGGATTCAACGGGAAAGCCCGACTGCACTATAGCAAAACCCGCCGCGTGCGACGGCGCGATGCGGGAGGCGGTGCGAGCCCTTCCGCGAACGCAAGGCGCGATACACTTGAATTTGACCTATGTTTGAGAACCTTACAGAAAAACTGCAGCGCGCTTTCAAGAACCTGCGCGGCCAGGGCACGCTCACCGAAGAGAACATCCAGGAAGCCCTCGGCGAAATTCGCGTGGCATTGCTCGAGGCCGACGTCAACCTCAACGTGGCCCGCGATCTGATCGAACACATCCGCGTCAAGGCAATTGGCACTGAAGTTCTGACCGCCCTATCGCCGTCCGAACAGGTCATCAAGATCGTCCACGATGAGCTCGTGGAGCTCTTGGGCAAAGACACGGCGCGCTTCAAATTCGCCTCGCAGCCGCCCACCGTGATCCTCATGGCAGGCTTGCAGGGCTCGGGCAAAACCACCACCAGCGGCAAGCTTGCGGCATGGCTTAAAAAGGGCGGGCATCGGCCCATCCTCGTCTCGGTCGACGTATACCGTCCCGCGGCGCGCGAGCAGCTGAAAGTCGTCGCCAAATCCATCGACGCCAAAATCTACGAAGGCGACACCAGGGGCGAAGCGCCGGGTTCCGCGCTGGTCGAGCGTCTGGCGCAGGAGGCGCGCCGCGAAGCGCGTAACTTTGGATTCGATACGCTGATCGTCGACACCGCCGGCCGCCTGCACATCGACGAAGACCTGATGGGCGAAATGGAGCGCTTGAAAAAGCTCCTCAACCCGCAGGAAATTCTGTTTGTCGCCGACGCCATGACCGGACAGGATGCCGTCAACTCGGCACACGATTTTCACAAGCGCCTCGGCCTGACGGGCGTGGTCCTGACCAAGATGGATGGCGATGCGCGCGGCGGTGCAGCCCTGTCGATCCGCCACGTCACGGGCCAGCCCATCAAGTTCATCGGCGTCGGAGAAAAGCCGGACGCCTTCGAACCCTTCCATCCCGATCGCATCGTCGGCCGCATTCTCGGCCATGGCGACATGCTCTCCCTGATCGAGAAGGCCGAAGAAAAACTCGATCGCAAGAAATCAGAAGAATTCGCCAAGAAAGCTTTGCTGGGCGACGGCTTCACGCTCGAAGATTTTCGCGATCAGTTGAAGCAGATCAAAAAGCTCGGCTCGATGGAATCGATCTTGAAGATGATGCCGTCGGTCGGCCCATTTGCAGGCATGCAGCAGGCCGCAAGCCAGGTGGACGAGAAGCAGTTTGTTCGTCTCGAAGCCATCATCAATTCGATGACACCGCACGAGCGCCGCAACCACGAGATCATCTCCGGCTCGCGCCGCAAGCGCATTGCCGCCGGCTCCGGCACCAGCGTGCAAGACGTGAACCAGCTGCTGCGCCAGTACGCGCAGATGAGCAAGGTCTTCAAGCAGATGGGCAAAGGCGGCCTGGCACGCAACATGATGCGCGGCGGCTTGAGCGGCCTCGGCCTCGGCGCGAAACAGAAGTTCGGGCGGTAGAACGCACAGATGACCCCGCTCCAGGACCAGCTCGACGAGATCACTGCCAACACGCGAAATCTGGTGCAGGCAGAGCGGCTGGCGGTCGGCGAGCGCGCCGTAGAGGAGTTATTCGCCAGCGGGGTCGAAGAAAAAATTCTGCCGGTCGGTGCGACCGCGCCGGAATTTGCGCTCAAAGACGCCAATGGCAAGCTTGTCCGCTCCGCAGATCTGCTTGCGCTTGGGCCGCTCGTCATCAAATTCTTTCGCGGCCGCTGGTGCCCGTATTGCATGACGGAACTCGAGGCCTGGCGTGATCTCTACGGCAAGCTGCGCGAGCACGGCGTGCTGATGGTGGCGATCGGGCCGCAGATCCAGCGGCAATGCGACTTCATGGCCGGCCAGCACGGATTGCCGTTTCCCATTCTCACCGACACCGACAACAAGATCGCCGAGCAGTTCCGGCTGGTCTACACCGTGCCCGAATATCACCGCGCCTACTATCTTTCCGTTCTGGTAAATATCCCCTTCGTGAATGGCGAGAAGAGCTGGCGCCTTCCCCTGCCGGCGACGTATGTCCTGGCGCCCTCTGGACGAGTCGTCCTCGCCGAAGCGCATGCTGATTTTCGCGTGCGCCCGGAACCGGAAGAGGCGCTGGCCGCGGCGATTGCCGCCTGTCGGCCCTGACCCCGACTCTCTCCAGAAATTTGCGTTTTATTTCACCGAAAAGCGGATAACAGAGAGCGGACCCCTTTCGATTTCTTGCCCGACTCCGAATGTGCGCCTTCGCGCGCCCCTAACTCCTTTGCTGAGAGGAATCTGCGGCTAAGCCGAATGAATAGAGGAATTTGGCGGCGCCGACCCCCGCCAACCTCAATAAAATAAGGAATTTGCGCCCAGATTCCGGGGTGGGGGGGAAGGTCTCGCCACCGGCTGGTACGGACCGGCCGCGTACAAAGGGGGCCGGGCACCGCGTCACTCGGAGTGCATCGACGCCAGCTTCGCTTCAACCCCTGACCGGCTTAGGCCGCGCAGCAGAAACACCTTGCTTCGCGAGAGCGCTCCGCTCTCAATCGTCACACTGCGCTTCGGCAGTCCAAACACTCCTGCGAGGAAAGCCAACAGCTCCTCGTTGGCGCGGCCCTCGACAGGTGGGGCATGGACGGCAACTTTCAGTTGCGCCGTGGCGCCTTCGCCATGAACACCGGTGATGGCCGTTCTCTTCGCGCCGGGCTGTGCGCGGACGGCGAGCGTAACTCCGCCCTCCACAGCGCGCAGCATGCCCAGGTTCATTCGGGCGGCCCGGTATAAGGAGCGCGCTTGCCAAAGAGAGCGGTGCCGATGCGGATGCGCGTGGCTCCCTCCTCGATGGCCAGGGTGAAATCGCCGCTCATGCCCATCGACAGTACGCGGAGATTCAGTCGCGGGTGCGATGCAGCCCAGCGGTCGCGCCACGTGCGCAAGCTGCGGAAGCAGGCGCGCGTCACGTCTTCGGGCACGCCCCAGGGGGCAATCGTCATGAGCCCGCGCAGGTCGAGATGGGGAAAATCCGGCAAGCGCTCCAGCAGTTCTCCGGCTTCCGCGGAATCAGGATCGAGGCCTTCCTTGGTTTCCTCGGGACTGAGTTTGACTTCGAGGAGAATGGGCAGCCGTTTGCCGAGTTTGCCCGCTGCCTCGTTGAGACGCTCGGCCAGGCGGAGAGAGTCGACGGAGTCGATGGCATCGAAGAGCTCCACCGCGCGCGCTGCCTTGTTGGATTGCAGATGGCCGATGAGGTGGACCATGATCGGCACATCGGAAGCGGCCATGGCGCCGTCGGCGCGGAGGGAAGCGAGCGCCGGCGCTTTGGCGGCGAACTCCTGCACCCGGTTTTCTCCGAAGAGCCGGAGCGAGAGCCCAGCCGCTTCGGCAATGGTCGCTGCGGGATAGGTTTTCGATACCGCCATGAGCTCGACGGCGCGGCCAGCGCGGCCAGCGCGGCGGCAGGCCTGTTCGATGGTTTCTTCCAGCTGCTCCAGGCGTTCCGCCAGCGCTGTCATCGCGCTCCCGTTTCGGTCACCGTCCATGCTCCTCGAGATACTTTTCGGCTTCGAGAGCGGCCATGCATCCCGAGCCGGCAGCGGTAATTGCCTGGCGGTAGCGGCGGTCCTGCACATCGCCGCACGCATAGACTCCCGGCACTTCGGCTCCCTGATGAGTCGTAAAAACATTGTTTCGGGTCACAATGTATCCGTCGTCATCGAGATCGATTTGGCCGGTGAACATCTTGGCGTTGGGCACGTGACCGATGCCGAGAAACATGCCTTCAACTTCCAGTTCGCTCTTGGCCCCGTTGCTTACGTCGCGCAGCCGCAGTCCCTTTACGGCCAGATCGTCGACGCCGAGCACTTCGTCGACTACGGTGTTGGTGCGCAGCTCGATATTCGGATGCGCGATGGCACGTTCGAGCATGATCTTCGATGCACGGAAAGCCTCGCGTCGGTGCAGCAACGTGACCCTGGACGCGAAGCGAGTGAGGAACAGCGCTTCCTCCATGGCCGAATCGCCGCCGCCGATGACAGCGATCGGCTTGCCGCGGAAGAAGAAGCCGTCGCACGTGGCGCAACTGGAGACGCCGTGACCGATCAGCGCCTGTTCACTGGGAAGACCCAACCAGCGCGCGCTGGCGCCGGAAGCGATGATCAGGGTTCGCGTGGTAATTTCGCCGGCCGAGGTATTCAGCTTGTAAGGATGCGCGTGCAGGTCGATCGAGTTGAGGTGCGCAAGCTGGAAGGTCGCACCAAATCGGATCGCCTGCTTCTTCATGTTGTCGATCAGCTCAGGCCCTTGAATGCCGTCAGGCCAGCCGGGAAAGTTCTCGACCAGCGTGGTGATGGAAAGCTGGCCACCAGGTTCGTGGCCCTCCAGCACCAGGGGCTTGAGTCCAGCGCGGGCGGTGTAGATGGCTGCGGTGAGTCCGGCACAGCCGGAGCCCAGGATTACGGTATCGTGCGTCTCGGTCATCAGGTTTCCTGTCGAAATTGTAGACGGCGCTCCTCAATCGAACTCCGCCGGAGCAGCCTGCGATTGTGGAGAACTGTGCGCCGACTCAATCCTATGTAAAGATGACGGACATGGCGAATCTGACTCTTATCTACGGTATGCGCTTGCTGCCGGAGGGCGAAGTGAAGGAGATTCATGACGCTACGCTGAAGCTGGCCAACGGTCATGAAGCGCACGTGACGATGCACGTGCTCGAGGGTTCACGGGAACAGATCGAGACGCAACTGAAGCAGAGTCTCGATGCGTTTTTCGATTTTTATCCGGAGCTGTAACAGCTTTCGGAGGACTTGCCGGCGGATGGCGCAAAGCAAGTCCTTCGCTGCGCTGCCCCGATGCACTGTGTGCATGGGAGTGCGCTAGTAGTCGGCGATGCGGGCGTAGGTTTCGGACTCGGATTTTGCGGCCACGCTGCGCTTGACGCGCAGATTGTCCAGCGCATAGTCGATGTAGCGCGGTTCGAAGTGGGTGGGTTGCCCCATGAAGCGGCAAGTGGCGACGACCTGGTCGATGATGAACTTCGGCTGGTAGGCAGCGAATTCGAGTTCTTTCTCGTCGCGGAGTTTGCGCACGATGGAGTTGAAGACCTCTTCGGGCAAACTCATCCCCTGCTTTTCGCTCTCCTTCTTCATGATCGTTTTGAAGATTTCCAGGGATGGAGCGCCGACTTCGATCTTGTAGGGCAGACGGCGCAAGAATGCGGGGTCCATCAGGTCTTCGGGCTCGAGGTTGGTAGAAAACATGATCAGCTCCTCGAAAGGGATGCTGAAGCTTTTCCCGGTGTGGAGCTTGAGATAGTCGACGCGGCTTTCCAGAGGCACGATCCAGCGGTTGAGCAGGTTCGTCGGACTGACGAGCTGGCGGCCGAAGTCGTCGATGACGAAGCAGCCGCCCAGCGCCTTCATATGCAACGGCGCCTCGTAGTAGTGGCCTGTTTCGTCGTAACGGAGATCCAGCATCTCGAGGGTGAGTTCGCCGCCTGTGACCACGAACGGACGCTTGCAGGGCACCCAGCGCGCGTCGTATTCCTCGCGCCGCATGACGGAGATGGAGCCGTCGTCTTCAACCTTTGCGGGGTCGAGCCGGATGTGGATGCTGGGATCGTGGACGCGGATGATCTGGCCTTCCACGATCACCGAATAGGGCACATAGATGACATCGTTGAACACATTGGCGAAGCGCGCCGCGGTGGAAGTTTTGCCGTTACCTGGAGGGCCGTAGAGAAGGATCGCGCGGCCGGAGTTGAGAGCCGGACCGGCCTGCTCGAGGAGGCTATCGTCGATCGTCAGGTCGTTGAGGACCTTGCGAATGCGATCGATGGTGATGATTTCGTTGGTCAGCTTCTGCATGTTGACCTGGTAGTTGAAGTCCTCGAGGGTGACAGGCGCGGGTCCGGTGTAGCGTAGGCGCGTCATGGCGTCGAGCGTCCAGCGGCGGCCCTCCTCGGTGAAGCAATAGCTCAGGTCAATGGGGTTGTCGGAATAGCGGGAACCTAGGGTCTGGAGCAACGACCGCTCGAGGGCCATGCGGACCAGTTCGAGAACCAGGGGATAGGGCAGCTTGATGGCTTCGATGAACTGGCGCGTGGTTTCGAGGCGATCGCGATAGATGAGCTTGAGGAGCAGGCCCATGAGATCGACTTCATCGATCCCGGTGGCCTTGATGTCAGCCGGCTCGCTGGGAATGCGATGGAGAAAGGCGTTGAACTTCTCCTGGGTGATGGCGCCGATGGCGATGAGGTTGTCACCGAGCCGGCCGCCTTGGACGGTCAGACGCTCGAGAGCCTTGGCGACGTCCTGCTCTGTGATGAGCTTGGCGTTGATCAACAAATCCCCTAAGCGTAGTCGTGCGCTGATGACGTCCTCCCGATCCCAACAATCCTTTTCGGTGTGGGTTGGCGGATTGATTCTCTCGGCGAAAAAACAAGCAGCCAGAACCATGATGCGTCGACTAAACGATTCTTATAGCTAGAAATAGAAGCGCGACTTGAACTTCAGTAACGTGATTTCCGTGGGATAGCCGAAAGGAAACGGACGCGATTTTTCGATGGCGGAAGAACTCTCAACTCTTGATGAAGAGAAGCTAAGAACTTAAGCGCGGAGTTGGCCTCTGGCACGCAGGAGAATGCGGCTGGAGGGTCTCCGGTGACCCTGTACGTGGGGAAAATCGGGCTTCGCAGCTGGCGCTGGAACGGGCGACGGAAGCATGCGGGATTGGTCGTAATGTGCCTGCTTGCCTGCGGAGCGACGCTGTTCGCCGGCGGACCCAAATATGTTGCGGGGGTGAGTTTTTTTGACCCGGCGGTGGTGGGGCAGCCCATTCACTGGGCAGGCGGCGTGGTGCGGTACTTCGTGGACCAGGGGCCGCTGAACGGATCGGTGAGCAACACCCAGGCAACGGCGATGGTGGATGCGGCGGCAGCACTCTGGAGCGTCGTTCCGACGGCCGGCGTGAGTCTGGAGAACGCGGGCTCGCTGGCTGAGGATGTGAGCGGGGGGAACATTGAGGCGGAAGACGGGGTGATGGTCGCCCCCATGGACGTGATCGCGTCCGCGGCGGGGTTTCCGGTTGGCGTGATTTTCGATGCAGATGGCTCGGTGATCGACACGGTATTTGGCAAGGGAGCGAGCGATGCGACCAGTTGCGAAAACAATGCCGTGTCGACGTGGATCGATAGCATCCGTACCGATGCGACGATCGCGCACGCGGTCATTCTGTTGAACGGTTTGTGCGCGACGACACCCGATCAGCTGGAGATGATGAGTTTTCAGTTGGAGCGGGCGTTCGGCGAGGTGTTGGGATTGGGATTTTCTCAGGTGAATCCGCAGGCGTTCGCGAGCGGCGATCCGAACCAGACATTGGGGCTGCCTGTGATGCAACCGCTGAGCGGTGCGTGCGGCGCGGCAGGCGGAGCGTGCGTTCCGCAACCGGGAGTCCTGCGCTTCGATGACATCGCTGCGCTCAACCGGATGTATCCGATCACGGCGGCGAACCTGGCGAGTTTCCCGGGCAAGGAACTCACGGCGGCCCACACGCTTTCGATTATGGGAACGCTGAGTTTTGAAGCGGGCGCGGGCATGCAGGGCGTGAACGTGGTGGCGCGACCGCTCGATATGAACGGCAGTCCGCTTTATCAATACGCCGTGACCTTCGTCTCCGGGGGATATTTCAACGGGGATCACGGCAATCCGGTGACGGGATGGACGAATGCCAGTGGCGATCCGCGAACAAAATGGGGATCGGAGGATCCGTCGCTACAGGGATATTTCGATCTGAGCGCGATGCCGCTGCCGCCAGGGATGACAGCGGCAAACTACGAGATCACTTTTGAGCCGGTGAATCCGTTGTATATGCTGCAGAACACGGTTGGTCCCTATCTCGATGGGTCGCCGACGCCTTCGGGAACGATGCCGATCGTCTCGGTTCCGGGCATGGCGGCGGGATCGTCGGCATCGCTGAAGGTTATGATTGCGGACTCGGCAAACGGAGACAGCGAAGATGCCATTGCCAGTGAAACGTCCCCGCGCACGCTTGCGCCCAGCGGGCAATGGAGCGGGCGGCTCAGCCAGATCGGCCAGACGGATTGGTTTGTTTTTCCTGTGAGGGCGGGCCGGACGTTCACCGTGGTGACGCAGGCGTTGAATGAAGCGGGGGAGGCCTCGGAGAACAAGGCGCTGCCGGTGCTCGGCGTGTGGAGCACGCGGAACGCGGCGGGAAGCGCGCCCATGGTGGGTTCGCCGGGGATGAATGGTTCTGCGGCGGGCGAAAGCTTTGTCAGCGCTACGGCTCCGGCGGATGAAGTGGTTCGGCTGGGAGTCGGGGATGAACGCGGCGATGGCCGCCCCGACTATGCCTACGCGGGCTGGGTGCTGTATGTGGATACAGTCGCGCCAACACGGCTCCCCATGACGGGGGGGCCGATCGTGATTCACGGCATGGGATTCAGGCCCGTCGATACTGTGCTTGTCGGCGGCCAGGCGGCGGTGGTGACGAGCATTTCGCCGAATGAGATGACAGCCATTGCTCCCGCGGCAGGGAACGGGCTTTCCGGATCGGTGGACGTGGAGGTGGACGACCTGCCGATCTATTCGGCCTTCGCGTCGATTGCGGGCGGGATCAGTTATGACGCGGGCACCGGCGACTCCCTCAAGTTGGACACTGCGCCCGCCAACACGGTGCCAATGGGCGTGCCGCTTCCCTTCACCGTGACGGCGCTTGGTGCGGATTTATCTCCGGCTGGCGGAGTCACCGTGGTCTACAGCGTGATAAGCGGCTCGGCAATGCTGGGATGCGGGCAGATGCATTGCGCGGTGACGGCCACGGGCGACGGGATCGCCGCGATGACCGTTGCGGCGGTTAGCTCGGCCGCAGCCGTGGTTGCAGCATCTCTGGCCAACGGAGCCAGCGTGGAAGCGCACTTTACGGGAGGAACATCTCCAGGGCTGAGCGCGCTCACCCCCACGCTTTCTGTCGCCGCGGGAGCTACGGTGAACTGGACGACGGGGGCGCTGGTCGAGAACAACGGCGCTCCGATGAGCGGGCAGGCGGTGACCTGGCAGATCGGCAACGGCATTGCGATTGAGGGGAACACGACAAGCGTTTCAGACGGAAGCGGTGTCGCTGCGAAGATGCTGACTGTGGGTCCACTCGCTGAGGGTCAGCAAACGATTTCTTCGGCATGCGTGAATGGAACCTTGCAATGCGCGAGTTTCACCGTGCTTGGCGCTCGTCCGGAATTCGCTTTTCTGCAATCCGTCTCGGGCACGGAGCAAAGCTTCGGAGTGGGAAGTTCTCCCGGCCAGATCGTTCTGCGGGTCCGCGACATGAACGGCAATCCCATGGCCGGCGGGACGGTGACCCTCTCTCAGGCGCTGTACGCTTGGGCGCCGCCGTGTCCGCCGCATGGACGGTGCGCCGCGTCTGCGCTGCTGGCAACGCAAGCGGCCACTGCGGTCTCGGCGATCGACGGCTCGGTTGTTTTCACGCCGGTTTCGCTGCCAGGCGTGCCGACAAATCTGCTCGGGGTGGCAAGCACAGGGAATACGAGCTCGCTGAGCTTTGCCATAGAACAGCACCCTTAGGGTGTATCGACATATACAGGTGGCCAGCGACGGGAGCCATTTTTTCGCAGTTCGAGGAATGAGGAGAGACGCATACCGGGTGTCTGTGAACGACGAGGGACGAAGAAATGTGGAAAGATGGCCCCGTCCCTTCGGGTTGCGGAGCAAATCCGGCCATACTTCATTCCCGCCCTCGACAGTGGGCCCGCCACAACCTTCGGGCTCGGCTTCGTCTCCACCCCACGGACGAAGACCCGTCCGCGGGGGCCCCGGTTCTGGCCCGATTTTCTCCAGCAACGCTGGCCGCCTGTATATGTCGATACACCCTAGGCACTCTCGGCGACCTGGCGGCAGGTTGGGGCATCATAAACGTGAGAGCGAGGTCGACTTTGAACGAACCGACGAAGTCCCTTCCCCAAGAAACGGCCGTCCGTCCCCGCGTGGTGATTGTGGGCGGCGGATTTGGCGGCTTGCACGCCGCGAAGAGCCTGGCTCACTTGCCGGTAGATATCACGCTCGTCGATCGCCGCAATCATCACACGTTTCAGCCGCTGCTTTATCAAGTCGCGCTGGCCGTGCTGTCGCCCGCCGACATTGCGCAGCCGATACGCACCATCTTGCGACAGCAGAAAAACACCGAAGTCCTGATGGACGAAGTGGTGGGTATCGACACCGCCGCACGCAGGGTTTCTCTTGGTTCCGGCGCGAGCCTTGTCTACGACTACTTGGTGCTGGCGACGGGCGCAACGCACTCCTATTTTGGCCACAACGACTGGGCCCCCCTGGCGCCCGGGCTGAAGACAGTGGAAGACGCCATCGAAATTCGTCGGCGCGTGCTGCTGGCGTTCGAACTCGCGGAGCGACAGATGCAGGAGCGGGGCTGGCATCCGCCACTGAATTTTGTGGTGATTGGCGGAGGACCGACGGGTGTTGAGCTGGCGGGCGCCATCAGCGATATTGCGAAGCTCTTCATGAAGCATGATTTTCGCCATATCGATCCGACCAAAGCGCGGGTTCTGCTGCTCGACAATGGTCCGCGCATTCTAGCCGCTTATCCGCCTGACCTGTCGGCAAAGGCGGAGGCGCAGTTGCAGAAACTTGGCGTGGAAGTGCACACCGGAACCAACGTGAGCGGTGTGGGGCCCGGCTGGGTAGAGGCGGGTGGGCAGCGGATGGATGCAGCGGTCGCCCTTTGGGCCGCCGGGGTGCAGGCTTCGCCCCTGGGAAAAATGGTGGGAGCATCGACCGACAAACGGGGTTGCGTGGTAGTCGACGACCGGCTCAATCCGCCCGACCTGCCCGACGTCTTCATCCTCGGCGACCTCGCGCACCTGGAGCAGGATGGCCGCCAGGTTCCCGGAGTGGCGCAGCCGGCGATGCAGATGGGCGATCACGTGGGACGCATGATTGCAGCGGACCTGCGGGGCAAGACGCGTCCTGCGTTTCGCTATTTTGACAAAGGCGACATGGCCACGATTGGACGCATGGCGGCCGTGGCCAAGGTTGAGTGGCCTTTCAAGGCGCACATGAGCGGCTTTCCTGCATGGATTACGTGGATCGCGGTGCACATTTTCTTCCTGATCGGATTCAGAAACCGGATATCGGTGTTCACGGCATGGATCTGGAGCTACTTCACCTTCACGCAAGGCGCGCGCCTGATCACGGGCGACCAGCGTCTGCCCGGCTGGCAGGATCAGATCGACGCGGGGCCTGAGAAAGCGGTAATCAGCCGTTAGTGGGGCGGGTCAGAAACCGTTGGACAGGTTGGATGCGTCAAAAGGAGACCCTTCGCGAACAGATCCGCCGTTTGGATTGACCTTTTCGCAGGTTTCGACATCTCCTCGTGGGGGCTCTGTTTTAGGTGACACTGCTTTTCTGGAGTGAACTTGAGAAACTTCAGGGGCGTTTGCAGTCCCACGCGCTCTCTCACGAGGTTGGCTGTTTGAGGCTTGCCGCGGCCAGTGTCGAGTAAACTAAAGGGGAGATGCTCGACCTGGGATTTGTCCGGGGCAACCTGGAAAAAGTGGAAGAAAAACTGCGTGCCCGGGGAGCGGACCCGGCGGCATTGCTGGGCGATTTTCGAGCCCTTGACCAGAGCCGGCGCGACGCGATCACGCAAGCCGAACAACTGAAAGCACGGCGCAATGAATTGAGCCAAAAGGTGGGGGCCTTCAAGAAGGCTGGGCAGGACGCAACCGCCGTGATGGAAGAGACGCGCGCCCTGAAAGACCGGCTGGACGAGCTGGACAAGGCTGCGGCAGAGCTCGATGAGCAGATGCGCCTTTCGCTGGCGCGCATCCCGAATCTCACCCGCGATGAAGTTCCGGTTGGCACATCGGAAACCAGCAACGTGGTCGTGAAGACATGGGGCGACAAGGGAAAATTCGACTTCGAGCCGAAGCCGCACTGGGAGATCGGCGAAGCGCTCGGCATCTTGGACCTGGAGCGCGCGGCCAAGTTGAGCGGGGCTCGGTTTGCCGTCTACATGGGAGCGGGCGCGCGGCTGGAACGGGCGCTGATTGGTTTCATGCTGGATGTGCACACCGAAAAGCACGGATATACCGAAGTGCTGCCGCCGTTCATGGTGAATTCGAAGAGCCTGTTTGGCACGGGGCAATTGCCGAAGTTTGCCGAGGATCTTTTTCGCTGCTCCGATGCGGACGCCGAGGCAGTGGCGCGCGGCGAGTTCAAGGACAACGACCACTGGCTGATTCCGACGGCGGAAGTGCCGGTGACAAATCTCTATCGCGACGAAATTCTCGACGAAGCGCGGCTGCCGATTTCGCTGACCGCGTACACTCCTTGTTTTCGCGCCGAGGCAGGCGCTTACGGGAAAGACGTGCGCGGCATCATTCGCCAGCACCAGTTTCAGAAAGTGGAGCTGGTGAAATTTGTCAAGCCGGAAGAGTCGGATGCCGAGCACGAGAAGCTGACGCGCCATGCGGAGGAGATTCTGGAGGCTCTCAAGCTGCCTTATCGACGGATGCTGTTGTGCACGGGCGATACGGGCTTCTCTTCCGCGAAGACCTACGACCTGGAAGTCTGGCTGCCGGGACAACAGCTTTATCGGGAGATTTCTTCGTGTTCGAATTTTGAGGGTTTCCAGGCGCGACGGGCGAACATCCGTTTCAAGCCGGCGGGCAAAGGCAAAAGCGAATTTGTCCACACGCTGAACGGGAGCGGGTTGGCGGTAGGGCGCACGTGGCTGGCGATCCTCGAGAATTATCAGCAGGGCGATGGGACGGTCGTGATCCCCGAGGCTCTGCGACCCTACATGGGGGGCATGGAAAGGATTACGCGCTGACACATGAGCAAGATTCTGAAAAGTTATTTTTACTGGACGTATCCGCGCGGGAACGTGCACTACGACGTGATGGTTTCGCTGATCCTGCTCTTCATTTTTGTGACGCCGCATTTGTGGGATTTCGGCGATAAACCGTCGAATGAAGCAGGGCCTGCGCATCCAATCCAAGTGGTTGGGGATGGCGGCCATGACGTGATCATCTCGGTACAGGCTGTGGATGTGCAGGTCGCGCCGGGAGCGACGCAGAACGAAGTGAAAAAGGCACTGCGCAAGGCCATTGAGCCGGTTACGGGGGATGCAGTGATTGTGGAGCGCTGGGAGACCGCGACCGACGCTGAAGGAAAGCTGATCTGGAAGATTTGGGCTAACCGGTAACAAAGGATGCGCCGGGAAGGACCGACCTCGCATCCAACTGAAAAAAGGACGCTCATGATCTTCGCGAGAAACCTGGTAATTGCCGTAGCGCTTGCTGTGCTTTTTTCGGGCCAGTCTGCGTGGGCGGCAGACGATCTGCAGCGGGTGCTGCACGAACTGGATGTGGCCGCGGCCAATTTTCACTCCACTTCGGCGGATTTCGAATTCGATTCGAATGTGACCGATCCGATTCCCGACAAGGATGTGCAAAAGGGCACCGTCTATTACGAGCGCAAAGGCACAGGCTTCCAGATGGCGGCGCACATCCAGGAAGTCAACGGCAAACCGGTTCCCAAGATCTACACCATGGTGGGGGGCTCGTTCCAACTTTACGAGCCGATGATCGACCAGCTCATTACTTCACAAAAAGTGAGCCAGTACGCGAGCTATCTCGAATTAGGTTTTGGAGCCAGCGGCAAGGATCTTGCGGAGAAGTGGAATATCAAGTACCTGGGCCCGGAAACGATTGACAAGGTGAAGACCGAGAAGCTGGAACTGGTGGCCAAGGATCCGGCGGTGCTGAAGTATTTTTCCAAAGTGACGGTCTGGCTGGATACATCCCGCGCCGTGAGCCTGAAGCAGTACTTCGACGAAGGACCGGGCGCTTCGCGGGAGTGCTTCTACTACAACATCAAGGTGAACCAGCCGATCGCGCCGGACGTTTTCAAGATCAAGACAGACAGCAAGACGCAGTTTGTGCGGCAATAGCTGCGAATATGCGCGGCGTTCCGTGGCTGGCCTTGCGGAACTGTCGCCGAATCCTAAATACACGGATCATGGCCTTGCGCGATTGAACTTCAACAAACCCGCGCTCAGACTGACGCCTCCCAGAGCAAAGAGCAGGGGAAAACACTCCAATGTGTAACGGGCCTCGGGCGGGACAACTGTAAGCAAGAGAGCGCTGCGCAGAAGGATGTAGGCGAGCATCCATGCAGCCATGCGGGGACGGAAGAAGAAGCCGGCAAATCCGAGCAGCAGGTAGGAGGCGTTCAGAGCTGCGTAGAACCAGCTGAAGCGGGTTTCGACGTGGTGATGGGCGTAGACCCACCAGTCGAGATCGATGGGCAGGTTTTCGACGCGCGGGCGGAGCCACATGTCGGCCAGGCGCGCCAGGGGAAGGCTGAAGTAGTAACGCAGCGGGTGCGCGCCAATGCGTTCTGCAGCGAGGCGGCCAAAGGCGGCATCGAGCTGGGGCGTCAGGTTGTTGCCGTTTTTGTTGTATTCAGCGGCAAGTTGCACGGTCTGGGTGCGCTGCGCCGGCGAATCGAAGGCACGGCTGGGGAGCTTGTTGACATCGAGAAAGTCTCCGGGGACATTCCAGACAACCTGATAGGTGGAGATGAAATCGAGGCACCAGGTTTTGACCCAGCGATCCCAGCCGGGCGTCACGGGGTCGCCGGGATCGGTTGCGGAGCGTGGAGCGAGCGGCTGGAAGACGTGAAAGACATTCCAATTGCGGCCCGTCCAGAGGGCGAACGGCGCGAGAGCGAGGAGAGAGCAGACAAGGGCGATGCGGATGCCTTGACGGCGCGCGCTGGGTGAAATGGCGGTTCGGAGGCCAAAGAGCATTGCGGGCGCAAACGCTACAGCGGCCAGTGCTCCGTCGGGACGCAGGAGGGCGGCAAAAGTTACAGCGAAGGTGAATGCCAGCGCGGGAGGCCAGGAGATTCGGCGCTGAAAACGTTCGGCGGACCAAGTAGCGAGGGCAATGCAAAAAATCGTCGGACCTTCGGTGAGGGGATTCGCGGCATACACCGCGGTGAAGGGACAAAGCACGGCGATCCAGAGTGTGGCGTGGAAGGCTCTGGTTTGACGATTGCGGGGAACGATGCGTCGGGCAAAGTCGGCCAGAAGCAAGCAGCTGGCTAGATCGATCGCAATCTGGAGCCAGGCGACGGCGGCGTAGTTTTCCATGCCGAAGAGCTTGAAGCAGGCGGCAAGAAAGAGCGGGTAGCCGGGAAGGCGAATCAACGTTGAAAACGCCTGTCCGCCTCCGAGGGTCAAGGCGTAGCGACCGTGCAGGAGGAGATTTTTCGCGATATCGCCGTAGACCAGTGGATCTCCATTGGTTTCGAAGAAGTGTCGGAACATCCACGCGCGCAGCAACCCACCCGCAAGCAGCGACGCACCGAGCGACACCCTTGAGCGCAAGCCAGCTGCAATGGAGGCAGGGACCTTCGATTGACTCAAGGGAGCGGCTTCCATACGATTCGTACTGTATAGCCAAGAACCGGTCTCATGAACTGAGTATCTCAATTTGCCGGGCTGAGGAAATCATTGTTGAGGATGGTCCCCGAGGGGCCCGAGCGGTGACGGAAGTAGTTATGAGGCGGGCTGTAGACTGCTGCGACGGTCTTCAAATTTCATTCTTGCCTAGTTTGCGATCCGAGCCCAAGAACCAGATTGAACTGGTCGTGCAGGCGGAGAGACCGGAAAAACAAGACATCGATGCCAGACAAGCAGATTTTTTTTGATCCCCACCGAAAGCGCTGGAAGCGACTGCGGAGAATTCTTGACGCTGTGGCGGTGCTAAGCACGCTGGTGCTGGCGGGGTTCATCTTCAATATTTTGCGCAGTCAACCATTGCCTGAGCTGCTTCTTCCCGCGTTTCGACACAATTACAAGGCGTTGCCGGATCGCAGTGCGGTGCAGCGAAACGGAAAGGTGGTGCGACCGGCACGGCGCAAGACGGAACGCAGGCCATCGGACATTCCGTTCAACACGGGAGAAGGGCTGCGCGCCGCTTATTATGTGCCGTACGACGAAGCCAGTTATTCATCGTTCAAGCAGCATGTCCACCAGATCGACATGCTGTTTCCAGAGTGGCTGCACGTGGATTCGTCGAAGCCGGAGCTGTTGGCGATCGACAACGAGAGCCATCGCGCGTACCCGGTGATTGATGGAAATACCGTGCACGACCCGGACGATCTGGGACGGATCAAGCGGACGATTCAACTGGCGCGCGAAGATACGGAAATTTTTCCCCACGTCAACAACTACAACTCCAACACGCAGGATTGGGACGCGCACGTGGGAGACATGCTGGCGGACACAATGAACCGGGCGACGTTGCGGGCGCAGATTCTGCGCTTTCTAGCCACGTATCCGGCGTACCGGGGGCTTTCGCTCGATTTCGAGAGTTTGCCAGACAAGGCGATGCCGGCGTATACGACGTTTATTCATGAGCTCTATGGAGATCTGCGGGCACGCAATCTTCGCCTGTATGTGCCGACCTCGGTGGGTACAGATGCCGAGACGCTGAAGCTGATTGCGGACAACTCGGATGGCATCGTGCTGATGAATTATGACGAGCACGAGGCGACGAGCGATCCGGGGCCGATCGCGAGCCAGAACTGGTTTGTGGCGAACCTGACGCGGGTGCTGAAGGTTGTTCCGAAAGAGAAGATTATCTGCGCGCTGGGAAGTTACGGATACGACTGGACGCTTTCGATTCCGCCGGCTGCCAAACGCGGCCACAAACAGCCCAAACCGGAAGTGATCAACACCGTGGACTTGCCGGTGTCGGATGCGTGGCAAAGAGCGTCGGACGCGGACGCGGATCTGAACCTGGATTACGACTCGTTGAATCCGCACTTCGACTATATCGACGAGGACAAGAACCAGAGACATGTGGTGTGGTTTCTTGACGGAGTCACGCTGCTGAACGAGATGCGGGCGGCGCGGGAACTGGGCTTGCAGACGTTTGCGCTTTGGCGGCTGGGCTACGAAGACAGCTCGCTTTGGAGCGTGTGGGACAGGCCAAGCAATCCGAGCTCGCTGGTCGCCTTGTCCCAGGTTCAACCGGGACATGAGATCGACACGGAAGGCGAGGGCGACATTATGCGGGTGACCGGCTTGCCGCAGCCGGGCAAGCGCACGGTGCAAGTGGATACGGACGAACCGAACCTGCAGCGACGACTCGTGATCGATGAGCACATGGACGTGTATCCGCAGACGTACACGGTGTCTTACTACGGATACCATCCGAACGAAGTCGCGCTGTCGTTCGATGACGGGCCGGACCCCAAGTGGACTCCGAGGATTCTCGATGTGTTGAAGGAGAAGAACGTGAAAGGCACCTTCCTGATCATCGGGGAGGAAGCGCTGGAAAACATTGGGCTGATGCGGCGCGAGCTGCGCGAAGGCGACGAGATCGGGAACCACACGTACACGCATCCAGACATCAGCGAAGTTTCGGCCAACCGGCTGGATCTGGAAGTAAAACTCACGGAGCGTCTATTTGCGAGCAAGCTTGGAGTGCAGCCACACTATTTTCGTCCGCCGTACGATGTGGACGAAGAGCCGGATACGGACGACCAGGCGGCGCCGATCGTGCGCATTCAGCAGGACGGGTATATCGTCATCGGCAACAAAATCGACACCAACGACTGGGATGAACGGATCAAGAAGACGCCGGAGGAAATCGCGCAGTCGGTGCTCGATCAACTGGAGCGGATGAAGACGAAGCCGCAATTCAGGGGATCGGTGATCCTGATGCACGATGGAGGCGGCGATCGATCGGTGACCTTAGCTTCGCTGCCAGTGCTGATCGACACGTTGCGTGCGCACGGGTACACGTTTGTTCCTGTTTCTGCTTTGATGGGCAAGACGGCGGCGGAAGTGATGCCGGAACTCACATTCTGGCAGTCCGTGCGCGAGATTCCCGACTCCATTGCTTTCTCGACGCTGGCAGTGATTGGGAATTTCATTGTGATGGTCTTTTTTGTCGGCGATATCCTGATGAGCGCGCGTCTTGTGCTGGTAGGTGTTTTCGCGGTGATCGACCGGCTGAGACGTCCGCATCAGCAAGCCTCGCCAGGCTTCAATCCGCGTATTGCGGTGCTCATCCCGGCCTATAACGAGGAGAAGGTCATCGTACGAACGGTTCGTTCGGTGCTGCACTCAGACTACGAAAACCTGCACGTGATCGTGATCGACGATGGCTCAACGGATAACACATTCGAAGTCGCGCAGACGGCCTATGCGCGGGAGATTGCCGCGGGCCGCGTGCAGGTGTTGACCAAGCAGAATGGAGGCAAGGCCGCGGCGCTCAACTATGCGCTCGAGGATCTTGAAGAGGACTTTTATGTCGGGATCGATGCGGACACCGTCATAGCTGCCGATTCGATCACGAAGCTCATCCCGCACTTTGAAGACCCCGCGGTGGGCGCGGTGGCGGGCAATGCGAAGGTTGGCAACCGCGTGAACCTGTGGACGCGGTGGCAGGCGCTTGAATACATCACCAGCCAGAATTTTGAACGGCGCGCGCTGGACTTGTTCAACGTGGTGACAGTGGTTCCCGGAGCGATTGGCGCGTGGCGCACCGCGCCGGTGAAGAAGGCCGGCGGCTATCCGCTGAACACGGTCGCAGAAGACGCCGACCTGACGATGAACCTGCTGGAGCAGAAGTTCAAAGTGGTGTATGAAGATCGCGCGCTGGCCTTCACGGAAGCGCCGATTGATGCACGGGGACTGATGCGCCAGCGCTTTCGCTGGTCTTTCGGCATTCTGCAATCGGTATGGAAACATCGATTGGCGTTTGTGCGCAACAAGGCCATGGGCCTTTTCGCGCTGCCGAATATTCTTATCTTCCAGATGCTGCTGCCGTTGGTATCGCCGTTTATCGACCTGATGTTTGCGGCCGGGATCGTGCACTATTTCGTCGACCGGCATTACCACCCGGAAGCAGCTTCAGCCGCAAGCTTCGTGAAGCTGTTGGCCTATTTCTTGACCTTCCTGCTGATCGATTTCGTGACGTCTGCGGTGGCATTCAGCCTGGAGCGGCGTCATCCGGCAAACAAGGGCGATGGATGGCTGCTGTTCCACATCTGGCTGCAGCGCTTCGCGTATCGGCAGGTGTTTTCGATTGTGCTGTTCAAGACGCTGAAGCGGGCCATCGACGGCAAGCCGTTCAACTGGGACAAGCTGGAGCGCACGGCGCGGATGAGCAAGCAGACCGAGGCGTTGACGGAGACGCGATAGCTCGACGCTGCGATGGTTATGGCTGCGAAAACAAACTGACCACCCGAAGGTGGTCAGTCTGCGACGATCTATAAGTTAATTTAAGACCGTCTCAATGGTGATGGCCGGAATGACCGCCGCTGGAGTGGCCGCCGCCCGAATGGCCGCCTCCGCCAAAGTGCCCTCCACCGCCGAAGGAGTGACTTTCTTTGGGCGCTTTGAAGGATCTACCCCCACCGAAAGATTCGTGGCCACCGTTGTAGCTGTAGGCCTTGGGTGCGCGTCCGCCGAATTGATCGGAATTGTGATTGCCGAATAGATGGAATCCGCCGGAGCGGCCGGAATTGCCGGCTGAACCGCCGAAAGCTTCATAGCTGCGCCCGCTGTTGCTGCCGCGGTAGTTGTTTTCTGGTGCGCGGTAGGACGGCGCGGGATTGGCATAGGCCATGCCGGAGCGGCCGAAGTTATTCGCCCGGGGCTGGTTGTAGTTTCCGCCAGCGTAACCCTGACGGCCGAAACTGTCGGGCCGTTGCGGCTCGGTGCGGGGCATGAAGGTCTGCGGGCGGCTCCCAATGGACTGCGGGTAATGGTTGTAGGCCTGCTGCGCGGGCATCGCGGGCCGCGCGGTCATTTGATCGCGCGCTGCGAATCCGCGATTGAAGCCTTCCGCGCTGCGGGCGTCGCCCCAACCTTGAGTGGGTCTGCCTACAGGCTGATTTCCGCCGCGATAGAAGCCGTTGCCTTCGTGGTTGAAGGCGCGATAGGTGGCGCCGTCACGGGACCAGCCGGCACGGTCGCCGGCGCGATCCCAATTGCGTCCGGGGAAGAAGCGCGGACCACCGTGGGGAAAGCCCCAATCGGCCACCGAGGTGCTGTGGGTAAAGTAGCTGCCGTGGTTAAAGAGGATGGAGTGCGCGAGCCAATCGAGGCCCCAGCCGAGCCATCCGAAGGGGGTGCTCATGAAGGCAGACATGGCAATGCCGGGGCCGTAATGAACGAGCGCCGATCCGATAAAGGAGCCGATGGTGCCAAGCAACGAGAAGCCTGGGTAAGGCGATACGGGCTGGCCATACACGTCCCATGGGTTGTAATTCGGAACGTAGACAACCTGCGGGTTGGACGGCGCGATATCAATGTAACCCTGGTTGTCGCTCACCTGCTCCTGCGGGTTGCTTTGCAGATTTCCTGCTTCTTGCGCCCGCTGGCGCATGACCTGAATGGTTTGCAGAACATCCTGGGGCTGATTGTAGTAAGCGTTGCCGAGGCTGGTGGTCCATTGCAGGTTGCCATCGAGCATGGAAAGGACCTGCGGAAACGCCGTGAGCGCCTTGATGCTTGGATCCCAGCTGGATTGGGAATTGGCTCCCGCAGCGATTTGATCAGGCGGGGCTCCACCCATGGAGCGTAGCCACTGGTCGGCTGAGGCGACCTGCGCGGGGTAAGTGGATGCCGCGAGAATCTGCGCCACCAGCGCATCCGGATAGAGAGCAATCGGCGCGACCATCTGGGTCAGCTGATCGGGGCTGAGCGGCTGCATCTGGGCAAGCTGCTCGCCGTAACCTTGCTGCGGATACGTGGGAGCCTGGCTTTGATAGGCCGGGCCCTGATTTTGATACGGCGAAGCCGGGTTTGGATAAGCCTGTGCGGGATATCCCTGCTGTGGATACCCATATTGCGGCTGACCGTAGGCGTTCTGCTGTGGAGGAGGATAGGGTTGCGGAGCGGCTTCGTACGGGCCGTTGTCGGAAGGATCGTCGGGCGGCCAGTTTTGCTGCTGGGCGGACAGGTGGAGGGCGCTGCAGGAGAGCATTGCCAGCGCGGCTGCGCATGCGAATCTACCGACGTGGTTGGGTTGAAACGCTCGCGTGATCGCAGAACTTGCCTGGGAGTCTTCCAACTGCGAGCGATGGGGATTGGCAAAGTGCAAAAAGTTCGGATTGATGGGGGGCTTCATGTTCCCTCTTTTTGTGGCCCACGTACACTCGTCTTGGCGAGGCGTTCTTTGTCGTCCCCGGGTCTGCAGGTTCCTCGGATACGGACAAGCCTTGTGCAACGGCCCGTCCCGAAATCACCCGTCAAGCGGGTGCCCCGGCGGAGGGTCGTCTACATCCTTGACCCCGTTCCAGGGGGTTAGTTTCGCCGCAGAGAGTGACAATTCGTTCATGGCGGGAGCGTGGAAATCTCGCGTTTCGAGGCGTAGCGGCGGTTGCGCGATGCGGCTACACTGGAGAGGCTATGGCAACCGTTACGCTTCCCACCGAGATTCAGGCGCGCACGCCGCAGGGCGCCTTCAAGAACGAACCTTTCACGGATTTCAAGGATCCGGAAAACGCGCGCAACATGAAGGCCGCGCTGGAGTTGGTGAGCGGCCACCTCGGCCGCGAGTACCACCTGATCGTGGGCGGATACCGCATCTCGACCGAGGGCAAGATTCAGTCGCTGAATCCTTCCCGACCGTCGCAAGTGGTGGGAATTCACCAGAAAGCGGGCGCCGAACACGCGGAACAGGCGATGCAGGCCGCGCTGAAGACCTACGAGGTTTGGAGCCGGACGTCGGTCGGGGAGAGGACTTCGCTGCTGCTGGGGGCGGCAGAGATTATTCGCAAGCGGAAGTTCGAGTTCTGTGCGTGGCTCACGTACGAGGTGGGCAAGAATTGGGCGGAAGCGGACGCGGATGTCGGGGAGACGATTGATTTTCTTGAGTTTTACGCGCGCGAGGCATTGCGGCTGGCGGAGGCGAAAACGCCGATCCAGCTCGCGGGCGAGCGGAATGAGCTGCATTACGTTCCGCTGGGCGTCGGCGCTGTGATTCCGCCGTGGAATTTCCCATTCGCCATCATGGCGGGGATGACGGCTGCGGCGATTGTCACAGGGAACACGGTGATTCTGAAGCCATCGAGCGACTCCCCGACGATTGCGGCACAGTTTGTGGAAGTGCTGGAAGAAGCGGGGATGCCGGGCGGCGTAGTGAATTTCTGCCCCGGATCGGGAGCCACTTTCGGAAACGCCGTTGTGGAACATCCGAAGACGCGCTTCATCGCGTTTACCGGGTCGAAGGCGGTTGGGCTGGACATTCACGAGCGCGCGGCGAAGACGAAGCCGGGACAGATCTGGATCAAGCGCACCATCCTCGAGATGGGCGGCAAGGATTCGATCGTGGTGTGCGCCGATGCGGACGTGGATGTAGCGGTGGAGGGCGTGACAGCGGCGGCTTTCGGATTCAGCGGGCAGAAATGCTCCGCGTGTTCGCGGGCGATTGTGGAAGCGCCGATCTACGACATTTTTGTGGAACGGCTTCGCGAGCGGGTGGCGAAGCTGACGGTCGGCGATCCTGGAGCCAACGCCAACATGGGACCGGTGGTGAACAAGGCGGCTATGAACTCGATTCTTGGCTATATCGCCACCGGGAAAAAGGAAGGTAAGCTGGTGGCGGGCGGAAGGGCCGTGGACACAGAGGAAAAGGGCTACTTCCTCGAGCCGACGGTGTTTGCGGACATCGCGCCGGACGCGGTGATTTCGCAGGAGGAGATTTTCGGGCCGGTTCTCGCGGTGATCAAGGTGGAGAGCTTTGAGGAAGGCCTGAAGGTGGCCAACAACACCGAGTACGGGCTGACGGGCGCTCTTTATACGTCGGATCGCGGGCGCCTCGAAATCGCGCGACGCGAATTCCACGTGGGGAATCTCTATCTGAATCGCAAATGCACCGGGGCAATGGTGGGGGCTCATCCCTTCGGCGGGTTCAATATGAGTGGAACGGACTCGAAGGCCGGCGGCCCCGACTACCTGCTGCTGTTCACGCAGGCCAAGAGCGTGGCGGAAAAACTGTAACGGGGCTCACCCCTGCGAGATGCTTACCCGATAGTCTTCAGGCGTCTCGATTCCGAAGCGGGTCCGATCGCCCAGCGCGAGCAAATCGGAATCCCCAGTCACAAGGACGTCGGCTTCGCCGGAATAGGCCAGATCGAGAAAGATCTGATCACCGGAGTCGCGACAGACTTGAGGGCAGTGGTCGGCAACCTCAATGACTTCGCAATAGGGAAGGTAGTCCCCGAGGAGTTCGACGCGGTCCTCGGCGGGAAGCCTAAATTTTGGGTAGGCGAGCACGCGCGTGACTTCAGCAATCGTGGCGCGTGAAGCGAGGGGCACACAGACGCTCGCGCTCCAATGATTGCGAAGCCAGACGAGTCGTCCCTGAGGAAACAGGATCGCAGAAATGACGGTATTGGTGTCGAAGACGACGCGCGCCCTCACTTGGTTTCGCGCGCCCACCTCACCGCAGCTTCCACATCTTGCTCGGCGATTCCGAGGGCGGCAAGGCGATCGCGGACTTGGGCCGAACGACTGGTTTCAAGAGGACGCAACACAATGGAGCGGCCGTCGGTGCTCACTTCAAAATATTCAACTGCACTGAAGTGAGCCACAACAGCCTTGGGAAGAGTGATTTGATTTTTCGATGTCTTCTTGGCCAGCATGATTCCTTCTTTCAAGGAAACAAGGAAATCTTACCACGAAATGGGGCAAGGCACGAAGTCCTGGCACCATTCGAGTTGGCGAGTAAACCCAAAGGCTGGACGCCGAGGGGAAGAAAAAAGCCGAAGCCCTAAGGGCTTCGGCTCGTTTTCTGCGCTCGCAATGCGCGTTCAGGCGACTGCGGGTGGTGCGGCGGCTTGTTCTTCGGCTTCGAGTTTGTTGCCCATCTCGGCTGCGGCCTGCGCCAGCTGGCGGTGATGGATTGTGAAGAGAGCCAACTCGAGGCGATCGCTGACGCCTGTTTTGTCGTAGATGGAGCGGAGATAGTTCTTGATTACCTGCTCGGTGGTCTTGAGGCGGAGCGCGATCTCGCGATTCTTGCAGCCCTGGACAATGAGAGCGACGATGCGCATTTCCTTGGGTGTGAGGCGATCGCGCACGCGTGCCCCGACCAGATCCTCTTCGGGAGACTCGGGCATCATCAACTGCGGGGGCGTCCATGTATCGCCGGCAGCGACGCGGCGCACACATTCGACGAGCGCTGGACCAGTGACATTGCGGAAAACGACGCCGCGGAAGCCCTGCTGCATAAACTGGCTTGCGCTCTCGTTGTTTTCAGCGATGACGATCCCGCGGCTGCCCGACGACTCGAGCAGGGAGCGAAGGCGTGCCATGTCGGGTCGCAGCGAAGCGGCGAGCACGACGATCGAACCGGGAAACGTGGCAATGGCGTGCATCATGCGGTCGAGGTCTGTGCATTGAGCAATAATGCGCATGTCCTCATCCATCGCCAGCACTTTGGCAGTGCCAGCCCTGAAGATTGCCTGGGAGTCGGCAAGGATCACTTTATTCATATTCCGCGCACCATCCGTCGTGGGAATGGGGGACCAAGCCGGAACTCTAGTGACCCGGCCAGACCTTTCTCCCCTATTGAACCCTAAAGATACACTGTCTCCAACAAAATGCGGTATCGGCAACAGGAAACGAGGCGGGACGGTGTCCAATTTGTGCGACAGCCGAACGGCGCCTACGTTCCTTTCGTCACTTGCTGAAGTGAAAAACCACTAGCGTTATCCGAAAAAGCCTGAAACAAGATTACAGCCCAAATTGCATTCCGTCACGCGAAACCAGCAGCTAATACGTTGATGTATTTACTGACTAGGCTCTTTTGGTTTGATACTGTAGACGAGCCGGCCGCGGAATCCGTGGTCCTAAAATGGGAATATGGCAAGGCCGATTCTACTCGCGGTGGACGACGATGTCAGTGTTCTGGAAGCAGTTGTCCAGGACTTGCGCCGTCAATATGGAGCGGAATATCGCGTGATGCGGGCTGCCAGCGGCCAGGCGGCGCTGGACATTCTGGCCCAGGTAAAAGCACGTCAGGAGCCTGTGGCGCTGATTCTGAGCGATCAGCGGATGCCGGGACTGACCGGCGTAGATTTCCTGGAGCGTGCGCGGGAGATTTATCCCGATGCGCGGCGCGTGCTGCTGACGGCGTACGCGGATACGGAAGCGGCGATTCGTGCCATCAATTCGGCGCGCATTCACTATTACCTGAACAAGCCGTGGGATCCGCCGGAAGAGAAACTCTACCCGGTACTGACAGATCTGCTGGACGACTGGAAGGCGGGTTATCGGCCGCCGTTTGAAGGCTTGCGGGTGATTGGCAACCGCTGGTCGTTGCAGGATCACATGCTGCGCACCTTCCTGTCGCGGAACCATGTGCCCTATCGCTGGCTGGACATTGCGGGCAACGAAGAGGCATTGAAGCTGCTAACCGAGCGGCAGCTGAATCCCGATCAATTGCCCGCGGTGCTGTTCGCGGACGGAACTTCATTGCCGCATGCCGACCCCGATGCGCTGGCCGCGCGGGTGGGTCTACGCACACAGGCCACGCAAGAGTTCTATGACATGACGGTGGTGGGGGCGGGTCCGGCGGGGCTGGCCGCAGCCGTCTATGGTGCGAGTGAAGGGTTGAAAACACTGGTGATTGAACCGGATGCGCCAGGCGGCCAGGCGGGCTCCACGTCGCGCATCGAGAACTACCTTGGGTTTCCATCCGGGGTGACGGGAGCGGACCTGGGTCGCCGCGCCCATATGCAGGCTTCGCGGTTTGGCGCCGAGTTCCTGACCCAGCGGGCGACGGGGATGCGCATCGACGGGCAATACAGGTTTGTGAGGCTGGCCGATGGGCGGGAAGTTTCGAGCCATGTCGTCCTGCTGGCGCCGGGGGTGCAATACCGCAAGCTCGAGATTCCGGGGTCGGACCAGTTGACGGGATGCGGGATTTACTATGGCGCGGCCCTGGTCGAGGCCGCATCGTGTAAGGACGAGGAAGTTTATGTTGTGGGAGGCGCTAACTCCGCGGGCCAGGCGGCTTTACACTTCTCGAAGTTTGCCTGCAAGGTCACGATGCTGGTCCGAGGCGAAAGCCTGGGGGCCACCATGTCGAAATACTTAATCGATGAGATTGAACGCACATCGAATATTGTGGTGGCAACAAAAACCCAGGTGGTCGCGGCCGAAGGGAACGGGCACTTACAGTCCCTGCGCTTGAACGGCCCGGAGGGTGAGCACGAAGTTGCGGCTACGTCGTTGTTCGTTTTTATCGGTGCAAAGCCGGGGGTCGCATGGCTACCGCCCTCGATCCTGCGGGATGAGAAGGGGTTTGTTCTCGCCGGGCCGGACCTGCGGCGGGAGGGGAAAATGCCGGAAAGCTGGCGGGAGACGCGGGAGCCGTTCTTGCTCGAGACCAGCGTGCCGGGGGTTTTTGTCGCCGGCGATGTACGGCACGGATCAGTGAAGCGGGTAGCCTCTGCGGTGGGCGAGGGTTCGATTGCGGTGCAGTTCGCGCATCAGTATCTGGCTGGGTTTTAGCTGGGGGTTAGACAACAGGGGATGGATGAGGGCGAAAAACCGGTGCTGATCGAGTTGGTCTCGTTTGAGGATGTAAAACGGGATTTGGCGAAGACTCGTATTTTTGCTGAAACGAACCTTGACGCGCTGATTGGCGTGGATCGTGTGGAGCGGATCACCGCCGCGGCGGGCGCCGCAGTGTCGGAGCCGGGATCCCCTGCGAACTTCTATTGGGTGGTGCTGAAAGGCGAAACCCGCGCGGAGCGCATTGAAGCAGATGGCGCGCGCACCATGATCGGCGGCGCATACGCAGGCGACGGATTTGGCGAAGCGGCGCTGTTGTCCGGCAAGGCCCACATGCAATTCCTTACGACTGCGACCGAGGACTCGATCGTCCTGCGCTTCAATAGTGAGCAGTTCTGGAAGATTCTGGCTTGCTGCCCGCAAGCGCGAACGGTTGTATTGGCCGATATGGCACATCGCCTGCAGGCTTATCAAGTAGAAGCCTTGCATCGCGAGAAGCTTGTCTCGCTGGGAACTCTTGCCGCCGGGCTGATGCACGAGTTGCACAATCCGGGCTCGGCGGCCAAGCGCGCGGCTTCGCAGCTTCGCGAAAACCTCATGCGGCTGCAGCAACTGAGTCTTCGCAACAGTGGTCGAACGAAGACCGCGGAGCAATTGGACTGCATGAGGGGCCTGCTGGAGCACACGCTGAGCGGATGCAGACTGGCGGCGATGAGCAGCCTGGAACAGGCCGACGCGGAAGAAGCAATGGGCGACTGGCTCTCGTCGGCGGGTGTCGAGAACGCCTATACGATCGCGCCTGTCCTGGTGGGCATGGGATTTGATCGGCAGGAGCTGGACTGCGCCAGGGAATATTTCGATGCTGAGTCGTTGTCGGATGCGCTGAATTGGCTCGGAGCGCTGGTGTCGAGTGTTTCACTGGTGTGCGCGATTGAAGACAGCATCACGAGGATCTCAGATCTGGCGATGGCGGTGAAGAAATTCGCGTACGACGAGCGTTCGCCGGCGAAGGAGCTGGACGTACACGACAGCCTGCAGAGCACGCTGATCATCCTGGGACACAAACTGCGGATCAAGCAGATCCAGGTGGAGAAGCGTTTTGAAGCGTCGCCTTCGACGATCTATACGCGCGGATCGGCATTGAGCCAGGTGTGGACGAACCTGATCGATAATGCGGCGGACGCCTCGCCTTCCGGCGGACAGATTGAAATTGCAACCTGGACGGAAGCGGACCCCGGCTGGCTCACGGTAAGCATTACCGATCACGGAACAGGAATTCCCGCCGATGTGCTTCCACGAATGTTCGAGCCCTTTTTCACCACGAAACCGCAGGGTGCAGGAACGGGGTTGGGTCTCGATATCGTGCATCGGATCGTCACGGAAAAGTTTGGCGGGAAAATTGAAGTCGAGACAGGGCCCGGCAAGACGCAGTTCGTGGTGCGACTTCCCTTGCGAAGTAGCAACGAACTTGAGAATCATAAAATGAAGATCCATTAGATTTCTTAAAGAAGATTCACTGGATTCCCCAGAAGAGTTTCTCCTCCCCTCACTTTTTCATCTGGAAGTTTGACCTTGAGCACGCTTGCTGCGCGAGGTGAATGCGGTGCTGTCTTCCAACGCATCCCGCGAAGTGGCCGAGCATTGTTCGATTGGTTGAAGGCCTTTCCCTTCTAGCGAAAATCAAGTTGATGGAACTTCTGCCGATGGAACAAACGTGGGTGCCGCAATGACCGATCGCAGCGAATTGATGGAAGCCGCGCTGGAGAGCTTTCCGGAAGGTCTCGCGCTGCTTCGAGAAGAGGGCACCGTGGACTTCTGGAATCGTACTGCGGAAAGAATCACCGGGTTTCCGAGTATGGAGATGGTGACGCGGGCCGTCCCGTGGGCGCTGGACACGCTCTTCGATGGCGACGCTGTGGAGGAAGTGCAGGAGCGGCAAGGGAGGCCGAAGTCGGAACGGGGAAGCCTGATTCACGTGGAAGATCGATTTGGCCGGGAGCTCTCGCTCATGAGGCGGACAGTGGTTCTGCGGGATGTTCTCGGCGTGCGCGTGGGAACTGCGATTATCTTTCACCGCGCGGAGGGATTGGATTCGCCGCACCATGGCGAGAGTTGTGAAGATTCCAACTTGGAAGCCGCACAGGAAGAGATTGAGGAGCAGGTGACGACAGCGTTTGAGGAATTCGCAGAGGGAGGTGCACCGCTTGGGTTGTTGTGGATCACCGTCGACCAGGCGCAGGCGCTGCGAAAGAGCCACGGAGCCAGCGCATGCGAGACGATGCTGGAGCGCATCGAACGGACTTTGACGAATGGGATGCATCCGACGGAAACGATCGGTCGATGGGGAGACGATGAGTTTCTAGTTCTCTCGCACGAACCCACACCGGAATTGCTTGCGGCCCACGCACAGGCACTGGCGGGAATGGCGCGAACCTCGGACTTCCGCTGGTGGGGCGACCGGCTCTCCTTGAGCGTGAGTATTGGCGCGGCGCAGGCCGTGAAGGCGGAAACCCTGCCCCAGTTTTTCGAACGTGTGCAGGCAGCGATGCGGACGAGCGTCCATGCCGGCGGCAACCACATTACGCTCGCCCCGGAGAGATAAGCATGTTCGCCATCCTTGGGATTCTTTTGGTTTTTGGGGCGGTTATCGGCGGATTCCTGATGGAAAAAGGCCACATTGAAGTTCTGATCCAACCGGCAGAGCTTCTGATCATTGTCGGGGCCGCAACAGGGACTCTGCTGGTAGCGAATCCGACCCACATTCTGAAAGGGATTGCAGGTGGCCTGAAGGGGGTGCTGACCGGCTCGAAGTTCAGCAAGACGCTCTATCTCGACACGCTGAAAATGATGTATCAGTTCCTGAACAAGGTGCGCAAAGAAGGATTGTTGAGCGTGGAAACGGACGTGGAAAAGCCGAAGGAGAGCGCGATCTTCAAAAACTATCCTGCATTCCTGAGCGACCATCATGCGCGGGAGTTTTTGTGCGACACGCTGCGCATGGCGATCACAGGCGGCGTAGAACCGTTCGATATGGACCAGATGATGGAGTTGGACATGGAGGTGCATCACCACCAGGCGACGCAGCCGATCGGAGCCCTGTCTACCATGGCGGATGCCTTGCCGGGGTTGGGGATTGTGGCCGCAGTGCTGGGTGTGGTGATTACGATGGGCGCACTGGGAGGCCCTCCGGAGGAGATTGGACACAAAGTCGCGGCGGCATTGGTGGGCACATTTCTTGGGATTTTGCTGTGCTACGGCGTCGCGGGACCGTTGAGCTCGAACATGAGCAAAGCGGCGGATGACCACAACAGTTATCTGCACGTATTGCGCGTTCTGCTTCTGTCGTTTCTGAAGGGCGCAGCGCCCATGATCGCGATCGAGATGGGCCGGCGCGCGATTCCTGCACATGTGCGGCCAACCTTCGACGAGATGGAAAAGACCTGCAAAAACCAAACCGGCGCAATTGCAGAAGCGAAAGCAGCTTAAGAAGTCTGCGGTACTGGAAGAGTGAGGGATCATGGCAGCCGGCAAAGTGCAACCCATCCTGGTGATCAAGAAGAAGGGCGGCCATGAAGGTCACCACGGCGGCGCATGGAAAGTAGCCTACGCGGACTTCGTCACCGCGATGATGTCGCTGTTCATCGTACTGTGGCTCATGAATTCGAGCGAGAAGATCAAGAAAGCGGTCGCCGGGTACTTTAACGATCCCAGAGGCACGGCCAGCCTGATGGGCACGACGATGACGGGGACCGGCGAAACAGTGAGCGTGGCCGCCAGCGATAACCTGCAGCGGCTGAAGGATAAGTTGGAACAGGAGATCAAGGCGCGCAAAGAACTGGAGAAGCTTTCGAAGCAGATTGAAATCACCGTTACCTCTGAGGGACTGCGCATCGAGTTGCTGGAAGACAAGAACGGCACGTTTTATCAGAGCGGCAGCGCGCGGCTCAGTAACAACGGCCAGGAGCTTCTGGCTCTGCTGGGATCGGAGCTGCAGACGCTTCCGAATCAGCTGTTGATTGAGGGCCACACGGATGCTGCTCCGTATTCGAGTGACGTTGAGTACAGCAACTGGGAACTTTCGGCGGACCGGGCCAACGCGGCGCGCCGTTTGTTGCAGCAGGATGGAGTGCGTTCGGACCAGGTAACGCAGGTGCGCGGGTATGCAGACCAGCTTCTGCGCGTGAAGAAAAATCCGTATGACCCGTCGAACCGACGCATCTCGATCCTGGTGAAAAACCAGGAAGGCCCGCTGATGGTCGTGAAGACTGCAGCCGCGGTCGATGGGACGAAGGGAGCGACTTTGGCGCCAGTCGCGCAGGACGCGATGCCAAAGCCGACAACATCTCCAGGCGGGCCTGCGTCGCCAAACCAAGTGGGCAGGACTTCTGGGGCAAGCGCGGCGCCCGCGGCAAAACCGAGCGCTGCAAAGGCAGGGCTGCCCTCAAAAATCGAGAGCATGATACCGGGCAGTAAGAAATAGCCATTGGCGCGACCTTTGCCCGCTTTACGACAGAAGGTGATAGCCTTAGTACGAACCAGAAAGCGTTTACTAGGGGCAATTATGACGATTGTTGCCGGCGTCGACTTCGGGACTCTAAGCGTGCGTGTGACCTTGGTGGACAGCGAAAAGGGACCGATTGAAACGGCGTCGGCGTCTTATGCTTTGCACCGCCGACGGGATGATCCCGATTTTGCCACGCAATCGCATGCGGACCAGATGGATGCATTGGCCCGGGCGACACACGACGTCTTGCGCGCGGCACACATCGACGGCGCGACGGTTGCGGCCATCGCGCTCGACACCACGGGCTCGAGTGTGATTCCTGTCGATGCGCAGCTGCAACCGCTGGATGACTATTATCTGTGGTGCGACCATCGCGCCCATGCCGAGGCTGAGGAGATCACCAGTAAGGCGCATGCGCTGGGACTCGAGGCAATTGAGTGGTGCGGCGGTGTCTATTCGCACGAGTGGGGCTTTGCCAAGCTGCTGCACTGGCTACGGCACAACCCGGAAAAGCGCAGCCGGTTTGCGACCGCGCTGGAGCACTGCGACATGGTGGCGGCTACCTTGTGCGGCGTGGGACGCGTGGAAGAACTGAAACGAAGCGTTTGCGCGATGGGCCACAAATGGATGTGGAATCCGAAGTGGAACGGCCTGCCGCCGGAGGAGTTTCTGGTTGCTGTCGATCCTTTGTTCGCGGGTGTGCGCGCCAAGCTCGGGGGATCCTATGAAACCAGCGACCATGTAGCGGGGAAGCTTTCAGAAGAATGGGCAAAGAAGCTTGGACTGCGCGCGGGGATTCCGATACCGGTGGGGGCCTTTGACGCGCACTGGGATGCGATCGGATCGAATATCCGCGAAGGCGATGTGGTGAACGTGGTGGGGACTTCGACCTGCATCATTGCCATGGCGCGCGAAGCTGAGTTGGTCCCCGGGGTCTGCGGCGTGGTGCCGGGCAGTGTGCACCCAGACTTCACAGGGATTGAAGCCGGCCTCTCGGCAACCGGAGACATCTTCGATGCGATTGCCCGGCGTGCGCAGTCGACGGTTCCAGCGCTTTCAGAAGGGCTCGATGCGTACAAAGCCGGCCAGACGGGGCTGCTTCGGTTGAGCTGGGACAATGGCGATCGCACGGTTCTCGTGAATCCGGAACTTGGCGGAGTGACATTGGGATGGAACCTGGTGCACACCGCGCAAGACGAATTATTCGCGGCGATTGAAGGGACGGCCTTTCACACCCGTATCATTCTCGAGCGGATGGCGGAGCACGGGGTACGCGTGGATCGCGTCATCAACGCGGGTGGTATTCCGCAGAAGAGTGCGGTGTTGAATCGCGTGTACGCCGATGTGCTGAACAAGCCGGTGCTGGTGCCGGGCGGCGTTCCGACGAGCCTCGGCTCGGGGATTTTCGCGCTGCTGGCGGCCGGCGCGTTCAAGACAATTGAAGAAGCGCAGGCGGCTGTCTGCTTGCCGTTGCGGACGGTGAAACCTAATCCTAAAGCCGCGGCGACCTATGAGCAACTTTATAGGCTCTATCGCGAACTCTACTTTGGCCTGGGTGAGCGCGATGCGAAGCCGGTGGCATTGGGACATGTGTTGCCGGAGTTGCGCAGGATTGCTGCCGAGGTGCGCAAGATGAATTGAGTCGCGCATCTGGCGGAGCGGGATTGCCCATACAAAAACAAGCGCCGGCGGACTTTGCAGTTCGCCGGCGCTTGTTTTTGGCAGCGTTCGACTAGAAGTCGTAACGCAGGCTGAACTGCATGCGGCGGGGCACAGTGAGCAACGAACTGGCGACGCCTAGATTTCCGTCGGTCAACCCACTGCCAATTGATGCGGGATCGAAGCGCACGGTATTGGTGACGTTGTAGACCTCCCATGCGAATTTCAGGCTGCTAAACTCGTGGATTCTCCAACTCTTGTTCAGTCCGGTGTCGATGTCGAAGATTCCATCGCCACGGAAGTTGTTGCGCTGACCTGCTTCACCCGGATAGGGCAAGCGGACTGGTGCACCAGTAGCGATGCCACTGTTGATGGCATCGGGATTGTCGAAGAATTGCGGGTTTCCATTCTGATCGAAGTGGCGACGCATCTTCACGGGCTGGGTGACGACGCCGAAGCTTTCGATCTGCCAGTCGGTTGTCCATCCGGGCTCGAAGAACGAGAATGGCAAACCGCTGGACCAGCGGTTGATGCCTGACAACTGCCAGCCGCCGATGATTGCATCGCCAACGCCATTGATCGTGCCGCCAATCATTTTCCCACGGCCAAAAGGAAGCTGATAGACTGCATCGACTGTAATCAGGTGACGAGTGTCGAAGTCCGACGGACCGCGATTCAGGTAGGGTTTCCAGGTATTCAGAATTTCGCTGAATGCGCCGGTATTCGAAGAGTTCCCACCAAATTCGCTGCTGCGTTCGGTGTCGGAGCCAAAGTCGATGGAATTCGAGAAGGTGTAGCTGAAGTCCATCTGAAGGCCATGGCTTGAAGGATGCCGCAATGTGATCTGCCCTGCGTTGTAGTAGCTCATGCCCGTGCTCGCCAAGGCGTAGAGAGATGAGAACTGGTCTTGCCAGAAGTGCGATGTCCAGTTTGCGGGGCACCCGTAGGCGCAATAGAAGTCGATATCGGACAGGGATGTTGTGGCGCCGTACTGTGCACGATAAGGCGCCCACTCATTGGTATAGATCGCCTGTGTCGCGCTTTCGCCTGCGTAGTCGACGCCTGCCATAAACGGAAAGACATCTTCGAAGTACTGAATGGGAGCGACCGTAGCAGACCCATCCCCGCCATTCGCATCTACATCGCGCGAGAGCTGACCGCCGGCGGCATAGTAGTCGCCACCGCCGCTGGGATCGACATAATCGACCGGCTCTGCGAGATCAAGTTGCTGCAGGAGGTGCCTGCCAAGGCGGCCGACGTAGGAAGTTTCAAGGGTGAATCCGCCTGGAATCTCTCGATCGACGGAGAGATTAAAGGTCTCGGAATACGGCGTCTTGATTTTGCTATCAAGGCCCCAGGTGATAGCGAAGTTGTCCAGCGGCGCATAGAACGGGAACGTCTGTGTGGTGGGCGCCGAGCCGACGCTAATCGCGGGGAAGGTCCTCCGGTCGATGAAGCGCGGCGAGGGTGGGTGTTTTGCGTTCCCTTCGATGCCATAGACGCCGGCGGGATTGCTGACGGTCGAGCTCATACCGTACGACCCGTTTTGATCGAAGGTATTCACGAGCGCCTCGCCGTAGTGGTCGTAGTAGATTCCGGCTCCTAGGCGAATCGAGGTCTTGGTGTCCGGGGAATAAGCGATCGCAAAACGGGGAGCAAAATTATCTTTGGATTTTGGCCAGAAGCCCGGCTTGCCATAGGTTGGGCCGGCTGGCGCGAATTGTAGATCAGCCTCATAAATCTGACCTGCCTGTGCGGCCGACTCTCGCTGCAGATACCAGTTATGAGTGTCGATGGTGGGAGTGACCTGCTGACCGCTGGTCTCATACGGCGTTTGAAGGATCGTGTGGCGAAGACCGAAGGTAAGGGTCAGGTTTGGCATCACGCGCCACGCATCCTGGACGTACCACTCAAATTCATTTGCCTTGAAGTGGCGATTGATGAACGCGCCATCGGACAGAGCGGTGCCCGCGGTAGGGCTGGTGAGCTTGTAATTGAACACATCGCTGATCTGCGGAATTGTGCCAACCAGATTGGCATATGCGATTTCGTAGGAGTTGCCGAATCCGCCATTCAGTGCAGGGTTACCGATGGTATCGGGTGTAGGAGGATTTCCTCCCAGCCAATAGGGGTTGGAAGTCGCACTGTTGAAAGAATTTTGGTCGGAAGAGTGGTTCTGATGGACCAGGCGCCAGTTTCCACCTACCTGAATTGAATGCTTGCCCTTGGTCCAGCTCAGGTTATCAACAATGTTGTTGACTGGAATGCTCGTGATGATCGATCGGCTTTCGGATGTGGCAGTCGCCATGAAGCGAAAATCAACATAGTCGCCAGTTCCGACGCCCTGGGTGCTGAAGCCCTGGCGGACGTATCCATAGCGAATGTCATTCACCATGTTTGGAGAAATGCTCCAGGTGTCGCCACCGGTGATTCCCTTGCTATTGTCTTCGGTGACGTGCGACGGGCCCTGGCCGGGAAATTGTTCAGCGCTATCAGCGGCGGGCAAGCTGCTTCCGATGTCTTTTTGCAGATTGCCGCGAACAAAAATCCTATGCTTGTCGGAAGGGACGAAGTCGATTCTTCCGATCGTCGTATTGAGGCGAATCGGGTTGGGCGAGGAAAACGAGAACGAGCCAGTGTTATAGCCATCGCCCAAATTAGAGCCGTTGGCTGCAGGCATTAAATTGAAATACGCCAGTGCATTTGGATTTGGACCGGGGGCGTTGGGGTATGCACCGGTGCCGCAGACCTGGCATCCGGCATCTAGCATCGCCAATTGGGCAGCGCTGATCGACTGGGTGTCCCCGTTGGCGTCTGGATAACTGATGATTCCCTGCTGATAGCTTGCGGTTGGGGCGGTTTGCGACACCTGCACGTTTTCGGCAATTCTACTTCCTTCGTAGTTGCCGAAGAAGAAGAGTTTGTCCTTGAGGATGGGTCCGCCCAGGGCGCCGCCAAAGATATTGCGAATGAGTTTGCCGGGAATGTTTGGCAGATTGCTGTCGACTTCTGCTTGCTTGTTGAACCAATCGTTGGCGACGGTGATGGTGGGCCGGTTAAATTCATAAGCCGCGCCATGAAACTTGTTGGTTCCGGACTTGGTGACCATGCTGATCTGAGCGCCGGCAGAGCGGCCTTCATCCGCATTGCCACCGCCGGTCGTCACGCGAAATTCTTCAATCGAATCCTGCGTTTCGCGCAATACGCCGCTGAAAGCGAACCCATTGACCTGATCGTTATCGTCGACGCCGTCGATGGTTACGTTGCCCTGGTCGGAGCGCTCGCCGTTGACGGCACCGCTGCGGCTGTCGGTCATGGAAGGTGGAAGGTAGAGCACGCCTGGCTGCAGGGAGAGCAAGTCGGGGACGTTGCGGGTTTCGCTGGGGAGAGACTGGATCTCGGCATTGTCTGCGGAATTGCCTAGCGAGGCATCCGATGTATTCAAAGTCTGTGCCGCAGCGGAGACGTCGACGGTGACGGAGCTCGATTGCACGGTCAGAGTGAAATCAATGGTGGCCGGCTGATTGACGAGAAGCTCGGCTGTCTTGGTTTGTTCGCCAAAACCGGAAGCCGTCACCTTGATGACGTATTTCGATGGGAAGATTTGCGGAAAGTCGTATAAGCCTGTGCTGCTCGCGGTGGTGCTGAACGTTTTGCCGGTAGAATTGTCGGTCAAAGTGACCGTGGCGCTTGACACGAGAGCGCCGGATGGATCTTTGATGACTCCGCGGAGTGAGGTCGTTGCGCTTTGGCCGAATGCGAGGGTCAGGGTGGAAAGGGTGCAAATCAGCACCCATCCCCAAAGGGATCGTTTCACGGCTGTTCCTCCAAAAAAGTCTTGCTCTAGGTGTCTTGCAGATTCGTTGCGTTCACGCGCCGCCGATCAAGTTCGCGGTCGCGCGAGGTGAGTGCCTTGCTGTTCGAACCCCATCTGCGGGTGGGAATGCGCTTCAGGGAAGAGAAGGTACTGTTCCTGGATTCTGCCGAGGAGACTGCAGCGGGGACTGCGTTTCATTCGGGGTTCCTTCATATTGATGGATATTTACCGAAGATTCAACAGAAATTTGAAGTTCAAGGTCAAAAATACGGCGATCGAGATTTTTTGAGAATCGCACAAAGCTATTGCTGCTGTTGCATTTGCTGAAGGTCGATCAACGACTGGGTACGTTCGGGGGGTTGTTGGGCCCTCTCCACGAGGACGCTCCAGTCCGGAGGGATGGGAAGCTTTCGATCAAGAGCGGGCGGGAGTTCGCTCGCCTCCACGTGGACGGCTACATAGAGTTCACTGTCTGTCTGGCCACGGAAGATGCCATGGGTGGGTGGAACGTCGGCGTAATCCCGGCCGACAGCGGTACGAATGTGGCGATGATGGGCGATGAGGTTGTTGGTTGGATCGAAGCCGACCCATCCGAGATGGGGCATCAGGACGTCGACCCAGGCATGGGTTGCATCAGGGGTGGAGCGGTCGTGGTCGCCGCTACTGCGGTAGAGGTAGCCGGAGACATAGCGGGCTGGAATCCGCACATGGCGGAGCAGGGCGATCAAGGTGTGCGCGAAATCCTGGCAAACGCCCTTGCCACTGAGAATCGCCTCATCGATTGGTGAATCGACGCGGGTGGAACGAGGGACGTATTCGAAGAAAGCGAACAAGCGCTCATTGATCTCGTGGACGAGCATGAGCGGATCGTCACGGCGCTTGACTTCTAGCTTTGCGGCGAGGTCGATGAGAGCTGGAGTTTCGATAGCGAAGGTGCTGGGTAGAAGCATTTCCCAGTAGTCGCCGGTTTCGATCATCTCGTCGAGGGCGCCCCAGGCATCGGGGGCAAGGAAACCAGGCACATCGGGAAGTGGCTGCTGTTCGACGACCGACTCGGCGATGATGACGAGTTGGGTGTGTTCGCCGGGAATATTGAAATGCTGCACGTTGTTGCCCTGGTGGTCGCGATAACTGAAAACGCGGCAACGGGGACTTACGGAAAGAGCAAACGTGAGGCAATGCTGGTTTGAGTCGGAGCGCGGATGCATGCGCGTTTCCATGATGCTCTCGCTGATGGGGCGGGAGTAGCGGAAACGCGTGAGATGCCGGATGGAGTAGAAGTTCATGCTCTTGTTTGCCTGCTCCTAGTTAGCCAGTGCCGACTGGATCGAATATTGAATGTAGTAGCGGTAGAGAAGTTCGTGGACGCGCAGGCACTGTTGACGAATCGAATGAAGAAACGAGGCGGCATCCCCCTCAAGGATTTCGCCAATGGTGGTGTAGCCGAGCATGGCGTGAAGGCGCCCGATGCCCGCAATGAGTTCATCGGGAGGTCGACGGCCGCCGGTGCGCTGGATGGATTCGACCGCGTGGCGAATACCATCCACCGAATATCGAATCGCATGGGGAAAATCGCGATTCAGCAGCAGGAACTCGAGAATGCGTTCGACCGTCACGTCGGCGGTATACACCTGGCAGTAGGCCTCGAACGCCGTGCAGCAGCGAAGCAAACCCACCTGTTCAAGATACTGGTGGCCGACATGTTCGTTTTCAGAAGGGCTCGCCAGGCTCGGCTGATAGACCTCGAGCAGCGTAGCAATCGCGTAAGCTCGTTCGAGGTAGCGGCCAAGGCGAATGAACTGCCATCCCTGGCCGTGGATCATGGTGGTGTCGCTGACGCCCTTGAAAAGGTGGATGCCATCGACCACGGAAGCCAGGGCATCGCTGATACTCGCCCGAAACTGGGACTGCACCTGGGCCGAATGCATCTGGTGATAGAGGCGATTGAGACGCTGCCACTGCTCCGTGGAGATTTCTTCGCGCACCTGACGGGCATTCTCGCGGGCAGCGTTGATGCAGTAAGTCACGGCGGAGGGATGGAGCGTATCGAAGACCAGCCTGCGGGCCATCGCGTCCAGATCGCCGTTCCATTCCAGCTCTTCCGGATTGCCCAACGCGGCAACGAGCTGGTTCCATCGCGCCTCGGCACCGGCGCTGGCGGTGTCGAGCATCAGATTCATGGTGACGTCGAGTTGGCGCGCAGTATTCTCCGCTCGTTCCAGGTAGCGGCTCATCCAATACAAGCTGTCCGCAACGCGAGAAAGCATCTTTGAACTCTCCCGAACTCCAACTCTGAGTGTTATTCCAGAACCCATGTGTCCTTGCTGCCGCCGCCTTGAGAAGAATTGACGACGAGTGAGCCTTTTTCGAGAGCGACGCGGGTCAAGCCGCCGGGGACGATATTGACTCTGTCGCCGAAGAGGATGTAAGGCCGCAGATCCACGTGCCGCGGCTCAAGATGGTTGCCAATCAGGCATGGCGCCCGCGAGAAATCGAGCGTCGGTTGGGCGATGTAGTTGCGCGGGTTGGCTTCGATCTGCCGGGCGAATTCTTCGCGCTGCTGCGCGGTGGAATGGGGACCGATCAGCATGCCATAGCCGCCGCTCTCCCCGACCGCCTTCACGACCAGTTTGTCGAGATTGGCCAAGACATGTTTGCGCTCTTTTTCCTCGGTGAGCAGGTAGGTCTCAACGTTGGGAAGAATTGGGTCTTCGTTGAGGTAGTAGCGAATGATGCGGGGGACGTAGGCGTAGAGAGCCTTGTCGTCCGCGAGACCGGTGCCGAAAGCATTGGCCACGGTGACATTCCCGGCGCGATACGCATTGAAGAGCCCGGCGCAGCCCAGCGCCGAATCCGTTCGGAAGATCAGCGGGTCGCTGAAGTCGTCGTCGACGCGACGATAGATGACATCCACGCGTTTGAGCCCGTCGGTGGTACGCATATAGACCACGTTGTCGTGCGTGACCAGGTCGCGGCCTTCGACAAGATCGATGCCCATCTGACGGGCCAGGTAGGTGTGTTCGAAATAGGCGGAGTTGTAAACACCGGGTGTGAGTAGAACGATATTCGGCTCGGGCCGCCCCTCCGGCGCCAGCGATCGAAGCGTAGTCAGCAACAATTGCGGATAGTGCTCAATAGGGCGCACGCCGTAACTATGGAACAGCTGGGGAAAGGTTCGCTTCATGACGCGCCGGTTGGTGAGCATGTAGCTCACGCCCGACGGGACGCGCAGGTTGTCTTCGAGGACCACGAATTCGCCGTTGTTCAAGCGCAGAAGATCGCTGCCCACGACAGCAATATAAACATTGCGCGGAACTTGCAAGCCGCGCATTTGGCGGCGATAGTGCTTGCAGCTGTAGACAAGCTCGCGCGGAACAACGCGATCGCTGAGAATCTTGGCATCGAAATAAACGTCGCGCAGGAAGAGATTGAGTGCCGTAATGCGCTGTATGAGGCCGCGCTCAATGCGATCCCATTCCGAGGCCGTGACCAGGCGGGGCAGCAAGTCGTAGGGGAAGATGCGCTCAGTTCCCTCTTCGCGCCCGTACACCGTAAAAGTGATTCCCTGGGTCAGAAACGAGAGTTCTGCTGCCTGTTTACATCGCTGGAGTTCATCCTGCGGCAGCTTTGCCAGGGTCTCCGCCAGCGCCTGATAGTGGGAGCGCACCTCGCCGTCCGCTTGCCGCATCTCGTCAAAGGCGCGATCGAGCGGGTAATCTCCGAAAAGCGTTTCCACTTCGGCAGGATGACCGGCGCTCATGGAGAGTGGAGAGTCCTTTGCAGCAGATTCAGAGGGAGACGAATCGCTTGCGATCCTGCGGAAAAGGCTTGGCTGCCTATTCCCTTCAAGATCGTTCGCCGTTCCGGCGTCTTCTCTGTTCCTTTGCTTTTAACACGCTGGGCATAAAGGCACAATCAGGAACCCATATTTGCTTATGAGCGAGCGCGGAAAGCCGTCGATGATGGGAGCAGGCCGCTGATCTCTGGGATTCGCGGAACCGCTTTGGGCGGAGAGCCCAGTTGGGCAAAGTGGAGGCAGCAGGTTAAAGTACTCTTGTCGATCAGGAGACACCTGGAATCAATGCTGAAGCTCCGTTCCTTCTTTCTCGCGCCGCTCTGTATTTCGGTCGTAGCCGCCACGCAGTCCCTAGCCCAGCAGACCACGCCCACACCGCCGAGCGAGGACTCGATCCGGGCGCACTACACCAAATATGAATTCCGCATTCCGATGCGGGACGGCAAACGGCTGTTCACGGCGGTCTATGTCCCAAAAGATGCAACGGGCGGGCCTTACCCATTTCTGATGGACCGGACGCCTTACAGCGTTGCCCCTTATGGCGAGGACCGCTATCCAACTCATCTGGGCCCGTCGGAAGAGTTTGAAAAGTCCGGCTATATCTTCGTATATCAAGACGTGCGCGGACGCTGGATGAGCGAGGGAACCTTTGTTGAAATGCGTCCGCACATCGACGAGAAGAAGTCGCCGCAAGACGTAGACGACGCTTCCGACACCTACGATACGATCGATTTCCTGCTGAAAAATGTGCCCAATAACAACGGCAAAGTCGGGATCTGGGGCATTTCGTACCCTGGTTTCTATACTTCGGCATCGATCATCGATTCGCATCCTGCGCTGGTGGCGGCGAGCCCGCAAGCGCCGATGACGGATCTCTTCCTGGGCGATGACGGCTATCATGGCGGGGCCTTCATGCTCTCCGCGAATTTCGGTTTCTATGCACCGTTTTTCCATCCGCAGAACGAGCCGCAGACGCCCAAGCCGGCAGTTCCCTTTGACTTTGGAACACAGGACAGTTACCGGTTCTATCTTTCGGCGGGAAACATCGCGAACCTCGATAAGCTGTATCTCAAGGGATCAAATTGGCTGTTCAACGACCAGTTCAAACACGACACTTACGATGCCTATTGGCAGGCTCGTGACTTATCGCGCCACATGAAGAATGTGCGTTGCGCCGTGCTGGTGGTGGGAGGCTGGTACGACGCGGAAGACTTAAGCGGACCTTACAAGACCTTCTATGCCATCAATCAATTCAACCCTGAGACCGCGACGACGCTGGTGGAAGGGCCGTGGGTGCATGGGGGTTGGGCACGCGGCGACGGGAATCATTTGGGTGACGTGCAGTTTGGCGCAAAGACCAGCGAATATTTTCGCGCGAACATCCAGTTTCCATTCTTTGAGCACTACCTGAAAGGGACTGGCGTTGTTCAGCCGAAGGCAATTGTCTTTGAGACAGGCACCAACGTATGGCGAAGATTCGACGCATGGCCGCCGAAAGCTGCGGCATCGAAGACGCTCTATTTCCATGCTGACGGCGAGCTGAGCTTCGATCCGCCGACAGAGGCTGCCAGCATGGACGAATACGTGAGCGATCCCAATCACCCGGTGCCATTTGTGGGTTATACGACCGATACGGTGCCGCAACGCTACATGGTGGACGATCAGCGGTTCTCCAGTTATCGACCCGACGTGCTGGTGTACGAGACGGAACCCCTGCAAGAGGATGTGACAATTGCCGGGCCGATCTCGCCAAAGTTGAAAGTATCCAGTTCGGGCACCGATTCCGATTTCGACGTAAAGCTGATTGATGTTTATCCGGAGGACTATCCCGATCCGGAAGATATGACGCATGGGAGCAAGCGGATCCTGGACGCGCCGCCGATCCATATGGGTGGTTACGAGGAGATGCTGCGCGGGGAGCCTTTCCGTGCGAAGTTTCGCAATAGCTGGGAGAAACCCGAGCCGCTTGTGCCCGGCAAGGAGACGGACATCCATTTCACTATGCCGGACTTGTTTCATACGTTCCGGCGTGGTCATCGGATCATGGTGCAAGTGCAGAGCTCGTGGTTCCCGCTCACGGATCGAAACCCGCAGACTTTCACGGACATTCCCTACGCGACGCCGGAGCAGTTTAAGCCGGCTACAGAGCGAATCTTCCATCAGAAAGACGCGGCTTCAGGGATCGAGGTGTTGGTCTTGCCGCGTCCCTGATCGCGGGGTGAGAAACTCTGACGAGTTCTTGTGATGTCAGGGAAAAACGCGGTGTCTCCGAAGACCAGCCTGATCACTGGATCATGGCTGACTTAGTCAATCCTGCCTAACTCATTGGTGCTGCACTCCGGATGTCCTCTCTCGAACCGGCGAGCGAGGGAAGCAGCAGGATCATGAGAAGCAGCGCTGCAGGAATGGTCAAAATTCCGACACGGAGGCTGCCGGTCATTGCCGAGATCGATCCGGCGAGCCAAGGCAGCACCGATCCGCCAAACCCTGCGGCAGCGAGGACCCAACGCGAGTCCGACGTATGACGGACGCGCGCGAGGCTGCCGGCGATCACCAGCGGGTACACCGGTGCCAGCGCGATGCCAAGGAGAAACATCGCAATCCTGCCAAGAAAAGAAGAAGGGGCCGCCGCGAGCAATAATGACGCGCCGAGCGCCACGATTGCGGCGACGCGCAACAAGTTTGCAGACTGCATGCGCAAGAGCACCACGGATGCGATGCCACGCGAGGCGAGAAACCCTACCCAGTAGAGCGAGGAAACTGTCGCCGCAGCCGCGACACCGGCTCCCATGGTGCGCTGCGCATAGGTTGACAGCCATGCAGCAGAAGTGTTTTCAACGCCTACCTGGAGAAAGGCGGCCATCGCGAAGACGAGAATCACACGAAGATTTGAACCGGCATCTTTTTCTCCTGCAGGGGACGCGTTTTCAGGGGCATCTCTCAGAAACAGAAAGCAACACAAGGCCGCAACCATGCAAGCCACGGCAAGGAGCATGTAGGCGGCGCGATAACTGTGGCGCAGTAGAATCCAACCGGCCAGTAGGGGTGCGAGCAGAGCACCGGCGCTCCAGCTGAAGTTGAGAAATGTGAGCACGGCTGCACGCCGCTGCGCATGGTTGCGGCCGATAAAAAGGCTCACAGCCGACATGGGAACCCCGACGCTGACGCCAAGCAACAAGAACGCAAGCAGAAGCGCCGGCCAATGGATGAATGCGACGGCCAAGCTCGAGAACACCATCGCCCCAAATCCAAGCGCCATGGTGAGTGCGTAAGACGAACGGCACAGCAATGCGCCTAGTGAGCTTCCTGCAAAATAAAGGAAGAACAACAAGCCGGATTGGCTGTCGGTCAAGTGGAACGTCGACGCGAGCGAGGGCAGAAGTGAACCGCCGATGGCATGAACGACGCCTGTCAAGGCAAAGACGGGGTGCAGCACCGCCAGCGTTCGCCCGGTCGATTGCCTGGCCTGCGATCGCATGGAGGGTTCAACTCCGTTTGGGGCGAGTGCGACGGGGGTTGGGCGGGGCGGTGGATTCGCGAATGACGAGTTCGGGATGGATGGGAACGACATCAGGAAACGTAGCTTGTCCACGAATCCGCTGCAACAGAATGCGCGCAGCCACCTTGCCCATTTGCGTAAGAGGCTGGCGAATTGTAGTCAGGCTGGGATTGTGAAAGGCCGCGCCTTGAATGTCGTCAAATCCGACGATTGAGATATCGGCCGGCACTTGCAGACCATGATCCATGCACGCGCGAATTGCGCCAATGGCTGAAACGTCGTTGTAGCAGACGATCGCGGTAAAATCGGCACCCCGTTGAATCAATTCATTCGCAGGCTCGAAGCCCAGCTCAGGCGTTGAGACACGGAGTTGCAGTTGCACCGTCAGTTCCGCGGGAACGGCCAGCTTGAGCTCGCGCGCGACGGCCATGAGGCAATTCCAGCGATCGTCGGCGTCGGAACTGTGACTCCCTCCGCGCATGAAGGCAATCTTGCGATGCCCCAGTTGATAAAGATGACGTAGCGCCAACTCTGCTGCGCGTCGCTGATCGAGCACCACATTGGTCGCGCCCTCGATTTTGCGGTGCCCTGCAATGACGACGACGGGAAGGTTCATGCTCTTTTCCAGGACGGTGTCGATCAGGATGAAGCCCTCGACAGAGCGATCCATGAGCAGGCGTGGATACTCCTCGATGAGGTCCGGCTTGCGGCGATGACTTGCCGTCAGGTAGAAATACCCCTCTTCGATGAGAAACTCTTCGACGCCAGCCAGGACCTGGGTTGCATAGTGGTCGCTGAGTTCAGGGACCAGCACGCCGACGGTAAACGTTTGGCGCTTGCGCAGAGAGCGCGCAAAGAAGCTGGGGCGGTAATCGAATTTGGCCGCAGCTTCAATGACTCGATCCCGCGTCTCCTGCGGAATCGATCGAACGCCGGGCGCGTTGTTCAACACCAGGGAGATGGTGGCTGGAGACAAGTTGAGATACTCGCCCAGGGTGCGGAGGCTGATGGGTTGCCCAGGCTGTGGATCGGCACCGGATTTGGCGCGCTTGGCCATGCTCCTTTTGTAACACCCCGAGCCCGGTATACGACGTGTTTTCAATGGTTTTCGTTTCTTATTGCGGGGACATCCGAAGCTTGACGGTTGGTGCGGCATTTTCTGGCGCGGAATACGTCAGGGAGGAAATATTTGGGGAACAGTATCGCGGAAATTCAGAGTTCGACCGGCAGGAGACTTGAGCCGTTTGTGCTGGGCGCGATGGCAGATGGGATGCGTGCAAATTCTTCGCAGGTGCTGCTAAGGGAACCTAAAGAGGATCAAGTAAAATGAAGCTGCCCATCGCTTTTTACTGCGGAGAGCTGGGTGAGCGGTTGAAACCGGCGGTCTTGAAAACCGTTGTGCCTGAAAGGGTACCGGGGGTTCGAATCCCTCGCTCTCCGCCATTTTGCCTCCATAGCGGTCCGCAGTCCTCCAAACCCGTCCTCGTGCGGACCACGAGACTCTGAAGATAAGGTCCTTGTACACGCTATTTGGGGGCGATGTCGGCGGAGTCTGCATCATCTGCTGTCGCTGCTCAAACAGCTGTTGCATATTTGTGATTCTTTCTTCTGTGCTCCCTGGCTGATTTGGACCCTCGGATGGATTTTCAAATTCGCCGACGTGCGATCGGCGCACTTCAAACTCCGTGGCCGCTTCTCGTCCGCAAGGACGACCAAAACAGGAACGGCATGCTTTCTTGCCCAGACAGAGCAAGAGAGCATGCCGCGTGTTCGCTGACCAGCGCCTTCGTTAGAACGTCAACCTTGCTCCCACCTGGAGGATGCGCTGGGTGCCTGCAGCCGAGGTGATCTTTCCGTAGGTGCCCGACGCGAGGCTTGCGGTCGGGTTGGAAAGACTTACCAGGTTGAAGACGTTGGTGGCCTCGCCGCGAAGCTGGAACACGACTCCACGCTCGAACTTAATGTTGCGGAAAAGCCCCATGTCGACGTCTTTGAACCCCGGCCCATAGAGGCTGTTGCGACTTACGTTGCCGTCCGCGCCACCGGGGCCGATGCCCCCTGCGACGCCGGGCCCATTGGCAATGAAAGCTGCCGTATTGAACCACTCACTGGTCACACTGTTGGTGGCGCAAACCCGGCAGCGGTGGGGACTGAGCACGGGATTGACGCCGGCAACCGCATCGGGGCGCTGGTTGCCGGTGCTGTCAAAGCTCTTGTTGGACCCTGTGGTCACGTTGAACGGCCCGCCGCTGTGCAGATAGACGATCGGCGAGATCTGCCAGCCATTGATCACTTCCTTGACGATTCTGTTGTCGCCGTGGAAATAGTCGATGTTCCATGTGGCGGACATCGCGGCGTTGCTGCGTATGTCGGCGTTCATGGGACCATATTCCTCCTGGAGCCCGCCTCCAGCGGCGCCCAGAGAGTTATTGCTTGCGGTGAAGGGTGTGCCAAAGTAGCCGGAATCCTGCGGTGATGAAAGTCCATCCGCATCCGGCTCGAACGTTTCAAGCGCGTGGCTCCAGACATAGAATCCGCTTACGCTGAAGCCATTCGAAAGCTGCTTGCTCGCCGAGACTTGAAGGGAGTGGTAGTTGGCTGTCAGGTTTGACAGCAGGTCGACGATCTGTGCTCCCAGCACGCCGGTGCCGTTGTTGATGGCGGCCGCACCCGTGGGGCAGGCTCCGACGCAGGGATCGAACTGACGCCGGTCGGCAACGCTGGTGGCCGAAGTGCTTGGCGCGCCGAATGCTGTTGAATACGGCGCGTAATTGACGTCAATAAAGTTGGGCAGCTGGTGTGAGAGCGCACCCACATACGCCGTCGTCAGTGTTACGCGGCCGGGTAGCTGCCGCTGCATGGAAAAATTGAACTGGTAGACGTATGGGTACTTGAAGTGCGGGGAGATGGCTTCGGTGGCGCCCCCGGGGCCGGAGATGAAGATCGGCTTACTCGCCGTGTAGGTATACGGAAACAGCCCGCCACCCGCCGCCGTCGATGGGAAATCTCCGGGCGTCGAATAGTAATTGGTGATGGAGTTCAACGGACCTTCACCGGTCTGCGGCCGCAGCGCGAACGGGACGGCATTGCCGGGCTGGTTCCACTCATTTCCGGCAACGATTCCGTAAAAGATGCCCCCCGCCCCGCGGACTGAGGTCTTGCCGTCTCCAAACGGATCCCAAGCAAAGCCGACGCGGGGCGAAAAATGGGAGTACTCCGTGGAGATGATGCCGCGAGGGACGCTCGCGTCACCCGGGAACACGATGCCCTTGGGCGCGAGGGGAGCCACGGTGGATTGCTGGCCGGGAATGAACGACTCCGTCCGGTTATGGGCATCGACCGGCGGCGTATCCAGATCCCACCGGATTCCAAGGTTGGCCGTAAATCGAGGGGTGATCCGGTAATCGTCCTGAACGAACGCCGCGTAGTGCCATGTGCTCAGATGCGTCGTGTAGGGCGAATCCTGCTCGGTTGCGGAGGCCTGGCCGGTAACCCAGTCTGAAGTCACATTGCCAGTGGAGGTAGGCGCCGAAGTGGCAAAGCTGAGGCTACCAAAGTTCAGCAGGTTGGCATCGAACATGGTCTTGTCCAGAGCGAACTCACCGCCAATAAAGAGGGAGTGTTTGCCTTTGGTCAGGCTCACCATGTCGCGCAGTTCATAGTTGTCAGAACCCGTGAACGGACCTGCATTGGTCGCAGTTGCAGAGAAATTGGTTTCTGAGATGGTCGGCAGTGATACCGGTCCCTGGATGAGAAAGTTCGAGCCGTACGATGCGAGGGTTTGCGTCGGGGGGCCTGTCACCGGCAGGTTCACGCGACCGCCAGCTGCCCGGGTGAACGTAAGCCATGTCTGGTTGGCGGTGGTTGGGGTGAAGGTGTGAACGTCGCTCAAGTTGATATTGGTGCCGTTCGAGGCGTTCTCGTTGATGGTCCAGGGGACGTTGCCGCCCGGATTGTTTCCCAGCACGTTCCTCGAGAAGAAGTAAGTTGCCGTCGTATGGTCTTTGGCGCCCAGGTTCTGGTCATATTTGCCTAGGTATTCGTTTTCCTGGGTCGGGACGGGGAAAAGACCCGCGAATGCTCCGCCGCCCTTTGCCGGATTGAGGCCGCCGGGGACATTGGGCAACGGAATGGAAGAACCTATGGTGTTGGTTACGTTGTCCATGTTAAAGATTGTCGTGTCCAGGAGGGCCGCGGGAATGCAGTTCGGTTTGGCAACCTGGCAATTGGGACTCGTGTTGATTCCGTCCACCTGGTTCGCGGCGACATGCTTTGTGCCCGGCGTGTAGACCGTGAAGGTGTCCGCGGTAAAGTCGCCCAGGCGCTCGTTGGCCGTGGGCGTGATGGCGCCTGTAAACACGGCGGCAGTTACCTGGCGCAGTCCCCCATAGCTGAAGAAGAAGAAGGCATTGTTCTTCTTGATCGGCCCGCCGACCTCACCGCCAAACTGGTTGCGGTGGTAAGGCGAAATGATAATCTTGCCTGCGGCGTTATGTGCCGGAGCCCAGGTGTTGGCGTTGAAGTCGGTATTGCGGTTGAATTCGAATAAACCGCCATGCCACTGGTTAGTTCCCGACTTGGTAATCACCGAGACGACACCGGCCGAGAATTGACCGTACTGCGCCCCGAATGCGCTGGTTTCGACGCGGAACTCTTCCACCGCGTCGGGGTTCGGCGACGGGTTGCCGTAGTTACGCATGCCCGTGATGTTGTTGCCGCCGTCCAGGTAGAAAGCTACCCCCGCACTGCCGCCGTCGATGGAGCCGTTGATCTGCACATCCTCTATGTACAGTCCGGTGGCGAAGGTGGGGTTGCCCGAGGGGTTCGACGTAGAGCTGTTGTTATTGGCCATGACCCCGGGCGTGAGGGAGACCAGTGTATATGTATTGCGGTTGACCAAGGGCAGGTTGTTGATCTCGTCTGGCTCGAGGGTCCGGCCCAGTACCGCGTCCGACGTATTGATCGTCGGAGGAGCTTCGGTGACGGTGACGGTCTGAGACTGCGTGCCCACAACTAGCTTGATCTCTACCGTCAGCGTCTGGTCCACGTCAAGGGCGACATTCTCTTGCAGGAAGCGCTGAAAGCTGGGAGCCGTCGCCTCGACGGAGTACCGTCCCACGGGAAGATAATCGATGCGATATTCCCCATAACCGTTTACCGGCGCTGACCGGGAGAAACTCGTATCCAGGTTGGTTGCTTTCACCGTGGCCGAATTGACCACCGCTCCTTGTTGATCCTTCACCGTCCCGACAATTGAACCTGTCGTCTGCTGCCCTGCAGCCGGCAACATGGACAGAGCAAGGAACATCGCAAGTTTCCCCAGCCCGCCGATCGTCATTTCTCCGGTCCACTTCGATTCGTTGAGTTTCGACCTCCGAAAATTAGTGCACATGTGCTGCTCCTTGTCTTGACCATTCATGGTCCACGACAGAATCGTCCGCATATTGCGAACGTAGAATCCTCTGCTCTCGCAGCGGATGCGGTGGCATCGTTGGTGATCCTGTCGTAGGTTGCTCTCTTGCGCCAGCCGGTCTTGCAAAGGAAGGACTGATCGGAAAGCAACACCGTGGAGTATTCTGCGAATCGCACGAATGGAGTGTCAAGGTCGATGCAGGGTAGCTGTTCCGCTGACCGGGACAGGGGTCGGGTTTTGTGACAGCGTCAGAAATGAAGCTGAGCCACAAGAACAATTTGCGGATTCTTTCTCCGTGCCATCGCGCGGTTCCGATCGCGGCTCGCTCCGACAATCAAATGCCGCCACGCTCGTCGTGAAAGCCACCACTTAACGTGGTGCCCGCATTGCAGGTGATCGCTCCAAGGGCGACCGAGGGTGCGGAGCCGGCAAGATTCAAACCGATGTTCTGATATTCGGGGTCTACGTTGATTGCATATGCGCCGCAAATCGCCAGCTTCTTATTAAACGCAGGGTTGTAGGCAAAGCCCACGCGAGGCCCAACATTTTTTTGTAATAGTTGGCGATGGTCGGTCCCCTCGCATTCAAAGACTGCCCTTGCATCTGCGCAGCAAGATATGCGGGGACTCAATCCAATTAATGGGACGCATCTGTGCCGTCGGACCAATGAGAGACGGGGACCATGAAGATGGTTTCCGGCTCGGGAACGTCTTGATTCTGGTTGTTGTACAAAACTGGTGAGCCTTCCAGGTCGGCTCCCCAGCCGGCCTGGTCTGTCTTGGGAACATGAAACATGAGGTGCGGGCACCAGTGCCCGACGGAATCACCCAGGTTTCCGGACTTCGACAACATGTAAGACATGGCGCCGGCTTCAGGCATCGGAAGTTCGTTCTTCTTGGTCGCCGCAGCGATGCTTTCACGCATCTGCGCCTTGGATAATCCGGCCAACACCAGCTTCGTTCGATTGATCGTGTAGGGAAGAATCGTCCGCCCCGCGGGCGGGTTATAACAAATCGGTCCAAGTATCTTCGGATTCCAGAATTCGGGTCGATCGATTGGAGACATCCACGAGCGTTCAACGAGGCACGTGAACCCATTGGTCCCGTCCGCTGCCGTCTGGTATCCGGTTTTCTCGAGGACGAGAACCGTTGCATCGCGAGAGATGGATGCCGGCGCAGCGCTCCGCGCGAGGGAGATCTCGGCATCCCGATCCGCGATCAAATACTGCTCAAGCGGCGCCATGTTGGAATATTGGGTTTTGGCATCCTGCGCCCACGTCTGCCGCAGGGCTCCGGAGACAAAACTGAGGACAAGGATTAAGGAGGCAACTGTTGCAAAACCATTTCGACTCATCGGGTTCTCCGGGTTGAGGTGTGACGTTGCAGTCGATTCGTCCGGTAGGGATCTGGTGCCAGGCCTATCCGATAGGGAAAGATCAGTTGACGGACACGTTGATATCAACTATTGTTTGCCTGAATTCCCCCTCCGTGATGTACATCAAGCTTCAAACCGTGTTCCGAGCCTAGCTCAACGAAGTTGCTCATTCGAACCCAATCCGCTGGCCGATTGAAAAATGCGATGAACTGAAGACTATGTGCGCCAGTCCGAGGAACGCAGATTCATTACCGAATCTAGAATGTTGATCATGAAGCGAGAGAACGTCCTGAATATGCGGTCTTTCTGGCAAATCCAGATCACGGGATGGTGCTGCTTTTATCTTTTCGACCTTCTGGAATCCATTCATCAGTTTCTGACGAAACGCGTGTACATCCGAGAAGAGACGGTGCCGATCGCCCTGATGTTTCTGGGAAGTTTTGCCCTTCGTCCTTTTTGCCGCCGACTGCTGCGACAATCGCAGTCCTGGATTGAGTTTGAATTGAAAGCGGCCGCGGCGGCCATGGTCACATCGATTCCTGTAGCCTGCGCCGCCGGCCTTATTTTGCAGAATTTCTATACTGTGCCATGGCATGCTGTAGTTGCAGTTTGGGCGTGGTCTTTCTTCATTCTTTTTATGTGGTGCAGTTTATATTTCAGCATTAAGCAATGGCTGCAATCGAGCGAGGAGAAGGAGCGGTTGCTTCGCGCCGAGTCTGAGGTCAGAGAGGCGCGCCTGCTTGCCTTGCGCTATCAGTTGAATCCCCACTTCCTATTCAACTCACTCAACGCCGTCTCCACTCTGGTGCTCGACGGAAATGCGCCTGCGGCCACACGAATGCTGGCACAGATCGGCGAACTTCTGCGCATAAGCCTGGATTCCGAAGTCACAGCAGAGGTGGCGCTCTCTCAGGAACTCGCCTTTACCGAAGGCTACCTGGCGATTGAGCAAACAAGGCTGGGCGAACGGCTAAGAATCGATATGGCTGTTCCGTCCGAAACGCGGGATGCCCTAGTGCCAAACATGTTGCTGCAGCCGCTGGTTGAGAACGCCGTGCGCTACGGGGTGGCGCCCCTGGTTGAAGGCGGGTGGATTGCGATCAAGAGCGCGCTGCTTGCCGACCGGCTGCGTATTGTGATCGGGAACTCCGGGCGCCGTGGGGAGGGCGCGCAAAGAGGGAATGGAAACGGAATCGGTCTCGGGAATACCGCGGAACGCCTGAAAACACTTTACGGGACAGATTTTGAATTCTCACTGGCTTGGCCCGAAGCGGGCGGTTGCGAAGTTGTCCTGGAATTGCCTTTACGCAAGGCCCGGAACCTGCAGGGGCCTTCACCATGCGCGCTTTGATCGTAGACGACGAGCCCTTGGCGCGCCGTGGCGTCATGCTCCGACTACGCAAATTTAAGGATGTTGAGATCGTCGGAGAATGCGGAGACGGGGAGTCCGCGGTGCAGAGAATTTTGGAACGATCTCCGGACGTCGTGTTCCTCGACATTCAGATGCCGGGTATGGACGGTTTTGAGGTTCTGCGTGCCTTGCCTAAAGAGAAGCTGCCCGCAGTTATTTTTCTAACTGCATATGAGCAACATGTTTTGCGGGCATTCGATGTGCACGCGCTGCATTACCTGCTGAAGCCGGTGGACGATACACGCTTCGCGACCGCAGTGAGTCGAGCGCGTGAGCTGCTGGATTCCGCATCAAAGGCCGACATGGCTCAACGGGTTATGAGGTTGCTGGACCGCGCCCCGGACAAATATGCGTCCCGGTTTACGGTGCAAACCGGCTCCCGCTTTCAAATCGTCACGGCGGAAGAGGTTCAGTGGATTGGGGCTGCCGGAGACTATGTTGAACTGCACGTCAATGGCCGTTCTTTTCTGTTGCGCGAGACGATGTCTTCTCTCGAACAGAGACTCGACCCGGAAAAGTTTCTTCGCATTCACCGGTCTCGCATTGTGCAATCAAAACGCATACTGGAACTGCGATCCATCGAGAACCGCGAATTCGTGGTGAAGCTCGCCGACGGCTCGGAACATCGCTCGAGCCGCACCTACGCCGACCGCCTTGAGCGCTGGTTGTCCGCTGGCCGAACCTGACCTCGACCTTCTCTCAGAGTTGAATTTCGTTGAACCCTCGGTTGCGGAAGTAAGTGTGCCCCGTGCCTCCGGACGAGCCCTTCGGCGATCATCACCGGATAACATCACGATCTCCATCGTTCACGCAGACACCACGCGCGCCGAAGTCGCCCGTTTCCGGTCTTGCAGATTCAGAATCGGATCAAGGTAGGTGATTCCGTTTTCTGCAAATAAATCGCTCTCCCTTGTGAAGGCAGCCTTCACTGCATTCGGGGTTGCGGTCACCGTGGGGCAAGCATTGGAGCCGGTGAGATTCACCAGTGGCGTGTGCAGCACATCATACATCGGAAACCAGATGGCCTGGAGCGGCTTCTTGCCGCGCAGGCTCTGAATGTGCTCTCTTGCACGAAACAGTGTCTTGGCTGCATTCGTGTACTCCGGTATTGGAGGCAATGACTGCCCGAATATTCCGCCCATTACGACAAGCTTCAATTCGAAGCCGTGCAGCGGAAGTCAATGCAAAGCCCACTACAGAAAAGTTCTTGCGGAACCGGATGAGGAGCCGGGCGTGCAGGGCTTACCGGTTTTGACATGTAGATGCAACGTCTGCCTCCTGGTCGCGATTTTTGGGGAAAAAAATTGCAGCCCCGGTGAGACGAATTGAAATCACTTTATGCCTCGGTGATCGAGAAACCGCGCCGCATCCCTCACGGCGCATCCTTCAACTTTCTATATGTCTTTGCCGGTTTACGCTAAGCAGAATTCGGCTTTGCGGCTTCCATGGCAAAGCGCTTTGACGCAACTTAAATGCGGGAATTCAGTTTCATATCGAGATAACTCTTCGGCAGGAGCTGCCGAGGTCTCACGCCTCTGCATTCTGCGCAGAGTTGTTGGTGAAGTGTTATTCGGACGAAAATCTTACACTTATGGATTGAGAAGGAACTTTGCCGATAAGGAAGCCTGGGAAGACCCTCCTACCCAGATGGTGTAGCTCCCCGATTCAACGGCCCAGCGCTGTTCCGCGTTCCAGACTGCAAGCTGTTGTTGCGGTATACGAAACGTGACTGCCTGCTTCGCACCCGGAGCAAGATGAATACGCGCGAAGCCTTTCAGCGAACGATCCGGAGTTTCAACGCTCCCCACATCTTGCCGCACATAAAGCTGGGCCACTTCTTCTCCATCTCGCTTACCGATATTCGTTACATCCACCGCAATCTGGATATCTTCCTTACTTCCCTGCCGTGGCACTTGCACAGAGAGGCGATCGTAGCGGAACGAGGTATAACTCAAGCCGAACCCAAAGGGAAATAACGGTTCCCCTTTGTCGTCCACATAGGTATGTACGCGCGAGGGATCGAAATTATAGAAGTCGGGTAACTGCCCGATACTCCGCGGAAACGTAATCGTCAGACGGCCGGCCGGATTGTTCTCTCCGAAAAGTGTCTCGGCGATGGCCTGCCCGCCGAACTCTCCCGGATACCAGGCTTCGAGGATCGCCGGAACATGATCTTTGGCCCACCCGATCGTCAGAGGCCGTCCATTTTGCAGAACCAGGACTATGGGCTTCCCGATCGCCGCAGCCGACTCCAGTAGTTGTTCCTGATTTCCCGGCAAATCGAGACTGGAGCGGTCGTAACCCTCGCCGGAAATTCCCTCCCGTTCTCCGAGGGCCAGGAGAATCACGTCGGCGTCTCTGGCCAGCGCAATTGCACTGGGGATGTCTGCGCCGTCGTTGAAGGTTACGGTCGCATTCGGAAGGAGTTTACGCACGCCATCGAGCACGCTGATGTGCAGGCCATTCGTTTCCTTCTCGTAATCTCCGTAGCGCGCGACGTTGCCATTGGGACCAAGAATCGCGATATGCTGCAGGGAGCGCGAAAGCGGGAGCACATTGCCCTCGTTGCGAAGCAGCGTCATCGACTGACGTGCCGATTGAAGAGAAAGTTCAAGATGGCCGGCAGAGCGCTTGGCCTTCGCGTCCAGAGATTCATCTATCATGGGCTGGTCAAACAGCCCCAGGAGGAACTTGACGCGCAGAACAGATCCGGTTGCACGGTCGAGGTCGATCTTCGACAAACTGCCTTCTGCGACGCAATCGACCAAGGCCTTCTGAAAGACTGCATGATCGAAATCGTAAAACTGCATGTCGACGCCGGATCGGATTGCCATGCAAACCGCGTCCTTGGGAGTGGCCGCGACATGATGGACATCGTACAGACGTCGAATCGCTCCGAGATCGGACAGGACAAATCCCTGAAACCCCCACTCGTAGCGCAATATCTCCTTCAACAGGAAAGGATCTGCTGTCACCGGAATGCCGTCGATCTCGTGGTAGGCGGCCATGACACCCATCGCATGTCCTTCGCGAAATGCGGGCTCAAATCCACGCAACATCGTCGACCGCAGTTCGCGCTCCCCCATATGCACCGGTGAAGTGTTGGTCCCACCCTCCGGAGAGCCGTGCGCTGCAAAATGCTTGGGCTCCGCAACCACCGTGTGGTCAGTGCTTAGACTCTCACCCTGCGCTCCTCGCACATATGCGAGACCGAGTTGCCCCGTCAGATAAGGATCCTCGCCAAAATCTTCTTCGACGCGTCCCCAACGAGGATCGCGTGCCAGGTCCAGCACGGGCGCGAGGATCATTCCTACGCCGGTGGCCCGCGCTTCGGCAGCGATTGCTGCGCCTGTTTGTTGAGCAATCGTCCGATTCCATGTCGCGGCCAGGTTCATGGGAGCGGGAAACACCGTTCCTGTGTCAAAGCCATGGAGTGCTTCTTCAATAAAGAGAGCCGGGATGCCGAGACGATTGTGAGCGATCACCCACTTCTGAATTGCATTTGACTGGGCTGCCGTCGCATAGATGTCGTGGATTCCGCCCACGCCGAGAATGCCAAGAACTGCGGCGGCGTTCTGAGGCAAAAGAATGGCGTCAGCTGTGGCATGCGTGTCATCGGAATGCTTATCAACCAACGCGGTCGCGCCCGAATAAAGATCCAGCTGGCGAACCTTTTCCTCGACGGTCATGCGCCCCAGCAAGTCCTGCACCCGCTGTTCGACGGGAGCGTTCTTCTGGCGATATGGCGGGCTTATCGGGACTTGTTGTGCCTGGACCGAGAGAGAAGCGCAGACCGCAACCAGAATCACGGCGCATTGAGGAGTCCTGATTCTGATTTGATTTCTTGTTCGTCGTGGTCTCTCGGACGTCTGATTTAAGAACTGGCTGAAGATCGTATCTTTGTGCTCACTCGAATTCCGGTCCAATGATCTGCCCGTCTCTCTCTGTCTTTGCAATGATTGCCCTATTTCCCGGTCCGATCAATTTAGGTTTCAACCCTTAGCGCAAGGCTTGCGGATCGATGCGATCCAACTTACAGGAGTGAAGGAGTGCATGGCAACGTGAGCGCACCTTCTAACAGACATGGAATGGGTTGAGAATCTACGTCTGCATCGGACGCATCCGAAGTGAAGGCGCGCCGGGCCGCTGTTGAAGAATCCGATTCCGCTCGTGGACCCCAGATCGGCCGACCGCCGGGTTTAGAACCCACAAACTCGGTGATCGATAACGTCGATTGAAAGATCGGCTTGGAGCCATCACGGTACGACATATCTAATACTCAGAGGGCAGGAGTTCCGGGAGTGTGCAGCGGATCGAGAATCCTGGAAGGCTTGTTGAAAGGTCTCTCTCAGCGAAAGAACCACAAAGGAGCGAATGATGAAACCGCAAGATGAGTCGTCGAGACTGGGACGGGGCGTTGAAGCACGGACACAGGGAAGTCACCCGTTTTCACGTCGCATGTTCGTCGAAGCAGCAGCTATGGCAGGCGCCGGAATCTTCGGCACATCCGCAGTTGCGCAAACACGGCAGGAGCAAATTGCGGGCCGGGCCAACAACAGCGCGAACGATCCAGGTCCGGAAAACAAGACGTTGCTGGGGGAAAATCCGAGCTCAAATAATCCGCCGTTCACCGATCATGGGAACCCCGGACCGATCTGGTACTCATTTGATCTCGCTCCAAAACGCATCCAAGCGGGAGGATGGACCCATCAGGTAACACAACGGGAACTGCCGTCCTCCCGGGATCTTGCGGGCGTAAATATGCGCCTAACCTCCGGGTCCTTTCGTGAATTGCATTGGCACACTGCGGATGAGTGGGCCATTATGCTCACTGGGAAAGCGCGCGTCAGCGTTCTGCAAGCGGATGGCAAGATGTTTCTTGACGATGTGGAAGCGGGCGATTTGTGGTATTTTCCATCCGGCTTGCCGCACTCCATCCAGGGTCTTGGCGCGGACGGATGCGAGTTCCTTCTCGTTTTCGATGAGGGAAGTTTCTCCGAGGATGACACGTTCCTGCTTTCGGAGTTTCTAGCCCATACTTCGCCGGAAATCGTGGAGAAGAACATGGGATGGCCAAGACAGGTTTTCGATCAGTTGCCGGCAACCGAGCTTTACATCTTCGAAGCCCCCCTTCCCGGCACACTCGAGGAAGACAAGCGGTTTCTGGGCGAGCACTTCGAAACGGAGAACAGGTACACGTTCAAGATGGCATCAATGCCGCCTACACAGAAGACTACCGGCGGCGAAACTCGCGTCGTCGACTCTAGGAATTTTCCGGTTGCAACCAACATTGCAGCTGCCATGGTAACGATCAGTCCTGGCGGCCTCCGCGAAATGCATTGGCATCCGAATGTCAGCGAGTGGCAATACTGGATCCGAGGCAGAGGCCGCATGACGGTCGTGACGGCCGAGGCCAAAGCGCGCACGATGGACTTCCATGCCAACGATGTCGGATATGTTCCCAGCATGGCCGGGCACTGCATTGAAAATACCGGGACGGAGGATCTCGTCTTTCTGGAGATGTTCAAGACATCGCGCTACGCGGACATTTCACTCAATCAATGGATTTCTCGCATGCCGGATAAAATGGCCGAGGCACATTTGAAATTGACTGCACCGACGATTCGAAAAGCTCCGCAGGACAAGAATGATGTGCTCCCACGGTAGGGTTTTCGGTGAAGAAAAGTGCCGCATGGGCATCAGTTCCTGGCGTCGTTCAAGCTGCCATTTGCATAATCTTCGAGGGATGCTCGACGATCGATTGCAGCCGATCTCTCCCAGATGCTCTTCGGATAGGAGGCCCTCGCTAAAGCAAAATAACCCATCTGCGTGCGCGGTTTTGAGAGGACCATTCAGAATCGATCTGATAGGTATGGACTCGAAATACTCCGCACTTTGAGAATCCGTTTACAGAGTCATTATCTCTTGAAATTCAAGCATTTTACTTGACACATTAGCTTTGAGAAGGTAATTTTCTGGCATTCGAGTAAATGTTTACTCGAGAGGTCTTAATGATTTCCTTCCCTTTATGCAATTGCGTTCCGCGCTTCGCGGACGCCTGTTGCATTCATTCAAAAATCAGGAGGCGGTGAAATCGCAGGGCGAAGACAGCCTTGGCGCAAGTTCCCACGAGAGCGAGGCAAGAAGGAGCAGAGGACATGTCAGGGCAACGCACGATGACGTTTGGGGTGGTAGTAGGGAATCGCGGCTTTTTTCCTCATCATCTGGCCAAGACGGGCCGGGAAGAGATCATTGCAGTTTTGGAGGCCGCCGGGGCCAGGGCGATCGTGCTCAGTCCGGAGGAGTCCTCCTACGGCGCGGTCGAGACTTACGCTGAATCGCAACGCTGTGCGGAGTTGTTCAAGAAGCATGCCGACGCGATCGACGGCATCATCGTCACCCTGCCCAACTTCGGTGAAGAGCGGGGCATCGTCGATGCCATTCGTTTGTCCGGGCTGAAGGTTCCGGTGCTGGTGCAGGCCACGCCCGATCGCAGTGACAACATGACGATTGCCATGCGCCGCGACAGCTTCTGCGGCAAGATGAGCGCGTGCAACAACATGATGCAGTATGGCATCCAGTACTCGCTGACCACGCTGCACACCGAGGCGCTCAATTCCCCCGAATTCAAGGCCGACCTGGAATGGTTTTCCGCAGTCTGCCGCATCGTCAAGGGGCTGAAGAACCTGCGCATCGGCGCCATTGGCGCGCGTCCGACGGCCTTCAACACGGTACGCTACTCGGAACGCATCTTCGAGACCAGCGGCATCACCATCGAGACGCTCGATCTGTCGGAGATCTTCGGGCGCATCAACCGCATGAAAGATACCGACGACGCAGCCCAGGCCAAGCTGGCAGCGATCAAGAAGTATGTCACCACTGCAGGCATCGCCGACGCAGCGTTGTTGAAGATGGCCAAGCTGGGAGCGGTGATCGATGGCTGGATGAAGCAGGCGCATGTAACTATCAGCGCGGTGCAGTGCTGGACGTCGATGGAGGAGTTCTTTGGCGTGGTGCCGTGCACCATCATGAGCATGATGAGCGACAACCTGATTCCATCGGCCTGCGAAACGGACGTGCCCGGTACGCTGAGCATGTATATGCTGGCCCTGGCAAGCGGAACACCTTCGGCACTCCTGGACTGGAACAACAACTACGGAGCCGATCCGAACAAGTGCGTCTGCTTCCACTGCTCCAATCTGCCCAAGCACTTCTTCAAGGACGTGCGGATGGATTACCAGGAGATTATCGCCGGCACGGTGGGCAAGGAAAACACGTTCGGCACCTGCGTGGGCCGGGTGAAGGCGGGCACGATGTGCTTCGCGCGCTACTCGACCGACGACCGGCGGGGGATCGTACGCGGCTACACGGGCGTGGGTCGCTTTACCGACGATCCGCTGGAAACCTTCGGAGGCGCGGGCGTGGCGGAGATCCCGCAGTTGCAGAAGCTGCTCCGATTCATTTGCCGCGAAGGCTTCGAACATCACGTAGCCGCCAACTTCAGCGACGTCTCCAAGGCCGTCCACGAAGCGGCGCGCTATCTGGGCTGGGAGAGTTACGTGCACGAAGGGGCCACGGACTAGGCATGCTTCGAAACTTATTCGATGAACGTGATCGATCTCAGCTACTAGAATCGGAGAGTGCGCATCTGCATTCAGGAAAACGCAAGAGGCTCGAACCTTACGGTTCCGCGCACGCGCAGCATTGTTTTTTGCGTGCTCCTCGCATTTTCTAGCGAAATTCCAACTCTCCGGCCCCAGGTTGCTGCCACTCCGCCGCCGCGAGCTGCCACCGCCGGCTACCCACAACTCGTCGACATTACCCCATCGACCGGAATTCACTTCGAGCACTTCTCGAGCCCGGAGCAGAAATTCATTGTCGAATCGATGAGCGGTGGCGTCGCTCTTATCGACTACGATCGCGATGGATGGCCGGACATTTATTTCACCAACGCGCAGAGCGTGGAGATGGCAGAACGTGGAGAGAAGGCGCGCAGCGCTCTCTACCACAATAACCGCGATGGCACATTCACCGACGTCACCGACAAAACCGGCGTGGGCTATCCTTGCTGGGCCATGGGCGCGGTCGTCGGGGACTACAACAATGATGGCTGGCCTGATCTGCTCGTCACTTGCTTTGGCGGCGTCGTCCTCTACCGCAACAACGGAGACGGTACGTTTACCGATGTGACAAAGGAGGCCGGTTTAGCCGGTGATCATATGTGGGCCACGGGCGCAGCCTTCGGAGATTACGACAAGGATGGCTGGGCTGACCTTTTCGTCTCGCACTACGTCGACTTCGATCTGCACAACATGGCAGCCTTTGGCTCTGCCGACATCTGCAAATACATGGGCATCGATGTGCAATGCGGGCCGCGCGGACTTAAAGGCTCACCCGACAATCTCTACCACAACAATCACGACGGCACCTTCTCCGATGTCTCGAAGAAGGCAGGTGTCTCCGACGAGGAGCATCGTTATGGTCTTACAGCAATCTGGTGCGACCTAGCCAATCGAGGGAAGCTCGATTTGTTTGTCACCAACGATGGCCAGCCCAATTATCTCTATCAGGGCAATGGCAAGGGAACCTTTGAGGAAGTTGGCTTCACATCGGGGGTGGGCTTGAGTGAAAGCGGCGCACGCCAAGCCAACATGGGCATCGCCGTCGGGGATTACCTTCATACCGGGCGCATGTCAGTGCTGATCTCGCATTTCGACAATGAGTATGCGGCGTTTTATCGCAACGACGGCGACATGAACTTCACCGATGTCTCGGTCCCTTCGGGCATTGGGCGCGGCACGCGTGGCTCGGTTGGCTGGGGTGACGCGTTTGTCGACTTCGACAATGATGGCTGGCAAGACATTCTTATTGTCAATGGACACGTTTATCCCCAAGTGGATGAGATGCGCTCTGACCTGCATTATCTTGAGCCCAAGCTCCTGTTCCACAATCTGCGCAATGGCAGATTCGAAGATTTCAGTCAGACGGCTGGCGCTGCAATCCAAATTCCTCAGGTAAGTCGCGGCATGGCCATCGGCGATCTTTTCAACGACGGCAGGCTCGAAGCGGTCATTGAGAACCTCAAGGGTCAACCGATGATTCTGCGCCCCGAAGGTTCAGCGCAGAATCACTGGATCAGCTTTCAGCTTGAGGGGACCAAATGCAATCGTCTTGCGTTGAATGCGCGGGTGCGCGCCAGCGCCGGTGACCTGGTGCAGCTCGGTGAAGTGTTCAGCGGGGGTAGCTACCTGTCGCAGCACGATCTACGGATCCACTTCGGGCTCGGCGATCACGCCCGCGTCGATAAAGCGGAGATATTCTGGCCCGATGGCATAACAGAGACGCTCACGAATCTCGTTGCGGATCGCTTTTACTCGGTGCGCGAAGGGGCGGGAGTCGTCGCCACGCAATTGCCCGGCTTCGGCTCGACCAAGAAGCCCTGAAGAAGCTGTCCGCATTACCCGCGGGTCTCATGCGTTTCTACGGGTTATGGTTCTCCGGCTCAGAAGCTCTCTGCGCCGGATCGCCTTTTTCCTGCGCCTGATGCAGCTTATTGAAGACGGATTGATCTGCGGCCTTCTGCAGGCTGCGCGTCTTGTCGAATTCTATCTTTGCCTCCGTATTCCGACCCATCCCCTTGTAGAAACGCGCCAGGCGCCAATGCACAGTTTGATCTGCGGGATTTAGCCGCTCGGCAGTTTTCAATTCGCGGAGCGCATCGTCTTTTCGATCTGCCTGGCTTTCGAGAATCCCGAGGTCGAGATGCGTCAGCTCAATCTTTGGATCAATCAGAATCGCCTTCTCCAACAGCGGGGTCGCGATTTCAGGGTGTCCGAGTTGGATGTCGCAGTCTGCAAGATAGGTCAGAGCTTGCGCATGCGCTGGATTATTGTCAAGTTCTGCCTGGAATTCGGCAGCTGCCTCGTCAAATTTCAGAAGCCCCCAAAGCAGATACCCCAGGCCGAAATGGACATTCGGCATTTTGGGATCGGCCTTGGCGGCGGCACGAAACTGCTGAGCGGCGCCTGACTTGTCTTTCATCTCGTCGAGCGCTTCGCCAGCCAGCATATCCGCTTCCGCAGATTCTGCATTCAGAGTCACGATCTCGTGATACACATCGAGAACGCATTGGTACTGTTTCGTCCACAAACAACTGTGCGCCAATGCCAGCCGAAACGGCAGATTTTGCGGGTCTGACGCGGTGGCCTGCTTCAGGTAGGGGACCGCTTCCGCATATTGCCCCAGACCGTAGTGCGCGAGACCGATCAAGGTCGCCAGCCGCAGCGCATCCGGTGAAGCCTTGGGCACAGTTTGCAGCAAGAGCTGGAAGGTCCGGATGGATCCTTGCAGATCGCCGCTTTTGAATTGGGCAAGCCCGAGATCGAGCCGCAGTCCGGGGATTTTCGAATTCAGAGCGAGTGCCTTGCGGTAGTAAGGGACCGCCTCCTTGTAATGTTCTTCATGGGCTTCAAGAAAACCGAGGTGCGCGAAGGCTTCGGAGTCCGTGGGATTGGTAACGATATAGTTCTGCCAAACCGCTTCCGCTTCTGGGATGTTTCCCTGTTGCTCGAGAGTAACCGCTTGTTGCCGCTCGGTGTCGGCCTTGGCAGAGAGTCTGCTCTGGCAATGCGCAGCCGTGCATGCGACGCTGATCGCAACCATCCACATTCCAAGCGGCTTCATACATTCTCCCCGTTTGCATTCTCATCTACGCCCGATGTGTACCGCAACCTTCGCAGGAAACGAAAAAATGGCGCGGCAGGAGAAGTGCCTGCCGCGCCGGGAGGTAGAGACCACAAATCAGAAGATGAACTTGCCGCCAAGCTCCATCGTGCGCGGACCGTAGTCGTTGGTGACCGCTCCGAAGTTCGAGTCGTGGGACCCAGTATCGATGCCTTGGAAATCCACGTGGTTGAAGGTATTAAAGGACTCGAATCGAAGCTCGATTCTCGGTCCTTCGTGAGCAGTAATGGGGATGCTCTTGAACAGAGACAGATTCCAGTTGAAGATTCCCGGTCCCACGGCCGAGTCCCTTCCGGCGCTGCCAAAGCCTTGATTCGGGCCGCCCGCCCACGGAGCAATCGGATCCGCGTACGAGCTGGCGCTGAACCATGCGCCAACCTTCTTGGGGTAGGTCACTTTGGAAACTTGGTTAGGTCGGTTGGTAAAGCAGCACCCAAGCCCGACAACGTCGGACCCGGTGTAGGTGACGTACAGAGGCACTCCCTCTTCCGCGACCGTTACGCCGGAGATCTGCCAGCCACCGAGGAGTTCATGGGCGAGGAGGCTTGAGCTGTTCGCGAACCACGGAAAAGCGTAGACGTAGCTCGCATTGAAGATGTGCCGCCGATCGAACGAAGTGTCCGAGCCGCGGTCATACTTCGCGTTATAAGGATTGGAGAGCCCATTGAGATCGTTGCTCACCTCGGAGATGTTGTGAGACCAGGTGTAGGCAAGTTGCGTGGTTAGCCCGTGCCTATTCTCAAAGCGCACGCCGGCCTGGAGTGAGTGGTAATCGAAGTTGGTCTCGTTCTCCTCCTGGTTAATGCTGCTGAAGCCAGGATAGTTGCGGTAAAGGTTGGCGTTCAGCGATCCATTGGCCACGCCTTCCCGATTGTCATACGGGTTTGCGGAGTTGCTGGCATCTGCCAAAGGCAACGTGTTGATCTGCCGGTCGTCGTTCTGATCCCAGCCGATGGAGCCAACATACTGCACGACTGCAATCACCGATGGCGCCAGCTCCCTTTGTACTCCCAGGCTGAAGTCAGCTGTCCCTGGAGGCGGATAGTTGTACTTGATATTCGTCATTGTCGACGGGAAGGACTGAGTTGTGGTCGCTCCTGTCAAGGCGCTGGTGAAGGGGTTGGAGAAGTAAACGTTGTTGGCGGAGGGCTGGTAGGCAAAGGGCGGATTCAAGGCTGCGTTGTAGACGTCGTTGCCTTGGACACGCTCAAAGAACATACCGAACCCGCCGCGGAGAACAGTCTTCCCGTTTCCGAACATATCGTCCGCAAAACCAATTCTTGGCTGGAAAGTATCGTAATAGTTTTTGACATTTCCACGCGGGAAGCCATTGGTGTCGGCTAACTCGACGCCGTTGAGATAAAACTGCTGGCCATTGAAGGTACTCAACGAAGAAGGGGTCAGAGTTCCGGCCGCGGTGACAGGATTGCCCAGCGCAGTGAGATAGTCAGCAGGCACGAAATTTGAAAACTGGTTATACCGCTCGAAGGCATGCGGCAATCCGTCGTAGCGGAGTCCAAGATTGAGGGTCAACCGAGGCGTCACGTGCCAATTGTCGTTGAAGTATGCCCCGTAGTTGTTGTTAACCCAGTGTTTGTTGTACAGGTATTGCAACTGCGTAAAGCTGGAGGCGTCCCCGAGCATGAAATTGACATACGAGTCGCCGGAAAAGTTGCTCGAGTTGAAGACCGCGGTCCCCTGCGTGTTGGCTTGAAGCTGCTGGTTTTTGTAGTCGTGCAAGAGGCTGAAACCGAACTTCAACTGATGCCGGCCCTTGGTCCAGGATAGATCGTCCCGGTACTCAAATCCTTCGTAGCCGTTCCTCCATGGATAGTAGCTTTCGCTCCAGTTGACATTCAACGGCGAACCCTGCAGATCGATTTCAGGCATATCGTTGGTAGCGGCATCGCCGACCGGGAAGAAGCTTGTGGCCGTCCAGCCGCTCGGTTGGTGGAAGTCCGCGCCTGCACCGTTGATGGGTGTCAGAGTGATCTTATTGCCGCTGTAAAAGATTCCTGTTTCATTGAGCAGGTTAGGGCTATACGTCTGTGTCAGCTTGATCACAGCGGTATAGGAAGGGTTGGTCATGACCGTTCCCACGGTCGGATACGTGCTGTCGCCCCACAAGGGCGGGAAATAGTTTTGCAGAAGCGTGTCGTGCAGGTAATGACCCATCAACTGAAACTTGCTGTTGATGGCGTGATCGATGCGCACTACATCTTCGCGGACTTGGGTCGGCTGGGGGATGGACGCGATGTACTGCGTGCCACCGTTGTAATTTGGCTTAGGGAAGGTCCCCGCGTTCACTTCGAGGACGGCGTTCGGGTCGATCAGGTTGGCGGGAATAACGTTGCCCGGAAACGGCTTTCCCGGGGTCAATCCGTCAGCCGCATAGATTGCCGCTTTGGCTGGATCGATCTGGCAGACACCGGCCGCATTCGGGTTGCAGGGTACGATCGGGGTCGGCCCTCCGACCGGAACGGTGTAGGCCAACGGTGCGCCGGCTGTTGGGAAATTGCTGGCCAGAATCGTGTTGTCAATGGAAGGCGTGCTGCCCTGAATCAATCGCCGCCACTCTTCATTCCAGAAGAAGAATGTTCTGCTGCGATTCTCGTTGTACACATGTGGAATCCACAGTGGGCCGCCGATATTGCCGCCTGGTTCATTCAGTTTGAACTCGGGCGATGTTTTGCTGAAATAATCGTCGGCGTCATAAGCCGTGTTCCGGTTGAACTCGTAAAGTTCTCCGTGATAGTTGTGCGTGCCTGACTTCAGCACCATGACGATCGTTCCGCCGGAGCCGATGCCGTAATCGGGTGAGTAATTGCTATCGAGAGTCTGAAATTCGGCAATCGCATCCTGTGAGGGCAGATTCATGAAACAGCCGCCGCACCCGCGATCGTTCTGTTCGGCTCCATCCAGCAGGTAGATGTTGTGTTCTGAGCGTGTCCCGTTGAAGCTGATGCCATTCGCCGAGGTCAGAGCGTTGACGCCGCTAAAAGGCGGCAAGTTGTTCGACACGCCCAAGCCCAGGGCGGCAAGCGCGGTTACGTTGCGTCCGTTGGTTGCAAGTTCTGAAACCTGCTGGCCGCTGATGAGTGTGCTCACCTCGCTGGTCTCTGTCTGTACTTGCAGAGCATCTGCCGCCACGGTCACCGTCTGCGCCTGGCTTCCCACGGCCAGCGAGATGTTCTCTTCGAGAGTTTGCGCGACATTGACTACAATGTCCGTTTTTGTGAATTTCTGGAAACCCTGTGCCGTCACGGTAAGCGTGTAGTGTCCAGTGCCTAGATTGGCAAACCGGTAGGCGCCGGCGCTATTCGACACCGTATCGCGAACTTGTCCGGTCGCCGAACTGGTGAGCGAGACCTGGGCATTGGCGACCAGTGCTCCGGATGCGTCTTCCACGGTTCCATTTACTGTTGCGTTGTCCTGGCTCCAAGACCGGCTGGGCATTGCGAAAAGCAGCGCGAAGCACGCAATCCATGCCAGCCCGGATCGTCTGATGGTCCTCCTCACAATGCGTTGCAATGCGGGGGACTCATGCAATCTAAAACAGTTCATAAGTTTGCCTCCTGAGCAAACGCTTACTCGATTGGTCGAACTTCCTCAGTCCCGTGTTTTTCTTTGCGTGTCCTGATTTTCTACGGAAGCGAGAGCATAGGTGCAGCCAATCTTCCACTGCCCATCATGCAACTGCCTTTTCCGGTGGAACTTCTCCACAGGAAATCAAATCTCTTCTGGTCGCCTTCACTGCCAACATTTTCTTGGTTCCCGAACGATGGTTTTCCCGAGGCCAGCAATCGATCCGCTTCTTACTCCGGATCATTGATCATGATTTTTCCCGCGCCTTATCGAACGCAGGCCCCATTCAACTCTTCCGTGGCCGGCGCGCGCTGACTTGTCCATTGCGCGCGCTCATCTAAAAAGCCCGTTCGCTTTCCTCTTGCACACCCAGATCCGATCTGGGATTGATCGCAAGTGCAGTTGTTCTCAGGTACGGACCATAGGATCCGTCTGCGCACAGCCCTTAGCGGGAGGTGCGCGGCAGATTATGACACGCCCCAGCAATCGTTTTCTACAGCGTCAGTGTTTTTACGCCCTCGATACATGTTTGTCAATGGAAATGTTTTGAGTTGTTTACAGTCCGTAGTCGCGTATTTCCTCCGGGAAAAATCCCTTTAGTTATACGTTTGAGCGAAAACCAGAGCCAATTTCGGCTTTGCTTGAGGAAGCAAAGTAATCGGTTTCCCAATCTTATGGAATGCCGTGTTCGTATGCTCTTCGCCGAGAGTAGCCACCCGAGGAACGGTGAGTGTGGGATGGGCATTCGATGGATTAGCACGAGGAGAGACGACCCCGCGTGCTCGTTCAGATTAGAGAGGAGTTGTTGTTCTCTCGACGACGCTCGCAGAGAAGGAGGCTCAGCCCCGCGGAGCTTACCTGGACATCGGGACAACGAAAACCGCCGAAGCGTTTCAGGATTGCCAGCCGCCCCCGAGCGCGCTGTAGAGCTGCACCAGCGTGAGTGCCTCGGCCTGTTGCGCGCTGACGAGATTGAGCTGGGCCGTGTAGAGGTTGGAGTCTGTTGTAAGGACTTCGAGATATCCCGTGGATCCCCCCTGATAGCGAATCCTGGCGAGGCGCGTGGCGTCCTGTGCTGCTGCGACGAGCAATTCCTGCTGCTCGCGATTGGCGCGCTGTTTGTTCAGAGCGATCAAGGCGTTGGAAACGTCACGGAACGCGCCGGCGATGGTCTTTTGATAATTCAGCACCATCTCCTGCTTGGTTTCCTGCGAGAGCTGCAGCTGTCCACGAAGTTTGCCGCCTTCAAAGAGTGGCTGGGTTAAAGTGCCGAGGCCATAGATCGTCTTGCCGGCAGGGTCGAAGATGCTCGACAAGCTATCGCCACCCACACCGCCGGATGCGCTGATCGCCAGGTTGGGAAAGAACTGTGCGCGTGCGACGCCGATCTGCGCATTAGCGGCAATCAGGGTCGCTTCCGCCTGTTGAATGTCGGGCCGCCGCTCCAGGAGCTGCGACGGCAGACCCGTGGGTAGATCCTGAGGCGGGGGAATAAGCGCGTTGGGATCCTGATGCGCGATCGGTCCGGGGTTCTCGCCGAGAAGAAAAGCGAGCGCATTTTCCTGCTGTTGAATTTGCTGCTCAAGCTGCGGAACCTGCGACGAAGCGGTATAGAGGAGTTGTTCTGCCTCGCGCACATCGGAGAGAGGCACGGAGCCGCCGCTCTCGAGAGTTCTGGTGAGATCGACCGAATCCTGACGCGCTTTGAGGGTTTCCTTTGTGATCTCGAGTTGGCGATCGAGTGCACGAATTGCGAAATAGTCGGTGGCCACTTCCTGGACGAGGGTTAGACGGACTGCGCGCTGGGCCCAGTTCTGGGCCAGCAATTGCGCCCGGGCAGCCTCGGTCTGCCTGCGATAGAGCCCCCAGAAATCCGGTGTCCAGGCGGCCGATACGTTGAAGGACCCGTCGACCAGAGGACTCGGAATCTGGGTGCCCAGGGAAGAAGGCAGCGTGGCGCCGATGCCTGTGCCACCGACACTGATGCTTGGAAACTGCTGCGAACGTGTGATTCGAACCTGAGCCTGCTGCTCAAGGATCCGTTGCGCCGCAATGCGCACATCGTAGTTGTTGGCCAGCGCTTTGCGGATCAGGTCTTGAAGCTCGGGCTCGCGATAGACCGTCGACCACTGCTCGTCGCCGAGCGAAGTTTTAGGATCGGTCGTAATTGTCGATTCGTCGGCGCCGCGAAATGCGGGCGGCGCTGTGTAGTTAGGCCGGACGTAATTCGGACCGACCTTGCATCCGGCAAGAAAAGCGAGTGCGACGCCAACGACGAGGAACAGGCTGGCACGGGAGTGGCGGGTTCGACGATTCATGCCTGACCTCCCTCTGTCTGTGCCCGCGCAATCGCGGGCTCCGGCTCTGCCGGCGGTCCGCAGATGCCGTGCGTCGAATCCATGGTCGTGCCTTTGCCTCCTCGGACGAAGCGATGTGAGAGGTACTCCACCACGGCAAAGGTGACGGGAATAAAGATCAGGCCCATGACTGTGGAAAGCGTCATGCCGCCGACAACCACGGTGCCGAGGATCCGCCTGGAAGCAGCGCCGGAGCCGGTCGCGGTCCAAAGCGGCAAACAGCCGACGATGAAAGCCAGAGCCGTCATCACGATCGGACGGAAGCGCAGGTGGGCCGCATTGAGCGCGGCTTCACAAATGCTCTGGCCGCTTTCGTAGTTCAATTTGGCGAACTCGACGATGAGGATCGCGTTTTTAGCCGAAAGACCGATCAGCATGACCAGCCCGATGGTCGCGAAAATATCGTTCTCGAACGATCGCAGATGCAGTGCGACGTAGGCGCCGAGAATGGCGACAGGAGTACTGAGCAGAACACTGAACGGCAAGGTCCAGCTCTCATAGAGGGCAGCGAGAATCAGGAACACGAAAACCAGCGAGAGGCCAAAGACGGCCCAGGATGGCACACCCTTTTCTGCTTGTTGCTCCTGGAATGACATGCCCGAGTAATCGAAGCCGGCGGTCGGCGGCATCGTCTGCTGGAAGACTTCCTCAAGCGCTTTTCTGACCTGGCCGGAGCTGTACCCGGGAGCGCCGGTGATATTTAGCTGGGCTGCGTTGAATTCGTTGAAGCGGTAGATGAACTCAGGGCCGGTAATGCGAGAGACCTTGACGAGCGAGCTGAGAGGAACCTGACCCCCGTTGGCGCTGCGCACGTAGAACTGGTCGATGTTCGCAATATTCGTGCGGGAAGTTCCCTCCGCCTCCACATAGGTCTGCCATTGGCGACCGAAGCGATTGAAGTAGTTGACGAGGTAGCCGCCCATGAAGGTCTGCATTGTGGTGTAGACATTGGAGAGGTCGACCTGTTGCTGCAGAACTTTCTCCTTGTCAACGTCGACGTAGAGCTGCGGCACCGCAGGCTGATAAGACGGTATCGCGGCAGCGATTTCAGGACGCTTGGAGAGAGCACCGAGAAATGTAAAAACGTTCTTTGTGAGAGCCGTAGGATCGTCGGAACCGGAACGATCTTCGAGGATCATGGTGACGCCACCGGAGGTTCCGATACCAGGAATGGAAGGCGGTGGAAACGCAAACGCGATTCCGTCGGGGTCTCCGCCCAGTTGCTTCTGGATGCTCCCCTGGAGGTATTCCAGTTGCTCCTGCTTTGTCTTTCGTACTTCCCACGGCTTCAGGTTCACGAAGAAGAAGCCTGCATTGGTGCTCTGCACCTGCGTCAGGAGCGAAAAATCGGTGACGGCTATGACGCCCGCGACCCCGGGCGTCTTCAGGAGGGCTGCGGTGATCTTCTGTTCTGCAGCGTCGGTACGCTGCGCCGAAGCTCCATCGGGAAGCTGAAGAGCCAGGAACATGTAGCCCTGGTCCTCGGTGGGGATGAACCCGCCGGGCAACCGGCTGCCAAGGTAGACCGCCAGGACTCCAACGAGCACCAGACCGAGCATGGCAAAGGTGGACTTGTGAATCAGGACGCGCGAGACGTCGATGAAGCCATCGGTTGTGCGGCCAAAGAATCGATTGAAAGCCGCGAACCCTCTTTCGAGTAAGCTCTTCTTGCGACCTTCTTGCCGCGGCTTGAGAAGCAAAGAAGCAAGCGCTGGAGAGAGCGTGAGGGCATTGAACGCGGAGATAAGTACCGAGATCGCGATCGTGACGGCGAACTGCTGATACAGCCGGCCGGTGATGCCCGGGATGGCCGCTGTTGGGATGAACACCGCGGCGAGAATAAGAGCAATCGCAACGACCGGCCCGCCCACTTCTTCCATCGCTTTTTCGGTGGCGGCTTTTGGATCCAAACCCTCGTCGATGTGGTGTTCGACTGCCTCGACAACGATAATGGCGTCATCGACGACGAGGCCGATGGCCAGCACGAGCCCGAACAGCGACAGCGTGTTGATGGAGAATCCAAGCGCCGGGAAAATAATGAAAGTTCCCACGAGCGAGACAGGAACGGCGAGCAACGGAATGAGAGTGGCGCGCCAGCCCTGGAGGAAGACAAACACGACGATCACTACCAGGCCAAGCGCTTCAAAAAGAGTGAAAAGAATCTCGCGAATACCGGCTGTGACGGCCTTGGTTGTATCCAGCGGAATGCTGTAGGAGATGCTCGGAGGGAAAGTCGCCGAGAGCTCCTTCATGCGCTGCGTAACGGCAGCAGCGGTCTCGACTGCATTCGAGCCGGGGAGCTGATAGATGGCCATGACGCCCGCGGGCGCCTGGTTGTATCGGCCTGAGATGGTATATGCCTGATCGCCGAGCTCAATCCGCGCGACATCGCGCAGATGCAGGATAGAGCCATCCGGATTGGCGCGCAAAATGATATTGCCGAATTCTTCGGGAGTGACAAGACGTCCCTGCGTCCGAACCGTGTAAGTGAACTGCTGGCCATGAGGAATAGGCTCTCCGCCGATTTGTCCGGCCGGATTCACGTTATTTTGCGTCTGAATCGCCGCGATCACTTCGGGCGCTGTGACGCCAAGCTTGGCAAGCTTGTCTGGCTGCACCCAAACGCGCAGAGCATACTGACCGCCAAAGACCTGTACGCGCGAGACGCCCTTCACGCGGGCGATCTGATCCTGCAGATTGATGATCGCGTAGTTGGTAAGGAAGTCCTGGCTTAGCTTTCCACCGGGTGAGTCGACGGCAACCAGCATCAGGGGCGACGTGAGCGCCTTTTGCACGGTAAGGCCGGCGGTGGTGACTTGTGCAGGAAGCTGTGACTGCGCTTGATCGACGCGTAACTGGGCGAGCACCTGGTCAATATTGGGATCGGTCTTAACGTCAAAGTCGACAAACAGCTGAACGACGCCGTTATTCGCGCTGACGGAACTCATGTAAATCATGTTGTCGACGCCATTCATCTGTTGCTCTAGCGGCGTCGATACCGCCTGGCTGACAGTTTTGGCATCTGCACCGGGGTATGTAGCGGTTACGAGAATTTCAGGGGGAACAATATTCGGGAATTGGGAGATGGGCAGCGTGAGAAGCGAGACCACGCCGACAACCACAGTGACGATCGCGATGACAATGGCCACGATGGGCCTGCGGATGAAAAACTTTGACATGAATCACCTGCCTGCCGGCGGCGTCTGAGCGGAGCTTGCAGTCGAAGCCACCGCGGGATGCGGGCTGACGGGCGCTCCTTCGCGGAGCTTCTGGAGGTTGTCGGTAATGACGAGTGAGCCGCTGGAAAGACCGCTTTCAACCACCTGGCTGTTTCCCAATTGTGGGCCCAGGGTTACCGTGTTCACATGAGCGGTTTGATTCGGCCCGACCGTGTAGATCTGCTGCATCCCTTGGAATTCGGTAACTGCAATTTGCGGCACCAAAATCGCATTGTGCACCACCTCGGTTTCCGCTCTCACTCTCCCAAACTGACCTGGGCGCAAAATGTTACCGGGGTTCGGAAAAGCGGCAGCGATTCGAATCGCTCCGGTCTGCGCGTTTAGCTGACGATCCACGAACGCGATATGTCCCTTGTACGGGTACACTTCGCCATTGGACAGGGTCAGGGACAGAGGAATCGCCGAAGCACCGTGGAGCAGATCGCTGCCCCCCTCGCGAGAGCGCTGGACAAGTGCAAGATATTCGCTATCGCTGATGGAAAAATAGACCTTGATGGGATCGAGCTGGGACACCGAAGTCAGCACGGACTGCGTGCCTACGAGGTTTCCGACCTGGGTCGTCGCCTGCCCGGCCACACCCGTAATCAAAGAACGCACCTGCGTAAAGCTGAGATTCAGCTTCGCGGTGTCGACTGCGGCTTGCGCGGACTCCACCGCGGCTTCGGCCTGCGATTTTTGCTGAATCTCATTGTCCAGTTGACTCTTGGCGATCGCACGCGCTGCAGCGAGGGGAGTGTCGCGATTCACGTTAATCTGCGCGAGGCCGAGTTGCGCTTGCGCCTGACCAAGTTGCCCCTCGGCCTGGTGAAGAGCTGCCTCGAATGGGCGCGGGTCGATTTCGAAAAGCACCTGGTCCTTCTGAACCAGAGATCCTTCACGATAATTCTGGCGAACCAGGTAACCGCTTGCTTGCGGTTGGATCTGCGCGTTGACGTAACCGTCAAGCGTTCCAACCCACTCGCCGGTCACGGGCACATCCCGTTGATCTGCCTTGACGACTGTGACAGGCATTGCGGGCGGCGGTGCGGAACGAGCCGAGGCCTCGATCTTGCCGCAGCCTGAGAGCAAGCCGGCGCCTAGCAGCAAACCAGCAGAAACGGCCAACGTGGCGGAATAGAGGACGATCGTTCCTAACCTCTGTTTATGCAGTACGACCATCTCGTTCTCCATAGAACGCAAAGTTCGTGCGAAGTAAATGTGTTGGCTTTTGGGGAAGCCGCGAAGACTACGGTTTCTTAGAGATGAGATCAACTAAAAGTTGGATTCAGGAATTGGAGGGATCGAACGCCGACGGCGCTCTTGGGGGTGTCCGTGAGATAGATAGGGCGGAATTTGCATCTCAAAATGCGAGATGCATGCATAAGAGCGTTATGCCGCACAAATGCCCTTGGATTGTATCGATTTCAAAGGAGCTGATTGGGGGGGAAACAGGTTTCCAGGAGATCTGCGCGCCTGGAACCGGGCGAAACTGCAATGAATTGCCGCTCTACCCCCGGCGGTGTCCAGTGGCAGAGCGGCATAGAGGATAGTGCGCCTCGAACTACCGAGGTTCCTTGGTCGCGAGTTCAGGCCGCAAGGCGCTCACCGTGCGTCGCGGATTGCGCCCTACGCGCCAGTTGACCTGGGGAGCGAACATTGCAGGATCGATGCGATCGCGGTAGCGGACTGCAATGTTAATGAGCGAATTGACGAGCGAGTCGGAAAGCAGATGCGGCTGCAGACCAAGGTCGGTCAATTTTGAGTGCTTGGCGTTGTAGTAGTGGGCTTCGGCCTCAACGCGTGGATCGGGCAAGTGATCGATCTGTACCTTGAGATCGAGCTCGCCGGCAACTTCCTTGATCAACTTGGCAAGCTCAAGCACAGAGAACTGCTCAGTGAACTGGTTGAATACGCGGAACTCTCCACGTTCGGCGGGATTGAGGCAAACAATCTCGATGCAGCGCACAGTATCACGAATGTCGAGGAAGCCGCGGGTTTGGCCGCCCTTGCCGTAGACCGTGAGAGGAACGCCAATGGCCGCCTGGGCGCAGAAGCGATTCAGCACGGTGCCAAATACGTCGTCGTAATCGAAGCGGTTGATCAAAGCTTCGTCCATCTGTACTTCGTCGGTAACTGTGCCGTAGACGACGCCCTGGTTTAAGTCAGTTGCGCGCAGTCCCCAGATTTTACAAGCGAAGGTGATGTTATGACTATCGTGGACCTTGGACAGGTGATAGAACGAGCCGGGCTGCTTGGGGAATGGCAACGTGTCGCTGCGGCCATTGTGGTTGATGGTGATGAAGCCTTCTTCGATGTCGATATTCGGGGTGCCGTATTCGCCCATCGTGCCAAGTTTTACGATGTGACAATCCGGAGCCAGTTCGCGGATGGCGAAGAGCAAATTCAGAGTACCGACGACGTTATTCACTTGCGTGAATACGGCGTGCTTCATGTCAATCATCGAGTAGGGCGCCGAGCGCTGTTCGGCAAAGTGCACGATAACTTCCGGCTTGAATGAGGTGATCATGGAGGCAAGGAATTCGTAGTCGGTCACGTCGCCGACGAACGTCTCGATCGAGCGGCCGGTCAGCTGCTGCCACACCATGAGCCGCTCGGGTAGCGGGCGGATGGGAGTCAGGGTCTGGACTCCAAGTTCAAAATCCCATTGGCGGCGCACAAAGTTGTCGACGATTGCGATTGTGTGCCCTTTGCTCGAAAGATAGAGGGCCGTTGCCCAACCGCAGTAACCATCGCCACCTAGAATGGCTATTCTCATGTTGTCTCCCAACGTATTCAGATTGGCCGAACGAAGAGCGTCAAAGATGTAGACGGAATTCCTACAAAGATTGACCGCGTAAAGCCGCAAAAGTTGCGGAAATCCAGAAATAAAATCTTACCATTCAATAGGATAGCATTTTATCTCAGCCGAATCCATTATTCCCGATGGCCCTGGTCGAGATTCGAGACGCCCCGACAGACCTTCCAGCGCACTCTCTGCGGGCGGCGCGCCTTGCTTCTATCTTCAAACCTGTCAATCCTTGCCTTTCGCGCCACGTCCTAAGCAGATCTCGGGTGGCAGCCAACTGTAGTCACTTGCCACCCGGGCTTGCGATTGGGTGATTCGTGAGCAGAAGCTTGCCACCGCTGGCGGTGACGGTGACCAGGTGGTCTTTACCGACGAGAGCGCCTAACTCGTCGAGCCGTGTGGCTCTCGCGAAAAGATAAAAGCGCGCGGGCGTCAGCCAAAGACGCTGGAATTGAGTGTCATTGATAAAAGGATCAGCGGACGTTGGAGCGTACGAGCCATAGACCATGCCGAAATATCGTCCGTTGAGCAAGACCACGGGGCGATTGGTGTAGAAGACGACGGACGAAAACCAGAAGTAATGATGATCGAGAATCAGTTCCCCTTGAGGCGAACGCTCGAGCACACGCACCATCGGGCGAGATGAAAGATATGGGTCAAACGTAACCATGGCCACGCGCGCGGCGTGGATGAAGACAACCATCATGATCGCGATGACGAAGTAAGAACTCTTCGAGAAGCGCCGTATCGTGCCGATCACTCCGATTAGAAAAGCCCCTGCCGCCAGGGCAAGCGGCAAGCGAAGATATGCAAACGAAGGAATCGTCAGGTCCTCCATATGCCCCAGGGAGAGCTTGTAGGCGGAGGGATTATTGCTTAAAGCCTGCGAAATATCGCCCGGGGTCGGAACGTTGCGGACGGCGAACAAAATGGACGCTGCAGCAAGGAAGGCAATCGCACAGAGTACCGCCAGTGCCTTGTTTCCGATGCGAAGGTACCGGCTTTCCCGCGTCATGGCGGAACCGAGAAGCAACGCCATCCCCGAATAAATGGGCATGGAGTAATACTCCTGCGTCGTAGAGAAGGTGAAGAACACCATCACAAATGCGATGAGGCAGACGGCGAGGAGGCGGGTCCTTCCGGCGCGGTCCACGGGACGGTAGGAGAGCTTGAACACTTCGGGAAGATACACGGTCCACGGAAACAACCAGATGAGATTAAACAGCCAGAAGAGGACCGGCGGCACGGTGTCGTAGTCGCGGGGATAGCGCAGATTCAGGAATCGAAGCAATTGCTCGTTGATGAAGAAGAACCACGCGAAACCATGATATTCCCCTGGGATGCTTTTCATGTCGAAACTGAAGTAAGGGGGGTTCCGAATTGTGGCCACGATATGCCAGGGAGCGGCAACGATGAGAACGACCAATAACGCCGTGAAGGGGCGAAGGCGCTTCCAGGTATGCAGCGCAAAAAACTGGCGCGTGATGAGCAGGTATACGACGCCTGTTCCGATGGGAAACACCACGCCGATCAAGCTCTTAAGCAGCAGGCCGATTCCGAGGCATGCCCCAAGGATGACAACCCACATTCCTGGATGTGGCTCTTCCTCCTCTAAGGCTCGCAGCATTGCCCACAGAGACAGAGTGATCGTGAACGAGAGCATTGCATCGGGCAGCAAGATGCGCGTGAAGAGGAATAGTCCGATGCATGTGGACATACACAAGCCGGCATACAGACCGGCACGTTTTCCGAATGCCCAGATGCCAAATGCAGCAGTGACGAGGCAGAGAAGGACCGCCGACGCAGCTTCAGGGATGCGGGCAACCCAGTCATGCGCGCCGAAAACCGCGTAACAAACCGCAATCGTCCAGTAGATGAGCGGAGGTTTTTCGAGGAACGGAACTCCGTCAAGATGGGCGGTGACCCAGTCTCCGGAGGTCAACATATTGCGCGCAATTTGCGCCTGGACCGCGTCGACGTCGTCCATCAAAGACGGCGGAGAAAGGATACACCCGAAAAAGACGACCGTCGCGAAGAGTCCAACGATCAAAAGGACGCGACGCCGGCTCACGAACCAATCGTGGACATCTGCGTTCTTGATTGTGGAGTTGGTGCTGAGCTTATCTTCCATCGCTTCATCCAAAGGAACACAATCATAAGACCCCAGAGATGGTAGCCAATGCTGATGCTCCGATCCATGTGGAGTTTCGTCAGATTGCGAATTGTGTCAAAACGAAATAAATCAGAATACTCCGACTCGGCGAAATCGAGTGTCTCCATCAGGAGGTTGCGGAGCGTTCCACGAAACCACTCATGCGTGGGAATGTCGAATCCAACTTTTGCACGCTGGGTGATAGATGAAGTGAGGATCGGCTTCATCAGTTCCCTAAGAACATACTTCTGTTCCGTCCCCCGGATCTTCAGGGAGGCAGGAAGGGTGGCAGCAAACTCGATGATGCGATGGTCGAGAAACGGCGGCCGCACTTCGAGGGAATGCGCCATACTCATGCGATCGGACTTCACAAGAATGTCGTCGGGAAGGTAGTAATTCTGATCGAACTCAAGGAAAGGAGAGATGCCGTCGCCGGGCAGCCTGGATGCGAGCGGAGAGAGGATGTCGAGGAACGATCCGGTCAAAGGTGTCTTGAGCAACTCATGCTTTTCGGACTGCGCAAAGGTTCCATTCCAGTAGACGTGTCCTTGTTCAGCTGGAAGAAGGCTGCCTTGCAACAGGCGTTTGACCTTGTATTCGAGGCTGATCTTTTCATTCGAGCCGGGCCATGCGCGAAGACATCGGAGCGCCAAACGAATCGACGACGACGGCAAACGCCTTAAACCTTGCGCGACCCGGTTGGCACGATATGTGAGGTAACCTCCAAAGATTTCGTCGGCGCCTTCCCCGCTGAACGCCACGGTGCAATGCGCCCGGCACAGCTTGGAGAGAAACCAGACAGGCAATGCGCCCGAGTCTGCGCTAGGCTCATCGGAGTAATACGAGAGTTCGTGAATTGCGCCTTCCAGGTCCTGCTCGGGATTCAGGTCGAACTGTTCATGGTCGGTGCCGTATTGCTTCACCATCTCGCTGACGTAGGTCGACTCATCGAAGCTGTGGCCGCGGAACGAAATGGAAAATGTGCGCAGCTTTGAGTTTGAGGCTTGCGCAGCATAGTGGAGGATGGTGGAGGAGTCGAGTCCCCCGCTGAGCCAAACACCGAGAGGAACATCGGACATCATGTGCTCGCGGATGGATTCGCCCAGCAACCGATCAAGCTCCGACTTGGCGTCCTCCAGCGAGATTCTAACGGGCGCAATCTCGGGAACCTGCCAATAGGCTTGCTTGCGGATGCGGCCTTCGTGCCATTCAAGCCAATGCCCTGGGGGAAGCTTCTGGATGCCGTCGACGAGGGTCCAGGGAGAAGGGACGTAGTTCATCGAGAGATAGGCTTCAAGACCTTCCCGGGAAATACGGCGCTCAATTTCCGGGTGGATGAGGATGCCTTTTAATTCAGACGCGAAGAACAGATCGTCTCCGCGTTCGGCAATATACAGCGGCTTGATGCCCACGCGATCGCGTGCAAGCACCAGCCGGCGCCTGGAGTTCGTCCAAAGGGCAACCGCGAACATTCCCCTGAGCTGCTCAAAGCATTCGGTATCCCACTCGAGAAATGCGTGGAGCACCGTCTCCGTATCGCAATGGGTTTGAAAGGTGTGGCCCCGCGCCTCGAGGGTTTTGCGGATTTCAAGATGGTTGTAGATCTCGCCGTTAAAGACGATCACCGTATCCCGATCCTCAGAAAAGATCGGCTGATTGCCTGCGGCCAAATCGATGATTTTGAGGCGGGTGGCGCCGAGAGAACAGCTGCTCGATTGGAAGACACCCTGTTGATCGGGGCCGCGATGCAACAAGGTCGCAGTGGCCCGTCGAATGCGCTCAGGTTCGGGGGACCAACTCTTGGCTGTGAATCCGAGTATGCCGCACAAATGCTATTCCAATCAGTCATCGGGAACGCTTCTATTGCTCGCACTTAGCCCGATTTACTTGAGTGATCGTAGCATAGCGGCGTCAGGGGCTCAAAACCCGCACCTTTGAAGATCGCACGCGCGCTCTGGAAAAGTGCAGTTCTCCGGGCCTGGAAACCGTCAAGGTACGAGAACACAGTTTCGTGACTTTCGGTTATTTTGCAACCTACCGCGACGCTCGGTACTGTCTTAAATCTGCGTTGAAGGGTGGGGGATGGTAGTGGTATCAGAATCAAGGATTAAGCCATTCTCTATCAGGCCGCGTTATCAATCTCGCATTAAAATAAGCCTGATCCATATCTAGAATCGTTTTGATGGAATAGCACCCGTTTGCGTCGTCGCGCTCCACCAAGAAACAAGATATATCGGTTCCATTTGACGAATGAAAAGGTAGGAGTAATTGCATCCGCTCTTCGCCCACATAGAAAACCGGAATTGCAGTCTTGTAGTTTCGGCGAATTTTCGGGATCAGATTTTCTATCGCGCCACGTAGGTAGTTTCTCACCGACTCGTCTGTAGCGTCAGGAGGGAAGCCGGAACGCTCCTTAGCTCGGTCGAACATGTGTTCGAAGATATCCGTGTCGAGTCTGTACTCAGTGTTAAAAACGTAATCTTGGCTATCGCTTGAGTACGACGCAAGTTTAGGTAAAGTGAGTCCAAAATGAAGCCGAAAAACTGGTGAACGTGCCGTCTCGGTGCCCCTGTAAACCCAATCTGAGGAAGCATCAGGATTTATTCCGTTATACCGTTCGAACACGCAAAATAGGTCAGCAGAATGTCGGTCTTGCAATCCAGAATTGAAACACGCCCAGTTATGATCTGGGCTTTCGACGAAGAAAGTTCCGGGAGTTTGTTGTTCCAAATCCTTTAGCCGCAAAAATGTGTACTGTAGATAATTTCTTAGCTTTGGAGGCTTGCTTCGATACCTGTTTTCGAATTTTGGCTGTGTGAAATACCAAGCGTCCTTGCCTTCGAGCGTCTTCTCAGCGATAGCAATGAAGGGAGCATCGAAATCAAGCGCGCTCGTTAAAGAATCGCGGAAGGGATGAAAATGACCGAAGGCTGTCTTACGATCCTGATCTCTTCCCTTCGTGAAGAGCGATTCATACCGTGCTACGTCCATAGAAGTTTGGCCCCCGCTAATGGCGGGGGCCCTCTGTTAGAAAAGACTTTTGTAGGAAATCATGGAACGCTGTGTTTTCTGCGAGACATGCCCAAAGGGCTTTTCGCTTACAGTACCGCTTCTTTTTACGAATATAACACAAAAATTGCTTGGCGAAACGCCTTCTCTTTCTAGTAGATATGCAACATAAGTGGGATGTGGTGCATCCCGGCTACGCCGGTCACGGGCCGGGGCCGGATATTTGGTCGGCAAAAAACAGCGACCGCTTGCTTTTTTCTGAGAACGCTCCTATTGTCGATTCATGGCATCGGCACGCAAGGAACTCGCCACGCTCAAAAATCTGCTGGCGGAAGCGGATTTGATTCTCTCGACTACAGACTTGCAAGAGGGGAGGGCTGTGCGATGTAGAGAACTCCTGCGTTCCGCCGTAGTGCTGACAGACGATCTTCTGAGTAGCGCCAAGATGCCCGTTGCCGCCGCTCTAGGGCGCAAAGGCGGTTCCCAAACCGCGAAGCGTGGCTCTGACTACTTCCGCCAGCTTGCGGCCAAGAGGAAGACCCTCGGCGGCGGAAGGCCGAGAAAAGAAGCCGAATAACCCTGCGCTTTTGTAAAATGGTCGCTCATCCCAATGAGCACTATTGGACGCCCACCATTCGGCACACTGATTTGTGAAGCTATTGATCGGGCGCTGCATGAGGTGGACAAAACGCACTGGCCGCTGATAACAGCCTTTCGAGTCCAGAAACATTCATCGCTCGATACTCCTGTGCCGCCTCCAGCGCGACAGCACCTACTGCAGGCGATCCGCCAGTATGCTATAGCGCTTTTCGATACAGAAGCGGATCAATTTGAGCGAGTCCGACAGAACCAGGAGTATCAAATTTGGCTCTCAAGACTTGCCGAACGAACAAACGGGCGAGTCTTAACGGCGCTTGACCGCTTGGACGAATCTGATCCGGAGTCGATAATGCTTGCTTACCACGGTCTACAAAAGCGCGACATTGTGGAAAGTTTGCGCGAGGCTCTGTGGGAGAGAACGCGAGATTATTCGCAAGGGCACACACCTTCGCATCTATCTCAAAAGCTGCAAGAAACTCAGTCGTCGCTTCCGAAGCCATCGAAACCGACTCGTGAGCCCCGCATGTCCGCAAGTATCGTATCTCCCTCGGCGGCGAGGAAGATGGAAGCGTACATGAATGCTCACGGATTAGATCAGACGCAGTTTGCGATACAGGCGCAAACCACTGACAAGACCATCCGAAAATTCCGTCAAACAGGCCGCGTAAAGCGAAGCATCTTGGATGGGATCGCATCTGCTATGGGCGTCAAAAAGGAAGATTTACTCAAGCAATAAAATCAATAGCTTAAAAAGAAATCTTCCGTTTAAGTTCCGTTCAAGTTCCGCCTAAGTTCCGTTTACCTTCCGTTCTTCCGTCCAAGTTCCGTCGATCTTCCGCAACATTCCCGGTCGCAAGCAGTTCGCGCTTTCCTGTACGTAAGCAAGATGGAAAGTATGAACACGGCAAGCATTATTCGACTGCGCGGGCCACCATAGGCCGCTTACCCCCTGCGGGGGCCAGATGCCCTTGCTCACCCTCAACTCTTACGAAAAACTGCGTTGACAAACAACAAGCGCTTGCTGTATTCTTTGCCCATGATGAATGAGGCACAATCCGTAGACGGCATGACGTGCGAAGCCTGCACGGTAGCGTGCCAGCGGTTCGGGCGGCATAGGAACGGCCTTCGCCGGTTCCGCTGCCCGCAGTGCCTGAAGACCTACACAGAAGCACACAACCGCGTTCTGGATACCATGTACATCTCTCAGGATCGCGCTGTGCTCGCTCTCCAATTGCTCTTGGAAGGGAACAGCATCCGCAGCACGGAGCGCATTACGGGCATGGACCGCAATACGATCATGAGCCTAGTCGTTAAGGCTGGCGAACGCTGCAAAACGCTGATGGTCTCCAAGGTTGTGAATCTGCTGGTCAGCGACGTGCAGGCGGATGAGATTTGGGGATTCGTTCAGAAGAAAGAAGGCCACAAGCTAGACCACGAAAAGAATGCGCTCGGGATCGGTGATGCGTACTGTTTCGTTGGAATCGAGCGGCATACCAAAATGATTCTGGCGTGGCATCTTGGGAAGCGGGATCAGCGTTCGACGGATGCGTTTATCGGCAAGTTGAAATACGCTACGTCAGACAGCCGATACCAGTTGAGCACAGATGGATTCAAGCCTTATGTCAGCGCGGTCAAGATGTACCTGAAGGGCATTGTGGACTTCGCACAGTTGGTCAAGATTTATTCAGCGCCGCGTGAGGGCGAACAGCGGTACAGTCCCGGCGACGTTGTGGAGGCGGTCCCAGTCCCGGTCATGGGCCTGCCGAAGAGGGAGCGTATCTGCACCTCGCACATTGAAAGACAAAACCTAAGCATCAGGATGGGAATGCGCCGCATGACGCGGCTCACGAATGGATTCTCTAAGAAGTGGGAGAATTTGGAAGCTGCGTATGCGCTCTGGTTTGCTTACTACAACTGGTCCCGCGTCCATTCGAGTCTGAGAGTGACCCCCTGCATGGAAGCGGGAATTGAAAATCATATCTGGGCGATTGCGGAATTGATAGCCTAGCGACAATTAAGAAAGGGCGGCAAGATGCCTGAAAAGAGCGCTAGTGATACGCGACATGAGCGCGATCTGCCTGCTTGGGCTTACCTCTTGATTGTGCTCGCTGGTATTTGGGCGCTTGTTTCACTTGAGACAAGCGACTGGAATACCTATCGCGTCATAGACAATTTAGGCTGGATCGAGCATGAGCACGATACTCCCGTGTGGATTGAAGGCGAATGGCTACCAGACGAGTACCGTGACTGCGAGATGTCTGGAAAATTATGGGGCGACCTTCCCGAATCCGCACATTTACTTTGTGGCAGTGGTGATCCGAAAGCGATAGAGGGAAAATTCCATGTTCTGCCAGTGCATTATTGGGGCAGAATCGACCGCACAGATAGAGCAGATTTTTCTTGGCGATGTCAGAAAGAATCAAGTGGCCTAGTGTGCAAGGCGCTCAATTGAATCTTGCAAGAACGATGCGTCACCACTTTCATTGAGTGTCAAAACCCCCGTAAATGGCTTGAGTGACAAGTTCCTTTCTCCAATCAATGTTGCCTCAATCTTTAGTTGTGTGCTTGGCAATGGCCTCAATTCGCGGCTGTAATGCGACTCAATTTCGGATTGCGGAGTAAAAACCTCCACCGTCTCTACTCCATGCCAACGATTGCCGATATAAACAGCGAGCACAGCATATCGAGGCACAAATTCAACAGAAACCGTGTCTTCATCTGAATCAATCCAGCGTGCGGGAAATACAGTTGCAACTTCTTCGCCAGATGCGGCAAGGATGTAACGGATTTTCAACCGTGCTTTGCGGAAGTTGCCGACTTCTTGGTCTGGAATCTCGACATTGACGAAACCAATCTTTGCAGTCTTCTCACCAGCTATAACGCCAACGCATTTGACCTTATGGGTTAGGCGCGAGGGTTTCGCCACTATGGAAGGTTGGGGCGGCATCCCGGCTGGGATCGCGTTACCTGCTTGTGATTCTGCATTCCCCAGATTTGAGCGGGCAAGCTTGCGCTTTTCGCTCTTATGGTCGAAGTAGGCCGCAATAAAAATCAAAATAGCAACCGCAATCAGGGCAAAATTGAGTTTTTCGTTAATCATTGGCATCCACCGTTCTGGGATTAACCGCTCGACCGTTTCGACGTGGCCAGCAATTTCCAATAGCAGGATGGCTACAACTGCGACACCAGCCACGATCATGCCAATAAGAGAACGCATTTTTTGCATGGTTCAAGGATGCTCTCATTGCACGCATGCTTCCAAAAATCCAGAGATTTTCAGAAATTTGGGCTTCAACGCACTTTTCAGACAGCACCCGACGCTCCGGAGCGATTTCTCAATGCAATATACTCATAAAGGAACGACGAAACGACTGCTTCACGGAACGTTGAAAGGACAAAGCTGTTTGGCACCCCTGAAGCCGCGCACCTGGCCTCGCCAAGCTCGTCTGGCCGTAATCACCGCGCTGTCACTCGCAGCTTTCATCATCCTCTTCCTATCTCCGCGCATGCCCATCGGGGCCGACTATCACGTTTTCGCCGACGACCGAACCATGGCGGGGATTCCCCATGTAGGCGATGTACTCTCGAACATTCCATTTTTCGTCGTTGGACTATGGGGCTTGCTTTGGTTAGGCGGCAAGAAGAGTCAAGCTGCGTTTCTTGACGAACGTGAGCGTATCCCTTATCTCGTCTTTTTCGCGGGGGTCATGCTCACCGGCATTGGCTCGTTCTGGTATCACATGGCTCCGTCGGATGCTCGACTCCCATGGGATCTGCTACCCATGACCTGTTCTTTCACGTCCATGGTTGTGGTGACTTATATGGAGCGGGTACATTTGCGGGACGGATTCCTCGCCTTGTTGCCGGTGCTGTTGCTGGGTATCTCTTCGGTTGTGTACTGGATGCTCTCCAATTCCGCAGGAAACGGAGACTATAAATTCTATCTTTTTGTGCAGTTCTTTTCACCCGTCCTGCTGGCATTGATCCTTGGATTGTTTGGGCCACGGTACACGGGAGTGGGCTACCTGGCGATTGCCTTCGGCCTTTATGTGGCAGCCAAGTTATTTGAGACCTTTGATGACTCGATTTATCGGTATCTCGGCCGCTCTGTCAGTGGGCATTCGCTGAAACACGTCACCGCTGCGGTTGCTTGCTTCTGGATCTTGGCGATGCTGCAGCATCGCCGTCCGCTGAGCCAGGGTTCACCTTCGAATGCTTTCGATCTTCCTGGCCGGGAGACGGCAATAACCTTTTGAGTGCAACATTTCGTTGGAGATTGATTTGAAAACGTCCCTTTTACGTTTTCTGGTTTGCTGCAAATGCGGGAAAGAATTCTCTTTGCAGCAGAAGCAAGTTGAACAAGCCGAGGTTATGGAAGGCACATTGACGTGCCAGGGGTGTGCCCAAAGCTTTTCAATTGTCCGTGGTATTCCGCGCTTCGTGCGCAGGGATCTGAACGCCGATCAGCAGGCGACAGCGGCGGCGTTCGGCTACGAATGGACTCATTATTCGAAGCTGACAGAAGCTGACAAGAAAGAATTTCTTGCGTGGATTGCGCCCCTGACGCCGGCGGATTTCAAGGATCAGGTGGTTCTCGACGGCGGTTGCGGTAAGGGGCGGCACAGCTATCTCTCCGCACAGTTCGGAGCGCGTACGGTGATCGGTGTCGATCTTTCGGACGCGGTCGAGGCGGCCTTTCGAAACACCCGCGATCTGCCGAATGTCCACGTCATCCAGGCCGATCTGCTGGATCTTCCGTTCAACAATCCGTTCACCCTGGCCTATAGCATCGGCGTGCTTCATCACCTTCCCGTTCCGAGTGACGGATTTCACGCAGTGGCAAGCCATCTTCAGCCGGGCGGACGCATCTCCGCATGGGTCTACGGGAAGGAAGGCAATGGCTGGATCGAACGATTCGTGGATCCCGTACGCAAAAACATTACGTCGCGGTTGCCTCGATTTGTCACCCGCTGCCTTTGCGTGCCTCCGGCGATCCTGCTGTATGCGGGGCTGAAAGTTCTTTATGGACCCGCGAAGAGCCAGCCCGCACTGAAGAGTCGCTTGCCTTATTCGGATTATTTGTGCTCGATCTCGGATTACACATTTGCCGAGAACTTCTGGAATGTATTCGATCAATTGGTAGCGCCAACGGCCTACTACCACAGCCAGGAAGAAGTGGTGGAATGGTTTCGGACGGCCGGGGTTCAGCAAGTGACAATCGAGCGCCACAATGGAAACAGCTGGCGCGGCACCGGGCTTGTTCCCTTGCGTTGAGAGCGAAAACCGCCGGCCGCCCCCTCTTGAAGGTCTTCGAGAAGTCTGCCGCGAGCGTCCTGGGCAACTCGCTCGGCCACGTAGACGACACCCGTTGCGCCAATCCTCGGTTGAGTCGGGCGCTTACGATACAAACGCAGGGAGCATCAGTCTGTTTAGACCTTGACGGTCGGGCGGGATTCGGCCGGCTTGGCGGGGACCAGATTGCCGTTGACGATCCGGTAGTCCTGCCCGCGCCACCTGATCGATTTTCGCGTAAAGCTGGTGAGCCAGATCAGGGTCGCGATGACATCCCATGCTGGAATGAGGAGCAGCTTTCCCCAAACGCCACGTTGCTTGAGCCCCATTGAACCGACGATCAACGTCAAAATTGAGCGAAAAACAAGATAGCCGCCGAAGAACGTCAGAGCGACGGCAGCCGAGGGCGCGATCGCAACCGCCAGCAACGACCACGGCAGGCCCAAAGTAAAAACGAGTCCAGCATGCCCCCAGGGCCTCATCTGGCGCATGACCGTGATCCAACGGAGGCGCTTCAAGAACAGTTCGCGCAGGGAACTGTAGTCGGGGACCGTTGAAATGGCATAGGGCAAGAGCACAACTTCGTGGCCTCGCTCCGTGATCAGACGACCTACCTGCAGATCGTCGGCCGGCTGATTCTCCAACACGGGATAGCCGCCGAATTCCTGCAGATGATGGCGAGTGGTGCAGATGGTTGGCCCCAAGGCAAACTTCACTCCATCGAGTTGCCATGCCACTAGGATCCCAGGGTAGAAATCGGAAAGCATGCCCACGTCCTGCAGCCGCTGAACCCAGGTGGTTTCGCTTGAGGGCACATAAAAGCAGGTCACGGCACCGACGCGGGGATCCTGGAGTGGCGCAACGAGCTCGCGCAGATAATTCGGCTCTACGCGGACATCACTGTCACTAATCACCAGATGCTCATAGGAGGCCTCTTCTACGAGCCGAGCCAGCTTCGAAACTTTATCGTTCGTCCCATTCCGGCCAGATCCAATCACAATGCGAATGCGCGTCTGGGGAAAATCGCTTTTTAGCTTCTGGAGCACGGGAAAGGCGGGATCGCCTTCGTCGGTGACACAAAACAGGATTTCGTAGTTGGGGTAATCCTGCCGGCAAAAGCTCGCGAAATTCTCATAGGCCTCAGGGTCGAGGCCGCGCACCGGTTTCAGATTGCTGACCGGGGGCACAAAATTGTTCGATGCCGACTTTGCCGAGCGGAAGAACCGAAGGCTGCTATAGAGAGCTATGCAATAGTAAACAAACGGGATCGCGGATATCGCGAGGATTGCTGTTCGCATTGGGACGTAGGTTAACAGGGCAACACGCTTAACCAGCTTACAACCTTAAATTGAGTTCCCCGAGGAATGAAAACCCGTTCGCACCGGTGAAATCTTCGTTATTTTCGCTGCCTTCTCGTTTGAATCGACCAAGGCAGGTCCCAAAGGAGCTGATTTTATACAATGAGAAGGTGCCTGCAGAACCCCTTATTGAAATTGGACGAGAATCCGGCGAGGTCGCGCACAAACCGCTTCAGGTGAAGACCTTTCTGATGATCCTTATTATGGTGATTGCCGGCCCGGTCGGGAACGTCTTTCTCAGCAAAGGAATGAAGGAAGTCAGCCCTTTGACGCTTTGGCCCCCCGCACAGGTTCTTCATTCCGCCCTCAAGATTTTCACCACAATCCCGATCTGGCTGGGGATTTCCTCCCTGATCACTTTCTTTATTGCCTACATGCTGGTGCTTTCGTGGGCCGATTACAGCTATGTGCAACCGGTTTCTTCTGTGGCCTATGGCGTAGTGGCGCTCCTTGGTTATCTTGTCCTCGGTGAGAAGATTTCGGCTTTGCGATGGGCCGGAATCGCGGTAATTTGTCTTGGGGTCTTTGTTGTAAGCCGCACCGACCCGCAGACCACCAGCCGCAAGACTGCGGAGGAAGCGTAGCATGCTGGTTTTTATGCTTTTCGCGGTAATTGTTGCGGCAGGAACGGGAGGCGAGCTTTGCGTCTCGCGCGCGATGAAAGGTGTTGGTGAAGCGGAAAGCTTTCACCCGGTCGAAGTCCTCAAGATCACCCTACGCGCCCTTCGCCAGCCGTGGATGTGGGCTGGAGTGGCTATGATGGCGATGGCCTTTTTTGCGCTGCTGGGTGCCCTGTCCATGTACAACGTGAGCTTTGTGGTTCCGGTGACCGCACTGAGCTATGTGGCAGGCGCTTTTGGCGGCGCAGCTTTCCTGCGCGAACGCGTTACCTTCTGGCGATGGATCGGCGTGCTTCTGGTCGCGGTGGGAGTGACGCTTGTATTCCTTGGGAAAAGCTGACCGGAACCGCTTGCGGATTGAAATGGACAACAGGCAGGATCTTGCGACCATGGCTAAAGCGTCAAACTGGAAATACCATGCAAGGTTCTAACGCGCGAAAGATGTTTCACGCAAGTTTGCTGGTCTCGTTCTTCACCCTGATCCCACTGCGAGCGGGTGCTTCTCAAGAGGATTTTGGGAAAGCAATCGCGGCCCTGCAAGCCGGAGAAGCGGACGCAGCGTTGGCTTTACTCCAATCCGCTTCCCCGTCGGCAGAAGCCCACAACCTCCGGTGCCGCGTTTATTTCTCGCTGGAGCAGTGGGAAGCCGCCGAAACGGAGTGCCAGCAAGCAGTCAACCTCGAGGGGCAGAATTCCGACTACCATATGTGGCTCGGCCGCGCATTGGGAGAGAAAGCAGATCAGGCATCCTTCATGTCGGCATTTTCACTGGCCAAGCGCACGCGCATAGAGTTTGAAGAAGCCGTGCGACTGAATCCGCAGAACGCCCCGGCAATGGCAGATCTCGGCGAGTTTTATTACGAAGCGCCAGGAGTGGTGGGGGGCGGCGCCGCAAAGGCCGATGAAGTGGCGATCCAGCTGGATCCGGTGGATCAACCGCGAGCCCATGAGTTGCGCGGGCGTACCGCCGAATCCCGCAAAGACTTTGTGACCGCGGAGCGCGAATTGAAAGAGGCCATTGCCGCCAGCAAGCATCCTGCGTTCCAATGGATGACTCTGGCCAGTTTTTATCGCCGTCACGAGCGCTGGAACGAGATGAATGCGGCTCTCCACACGGGCATCAGGGCAGCACAGTCAGACCATCAGGCGACAGCCGCGCTCTTCAATGGCGCTTCTATGCTTGCAAAATCGAAAATGGACTTAGATCTGGCCGCGCAAATGTTTCGTGAGTATTTAGCGAGTCCCGTGAAGAATGAGGATGCCCCGGCATTCGTGGCCCGTGTTCGACTGGCACGCTTGGAAGCTGCGACGGGTGACCTGGAAGGTGCGCGACGGGAGCGGGCCGCTGCTCTTGAGCTCGCGCACAGTTACCGGCCGGCGCTGGAATTGAAGTTCTGAGCAGACGCTTCTTACCAACTTGCATGACACTGTGCCGGAACTGTTATAGAGCAGGTTTGGGTCCGGCAGCATTTCTCGGGTGCCGATATTGTTGGGAGGCGACCTGGCTGGCGCGGCTTGCATCTACGGAAACATGATTCGCAAACTACAATCCGGCCAGTTTCGTTTGTATTCACGCAAGAAAGACGCCGTCACCGGCAAACGACGGAATCTTGGCACATTTTCATCGCTGGAGAAGGCCAAGCAGCACGAGCGGGAAGTCCAGTACTTCAAGAGGCACTGACGGCTGAGCCCGTCCGCTCCAGATTGGATTTGCCGCAGCGTTCCCGGCCATGCAGCACGCCGATGTCAAAATATCGCCGGAACTCTTCGGCAATCGAGTATCGATGAGAATGCTGAACGCACGCCTCCGCAACGTAGGCAGTCTTCCAACCGGCACGATTCCAATCTTAATGGCGAAGGGGCTGACCGAGTTGAGGTGTTTGTCCTTTGCCGGGTGCGGGAACCGCCCCGATTCCCTCCATCGGTAGATCTAAGGCAAACAGCGTCGCCTGTCCCTGATCCGCGTGTACCCAGATTCCATGGAATGCCTCATGCAGCTCAGGATGCTGTTCGAGAAGTGCGGACATCAGGCTCACCACTTGCTGTCTAGCCATTGGCGGATCACGAAGTTGAGAAGCCTGTGCGGCATCAGGCGTGTAGTGAACGTCCAGATCCAGAGAGCCGAAGGTCGTTGTCGTACCGATTGCGCTCACAGAATAACTTGCACCCCGTGACGTTAGCGGCAATGGATTGGATCCTGGAAGACTTGAGGGTTTCACCCTCTCCATCTCGTGTTGTAACTTCTCGAGGTTGGCGCTCGAGAGGGAATCGATCGGATTTAGAAGATCCGTAGCGATGTGATAGTAGAACCAGGCATTCCAATTCATGTTTTCCTGCGAATACTTCCGGGCCGAAGTCCAGTACCAGAGGCCATCGTGACCGAGCAAGTTCATTGGCTTTCCAAATAGGCCGGCGAGCATCCATTTCTCAGGCGGCGACTTGGCGAGGATGAGCGAGATTTGTTGCGGCTTTGGAACTCCGGTTGCGTGGAGGATTGCCAATGCATACATGCCCGACGGCAAATCGGTGAAATTGAGAGCAACTACAGGTTGTCCACAGTAGAAGTCCGTCCGGGGCGCTCCAGCGGGCTGCGTTGCAGCGTCGAGGAGGTAGAGGTTATTCACTGTAATCGTGGCACTCTGAATGAGCGGCCTCAGGTTTTCGACCGAAGCCGCGATCCCACTAAAATTAGCTGCAACGGCAGGAATCGTGTTCCCGCGCAATGCCTGAACATCGGCGCTCTGCATTTGTGACAGGATCGTTCGGGCAGTGCTTGAAAGTGCGTCCCGTTGTGCGACTGTCATTTGAGATTGAGTCGTGCATGTGGCGGCGTATAAGCACGAGACACAAGAGAGAGTCAGAGTGAGGAGAAGTACCCCGCGAACTTGTCGCTCGGTTATTTCCTTCGCAAGCATCTTTGGCCTTCCTTAGGACGGGTTGCTGTCCTCGTTCCGCGCTGGGTTTACCTGTTTGGATGCGACATATGTTTCTCAAAGAGAGAGACTTTCGGCGCCCATAGGGGTGGTGCCTCCGCTTAACCCTTGACTACCATCCCGCGACGGAGACTGGAGAATATGGTCCATGATGAATCGCTCGACTGAGCGCACATCCATCGGCGGGATGACAGTAATTCCACCCACTAGATTGCTAAGATTGAGATAGGACAATCGATTGGCAACCAGGAATTCAAACGGATACTCCGGCTTCCGCGCGCGGGCATCCATTGGGTTCGCATCGAGCACAAAACCACATTGTGGCTGAGGGACAATCCTCAATAGCAATCGAGAGTATGCACGGCTGGCTCTCTTCTGGAGATTCAGATTTGCAAGTTCGTCATAGATCCATCGGTCGAGGATGACAACATCGACTCCAGAGCGCGATGCCCGCTTCAAGACCGTCCGGGCTGAAATGGCGTCTAAAAAGTAGAGTAGATATCGGACAAGGCTCATTGGCCACGATCTGACATTCTTGTCGCGCCGTTCAATCGGTCTTGAAGGGCTGCCAACGCCTTTGTCGCCTCGAAATAGCACGTGCCCTGAGGACTCCCGAATCCAGGTAAGTCTGGCGATTTGATCCCAGAAAGGAATGACGCGGACGCGGAGACCCTGGCGGGTTAGTCGCCTGGAGAGAAATTCAATTTGGGTGCTCTTCCCGGCTCCATCGATCCCGGAAAAGCTCACAGCCAGCGGCGCTTTCTTCATAAGTCTTCGTCCACTCACCTGCGACATTGGGGCGTCGATCAAGATTGAACACTCTGATCAGTTGGCGCGGCTAGGGCTCGCATGAGACAAACCGGCCACGGTTCCAATCGCGATTCCAGCCGCCGCAATGACACCCACGCTGATCAAAATTGCACGCACTCGCCGCTGCCTTGCCGGTGCAATCACGGCGCCGGCAGGTCTGGAACCGGTAACTCCGGTTGGTTTCGTGTAAGGAGCGGCAGCCGTTCCCAACGGTTTTGTGTCACCGGCCGATTGGGATTCGGCTCCAGCTTGCGAACTACTCTCTTGCGCGGCTTGCGCCTCGGGCGCGTCAGGAAGTACCTCGGAGAGTAACGTTGCTCGATCAGCGCTCTTTCCGGCCTGATTCGGGGAACTCTGTTGCGCCTGACTTTCCAGGGCGTTGCCTCGCCCCGTTGTTGCGGACGGCGCTTCCTGGGCTCGTGCCGCACTATTCAAGCCAAACGGTAGTGCCAATAGAACAATGAGGCACCGAGCCACCAGCCGTATTCGCCAGGATGAAGTCTTCATCGCTTTCTCCTTGCCTTAACCGAATCAAGTGGTACATAGGATCGCTATGCGGCGTTTTCCGCTGCAACAGGACTCGCCGTTGCGTTGCGTACAAGCGGAGGAACCGAGACCGCACCCCTCTGAAAGCTCTTGATCGCATCCACGTCAGAATCAAACATTTTGAACAGCCGGTCCAAGCCAAGCGTCTGCAACGAAGCTGTTAATGTTTTTGGGACGGCCGAGAGTCGAACATCACCGTTGCGCTTCATCGCCTCTTCTAAGCAACAGAGCAGAAAGTGAATGACTGGAGAGCTCATTCCGCGGAGACTGGAACAGTTCATTACGATCCTCGGCCGATCGCCATGGGGAGCATTCCTCATCTCGGTCAGAAAGGCCCGTTCGACTTGCTCGCTCATTTCTTCCGGTAGGTGTTTGAGAGTTACTGCACGAACCTGAAGTGTCATAGCCATGCCTCCTGGCTTGCTTCGGTGTTCCAATGAATGATTCGATTCGCGCTCTGCTGTCTCAGCTCTCTCGCTCGAACCAGACTATTGTTGATCGCCCTATCCTGCACTTTGCAGAAGACGTGCCAACTCGGCTTCGGGCTTCCGCACGGCCTGAGTCAACACGTTGGTCGCATATCGAAAAAGGGTCACAAGATTCGTGTTATACCAGCAGCATTCCGTCATTCTCGGCGACAAGCCGCAGATGAATTTCAACTTTTGAAGCTGGCGTGGATTTGAAAGAATTGCCGCGACTAAACGATGGTTGCCGTCGAGAATCGCCAACGGTTTGTTCTCGTCCAATCCGATGAGAATGACGGCGCCAAAATCGGGCTCCTTCTGGCTGAGTTGGTCCCCGATGGAAGCAATCTTAGAGAGAAAACGTGCCTCCAACGCGTCGCGGCGCGCATGGAGATTCTCAGCGACCTCGGTGATCGAGAAGTTTCCGTGTGCCAGCTTCCTCCACTGGGCCCGAGGAAACACCCGGATATGGTCCAGGTCGGCCTCCTTAATCTCCACTTCATACCACTGCGTGCCGTGAGGGATTTCTTTCCATAACGCAAGGTGCCTTAAAAACAAAAGGGCGCGGCGTTTCGCATTCTCGCTGGCGTCTTCGAAGTTCGGCTTGGCAACAATGTCCCGCATCGCATCCTGATATTCCCTGAATGCCGGATTCTCGAAATCGCTCTTCAGAAATTCAGCAATGGTCTCATCTTCAGAAACGCGCCGCAGTAGCCGAACTGGCCAGGAATCCGAAGCCGTGATCAGATCCCTCGGATTGGTCAACGAATCGACGAGGAAGGGGAATGCAACACAGACGAAGAGGACTGCCATTAGATAGAGCTGCACCAGGATCACCTGATGAAGGGACGAATGAAAACGGCAAATTCCTGCGATGAGCACGCCGCTGAATACAAGCTGCACCCAACTTGTATTTGCAATCTTGTAAGACATCTCGAAAGTGATGATGACCACGCTCAGTGAATACACCACAGTTGCGAGTGCGTACATGGCCAGAAGCGAAGGAAGGCTATGTTCTCCTGAGACTTGGAAACCCGATCCAAACAATGTGGTCCAAACCCAAGCAGGCGTCAAGCAAAGGCCAAAAGCGAGTGCCGAACCAATGCCCAGAACCAGCACCAACGAAGTCGCGATGACTCTCAGATCTTTTCTTTCCTCATTGCGCGTCCCAGCCACCAAAGGGAATGTTGTGTTTACGACAGCCGACGAAAAGGCGAAGATCACCCTGCCTACCATCGCGATCGCGGCATAGAGCCCAGCCATCTGCGCCGGAAAGAAGTGCTTAACCAAGACGATGTCGCAATTGTTGATAAGAACCTGGCCGGAGAAAAAAATCAGCGCATGCGCAGTCTCGCGCAGGGCATAAGAGGATCGAAGCGGGTTGGGGATCCGGGCCGCGAGCTTAGGTGCAGCCGCGAAATACGCGACGGCGACCGCTCCTGCATTCGCTGCAATGACACCACGCACCCCGAAACCCGCGAGAATGAGAAGGAAAGACCCGCCCAGTCGGACTGCCCCTTCCAGCACCAAGTTGATCGCAAGCCGGCGAAACCCATATGTGCCCTGAATAAACCCACGCCGGCTGCCCAATGGCACATAGAACGCTGCGCCCACCGCCAGGAGAGCGACAAGAAACGCATCGGGTAGTCGAAGATAACTCGAAATTCCTTGTTGAAATACGAGAAGGATCGCCGCAACGAGAAGTCCGCAGACCCAGGCGATTCGATGGAAACCGCGATACACGGCAGACATCGATTCGGGAGAGCTCTGCTGCGCGACGAGCTTTGTAGAGATAATTTGGAACGAGAGCGTAATCGCTGACAACACCGTGAGAAGCGTATACACCACGGTCGCATGTCCGAAGCCCTTGGGGCCAAGGAACTGCGCGACAACAATGTTGTATGCCAGATTGATGGCCGTGGTTAGGCCGGATCCTGAAAGCAGTACAAAACTTCCCGACAGGATTCGAGATTGGAGCGACCTTGCATTTTGGACTTCGCCGCCGTTCAACACGCTTCGACGCTCCAGCTCAACGCGCTACAAATGGATTTGAATCAAGCGCAAAGATCGGGTCAGTGACACTTACTTCGATGCCGGGATTGATCGATCGGCTGCCCCCGCGGTGGTTGCAAACGATGATTTGATCGCCGACAACCCCGCACACAGGCTTTTGCTTCTAACAGACTGAGCCCATGTTGAATCGTGCAAGCACACTCTTACTCGGCGTTCTCTTACTGCAGCACGGATGCTCGATTCCCGAGTCCGGCAAGCCCCTGCAGTACCGCGCCACGGGCAACTCGCCCGAAGTCCTTGCCTTGTATGAGGCTTGGTTTGGCCATCCCCAGCACATTGCAGTGGGCTACTCCTCACACGACCCGAGTGAAATCAAGACTCAGATCCGGCACGCAAAAGCGATGGGCATTTCCGCCTTTGTCATCGACTGGTACGGAGATCGCGAGCCGTTTATCGACCGTAGTTATGCAATGATGCAGCAAATTGCGCAGAAGCAGAAGTTTCACGTGGCCATGATGTATGACGAGACTGATGAGGACGACGGTGCGACCGATGAGGCCATCGCAGATTTCACAATGTTCCATCAGACCTACTTGGCTTCCTCCGCTTCCGGACACGAGGCGTATCTCACCTATGAGGGACGTCCGGTCATTTTCATCTTCCCCAAGGGGAAACACACGGACTGGAACAAAGTCCGGGCTGCGGTGAACCAGTGGAACCCAGCGCCGCTCTTGATTCAAGAGAACTTGCCAGGACCAGATGCGAGTGCCTTCGACGGCTTCTATGCGTGGATAAATCCCGGCGATAGCGGATGGGCGGCCGACGGCGACCACTGGGGGGAGGAGTACTTAGACAACTTCTATCGAACGATGCAGGCGAAGTATAGCGACAAGATCATTGTGGGCGGGGCCTGGGCCACGTTCGATGACAGCAAGGCTTCCTGGGGTCTAAATCGGCATATCTCCGCACGATGCGGTCAAACCTTCACTGACACATTTAACTTCTGGCACAAAGACTTCCCTTCGAATGACCCTCCACCGTTTGTAATGATCGAAACATGGAACGACTATGAGGAGGGCACGGCAATCGAGAAAGGGCTTCCCACCTGCGGTTCACAGGAGAGGAAGGCAATGTGAAGGTCGCAGTCGATCTCAACAGTTGATCTTATCGAAGCGACAGCGCGCGAGGCTTTACTCAGATGCGCTCTCGAGCTTTCAACAAAGAACTGAAATGACCTCAGAACCGATCATCCACTGCGCAGAAGCCGACTGGGTTCTAAGCTCCTCTTTGCGCAGCTAAGCTGCCTCTGTAACCTTCTTGCCTTGGTAGCTGTTGGCTTGTACAGCCACCAAGCCGACTTGCGCCGCACTCTCAGAGGACCGGTGCACTTCCTGGATGATCGAGAGGGGACGGCTTCGCACCTCGTCATACACACGTCCCAGATATTCCCCAAGAACGCCTAGGCATAGCAATAGCAATCCGCCCATAAAAAAGACTGCCGAAACCACACCAAAGCCGGCCGAAGTTACTGCGCTTCTCGATAAGAGCATTAGAAGGACGAATACGGCGGCCATGCAACTCGCAAAACAAAATAGACCGAAACTCAAACGGAGAGGCTTGTAGCTAAAGCTTGCAATGGCATCCATCGCATATTTGATCCGACTCATGAAAGAGAGTTTGCCCTCTCCGCCAAGCCGATCCTGGCGGTCGTAGTAAACGACCGCGTTCCGATACCCCACCCACGCCCTTAACCCGGGAAGATACCTATTCTTCTCTCCCAGCGAATTGATCGAGTCAACCGCCTTCCGATCCATCAAACTGAAAATTCCGGCATTCAGAGGAATCGGAAAATCAGAAAGAGCGCCCAAAACACGATAGAACAAGGGAAATAGTTTCGCCAAAATCTTGCGGCTTTCCTGCCGGCTTCTCCTTACCCCAACCACAATCTCAGCGCCATCCCGCCATGCATCGATCAGTTGCGGCAATACTTCTGGAGGATCCTGGAAATCGCCGTCCATTAGAATAACGGCCCGGCCACGCGCGGTGAGAAGCCCCGCTGAGATAGCTCCCATGTGTCCCCAGTTGCGCGAAAGCTCCACAACGACAGCGTGTGAATCGACCGCCTGAATCCCCTTCAGGAGCTCAAGTGAAGAGTCCGTTGACCCGTCGTTGACATACACAATTTCGAACTCGTCGACGACGCACTGCAAGGCGCCGGCAACCGCCTCATGGAAGCGTACAATCAGCTCTTCCTCGTTATAGATCGGGACAACCACTGAGACCATGTGCGGCTCCTGGAATGAATTGGACTGGCACTTGCGGCTTTCACACTAACTTTTCTATTGGATGCAGATAATTCACTTGTGCTCTGCCTGGAAAATGCGAACCCGCCAGCGAGTCTCAGACGGAGTCATGACGACAATATACTTCGCAGTCATGTGTTGCTTGGTTTGCGTCTTGTCATGGTCGAAGAGCTGCACATCATAGTCGACCTTGTCTTCCAGCTCTAACGACAACCCCTCCGGGGAGTAGAAGACGACCTGTATATCGTGCACTTGATCCTGATAAGTTGTACGGATTCCAAGTGTTCCCTGCTGCCGAATGGTAGCCCCGAGCTTATCTCTGGCTGCGCCGACGAAATCCCGATCCAGAAAATCCTCGCGATTCTGCGCGAAAGCATTTCGCAAAGTTTGCCAGGACTCAAGATAATCTCGAACTGCGGCGGATGCGGTTGCTTCCTTAAGATTCAGTGTGGCGCCAGGAATTGCTGGTTCGATGCGGACACTGGGTTGCGCATTCCCGTAAGTGAGGCCGGCCAGACCCATCATCGAGCACCATAGCCACCTCATTCGCAACCTCGACATGGCTATCTTTCCCACCGGATCTGGTTTCCTAAGACAACTCCACTCGCGACCGAAATTGTCGCTCCGGGATGCGCTGGAATCTGAACTTCGGCGATACCCCGCTTCAAAGGCACGTCGACAGTGGACTCGCCATCGTGAAAGCTCTCCGTGAAAGTCACAATGGTGCCGTCGGGCACGGCATTCCCATTGCAATCGCGCACCGGCTCGGTGACTAGATGTAATTTGTCTCCCGAGGGACTAGCGCTCATCTTCAGCCCACAAGGCTCTCCAGGGACCTGCCGAATTACGCGGATACTCGATACCCCATCGGCCTGAGCCATGAACTTATCCGCGCCCTGCTGTGCGCTGGAATCCATCGCGATCGAGGCAGCGCCATCGCGGGCCATGGTTTGATGCGTTTGTACACTCCCCGATGGACCGGTCAGCGCAAATTGAACCGGGGTCTGTGCGGTAACCAGGTTCTGATATCGATCAAAGAGGTACACCGCACCGGTAATGCCGTCGTGCAATCCTACCGGCAAGCGAGATGGCCTGGCGAGAAAGCTGAGTTCTGCAGGACTGCTGCTGGGTTCGATATCAAACTCATCCGTGCTGTTCGTCGTGGCGCCCACAACGACGGCGAGATAATGGCCCGCGTTATAGAGTAACCCTGGAGCGAAATAGCTGGTATCCCCAAGCTGAACTTCGCGCTTTAGAACCTGTCCTGGCCCGATGATATAAAGCGTCGCCGGACCGCTACCGGCGAGGCGAACTGAGAATCCATGACCCGCCTCCAGTGACCTAGGGAATTCGCCGCTGCCGTCTTGCGCATACACCCCATGCCAAGATGCAAAGGATAGAACGGCGCACAGGAGGGGCGACCATCTCTTCATGCTGTTCCCCCTACGCTGTAGGACGCCACCACGGTGCGCTGACTACTAACTGTCCTCGCCAGATCCTCGGGAACATGGATGTTGAAGGGCACAGGCGACTGTGGGAGTAGGGCACGATCAACATACTGGTCTGCAACCCATACGACCTGACCACTCTTATCGTAAAAAGTGCCCAACACATGCGCGACATTCACAACGCGCCCACTTTGATTGATTAACTGCCCGGTCAGCGATGCGTTCGGCGCAGGATTCAGCTTTTCGCCATCTACCTCGATCACTGGATCTGCCGAAGCCGCGACCAACGTGGAGAAAGGGGTCATTCGCACACTACCGACCTCTGCCAGCGAGGCGTCGGGAAAGAGAATGAAGAACGGCGTCACTTGCTTTGGCAGCAGAAGATGCGAAATTTTATCGAAACTGCCTTCGGTTGCAATCGGCGACTGGCTTTTCGAAAGGAGGGTTGCTGTCACGGACACATAAGCGGGAACAACATCCTCGTTCAGCAATTCACCCAGAATGACGACCCCATCGGCGCGCTCCACCGGGTGCATGTCGATGATCCGCACATGGGGTGCCTCCACATCTTGAGCGCCCCAATCGTCTCCAGGCCCGCGATAAATCACATCCCAACGAAGGTAATTCACCGCAATTACCTGTGGAGGCACGGACGGTTCCTTCTCAATCGGCCATTCAGCCTCCCAACGATCTCCGTCTTTTACCATCCGGACATCGCGGGTGCTTGCAGATATTCCTACAACCGTCGACCAATATAACTTCATCCGCACTTCGGCTTCATTCTTGTCCGCACGAAGTGGGAACACCTCAAACTTATCCAGTGTTGCGTCGGTGCGAAGACTTGGGTAGTTCCCGGTCAGATCATGGATGAACTGCTGCTCTGAAAACTGCGCCTTATTCGCCAGGCTTTCATATGCCTTGTCCCAGGCCCTTGCACGAATCTGAACCCCGAGATTGTTTGCGGCCGCTTCGGGACTTGAGGGTGAGCCGCTGAAGCTTACACCGCCGGCATAAGCAGCCGCAGACGGCACCGGCCACACTGTGCCACTCACAATGAGAGCCGCAGTTGCGATGAACAGAGAAGCTGCAAGAATCGGTCCCTTGGTCACGAAGCCATCCTCCCCGAAACAAGGCGCTCATCAGGGATTACCGAATAATTTCTGGCGACCTTCTCCCTCCGGCGCTCAGGAAGAAGAAGAACCAGAATGGCCACAATGCTGCTTCCAAATGGCAGAGTTCCCCATAGAATCCCTTGCCAATGCGGCGGAATCTGGGGCGCATTCACAGGCGTAGCCGGCGGCACTCCGTCCTTGCTCCAAACGGTGATCGTTTGGTCCTCAAGGTTGTCGACCGGGCGCCAACCCGCGAATGCAAGGAGAGGGTCATAGTAGCGATCTCGGACAATCACCCACTTCAAACCGTAGTGGTCCGCGTGAATCAGCATGGCCCGCAGTGCATCGAGCCCAGGCTTTCCAAAGTACTTCGAGTTGGTGAGCGCCGCACCGCCGTAACGGGTCAATTCCGGCAACATTCTTGCCGAGTTCCATTCACCATCCACACTTCCCGCTTCTGTCATCATCGCGAGGCGGGCAATCTTATTGCCAAACCCTAAGGTTACGTACCGATACTGATCATGCCCATCCCGATTAAGCCACGCGGCCACCGAGTCGACTTTGAAATCCTCGCCGTCCGCAGGTCGATAGGTTGCCCAGGCGACCGCAAGTGCGCAGCTAAAAATCGACAGGGTGGCTAAAGCGATGGCCGCGGGCGAGCGATAGCGATCAATCAGTTCTGTTGCGAGCAATCCGACAAAAGGCAGCGCCAGCAACGTCGCCCAATAACTGAAGCGTTCCATTGTTAGCACCTCGAAAGCACGACCGAGGACCAGATGTCCGACAGGTGTGGTCCCACCGAGGCCTATTAGAAAAGCAATCCAGAACCCAAAGAGCAACGGACGGAGTCTTGGAGCAAGAGAGCCGCGAATAAAAATGAAAGGAATTGCGAGAATCAACGCGCCATAGGGCACGACAAAATAATTGAGACCCCATTGTGGGCTGAGGATGTAGTTCGCCCGGCTTGCATGGGGGATCGGCGTTTGCGTCACGGGGTAATGAATCAGAGCGATCCAAAAAGGCAGAAGCATGACGGCAATTGCCGCTGCAACGATCAGCACAATCGCGGAGGTTCGAGCAACAAATGCGGGAAACTGAACACGCTCTTCCTCTTCGTGGTCGATCAGCACCAACGCCAAGACCGGCACGGCAAAGAAAATCGATCCGAAAAGTAGTGTTGCGTGGTGAGCGGCAGCTGCCGCGATGAACAGAGCGCTTGCCTTCACTAAGGCGACCCATCTGCCGCGCCGCAGCCACTCGAAGAGAAATGGAAGAGCATTGAGATAAATTGGCGCCGCCGAAGTGGTGCCGAGCTGGCCCGCAGAATATACCAGGAAGCTCTCTGAGCCTAGAAACACGCTTGCCAGCGCCGCGAAGGATGCTGCGCGCGGATTTACCCACAGCAGCGCAAAACGATAAACGCCAAGCACGAGCAGCAAGATTGCCGCAAGCTGGACGGCCATATATGCCATGTCCAGGCCCACAAGTCGAGAAACCAAAGCGACCCATTGCTGCGGAAGCGGCGGATACGTCGTTTGAGAAAATCCCGCATACCACTTCGAGTTCCAGGGGTCAAACCAATGTTGCGCGTAGTGGGACGCAAACAAGATATGGAAATTCGTGTCGTAGGACTTCAAAGGCAACTTCATCAATAGAAGAGGCAAGTGAACCGCGAGCGCCGACATCAAAAGAACGCTCATCGGTATCGGTCGGTGAGAAGTTTCCATCGAATCAAATTTCTGCACTCTCAACTCCGTGAAAAGCGTTCACTCCGATTCCAACAAAAAGAGATAGCACCGACAGGGCTGAGATCCCGGATGAATGTTGTCCCAGACTCGGGCAAGATGTCACAACCGCGCTATGTCTTGGATACTTGAAGGCGGCCCTGTGGTTGCTTCACCGCTCACAATCCCCATTCGTTTCGCATCTCACAAGTCGAGGCGAATCAAAAAGAGTTTCATGTAGCCAACATCGGGAGCGAAATAGGAATCAAATCACTCAACGTAATTTTGCGCCCTGGTGAACTCCTTGAGTGTTCGATCTAAACTTGGATTCCTGAAGGCTGCGCTCGTGCTCGTCGTCCTCACGTGCGCGGCGAACGCACAGACCTACCAGGTGGGCCCAGAAGCTCAGAAGAGCCCGGGCGTGCAGGGTGCTCAAACGCAGGCGGAAGACCAGTCGCTGGGCTGGGGCTCCAACATTCAAAACGCCCGACTCGCACGCGCGGCGCAATTGGCGCTTCAACAAGGTCAGCGCGCCCAGGCTCTTGAGCTCGCCCGGCGCGCAACGCAGGCTGCCCCGGGTGATCCCCAGCTTTGGTTCTTGCTCGGGTATGCGGCACGGCTCAATGGAGAATACCAACAGTCTGCAGATGCCTACTCGCATGGGCTTCGCCTTCGACCATCGGCTCCCGATGGTCTCTCGGGTTTGGCTCAGGACTATAGCGTGATGGGGCAAAACCAGGACGCGGAGCGGCTTTTGAAACAGTTGCTCGCATCTGATCCCAAACGAGTCAACGACATCTTGCTGCTCGGAGACATTTACTTGCGCTCAAAGGATTTTGCAAACGCAATTGAGTATCTGAGCAAGGCAGAGAGCCTGCAGCCTGGCGAACGCTCGGAATTGCTGCTTGCACTCGCCTATCAACAGACGAAACAATCCGATCTCGCCAATCACTTCCTGGAAATGGCCGAGCACCGCGACCCGAACAATCCCGAGGTTCGCCGGTCGATGGCCGGATACTACCGCGAG
>CAWCRW010000001.1:0-143381 GCA_963798035.1 uncultured Acidobacteriaceae bacterium | reverse complement strand
AACTTCGGAGAAGATCGTGCGATGCAAGACCCTCCATGACAGCCCGCCCGGCGCGCCGTTTTTTGCGTGTTCTCTCTTTTTACGGCCTTGCTTCTGAATTCGCATTGGAGCGTCACGAGAGTCGACGCAAGCAGCGCCAACGAGCGCAGCACCCATACCTTATGTATGTGGGTTAGCGGTTCCCTGGGGAGACCGATCGGCCAGCATTTGCTAAGTTTCGGGCGAGGGGAAGCGCCTGGCCCGCTAGGAAAGCGACGCTCTCGGTTTACAGATCGTGGAACGCAACCGGCTCATGCGAGTCGTGCCTCGATCAGGTAACGACTACACCGATTCACTGAAACGGTAGCCGATGTGGGATTCGGTCAGGAGATAGCGAGGGTTCGCTGGATCATCCTCGATCTTCATGCGCACCTGCCTGACAAATGTGCGCAGGTATTCCAGTTCGTTTCCATATTCGGGCCCCCACACCGAGCGCAGCAGCTTGGTGTGCGGGACAGGTTTGCCCGCGTTCGCCATCAGGAAATGGAGAAGTTCGAACTGCTTCGGAGTCAGATGAACCGTGCGGCCTTTCTTCTGGACCGTGTGCCGCGTGGAATCCAAACAAACGTCTCCGACCTCAAGGACTGTGCCCTCTTCCTCCGCGATTTTGTTGCGCCTCACTGCCGCGCGGATGCGCGCAATCAGTTCGCGCAGCTGGAACGGCTTCGTGATGTAATCGTCTGCGCCGGCATCCAATGCTTCGACCTTCCGATCCTCGCTGCCCTGTACGGTCAACATGACAATAGGAAGGCGCGGAGAAACCTTGCGCATCAGGCGGCAAACCTCAACCCCTCCCATTCCCGGCATATTGATATCGAGAAGCACTGCGTCGAATTGCGCGGTGCGCACCAGTGACAGAGCCTCTTCTCCCCGGGCCGCTTCCACGATGCCGAAGCCCAGGCCCGAAAGGATCGTACGTAAAGAGATGCGAATCGATCGTTCGTCATCCACGATCAGCACATTGCTCTGATCTTGGCTCACTGGGATCTCCTTCCATGTTGCGGTAGAGAAAGAAAAAACGTAGTTCCTTCGCTTTGATCGCTGATTACCCAAACGTGCCCCTTGTGCGCTTCCGCGGCCATCTTCACTGCCGACAATCCAATTCCTGTTCCCGCGGCCATATCTTTCGATCCTTCGCTGCGATAAAACCGCTGAAAAATCCTTTCTCGATCAGAGATAGGAATCGCCGGGCCGAAGTTATGCACGGAAATCATCACCTCCGAGTGACTCTCCCAAGCTGCGATCTTGACCTTTTCCCCTTCGAAAGAATATTTCGCGGCATTGTCGAGAAATTGCTCGAGAGCCATGGAAAGTAACTCGGAATCGCCGCGAATCTTCAGATCCGAATCAGCAACACTGACTTCAACGGGGTGGCCGGCCATCCGATCGCCCTGGTCCTGCAGGACCTTCGTGACCAGGTCCGACACGGCAATCTCCTCCTTGGCCGGATTCAGCTCTTCGGCTTCCAGCTTTGCCGTCTTGAGCAACCGCGTGCAGAGCAGACTTAACTCGCGCGATTCGTCCTCGACCAGCAACACAAGTTTCGACTGCGACTCATTGAGAGTTCCGACTTCGCGAAGCCCGGAGCTGGCAGTCTGAATCGCTGTGAGCGGCGTCTTCACTGCGTGCGCCAGCGAGTCCAATACAGCGGCGCGCAGCCGCTCGCTTTGGTGCGCGGCTTCAATGCGACTCTCCTTTTCAAACGAGACGCTTCGGTCGAGCGTAATTGCCGTCAGCGACGCCAGTGCATTCATGACAAGGGGGCTGAGAGTCCCACGGATCGCAATGGCCCCGACCGATTCATTTCCGATGCGCAGAACCCGCGTCGATGTCTGCGTGGGCGGGTCTTCACTATCGGTGTGCAGCAGGAAGCATTCCCGGGCTAGATCTCGCTCATCTTCCTTCCAGCTTCCAAAAAAGTCCGTGGTCCCCACACTGGCATCGAAAATCGAAATTGCATCGACCGAGAAAATGAGCTGGATCAGTTGCGCCAGTTGCGGTCCAGGCGGCTGATGCAAATTGATCAAGAGCGTGCTGCGGCTCAACTCATAAAGATGCTCCATCGCCGTTCGCTGCGACACTGCCTCGCGTGAGCTGCGCTGTTCCCTCGAAGAGACGCGACTCACAACGAGCGCGCTGATTTCAAATGCTCCAAGCGAGACCCAGTCCTGCGGGTCCAACATATTGAATGTCAGATAGGGAGGATAGAAAAAATAATCCAGGCAGGCGCTGGCCAGAATGGACACCACCGTTGCTTGCCAGAAACCGCAAAGAATTGCTTCAGAGACAACAACCAGTAAAAACAGAAAGCCGACGGGCGCAGAATTGAAGTGCAGCACGTAGCCTGAAAAGCCGAGCAACGCCACAACCCAGCATCCGGCGAGGCTTTCGCTGATGAACTGGAATCGGCTTTTCTGAACTGCGACTCCAACAATAGAGGGAAGCTTCATTGCTCCACGAAACTCCTGTTGGTCGTAAAGCCCGGTATTGACAGCCTATCGACAGGCACATCAACGAAACATAATTGAAATGCAAAGAAGTTGCGGGCAATCGGCGACTCTTGGCGCCGGAGATGCCCGCGATAAAGAAAGTTGGGTTCACGATCGAGTGAAATGCGGGCCGGCAAGCTCACCGAGCCGCTGCAGCAAGGCTCGCGTAATGAAAGGATTGCTGGCCCATCTGATCGGCCTCATAGGTGAAGTATTCGTACCGATTCTTCGAGGAATCAACCGGCCTGGGGTATTTCGCGGCCAGTCCCGAGACATTCTGGCTTCGCCGCGCCCACTCCTCCTTCTCCGCCTGCGCCTGCTCTTCGAATTTCTTCTGTTGCGTGCCGAAATAGTCAGCCAGCACCCGGTATTGCTGGCCAGTCCGAGCATCTCGCATCATTTGCTTGATTTCTGCCTTGCTATAGCTGGGTGTCGAGGATGGCTCGGCGACCGCCACGATGATTGCTCCGGTCAAGACCACCGCTAGGAGCGTTGCTTTTGACATAGCTTTCATGCCTTTCTCCCTTCATTTTCAGTGTGAAGGAGTTCACATGAAGGAGGCATGAAGCAGTTATGCCGGAAGTTATAAGCTTACAGTTTCCTTACGCAGCATTTCGTAACACGACTGAGTATCATCGCCGATTGGCGTTGACCATTAACCGCCTATGCGTGCGCGCGCCCTTCGCTCACAAACCCAAGAAATCTCCGGGCTAACTCATGAATTCGGCGATCCTGTTGCTTGAGAATTGCGTCCTTTGGTAACAGCTCCGATCCAACACCAAGAGCTGTGGAACCAGCGACAATAAAGTCGATCGCATTTTGTTGATTCACCCCTCCTGCGGCGATCAACTCGATGTGCGGCAAGGGTAGCTTTAACGATCGAACATACAGATCTCCGCCTACGGACGCCACGGGAAAGATTTTCACGAAGTCTGCACCCGCTTTCCAGCAGGCAATCACCTCCGATGGAGTCAGCGCGCCCGGAATCGCGACGACATTGGCGCGGAGTGTCGCCTCGATTACATCCACAACGAACCCGGTGCTGGTAATGAACCTCGCTCCGGCGTCGAGACAACGCTTCGCAGTTTCCGCATCGAGCACCGTCCCCGCTCCCACGACGAAGTCCGGAAACCTCTGCGCGAGTTCGCGGATCACGGTGACCCCTTCGGGAACTGTCATGGTTATTTCGGCGACCGGAATGCCAGCGGCACGCAGCATTTCCGCTGCGTACAGGGCATGCTTCGTAGCATTAACACGAATCCCCGGGAAGATTCCTATTTCCCTGATGCGCGCTTTCGCTTCGTCTTTCTTCATGAAGCTGGCTCCTCCTTCTTCGGAACCGTCACTTGCTACTTACTGAATTGCGTCTGTTCCGACGGCAAGATTCAATTGTCCGGCCGCGGTCAGATAGGAACCAATCAACTGGGCATACGCCAGCTGCACCTGGCGATAATCGCTTTGCGCATTGAGAAAGTCCATCAGCGAAGCACCTCCGTGTAAGTAGGAGAAGCTCACCGTGTCGCGTACGCGCGCCGCCTGGTCATTGTATTTTTCCTTGTATGGCTTGAGCAGGGCGATATTGCTGCGCACCAGCTCATACGATGAGTCAACGTCACTGAATACCTGCGCGCGGGCCGCGTCGGTCAACTGCTGGTTGCGATCAATGTCGATGAGAGTACGCTTCTTTTCGCCCTGGTTGCGATCGAAGATCCGAAGCGGAATATTTACGCTCAGTCCCAGCGTGTCGTGATCGTTGGGATTGTTAAAGGACGGGTTATGCGTTTCCCACGCGCTGAAGGTTGGATCGGTCGAGCCGTTCGCTTTAGCCAGTTTGTAGTTCGTCTTGGATTGAAGGAATGCCTGCACTGCCGCTTGCAGATCCGGCCGCGCGTCGAGCGCCGCCTGACGATAGTCATCGAGCGGCCTGAGAGCATCCGCAAAATCGAAGGTACCGTTCACATCAAATTGATCAACGGGCGTGCGCTCATCGAGCATTTGGAGGAGCTGGATTTTTTCTGTACGTAAATTCACGAGCGCAGTCTCGATCTCTGACTCGTACTGCACGCGTTGTAATTCGATGCGGTCGAGATCCACCTGCGCAATGTCTCCCGCACTGAAACGGTTGCGGCTGATCTCGATGATCTTGTCGTAGTAATCAATGTCTCCCTTTGCCAGATCGAGAACATACTTCGCTTCGAGCGTTTGCACAAAGGCGGAGCGCAGCGCGAACAACATGTTGCGATCCAGATCCTGATGCAGATCCTGGGTGATGATGGTGCCTTCCTTGGCGCTTTCCAGGCGTAACTCGCGTTTGTGTTCCCGCTCATGAAGATAGCTGAAGTTGTTTTGGATCTGGGTGCCCGCGAGCGGCTGCCACACGCCGTTATGGCGCAGAAGCTGGGTTCCATCCTCGGCCAGTGTGTACTGCGGGTTGGGGCGCAGATAGGCCGTGACCTCTTCAGCCTTCATTTCATCTACATTGAGCGCATCGGCCTTCATGACAGGATTGGCGGCTTCGAACTTAGCCTTCACCTGTTCCCAGGACATGATTGTTTGGGCATGCGCCATGTGCGCAGAGGCAACAGAGAGGCACGCAACGCAGAGGAAAAACCGGAGTGCCAGGTCCAGCGCGTTCCACGGGAAACAACGATTCATACTGATCTCAGTGTTCAAGCGACACCCCGGTCTCGGGCTCCGGCAGTTTGTCTCCGTCGCGCGCAATCCAGACATAGAGCGTGGGCAGAAGGAAGATGCTCAGGAGCAAGTCGGAGATGAGTCCACCAACAATGACGATGGCAAATGGGCGCTGCGAATCGGAGCCGATGGCGTGGGACATTGCCGCGGGAAGCAGCCCCAGGGTTGCTACCAGCATGGTCATCATGATGGGGCGAAGCCGCAGGACTGCACCCTCGATTGCAGCGCCTTCCGAAGTGTAACCTCGGGCCCGCAGCTGATTGATGTATTCAAGCATGATGACGCCCGTCTGGACGGAGACGCCGAACAGCGCCAGGAAACCGACGCCCGAAGACACGCTGAAGTATGAGCCGGTAACAAGAAGAGCGAGCAAGCCTCCCACGCGAGCCATGGCCACGTTGGCGAGAATCAGCAGAGCCCATTTGAAGGAACGAAACATGGCATAGAGAATGATGAAGATTAAAAAGACGGTCAGGGGCACAATGATCAGCAGCCTTTTTTCGGCGCGCGTTTCGCTGTCATATTCTCCCGACCATTCGAGGTGATAGCCATGCGGTAGCTGCACATTCCTGGCGATCTTGTCGATGGCTTCCTTGACCGTGGTACCCAGGTCGCGCCCGCGAACCTCAAAACGAATGGCCGCATAGCGGGAACCGCCTTCCCGGTAAATGTCGTAAGCATCATCGCGAATCTGGACTTTGGTTAACTGAGCCAGCGACACGCGCTCTCCCGAGGGAGACAGCAGCCGAATATTCTGGATAGCCTCTTTGGTATCACGATATGGTTTCTGATAGCGCACGACGACGTTGTAGACTGCCTCGCCCTGCAGGACCTGGCTGACAGGATTACCGCCGATGGCGGTCTGGACGGCATCTTGTATATCCGCCACATTGATGCCGAAACGCGCGGCCGCCTGGCGATCAACAGTCAGGTCGATATTGGGCTGCCCCGTATCGCGCTGGATTCCCAAATCCTTGACCCCGTCGATTTTGGCCATCACGTCTTTGATCTCTTCGCCCTTTTCCTCGAGAACGTCCAGGTCCGGCCCGTATAACTTGGCACACAGTCCACCTTTCGTGCCGGTAAGGGTTTCATCCACGTTGTCCTCAATGGGCTGCGAGAAATTCCAGAAGGCCCCGGGGTATTTCTCCAGCTCGCGATCCATCGCCGCGATCAGCTCCTCTTTATCTTGATGAAAGACGGGCCGCCATTGGTCCTTGGGCTTCAAGTCGACGAAATATTCCGTGTTGCCGAATCCACCCGTGTCGGTTCCATCGTCGGGAGCCCCGGATTGCGAGACAACCTTGGTGACTTCGGGAAACGAGGCGAGGATATAGCGGGAATGCTGGGCGAAGCGCGTTCCTTCCGTCTCACCGATGCTGTTCGCCATCTCGCCACGCGCCCAAATGGCGCCTTCGTCCAAATGGGGCAGGAACTCCGAGCCAATGAGTCCACTGAAAGTCAGGAAGAGAGCGACGGCCAACGAAGCCAGGCCAACGCCAACGGTGATCCAGCGATTCTCGATCGCCCACTTCACCGCGCCCCGATACCGCTCCTTCAGAAATTCCATCACCGGGTTGCGCCATTCTTTGACGCCATGCGGGAATAGCATGGCGGCAAGCACAGGCACAATGAAAATCGAGAATACGATCGCGCCAAGCAGTGCGAAAGCAACGGTCCACGCCATGGGCCGGAACAAACGGCCTTCGACTCGTTGCAGAGTGAAGATCGGCATGTAGGCGGTGATAATGATGGCAATCGCATAGAAAACCGGCCGCTGGACTTCGTGCGAAGCATCACGGATCATCTCCACCGGCGTCCTCATGTTCATGGTGATGCGGCCCGCTTCCGGGGAGCCGTTTCTGCCATGGCTCAGGTGCCTCATGATGTTCTCGACCATCACCACGGCGCCGTCCACCACCATTCCAAAGTCAAGCGCGCCCAGTGAAATCAAGTTTGCCGGGATGTTGCTCAGGTTGAGAAATATAGACGCGAAAAGCAAGGCAAACGGAATAGTGAGCGCAACGATGAAGGCGCCACGCACATTACCCAGAAACAGAAACAGGATGATCGTTACCAGGATCATTCCTTCGCCGAGATTGTGCAGCACCGTGTGCAATGTGTAATGCAGCAGGTCGCTGCGGTCGAGCATGGGAACGACCTTCACACCCTCGGGCAGGATGTGATTGTTGAGTTCGTCCACCTTCTGGTGAATGCCCTCGAGCGTCGGGCCTTCTTCGGCCCCCTTGCGCATCAACACGCCACCCTGGATTACGTCAGGCTCATCGACAATGACGCCGTCCGGACGGTGATCGGCTCTGGCCATGCGCCCCAGCCGGATTCTTGGTCCCCAGTCGACGACCGCAATATCCTTTACGCGAACGGGAGCCCCATTCGAAGTCGTCAGCACCGTATTCTCGATATCCTGCACACTCCGGTAGAGTCCGAGTGCGCGGACGTTGAGTTGCTGCAATCCCTCTTCGACGAAGCTGCCGCCAGCATTCACGTTGTTGATAGCCAGCTGATTCTCCACCTGGCTGATACTCAAGCCGTAGGAGATGAGCTTATTCGGGTCGACGCGCACCTGATATTCGCGCGCCGTGCCGCCAAAATCGCTCACGTCTACCACGTTCGGAACTTTCCTGAATTCCTTGTAAAGAGTCCAGTCTTCGATGCTCCTCAAATTCATCAGGTCATACGCCGGATTTGTGCTCCGGATCGTGTACCAGTAAATCTGGCCGGTCTCGCTCCAGTCCGTACCGATTTGAGGCTGCACGCCCGACGGCACACTAACCTGGGTGAGCCTTTCGAGCACCTTCTGGCGGTTCCATTCGTTGACGGATGAATCGTCGAAGATCAACGTAACCAGGGAGAGACCAAAAATCGATTCCGACCGTACCGTCGTGAGATGCGGAATTCCAAACATCTGAATTTCGACGGGAACCGATACCTGCTGTTCCATTTCTTCGGCGGAACGCCCGGACCACTGGCTGATGATGGTCACGTAATTGTCGGCGATGTCCGGATAGACCTCGACGGGCATGTTATGAAACGACACTGCCCCCCAGCCGAGCAAGAGCAACCCGATCGCCAGCACCACGTATCGATTATTCAGAGCAAAATCGACAAGACTGCGAATCATGGTTTCGTCCTTGAGTCCTGGGGGCGCGTGTCACTCATTGTCGATCGCGTTTTGGAGATTGATCGCGTTCGTCACGACCTGCTGGCCAGGCTGCAACCCGGATAGAATCTCCTGCATGTTGTCCGGCAACTGTTCGCCACCGACGATCTGCATCCGCTTAAACTTTCCTTGCACGGGGATGAAAACCCAATCGCGGTCGTGCAGATGCACGATCGCGGACGCCGGAACAGCCGTGTAAGCCCGCTTCTCCTTGCCGAACAGTGTGGCCGCTGCGAACATTCCCGGCCGCATCATCTCGCCCGGATTGGCCACTTCAATGCGGACCTTCGCTGTGCGGATATTCGGATCAAGAATCGAGCCGATGTTGCTGATCGTGCCCTTCACAACTTTGTCGGGATAAGCGTTCAGCTTAATGTCGGCGGTTTGTCCCACACGCACGTTCGCCATGTCGTTCTCGTAAACGTCGCAAACGATCCACACCGTGGTCAGGTCAGAAATAGTGAATGGGTTCGGCGTAGAGTAAGCCTGCACCACTGCCCCGTTCGTCACTTCCTGATCGGTGATCACGCCGGAAACCGGGGCCACGATATCGACAATTCCCTTCGGATTATCGGGATCGCTGCCGAGCAGGCGAAGATGTTCAGTGGCCGTGTCGAGAGTGGTCTTGGCGTCGTCCTCGCTGTCTTGCGCTACTTCCAGGTCTCCCAGCGCGATAGCCCCGTGCTCGTAGAGCACCTTCGCGCGATCAAGTTGTTTGCGCGCAAGCAGCTCGTCTGAAACGGCCTTGCGGTACGCGTCAAAGCCTCCAGAAATGTCGTCGCTGCGAACACGCAGCAGGAGCTGCCCTTTCTTCACTGCGTCGCCGAGACGAGCGCGGATGTCAACAATGCGGCCCGAGGCAAGCGAAATCACCGGAACAGTTCGCGCGATGTCTGGAAATACAGTGCCGGTCACCGACAATTGCGATGGCGCTTGGTGTTCGGTCGCGGTCGCGATCGGATACCACTCCGGATGATCGACTGCGAAGAAGGAAACATCGACCCCGGAAATCACTTTCTGCTGTGGAGGCGCCTCCGCTGCTGCGTCGGCCTGCTTTTCTTTACATCCTGCTAAGCCCAACATTGAAACCGCAATCGCAGCGAAGATGAGAACAAGATTCTCTTTGGGTTTCATGCTTCCGCCCTATCCCCCATGAGTTACTGCACACTTATTCGTAAATAACCCGTAAATCGCGATGTCCGCGCTGCCATGTCGTGGTCAGTGAACTGATAAACTCCATGGGACAGCTTTCTTGCTATATCTGGTCCGCAACTCCGACACAGGCCGTCGATCTGCCTTTCAGGCATAGACCTGCGCCGGAGTATTCGTTGATGAATGGTCGACTCAGGCACACGGGCGCGCACGTACCTTCGGTCTAACTCCCGGGTTAGAACCTGACCATGATTGCCAGAGTAGTCACAGTTTGGTTCGTCCGCAGATCGGGGAACCATACCGCGCTCGTATCCGCACCCGTGCCGTTTCCCGCGGCGAAGCAAGCGGCCTCCGCCAGTGCCAGGTTTCCGTATCCATAGCCCGACGCAGCTCCACTCGTGCACGCATACTGGCTGGGCGATCCGTTGTTTCCACCCGGAGGAGTAATCCCCCCGTGTCCCGTCCAGTAAGGAATATCGGAGAAGCGGTAGCCAGACTCCAAACGAAACGTGATGAACTGGCTCGGCATGTAGTCGAGCGTGATAGTTCCGTCATGCATCTGCGCGCGATCGCCGCCGTTCTCTGTGAAGTAAGGCGTTCCGGTCACTGCCGTCGCGCCGTTGATCGGCGGAAGCAGCGTGAGATAGCGTCCAGGGTTATTCATCTGGCCGCCGCCCAGCGTAATCGCGTAAAGGTCCTTCTTGAACCAGTAGCGGTTGTACATCATCCAGCCGATGAATGCCTGCTTCGGCTTGCCGTTGGCGCTGTTGTGGCAGTTCACACCACCGGTATAAGTGGAGCTCGATCCCATCTCAGGAGATACGCCTGTTGGGCTATAGGGCCCGCTCGATGCACCACCACCGTATTCACAACCCAGGTCCCCTGTGACCGTGAATGCGATCTTGTCCAAAGTGGCCTTAGGCTGGTCGTATACCTTGACCTGCGCGCTATAGTCGGCATGAATACGGGAGCGACCGGGATAACCTGCGTCGTCCTCGCCAAGGCCGTAGTTATTCCAGACAAAGTCAAGATAGGGCTTCGGCCGCCAGAGGATCTGTCCGCCCAGTCCGGGCTTACTGTTGTACCGTGCATAGGATTGCCAGCCGTTGATGAACCACGGCTCGATCTTCAACTTGCTCGTGGGATACCACTGCACACGCAGGCCATTGAAGAACCAGGGCGTGTTGCTCGATACGAACGAAGGCTGATAGGTCCAGTTATCGAAGTTGTAATAACTGAAAAGGCCGATATAGGAAACGAAGATGCCGGCGTCCACATTCAATCCATGGTTAACATCCCAGTGATAACCGCCCCAACCCTCAGAGATGTACTTATACGCACCCACCAGATCCCAGTTCCCGCGGCTGACACTTCCGTCATTCCGCGGGGTCGTGGTGGCGAAAAGTCCATTCATCGTGAGAATGCGGCCGCGCACATTGTTGATGCGAATATCTCCGCCGACGCTCATCTGCTCGAGCTGCCACTCATCCGAGCGAAACGTCTCGGTCGATCCCCCCAGAGTGTCGTCCTTGGGATGGTTGTAATCCAGGGTGTAATTCGCATCGGCACGAAATTCCGGAGTGAAGTATTTTGTCGACATTGGGCTGTCAATCGCATGCCCATTGCTGTTCAGCCAAGTCCAGTCGCCTGGAAAAGGCTCGCCTTTCGTAGTCGTCTGAGCATTGATCTCTGGTGTCGCCGCTGCTGCTGCCGGCGCTGCCGCATCCTGCCCCACTGCAGATGAGCTGAAACCAGTCGGGCCCGCACTCGCCGGAGCCCCCGCAACCAGATCCTTCTCGGCGGTCTTCAACTTGGCCGCATCATCGCCGGCTGCGCCTGCCCGCGCTTGCATGAGTTCATTCTTCAAATCGTCAATCTGGTTTTGGAGAGCATCTATTTTCTGCTCGACAGAGGGCTTCAGTTCCTGTGCGGTCCCGGCAACGGACGCCGATGGCACCGCTCCCTTGTCCGGGGCAGCAGAAGGATCTGCATTATTGGCTCTTAAATCCGATTGAGTTGCATTGGTCGCACTGCTCTGCGCCACACTGAATAAAGGCATGCCAACGGTCAAAACCGCCAGCGTCATCGCTTTCTTGAAAACTAGGGTCATTTTCGCCTCTCGCTTCCTACTGGAAATTAGAAGGTCGTTTTCAACCTGGGTCCACGACTGAACAACAACCGTCTATCAACTTAGTGATCCGCGAACGCAGTTCTCCTACCGGTGCATACGCATCGCTAAGTGAAGTCAGGTCATGGTTCCGTGATGGTCCTGTCCTTCGAGGTCGATTTGCTATCATGCCTCGCTTCAGATACTCATTACAGACCGCTCATCATAAGAACTCCGTAAGGTGACCGTTCAAAGTTTGTAAGCAACTTCCTGCCTACTGTGCCTATCTTTGATAACTTGAGAGTGACCACACTTATCCCCATTCACTTGGGGAGCCAAGCGGACAGGTCTGGATCAGGTTGTTACCTGAATCAAGGGAGTAATTTCACGACGCCACTCGCCGACGAGGGAATTCGTCGCGTGCGTCAAAACACACAACCACCACCATGTTGGTAAACGATAGCGATGATGAATGCAGAATGAAATGCCAGACATGAAGAACGCATGAATGTGGTGGATTTTTTATATCCGCCTCGATCCAGGCGCGACTCAATCCATTGAATATCCGCAGAGATAGATGCCTGGAGAAGTTGCTCCTATGTGCCGCAGCATCCGAATTGCAAATCGATGCAGGATCCTGCCGCAACAATCGGACACTTATAGTTCCCTTAGACGAGCCTTAGTCACCTCTTAGGGAGTGCGACCTACACTTCAATCTGTTGAGGAGGGCGTCTAGCCATGACAGGCTCAATTCTGCTGTCCGCAATTGTGGGCGCAAGCGTCTCGTTCCTGGTTGCAGTGTTCTACCAATTTGTCCGCGAAGCGAAGTTCCAAATGCGGGACGGCTCCGGCTATCGTTCCCGGGAGAAAGAGATCTGGGAATAATCTCCCCCCCTCTGCATTGAGAGTCGCTTCTATTGCTTGATCACCGTGCCGTCGCGGAGACGAATTTCGCCCCATCCACCGTTCAACGGGCTCTCCGTGAAGGGAGCCTTCGCGGCTTCTTTCTCGTCGATTTCGATACCCCATCCAGGTTTCTCACTTACCCATAGATAGCCATCGCGCATTGCGGGGCAGCCTTGAAAGATAGCCTGCGTCCGCTCGTTGAACGGCGAATACTCCTGGATCCCGAAGTTATAGCTGACCAGATCGAGCGTGACATTGGCCATGTGGCCTATTGGTGAAACATCGCCCGGGCCGTGCCATGCCGTCTTCACGCCAAACGGCTCGGCAAGAATAGCGATTTTGCGCGCCGGACTGAATCCGCCTGCCTCCGAGACATGCACGCGAATGTAATCGATCAGCTGCTCAGTGATCAGGGGCTGCCATTCGTGGGGGCTGTTGAACAGTTCTCCCATCGCGATCGGGGTCGCGCAGTTCTGCCGGATTTGGCGGAAGTACCCGAGATCTTCCGGCGAAAGCGGGTCTTCGAGGAAAAACATCCTGAACTGTTCGGCCCGCTTGCAGAATTCGACGGCTTCGTTGGGTGTGAGGCGCTCATGCATGTCGTGGAGCAGTTCGACTTCATCGCCGAGTTCGCGGCGGCAAACCTCCAGCAACTTCAACGCGCGCCGCGATTGGGCCGCCGGGTCGAAGAGGGGTTTGTCGTGCAGCGCCTGGGGACGAGCCTCGTCTTTGTGCTGCGAGCCGTATCCCGCCATGCCGGGCAATCCAACCTGCACCCGGATATTGCGAAAACCCTGCGCCAGATACTGCTTTGCATTTGCGACGACTTCTTCAAATTCGGCGCCCGCTTGCGTGTGCGTAGGTGTCGGCGGCTTCGCGGCACTTTCCGCCGGCGAGCTGATACACCGGCATGCCGGCTTGTCGACCCTTGATGTCCCACAGCGCCTGATCGATGCCGCTGATGGCATTGTTCAGCACCGGGCCGTTTTTCCAGTACGAGCTGTCGTAGCAGGATTGCCAGATATCTTCGATCCGATCCGTCGTTTTGCCTAAGAGAAAGGGCTTGAGATAGCGTTCGACGGCGGGCTTCACCAGGTCAGCTCGCTGCGTAAAGGTCGCGCACCCGTAGCCATAAAGCCCGTCCTGATCTGTCGTGATTTTCACCACCGTGAGACGTACGCCTTGCGGCTCGCATTCAATGACGCTGATATCTTTGATCCGCGGATTGGGCATGGCGCGCGTTGCACGAGCTACCTGCTCCTCCGCGGCAACGACGCGCGGAACCAATGCGAGCGTACTTGCGGTGGCAAAGGTTTTGAGAAAATCACGGCGTTCCATCGGCATTGCGCTTCTCCTCCTCAAGCGTCGCTTCGGACTGCATCGCGCGCAAACACGCAATTCTACGCCCGAAGCGCGCACGAACGCATCCACGGATGGGCCGGAGTTGAAGAGGAAAGATCCGCACTTGGAGTGGGTCTAACTCCCGGGCCTAGGTTGTTAATTGTGTCAGCGTCGGGAAGCGGTAGCGTGCCGTCGCAATCGGCGTGCCCACGACTTCGATCCGCGTAAGATCGCGCGTCCCCACACCCAGATGTTCAGCCAGGCGCAGCGTGCTGTCGCATGTTTCAAACGGCGGCGCGCCGCGATCGGCCATGGGATCGAAACCCATCACGGCGGTCGCCACGGCATCCGTCGCGACGCAATTGAGTCCCGCGATCAGCAGGCCGGGATGTACCGGCTGATGAATCCAATTCTTTTCCTGGTTGGGCAGCTCGCCACCCGTCATGGTGTAAATCCCGTCGATCACGGCGAGATGAATCGGCCGCGCAGCCACAAGGTCGGCGGTGATGCGCGGAACACGGAAGCCCGGATCCGTCGATTCAGCCACCGGCTGCGGCGCGCTCTTCGGAGGCACGCGCGAACCCGAATGCATCGGACCGCGATAACCCATCGGCACGACTCCGGGTTCGTCCTCCGGCGCTTCCTGGCTGTAGATGGTGCAAGGCGTAATGCCGAAACAGTTCTTCATCGACAGAGTCACGCCGGCCGTCCGATGTTCCTTCAGCTTGGCCAGAGAAATGAAAACGTCCGTATCGCGGTAGGAGTGGTTGAGGTCATAGCCTGCGTACATCAGCCCCCCGCCAGGGACCATGAAGCGCGCATAGGATTTGCCGCTGCCAAGGAAATTGGTGTTTTCGAATTCAACGCGCTTCGCCGCGCCGGCGAAATCCTTCGGCTGCCAGCCGGCAGAAATCATGAACTCCTCGAGCGGCTTGGTGCCAACCGGCGCGCTTTCCAGCAGGCGAATCCGCGTCGCTCCCGCGTTGCCCAGCAGCGCCACCAACGAACCGATCACCTGCGGATGCACCCAGTGGGTCATCTGGTTGGGCATCGCATGCAGCTTGTCGCTGGGTGGGCCAGTCATGTTGAGCTTGATAGCAACTGTCTTGCCGCTCACCAGCTTTTGGAGGCCGCCGAGCTGATCGAACATGGTGGCGAGAACGTCGGATACTTGCCGGTTGTATTCCGGGCACATCCCGATCGCAACGCGGCTGCCCGGCGTCTGCAAGGCCGAGGCAAACGCGGGGCGCGCCATCGCCGCGCCGGCTGCCATGCCCACGACGCCAAGAAAGTCTCTGCGGGAGTAATTCCGTTTCATGCCGCCAACCTCCGGGACCACTTGAGTAGTATGAGCCCGAACCAGCGCGTTTGCGCGGCGAATATTCCGATTCTCACCAGGAAGCCCGCGAGCGAGCGGGATCAACCAACAGCCACAGCGCTCCGCCCACGACGGCAAGGGCCGCCGCGAAGTCGAACGCCGAGCTCCAGCCATATCGTCCGGCCAGCCAGGGAGTCAGGGATGCGGTGACCGCTCCCCCAATCTGGCAGCCCATGTTCATCACGCCCGACACCACTCCAGACCGCGCCCCGGCAATGTTGGCGCTCATGGCCCAGAACGAACTCTGCCCGAGGTAAAGTGCGCCCGCACCTCCGGCGAGAATGACACTGGCCGCGTAAGGGCCCCGCACCTGGGAACCGACGACCAGAAAAATAGCGGTCAGTGCAAATGCGACGGCCGCAACGCTGCAATGCCCCCGGCGCAGCCCGAATCTTCGCGAGAGCGCATCGCTCACCATGCCGCCGCCGAGACAGCAAACGGTCATGGCTAGAAATGGAATCATCGAAAAGAACGCATTCGATTTCAGATCGAGATGGCGTCCCTGTGCCAGATAAATAAAAAACCAGCTGAAGAAGATCCAGGCAACATAGCCAAAGGTGAAATAGCTCAGCGAGAGGGCCGCGACGTTGCGGTTGCAAATCGCCGCGCGCCACGAGACGCGAGGGGCGGAAGTGCCTTCGGTCTCGAGGGATCGCCCGGCCTGGATGAGCGCCAACTCCTCCGACGAGACGAGCGGATGCTCTTCCGGCCTGTCGCGAGCGATGAAGTACCAAATCGCCCCGACACCCATGCCAACCACAGCGCTGAACCAGAACGAAGCGCGCCATCCGTGGTGACTGATGATCCAGGTGAGGATCGGAATACTGAGGCCGGCGCCGGCGCCCACTCCGGCAAAGATCCAGCCGTTCGCCCTGCCTCTCTCCGCAACCGGAATCCATTGCGCCACAAACTGGTTGGCGGCCGGATACATCACCGCTTCTCCGGCGCCGAGAGAAAAGCGAATAAGAATGAGAATCAGCAATGCGGATTTGAGCCATGGATGGACAACCGTCGTGAGCGCGGAAAACACGCCCCACCACAGCACGCCTGCTGCGAGCACGCGTCGTGGGCCGAGCCGGAATGCCAGCCAGCCGCCGATCACCTGGAAAGCCGCGTAACCAACCAGGAAGGCACTGAAGATCCAACCCAGGTGGAGATTGTCGATCCCGAGTTCGTCGCGGAGGTACGTGCCGGCGATGGAAATATTGGTCCGATCGAGGAACGCAACGGCGCTGAGCACGAAGAGCCACAGGACCAGCATGCTTCGAACCCGCAAACGCCTCATCAAAAACCCCGATCCCCGAAAAAACCCTTGACCGCGTCCGACATCTCTTATGGTTGAAATTGCTCAACGGTGATTCTACGGGGATCGGTCCCTGTGTTGCCTTGGTTTCGTTGAATCCGGCCGACCGGACCCGGCGGAGGTATTGAGAATTCCAGGACTTGCCGCCAGACACATGAGCCAGTACACTCATCCCGGACATGGCGCCGACAGGCTCTGCGAAACGGTCGCATCAGCGTCGTAGCAGATCCAGTCGCGGACTGGTAGTGTCCTAATTTGAAATTCACAGGCTCACGCTCCAATCGCGGCAGACAGCGTGCTGCGGACCCACGCTGAGACGGTTTGGTTGCTGGCCTGCGCCGCCGCCTCTACTCGTTTGCGCTCTTCTGGGCTGAAACGCACGGGCACGATACTTCCCTTGGCTTCGCCCTTTGCCATTCGCGGGCGTCCAGGCTTCTTAGGCTTCGGCTGCTTCGGCATCTCTCAACTCCTGCATGATGGCAACTCGCACGGCGGTTTCCGGGGAAACGGCGGGGGGGATATTCAACACAGTTACGCTTCGCTTCGGCTGCTTCGGGTCATCGGTTTCGTGGGACCAAGCGTAGGCATGGGTAGCCTTAGGATGACCCTGCAACTCGAAAACCTCTACTATGCCATCCCAGACCACATTGCCCTTAAATTGTTCTGTCACCGGCACACTCTTGACGTGCATGGATTGGACGCCATGCAGCTTATGGATTACGTCTTTCAACTCCTCGATGTAGGTCATGCCGCTACCTCTACCAAATCCCCGACTGTCCAGAACTCAGATGTGACCCCAGCGGCCATGCACGGGGTACAGCGCAAGGTGTTATGCCGCTTGACGAAGTTGTAATAGGCGAAGTGAAGGCCGACCGCAGCCTCAAAGTTCTCGCGCTTCTTTGAGAAGGCCAGCGTCAGCCGCGTGAGGCGGCGCATGTGAAGGCGAGTTGTGGCGTTCAGGCGTTCAATATAGCTGGTAGAGATCAGGTCCACGTTTGGCTGGCCATAAACGATCTTCTTTTCGGAAGAAACGAACTCAGGCTGGCTGTAGCGGCGCTGGCCTTCCACGGATTCATGGCCGTAGGTCTTGATGATCTGGCCGTAATCGGCGTCTCCGCCGAAAGACTGTTCAATGGCTTCTTTGTAAGCTGCTAGGCCGTCTGTTGAGATTTGGACCCTGTTGGCCATCCGTCCCGCTACGTCCTGCATGAAGGCGTTTGCCGTGGCTCTGTCACGCGCTCCAACGCGGAAAGCGGGAACTAATTTGGTATCGGCATCAATCGCGCAGAACGTCCAAACGCTGCCAACCTCGGAAGAGTCTCCCGACTTAACGTGCTTCTCTTTCTTGCCGATAAAACCCCAAATCTCATCCATCTCTAGCCGGGTGCAGGGAAGATTGCGCATAGAGGAGTCCATGAGCGCCATGCAATCCTTACCGACACGAACGCCAAGACGCATGATCGTATCGCGATGGACGTTCGTCATTCTCTCAATAGCGCGGATGCTCGACCCTTCCGCTAGAGCAGCGATTATCGCGATTTGCTTATCGGTATTGAGAACGTTCGACATAAAGCCTCACTGATATAAATGTAACACAATAATTACTGGCCTTCAAGTTTATGCGTATCACATTTTTCTGCAAGGAACCCGAGCCGTTCGCCGACAACCCTGACGGTGTTTTCAACGGTCGTATAAAGGAACTGAGAAAGCGCGTTATTCAAGGCGTCGTCAGTGAGATTTTCCTTTGCGAATTCGTCTCGGATATTGACCGCCCTGCCATAAAATCGACCTTTATACATATCCCACGTTTCTCTCGAATATTCCGTCGCTTTCCGCTGTTCTTCAAATATCTTTGATTGGCTTTGATAAAAAGTGTCCCAATCTTGTAGGCCGGAATAGGTGTAGGCATAAGCTGGCTCTGAAGGCTTTCCCTGAATCCGAGAATATGCAAAATCCAAGATTGACTCCGAAAGGTCGATAGCTCGACGCTTCAAGCTGTCGATCGGATCGTTTATCGCCATAAACTGTCGCATCACTGCGCTATTGTGGCCATCTGATGCTTGGCGCAATTCCTGCAAGTTCTTTATTTGCTCAAAGTGCGCCGCATCTCGCTTTGCTTGGTCTTCGGCGAACTCCCTGTCTTGCCGTCTCCGCTCTTTGAAGATGATTACCAGCTCTAGTACTAGAAGAAAACCTAGACCTGCAATCCATTTCGTTTTATCGATGGGCGTCAGTTCAGAGGGCGTCACAATTGGGAAAACTGCTGCGGCTCCAGCTAGTCCGGCAATACAAATACCTGGCGGCCATTTCTGCCACAACAATCCGACGATATTCTTCGGAGGTTTGCCACGCTCCATGGCGGGGATGGTCTCACTATCCACCGTCTCAAGTCTATGTTTTTGTGTTACATTTTCGGCATCATGCTGAAATGTCTGGTGATACTCGCCGTTGTAGCGGTTTTCGCAGCCAGCATGTTCAGCGAGCCAAAAAAACGGAGTGCCGAAAATCAAAATGCTGGCGTAAGAAACCCACGAAACGAGAGCCAAGGAAACAATCAGGATGGCCAGAAGACGCCGTCCGTGATCGTACAAGTAGGCACCCAGCCAGCCGGTTCCACCGACACAAGCGATAAAAAAGAGGATGAACGGGATTTGGCTCTCTATACTCTGCTGCTCGCAGTTTTTACGGCAGTTCTTGCGGTCGTCAGTGCTATACAAGGATATTTTCTGCACGTTCACGGGAAAGAGTTGCACGCTCTCGCTGGAGCAGCAAAAGAGAATGCTGAGGCCGCGCATTTGAGCGCTCAGGCTGTTATTAACGCCGAAAGGCCATGGCTCCTGATAGTCGTTGACCCGGCTAGAGATGATTCGAAGGCATTTGAAATAAGCGTGAGAAATCGCGGGCGCACTCCAGCCTGGGTAGTTTCCGTCTCGGGAGGGTGTTCGGCTGTCAATAATCAACCTGAACTTCCCGCAGTTCCCGAGTACACAAGAGAGAAGTCCGCGAAAGAGCGAATTGTAATAACTGACGAATTCCAAATGATTGCCCAATTCAGCCGGGAAGTGCTCCGCCGCTCGCTCATGGATGACGACGTTTTTAATGAAGTGTTTGCTCGCCGGAAACAGGCATTCGTCTTCGGAAAGGTGCTCTATAAAGACGTGATGGGGCCTCCCAATTCGCCAATCCACGAGACACGCTGGATTTGTTCCTATGTGCCGGGAAACGATATGGATTTGCTTTACTTGATTGAGGGGCCGGACGAGTATATGAAGCACACTTGATAACCCGCCTCTCGGCAATGCCTGACAACTGCCGATCTGGACACCAGCCATCAGGCAAAGCACCAGCCCGAAAAGGCAAATTAGGACACTACCCGCGGACTTGGAGCTAAAGTTCGATTGACCCTTGGCGGCTATACTTGACGGTCGCTGCGCATGCGGCGGGAGGAAAGACTGTGCGGGTCGGACTCTTCACACGCGAATATCCCCCTCAAGTCTACGGCGGCGCGGGTGTGCACGTCGATTACCTGAGCCGGGAGCTGGCGAAGCAGATCGAGGTCGAGGTGCACTGCTGGGGACCGCAGCACTCCGACACAGGCAGGCTGCATGTGCGCGGATCGGAGCCGTGGACCGAAATCAGCGACGGCACCGAAGGCAAATTCAAAGGCGCACTTGAGGCGTTCAGCCTGAACCTGACGCAGATCAAGGCGCTTCAGGGAATCGACGTCGTCCACACCCACACCTGGTACGTGTCGATGGCGGGCTACCTGGCCAAGAAGCTTTACGGCATGCCTTTCGTCCTGACCACGCATTCGCTGGAACCGCTGCGCGCCTGGAAGGCGGAGCAGCTCGGCAGCGGCTACGCAATGAGTTCCTGGATGGAGCGCACAGCGGTTCTGGATGCGGACGCAGTCATTGCGGTCTCGGCCGGGACCAAGGCGGATATTCTGCGCGCCTATCCCGAAGTTCAACCCGAACGCATTCACGTGATCTACAACGGCATCGACCTCGCGGAATATCAAAAGACCGACGAAACCCGGGCGCTGATCGAATATGGAGTGGACCCGGCCGTGCCTTATGTGCTGTTTGTCGGCCGCATCACCCGCCAGAAGGGTGTAACTCACCTGGTAGACGCCCTCGCCCACATGCCGCCGGAGACACAGGTGGTGCTGTGCGCGGGCGCTCCCGACACACCGGAAATTGCCAAAGAGTTGCGCGAGAAAGTTGAGCATGCGCGCCGCAACCATCCGCGCATCGTATGGATCGAAAAGATGGTGACTAGGCAGGAGACGATTCAGCTCTACAGCAATGCGCGCGTCTTCTGCTGCCCTTCGGTCTACGAGCCGTTTGGCATCATTAATCTTGAGGCCATGGCCTGCCGTGCACCGGTCGTGGCCAGCGCCACGGGGGGCATCAAAGAAGTAGTAGTCGACGACGAAACGGGATACCTGGTTCCGTTCGAGCAGGATCCGGTGACCAGTTTTCCGCGCGAACCGGAGAAGTTTGCCCGGGATCTGGCCGCCCGCATAAACCAGCTCATGAGCGATCCTGAAAAATGTAGACAATTCGGCGAGGCTGGCCGACGGCGCGTCGAAGAAACGTTTAGCTGGACCGCCATTGCCCACCAGACCATTGATCTTTACCGGAAGCTGATCGAAGAGAAAAGAACTGGCAACTCCTGAATGGATGCGAACCCGGCGCCTGCGTATGGCAGCGCCAGCGGAATGTGAATGGCAACGACGACGAAAACAAAAGTACGAGCATTGCAATCGATTGAATCCGACGGACGCAAACGCGTCGTCATCGAAGGCATCACGCCCCAGGTGGACGGGGGCCGCTTCCCCGCGAAACGCACCGTGGGCGACCAGGTGCGCGTCGAAGCCGACATCTTCACCGACGGACACGACGCCATCGCGGCATTCCTGCTCGCGCGACACGAAGGATCCGGGGAGTGGACCGAGATTCCCATGCAGCCGCTGGTCAACGACCGCTGGTTTGCCGCCTTTCGCGTCGGCGAACTCGGGCGCTACGGATTCAAAGTGCAAGGATGGGTCGATCACTTCGAAACATGGCGGCGCGACCTGCTGAAGCGCATCGCCGCGGAAAGCGACGCACCGGTCGACTACCTCATCGGCGCGGATCTTGTGGACGCGGCAGCGAAGCGGGCGACCGGCGCCGACCATGCGTTGCTCTCGGAGCGGGCCCAGGTGCTGCGGTCCGGCAAGGCGCCAGCCACGCTGCGCATCCATGCCACCGATCCCATGTTGCATGAACTGGCGCTGCGCTATCCTGACAAGCGATTCGCGACGGAGTCCGACAAGGAATTGAACATCGTCGTCGATCCGGTGCGCGCGCGATTCAGCTCCTGGTATGAATTCTTCCCGCGTTCGACGGCAGAGGCGGCCGGCAAGCACGGAACCTTTGCCGATTGTGAAAAGCGCCTGGACTATGCCGCGGAATTGGGTTTCAACGTCGTCTATCTGCCGCCCATTCATCCCATCGGCCGCACCTTCCGCAAAGGCCGCAACAACACGCCGGAAGCGCAAGCGGGGGACCACGGCAGTCCCTGGGCTATCGGCGCAGCCGAAGGAGGACACAAGTCCATCCTCAGCCAACTGGGAACCGTCGAAGACTTCAAGCGCTTCGTCGCCAAAGCGAAGAAGCTCGATCTTTCCGTTGCGCTCGATATCGCTTTCCAGGCTGCCCCTGATCATCCTTATGTGAAGCAGCACGAAGCGTGGTTCCGCAAGCGTCCGGATGGGACGATCCAATACGCGGAAAATCCTCCGAAAAAATACCAGGACATTTACCCCTTCGACTTCGAAAGCGAAGACTGGCGCGGCATGTGGGAGGAGCTGAAGAGCGTTTTCCTCTACTGGCTCGATTTGGGAGTCACAATTTTTCGCGTCGACAATCCGCACACCAAGGCATTTCCCTTCTGGGAATGGGTCATCGCCGAAATCAAGCGCGATCACCCGGAGGCGTTCTTCCTTGCCGAGGCCTTCACGCGCCCCAAGATCATGTACCGGCTCGCCAAGCTTGGCTTCGGCCAGTCCTACACCTATTTCCCCTGGCGCAATGGGAAGCAGGAGATCGAGGCCTACCTGACGGAGCTGACGCAGACCCCGGTCCGCGAGTTTTTCCGGCCGAACCAATGGCCTAACACTCCCGACATTCTGACCGAGTTCCTGCAAATGGGCGGTCGGCCTGCCTTCGTGATCCGCCTGCTGCTGGCAGCGACCTTAGGGGCCAATTACGGCATCTATGGGCCGGCATTCGAGTTGCTCGAAAACCGCCCCGTGCGCCATGGAAGCGAAGAATACCTCGACTCGGAGAAATACGAGATCCGGCAGTGGGACCTCGACCGGCCCGACAGCCTGCGGCCGCTCATCGCGCGTGTCAACGGGATCCGCAACACCAATCCCGCACTGCAAAACGACTGGTCGCTCCGCTTCCACCCCAGCGAGAACGATCAATTGATCTGCTACACCAAAGAGTCCGACGACCGTTCAAACCTGTTGTTAACCGTGGTGAATCTTGACCCGTACCACACGCAAATCGGGTTTGTGACCCTGCCGCTCTTCGAGCTTGAGATTCCCGAGGACCGCGCTTACGAGGCGGAAGACCTTCTGAGCGGTGAGCGGTACCTGTGGCGCGGGCCGCGCAACTATATTGAGTTGAATCCCGACCGCCGGTCCGGACACATTCTGCGCATTCATCGCCGGTTGAAAGTGGAAACGGACTTCGAGTATTTCCTCTAAAGGCGGCGGACTTTTCAGTATTCCTTGCCTTATTGCAGCGCAGTTCCCGGGTTGCCCGGAGCCCGCGCTACACTGAAGTCTCCTTGGTGATTCGGACAAAGTGGTTTCCGCTCAGAACCTTTGGGCTCAACCCCGATCAGACCTGGCGCCGCAGCGACACGATAAAACAGAGCGCATCCAACTTGCTTGGAGACATTGAAGCGTGAAGAAGCTGGCAAGCGCAATCGATCCCCTCTGGTACAAAGACGCCGTCATCTACGAGCTGCATGTGCGCGCCTTTGCCGACTCGAACGGCGATGGGATCGGGGATTTCCAGGGGATGCTTTCGAAGCTGGATTATCTGCAGGAGCTGGGCATTACCTGCATCTGGCTTCTGCCCTTCTTCCCTTCTCCGCTGCGCGACGATGGCTACGACATTGCAAACTATGTCGACGTCAATCCTTCCTACGGCACGCTGAACGACTTCAGGGCCTTTCTCGATGCAGCGCACCAGCGCAACATGCAGGTGATGATCGAGCTGGTCATCAACCACACCAGCGATCAACATCCGTGGTTCAAGGCCGCGCGCCTTGCGCCCACCGGTTCGCCGCAGCGCGAAATGTACGTCTGGTCGCAAACCGACCAGCTCTACAAAGACGCGCGCATCATCTTTACGGATACCGAAAAATCCAATTGGACCTGGGACGAGACGGCCAAGGCCTACTATTGGCATCGATTCTTCTCGCATCAGCCCGACCTCAACTTTGCCAATCCGGTGGTCCTCGAAGAAGTCCTGAAAGCGATGCGGTTCTGGCTCGATATGGGAGTCGACGGGCTGCGCATGGATGCGATTCCCTATCTCTGCGAGCGCGACGGAACCTCGTGCGAAAACCTGCCCGAAACTCACTCCGTGATCAAGAAAATCCGGACGGCGATCGATGCCGATTATGCCAATCGCCTGATCCTTGCAGAGGCCAACCAGTGGCCCGCCGACGTCCGCCCCTACTTTGGCGAAGGCGATGAATGCCACATGGCATTTCATTTCCCGTTGATGCCGCGCATTTACATGGCGCTGCGCCAGGAAGATCGCTTGCCCATCACCGACATCATGGCGCAGACGCCTCCCATTCCCGACAGTTGCCAGTGGGGCTTGTTCCTGCGCAATCACGACGAGTTGACCCTCGAGATGGTGACCGACGACGAGCGGGATTACATGTATTTTGCCTACTCGGCCGACCCGCGCATGCGCGTCAATGTCGGCATTCGTCGCCGCCTCGCCCCTCTCGTCGATAACAATCGCCGCCGCATCGAATTGCTGAATTCCCTGCTCCTCAGCTTTCCGGGAACGCCGATCCTCTACTACGGCGACGAGATCGGCATGGGCGACAACATCTATCTCGGCGACCGCAACGGTGTCAGGACGCCGATGCAGTGGACCTCGGACCGCAACGCCGGCTTCTCTCGCTGCGATCCTGCACGGCTTTACTTTCCGGTGATCATGGACCCGATCTACGGGTACCAGGTGGTCAACGTCGAAGCGCAACAGAGCGATCAATCGAGCCTGCTCCATTGGACGCGCAACATGATCGCTCTGCGCAAGCTGTTCCAGGTGTTTGGCCGCGGCTCGCTCACGTTTCTCAATCCGTCAAACCGCAAAGTGCTTGCCTATCTTCGCGACATGGAGCGGCCCGACGGTTCGCATGAGACCGTGCTCTGCGTAGCCAATCTCAGCCGTTTTGCGCAGCCTGTCTCTCTCGATCTGGCATCTTTCACCGGCATGGAGCCGGTCGAGATGCTGGGCTACGTGCCGTTCCCGACGATTGCGGAGACGCCCTATTCGCTGACCGTGGCGCCCTACTCGTTCCTATGGCTCGAGCTTCAACCCGCCAGCCAATCCATGGAAATGCCCCTGGAACCAGAGAGCGAGCTGGTCGAAGCCATGGTCTCCGACGCTGCCGCAACCAACGAACTGCTCACCAAGGGATGGGGCGCATGGCTCCGCGCACAGGGCACCGCCATGCTCGAAACCGCGCTGCCGGAGTGGCTGCCCAAGCAACGCTGGTTTGGGGCAAAAGCGCGCACCATCCAATCAATTCGCATTCTGGACTGGGTCGAGATTCCAGCCGGCGAGGCCGCAGACAAACCGCGCCGCGCCGCGGTTGACGCAGCGTTGGGAATTCCGCCTGCTCTGTTCTTCGTCGAAATTCAGTACGCGCAGGGCGATCGAGACCTCTACCAGCTTCCACTGGCCTTCAGTCCCGAATCAGAGACTGAAGAAATCAAGGTCGACCATCCGTTGAGTATCCTCGCGTCTTTCAATCTTGCAGGTGGCCCCGTCGTCCTGCACGATGCGACCCTCCGCGAGGAGACGCGCCAGGGCTTGCTGACATTGATCCGGCACAACGCCACGATCGCTCTTTCCACGAGCCGCAGTCCTGTTCTCGCGGAACTCGCCGACGCCGAACCAGCCAACCCTGTCGCTTCGACCTCTGATCACCTCGAATCGATCGAAGGTGTACCTGCACCCGCAACAGGGATTCACGTCGCGCCCGTGTCGATCAGCGCCCAGCCCGGCGATGCGGCAGCGCCGCCACGCTCTTCTGCGCCGGTTCATTCAGCAGGGCAGCGCCTTCAGCCGCGCGAATCGCCCTCTGCAGGAAACCCCATCCCCAACGCAGGGCGCCTGGACGCGCACGCCTCGTCGGCATTCAGCAAGATCGAGCGCTCCCATCACCTCACATCCCGCGTCGGCTCCGCGGAGCAGTCGAATACTTCCATCCTTTACGGCCGGGAACTCATTCTGAAATTATTCCGGCGACTCCAGCCGGGCGAGAATCCAGATGTCGAGATCGGCCGCTTTCTAACAGAGGTCTCGCACTTCCCGCGCGTCGCACCGTTCCTGGGCGAAATCACCATGACCGCGGCCACCGGAGAATGCACCACCGCGGCCATGCTTCAGGGCCTTATCGCCAATCAAGGCGATGGCTGGGCCTGGTTTCTCGATCAGCTTGCTGCGTTTCTGCAATCAGTAGCGCACCGCCCCGCACCGGTGGAGCGGGCAGCCCCGACTTTGTCCAACACTCCCGAGCCCGACGCCGCTTTGCGGGAAGTCGCCGGAGTTGCCTGCGCGGCAGCCGCTTTGCTGGGCCAACGCACCGCAGAAATGCACTTGGCGCTCAGCACGCCAACCCAGGATCCCGCATTCTCCGCTGAACCTCTCACCGCGGAACGCACGGGGCAGGACGGGCGCCGGCTTGAGGCACAACTGGCCGAAGTTCTCGAGATCCTGAAAATGCGCTTCTCCACCTTCGACGACCTCAATGCGGAGGCGGTCGCGCAGCTGCTCGCAAGACGGCGTGGTTTGTTCACCCGCACCCGCGAACTTTCCGGTATCGAGGCGGCTGGTCAGTGCATTCGCATTCACGGCGATTATCATCTTGGACAAACGCTGCGCACCGGAGGGCACGCCGACGGATCGGATGAGGGCGATTTCGTGATTCTCGATTTCGAGGGCGAACCGGCGCGTCCCTTGGCCGACCGGCGCAGAAAGCAATCCCCCTTGAAAGACGTCGCCGGTATGGTTCGCTCCTTTTCGTACGCCGCCCATTCCGCACTGGGGCAATTCCTGAGCGCGAGTTCCGACGAATCTCCGACAGCTGCATCCGAACAACTGAGATCGTGGACCGCTGCGTGGGAGCGCTCGGTGACCAGCGAATTCCTGCGCGCTTATCTGCAAACCATCGCCGCAAAGCCCGACTTGCTGCCCCCGACCGAGCAGTCTCAACTACTCTTGAATGCATACCTGCTCGAGAAGGCGCTCTACGAAGTGATGTACGAACTCAACAACCGTCCAACGTGGCTCCGCATCCCCGTTGCCGGCATCCTCGGTTTGTAGAAGTCTAGAAGCACGCACGGAATCTGTTGATGGCAACGACCAACTCCATGACCGATACAACCACTGCTCCGGAGCATTCCGGCAGCAGCTTGCTGGTGGTGCTGCCCGAGTTGCCGGCGGACCAGCTTGAGCCGCTCCTGGCCCACCTGGCGGCCGTGCTGCCGCCTCAGGATCTCCTGATCGCCACGCCGAATGAACTCAACGCGGACGCACATCCTGAATTTCGGTTTGTCGCTTTTCAGGCGGCCCTTCCCTCCTGGACTCTCACCGCTGCGGACTTCGTCAATGCGCATCAGTTGGCTCAAAAGAATAGCGCTCGCGCCATCCTTATGCTCGGGGCCAATCCCGGCTCGCTGAGTCAGCGAGGATTGCAGAGCTTGATCCAGACCATTTCCTCTGGCCCGACAGACCTCGCGGTTCCTCGTTACGATCTGCAGCCGCGTGCGGGCCTGGTCAACTCCTCGATCCTTTATCCCCTGAGCCGTGCGCTCTTCGCTCATCGAGTGCGCTTTCCCCTGGCGATCGATCTCGGCCTCTCGCTGCGCATGGCCGAGCGGCTTGCAACCGCGTCGCAGCGCTTTCTCGCGCTCAATCAGGCGAACGCGCCCCTTTGGGCCGTCAGTGAAGCTACCGTCGCAGGATGGACGATTACCGAGGTCGACACCGGGCCGCGCGAACTTCCGCAACCCGCGGATCCCGACTTGAATACAATTCTCCCCTTCGTCACAGGATCGCTCTTTGCGGATATCGAGGCCAAAGCTGCCTTCTGGCAGCGCGCTCGGGTAGCTCCCGCCCAAAGGCCGACACCCTTTACGCAGGCGCCGGCTGCCGATGCGTCCGCGGAGGTAGCCTCCCTGCTGCAGGGCTTCCGCCTTGCCTATACCAACTTGCGAGAGATTTGGGGCTTGGTGCTGCCTCCCAACACCCTGCTCGGCCTCAAGCGCCTTTCCCTCATTGATGGACCGGCATTTCGCATGCCCGAGAATCTCTGGGCGCGCATCGTCTTCGATTTTTTGATCGCTTACCGGCTCCGCACCTTGAACCGCGGACACTTGCTTGGAGCCCTGATTCCGCTCTATCTCGCCTGGGTTGCGAGCCATGTCAACGTCATCGCTTCGGGAGAGAATCCCGAACGTCACATTGAAACGCATGCCGCTGCTTTCGAAGCGGAAAAACCTTACCTGGTTGCGCGCTGGCGCTGGCCCGACCGGTTCAATCCATGACAATTCTATGCAAGGTCGCCACCTTCACGATTCAGGAATCAGCAAGAGGTTGATTTCAAGGAGTACATCCGATGTTCAACATGCTTGCCATGATGCTTCAGACTCCGGCTGCTGAACCGAAGCCGCCGCTCTACGCCGATAACGCGACCATCTGGCATCACATGTCAGACGCACTGCACCAGTCGCTCTATCGCGTACTTTCGCTGCTGATCGCCGTTCTTCCCGGCCTGCTCGCCTTCTTCGTGGCCCTCGCTGTCTTCACCGTGGTCGGGATGGTGATCTCAGCGGTGCTTCGTCGCGGCTTGACTTTAGTGAAATTTGACAACCGCCTCACGCGCTATCGCGGAAGCGGCGATTGGACCCCGACCAATTCCCCGACAGAGATTGTGGCCCGGAGTTCTTTTTGGGGATGCGTGCTTCTCGGGCTCCTCATCGGCGTTTCTGCATTCGACGCATCCTATGCAACTGCGGCCACCTTGCCGCTTTCACTCCTGCCCTACCTCACGCACGCAGTGGGCGCCATCTTCCTGCTGATCGCCGGCACCTTGATCGCTCGCTTTCTGGCGCGGTCCGTGCTCATCGGGGCCGTCAACGCGCAGTTGCAATATGCCCGCTTCCTCTCTCTCGGCGTCAAATGGCTCGTCCTTGTGCTCACCGCGGCCATGGTCCTGGACCACCTGGAGATTGGCGGCGTCGTTGTTTCACTCGCTTTCGGGATTCTCTTCGGCGGAATCGTTCTTACCCTTTCGCTCGCCATCGGCCTCGGTTCCCGTGACCTCGTCAGCCGCTCCCTCGAGAGCCACGTCGAGCGCAGCTCCGATCGAAATCCCGATGTCCCCCCGCCCACTGCCGGCATTCCAGGAGAAACCCTTCGCCATTTCTGATCGCTCCCGTCGATCGCAGGCGCATCGCATTCACTGCATCGGGTTGAAGGCCGGCCGCGGAAACACGCCGCTGAGCCAGTAGTATGCATCGGTCGCACAGCGGGTCGCGGCGAGCGGCATGCACCAGCATTCGGGCCTGCGCCGGAGTTCGCAGGACGCCGATTTCGCATTGAGCATTGCGGGCTCCCAGGCCGCAGACGTGCAACCGTAAACAGGGCCGCTCGTAAAAACCCTGTCTCCGCCGCTCCCAAAGCTGCCAAACTACAGTGAGCCCTGCCCTCCCCGCTCATTGACCTTGCCTCCCAAAGCGGGTAAACTACTATGGTTTGGCGATTCCTGCCTGTTGCCGCGGAGCCAATCGCTCGCCCTGGTGGTTTTTCGGAAGGGTTGGAGCGTACCGTGGGATGGAAGTTTCCGCCCGAGCTATTTTCATAGGACTTGAGCGCATCAGCATTTTCGTATGCTGCTCTGGAGGGTTTATGTACGCGGTCATTCGAACCGGTGGCAAGCAGTATCGTGTTGCGCCCGGCGATGTAGTGAAAATTGAGAGCGTTGCCGCCGACAAGCAAACGGTCGAATTCAGCGATGTTCTGGCAGTTTCCGGTGAAGCGGGAAGCGTCGTAAAACCCGGTACCGCCAAGGTGACCGCTGAGGTTGTCAGCGAAGGCCGCGGCGACAAGATCCTGGTCTTCCACCTGAAGCGGAAGAAGCAGTACAAGAAGATGCAGGGACACCGGCAGAACTTTACCGAGGTGCGCATCAAGGCCATTGAGGCCGACGGCGTCACCTATACCGCTCAGTAGTAAGCGCGGAAGATTGAGAAGATTCAGAAGGGGATTCGGCAATGGCACATAAAAAAGGTGGCGGTAGTTCTACAAACGGACGCGATTCCAATGCACAGCGGCTGGGCGTGAAGGCATTCGGCGGCGAACTGGTGACAGGCGGATCGATCATCATGCGGCAGCGCGGCACGCGCATCAAGCCCGGCGCCAACGTCGGCCGCGGCTCAGACGACACGCTCTTCGCCAAGGTGACAGGGCGCGTCAAGTTCTCCGATCACGGCAATCGCGGACGCTTCGCCTCCATCGAGCCGATCGCGACCGAATAGTCCTCGTTTCAGCTTGAAGCAAAAGCCACGGCGCTGCCGTGGCTTTTTTGCGTGCATCACCTGACCAGACGCACAAAGGCCGGACGCTGTGTAACGTCCGGCCCTTGTGCCCACCTGAAACTCAAGCTTCGATTACGACTTCGATTCGCTCCCCTGCAGATTGGTGCGCGTCAGTACCTTATCGACCACCTTCTCCACATCGCTCAGGAAAAAGCTGTTGGCAGGCTGCTGCACGGCCACCTTGGTTCCATGGCCCAACGCCGCGGCGATCTCGTTCCACCGATAGATTGTGGAGTTTGCCGCCATCACAACCGGCTTGCGAGCCGGCTCAGGCAGCGCGCTATAGACCACCCAGACTCCCAGCGTGAGCAGAATCAGGGATTCGTTGAGAAACTGAAGCGGCGACGTCAGAGACGTGTTGCGCGACCAGAACGAAGCCACGATAAAGTCGTTGGCCGACATCAGCCCGAACCCCAGCGCGATCCCGAAGGCCTTGTCGCGTGCCGAAAGGTGCAGCGCATTCATGCTCAGGCAGAGGAACGCCAGCAGTGACAGTTCGAGGATGCTCACCGAGCGCATAAGCGCATAGGCGATGTCGGGAATAATCAAAACTCCGCGATGAGAAAAAGGAATTGTCGTGATGCTTACGATTAAGGAAGCAAGGGTCGCCCAGCGGAACACCACGGTGCCCAGGCGCATCAGGCCTGAGAACGAGGAGAGTGCCGAACGGAAAACCTCGAGACAAATAAAGAACAACGCGACTGCGCTTGCAATATAGACGGCCCAGTAGCCATAGAAATACATCGGGAAGAAAACGTCTTGGCGTACCCAAGGCTGCGCCTGGAGGAAGAGAAGACCCAGCAGCACCGGCATGGAACCGACCCGCAAAATCAAATAGGAGTGCATCGCGGGAAAGCGACGGTGCAGGCCCTTCGTCCAGAACATGAAGCCGAGGATCGCCCACAGTAAGAATTCGGCCGCGCTCATCAGCGCCATCGCGGTATTCAAAGGCATACAAGCACCTTCCATCCTGAGGGTCTTCTCAGAATAGCGCCTCTGCCCCGCTGAATTCAAATAGAAATCTGCACCAGGTTCATAGCACTTTAGTGCTACGAATCTCGCTACTTACCCGTGGTCGGGCAGCCCATGCCCGGTCCACAGCCGGGGGATGGCAGAGCGGAAGTCGCAGAAAGATGGCTCGCAATCATGTGCGATTTCGACGACGAGAACGATGCCGCAGCGGCACCCGCAACGACCATGGCAAATACGAAAACGCGGAAGGCCAGTTTCATACTTGATTACTCCTTGAAGGATTCTGTTGACACAGGAAGATCCCCACTAACACAAAAGATAGTAGTGCACAACTGCCATTAAGTCCATCTTTTTCAGTTAGTTCCATAAGTAGTCACTCAATTGGGTACTAGCGTAACATAACACCCAGGTAATATGCAATCTAGTACTCAACTTTCTGATGACCTTCCAGCCCCGGATGAGGCGATTTTGCATGGTAAAATCAACCTAGGCGAATTGGCTCAAAGCTCACGGTTTTCAAGCGGTTAATCCCCTCGCTCAAATCCCGCCCCAAGCGACTGGTAGCTGCGTTCGACGTGTGCTGCAGAGCGAAAATCTCGCGAACGGATCCTATGGCGACATTACCAGCTGACAAACTCGTGGAAGAAAACGGAAATAACGGCACCTACACCGGCGAGAACATCAAAATTCTCGAAGGCCTGGAGGCAGTTCGGCTCCGCCCGGCCATGTATATCGGGTCAACCGGCGAGATGGGCCTGCATCACCTCGTCTATGAAGTGGTCGACAACTCCGTCGACGAAGCGCTCGCCGGCTACGCGAAAAAGATCGACGTCATCATCCATGTCGACAACTCCATCACCGTTGTCGACGACGGCCGCGGCATTCCGACCGACATAAAGATCCTGCCCAACGGCGAAAAGATGTCGGCCGTGGAAGTAGTGCTCACCAAGCTTCATGCCGGCGGCAAGTTCGATTCCTCCACCTACAAGGTCTCAGGCGGCCTGCACGGCGTCGGCGTGAGCTGCGTCAATGCGCTCAGCCAGGAATTCAGCGTCGAGATCTGGCGCGACGGCCACACCTGGGAGATGGATTTCGCTTGTGGCGCTCCCACCAGCGAGCTGCGCCAGGCAGGCACCAGCAAGAGGCGCGGGACCAAGGTGCACTTCCTTCCCGACAAGAGCATCTTTACTTCGACCGAATACAACTACGACACCCTGGCCCAGCGCCTGCGCGAGCTCGCTTTCCTCAACAAGGGTCTTGAAATCAGCCTCACCGACGAGCGCACCGCCGATCCCAAGACCGGCGAATCCAAGCACGCCGAGTTCAAATACGCCGGCGGCATCGCAGAATTCGTCAAGCACCTCAATCGCGGCAAGTCGGTCCTGCACGACAAGCCGATCATGATGGAAGCCACGCGCGACAATGTCGAAATCGAGATTGCGCTGCAATACAACGACAGCTACTCCGAATCGGTCTTCAGCTTCGCCAACAACATCAACACCGTCGACGGTGGTTCGCATCTCTCCGGCTTCCGCACCGCTCTGACGCGTACCGTCAACGCCATTGGCCAGCAGCTGGGTCTTTTCAAGGATCTGAAGGAAAACCTGAGCGGCGACGACGTGCGCGAGGGATTAGTGGCCGTGGTCAGCGTAAAGCTGTCGCAGCCGCAGTTTGAAGGGCAGACCAAGGGCAAGCTCAACTCCGATATCGCCGGCACCGTGCAGGCCTTCGTCAACGAACGCCTGGGTGGCTACCTCGAACAGAATCCGCCTGTCGCCAAGCGCATCATCAACAAAGCCATTGAGGCTGCCCGCGCACGCGAAGCCGCCCGCAAGGCCCGCGATTTAACGCGGCGCAAAGGCGCACTCGACGGCGGCGGCCTCCCCGGCAAGCTCGCCGACTGCAGCGAACGCGATCCGCAACGCTGTGAACTGTACCTGGTCGAGGGAGAAAGCGCCGGCGGCACCGCCAAGCAGGGCCGCGATCGCCGCTTCCAGGCCATCCTGCCCCTGAAGGGCAAGATTCTCAACGTAGAAAAAGCGCGCTACGACAAGATGCTCGGCCACGAAGAAATTCGCGCCATGATTACGGCGCTGGGCACCGGCATCGGCAAAGACGATTTCGATCCAGCGAAGCTGCGCTACGGCAAGATCATTCTCATGACCGACGCCGACGTCGACGGGTCGCACATTCGCACCCTGCTCCTGACCTTCTTCTTCCGCCATATGACGGAGCTGATCAAGCGCGACAACGTCTTCATTGCCCAGCCGCCGCTCTACAAGATCAAGAAAGGCCGCTTCGAGCAGTACATCAAGGACGATCGAGAATTCGTAAAAGTGATGGTCAATCGCGCCTCCGAGGGCATGATCGTGCGCCACGGCGAGGCTGCCAGCCGAATCGAGGGCGCCGACCTCACGCGGTTCATGAGCTTCCTCAATGAATACCTGGGCTTCGTGGAGAAGGTCGACAAGCGCATTCGCAATGAGAAGCTCACGGAACTGCTGGCCCGCGCCGAACTGACGCATCGCTCCGACTTCACGTCGAAGTCCGGCAGCACGGTTCCCGACAAACTTGTCGACTTGCATAAGCAGCTCAAGGAAGTCTCTGACGATTTCAGCTTCAAATCGCTGACCAAGCCCGTGGAAGACGAAGAGCACCACACCTGGTCAGTCAGTTTTGTGGATTCGCAGGGTGCCGAACGCCGTATCGACTGGAACCTCGCTTCAAGCCCGGAGTTCCGGCAGATGATGTCCAAATACGGCCAGATCAAGAACTACCTCGAACCGCCTTTCCTGGTTGAATATGCCGCAAAATCCACCCAGGAAACCGCCAAAGAAGATCTCGAAGCGACCGAGCTTGAAGAAGGCGACGCGCCCGCCGAGGTCAAGGCAGAGGCCAAGGGCGCACGTCGCGCCGCGCGCATCCCGCGTGAGCCGGTTGAGAAGCAGACCGCCCGCGATCTCTTCTCCTACATCGTGGAGCAGGGCAAGAAAGACTACCAGGTGCAGCGCTACAAGGGCCTTGGCGAAATGACCGCCTCGCAGCTTTGGGAAACCACCATGGACCCCGAGCACCGTACTCTGTTGTCGGTCAAGTTAGAAGACATTGTCGAGACCAACGAGATCTTCACCACCCTCATGGGCGAGGACGTTGAAAAGCGCCGCAAATTCATCGAAGACAATGCCCTCGACGTAAAGAACCTCGATATCTAAAATCGGGTTCTTCTTCTTCGCAGCAATCTTGGGGGGCGCTGCCAGGCGCCCCGCAATTCTTCCCATTTCTTCCGCTTTTTTATCGCAGAAAATCGGAAGAGGACTTTAGGAAGACCCGCGTATGGCATCCCGCCGTCTTTCGTCCCGCCTTCCTGGAAGTCGCCCTGGTGGCAGTGTTCAGCAGCGCGCATGCCCAAATTGGCGGCAAGACGGTCAATCTTGGGCGAGGAAGCCTCTGCGTGACCGAAGGCGAAATCGGGACGGATACCGGCAATCACCTGGACATGCATTCGCTCCGACAACGTACGCCTCGCCTTTGACCTGAAAGCTGGAGCAGCCGCAGGAATGCACCCCGACTTCCACATCGCCTCCAAATCAGGCCCGGGCGTCTCTGACTGAACCTCACCTTGAAAGGCCTTCCCCTCGGCAGATGCCTGGAACAATCTTCCCATCGCGTGCGTAGGAACTAGCGGGAGAGCCGTACGGCAATGCACGCCGCACTCCGCCGCCCAGGAGAACCCCATGCGCACGAACATCCTTGTTGCCGGCTTATCGGCACTCCTCTGCCTTTCAACTTTGAATGGATTTGCGAAAACGCCCTCGGCCTCCAAGTCGGGCGACGGCACGATCGTCCTCGTGTTTAAGGACGGGCATCGCCAAAGCTTCAACTTGGCCGAAATCGATCGGGTTGAATTTCCCAACTCTGCCGTTGCGATGGGCGGTTCTACTGCATCCCTGTTGCCGCCCCGCTTCATTGGGAAATGGGAAGTGGGCGACGGGAACGGCTCGAACTTCTTCATCACCCTGGAGACGACGGGGGACGCAAAACGCTCTCTTGGCAATGTGCGCGGGCATTGGATTTATGAAGGCGGCGAAGCACGTATCACCTGGGATGACGGCGCGCAGGATTCCATCCGCCGCTCCGGCGACGGCTATCAAAAGCGCGCTTTCAGCGAGGGAAAATCCTTCACCGATCCGCCCGACAACGTCACGAAAGCGCAGAATACGACGCCCCATCCAATCTAAGCGGTGGTCGTCCGTTGCCGCCCGAAAACATGCCGCACACCGGCGCGGATTCGGCACGAACTTTCGCGGATCGAGCGTCTCTGCCAGTTGCTTGATGGGCTCGCGCAACATCAGGTTCTACGGCCCGACATGCAGGCAGGAATAGTAGTCCGCCGCTTCCATGCAAATCAGGATCGATATCCGGATCCATGCAAGGCCAGACTTTCCCAGCCTACGCTGCCCCTTTTGTAGCGAATTGTCGCTTTTCTCTAGCCTGCGAACGACGGATTTCCGCTCGTTCTGCTGACTCAACGCCGGCTTGATTCACCGCCACGCACCTTCACCGCGAAGAGCGCATGATGTCCCAGGATGAAGAGCGTCCGGCGATCAGCCTCGCCAAACAGAATGTCGATGGGCCGCTCCGGCACATCGATCTCCGCGATTTGCTTCCCCGCTGGATCGTAGACAAAGATCTGTCCATTGGCGACGTAGACATTCCCGCGCCCATCCGCTGCAACGCATTCGCCTCCGCGATCTGCAAAAGCCTTGAGGTCCTTCAGGGTACCGTCCTCCGCGACAACTGCGCTGTAAGTGCGATCTTCCGAGGCGCTGCTGACGTAAACTTTCTCGCCCGCGCGAGCGCCGATGAATCCATAGGCGTCAAGATTGTCAGAGAAACGCCAGCCAGAAGTGTCGTCCGCCGGACCCTGCTGGAAAACACGGCCCGCAGGCAGAAAGGTGCTTCCATCCGGTGCAACATACTCCCGCGCCTTGGGCGTAGTCACATCCTCCGCGAACATCTCCGCGAGTGTCTTGAACTGAAATGCCTTCACGTCGAGCTGGTCTTTAAATTCGCCGTTATTCCAATAGTTCACCGGCAGAATCGCAGTCGCATCCGCTCGATGCTTTGCATCTACAGGCGAAAGCAGCGTGATCGAGCCATCCGGGGTGCCAGGACGGAACGCGTAAACAGTCCCCTCGGGCCCGGCCGACGACACAACCAGTAGATCGCCGGCTTTGTCGAACGCCAGGTTCACCGGATCGAGTGCCTGGTCGCGCACCACTGTGAGTCCTTCCGCTTGCGACCAGCCGTAGATGCGCTGTTGATGATGATCGACGAAATAGAGCTTGCCCTTCGCATCGACGGTCGCGCCGGAAATCGAAAAGAAACCGTCCTCAAGCTTCTCGACCTTTGCCCCCGGCGCAAGCACTGCAGATGCGTCGGACCTCCAAGGCGCCGTCGGATTTGCCGGAATGTCGAGCACCGCAAACTTGCGCTCGCGCACTTCAAGATGATGCGTCTCATCTTCGATCGCATTCTCGTACGGAAACTTGCTGACGCGCAGAAATGTTCCACAGCCGTTTTCGTCGCAGATGCCGTAGCCGCTCTCGGCATTCACATGCACGTTGCGGAAATGAAGATCCTCCGAATGATAAAGGCGCACGGCAGTCGAATAGGGCGCGCGCGTGCGCGTGACACGATATCCGTGATAATTCGCAATCGTGATGTTCTTTGACCAGTCGAACTCCAGTGATAGCGATTCGGGGCTTTCCCCGGCTTCCTCTTCAGTCTGCGGAGCATTTACATCCCAATTCTCTGCATGGTCAAATTTGATTTCATTGCGCACATGGTGCTCGGTCGAAAGCTCATATACGTGACCCGGTGTCCGCGTATTCGAAACCACAAAACCCGCCTGGGCAAAGGTGTTTGGTGTCCAGATATCCGCAAACGTGCCTCCGCCCCCGTCCATCACCCACAGGCTCGGATACTGTCCATCCCACCGCTTGCGCAAATCCGAATCGGCAGTGTGGTTGTTGTTGTAAGGGTTCGTACCGCTGCCATGCCCGCCCAGAAACCGCACATCATCTACAAGGGAATCAGAGCCAGCCTTCCATAGCAGTGCAACCGCGCGCGGATGGATGCCGCCGGCAAAGATTCCGATTCCACTGACAATGTTGCTGCCGCCCGACGGCGCAGAAAGGATAGCCCTGGGCGCGCCCACACCTTGAAATCCCGGCGTCGAATCGAGCAGGTCAAACTGCGTCAGCGTCGGGTGCAGCCCAATCAGCACTGTATCCGCTTTCAGCGCAATCGTATCGCTGACCACATAATGGCCGCCTGGGAAATAAAGCACGCGATGCATATCAATCGCCTTCTGCAGAGCAGCGGTGTCGTCGGTGCTGCCATCGCCCCGCACGCCCAGACTGTGCACATTCACCCATTCCTCGCTCGCCGGCAGCGCCCGGATCGCCGCCGGCAAGAGCGCCGGCAAACTCGCCAATGGTGTCGCGTCCCACCGCTCTCCCATACTGCCCATCTTTCCCTCGCCCGGCACGATCAAACCAAAGTTGAAGCTTTTCACCTGGTAGGCTATGCCTTTGCCGATAACTTTCCTCCCGCTCTCGCGAAACAACGCAAACGTCGGCACATTCTTCAACACCGCGTCCTCAAATCCAATTTCGGTCAGCGGGCTTTTCTCATTGCTGATGACGACGACCTGGCCGGCAATGTTTTCAAATCGGCTATCCTTCACCCATAACTCATCGGAATAACCCGGATCGATAGCGATTGCCGTCGGAACATCGCGAAAGCTGTCGCGGATCAGAGTCAGGCCGACTTCATGTTCGCGAATCGCGGCCTCGCGCTGGCCCTCAAAGCTCGAATCGATCAGTGTGAATTGCCAGGCAGGCGAGGTCTTTTCCGTGAGAATTCCGTAGCGCCCTCCATGGAAGTGCAGGTCCTCGGCTTCGTTGCCGACTTGGGTGAGTCCGGCGAGACCTGAACCAACACGAAAGTCCATGTGGCTCAAATAGGAGTGCTGCGCAACGTGGAACCGGATCGCGATGGCCGCCCCATTGCCTTCACCAATTTCGAAATCGATGTTGCTCATCGCCGAATAAAACGTGTTTGGATTCGCATCGGCAACATGATCATTCGGCGGCACCGATCCGGGCGGCGGAAAAGCAATACGGGTCCCGGCGCGCGGCATCTCACCCGGCGTCAGCCCCGCGAAAATCACCATGTCGGCAATGCCGGTTTGGAAGCCCGGGGTATTGTCGGCGAGATAAAACACAGGTCGCGTCGGCCCGAAGCCGAAAATCCGCACACCCGGCCACACATAAATTGTGCGTGTCAGCCGATAGCGGCCCGAAGGCACAAAAACAATGCCTTCGCGGACAGCGCGATTTGCGGCCGTATCGATGGCCGCCTGGATCGCCCCACTGTCATCCGCTTTGCCGTCGCCATGCACCCCGAAAACGGCCGCATCAAGGTAAACCGCTTTAGGATCGTCCAGGCGCGTAGTAAAAACCGAAGCAGCGAAAAGAGGCAATGCAGACAACACCACGCTCAGCGTGGCGATCCGTTTCCAATTCATGAGCGAGTTCCTTTACGACACTCCTGATTCTCCACTACCTACCGGGAATCGGGAAAACAATCGCAAAGGAACTCGCGCGAAACCAGAACTTCAAGCTGGCTCAAAATGCGTTTGCGCGATCTTCCGGAAACTATCCGGCCTTCCGCCAGGCCTTCTGTTCGGTGACCGCTTGCGGCTCGCGCACCAGGTCTTCGAAGAGCGCACGATAGTGAATCATGGCGCGGCGCAAATCTTCTGTACTAGCCTGGCCGCTCGCGTGACTCAGGGCAATCGCGTGTGCCGCCCGATAATTCTGCGTCACTTCGGGATGATCCACAGAGATATCAGCTGCCTGCTGCTCAAAGTCTCCGACCGGATAGCCGCGGGTTGCCATCACGTCTCCCAGGAGCTGATCCGCTTCCATCACAGCACCGGCTGGGGCATCGACAAAGCGCGCCTGCACCTGGTCCCACGCGCTAAGGAACCGAGCGCGATCCTCGTTCGACAGAGCACGCAGATGAAACGACTCCACGCGCTTGGCACGCTCGTGGAGTTGCGCCTCGGCATGGCGACGATCGCCGCGCTCCAATACAGCCCGTTCATACTCCACTTCACCGAAGCGTGTTCTTAGCCGTTCGCTGCGGCGTCTTTGCAACAGATACACAATCACTCCGCCGATGACCACAACGACGACAAAAATTGCGACGATCTCTCCAGTGGTAAGGTCCGATAGGTTCATGAGAAGTCTCCCTTGTCCCGGGTGCTTGATCCAAACTCGCTTGTGAAGCCACGATGGGATGGCAGCGCACGCCAGTCAAGTTGGAACACCCGTTGTCCTTGGGGGTTGCCTTACAGATGCATATTGATCGCAAATACCGCGACAGCACGCATAGTTTCCCTCCGAGCAACCTTTATCTGTGAAGGTTGATCTCACCGCGTGAAAGCGATGGTGCTGTGTTCGCTAGCCCGCATTCAGTCTTTCTTGAAACCCGAGGGAAAAGTTTGGAGCGAGCGGGGCGCCGCAAAGGGAGAGTTCTTATGAATCAACAACTGAGAAGTGAAACTCGAGATTCCGGATTGACAACCGCAGACCTCGCAAATCTGGGCAAGCCCGTTTCCTCCAATAAAGAGCCCAATCGCACCGCAGCCACAGCCGACTCCGACGCCCGCACTGCGGACCGGGATCGTTTGCACGCACAACAACAAGTCCCTTATCTGCGTGAGCCGTACGGCCGAGATCTGGAACAGCCCAGCACCGATGTCCTGGACGGCTCAACTCCAACTACTTTTGAGGAAAAGGACTACGCGGCAACACCGCTGTTCTCTTCCGACGAGTCCGACGATTTCCATTCGCGCTGGGACTCCGTGCAGGTCAGCTTTGTCGATGAACCGCGACAAGCGGTCGAACAGGCAGACAGCTTGGTGGCCAGCGCCATGAAACGACTCGCCGAAATCTTCGCCGAAGAACGAGCCAGACTCGATGGGCAATGGGATCGAGGCGATGACGTCTCGACCGAAGATCTGCGCCTCGCCTTGCGCCGCTATCGGTCATTCTTTAGCCGGCTCCTCTCGATCTAACACCTCTGCAATCCGCACAAGCAGCGTAGCCGAGCCACTGGCTCCATGGTTGGTTCGCACGCTGCTTGTCGCACCCTTCGGCGTTCCCTGCACGTCTCCCTCGCATGCCCCTCCACCCGTGTTAGCCTTCCAACGGAGTTAAAACAAGGGGGAAGGAATCTGTGCACATTTCTTTGCATCACTTTGCCGCAGTCATCGTTACCTGCTGGACCCTGGGAATCATGGCGCAAGAACCGAAACTGCTCGCCGCAAACCGCGTCGATGAAGCGGCTCTGCCTCCGCCGGCTGCGATCGAGTCCTCGCACCCCGAAGCGATCAACGATCCGGTCGCCGATCCGAAAGCCGTAGTCGTTTTTGGCAAGGCGCGATTCACGGTGCTGACGCCCGAGTTGATTCGCATGGAATGGGCCGCCGATGCGAAGTTTGAGGATCACGCCTCCTTCGTCTTTATCAATCGCCGCTTGCCGGTTCCACAGTTTTCCCATCAGCTTTCGCAAGGCGGCAATCGACTCACGATCAAGACCGACGCGCTGACGCTTACCTATTCCCCTTCTGGTGATGGACGCTTCACGGCAACCAGCCTCAGCGTCGCACTCTCCGTCGATGGAAAACCAGTCGTCTGGAAGCCCGGTACCCTCGATCTCCAAAATTTGCAGGGCACCACCCGCACACTCGATGGCGCTCTCGGAGCTAAAACGAAAGAACCCATCGGCAACGGCCTCGTTTCACGATCGGGCTGGGCAGTGGAGGACGATTCAACCCGTCCCCTCTTCGATTCCGCCGATTTTCGCTTTGTCGATGGCGAAAAAAGTCCGTGGCCCTGGGTGATGGAGCGCCCCGCAGGTGAGCGCCAGGACTTTTACTTCTTCGGCTACGGCCACGACTATCGCAAGGCTCTCGGCGATTATGTCCGAGTCGCCGGTCGCATTCCCCTGCCGCCACGCTTCGCCTTCGGCGCGTGGTGGTCCCGCTACTGGGCTTACAGCGACCAGGAAATCGAGGAGATCATTCGCGGATTTCGCGAGAACGACACACCGCTCGATGTCTTCGTGATCGACATGGATTGGCACATCAATCGCGAGCAGCTGCAGGCGATGGGCGAAACCGATCAGTCAAAACAACGCCTGGGTTGGTCCGGCTACTCGTGGAACAAGCTGCTCTTTCCCGATCCTACCCAGTTCCTCGACAAACTTCACGCCGATCAATTGAAGACCAGTCTGAATCTGCATCCCGCTTCAGGCATTCAGCCGTGGGAGACCGCCTATCCCGCGATGGCGCGTGCCATGGGCATCGATCCGGCTACAAAGAAGTATGTGCCATTCGATCCCACCGACAAACGCTGGGCGACCAACTACTTCAACCTTGTTCTTCATCCCCTCGAGAAACAGGGCATCGACTTCTGGTGGCTCGACTGGCAGCAGGAACTCAACACCAAGATGCCCGGCGTCAACAATACATGGTGGCTCAATTACCTGCACTTCACCGATCAGCAGCGAGAGGGCAAGCGGCCGCTGCTCTTCCATCGCTGGGGTGGCCTCGGCAATCATCGCTATCAGATCGGTTTCTCTGGAGACACGATCTCCGTCTGGGATTCGCTGGCCTTTCAGCCCTGGTTTACAGCAACCGCCGCCAACGTCGGCTACGCCTACTGGAGCCACGACATCGGCGGCCACATGCCCGGCGCCGTCGATCCGGAACTCTACACGCGCTGGGTCCAGTTCGGCGCCTTCAGTCCCATTCTCCGGACTCACACCACGAAAAACCCCGATTCCGAGCGCCGGATCTGGGCCTATCCCGAGCCGTACTCTGCGGTGCTTCGCTCTACGTTTCAACTTCGCTACGCGCTGCAACCCTACCTCTACACTGAAGGCCGGCGCACGTACGACAGCGGGGTCGCCTTTCTGCGGCCTCTTTATTACGACTGGCCTGAAGCCAACGAAGCCTATTCCAGCAAGGATGAATACATGTTCGGCGATCAAATGCTGGTCGCGCCCGTAGTTACTGCAGGCGACAAAACAAGCGGGCTGGCGTCAGAGCAGGTGTGGTTGCCGCAAGGGGAATGGATCGAATGGCCCACAGGAAAACACTTCACTGGACCGACCACGGTGAGTCGTAACTTCTCCATCGAGCAAACACCGGTGTATCTCAAGGCCGGCGCGATTGTGCCCATGCAGCCGCCGATGCTCCACACTGGCGAGAAACCTGTTGACCCGCTCATCGTGAACGTGTGGCCGCTTGCACCGGGCGCATCTTCGAGTTATTCGGTCTATGAAGATTCGGGCGTCTCAGTCGATTATCAGCGCGGCGTTTTCGCGCGCACTCCCATCAAGGCCGCACAATCCGGAGACACGCTGCGCGTCGAAATAGGGCCCGTTCAGGGTAGCTATCCCGGTATGCTGACGTCGCGTGCCCACGAACTTCGTCTGCCTGCCGATTGGCCGCCTTCTTCCGTTACGGTCAACGGCGTCCCCATCCACCAGGCAGGGCCAACTGGGGCAGGCGGATGGCGCTTCGAGGGCAATACGCTCACCACGATTATTCCCGTCAACCGAACGAGCGTTGCCGGCAAGATCACCATCGAAGTGCATCGTGCTCCGGGCCTCACCGCGCGGCGCGACGAACTCGATGGCTTTGCCGGGGCCATGACCCGGCTGCGCGGCGCGTACGACGCTCTGCAAAAGACATGGCCCGTTTCGGCGCCGCCTGATACGTTGATCGACGCGATGCAAGCGGGCGACCGGCTCGGCTATCACCCCGACCGGGCACAGGAAGAGATGGCTCACTTCCACGAAGTTCTGCCCCAGGCGCAAGCCGTTGTGAACACAATGCAACAGGGTTTCGCGCAACGCTTGGACGAGTTTGCAAAGCGACTCAGCGCAGACCAGCAGCGTTCCAATGACCTGCAGGCTCAGAAGCAATCCAGGCTGGATGCCATTGCGCGCGCTCAAAAACTCATAGAGGACGTGAAGTAGCAACGCGACAAGCAAAAATGGGATTCGCTCCGAGAGCGAATCCCATTTTTGTCTACCGCATTTCTCCCGATCCGGCTGTCCTCACCACGTCGATATCGTTCGGCTCTCACTCGTGGTGTTCGCCCGAACAGCACGAGGAAGGTCCTGCGGCGACTTTCGGATGTTCCCAGCCTGCCGTCGGATCAACCAAGTACCCTTCGCTGTATTTGTCGTGATGACGCACCCAGGCCATGGTGTGCTTCAGTCCTGCTTCATCCCGCCCCTTCGGCACAAGGTCGAGAAAGTTATACGTGCCCACAAGAATGTCGAGACCGCGCGCGTAGCTCGAGTAAGTGTGGAAAATTCCCTCTGCCTCTTTGTAGAACACACTCAGACCGGGGCGTTCCTGGCTCTGGAATTCCATCATCTCGTAGTTGTAATACACCTTTTCCTTGCCCGCTTCTTCCGGCAAAGCCGACACCTGGTAGTCGTGATTAAAATCGCTCCCGAACGACGAGACCCAGCGAAATTTCCAGCCCATCCGCTTCTTGAAGGCCTCAATCTCAGCGATAGGCGCGTGCGAAACCACCACCAGCGTGACATCGCGGTTCGCTAGGTGAATGGTCATGCCATCGAAATGGTCGGAGAGATACGAGCAGCTTGGGCAGCCTTCCGCCCACCCTGGGCCCAGCATGAAGTGGTACATCACCAGCTGGTGTCGCCCGCCAAAAAGATCGGCCAATGTCAGCTTGCCCTGCGGCCCTTCAAATTCATACTTCTTCTCGACCTTCTCCCATGGCAGTTCCCGCCGCTGCCGGCTCAGCTCATCGCGCAGGTGCGTGAATTCCTTTTCCTTGGCCAGGTACTGCTTGCGCGTTGTAACCCAATCCTCGTGCGAAACCACTTTCCGGGGAATCACTTCTGTCGCCGTCGTAGCCATCGTCAACCTCCCTTGCTCTGATCTCGTCAGGGCGTTTGTCTTCCCGTTTACGTCTCAGGATCGTACCCGCGACAAAAGCGGTCAAGCCGCCGGTTCCACTCGCGCTCCCGGCCACGATCGCCGCGGTTGCCAGGCAAAAGGGACACATACAACTTCACCTCCGTCGTCGTTACGCCGTTTTTTGCATGAAAGGCGGCGGCTCATCCGCGCTCGGCCCCCAGCTCGCGGGCACCGCAATATTCAGCAGGCGCAAATACACGCTGAATTGGCCGCGATGCTGATACCAGTGGCTCAGCATGACGTCGCGCACGAAGTCGGCGCGCGGTTGGGCCAGGATCTCTTTCCCTCCCGCAGTGAGACGCCAGGTTTCGTGCATGGCGGCGTCATCGAACTTCGGCAAACGGTCTCGTACCGCCGCAATGCTCTCGTCCAGCGCTTTCAGAATCTCGTCCCGGCTCGCCGGCTGTGGGAAATTGAAAGACCCAGGCGCCTGCGCCGGATTGTTCTCGACAAAGCGCACGATTCCGCCCGGTACGGTCGCAATGTGCAAAGCCAATTGACCGGCCGTCAACGACTTCTCATGCGGCTTCCACATCAACTTCTCGTCGGGCAGACGCTCGAGGAATTTTCGCGTGATGGGTGCCTGCGATTCGAACTCGGCCAGCATCGACCGGGCAATGGATTCTGTGACCAATGTTTCTGCAACCGCCATGTTCTTCCTCCTCGGGGAAATGGATTTCTATTTCTTCGCAAGTCGTTCTGCGCGCTTGCACACTTGCTCGTGGATGTAGCTCCAGCCCACCACCACTCCCTTCCGGTGGACCTCCTGGACCAATCCGAAGCCGCAGTGACTGAAGTTGATGAGCGTCACGCCGTCTCTCTCGCTAAGACGGTATTGCACGTTGTTTGCGACCGGACTCGACATGAAAAGCGGACCGGTGAATTCAAGCAGTGTAGGCCGTTTGATAGCCTGCACGCTTCCCCAAAAATGGCCGTTGTCGCCGCCAAGGTCGCGGAACCAGCGTCCTCCAGGCCGCGGCTCCAGCTTCATCGGCATGGCGGTCCCATCGGGCATTTCATTGCCCGGGCCAAGCTGCTCCAACAGAGCATCAAACGTTACGTCGATCGGCGCGTTGACACGGATTTCCTGCGTCACAGTGAGCGAAAGGCTATCGATTTCTGACAGAGTTGTTGTCATCGTTTCTCCTTAGCGTTTGGATCAGATTCCAGATTGCGATTCATCTTCGCTTCGGCCCGCTCCTTCACGCGACTGAGCTGATGGCTCCAATAGCGCTCGAAGGTTGCGGTCCATTCGTGCAGCGGCCGGATGGCCTCCGCATTCGTCTGATAAAACTTCTGCCGCCCCTGGCATCGCATACGCACTAACCCCACCTCGCGCAGCACCCGCAAATGTTTTGAGACCGACGGCTGGTCGATGCGCACCGCCGTCACGATCTCGTTCACCGCATGCTCGCGCACCACAAGCAGCGTCAGAATTTCTCGACGCTTCGGTTCTGCGACGGCATTGAATGCATCCGACGTTGTCGCCGCTCGTGCCATGAACGAAACATTACATGCCAATATCGGAATATGTCAAGAGGCCAGCATAGAATTATTTGCGCGCAACCTTGAAAGCGTTTGCAGAGCCCACCCGTGCGGTTTAGGATGCGAACCTATGAACCAAGTCCATTGGGTTTCACTGCTTCTGATTTGCAGCGCATCTGCGCTTTCGGCGCAGGCTCCCGTCCCCGCCGATCCGTTGGCTCCCACGCTGGGTGTCAAATCCGCTGTCGAGATCGATCGCGAGTGGCAGCAATCGGTCAGCAAATATGACGCAGAGCGCAATCGCCTGCTCGCCGATGCGGCGAAACAAGCCAACGATGGCCCTTTCCGTCCTGACTGGGCCACGTTGAACAACTACCAGCAGCCCCAATGGTACAAGGACGCAAAATTCGGCATCTTCATTCACTGGGGTGTGTATTCGGTGCCCGCGGCCGAGAATGAGTGGTATCCGCGCAACATGTATCGGCCCGACGAAGGCGCGTACAAAAACTTCCGCGCGCACTTTGCGAACGGCGATGAAGCCAGGGGTTACAAAGACCTGATTCCTCTCTTCCGAGCCGAGCACTTCGATGCTGCCGAGTGGGCGCGCGTGTTTAAAGCGTCGGGCGCGCAGTATGTTGTCCCAGTCGCCGAGCATCACGATGGCTTCTCGATGTATGACTCAGGCCTGAGCGATTGGACCGTCGTCAAGATGGGTCCGAAGCGCGACACCCTGGGGGAATTAGCGAAAGCAATTCGCGCCGAGCACCTCCACTTCGGCCTCAGCTCGCACCGCGCGGAACACAATTTCTTCTATGACGGCGGCCGCGCCATTCGCTCCGACGTCAACGATCCGAAGTATGCCTCGCTCTACGGCCCCGCGCATCAGTGGTTCGAGGCGCAGGGCGACAATCACAGCCTCATCAACGACTGGACCTGGGTGAGCGAAGCCTGGACCCGCGATTGGCTCGCGCGCGACACCGAACTCGTCGAGAAGTACAAACCCGAGATCGTCTATTTCGACTGGTGGATCGGCCAGCCGAACTTCCGCCGCGCCGTCGCCGAATTCGCAGCTTTTTATTACAACTATGCCGTCGCGCATGGATATGAAGGCGTCATCGATTTCAAAGATTATTCACTCAACTGGAAAGCCGGAGTGCGCGACTTTGAACGAGGACAGCAGGACCGCATCGTCGCCGATCATTGGCAGACCGACACGTCGATCAGCAATGCGAGTTGGGGCTATATCGAGCACGACACCTTCAAGACCCCCGATTTCCTGGTTCATCAACTCATCGACATCGTCAGCAAGAATGGCAATCTGCTGCTTAACTTCGGCCCTCGCTCCGACGGCACCATTCCCGATGAAGTGCGCGCCACCCTGCTCGAGATGGGTGCGTGGCTCAAAGTGAATGGCGACTCGATCTATGCCACCACTCCGTGGAAGACCTTCGGCGAGGGCCCGACACAGGTGGTCGGCGGCGCTTTTCACGACACCGATACCAAGCCCTATACGCCCGAAGATTTTCGCTTCACGGCCAAGAGCAGCACGGTCTACGCAATCGGCATGGCATGCCCCGCGGACCACAAGGCAACCATCCACTCGCTGGGATGGGCGCACGAAGGCTCGGCCATTCCGATTGCCAGTATCGAATTGCTTGGCTCGTCGGAGAAGGTCGTATGGACCCAGGCCGCCGATGCCCTCAACGTGACGCTGCCCGCAGACGCGGCGTGCAAATATGCCTACGCCCTCAAGCTGACACCCGCGGCAAAGTGAGCTGCATCCCGCGATGCAGCCCACGCCGCAACGAGAAATCGAATCAGTAACCAGGACCCTGCGGCGGAGGCCCGTTGCGGAACGCAGACCGATAGCCTTCGCGGAAGCCGTGCCGATAGTCTTCAAACGCCGGCGGCGGCACCGGAGGATTGCGGAAGCGCGGATGCCGTTCGGCATTGGGCGCCCTGCCCTGCGCAATATCGCGACGCGCCGCTTCAACGCCATCGTGATAGCCCCGCTCGGCAACTTGCGTGTAACCCGGCGGCGGAGGTGGTGGAGGAGCATAGACCACTGGCTGGGGATGCGAACATCCCGCGAGGACAAAGGGCAACGACAGAACTGCGAGTGCAAGTGCTTTGCGCATCATGAAACCCTTCCTTTGAGAACAACAAATGAGCAGCTTCGAACGCAGAAAGAAAAACACTGCCCTCTTGAGACAGGCAGGCTGCATTCCCTTGCCTTTTTCCAACCCGGATTCGCGGAGAGTGTTGCACATTTTGTGTCCGCCGAATGGCTTTCGCGAGCCCGTGCTATTCTCCCCGTGATGAAATCCCATCCGCCGCCAAAATCGGAACCGCAGGTCTACCCATGAATCCGCATCGGCTTGATCGCCGAACCTTCGTCGCCGCACTCGGCGCCGGAGTTCTCGCGCAATCCCTCCCTCGACGGGCTTTGTCTCTCGCTTCTGAAGCAACCGTCGATGCGATCGCGCATGATCCGTTACGGCCAGAGTTTCACCTGATGCCGCCGCACAATTGGATGAACGATCCCAACGGCCCGATCTGGTGGAAGGGCAAATACCATCTCTTCTACCAACTCAATCCGCACGCGGCCGTGTGGGGCGACATGCATTGGGGTCACGCCATCAGCACCGACATGGTGCACTGGCATCACCAGCCGATTGCGCTTGCACCCACACCGGGCGGTTCCGACAGCGAAGGCTGCTTCAGCGGCTCCGCGGTTGTCTTGAATGGCGTGCCGACCTTCATTTACACCGGTGTGCAGAACGCGCCGCCGGACCAAGTGACAATCCGCGACGGCAGCGACAAGCTGCGCGAGACACAATTGCTCGCCACCTCCGAAGACGACGGCCTGCTTCGCTGGACCAAGTTGCCGGAACCCGTCATCGCAAAGCCACCGCCAGGCATGGCCGTCACCGGTTTTCGTGATCCGTGTCCGTGGCGCGAAAGCGACGCCTGGTATCTCGGCATCGGTTCCGGCGAGCGCGGCAAGGGCGGCTGCGTCTTGCTCTACCGCTCGCAGGATCTCCGCCATTGGGAATACCTGCACAAACTGGCCGAGGGCAAGCCCAATGGCAAGGTCGCGACCAATCCCTGCGACAGTGGCGAGATGTGGGAGTGCCCCGATTTCTTCGAGCTCAACGGCCACCACTGCCTGTTCGATTCCACGGAAGGAAAAGTCATCTGGTCGACCGGCATCTATGACGCGCACACACATCGCTTCACGCCGCAGCGGCAAGGTGTGCTCGACCACGGCGCCTACTATGCGCCTAAAAGTTTCGTCGCACCCGATGGCCGCCGCATTCTGTGGGGATGGATCCAGGAGACGCGTCCACAAGCCGAGTACGCCGCGGCAGGATGGGCCGGTGCCATGTCGCTTCCACGCGTACTCACCGTCGGCGCAGACGGCCAGCTTGAAATCGCTCCAGCTGCCGAAGTCGAGAGCCTGCGCAAAACAATCGAGTACGCAACGTTGACCCCGAACCAACCATGGCGCCTCAACTTGACCACCCTGCGTCATGAGCTTTCAATTCCCATCCAGGTCTCCACGGGCGTCGTCACTGTGCGGTTGTTGCGCGGCGAGACCGCCCTCTGGCAATTGGACATCGACATAGCCGGAATGCTGGTTCGCTGCGGCGATCAGAGGTTTCCAATCCCCTCTCTGCCGTGGCCGCACTCTTCGCTGCGCATGTTTCTTGACGGCTCGGTGATCGAGTCTTTCATCGGCGGCAGAGAAGCTCTCACCAGCCGTGTCTACACAATCAAACCCGGAGAAACGACCCTTGAAGTCGCCATGACCGGCGGAGACCGCGTCACGCTTTCCCATTGGCCGCTCGCCGCCATCTCTAAAGACCGCCTGACTACCTGATTCACGACAACCGCCTCGCCGGCGTCTTCTATAGTGGTCGAGAAGACACTCCAGCCGCAAAGGAACCGTCCCGTGACCCTCAATCGTCGCAGCTTTTTATCTGCCTGCACTCGCGCCGGCATCGCTTCTCCTCTACTTCCCGGCATCCTCTACACGCTCGCCGCGCAGGCGCAGCAGGCATCTCCGGATACAAAAGATAAGCCGAAGGAATTGCCGAAAATCACGCCCGAGATGTTGGACCAGGCCGCGGAAATGGCCGATGTCGGCCCATTCACCGACGCGCAGAAGAAGATGATGCTCGATGGTCTCAACGAGCAGCGCGAAGGATACGAACACATCCGCGCGCTCAAACTGCCCAACTCCGTCGCGCCCGCTTATGTATTCCACCCGCTGCCGGCAGGCGCATCGCTGCCTCGCGCCGCGACACAGACCTCCACCAGCAGCGCAAAGGGACCAAGTCTCGTCGCTCCGGCGCGCATTGAAGACCTCGCTTTCGCAACGGTTGCAGAACTCAGCGGCCTGATCCGCGCACGCAAAATCACCGCGCTCGCTTTGACGCAAATGTACCTCGGCCGCCTCAAGCACTATGACGCGCAATTGCACTTCATCACCAATCTCACCGAGGAACGCGCGCTCGCCCAGGCCAGGGCGGCCGATGCAGAAATCGCCGCAGGCAAATATCGCGGTCCGCTCCACGGCATTCCCTGGGGCGCGAAAGATCTACTCGCCGTGAAAGGCTATCCCACCACGTGGGGCGCAGGCGGTTTTGAAAACCAGGTCATCGACGAAGACGCGACGGTCGTCGAGCGTCTCGATGCAGCAGGCGCAATCCTCGTCGCCAAGCTCACGCTGGGCGCGCTTGCCATGGGCGATGTTTGGTATGGCGGCCGCACGCGCAACCCGTGGAATCCCGCGCAAGGATCGAGCGGCTCATCCGCCGGCCCCGCCAGCGCGGCGGCCGCAGGCTGCGTGGGCTTTGCCATCGGATCGGAAACGCTCGGCTCCATCAGCTCCCCCTCCACGCGTTGCGGCACCACCGGCCTGCGTCCGACGTTTGGCTTTGTGCCTCGTACCGGCGCCATGGCGTTGAGTTGGACGATGGATAAGCTTGGCCCCATCGCGCGTTCGGCGGAAGATTGCGCGCTGGTGCTCGATGCCATCTGCGGTCCCGATGGCAAAGACCTCTCTGTTGCGCCGGCAACTTTCCACTGGAATACCCGTCCTGACTGGCGATCGCTCCGCATCGGCTATCTGAAGGATGAATTCGATGCGGCAGAGCCGCCTAAGTTGAGCGAACCTCCGGCCAATGAAACGCCGGAGCAGAAAACCGAGCGCGAGAAGCGCAACGCCGAGCAAACCGCAGCGCACGCGCGCCGTGTCTACGATCAGCGTTACGATCTGGCCGCACTCGACAAGCTGCGCGCCATGGGTGTGCAACTCGCGCCGGTCGCGCTGCCACACATGCCCTATGGCGCAATGACCGGACTTCTGGGCGCCGAGGCAGCGGCCGCCTTTGACGACCTGACTCGGTCAGGCCGCGATAGCTTGCTCACAGCGCAAGGCCCTGAAGACTGGCCCAATCTCTTTCGCGTTGCGCGCTTTTATCCCGCGGTCGAATACATCCAGGCCAATCGCGCGCGCACCCTGGCCATTCAAAAAGTGTCGGCGCTGTTCAATCAGGTCGACATCATCGTCACCGCCACGACCGGCCTGCAGCTTGTGGCCACGAACCTCACCGGCCATCCTGCGCTCATTGTCCCCAACGGATTCCGCGGTGCCGATGCGCCCAGGCCACCGAAAATCGATGATGGCGACGCGGATGATATTGGCGGCCCAGGCACGCCTGTCTCGCTCACATTTCTTGCAGGCCACTATCAGGATGCACAGCTCGCAGCCTTTGGCCACGCCTATCAACAGGCAACGGAGTTCCACAAGCAACACCCGAAACTCGCCTGACAACCGCCGCGGGCCGGGTTCCTTCGCATGCGCTGTGCGTCTACAACTTCGTGTAGCCTATCTGCCGCGCTTCGGTTTTTATTTTTTCTCGCCCGGCTCGGGCTTGTCTTGCTTCGACGACGCGTGCGTCTCCCCTTGAGCCTCCGTCGTGACGGTATGCGGCCCAAGATTCACCACGAAATGATCCACAAGCATCGGCGCCGGAACGGGCGAAGTCGGAGAGGTTGTCGTGGACGTCCCGCTCACCCCCAGGGCCTCCACCTCGATACTCGTCGCGTCCACCGTCACGCGCAAGAATCCATAGCTCGAATCGTTGAACTGTTCCAGCGTGATGGTGTTGCCCTGGCCGTCTGGCTCAATCTGTTGCCCGGGCGTGGGCTTCTCTCCCTGCGCATTCGTTTTCAACTTCGACAAGTTGTAGTAGCCGCCGTTGCCCGCCACAATATACGCAATCTGGCGTCCGTCGGCTCTCATCGTGCGCGTGTAGCGCTCGTAGAGGTGCGCATGCCCCGACAGCACGAGATCAGGCCATATGCCCGCCTGCTGGCAGCACGCATCGATCGCCTGCAGCATCGAGGCACTGGGAAAATGATCGCTCGCCCCGGTAAACGGCGGATGATGCACCGTGAGAATCAGTGCCTCCGGATTCTTGTTCGTGGTGTCGGCCTTGCGTGCCGCCAGGGCTGCGGCCAGTTGCTGTTGCAGAAAAGTAATCTGGTCGTTGCCGATCACCCCGCCGCTCAACACTCCCACGCTCTCGCCCGTATTTGAATAGAGACCGATCACGCGCACAAAGGGCGCAGTCAACACGAAGTAGGCTCCGGGCTGCGTCACCGTGGTGCGCGCAAAACCCGATGCACCAATCGCCGGCGTTGCGGAGCAGAAATTGTCGATGAATGCGGAGAGAGAATACGGCACGGGCTCGTTCTTATATAGAACGCCATCATGATTGCCGGGAATGGCGAAAATCGGCCCGCCGTAATTCCGATAAGGATCGTAAAACTGCTCCGGATAATATTCCTGCTGCCCGAAGTAGTAGACAACGTCGCCAAGATGAAAGAAGAAGGCCGGCAGTCCTCTCGCATAAGTCTTGCCGTTCAAATCGGCAGCCAGCGCGTCGGCCACGGCAAGTTGCGGCTCGGCTTTCACCACGCCGCCAGTGTCTCCCACGGTATGAAAAACAAGTTGCCCAGCCTTTTGAATCGCGGTGATCGCACTCGCCGGCAACACCGCACTCAGATCCATCACCGGCGGCTGGACGCGGGGTGCCGGGATGGGCTCCGTGACCTGCTCCGCTTTCAGAGCTGCATCTGCTTCGATTTCGCCCGCGCTGTAGGTGAAGAAGTTATCTGCGGTCATCGTTGGATTGGCAAAGCCATATTCATTCGTAGACAAGGGGAGGTCCTCGCTGGCGTCGAGATTCGGAAAGTGAATCGGTCAACGCAGAGAGCAACCGTCCGCGCTGGCCGACGTTCCGGAATTATAGAACGCCCTCTGTGAACCTTTGATGATTGGCCGTCTTCGGCGGTTCTCCCTTCGCCGTGTGGCGAAACCTGGTTCACACAAACTGCGGAATTGCTGAGACTACCCTGTACCATCGAGGCATGGCGCTGGTTGAAGTGAACGCAGTTTCGAAGAGTTATCCCCGTCGCGTCGGACTGCGCACCGAACTGCACACTGTCGTCGATAACGTCAGCTTCTTGCTCGAACAAGGCGAAACCCTCGGCCTTGTCGGTGAATCTGGATCCGGCAAAACAACCGTGGCCCGCATGATCCTTGGACTCGTCGCCCCGACCCAGGGTACAGTGCGCGTCGATGGTCTCGATGTCGCCCGCGCTTCGGCCGCAGAAATGAAACGCATGCGCCGTCAGATGCAACCCGTTTTTCAAGACCCCTACGGTGCCCTCAATCCGCGCATGAACGTCTTCGAGATCGTCTCCGAACCCTGGGCGATTCACGGGGTCGAACCAGGCATGTCGAACCGTCGCGCCGCTCTGCATACGCGCGCCGCAGCACTTCTCGCGGAAGTCGGGCTCGACGAATCCGCTCTCAGCCGTCATCCCCATGAATTTTCCGGCGGTCAGCGTCAACGCATCAACATCGCCCGCGCGCTCGCACTCCGTCCAAAGCTACTCATCCTCGACGAGCCGGTCTCCGCGCTCGACGTCAGCGTGGGCGCGCAAATCGTGAACCTGTTGCGATCGCTGCAGAAAGAGTACCGCCTGACCTATCTCTTCATCAGTCACTCAATGCCACTGGTGCGCTATCTCTGCACCCGCATCGCCGTGATGGAACGCGGCCGCCTGGTGGAGACAGGCGAGGCTGAAGCGCTCTGCGCCGCACCGCGCGAAGCCTACACGCGGCAGTTGCTCGCGGCCACGCCGGAGTTACCCACCGGCGCAGCCTGAACACGCGCGAAGATTCCCGTCATTTCGGTTGAGGTTGAGTCGGTGTCGCAGTTGTCGGCGTCGCGGGCTTCGCCGTCGGCGCAGGCGTCGCCGTTCCTGTACCCGGTGCCGCGGGCTGCCCTGGGTTGGCCGGCGCACTTCCCGGTGCCGACGGATTCATAGGCTGATGCCCCGGTGGCAAAGTCATCCCCGGGTGCACCGGGTTTGCCGTCGGATGATTCATGGGCATCTGCATTTCCGAGACATCCACCAGCTCAATGTCGAAAATCAGGTCCGCCTTGGGCGGAATCCCCGGATGCGCCGGATCAGGACCCGGGTGCCCGTGCGCGCCATACGCAAGCTGCCAGGGAATAAAAAGGCGCCGCTTGCCTCCAACTTTCATTCCCCCAAATCCCTGATCGAATCCGGGAATCACGCGGCCAAATCCCTCCGGGAAACTGATCGGCTGCACATCGCCCAGCTTCGGCTTCCCGTCCTCTCCCATCACTGGCTTGCCATCTTTGTCCCTGAGCGGCTGGCGATGGTCTTCCGAAGAGTCGAATTTGCGCCCATCCGCGGCGAGCCAACCCGTATACAGAACCTTGTAAATCTTGTTCGGCTCAGCATCGGCGCCGGTTCCGATCTTGATGTCCTGATAACGAAGCGAAAAAGCCGTCTTCACCACACCGCGCACACGCGGCACACCTGGTGGCAGCTTCACGACAGAAGAGCCCGACGCAGCGGCTGGCTTTTTGACCGTTGTCGAAGGTTTTGTCGCCGTTGTCGGCTTCGATGCGGGCGGCGTGGTTTGCGCAACGGCTGCAAATCCGGCAGCCAAAAAGATCAGAACGACGGCAATAGGCTTCATTGAGTGCGAAAACTCCAGCTGATTCTCCCCGAAGTCTATCAGGCGCTCCTCCGCCTCCGCACCGCGGCAACACCAAAGACCCAACCTCGCTCAATCTCCAGAACCTTATACGTTTTTAAGCAGTTGGTCGTTAGAGTGAGGCATGTCTCTTTCTGGATCTTCAATCCTTCACCTGTTGTGGCTTCCCATTGCATCATTTTTTGCCGGGATTCTCAACGCCATCGCCGGCGGAGGTTCTTTTCTTTCGCTTCCCGCACTCATCGCCAGCACCACGGCCGTCGGCGTAGGCGCCGTCACGGCGCAAGCCACCAACACTGTGGCCCTTTGGCCAGGCCAGCTCACTTCGCTCATCGCGTTCCGCAAAAACCTGCGCGAATACGGTTGGAAGCTCCTCCCCCTCGCCGCAGCCTCCGGCCTCGGCGGCTTGATCGGCGGCTGGTTGCTGCTCAAAACAGGAAACAAGATGTTCCGCGAACTGTTGCCGTGGCTTTTGCTCTTTGCCGCAGTGATGTTCGTGCTCAGCTTTCCGCTCGGTCGCTGGCTCCAAACGCTCTCCGGCGGCAAACGCTACAACACCTGGCTCCTCATCGGCATGGTCGTGGTCAGCATCTATGTCGGCTACTTCGGCGCCGGCGGCGGCTTCCTGGTCATGGCGCTCTTCGGCATCTGCGGCGTCCACGACATCCACGAGATGAATGCGCTCAAGGTTGTCACCGCCGTCGTCTCCATCGGGATTCCGGTTGTCACCTTCATCCTCGCGGGTCGCGTGCAATGGCGATTCTGCCTGGAGATGGCCATCCTCGCCGGCATCGGCGGTTATCTCGGCGCGCACTACAGCCGACGAATCAACCAGCGCGTCATGCGATGGACCGTGGCCATCATCGGCTTCGTCACCGCAGGCTACTTCTTCTACGTCAACTTCCAGCATCACCCGTAGACGAAGCGGCAGCAGCGATTGAAATCCGTCGGACCCACTTTGGGCTGAAGTCTGAATGGCAGCCATGCCGCGTCAAGCCAATCGTCCAGCAGCGTGAATCTACGCGCTCGCAAGCATTCCGGCCAGCAGTGCGGTGCGTGTTGCAAGGTGCTCCACCCGCACCGATTCGTGGATCGCGTGTGCGCCTTCTCCCACTGCACCCATGCCATCGAGTGTTGCGACGCCGAGCGCCGATGTAAAGTTTCCGTCCGAAGCGCCGCCAGTCGCCGCTTCTTCAAGATCAAATCCCAATGCGCTCGCCAACGCGCGTGCCCGCTGATACAACTTCACCGTTCCGCGCGTGCGTTCCATCGGAGGCCGGTTGATGCCGCCCGACACCGCCAGCGAGCAGCGCTTGTCGACTGCCTGCAGGCTCGCGAATTTGCGCTCCATCGGCGCACCATCCGCTTGGCGCGCGATGCGCACATCCACTTCGGCCCACGCCTCGGCCGGAACGACGTTGGTCTTGCTGCCCCCGCCTGCCGTGCCGACACTCACAGTCAGGCCGCGTTTGAGATCCGTCCAGCCGCTCACCGTTTCCACCACGCGCGCCAACTCGCGCAATGCGCTCGCGCCTTTTTCAAAATCGACTCCAGCATGCGCCGCGACTCCCGTGATCTCAATCCGCCAATTTCCGGTTCCTTTGCGCGCTGTCTTGTAGGCCAGTCCCTGGCCCGGCTCCAGCACAAATACGGCACCGCATTCCTGGGCGATCCTCTCGGTGATCGGCCGCGACACCGGACTTCCCACCTCTTCGTCGCTATTCAGCAGCAGCACGATCTCGCGCTGCAGCTGGGAGGCCTCGGTCAGCATTTCAATCGCGGTCAGGGCCATCGCTACCCCGGTCTTCATATCCAGCGTCCCGGGCCCCCACAACCGTCCATCGCGCACCCGCCAGGGCATGCGTCGCAGCGTGCCCAGCGGCCACACGGTATCCAGATGCCCCAGCAGCAGCACCCGCCCCGCCGCGCCGGTTTTGGACTTCGCCCCGAACCGCGCTTCCAGCACATCGCCAAACACCTTCTGCCGATGAAGCTTGACCCTCCCGCCGAACCCCTTTGCATAGGCCGCAGCCAAGGCCGCACACGCGTCCACTGCCCCCTTGTCATCGGAGGGCGATTCTGCCAATACCAGCTTGCGCGTCAGCTCGACCAGGCCGGGCTCTTTGCGACGTGCCCCCGCGAGAACGGCACGCATCGGTATATCGTCCAAAAGCAAGGGGTTGGCCGCAGGAAAGGGTGTCTGGGACTTCACAGAAACCGATTGTAGCCCGGCCCCCGGGAACCCGTTCAGCTATTACCAAAGGAGAGGACGAAACCTCCGCGGATCGCCCCTAGCGCGGCCTCTTTCCCTGGCCGACCTCTCGCGGCCAATGGAAACTGAGTGATTTTGTTCTACTTAATCCGGGATGCTCCATTTGCACCCCTGAAAAAGGTGGCTTTCGAAGTCCATTCTGTGGCAAAAATGCCACAGGTCAGTTTTGGATTTCCCGTCTAACCTATCGATTGCATAAGTTTTCCACATTTGGAGAGAGTTTTCTGGCCCCATCCGCACACTTGGAGCAGACGATCGCTGAGCCCCTCGAGTTCACAGGGGTAGGCCTCCATTCCGGTGCACCGGTCACCATGCGGCTCTTGCCCGCGCCCGCCGGATCCGGCATCGTCTTCCGCCGCACCGACCTCGACGACTTCGAAATTGCCGCAGTAGGTCGCAACGTCGCCAAGGTCAGCTACGCCACCAGCCTCATGCGCCAGGGCGTGCTCATCTCCACCACCGAACATCTCTTGTCGGCCCTCATCGGAATGGGCATCGATAACGTGATCGTCGCCTTGGACAACCTCGAATTGCCCATCCTCGACGGCAGCGCCCTGCCCTACGTCGACGCCATTCTCCACGCAGGCATTCGCGTCCAGCGACGACGCCGCGAATACATCCGCGTGCTCAAGCCCGTTGAAGTGCGCGAGGGCAACAAGTTCATTGGCGTGTATCCCGGTTCCGGCTACCGCATTCAATACACCATCGACTTCCCGGCTCCCATCGGTCAGCAGAGAACCAGCATCGATCTCGCCGCCGAGACCTACGGCGCCCTCATCGCCGGTGCGCGCACCTTCGGTTACAAGGCCGACGAAACCCGGCTGCGCGATATGGGCCTCATCCGCGGAGCGTCTCCTGAAAACGCCATCGTGCTGGGTCCCAAAGGTCCCGAGAACGGTCCCCTTCGCTTCAAGGATGAATACGTCAAGCACAAGGTGCTCGATCTCATCGGCGACCTTGCGCTGGCCGGCCGGCGCATTGAAGGTCACGTGGTTGCCGAGCGCGCTGGACACGCCATGCACACCGCGCTGGTTTCCCGCTTGCTCAAAGATCGCTCTGCCTGGGAAATGGCACGCGTCCCCGTCGCCGAATCGGCACAGGAAGAATCAGAAGGCTTGAGCTCAGTCGTTGGGCGCCGTCCGGCGCTGATGGGCGCTTAGTTCTTACTCTTCACTCGTTCCCAAATAAATCCCAAATCACGAAGCAAACAAAATCCGCATCGGCGTGGCTGCGTCGAAATTCTTGCCGTGGTCTGCCAACTCCCCAGTCTCCGGGTTGCGCGCAAACACGCTGATCCAGCTTGAATTCTGGTTGGCCACCAGCATCCACCGCTCGGTTGGATCCAGCACGAAATTCCTTGGAGTTTTCCCGCCGCATGAGAAGCGTCGTATCGGCGTCAATGCACCGGTCTTCGCATCAGCTCGGAAGCCCAGGAGAAAATCATCGCCGCGATGGGCGAAGTAGACGAAGCGTCCGTCGCGCGTAATCACCGTGTCGCACCCCGTGTTGGGCGCTTTGCTCGGGTCTGGATGCAGATCAATGCGCGCCACGGGCGTCAAGCTTCCGTCCGCCCTTTTCCACTCCAGCACATCCACCGAAGAAGACAATTCATTCATCCCATACGCCGTGTGGCCGTTGGGATGAAAGTGCAGCGTGCGCGGTCCGTCTCCGGGCTTCGCATGATAGGCCCCCGCACCCGTCAGCTGCGCAGTCGTCGCATCGAGCCGGTAGATGTGGATCATGTCGCCGCCGAGGTCGTTGATGTAGGCAAATCGGTTGTCCGGCGAGAACGAACAGAAATGTGCATGCGCGGATTCCTGGCGCTCCTTGTTCGGTCCATGCACGCTGTAGTGCTCTGTCCACACCGCCGGGCTTAACTTTCCTTCGGTCACTAGAAAACTTGCCGCGCTCCCACCGCCATAATCCGCCGACAACAGTACGCGCCCCGTGCGGTCGATCGCCACATGGCATGTGCCTTTTGCTGCGGAATTCTGCGCCGACAGCGGTGTGATGGCACCCTTTCGCACGCGGAAGCTGGCCACTTCTCCCGTGGCTTTGCCGTTAAAGCTGTCGACTTCGCACGCAGCAAATAAAAACCAGTGCCCCGGCGAATACGTGAGCCAGTCGACCGTGGAGATCGCCGCTGCAACGCCCGCGGCAGTCAGTTGCCCGGTTGCCGGATCCCAGTCATAGGCCAGAATGCCGTTGGCGGTTCCGGAGCCGACAAAAACGCGCGACTGGGCTGACTCCGCAAGGACAGGCGTAACCGTCGCAGCAACAGCGGCCGCTGAAGTGGTTTTGACAAAGGTACGACGAGAGAGTTTTCGCATAGCAGATGAGATTGTCGCCGATGAACCGCCGTCTGCGCCAGCCGCGTCTGCCCCTCAGTCGTTCACGGGGTCGACGGGGCGAAAGCCTGCCCTGAGCGAAGTCGAAGGGGATCTGCTTTTTCCGGACCTCGGCCAAGGGACACCCCACGAGTATCGTGCCCCGGATGTTCGTATCACGAGAATCTGTCATCCTGAGATCCCGCGCGCAGCTTCTGAAATGTATTTCTCGGACACCACACGAGAGGCTAGGAGCTAGAAGCTAGCGGCTAGAAGCTGGTCGTTGTTCATGGGGTCAGCGGGGCGAAGGACCTGCTTTGCGGGACCTGAGCTAATGCATTTCTCGCACACCACCCTAGCGATCCATCCTGAAGACGACGTTCACCGTCGTCTCCACTTCGACCGGCGCGTCATTCAGCAGATACGGCCGATACTTCCAGCTCCGCACCGCGTCCAGTGCCGCCTGCTGCAGCATCGCCGGACCGCTCACCACGCGCAGATTCTCAATCGTCCCCGTCTTTGAAATCGTGGCCTGCAGCACCACCGTGCCCTCCACACCCGCAGCCTTCGCAATCGCCGGATACGCGGGCACGCTCTTGTTGAGCAGCAACCCGGCAACCACCATCGAAGAAACTCGCACCGGTCCTTTCCCCTCCGGATGCGCAACCACTACCGCTCTGCGCCCGGTAAAAATTCCGGTCCCGGCATCCGGCAACCCATTACCTTCATTCATCGCAACCGACGTCCAAGCAACTGGCTGCTCCGGCGCGTCGACATGGCCGATCGTGGTTGGGATGATTGCCGGCGCGAGAATCACACCATTCGGCATCTCCGACTTTCCCTGGAAGGGATGCACAGGCTGCTTCGGTGGAACCGGCAGCGCAGGAGGCGGCGCAGGTGCCGTCAACAAAAACGCGAAGGACTGCCGCTGCAGCGCCTCAGGGTAAATCAGCGGAATCAAAATCAAGCCCAGCAGGATGCCGCCATTGAAGAGGAATGTCGCGATCATCCAGCCGCGGCTGCGGGTGCGGATTCTTCCATTGGATTCGAAGGTTGCGTCTTCAAACATGGCGTGCCTCCCTGTTTGTCGGAAGGCCTGCTCGCTCAATCCAGGCCCTCCGTACTCAGTCGCACCGGCAGGGAGGCTCGCCGGCGCGCAACTTCTCATCCGCCCCGCGCGCGTAGTGCCGCAGGCGCATGACGACCGCGCCCTTCGATCAACCCCATCGAAACCACTGTGCTTGTGTAGACACCACGGTCACCTGATTTGTTCCAACGCCGCACGAATGCGCGCGTGTTTCGCGCAAACAGTGCGATACACTCCATACCATTCACCGGCCGAACCGTCCTTTCCGCGAGTTCTTCGCCAACCGGAGTCATGATGAAACTGTTTCGCTTGTTTGTTCTTGCCGTCGCCGCTCTCCAAATCGCAAGCGCACGCGCCCAGGACACCATCCCCGCGACCGCTCCCCATGCCACTCCCGACCCCGCCGCAACGCTGGATTACATTCACAATGCGTGGGACACGCTCACGCGCTCCATGACCGATTGCCACTCGCTGGTCGACACCAAGGTCAACGCAAATCCGATTCTCTATATGCCGGCAGAATTACCTGCGCCGCCTGAAGTAACGGCCCTCGAGGAGAAGTGCAATTTACAAGTGAAGACCCTGCCCAGCCGCATCGATAAAATCGGCGACGTCCATCCCGAACAATTGCCCACACAGGGCCTCCTCTATCTGCCCAATCCCTACATCGTGCCCGGCGGACGCTTCAACGAAATGTACGGATGGGACAGCTATTTCATCCTTCTTGGTCTTGAAGCCGAACATCGCGAAGCGCTCGGCAAGGGCATGGTCGATAACTTCCTCTTCGAAATCGAGCACTATGGCGGCGTGCTCAACGCCAACCGCACCTACTATCTCACTCGATCGCAGCCGCCCTTTCTCACCTCGATGATTCGCGCGGTCTACGAAAATCCTGCAAGCTTCGCGGCCACTCCCGAAGGGCGCGCCGAAGCACGCACATGGCTCGCGCGTGCTTTTACGCTGGCCGAAAAAGACTACTCCACGTGGACCCGGCCTGAGCACAAAGCCGGCGTGACAGGCCTTGCGCGCTATTTCGATTACGGCTCAGGCCCGGTTCCCGAGCAGGCCGACGATAGCGGCTACTACATCGACGTCCTTCGCTGGCTCGTTGCCCATCCGCACGCGGGCGGCGACAGCTTTCTCGTGAAAGGTCCTGAGCATCCCGATGCCGCCGAATCGGCGCGCCTCAAGCTCACCAGCTGCGACGTGCACGCGAGCGTCGTCTGCATGCGTGCGTGGTTTGCAGGTTACCGGCTCACGCGGGATTTCTACCTGGGCGATCGCGCCATGCGCGAATCCGGATTCGATCCCAGTTTTCGCTTCGGCCCCTTCGACGGCGCCACGCATCACTACGCACCGGTCTGCCTCAACAGCCTGCTCTATCGCTACGAGCGCGACATGCAGCACCTTGCGCTTCTGCTGGGCAAACCGAATGATGCGCAACGCTGGCAGCGCCGCTCCAAAGCCCGTGCCGCCGCTATGCAGCGTTCTCTCTGGCGCGAGAAAGAGGGCGTCTTCGCCGACTACGATTTTGTCCGCCATCAATCTTCCACTTATGCCTACATCAGTTCGCTCTATCCGCTCTGGGCAGGCGTAGCCACACGCGAACAAGCCCAGCAGATCGTCGCGAAGCTGAACCTTTTCGAGCGTCCCGGCGGCCTGTCGATGAGCAACACCAACTCCGGCATGCAATGGGATGAGCCATTTGGCTGGGCCCCCACGAATTGGATCGCAGTCGCCGGCCTCGATGCCACCGGCTTCCGCGACGACACTCTACGCCTTGCGCGCAAGTGGAACTCGACCGTCGACACAGGCTTCGCGCACGACGGCACCATCCGCGAAAAATACAACGTGGTCTCCGGCGACGCGAATGTGCACGTCAGCGCGGGCTACACCACCAACGAAATCGGCTTCGGCTGGACCAATGCGGTCTATCTGAAGATGAAACAGATCATCGACGACGCCGCGCAGCGCGCCGCCCATTGAGAAGTCAAAAAATAAGGCGCACCCACTCTCGTGGATGCGCCCGCTTTTAGGAACTCGCGAAAACTTCGCCCTTACTCCGGCAGCGTCTTCATCCCGTCCATGTGGAATTTCTTCGTCACCACCTGCGCCGCCGTGCCCGGCTGCCCGCCGCCCACAGATACGGTGAAATCGCCTTCCGGAATCATCGGATCCCCTTCTGTCGACACCATGCTCAGATCGCGCGGCTTCAAGTCGAAATGCACTTGCGTCGACGCACCGGGTTCCAGATGCACGCGCTTGAATGCCCGTAACGCCCGCAACGGCGCTCCTGGTTGATTGGGGAAGCTCAAATAAACCTCCGCCACTTCATCGCCCGCAATCTTTCCAGTGTTGGTCACGGTCGCTTCGACGCTCGCCGCATCGCCCGCATTGACAGCCTCAGTCGGCACCTTCAGATCGCTGTACGAAAACGTCGTATAACTCAATCCATAGCCAAACGGATAAAGAGGCGTGCCCTTGAAGTAGCGGTAAGTGCGGCCTTCCATCGAGTAGTTTTCAAAGTGCGGCAACTGATCGACGCCGGTATAGAATGTCACCGGCAAGCGGCCCCCAGGGTTGTTCTTGCCGCTCAGTGTTTCCGCGATCGCGGCGCCGCCTTCTTCGCCCGAATACCATGCTTCCACAATCGCATTGGCGTGCGCTTTCTCCCAGTTCACCGAGAGCGCGCTGCCGTTCATGAGAACGACCACCAGCGGCTTGCCAGCCTGCGCGACCTGTTGCACCAGCGCCTCTTCGGGTTGCGGCAGATCAAGACTCGTGCGATCCCCTCCAAAGAAACCAGCCTCGCTCACGGGCATCTCTTCCCCCTCGAGTTCGCTGGTAATGCCGACCACCGCGACCACGACATCCGCCTTCCGCGCCACTTCAAGCACTGCCGGGGACGGCGTGTTGTCCACCTTGGCAAACACGAGACGCGCCATCAATTTGCTGCCGGGCATCTGTCCGTAGACAACGTGGATGGCTACCTTCTGGCCTTTCTCCAGGTGAACGTGTCCCATGCGCGTGCCGCCTCCATATTCCTGCGCAACCTGGTGGTCATCGACTCGAACGTTGGCAAACCCCTCTGACTGGATGCCGATCAGGTAGTCGCCGGTTTCGGTGGGCGTCAGGAATCCCGACCACTGCACCGCCAGCGAGTCCTTGCCCTTGGCCTCTGCAGGCAGACTGCTTTCGCTTAAGTCGACATCAGGTTCGACGCGCTCCGTGATCGGCTTCGGCTGCATCTCCAGGCTGAGTCCCTGGCCGTACTCGGTTTTCAAGCCCGGTTTGCCATCGGGTGTCGTCAGCAGACTTGCGGGCACAAGCGCGCCCTCCGGGTGCAGGAACTGCGTGCCCGCAACATAGGTGATCTTTGCGTTCGGAAACTCCGCCTTCAATCCCTCCAGGACGCTGACCGTGTGCGAAGGGATGCCGTTGTAGTTGCCCAGCAGCACCTTGGTCTGGTCGGCCAACGGACCGACCACAGCGATGTTCTTGATCTCGGGCTTCAACGGAAGCGTCCCGTCATTCTTCAGCAACACCATCGTTTCTTCCGCGACTTTGCGAGCCATGGCGCGATGCTCCGCACTGTCCAGAAGCTTCTCGTCGATCTTCGTGTAGGGCACCATCTCCGGCGGATCGAACATGCCCAGCTTCATGCGCGCCGTAAAGAGCCGCACCAGCGCCTGGTCGATTGCGCCTTCACTCAGGTATCCCTGCTGCACCGCATCGAGGTAGGGCTTGTAGTCGTGGTTGTCGTTCACCTTGGCAAAGAAATCGGCGCATTCATTGTCCATGCCGCGCTCCAGCGAAATCGCCGAAGACTGTGCCTGCGTCGTACGGTAGTGGTGACCCGCGAAAATGTCGATCACGGCGCCACAATCAGACACAACGTAGCCCTTGAACCCCCACTTGTTGCGCAGCTGATCGATAAGCGTGAATTGATTGGCGCAGGCTGGCTCGCCATTGATCGCGTTGTAAGCACACATCACTGAACCGGCATGGCCCTCGGTGACCGCTGCCCGGAATGCGGGTAGATAGGTGTCCACTTCGTCGTGCTTGCTCACATCCACATCGGCAAAATGACGCGTCGGCTCAGGCCCGCTGTGCACCACAAAGTGCTTCGGCGTCGAAATCACGCGGTAATACTTCGGATCGTCGCCCTGCATCCCGGTTACGAAGGCAACCGCCATGCGCCCGGTCAGGAACGGATCTTCCCCGTACGTCTCCTGGCCGCGTCCCCAGCGAGGATCGCGGAAGATGTTAATGTTGGGAGCCCAGAAATCCAGACCCTGGAAAATATTGCTGAAGCCGCCGTTGGCGCGCACCGCCTGCACATGCTTGATGCGGGCTTCCGTGCTGATTACCTCGGCCATCTTGTGGATCGCTTCGGGATCGAACGATGCAGCCAGGCCGATCGGCTCTGGAAATTCTGTGGTCCCGTTCACCGCCACGCCGTGCAGCGATTCGCTCCACCAGTCGTAGGCTGGAACATTGAGCCGCGGAATCGCGCGCGCCTGGTTCACCAGCTGGCTGGCCTTTTCTTCAAGCGTCATGCGCTTCACCAGGTCCGCCGCGCGCTGCTCGGGCGGCAAGCTCGTATCGAGGTATGCGGCTTTCTGCGCATCTTGCCCCGTGGCCGTCCACGCCATGCTCAAAAGAAATAAAGCCATCCCTACAAATCGAATTCCAAGGCTCTTCATTGCTTCCCTTTCCAAGGACAGAAATGTGCACTCAATTTTTCAGATCAACAGCCGCGCACCCGCCCCCACGGCTGCCAACCATAATGCGGGCTGAGCCCTCTGTCAAGCGCGCTCGCCCACACGATTCTCCCCTTGAAAATCGGTTTATTTTCATTTTCTTGTTTCTGTGTTTCACGTCCGCAGAGTAACTGTTTCCCGCCGCATTGCGATCCCGTCCGCAGCTCGATACAACCTACCTGCGCCCACCACCGAAAGCCAGGGGACAAGGGGAAACGCGGATGCGGAAGAACGCGCGTCGGGTCCTGGACGAGTTCCCGTCGCGCTCAAAAGTTCCGCTGAATTCCGAGTCGGCGCTAGCCGCCGGTTTCGAAGAAATCCTGCAGCCCTGCCCGTTCGGCATGAACCGCCATCGCCGCCTGGATCTCCAATGCGAGTGCCAAGGCATCGCGCCCCTGGTGCGCCGTCACCCGCGGTGCTCGCCGTGTCCGCACCGATTCCAAAAACGATTCGATCTCCAGCCGCAGCGGTTCGCCGGGAATCACCTGCGGCTTGGCAAACGATAATCCGGGTCCCGGCCCTCCGCCAGATCCCGCCGCCGCAAGCTGCTCCAGCATCGCCGGGTCAAGCTTGCCGCCTTCGAGTGCTGCGGCAATCTCCGGCGGCACGCTGCCATCGAGGCGAATTACCAGCAGGTCGCGCCGCGCATAGTCGATCGATACATATTGCCGCGGCTCAAAGAATCGCAATTTGCGCACCCGTTCCGTCGACACCCGCGAGGCCGTGAAGTTGGCCACGCACCCCGACTCAAATTCCACGCGCACATTCGCGATATCGACCTTCGGCGACAGAATCGGCAGACCCACAGCGCGCACTTCCCGCACCGGTGAGTTCGCAAACGTCAACACGATGTCCAAATCATGGATCATGAGATCCAGCACTACGTCCACATCCAGCGCGCGCGGCGTGAAAATCGAAAGCCTGTGCGCCTCAAAGAACATGGGCCGTCGCAACTGCGGCTGCACCGCCAGCACCGCGGGGTTAAACCGCTCCAGGTGCCCTGGCTGCAGAATGCGATCCCGCGCCGCAGCCAGCTGCAGCAGTTCGTTCGCCTCGGCGAGGCTCACCGCCAATGGCTTTTCGACCAGCAAATCCAGGTCCGCTTCCAGCAGCGCCGATGCCACTGCATGATGATGCACCGTGGGAACAGCCACGCTGGCCGCATCCAGATCGAGATCTGCGCTCAGTAGTTTTTCAACGCTGGGGAAAACAGGAATGGAAAATTTGGCGGCCGTTTCCGCGGCCCGCGCTTCGTCAGGTTCCACCGCCGCAGCCAGTGCAACGGGCTGCCCGTCTGCTTCCAGTTCGCGATAGACCCGAAGATGGTTGCGGCCAAAGGCCCCGGCTCCCGCAACCGCGACGCGCAGCATGGGCTCGCCGGCTATTGGGCTGCCCCTTTTCCTTCCACCGCTTTCAGGCAGCGGCCATAAAGCGCGAGTAACTGGTTCACGTACTCTTCCGGCTTGGTCGCCGACGAGCCGCTGAAACCCGTTGAGCCGGCAATCGGACGACCTACACCGGCCGTCCCCGCAACAAACTTGAGTAAGTCGAGAGCGATATCTTCATTGCGGCGGATACCAAGCCCCGCGTTATTGACCGATTCCATTGTGAAAGTTCTCCGAAGAGGATGCTACCAGAAAATGCCGCCAAATCGCTGCCGCTGATCTCGCCCCTGCTTCCAGCAACCGCAGACATTCTCCTCCCTTCCGCGTCTGAGCGTTGAGGATGAAGAAGCGAGGACACCACGCCGCGATACTCTAAATCCATGGCCATTTTGTTTCAGAGCCTCGCCTGCCCGGCGCGCTTCTCTTCACGATTTTTGCGAAATCTGCACGCCTGATGATGCAACGCCTTCGCCGTTCATTCCGCGACCCGCTTTTCCTCCTGGCCCTCGCCGCGGGACTCATCGCCTTCGTGGTGCAATCCGGCGAGCTGGGCACCGCCGACACTCAACACCGGCTCAACTCCACCCACGCCTTCTGGACATCCAATCCTCCCGTCTTTCCCTGGGAGTATCCGGAATTCGGCGTCCACGGGCGCGACGGCCGCCTGCAAAGCTGGTACGGCATCGGCCAGTCGCTCCTCATGCTGCCCCAGGACCTTCTCGGCACCGTGATCGAAAACCTGCCGCTCTTCGCCCATTACAAAAACACCGATCCCACCGTCCGCAATATCTTTGTCAGCTACACCACCAACATTCTCGTCACCGTTCTCACCGCGCTGGTCTGCTTCCGGCTCCTGCGCCAGTTCAACTTCACCGTCAACCAGGCCGTCTTCGGCGTTCTCGCCCTGCTCCTCGCCACCACCCATCTCCACTACACGCAGAACATGATGGAGAACAACTACATCTTTCTCCTCACGACGGCAGGATTCTGCTTTGAATACGAATGGCTCCGCAACGGCAGCCGTCGCGCGCTCTTGCTCGGAACAGGCGCATTCGGACTGAATCTGCTCACGCGACTCACCACCGGCCTCGATCTGCTGGCCGGAGTAGCCTTCGTTCTGCTCATCCTCTGGTTCGAACGAGACCGGGCACCCCGCTTCTGGCAACGCCTGCGCAACTATGCCGTCATCGCCATCCCCGTCTTCTGCTTCTTCGGACTCCTCGATCGCCTCTACCAGTTCTATCGCTTCGGCTCCTTCACCAACACTTACGTCAGCGTAGTCGCCAAGGAAACCCTCGCACGCCATCCCGATTGGCCCAAAGCCTATCCGTTTGAAACTCCATTTCACGAAGGCTTCTTCGGTGCTCTCTTCGCGCCCGAAAAATCCATCTTCCTCTTTGATCCGCTTCTCCTCCTCGCCATCCTCGTGACCGTTCTCGGTTGGAAACGCTTCAGCCCCGCAGTGCGCGCATATACCGTGTCTACCGCGTTCTTGCTCCTGGCCTACATCTGCTTTTATGCCCGCTATACCGTGTGGAGCGGCGACATGGCCTGGGGCGATCGCTACGTCTCCACGTCCGTCGAGCTCGCGGTCCTTCTCGCCTTCCCCCTCTTGTTGCGCCATCGCGCCCAGCTCGGCAAGCCCGTTTGGATTGCCGGAATCCTTCTGCTCGCCATCAGCACAGTTATCCAACTTGCTTCCCTCGCCTTCTGGCTTCCCCTCGAGATCTACCAGATCGAAGAATTCGGCCATCCAACCTTCATCATCGCCCTGCGCTTCAAAAACATCGTGGCCTTCGCGCTGGGCACGATGGACGCCTGGGGTCTGAACACCGATTCCCTCAAAGAAGACCCCTGGGACTACGTCCACATGACGACGTGGAACTTCCTGCCGTTCCTCCTGAGACGCGTCGGCGTCGCGCCGGTGTGGGCCGTGCAGATCGCGTTTGCCGTCTGGTTTGCCGGACTCGCGGCACTTGCTTCGGTCTGCGCGCGTCTCCGCTCCGTCATGAAGCAGTTCAACGCAATTCCTTCCGGCGATTTACCCTGACAACCATGCAGACGGCCTACATCGGGATGGGTTCGAACCTGGCCAGTCCCGCCGGCCCTCCCGACGCCACGCTGGCGGCAGCCGTAGCGCGCCTCGCGTCATTCGGCCAAGTAGCAGCCCGCTCTTCTCTCTATTCCACCAAGCCCGTCGGATTCGCCGACCAGCCCCGTTTCACCAACGCCGTCGTCGCCCTCGAAACAGAACTTGCCCCGCAAACGCTGCTCGCCGCCCTGCTTGATCTCGAGCGCGCATTCGGTCGTAACCGCTCCGAAGGATTTCAGAATGGGCCCCGGACCCTGGATTTGGATATCCTGCTGATGGGAGACATCCAATCAACTGAGCCCGGCTTGCAGATTCCCCATCCTCGGCTGGCAGACCGCGCCTTTGTTCTTATTCCGCTGAACGAAATTGCACCGCGGGCCGTCCATCCAGTTCATCGCAAGACCGTGGCTCAATTGCTCGACAGCCTGCGCAAGAGCCGTGAGAGTGAGACGAATGAAGTCGTACCGATCGAGAGCGCTCCTTGGAGCCTTGGCGCTGGCAGTGCTGCTGCCGAGCCCGCGTCCCCTCTGCGCGCAAAAGCAAGTGAGCCTCACCGTCACGGTGACCGATAGCGCCGACGCGGCGATCTCCGGCGCTTCCGTCCAAAAGCCGGCCGGCCACCTGCTGGGCCACACCGACGCCAGCGGCCGCTTCACCTTCGAATGCGAAATCCCCTGCCGCGTCCGGATCGATGCCGAGGGTTTCATCGGCAACTACTTCGAGCTGACCGCAAACCAGACCGTGCATCTCGAGCGCGCAGGCGCCACCGAAGAAATCACCGTGACCGCCTATCGCGAACCGCTCGGCGAACTGGAAAGCCCCGTCACCACTCGCACCCTCTCGGCCAATGCGCTCGCCACCACCGCCGCGATCACTTTGGACGACGAGGTGCGCCAGCTACCCGGCGTCGAGCTCTTTCGCCGTTCCAGTTCGCTCGTCGCCAATCCCACTTCGCAGGGCATCAGCGTCCGCGGCCTTGGCTCAACGTCCGCCAGCCGCACACTCGTGACACAGGACGACGTGCCCCTCAACGACCCCATCGGCGGCTGGATTCACTGGGAAGAGCAACCCGAGCTGGCTATTCAGAGCGCGGAACTCGTCCGCGGCGGCGCCAGCGATCTCTATGGTTCGAGCGCCATCGGCGGCGTGCTCAACATGATGACCGTGCGGCCTACCACCGACCTCGTCGAAGTCCGTTCCAGCTACGGCGGCGAAGGCACTTACGATACCGGCGCGCTCGCCGAAACGAAACAAGGACCCTGGGGATTGCTCGCCGCCGGTGGCACGCTCGGCACGGACGGCTACATCCAGGAAGCTCCTTCCCAGCGCGGCCCCGTCGACATTGCTTCCGACATGCACAGCCAGAATGGCCTCTTCGACGCCGAACATTTGCGCGGCCCCCTGCGCTTTTTCGCGCGCGGCAGCGGCTTCAACGAAGCGCGGGGCAACGGCACGCCTTTCCAGACCAACGGCACGCGGCTTTGGCGCTACGCCGCCGGAGGCGATTGGCAACGCACGCACGGCGATTCCGCCGTTCTTCGCGTCTACGGATCAACGGAACACTACCGCCAGACATTCTCGAGCATCGTCAACACGCCCAATACAGCGAATCCAACCTGCTCCTATCGCTGCGGCGAAACCCCTTCGAAGTTTGCCCTCGTCCCCGTCAACGAACTCGGCGCGGTCACGCATTGGACGCGTCCCGTCGGCGCGGGCCTCGTCCTGCTCGCCGGCGCCGACGTGCACGACGTGCGCTACTGGGATCGCGAGCAATCTCTCGGCTCCTCCACGCAGCTCACCACCCTGAATGATCATCAGCGGGACTCCGGCCTCTACGCCGAAGGCATGTGGGTGCGCCGCGCATGGACCTTCACCGCCTCAGCGCGCATGGATTGGTTTCAGAATTACGACGGCTTTGCGCGCACGTGGACTGGAACAACATGGAAACCGTCTGTCTCCCAGCCAACCCAAAGAGACGAGCGCATCTTCGATCCGCGCATGGGCATCTCGCGCAAATTTCTGCAGCATTGGGCCGTCTCCGCTTCCGGCTTCCGCGCCTTTCGCGCTCCTTCGCCCAGCGAGCTCTACCGCTCCACCCAGGTAGGCAACAAGCTCACGCTGCCCAACAACAACCTGCTCAGCGAGCGCGCCACTGGATGGGAAACCGGCATCGCGAGCCAGTGGCACTGGGGCACCATCCGCTCCAGCTACTTCCTCACCCAGGTCAATCGCCCCATCGTCGCCGTCACCACCAACCCCACTTCGTCGCCCATTCTCCTCGCGCGCCAGAATCTCGGCCAGATTGAAAGCCGCGGCGTCGCTCTCGATTTCGAACTTGCGCCGCAACACTGGCTCTCGCTCGACGGCGGCTATCAGTACGCGCATGCCGTTGTCTCCCGCGGTCCGCAGGACTACGCCAACTGGATTCCCGAAGTCGCGCGCAACATGGCCTCGCTCAATCTCCGCGCCTGCAAGCCTCGACTCGGCACTCTCAGCCTGCAGAGCCGGCTCAGCGGACACCAGTACGACGACGATGCCAATCTCTTCCTGCTCCACAGCTACTTCCGCCTCGACGCCTACGCCTCGCGCGCGATCGGCAACCACCTCGAGCTCTTCGCAGCCGGCGAAAATCTTTTGGATCGCGACATCGAAGATTCCAAAACCCCCACCACCACGCTCGGCATGCCCCGCGTTGCGCGCGCAGGATTGCAGATTCGCCTCTCCCCCGAATCAAAGTGAAATCCTGACCCCGCAATGCTCACCCTCGCGAACCTGGGCGGGTCAACGCCCTACCCCATCTTGTTTGCAAGTTCCCCATCCACCCTTGGGATGATGACTTCAGAGTTCACAACCCTCCGGCCAAGGCCGTGTTTCTTCCGGTGTGAGTGGCAGGAAGCGCAGAGCAACACCAGAGTGGATGGATCGCGAAGGCCCGGAGCAAAAGTCGACGCGGCTAGCGGCGACCTTGCAAGGTGCCAAGCGGATATGGAAACTCTGGTTTTTCTTCAGTCGAGCCACCGCCGTCACAGAAGGAGAGACACCATGAGAATCATGAAATTTGTCTTAGCGGCGGCACTCGCAGCAGCGCCCGCCCTCACCATCGCCCAAACACCCGCACCGGCGGCCCAGCGGCAAACCATCCGCCAGCGCGAGTTCAACCAGCAGCGACGCATCGGCAACGGCGTTCGCAGCGGCCGCCTCAATGCGCATCAAACCATGCGCCTCGAGCGGCAGCAGAGAAGCATCCATCGCCAGATGCGCTTCATGCGCGCGCGCCACAACGGCCGCCTGACGATGCGGGATCGCGGCGTTCTGAATCATCGCCAGAACATTGCTTCCCGCCGCATCTTCCGCGCCCGGCACAACCGCATCGGGTAGCTCTCGTCCCAGCAGGGAGTCCGCAAAGGACTCCCTGCACGTCTGCCGTGCCCCCGCAACAGCGACCGATAGAATTGTCCAGTGAGCCTCACGTTCAACCTCCTTCATGCGGCACCGTCCGGCGGACGTCGTGCGCAAATCCATCTGCCCCACCAATCCGTCGAAACCCCTGTCTTCATGCCCGTCGGCACCGCCGGCTCTGTCAAAGCGGTTCCGCAAGACACGCTCGAATCCATCGGTGCACAGATCATTCTCGGCAACACCTACCATCTCTACCTCCGGCCGGGCCATGAATCCATCCGCCGCATGGGCGGCCTGCACCGCTTCATCAGCTGGCCCCGCGCCATGCTCACCGACTCCGGCGGCTTCCAGGTCTACAGCCTGACTCAATTGCGCAAAGTCAGTGACGAGGGAGTGCAGTTCCGCTCGCACCTCGATGGCAGCAGCCATTTCTTCTCCCCCGAACATTCCATGGATGTGCAGATCGCTCTCGGCGCCGACATCTGCATGGCATTCGACGAGTGTACCGAGTATCCTGCCGACCGCGAGCGCGCCCGCGAAAGCCTCCGTCTGACCATGCACTGGGCGCAGCGTTCGCTCTCCCACTTTCGCGCCCATCAGAATGAAGTGGTCTGGCACGAGCAACTCGACGGCCGCACGCAGAACTTGTTCGGCATTGTCCAGGGTGGCGTTTATGCGGATTTAAGACGCGACAGCGCAGAGCAGCTCGTTGCGATGGATTTTGACGGCTACGCCATCGGCGGCCTCAGCGTCGGCGAGCCCCGCGAAGCCACCCTCGAAGTGATCGCAGCAGTGCTTCCGCTGCTGCCCAAAGACAAGCCGCGCTACGTCATGGGCGTCGGCTATCCCGATGAAATCGAACAGTACGCGCGCATGGGCGTCGACATGATGGATTGCGTTTTGCCCACCCGTGCCGCACGCCACGGCCTTCTCTTCACCAGCGAGGGCCGCATGAATATCAAGAATAAGCAATATGCCGAGGATCAGAATCCGCCCGATCTGGCCTGCGATTGCATGGTTTGCCGTCGCTACTCGCGCGCCTATCTCCGCCACCTGATACAGTCGAGCGAACCACTCGCCAGCACGCTCAACTCCATCCATAATCTCGCGTACTATCTCGGCATCATGCAGCGCGTGCGCGAGAGCCTTCGCATCGAAACCTCTGCAGCGCAGCAGTCTAGATAAACTGCGGATCCAAAGACCGATGCGCCGCACGCAGCGCCAGCACCAGCGTCACGGCAGCGCTCATCCACAAAATCATTCCCGTTCCCAGCGCCGCGACACCCTGCAGGTGTTCGGCAGGCACCAGCGGAATGCTGACCAGCGACCAGGCGACTAACACCGCCCCCGTCACATGGTGCATGGGATAGCGAAAGAGCCGCGCCAGCGGAAACATGTGCAGCCCGACGATCGCTGTGATCGCATTCACCACGTAGACGTCGAGATGCAATCGCGCCAGCGTGAAAGCCACAACACCGCCCGCTATCCATTGGATCGCGTTGATCCACCGGAAGACACGGCTTACAGCGGGATCGTCCGGCACACGCGGCCACCGCTTTGCCTGGCGAAAGAGGTACAGCGCGCCCAGAAGCAGTACCAGCGCTCCTGCAACGACGCCGAAAATACTCGAAGCACTCAGTTCCTCACGCGCATAGAGAGAAAGAAACAACCAGATCGCTCCGAATCCTGCAAAGAAGATCGTGCCGATGCCTCTGCCTGTCAGTTGATTGGCTGTCAGATTGTCCTTCATGGCTTCGCTCCTTCGATGTTCATTGGTCAATCGCTACGCCGAGCAATTGCTTCAGCGCCTGCACATACTCTGTCAGCGCCTGCCGGCCTGCATCCGTCATGCGATAGATTGTCTGCGGCTTGCGTTGCACAAACTTCTTTTCGACCGCGACATACCCCGCCTCTTCGAGCTTCGCGAGTTGCGCGCCAAGGTTGCCGTCCGTCGACCCGGTCTTCGCGCGCAGCCATGTGAACTCTGCCTCTTCAACTCCGGCAAGCAACGAAAGCAGCGCCAGCCGCAGCTTCCCGTGAATCACAGGATTGAGCTCCGGAAGTTCAGGCATGGGCCGCATCCTGCTTCCGCCGGCGCGACTCGCCGATCATTCCGTAAAACCCAAACACGATCTGGCAGAAAAAGATCGCAACCAAAAATACGACCGACGCCTGCGTCTCCGAAATAAAACAGGACACCCCCGCCGTCGCCAGCCACACCACCGCGCACGCAAACTGCATCTTCCACTTCAAAATCATGCTCGATATGGCGTTGGCCGCTCCCAGCAAGCCCCCCACGATCGCCACGAAAATGTGCAGGTCCGCTCGGCCGCTGAGACTCAGGCAAAACAAAACGACGAACAGCGACATGCCCATGGCAATCCATATGGCAGCCATGGCGCGGCCGATTGTCGTCTCCGCGCCTTTGTGCGTCACACGCGAAGCCAAAATCCCCGTCAATACAGAAGCCGCTACCATCGTCACCGGCCACGCCCATGTGCTGTGCCCCCACGTGGACCAGCCGATCGCGACATAGTAGGCCACACCCCAGAGCACAAAACTCCACCCCCAGCTCTCCGTGCGCCGCCGGCCTTCTGCAATCATGTTTTCAATCAGCCCCAGTCGTTCCCTCAGATCCTTCGCGCTCATCTCGTCCTGCATCGCAATCTCCCTTCGTGATTCGTACTCTTCAGCCGGCATACTTCTGTTTTTGAAATTCACCGCGTCACTCGTTCACTGATTGACTCCATCACTGCTTCTCCAGCAGCATGTCCACGCTATGCAGCGGCGGATTGCTGCCGAACGTCACTTCTGTCGTTTCCTGCCACTCGCCCCTGGCAGTCAGGTGCATCGTGTTCACGATGTGCGCCGGTCCAGCCTCCATGCTCCACGAGAACCCGTTGTCCATCACACTGAGCGCTGTATCGACATATTGCCCCGCGTGGTAAGCGCGAATGCGGTAGGTCTGCGAGGCATCATCGTAAGCAACCGTCGCCAGCGCTTCAAACTGCGCTTTGCCATCTTGGCCGGTGCTCTTCCCTTGAATCAACAGCACGAGACCATCGAGCTTGTATTCCACGTTTTCCGTCTGCGTCAGATGCAATGGCTCGCCCGGTCCGCGGACAACCGTCACCGGCCCCGTCCAGTGCCCAGCGAGAAAAGCGAGTTTGTGCATGGCTGCGCGCTGCCCCGCAACGCTGTCGGACGGTGGCTGCTGCGCCGTAAGCGCCCAGCCAAACAAACCAAGCACAACAACGACCACCACACGCATCGCGGTCACACGCGGCAACACCGATCTGCACGAGCTGTGTTTCATATGCACCCCCATGTCGGCACCCGGTTTGAAGATTCGGAAGGTCACATCCCGGCCGACTGAGAGTACTCTACATAATAGAGTTCTCTGCGTCAAGATTTTATTTTCCCGGATGATTATGCACTTGACACATATAGGCACCATTTGATGAAATGGGGGATGCCGTGACAGGGCGATTTAACGAGTGGGAACGGTACTAAAGTACTACGTCCACAGTAGGTACCTTGCAGTACTATTGTTGTATTGCATCCTTTAGCGAAATAGCGCAATCTAATAAGCGAAACACCTATCCAGAGAGATCTGGATACTGCTCTGGACCCGGAGTAATGGGCCAAAAAAGCCACCTCTAAAGGGTGGCTTTTTTGTGCTCTAAATACAGCACGAGCAACGCGATCCGGTTTTGACGTATATTGCTGGATTTCCCGCACAATCGCCTATCCAAGCAGCTTTCGTGTAAAACGACGAAACCAAAATCGTTAGACCGCTTCTCGGGCACGGGGCTGTGAAGGCTACGCGCCGGACGTTGCGCCGCAGGTACTCAACATAGACGTGTAGGCCCTTGATGCCACCGTGGCCGCGCTCCGCGTGTCGTAGATTTCGATGGATGCAGTTCGGGTTGCGGAGCAGAGCGGGGATATTCAGAAGCGACCCCACGCGGGTTTCATCGAAAGTGTAGCTAGAGTCGTCGAAGTCGCCATTTTCGAGCAGCGGGATCACGAGGTTTGATTTGGCCCCAATGGTTTCTCCGGGTCTCGACGGATCTGGATTTTCCAGCTTAATCCAATAAGGGAAATTGTCGTCGAGAAGGTGAACGACCTCAGGCAGCGGGGTCGTCAGCGCTTTTCCCGAAAGGTACTTTTTGTGATCGTTGTATGCGCGCTGGACACGTCCAATGGGCTTTGCTTCAATGCCCAGCGCAGCAGCCAGCGTTTCTCGTAAGTCTCCGCTCATTTCGTTTGGCCTCAGTTCTGCATTACCCTTTCGCGTTACGAATGGCTTGCTGCCAAGCGCCAGCGAATTCTCCCCTGTGTCGGTGTATGTTGGTGATGGTTTTGGGGCGGGAGGATATGCCCCGATATTGAAGTTATGGCCTTGCCGCAGCCCTCGCATCGGTATATGCCCGACCATTGCGTACTTGATCCTGGTTCGCAGATCGTGTCGAAGGCAGCATGCGTGGAATGCGTCAGGAATTGGTTGTACTTGTAAAGAACCGACATGAATTTTGTCCTTTGGGCTTAATGCCATGTAGGGCTAAAATGAAACAGGGGAGGAACAGGGAGTCGAACCCGCAGCGGGCTAGCGCTGCCGTTCGGAGGTATAAGCTCCTACAGGTCGCCGGACCATCGTGTTCCTCCAAACCAAAGCACGCGCACCACGGCTCGAATCGCATCCCCGCCAAGAGATCAGCGATTCGAGCCTTACAGTTTTGGCCCACTGTCGCGGTGTGCTTGACGACAGCGAGCTAGGTTTCTCCTTATCATGGCCATCTCCCGATTGCTGCAGTTTAAAGCCTAACCGCGACTGTTGCTCCACGTCAAGTTTGCGAGTGGAAAAATGTTGGCGTTTGCTTTCCGGAGAGTTATACTCGGTGTGGAGTTTAGATGAAAGGATAGAACATGGCACACCAACGCAGCCCAAATTGCCCGCAGGTGACATTCCAAGAAGCTGCCGAAAAGGCGCGGCTCCTGTATCAGCACGAACATACGCACCCGGCTAGCAAAGAGGTCGTGGCTCATAGCGTCGGTTATTCCGGTCTGAATGGGCGTTCCCTATCTATGATCGGTGCAATGCGGCAGTACGCCCTGATTGATGGACCGAGCGATGGCATGCGTGTGACAGACGACGCTGTAGCATTTTTCGAATTGGATATAGGGCCTGATCGCGATGCGGCGCTTTCTCGAATGTTGTTCGCTCCGGCGGTTTTTGCGCAGATTCATTCGGACTTTGGGGACACCCTTCCGAGCGAACAGAATCTGAAGCATCATTTGATCAAGACGGGTTTTTTGCCTAAGGCAGCAGAAGATGTGATTGCTGTTTATCGCGAGAATATTCGCCTACTTGAGAATAAAGATGTGCGTTACAATCAAGATATGCCCACCCTTACCGAGACGCCAAACACTTCACCGGCAGCGTTAGCGCCCTCATCGATCCCGCAACACGTTGTTCCACAAGTGTTTATTGACTCTACTGTTCTTAATTACTATACGCTCCCTCTCGGAAAAGAGAGTTCTGCTGAGGTCCGGTTGCGGGGCGAAATTACAACAAAGAGCCTCAGTCTCTTGCGGTCGCAAATCGAGCTATTGATTGCGGCTCTGTCCGACGAGGCGGTTGAAAGCCTCGCGCCCGCTGGTTCACAAGAGCTATGATGGCTTCGTGAAGGTTGATAAAGACAAATTCGACGCCCTGCTCGGTCGCATGGTTCAGGAACCACCTGCGAAGACGGCGACGATAAAGAGCGAGAAGAAAGGCGGGACGATAATCCCGCCTAAGCCTTCTCTTCCGGCGAAGCAGTGATCGTGGCGTAGGGCATCGGCTCGGCTTGCATCATGCGGCCAAGAGTCTTCTGGAAACGCTCACCATTCTTGCGCTCATTGAATCGGAACTCAAACTCTGACAAATAGCGGTGAAGGTGCTTTATCGACACTATGTGATAGCTTCCGGCGAGACCGCGCTTGAAGAGTGAGAAGGCCGATTCAACCGTGTTCGTGTGAATCTGGTTCTGGTCGCCGGTGACGTAGTAACCGAGCGAATGATTGATGCGGTGATGCTTGCCGCTGAACTTCTTGAGCGCCAGCGGATAACTTCTGAAATCATCCGTGACGATCATCTCCACGTCGTCAGCGATGAACTCTTCCACCACTTGCCGCAAGGTTGAAGCCCTTACGTCGTCAACGTGCATCAGGCGCACATTGCCGCCACGCTGACGCAGCGCAACGACGATATCCTTCTTCTTATTGCTGCGGCCAGCAAACGGGCGAATAGTCTTGCCCCCGATGTAGGTCTCGTCCATCTCCACTACGCCGGTCATCTTAGGGAACTCGTTGTTCGGCACGTCCATTGCCTTGCGGATGCGGTGCGCCATGTACCACGCGGTGCGATAGGAACCGATGCCCAGGTGCTCCTGAAGCTGCTTTGCGCTCATGCCCTTCTTGGCGTCAATGACGAGCGCCAGTGCCATGAACCACTTGTGCAGGGGAAGGTGCGAATCGTTGAAGATCGTCCCGCTGGTCGCCGAGAATTGCTGCTTGCAGGTCTTCTCTAGGCACTGGTAAAGCTGTGCGCGCTTGTTCTTGCCGCCAGCCTTGCGCGTGATCTTGCTGATTCGGTCACAACCGCATACCGGGCAGCGTACAACGCCATCGGGCCAGCGCATTTGCTCAAGGTAGGCTAGGCATTGCTCGTCAGTAGTGAACTTCTCATTTACGTCTATCAGGTTCATGGTTCTCACCTAAGCCGAGTAATATGGAGCGCTTTAAGAATCGCCGTTATTGCAAGCAACGCCAAAAGAATGATGATCGGCGTGAGTGGCGACATGGAGCGCTTCGACATACTCAAAGCATAGGCGAACTCTTCTTCTGTGTCAAGTGCATAATCATCTTTTCCCGATAGCCGACGTGCGAGGATTCGCGGCCCAGATCCCAACTCAATTCAATTGGAATGTGCTGCTTAGCTCTACCGCAACCCGCCTGATTAGCTCTGGCCAGTTGCCCGGCGTGCGCTGTCGGAACAACCGCGCCGTCGGATACCAGGGCGTCGTCTCCACCCTTTCCATCCAGCGCCAGTCGGCGAGGTGCGGCAGCAAGATCCACACCGGCTTGCCCAGTGCACCCGCTAAATGGGGAATGCATGTATCGGTCGCAATCACCAGATCCAACGACTGAACCAGGGCCGCCGTCTCCGCCAGGTCCTGATCCCGACTCGACCCGTCCCAAAGCGCGACGTCGTCCGGCAACTGCTTCAACTGTTCCGCTGCTTCGCCCTTTTGCAGAGAAATCCACGAAACATTCGCCATGCGAAGCAAGGGCAGCAAGGTCGCAAGTTGGATCGACCTCCGCCCGTCCGCCTTGTAGCGCGGATTCCCCGCCCACGCCACGCCGATGCGCAACCGTCTGCAGCCCCCTACCTCCGCCGCTTCCATCTCCCGCCTTCGCGCTGCCACCAGTTCCAGTTCCGCGTCCAGATACCCACCCCGACTCCCTTCCGTCCAGGGCACTGTTTCAACGGTCGTTCCAAACACTGCAGGCAAACTCATCAACGGACACTCAAGATCAAACGCCGGAGGCTCCTCGCCCAGGCGCGCCACCTGCGCTTCGCCGCGCCGCACCACCTCGAGCGAATGCATCAACCGCTCCGCCGGCGCATGCACCTGCAAAATCACCTTGCCGCCGCGCGCGGCGACCAGCGGCGCATACCGGCAAAATTGGATCGCATCGCCAAGCCCCTGCTCCGCATACAGCAGGATCGTGCGCCCGCGCAGCGCTTCCCCTCGCCAGCGCGGCTGTCGAAAAATCATCGGCTTCCGATGCACTTCACGGAAACGCCATCGCGCTTCATACGCCTCCCAGCCATGCACCCAGCGTCCCAGGCGCAGTTGGGTCAGGGCCAGGTTGTATCGGGCGCCTGCACTCTGCGGATCGCGCTTCGCCGCTTCCTCATGGGCGCGCAACCCTTCCGCCATGTGCCCCATGTCCGTCAGGCTGTTGCCGCGGTTGCTGGCCGCCGACTTGTTGCCCAGCGTTTCCGCGCGCTCAAATGCCACGACGGCCTCCGCAAAACGACCTTCCGTATGCAGCAGAATGCCGCGCATGTTTGCCGCTTCGCCGTTGTCTGCGTCGCGCGCCAGGGCCCAGCGCAACCATCGACCCGCACCCGCCAGATCCTCCTCCGCCACACAGTGCTGACACCACGCAATCTGCGTTTCCACCTTCTCGGGATCGAGCGCAAACGCCTTGCGCAAATGCTCCAATGCCTCGTCCGGCAATCGCTGCTCGCCCTTCAGCAGCGCCAGATTGAGCCATCCGGTGATCATGTCCGGCCGCAACACCAGGCCGCGCCGCAACGCGACCTCTGCCTGTGCCGCGCGTCCCTTCTCGCGCAGCAGGCATCCGAGGTTCATCCACGCCGCCGCAAAATCCGGCCGCAGCGTCAGGGCGCGACGGTAGCGCCGTTCCGCCTCCTCCGTGCGTCCCAGCCGCACCAGCGCAAAGCCGCAAGCAAACTCCACCTCCGCCGCGCGCGGCGCGACCGACAGCGCCTTTTCATAGCTCTCCAGCGCTTCGGCATTCCTTCCCATGCACGCCAGCGCATGCCCCATGCTGACCAACAAAGCAGGCATTGCCGGACTCCGCTGCAAGGCCACGCCATACTCGCGCAAAGCGCTCTCTGGCTCGCCCGCGGCAAGCAGCAGATCCCCCAATCCCATCCGCGCCAGGATAGTCCTGCCATTCAGCCGGATTGCCTCCCGGTACGCCTGTTCAGCCTTCGCATTCTGTCCCGCAACCTTCCATGCCTGGCCCAGCGCCACCCACGCAGTCTCCATCGTGGGAGCCGCAGCAACTGCCGCCCCGGCCATCTGGATCGCCGCTTCCGTCTGCCCGCTGGCCAGCGCCACCAGGCTGATGCCCACCAACGCCTCGGGATGTCTCGGGTTCACGGCCAACGTGCGCTGATATCCGCGCGCCACTTCACTCAGCCGCGCTGTCAGCGGAAGTTCTCCCCTTCGCGTGTGCACCCCACCTGCCATCGCTACAGGCGTTCCCTGCAAATCCGTCCCCATCGCCGCCCCCGCAGGATCAGAACCCTCTCATCTCAATGTTCGATAAGGGACATATACGCGGAAGGAATTTGGGTCGCAATTTCGTTCTTTCCCTTGAGGAGATCGAATGGATTCAATGGCTTATTTCCGCACGGATGCGCGGCATTCCAGGCTTAAACTTGCAACAGGCAATCCGTGGAGCGACCGAGACGTCATGCCGACTCTTGAATCCCGAGTTCCCTTATTGGAGCGCGACCAAGTTCCTCCTGAGATCGCTGCCCTCTATGACAAGCTGCTGGCCGACCGCGGCATCGTGCCCAATATGTTCAAGGCGCTCTCCGGCGTACCCGATCTCGTTTTGGGGATCGCAGCCTTCCTCAAACCGCTCATGGCCGAGGGTGCCCTGTGCGGCTGGTATAAGGAACTGATCGCGACCCGCATCGCTTCGCTGAACAGCTGCGACTATTGCATCAGCGCGCACCGTCTTCTCGCCCTCAAGCGCGGCGCGACGCTCGGCCAGGTGGCGAGTTACGACACCTTCGAAACCGGTCCCTTCACCGAAAAAGAAAAGGCCGGCTTCCGCTATGCCGGCCTTCTTCATCAATCAGGCCACGCCGTCAACGAAGCAGCCTTCGATGCCGTGAGCGAGCACTTCAACGGCGCCGAAATCGTCGAACTCACCGCCGTCGCTGCAGCCTTTGAAATGTTCGCGCGCATCAACTCCGGACTGCGCATTCCCGTGACCCCCATTCCGGAGTCCTGATCTCAACTCATTGCCCCAGCTGCTTCACAAAAAAGTCCGCCATGGTGTGATTCGCCTCGATCGCCTCCGGCAGCATCGGGTCATACCAGAAAGCGTGCGAAAGCGCATCAAAGACCACCAGCCGCGCGTCGACACCCGCATTCAGATAGGCGCGATGCAGATTCGCCGTCCCGCTCAACAACAGGTCCCGCCCGCTGGTGACGAACAGCGTCGGCGGCAGCCCGTGCAGATCGCCGTAAATCGGCGACAGAACCGGGTCCTTGGGATCCGTGGATCCCACATACTCACCGTCATGCTGGCCGGGATCGGGCGGATCGAGATGCCCCGTCAGCCCCCGCAGCGCGTACATCGCCTGTGAATCTCCCGCACGCGCAAAGTCCCCCATGCCGCTGAAAATTCCCAGCGCCGCAGGCAGCGGCAACCCCAGCTGTTTCAACTTCGCCGCCACTTCCGCGGTCAGAATCGCTCCGGCCGACGTTCCGTAGATCACAATGTGGTTGGGCTTGTAGGTCTTCAGCAGCTCCTTGTAGACCGCCACCGAATCCTCCACAGCCGCCGGAAAGGGGTGTTCCGGAGCGAGCCGGTAGAGCACCGCCACCACCTTGATCCCGGTGTAACTGGCAATCGGAATCGATTCCGTATACGACCCCGAGTCCGAATTGAATCCGCCCCCGTGCAGATTCAGCAGCACCTTCTCGCGGTTGGCTGCCGGCATGTTCTCCGGCGTCACCACATGCACCGGCACGCCCGCCATGGTCTGGTCCACCAGTGTGTTGGGACAGAGCCGCGTCCACGCCACCCGCGCCCGCGCCGTGTAGGCGTCGGTCATCGTGCGTCGCTGCTCGAGCGACTCGGGCGGTCCCTGGTCCGGCCCGCCATGCCCCAGCGCCAGCTGCGCCTGCTGACTCAAATCGGTCGGCACCGGCACCACCCGCGTCACGTGCGCGGTTCCCTGTTGGTCAATGTAGCTCGTGTCTCGATTCGGCGCCTGGGCTGCCGTGGTCGGCGCAGGCGAAGCAGGCTGCCCTACCTGTTGCGCACCGAGCCCGAAACAGGGCATCCCGATCAGGGCTACAGCAAGTTTTGAAATAAAACCCATCGGCTCCTTTACCTCTTCAAACAAAATTGGCTGCGGATCGCGGTCGAAACAGCCGGACTCGATCACAATAGCAAAGCGGCGCACATTTGATTTGAAAAGCCGTTCCTCTGCGTACATCGATTCCCGAATCCGAACAAAAATCAGACGCACGGCCCGTTGTTGCAACGGGAGGCCTGCCGCCCATCGAAGCGGACTGAGCATCCCCCGGCTTGGTCGTCCAGACAAGACTCCCCACCGCACTTTCCTGCTGCCAGCCCTCCATCCGCTGCGGTAAAGTGAAGGTCCGATGACTACCCTCACTTCCCTCGAAATTCGCAACTTTGTCGGCGGCAAATGGCAGTCCGCAACCAGCGCTCCCGGCCTCGAACTCACCAATCCCGCCACTGGGGAGCCGCTCGGTCAATCCCCTTCCGGTTCGGCCGCTGAAGTCGACGCCGCCGTCCAGGCAGCGCAATCGGCCTTTCCTGCCTGGCGCGCCACGCCGCCCGGCGATCGCGTCCAATTCCTCTTCAAGCTCAAGAATCTTCTTGAATCGCACTTCGATGAGCTGGCGGCAATCATCACCACCGAAAACGGAAAGACCCTCGCCGAATCGAAAGGCGAACTCCGCCGCGGCATTGAAAACGTCGAAGTCGCCTGCGGCATCCCCGTGCTCATGCAGGGCTACTCGCTCGAAGATATTGCGCCCGGCATCGACGAAATCATGGTGCGCCAGCCGCTCGGCGTCTGCGCCGTCATTACTCCCTTCAATTTTCCGCTCATGATCCCGCTCTGGTTTCTTCCCTACGCCATCGCAACCGGAAATACCCTGGTGCTCAAACCGAGCGACCGCGTTCCTTTCTCGGCGACGCGTCTTGTCGAGCTGATCCACGAAACCGGCTTGCCCTCCGGTGTCGTCAACCTCGTCAACGGCGGCAAGCCCGCAGTCGACGCACTGCTCGACCATCCGCTGGTGCGCGCCGTCAGCTTCGTGGGCTCTACCCCGGTTGCAAAATACGTCTACACGCGCGGCTCCGCGAGCGGAAAGCGCGTCCAGTGCCAGGGCGGCGCCAAAAACCATGTCGTCGTTCTGCCCGACGCCGATCCTGAAACCACCACTAAGATCATTGCCGACTCCGCCTTCGGGTGCGCCGGTCAACGCTGCCTCGCGGTCAGCGTCACGGTCGCCGTCGGCGAAGCGCAGAACTGGTTCCGCGAATCCATCTCCGCCGCCGCCGCATCGCTCAAGGTCGGCAACGGCATCGATCCCGCCATGCAAATGGGCCCCGTCATCACCGCAGCCAGTCGCGATCGCGTTGTTTCTCTCATCGGCCAGGGTGCCGGCGACGGCGCCAAGGCGATTGTCGACGGCCGCAGCCACGCGAGCCCCCACAAAGGCTCCTTCGTCGGCCCCACCGTGCTCGATGGCCTGCCCGCCGGCAGTTCCCTCATGGAAACCGAGATCTTCGGCCCCGTGCTCTCCGTCGTGCACGCCAAATCTGTCGATGAAGCCATCGCCATGATTGAGCGCTCCCCCTACGGCAACGCCAGTTCCATCTTCACGTCCTCAGGAGCCGAGGCGCGCAAGTTCCGCAACACCGTCTCCACCGGCAACGTCGGCGTCAACATCGGCGTCCCCGCACCGATGGCCTATTTCCCGTTCTCCGGTTGGAAAGGCAGCTTCTTCGGCGTGATGCATGCGCAGGGCCGCGATGCCATCGAATTCTTCACCGACAAAAAAGTCATCGTGGAACGCTGGCCGCGCGAGTGGTCGCGCAAGTTCTAGTTCGACCCGATCGTTGGGGCGAGGGAGAGCGCATTCCAGCCCTCTCCCTCGTGTGCCCGTCCATCAGGACTGTGGAAACACCAGCAGTCCGTGTGCCACCAACTGCTCCGTCAATCGATCCAGCGCCAGCGGAAATTTGTAGGAAATTGCGCGCGCGCTCATCCCCAGCAACACCGCCGCTTCCGTCTGCGTATACTCCTGCAACACCACCCGGCTCAGCATTGCCTTGTCCAGCGAGCTGAGTCGGTCCAGGCACTTCTCCACATCGAGCACGAAGATCACCGCGTCTTCGAAGGTGCGCACCGGCCGGCTCGAAACCCACCCTCGCCCTACCGGCTCGCTCAAGATCGAAGGCGATCGGCCCACCTGCATCGACGCATACAGATAACGCCGCAACATGCGTTCCGAATGTTTTCGGTAGAACGCCAGGTTGATGGGAGGATTGCGCGCAGACGCGTCTTCCTCCAGCACCTCGGTCGGCTGAACTCCCCGCCGTCCTGCCCCGTTTGCCTGCGACCGCGCATCCCGCAAATCGTCTTCTGCCCACACCCAGTCCAACTGGAGTGCTGCACTCATGCCGCACCCCCGGTTGCTTCCATTGTTGCCCACGCCCTGGCAGGCACACGCACTTTGCGACTGGGACGTCCGCGCCTCTTCCGCGTTTCCGGCGAGGGAAAGTCGCGCAACTTCGCCTCGCAGCTCCTGCAATACACCTTCTCTTGACCCTGGGCCCGGAACCAAAGACAACCGCACCCCTCACACACCTTCAATTGCACACAAAACTCCATCATGGACTCCGTGAAAAAAGGCTGCATCCCGCTTCTCTACAATTTCAACCGTCGAGTGCGGGGCAAAGAGAACCAGGCAAGGTTCTTCAGGATTCTTCTGTCCTGATCGGGCATGACTGTCTGCTTTCTCATGTTCTTGAGTGATCGATTCGGTGCGCAGATCCGGGAATTCGCGCACACCTGTGTCTTACGCCTCTGCTGGACGATTGACTTTGGAAGTTTTCGAGAGAATCAACCATTTGCTATAAGCTATCGGGCCCCGCAACCCGAAAAGACAAGACCCCGCCTCTTCGCGATTGCGCTTTCTAAGATCAATCTTCGAGAATTTCCCCACAAAAGTTGTACGAGATAAAGTAAGCCCAATCTAGATGGATGGTTTCTTCTGGTCAATGCGTTCTTACTTATTTCCTTCTCAGAAATCCCCCTGCCAAAGCCCGCTCTTTGAATTGAGGGTCTAAGTGCACACTTGGCATAGCTCACGGAAATTGGGGACCGTTTTGATCCATAGCTCTTAGCGAACAATCCACAGATGACATTCACCAGGATGCACGAACGTCTTCGTCAGGAATTGCTCCGCCGGATCCAGCGGGGCACGCTCTCCGTTTCCCTCCTCAACCGCCAGACCGGTCTCACCCAGTCTCATATTTCTAATTTCCTGCTGGGCAAACGCCGCTTCTCCCCTGCAGCCATGGACCGCGTTCTGCTCACCCAAAGCATGGAAGCCGGCGACCTTTTGCCCGCCTCCGAAAAACGCGCCGGCGCCGACTTCCTGCTCAATGGGGAGGACACCAGCGCCGTCCCGATCGTCTCGCACCATTCCGCGTGCTCCGATCCCATCATTCATCCCTCCGCGATTCTCGCCCTGTTGCCCCTGCCCGGCGGCGCGCTCCAATCGATCCGTACGCGCGCCCCGAGCTCCCGCCTTACCTGGCAGCGATTTGTGGCCATCCGCGTTTCCCGCGCAGAAGCTCTTCCCATGGACCCCGTGATCCAGCCGGAAGCGCTGGCCGTCGTCGATCGCCACTACAACCTGCCCATTCCTTATCGTCCCAGCCGGCGAACGCTCTTCGCTGTGCATGTGCAAGGCCGCCTGGTTCTTCGCTATGTCGACTTGCAGCAACAACGCCTCGTCCTTCGCCCCCTCAACATGCTTTTTCCCGTGGACTTGCTCGAGGTTGAGCCAGGCAACACGCGCAGCGACGCCATGGTCGGCCGGGTCGTCTTGGTTTTGAACGAGATCTGAGCGCGCTCTCCACCCTCGCTAGACCTGGAACGCTGCTCCCAGCGGATCGTTCCCGCGTGCATGCCCGCGCCACGCCACGCGGTCCCTCTCGGCAATCCGCGTCGACGCCGCAATCCAGCGCAACCCTTGCGGGATAAGCGACAGCCCGATCGGCGCAAGGTGTCGCCCTGCGCTCGTCACCATCGCCCGCGAAAGCCCTGTCGCCAGACGCATGCTGCCGCCCAGCTGCGCGCGCAGCGTTCCGACATATTCATCCGCGCTCTTGCCGCTCAAATACATCCCGCTCGCCAGCGCCGCACTATGCAACGCGATCGACATGCCATCGCCCGTGAACGAAGGAATCACCGCCGCCTGGTCCCCCACGCACCACGTCACGCTGGGCGTCTCCGCAAGATAGCCATAGGGAATCGGCGCGATCGCAAGCGGTCGTTCCGACCTCGGCTCTGCGCCCGTCAATCGTTCGTTAAGCCGCCGATCGAAGCGCCGGATTTCTTCGAGCAACTTCTCCCAGCCCCCAACCGCACGCAGCCTCGTCCGGCGCACCGCCAGGCACAGGTTCGCCCCTTCCCGCTCCACAAGCGACATGCCCCCGTATCCACCCGGGAAAAGAAACAGCTCCATCACTCCCCGCAGCGATGCCGTCTGCGCAGGCGTCAGGCGCCAATGCAGCTTGAATCCAACCAGGTCCGTCTGCGTCCCATGCCCACGCCCCCAGGCCTGCAAATCGTGCTTCCCACTCGCCAGGAAAACCGTCTGCGCCTGCAGCGAATCTCCATTGCGAAGACCGACCCGCCAACCGTCTCCGTCGCGCCGCAGTGTCGTCACTTCGACGCCGCGTCGAACCGCACACCCGCCCGCCTTTGCGCGCTCCAGCATCGCCTCATCCAGTACAAACCGGGAAAGCGAGAGCGCCCGAAACGGCAACGCGACCTCCGCAACGCTGCGCCCCACGGTCATGCGCACGTGCTCAATAGGAACCGCACCCAGCTTGCAGGGCTCAATATCCATCTGCTCCAGGTACTGGACAGCTTCCCGGCTGAGGAACTCGCCGCACACCTTGGCATGCGCCGCTCTCTCCCGCTCCGCCAGCACCACGCGGCATCCGGCATCCGCCAGGCATACCGCGGCCATCGACCCGGCAGGGCCTCCGCCAATCACCAGGTGCTCCAGCCGCTCGCCAGCAAGGCTCACGATTTCCTCCGCATCACGCACAAGCGTCCCGGCGTGAAGCCTCGAATCGTCACTTCCTGCGCGCGCAATCCAGCCGCGGCACACAGGCGCTGCCAATCCTCCGCAACAAACGCGCGCCGCATCGAAACCGGCCCATCATGCTGCACAAATGGATGCAGCCCCATCGCCCTCGAAAAAATCCGGAAGAGATGATACGGAATCGCCGCCCGCGACAGGTCGTTGACGCACCATCCGCGCCTGGCTTTTGCTTCCATCCACTGCACAAATCGCACCACGTCCGCGTCGCTCAAATGATGCGTAAAGAGCGAACTCATCGCCAGGTCGACCGGCTCCTCCGGCTCATAGGCAAACACATCCGCTTGTATCCACTCGATCCGGCATTCCGGTCCGCTGGCTTCCTCCGCGATTGCCACGCTGTCTGCATTCAAATCAATTCCCGTAAGTTCCACCGGGATGCCGCGCGCCCTCGCCCACTGTTCCATGCGCCGCAGCCCGTCTCCGTACCCGCAGCCCACATCGAGAATCCGCACCGGCCCCTTCACGCCGTCCAGCCCCAGCGCTTCCAGCCACCGCAGCAACGGCCGATACCCCAGCAGCCATCGGTTTACTTTTGCCAGATCACGCAGGCACGCGCGCAACTCCTCGCGGCTGCATGGTTCATCCATCTGTTCCGTAAGCTCGGCGCGCTGGCTGAAATCCAGCCCGTCACGCGACATGGAAGAGCATCGTTTCCGCGGTCACTCCCGGCCCAAACGACATCGCACAGCCTTGTTGTCCCGGCTCTGCCTGCTGCAGGATCCTCTGCAACACAAACATCACCGTCGCCGACGACATGTTGCCAAACCGCGCCAGCACATCGCGGGACTGCACCAGCGCATCGCCACGCAGGCTCAATCCTCTTTCCACGGAATCGAGGATCGTCTTCCCACCCGGATGCACCGCCCACAAATCGATCGACTGGGGATCTTTGTCGCGCGTGATTGTGTGCCCCACGTTCTTGAGCGCCCGCAACAATTCGCCCGGAACCTTGCCCGAAAGCTGCATGTCAAACCCGCCTTCGCGAATGCGCCAGGTGATCAGATGGCTCGTCTCCGGAATCCCCACGGCAAGAAAACTGTCGATTCCCAAACCCGTTTCTTCCGCGCTCACCAGGCAGGCCGAACACCCATCCGCGAACAGGAGAAACGACAGCATCTGCTCCAGGTCCTGCGTCTCCTGCATGTGCAGCGAACACAACTCCAGGTTCAGCACCAGCACCCGCGCTTCCGGCTCCGATCGCACAATGTGCCGCGCCGCTTTCAACGCGTTGATCGCCGCATAACACCCCATAAAGCCGATCATGGTGCGCTCTACCGACGAATCCAGTCCCAGGTGCTGCACCACCTCAATGTCCAGTCCCGGCGCGTAGAGCCCGGTGCACGAGGTCACGATCACATGCGTGATCCCGCGTCGCTCTTCTTCGCTCAAGCGGAGCCTGCCCACCGCGCAACGCATCAGCTTTGGCGCATCGCGCTCAAACGCCTCCATGCGCCGCGCCGTGCCCGGAAACCGGCCGCGCACATACAGGTCTTCCCCGTCTCGCCAGGCGCCGCTCTCCGTGGCAATCGGTTCAATGAAGGAGTAGCGATGTTCAATGGCGCAGAGCCGCGCCATCCGCCGAAAAAGATTGCGCGTCGTGCCCTCGGGCAGCATGCTGTCGGCAAAATCGACGAACGCCCGGTGCACATCATGCGGGGGGACGGCCGTCGCAATACGGTTGATAAACGCGGTCGTCATCGTCCTCCATCCTGCCCGGTCATTCATCGCCATAGACATTCTTAGACACAACGCGCCCTGCTTATGTCATCCAAATGTCAGCCTGGCGTCAGAGCATTTTCTTTCGTTCCTCGCTCTTTTCAAGCCTGATCAACATAGTCGGCAGGATTTGAGAACCGTGTGCAATTGGAGTTGAAGTTCAGATGAACCGTCCCCGTCGGACCGTTGCGCTGTTTAGCCAGAATAATTTCCGACCGCGCCTTGTCGGCATCCGACATCTCTTCATCGCGATTGTAGTAAGCTTCGCGGTGAATGAACGCCACCACGTCCGCGTCCTGCTCAATCGAGCCCGATTCGCGCAGATCGCTCAGCATCGGCCGCTTGTCGTCGCCCCGCCGCTCACTGGCACGCGACAGCTGCGACAGCGCAATCACCGGCACATGCAGCTCCTTGGCCAGCGCCTTCAGACCGCGCGAAATCGCCGACACTTCCTGCGTCCGGTTCTCATACCGCTTACCGCCCATCGAAGGCAGCGTGGCCGACATCAGCTGCAGGTAATCCACCACAATCAGGTCCAGCCCCCCGGCATTCTGCTTCAGCCGCCGCGCCTTGGCCCGCATCTCCGCCAGCGAAACCCCCGCCGTGTCGTCGATGAACATGTGCGCTTCCACCAGCTGCTCCAGCGCATGCTGCAGCTTGCCGTGATCTTCGCGGCCCAGAAAACCCGTCTGCAGTTTCCTTTGATCCACGCCCGACTGCGACGACAACATGCGTCGCAGCAGCGACTCCTTGCTCATTTCCAGGCTGAAGACTGCCACAGTCGCCTTGCTCGTAATCGCCGCATTCTGCGCAATGTTGATCGCCAGCGCCGTCTTCCCCATCGAGGGCCGCGCCGCAATGATGATCAGCTCGCCCTTCTGCAGCCCGCTGGTCATCTGGTCCAGCACCACGTAGTGCGTCGCCAGCCCCGTCACCTCGCGGCTCTGCTTGTACAAGTTGTCGATGGTCCCGAACGAGCTCTGCACAATCTGGTCCAGCGGCTGCAACCCCTGCGAGATTCCCTTTTCGCTCACCTCCAGCAACTGGTTCTCGGCCATGTCGAGCACTTCGAGTGCCGTCTCGCTCTGGTCCGCCGCACGCGCAATCGCCGCCGAACAGATCGCCATCAGCTTGCGCAGCAGGCTCTTGTCCTTGACGATGCGGATGTAGTCTTCGATCACCGGCCGCAGCGGCAATCCTTCGGTGAGCGACGCCAGGTACGCCACCCCGCCCACCGTCTCGATCTCCTTGTAGCGCGCCAGCTCGTTGGCCAGCGTCACGATGTCCACCGCGCGCTGCGCGTTCATCAGCTCGCTCATGCGCAGGAAGATGCGCTGATGCGAGTCGAGCGAAAAATCGCCCGCCTCCAGCTTTTCTGCCGCTTCGGAGTGCGCGGCATTGTCCAGCAGGATCGCGCCCAGAATCGTTTTTTCGGCGTCGATATTCGCCGGCAGTCCGGCGTCCAGTCTCAAATCAGGGAGGGTGGCCATACTTCTAAAGTGTAGGGCGTTTTTATCCGGCACTGTTCTTGTGAATCGCGGCGGCGAAATGTGGGAATCGAAGCGAGTCGATTCAACCCGCGCATCACGCTCCAGCATGCCGGCTGCCGGTTTTCAGTTCGAAATCACCATCTGCGAAACGCTTGCGATACTGACAGACGCGTTCTTCCAGTATGGGATGCGAAGCGGAAAAGTGTACTTCACTTGCACTTGCACCGCATTGCCGGGAACCTTGCACCCGGGTCCGGTTCCACAAGATGTCCACGTCGTCGGCGTCGCCGCGCTTGCGGTATACCAGTTCGCCGTCACCACAAGATTATTGACGTCGATGCCCGGATACTGAAACCCGCTCAGGTACGTCTGGATATCCGCCTGGGTCGCGAGGCAACCCGTCATCGGCGCAGCGCACCGTGCCCCGCGCACCATGGCGAACCGGGTGCCTTCCCGCGCAGCATCGGAGACATAGTTATACGCATACAGCCCCAGCGAGCACTGAATAATGCCGAAAAGCGCCATGAAAAGGACAGCCGCGGATACCGTAAACTCCACCAAAGACGCGCCCGAGTCGTCGCGGCAGATCTGCCAGAGTTGCTGCATCTTGTCGCGATGCAGCGAATCGGCTATCGGCACACGGCACACGGGCAACTCGGCCCACTTGTCAAGCAGACCGCCTGGACCGCCCAACTTTTTGGCTTGAATCCTCCCCGTCATTGCAGAACCTTTTGGCTTGCCTGGCCGTGCAGCGTAAATGCCGAGGGAAGTCCAAGAAAGTGGAATGCCGAGTTGAAAGGCGCCTGCGTCTGCACCGTCAGAATCGTTTCGATGTTGGAGCCGGAACAGCTCGTCGGCAGGCAGTTCGAGGCCGCTCCACTGGAGCAAATGCAGGATTCGGTCGTGGTCGTCGTTCGCAGAGTGATGTTCCCCGCATCGTTCTGCGCAGCCGCCCGGATTCCAGACAAATCTGCCGCATAGATCGGGTTCTGCGCGCCGTACTGAGCGCCGGCGAGGGCCGCATTCGAAACCTCAATTGCCGCATAAGAGGCCATCGAAAACTCGGCCACTCCCAGCAGAATCAAGAGCAGAAGCGGCATCACCAGCGCCGTCTCAATCAGCGCCTGGCCCTGTTCCTCTTTGGCCGTCTCATTGAATCCCCAAATCGAGAGAAACTTCCTGCGGCGAAAATTCCCTTGAAGACGCATCTCTACTCCACCAGCACAAGTTGTGAGAGGGCGGAATTGGTATTGGTAACCGCCGCATAATTGGTGTCAATCACCGAGCCGCTTCCCCCCAGGTTCACCGAATCTACGATGAGGTCCGTCGAAATATCCATGGTCCCTGATCCGCTCAGCGATAGTGGCGACGACGGTGCATACACAATCCCTCGGATCGTCGCACCGCCGGAACCTGAAATCGAAATGCCGCTCGCATCGCCGGACGGCTGATACAAAAGAATTCCGTTATAGGTTCCCGTCGTGGGCGCCGTCAGATTCATGCTGCCGCTTCCGCTAATCGTCGTGCCGCCCTCCGTGTAGAAGGTGACATTCGTGCCCGTGAGAGTCCCGGATGCCGCCAGGTCGACATTGCCCGTGACAATGTATTCCCCAGCGCCGAGCGTCACCGCTCCGGAACCTGTACTCACGAAATTTCCATGAATGGTGTAGGTTCCCGCCCCAAGAATCAGCGCCCCGCTCCCGCTGTTGCAGAGCGCCGCAAGGCCTGCGCCGCCACAGGCAACACCGCCGTTGATGACATAGTTGCCGGGGGTGAGGGTGAACGTCCCACTGCCCGAATTGGTGATCGAGGTATAGGTTCCGGGGCCCTTTGTCATGTTGCCGCTTCCGGAATTGTTCGGACTGCATGTGGCAGGGCTCCCCGAACACGTGCCTCCTGCGATCCCTGGCGGAGTGAGATTCAAGGGGTCCGCCGCAGGCTTCATGCCCGTCGTCGGAGGATTCGGCGTGGAATTTCCCGAGCCCGTCCGGCTATAGCTTCCGACTACGCCGATTGCTTTCGCGGACACTGAGCCACTACCCGAAATCGAAAACGCGTTGCCCGCGTTCGAGTTGTCGTAGATGTTGCAGTTCTGCGCGGTGATGCTCCCCGATCCACTCACCGATACGCCCGTCCCTGAACTCCCCAACGCCCACACGCATCCGGCATTTACCGCGGGACCCGCCACCGCCCTCGACGCAACCGTGATCGAATCAAATCGGAACAGTCTCATAAAAAGTGTCGCGGTCGGCTGCTGCACAATGGCCTCGGCATATCCCGGCCGCGCGGTGAACGGTCCATTTGCCGGTGGAGGATTGATCGTCACGTAGGCGGTGCTTGTAACGCCGTCCGCCAACGCGGCGTTCTCCCCCGCCGTCTTGGCCGTTGCAACCGAGCCGTTGTATTTCCAATCCAGCGCCGCCGCGGCCGCGGCCGCATCTGCCGCGATCTGCATCTGGCGCCGCTCCCGGAACAACATCCCCACATCCACCGCCAGCGCGAGAAAGCCCATCAGCAGAGACATCGAAACGGCAGTCATCACCAACGCCTGGCCGCTCTCATCTTTCACGAATCTCATTGCTTACTCCCAAAACGCCGCCTTCGCGGACATTGGCGCGGAATGCGCCCACTCTTGCGCTCGAGGATTCATGCCGCGGGAAAAGATCGCGCTGGATCGAAATGCGGAAGAATCGCGGGACGACCCCTGCCGGCACGGCGTGCCAGCCACCATTCCTATCGATTGAATGTGGTCGCCATCCTTCGTCAAGGCCTGGCGAAATACCGATCACCCTGCGGGGAGGAGAACGTTTTGCCGCAGAGGGAGACTCATTATCGGGCTTCGAATCCATGAACTGCAAGTAAACCAAAGTGACCGGGTCGATGGTTACCCCGTCCGTCTTCCTTGGTTCCTGGATCCTAAGCGGTCTTGGGCCGCCAGCGCAGAATAGGCTTCCGCGCCGCCTGCACTTCATCCAGCCGCGACACCCGCGTCGAGTGCGGCGCCGTCTTCACCAGCTCCGGGGTCTGCTCGACCTCTTGAGCAATGGAGCGCATAGCCTGAATGAAGAGGTCCAGTTCTTCCAGCGATTCGCTCTCCGTGGGCTCAATCATCAGCGCCCCGTGCACAATCAGCGGAAAACTCACCGTGTAGGGATGAAATCCGTAATCGATCAGCCGCTTGGCGATGTCGCCCGTCTTCACGCCCTTCGCCGCCTGCTTCTTGTCCGAGAAAACCACCTCGTGCATCGATGGCGTTTTGTACGGAAGCTCGTACAAATCCTCGAGGTTCTTGCGAATGTAGTTCGCATTCAGCACGGCATCTTCGGTCGTCTGCCGCAGCCCGTCCGGCCCGTTCGCCAAAATGTACGCCAGCGCCCGGATAAACATCCCCGTATTTCCGTAAAACGCGCGCACGCGCCCCACGCTCTGCGGCCGGTCATACTCCCAATGCAGTGTGCCCGAAGCGACCTCAGGTTCGCCGTCTCTCCCGCGGTTTGAAGAAAGTCCCGGAAAGGACGGCGCACGGAACATAGGTTCAGAACCGGCGGTCGCGGGATCCGCATTCGCGTTCTCCCAGCTTTCCGTGGAAGGGCTGTTCGCGGCGTTTCCTGCACGCACCAGCACCGGCGTTGGCAAAAACGGCTCCAGGAATTTCTTGCACGCCACCGGACCCGAGCCCGGCCCGCCCCCGCCATGCGGCGTCGAAAACGTCTTGTGCAGGTTCAGGTGCATCACGTCCACGCCAAAGTCGCCCGGCCGCACCTTGCCCACCAGCGCATTCATATTCGCGCCATCCATATAGAGCAGTGCGCCCTTCGCATGCAGCACATCGGCGATCTTGTGGATCTCGTTCTCAAACACGCCCAGCGTCGACGGATTGGTCAGCATCAGCGCCGCCGTGTCTTCATCCACCTGCCGCTCCAGCGCCGCGAGGTCAATGCCCCCATCCACATTCGATTTCAGATTCTCTACCGTGTAGCCGCAAATCGCCGCCGTCGCCGGGTTCGTTCCATGCGCCGAGTCGGGAATCAGAATCTTCTTCCGCGCATTCCCCTGCGACTCATGCCATGCGCGAATCAGCAGAATTCCGGTGAACTCTCCATGCGCCCCCGCCGCCGGCTGCAGCGTAATCACATCCATCCCCGTGATTTCGATCAGGCACTTCTGCAGCAGGTCCACAATCTCCAGTGCACCCTGCGCCAGCGACTCCGGACGATACGGATGCGCCTCCGCCAGCCCCTCGATCCGCGACACAAACTCGTTCACCCGCGGGTTGTACTTCATCGTGCACGAGCCCAGCGGATACATCCCCAGATCGATGGCGTAGTTCCAGGTCGACAGCCGCGTGAAATGCCGAATGATCTCAATCTCACTCAGCTCCGGCAGCAGCCCCGCGGTCTTGCGATGCGATTCGCCCAGCAGCGCCGCGGCATCGACAGCCGGCACATCCAGCGGCGGTAATTTATAGGCGCGCTTCCCCGGCGACGACTTCTCAAACACCAGCCCCTCATTCTGCGTCTGGTGCGGCCGAACCTTCCCCGTCGTCTTGCGCGCGATCAGCTCCTCTGTCGTTGCCATCAAGCCTCCACCGCCACGCCCGCCAGCACCTTCGCCGCCGCATCCATCGTCGCCCGCGGCATCATCTCCGTCGCGCACCACAACGTCGCATTCTTCAACTCCGGATACCACCGGCTCAGCTCCACGCCGCCCACAATCTTCTCGTCGAGCAGCCGCTTCAACAACGCCGCCGGCGCCTCTTCCGTCTGCAACACAAATTCATGGAACCGCGGCGCGCCGTCAAACAGCAGCTTTGCCCCTTGCTGTCCGCCCAGCGTCTTCGCCGCATACGCAGCCTTCGCCAGGTTATGCTCGGCCAGCTCGCGAATGCCTTCTTTCCCATAAACGGTCAGAAAGATGGTCGCCATCAGCGCCACTAATGCTTGATTGGTGCAGATGTTCGAGGTCGCTTTCTCGCGCCGAATATGCTGTTCGCGCGTCGAAAGCGTCAGCACAAATCCGCGGTTCCCGTCCGAATCCACCGTCTGCCCCGCCAGCCGTCCCGGCATCTGCCGCAGAAACTGCTCCTTCGCCGCAATCACCCCGCAGAACGGACCGCCATAGCTCAGCGCCACGCCAAACGACTGCGCCTCCATCGAAACAATGTCTGCCTCCACCGGCGGCCGCACCACGCCCAGCGAAACCGCCTCGGCAATCGACACAATCAGCAGCGCGCCCTTCTTGTGCGCAATTTCCGCAATCGCCGCGACGTCTTCGATGGTTCCAAAAAAATTCGGGCTCTGTACCAGCACCGCCGCCGTCTCTTCCGTCACTGCGGACTCGAGCGCCTTCAGATCCACGCGACCCGTCTGCGTATAGCCCACTTCCTCGGTCCCCAGCTCCCGCACGCGCAGATAGGTGTGCAGCACCTCGCGATATTCCGGATGCACCGTCCGCGCCACCACGGCCTTCTGCCGTCCGGTCACGCGCATCGCCATCAGCACAGCCTCGGCTGCGCCGGTCGAGCCGTCGTACATGCTGGCGTTGGCCACGTCCATGCCCGTCAGCTCGGCAATCATGGTCTGAAACTCAAAGATCGCCTGCAGCGTTCCCTGCGTGATCTCCGCCTGGTAAGGCGTATAGCTGGTCAGAAACTCGCCGCGCTGCACCAGCGCATCAATGATCACCGGCCGGTAGTGCCGATACGCCCCGGCGCCCAGAAAGCTCGCATAGTCCGTCGCGTTCCTGGCGGCAGCCGCCTTGAAATACTCGACAATTTCGCTCTCGCCAAACTGCCGCGGCACATCCAGATCGCGGGTAAGCCGGTACTCGGCCGGAATGACGGCAAACAGATCGTCAATCGACTGCGCGCCGATTGATTGCAGCATCTGCTCGCGTTCCGCCGGCGATTTGGGAAGATAGCGCATGTTTAGCTTTCAGCTCCTAGCTTCTAGCTTCTAGCTTCTAGCTTCTAGCTAAAAGCAAAATGCGGCAGGAACATCACGGGGCCTGCCAGCGGAAAATCCTGAAATCCGGCGCGTCTTCCATCTCCGCGCAACGAGCTAGAAGCTAATAGCTAGCAGCTGCTTCTAGCTTTCTTCTGCCACAAACGCTTCGTACGCCGCCGCATCCAGCAGCTTGTCCCACTCCGACGTGTCCGAAAGCTCCACCTTGATGATCCATGTCTCGTGCGCCGCGGCGTTGATCTTGTCCGGCTCCGTCTTCAGCGCCTCGTTCACCGCGGTCACCGTGCCGCTCACCGGGGAGTACAGATCGCTCACCGCCTTCACGCTCTCGACCGATCCAAACGTCTGGTTTGCCGTCACCGCGTCGCCTACCTTGGGCGCATCCACGTAAACGATGTCCCCCAGCGAATTCTGCGCATAGTCGGTAATGCCCACCGTGCCGATCTTTCCTTCCAGCACAACCCACTCATGCTCTTTCGTATAGCGGTAGTTCGTCGGATATGCCATCCCGGATCTCTCCTCTAAAAAAGAACGAAGATTCAGTGTACGACCTGCAACCCCGGCCCAGGTTTGAGGAAAAGCCGGTCGCTGCATCTCATGAAAATCACGCCTGCTTCTTGTTGCCAGACTATTTGGATGACCCAAACCCTGCATAGGGTTCGAGAGGCAGCAAAGCCGCCACCTCCAGCATGCCTGCCTTGAAGATCGGCAGGCTCTCCACGGCCGCCCGAACCTCTCCCAGGCTCGCAGCCTCCCACACGATCGCCGCACCCGGCGTGTCCCCGCGCTTCCACACCTGCCGCAGAATCCCGGCCGCATAAAGCTCCTTCACCCGCTGGGTTTCCTGCGCCACAAGCTCCGGCGTAAATGCCTCGGGCGGAAACGCATCCGTGCGCCGCCGCGACAACGACAAAAATTGCATAGGGAATTTTCTCCGCGCGTCGATAGAAGTTGTTACGCCGCGCTGGTTTCGAAATTCGCCGTGAGACGCCGGTAGTCCAGCAGCAATTTAGCCCGCCAGACCACAATCATCCCGAAGGCCAGGATAAAAAAGATGCCCGCCGTCTGCTGCCCGGTCAGAATCGTGTCGAAATAGCCCCGCGCCAGAAAACGAGTCGCCGCCAGCGCCAGCAGAACCGCAAGAAACGCGCTCGAACGCTTCATCATCACCGCGTCGCCCCGCCGCTCCAGCCGCGTGGTCAGCAGCAGCGGCCAGGCCAGTGCGGCCGCGCCAATCAAAAAGGCCAGCCCCGCCCATGTCCAGGGAATGCGAAATGCCGGCACCACAAACATTGAAAATCCGGTGGCCATCCCCAACGGCGGAATCACAATCTTCTTCAGCGAAACCGCACTCCGCGCCTCCCGCAGCCGCCACATCGTCACGGCCAGAAGGCCGCCCAGCGACACAAGTACCGACGGGATGGGAGGAAGCGCCACCATACGTCTATCTTATTGGATTCCGCACCCCCACGCGACGCCCCAGCCGGTCCCGTCGCTCCCCAGTCTATTTCTCTCCGTTTCACCGTCTGTTCGTCTCTCTGAACACTGATCACTGACCCCTGATCACTGTTCTCTGATCACTGCGCAAAAAACTCCCCATGGCCCCCGTTCGCCCACGGATCGTAATGTGCCGCAAAATTCGCCCGCGTCTTCACCGACGGATGGTTGTACTCCCAGAACTCAATAAACGGGCTCGGATTGGGATCCTCGAGCCACGCCTCGCCCAGCGCGTTGAACCCGACCACCGCCGTTTTTTGCGGATCGGGAACCAGCCCGTGAATCGCCTCCTGCCCATAAATATCTGCCTGGTGTTCAAAATGCCGGCTGAACGCGTTCGCCGCCGGCTCCAGCACGAAACTCGCCAGCGATACCGTAAAAAGCAGCACCACAAAACCCGCCCGCGAGGCCAACGGAGCCACCGGGTCAAGTCCCCACTTGGAGCCAAACCGCTGCGCCAGCCAATTGGCAAATGCCGCACATCCCCAATACACAAAAAACAGCGCGATCGCAAAGCCAGTCAGCATCTTGGGAATATGCTTCAGCACGTAGTGTCCCGATTCGTGTCCGAAAATAAACATCACTACGTCATCCGGTACGCGTCCCGCCGTCGTATCCCACACTACGATGCGTTTGGTTGGGCCCAATCCGCTCACATAGGCATTCAACCCATTCGTTTTCTCGCTGGCTTTCATCAGGAACATGCGGTCCGGCGGAATGTCCGTTCCGGTGCGCTGGGCCACCTTTTCGAGCTCCGCCACCAGCGCCGGGTGTTCCTTCGCCAGCGGTTCATATTTATTGAAGAGCGGCTCCAGCAGCGGCGACACAAACACCGCCAGCACCATCAGCGGCAACGTGGCCACCCAGATGCCAAACCAGTAGCGCCGCCGCCACTTGCGCACGATCCACTGAAACAGCAGCATCACCAGCGAACCGATCACCACGCCCAGTCCCAGCGCCTTTCCCTGGTCGCCAAACCAGCTCCCCCACCCCTGCACGCTGATGTCGTACTGCCGGCTGACCGTGTGCATGTACATGTCCAGCGGCAGCTCCGTCAAAGTCAGCACCACGATCAACGCCGCAAAAAACAGCAGCCCCTGCAGCCACCTTTTCTTGAACACGCCGACCGCCCACGCCTCCAGGCCCGCTGCGGCGCGCGTCGCCAGCAACAGCCACAGGACGACAAACCCCCAAAACGCATCGACAAAATGCTCGATATCGCGAATGCGGCTCAACGCAATCGCCTTGGCCAGTTTCTCCGGCGGCAAATGATAGGCCTGCTGCGGCGCAGTCGTCTGCGCCTCTGTTGTCGCGCTCGGCGCCGGGCTAGCCTGCAGGCACAATGCCGGAACCGCACTCAGCGCAATCGCAAAAAGCACCAGTACGACCGTTCTGACAATTCTCATCGGAGATCTCCTCCCCACATTTCAATCTGCGACAATCAGAGCTGCACTTGCTTTTAACCGACTGTTCCCGATCTATGCCACAAAATTCTTCCGTCATCTTCGAATCTTCGATTCCAAGATTCTCTTTCTTCGCAGTTTTGGCTATTCTCGCGCCCCTCGTTGCTACGGCTCAGCAACCTGCTCCCGTGCTCTTAGACGTGATGTCTTCTGAGTTGCACCGCGCCTTCACCTCACTGGGAAAAGGCGCCGTGCTCAACCCGGCCACGACCGTCCCCAATGCTTCCGACCCTGGCGCCAATGCCGGTCTTCCACCCTACTTCCTCAGTTACTCCGTCAGCGATGCCAATGCCGTCCTGATTCGCGCCCAGTACGGCGCTCTCGTCGGCAGCTCTGAAAATCATGTCCGCGTCGCCGACGTGCAGGTCCGCCTCGGCTCGCCTTCCCTCGACAACACCCACGGCGACCATCGCAGCTCGGCCGTCAACAGCCTCGAGCTGCCCCTCACCGACGATCGCGAGGCGCTCGCCCGCTCCCTGTGGCTGGCCACCAACACCGGCTACGGCAACGCGGTAGACAACTATCTTCGCGTCAAAACCGAGGCCCAGGTCCGTGCCAAAGAGGAAGACACCTCGCCCGATTTCTCCAAAGAGCCGCCGCAGGTCGCCATCGTCAAGCCCGCTCCGCCGATCGTGATCGATCGCGCCGCCTGGGAACAGCGCGTCCGCGCTCTCTCGCGCCTCTTTCGCGAATACCCCGACGTCTATCAGAACTTCGTCATGCTCACCGTGCAGAATGAGACGGACTATTTCGCCTCGTCCGAAGGCTCCCGCGTCGTCACCCCCCACCAGCAGGCGCGCCTCGTCGTTTTCGCCGTCACCCGCGCCGACGACGGCATGGACCTCTTCCGCGACCAGACCTTCGAAGCAGAAACCCTCGACGGCCTTCCCCCCCAGTCTGAAATGGAATCCGCTATCCGCGCCCTGGGCAAGAGTCTCGAAGCGCTGCGCAAAGCGCCCGTCACCGAGCCCTTCGACGGTCCAGCCATCCTCTCCGGTCGCGCCTCCGCCGTGTTTTTTCATGAGGTCCTTGGCCATCGCCTCGAAGGCCAACGCCAGCGCGGCGACGAAGAAGGACAGACCTTCACCAAGGAACTCGGCAAAGACATCCTGCCCAGTTTCCTTTCTGTAGCCGACGATCCCACGCGCACCATCTTCGACAAAACCTGGCTCAGCGGCAGCTACACATACGACGACGAAGGTCAAAAAGCGCAGCGCGTTGAACTCATCCAGGATGGCGTGCTCAAAACCTTCCTCATGTCGCGCCTCCCCATCGCCAGCTTCAGCGAGTCCAACGGCCACGGCCGCGCGCAAACCGGCCGCATGCCCACCGGCCGCCAGGGCAATCTCATCGTCACGTCCACCAAATCGGTCCCCGACTCCGAACTGCGCAAGCAGTTAATCGAAGAAGCCAAAAAACAAAGCAAGCCTTACGGCCTTTACTTTGAAGACATCTCGTCCGGCTTTGCCGTTACGCAGCGCAGCTCCCCGCAGGCATTTCAGGTAATTCCACTGGTCGTCTACCGCGTCTACGTCGATGGCCGCCCGGATGAACTCGTCCGCGGCGTGAGCATCGTCGGCACACCCCTCGCGGCCATGAAGCGCATCCTCGCCACCGGTGACAAGCCCGAAGTCTTCAACGGAGAGTGCGGCGCCGAGTCCGGCACAGTCCCCGTCAGCGCCGTCGCCCCCGCCATGCTCGTCAGCGAAATCGAGACCCAGCGCCAACCACAAGGCATCGAGCGCCCACCCATCCTTCCCATCCCCGGCGCGCCCGCCGCGAAGGAGGCTCAATGACCTTCACTTCTGTGCGTCATCCTGAGAACCCGCGCGCCCGGGGGCCCATGCGCAACGACAGTTGTTCCTGGGGAAAGCGAAGCGAAGGATCTGCTTTTGCATTGAACGAAGCGTCTACAACCACAATCCCGGGCACCCCATCCTGGACGCGTTTTCTGCGGCAAAAGTGGGTCGCCACAATCCTTGCATTTCTCCTCTGCACTCCAATCGCCGCCCAATCCACCCGCGTCGACGCCGAAAAAGATCCCATCCTCGCCGCCATGCTCACCGAACTCGATCGCAGCACCAGTCAGCTCCAACTCCCCGGCTTCCAAAGGCCATTCTTCATCCAGTACCGCGTCGAAGATGTCGACGATTTTGAAACCAAGGCAGCCTTCGGCGCTACCGAGGGCGCAGGCCGCAACCATGCCCGCGTTGCCCGTGTCACCGTGCTGATTGGCGACTACAAGACCGACAGCTCCGGCGGCCGTGGCGATGGCGCCGTCGAAATGACTTCTCTCGACGACGATCCCATTGCGCTGCGTTCTTCGCTCTGGGCCGCCACCGATCAAGCCTACAAAAATGCCCTCGCCGCCTACGCGCAAAAACAGGCAGCTCTCAAGCAGGTGCAGACGCCGCCCCAGGCCGACGACTTCAGTCACCAGCGTCCGTTGATCTCCCTGCAGACTCCGCAATCACTCACCCTCGACGAAGCTGCCTGGAAGAATCGCATCGCTCACCTCAGCGGCCTTTACCGCACCGAAAATTCGTTGAAGCCCATCGAACGCGATGTGCAATATTGCTCCGCCACGTTTCACGCCCGCGTCACCACCTCGCGCCTGGTCAATAGCGAAGGCTCCATCGTGCGCAAATCCGCTTCCAGCTTTCAGGAAAGCTTCGGCGCCGGCACTCAGGCCGCCGACGGCATGCGCCTCGATCGTTCCCGCGCCTCCAGCGGCGCTGCGCTCGCGGACCTCGACACACCCGAGGCTTTCGAGAAACAGTCCGTCGCTCTCATCGCATCCCTTGCCGAGCTCCGCCAGGCGCCCCTCGTCGAAGAGGAGTACCACGGTCCCGTCCTGCTCAGCGCCGATGCCAGCGCCGATTCGCTGCGCTCTCTGCTCGGCGCAGGCATCATCGCCACGCGCCCCCGCCTCGGCACCGAAGCCCGCACCAACGGCCCCTTCGCGTCGAGCTTTCACGCGCGCGTGCTGCCCGAATTCCTCAATGTCACCGACGATCCTGCGCTCAAGACCTTCAACGGCAAAGGCCTCGTAGGCGCCTACGACATCGACGACGAGGGCGTCCCCGCGCAGTCCGTCGATCTCATCGTCGATGGAAAACTTGAGAACTATCTCATCGGACGCCAGCCGGTGCGCGACTTTCCCCAATCCAACGGGCATGGCCGCGCCGCCGTCTCCGGACCGGCTCGCCCTTCGATCGGCGTGTTGAAAATCTCCGCCAAAGAAGGCCTGTCCGACGAGGAGCTCAATAAGAAGCTGCTCGACATGGCGAAGGATCGCGACCTCAAGAGCGTCTACTATATCGAAACGCTGGGCGGCGCATTGAATCCGCGCCTGCTCTATCGCATCAGCTCCGACGGCAAACGCGAACTGGTCCGCGGCGCCCGCCTCGCCGACCTTGATCAGCGCGCTCTTCGCTCCAGCGTCGAAGCCGCCGGCAAAGATCTCTGGGTGGCCAACTCCGCCGGCGAAATTCCCGAAACCGTGCTCGCCCCCGCCTTGCTCCTCGACGACATCACCATCCGCCGCGCCAACGAGAAAAACGACAAGCTCCCCTTCTACCCCCCACCCGACTAACGAAAGTTGTGTGTCTCAAGGATCTGTCATCCTGAGCGCGGAAACGGCAGTGGCCTTCAGGCCTCTGCATTCATCGCGCAACTCAAAAACTGTCATCCTCGATGAACTGTCATCCTGAGCGGAGCAGCTTGGGGCCCCGTCGCGTTCACGCGATGGGGTAAGCGGAGCGAAGGACCTGCTTCTGCTCCCCTCTGACCACTGTTCATGGGGTAAGCGAAGTCGAAGGGAACCCGCTTTTGGCGATTCTTCAATCCGCACAAGCCCGGGTGCCCCATGTCTCGCTTCTGAGACATGGGAAAGCAACAACGCAAATCTACCGGGTTGCCGGGTGCCCCATCCTGGCTTTGCTGGGGTGGGAAAGAAACGCCCCTGCGGCGCCTTGTCTCACGCCTTCTTCCACCCGCCCACAATCGCGCCCATCAGCGTCATCCCGAACAGCCAGTACCCGGCATTCACCAGCAGCAGGCTGAACGGCCGCACTTCAAACACGTATTCCGTCGACCACGTCGTCAACTCGAATCCAAGCCATAACAGAAATCCCACCTGGATCCCGCGCAGCGCCGTCTGCCGTCCCGTCAATTGCGTCACGCACGAAATCGCTGTCGCCATCACCGCAGCCATCAGGAGCGCGGTCCCAAACTGCAGTGCGGGATTGTAGCCGGCCGCACTGTGCAGCCACTCACTCGTGCGCCCGATCCCGTTCAGCCACGCCTGCATGAAGTAGGAGTACCACCCCGCCTCCAAAAGGAAGCAGGCGATCGCCGCTACCAGGATCGCTATGTAATTCTGCCGCACCCTCGGGGTCGGAACCGCAGCCACTCCGCTCGCCATTGCATCCTCCGCGAAAAAATGTCGGGGAAGCCATTATGCCAGCCCGATCGCCCGCCCCCTGATCTCTGATCCCTGGCCCCCGTTCCCTAGTCCCTAGTCCCTGACCCCTGACCCCTGTATCCATCAGTCCAGCCGCGTCAGATAGGCGTCGCCTTCTGAAGGCCGTACCCGGCGCTCAATTCTCTCCGCCTCCGCACGGTCGTCCCCGTGCGGCCGGATGCGCACCCAGTAGCTCGCCTCGCCGGGAAACTCAATCACGTTGGCGTCCGGATAAGCGCGCAGCAGCGCCTCCTTCATCCGTTCCGCCTTGTTTTCGCTGGTGAAGGCGCCAATCTGCACGCACCAGCGTCCACCCGTATCCATCGGCTTCGGCGTCTGGTAGACATCGATCCGCACCGGCGCCGTGCCCATCCTGTAAATCCCGACCGCCTTGGCCGACGCAATCGTCAGGTCGATCGTCTTGTCGGGAACAAAGGGTCCGCGATCGCTGATGCGCATGGCCGACGCCTGCCGCGTGGTCAGGTTCGTCACCACAACCAGCGATCCCATCGGCAGCGTGCGGTGCGCCGCCGTCAGCGCATCGTCGCGAAACACCTGCCCGTTCGCCGCCTTCCGTCCCTTATATGGAGCGGTGTACCAGGTCGCCGCGCCTGTCTCGCTGTAAATCGGCCGATGCGACAAAATGAAATCCTTGTCGTCCTCGCTCACGCCCCCCGGCGGCACCTCTGTCACCGGAATGCGGCTCGATGCCACCGTCGGCGCAGATTCAGAAGGTTGCGTGGGACTCCCCGGCTGCGTCACCGGCGGAGCCGTCGCCGGAGGCGGCACACGCCTAGCAGTCTGCTTGTGCCCGCAACCAGCAATCGTCAGCACCACCAGCACGAGGCCAGTCCATCCGGCCGCGCGCCGGCCCTCTAAATCCGCTTCGCCCGCGCAGGTCAAGAACGCGGCCCCTTCCCTTGATTTCTCTGCTCCATACGATCGGCCAGGTTCTTCAAGGTGTCCGATACTTTGCGCATGGCTGAAATCGATTCGCTCCGCACCTGCGGCACCACCGCGTCGTTCACATAAGCAATCGCGTGGCGCAGTTCCATCTCAATCAGTTCCATTGCTTCTTCCAAACGCTGTCCCACGCCGCCCGGTGGCGGAGGAGGGGGAGGAGGATAAGAGCTCATGGCAAAATCCCTCACCTTCAAGTCTCCGTCTACCTCCAACCCCCGTCAATTCCACCAAGGACCGCAGACCGTCGCCATGTGCCCCCTCCGCCAATAGGTTCAGATGCGCGTGCCCGCTCCGGAAGTCCCGCGACGTTCAAACGAAATCGTGCGTCTCACCAAGCAGCAGGATGTAGCCCTTGCGAGAGACTCCACAAGATTTGTACGCTGGCTCCAACGGAATCAAAGTCAAGCGCCGGTCGCACCGGGGATCCGGTTCTGAAATCGTTCGCGCGACAATGCATTCAAATCCCATCCATTGAGGACTCGCCGCTTGGCAGATCAACGGAACGCCATCGTGAGGTGCCGGGGCTCTGAAAAGCGCTGCCGGCCAGGCCGCTTACTCCTCCTCGTGCCCCGCTTCCTCTTTTTCGTTCTCGGCGCAACAATCCCTCTTCTCCCGCCGTTTGCCCCCGCGCAAACTTCAGCAGCCGGCGGCTCCCTGCCCGACGCGCCCCAACCCAAAACCGCAGCACCTGCTCAGCTTCCCGTCGCCGGTGCCTGTCAGGTCCGCAGCGAAGGAGGCATTCTCGTCGCGACCGCCGCCGCCAAGGGAATTTCAATGGCCGGCTTCGGCGACGTCAGCGCGCAGCTCACCAATCAGCCCGTCCTCATGACGGTTCCCTGTCCCCTCTATGTCCCCATCGTGAACTGGTATGCCCGCTTCCTCGATGGGCCCAAGGTCAAGCCGCTCACGCCGAAAGAAAAAGCCTGGCTCGCCGTACGCAACGTCGGCGACCCCTTCAACGCCATCACCATCCTCGGCATCTCCGCCATCTCCGTCGCCGCCGACTCGCATTCTCCCTATGGCCCCGGCATGCCCGGCTTCGGTCGCAGCGTCGGCGTCAGCTACACGCAGGACATGACCGGTGAGTTCATCGGAACCTTTCTTCTCCCCTCCATCACCCACCAGGACCCCCACTATCACCGCATGCCCAGCGCGTCAGTCACGCGCCGCATCCTGCATTGCATCGCCCAGGTCGCATGGACCCAGGGAGACAACGGCAAGGGCATGCCCAACTACTCCACCCTCGTGGGCTCCGCCATCGAAGACGAAATCGGCAACCTCTACGTCCCCGGCCGCTCCACCAATCTGCCCGCCAGTGCCGCGCGCTACAGCATCAACCTCGCCCTCGACCCCACCGACAACTTCATCACTGAATTCCTGCCCGATCTGGCCACCCACATCCACGTCCACGCCGTCTTCGTCCAGCGCATCATCGACCAGGTCGCCAAGTCCAACGGCGGATCCGGCACCTAGCCTCCTGTCTTTGACAGTTCCCTGCAAAAACAATGACGACCCGCCGCATCCTCACCCAAGTCGTAGTCCGGCAATGGATCATCAATTGCGGGACGCCCATCGGTCGAAGGGACATCCCCAACTCCCATCGCCCCAAGGAGTTGTCACGCGCCTCGGCTCGACGAACTGCTGCCCGTTCATCCGTCCCAAATCGCCGCTCACTGGCCTTTTTCCCCGTTCGCTGCACCCGCGTTGGATTGACGAGACCCGAAAGTTACTCTTGTACTGACTTTTCAGGTTCCGGTTGGGGCATGCCCAAAGGCCGGAACAAACCGGGCGTTCCCGTCCAGCTGATTCCTTTTCAAGGAGATCGCACCACATGTCCAAAGCCGTCAAGTATGCAGAGAAAGTAGCCGTCTACGGCGCCAAAGCCGCCTGGGTTGTCTTCGAACGTCTCAACCGCATCAGCCCCAACCCCTCGTTCACGCCGAAATGGTCCGAAAAGCCCCTCCTGAAGAGCTATCAGAAAGAGAAGCCGCCCCTCGGCTGGCCCCGCTCCACCGACTCGCTCTGTCCCAAGTGCGTGCCTGAGATCCGCCAGCAGATCCTCGACGGCAAGCTGCCTCACGAAGTCCTGCTCAACGAAAAAGTGGGCGAAATCAAGGCCCAGATCATCGAGCGCGACGGCAAAATCCTCATGGTCAAGGACTGCCCCAAGCACGGCCACTTCGAAGACGTCATGTCCATCGATCCGGCCTTCTTCAAGCACCTCGAAGAGACCTTCCCCGGCCGCGACATCCGCGCCCACGGCGCCGGCGATGAGAAGCTCCACAACCACGGCACTTCGACCGTCACCCATGGCCGCGGCTCGGTTCTCACCATCGACCTCACCAACCGCTGCAACATGATGTGCGACCCCTGCTTCATGGACGCCAACCAGGTCGGCTTCGTCCACGAACTGACTTGGGAAGAAATCAAGACCATGCTCGACAACGCCATCACCGTGAAGCCCCGCCGGCAGATGAGCGTTCAGTTCTCCGGCGGCGAGCCCACCCTGTCGCCTTACTTCCTCGACGCCGTCGCGTACTCGCGCAAGGTCGGCTACAACAGCGTGCAGGCCGCCTCCAACGGCATCGAATTCGCCAAGTCCAAGGAGCTCTGCCGCGCCGCTGCCGAAGCGGGCCTCCGCTATGTCTACCTCCAATTTGACGGCATCGGCAATGCGGCCAATTCGCACCGCAAAGTCGGCAACCTCTTCGACGTAAAACTGCAGGCCATCAACAATCTCCACGAAGCCGGCGTCGAAATCGTTCCCGTCACCACCATCATCAACGGCATCAATAACGAGCAGGTGGGCCGCATCATCGAGTTCGCCCTCGACAATCCCAAGAAAATCAGCTTCCTCTCCTTCCAGCCCGTCAGCTTCACCGGCCGCGACGAAGACATCAGCGACGAGCGCCGCTTCGCACAGCGCTACACCCTCTCGCACATGGCCCACGACGTGAAAAACCAGGTGGGCGTCGGCGAGCCGGCACGCGACTGGTTCCCCATCAGCTTCATGAGCACCTTCTCGGACTGGGCCGATCTCATTCACGGGCCAACCGCCGAGTGGGGCCAGCTCTCCTGCGGCTGCCATCCCAACTGCGGCATCGGCATGGCTCTCATGATCGACAAGGAAACCAAGGAAGCCGCGCCCGTCACCGCCTTCCTCCACATGGACCAGGTTGCCAAGGATCTCGCCAAGGTCAACGACGCCGCCCGCGGCAAGACCCTCTCGCTCCTCGGCTTCGGTCTCGCCCTTCTGCGCAACTACGATCCGTTCATGGCGCCCACCCACTTCAAGATCACCGACATGATGAAGAAGATGGACAAGACCTTCAACGCCACCGGCAAGAACTACGGCAGCGTCAAGGGCGATCGCACCATGGAAGACATTCAGAAGCGCCGCCAGGATCGCTGGAACTTCCTCTTCATCGCCGGCATGTGGTTCCAGGATCTGTTCAACTACGACTTCCGTCGCACCGAGCAGTGCATCATTCCTTACGCCACGCAGGAAGGCGAAATCAGCTTCTGCGCTTACAACACCGGCGTGGGCTGGCGCAACATCATCGAGAAGATGCACATGACCGCCACCCTCACCAAGTGGTACGAGGAGCACGGCCGTCACGAAATCTTCGCCGGCGGCAAAAAGGTCGGCATGGGCTTCGTGGGCCACGAGCTCAAGCTCAACATGGAGCACGTCAACTCCGAAGCCAACCACACCCTCGACAATCTCGGCATCGCCAAGAACGCCCGCGAAGAAAAGATTCGCGCCCGCGATACCAAGATCAAGACCGATGCCGAGAACGCCAAGATGGCCAAGCTCTATCGCGAACACGTGCTCGGCGAAAAGCCTCCTGCGGATGGCATTGTTTCGGTCGACATGATTCGCCCCGCAAGCAACAACGCCGCCAGCCCCATCAACCGCAACCGCGAAGAAAAAGACCTCGTCGCCGGGGACTAGCCGTCCAGGCAATCGCGCCTTCGGCGCACATCAACGAACTCAGTTCATCAACAAAAGGCCGCCCACCTCGGGCGGCCTTTTCACTTTGCGCCAATCCACATCGCCCCGACGGGGCGAACCCATCCCCATCGCCGCAACTCGGCTCGATCGCCGCGCAAATCGCGCGCTCAATCCCGCGCTCCCGGCAGGGAGCGCCTGAAAATAGCCCAGGGTAGAACCCTGGGAAACCGGAAAACGCACCCACGGACCCGCCGCCCCGTAGGGGCGGCATGGCGCCCAATTTGCAGATTATTTCCCCGCTTCCCCTACCCTGAATCCATCCCCAACAACGCACCGACTCGGCGCGTCCCGTTCGCGCCTCGCGCGAACCCTTGCCTGGACGGCGAGTCCCTAACTCCAACCGGCAGACGAATCTGCGGCCAACTTCTTTCATAAGAAGAATTTGGCGCGACCCACTGTCGCTAACCCAAAGAGAATGAGGAACTTCCACCCAGATTCCGGGGGGGGGAGGGTCCGGAGAAACCCAATGTACCTTGAATGCCGACACATCCTGCCCCGCGGAACCAAATGCAAATCGCCCGCTGTCCGCGGCAAGTACTTCTGCTACTTTCACGACAAACTCCGTTTCTTCGAACAAGACGGCCAACGCGTCGAGCGCGAACCCCTCTTCCTTCCTTCGCTCGAAGATACCCGCGGCATCCAGATGGCCATCGGGCAAATCCTCGCCGCCCTCGGCTCCGGCCGCGTCGACTCGCGCCACGCAGGCCTCTACCTCTACGGCCTCCAGCTCGCTACCCAAGTCGCGGCCCGACAACCCGACCCACTCCCGCAGGAAATGGTGCGCGCCACCACCTGCGACGGCGGAGGCAATGCCATCGGTGCCCAGGAGTTCACCTGCGACCCCTACCTTGACTGCGCCGCCTGCACCACCAAAGACCGGTGCCATGTCCTGCCATTCAAAATGCGCGGCGTCGCAGAGCTCATCGAGAACATGCGCCGAAGGCAAGACGACTGGGACGAGGCCAAAGAGCTGTCGAGAAAGATCGCCGATCACGAAATCACGATCGAAGAGGTCTTTGCGCGCCATCGGGAGAAGAAGGGCGAGGCTCCCTCCCTGGATGCGCCGGGCACCGAAAACCCGCGCGCCCTGCCCTGATCGCCGTCCGGGATCCCTGACCCCTGATTGCTGGCCCCTGAATCCTGCATCTCTCAGTCTCCGGGGCCCACAAACACCTGCGGAACTACCGCCGCGTTCTCCCGCGAGAGAGCCACCGCCATCAACAACCCCGCGGCCACAATCAGCACGCTCCCCGCCACCATCCACACCGTCGGCGTCTCCCGCCAGATCGCATACGTCAGCAGCGCGCCGGTGATCAGTTGGGTGTAGTGGCATTGCGACACATGCACGGGAGACGTGCTCTGCAATGCCACAAAAAAGCACATGCAGCCGAATGCGCAGAAAAGCCCCATGGCGACCAGCGTAGCCGCCAGCCGCGGCGTGACCGGTTCCGCGTGCCAGGCCATCAGGCCCGCACCAATCAAAAACTGGACCACGCCAGAAAAGAACGTCAAACTCTCCGGCGTCTCCGTCCGCATCAGCACGCGCGACCAAACCATGTTCACCGAAAAACACGCCACGCACACCATGCAGGCCGCGTAGCCGATCCAGTCTCCCTGCCGCGCTGCACTGAATGGGTTCACGGCGATCACCACGCCGACAAATCCGCCGAGGACAGCCACCACCTTGCGCCAGCCCAGCCGCTCGCGCAGAAACACCGCCGTCAGCAGCGCCGTCACCATCGGCGCCAGAAATACCAGGATGTAAAAGAGCGTCAGCGGAAGATGCCGCAGCGCCACCACCACGCAGAGATTGTTCCCAAGGTCCAGGCCCGACCGCACCAGCTGCCGCTGCGGGCTCTTCGGCAGCAGCCTTTGCGGCACACCCTGCAGAAACGCGCGCACCGCGAGAGCCGCCGCGATCACTGCGCCCAGAAAGGCGACAATCTCATAAGCAGGCAGCCGCGAATTGCCGGCCAGCTTCATGCTCGTGTCTGCCAGCACCCAGAACGTGAAACCGGCCAGCGCCAATCCAATCGCGCCATGATCTGAAACCCGGCCCCGCGTCAACGTCTACGCCTGCTTCGCGCGAACCTCATGTCTACAGACTATCGGTTCCGGGGCGCGCAGCAGTGCAGGCGCAACCTGCTTTCCGGCCTCTTCGACAATTACTTAATGCGGCTTCCGCAGCCAGTGCGCAATCGAGAATCCGCTGGCGATGACGCAGACCGCAATGAAGACCGCCATTGCGGTCTCGAACGGCGCCGATTGCGCCACTTGCATCACTTGCCTTCCATAGCGGATCGCCAGCAGAGCCAGCAGCGTGAAACGCACCATCCGCGCCAGGAAGTTGATCACCAGGATCCGATTCATCGGATAGCCCAGCGCCGCAACACCGGCAATCGCCGTGGTGAATGGAAATGGCGGCGGCGCCAATCCACCGATCGCGACAGCCACGCCGGCATGCGTGCCGACGCGCTTCTTGAGCCGCTCAAATCTCCGCTTGCCCGCGAACTTGGCAATGCCCTGTTCTCCCAGCTTGCGCGCGACGAGGACCAGCAACAGCGCTCCCATCGTCGATCCGCACGCAGCCGTCAGCACATACCCCGCCACACCCTGGGGATGACGTGCCACCATGCCAACAACGACAAAATCATTGCCGAACGGAAGGATCAGAAACGAAGAGTCGAGAACTCCCATGAGGAGCGGCCCGAAATAACCGAGGTGAAAGATAAATTCGAGAAGCGGTCGTATGAATCTCACGTGAGGTGCGTTTCCCTCGCACGGCTGCCAATACCCGATACAAAGTGAGATTCAGAATTGGGGCTTCCCGGCCGCATGCCTGCGGCGTTTGTCGGCGCCGCACCCCGAAATCCCCAGAAAACAGATACATGCGCGCGGTTATGCCATCAAGTATTGCGCTGGCCTCTATTCTTCGCGCAGCAGGATCATGGGTTCCACCGACAGCGCGCGTTGGGCTGGAATCCAGGTGGCAAGCAAGCCCAGCAGAACCATAGCAAGTACCACCCCTGCTAAGACCAGCGAATCACGCGGCGTTGCCTGATACACGATGGAGGCGAGCACATGGGTGGCGAGAACTCCGAAGAGCAATCCAGTTGCGGAACCGAGCACCAGTAGCTTGATGGCGCGACCGAGTGCAGCGGCCAGCACTTCGCGCCGGTGCGCGCCCAGTGCGACGCGAATGCCGAGTTCCTTGAGCCTCTTGCTGTGGCCGCGCTCTTCTATTTCGTTTCCCGAGCAGGTTAGTGAACGGCGGCAGCAACAACCACCGATGCGATTACGCCCGTCGCCACCGCAGCGAGGACATAATTTCCATCGACCAGGCGCCACTCGTAACCGCTGGGCGGACGGCGGAGATGGTAGGTTTTGTAGTCAACTCGTTCACCGCGACCCCAGTCCTCGTTGCGCATGTGATAGCCCTTCTTCCACTCCTCGTGCTTCACATACTGATGGTTGTCGTGATGATCCTCGGCAAAAGCAATCCCGCCAGTGAGGGTTGCGGCGAGCGCCGAAATAGCCAAAAGCCTGGAAATCTTTTTCATGTGTACTCCTTGTGACTTCGATTCAGTTCCAACGAGCGGCGTTGTCCTGGTCCCCCGGATCGACATCCCTGGGAGCCGCCTTCACCCAGACGAATCAGGGCTGAGGATCGTTTCAGCCAGGAGATAGTTTTTGAGTCTAAGTTGCGCTATGTTCTTTTTCAGCTTCGACTTCTCTGGTGGCACCGGCAACTGCTCTCGCTCTGAGCGCGGGTAGGCTTGATCCCTTTGAAAGCGTCCTTTCCAATAGCTGCAAGTAATAGATAATATGCAGCTTATCGAATAGGCGAAGCCGTTTGAGATGAACCATGCAGCACGCGAAGATCGGCAGCCCCGGAGCGGTTGCAGAAGCACGCACGGGTCGAAGCACTCCCGGGTTTATGATTAGGTCGCGCGAATCTCGACGATTCCAGGAGCGACTCAGATGAACGATAGCAGCAAGCTTTCAGCTCGCCAGCAAGGCCGCCGCGAATTTCTAAAGACCGGCGGAGCGGTTACAGCCGCGCTGCTCGCACCCTCTGCGGCGATCGCCACAACCGCCAGCAAGGAGCTACCGGGGCTGCCGTCGAATCCGCGGACACCCACTGCGATGCCCACGCGCAACCTGGGAAAGACCGGCTACAAGGTCGGTATTTTCTCGCTGGGCGGCCAGGCTTCGCTCGAGAAGGCGAATCAATTCGACGTCGCAGTGCCGATCATCGAGCGCGCGCTCGACCTGGGCGTGAACTACATCGACACCTCTTCGATTTACGGCGGGCCAGACCGATGGAGTGAGCAATATGTCGGCAAGGTGATGGCGCAACGCCGCAACGAGGCGTTTCTTGCGACGAAGACGAAGGAGAGGACGCGCGAAGGCTCGCTGCGCATGATTGAGAAATCGCTGGAGTTGCTGCACACGGACCACGTGGACCTATGGCAGTTGCACGATGTTGGCACCATGACTGATGTGAATCAGATCTTTGCCAAGGGCGGAGCGATGGAAGCGCTGCTCGAAATGCAGGAGCAGAAAGTTGTGCGGTATCTTGGCGTAACCGGGCACTACCGTCCCGACGCGCTGATCGAAGCCATCAACCGGCATCCTTTCGACACGATCCTGATGGCGATGAATGCTGCCGACCCGCATCACTACAGCTTCAACGATGCGCTGCTGCCGCTGGCCGTCGAAAAACAGATGGGCATTATCGGGATGAAGATTCCGGGACGCGGGCGCATTCTGTCCAGTTGGACACCGCCCTCGATCGAGCAACAGAAGCACTCGTGGGAAGGTATGACGATTCAGACGTCGTCGCCGGGCACGCTGAAGATGCGAGAAGCCATGTACTACACCCTGTCGCGTCCTGTGAGCACAGTGATTATCGGCTGCGATACGATTGCGCAGCTCGAAGAAAACGTGCAGCTCGCGCGCGATTTTACCCCGCTGAACGAGAAGCAGCAGACGGATCTGGTGGCGCTTGCTGAACCCTGCGCCAAGCCATCGCTGTTCTTCCGCTTCTACGACCGGCCCTAGGCACATGCCGGACAACTGCGCCTAGGCGCTAAAGTGACTGAAAGGCCGGAGAAGTTCTTCCAGCCTTTTCGTTGGTCCGCGGGCTCAGCCCGGCAACGTTGAGATAAAGGCGATAGTGCTCATCTTGAATCGATGGGAAGGGACGTAGCGTCAACACGCCGTTCGGTGTTCTGGTTTGCCAATCGGTAGCGCCGCTCGCCACCGGATGAACGCCCAGGAGATCGGCCTTCGCTACATTTGCCGGAATGTCGCCCACTGCGAACAGAGTCAACGGCCCGTGCACTGTGGCGACCAGATTCGGATGCTGCGGATCTACAGGTTCGAGCATCGTCGGCATGTCGAATTCGATCTCGATGCGGTCGCCCTTCATCCAGGGCCGCTCGAGCTTGGCGAACTGGCCCGGTTGGGGAGAGGCGATCATACGTTTTCCATTTACCGCGATGCTCGTTTTCGGTCCAGCCCACGCGGGGATTCGCAGATAGACGGGAAACGAAGTGAGAGAATCGAGCGAAACTTCGATTTGTGTCGTCGGCGTATGCGGATACGTTGTCGATTGCGTCAGGGTGATGTGTTCCGCGCCTCGGGACCACTTCACGCGCGACGGAACGAACAGGTTCACATAAATTCCTTCGCCGTCGTGGAAGTAGGAGCTGATCCCATAGTCCGCCGTCACCTGCGAGAAAGTCCCCGTGCAGCAGTGCCATTTGTAAGGGTGATAGACCTTTGAACCATCCTGGTTGTAATCGGAGTAGTAGAAGCCGTGCCCGTCGGCCTTGAGCGGCTTGGCGCCAAGAATGCAGTTATAGAGCACACGCTCCATGCTGTCGCCGTAGCGGCTGTCTTTGGTCGCGCGCAGCAGGTAGCGCGTGATCTTGAAGTGGGCGTAGGAGCCACAGGGAGTCTCGAAGCTGGAATGCGTTTTTGTGAGACTCTCGCCGATTTCGCCGCTGCCCGGTTCGCGGAAATCTTCGTTGGGTCCCCAGCCACCGGTGGCAAAGCTTTGCGTGGTGCGCAAGAATTCAAATCCGTTGCGCGCGGCGCGCAAATATTTCTCGTTGCCGAGAACAAAGTAGGCCTGCATGGCGCTGCTCATTGCGTTCACGTGACTGTAAGCATGCTTGTGGGGCAACACATTCTGTCCTGCAGCAAGCGGGTCCCAATACCAATCGTCGGCGAGAAAACGGATACCGAGATCGCGATAGCGGCTGCCGGCGCCGCGCTGCCAGGCGAGAAAGAAGTTCTCGGGCAGCGTGTAGGGCTCGTCCCAGCAGAACGACTCGTCGCGGTGCGGCAGCGCATATTGCTCCGCGCGCGAAATGCCTCGCGGCGGCAAACGCTTCATCACTGAATCAAATGTGGCATCGAGTGCTTTGAAAGCCTGCGGATCGCCGGCAAACTCGTGCGCGTCGATCATGCCGATCGAGATCTTGTCATAGGTGTAGGCGGGAAAGCGGTTGTCATTCCAGAATTGCGACGAGATGGCCGGTGCAAAATTGCGGACAAGGCGATGAACTTTCTCCTGCGTCGCCTTGTCGCCGGTTGCCGCGTAATCGCGCGCCAGGCCGGACAGATATTGCCCGAAACTATGGCCGGGTGCGAAACCATTGTCGCCGGGTTTGTCGAGATCGGAAAGCGGCGCCCAGCTATACCATCCGCCCATGTCTTCGCCGGGCGCGGGAAGGCCGGCACGCTGGCGAAAGGGCTTGAGCAGGGAGTCTTCATCCAGCGCGAGATAGGAGGCGTGGTTGGTGTCGAACTGCTCCCGCAGGGGTCCCTCCAGAAGAGCGACCTCGCCATAGCCAAACTGGCGAAGCTGAGGCGCGATTGCAGGCAGGTTCGTTGCAAGAGCGTTCGCTTTGCGTTTGTTCGCGAGCGTCGCTACGGCGAGCGCAGTGCCGGTTTTCAAAAATGTCCTGCGGGATGGAGACATTGCGGTTCACCGATGCTGGATGACCTTCGACCGGATGATCAAAGACGGAGTATCCAGGCACGCATACGGTAATGCAGCAGGCCTTCGGCAGGCAAATGTCGCAGTGTCACTCGCGAGGGGGATCGGCTCAATCGATGGGAGGCTTTGGGATGGACCGGTTTACCCCAGCTGACTCACTTTCACTGAGAGCGTTTCAAATGCCACCGTGCCCAAGCCGCGATTCGCGGCCATTTGGAGATAGGGCAGCTGCGCGGGATCGAGATTCCAATAGGCTTTTGCGGCCCATGCGTCGAGAGCCACCGGATCGGTGCCGGCGACAATCGTTTTCTTGATGGCTACGTCTTCGAGATTGCCGCCCGTCGGTCCGTTGCGCAGAAGAACCCGATAGCAGTCGAGGACGGTCAGCGTCGGCAGCATGAAGTTGGCGAGATCGACGAGGCTCTGATGAATCTGCTGATGGAGACGGTTGCGCTGGCCACCGAGAATGCCGTACCAGTTCTTCATGCCTAACGTTGCGCCGGTGAGCTCATGGTGTTTGGCAATCGGGAGGTTGATGATTTTATCGGCCTCGAGAAAAGGAGTGAAGACAGGCCAGCTCTTGAGGACGACGCCGCCCAAGTCCACTTCGCGGAAAAGATCGGGGTTGGGCAGGATCACTTCGGCACCCGCCGCCCGCGCCGCAGCCTGAATGCCGGAGCGCATGAAACAGCGGCGCGGTTCGTTACAACTGACGTCCGTAACGATGACGCGCTTGGCGCCGGCCTGCCAGCACTGCCGGACAACTTCGGCGACGAGCTCGGGATTAGTGTTGGCGGCTTGCTCGGGAGTGCGGTCCCACGCGATGTTGGGCTTGAGGACGACGACATCCTGACGGCTGACGAAACGCGCGATACCGCCGAGATTTTCAAGTGCCTTTGCGACGAGCGTGCGCGGCTCGCCGACCACGGCCTGGGGGGTAGAGTCCAGTGGATATTGCACCACGGTGAGCGCGGGCCATTGCGCGGCGGATGCAATGCGATGATCGCGCCGCGCCTGTTCCGCGTGTTGAGCGACTGGGCGTGTGCTGCGCGCATTCAACCAGAATGCGAGGCCCGCGCCGCCGGCTGCGACACAGCCTGCCCGCAGAATCTGCACCATCGCCTCGCGCCGTGTAAGCGGAAGGGCATCGGAAGATGCCTGCGATCGAACTTGTGCGGGTTCTTCGGCCATGTTTGAACCTCTTCTCAAATCTCGAGCAGGCTAATGCGCTTGGGATCGTTGGTGCCGAGCCTGTGAATCTCGTCTGCCGCGGTTGCAATGTAGCGCGGCAGACGGCCTGCCGCTTCGAGGGTTGGCATACCCATCTCGGCGCGCTTGCGCTCGAGGATGCCCCATGCTGTCTGGTCAATGGCGACGCGGTCTTCGCCTACGATGAGAGCGTTCGGATACCAGAGGTGCTCGGGATGAAACCCCGGACCGCCTTCGTAGACCGATGACATTGCATCGCCAATGGTGAGGCGAATTTTTTCACGGATGGCTGGGAAGGCGTTCAAGTCGGCCACGCCGGGGTTGCAGCCGTCGGCATGCAAGTCTTGCGGTCGCTCGACGACGCCATACATGTTTTTCATCGCAAAAGTCACACCGGCCATGCTGTGGTCTTTCAGAATAGGCAGGTTGATGACCATGGCGCATTCGCGGGTGAGGATCTTTGAGAACCGCGCATGCGATGAGCCCCAGTTTTCGACCTGGTCTTCGAAGCCGGAAACGTCTGAACCGTAGCAGCGCATGCGGCTTGGATCCGAGCTAATGGTCAATCCGCAAGCCTGAAGATCACGTGCGTTGCGATCCCACACGAGGATGTTGCCCGGCTTGACGCCTGCCTGCTGCAGTCGTTCGGCAACGGCATACACCAGCACCGCGTGGGTTGAAATTCCTTTGCCGCCGAGCCCATTGGTCTTGAGCCCGATCACCTTTCCCTCGGCCCGCCCCTGCGCAACTATGTGTTTCCAAGCCGCCATCGTATTTCGCGAGCCGGTGTAGGCCGCGATGGCTCGGTCAAGCAATTCGCCCACTCGCTTTTCGTCGGGCTGGGCACTCGTGCCATGGAGGGCGGAGTCGCGCGCAAGGACAATCTTGGATTTGCCCGCTCGCGGATGGGCTTCCAGTGTATTCGCCATTCCCATCGCGTTCGTCGTACCCAGCAGCACCGCTCCGGTGGCTGCTTCCTTGAGAAAGTCTCGGCGGCTCTTCATTGCTTTCCTCACGTTCTAAATTCGGACCTTGCGGTGGGTCGCGATTTGTTTACAGTCTTACCTGAACTCCGTGGGCCAGCGCCAGAAGAGCATCCGAGATCCCCGGCGTCGACTCGTATGCGACGATGCGCACGAGGTATTGGCCTTTGCGGAAGCTGATGCTTTGCGCGTACTGCACACCTTCGTCGCCCAACTGAATTGTTTTCGCGTCCTTCGTCAGGCTGGTTTCGAGAATCTTGCGCGCGCCCTCCGCGCCATTCATCGTATGTACATCGACAACCGCTTCGAGTTGCCCGTTGTAGGTGTAGTCGGAAGTCGAAGTGGACACGACGCCGGCTTGAATGAAATGTTCGGCATCGCCATCGATGTATTGCCAGAGGTCTTTGGCCGCGAAAGTGCGGGTTTCATCGGTCTTTTGCCACCCGGCGACCGCGCCCGATGCGGGAAATGGATCGACGGAATGTTTCTTGCAACCCGCGACAACCGCCAAGGCGAGGGCTGCGATTGTCAGGACGGCGAGGGTTGATGCTCTTAAACGAAGGAACACGGCTTCTCCTATTTCGTGAGCAAAATCTGGCTGCTTGGCGAACGGCTTTCGCCAATGCTGGTCACGTAGACCGCAGGACGGTCCTGCAATGGGCAGGCATACTCGCAGGCGCCGCAGCCCACGCAACGGCTGGGATCAATGCGCGGTTGTTTCAGTGTTTTGGTTTTGCCGGATGAATCGACGACATCGGCTTCTTCGACATAAATGGCTTTGGGCGAAACCGGGCACCATTCCTCGCACACGATGCATTCGGTGGCCTCCGCCCATGGAAGGCAGCGGCCTCGATCGTAAAAGGCGGTGCCGAGCCGAATTGGACGGTCCTCTGCGCCCACTCCCACCCAGCCCTTTTCCTTTGGGGTGATTTGCCAGATCGCGCCGGTGGGGCAGACCTCAGAGCAGAGCACGCAGCTCGGCTCGCAGTATCCGATGCGCGGCACCAGCGTGGGTGTCCATAGTCCTTCAATCCCCGCTTGATCGAAGGTGGGATGCAAGGAGTTGTTGGGACAAACCTTCATGCACTCGCCGCAACGGATGCAGCGCGAAAGAAATGCCTCCTCGTCGAGAGCGCCCGGCGGACGAAGCAACAGATCGTGGCGGCCCTTGCCCAGGCCTGTGTTGGCGCGCATCAGCGGGACGACCGCGGCGCCCGCCGCGAGCCCTGTGATCGCTTTGCGCCGGCCGATGTCGGTCGATGCGACTTCCCGCTCGTTGCGGAAGAACTTGAACTGGAGGCTCGCGTGGGGACAGCTGTCCACGCAATTCATGCACATCAGGCACTCGGCCTTGCGCCAGGGAACGCCGCCGATCGGGTCATCGCCGCCCTGGCAGTGGAGTAGGCAGCGATTGCATTTATCGCAAGCTGCCGCGTCTTTGTGCAGCCCCAGAATTGACAAGCGCGATACGGCTCCGAGCAATGCACCCAGCGGGCAAATCAATCGGCACCACAAGCGAGTGACCCGCAGGCTGGCGGCGAGAATCGCAAGGAAAAAAATGCCGAGGATGAGGCCTTGCGCGAAGTGCGCCTGGCGGAAATCGAGCACAAACCCCTGCAGAACGGTATGCAGCGATTCACCGATCGTTCTGACAGCAGCGATAGGGCTGTGCTCGAGCGGCGTAATCACGGCACGCAGGGCAAAATTGAATGCCGGCAACAAGGACAGTCCGATGGAGCGTACGAGGAGACTGAAGGGATCGAGCCAGCCGATCGCCATGGAGCCAAAGAGCGCGGCGACCAGTCCTGCGAGCAACACCAAATATTTGAAAGTCTGCCAGCGTTTATAGCGATTCGATTCGATGCGCTGCTTGCCGCGTTTTGATTCGGACGGCATATTGCCGATGAAATGCTGCAGAGTCCCCATGGGGCAGATCCAGCCGCAGAAAAAGCGGCCCAGGAAGAGTGTGGGGATGAGAATGACGAGGCAAAGAATCAGTCCGCGGTAGAGTGCGTGGCTGGCCAACGCGTTGGTGATGGCGACCAATGGATCGAGGAGAAAAAACAGTCGGACCGGGGCGCGCAGATGGATGTCGGCGGTGCCGCCCGACGTGGAACGCAACGAAGTGAAGACGAGCAACCCAACGAAGAGCAGCAGAAACGCAATCTGCGAAACGCGACGCAAGGCTGGCAATCTGGAAGGGGCCACGAATCTCCCTGGCGCCGCGCCCGATGGGGCGGCGCAAAGTAGAAACACCAAAAGACCTGATGCTGCGTGACAGGCAGCATTCGCGCAAGAGAGTTTCTATTTCGGATGTAATGATTCGCTTTCTAACGCGCCAGAACAGTGATCGTGATCACTTTGAGCGGATTCTATGCGGGGATTCTTGCAACGAGAGGATCTGGAAACCCCGCCGGTCGGCCGATTGCTTTATTCCATGTGATTGATCAGGGAGGCGATACAGGCAGCGCCGAACCCATTATCAATATTGACGACCGATACGTTGGGCGCGCAGGTGTTGAGCATTCCGAGCAGTGCAGCCACGCCCCCGAACGAAGCGCCGTAGCCGACGCTCGTCGGCACAGCCAGCACCGGTGCATTTACCAGTCCGGCAACGACGGTCGGAAGGGCGCCTTCCATCCCGGCGCAAACAATGAGCACACGCGCAGTTTGCAGCGATTGCTTTTGAGCGAGCAATCGATGAATGCCCGCGACGCCGACATCGGCAATCAGTTCGACCGTGTTTCCCATCAGGCGCGCGGTGATGGCGGCTTCCTCGGCGACGGGCAGATCACTAGTACCGGCACAAACCACAGCCACCGTTCCCCTGCCAGGCTTGACCGGCGCTTGCGCAAGGGTGATGGCGCGCGCTGCTTCGTGATAGATGGCTATGGGCTCGAGGACAGCGACCGCAGCAAACGCCTCTGCGGATGCGCGTGTGGCCAGAACATTGCCGCCGGCTTTGGCCATGCGGGTGAAAATTGTCGCCACTTGTGCAGTCGTCTTTCCCGCGGCAAAGATCACTTCGGGCATCCCGGTTCGCAACGCGCGGTGATGATCCAGCTTGGCGAAGCCGAGGTCTTCAAAGGGCAGATCCTTGAGGCGCTCGAGGGCGTCGTTCACGCCGGTGCGACCTTCGCTGACGTCCTTGAGCAGGGATTCGATCTGCAGGCGATTCATGGCCGCATCTCCTTCTTTGCGTGCCCCGCCGCGAAAGCGCGCATGGCGGCCTGCATCACCTGCTTCAAGGGAACGGAATGCTTGCGGGCCAACGCTCGGCAATCTTCGTACTCCGGCGCGGCGTTTGCGACTTCGCCGGAGGGCCAGCGGGCAATCTTGATGCGCACCGGACCCCATGCAGTCTGCGCTTCGGCAAATTCGCGCGCCAGCGAGGCCTTGTTTTCAAGCCGCCAGTGCAGGCCAATGGTGGTGGTTTCGCGAAAAATCAATTCGCGGAGCGGAGGCACGAGGTCGGGGCTGCAAAGCACTGTGAGTTGCACGCCGGTCCGGCCCTTCTTCATCTGCACGGTGGCGCGGAAGACGTCCCATGCACCTGCTTCGAGCAGCAGTTCACTGACGTAGGCGATGAGTTGCGGACTGGAATCGTCGACGACTGTTTCGATCACCGCCAGCGGCTCGACCGCGGTTTCCTGCATAGCTGTTTCTTCGCCCACGAGGAGACGCACCAGGTTGGCCTGGCCTGGCGTATCGCGTCCACCGGCCCCGTACCCAGAGGCCGCCACCCGCATGGCAGGGAGTGGGGCGTATTGCACTTCGAGCATGCGCAAAATGGCGGCGCCTGTCGGCGTCACGCGCTCCATCGGTGGACCGGCAGAGTAGATCGGCGCATCGCCGAGCAGGGCGAGAGTTGCGGGTGCCGGCACAGGCAGCGTCCCATGCGCACATTCAACCGTGCCGCTACCGACGTTGAGCGGAGATGCCAGCCAGCGGTCTACGCCGAGAGACGCACATCCGACGGCGGCGCACACAATGTCGACGATCGTATCGACGGCGCCGACCTCATGGAAATGGACAGACTCCAAGGGGATTTGGTGAATTGCAGATTCTGCCTCGCCGAGCAGTTGAAAGGCGCGGCTGGCACGCTCTTTCGCGTCAGGCGGCAGATGTGCGGAAGCGATGATACCCAGGATCGTCGATAACGAACGATGATGCTCGTGGCGATGTGTATGTTCGTGAGCGTGCTCGCCGACGACCGGGTGGTCGTGGGTATGCCCATGTTCGCCGTCGTGTGTGTGCGCATGGGTGTGAGAGTGTGTATGCTCATGCGCAATGCCGGGTGCACGCGAATGCTCGCTTTGTTCGTGGCTGTGCGCAGGATCGTCTCCGTGTGCATGCGCGTGTTCTGCAACTGGCGTGTCGGGCGAAAAGACGTCGACTTTGGTTCCCGCGATGCCGCCACGACTGACTTTGCGCATCTCCAGATGCGCGCCAATGTTTAGGGATGCAGCCGTCTCGACAAGGGTGTCGAAAGGGACGCCGGCATCGACCAGCGCGCCAAGCAGCATGTCGCCGCTAATGCCCGAAAAGCACTCAAGGTATCCAATGCGCATCGAACTTGAATTCTAAATGGTCGGTCAGGCGCCGCGCCGCGAGAGGATCTCGACGGGAAGAACTGCATTCATGGAGCCGGAACGAAAGCCTGCTGTGTCGAGTGTGACGTACTGAAAGCCGGCCTTGCGCAGTTCCGCGGTGATGCGGTCGAGCATTTCCAGGCTGAGGACGCGTTCCAGTTCTGCGCGAGCGATCTCCACGCGAGCGAGCTCACCGTGATGGCGCACTCGAAACTCACGGAAGCCCAGTTGGCGCAGGCTCTCTTCGCCGCGCTCTACCTGCTCGAGCACCTCGCGGGTCACGGTGCGGCCGTATTCCACACGCGACGAAAGGCACGGTGCGGCGGGGCGATCCCAAAGCGTATAGCCCGCGATCTTGGCCAAAGCGCGAATCTCCTGCTTCGTGAGGGCGGCATCGGCCAGCGGGGCCAGGACTTCGTTTTGCTGTGCAGCGCGCTGACCGGGGCGAAAGTCGCGTGTGTCATCGGCATTCATGCCATAGGCGATGTGGGTGAAGCCCAGCTCGGCGCCCAAGGACTTCATGCCCGCAAAGAGCTCGGTCTTGCAATGGAAGCAGCGGTCGGAGTCGTTGCGTTGGTATTCAGGCTTCTCGAGTTCGCCGGTTTGGATCACACGCAACGGCATTGCGATCGATTGCGCGAAGGCCTGTGCCTGTTCCATGTCGCGCCGTGCCAGGCTCGCGGAGTCGGCTAGCACGGCCAACATGCGGTCCCCGAGGACGCGATGCGAAGTGGCCGCAAGAAACGCCGAGTCGACACCACCTGAGTAGGCAACCATCACGCTGCCGAGGGCACGCAGGCGTTCTTCGAGTGCGCGCAACTTCAACTCGGTTTCCGATGTTATGCCGGTTTGCGCAATCGCCGCCATGGGCCCGATTATACGCCGGGAGTCGTGCATTTCTGAGAGTACCGTTGCGGCGATTTACGCATTGCGGGCGCTCGCGAGCGCGTGTCTTCTGAAGGACTTCGCTCACTTCGTCTTGAAGTTTGTGGATACTCGAAGAAGAGCAATACGGTATACTCGGACCCGTTAAGAAGCATCCGAGGCATATTCCGATGAAATTGCAAGCTATGGGTAAATTGGCCGGTGCGGCGGCACTGGCGTTGGCTGTGCTGGCCTCGCCAGTGCGGATGTTCGCCCAGGGCGATGTGGTCCTGAAGCCCGCAGATACGCAGAAGCTGCTTCCGGCGTCCGTCTACTACAAAGCCCAATCCGCTCCAACCCAGCTGCGGAACTCCGGCGGTGTGAAGTTTGCCGACGGCTATTATTTGTTGGCGACCCTGGTGGACACCAGCGGCTACTCGAGCGACGTGCAGGCAAAGTACCAGGCATATTTCATCACCGAGGCTCCGATCAAACTTGGTGGCCAGAGGCTTCCCGCGGGAATCTACGGGGTTGGTTTCGTTCCGAATGATAAGTTTGTCGTCACCGACATCGGCGCGCACGATCTTCTTACGATCAGCTCTTCTACCGACCCGGACATCAAACGTCCCGTGCCGCTGCAAGTGACAAGCGATCCTGCCGGCGGCTTTCGGCTCTACGAGGGACGCAAGTACGTAAGCTTTAGCCGGTAACGTTGCGGTGTGAAATTCCAAACGGTTAGCCCGCATATCTCACAGTCCGATTGTCGATTTGGGTGAGTCGGGAAGGAGGAAATAGCTGGAAAGGCCGTCTTTTCTGTGTCATAACTACGTTGTCGAAGCGTGGTTCTGGCTGCGGAAAGGGCGGCCTTTCTTATGACAGAGTGTAATCAAGAAGTCTTCTCGTTTGCATCACATTTTTCGCGCCGCGTGGAGGCCAGTTTCACAGCGGGCCAGGTGTCGACCGATGGCGGGGCGCTGTTGTTGCGTCAGGCTGACCGCAAGATCGGTTTGCTGAAGCGCGTGGCATCTTGTTTCACCGACCGGCGTTCGCCGCTTCTGGTCGAGCACCAGCTTGGTGAGATGCTCTCGCAGCGCATCTACGGGCTGGCGCTGGGCTATGAGGACCTGAACGATCATGAGCAGTTGCGCCACGATCCGCTGATGGCCGTGCTGGCGGGCCGGCGCAAACTGGAAGATCCCTTGGCCGGCAAAAGTACGCTCAACCGGCTGGAACTTCCCGGCGGCAGCAAGCGCTATCACAAGATCGACTACGCGCCGGAGAAGATCGACGCGCTGTTGTGCGATCTGTTCATCGAGTCGCACGCCGAAGCGCCGGAGCAGATCGTGCTCGACCTGGATGCGACCGACATCCCGCTCCACGGTCATCAACCGGAGCGGTTCTTTCATGGCTACTACGACAGCTACTGCTACCTGCCGCTCTATATCTTCGCGGGCGATCAACTGTTATGTGCGCGGCTCAGGCCGGCCAACATCGACGGAGCCGCCGGTGCGCTCGATGAAGTCAAGCGCATCGTGGCCCAGTTGCGGGCCAAGTGGCCCATGGTGCGCATCGTGTTGCGCGGCGACTCGGGTTTCTGTCGCGAGGAACTGATGGCCTGGTGCGAGGCCGAAGAGAACCGCGTGGACTTCCTGTTCGGTCTGGCGCGCAACAGCCGGCTTCAGAAGATCGTCGGCAAGCAGATGCACGAGGCCAAGCTCGAGCACGCCGAGACCGGCAAGGCAGCGCGTGTCTTTACCGAGTTCGACTATCAAACGCACAAGAGCTGGGCGCGGGCGAGGCGCGTAGTTGCCAAGGCCGAGTATCTGGACAAAGGCGAAAACCCGCGCTTCGTGGTTACTTCGATAACTCCGGATAAGTGGGCGGCGCGCGAGTTATACGAGAAGTTCTACTGCCAGCGCGGCGAGATGGAGAACCGCATCAAGGAGCAGATGTGCCTGTTCGCCTATCGCCTCTCGACGGAAGAAATGAAGGGCAATCAGCTCCGGCTGTACCTGTCGGCGCTGGCTTATACGCTGGTCGAAGCGCTCAGGCGGCTGGCGCTGAAGGGCACCGAGTGGGCCGAGGCGCAGGTGGATACGATCCGGCTCAAGCTGTTCAAAATCGGCGCCCTGGTACGCATCAGCGCCCGACGCGTGTGGCTGGAACTCAGCTCCACCTATCCGTGGAAGCAGATTTACGCACGAGCCTTCGACGCGCTGCGCTGCTGAACGTCTCCACCGCGACCAAACAACTCTTTCACACGAACCCGGGAATCGGCCTGGCAGAGCTATGCGACAAATTAGGCATCGATCTGCAATGAGCCTCTCCGCGTACTTGCCGAACCTGTCGCCAAGCCGATCTCAAGCCGCTTGATGGCTCTTCCCGCACGCTTCGCAGCGCTGACCGCAATCAAATCGATCCCCTGTCGAGAAATCTGGCAGTTAGCTGACCGCGAATGGCGAAGTGGGCCATCATGAGGCCGTAGAACTCCTGGCGCACCAGATCGGGAGTTTTGCTGCGCAGCACGATCTTGGCGCCGCGCAGATGTGTCTTGAGTTCGTCGAACGCAGTTTCTATCTCCCAGCGTTCGTGATAGAGGGCAGCCAGTTCTTCGGCAGGAGCCTTGTCGGGATCGAGGATGGTTGTAGCTAGTCGATAAATGGGCTCAGCGCCCTCGATTCCCTCCAGGCGGTAATCGATGACCCGCAAAGCTATCCCGTTGGTTTTGTGCCGCCAGTCCCGCTCCGAAGGGTACACATGGCTGAGATACGAACCATCGGGCAGGGGCTTCTCACGGGCCATACGCATGTTCTTTTTCATCCGCCAAAGCAGATCCGCGCCTGTTCCTCGCGCCAGTTTCCATAGTTCGAATCCAAAAAAGTTGCGGTCAGCCAGGCAAAGCATGCCCTTTTTCAAGCTGGGAAGTACTGCTTTGGCCAATGTGATCTCGCCCGTCCGGCAACTGTCCATCTGGCTGCCAAACAGTACATGGGTGCCGTTCTCTACCAGGGATACAAAACGGATCTGGGGATAGGCGCTTGCCCCACGGCTGGCTCCGGGACGGGAGAAGGCATCTTCGTTGACCTTTTCATCGGCCACATCGAAACTGCTGCCATCCACGCTTACCAGCCGCCAACTTCGATACCACGCCCCCCGTGTACTGCGCACTGCGATCGGCTTTACCAGCTCGTCGTGCAACTGCTGCAAAGGCTCCCAGCTCAACCGCGTGCGAGCCTGCGAAATGCCCGACTTGCCTGCCACCCGTACACCAGCCGATGGATCGCGGAGCCACTGTACTCCTTCCAGAAGACAACGCAAGACCTCGCGATAGGAGGACTGCATGTACAGAGCCAGAGCGATCACATAGTAAACAACCACCTGCGCTGGAAGGTCGCGCTGACGAACGCTGGCCTTGCCCGTCCGGGCCAGCACCGAACCGATCGCCGAATCGGGAAATGTTTTAGTGATGACGCCAAGACTGATGTAGTCCGTGATCCGTGCACCCGGAGGAAGTTCCGCAACCGTACGCGCCAACTATGGCCTCCTGTCCCCGTACTATACAGAATGCCACATATTTGCTTAAGTGAACAGTATTACGGTTAGCTGAGGACAATGCGTTTTTGAACGGAATAACACGAAAGGCGAGCCCGAGGGGCTCGCCTTTCGTGTCTGCTGCTTTCTGCTTGTATCAGGCGTTCGCCGCAACCGGAACCGGACCGGCCAGGCGCTCCTTGAGGAGCTCGTGTCCGCGTGCAAAGAGCTCATCGAGCGGCAACTTGCCTGCTTCTACTTCGGCAAGAATCGCCTTCTGCGCCGCATACTCCTTGTTGACGATGCCCGCCTTCGACTGCAACATCCGCCACGCCTTGCGCCGCTCCACGCAGAACAGCACCAGCTGACGGGAAAGCGCACGATACTCGATCTTGCCGTTGTCTTCATACTTGATGAAGACGCCGAAGTCGGGAATGAAGGCGCGGTGCGAGGGATTCAAGTAGCGCCGATAGACAACATCCTGCTGCGTAATGCGCACCAGCATGTTATCCAGCGGAATCAGCTTTTCGGCTTGTTCCGGCTTGAGCTTCTTGAGGTGGTTCCGGAAGCGCGCTTCCGTCGTGCACCAGTGGGCCACCGTGTAGCGTAGCGTTTCGCCGGTCGACTTGATTTTGGTCTCGTACCAGTCAAGATCGATCGACGGGTTGCCCTTCACGTCCAGCGCTTCCTGATAGGTTTCGCCAAGCCGCGGATTGAAGACAAACTCCGGCGCTCCACGCGAGTCACGCACGCGCTGTGCCTGATGCAGAGCCATATCGTCGGGCACGCCGTGTTCCGGCTGGCAAGTGGTGAAGCACTGCAGGAACATGGTGCCGCGATATTCGAGCCCGTCGAGAATCGCGCGGTAGAGCTTGGGTGCGTTGGCCATCGAAACCTGCGCCACGAAGGGCGAACCGTGCCCGGCGAGGAAGGTTTCCGCGACGGTCTTCTTTTCGGTGTTCTTGCCCTGGGTCGCGGAGCCGAACACGTTCATGTCATTGCCGCCCAGCATCGGAGTCGAATCAGAGTTCTGCCCGCCGGTGTTGGAGTAGACCTGTGTGTCGAGCATCAGCGTCTTCACGTTGGGCCGGTTCTGCAGGATCACCTTCGACATATTCTGATAGCCGATGTCCCCCATGCCGCCGTCGCCGCCGACCACCCAGACTTTGGGCAGTTCGACGATTTCCTGGTCGGTCATCAACGCGTCGGTAAAGTGGGTGAACTCGTAATACTCGCGATCGCTGATCACCTTGGCATCGCGCGTCATCAGGATGTCTGCCAGACGTTCGGGCAACACGGACCGGCGCGCGTGATCCACGATGAAGCTCTCGCCCATCAGCCAACCGACTGTGACGCCATCCTGGAAGAGCGAGTTCATCCACGGATAGGGGTGGGGGTTGTTGGGCGCCGTTGAACCGTAGACCGTGTTGCAGCCGGTATGCGCCGCCATCGCCATCACGCTCATGCCGTTGGCAAGGCGTCCGTCAATCGGCTGCAGGCTCTTGTGATTGAATGCTTCGGTCAACAGCACCGCGGCAATCGCTTCCACAAGCTGCGCATCGGTGATCGCGCCATGCTGGGCTTCATACGCCTTGATGCGCGCGGCTGTATCGGCATCGTCTTCGCCCCCGAGACCCATCACCAGGTGCTCGATTGCCTGTCGCAGCAACTTGTATTCCGCGGGGTTACTCTCTTTCAGAGCGGCAAGACGCGCCTCGCCGGATTTCTCGAGTTGGCCAGCCTTGGCCACCAGGCGATCGCTCTTGGCGTGGTAGACCGGGCGCATGTAGGCTTCGGTGACCGCTGCAATCGAACGCAGAACACTCTTCTCGCCGCACCCTGCGCAGGCACCATCGCCCGCCACCAGCGCGTCGTAGTTGGTACGCACCATGAGCATGTTGCGCAGTGTCGCAGTCTTTGAATCCGCGGGATTCGCGCCGTTGTACAGACCCAAGTATTTCTGCGAAGTGTCGGGCAGAAGATTCAGGAAAGCCGTACCGGTCTCGTGTTCGGCATTCACTTCTTCTGTCTCCTGGACCATCTTCAGGGCCTGGTGATCGCCGCACGCCGTGACGCAAGCTGCGCAGCCCTTGCACAAGTCGGAGACGAAGATCGAGAAGATTCCGCCTGTGCCCGGCGCTTTCCGCTCCGGCGACGAGAAGATGGCATTCACCTTCTGATAGGCCATCGGGACCTTGTCAATGATGTTGTAGAACTGCGTCTTCGCCTCGGTCGAGAAGCCATCGACAGACTCTGTCACTTCGCGAATGATCGTCTGCAGGGACGTGCCGGTCTTCATCTCGGCTACCATGCGGGTCCGCGTTTGCTTTTCGATTTCGGGCAGTTTCGCCAGCATCTTGCTGCGCTCTGCCTGGTCCCCCACGTAGCGCGACACGGCCATCGTCAGCACCGTGCCCAGGTCTTGCGATGTATTGGGCAGCGCAGTATCCGGGCAGACCGAGATGCATTCCATGCACTGCGTGCAGTTTTCGGCGATATAGAGTGGCGTTTCGCGGCGGGCTACATACTTCGATGCCGTGTCGCCAGTGGCGGCGGCGATTACGCCCATTGCAGCGAGCGGCGTGGCAGGCTGGTCGTATCCAAAGTGGGACCGGAACTCAGAGTCGAACGCTGTGATGCTGCTGATGGGAGTGCGCGGACCTTGGCCAGCGGGAATTGGGGTCGACCGGCAGCCGCCCGTGCTGCAGCCACCAGACCCAACGGTCGCCATTTCGACGATGGGGAGCAGCGCCACACCACGCAGAGAAGAGTGATCGATCGCGCTCAACTCACCGATTTTGATTTCCTTGACGCGCTCGAAGCCCTGGATCATGACTTCCATGTTCGACTGGACGACGGCGTCGCCCATCTTGCCGAACTTTTTCACATACTGCTTGTGGACGACATCGCGAAACTGCTCCTGCGTGATGCCAAACTCCTTCAGAAGGCTGCTGACCGCAAAGAATCCGCCGAGAAATGCGTTGCCCTGCATGCGCAACTGCAGGTCGCCGCGGTCGGTTGCTTTGCGCGCAATCTCAAAGCCCGGCAGCGTGAATACGCGAATTTTTTTGTCGATGATCTGCTTGCGGGCCCACAGGGGCAAGTTCTCCCACGCGCGCTCGCCCTCGGCATCCGACTCCCAAAGGAGGCTTCCGCCTTCCTGGATGCCGTCGAGCGGATTGGTATGGGTGAAAGCCTTGGGGTCGCAGCAGAGAACCACCGTCACGTGCCGCAGGTCGCAATTGACGCGAATACGATCTTTGGCCGCGACCATGAAGTAGCTGGTCGGCGCGCCTTTCTTTTCCGAACCGTACTTCGGGTTAGCGCTAACGTGGATCACTTCTTTGGGGTTGCCTTTGTCGTCCACAAGACCGTCGCGCTCGTAGAGCAGATCGTTGAGATCGCCAAGAATCGCACCGAGGTTTTTGCCGGTGGTGATGGCGCCCCATCCGCCGATGGAGTGAAAACGCACGGCCACCGCCCCCTCGGGCAGGAGCGAAGGCGTTTCGTCGGCTACGACCGCATAGGGGTGGTCGATGCCGAGGACGATGAAGTTCACTCCGTCCTTGGCTGTCTTCCCGTCCTTGCGCGCGCGGCCCGCAGTGGCAAACTCGTACGCACCAATAATGTGCTCGGGCCGGAAATCGCGCGAGCCCAGGCCGTATGTGCCCGAATAAATGTGCGGCACTTCGTCCATGGCCAGTACCGGGAGACCTTCCGCCGCCGGGTGGCCTTCATACTGAATCGCCTTCGACAGGGCGGTGCGAATGTCGCGGCCCAGCGGATTGTCGCCGGCCAGCGCTTCGTCGGTCCGCTCGAGGATAATGACGTTCTTCTTGCCTTTGAGCGCAGCGATAATTGCCGCCTCAGGGAAGGGGCGAATCACGTTCACATGGATCGAGCCGACGGTCACGCCGCGGGTTGCCCGAAGGTAGTCAACCGCGGCTTCGATGTTCTCCGCTGCCGAACCAAGCGACACAAACACGGTGTCGGTGTCGTCGGTTTTGTACTTGCTGATGAGACCGTAGCGCCGCCCGGTCAGCTCCGCAAATTTTTCATAGGCTTCTTCGAGGAATTGAAGAATCGGCTCGGCAAAATTGTTGCGGCGCGCGACGATGCCGTTCATGTAGTGTTCCTGGTTCTGCACCGGCCCGAGCAAGATCGGGTTGGTGAGGTCCATCATCTTCGGCACACGGCGCCGTGTGGGCCCAAACAACACGCGCTGCGCTTCGGTCGGGCACTCAATGATGTCGTCGGGCGCGCCGAGGTATTCGCGGATCAGCTCCGACTCGTGCTTATAGAAGGTGCGCTCCAGGTGGCTGGTGAGGAAGCCGTCCATGATGTTCATGCCCGGAGTCAGGCTCTGTTCTGTCACGCGGCGCAAAATCAGGGCCTGGTCGGCGGCCTGCTGCGCGTCCTTGCCGAAAAGCATGATCCAGCCGGTGTCGAGAGCACCATAAATGTCGTCGTGGCCGCAGTGCACATTCAGTGCGTGCTTGGTGAGCGCGCGGGCGCCCACTTCCAGCACCATCGTGGAACCCTTGCCAGGCGCGTGATAGTACTGCTCAACGCCGTAGACAACGCCCTGCCCCGAGGTGAAATTGACCACACGCTTGCCGCACACCGAGTGGGCAATGGCGCCGCCCTGGGCCGCGTGTTCCCCCTCGGTCTCAATGGCGATCGTATTGCCGCCAAATACGTTCAGATGGCCCTCGGCGTAGGCCTGTTGGAAGAGCTCGCCTCCCTCCGTGGAAGGCGTAATTGGATAGAAGACACCGGCATCGGCAATGCGCGTCTCGGTGTGGTAGCTGACGAGTTGATTGCCGTTCGCAGTGACCCGGATCCCTGGATAACGAGCTGCTTCCGCCATAGTTCCCCCTGTGCTCTTCCTTTTTGTTTTCTTCAGCTTGACGCCGGGCCGAAGCCCAAGTACGGATTCTTCCTGTCAGTCACGCATTGCGCCAAAAACCGTGTCGGCAGGTATACCGCTTTGTCGATACACGCCACGCTCAGGGCGTGCTCAAAGGATTCAGTCGATCCTCGCTCAGGCCGCTGCCGGCTCTTCTGTGCAGTTCAATCGATTTTGCTGGACGGTTCCAGCGCCCTCCAGAATCAGTTGGCCTTTGCAAGTCTAACTGCCAGAGCAGGCCAAGGGGAAGAATCCCGGCACACACGGTCACCTCCAGTATGCGCTTTTCCAGAGCAACTTGGAGACGATGTATCGCATAATGAAACGTTTGGGCTAGGGGCAGATTGAACGGGCTTTGGCGCCTCCCAAGCGTCCCGCTCTATACTTGGTCCGACTTCTGCGAACCCATGCCGAAAGAGCCTGTCCCAAAATCGCAAACCTCGTCGCATTCGCAGTTTGCAAGCTATCCTAGCCTGCGGAATCGCGCCGTTCTCATTACCGGCGGTGCCACAGGGATAGGCGAATCCCTCGTGAGCCATTTTGCCCGCCAAGGTTCGCGCGTCGCTTTCCTCGATATCCAGGATGAACCCGGACAGAAGCTTGTGGAATCGCTTGGCCGTGAGGGTTGTCCGAAGCCACACTTTCTTCACTGCGACCTGGCGGACATCTCGGCACTGCAAACTGCGGTGAAACGCGTGCTGAATACGCTTGGCACCGTCGATGTGCTCGTGAACAACGCCGCCAACGACCAGCGCCACACGATCGAGGATGTCACGCCGGAGTTCTGGGACAACTCTATTGCGCTCAACCTGCGGCCCCATTTCTTTATGGCCCAGGCTATTTTGCCGGCGATGCGCGCCGCGGGGCGCGGATCAATTATCAATATGTCGTCGATTTGCTGGATGATCCCGTCGACGGGCGTGCCCGTCTACGGCACGGCCAAGGCTGCAATTGTCGGGCTGACGCGGACGCTGGCACATGAACTCGGGCCGGCCGGGATTCGCGTCAACGCGGTTCTTCCCGGCGCCATTGTGACGGAGAAGCAGAAGCTCCTGGTTTACACGCCGGAATACAAGGCCGAGATCATGGCGAACCAGGCGCTGAAGCGGGACATCCTCCCCGACGACGTCGCTCGCCTGGTCCTTTTCCTGGCCGCGGACGATTCGAGAGCCATTACTAACCAGAGCTATATCGTGGATGGCGGCTGGGCCTGAGCAGTCGACCATCACAAAGCTCTCGGTGAGTCGGCCGCCGGGCATTTTTGATCCTCGAAACAAAAACATGGAATCGTTACCATTTCGTCGCCGCATGCCGTAAGATTTTCCGGGGAGCGAAACACCATGACCGTCGACGTGAAATTCGGCCAACGCCGCCTGAATTTGTCTTTTGTCCTTGCCTGCCTTGTGGCCCTATGCGGACTCGTGGTCTCAACGACACTTGTCCACGCACAGTCGGCCGAAGACGCCGCAAAAATCGATGCCACCTTGCCACAGCAATCCCAGACCGTGATTGCGCGGCTTTCCGCATTGCACGAATTGCCCGATGGCACTTGGAAGATGCATTCCGGCGACCTGGCGCACGGCGAAGCAGTCGGCGTCGATGAAAGTTCGTGGCAGACCATCACTCCCCGCAGCGATGCTCCCAATGATGCGGTCTGGTTCCGTCAGACGTATACCGTGCCCGACACGCTGAGCGGTTACGACCTGACAGGCTCGCGCATCTGGTTCCAGTTTCACGCCGAAGCCAATGGGCCAATGCCGGAGATTCTGTACTTCAACGGCCGCCGCGTCGCGCTGGGCGACGATCTTGAACCGGTCATCCTCTTCGACAGCGCTAAGCCCGGTGACAAGGTCACGGTCGCGATCAAGCTGCTGCACACCGTGGACAAGAAAAACGTGCGCGGAGCGACTTTAAAGATTGACTTCCCTGAGAGCCGTCCCAATCCCGAGGATCTGCGCCTCGAGTTTCTTTCCGCTACACTGCTCGTGCCTTCGCTCGCGCCGCGGAACGACGAGAGCAATATGAACACGCTGAATGGCGCGATCGCCGAGGTAAGCCTCAAAGCCTTGGATGCGCACGATCAAGCCGGATTCGATGCGAGCCTTCGTGCGTCGCACAGCAAACTCGAAGGCCTGTTGCCTCTGCTGCAGACCGCGACATTCCATCTCACCGGAAACTCACACATTGATGCGGCCTGGCTGTGGCCCTGGACCGAGACGGTGGACGTGGTGAAACGTACCTTCGGCACCGCGCTGCAGCTCATGTATGAGTACCCGCAATATACCTACACACAATCGGCCGCGGCCTACAACGAGTGGATGGCGCAGAAGTATCCCGACATGAATGCCGAGATTGCGCGACGCATCAAGGAAGGCCGATGGGAAATCGTTGGAGGCATGTGGGTGGAACCGGATTTGAACATGCCCGATGGCGAATCGCTGGTCCGCCAACTGCTGGTAGGCAAACGCTGGTACCAGCAGGCCTATGGCGTCGACGTGCGCATTGGATGGAATCCCGATTCCTTCGGCTACACCTGGCAGCTGCCACAGATCTATAAAAAGAGCGGCGTCGATTATTTCGTCACACAGAAGATGACCTGGAACGACACGAATCAACTTCCGTTCAAGCTGTTCTGGTGGGAGTCGCCCGACGGATCAAAGGTTCTCGCGTATTTCCCCCATGACTATGCGAACGACAATTTGAACCCTGTGCGCCTCTCCTACGATTTGGCCACGGCACGGACGCGGGCCACAGGCATGACCGAGATGATGGACCTCTACGGCATCGGCGATCATGGCGGCGGTCCCACACGCGCAATTCTGGACGAGGGCTTTCATTGGGCCGATCCCTCGACTCCTCCAAAAGTGATGCCGAAAATGGAGTTCGGCATCGCGCAGACCTACTTCTCTTCGGTGGAAAAACAGATCGCGCCGGAGAGTCCAGAGTGGAACTACCAATCGATTGCGAAGGGATTCACAGCGCCTCCTGCCGTCGAAGGCAAAGTTTCGATTCCTACGTGGAAGAGCGAACTTTACTTCGAGTATCACCGCGGCGTGATGACCACGCAGGCCAATCACAAACGCAACATGCGCGAGAGTTCGATCGAGACGCTGAATGCGGAAAAGTGGGCTTCCCTGGCATGGCTTGATGGCGATCCATATCCGGCCAGCGAACTGACTGAAGACTGGAAAAAGGTCCTCTTCAACCAGTTCCATGATCTTGCAGCCGGCTCCGGCATCGGCGTGATCTACAAGGACGCGCAGAAAGATTACGACGTTGTGCGCTGGTCGACCAACGAAATTTCTTCCGGCGCTTTGCAGACTCTCGACGAACGGATTAAGACAGAGGGCAGTGGAACGCCCGTCGTGGTTTACAACCCGCTCGGCTGGGAGCGATCGGGCGAAATCAGCGTGCATGTGCAAACCGGCAAACCTGTCAATTCCGCGACGGGAGCCCAGATCATCGAGACCAAAACGGACCCGGCAACCGGTGTTTCCGATGTGCGGCTGCACGTTCTGCATGTGCCTGCTCTCGGCTACAAAGTGGTTTGGGTTGGGACGGGTAAGAGCGCGGCAAAAGCAGATGAGAGCGACGTGGCCGCGAAAGAGACGGGAGATTCGATTTCGCTGGAAAGCGGGATCCTGCGCGTGACAGTCGATAAGCAGACGGGCTGCATTACCAGCCTTTCTGACAAGAAGTCCGGCTTCGAGACTTTTGCGAAGGGCGGCTGCGGCAACCAACTGCAGTTCTTCAAGGACACGCCGAAAGACTATGACGCGTGGAACATCGATCCAGGCACGCTCGATGTTGCGCCCATGACGATCGATCATGCGGATTCGGTGGAGCTGCTAAAGACGGCTGAGCCCGGCATCCGGGTCACGCGGCACTGGCAGAATTCGAAGTTCGTGCAGACCTTCAGCCTCGCGGCCGATGGCGGCGCCGTGGTGGTCGATAACGAGATCGATTGGCACGAGACGCATATTCTGCTCAAGGCTGCCTTCCCTGTTTCCGCGACTAGCCCGTTTGCCACCTATGAGATTCCCTATGGCACGATCGAGCGCGCGACAACACGCAATAACAGCTGGGAGAAGGCGCAGTTTGAAGTGCCGGCGCAGCAGTGGGCCGACCTTGGCAACGGCACGCACGGCCTCAGCGTAATCAACGATTCCAAGTTCGGTTACGACGCAGTGGGCAATCTGCTTCGCCTTACCCTGCTCCGCTCGCCCACCTGGCCCGATCCGGACGCCGACCGTGGTCATCATCATTTCCATTACGTGCTCTATCCACATGCGGGCACCTGGATGGACGCAATGACCGTGCGCCACGGATTTGAGTACAACTACCCGCTGGCGGCAACGGTGACCACGGCGCACCCAGGAACCCTGCCGGCCGAGCATTCATTCGCGTCGGTTGCCCAGGAGAATGTGGTCCTCACCGCGGTCAAAAAGGCCGAAGACGCAAAGGGACTCATCCTGAGAGCTTATGAATGGGCCGGAAAGGATTCGACTGCCGAGTTCCATGTGCCGCCGGGTGCTTCGGCTGCGACCGTAACAAATATGATGGAAACGCCGGAGGGCAGTCCGCTTCCTTTGGCGGGCGACGTGGTCAAAGTGCCAATCCATCCCTACGAAATTCTCACCATCCGAGTGGACTATCCGGAAGGCGGTCCGAAGCCGTAGAACTTCGTAAGAAGATCGTCGCCTGCAAGCAGAGAGCTGTGCATAACTGCTTGCAGGTGTGCAAGCTGGCGCAGATGTCCCGCTGAGCCTACGTTACCTTCAGGTGATTTCCTTTGTGTGATTTTTTACGCGGGCCGACGGTCGATTTGATACTCTTACGACTACGGAGCCACCCCCAATGGACCTAACCTCCCCGTATTTCGTCGTACCGATTATCGTTATCGTCTTTTTTGTAGGGATCCTCTTTGCCACAAGCAGCAAAGAAGACGGTCACTCCACCCACTGATCATTTCTCCCGCAGTTTAACCAGCACAATTCCCTGCCGCGGCAAATCGAGCTCGATCTGAGACGTAGCCTTTTGCACGGCAACGCGACGATCCCGCAAGGTTTCCGCCAGCTTTCCTGCATCCTCTAGCTTCCGTATCTGGTCCGCGGTCGGTTCGGGAGAACTTCCCATCTGCTGCCACACCCGGTAGGCATTGCTGTGTTCCGCGTCCATGCGGAATTCGGAAAGCGTTACGGACCTCCCCGTCAGGCCATCCACCGTGAGCTGCACATGGGCTGCGGGTACTTCTACATCGGCGTCGTGGTAATTCCACACCAGAACGTCCACTTCGCTGCCGTTACGCGTGGTCACGGCATTCACATCGGGCGCGGCGATGACGCTGTCCTTCACCACCTGCTCCAGGGATAAAGCGCCGCTGCTTTCCGTCGCGATCCAGTTTCCAAGGACGGTCTTCCCGCCGGGACCGCCCCCGAGCATGCCCATCAAACGGAACGCGTTCAGGACGGGCTTGTCGATGCCGTCCGTTGCCAAGGCGCGCAGTGAAGCAAATGCCGGCTGATTTTCGAACTCAAAGGCCCATGTGACGGCTCCTTCCACCGTCAGCCCGTATTTTCGCGCGAGTTCGTAGGTTCGCATTGTCGCTTCGGTCACGCTTACGCCATAAAGGGGTCCGTTGCGGTAGCCGTTCTGCGCGCTGAGGCATGCGCCGCATCCCTCCGGATCGCTTTCACCGAGAATGATCGGGGTGTTCTTCCACTCCGGGTAACTGGAGATCACTTTCATGCCGCGTTCGACGGCGCGCAATTGAGTCCCCATGCTCATCACAACATGACCGTCTACGAAGGTCGGGTGACCCTTGGGGTGATAGCTGATGAAATCGAGCGGAGCGCCCACTTTGCCGGTCGCGGCGTTTACACCCCGGGAGCAGTGTTCGAGGAATTGGCGCAGGAACGGCTCCGAGTGATCGCTGACCCCGGTCGCTTCGGGACCGCCGATTCTGGCTTCCGGCAGCACATCACGAATCGCTGCCGCGGTCAGGTCGTAGAGACGGTCGTATTCAACCGCCGTGCCGTGCCAATAGGCAATGTCCGGCTCGTTCCACACTTCCCACAGCCACGTGCTGGTCTGGCTGCCATAGCGCTGCTTCAGATGTGTTGTATATGCAGCTACCAACTTTGACCATTTCGTCCAAGCCACACCCTCTTTGGGTGGATAGCTCCATCCCGTAAAGATGTCGCCCTTGGGAAAAGTATGGCGGTACGGCTCTGGGTGCGCGGAGAGAGCTTCCGGCATAAAGCCGATTTCGACCAGCGGTCGCACATGGGCTTCCACCAGGGCATCGAAAATGCGATCTGTAATCGCGAAGTCGTACACCGGCGTGCCGTCCGGCCGCTCTGTATACACATTTGTGGAGCCCCACTTCAGGGAGCCGTTGCCATCGCCTGTCGTGAATAGGTTATGCGTCCGGATGTAGACCGGGGCCGCACTGAGTGCAGACAGTTCTCCGAGCAGCTTCTTGCCGTTTGGCGCATAGAGATAATTCGGCTCGTCTGCACCAAAATAGTTCCAAATGGGTGTGTAGGGGGCAAGGCTCTGCCCTGCGTGGACTTGAATATGAATCGGGCTTGGCGCAGGCCCGCGATCAACGGCTTGCGCCGAGCTCTGCCGGACGAGTGCACACGGAGCGCAAAATACCAGAAACCCACAAAGGATAGGCGACAGAAGGATCCCGTCTCTCATGCGGACAACCATACCGATCCATTCGCGAGGAGCGCAAATGGATCGGGCCGCGGCGCGGATTGCGCGGCGGCCCAAGCCTTAATGTTTCGAACCACTTTTAGTCGGGGTGTTTGTTTTCGTCCTTCTTCTGATCCTTTTTGTCGTTATTCCGATTCTCCGGCTGATTCCCACGCGGTGGCGGCGGGTTCGCGTTGTGGACGCCGGGCTCCTGGCGCGGTGGCCCCACGCCCAATCGTCGGATCCGCTGGGTTGGATGGAAACAGTGCCGGAGACTGAAGAGATTCTGCCTGATCGGGTGGGTCGTTCGGCGCGAATCCTGTGACGCAAAAGAGAGCAAAAGTTACTGCGGATATCGCCGCAAATCGCAGCGATCGGGAGGGCTTGAGAGCGAGTGTTCGCATGAGGGTCGTTCCTTTCGCACGGCTTCGACCCAATTCGCCTTGCTTCGTTCCTCGAACGCCGCGCAGGAAGGTGCCGAATGCCGTTCTTCGTGTTGCTTTGGATGAATCATCGCTGCACACTACCAACACTATCGTTTGGATGCGACCAACACAGATGCTATCCCCGACGGAAGCCAAAAGTGGTAAAAAGATGCTTGGCTTGAAGAGTGTGCACTTTAAGGAACCGATTGCCCTGTTGCACCGTATTCCATAGAGACGATGAAGACAGAGAGAGGGCGAATGCCATGATGCGGAGAGTTTCGCTTTTAGTCGCAGGTCTTGCGCTGGTTGTGTGGCTGGACGGTTGCCGGGTGCGGACAGAAAAAGACGCCAACGGGGAAGACAAATCCGTTCAGATCGATACTCCATTTGGCGGCGTCCACGTCAACACGGACCAGACTACAGCCGCCGATCTCGGCTTGCCTGCCTATCCCGGCGCAGACGTCATCAAGGACGACCAGGACCATCAATCCGCCGATGTGCATATGGGCTTCGGAGAATGGCAGTTGCGGGTGCGCGCCGTTTCTTATTCTTCGGCTGATTCTCAAGATAAGGTCGCCGCTTTCTACAAAAAAGCACTCGACCGTTATGGCGACGTACTCACCTGTGAAAACAATGCCCCCGTCGGCACACCCACGACGACTGGGGAAGGGCTCACTTGCGCGGATGACGGAAAACATACCCACATCAATGTCAATGGAAAAGGAAACGGGATTGATTTTTCGGGAAAGTTGCAGCTGAAGGCAGGGTCGAAGCGCCATCAGCACATCGTTGGATTTGAAGAACCCAAGGATGGCAAAACGCGCTTTGCCCTGGTTGCGATTGACCTGCCGGCGGGCGTCGAGACTAGCAGCGGCAAGAGCGACTAGAGCTTGCCGGAGAATGCGGACTCCAGCCTGGTGCGGCAGGCGGCGGGGATTGTGTGCGACGCGCAGGTGGGAAATGTCCTAGAATTCCATCAACAGTTTGATACCGATCCCACCGGAGCCCTTTCCCATGCTGAGGAATTCTTCCCGTTCTCTCGCCACAGCGTTGCTGTGCGTTGCGGCTGCCTTGTACGCCGCGGACAAACCAAAGACCCAGACGTCCGCTGCCGTTGATCCTTATGCCGAGGTCCAGCCCGCCACCGAAACAATCGACTTGACGATGTACCAGCGCATTCGCGACGAGGGCCTCAACCGGTCGCATGTGATGGAGTTCGCCACCGCGCTCACGGATGGAATCGGTCCGCGCCTCACCGGTTCGCCCAACTTGAAGAAGGCGAATGAATGGACCCGTGACACACTTACCAAAATCGGACTCGAGAACGCTCATTTGGAGGACTGGGGCGAATTCGGCCTGGGCTGGCAACAACTCAACACCTGGGCGCGAATGGTGGTTCCCGACACGGCTGTCCTGATTGTGCAAGCGACACCATGGTCGCCTTCCACGCCCGGCCCCGTGACCGGCGATGTCGTCCTCGTCAACATTCAGAACGACAACGATTTTGACAGGTACAAGGGCAAGCTTGCGGGCAAAATCGTGCTTTTTGGACCCATGCGCGAGGTGCCTCCAGTCGACAAACCCCTCTTCGAGCGCTACACCGATAAGGAGCTCGAGGATCTGGAAGGTTTTCCGGTAAGCCCCAATGCCAGCGGGCTGCCGCCTGAGATGATGGCCCGTCTGCACGCGCGCCAGGAACGCAACCGGCTAATCGACAAGGTCGCACAATTCTTTGCGGACGAAAAAGTCGCGGCGGTCATCGAACCGAGTCGCGACGGGAAAAATGGCGGGGGTTCGGGCGGCACGCTTTTCGACGACAATGGCGCAACCCTCGGGCGCACGCCCTATGTTGCCGAACACCGCGTTAAGATTCCCGTCGTCGTTGCGGCGATTGAGAGCTACGGACGGCTTTATCGCCTGCTCCAGGCACAGGCGCCTGTGAGCGTTGAGGTGAACGTTGAAACCAAATTTACCGGGGAGCACGAGCACGGCTTCGACACCATCGCCGAGATTCCGGGAACCGATCCCAAGCTGAAAGACCAAGTCGTAATGCTTGGCGGCCATCTCGATAGCTGGATCGCCGGCACCGGTGCAACCGACAACGGAGCCGGCACCATCGTGGCGATGGAGGCGGTACGCATTCTCAAAGCACTCGACGTCAAGCCGCGCCGCACGATTCGGATCGCACTTTGGACCGGTGAAGAACAGGGACTCTTCGGTTCGAAGGGCTACGCGAAGGAACACTTTGGCTCGGCTCCGCTCTCCACTGCGCCCGATCAGGTTGCCCTTCCGGAATTCATGCGACGCTACGCGGGGCCGCTTGAAGTGAAACCAGAACAGAAGCTCATCTCCGGCTATTTCAATGTTGACAACGGATCAGGCAAAATTCGCGGCGTCTACTTGCAAGGCAACGCAGCCATTGCACCCATTTTTGCTCAGTGGATCGCGCCGCTGAAGGATCTTGGCGTAACCACCCTGACCATGCGCAACACGGGCGGGACCGATCACCTTAGCTTCGACGCCGTCGGCATTCCAGGATTCCAGTTCATCCAGGACGACCTCGATTACGAAAGCCGCACGCACCATTCGAACCAGGACGTATTTGAGCGGCTGCAGCCCGAAGATCTAAAGCAGATCGCCACCGTTGAAGCGATCTTTGTCTACAACGCTGCGCAACGGGATCAGATGCTTCCGCGTAAGCCACTGCCCGATCCAATGGCGGAACAGAAACGTCGGGAGCCGCTCGAGGGCATTTTCCCTGGCGCCGCTCCGGAAGCGCCCAAACCCTAGCAGTTTTTGGTTTTGTTGTTGGAAAGAACAGACCCACTCTCTCGTCGGGCGTGGGTCTGTTTTTTCCGGGACCGTCTTTTTCTTGCGAACCGCGGGTCTGCGTCGGCCGCCCCATGCGACTCCATGGCCCGCCGGGAACCTCGCTATTTCTGCTAAACTAGTCGGAGCGCATTTACGGGACGAACGCACCAGGCAGCGCCCGCAGATTCGCCTCCATAAAATGTCGGGGAGTGGCTCAGCCTGGTAGAGCACCTGGTTCGGGACCAGGGGGTCGGAGGTTCAAATCCTCTCTCCCCGACCAT